>CP106741.1:5627500-6222763 GCA_030323305.1 Paenibacillus sp. CC-CFT747 | reverse complement strand
CGGAAATTTTTCTTCTCCAGCAAGATGGTACTTTGACCACGGCGAAGCCCGTCTTGGGAGAATGGATTGGCCAAGCGAAACCCACACATGTGGGATTTTTTCTTGCCTAAGAAAATAAGGGCCCTTAGCTCAGCTGGTTAGAGCGCACCCCTGATAAGGGTGAGGTCGGTGGTTCGAGTCCACTAGGGCCCACCATCCCTTTATTTTCCCTGATAGCTCAGTTGGTAGAGCACTCGACTGTTAATCGAGTTGTCACAGGTTCGAGTCCTGTTCGGGGAGCCATGGAGAGGTGTCCGAGTTGGCCGAAGGAGCACGATTGGAAATCGTGTAGGCGTCACAAGCGTCTCGAGGGTTCGAATCCCTCTCTCTCCGCCATACCGTATTAGTTTCGGGACGTAGCTCAGCTTGGTAGAGCACCTGGTTTGGGACCAGGGGGTCGCATGTTCAAATCGTGTCGTCCCGACCATTTTCTTATCCAACAAACTCCTGCTTTCGGGGGTTTTTCTTTTTTCAGCCAGGATCACCGGAACGTTCCGGTGATCTTTTTTAGTTCCAGCGGGCATCCCTATAGGGAGGGTTTGACCTAAAGTAGATGTTTGGAATATAATTGTTATAACAATTAATCAACGGGGGAGATTGAAGAACGAGCAGCGGAGAGGTGGAGAGGTAGAGAATAATAAGGTAGAGAAGAAAAAATAAGCGGTGAGGTGAAGAATGAAGACCGAGAAGGAGCCTTTCGGCTATTTAACCGCCATGGCGAGCCGGGTTATGGTTCGCAGTCTTACGCTTTCTCTCAAGCCGTATGACCTTACCCCGGAACAATGGACCGTACTGAAACGGTTAGCCGAGGAGGATGATATCACCCAGAAGGAGCTGGCTCTGCGGTCGGATAAGGACCAGCCGACCATTACCCGGATTCTGGACATCCTAGAGAGGAAGCAGTTTATCAGCCGTAAGCCGAATGGGGAGGACCGGAGATCTTATCGCATCCTCATTACCGGTAAAGGCAGAGAGCACCAAGAGCTCGTTAGGCCCTTGTTGGAAGAACAATTTGAAAGCAAGCTCTTGAACGGGATTTCTCCTGAACATTTGGAGATTTTCAAGAGCGTCTTGTTTCAAATGATGGACAACCTAGAAAACACGCCGGATTCGAAAGAAGGAATGTAAAGAGTCCGGCTGTACAGACTATACAGAAAGAAGAGAGAGCCTTGAAGCAGGACACTTTATGGAGCCGAAGCTTTCTAACGATCAGCTTCAGCAGCTTTTTTATTTTTATGACCTTTTATATTCTGGCCGTTACTTTGCCGACCTTCGTTCTGGAGGAACTGCAAGGAAGTAAAGATCAGATTGGCCTTGTCATGACGGTGTTTATCGTGGCCGCGGTCATCTTCCGGGTAGTGACGGGAAAGTGGCTGGACGAGAAGAACCGGAAGGTTCTGGTCACCGCCTCCTTGGTTATGTTTATGGTATGTTCCTTCTTGTATCTGTTCATTCATCAATTCTACCTGCTTTTGGCCTTGCGGTTTGTTCACGGGATTGCCTTCGGGATCTCGGCAACCGCCACTTCGGCCATTGTACTGGATGTCATTCCGGAGAAGCGCAAAGGGGAAGGTATTGGTTACTTCAGCCTTTTTATGAGCCTTGCCATGGTCGTGGGGCCCTTCTTGGGGCTTACCCTGACCACCCATACCAGCTATACGGTCCTGTTCATCGTCGTTTCGGCCTTAGCTTTATTGGCTTTGCTCTGCGGCGCGGTGACCGCCATCTCCTCGCCTCCGAAGAAACCGAGTCCGTTCCATTCCTGGAGCATCAAGCGGTACCTGGAGCCTAAAGCGATGCCTATCTCCATGGCTGGCTTCGTGCTGGCTTTCTCCTATGGAGCGATCTCAACGTTCATCTCCGTCTATGCGAAATCGATCGGGCTGGAAACCATCGCGAGCTATTTCTTTATCGTCTTTGCGGCCATGATCCTGATCTCCCGTCCTTTCACGGGAAGGCTGTTCGACAGGAAAGGGGAGCATGTTCTCGTTTATCCGGGAATTGTCCTGTTCGTAATCGGAATGATCTGGTTGAGTCAAGCCTATTCCGCTCCTATTTTTCTGCTGACCGGAGGAATTATAGGACTCGGTTACGGTGCGATCCTTCCGAGCTTTCAAACCATCGCCGTTCAATCGGCACCTCCTCACCGAAGAGGCTTGGCCACCGGCACCTATTTTGTCTTTTTTGATTCGGGCTACGGACTGGGTTCTTATTTTCTTGGCCTGCTGGCCGCGCGCACCGATTACCACACGATGTATTTATGGGGGGGCTGCTCGTCTTCCTTTCCTTGATTCTTTATTACGCCCTCCATCACCGCAAGCAGAGAAGCGAAGCGGGGAAGATGGTTATGGAGTAAGGCGAGTCCGGGCCGAAGATTTTGTCAAAAAGGATCGAAAGGCATCCGGCAAGAGAGACGAAAGACGGGGGTGTCTGCCCGAAATTAAACGGTAAGTCCTACGGGGCTTGCTGTTTTTTTTATTTTTGGTAGGTAAGCAGGAATGATTAAAAGTTTGTCGAATTATGGTAAATGAGACTAAAGACCTAGTTATTTCAGGGGTGACATCATGACGTTTTTTTCTTTGATTGCTCTCATGTTTCCATTGTTTTTTCTCCTATATACAACAATCGACATTATTCGCAGGGATCCGCGGAATAAGGAAAACCAATTGGCATCGCTTACCATGCTATGTCTTTTCTTGATTTTTACAGCGGATTGCTTCCAGCAGCTTCTTCCTCCCGACTATACCCTCCCGCTGTCCGGCTATCTCAAATACCCTGCCGCCTTATTAGCGGCCGGAACCGGACTGATGCTGCATCAAAAAATAACCGGGGCCTATTCTCCTTTTCGTGTGAAAAGGATAGCCTTGCTGGGCTTTGCCCCTTTATTGCTGTACTTGGCTGGGGTATCGTTCGGCTCCTTCGGGCTTTTTTCGGTGAGGTGGAGATTCATTCTCCGTGGAAGCGCGAGATCTTGGGGGGCGGCATGCTTGTGCTGTTTGTCCTTCTGGCCATCCTTCACGGGTGCAATCTGGCGATGTCCCTTCTCGCCATCCGGAGATGCGAAAGAGAGATCGAAAGAAGAAAGCTTGTCCTTCTGCTGCGGACAGATCTTCTCTTTGTCTTGGCTTCGATGCTGGTTGGAACGGTGGAGGCTTTACGGGGAGAGGGCGCATTCGTTCCGTCTTTCTTTTTCCTGCTGCCGGTTCTGGTTTGGGGCATCTCGATCCGTTTTCTCATTCATAAAAGCGAATTTCTGCCGTCCGTCTCCAGCAAATATGAAGTGTTGTATAAATTGAGCCCGGTTGGGATTCTGCTGCTTGATGCCGATATGAGAATCTGGGAAGCCAATCCCGGTGCCCGGCGGGTGTTCGGCCGCGGATTGAACGGAAGGCTCCCGGTGCCATTATCCGATTTTCTAAAGCAGGAGGACCGGCCAGATCGCAGGCAGGAGCCGGGGGCAACCGGTTCCTGGGCACCGGGCAGGAATTCACCATCCTGACGCGGGAAGGGGAAACCAAGACACTTCTCATGGATACGGAAAGCATGGCCGGCAACGGTGGGAAGTATACGTATGCCATCATCCGGGACATCAGCAAACGCAAGAGCCAGGAGAACGAGCTGGCCTATCTGGCGCATAACGATCCCCTTACCGGCCTGCCCAATCGCCTTTCCTTCGTGAAGGAGCTGGAGTCCCGGTTGGAGCAATCCCGCTTAAACAGCGGGTTCGTCGCCCTTCTGGTTGTCGATCTGGACCGGTTTAAACGAATCAATGACACGGTCGGCCATCCTCGGGGAGACGAAGCTCTAATGGAGAGTGCCCGGCGTCTGGAGGCATGTCTCGACGCCAATGGAATGCTGGCCCGGCTGGGCGGGGACGAGTTTGGGATCCTGCTCTCCGGGCTGGAGGAATACGACGATGTGGTAAAGGCGGCGGAGCTCGTCATTTACCAGTTTGTCGAGCCTTTCTCCTTAAAGGGAAGGGAATTTTTCTCTCGGCGAGCGTCGGAATCAGCCTGTTCCCGTCTGATGGAATCACCAGCACCCAGCTGCTGATGAACGCGGATATCGCCATGGACCATGCCAAGCGAAGCGGAGGCAACCAATACCGTTTTCACACGATGGAAATGAATGCCGCCTTTCAACGGCATGTGGAGCTGGAAGCCTATCTTCGCAAGGCTCTGGAGCGAGGGGAATTTACTCTTCTCTACCAGCCCCAGGTGGAGCTGGACGGAGAACGGTTGATCGGGGTGGAGGCGCTGATTCGCTGGAACTGTGCGGAGCTCGGCCTCATCTCGCCTGCCCAGTTCATTCCGGTGGCCGAGCAGACCGGCCTGATCCGTTCGATCGGCCATTGGGTGTTGGAGGAGGCGTGCCGGGAAGCGAAACGCTGGGAAGCGTGCGGAGGGGGCCATGTGGAGATATCGGTCAACGTATCCGCGGGACAGTTTATGCAGCCGGACTTCGTCTCCAGGGTTAGAAGCATCTTAAGCAGCACGGGCCTTGCTCCGCAAAGGTTATGCCTGGAGATTACCGAGAGCATGGTCGTCCACAATCTTCAGGCAACGCTCACGATGCTGCAGGAGCTGGCGGGGCTCGGGATCCGGATTGCCATGGATGATTTCGGAACGGGGTATTCCTCCCTTAGCGTAATCAAGCAGCTTCCCATTTCCACGATCAAAATTGACCGCTCCTTCATGGGAGATTTAACGAAGGAAGATGCGGACCGTTCGATAGTTCCCGCAATCATCTCCATGTCCACCACGCTCGGCAAGAAAGTCGTGGCGGAAGGAGTGGAGACCTCGGAGCAGCTGCAGCTGCTGAAGCGGATGGGATGCGATACCGCCCAAGGCTATTATTTCAGCAGGCCGTTGACGGCTTCGGCCTTAATCCGGTATTTTCAATACGGAATAGAAAAGCTCGACACCCGCACTTTGAGAGAGGATGCCTCCTCTCTGCCAAGTCAGCACCGGTATGCTCAATAACGATTCTTTAATGGCAGCTTTGGTCCTCGGGCCGAAGCTGCTTTTTTGGGTTGTCCTGCTCACCGATTAATGTACGTACCCAAACAGGAAAAATCTCTCCACTTCCAGGCATTAGGAAGATGGAACTAGAACGAACGGACCGGGTGGCCGGCATTCTTTCCTTCTGCCCCTGGATGGCCTGTAAATGAATGGTATGAAAAATGAGAGCCTGGGCCTATTAAAAAGGACCGGAATCTTGATTCAATGAGTAAAAAGGCGGGTAAGATGACTTTAGCAAAATTTTCTTTTTTTAGCAAAAGGGGGGAAGTACCATTTCATGCATCTCGTTACCTGGGTCTCCCTAGCTGCTGTCCTGGCCGTAGCCGTCATCACCGACCTGAAGGAAAAGAAAATCTACGACTGGCTAACAATACCTTCATTTGTATATTTTGGAATCCTTCATTTGGTCTTTGACCGCTGGTCAGGCTTGATCGGCAGTATAGTTGGGGCGGCCCTGCTCTTTGGTCTTTCCTTACTCCTAGCCGCTCTTAGCAAAGGCCAGCTGGGTGGCGGAGATATCAAGCTGTTCAGTGTAATAGGAGCAGCTTTGGGAGCCCCGGACGGGCTGCTCACGATGCTGCTTACGTTTCTAGCCGCCGGTATGGCGGCTTGGCCAATCCTCCTTGTCCAGAGAGTCCGCAGAAACAAGGATAAGAAGATGACGGAATTGGCCTTGGCGCCTTTCATGGCGCTCGGTACAGGAATTGTGCTCTTATTACTCAACTAGCAGGGGTGTCCTTATAACATGTTCGAATCGAGAAGACGTGCCGTAATTTTTACCAGCCTCTCCATCCTTATGGCCTTAACCGCCACCATCCTGTTCTCCAACTACATAAAATCCACTAAACAGAGCATGGGGGAACTGGCGCAGGTCCTGGTGGCCAAAACGGATATCGTGGCAGGACGGCCCATTGATCCGGATTCCTTTACCACGGAGGAAGTGCCGCGGAAGTACCTGCTGCCCTCCGTTATCCAGACAAAAGAGGAATTGAAAAACAAAATTACCGTGGTCCCCATTCCGAAAGGGCAGGTGATCACGACTTCCGTTCTTCGCGACAACACCGTGGTTTCCGGCGACCTTCGCCAGGTCATTCTCCGCGCTCCCATGGCGGTGTTTGACGACAGCATCGACGTTTTTGACAAGGTGGACATTATCGTTTCTTACGACGACCAGAGCGGTTCCCCTGATTCCATTGCCAAGCAGCAGGGGGTAACGAACGCAGGCAGCGCACAGGGTCAGGACAGGCGGGTGACCAAGGTTCTGCTCAAGGATGTGACCGTCAATAACGTGCAAAAAAGAATGAAACGGAACTTTCGGCTATCGGCGTCGTATTAAGCCTCGAAAATTCCAAGAGCGCCGTTTGGGCTCTGAATTACGCCAAGGAGGTCAGGGTTCTGAAAAGCGGAACCTCCAAGGCGCTGAAGGAAGGAGAGAAAAACCTTGAGCACACCACGAATCAGCGTCGTTTGCGATGATTCCCGCCTGACCCAGCAAATAACGCAGCAGCTGCACTTTCTCAATGTCCCTATCGGCGAAATTATCGACAAGCCGCGAGAAGCGTACATGCAGATCAACCTCAAGGAGCCGCGGATTCTGCTTATAGCCGAGCCATCAGAAGCGGTGAATATTTCTCAGGTGATTCAAAGCGTACGCAAGGTGAACGAAACGGCACCGATCATTTACTTGAGCAAAAACGCGGAATTCATTTCCTCCGGGAATTGTACCGGTCCGGGGTTATGGATGTCCTGCAGCTTCCGGAAGAGATGGAGCAGCTGGAGAAAGCGTTGGAGAGGGCGAACGTTCAGTATAAGAAGAATGTCCAAAGGCAGGAGCTGCTTCAGCCGAAAGGGCAGCAAGGCTCCAGCCAGGTAATAACCGTCTACAGCGGAAAAGGCGGCTCCGGAGCTACCTTCCTTGCCTCCAACCTCGCCCAGACGCTGGCCTTGAACAGCGGGGCCAAGGTGCTGCTGGTTGATCTGAACATGCAGTTCGGCGGGCTTCATCAGCTGCTGGATGTTCCCCACGACCGCAACCTGGGCGACCTGAAGTCGGTTCTGAAAGAGCTGACCTTCAGCCAGCTCAACAATGTGCTCTACCGCCGGGAGGATTCGCCCTTAAGCGTTCTGCTGTCCCCGGCCCATCCTCAGGATGCGGAAAACTTCGGAAGCGACGACATCGAGCTTTTGCTGACGGCGTGCCGGCAGCATTTTGACCTGATTGTTCTGGATGTTCCGAAGGAGCTGAACGAGGTCTCCATCAGCGCGATCAGCCAGACCGACCTGCTGCTGTACGTTCTTCAGCTGGACCGTCCATCCATAGTCCGCATGCAGCAGGTCTACAACATTCTGGAGCGTTATCATCTCGTCAAGGACGAGAGCGTCGCTTTGGTCGTGAACCGGTTCAGCAAGAAGAACGACGTGACGCTGGACGATCTGCAAAAGATGACGCTATTCCCGGTATGGGGAACCATTGCAGACGGCATGAACGGGCTGCAGCAGCTGGTCAATCTCGGGCAGCTGCTGCATACGAAAGCAAACGACAAAGGTCCGAAAGGACCCGCCCGCGACATGTACCAGCTGACTTCCGTCGTGCTGCAGAAGGTAGGGGGAACCATCGAATGGCCATATTCCAAAAGCTCAGCAGCAGGTTGGATGACGGCGTCCAGCCGGAGAAATCGACTTCTCAGGATTACCTGGACTTTCTGTTCCACCACTACAAGGAACGCCTGCTGAAAGAGACCAACCTCGATTATTTGATTCAGCTGCCTCTTTACCAGAAAAGGCGGACGATCGAGAAATTGATTACCGAAATGCTCGAGGAAGAGAAGGTCATCATCACGCAATCGGACAAAACCGAGCTGCTCAGCATGATCCTGAACGATTCCGTCGGGTATGGTCCCCTGGAGCCTCTTCTGCGGGACGACGAAATTACAGAGATAATGGTCAACGGTCCGCATGAGGTGTATGTGGAGCGAAGGGGAACGATCAGTCTCTCCGATGTTTCATTCAAGAGCAATGAGCATATCCGCCATATCATCGACCGGATCGTGGCCCCTATCGGCCGCCGGATCGATGAAAGCTCTCCTCTTGTCGACGGCCGTCTCGAGGACGGAAGCCGGATCAATGCAGCGATCCCACCCATCGCGCTTCACGGGCCGGTGATCACGATCCGTAAGTTCAAGAAGGATCCTTATGCGATGAAGGACTTGATCGGCTTTCAGACGATGTCGGAGAAGATGGCCCGGTTCCTGCAGGCAGCCGCCGCCTCCAAGATGAATATCATTATCTCGGGGGGACGGGCAGCGGGAAAACCACCCTGCTGAACGTCGTATCGGCGGCCATTCCGGTCGGGGAGAGAATCATCACCATTGAGGACATGGCGGAGCTCAGGCTGAACCGCAAGAATGTGGTCTCCCTGGAGGCAAGACCGGTAAACATGGAAGGCACCGGGGAAATCTCCATCCGCCAGCTGGTGAAGAACGCCTTGCGGATGCGCCCGGACCGGATCATTGTCGGGGAGGTCCGGGGCGGAGAAGCCTTGGATATGCTTCAGGCGATGAACACGGGTCACGAAGGCTCCCTGACCACCATTCACGCCAACAGTCCCCAGGATGCCATGTCCCGGCTGGAGGCGATGATCATGATGAGCAACCCGTCCATGACGGTGGATGTCATTCGGCCGTTCATATCCTCCGCGATCCAGCTTGTCGTTCAGACGCTCCGGCTGACGGACGGAACGAGAAAAATCGTCTCGATCGCCGAAGCGGGCCTGGAGAACGGGCAGCTTAAGCTGAAGGACATCTTCCGCTTCGACCGAAAGGAGTGGAGCTGAACGGCCGGGTCATCGGCGACTTCACCGCGACCGGCTACGTGCCGGCATGTGCCGCCCGCTTCCGCTCGTTCGGTCAAGAGCTTCCGGCCGACTGGTTCGCCCCGGAAGGGGGAGGAACGAGCGTGCCGTTTGAAACCTGGATGCTGGTTGTGGTGTTTGTCTTTGCTTTCTCGGCGGTGATGGGAGGAGCGGAAATCATCTCGACCCGACGGAACCTGAACGCCCTGAACCGGCGGATGAGACCGCTCTATACGGCGGAAGCCCGCCGGAAGAAGAGTGTCCTGGACCGTTACGAAGCCAAGCTCGCCCACTCCGACTACGGTTCGGAGCTGGGAGAGAAGCTGAAGGAGCCAACTTGACCCTTTCGCCTCTTAGGTGGATGGCGATCCAAGCGGGGATATTCACGGGGCTATCGGTGCTTCTCGGTGTTCTGCTCAGCCTGAAGTTTCCGTTTAACCTGATTGTCTCCTTCTACCTGACCGTCTTTCTAAGCCGCAAATGGCTGAAGTCCCGGAGAAACAAATTCGCGCAGCTCGTCAACAGCCAGCTGCCCGAGGTAAGCCGGATGCTCGCTTCCTGTCTTCGGGCGGGGATGAGCATCCAGCAGTCCATCGAGACGGTGGCAAGAGAGCTGAAGGCGCCGGCCGGCCCGCTTTTTAACGCGATGTCCCAGCAGCTGCATCTCGGGACTTCGGTGGAGGCGGTTTTTGAGAAGATGAGCGAACGGTTCTCCAGCAAGGACTTCCAGCTGCTTCTGAAGACAATCATTATACAGCGTAAGGCGGGCGGCAACCTGGGACAGGCGCTGGATCATCTGGCCAAAACGCTGGAGGACCGGGCGAGAATGAACCAGGAGCTGAGCAACCAGACGGCGGAATCCCGGTACATCGCCATTACGCTGGCCGTCATCCCGATTGTGCTGATCATAGGGTTCAATGTCGTATTTGACGGGTTTATTATGCCGCTGTTCACGATTCCGGGTCTCATCCTTCTTGTGGTGGTGGCCATTCTGATGACGATCGGCTTCCTGGCCATCCGTAAAGTTTCCAACATAAAGGCGTGATTACATTGAGCGAATGGATAGACGTATGGCTTTACGGGGCTTTTGCGATGTGGACGCTGGCGATGCTGGCCCTCTGCCGGTACTACTTCGGCCGCATCCGCTTAAAGAAAACCTTGGGCCTGATCAAAACAACCCGGAAGAAGAAAAAGAAGCTAAGTGACGAGTGGAAGGAGCGGATCTTCCGGTGGTCCAATACGCTCGCTCCTCTCGGGCGCCGTTTCCGAATCTTCTCCAATGAGAAGGAAATGGAGCGCAAAATCGCGCTCGCCGGGGCTCCCGGCGGCCTGAATGTCGATTCCTTCTACGGTTTCCGCTTCTTGTGCATGTTCCTTGGCCTGCTCTTCGGGACGCTGCTCTCCTATATCGGGCTGGGCGGCGGGCTGATGCAGATTCTGTTCTTCCTGGCCGGCATGTTCTTCCCGATCCTCTGGATCCGATCGGCTGCCAACAGCCGCCAGGAACAGATCGGGATCGAGCTTCCGGACTTCATGGACTCCATGAGCGTCACCCTGCAGGCAGGGGTGCCCCTGGACCCGGCGATGAAGCAGATTGTGGATGACATGGAAGGTCCGCTCGGGGAAGAGCTTACCCGGTTTCAGCAGGAGCTCGACATCGGCGTCCCCGGGAAGAAGCGTATACGAGGCTGATGAACCGCAACCAGAGCAAAGAGCTGGAGACGCTCATCCTGTCGCTTATTCAAGGAAGCCGGCTCGGGGTTCCGATTGCCAACACCTTCAAGCTTCTGGCCGAGGACATGAGGGAATCGCGCATCGGCAAGATCAAGGAACGGGCCGCCAAGGCCGGACCGAAGGTCACGATGATTACCACGTTCCTGATCATGCCCGCCGTTATTTTGAGTATTATGGGCCTTCTGGTGCTTAACTTTATCTACAATCCCGGGGCATTCGGGATCGAGTGGAAATCGATTTTCTAACCATTGAAATAGAGAAGACCAACATTTTGAGGAGGAAAATAATTATGTTGAAAAACTTGGGAATCCGTCTGTATGGTGCCGCTGCTAAAGCTCTAACCCCCGTCAAAAACGAAAGAGGCGCTCAAGCCATCGAGTATATCGGAATTGCGGCCGTCGCCGTCGTTCTTATTCTGGCTCTTATCTCGGCTGTCGGCGACAAAGGCGGCGGAATTGCCGGGGCACTGGTCAAGAAGCTGGAAGAATTCATCGGAAAACTCAAAATCGGCTAAGAGAGAAGTGGTGGACCATGAAGCTTTGGTGGAATAACGAAAAGGGCTCCCAGTCGATTGAGCTCATCGGGGCGCTTCCGCTCTTCCTCTTGATGATCATCATCGTGTGGCAGTGTGCCATGGTGGCGTCGGCCGCCCTTTCCGCCAAAGCTGCCGCCATGGAGGGAGCGCGTGCCGCCATGGTGGAGGGGGACTATGACCGGGCGGCCCGCAACATGCTGGGAAGCTATGAGGTGACGAGCGTATCCAGCTCGGACGTCGGTTCGGATTACATTCAAGTATCCGTAACCCTAAACGCTCCCTTACTAATGAGCGACAAGCTGTTCAACACTTCCGGCTTGTCCCTGCCCATCACCTCCAAGGTAACGTTGCGCAAGGAAAGCAAAGAGGAGGACGAGTAACGCTGGTTACGGTCTACCCGAACGGGTACCGCCCGGCGAATCCCATAATCTGCCTGAGAGGCAGTCCCAGGACAGTGTCCCCTGCAGATGATGAAGGGGACACTATGCTTAAAGCGGGGAGGAGGACACGTGAAAAAATCGATTGTATCGCTGATCATGGCTTTCCTTGTCTTTGCCGGCTCCGGTTGGACGGCTTATGCCAAGGATATCGATATTTATCTTGATAAAAACCCCATTGAATCCAAGCAGGGGAATTCAGGCGACAATGTAAGCGTCGAAACGGGCGTGCCCGATGGGAACGTAGACGTAGGAGGAGGGACACCGGGAGACTCCGTCCAGCAGGGGCCGCCAAAGCCGGCGGATCCTCCTACAGGCTCCGGGGGCAGCTCCCTTGGCGTCACCCCGCCGGATGGCGGAAGCGCCACGGATCCCAAGGTGCCCGGTCCGGTAAAACCCGGGACCGGCGGTACGCCGGGCGTTCCGACCAGCGACCCAAAAGCACCCGGGGGTGGCAAGGGCGGTGACCCGAATGCACCCGGGGAGGCAAAGCCGGCGATCCGAACGCCCCGGGTGGGGGAAACCGGGGACCCCAACGGCAGCAAACCGGGCGACCCGAAGGATCCGGGTAACGGAAAGCCGGGAGATCCTAGCATCCCGGGCCTGCCGGGAAGCGGGCAACCGGGTATGCTCGGCCCTTATCTCCCGTACGGCCCCGGGGTAACCTCTCCCTGGTACCAGCCGGTTCCTCCGGGACCGGACGATAACGGGCAAACGACCGATCCTTCCCAGCAGCAGAAGCCTTCCACCAATCCGGACCAGCAGAAGTCCGAAAAGAAAGAAGAGGATCTCCCCTGGTGGAAAAAGCTATATAATAAAGTGAAGGAGAATACCGTCGGACGTGGAGTTCTCGGGATGGTAGCGGGAGCCCTTGGGGCCGCGATTGTTGTCGGCGTCACCGTGGCCGTCGGAGCCCTGATCGGTGTCACGATCGGCGTTCCGCTCATCATTGCGGCGGTTGTCGTCGGGGCTGTGGTAGGCGGAATATATGCCGCCATGCATACCGACTTTGACTTCCTTAAGACCATGGGCGTCGGCGGGCTCGCGGCCACGTTCGTGCTCTCCCTAGGGCAGGCAGGAGCCGGTGCGGGCATTCTTCGGGGGCTGTCCAGCTGTTCAAAAGCCCCGGTACGGTGATCCGGGGCATCCCGAATGCCCTGAAAGCCCTGCCCGGCCAAATTCGTTCCTTCCCGAACGCCCTTAAGGCGTCGGGAAACTTCTTCAAGAGCACGGGGCGCTCCATTTTCTCGGGGCTTAAATCCGCCTTCAAGTCGCCCATCGCCACCCTGAAGAAGCAAATCATCAATCCCAAGTTCGTGACGACCTTCCAGATCAACTTCATGGCGAACATCTTCTCGGACATGGCGTTCAAGGGACAGCTTCCCACGGTCAAGACCGCGTTGATTTCGCTTGGGGAATCCGTCTTGAGTACCCTGGTCTTCGACAAGCTTTCGGACATTACCGGATTTCATGCCGTTACCCAGCTTGGGAAGCGGACCTCCAAATTTTTTGTCAGCTTTACGGAGTCCTTCACGTCGGCCGCCATGTTCAAAGGCATTCTGACCAATCCGGGCGAGCTGGCGCAGCGGAGCTTCATCAAGAGCTTCATTCTGGCTCCGTTCTTTAAGACGAAGATCAAGAACCAGCGACTGAAGGAAAATCATGGTTCCGTGCCAAAGGATTTTGAAGACAAAGGAATCAAGCTCTCGGAAAGCAACATCGGCAAGAAGGGCATGACCAACTCCCAGGTCGATAATTTCTGGAAGGGAAAGGTCAGCACCGATTCGAACACCTTCAAGAGGTGGCAGCAGAACGGCTCCCAGATTACCCAGAAACAGTGGGATCAGCTAAAAGCAAACGATGCCAGACTCCAGCAGCTTCAGAAGAATGACAAAACGATGGAGAAGCTGGCCGGTAAAGTAACCGATGAAATTGTGAAGAAAAAATACTTTCTGTGGAAGTGATAGGCATGAAGAAATGGGTTTCCTCGCTCCATCCGAAATCGTTGAATAAGTACTTATACCTGACTACCGCTCTGTTCGTCGTAATGACGTTCATCGTGGCCTATCTAGGCGGGGATCATAAGTACATTACCTTTCAACAGGGAGTCTTGATCCTGGTCCTGTCCGCCCTGCCCGGTCTGGTGGGGACGCTTCTCATCTATATGAGGGCGAGTGCGGAAGACCGGAAGGGCTACAATTTTCGCTTCGGGCTGGTCGCCCTATTCATTATTGCCAAAATATGGTACGACTACATGTAGCAAAAATCGGAGTGATCTGCCGGCCGGGGCTGCTGCCCCGGCCATCCTTGGTTGGATGAGGCAGGCGATCCGCCTGCCCGGCAGACCGGCGAAAGGACGTGCACTTTCTTGAAGGTATCCATACCGCGGCAGCCGGCTTACGGGCTGCTGCTCATCACGCTAGTCCTGGGAGGCTGCAAGGGGGAAGAAACGGCGGCGTCTCCGGATCCGGTCCCGGCCGCCACTTCATCGGCTTCGCCCGCGCCATCCGCCCACCCCTCGGTCAATCCGGAGACGTTCAAGCCCGGAGCCCGGGTCGTCCAGGTGAAGGCCGAGGCCAAGCCGGGCCAACCTACCCCCGGTAAGACGGTCCAGGCTTCCGATCTGGCCGGTGTGCCCCATGCGGACAAGCTCAAGCCTATTATCGAGTCGGGGGCGATTCCGCTTACGAACGGAGCCTTCCGGCCCGATGAGACGATCAAGAGAAGCGAATTCATCCGCTGGATGACGGCCTATGATCCAAAAGGTATCATGCCGAGAAAGCCCAAGAAGCCGAGCTTTCCCGACGTGCCTCCGGATCATCCCGATTATTCGCTTATCGAGGGCATGATGATTTCCGGAACGGTGACAGGCTATCCGGACGGCACGATGAAGCTTGACAAGGAGCTCACCCGGGAAGAGCTCGGGCTGATCTGGGGTTGGTACCAAGGGGACAAGAACGTCATTTCCCCGATTGTCACCGCCAAGGAAACGGTCCGTTATTTCCTGAAGGATTACAAGGACAACGCCCAAGTTGCGGACCCTTTTCTCTTCGCGATGAATACGTATGCCAAGAACAAGGACAGCCTGTACCAGCGCGTATTCGGAGCAGGGGATGAATTGAAGCCGCAGCAGCCCGTAACCCGTTCCCAGGCCGCCTTATGGATGGCGGAGTACTATGCTAACGAAGGCAGCTCGGCCACGCCATCCCCGACGCCGTCTCCTTCCGCCGCACCTGACGGAGGAACAGGCGGGCAGCCGGCGGAAACGATTCAGGTGAGCGATATCGCCGGGCATCCGGCTGAACGGCAGCTCGTCAAGTTCTTGGAGGCCGGCGGAGCGAAGCCCGATTCCGACGGCCGCTTCAAGCCCGAGGAGATGCTGTCGCGCGGGAATTCCTTAAGTGGGCCTCGAGCTACGACCCGCGGGGAATAGAGCCGGGCAAGCCTTCGGCTCCCAGCTTCCCGGATGTTCCGGCGGAGCATCCCCAGTATGGACTGGCGGAGGGCTTGAAGGCGGCGGGAAGGATCACGCCTCTTCCCGACGGCACCCTGCAGCTGGACCGGGACCTTACCCGGGAGGAGCTGTGTCTTTTATGGGGCTGGTTCAGCAAGAACGAATCCGTGATGGAGAAGAAGCTGGATTTCTCGGATGTCTTTCTGAACAACTACACGGACGGCAAAGCCATCGGGGAGCCTTACCGGTATGCGGTGGACTATTATCTGTCGCACAACAACAATATCTACAAAGGAACGTTCGGACGGACGTCCAAGCTTAATCCGCAGGCTCCCGTTACCCGGGGAAGCCGCCGCATGGATCGTAAGCTATTATGAATCGACGGAGTCTAACTAACGGAGTGATGACGAAATGAAGGGCTGGCTGCGTCCGCTTAATAATGAGAAAGGGAGCATGTCGATCCTGAGCCTGTTTACGGTTATTGGGGTAGTGGCCGGCAGTGTCTGGATGCTGTACTTCTTCATGGGCTTCATTGAGAAGAGGCAGTCCCAGAACATTGCCGATGCCGCCGCCCTGGCCGCCTCGCAGGAGCTCAGAGACCGGTATGAGGATGCGATGAAGGATAAGGTGGTCCGGGTATCGGATGCTTTCAAGAAAGATATCCTGGAACTGGTGGAAGACCTGCTCAAGAAAGCGGCGGAGCCTTCTCCGTCCCCTTCGGGCGAACCCGGGCCAAGTCCGGCGGAGCCTACCCCTGAGCCGACTCCCGCGCCTTCCCCGTCGCCCACCCTGAATCCGGGCCAGTTGAAGAAGGACCGCAAGGAGCTCTTCCTCAAGCTCGCGACGGAAGCGGGCGTCGGCAGGGCGCTTGCGGAGAAGCTGTACGACGGGCTGGATAAGGACAAGGACTGGCTGATGGTCGTGACGGACGAATACTTCAAGAATCTGGATGTCGACGGGTTCACTGCCGATCTTAACGGCAGCCTGCTGTGCGACACCTACCGGCAGAACAGCGGCATGATCAAGAATGCCGTATCCACCATCGTACAGATGAACGGCGGGTCGCTCGAGGAAGCCTCCATCACGTTCCCGAATGAGCAGGAACCCAAAATGTTCGTCAAGGCCGGCCGGGAAATGAACATCACGAACATTTCCTTCAAGAAGAACATTACCTCCCTTGCCGCGGGCGGCCTGGGGAGTAAAAAGTTTGATATTGACGTTAGTAAATGCCCGCAGGGCAAAGACACGGAAATCAGCTTTCCCTAAGGTTTCCCGCTTGGAAATTTCCGGATCTTTTTTTGCCTCCGTGCTTCCCAGACCGCATTTCGGCGGCCGGAAACGGAGGTTTTTCACACTTTTTGGTTGGAAAACGCTTGTTAAGCTGGGAATAGTGGTTTACGATGGAAGAGCGGCACTCTTTCAATCTATCTTTGCCGCACCAATCAATAGGAGGATCGGACAAGCATGAGCAAGAATGAAGAACTTACCGGCTACGGCCGCCAATATTTGCAAAATGATACTTACGGGGCAGCGGCCTTCTGCTTTCACCGGGCGATCCGGGAGAACGTGTCGAATGAAAATGCATGGAACGGCATCATTCTTTCCTTGACCCTGATGAAAAGAGAAGCCGACGCTCAAACCATGCTTGCCCGCTACGGCCTGCTTCCGCAGCTCGGTTACGACCAGGATATGCTGACGTTTGCCGTCATGCTGTGGAGAGAGAACCCTCAGGCGCTGGCCGAGTGGCTGAATGCTGTTTCTTCCCGCCAAAATGTAACCGAAACCACCCGGAACACCTTGACGGAGCTGTCGGCCGACGTGGAGAAAGCTTACCAGGAGCTGCTCGCCGAATACGGCGAAGAATCCCTGCGGGCCCAAGGGCTGTTCAAGCTGCAGGAATACGCTTCCCGCCAGACCGAGCTCGACTGGACCGCGGACAATACGCCGGATGCCGTCTATGCCCAGATCAACGAATGGCTTCAGGACGACGATAAGGTGCTGACGGCCGTCCGGCTTCTGTGCATGCTGCCTGATCCGAGAAGCGAGAAGCTTCTGCGCCGGGTGTGCCGCAACGAGGAGATGGACCCGAAAGCAAGAACCCATGCGCTGCTGGCGCTTCGCTGGCTGGGACTCCGGGAGAACGTGCGTATTAACAAATTTAAAGAATCGTTCGTCATCAATCTGGAGAACCCGGAGCCGGAGCTCACAGTATCGGTTCCCGAATCGTTTAAGCCCGCTCTCGACCGAATGAAGCTATGGTACGCAAAAGAGCAGGGAGTGGTTAGCGCCGAGGAGTACGAAGCGTTCGCCTCCACCGACGAGGTCGAAATGCCGGCTGAGCTCAAAGAGAAGATGGAAAAGGCGGACGTGCCGTCCATTCTTCAGGAAGTCGTCCATGCGCTCATTCGCTCCGCTTACGACCATTACTATCCGCTCGTTCCTACCGTAACCGGCTCCCGCGATTGGAGCGCCGCCTTCCTCAGCCTGATGAAGGATTACTCGGAAGGCATTGGAGAGCAGTGGACCTTGGGAGAGCCGGAGCGCAACGAAACGTCCGGCCAGCACAAGAACTGGCTGCTGAGCGGAAGCCCGGACTTCTACGAAAGCATTGCCGAAGCGAAGAAGCTTCGCGAATTCCACCAAGCCGCCAAAGCGGCGCAGCGGTAACAAGCGGCCGGCCGAGTCGGCCCGGTCCCGCCGGCTCCTGCCGGCTTTGTCCCTTCGAGGGATGAAGCCGGCAGGAGCCGTTTTTGTGTGGATCCGAAAAGAGGGAGGGGCAAGGGTGTTCCTGCAAAAAAAACGTTGCAGGGACCCGATAAGCGGAGTATACTACAGATAAATTTACACGAGTAAATTATAGGAGGAATGAAGCATGACATCCGTTAAATGGGACCTGCCGGCGCTGAAGGAAGAGTTTAACGAGCAGGGCTACCTGCTGCTGAGGGGAGTTCTAAGTCCCGAGAAGGTAACCCGCTTGAACCAAGCCATCGATGAGCTGCTGGCCCAAGAGAAGGAATCGCTTTCCTATAACCTTTATAACAGCGTGGAGCGGAGTCCCGAGATCGCGGATTTGATCGATCATCCGGACATTTTGCCGCTCGTCGTCAATCTGCTCGGCTACAACATTCAGCTTCACATCTCCCATCTCACGGTCCGCAAGCCGAATCCCGACGATCTTCAGACCGAAACCCAAAGCTTCATCAACTGGCACCAGGACGGCCCGCATCCTTCTTTCCCGGCCATCCACGGCTTGACCTCGACCTACTATATCAAAACCTGCTATATCCTCAGCGACATGTCCGAGCCGGACCGCGGCAACACGAAGATCATTCCCGGCTCCCACAACAAGCCTTTCCGGCCCGGCCATCATAATGTCCGGGAGGAGCTGCCCGGGGAGAAGCAGGTGTGCGGGGAGCCCGGGGACGTCTTCCTCTTCGCCCAGAACCTGTGGCACGCCGGTGCGCCGAACCGTTCGTCCCTAACCCGGCGCCAGCTTTTTCTCGGGTACAGCCCGATCTGGATGAGGCCGATCGATTACCGGACCCCGTCGCCCGAGCTTCTTAAGGACGCTAGTCCTTACCGCCGCCAGCTGCTTGGCATCATTGATGATAATCCGTTCAAGCATTACGTTCCGGACGAATCTATGGTACCCTTAAAGAAATTGTATCGGGGAGATTCCGCTGCCGGGTCGGATCCTTATAGGAAATCCCCGGTGTCCTGAGCTTGCCGAACAAGGTCATGTTTCAGCAAGCCCGACCGGATCGAAGGCCTTCCTAGGGAAGGCTTTCTTTCTGTCCGTTGGGCCGGACCGGTTTAATTACAGGCCGCTTACGGCCGCCAGGAGGGGTTCCGATGGTCAGCCGCAAGGAAGTGGCCGAACGGGCGGGCGTTTCGACCGCCGTCGTTTCGTACGTACTGAATAACCGAAGCATCGTAAAAGAAGAAACCCGGCAAAGGGTAATGGAAGCGATCCGCGAGCTGGGCTATGTCCCCAATCAAACGGCGCGCAGTCTCAAAACAAAAAAGACGGGACAGCTTGCGGTATTGGTCGGCTTTTTGGGAAATCCTTTTGAGGCGGGGATCCTTCTTCATCTGGAGGAGGAGGCGTCGCGGGCAGGGAACGTCGTAACCTATCATACCTATAGCCCAGGCAGGGAAGACGAGCTTAGGAGGCTTCTTACGGGGCGCGTGGACGGAGTCGTGCTGCTCGGGCAATCGCTCCGTCCGGAGACATGGGCCTACTTTCAAACGATCGGCCTTCCGGCAGTGTCGATCATGGAGCCTTCCGCTGCCGCGCCGGGCTTGCCTTTCGTGGACCTTGACTGGACGGCGGAATACCGCAGGCTGATCGCCCATCTAAAGAGGGAAGGGCACGAGCGCATTGCCTTCCTGGCAGGAGGAACGCATACGCCTTATGGAACCCGTTGGAAGCATTTCCGGAATGCCCTGCAGGTCGAGGGCTTGTCATACGGCGAAGAAGATCTTCTGCACGGGGATGGAAGGTTTGAAGGAGCCAAGCGGACGATGCTGGAAACCTTCGGCGGATCGAGCAAGTTTACGGCGGTCGTCTGCGCGAACGACCTTATGGCGGCAGGCTGCCTCTCGGCCTGCCGGGAGGCCGGGCTTGCCGTACCGCGGCAGCTTGCCGTAGCCGGATGCGAGAACATCTTGATGTCCTCGGAGACGAATCCCGGCCTTACCGTCATCCATTATCCGAGAAGAGCGGCGGCGGAAGCCGGGTTCCGCCTTCTTCAAGCCAACATGACCTCGCCGTCCAGCATTTCGCCCGAGCTTCTTAAAGGAGAGCTGATCCTAAGGGCATCGACCGATTCGACCGTTTCGGGTTGACAGCACACTATAATAAAGTTAGTATATATCCATACATTAGTTAATATCCATTCGAGGAGGATTATGATGTCAACATCCGTTCCGCAAGATCTTCAGACGGCTTTAAGAGAACGCCGTTCGGTGAAGCAATATGACCCCGGATATCAAATGTCCAAGGAGGAGCTTAAGGAGCTTCTCAAGCTGACAGGCCGGGCTCCTTCCTCTTGGAATCTTCAGCATTGGAAATTCCTTGTGGTTCATTCCGACGAGCAGAAGCAGAAGCTGCTTCCGATTGCTTACGGCCAGCAGCAGATCGTTCAAAGCTCAGCAGTCATTGCCGTGCTCGGAGACCTGGAAGCGAACCTTAACGCCGAGCCGATCTACAGCGAAGGGGTGAAAGCGGGAGCTCTTCCGCAAGAGGTGAAGGATGCGCTGATCGGCCAAATCAATGCCGCTTATCAAAGTCCCCAGGTGGCCCGTGACGAGGCCATCCGGAATGCCTCTCTTGCTTCCATGCAGCTTATGCTGGCAGCCAAAACGATGGGGCTCGATACGTGCCCGATGGGCGGGTTCGATCAGAAGAAGTTCGTGGAGGCCTTTGAAGTGCCCGAACGGTACATCCCGGTCATGCTGATTTCCGTAGGAAAAGCGGCCCAACCGGGCCGTCCGAGCGGCCGCTTCCCGTAGAGGAAATCGTGGTATGGGACCGTTTTGAGTAATAGTAACCTCTAGGCGAGCGGGGAATACCCCAGGACATCAAGCTGCTCGGCCATGACTTTGTACCCTTCCGGATTCGGATGGACATGGTCATAGGCCAGCAGCTTTTGTTCATTTCCGAGGAAGGCCTCATACACCTCCGCCATCCGGATTCGTTTGGAGGTAAAGCCTTTCAAGGTTTGATTGAATTCGTTTACCCAATGCCTTCCTTCGGCAAGAAGAGGGAAGGGATTATAGAGGCCGATCAAGCGGATCATATAAGGAGGCTTGCCCGCCTTGGCCTGCCGGATGCCCGCCAGAATCTCTCCGACATGGTGCCGGCAGGCGGCAAGGGATTCGGTGAAGTGCCGGTCGTCCCCATCCCAAAGAGCCCGCTTGGCCGCTTGGATGAGATCGTTGCCGCCGGCACTGATCGTTATGATCCGGGCGGGACCGATCAGCGGATGAACGTCTCCCTGGCGGATCCATTCGTAGAGGTCGAGGCTGGTTGCCCCGCTGCGTCCTTTTCGGTGCACCTGAATTTCCTTCTTCAGAACGGTATGCAGCCGTTCCTTGTAAAGGTCCACAAATCCCTCCCCGGAAGGGTCGCCTACCCCTGCCGTAAGGGAATCACCTAGAGCCAGATAGGTAAGCTTCCCCATAAATATCACTCTCCCGTTATCACTACTGCATTATATGCAGAAGAGAGAGGGCCTGCCGCGGAAAGAGACCTCTAAATCTTAACAGTTTTTCATTGACGAAATGTATACATAAGTATACAATATTAATATAAAGTAGACATTTGAGGACAAGGGGGCTGAAATGTGGCAGAGACTTACCGCAAAACCAAGATCGAGCACTATGCCGCCCGGCTGGAGCACCGTAAGGCGATCCTCAAGGAGCAGCTGGCGAGCGAAGAGTTCGAGGATATGAAGCAGTTCCTGAAAGGGCAGCTTTCGGCGGTGGATATGATTCATAAGGAAATCATCGCCGAGTTTGAAATTGAATGCGAGAAAGGGAGACCAGCCATGGAAAGCATTGAGCCGAAGGTCGTTCCTCAGCATAAGAAAATGTCGAGTATTCAGCTTCTGAAGAAGGCGTTCTTTCTTCTACTTGGAGCCTCCCTGGTCTCGGTCGGGATCGAAATTTTCCTCGTCCCGAATTCGATCATTGACGGCGGAATCGTCGGCGTGTCCATCATCGTATCGAAAGTGACGGGGATTTCCTGGGCCTTCTTCTCTTCTTACTCAATCTTCCTTTCCTGATTCTGGGTTATAAAAAAATCGGAAAGACGTTCGCTATCTCCACCCTGTTTGCGGTTACCGTTATGTCCATAGGGACGGCTTTGCTGCATCCCGTGCCTGCGGTTACTCCGGATCCTTTGCTGGCCGCCGTTTTCGGCGGGATCATTCTCGGGATTGGAGTCGGGATGGTTATCCGAACGGGGGCTCGCTTGACGGGACGGAGATCGTGGCCATTCTGATCAACGAGAAATCCCCTTCTCTGTTGGGGAAATCATCATGTTCCTGAATATCTTTATCTTGAGCTCCTCCGGCTTCGTCTTCGGCTGGGATAAAGCCATGTATTCCCTCATCGCCTATTACATCGCATTCAAGATGATCGATATCACGATCGAAGGCTTCGAGGAATCGAAATCCGTCTGGATCATCAGCGAGAGATACCGCGAAATCGGAGACGCCTTGCTGCACCGGCTGGGCCGCGGAGTCACGTACCTGAACGGAGAAGGGGCTTTCACCGGCGACGACAAGAAGGTGATCTTCGTCGTCATTACGCGGCTGGAGGAAGCGAAGCTGAAATCCATCGTCGACGATTGGGATCCGCATGCCTTCCTAGCCGTCGGTAACATTCACGATGTGAAAGGCGGCCGCTTCAAAAGAAAAACATTCACTAGAGCTTCCCGGCTGCCAAATAGCTCTACGTCAAGAAGACCGCTATCCCCAGGATGGCGGTCTTCTTGGCGTAATGCAGTAGGAAAGGGGCCGGCCGGATGCGCTCACCGGGATAGGGGAAGGCCGGCGGAAGGCGGTGAACTCCTTGCGGCTGGTAGCCCAGGCAGCGGCTGACTCCGCAAACCTCGGCGAGCAGATAGAGGATGCTCAGCCACATTTCCGTCCCCTGCAGCCCGGCGGCTTCTCCCCTTCCAGGGTGAAGCTGAAGCCCGCGCCGTCCTGCCAGCGGGTCAGGGCGCGCCTGAGCTGGGCTTCCGCCCATGCCTCGGCTTCCGCGCGGCGGTAATCCGTCTGCTTCAGGCAGAGCCAGAGCGGGTGGATGACGTCGAGCACATTGCAGGCGTTGCCGGCGTCCCGGCGGAAGAAGGCGGGATTGCGGCTGTGGGCGAGCACCGTGTCGATCGAGACCTCCGGGTAGGGAAGGGGATCCCAAACTGCGCATAGGTGGCTCGCGTAAGCCGGTAAAAGCCGTTCACCGGCTGGAGCCAGCTTTCCTGCGGAGTCGGGGTTCCCCACATTCCGGTAAGCGGATCGGCATGCGTCGTCAGCCAGCCGAACACCGCATCGGGCCGGCGGGTCGAACCGAAATGCCGGAGGTTAAGATAAAGCCCCGTGGCATAGGCATCGATCCAATCCCCGCAACCCCACGCTCCCGTCTTCCAGTTCAAGGAGTCGAGCTGGCGGTAAAGGGTCTCCCCGTCCATCTTCTCGACGACATGGACGGGGATGCTCAGCCTGGCGCCAAGGAGCTCCAAAGCATAACCGACGGCCAAGAGATGATACCGGGAGAGGTGATCGGTGAGAAGAGCGGGATTATCGGCGGAAGGTTCGGGAGGATTCCACGGATCGGGCAGAAGGCCCGTGGCTGGATCCTGGAAGCCTTGGAGGCGTACCACCAGCTCCTCCCGGCTGAAATGGGGAGCGGCTTCGCCGAACATGGCGGCGATCTCCACGGCGTCGCACCACGCCCTTACCGTCCTTTTGCCGCCGGGAAGGTTGAAGTAGGAGAGCCCCTCCGAATCTTCCGCTACATAGCGGGTCAGCACTTCCTCAAGCTGGCCCCTAACCCGGCAGCCGAAATCCTCCAGGCTCCTCTCCAGGTCCTTATGACGGGAAATTGGCAGGGGCGATGGTGCGGCATCGGGAGAGTGAGAGGGAGATGGGGAGGGGAGGCGGAAGACGCCGCGGTCTCCTTTTCCGCCAAGGTAGCAAGGGGAAGGAAGCCCTCGTTTTCCTTCAACCGGCTGCGGATAACCCGGGCCGGATTGCCGCCCGCGATGCTGTAGGGAGGAATATCCTTCGTGACGACCGCACCCGCGGCTATAATGCTGTGGGAGCCGATGGTGACTCCATCCACGATAACCGCGTTGGCGCCAATCCATACGTCGTCGCCGATTAGGATGCCTTTTACGGTCAGGGGCTGCTGGTATATGGGCAAGGCGGTGTCGGCGAAGCCATGATTGAAGCCCATAATCGTCGCATGGGAAGCAACGCGGACGCCATCTCCCATCGTGATGCGGCCGGCCAGGACGGCGAAGGAGTTTACGGTGCAGCTCGCTCCCATCACGAGCTCCGTATTCCGGACCATCGCCCCTGCGGCGATATAGCTTCCATCACCCATCACCAGGGAGTCCGGAGCAAAATAAGCTTGGGGTGAAACAAAGCAGTCGCGGCCGAAGGTCACCTGGTAAGCGGAGGACAGGACGTCCTGCCAAGCGAGCTGACGGGCCAGCTGTTCGGCTGACTTGGCTTTCCAAGGCATGTACTGGAGTTCTTCGTCGAGTAACGTTTCTTTGTTCATAACGCTTCCTCCTGCAAGTGGAATGCCTTCATCTTAGCACCGGAGGATTGGAGGGGGAATGGAAAAAATCTTACGCATCTTTGTCCAAAACGCTTCTCTTCTTCTGGTATACTGAAACCAAACGAGAGGAGGGGCGGCAATGGAGCAACCGATTGGGCTGAATGAGTTGACGGTTCATCTTCATCTGGCCATGGAGAAGCCCACTTTCCCCGGCTGGTCGGATATCCGGCGCACGGTCGGCTGTCACAGCTTTTATTGGATCCACAGGGGCAAAGGGGTTTTTCATGCGGAAGGAACCCGTCACCAGGTAACTGCCGGCAGCCTGATCTATTTGAAGCCGGGGAAAGAACTCTTCATGGAGACCGATCCGCGGGAGCCTCTGCAGATGACCATGCTTCTTACCGAGTGGGCAACCGTTCGTTTCGGAAGCGGCGGATGGGCGGAGGCGGAGCCCGTCATGGAGTTCGCCCTTCCGTTCATTCGGCGCTATTCGCCGGAGCGGGCTTCCGGGATCGCCCGTCTGTTCCGGGAAACGCTGGAAGGCTGGGTTCCCGGTCAGACCGGAGGAGAGCTTCCTGCCCGGGCCAGAATGCTTCAGCTCTTGTACGTGCTGTACCGGAAGGAGCACGAGGAGGAAGAGAAAGAGCCGGCGCGGGCCGCCTTCCGTCAGTTCAAGGAGTACCTGGACACTCATTATTCCAGCTCCATTAGACTGAAGGAAGCAGCGGGCCGATTCGGCATTTCCCTTCCTATGTCCGCAAGCTTTTCCTGAATGAGCTGGGGATATCGCCCAAGGCTTACCTAACCCGACTCCGGTATGAGCATGCCAAGCGTTATCTCTTGTTCTCCGACCTGTCCATGAAGGAAATCGCCCGGGAATGCGGCTACTCCGATGAATTTCATTTCAGCAAGCACTTCAAGGCGGCTAGCGGGTGCTCCCCGTCCTTATTTCGGGATCGGGGAGTGGAATAGGAATAAAAAAATGGCGGCTATGCAACTTTTGGAGGGTCTCTATCGTTGTATGGTTAAGGACAAAGCTGTCCATCTACGAAAGAGGGAGTCTCTCGGTTGCAAATGAGTATACGGAGTCCATGGTTGTCCGTTCGGGTTGTGCTTCTGGCGGCGCTCTCCGCCCTTTTCCTGTTCGTCTGGAACGCAGGCCCGGCCAAGGCGGCGAACGCCTCGGTGGAGGTCGAAATCAAGGCGGGGTTTGACGGATCGGCAAAGCAGGGAAGCTGGTTTCCCGTTCAATTCACACTATCCAACCCTTCCGAGAATTTAACAGGTGAGCTGGTCGTGCGGGTCGCGAACCCTCAGGGCGGTCAGGATCTGGTTTATGTCAAACCGGTCGAGGTGCCCAAGTCGAGCACCAAGATCGTCTCCATGGCGCTTCCCGGCATGGTAATGAACCAGAACAACAATAAGGTCGAGTTCTACAAAGGCTCCATGCGCAAGGGAGAGGCCGTGTCCTTTGCCAAAGGAGAGACTTACATAAAGACAAGTGCTGCCAAATCCCTTCAAGTCGGCGTCATCGCCCGGGACCCGGACACGCTGAATTCCTTGTCTCTCTTGAACCAGAATAAATACGACATTGGCGTCGTTCATCTGGAAGCGTCGGAGCTTCCGGGGAATCGCTTATGCTCGACGGGCTGGATATGCTGGTCCTGAACGATGTGGCCACCGACCAATGGAAGCCGGAGCAGATCGAAGCCATCGGCTCCTGGGTCAAGCGCGGAGGCCAGCTCGTATTGGCGGGGGAGCGGGATATCCGAAAACCGCCAAAGCCTTCGAGGCGCTGTCGCCGGTTTCCTACTCCGGCACGGCTTCGTTAACCAAGCTCAGCGCCTTGGAGGCGGAAGCAGGCAAAGCGTTGCCCCTGACGGGAGGGTTTACGGTTTCCCAGGCTTCCCTGAAGAAGGGAGAGGTGTTCCTCGAGCAGGAAGGCACCGTACTCTTTGCCCGGGCCGATTCGGGAAAAGGGGCCGTCTGGTATGCCGCCTATGATCTTTCCCTGGAGCCGGTGGCTTCCTGGAACGGGACCCCCTTCCTTTGGGAGAAGATCATGCGCAGCTCTCTGCCCCTGAACATGAAGCAAGGGGGCATGGGCATGGTCCCGGTACCGGCCGGGTATTGGGAATACCAGAACATTTTGAACTATTTTCCTTCCCTGACTCCACCTTCCCTTAAGCTGCTCCTGCTTCTTTTCGGAATCTATGTCGTGTTGGTCGCTCCGGTTCTCTATCTCGTTCTGAAGCGGATGGATAAGCGGGAATGGGCATGGGTTGTCATCCCCGCCGTTTCTCTTATCAGCAGCGTCGCGATCTATCTGGCAGGGGCTTCGGACAAAAGCTCCACCCTCACCCACGAGGTGAACACCGTCGAGCTTGACGGTAAGGGGGAAGGACTGCGTACGACGGGACTCGCCGTCTTCGTCCCCAGCGGAGGAACCTATAATGTGAAGCTACCTCCATCGAGCCAGCTTCTGACGTCGATTAATGCAATAGGGCAGGGGGATCCTCCGCGAACATGCTGACCGGGAACACCGATCAGGTCTTCTATGCAGATCCCCATGCAAAGCGGATTGAATGGACGAACGTTCCTTATTGGTCCGTCCGCAAAGCCATTCTCCAAAGTGAAGAAAGCGAGAAGCTGGGAAAGTTTGAAGTGACGGGAACGTCTGACCTGAGCGGCTGGAAGGGAGAGCTGATCAATTCCACGACAAGGGATTTGACGAACGTCCATATTTTCTTTCGAATGCAAACGGTCAAGATCGGGGATATGAAAGCCGGAGAGAAGAAGGCCTTTGCTTTACCTGCCTCCTCCGTCCAGCCCGGGTACATCGACATCGGGGGGCTGATGTTCCCCCGGACGGGAGGACAGGATCCCTATAACCGGGAGCGCGAGCTCGTCCAAAGCTATTACAACCGCTTGGTGAACCAAGGCCAGCCCAAGGGACCGGTCGCCATCGGATGGAGCACGAACGAGACGTCCGCTTATCAAGTAAACGGAAAAGCGGCCCATGCTGACGTCCTGACGATGTGGACCCAAGAGCTTGACATGCCGACGGTTCAGGGAGGAAAGGTCACCATCCCGTCGGGAATGGTAGCCGCTCAAATCACCTCCGCCAGCATGCGGGAGTGGGGAACGGAACCAAATGGAATGATTCATGCCAATAACGGGGAGCTGACCATGGAATACCGGCTGCCCCGCAACCAGGGAGCCCAGTATGATAAGCTGCAGGTCAAGATGGACGGCAACACGGGTCCCGTCTCCTTGCAGATCTGGAACGAAGGAAATCAGGCTTGGGAGTCTCTCGATCTATCCGGAGGACCTTGGCAAACGCCGGAGCCGGCCCCTATCTTCTCCATGGCCAGACCTTGCGTCTTAAAGCGGCGGTTACGGGAAGCGTCACGTTCCGGAGTCCGGACATCGCCCTGGAAGGAACGGTGAGCCCATGATTGAGATCAAAGATCTGACGAAAACGTATGGAAGCTTTTCCGCCTTGAAGGGAATGAACATGTCGGTCGCCAAAGGGACGGTTTTCGGCTTTGTCGGCCCGAACGGGGCGGGGAAATCCACAACGATGTCCATCCTCGCCACCCTGCTTGCTCCGACGTCGGGATCGGCCAAGGTTAACGGCATAGAGGTGACGGAGAACCCGAAGGAAATCCGCCGGCTGATCGGCTATATGCCCGATTTCTTCGGGGTGTACGACCAGTTCAAAACGACGGAGTACCTCCATTTCTATGGAGCCAGCTACGGCATCCCGCGAAGCGAACGCGAAAAGCTGATTCCCCAGCTGCTGGATCTGGTCAATCTGTCGGACAAAGCGGACTTCTATGTCGATTCCTTGTCCCGGGGCATGAAACAGAGACTCTGCCTGGCCCGCTGCCTCGTGCACGACCCCGAGCTGCTTATACTGGATGAGCCGGCTTCCGGTCTGGACCCCCGGGCCCGCATCGAAATGCGGGAAATTCTGAAAGAATTGAAGACGATGGGCAAAACGATCATCATTTCCTCCCACATTCTTCCGGAGCTCGCCGAAATGGTGGATGAGATCGGAGTAATCGAGCACGGACGCATGATCGCCCAAGGAAAGGTACAGGACATCCAGAACCGGATGCGGGTCAAACGCGTTCTGCACATTCGCTTGACGGAACTTTCTGCTCAAGCCGTGGCCTTTCTGAGAGATCGGCCTCTGACGTCGATGGTGCTGGAAGACGAGCAGGGAATTCATGTTCATTTCAGCGGACAGGACGAAGAGCAGGCGGAGCTCTTGGCGGATATGATTGCCGCCGGCTTCCGGATCGTGACGTTCAGCGAAGCCCAGACCAACCTGGAGGACGTCTTCCTGGAGATTACTAGAGGGGGATCCCGCATGAAGTGGCAGCAGCGATTGATCAATCCCGTTCTCGACAAGGAATTTCGCCTGAGGATGCGGACCCTCCGCTCCCCGATCGCCTTGCTTGTCTATCTGCTTGCCATCGGGCTGATGGCATTCGGCTATATCTATGTCACCATGGGCGGCTTCGGAAACGGATCACCGGGCTTCAATCCGGAGAACAGCCGGGTGATGTTCTATTTTCTCAGCTGTGCTCAGCTTGGCCTCATCGCTTTCATGACGCCGGGACTGACAGCAGGGATCGTCAGCGGGGAGAGGGAGAAGCAGACGCTTAATATGCTTCTTACGACGCAGCAGAGCTCGACGACGATTATCGTCAGCAAGCTGGTTTCCTCTTTAAGCTTCATGCTGCTCGTCATTGTCGCCACGATGCCGGTCTACAGCATCGTCTTCCTGTTCGGAGGCATCTCGCCCAGTCAGCTGATCAAGGTTTTTCTGTTCTACCTGTTCATCATGTTCGTGCTGGGTGCCTTCGGCATCATGTTCTCCACCCTGTTCAAGAAAACGGTAATCTCCATCATCGTGACCTACGGCTTCACATTGTTCATCTTTGCCGGGACCGGGATGCTTTATCTCTTCTTTATGGAGGTAATGCAGAGGGCATACCGCGGCACCACTCCGCCGTCCTATTCCTGGGTGGGGTATATTCTCGGCTTCAATCCAGCGGCGGCTCTGCTGAGCTTGTTTGAGCCGGGCATTTCACGGTCTGTGTTCCGGGTAACCGGGTCGAACAATGCCCAGCCTCCTGTGGAGCTGTGGGAGGTATGCGTTCCCGTCTATGCGGTTCTGGCGGTAGCGGCGGTATGGATCAGCATCCGTTATATCCGGCCGCGGCTTAAAAAGCGTTCTTGAACGAACCTTTGGCAGCCCGCCAGTTTGTCGCCCATCCCTTGAGTTAGGAAAGGAGAACCCCATGGAGAGAGATCGTTTATCCCGGCTGCTTGTTCCTGTCAAAAACCGCCTGCGTCTCGTCCGCTCCCTGCGCTGTACTTGGGCGGGCACCGCCGCCGGGCTCGGGGCCTCCTCCTTGCTCTAGGGACAGCCCGGCTGATTCCGATGCTTCACGAGCCCTTTCTGGCCGTCGGCCTTGTTCTACTGGGAGCCGTTGCGGGCTTCCTCTATGGGTTCCTCCGGTCTGTACCGGATGAAGCCGCCGCGTCCGTCGTGGACAAAGGGAAGCCCAGGACGCGGTATCGACCGCGCTCCAATACCGGGCTTCCGATTCTCCGATCGCCCGGATCCAGCGGGAGGAAGCCGAGACGTACCTCAACCGGTTCGCGGCAACGCTAAAAGAGAACATTCGTCTTCCGTCTCTTCTCCGTCCGATGCTGGTGCTGGCCGGGGAGCGGCAGCCGCTGCCGTCCTTATGCTCCTGCCGAATCCGATGCATGATCAGGCGCTCAAAGAAGCGGAAGAGAAGCAGTGGGTGCAGGAGCAGGACCGGCAGGTGCAGGAGATGAAGGAGAAGCTTAAGAGCGCCAGCCTCCCGGAGCCCGCGAAGCGGAATATGGAGAAGGAATTAAATCGCCTGGACGAAGCGCTGGACCGCCCCAAGGACGCCCGCGCCGCTCTGGAGGAAATGGAAAAAACGATGAAAGAGCTGAATAAGCAGGCGGAGAACTCGGAAAAAGCGATCCAGCGGACCCAGCAGCTGGCCGAGGAGATGAAGAAGCAGGCCTCCCTTAAGCAGGCGGCGGAGGCCCTTCAGCAGGGCCGTTCCGAGGAGCTGCAAAAGGCACTAGACTCCTTCGCCTCCCAAGTCATGAAGCTTTCCCCGATCAAAAGGAGGCGCTTGCGAAGGAGCTGGAGAAGCTGGCGCAGCAAGCTCCGGGCGGGGAAGAGCTCCAGCCGCTGAAAGAGGCGATGAAGGAGACGGCCGAAGGACTCAAGAAGGCGGGTTCCCCGGACGCCGACCCGAAGGATCTGCAGGAACAGCTGGAGCAGCTTGGCGAGCAGATGAAGCTTGCCGCCCAGGGGCTCCAGCAGAATGCGCAGCAGCTGGCCTTGGCGCAGCAGCAGAGCGCCCAGCTCGCGCAGATGGGCCTGCCGATGGCCGCGCAGCTTGCGGCAGCCGGCACGCCGGCTTCGGCGGCGTGGAGCCCGGGCGGGCTCGCGGGAGCGCTGGCCTCTAACGCCGGCGCCGGATCGGCAAGCCCGCCCGGCAGCCAGCAACCGTCAGCATCGGCGCCGCCCGGCTCGTCGCCGGCGCCAGGTGCCGGTGCAGGCGCTGGAGCCGGATCGGGAGCAGGTGCTGGAGCCGGGGCTGGGGCAAGCGGAGCCGGTGCAGGCGCAGGCAACGGAGCTGGAGCCGGAGCGGGGGCGGGCGCGGGGCTGGCGGCAGTGGAGCGGCCGGTGGTACGGGCGCCGGAACGGGGGCGGGCAACCGAAGCCTCGTGACGACGCCGCGTTCGCTTGAAGGCTCCGGCAACGTACAGTCCGACCAAGGACCGGTTAGCGGTCCGGGACAGGTGGAGAAGGGCGGTCCCGCTCCGGTAGTGGACGGCGTATCGCGGCCCTACGAAGAGGTCTACTCGGAGTATGCCGCGGAGGCTAAAAGCTCCCTGGACCGCCATCCCCTGCCGCAGAACATGCAAAACCGAGTGAGGGACTATTTTACCGAAATCCAGCCGGATGGATGATTCTTGCCTTACCGGATAAGGCACTAGAGCGAGGTGGAAAGCTTGATCGAATCGAAAGAACAAGTGGAGGGCTGGACGGCTTCCATTAATGCCATACGAGAACAGATCGGACGCGTCATCGTCGGCCAGAAGGAGGTGGTCGAGCAGATTCTTTGGTGTATTCTGGCCGGAGGGCACGCCCTGCTCGAAGGGATACCGGGCCTCGGCAAGACGATGCTCGTGCGGACGATCGCCGATACGCTTGACCTGAGCTTCTCCCGGATTCAATTTACCCCGGACCTGATGCCGGCCGACATTACCGGAACGAATGTGATCCGCTTCGGCCAGAAGGGCGAAACGTCCTACGAGTTTCAGCCGGGTCCCGTGTTCGGGAACCTCCTCCTGGCCGATGAGATCAACCGGGCGACTCCGAAGACCCAGAGCGCCCTGCTCGAAGCCATGCAGGAGAAAACGGTGACCATCGGCTCCACCACCCACCGGCTTCCCCGGCCATTTTTTGTGCTGGCTACCCAGAATCCGCTGGAGAACGAAGGCACGTATCCGCTGCCGGAGGCGCAGCTGGACCGCTTCTTGCTTAAAATCCACGTCACCTATCCGACTCCGGAGGAACTCAAGGAGATTGTAAGAAGAACCACCTCCGCGGTAACGGTGGAAGCCGGGAAGGTGGCCGACGCTCCGCTTCTGGAGGAAATCCAGCGAGGGGCCAGGAAATCCTTCTCGCCGACGATGTTCTCGACTATGCGGTTCAGCTTCTTATGAGAACTCATCCCGGGGAGAAAGGCGCACCGGATTCCGTTGGTCACTATGTCCGGTTCGGCTCAGGACCCCGAGGCATTCAATCCATCGTGTCGGTGGCCAAGGTCAGGGCCATGACCCAGGGGCGGATGCACGTGTCGGTGAAGGATATCCGGCAGGTGGCCGTACCGGCCTTGCGGCACCGCATTTTTCTTAATTTCGAAGGACAAGCGACGGGAGTCTCCACCGATACGGTCGTGGAGGACATTCTCTCCTCGCTAGAGAACGGCCGATGAGCGGGAAGCTTTTCCCGATCCGGGTCTTCTGCTTCGAATCGAGCAGATGAGCGTTGCCGCGAAGAAAAGAATCCGCGGGACGATGCAGGGCAAGCGCCGCTCCCGCATGCTCGGTTCCTCTATGGAATTTGCCGACTACCGCATGTACACCCCGGGCGACGACACCCGGCAGCTGGACTGGAATGTATACGGGCGAACCGGCAAAGCGTTTATCAAGCAGTTTATGGATGAACAGGAGCTACAGGTTCACCTCTATGTGGACGTCTCGCGATCCATGGATTTTGGAGGCACGGATAGCCATCCTGATCATTCCAAGTTCCTTTATGCCCGCCGCCTGGCCGCTTGCGTAGGGTACATCACACTGGCGGGATATGACCGGGTGGGGGTGAAGCTGTTCGGGGAGGACATGATCGGGCAGCTTCCGGTTATGCGGGGCAAAGGCTCCGCTTCCCGGCTTTTGCCTTTCTGGAGCAGGCGGAGGTGGAGCTTTCCGGAAACATGAAGGGTGCCCTGATGAAGCCCTCCGCCCTTCCTAGGCTCCCGGGCAGCACGTGGATCTTCTCCGACTTCCTGTATGAGTCGGGGATTGAGCAGACCCTCTCTTATTTTCTGGCCGCGCGCCAGGAAGTGGTGGTCGTCCAGGTCCTGTCCCCGGAAGAAGTCCGTCCCGACCTTATGGGCGATCTTCGTCTGATCGACAGCGAAACGGGGGAAGCGAAGGAGGTTGCCGTTTCCCGCCGTGTGCTGGAGGAATACCGGAAGACGGTGGACCGTTATACGCGCGGGCTTCAACGATTTTGCCGCGAGCGGGGGATGGCTTACGTGCTGGCAGTAACCGACGTGCCGGTGGACGTAACCGTCCGCCGAGCCTTTCGCGACGCGGGTCTTCTGTTCTAATTACGAACCGGGGTGTTCTGTGCCTAAGGGGCAGAAGCCCTTTTTCCATCCCGTTCGGGGAAAGACCCTCTACTAGAGGAGGAAGGCCGACCTTCGGCCGGCAGGGACAAACGAGGTGACCTATGCATTTCCAATGGCTAAACGGCCTGTGGTTCGGTCTGACGCTTCCGGCCATTGTGCTTCTCTATCTGTTGAAGCGCCAATACATCGATACCGAAATTCCGAGCCATCTGCTGTGGAACCGGGTGCTTCGCAACCTGGAAGCGAATCGCCCCTGGCAAAAGCTGCGGAACCAGCTGCTGCTTATTCTGCAGCTGGCCGCGGCCACCCTGCTCGTATTAGCTCTGCTGCAGCCGTTCAGCTGGTCTCCGAAAGGCGAGAGCGGGCATACCGTTTATGTCCTCGACCGTTCCGCAAGCATGGAGGCGGCAACAGGTAGCGGAGAGGGGACGAATTCCACCCTGGAGGAGGCCAAGCGGCGGATAGCGGAGCGGATTCAAGCCAAGAGTCCGGGAAGCCTCGTTACCCTTCTGCTGATGGGGACCGAGCCGGAGGTTCCCGTTGCCCGGGAAGCTTCGGCGGACCGGGTGCTGGAGGCGCTTAAGGCGGTAACTCCCTCCTACGGAAAAACCGCCTACAAAGAAACGATGTCGCTCGCCGCTGCTCTTACCCAGGATGACCCCGACGGAGAAATCCGGGTTTACACCGACGGCCGCTGGACAGATCCTGCCGCCGGATTGACTTATTCCGTACCTGTCCATCGGGAGGACGTGGGGAATCCGGATGCCGGAAACGTCAGCGTCATGCAGTTTGGCGTCAAAGCCCCGGACTCCTCATCCGGTACGATGTCCGCCGTCGCCGTCCTCCGGAACTGGGGCGGGACGGGCCGGGAGGTGGAAGTAACGCTTGCGGCGGGCCCCAAGCCGGTCCTTCACGCCAAGTGGCGATCCCGGCCGGCGAGCAGAGAAGCTTATATTGGGACGGGCTTCCCCTTTCCGATTATTACCGGATTCAAGCGGTCGATCCGGAGGATACGTATCCCGCGGATAACCGTGCCTATGCGTTTCCGGAAGGGGACCGTCCCCGTAAGGCGCTGCTTCTGTCGGAAGGGAATTTGTTTCTGGAGAAGGCGCTCCGTTTGGCGAATATCGAGATTACCAAGATGGCCGTCCAGCCGGGCACCGCTCCCCTTACAGCCGAGAGCAAACCCGATCTGATCGTGGTGGATTCGGTTTCCCCGTCCCTGCTGCAAACGAAGGAATGGAAGGCCCTTCTCGATTCCCTGCCGGTCTGGTACATTCACAGCGGCGTAGAAGGGGAGGACGAAGAGGGCGGAGGGGATTTCCGCATCACCGAGCATCCCGTGACCCGCTATATCAGCTTTCAGGATACGCATATCGCCAAGCGGACGAAAGTCGGCTCCGTTCCTTGGGGCAAGCCGGTTATTTCCGACGGTACTTCTCCGCTTATACTGGCCGGGGAAGAGAACGGGCGTCCCCGTCTTCTGTTTACCTTTGATCTGCACCAGTCGGATCTTCCCCTTCGTTCCGAATTTCCCATTCTCGTCCAAAATGCGGTCGACTGGCTCGGCTCCGCTCAAGGCGCGAGCCTCGGAAGGGTGACGGCCGGCAGCCGGAAGGAGGTGGCGGTTTCGCCGCAGACGGTTTCTGCCGAATGGGTAGCCGTCGACTCTCCGGGCGCTTCGCCGGTGAGCCTGCCTGCCGAGAAGAAGGACAAAGCCGTCTCCAGCAGCCAGACGGTACCCGGCCGTCCCGGCTTGTATCAGTTTGTAGAGAAAACGGAGAAGGGGCAAGGCGAAATCCGGCGGTACCTCGAAGCAGCCGCCGATCCCGGTGAATCGGATTTCGCCCGCCGTCCCGAGCTGGCCTTCCCTGGAGACCAAGAGGGGACGGGGGAAGAGGGGGTTTCCTACGAAGCGCCGGCGGGCCGGCATGCGGGGGAGTCCCCCTATTCGTGGCTGCCGTGGGTTCTCCTGCTGGCCTCTGTCGTCATTTTAGCGGAGTGGGGGTGTTCCGGCGTGGGAATTCAATTTAACGAGCCTTGGTATCTCCTTCTGCTCCTGCCTCTGGCTGCCTTTGCCGTCTGGGCGTGGAGGACTTATCCGGCTCGGGGCGGATGGCGGAGGCGCATGGCCGTTCCGCTGCGCTCCTTGATCCTGCTGCTCCTTATCCTGGCCTTGGCCGGACTGCAGACGGTGGCTACTATGGAACAAAAAGCCGTTTACTTCGTCCTGGACCGTTCGGACAGTATGCCGGCCGGTCAGACGGCCGGACAATGGATTCAAGCTTCCGTCTCTGCCAAAGGAGAGAAAGACCTGGCGGGTGTGATCAGTACGGGCTTGGAGTCGCTGGTGGAGCGCCAACTGTCCGGGGAAGGGACGGGCCGGATCGCTTACGATGGGAAAGTGAATACCCAGTTTACTCATCTGGCCGGTGGCCTTCAGCTGGCCGGGAGTCTGTTTCCGGAATCCGTTACCCCTCGGATCGTCCTCATCTCGGATGGAGAAGAGAACGCGGGGGACCTTCTTCGGCAGGCGAGGCTGCTTCAGAACAAAGGGATTCCCGTCGATGTTCTTCCGATGGCGAAGGAAGCCGGCCGTGATATTTCCATTGAAAGCGTCAAGGTGCCGGAGAAAATCTACCAGGCGGAGAAATATTCCCTGGAGATCTCCTTGAACAGCACGTTTGCCGGAACCGGAGAGCTGAGGGTTTATGAAGACAACCAGGAGCTGACGAGAGAGCAGGTCACCGTGGAGAAGGGAGAGAACCGCTTCGCCTTTCAGAGCCTTGCCCGCGAGCCGGGGTTTCACCGGTACCGCGCGGAAATCTATTTCGCCGACGACGAACAGGCGGCCAACAATTCCGGCTATGCCTTCAGCCGGGTGACGGGTCCTCCGAAGGTGCTGATCGTGGAAGGAAAGCCGGGCTCCTCCTCCAATATAACGGCCGCGCTCACGTCAGGACTGATTGGTTTTACCATTATTTCCCCGGAAATGCTTCCGTCTGAACTGGCGGATTACACTGGGTACGACAGCCTTATCCTGAACAATGTGCCGGCGACCCGTATCTCTGGTCCCAAGATGGAACGCATCGAACAGGCGGTAAGGGATTACGGAATCGGCCTCCTGATGGTCGGAGGAGAGGACAGCTACGGCCTGGGAGGCTACTTCAAAACGCCGATAGAGAAGGCGCTGCCGGTTAAGATGGAGCTGGAAGGAAAAAGGGAGGTTCCGTCGCTAGGGCTGATCCTGGTCATTGACCGGTCGGGAAGCATGGGCGGCGGCAAGCTGGAGCTGGCCAAGGAAGCCGCTTTGCGGACGGTCGAGATGCTCCGGGATAAGGATACAGTCGGCGTTGTTGCCTTCGATACCTCCCCTTGGTGGGTGGTAGAGCCCACCCGCTTGACCGACCGGGAGAAGGTGATGGAACAGATCTCCTCCATTCAGCCGGACGGCGGAACGGAGATTTATACGGCCGTGGATGCCGCGTACCAGAAGCTGCTGAAGGTGGACGCCCAGCGCAAGCATATTATACTGCTTACGGACGGACAATCGGCGACCAGCCAGAGCTATGAGGCTTTAACCGGGAACATGGTTCAGAATAACATGACCATGTCGACCGTGGCCGTCGGGGACGGGGCTGACGGGCAGCTGCTGGAGTACCTGTCCAAGCTCGCAAAAGGGCGTTATTATTTCACGAACGACCAAAGCACGCTTCCCGCTATCTTCAGCCGGGAAACCGTCATGATGTCGAGGACCTATGTCGTCGACCAGCCTTTGTCCCGGCGGCGGGACAGCTCGCGGATTGGAGCGGCTTGTTCGGGGACGGCGTTCCGAAGGTCAAGGCGTATGTGGCGGCCACGGCCAAGGAATCGGCTGAGACGATTCTGCTCAGTCCCGAGCCGGATCCGCTACTTGTCCGCTGGCAGTACGGCTCGGGCCGCAGCGTGGCCTGGACGAGTGATTTCAGCGGCAAGTGGTCGCCGGACTGGACGTCCTGGGACCGGTTTCCCGAAGTGTTCAGCCGGCTGGCGAAATGGACGTTTCCCCAGTTTCAAGCTTCTGCCTTCGAGGTCACCTCCCGGCTGGAGGGAGATGAAGTCAAGCTGGACCTGAAGAGCGCCGATCCGGCATTCCAGGGAGAGATCCAAGCGACGGTGACGGATGAAGCCCTTGGGATAACGGAGCTCGCCGCGATTCCTACGCTGCCCGGTGAATACGAGGCGCAGGTGCCCGTGCGCCAACCGGGGGTTTACCTGACACGCATCGATGTTCAGGATCCCGCCGACCGCTCCAAGACGCTGGGATCCTCCACTACGGGCTTTGTCATCCCCTACTCACCGGAATACCGGCTATCGGCCGGCGACCAAACCGCCAAGCTTAAGCAGCTGGCCGACATGACCGGAGGCCGTCTGCTTTCATCCGAGCATCCGGAGGAAGTATTCCAGGGAGCCGTCCAGGCCAAGAAGCAGAGCCGGGACAGAACGAGGCTGCTGCTGGCCGCTGCCGCTCTCTTGTGGGTGGCCGACATTGCGGCCAGGCGGTTGAATGTGCCATGGTCCCGGCTTGCGGAAAGGGCGAGGAGGCGGTTCGGTTTCAGCGACCGGCCGGTTACTGTCCCTTCCGCTCCGGCCAAGATGGAAAGGCTCGGCAGACGCAAGGACCAGGCGGCGGCCTTTTACCGGAGCTTGGGGAGCAGCGGCCGCCTGATCAAGTCCCGGGTGCGGGCCTCATGAAGCGGGGAGAGGACACGCTGTCGGAGGAGAACCGTAAGGCACAAGCCGGCAAAGGTCCTTCTCGCACTCCCGTTCGAGACCGGCCGGGTAGCGGGGAAGGAAAGGAGCGTCCCGTGCCTCCACCCGATCAGCCTGTTCAAGGGGAAACGGCAGGGCGGAGCGAGACCATGAGCCGGCTTCTCGCCGCCAAGAAACGGCGGCAATAGCAAAGGCATGCTGCATCGGCGTGGCGTCGGCCAGGTAGAGTCGGGCTAGCCAGGAGGGAAGGGCCAGACGTGAAAAGGGGACCGGCCCGCTGCTTCGGTCAGCGTGGAGCGGTCCCCTTTTACCATACAAGAAAAGCTTACGACTCCAGTAAGAAACCGGGGTTGTAAGCTTTTCTTGGGTTACTCCGATAAACCAGGCCTGCAGGTACCGGTGGAAGAATCGGCCGAATCCTCTTTCCCGTTTGTTGGAGAATAGGCAATGAGGTTGACCTCGCGTCCGAGCTTCTGCTGCATCTTGGCTTCGAGCTTTACAATTTCCTGAACGAGCTCGCCGTCCTGGTCCATATTCGTAAATTCGTATCCGGAGTTCATGCTTGTCCTCCTTCCTTTCCAGGTTACTGGCAATAGTGGCTAGTTTTCCCCGTGGGAGATGGCTTCATTCCTAAAATATTACTGCCTTCCCTGTCCCTCACGACTGAATCGGTCATGAGCCGCATAGGATTAGTTCCATACGGTATTCAAGGAGGAGTGACTGTGGCGGAACCTCAGCATCCGCAAATGCCCGTTTGCGGGCACGATCAGATCGTTTACATCCGCGAGATGGTGGAATGGCATGAATGGATGGCCAACCGGTCCGAGCCGGGTGACCGCTATCATTGGGAGAGGGCCCGAAGCTTTCAGAAGCTTCTCGAGAATCCGGTCGAATCGCTGGATACCCAGTATTATTGAGAACAAGGGAGGAACAAACTTTGTGCCGGACTTCCACCGCAGGCCCATGGGCTTAGCGGTGTTTCAGCATGTCGGGAAGGTGCAGGCCGGTCTTCTTTTTATGAGAAAATTCTTTGTGCTTCCAAGGCCATGAACCGGTTTCAAAAGGGAGCAATCCGGTGAAATAGTAGGTACAGGAATATCCAATTCTTACCGGATCGGGGGAGAGCGTCATGCCGTTAGATGATGTGCTGCTTGAGAAGTACGGGGAGTATTACTGCAGCCTTTATGTCGCCAAATGCCAGCCTTGGATCAGGGAGGTCCCCTTCCATGAATGGGTGGAGCGGCAGATGGCCATCCGCAGCCAGCCGGCGAGATTCGGTTACCCGGCAGCCGAAGACATTATGCCCGACTTGGGCGGCGACAGTCCGATGATCTTGTTTGAGACGGCATAGCGTAAGGCATACATAATCTTCCCCCTTCCTGAATTAGGAAGGGGCAGCCCCTCCCGGACGAGGGGGTTTTTGTTTCAGCGGGAATCCCAACGGGTAAAAAGAACAGGCTTACTTCTACCAAACTAGACAAAAGGAGCTGACAATCATGGACGACAATGTAATCAAAGGCAAGTGGAACCAACTGAAAGGCGAAGCCAAAAAACAGTGGGGCAAACTGACGGACGACGACCTGGATGTCATCGCCGGGGAGAAGGACAAGCTGATCGGCAAAATCCAGGAGCGTCATGGACATAACAAAGACGAGGCGGAGAAGGAGTATCATACTTGGTCGTCCCGTTTCAACGACTATTAAACCATAACGAAAAGAGGGTGTTCCTTAAGCCATCAAAATGGCGGAGGGATACCCTCTTTTTTCGTTCCTTCCCGCTGACGGCGTTATTTCTTTTTGGATGGTTTGCGCTGGGTCCGGGCCAAGTATTTCTTCTCCCGCGAATCCCACAAGGAATTGGCGACAAAGAAGCCGATTACCCCGAACACGACAAACCGGATGGCAATAAAGGGATAGAGGACATCTTCATTAAATACATAATCGGTAAGGGTTAACACGAGAGCCGCCCCTATTCCGAAAGACAGAATGTAACGGAGGAGAAAGGGGGACCGGCCCTTCTGTCTCTTGACGGCCCAGGCCGCCGCTTGCTTTTCGTTCATGGTATGCTTCCTTCCCTGCCTATTGACGCTTTATGGTAAAATATAACGGCGTTGATCTGGAAATGGGGGTTAATCGATGAGCAAAATTTTGTTGTTTGCCGCCTTGGTATGGCTGACCGGCAGCCCGATCCGAGCCTTGATCGTGTTCTTGATCATTCTGTATTTTCTGGACCGGCGGTTCGTAGGCCTGACCCCAAGCATCGGCAAGCCGATCCGGCGAAACCGCCGGCTCGCCCGACTCCGCCAGCAGCTGAGGGCACAGCCTCATGATACCAGGGGAAAGCTGGAGGCGGCCCGGCTGCTCGTGGACAAAAAGAAATACCGCGAAGCCGCCCAGTACCTAGAGGACATTCTCCCGGTCATGGACGATTCCGCCGAAGTCCTCACCGAGCTTGGCCTGTGCCGCATCAAGCTGGGAGAACTGGAGGAAGGGGAACGGCTCGTTCTTAACGGCTTGGAGCTTAACCCCGGGTCCATTACGGGGAGCCCTACCTTCGGCTGGGAGAGGTGTTTGCCTCGAGCCAGCCGGATAAAGCGATCCGGTATTTGGAAAGCTTCCGGGAGCTCAATACCTCCTCGTGCGAAGCCTATTACCGGCTCGGCCTGCTGTACAAGAAGCTGGGCCGGGAGCAGGAGGCGAAGGAAGCCTTCCGCGAAACCGTGGACATTTATCGATCCCTTCCCAAGTACAAAAGACGGACCGAGCGCCGCTGGGCGATTCTGGCACGCTTTCGCTAGCTTTCCGAGGTGAGCCGGCGAACGGCGGTAGGAGGGACCAGCTCAAGCGGCATTAGCCGCCCCGTCATCCCCCGACCGCCGGCCATCGCTGCAGGCAGCGTTAAGGTCCGGTCGAGACGGCTGGCCGGTTCCGCTCCGGCGAGTAAGGCTCCAGCTCCGCGGCAGCCAACGGGTCTCCGAGCAGCAGCCCGGCCATCAGCCGGCCCGTTACCGGCGCAAGAAGCACGCCGTTGCGGAAGTGGCCGGTTGCCACATAGACCTGGTCCAGGCCGGGCAGGGCACCCATGTAGGGAGCCCGTCGGGCGTTCCGGGCCGTAGTCCCGTCCATGTGCGCAGGAATTCCGCTTCCGCCAAGGCCGGCTGGAGCCGGACGGCAGAGGCATGAAGGGCGGCCAGCGCTTCCACGGTAGGCCGCTTGTCGAAGCCCGCCTCAAGCTGGGTTGCCCCGATTGTCACGGTTCCATCCAGCCGGGGAACGAGGTAGCAGCCTTTGGTGAACAGGGTGCGGCTTGCCGTCCGGCCATTCGGCCGAACCGAGTAGCACTGCCCTTTTACCGGGAACAGGGGGACAAGCTCTTGGAGCTCCTCCGGCAGCAGCCCCCAAGCCCCGCCGGCCAGAATAACCGAATCGGCATATAGAAGACCTTCTCCAGTCCGCACCCCGGTCGCCCGTCCGCCCGATGTGACGAGGCCCAGCAGGGGGTATTCTCCAGCACCCGGCAGCCGAGCCGCTCCAGCCCGGCCCGCATCGCCTCGGCCAGCTTGACCGGATGGACCCGGTGGTCGCCGGAGAAGAACAGCCCGCCTCTTGGCTCTCCTCCGATTCCTGGCTCCAGGCGGCGAAGGTCGTCCGCCTCCAGCCAGGAGTAGTCTCCGATCCAGGGAAGACGGCTGCGAAGCTCCGCCTCATCCTCTTCCGTGTACGCGATCCGGACGATTCCTTCGGCTTCATACTGCGGGTTCAGCCCGCTCCTCCCGGCGATCCGTTCCGTCCAATCCCGGTACAGCTGCAAACTTCTCCTGCACAAATCAAAAAAGGCCCGTCCGCATGGGTCTCCACATGGGCACCCAGCATGCCGGCAGCGGCCGTCGAGGCTTCTCCTCCAAAGGAGCCTTTGTCGAGGAGGGTGACGGAAACCCCTCGCTCCGCAAGCTCCCAGGCAATGGAGCCCCCTAAGAGGCCTCCGCCGACCACAAGGGCCGTTGATTCTTTCTTCACTGCGATAACCTCCTTGGTGTAGAGGCCCGGCGGCCGAGTTCCTCCTGGTAACGGAGAAGCTGCCCGACCGGGTCTTTCTGGCCAAAAAACCGGACAGCACGGCGACGCCCGCGCAGCCGGCCGCGAGAACTTCCCGGACGTTGTCCGGCGTGATTCCCCCGATGGCGATAACAGGTAGAGGCGAGGCGTTCGTCACCTCCGCCAGCGCTTCCGTCCCGCGGGGGCGAGGCCTTCTTTGGAGCCGGTTAAGTACACATGGCCGAACAGGACATAGTCGGCCCCTTCCTCCGCGGCCTTCACCGCTTCAAGGGCCGAGTGGACGGAGACGCCGATCCGGGTCCTGTCCCCCATCAGCTTGCGGGCGGCGGCAGGGCCAAGGCTGGTATAGCCCAGCTGCACGCCGGGGGAGCCGACGGCAGCCGCGGCATCCAGCCGGTCGTTAATGTAGATGGGGGCCCAGGGCAGCAGGGAATGAAGCCGTTCGTACCAATGAACGATTTCCTTAGCGCCCCGGTGCTTTTCCCGGATATGAAGAGCATCCAGGCTACCCTTCGGCACCTTAGCGAGCACGGCCTCCACTTCTTCCAGTTCCTGGCGGCCGGTGGTGATGAGATGAAGGACAGGCCTTCGGTTGCGCATGGCTGCTCCTCCTTTGCCGGAATTCGTCCGAAGACCGCTTTCCTGCTAATCTTATCAAAGGCCGTACGGACCGTCAAAAGCCTTTTGGCGCTGCTTGACGCTCCCGCCGGGCAGGGCTACACTGAACAGTGGAGAGTCAGGAAGGCACGGAGCTTCCTAGTGCCTTATCCGGTCCTTTGTTGGCGAGAAAACCTCTGCAGGCGCACGAGAGTAAGTGAAAAAGCAGAACAACACTCACGGATAAGGCACTTACCGGGAGCAACAGGCGAAGAAGGCGGTTTTTTCGCCGGATTCCTTGCGGTTCCATACAATGGAGGAGAGTACAGTGAAGACCATACCCAGAGCATTAACTATAGCGGGCTCCGACAGCGGGGGAGGAGCCGGCATTCAGGCGGATTTGAAAACCTTTCAGATGCTGGACGTGTTCGGCATGTCTGCCCTCACGGCCGTGACGGCGCAGAATACCCTTGGGGTTCACGGAATATACGAGATTCCGCTCGAAGGAATCTCCGCCCAGATCGACGCCGTTGTCGAGGACTTGGGAGTGGATGCCGTCAAGACCGGCATGCTGTCCCGTCCGGACATCATCGAGCTGGTCGCCGACCGCATCCGGTACCACAAGCTGTCGGCGCTAGTGATTGACCCGGTCATGATCGCCAAAGGCGGAGCCGCACTATTGAAAGACGAAGCCAAATCGGTGCTGCGCGACGTGCTGGTGCCGCTTGCCGCCGTGGTGACGCCGAACGTTCCGGAAGCGGAAGTACTGACCGGCATGACGATTTCGACGGTGGCCGACATGGAAGAGGCGGCCCGCCGGATCGTCGACGGGTTCGGGGCCCGGGCGGCCGTCGTCAAGGGGGCCATCTGGAAGGAGAACCGACCGATGTCCTCTACGACGGGACAAGCCTGCGCCGCTTCACCTCGGAGAGGTATGCCACCCGGCATACCCACGGGACGGGGTGCACGTTCTCGGCCGCCATTACCGCCGAGCTGGCGAAGGAAGAGACCTGCCGGATGCCGTCCAAACGGCGAAGGCTTTTATCACCAGTGCCATTAAGGAAGAACTGGGACTCGGGGCCGGCCACGGACCGACGAATCACTGGGCGTACGGCAGAACGCATACCAGAGGAAGGTAGGGGAAGAAATGGACAAAAGCAGCAGCGGCTTATCCCTGGAATATCCTATGCAGGCCATTACGCTTCTCGTCGTAGTGGCGGTCACATTTGCCTTGATGCTGGCCTGGACGAAGTACAAAAAACGCAAAAGAAAGTAGGAGTCGCCATGTATTACATTAACCGCGAACAACTCGGGGAACGCCTCCGGTTCATTCCGTTTCTTCAGGAGGCGTGCGGCCAGCTGGCGGAGCGCTGGAACGGAACCGATCCCCTGGCGATACTCGCCCAGGAGAGGGTTCTTCATCTCGCCATTGAGACGGTTACGGACGTGGGCAGCCTTCTCATCGACGCTTTTATGATGCGGGATGCGAGCAGCTACGAGGACATCATCGAGATCCTGACCGGCGAGAAGGTATTCGGGGAGGAGGAAGGACGGTTCTTTCAGCAGCTGGTCAAGCTGCGCCGTCCTCTCGTGCAGGACTACGCCCGTCTAGAAAGAGGCGGCTTGGATCCGCTGATCGCGGAATTGCCGGCCCGGTTAGGAAGCTTCGGTCGAGATGTCGAGGCTTTTATCGAGAAGGAAATGAAAATGTAGAAGAGCGGTTCGATGGGGCTACGCTTTTCCGCCTTTCTAAACAGAATCGTTTAGTAATTTACGAATCCACCCAAATGAGCTACAATGGTCGGTACAGGTGGTGGTAAAGGCATGAAACCCAATCAAGACCTCTCGACCCGGCGGGTGCTTCTCTCCCTGTTGAAGACCCGCGGTTCGATGACCATACAAGAAATGGCCCAAGAGCTGGGCATTACCGAAATGGCCGTCCGCCGTCACATCCAGGCCATGGAGCGGGACGGCTGGATCACCGGTACGCTCGTCCGCCAGGCGGTGGGGCGGCCCGCCCATCGGTATGCGTTAACAGCCGGTGCGGATGACTTGTTCCCGAAGAATTATCACCAGCTCTCCCTGGATCTGCTTGGGGAGCTGGAAGCCGAAGAGGGCGAAGAGCTCGTCCGCCGGCTGTTCGAAGGACGAAAACGGAAGCTGCTCGCGAAATACAGCGAACAGATGGCAGGCGTGAGCCTCGCCGAACGGGTAAGCCGTCTCGCGGCCATTCAGGATGCCAACGGCTATATGGTAGCCTGGAGGGAGGACGGAGGCCGCTACACGCTGGAAGAGTACAACTGCCCGATTTCGCAGGTCGCCCAGCGGTACAACCAGGCGTGCACGTGCGAGCTGGCCTTGTTCGAGAAGCTGTTAGGCGCCCGCGTAGAGAGGACCGAGTGCCTCACGAAGGGCGGCCGCAAATGCACCTATATCATCGAACGCGAAGAGGCTTAGCGGGGGAACCTCACTGCAGCCTGCCTGCTAGGTCTCCGCGCCGATTCTCCTGCAGATAAACCGGGAGGACGGCCGGCGTCTCTTCTAAACCCAACAACCCGCCTTCGAGCTGCCGAAGGCGGGTTGTTGGGTTATTCCTCTTATCCGAGCGGATAAGGACGGCCAGCGAATGGGCCCATGATCTATTCCCCGTCGAACAGGGAAGTCGAGAGATACCGTTCTCCCGTATCGGGAAGGAGCACGACGATCAGCTTGCCCTTGTTCTCCGGCCGCTTGGCGGCTTGGGCGGCGGCATGAACCGCCGCACCCGAGGAAATGCCGACCAGCAGGCCTTCCCGTTTGGCCAGCTCCCGCGCCGCGGCAAAGGCGTCTTCATCCCGGACGGGAACCACTTCATCAATCACGGAGGCATCGTAGATGTCCGGGATGAAGCCGGCCCCGATCCCTTGGATTTGGTGCGGACCGGGACGGCCACCCGAGAGAACGCTTGAGGCGGAAGGCTCCACCGCCAGCACCCGGATGCCGTGCTTTCGTTCCTTCAAGGCGCTGCCCGCTCCGGTGACCGTTCCTCCGGTTCCGACTCCGGCAACGAACAGATCAACCTCCCCGTCGGTGTCGGTCCAAATTTCTTCGGCCGTTGTCGTCCGGTGAATCTCCACGTTGGCCGGGTTGCTGAACTGCATAGGCATATAGGCATGGGGCAGCTCGGCCGCCAGCTCCTCGGCGCGTCGGATGGCTCCCCTCATGCCTTCCGCGCCGGGAGTCAGCACCAGCTCGGCGCCGAGAGCCTTCATGAGCTTGCGGCGTTCCAAGCTGAAGGATTCGGGCAGGGTGATAATGAGCTTGTAACCGAGCGCCGCCGCAGCAAAGGCGAGGCCGATACCGGTGTTCCCGCTTGTCGGCTCGATGATCACCGAGTCCGGGCGAAGCAGGCCTTTTTCCTCGGCATCCTTGATCATGGCAAAGGCGATCCGGTCCTTGACGCTGCCGGCGGGGTTATAAGACTCGAGCTTGGCGACCAGCCGGGCTTCCAGCCGATGAGCGGCGGCATAGCGGGACAGCTCCAGCAGCGGGGTGCGGCCGATAAGCTCGGTTAAATTTGAGGCAATGGCAGCCATAAACGTTCCTCCTAGACACAAAGAGTGAAACCTTCTTTTCATATCCGGTTAATCGGACATAAAACCATGCCAATACTTTACCACTAAACCATTCCGGAACACAACCGTATCCAGATTACACCACCGGAGGCCTTATCCGGTAACTTTGTTGGCGGGAAGGCCCATAGGCCCAGGATATCCAACAAAAGCAGGACAACGGACCAACACGCCGGCCGCCAAACCCGCTTCAGGAGCGGGCATGGTGACGGGTGACGCTGTCGGTCAGGCTGCGGGCTTTGGCGGTGACGGCGTCATACCGGCCTTTGGCAATATCGGCAAGAGGAAACAGCGAGCTTCCGATCCCGACGGCATAGCAGCCGGCCTTCAAGTAATCGGACAAATTCCCTTCGTTCACTCCGCCGACGGCCACCATGGGAATATGGCCGAGCGGACCGCGCAGCTCCTTGATGAAGGACAGGCCGAAGGAAGCGCTGGGGAACAGCTTGACCGCGGTAGCCCCGGCTTTCCACGCTTTAACGATCTCGGTGGGGGTCATAGCGCCCGGGAAGACGGGCAGTTGGCGGTCCGCCGCGTAACGGATGGCTTCCTCGTCCACGTTCGGTGTCACGAGAAACGAAGCGCCGGCTTCCACAGCGCGCTGGGCGTCTTCCCGGTCCAGCACGGTCCCGGCCCCGATAAACATCCGGCCGTCCATCGCCTGACGCAGCTCCCGGATTGAATCCAGCGCTCCCACCGTATTAAGCGTGACCTCCATGACCGTAATGCCTCCTTGAAGAAGGGCTTCGGCGACCGGCTGGATGTGCTTGGGCTCCACCCCTCTCACGATGGCGACAATCCGGGTGTCCTCGATTTGACGCAGACCCTGCTCTCGATTCATGCTATAGCCTCCTTGGCAAGCTTTTCCCGTATGGGCATTGGGTTTATTATACCCCTGGCGGGTCTCGGGCGTCCATGCCCGGCTTCCTTGGCTTAGGCCGTCCCGTCACGGTTTTAGGAGGAACGGGTATCCGGTTTTCTTTGTTTTCCCGTCGAACTATGCTACATTTTAGAAGAAACGACCGGACGGTCTTACCCTATACGTAAGGTGGAGTTTAGTAGATGGTGAAGTGGACAAAAGCAGGCTCAGCCCTCATGCTGATCCTGATCATGATTCTCGCCGGCTGCGGCGGCAAGAAAGCGGCGGACAACGGAGGACAAGCATCCCCCTCCCCCAGACGACGGCAGGAAAAGCGGAGAAGGGCGAGTTTCTGATCGGCGTCATTCCCGCCCAAGGGGATACCCGCATGAAGACGGGAGCGGAGAAGCTGGCCGCGGCGCTCAGTGAGAAGATGGGGCGTAAGGTCAAGGCGGAAGTGTACCCGGACTATAACGGTGTGGTGGAAGCGCTTGGCGCCGGTAAGCTGCACATGGCTTATCTCGGCCCGCTGACCTATGTGGAGGCCCATGAACGGTACGACGTGAAGGCGGTGGTGACCCAGCTTATCAACGGCCAGCCCTATTATTACTCGTACCTGATCGCGCCGAAGGATTCGCCTTACAATACCTTCGACGATGTGAAGGCGAATTCGGACAAGATCCGGTTTGCTTTCGGGGATATCCAGTCGACCTCGGGAAGCCTGATCCCGGGAATCGCATTGAAGAAAGCGGGACTGTTCGAGAGCCAGCAGAAAAACAAATTCAAGAGCGTCACGTACACGGGCAATCATGACGCGACCGCCCTAGCTGTTCAGAACAAGGGAGTGGACGTCGGCGCCATCGACAGCGCCTACTTTGACAAGCTGGTTCTCGATAAGAAGATCGACGGCAGCAAAATCAAAACGATCTGGAAATCCGAGCCGCTGTTCCAATATCCATGGGCGGTCGAGAAATCGACCTCGGATGCCGATATCAAGATCATCCAGGATACCATGCTGGCCATCAAGGACCCGGATATTCTCGGGGCCTTCGGGGAAGCTAGCGGCTTTACCTTGGCGAAGAACGAAGATTATGCCGCGATTCGCCAGGCAGCCATTGAAGACGGCCGGGTGAAGCCTAAGAAATAAGAAGAAAGTGGAGTGGGAAAGGGGGCAATGGCTTGAAAAAATGGGCGGGGGCGGCGATAGTCATCGCCCTTCTTCTCTGGTCGGGCGCGGGGGTCCGCTTCGACTTCTCCCTGTTTAAGGATATCGGGAATTCCTTCCGGTTCATCCGGGACAATTGGTTTCCTTTCGATACGGAGGATGCGGGCTACGCGGTGGGCCAGATGGTCCTTACCCTGCAAATCGCCCTGTTCAGCACGCTGATCGCCGTGGGGATCGCCCTGCCGGCGAGCTTCTTTGCCGCCCGGAATACGACTCCCTTCGGGGGATCTACCACGGCATCCGGGCGGTGTTTAATTTTCTCCGGTCCGTGCCGGAGATCGTCATGGCGCTTGTGTTTATCCCGACGCTCGGCCTCGGTCCGATGCCGGCGGTGCTAGCGCTCATCATTCACAACATCGGAGTCTTCGGCAAAATGATCTCCGAGCTGATCGAATCGGTCGACCGCGGGCCCCAGGAAGCCGTTCAATCCGCCGGAGGAACCCGGATCCTCGTGGCCCTCTATGGAATTATGCCGCAGATCATCCCCCTCGTCATCTCGCAGTATTTCTACCGGCTGGAAGTCGCCATCCGGACTTGCCTTATCCTTGGGGTGGTCGGAGCGGGCGGACTGGGGCAGCTCCTGTATAACGATTTCAAAATGTTCGCCTACCAACGGGTCGCCTTCGAGGTGGTTCTGATCATGCTCCTTGTCACCTCGGTGGATTACCTGGGGGCTTACGTCCGGAAGCGGGTGAACTAGATGCTTGAGATACTAGGCTTAACGAAGCAGTACCCGGGAGAGAGTGAGCCGGCGCTTGCCGGGATCGATCTGACGGTTCGGCCGGGGAACTCGTGGCGGTTCTGGGCCGCAGCGGAGCGGGCAAATCGACGCTGATCCGCTGCATCAACCGGCTGGTGGAACCGGACGCGGGAACGGTCCGTTGGAACGGAAGGGAACTGACGGGCGTACCGCCCCGTCTTCTCCGGGAGAGAAGGCGGGAGATCGGCATGATCTTTCAGCATTTTCACCTCCTGCCCCGGCTTACGGTTAAGACCAATGTGTTGTCGGGCCGGTTCGCCGCCATGCCGTTATGGCGTCCGCTGTTCGGCGCTTTCGCCCCGGAGCATCGCGAGGCCGCGCGGGAAGCCCTTCAGCGCGTTGGTCTCGCCCATCTGGCCTCCCGCCGGGTGGAGGAGCTGAGCGGGGGCAGCGGCAGCGTGTGGCGATAGCCCGCGTGCTCATGCAGCAGCCGGAGCTTCTTCTCGGGGACGAGCCGGTGTCGAGCCTCGACCCGGTTACGGCCGACCGCATTCTGGGCTTTATCGCGGAGCTTCACCGGGAGCAGGGGCTTACGGTCGTGCTTAACCTGCACGACGTTGCGCTTGCGAGGCGCTATGCTCCCCGCATCATCGGGCTTTCCGGGGGACGGATCGTTTATGACGGCCCGCCCGGGGAACTGAACGACGAGGCGCTCGCCCGCATTTATCCGCCGGATCAAGATTAATTCAGGAAAGGAAGATTTCCATGTCCGAGCTATCGTCCATCAAGCTGACATCCTATTCGACCAAAGGAGGCTGCGGCTGCAAAATCGGCCCGGCCGACCTCTCTCAAGTGCTGAAGAACCTCCCTGCCCCGGTGCCGGATCCGAACCTGCTCGTCGGGCTCGACACGAGCGACGATGCCGGCGTCTACAAGCTGTCCGACGAGCTTGCGCTCGTTCAGACGGTCGATTTCTTCACGCCGATCGTGGACGATCCGTACTCGTTCGGCCAGGTAGCGGCCGCTAACGCCATCAGCGATATTTACGCCATGGGCGGCAAGCCGCTGACGGCGCTCAATATCGTGGCTTTTCCCATCAACAAGCTGGATAAGGCCGTGCTGGCGGAGATTCTGCGCGGAGCAGGGGATAAAATGCGCGAAGCGGGCGTCACGCTCGTCGGAGGGCACTCGATCGACGACAACGAGCCGAAGTTCGGGCTCGCCGTGACCGGGCTCGTTCATCCGGACAAGGTGCGCACGAATGCCGGCGCGAAGCCGGGCGACAAGCTTATCCTGACGAAGCCGATCGGGGTGGGCGTTCTGACCACCTCGATCAAGAAGGATAAGCTCGACGAGGCGGAAGTGCAGCGCGTGACGCAGGTCATGGCCACGCTGAACAAGGCCGCCGCCGAGGCGATGGCGCCCTACGACGTCCATGCCTGTACGGACGTCACCGGGTTCGGCCTTCTCGGCCATGCCTCCGAGCTGGCCAAGGGCAGCGGCGTCGGCGTGCGCCTCGAGCGTTCGCAGGTGCCGGTGCTGCCGCGCGTCCGCGAGCTGGCGGACGAAGGCTTCGTGCCGGGCGGCACCAAGAACAACCATGCGCACCTGCAGGGCGCGGTCACCTATGCGGAATCCATGGATCCCGTGGACCAATGGATTCTGTGCGATGCGGTGACCTCGGGCGGCCTGCTCATCTCCGTTGCCGCGGACCGGGCGGAGGCGCTCTTGGCCGACCTGCACCAAGCCGGCGTGGAAGCCGCCTCCATCATCGGAGAGACGGTCGCCGATCATCCCGGACACATTGTGGTCGTCTAGAGCCAATATACAATAAGGGAAGCGAATGCCTTGTTTCAGGATATTACGATAGAAGAGCTGCTCGAGAAGCAGCGCAAGGGCGATCTGACGGTTGTCGACGTCCGCTCCCCTTCGGAGTACGAAGAAGGCACGATTCCGGGCAGCCTTAACCGTCCGTTGTTTGACGATGAGGAACGCCGCGAAATCGGAACGTTGTACAAGCAGGTCAGCGTGGACGCCGCCAAGGAGCGGGGGCTGGAGATCGTCGCCCGCAAGCTGCCCGAGTTCGTCAAAGAGCTGGACGCCATGGATAACCGCAAAGCGGTCTTCTGCTGGCGGGGAGGCATGCGCAGCCGGACGGCGGCGACACTCCTCTCCCTGTACGGAGCCCGCGTTTACCGGCTGCAGGGAGGGATCCGCGCCTACCGGCAGTGGGTTGTCAAGACACTGGAGGAATTTAAGCTTGACCAGACCTGCATCGTGCTGAACGGTCATACGGGGACGGGCAAAACGGTCATTCTCTCCAAGCTTGCGGAGCAGGGCTACCCGGTCCTTGATCTGGAGGAGCTGGCGGGCCATCGAGGGTCGATCTTCGGCCAGATCGGACGCAAGCCTAGCAACCAGAAATCATTCGAGGCGAAGCTGGTGCACGAGCTTCTTAAGCTGCAGGGCTCCTCCTTCGTGCTGATGGAAGCGGAAAGCCGCCGCGTCGGCAAGGTGACCCTGCCTGATTTTCTGATGGAAGCGAAGGAAAACGGCAAGCAGCTTCTCATCGAGCTGCCGGTCGAAGAACGAATCCGGCACATTCTAGAAGACTACCGTCCGGAAGAGCACAAGCAAGAGTGCCTGGCCGCTTTCCGGCTCATTGAGAAGCGCATCCATACCCCCATTGCGAAAGAGATCGAACAGCATCTGCAGGAAAGCCGCTTTGCGGAAGCGGTCCAATTGCTGCTCGTTCATTATTACGATCCCCGGTACGAGCATGCCATTCACCGGTACAATGCCGAAACGGAAACCGTTCAGGCGGATACGATTGAGGAAGCGGTGGAAGCGGTCCGGAAGGCCCTGCCACACTGGGTATAAGCTCATTCGTCATCATCGCGTCACCGCGGCGAAAGCGGCCTTAAAGGGAAAGAGCCCTGCTTAAAGCTACATGGCTTTGAGCAGGGCTCTTTTTTGCCAAATGTTGTGTCAAAAGTCCAGCGCCTAACTATAATGAAACTAAGAAATGGGCATTTGCCCGGGGCAGCCAACCAGGCCAACAAGGAGAGGTGAGGAAAGTGGTCCTGCAGATCAGCGCGGCCGTCGCCGCGGCGGCTTTTGTGGTTTTGGTCCTTTTTGCGGTACGCGTCTTACAGGCGGTGAAGGCAACGCTGGAGAGGACAGGAGAAACAGTGGAGACCGTAAGCAAGGAGACGCTGGTCCTGGCGCGGGAAGCGTCGGCGACCCTTCAGGAGATCAGACGGACGACCGAGCGGTTGGAAGGACGGTTGAAGCAGGTGGACCCGTTTCTGGCGTCCATTCGGCAGACGGGCGAGACGGTTCAGACGGCGGCCCATGCCGCTCATCAGGTAACGGGGGCGCTCGCTGAGGTGGCGGTTCATGCGGCGGATCAAGTGACCCGGCATCAGAACCGCATAGCCGAAACCGCAAGCTGGCTGACGGCGGGGATCAAGCTGTGGAAAGCCTGGAAACCCGACGGCAAACCGGAAACCCCTCTAAAGAGAACAAGGAGTGATACCCATGGCAAAATTGGAAAACAGTAAAACCTTCGCAGTCGGCGCCCTGGTGGGCGGCGTGCTGGGAGCGGTCACCGCGCTTCTCTTCGCCCCCAAATCCGGCAAGGAATTAAGAGCGGATCTGGCGGATCAATACCAGAATGTGAGCGATAAAACCCAGGAGCTGGCCCGTTCGGTCGGCACCTCCACCTCCGAGTGGGTGGACCGGGCGAAGGAGAAGGGCTCAGCCGTCATCGGCGAGGTCAAAAGCTGGTCCTTCCGCCGGAACGAATCCGAGGACAGCCGGCAGGAGCTGGCCCAGGTGTCGGAGATTTCGCTTGAAGAGGAAGCGGAGATCGTCCGTCAGGGATAAGAGCGGATGCTTAGCGGCCTTGCTCCAGAGGAAATACGGATAGGTCATGGCCAAAGCTTAAAAGGGAGCCCTCGTTGGAGGAGCTCCTTTTAATCCGTCAAGCGGAGAACGATTTGTTCTCCTTCAGCAGCTGTTCCGCATCCCGGATGCTGAGGGGACGGCTGAACAGATAGCCTTGGATGTCATCACAGCCGAGCTCCTTCAGCACCTTGAGCTGGCCCTCCGTTTCGACGCCCTCGGCAAGCGAGCGGATGTTCAGCTCCCGGCAGAGCCGGATCAGGGCGGCGGCGATCGCGGAATGACCGGAACCTTTGTCGAGGTCGTCGATGAACGATTTGTCAATTTTCAGGGTGTTGACCTTAAACCGTTTCAGCCAGGACAAGGACGTATAGCCGGTGCCGAAATCGTCAATCGAGATGCTGACGCCCAGGCCCTTAAGTCTCTCGATCGTATCGAGGGCAAGGGAGATCTTGTCGCTCGCCACGGTTTCTCTTATTTCCAGGCACAGGTAGTGGGGGGCGAGGCCCGTTTCGGCAAGCACTTCCTTTATGTAACCGACGAAGCCGGGGTGTTCGAGCTGGTAGACCGATATGTTGACCGAGATCAGAATCGGCGGAAGTCCGGCGTTCTGCCAGGCCCGGTTTTGCCGGCAAGCCTGTTTAACGACCCAATTGCCGATCGGGATGATCAAGCCGGAGGCTTCCGCAGCCGGAATGAACAGGCTTGGGGGAATGGCGCCCTTCGTGGGATGGTTCCAGCGGAGCAGGGCCTCCATTCCGAATACCGTTCCATCCTTAAGCCGGATAAGCGGCTGGTATTGCAGCTGCAGGGTTTCGTCCTTAAACGCCTTTTGCAGCTCGATTTCGAGGTGCATCTTTTCCAGCGTGCGGTCGGAGAGGGAAGGATGGAATACATTCACGATTCCTCCGCCTTTGGCCTTCGCCCCGTCGAGAGCAATGAAGGCGTGCCGAAGCAGCGTCTCGGCATCCGTTCCGTCGTTCGGTGAGAAGCTGATGCCGATGCTCACCGAGATGGGAATTTCTCTTTGCTGAATCACGAAGGGGGAAGAGGCGAGCAGCTGCTGGAGCTTTTTGCCGAGACCCGTAGCTTCTTCCATGCGGCTCACCTCGGGAAGAAGAACGGCAAAGTCTCCTCCACACAGACGAGCGGCCTCCCCTTTGCCGTTCAAGCACCCTTTAAGGCTTTCGGCCAAATACACGAGGAGGTCGTCGCCCGCCTTCAAGCCGAGGGCATGATTGATTTCCGCGAACCGGTCCACGGTCAGAACGAGAATGGCCAGCATCCGGTTTTCGTGCTGGACTTCGATCAGCCGGTCGATGCGGTCGAGAAAAGACGAGCGGTTGGGCAATCCCGTAACCGGATCGAACGATGCCAGGTACACGGCCTGGGTCTTGATGTCCTTGAACCGGTCCCTCAGCATGGACACGCGGTTAACCCGGCCTCCCTCTGCGCCGGTGGCGGTTTCGTTGGACTGCTGAAGGGCCCCGAGAAGCCGGCCGAGACGTTTCTTGTGGAGCACGGCCACGGCGGCTGTTTTCGCTTCCGGATCGTCCTGGGGACCGAAGAAAACGGTTCCTTTGTAATCGTCATAAGAGATGACCCGGTTGATGTTAACGATATTGTTCTCATCCAGCTGGACGAAGCCCTCGTCGAGCAGCCATTCCTCAATGCAGTCCCACGGGAGGTCAAGCCCGTAAACCGCTTCCGGCGTATGAACTTCGTGGCGGGGACCGCCGGTATTAACGATTTTGAGAACGTCGGAAGCGGAAATGAGAACATTCTCCCAGCCGTTGATTCCATTTTGAAGGACGGGTATTTTTAACATGGTATCCTTTCCGCCGCGACAGGACATCCGGGAAATAGTTCCCAACGGATGCGCGGGATTAGTCAGTTTTTGTCGAATGGAGTCTCTTTATTCTATAGACAGCATGACTTGATATTTTGTTACACCAAACCTAAAAAAATTTACTTAATGTTACTGGATCTACGTTATAAGCAGTCAAACCGGAGCTTTCCCTGGTTTTCCTGCCGATAATCACTTGGGGACGCGCCGTACCATTTCTTGAACTGCTTAGAGAAATAGAGGGCGTCGGAGAAGCCCACGGAGGAGGCGACCTGTTCGATCGTCAGCGGTTTCTCAAGCAGGAGCCGGGCCCGTTCCATCCGGATCTTGAGCAGAAAATTCATCGGGGAGAGGCCGGTCTGCTGTTTAAAAATTTTGGACAAGTAGGTCCGATGGTACCCGAGCGTCTGGGCCATATGATCGATAGAGACCGGCTGGGAGTACTGCAGCGTCAGCCAGCGGATCGCCTGGTCCACCTGCCGGCGGCCTTCGCTTTCGGGCTCATCCGGCTCGTCCGGACGGATTCCGGCATCCTTCGCCCACTCGGCGAGCAGAAGCCGCAAATAGCCTTCCGCCTGGAGATCGTTCTCCGGCTTGCCTTCCTGGAGGGTCCGCTGAATCCGGCGGAAGAGAAGGGGGATCCGGCGTCCGGAGCCTTTGACCACCGGCCGGTGGGCCGTGATGCTCCGCAGGCTCAGCAGCCGGTCGGCATCCGTTCCTTCCATGGCGATCCAGCGGTACGTCCACGGATCGTCTCCGTCCGATTCATAGGCCGCAAGCTCCCCGGAAAGATGAAGAAGGAATCGCCGGCTCCAAGCTCATACTCCTTGCCCATGCAGCGAAAGTGCCCCTTGCCTGAAAGGACATAGTGGACGAGATGATAGTCGAGCACCTGGGGTCCCACGGAATGCCGAGGCTCCGTTTCGGCGCTGCCGGCAAACAGAACGGTAAGCTCTCCTTTGCTTGGGTGGGCGTTAATGGATACTTGATGACGGATGTCGGCCATGACGGCTCCTCCTTGCTGAGGTAAGCTACCTATAATGATGAAGGATAAACGGAAGCGGTGCAACGGATTTCTTGCAAATCCGGGACGTCTGCCTCAAAATAATAGAAAACAACGGTCGCCGGAACCGATTTATGTCATTTGTCGTCGGCAGGCTTGGAAGGATGATTAGAGAAGATGAACAAAAAATTTGTGCTGGAGAACGGGTTGTACCTCTCCTTCGCGGCTGCGCTCGTGGCAACGGCGGGAAGCTTGTACCTCTCGGAGATTATGCAGTTCGAGCCGTGCAAACTGTGCTGGTTCCAGCGGATCTTCATGTATCCGCTGACCATTCTGCTTGGAATCGCGGCAGTGCGCAAGGATTATGGTATCTGGCGCTATGGGCTGCCCCTGTCCGTCATCGGCGGGTGCATCTCCATCTACCACTATGCCATTCAGAAGGTTCCTTATTTTCACGACAATGCGACCGCCTGCGGCCGGGTGCCGTGCGAATATGATTATCTCGACTGGTGGGGAGTGGTAACGATTCCGCTGCTCGCCCTGATTGCCTTTATCATCATTACGGTTCTGCTCTTTATGGTCCGCCGGGCCTCCCGGTAAGCCGGAGATACCCGCCCGAAACAAACTACATTCCTCCATATGGAAATGGCTTTCTTCCATTCGATTTTACCCGATTCGGGTGTAAAGTGGGATAAGCAAGTCAAACTTTCCCCTGGAGGTCATGGATCGATGTCCAAAATTACTTTCCTCGGAGCAGGCAGTACCGTCTTCGCCAAGAACGTGCTCGGCGACAGCATGCAGGTGCCGGCTCTGCAGGGCTTTGAAATCGCCCTGTTTGACATTAACCCGGAACGGCTGAAAGATTCGGAGCAGATGCTGAACAACTTGAAGGCCACGAGCGGAAGCTCCTGCGTCATCAAGGCTTATTCCGACCGCAAGGAAGCCCTTCGCGGAGCCAAATATGTGGTCAATGCCATTCAGGTGGGCGGCTATGACCCTTGCACCATCACGGATTTTGAGATTCCGAAGAAATACGGACTGCGCCAGACCATCGCCGATACGATTGGAATCGGGGGATTTTCCGGAACCTGCGTACCATTCCGGTTATGCTCGATTTTGCGAAGGACATTCAGGAGGTATGCCCGGACGCTCTGTTCCTGAACTACACGAACCCGATGGCCGTTCTTACCAATGTGATGAACACCTACGGTGGAGTCAAAACGGTGGGCTTGTGCCACAGCGTGCAGGCGTGCGTCCCTCATTTGTTCCGGGCTCTCGAAATGGACGATACGGGTGTCCAATGGAAGATTGCCGGCATCAACCATATGGCCTGGCTGCTGGAAGTTACCAAGGACGGCAAGGACCTTTATCCCGAAATCAAGAAGAGGGCGGCTGAGAAGCAGAAGGAAAAGCACCATGACATGGTCCGCTACGAGATGATGCTCAGGTTCGGGTACTACATCACGGAATCCTCCGAGCACAATGCGGAATATCATCCTTATTTCATCAAGCGGAACTACCCCGAGCTGATCGACCGCTTTAATATTCCGCTGGACGAGTACCCGCGCCGCTGCATCCGGCAGATCGAGAAATGGGCCAAAATGCGGGAGGAGCTCGTCAACGACAAATCGCTCGAGCACTGCCGCAGCCATGAATACGCTTCCCATATCATGGAAGCCATCGAGACCGACAAGCCTTACAAGATCGGCGGCAACGTCATGAACACCGGCCTGATCACGAACCTGCCGAAGGAAGCCTGTGTCGAGGTTCCCTGCCTCGTTGACGCCAGCGGCGTGACGCCGACGTATGTCGGAGACCTGCCTCCTCAATGTGCGGCTCTTAACCGGACCAACATCAATACCCAGCTGCTCACCATCGAAGCGGCGCTCACCGGCAAGAAGGACCACATTTACCATGCGGCCCTGCTCGATCCCCACACGTCTGCGGAGCTGTCCATGGACGACATCGTAGCCATGTGCGACGAACTGATCGAAGCGCACGGCGACTGGCTGCCGAAATTCAGCTGACCAGATCAAAAAGGAGCCCACAAGGGCTCCTTTTTGCATCTTCCTCTAGCTTTTACGAAGCTCGCTCTTCGCTTCTACAAATCTTATTTTTCGGCTTTTTTGTCTTCAGGCGAGTTCAGGTATACCCGTTTGTTCTCCTTGCCGGATTGGTACACCGCCGCGATCATCTCCTGCGTTTTCATCGCCTCCCGGCCGTCGATGTACGGAGCTTTGCCGGCCTGAAGCGAGTAGTAGTAATCTCGGATCTGCTTGGAATGGCTGACGCCCCAGTAGATTTTGACCCCTTCGCCGTAATCGATGACTTCATTCGGGTTCTTGTCCCGGGTGATTTCCGTCCCGTCGTTGTAGGTGATGGTGGCGCGGTCAGCTACCATCTTGGCGATGCCTTTCACGCCGTGAATCTCGATTTCGACCGGGGCGTCATAGCTGTAATAATTGATGGCGAAGAACCCGGCGAACACCCCGTTCGTGAATTTGATGACCCCCTCCGCGCTGTCCTCCACTTCAATCTTCTCGTGGGCCCGGTTCGCGATCTGGGCATCCACGTATTCGATGTCCTCACCGACGAACCAGCGCATAAGGTCCATCGTATGAATCGCCTGGTCGATGAGAACGCCGCCGCCTTCCTTGCTCCATGTTCCCTTCCAATCGCTCTTCTTGTAATAATCGTCGGTCCGCTTCCAGGTAACGGAGCATTTCGCCCCAAGAATCTGCCCCAGGCTGCCGTCCTGAATCGCGTTCTTGATCAGCTGGGACCCGGGATTGTAGCGGTTCTGGAAAATCACGCCCAACGTGACTCCGTTACGTTCGCACGCCTCGACCATCTCCTTCGCCTGCTCAATCGAGATGCTCATGGGCTTCTCCGTAAGGACATGCTTGCCCTTGTTGGCTGCGGCAATGGCAATGTCCGCATGATTATAGTGAGGGGTACAGATATGTACGACGTCGATATCCGCCTTCTCGAGCATTTCCTCATAATCGGTATAGTAATTGCAATTATACTTAGCTGCGCTGTTCTTCGCCCGGTCTTCCTTGACGTCGCATACGGCCTCGACTTCGGCGATATCCGACAGCTGAATGGATGCGGCATGCATGGGAAAAATGTTGCCGCAGCCGATAATCCCCGCTTTGTATTTCTTCATGACCTTCCGCCTCCTACGCAAATGGATTCCTATATTATTAACCCTATTTTGGTGAAGTAAAAAATAAATTTTCCACCCATTTGAGGCAGGGTGCCAAAAGTTTCCGGGCGGATAGGGGGAAGGAACAGGGATTGCGGGAATCATGTCGAATTGTAACAGGGAACAAATGTTTTACGAACCTAAGCAAGGAGTGACTTTTTTGAACAAACGATGGAACGCTGCCGTATCCGCCGCCGTGCTTTCGGCGATGCTCGCTGCCTGTACCGGTGCCCAAGAAGGAGCGGAGCCTCCGGCCAGTCCCAAACAGGAGGCAGCCGCGAGTCCGGCCCCCAGCGCGTCCCCGTCTCCGAAGACGACGCCTTCTCCAAGTCCCGCAGCACCCAGCCCGACGCCGACCGCGGTGCCTTCTCCAACGGCCCCTTCACCCAGTCCGAGCGTCAAGCCTCCGGAGACGGCCAAGCCGACCGTGAAGCCTACAACCGCGCCTACCGCTAAACCGACATCCGCTCCCACGGCGAAGCCGTCAGGAGATTCAAGCCGCAAATCCGTTTCCTGGTATTATATGAAGAAGAAAAAGGAGAGGTCCCCGGCTTTCCGGCGGAAGTCAAGCAGTATACGGCTAACCAGAAGGTCGCCTACGTGGGAACCGGGAAGAAGGTTTACCTGACTTTTGATACCGGCGGACCGCTCGGTGACGTCGACAAAATGCTGAAGGTTCTGAAGGATAACGGGGTGAAAGCCAATTACTTTCTGGCCGGCTACAACGTGAAGGCCCATCCCGATTTTCTGAAGCGGCTGGTTAATGACGGCCATCTGGTGGCGAACCATACGATGTCCCACAAGGACATGACGACGTTATCCGATGCCCAAGTCCGAAAGGAAATCGAAGATTACGCCAAGATGTATCAGGACATTACCGGCAAGCCGATCCAGCCGTTCTTCCGCTTCCCGTACGGGACTTACAGCATGCACCTGCTGGACTTGGTTTCGGATATGGGGTATACTTCTGTTTTCTGGTCCACGGCGATGCGGGACTGGGAGCCGCGGGCCAACGGTCCCGATGATTCGTATAACGACATCATGAACAACCTTCACGACGGAAACATCATCCTGATGCATCAGGGCTCCGAGGACAATATCGAGGCTCTGGACCGGATCATTAAAGGGATCAAGAAGGAAGGCTATCAATTTGGGCTCCTGACCGATTTTCAAAAATAATTTCCGTGCTTCGGGGTGTCCGCCGGCCGATCGTCCGTACGTTTCACCGCCCGTGGTCATAATCTATCATTAGTTTACCGCACTTATTTTACTGCAAAGGAAGCGTATGGTCTTGCATAATGCCATTGCCGTTCTAGACTCGGGCGTTGGCGGATTGACGGTTGTGAAGGAGGTTCTCCGGCAGCTGCCGCAGGAGAAAGTGATTTATTTCGGCGACACCGCGAGAACTCCCTACGGCCCCCGTTCCCCAGAGGAAGTCGTTCTCTTTACCCGGCAAATCGTAGACTACCTGACTCAATTCGAGCCTAAAATGATCGTGATTGCCTGCAACACCGCAACGGCCGTTGCTTTGGAGGATATCCGCTCCCGCGTGGAGATCCCCGTCGTCGGGGTTATCGCTCCCGGGGCGAGAGCCGCGATCAAGCATACCCGGCGGGGGACGGTCGGTGTGATCGGCACGGAAGGCACCGTGAAGAGCCGGGCTTATGAATACGCCCTCAAAGAGATTTCGCCTCAGCTGGAAATTGTCAGCCTGGCCTGTCCGACCTTCGTGCCCCTTGTGGAGTCCGGCCAGTTCCTGTCGGACCATGCGAAGGAAACGGTAAGGATTACACTGGAGCCGATCCGGCGGTTTCCTTGGACTGCCTCATCCTCGGCTGCACGCATTATCCGTTCCTGACGGGCGCCATTCGCGAGGGAATGGGACCGGATGTGACGCTGATCAGCTCGGCCGAAGAGACGGCCCGCGAAATCAGTGCCATCCTCTACCACCGCGGCCAGCTGGCGAAGGCGGACCGGACGCCGGTGCATCAGTTTTTTTGCAGCGGAGATCCGGTTATGTTCAAGCAGATTGCCTGTGCCTGGCTCGAGAAATACATGGACGCCTCGCCGGTGGTCTGGCAGGTTCCGACCATCGTGTAAGAAAAGCCGTCCTTCAGGCGGATTTGCAAAAAGAAGATCATAAAAAACCGGCAAGCGCCATCCAAAGCGCCTGCCGGTTTTCTTTTGTTCCGATCGGACCGGGAAGGTCCCTATGGGCCTCAAGCCTTCCGTTCCGGCGGAGAGCCATGAACAGGGTTCGCCAGAGCATTAGGAAGAGATAGACGAAGAACAGGGCCAGGACCCCGTAAATCGTGAAGATCGGCTTTCCGAACAAGCCGAACGGGAGGGCCACCACCCAGGAAAGGGCGGCAGCCGCTGCTCCGGCGCCGAAGCCGGAATAAGCTTTTGGGCGAAACGCGCCCATCACGAAGCCGGCGGCTATCCAGGCGAGCAGGAAAGGCAGGGCCGTGACGAACGTCTGGTACAGGGTAAAGCCATAATGGTGCTCCCGGCTGCCTGCCGCCGTGAAGAGCAGGATCATGACCAGATCCCCGGCCAGCAGCCAAACGGCCGGTTTCCAAGCTTTTGAGGCGGGTTGGGACGTCATTCGATCTCCTCCGTATGCTGATCGTTCCACTATACCATATCGGCTGAATAAGCCTCAAAATATTGGGTAAAAGAACATAAGAGACCGGATAAAGCCATCCGGAAGAAGGGGTGGAAGCTATGGCAGCGAAGGTGCTTTCCGACTTGGATTCTTTAACCATGTCTTTGAATGTTGAACCGCTTCTGACCGACCGGGATCCCATTACGGAGCTGCTCGAAACACGCAAAGCGCTCGAGGTAGCGGCGGCGGCTTATGCGGCGGAAAACCGGACGGAGGAGGACTTGGCCGATCTGGAGGCCGTGGTGGCGGATATTCAGCCTCATCTCGGCAACGAGGAGGCGGGGGAAGAAGCGGATCTCCGCTTTCACCGGACGCTTGCCCGCTCCGCCCACAACTCCGTGCTGGCCCGGCTTCTGGAAGAGGTGTCAGGCGCTCTTGAAACCGCTGTCCGGGAAGCGAGACGAAAGCAGTTCTACTCGAACCGCTCCGTATCGGAACAGCTGTGGAGAGAGCATGCGGAGATCGTCGAGGCGATCCGGGCCCGCGACATGGGGCTCGCCCAGGACAAAATGAAACAGCACCTCTTTCACGTGGAAAGGGTGCTGCTTCCGGTCCTGCGTTAAGCTACCACAGAGGAGGCTGCTGGTCGTACTCCCCGGCCGGCAGCCGGATCCAGCGTCTCAAGTAGCCCTGCTCATGCAGGGCTTTGATCGTGATGATGAGGATGGGCGAAATGATCAGGCCCGCCACCCCGAAAAGGGATAAGGAAATGATCATAAACGAAAGCATCGTAAAAGCGGACACGCCGAGCGTATCGCCGGTAATCTTCGGCTCGAGAATCTGCCGGACGAGAATGACCGCCGCGAGCAGTACGCTGAGCCAGATGGCCAAGCTCGTATGGCCGACGATGAACAGGTAGATGATCCACGGAATGAAGACCGTGGATACGCCGAGCAGCGGCAGGAGGTCGAAGACGGCGGCCAGAAGAGACACCGAGAACGCGTTTTTGACCTGAAGCACAAGCAGCGCAACGAAAATGACGAGGAAGGTGACGCTCACCATTTTGAGCTGGGCCTTCAAATACCCCCGATACCGGCCAGAACGTTTTCTTTCAGAAAAAGAAGGCCTTCTTGAAGGTGCTCGGGGTATTTTCGTCGGCCATTTTCTTCCACAGGTTGATTTCGATGCTCAGGAAATAGGCCAGAATGATGCCGATCACGAAGTTGACCAGGAAGGACGAGAAGGAGGTCAAGCCCGCTACGAGCGACTTCAGGAAGGTAGTGGCCACCCGGGAGCCATACTCAATAACGGTCGACGTGTACTGCTTGCTCTTCTCCACCAGGTCGGGAGGAAGGGCCTCGAGCCGGTTCTGCACATAATCCGTGTTCAAGGCAATCTGCTCCTGAAGGATAAGCTTATAAGCCGGAATCTTCTCGGCGAGGTTATAAATCTGGCTGGCGAAAATCGCCCCTACCCCCACTAGAATCCCCAGAATGATGAGGACGAAAAGCAGGGTGGAGATCGCCGAGGCGATCGATTTCTTCAGCCCCCGGCGGTTCAGGAATTTGGCCAGAGGCTCAATCGCCAGAAAGATGAGGAAGGCGAGGAAGATCGGCGTCGCAATCCGGTACAGGTAGCTGAACAGGAGCATGAACAGGTAGATCGTCACGACGATCAGCGCGATATCGAACACCGTTTTGTAATACTTCTTGTAGAAGGAAAGCATGACAGGGGGTCACCTCGACAATGTAAAATGGGGTTGGGATGCCTTAGGCCCTACGTCCATTTGGCCGCCCAAAGCTTCATTTCTTTCAAAATCTGGTGCAGGTCTTGTCCCTTCGGTGTGAGGGTATACTCGACGGTTACCGGTACGGTGGCATAGGCTTTGCGCTCCAATACCCCCTGTTCCTCCAGGTGGCGAAGCGTATCGGTAAGCGCTTTGGGGCTTACCCCGTTGATCTGCCTTTGCAGCTCGCCGAAGCGCTTCGTCCCGCAGAAGAGTTCGCGCAGGACGAGGAAGGACCATTTTCCCCCAATGACGCTTAGGGTCTGTTCGATCGAGCAGGCGACGGTGACGGGCTGTTTGGGTATGTAACTGCTCGGTTTCCCTGGATGGGAGGCGGTTTGTTCCTGGTTTGGCATGGAAATCTCCTTTCGCTATAGCTGCTATACTCCAATAAAGTATGTATGCTTTCTGTAATAATAGCAACAATTTTTCACTACTTTTCACCCGCTGGAGGAGCGTTTACAATGTAAGCGTGGTTTCAAAGGACTATATCCAGGCAACATCACGGGAGGCTCTGCTCATGAACAAGGGAAAGATAGCGGTTACAGGCGGAAGCGGCAAGGCGGGCAAATGGATCGTCCGCGAGCTGATCGATCACGGGTACGAGGTGGTTAACCTGGATACAAAGCTGCCGGAGGAAAGCCTGTGCCGGACGATCCTGACCGACTTGACTGATGCCGGACAGGTTCATAACGCCTTGAGCTCTTTTGGGGGAGAGACCGGAGACCGGTTGAGGCGGTCATTCATTTCGCCGCCATTCCGCAGGCGTTCACCCACCCGAATGATGTGGTATTCCGCACGAATGTCATGAGTACCTATAACATTCTGGAGGCATGCGCCAATCTTAATATCCGCAAGGCGGTGCTGGCGTCGAGCGAATCCTCTTACGGCATCTGTTTTGCAAGTCAATTCTTCGAACCCCGCTACCTGCCGGTGGATGAAGAGCATCCCCAGCTTCCGGAGGACAGCTACGGCCTGTCCAAGGTGGTGAACGAGCAGACCGGAGAAACGTTCCACCGCCGCACCGGGATGCAGGTGGTCTCGTTCCGGCTCGGCAACATCCTAGAGCCGTCCGATTACGAGAGAGTAATCGGGGGCTTTGACAAGCCGGAGCAGCGCCGTGGCATCCTCTGGTCCTACATTGATGTAAGGGATGTGGCCTCGGCCTGCCGGCTCGCCATAGAGAAGGAAGGCCTGGGAGCCCCGGCCCTCATTCTGGCGGCAGACGATACGTCCTCGAATCTTCCGACCGAGGAGCTGGCCGCCCGGTATTTGCCCGGGGTTAAAGAGTTCCGCCAGCGGCTGGACGGAAGGTCGAGCTTCCTGAGCAACGAGAAAGCGAAGCAGCTGCTCGGGTGGCGGCAGCAGCATTATTTGCAGGATGGAGCCGAGTTCTGATGCTGGAGAGGGAATAGAGCGAGGATTACTTTTACTTAAAGACATAGAGGAGGCCATCATTATGGAGTACCGGCGTTTGGGGAAAAGTGGAGTGAAGGTAAGCGAGATCAGCCTGGGAAGCTGGCTGACCTATGGAGGCTCCGTGGAGGCGGAGCAGGCTGAGGCTGTGGTGGACCGCGCTTATGAGCTGGGCATCAATTTTTTTGATACGGCGAATGTGTATCACCGGGGAGCGGCCGAAGAGATTGTCGGGAAAGCCTTGAAGAAATATTCCCGAGATTCCTATGTTCTGGCCACCAAGGTATTCTTCCCGATGGGCGACGGACCGAACGACCGGGGCCTGTCCCGCAAGCATATTATGGAGCAGTGCGAAGCAAGCCTCCGGCGCATGAAGGTGGACTATATCGATCTGTACCAATGCCACCGGTACGATCCCAACACGCCGCTCGAGGAAACGCTCCGGGCGCTGGATGACCTGGTCACCCAGGGCAAGGTGCTGTATACGGGGGTAAGCGAATGGAGCGCGGTTCAGCTGGCCGACGCCGCCGCCACCGCCAGGGAGCTGAATCTGGACCGGATCGTATCCAACCAGCCCCAGTACAATATGTTCAACCGGAACATCGAGAAGGAAATCGTGCCGGTCAGCGAGCGGGAAGGGATCGGCCAGGTGGTGTTCTCCCCGCTGGCCCAAGGGGTGCTAACCGGGAAGTACAAGCCGGGCGCGCCGGCACCGGAAGGCTCCCGGGCAACCGATCCGAAGTCGAACATGTTCATGGAGTGGCTGCTTAAGGAGGAACAGCTTAAGAAAGTGGAGAAGCTGAAGCCGATTGCGGAGAGCCACGATCTCTCGCTCGCGCAGCTGGCCCTCGCTTGGATTCTCCGGCTTCCGAACATTTCAAGTTGCATCATCGGAGCTTCACGCCCCGAGCAGGTGGAGGAGAATGTCAAGGCGTCCGGCATCCGGCTGGCGGAGGCGGATTTGAAGGAAATCGATGCCATTCTGGCGGGCGAGTCGGCCTAAAGCATCTTCCATAAGAATAACCCCCTTGGGAAAACCGGAAGGAAGCTTGCTTCCCGCCGTGCCGTTGGCCTCTGGGGGTTGTTTGGCTTCATCCGCCGCCATCCCCGTTTAGAACCGGCGTCCGCCGTCCATCCTGTTAGGAAAGAATCCCGGCTTGGGACGGGGGAGGAAGGAGCGGACCGGTTTGGCGGGAGGCTACCACATCCGGGCTTATTGCCCGAACCGCCTGTGTGACCATGTTCACTACAGGCCCTGCGCGGTAACGTGGAGATACGATGCGGCTTATACGGCAGCCGAGGCTTGCGGCCGTCTGCCGGGTCCCGGCAAGCAGTGCCCGGCCTGCGGAACGGAGATGGGATTTTACCCGCTCTATACGGGAGATCCGGTGCTGGACGGGTGATCGGTATAAGCCTCTTGGATTTGACGCCGCAGGGCGTTTCCACTACTATTAGATCAAACGATTGACTGAGGAGAGATTGGTATGAACTGCAAGATTACGCGCAATGCGGCCAAAATCCTGAAGCTCGAGCTGGAGAAGGAAGAGAACAAGGATTTGAAGCTTCGCGTGCTCGTCACCCATAGCCATGGAGACCACGCCCATTACGGGCTTGACCTGGATAGCCCTACCGAGAAGGATGAGATCGTCTCCACCGACAAGGGCATTGATGTGCTCCTCTCCAAGGACGAGCCTCTGCTCGACGGCGTCCGGATCGATTACCTGTACCTGCCGCAGGAAGGCTTTGTGATCACGAATCCGTCCAAGGGCAACCACGGGGATCATTAATGGCCAAGAACGACATCCGCATCTGTGACAAATGCAAGCATATGAAAATGAAGACCATGGTGCCCAAGCTCGAGAAGCTGGCTCCCGGCACCGAGATCAAGATCGGCTGCAAATCGTATTGCGGCCCGTGCTCGCGCTTTGCCTTTATCTACATCAACGGACGCTACGTAACCGGAGCGACCGAAGACGAGGCGCTCGAGAAGGCCGCCAAATACATCAAGAAATAAGCTCACGCTCAAAAGGGAAGAAATCCGTCAACCGGGTTTCTTCCCTTTTGTCATTTTGGTGGGGGTGCCGGGCCTCGAGTCTCAGCTCCGGCTGACTAGTCCTCCCGAGGATCGGCTGCCTGCGCCTGCCTCGGTAGCGTGACCCGGAACCGGCTTCCTTGGCCGGGTGTGCTGTCCACCTCGATCGATCCGCCGTGCAGCTCAACCAGCGATTGGGAGATGGAGAGGCCGAGCCCCGCTCCTCCGTTCTTGCGGGTCCGGGACGTGTCCATCCGGTAGAAGCGCTCGAACAGGTGGGGCAAATGCTTCGCCGGGATTCCAGTCCCGTTATCGGCTATCTCGATAACCACCTCTTCCTGGCGGGGACGAACGCTGACGGTAATCTGCCCTTCCGCCGGATCCGTATGCTGAACCGCATTGTGATACAGATTCAGGATGACCTGTTTGATCTTATCTTTGTCCAGCCGGATAACGGTACCGGGAGCGGAGGACAGAACGACCTGCCGGTCTCCGGCCAGAAGCCTCAGCTGAGGCTCCATCTCGGCGAGAATGGCGTCGAGGTCCTCTTCCTCCGGGCGGATCTCCGGAGACCGGTCCAGTCTCGCCAGCATCAGCAGATCCGCTACCAGCTTGTTGATGCGCTCCGACTCGACGTGCATGCTCTTCAAGGCCCGGTTCAGCTGCTCGGGGTTCTGGGCGGCTCCGCGGAGAAGAACCTCCAGAAACCCGTGAATGGACGTCAGCGGCGTCCGGAGCTCATGGGAGGCGTCGGCGAGAAAACGGCGCATCTGCTCCTTCGCTTCCCGTTCCGATTCGAACGACTGCTCGAGCCTTTCCAGCATGCCGTTGAAGGAAGCGGCCAGCCGGTCGATTTCCTGCTGGCCCTGCTGAACGGGCAGCCGGACGTCGAGCTTGCCGGAATCAATCTGCTCGACCGTCTGAACCATTCGGAAGAGAGGGGTCAGCGTACGGCGAATGACCGGAAGGAAAGTAAGGAAGGCCAGGATAAGCGCAAGGGCCGAAAGGATCAGGAACGTCATCATCTGCGTCATGAGGACCTTCTTCAGCGGACCGGTCGGCGTTCCGAGCTGGACGAGCCCCTGGGGATGCCCCCGGCCCCCGACCAGCTGCAGAACGACGAGCTGCTCGACGCCCTGCTCATTCTTGGCAATCGTATAATTCGCCTCCCGCCGTTCCCCCCGATACGCTTCGGTATAGGCCTCCGGGTCAAGCTCGGGAGCGGCTCCGGAAGAGCTCAGCTCGGACGTCATGTCGGCAAACGATCCGTCCGGCGAGATAACGGCAAAGGTAAAGTCCTGATTGCCGAAGCCGGGACCTTCCGGCGCACGGGGGCCGCCGCGTCCGCGCTGCCAGAAATCGTTGGGTGTGGAGCGGATCTGGTTCAGGCTGCTTTCGGCTTCGCTCCCATACAGAAACCGCTGCATGAAATAATATTGAAACAAGCCGATCAGCAAGAGGATGGCAGCCAGGATAAAAGGGAACGGGACAGCAGCTGCACCCGCAGGGAGCGGGGAAGCAGAAGCCGTCCATAAGGGCGGAGTCCGCGTCTCATGTGAAGTCCACCCGGTATCCGGCTCCGCGGATCGTCCGGATCAGACGGTGCTCCCGGTCGTTCAGCTTGTCCCGGAGCGACCGGATGTACACCTCCACAATGTTCTCATCGCCCCCGAAATCATACCCCCATACTTTATCCAGAATCAGCGCCTTGCTCAGCACAAGTCCATGGTTAATAAGAAGGAATTTCAGGAGCTCATACTCGGTAGGAGAAAGCTCCAGCACCCGGCGGTCCAGGGAGATTTCCTTGCGGCGGTCGTCGATGCTGAACGGACCGGCCGTCACCTCCTCCATCAGATGGGGAAAATGGTTCCGGATGCGGGCGTGGATGCGGGCCAGCAGCTCCTCGAAGCTGAAGGGCTTGACCATATAATCGTCCGCACCCAGCGTCAATCCCTTTACCCGGTCATCCACTTCGTCCTTGGCGGTCAGCATGATGACCGCGATGTTGCCGATTTTCTTGAGCATCCGGCACACCTCAAAGCCGTCCATGCCGGGCATCATGACGTCGAGCACCGCGACATGAGGCTGAATTTGCTTGGCGAGCGTGACGGCCGTCATGCCGTCGGGGGCGGTCGTTACTTCAAAGCCTTCGTTGAGAAGGCCGAGCTCCAGAAATTGCAGGATAGTAGGTTCATCATCGACCAGCAGAAGCTTGATTCCTTTAAGCTGCTTCATGGGTTCCTCCGTTCTTAGTTGCCGTTCCTTTTTACCTGTTCATCATAATGGATTCTATAGTAACCCGTAAACCTGAAAAGCCTCTGAGCCCGGGCTGAAGACCGGCTGAAGACGATTCCGCAGGACATTCAGGAAACCTTCAGCGTGCGTTCATGTCTATTTCAGCCGAGGGATGGATAATGGGTTCATCAACCACACCAACCGAACCCATCCACGGAGGCGATAGCAATGAAAAAACCAAATGGTTCAAATGGCAGGCGGGAGCGGTCGGCGCCGCCGGCTTGGCCCTTCTCTTTAACGGCATCAAGGCGAGTCCGGCCTTTACGGAGGCGGTCGCCAAGGCAAAGACGGACAACACCGAAACAACGGCTTCCGCCGCGCAGCAGGATGCGGTCATGAACGAATTCCATGAGCGCACCGGCCAGGCGACCGATCCCGGCACGGGCACGATCGCGCCGGGATACGATAGAGGAGAGCTTCGGGGCCAGCGCGGGAGAGGCGGAGAAGGCGGACGTCCGGACCGCAGGGCGATGGCCGGCTCACCGGGCGCGGGCGGAAGCTCCATGACGGGGAGCGGAGAGGTCGGAAGCGGCGGCATGCAGCCGTACGGAGGAAGCAGCAGCAACGGCTCCAGCAGCGGCTCCATCGGAAGCGGAGGAAGCATGAGCGGCTCTGGATCTTCTTCGTCTTCTTCGACCATGCCGCAGACCCGGACCAAACGTTCCTGAAGCGGGCCGGATATGATTCGCTAATTACGCATCAAGGAGGAATTAACATGGCTGTTTTTCTGGATCTTTTTCCCGCCTGGGGGCTCATGCGTCTTCTGGGAATCGTTTCTTACGTGCTCTTGTTCGCGGGTGTCTCCTTAGGCATACTATACAGCTTTCCCACAATCACCGGCAAAAGCAAGCTGACCGTTCACAAGGCCCATCTGTTCGCCACGAACGGGGGAACCCTTCTCGGTCTTCTTCACGGGGTGATTACCGTAATCGATACGTATACCCCTTTTACCTGGAGTGACGTGCTGATTCCGTTCAGCGCTTCTCATTCTCCGGTTCTGACCGGGATCGGAACGCTGACGGCTTACGGCTTGCTGGTGCTTATTCTCACCTCGGATATCCGTCATAAGCTCGGACGGAAGCTCTGGTTGGCCATCCATTTCTTGGCGTACCCGATATTTGCGGGGGCTCTGATTCACGGTTTCTTCGAGGGGACGGATACCAAGCTGGCGGGAATCCGGCTCTTGTACGCCGTATCTGTATTCGTTATTCTTACGCTTACCATCCTGCGCGGCATGCTCCGCCGTCCCGAAACCCGGCACCAGCCGGCGGGAAGAACGTTATGAATCGATTTTGTCCGGTTGTGCTGGACTTCTTCCCCCGAATCCCCTATCATTAAACCATGAGGAGGGGATTCGTCATGTCCCGAGCTATCCGCAAAGCGAAGCCATATCTCGCTTATGCCCTGTTTCTTGCCTTCCTGCTGTTCGTTAAAGCCAATGTGGGACAAGCCGCTTACATCCCTTCCGGTTCGATGATCCCGACCTTGAACATTCATGATGTCCTGATAATCGACAAAATGGTAAAGCCGGAGGACTTGAAATTCGGGGATATTGTGGTTTTCCAGCCTCCTGAGGAGCTGAACCTCGACAAAATCCTCATCAAGCGCCTGATCGGCCTGCCCGGAGACACGATTGAAGTCCGGGACGGCAAGCTCTACCGCAACGGCAAGGCGGTGGAGGAGCCCTATTTGAACGAAACGATGACTTACCGTATGGCCAAGGTCGTGGTACCCGATGGAAGCTATTTCTTCCTGGGCGACAACCGCAACCGGAGCAATGACTCCCATCTATGGCCGACTCCGTTCGTCCCGGCTTCATCTATTATCGGAAAGGCCGTTTACCGGGTATTCCCTTTCAATCATATGGAAGGAGTCTAAGCCCGCCTAGTGCCTTATCCGCAAATGAAGTTCTGCTTTCCTGTCGAATTTCGTGCGCATCCGGAGGTTTTCTCGCAAACCTTGTTACCGGACAAGGCACTAGTTAGCCGGAGGTTGCTCAACATGCCTTATTCCATTGTGGATGTCATAGCCGTCATGCTTAGGGAGGCCTGGGAAGCTCTCCTGATCGTTATCCTGCTGATCGGCTTCGTTACCAAAACCCGCCGGCGGGAGCTGAGCCGCTGGATCTGGCTGGGAGCCGGGGCGGGGATCGCGGCGAGCCTGCTCCTCGGAGCGGCCGTCCGGGTGCTTTTCACGAGCGGTCGGTTTCTGCTGAATCCCCATCTGACGTCGGGGGTTACCGGGCTGTTTGCCGCCGCTATGCTGCTTCATTTAAGCCTGTGGATGCGCAGTCGGTACAGCCTGGCCTGCCGGCGGCAGGACATCAGCCACCGAAGCTCCAATGCGTTGACGTCGGGAAGCTTTGCCTCGCTTGCTTTGCTGGCGTTCGGGGCGGTGTTCCGGGAAGGGATGGAGAGTGTCCTATGCTTTGCCGGACTCGCCTCCTCGATTGACAGGACCAGCCTGGCCGCCGGGACGGGCCTTGTTCTCGCGCTGTGGGCAGCTGTGGCTTACCTGGCGGTAAAAAGGAATCCCCCTTCCGGTTCGCCCGGTGAATGCCTTATCCGGCATTCTGGTAGTCTACCTCGGGGTCAAGTTTCTCGGAACCGGCATCCATGGGCTGCAAGAGGCCGGCTACCTGCGTGAAACCAACGTATCCTGGCTGCCGGACCTGCCGATGCTGGCCATCTACCCGACATCGGAAATCGTCTTAGCCCAAGCGGTCCTGCTCGGTTTCCTCGCCTCGCTCACGATCTGGAGCCGGACCCGGGACAGCCGGATGAAGCAGCAGCTTAACCTTTAACCCCTATCCGAGGATGGGGGTTTTTGTATGGACCGACGTTCGATTTTCTCGGCCTTCCGTCACGTGTTATAATCTAAGCAAAAAACGGAGGAGAAGCCGTGACGTTTTTCGTCGTTCTTGTTGTCGCCCTAATCGTTTTCGGCGTTGTGTTACCAAGTACCCGCAAACGCAAAAGATCCGTCTACAAAGGGGGAAGCAAACCGCGCCCCGCCCGGAAGCAGGTGGAGTACCGGGCCGCCCTTCTTCCGGAGGGACTCGGGCTCCGGCCCGGGGTTCCCCTCGAAGCGATGGAGCAGAGGCTTAACCAGGCGCTGGATGCCGAATTTCAGAACAAGCTGAAGCAGCGGGTAAGGGCCAAGCACCCTTCCATCCGGGCCAATGAATACGACTGCCTGTTCTTCGAGCTGAAGCGTTATTTTATGCTGACCGCCATCCTGAAGCAGGTCCCTATGTTCAGCAGCCGGGTGGATGACGTCTGGCACGAGATGCTGCTCTTTACGAGGGAGTACCAGAGCTTCGGGGAAGCCTTTACCGGTTCGCCGATTCATCATTCCCCCCATACGGATAACGAGCCGATGCCGGGGGAAAGGGCGTGGTTCGATTGGGTGTACACCCAGCTCTTCGTCCTCACGCCGTACAGCGGCCAGATTTGGAATGATTTCTACCGCCGTCCCCTGGATAGAGCCAGGCTGAAGCGGATCAGCGAGGGAACGCCGGAGGAGCTGAAGGACCTGCTCTTTAATGGCCGTCATGTCGACCGTTTCGGGGAAATCGCCCGCACCGCCGACCTTCTGGTGGAGAAGGCCAGAATCCAGCTCAGGGAGAGGGACCGGGCATCCTTGCGCTCTGAGGCCACTTCTAAGGACCGGTACAGCGACGGGTACGCCTATCTGCTCGCGAATGCCATGCTGCTGTATTCCTGGGAATCCCCCGGCCGCTATGATAAACAGATGGAGGAGCTTATGGCGGAGGAGCAAAGAAGCCGTCAGGCAGCGGCATCGACCACAAGCTCCGATTCCGGCGGCTATTATTCCTCCGACTCCGGTTCGTGGGGAGAGGACCGCAGCCATAAGCACGATCACCACCACGACGGGGGCCAGGGCTCTCATCATCACGGTAATCATAGCCACCATCATCAGGACGGGCATCATGGGGGACATGACTCTGGCGGAGGCCACTCTGGCGGCCATGACAGTGGATCGAGCTGCTCCTCCTCAAGCTGCGGCTCGGGCTGCGGCGGAGGCGGAGACTAAAGCTCATCGTCCGCTCCCGATTCTTCGTTTGCGTAGGGCCAGGCCCAATAACCGGTGGGATAGCAATCCGTGGCTTGGATGCTACATCCCATTCACCAACTTGGGCGCATGCACATATTCTGCTTGAAGAAAGCAAACGTGCTGAATAAGGCTCAAGGAGGACGATATGAGCGAAACGGGCTATGTAGAATCGGCATTGACGGAACACCGCTTCTGGCTGCAGGTGCTGGGGGATCACGGAAGGTTTATCCGGGATTCCCTGCCTCCTAAGGAAGCTTTGGAAATCCGGCGTGCCCATGAATTCGTTCAGATCTTTGACGCCCTGCTGGCCCAAGCCCGCACCCTTCCCCGGACCGGGCAAACGTGATGGCCTTATCCCGGCAAGCATCGGAGAAAGCGTCGGAGCTTCGACGCTTCAAGCTGCACCTGCTCCAAAGGCAGCTGACGGGAGGCCTGGCTTCTCATCTGCCGCCCACCTTCTATAATCATATGGTGAACGAAGTGGAGGAATATTTGAAGCTGCTCGTTCCCTTGACGGCTGGCGAACCCGCGCCTCCCGCGAATGCCCTGCACCTCCATCTGCTGTGGCTGAGCGATGCGTATGGGCATTCGTCCTCCATTTCCTCCAAACTCGACCTGACGGAGAAACGGGTCAAGGAGCTCAGCGATTCGTTCACGAAGCATTTTGAAGAATTTTATTTGAAGGCGGTCGAGCTGACCGGGTACATGCGGACCCATCTCGCCCATTTTCCGGCGCTCTCCCGCTTTAACAAGCAGGTCGAGCTCGAAATGCTCCTGTTCCGGGAGTTTCTGAAGGAGCTGGAGGAAATGGGGCTTCGCGCAGAGCTGCTCGGCACGCTGACTCCGTTAATGGCGGACCATATGGCCAGGGAAGAATGCTATTATTTGACGAAGCTCGCCCTGGTGGCGGAAACGAAAAATCCTTCCTGCGATCCGGCCAAACCCCGTATCGAAGCGTAACCAATCGGTTTCAAAGCTTTCGGCCGCCTGCTCCCTCGGGAGACGGCCGGGGGCTTTTTTCAGGTCTTTCGTCCAAAGCCTGGTATTCTCAACTATCATTAGAACTTGAACGAAGGAGTCCTGTCCCTTGAATCGCATCCGCCGTTTTCTTCATTCGTATCACCCGGTTGTTCATATTCTGCTGATCGGAACGGTGCTGGCGCGCACCGCCTCCACCATGAGCATGCCTTTTCTCGCGCTGTACCTGGCCGCCCATACGGAGGCCTCAGCGGTTCTGATCGGCTTCGTCATTGGGGCCGGCTCCCTCGCCGGAACCGTCGGGGGCTTCATCGGGGGCACGCTGTCGGACAAGCTCGGGCGCAAAGGGGTGATGCTGGCCGCGTTATTCGGCTGGGCGGTCGTCTTTATCGGCTTCGCCCTGGTTCGGGAGCCGGTCCTGTTCCTGGCTCTGAACCTATTGAACGGACTGTGCAAATCGTTTTACGAGCCCGTCTCCCAAGCCCTCATGGCGGACCTGACGGAGCCTTCGAAACGGTATAAAGTTTTTCCCTGCGGTACATGTCCATTAACATAGGGGGAGCGGTGGGGCCGCTCGCCGGAGCGTATTTCGGGACCGTGAACGGGTCGCTGCCCTTCTTCCTGACGGGCCTCGTGTACCTGCTGTACGCGTTGATCCTTTTTGTGCTTCTGGCCCGTTTTGGCATTCGGAAAATCGAAGGAAACGCCAAAGCCCCGGTGAGCTTCCAATCCGCCTGGAATGTCATCCGCCGGGACGGTCCTTTCCGTCTGTATATAGCGGGAGGCATTCTGGGGGCCATGGGGTATTCGCAGATGACCGTCACGTTATCGCAATACTTGCGGAACAGCGTAGCGCATGGAGTGGAGCTGTTCGGGTGGCTCATGACCGTTAATGCCCTCGTCGTCATCGTCCTCCAGCTTCCGCTTTCCTCGTGGGCCGCCAAGCGAACGCCTCTCGCCGCTATTGTGACGGGGAATGTCCTGTTCGCGTTGGGGGATGTCGGCTTTTCGCTGTCCAGCGGAGCCGTCGGCTTCATCGCCGCTATGGTCGTCTTCACCTTAGGCGAAATCTTGACCTACCCGGCGGGCAATCTGCTGGTGGACAAGCTCGCGCCGGAAGGCATGCGCGGGACGTATTTCGGAGCGCAGACGTTCACGAACATCGGGCACTTCGCCGGACCGCTGGCGGGCGGCTATCTTCTCTCCCACTATGGGGGATCCCCTTTGTTTCTGACCATGGCGGCCGTTACGCTCGGCGGCTCGTATTTCTACGCGGCGGGCAGCCGTCTTGCCGCTCCGGTACGTCTGGCCTCTTCGCAGGTTCAGGAGAAGTCCGCTTAGCCCGGTCTGAAAAGCCGCTAACCTAGATTTTCTTTCCTCCCGAAAAGAGCGGGGCAGCGGTACTAGTCAGGTAGTCCGAGCCTTCCGCATACGCTTAAGAAAGAAGGCTTCCCAGGAAGTCGAGCAGGGAGGAGAGGAAAGCATGGCGGATAAAGACGGGCTGTCTCCCTTCGCCAACGAGCCCTTGACGGATTTTGGGCAGGAAAGGGAGCGGCGGGCGATGGAAGAGGCCATCCGCGCCGTACGAAGCCGGCTCGGAAGGGAATACCCCCTCCGGCTCGGAAGCCGGACGCTGTACACGGAGGAAAAGATCGTGTCGAGCAACCCGGCCCGGCCGGACGAGGTCATCGGACGGGTCAGCCGGGCCGACCGGAAGCTCGCAGAAGAGGTGGTAGGAGAAGCGGCGGCGGCCTTCGAGTGGTGGAAGCGGGTGCCGGCGGCAGAGAGGGCCGGCTATTTGCTGGAGGCGGCTTCTCTCTTGAGGGAGAGGAAGCATATCTTCTCCGCTTGGATGATTCTGGAGGCCGGCAAAAACTGGTCCGAAGCCGATGCCGACACGGCGGAAGCCATCGATTTCCTGGAGTATTATGCGCGGGAGATACTGAGGCTCGAGGAGCTGGCGGACAGCCGGCCGCTGGTGAGGATGACGGGGAAGCCAACCGGATGACTTACATTCCGCTTGGCGTAGGCATCGTCATTCCGCCGTGGAATTTTCCGCTTGCGATTTGCGCCGGTATGACGGCGGCGGCCCTCGTCACGGGAAATACGGTCGTGCTGAAGCCAGCCTCGACGACTCCCGTGATCGCCTATCACTTTTATGAGCTCATGAGGGAAGCGGGGCTGCCCCCGGCGTTCTCCACTATTTGCCCGGAAGCGGGGGAGAGATCGGAGATTATCTGACCTCACATCCCCAAACGCGTTTCATCAGCTTTACCGGATCCAAAGAGGTCGGGCTGCATATCAACCGGCTGGCGGCCGAAACGCCCGTCGGCCAGATCTGGATCAAGCGGCTGGTCGCCGAAATGGGGGGCAAGGACGGCATCGTCGTCGACGAGACGGCGGACCTTGATGCGGCGGCTCAAGCCATTGTGGCCTCGGCCTTCGGCTTTCAGGGCCAGAAGTGCTCGGCGGGCTCGCGGGCCATTGTCGTGGGGGCCGTCTATGACGAGGTCGTGGCCAAGGTGGTGGAGCGGACCCGGGCCCTGTCAGTGGGTCTCCCCGAGGAAAACCACGCGATCGGACCCGTGATCGACCGCAATTCCTATGAGAAAATTCTGAGCTACATCGACATCGGCAAAGGCGAGGGCCGTCTGTTGACGGGAGGGGCTGCCACAGGGGCCGAGGGATATTTCCTTAAGCCTGCGGTGTTCGCTGACGTCGATGGGAAAGCCCGGATCATGCAGGAGGAAATCTTCGGTCCCGTCCTGGCCATTGCCAAGGCCGCGGATTGGAGGGAGGGCATCCAGATCTACAACGAGACGGAGTTTGGGCTGACCGGGGCGTTCTTCTCCACGGACGAAAGCCGGATCCAAGAAGCGATGGAAACGATGCACTGCGGCAACCTGTACATCAACCGCAAATGCACGGGAGCGTTCGTCGGCGTGCATCCGTTCGGGGGCTTCAACCTGTCCGGCACGGATTCGAAGGCCGGGGGCCGGATTACCTTCCGCTGTTCATGCAAGCGAAGGTTACTTCCCGTAAGCTGTAAGCAAGGTCGGTCGGAAGTCGGTTATGGGCTGGGGCTCTACCCTTTGAACTCCGAGTTTCTAATGACTACCAGGCCGTTCCCTCGTTTTCGTTAGTTACCATGTACACGGGAAACCCGCACCGCTCAAAGAAGAAGCCGAAGACCTCCTTGATGGGTAGTCTTCGGCTTCTTTCTTTATTGCGCGGCTCCGTCCTGCCGCTACTTGTCCTTGTTCTTGTCCATGGCCGCTTTCAGGGCTTCGGCAAGCGGATTCGAGATCGGCGCCTGATCGGCGTACTGGTTGACCAGGGCGCGGTTCGTCTTGGCCGCCTTGCGCCCTCCGCCCTCGTTGTCGAGTACCTCGACCACGTTGCAGCGGCGGCATTGGGCGTACCGGCCGGCCTTGCCCGTATGGACCTCCATCTTTTTATGGCACTGCGGGCAGCGCTTGTTCAAGAGCACCGGGTCGGCCGAGCGGCGGTAGCCGCATTCCCGGTTGGAGCAAACGAGCGTGCGGCCTCGCTTGCTTTTGACCTCCTGAAGCAGGGCTTGGCACTCCGGACAGTGGCTATGCGTCAGGTTGTGAGGCTTGTAGACGGCGGTGCTCTTCTTGACGTCCTGAACCATCCGGGTCGTTTGCTCGCGGATGCCTTCGAGGAAAGTCTTCATGCTTCCCTGGCCCTTGGCGATCCGTTCGAGCTCCTGCTCCCAAAGGGCGGTCAGCTCTGGAGAGCGGAGGTCCTCGGCTGCCAGCTCGATCAGCTGGAGCCCTTTGCCGGTAGGCACGAGATGGCTGCCTTGGCGCTGAATGGTATCCGTGTTCAGCAGCTTCTCGATAATATCCGCGCGGGTGGCGGGGGTGCCGAGGCTGTTTTTCTCCATCTGGCTGAGCAAAGAGGCTTCCGTGTACCGGGCCGGAGGCTTGGTGTACTGGCTGCGTTCGCTGCTGCGTTTCACGGGAAGCTTGTCGCCTTTCTGGACGGGAGGCAGGGTTTGGTCGCCGGACTTTCCGCCGTCCCGTTCGCTGCTCTCGTCCCCGTCTTCATCGGAATCCGGATCGCTGAAGTCGTTCGCGCCGTATACTTCCTTCCAGCCGTGGTTCTGGATCACTTTGCCGGACGCATACAGCCTCTCTCCTCCGGCTTCAAGAACGAGGCTCGTTTGCTCGTAACGGAGGGAGGGTAGAAGAGCGCGAGGAAACGCCGGGCGATCAGATCGTAGAGCTTCCGTTCGTCGCTGCTCAGTGCCCCCAGCTGCAAATACTGCTCCGTCGGGATGATCGCATGGTGGTCGCTGACCTCGCTGTCGTCCGCAATCCGTTTCGTCACGTTCAGCGGCTTCTTAAGAATCGTTCGGGCCAGGGAGGCGTAAGGCCCGAAAGCGATGCTCTCCAACCGCCCCTTCAGCGTCGGCACCATGTCCGATGTCAGGTAACGGGAATCCGTACGCGGGTAGGTGACGAGCTTGTGCTGCTCGTACAGCTTCTGCAGAAGGTTCGAGGTTTGCTTGGCCGAGAAGCCGTATCGCTTGTTGGCGTCACGCTGCAGCTCCGTCAGGTCGTAGGCGAGGGGCTGGGGAACCGCTTTGTCCGTTTTCTGGATGGATACCACTTGGGCCTGCTTGCCGGTCAGCCGGCTGCGGATGTCCTCTGCTTTGGCCTTATCGAAGATCCGGGCTTCCCCGTTCGAAGGATTGCGCCATTGGGCTTGGAACGTCCCAAGGTCCGCCGAAACGGTCCAATATTCGACCGGCTGGAAGCTCTTGATCTCCTGCTCGCGCCGGATCATCGTGGCCAGCGTCGGGGTCTGCACCCGGCCTGCCGCCAGCTGCGCATTGTATTTGCTCGTGAGCGCCCGGGTAATGTTCAACCCGATGAGCCAGTCGGCCTCCGACCGGCACACGGCGGACTGGTAGAGTCGGTCATAATCGTGACCGGGCTTCAGTTGGTCGAACCCGTCCTTAATGGCTTTGTCCGTCTGCGAAGAGATCCACAGCCGTTTGAACGGCTTTTTCCAGTTAACGAGCTCCATGATCCAGCGGGCCACCAGCTCGCCCTCTCGTCCCGCATCAGTCGCAATGACGAGCTCCCCCAGGTCGGAACGCCGGCACAGCTGCTCGATCGCCCGGAATTGATGGGACGTTTCCTTGATGACCTTCAGCTTCATCCGTCCGGGGAGGATGGGCAGATCGTCGAGATTCCACGTTTTGTACTTGTGGTCGTAATCCTCCGGCTCCGCCAGGGTCACGAGATGACCGAGCGCCCAGGTGACGACGTAGCGGGGGCCTTCGAAATACGCTTTATGCTTCTGAGTGCTTCCGAGAACCCGGGCCAATTCCTTGGCGACACTCGGTTTTTCGGCTAGTACCAATGTTTTCATAGGGAATAGGGCTCCTTGCCTGGTAAAGGTTAAGAAAACTCCCTGTCATTGTATCAAACCCCATCGCCGGGGAACAAGCGCTCCAAAAATGGGTCTTGAAAAATGGGAAACTCTGCTATATAGTGAAAAAATAAGAGCAGGAACGGAAGAACCGTCCATGGCTTCGCTAGTCGCGGGGCTTTGGGCGGTTTTTGTTTTGCCGTGGGAAGGAGGGAGAGAGAGGAAAGCCTTCAGGGAGGCCGCATGATTACAGAAAAGCGGGTATCTCCTAAAAATTGAGACTGGAGGGGGACGGGAAAAAATAGATTGATTTAGGCTATTTCGTGTAAGAGTTTATGTAAAAAAGGGGAGCCATTCATGAAAAAGGCATGGACTGCCGCCGTTCTGGCGGTAACAATCGGGTTGGCGGGGGCTGCCACCCTGACGAAAGCAGGAGAAGTCAAATTCCTTGACGTCAACGGTCATTGGGCCAAGAGCGGAATCGAGCAGGCGGTGCAAAAAGGGTACATAGACGGATACGAGGATGGAACCTTCCGTCCGGACCGCAACGTTTCGCGCAGTGAGTTCCTCAAGCAGGCCGTGACGGCCCTCAAGCTCGAGACAGAGGGAACCGGTAGCGGCAGCGACTGGTACGTTCCGTATGTGAACGCGGCCGTAAACGCCGGGATTCACCGGTATGAGGATTTCACGACCGGCGACTGGAACACGGCAATCACCCGGGAGGAAATGGCGAGGATCGCCGTTCGGGCTTCGGGGAGAAGACGGATGACGACAAGAAGTGGCTGTACCTGGCCGCCCAATCGGGGCTGATCCAAGGTCTGGCCGGCGGGGCATTGGGAGAGACGGAAGCGACGACGCGCGCCCAATCCGTTACCGTGATCGAGAGGATCCTGACGGTCAAAGGCGGCGGCAAGCTCGAGGTGGACAAGTATGCGGTTGCCAACGCGGAGCTGTTCTGGCACAAGACGAACATTTTCACGGTGATGCCGGAGTTTACGCAGAAGCAGCATCCCGCCCATCCTTGGGACCCGAATAACCTGTTCGTAGCTACGCCGGACGGCAAGTACCGTGGAGAGCTGGAGGAGCTGATAGCGATTGACCTGGCAGACCCGAACGACCCTCATTTGGGGGAGCTTCCGGAGTTGCGGTGGTATAACCGTGGGGATCGAAAGGGTTTTCCCATTGCAGATTATAAGGATTCTTACTTAATTTGGTTCAAGGGGAGAACTGTTTTCAATAGTGATAACAGTATTTATCAAGATTGGGAATATCCATTAGCTACAATAGTTGGACATTCAATTAAGGATGAACTGGATTTTAATAATGGTTCTCTCAACACAATAGCTAGTGTATATGAATATAGAGATGGGGATTTTCCAGGTTTCATAATACCGAAGAAGGGTTTGGAGACTAGAGGGTATTTAGCATTAGATATTTATTCTCCTGCAATTGCCCCTAATCCTAATTATTCCAAAACAATATTACAGCTAATTTTAAGCAAGAAAATGTAAAAAAATATGGTAGGAGGGTAGAGTAATTACAAAGTTAAAGAAAAAAAGGAGATTATTCTATTTGGTAATACTCCTTATATGCCTTCTTGTAGGCGAACTTATCTTAAATATTCGGATAAGTGGTGTTGCTCACGCAGAAACAACTCAAATTATCTATTCTAATGCTCAAAAGATTTGGAACGGTAATATATACGGACCTAAGGCGTTCGATACGGCCAATATATCGCTTGATGTTGGGAATGAGAATATTATTTCCGAAGTGTATTATATTGAAAATGGTAAAAGAGTTGATGTCACTAATGCAATTGGCCAATCGTCTTGGCAAGAAAACAGAACAATTTCAGGTAAATCACTTGAAGTTTCTTCTACCAAAAATTCAACGACACAAGGATACTATGCGTGGTATAGGTATACACCGAGTGATCCTCACGGTGTTTACTGGTACGAAGAAGGCGGTAACTGTCCTCCAAGTCCTATAAATTCTCAAACAGGGCTGTGTGAGTCAAGTGGAACAATGGAGTACGAATATGTTAATGGGACACCCATGCCGTCTTATCCAGGAGTTATTGACCACGGGCTTAGCCTAAATGGCAAGCTCACGCGAGGTTATTTTGACTCAGATGGGTTACAACTACCTAATGTATTAGTGGCTACACCATCTTTGGAAATGTTTCAAGTGATTCCTGACACAGATTCCTTAATTCTAGGTCCGGAAAGCTTATACGGTAAGACAGAACCTTTGCCAATGAATTATAGAGTAGACAGCGTTTCTGACTCAACCCATTTTAATATTGTCTATTCACAAAACTTTAACGTTCTAAAGCCCTCCCAAACCATGGACCTAGGTTTACCTGGAGCGAAAATGACCGTCTATTTCGCGGCGTTCACGGTCGACGTCAACTCCGTCACCTACAAATACCCGTCGACCGTGACGGTCGTGGTGAAGCCGAAGGCCACACCGAAGCCTTCGGCCACGGTTTCCCCGACGCCAACGCCGACACCCAAACCGACGCCGAAGGTCATCACGGGGGATTTTGACATCCTGCCGCCAGAGATCAGCTACCGGGATAATTTTACGCTGCATCCGAAAAATTTCGTGATCCCGAGCGGATGCACCTACTCCAGGCATTTTTACAAAATCAGCCGAAACGGAAGCGAGGTACAGACGCAAAAGCTCACCAGTTCCAGCCAGGATCTGACCTATACGTACAGCACCTATCCATGGGTCATCGGCGTGGGAACCCATAACGTCTCTTTGATGATCGAGACAAGCTGCGGCAACTCCGGCTGGATCGCAGATAAGCCGCTAGTGGTGAAGAGCCCGGGCAGCAACGAGCCCCTTACTTTAAGCTGGGCTGGTTCCCGGACGGAGATTTTACCAGTGTGAAGCCGCTGACGAAAGTTGTGCAGGGGACGAAGGTGAACGTCAGACCCATTGAGGACCCGGACTCCGTTCCCGTCTCCCCGAGCGATCCGGACGGAGATCCGTTCAGCTTGACCGGATGGGATTACAACCGAAGCTCCGCCTGGGTTAAAACCCTTCCCGGCACTTATGGATTCGCCTCGAATTCCGATTATCTCTATGGAATTAATACGGATACACCCGGCTACCATACCATCTTCGCCACCATGACGGACAAATTTGGGCTAAGCTACACGGCCTCCGCGACTCTGGAGGTAATACCGCCTAATCCAATCCCGGTCGCGGGATGTCCGGAGAAAGTGAAGGAAAACCGTCCCGTCGACGACAGCCTGTTTGACGCAAGCCAGAGCTACAGTCCGCTCGGCCGTGCCATCGATCATGCGAGAGACGAATGGACGAACAAGAAATCCTCTTACACCAACGGGACCTCCGAGGATGTGACGGTACAAGCCTCCCTGCATGTGTATGACCAAGGGTCTCCGCCGCTGAAGTCGATAGACCCGGATACCTGTACCATTATCGTGAACCCGGATCTGCCGCCGGTTGCGAAGCTCGATGTTCCGCCGCTATCCATCCGGGGAATGGCTCTGGATTTGTACAACAAATCCTACAGTCCAGATGGAGACGTCTTAACGACGGCTGAATACAAGTACAAATACGACGGCAACAACAACGGCTTTTTGGATGACGCTTGGCAGCCTTTAGGAGGGACTCTGGAAAAAACGTCGTTTACCCCTACCCAGGTGGGCAAGTACTTGTTTTATGTCCAAGTGACGGAGGATTACGGCCGAATCGGTGATACGGCCTCGACGGATCCCGCTCTGCTTACTCTTGACGTGATCAATTTGGCGCCGACCGTATCGTTCGAGGTGGAGGGGAAGAACGACCAGCCGGTTTACACTCCGCCGGTTACCTACAGTCCTTCTTCCATTTTGGCCAATTGGGGCTTGTACCGGACCAATTCCCTGTCTCCCATGCTGTACAAATCCTGGTCAGCCAATGGCAGCTCCCTTTCCGGCGGGTTGGGGAAGCTTTTTGAAAGGCAGGAAGGCTTCTCGTTCTCCGTGGAGCGATTCGGGGATTATTATTCCGATGCCTGGTTCTCCCCGTTTACGGACAGCGGTTTTGGGGCCAACAGCCTTAATCCCTACCGGGTCATCAAGACGGAGGATTCCGACCGAAGGCAGCCGGTCATGATCCCGGGGAGCGAGGGCAAGCCGAAGGTCCTGACGTATGGACCGAATTCGGCCAATGTACCGGATTTTCGTTCCAACCAAAGCCATCTCTATTTTACGTACGATGGCATCTATTACGCCATGAACAAGGCGAAGATCGGCCGGTACCAGCTTCAGTTAGGTCCTTACGGCAGCTATGAGCACAAATGGCTGGATGGAAGTCCCTATGATTTCATGTTAAAAGCACCGGTGACGACTCCTTCCGTGAAAGTAAAAGGAGGTCTCTGGCCCGATCATGAATCTCTTGCTCGGTATGACTTGAGCCGAGTCAGCTGGCCTTATGATTCGACCTTGAGCAGCCCGAGGGTGCTTTCTTACGAAATAGCGGACCGGACCATCTACCAGAAAGTTCTCTGGGTATGCCAGCAATGCGCGAAGGTCAATACGGATGATGAATCCGAATATGACATCCCCTTTCTGGACATCCGCACCTATGATGCGTATACGGGTCAATTTATTGCGAGCTCCCTCGAAAAGGGAACATTCTTCACGCCCCCAACTCGGGGTACGAGAGGGTGAAGAATGCGTTCAACCGGCAGGACGAGATGATTTATTTGCAGGACCTTAATGACAGCTCCTACTCCAATTTGCGGCCTCAGGTGGATGTCAAGGTCTATAACCGTCAGGCGGAGCTGGTCGAGAGCCGCGTCATGGAGGAGCCGGAGCCATATACCGAGCAGATTTCCTCCGAGCCCGCCTCCTGCCGGATGGTTCCGGGCACGATCTACAAAGGAACCCGAGGGGATTTCTACCGCTACCAGACCGAGATCTGCACGTACCAAAACGGGTACACGTATTCGAAAGGGGTCTATTTGGAGAAGATCAACCCGGACTTCACCCTTGGGTTCCTCACCCGACTGACGGGGAAGGACGCCTCCTACGCCAAATCCTTCCCGGCCGGCATGCAGCTTCCTTATGACAATCCGGCTCTTCTGATTATCAATCCGATGAAGAACGAGGTGATTGCCAGGAGCTGGACCGATGCCTTCATGGGCGGCTCCTACCACTACCAAGCCGTCAACATGAACACCGGCTGGCCGGCTCCCTTCGATGGCAGCACGTATGAATATTTCGCCTACGGCCGGCGGTTCAATATAGATGGGGAAGGGAATTACATCGACCAGAGGGCTGCCGCCAATACCGGCACCCTGACACGGGACGGTTTGATTTCCCGTTATGATCCGAATGACAGCAGCTACTCGAATCGGGCTTTTAAAGAAGACAAAACGCCTTATTCCGGCTGGAAATCCGGGGGACTCATTCATGTTGATTTTATGTACGGTTCCGTCACCTACAACCAGAGATTCGGTGAATATTTCGGAGATGGTCTCTTTCTGGCCATGTGGAATCCCAAATATGGGGGCAATCCGCCCTCAGCCGGCTGGGTTCCCTGGATTTCCGTAGGAGAACCGAGTGAGGAGCCGGAACGCTTCAAGGCTTACCAGCTCGGCCAGTTTGTCTCCCCTTTTGCGGTGGACGATACGGAAATTTCCTTCACGATGACCATGGGGCAGGCCCGGGTAAACCGGGAGAAAGCCGGCTTCTCGTTCCGCATGCAGGACCCGAGAAACCGCTATGCGGTCGAAACAGAGGGGGACGCATTGGTGCTGGCCAAGTACGCGGATGGCAACCGGACCGTGTTGTCCAGCATCCCTTACCCGTTTCAGGACAACGTTCCCGCCTCCTTCCGCATTAAACTGGCGGGCCCTGACATTTCAGTTGCTTTGAACGGGGTGCCGTATCTGACGGCCAGCGACGGTACGTGGCCAAGCGGCAAGCTCGGCCCCTTTGCGGACAAATCCTTCGTGACCTTCAGCGGAATCACAACCAAGGCGGTGCCGGCGCAGGGACTTCAGTGGCTGACTGGCTATGCGATATGGGAGCCTTCGTCCGGGAATGCCACGGTGAAATACCGGAACATTGCCTTTGACGACCCGGAAAAGGATCCGCCCGCCGGCAGCATGCAGTGGAGCTATTCCCATGATCCGAAGTTTCTTGATCATCAGGGCGTGTCGGCAATGGCGGGGCAAACTTACACGGCTGAGCAGACCACCTTTGATAAGGTGGGGGTTTACACCGTTTCGCTCCGCGCCAAGGATGATCCTCATGGGGGCTATCCCAGCCCCAGTCTCGTTTTCGATTCGTACCGGATGCTGTCTAATCGGTTCATGGCCAAGGTGACCGTCCACCGGCGGCCGGTTGCCGTTTTCACGGCAGCGGCCAATCCCGACGGCACCATCCGGTACACCGACGATAGCTACGATCCCGACCGGTGGGCCGCTCCGGACCGCTTCTCCGCACCAGACACAACAGGAATCGATTATGGGGCGACGAGAGGAATCATGGAACGCAAATGGTGGTATCTCTCTCCTTCCGGAGAGTACCGGACGGACAAGCTTACCCGGCCCGCGGAATTAGGCACCTACGAAGTCGGGCTTCAGGTTAGGGACGAATATGGAGCCTGGAGCCTGCCGGCGACCCGGCAAGTGGCTGTCGGACACATTCCACCGCCCAACGGCAAACCGTCGGCTGTCCTTACCTATCCGACCGGCACACAGGCGGCTCCCACTATGGTTCATACGGCAAAACCTACCGTAACCTGGAACCAGTCGGACCCGGATCCGGGCACCGTCTTCAAGGGGTATCATGTCCGCATTTCCGATCCGGTCGGTACGGTCATTCAGGAGACAGGAGAGACCTCCTTCTGGACTTCCAGTAAAGCTGGTCCTGGCAGGTGCCAAGGGATCTCCCGTCCGGGGTAAGCATGCAGGTGCAGGTACGCGTTAGCGACGGGGAACAGTGGTCGGATTGGTCCAACATCGGTTGGTTTCGGGTCAATGGCCCTCCAGCCGTTACGCTAACGAGCCCTGCGGGCTCCGAGAAGGCTCCAACACTTTACCTGGATAACCGCAGACCTCCGGTGTCCTGGAACCAGACGGATGCCGACCCCGGCACGATTTTTCAAGGGTATCAGGTTCAGATTGCCCTTGCGAACGGAACCGTGGTTTACGACACCGGGCCGGTGGGACAATGGACGAGCGCGGCCAGCCAGACGGCCGCGACCGGAACGGACCTCCCGACCGGCGAGCCGCTTCAGGTGAGGATTAAGGTAAGCGATGGAGCGTTATGGTCGGAATGGTCCAACACGGGGTGGCTGACCATCAACCTGACCCCCGGGCGGAAATTACCAGCCCGACCGGGACGCGGGATGCTCCGGCCATTACCGGACCCAAGCCGCTTATCGTCTGGGAGCAGACCGATCCCGATCCTGGCACAGTCTTCCTGAAGTACCAGGTTCAATTCTGGAATGAAGCGGGCTCGGCCCTCATTCTGGATTCGGGAGCCGTTTCGCAGCATACGGAGGCGGCAGCCCAAAGTTACCAGGCCGTCACGGAGCTGCCCAAAGGAACGAAGCTTCGCGTCAGGGTGAGGGTGCAGGACGGCCTCATCTGGTCCCCTTGGTCGCAGGACCAATGGATCTATACCAACCGGCCTCCTAAGGCGGAGTTTGATTGGACGCCCAAGCCGGTGTGGGAGGAGACACCCTGACAACGGTCAATCTTTCCTCCGACCCCGATGGCGATCCGCTGACGTCGAAATGGACCTTGTTCGGGCCGCAGGGCGAGCTCGGCCAGTGGGAGACGGAGACGTTCAGCGCCGTCACGCCGGTACCCGGCTTCTACACGGTCCGACTGACGGTATCGGACGGCCTAACGGAGACCTCCGTCTCCCGAGTGGTCGAGGTTCTCCCGCTAACCATCCGGTCGGAGGTATACCATACGCCGGAATGGCTGGAGCATCATGAGGAGCGGGGACACGAAACGAGGGGCCGCCCGAAAGATTTTTATTCCGGAGAAATCTTTGTGGTCGAAACCGTAGGCTCTCCGACCGAAGTGGCGGATGCCCAAGCCTGGATGGATGCGGTAGGACTTGATGGGGAGCCCATTCACCTGGAGGTGGTTCTGGATCGGACCGGACCGGTCTCCTTCCGCGGAGAGCTGTACGATCCGGTGCTGCAGTCGCTTAACTCGGGGTTGCCCAAGGGGCCTCAGAGCATTCACTTCCGGCTGCGATACGGCAACGGGGTGGTCAAAGAGGAGACGGTTCCGGTGACCATCATCGGATCGGTGCAAGCGTTCCTCGGGGTCCACCGCGTCCAGTAGACATTGCTGCGAACGGACGGTGGGTGGATGGCCAGCCAACCATGGAGGAACAGCAAGGGGGCAGTAAAAACAAAGGACAGATCGGAACCGAATTCCTTCGGCCGATCTGTCCTTTTATTAATATTTCCATTTGGGGATAGGCGATGGACCGAAAGGATGGTCCGAGGTCATAAACGCCTTAAGCCTGGTCACACCCTAGGCTACCGTTACGATGATCGGCTCCTGCCTCGTAATGATGATCGTATGTTCGTGCTGTGCCGTAAAGCTGCGGTCCGTTACGCTCATCGTCCAGCCGTCCGGCTGTTCCAGAACGAACTCGGCGCCAGTGGACAGGAACGGCTCGATCGTAATGACCTGACCTTCCTTCAGCCTGCGCTTATCATGCTTGTTGTACACAGGCCAAATCTCGGACGGCGCCTCGTGAATCGCTTTTCCGACCCCATGGCTGCACAGATTGCGAATGACCTTGTAGCCGCCTTTGGCCGCCTCCGTCTCTATAATACGGCCCACCTCGCTCAGGCGTACGCCGTGCTTCAAGGAAGAGATAACCTTCATCATCGTCTCATGGGTATAATCGCACAGCCGCACCAGCTCCGGTGTGAAGGGAGGGATCTGGAAGGAGTGGCCGGTGTCGGCCACATAGCCGTCCTTTTCGGCGCATACGTCGATATTCACGAGATCTCCCGGTTGAAGGATCCGGCTGCCCGGAATCCCGTGGGCGGCCTCTTCGTTGATGCTGATGCAGGTGTGACCGGGAAACTGGTAAAATTTCTTTGGCGCGGACACCGCTCCATGGCTTTGCAGGATGCGGCCGCCGATCTCGTCAAGCTCCTTTGTGGTCATGCCCACCCTGGCGCTGCGTTTCATTTCCTTCACCGTCAGGGCAACGATTCTGCCGATTTCCTTCAAGGCCTCGATATCTTTCTCCGAACCGATTGTCATCCTTCTCATCACTCCAATCCCTTTGGTATATCCTTATTATGCATCTTTTGGGGAGGTGCCGGTAGAGCATAAGGAGCGTGCAGCCATCAGGTAGCCCATAACGTATCCTGCGTCCTCCACCTTGGGAAGGCAAAAGGTTCAACCTGGTCCCTATCCGCGAATGAAGCTCTGCTTGTTACCGGATAAGGGCACCAGGAACGAACGATTCCCTATTGGGTTATGGGGCTGGGGGACGGGAACCCTTACCGTCCTTCGGCCGAGCCGCCTTCCCGTTCCGTCTGTTCCCGCCGCGGAGGAAGCGGCCCGAAATATTGGTACAGGGCGCATTCGATCCGCCCGTTGAACAGCTTGCGCTTTTTCGTCGCGGGGCGGCCGAAATAGTGCTCGAGCTGCTTGTTCGGCGTCAGCACGAACGCCGACCACGTGTCGAGCCGGTCCGCGACGGAGCCCAGCTGCCGCAGCACCTGCACGGCTTCGTCCTGATCCCCCAACCGCTCGCCGTACGGCGGGTTGGTGATCAGGCAGCCGTAGTCGCCGCGCGGCCGGGCCTTCGCTACCGGCTCGACGCCGAAGCGCAGCTCCCGCGCCAAGCCGGCGCTTTTGGCGGCCGCGAGGGCCACTTCGATCGCCGCGGGATCGATGTCCGTTCCGCTAATATCAAGCGGAACGTCATCCCGCACGAGATCGAAGGCTTCCTCGCGGGCCTCGTCCCAAAGCGCCGGGCGGAGCGCCGGCCAGCCCTCGGCGGAGAAAGGCCGCCGCAGGCCCGGGGCCAGGTTCCAGCCGATCATCGCCGCCTCGATCGGGATCGTGCCCGAGCCGCAGAACGGATCGTACAGCGGCCGCTCCGGCTTCCACCGGCTCAGGAGCACCATCGCCGCGGCGAGCGTCTCCTTGAGCGGCGCTTCCGTCACGAGCTTGCGGTAGCCGCGCTTGTGCAGGCTCGCCCCGGACGTATCCAGCGTCAAGGTGGCGATATCGTTCAATAGCGACACCTCAATGACATACCGGGCCCCCGTTTCCTTAAACCACTCGGTCCGGTAACGATGCTTCATTTTCTCAACGACGGCTTTCTTTACGATGCCCTGGCAGGCCGGGACGCTCGAAAGCTGGGACTTGTGGGATCTTCCCTCTACAGGGAATTCCCCTCTTCGGGAATCCAGTCCGGCCAGTTCAGCGCTTTCGTCCCCTCGAACAGCTCATCAAAGGTGACGGCCTTGAACTCGCCCATTTTGATAAGAATCCGGTCGGCCGTACGCAGCCATAGGTTCGTCCGGCAGATGGCAAGCTCGTCCCCTTTGAACGTCACCCTGCCGTTCTCCACCATCATATCCTCGTAGCCGAGATCTTTGATTTCCCGTGCGACCAAAGCCTCCAGCCCCATGGGGCAGGTGGCGATCAGATCGATTTTGGCCATGTAACTCCCTCTTTCTGTTTCTTGGAATCCCCTCTCGGGGCGTATGGGATAGAAGAACGGCTTTCCCCGGAGTCTGCTCCGTTCATCCTTATCCGACGAAGCCTGTTGATTTCCCTGTCAGCCTTGTCTTAGAAAGGGATATGCAGGGCAGGTAGGAAGTGCCGTTTCCTTTGCTTTCGGTCGTTTTTTTCATACAATAGGAAGTATAGGGGAAAGAGCGGATGGATACAAATCGCTTTTTCCGGAGGGGATGGTGGAGTCATTGGATAGGGTTACCGAAGAGCAGTATGTAGATTCGCTTTTTGCTAAGGACGAGCAGCTCGAAGCGGTCAAGCAAAGCATCCGCGACAACAGCATGCCGGAAATTTCCGTTCCGTCCGGCTACGGACGGCTGCTGACCTTGCTCGTTAAGCTGGGCGGGGCCAAAAGGATTTTGGAGATCGGTGCGCTTGGCGGCTACAGCGGCATTTGCCTGGCACGGGGCCTTGGGGAGGACGGCAAGCTGGTTTCGCTGGAGTTGAAGGAGGAGTATGCCGAGCTCGCTCACCGCAATCTGAAAGAGGCCGGACTGGGCGACAAGGTGGAGTACCGGGTGGGAGAAGCGCTGGACAGCCTGCACGCGCTGGAAGCGGAAGGGCAAACCTTCGATTTCTTCTTTATCGATGCAGATAAAGGAAATTACCCGAATTACTTCGAATGGGCGTTGAAGCTGGCCAATCCCGGAGCGGTTATTGTGGGAGATAATGCTTTCATGCATGGCAAGACGATGGACCCGGAGCAGACCGGCAACGCCGTTCGCGGCATGAGGCGCTTTAACGAGCTGATGACGTCCCACCCTGGGCTCGACAGTACGGTCCTACCGGCTTACGACGGGCTGGCGGTAGCGAGGATCAAATAACCGGCGCCAAACGGCCCGGTACTCCAACAATGCACAAGAAAAACGGCCTTCAGGAAGCCCTGAGGCCGTTCTTCTTTATCTGCATCGGCTTTAATGGGGCTTGTCCATGCCGCGTTATTCCCCGGAGGGGCGGCTCCCCCAGCGGGAGGAAAGCAAAGTCCTGCGCACCCAGAAGAAATTCAGGAGCAGGAGCGCCGAGCTGACCCAGAAGATCCCGCGGATGCCGATAAAGCCGTTCAGAACCCCGCCCGTTAACGGCCCGATGACATTGCCGAGGCTCAAGGTGCTGGAGTTGAAGCTGTAGGACCGGCTTTCCATTCCTTCCGGCGTGTATTTGCGGATGAGGGCGTAGATGGAAGGCAGCATCCCTCCCATAAAGATCCCCATGAAGAAACGGGCGGCGAGAAGTTGCCAGATGTTGCTCACCAGCGCCTGGGGAATGAAGGCGAGCGCCGATCCGATCAGGCAGATGCCCAGAATCTTCTCCGAACCCAGCTTGTCCCCGAACCGGCCGAGGACCGGCGAGGCGATCATATTCGAGAAGCCGTTCACCGAACCGACCAATCCCGCGAAGAAAGCGAGATACGCCGCCTTGCCGTACAGATCCTGAACGAACAGGGCCATCAGCGGCTGAGGACTCATCAGGGCGAACTGGAACATAAAGGTCACCGCGAACAAAGCGGGAAGCTGCGGAATGTGGGCCAGGTCCTTGAAGCTCTGCCACAGGGAAACGCGGGGCTGGCTTCGGGCCTCCGATGCGTTAAAGCTTTCTTTAACGAGGAACATGGCGAGAAGGGAAGCCACGAAGAGTAGGCCGCCTGTCAAATAAAAAATGCTGCGGAAGCCGATCAGCTCCGCCAGTATTCCGCCGATGAGCGGCCCGAGGATGGTGCCGGCGACTCCGCCGGACTGAAGGGTGCCCATAGCGAAGCCGATTTTGTTCCTCGGCGTATTCGTGGACATGAGGGCGACGGAGGCGGGCACGAAGCCGGACACCGTCCCGTTCACGAGCCGAAGCAGGAGCAGATGCCAGGCATCGGTCGCAAAGCCCATGAATGTCATGACGAGGGCCATTCCGAAGCCCGAGCGCAGAAGCATCACCTTGCGGCCGTAGCGGTCGGCCAGTCCTCCCCAGATCGGCTGAGCGATGAAGGAAGTCACGAAATTGCCGGCAAAAATGATGCCCGACCAATAGGCTACTTGCTTGGTATCGGTTACGCCCAATTCCTGCAGGTAAAGCGGAAGAAAGGGCATGATCATGGTCATCCCGGCCATGGCGAGAAATTGCCCGATCCACAAAACGGATAAATTGACTTTCCAGTTAACCATTGCTGTCTCTCCCATCCGGATTGGCGAATCTAGGGCGCCCCCGGCAGCAGCCGCGGCGGCTTCTTTATGTCCTGACGCTAGCTGCAGCCGCAACTTCCCTAGTATACCCAGCTTTCGTCTTGTATAGGTTATTACCCCGGTTACCCTTCTTGCAAAAGGCGGTGTTGTCCGGCCGCCCAAGCAAACGCGGCCGCCATAAGGGCGAGTCCGCCTCCAAGGTAGAACCCGCTCGGCAGACCGGCGGAAGCATTAAGCCAGCCTGCCAGGAAGGGGCCGGCGAACATCCCGGCGGAGTAGACGGCCTGGTAGAAGCCCATGGCCGTGGCACGCTCCGAGGAGGCGAAGGGACGGATCGACAGACCGAGGAGAAGGGGCATGTGCAGGCCCTGGGCAAAGCCGTTCACGGCTTGGGTGACATACAGCCAAGCCAGGGAAGGAACGAAGGGAATCGCGAACGTACAGAGGCCGCTCAGAAGAAAACCGGCGACGATGGTTCGCGGGGTGCCCCACCTCGGAGCGAGTCTTTTGCCCGAATAATAAGCGGAGAGGGCATGAGGGACCATGAAAGCAAAGACGAGCAGGGTCAGCTCGCTGCGGCTTGCTCCCAGTGCCGATGCCTGCAGCGGAGTAAAGCCGAACATCGTAATAAAGAGAACGCTGTGCGCGAGAACGGACAACCCAGACACGATAAGAAGCGTCCGGGTGCGGATTACCTTTCCCAGGTCGTTCAGGCGGATTGGCGGCCTAGCCACACCATCCCTTGGTTCCTTGACGGCAAAAGCCGCCAGCAATCCGACGGCTCCGATCACGCCGCCGAGGACAAAGGGAGCGTTCCATCCGCGCGAATCGGCGAGCCATCCGCTTACCGCCATGCCCGCCAGCTGACCGGCCACGGTCATCAAGCTGATGCTTCCCATGGCCTTAGTGGAATCGGATTCGCTGTAGTAGCTTGCATACAGAACGGTGTAGGCTACCCAGGTCGAGGCGGAAACGCCCGACATGATCCGTCCGGCTAGCGTCCATCCCCATTCCTCCCCACCCATGAAGAGGAGACAGCTCAAAGCGCCTGTCAGCAGCCCCAGCATGATGAAAGGCCTTCTGCGCCGGAGCCGGTCCGACAGAAGGCCAAGCGGAAGACGGACGAGAATCTGGGTAAAGCCATAGCTTCCCAGGACCACTCCGATCAAGGTATACGAAAGCCCCCGGTATTCGAGATAGGGGAGAGAATAGGAACGTACACATAAAGAGCCGCCCAGTACAGCAGGGTGACAACGGTAAACAGGATACGGTCGGTCCGGCTCGTTTCTATCATAGGACGGCCGGAAGCCTCCGGTGCCGAACGGGTTGTTAAAGAAAGTGCGGGGGTATGATCTGGCATCGTTTCAAGTCTCCTGTCCGGTGGTAAAGTGCTTCCTAAATCCTAACGCAATTGGGTCCCGTTGACCAGTCCTGCATAATGTTATCGAGTCGGGGGATAGTAAACTTCGTGTCGTTTGGAAGAGATCCCTATCCCAAAGGAGTGTTGGTCCATGCCTTTTGGCGCCCATGAAACCGTCGAAGTCCATGAAATCCTCAATGAGAAAGTCAGCCAGATCACCCATTTTGCTTGGTATGCCCGTCAGGCCCAGAATCCTCAGCTAAGTCAAATGATCGAGCGTCATCTGCAATCGGCTGTGGAGTTCTATGACCAGATTGTGTCCTATACGCATGATTACAACCAGGCGCAGCCGCAAATGCAGGGAGTGGGCATGGTATCGGACACGGTGGAGCAGATCAAGTACGGCCTGCACAACCCGGCCCGGCTTACCCCGCAGACCGGAGGGGGAATGAAGGACACGGACATTGCCTCCGCCGTGCTGTTGTGCCATAAGAATTCGGCCAAAAATGCCATGACGGCGTCGCTGGAATGCGCGGATCCGAATGTTCGCCAGCTTTTGATGAACACGGCTAACGCCTGTGCGATCCAGGCTTATGAGGTGTTCCAACTGATGAACGAGCAGGGACAATACCAGGTGCCGACGATGAGCGAGCATACGGCCAAAACGTTCCTGCATACCTTCCAGCCGGTCCAGGAAACTCCGGAGGCGCCTTATGCCCAGCCGGCTATGTCCCAAACCTCCACTCCAGCCTCCTATGAGAATACGAACCAGCGCCCTTATTCCGCCGCAGGCGGACAAGCAGGGGCTCCTGCATACCGCGGCATGAATAGCCGGATGGGGCAGGGAGCTCCTTCCGCGTTCCAGCAGCCAATTTCGGGCGGCTATTCTCCGGCACAAGCTTCTCAGACTGGAAGCCAGCCGATGGGCGGGGGCAGCCGGATGAACAGTGGAAACAACTTCTCCTCGTCCAACCCGACCCAAGGTGGAATGAGACATTAAAGCTTCTGCCTGAAGCAAAGCCTATACGTGATAAAACCACCCGATTGTTCTCGGGTGGTTTTTGGGGTGGAAACAGGGGGATGATCTTTAAAGATCGGCCGCCAAGCCTTGCGCGGAAAAGAGCTTCAGGCATTCCTCCAGCGCCTCTTTTTCCTCCGGAAACCGCAAGCTGCCGACGGCTTCCTGCACGGGCACCCAGTCCACCCGGGAAACGAGCTCACGGTCCTTTCGTTTGTCGGGGGAGCCGTCGAGGGCGGAGGCGAGAAAAAACGGATGGTCAGGTGCAGAACGGGCAAGCGCTTGTTCTTGACCGCTTCGACCACCACCGGCTCGTACGGAAGGAGGCGCACCTGATACCCGGTTTCTTCTTCGACTTCCCTTACCGCACACTGCTCATAGCTTTCTCCGTCCTCGACTCCGCCTTTCGGCAGCCTTGGATCATCCCGGTTCTTCAATCGGATGAGGAGCACCTGCAGCCCACCCTGCAGCTGCCGGAGCACAACACAGCCGGCGGCCTCCCTCGCTGCCATTGACATGGGAATCCCTCCCTTGGGTAAGGCATAATCGCTTCTATATCTTTATATATACGGATGAGGAAGTTTTTTATTCGTCGGGGGAAAGTCCGTTCTCTTGGCGCCTATCTTTGCTATAATAGATTGGTAGGTTAAGGAAAAGGAGAATGAAATGATTCCATCCCGTAAACAAAGCAAGCCCCAGCGTCAGAAAAAGGTCCGTAACGTCGGGCTTTTGGCAGGAGGCTTGGCCGGTACCCTGCTTCTCGGCGCCGGCATCATGCTCATGCTGCCGGGACAGCCGGAGAAGGCGGGGACGTCGGCCGATGCGGCGGCACGCACCGCCTCCCCGACACCCGCTCCCTCATCCGCCGAAACGCCGGCTGCGCCAAGCCCTTCGGCTGCGGTCTCACCAGCCGCTACCGCTTCGCCTTCCCCGAGTCCGAGTCTCCGGCCTTCGGGAGCTGAGAACGCGGCGGCGACCTCCACACTGACTCCCGCTCCGAGCGTCAAGCCGCCGGCGATGCCCGCTGCCGGCGGCGCCGAAACAGCGGGGCCGGATCCCGCCAACGATCCCCACAGCGTCAAGATGTCGTTTGTCGGGGATGTGATCATGGCTAGCGCAGTGGAGACGCTTCTTAAGCAGCACGGGTATGATTACCCGTACACCGAGGTGAAGGCCGATCTGGAGAGAGCGGATCTAACGATCGCCAACCTGGAAACGCCGATAAGCCTTCGGGGGCTCCCCAATCCAAGGAATATACGTACCGGTCGTCGCCCCTCGCTCTGCCTCCTTTCAAGGAAGCCGGCTTTGATCTGGTCAACCTGGCCAACAATCACATCTTGGATTACGGCCAGGATGCGCTGCTCGATACGTTCGACAACCTGAAAAAGAACGGGATTCCTTATGTGGGAGCGGGCCATAACAGCCAGGAAGCGTTCGAGCCGGTCATTCTGGATAAGAAGGGCATGCGAATTGCCTTTCTCGGCTTCTCGCGTGTCGTCCCGGATAACTCCTGGAAAGCCAGCCCCAACCATCCGGGAGTAGCGGATACTTATAATTACACGGTGCCGGTAGAATCCATCCGCAAGGCGAGGGAGAAGGCCGACCTGGTCGTGGTGATCGCCCATTGGGGCGTGGAACGGCAAAGCCAGGCGGAGGCGTACCAGAGAGACCTGGCCCACCGGTATATTGAGGCGGGGGCCGACTTGATCATCGGAGGCCATCCGCATGTCCTGCAAGGATTTGAAAAGTACAAAGGCAAGTGGATTGCCTACAGCCTCGGCAATTTCATCTTTACCACCAATACGGTGAAAGAAACACTGGATTCTATGATTCTCGAAGCGAGCTGCTCCAAGGACCGGCAGTGCAGCCTCAAGGCCCTGCCGATCTTCACGCAGTGGGCGAAGCCTGTACCTATGCAGCCTGCCGACGCGGCCAAGCTGTTTGACCGCTTGTCGAAGGTCTCGTACGGCTCCCGGATTCTTCCGGATGGGCGAATAACGGCAGAGCCTTGATTAAATCATAAGGGTATTTTCTGAAATAGGAGAGAACAACCATGACAACCCCCATTCGCAATGTATACTGCGTCGGCCGCAATTACCGCCTTCATGCGGCCGAGCTTGGCAATGCCGTCCCGGACCAACCTATGCTGTTCATGAAACCGACGCATTCGGTCGTGCTAGTGGACGGTGGATCCGTCCCGCTTCCCGGGGACCGGGGGCAGGTTCACTACGAAACGGAGCTGGTGCTCCGCATCGGACGGGATTACGAGCCGGGCCTGACGGTCGACGAGCTGGTTGATTCCATGGCCATCGGCATTGACTTTACCCTGCGCGACGTGCAGGATGGGTTGAAGAAGAAGGGCCATCCGTGGCTGGCCGCAAAGGGCTTCCGGAATTCGGCGCCTGTCGGTGCCTTCCGGCCGTTTCCCGGGATCGCCGAAGCGGCCCGCAGCGAATTCAGCCTTCGCCGGAACGGGACGGAGGTACAGCGGGGCAATCTGAACGACATGATTTTTTCTCCTCAGACCATTGTGGATTTCGTGGCGGCTCACTTCGGATTGGGAGAAGGAGATGTCATCTTTACGGGAACCCCGGAAGGAGTAGGAGCGGCGGCAGACGGAGACCGCTTCGAGCTTTACTGGGGCGGGGAAGCTGCGGGTAACTTTATTGTTCGGCTGGAACAGGCCTAGTTTCGTCAGAAGGCTTCCAAGAAATAACCCGGCAGCGGGGCTCATGCCTACCGCTGCTTTTTTGTCCGGACGGGGTGCTGCCCTACGGACCGTTCCAGGAGAAGAACAGGAGGAATGATCTTGAACGAAGCGGGAGATTGGCTGGTCGGCCTTGCCGGAAGCACGTTGATCGGAGGGCTGGCCTATGCCAAACGGTCCTTGTCGGCATCAGGCTGGGCGGCGGCGATCGTCGTCGGGACGCTGCTTTATGCCTTGGGAAGCCCCGTTTGGTTCGGGGCGCTGCTGGCTTTTTCCTCTCGTCGACGCTGCTGTCCCGATGGAAGAAGAAGGCGAAAAGCACGGCAGAGGAAGGATACGAGAAATCCGGCCGGCGCGACGCCGGCCAAGTGGCGGCGAACGGGCTGCCGGCGGCTCTTCTATGCGTGGCGCAGGCCATGTGGCCGGATCCGGTTTGGCTGGCCGCCTTCCTCGGGGTGATGGCTTCCGTCAATGCCGATACATGGGCGACGGAAGTCGGCGGCTTGAGCCGCCGGCCGCCCCGGTCGATCCTGACGGGCCGAGTGGTCGCGCCGGGCACCTCGGGCGGAATCACCTTGCTGGGCAGCGGGGCGGCGGCAGCCGGAAGCCTTTTATCGGCGCGACATCCTTCTTGCTGCTCCTCCTTTACCCGGATCCCGCCTGGGCCGGTCTGCCATCAGGTCTTTCGGCCGTTCTCTGCTTCGCCGCCGCCCTGGCCGGTGGGCTCGTCGGAGCCTTCTCCGATTCTTTGCTTGGCGCGAAATGGCAGCGGATGTACCGGTGCGTGGTCTGCGGCCGGACGGTGGAGAAGACCTCCCACTGCGGCCGTTCAGCTGTTTTCACACATGGCTGGCGGTGGATGAATAACGATGCGGTGAATATCATCAGCTCGCTCTTGGGCGGGGCGGCGGGAGCGGTCATCTACCGGCTTCTGCTTTGAGGAAAGGAGTCCCTTTATGGATACGAATACCTCTGTCTACATCCGGAAATACGAGCCTTCCGATGCTCCGGCCCAGCTGGATCTCCGCTTGCGCAACCGGACGTTTATGGCGCCGTATGATCCCGTTCGTCCGGAATCCTTTTATACGCTGGAGGGACAGCGGGAGCAGCTGGAGCGCAGCCTGGCGGGTTGGGAAAAAGACGAAGAGTACGCCTTCGCCGTTTGTCTTGTGGAAAGCGGGGAGCTGATCGGGAGGGTCGCCCTCTCGTCCGTCGTGCGGGGGCTTGGCAGAACGCCAATCTAGGCTATTTCATCGATTCCGCGCACAACGGAAAAGGGTTTGCGACCGAGGCGGTTCGCCAAGCGGTCGCCTTTGCGTTCGGGGAAGCCGGTCTTCACCGGGTGCAGGCGGCCATCATGCCTTGGAACCGGCCTTCGATCCGGGTGGTGGAGAAAGCGGGCTTCCGGCTGGAGGGGCTGGCGGTGAAATACCTAAGGATCCACGGCCAATGGGAGGACCATCGGATCTATGCGGTCACCAACGACAGCATGGAGTGAGCCTGTCCGGCCTTCAGTGGAGCTCGAATTTTTTCTTGTCCGCCTTCTTCGTTTCCCACAGATGCAGGGAGTCGTACTCGTAGGAATCCCGTTTGATCCTTCGGTAGAGCAGCAGGCACAAGCCCCCGAGGAACAACAGAAAGAGCAGCGTCAACAGGACAAAAGCCAGCATAATCCCATCTCCTTATTCGGGATAACCGATTGAGTAATGGATATGCGCTGTAAGGGGTTTCAAGAACGCGAAGAAAACAAAAAAAGCGGAGAACCGGCAAAGGTTCTTCGCTTTTTGACTTTTCGAAACGGCTTTTCCTCTCAGCAATTCTCGCTGCTTTCATGAAGTCCTCAGTCGATCGGAATGCCCGTTTCCGGCATAACGGCGGCGGGAAGCTTCAGGCTTCCGTTCGGCTGCAGGCTGCCCATGTCGTTCGAGCGGATTTCGGAAGGGGAGAAGGTATACAGATTGGTTCCGCTATAGAGGATCCGGTTGATATACTTGTTCCACTCGCCTCCACCTTGTCCTGCTTTGGCGATGTCCTCTTCCGTCAGGTGCGTGATCTTTCCTTTCAACGTAAAGCCTTTCTGCAGATCGATGCCGTAAACGTATGCTCCCTGGTAGGCAAATTCTCCGTAGGCGGGGAAGCCTGCCGGCTGATTCGGTGTCTGCTTCGGGTTGATCTTGGCTACGGTAACCGGGAAAGCCATCAGGTTCTTCTCCTTGGAGAAAAGGAGGGCCTTATGGTTGTGCAAAAGCTCCGAATCGGTTCCCCGGTCGCCGATGGCTTCCTTGAAGAGCTCCACCGGGTGGGCCACATCTGACACGTCGAACATGGCAAGCTTCATCCCCTGGTAGAAGGCTTGGGTGGAATCCTGACCCGGGAAGGGATTCTCCACGGCGGCCTCGATCGTATCCTTGCCGAACCCGATCAGATGGGTTTCATCGTACGGATGCAGGTAATCGCTGTAGCCCGGGATCTTGAGGCTCCCGAGCACCTTCGGTGACTGGGGATCCGACAGGTCGATGGCGAAAAGCGGATCCACCTTGCGGAAGGTGACCATATAGGCTCGGTTCCCCAGGAAACGGACGGAGTAGATTCGTTCACCTGGAGCCAGATCCTCGAGCTTGCCTGTCACTGTCAAGGATTCGTCGAGCACGTACACATTGTTCTTGGAGGTCTGCTCCCCTTGGGCCCACATGTCTCCCTTGGTGGTGGCTATCCGGAAGTAGCCGTCCCGTTCATCCATGGAAAATTGGTTGAGCACCGAGCCGGGCACCTTGCCCGTACCTGCGAACCTCAGGCTTCCCTGATCCAGACGGAACTTGTAGAGCGAAGTCGTCTGCTCCGGGACGGGAGGCTGCTCAGCGGACGGGCTGGCTGGGGAGGAACTCGCCGGGCGCTTAACCATAGGCAGGATTCGGACAGGACCGCCGTATGGGGAAACGGCCACATACAGATGATCAGCCGAGGCATACACATTCTGTCCGGAGCCCAGGTAGGACTGGACGTCAGCCTTCTGATCCGGCCGGTCGAGGTCAAAGCCGGCAACCATCAAGTAGCTGTTCTTAAGCGAGTCGGGGAAATAGCGGATTCGGTCATAGCCGACGGATTCCCATTGCGAAGAAACCGCACTGTCACGGAAGAGGGGAGCGGGCTGTTCTCCTTGTTCTTGTTGAATCGAGTATAGGTCAAGAAAACGGTTCGCAATCAGGTAAACCGACGAGCCTACCTTTCGGGAAGAGAGGTAATTCCCTTCCAGCTCCACTTCCCGGCTCAGAACCGGCTTCGTTTTGTCTGCGGTGTCATAGACAAGCACTTTGGTTGTGCCGCTTCTTACCGGCATGATCATTTTTTTGCGTTAGGAGCAGGGACGTCCATCGGTTTCGCAAAAGAGGTCCCGAGGACGAGAAGCCGGTTTCCGTCCACATAAAGTTCCCGCGGCTGGAATTCCCCTCCCAGCTCAATGGTGGAAGAAAGCTTCAATTCCCCGGAAGCCCGGGCGATGAACACCCGGTTGGCGTTGACCTGGTACAGGTAGTTTCCATCGGTCTTGACGATGTCCGCTTCATCGACCCCTTCTGCTTGTACGTTCGTGCCCGAATAATCCGGGCCCGCAGAGGATGGGGAAGGGGCGCGGGCAGCCGTCGAACCGCTTGCCGCCGAATCGGCGGAAATGCTTTTCTCTGCGGCCCTTGCAGGCACTGGCCCTTCGGTCATGGACTCACCGACCAGCTTCTTCAAGTTGTCATAGCTACCGACGATCGGGAGAAGACCCGCATCGCTGTCGATCGTGACCTGCTTGCGGATGCCGTCCCACTTGACGATGTAGCCGAACGCTTCGCTGAAGAATCTCAGAGGGACGAAGGTCCGGCTGCCTTCCAGCACAGGGGCGGCGCCCAGCGTCCAAGGAGAGCCGTTACGAACGGCCGACGTGCTGCCGATCGTCAGCTTAACCGACGTATCTCCTTTAACGGCGGTGACGCTTTGTTCCTTATGGTTCCATTCCACTTCGGCTCCAGCCGCTTCCGCCAGGTTGCGCAGGGGAACCATCATCGTCCCGTTCATCAGCTTAGGGAGGCGTCCAGCGTCATAGCCGCTCCTTCCAGGAGCAGGGTATACTCGCTGCCCGGGCCGGCCGCTGCCGGCGGGGCGGGGGAGGCACTGGACGTCAGCAGCAGGGCGGCGGATAAAGCCGGTACCATCCATATTCGTCTCATGGCCGTTCACTTCTTTCTTTAAAGGGTAGGAAAAATTGTCCATCTGCCCTCTAAACGTTGGCAGAGCGGTTATTGTTGCAGAGACCGCAAGGATTCGCCTCCCTAACGGAACAAAACCCTTCCGTCGTTAGGACCGGAAGGGCGGGAACCTCTTATGGCGCGGGATCCACCGCTTATTTCGTCAGGTCTTCCATCTGCTCGATAAGGCTCTTGAACACGCTCATCGCCTGCTTGATCGGCTCCGGCGACGACATGTCGACACCCGCACGCTGCAGGATGTTGATGGAATAGTCGCTTCCGCCGCTCTTCAGGAACCCGAGGTAGCGGTCGACGGCCGGCTGGCCTTCGTCCAGAATCTGCTTCGCGAAGCTCGTGGCCGCGGAGAAGCCCGTCGCGTATTTGTAGACATAGAAGCTGTTGTAGAAATGGGGAATGCGCGCCCATTCCATCTCGATGTCCTTGTCGACGACCATTCCTTTGCCGTGATACAGCAAGTTCAGGTCGTAGTAGATTTTGCTCAGCTCCTGAGGAGTAAGCGAATCGCCCGCTTCGGCTCTCTCGTGCGTAATCTTCTCGAACTCTGCGAACATGGTTTGACGGAACACGGTCGTGCGGAATTGATCGGCATAGTAGGTGAGCAGGTACATTTTGGCCTTCGGATCGGTCGTCTTCTTCAGCAGATAATCCATGAGAAGGGCTTCATTCAGCGTAGAGGCCACTTCGGCAAGAAAGATCGTATACTGCGCGTACCGGTACTCCTGATTCTCGTCGGACAGGTAGGAGTGCAGGGCATGGCCCATCTCATGGGCAAGCGTGAACATGCTGTTCAGGTTGTCCTTGTGGTTCAGCAGCACATAAGGATGAGTGCCGTAGGCTCCCCAGCTGTAGGCCCCGCTTCGTTTGCCCTCGTTCTCGTAGATGTCGATCCAGCCGTTCTCGAATCCGCTCTGCAGAACCTTCAGGTAATCGTCGCCGAGCGGCTTCAAGCTGTCCTGCACCATCTCCGTCGCCTGCTGGTAGTTGATGTCCCACTTGAATTCCTCCACAAGGGGAGCGAACAGGTCATACATATGAAGCTCGTCGACCTTCAGGAGCTTCTTGCGGAGGTTCATGTAGCGCTGCAGAAGCGGCAGGGACTCGTGAATCGTATCGATAAGATTCGTGTATACTTCCTTCGGAATGTTATCTCCGTAGAGGGACATTTCGAGAACGGAAGGATACTTACGGGCTTTGGCATAAAAAATATTTTTGGAAATGTTGGCGCTGAGCGTGGCCCCGATCGTGTTCTTCTGCTTGGCGTAGGTGGCATACACCGCTTCGAACGCATTCCGGCGCACATCCCGGTCCTTGCTCTCCAGAAACTGGATGTAGCTGCCGTGGGTAAGCTCGACTTCCTTGCCTTCTTCATTCTTGATCTTCGGGAACTTCATGTCCGCATTGTTGAGCATTCCGAAGATGGTGCCCGGGGCCTGGGAGAGGTTTCCTACTTGGGCCAGAAGGGCTTCTTCAGACTTGCTGAGAACGTGCGGCTTCTGGCGGATCATTTCCTCCAGCGTCCGCTTGTAGAAGCTCAGGTCCGGATTCTCCATCAGTTCCTTCAGCTTGGCTTCGGACAAGCTCAAAATTTCCGGCGTCACGAAAGACAGCGCTTCGCTCACTTCGACACTGAGCTTTCGGGACTTCTCGGACAACGCCTGGAACGAGGGCTCCGCGGTATCCTCATGGTGCTTCATGTTGGCGTATACGTATAAGCGTTCGGTATGTACGGAGATCTCATCCTCGAGCGCGAAGCATTCTTTGATGGCATGGGCCTCGTTCAGCTTGCCCTGGTAAGGCTCCACTTTCTTCAGCAGGTCTTTGACTTCTTGGTATTCCCGGTCCCATGCTTGCTGGTCGGTAAACAGGTCCTCCAGCTTCCATTGGTGCTCCTTCGATACGTCTGAGCGTTTTGCTACTTGATTCATGGGAACCCTCCTTGATTGGTTGATGGACTGAGGCGCCGCCCGCCCGCCGGCGGATGATACCGCAACGGTGCTGCCGAGCAGGCATACCGTAACCAGAACGGGGATAATCCGCATTATGGCATTCTCCTAAGCTTTTTGGCTTAGTATGGGCGGCCGTTCCTTTAATTATAAGGCGAAGCCGGGGAAGATTTCCAGTAAACCTTCGCGTTAGGGTGCCATTAACGGCCGGCGTTAAGAATCGTGTACATGAGCAGGAAGAAAGAAACCACGATCATGACGAGCGCGATCAAGGCGAGCGGGCGGCGGGCCTGCGGCGCCAGGGTGTCTTTTTTGATAATGAGAAGGAGGGCCAGGCAGAAGGAGACGATGATAAACGTGACGATTAACCCGTAATCCAAGGAGCGTTTCACCTCTTTATGGTATGGAATATCGTTAGGCACTTGTTAAGCTAGCCTGTCCGGTCATAAGAATGGCCGCCCCTTCCTTGGAGAAAGCTAGAAGCGGAGAAAATTCATCGACAGGAGAGGATCTACTTGAAGCATAACGGAAACGGCATGCCAGGGGAAGACCTGACGGTCGCCGGTTACCTTATTGCCCAGCTGGAGGCTTGGGGCGTTAAGCGGATCTACGGCGTAATCGGGGATGCCAATCTGCGGTTTCTAGACGAGCTCAGCCGCAGCTCCGCCATCCGTTACATAGCCTGCCGCCACGAAGGAGCCGCGGCGCTGATGGCGTCCGCCGAAGCCAAGCTGACGGGCCGGATCGGCGTATGCCTGGCGACGAGCGGTCCGGGAGCGGCCAACCTGGTTAACGGGTTGGCGGATGCGGCGATGGATTATGCCGGCGTCTTGGCCATTACCGGTCAGGTGGAAACGTCCAAGCACGGCACCCGCACGAAGCAGTTCGTCAACCAGCAGCTCTTGATGCAGGCGCTGACGGACCAATCCCGCGAGCTGGTGAGCGGGCAGGCACTGCCGGAGCTGCTACACGGTCTGCTCGTTCAAGCTCTTCTGCACGGCAAGGCGGCTCACCTTTCGGTTGCCAAAGATGTGTGGGAGCAGAAGCTTACAGGCCGTCCGATCCCTTATGGGAGCTATCTGCATCAGCCGCTGCTCACCCCCAGGGAAGCACTGGAAAAAGCGGTAGAGGAGCTTTCCCGGGCCGCGAAGCCGGTCCTTTATGTAGGAAGCGGAGCCGGGCAGGTGAAGGAGGAAGTTCTGTCCCTGGCGGAGCTGCTGGAGGCGGCCGTCATCACGACCCTTCCGGCAAGGCCCCTGTTTCCTAACGATCACCCCCGGTACGCCGGAGGGCTGGGCCAGGCCGGAAGCGAAGCGGCAACGGTGATTCTGCGGGAAAGCGACCTGATCCTCATGCTGGGAGCTACCTGGTGGCCGGACGATTACGTGCCGACGCAGGCGCGTCTTATCCAGATCGACCGGTCCCCGGCCAACCTTGCGGTCGGGCATCCGCTTCTCCATGGAATCGTAGGAGATCTGGCCGATTGCCTGCCGGAGCTCTTAGCCATGGTGCGGAGACTGCCGCAGGCGGACCGCGCCGCATGGGTACGCCGAACGGCCGGGGTTACGGCGGAATGGAACAGCCAGCTCCTCATGGAGGCTGCGCGGGAAACGCATCCGCTCTCTCCCCAGATGATCATGCGGGAGATCGCCGACGCGGTTCCACCGAATGCCGTAATCGCTGTGGATACCGGAGATCACACCATTTGGTTCAATCGGATCTACCAGGCCAAGCGGGACCAGACCGTGCTCGTCTCGGGCCGCTGGCGGACATTGGGCTTCGCGCTTCCGGCCGCCATTGCGGCAAAGCTTGCCCAGCCGGAACGCCCGGTCCTCGCCATCGCGGGGGACGGAGGCTCTATTCAGACGATGATGGAATTTCTCACGGCCGTCGAGCACATGCTCCCTCTAACCGTCCTGATCCTCAACAACGCAAGCTACGCCATGGAAGCGAACCGGATGAAGAAGGCCGGACTCGCTCCGCTTGGAAGCTCGATCCGGAATCCGGATTTCCCCAAGCTGGCGGAAGCGTGCGGGGGAGCGGGGAGAGAACGGACAGCTTGACGGGCCTCCGGGAAGCTCTCCAGAAGGCATCTTCTTCTCCGGTCCCTTTCTTGATCGAGGTCATCACAGCTCCCGAAATGGCTCCCCACACGAAGCTGTAAGCACTTGCTCCATAAGGAAAGCCGGGTTCCTTGGACAGGAGCCCGGCTTTTCCTTGTTCGCCCTGCTAGGGCGTCATCATCCGATTAGGCATCCGGCAGCTCTTGACGGCGGCCGACCCGGTTCCGCATATAGCCCAGTCCCAGGATGAGGAGAACGACAACAGAAATGACCGTCCATTTCCCCCAAACCGGATGGAGCAGGTTGTCGTGCACCACCGGCTCCTCCACGATCATTTTGGCGGCGGTATAGGCCAGGATCCCGGCACCGGCATAGATCACAACAGGGAAGCGGTCGATGATCTTCACGAACAAAGTGCTGCCCCAGACGACGATCGGAATGCTTATGAGCAGACCAATAATGACAAGCAGGAAGCTTCCGTGAGCGGCGCCGGCGACGGCGAGAACGTTGTCCATCCCCATGGCCGCGTCGGCGATAATGATCGTCTTGATCGCATCCCAGACAGACGTCTTGGCTTCGAGCTCATGACCCTTCTTATCCGTCAGAAGCTTGTAGGAGATCCAGAGAAGCAGGATGCCGCCCACGAGCAGCAGACCGGGAATTTTGAGCAGCCAGGCGACCGCGAGGGTGGCCACGATCCGGATGACAATCGCTCCGAGTGTCCCCCAGGCGATAACCCTTTTCTGCATCTCCTTCGGAACGTTGCGGGCCGCCATTCCGATTACGATGGCGTTATCCCCGGCGAGGACCAGGTCAATGATGATGATACTGAGCAGTGCGGTAAAAAATTCGGGTGTTAGAAACTCCATACGCCTCTCTCCTCTTCTCGATCTAAGATAGAAACTAAAAAAGCCTTTACCGATTAATCTGCGGTAAAGGCCCAATCTTATTCAAAAAGACCCTTACCGCTTAATGTAACGGCAAAGGTCTTGCTAACAACTTTCGTTGCCAATAAAACCGGGGATTGCTCCCGAAATGACGGCTTTACTGTACCAGCTACTCCCCTTTGGAAGTATGAAATTGTACAATCATCATAGCAGGAAGCGGATGTGCTTGTCAATTCCCGCTTTTCGGGCTGCTTATTCCTTCCGCTGCGGCCGGTGTCACACCTCTTTAAAGGCTTTCAGGATTTCCTCGCGCTCCTCCTCGGTTCCCTCGAACTTTTCGGGAGCGAACCGGTCCTCCACCCAATGCATAAGGGCCGGGCGGCTGAGAAATTCATGGCATTCCTCGCCCCATTGATCGGAAATTTCGCGTAGGATCAGCGTTTTGCCGTTAACCTCTACGGTGAGCATGTTCCATTTGTCCTTCTTATAGATTAAGTGCTTCTTGATTCCGTGGCTCATTGAAAGACGGCTCCTTCATGGAATAATGTATAATGCGTTACCCTTAACTTTAGCATGATCGGTTCATTTAATCAAAAACGAAGAGAGGAGAAAGCCGGTGAAAATGGGATTGATTTACCAGCATCCGGATGGTAAAATCCCTTCAAGCCGGTAAGCGCCGGCGCTGTAAAGAGCTGAGCTGAGTAGAGTAGAGGAGAGTGCAGATGAGATGAGCAAAGAGTTTTATGAGCAAACCGGAGTGGCCATGACCTGCCGGTCGTACCGGGAATACGCAGACATGTTCGCGCTGGAGCCAGCGGATCTTGAGGCGGGCCCCGTTCTGGATGTGGCGGGAGGGGCTTCTTCCTTTGCCGCCGGAGCCGGCCGGAACGGCTATGAGGTCATGGCGGCCGATCCCCAGTATGCCATGTCCCGGCACGAACTGGAGAAGCACGGAAGAGAAGAGATTGAGACCTCCACGGCCAAATTGAAGGGCCTGGCCCACCAGTACGACTGGTCTTATTATGGAAGCTTGGATGCTCACCGAGCCAATCGGGAGCAGTCCTTAAGCCTGTTCCTTGCCGACTTTGAACGGGAAGGGGCAAGGCGGTATAAGCCGGCATCCTTGCCTAAGCTTCCTTTTGAAGACGAAGCCTTTTCCTTGGTGCTGTGCAGCCACTTTCTGTTCCTTTACAACCGCCAGCTGGATTACGATTTTCACTTGGCAGCGGTGAGAGAGCTTATTCGAGTGGTCCGTCCGGAAGGGCAGCTAAGGATTTACCCGCTTGTGGATCTTCATTGGGAGCCTTATCCCCATCTGGAGAAACTCCTAACGGAGCTGGAAGGGGAAGGGATTTCTTCTCGGACGGCCCGGTCCGGACTGCCTTTTATCCCGGGTTCCGACTCCCTGCTGGTTCTGACCAAAAATTCCGGAAAAGTTCTTGGAAAGTAGCTTGATCTGTGCTGCCGCCCGTGCTATAATGGATTTATTCGCCACGAATGGCGATATTTTTAGGAGGTTGTTTACTTGAAAGGTACAGTTAAATGGTTCAACGCAGAAAAAGGCTACGGTTTTATCTCGGTTGAGGGCGGCGAAGACGTATTCGTTCACTTCTCGGCTATCCAAGGCGAAGGATTCAAATCCCTTGACGAAGGTCAAGAAGTTGAATTCGAAATCACTCAAGGAAACCGCGGCGCTCAAGCAGCTAACGTCATTAAATTATAAGCTTCACTAACTTATAAATTAGCGAAACACAGCATTCGGCCCAGCCGGATGCTGTTTTTTGTTTTCCGGCCGGTCCGCTTGTTATTTCCCTGCCTTCCGGTGAAAATAAGAGGATGCACCAAGGAACCCATAATCGCAATAGTAGGAGAGAGTCTCATGATCCGAAACCTGCTCGTAGCGGACGATGACGCTAACATAAGAGAGCTGCTTAGGTATGTTTTGACCAAGGAAGGTTACCGCGTGCACGAGGCGCGGGATGGGGAAGAGGCCGTCCGGATTCTAAAAGACCATTCCCTGGATATGGCCGTTCTGGATATTATGATGCCCGGCCTGGATGGGCTTGAGCTTTGCGGCCTTATCAGGCAAACTTACGACATTCCGATTATCCTGCTTACGGCCAAAGATCAGCTTACGGACAAGCAGCAAGGTTATCTAAGGGGCACGGACGATTATGTGACCAAGCCGTTTGAGCCGCAGGAGCTTGTTTTTCGGATCAAGGCCCTGTTCCGGCGTTACCAGCGGCCTTCCAGCGATACCCTGCACTTGAACCGGATTGTAATCGACTGTAGGAATCGCGAGGTTTCGGACGGCATCTCTGATTTTCTGCTGCCGATGAAGGAATTCGATCTGCTTTCTCAGCTTGCTCACTATCCCGGCCGCTTGTTCTCGAGGGAAGAGCTGATCCGGCTTATCTGGGGAGAGGACTACGAAGGGGACGACCGCACGGTCGACGTCCATATCAAGAGGCTCCGGCAGCGATTTGCGGAGTACGGCGACGATTTCTCGATTGTGACGGTACGGGGGATCGGCTACAAGCTGGAGGTGGGCAAGCGTTGAGATCGTTATATTCCCGTGTCTTCCTCACCACAATTATCGTCGTTCTGGCCAGCAGCCTGCTCGGGTTTCTCGGAGCTAATCTGTATTATCATATCAAGCTTAAGCCCTATAACGACGAGAAGCTGATCCGGGTCGCGGAGCAGCTGAAACAATACCTGGAGAGCCATCCGGATAACCCGGAGGAGTTTTTGCAAGAGTCGGCTGCGCTTGGTTATCAGCTGTATTGGTCGGATGGCCGGGGAAACGACCGCTTCTATGGCCGGGCCTTCCGTGTGACCGATCTCCCGGAAAACGCCATACGCTCGGTGCTTAAAGGGAACCGGTATCATGGGGTGGCGGACTTTCCCGACAAGCCGTTCGTCACCGGCTTCTTCGATAACCGGTTGAGCAATACCGTGGGGGTTCCCGTCTTCCTTGGGAGCCGGCCCTATGGCTTGTTCCTGAGGCCGGACGTGCTGCTTCAGTTCGGGGAGCTGCGTCTTTTTTCGCTTTGATAGGCTTGTTCACGGTTGTCATCAGCGTGCTGTTCTTCCTGCTTAGTACCCGGTACTTGGTGAAACCGATCACCGGCCTGTCCGAGGCAACGAAGCTTATTGCCCAAGGAAATTACAAGCTCCGTCTGCCTGTTAAGAGACTCGATGAGATCGGACGGCTCGCCCGGCATTTCCTGACGATGAGTGAGGAGCTGGAGCGGGTGGATCAAGCGCGCCAGCAGTTTGTGTCCAATGTATCGCATGAAATTCAATCCCCTCTTACCTCCATTCAAGGCTTTGCCAAAGTACTGGCCGAGAAGGGGCTCCCGGAGGAGGAGCGTAGACATTATGCTGCGGTTATCGAGGAAGAAAGCCGCCATCTCTCCCAGCTCAGCAAGCAGCTGCTTCTTCTGTCGTCCTTGGAGCAGGGAGAGGAACCGGTTTCCGTCGTGTCTTTCCGGCTCCGGGACCAGATCCGCCAGGCGGTTCATGTGCTGCAGTGGCAGCTGGACGAGAAGGAGCTGCTGCTGAAGCTCTCGATTCCCGAGCCTTTGATCCTGAAAGGGGACGAGGTTCTCCTGATGCAGGTGTGGATGAATCTGCTGAGCAATGCCGTCACCTACACACCTCAAGGAGGAAGCATCGAGATTGTCGCCGAGCAGGGGCCGTCTCATACGGCCGTCAACGTCCGGAATACAGGCCAAGGGATTGAACCGGAGCATTGGCCCTATCTGTTCGACCGCTTCTATCGGGCGGACCGGTCTCGTGACCGCTCTACGGGACGAACGGGGCTGGGGCTCGCCATTGTTAAGAAGATCGTCCGGCTCCACGGAGGAACCGTCGGAGTGGCCAGCTCGGAGGCCGGGACGGTCTTTACCGTGACGCTGCCGAATCCGTAATCGGTTGTTCATTTCCCGTTCATCTTCGTATCGTATCCTTTGGTAGGAAACCAAAGGAGGGAACTTCATGTATTTGGCTATTCGGGAGATGAGACATGCCAAGGCGCGATATGCGCTAATAGGGACGGTCATGCTGCTGGTCACCTTGCTTGTCCTGTTCGTGACCGGACTGGCCCAAGGATTGGCCTATGACAATGCCTCTTCCATAAAGAACCGGGCGGCGACGCATTATATCCTGGGTCCGGATTCCAACCACCGGTTGACCCGGTCGCAGGTGAACGGGGAACAAGGGAAGGAAGCCCTCCGGATTGTCGGAGAAGGGAATGCCGAACCGTTTGGTGTGCAGATGGCAACCGTCCTGGCCTCAGGGGAGACAAAGAAGCTGGATATAACCTTCCTGGGGGTTAATCCGGAGGGGTGGATGGCGCCGGGTCTGGTTGAGGGCTCTCCGCTTTCGGAGAAGGGCCACGTTCTGGTCGACCGCAGCTTGTCCGAAGCCGGAGTCCGTATCGGCACGATCCTGAAGGATCAGGCGTCGGGCACGGAATGGACGGTGGGCGGGTTCGTGGAGAAGGAGTCGTTCAGCCATACCCCTGCTGTATTCGTCAGGATGACGGATTGGCCGGCTCTCCAGGCCGCCAATGGAAGCCGCCTATCGTCACCGGAGGGATTCACGGCAATTGCCGTGAAAGCCTCGAAGGAGCAGGCGAGGGAGCTCGAGGCCGTCCTGCCGAAGGCAGAGGTTATCGGGGCGTCGGAGGCGGTTGCCGCCATTCCCGGGTACAAGGAGGAACAGGGCTCTCTCCTCATGATGATCGTATTTCTATATGGAATCTCGTTTCTGGTGCTGGCGGTCTTCTTCTATGTCATCACCATTCAGAAAACGAGCCAGTTCGGCATTCTGAAAGCCATCGGCATCCGTTCCGCTTATTTAACGGGCAGCGTGGCGCAGCAGGTCCTGATCCTTTCGGCGGTCAGCCTGATCGTGAGCCTGGTTGTGGTAACGCTCGTTCAGGCTGTCCTGCCGAGCTCCCTGCCGTTTGAGCTCCGTCCTACCGCGATAGCCGCGACGGGCGTCGCGTTCGTCATCCTTTCGTTGGCCGGTTCCCTTGCTTCCGTGTGGAAGGTAAGCCGGGTTGATGCTCTGGATGCGATAGGGAGGGGGCGGCATGAGCAGACTGAAGCTGATGAACATCAGAAGATCCTTTGAGGATGGGGGAGCGGTTAGAACCGTCCTGGATAACTTGAACCTGGAGGTGGGCAGGGGAGAGATGGTGGCGGTTATGGGGCCATCGGGCTCCGGCAAAAGCACCTTCTTGTCCATCGCGGGGGCACTGCTGAAGCCGACGGACGGCCAAGTTCTGTTGGACGGCGAATCCCTTCTGGATAAGACCGAAAAAGAGCTGGCCGATCTCCGGCTTCGCCGAATCGGATTCGTCTTCCAGAGCGCGAACCTCATTCCGTACCTCAAGACGGAAGAACAGTTGGTACTGGTTGCCAAGCTTGCCGGAATGGACCCCGGCACCGCCTCGAAGCGGGCCGGCGAGCTGCTTGGGAAACTTGATCTTTCCCACCGGCGGTCGGCCTACCCGGAGAAGCTCTCGGGAGGCGAGCGTCAGCGGGTCGCCATTGCCCGGGCTCTCATGAACGAACCGGCCGTCCTATTGGCGGACGAGCCGACGGCGAGCCTGGATGCCCCGCGCGGCCGCGAGGTCGTGCAGCTGATGGCGAAGCTGGTGAAGGAGCGGGGGATGAGCGCCGTCATCGTGACCCATGATGACCGGGTCGTGCCGCTGTGTGACAGGGTCCTGGATCTTCACAATGGAGCTCTGGTGGAAAGGAACCAAGCGAGCCTGGTTTAAGGTCCGGAGCCTGTGTTCCAATACCGGTAACCGCCAGCCTAAGTCATGATGAAAACAGACCAGCCGGAATTTCCCGGCTGGTCTGCTAATTAAGGAAGCCGCGAAGCTTTTCGCGGCTTTTTCTATTTATGTTTTGCTTTTCTCTTTCCCTTCCTCCGGCTTGTCTACAGCGGCAGAGCTCGCATGGAGCGGTTCGGTGGGCTCTCTGCTTAAACAATCGTCAGAATGTCGTCGATCTCTTTGCGGGGCAAACGGCCCGGCGTTTCAGAAGGGTGTCCGAGGGCGATGACCATATTCACCTGGCACTCCTCGGGGATGTCGAGAACCTGCCGCAGCTGTTCCTCGGCCAGCAGGACGGGGCCGGTCATCGGACAGGTGCCGAGGCCTTTGGCGTGAGCGGCCAGCATGAGGTTCTGGGCAGCGAGGCAGCTGCTCTTGATTCCTTCCTCCGCCCAGACATGCTCGCCGACCAGCTGGACCGGATCGAAGATTTTCTCCCGGAATTTAGACTGGTACGGAGTGGCGAGGCAGACCAGAAGGACGGGAGCCTGCGAGAAGGCCGTCGCATAGGGACCGAAGGATTTCGTCAGAAGCCGGGCTTCTTTGGACAATCCCTTCTTCTCTGCCTCCTCCGCGCGCTTATGCAGCTGCTCCCAGGTGAGACGCTCAATTTCCTTGATCTTCTCCCGGCTGGTTACGGCAATGAACTGCCACGTCTGCGAATTGGTGTCGCTCGGCGCATAGCGGGCGCAGTCGATGATTTCGCGGATATCCTCCACGGCTACTTCCTGATCGGTATAACGGCGGATGCTCCGCCGGTCGAGAACAATGCTTTTGAATGCCTGATAATCCATTGCTAAACCGCCTTTAAGTAAAATAAGTTCTTTAACTCGCAACGCTTTTCAATCTTAAGACCTGGTCCTAAGGCTATTCTTATTATAACGGCCCTCCCGGGAAAAGCAAAGATAGGTTCCCGATTCCCTTGCTTGGGCTAGAAGGGGCTTGCGGAGCTCCCGGCGGGGGCAGCACTCCTTCGTCGGCTTGTTATAGAGATTCCTCCCCGGATTTCCGGAGCGACAGCCGGCCGAACACAAAGAAACCCACCGTGCTGATCCCGGCGAAGGCGGTCGCGGTTAAGTAGACCTCGTGTCCGCCGTACACATCGAAGAGCTGTCCTCCGAGGAAGCCGCCAATGAGGCCGGACAAGCTGCCCCACGTGACGTTAAAGACGGCCTGGCCGGTGGCCCGGAAGCGGTCCGGAACGATTCCCTGGAGGTAACGGAGCGCGGTAATCAGGAAGATGCCGAAGGACAGGCTGTGCATCGTCTGAACCGCCAGTATCATGCCGGGAGTAAGAGGCAGACTCATCAGAAAGAACCGGACGGTATACATCAACCCCGCAAAAGCAAGCAGCGGCAGCTCACGGAAGCGATCCCCGTACCGGGAGAGCAGGAGAAAAAGGGGATTTCGCTCAGGGCGGAAACCATCCAGGACGAGCCGATGACGGCTTGGCCGGCCCCCGTTCCAGCAAATAGAGGGACAGGAACCCGTCGTTGATCCGGGCCGCAACGGCAAGAAGCAGCACGAGAAGAAGGAAGACCGTCAGCCGGGGAGCGAGGAGAACCTTCCCTAATCCGGTGAACTGCATCTTCTTGAAGCCGGCCCCCTGGCATCCTTCAGCAGAAGAGAGAGCAGGAGAGCCAAAGCGACGTTCCCGATGCAGAGCAGCGCCATTTTTCCGTGCGTAGGGGTCTTCAGCAGCAGGCCGAACAAGAGGGCCGCTACGGCAAAGCCAATAGAGCCCCAGACCCGGTAGGAGGCGTAGCTTTTGCCGGTCTGCTTCGTATGAAGCAGAATTTGGCTGTCGTTCAGCATATTGACCGGAGTTTGAAAGAAATAGTAGAGGGTCAGGAGAACGAATATAACCGGGTAAGCCTCCGCCCGGAACATAAGGAGAATGAAGACAAGCTGTCCGGAGAGGATGGTCGTTATGATTTTCTTGATAGTCTGGAACCGGTCGCTCGTCACGCCCCAAACCAGATTGGCGATAATGCCAACGGTCGGCCCGATGGAATAAAGCATGCCGAACTGGAGACTGCTGAAGCCAAGCATGTGGAAATAGACCGGGAAAATGACGGCGATAAACGCATTGACTCCGTAGTTGGTGAAGGAAAAAGCTTAAGGAGAAACTCCTGGCTTCTGGATAGGGCTCCGGCGGGCTTCGGAAGGGTAAGGGCAGACATGGGCAAAATTCCTTTGTGAGTTATTTCCTTGAAGTGGGAGAATGGTTTGCCGTAATGGAAACGGCAAGCCGCTGCTCGGCGGCGGTTTTGCGCAGCACCCAGGCGGCAGCGGCCAGCTCGGCGGCAACCCCTAACGATTGGGCCAGTGCTCCGATTCTGGCGTTCCATTCCGGATGAAAGCCTAAGCATAGAAACAGCGTGATCAAAGTGACGGATACGTTGCAGGCCTGGGACCAGACCATGATTTTGGTTTGGCCGTTAAGCATCAGAATGCCATTGCAGAAATCGAGCCAGGGGAAGATCAGCGTCATGATCATAAAAATCCTTAACGTATGCAGGCTGGCCGTCATCAGCTGTTCGTTAACGCCCATCAGGTGGGTCATGAACCAAGGTCCCGCGGCCGTATACGAAAGAGTGCCGAGCAGGATAGTAGGAATTAGAGACAGCAGGAGGGTGAAGCGGATCACCTGGTCCCGGTCCGTCCGGTAAAAGTTAAGCACGATCTGATGAATATAGCTGAAGAAGCTCTGAACGAGCTGCGTCAGGCTGGCCGCGATGGCAAAGGCGGCGATCGAAAGCTCCATATCCGACGTTTTGCCGAGAATGGCGTTAATGGACGGGCCGACCACGACAGCGAGGAAGGAGGAATAGAGAAGCGGACGATAAAGGTGAAAACCTCTCCCTTGCGCTCGATCGGATGGTCCTCGAGTTTCTCGGGAATCTGCTTCTTCAGCAGCACGGTTCCTTCAAGGAAGCTGATCAAGCATTCGATGATCATCCCGGTCAGGAAGATAATCGCCCCCACACGGCCGCTGGTCACCTGATCGGTCCGGATGAAGTACTGGGCAAGGGAATACATGCCGACGAGCCGGATGACCATACCGATTGTTAACCAGGTCGTCCTCCGGTTGAAAATAATAAGGCCGTGATATAGACAGCGGACGCCGGAGAATAAGCTTACCCACATGAGAATCCGGTAGACGGCAATAACGTCGGGGACCCTGTCCGGCTCTACGCCGAAGAAATAAGTAAAGATCCACACACCAAGCGGAGAGTATGAAACAAGACCTCCGGCAACGGTGATGCAGCCAAACACGACATAGGCCACCGTCCGCATGGCGCGGAAGGAAATCCGGTCCCGTACGAGTGCCGAGCAGGTTTGTCGGAGCAGAACGGCCGGTCGCTCCGTGATGGCGAGCAGGCTCATCGCAATGGCGTAGCTCGCTATGACGAGCTCGGGCGTGGCGGAACGGGCCAGGGTGCTGTTAATGATGACATGGGAAATCGTGACAAGGCTGGCGGACAGCCCTAACGGCAAAAAGAAAGCGAGCAGCCGGATAAGCGATACGGGACGGGCGCTCGGGGAGATGGATGAGACGGCGGTACCGGGCTGTGACATGATTTTCTCCTTTATAAGGGCGGTTCTTTCTCCGGTTGGTTTCTTTAGAATTTTACCGCCTGGACGGGTCCCCGTAAAGGTTTAGTGCCAAACTTTTCACCGTCTTTCTGTGGCGGAGCAGGGGGAACATGGTAAAGTTAACGGAAGAAAACTAGGCATCTGAGGAGGAAACCGGTGAGACCCGAATTTGTATACAATGCCAGACTGGGCATTCCGGTGCCGGAACTGGACCGTTATTGGGAGGATTACCGTGACGAGGACCGCGCCGTCATTCTGGCCGAGTGGGAAGAAATCCGCGGGAGGATCCCCGACCGGATCGTGCAGCTGGAGAGGGATATTATCGCCAGGCAGAGCCGCCTGGACAAGGAAGACCATTTTCCGACGGCCTGCCGGTTAAATTCGGAGATCGCGGAGCTAGCCAGCATTATTAACGATCTTCATATTTGGTACCGGACCCAGCAGGACATCCGCTCCGGGCCTGCTCATCATTAGTTATTTGAGGGCGGCTTGCCCTTCATGGCAGGAAGGCTGACAAAAAACTTAAGGACCATGGTGCGTTTTTATCCGGTTTTATTATATAATATGGGAATGCAAACGGCGGGAGGGATGACGATGAACCGCAGCCTGCTGGAAACCTTCAAGCAGCAGCTTTGGGATCATGAGCCCGGCTTATGTCCGGACAAGCCTTGGAATAAGGAACTGGATGACGAGCTCGCCGGCACCCCGGTGAGTGACCTATATGAAGGAGCGGCCGATGCCGATCCTTACGCTTTATGCGTCAAATCGGGCCTGCACCTGTGGAATGAAAGCCTGAATCGTTCTCATTCCATTTCCCAGGAAGTGGAAAATACGAGCGGCAGCTATTGGCACGGGATCATGCACCGGATGGAAGGAGACTACGGCAACGCCAAGTACTGGTTCCGCCGTGTCGGCGACCATCCCGTTTATGTCTCGTTAGCCCGGGAAGCCGTTCAGGCGGCGGAAGGCCGATTGGATGACCGTCTTGTGGGCTCCGGCGGACCGTGGGACCCTTACCGGATGGTGGATCTGGTGGAGAAGTGGCACGCCCAACCGGAAGCGCCGGAAGCGCAAGCCCTCCGTTCCATTCAGAGACGAGAAATAGCTCTTCTGCTTGATTATGTGTACCGGAGAAGCACCGGGGGAGCGGAAGGGTGAGACGCGCCGGCAGCTCTCTGGATTATCCCAGGCATCCCTTTGGGCTGATGTACCGGGTTTACCGGTTTGTCCTGCCTTCGGTCCGGACCTCGCTTAAGCAGTGGAGAGAAGAGGCGGAGCGGATCCCGGATGAGGAGCTCCGGCGGCAGGCACTGGCCAGTCTCGCGACCAAGGCATTCCACTGCCAGGGAGGAGCGGTCTACGCGGCCGCCGGGCTTCATGCGCGTCATGATCTGATTCCGCTCATCGTCGCTTTCCAGACCATCAGTGACTACCTGGATAACCTGTGCGACCGGAGCACATCGCTTGATCCTGAGGATTTCCGAAGCCTGCATGAGGCCATGCTGGATGCGGTAGATCCGGAACGCGTACCCGGGGATTATTATGCTTTCCGGTCGGAGAAAGAAGACGGCGGCTACCTCCGGCACCTGGTGGAAACCTGCAGGCAGTGCATCGGCCGGCTTCCGTCCTACAGCAAGGTTCAAGCGCCGGTTATCCGGCTGGTCCGGTTATATGTAGAGCTGCAGGTCCACAAGCATATCCGCCGCGACCTGAGGGAGCAGGCCCTTCTTCAATGGTGGGAGAAGCACAAAGCGGAGGTTCCCGGCATTTACTGGAATGAATTTGCCGCAGCCGCCGGCTCCACCCTCGGTGTGTTTTTGTATTTCCTGGCGGCGGCGGACCCCGATTTTCCGGAGGAGGAAGCGAACATTATTCTAGAGGCTTATTTTCCTTATGTTTGCGCCCTTCATATTCTTCTGGATTATTTGATCGACCAGGAAGAGGACCGCGCCGGGGGAGATTTGAACTTTTGTTTCTATTACCGGGACATGGAGGAGACGGCCGCCCGCGTGGCGGAGGTAGCCGAACGGGCCAAAGAACGAATTGACGGCCTGAAGGCGCCTGCTTTTCACCGGATGATTATAGAAGGCTTGCTTGCGCTCTATCTGTCGGACCCTAAGGTTAAGAAACAATCCGAGGTCCGCCGGATTTCCAGAGCTTTAATGAAGAACAGCCCGTTAACCCGGGTCTTTTTCTGGGTCAACAGCATGTGGATCCGGTCTATTGTCAAGTAACAAGGAGGAAGAATGTAAGATGTCTGTTAAATCGATTGCCGTATTAACGAGCGGAGGCGACTCCCAGGGAATGAACGCCGCGGTTCGCGCCGTGGTTCGAAGTGCACTTTTTCACAATTTGGAAGTCTATGCCGTGCAGAGGGGCTACTACGGGCTGATCCATGATGATATCCGCAAGATGGACCTGCGCAGCGTGGGCGATATTATTCAGCGGGGAGGAACCATCCTTCAAACCGCCCGCTGCAAAGAGATGATGACGCCGGAAGGCCAGCAGACGGCTGCCGACAATCTCCGCAAGCGGGGGATCGACGCTCTTGTCGTCATCGGCGGGGACGGCTCCTACCAAGGCGCCAACAAGCTGAGCAAGCTCGGGATCCGGACGATGGGCCTGCCGGGCACGATCGATAACGATATCTCGTTCACCGACTTTACCATCGGGTTCGATACCGCGGTCAGCATAGTGGTGGACGCCATCAACAAGCTCCGCGACACGATGACCTCCCACGAGCGTTCCTCGCTGGTAGAGGTCATGGGACGTCACTGCGGGGATATCGCCCTGTACTCCGGACTGGCGAGCGGAGCGGAGACCATTCTTGTTCCGGAAGTTCCTTATAACCTGGAGGAAGTGGCGAACCGTATGAAAGAGAACTTCCAATCCGGCAAACGCCACAGTATCATCATCGTGGCCGAAGGAGCCGGCAAGGGAGAGGATATCGCCCGGGAGCTGTATGAGCACAATAACATCGACCCGAGGGTGACCGTGCTCGGCCACATTCAGCGGGGAGGAACGCCGACTCACAACGACCGGATTCTGGCAAGCCGGCTCGGAGACTTTGCCGTGCGCCGTCTCTTGGAAGGCGATTCCGGCAAAGCCTGCGGAATTATCCGCGGCGAGCTCGTGGCTACGGATATCGACTTGGTGGTCAATACGAAGAAGGAATTCAACATGGAGCTGTATAACCTGGGCCTTCGTCTGTCCCAATAATACCCGAGAAAACCGCACAAAGGCCCGCCGCTTGAACCGCGACAGGGCCTTTGTGCTTAGTAGTGGGGCGGAGTTCCGGCCGGCTTAGTAGCCGGCTCCGTAATCCACGGTATTTCGCAAGGCTTCTCCCTTAAGGAAGCGCCGGACATTGTCGTAATAAATCCCTGCGAGCCTTTCTACATAATGGGGGAGTTTCCCGAGACATGGGGTGTCAGGAGCACCTGCTCCATTTCCCAGAAGGGGAATCCTCCGGCAGGGGCTCCTCCTCGAACACATCGAGAGCGGCGCCGGCAATCCACTTCTCGTTCAGGGCTTGAATCAATGCGGATTCGTCTACGACTTCGCCGCGGCCCATGTTGATGAAGTAGGCGTTGATTTTCATGCGCTGAAATTGCTCAAGCCCCAAAAGTTTTTCGGTTTCCGCTGTTTTGGGAAGAAGGGATACGACATAATCGCTTTCTCGCAGCAGACGGGTAAGCCCTTCTTGACCGGTCAGCGTCACGTCATACTCAGGGCTGTCCCCGCCCGACCGGTTATAGCCGTAGACGGTCATTCCGAAAGCCTTCGCCTTTTGTGCGATGGCCTTGCCGATGCTTCCGGTCCCCAAGATGCCGACGGTTTGGCCATGCAGTTCACCGGTCGGGACGCGGCGGGCCCAACGCTTCTCCTGCTGGCTGCGGTCGAACTCCCGGAACCGCCTCGCCCAGTACAGCATAGCGCCAAGGGCATGCTCGCTCATTTGAATGGAGTGGACGCCGCTTGAGTTGGTTAACACAATGTTTCTGTCGGCCAGCGCTTCAAGGGGGACCATATCGACGCCGGCGGATGACACCTGGACCCATTTTAGCTTGGGGGCCGCATCCAGGAGTTGATCTTGGAGACGGTACGAGGTAAGCAGCCCCTCGGTTTCCCCCAGGTGAGGGAGGGCCTCCTCGGCTTTTCGGTACCAGGTAAACTCTACCTGGTCCGTAAGGTCACGGGGCCAGTTATCGACTAGCGGGGTAAGGTCCATATTGGTGACGGCCGTTATTTTGATCATAGCGGATTCTCCTGACTGAAAAAGTAAAGGCTGGGAGCGGTCAAGCCTGCGGGGCCCCGACGGCCGCTTCCAGCGCTTCCAGAATTTCGGATGTGGGGCGGTTTCCCTTACGGGCGTAGGCAACCTTCCCGTCCAATCCGATTACGTAAACGATGCGGTTCTGGCCGATCAGGCCAAAAAGAAAGTTCCCTACGTCATAGCTTTTGTTGATTTCTCCACCGGAATCGGACAATAAGGGGAAGTCGTAGCCATGATGGCGGGCAAACTTCTCGTGCTGCTGAAGGGAGCCTTGGTTGACCCCGAGGACAAGCGCTTGGTAGCGGGCGTACTGCTGCTTGGAGTCCCGGACGGCGCATAGCTGCTTCGTGCAGATCGGCGTCTCGTTCTTCGGATAGAAGATGAGCACGATCGGCTGCCTGCCTATGTATTGCTTAAGATCGAACTTTCCTTGTGTACTCTCCGCTTGAAAAGAGGGAGCGGTATCGCCGACTTGGAGCATAGCCTAACCTCCCATTCTTATATGGATTTAGGTGCTTATCTATATAGTACAGCTATTTCTATCCGGATGAAACCAAATAAGCCGAAACCCGGCAGAGGAGGGACCCGTTATGTTCCTGTACAAGCTTGAGATTGTTCTAAAAGACCAAACCGTCTATTTGGTCGTCCTGGCCGAGTCTGACGAGAAAGCGTTCCAGTCCCTGGAGGGGCAGCTGGCCCGTCATTTCATACGGACCCCCGAGGTCCTGGAGGCGGCGATCGTTGAGAAGAAGCGCGCCGATAAAGGAGCCGGTTATATCATTGAAACCAAAGCTTAGAGGAGGAATACGACTATGAACATTTTTATTCTAGCCGGAAGCAACCGCAAGGACGCCACAAGCACACAAATCTGCCGTTACCTGGAGAAAGAGCTGCAGGCCCGCGACTGCGAGACCGTCTTCTTCGACTTGTACGAAAAGCCGGTTTCCTTCTATACGCCGGAGGGCTATCCGGAGGGGGATGCCAACCTGACGGAGATGAAGAAAGCGGCGGCCGCGGCGGATGCCATTATTCTGGCAACTCCCGAATATCACGGGGGCATGTCGGGCGTGCTGAAGAACGCCCTGGACCATATGGGCGGGGCCGAGTTCGATTCCAAGGCCGTTCTGTCCGTCAGCTCGGCCGGGGGAGCCGTCGGGGTTAGTTCCTTGCAGCAGATGCAGGTTCTGGTCCGCAATGTGCACGGAATCAATTCGCCGGAATGGATCTCGATTGGCGGGGACCAGCGGGAGTTCGACTCATCCGGAGAGCCGGCAAGCGTTGCCGTTAAGGAGCGCGCCATACGGGCGCTGAATTATTTCCTCCAGTTGGCCGGTCAATTGAAGAAGGAAGTGTAGACTCCGTTTAATCCCGGCGGGATAGAAACGCAATCAGCAGCAAAAGGGCGCCTTCCACTAGGGAGGCGCTCTTTTACTGCAGAAATATCGGTTTCCGAAAGCCGAACGGCCGGTTGATTCGAACCGTTGCAATCCGGTGGGAAGGAGTTACGGCTTGTAATTTACGTCAGGGGTATACGAATTTCCGGCATTCCACAGAAGGAATTCATGGATTCCGTTGTCTTTCAAGGCGCGGATCTGTTCCTCCACCTCGTGCTTGCCGTATTTGATGTGCCCGGGGATCCAGGTGGCGGTGAAGTCTTGAATCCAGGGCCGGTTGATCGGCTTATTCGTTCCAAGCGGCTCCAGCTTCTTGTGGATGTCGATGCTGGCGCCGTTGATCGTCTTATAAGGCTCGGCATCCGGCACCTTGGCGCCGAACCAACCGGCCGTGTAATGGCTCGGGTAAATCATGGGGCAGATGACGTCGACGTTCTGGGATATCTTGCTGAAGTCCTGGCCGATTCCGGCGGCCGGTGCGGAAGCCGCGTAGCCGAAAATATCCACAGAAACCCGGACGCCAAGCGGATTAAGCTGTTCTCTCGCATACTTAACGAATTCCGACACGGCTTGCAGCCGGGTGCGGTCGTCTTTTACATATTTGAGTTTGTCCGCCCGGGTTTCGAATCCCTCGGGGAAACGGACGTAATCAAATTCGATTTCCTTGAAGCCGGCCTTCACCGCCTCCTTGGCAACCGTGAGGTTATACTCCCATACGTCCTTGCTGTACGGGTTAACGAAGCCGTCTCCCTTGCCGTTCAGCCATAGGGAGCCGTCGGGGTTGACATAAGACAGCTCCGGTTTCTTCTTCGCGAGAATCGTATCCTTGAAGACCACGATCCGGGCAATCGGATAGATGTCATGCTCCTTAAGAGTGGCCATTACCTTCGGAAGATCGGCGATGTATTTCTGTTCCGCACCGGTTGCCGCCAGTTCGGGGTTGCCGGTTAAATACGTTATGTATCCGTTGTCGTCCTTAATATCGATAACCATAGAATTTAGTTCCGTATCGTCCAACAGCTTGACCAGAGAGCTGAACCGGGCCCCGCCCGCACTGTGGGCCGTTGAATAGATGCCTTTGATAACGGGAGCATCCTTCTGGGGGTCCTGCTTGTTAACCGGCATTAAATAGTCATCGGATGAGCCGCCTTGCGCCGGCTGGGTGACAGGAGGCGGAGGGGTAAGGGATGCCTTCACGACTTGATCCAAAGTGGCTTGAGGGCTCGCAGCGCTAACGCTTCCCCAGGCCATAAGCAGAGCTGCCAAAATTGATTCCATTTTCTTCTCTCTCCCATTTTATCTTCTCTTTAGCTATTGCGGCCGACGAAACTCCTGACCATAAAAGGAATAAAAAAACAGTTCTTATTCTTTTAAACCGGAAACGGCTCCATGACGCACAATGGTATCATTATAAAGGACTTGGGACTTGAAGAACACAGGTATTTTGGCATAGGTTGCTTATGTCATCTACTAGTTGAAGTTTGGCAGGGTTTTGCTATAGTTAGAGGGTCGGCCTGCCAGGCGGGTCTACCTATCCCCAAAGAAGAGAAGGAACCTCATTGAACAACCAGACCCATCTTTTGCGCGGCCTTAACTTTTTCTTTTTTGCCACCCAATCCATCCTGCTGCCGCTGCTTCCGTTATACTTTGCTCTGCGCGGGTTTACCAACCAGGAGATCGGCCTCTTTATGATGATCGGCCCGTTCGTTGCCGTCTTCGCCCAACCGATGTGGGGCTATTTGAGCGACCGTCTCCAATCGATCAAATGGATCATCTTCACCCTGTGGGCGTTAACGATCGCCTCGAGCTTCGGACTGTTTTTCGCCGCCGGCTATTCCGCGACGTTACTATTCGTGCTCCTGCTCTATTTCTTTATGCTTCCGGCCACCCCTTTGCTCGACAGCCTCAACATCCGGATGGCGATGGAACGAGGCTTATCCTACGGCTCAATCCGGATGTGGGGCTCCGTCGGCTTTCTGCTCCTGGCCGCCGGAACCGGATCGCTTCTCCCGCTGTTCGGCGGGGTGGCGAATATCGGAGTGATGTATTGGCTGCTGTGGATAGTCCCCATGATTCTGATGCTGTTCCTGAAGGATAAGCCGGCCGCTGGCCCCGGCTTACGTGGGCCTCCATGAAGGCGGTCTTTCATAACCGGACGTTTCTCTGGTTTCTGGTTATGGTCTTCCTGATTACCATTCCCCATCGCATGAACGATGCGTTATTCGGCCTGTACCTGCAGTCCCTGGGGGCGAGCCCGGGAATGATAAGCTTGGCTTGGGCTCTTGCGGCGGCAGGGGAGATCCCCACCTTTGCGCTGCTGGGGCGCTACATGAACCGGTATCACGAGCTGGCGGTACTCGGGCTGGTTTCGGTTCTCTACACAATCCGCTGGCTGCTGTATGCTTACATTCACGACCCTTGGGTGCTCGTGTTCCTGCAGCTGACCCACAGCGTCACCTACGCCGTGTTCTGGCTTGTCGCGGTCCAATATGCGGTACGCCTTATCCCGGAAGAGCTTCGTTCCACGGGGCAGGCCTTGCTGTCGGCCGTCTTCTTGGGGCTCGCTGGCATTACGGGAGGCTTCGTAGGGGGCTGGTTTCAAGATGAATACGGGGGGACGGGAATGTACCTGTTCGGCACCGTCCTTACGGCGATCTCCGCCGTTCTGTTTCTTGTGACTCATGCACGCCAGAGGAAGAGATAACGGAGGGGCCGCTCCCCGGCACCCGTTCCACAAAAAAAGACGCCTCAGTGGAGACAGGCGTCTTTTTGGTGTTCAGAAATACTGAATTGAATAATCTCAAGTGCGTCTTCCTCTTCCAAAGCGTCGATCCCGTTGACCAGGACGATGTCCGAGTCCAATTCGTTCTTCTTGAGGAAGGGATACATTTGAGGGGTTAATTTCATAACAATGCTAGCCAGTTTTACGGTTTCCACAAACATCACCCTCCCAATCGTATTTTCTTGCGAAAAAGAATTGGAACGCCAGTGGCTGCTGCAGCTAAACCAGTACGGGGCAAATATGAAATTACCCTCTTATTATAACATATATCCGTGAAAATGTTAGGGAACCATGGTCTAATTTGTGCGGCGAAATTCTCCAATAATGCCAACCGTTTCGACAATATTGACAAAGGCCTTGGGGTCGTTCTCGAGCACGATCTTCTTCAGTTCGGCGAGCTCGTAGCGGGTCGTGACCGTCATCAGCATGTCATGCTCCTGCTTAGAAAAAGCCCCTTCGGTCTTGATAAGCGTCACCCCCGGTGCTGCAGCAGCCGTTGAACGAGCTTTTCTTTGTTGCGGGTAACGATGAAGGCCGTCACCTTGATATGACGGATATGGATCATATCCATCACCTTGCCGGTAATGTACATGGAGAGCATGGAATATAAAGCCAGGCTCCAGTCACCTTTATAATACCCCAATGCCAGAATCACTAAACCGTTCAGTCCGAACAATACCATGCCGAGAGGGAAGTCCCGGTTGCGAGTTAGAATCGAGCCGATAATGTCGAAGCCTCCCGTCGATCCCCCGCCCGGAGGGAAAGACCTGTGGCAATGCCGATTAGAACGGCGCCGAAAACGGAGCCGAGAATGGTGTCCGGGGTAATCGTTCTCTCAGGGATCAGCTGCATGAACCAGCTGGTGGCGAATACGGAGATGGCGCTCAGCAAGACGAACCGCCGGCCGATGACCATCATCCCCCAGATCATAACGGGAATGTTGATGACCAGGTAGATCATCCCGATATTCAAGCCGGTGAAGTAGCCGATGATCATGGCGATCCCCGAAAGGCCGCCGGTAATCAGCTGATGGGGGATGAGCAGCAGGTTAAAGCCTACAGTCAGAAGGACGGCACTGAGTAGGATAGCCAGGACGCTCCAAATGTTCTTCATGTTTACACCTCTAAGTTAGTTTGGCCCTCTATGTATAATTCATCCCCGGGACACAAAGCAAAACACCTCTTATCAAAAAAGAGGTGTTTGTTGGAATTCCGGAATTATCTCCTTCTTTTGGAGAAGGAGCCGGAACGTGTGCTCGTGCTTGGTTTGCTTGATTTGTAGGACGGGGTAGAGCCGTCGCTTTTGCGGACCGAGGAGCTGCTTCCCGTGGAAGGCTTGGAGCTCGTCGATCCCGAGCTTCCCGACCCGGTCTTGAAGCTGCCCGAGCTGCCCGAGCTGCTTGAGCTGCCCGAGGAACCGTCGGAAGAGCCTGGCGTCGTCGGCTTCGTGTTGAAGCTGCCCGAGCGGTCCGTCGTATTCGGCTTCTTAACATCAGGAGAGGAGTACGGGGACTTGTAAGAGCCGCCCGAACCGCTGCTGCTCGGCGGGACCTTGCTATAGCCGCGGTAATCCTTGTAGCCTCCGCCTCCGCTGAACCATCCGCCTCCGAAGAGGGATTGGATAATGGAAGCCGTCAGATAGCCCTGCAGGAAGGAGCTGTCATAGTGATTCCTGGCGTATTCGATCGTGCTGATCTCGACCAGGGTGTTCTTCTCTTCGACCGGATCCTTCTGAACTTGAATCAGTTTATCGTCATAGGCAAGAAACATCTGGTCCGGACTTTCCTTGCTGATTTCGTCCGGCTTCTCTTCCTTGGCCAGCTCTTTGGCGACCGTCGGGACATCTTTGCCTTCAACGGAATAAATTTTGGATGAATCCTTGCCCTTGCCCTGAACGTCCACCAGCGGGTAGTTGTCCTTGACATAGCTGCTCGCATTGGAACAGCCGAAGATCAGAGAAAGGACAAGAAGGCAGGCAATCCAAGCCGGCCAACGCTTCATGTGACCTTCACCTCCTGAGGCCGCTTACTTGGCGGACCTCATGAATTTGACATCGCTCGGAGGGACGCGCGTGCCCTGCATGGCCACGAATTTGCCGTCCTGCCATTGAAGGAAGAAGTAACGGTCCTCCGTTCCAAAATAACGCCAGAACAGGGCTTCGTCCCCCGTCCGGAAATCCGTATTCCCTTCCGTACGGGTGATGTCGTTCTGGTGATTCTCGAGCTCATAATGATCCTCGCCGTCCACATCGAGGCGGGTCGGTACATTCGCGGGATCGTCCAGCGCCCCTTCCACGAATTCGCATAGAAAGCAATCGTAGCTGCGCCCTTTCTCGACGAGCAGGCAGGAGATGTTCCGCCCGTTCTGTACATAATAAGCAAAGCGGTGAGGGGCGTATCCCCGGTCAAAATAGACTACTTTTCCCGTCACCACATACTCCTCCAAATCCACATTGACGATGTCGCCGATCGACGAGCCTTCGAGGGGATGAACGGAGGGGCGGCGGCCGGCGTCTCTTTGCGGCTGCGCATAATATCTCCGATTCTTTTAAATATGGACATGTTCAACGCTCCCTGTAAGCCGAAATAATGGATGATTCGTTAATCTTACCATACACCTTAGCTGTGTACAGTTCTATACGCATTTAGCGTTCTTTCGGTTTCGTTTCTTGACGGATTCGAAAATTTTGCGGCCAAACTGGCGTTGAATTATGGAAATGTGTTATACTACGTAGTGATGTTCTTAAGTACGGCGGTATTTTCCTGCTGAACAGGGAAATGCTTTTTTGGTGTGAATCGATTCGGTGTTCAGATGGATACTATATATTCTGTATAGGAATAGGAGTCGCACTTAAGGGTATAAAGAGATATGGGTGATTCACCTTACCCGACAAGTAAAGGAGAATGAAGACATTTGAAAACATTTAACGAGTTCGGCCTGGAGCCGAAGGTCCTGCGTGCCATTACCGAGATGGGGTTCGAGGAATCCACTCCGATCCAGGAGAAAACCATCCCGCTTGCCATGGAAGGAAAAGATTTGATTGGACAGGCCCAGACCGGTACGGGAAAAACAGCTGCATTCGGCGTGCCGCTCATTCACAAGATCCAGCCTACGGAAGAGAAGATTGTGGCCCTCATCATGTGTCCTACCCGGGAACTGGCGATCCAGGTTGCTGAAGAGATCAGCAAGCTTGGACGGTTCAAAGGAATCCGTTCCCTGCCTATCTACGGCGGTCAGGATATCGTCAAGCAGATCCGTGCCCTGAAGAAGAAGCCTCAGATTATTATCGGAACCCCTGGACGTCTTCTTGACCACATCAACCGTAAAACGATCAAGCTCGACGATGTTCAGACGGTTATTCTGGACGAAGCGGACGAAATGCTCGACATGGGCTTCATGGAAGATATCCAGTCGATTCTGAAGCTTGTTCCGGAAGATCGCCACACGATGCTGTTCTCGGCTACGATGCCGGCGAACATCCAGCGGCTCGCCCAGCAGTTCCTGCGGAATCCCGAGCATGTTTCCGTAATTCCTAAGCAGGTAAGTGCGCCTCTCATCCAGCAGGCTTACATCGAGATGCACGAGAAGCAGAAGTTCGAAGGCTTGTGCCGTCTCCTCGACATGGAAGCGCCTGAGCTTGCCATCATCTTCGGACGCACGAAGCGCCGGGTCGACGAGCTGTCGGAAGCTCTGCAGAAGCGCGGCTACCCGGCCGAAGGGCTGCACGGGGATCTGTCCCAGAACCAGCGTGACAACGTCATGCGCAAGTTCCGCGACGGCAGCATCGACGTGCTGGTAGCGACGGACGTAGCGGCACGCGGGCTCGATGTGTCGGGCGTAACCCATGTCGTGAACTTCGACCTTCCACAGGATCCGGAAAGCTACGTTCACCGTATCGGCCGTACGGGACGGGCCGGGAAAGAAGGAACCGCGTGGACCTTCGTTACCCCACGCGAGATTGATCACCTTCACTTCATCGAGAAGATTACGCGCCACAAAATTCCGAAGAAGCCTCTGCCAAGCTTGGCGGAAGCCATCGAAGGAAAGCAGAAGGCAACAGCCGAGCGTATCATCGACATCCTTCAGAACGACGAGAACCACGAGTTCAAGGGAGTGGCGATTCAGCTGTTGGAGCAGTATGATTCCGTCAATCTTCTGGCTGCGGCCATGAAGCTGCTTACCGGGGACAAGAAGGAAGTGGCCGTCGAGCTTACTCCGGAAGATCCGTTGCGGGCCAAGAAGCGCCGTCCGGATGTCCGTTCTGCAGGCAGACGCCCAGGCGGATCCTACGGATCGAGAGACGGACGCGGCGGCAGCCGCTACGGTTCCGGCGGATCGGGAGGCTCAGGCTACGGCGGGTCGAGACCGCGCCGCGACAGCCGGGACGGCGGAGGCAGCCGTGACAACCGCGGATCTGACCGTCCGTCCGGATCAAAAGACAGCTGGGGTTACTCTCGTGACCGCAACAGTACACGCTCCCGGGACACCTACGAATAAGCCGAGCGAATAAGCCAATAAGAGAAGCGGGTCCGAAAGGATCCGCTTTTTTATTTACGGGGGACTCGGGTTTGCAGGTTAACCGAAGGATGACGTTGGATCATCGGATGCCGCAGGGGATGCCAGACGGCACAAAATAGGCTATAATGGAGTCACGTACCGAATGAAAACGATTAACCGTCAGCGGGACGAGCCTCGTCCGCGACTGGTCCGGTTTATTACGCACACGTCTGAAGGAGGAAACGGTTTTGGAATTTCGCGGCATCATGGGTGGGTTTTACCGGATTTCCGAATGGATCATGAGATTATCGGTTATCAACGTACTTTGGGTGGTGTGCTCGCTTCCCTTCTTCTTCCTGCTGGCCTCGGCCCTGCTGAATCCGGAAATCACGGCCAGTACGGACCTGGTTCTGCAGTCTCTTATTCTCATCGCCATTGTGGCTCCTTTTACGCTGGTGCCGGCATCGGCCGCCATGTTCACGGTAGCCCGCAAATGGACGACGGGAGAAGAGGACGCGCCCCTGTTCAAAACTTTCTTCAAGGGCTATAAGGAAAACTACCTGCAGAGTATGCTGGGCGGTCTGGTGTACCTGGCGATCGGCGGGATCCTCGTCGTCAATTACCGCTTCTACGGCACCCAGGGAGGCACGCTCGGGCTTGTATCGATATTGTTTATCGTGCTGTTCGTGCTCTTGATCGCCTCGTTCTTCAACTTCCTGTCGATCACGGTGCATTTTCATATGAAATTTTTCCAGATCATCAAGAACAGCCTGCTCATTACAATCGGCAACCCGGTTAACTCGCTCTTTATCCTGTTGTCGAACGGGCTGATCCTGTACTTCAGCACCCGGTTCACGTTCCTCATTCCCTTCTTCATGGGTAGCCTCATGGCCGTGGTCTCGTTCTGGTACTTCCACCGCAGCTTCGTCCGCATGCAGGAGAAGATGGAGAAGATGGAGCTGGCCAAAGCGGAAGCGGAGGCCCAGAAGGGGAAGACAGCAGCCAGCCGGAAGGACTGGAGGAACGCTCCTTGACCGACCGTTATCCGGATGCCCCTGACAGGGAAGAAAGCGGTCCGCAAGACGACAAGAAAGCCTAACCAGCTTTCCCAGCAATCCGATTTGCCTTTCGCGCCAGTAGACCTTATAATAGAGATATCGAAAGTAACTCCTGCGATGTTCGTAACGGTTTTTAGTTGTTTTGAACCAATGACTAGTTTCCGGGAGACCTATATTGCGGCGCGGCTGACATGCCCTCGAAAGGGGACCTCAAAACCGCCGCTGCGGACACCCACCTGCGAGAGCGGGTTTGAAACGCATAAATCGGACGGCATTCGCGGGTTTACCTCTTACAATCAAAGATCCCTGTTAGTTCTCGAGATTGCTGGCAAGCGCTCCTGACCTGGCAGGGATATTTTTGTGTCAGGGGGTAAATACATATAAGGAGCCATTCCCATATCCGGTCTCGAGGAGGAGAAACGAATCATGCGGATCTTTATTGACAGCGCCAATGTGGAAGAAGTCCGGCAAGCCTTCGAGCTTGGGGTGATTTCCGGAATTACCACCAATCCCTCGCTCATAGCAAAGGAAGGCAGAGATTTCGTAGGAACCATTCGGGAAATGATAGCCATTGTCGGGGATTTGCCCTTAAGCGCAGAAGTGGTGAGCCTTCAAGCGGAGGAAATGGTGGAACAGGGCAAGAAGCTCGCGGCACTCGGTGAGGGAATCGTGGTCAAGATTCCGATGACGGAGGAAGGCCTGAAAGCGACGAACCGCTTGGCCAAGGAAGGAATCAAGACCAACGTGACGCTTATCTTCTCGTCTCCCCAAGCCATTCTGGCGGCACGGGCGGGAGCGACGTATGTGTCTCCTTTCATCGGGCGGCTGGACGATATCAACCAGATCGGGATGAACCTGATTCAGGAAGTGAGCCAGATTTTCCAAGTCCACGAGCTGCCGACCCAGATCATTTCGGCCAGCATCCGGCATACGGCCCACGTGATCGAGGCGGCTTCCTCGGGGCGCATATCGCCACGCTGCCCTTCAAGGTCATCCAGCAGATGGTCCGTCACCCGTTAACGGATGCGGGCATCAAGAAGTTCATGGACGATTGGGACAAGGCCGGCTCCAATCTGGGCTCCCTCTAGAAGGAAGTCCCGAGTGCAGCAGCACGTTTGGTTAAGGAACACCCTCATGCCGAGGGTGTTTTTTTGGTTTATCCCGGGAGAGGAAGCGGGACACGGCAAAAAACCCGCAAGAGGCCGGAGCCTATTGCGGGCGGATGGAGGCGCGGCTCCCGGCGAGGAAGCCAAACCCCGGGGAGGGTCTCATTTCGGAGAAGGGGCCGGTTAAGCCAGCCTCGCCAGTCCGGTCAGCCGGTGGAAGCTGTCCTTCAGGATAGGGTACAGGCTGCGGTAGACGGCGTAGTACGGCTCATAGCGCGCCTGGTGGTCCGGGTTGGGCTCCACGCGGTCGACGACCTGGATCCACTCCTCGCACAGCTCGGAGAGATCCCGCTGAAGAACGCCGGAAGCCGCCATAACGGCCGCTCCGTAAGCGGGTCCGTCGGTGGAGTTAACCGTCACGACGGGATAACCGAATATATCGGCGATCATCTGGCGCCAGAACCGGCTGCGGGCTCCGCCGCCGTTAACCCTAAGCTCGGTGATTTCCACGGAGGATTCCTTCATGAGCTCCAGGGAATCCCGGAGCCCGAAGGTGATTCCCTCCATAACGGCCCGGGTTAAGTGAGCCTTCGTGTGGCGCAGATTCAGCCCGATGAACCCGCCGCGTGCCTCGGGATCGGGATGCGGCGTGCGCTCGCCCGTCAGGTAGGGGAGGAAGACCAGCCCTTCGCTGCCTATCGGGGCTTCCGCCGCCAGCTCCGTCAAGTATTCGTAGACATCGCGGTTGTCCTGTGCCGCGAGCTGCAGCTCCTCATAAGCGAAGTGGTTCTTCCACCATTGCAGGGAGCCCCCGCGGCCAGCATGACGCCCATACGGTGCCACTTGCCCGGCACGCCGTGGCAGAAGGCGTGCAGCCGGCGCTCCGGGTCGGGCTCGTACGTCTCGTCGTGAACGAACACGACGCCCGACGTGCCGAGCGCGACGCTCGCGATGCCCGGCTTCACGACGCCGACGCCCACGGCGCCGCACGCCTGGTCGCCGCCGCCGGCGACCACCGGCGTGCCCTCGCGGAGGCCGGTGCGGTCCGCCGCTTCGCCCGTCAGCTGCCCGGCGACTTCGTTGCTCTCGTATAGGGGGAAGCCATTCCATCGGAAGGTCGAGCTTCTCCACCACTTCCCGAGACCAACGGCGTCCGGCTACGTCCAGAAGCAGCGTTCCGCTCGCGTCGGCCATGTCCATGCCGAACGCTCCCGTCAGCTGCAGGCGGACGTAGTCTTTGGGCAGCAGGAGATGGGCGGTGCGGCGGTAGTTCTCCGGCTCCTCCTCGCGGAGCCAGACCGCCTTGGGCGCCGTGAAGCCCGTCAACGCCTTGTTTCCGGTCAGCTCGCCGAGCTTCTCCGGACCGACGGTCCGTTCGATCCACTCGCACTGCCGGGAGGTGCGCTGGTCGCACCACAAGAGAGCGGGGCGGACAACAGTCCGATCCGCATCGAGAAAGACGGAGCCGTGCATCTGGCCCGAGAGGCCCACTCCGGCGACTTCGCCGCCGTCCACCCCGCTAAGCTCCAGCAGAGCGCGGATGCAGCGGGACGTGGCCTGCCACCAGTCCTCCGGATGCTGCTCCGCCCAGCCGGGATGCGGCTGCAGAAGAGGATACTCCTCGCTGCGGCTTGCTTTTACCTGTCCGCGATCATCCACGAGAATGCATTTGACCGCCGACGTTCCCAAATCGATACCAAGAAAATAGGCCATGACCTTCACCTCATAGATTAGTTGTCCTTTTTTGTTATAATGTATTCTAGCAGCAGGGTGGAAATCCTGCTAACTTTGTAAAAACAATTAACAAAGGGTGGGCAAACGGTGCAAAAGCCTTTCGCAGGGGACCATTCCCTGCTCAAATCCATAAACCTGACGAGCCTGTTGGATCTGATCCGGCGGAAGGCTCCGATCTCGCGGGCGGAGCTCGCCAAGTCCACCCGATTGACGCGGGCCACCGTCTCGACTTTGGTCGAGGAGCTGATCGCGCGGCACCTGGTGGTGGAAACCGGAACGGGGGAATCCAGCGGAGGACGCCGTCCGACCATGCTGGAGATTAATCGGAACGCGGGCTATATCGCCGGGGTGGACCTGCGGGCGAAGGATCTGCTGGTGCTGGCGGTCAACCTGCAGGGGGAATCGGTTCTAAGGCGGACAGAGGAGTATGAACGGCCTCAGGATGAGGAGCATACGCGGAAGCAGCTGACGGCTCTCATCGGGGAAATCCGAAATGAGCTTCCGCTAAGCCCACTCGGCCTATGCGGGGTGGGAGTCGGCATTCACGGCTTCGTCGGGCATCCCGGAGGAGAGATTCTCTTCGTCCCCCACTTCGGATGGAAGCGGCTTGCTTGGAAGGAGGCGCTCGAGAAGGAATGGGGGTCCCCGTCTGGATCGACAATGAAGCCAACTTGGCCGCCCTGGGCGAGCTCGAAAGCGGGGCGGCGGCCGACTGCTCCGACATGCTTTATGTCAGCGTGGGGGCGGGAATCGGGGAGGCTTGATCCTCGACCGAAACATTTTCCGCGGGTCGCACGGGTATGCCGGAGAGATCGGCCACACGACGATCGAAAGGGGGGCGGCTGTGCACCTGCGGCAACCGGGGCTGTTGGGAAATGTATGCTTCGGAGAAAGCGTTGGCCGAAAGCCTAGGGCTCCGCTACAAGCCGGGGGTGACCGATGAGGTGACGCGGAGGCTTCAGGAAGGGGATGCGGAGGCGCGGGAGGCCATAAGAGACATCGGGGGCAGCCTGGCCGTGGGCATCGGCAATCTGATTAACACCTTTAACCCCCAGATGGTCGTCCTCGGGAACGCCATCGCCTTCTACCGGAGCTGGCTCGAAGAGGTGATGGCAAGTTCCATGCGGAGCCGGTTTCCCTTCCGGTCGGGGGAAGCGGTGGAAATCCGTTACTCGGAGCTCGGGGAGGAAGCCTGCGCGCGGGGAGCGGCTTTTATGGGGATTCGGGAAATGATGAAAAGGGTGTAAGGAGGGGCGGTATGTTCGCTGAGGAAAGGCTTGTCCGGATTGTAGAAATCGTCAACCGGCAGGGGAAAGTGACGGTAGCGGAGCTTAGCGAAGCGCTTGACGTGTCGCCGGTAACCGTCCGCCGGGATTTGGAACGGCTGGAGGAGGAGCAACTGCTGCGGCGCACCCATGGCGGAGCGATGGCGGCCCGGGGGCTGCTGAGGGAAGCAGCCCATGAGAAATCCTTTTCCGAGAAAGAAGAGGCCTTTGCGGCGGAAAAGGAACGAATAGCGGCCGCGGCGGCGGCTCTTGTACAGGAAGAGGAAGCGCTTCTGCTGACGCCGGGGACGACCAATATGTTTCTTATCCGCAAGCTGGCAGACAAGCGGCGGCTAACGGTCGTCACCAACGCGTCCAATCTCCCCGCTCTTGTTCCACCAGGAAAAGAATGGGAAGTCCTGCTGACCGGAGGGAAAATGAGGCCCAAATCCTTCGCCCTGGTTGGTCCGCTTGCAGAACGGTCTCTGGACGAGGTACGGGTGGACAAGCTCTTTCTCGGGGTGGACGGCTTTCACATGAAAGACGGCCTGTCGACGCCGAGTCTGGAGGAAGCGAGTGTGAACCGGCGGATGATCTCCATCGCCCAGCAGGTCATCGTCGTGGCCGATCACAGCAAGTTCGGCAAAGTGACATTCGGCCGCATCGCCTCGCTGGATTCGGTTCACACGGTTATTACCGACCGGCTTCTATCGAAGGCGGACCGGGAAGCCTTGGAGGAGAGAGGCATCGAAGTGATTCTCGTCTAACCCTCAGATTGCCACGGTTTGCCTGCAAACGCTGATCGGCCAAGGGGACACACAAAAAAACATTGCCACCTCGGTCCTAATCCGATACAATTGAAATGAAAGTAAATGATCATTAATTATCATAAACGAAAACATTCAACCATTATGAACAGGGCGGTGTTGAGGATGGCCGATTTGTCAGTTCTCAAGAACAAATTCGTGGAGAGGCACGGAGGCTCCGAAGAGGGGATCCGGGTGTTTTTTGCTCCGGGCCGTGTAAATTTGATCGGGGAGCATACGGATTACAACGGAGGCTACGTTTTTCCCGCTGCGCTTACTTTCGGGACGACGATGCTCCTCCGCAAGCGGGAGGATCAAACCATCCGCTTCGCTTCCGAAAATTTTCCCGTGTCGGGAGATGTTCACCTGGCGGAAGCTAAAAATGTGAAGGAAGACGATTGGATCAACTACCCGAAGGCCGTACTCGTGCACCTGGGCAAGAGAGGGTATACCTTTGGCGGCTATGACGTCTTGTATCTGGGCGAGATTCCGAACGGTGCGGGGCTGTCCTCTTCGGCTTCCATCCAGCTCGTCACCGCCTTCGGCTTCATGACAATGGAGAATCACAAGATCGATAAGGTGGAGCTCGCGCTTGTCGCCCAGGAATCCGAGAACCAGTTCATGGGGGTCAACTGCGGCATCATGGACCAGTTTACGGTCGCGATGGGCGAGAAGGACCATGCCGTTCTGCTGAAATGCAACACGCTGGAGTATGAGCAGGTTCCCTTTGAGAGCCAGGGGTACAAAATCGTCATCGGCAACACGAACAAGCGCCGCGGACTGGTGGACTCCGAATATAACGCAAGAAGGTCGCAGTGCGAGCAGGCGGTCGGTTACCTTAAGGCGAAGTTCCCGGAATTAACGCTGCTGGGCGAGCTTACGCTGGAACAGTTCGAGGCTAATGAATCACTTATTCCGGATGAGACGGTCCGCAAGCGGGCCCGTCACGTGATCGAAGAGAACGACCGGGTACTGCGCTCCGTAGAGGCTCTCAAGAAACGGGATCTCGAAGAGTTCGGACGGCTGATGATCGCTTCGCATAACTCGCTGCGCGACCTCTATGAGGTGACCTGTAAGGAGCTCGACGTGATGGTGGAGGAGGCTTTGAAGGCCGAGGGCGTGCTGGGATCCCGGATGACCGGAGCGGGCTTCGGCGGATGTACGGTATCTCTTGTCCATGGCGATCATGTTCAGGGCTTTATCGAGCAAGTCGGCAAGGCTTATGCGGACCGTACCGATTTCCAAGGGGACTTCTATGTCGGAGAGATCGGCAACGGGGTTATGGAGCTTACCCGATAAGGAGGAGAAAGCAATGGCGGTACTGGTAACGGGGGAGCCGGTTACATCGGTTCCCATATGGTGGCGGCGCTTCTTGATCATAACGAGGATGTTGTGGTGGTTGACAACCTTCAGCAGGGCCACCGGCAGGCGGTGCTTGGCGGAAAGCTTTATCAAGGAGATTTACGGGATGCTGATTTTCTAGAAACGGTTTTCCAGGAGAACGAAATCGATTCCGTGATTCACTTCGCAGCCAATTCCCTCGTGGGGGAAAGCATGAAGCTTCCCGGGAAATATTATCACAATAATGTGTATGGCACCTTGTGCCTGCTTGAGAAAATGCAGGAGCACGGTGTGAGTAGAATCGTGTTCTCCTCCACGGCGGCAACCTACGGGGAGCCGGAGCGGGTTCCGATCCAGGAAGACGACCGTACCCTTCCGACGAATGCCTATGGCGAAACGAAGCTGGCCATGGAGAAGATGATGAGATGGTTTGATACGGCACACGGGATCAAGTACGTTTCCCTGCGTTATTTCAACGCAGCGGGAGCTCATGAAAGCGGCCGGATCGGAGAGGATCACTCCCCGGAAACGCACCTTATTCCGCTTATCCTTCAAGTTCCCCTCGGCCAGCGGGAATTCATCTCGATATATGGCGATGATTACGCGACGGAAGACGGAACCTGCATCCGGGATTACCTGCATGTTTCGGACTTGGCCGACGCTCATATTCTGGCCCTTAAGAGACTGAGGGAAGGCGGAGAAAGCGCCGTCTATAACCTCGGCAGCGGGCAGGGCTTCTCGGTTAAGCAGATGATTGACGTAGCGCGCCGGGTGACAGGCCATGCGATTCCGGCTAAGGTGGAAGCTCGCCGCGCGGGAGATCCGGCGGTCCTTATCGCTTCCTCCGAGAAGGCGAAGAAAGAGCTAGGCTGGACGCCGAAACGGGACAGCCTGGAGCAGATCATCGAGACGGCCTGGAAATGGCACCGCAGCCATCCGGACGGATACGGAGACGGTAAGTAGAGAGAGGAGAATCGTCCTTGGAAAGCTTGGACATTAAACGGGAGATTGCCCGTTTGGTTCGTTTTGCGGAGCAGCGCGGCATGATCGAAAGGGAAGACCGCATTCCGGCGACGAATGCCCTTCTTGATCTTCTTCAGGTCGAGGAGCCTTTTGCCGGAGAGCTTCCGGATGAGCAGCTGGAGAGCCCGGTGGAAATTCTGGACCGGATTCTCGATTACGCTGCAGCGCAGGGTCTGATGACCGAGAACACCACGACCCGGCGGGACTTGCTCGACGCCCGCCTGATGGGTTTGCTGATGCCCCGGCAGTCGGAGGTGGCCCGTCGGTTCTGGCGGACCGCGGAAGAGGAATCCATCGAGAAGGCGACGGATGATTATTACCGCCTCTCCATGGACTCCAATTACATCCGCATGGACCGCATCCGTAACAACCTCTATTGGAGAACGCCGACCCCTTACGGGGAGCTCGAGATTACTATCAATCTGTCCAAGCCGGAGAAGGATCCCAAGGACATTGCGGCCGAAAGGGCACTGCCCCAGAGCCAGTATCCGAAATGCCTTCTCTGCCTGGAGAATGTAGGCTACGCCGGCCGGCTGAACCATCCGGCCCGCCAGAATCACCGGGTCATTCCGCTACGGCTCGACGGGGCGCCTTGGTATCTGCAGTATTCCCCGTATGTGTACTACAACGAGCACAGCATCGTGTTCAGCGAAGCCCATACCCCTATGCAGATCAGCCGGCAGTCGTTTGTCCGCCTGCTGGATTTCGTCCGCACGTTTCCGCATTATTTCATCGGCTCGAACGCGGATTTGCCGATTGTGGGCGGCTCCATCCTAAGCCATGACCATTTCCAGGGCGGCCGGCACCGGTTCCCGATGGAGCTTGCCCCCGTGGAGGCCGTTTTCACTCATCCCGGCTTCCCGGCGGTAAAAGCCGGCCTCGTCCATTGGCCAATGTCGGTTATCCGGCTGGCTGCGGACGATAAGGAACCGCTTGTGGAACTTGCGGACCGTCTGCTTTCCGGTTGGAGAGCCTACAGCGACGAATCCGTCGGCATCCGCTCCCATTCGGAGATTGAGGGCACACCGGTGCCCCATAATACGATCACCCCGATTGCGAGACGTAACCAGGACGGGCAGTACGAGCTTGATCTCGTTCTGCGCAATAACCGGACCTCGGAGGAGCATCCGCTTGGTATCTTTCATCCTCATGCGGATCTCCACCATGTGAAGAAAGAGAACATCGGTTTAATCGAGGTCATGGGCCTCGCTGTGCTTCCCGGCAGACTGAAGGAAGAGCTGGAAGCGATCTCCGATTACTTGACCGGCGGCAAGAGCGATTGGGAGGGCTTGCAGAGTCCGGAGCATCCGCTTCACCAGCATGCTCCCTGGATCCGAACGCTTGTCGAGCGCTATGGAACCGGGCTGGACCGGGAACAAGCCCGTCAGGTGCTGCAGGATGAGATCGGAGGAATCTTCCTGCGTGTTCTGATGGATGCGGGAGTATACAAACGTAACGAAGAAGGAAACGAGGCTTTCCGCCGTTTTATGACGGAGATGGGCTTTCACTAATTCGAATGGGGGAGAACGATGGGGAACGTGACAATCGAGACGATCACCTATGGTAGATGGGGGAGGGCAGTCAGGCTGACGAACGGAGTCGTGGAGCTAGTAGCGAGTCTGGATTTCGGCCCTAGAATCATCCGCTTCGGCTTTGTCGACGGGCCGAATTTCTTTATGGAAGACGCGGAGGAGGCCATTGTCCAGCAAGGGGACCACTTCGCGCCGGTAGGCGGAGGAGCCTGGAAAATTTATGGCGGCCACCGGCTTTGGACCAGTCCCGAGGCTGTGCCCCGGAGCACTTACCCGGATAACGATCCGGTCGAATGGAAGGAAATCGAGAACGGCATCGTCCTGACCCCTCCCGAAGAAAGATGGACGCAGCTTCAGAAGGAGATCGAAGTCCGAATGGAGCCGGCTTCGGGAGAGGTGACCGTTGTTCATCGCGTCACCAACCGGGGGCTTGGCCGGTCGAGTTCGCCCCTTGGGCGCTATCGGTTATGGGTACCGGCGGCACAGCGGTCATCCCGCAGGCCAAGCGCGAGACAGGCCTCCTGGCCAACCGAGTGCTAGCCGTCTGGCCGTACAGCCGGATGAATGACGAGCGCGTGTATTGGGGAGAACGGTATATCGTGCTGAAGCAGGGCAACGGCCCGACTCCCTTTAAGATCGGAACCAATAACGAAGAGGGATGGGCCGGTTATTTCAACCACAACAGCTTGTTCTTGAAGAAATACAAGCACGAACGGGAAGGCTGCTATCCGGATTACGGGGTTTCCTTCGAATCGTATGTGTGCGATCACTTTCTGGAGTTGGAGTCGCTGGGCGAGCTTCGCACCGTGCAGCCGGGGCAAACCGCGGTTCATGAAGAAGCCTGGAGCCTGATCGCGGATGTGGCCGCGCCGTCGCCGTCTGACGAGAAGGAGTTGGACCGTCTGCTGGAGCGTTACCGGTAATAAGGTTCCGGCGTTCTAGGAATAGTAAGGGAACGGGAGATGCCCGTTCCCTTTGGTTGTTCTCCCGGTTGTGAAAATGCTTTTCATGTATTCGCTTACATAGGATTAAATAAGCCGAGGGGCTTCTTTTCCTCTTTTGCTATGCATAAAAGAATGTTAAGATTAAATAGTTGAAGACCTATATAGACCATCGGGTTGGAAGGATTATACTGAGGGGGCAAGGCGTTGCTTAAAAGAACCTTGATTGGCTTGCTTCGCAGCCATGAGACCACAGGAGAGAAAGCCAAGGATCCTGCTTTGAGAACAAGGCACTACAAGCTTTCCAAGGACAAGCTCTGGGAAGAAGTGACCACCATCCTTAAGAAGCTCAGCGGCTACAAGGTGCTGCATGAGGTTAAGAACGTCGGCGAGATTGTCGTGGAGAAACGCACCATGAGCGGACGGAAACAGGACATCACGCTTACCCTGTTCGGAATTAACCCGCTGGAATCCGCTGTTGACATTTACTCCGCATCCCGCGGCTCCCTGGGGGACCTGGGCTCGAACTACCGGACCATTCTGGAGATCTACCGGCACCTGGACAAACGTCTGGCCCCCTATAAAAAGAACAACTAAACTAATGAAAGTGCATAGGAAAAGCCCTTTCGGATGCCGTCCGGCTCCTGAAAGGGCTTCTTTGTTTAGGCGGGCAGAGCCCGAAGGTCCCCGGCCTGGGTAACTATGTATTACACGAGCTTCTTAACCGCTTCAATGGCCGCTTCATAGTTCGGATGATCGGTCATTTCGCTCAAGTATTCCACGTATTGAACTTTGTTGTTTTCGTCGATAACGAAAATGGAGCGCATCAGCAGGCGAAGCTCTTCAATGACGACGCCGTAAGCTTGTCCGAAGCTGAGGTTTTTATAGTCGGAGAGGGTAATCACACGGTCCACTCCGGCTGCTCCGCACCAGCGGGCTTGAGCCATCGGCAGGTCGTTGGAGATCGTCAGAACCACGACTTTGTCGCCAAGTTTGGAAGCTTCTTCGTTGAAGCGGCGGGTTTGCGCATCGCAAACGCCGGTGTCCAGGGAAGGAACGACGCTGATCAGCTTAACCTTGCCTTCGAAATCTTTAAGAGATGCCGTTTCCATGAGGTTCTTATTCACAGTAAAGTCGGGGGCTTGGTCGCCCACTTTCACCTGATTGCCGACCAAGGTAATCGGATTTCCTTTCAGTGTTGCTTGAGCCATGGTTTCCGGTTCCTCCTTTAAGGATATAGATGGTGTTTTGACACATCTTATTATAAACTGTTGGAAATGGGATTGTCCAATTGAGAAGGGGTTATAGAGTGGAGCTAAGACAATTGCATTACTTCATCAAAGTAGCCCGCAAGCAGCATGTGACCCAAGCTTCGGAGGAGCTCCATGTCGCCCAATCGGCGGTCAGCCGGCAGATACACCAGCTCGAGGAGGAGCTAGGGGTGACGCTATTCGTCCAGAAGGGCCGCAACCTTCAGCTGACCCCCGTAGGAAAGCTGTTTCTTAAGAGGGTGGAAGGCATCATGAATGACTTGGAACGGGCGGTCGGAGAGGTGCACGAGTTTCTGGATCCTGCCATGGGAGAGATCCGGATCGGCTTTCCCCATACGCTCGGCATCAACCTGCTTCCGACCGTCGTGGCGGAATTCCGCAAAAACCATCCGAATGTGAAGTTCCGTCTCCGGCAGGGGACCTTTAACAGCCTGGTTAAGGATGTTATCAACCGGGAGATCGATCTGTCGTTCGTCTCGCCGTTTCCCGAGATCCATGATTACGTGGCCGGTGAGCTTCTGATGGAGGAGGAGCTGCTCGCCATCCTGCCTGCCCAGCACCCGTTGGCGGGGAGGAGATGATTCGGCTGGAGCAGCTTAGGGAAGACCCGTTCGTTATGTTCAGTGAAGCCTATTCGCTTCGCTCGATCGTTCTAGCAGCCTGCAAGAAGGCCGGTTTTATTCCGAAGATCGGATTCGAAGGGGAAGAAACGGATACGATACGCGGCCTGGTTGCGGCCGGCATGGGGGTTGGCCTGCTACCCGAGATGGCTCTGCTCGAAATTTCGCCGCTTCAGCCGGCCATGGTGAAGGTTTCGGAGCCCCGGGTAACCCGTACGGTGGGGCTTGTGCGGCGTAAGGACGAGAAGCTTCCGCCTGTAGCGGAAGGCTTCCGCCAGTTTCTCCTTGACTATTTCCGCAGCCGCTGAAGGGACGCCGAGTTTCCTGACAAGCGTTTCCCCAGCCGCCGGCTGGGAATAAGAAAAGAGCCATTCCGCTTTCCGGCGGGATGGCTCTTTTGAGTGATGCCAAGCATTATCGCTTTGCAGGATTATTCGTTGGAACGGCTGCCGCTGAAAATCATGATGAACTTCAGCAGCTGAAGCAGCGAAACGAGGGCGGCCGCTACATAGGTCAGGGCGGCGGCGTTAAGCACCTTGCTTACTCCGCGGCTTTCGTCTCCGGAGATGAACCCTTCGGTGACCATCAGCTGCTTGGCCCGGTTGCTGGCGTTAAATTCGACCGGCAGCGTGATGACCTGGAACAGGACAGCTACGGAGAAGAAGATGATGCCGAGCAGAATTAAATTAGAAATGCTCATCAGAAACCCGGCAATGAGCAGGAATGGAGCCACGCCGGAAGCAAAATTCACGACCGGGAAAATCTTGTGGCGGGCGACCAGCATCGGGTAATGCACTTTATGCTGGATGGCATGGCCCACTTCGTGGCAGGCGACGGAAATAGCCGATATGGAACTCTCGTAGTAAACCGGCTCGGACAGCCGCACGACCTTATGGATCGGATCGTAGTGGTCGGTGAGGGCGCCGGGAGTCGGCTCGATCGGGATATCATGAAGGCCGTTATGATCCAGCATGCGGCGGGCGGCTTCATATCCGGTCATCCCTGACATGGCCCTGACCTCGGACCACCGGTTAAAGGTTCCCCTCACACGGAACGAGGCCCACATCGACAAGCCGAAGGCAATGATAATAAGAAAATCCATGGGGTGAAAAAGATACGGCATATGCGAAAACCTCCTGATATGAGATTAGAGAAGAGGTCCTTTCCCTAAAAGGAGCAAAATCGCCTCTATGCAGGCCGCGCTTTGAGGTGTCAGAATCTTTGACACGTACTTGAGCTGCTTGGGTTTAAGCTGCTCGATCATCGGTCCGAGCTCCTTGGCTTCCTTCTCCAGCTGGCGCATGCGCGCCTGGAGATCGGCCAGCTTGTTCGTAACCAGATCGTCGTGTCCGACGCGGTCCAGTTCCTTTAGGCTGTTTTTGATTTCTTCGAGGGTATACTTCTCTTTCTTCAAGGATTCAATACGTTTCAAACGAACCAAGGTTTCATCACTGTAATACCGGTAATTGGTGTCCGAGCGCTTCTCGGGTTCAATCAGACCAAGCTTTGTGTAATAGTCAATGGTCCGCTGACTTAGGTTGGACAGCTTCGACAGCTGGCCGATCCGGTAAAGCTTCACATCCCCAAGAACATCACGCCCTCTCCGCACTTGTTATTTCTTCATTATATGCCCCATTCTACTGAAATTAAACCATACAGTCAAACGGTACGCTTCGGCTCCCGAACCCTTGTCAACCGGCTGAAAGGGCTGTCAACCCATATGAGAAAATAATTATTCACAGAATTGTCACAAAGGTGCCTAAACCTAGAACACGCTTGCAATGAGGCCGATGGTAGTAAATGATGGCAGGTTTAAATTTGTTATACTCGTTTCACAGCAGCCGCTAACTAACCAGAACCTTGGTCAGGCAGCTGAAGTCAGACATCAGGAGGTACATTGTGGAACAACGTAACAGAAAGAATTTTGCAGCGAAAGTAGCCATCGCCTTGACCTTGACTTTTACTGCGGCGGTTCCGGCCACCCTGGCTTTGCCGGCTGGACAAGCTCATGCTTATAGCGTCTCGAAAGCTAACAACGTTATTAAGATGGGGAACCGTTTTCTCGGTGTCCGTTACCAGTTCGGAGCACCGTCCGGGGTAACCAACCGTTTTGACTGCTCTTCCCTCACGCAGTATCTGTTTAAGAAGCAGGGAGTCTATCTCCCCGCACTTCCAGCCAGCAGTCGAAAAAAGGGAAGTACGTGCCCATCAGCCAGTTGAAGAAGGGCGACCTGATCTTCTTTAAGGCATCGAAAACAAGCGGCAGCAGGGTGACCCACGTGGCCATCTATGCCGGTAACGGCAAGATGCTTCACACCTACGGCAAGCCGGGCGTTACTTATTCGTACTTCAACAGCTACTGGAAGGGACGTTACGTAACCTCCAAACGTTTCTTGTAGGAGTAGGCACGAGCCTATTTAATAGAAGGAAACCATGCAAAGGACCTGTAACAGGTCCTTTTTTTGTATGGAGGTAATGCCGGGATAGGCAGGCCGATAGCTTAGAAAGGAAAGGTGCCAAACCGATAACTATAACTCTCCATGTTAGATTTGTGTAATTTAACAAGGAAAAAAAATTTAATGTTGCATTATCTAACATGAGATCATATAATTACTCCATACAAGACTTTATGTTATATATTATGACATTGGGGAGTGGTTATATTGATTAAGAAGTTATCCGCTGCTGTGCTGATGCTGACTCTGTTGTTCCCGACCATGGCCTTCGCGGCCGACGAGGCAACGAATCCTCAGCTCCAGGCGGCTATCGACGCCGTGTGGGTCATGCTGGCCGCCATTCTGGTCATCTTCATGCAGGCAGGCTTCGCCCTTCTGGAAGCCGGTTCGACCCGAATGAAGAATGCCGGTCACGTTGCCGGTAAAACAATACTGACCTTCGGCATTTGTGCCCTGGCTTTCTGGGCGGTAGGTTTTGGATTGGCCTTTGGCGAAGGCAACTCGTTCTTCGGGACTACCGGGTTCTTCGTTAATGGATTGGAAGAGCAGGCCAAAGCCGCATTCGGATCCCTTTCCTTCTCCGATGTTCCCATCGGAATAAAGTTCCTGTTCCAGCTGGCGTTCTGTGGTGTTTCCCTAGCCATTGCCTGGGGCGGATTTGCCGAAAGAGGAAAGCTTCCCGTTTACTTCTTGTTTGGCGTTCTTTACACGATCCTGATCTATCCGATCGTCGCTCACTGGGTATGGGGCGGCGGATGGCTCGCCGATCTTAAGATGCAGGACTTTGCCGGGTCGACCGTTGTTCACCTTCAGGGAGCGACCGCCGCTCTTGTTGCGACTCTGCTGCTTAAGCCGCGTATTGGCAAATACAACAAAGACCGCACTCCGAACCTGATCCCCGGTCATAACCAAGTATTCTCCGTTCTCGGCGTTATCATTCTGTGGATCGGCTGGTTCGGCTTCAACCCGGGCAGCACGCTGAGTGCCATGGGAGACGGCTTCTTCGGTTACATTGCCCTGACGACAAATCTGGCCGCCGCTGCCGGTGCGGTAGCTGCCTTGATCGTGTCCTGGATGTACTTCGGAAAGGCCGATATTCCCAGCATGCTGAACGGGGTTCTGGCCGCTCTGGTCGCCATTACCGCCGCCTGTGCTTTTGTTGAGCCTTGGGCCGCCGTCGTCATCGGTGCTCTGGCAGGAATCATTACCTTCTTCACGGCTCAATGGTTTGAGAAAGCCGGCGTGGACGATCCCATCTATGCTTTCTCCGTACATGGAATCGCCGGGATCTGGGGAACGCTGTCCACCGGGTTCTTCGCTACACCGGAGCTTGCCGAACGCGTAGGCGTAGGTAGTGCAGGACTGTTCTACGGCGGGGGACTTCATCAGTTGGGGGTTCAAGCCCTTGGGGTATTCGGAGCGTTTGCCTTCGTCTTCATCCTCAGCTACATTATTCTTGGGCTGATGAAAGCCACTATCGGTCTTCGTGTTACGGAAGAGGAAGAAATCATCGGTCTCGACCTGAGCGAGCATGGAACCTACGGGTATCCGGAGCAAATGAAGAAAGCTTCGGAAGCTGCGACAGGCGAGACGGCTGGAGCCAAAGCGGGCACTAGCGGAAGCCTGGTCGGATAATCCCGGCCTGATGATTCTTCCATGACCTTACTATTAGAAGGCGGGGATGCTGCTGTGAGAAGGGTTCATCCGGAAGGCATCCGAGAGAGAGTAAGCCGGGCGGAGCACTTCGCGGAACTGCTGGAGCTCCGGATGGAGCTCAGCGGCCCCTCGCGGCTGTCCCTCCTCCTGAACAGACAGCTGCCTGGTACGGCGGGGTCAACGATCTTCACGATGCGGTGATCCGGCGAACGGTGCAGCTGGCGGAGCAGCTAGTAAAGGAAGAAGGGATGGGGGCTGCCCCCGTCCCTTATGCTTTTGTTCTGTATGGAAGCGGGGCGCGCCGGGAGCAGACGCTGTGGAGCGATCAGGACAACGGGCTCCTGTACCAGAATCCTTCCCAAGGGGAAGAAGAAGCGGTGGAGGCCTATTTTGAGCGATTGGCTGCGGCGATTTCCGAGGGGCTTCAGGAGGCGGGGTATCCCCCTTGCGAGGGCGGGGTCGTCTGCACCAACCCGCAGTGGAGAAAGCCTCTAAAGGCCTATCTGGAAATGCTTGCCGGCTGGGAGCAGGAGTTAACCTGGGAATCCGTGCGGTATCTTCTTATTTCCTCCGACCTGCGCTGCGTTTACGGGGATGAGAGGCTGTGCCGGGTCATTGTGGAGAAGCTTTTCGGGGAAGCCCGCCGGGATTCGGTTCTGCTGGAGCGAATGCTTCACAATACACTGCACCGCAAGACAGCTTCCGGCTTTTTTGGCCGGATCATCACCGAAAGATATGGCGAGGACGCAGGCGGTTTCGATGTTAAGTACGGGGCGTACATTCCGCTGGTAAATGGAATCCGTATGCTAGCCGTCTGCTGTGGGCTGACGGAAGCCTCGACCTTGGATCGGGTGAAAGCCCTGCATCGCATTCAGGTGATCGGCAGCGGGACGGCAGGTTATTGGCGGCAGGCTTTTCTGGAGGTGCTGCATGTCCGCGCCTTGGTTCCCCGCCGCGAGGAGAACGGTCTGTACCACAATCATCCGTATCTCAACCGAACCTTACTAACGGCAGAGGTGCAGAAGGAGCTTAAGCATGCTCTCGCCGCCGGCCGCAAGCTTCGTTCCGAAGTAAAGAAACAGGTGAAGCGGCAGACCAAATCCTTGTTGAAGGAGGAGGGAGCCGGATATGAAGCCGACTAGACCTACGGGGAAGCAGGGAATGTGGAACCTCTATAAGATGGGAGGGATCGCTCCGGCCTTCACGTCCATGTTCGACCCCCGAAGCGCGCAGCATATGGCTTTCATCCGCTCCATGATGAAGGAGCAACGGAAGGAATCCATGTATGAGATCCGGCTGCAGGAAATGGAGGCGGTCGTCTTCGATTTGGAAACGACCGGTTTTTCTCCCTATCATGGAGATGAAATTATAGCGGTTGGGGCGGTGGCGGTTAAGGGAGGAGTCGTGCTGGGGGAGGAAACGTTCTACAGCACGGTCCAGTGCAGCCGAAAGATCCCCGAAGACGTGATCCGGCTGACCGGCATTACGAACGAAATGGCGGCCTCCTCGCCGGATCTGCTTGATGTGCTGAGCCGCTTTCTGGCCTTTGTTCACCGACGGGTCCTGATTGCCCACGGAAGCGGCCATGACAAGCCATTTCTCCGCTCCGCCTTGTGGAAGACGTCCAAAACGGCGCTCACTCACCGGATCGTGGATACGATGATGCTCGGCAAATGGCTTCATCCCGGTATGCCCCACTACGGGCTCGATATTCTTCTGGAGAAATATTCGATCTTGGCCGAAAACCGCCACCATGCCTTGGCGGATTCCCTAATGACAGCGCAGCTGTGGGCCGGGATGCTGGCGCTTATGGCCGAGAAGAATGTGCTGACCTTGGGCGACCTGTACGCCCATCTTAGTCAGCGATAAGCCGAATGGAATGCTCCCTGAAGCCGAGGGGGCTTTTTTGTTGTCCAGAGGCCCCTTCCAGCCGGTACCCCTTCACTTCGGGAGTGTCCCGGTTGCGGAGAGAAACGATCCAATAGGCCGGGAAGGTCCATAGGCTGTCAGCATCTCTTGCGGAAGGTACCGCCGGCTCCGTCGGATGGGAATGATAAAGGCCGACCAGGGAACGGGCCTCCGTCCGGTCGGCATACAGGAAAGCGATCCACGCTTCGGGGTCGGCGAGAAAGTGCCGGCGGGGGTCCCGGGACAGGTTGCGAAGCGGCTCCGCCGCGGAAACATGCACGTCCCCGCCGTTCGGGCTGCCGAGCAGGAGGCCGCACGCTTCTTGCGGCCATTCCTGTTGGCAATGGGCGATCACTTGAGCCAGGACGGTCGGTGTGGTCAGGATCAAGGGCGGTTCCTCCTTTTCTCCTATTATTATAGCCCACGGCCGGAGGCCTCGTAACGTCTGTGGTCGAGCTCACCTGTTTATCCGGCTTGATGAGAAAGAATACCAGCCCGAGTGTAATAAGCGACAGGGACGACACCGTTATGAAGATAAGCCCGTGTGATTTGTCCATCATCCAACCGAACAAGGGAGGGCCGGCAGCGACCCCGAGGAATCGCAGGCAGTTATACAGGGAGGTGATCATGCCCCGTTCCGATTTGGCGACGGCTCCCGTTATGATAGTGTTCAAGCAGGGAAGAATCAGCCCGGTCCCTATGCTGCTGACCGTAAGGAGGCCGATTAAGAGGTACAGGTTCTTAAAGAAGAAGATGGTCAGGCCGAGCGAGACCGTCATGAGAATGAGGCCGATGTTCATCAGCCAACGCATGAGGATCCCGTTCTTCTTGATCCGGCTGCCCGTGATATAGGCGGTAGCCACCATGCCCAGCAGCGGAATGGCAAGAATAAAGCCTTTGCGGATGCCGTCGATCGAATAGGGGCTTCTTCCAGAATATTGGAAAGAAAGAACAACACCCCAAACAGGATAAACAAGGCAAGCGAACCGGCGAAGAACGACGTGATGAGCCAGCGGCCTTTTTCTTAAGAACGGTGGAAATGTGATGAAGGTACTCCTTCAGTTTGGGCGGCTCCTTATCCTTCTTCGGCTCCTTGATGAGGAAAATAACAGCCAGAATGGAGAGGACACAGAAGACCGGGAAGGCAAAAAAGCCGCGTACCAGACGATAAGCGCCAGCAGGGAGCCGAGGATCGGACTCACCACTTTCCCGGTGCCGTTCGAAGCCTCCGTCAGACCAAGCGCCTTGCTCTCCGTCCCACCCTTGTACATGTCGCCCACCAAAGCCATAGCAATGGGTGCCGTTCCGGCTGCTCCCAAGCCTTGAAGAGCACGGCCGATAATGACGATGGTGTAGGAGCCCCAAACCGCCCCGAAACCGGACAGGATCCCGGCTGCTCCGTAAAGAATAAGGGAAGGAATGATAACTTTTTTCCTTGTAAGGCGGTCGGACAAGTATCCGAACAGCGGAATAAACAAACCGGCTGTCACCGAGAAAAGCGTTATGACCATACTGCTTTGGGTTTTGGTGATGCCCATCTGCGTCATCATCTCCGGAAGAATGGGCACGAGCATGGAATTCCCGAGAACCATGACCAAAGGTATGGTGGCAATGGCGATGAACTCCCAAATTTGTCCCTTTCCCCCGCATCCTTCCCTTTGCTCGCTTTTTTGCTTTTGGCTTGGGGCTCTTTGGGCTCCATGTCGCTTTCAAACCGGATTCGAAGCCGTTTTTCTTTGACGTTCTGCATATGGGTACTCCCTTCCGCAATGGTGTAACTAATATTCCCGCGCCTTCCGCCGTCCATACCCCTCCACCGTTCCCAAAAAGTTCATTGGACTGTCAGACGCGAAGGATGGAAATGCGGAAGCATTGGAGATATTATAGAAAGAACGGGTAACGATAACGAAAGGGACTGACGCGAGAGATGAAGAAGAATGTGCTGGTCATCTTGATCATTGGCCTCCTTGCCGGACTGGCCGTGTACCAGAACCTTTCGGCGAAGGAAGAGGCGGTGGTGCTGCCTTCCGAAACGGCCCCCAAACCGCAATTTCTAGCGCCAAGCTTTACCCTTACGGGCATGGACAATCAGTCTTATTCCGTAGGGGGAAGAGGGAGAAACCCCTTCTTGTGAACTTCTGGGCGTCCTGGTGCGGTCCGTGCGAAGCGGAAGCCCCCGATTTGATGCGTATTTATGACAAGCTTAAAGACAAGCTGGACATCTATGCGGTGAACGTGACCAAAGGGGACAACTTGAAGGAAGTGAAGGAATTTCTGGACCAGTACCCCTATCCATTTCCGGTTCTGCTTGATAAGGAAGGGAAGGCTGCGGAGTTATACCAGGTTCAGGTGATCCCGACGAGTTTTCTCGTGGACCGCAACGGAGTCATTGTGGATGTGATCCACTATTTACCGGGCAAAGAGCTGGAGAAGAAATTAAAGGAATTCGCCGATTCTTAACGTTTCAATAAGCTCTGGTCCGCCAAACGTTAAAAAAGCTGTCTAATCCATCCCGGTAAAGGGACGGTTAGACAGCTTTTTATTTAGGAAACGCAGGGGTTAGTGGTTAACAAGCCCGAGCCGTTCTCTTGGAGCCTCGGCGGACTGAGGGGAGCGGGTTTTGCCGATGAGGGCATACCGGATACTGTCCACCAGGGCCTGCCAGCTTGCTTCAATGACATTCTCCGAGACGCCGACGGTGTTCCAGCTGTTGCTGAAGTCAGTGGACTCGATGAGCACGCGGACCTTGGCCGCCGTAGCATCCTTCTCGTTAATTACCCGGACCTTGTAATCGGACAGGTGCATATCGTCGATCTGCGGATAGAACTGGTACAGTGCCTTGCGAAGGGCGTTATCCAGCGCATTGACGGGGCCGTTGCCCTCCGCCGCGGTATAGACGGTCTCTCCATGAACCTTCACCTTAACGATGGCTTCGGAAACGACCGAACGGTCCTTCGTTTTCTCAACCAGAAGCTTGAAGGATTCGAGCGTGAAGATTTCCTCCAGATCCCCGGAGGCTTCCCTCAGCATGAGCTCCAGGGAGGCGTCCGCCCCTTCGAATTGATAGCCTTGGTGCTCCAGCTCCTTGATCCGGTCGATCATGGCGCGCGTCTCCGTGTTCTCCATATTGAGGTTCAGGTTGAGCTCCTGGGCCTTGAACAAGAGGTTGCTCTGCCCGGCCAGCTCGGAAACAAGTACACGCTGCTTGTTGCCTACGAGCTCCGGCTGGATGTGCTCGTACGTTTTGGAATCCTTCAGGATCGCGGACACGTGTATCCCGCCCTTATGGGCGAAAGCGGCGTTTCCGACATAAGGCTGGTTGACCGGCATGTTGACGTTGGCGATCTCGCTTACGTAACGGGCGGTCCCGGTCAAAAGCTTGAGCTGGTCGTCGGTTACGCAGGAGTAGCCGATCTTAAGCTGCAGATTCGGCAGGATGGAGCAGAGGTTGGCGTTGCCGCACCGTTCCCCGTAGCCGTTAATGGTGCCCTGGATCTGGCGGGCGCCGGCCTGTACGGCGGCCAGCGTGTTAGCGACCGCGAGCTCGCAGTCGTTATGCGTATGGATGCCGATCGGTGTCGAGATCTGCTCCCGTACCCGCGAAACGATTTCGTGAATTTCACCGGGGAGGGTCCCGCCGTTAGTATCGCACAGCACGACCCATGCGGCACCGGCTTCCTCGGCCTTCTTAAGCGCGGCGATGGCGTATTCGGGATTGTTCTTGTAGCCGTCGAAGAAATGCTCGGCGTCATAGATCGTCTCCATTCCCTTGCTGCTCAGGTAGCGGAACGAATCGTAAATCATGGCGAGGTTCTCTTCGAGGGTCGTCTGCAGGGCGGTATGGACATGGAAATCCCATGCCTTGCCGACGAGCGTGGCGGCCTGCACCCCCGATTCAATGATCCGGTTAAGGTTGGCATCCGATTCGGCGATGGCGCCCTTGCGACGGGTGCTCCCGAACGCCGTAATCTTGGCTTGGAGCTTCAGCTGCTTAACACGCTGGAAGAATTCGATATCCTTGCTGTTGCTGCCCGGATTTCCGCCTTCTATATAATGGACACCCAAGGTGTCCAGTTTAAGTGCGATTTTGATCTTATCCTCCGCCGACAGGCTGATGCCTTCTCCCTGGGTTCCGTCCCGGAGGGTCGTGTCAAAGACCGAGATGATAGTAGACATAGTTTCGTTCCTCCTAGCTCCAATTCCATTCCAAAAGATATTGTTTCATTATACCATATTCTCCGCCGGAGGACAGGGGATTTGTGGGGAGTGGCAAGTCCGGCTGTTTCCGCAGGAGAGGAGAGTTGACCTCATGAAGGACGGAAGCTATGCTTTAGGGAATGAATACGAAGACGGAAGGAAACCGCGGGAAGGAGGACGGAGATGAACCGGTCGGCGGAAGGCTTTTATCCCAAAAAAGGGCGGGTTGTTCTACATATTGATATGAATGCTTTCTACTGCTCGGTGCATGAAGCGGTCGAGCCGGACAAGTACCGGGGCAAGGCGGTGGCCGTGGCGGGAAGCGTGGAGCTGCGCAAGGGCATCGTGGTGACTTCCTCCTATAAGGCAAGGGCCAGCGGAGTCCGGACGGGCATGCTGGTTAGCCAGGCGCTTAAGGCCTGTCCGGAGCTTATTCTGATCCAGCCAGATTTTCATCTCTACCGCCACTTTTCCCGCCGCTTCATGGACATTGTTGGGAATTACTCTCCCCAGATCGAGGCGATGTCCATAGACGAGTGCTTCGTGGATATTACCGGCTCGAAGCAGTTCGGAGCCCCGCTCGAAATAGCGGAAACCATTCAGACCCGGATCCGGAACGAGCTTGGATTGCCATGCTCCATCGGGGTAGCGCCCAACAAGCTTCTGGCGAAAATCGCCTCCGATATGAAAAAGCCTAACGGCATCTCGGTCCTCCGCCTTCGCGACGTTCCGCTCATTCTGTGGGATAAGCCGTGCGACACCATCTATGGCATCGGCGGAAAGACGGCGGAGAAGCTGCTAAAGCTGAACATCCGCACGGTCGGCGAGCTCGCCCATACCGGGGAAGCGCTGCTGACGCGCGAGTTCGGCGTGCTGGGCGCCTGGCTTAAACGGGCGGCGAACGGCCACGACGAATCGCCCGTTAATCCGGTCCGCGAGCCCAGCAAGTCCGTCGGGCACACGACGACGCTTCCGAGCAATTTTACCGATCCGGCGGATATTCAGCGGGTCTTCCTTAACCTGGCGGACCAGGTGGCGAGAAGAGCGAGGAGGCAGGGGCTTGTCGGCAGCACCATCCAGATTACCATCCGGGATCCGGACATGCGGACGATTACCCGCTCCTGCACGGTTCCCGTACCGACGGAGAACTATGAAGACCTGTATCGGGAGGCCTGCCGGCTGTTCGAAGCGAATTGGCAGGCCGGGAAGCCGGTCCGCCTGCTCGGCATCACGCTTCAGAATCTGCAGCCGAAGGCCGAGTCGGCCATTCAGCTCGATCTGTTCAGCTACGAGCAGCAGCCGAAGAAGGAGAGCCTGACCCAGGCGATGGACCGCATCCGCGATAAGTTTGGCGAAAGCGCCATTCTGACCGCCGGCATGATCGGCAGCGATCCTTCGTCGCTGATCCGCAATCACAAGGTTAGAGGAACCTCTCTGCAAATGGATCATTTAAAGGCTGCCAAGAGCGATTCGGGCGAATAGTTTGACAGGGTTGCACGAACAATAAGGGCGCTCGTAAGGAATTGAACTTTATAGGCTTTTGTATTATAGTTACTTTGAGGAAATTATTGAGGAGGAAACTATCACATGGCAAAGTATACTTGGGTAGACAAGGAAACCTGTATCGCCTGCGGTGCTTGCGGCGCTACGGCACCTGACATTTACGATTACGACGATGAGGGTCTGGCCGAGACGATCTATGAAGGAGACGGCAACAAAGGGAACACCGAAATTCCGGAAGACCTTTATGACGATCTTCAAGACGCTCAAGACGGATGCCCAACGGATTCCATCAAAGTAGCCGACGCTCCGTTTAACAACTAATCAGACGGACCATCCTCTTATAACAAGACAAGCTCCTGCCTCCCTGGCTACAGGGAGGAGGAGCTTTTTTGATAGGAAATGGTAGTCAGGATGGGGGTTACCGGGGCTTTCTTCTTTCCTTCAAGCCGCCGCCAGGCGGTTCGAGGGTGCCAAGCGCTCCGGTCACTTCATATAAAGGAAACGCGGACGTTTTGCCTTTTAATGTCCTCTCTCCGACGGAGAGGTATTCGAAATAATCAAGCGTGCGCACCCGGGTTGCTTCCGAGACGAGAATCTGGTTGGCCGCCGCCTGCGACTCAATACGGGCCGCCAGGTTCACATTATCCCCAATCGCCGTATAATCGACTCTCACGGAAGAGCCGATGTTTCCCACGACAACCTCTCCGGTATGAATGCCGATCCCCACGCTGATGGTGACTCCGTACAGCTCCTTTACCTCGGCTCGAACCTTTTCCATTCCCTGCTGAATGTCATAAGCGGTCCGGACGGCATGGTATTCATGATAGGGAACATCCAGAGGGGCGTTATAAAGAATCATGGCCGCGTCGCCGATAAATTTATCAATGGTGCCGTGGTGGGCATGCGCCTTCTCCGTGATCAGATCGAACATCCGGTTGAGAAAGCCGACGACTTCTTCGGGCCTTAGCTTCTCGGACAGAGCCGTAAACCCTCTCACATCCAGGAACAGAATGGTCAGCACTTTATTCACGCCGCCCACTCCGATGGCTTGATCGCTTCCGGCAATTTCCTTCACGACTTCGGGGGACAGGTACCGGCCGAACTGCTGAACGATGTGCTGCTTGTGCCTGGATTCCTGATAAACCTGCACGGACAAGTTCACCAAATAAGCCAGAAGCATAGCGGTTAACGGATAGACGGCATCTACGAAATACCCGGCTGAGAAAGCGGCATATTGGGCGGCAAGGGCGAGAAGGGCAAGGATCAGGAGGAAGCCAGCTCCTGCTGCAGGCCGGGTTCTCCGCGTAAGCCACCAGCCGGCGGCGAGGAACAGGAACAGCAGCGGCAGGGAAAGGCGGGCGTCCGCTTCTTTCAATAAGCGTCCCTGCATAAGCTGGTTGATGATGTTCGCTTGAGCGTACACCAGCTTGGTTCTTCCTTCGACAGGCGTCATTCCGTCATCGTTCTCAAAGCCGGAAGCGGTAAAGCCCACGAGCACGATGCGGTCCTTCAGGTTGTAGCTGCCCGTTTGAACCTTGGAGAAAGGAATGTACTGGATATCTTCCGACAGCAGGTCGTAACGGATGGGCATGGAGTAAGGAAACCGTTTCGTGACGGACCGGGTATCCACCCCAGCCATTTCGGCGGCTTTCAATGCAAGCGAAGAGAACAAGCCGGAGGAGTCCGGATTTGCAGGTACGTCCGGCGGATCACGCCGTCTCCGTCCACGGCGGCATTAAGATGAGCGGGTTGGGAGGCTTTGCCGAACAGGTCCAAAGGCAGATTCATCCGTTTGGCGGCCGGCGCCTGGTTCCGGTTCTGTTTGGCAAGACTCCCGTTCGCCACATCGTTGTAGCTTCCTTCAAAGACAGCCTGGCCCGGCAGGACAATGTTCCGATGCTTCTCGAGCTCTTCCGCCAGGCTCCGGTCGCTGTCCGGGTCGCCTTTTTCACTGAAGAGGATGTCGAACGCAATGACTTTGGCTCCGGCATTTTCGAGCTTCTGAAGCAGGGGGATATAGGCTGTACGGTCCCAGGGCCAACTTCCTATCTCCTTCAGGGACTGGTCATCGATGCCTACGACAACGATGTCATGATGGTACCGGTGATCCATGGTCATCCGCATATGGAAATCATAGAGGGACAGCTTAAGCGCATTCAAGGAATCCGTCAGCAGGAGAAGCAGAACGGCGAGTACCATAACGGCATTGGCAGGGACGGCGGTTTTTAACAGAGTCTTTCTCATGGCTTCCCTACTTTTATCCCATTTTATGAATCTAGGAAAACAATAATACAAAACCCGGCCAGCGACAATATAGGAACAAAGAATCACGCGTAAAAAGTCGAAAGACGGAAGGGGAAGCTATCCGTTCCTAGGAAACTGGAATTGCAGTCCTCTTATGAGAGAATTACAATGATAGAAAGATAGGGAAAAACAGGAAGGGGAAGACAAATGATAGAATCGATTAGCTCGCTAAGGCGAGGGGGCCGGAAAGGGGCCGGGCTGCTACTCAGTCTGCTTCTTCTGGTTGGGCTCTGTCCCGGGCTCGGGACCGGCATAGCGGCGGCCAAATCGGGAAGGGTAGCCGTGGTAACCGAGGTGGGCGGTGAGGCGACCGTGAAGAGCGCGGGAGGTTCGCGTGCCTACGAGGTCTATGTGGATATGGGCTTGAACCAGGGCGATTACATACGGACCGGGGACCATTCCTACGTTTCGATCAAGCTGCAGGACACAGGCTCCGAATTTACCATTGATGCGAATTCGGAAGTGTACCTGTCGGAGCTCGCCAAGAAAGGCTCCGGCAAAACGAGCAAGCTCCGGATGTGGGCCGGCGCCATCTGGTCCAAAATCCAGCACCTGACGGGCACCGACGAGATGGAGATTGAAACCTCAAGTGCCGTCATGGGGGTACGGGGCACTCATTGGTTCGTCCATGCGAACCCGGCAACGGAGGAGACCTACGTGACCGCGGCCTCCGGATTGGTTACCGTAAAGGACCGCTCGACCGGAAGCCAAGTGCTGCTTCTTCCGACCCAGCAAATCACCGTGGGGCCCAGGGGCGAGGTGGAGGACCTGGACCCGAAAGTGACGATTGTGGACGTATCCGAACTGGTTCGCTATTCGTCTCCGGAAGTTATCGAAAGAATCCTCCGGAACAAGCAGGATATCGACAAGGAGCTGGAGGAACAGAAGAAGACGCTGGAGAAGCAGCTGGCGAACGGAGGGACCGCGGTCAAAGAGGGGGCGGCTTCTCCCTTGCAAACGGAAACGCCGGAGAAGCTGAAAAGCGTATTCAGCAATTTCGATCAGATGGTGGGAAATATCGTAAAGGAAGGGCTCGACCAAGGCAAAATGAACGCCTCTGAGGTAAACCGCCTGCTACAAGAAATGAAGGAGCAGTCGGGCGGCGAAGTCCTGAACCTGTCGGAGGTGAAGCCTATCGACCGTTCGGCCGGTGTTTCAGACGAGATGAAGCGGCTGCAAGCCAAGCTTTTCCCTGAGCTGGAGGAGCAGAAGGAGAAGCTTATTCAGAAGCAGGAGCAGACCATACTGGATGCCCTGCTGCGGATCGGGCGGGAAGCCTACGGGCCCCAAGCAGAGAAGAGAGAGCGGCTTGATCAGGCGAACGAGCAGTACGAGAAGGAACAGGCGGAGAAAGCCAAGCTTGCCTATCTAAGCCAGCTTAGCGGCCAGGAGCGGGAGGACTTTCTGGAGAGGGCGAAGAAGGCGGAGGGAGGACTGGTTCCCGGGCCGGGAACCGGCGGCGGAAACGTACCGGGGCCATCGTCCGCTCCAACGCCAACGGGAACACCCGAAAGGACACCGGTCGTGACTCCTTCTCCAACTCCCGTTCCAACAACCAGTGCAGAGCCGGGAGGTAGTCCGGGAAGCAGCGCCACTCCAACCCCGACCGCAACCCCGGCACCGACGGAGGCTCCGGCTCCCCAATTGACGGCAGCCCTGAACCTTCTTCCTGGGACTGTGAATGGGGAAGATTACCGGCAAGCTTACCTGGACATCACCGTCCAGAACGTCCCCGCCTTTTACGGCGTTCAGGTGGAGCTTGACCTGTCATCCCGCTTTATCAAGGCCGATTCAGCCACAACGAGCGAGCTTCTGCCTTCCTCACGGCTCGAATCGCTGGTTTTCCGGGAACGGTCCGGCAGCCGGCAGCAGCTGATCTATGCGGCGGCTGCTTATACGGCAGGGGAATATGCCGACCTGCCGGCCTCCGCGGCTCAGAAGAGACTCCTTCGTCTTCCTCTGCTCGTAGATCCTGCACTCTTAACTGGCGAAGACATGCGCTTTCTGGTGTCGAAATTCAAATGGGTGAGCAGCCGGGGAGAAGCGGTTTGGGTCTCGTCCGGAACAACCGAATATACAGCCGTCGTCCGGACGGATGCTAACTAACTTATTGTGACGTAAGGAGAAGCGTATGAAAAAAATGACTGCTTGGCCCCTGCTTTCCCTTGCCGCTTCCCTTTGGCTTATCCCGGTGCCGGCCGTATCCGCTTTGGATGCCGGGAATTCCCCGTCCTCGGCGAGAAAGGACGGATTCTTAGCGACCTGGCGACGTATGCGGGCACCGGTGACTTCGCACTTCAGGACGGCCCGCTTGCCGAGGCTTCCTTCCGTGAGCCGGGCTCGGTGCTCGTCCTCTCCGACGGAAGCGAAATCGTGTCGGATACCCGAAGCCAAGTCATCCGGCGGATCCAGGAAGGGAAGGTGAGCACGCTCACCGGCGTGACAGTCGAAAAGGACAGCAGAGGCTTTCCGGTGGGAGGCCTGCTCGACGGCCCGTCCGGCGCCTCCCTCTTCCGCGAACCGGAAGGGCTCGCTGCCGATGCGTCAGGCCGGCTGTATGTGGCGGATCCGGGCAATCACGCCGTCCGGGTCGTTCGTCCGGATGGGAAAGTCTCCACCTTGGCCGGTAACGGGCAAGCAGGCCTTTCCGACGGAATCGGCGGGGAGGCCCGTTTCAACCATCCGAGGGACGTCGCCGTGACCGCGGACGGAGTGGTCTATGTGGCGGATACGCTCAATCATGCCATACGGCGAATCGATCCTTCCGGTAAGGTGACGACCTTGAACCACCCCTCCTCCCGTGTCGTCGAAGCGGTCCCCGGTAAGCCCCAGTTTGCCGGAAATTACCGGGACGGGCGTCTCGACCAGGCGGAGTTCAACGAGCCGTCCGGCCTTGTTCTCGATGCGAAAGGGAACCTGTATGTGAGCGATACGGGGAATCAGCGCATCCGTTACATCGACTTACGCACCGGAACCGTTACAACGGCGGCAGGCGGCGAGACCGGCGGCTCCCGTTCCCTCTACGGGAAGGACGCGCTTTACGCCGAGGGGGATTTTGCCGACGGCCCCGCCGGCGACGCGAAATTTCATTCTCCCCGCGGACTCGCCTTGGATGCAGCCGGTGCGCTTCTTATTGCGGACAGCCTGAATCATTCCATCCGGCGTTTCGCTGACGGAAGGGTCACCACGATAGCGGGGGAGAGAGAGCAGTTCGTAGGGGAGCTCGACGGGATCGAAGAGAGCGGAGAGCTTCATCTTCCGGCAGATGTGGCGGTTAGAGCGGACGGAAGCCTGCTGGTAGCCGATTCATACAACAATAAGCTGCGTCAAATCACCTATTATTCTCTGCCGGCGGCAGGTGCAGGAAGTTCATCTTTACGGATAGCCGTGGGAGAGAAGACGCTATCCCTCGAGGCGGAGCCTGAGCTTACGGACGGCCGTACGATGGTGCCGGTAAGGCAGGTAGCGGAGAGCCTCGGTTACCGGGTCGACTATCTGCACGATGGCCGGCGTGTGCGCTTGACCCGCGGCAGCCGGTCTCTTGAGTTCGCAATCGGCCAAAAGGCCATCTCGGTTCAGGAAGGGGATAGGCCGAAGGAAATCCATACTATGGACACGGCGCCTTATCTCAGCAAGGACCGAACCTTTGTCCCGGTCCGGTTCTTTGCGGAAGAAGCGGGATTCGATGTCCAGTGGCTTGGGACGGAGAAGCTTGTTATCATCCGCGATCCGTACGGGATGATGCCCAGATAGAAGGGCTGGGAGTTCAGGAACGGGGGATGAGCGTTGAAGGAGGACATGGTCTTTCTCAAAAAGTTCGTGGCGGACCACCCCGGCAATCAGATGGGCTGGTACCTCCTGGGAAAAGAATACGAAGCCCAGGGCAAGCAGGGGAAGGCCCACTACTGCTACGCCAAGGCAGGGGAAATATATGCGGCCTTTGAGAAGAAGGAACCGCCTTTTACCCTTCAGGATGTTAAGGAGCGGCTCGCCGCGGATAAGCGTGCCGGCAGCCTAAGCTCCCCTGCCGAGGCCGAAACGGAGGCCGGGAGGAGACGAAGGGGGCCGTGATTGGCCGAATGGCGTTTGCTCTCCCTTTCCTGCTCCTTCTCCTTGCCCCCATTTCCGGCTCCGAGCTGCCGGCCGGTCCCTCCTTCCTGCAGGAGTCAGAGGCCGTTGCTCGGCCCGTGCCCTCCAACGGAGAGCCCCGCACCGACGTATATCTGGCCGGAGGGATCGGGAAGCCTAATGAATGGAAAGAACGGCTTAAGGAGATTCTAGTAGCGCCTTCCAAGGGAAAGACGATATCCATTCTCGCCGGAGCCCGCACGTCTTCCGACGGGAAGTGGATGGATTGGGCGCAGAAGCTGGTCCCCCTGGCCACGGCGGAGCGTTCCGCTGACGGCGGGAACGTAACGGTGCGCTACCATAATCGGGAAACGTGCGAATGCGAGCCTGCGGACGGAAAAGAGGCGGCCAGGACGGTGGAGAAGTGGCAGGAAGAAGAGGAACAGCTCGCCGTGCTCCGTTCCGCCGTTACCCATTTCCGAAGCCGGAATGGAAAGCTTCCGGAAACGGTGGAGGAACTGGTCCGCCCTTATCCCGATAATTGGCTGCCGGGTTATACCTCTTATATGAAGGAAGCGTTCGCCGAATTAGCGGGAGAGAAAGCGTGGGATGAGGGACAACCTCAGAACGGAGAGAAAGCCTCTCCGAAAGCCCCAGCGTCAGCCGGCAGCCCCGCAAAGGCTAAGGGATTGAACGAACCTCTCGAGATCATCATCGACAAAGCGAGCCATCGCCTGGCTCTTGTCAGCGGGGATGTCATCCTGAGGAGCTACCGGACGGGGCTCGGCGGGGACCGGACTCCCGAGGGAGTGTTCGAGATTACCGAGAAGGTCCGGAATCCGAACGGACGGTCGAACGGTGAATACGGCAGCCGGGGGATGACGCTGTCGGATCCCCGCTACGCCGTCCATGGAACCGATAAGCCGTCCAGCATCGGAAAGGATGAGTCTCTCGGGTGCATCCGGATGCTGAGGGAGGACCTTGAGGAGCTGTACGATCTCGTGCCGAAAGGAACCCGGGTCACCATTGCTGCAGGGGGCATGCTTTCCCCGGACGAGCCCGCCCATTCGGTCCCCCGCTTCCGCTTGGCGCCCCAGGTCAAGGAAACCAACCCGGGGACCCGGTATCGCTGGCTGGATTAGCCGCTTCTGCCGCCATCCGGCCAGATCGCCTGCTATAACAGAGGAGCCGCCCCGGCTTAATCGGTGACGGCTCCTTTTTAACTAGCGGTTAACAATAAGGAGGACAGCCATAAGAATGACGATGGCGGCCAGGATGGAGCCTGCCCAGACAATGGCCTTTTTGTTGACTTCGTTCTTGGCTCTGCGGGACACGGGGGTTGCTTTTCTTTTCACGGGAATCGACCGTCCTTTGGTGGAATTAGACCTTTATCTTCCTATAGTTTAACATAATGAAAGCGGATTAGCAGGGGGATTTGCTTTCGGCCCGGGCCGTTTTTAGGTGGCCGCCCCTTTCCTTTTTGTGCGGAAAAAGATAAACTGATCGGTAGAAGTCATTAGGAAAACGGAGTGTTGTTGGCATGCTTTACAAATCGTTAGTAAAACCGGCGCTGTTCCGGATGTCGGCGGAAAGCGCCCACCATCTGCTGATCGGAGGGCTTAACAAATCCGCATCCCTACCGGGATCTATCGCACTGCTGCGTTCACTTTACGGGGTAGCCAAGCGACCTGAGCTTGCGGTCAATCTGTTCGGGATCGACTTCCCGAATCCCGTAGGGCTGGCAGCGGGGCTCGACAAGAACGGGGAAGCGGTGGAGGCTTTTCTGCCGTCGGCTTCGGGTTCATGGAGGTCGGCACGGTAACGCCCAAGCCCCAGCCGGGCAATGAATTGCCCCGGTTGTTCCGACTCCCCGAGGATCTCGCTCTTGTGAACCGGATGGGCTTCAATAATGTCGGAACCGAAGAGATGGCCCGCAATCTGGAGGGAATCCGCAAGAGACCGATTCCCGTTGCGGTTAATATCGGAAAGAACAAGGCGACGCCGAATGAATCGGCCGAAGACGATTACCGGGCATGTATCCGCAGGCTGTATACATACGGTGATTTTTTTGTGGTCAATATCTCTTCGCCGAACACGCCGGGGCTTAGAAACCTGCAGCACGGGGATGAGCTCCGCCGGCTTCTGGCTGCCGTCAAGGACGAAATGGCCCGGCAGCAGCAGCGGGCCGACGACGGAGGAAAGCCGGTGCTCGTCAAGATTGCGCCGGACCTGAGCGAGCCCGAGCTCGACTATATCGTGGATACGATCGTGGAGAGCGGAGCCTCCGGCATCATCGCCACCAACACGACCATAAGCCGGGAGGGGCTTAAGAACCGCCATGCGTCGGAAACGGGAGGATTAAGCGGCCGTCCGTTAACCGTAAGAACGACGGACATTATCCGCCGGATCTATGCCCATACCGGCGGCCAGATCCCGATCATCGGCTGTGGAGGCATTTTCGATGCGAAGGATGCCTACGACAAGATTAAGGCGGGAGCAAGCCTGGTTGAAATATACACCTCACTGATCTATGAAGGACCGGAACTTCTGCGCAAGCTGAACGGAGGCCTTCTTGACCTGCTGCGCAAAGACGGCTTCACGAGCATTTCCCAAGCGGTCGGCGCGGATCACAGAAGCTAGTGCTCGTCCGGCAGCCGTATCCCAGGACCGCTGGGCCGGAGGAAGCACTGGCGAAGGAAGGGGTTTATCTAGATGGACGCACGAGATTGGAGCAAATTTCTTCTCCCTTATGAACAGGCCGTAGAAGAGCTGAAAATGAAATTCAAGCTGCTCCGGACGGAGCTCAAAAGCCGGGAGGAATACTCTCCCATTGAGTTCGTAACCGGGCGCGTTAAACGCATATCGAGCATATTGGACAAAGCCAAACGGCTTAACGTCCGAATGGATCAAATCGAGACCGGCATCGAGGACATTGCGGGAATCCGCATTATGTGCCAGTTCGTGGAAGACATTGAGAGGCTGTCCCACATTATCCGCGAACGGCAGGATCTGACCATCGTGTATTTCAAGGATTATGTCACGAACAAAAAGGAGAGCGGCTACCGGAGCTATCACATTATTGTGGAATATCCGGTGCAGACCTCCCTCGGGATGAAACGGGTGCTGGCGGAAATCCAGATCCGGACCTTGGCCATGAATTTCTGGGCGACGATCGAGCATTCGCTGAACTACAAATACAAGGGGGCTCTGCCTGAGGACGTGACCCGGAGGCTGAGCAAGGCGGCGGAAGCCGCCTATCAGCTCGACCAGGAGATGTCGAGCATCCGCGATGAAATTACGGAATCCCAGAAGGCGTTCGAAGATAAGAGCAATGTGGTCAGTAAGCTGCTGAATGATATTCAGCGTCTCTACTTCTACAACCGGATCCGGGAAGCGGCGCAATTCCAGCTGCAGTTTAATGAGATGTGGGAAAAGGAAGACATTTGGGGATTGAAACAGCTCTCAGACGCTATTGAACAATCGCTCTCCCGCGCCAAGAAAGATCATTAGCGGCAGGGGAAAGGAGTTGGCAGCCGTGCCCTATGACCCGCTGTACGTTCAGTTTCTCTACCATTTCAATGTGAGCCTGGACTACTTCGAATGCCACGAAGTGATGGAAGAGCTGTGGCTCGAGGAGGGGCGCGACCTTCTGTATCAAGGGCTGCTGCAGGCGGCCGTCGGCCTCTATCATCACCGGAACGGCAACCCGAGCGGAAGCCTTAAGCTGTTCACCCAGGCTGCGGATAAGCTGGAGCGGTATCCGCGGCACAGCCTGGGCATCGACCTGGGCGAACTGCTCGAGAATTGCCTGGTTTACCGAAATCGGTTGGCAGCGGGAGAATCCTTTGCTTTCTACTCCTTCCCGATTACGATTCTGGACCCCGATCTGGCCGGTCTCGTGGAAGAAATGAAACGGAATCCCCCGGCGGCCCAAGAAGAGGACTAAAGGAACGAAGAGAACCGATATTCCATGCCTACACACAAAAAAGGCGGCCGTTCGGCCGCCCTTCCTATGATTTGAACTTGTTAAAAAAATCTTTAAAGGTCTTCTCGTCGTTCTCGCCTTCGAGCCGGCCCGCTTCCTTGCCGTCCTTGTAATACACCAGAGTCGGCGTATATTGAATATTGAAGTTCTGCCAGCCGTCCTCGAACTCCAGCAGGTTAAACTGCTTCATGTCGATCCCCATGGTCTGAGACAGAGGGTAGAGCATCGGAGTGGTCTTCTGGCAGTGAACGCAGGTGGGAGAGAAGTAATAAACGAACAGGGATTCTTTGTTCTGGAGCCGTTTCTTCAGGTCATCCGGCAGAATGATATTCTGATAATTCTTGTCCTTCAGCTGGCTGACGGTGGCCGGATTGAGCTTCTTGGCCGGCATGCCGTATACATTGTTGTCCTGGCCTTTCAGCTGCAGGGAATTGATCCCATAAAGTATGGCAAAAAGAGCAATGATGCAGGTTAAATAAATGCTTAGTTTCTTCACCTTAACCCTCCTTTTGAATTGGACATGCCCTGGAAATTCAGGATGTTTCCGGACAGGCTTCTCTATTAATATGATATGACGTTCCCTGCCCAAATGCAAAGGAAATTGGTGACGATTCTCTTACGGATAAGTACAGCCTGCACCAGGTAGGAGAGTGTAATCGACCGATGAAAGCAACCCAAAGGCTGGATAAGCTGCTCGCCCACTCCGGATTCGGCACCCGAAGCGAAATCAAGGCGCTGGTCAAGAAGGGCGCCGTTCAGGTTAACGGGAAAGTCGTTAAAGACAGCGGAATCCAAGTGAATCCCGAGAACGAGGAAGTGTCGGTTCATGGCGAGGTGCTCCGCTTCCGCGAGCATGTCTATCTTATGCTACACAAACCGGCCGGCGTGGTCTCCGCGACCGAAGACAACCGGGACCGCACGGTTCTCGACCTTATCGGAAAGGAATACGCGCACTTTGAGCTGTTCCCGGTGGGACGCCTCGATAAGGACACGGAAGGGCTGCTGCTGCTGACCAATGACGGGAAGCTGGCCCATCAATTGCTGTCCCCTAAGAAGCATGTTCCCAAAACGTATTATGCCAAGGTGGAGGGGATCATGGACGGGGAGGACCAGCTGGCGTTTCAAAAAGGGGTCGAGCTGGACGACGGGTATGTTACGCTGCCGGCCGAGCTCGTTATTCTGTCGGCGGACCTCGAGGAAAACCGTTCGGAAATCCAGTTGATCCTGCATGAAGGCAAATTTCATCAGGTGAAACGAATGGTGGAGGCGGCAGGCAAAAAAGTAACCTACCTGAAGAGAATCGCGATGGGGACGCTTCCCCTGGATGAAAGCCTGCCCAAAGGCGGTTACCGGGAGCTGACGACAGAGGAATTGGAAGGATTGAGGAAAAGCCATGAAGTATAAGCTGATCGCGCTTGACGTTGACGGAACGCTGCTAACGGATGACCATGTCTTGACGGACCCGGTGAAGCAGGCGGTCCGGGAAGTGCATGAAGCCGGGGCGGTCCTCGTGCTGGCAACGGGAAGAAGCCCCACCAACACCTTGCCCATCCTGGAGGAGCTCGGCTTGGAGGGCCTCGTGATCACCCACAACGGCGCGGCCGTGGTGGAATCGTCCGACCGCCGCGTCATCAACAAATTTCCATTCCATGCGGACGAGGTGCTGCCCGTTCTGCGGTACTGCCGCGAGCACGGCATTCATTTCGATGTCTGCACCCCGTTCGAACTCTATGTGGAAAAGCTCGGAGAAGAAGAGCAAGCGATGTACGAAGGCTTTTGGCTTCAGCCGAAGCTTGTTCCCGATGTGCAGCACGTGGATGAGCCCCAGGTCAAGCTTTCGATTTTCAGCACGGAGGAGAAGATCAACCGGATGGAGCAGGACTGGACGAGCATCGGAAGCCCCTTGCTGCTGATCCGCAGCGGCCAGAGGTTCCTTGATGTCATGAACCCGGAAGCGAACAAAGGCCACGCGCTGCGTAGCCTGGCCGGGGAGTGGGGAATCCGCCGCGAGGAAGTGCTCGCCATCGGGAATTACTTCAATGACCTGGGGATGATCGAATGGGCCGGTCTTGGCATCGCCATGTCCAACTCTCCGGAAGGGGTAAAAGAGAAAGCGGACGCCGTGACCCGGGCCAGCAACAACGAGAACGGAGTGGCGGAAGCCCTTCGGGAGCATGTGCTCGGCCGCGTCTAAGCCCCGGGAAGCTTGGAATAGCGGGATAACGGGATGAAGCCGGCCTCTGGCCGGCTTTTGGTATGGAAAGGGGGCAATATTTTGCTTGCCGTCCGGGCACTCTAAAGGCGTTCGACCTATTCCATCACGAAAGGGCGATGAGGATGAGCCAAGTCATGCTTAGACCGGACTTGCGAACGGCAGGCGGGGAAGTCAGCGACATTTTGCTGCGGGGACAATATGTGGGCTCCTTGACATTGGTATTCCGGGAACAGGACCGCGTTTCGGGATCCGTTCAGCTGGAGGAAGATTCGCTGTCGGAAGCGGACAAAGAGTCCGTAGCGTCCTTTATTCAGGACTATATTCAATCCTTCATTATGGCGGTCCGTGCCGTCTCCTGTGAGGTCCTGCTCACGTACAGCCCTTATGACCGGATCATCGCCACCACTCCCGAAGAGGAAAGGGAAGCCTTTATAGAGGAAGACGATGAGGAAGGATATGGCCTGGATCCCGATTGGGAGGAAGACGAGGAAATTCTGGAGATGGACGAGGACGAATGGGCGTCCGCCGAATACGAACTCGTCACGGTAAAGGAAACGGGAAGCCGCGTGGACTATCACGTCTACGATGCGGAGCAGGAATTGATCGCGGAAGCCTTCCTTCGGACAAGAAGCGAGGATCTGACGGGTGACGTCACTTGGGAAAGAGAGCCGGAGGATTGGGAAGTCGAGCATGTGACCGAGCTTCTCGTGACCGACTTCGATGAGGAGCAGGCCGACACGTTCGTCATTAACCACATTTACGAAGGCGAGATCGTGGAAACGGTGGAGCTGACGCATGATGATCTGCTGGATACCCCTTATGAAGCCTTTGGAGAAGAAGCCGCTGAGGAGGACTACTCGGTTGTTCTCGTTCGGGATGACGGAGATACGCTGACCTACGAGATCTACCAGCAAACGCTGGGCGGCCTGCCGATCGGGACCGCTACGGTGGACATTGCCCACCGCCAGCTTACCGGGTTTATCGACTTCCGCGATAAAGGCGGAGCCGACGATGCCGAGATCATCTCTTCCCTGCTCATGAGGGAGCTGGACAAGGAAAAGGAATATGACGAGCTGAGCCTAACCTTGCTGTATCAAAATGAGCCCATCGATGAAATTTATTTCGAGAACGAAACGGTGCATTAAGGAAGGGAAGGCCTCTGTCCGATGAAGGATAGAGGCCTTTTTGTTGAAGAAACATCTTCCATAATCCGACAAAAGCCTCCATAATTAAAAAAGAGACAAAAAAGGGAGGCTTATTCATGAAATGGACCGAGCAGGAGCTCAGCCATTTGGTTGTTCTGGCCGATATGGTGCGGAACAGCCGCAAAACGGCGGTGATGGAGGACATGGTGGAATGCCTGCTGTATGTAGCCAAGGCGGTCCGGGAGGTAGAGCTTCCCGTCCCTGTAGGGGAACGGATGGGCCTGCTCATCGGACGAATCGAGGACCGGCTGCGTCTGGAGAACGACCTCAGCCGTCCGGAGGCTCTGTGGCCTAGGGCAAGCGAAGGCCTTTCGGGTAGTGGTTCTTGATCCATCCGCCGCTCGCCTTGCCCCAGCCAAGCGGGCAGCCCTCTGCGGTCACCAGGCACCAGCCGCGGATGGAATCCGGGGAGGGCAGGGCTTCTCCCCTCAAGTAGGCAGCCGCCTCTTCCCCTTCCGGGTCGAGCCGGAAGGATTGGCCCGCTTCCGCGGGTTCCATCGCCATAGCAAGCGCATGCGCCGGCTCCGCCCGGCCTTTTTGATTTCGGCCAGATGCAGGCCCGGTCTCAGCACCTTGAGGCCATCGAGCCAATGGGCTTGAAACGGGCGGCTTTCGGCCTGAGGCAGCCAATACAGCTGATCCCCGAAGAGAAGCGGTTCACCTTGCCCCAGTTTAAGGCCGGGGAAGGCCTCGTCCCGGAGCCGGGAGAACAGCTCCCAGGCGTCGGCCGTGCCCTTCGGCCGTCTGCCGGCTGCCGAGGTGCCCTTGCGGGTCTTCCGATCGGGGCCGGCCGCCGCCTCGGCTGCCGCGTCTCGGTCTTTGCGAAGCAGGCACACAAAGTGGCCTTCCCCCTCGCCTTTATGGGGCCACAGCCTCTCAGTGCGGACTCTCTCGAGCTCCGGAAACTCCTCGAGCATCGCGTCCATCGTTTCCTCATTCTCCTGGCGGTTGAAGGTGCAGGTGGAATAAGCGAGCTCTCCTCCGGGCTTAAGCATCTTGACCGCCTCGCGGAGAATATCCCGCTGCCGGGCCGCGCACATGACGACATGATCCGGCGACCACTCGCCGATCGCAGCGGGATCCTTCCGAAACATCCCTTCCCCGGAGCAGGGGGCATCGAGCATGATCTTATCGAAGAAGAGGGGAATCTTGAGGCCAGCCGGTCGGGGGAAGCGCTGACGACGACCGCGTTCGCCGCTCCCATTCTTTCGATATTCTCCGATAGAATCTTGGCCCGGGCCGGATGAATTTCATTTGCCACCAGCAGGCCCGCCCCGCCGAGCTTCCCGGCGATTTGGGTCGACTTGCCTCCAGGGGCGGCCGCCAAATCCAGCACGATCTCTCCGGGCTTCGGGTCGAGCACCTCCACGGCCGACATGGCCGACGGTTCTTGAATATAGTACAGGCCGCCCGCGTGAAAAGGATGCTTCCCCGGGCGGATCTCCTCGGGATAAGCATAGCCGGAGGGGCACCACGGAACCGGGATAAGCCGCCACTCCGTTATAAGTCGTTCCTTCACGGAATCGGAAACGGTCCTTCTCAGCGGATTGAACCGCAGCCCCTGGGTGCGGGGCTCTTGGTAAGAGGCCACGAAGGCTTCCGTTTCGGGTCCTAAGAGGCTCCTCATTTGGTCGAGATAGGATTCGGGCAATTGCGTCATGACGGGCAAACTCCTTTGCAGCCAACAATAGTCCTCCTATTATACCCGCTTCCCGCCAGGCCTCCAACCCTCCAAGCCTTAGCCCTCTCATTAGACCGTTCCGGAAAGTTTGGCTATAACGAAGAAGTCACGGGTCCACCCCCGCTTCCTCGGTCTATAATAGTAAAAGATTGGGTAGAGCGGAAAGGAAGGGATGCCGAATGATTGATCAGTGGAATCCGAATGCAGGTAATCCGGCAGCAGCCGGCTGGCAGCGAAGAAGAACGAGGAGGAACCGAGTTGGACCTTATTACTTTAGGATGGAACGAAGCCTTTGCGAAAGCCTTTGAGCCCTATGCGGCCAAAGGCCATCAGGCGGGGCGGGTGTATTTGGAGCATAAGCATCTGTATCGGGTGTATACCGGGCAGGGAGACGTGCTGGCTGAGGTGACCGGCCGGCTGAGGCACGAAGCCATAGGGCGGGGGACTTTCCCGCGGTCGGCGATTGGGTAGCCCTGACCGTACGCGAGGGGGAAGGCCGGGCGACGATTCACGGCATTCTCCCCCGCTTCAGTAAATTCTCCCGCAAGACAGCGGGGCAGGTGACCGAGGAACAGATCGTGGCGGCCAACGTCGATACGGTCTTTCTGGTTAATGCCTTGAATCAGGATTTTAACCTCCGCCGGATCGAGCGGTATTTGCTGCTTGCCTGGGAAAGCGGAGCCCGGCCGGTCATCGTGCTGAGCAAAGCGGACCTATGCGCGGGAGTGGAGCAAGCGGCTGCCGAGGTCGAGGCCATTGCGCCCGGCGTTCCGGTGCATGCCGTGAGCTCGCTCAGCCTGGAAGGCGTCCCGGAGCTCGCCGCCTACGTTACGGCGGGCCGGACGGCCGCTCTTCTTGGCTCATCGGGGGCGGGCAAGTCGACGCTGATCAACCGGATGTTTGGCAGCGACATTATGGCGACGGGCGGCATCCGGGAAGGGGACGACAAAGGCAAGCACACGACGACTCACCGGGAGCTCGTGGTTCTTCCCCAGGGCGGCCTTCTGATTGACACGCCCGGAATGAGGGAACTGCAGCTGTGGGAAGGAACGGAGGGGCTCGAAACGTCCTTCCGGGACGTGGAAGAGCTCGCCGAAAGCTGCCGCTTCCACGACTGCAGCCACCGGAAGGAGCCGGGCTGCGCCGTACAGGAGGCGCTTCAGGACGGCACCCTGGATCAAGCGAGGTTCGACAGCTACGTCAAGCTTCAGAAGGAGCTCGCTTACCAGCTCCGCAAAGAGGACAAAGCTCTGCAGCTGGCCGAGAAGGACAAGTGGAAGAAGATTCACCAGGCGGCCAAGAGCCAGCGGAACCGGCCTTAGGGCTAAGAAAGCACACCGCATGCAAAGAATAAGGTAAGCGAAACCTACCGACGTCAGGGGTAACCTTGCGCGGTGGGTTTTCTTTTGTGCCGTCTCGCTATTCGATTTTTGGAACGGGAAGGAACATTATGGGTAATCATTCGTATATCCTTCTAGTGCCTTATCCGGTAACTTTGTTGGTGAGGAAGCCTAGTAGGCGCATGCTAATCCATTAGGAAGCAGAACATCATTTGCGGATAAGGCACTAAAAGACGTGTCCGTTTGAGGAGCGCCAAGCAAGCATGCGGCTGACAAGGCCGGCGGGGAAGGAGGCGATGGCAATGAACCGACAACGATTACCCGTCCGCTGGATAGCGGGGACGGCCGTCGCGGCCGCCCTGTTCTTATTCCCGTCCGTTCCGCCCGCTCATGCGGGGGTCATCGACACGGTCAGAGGAATCTTCGAGCTTCCGGCAGAAGTGGACAAGCTTAAAGAGGATTACGACCGGGTGCAGCAGGACTATGCCCGGACGAAGGAAGAGCTTAACGCAGCCAAACAAGCGGCCGAGCAGGTGACACACGACCAGAAAGAGCTGATGGACGCCAACCGCCGCCTTCTGGAGCAGAACCGGCAGCTGAGCGATATGGTCGGGCAGCTGCAGAGTGCGGAGCAGGCGAGAATCCGGAGCATGAAACAGCTTCGAACCGTTCTTTTCACGCTCCTTGGCCTGGTAATCGGGTATTTCTTGTTATCCCGTATTTTGAGGGTTTATTTACGAAGCCGCTTGTGACGGCAAGGAGGGGGAACGGCTTTGGAAATCCAGTATCACGAGAAGAGGGGAGCCAGCCGGCCCAATGGGGCCCATTTCTCCCTCGCCGAAGGAGAGAGGCTTCACGTGCTTCATCCCAAATCCATCGTTGCTTTTCAGGGTGTACCGGCAAACCGGGAGGACCGTTTGCTGGACCTAAGGGGAATGTACCGCAAAAGAAAATGGATCCGCGCCGATCTGACCGGACCGGCGCATTTTCTTATCGCCCTGCCGACCGGCTACTCTCTCCAAACAATCCCCGTAGACGAGGGGGACGATTTTCTGTATGATATGCGCAACGTGCTCTTCTATTCCCATGGGATCGAGATGAAGCCGGTGTTTCTGAAAATCAAGAACATGCTCATCACCCGCGATATCGTGCGAATGAAATTTACCGGTTCAGGAACGATCGGGCTGCTTTCCCATGGCCCATTGCACGAAATGGCCCTGGATCCGACCATTCCCCTATACGTCGACACGGGAAGCCTGGTGGCCTATCCCCATAATGCGGAACTCGATTTGTCGGTTTACGGCAATCATTTGGCCAGCCAGCATATGAATTACCAATGGAAGATAACAGGGAGGGGCCGCGTCCTGCTTCAAACGAGCAAAGCGGACCGTCAGTTGGAGGAAGCGCGGGATGATGGCTTCGTCCGCCGCTTGCTGCGGGAGGCGCTGCCTTTCGGGGGCGTGTTTATCAAATAACAGGAGCCAGCAGGCTCCGGGGAGACGATTCATGGAAAGGGCGACGAGGGTTCCGCTCCCGATGCGGAGCCGGTTGGTACATAGCTTCATGCAGCTGCTTCATTTTGGTTACCAGCAGGCCGTTTCGTGCCTGTTCGCCGTGTGCGTCTTTGGAACGCTGGCTCTGTCGAAGCTTCTTCCGCTTCCGGCCGGGCACCGGTATGATTTTATTTTGGTTGTCCTTCTGCTTGTTCAAGTCATGATGGTGGCAAGCGGATTGGAAACGAAGGATGAGCTGAAGGTCATCTGCGTGTTTCACCTTATCGGTCTCGCTCTGGAGCTGTACAAGACCCATATGGGGTCCTGGACGTATCCGGAGGCCTCCTGGAGCAAAGTCTTCGGGGTTCCACTTTACAGCGGGTTTATGTATGCGAGCGTGGCCAGTTACCTGTGCCAGGCCTGGCGCCGGTTTAATCTGTCCATGACGGGCTGGCCGGCTAGAGGAAGCGCGGCTGTTCTCGGAACGCTGATTTACTTGAATTTCTTCACGCATCACTTTCTGCCCGATTTCCGCTGGGTTCTGATGGTCCTGGTTTTTGTAGTTTTCTGGAAGACCTGGGTAAGCTTCACGGTGCGGGACCGGACCTACCGGATGCCGCTCTCCTTGTCTTTTCTGCTGATCGGCTTCTTTATCTGGGTTGCGGAGAATATCGCCACCTTTTTCGGGGCTTGGCAGTATCCGGATCAAGAGCAGAGCTGGCACCTCGTCGGCATTCAGAAAATCGGATCGTGGTACCTGCTCGTCATCATCAGCATTATTCTCGTGGCTCAATTGAAGCGGGTAAAAGAGGCGAGGGAGCCGTCGCGTCTGTAGGAGCCCCAGACAGCCTTTCTTAGGCTCCGATCGGGTCCCGCCGGCATTAGGGGCGCGAATCGGCTTCGACTTTGTGCTTCCAGAACAAGGCCGTCAGCACCCGCTCCACCCATTCTTTGTCCGTATCGCTCAGAACCAAGCCGTCGAATTGAATCTCGTTCTCCCTCAAGAGCCTTCTCAGGTTCACGGGGGCGGCGGGCTTCTCTTCTCCGGCTTTTTCCGGTTCCAGGTAGCCGGCATGCTGCATCAGCTCCGAATAGGAGGCGTTCAGCCCTTCGGAAAGCTTCATCAGCACCTCGGGAGAAGGGACTCCTCGGTTGCCGTTCTCAAGCTGGGAGATATAGGCGGCGGAAACGCCGGACCGGGTGGCCACCTCGCGGATGGTGAAGCCTTTTTCCTTGCGGAGATCCCTTAATTTATCATAGAACAAGAGGCGATGCTCCTTCCAAAAGCCTACAAAAGTAAGCGATAGTTAACATTTGTATCATAGCTGATTTGCATCTGTAAATACAATCCTGCCGACCCATAACATCCGTTAACAAAAATGATTGCAAAAGTAAAATTTTACCGATATAATGGGAACGAAAAGGCGAACGCAGGAGGGATTACTGTTGAGGATCATGGCGAAGCCGGGCGTATTCTCCCGGTCCAGAATAATGAAGGGGCTCACCCAAAGGGAGCTCGCCAAACAGAGCAAGCTGAGTCATGCGTACGTCAGCCTGCTCGAACGCTCCGTCAAATCGGTAGGACCCGCTGCGGCCAAGCGGCTGAGCGAGGTGCTCGACATGCCCATGGAGGAACTCTTTACCATCGAATAAAAACATCCTTTTCACTGCTTCCCCCACCCGTTACAATAGAATGGAGACTAACACGGCTAAGGCAGGCCAACAGGGGGCAGCAGATGAATATATTACAGGCGTTGTTTTTCCCTCCCGAACAGCCTGGAGGGGTCTCTTCGATGGTACCTTACATCCAGGAGCGTTTTACGAAGAAGGGATGGGACATGGAGCTCTTCTCCCTGCCGAAGAGGATCAGGGGAAGGGGACGGAGGAAGTCGCCTTCAGCACCTTCGATTGGAAGAGATACGCCGGAACGCCGGTCGTGGATAAATACATTCAAACGTACAAGGACTATCTGTGGTGGACGAGGATGCGCATCAAGAAGCGGTACGACCTGATTCACGCCCACCATCCGATTGCGGCGCTCGTTATGAAGCAGCTGTTTCCGGACACTCCCTTCTTATGACCATTCACTCCAGCTTCGAGAGAGAGCTGATTCTGAACGGAAGAATCGCCGAAGGCGGGCCGGAGCACTCATTTCTGACCTCGATCTACCGAGAGCTCGAGGATAAAGCCAACCAGATCATTACCGTATCCGCCTCCTTCAAGCAGTACCTGTCGGATTATATGCAGGACCCGGACAAAATCGGGGTTATCCCGAACGGCTTCGACGAAAGACGCTTTAGGCCGTCCAATCATGAGAACGCCGTGCCCCAGCTGATCAGCGTGTGCCGGCTTGTTCCCGCCAAAGGGCTGGATACGCTGCTCCAGGCCTGCTCCGAGCTAAAGCGGAAAGGCCATACCTTCGTCCTTCACCTGATCGGGGACGGCCCGAGCCGGACGGAGCTGGAGCAGATGGCGGTCGATCTGAACATTTACGAGGAGACGATCTTCTACGGCTATATGCTTCATCCGGAGGAGTTTATGCCGTTCTTCGATATTTTCGTGCTCCCTTCCCGTGCGGAAGCGTTCGGCTCGGTCTTTGCCGAGGCGGCTCTGTGCCTGCTGGCGCTGGTCGGAACGAATGTCGGAGGGATTGCCGAGCAGATCGAGAACGGACGCAACGGGCTGCTGGTTCCTCCTGGAGACGCCCACGCGCTAGCCGGAGTGCTCGAGAAGCTGATGCAGGACCCTTCTTACCGCTATAACCTGGCCCGGGCCGCTCGCGACAAAGCGAAGAAGACCTATTCCATGAACCGGGTCATCCAGCAATTGACGAAGGTATACGAAGCTCACCGGGTTCACGCGTAATCACGTTCTCATAAGGAGGAAAGAGGAATGGATCTTCACAGCAGCCTCATCGACCGGCTGACGCACAAATACCGCCAGATTACCAAGAGGTGGCTCGATGCCGTCTCCCAGCTTACGGAGGAAGAGCTTTATTGGCGCCCGACGCCGGAGAGCAACAGTATCGCGAATCTGATGCTGCATGTGGCAGGCAATGTTCACCAGCGGATTGAAGCGGAGATTCAGGGGCTTCCCGACCACAGGGACCGGGACGGGGAATTCCGCCTGGACATTCCGTACACCCGGGAGGAGCTTATTGAGAAGTTTCAGTGGGCGATGGATCTGATTACCCGAACGGCCGAGGGGCTCTCGGAGAAAGATCTTCACCGGACGATGCATTCACAAGGGCGGGACCAATCCTACCTGCACTTCTTCCTGCAAAGCACGAATCATTTCTCGGAGCATTTGGGGCAAGTGCTCTATATCGCCAAAATGAAGCGGGGCCGCGATTATCGCAGCACCTCGATTTAACGTCAGCATCCCCAAAGGAAGGAAGTCACCGCGGCTCCCGCTTGCGAGAGCGAGCGCGTCAACGCCCGGTAACCGGGCGTACCCAAAGAAGAAGCTCCTGGCCTTCACCGGCCGGGAGCTTCTTCTTTCTTTTGGCAGGAGGGGCCTGTCGCATCTTCCGCTACCCGAGCAGCCTTAAGCATAGAACACCGGCAAAGGTGCACAGCACGCCGGTTAATTCGAGGCGCGACAGCTTTTCCTTCAGGAAGACACGGGCATACAGCAGAATCATCAGCACGTTCATCGCAATGACGGCGGAAACAAGCCCGGTAATACCAAGCCGGAACGCCGGAAGGATGAGGATCATGCCGGCGATGTTGGTGAGGCCCACGGTCATTCCCCAGAAGAAGGTCTTGCCCGGCGGCCAGACGGCTTCCGGGGAGTCCGGATCCGGCTGAGCGGCTGGACCGGTAGTGCGTTTTCTTCCTTTAAGCCACAGGAGGAGAAAGAGCAGTGAGCCGGTCGTATACATAAGGGCCAGCGTAGGGAACGTGTTGCCGTTCAGCAGGGTAGCCTGCTTGGACGAAACGTCGGTGAACGCAAACGTGAACATCGCGAGAATCCCCCATTGGATGCCGTTCAAGCGGGACAGCGTGAAATCCCCGGACCAGCGCAAGAGGACAAGCCCGGTGAAAATGACGCCGAAGGCCGCCCACTGGCCTCCGCTCAGTTTCTCGCCCCAGAGCAGGTAGCTTAAGGCGACCACGACAATGGGCGGCATCCCGATCAGCATGGCGATCAGGGACGTTTTGCCGACGGCAAAGCCTTTGTACATGGCGGCGTTGGACGTGAAGGAGAACAGGCCCATCAGAAGGCCGAGAAGGGCACCGGCGGTCCAAGCCTGCCCGAGGAACAGATTAATGACGAATGAGATCAGTGCTCCGCATAAATAAACGCCCAAGAGCAGAAGATTGCGGTCGATCGGTCTTCGGGAAGTCCATTGGTAGAGAATGCCGCGGAAGCCGAAACAAACGGCCGCCGCAGCGGCGTATACAAGCCACATAACAGATGATGTCTCCTTTTGCGGGGAAGGGCCCTTTATTCTTCGTAAATCATTTTGACCGTCATGCCTCCGTCGATGACCAGGTTCTGGCCCGTAATGAAGCCGGTTTGGTCGGAGGCGAGGAACAGGCAGGCGTCGGCGATGTCATAGGGGACCCCGACCCGCCCGACAGGATGCTGGAGCTTGTCCCTATCGGAATGCTCCGGCTTCTTCGCCCGGGGGAGTATTGCCAATCGGCCGTTTCGATCCAGCCCGGGCTGATGGCGTTTACCCGGATGCCGTAGCCGCCGAGGCTGACTGCCATCGCATGGGTAAGCGACAGAATGCCGCCCTTGGAGGCCGAATAGGCTTCCGTATCCGGCTCCGACATAAGAGCTCGGGTGGAAGCGATGTTGATAATGGAGCCCTTGCCTAAGCTCTTCATGATGCGGGCGGCCTGCTGCGAGCAGACGAACGTCCCCCGAAGGTTGACGGCGATGACCCGGTCGAATTCCGAAACCGGCAGCTCGAGCATGCTCCCGTTCGCCATGATGCCGGCGTTGTTGATGAGCACGTCCACCCGGCCCATGTCCTCATGGGTGAGCTGCATCCAGCGGGCGACGGCTTCTTCATCCGCTACGTCAATGCACATGAACATCGCGTTTCCGCCGTATTGGCGGATGTGGCGGATTACTTCCAGTCCCGCTTCCTTGTCGCGGTCCACCAGGGAAACGGCATAGCCGTCTTGGGCGAACCTTAAGGCGAGCGCGCGTCCGATTCCTTGCCCGCCTCCCGTGATCAAAGCCGTTTTCTGCATGCCTATCCCTCCAGGAATTTTCTTTAATTATACCTTATAATGGGCTTGGTTTGAAAACACGCATTGCTCCCTCCGGGAATTTTCGCATAAGATGGGGATAGCGGTTACGGAGGGGGAGCCGATCGGAAGCTCCGGTCCGGTTTCCGACGAGAATCCACCCCAGCCACAGCAGGCTGACCATCCCGAAAAGCGGATAGAGAAAGCTGAGCAGCGGGCGAAACCCCACGAGGCTGAGTCCGTAGGACAAGGCCAGGATGCCGAGTAGAGCGGCCTGCCGGCTGATCCGGAAACGCTGCTCGATCTGCAGAATCAAGCCGAACACATCGGCAATGAAGGTCGTAAAGATTTCCCCAAAGATGACAAGGACATAGAGAAATTGCACAACGGCGCCTAGCCGCCGGATAATATGGCCCATCGGGATCTCGTATTGCAGAATGCCGGGCATTTGGGCGGACAGGGCGAAATGAGCCGCCAGTAAGAGAAGCCCGATCCCCGCGCCTCCCAACACGCCTCCCCATATAAGAATGCCCCGGTCCCGGATGGCGGTGCCGAGCGGAACCAGAACCGCCTGCGCCGTCGCGAGGTTAAAGGCCGAATAGAGGAGCGGGGCCGTCCAGATCTGAAGGAGCGGATAATCGCTCGTCAGCCGGAGCCAGTTGGAAGCATTGGGAAGTGGCCAGGTGGAGAGGGCAACCACAGCCGTAAACAGGAGCATGAAAGGGACCACGACGGTGTTGACCGCAAGAATGCCATGCATGCCTTTGGAGAGGACGAGGTACCCGAGGACAAGGGTGATCCACAGGCCCGTCTGATAAGACAAGCCCAGCTGTTCGGCAAACAGCGTTCCCGCTCCGGCCAGCATGACCCCGGCCGTGCCAAGCAGAACAATCATCAGGAAGAGGCTGAAGGCCTCCCCGATTCCCGGACCGAACAGCGTCCGGTTCAAATCTTCGTAAGATCGGGCGCCGGTTTTTGGGCAAGCAGCATGAGCTTGATCCCGAACCCGATAAACAGCCCGGTAGCGAGAGCGATGGTGGCTGTGGCGATCCCGCCGTATTGGGTAAAGAATTGAAGGATCTCCTGGCCGGAAGCAAAGCCGGCTCCCACGATCGTTCCGATATACGTAAAAGCCACTTGAACTATCCTGCCCCATGGTCTCATTGCCGGTTCCGCCTCTCCCGTTTTAATCCTGCCATCCTTATAGCACCTGTGCGGGCAGGAGATAAGGACAGGCGGGCATTAGTACACAGTATGTCCGGGAGGAGCCTTCCATGACTGGGACAGACAGGGAGCAGGTGCCGGGAAAGCGGGAAGACCCATTAACCGAGGGAGGGAGAGGCATGCTTCAGGAAGCTTTGCAGGAATTTATTGTGCGTTACGGGTACTATGCCATGTACGGGCTGCTGGCGGCCGGAATCGTCGGACTCCCCGTTCCGGACGAAATTCTAATGACCTTCGTGGGGTATTTGACCTCCTTAGGACTCTTTAATCCCTATCTCGCGGTAGCCGTAAGTTTCGGTGGGGCCATGACGGGGATGATTGTCAGCTACTACCTGGGCAAGAAAGTTGGGAAGCCGTTCCTATGGAAATACGGCAAATGGGTGAAGCTGACCCCCGCCGGCTGGAAAGGGCGGAATCCTGGTTTCGGAAGTACGGGTTATGGACCGTCAGCTTCGGTTACTTCGTCCCGGGGGTCCGCCATTTCACCTGTTACCTGGCCGGCGTCAGTCAGGTTAAGCTGTGGAAGTACTTGCTTTTCGCCGGAGGGGAGCCTTCGTCTGGTGTACGCTGTTCATTACCTTGGGCCGGGTTGTCGGACAGGGGATGGAACACCTCTTTCACCTGATCCACACGTATGTGGGGTGGGGGCTGTTCGCCGTCATTGCCGTTTCGGCCGCCGTCGTTCTGAGCGCGATCCGGTTCCGCAAAAAGACGCCGCCCGAGCATTCCTGACGGAGCGCCGATGCGAAGCCAACCCAAAAAAGCCCACTTGGGCTTCTTTGGGTTGAGACCGTCTATCGTCGGAATCCTTTCGAAAGGCTATTCGGTCCGGGCAAAAAGCTTAACGGAATGGACCGTTTTGCTTTCGGGATCCAGGTCGAGCTTAAGGATAGTACTCTTCGTCCGGTACGTCAGCACATACCCCGTATCCGAATCCGGCTTGCCAAGCGCATCGACCGCCTTGGCGGCTGTCTGGCCGAGCCGGAAGCCGTGCAGCCCCGGGTCCACCAGATCCGAGCGCAGTTCGACATATTGAACCTGCTTCTTGGCGTTGAAGCCTACGGAAAAATCCTTATATTCGTATACGGTAATCGGGTCGGTTTCGTCTTTCATGACATATTCGCTGGAGGGTTGTCCATATCGCTTCGTGACTTCCTCGACGGATTGGGTTAAGGTAACGGCCATCAAGGAAGGGCGTTGGGTGCTGTAAGCTTCCGAGGCGTCGATGGTCGTCTGGCTTAACGTTTGGGTGGTCTTGCCGGGTTGAGCCTCACCGTTGTCCCCGTTCTTCAGGGGAGAGGTCACGGCCGGCTTGGCCGGGCTCAGTCCGGAGCTGTTGGGAGCGGGTACGGGAATCCAACCCGTAACGAACCCGATGACGGCGGCCGTACTGACGGCTGCAATGCAGCCCAGGATGACGGTAGGCAGGGATTGCTTCATCTTGGCTTCCTTTCCGTTCCCGCACAGGAAGGGGGCCCTTCCCCGGGAACGTTTCCTCTCGTATTATTATAGACCATTTGGAGCGCCTAAAAGTTTCAACATTTGATGAATTTTTACCTTATCTTTTCCTTAACCCCGTTCTCTGCTATGATATTACACAACGAACCGAGCAAACCGTTGGTTTGACTAAAGCTTTGGAGGTTGATCCGGTCGATGGATATGTTAAAACAGCGGATCCTGCAGGAAGGAATTGTTCTTTCGAACGAAGTGCTTAAGCTTGATGCCATCCTGAACCATCAGGTGGATCCGGAACTGATCATGGAAATGGGAAAAGAATTCGCCAAGCGCTTCGAGAATGAAGGCATTACGAAAGTGGTCACAATCGAATCCTCCGGTATCTCGGTTGCCTTTGCGACCGCCTATGTACTTAAGGTACCTCTCGTGTTCGCCCGGCGCAAAAAAACGCTGACCACCGACAACGATTCCTACTGCGAAAGGGTGCCCTCGTTTACGAAAGGGATTGTCACCGACATCATGGTGTCCAAGCAGTTTCTTACCCCTCAAGACCGGGTGCTGATCATAGATGATATCATTGCGAACGGGGATGCCGCAAGAGGCATTATTCGCATTATTGAAAGATCGGGGGCCGAGTTGGCCGGATTCGGGATCGCTGTTGAAAAAAGCTTCCAGCAGGGAGCCCAGACGATTCGCGACCTCGGCATCCGGGTGGATTCCCTCGTCCGGATCGGACGGCTGCAGCCCGGCCGAATCGAGCTGGAGGAATAATTCCTGCTTCCCTGGAAAAGGAATTTGGCTTATAATTGAGGTAAGGCTTTAGAGAGAGGAGGCACACCCTATGGGGACCGAGAATATTCCAGTTGATTTCCTAATGACCAAACTCGCCGATGCCAAAACCCATTTCGAGCGCGCCTTGGACTGCAAGCATACGGATTTCGACGATCTGTATCCTTATATGATAGAACATCCCCAGTTTTTCTGGTATAAGCGTTATGTCGCCTGGTCCGAGCTGCTTACAATCGTAAAGCTGTGCCAAGAGCTCGAGGTGGATTGGCATCCTCAGTTCACCCAACCTCAGATCGAATACATTTCGAAGCGGGTCATGTCCAGCACCGTATTGGACTGCTGGTACGAAACGAACGATTCCAAGGAACATGTCAGCTGACCTTTTAACGAGGAGTTTCCTTTAGCATAAGCACAAGACCCAGCCGCTTGCGGCCGGGTCTTTTTATGAAAGGCTTAGGTTCGATTGAACGAGTCCAGGATCTTCATGCTCTCGATGTGAGCCTTGGTTTCGGGGGTGCCCAGCTCGTGAAGCATCCGGTAGAGCTCTTCCAGGTTGTGGTCATACAGGTCGTTCTGCTCGTCATGGCCCTTGTCACTGAAGGGAAGCATCGCCCAGTGGGCATTGCGGGTTTCCGCTTCATCCGTATCCTCGAACAGCTCCTGCAGCTTATCGAGCTCATCGTCCGTCGCTTCGATCTCGAAGTTGTATTCCATGGCGCCTTTATCCGCGATAATGTCTCCGGGACCGACGGCCACATAATAGGTGCGCTTATCCACAAGCTATCTCTCCTTACGGGTAGGGAATGGAAATCCGCTGTCCAACTTTTTGTAGATTGCCCGGCAATCGCTTAAACTATGTAGGAAAGCAAGGAGGGATGGACCATGATTACCGACGAACAGCTGGACGAGTACCGGCAGGGCGGAACCAAACTCCGGGTGATCCGGGACGCAGACGCGGCCAACGATGTAAAAGGAATCGTTCTGGCTTGGGATGACCGGCACGTGCTCATCCGCAAACAGAACCGCCGGGTGCTTAAGCTCGACAGAGCCTATACGTATAAGCCGTGGGAGCAGGAACGATGAGCGGCCTCCAAGGGATCGGAAGCCGCATCGTGGAGAAGGGAGGCGAGAGCTGGCTGGAGGTTACTTCGCCGGAGCCTCTCTATGTATTGAATTCTTCCCTATGGGGAGGAGGGTTCGGCTGGCAGACGGGGCTGGTGAACCGGCAAGTAGACAAAAGCTACTCGTGCGACGACCCCGGTGCCGAAATGGAAGGCTTCCTGACGCGGAATGGATACGAGCCGGACCGGACGGCGGGTCTCCTGACGGCGGCCCGCGTCCAAGATGGAGGCTACGCTTCCGCGAGTCTGCAGGTGGAGGAAGGAGGCAGGGCGGATAGGCTCGAAGTGAGGACATGGGTAACGGTTGGCCTGAGCAACAAGGCGAGAGCCGGGTTACTCCAGCCGGAGGATACCTTATTCCCGGGGACGATCAACATTATCGTGGTGCTGGACGGCCAGCCGACCGACGCGGCCATGGTGAATGCGGTGATCACCGCAACGGAAGCCAAGACGGCCGTCCTTCAAGACTTGAACATCCACTTGGTGAGCGGCGAGGGGGCAACCGGCACGACGACCGATGCGGTGCTCATCGCAGCCACCGGGGTAGGCCGCAAACTGTCCTACGCGGGAACTGCCACAAGGCTCGGCTACCTAATCGGACGAACGGTATATGAAGCGACTAAGGCCTCCGCGCTGCGCTACCTCCGGTATATAGAAGAGAGTGGGTTCCGGATCGCGCAGCTAAAAGAAAAAGAGACGACAACAAGGTCGTCTCCTTATCTTACTCTTCGTCGAAGGATCCCGGCTTGGCGCCGATTCTTACGAGGATCGCATGAACCTCCATTTCCGCTTCACCGGAGGAGCTGCACACCGAGGTCGTATATTCGGTGTAGGTTCCGGTCGCTTGATGAACGCCCTCTGCGGATTCCCCTGTGGGATGGATGCGGATCAGCTTGCCGATGACGTGGCCTTCGTCCGTCTTGAGGAGGTTCAGGAAATGACGTTCGTCGATGACTCTGCTTTCGATGTATACCATAATAAGATCGCCTCCTGGGTTAGTTCGTAGCCGTGCTTACTAAACATGTAACTCAATCCGGCCGGTTCGAAACAATTGTTACCCGGGAGGCGGGAATCTATCCATCTATCGTTTACAGCTGGCGGGTTTAACGGGCATCCACATACTGGCCGGCAAGCAGGCTTACTTCCGCCTTGACCGAATCCCGCGACATCGTGAAGGATTCGTGGTAGCCGCGGCATACATACTTGCATTGGATCCCCTTGGCATTCTTCTCCTCGGTGTAGATCCGGATCCCGGCCTTCCCGAGTCCCGAACGGACGCGCGAAAGATCTTCCCGGACCGTATCCATCATCCTCTGCATGATGACGATATAAGGCAGGCTCACCTTCAGAGCGGAACGGGTAACGGCATCGATATCCCTCTGTAGCATGGTGAGCAGAACAGGCAGCAGGACGTACTTGCGGACGAGAGCGGCTTCGGATTCGGTCGGCTGGGGCGGCTTGCGCAGATCAATCGCGTTCATGGCCATGGTATGCGAACCTCCGTTCGTATGTTCTATTCCCATTGTATAACAGTTATTGACATTTGGCAAGCGCAATGCTATGACTCCCGCCCCCAAATTATTCCTTCCACCGAAAAAGTTATTTTTGGCGTTTGACATTCCCGTAGGGGACGTGGTATATTACTTTTTGTCCGCTGATGAAATGCTTGTTAAACGGCATGGAATTTAGGACATTAAGCGGTCGTGGCGGAATTGGCAGACGCGCACGGTTCAGGTCCGTGTGGGCTAACCCCCGTGGAGGTTCGAGTCCTCTCGACCGCACCACTACATAAACCTAGAGCACCCCAACCGGGGTGCTTTGTTGTATACCGACTCTATAAGCCGAAAGGAAGACCGTAATGATCGACTACAAAAAGCTGATAGCCGGCGCGTTGGCCCCTCACCTGCAGGGCTTGGACGAAGAAGCCGTACTCGGCCTTCTCGAATACCCTCCCAACCCCGAGATGGGGGACCTCTCGCTTCCCTGCTTCAAGCTTAGCAAGACTTTGCGGCAGTCCCCCCAAGCCATCGCGGACAGCCTGAAGGAGAAAGTCTCCCACGAATCGGTGGAAAGAGTCGAATCCGTTTCGGGCTATCTGAACGTTTATCTGGACAAGAAGCGCTATGCGGAGGATATCATTTCGGAGGTTTTGGAATCCGGGTCTTCTTACGGTTCTTCCTCGGACGGCAGCGGGAAGACGATCGTCATTGACTTCTCGTCACCTAACATCGCCAAGCCATTTCACATTGGCCATCTCCGTTCCACGATGATCGGGAACGCCCTTTACCACATTCTCCGCTTCCGGGGCTTTGACGTGGTAAGGATCAACCACCTGGGGGACTGGGGTACCCAGTTCGGCAAGCTCATCGTCGCCTATCAGAAATGGGGAAGCGAGAAAGCGGTCGAGGAGGAAGGCATCGAGGAGCTTCTCCGCCTGTATGTCAAATTCCATGACGAGGCCGATTCCGCTCCCGAGCTGGAGGACGAGGCACGGGGCTGGTTCACCCAGCTGGAAAAAGGGGACGAAGAAGCGCACCGTTTATGGAAATGGTTCGTGGAAATCAGCTTGAAGGAATTCAGCAAAATTTACGATCTGCTCGGCGTAAGCTTCGATTCCTATGCCGGCGAAAGCTTCTACATTGACAAAATGGAGCCGGTTATCCGGGAGCTCAAGGACAAAAACCTGCTCGTCGAAGACCAGGGGTCCCAGCTCGTGCGGCTGGACGACTATAACATGCCTCCCGCCCTCATGCTCAAAAAGGACGGAAGCTCGCTTTATCACACCCGTGACGCGGCGGCGGCGGTCTACCGGAAAGAGACCTATAACTTCGAGAAAGCCATCTACGTGACGAGCTACGCGCAAAATCTGCATTTCCAGCAGCTGTTCAAGATCATGGAGCTGATGGGCTACGAATGGGCGAAGGATCTCGTTCACGTGCCGTTCGGCCAGGTCAGCCTGGAAGGTGCGAGTCTTTCCACCCGTAAAGGCAATGTCGTCAAGCTCGAGGATTTGCTGAGCCAGGCCATTGCCAAGACAAGAGAGATTATCGAACAGAAGAACCCCGCTATGGAGAACAAGGACGAAGTCGCGAGGCAGGTTGGGGTAGGGGCCATTGTATTCAATGACTTGAGCAGCAACCGGATCAAGGACATCGTGTTCTCCTGGGAGGAAGCTCTTAATTTCGACGGGGAAACCGGACCCTATGTTCAATACACGCACGCCAGAGCCTGCAGCGTCCTCCGCAAGGCAAACGGCTCGGACAGCATCGAGCTCCCCGCGAACGGCTTCGATGCCTCCTTGCTGCAGGACCCGGCCGCGCTTGGCGTGGCGCGGGAGCTCTACCTGTTCGGCGAGAAAGTCGGACAGGCGGCCGACAAGCTGGAGCCGTCCATCGTCAGCCGGTACCTGGTTGACGTGGCGCAGGCGTTCAACCGGTTCTACCACGAGTGCCCGATACTCGTTGACGATCAAGCGCTTCGGGGCGCCCGTCTCGCTCTCGTCAAGGCGGTCCAGATCACGCTGCGTAACGGCCTGAAGCTGATTGGACTGGAAACACCAGAGAAAATTTAAAAAACTACAAGCTGGCAGGGGCTATCCCTCCGGTCCCATCAGGGCCGGGGAGACGGCCCTTTTTTTGCCTGCGAATTTAAATGAAACCGTTCTTGGTGAATGCAAGCTATAGAGGTTAAGGGGAGCGAAAAGGGGGCAAACTGGTAGAAGAAAGATTGCCGCCTGTTCAAGGATCGGAAGAAGGAGGCTGCGGATGGCCAAAAGCGATGAACTGGTGAAATACATTACCCAGCGTGTCGTTCAATACATGGAAACCCCCAAGGAGCAGCGAAAGCAGGTCCGTCTCGAGAAACGCGCCCGGGAGCCCTGGACCGTTCGCTGGTTCGGAATGCTGCCCATGGCGCTGTCCATGTGGGCGGATACCAAGAAAGCCAAAGGAAAGACGCCGGAGTCCCGCGAGTAGGGAGCCGGCGTCTTTCCTTTGGCGATGAGGATGGAGCGGGATGAGGGCGATACGGCTTCCCGGAAGGAGCCTAATAGAATTTACCCAGCGTGACGAGTACGGAAAGAGGAAGATAACGCGTGCCTTCCTGGTCCAGCGCCACGTATAAGGTGGCGTCCGACCATTCCTGGTAGCCGGTGACGGCAAAGGGATAAAGGGCCTGATTGTTGAAAAGCTTCGCGTTATACGTCATGGAAGAGGAAGCAGTGAGCGTCTTCTTCAAGGAAGCCGGATCCGTGACGGCAAGAGGCTGGCCGCTCACCCAGCGGACCAGGAGGAACGGGTCGAAGGCTTCCAGGCTCAGCCGGCCGGTGACTTGTGCCGGGCGGGAGGATTGGACAAGTCCTCCTTCCGGTGCCTGACGGGCTCCCGGGTTCAGTTTGGTCAAGTCCAGAAGGCGGTCGCCCGATTTGGCGTCGAAGTAATAAATCTCGCTGCCGGAGGTAACCTTCCAGAAGCTTTCCGGGCCGAGCAGGTACATTCTTTCTTTGCGGTAACGGGTGCTCCCTGCGAATTCCTCATAGGTAAGGGAAGAAGGTAGAAGGGCATGCTGCATCATGGACTGATACAGCGTTCGCATGCTGAACAAGGGCTTGTCGCCGGTCCCGTATTCCCCGAGAACAAGGGAACCGTCCGCCGCCGCATGGACGACCAGATAACCGGCTTCTCCGTCGGAGCCTATGACGGTAACCAGCCAGCTGTGCGTTCCGGGACCCAAGGGAACCCGTTCCCACTTGGCGCCGAGCCAAGCTTCGAAGCCTGGCTCCGCCGAAAGCGAGCGGATCCATTCCGCCACCTGCTTGTCAAAGTCGGCCGGGGCGGAAGGAAGGAGGCTCGTGGAGGCGGCAGGCTTCTCCGTACCGGGAACCGGAACGGTTGGGACGGCCCCGCCCGTCTTTGCGGCTGAGGCGGCGGGAGCTGCCGGAACGGGAGCCTGCACAGGCTCGGAAGAAGCGGTCTCCGCACCCGAGTCGGCCGGAGGAGCCCCGGTGCCAGCATCGGCCCCCGACGGCAAGTCACCTGGAGAAGCGGGAGCCGCCGGCGTTTTGGACGGGGATCCGGCAGTCTCGCTGGAAAGGGCTGAGTCGCCGCCTGCAATTATCGGCTCAGCAGCTGCTTGACGTGTCTTCGCCGCCTCCGGGGACGGCGAAACGGCAGAAGAAACGGCAGGAGCGGCGGCAGAAGACGAGGGTTGCTCGGCTTTTATGGTTCCTTGACGGGCCGCTTGGGCCGGCTCTGGTTCACGGGCTTGTTCTTCGGCCGGCAAGCCTGCGGGGGATGGGGAACCCGCTTCGTTCATCGGCTGGCTGGAAGGGTGTACCTCCGCAGCTGTCCCTGCTTCCGCCGCGGCACGCTGATCCAAGCTTCCTTGTGACGTCCCTAAAGGAGCGCTTAGCAGGCTCATGCCGGCCAGGAGAAGGGCGGCAGCCGTCGTCATCGCTTTGATCATAGATCCACCTCGTTAGTAAGTAAGACGTTATTCTCCCATTGTAGCTTTTAGAACAGGCAAAGTTTGTTTCTTTGTGGGAGGCAGGGGAGCGAATTGCTTTCGGGAGCGGAAGGGCTTTTTAGCGAGTTTCGTCGGCTGGCGTCAAACCGTCCCCTTTTAAGTGAAACAGCCCGCAGTTAATGACGGATACGTTGATTTGGGGCCGGTACTGCCATTCGGCTTCCCTTCGTCTCGCTTCGTACTGCTCCTGGATCTCCGGCTTCTTCTCGTCTTCCGAATGGCCGATCAGCTCCGTGTAGTATGCGTCAATCCGCGCGAGCTCCTCCATCAACCGGCGGTGGGCATTATCCGCCCAGGAATGATCGTAGTGCCCCAGCTTGATCTCCAGAAAAGCCTCCAGGAGCTGCACGGCACGCTCGGCACTCATCCGGGCGGGCTTTACAAAAATGCTCGAAGGCAGGCGCGGGGTAAGCGGCCGGGCGGAGATCCGGTCATGGAAGCCTTCGACGATTTCCCCGGTTCCAAGATGGATGCCCAAGGAATGCAGCTCATCCCGTTTCATGTCGCAGGCGAGCTCGACCTTGTAATTGATTCCGAGCCAGGTGGTGTATCCCGTCGAGAGGCCTGAGCTCCGGGGACCGCCGGTGCCGCGTGCTCCTCAAACAGACGGACGAAGCGGCCCTTTCGGGAAACCGCCCCGATGATCTGGTCGAGCCTGCGGCTACCGAAGGTGACGTTGTCGGTCGGAATTCTTCCGGCGAACCCGGTCGGGGATACTCCGCTGATGCCAAAATAACGTCCGAGAATGCTTTCCTGCCCTCCGGGAGGCGTCCCCTGTCCCGATGATGGGGCTGACGGACCCGTAACGGAGCCGGAGACGGCTCCGTGCTGGCCCTGGCTGCCGGCGGGGAGGGAAGTCCCCCCGAAGCAGGCGGGCTGCCGAGCGGGGTGCCGGGAGCGGAACCCGGCCTGCTTCGGGGGCCGCTCCCGAGGGAGGAGCCGGAGGGCTGTATGCTTCCTGGTCGAAGACGAAGGTAAAGGTCATCGTCTCAGGAGGTGCCCCGGTCCGCTCGACGAAGTTCCAATAATAGGAGCGGCCGGTCAAGTCCTTATCCGCCTCAGGAGAGAGCTTGACGGAGAGATGCGCGGGGCTTCTCTCCAGGATGCGGCAGCCCATTGTTTCCAGGTAATCGGTCACAAAACGGCTGATCTGCTCCGTATTCACAGGCTGGCCCCCTTGGTGCCGGCGGAGGCGGTTCCCGTTTCCGGCAGTATATGCAGAAGGGAGGGGGAATCCGTCTCCTGGCCTTCCTCCCGAAGCTCGGCCAGCGATTCGCCGAAGCTGTCCAGCCGCTCCCGAATCTCCGCCTCGCTTCCGGATTCCAGCACCATTCTCATGAGCGAGGATTCGATGGAATTCTTTTTGTCGAATTTCTCCAAAATCGTATCCAACCCTCCGATTACCATCTCGAACATATTAATCTTCTCGTGCAGGAGGGAGAGGATATGCTCTTCGATCGTTCCCCGGGTCGACAGGTTGTAGATTTTCACATCATGCGTCTGCCCCAGGCGGTGAACCCTTCCGATCCGCTGCTCCACCCGCATAGGGTTCCAGGGAAGGTCGAAGTTGATCATGTGGTGGCAGAACTGAAGATTGATTCCTTCCCCGCCCGCTTCCGTCGCCACGAGCACTTGAGCCCGGCTGCGGAAGAGATCCATCATCCAGTCCTTCTTGCCGCGGTTCATGCCGCCCCGGTAAGGGACGGCCGATATACCGTGATCCTTAAGAAACTTCAGCAGGTATTCCTGGGAGGCGCGGTATTCCGTGAAGATAATGACCTTATCCCGGATGTCCTGAACGAGCTCCATTACCTTCTCCGCTTTCGTGTTAGCCTGGATGCCCTTGATCAGCTGGACCAGGTCCCAAATCTTCGCCCGGACGGGGGAATCCTCCGCCGTTTTCTTGAACAGGTTGACAAGCGTAATGAACACGGCATCCCGGCTGGAGCACACTTCCCGCTGAAGCGTGACCAGGGACAGGACGCTCTGCACGTTCCGTCCGGACTCCTCGTATTTATGCTTCACGAAGTCGGTGACGCCGTCATACAGGGCCTTCTCTTCCGGAGATAGGGTGAGGGGGATGTTCTTGACAATCCGTTTCGTAAAATTCACCCCTCCGTCACTTCGCCGGTTCCGCACCATCACCTTCGACAGCTCCTGCTGGAGGATGCCTTCGTTTTTCGGCATCCTTTTATCCACAACGAAGTTGCTCTGGAAGCTTCCATGGCCTCCAAGCTGGCCGGGCTTAAGCAGGGTGATCAAGTTGTAGAGCTCTCCGAGGTCGTTCTGGACGGGTGTAGCCGTAAGGAGAAGGCAGTATTTTTTGCGCAGCTCGTTGACGAACTGGTAGTTGCTCGTTTTCTTGTTCTTCAGCTTATGGGCCTCGTCGATAATCAGCATGTCGTAGTCGATATTCATTACGATATCGCGATGGGGGCCCGCTTGGCGGTATCCATGGACGCAACGATCACGTCACAGCCCGCCCACATGTATTCCTTCTTCTGCGCCGCCGCCGGAATCCCGAACTTCTGGTTGAGCTCCCTCACCCATTGGAGGACCAGGGAGGCCGGAACGAGAATAAGCACCTTGCGGATCAAGCCGCGGATCATGTATTCCTTCAGCACCAGCCCCGCCTCGATCGTTTTGCCAAGTCCGACCTCATCGGCCAGAATGGCCCGCCCGCGCATCTCGAAAAGCACCTTCTTCGCCGTCTCGATCTGATGGGTCATCGGCTCGAGCTGGGGAATATGGCGCAGGCACTGCAGCTCGTCGAAGCTTGCGACCAGACGGGACTGCTCGGCTTCTAGCGCAAGACGGTAGAGCGTCCAATCGTCCCAGGGGCCGTTTTTGTCCGAGCGGGCGTTCCATTCCGGTAACCAGCTCCGGTCAAAATGAATGGACAGCCGGTCATGAATGGGCCGCACCAGTATAGGATCTGTTGGCTGCATGGGGCAGACCTCCTGCGGGTGTAGGGTGGTGGATAAGTATAATAGAAGAAAGGGGCATGCCGTTTATCCTTGTAGTATGAACCAAAGGCTGCCATTTCATAACCCGCCGTCCGGCAAGGAGAGCGTTCCTAGAGGCTGGACCCGAATCGCTTTCCCTGGCAAGAGATTGTTGCTATACTTAAGATTCATGCTTTGCCGCATCCGACTCAAGAAAGAAGGGGTATCATGACGGCCCAATGGAGATGGATCCGGTCGGGGAAGGCTTCCCGGCCTACAATATGGCGCTTGACGAAGCGATTCTCACCGCTCACAGCGAAGGGGCGGCACCGCCAACGGTGCGTTTCTACGGCTGGGAGCCGGCGGGGCTCAGCATCGGCTATTTTCAAAAGTTCTCCGAGGTGGATCGGGAGGAGGTCCGCCGGCGTGGAATCGGCTTTGTCCGCCGGGCGACGGGAGGAAGGGCCGTTCTGCATGACCGGGAGCTGACCTACAGCATTATCGTCTCGGAGAAATACCCGGGACTGCCAAGCGGGGTGACGGACGCCTACCGAGTCCTGAGCGAGGGCCTGCTGCAGGGCTTCCGCAACCTGGATCTCGATGCCAAGATGGTGAACCTGGCTACCGAAGAGGAGAAGGCGAAATACGCGTCCGCCGGCTCGGCGGCCTGCTTCGATTCGCCTTCCTGGTACGAGCTCGTCGTGGAAGGACGCAAAGTAGCCGGAAGCGCCCAAACGAGGCAGAAGGGTGTGGTGCTGCAGCACGGCTCGATTTTGCTCGATCTTGATGTGCAGGAGCTGTTCTCCCTGCTGAATTTCCGCACGGAGGCCCTCCGGGAGCGGATGATGGCTTCGTTCGTGCAGAAAGCGGTAGCGATCAATGACATCAAGCGGAGCTTGGGCAGAGAACGTGTGGAGCTTCCGGAAGTGGAGGCTGCCTTCCACAAGGGGATAGCCGCCGGGATGGGCATTGAGCTAAAGGAAGAGGAGCTCACCCCCTATGAGCGGGAGCTGGCGGAACGGTTGGCCCGGGAGAAGTATTCGTCGGACGAATGGAATTTGCGGCGATAATTCTCGTAGGACAAGCCTAAGCCCCCGGGCGGCTGTTTAGGCCGGCGGGGGCTGGTAGGGGAGAAGGTGTTACCGGAGACGAAGGGACAACACTGGCTTAGCTTGGGTTAGTCTTGAAACGTTTAGGCATGGGTGTTTCGGCTTAAGGGGCTAGGCTTGAGTGATTTGGCTAAGTCGTATTCACACGTGAGGTCCCTTGCGTAAGCCTTTTAGAGAGGAAGCCGGCCGGTCTGACGGGCGATTTCTTGAACGAAGCGTTCCTGGAGGAGACGGGTTACGGGGCCAGGGCGTCCGTTCCCGATCCGCCGTCCGTCCACTTCGATAACAGGCGTAACCTCGACGGTCGTCCCGGTGATGAAGGCTTCCTCCGCTGCGATAAGCTCTTCGATAGAGAACGGTTCCTCTTCGACGGAGAGGGCCAGCTCTTGCGCCAGGCGGAAGACAACCTGCCGGGTAATGCCGTGGAGGATCAAGTTGTTGGCGGGATGGGTTCGGATGGTGTCATCGCGCACGATCATCAGGTTGGAGGCGCTGCACTCTGTGACCGTCCCGTTCCGATGGAGGACGACTTCGTTCACCCCGCGGTCCGCGGCTTCCTGTTTGGCCAGAACGTTCGGCAGAAGATTCAGGGACTTGATGTCACACCTCAGCCAGCGGATGTCCGGAACGGTTACGGCGGTGATTCCCCTCTCCATGCCTGCTGCCGGACGAGCCACCTCCGTGCAGTAAGCCATAAGGACGGGACTGCTTTCGGCCGGGAAGCCGTGCGCCCGGGGGCGCAGCCGCGGGTGATCTGCAGATAGAGCGTGCCCTCGGTGATTCCGGAGGCTTGAACGAGATCGTCCAGCCGTCTTGTCAATTTATCGGCCGAATAGGGCAAAGACAGCCGAATTTCGCGCGCGCTGCGGAGGAGACGCTCCTTATGGGCCTCAGGCTCGAAGAGGCGCCCGTTGTACAGACGAAACACTTCATACACGCCGTCTCCGAAATAATACCCCCGGTCCTCGGGGGAGACGGTGACTTCGTTACGCTCCAAGATGGCGTCATTATACAAGATCATGTGGTGTTTTCCTCCTTATGTACCTATATGTTGATTCTAACAGAGGCTTTTATGTTTAAAATGACATGTAGCCGTACGCTTGTCAAATCGGCCGCGAGTTGCCAAATTCTTAAAATCTCTCATTTTCGGCCCCATACTGCCTTCATGAAATAGAGAGAAAGGAGGAGAAAACTCAAGAAAAGGGAGACAAGATCCGATATTTTTCGGCTAATTCGCCTTTTCTTCACTCGAAGCACTAGATGTTGTGTGGTATTATGATTTTCGCACACAATATATTGTGATACCTACATAAAATACATCAGCTGCCATTATGTACGATTATTCGATGTCCTATTTATCCGAGGAGGGTGCTTGTCATGAAAACTGCACAACTGAAACGTCTGGAAGGCCTTAGCGAGAAAATTTTCCTGGATCGTTATGCCATGAAGGATGCGGATACCAACAATACCAAAGTAGGCGATACGGTTCTGGTTCTGACCAAGGATGATCCTAAATTTCCAGCCAAGGAAGTAGGAGAGATCGTTCGCCGGGAAGGCAAGAACGTGACGGTCAAGCTCCGCAGCGGAGAGCTGTTCGAGTCGACGATCGAGAAGCTTACCTTAAATAAAGAGAGCACGCCGGAGCAGCTGTGGGACCGTTTGGCCAAGGCCATGGCATCCGTAGAAGCCACTCCCGAGAAGCAGAAGGAATGGACGGAGAAGTTCCGTTACCTGCTGGAGGACTGGAAGCTCGTTCCCGGCGGACGGATTGCCGCAGGCGCCGATGCAAGCGACGAGCTGACGCTCTTTAACTGCTATGTCGTTCCGTCCCCGCATGACAGCCGCGGCGGCATTATGGCCACGCTGTCCGAGATGACGGAGATCATGTCCCGCGGCGGCGGGGTGGGCATTAACCTGTCTTCCCTTCGTCCCCGCCGGGCGGTGGTAAAAGGAGTGAACGGGTCCTCCTCCGGTGCCGTTTCCTGGGGCGGTCTGTTCAGCTACACGACGGGGCTCATCGAGCAGGGCGGAAGCCGCCGCGGCGCGCTCATGCTCATGATCAACGATTGGCACCCGGATCTGCTGGACTTCATTACCGTTAAGCAGACCATGGGCCAGATCACCAACGCCAACCTGTCCGTTTGCGTAAGCAACGACTTCATGAAGGCCGTTAAGGAAGATCTGGAATGGGAGCTTGTTTTCCCGGATACGAAGGACGAAACCTATGACGCTACCTGGGACGGAGACCTCGCTAAGTGGAAGGCTGCCGGCAAAGCGGTTGTTCCGTTCCGTACAGTGCGGGCCCGCGAGGTTTGGCATACCATTATCGAGTCCGCCTGGAAATCGGCCGAGCCGGGTGTCGTGTTCATGGAATACTACAACCAGATGTCGAACTCCTGGTACTTCAACCCGATCATCTGCACCAATCCGTGCGGAGAGCAGGGGCTTCCGGCTTGGGGCGTCTGCAACCTGTCGGCGGTCAACCTGTCGAGATTCTATGACGAAGAAAACCACGATGTGGCCTGGGAAGAGCTGGGACGTGCGGTTCGCTACTCGACCCGCTTCCTGGACAACGTGATCGATAAAACGCCTTACCACTTCGAAGAAAACCGCATCAACCAGCAGGGAGAGCGCCGGATCGGCCTCGGAACGATGGGTCTTGCCGAGCTGATGATCAAGCTCGAAGTCCGTTACGGCAGCCCGGAATCGCTGGACTTCCTGGATAAGCTGTACGGGTTCATGGCTAAGGAAGCCTACCTGGCTTCGGCGGAGATCGCCGAAGAGAAGGGCTCGTTCGAGCACTTCATCGCCGATAAATTCCTGCAGTCCGGCTTCATGAAGAACATGGTCGGCGAGTACCCTGAAGTTGGCGCCGCCGTTCAGAAGAAAGGCATGCGCAACGTGACGGTCATCACCCAGGCGCCTACGGGAAGCACCGGAACGATGGTCGGAACGTCGACGGGGATCGAGCCCTACTTCGCGTTCGAATACTTCCGCCAAAGCCGTCTCGGCTTCGACAAGCAGTATGTGCCGATCGCGAAGGAATGGATGGATCAGCATCCGGGTGAAGAGCTTCCGGCTCACTTCGTCACCTCCATGGATTTGTCGGCGGAGAATCATATCCGCGTGCAGGCCGCCATCCAAAGATGGGTCGACAGCTCCATCTCGAAGACGGCCAACTGCCCGGCCGACTTTACGGTAGAAGAGACCGAGCGTCTCTATGAGCTGGCCTTCGACCTCGGCTGCAAAGGGGTCACGATTTACCGTGACGGCAGCCGCGACGTTCAAGTTCTCTCGACCGAGAAGAAGGAAGAGAAGAAGGCGGAAGCTGCCGCTCCTGCCGCTGCTGATTCGTCCGCGAGCGACGATGCCGCGATCAACAGCCTGTCCGAAAGCCTGCCGGTTAACGTGGATGCGCCGACGAAGCAGGTCTTCGACAAAGAATACAAGAGCCGTCCGCAGGTTCTGCGCGGCGCCACTTATAAAGTGAACACTCCGTTCGGCATGGCGTACATTACGATCAATGATCTTAACGGCACGCCAGGTGAGATCTTCCTTAATGTCGGCAAAGCCGGCTCCGACGTCTTCGCGATGTCCGAAGCGCTGGGCCGCGTCTGCTCCCTGTTCCTCCGCTACGGAGACCACGGCAACAAGGTGAACCTGCTGATCAAGCACCTGAAAGGCATCGGCGGCTCCGGTGCGATCGGTTTCGGCGTCAACCGGGTGGAATCCATTGCGGATGCGGTGGCGAAAGCCCTCGAGACGCACATCGAAGCTACCGCCGCCGGCGACACGCAAGCCACGGCCCTTCCGGAGCTTAGCGTGAAGATAACCGAGCCGGCTGCACCGGCCCCTGCCGCCGGGCACCAGAGCCACGGGGCAGCGGATACGGGAAGCAAGGATATCTGCCCTTCCTGCGGCTCGATCTCGCTGATCAACTCCGAAGGCTGCAAGAACTGTGCAAACTGCGGATACAGCCGCTGCAGCTAATGAAAAAGACCCCTTAGGGGGTCTTTTTTTTGCTGTACGCCTGTTCTTTTTTGCTTGTGTTCGAATGGTGGATTTATGGAGCCTATTAGGCCATCACAATCAACAATCATCAAGCATCAGGTCTACTGCTCCCGCCCTTATTATGCCGCCAGTTTCGCGGGGGATCCGACTGGGACGGGTTCGGCTGGTTTTAAAAATTTGACCAGTCCTTTAAAAAAGAATACCATGAATAAATTTGGTACAGAATCAGAATCGCAGTTAGAATTAGTCATCATTTTCCTCCTAAACCATCGTAGTCACTTCTATATTCTACAAAGCTTTTTTATGTTATTTTTATCCATGATAAGGTAGGGGAATCGATTTTTCAAAGTTTCATACTAACGGGGGATTGGACATGCGCCAAATAAGAATTGTATTAACCGGTTTTGGCACCGTAGGCCGAGAATTTATTCGTCTTTTAAGAGAGAAATCCGAAAGGATTAAAGAGAACTACAATCTTGAATTACGGCTGGTAGCGGTAGGAGGACGGGATGGTTTTATTGGTTCGGAGGAAGGACTACGCCTCGATAGTCTGTCTGAAGCCAGGCCGGGGTCCCAATCGCTAGCGGATTATGCTCGAAACTTTCACATGCCACTGACGACCCGTTATGGGAAAGCGGATGTATTGGTAGAAGCTGCCCCTACGGATGTAGAGAGGGTGAGCCGGGTTTTACCCACATCATGACAGCATTCCGTAATCGGATGGATGTTGTAGCCATTTCCAAAGGTGCGCTTGTGGCACGGTATGATACGGTTTTCGAGGCCGCAAAAGCCAATAAGGTGAGAGTAAAATATAGCGGGGCAACGGCCGCCGCCTTGCCAACAAAGGATATTGGTGAAATCAGTTTAGCCGGCAGCGAAATTGTGGGGATCGAAGGGATCCTTAACGGGACGACTAACTATATCTTAACCCGCATGCAGGAAGATGGTCTTTCTTTTGAAGAAGCCTTGTTAACGGCCCAGCAGAAGGGCATTGCAGAGACCAATCCGGATTTGGATGTAAAAGGAATCGATAGTGCTTGTAAAATCCTCTTGTTGTCTAATGATTTACTTGGCACTCATTATTCGCTGAAGGATCTGTCGATCCAGGGGATTGATCAAGTAACCAAAGAGCAAATAGCTGGAGCTAAAGGAAGAGGGATGAAATACAAGCTTCTTGCCAGAGCACATAAACAGGAGGGGAACGTTCACATTAGCATCGCTCCTATGGAAATCGGTCCCGGTCATCTGTTGGCCGCCGTTGACGGCACCAATAAAGGTATCGTTTTCCAAACGGATACCATGGGGAAGTTTGTGTACTGGGGGTTCCTCCAGTCCTCGAGGGGCAGCTGCAGCGGCATTGAAAGATCTAATCAATTTGTATCGGGATCATTAAACCTTTTAATGAGGGAAAAGATTGAGATGTTGTACGGAGAAAGGATTTTGAGGATCAGCGTGGAAGTATTCTTTCAGGAACGCCATGGTTCGACATCCAGCGGCGAGGCCGGAAGTCCGCTTGTCTTATCCGCAGCCGCCGTTAAGCTGGCCAGCTTTATTTTATCAGAGAAAGGAGTAATCAGCGGTCCCGAAAGGTGGATTTAGCTGGTGATTGAGAACAATGAATATTCTCCTTTTGATCACTGACCAGCAAAGAGCCGACACGATTGAGAAAAGCACCGTATGTCGAACCCCAAACCTCGATCTTTTAGCAAAATCAGGGGTGCGGTTTACTCGCGCTTACACTCCTAATCCGATCTGTTCGCCGGCAAGGGCCAGCCTGATGACAGGTCTCTATCCGTGCCGCCACGGCATGGTCGATGTGACGCATAATGTGCCCAGCTACCGCGCAGGCCTTCAGCCCGGCCTTCCGATGTGGTCGCAGGTTTTGAAGCAGGCCGGCTATCATACGGGCTATTTTGGCAAATGGCATGTTGAACGCTCGGATAACTCCGTCCAGCCGCCGGGATCCGTTAACGGATAAACCCCGTATCCTGAGAAGATTGCAGTCGGTATGGGAGCCCCTCTCGGATGATCAAATAAAAGAAGCCATAGCTTGTTATTATGCGATGTGCACGCTCGTTGACGAACAGGTAGGCAGAATCATACAGGCTTTGAAGGAAACGGACCAGCTTGAGAACACGCTCATTATTTATACATCGGATCACGGGGATATGTTAGGGGACCATGGCTTGTTTCTAAAGGAGTCACTCCTTACGAGGAGGTTTACCGAATTCCCTTGATCCTAGCCGGAGCCGGCGTTAAATCGCCGGGAAGAGTCTCATCGGCGGTTGTCAGTCTGGTTGATCTTGCCCCGACGATAATCGAGACGGCGGAACTGCAGGAAATGGATGGCCAGGGGCGCTCTCTTGTGCCGCTTCTTCGAGAGGAAATCGGCCACGAGGAAGTGTCTGCGTATTGGCAGGAGGGATACGCGGAATTTTTCGGCCAGCGGCTCGGCTACAGCCAGCGTCTAGTATGGTATGACCGGTATAAATACGTGTTCAACGGCTTCGACTTTGATGAACTTTATGACTTATGCGCCGATCCGGACGAGATGAACAACCTTGCCGGCCTGGAGGAGTATGAGCCCATACTGAAAGCAATGGTAAGCCGAATGTGGAGCCGGGTGCATCGCTTGGGAGACCAATCTTTAGGTGAAACTCACTATGGAATGTTCCGTTTTCTGCCCATTGGACCGAACGGGCCGGGTGAAACCGGAATGTGTTAATTTTACAAAAAGATCGCCTGCACCGCCCATTGGGAGAATTAGTGGTGTCAGGCGATTTTTCATTACGGGATATATTCGTTCACTTTTTTGGCTTGTAACCAGGCTGGGGTAAATTCCTTGATCTTCTTAATAAGATTCTCTTTCAAGATCAACGGGCTCCGTTTCTCCCCCAGCATCAAGGCGAGCGGCAGGATGAGCGCACTGGCGGCGGCAAGCACATATAGACAGATGGTAAACGCGTCGGGATAGGCGGAGGCCGTACCGGTGCGGGCTTCTAGAGCGCTAAGCCAAACGATGCCGATCAGGGCGATTCCGATCGTAGAGGCGATTTGTATGCTGGTTGTCATGACACCGGACGCGGAGCCGATGTCGGTTGTGCGTATTTTCGCCAAAACGATATTAGTCAGTGGCGCGGCGACGAAGCCTTGACCGATGCCGAGCGCAGCTAGAGCCGGGAACCACACGCCGATATCGGATGAAAGCCCGGTCGTTCCGACAGCCCAGCTAAGAAGCAGATAACCGGCTGTCGTCAAGAGGGAACCGAAGGTCAGCACATGAGCTCCAAGCTTCGCAGCGACTCGGGAAGAGAACAGCGATGCGAGGAAATAGCCCATTCCCATTGACCCGATTACAAGACCTGCTTGCAGAGCCGAGAAATGAAGTCCAAGCTGAAGCATGTAGGCGGCGACAAGGAAGAAGGCGCCCTGCGACGACATCAACAGCAGCACGATGAGAATGCCGGACGTAAACACCTTATGTCTAAAGAGATCGACATTCATAAAGGGTAGCTGGCCGCGGCGCAACAGTCGGTGTTCGTACCAGGCGAACAAAACCAACACAGGGGCCGACAAGAGCAAACTGACGACGAGACCGGCGGGCCATCCTTCACGCTGTCCCTGCACGAGCGGATAGACGAGCATCAGCAAGCCGGCAGCGGCGAGTGCGGCTCCCATCCAATCCTGTCCGGCGCGATCCGGCGAACCGGATTCCGGAATAAACGGGATCAGGGTTAGGATTAAAGCCCCGACCAGGACACTGATCAGGAACACCGCCCTCCAATCCAGATCCCACAGATTCATGCGGAGCAGCATCCCGCCGATTATCTGCCCGGCCGTCGCCGCGATTCCCTGGGTCGCTCCATACATGCCGAAGATCGCACCTCGACGTTCCGGAGTATAATTGGCTTGAATGAGGGATAAAACCTGCGGCATAAACAGAGCGGCGCCGACGCCTTGCAACACGCGCGAAGCAATGAGCATAGGGACTTGGGCAGAAAGCCCGCATAACAGAGATGCGATCGTGAATAAGGCCACTCCAATGAACAGCATTTTCCGGCGTCCAAACCGATCGCCCAGCCGGGCACCGATAATCAACAGAACGGCGAAAGTCAGAGTATACCCGGTAAGCAGGAATTGTACATCGGCGAAGCTGGCTCCGAGCCCCTTCTGGATCGAAGGCGTGGCTACGTTCACGATGAACACGTTCGACACTGCCATAAATACAGGCAAAAGCAGAGCCGGCAGCATCAGACGCGATCTGCGTTCGTCTCCTTTGGAGACGGGGACGCGAGTCCGCACCAACTGGGCGGAAGCGTCCGAAAGTGAATTGGACATAGAATGTTCCCCTTTCTCATTACTCGCTCGATTGACAGGAGGCGAGAGAATTTCATACAATGGAGGAGACAGGTCTGTCTCTTTATGATGAAATGATACAGACAGATCTGTCTGGCGTCAACACAATTTTTTCCAACCTATAGAGGAGGGGTCGGGGATGAATAAAGAATCTGCTAGAGATCGTATACTGCGGGTCGCCTCCGAATTGTTTTACATGGAGGGCATACGGGCGGTCGGCATCGATCGGATTATCAAGGAATCCGGCGTTGCCAAGGCAAGCTTCTATCGAAACTTCGCGACGAAGGATGATCTGGCGGTTGCTTATCTCGAATCCCGAGATGAACTAAAAGTAGAAAAACTGGAAAAACTGAGGCAGCTGTATCCGGGCGCCCCTAAGGAACAGCTCGTCACCCTTATTCACGACGTGACCGAAAAGATGGGGAAGCCGGATTACCGGGGGTGTCCGTTCTTGAACGCAGCAGTCGAATTCCCGGATCCGGATCACCCCGCGCACGTTAAATTGCTGGACATTCAGAGGAGCTTCTGGTCTCGGGTTCAAGAGCTTGCAAGGGATAGCGGGGTACGTCAGCCCAAGGAGCTGGCTGCGCAGCTGAGGATGTTGTATGACGGATTCGTCATGAAGAGTTACCTGGATAAGACCGATTATGATCCTGAGTCTTTCCGGAAGGCCGCGGAGCTGCTCTTGGAGAAGCAGCTCGCTCCGGACAACCATCGCGGGTAACGGACGGTATTCATTTCGCGGGACATGGTTAAGGATATAGCGAAGGTAGAAGAGACATGACGAGGGATATGCGAGCCAAAAGAAAAACGGCTAACCGAAACAATAGGTTAGCCGTTTTTCTTTTGCTGCTGGAGGTACCTGGCTCCGTACAAAATGCCTGGAAAAATATTCTTGACATATAGGGTAGGGGGCTATACTATTTTTATTGAAGTAAAAATCATTGGTCAATCCAATAGTTCAGCAAGGGAGGAAATCAAACATGTCAACGCAAGCAAATGCAATTGCAGCGCCGGATGCACGAAGATGGAAAGCCTTATTTTTGCTTTGTCTCGCACAATTCATGGTGATTATGGATACATCCATTATTGGGGTGGCGCTTCCGGCCATCAAGGAAGCGCTCGGCTATTCTCAAGATAGCCTCCAATGGATTTTCAACGCCTATGTCATCTTCCTGGGGGCTTCATGCTCCTTGGCGGACGCCTATCTGATCTGTTTGGCCAGCAAAGAATGTTCATGCTGGGATTTTTCATTCTTTCCATGGCTTCTTTGCTGGCCGGTCTTGCCTGGTCGGAGGCAGCGATGAATGCCGGTAGAGCCCTGCAGGGTCTAGGATCGGCGTTCATTTTGCCTGCCGCGCTAACGATTGTGATGATTTTATTCAGTCATAACCCGAAAGAACGGAATAAGGCGCTCGGTTATTGGGGAGCATCAGCGGCAGCTGGCGGTACGGCAGGTGTGTTTCTTGGCGGTGTCATTACCGAATGGCTCAGCTGGAACTGGACATTTCTCATCAATATCCCGGTAGGGATATTCGCACTGTTTTATAGCATGAGGGTCCTTCCAGCCGGAGAACGTCAGAAGGGGAGCGTTGATGTTATCGGATCGCTGGCGATCACAGCGGCGCTTATCCTCGCTGTTTATGCTATTGTTACGGCTGAGCAAGTTGGATGGGGATCCGTCCAGACGCTTACCTTGCTTCTCATTGCCGCGTTGCTGTTACTCGTATTCTTTGTGATTCAAAAAGTAAAAAGAGAGCCTCTTATCCCGCTTGGCATATTTGCCGCGCCGAACTTACTTGCCGGCAACCTTGCTTTTGGCCTGCTGGCAGGTGCATGGATTCCGTTATGGTTCTTCTTGAATTTGTATTTGCAGCAAGTATTGCAGTTCTCAGCATTTGCTGGCGGCGTAGCACTTGTCCCCATGACGGTTCTCGTCATGGTTGTCATGATCGGATTAACGGGGCGTTTAGTCGGACGATTTGGTTTTAAAAGCATTCTGGTTATTGGGTTTCTTGCTTTGACAGGCTCTCTGTTCCTGTTAGCCGGCTATACGCCGATTCATGGGAGCTTTGTGGCGAATGTACTTCCAGCGTCTTTGCTGGGTGCATTGGGAATGGCACTTGCCTTCATCCCCGGCACTATTGCTTCGATGTCAGGGGCAAAGCCGGAAGAAACGGGCTTAGCATCAGGGATCGCCAATACAAGCTATCAGATCGGTTCGGCGATTGGTCTTGCCATTATGTCTGCAGTGGCAGCCTCCTGGACAGGCGGGCAGCTTGAAAAAGGGGCAGAGCAAATCGCCGCACTGAATACCGGCTTCCATGCGGCGTTCATCGGGGCGGCGATCGCTTCAGTCGCAGGCGCGCTCCTTGCACTGCTTTTCTTGCGGAAACCGAAGCAATAAGAAATCGACGCTGATGATTTAGCCTTGGCTGGGTCACTTTTTGTTTTCTTTGTATAGGGTAGGGGGCTATGGTATAATAGGAGGTGAGTAAAAGGAGTGATTTGGATGGAGGAACTTACGCAAGATAATGCCCAGACGCCTACCCACGATTCGTGCTGCACGAACGGGCGGCAAAGTCACCATTCTGAAAAAACGAAAAACAATTTGATAAACCGCCTAAACCGAATCGAAGGTCAGGTTCGGGGGCTTAAAGGTTTGATTGAGAAGGATACTTACTGCGACAATGTGCTAAATCAAATTTCATCGGTCCAGTCCGCATTGAACGGTGTAGGAAAACTTCTTTTGGAGCACCATATGAAGAGTTGTGTGATCGAGCGTATTCAAGACGGGGAGAACGAAGTGATCGACGAACTCCTAGTCACCATTAATAAGCTTATGAAATAAGGATTGCCTGGAATTTGAAGTGCACCCCGTCATGTAGACAGTACAAATATTAAAAGTCAGTTAAGCGGCTTTGGTCCTGAATTCCATCGGACTGAGGCCGTTTAGTTTTCTCATGGTGAATTTTCTCGTCTGCACATGAGAATCCCTTTTGTATGGATTCAAATATAGGGATGGGGGGTAATGTAAATATGTGTTGACGAAAATAGTATAGGGGGTATGCTATATAACAAGGAGGTGCTGACGATGGAAGTTATGGAAGTGAAGGTGGAAGAAGCATGCTGCCCGTCCGATAATGGCCGAAGAAGTCACCATTCCCTAGCCGTAAAATCGGACCTGACCGTTCGCCTAAATCGTCTTGAAGGGCAAATTCGCGGTGTGAAAGGTCTCATTGCTAAAGACACTTATTGCGATCAGGTGTTAAATCAGATCGCTGCCATCCAAGCTGCACTGAACAGCGTGCGAAAAGTTCTTTTGACAGGACATCTTAAAGAGTGTGTGGTGGAGCGCATCCAACAAGGCGATGCCGAAGTCGTAGATGAACTGCTGCAAACCGTTCAAAAGCTGATGAAATAATCACCAATAAACAGTTAAAGGAGAAATGAATCCATGAAAAAGGTAACGTTGAAAGTTGAAGGTATGTCTTGCGAACACTGTGTCAATTCGATTGAAGGGGCTTTGAAAACAATCGGGGCAAGCGGCAAAGTCGATCTCTCGGGCAGAACGGTAGCTGTAGCGTACGATGAAAGCCAACTGACGCTCGCTGCCATTAAGGAAGCCATTGAAGAACAAGGATACGACGTGGTTTAACGAAACGGAAAAAAATCGAGGTGTTCGTGATGGAAGCAGCCAGACTGGAAACGGAGCAAACATCCCTGCAATTAACCGGTATGACATGCGCCACTTGCGCAAACCGGATTGAGAAGGGACTCCATAAACTCGAAGGGGTGACGAAAGCGAACGTGAACTTTGCCCTGGAACGGGCGACGGTTACGTACGATCCGAAAAAGTAAATCTCGCGCAAATGGAACAAAGCATTCAGAAACTCGGCTACGGTACGGCAAAAGAAGTCGTCGATTTCAAACTGGAAGGCATGACCTGCGCGGCTTGCGCGAATAAGATCGAGAAAGGCCTTGGCAAATTGCCCGGCGTCACGAACGCTTCCGTTAACTTTGCTATGGAAACCGCACGGGTCGAATACAACGCGGCCGATGTATCTATCGCCGATATGCAGCAGCGCGTGGAAAAGCTGGGCTATAAAGCGATGCCGAAGCAAGACGAAGCCAATCATTCGGAGCATCGCGAGAAAGCCATTTCGCAACAAAAGCGCAAGCTGCTGATCTCCGCCGTCCTTTCGCTGCCGCTGCTCTGGTCCATGGTCAGTCACTTTTCGTTCTTATCCTGGATATGGATGCCGGAACTTTTCATGAATCCGTGGTTTCAATTGGCGTTGGCTACACCCGTTCAATTTTACATTGGCAAACAGTTCTATGTGGGCGCGTTCAAAGCGTTGCGGAATAAGAGCGCCAATATGGACGTACTCGTCTCTCTCGGAACGTCGGCTGCGTATTTCTACAGCTTATACTTAACCATTGAATGGGCCTCAATGGGCAGTATGGCGCATCACGGTCCATCGATGTATTACGAAACGAGCGCGGTCCTGATCACTCTCGTTATTCTCGGGAAGCTTTTCGAGTCGCTGGCTAAAGGCCGTACATCCGAGGCGATCAAAACGCTGATGGGCCTTCAGGCGAAAACGGCTCTCGTTGTTCGGAACGGGCAGGAAATGACGATTCCGGTCGAAAACGTACTTGTCGGCGATATCGTGTTGGTGAAACCGGGAGAGAAGATTCCGGTAGATGGGGAAGTGCTGGAAGGCAGCTCTTCGGTCGATGAATCGATGCTAACCGGCGAAAGCATCCCGGTCGAGAAAAAAGCCGGAGACAGCGTGATCGGTGCTACCGTCAACAAAAACGGCAGATTGAGCTTGAAAGCGACCAAAGTGGGCAAGGAAACCGCCCTTGCCCAAATCATTAAAGTCGTGGAAGAAGCGCAAGGCTCGAAAGCGCCTATTCAACGGGTAGCGGATGTCATTTCCGGAATCTTCGTACCGATCGTCGTAGGGATTGCGGTTGCTGCATTTCTCGTTTGGTACTTCTGGGTTACCCCGGGCGATTTCGCAAATGCGCTGGAGAAAGGGATTGCCATCCTGGTCATCGCCTGCCCTTGCGCACTGGGGCTTGCTACACCGACATCGATTATGGCGGGTTCCGGCCGCGCCGCGGAGCTTGGCGTGCTGTTCAAAGGCGGCGAGCATCTGGAATCCACGCACAAGATCGATACGATCATTCTCGACAAAACCGGCACCGTAACGAAAGGTAAACCGGAACTTACGGATGTTGCCTCCGCGCATACGGAAGAACATGCCTTTCTACGCTTGGTTGGCGCTGCCGAGAAGGACTCCGAGCATCCGCTTGCGGAAGCAATCGTTGCCGGAATCCGGGCCAAAGGCATCGAGCTTCCGGCAACCGATCAGTTCGAGGCGATTCCAGGGTTTGGGATCCGTGCCGTCGTCGAAGGCAAAGAGGTTCTGGCCGGTACGCGCAAGCTGATGGCGAAATATGACGTTTCGGTGGAACAGGCGCTTGACCGGATGACGCAGCTTGAAGAAGATGGAAAAACGGCGATGCTGATTGCGGTTGACGGGGCGTATGCGGGTCTCGTCGCGGTAGCCGATACGATTAAAGAAACGTCGAAAGAGGCTATAACGCGACTGAAAGAAATGGGTATTGAGGTCATCATGATCACGGGTGACAACGAACGCACCGCACGGGCGATTGCGGGGCAAGTCGGCATCGATCATGTTCGCGCCGAAGTGCTTCCGGAAGGCAAAGCCGAAGAAGTGAAAGGGCTGCAAGCGCAGGGCAAGAAGGTGGCGATGGTCGGCGACGGTATCAATGACGCCCCCGCGCTGGCGATGGCAGATATCGGCATGGCGATCGGTACCGGTACGGACGTGGCTATGGAGGCTGCCGACGTCACCCTGATGCGCGGCGATCTGACGAGCATTCCGGATGCGATCTACATGAGCCGCAAGACGATGAGTAACATCCGCCAAAACCTCTTCTGGGCACTCGGCTACAACACCCTCGGTATTCCGATTGCCGCGATTGGACTGCTGGCCCCTTGGGTTGCGGGCGCGGCGATGGCGCTCAGTTCGGTGTCCGTCGTCCTTAACGCTTTGCGGCTGCAGCGTGTCAAGGTTCGCTCTGTATCCTCGAACTCGTAATGAAACGGAGTTGTTATAACCATGAAGAAGAAAATCATCCTCGTCGCTGCTGCGATTCTCGCTTTCAGTGTATTGGCCGCATGCGGCAAAGCAGAGGATAAGAAGCCCGCAGGCCATTCAGAGAAGGGGCGGAAGATATGGTGCACGGAGGCGGCCATGGCGCAGATGCGAAACCTACGACGGAGAATCTTCAAGCATCCTTTTCCTTCCCCGCAGGCGCCGCAAAAGCAAAGGAAGAAACGGAATTGACCATTCAAGTGAAGGATAAGGACGGGAAACCGGTCAATCAATATGATGTCAATCATGAGAAATGGCTTCATCTCATTATCGTCAATCATGATTTGTCGTTCTTTAACCACATTCACCCGGAGTTTAAGGGAGACGGCACATTTACCGTGAAGACGTCGTTCCCGGCTGGCGGCGAGTACAAAGTATTTGCGGATTTTATTCCGACTGGCGGGACCAATACTACGCTCAGCGAGTGGGTGAAGGTGGAAGGCAAAGAAGGCAAGCATGCCGCGATTGCAGCTGACGCCAATCTTGTGAAAGAAGTTGATGGCAAGGAAATTGAGCTCTCTATGAGTGCCGCCAAACCGAAAGAAGACGTGACGTTGACTTTCAACATACGCGACGCGAAGACGAAAAAGGGTATCTATAATCTGCAGCCATATTTAGGCGCGGTCGGCCACGTCGTGATTCTTTCGGAAGATGCGAATCAGTATCTTCATGTTCATTCGATCGATGAGAAAGCAACCGGGCCCGATGCGAAATTTGCTACTTCTTTTCCGCAAAGCGGCACGTTCAAAATTTGGGGACAATTTCAGCACAATGGCGAAGTAATCACCGTACCGTTTGTCGTCCATGTGAAATAACGGAAGAGCAAAGGGAGATGATCATGGGAGAAAAGACGAAACTGGCGGTATCGCCTGCGATTCAAGTCGGGGAAGCCTATTTACACCGGATCAACTTGCCAAAATTGGTACGGTTGCCGGCTCGGACACCAAAATTGAAATGACCTCCTTCAAGCAGCTTTACTTGGAAGTGCCTCTTGATAAGCGAGAAGCCATCCAGGAAGAGCTTGAGCACGCCGGCTTGGAAGTGTATCCGGCCGGGTTTGCGACCAAGAGCCTGATCGCCTGCAACTTCTGCAAAGGCGCGGAAGGAGCCGGTCTGGAGACGGCTCGCATCTTGAATCGGGCGATCGCCGGCATCGCGACGCCAACGCCGCTGAAGATTGGCTACGCAGGCTGTGCGCTGGGCACAAGTGAGCCGCTGCTGAAGGATATCGCTGTCGTCAAAATGCGGGATACGTTCGATATTTATGTTGGAGGAGAACCTAAAGGCATCAAAACGGTGACAGGACGGCTGCTTGTCTCCGGCATAACAGAGGAACGAATGGTCTTTGTGGTATCTACGCTTATTGGTTTCTACAAGCAGCAAGCCAAAGGAAAAGAGAAGTTCAGCAAATTCGTGGACCGGATCACGATGGAGCAGTTAAAACAAATCGTCGCGTAAAGGAGTGAACGGCCATGCCGAAAATCGATCCGAAAGAACCAATCAAAATTTATACGATCCCGACCTGCAGCGACTGCCACTTTGCCAAGCGCTATTTCAAAGAGAATCAAGTTCCGTTTGTTGACTACAATTGCGAAGAAAATATCGAATATGCGAAAGAAGTTTTGGAGCTGACAGGAAAGCAGGTCGTCCCAACCATCGTCTCGGCGACAAGGTGTTTGTCGGTTTTGCGGAGAACTTGAATGAAATAAGCAAACTCCTTGTAGGCTAAGACTTATAGAAGTCTCGCGCAGGCTCTATTTGTGTCCGTGTCATCCCTGTAAGCATCAGCAGTCATCTTTGGAAGATCAAACTCCACAAGAAAACAGGCTGCCTTAATGGCTGCCTGTAGAAACCTCTCCTGCCTGTGGGTGCTTTTTAGAAGGAATAGGCTTCTCCGTCATCCGGTACGAGTACATGGGAAGCGATGCCTTTCTCCCGCAAAAAGCTTTTTAATTCTTTCCTGGATAAAGTCCAGTGGTTTACAGCTTCCATATGGACGGAGACGATGGTTGCGTTAGGAGCTGCCTTATACACCTCAAGGATATCTTCTTTCCCCATGACCAGGGAACCGCCTTGCAGGAATTGATTGTCTCCGCCGTTAACCACGATAATTTCCGGGCGGTGGGACTCGATCGTTTCCCGAACGGCTTCGTACCATACCGTATCTCCGGCTACATATAACGTTTTCTCATCGGGGTGCTTGAAGACGACGCCACATATTTCACCGGTCCGCTTCAGGATCTCCCCCTTCCGTGCTCGCCTTTGGTTTTCTGGACCCGGATCCCCTCAAAGGCCGTATCTTCTCCTAATACCTGAACATTTCGGAAACCATCGTTTCTGACTGCCATTGCGTCTTCCTCGTTCTGTACGAACATTTGGATATCCTTGGGCAATGCTTCTTTGGCCGTGTCGTCAAAGTGATCCAAGTGCAAATGAGTCAGAATAACGGCGTCCACTTTAATGATATCGTCAAGGGAAGCCGGCAAACCGACCAAAGGGTTGAATTGATCCTGCCTTACGGAATTGGGGAAAGGAGGATATGCGCCTTTATCGGCCAAAAACGGATCGATCAGAAACGTATTTCCCGCATATTCCACAACCAGGGTTGCGTTTCGAATGAGGATAACTTTCATCTTTATAGCTCCTTTTCTTTTTGATGGGTAAAGTTTACGCCATACGTCATACGGAGTTACAGGGATGAAATCAAGTCTTTTTCGTGTTTGACTTGAATTTTGAAAGGATGGTGTTTATTTTGGATAAAGGGATAGATGGCAGGGTCACAAAAACAATTGAAGAGGGTTGGATCTAATGTTGGACCATACGGATAAGCGAATCCTGGAGGAGTTATCCCGAAAAAGCAGGATCTCGATGAAGGAACTGGGAGAGAAGGTTCATTTGACGGGGCAAGCGGCCGCATCCCGGGTCGTGAAGTTGGAAGAGAACGGAGTCATTGAGGGTTATACCGTTAGAGTCAATCAAGCGAAACTGGGGTTCGTTGTCCATGCTTTTCTTAATATCTATACAAAAGATCCCCGTCATCAACCGTACCTCGACTTTGTCAAAGCGCAGGAGACCTTCATCCTCCACAATTATAAAATCAGCGGGGATAGCTGCTATCTCATGGAATGCAGATTTCCATCCATTGAACGGCTGGATGAATTTTTGATGGACTTGAATAAGCATGCCAACTACAAATTGTCGATTGTCATATCCTAATAACTTTGCGCGATGATGCGACAACCGGTGGGATCAGCTCCTTCCTTCATGTGAAGGATGCGGCGAACGCGGCTGAAGTGATCGGCATGTGATGACAATAGGAGTCAACCGCAACAGAGGCGGAATCAGGGCTTATACGGAAGAAGACATCTAATGGGTCGACTTTATTGTAAAAGCCGAAGGTGAGAGAGCTGTATTATGGGATATACTGTTATGAAGAGGACGGCCGGTCGGCCGTTAATTCATACGAAACGAAGGTAGGGATGGTCATGAATATTACTTCCTATAGGGTGGAGCAGGTAAAAGACCCGTTCCAAATTATTTCAGGCAACCGGTTTGAGTTTATCATTGACATAGAGGTGCCGGAGGATGATGAGCTCCATACGGATAAAGGAGTGTATGTGCGGGTGGTGTATAGAGTGGATGGAGACGTATCGGGGATCGTAACCCACGATGTCAGGGAGAGGTCGACTGAGCGGATTCTTGATTTTGACCTGGAGGATGATGAAGAGGCTGTGATCGCCGAGTTTTGCAAGGAGCATTTGCCGGAATAGATAACTTTGGCCCTAAACAAAAAAATCTTTCCTTAATCACACCAAATACTGGAGATCCGTCGGAAGATCCTGCGCCACAAATATGGTGTGCGGGATCTTTTTTAGATGCCCATTGTGGATGCTCTCTTGGAGTAACCCTTATCTTAGTGTAAAATTTTACTCATCCTTTATAAGGAAGGGACTTTTGAGATGAACTCAACGATTTTACATATTGAGGATGATCCGGAAATTGGATCATGGGTCAGCGATTTTTTAACCGGACGGGGTTATGAAGTGATATGGTTAAATTCCGGACAAAATGTAATGGAGCATATGGGGCAAGCCGATCTTGTCCTGTTAGACATCATGCTTCCTGGGTTAGATGGGTATACCATCGGACAGCGTCTTAAACAAAAGTACCCTGACAAACCCATTATGATGTTAACAGCCAGAACCTCCATGGAGGATAAACTACAGGGACTTTCCTTTGCGGATGACTATATGACAAAGCCGTATCATCCCGACGAACTAGAGGCGCGGATTCAAATTCTGCTCCGGCGCTCTGGCGTTGTCTCTGTCGATCTTATGCAGTTGGGGCATTTGAAATTAGACCGGAAAGTCAACCTCATTATGAATACGGAAACCAATACGGAGATTGTCCTGACCGGTAAACAATTTCATATTTTTATGTATTTTCTCGATCACCCCAATCAAATTCTAACCCAAAGGCAGATATATGAAGCCGTGTGGGAAGATCTCTATATCAAAGGGGATCGAACCTTAATGGTGCATATCCGCCATTTGCGTGAAAAAATAGAGCTTGATCCCAGTCATCCGAAGTTGATCGAGACGATTCGCGGCATCGGGTATAGGTTGAAGTTATGAATATTAGAAGATCGCTCGTCACCAAATATGTCCTGCTGATCCTCGCCTCTATCCTCATGTGGCCTATTTTGCCGGCCCTCTATTATTTGCCTGGCATTTTGCTTAAACAAAAGGCGATACTTGATCCACTGGAAATAGAAGAAATGTGGAAACATGCAGCTGAACAACTAAATGACGCGGATGAGCCTGCAATCAATGAAAAGCTGGGTAAGATACAAGAACGTTATCCGAAAGCCGAGCTCTTTTGGGTCGACAAAGCTGGGAAAACCCATGTGATCCATAAGCGCATCTCAGAAATTCCCGATGAATGGACCCCCTCGAACCTCATCCATTATCTCGATAGGAAGAAGGAACAAGACCTATTCACCGTAACCGCTGCGATGGGTACAGACGACAAAAAAGGATTTATGGTTTTTCAGATCCCAAAATCCGCTACGACGCTCGCCATTAAGCCGGTATATGAAGATCTCTTATTAATTCTCCTTATAATTGTCGCAGGTGTTACGATCGTGATGGTATCCTTGTTGTTCTTTGTTAGCATTCGCAAAAGGCTTGTAAAACTTCAAACGGCAATGTCTGATACCGGAAATAACGGGATACCGGATGAAGTCGCAGTCAACAACAGCGATGAGATTGGACAGCTGGAAAAAGCCTTTAACCGGATGGTGACCCAATTGAAAAGCAGCAGGGCACGGGAGAAGGAGGAGGAAAACCTTCGAAAACAATGGATCGCCAATATCTCTCACGATCTCCGCACACCCATGACCATCATTCAACAGCATGCCTACACGGTTCAGAGCAATCCATCATCACCCGGAGCAACGAAGTCCATGCAAATCATTATCAAAAAACTCCATGATGTTGGAAAATTACTCGAAAACCTGCTTACCTATACCTTGCTGTCAGCGGGCAAACACCCCATAAAACGGGAAATTATTGATGTTATAGAGGAAATGCACCATGCCGCTGTGGAATGGTACCCTGTCTTAGAAAAAGAAGGATTTCGAGTGGAGATAGACTTGCCGGACCAAGTCCTGAATTGGAATGTGGATCCCTTATGGCTTCGATGCATTCTGGATAACCTGGTGCAAAACGTGATCCGATATGCCCAATCCGGTCTATACATAGGGATTGGTTTTGTTGAACGGAATGGCATCATGTGCCTGTTTATTGAAGATAAAGGAGAAGGAATAAAGCACGACACAGAATCGAAAGGGGCCGGTATTGGTCTGTCCATCGTCTCCTTAATGACGAAAGAAATGGATATCGAGTGGGAGACATCTAGCTCTTCAAACGGGATAATCCATTATTTAAGCCAGAACTTAAACTAAATTTAACCTTCCGGTCACCTCAATTTCCCATTTAACGAGTAAAGTGGGATTTGAGGTGATTTTATTTGGAAAGGTGTTAGGAATGGGTCGACGGGGGGCCATGTGGTCACAATCTAGAGTTTGAATAGGAGGATATACAGATTGAGAAAATCAATTGTAACCATTGCTATCGTTATATTTATTATTGGAGTCTTGCATATTGTTGTAACTCCAATCGCTTACCAGGGATATACAATCGATGACCTTTGGTTTGCGAGTGCCGGGTTAGCCCTGATTTTTGTTGCTTTTTTAAATTATATTCTGATGAACATAAAGCAAAGGCAGACAAAAATTTTTGTTGTATGTCATGTGGCAAATACGCTGTTAACGATTTTGGTTTCCCTGCTTCTTACGTTTGCCTTTGCTCCTCATATCATTATATTGTTTGTATTATTAGTTCTGGAAACCTTACTTGTCATCAGATTTCAGTTCTCTTCAAAATCCAATTAGTGGCGCTTGTAGAGTTAGTTTAGGAGGTAAGAGAACATGCAATACGAACAAAACTCAACCATTGACGACATGACAGGAACAACAGAGTGGAGGGCCTCCCGATTAATGAAGATGCGAAGAATTTGCGGATATGGTGCTGCCTTAGCGGTGACTCCCTATCTGCTGATCAAAATCGCCTGGACTTTCGGCCTTTTCCTTCCGACCGAGCAAATGGGCGACGCCAGTTGGCGCGCGATCAACGCAGCAACCGCGGTTATCGCCGCGGTCGGCATCCTGCTGGCGATGGCGTTCTGCCGGCCGTGGGGGAACGGCTGCCCGCGTGGCTGGTAGCCCTGCCCGTGTGGATGGGCACCGGTTTGCTCGTTCCCCTGCTGTTGCTAGCACCGGTGCTCGGCCCGGCCGCTATGAACCGGGACATGGAGGCAGGTGCCGCCGACTTCTGGGCCTACGAGCAGATCTTCGTCATGGTTTCCCTGATCGGGGTCGGCCTATGCCTGCCACTCGCCTTGGCGGGGTACGCCAAAGCACGGTGGCCCGAGGCACTGGGCGGTTTGAACGAGAGTGGGAAGCTGCAGGGACATACCCGGCAGCTGCAGATCCCCTGGCAAGGATAGCCGCAGCCGGCTGCATCCTGCTCGGCGTCATCAAGGTATTCTGGGCGGCGGGCGGCACCCTCGGCATCGACCCGGGCCTGCTGGATGGCCGCGACGTGTGGTGGCAACTGCTGACGTTGAGTACCGGGGTGTGGTCCTTAGCGGGGGCGTGGGGCTTGCTGGTGCTGACCTCCCGCCGCGGGTCGCGGAGGTTCTTGCCTCCCATGGCGGCGGCATGGATCTCCTCCGGAATGCTGTTCTCCTACAACCTCTTTTCCACCATTCACCCCGATTCGCAGTCCTACCCGGAGTATCCGCTGGCACGGGTACTGGCCACGGAGGCCGGCATCGTCCTGGGTGTAATGATGTTGATGATCATCCTGCTGGTGCTGCTTGACCGACGTTATGCCCGACTTGAGTAGTTATTCCCTTTATCGAAAGATCAAAATTGGTATTGGAATGGTCTCTATTTGGTGTGGATCCAAAGGGAGGAAAGGGCAGTATGAAAAAAATGATTAGCGTTATCCAAGTTTATCAGTATGGCGGACCCGAGGTTATGAAGCTTGAACGGATTCCATGTCCCGAACCAAAGGAAGGAGAAGTTCTTATTCGTATACTTTCTGCCGGCGTTTTGCCTGCAGATTGGAAACTTCGTCAAGGTTTGTTTAAAGAGGTTCGTTCGATTCCATTCCCCTATATCCCGGGCACTTCATTGGCGGGGATCGTCGAGGAAATTGGAGAAGGTGTTACAACCTTTCGGAAAGGGGAGCCTGTGTTCGGAAGAAGTGCGACTGGAACATACACAGAGTATACGATAACTTCTCCAAAATCTCTTGCTCTTAAGCCTTATTCCATCAGCTTTGATGAGGCAGCAACGATATCAGGTGGTGCAGCAACCGCTTGGCAGGCACTAATACATGATGGAGGGCTGCAAGCAGGAGAACGGGTCCTGATTCATGGAGCTGCTGGGGGAGTCGGATTATTTGCTGTCCAATTCGCCAAATGGAAAGGTGCGCATGTAATTGGGACAGCTTCTGCGGCAAATGTGGATTTTGTACGGTCATTGGGAGCAGATCTAGTGATCGATTATTCCTCTACATCGTTTGAACAAGTCGTGCAGGATGTGGACCTTGTTCTTGACACCGTGGGAGGGAAACGCTTGAACGCTCATGGGCTGTAATAAAATCGGGAGGAACTCTTGTTTCCTTATTGGAACAACCGTCATTGGAAAAAGCGCAGGAATTGGGCATTAGGGCATTAAAACCGAGCCGTCTTTCCACAAGTGAAGATTTGAAAGCCATTGTTCAATTAATGGAAGAGGGGATCGTGAAGACCGCCATTGCCGGAACATTTCCTTTGTATGAAGCCGGTCTTGCCCACGAAATGAGCCAACGAGGACACGGACGTGGTCGTATAGTGCTTCATGTTTCAGATTAATCCATGTTTCCAATTCGGGTGACGCCAGCAACGCAGCAACCAGTGGTTAAAGCTAATCAATTGGCAATGCATTCGTCGAAGAGACGTTCAAAAAATAAGGCAGAGAAGAAGACCGCTCTCGATGAGCGGCTCCAAGAATCTCCGTCGTTTGAATAAACGAGAGAGATAGAGCTATAATGAGGGCAAACAGGCGGTAAGGAGTGCGGAAGGATGCCCAAGAAAGTCGCCCCATCATTTTTTTCATAGGAAACCATCCAGCATTGGACTTTATAAATACGGAAGTCGTGAGCGATGGCAAGCTCGTGGATCTGCTAGGGACATGGGAGGATATCTTGAATTGGTTATCCCTAAGTCAGCTCTTTACAACAGAGCAAATCCATGCCGCGAAGGAAAAATGGGGGCCTGCAGAAAGCAAAACACTAGTCGCGGATGCCGTCGAGCTCCGAACGAGCTTGCAAACGTTGGTTAAGCAGGCGATACAGGGAGCGGAAGGATCCGTAGAAGCCACAGAGCATGTTAACCGGATACTAAAGGATCAGGTTACGACGACAAGATTGCTGCGCCTCGATGGCGGATTCTTCGTGGAACGGCAGGTCGAGGTACGGGACCCGAGCGATTTGCTCATTCCGGTGGCTGAGGCGGGCGTTGACTTGCTCGCCCATGTCGATTTTGGATTGGTCAGGAAGTGCGGGAATCCGGATTGCGTTCTTCATTTTTACGACAACAGCAAGAACGGGACGCGCCGGTGGTGCAGCCAGAAGACGTGCGGCAACCGTATGAAGGTAGCGGCGTATCTGGAAAGGCGCAAACCTAAGGAAACATAGAAAATCGCTTGTCTCAGACCAAGGTCTGGGACTATTTTCTGCTCTTTTTTATTAACCACTAAAATTGATATTTACAGGTTAAAAAAATTGAACTATAATACTCTTAATCCAGTTAAGGTGGTTAAAAAGGAGGTGAACCTATGAACGATGTGTTTCATGACGGCGAGCTGGCTGTGCAAGCTTTGGCGGGAGAGCGGAGTGTCGCGGAACAGAACGGCAGGAACATCCAGTCCATCCTGTTCAAAGGCGCGGCTGCCTTTCTGCGGACCCAATCTCTTCTTATTGCCTCAACAACCGGAAAGGACGGTAAGGTATGGTGCTCGTTTCTGACTGGGGAACCGGGCTTCCTCCACGTCACGTCTGAAACGGAATTGACTATCGTATCGCGACTCCCCGAGAGCGATCCCCTCCTTTCCCATTTGAAAGCCAATCCAGAAATCGGCCTTCTGGCGATTGATTTCAGCCGGAGAATACGGATGAGAATCAATGGAAAGGGAGAATGGGATGGGGACCGGACCCTTATGGTAGCCGCCGAACAGGTATACGGAAACTGTCCTAAATACATACAGAAACGATCCCTGCAGCCGAACGGAGGCTATGGTCGTACCGAACGAACGACGTCTCACAGCCGGGTGCTTGAGGCAAAACATCAGGAGTGGATTGGCAAGGCGGATACCTTCTTTATCGGAAGTGTCAATCCGGAAGGGAAAATGGACGCCTCTCACCGTGGGGGACCACCGGGTTTTGTAACGGTGGTGGACGACCGGACGATCCTTTTTCCCGACTATTTCGGTAATTCTATGTATAATACGCTAGGCAATATTTACAGCAATCCGAGCACGGGGCTTCTCTTTCTCGATTTTGACGGCGGCCACTCCCTGCAGCTGACCGGGCGATCCGAGATCGTCTGGGACAAGACGGAGGCGGCCCGGTTCCCGGGGGCGGAGCGGCTCGTCCGGTTTGAAATGGATGACTTGCTGCACATCGAAAATAGCACCCCCATCCATTGGGAATTTTTCGAGTATTCTCCTGCGAACCCCCTTTAAAAAGTAACGATATTAAATAATCCTATTGGAGGTATGAGAAATGGCAGTAGCAGCGAAATTTGTGATCATTATTCAGGCGAATTCCCACGACGTAGGCAAAGCGGTGCATGGCTTGTTGTACGGGCAGGAGCTGCATGAACAAGGCTTTGAGGTCGATATTCTCTTCGATGGGGCGGGAACAGAATGGCCAAACGAGCTAAGTAAGGCCAAGCATCCGTTCAACGGATTGTATAAGCAGGTTGTGAAGTCGGGGATTGTGAAGGGCGGATGCCGGGCATGCTCGGGCTTTCACGATGTGGAGAAGGAAATACAGGAGGCGGGGGTGCCGTTGGTTGGCCATGAGGAGACAGGGGGACATCTTCCGTTTGCCCAGTATATCAAAGACGGATATTTTCCGATTGTCCTCTGAAGGGAAGGCGGGAATGTGCGAAACGTATTTCTCAAAAATGAAGGGATCGGGAAAAAGCCCTCTGATAGTCCTTCCCCGGAATGCCTTTATGGGCTTCCTGGGGGGCTGTTTACCATCGGGTTATTAGCCATCCTGACCGACCTGACCTCGGCCGTATGGATTATGGCTCCGTTTGGCGCCAGCTGCGTGTTGGCGTTCGGGGTCTGGGAAGCGCCTCTCTCTCAGCCGAGAAACATTATCGGAGGGCATCTCATTTCCACTCTTGTCGGCCTGATCTTCTATCACAGCTTCGGCCCAGGCGTTCTGGTAACGGGGCTGGCGGTCGGTACCGCGACCGCTGCCATGATGCTAACGAAAACGACACATCCGCCGGCAGGTGCTGATCCGATTGTGGTGATCCTGGCAGGCAGTGGGTGGTGGTTCCTGATTACCCCGGTTCTGCTCGGCTCCGTCCTCGTGGTTATCCTTGCTCTTCTGGTGAATAACGCCAGCCGCCATCGGAAATATCCTACATTCTGGTACTAAACGTTAACAAGACCAAGACCATGCTTCGGGTCTTTTTCTGGATAGTACATGTAATCGATATCTTGAAAAGGCCCGTTGAAAGGAGTGCGGATTACCGTTAAGCTTCTGAGCCATTTGACGGAGACCATCGCATACCACTGAGGAACAATTAGCCGAAGCGGATACCCTTGCTTGTAGGGGATCGGTTTCCCGTTTTCCAGACGCCCTGGCTCATGGCACCGCCTTCCCACTGTTCACCAAAAACCTTCGGAGCAAAATGTCTTCTATTGTTTCCGGAGCATTCCAAAACAACCATGATCTCTTTGGACGGTAAACGGAGTAAGTCTTGGTAAGAGAAAACCAGCGGCCTCAGAATCTCCCCGCCTACTGAAAGCTTGAACGATTGCTCGGATATAGCAGGATAGGGAAAATGATTTCTTCCGTAATAGTACTGCTCTGGAGTAACGTCCGATAAATAATGCTCGATATTCGACTTTCATCTGCAACCGACTATATGAGAGCACCCTAAACAGCATGATAAAAGGCGCGAACCTTTTCGCGCCTCAAATGCCGAACAAAGTTAACGTTGAGATAGCGTTTGTTCGGCCATCTGAACCAAGCGGCGAACCATGTGTCCGCCGATCGCACCGGTGTCACGTGTAGCCATGAAGCCATAATAGCCATCGGCCGGAATATCAATACCGAGTTCCTTAGCCACTTCGTATTTCAACTGTTCGAGTCCTTGAGCAGCTTGAGGAATCACGATTTGGTTATTGCCTGCTCCCTGTCTTCTTGCCATGAAAACCCACCTCCATTTGGTTTCCCGTATTATGTGGAAATCTTATGCGCCTTATCCAACATTCTCATAGTTAAACGTTAAATAGTTCTTGCTACAATCGGAGAAGGAAGAGGTGTTGGGATGAGCTTTATTTCTCCGATGTTGCTTGAAACAGGCGATCAGCCCTTCAACGATGATCGTTACCTATTTGAACCGAAGATCGACGGCCACCGCTTGATCCTTTCGCATCGCAACGGCCAGACCAAGCTGTACACCCGGTACCAAAATGAATGCACCCGCCAGTACCCCGAACTGCTGCGCGTTCCAACGAATGACGATGTGATCTTGGACGGAGAGGTCGCCTGCATCGATCCGGATACCGGTGAAATCTGCTTGGAGTCGGTTATGGAACGATTCCGAACGACCAAGCAAACAAAGATTCAATACGCATACAAGACCCAGCCCGTCCATTTTGTGGCCTTCGATATCCTAAGCCATAATGGCCGGGACCTACGCCGGATGCCGCTGGCGGAGCGCAAAGTCATCTTGAACGAAGTGCTTGAGGACAACCATTACTTCAGCAAAAGCATGGTTGTCGATGGCCGCGGCACCGAACTGTTCCGGCTGATCCAAGAACGAAACATGGAAGGCATCGTCGCCAAGCGCAAGGACAGCATCTACGTGAGCAAGCGCAGCGACCAGTGGGTAAAGGTTATCAATTGGCAGTACGCAGACGTTTACATAGCGGGCTATCGAAGGAAGGAATTCGGCTGGCTCGCTGCCGTTCCAACGGCCGATGGCCAGATGCGGACGGCAGGCGTCATTGAGCTTGGCGTCACGCCGGAGCAGAAGAGAGCATTTTATGGGGTCTGTAAACACCTTGTGATCGGGGAGGATAACCATTTCGTTCACCTGGATCCTCGGATTCGGGCGAAGGTCAAAATCCGGAATTGGACCCGAAGTGGAATGCTCAGAAGCCCTGCCTTTGTTGAATTCGCCTTATAAGGGGACACGCAGGACGTGCAAGTTGACATTCTATAGAAAGTAGTGTAAAAATAAAACAACTAAATACCCATATTTAAATTCATTGACGAGAACGAGTACGCTAATCCGTTGTTCCCCAGAGAGTTGGCCTTGTGCTGAAAGCCAATGTTCAAGAATTAGCTGAAAATCCTCTCCGAGAAGGAAAGCTGAAGTGGTATAGGTAAGCTGACCCGGGATCCTGCCGTTACAAAGGACGCGTATGATGGTACGCAGGATGAGCTGCCGTGTGATTATTTGCTTGATGATCATTACGGAACCAGGGTGGTATCGCGAGGTAAAATCTCGTCCCTTTCGGGACGGGATTTTTTTGTTTTTTTCGTCAACCAACAAGATATAGAAAGGGTTGGACAAATGAGAAAAGTTGATGGGAAAGAAAAAGCGAGAACCCGGGAGCTGCGGGTTCTCGGACAGTGGAAACAAGGCGGCACGTTCAGCAAATCGATTGAAAACCGCGAGGGTAGACCGAACTTTGTTTTTTATGAAGGACCTCCTACGGCAAATGGAAAACCGCATATCGGTCACGTGCTCGGAAGGGTCATTAAGGACTTCATCTGCCGCTACAAAACGATGTCCGGTTATCGGGTCATCCGCAAAGCGGGGTGGGATACCCACGGTCTCCCTGTCGAACTGGGCGTCGAGAAACAACTGGGAATCTCCGGCAAGAAAGAGATTGAAGAATACGGGATTGCTGAATTCGTTGAACAATGCAAGAACAGTGTATTTGAGTACGAAAAGCAGTGGCGGGAATTAACGGAAGCGATCGCTTACTGGACCGACATGGATGATCCGTACATCACCCTGACGAACGATTATATCGAGAGCGTATGGAACCTTTTGTCCGTCATTCATAACAAGGGACTGCTCTATAAAGGGCATCGGGTGAGCCCTTATTGCCCGGACTGTCAAACCACGCTCAGCTCCCATGAAGTCGCACAGGGGTATGAGGATGTTAAGGATTTGAGTGCTACCGTCAAATTCCGAAGCAAACGGAACAACGAAACGTTTCTTGCCTGGACCACAACGCCTTGGACGCTTCCGGCGAATGTTGCTTTGGCGGTAAACCCAAACCTGGAATACGTTAAGGTCAAAAAGAATGGGGAAGTCTACATTGTCGCGGAAAAACTGGCGGAGAAGGTCTTTAAGGACGATTACGACATCTTGTCCAAGCAAAAAGGTTCGGAATTCGTCGGCGTTCCTTATGAGCCGCCTTTCCCTTATATCCAAGTGAAAAAAGGACATATCGTCGTGGATGCCGATTATGTCAGCGACACGAGCGGGACGGGAATCGTTCATCTTGCCCCGGCCCACGGGGAGGACGACTACCGTACCACCATGCAGCACCAGCTCGATTTTGTGAATGTGGTTAACCAGGCCGGGCGTTATACCGATCTCATTACGGATTACGCGGGACGTTTGGTTAAAGATTGTGACGTTGACATTGTCAAAAGCCTGTCCGAGAGAGGTCTGCTGTTCGCCAAGGAGCGTTACGAACACAGCTATCCTTTTTGTTGGCGATGCAAATCTCCGTTACTTTATTATGCAACCGATAGCTGGTTTATCAGGACAACCGCCGTTAAAGAACAGCTTATCGAAAATAACAAAACGATTAAGTGGTATCCCTCTCATCTTCAGGAAGGACGGTTTGGCCATTTCCTGGAGGAGCTTGTCGATTGGAACATCAGCCGGAACCGTTATTGGGGAACGCCGCTTAATGTGTGGGTCTGCCAGGATTGCGGGGCCGAGTATGCGCCTTGTGGTCATCAGGATCTCCGGGATCGATCCGTACAGCCGATTGCAGACAACTTGGAGCTGCATAAACCTTACGTGGATGAAGTCTACCTGCGCTGCTCTTGCGGCGGTAAGATGCAAAGAACACCGGAGGTGGTGGATGTCTGGTTTGACAGCGGCTCCATGCCTTTTGCCCAATACCACCATCCCTTCGGAGGAGAGAAGCTTTTAAAGAACAGTACCCCGCCGATATCATTTGCGAAGGCATTGACCAAACGAGAGGCTGGTTCTTCAGCCTGTTGGCCGTATCCACCCTTTATAACGGTAAAACACCGTATAAAGCCGTCCTCTCAACCGGGCATGTACTGGATGAAAACGGACAAAAGATGTCCAAGAGCAAAGGCAATGTAATCGACCCTTGGGAGATCATCGAGGAGTATGGGACAGATGCGTTTCGGTGGGCCTTGCTGTCCGACAGCGCGCCATGGAACAGTAAACGTTTCTCGAAACAAATCGTGGCCGAAGCCAAATCGAAAGTAGTCGATACGCTGGTCAACGTGCACGCTTTCTTTGCCTTGTACGCGGCGATCGATCAATATGAGCCGGAAAAGTATCCGAAGCAAGCCGCCAGGAACCTATTGGATCGTTGGATATTGTCCCGGCTGTACAGTACGCTTCAAAAAGTTACAAAAGGACTAGAAGCGAATGATTTCCTGAACCCGGCTAAAGAAATCGAAGCCTTTATCGACGAGCTCAGCAACTGGTACATCCGCCGCTCGCGTGATCGTTTCTGGGGCAGTGAGATGTCAGGAGATAAATTATCCGCTTATCAGACCCTGTGTGAAGTGTTGTTGACTCTTGCAAGGATGATCGCACCCTATGCTCCATTCCTTGCCGAAGATATTTACTTGAACCTGGATGGCGCGGGAAGCGTTCATCTTACGGATTACCCCAAGGCGGATGAATCCGCGATAGACGAAGCATTGGAAAATGACATGGAAACGGCGAGGCACATAGTCGAACTGGCCCGAAGCATACGTAACGAAACCGGGATCAAAACCCGGCAGCCCCTGTCCGAATTGGTTATCTCGCTAAACCGCGAATTCAACCTGGGACCATTCGAAACCATCATCAAGGATGAAATAAACGTTAAAGAAATACGGATGGAAAAGAGCGATAAGGGGTTTGTCGAGTACAGGCTCAAATTGAACCTCAAAGCGGCTGGTAAAAAGTATGGTAAATTTGTTGCCCCTCTTCAACAACATTTGAAGGAGCTAACCTCTCACGTTACCAATCAAATAGTCGATAACGGTTATTTCGACATCACCATGGATGAAGAAGACTTTCATCTAACCCTTGACGAGCTGCTTATAGAAAAACAGGCAAAGAAAGGGTTCGCTTCAGCGGCCGGTCACCAAGTGACCGTTGCATTGAATACGGTAATTTCGGAGGAATTGCGGCAGGAAGGAGTTGTACGTGAGGTCATACGCGCCATTCAGGACTACCGTAAAAAACTGGATCTGCCGATCGAGAAGCGGGTGAATCTTTTCCTAGATGTCGACAGCAAGACGAAAGAAGCCATGCAGCGGTTCGAGAATGTGCTGTATGAGAACGTGTTGCTTACGAGTATCGCCTACGAGAATAAAGCAGGCATGGAAGCCGTTTCGATCGAAGACAATATTGTCCGAATGCTCATTGATCTAGAGTAAGCATAATAAGGAGTTAAGCTTTCTAAAAGGAACTTCAATAGATTTTGAAGTTCCTTTTTTCCTTACGTTTTCCTAATAGTTGAGTGGGCATGTCAGCTTTGCTTCGAATTCTAGCTCTTCTTTCCTTGATCGTCCGGGTCGTTAGAGCGTGACGGGCTGCTCTTCGGGTTGTTTTTATCGGGCTTGGTTTTGGTGCTCATCTTGAAGTTCACCTCCTGGATTATCCCTAATGAGTATTTCTCAAAAGCGTTATCCTTATTAGAATTAACCATTAACAGGATGGGGTTGACTTTGGTTATAGTAGTGTTTCAACTGGAAAAATTTCTTGATGCTTTATTAAAATATAGGATGGAAGATGAGCCAGGAGGTGTGTAATATGAAACAAAACAAGTATGATGACGAAAATTTTTATTCGGCGTATGAAAAGATGCCGCGTTCCGTAAGAGGGTTAGAGGCTGCAGGGGAATGGCCTGTATTTCAATCCCTATTACCGGACTTCAGAAATAGGAGCGTGCTGGATTTGGGGTGCGGATTTGGATGGCATTGCCGTTATGCAAGGGAGCGGCAGGCCAGCTCAGTGGTCGGCGTAGACATCTCGGAGAGAATGCTTCAAAAGGCTCGAGAAAGGACAGACGATCCAGCCATTTCGTATATCCATAAGCCGATTGAAGACATTCATTTCCCAGAAGGACAATTTGACATTGTACTCAGCTCATTGGCTTTTCATTATTTGGAGTCTTTTGATTTGATTTGCAACAAGGTCTATCACTATTTGAAAGCTAATGGTGTCTTTATCTTTTCGGTGGAACATCCCGTATTCACTTCGAGAGCCGAACAAGATTGGTATTATGATAACCAAGGGAATCGGTTGCACTGGCCGGTCGATACCTACCAGGAGGAGGGGATTCGGGAAACATCCTTCCTAACGGAGAACGTGATTAAATATCATCGTACGTTATCCACTTATTTGAATGGCTTACTTAACGCCGGGTTCCATATTAAAGCGGTGAAAGAACCCATTCCTTCCGAAGAAATGCTGCAAAGCATCCCTGGGATGAAGGATGAATTACGAAGACCCATGTTTTTGATTATATCAGCAGAAAAGCAGTAAGAACCACGGGACACTCGAGTTAACGGCTACGATAGCTCTATCACCCGCAGCCGTTTAGGCCTTTGTTTCCAGTCAAAGACGGATTAAAGCGTCTTTTTCGCGGGATCAAGATATTGAGTTCAAACGAACGAAAAACTCTTTTTTCACTATATCTTGGAATGTGGGTCGCGTTGTGCTACAATCTCCTTATTCCAATTTCATAATAGTTTCGGTTAGGTACTACACGGTAGTTTAATAGGGAAGCTAGTGAAAGACTAGCGCTGTCCCCGCAACTGTAACGCTGACGAACGTTGGACCCACTGTGCTTCGGCATGGGAAGGGAACGGGAGAATGAAGCGAAGCCAGGAGACCTGCCCGACTGAAACGACGATTGCATTTCTCCGGGGGTTGAGGAATGGAACGAACAGGACGGGCTTCCCGGCAGCTTTGCGGCGCTAATGCGTTGTTAGTTTGCCGTACTTTAGCACACTTTCGTTTGAAACACCCTCGGAGCTGAGGGTGTTTTTTTATTTCCGATTTACCTATTGGACGGGAGGAGAAGAAATGAAACTGTATACGAAAACGATCTGCCCCAAATGCCTGTGGATCAAATCAGAGGTGCAACGCTCCGGCCTTGCGGTAGAAATCGTAAACCTCGACCACGACACGGCGGCACAGGAGCGGCTTGCTGAGGCTGGCATTAGGAGCGTACCGGCCATGGAAGTCCACGGCCAATTCCTAGTGGATCCGAATGAGATGATTAAGCGAATGGAGCGGAAGAGCGGATGATCGCTTACGCCAGCAGAACGGGAAATGTTCGTTATATCGTAAGCCGGCTGGGCCTGTCCGCCGTAGAGATCGGGGCGGATGTCACGCTGGAGGAACCGTTCCTGCTCATTACCTACACGGATGGAATAGGGGAGATTCCTCATCAGGTTAAGCAATTCCTGGAATCGAATGGAGCTTATTGCCGTGGGGTCATCGTAAGCGGCAACAGCAATTTTGGCCATCATGTCTTCGGGGGGCCGGCGATGCGATTTCGCAGCAGTGGCAGATCCCCTTGGTGCGCAAAGTCGAGATGCGCGGCTTCCCGGAAGACTATGAGGCGATCCATCAGTATTATGAACGCTGTTTTCGAGAGGAGCGAGTTAGATGAAGTCGTATTTAAAGCTGAATAACGAAGTTCTGAATCACTACAATCGAACGGGAAAGCTCGATCTCGACAAAGACAAGGAGGCAACACGCCGCTACTTCCTGGAACATGTGAATGTGAAGCTGCGTTACTTTATCGATACGGAAGAGAAGATCCGCTACCTTGTGGAGGAAGGATACTATGACCCCGATTTCCTCCGGCCCTACAGGATGGAATTCATTAAAAGGCTTTATGAGAAGGCTTATGCCTACCAGTTTCGTTTTCCATCGTTCATGAGCGCCAGCAAATTTTACGAAAGCTATGCGATGAAAAGTCGGGACGCCGAGGAAATTCTCGAGAAATACGAGGATCGGATCGTAATCATTGCCTTGTATTTGTCTCAGGGGAGGAGAAGCTGGCGGAACGGGCGGTTGAGGCGATGATGTCGGCTTACCAACCGGCCACGCCTACTGCTCTGAACAGCGGCAAACGGGCTCGCGGGGAGTTGGTCAGCTGCTTCAAATTGACCATGGATGATTCCATGAACAGCATCGCCGAGAATATCGGCTATTGCCTGGAGCTGTCCCGCTTGGGAGGCGGAGTTGGCGTCAATGCCACCGACTTGCGTCCGCTAGGCGATCCGATCAAGGGCATTCTTAACCGCGCCAGCGGCGTTATGCCGGTAGCCAAGCTGCTCGAGAACTCGTTCTCGTATTCGAACCAGCTCGGTCAGCGAAATGGTTCCGGTGTGATCTATTTGAACATTTTCCATGCGGACATCGAGAATTTCATTTCCTCCAAGAAACCGAACGCCGACGAGAAGATTCGTCTGGCTACGCTTTCGACCGGGATTATTGTTCCCAGCATTTTCTTCGAGCTAATGAAGCGGGATAAAGACATGGTGCTGTTCAGTCCATACGACGTCTATAAAGAATACGGCAAGCGGATGTCCGAAATCAGCATCAGCAGCATGTATTATGAATTGCTTGATAATCCTAACATCCGCAAGATCAAACGGATTAACGCGCGTAAATTGTACACGGAAGTCAAGAAAGCACAGTTCGAGTCGGGCTATCCGTTCGAGGTGTTCGACGACAATGTGAATGAGAACCATGCGCTCCGCCATTTGGGACGGGTGAAGATGTCCAATCTCTGTACGGAGATCCTGCAAGTACAAGAGACATCGGTTATTCACAATCATGGGACTGAGAACGAATATGGGCTGGATGTGTCCTGCAACTTAGGCTCCATCGATATCCATAAAGCAACGAAGGACGAGCAATTCGAGCAATTGATCGATACGGCCATGCGGCTGCTGACCAACGTGTCGACAATGACCAACATCCAGAACGTGCCGTCCGTCGCGAAAGCAAACCGCTGTATGCACTCCGTCGGCCTGGGCGTCATGAATTTGCACGGACATTTGGTGTCGCAAGGGCTGGCGTATGGAACGCCGGAGTCGATCATCTTCGTAGACAAGTTCATGGAGGCACTCAATTATTTCTCGCTTCAGTCCTCGATGCGGATCGCCCGGGATAGAGGGGAGACGTTCCAAGGATACGAACAAAGCGATTATGCGAACGGAACCTACTTTGACAAGTATGTCACCAAATCCGAGGAGCCCTTGCCCGACGTAGTCACGAAGGCATTAGGGCAGGTACCGCTGATTACCCGCGAGATGTGGATAGCCTTGAAGGAACAAGTCATGACGTACGGCTTGTTTAACTCCTACCGGTTGGCCATTGCCCCTACAGGGAGCATCTCCTATATCCGCAACAGTACAGCTTCCATCGCCCCTTGCACGGAGAAAGTCGAGATTCGCGATTACGCCGACAGCCGCACCATCTATCCGATGCCGTTCTTGAATAATGACAATCTATCGCTGTACAAGGAGGCCTACGAGATCGACCAGTTTCGAATGATTGATCTCTACGCCGCCGCCCAGAAGCACATCGACCAAGGGATCTCGATGACCTTGTATGTCACCGACCAGTGGACGACGGAGAACCTCGCCCGGCTGTACATTTACGCCTGGATGAGGGGAATCAAGACGGTGTATTACGTACGCCAGCGCTTGCAGACCATGGAGGAGTGTGTAGCATGTTCGATCTAAAGCCGTTCGAAGCGGTTAACTGGAACCGCAATCCGCTGGAAGCTCACCAAAGTATTCTGGGACCAACAATGGAAGCAAATCTGGTTCCCCGAAGAAGTGGCAGTCAGTAAAGATATCAAGCAGTGGAAGGACTTTCCCCATCAGGACACGTATAAGAAAGTATTCGGCGGTCTGACGCTGCTTGATACGATTCAGACGAATATTGGCATGAACGAGATCGCGCGGTATGCGCCCGATTTGCAAGAAAAAGCGTTGTACACGGTGTTCGCTTCGTTCGAGGCAATCCATGCCAAGTCGTACTCTTACATTTTTACCACCTTGTGCACGAATGGCGAGATCGACACGGTGTTCGAATGGGTCCAGCGCAACGAGTACTTGCAGTACAAAGCCAAGCGAATCAGCGACATCTATTTAGCGATTGAAGAAGACGACCCGGTCTCGCTATGGAAGGCGATGTTCGCTTCGGTCATGCTGGAATCGTTTCTGTTCTACTCGGGCTTCTTCTACCCGCTCTACTTGGGCGGTCAAGGGGTGCTCCGCAACAGCGCGGAGGTCATTTCTCTCATTTTACGCGACGAATCCATCCATGGAGTGGCGATCGGGTATTTTGCGCAGCAGCGCTTCAAGCCTTTCACACAGGAGCAGAAGGAGAAATTGACCGTATGGGGGTATGAGTTTTTGCTGGATCTGTACCACAACGAGATGAAATACACCCATGATCTTTATGCTGAGACAGGTCTAACCCCCGATGTCAAAAGCTATATCCGCTACAATGCGAATAAAGCGCTGATGAATATCGGCTTCGAGGTTATGTTCCCGGAGGAGGAGGTCAATCCGATCGTTATGAACGGGATCCGGAACGAAGGCTCGACCTATGACTTCTTCTCACAGAAAGGTTCGACTTACGCGGTGGCCAAGGTCACTCCGATCACGGATGAAACCTTCCGATTTTAAGGACGAGCGTACCGTTGGTCATCATCGTTAAGTCCGGATCGACGCTGTAGGCATCGGTCCGGATCGACGCCCTGCCGGTGCATGAAGTAGGAAGGATCGACTTCCGTAAAGGCTTATTTTTCGTCACCGCCTTTCGACTAAGAAGTCTCGTTTCCTGGAAGGTGTTTCTTGGAAGGTGATCCCAACGGCATGATTGACAAAAGCACGATCCGTGTTAATATGTGAAACATATGTGCCGATATGTGAAACATCATAACGAACGATCGGCGAATGTTCAATAGGGAGTTTTAAGGTAGAAGGTCCGGCTTCGTTTATCATCCGCACCCGGGGATCGAATGGGTCGCGGCGGTAGGCGTCCATGCGGAACAAGGGGAGAAGCCAACCGGGGGGGGCGCCGGTTTCGGGTCTTAGAAGTTTAGACGGTAATCCGAGGAGGTAAGGAAACCATCATGGAAACCCATTCCAAGCTAACGTTCGCGCCGTTATGTTACGTCGGCTGCGGAGCCGTATGCCGGTTAAGTGATGAAGTGAACAAACACGGCGCCAAACGCGTTCTGCTGATCGCCGATCCGATTCTCGTCAAGCTGGGGACGGCATCACGCATCGCCGCTCAAGTGGAGGGGCCGGCATGCAGCGTTGACGTGTTCGCGGACGTTACGCCGGAGCCGTCCCTGGAGCTTGGCGAGCGCTTGATCGAGCATACGCGCGGCGGAAAGTACGATTTCGTCGTCGGCTTGGGGGAGGCAGCGCCCTTGATCTGGCTAAGCTGGCTGCCGTACTCTCCGGAAACGATGGCAAGGCGGCCGACTATCTGAATTTGTCGGCTAGCCGCCGAATCGCCCATAAGGGACTTCCCAAGGTACTGATTCCGACAACGTCCGGCACCGGCTCGGAGGTGACGAACATTGCGGTATTGTCGCTTGACCATACAAAGGACGTCGTGGTGCACGATTATTTGCTGGCCGATGCGGCGATCGTCGATCCGGAGCTCACCTTGACGGTTCCACCGCGGGTAACCGCCGCCACGGGAATGGATGCGCTGACACATGCGGTGGAGGCCTATTTGTCTGTGAGCGCCACACCTGCGACGGATGCGCTGGCTCTGCATGCCGTGCGGCTGATCGGCCGGTCCCTGCGGCGGGCGGTTCAAGACGGAGCGTACCTCCCGGCTCGGGAGGAGATGAGTCAGGCCAGCTTTATGGCGGGACTAGCTTTTTCAACGCGGGGGTGGCGGGGGTACATGCGCTTGCTTATCCGCTCGGCGGACAGTTTCACCTTCCGCATGGCGAAGCCAATGCGGTGCTGTTGCCTTATGTGATGCGGCATATCGCTTCGTCCTGCAGAGGACGGATGACCGATCTACGGCACGCGCTCGACCCTGGCTCCGTGTTCCAGCCCGACGCGGAAGCACCGGAGCCATTCGTTGCGCAGCTGCACAACCTGATTAAGGACATCGGTTTACCGGAGAGGCTGGAGGCCTGGAACATTGCGGAACGGGATCTTGCAGGGCTTGCGGATGACGCCTGCAAGCAGACGCGGCTCCTTGCACGAAGCCCGATGCCGCTGGGGCGGGACGACATTTACGCCATCTACAAAGCCGCCTGCGACGGACCTGCTAAGGAATAATACACAGGGAGGACCGACACCCTTTCCATGACCGGTTGCCCGGCCGGCACTAGGCGCTTATTGTCTGCTTCAACTTGCCGATCCTTACCCAGGATGTTATATTGGGCTCAAAACCGACGGAGGATTAGCAGAATGAAGGAAACAGACGAGAGGCAGGAACGATATACGATCCAATCGATTGATAAAGCGCTCGATTTGATGGAGCTGCTCTCCGAAAGAGGCTCCCTCAGCTTGATTGAACTGACCGAGCTTTTGCAGCAGCCGAAATCGTCGACTTACCGCATTGTTCTCACGCTGGAAAATCGCGGATTTATTAGCCGCAGTGATGTGGACGGCAAATATTGCCTGGGCTATAAACAGCTGATTCTGACCAAAAATTTGCTCGAACAAAGCAATATTCGGACGGCCGCCTTTCCCGAAATGAAGAAGCTCTCGGACTTGTATGGCGATACGATCAATTTAGGTGTTTTGACGGAAGGTACGATTCTGTATCTTGAAATTATCGAAAGCATGCATGCTTTGCGAATGACGGATTCCGTCGGCTCCAAGTCCCCGTTCCATGCGACGGCGATGGGCAAGGCGATTGCGTCGCATATGAGCGAGTCGGCAGTCGATGTGTTAATCCGGGACTATGGACTAGAGCGTTATACGGACAATACCATTACAACCCCGGAGCGGCTCCGCGAGGAGCTTGCCTTAATCCGCAAAAGGGGCTTCGCCATGGATGATCAGGAGATTGTAGAAGGTGCGCGCTGTCTTGCGGCTCCCATCTTCGGGCTGCATGGACATATCAACGGAGCTATCAGCATTTCCGGTCCGATGCACCGTTATACCGACGAGAAGGTTCCCGAGATCGCGGCAAACGTTATGGCGGCCGCCGCCGTCATCTCCCGAAAGCTCGGCGCGGTCCCGTCTTCTTCGCCAGTGCCCCGTTCGTAAGCCGGAAGGGAAATCCACTTCCCGCCCGGTACTCTTGTCAAAAAAATCGCCTGCGCCGCCAATCGGAAAAATTAGCGGAGTCAGGCGATTTTTTTATAGGGAGCTGCCGCACTTCACAGCTTTAGGCGCAGCTCTTCGATCGAAACCCTCCGTTTCCCAGCCGGCTTAGACTGTGCAGGGACAATTTCAGGTACAGGCTCGCCGGCCTCGGCCATGCGGGAGATGAGCTTCCTCTGGAGTTCATCGGCCACGCTCCGGTAGGAATCCCATCCGGCAAGATTGGTTAACTCATAAGGGTCGGCCTGTAAGTCATACAGCAGTTCTTCCACATAGCTCTCCGCATGCGATTCGGACCAGCCGTCGAGATCGGGAGCGGTTACCCCGTATTTCCAGCGGCCGGTTCGAATGGCTCTTCCCACCTGGGATTCGCTGATCTGCACCAACACCTCCTCCGGCCATTCGACCGGTTCTCTTCTTACCAAAGGAAGAACCGAACGGCCCTGCATGTCGGAAGGGACGGGAATGCCGGCCGCGTCAAGCAGCGTGGGGGATGTCCAGCAGGCTGACCAGCTGCCGAACCTGGCCTCCCTGCATAAATCCCGGGCCATAAATCGCCGCAGGAATCCGGATCGAGCTCTCATGCGCGCTTCGTTTGTATTCCCCGTTGCGCGTTTTAAAGTGGCATCCATGATCCGATGTGAACAAAACGATAGTTTTTCGGGTCAAATCCAAGCTTTTCAGCGCATCCATCAGCCGTCCGAGCGCTTCGTCCAGCCGCTTTACCATTCCGTAATAACCGCCGAGGTGCTGAGGTGCGGTGCCGCCCAGCGCTTTCAGATCCGGCGGGGTCCACCGGTCGGTGTACATCTCCTCATAGCCGTCCGGGGCCGGGTAGTTGTCCGTATGGTTCTGGTGATGCGGTTCCAAAAGGACAGGAACAGGAAGAACGGATGGGTCTGGTTACGATCGATATAACGAATGGCCGCGTCCGTCTGGGCATCGACCCGGTAGCCGGGCAGCTTCACTTCCTTGCCGTCGTTGTCATATAACACGGTGCTGTAGGCGTCCGAAGAAAACTCAAGAAGATTGGCCGCCAGCCAATCATCATAGCCGCCCCGGTCTTCGGCAGGCACGGGTTCTTTCTCCGAAAGGTGCCATTTTCCGATATATCCGGTCGCGTATCCGGCTTGTTTAAAATAATGAGCCAGTGTTCGTCTTTCTCTCGGTAGAGGAATGCCGTTTTTAAAGCAGCCGGTTGTCGTGGCGTACATCCCGGTCTGAAGACAGGAACGGGCCGGGCCGCAAACCGGCTGACAGGTAAAGGTATGGTACAAATGCGTTCCTTCCCGCGCCATCCGGTCAAAGGTTGGGGTTAAGCCGAGCGGGTTTCCATGGACGCCCGTCGTGTCCCATCGCTGCTGGTCTGTAAAGAAGACAATCACATTTGGCTGTTCCCTGTCGTTTTTCTTCATCTTTATGTACTCCTTTGCTTCTTCATGGATAGGAATTCGAGCTTGGAAAGCGAAGAAATATATTCAGGTTGCCAGCGCGCGTCGGCGTGCCTTAGAACTAATGATAATGACTGAGGGAACTGGTGGGAATAACGAAGTGTTGGTTTGGCATAATGTTGGGTGGAAAGGCGGATGAGGATGCGGGAATACCAGTTTGAGTATGCGAATATGTGGTTCATGGAGCCATCCTCCCTGCAGCAGGCAGGCGGCTGTTGGATCGTGAGAGCGGGCCGGAACCAGGCGAAGCCCCATTACCGGATCGGACCGAAAAGGATTGAGTGCTATAGTCTTCATTTTATATTGGAAGGAAAGTTGAAGCTGAAACCAGGCGAGGAAGAGGAGGTTGAACTGGAGGGCGGGGACCTCTTTTGTCTTTTTCCCGATAAAACCTATAGATACAGTTCCGTCTCCGGCGACCGTGCCCTGCAGCTCAATTGGCTGGCTATAAATGGACCCCAGGTGCCTCAAATTCTAGAGGCTCTTGGCTTGAAACGAAACAAGACTTACTTGAAGGGCGTTGTCGTGCCCGAGATCAGGGCGGTACTTAAACAGCTGCTCGCCCAGATCTCTAAGAGCGAAGCCTATTCGTTTATGCTCCAAAGTCTGCTGTTTCTGCTGCTGGACAAGCTTACCTCCACCTTATCTTTTGAACCGGCCGGCTCCTCCTCGCGCCATGATTGGGTTTCCCGGTCAATGGAATATATGGAACAGCATTTTACCGAACCCTTATCTGTGGAGCAGCTGGCCCAAATGGCCGGCATTCAACGCTCTTACTTTTCAACAGCCTTTAAGGAACGGACCGGAATGTCTCCCGCGCAATATTTGCGGCATCTGCGTATGGAAATGGGGGTGCAGCTGCTAAAAACGACGAAATTGTCCGTTACCGAAGTGGCTCTTTCTACGGGGTACCCGGAGCTGTTTGCTTTTTCAAGGGCGTTTAAGCGGCATTACGGCATCTCGCCAAGCGAATACCGCGATTGATCCTTATGATAAGAATTTGTATATTTTACCAAAAATCGATTCAAGTATGCTATACTCTAGCTTCAAGAAAGCAGTAAGGTGGTGGGAAATGGACATTCCAAAGATATGGATGATGCTCTGGTTTCGAAAAACGCTGCTCTTTTTTTCCTTACGGTATGTATCCCCATGCTCACGATCAGTTCCATTTATTTGTTCACCTTCTCTCAAGAGCTGCAGTCCCGTTATTCCAGCTCACTAAGTATGGAAACGGACCGGCTGACCGATCAGCTGGATGCTTTAATGAAACCGATCGAGAGGCTGTCGTGGCAGGTGACCTTCTCCAGCAGTTTGGACAATCTTCTGCTGCGCACCGATAAGGCCAACATGTACGACTATTTGAAGCTGCAGACGGCGATGAGGGACCAAGCTTCGATAGGCGGATTCATACAATCCCTATATGTGTACTTTGGGGTAAGCGGCAAAGTGATAACGACGGATGAGGGGCTGTATGCTTTACAGGATTTTTTCGACAGGAGCATCATCCAACAGAATCAGCCCAGCGGCTCTTATCAGATCCGGAATCTTGCTTTCGATAATTTCGGGAACCGGACGAAAGAAGAGAGTTCCGTCATCACGTTCCAGCAGGAGCTTCCGCTAGCCGGCCAGGTAAAGCTTGGACGTATGATTATCAATATTGACCTGAACCGGTTCGAAAAGGCCCTTCGCAGCGTCAATAAGTCCGACTCCGGCTCGTATTTTCTGATAGACACGAACACCGGCCGGGTTTTTTTGAAAGAGGGCGATTTTTCGGGGAGCATGGCGACTGGCATCTGACTAATTGGAAGCGTTATCACAAGAGGAGCGATTTCGTCACGCTGAACGGCGAGCGGCACTTTACCGCTTACCGCAGCATCAACGAGTCCTGGCTTCTCGTGAAAACCTTACCTGATCTGTCCTATAGGTCGGAACTTGCCGCCAAACGGAAGTCCCTTATGTTGACGGACCTGATCCTATTGCTGATCGGGTTTGGTTTCGCTTTTTTGTTTTCCTTTATCGTCTCTTCCCCTTGGCGCCGCATTTTCAAGCAGTACGGCTCGCACTTTATGCCTTCGTCTCCAAGCAGGATTTACGACGAATCCGCCCTGTTCGGGGAGGGGTAAGGCGTCTGCTGACGGAGAACAGCCGGATTTACACGACCATGGAGCAGATGTCACCCCTGCTAAGGCGCAAGCTGGTCTATGATCTGCTGAACGGCTATGCGGGCTCGGACTCCTCCATCCCCCAGATGCTCAAAACACACGGTATCGAATTTCCCGAAGAACGCTACATGATCGGCGTCGCTTCCTACGAACCCGGCGACTTGAAACCGAATGAGGAGCCGGAATCGCTTAATCTCCTTTTGTTCAGCATTATTGAGACGGCCTTTGCCGGATTGTATTATACGATAGGGACCTGGGTGGAAGACGGAAGGTACGCCTTCATTCTTAATGTGGGGACCGAAACGGATGAGAAGGATTTGAACGGCCGGATCAGGGCCGAATGCCAGCGTATTAACATAATGCTCGAAGAGCAGATGGGCATAACTGTACGTTTCGCGTTCAGCCGTTTGCTGGATAAGGTAAGCGGAATTTCCCAATCTTACACCGCGACACGACGGCTTTTGAATTATCGGGCCCTCTATTATAAAGCCGAAGTCCTGTTTGACAGCGAGGTGGAAGCAAGCCGCAAGCATCCCGTATTTCCGGTCTCCCTGCAGCATCTTCTCGTCCGCCATGTATTAAAGGGGGACCGCAGCGGCGCGGAAGAGGCTTTGGAGCTGTTTTTTACCCAGTATATCGATAATGGCAAATTCTCCCCCGCCAAAATGCAGGAAACCATGATGGTCTTGATGGGAGCCCTCATGAATGAGCTGCTTAAGGAAGGATACGACCTGGAGGATATGGAGGATCTTCAATTCTTGCTGTGGCAGGACTGCAGCGACAGGCAGGAGCTCAAAAACTTTCTCCATGCGCGGATCGGACGTCTCATTGATCGGATGAATCCCCAGGAGCCGACCAAATCGGGGAACGAATATGTCGCGAGGACCATTGCAATTATCGAACAGCGCTATATGGACAATCTCACCATAGCCGATTTGGCCGGCGAGCTCGGGCTTACCCCGAATTACATCAGCCGCCTGTTCAAGCAGGAGACGGGGGTGCCGCCGCTTGATTATTTGACGCGCTACCGGATTAACAAGGCGAAAGAACTGATGCTTTTTTCCAAGCATTTGACCTTGAAGGAAATCAGCCAGCAGGTCGGCTACCCCGACGTGCACAGCTTCATCCGCTTTTTTAAAAATACGAGTCCGTTACACCGGGTACCTTCCGCAAGCTGGAGATGAAACCCTGATAAAAGCAAATCCGCCTACCGGATGGAATGGCGGATTTTTGTTTTGGATGTGTCATTTCTAACCCGTCCCGTCCAAATAGACGAATTAGGCGGATTTTCCGCATGGAAAGACGGAAATTGCGGATTGAGAAGGAGCCGTCCGGGCCGGGATAATGAAGGAAGACCGGTCCATTCAACTAACCAAGCTTGAGCTTACGAGGAGGGGCAATGAATTTCACTAAGCACAGATGGGGACTTTTTCATTGGTTCAACGGGATCTTTTTTCTGCTGTTCGCCACGGCGACTTTTTATCCGCTCTGGCATGAGATTTCGGTTTCGTTAAGCTCTCCGGAAGGCGCGGCGAGAGGAGGATTCTTTCTTTTGCCGAGGGAGATCAACGGGGAGGCTTATCAGACGGTGCTGGAGTCCCCGTATATTTGGAGGGCCTACACGAACTCCGCCTTTATCACGATTACGGGCACGATCCTTAGCACGTTCCTTACCGCTTGTACGGCGTACCCGCTTGTCATTCGGGGACTTCCCGCCAAACGATCGATTACTCTCGCCATTTTGTTCACGATGCTTTTCAGCGGCGGCATGATTCCCACCTACCTGCTTGTCAAAAGCCTGGGACTGGTCAATACGCTGTGGGCGGTCATTATTCCATCCGCTATTTCGGCGTACAACGTGCTCGTCATGCGCAGTTTTTTGAAACGCTGCCTTACGAGCTGGAGGAATCGGCGATGATGGACGGGGCCAATCCTATCGTGACGTTTTGCCTGATTATTTTGCCGCTGTCCACACCGGTCCTCGCCACAATCGCGCTCTGGGAAGCAGTGGGGCTCTGGAACAATTTCCTGCAGTCGCTGATTTACCTGAATGACAAAAGCTTGTATACGCTGCCTTTGCTCCTTAGAGATATCATAAACGGGCAGCAGGCGGCGATGCAAAGCGGCGAATTCTCGAAAACGTCAACGGATTCGGTCATCGCCGCAACCGTGATTTTAACGATCCTTCCGATTCTGTGCATCTATCCGTTCCTGCAGAAGTATTTCACGAAAGGCGTCATGATCGGCGCCATCAAATCTTAATATCGGGGGTATTGGAAACATGAAGCATGTTCGGAGAACCGTTCCGGTTCTGCTTACCTTGATGCTCGGACCCGTTGTCGCAGCCGGGTGCCAAAGCAAATCCTCGAATCCCGCTCCTCATCGAGCACGGATGCGAAACAGCCGGTGACGTACAAAATTTATATGAACCGGGGCGAGGTCAATTACCCGGAGGACGGCGGGGAAGGCAAGAAGCTGATGCTCGAAGGCTTGAATAAAGCGGGAATAACCGGAGTCGACTTTAAAGTATCGCTCACGGGCGGCCAGGAATATTTCACCAAGCTTAACCTGATGATCGCTTCCGGCGATGTTCCGGATTACTTCAGCGTCGATTTGCCGACGATGACCAAGCTGGCCGGAGAAGGCTTGATCATGCCGCTGGACGACATGCTGAAGAAGATGCCGAATGCCAGCAAATACTACAAGCCGCAGGATTTGCAGGCCGGCATGGTCAACGGCAAAATTTACGCTTTTCCGGACGCCATTCGGCCGGAGCCTTTTAACGGCCAGAATGTAAACGGCTTCGTCGGAAGGCTCGACTGGCTGAAGAAAATCGGGGCGGGCGAGCCGAAAACCTTGGATCAGCTGTACGATGTCCTGAAAGCGTTCACGATGAACGATCCGGACGGCAACGGCAAGAAGGACACGTACGGGTTGGGCGGCACCAAGCCCGGCGCATTCGGATCTGTCTCCGGCTTCGACGGCATTTTCGGCGCTTTCGGCGTTGCGCCCAGCTTCTGGCACGAAAGAAACGGCACGATCAGAATGGGGATGGTGCTGCCGGAAACGAAGCAGGCCCTGACCCTTTTGCAGAAATGGTACAAGGAAGGCTTGATCGATCCGGAGTTTCCGGTCACAACGGATAAGCAGCTGGATGAGAAGATGACGAACTCGAAGGTCGGAATCGTCGGCAAAAACGCCTGGCTGGTTCAGCCGACCAACAGCGCAAGCTACAAAGCCCTTCAGAAGCTGGTACCGGGCGCCGAGCTCGGCGTCATCGTTCCCCCGACCGGACCGGGGGAAACGGCTGGCCGGAGGCAAGTCCCGGAGGCGGCGGCTTGAAGGCGGTTTCCGCCAAGGTAAAGGATCCCGATCGCCTGGCCAAGCTGCTCGACTGGATTACCGATGACCAGCCCGAGGGGGATTTTTCCTGACGGCGTACGGAATCGAAGGCAAGGACTATACGTTCGACAAGGCGAACAACCGCATTACCCAAACGACGGATGCGACTGCGTTATCGGGCCGCGGCTTATCCAACCCGGTTCAGTTTATCAAAGTCGTGGACAGGCGCTGGAGTCCCCAGGTAACGCTTAACGCCCTGCAGAAAACAAATGAGCACACGCTGAAAAACGCTTTGTGGACGACGCTGCCCGCCCAGCTGGATTATCCCGACCTCGGCAAGCTTTGGGAAGAGTATTTTATCAAGATCGTAACCGGAGAATTTTCAGTGGACAAATGGGATGAATTTGTTCAGAAGTATTACAGCCAGGGCGGCAAGGAGATCGAGCAGGAGGCAAACGCCGAGTGGAAGAAGGGCAAGCGCTGATGGAAATGACAAGAGAGACAACGATGCGAACGAGGTCCCGCCGGAATTACCGGTGGGACCGTTACAAATATTATTATTTGCTGCTGCTGCCCGCCATTGTCTACTTTCTTGTTTTCCAGTATGCACCGATGTTCGGAATCGTGATTGCGTTCAAGGAGTATCGCATTGTCGACGGCATTTTCGGCAGTCCCTGGGCGGGGTTGAAATGGTTCGAACGGCTATTTTCGGCCCAGGATTTCTGGATCGCTCTGCGCAACACGTTAATTATCAGCTGTTATAAACTGCTTTTTGTCTTCCCGGTTCCCATCATCATCGCCTTGTTTTTGAATGAAATATGGAATGTGAAAGTTAAGCGGTGGATCCAGACCATCATTTATTTCCCGCACTTTGTGTCCTGGGTTATTCTTGCGGGAATTCTGCACGCCTTATTTTCTTCCTCGACAGGCATATTGAGCGCTATCGGAATCAGCGTTTCGCCCATGATGCAGCCGGATACGTTCCGCGGCATGCTGGTGGCGACGGAAATTTGGAAAGAGGCGGGCTGGGGAACCGTCATTTATTTGGCGGCCATCGCGGGAATTAATCCCGAGCTGTATGAGGCGGCCAAGATCGACGGCGCAAGCCGCTGGCAGGAAATGTTCAGAATTACCCTGCCCTCGATCGGCGGGACCATCCTTATCCTGCTTATTCTGAAAATGGGCCATATCCTGAACGCCGGCTTCGATCAGATTTTTGTGCTGTACCATGCGCTGGTTTACCAGGTGGCCGACATTCTGGACACTTACGTGTACCGTGTGGGATTATCGATGGGCCGTTTCCCGCTCGCGGCGGCGGCGGGGCTGTTCAAGTCGGCCGTCAGCCTGGTTCTTATTATGCTTACCAACACCATTGTGCGCCGTATGGGAGGGTCGGGATTATGGTAGAGACGATTACATTTTAAGGAGCTTGCCAATGAATCTTCTATTGATTATGGCGGATGAGCATAGGCGGGATGCGATGGGCTGCGCCGGCCACCCCGTCGTACGGACTCCGCATTTGGATGCGCTGGCGGCGGGTGGTGTTCGTTATACGTCCGCTTATTGCACGAGCCCGCTGTGTGTGCCGAGCCGGGCGAGCTTCGCATCCGGACGTTATGTGCACGAGACCGGGTGCTGGGACAATGCGGCACCCTACAGGGGGCAGCCGGCTTCCTGGGGCCGGATTCTGAAGGAAAACGGGGTAGACGTGACGACAATCGGCAAGCTCGATTTTGACGGAACCCACGATCACGGTTTTGATGATGCGCGATTTCCCGCTTATCGGAAAGAGCATTCCGGCGGGGGGCCTTCGATCGCCATCCGCCGAAGCCGGCGGCAAGGGGCAAGGAGAGGCTTGCCGACTCTGGCACCGGCTCTTTCTGGACGGAAAGGGTGGAAAGAGAAACATCCGAGGCCATTTATTTCTTGATGAATGAAGTGCCGCACAAGAGCAGGCCATGGGTGCTGTGGCTCAATTATTTGCCGCCGCATTTTCCGCTCATTGCGCCAGAGCCCTACTCGCGCTTGTATCCGGAGGATAATGTGGACATGCCATTCGATTCGCCGGCGGCCGAGGGGCATCCGGTTGTCCAACAGATGAGGGAGTACTACAACATGACCGGACTGGACGAGTCGACGATACGGCGGGCAAGAAGCGCTTATTACGGATTGTGCACGCTGATCGACGACCAGGTGGGCCGGGTGATGGCTGCTTTGGAAGGTTCCGGTCAGGCGGACAACACGCTGATCGTTTATACGAGCGACCATGGCGACCAATTGGGAGATCACGAGCTTTGGTGGAAAGGGTCCATGTACGAGACAAGCATCGGAGTGCCTCTTTTGATGTCCGGGCCGGCAATCAAACCGGGGATTGTGGACGACACGCCCGTTTCGCTTGTTGATCTGAGTGCGACCATTATGGATATATTCGGTATCGAGGCACCTGCCGGGTGGCGGGGGACTTCGCTTCTCAAGCTGATGGAGCAGCCGGATCCGGAGCGTGCGGTCTTCAGCGAGTATCATGCTCACGGCGCGTCTACCGGTCTATTCATGATAAGGCGCGGCCCGTTAAAGCTTGTGCATTACGAGGGCTTTGAACCGGAGCTTTTCCATCTGGAGGAAGATCCGCAGGAGCTGCGCAGCCTCGCCGGCGAACCCGAATGGCAGACGGCAAGAACGGAGCTCGAGCATGCTTTGGCCGCCGTCGCCGACACAGCTGCGGTCGATCGGGCGGCAAGAAGAGACCAGTCTTTGCGGCGGGAGCAGCTGGAAGAAAGGAAGCGGCAATGAACCATAAGAAACGACCCAACATTCTTGTTTTCATGACGGATCAGCAGCACGCGGATACGATTGGACCAGCAGGGCTTTGCCGGACTCCGCATCTGGATGCTCTAATGGAGGAAGGAGTTGCGTTTAGCCGGGCCTTCACCGCCTGTCCGATGTGCACCCCATCGAGGGCGACCGTCATGACTGGCTTATACCCGCATGAGCACCGGCTTGTGATGAACGCTCACTCGGCGCTCACCCTGCAGGAGCGGTTGTCCGAGGGAACGCAAACGATCGGCAGCACTCTGCGGGAGAGAGGATATCGCACCGTATATGCCGGCAAGTGGCATGTCGGGAACTCCCTGCCCACCGAATATGGCTTTGACGAAGAGTTGAAAAAGCGGGCTGCCCACAATCATCCGGAAAGCGGCCGGATTCGCGACAAGGTTGTCCTGAAAGACCGGATCGGTGAAAAGGTGCTGGCGGGCAGCAGCGATGCTTCGCCCGGTGAAACCGATGAATTCCGGCTGGCCGAAGCCGTGAATGGATGGCTGGAGGCTCACCAGGAGGATGAGGAACCGTTCTTCCTCTTCGCTTCATGCGGGAAACCTCACGTTCCTTGGATCGTTCCGGAGCCGTACGCGTCCCTATACGATCCGCAGCAGATCCTGGAATGGCCCAGCTACCGCGATGATTGGAGAGGCAAACCGGAGACGTATCGGAAAAATTACCTCAATATCAATTTTTGCCGTCTGCCGAACCAGTGGCCGGTCATGGCGAAAGCACTGGCCAAGTATTTCGGTTTGGTGACCATGGTGGACGACGCGTTCGGCTCTATAGTAAAAAAGCTGGAGGAAACCGGTTTAATAGACCATACCATGATCATTTTTACTTCCGATCATGGCGAGATGATGGGGCGTCATGGTCTAGTAGGTAAGACGGCCATCATGCTGGACGATCTCATCCGGGTCCCGCTGGTTGTTTACTGGAAGGGGAGGCTGATTCCGGGAGTGCGTGACGAGCTGGTCAGTTTGCAGGACTTGTTCCATACCCTTATGGAAGTGGCGGGAGGGCAGGCGGACGGAAAGCTGGACAGCGTATCCTTTCTTCCCAGTCTTTACGGAAAGGATGGAACGGGCCGTGACGCCGTGTATGTGGAGCACCATGGCACCACGGCCATGCAGTGCGTACGCGCCGTCCGAACGGCCCGCTACAAATACGTTTTCCGGGCCCATGAGACGGATGAGCTGTACGACCTGGAGCAGGACCCTGATGAAATGACGAACCGAATCCACGATCCCGGATATGCCGAACCGAAGGAGAGACTCCGCGTAATGCTGCTTCAATGGTCGGAAGCCAGCGGCGATTTCGCCAGACAGGCGATCGTAAGCTGCTTTGCGAATGAGGAAGGCGTCGTTTTCGAATAAGGAAACCCCTCCTCAGGAAACATTTCCCGAGAAATGATCCTTACGGAAGTCGCGCGGCGACATTCCGCTGTACTTCTTGAATATCCGGTTGAAGGTATTGATATTTTGATATCCGCAGCGGTTGGAAATCTCCTGAATTTTCATAGGGGTTTCCAGAAGCAGGTGCTGGGCTTTTTCCACCCGTATCCGGTTAACGTAATCCACAAAATATTCACCCGTTTTTTCCTTGAAATAGGTAGACAAATAGCCTCCGGTAATACGAAGCTGCTCCGCTACAATGTCCAGGGTAATATCCTCCCCATAGTTTTTCTCCACGTAGTTTGTTACATGAGCGACGATCGGGTCTCCCACCTTCCGGCTGTATTGAATCGTTTGGCACGCGGCCACCAGAAGCTGACTGAAGAACTTGCGGTAATGCTTCACGGAGTAGAAGCTTTGACTGGAATTCAGAGCCCCCAGCAGGGGCTCTATGTCTTGTTCCTGTAAACGGGACGCATGCAGCGACCGGCGCACTTTTTGCACAATATCCCGAACGAATTCATGATACTGCGCGAAGGTGGCGTCTTTGCGTTCCATTAACGCGAGATGGCGGTCAAGCAGATGCAGAAGCTCCTGGGCATTGCCGGAGCTCAGGTTCCTCTCGAACTGCTGCTCCTGGGCCGGGGTAAGCAAGTACACGAACGGTCGACCCGCCGACTCGCGCACCACCTGAGAGCCCTCCATCAGCTTCCGCTCCTGCAGCAGGCTTACCGTCTGTTCATAGACGGAGGGGAAATCGGAGGTAGGAAGGAAAGGCGGGGAAACGGCGATTGTCGCAAAATAGTAATTCTCATCCAGGGACAGGACAGACAGCAGCTCCGAAATATGCCTATCCATACGGACATCGTCGACCTCATCGAGGACCGACAGGATTTGGCGGCTCTCCACTTGAAGGACCCGCGCTGTCGGGAAGACCTTCGTCAGGCTCACGCTTATATATTCATAAATGCAGAAAGTGAGGGGTCCCGGCTCGTCCTGCATTTCCTCCCAGAAACGGTCTTTGTAGGTGATTTCATACAACACCAAGCGAAATTCCTGCTTGGAAGGCAGATCGACCGAGCTGCGGGAGCCGTTATAAATTTTCTTTACTTTATTCAAATAACCGTAAGAGATGAGCTGGGTGTTTTTTGGAGCAAATCCGATTGAATCTCTGCGTTGGTTTTCAACATTTCATTCAGCTTCTGGCCGATCAGGTTAAACTCCCGGATATTGCTTTTAAATAAAACGTCGCTTCCGTTCGTCTGCTGCAGCGAGGAAACCATCCGCTTGACCGGGTTATGAAACCGAATGCTGAACAAAATGGATACGATGGCACTGAGCAGCAGAGCCAAGACCAAAAGCACCCACGAAGTGAGGTTCAGTGAGGCGACCTGCTCTGCAATACTGGCCCCTGGAACGATATTTAAATAGGTGAAGCCGGTGTGCGCGCCGACTCGGTAGAAGTAATAGGTATTGTTATGCAGGATATAGGTTTGATTAGCGGAGAGCTCCGGGATTTTGACGTCATCCTCCGGCTTTACCGTGGAAAAGATAGGAGTTTTGTGTTCATCGTAGATAATAAAGTTGGCGTTCACGGAGCGGTGAAAGGCATCGAAGAGCTTGTTGGCGTCCAGCATGGCCACCACATAAAAATCATGCTTCTGCCAATGTTTGTTGATATAGGGGATAAACAGGCCTTTGTTGATCGGCTGACCCGATTGGTAAAAGGGATATTCGTAAAAGGAGGACATCGCAAACGCTTTGGAGGTATAGGTGGACTCCTCCAGCTGCTGCTGCCAGAACGAATCGGGATAATCTTGGCTCGCATAGTATTTTTCGAACAGCGACTTTCTATCGGTGGTTCCCAGCTTGCTGAGCGTGAGCGTTCCTTCCCTAAACACGAAGATACCGTTGTCGATATACAACAGCGGGTTGCTCACCACTTTCACGATTTGCTGACGAATTCGATCCAGGAGCTCGTAACGCTGATTCTCGCTGCTGAACGGCAGCCCGCTGACTTCGTCGTGAAAATAAAGGGCATACATCTCTTTTTGCACCAGCTTGAAATGCTCTTCATAACGCTCGGTTGTATATCCTATATTTTGCTCGTTATACCGGATAATCTCGTTCCGTATATTCCCCTGGTATAAAGAGAAAGAGAGATAGCCAAAGGCGGCGAGAAAGACGATCACGGTTAAAAATCCGAAAAGCAGCCGAAGGAGTAAAGAGCTTGACCCCTATGGAAACGAGGAAAGATAAGTATATCCGCCGCCTCCCCGCACGGTTTGATCTTCCTTATGGCTTAATCATATAACAGAAAAAGGTAGACTAGAAGAGGGTTTCTGCAAAATACGCAAAATTCAGAAAACTTATCCGATTTTCGACTCCCGTAATTTTGAGTAGAATCCGCATATTCAAACGATTACAGCTCATCCCCTTCCATGCTATCATCCGGTTAGATTGGAAAGTCATTCGGAGCGGGAGGAGAGGAAAGAGATGAGTAAGCTGAATGCTGCAGCAGGCGGACTATCGATACCGAAAATCCGTACACAGCGAAGGAGAAAGCTGGCCAAGAGCAAATATCTTCTTCTAATGTTCTTGCCTTGTCTGCTCTATTATTTGCTCTTCAAGTACTTGCCCATGTTCGGCATCGTCATTTCCTTCAAGGAGTACTCTTTGTATAAAGGAATAGCGGCCAGCGACTGGGTGGGGCTGAAGTATTACCGGATGTTCTTCAACAGTCCCGATTTCTGGCCGCTGCTCCGCAATACCTTTTTGCTCGGGTTCTATAAATTGGTGTTTGGCTTTCCGGCTCCTATCCTGCTTGCTTTGATGCTTAACGAGGTCAAACATATGGTATTCAAACGCTTTGTGCAGACGGTTAGTTACCTGCCTCATTTTATTTCTAACGTCGTCGTGGCCGGGATGGTGGTGATGTTCCTCTCCCCTCGGGCGGATTGGTGAACAAGATCATCTCCTTGCTGGGATTCGGGCCGATTCATTTTTGAATGACCCGGGACTTTTTCGATCGATTTATGTCAGCTCCGAAATTTGGCAGCACCTGGGCTGGGAAGCCATCATCTATTTGGCGGCGCTTTCCTCCATTGATCCTGCCCTGTATGAAGCGGCGGATATGGACGGCGCAACCCGCATGAGAAAGCTGTGGCACGTGACACTCCCCGGAATAGCGTCGACGATCATCATTCTCTTCATACTTAACGTAGGCCGGGTGCTCGAAATCGGATTCGAGAAGGTCTTTCTCCTGCATAACCCCGCCACTTATTCCACCGGGGACATTCTTAGCACGTATGTTTATCGGACCGGCTTGATCAGCGGAAACTTTAGTTATGCGGCCGCGATCGATATGTTTACGGCGGTTATCAGCCTCATCTTTGTCTTCAGCGCCAATATGCTCAGCCGCCGGTTATCCGAAACCAGTCTTTGGTAAGGAGGAGCCCCATGCAACGCAAAATTTCCTTGTTTTCGATCGGCCTTACGGTCATCCTGCTGGGGGTTGTGGCCCTCACCCTGTTTCCCTTTGTCCATATGGCCGCCGTTTCCTTAAGCAGCAACGAGCAGGTGCTCCGGGGAACGGTCACTTTGCTTCCGAAAGGCTTTCAACTGGACATGTACAAGCTGGTGTTAAACGATCCGCGCATCGGCCGGGCGTACTGGAATACTCTCCTCTATGTGATCCTCGGCACGCTGATCTCGCTTGTGGTGACGTCGCTCGGGGCTTATGCCCTCGCCAAGAAGGAGATGCTGTTTCATCGCGGCTTTACTCTTCTGATTATCGTCACGATGTTTTTTAGCGGGGGAATGATTCCCACCTTCCTCGTCGTCAAGGAGCTCGGGGTTATCGATACCGTATGGGGGATGGTGCTGCCCGGCGCCGTAAGCACCTGGAATCTGCTTATCATGCGAACGTTTTTTGCCAGCCTTCCGGCAGAGCTGGAGGAGTCGGGCCGTATGGACGGCTTGAATGACATCGGCGTGTTTTTCCGGATCGTCGTCCCGCTGTCCCAGGCGATTTTTGCCACGATCGGTTTGTTCTATGCGGTCGGAATCTGGAACAATTTTCTGCTGCCGCTGCTCTATTTGCGGGATCAGAGTCTTTTTCCTCTGCAGGTTATCTTGAGAAACATTGTGCTGGCGGGCCAGATGAACCAGGCGAATGCCGCTGCCGTAGGGGACGCCAATGTCATTCTCGAAGAGCCGCTGAAGTTTGCCACCATCATGGTTTCGACGGTGCCTATTCTGTTGATCTACCCGTTCCTCCAAAAGTATTTTGTTAAAGGGGTTATGATCGGGGCGGTCAAGGGGTAGCTTCCATGCATTATATGGCGCGTTCTAAGATCAAGAAAAAGGAGAGGGTTATCGTGGGGAAAAAGAAGCAAACGCTGGGTACTCTCACAGTCTGCGCATCACTATTGGCCGCATGCTCAAGCAACTCATCTTCGCCGAAATCACCGGAAGCAAGCGGGGGATCGGCTCCCTCCGCGAAAACCGAGAACACGTTTACCGTTCTATTGGAGCAGCATCCGAATTGGCCGTATGACAAGAACTGGGTCGTATGGAAGTGGATAAAGGAGAAAACCGGCGCGACCTTCGACGTCCAGGTTCCCTCCGGCGAATTGAAGGATACGATTAATTTGAATGTCGCTTCCGGGAACATGCCGGATATCACCTTCTTTACCAGCAGGGCGGATGCCGACAAATTCGGCCAGCAGGGCGTGCTTGCCAATATTCTGGACTACAAAGACGTGATGCCGAACTTAACGGCCTGGCTGAAGAAGTATCCCGACATCGCCAAGGCGGCGCTAGCCGCCAACGGGAAAATGTATATGCTGCCCAATCAGGGCTTCGGGGAAACGAACCGGGTGATTTGGATGTACCGGGAAGATATATTTAAGAAGCACGGTATTAAGCCTCCGGAGAATTACGACGAGCTCATAACCGTTGGCAAAAAGCTGAAGGAGCTCTATCCGGGAAGCTATCCGTTTTCCTTCCGGTCCGGTCCCAATCTCACGATCCTGAATTTCGCCACGGCCCAGTTCGGCACGTACAACGGATTTTTCCTGGATGAGAAAACCGGCAAGCTGCGGTACGGCCCGACGGAGAACGAATACAAGAAAATGGTGGAGTACTTCCATACGATGCATAAGGAAGGGCTGATCCCGCCCGATTGGCTTACTTATAATGTGCAGCAATGGCAGACAGCGGTCTCGAACGACCAGACGTTCCTGCTTCTGGATTATATCGGACGGCTGGATTTGTTTAACATTCCAATGCGCAAAACCAATCCCGGCTTCTCCTTGGCCTTTATGACCCCACCGGAAGGCGTGCCCGGCTTTAAAGTGAATCCTTATATCCATTTCATCGAAGCCGGAATGACCTTCTCCTCCAAATCCAAAAAAATCAAGGAAGCCCTCCAGGCGTATGACTGGTTCTATAGCGAGGAAGGGAAACAAATCCTGAGCTGGGGCAAAGACGAGGAAGCCTATACCACGGAGAACGGCAAGAAAAAGCTTAAGCCGGAATATCTTGACGTAACCGACCTCCGCAAAAAAACCGGGCTTGCGACCAACGGGACCTATACCTGGTTCGACTATGACGCTCACTTGGCCCCCGCTTCCCAAGAGCAGCGGGACGCCTACGATCTGGCACGGAAGCATGACAGCCCGTACCGCGTGAGACCGCAATACAATGAAAGCGAGCTCAGTAACGTTTCCTTGCTCCAGGCGGCCGTCGAAAAGCACCGCAATGAACAAATCACCCGGTTCATTATCGGGGAGCGGAGCTTGGACCAATGGGACCAGTATGTGGCCGAAGCCAAAAAACTCGGAGTGGATGAACTGGCTAAGATCACCCAGGCCGCTTACGATCGTTTGAAGTAAGAAGGGGGATAAGAGCATGAAAGAGGCCCGCCTGACCCATGATTTAGCTGGAGAAAGCTTCCCTGCTTTAACGGAGGACGGGGCTTGGTGTTTTTTGCGGACCCTCGAGCCGTTTATTGGGCAGGGGAGTATCAAAAAACTTATATCGGATGGTTGACCCGGGAAGGTCACGTGATGGCCGGAAGCTATGATCACCAAACGGGGCAAATAACGTCGGTGATGCTAAAGCATGGCTTACAGAAGGACGATCACGCGAATCCTGCCATCCATATAGACGAAGAGGGGGTTGTGACCGTTTATTATTCGGCGCATAACGGGGACCACATGTATTACCGGAAGTCGTTATCCCCGGAAGATATCTCGGGATGGGGGCAGGAACGGAAGCTTGACGTGAACACCGAAGGCCGTTTCGGGTTTACTTATCCCAATCCGGTTTACCTGGGGCTTGAAGATAAGCAATTCCTGTTTTGGAGGGGCGGTGACTTTAAGCCGAATTATTCCCTATGCGGCCAAGAGGGGGAATGGGAGCCGGCCCGGACCCTTATCCAGGGAAACGGGGCAAGGCCCTATATTAAATATGCGACTGATTCTACTGAGAAAATCTACTTTGCCTTTACCGACGGCCATCCTAACGTGGAACCAACCAACAGCATTTACTGTGCGTATTACAGCCAAGGCTCCACCTTTCAAGTGGACGGAACGCCCATAAAGGATATCTCGCACCTGCCTTTGAACCCTGCCGAGGTGCACGCCGTTTATGACGCCAAACAGCTGGGAGGAAAGACGTGGATATGGGATATAGCGTTAGACAGCCAAAACCAGCCTGTCGTCGTATATGTCGTTTTTAATAAGGATGAGGACCATCGGTACTGGTACTCCCGGTGGGACGGCGCGAAATGGAGGCACGTAGAAATCTGTGAGGCCGGCCCTTGGTTTCCCGAGACGCCTCCGGGAGCGATTGAGACGGAGCCTTACTACTCAGGAGGCCTTATCCTTGATCATCATGATCCCTCCCATGTGTATCTATCCCGATGCGTCGAGGGGGTCTTCGAGATTGAGCATTGGTACACGCCGGATCAGGGGAAACCTGGGCGAGGGAGGCCGTCACGGAAAAATCGGCCAGGCATAATGTGAGGCCCTTCGTGTCCAGGGGACATTCCGGCCGGAATGGCTTGTTATTCTGGATGAACGGCAGCTATACCCATTGGACCGATTACGATACGCAGATTAAAATGGTTCCTTTGAAGTACGAATAGGCAGGCAAAAAACCTTGAGGATTTATCCCTCAAGGTTTTTCTTTTCCCCTCTGGGACCCAACCGACAGCGCTTACACAAAATATCACAACATTTCGCAAAAAAAACCATGTCTCCTTCCGCCCCTTCCCCTTATAGTAAAGACTACATTACTTAACCGAGGAGGGAGCGGCCGCCATGTTGGAACAACCGCTAAGTGCCGATGCTGTCCACCCGGTGCACCGGCGTAGAAAGAAGAATTACTTCCTCAAGCATTGGGCCATTTATTCCATGATCCTGCCGGGACTCGCTTACTTCGTTCTGTTCCGGTATATCCCGATAGGCGGAAGCATCATTGCCTTTCAGGATTACAACATCTTCAACGGGGTGCTGCACAGCCGATACGTCGGCCTGAAGCATTTTGAGAATTTGTTCGCTTACCCGGATCTAATGCGGATCATCAAGAACACTTTGCTCTTGAGCTTGTACCAGCTCGTTTTCGGCTTCCCGGCCCCGATTATTCTCGCTCTGCTGCTGAATGAAATGCGCAAGCTCGTGTTCAAGCGATTGCTGCAGACGGTGCTCTACCTGCCGCACTTTCTATCCTGGGTTATCGTCGGAGGGTTGTTCATCAGCTTCCTCTCGCCTTCCACGGGACTGCTGAACGAGGTGGTAAAAGCTTTCGGGGGACGCCGGTGTTCTTCATGCAGGAACCCGCTTATATCCGAAGCATCATTGTCGTCTCGGGCATATGGAAAGAAGTAGGCTGGGGAACCATTCTCTACTTGGCCGCTCTGGCGGGAATAAATCCCGAGCTGTATGAAGCGGCGGAGGTGGATGGGGCCGGCCGCCTCCGGCAAACGTGGAGCATTACCCTGCCGAGCCTGCTACCGACGATTGTCGTCCTCCTGCTGCTAAGAATAGGAAGCATTCTCGATACGGGCTTCGAGCAGGTGTACATGTTCATGAACCCTCTGAACACCGTAAACTCGGAGGTTTTCGACACCTACATCTACCGGGTCGGTCTTCTCGGGGCCCAATACAGCTACACGACGGCCATCGGAATCTTTAAATCCGTTGTCGGGTTCATCCTGCTTATGGGAGCTAACCAGCTCAGCAGGCGGGCGACCGGCGAATCGATCTATTAGGAGGGGGACGGATGAATGCCCTATTTTCCCGCCAAGCCTTCAGCGTACTGAACTATTTTGTCATGACCCTTTGCGGCATCCTTATGCTGCTGCCCTTTCTGCACATTGTGGCCGGCTCGTTCAGCAGCGGACATGCCCTGATCACGGGGCAGGTGACCGTGCTGCCGGTGGAGTTTAATCTCGAGAACTACAAAGCGGTGCTGAACAACCGCCCGATCTGGAACGCCTTCGGGGTAACGGCTGTCGTGACGGTACTCGGAACCCTTTTGAACCTGGTCTTTACCCTGCTGATGGCCTACGGCTTGTCCAAGCCGGATCTCCGGGGCCGCAAGGCGATCATGCTGCTCATCCTCTTCACGATGATTTTCCAGGCACCGCTTATCCCTTCGTACCTGCTTGTGAAATATTTGGGGATGCTGAACACCATTTGGGCCCTCATGATTCCGGGCTTGATCAGTGCCTTCAACCTTATCATCATGATTTCCTTCTTCCGCTCTTTTCCGGAGGGACTGGTCGAATCCGCCAAAATGGACGGCTGCGGCGAATACCGCACGCTTTGGAGAATCGTTCTCCCGCTTTCCCTGCCGTCCCTTACGACCATTGGCCTGTTCTATGCCGTCAGCCACTGGAATTCGTATACGGCGGCGCTCATGTACGTCCGTAATCCGAAGCTTCAGCCCCTGCAGATCGTTCTGAGACGGCTGATCGTCGAAAGCGATGCCGAGCAGATGATGCGAAGCGCCGTCGTAACGATTCAATCGTTAGAGGGGATCAAGGCTGCCTCCATTATTGTGGCGACCGTACCGATCTTGGTTATCTACCCGTTGATCCAGAAGCATTTCGTTAAAGGCGCGATGCTCGGGTCCGTGAAAGGATAAAGATTTACAGCAATCCATAAAGGAGAGGGTTCGAGTGTCAAACAAAAAGATTATGCTTGCCCTGATGACAGGCGTTCTGGGGACATCCCTTGCCGGCTGCGGAGGAGCCAATGACCAGGCGAAAGCCGGGAATGGGGGAGGCGATTCCAGCCAAGCAGGTCCGGCCAAGATCAAGGTCGCGCTTGAGACCGGAGGGCTTTCCTATGTAGAGGGCTCACCGGACCTTAACAACGATCCGTATGTAAAAGCGGTAGAGAAAATGGCCAATGTGGATATGGATCTCCAGCTTATTCAACACCAGAACTACAGCCAGAATATGCAGCTGCTTTTTGCCGGGGAGAGCTTCCTGATCTGCTTCAAACCCAAGGGATCAACAAGCCGGAGGTGGCGCCTGCCATCGATGCCGGCGTACTGCTTCCTCTTGACGAACTGATCGACAAGTATGGTCCTAACCTGAAGAAGCACATTCCGAAAGAATCCTGGGCCAATGCCGCCGTCAGCAAGGATGGGAAAATCTACGGAATTCCGCAGGAGAATCCGATCCGCAACAGCGCAGTAACCTACATGCGCAAGGATTGGCTGGACAAGCTCGGTCTTCAGCCTCCCAAAACCGTTGACGAATACATCAAGGTGCTGACGGCCTTCCGGGACAATGACCCTAACGGCAACGGCAAGAAGGATGAAATTCCGTTCTCGGCACGGGCCAAGTTCTCATTCGGCTTCCAGTTCTTCTCGGCTTACGACGTCCATCCTCAAACGTGGACGTTTGAGAACAACCAGCTCGTACCGAATTTTATCCGTCCGGGTATGGTCGAAGCGCTTAAAGTTTACAAAACATTATACGATCAGAAGCTGATCGACAATGAATTTCTCGTAAACCAGGGCAAGGATTGGGATGCCAAAATCAAGGGTGCGGGAACCGTAGGCATGTGGGCAACGACTTCCGCCGCACCGGATGGTGTTCTGGCCGCCATTAAAGCGAACGTGCCTACAGCCGAAATTGCCCTCATTCCTTCTCCGGTAGGACCGAGCGGCAAGCCGGGCGGGGTCTATCCGCTTGGGTCGACCGTCTCCGATTTCGTATGGACGATTCCTAAGAACGCCAAGAACCCGGAAGCCATTATCAAGTTCCTGGACTGGTTCTATGCGGAAGGGGACAAGGAGAAGGACAATTTCTTCATGTATGGGCTGAAGGACGTCAACTACACGGAACAAAACGGGCAAATTCAGTATAAATATCCTACCACCAACGAAGCCATCGGCCAGCAGGTCATGTTCCAGGAATGGATTCACTTCACCGGTCCGAAGCGTCATCTAACCGACGAAGCGTTCCTGAAGGGCAAGCCGAACGGAGATCTGATTGTAAAATCCCTTCAGGTGGCCAAAGCCGAAGGCTTCGAGGATGCCGGAGTGGGAATGCCTTCGCTGCCGACCATGCAGGCGAGACCCGAGCTGAAGTATGACGGGCTGTGGCTGGAATTTGCGGCCAAAGTGGTAACCGGCAAGGAATCGGTAGACAAGTTCAATGATTTCGTGGCGGACTGGAAGAAGCGCGGCGGCGACCAGGTCATCAAGGAAGCGACGGACTGGTACAACCAAACGCATAAAAAGTAAACGACGCGTGCAGCCGGCCCCCGAATTTTTTCGGGGTTTTGCTTACCGCGAAGAGGAGTCGATGCCCCATGAGAAACGTACACCTGATCTGCAACGCCCACCTGGACCCCGCCTGGCTGTGGCAAATCGAAGAAGGGGCGGGAGAGGCTCTTTCCACCTTCCGCATCGCGGCCGATTTTTGCGAAGCTTACGACGGGTTCGTCTTTAACCATAATGAAGTGATTCTCTATCAATGGATCGAGGAATACGATCCGGCTTTGTTCGAAAGAATCCAGAGGCTCGTGGCCGAAGGCAAATGGCACATTATGGGCGGGTGGTACCTGCAGCCCGACTGCAACATGCCGAGCGGCGAATCGTTCGTCAGGCAAATTTTGACGGGGCGGCGTTATTTCCAAGAGAAGTTCGGGGCCCGCCCGACCACGGCGATCAATTTCGATCCGTTCGGCCATACGCGGGGGCTCGTTCAAATCATGAGCAAGGCGGGCTACGATTCGTATATCGTCTGCCGGCCGGGGGACAATGATTGCCCGCTGCCGGGTGACGAGTTCGTCTGGGTCGGCTACGACGGCTCGGAGGTGATCGGGCACAGGGCCTATAAAGCGTACCTGTCCGGGCGCGGGAAAGCCCACCTGAAGGTAGAGGGCTTTCTCGCCGATCATCCGGAAAAGGAGACCGGAATGGTGCTGTGGGGGATCGGCAACCACGGGGAGGCCCCTCCAAGCTCGATCTCGATAATTTGCAGGAGCTGAAAGCGCGCACCAAGGACCGGACCATTCTTCACTCCACTCCGGAAAATTATTTTGCGGAGCTGAAGCAGACCGGTGTGGAGCTTCCGCGTCATGAGAAAGATCTGAATCCGTGGGCGGTCGGCTGCTACACCTCGCAGATCCGCATCAAGCAGAAGCACCGCAAGCTGGAGAACGAGCTGTACTTCGTGGAGAAGATGGTTTCCCATGCGGCCCTGCAGGGGCTTTTTCCTTACCCGGGCCGGGAGCTTAAGGACGCTCAGCAGGATCTGCTCACCGCGGAATTCCACGACATTCTGCCGGGAACGTCCATCCGTCCGGTTGAGGAGGATTCCCTCCGGTTAATGGACCACGGCCTGGAAATTCTGTCGCGCCTGAAGGCCAAGGCTTTTTTGCCCTGACCCAGGGGCAGGAGAAGGCGGAGGAGGGAACGGTCCCGCTGTTTCTGTACAATCCCCACCCTTATAAGGTTAAGGGAATGTTCGAATGCGAATTCCAGCTCCCGAAATCCTCCAAAGGAGAGTTTGCCTACCCGGTGGTGCTCCGTAGCGGAGAGAAGCTCCCCAGCCAGGTGGAGAAAGAGCTGAGCAGCCTCTATATCGATTGGCGCAAAAGGGTCGTCTTCTACGCGGAGCTCGAGCCGTCCTCGATGAACCGGTTTGATTGTACGGTGGAGTTTATGCCCGAGAAGCCGAAGCCCGCTCTTCAGGAGAGCGGGGGCGCATCCGGTTCGAAACCCCTGAGCTTCTGGTGGTCATCAGCACGGAAACGGGATTGGTGGAAGAATATAGAGTTGGGGGAGTCTCGGTACTGAAAAGCGGAGCGTTTTGTCCGCTTGTCCTGGAAGACGCGGATGATTCCTGGGGACAAGTCCATAGCTTCCGCAAGCTGAAAGGACGCTTCAAGCGGATGTCCAAAGCCAAAGCGGCCCGGTATTCCGGTCTTAGAGGCAAGCCGATCGAAGCCGTTCGCGTCATCGAGGATGGGGCGGCCCGAACGGTGGTGGAGACTTTGTTCGAATATGGGGATTCCATGCTCTGCCTGCGCTACGGCCTTCCCAAGAGAGGGACAGAGGTCCGGGTTGATCTGACCGTTCATTGGAACGAGAAGAGGAGCCTGCTTAAGCTGTCGGTTCCTACCACCTTGTCCGCGCCCGAATATTGGGGGCAGGTCGCTTATGGAGCCGACCGACTTCCGTCTGGAGGAAAGGAAGCCGTTGCCCAGAAATGGACGGCCGCCGTATCGCAGGAGGATGGGGTGGCCTTCACCTGCATCAATGACGGAATCTATGGCTCCGACATGGCGGACGGGGAAATTCGGCTGACCCTTCTCCGGTCTCCCGGGTATTCGGTTCTCCCCGGAGGAAAGATGCCATTTCCCATGCCGCGCGACCGGTTCTCCGACCGGATGGACCAAGGAGAGCGGACTTATTCGTTCTGGCTGAATGCCGGCCCTCTCGGGAAGAGAATGAACTCCGTGGACCGGGAAGCCTTGTCTCATAACGAGAAGCCCTATGCTCTTACGTATTTTCCGCCGGGGAATGGAACCAAGCCGGCGCCTCTCGTCAGGCTGAGTGATGAAACGGTGCTCATGACGGCTTTTAAACAGGCCGAGGATGAGAAATCACATTATATTCTGCGTCTGTTCGAACCGACCGGAACCGCAAGATCCACGAGCGTGGAGCTGCCTTCTCTCGGGATCGGGCAGACGGTAAGCCTGAAGCCTTTTGAAATCAAAACTTACCGGATTCGAACCTTGGAACGGACCATGGAAGAAGTATCGCTGATCGAAGAACCGATGGAAAGGTAAAGGAGAGATCGAGAATGGAACGTTTGGCTGCAGATGGCGGGAAACCGGTCCGTAAGGAAGCTTTTCCCGTATGGCCGGTAACCGGGGAAGAGGAAGAACGCCTGGTGCTGGAAGTGGTCCGCTCCGGCAAATGGGGCGGCTCGGGCACGCGGATCAAGCTGCCGGAGCTGGAGGAGAAGTTTGCCGCCATGCACGGGGCGAAGCATGCGGTAACTCTCGTTAACGGAACGCTTGGCTTGACCGTAGCGCTGCAGGCGGCAGGAGTAGAACCCGGAGATGAGGTGATCATGCCTCCTTATACCTTCATCGCCACGGCATCCTCCACGCTTCTGTTCGGTGCCGTGCCGGTGTTTGCCGATGTGGAACCGGATTCGATGAATCTGGATGCGGACCGGCTGGAGGAGGTCATCACCCCGCGCACCAAAGCGGTCGTGGCGGTGCACCTCGCCGGAGCACCGGCCAACATGGACAAGATCACCGCGATAGCCCGCAAGCATGGGCTAGCCGTGATCGAGGATGCCGCTCAGGCGGTCGGGGCTTCCTGGGACGGGCGGCCGGCCGGATCCTTGGGTGACTTGGCCTCCTTCAGCTTTCAGCTGGGCAAGAACGTCACCTCCGGGGAGGGTGGGATTATCCTCGGCAGCGACGATAAGCGGATGGATGCGGTCTGGTCGCTGGTGAATGTGGGCCGGATCAAACAGGGAGGCTGGTACCAGCACGAGAGGATCGGATGGAATTTGCGCATGACGGAATTCCAGGCGGCGGTTCTTCTTGGCCAGCTGTCCCGCTTTGAGGAGCAGTTCCGGAAGAGGGAGCGCAATGCCCGCCGGCTGACGGAACTTCTGAACGGAATCGAAGGCATCCGCGTGCTGCCAAGGGATCCCCGGGTGACCCGGCATGCTTACCATCTCTTCTTGTTCGGGCTGCAGCCGGAGCTGGAAGAGAGAATCGGCAAGGCGGACTTTATAGCGAGAGTTCAGGCGGAGGGCATCCCGGTCCATCCCGGCTATGTATCGCTTAATCGCAATAAGGCCGTCCGGGCCGCGGTAACCAGGCTGACGGGACAGGAAAGGGAGGTGACCTGCCCGGTCAGCGAGAGGTTCAGCGACCGGTTGGGCATGTGGCTTCACCAGAATGTCCTGCTGGCCGGGGACTCGGACATGCAGGACATCGCGGAGGCCGTGCGCAAAGTGGCCGAATGGGCAAGAGCTCGATGAAAGGAGTCGGTGAATCGATGAAACTAGCCCGAATTGGAATATTGCTTGACAGGCAAGCCGCCTCCCGGCTGCATGGGCTTGGACAAAATGTTTTTCAGGCTTATCTCGGTGAAATACTGGCCCATGCGGGAATCGGGTTCCGTTGGCTGGATTCGGCCGATGAGCTGAACAGGGACAGCTTCGACCTCGTTCTGGTCGCCCTGGCCGGGGAGGACAAGGCAACGGCCGAAGCCCTTCTCCGCTTTGCGGAACAAGGGGAGGCATCCTATCCTACGGAGGACTGAATGGACGCCTGGCTTCCCGTCTCGGGTTCTGCCGGGGACAGGAATGCGGACCGGGTTATCTCCTCCAGTATTCGGCGGAAGGAACGGGACACACCCTCCGCTTCCTGAGGGCAGTCCCTTGGCGCGCGTCGGGGAAGCTCCCGCTTATCCCATGAGGGAGCGGGGAATCCTCGTTCCGGGTTCCCCGGAGGACCATGCGGCTGGAGCGGCGTTCCAGCAGTTTACGATCGGCACCGGCTTTATCGACCGCTGGGCGGTGGATATTCCCTCCACTATCGTTCAGCTTCAGCAGGGAGCCGGGCCGGTGACGGAGGATGGGGCACCGGCTCCGGACGGAACCGCCGAACTCAATGACGGCTTTCTGAAGGCCGATGATGTGTTCGAGCTGGATTGGGAGTGGGATCGGAAGAAGACCGAAACGGGACAGCCGTATTTCAGCACGGCCTACGCCGACTTGTGGCGGGAGGAGCTGATCGGTCACCTGCTGCAGTGTGCGCTCGGGATGGAGCTTACGGTTCCCTTCGTCGACTACTGGCCGGAGGGAGTCTCCTATACGGCGGTTCTTTCCCATGACAGCGACGGAAATCTGGAGGAGGAAGCGCAGGCCGCGCTGGAGCTTCTTGAGGAATGTCGGATTCAGTCAACCTGGTGCATGCTCGAGCCTGGCTACAGCGCCGAGACCTACAGCCGGATCCGCGAGGCGGGGCACGAGCTGGCGTTTCACTACAATGCCGTGGAACCGGATGAGGGCTTTTGGGACGAGTCGGAATTCCGGCGGCAGCTGGAGTGGCTGAGGAAGGCGATCGGAGAAGAGGGACCTCTGACGAACAAGAACCACCTGACCCGAATCGAGGGCTGGGGAGAATTTTTCCGGTGGTGCGAAGGGGCCGGCATTACGTGCGACCAGTCCAGGGGACCCAGCAAGAAAGGAAACAGCGGGTTTCTGTATGGGACCTGTCATCCGTATTTCCCCATCTCCTGGTCGGATGAAAGCAACCGGCTCTACAATGTGCTTCAAATCGGCTTCCTTACCCAGGATCTGGACCATGGGAAATGGGCGGACAGCAGCGTTATCGTCCCTTATTTGGAGGAAGTGAGGAAGGTTCGGGGGGCGGCGCATTTTGTCGTTCACCAGTATCACATTTACCGGCGGGAAGAGGTTCGGGACTCGATGAGACGGATCGTGGCCGAAGCAAGGAAACGAGGCTTTGCGTTCTGGACGATCGGGGAGATCGAAGAATGGGAACGCTGGCGCCGTGAGCTTACGATCAAGGCAGCACCAGAGGACGGACGGTTCTCCGTTATGGATTCGAAAGGAAATTCCCATTGGCAGGGCAAGAAGCCAGTCGTGTGGATTCCCGTATCGGCGGAAGAGCCCGCACAAGGAACGGCGGCGGGACTTACCCAAAGATTTGGGGTCTGGTGCCGTCAGGCGGCCCCGGCCATAGAAGAAGCGTAGAAAGGCGGTATGCGGATATCAGACGATAAGAGAAGGGAAAATCGTTTGCACTCGATCCGCCTTACCCAAATTTATTTCAAAGAAAAGGGATGGTATCCATGGAGTTTACACCGGTCACCGAAGTGCTGCCGGTTCCTCCCGTCCGATGGGAGAATGCCGGAGATAACGAGCTGGCTTCGCGGATTTACCGGATTCTGCTGCGCTGGCTTCCTTTCGCCAACGAACAGTTCGGAGAATGGGACGGCCGTCCGGAATGCGGGCATTTTTTCGGGGGCACTTCTGGTACTGCTCGGATACGACTTCCGTCTCGCTCGTCTATGCCATTATGGCCAAGCTGGGGAATTATGACGAAAGAGTAACGGGGATCCCCGGGAAGAAATCAAGGCCAGGGCGATCCGGGGAATCCGTTACGCTGGCTTCACCCATGATACGGGGCCGGAGGATTGTGTCCGGGTCGAAGGGGTTCTCTCTTACACAAGCGGCAAGAAATGGGGGGCCGCGGGGATAACTTCTTCATGGCGAGCCAGAACGGCCGGTCGGTTGCTTCGCTTTGTCATGCCGCATGGCTGCTCTGGGAGGAGCTTGATGACGAGACCCGGCTGCTCGTGCAGAATGTCGCCGTCAGCTATGCCGACCGGTGGAGCGGGGTGGAGCCCAGGAATGGGGCGTACTACGATACGCAGTGTGAGGAGAATGCCTGGACCTCCATGGGGATTGCGGCGGCTGTCGGGCTTCTTCCCGGTCACCCGCACCACGCGGAATGGGTCAAGGGGTTTATGCAGTGGTCCATCAGCTCGGTAACGACGTTCCGCGACCGGCTGGCCGATCCTTCGGGGCTCATTGATACCCCTCTAACCAACCGGGTCAAAACGGTAACCTTTCATCCGGACATGACGACGGAAAACCATGCCTTTGTTCATCCAAGCTATCTATGCGCGGGAACCAACCTTCGTGCGCTACATGCCACGTTCTCGCTGCTTGGCGGACAGCCCATTATCGAAACGGCGCTCCATAACAACGTGGAGCTTTATGATCGGACCGTTCGGGTCTGGTCCCAGTTCGACGGGTTGGCGGTTCCGGTGCAGGGACAGGACTGGTGGTACAACCGGCAGCATGAACGCCAGCTGACCCATACGGTGCTGAATGTCCTTCATGGGCACCGTGACGCGGCTCTCTTGGAGAGGGCGGCCCTCGATTCCATTGAAAGGATCCAGGCAAGCAACCCTAGAGGCTGTTTGCTTGAGGAGAACGGGGAGGCCTGCGTCATCAATGCCGCCCACGCCCAATACGCCAAAGACCTGGAGCCTGGCTCGGCTCTGGACCTGGCGACTTCCTTTCTGCTTCATACCTTTGGAGGCCTTGGGGCTGAGCCATCCGGACGTCAGGAGTTCGCCGGGCGAATGTCGGGGGTCCATCATTATCCGTACGGCTGTACAACGGTCTATCGGACTCCGGAAGCCTTCACCAGCTTCAGCTGGCGGAATAACGTCATGGCCCTGACCCTTCCGCGAAAAGGGCTCTGGACAGTCACCCCCTTGTATGCCAGCTACACCGGCACTGTGGAATTTGAGGTAAGCAGGGGAGTGCAGGGACTATCGAACGAGCACATTATCCGGGATGTGGACCGCAGCCGGATTTCCCTGCTTAACGACGGTTTCGGAGCGGCTGTCTCCATCTCCCGGGGGACCGCGAACTTCTTCAGCATGCGGCTTTCGTAGCACTTCCGGACGGTTCGAGCGTGTACTTCGAGAATTGGGAAGTTCTGCGCAGCTGCCGGGTAAAGGAAATCAGCACGGGGCTGATAGGCGTGCGAAACGATTCGTATCCCGCTATGCCGGAACTTGCTCCGGGAACCCGTACCGTTTACCTTCCGGAAGGGGAGGCTGTTTTCCAAGGGTTCTATGGAAAGGAGCCTAACCGCCTAGTTTCCTTCGGCTCCATCCCGTATTTGAATGTGGACAACGAAATCGGCTATCTGCTCTACGGTTCCCAGGAGGTCCGTTACCTTAACAAGCATGAATATCCCAAGTGGAAAGGCGTGGAGGATATTCTGACGCTCAATTATCGGGAACCCTTGGAGCTATCGGAATCGGGACCGGGTGCCCTGGAGCCATTCGTCGCCGTCTCGCTTCCCAACCGCACCAGAGAGCAAACGGCGGAGGCATACCGCCAATCCGCCCTGTTATCATACGGTGAAGAGGCAGGCCCCGCTCTGCTGGAAACAGGCGGTTATCTGGTTTATGCCTATCATGGAAGCACGCCGGTAGAAGCGAGAGCACAGAAGCAAGCCCAAGGCCGCTGCGTGTTGTCCGTTTATGAAGGGAACGGCAGGCTGGCATCCGGTGAGTGGAGTTGGAGGAATACGGTAGAGCCCTTATCGGCGGGCTTCTATAAAGCCCGCTACCGTATGGAGCTGGAGGCCCGCCCGCAGACGGACATGGAATGGAGCCTGCACGGCCAGCGGCTGCTTCTGCTCAATCACGGATCGCATTTGGTGAAGATCCGGTTGTACCCCGCAGGAGGCGAGAGGGAAGAGGGCGGAAGCTGGGAAGAGCGGGAGCTCGCGCCCGGAGGGTATCTTGTTTATGAAAGGGAGGGTTAGGCAATGGAGTACCGGTATGCGATCATCGGCTGCCAGCACGGTCACATAGCTTTATTTCTGGAGGAAATGCAGGCACTCGGGCATGAATGTGTCGGAATCTACGATTCGGAGCCGGACTACCTTGCCCGAACGTTAGCCGCCCGGTTTCAGGTTCCCTTGTCCGCCGATCCCGTCCCTCTGCTGGAGCGGGCGGATGTGATCGGCTGTGCCGCCGTGAACCGGGAGAAAATCGATATCGTGGAGCTGTGCGAGAAGTATGGCAAGCCTGTCATGCTGGACAAGCCGGCTGTCATTTCCCGTGAGGGGCTGAATAGGTTGGAAGGGGTCTTGAACCGGGGCAGGATCCAGGTGGGCATGCTTCTGACGGAGAGATTCCGGCCGTCTCTCGTCACCTTGAAGCATCTGATCGGGGAAGGTCAGCTTGGCGAGCTCGTGCATATTGGCATGCGCAAGCCCCACCGGCTCTCACCTGCCAGTCGGCCTGCCTGGTTCTATGAGAAGGAGCGGAACGGCGGGCTGGTTGTTGACCTGCTTATTCATGACTTTGACCTGCTCCGGTGGCTGACAGGGGCCGAATGTGTCAGCTTCCAAGGCTACAAAGGCAAGAAAAGCCACCCCGACAAGCCCTCCTTCTACGACTGGGCTTCTCTTGAAGTGCAGCTCAGCAGCCGGATGTCGGCCAGCCTGTACACCGATTGGCATACTCCGGAGGCGAGCTGGACCTGGGGGACGGCCGCTTGTTCGTCACCGGAACGGAAGGAACGGCCGAGCTCCGGCTGGAGGGGGATCCGCTCCAATCCGCCCCCGAGCTGCTCCTGCTTGTCACCAATCGGAATAAACTTCGAATCGTTCCTTTACGGGAGCCCTCAGGAACGGTAACGGCCGATTTCCTCGCCCGAATCGAAGGGAAAGGCTCCCTCCTCACCCATGGGGATCTGCTGGCCGCTTCCCGGGCTTCTCTGGATGCGGACGAAGCCGTCCGTGTCCTAGTCTGACGAAGGCGAATCCAATCCCATGGCTTTGCGGTAGTAGCTGGGGCTCACCCCATACAGCTTTTTGAACACCTTGGCAAAATGGGGGTAGTCCTGGTAGCCGACGGCATAAGCGATTTCATACGTTTTGGCTAAAGGGTCGCGAAGAAGCTCGCAAGCCCGTTCCATCCGAAGCCGGGTCAGATAATGAATAAAGCTGATGCCAAACTCCTCTTTGAACATCCGGCTGAAATATGAGGGAGAGATTCCCGCATAATCGGCGGCATCCTGAAGGAGAGCTTCTCGTTCGAGTAATTCTCCTTAAGATAATCTGCCGTCCGTTTCATGTTATGATGGCTCTGCCAGTTGCGGCTTTGCCGGATTTCGTCCGCCTTCCGGGTAAACAAGCTTTCGATTTCCCCGCGAAGGGCGTCAGGGTCCTCCGAAAGGTCGGCTCCCTTATCTCCGAAGAGCAGGATCGTGCCGCTGCTCTTCTCCTCCAAGGCTCCGTTAACGAAGGAAAGCAGGTCCAGCCAGAATCCTTTGGCCCGTCCCTCTAGACCGTGTTTGGAAGAGGAGAATTCCCGGTGAAGGTCATCCAGCAGGGCGGTTAAAGATTCCCCATTCAGCAGCCAAAGAGCATCGGCGAGAACCTCCGCCCGGCTTTTGATGAACCAAAGCCTATCCCGGCGTTCCAGCTCGGAGCGGTTAATCTGATCAAGGCTGGCCTCCACCTTATCCAGAACTTCTCTCAGCTGGTCCGGTTTAATCGGCTTGAGCAGGTAATCCGCCACTCCGAAGCGCAGGGCCTGCTGGGCATAAGAGAAGTCGTCGTGTCCGGAGATGATGACGAATATCGTTTCGGGAGCCCTGGACCGGGCCTCACTGATCAATTCAAGTCCATCCAGAACCGGCATGCGAATATCGGTAATGACCAACTCCGGCCGGTGAACGCTTATCCACTCCAGCGCCTCTCCGCCGTCTTCGGCTTCCCCAATCACGGTGAACGGGCTGTTCTCGTACTCGATCAATTTCTTAAGGGTGCGCTTGATCAACATTTCGTCGTCTGCCACCACTACTCTGTACATAGGTTTCACCTCCAGCTATTCCCCCTAATCCGTCTTGTCGTAAGGAAGCCTGATCTCGATAAGGGTACCGGGTCCTTCTGTCCGAAGGATATGCAGGCCGTACGGCTCGCCGAAGGTCAGGCGAAGGCGCTCATGCACATTCATCAATCCGATCCTTTTGCGAGAAGAGGCCGGTTCCTCCGGCTCTTCTTTTGCATTTTCCAGGAACAGGCGGTTGTATCTTTCGATGAGCTCCGGTTCCATCCCGCCCCCTTTGTCCGAGATCTGCACCAGATATCCGTCGGCAAGAGGGATTCCCTTTATTCCGATATAGTCCGGCCTCTGTTTATGTTTCTCATAAGCATGGATAAAAGCATTCTCCACCAGCGGCTGAAGCATAAGCCGGACCCCCAGCACCCGTTCGGCCGTCTCCGGGTCGACGTCCAAATCAATGGCCAGGTGCCGGAAGCGTTCGGACTGGATGGAGAAATAGGTGGTGATATGGTGCATCTCCTCCGCCAGGGTTACCACCTGTCTCGCATCGCCCACGCTGTACCGGAAGATGTCGGCAAGCGAGGAAGCCATCCGGGAAATCGGCGTAACTCCCTCAAGAATCGCATAGGAATTGATGACCTCGAGCGTATTGTATAGGAAGTGGGGGTTAATCTGCGACTGCATGGCTTGAAGGGAGGATTCCCTTTGCCGGATCTGCATCTCCTTCTCCCTGAGTTCGGAGGTATGAACGAACTCAATGAGCCGGCGGAGCTCCGCCACCATCTTGTTGAAGCTGCGGTTCAGCATTCCGATTTCATCCAGCCGTCTCTCCGGAGCATGTACCGTAAGGTCCCCGTTCTCGGCTTTCTTCATAAGACGCTGAAGGTTGGATAGGGACAAGGTCAGGTTAAAGGAGAACGCACTGATGACGAGAAGCACGAACAGAACCAAGCCGGATCCTATCCAGATGGTGGTGTTGCGCAGCCGGTTCAAGCGGCCGTTCAGCTCGTTCAAAGGGACCTCCGAAATCATCGTCCATCCGGTACGCTCCGATTTCTGCATATAGATCAGCTTGTTGACCCCGTCCACTTTGCGGTAGACCGCTTGACGGTCAGCCGTTTGAAGATAAAAGGCAGGGGCAGGCCGGCCGAGCGTGGACCAGTCGGGATCATAAACAATGCGCCCTTCCGCATCCATCAGCCATACCTTACCGGTTTCCCCGAGCTTAATACGGGACAGCATGGAGGAAATTTTGTTGAGCTTAAGGTCGACGGCCAGAAGGCCCATCGTCTGGTAAGTCTGGGCATCGCGGAAATAGCGGAGCACGGTAATCGCATTATTGCCCGAAAGCTTGTTAATTCCAGCGACCTTAAAGGTTTCCGTTCCGGTGGCGTTCATCAAATACCCGACGTTACGCTCCCGTGCCCCGTAGTTCCCATAGCTTGTGACGGCTCCGTTCTTGGTAATGATGGAGAAGCCGTATAGATCGGGCCGGCTGTTAACCATGTTGGGGAGCAGCTCTTTTTCTATTTTGCCGGAGATCTCGAACATCCCGTATTGATCGGAAGGATCCGTTTTCATAAATTGAATAATCAGGGGATGGGTAACGAGAGGGAACGTCACATTCTCCACATCGCTGAAATAGGAATCGAGCTGGCTGCTGAGCCGTTCCACCAGCTGGATATTGGCCTGCTCGGCATTGTCGCGGATCGTCTTGGTGGCCTGCTCGTACCAAAGGATGCCAAGCACTAGAAAGGGGGCGCACAGAAGGCAGAGAACCAGCACGATCAATTTGGTTTTGATGGATAACGTCTGCAGCCTGACAGGCTTCATGGTGGCCGTTCCTCCGGACATAACGGAATTCTACATTCCATTCTCTTTGTGCGATTATATCACGCTTGGCTGTTCGAATGGTCACTTATTTGCAGAAGGAGGTAATATTTTCCTGGACCGTTTTGTTGTAAACAAACATTTTGATGTAAATGGATTCGGAAGCGGAGGGGAAGACCGGGCAGACTCGCGAGAAAAAATAGATTCGGTCCCCGTTTCCCGTTATGATAAAGAGACTGGATGGACAAGACAGAGTAAAGAGAAAAAGAGAGAGAGTATACTCGGAAAAAGGATGGAGTGCGATCATGAAGAAATACAATACGCGGGCCATTATGGCCTCGCTGCTTATCTGCGGTTTCGTCGGCATGTTCAGTGAAACGGCGCTCAACATCGCGATCAGCAATTTGATGGAGATCTTCCAGATTACGGCCGCCACGGCGCAGTGGCTAACGACGGGGTTCTTGCTTACGCTTGGCATTCTGATGCCTCTGACCGGCTGGCTCCTGCAGCGATTCTCCACAAGGCAGCTGTTTATCGGCTCGCTTGCCAGCTCCATCGCGGGCACGTTGCTCGCCGCCGTTTCTTACAGTTTTGAGATGCTGATGGCCGCCCGCGTTCTGCAGGCGGTGGGCATGGGGCTGCTCATTCCCCTCATGTTCAATACGATTCTAGTTGTATACCCGCCGGAGAAGCGCGGGGCGGCCATGGGCTTCGTCGGGCTCGTCATCATGTTCGCGCCGGCCACCGGTCCAACGGTAGCGGGGTTGTTAATCGAATATTTCACCTGGCATTATATTTTCTGGTTATCCCTGCCTTTCCTGATCCTTGGCCTCTTGGTTGGGCTGAAGTATCTGGATAACGTCACCGAGGTGACGAAGTCGCGGGTTGATCTGCTGTCGGTCGCCTTGTCCACGATCGGCTTCGGCGGGGTTGTGTTCGGCTTTAGTAAAGCGGGGGAAGGCTCGGAGGGATGGACCAGTCCCATCGTCCTGACGTCCATTCTCGTGGGGGCGGCCGCTCTACTCCTGTTCTCGCTGCGGCAGAAGACGATGAGCGAGCCGATGATGAATCTTGGGGTATTCAAGTATCCCATGTATCTCGTAGGACTGGCCATGGTGCTGTCGTGTATGATGATCATCCTGTCGAGCATGATTATCCTGCCCATGTTTCTGCAGAAGGGGATGAACCTGACGGCCTTCACCGCCGGTCTCATGCTGCTGCCGGGCAGCGCTTTGAACGGTATCCTGTCTCCCCGAATGGGGAAATTGTTCGACAAATACGGACCGAGGTGGCTCGTTATTCCCGGCCTGATCCTGGTGGGGATCATGCTGTGGCTTTTCTCCACCTTAACGCCCGTGTCTTCTGTGGGTTTCATCGTAGCGCTGCACATCGGGTTGATGGTGGGCATTTCGATGGTATGGATGCCTGCGCAAACGAACGGACTGAATCAATTGCCGCCTGAGCTCTATCCGCACGGGACGGCGATCATGAACACCCTGCAGCAGGTGGCGGGAGCCATCGGCACGGCGATCGCCATCAGTATCCTTACCGGCGGGATGGAGAGGTATATGAGCGGCGCTCCGGCGAAGGCTGTTCAGAACCCGCTGGCCCATGCGATGACGGCCGGATCCCAGCATGTCTTTCTATTCGCCTTCGTGGTAACCATCCTTGGTTTGGCCATGGCCCTCTTCATCCGGCGTGTTGCCGTTACTCATGGAGCGATGAACTCGATGCATTAATGGCCTGCATCTGAAGATAAGCTTATATTTGCAAGAAGATTTGTGGGGCAGCCACCCGCCCGGCTCTCTATAATAGGGTTTAGCTTACTAAACCATTAAGCCGGAGGGATACGGATGAGCGGGATTTGGACGCCGGAAGAAGTGCGGTTTTATCAGGAGAATGGATATTTGCTGTATCACAAGCCGTTGTTTTCAGCGGAGATGCTGGGGGAATTGACGGAGCTGTTCGAGGAGCAGCTGGCCCAAAAGGGAAGCAAGCTGTCCGATGAGCTGGATACTCCTCATTTTCGAGAGGAGCGTCTTCTGAAGTTTTTATTGAGTGACGAAGTGCTTGACGTGGTGGAGCCGTTGATCGGACCTGATATCGGCCTATGGTCAAGTCATTTCATTTGCAAGGATGCCTATACAGGGAGAGCCACGCCTTGGCATGAGGATTCCTCCTATTGGAAGGGAAGAATAAACTCCTTCGATAAAATTGTCACCGTCTGGCTGGCGCTCGACCGGAGCACGGAAGAGAACGGCTGCATGCGGGTCATTCCGGGATCGCACCGGAACGGTGGGTTTTCCGACTATGAACAAGTGGACGGCCGGTATAATCTGTTCGGATCGCAAGTGAAGAATGTGGAGGAATCGAACGCGGTTTCCTTTGAGCTGGAGCGAGGGGAATGCTCTCTTCACGATGCCCGAATCATCCACGGAGCGAAACCGAATACGAGCCCGTTCCGAAGATGCGGCTATACCATGCGGTATTTCTCGACGGAACTGCGTGCATACAAGGATGCCGAGAAGGCCAAATCCTTCACCCGGGCGAAGGTGGAGCACAAGCTTTGGCTCGCCAGAGGCCGAAATATCGCAGGTTCTAAATTCGTTAACGAATAACTGGCGAGAGAGGGACCCGTATGGACAGCAAACAACCGAGGCGGCTCACGAATGAGAAGTACATGCCGCCCGGCTTTCCCCTGCGGATCTTCCGCTCCCGGATCAGCGGTCATCTGGAGGTTCATTGGCACGAATTCTATGAAATGCATCTGATCTTATCGGGCCGGGGGACACACGTCTTAAACGGAGACAGCTATCCCTTGAAGAAAGGAAACCTGTTTCTGCTTACACCTGCGGATTTTCATGAAATCCTGTCGCAGGAGCAGGAGCCGATCGAGTATTATAATTTGATCTTTTCAGACGAAATGCTTAAGGAGCCGTTGCGGCAGCTTGTTTTTCCTGACCCACATGTGCCTGTCTGCGATGTCCCGGAGGAAGAAATGAACCCCTTGGTAGCGGAGTTCGAGCTGATCAGTAGAGAAAGCAAGCAGCAGCGGCCCGGCTACCTCATCATGATTCAGGGCGCGCTTGAACGGATTCTCACCATGCTGTCGAGATGGTGCCGGGATGAAGTTGCCCGGAAGACGGGATCTGGCATAGGGAAGGGGAAGGGAACACCTCCCCTGCAGCCTGCCATCAGCAGAGCGCTGAGCTATATCCAGTATCATTTTCGCGAGCCGCTTACCTTGCAGGAAGCCGCGGGGCAGGCGAAGCTCGCACCGAATTATTTCAGCGACAGCTTCCGGAAATCGGTCGGAATGTCTTATCAACGCTATTTACAAGAGCTGCGTTTGCGGTATGCGAGCTCGCTGCTGACGATTTCCCGGCTATCCGTAACGGAAATTTGCTTCGCTTCCGGCTTCAACACGCTGACCCACTTTGAGCGTGCCTTCAAGCGCAAATACGGCCTAACTCCCCGGGCTTACCGGTCGGATAAGAGCACGTAGAAGCTTCCCGCGTCCCGCTATCCCATCCTTTTCCCTGTCCGCATTCTGACCGCTTGATCAAGAAAGCGTCTTCCAGCTGGCCCACATCTCGGGAGGGTTCAATTCATAAATCTGATTCTCCCTGAACATGAACTGGTGCATAATGAATTCCCTTCGGATTGTGGCAAAATCGTCATGAAAACCGGTTATAAACTCGTTGATTTCCTTCTCGGTATAAGTTCTGCCCATTTCCAATTTTGAAATCAATACCTCCAGCACCATAAGCTTCTTCTTAAGCTGAACGGGGATGCTCTTCAGCTTACCCTCTTTGGTGAAGAAGTTCTTAATGACCGAGTCCCTCAACCGGTTCTCGTTGTCCTGCGCCATCTCGTTTCCTCCTTTAGTTTTGCGGTAAATCAGTCTTTCCGTAGCCGCGGCATAGCTCTTGATGAAATAGTGATTTAAGGAAAAATATATGGTATTCTTCTCCCGCCGTTCGTTAAGCAAGCTGGCTTCCCGCAGCTTCGCCGCGTGGTGGGTGATGGTAGCGGGGGTGACACCGAGCTTCTCCGCCAGGACCTGCCCGTTCAGCTCCCCGTCCGCCAGCAGGATCAGCAGTTTGATCCGGGTGGGATCGGCTAGAGCTTTGTGATACTGGACGATTTTTTCTAATTGCACGAAGGACACCGCCTTTTTGTCAATTTCTAATTCAATGAATGTCTAATTAGACGATTGTTAAATTACATAATAAGGGAATGACACGTCTGTGTCAACGCTCCGGTTTCGTTTCCGCTAAAAATATGGTTGTAATAAAACCCATATTGGCAAAGCCATCCAACTCTGCTAGACTCAATGTGTAAACGTTAACATAACAGGAGAAACCATGAAGAAAATCACCATTAAAGACGTAGCCAAGCAAGCGGGCGTATCCACGGCGACGATCTCGCGGGTCCTTAACAACACGGGATATGTGAGCGAGGAGGCGCGCCGCACCATTCTGGAAACGATCGAGCGTCTGAATTACCGGCCGAACGCCATCGCCCGCAGCCTCAAGCAGGACAGGTCCCGGATGGTCGGCATCGTTTTGCCGGACATGACCAATCCTTACTTCATGAAGCTTTCCCGCTCCCTTCAAAAAAGGCTCCGGGAGAGCGGGCTTCACGGCATGTTTATGGATACCTACGGGGATCCGGACATGGAACTGGAAGCTCTGAACGGGTTGATGATGATGAGAGTAGAAGCCATCGTCTTAGCTGGAACCGGGCGGAATGTTCCCGCTATCCGCAAGATGGTCCGCGGCTCGGGCATTCCGTTTGTTCTCGTAGACCGGAAGCTTCCGGGCGTCGCCGCCGATCTCGCAGCGGAAGAGAATGAGGCGGCGGCCTATGAAGCGGCGGCCGACCTGGCGCCAAGGCACGAAGCCATCGGGATCCTCGCCGGGCCGGACTGGATCAGCACCGCCCGGGAACGGCTGGACGGAGCCGCCGCCGCCTTGAGGAAGCGGGCGTTGCGCTCCCGGCGTCCTATGTATTCACAGGAGATTTGACCCGGGACTCCGGCAGGGAGGGAATGGGGAGCTTCCTGCAGCTCCCGAAGCCTCCGACCGCGGTCTTCAGCGTCAACAATGAAATGACCTTCGGCCTCTATCTCGGTCTCCGGGAAGCGGGAAAGGCGCTGGATTCCATCGAGGTGGCCTCGTTTGGCGATCTGGAATTTTCGGGGCTGTTCGGTCATAGGCTTTCGATTGTGGAGCAGTGTCCGGACGAAGTAGGCCAAGCGGCGGCGGAATTGTTGATCCGGCGGCTTGCTCATGCGGAGAAAGGGGAAGGAACCGAGAGTCGCACTTTTGTGCCCACACTGGTACGCAAATGGTGAAGAGAGGGGAAACCCTCTTTTTTGTTAGCCGATAGGTTAACGTTTACCTATCCGAATTATGGGAGGAGACTGAGGGATGGAAGGAAGCGCATGGAACCGCTGGAAGGGAAGCATGCCGAAGATCGGAATACGCCCCATCATTGATGGCAGGCGAGGTGGGATTCGGGAATCGCTCGAGGAAGTCACGATGAAAATGGCTGAGACGGTGGCGGACTTTTTAACCGCCAACCTGCGTCACGCCAATGGGGATCCGGTGGAGTGCATTCTAGCCGAAACCTGCATCGGCGGGGTCGCGGAAGCGGCCCGCACGGCGCATCGGTTCGCGGGTGAGAATGTCGGGGTAACGATTTCCGTCACGCCTTCCTGGTGCTACCCGACGGAAACGATGGACACGAATCCTTTCCGGCCCCAGGCCATCTATGGCTTTAACGGAACGGAGCGTCCGGGCGCCGTGTACCTCGCTGCGGCTCTGGCGGCGCATAACCAGAAGGGGCTCCCGGCGTTCGGAATTTACGGCCGGGACGTTCAGGACATCACGGACACCACCCTGCCGGACGATGTGAAAGCGAAGCTGCTTCAGTTCGCTAAGCCGGCTCTGGCCGTTGCCGCCATGAGAGGCAAATCCTACCTTTCCATGGGCTCGGTTTCCATGGGCATTGCGGGATGCATCATTGACGAAAGCTTCTTCCAGGATTATCTGGACATGAGGAACGAGTATGTGGATATGAGCGAATTCCTGCGCCGGATGGAGCTCGGCATCTATGACAAGGAAGAGTTCGAAGCGGCGATGGCCTGGGTGAAGGAGAACTGCCGGGAAGGGAGGACGTCAATCCGGTTGACAGGCAGCGCAGCCGGGAGCAGAAGGACGAGGATTGGGCCGTCTCTGTCCGGATGACCCTGATCGCGCGGGACTTGATGACCGGGAACCCGAAGCTGGATTCGATGGGTTACGGAGAGGAGGCCCTCGGTCATAACGCCCTGGCGGCCGGCTTTCAAGGCCAACGGATGTGGACCGATTTCATGCCGAACGGGGATGTCATGGAAGCGATCTTGACTTCTTCCTTTGACTGGAACGGCATCCGCCAGCCGTATATGCTCTCTACCGAGAATGACGCGCTTAACGGAATGACCATGCTCTTCGGCCATCTGCTGACGAATGCCGCGCAAATCTTTGCCGACGTGCGGACCTACTGGAGTCCGGAAGCGGTGAGGAAGGCAGCGGGCTATGAGCTGGAGGGGATGGCGAAGGACGGAATCATTCATCTCATCAATTCCGGACCGGCCGCCCTGGATGGAACGGGCCGGCAAAGCCGTGACGGAAAGCCGGCCATGAAGCCGTTTTGGGACATTACCGCAGAGGAAACCAAAGCTTGTCTCGAAGCGGTGGAGTGGCGGCCGGCCGTCGACTTTTTCCGGGGAGGCGGGTTCTCAACCGACTATACGACACGGGAAGGCATGCCTGTCACCATGGCCCGTCTTAACCTGGTCAAGGGACTGGGCCCGGTGCTGCAGCTGGCCGAGGGCTATACGGTCGAGCTTCCCGGCGAAGTGCACGACAAGCTCGACCTCCGTTCGAACCCGACCTGGCCGACAACCTGGTTCGTCCCCCGCCTGACTGGGGAAGGCGCCTTCCGCGACGTCTATACGTTGATGAACAGCTGGGGCTCCAACCACTGCGCGGTCAGCTTCGGGCATATCGGAGGCGAGCTGATCACGTTGGCCTCCATGCTGCGGATTCCCGTATGCATGCACAACGTGCCGGACGACCGGATTTTCCGGCCGAGCGCCTGGAACGCTTTCGGCACCGGAGACGCCGAAGGGTCCGATTACCGGGCGTGCGCGGCGTACGGGCCGCTGTATAAGTAGCCGGGAACGGAGCATCCAATGTCCCGATCTTAAAGACCGGAATGTCCGGAGACCCAAGTGTCGGGCCATCCCTTCCCGGAAGAGGTCGCGCCTCCAGACAAGGTCCTGTTCAACGTCACCAATCCAGACGAATGAATCGAGGAGGATGTTTAGTATGATACCGTTCAATGGAATCGGCATGGGAATTGGCAGTCTCTCCCGTCTCTCCATCGCCCAGACACGCTCTATCTCTCCGGAGAATTTCACCGGCGAAAAAGGCAAGGGTGCCATGGCCACGGAAGGAACCGGATCGGGGCCATCCCGGGATTTGGGGCAGGGATGGAAGGTCTCTCCGTCCGTCTTGGTGGAAGGGAACACGGAGTTCACCATGGGCGAAATCACCGGTCCCGGCATGATCCAGCACATCTGGCTCACCTGCGCCCCGGAGGTTTGGCGTTCCTTGATTTTTACAGTGTATTGGGACGACGAGACCGAACCATCGGTGCAGGTGCCCGTGGGTGATTTCTTCTGCAACGGCTGGTGCGAGAGGACCAACGTCAACTCCCTGCCTATCGCCGTGAATCCCGCTGGGGGATTCAACAGCTACTGGGAAATGCCCTTCCGCAAGAAGGCCCGCGTTACCATGAAAAATCTTTCTCACGAAAATGCCGTGCTCTACTACCAGATTGATTACACCTTGACGGAAATTCCGGAAGATCTGGCGTACTTCCATGCCCAGTGGCGCAGGAGCAACCCGCTTCCCTACAAAGAAGTACATACGATTATCGACGGCATCGAGGGAAAAGGGCATTACGTGGGAACCTATCTCGCGTGGCAGGCCAACAGCAACAACTGGTTCGGCGAAGGGGAGATCAAGTTCTATATGGACGGGGACCGGGAATATCCGACGATCGCGGGGACGGGGACCGAGGATTACTTCGGAGGCGCGTGGAACTGGGACATGAACAACCAGTATACGACTTATTCGACCGCTTTCCTGGGCATGCACCAGGTGATCAAGCCGGACGGCCTCTACCGGGCCAATCAGCGCTTCGGGATGTACCGCTGGCATATCATGGATCCTATCCGGTTCGAGGAAGACTTAAAGGTAACCATCCAGGCACTCGGATGGAGGTCGCACGGCCGGTACCTACCTCTTAAGGACGATATCGCGTCCGTCGCTTTCTGGTACCAGGCGGAGCCTCATGGGTCTTATCCGCCGCTGCCGTCCAAGGACGATCTCGAAGTTATCTGATACAGCATTCCCCTGTATCCCGGCCGAGGCATCACCTCTTCCCCGGACGGGGCTTTGTTCGAAAGAATATTTGTGAGAAATGAACCCAAGCTTTCGGGATTTTTGGTAAACTAACAAAAGGGATGTTACAAAATAACATTTTATGTCCTTTTGTTAGCATGCTGGCAGGTAAGAGTTCCTTTTATCCCATTTTTAGTGAGGTGTTTCATGAAGCTGTCTCAACCGTCATCTCCGGAGGTAGCCGTGGCCGGTCATATTTGCTTGGACCTCATTCCTGCCCTCCTCGGGGAAACCGCCGTTATACCCGGCAAGCTTCTGGCCGTGGGACCCGCCGTCACGTCCACAGGAGGAGCGGTGTCCAATACGGGGCTTGCCCTTCACCGGCTCGGGTTCCACACCCGGCTGCTCGGCAAAGTGGGGGATGACTTGTTCGGCAAGTCAATCCTGGCCATAGTAGGGCAATACGGCAAGGAGCTGGCCGACGGCATGATCGTCTCCGCCGGGGAACACAGCTCGTACACGGTCGTGGTAAGTCCGCCGGGGGCGGACCGCTGCTTCTGGCATTACTCGGGAACGAACGACACCTTCGGGGAGGATGACCTGGCTCCTGAAAGCTTGCAAGGCCTGCGGCTTTTCCATCTCGGGTACCCGACTCTCATGAAGAGGCTTTACCGGAACGAGGGGCGGGAGCTGGAGCAGCTATTGCGAAGGGTGAAGGAGCAGGGAATAACGGTGTCCCTGGATCTTGCGGAGCCCGACCCTTCCTCGGAAGCCGCCCGGCAGGATTGGAGGGCTATTCTGGCAAGGGCGCTGCCTTATACCGATATCTTTCTCCCGAGCTTTGAAGAACTGCTCTTCCTGCTGCGGCGGGAGCAATTTATGGAAATGAAGCGGCAGTACGGCCATGACCTGCTCCCGCACGTGGAGACGGAACTGCTTAGAGAGTTAACGGCGGAGCTGCTGGGTGGCGGAGCGGCCGTCGCCGGAGTAAAGCTGGGCACCGGGGGCTTTATCTTCGTACGACGGAGGAGGCTGCCCGGCTGTCACCGGCACGGATGGGGGCTGCGGCTCCCGCCGATCCCTCCAGTTGGAGGGAAGAGAGCTTCTCGCTCCATGCTTTCAGGTGCCGGTGAAGGGAACGACGGGAGCGGGCGATTGTACGATCGCCGGCTTTCTGGGCGGGATGCTGAAAGGGCTTTCCCTGGAGGATGCCTTGCTCCGGGCCGTAGCCGTAGGAGCCTGTAATGTGGAGGAAACGGACGCCCTCTCGGGTATTCCCCCGTGGGAGTGCGTGAACGAACGTCTGGCGGGCGCGTGGCCTCAGCTTCCCTCGGTCATCCGGCTTGAGGGGTGGAGGTATCAGCAGGAGTTGCTGCTCTATCGCAGTCCGCTGGATGCCGGGCAAGTGAAGGATCTAAAGTGAGGAGGCTGGTTTCATGTTGAACAAGAGAGAGCTTCAGCATTATCAGGAGCAGACAGCCGGTTATCTAGACCGGGCGGGGATTGTGCTTACGCCGGAAGAGGAAGCGGGAATCGAAATCGCGGATTTCGGACTGGGGAGTTCAAGAAGCAGGGCCTTGGGCTTGTCACCTATATCAATACGGATCCTTACTGTGCCAAGGAGCTGGTTCTTCTTCCGGGGCAGACTTGTCCGGAGCACCGCCACCCTCCGGTTAACGGAACGCCGGGGAAGCGGGAGACGTTCCGCTGCCGGTCGGGGCTTGTTTATTTGTATGTCGAGGGGAGGCCGCTCCATCCGTTCAAGCGGCGGTACCCCAGGGCAGCGAGGCTTACTATACGGTCTACCGGGAAATCGTGCTGACTCCCGGCCGGCAGTTTACGATTCCGCCGGATACCCTTCACTGGTTTCAGGCCGGACCGGAAGGCGCGGTCGTCTCCGAATTCTCCAGCACGAGCCGGGACGAAGCGGATATCTTTACGGATCCCCGAATTGTGAGGGAACCGCAAGTCGAGGAAGGCTGACAGGTGGAAAGGACCATGAAGCTATTCGGAAGAAGCTGGACACGCGATGAACTGGAAGCCCGGGTGGGGCGGATCGAACAGCTGGGCGGAATCCGCAGGGTCCGCCTCGAAGAAGGAGTCGAAACAGGCACGGAACAGATCTGGGTGAGGACCGGAGCCGGTCTGGCCTACGCCGTGACCCCTCCAAGGGCATGGATATCTCCCTGGCTGCGTTCGGTGATGTGCCGATTTCCTGGCAAAGCCCCAACGGAGACGCCCACCCGGCCTATTACGACAGCCGGGAAGCCGAATGGGTCCGGACAGCGTCAGGGGGCTTGCTCATGACTTGCGGCCTGACCCAGGTGGGATCGCCCGGCGCCAATAAGGAAGGAAGCTACGGGCAGCACGGACGTGCCCACCACATCCCCGCCCGCCAAGTGTCGGCGGTGTCCGATTGGGTGCAGGACGAATACCGGATGGAGGTACGGGGTGTTGTAGAAGAGACATCCATCTTTGGCGACTGTCTGCGCTTAAAACGAGTCATCCGAAGCTGTCTCGGGGATAACCGGATTCAGATAACCGACGAGGTGGAGAATATGGGGTTCCGGGAGGCCCCTTTTATGATGCTTTACCATTTCAACTTTGGATTTCCTCTCCTGGATGAGGGGACCCGCATCGTGTTTCCGGAAGGTCCCGTCCGGCCGCGGGAGCCTGGAACGCCTATCGACGGGATGGACACCTGGCAGAAGCCGGATCCCTTATTCCAGGAACGGGTGTATTACCGGCGGCCGGAGCCGGACGGCCAAGGATGGGCGCGTGTGCGGATCGAGCAGCCTGCTTTTCCGCAAGCCGGTGGGGGACATTCCCGCTGACGGTAGAGCTCGGTTGGCACACCGGGACGCTGCCGAACCTGATCCAATGGAAAATGGCGGGAGCGGGAGAGCACGTCTTGGGCATCGAGCCCTCCAACTGTTTTGTAGAGGGCCGGGCGGCGGAGAGGGAGAAGGGGAGTCTGGTCCGGCTCGCGCCCCGCGAAAAGGTGCGGACCGAGCTGTATGTGGAAATGCAACGATAGGGGATTGGGGTTATAAAGGTCCCGACTAGGGTCCTTTTTTATGCTTGCCAATCGTAGGTTGCCGGGGGAAGGCAAGAATAGGGATAGACATTCCGAACAATCGAACCTATAATTATGTTTGAAATGAATATATAATGTTCGAATATAACAGATGGGGTGAATGTTCATGTCAGCGAGCGCAAGAAGGAACCGGATGTTTAGTCCCGAAGGCAAATGCTTCGATGTGGCTATCGATCATGGTTTTTTTAATGAGGTTTCTTTTCTGTCCTCGATTGAGGACATGAAAAGCGCGGTAGAAACGGTGGTCAAAGCCAATCCCGACTGCATCCAGCTCAGCCTCGGCCAGGCGAAGCATCTGCAGGAGCTGCACGGAAAACAGAAGCCGGGCCTGGTGCTGCGCACCGATGCGGCCAACATCTATGGCACGTCCCTGCCGTCCTACCTGTTCAGCGAGATCATCGACCGGGCCATCGAGCATGCCGTACGTCTCGACGCCGTGGCGGTATGTGTGAATCTGCTCCTGCTGCCGGGCCAGCCGGAGCTTCATTACCAATGCGTGAAGAACGTCATGAAGCTGAAAAGCGATTGTGAACGGTACGGCATGGTGCTCATGGTGGAACCGCTTGTCATGTCTCCGAATGAAACGAAAGGCGGCTATATGGTGGACGGCGACCTTCACAAAATCATGCCGCTCGTCCGCCAGGCTGTCGAGCTGGGAGCCGACGTGATCAAAGCCGACCCCTGCGACGAGGTGGAAGACTACCACCGGGTTATCGAGGTGGCTTCAGGAGTTCCCGTCCTGGTACGCGGCGGAGGCCGGGCTTCCGATGAAGAGATCGTCACCCGTACGGTCAAGCTGATGGAACAAGGCGCCTCCGGCATTGTGTACGGCCGGAACGTCATCCAGCACCCGGAGCCGGAGAGGATGACCCGGGCTCTTATGGGGATTGTCCATCGGGGGGACAGCGCGGAAACGGCTCTATCCATCCTGCAGGGAGGCGAGCAGGCATGACCCAACGGACGATTCGTTTCGGCGTAATCGGCTGCGGCTTGATGGGCAAGGAGTTTGCCAGTGCGGCCGCCCGCTGGTGCCATCTGACCGATGTGAATTTCATTCCCGTTATTACGGCTGTTTGTGACGCCAATCCCGATGCCATCGGTTGGTTCAAACAGGCGGTCCCGAGCGTGGAGAAGACGTTTACCGATTATCAGGACCTTCTCGCGGACCCCGATATCGATGCCGTCTACTGCGCGGTTCCCCATAACCTGCATGCCCAGCTGTATGTGGATATTATCCGGTCCGGCAAGCATCTGCTCGGAGAGAAGCCTTTTGGCATCGACCGGGAGGCGAACGCGGACATTCAAAAAGCCATTGCCGAGAATCCGGAGGTCCTCGTGCGCTGCTCCTCGGAGTTTCCTTTCTTTCCGGGAGCCCTGCAGATCGCAAAATGGGTGGAGGAGGGGCGCTTCGGCAAAATCATCGAGGTGGAGGCGGGCTTCTGGCACTCCAGCGATCTCGATCCGCAGAAGCCGATCAATTGGAAGAGAAGGATCGCCACGAACGGGGAATACGGCTGCATGGGCGATCTCGGCATGCACGTGCTGCACCTGCCGACGCGCTTCGGCTGGAAGCCGGCCAACGTTCGCTCCCTGCTAAGCCAAATCATCGAGGAACGGCCGGACGGCAAAGGCGGTACGGCTCCTTGCGAAACGTGGGACAACGCCATTTTGGCTTGCGAGGTCCGGACGGAGGATCAGGCGTTCCCGATGCTGCTCTCGACCAAGCGGATTGCTCCCGGCCACGCCAATACCTGGTTCATCCGCATTCAGGGCACGGCCTTCTCCGCGGAATTTACGACCAAAAATCCGAAGCAGCTTGCCTGGCTTCCCTACGAAGCCGGAGGAAACCAGGCTTGGCACGTGATGGATGTCCCTTATAGGTCGGCCTACGGAACGATTACGGGAGGCATTTTTGAATTCGGGTTCTCGGACTCCATCCTGCAGATGTGGGCGGCCTTCTGCGATGAAATCGCAAACGGAACGGGACGCATGCTCCAGCCTTTCCACTGCGCGACTCCGGAAGAGGCGGAGTTCAGTCACCGCTTGTTCACGGCCGCCTTGGAATCCAACCGGACCGGCGGGACGATTCCCTCTAATCCATCGATTGAGGAAGGATTCCCCTTTTCGCTCCCCTGTGGAATCATCCCCTTGCCGGAATAGGAGATGACTTCCAGGAGAAGACGGCTATAATAGAGCTAAAGGAACGGAATACGGAATCGGGAGTGGCAAACATGGCAAGCCGGTTAAACGATAGACAGCAAGTGATTATGGATAGGCTGGAGGCCGAAGGAGAGATTCGGCTTCATGATCTGAAGGAAATGTTCGAGGTGACGGAGATGACCATCCGCCGCGACCTCGAAAAGCTGGAGCAGGCGGGGCTGCTCAGGCGAACCTTCGGAGGGGCCATCCGGGCCGGAACCGATATCGCCTTGAAGGACCGGACCGGGGTAATGGCCGAGGAGAAGGCGCGGATCGGACGGAAGGCGGCCTCGCTCATCCTTCCGGGTGACTGTCTGTTCATCGACGGCGGGTCCACCACGTTCGAGCTGGTCCGGGCTCTGAAGCCCGGTATCGACATTACGGTGGTGACCAATGCCCTCAACATCGCGAACGAGCTTCAGACTAAAAGGATTGCCGCCATCGTCTCCGGCGGAATGATTCTTGAAGCGACCTCTACCTTGATCGGGCCTTTTGCCGAGAGTCTGGTGGAATCCATGGCCTTCTCCAGAGTGTTCCTCGGCTCGACAGGGGTATCGCCCCAGCATGGCTTCAGCAATTCGAACATGTACGAAACGGAGATCAAGAAGGCTGCGATCCGCAAGGCCTCGGAGGTTAACATCTTGTTGGATCATTCGAAATTCGGCGGGGCGGATCTCTTTTCCTTTGCCCGTCTGGACGATGTTCAGAGGGTGATCACGGACAGGCTGCCGGATCCTTCTTTCTTGGAAGCCTGCCGCCAGGCGGGGATTGATATGGTGGAGGCTTAGCGGGAGCGAAGGATTCGAAGAAGAGAGTGGCCGTCAGGAGGAACCACCGACGCGAATGAGGAAGTGCACCCCTTAGAATAGTCATTGGAAAAACCGCCTGGGTATTTTTCCGTGAATTCTAAGGGGTGTCTTTTTGTGTTCTTTTAGCTGTAATCGCTTACAAATTTTCGTTGACACCCTCGCGGAGCCTGTGTTACTTTTGAGGGAGAAACCGTTTTAGTAAAATGTTTTCGTACACGCTATCCCAATGAAATGACAAGAGGTACGCTTATGACCAAGGCTCTTTCCATTAAAGATATCGCCAGGCTGGCGGGCGTTTCCACCGCAACCGTTTCGAAGGTTCTCAACCAGAAGGACCAGGACATCGGGGAGGAGACCAAGCAGAAAATCATCAAAATTGTTCAGGAAACCAACTATGTCCCTTATCAGAAGGTTATCCAGCGTATGGCGGCCAAGACGGGGGCCATCGGTCTTGTTCTCCCCGGTGTGTCGGATTCCTTTAGCCAGGTGTTCATCCGCGGTGTGGAAGAATGCGCTTACAGGGAAAAAGGAGTGTCATTCTGGGGATGACGGACGGGGATCCGGCCAAAGAGAAGAAGCATCTGGATACTCTTTTGCAGCGTAACGCGGAAGGAGTGCTGATGGTTCCTTCTGCAGGGTTTACCTTCCAAGACCTGAATCCCTTACAGCAGGAAGGAATTCCGTATCTCCTGGTTGGCCAAGGGGAGGATAACGAGACAGCCACCCGCATTCTGCTTGACCATCGGCAGGCAGCTTATCTGGCGACGGAATGCCTCCTGCGTATGAAGCACGAGAAGATCGGTTATATCGGAGGTCCGCTAACCCGTCAGGACGAGGCCGGCCGGATTGAAGGTTACAAGAAGGCCCTGTATGACCATGGCATTGCCTTTAACCGGATTTTCGTATATGAAGCCGTGGAACAGGAGGGTAAGCAGGCGGGATACGAAGGGGTCGTCTCCTTCTGTCTCAAGGGGTGACGGCTATCATCACGGCGAACGATAGTCTGGCAAGCGGTGTCTATCTTGCGTTAAACGAAGCCGGTGTGCACATACCGAAGGATGTATCCGTTATCGGCTGCGGGGATTCCAGTCTATGCAGCCTGCTGACTCCTTCCCTGACGTCGGTTGGGTTTCCTGCTTACGAAATCGGCTTCCAGGCCTGCTCTTCGCTGATTGCCCAAATCCAAGGGGAAACCGTGGATCGGAAGCTTGTTTATGAGCCGTATCTGACCGAAAGACAAAGTACTTCGCCTCCCCAGCATAAAGACTCCGCTGCGAAAGAGAAAATGGTCATTGTCGGCAGCTTGAATATGGACATCATCATGAGGGTTTCGCATATCCCCCGGGTCGGGGAGACCATCCTTACCTCGGACATCAAAAATGCGGCGGGAGGAAAGGAGCGAACCAGGCGGTCGGCGCCGGAAAGCTTGGCGGCCGGGTGTATATGATCGGCCGGGTCGGAAACGATCTCTATGGCCGGGAGCTTTATAACAGCCTGATCAAGAATGGAGTGGACGCGAACGGCATTGTGTTTGACGACCTGCTCCCGACCGGCAATGCTTATATTTACGTTTCGGAAAACGGGGACAACAACATCGTGGTGAACCCGGGAGCCAATTCACGGCTCAGTGTGGAGCAGGTTCAATCGTTCGAAATGATCTTTGACCAGGTTTCCTACTGTCTTATTCAGATGGAAATTCCCATGGACACGATTGAATACGTGGCGGCTCTATGCCGGGAGAAAAAGGTGAAGCTAATCCTGAATCCGGCCCCCGCCCGGGAACTGAATTACCAGTACTTCCAAGACGGCTTTCTGATTGTCCCGAATGAAACCGAGATCGAGCGGATGATCCCAGGCGAGGCTTCCATCGAAGAGAAGGCCGGAAGGCTGCTCGCCAAAGGCTTCCAGAACGTGATTGTCACACTTGGAGAGAAGGGCTGCCTGCTCGTCAACGATAGGGGTAATGAGTACTTTTCAGCCGCCAAGTTCAAGGCTGTCGATACGACGGGAGCGGGAGATTCGTTTATAAGCGGGCTTGCCGTAGCGCTAGCCGACGGCAAGGAACTGGCGGATGCGATCCGGTTTGCGAGCCTGGCCGCCGGCATTACCGTGAGCCGGGAAGGCGCGCAGCCGTCGCTTCCCGATTACGAGACGATCCGCATGTATATGTGAGAGGGGACTTCACCATGAATGAGTTCACCATTTTGGCGCCATGCGGAATGCTCGGCTACGGCTTTCCGAAAGCGTCTTTTCTGAAAGGAATGGAAGCGGGGCCGGATGCCATTGTCGTTGACGCCGGTTCGACAGATGCGGGTCCCCACAAGCTGGGGGCCGGAACGGCGATTGTCAGCAAACAGGCGTGCAAGAAGGATCTGGAGCTGATTCTCACGGGGGCGCCGCCGCCAAAATTCCGGTCATCATCGGGTCGGCCGGTGGAAGCGGAGCAAGGGTGCACGTGGAATGGACGCGTGCCATCATCATGGAGATTCTTGAGGAGCACAACCTGAGGGGGCTTAAGCTCGCCATCATCTGGGCGGATATTCCACCGGAAATGGTGGAGAGTAAGCTGGCCGAAGGAAAATGCGAGCCTCTCGGCTCTTCTGTGAAACCGCTAACAAGCGAAAGGCTTAAGGCGACGAACGGGATTGTCGCCCAGATGGGACATGAGCCGATTATCGCCGCCTTGGATGCCGGCGCCGACATTATCCTTTGCGGAAGGGCCTATGATCCTTCTCCTTTCGCAGCCGTCGCCATAAGGGAGGGCTTCGATCCCGCTCTTTCCTACCACCTGGGGAAAATTTTGGAATGCGCCGCTCTGTGCGCCGACCCGGGTACAACCAAAGACTGCATGCTGGGCATTCTCCGGGAGGATTCTTTCCTCGTCAAGGCGCTTAATGAGAAGCGGAAGTGTACAGCCGTCTCGGTTGCCGCCCATACCTTTTACGAGAAGGATCATCCGTATCTTCTTCACGGACCCGGCTTCGTTCTTAACCTCGAGCACTGTACCTTCCGGGAGACGGGAGACGGAGCCGTTGAAGTGCGGGGCAGCCGCCTGGAGGAAGCGCCGGTCTACCGGATCAAGCTGGAGGGAGCCATGAAGGTGGCTTACCGCACCTTCGGCATCGCGGGGGTGCGCGACCCCCTCCTCATCCGCCAAATCGAACAGGTGGAGGAGCTGGTCAAGGACCAGGTCCGCGAATATTACAGCGAAATCCCGCCGGATACCTATGCCATCCATTTCATCAATTACGGGCGGAACGGGGTGATGGGGGACCTGGAGCCTCATCCGGCCCCTTCCCATGAGCTCGGCGTCGTGTACGAGGTCGTGGCCCAAACCCAGGAACTCGCGAGTGCCATCTGCAGCTCGGTACGCTCGACCTTCCTGCACTACGGCTACGAAGGAAGGAAATCCACGGCGGGCAATCTCGCCTTTCCATTCGCTCCGAGCGATGTGCCCTTCGGGGCCGTCTACGAGTTCTCCGTCTATCATCTGATGGAAGTGAAGGATGGACTAAGCCTGTTCCCCATCGACTATGAAGAGGTGCTTCCATGAAATTATACGAAGCGGCGTCGGTTCTCCGAAGCAAGAACAGCGGACCGTTCGAAATTACCCTTGACGCCCTTTTCACTGATCCGCTCCTGTACCGCAAAATTAAAGACTCCGGCATCATCAGCAAACCGCTCATCTCCAAGCTTTACCGCATTCCGGAAGACGCCATCACCCATATCGTCTTTTTCGATCAGGCGCTAGGCTTCAAGATTACGTTTGCAAGACAAATATCCTCAGGCACATTCCTCGACCGGGATGTGTACGGAGCGCAGCAGGCGGCTCCTCTTATGGAATTGGAGGTGGACGTATGAAGGCGGTGAGAACGACGGCACCTGCCGGGATAAGGGAAGCTCCCGATGGAAACAGGTGTGGAGCGATAAGGTGCTGTATGTCATGCTTGTTCCGGCGATCGCCTATTTTGGCATCTTTCATGTGTGGCCGATTTACGGGATGAAGCTGGCCTTTTACGACTACCGCATTCTCGGCGATCACGAATATGTCGGATTAAAGTATTTCCGCGAGCTCTTCAGTACTCCTATTTTTTCGAACATTATCAAGAATACGCTAATCATCAGCGCCATGAAGCTGATTATTATTTTTCCCATTCCCATTCTGTTCGCTCTCATGCTGAATGAGTTCCGGAACGGAGTGTTCCGCAAGATGGTCCAGGTGGTGGCTTATTTGCCCCACTTCTTGTCCTGGGTGGTCATAGCCGGAATCTGGTTTGAGTTTCTGTCCCCTTCCACCGGAGCGGTCAATGAAGGGCTGAAGGCCATCGGGCTGCCGCCTCATGACTTTCTTACGGATAAAGAATCCATCCGCTGGGTGCTGGTGGCAAGTGAAGCCTGGAGGAGTGCCGGCTGGGATTCCATCATTTTCTTCGCGGCGATTATGGGAATCAACCCGAGCCTGTACGAAGCGGCCTATGTCGATGGAGCCAACCGGTGGCACATCATGACCCGCATCATTCTGCCTCACCTGTACATCCCCATGGTTACGATCTTTACCCTGAATGTCGGGTTCATCATGAACGCCGGACTGGATCAGATTCTGAACTTTACGAACGACTCCGTGAATTCCAGCATCGACGTTATCGATACCTACGTATACCGCATCGGCTTGATCAACAGCCAGTACTCTTTTGCAACCGCTGCCAATCTGTTCAAGAGCGTGATTGGGGTCATCCTGGTGCTCTCGACCCATTTTATTTCCAAGAAGCTGACTTCCAAAGGCGCCTGGTAGGAGGATGCTATGACAGGAAAAAAATAACCGTTTCCAAGACGATTCTGGCGCTCCTTCTGAGCCTTATGACGCTGTCCATGTTCGTGCCGATCGTCAATCTCTTCGCCAAATCGCTTTCCCATCCGAATCAGGTGCATCTGCTTCGCGGATACGAGGTCCTGCCGAGGGGATTCTCGCTCATCAATTTCGAGGTGGTGCTTCATAACCCGATCATTGTCCGCGCCGTGATGAATTCCTTGTTCATTACCGTGACGGGCACCCTGTTAAGTCTTCTGTTTACCACGATGTCCGCCTATGTGCTGACCCGAAAAAGCTCATCGGCAAGACGCCCCTGATGGTCTTCCTGATTGTCATCATGATTTTCGAGCCGGGAATCGTTCCGGAGTATATGGTCATCAAATCGCTGGGGCTGCTCGACAACCTGTGGGCGATGGTCCTGTACCGGACGATTAACGTCTTTTACTTGATCATCATGATGAGATTTATCGAGGAGATCCCGGATTCCCTGCTGGAAGCGGCCAAAATCGACGGGGCCGGCCATGTCAAGCTCTTTACCCGGATCGTGCTCCCCTGTCGAGGATCCCGCTATTAACCATCGGTATGTTTTATGCCGTAGCCCGCTGGAACGAGTTCTTCAAATCGAGTATCTTCCTGTCCAGCCGGGATCACACAGTGCTGCAGGTGCTTCTGCGCCAGTTCATTGTAGAGAGGGACACGACGGCGATGATTGATGCGGCCGAGCTGCTTAAGAACAGCGGGATCGCCCAGCTCGACTTTGGTTCCCTGAAAGCGGCTACGATCGTGATAGCCATGATTCCGATTCTTATGCTCTATCCCATCATCCTGAAGTATTACACCAAAGGGGTAATGGATGGCGGCGTTAAAGAATAAAGCAACCACAAAAGGGAGGAAACAAAGATGAACAAAAAGCTTGTCACGCTCGCTGCGATTCTCATGACGGTGACCACGGCTTGCAGCACGGGGGAAACAAAACGAGCGGGGGCGCTTCTCCGGCACCGGGCGGATCGGCAGCGGAAACAGGCGGCAGCCAGCCGGTTACCCTTACGGTCGTGAGCAAGGACTTCCAGCCGGAGGATGCTAACGTCCAGCGTAAGGTGAAAGCGATTGAGGAGGCCATGAAGGCGGACGGAAAGAACGTGAAGCTGCAGGTTCTGCCTGTTCAAAGCGGCACTTATTCCGAGAAGCTCGGTCTCATTCTCCAAAGCGGAAACATTCCGGATTTGATCTACTTCCAGGGGGAGACTACAACTTCGCCATCACGCAGAAGATTCTGGAGGACCTGACCCCTTACGTCGACAAGTCGACCAACATCAAGGCTTCCCTTAACGACTATAACAAAGAGCGGATGAAGAATTATCCGTACCTGCTGTGGTTGTCACCGCCGATCAGCGCTGTTCCGGTCGTCCGGCAGGATATTCTGGACAAAGCCCTTCCGGCAAAGAAGCGATAGCGAACCCGACCACCGATAACTACTATAAGTTCTTCAAGGAGTTGAAGGAGAAGGCCGGCGTGAAATACGCGTATACCACGGCGGGCACGATCGACGAGCTGGATTCGATGTTCGGGCAGTCGTTCGGATTGACTTCCACTTGGATCAAAGGCGCAGACGGGAAATACTCGTACGGCAAAACGACGCAGGCGGAGAAGGAGAAGCTCGACTTCTATGCGAAGCTGTACAAGGAAGGCCTGCTCGATCCCGAATTCCTGACCAAGAAGTGGGACACGAAGGAAAAAGCGTTTTATGACGGCCAGGCCGGCATTATTGCGGGCAGCCAGGGCAAGGTCATCGACGTCTACAATACCAAAGCGATAAGCCAGAACGGTGCAGGAGCCAAGGTCGTTCCGCTTCCTCCCGCCAAGGGCAAGGCGCAGGGCTATACCCCGGTTGACGTTTCGAAGGAAAGCCGCGGCTGGGCCGTTTCCAAAACCTCCAAGAACAAGGACATGGCCTTCGCCGTGCTGGAATACATGGCCGGGGAGAAAGGCCAGATTATCGACAAGATCGGCATCGAGGGATCGGAATATACGACGGCTAACGGCAAAATCAAGCTTACGGACAAATTTGCCGCCTGGTATCCTAATTTCGTCGAGTCGATCACGAATTTCAAAGCCCCTATGGACCCGTCGACGCCTTATCTGACCGAGCCGGCGATGAAATCGCTGGAGATGTTTACCTCCATGTCCACGAAGGACAATTCGTTCGTCATACCGTCTGACCTTGCTTCTAAGTGGGATGCGGCGAACGCCGTTTACAAGGAATTTGCGGCCAACATGGTCACCGGAAAGAAAACGGCCGCCGACTTCGACAAGTTCGTAGCCGACTGGAATGCGGCAGGCGGCAAGGACGTTACGGATTACGCGAACAAAACGATTAAGTAAAGACTTTCCGCAAACTACCGTCCCCGCAAAGGATTCAACCGGGAGTCCGGGTTACGCCTTTTGCGGGGATGGTGACAGGAGGGAACGGAGTGGTTTCTTTTGCAGAGAGGGTAAGGGGAGTGGTCTTCGGTACGGCTTTCGGGGATGCTCTTGGAGCTGTTGTGGAGAAAATGCCTTACCGGGAAATCAGGGACATGTATGGAAGAGTGGAAACGGTCAATACGAGGTGGTGGAAGGCCGATTGGCCGGAGGATAAAAGACTGGGCCGAATGAGAGGCAACGGCATTGTGACGGACGATACCTTGATGACGCTCGCGCTGATGAGGGTGTATGAAACGGAAAGAAGACACCTGGACGCCTATGACTTGGCGAATGAATTCATGAAGGAAATCGCCTTCCGGCCTTGCTACATCCCGGAAATGGGAAAGGAAGCGCTCATTCTGGACCGGCTGTTCTATCCCGAGAAGCATCTGTTCAACCGGCATGTTCTCGCCAACTGCGAGCCTCGGGAGGGCGGCTACGGAAACATGGTCAACTGTGGTGCGGCCATGTATATGGCTCCCATCGGCATCGTGAATGCCTGCAATCCGAAGGGCGCTTATGACGAAGCGATTTTGTTTGCTTCCGGCCACCAGGTGAGCTACGGTCTGGAGGCGGCGGGGGTTATGGCCTGCTGTGTGGCCAAGGCATTCGAGCCGGATGTCACGGCGGAGGATATTGCGGATACCGCTTGGGAGTTTGCCAAGGACGGCACCAAGAGGGCCATCCAGGACATTTGCGAGATAGCGTTAAGCCTGCGGGGCGGGAAGGAAGACCGGGAAGAAGTGGTCCGTAGGTTTCACGGGGCGATTGCCCGCTATTCGCCGATGGGGGACGACATTAACCGGAGTCTGGACAAAGTCGGTGTTCCGTCCAATCATTACACCCCGAGCCGCTTGTTCTCGATTGAAGAGCTTCCTCTTGCTCTTGGTTATTTGGTTCTGCATGAGGGGGACTTTATGGAAAGTGTCAAGGACGGCGTAAGCTCCGGACGGGATACGGACTCGATCGGGGTCATGATCGGGGCCATTCTGGGGGCGATGCACGGCGGAGAGGCCATTCCACGCGAAGAGAAGGAACAGCTGGAGACAGCGAGCAGGCAGGACCTGGAGGGGCACAGCAGCCGCTTTGCCGAGACGGCGGCTGCCATTATCCGCAAGGATCTCGAGAGAAGCACTGCGAGGGGCCGGCAGCTGAATATAGAAGAGGAAGGGCGGAGAGAAGATTGATTCCTGACCAATACTTGGAAAAGATTTATGCAGGTTACCTGGGGATGAATATTGGCATAAGGCTGGGGGCTCCGGTGGAACCGACCATCTGGACTTATGAAAGAATACAGCAAACCTACGGCGAGATTACGGATTATGTGAAGGAATTCAAAAATTTTGCGGCGGATGATGATGCGAACGGGCCGTACTATTTCCTGCGTGCTCTTTATGACGATGCCAGGGACCGGGACGTGACCCCGAACGACGTGGCGCGGGCCTGGCTGAATTATGCGCGCGAAGGCATCGGGATGTTCTGGTGGGGCGGGTACGGGGTCAGCACGGAGCATACGGCTTATATCAACCTGAAGAACGGCATCCCGGCTCCCCAGTCCGGCTCCATCCGGCAAAACGGGAGGATCATTGCGGAGCAGATCGGCGGCCAAATTTTTATCGACACCTGGGGCCTGGTGAACCCGGGTAACCCGAAGAAAGCGGCTGATTATGGCGAGGCGGCCGCGAGGGTGTCGCATGACGGGGAAGGGGTTTGGGGCGCGCGCTTCTTCTGTGCCGCCATTTCCAAAGCCTTTGAAACGGCCGACATTGGGGAAATTCTGGAAGCCGGGTTGGCTCAAGTGCCCCCGGACTCGCTGTACAAAAAAGTAGCGGAGGCCGTGCTCGCCTTTCATGCGGAGCATCCGGACGACTGGCGGGCGTGCCGGGACATGCTGGAGCGGAACTGGGGCTATGACAAATACAAAGGCGTCTGCCACATGATTCCCAATGCCGGTGTCTGCATCTTGGCCATGATTTACGGGCAGGGAGATTTCAACCGGACGGTGGAGATTGCGACCATGTGCGGCTGGGATACGGATTGCAATGCCGGGAATGTAGGCACGGTCTTGGGGGTAGCCTGCGGGCTCAAGGGAATCGCTGAGAAATACCGCGCTCCCATCAATGACGCCATCGTGATGTCGGGCATCTCCGGCTTCCTAAACATATTGGACATTCCGACTTATGCGAAAGAGCTGGCGATTCTAGGTTACCGGCTCGCAGGGGAGCCTTGTCCTTCCGAATTGCAGGACAGCTTTACCGAGCGTGATCTTTATTTCGATTTTGAGCTGCCGGGCTCGACCCATAACATCCGAATTTCTGATCCGTTCTTCTGCCGGGCCAAGCATTCCACGGAAAAAGCTTACAAAGGAACGGGCTCGCTGGAGATCCTGTTCGACCGCATGACCCGCGGAGAACAGTCGAAAATCTACTATAAGCCGTTCTACACAAGAGACGATTTCAGTGACGAGCGGTACACGCCGACCTTCTCTCCCCGGGCCTATTCCGGTCAAACGGTATCCATGAAGCTATATCTCGACCAGTGGAGCGGTAACGAGACGATGGGCTTCGCCCCTTATATCCGGCTGGCCAAAAGCAAAAAAGAGGTTCTCCAAGGCTACCGCAAGCTCATTAACGGAGAGTGGCTGGAGGTGGAGTTTACGATCCCGGATACGGATGGAGAACTGATTGACGAGGTGGGCCTCGTTCTGGAAGCCTACTCCACCCGCAAGCCGAAGAGCTTGGGCCGCCTCTTCCTCGATGAGTTCCGTATTTACGGAAAAGCCAAATACTCCGTTGATTTCGGCAAGCAGCAGATGAGCTTCGGCTGCGTGACGCCTTTCTCCCATAACCACGGGGCCTGGAGTCTGACCGACGGCTCGATGTACCTGATGACGGCCGAGCCGAGTGAGGCTTATGCCGGTAATTACTTCTCCGACGATTATTCCTTGACGGTAACGGTTAATCCGCAAAACGGTTATTCCCATATGCTGGCGGTCCGCGCCCAAGGAGCCATGCGGGGGTACCATGCCGGTTTGGACGGGGAGAACGGGGTTTCGCTCTATGTTAACGATTCCGGGTTCCATAAGCTGGCAAGCTGTCCCTATGAGTGGACCTTCGACCGCGATTACGAGCTGAAGCTTACCGCCGCCGGCTCGGTCATCACTCTGCATATTGACGGCGAAGAGGTCCTGCGCACCGAGGACAGCCGGTTCGGTTACGGCATGTATGGAGTGAGCACCTTGGGGGCGGCACGCACCTTCTTCAAGACGTTGAAGGTGGAGGAGCTATGAAGATCGTCGTCATCGGCAGCGCCAATATGGATATGGTGATGCAGACGAGTCGGATCCCAGAGGCTGGAGAGACGATTAGCGGCCGAGGCTTCTTCTTGTCCGGCGGCGGGAAAGGGGCCAACCAGGCGGTGTCCTGCTCCAAGATGGGGGCGGATACGTGGTTTCTGGGGAAAGTTGGGGATGACCTGTTCGGACGATCCATTCTGGAGAGCCTTACGGGCTTTGGCGTGCATACCGAATACGTGGCCGTCGAGAAGGGGATTACGACAGGCGTAGCTGCCATTACCGTCTGCGAGGGAGACAACCGCATCATTCTGGATTCGGGCGCCAACGGCAGAATGACCCCCGCATATATTCAAGCGTTTCAGAAAGAATTGCTTTCTGCCGCAGCGGTCATGCTGCAGCTGGAGATTCCGCTCGATGCCGTAACCGAAGCCATCCGTCTGGTCAAGGGGAAAGTACCGATCTTTCTGAATCCAGCTCCCGCCGTGCCCTTGGCTGACGAGCTTCTTCGCGGGGTGGATTATTTTACACCCAATGAGATCGAATGCCGCACGTACACTGGGGTGAGCATCCATACGGTAGCGGATGCGTTCCGAGCACTGACGATCCTGAAGGAGAAGGGGATCCGTTATCCGGTGGTTACGCTGGGCGAAAGAGGGCTCGTGTATTACAACGGTACGGATAACGTGTACAAGGAAGGGCGCAAGGTAGAGGCGATCGATACAACGGCTGCCGGGGATACCTTCTCCGGTACGCTCGCTGCCATGATCACATCCGGCAAATCGATGGATGAAGCGGTGGATGTTGCCCAGTATGCTTCGTCCATCACCGTGACGCGTTTAGGTGCTCAGGCCTCCATCCCCCTCCTGTCCGAAGTCGGTTTAGCTCGGGAGTGAGTCTAAGATGAAAGAAGAGGCAATCTCCGGCCAGGCTTGCTTCGGGAGAACCGAAACCCACGAGCTGCACTCCTTCGGGGAGGATCCGGTTCCCGATTCTTTCCGCTACCGGGTGTTCTTGCCGGAGGGCTATAACGCCGGGAGAGAGTACGGGTATCCGGTGCTGTATTTGCTGCACGGCAGTGGAGGGGACGAAACCAGCTGGGACATCTTCCTGCCTTTCCTGAATGGAAGGGCCGGCAGCGGCTCTCCGGAAGCCATGATAGCCGTGGCCCCTTCCGGCGGGAACAGCTTCTGGATTGATTCCCCCAAATACGGTCCCTACGAAACCGCGGTCATCCGCCGGCTCGTTCCGGAGATCGATCGGAGGTATAACACCGTTCCCGGGCGGGAAGGCCGGTTTCTTGCAGGAGTTTCCATGGGTGGATACGGTGCCCTCCGCTATGCGTTAACCTATCCGGGAATGTTTGGGGGAGCGGTGCTGCTGAGTCCCGCCGTTCAGGCGGAGGAGCCCCCGGCGACTTCACGGGCTGTTATCGGGGGAGCCTTTGGCGAGCCGTTCGACCGGAAGGTGTGGGACCGGCTGAATTACCCGGCGGCTTTGGCGAGCTACGCCGCCCAGCCTTGGCAGGTCCCTATCTTTATCCTTGCCGGTGACGAGGATTGGAATCACTTGAGCGAGAAGGAGGACCTCCCGGAGGACGCTTGGCGTTATAACATGGAGGTTCAGGCTGTTCGCTTATACGTGGAGCTGCACCGGAAGAACTTGTATAACCGCTTCTATCCAAAAGGAAGGGAAGTGCCGGCAAGCCCGGCTGAGCTTCGAATTGTGAAGGGAGGTCATACCGAATCGGTTTGGCTGCCGGGCTTTGTGGAAGGCGTGAGCTACCTGCTCCGTTATTACCGGGAATGAAGGGCGGCCAATCGAAATCGGTTGTGGCTGAATAAGAAGGCTTCGGATTAACGAACGAATTTGGTTCGGGTCCGAAGTCTTTTTTGTGGGAATGTCGTGGGAATAATTGGATTTATGGAAACGAAACGGAATTCCGATATTTAATCTATCAACCAATAATGACAATCGGGGGACCGCCATGACAAACCTTCAAAAACAAAAAGCCCGCCAGACCAACATTCTGTTCCGACCAGGGAGGAGGACATCCGTCCGCTTCCGGCTGATGGCTTCTTTCTTGCTTATCCTGCTGATTCCGAGCTTCGGAATCGGGTACTTTTCGTTCGAAAGCGCGAAGAACACGCTCCAGAACGAGATTCATTCTTCCGCCGAAACGAATGTAAGGGCCGTCAACCAGATGATCGAGCAGTATATCCAGCCGGTGGTTAAGGAGACCGAGCTTCTCTCGGAGCAGCTGTCGACGGATTCAGTCGATATCCAGGACCGGGAAGTGCGCAAGCGGCTGGACCAATGGATAGCCAAGCACCCGGAGATCGAGCTTGTTACGATCGGGAACCATAACGGGGCGTGGATGAAGGCGCCGGATCCCGGCAAGCTCGAGTATGATCCCCGCCAAAGAGACTGGTATATCCAGGCCATGAGCAGTCCGGGCCGCGTTACCATCTCCAAGCCCTACCCTTCGACCACGACGAAAAAGCCGGTTATCACGATCGCCCAAACTTTCCCGGACGGCAAAGGAGCGGTCGGGTTCAACCTGGATTTGCAGAAGCTGAGTGAAATGCTGCACGAGGTCAAAATCGGGCAGCAGGGTTATGTGTACCTGCTTGATGGCGACAGCAAGTATATCGTCCATCCCAAAAACCCTCCGGGGACCGCCGCTGCGGGCAGCCAATACGAGTACATGCTCAAGAACGACAGCGGAACGATTGCCTATCGGTTGGATGGTAAACCGAAGGAAGCGCTCTTTGCGACGAATGCGCTTACAGGCTGGAAGATAGCGGGGACCATGGAGGTGGCGGAATACAGCGAGGCCGCGAGGCCGATTCTGACGAGAACGATGGAGGTGGTGGCCGGCTCGATTCTGGTTTTCTCCCTGATGGCCTGGTTGTTTCTCCGCACCATTCTTGGCCCTCTTCGGGAGCTTCAGCAGGGAGCGGACCGCATCAAGGCAGGCGATCTCGGAGGACGTATCCGCCTCACCCGCCAGGACGAATTCGGCGCACTCGGGGGAAGCTTTAACGAGATGGCGGCTTCCTTGTCCGCCCTTGTCCGGGAAATGGCCGATATGTCCGGGCAGCTGGCCGCCTCCTCGCAGCAAATGACCGCCATAACCGAACAGACGGCCGATTCCGTCCAGCATGTGACGGATTCCATCCAGCAGGTGGCGGGGGCGGGCGAAATTCAATCCCGGGCTGCCGGGGAAACGTCGCTTGCGGCTCAGGAAATGGCGGAAGGGATTCAGAAGGTCGCTTCGGCCGCCGGGGAGATGGCGGCTTCCGCCGCCCAAAGCGAACGTCATGCCCAGGCTGGCAGTGCGGCCGTCCGGGAATTGAACGGGCAGATGATGAGCATCCGCCAAGCGGTGGACGAATCGGCGGACACGATAGCCGGACTGTCCCGGCTGTCGGCGCAAATCCGCGATATGAATGATGCCATCGCGAATATGGCGGGACAAACCAACATTCTCTCGTTGAACGCCTCCATAGAGGCGGCGCGTGCGGGAGAACACGGCAGAGGGTTTGCCGTCGTGGCGGAGGAGATCCGGAAGCTGGCCGACCAGTCCAAGCGGACGGCGGATAACATCCAAGACGTCATTCTCCAGATGGCCGGGCTGATCGATGCAGCGGCAGGCGGGATGTCCGAGAAGGTGGCGAAGGAGATGGACAAGGGGGCGGTGGTTACCCTCCAGGTAGGAAGCGCATTCCGGGACATGGAGGAATCTACCGCGCAAATGGTAGGACAGATTCACGACGTGACGGCGGTTGCCGAGCAGATGTCGGCCAACGCCGAAGAGGTGGCGGCCGCCATGGAGGAAGTTTCGTCGTCGGCCCAGCAGACCGCGAGCCACATTCAAAGCGTGTCCGCCGCTTCGGAGGAGCAGCTGGCTTCCATGCAGGAGCTGACCTCCTCCTCCGCCCACCTGTCCGGCATGGCGGAGAAGCTCCAGCGGATGATCGACCGGTTTACCTTGTAAGGAAAGCAGCGGAGAACGGAAGAGCCCTCGCCATAACGGCGAGGGCTTCTTTGCCGTTTTCAGAAGACAGGTCACCCGGGTCACTCCACCGGAGGGACCGAACTCCTCACGAATTCACTCGTTCCATCAGCTTCTGAAGCTTGCCTTCGGTCGTGGAGTCGGGGGCCGGGGTATATATGCTGCAACGCAAATCGGAATCCCCTTGAACTTGAAGGGAGGTCAGGGCAAACAGCATTTTTCCGGCCTTGGCATGCCGGAACTCGAGAAGGACCTCAGGGGCGGATCGGACCTCGCTCTGCTCCCAGAGCAGCCCGAATTCGGGATGCGTCTCCTTCATCTCCGCCAGAAAGCGGCCGTACCACGGGTCTTCCAGATACTTGCCGTAATAAGCCCGGAAGATGGACAGGTAGGCCTTCGTGAACTGCTCCCAATTAACAGCCAGGCGCCGCAGCTCCTTTCTTGTAAAAAGCAGACGGATCATGTTGCGCTGCCCGGGTGGGATCTGGTCAAAGTCCAGGAAAACATGGGAAGCCGCCTCGTTCCAGCTAAGGATGGAAAACCGCCGGTCCGTCAAAATAGTCGGGCAGTAGCGGAGCTCATCCATAATCTTGCGCAGAGAGGGACCGATCACCGGGGGAGCCTCCTTCGGAACGGCCGCACCCGGCCCTGTATCCTGGGCGAGGGACAGCAAGTATTTGCGCTCATCGTTGGTGAGGCGCAGGGCCACGGCTATACAATCCAGCACCTCCGGGGACATCCGGATGTCTCTTCCTTGCTCGAGCCACGTGTACCAGGTAGGGCTGACACCCGCCAGCTGGGCGACCTCCTCTCGGCGCAGGCCGGGGTACGCCTGCGCGTCCCCCGAAGGAATCCCGCTTCCTCGGGGAAAGCTTATCCCGCTTGGCTTTCAAAAAGGCTGACAGGGCTTGGCGTCTCGTTTCACGATCCATGGGCAGGGCACTCTCCTTATTGCCGGTTATCAGGGTGTTCCTAATACTAGGATAACCTATTCCTTGTAATAGGATAAAGAGGATGACAAACTAGAAGTATTCTTACGAAAGATAAGGGAGGAAGAAGCCATGGAACGAGTCGTCATTACGGGAATGGGTGTGATTTCTCCGCTAGGCCATACCGTGGAGGAGTATTGGAGGAAGCTGGTTCGCGGGGAGTCGGGGGTCACGAGGATCGATACCTTTGATGTCTCGAGGCACAAAACGAAAATAGCCGGCCTGGTACGGAATTTCGACGGGGAAGGGTTATTTGGCCGCAAGGAAGCCCGGCGAATGGACCGTTTCTGCCAATTCGCTCTGGCGGCGGCCGAGCAGGCACGCGAGGATTCGGGGATCGATCTGGGGGCGATGGACCGGGAACGGCTCGGCGTCTTCGTCGGCTCGGGAGTGGGAGGACTGCAAACGCTGGTGGATCAGGACGGCATACTCCGCGAGAGGGGGCCCGAGCGCGTCAGCCCGCTGCTCGTGCCGATGATGATCTCCAATATGGCCGCGGCTATAATCAGCATGAAGTGGGGGGCAAAGGGACCGTCCCTCTCCCCGGTTACGGCCTGTTCCATCGGGAACACCTCCATCGGCGAAGCCTACCGGCTGATCCGGGCGGGGGCCTTGGACGTCGTTGCCGCAGGAGGGGCGGAGGCCGCCGTTACCGAAATCGCCCTTGCCGGCTTCGGCAATGCGGCGGCCTTGTCCACCCGCAATGAGGAGCCGCAGCGGGCCAGCCGCCCGTTCGATGCCGGGCGGGACGGCTTCGTCATGGCAGAGGGAGCCGGCGTGCTTCTTCTGGAATCGCTGACGCATGCCCGGCGGCGGGGAGCACGTCCCTATGCGGAAGTCATCGGCTACGGCGCGAGCTCGGACGCCTACCATATGGTGGCAACCCATCCGGAAGGAGCGGGGGCTTACCAAGCGATGAAGCAGGCTCTCGGGGAGGCAGGCCTCTCCCCGCAGGACGTCGATGTGATCAGCGCTCATGCTACCGGCACAGAAATCGGAGACCGGTCGGAGACGGCGGCGATCAAGAAGCTGTTCGGGGAGGTGGCCTACCGGATCCCGGTGACGGCGAACAAGTCCATGACGGGCCACCTTCTCGGGGCCTCCAGCGCCGTGGAAGCCGTCGCCCTGGTGAAGATGCTCCAGGACAGCCTCATTCCCCCGACGATCAATCTGGAGGAGCCGGACCCGGTATGCGATTTGGATTATGTTCCCGGGAAGGCGAGGGATTGCCGGGACCGTCCGCTTCGGATCGGGATGTCCAATTCCTTTGGGTTCGGGGGACACAATGCGGTAATCGCGCTTAAGGCTTTCCGGGAGTAAAACGGAAGCCTGGGCGGATAAGAGCAGCCGTTCCGAAAGGGATGACCAAAAGAATGTCGGCCGGATGCCTCCGGGGAGGAGGGGAAGGCCGGCACACGCCAAAATAACGAAAGACGCCGCGGGGAGCGGCGTCTTTTTGTTCCAGGGAAGCGGGCAGCAGGGGAAAATCCCGGGATCGGTAAGATCACGCGGTCCGCTCCGTTATACGGCCAGATGCTTCCGGAGCAGCTCCTCCCCAAGCTCGGAAGGCGGGCCTTCCGCCGCTACGGCCCCTTTATCGAGGACGTAGCAATAATCCGCGATGCCCGCCGCAAAGCTTAAGCTTTGTTCCACGAGGAGAACGGACATGCTGCGTTCGGCCTTGATCGATTCGATGACCCGCTCGATCTGTTGGACGACGGAAGGCTGAATGCCTTCCATAGGCTCGTCTAACAGGAGCAGCTTCGGCTCGGAGACAAGCGCACGGCCAATAGCAAGCTGCTGCTGCTGGCCTCCGCTCAGGTCGCCTCCTTTGCGATCCGCCATTTCCTTCAGGACGGAAAAATGTTCGTATATGCGGTCCGGAATGGTGGTATGGCGTGTCCGGGCGGCTTCCAGGCCGAGCAGCAAATTCTCTTTGACCGTCAGCCGGGGAAAGATCTCTCTTCCCTGCGGGACGTAGCCGATTCCTAGCCTCGCCCTCTTTTCGGTTCGGGCGGAGGTCATGATCCGATCCCCGAATCGGATCTCCCCTCGTTTGGGCCGGATAAGGCCCATGATGGTTTTGAGCAGGGTGGTTTTGCCGACTCCATTGCGGCCCATCAGACAGACGACCTGCCCCGGCTCTACCCGAAGCCGGATCCCCCGTAGCACCATGCTTTCCCCATAGCCCGATTCCACCTCTTGAATGCTAAGCATCTCGCTCCCCCTTCGTCCCAGGTAGACCTCCGCTACCTTATCGTTGTTCTGGATGTCGTCCATGGTTCCCTCACAGAGGACCGTGCCCTCATGCATAACGGTAACGGATTTGGCGAAGCGCCGGACGAACTCCATATCGTGCTCCACGACCAGCACTGTTTGGCGGTCGTTAATCTTGTGCAGCAGTTCCCCGGTCTTCTCCGTTTCGCTGTCCGTCATGCCGGCTGCCGGCTCGTCGAGCAGCAGAAGCTCGGGCTCCTGAATGAGCAGCATCCCGATTTCAAGCCACTGCTTTTCGCCGTGGGAGAGCGATCCCGCTTTGTGGACGGCCTTGCCGGCGAGCCCGATTAGCTCGAGATGATCGTGCATTTTGCCGCGCTGGGCGGAAGTCGTTCGGGCGGCAAGGGAGCTCAGAAGGCCACGCCGCTGCCTCATGGACAGGAGGAGGTTCTCTTCCACCGTCAAAGTGGAGAAGATGGAGGGGCCTGGAACTTGCGGCCAATGCCGAGCTGGACGATTTGGTGCTCCTGCAGCTTCGTCAAATCCACATTGCCTTGGTAGCGAACCGTTCCGCGGGTTGGCTTAACCTTGCCGCAGAGAACATCGAGCAGGGTGGTTTTGCCCGCTCCGTTCGGACCAATGAGAAAGCGGAGCTCTCCTGGCTTCAGAGAGAAGGAGAGGCCGCGGATGGCTTTGAAGCCGTCAAACGCAACTTCCACGTCTTCCATCCGGATAAGCTCCCCTGCGGCGGCCCAGCTTGGTGATGGTTCATTCATTGTGATCAACCCCCTGAATGATAGTTTGCGTGTAAGGTTTCTTTCGAGACATGCAGCCGGCTTAGGGGCTGGTCCTCTTGCGGGAGGAGGCAGCCGCAGCGGCGGCCGATCCGGCGGCGACCGCCGGGCTTGGTGCTCCGGCCCCCGGTGGTCCCGCTGCCGCCGGGCTAGACGCTCCCGCACCGGGTGTTCCGGCAGCCGGAATGCCGGCTTCCCTGCCATATGGTGCAGGGAGAGAGGCTTCGGCAGCCGCACCGGGCTCCTTACGGCGGAACCGGTCACCCAGCGTCCCGACAATGCCTTTGGGCAGGAAGAGAACGACAATGATGAACATCGCCCCAAGGATGATCGGCCACCATTCGGGGTACGCCTCACTGAAAGTCGTCTTGGCGGCATTGGTGAGAACGGCGCCGATCAACGCCCCGATAACCGTCCCTCTTCCTCCGATGGCCACCCATAGGACCATCTCGATGGAGGGGACGATGCCCATCTGGGCCGGGGAGATGATCCCTTCCTGCAGGACGAACAAGACGCCGGCTATTCCGGCGAGAGCAGCCGAGAAACTGTAAATGAAGACTTTGTAAACGACCGGATTGTAGCCGATAAACCGGACCCGGTTCTCCCCGTCGCGGATGGCGACCAGAATTTTGCCGAACCGGCTGCTCACCAACCATTGGCTGACCAGCAGAGTGATCATGACGACGGCCACGGTTACATAGTAAAAGATCCGTTTGGAGGAAGCCTCGCCGACAGGCATTCCGAGGAAGGTATCAAAGCTGGTCAAGCCGTTGGTTCCTCCGGTATAGCCCTGCTGGCCGACAAACAGGGTGACGGTGATCACGACCAGGGCCTGGGACAGGATGGAGAAGAACGTTCCCTTGATCCGGTTTCGGAAGGTCAGATAGCCCAAGGCGGCGGCAGCGGCTACCGGCAGCAGGATGGCGGCCGCAAAAGCAAAGCCGGCGGATTCGAAGGGGACCCAGAACCAGGAAGCTTCTCTATCCCGCTCCAGGACATGAAATCCGGAAGATCGCCGGGGAAGCGGCCAGCTTTAGATGCATGGCCATGCAGTAGGCGCCGAGTCCGAAATAAACGCCATGGCCCAGGCTGAGAATGCCCGTATAGCCCCAGATAAGATCAAGGCCGATCGCCAGGACCGCATAGGCCAGAAATTTGCCCATTAGGGAAAGACGGAATTCGGACAGGAACATCGGGGCCGCCAGCATCGCGGCAAGAAGCAGCAGGGAAAGCAGGAGCTTGCGGTTCCGGCTCATGGAATGGCTAATCGAATCGAACATCGGGGAATCACTCCTTAAAGGCCGCCGAGAACCACGGCAGCGGAATTTGGGCCGGCTCGGCGGTTAATCCAGCGCCCGCGCCTTCCAGGAGACGAACCCGGACGGTCTCCACTGCAGGAAGGCGATGATCAGGCTGAAGACTATAACTTTGCCGAGCGTGGCGCTCGTGGTGTACTCGAAAGCGGTATTGAGCACGCCGATGCCGAGGGCCCCGGCCACGGTGCCGACAAGCTTGCCGATGCCGCCGAGCACGACCACCATGAACGCGTCAACGATGTAATAAGTGCCGATGGTGGGACCGATCGGGCCGACGAGCGTCAGGGCGCATCCGGCGATGCCCGCCATGCCGGACCCGAAGGCGAAGGCCTGGGCATCGACGCGGCGGGTGGAGATGCCCAGGCTGGAGGCCATCGCCCTATTCTGCATAACGGCCTGCATTCGCCGGCCTCCCCGCGTATGATACTGATAGAAATAAATGACGGCGAGACAGACGAGGACGAGAACGAGAATGAACAGCCTTTTATAAGGCAGAATGAGGTCCGTGCTTAAGACCAGCCCGCCCTCGAGCCATTCGGGGGCCTTAACGGCGACATTAGGAGCACCGAATATCTGCCTGGCCAGCTGTTGAAGAACGAGACTTACTCCCCACGTGGCGAGCAGGCTGTCAAGGGGCCTCCCGTACAAATGACGAATCAGCGTGACCTCGAGTAGCCACCCGACCGCAAAGGCGGCGGCAAATGCGGCTCCAAGCGACAGGATAAAGTACCACCCGAAGGCGGAGGCCGGCAGCAGCTTCTGAAACAACTGCTGAATGGTGTAGGCCATGTAAGCCCCGATCATGATGAACTCGCCGTGAGCCATGTTAATGACATTCATGAGGCCGAAGGTGATGGCGAGACCTAGCGCGATCAGAAGCAGGATGGAGCTTAAGCTGATACCGTTGAAGAGCTGCAGAAGCAGCAGGGCCATCCGGTTCACCTCCTGAATTTCCAAAGGATTTAAAGGGGACTGCCCGCAAGAGCAGTCCCGTGAAGCTTCCGGCCTTTTTCGCCCGGCTCTTACTTTTTGGTTACCTCGCTTCCCCATGGATAGGTATTGAGATAAGGGTCGGGCTTAACCGGCTGGCCGGAGTTCCACACTTCCTTGAACTGGCCGTCCGCCTGCACCTGTCCGATGCGCACCGTCTTGTAGACATGCTGGTTCTCTCCGTCGATCTTGACCTTGCCGCCCGGCGCGGCAAATTCCAACTCCTTGGCGGCCGCTTTCACCTTCTCGACATCGAAGGAACCGGCCTTCTTCACCGCCTCGGCCCAGAGGTAGACGCCGAAGTACCCCGCCTCGATAGGGTCGTCGGTCACCCGGTCCTTGCCGTATTTGGCTTTGTAGGCTTCCACGAATTTTTTATTCTCCGGCGTGTCGGTCGTCTGGAAGTAATTCCAGGCCGCATAATGGCCTTCGAGGACAGAAGCACCGATTCCGCGGATTTCTTCCTCGGCAATGCTGACGGATAACGTAGTCAAATCCTTGGAGGAAAGGCCCGCATCCTTAAGCTGCTTGAAGAAGGCCACGTTGCTGTCCCCGTTCAGCGTATTGAAGATGACGTCGGGCTTTTCTTTCTTAATTTTGCTGATGATCGTGTTGTAGTCGGTATGGCCGAGCGGGGTGTATTCTTCCGCGATCAGCTGGCCGCCCTCGGCCTTGAGCTGTTCCTTAATGATCTTGTTGGCGGTACGGGGGAAGACATAATCCGAACCGAGGAGGAAGAACTTCTTGCCTTTGTTCTGCAGCAGCCAGGTGACAGCGGGAACGATCTGCTGGTTCGTGGTGGCGCCTGTATAGAATATGTAAGGTGAGGACTCCAAGCCTTCGTATTGCACGGGATAGAAGAAGAGCCCTTTGTTCTGCTCCACGACGGGAAGAACGGCCTTGCGGCTCGAGGAGGTCCAACCGCCGAAGATTACCGCCGCCTTATCCTTCTGAAGCAGCTTCTTCGTTTTCTCCGCGAAGGTCGGCCAGTCCGATGCCCCGTCCTCCACGATCGGCTTCAGCTGTTTGCCTAGAACCCCTCCGGCCTTGTTGATCTCCTCAATCGCCAGCATTTCCGCATCCTTGACCGATACTTCGCTGATCGACATGGTGCCGGTTAACGAATGCAGAATGCCGACGGGGACCGAGTCTTCCTTCCCGCCCTCCGTTGACCCGGGCGAGGAGCGGCTGCTGCCGATGCAGGTGATTCCGACGGATTTGCCGCATTCCCTCCGCATCCGCTCATAAGAGCGGTAAGAGACAGGCAGGCCGCCATCATGACGCGCATTCCTAATTGGTATCTTCTCATCCAACCACTCCCTTTATGATGTTTTCCGTTTCCCCTACGATCTTAAGCGAGCAAATGAACTTGTGTCAATATACATAACATAAAAATTGAAAAAGTTACGTTTTTACGATACTTCATGTAAAAAAATATACTGTGAAGGATTTACAAGTGAACTTTGTGGCTCTATAATCAGTTTCAAGCTTTCTATTCCGATAATTGTGTAAGATTAACTAACATAAAAGGAGGGCAGGTCATATGAATTTAACCGAGAGGGAAAAAGAGAAATTGATGATTACCGTCGCGGCCGAGCTTGCCAAACGGCGCCTGGCCCGGGGGTCAAGCTTAACTATCCCGAGTGCATCGCTCTCCTTACTTCCGAGATTATGGAAGGAGCCCGGGACGGTTTATCCGTTGCGGAGCTCATGAGTCAAGGCACCCGGATTTTGACCTCCGAGCAGGTGATGGAAGGTGTTCCCGAAATGATACACGAGGTTCAGGTGGAAGCGACCTTCCCGGACGGCACCAAGCTGGTGACGGTTCATCAGCCCATCGGGCCTGCCGGTATGGGGGTGACGCCATGATTCCGGGGGAATACCGGATAGGTCCGGGGAGATCGAGTTGAACGCAGGCAGGAAGACACTGACCCTCCTGGTCACCAACCGCGGCGACCGGCCGATCCAGGTCGGCTCCCATTATCATTTCTTCGAAGTGAACCGGGCCTTGGTCTTTACCCGGGACCGGGCCTTCGGGATGCGGCTCGACATTCCTTCGGGCACGGCCGTTCGCTTTGAGCCGGGGAAGAGAAGCCGGTCCGTCTCGTGGAACTAGGCGGCGCAAAGCTCTCCTACGGGCTGAACGGCCTGACGGGGGAAGAGCCCTGCCCGGCTCCATTACGGAGCAGGCGGAGCGGCGTCTTAAGGAATGGCAGAAAGGAGGCCGAGGCGATGGCCCGAATGGATAAGAAAGCCTATGCGCAAATGTTCGGGCCGACCGTCGGAGATGCCGTCCGGCTTGCCGATACCGAGCTGTGGGCGGAGATCGAATATGACTACACCGTTTACGGCGAGGAATGCAAATTCGGGGAGGCAAAGTGCTGCGGGACGGGATGGGCCAGTCGGGCCGACACACACGCGATCAAGGCGTGCTGGACACCGTCATAACCAATGCGATACTGATCGATCACTGGGGGATCATCAAGGCGGATATCGGCATCAAGGACGGGAAGATTGCCGGGATCGGCAAGGCGGGCAACCCCGACCTGATGGACCGGGTCCAGCCCAATATGATCGTGGGCGCGGGAACGGAGGTCATTGCGGGGGAGGGGCGGATCATTACGGCGGGAGGAATAGATTCGCATATCCATTATATCTGCCCCCAGCAGATCGAGACCGCCCTCGCCTCGGGTGTCACCACGATGATCGGCGGGGGAACGGGTCCGGCCGCCGGCACCAGCGCCACGACCTGCACCCCCGGGGCTTGGCACATGCACCGGATGCTGGAGGCAGCCGAGGCGTTTCCCATGAACCTGGGCTTCACCGGCAAGGGCAACGCCTCCTTCCCGGAGCCCCTCGTGGAGCAGGTGAAGGCGGGAGCCATCGGGCTTAAGCTGCATGAGGACTGGGGAACGACCCCCGCCGCGATCGATGCATGCCTGAGCGTGGCCGACGCTTATGATGTTCAAGTGGCGATTCACACGGATACGCTTAATGAATCCGGCTTCGTGGAGGATACGACGGCGGCGATCGGGGGAAGGACGATTCACACCTACCATACGGAAGGGGCGGGAGGCGGACACGCGCCGGATATCATCAAGATCGCCTCCGAGCCGAACGTACTGCCGTCTTCGACCAATCCGACCCGGCCCTACACGGTCAATACGATAGAAGAGCATCTCGATATGCTCATGGTGTGCCATCATCTGGACAGCCGCATACCGGAGGACGTCGCCTTCGCCGATTCGCGGATCCGTCCCGAGACGATTGCGGCCGAAGACATTCTGCACGATCTTGGCGTGTTCAGTATGATCAGCTCGGATTCCCAGGCGATGGGCCGGGTTGGGGAAGTGATCCTCCGGACTTGGCAGACCGCGGATAAAATGAAGAAGCAGCGCGGCCCTCTGCCGGATCCTTCCGCACCGAAGGAGTCGGGTCCCTCACCGGGGAGGAGAGCGATAACTTCCGCATTAAACGCTATATTGCAAAATATACGATCAACCCGGCCATTACCCATGGAGTCTCCCATCTGGTCGGGTCCGTGGAGGTCGGTAAGCTGGCGGACCTGGTGGTCTGGCATCCCATGTTCTTCGGGGTAAAGCCCGACATGGTTCTCAAGGGGGGATGATTGCCTACGCCCAGATGGGGGATCCGAACGCTTCCATTCCGACCCCCAGCCTGTATTTGGCCGGCCCATGTTCGGCGCCTTCGGCAAGGCCCTCCGGCACAGCATCACCTTCGTGTCCCAAGCGGCCTACGAGGCGGGCGTTCACCGGGAGCTCGGGCTGAAGAAAAGAATCGAGCCCGTGCGAAACTGCCGGAACGTGTCGAAGCGGGACATGATCCATAATGGGGCAACCCCGCAAATAGAGGTCAATCCCGAAACCTACGAGGTCAAGGTGGACGGAGAGCCGGTGGGCTGTGAGCCGGCGTCCGTGCTTCCCATGGCCCAGCGGTATTTTCTTTTTTGACCGCGGGCCGGCAGGAGCCGGTCCATCATGGTCCCCATCCCAACCGGAAGGAGGAGAAGCGCATGGAAAACAGCGCCGGTCCCGCCTGGCTGTCCTACCTGCAACTGCTGGATTCCGCCCTCCCCATCGGGGGCTTCAGCCATTCCTTCGGGCTGGAGACGCTAGTGCAGACGGGCGCCGTCAGCCGGGCCGGGCAGCTTAGGGAATACATCGAGACCATGCTTCACCACAGCTGGGCGCCGGTAGATGCCATGGCGGTAAAAGCCGTCTATGCGTATGTCCCCCGGCAGGAATGGGGCGTTCTGTGGCGGGTCGACCACCGGCTGCACGTCCAGAGAACCGCATCCGAAACGCGCGACGGGGTCGCCAAAATGGGACGCCGGCTCTACAGCTTGACCCGTTCGCTTTATCCCGCGTTGCCCTGGGGGCCCCTGCACCAGGCGATACAGGATTCGCGCTGCCCGGGAACCCATCCTCTGATTCATGGATGGGTCAGCTTTTACCTCGACGTTCCGCTTGCTATGGCCGTCGAAGGCTACCTGTACACGTGTGTGCAGACCTGCATCAACAGCGGGTTGAGGCTCATGGCGATCGGACAGACGGAGGGGCAGAGGCTGCTCGCCTCCCTGCTCCCCGTCATTACGGAAGCCTGGAAAGAGGCGGAAGGGCTTGATCCGGCGGAGGACGGCTTCGGCAGCGTTCCCCAGGCCGATTTGGCCATGATCCGCCACGAGTCCCTGTATTCGCGGCTGTTTATGTCTTAACCTTTTGCAAACCTAACCATTAAAGGAGGCCATACACCATGTGCCAAGGAAGCCATCATCATCACCATACCTGGGAAACTCCTAACGAACAGAAACTGGACCGTCCGATGAGAATCGGGATAGGGGGCCCGGTCGGTTCGGGCAAAACCGCTCTTGTCGAAAGGCTGGCGAGAAGACTGCAAGGCCCTTACAGCGTCGCTGTTATTACAAACGATATTTACACAAAGGAGGATGCCCGCATCCTGGTTCATTCCGAGGCTCTTCCCGAGGAGCGGATTATCGGCGTGGAAACGGGAGGCTGCCCGCATACGGCGATCCGCGAGGATGCTTCAATGAATTTCGAGGCGGTCGAAGAGCTGGAAAGCCGGTTCGGGGATCTCGACATCATCTTCATCGAAAGCGGCGGGGATAACCTGGCCGCGGCCTTCAGCCCGGAGCTCGTCGACCGGTTCATTTATATTATCGACGTGGCCCAAGGCGAGAAAATTCCACGCAAGGGCGGACCGGGCATCATGCGGTCGGATATGCTCATCATTAACAAAATCGATCTCGCCCCGCACGTAGGGGCAAGCCTTGCGGTGATGGAGGAGGATACGCTCCGGATGCGGGGGGATCGTCCGTTTGTTTTCTCCAATTTGTTCAGCGGCCAAGGCCTGGATACCATTGTGGAATGGGTGAAGACGGAACACCGCCATGCCTAGCCTAACCGGCTGTCTCTCCGCGGTCTTTTGCCATCTGGAAGGCCAAACGAGGCTTGCCGGCAAGCATCACCAGTATCCGCTGAAGATCGCCAAGCCCTTTCCCTTGGAAGACGGCCAGCTCGGGGTGTATGTGATGGACGCTTCGCCCGGGATTCTGGCCGGGGACCGGTACCTTCTGGATTGGAGGGTGGGGGAGGGGGCGCAAGTCTTGATCACCAACCAGTCCTATACGAAGGTTCACCCGGCCCGGAAGTCCCCGAACGAGGAGGCTCTGCCAAGCAGCCAGATCCAGACTTTTGCCCTCGGCCGGAACAGCTTCGTGGAGTATATGCCGGAGCCTCTGATGCTGTATGGGGACGCCGTGTTCGAGAGCCGGACCGAGGTGACCATGGAAGAAGGAGCGGTGCTGCTCTTTAGCGATGTGGTGACGCCCGGCCGGACGCTTCGGGGGAGGTCTTCCGGTTTGAGAAATACCGCAGCTCCTTCTCGGTCAACTATGCGGGTGAGCTCATCTACAGCTCGCGCCAGCAGCTGGAGCCCGGCCGGCGGAGGGCCGACCGGCTGGGAAGCTGGGGCCGTTACACCCATACGGGCTCCCTCTATGTGTTCAGCGATCGCGTGGATGCTTCCTTCGTGGAAGGATTGCGCCAGGCGCTGGAGCATGGCGCCGATGCTCTCCGGATAGAGGTGCCGCCGGAAGCCGACGTTCCGCTCCCCTTGGAATACGGCATCAGCCGGACATACAAGCACGGACTCGTGCTGTCCGCGATGGGAAGCCGCTCCTATGAAATCCAAGGACTGCTGGACTTGGCCTGGGGCTTTGTCCGCCGGGAGCTTCTCGGTCGGCCGCCTTTAACCATCCGCAAATAACCCTGCAGCCAGAGCCGGCCATGACGTTCTGCTGCTCGATGACCAGCCTCAGACGGGAGGCTGGTTTTTCGTGCTGTTTTACAGGATTTCCCGTCCCTCCATGAAGACTTTTCTGCTGGAGCGTTATGACTTTGCCGGGCTCGAACGCCGCGTCGTACAGAGCCAGCAGGAAAGGCTGCTGCTGGCGAAGAGCTTTGCGGACGGGGCCCCGTACCCCATGGGATCCTGTTCCGCCGGCGTAAGTTTCCGGAAAGATCAGGAGGATTGACCTTTGGGCAGGCCGGTGACATAATCATAATACCATTCCAACAGCAGGGAGTTTCCGGCCATGAAGGTAAGCGCTATCACCGATGCCTACCGGCATATGAACATTCGCAACAAGCTTTCCCTGCTTCTTACCTCGGTTGTTCTCGTGTCGCTTGCCTTTACGATTGCCGTGCAGCGGTACGCCTTTTCCCTGTATGACGGGCAGATCTACGAGAAATCCTCCCGTGTGCTCAACCTGTCTTCGACCGCAATCGAAACGGAGCTGAACCGGCTCGAGCAGCTCTCCTATAATCTGGTGGCGGACGCTCAGATCCAGAAGTGGCTGACCTCGCTTAAGGACAACCCGTCCGGCTACGATACCCTGCTCGTCCGCCAGCAGCTGACGGACCGGCTGTTCAGCTATTCGGGCTCGGAGTCCTACGTCTATTCCATCCAGATCTTCGATGCGGGGGAGGGGAGCATGCCGGGGGAAATATCCGTCCGTTCTCTCTAGGCAAGTTCCAGGAGATTACCCGGATTGCGAACGAGGCGCAAGGGGAGAACCGCTGGATTTTCCCGGACAGCAGTGATGATGCGCTGATTGCGGCAAGGGAGATCCGCTCGTTCACGAACACGCAGTTCGATCTTCGCAATCTGGGCACACTTGTCCTGCGGATCAACCTCAAGAGAATCGCTCACGACCTTGCTTCCGGCGAAGGGGATTTGATGATTGTCTCCGAGGACGGGGTCATTTATGCGGACAAGCCGACGCCGAATCTCGAGAACCTGCCTCTGTCTACCGGGAAACAGCGGGGATACGTCATTACGGAGCTCGGCGGCGAACAGTATTTTGTCGCCTACCGGCGTTCCCCCGACTCGGGCTGGACCTATCTTAACCTGACCCCGTTCCGGCAAATTTTTGAACAGATTCTGTTTATCAAAGAGCTGGTCGTGTTCGTATTTGTCGGCATTTTTCTGGTGGTGATCGTGCTTGTCCTGCGCTTCTCGCGCAACATTACCCATCCGATTTACGATCTGATAGGGCGGATGAAGCTGGCGGAGAAGGGGAATTTTGAGGAGGCGAATTTCGCTCCGGCGGGCGAGGGCCCGGTGGTGATGAACGAAATCGGGCTGCTGCAGCGCACGTTCCGCCTGATGATCGAAAGGATCAATAGGCTCATCAAGGAGAATTATTCCAACCGTCTCTTAATCAAGGAAACGGAGTTTAAAGCGCTCCAGGCCCAGATTAACCCGCATTTTCTGTACAATACTCTGGAATCCATCAACTGGATGGCCAAGGTGAACAAGCAGGACCGGATTTCGACGATGGTGGAAGCGCTCGCCTTTCTGCTTCGCCAATCCGTCGATATGAAGCGGCCGATGATCACGCTCGAAGAGGAGCTGGACATCGTACGCAGCTATGTGACCATCCAGACGATCCGCTTCGAGGAGCGGCTGGACTTCCGCTTGGACGTACCGGAAAGGTTCTTCCGGCTTGCGCTTCCGAAGCTGACCCTGCAGCCGCTTCTGGAGAATGCCATCCATTATGCCCTGGAGCCGACGATAGAGCCCTGCCGGATTACCCTCCGTGCTTGGGAAACGGATTCGGACATTCGATTGGCCGTGGAGGATACCGGCCCCGGAATTCCTGCCGGCACGCTCGAGAGGCTGAAGAGCGGAGAGCTGCCGACCAAGGGCAAAGGCATCGGGCTGCTCAATATTGACGAGCGGATCAAGATCGCCTTCGGCGAAGAGTATGGAATCCGCCTGGAGAACACGGAAGGTGGAGGAGCCCGCGTCATTCTGGCTCTTCCCCGGGACAAGGAGGAATAACCGGCATGTACAAAGTGCTTCTGGTGGATGACGAACGGATCATTCTCGAAGGAATTTCCAGCATGGTGGATTGGGCTTCCTACGGCACCGAGCTGGCCGGGACCGCCCGCAATGGCATCGAGGCCATGAAGAGGATTTCCGAAGCTCCGCCCGATATTGTCATCAGCGATATCCGCATGCCCGGCATGGATGGGCTCCAGCTGGTCGAGAGGGTTCATGCGGATTATCCGGAAATCCGCTTCATTCTTCTATCGGGCTTCGGTGAATTTGATTACGCGAGCCGGGCGATGCAGTTCGGGGTTAAGCATTACCTGCTTAAGCCGACCAATGAGGAGAAGATCGGAAGCACGCTGGCTGAGGTGACCCGAGAGCTCGATCAGGAGCGGCAGAAGGAGACCTTCGTCGAGTCGATGAAGGAAGAGCTGGAGAAGGTCAAGCCTCATGTGAAGGAACAGTTTCTTAAAGAGTTCGTTACCAACAAAACCTACGGAACCCGCGACTGGGAGGAGTACCGGAAGCTTTTCGGCCTTGGCCCCGATTACCGGGTCCGTCTCCTGCTCTTTCAGCTGGAGGAAGCTTCGAATACGAGCACCTTTTTGCCATCAAGAATATCGCGTATGATCTGCTCGACCATCCCTTATTAAGCACCACGATAGGCGACCACGTGCTTATCCTTCTGGAAGATGGGGAAGGGGACGGGGAAGGGAAGCTTCACGAACGCATCTACGAAATCCGGGATATCTTTCAGAGCTATTACAAAAAAGACCCGACGATCGCCTTAAGCGAGCCGGATCGCCTCACGAACGCCCGAAGCCTGTACAAGGAAACGCTTCAGTGCCTGACCTATCGCTTCTATCTGGAAGAAGGCAGCCTCATTACCCGCAAAGATACCGCTCCGCTTCCGGCAGAGCCGGCACGGGAGTTCGTGTTCGACGAAGAGCGGCTACCGATGGCGGTAAAGTCCGGGCACCGGGAGGAAGCCGAAGCCGCGCTGACCGCCCTGCTGGATGGGCTTAAGGAGGCACAGCTGGACATAGCGGTCACAAAATCCTATGTCATTCAACAGTTCGTCTCGATCATCCGGCACTGCGAGCCCGACCAAATGGGGAGTATTACCGCCGCATTTCTCAGCTTGTCGAGATGACAACGCTGCAGGCCGTCGGGGCGTTTCTGGAGAAAACAGTCGAGGAGCTGACCGAGAAGTTTTACGAGAATCAGGTCCGGAAGCACAGCGCGGTGATCCGGCGGGCCATCGAGGTCATCCATGAGCACCTGGGCAACCAGGAGCTGTCGCTTAACTGGGTCGCTCATGAAATGCTGTATATGAACGCCGATTATCTTGGCAAGCTGTTCAAGAAGGAGACGGGGGAGAAGTTCTCCAACTATGTCATGAAAGCGAGAATTCGCCAAGCCACGGAATGGATGGCGGAAGAGAAGGACCTGAAAATCTTTGAGCTGGCCGAACGCCTCGGCTTTGGGGACAATCCCCAGTACTTTTCCCAGGTGTTCAAGAAATATACGGGAAGTACTCCCTCGGAGTATCTTAAATCGTCCGATACCTCTGCTTTTTAAACAACGAGGTCGGTATTTTGGATTAACGGGAAACGCCTTTCTGACGGATAATAACAGATGTAAGCCTTATCATTAGAGAGCGAATCCGATCGGGGAGGTAGTTTCATTGAAAAAAGCGATTACCGCAGCATTATCTTCAGCCTTGTCCGCAGCCCTGCTGTTAACCGCGTGCGGCGGGGGCGCCGGCTCATCTTCCGGTTCCACGTCCGGGTCAACACCGGCCGCAACGTCGGGAAGCAGCAAGGATCCGGTCACGCTCCGCGTCGCCTGGTGGGGAGGACAGTCCCGCCACGACTATACGCTTAAAGTCATTGATCTGTACATGAAGAAGAACCCGAATGTCAAAATCGAAACGGAATACGCGGCGTTCGATGATTATTGGAAGAAGCTGGCTCCGCAGGCGGCGGCAGGCGGACTGCCCGACGTCATCCAGATGGACATTTCCTACCTGACCCAATACGGGGGAAGAGGGCAGCTGGAGGATCTCGATCCCTATATCAAGAAGGGGACGATCCACACCGGGGACATCAACGAGAACAGCCTATCGGGCGGCAAGGTAGACGGAAAGCTGGTGGCCCTGAACCTCGGCTCCAATGCCCTGCAGGCTACCGTGGACCCGCAAATGCTTAAGGATGCGGGGGTAACGCTTAAGCAGGACTGGACGTTCGCGGATTGGGAAGAGATCGGCGCCAAGCTGAAAGCCAAAGGGAAAATGATCGCGGCGGACCTTCGTCATGACGTATACTTTCCTTTCTACCTGAGAGGACAAGGGCAGAAAATGTACGCCGCCGACGGCACTTCCTCGGTTACTCCGACGACAAGCCGTTCGTGGAATTCTATACCATGTACAAAAAGTGGTACGATTCCGGATACCTGCTCCCTCTGGATAAGCTTTCCCAGAAGAAGGGGACGCCGGAAGACAGCGAGCTGGTTATGGGGAACGCCGCTTCGTCGAACGGCTGGTCCAACCAGTACATTCTGGAAGCGGCAGCGGCTAAACGACCGGTGGACCTCGTTCCGGTACCGGGCTGGAGCCAGAACAAGGCTCTCTTCCTGAAGCCGAGTATGTATTTCTCTGTAGCCAAATCCTCCAAGCAGAAGGAAGAGGCGGCGAAGTTCATCGATTTCTTCCTGAACGATATCGAGGCGAACAAAATCATTAAAGGGGAGCGCGGGGTGCCCGTCTCCTCCAAGGTCAAAGAAGCGCTTATGCCGGATCTGACCCCGGAGCAGAAGAAAGTATTCGAATATGTCTCCTGGGCCGAGAAGAACAGCTCCCCGATGGATCCTCCTAACCCGGTAGGGGCGGTGGAAGTGGATAAGCTCTTGAAGGATACCGTGGAGCAAATTCTGTACAAGAAGATTTCCGTAGAGGAAGGCGCCGCCAAATTCCGCAAGGAAGCGAACGCCATTCTCGCGAAGAACAAAAAATAAACCTTACAAAAAGCTCCTTTGGAATGACCGGAAGTGCCTTCAGGCGGTTCCTGTTCCAGGGAGCTTTTTCTCATGCGGGCAGGGAGCAAGCGGCTTGGCTGAGCCTCGGCTATTTGAACAAAAATGACGGTTTTTTGCCTTCTTCCATGGGGGCGGCGGTTTACACTTAAGGAAAGAAAGGGGTTGAGCGCCATGACAAAGCTTCGGGAGAACGACAACCTGGTCGGGTATGTTTTTGCCTCCCCGTTTATTCTAGGGTTTCTCATCTTTACGGTCTATCCGATCTTCTCGTCGCTTTATTATTCGTTTACGGATTACAACCTGTTCGAAGCCCCGAGATGGATCGGGTTCGACAATTACGACAAGATGTTCACAGGCGACGACAAGTACTGGAAGTCGATTCAAGTCACCTTTACGTATGTTCTGGGCAGCGTTCCCCTCCGGCTCGCCTTCGCACTGGCTGTGGCCATGATGCTGAACAAAGCGGTAAAGGGAATCGGCCTTTACCGGTCGGCCTACTACCTTCCGTCTCTTATCGGAGGAAGTGTAGCGGTGTCCATCATGTGGACCCAGATTTTCGGAGACAAGGGACTGCTGAACTCGGCGCTCGGCTTGATCGGCATCCACACGGAGGTCTCCTGGATCGGCAGCCCCGGTTCTGCGATCTGGACGCTGATCGCGCTTTCGGTCTGGCAGTTCGGCTCCTCCATGCTGATCTTCCTGGCCGGGCTGAAGAATATCCCCGCCTCCTATTACGAGGCGGCGAGTGTCGATGGGGCCGGCGGGGTCCGGAAGTTTTTTCAGATCACGCTTCCGCTTCTCAGCCCGATCATACTTTTCAATCTGATCATGCAGACGATTTCCGCCTTCATGACCTTTACGCCCGCTTACATTATCTCCCGGGGAGAGGGCGGACCGCTCGACAGTACGCTGCTTTATTCGCTCTACCTGTACCGCCGGGCGTTCCAATTTTATGAAATGGGCTACGCCTCCGCCATGGCTTGGGTCATGCTCATTCTGATCGGATTGATTGCGCTTGTGCTCTTCCAGACCTCCAAATACTGGGTTCATTATGAAACGAAAGGAGGCCGCTAACATGGCAGCCGGCAAGCTTGTGATCAACCCGCCGTCCCAGGCGGCTTCTTCCCGGACATTCCGCCATGCGTGGAAGCCCGTTGTGTATCATCTCCTTATTGGCGGCTTGGCTCTGTTCATGATCTACCCGATTCTATGGCTTCTGACCAGCTCGCTTAAACCGAACGATGAAATCTTTACCCATGCTTACAGCCTGATCCCCTCGAGGCTTGCGTGGGAGAACTACGCCAGCGGCTGGCGGGGCTTCGCCGGGAATTCCTTCTCCACCTTCTTCCGGAACTCTTTCTTTATTGTGACGGTTTCGACGATCGGAGCGGTGGTCTCTTCCGCCCTTGTCGCCTACGCCTTCGCCCGGATTCCGTTCAAGGGCAAGGGGTTCTGGTTCTCCTGCATGATGATGACGATGATGCTGCCGCATGACGTGACGATCATTCCCCAATACGTTATGTTCTCGAAGATGGGCTGGCTGTCTTCGTTCAAGCCGGTCATCGTGCCGCAGTTTTTCGCGGTTCCGTTCTTCATCTTCCTGATCATGCAGTTTATCCGGACGGTGCCGGCCGAGCTGGACGAGGCCGCCAAGATGGACGGCTGCAGCAAATACGGCATCTTTTTCCGGGTAATTGTGCCGTTGATTGTCCCGGCGCTGATTACCGCCACCATCTTCTCCTTCTACTGGAGATGGGATGATTTCATCAATCCACTGCTGTACTTGAACAAGCCGGAGCTCTATCCGGTCTCGCTTGCCCTGAAGCTGTTCCTGGACGGGGAATCGCTCAACAACTGGGGCGGAATGTTCGCCATGGCGTCGCTGTCCCTGGTTCCGATCTTCATCGTATTCTTTGTCTTCCAGCGTTATATCGTAGAAGGAATCAGCACCAGCGGATTGAAGGGATAACCGCATGAGAGGAGATAACGAAGAGATGCCTAAGCTAGTTTTTGACGAACAGGAAATCCGTTCCGCCATCGACCGGGTGGTGGAGCGCACGTACCGGATGGACTTTAGCTGGGATTGGCCCGGCGGGGTCGCTTTCTACGGAGTGTGCGAAGCCTATGCGGCCACGGGGAAAGAAGAATACCTGAACGGCTTGAAGGCCTGGGTGGACGAGAACATGGAGGACGGCCTTCCCAAGCTGTCCGTTAACGGGGTGTCCATCGGTCACGCTCTGCTTACGCTCTATGAGGTGACGAGGGACGAGAAATACCTCGCCACGGCTACCGAAATGGCGGAATATTTGACCCATGAGGCCGAGCGGTTCGGGGACGGGATTTTCCAGCATACGGTAAACTCGGAATCGTATAATTTTCCAGAGCAGGCCTGGGTTGACACGATGTTCATGGCTGGCTACTTCCTGCTGCGAATCGGGGCCCTCCTTAACCGGGAGGATTACTTTGAGGACGGACTGAAGCAGTACCACGGGCATGAGAACGTCCTGCAGGATCCGGTGACGAATCTGTATTATCACGGGTGGGACAACCTTGCCCAGAATCACATGTCGGGCATTTATTGGGCGCGGGGCAACTCTTGGGCAGCCTTGACGATGGCCCGGGCGTTACAGCTTATTCCCGTCACGCATCCGTCGTTTATGATTATCGACGGGTCGCTTCGCGACCAGCTAAGCGCTCTTGTCCGCCTTCAGGATGATTCGGGCCTGTGGCACACGGTGCTCACGGACCCGTCGGCGCCGCTCGAGACGTCCGGCTCGGCCGGCATTGCGGCTGCCCTGCTTACGCGGGGAAGGCTCTACAACAAATACACGCAGAAATCCATTAACGGCATCCTTTCCCGCATTACCGCAGACGGAACCGTTACGGGAGTTTCCGCCGGTACGGCCGTTATGAAGGACGCGGACGGCTATAAGGGAGTACCGGATAAACGCATTCAGGGATGGGGACAGGGCTTGGCGCTTGTTTTTCTGGCAGAAGTGCTGAACTCCACCCAGAACCGGTTCGGAAACGGGTGTTAAGAGCAAAGCAAGGGGAATCCCGTTTCATTTGGCGATCGGTGGACGATCGGCCAAATGGCGGGATTTTTGTGCAGTCTATTCGACTAACGGAGGGGTTAGAATGAGCGGTAAATTGTATCATGGGGCAGCCTGGTATCCCGAGCTGTGGGAAGAAGAGGTGCTGAGGCAGGACATCCGGATGATGAAGGAAGCGGGCATCAATGTGGCGCGGATCGGGGAATTCGCCTGGTCGACGATGGAGCCGAAGGAAGGGCAGTTCGACCTCAGCCTGTTCGTCAAAGTTATCGGATGGCTGAAGGAGAACGGGATCGATACGGTGATGTGCACCCCGACCCCCACGCCGCCGATTTGGTATACCCACGGCCATCCGGAGAGGATGTATGTGGACCGCGAGGGCAGGGTGATGGGACACGGGTCCCGTCAGCATGCCTGCACGAACCATCCCGTTTTCCGGGAGAAGGCGGCCTTGATCACGGAGCAGATCGCGAAGGCGGTAGGCAGGCAGCAGGGCCTCGTCGGCTGGCAGATCGACAACGAATTCAAGGCTCACGTGTCGGAGTGCATGTGCGCGACGTGCCTTGGCGAATGGCACCGGTGGCTGGAGAAACGATACGGCACGGTGGAAAGGCTTAATGACGCTTGGGGGCCCAAATCTGGAGCGAACGGTACGAGGCCTTCGAGCAGGTTCCCCAGCCCGGACCGGCGCCGTTCCTGCACAACTCCTCGCTCAGCACGATGTACCAGCTCTTCTCCATGGAGAAAATAGCCGAATTCTCAGACGAGCAGGCGGCTGTCATCCGTCTTCATTCGGACGCCCCCATCACCCATAACAGCAGTGTGGCCTTCCACGTGGATAACGAAAGGCTGTTCCGGAATCTGGATTTTGCGTCCTTCGATACGTACGCCACTTCGGACAACCTTCCGGCCTATCTGATCAACTGCGACCTGTGGCGCAACTTCAAGAAGGGAAGGGATTACTGGATTATGGAAACCAGCCCGTCCTATGCCGCATCGCTTGAGAGCTACGCGTCCCCGCATCCGAACGGCTACCTTAAGGCGGAGGCTGTGGCGGCTTATGCGCTCGGCGCGGAAGCGTTCTGCTATTGGCTGTGGAGGCAGCAACGCTCCGGCTGCGAGCAGCCGCACGGGTCGGTGCTGAGCGCGTGGGGCCAGCCGACGGTCGGCTACGCCAATGTGCGGGAGGTGGAGGAAGCCCGTCAGGCTATCGAGGAAGTTATTCTCGGCACCCGTCCTGTGCAGGCGGAGACGGCCGTCACCTATTCGGACAGGGCCAAGGCGTTCCTCAAGACGGAGCCCCACCGGAAGCTGAATCACCGGGGGCTGATGACCGGCTTCTATGAAAGACTGCTCGCGATGGGCATTCACCGGGACCTTGTCCCCGAAGGAGGGGAGCTCGAGGGCTACAAGCTGTTGTTCACCCCCTTCCTACCTTATGTGTCTCCCGAATTGACGGAGCGTGCCATGAGAATGGTGGAAGAGGGAGGGATATGGGTCGTCGGTCCTCTTTCCGGCGGACGTACGGAGGAGCATACCGTTCCTACCGACAGCGCCCTTGGCCCGTTGGAGGCGTTGGCCGGCGTAGAGACCGTCTTTACCTATCCCATGGAAGGGACCGGTTCGGTCGGGCAGGCGTTTGGCGTATCCGCTCCTCTCTCGCTGTGGAGCGCCGTCTTCCGGCCTCTTGAGGCCCAGTCGGCGGGGATCGTGGAGCAGGGACTCACGCCGGGCCTTTCCTTTCTTACCGAGCGCAAGCACGGCAAAGGTAAAATCGTCCTGCTCGGGTCCATGCCGGAAGGCGCGGAGGGCGACATGCTTCTGAGGAAGCTCGTCGACCATTATGCCCGGGAGGCTCAGGTCACCCTGCGGACCGATGTCTCCCCGGGGACGATCGTCGCTCCAAGAAGAGGAGAAGACGGGGACGTCTGGTTCGTCATCAATATGGACGGACAGGGAGGGGCCGTAACTCTTCCTTCGGAGGCAGTGGATGCGTTGAACGGAGCGGCGATCGCGCCGGGCCGGCTGGAGGTAGGGCGTTACGAGTACAGGGTCGTCCGCCTTGCGTAAAAAGGAATAGAAATGCTGAGGAAAGCCCGTCTCCCGCACTGGAGAAAGGGCTTTCACTCCTTTTGCCGGGTTTGCACTTTATTGAACGGATGCCATTCCAGGCGGGGCGGGAGCCGTCAAGAATATCCAATTGCGGGAAAAACAAAGCGGCGGCATAATCAGGGCTAACACCGCAAAGGCGGCAATCACTTGGAGGTGAAGGGATGAAGCAGGCAGCAGCTTCTCATCATAGGGAAATCTCGCATAAGACTTCGGTCCGCCGGCCAAGTGTGCTGGGGCGACTGCGCAAGGACAAATGGATGTATTTGCTTCTGACACCGGGCGTTCTCTACTTTATCATTTTTAAATACGTGCCCATGTGGGGCGTGCTTCTCGCGTTTCAGAATTACCAGCCGTTTCTCGGCTTCTGGAAAAGCGAGTGGGTCGGCTTCGAGCATTTCCGTGTTTTCTTTGAAAATCCCGAGTTTTTCATGCTGTTCCGCAATACATTGCTGCTTTCCTTGTACAATCTGCTGTTCTTCTTTCCGGCACCGATCATCCTGGCTCTGCTTCTGAACGAAGTCCGGATCTCCATCTTCAAACGCTCTATCCAAACGCTGATTTACATTCCGCATTTTATCTCGATGGTTATCGTGGCGAGCTTGACGTATGTCTTCCTAACGACGGAAGGCGGAGTGATCAACGAGCTGCTGAACAAATACATCGGCACCAAAATCGATTTCCTCTCCAGTCCCGACTGGTTCCGGCCCATGATTATCATTCAGACGATCTGGAAGGAATGCGGCTGGGGGACGATCATCTTCCTCGCCGCCCTGGCGGGAGTGGACGTGGAACAGTACGAGGCCGCCATCATGGATGGAGCAAACCGCTGGAAGCAGACGTGGCACATTACACTGCCTTCCATCCGAAGCACGATTGTCATCCTGCTCATTCTGCGCATGGGCCATGTTCTCGACAACGGCTTCGAGCAGATCTACCTGCTGCTGAACCCGTTGAACCGCGAAGTGGCGGAGGTGTTCGATACCTACGTGTACATGGTGGGGATTACCCAGGGGGCGTTCAGCTACAGCACGGCGGTCGGCTTGTTCAAGGCGGTGGTGGGGGTCATCCTCGTGTTCGGCTCCAACTGGCTGGCCAAGCGTTTCGGCCAGTCGGGCTTGTATTGACGCCGGACCCTCAACTATCCTGCCTAATCCTATCCATCCAAACGTAAAGGAGGAGACCATCCATGGCCAAACAATACAAAACCCCGGCAGGCGTCGCGTTCGATGTGACCAACTATCTGTTTCTCGGCTTGTTTGCGCTCGTTTCCGTGCTTCCCTTTCTCTATGTCATCGCAGGCTCCTTTGCCTCCGATGCGGAGCTGACCAAGCGGGCTGTCTTCCTGATTCCGGAGACATTCTCCCTCGCGGCCTATAAATTTATCTTCTCGACCGATACGATCATCCGAAGCATCTGGGTTTCCGTCTATGTAACCGTGGTGGGGACGATCGTCAACCTTCTCTTCACGGTGACGATGGCCTATCCTCTGGCCCGCAAAGGACTGATGGGCCGCAATACGCTGCTTAACCTGATCATCTTCTCGATGCTGTTCGGCGGAGGGATGATTCCCACCTACCTTGTGGTCCGCGAGCTTCATCTGCTCGATTCCTTCTGGGCGTTAATCCTGCCCGGTGCCATCAGCGCGTTCAACCTGATCATCGTCAAAAATTTCTTTCAGGAGCTCCTCCCGAGCTTGAGGAAGCGGCCAAAATCGATGGCTGCACCGAACTCGCTCTGCTGTGGAAAATCGTTCTGCCGCTGTCCATGCCGGTGCTTGCTACCTTCACTCTGTTCTATGCCGTCGGCCATTGGAACAATTTCTTCTCGGCTCTGCTCTACATCAACGACCCGTCCAAGTGGCCTCTGCAGGTCATGCTGCGCCAGATCGTTCTCCTTTCCCAGGCGGCGGCAGGCGACCTCAACAACATGGACCCGAATTTCGTCAAACCGCCGGAGCAATCCATCAAGCTCGCCGTTATCGTCGTCGGCACGATTCCCATTCTGCTCGTCTATCCGTTCCTTCAGAAACATTTTGCCAAGGGAGTCTTGATCGGCTCGGTCAAGGGTTAAACGGATTTGCGATATAAGCACAACCAATTAAGGGAGGCATTCCAATGAAAGCAAACAAGAGAACAAAGCGTTGGATGACAATGGCGGCAGCCGGAACGCTGGCCGTCACGAGCTTGGCGGGATGCGGAGGCCAATCGGCGGCTCCGTCTCCGTCCGCATCCGCCGGCTCAAGCGGAAACAACCAGCAGGCGCAGGCGCCTTACGACATCAGCATCATGATCCCCATCTTCAAGACGAACTACCCGAAGGACGACAGCCCTGTCGCGCTTGAGATCGAGAAGAAAACGAACACCAATCTGCATTTTGAGTGGGTTCCGAATTCCTCCTACGGAGACAAGTTCAACATCACTATGGCTTCCGGCAAGCTTCCGACCATCATCTACGTGCCGGATGTGAAATCGCCGAGCTTCGTGAACGCAGCCAAGACGGGCGCTTTCTGGGAAGTGGGCAAATATTTGAAGGATTATCCGAACTTGAGCAAGGCCAACCCGGTTATCCTGAACAATTCCTCCATCGAAGGCAAAAACTACGGAATATACCGGGGGCGGGCTCTCGGACGCAACGGCATCAACTACCGCAAGGATTGGCTTGACGCGGTGGGCATGCAGACGCCGAAGACGATCGATGATTTCTACAATATGTTGAAAGCGTTTAAAGAGAAGGATCCGGATGGAAACGGAAAGAACGACACGTACGGCATGGTGCTGGTCAAGTGGACGGGGCAGTGGGCGAGCGGCTTCGATACGATCAAGCTGTGGTTTGGCGCTCCGAACAAATGGGGAGTAGTGGACGGCAAGCTGGTTCCCGAACACCAGACAGCCGAATACTTGGAAGCTTTGAAATTCATGAAGAAGCTGTATGACGAGAAGCTCATCAACCAGGATTTTGCCGTCTTCGACAGCGCCAAATGGAACGATCCGGTCGTTAACAACCAAGCCGGAGTAATCGTAGACGTAACCGACAATGCGGCACGCCTCGATGACAAGATCCACGCCGCTCTTGCCAAGGAAGGCAAGGACCAGCCTGACAAGCATTATGTCGATAACATCATCGGTGTGACCGGCAGCCAGGGCCTTCGGGCGCTTCCCACATCCGGCTTTGCCGGCATGCTAGCCATCCCTAAATCAACGGTTAAGAATGAAGAGGATCTGAAGAAAGTGCTGACCTTCATCGACAAGATGAACGAGCCGGAGCTTCAGACGCTGGCCGGCTACGGGATCGAAGGCAAGCATTACACCAAAGCCGGTGATTTTGTCGAGCCGAGCAAGGATTCGGCTTTGCTGGAATCCGAGGTGGAAGGCCTGAACCAGATGCTGACTTTCATTCCGGAGGATCAGGGGCTGAAGGTTAAGCAAACCCCATTGCGTTTGCAGACGACCAAGATTCAGAAGGAAGCGGAAAAGTATATCGTGGCTAACCCGGCGGAACCGTTCATTTCCACGGTTTACTCCCAGAAAGGCCAGCAGCTGGATAATATCGTCAACGACGCCCGGATTAAATTTATCGTCGGGCAGCTGGATGAAGCCGGCTTGAAGGCGGCCTTCGAAACCTGGAAGAAGAGCGGGGAGACGACCTGGTGAAGGAAATGAACGAGCTCTATGCCGCAGCCCCCAAAAATAACTAGCCGAGCTTCGTCAGTCAGCTGTGCCCTCCCGGGCATGGCTTTCTTGACGTTTGGCGCGAAAAAGTCGGAAAAGTAATCGAAATCCTCTGATAATTTGCTTGTGGCGGCTTATCCCGAAGGGTATCCTCATACTAAGATTAGAACCGCGAGACAAATAATCGATCAGGTTGGTGAGACGATGCTGAAAGCGATGGGAGCGGGATGGTTCCGCGAACGGACCAAAAAGCCGGGCTCGGCAGGACGATTCTATAGAAAAAGCCTTATCATGATCTTCATCGTGGCTGGGGTCCCCGGCCTCATTATCGGTGGTCTCCTGTACGGAATGGCCGGAGGGCGGGTAAAGAGCGAGCTTCTTCAGCTGCATTACCGTCAGATTGAACAGCGCTCGCATAATATCGACGACCAGCTCGGCAACCTGGAGCTGCTTCTTTCCCACTGGGCGTTTGACAGCAAGTTCGATACCAATCTGATCGAAACTAATTTTGTGCAAAATTATGAGAAGACGAATGACATCACCAAAACCTTGCTCGTGATGGAAGGCTCCAATTCCATGGTCAAAAAGGTGGAGCTGTATTTAGGCGGGGAGCGCCGCGTGCTCTTCAATCCGGAATACACCGTGCTGGACAACCAGACGGCATCCGCCGTGTATGAACCGCTGATCCGGACCAAGCAGGTGACCTATTGGTCCCAAAAGGCTTTTGATGCGGAGGGGAAGGGCAAACGGGATCTTATCCTCGTCCATCAAATCCCGGGCGGCACGTTCCAGCCGTTTGGCGTTCTGCTGCTGCGTTTCGATGGAGCGAAGGTCGCCAGCCTGCTGAGCACGCTTACTCCCTATAATGACGGGGAGACCTTTCTGTCGCAGGATTCGGGCGATCTGTTCGTTTCGTCTTCAGCAAGCGCTTCCAATTCGCCCTTGGTTATGGAGCTGAAGAAGAAGGTCGGCACCCTGCCGGCTTCGAAAGGGTCGTTCTTCTATAATTGGAAGGGGACGACCTACACGGTTTCGTACGGGAAGCTTTCGCGCATTTCGGAAGATTGGACGTTGGTGTCCGCCTCTCCGATTACCCAGATCACGGCGCCGGTCGTCTTCCTCTCCAAGCTGATTGTCGCCGTAAGCTTGTGTGCGCTGCTGCTGGCCGCCCTGCTGGCCTGGCTCGCCTCCCGGCAAATTTACTCACCTGTCAACCGGCTCGTTCAGGTGCTCTTTGCCGGTAAGCCGCCGGCCTCCCGGGAAAGGGAAGACGAGTTCGCTTTAATTGAATCCCACTGGCACAATTTGAACCGGGAAAGCCGGGAGCTGAACACGCGGCTTGCGGAGCAGCTTCCCCATGTGAAGGAGGGTTTTCTGCATCAGCTGCTGCAAGGCTACCTGTATGCCTATTCGGAAGAAGACCTCCGCAAGCGGATGGAGCGCTTCAAGTGGCCGGTTGAAGGCCGGAAGTTCATCATCCTGTATTTGCAATTAACCGGAATTACCAGCATGGGAGGGAAATTCCGTTACGGAGATGAGGGCCTTGTGACCTTTGCCGCCGTCAATATGATTGACGAGCTGGCCGCGGAGCATTTTGGCGAGAGCAATACCATCAATTTTCATGATCTGACGGCGGGTGTGCTCCTGATGGTTCCGGGGAGGAGCCCCATGCGGAGAAGGTGCACCGGTTCGGCCAGGAGCTGATGCAGGGGATCAACCAGATTTTGACCATGCGGGTTACGCTTGCGATCTCGCCGGCGGTGACGCAGGTCACGGACATTCCGCTTGCTTTCGAGCGGGTCAAGCATGCGGTCTCTCACCGCAATTTCGAGAATGAGAACCAGCTGATCGATCTGACGGAGGAGGTTACAGAGGGAAGCCCGGCAGAGGTAGTCTATCCCTTCACCCTGGAGAGGGAGCTCGTTCAAGCCCTCCGAACCGGCAGACAGCCGGAAGCCGAAGAACTTCTTCAAGCGTTCTTGGAGGCGCTTACCTGCAAAGGGGCCAAGGAAATCGACGTGCAGCAGGGCATGCTTCAGCTGCTCGGAAGCATTCAGCATGCTATTCTGGTGTCGGGCATTCACCCCAACCGCCTGTTCGGGGGAGCCAATCGGTATGAGCAGCTTTCCCAGATCCGCGAGCCCGAGCTCATCATGACATGGTTCCGGGAGAAGGTCATCACCCCTTTCCTGGAGGAAATGGGAGGCCGGACCGACGCACAGGTGAAGCGATATATCGAGGAAGCCATGATCTATCTCCAGAATCATTACCAGAACGACATCTCGCTCGACAACTGTGCCGATCACATCGGAACGAATCCTTTCTTCTTAAGCAAATCCTTCAAGCAGGTGACCGGCAAAAATTTCATTGATTATTTGACCGAGCTCCGAATGGAGAAGGCGAAGGAGCTTCTGCGGGAATCCGAAATGAAGATCAGCGAGGTAGCCGAGCAGGTGGGGTACCAGCACAGCTATTTTAACCGGATCTTCAAGAAGCTGGAGGGGATGACCCCGACGCGTTACCGCGAATTGAGCCGCCACTCCTAAATGTTCAAGTCTGATAAAAAAGTGCAAGCTCCCGCCAAAAATGTTCGATTGCCGGCAAACCGCCTCCTTTCTAGAATGAAGGAAACCATAAAGGGAGATGAAGTGGCGTGGCAACCGAGATTAAACTGAACCGCTTGAACCAAGCCGGATCCCTGCCGGCCGGCGTAGCCTGGGGAGTACCGTGGAAGGAAGGAGAGCTCGGCCGGCAGGAGACTCTGCATCTGTCCGGAGAGAAGGAGGGAGGGCTCCTGCCGGTGCAAAGCTGGCCCGCCGCCTTCTGGCCGGACGGCAGCGTCAAATGGTCCGCGCATGCGGCGGTGATTCCCGAGGGGGAGGGAGGCTTCTTCCTGGTGAAAGGGGCCGGACCCGAATCCGCTTCCAGGGTGAAGGTCACGGAATCCGACGAGGAGATTGCGGTCGATACCGGCGTGATCCGTTTCGCTGTCGGGCGCTCGGGAGAGAACTGGCTCCGCGGGATATGGCGGAAAGACGACCGGATCTGCAGCGGAGGGGATCTCATCTGCCTTAAGGAAGAAAGAAACGAAGGCCCGGGTATCCGGACGGTTACCGAAACCGCCTTCGGAAGCGTGCTCGACAAGGCCGTGGTGGAGCAGGACGGTCCGGTCCGTGCCGTGCTTAAGCTGGAGGGAAGGCACCGTTCCCAATCGGGGAACGGGGAATGGCTCCCCTTCGTCCTAAGATTCTCTTTCTATGCCGGCTTGGATTCGATCCGGCTGGTCTATACCTTCTTCTATGACGGGCGGGAGGAGTCGGACTTCATTAAGGGGCTCGGGATCCGGTTGGACGTACCGATGAACGGTCCTCTGTATAACCGGCACATCCGCCTCGCCGGCGACCAGGGCTTCTTCAGCGAGTCTCCCAAAACGCTGCATACGCGCCGGACCAAAGGAAAATACCGCGAGCTGTTCGAAAAGCAGACGAGAGGGGAGAAGGTGCTTTTCCACGAAGAAGAGGACGCCTACTTCCTCGGCCTGCTGGAGGATTCCGCCACCTGGGGCAGCTTCAAGCTCGTGCAGGATTCCTCGGAGCATTACCGCCTGTCCAAGCGGACGAAGGAAGGCTGCTCCTGGGTGAAAGCGGCGGAAGGCCGCCGGGCGGGCGGTCTTGCGTATGTCGGCGGGACCCAGGGCGGGCTGGCCGCCGGGCTGCGCGGCTTCTGGGAAATGCATCCCGCCGGGTTCGAGGTCCAGGGGCTGACGGGAGAGAGGCCAACCTCACCGTGTGGTTCTGGAGCCCGGACGCCGCTTCCATGGACCTGCGCCACTACGACACCGAGACGCATGTAGAGTCGTCCTATGAAGGAGCGGAGGAGCTCCGGGCTACCCCGTATGGAATCGGCCATACGAGCGAACTGACCTTATGGGTGACCGGAAGTACGCCGGACCCGGCGCTTCTGGAGCGCATGCGGGAGGAAGCCCAATCCCCGTCTCTTCTCGTCTGTGAGCCGGAATACTATCACGAGACCGGGGCTTTCGGCTATTGGAGCCTTCCCGACCGCAGCCATCCGGTAAAGGCCCTTCTCGAGGACCGGCTGGAGGGCATTGTTTCCTTCTATCAGAGAGAGGTGGAGCAGCGCAAGTGGTACGGATTCTGGGACTTCGGCGATTTTATGCACAGCTACGACCCGGTCCGTCATGTGTGGAATTACGACCTGGGCGGATGCGCCTGGCAGAACACCGAGCTTGCCCCCAACATGTGGCTGTGGGTCATGTTCCTCCGCACGGGGCGTGCCGATATCTTCCGGATGGCCGAGGCCATGACCCGGCACACGAGCGAGGTGGATGTCTATCACTTCGGGGAGTACGCGGGGCTTGGCTCCCGGCATAATGTGGTTCACTGGGGCTGCGGCTGCAAGGAAGCCCGGATCGCCATGGCGGGCCTTCACCGCTACTACTATTATCTGACCGCCGACGGGCGTATCGGGGATATTCTCGATGAGGTCAAGGATTCCGATTTCTCCACCGTCCGCCTGGATCCCATGCGGGCTTACTTTCCGAAGGACGAGCATCCGACTCATGTGCGGGTGGGCCCGGATTGGGCGGCCTTCAGCTCCAACTGGATGACGCGCTGGGAGCGGTATGAGGATACGGCATACCGGGATAAAATTGTGGCGGGCATCGACTGCATCAAGCAGGCCAATTACCGGCTGATCTCCGGTCCGACGTATGGCTATTATCCCGAAACCGGCAAGCTGGTGCCGATGGGGGATGACAATTACGGCCGCCACCTGGCGATCTGCATGGGAGGGCCGCAGGTATGGTTCGAGCTGGCCCGGATGCTGAAGGATGCCGAGTGGGAGGACATGATGGCCGAGCTCGGCGTCTATTACAACAAGTCCCAGGAGAAAAAGATCTTCTGACCAAGGGAGCGGTCAGCACGAGCCGGTTCGAGCATCCGGTCCTCAGCGTCGCGATCGCCGCCTTCGGCGCCTATCATACGAAGGATGAACGTACCGGACGTTTATGCTGGGCCATTTTGGCGGAGAATCCGTTTGCCCGCGTCCATCTTCAGGACGATGCCGTTCCCGTTACCCATGTCAACCGGCTGCAGGAAATCGACTGGATGAATACGAATGAAGCGGCGCAGTGGTCCTTGAACACGATCATCAGCCTGGACCTGATTGCCGACACGCTGCCGAAGGAGCTGAAGGAATGGAACGAGCGGAAGAGAGCCTGATTCCGGCGGGATGGAAACGGCTGTATTCCAATCCTCTGGAAAGCGAGCGGGACATAAGCTCCTTCCGGATGGAAGGGGACGGGGCGGTCACCTTCCCCATGAAGAGGATGAGGCTTGAAAGCACCCGGGATCCCGGGGAGGGCCAAGCCGCGAACCTGGTGTTCTGGTGTCCGGAGGAATTCCCTCCGGACTTGGCCGTGTCCTGGCGGTTCCGGCCGGTCCGCGAGCCGGGGCTCGCCATCCTGTTCTTATGCACCCAAGGAAGGGAAGGCAAGGATCTTTTTGATCCGGGGCTAGCCCCGCGGACCGGCGTCTACGACCAGTATCACCATGGGGACATCCAAGCGTTCCATATTTCCTATTTCCGCCGCCGCTGGGCGGAGGAGAGGGCGTTTCACACGTGCAATCTCCGCAAAAGCTACGGCTTTCATCTGGTGGCCCAGGGAGCGGACCCGATCCCCGGCACGGCGAACGCCGAAGGGGATTACCGGATGCTGGCGGTCCGGCAGGGCAGCCGGCTCTTTTTCTCCGTCAACGGGTTGGTCCTGTTCACCTGGGAGGACGACGGCCATACCTACGGTCCGCTCCTTGCGGGAGGAAAGATCGGCTTCCGTCAGATGGCCCCGCTGATCGCGGAGTATTCCGAGCTGTGCGTCTACGGAAAATAATCCAGAATGGGGGAACCACCATGCCGAAAATCGTCCTGTGCTTTCCGGGAGGAAGGCACAAGGCTTTAACCATGAGCTACGATGACGGAAGAACGGCCGACAAGCGTCTCGTGGACATCTTCAACCGGAACGGAATCAAAGGAACCTTTCATCTGAACGGGGGCTTTTTGAAGCGGAGGACCGCATCCCCGAAGCGGAAATCCGGGCCCTTTACGATGGGCATGAAATAGCCGCTCATACGCTTACCCATCCTACCATTGCCCGCTGCCCCGACGAGATGATTGTTCATGAGGTGATGGAGGACCGGAAGAGGCTGGAGCGGATCGCCGGGTATACGGTGCGCGGCATGTCCTATCCGAACGGCTCCTACAACCGCCGGATCAAGAGCATGCTGCCGTCCCTTGGCATCGAGTATTCCCGGGTGGTGGCCTCGACGGGGAACTTCTCCATGCCGGACGATTGGCTCGAATGGCAGCCGACGTGTCATCACAAGCACAACCTGATGAAGCAGGCGGAAACGTTCGTTTCCCTCCACAAGGCCCAGTATCTCTATTTGATGTATGTATGGGGACACAGCTATGAATTTGATCTTGACGGCAACTGGGAGCTCATGGAGGAGTTCTGTGCTTACGCCGGCGGCCGGCCGGAAATCTGGTATGCCACGAACATCGAGATCGCCGATTACGTAAAGGCGTTCGAGCAGCTCCAATTTTCCGCTTCTCTTGATTTTGTTTACAATCCGACGGCTTTGAGCGTGTGGCTCGGCGTCGACGGGGGATCACGGAGGTGGGTCCGGGCCGGCAGGTGTCCTTGACTGGGGCGGGCTAGGCAAGCCTAGTCAGAACAGCAGCCAGGTCAGGGCAGCCGGACCGTGTGGCTAGATTTCCAGTCGAAAAGGCCTTTCTTCGTCTGGTCCAGTCAAAGGGCCTCCCTTCGTCCTAGCCAGGACGAAGGGAAGGCCCTTTGAAGAAGATGGGGCAAATTTTTTTGGCCGGAGCCGCCGGTTAATTTACGGTAAGAGACGCTGTTCCATGGAATCTTGTTCCATCCTCCAGCTGCCCGGTTACCTCCACCGTTTGCTCTCCCGACCGGTCGCCGAGAGCTTCGATCAGCTTGCTCCGGTCGACCTTGGCCATTAGGCCGAAGCCGCTGTCCCCGGAAGTGCCCTCGGCCTTCACAGATTCGGCGCTGAGTTCTTTACCCGCCACAAGCAAGGAGAGGGAGGAGGCATCGCCGGAAGCGCCGCCCAGGTAGGAGGGCAGGGTAACCTTTACGGTAACCGACTGGCCCGAGCTCTTCCGGTTTAACGTCCGGGGAGCGATTTCCGCTTCAGCCGGCCGATTGACATAGAGGGACGGATGAGGAGGCTCCGTCATCCCGGCTCCCAGGAAGTAACTCGTGTGCGGTGGCTGGTTATAGGCGACGTTCTGCCAGGCGATTCCCAGCCGGTAAACGGAATCGTGAAGCAGGGTGGGGAGCCGGTGCTCGGTCATACTCGTGGTGGTGTAGAGGCGCAGAGCCGTGCTGTCCTCCGTCCGCCAGATGACCTCCTCCCGCCAGTCGCCGATGAGGTCCGCCTGAATCACGGGAGTTCCCTTAGTGTAGTTGTTGGACAGGGTGCCGTCCGCGGTCAAGAGACGAACGGGCTTGCTGTTCTCGTAATCCCATTTGTCAATTTTGCCGACGCCGGTAGTAGTGGTTCCGTTCCACGTATGATCCAGGAGCTCCCGCTGAAGGTCGCCGTCCCACCAAATGCCGAAGTTAATCGAGGAAGGCGTCGTCTCGCTGATCTTCTGGCCGGTGGCGCTGAACAAGCCGCTTATGCCGGCTGCCCAGGCTTCCTCGCCCGGGTATCTCGGGTCGAGATCGGCCGACATGCCCCGGCCGGTATCCTTACCAGTATAGACGCCCCAGAGGGATTCTCCGGTCGCGGCATCGCGGAATTCCAGGCCGTAAGGGGATTTCTTATCCTCATGCACCTGCACCACTTCGAGACCCGGTCGATTCGGATCGAGGTCCCCGACATGAAGGGCATCCCCGTGGCCCAGGCCGGTCGTATACAGCCCTTTGCCGTCATGATCGATGGCGGCGGCCCCGTAAATGATCTCATCCTTGCCGTCGCCATCCACATCGGCCACACTCAGGTTATGGTTGCCCTGGCCGCGGTAGCCTTCATTGCCGGGGTCGTTGGAATCGAAGGTCCACACCTTGCTAAGCTCGCCGTCGCGCCAGTTATAGGCGGCCAGTACGGCCCGGGTGTAGTAGCCGCGGGCCATGATGAGGCTTGGACGCTCTCCGTCCAGATAGGCGATCCCGGCGAGGAACCGGTCCACCCGGTTGCCGTAGCCGTCACCCCAATCGGTGACCGTGCCGCGCGGAGGCTCATATGGAACGCTGGTCAGCTCCTTGCCCGTAGCCCCTTCGAAGATGGTAAGGAATTCCGGTCCGGCTAGGATGCGTCCTTCGCTGTTCCGGTAATCGGCAGTCGGATCTCCGATCACCTTACCGGTTCCATCGACCGTTCCGTCCGCCGTCTTGCAGGCCACTTCCGCTTTGCCGTCCCCGTCCAGGTCATAGACCATCAGCTGGGTATAATGGGCGCCGGCCCGGATGTTGCGGCCGAGATCGATTCTCCACAGGAAGGTTCCATCCATGCGGTAGGCATCCACGTAGACGGGGCCGGTCACCCCGTTCTGGGAATTGTCTTTGGAGTTGGACGGATCCCATTTCAGGATAAGCTCCAGCAAGCCGTCCCCGTCCACATCGCCGAGCGAAGCGTCGTTCGCGCTGTATGTGTACACGGAGCCGTCGGGGTTAACGCCGTCCGCCGGCTTCTTCAGAGGAATGTCGCGATACTGCTGCCCCCAGACGCCGGCCGGCTCCGAGGTTTCCTGTTCCTTGCCGTTTACAACCGGCTTAACGGTATAGCGGGAAGAGGGCGTTCCCGCGGCATCCAAGTAATTGGTCGAAGAGGTCAGGGGCTGGTCCGTGAGCCTGCGGCCGTCCCGGTATAGATGAAAGGCTATGTCTTCCGGGTCCGTTCCCAGCAGACGCCAGCTGACGAAGTTGCCTTCCGGGGTTTGGACGGCGACCAGTCCCCTGTCCAGAAATTCCATTTGCCGTTTTCCTTCTGTGGCTGCCGCAAGGGGATTTCCTTCCGCCGCAACCGCTTTCAAAGATGAGCCGGATGAAACGAGCTGCAGTGCCGCGAGCAGACTGACGCCGGTGAGGCCGGCTTTCTTCTTCCAGTTCCTTGACCGCTTCCTGTTCTTCATCATACTGCCTCCTTGAGGGAAAGTGGTTCACCCGCCGGTTCTTTCCTGAATCTTCCGGGGGTGACCCTTTTAAAGTAAGACAACCCCATTTTTCCGTAAATAAGAAAAAATTACCGAAGGCTCCTGCCGGGGATCCGCAAGAAAGTGGCAGGCCGTCAAGATAGTCCAAGCCCCGTTCCAAGCCGGGCAAAAAAGTACGATTGTCCGGAGAACGGATTTTCGCTAGGCTCCTCATTAGAAGAAGGAACAGGTCCGGGTCGCCGGACGCCTATTCCGCTTACCATATTTGTGGAGGGAAGACCATGAGCCAACTGATTCATCACGGAGCCTGTCTGCTGGGCGAAATCGACATTCGGCAGGCGGGCCCCCGCTGCAAAATGCTGCTCGGAGATCTAAACGGCGACGGGCGGATGGAGCTGCTTCTCGTTCAAGCCGACAACCGCCAAGATGTCCGTTATATTCCTCACCAGGTACAGTGCCTGACGGCCTTTGACCTCGAAGGCCGGGTTCTGTGGCAAACGGGTACCCCCGACCCCGGAGCCGGGGGCCAGGGCTCGGATTATCCGGCCCAAATCGCCGACATCGACGGGGATGGGCATCTCGAGGTGATCTGCGTCATGAATGACCGTCTTATCATTCTGGACGGAAGAACCGGGGAACGGAAAGCCGTGCATGAGCTTCCTGACCCGCAGGCCCATGACTGCATCGTGGTGGCCAATCTGACAGGCGCTCCGTTTGCAGGCGATCTGATCCTGAAGGACCGGTATCACCGGATGTGGGCGTTCGACAACCAGTTTAACCTGTTATGGACCCACGAGGGAAACCCCGGGCATTTTCCGTGGGTATACGATTTGGACGGGGACGGCAGGGATGAAGTGATGGCCGGGTATGATCTGCTCGATCACGACGGAACGCTTCTGTGGAGCTGCCGGGATCTCGAGGACCACGCGGATTGCATCTGGGTCGGCGACGTCAACGGGGACGGAGAGCCGGAGCTTGTGATCGGAGGCAGCGTTACCGTCAAGTATGACCGGCACGGACGGGAGCTGTGGCGGTACGAGGGCTCCGTCGAATCCCAGCATATCGCGTTAGGCCGTTTCCTTCCGGATAAGCCTGGCCTCCAAATCGCCGGATTGGACCGTCTCGTCCGGGAAGACGACGGAAAGGGGCTGAAGGGCAAGGATGCTTTGTTCCTGCTCGACAGCGAAGGCCGCGAACTGTGGAAGGAGGACCGGCAGACGGACGGCTGGCTGACGATCATCGAGCCTCTGTCAAACTGGGAGGAGGAAGCGCCGGATTATATCCTGGCCTTCCGCCGGGGCGGGGAGTCTATCCCGGCCTGTACGACGGCGCCATGAAACGGGTCGTGGAGTTTCCGTCCGAAGGCTATGTCGTGCATGCCGATTTATGGGGCGGGGGAACGGAGCAGGTGATTGTCTACTCGGATGAACGGGCGTCGATCTACGCAAGCCGTCCGGCCCGTCTGGACAGCCGGGCTCCGGGACCCCTTCCCCAGACCAAGCGGCTCTCGAGCTCGACGCTCTATCCCGGTGGAGAGATTCCGCTGAAGGGAGGGACGAAGAGATGACGGCTGGGGGATATTTTCATAAGAACGACTCCATCGCCGGGAGAACGGCCGGACGCCCGGAGGGCGTGCTGGAGGCGGTGGCCAACCGGTTCATCGGTGCGCATCCCGCACTTCCCCGGTCTATCGCGTTCATTCCATCAACGGTTTTCCAAGAGGAGCGGATTACCGGTACGTCATGGATTTCACTTCAAGGTGGCCGGAGATGGCCGACGGGCAATTCGTCTATGCGTGGAGCCGGGTGTGGAGCGACCAGGAGGCCGAGGTTCCGTTCAGCTTGTCCTGCTTCAGCCCCGCCAAAGTCTACGTTAACCGGTCGCTGGTCTATGAATCCAATCTGAATGACGATGTCTTTCCGGACCGGAACGCTTATTTCCGCACCAAGCTCAGCCGGGGCTGGAACCATCTTGTGCTGGAATTCGTGCGCACGGGCACCGGTTGCGGGGGAAATTCGGAACGGGTAGCATCAAGGGCTTCTCGCTGCACGTGCTCGCGCCCACCCCGGACCGGGAAGGGCAGGAGGGATGGGTGTACAGCGCTCCCCAATCCGCACCCCTACTCGTTATTCCCGGAGGAGAGGATGGGGAAGCGGTAAATGCCGCCTTCCTCTACCCGGAAGCGGATTGGACGGCCGATCAGAGGGAGCGGGGCTGCTTCGCGCGAATCTTCGGTTCCCATCCGGGCAAGCTGGCCTATGCCTGGTCGAAGGTGGAGAACCGGGGAACCGGCAGCCGGAGTGTTTGCTTGAAAGGAACCTTCCAAGGACCTGCGGCTGTCTTCCTAAAAGGTGTCCCCGTCTTTCGATCGGAGGAGCCCGCCGCGGAAGTCTCTCTGGAGCTGAACGTTCCGAGCGGCCGCCACGATCTGCTGGTCCGCTCAAGGGGAGCCGGCTCCGACTGGGGATTCACCTTGGAGGGGAAGGGGAGAAGGTTCGCCTGGTTCCTCCCTATCCGGTTCAAGGTCTCTCCGACACCTGGCTTTATCTCGGTCCCTTTACTCCCGCAGCGGCTCCGGACGAGACCGGACTTTGCCGGATGGACACGGTATTCGGAGAAGGGGAGGAAAGAACCTTTTGGCAGGCCGACCGGCCGGGAGCCCGCATTCGGCCCTATCTGGAGAACCCCATGTTCGGGCGGTGGAATTATCCCCTCGGGGTCACCCTTTACGGGCTCCTTCGCACCGGCGTGGAGCTTGGACGGCCGCATTACTCCGATTATGCGGCAAGCCATATCGGGCAGTGCAGTTCCCTTTTTGCCTACAGCGAATGGGACCGGCAGACGTACGGCTCACCCGGCATCAACCATCAGCTCTCGCTGATCGACAGCTTGGACGACTGCGGCTCGTTTGGCGCCGCCCTGCTGGAGGCCCATCGGGTCAAGCCGCTTAACGGTGCCCCCGAAGCTGCTGCGCGGATCGCCCGCTACATAACGGAGGAGCAGGACCGCATGCCGGACGGTACCCTGTACCGGGTGCGGGGAACGACGGATTTTATGAAGGATACCGTCTGGTGCGATGATCTGTACATGAGCACTCCCTTTCTCAGCAAATATTCCCGTCTAACCGGGGAGGCCTCCTATCTGGACGATGCGGCGGAACAGTTCCTGCTTTACCGCAGCAGGCTGTTTATGCCCGACCGGCAGATCATGCATCATGTCTATGACGCAAAATTCGGCAAAGGCAACGGAGTTCCTTGGGGCCGGGGGAACGGATGGGTGCTGTTTTCCTTAACCGAGCTGCTGGCACTTATGCCGCAGGAGCATAAGCGCCGGCAGGAGATCCTCTCTTTCTTCCGGGAGCTGTGCGAGGGCTACCTCCGGCTGCAGGGAGCGGGCGGATTATGGCACCAGGTGCTGACCGACCCCGATTCCTATGAGGAAGCGTCCTGCACCTCCATGTTCCTTTACAGCTTCGCGCGGGGAATAAGATTCGGCTGGCTGGCCGATGCCGAGCCTTATGCGGAAGCGGTCTGGAAGGGCTGGGAAGGCTTGACCCGCCGGTGCATCGACAAGCACGGGAATGTTTACGGAGTGTGCCGAGGCTCCGGCTATTCCTTCAATCCATACTATTACAAGGACGGCCTCTCCTGGCTTCTTAACGATACCCACGGGATCGGCATTGTCCTCCTGGCCGGAATTGAACGAATCCGGCTGGATAAGCATTTGGCGGAGCACTCCGGCTCCCGGCCTCAAGCCTGCCAATAACAGGCGCCATTTCATATTCATTAAGGGAGGAACCCCATGACACATTCCTATCTATTTGATTTTGGCCACGGTCGGCCCAAGGAGGGCTATACCAAAATAGAACCCGGCACCGTATACGACCCTTCGGTCGGCTATGGCTTCGGCGAGACGGGCCGCATTAACGCAAGGGACCGGGGAGGGGAGCCGCTGCGGCGGGATTTCTGCATCCCGCTCGACGCTTCGTTTATCATCGATGTTCCCGACGGAACGTATCACGTGACTGTCTTGCTGGGGGATGAGCTGGCCGCAACGGAAACGACGATCAAAGCCGGCGAAGGCCGCCTGATGCTTCACAAGCAGCGGACCCAGCCGGGGTATTATGCCCGGGTAAGCTTTGCCGTGTGGGTGACCGGCGGCCGGCTTCTTCTGAGCTTCGCGGGAAGGGCCCCGCGGGTCAATGCGATGGAGATTAAGCCGTCCTCCTCGGCCTGCACGATCTTTCTGGCGGGAGATTCCACGGTCACCGATCAGCCGACCGACGGCTACCCCTATGCCGGCTGGGGGCAGATGCTTCCCAGTTCGTCAAAGCGGATGCCGCAGTGGCGAACTATGCCTTGTCGGGCCGCAGCTCCAAGAGCTTTATCCGGGAAGGGCACCTCGATGCCATTTGGAGCCGGATGAAGCCGTGGGATTACCTGCTCATCCAGTTCGGCCACAATGATCAGAAATACGGGGAGGAGCGTTATACGGAGCCCTTTACGACCTACAAAGAAACGCTGAAGATCTATCTGGACGGTGCCCGGGAGCGCCAGGCGTTCCCGATCCTTGTGACTCCGGTGGAGCGCCGGTTCTTTGAAGAGGACGGGACCCTTCGGGATACCCACGGCGACTATTTGACCGCAGTCCGGGAGCTGGCGGAGGAGGAGAAGGTGCCGCTGCTTGACCTTGCCGCCCGAAGCCGGGAGCTCTATGAACGGCTCGGGCCGGAAGGATCGAAATCGCTCTTCATGTGGCTCGCTCCGGGAGAGTTTCTAAACTTCCCGGACGGGACGGAAGACAACACTCATTTCCAAGAGCAGGGGGCCATTCAAATCGCCAAGCTGGCGGCGGACGGCTTGAAGGAATTGCGAATACAGCCGTTGAACCTCTATTTGAAGTAAGTTCCTAAGCGTATAGGATACTTAAGGAGGAAAGGAACATGACTATGAGCAAAGGACACATCCTCTGGTTCATCCCAGACGGCTACATTCCCCGGAGAGCTCCGGGGAGCTCGAAAGCCACGAGTCCATCTGTGTACTGAATTGTTATAAGGAACCCGCCCGCTTGTCCGTCACCGTTTACTTCGAGGACCGGGACCCGATCGAAAACATAGAAGTGACGGTTCCGGGACGCCGGACCGCCCACATCCGCACGTCGTCGCTGTCCCGGGACGGCGAGTCCATCCCGAAAGGCGTCCCCTATGCCATGGAGGTGGAAAGCGACCGGCCGGTGATCGTTCAGTACAGCCGGCTCGATTCCACCCAGGCGGAGAACAGCCTGATGACCACGATGGCCTTTCCGGGCTAGCCGCTATGAGAAGAAGCATCTATCGGGCCCAGTGGAAGCCGGAGGGAAGAGAGGATGGCCTGTCGGTCGTGGTGGAGGCGTCCGGGGCGAGGAAGCTTGTCGAGTCCGGGGAGATTATGACCGCCGCCTGCTACGAATGGCGAAACAACCTGTTCCTGTATTATGAAAGCGTGGAGAGGCGGCTTCTGCCGGAAGAGCTCCTTCCCGGAGCCGCCCCTTTTCTCACGCCGTGGCCGGGGAAGCAAAGCCGCGCCTATGGGTGCCCATGGCGGATGTCTTTCATTTCAACGAACCGGCGGAAGTGGAGCATTGGCGCCGCAAGACGCCGGTGGAGCAGCGGATCGGCCGGGTGGCCCATCTGAGGCCCGAGCAGATCGCCAGCTATATTTATTATCATTACCAGTTACAGGAAGAAAGGGCATTCCCGGGCGACAAGTATGAGATCATCGCCATTCACGAGAATCTCCTGTTCGGTTACCAGGAGCTCCCGAAGGTACTGGAAGAACCGGTTCTCCCCGGCAGGCTGACGACCAAAGGGACGCCCGAGAACTGGGCGGATTCCCGGATGGATCTGCATTTTCAGCCGTGGGAGGACGGCCATCTGTTCTTCAAGCCGATTGCTCCGTTGTTCGTTTACTACGAGGAATAGAATGGTATAGCGATAGCCGGCCCGCCCGCAACTCAAAAAGCGTCTCCCCTTAGCCCGGGAGACGCTTCTTGCTTATTCTAATGAAACTGGACGAGATCCCTGATCTGCACGGGCAGCCCGGTGCGGATGGCCCGGTTGGCCGCAATGCCGGTCAGGATCGACCGGGCGCCGTCGATATGATCGGCCGCGCGGTGGAAGCGGTCTTCAAGCGGTGTGCCGAAGATGTCGTTGAGGAGAACGGGATCTCCGCCGCCATGGCCGCCTTTTCCTTCCTCGACCTCTACTTCATAAGGCGCTCCGAACATCGGGAATACCCTCATCGTTTTTCCTTTCAGGGCACCCTCCAGAGCTTTTTCTCCACCGGAGTTGACGTAAGACTGCTCCACGATCGACATCTCGATGCGGCCTTTTGTTCCGTTGAACGCAATCCGGTACCCTTCCCAAGGCATGTAGGCATTCAGCGAGTAGGTCAGAATCGCCTTGTTCTTGTAACGGACCATGACACCCATCGTGTCTTCGATGTTGATGCCGTCTCCGAATACGCTTTGGTCCCGGCGGTAGCCGTCCTCGTGCTCGGCATCCAGGTACATCGCTTTCAGGTTCTCGTTCTGGTCGAGATGCAGAGCGAACGGATCGTCCTTGGCATTGGGGTTCCCGGTTGCCCGGTCATAGAATTTGGTCTCTCCTCTGAGCTCCGCATTCTCTCTTCCATAGAAAAGGAGGTCTCCGAAGGCGAAGACGGTTTCCGGCTGGGAGCCGATCCAGAAATTAACCAGGTCGAAATGATGCGTGGATTTGTGAACGAGCAGTCCTCCGCTGTTCCTCTTGTCGCGGTGCCAGCGGCGGAAATAATCGGCTCCGTGCTTCGTATTGAGCAGCCACTCGAAATGGACGGACGTCACTTGGCCGATCACGCCGTCTTCAATCAGCTCACGGGCTTTCGTATGATGCGGGGCGTACCGGTAGTTGAACGTGACGCGCACTTTTTGCCGGTGCGGTCCACGGCATCGAGAATTTCCTGGCATTTCTCTTCGTCCACCGTCATGGGCTTCTCGGTAATAACGTCACAGCCGAGCTCCAGCGCCCGGATGATGTACGTATGATGCGTGCGGTCTACGCTCGTCACGATGACGGCATCGGGCTTCTCGGTCTCGATCATGCGGTCGAATTCACTGGCCGGGTAGGTGCGGACGGCCGGGTAGTCGTATTTATCCGTCAGCTTGCGGTTGGCATAGTCCATGCGGGTTTGGTTGATGTCGCAAAAAGCCAAGAGCTCCGAGGTTTCGCGGTAAGTCGTGGCGATGGCGGAATAGAAAAATTCAGCACGGCCGCCGGATCCGACCAATACGTATTTTTTGGTAGACATGGTCATCCTCCTGATGGATGGTTTATCGTTTCTTCCTTCAGATTATCGCAAGATAGAGGGATTTTCTCCTCTTTTTATGCGATAATGGTAGGGAATCACGCCTATATTGCGATGATAGGAGAGGGAAGACCATGGAAGAAGCGATGCTGCGTTACCAGGAAATGAGCGATTCCCTGTGCGTGGAATATATCAAGCGGCACGGCCGGTACAGCATGGCGGCCAATCATTTTCATCCTACTTATGAGGTATATTACCTGCTGAAGGGGGAGCGCATTTACTTCATCCGGGACTCCTCTTACGCGGTCCAACCCGGGGATCTGGTCTTTCTGCCGAGATATGCCCTCCACAAGACAATCCATTCCGGCATTCCGTCTCACGAAAGGATGGTGATTTATTTCGATGAGCGGTTCTTATACGAGGCAGGGGGCAGGACGCGCAGCTTCTGCTAAGTCCTTTCCGGCACCGCCAGCCCGTTCTGCGCCTTCCCGAGGAACAGAAGAAGGAAGCGGAAAAGCTCGTGCTCCGTCTCTTGGAGGAGATCGGAAGGCGCGAGCCCGGTTACGACCTCTCAGTGCGGAACATCGTGACGGATCTTCTTCTTCTCTCGGGACGCTTCCTGCTGCGGAACGAGCCGCCTGAAACGGCTTATGCCAGTCCCATGCACAAGAAAATATCGGAGGTGATCCGCTACCTCAACAGCCATTATGCGGAGCCGGTCACCTTGGCGAAGCTGTCGGAAACGTTCTTCGTCAGCCCTTATTACTTAAGCAGAAGCTTCAAGGAGGTCAGCGGCTTCGCTTTAACCGATTATTTGAATCTGACCCGGATTAAGGAGGCTCAAAGGCTACTTCGCAGCACCCGTCTTCCGGTGACCGAAATAGCGGCCCGCGTCGGCTTTGAAAGCTTCTCCCATTTCGGCAAAATGTTCAAAAAATATCCCGCGTGTCCGCGCGGACCTACCGAAAGCAGGCATCCGCCCAGCCGGGAACGGACCCCTATTTGCAAGGCGGAGATGACCTTGATAAGATGGATACCGGTGTTTTTTGAGAAGACGCCGTTTCACTTGCCAAGTGCTTGGGTAAGGTTATTTATTAAGGCGGGTTTTGCAGCAACCATTACGGGAGGTCCGATTCGGTTGGAAGGAATTCACAGAGAGAATGCAACTTTCTATTCAGGCATCCATGATGCGGCAGCCCATGTAATAGAGCTATTAAGCCGCTTGCTTGAAGTCAATACCATCTTCGTGGCGAGCAATGACGGGGTAACCAATGTTATTATGAATGCGTTTAACCGCAGGGAAGAGCTGGTGAAGGAGAACGACTGCCTTCCATTTGAACTGAGCTACTGCAGCCTCGTTCTTCATAACGACAGCAAGCCGCTTCTGATTCCCGACACGGCCTCGAGTCCCCTCACCTCCTCCATGGCGGTAACCCAGGCTCTCGGTAGCCGTTCTTTTATCGGGGTTCCGATCCTGCTCAAGAACGGGACCGCTTACGGGACAGTTTGCGCCCTGGACTCCACGACCTACCGCTTTTCGGAGACCGATATTACCGCCCTGCAATCGATGGCTGTCTTTCTGGCCCATGTCATCGAACTGGAGAATACGGTCTCGGAACTTAAGAAGACGGAGAAGAAGCTGAAGGAAGCGAACCAAGCCGTGGAAGGATCCGTCCAGTTAAAAAGCAACCTGCTGGCGACCATCGGTTCGGAGATCCGGGCCCCTATCACCAGTATTATGGGAGCCACGGATCTGCTGGGCGAGACTCCTCTTCTGCCTGATCAGCAGGAGTATATTGAGATTATCCAGATGAGCAACCATTCTCTGCTTTCGCTGGTGGACAACATCCTATACTACAGCCGTCTGGAAGCGAAAGACATGAAAGCCGAGCATGAGCCCTTCGATCTTGTATCGGCCGTGGATACCGTCATCCGGGATTTTCAAGCAGAAGCCGCGGAGAAAAGCATCCAGCTCGAGCTGGCCACACGCTTCGAAAGCTTGCCTGTCATCGTTGGAGATGAGCGAAAGCTTCGTCAGGCTTTGTCGAATATTTTACGCAATGCCCTGGACTTCACGAGCCGTGGAAGAATCGACGTTTGTGCCCGTGTTCTGCCGAACAGCGGCGAGCCCGGAAGCTATCTGCTGAAATTTGAAGTCCGGGGAGGGGGATCGGCATCCTTCCCGATAGGCTCGGGGATCTGTTTCATCTCCAGTCGGAACCTGAGCAGGCGGGAACCGAGCAGAACTACTCCGGGGCCGTCATTAATCTGGCCATCAGCAAACGGCTTATCGAGCTGATGGGCGGGTCTCTCCAGGCGGAGGCCGCCTCCGATCGTGGAGCTACTCTTACCTTTGTCATCCCCGTTCGGGAATTCACTCTGAACATATTATCTAACGACAACGAGCTCCCGGAAGAAGAAAGGCGGTGCAGGCGTTGACTTCCAGTAATTCCAATAGCCGCGAACGGCTGATCCGCCATCAGGTTCCGTTCGGCACTGCCTTCGACTATCCCGCTGTTCTCGCAGAGGAGGCGGAGCAGCACGGGAGGGTTAGCATGTTTACCGTCCCTTACGGAGAAGGCAAAGCCTCCCTCATTCTTATCCAGCCGGGTCTGGTTCGTGTCCGTATGGTGGGAGGCGAAGACAAAGTGAAGAACGTTTACCGGTCGATGCCGTGGGAGGAGCGTCAGCTCACCATTTCGGGGAGCCCTTCCGCTACAAACAAACGGATTTCATAGACGAGGTAACCGAACGGCAGATTGATCTGCTGTCCTTCCAGCCGTCCTCTTCTTAATCGAGTTTTCATAAAATCTGACAGGCGAAAAGTCAAGACCTGTCAGGTTTTATTTTTTTGCCGTAACGATACCCATGGATCGACAAATTTTTCCGGAAGGCTGTAGTATCATAGCTTATGGATGAACGATCAAGGAAACGCTGTCATATTGAATCGTACCCTTATCCCTTATGTAACAATGAATCATGAAACAACAGGTTCCCCATCAGACGGCCCGGCCTGCATTATGTGTCTCCTGAGATAGACGACTTCCTGGCCATACTGAAATCCAGTTTCTTCGGGTCATTCTCCGTTTAGGATGGACAGGCGGAAGGAAGCCGGGCACGGGTTATGATTCCTTTGGTTCGTTTGCCAAATATTCACATGGAGGCGGAGGCTTGCCGTGACCAGGATCGAAAGCAATCAGGCAGAGGATGGACAGCTTGCGCTCGAGCCGGTTAATTCCGAATGGGAAGAAACGATCCGAGTGCAGCAGGGAATGATCTTCAAATTCAAAAAGCAAAGCGGACGGTTTGTCCATACCATCTGCCATGGAGAACTGATGGACCGTATGCTTCCGGGTCAGGAGGAAATAGCGGGAAAGGACCTTAAGGACCTGCTGCCCCTGGATAAAGCCGTGGATGTGGCAGCCCACTACGAACGGGCCTGGCAGGGGGAAGAAAAGGTTACCTTTGAAGGAGAATCGGCCGGCATTCACTTTCTGGCCTCGCTCCGACCCATCAAGCAAAGCGGAAGGGTGGTGGAGGTCATCGGCTCGGCCATAGACATTACCGAACGGAAGCAGAGGGAGCAGTCCCTAAAGGAGAGCCTGCGGCTTAACTACAAGATGATCAAGCTGCTTCCGGCCGCCATCCTGGTTCACGATGAAGCGGGAATAATCAATTACGCCAACGACGCCGCCGTCAAGATGATGGGAGCCGGTTCGCGGGAGGAACTCACGGGCCGGCCGATTCTTGAGCTGGTTCACCCGGATTATCGGAAGCTGATGGAGGAACGCTTCCTTACCGTATCGAACGGCCAAGAACCGCTAGAGTTTATCGAGCATAAGGTAAGCCGGCTGGATGGAGAAGTGCTAGATGTGGAATCCTCCTGTATTTACATTTATAAAAACTGCCGGCCGGTTATTCAGCTGGTCATGCATGACATCACGGAGAAGAAGAGGACCGAGGAGATGGTCCGCAAATCCGAGAAGCTCGCGGTCGTCGGCCAGCTGGCCGCGGGGCTTGCCCATGAGATCCGCAATCCGCTCACCGCGCTGAAGGGGTTCACCCAGCTGCTGAAGTCGCGGAATGCCGTTCATCATGAGTTCTACGAAATTATGCTCGCGGAGCTCGACCGGATTCACTTCATCATCAATGAGTTTATGGTGGTGGCCAAGCCCCAGGCCATGCGCTGCCAGCCGAACAACGTCCGGCACGTGCTCCAGAGCATCCTCAAGCTGCTGGAGCCTCAGGCCATCCTGAACAACATCGATGTTCAAACGGAATTCAAAAGCCTGTGCTCCCTGGTGGACTGCGACGAGAATCAGCTTAAGCAGGTTTTTGTTAACGTGATCAAAAACGCCATGGACTCCATGCCGTCCGGCGGGAAGCTGCTGGTGGAGCTGGAAGAGCTCCCCGAAGGAAAGCTCAGCATTCGCTTCACGGATCAGGGATGCGGAATTCCCGAGGAGGGGATCTCCCGTCTGGGCGAGCCCTTCTATACCACCAAGGAGAACGGAACCGGACTTGGTCTTATGGTCAGCATCAAGATCGTGGAGTCCCTGCACGGAGAGTTTCGCGCCGCGAGCCGGGTTAACCGCGGCACGACCATCGAGATCATTCTTCCGGTCAGCCGGAGCCGAATCCCGGCAGGTCATGCCGTTTTGCCTTGATGCTGCATTCCGAGAGCAGACATGGTAGGATAGGAGGATGAAAACGAACTATTCCTACGCGAGGCAGAGCGCTCCGGCCCTTGCCCGCAAAGCCAAGAAACGATCTATCTTCCTGCTGGCCCTCATGGCTGCCGCCGGTATTCTGCTCCTTCGCCCGCTTCCTCTTGCCGATAAGCTTCTGCCCGATTGGGGCATAGAGAGCAAGAAGAACGTCCCTCCGGTGGACAAGCTTCACCCGGTCGTTGCGGCCAAGCAGGCGGAGCTCGAAGCTGCCGCGCGCAAGGCGGGCATCCCGATACTGATCACCGACGGTCTGCGCACCGTAGAGGAGCAGAACGCCCTTTACCGCAAGGGAAGGGAGGACGGCGGCTCCGTTGTCACCCAGGTCCAGGGTGGAGATTCCTATCATAACTACGGCCTGGCCGTTGATTTTGCCCTGAAGACCAAGGATGGCAAAGTCCTGTGGGATTTGAAGTACGACGGCAACCGGAACGGCAAGGCGGACTGGATGGAAGTCGTGGCCCTGGCCAAAGGCTTGGGGTTCTCCTGGGGAGGAGACTGGTCCGGATTTCCGGATTATCCCCACCTGCAGATGGACTTCGGCTATTCGATCCGGGAGCTGAAACGGGGGCGCGCCCCCCGGAGACGGCCTCTCCGTAAACCTTCTTCCTTAGAAACTTAGAAAGCGTCAACCAAAGGAAACCGCCCGCCGGCGGTTTCTTTTTCTTTGGGCAGGCAGGTGTTCGTCCCCGCGGCATAGAATAAAACAGGGAGCTTTGTGCATGTGACATTACCGTAAGGGAAGCAGCCTATCGAATTCCTTCATGACCATGAGAATGGAGTGTGGAAGATGATTGTATTGCTCACGGGAGATTACATTGAGCACGATGAGAAAGTCGCCCTTCAGAAGCTGTCCTGTCAGCCTCACGAAACGTTTCCGGAGCATACGCATACGTTCATTGAGCTTGTTTATATCTGGAGGGGAACCGGCACCCAGCTGATCAATGGACAGGGCTTTCCCGTCCAGCGGGGCGATCTGATTTGGATCAATCCGGGGGATTATCATTCGTTTACATCCCCCGGGGAAATGCATTACATCAATCTGCTGTTCGAGCCGGATTTTCTAAGCGAGCGGGAGAGAACGACGGTGTCCGATTTGCCTGCTTCCTATGAGCTGTCCCCCGCTCTCTTCCGGGAGTTCGGAGGGGAGGTTCCGGGAACGGCCTGCCATGTCTCCTTTCGCGGCAAGCCGATGCTTGAGCTGGAAGGCCTGCTGGACGCGATGATGGAAGAGTTCACGGCCAAGAAAGAAGGATACCGCTCCATGCTTCGCGGCTATACGACTCTTCTGCTGACCCGAACCTTCCGGATGATGCAGAAGAACCTGACGGGAACCGAGCACCGGGATGCCTGCAACGTATTGCCCGGTCTCTTGACCTATATTGAGGAGCATTATACGGACCGCATCACGCTTCAGGACCTTTCCCGGGAAAGCTTCTATTCCCCTTATTACATCGGCAAGATCTTCAAAGAGCAGCTCGGCTCCACCTTCACCGAATACGTGCAGGAGATCCGGCTGCGGGAGGCCAAGCGTCTTCTGCTCGAAACGGACGAAACGGCGGAAGCCATCGGACGAAGCGTCGGATATCCGGACAAAACCCAATTCTACCGCATCTTCAAGCAAGCCTTCGGCCTCACTCCTCAGCAGATGAGGAAGCAGGGCTAAGGACTTGCAGGCCGCGGGCAGGCGGGCTTGGAGTTGGTCCCAAAAGTCCCATGTGGGACTTTTTTTGTTTTTGTGGGAGTTTGCCGCGGGAAAAGCGTTTTATCCAGACGGGAAGCGGTATTCTTGGGGCAGGAGGAGAAGAGGGGCGCACTCAAAATAGGCGATTCCGCCATCCGTGTGGCGTATTCGGTGTCGATTCAAAGACGAGAGTAGAGGATTTGGCTCTGTTTTTGAATTTTCAGACAATTCACTGACTTGGCTGTTGATTATTTGGTTCTTCGGAATAAAAATGGGGGGAGTCCAAAAACTCAAACAAGAATCAAGAAAATCGGAGGGTTGCTCATGAAGTCATGGAGAAGATCAAGGAACCTGCTCCTGGTTTCCGCTCTCAGCTTGGCTGTTGCTCTAACCGGTTGTGAAAGCGCCGCCATTTCAACGTCCCCGTCCCCCTCGGCCTCCGCCAAGCCTCCGGAAGCCACGAAAGCGCCGGAAGGAGGAGGGCAGGCGGGAGCCCAAACGATCCCGACGGATTTCAAGCAATCTCCTTTCCTGGACGGAAAGAATCTGGCCGCGGTGAAGGAACGGCTGCCCTCCGATTTCAAAATCACCAATGAAATCCCCTCCTCCCAGATGAAGTACGAGATCGGCACGTACGGCGGAGTCATGAGAACGGTTACTTCGGCGCCAAACTGGGATGCGGACGTATTCGTGATGAACAACGAGCCCCTGCTGAACACGCCCGGCATTCTCGGTGAGGAGATTACCGGGAACGTGCTAAAGGGGTACAAGATGAGCGACGACCAGAAGACCATTTCCTTTGAGATGCGCAAGGGCTTGAAATGGTCGGACGGCAAGCCGGTGACCACCGAGGATGTGCGGTTTACGGTGGAGGATGTGTTGAACAACCCGGAGCTTACGCCGATCTTCCCCGTATGGCTGCGGTCGGGCGGGGTTGCCGAAGGAGCCCCGCTCAAGCTGGAAGTAACGGATGAGTACAATTTCAAAATTTCGTTCGACCGGCCGTATGGCGGCATTCTGATCCGGCTGGCCATTCAAGGCTGGCGGGGATACACCGAGCTCGTGAAGCCGGCCCATTACCTCAAGCAGTTCCACAAGAAATACACCCCGCTCGAGAAGCTGGAGCCCGCTATCAAGGAAGCCGGATTCCAGCCGGGGAATGGGTTAACCTCTTCAACGACAAGGACATCACGAACTGGGAGCTGGCCAACCAGAAAGCCGTCGGGTTCCCCGTCCTCTATCCGTGGGTGATGACCAAATACACCGAGAACATGGCGAGCTACGAACGGAACCCTTATTACTTCAAGGTCGATACGGCCGGTAACCAGCTGCCTTACATTGACCGGATCCAAAGCACGCTCGTTCAGGATATCGAGATGGTCGGCTTGAAGACCATTGCCGGCGAGGTGGATTTCTCCCGGGAGTCGGCGGCTCTCGTGAAGATGCCCCTCTACAAAGAGAACGAGAAAAGCGGCTACAAGGCCCTTCTCGCCAACATGCACGTGACGCCGACGGACATTTACTTGAACCAGACGTTCGACGATCCGACCTGGCAGAAGGTCGTGCAGGATGTCCGCTTCCGGCAGGCGTTGAATCTGGCTCTAAACCGCAAGGAGATTATCGATACGATCTATTACGGCTTCGCCAAGCCGGGGAGCATCGAAGATCCGACCTTTGACCTGACCAAGGCCAACCAGCTGCTGGATGACATGGGCTTGAAGAAAGGACCGGACGGCAAGCGGCTGGGTCCGGACGGCAAAGTCTTCACCATTCCGTTCGAGGTAGGGGCCCAGGCGCCGGACATTGTCCCCATGACCCAGCTGGTGGTCGAAATGTGGAAGCAGCTTGGGCTGAACGTGACGATGAAAACGATCGACCAGACGCTCTATACGACCCGCCGGGAAGCCAACCAGCTGCAGGCCTCGATGATCTGGACCCATACTCCGCTGTGGTACATGGGCGATTGGGGCACGGCGAACTGGGGCACCCTGTGGGACAAATGGCGTACGTCAGCAGGAAAGGATGGTAAAGAACCGCCTGCGGATGTCAAAAAGCTGTATACGTTGATCGACAATGCGGCGGCGGCGAGTCCGACGGATGCGAAGAAGATCATCGAGCAGGTTAAGCAGGAGATGAAAGACAAGGTGTACTATTTCATTCCGATTTCGGAGGTGAAGCAGCCGTTGATCGTGAACGCCAAGCTCCGCAACATTCCGAGCGACTCCAGCTTCGCGATCGCGGCCAACTTCAGCGGGGAGCAATTTTTCTTCGGCAAATGAGAATGACCGTTAGCAGAGCCGGGGCGGGAGGAGCCCTCTCCCCGGCTTCTTATGGAAAGGAGGATCCCTATGTTGAATTACATTTCCTACCGGGTCCTGCAGCTGATCCCGCTGCTCATTGCCATCAGCATGATCGTCTTCGTCATCATCCAGCTGCCGCCCGGCGATTTCCTGACCACCTATATCGCGCAGCTGAAGCTGGCCGGCAATGCCGTTTCGGAAAGCACCATCCTCAATCTGCAGGCGGAATACGGGCTCGACAAATCGATGTACATGCAATATTTCATCTGGCTCAAAAATATTATTCTGCATGGCGATTTGGGCCGTTCCTTCCAGTGGAACCAGCCGGTAGCCGACGTCATCGGCCCGCGCCTTGCGCTTACCGTGGTGATCTCGCTCATCTCCCTGGTCTTCGTCTGGGCGGTAGCCATTCCCATCGGCATCTACTCGGCGACTCATCAATATTCCGTGTTCGATTACATCTTCACCTTTATCGGCTTTATCGGCCTCGCCGTTCCCGGCTTTCTGATCGCCCTCATCCTCGTTTATTTCATCTTCGTCCAGACAGGGGTCTCGATTACCGGGCTGTTCTCTCCTGAATTCGTGGATGCCCCTTGGAATGCGGCCAAAATCATGAACATGCTGCCGAGGCTGATTCTTCCGGTTATCGTGATCGGGATGTCCGGAACGGCTTCGCTCATCCGGGTAACGAGGGGGATGCTGCTCGATGAGCTGTCTAAGCAATATGTGATTACGGCCCGGGCCAAAGGGGTGGCCGAGAGGAAGCTCCTGTTCAAATATCCCGTCCGGATGGCGATTAATCCCCTGATCAGCACCATCGGCTGGACGCTGCCGGCCCTTATTTCCGGCGAGGCGATCGTCTCGATCGTCCTCAATCTCCAGACCACCGGACCCATGCTGCTGAAGGCGCTGATGTTCCAGGATATGTATCTGACGGGAAGCTTTCTTCTGATCCTGAGTGTTATGACGGTGATAGGAACCCTGCTCTCCGATATTCTGCTCGCGGCCGTCGATCCGAGAATCCGCTTCGGGGGGTTAGCGAATGAGCGCCATGACCACGATTGCGAACCGGCTTAAACGAACGGGAGCGGGACGCCGGCGGAAAGAAGCCCGGGATCCGAGCCTCGAGGTCGCTTCCCAATGGCAGCTCATGTGGTGGAAGTTCAAGAAGCACCGGCTGGCGGTCTTCTCCTCCATCGTCCTTCTGCTGCTGTATCTGGTGGCGCTCTTCTGTGAATTTCTTAGTCCGTACGGAACGGAAACCCGGTTCACGGCTTACAAAAATTCGCCGCCCTCCCAAATCCACTTCGTCGATCCCGAGAAAGGCTTCTCCCTGCAGCCCTTCGTCTACGGAATGAGCGAGAAGGTGGATCCGCAGACCTTCCGGCGGACATTCTCGGAGGATCCGGAGAAGAAGTACTCCATTTCCCTCTTTGTGAAGGGGGAGTCTTACAAAATGTGGGGCCTTATCCCGATGGACCGCCACTTGTTCGGTCTGAAGGATGCCGACAGCCCGCTGCTTCTCATGGGGACAGATAAACTGGGCCACGACCTGTTCTCCCGCATTCTGTACGGAGCCCGCATCTCGCTTTCGTTCGGCCTGCTAGGCATTGTGCTGACCTTGATTCTCGGCCTTCTGCTCGGAGGAATATCCGGTTACCTGGGCGGGGTGACCGACACCATCATCCAGCGCACGATCGACCTCCTCATCTGCATCCCGACCATCCCGCTGTGGATGGCTTTATCGGCCGCTCTGCCGAAGGGCTGGACAGCGCTTCAGATCTACTTCGGGCTGATCATCATCTTCTCGATTATCGGCTGGACGGGGCTCGCCCGTGTGGTCCGGGGCAAAATGCTTTCCCTTCGGGAGGAAGACTTCACGCTGGCCGCCCGGCTCGCGGGAGCGAGCGACTTCCGGATCATCCGGAAGCACCTGATCCCGTCCTTCGCCAGCTACATCATCGTGAACGTCACACTGTCGATCCCGGGAACCATTCTCGGTGAAACGGCGCTCAGCTTTCTCGGCATCGGCCTGCAGCCTCCGGTTGTCAGCTGGGGGTCCTGCTGCAGGATTCCCAAAACCTGCAGACGCTTGCCCATTACCCATGGCTGCTCTGGCCGGCCGCCTTCATCATCCTGACCGTTCTGATGTTCAACTTTTTGGGAGACGGACTGCGCGACGCCGCGGATCCCTACAAATAGCGAGGTGAACCCGTTATGAAAGGAAACACGGCAGAAGCCGATGCCGTCATTCTGGAAATGAAGGACGTCAAGGTTCATTTTCATCTGGACGAAGGAGTCCTGAAGGCGGTGGATGGCATTGACCTGCGCATCAAGCGCGGCAAAACGCTCGGCATCGTCGGGGAAAGCGGCTGCGGCAAAAGCGTCACCTCCCAAGCGCTTCTCCGATCGTGCCTTCCCCCGGCCGGGTGGAAGGGGAGATTAAGCTGAAGCGCATGCGGCCGGAGGGCGGTCTCGAGGAGGTGGACCTGATCCGGCTGGACCCCGGGGCAAAGAAATCCGGGACATCCGGGGCGGGGAGATCGCGATGATTTTTCAGGAGCCGATGAAGGCCTTCTCCCCGATCCATACGATCGGAAATCAGATTATGGAGGCGATCCTCCTTCATGAAACGGATGACAAAGAGGAGGCTTACCGGATCGGCGTCGAGATCCTCCGCAAGGTCGGCATGTCTAACCCCGAGCAGAGGATGGGGAGTATCCCCACCAGCTCTCCGGCGGGATGAGGCAGCGGGCGATGATCGCCATGGCGCTGTCCTGCCATCCCTCCGTTCTCATTGCCGATGAGCCGACGACGGCCCTCGACGTGACGGTGCAGGCGCAGGTGCTTCAGCTGATCAATGACCTGAAGGAGAGCCGGGACACCTCGGTCATCTTCATTACGCACGATCTGGGCGTCATTGCCGAGATGTCGGACGATGTGGCGGTCATGTACCTGGGCAAGGTCGTCGAATATACGGACGTCGACACCCTGTTCCACGCGCCCAAACATCCGTATACGAAAGCCCTGCTGAATTCCATTCCGACCATCGGCCGGGGGAACCGCCGGCTCGAATCGATCGAAGGCACGGTACCGTTCCCGATGAACCTGCCGAAGGGGTGCGGCTTCTACACCCGCTGCAAGCACGCGGTCGACGGGATGTGCAACCGGGAGGACATTCCGCTTACGGAGATCGAGGAAGGCCATTTCGTCCGCTGTGTACTTGTCGGTGGACAGGACGCAAGAAAGGAGGCCGTACGATGAAAACGGATGCGGGATACGCCAAGCAGGCGGTGCTGGAGGTTAAGGCGGTGAAGAAGTATTTTCCGATCCGCAAGGGCTTTCTGCAGAGAACCGCCGGCTATGTGAAGGCAGTAGACGATGTGCAGTTTGCCATACGTCCCGGCGAAACCTTCGGACTCGTCGGCGAATCGGGCTGCGGCAAGACGACGCTCGGGCGCTGCATTTTGCGTGCCGTGGAGCCATCCTCCGGCGAGGTGCTGTTCCGCGACAGGAAGGGGATGATGCGCAATGTTCTGGAGTTGGACCGGCGCGAACTGAGGGCGATCCGACGCGACATGCAGCTGATTTTTCAGGATCCGTACTCCTCGCTGAACCCACGAATGACCGTGTTCAACATCATTGCCGAGCCCCTCGTGTGCAACGGCCTGATGGGAGGGTCGGAGCTGAAGCAGCGGGTCTCTTCTCTGATGGAAATGGTGGGCCTGAACAGCCGCCACCTGGAGCGTTATCCCCACGCCTTCAGCGGAGGCCAGAGACAGCGGATCGGGATTGCCCGCGCCCTGGCGACGGACCCTTCCTTCATCGTCTGCGACGAGGCGGTTTCGGCCCTCGACGTGTCGGTCCAGGCGCAGATTCTCAATCTGCTGGAGGATCTGCAGGCCGATCTTAACCTCAGCTATTTGTTCATTTCCCACGACCTTGGCGTGATTCAGCATATTTCCGACCGGGTGGGGGTCATGTATGTGGGCAAGATGGTGGAGACGGCGGAGACCGAGTCCCTGTTCACCTCCCCGCGTCATCCGTACACCGAAGCCCTTCTGTCCGCGAAGCCCATCCCGGATCCGCGCCATAAATCGGACCGGATTATCCTCTCGGGCGAGGTGGCGAACCCGGCCAACCCTCCCACCGGCTGTTACTTTCACCCCCGGTGCCCGTATGCCAAAGAGCTATGCCGCCAGGAGGCTCCCGAGATGAAAGCGGTCGGGGACGGGCACTACGCTGCTTGTCATTTTGCCGGAGAGCTGGAGCTGAGGGGGCGGCCGGGCTATGAGCACCATCCTGCTGACCCTGCTTCTGTTCGCCCTATTCCTGGCTCTAATCATGATGGCCTCTCTGTGGTATATGCGCTTCTGGCTGAGCCGGTTGATCGGGAGCAAGCTGGCCGATCTGGAAACGATCGCCGCTACGGGAGCCGTCCCGCAGGAGTGGACCCTTCCTTATCTCCGAAGAATGATTCCTCTCCAGGAGCAGAACCGGACCGAAGAGCTGCAGAGGCTGCAGAAAAAGGCGCGTCAAGCTTACGCCCGCAAGCTTGCCCGCCTGGCCGATTTCGTCAAACGGACTTCGCTTGTAGAGAGCGAAGAGGCCCGCCGGCACACTTTGCAGGTTCTGCAAAGGGTAGCCCGGGAAGAAAGGGAGGCGGGATGATGGATCCCCTGCTGGAACATCGCCGGCGGAATTCGGCGGCCCTTCTGTCCCTGGCGGGAGCCGTTCTCGCTTCCGTCCTCGGCCTCTGGAATTGGCTCGAGCTCCGCAGCCTGGTGCTGAGCCTGCTGGCTTATAACCGGGTGGACCCCTTCTCCTGGAAAGGCATCGACAACATGACCTTTCTGCTGTTCGGTATTTTGTGGCTCGCCTATGTCTTTTACAGCCAGCACTTTTTGCGGACCCGGATTATGCGAAGACGCGGCTGGACCGCCGCCGCCCTTCTCCTTGCCGTCCAGCTGTGGCTCCTGCTTCTCTGCCGGGGAATCCCCCTTGCTTTAGGCACGGTGCCCGCCGGAGGCCGGGAGGTTTGGCTCGCGCTGACCGGCCTGGCGGCGCTTCTGCTGACCGGCTTTGCCGTTCCATGGCGTCGGAACCAGCCGCGCACTCTCCAAATCCCCAAGAAAGGATCGTGACCCATATGGAAATAGGAGTCGTATCCCGAAGCTTTCCTAAGCTCACCAACGAGGAAGCGGCGCAGAAGATGGCGTCGAATGGGTTCGTCTGGACGGAGCTGTGCTTCACCCAGACGGATTCGAATTATTGGAAATATAACGGACGCTCGGATCTGTCGGCCATGACGAACGAACGCTGCCGGGACATCGTGGAAACGTACCGACGGCTCGGCGTGGAAGTGGCCTCCCTCGGCGTCTTCACCAATCTGCTGGAGCCGGATAAGGAAGAGCTGCAAGCGAACCTCGCATACTTCGAGCGCCATATGGAGCTGGCGGCGTCCTGCGGAGTTCCGGTGGTAGCCACCGAATGCGGCTTCGTCCCGGGGAAGAGAGGCATTCAAGCCGAAACGTATGAATCGGTCTTTGCCGCCTTCGTGGACACCTTCCGATGGCTCGCCGAACGGGCGGGTCATTATGGCGTTAAGGTCGCCCTTGAGCCCTGTGTCCTCGACGTTGTCCCGAGCGCCAAGCGGACAAGGGATTTCCTGGAACAGGTCGGCTCGGAGCACGTTCAAGTGCTGCTCGATCCGGCTAACCTCATTGCGAACAGCTCGGAGGAGGACATGTTCTCCTATCTGGCCCCCACATCGCCTACTTTCACGGGAAGGACCGCAAAGTAAACGATGCTTACGGTCGGATCGTCGGAGACGGAGATATCCGCTGGCCGGCCTTTCTGGAGCTGTATCACCGGCATACGGAAGGGCTCCCGTTTATTTTGGAGTATGTCAACCCAGATAACTTCGTTCAGGTGAAAGACCGGGTGCTCAACTTCGACCGGATGAGGTGACGATGGATAATCGTACAGGAAGGAGCGGAAGCCGCTACTCGTCCGGGCATGATCCGGTCGGCCATACGATAGGGGGAGGGGACCTAGATGCTTGCCGCGGAGAGGTATCAGCATATTCTGAGGCTGGTTAACGAATGGGGAAGCGTAAGGGTGGCCGATCTCAGCCAGCTGTGCCGGGTGACGGACGAAACCATCCGGCGGGATCTGGACCGTCTCGAAAGCGAGGGCCATCTTCTCCGCAGCTATGGAGGAGCGGTCCGGGCTCAGGCACAGTCGACGGAAACCTCCCACGAGCTGCGCGAGGCCGTGCATGCCGGGGAGAAGCAGAGCATTGCCGCGGCTGCGGCCCGGCTGCTGGAGCCGAACGACCGGATCGTCCTCGATGCGAGCACTACAGCTATCCAGCTGGCCGTGCAGCTGCCGGACATCCCGCTCACCGTGCTTACCAATTCCCTCCGGATCAGCCTCCTGCTCAGCGAAAGGAAGAACATAACCGTGATTGGAACGGGGGAACCCTCGTCCCCAAATCACTATCCTATGTCGGCCCGCTGGCCGAGCAGTTTCTCGAGGAATATCACGTCAACAAAGCCTTTCTCTCCTGCAAAGGCGTCCATCTGGAGCGCGGAATAAGCGAATCCAATGAGCTTCAGGCCCGCGTTAAACGCAAAATGGTGGCCATGGCGGATCAAGTATTCGTCCTTGCGGACGGGAGTAAATTCGATGTACAGGCCTTTACCATGATCAGCGGCTGGGACGGAATTCACTCGGTCATTACTGACTCTCAGGCACCTGCCGGCCATGTTCAGAGCCTTCAGCGGAGAGCGATCGAGGTCATCCTGGCCGGATAACCAGCTTCACCGCTCGAAAGATGGCGCAAATGACTTGTTAAATGGCCGAAAAGGCTATGATCTGGCGGGCTAGGAGCTGTATGATGGAGACAAGGAAAGCAAAGGAAAGGGAGGGAAGCGAATGATCGGCAAAACCATCTGGCTTATTCCCGACGGCTACCTGCCCGCCCGCAGCACCGGGGAGCAGATCAGCCACGAAGCGGTTTGCGTTCTCAATCTGGGTGAGGAGGACGCCGCGATCCGCTTGACGTTTTACTTTGAGGACCGGGAGCCCATGGACCGCTTCCGCTCGGTCTGCGGGGCCAGGCGGACGCATCACATCCGGCTCGACCGGCTGACGGATGATGAGGGGAACCCCGTTCCGGTGGGCGTGCCCTACGCCATTCAGGTGGAGAGCAGCGTGCCCGTTGTCGTGCAGCACAGCCGCCTGGACACGAGCCAGGAGGCATTGGCGCTTTTTACCACTATGGCCTATTCGCCGGAGTAGGAGGTGTTAAGGATGGTCAGGCAGTTAAAACGGTCCCAATTCATGAACGAGCTTCCGCTGCCCTTCTATATCAACCGCTGCTTCCATGACGAGCACAACCTTCCGGCCGAGCACAGCCATGATTTTATCGAGCTGGTGTATCTCGTCAGCGGGAGCGGTGAGCATCTGTTCGAGGAGGAGAGCTACCCGATCCACGCGGGGGACGTTTTCATTATCAATCCGGGGAAGTGCATGCCTACCGTACCGAACCCGGGGAGAGGCTGGAGATCATCAATTGTCTCTTTACTCCGGAGCTGATTCACGAGTCCCTGCTGAAGGAGCTCGGCATCTCCCAATCGATGGATTACTTCTACGTGCATCCGTTTCTTGACAAAAGAGAGCGGTTTCACCACCGGCTTAACCTGAACGGCAACAGCTCCGCTCAAGTGCTTTCGCTGCTTGAGGGGATGATTGCCGAATGGGAGGCGCGCCGCTCGGGATTCCAGACCATCCTGAAGCTTCAAATGCTGCAGCTGCTCATTCTGTTGTCCCGCTGCTATACGATGCGGCTGGTGAAGGAAAGCAGGAAAACGAAGGAAGGGGAGCATACACTGCTTGTCCGCCGGATCACCGGGTTTCTCGAAAGGCATTTCGACAAGAAGCTTCCGATCCCCGAGCTGTGCGAGCTGTTCGGCATCAGCTCCCGGCAGCTCAATCGGATCTTCAAGCAGGAAACGGGGAAACGGTAACCGACCGCATTCACAGCATCCGCATCGACCGGGCCAAGCAATACTTGGAGGAGGGGATGAGAAGGTCATCAGCGTGGCCCATCGGGTCGGCTACGAGGACCCCGCCTTCTTTACCCAGCTGTTCCGGCGCAAGGTAGGCTGCTCCCCGGCCGTTACCGCAGCATGAATGAATAAACGATAACGACCAGGGGAGCGAACAGGAGGGGCAGGATGAAACCGACCGTATCTGGCAAGACGAAGCTGTCCGGGACCCGCCGGGGATCGGCCGGATTAAGCCGTAAGCTGATGCCCTACGGGTTCCTGATCCCCATCTTCGCTTCCATGGGCATCTTTAAATTTTACCCGCTCGCCATTGCCCTTCTGAAATCGTTCTATGAGTGGAACGGGGCGAATCTCAACCGCTGGACCGGTCTAACCCATTACAAAGCCCTGGCCTCAGACCCTACGTTTCATATCGCCCTGCGGAACATGGCGGTTCTGACAGGGGCTTATGCCCTTATCCAGCTGGTGATGCCCCTGGCCGGAGCCCTGCTGGTCTATCATCTCCGGGGAAGACGGCTGCGGGCCTTGTGCCAAACCGCTTTTCTTCTTCCGATGGTCGTTCCCTCGGTCATCGTTTACTTGCTGTGGCGGTGGATCTACGCTTCGAACGGGGTGATCAATACCCTGCTCGGCAGCCTGGGCTGGGACAGTCTTAAGCATGCTTGGCTGGGAGAAAGCTCGACAGCGCTGGCTTCGGTTCTCTTCGTGGGCTTCCCTTGGGTTGGCGGCGTCTCGTTTCTGCTCTTCCTGGCGGGCTTGACGGCCATCCCCACCGAGCTCTACGAGGCGGCACGCCTGGAAGGGGCGGGAAGATGGAGGAGGCTTACGCAGCTGGAGCTGCCTCTTCTCAAGGGTTCGCTTGGGCTTGTGCTTCTTCTTGCCGTCATTCACCAGGTGCAGAGCTTTGAGAACGTTCTCGTTCTAACGAACGGAGGACCGGGCTTTGCTACGATGACACCCGCCCTGTACCTGTACAAAAAAGGCTTCGAATACAACGATTTCGGCTATGCTTCCGCCATTGGAGTCGTGCTGTTCGCCGGCCTGCTGATCTTTACCCTGCTGACGCAGAGGTTCATGCGAAACACGGAGGGCTCGGAATAAGGCCGCCAAGAGGGGAGGAGAGCGTAATGAAAGGAAGCCGGGCCGGTAGGGGAATCCATTACAGCTGCACGGCACTGCTGCTGGCTCTCACGCTGTTCCCTTTCTACCTGCTGTTGATTTCGTCAGGGAAGGATAAGGGGCAGCTCATCCGCCACTTCTGGACGCCCGTCGCTCCCTTCCATTGGGAGCATTACGGCATCGCCCTGAAGCAGCTATGGCCCTTCCTGCTGCACTCCGTCTGGATCACCCTCTGCCTGATTCTGTGTGTGTTAATCAACGGGTTAACCGCCGGCTATGCCTTCGCCCGCTTTCAATTTGCCGGCAAAGGCCTGCTGTTCGCCGTCGTGATGTCTCTCGTCCTTATTCCAGGCTTTCTGCTGCTTATCCCGCAGTTCATGATGTTCCGGAGCCTCGGCCTGCTTAATACGCTGTCCGCCCAATTTCTGGGGCCGATGGCGGGAGCTTCTTCCTTGGCTGTTCTCCTGATCCGGACGTTCTTCGAAGGCATACCGCGCTCCCTTACGGATGCCGCCGCCGTGGAGGGGCGGGGGAGCTGAGGATTTTGACGCAAATTATGCTTCCCTTATCCCTGCCCGTCGTAGCGGCGGTTTCGGTTATGAACGCTCTGCTCGGCTGGAACAACTACGTTTGGCCCCTTGTGGTCACCTCCGGAGACCGGGCCAAGCCGGTCATTCTGGGGCTGTCTTCCCTGACGGGGCCGATGGACAGCATTCTGGGCATTCAGATGGCCGGGTATGTGCTGGCCTCCGTTCCCCTGCTGCTGCTGTTCCTGTTCTCCACGAAGGCGTTCGTTCACGGCATGACTTCGGGGGCGGTTAAGGCGTAGCAGGAAGGAAGACGCAGGCGGAAGGCGGGAATGACCATGGGAGGTGGAGAATGAAACCGAATCGAACAGGCCGAAGGCCTTTACTCCTGCTGGGTACGGCACTCGTGCTGGCGGCAGGAGCAGGATGCACGTCGTCTTCCCCGGAGGCTAGCCCCGGGGGCAGAGCGGGAACGGGACGGAGCTTAACGTCACCGTTATGCTGGAGACCCAGGGGGACCAGACGGAAATCGACGCCTGGAACGAAATTGTCCGTTCCTATCAGGAAGCTCATGCCGGTACACGCATCAAGCTTCAGACGATGTTCTTCCCGGGGTGGAGCAGCACCGCACCTGGGTCACGACCCAGCTGATCGGCGGAACCGCGCCGGACGTGCTGACGACCCGGTACATATGGGATCAGGAGGATTTGAAGAAGGGGCTGCTGCTGGACCTCACCCCTTATTACCGGAAGGAGACCGCTTATTCGGGGGGAAGACCTGGGAGGCGACTTTTCCTAAAGCGGTGATGGCCCAGCTGGCCGGGGACCAGGGAACCTATGCCAGCGTCCCGACTTTCGTGAACTCGGTGCGGGTTCTGTACAACAAGGAGCTGTTTGCCAAGGCCGGTATTCAAGAGGTTCCCAAAACGTGGGCCCAATTTATGGATGCCCAAGCCAAGCTGGCCGCCCAGAAGGTGACTCCGTTCGCTTTTCCCAATACGAAGCCGGGCGATTACAACTACAGCTGGGCGACGCGCATTCTCACCGAGGAGTTGACGGTGGGGCTCTATGACACCCTTGACGTCAACAAGAACGGGGTTATCGAGATCAACGAGTATGTCAAGGGAGTCGACCAAGGCATCCTTGACATCGAGAAAGCGCCATTCCGCGACGTGTTCGGCCTCCTCAAGGACTGGAGCCGATATTGGGCCAAGGGCTACAACGGGCTGGATTTTGATTCGTCCACCGATCTCTTCCTGCGGGGGAAGCGGCCATGGTGATGCGCACTTCCGGCCAGAGCAAGGTCATCTACGAATCCAAAGCCCGCACGTTCGAAGTGGGGGCCTTCCCGCTTCCTTATCTGACGAAGGAAACCCATCCGTCCGCCTCTGGCAAGCTTATGGAGATCGGCGGAGTACCTGCTGGGAATCTGGCGATTCCGAAGAGCATCGCTCAGCAGAAGCTGGAGCCGGCGCTTGATTTTATCGCTTACGTCTCGTCGCCGCCTATCCAGGGTCTTCTCGGGGAGAAGCTGTTCCGCACTCCGGCAACCGCCGATGCCGCGCTTCCGGAGAAGCTGAAGGGCTTCATGTTTGTCGGGGAGCAGATGAAGCTGAACATTTACGCCGGTGAAGTGGATAAGAATGTAACCGAAATGAACCAGAAGCTCGGCCAGCTGTTTCTTGAAGGGAGCAAAAGCCTGGACAGCTACGTTAGCGAGCTGAAGAAGCAGATGGTCGACGGCACTCAGCAGAAGATGAAGGAGAACAATTGGTCGAAGGATAACAATTACGGCATTCATTAGCTTAGGGAGGGATAACCATGGCCTTGCAGGTTGGAGTAGTGGGAGTGGGAAACATCGGATCGATTCACGCGGGGGTCTACAAGGATCATCCGAAAACGGAGCTCGTTGCGGTATGCGACATTAACCGGGAAAAAGCGGACGCGGCCGCCGCGCGCTTCGGCTGCCGGGCGTTCTACAGCGTCCGGGAGATGCTGGACAGCGGAATCAAGCTGGACGCCTGCAGCATGGCGACCAAGGGAGAGGAGAACGGGGAGAGCATTATACGCCCACGATGGAGCTCCTGGCCGCAGGCATTCCCGTGCTGGGGGAGAAGCCGATCTCCAACCGGATCGAGGAAGGGGAGCAGATGGTCGCCCTGGCCAAGGAAAAGGGAATTCCGTACGGAGTCAACCTCAATCACCGCTTCACCCCGGCGGCAATCCGCGCCAAGGAATGGGTGGACGGCGGCCGTCTCGGCAAGCTGCATATGATCAACATGAAGATGTGGATTAACAACCCGGTCGAAACGTCCCCCTGGTTTCATCTTCGCGCCCTGCACCCCCATTCCTTCGACGTGATCCGTTATTTCTGCGGGGATGTGAAACGGGTCGCCGCCTTCATGATGAAGGGCGAGGGGCGGGCCATCTGGTCCAACGCGCAGATCATCATGGAGTTCGAGAACGGGGCCATCGGGAACCTGGTCGGCAGCTACGATGCCGGGGCAAGCTATGGCCTGGAACGGTGCGAGGTCGTTGGTTCCGAGGGAAGGTTCGTGCTGGATGATGCCTGCGAGCATCTGACTTACTACCCGCGCCGGAGCATCGAGACGGAAACGTACAGCTACCTCGGCGGGATGAGAAACTTCAACGAAACTTTCAAAAGCCGGATCAGCGATTGGATTGAGCAGCTGGATGCCGGGGTGTCCCATGACCGGATCAACGGCTCCGGCGAAGAGGCACTGAGAGCCCAGAAAATTATCGAAGCGGCCATCCGGTCCTTTGAGACGTCCACGATTGTAGAAGTGTAGGGCTTGCCTTCATCCGTTACTTCATCCGGTACAGTCAAAGGCAGGAAAATCACGGGAGGTGCGATTTATGATTCAATTGGGGATCAATTCGGTGCTGTTCAAGGAATTTGATTTCGAGACGGCGGCCCGTCACATCAAAGCCGCCGGTTATGACGGGGTTGAGCTTTCAGCCATTAAGGGGATGTGCGAGCATCTCGAGCTGGACCGGTGGGAGGAGCAGGCTCCGGACATCCGCCGGATCGCGGAGGAGAACGGGCTGAAGCTTCTGTCGATGGAGGTGGCCGCGCTGGATGAAGGAAGGCTCCGGCCCGCCTTCGCCGCCGCTGCCGCCCTCGGCATTCCAGTGGTGAACGTAGGGCCGGGAGGTAAATCCGATGTGGAGGAGGATTTGGCCGCCACGCTCGACAAGCTGACCCGGATGGCGGAGCTCGCCGGCGAGCACGGGGTCACCCTGTGCGTGAAGGCACACGTGGGAGGCTCCATCTATAATACGCCGACCACCCTCCGCGCCATAGAGGCGATTGCCAATCCGGCCTTCGGCATCGACATGGACCCGAGCCATATTTACCGGGCGAATGAGAATCCGGAGGAAGCCCTTCCCCAGGTTATCGGCCGGGTCCGCCATATCCATATCCGTGACTGCCGGGGCCGGCAGGCGGGACCAGGCCCCATTGAGCTGCAGGCGTGCGGCCGCGGGGATATCGATTTGATCGGGTACTGCAAGGTGCTGGCGGATAACGGGTATGACGGTCCTGTCTGCCTGGAGGTTATTGGAGCAGGCGGTCATACGCTCGCCCAGGTTTCGATCGTTGCGGCGGAAAGCTACGGCTATTTGAACGCGGTGCTGAAATCCCTTGGCGCCCGATAATCGGATCTACCAAAGGAGAGGATTCTCTTGACCAAAACCAAACCAAACCTGCTCCTCCTCGGAATCGACAGCCTCCGGCGGGATCATATGAGCGGCTACGGGTATCACCGGCTCACTACCCCGCATCTCGACAAGTTCAGTGAAGGAGGCGTCCTGTTCGAGCAGCATTTCTCCCCAAGCATTCCGACGACTCCCGGCTATGCTTCCATGCTCACGGGGATGGACTGCTTCGGCACCGATGTGGTAGCGCTTCGCCACGGGGGTCCGCTTGGCGGTCATGTGACGACGCTGGCCGAGCTCCTGGAGCAGAAGGGCTATAACACGAGCTGCATCGGCTTTACCGGCAACCCTTCGGCGAGAGGCTTTCAGACGTATCTTGATTATGAAGGCTGGGGACCGGACGGGACGGGGAGATCGCCGAAGGCCGATAACCTGAATGCCGTCGCCCTGCCGGAGCTGAGAAGACTGGCGGAAGACGACAAGCCCTTTTTCCTGTTCCTCCGCCATATGGACCCGCACTCCCCTTACCTGCCGCCGAAGCCGTTCGAGCGGATGTTCTATGACGGCAACGAGTTCGCCCCGGATAACCACTCGCTTGACGAGCTGTATGCGTTTAAGCCGTTCGTGGATTATTTCACCTCCTGGTTCCCGGAGGGCTGTACGGACAGCGACTACATCGATGCCCAGTACGACGGGGCTGTCGCTTATATGGACGCTTCCATTCAAACGCTGTTCACCGCTCTCGAGAAGATGGGGCTCGAAGAAGAGACCCTCGTCGTGGTGACGTCAGACCACGGGGAGACGCTGAACGAGCATGATTGCTACTATGACCACCATGGACTGTATGAGACGAACCTCAGCATTCCGTTGATTCTGCGCTATCCAGGCAAGCTGCCGGCCGGACGACGCATCTCAAGCCCGTCCCAGATCAAGGATGTCATGCCTACGGTTCTCGAGCTTCTTGGCATTGAAAGCGCAATCCGGTTCGACGGACGCAGCCTGCTCCCCCTCGTACGGGGCGAAGAGAGGGTGCCCGAAAGCGAAATGTATTTGACGGAATGCACCTGGATGCGGAAGCACGGTTGGCGGACGCCGGAATGGAAGCTTATCGTGGCGCTGGAGCCAGATTTTCACTTCAAGCCGGAGATCGAGCTCTATAACCTGATCCGGGATCCGCAGGAGCTGGTGAACGTGGCCGAGCAGGAGCCCGAGGTGGTAAACCTCCTGAAAGCACGGCTGGAAGCCCATGTGGCGAAACGCGAGAAGCAGACGGGCCGGACAGCGCCCATCCACGTCAACGTCAATTGGCACGGATTGGGTACCGGACCTTTCGAATCCTCCCAGGAGGCGTTTGACAGCCTTCATATCGGCTCCCCGAAGACGGCAAAAAGCCTTCAGAGCAAGGAGAAGAAGCAGGAAGACGCCGGGGAGGATTTGACGGAGATCCCGTCCGCCTGAGAAGAGTAGGAAAAGGGGAGCCTTCCCCTTTTTTGATTGGTGCCGGAAGGGAAAGGAGGAGAGCGGAATTGATTAAAGCAGCAGTGGTGGGAGTCAACCATATCGGGCGGATTCATTGCGGGTGTTACAAGGATCATGCGGAGGTGGAATTGAAGGCGGTTTGCGACATGAACCGGACGCTCGCCGACGCAGTGGGGGCCCAGTTCGGGGTAAGAGCCTATTACGACCTGGAGACCATGATGGAGCAAGAGGACCTCGATGTCATAAGCGTGGCCACCGGCGGCTTCGAGAATGGGTCACACCACTTCGGACCGGTGATGACGGCGTTGAAGGCGGGCAAGGATGTGCTGGTGGAGAAGCCGATCTCGAATGACATCGGGGAAGCGAAGGAAATGATCCGTCTAGCCGAGGAACAGAACGTAAGATTGGCGTGCAACCTGAATCACCGGTTCACCCCCGCCGCCCGCCGGGCGAAGCAGTGGATGGAGAACGGGGAGGTCGGCCATCCGCTGTTCCTTAACATGCGGCTCACCATCGGCAATCCGAACGAAACGAGCCCGTGGATTCATCTGAGGGCCCTTCACCCTCATTCCTTCGACGTCCTCCGCTATTTCGGCGGGGAGATTCGCCGGGTGCAAGCCTTCCTGACCAAAGCCCCGGGACGCACGGTTTGGTCCACGGCCTCCATCAATCTGGAGTTCGAGTCGGGGGCGGTCGGGCATCTGACCGGAAGCTACGATCTGTTCGGTGGCCATCCGATCGAGAGCTGTGAGGTAGCGGGAGACAAGGGCCGGTTTGTCATCGACAACGTGTACGAATCCGCTACCCTATATCCGGGCCGTCAGGAGGAGCTTAAGGTATTCCGCAATTCGATCTTCGGCGGGCTGAAGGGCTTCAACGATACGTTCCGGGTGCGGCTCGAGACGTTTATTCGGGAAATCCGGGAAGGCGTTCCTCCGGAGGCCATTGAAGCGTCAGGCCGGGACGCGCTGGCGGTCCAGGCGGCCATCGAAGCCGCCATCCGTTCCCATGAAGAGGGCGGCCGACCGGTGGAGGTTGCGGAGATAAGGAGCTAGTGCTTTTACCCTTAACTGGGTTGGGGGAAATTTTCACGACGGGCTGATAAGGAAGCGGGGCTTTCACGGCGGATAAGGCATAAGAGGAGGAGTTAGGATGGAACAGGCGGGCTTGGTATTATGGTTCACGGGACTGTCAGGAGCCGGCAAAACGACAACGGCAAAGGCTTTGCAGGAGGCCTTGCGGGCGTCGGGGAATAAGGTGGAGCTTCTCGACGGGGATGAGCTCCGGAACACGATTTCGAAGGGGCTCGGCTTCTCCCGCGAGGACCGGCTGGATAATATCCGCCGGATTGTTTACTTGAGCCGGCTGCTTTCCCGCAATGGGGTCACCGTGCTCGTTTCGGCCATTACGCCTTACCGGGAAATGAGGCAGATGGCCCGGGAGGAGCTTCCTGGCTATGTCGAAATCTACGTGGACTGTCCCTTGGCGGAATGCGAGCGGAGGGATGTGAAGGGCTTGTATGCCAAAGCCCGCCGGGCCGAAATCCCCTCGTTCACCGGAATCGGAGACAGCTATGAATCACCGGAGCAGCCGGATCTGATCCTACGCACGGACCGCGATCCGGTCGAAAGCAATGTCTCTTTGGTGCTGGACTATATGGAAGCCAGACGCAGGCAGGGAGAAGCCGTATGAACATCGTCATGATTTCCCTCGATACCCTGCGCGCTTCTCGCCTTGGCTGCTACGGCTACCGCAAGCCGACTTCCCCTTATCTCGACCAGTTCGCCTCGGAAGGCGTGCTCTTCGAAAGGGCTTATGCCGCCGACATTCCGACCGAGGTCGCCCATACGGGAATCTTCACGGGAAAGCTCGGCCTTCGGACCGGTATCGTATCGCACGGCTCTTCCTTGACCCAGCTTCCCAAAAAGAAGCCTGGCTGCCTTCGATTCTGAAGAATGCCGGCTACACCACGGCAGCGGTGGATAATTTGTACCAGCTGAAGGAATGGTTCGCCCGGGGCTTCCGGTATTACATCAATTCCTCGGGGGCCCAGCGGAATATCGACGGGCGGACCGTGAACGAGCTGGCCCTGCCTTGGATCCGGCAGCATAAGAACGAGAAATTCTTCCTCTTTCTTCATTATTGGGACGCTCACACCCCGTATGTTCCGCCGCCGGAGATGGTGAGGCCATTCTATGAGGAAGGACGGGACCCGTTCGATCCTCACAACCGGAGCATGGAGGCGGCCTACAATCATGCGGCCTATCCGTTCTTTAAGCATCATCATTACGACCAGTTGGGTCCGGTGACCGATGCGGACTATTTAAACGCGCTTTATGACGCGGAAATCCGTTATCTGGACGACCGGTTGAAGGAGCTCGATGAAGGGCTCCGGGCGGAAGGGCTGTATGAGAACACGATGGTCGTCTTGTTCGGCGATCATGGGGAAAGCCTGACCGAGCATGACATTTACTGGGACCACTGCGGCCTGTACGAAACGACGGTGAACGTTCCCGTTCTGCTCCGGTATCCCGGCAAACTTCCGGAAGGTCTTCGGGTAAAGGGGCTGGTTCAGCAGGTCGACTTGATGCCGACCCTTCTCGAGGCGGCCGGAGTGGAGGTTCCGCCCGGACTGGACGGTCGAAGCCTCTGGCCGTCGATGGAAGGGAAGGAGGAGGGGACGCGGGAGGAGATCTACCTGAGCGAATGCGCCTGGCAGGCCAGCCGGGGGTGGTCACCCGGGATTACAAGTTTATCCGCACCTACGATTCCGGTCCCTTCCGGCGTCCTCCGCGTGAGCTGTATCAGTTGACGACGGATCCCGATGAGACGAGTAACGTGGCGGAACGCTTCCCGGCGATTGCCGACCACCTGGAGGAAAGCTGAGAAGCTGGGTGGAGCAAGTGCTGGACGGGCGCGAGGATCCGATGAGAGAGCAGCTCGAGGTGGGGCTGCCCTTCCGCAACCGGATCCACGACATCCTGGTTTCCTACGGATTAACCTGGGAGGTCTGGATGAAGGACCCCCGGCGGGAGCGGTTTGATGAAGCAAGCCGCCAGCGGAAACAGCAGGTTTGAGAAGGGAGGAAGCCAGCGCTATGGAAAGGATTTCCGCTGCGGAGGGTCGAAAGCCGAATCTACTGATCATCGTCGCCGACCAGCTCCGGCATGACTGTGTAGGGTGGAGCGGCGGGAGGTCCGTCCGCAGCCCCCATCTGGACCAGCTGGCGTCGGAGGGGATGGCCTTCCGCCAGGCCTATTCGCCCATCCCCGTATGCGGCCCGGCACGCCAAGCGTTCGTATGCGGACAAAGGCCGGAAACCTACGGCGGGCTGTGGAATCCTTCCCTCGGCCTTCCGGTAAAGGCGCTGGAGCCCGATTCGTTTTCCTGGGCCCGTTCGTTGGAGATGGAAGGCTACCGGAACGTGTACTTGGGCAAGTGGGACGTGAACCCGGACCATGACCCGACTTCCTACGGATACGGGGAATACATCGACAGTGAACGGCTCTACCGGGACTATCTGAAGAGCCGGGAGCCCGCTGTTACCTACTCGGCAGGATTCTGGGGGAAATCGACCCCCTTCCGGTAGAGGAAACCCGGACGCACCGGACCGCAGCTCTGGCCATCGAGGCCATGAAGAAGCTGACGGAAGGGACGGGGCCATGGCAGCTTCGTGTCAATTTTACCGAGCCCCATCTGCCCTGCCGGCCCGCTGAGGAATTCGCCGCTCTCTATTCTCCGGAGGAGATTCCTCCGTGGGAGAGCTTTGCGGAGACCTTTGAAGGCAAGCCCTACATCCAGGGCCAGCAGCTCCGAAATTGGAAAATTGAGGAGTTGACCTGGGAGGACTGGGCGCCAGCGGTGGCACGGTATTACGCGGTCATTACCCAGCTGGACGATGCCGTCGGAAGGGTTCTGAAGGCATTGGAAGATGCCGGGCAGAAGGAGCAGACGATGGTGGTCTTCACATCGGACCACGGGGACATGGCAGGCGGGCACCGCATGATCGACAAGCATTATGTGATGTATGACGATGTGGTGCGCGTGCCCTTCCTGGTCCGGTGGCCCGGGGTGATTCCGCCGGGAAGCCGGAGCGACGCCTTCGTCTATCCGTTCCTTGATCTGCCGCCTACCCTGCTTGACCTGGCAGGGGCGCCTTATCCCGAAGGGGCCGTTCTGGCCGGCCGCTCCCTTCTCCCGTTATGGACGGGAGAGGGAGAACCGTCCGTCATGTCCTCTCCCGAAGGTTGGCGGGAAGAGGTCGTCTCCACCTACAACGGGCAGCAGTTCGGACTTTTTTCCCAGCGCATGCTTCGAACCCGGGACTGGAAATATGTCTGGAATCCGACGGACACGGATGAGCTGTACGACCTGAAGAACGACCCGCATGAGCTGAACAACGTCGTTCGGATGCCGGAGAATCACAGGAGGGCTCAGGAACTGAGAAGGCGGCTCTACGATATCCTTCTGAAGGAAGGGGACGGGCTGGTCTCGACCAGTTGGATGCGGGACCAATTGATGGAAGGTCTCAAGAAATAAAGCGGGGACGGGTGGGGTTTCCGAATCGGGGCTCCTTAAGATAGGCAGGAAGCATGCCGGCCTGAGAGGCTTTTTGGGTTGGCAGGATAATGGTCCGTGCTGTTAGGCAGACGCCGCATCCCCCGATGCAACGCCGGTCTGCCGCAACGGCATACCAGCAACGTCGCCATGCTCCGAATAAAGAAAAGGCTTCCATCCGCTCACGGAAGGAAGCCTGTTTCTTATGGTTTAGGCGAAGCACGGTGCAGCGGCAAATACTCTACCCTTGGCGCACGAGCTTCGTGATCCGGCCGTCCGAGATCCATTCGGCCACGTACACGTTTCCTTGCGAATCGACGCAGACGCCGTGAGGAGAGCTGAATTTGTCCGGACGGAAATAGTCCTTCGGCAGATTGGGCCAGCCTTTCTGCTTGTAGGCCTGCTGATCCTCACCCAGATGGGTGATCAGGCGGTCCTCCGCATCCAGAATGGTGATCCGGCTGTCCAAGTCGGGAATGTACACCTCATCCCGGAAGAAGTAAAAGCTGCAGGGAAGATCCAGGTTGTGATCCATGAAGCGCTTATGCTGGCCGTCCATGGTAAACACCTGGATGCGGTGGTTCCGGCGGTCGGCCACATACAGCTCCGGCTCCGGGCCTCTCGGATTGACCGATATGCCGTGGGGCTCGATGAGCTTGCCCGGCTCGGAGCCCCGTCCGCCCCAGCTGCGGATGTATTGGCCGGAGGCGTCGTACTGGTGCACATAATACTGCCCGTAGCCGTCGGCTACATAAATATCGCCGTTCGGCCCTACGCAGACATCGGTCGGTATGTATCTCCGGTCATCCCCGTACAGGTCGGGCCGGTCGGGAGTGCCGATCTCGAGAAGCACTTCGCCGTCCAACGTGGTTTTGACCAGAAGGCTTCTTTTCGTATCCGTAAAGTACAGAAACTGCTTACCGTCCGGCTCTTGATGAAGATAGAAGCCGTGGGCGCCTCCTTCAAATTCCTCTCCCCAAGAGGCGAGGAGCTTACCCTTCGGATCAAAAACAAGTACCGGGTCCTTCCCCGTATGATGCACATAAACATTGTCCTCGGCATCTACGCAAATGCCATGGGTATAGCCGTACGCTTGGCCGTCCGGCCGCTTTCCCCAGCCTTCCTCCACCCGGTAAGAGTGGCTCGCGTTTCCTATGATAGCAGGTTCCCCCATATCAGCGCCTCCTTCAGCTTGACTACCCTTTCAGTATATAGCAGAGGAGGGGAAGTGTTTGTCGAATAATGTCGACGAGAAGAGGGATAAACGACTTAATTCCTCAGAAGATCCGGCTCCGCTGCCGGAATTGGCTTGGGGTCAAGCCGGTGACGGCTTTGAAATTGCGGCAGAAATAATGAATGCTCGAATAGCCGAGCTTGGCTGCGACTTCTTCGATGGACGGTTCTCTCGAAAGCAGGAGCTGAGCCTGTCGGATCCGTTCCCGGATGAGATAATGCTTCGGCGTCAGGCCGGTCGTCTCCCGAAATAGCTCCGCAAAGTAAGTCGGGTGATAACCCGTCAAGGAAGCAAGCTCCGGAATCGTCCACGGATAAGCCGGGTCCTTCTCCACCGCTTCCAAGGCATCGGCGATTTTGCTGCTGCCGCTTGCGGCCCGGAAGCGCTTGTCGAGCTGATACCGCAGCAGCGTGACCAGAAGCTGCACGAGCAATCCCCGCATCGCGGCTCCGGCACCGGGAGCCTCTTCGATGAACTCCTTGGCCAGTTCATGGAAGAGAGGCTCCAGTCCTTTGCGATCATACAAATGCTGCATAACGGCGGGTCCGCTGCCTTCCACCTCCACCTCGTAGGCTTTGGCGGGCAAAGAAAGATCCTCCTCCCGGCAGTCCCGGATCCCGGGGACCGGATGACGGGGTTCGAGAGAGGGGGCGTTCCAGCTGAAGTGAATGCTCGACAGGGTAAGCGGTTCATTAGCCTGAGCCGATAACCGGTGGGGAGTTTCCGATCCGTAAAAAAGACAATGACCCGGTGCGGCCTCGATCAAACGGCCCGCCAGCTCGAGGGTGGCTCCGCCGGACACAATGTAGACGAGCTGGGAGTCGGGATTGATTCGGGGCCCCCACACCCTTCCGGGCGGAACCGTGATGTAATTGGCGAAATTGACCGTGGGACGGAGATCGCCCAGGCGGCCGACTTGTTCCTTCGGCGCTTCGGTTACCATTGCCAGACCTCCTCCTGCTCTGCTTTCGTTACTCCCTATTCTTACCGGAATCTGGGAAAAGTGCAAGAACAACTTGGTTTTCTCTAAAGACCGGAAGGGGAGGGGCTTGGTATGCTGTAAGCGTAAATCATTACGCGAGGGGGAACCCGAAATGTTAACCAACGAGCAAATTCAGGAGTTTGACGAGAAAGGCTATCTCAAGGGCGGAATCGTCCTGTCCGACGCGGAGGTCGAGAAGCTTCGGGAAGAGCTGGAAATGGTGATGGAAGGAAAATCCGTCAAGAAGCCCGTTCATAACCGCAATATGCTGGATAATTCCCACTACGGGATGAAAATCACGAAGAAGGAAACGGTCATTCAGATTGTGAACATCTGGATGGCAAGCGAGGTCTACCTGGAGCATGCCGCCAACCGGACGATTTGCGAAGAGGTGGCCCAGCTTTGCCGGACCGATACCCTGCGGATCTGGCATGACCAGATTCAATACAAGCCGCCTGTCACCGGGGGCCGACCTATTGGCACCAGGATCATCCCCTGTGGCCGGTCATTCAGCCCTCCGATCTGGTCAGCGCGTGGGTGGCGTTAGACGATGCGGTGATCGAGAATGGTTGCATGTGGATGGTGCCCGGCAGCCACAAGTGGGGCAATCATCAGAAGTACTTGAGCAGCAGCGACGATTTCAAGCCGGTCCACCGCTCTCCCGAGCTGCTGCCGGCCGGGGTAAGTACGGAAGCCGTCCCTTTTGAAATCAAGAAGGGCCAGGTCGGGTATCACCACTGCCTCACTTGGCACGGTTCCCCTAACAACCGCTCCGAGCGCAAGCGCCGGGCCATTGCCGTTCACTACATGCCGGGCCAAACGATCTACGCCCCGACGGGGAATCATGTGATGGAGGCCCACATTCACGTCAAGGCGGGAGAACCGATGTCGGGAGACAGCTTCCCGGTGGTTTACCGCAAGCAGGAAGAAAACCGGTCGGCCATTTAACGTTAGGGCCTTTTGATTAAGAAGAAATCGAATTTCCGACTACCCATAGGATCATAAGGAAAAGCCCGCTGTTTCCCTGAAACGGCGGGCTTTTGTTTTATGCCTGGAACCGCGTTCCCCTTTATTAGGATACTGCGATTAAGGGAATACGGGTTAGGTTAAAGATAGAAGAAAGATCTGAATAGGGTGGAGGCGTGAGCAGGTCATGAATAGCGCAAGGCCTAGTCCAAAAAAGTAAAGGCACAAGTCCATGCTTCGGCGCGCAACCTATGGTCCGGTATTTTGTTCGGTTTAGGCTTGGTGGCCTTTTTTGATGAGGCCGTTTTTCACCAGCTGCTTCACTGGCATCACTTTTACGATAAATCGACAACCGGAATCGGATTGGTCTCCGATGGTCTTTTCCATGCCTTCAGCTGGTTCGCGACGATCGCTTCCTTGTTTATGTTAGCCGATCTCCGGCGCCGGCAGGCTCTCCGTCTAAAGCGCTGGTGGGGTGGGGTATTTCTGGGGGCCGGCGGGTTTCAACTGTATGACGGGATGGTTCAGCATAAATGGATGAGGCTCCACCAGATCCGTTATGAAGTAGACCTGTTGCCCTACGATGTCATTTGGAACGTCGCAGCCACTCTGCTGATTATCCTGGGGATGGTCATAATCGCCCGTACCCATAAAGAATCTCCCCAAGGGGAGTCAAGGAGCTGACATGCACACTAGCGCCGCTGACCATACCGGAGGCTTATGGTTTGAATTTTGGCCGGCTTTATTTTTTGTTGCTTTTGCCGTTATGTATTTGGCTGCAGCTGGTAAATCCAACGGCCGCTTTCGGAAATGGCCGGTATACCGGAGCCTCTGCTGGTGCGGCGGGGTGGGGAGCGTGGCCTTGGGGACCGGTGGTTTTGCTGCAGGACCTATACACCTGGGATTTGTTGCCCATATGACGGAGCACATGCTCCTTGGAATGATAGCCCCTCTGCTTATTGTAATGGCTGCCCCTGTAACCTTGGCAATACGATTACTGCCGACCCAATGGGCACGGCGTGTCACGCACTTTATGAATTTGCCGCTGATCCGTATCCTGGTGCACCCGGTGACGGCCGCCTTTCTGAATAGCGGAGGAATCTGGTTGTTATACACCACATCTTTATATGAGGTTATGCATGGCAGCAGCATGGTCTATTTTTTGGTTCACCTGCATTTCTTCCTAAGCGGATATCTTGCCGCGTCATCCATCCTGTATGTGGACCCGGTCTCTCACCGTTTCAGCTTCTCCTTCCGAGCCGTTGTTCTCCTTCTTAGCTCTGCCGCTCATAGTATCCTATCGAAAATCGTTTACTTTTCCCCTCCGCGGAGGGTGCCGGTGGAGGAGGCCCAAGCGGGCGCGCAGCTCATGTATTACGGCGGTGACGTTATCGAGGTCGCGCTTATCACGATCTTCTGCTTTCAATGGTATAGAGCTGTGCAGGTCCGGAGGCGGGGCGGCAATGGTTTTTCCCGTTCGTGAACTTGTTCAATCCTTTAATAACAACAAGAAGGGGAGGAATGGGGGATGAGTATGGCTTTGCTGTGGGGAGCTCTGTCAGGCTCCGCTGTTTTCTTAGGCGCCCTGGCCGCCCTTTACCTCAAGATTCCCGTCAAGCTGACGGGCTGGATCATGGCCTTCGGCACCGGCGTTCTGATGGGGGCGGCGGCCTATGAACTGCTGGGGGATTCCATGGAACAGGGGGAATGGGGCCGACCGTACTCGGCTTCTCGATCGGAGCGATCTTGTTCACCGCGTTCGACTGGTACATCTCCCGCAAAGGCGGGGCGGGGCGCAAGCGATCCTCCAAAGAGAGCGAGAAGACCAACAAAGGCAGCGCCGGAGGAGGAAAAGAGGGAGGAGCGGCCATCTTCGTCGGAACCGTCATGGATGCCGTTCCCGAGTCGATCATGATCGGGACCAGTCTCCTCAGCGGATCGGTCAGCTGGCTTCTCGTCGCGGCTATTTTTATAAGCAATATTCCCGAGGGGCTGTCCAGTACGGTGGGTCTTAAGGCAGGCGGCTATTCCAGAGGAAAGATTTTGCTTCTTTGGCTGTCCGTACTGGTTATTTCGGCACTTTGTTCCCTGGGGGGCTACGTGTTTCTGGAGGGGGCGCCGGACGAGCTGATGGCGGTCATCGGCTCCTTTGCCGGAGGCGGCATTACCGCGATGGTCGCCTCTACCATGATGCCGGAAGCGTATGAGGAAGGAGGACCGGTCGTCGGGCTGCTGTCCGCCTGCGGGCTGATCAGTTCCCTTATTCTTGACCGATTGTCGGGCTGACCAGGCAGTGTTATCCTTAAGGTAACTTTTTCCGATTGGGGATGATGGAGTGGACAAGAGCAGTACGATCCGGCCCGGGAGCTTGGATAAGAATATGAGGGTAACCGCCCTGGAGGGCGAATGGGAATGGCATTCCCCGAAAGAGAAGCCCATGGCGGTTCTTGGCTTCGCCTGGCTGGAAAGCGAGGGGCTTTACCGCCGGCTGCCCGCCCATCCTTCCGAGACACTACCGCCGGCTGTCGATATGCTGGCCGATTGCACGGCAGGGGGACAAATCCGCTTCCGGACGAACGCTTCCCGGATCGCCGTCCGCGCCATATTGGGCGGATCCCCCAATATGTACCATATGCCGGGAACGGGGCAGAATGGCTTTGATGTTTACCTCGGAGAGCCGGGGGAGGAAAGGTATGTGGGGACCGTCCGCTTTGAGCCCCATCAGGCCGCCTATGCCAGCCTGCTTGTGGACGGCAGCCTTCCCGAAGGCTTACGCACGGTAACCATCAACTTCCCGCTGTACCAAAGCGTGCAGGAGGTCGAAGTGGGGCTGGGCCCGGGGGCCGAGGTGGCCGAGGCGGTCTTCCCGCAGCCGGGACGGCTTGTGTTCTACGGCACCTCCATTACTCAAGGGGGATGTGCGTCCCGTCCCGGCATGAGCTATCCCCAGCAGATCGGCAGGAGCTTGTGCCGGGAAGTGATCAACCTGGGGTTCTCGGGCAACGGGAAGGGAGAGCCTGAGCTCGCCCGGATCATCCGGGAGATCGAACGGGTGGATGCGCTTGTGCTTGACTATGAGTCGAATTGTACGCTCGAAGGCTATCTGTCCACGCTTGAGCCGTTTATCCGGCTGTACCGGGAAAAGAACCCTCTCACACCGATTCTGGTATCGACCAAAATCCGGTACGCCAAGGAAGCCATTCAGCCCAGCCTCACCGAGCTCCGAATCCGCAAGCGGGACTTCGCCCGGGAAGTCGTAGAGCGTTTGACAGCCGAGGGGATGCCAACCTCTACTGGTGCGATGGAGGAAATCATCTGGGTGAGCGGTTCGATGAATGTACGGTGGACGGCGTGCATCCCACAGACCTGGGATTTGCCAGGATGGCCGAGGGGATGGGACAGCACTTGGCCGGGATATTGGGTATTGTTCGGAAATAGTCATTAAAAGAATCGGGCAGCACAAGCCGGATGAAACGGAGCTTGCTGTCGGCCTGGTTGTCAAGAAAGTGTTCGAGGTGCCCGTGGAAAGCTTGTCTTTGTAACGGGACGGAAGAGAGAGGATGGTCATGTTGAGGCCCTTTAGATTAATTGCTCTGGACTTGGACGGGACGCTTCTTACCGACGAGAAGACGGTTTCCGCGGCGACGAAGCTGTGCTTACAGGAGGCGGTCGCTCACGGGGTTCATGTCATTTTCGCTACGGGAAGGGGGATTCAAACGGCCGGAGCTTTCTGGCAGGAGCTTGGCCTGCAGTCTCCGATGGTTCTGCTTAACGGCGCGGAAATCTGGGCGGGTCCGGGTGCGCTGCACCGCCGTACCTTCCTTCCGAAGGAGACCATCCGGCGTCTTCATGAGGCGGCGGTTTCGTACGGAGCGCGGTTCTGGGGATACAGCGCCGAAAGCTTGACGGGAACCAAGGACTGGTCCGAGGAGATGTTCGGGCGTGACTGGATGAAATTCGGAATCAAGCATGAAGATCCTTTCACGCTGTCTGCGCTCAAAGAGCAGATTCTGGCGTGGGGCGCCCTCCACGTGACGAGCTCGGCTCCGGTAAATCTGGAAATTTCCGTAGAAGGCATTACCAAGGAGAGCGGAGTGCGGGAGGTGTGCCGGCTGCTAGGCATCCGGATGGAGGAAGTCCTGGCGGTGGGGGACAGTGACAATGATTTGCTGCTGCTGACCTCAGCCGGACTCGGTGTCGCGATGGGGAACGCGGAAGCGCATGTCCAGAAGGCGGCTGGCTATATTACCGCTTCGAACAATGAAGACGGAGTAGCCCGGGCGATTGAACGATTTGTGCTTAGCGCTTGACCGTGAAAGGACAGCAGAAGTTTACAGCCAATGCACGCGTAATCGGGCGTTAGGCTTGATCCTTGCTTCGCCGGTTACCCGGTTGATAGACCGGAAATAAAAAAGCAGCCGATGGGGCTGCTTTTTACCGTTACCGGCCGGTCGTTCGTCAGATCAGGATGGAGCGGGTGATGATGACCAGCAGGATGAAGAGCACCAGGATAACGCCGACAGAAGTAAAGCCGCCACCGTAGCAACCGTAACCGCCGCCGTAAAGTCCGTAAGACATTCAGGATCAACTCCCTTGGTAAGATTATCCGTACACCATAAGATATGGGTTCTGCTTGCCTGATGATTGGACAGCAGCCCGTTCCCGGCGCCTATTGTTCAGGTGGGCGCAAGCGCAGTGTTTCCAGTGAAGAAGCATCCATTCTCCTACGGAAGTTCGATCGGGTTGATAGGCCGAGGCATGCTGCTCGATCCGCAAGAAGACCGCCGCGATGATTTCTTCTCTCTCCTCCGTCTCGAGGGCAAGACGTTCTGACAGGCGATACAAGCTTAGCCCATACCGGTCATACAGCGAAGAAAAGGCCGTACGGTCGCCCTGAGCAAGTCTTTGGATAAGAGAGATGTCTGTCGGCTGGTCCATCGCGTGCCCTCATTTCGCATGATCGCTTTTCATCCTTTTACCCGTTAAAGCGCTTCTTGAACCAAACCATTTACACATCTTATACGGATATTATACAGCGGGCGCCTAATCGGTATTGTCGAAATTGTTTAGCGGTAAACCATTCGGTGATGACATTTTGAGAAGATAGGAGTATTGTGATTAGTAAGGGCAACACCGACTACTTTGCCAAGAAAGGGGCAAGGCCTTGGGCTATTTGGCTAAATACAGACGCAAGTACGGCAAATCGTTTATGGCGGCAATTTTCTTCCTTACTATTGAAGCTCTCGGAGATCTCCTGCAGCCGACCATTATGGCCAAGATCATAGACGTGGGCGTGGCGGGAAGGGACATGGGGTATGTTCTTCGCATGGGCGGGCTGATGCTGCTTATTACGCTGATCGGAGCGGTAGGGGCTTCGGCGCGCAATATCATTTCAAGCCGTGTCTCCCAGAAGTTCGGGACGGAGCTGAGATCGGATCTGTTCCGTAAAATCCAAAGCTTGTCCTTTCGCAGCATCGACAAGTTTGAAAGGGCTTCCCTGGTGACCCGTCTTACCAATGACGTAACCCAGGTTCAGAATTTCGTGAACGGTCTGATGAGAATTTTCGTGAAGGCTCCTCTGCTCTGCATCGGAAGCTTGATTATGGCGGCCCGCTTGGAGCCGGAGCTTTCCCTGATTCTTGCCGTTGTCGTTCCCCTCGTCGGCCTTCTCATCTTCATGAATATGAGGGTGGGCTTTCCCCGGTTTCTGAAGGTTCAGAAAGCGCTGGACCAGGTCAACCGGGTCATGCGGGAATACCTGTCCGGGGTCCGCGTGGTGAAAGCCTTCAACCGGTTCAACTATGAAACCGAGAAGTTCCAAGAAGCTAACGCGGAGTATCAAACCCGATCGGTGGCCGTCATGAGGGCCATGTCGATCTTCAACCCGGCCATCATGCTGACGGTCAACCTCGGCATTCTGGCCGTGATCTGGCTCGGCGGCATTCGGGTGGACCAAGGACAGATGCAGGTGGGCAGCATCATTGCCTTCATTAACTACATGACGCAAATTCTCTTCTCGCTCATGACCATTTCGATGGTGTTCAACATGTTCGTCCGCGCCCGGGCCTCCACCGCACGCATCGGTGACGTATTCGCCGAGGAGAATCCGATGACGTGGAAGGAGGAAGCGGCTTCCGCTTCGGCAGAGGCAAAAGGAAGGATCGATTTCGAGAACGTGACGTTCTCTTACGAGGGAGAGGGCGGAGAACCGGTGCTTAAGGGAATTACGTTCAGCTGCCTACCGGGAGAGACCGTCGGTCTTATCGGATCGACGGGATCCGGCAAGAGCACCCTGGTGAACCTTATCCCCCGGTTCTACGATGCCGACTCGGGAACCGTTAGGGTAAACGGCCGGGACCTCCGGGAAATGGACCCGCACCAGCTCCGGGAAAGCATGGCGGTCGTACCGCAGAAGACCGTCCTGTTTACCGGCAGCATTGCCGCCAACCTCAAATGGGGCAAAGAGGACGCCACCCGCGAACAGCTGGAGAGAGCGGCACAGGCTGCGGAGGCTGCGGAATTCATTGAGAAGCTTCCGGAAGGGTATGAAACAAAGCTCGGCCAGAAGGGCGTTAACCTGTCGGGCGGCCAGAAGCAGAGGCTCTCGATTGCCCGGGCCTTGCTCCGCGAGCCGGACATTCTAATTCTCGACGACTGCACGAGCGCCGTCGATGTAGAGACGGAAGCCCGGATCAAGGCTTCCTTGAAAGCCTATTCCCGCGGGCTGACCTGCCTTCTGATAGCCCAGCGGATCACCTCGGTGATGGATGCCGACAAAATTGTCGTGCTCGACAACGGAGAGCTCGTCGGCATAGGCACGCACGACGAGCTGATCAAGGAGTGCCGGGTGTATCAGGAGATTTACCGGTCCCAAATCGGAAAGGAGCTGCACGCCGATGTCAACGCATAAGGAAAGCCCCGGCGGAAGCAGGGGACAGGCGGACCCTGCTCCTCCGATGGGCATGCCGGGTGGCCCGGGCCGGCCGGGCGGAATGATCGGCCGCGGGGGAGGGTCCAGGCCGTCAAGCCGAAGCAGTTCCGGGCAACGCTGACCCGCCTGTGGAGGTACCTGGGCGCGGAGAGGAAGCTGCTTACCTGCGTCTTCCTGTTCCTGCTCTTAAGCGCCGGTCTTACCTTGGCCGGTCCTTACCTGATCGGACGCGCCGTCGACGCCATGTCGGTGAACGGGACCACCGTCGACTTCCGTCTGCTCCAGACCGTGCTTGTGGCGCTCCTGGCCGCTTATCTGGCCGACGCCGTCCTTACCTTCAGCCAGAGCTGGATCATGGCGGGCTTGTCCCAGCGAATCGTCATGGGACTTCGCCGGACCATGTTCGCGAAGCTGCAGAAGCTGCCGCTCGCTTATTTCGATTCCCGCCCCCATGGGGAAGTGATGAGCCGTCTATCCAATGATATCGACAACGTAAGCAATTCGATTTCGCAGTCGACCACCCAGCTCATGTCCGGCATCATCGCCATTGTCGGCTCGCTGGTCATGATGCTCATCCTGAGCCCTCTGCTCACGCTGGCCAGCCTAATTACCGTACCGCTGGTTTATCTCCTCGCCCGCTCGATCACCCGCAAGACGAGCAGCCTTTTTAAGGCCCAGCAGGCGGAGCTCGGCAAGCTCAACGGGCATATCGAGGAAACGGTATCGGGCATTGCCATGGTCAAAGCCTTTAATCATGAGGAATCCTCCATCCGGGAATTTGAGGAAGTGAACGCGAGGCTGTACGAGGTCGGCTTGAAGGCGCAAATTTATTCCGGCTTTCTTATGCCCATTCTGAGTGTCATCAATAACATCGGGTTCGCGGCCGTAGCCATTGTCGGAGGGGTGCTTGCCGTCAAGGGCAGCATCACGGTCGGCATTATCGCTAGTTTCCTGAGTTATTCCCGGCAGTTTGTCCGGCCGCTTAACGAAATCGCCAATACCTACAACCTTCTGCAGTCGGGCGTGGCAGGGGCCGAGCGGGCCTTCGAGGTGCTGGATGAACAGGAAGAGCCCGAGGATCCGCCGGGATCGGTTCCGCTTGTCCACCCGCAGGGCCGGGTAGTGTTCGATAACGTGACCTTCGGGTACCGGCCGGACCGGCCCATCCTGCAGAACGTCAGCTTCGAGGCCGAGGCGGGCACGAGTCTCGCCCTCGTCGGTCCGACGGGAGCGGGCAAGACGACGATCGTCAATCTCGTGACGAGGTTTTACGATGTGACGGGAGGGACGATTTATCTCGACGGCAAGGATATCCGCCAGTATACGCGGGACAGCCTTCGCCGCTGCTTCGGAATCGTGCTTCAGGACACGTACCTGTTCTCGGGAACCATCCGGGACAACATCAAGTACGGCCGGCCGGAGGCAACCGATAAGGAAATGGAAGAAGCGGCGGCGATGGCGAATGCGGAAGCCTTCATCCGGAAGCTGCCCAAAGGGTACGATACGCTGCTAAGCGAGAACGGCGGCAATCTGAGCCAAGGGCAGCGGCAGCTTCTCGCCATCGCCCGGGTGATGCTGGCCGAGCCGTCCCTGCTCATCCTGGACGAGGCGACTAGCAGCATCGATACCCGTACGGAGCAGCATATTCAGGATGCTCTGCTGACGATGATGCAGGGGAGAACGAGCTTTGTCATTGCCCACCGGCTCAACACGATCCGCGATGCGGACACGATCATGGTGATCGATCAGGGAAGCATTGCGGAGAAGGGCAGCCACGAGGAGCTTTTGGGGAAGGGCGGCACCTATTCCCGGATGTTCCACAACCAGTTCAAAAACCTGGAAGGCGCTTGATTCAGCAAGAACCCGCGACGGTTAAATAGTGGAGGATGAGGAGTTTCCATACTTTAACCGTTAGGAGATGAGGGTAATGGGAGAGAAACGGGTTGCCGGGAAAGTGGCCGTCATTACGGGTGGCGGATCGGGAATCGGAAAAGGAGCCGCCCTTAGGCTGGCGGAGCAGGGAGCGAAGATCTGCCTGTTGGACCGGACGGTAGAGGAAGCCGACCGGGTCAAGCAGGAGATTGAAAGGGCAGGAGGAGAGGCACTGGTTGTGGAAACCGATATTTCCAAGCCGGAGATGGTGGAGGAAGGCATCCGCCGGGCCGTCGAGCATTACGGGAAGATCGATATTCTATTTGCCAACGCCGGCATTAACGGCACCTGGACCCCGATTGAAGACCTGTCCGTAGAGGAATGGGATCAGACCCTCGATATCAACCTGAAGGGAACCTTCCTGACCTTGAAATATGCGATTCCCCATCTGAAGAAGAACGGGGGAGCGTCATCATTACGAGCTCGGTGAACGGCAACCGGGTGTTCAACAACTTCGGGGCGAGCGCGTACAGCTCAAGCAAGGCGGGCCAGGTAGCCTTCATGAAAATGGCCGCTCTCGAGCTGGCGAAGTTCAAAATTCGCGTAAACGCCATCTGCCCGGGAGCGATTGAGACGAATATCGATGAGAACACGAACCGCACGGAGGAGGTGGAGAAGATCGCCATTCCGGTCGAGTTTCCGGAGGGCGCCAACCCGCTCCAGGGCGGGCCGGGGAATATCCGGCAGGTGGCCGATCTGGTTCTTTTCCTCGCTTCGGAAGAAGCCTCCCACGTGTCCGGAACGGCGATCTATATCGATGGAGCGGACTCGCTTCTGCATTAGCGGCTACTCCAGCTGGATATTCTATCCAGCCATAATGGGATCACCGGTCCCGTCTTTTCTTTCCTTTCGGCGGAAGCTCTTCGGAGCTTCCGCTTTTGACGTCGGAGTGCCTGATCGGGGAGTGTTGTTCTGCTTTCCTGTTGAATTTCGTGCGAATACGGGGGTTCCCGCCAACAAAGGTAACGGATAAGGCACGAGGTTTGTTGTTTTTACCAGAATCCGTTATATTTTAGTAATGCGGCTTAGAGGGGAGGGAAGGCCATGGGATGGCTGAAAGACGTATCGACTTTTTTGCTTGTGCTGAATCTTTTGCTGGCCCTGGCCATTGTCTTCCTGGAGCGGCGGAATGTAGGCGTCACCTGGGCTTGGCTCATGGTGCTGCTGTTTCTGCCCGGCCTCGGCTTCGTGCTCTACTTGATCCTGGGCCAGAATTTATCCCGGCGCAAGCTGTACAGGATCCGGGAAGAGGACCAGCGGAAGCTGGACTCCTTGATCGAAAGCCAGCGGGAGAGCTTCCGCCGCCACCAAATCCACTATAACGATCCCGGGATGGTTATCTACCAGGATCTGATCTATATGAACCTGAGAAGCGGCCACGCCCTCTTTACCCAGAACAATGCGGTGGAGGTGTTCACCGACGGCCCTTCCAAATTCGACAGACTGTTCGCCGACCTGGAGGCGGCCCGGCATCATATTCATCTCCAATATTATATTCTGAACGCGGATGGGCTGGGGAAGAGGCTCGTGGAACTCCTGACCCGCAAAGCCCAAGAGGGAGTGCAGGTAAGGCTGCTTTATGACGACATTGGCAGCAATAGGCTGCCGCGCCATTTTTTTGACGGGCTCCTCCGGGCGGGGGGCAGGTGGCGGCTTTCTTTCCGTCCCGCATTCCTTATTTGAATTTCCGGGTGAATTACCGTAACCACCGCAAGGTGGCCGTTATTGACGGGGAATTCGGCTATATCGGCGGCTTCAACGTAGGAGACGAATACTTGGGCCTGAACCCGAGATACGGCTTCTGGCGGGATACCCATCTGCGGCTGCAGGGAACGACCGTGCTTCAGCTGCAAGCCCACTTTCTGATGGACTGGAACTTGGCCTCCGCTCACAAGCTGAAGGAAGAGACCTCCTTCTTTCCGCTCTATCGTCCGGGCGTGGGGCAGGTAGGGGTACAGATTGTGGCAAGCGGACCGGATAACGAGATGGAGCAGATCAAGAACGCCTATATTAAGATGATCAACGACGCGAAGGAAAGCATCTACATCCAATCCCCGTACTTCATTCCGGATGAAAGCCTCTTAAGTGCGCTGAAGCTGGCCATCTGGTCAGGAGTGGACGTGCGGATGATGATCCCGAGCCGGCCGGATCACCGGATGGTGTATTGGGCCTCCTGGTCTTACCTGGGGGAGCTTCTGGAGGCGGGCATGAAGTGCTTCCTCTATGAGAAAGGCTTTCTTCATGCCAAAATGGTCGTCATCGACGGCCGGGTCGCTTCGGTCGGCACCGCGAATATGGACATCCGCAGCTTCAAGCTGAATTTCGAGATCAATGCTTTTCTTTTCGATACGGCTACCGTTTCCCGGCTTCAGGCTATCTTCGAAGAGGATATGGAGCACAGCCTGCAGCTGACCTATGACATCTACCGCAACCGGTCGGCTCTGTACAAGCTCCGGGAATCCTGTACCCGGCTGCTTTCTCCTATTCTGTAGGAAGATCTCTGCCTTTTCAGAAAACTCTCAGCTAGCACTCAGACGCCCTTCAGCTAAGGGGGCTATAGTACTAAGTGTAAGGCAAATAGAGAAGAAAAGGTGGAATGAAGAATGAATTCGTTCAAAGGCAAACTCCTCAAAAGCACGTTGGCGGCAGGCGTTATTCTAGGCGGCGGCATCGCGGCCCTCTCTCACAGTCAAGTGTTCGCGGATACGACGGATTCGGGACAAGCCCAGACGGCACCCGGAACGAAGGCGCAGACCGGAACGAACGATTCCTTCCCCGGCGGCGGACATGGCAAGCGGGGCGGCTTCGGAGAGAAAGGCTTCCGCTGCGGGAATGTGCTTCAAGAAACGTCCGATCTCTTAGGAATCGATACCTCCGGCCTGATGACGGAGCTTAAGGCAGGCAAGACGCTGGCCCAGGTAGCCCAGGAGAAGGCAGGCCTGACGCAGGAGGCGTTCCTCGAGAAGCTGACGGCGGCCGAAACAAAGAGCATCGATGAGGCGGTGGCGGCAGGCAAGCTGACGCAGGCGCAGGCGGACGAACAGAAAGCGGGGCTCATGGAGCATCTGACGCAGGAGATCACCGGCACATTCCCGGCTGACTTCGGCAAGGGCGGTCCCGGTCGGGGGGACATGGCGGACCCGGCGGACATGGAGGTTTCGGGCTGCATCCTGACAAGCTCGCACCCCTGGTCGGGCTGACGGACGACGAGCTGAAGACGGAGCTGGAATCCGGCAAGTCTCTCGCCGAAATCGCCCAAGCCAAAGGCATTAGCGAGGATGACCTCATCGCCAAGATCAAAGAATCGATGACGGAGGACATCAAAACCTTCGTGGAAAGAAAAGGAACGGACCGGCCGCAGCGCGGAGCTGACGGCAAGACGGCCGCACCGGCCACACCGGCTCCATCGAGTGGAGCAACGGGAACAAGCACAACGACAGCCGGCTAAAGAATCGCAAAAAGCTGCCCGGGAGGGCAGCTTTTTTGCACTTGGGAGGGAGTCTACTGAAAAGAGGAGCGGCTCCAAATCCCCGGCAAACTCGCAAGCGAGGAGGATGGACGGAACACCGGCTGTTCCCTATCCGCCGCCGGTTGAGGGCAGGCGCCCGCCAGAGCCGGTACCGTCAGGGAGAATCGGGAAGAACGGCCTTGGCCACCCGGTCGATCCGGTTCGTCCAGACCCACCCCGTGAAGCCGTCCGGCAGCCGCTTGAGGTCTTCCGGGGTGTCAAACCCGCTGGAAAATTCGCTGCCGTCACCGCCCACGACGATTACCCTCGTATCGGCGCGCTCCATGCGTTTCAGGAATTGGTACGGCCATCCCCACAACAGGGGAGCGAGCTTCTCGGGAAGCTGGAGCTGGGTATGGCGGCACGCTCCGGGCAAATAGCCCGTCCAACCGGCTGCCAGGTAGGTAAGAAGGCAGCCCTTTAAGGATTCCTTGGACATCACCCTTAGCGAAGGAAGCTTCTTCTTGAGCTCGGCTACCGGCTGATCTCCGCCATACACCGTAAGCTTCTCTCTGCGCTCGGCCGGCAGCTCCGACAGGATAGAAGCAAGCCGTTCTCCTTCGCGAGGATCGTTGCTCTTGATGTGAAGAAGAAGGGAGCGGTCCGGGAACCGGTCCAGCACCTCCGTAAGCGTGGGCATTAGCCCGATTCCCTTGCCGCGGAAAGGATAGGTCCGGCCCCCGTCCGCCGTGTATCCGTACCCGATATCAGCCTTCTTCAGCTCGGCCATCGTATAGTCGCGGGTAACGCCCTGGAGATCGGTACGGCAATCCAGCGTCCAATCGTGAAAAACCGCAAACTGGTCGTCCTTCGTCCAGTGGACGTCGAATTCCACCATGCCTGCTCCGGCCTCGAAGGCCGCCTCCATGGAAGTGAGGGTATTCTCGAGATAAGGGTGCTCCGGCGGATAGATCCGCTCCGCCGTGCACGTGTCGTTCCCGATGCCCTCCATGGGGAAAGTTTGGGCCAACCCCCGGTGGGCGAGAAGCTGAGGAGGGCCGTCCGGCTTGGGCACCAGCAGGCTGGTATTCATCAAGTAAACGATAACGACCAGTACGGCCGATACCCGGAGTGCCTTGCTCCGAAGCAGCTTACGAACTCTTCCCACCGCCGATTCCCTCCCATACGGTATTCAGCTGGGCCCTCATGCTTGCTATCACACTATCCCGATCTTTACCCTGCAGAAGAGAGCTCATGTAAAGGGCGAGAAGAACGGATGCGGCACTACCGGCATCTCCTTCGGTACGCACCTGACCGGTCTTCTTGCCCTCTTCGAGAAAGGAGGCGAGCTTGCTCCGGAAGACGGCCAGATTGGCCGATTCCTCCCCGGCTTCAAGGGCCGAGCGTACCGTTTCCGCCAGCACCCGGCGAAGCAGATCGTAATGGCAAAAGTACAGATCCGTCAGCTCGGTAAAGATTCCCTCCAGGCGGTCTTTCCATTCTCCCTCTCCATGCCGTTCGATGATAGCTGTCATTAGAGGAAGGTAGGTTTCGGAGAGGTGCAGAAGAAGGTGCTCTTTTCTAGGAAAATAATTGAAAAAGGTTCCTTTGGCAATTCCGCAGGCCGTTGTTATCTCCTCAACGGTTACCTGATCATAGCCTTTCCGCTTGAACAGCTCGACCGCGCGGCGGACAATGTCTTCCCGGGTCCGGGCTTTTCGGGTTTCTCTAGACACGATGGATCACTCCTCCCACACCAAAAAATGACCGAAGTCATAAATGACTGTGGTCATTGTACATCGAAGGACAGCGGTTTGGCAACCCGGTTGACGTGACTGGAACGGCGGGGAAGGCAAGACGGAACGCCCGCCTCTTCCCGTTCGCCAGGAAGTTTCGTGGAAGTGTCTTCCTCCCGGTGGTACAATGGAAGGAGGGAGGAGAGACCGGACATGACCTTTTCTTGGAAACGCAATCTCGCCGTCCTGTGGATCGGCGTTTTTTTCTGCAGCACGGCTTACTCGGTGTCTATCCCGTTCCTGCCCATCTTCCTTCATACGGATCTTGGCGTAGGAGAAAGCGAGCTGGGTGCCTGGTCGGGCGCCGCTTTCGGCATAACCTTTCTGGCGAGCGCCTTAATATCGCCTTATTGGGGTTCGCTTGCGGACAAGTACGGGAGAAAGCCGATGCTGATCCGCTCGGGCTACAGCCTGGCGGCGCTTTATTTTATTAATTTCTGGGTGCATAATCCCTACGAGCTTCTCGTTCTGCGCATTCTGCAGGGACTCCTCGCCGGATTTGTCCCCGCTTCCATCGCGCTGGTCGCCACCAATACCCCTGAGAAGCATGTAGGCTATGCCTTGGGAATAATGGCCACGGCCGGGGCGACGGGAGGCATCGTCGGCCCGCTGGTCGGCGGTTTTGTCAGCCACTGGCTCGGCAACCGCGAGGCTTTCTTGTTCTCGGGCTTCATTGTTCTCATTGCCGCACTGATCGCAACTTTCTTCGCGAAGGAAGAGAAGATCAACCGCACGGGAGTCCGCTCCAACATCCGGGAGGACCTGAGAACGGCCGCTTCCAACCGGACCTTCATGACTTTGCTCGGCCTCGTGATGATGGGGACGTTCTCGATCATGATTCTCGAGCCGCTCATCACCGTCTATGTGCTGGAGCTGGGCGCTTCCAAGCAGGATGCCTCCCTCAGCTCGGGCATTATCTTCTCCGCGGTAGGCATCGCTACGGTACTGGCGGCCCCCGCTGGGGCAAGCTGGGGGCGAAGACGGGCTTCTCACGAATCCTGTTTATCGGGCTGATCGGCGGGGGAATCGGGAATCTGCTGCAGGTGTTCGTTCATCACCTATTCGGCTTTGGAGCGCTGCGTTTTATGTACGGGTTGTTCTGGGCGGGGGTCTATCCTTCGGTCAACGCCATGATCGTTAAGGTGACCCCAAGTGAATTCCGGGGAGGGCGTTCAGCCTGAACCAGTCGGCGAATCAGCTCGCCATGATGCTGGGGCCCGTCGTCGGAGGTTTTCTTGGCGGCTTGGTCTCGATTCGAACGATTTTCGTCATCAACGGAACAGCGCTGCTGCTTACCGCCGCCCTCATCAAGCTGAACCGGCTGGACAAGCGGGTGGCCGAAGCGTCCGGCGAGCCCATGCCCACTGCAGCGGGAGCTTCCCCGCGAACGGGGTAGCCCTTGGGACGGACGAGCCTGAATCTCCGGATAAGGCCGTAAACCTCAGCAAAAAAATAACGAGCTTGGAACTCAGGAGCCTTATCCCGCCTGGGTTCCGGGCTTTTTTATTGGGGATGGAAGAAAAAGGATGTTTAACTCTTGTTCGATTGCGGTAATAAACTAGGTGGATAATAAGACGTAAGGAGGCAGAGATGAGGAAATTTCCTTTCCTTTCTCTGGCGCTGGTCATTATTATGGGACTGTTGTCGGTCGGCAGGTTATTCGTCCAAGAGAACGTTAGCGCCAGAGAGCAAGAGCAGCAAAGTCAGACAGAAGAACACAGGCTCCTGAAACCGATGGTCTTCAAGGCTCCGATAGACCGGAAGCCGGTAAATGAAGTACATATCATGTCAGCGGTACATACGGATTCGGTCCCCGATGCGGGGGAAAGCAGGCAGAAGCCCAGAAAGAAGCTCCGAAAGAAGCGCAGGAGCCGAAGGAGCCGAAGCGTCCACCGCTGCCGAACCTGCCCCTTCCAGACCCGCTGCTGGATTATCTGTGGGACCGCTCCCGCGAGAGTGGACTGTCCTTCAGCCTTCTGCTGGCTATGGCCAAGCAGGAAAGCAATCTGGGGCAGGACAAGGTCAATGTCAACACCAACGGCACCGTAGACAAGGGGATTATGCAGGTGAATTCCAGCAGCCTGGATTGGCTTGCGGGGCTTGCCCGGATCCAGGAAGTGGATCCGATGAACGATTATCACAGTGTCGACTTGGCCATCGCCTTTCTGAAGTTTGCCCGGAATTATTGGGAGAAGCAGGGGTTGACCGGGGAAAGACTGGAGAATTATATGATCGTTTCGTACAACCGCGGAATCGGCGGATGTCGCTATTATGATCAAACCTATGGGATCAACAACAATGCTTACCTGATCAAGGTGCGCCAGAATCAGGAGCGCTTTGATCTCCAGCTGTGAGCCCTTGCCGCCTGCCAAGGGATAGCCGACAAACCAAAAGACCGGTTCTCAGGAACCGGTCTTTTGGTTTGTTCCAGAATGCCTTATCCTCTATCCTCCGGGTCGAACCGGCACTCCATCAAAGGAATGACCTTTGTCCTCTTGATGCCTTTGTACCCGAACCACAGAAGCAGAAAAAGAGGAAGCCCGACATAGGAAACGAGGATGCCGTGCCAATCCGGATGCCCTCCGGTGAAAGCCCCGTAATTTTGCCCAAGGATCACGATTAGGCACAGCACGAAGGCGAAGAGAGGGCCGAAAGGGAACCATTTGGCCCGGTAAGGCAGTTCGCCCAGGCTCCGACCTTGGGCGACATAGGCCTTGCGGAACCGGTAATGGGAAACCGATATTCCAAGCCAGGCGATGAACCCCGACAGTCCGGAGGCATTTAACAGCCAAATGTAGACGACGCCTTCCCCGAAGATAGAGGAAAGAAAGGCAAGCGCCCCTGTCAGGGCGGTGAGAACGAGGGCCGCCACCGGAACTCCTCTGTTGTTCAGCCTGCCGAATACCCGGGGGCTTTGCCGTCCTTGGCCAGCGCCCACAAGATGCGTGTAGAGGCGTACATGCCCGAGTTGCCCGCGGATAGAACGGCTGTCAAAATAACGGCGTTCATGACGGAAGCCGCCACCGCGAGCCCCGCTTTCTGAAAGACCAGGGTGAAAGGGCTGACCTCCACCGTCCCCACCGACAGCTCCGGGCTGGAATAAGGGATGAGGAGGCCAATCACGAGGATGGCGAGAATGTAGAAGAGTAGAACACGCCAGAAGATTTGCCGGATGGCTTTCGGAATGTTCCGCGCCGGGTCCTCGCTCTCGCCCGCCGCCACGCCGATCAGCTCGGTTCCTTGAAAGGAAAACCCGGCGACCAGGAAGACGCCGAGGGCCGCCATGAATCCGCCGTTGAAGGGGGCGTCCCCCGCCGTAAAGTTCCGGAATCCGACCGCTTCTCCTCCCAGAATGCCGAAGATCATCAGAAGGCCGGCTCCAATGAACAAAATGACCGTAGCTACCTTAATGAAAGAGAACCAGTATTCGCTTTCCCCAAAGCTGCGGACCGAGACATAGTTGATGAGCAGCATCAAGGCGAGGAACAAGGAACTCCACAGCAGAGCGGGGCTATCCGGAAACCAGAATTTCATAATGACAATGCCCGCCGAAAGCTCGGCTGCTATCGTAATGGCCCAGTTATACCAGTAGTTCCAGCCGAGAGCAAAACCGAGGGAGGGATCGACGAACCGGGAAGCGTAGGTGCTGAACGAGCCCGAAACCGGAAGGAACGCCGCGAGTTCCCCCAGACTGGTCATAAGAAAATAGACCATGAGGCCGATAGCGGCATAAGCGGCGATGGCTCCTCCGGGTCCCGCGCCGCTTATGGCGGTGCCGCTCGCCAGAAACAAGCCGGTTCCAATGGAGCCGCCCAGGGAGATCATGGTCAGGTGCCGGGCTTTCAGCCCGCGCCTGAGCTTCGAAGCAGAAGAGTTGGACATGGACGTAAGCTCCTTTTTGTTATTGTTATTTCCTTTTATTCCCGTTTTATTTGGTTCTTATTAGAGGAGATTTACAGGGAGATACAGAAGTAAGCAGATAAGGTTACCAATACATAGAACCAAAGGTGATGGATGGATGATGGGAAATCCGCATACTTGTTCCGAAGGACCATTCTTGAACGGAGCGGAAACGGATGCCGGCGGCTCACACACGAACCCTGCCTTGTACCGGTTTGCTTTTGAGCACGCTGTTTCGGGCATGGCCTTATTTACCTCCAGTGGGCTGCTGCTTGACGTGAACCGCCGGTTTGCCGAGCTGATCGGCCTTTCCGCCGAGGCACTCTTTCGCTCGTCGCTCTCTTCTTTCTTGGTTCGGGAGGATCTTCCCCCGTTCTACAGGGCGCTGCGCAGGCTTAAGCGTTTGGGCGGGATGGAGGAAGGAGAGTTCAGGCTTCGCCATACCGGCGGGAGCTTCCTGTGGCTCCAATGGAGGGTAACGTCTACCGGCCTGAAGGACGAGGGAGACCCTGTCCTGCTGTTGGACGTTCAGGATATCACCTCCTACAAGAAAATGGAGCGCACCAACTTTGAAAGCGAACAGCGCTACTCCTCTCTCATCGAATATAACCCTGCGGTTATTCTGAGCTTGGATTTGCAGGGTGAGGTTGTCGGGGCCAACCCGGCCGCCGAGAAGGCCATCGGCTACTCCGAGCAGGAGCTTCTCGGGCGTTCCTTCAAGACGCTCATCAAACAGGAAGAAGGAGAGCTCCGGCTGAGCCATTACCGCAACGGTTTCGTTAACGAGACGTTTAACAACCTCATTTCGGTGTGCCACAAGGAGGGACACATCTTGGAATGGGGAGCCAAGGATGTGCCCATCTACGTTAACGACAAGATTGTCGGCTTCTACATCATCGCCAAAGACATCACCGATCAAAGAAAGGACCAGCAATCCCTCCGTAAAGCCGAGCAGGAGCTGAAGGACGCCGTCCGCCAGCAGCAGGGACTGACCTACAAATTCAAGGCGGCCGGCGGCCGGCTTGTTCTTACCCTCTGCGACGGGGAGCTGCTTTACCGGATGGGCCTGACGCCGGAAGCCGTTGTCGGACGTCCGCTTCAAGAGGTTCTGGATTGGCAGGGAGAGGAGCGCGAAGAGACTTTTCGCCGGGCATTGGCGGGAGAAGAGAACGTGCAGTTTGAAGGCCGGTATGCCGAAATCGATTACCTGGCCTCGCTTCGCCCGCTTAAAGAGGGTGATGCGGTTAAGGAAGTCATCGTCTCGTGTGTGGATATTACCGAGCGCAAATGGATCGCACGCAAGCTGTCGGAAAGCGAACAGCGGTACCGTTCGCTGTTTCATTACAATCCGGACGCCGTCGTGTTCACCGACCGTTCGGGTCATTTCATAAGCTTGAACCCGGTCAACGAACAGATCACCGGGTATAAGCCGGAAGAGCTGGTTCATCAAACGCTTCTGACCCAGATAGAAGAGGAGGATCAACAGGCGGGAATCGAATTCTTCACGCGTACCCTTGGCGGCGAGCCGCAGAACGGGGAGCTGCGCATCCGGCATAAGAATGGATACCCTATTCACGCCCACGTGACCTATATCCCCACCATCGTGAACCAGGAGGTCGTCGGCGTCTACTCCATCATCAAGGATATTTCCGCCCAGAAAAAGATGCAGGAGGAACTCCGTTCCACGAAGGAGCTGCTGGAATCGTTCGTGGAGAACATCGATGAAGCCATCTGTCTGCTTGACCTCGACCGGACGATCATCCAGATCAACCGGGCCTTCGAGCGCATCTACGGCTGGGCGAAGGAGGAAGCGGAAGGGATGCGGCTTCCGGTCATTCCGCCCGGTCAGGATGAAGAGTTTCGGGAGACGCTCACCCGCGTGATAAGCGGAGAACCCGTAGTCGGCCGGGAAACGGTCCGGACGCACCGCAGCGGCCATCTGCTTACCGTGAGCGAAACCGTTTCGCCCATCCATGATGCCCAAGGAAAGATCGTGGCGTTCGCCTCCTTGTCGAGGGATATCACGGAGCATAAAAGGACGGATGAGCTGCTCCGCAAATCGGACAAGCTCTCGGTGGTGGGCCAGCTGGCGGCCGGAGTCGCCCATGAAATCCGCAACCCTCTCACCTCCCTGAAAGGCTTTCTCCAGCTGCTTCGCGGAAGCGCCAAAGAAAACCAAAACTACTACGATATCATGCTTTCGGAGCTGGAGCGGATCAATGTGATTGTCAATGAATTTCTCTTCCTTGCGAAGCCTCAAATTTCCGGAAGCGGAAAGAATGACGTCTCCCATCTGCTGAAGGATGTGATAACCCTTCTTGATACTCAGGCCATTCTTTCCAACATTGAAATTCGCTTTCAGCCGGAAGGGGCGGCGTGGGTCCAATGCGAGGAAAACAAGCTTAAGCAGGTGTTTATCAACATTCTAAAAAATTCCATGGAGGCTATGCCCGCCGGTGGGGTTATCCGGGTGGAAGTCACCCGTCCCGACTCCCGTCAAATCCGCATACGGGTGGAGGATGAAGGGGAAGGAATCCCCCGGGAAAGGCTCCCGAAGCTGGGAGAGCCGTTCTATACCACCAAAGAAAAAGGAACCGGGCTTGGCCTGATGATGTGCTTCAAAATTATCGAAGCCCACAAAGGCCGAATTACGATCTCGAGCTCTCTCGGAGCCGGCACGATCGTAGACGTCTACCTTCCCGCATAAATGGGCCGTTCCGTCCTGGTCCATCCGAGGAAGCCCAGTATTTCCCGCTAGGCAATCCCGGCATCCTTGTTACAATGAGAGATGGTGATCAGGATGGAAAAATGGATTAATCCCATGCAATGCGCCGCCGAGGACGTTCCTTTTGCGGACGAGCATTATCTTTTCGAGCCCAAAATCGACGGGCACCGTCTTCTTCTCTATTCCGGCAGGGACGGAACGCGGCTCTATGACGGAAGCGGCCAACCTCTTAATGCCTTATACCCGGAGTGGACGATGGGGATGGAAGAAGGCATGATCCTTGACGGGGAAGCGGCGGCTGTAGGCGAGGACGGAAGGTCGATCTGTTTTGAAACGGTCATGAAGCGAAGGCGGGCGGCTCCGGCTGAAGCGACCGGCCTGGCGGTCCGGTACCCGGCCCAATACATAGTCTTTGATATCCTGCAATACCGGGGCAGGGATTTGCGGGGACTGCCTCTGGCGAAGCGTAAGGAGATATTGGCCTCCATTGATTTCAGCGGCTCGCCCGCCATCGGCCTTATTCCCTTTATGGAGGAGCACGGGGATCTTCTATATGAGGAGATCCGCCGGAGAGGCTGGGAAGGGATGGTGGCGAAGAAGCTTTCGAGCATGTATATCAGCGGGCGGAGCGAGGCGTGGCGGAAGGTCATCTTCTGGCAGGAGACCGAAGTCGCCATTACCGGCATCCGCAAGCGGGACCGGGGCTGGCTGGCTTCCGTTCCTTCCCCGCCGGAGCGGTCCGCCCGGTAGGTGTGATCGGCGACGGGGCGAGGGCGGCGGATAAAATGGCCTTTTACCGCAGGTCCCGCTCTCTTGCGGTCGGGGAGGACGAGCATTATGTCTACCTGGCTCCGGAAATCCGCGCCACCGTCAAAGCCCGGGGCTGGACCGGAAGCGGACAGCTTCGCTCTCCTTTCTTTGTGCGCTTTGTTTCCTAACCGCCGGCTCCCGTCGGCCCGCTTTCTTACCGGCGCAGTCGAGAATCAGGTTCCCAAAAAAGCCAAGCAGGTCACGTCCCTAAGGGACGTCTGCTTGGCTTTTTGACATGGGCGGATAGGATCCCCGCTAAGAACGGGGCGGCGCGGAAGATTGCCGCACGGTCAGCTTAGGAGGAAGCACGATCTTCTTGCGAGGGGAGCCTGCTTCCACCCCTTGGATGCGGTCGATCAGGAGACGGATCCCCATGCTCCCGAATTCGTAAGCCGGCTGGGCCGCCACGGTCAGGAACGGATCCAGAACGGAGTTGGGATCCAGATCGTCAAAGCAAACGACGGACAGGTCATGCGGCACATCCAGCCCCCGGCGGCGGAAGGCTTTAACGGCATCCAGAGCGAGGAAATTGTTCGCCGCAAAAACAGCCGTAGGCCGTTCGGGAAGCGCCAGCATCCTCTCTACGGCTTCCTCGATCGTTCCGAGCGAAGCCCGCCCATATCCCGCTTCAAACACCAGGCGGTCGTCCCACGGAAGATCATGCAGCTTCAGGGCTTCGGCATATCCCGTGAAGCGTTCGCGGGCCGTCGAAACCTTCATGGAGCCGTTCAGAAGGGCTACCCGCCTATGACCCAGCTGAAACAGATGCTCCACCAGCAGGCGGGCACCGAGGCGGCTGTCGCCGAGCACCGTGTCGCACTCGACCCCGGGAACCTCCCGGTCGATCAGGACGAAGGGGATGCCATGCTTGTGCAGCTTCTCCAGCTGGGGGAGGGAGTTGTCTCCCGCGGGGGAGAAGAGCACGCCGTCCACGCGGGTGGAAAGCACCATCTCCAGGTACTCCTTCTCCTTCCCCACATCCTCATCGCTGTTGCTGAACAGCAGGCGGTAGCCCCGTTTCATCGCGGCATCCTCCGCTCCCCGGGCCAAGGTCGTATAGAAGGGATTGGTAATGTCCGTAATGAGGAGGGAAAGAATGCGGGTCTCCTGAAGGACAAGGCTTCTTGCGGCCGAGTTCGGCACATAGTGAAGCTCCTCCATCACCTGGCGGACCCTTACCCTCGTTTTCTCGCTGATCCTTCCCGTGTTATTGATAACCCTGGATACGGTCATGGCCGAGACATTGGCTTTCTTCGCTATATCGTAAATGGTAATCATGGTCTACTTCCTTTGCTTGTACCTGTTTTTGCAAGGATTTCCCGCCATTTAGACGGAGAGGTGGCGTGTCATCCGGCACCCGGTCTGGTACCCATTGTAACCAAAAAATATTTGACAGCAAGGAGGACTGTTGGTAAGGTAGGGTTATCGGTAACCCATCGATTAATGAGGAGATGACTTCATGGCGGAAACCATAAAGAGCGGCTCCGACGTCATCGTAATGGACGTTAAGGACCATGTCGCCACGGCTTTAAAGGACTTGGCGGAAGGACAGACTTTTTATTGCCGTATTCAGGATGAGGTGAAGCCATTCACCGCAGCCGACCCGATTCCGTTCGGCCACAAGGTGGCGATTGAAGAGATTCGCAGCGGCCAGGATGTTCTGAAATACGGGGAAGTGATCGGCCGGGCAACCACCGACATCCAAGTCGGCCGGCATGTGCATGTTCATAACCTGGAAGGCATCCGCGGACGCGGCGACCAGGCGGGCAAGTAGGGGCAGGATAGCTGCCGAAGAAAATAGAGGAGGACCAATCATGGGGACCCTTATGGGATACAAAAGAGCAAACGGGGATACGGGCATACGCAATCATTTGCTGGTCATCCCTACCGTTATTTGCGCCAACCAGGTATGCAGCCGGATCGTTCAGATGGTTCCTGAAACCGTTGCCATTCCGCACCAGCACGGGTGCAGCCAGATCGGCGCCGACAAGTCCCGTACCTTCGAGACCTTGGCCGGAACCGGCCGTAATCCGAATGTGGGGGCGGTGCTTGTCGTAAGCCTTGGCTGCGAGGTCGTGAACCCTTACGAGCTCGCGGACGCCATCCGCGTTACGGGTAAACCGGTGGAAGTGCTGGATATCCAGGAAGCCGGAGGGTCGGTGAAGGCCATTCAGCAGGGGACCGAAATCGCGAAGCGCCTCCGGGCGGAGCTCGATAAAGCGGAGCGGGTGGAGCTGTCCTTAAGCGAGCTGATCGTCGGAGTCAAGTGCGGTGGATCGGACGCCACGTCCGGCCTTGCGTCCAATCCGGCTCTAGGCAACGCCGCGGACCGGTTGATTGCGGAAGGCGGCGGCATCGTAATCGGAGAAACGACGGAGATCATCGGAGCCGAGCACATTCTGGCCGCCCGCTGCCGGACGCCGGAAATCTCGGATAAGCTTTATCACATCGTAGACCGCTTCGAGAAAGAAGTGGAGCGGATGGGTGAGGACATGCGAGGAGGGAATCCGAGTCCCGGCAATATCGCGGGAGGGCTCTCCACGATCGAAGAGAAGTCGCTCGGATGCATCAGCAAATGCGGGACGGCTCCTTTTGAAGGCGTTATCGAATACGCGGAGAAAATTCCCGGCAAAGGGCTATATTTCATGGACTCCCCGGGAAATGACATCGAATGCGTCTCCGGCATGGCCGCGAGCGGCGTCCACCTGGTCTGCTTCACCACGGGAAGGGGAACACCGACCGGATCCGCGGTTATTCCCGTCATCAAAATTACCGGTAACGGCCGGATGTATGAACGGATGGCCGACAACATGGACGTGAATGTCGGACCGATGCTCGAAGGCTCCATGAATGTGGAGGAAGCCGGAGAGCTGATCTGGCAAGAAATCCGCGAGGTGGCCGACGGAAAGCTGACCAAAGCCGAAATTCTCGGGCATCAGGAGTTCAGCATCAACCGGATCGGACCGAGCCTCTAGAGGGCGGGAACGACTAACCAATAGAGAAGGAGAATTTCCATGAAAAGATTGCACAACCGCACCGCTCTTGTAACGGGAGGCAGCCGGGGGATCGGCGAAGCCATCGTCCTGCGTCTTGCGGAAGAAGGGGCTAACGTTGCCATTAACTTCACTTCGGATTCCTCGAGGGAGAAGGCCGACAGCGTCCGCAGAAAGGTAGAGGAGCTAGGCGGCAGGGCGGTGATCGTTCAGGGAGATGTCGGACGCAAGGAGCAGGTCCAGGCCATGTTCGAAGCGGTGGAGAAGGAGCTCGGTTCCATCGAGATTCTGGTCAACAATGCCGGCGTGGCTCCCTTTGAGTCGTTCCTTCACGTAACGGAAGAAACCTGGGACCGGACGTACAATACGAACGTCAAGGCCATCTTCCTCGGATCCCAGCTGGCGGCCAAAGGCATGATCGAACGCGGCTACGGCAAAATCATTAACGTGCTCTCGACGGCAAGCCTGGTGGTCACAAGCCCCGTGATTCCGCACTATCAATCTTCGAAAGCGGCGGCCCATATGCTGACCAAATCGATGGCCATCGAGCTGGGCCGATATGGAATTAACGTAAACGCCGTCGGGCCAAGCACCGTCGACACGGACATGTGCACCGACTACCTGGCGGATGACGAAATCCGCCGCAAGGAAGTGGAGGCCAATCCGATGAAGCGCCTCGGCACCGCCCGCCAGATCGGAGACGCCGTCGTGTTTCTCGCCTCCGACGAGGCCGAGCAGATCAACGGCCACCTCCTCATGGTCGATGGCGGTCTGACGGTGAAAGCCGCCCAGCCGGACGATCATATGGAGCGATAGGACACGGGAGGGAAGAAGCATGGTCAAGGTACGCTGGGAGTATTACGTCGGCACGAGCCGGAAGGAGCTTCCCGAGAAGGGCAGGGAAGGCTGGGAGCTGACGGCCGTCACCATGGTGGAAGGGAAGGAATGCTTCTACTTCAAGCGCCCCTGTCCCTCCATCCGGGAGGAGCTTACGCTTTCCCAGCGGCGGCGGGCTCTGGAAACAGGGGAGGGAGTTCTTCATGAAGAAGCAAGGGATCCTTCATCCCCAGCTGAACCGGATTCTGTCGGAGACGGGCCATACGGACCTTCTCACCATATGCGACAGGGGATTCCCGGTTCCGCTTGGCGTCGAGCGGCTCGATTTGGCTCTGGTCGACGACCTGCCGACGGTTCTGGACGTCCTCCACGCCGTGGAGAAGGAATTTATTCTGGATGCTCTCATCGTGACGGAAGAAATGCGGGAGGCGAGCCCCGCCCGGTTCGGCGAGCTGCAGAGCCGGTTTGCGGATAAGCTGATTGTCGTCAGCCATGCGCGGTTCAAGGAAATCTGTCCGGAGTCCCGGGCCGTGATCCGGACGGGGGATACGACTCCCTACGCGAACCTGATCATCGTTTCCGGGTAAGGGAACCCAACTTAGAAAGGCCCTGGACTAGCTGAGGTCCAGGGCCTTTGTCTAGAGAAAGAGGCTGGTCTTTACCAGCCTCTTTCGTAAGGAACGGGGGCTTAAGCTCGGTACGGAGCTCTTTGGCCGCGGTTCGCGGCCAATACGGATCGCGAAGCAGCTCCCGTGCCAGGAAAATCAGGTCGGCCCTTCCGTTCTTCAGAATTTCCTCCGCCTGAATCGGGCTCGTGATCAAGCCTACCGCTCCGGTGGCCACTCCCGCTTCCCGTTTCAGCGTTTCGGCAAAGGGAACCTGGTACCCCGGATAGGAATCAATCTTGGCAGGCGCTACGCCTCCGGAGCTGCAGTCAATGAGATCGACGCCCTGCTCCTTCATCTTGATGGCCAGAGGAATATAGTCCTCTGGGGTCAAGCCCTCCGGCAAATATTCATGAGCGGAGATTCTGACGAACAACGGGCCCTCCCAGACCTGACGCACCTCATCGATAATCTCGCTGAGCAGGCGGTAGCGGTTATCCGCATTTCCGCCGTAGGCATCCGTTCTTTTGTTGGCAAGAGGGGACAGGAATTCATTCAAGAGGTAGCCGTGGGCGGCATGAAGCTCGATCACATCGAAGCCGGCAGCCTTCGCCCGGACGGCGGCCTCCTTGAAAGCCCGTTTGGTTTCCTGGATCTGCCCGAGCGTCATTTCCACCGGTGCCTTCATCTCACCGAAAGCCACAGCGGAGGGAGCCACGATTTCGCCCGGCAGCACGGCTTTGCGCCCGGCATGGGCGAGCTGAATGCCGATATGGGCGTCCTGCTCGTGGACCAGGTCGACCAGCTCCTTCAGCCCTTCGAGATGATCATCGCTCCAAATGCCCAGGTCCTGTTCGGAGATTCTGCCCTGGGGTGTCACCGCACTCGCTTCCACGACAATCAGGCCGACTTGGCCGACCGCCCGGCTCGTGTAGTGGGTACGGTGCCAGTTGGTGATCCGTCCATCCTTGTTCGTACTCGAATACATACACATAGGGGACATGACGATCCGGTTCTTCAGGGTAACGCCTCTGACGGGAAAGGGGGTAAACAGCTGGCTCATTCCTCATCCTCCTCTTTGTCTCTATATAAAAATGATTGGCTATCTTTTTAATAGTAACACATCATTCGTCGTAAAGACACTTTCCGCCTGTCTCTTCGTCCTCCTGCCCAGTATGTCCGCAAAAAAGGCCCCGCATCCACGGGGCCTTTCCTCACCTTTTATCAGCATACGCAGTCCGATTTCGCCCAGGCTACTTGGCAGCAAGCTCAAAAGGGTTGGACTTGGCAATGGCGATCTTTTTGGAATCGTACACTTCCACCTGCAGCATTTTTTTACCCTTTTTGGCGAGCAGAGCTTTGGGAATGGTGGCCGTAAGATGGGCTTCATCGTGATAAGTTGTTTTGAGCGGCTTGTCTCCCAAGTAGACTATGCTTCCCGGAACAAAGAAATGGCCGTGAATCTCCACCGGGGTATCGGATTCCCCTTGAGAGTCCGGAGAAGCGAGAACTTCCGAATCGACGCTTTCAATCTTCATATCTCCGAAGCCCAGCACGTAGTCCTTATGAATAATAGGCTCCGAAATATCCTTGTACCCGTAGCGCGAGCCGAAGAGGATGTCATGCTGGAGAAGCTTGTATTCCGTCAGATCCTCTTCCTTGATGTTCATTTCTTCGTAGTGATTCTTCGGCGGAATGATCGGCATTTTCTTGGACAGCTGGTAGAGGTAATCCGTGTAATAAGAGCCTTTACGCTCCGCCAAATTAAGAACGTAAGGACCGAGGAACGAAGGATTGATGTTCAGCGTTTCCTTCTTCTCCGGCAGGTAGTTGTTCCATACTACAAACGGAGTGCTGTACATTTTCTTGAGGAAGTCCGGATCGTTCTCCGTAAGGTAACCGGTTTCCTTATATACCCCGTACTCGTTGCCTAGCAGCGGTAGGTGGTCCCCAAAGAATACGATGATGGTCGGTTCCTTCGTCTTGCTGAAATGGTCCACCATCATTTTGAGCGACTGCTCCGCATTGTGGACTCCCTGAGCGTAAGTCTCGATGATGCCCTTCGTTTCCTCCGAATAGCTGTTGAGCACCTTGAAATGGTTGTTGTTGCCGAATTTCCAGGGCTCGTACGGCCAGTGGTTCTCCATCGTATTGGCAAAAATAAAGTCCGGCCCTTTCGATTTCTGGGCCTCGTTAATAATGACTTCCGAAACCTTCGTGTCCGGGATATACAGCCCGTTCACGCCCGAGTCAAAAAATTCGCTGGAAATAAACTTCCCGAAGCCAAAATCCTTATAAACCTTGTTGCTGTCAAAAAACCAGTTATGAAAAGGATTAACCGAAACGGTGTTGTAATCCTGCCGGTCCAAAATGCTCGCAAGCGAGTCTACCTCATGGTTGACATATTGAATGTAAGCGAGCGATCCCTGGGGCAGAAAACGAATGGAATTGCCGGACAGCACTTCGAATTCCACATTGGCCGTGCCTCCTCCAAATTGGGGGAGAGCAGCGTTCCGCTGGTGTAGTTCTGCTGGAGGGAATGAAAGAACGGAATCGGATCTTCGCTGAACCGGATATCTTTCATGAGAGTCGGATCCCAGAACGATTCGCTCAGCATGACGATAATATTCGGCTTAATGGCGCCGTCGGTATTCGTTCGGCGGGGGATCTCTTTGATGTAATTCTCGATGGCGGTTGAGGTGTAGCCTTCCGGTTCGGGAATGAACACGAGATCCATATTAAGCATCGAGGTCAGCAGAAAACCGTTCTGTAAGTAATTCTCCGCCTGATCCCAAGGAATGGTGCTGATTTTGAAAGCGTTTTGAAATTTAAACGGCTTGTTCGTGTAGGTTCCGTACAGCAGAAAGGCCGACAGCAGGAGCAATACGGCTCTTTCGGGCCAGTTGCTTTTGCGGGCTATGCGGGGAACCCGGTGGAGCACCAAATAGCTGATCAGGAAGAAGGCGGCGACCCCGCCGACCAGCTCCCAGCGGAGCAGGTCTCCCGCGTACTGCGCGACATCTGCTCCTTCGCTGCTCAGGACAAGGTCCCAGGGAAGCAGGGGCAGACCGAGAATTTTAAATTTGATGCCGCTGACCAGAGAGCTCGTCAGCAGGATAAAGGTAACGATCCAATAAGAAGTGCGCATACGGCTGGTCAAAGCCACGAACAGGAAGTAGAGACCGAACACCAGAAGGTAATTGAGCGCAAATTCATGGGGGCGCTGGAGGACCCATTTGATGGTGGCTTTGACATGTCCGCGGTTGCAAAATTCCGTCAATCCTACCAGGAGGGCGGGCAGAATAAGCAGCGGCAGACGCGATAAGATATAGAGCAATATGCTTTTGGGACGGGTTGGGTGCTGGTCCAGTTTGGGTCACTCTCCTGTGAGTTTGTAAACAATTCGTGAATTTTTCCGCTCCTATCGATTATAGGGGGTAACGGAGCGGGGCGCTACTGAATTTTTTCTTAACATTAATGAACAGGACGCGAAAGGCTATTGATTAAAGCCAAGCCGAATCGGGTAAGGTATAGCATAACGATTCCGATTGGAGGCTGACGAAGATGGAACAGACGCTGAAAAGCATTAAGGAATGGCTGGAATCCTGCAAAGACCGGCCTCTCGTCATAGATAAGAAAGAGGACGGAGATCTGGACAGCGTGACGCTGCAGCTGAACGAGGTCGTGGTGGCGGTTCGCAATGAAACGCATCCTGATGATTATATTTCGGAGCGTTCTCTTATTCTTCAAGGAGAAGGCAAGGTAGAAGGTGTCCCGGAGGAAGAGGCCCCTCTCCCGCAGAACCTGTATGAAATTCCTTTCAACGACAAGCTGGAAAGCCGGCAGGAGGCCCAGTCGTTACTCATTCGGACGGACCGGGCGGAATACATTCTTCGTCCCGAGTAAGACAGTAGGAACCTATAACATGCCAGTAAAGCTCCCTATAACAGGGGGCTTTTATTTTTTTGTGGAAGGGCGAACCGTTTGGGCGACCCTGTCGTTTCCTTAGAGGAAGGAAGAATTTACCCGAAAGGAGACCGATGCCTCATGCAAAAAGGCTGTGCAGCGCTATGGATTGCTGCAGCCGCTATAGGGCTCGCCGGCTGCGGCAAAGTCACGCCGGAGGGAGCGGCGGCTCCGTCGGCTTTGGCGGCCGCGTCCCCGTCAGCCGCCGCGGGCACGGCCGCGCCTTCGGCCGCTCCGCCGGCGGTGCCGTCTCCTGCGGTGACGCCGGTCGCTTCGGCTGAGCCGACCGCGAAGCCCGCCGCCTCGCCGGCCGCCCCGCCGGCATCCTCTGCCGGCGTCGCCGCTCCGGCTGTGACGGCCAAGCCGGCACCGTCGGCTAGCCCCCGGCAGCCGCCAAGCCCGCCGGCGAGCCGTCGCCTAAGCCTTCCGCCGCTGCGTCCGCGCCGGCAGCTTCGCCGTCGCCGGCCGCTCCGAAGCCCGCCGCCACGCCGGCTTCTGAAGCAGCGGCCCCGGCAGCCGCTTCGGCCGCCAAAGCCGAAGAGCTGTACCGCGGCAGCTGCATCGGGTGCCACGCCGCCGAGCTGAAGGGCGGCTTCGGGCCGAACCTGCAGCAGGTGGGCTCACGCAAGACGAAGGACCAAATCATCCGCCAGATCGAGCAGGGCGGCGGCGACATGCCCGGCTTTGGCGGCAAGCTGTCCAAGGAACAGATCGACATTCTGGCATCCTGGCTGTCCCAACAGAAATAACGAGGAAATCATGAGGAGGAGACGTATGAACCTTAAATCGAAAACCCATCACTGGATGCTGGCCGGCATCGTGGCGGCCGCGGCGGTCCTTCCAGCCGCTCAGGCATCCGCGGACGGAGCAGCGGGAACGGCCGCCCAGGTCGTATCCGACACGGACCTGGCGGCGGAGCTTGGCATTCTGCAGGGAGAAGGAAGCGGACTGACGGACGCTTATTTAAGTAAGCCGACGACCCGCCTGCAGGCCGCTATTCTATACTTGCGGATGAAGGGGCTGGAAGGGGAAGCGGCGGCCTTCTCCATGCCGGATAGGGAAACCTTCAGTGACGCCGTTCTGGTATGGCCGGAGGGGAGAAATATTCTGGCCTACTTGAAGCATCATCCCGAGCTGGGGTGGACCGGAATCGGAGGAGGGAAGTTCGACCCGCTGTCCGGGATTACCTCGGAGCAGGTTTACAAAGTTATGCTGGAAGCGGTGGGCTACAAGCAGGACCAAGATTTTACCTATGACAAGGTACTGGAGGCCGCCCGGTTGGCAGGTCTCGGCAAAGAGGCGGCCGCCAAGCCCTTTCGCAATGTCAACATGGCCTCCGCGCTGGTGGAGAGCTTGTCTATCCCGGTCAAAGGAGCAGGAAAGACGCTGGCGGAGGTACTGACCGAGAAGCGGGTGATTAAGCCGGACGCTTTGAAGGCGCTCTCTTATGATTCTCTCTCCTTTGCAGCATCGCCGGAGCTCGGATCCTATCTCGCAGACAGCAAAGGAAGGACGCTCTACTACTTCAGCAAGGACTCGGCTAACCTCAACTCCTGCCAAGGCAAATGTTTGGAGAACTGGCCGGTTTACTACAGCGAGAAATTAAAAGTGCCCGCCGGGCTGAAGAAAGAAGACTTCGGGACGCTGACAAGAGCCGATGGGACAAAGCAAACAACCTACAAAGGCTGGCCGCTTTATTATTATATCGGCGATAAGGCGCCGGGGGATACGTTCGGGGAGGCGGTGAACAAAATCTGGTACGTGGTGGAAGCGCCTTCGTTTGCCGCCATCGGGCAGAAGGAAGGGATCGGCCTCTATTTAACCGATTCCTACGGAAGAACCCTGTATACCTTTGATAAGGACAGCTACGAGAAGAGCGCCTGCAGCGGCACTTGTGAAACGAACTGGCCTGTCTATTACGAGGAGGCGATTCAAGCCCCTACCGGTACGGACCAGGCGGATTTCACCACCATGACAAGGGCGGACGGCTCGAAGCAGACGGCCTACAAGGGAGCTCCTCTTTATAGGTTCAGTAAAGATGGTAACCGGGGCGACACCCTGGGGCAGAATGTTAACAACATCTGGCATGCTGTGGATCCCTTCTCCTTTGCCGGAACGGCCAAACCCGCCGGGAAAAGCTACCAGGTGGACATCAGCGGCTTCGCCTTCGGCATCCCCGAGCTGACCGTAGAGGCCGGCTCTACCGTCACCTTCACCAATTTGGACAGTGTCCGCCACAATGCCGCCGCGGTGGACGGATCCTTTGCCACCCCTCTCCTGTCCAAGGGGAGTCAGCCACGATTCAACTCGACAAGCCGGGCGTTTACGATTACGTATGCGAGCCCCATAAGAGCAGCATGAAGGGGCGGATCATCGTCAAATAGCTTGTTCCTATTCCCGGTTTCGTCCCCGACGAACCGGGCTTTTTTGCCTCAGAAACCCGTTGCGCCCAGGCAGGGGATATAGGACAATAGAAGCACAGCATGCGGCGCAGCCAGACGGAAGGGAACTTCATTTTGAGGCAAGGGGTAACGGGATGCGCGGCAAAACGGATGCGGAATTGATGGAGCTCGTTCGCGCCCGGCATCGTCCGGCGCTGGAGGAAGTGTATGATCGCTATGTCAGGCTGGTATATTCCTTTGCCCTGAAATCCGTTAAGGAGGAGCAGGGGGCCAGAGAAATCGTTCAAGGGGTATTTACCCGGATCTGGACCACACGAAAGGGATACGATCCGGACAAAGGGCAGTTCGTCAGCTGGCTGCTGACGGTTACAAGAAATATGGCCATTGACCATGTCCGCAAGGAGCAGCGCTCCTCCCGGGAGGTGCCCCTGGAGGCGGAAGAATGGGAGCGGTTCGAGGCACCTACGGATCAGGGACCGGAAGCGGTTATAACCCGGGCTTTAACACGGGAAGAGATCCGGCAGGCTTACCGGCACCTCTCCTCCAATCAAATCCGTCTTCTCGAGAGGGTTTATTGGGAGGGCTACACCTTAAGCGAGGTGGCAAGCGAAGCCAACGAACCGCTCGGTACCATCAAAAGCCGGCTTCACCAAACGCTGAAGCTGCTGCGCCAGTCCATACAGAAGCAGAGGGAGGGATAAACGTGCAAGAAAACGGTCAGACCCCATGTGAGCAGCTTATCCCTTATTTGACGGGAGAGGGCAACCAGGAAGAGCGCCAGGCCTTTGAACGTCACTTGTCCGTCTGCCCCACCTGCGCGCAGGAGCTGAGCGAGCTGAAAGAGACTTGGACGGCCATCGGCCTTCAGGAAGACGAGCAGGATGTTCCGGCCGATTTGAAGGAAGAGGTCATGCTTGGGATTTTTGGGGATTCCTCGGTTTCCCCCGAACCCAAGGAGGCCCCTTCCCGTTTCCATCCGGTACAGGTTCCGGTGCGGAGAAGCGGCATGCGTCCGCTTTATTCCGCCTTGACCGGTGCCGCGGCCGCTGCAGCCGTCCTCCTTGCCCTTTATGCCCTAGGCCCTGCGAAAGAATCGGGGAAGCCGGCCGCCAGGATCGCCGGACCCGCCGAAATCGTACAGACCTACACGCTGAAACCGGTGGACGGCTTGCTTAACGCGGGAGGCCGGGCAACGGTCATGAAGCGGGACGGGGGGAACGAAATCGTGGTGGAGCTCCAAGGGATGCCGCCCACCCAAGGCGATCAGGCCTACCAGGTTTGGCTTCTGAAGAACGGAGTCCGCTACAACTGCGGAACCCTGGTAACGGATGAGAAAGGCAGCGGAATCCTTACCTACCCGGTCAAGCAGGAGAACCTGAGCTTTGACGGGATTGGGGTTACCTTAGAGCCTGATGCGGGCGGGACCCAGCCGAGAGGCCGCAAAGTGCTCGGCACCGGGTAAGGACAGGGAAGGGGAGCGGATCAGCCTGCTTCCGGGCGAATGGGAAGGGGCAAGCCAGTCGGTTGGAGCCGGCTGGCCTTTTTTCTTTGCCAAGAGAATGATTTCATGAGATAATTAAAGTTTACCGTACCATGACAAGATGGGGGAAAATGGAGTGGAACGTTATCCGTTTGCATACGATCCGTCCCAGCCGTTCGTCGGGCAGTTGAGCGACTGGGTATCGGATGTTTTCTATGACCTGCTTCCGGAAGCAGGCTTTGAAGTTCGGGACGAACAAATTTATATGGCCTTCCAGCTCGAAAGAGCGTATGCGGAGAAGAAGACCATCCTGGCCGAGGCGGGGGTGGGAACGGGGAAAACGCTCGTTTATTTGCTGTACGCGGCCGGCTATGCCCGCTATACCCGCAAGCCTGCCGTAATTGCCTGCGCCGACGAATCGCTGATCGAACAGCTCGTGAAGCCGGAAGGGGACGTGGCGAAGCTGGCCCGCCACCTGGGGCTGCGGATTGACGCGCGTCTGGGCAAATCGATGGATCAATATCTCTGTCTGAACAAATTGGATAAAGCCCGGACGGGGCCGGACGGCCTCGCCTGGCAGGAGCTTTACGAGGAACTCCCGGACTTTGTCCATTCCTACGAGACCCTGCAGGCTTTTCACCCTTATGGGGACCGCAAGCATTATCCGGGCTTGAATGACGAGCAGTGGAGCCGGGTCAACTGGGATTCCTTCCAGGACTGCTTCGCCTGCGAGCAGCGGCACCGGTGCGGACAGACCCTGTCGAGGGACCATTACCGCAAATCGGCCGATCTCATCATCTGCTCACATGATTTCTATATGGAGCATGTGTGGACTTACGAGGCCCGCAAACGGGAAGGCCAGCTGCCTCTGCTGCCGGAGCACAGCTCCGTGGTATTCGATGAGGGTCACCTGCTGGAAACCGCCGCTCAGAAGGCTCTCACCTATAAGCTGAAGCATGCGGTATTCGAAGAGCTGGTCACCCGGCTGCTTCAAGGGGAAATTCGGGAGAAGCTCGCCGTTCTCATCGACGAGGCGATTCTTCAGAGCGAGGTGCTTTTCGAGGCGTTGGCGGGACATTCCGAGAAGGTGCACGGTTCCGACCGCAAAAAATCCGGCAGGACGCTTCCCTGATTCGCGAAGTAAGCCGGTTTCGTTCGCTCCTCACGGAGATTGAAGAGGAGCTGGTGTTCGAAAGCGAGCTTTATACGCTGAACGATTACCAGCTGCGGATTGTGGAAGAGCATATCGAGATGATCCAGAAGGCCCTCGGCCTCTTCCGTCATTCGGACCGCCTGATCTGCTGGCTGGACGGCGAAGGGGAAGGGGCCACCCTGACCATCATGCCGAAAGCCGTTAAGGAAGTGCTTAAGGAGCATGTCTTCTCCCAGGCGATGCCCATTGTCTTCTCCTCGGCCACCTTATCCGTTGGCGGGTCCTTCCGGTACGTGGCCGACAGTCTCGGCATGGAGGCTTTCCTATCTTTTTCCACCCCTTCTCCTTACCGCTACGCCGAACAGATGGAGGTCATCGCCCCACGCTGGCAGTCGGGGGAGCTTTGAGGAGAAGAAAGAGACGGCTCTCCGGCTGCTGGCACGAACAGAGGGACGCGCCCTTATCCTGTTCCCGGCGAAGGAGGAACTGGCCCGGTTCAAAGCGGAGCTGGGGAGTCATCCCTTGGCCGGGGCGGGAACGTTCTACTACGAAGGAGACGGGGAAATCAGTCACTTGATCTCCTCCTTCCAACGGGAGGAAACCAGTGTGCTGTGTGCCGTGAGCCTATGGGAAGGCTTGGATATTCCGGGTCCGTCCCTGTCCCACGTTATGATTTGGGAGCTGCCTTTTCCTCCGCAGGACCCGGTTTACGAAGCCAAAAGACAGGCATCCGCGGCGCCCTTCGAGGAAGTGGATCTGCCCTATATGCTGCTCCGGCTGCGGCAGGGAATCGGCCGGCTGATCCGCACCGGTACCGACCACGGGCTGGTCTCCCTCTTGAGCAGGACCTTGTGGGAAAAGGACGAAGTACGCCGAAGTGTGGAGCATATCCTCCCGGAAGGGGTCGGCCTAAAGGCAGGGGAGAACCAAGACTTTGTCTGCGGCTGAGGCAGGGAAATGGGTAGTTGCCTTGAGAATTTGGCCGGAAGCGGGCATATAGTGGAAGGGTAGGAACCCAATACCGAAAGGAAGGATAGAAAATGCCCTTGCGCAGACAGGTATTGTCCGCGGTCCGGCCAGTAGTCGGTTACGGACTTCATGAGCTCCCCATGACCTCTCCCGCCCATGCTATGTATGAGGTGGCCGCCATCTCTTATTTAATGGGGATGGGCTACAGCTATGCTCACGCCCATCGTTTGGTTGAATCCTGGGAAGTAGGAGAAGCTTTCCCGCCCTATCAGGGGACCGTTCATTATCATCACCACATGATCCATTCGATTTAGTGCCGAATCGACTGTGTTCACGGTAAGACGCAAGGCAGCAATCGACAAAATTCCAGTTCATTCCTTCCCTAATGGGACAACCTGTGATATACTGTTTGATGTAACGAATTATATACTGTTGTTGCACGAACCAGCAGACAGGAAATATTTCCCTTTGGGTATGGAATAGATAACGCCATTTCGCACCGTTACGAGCTTCTTATTAAGCAACAGAAAGCGAGGAACAGGCAAATGGATCTAGCATTGGATCAATTCATGGGAGAACCGGTAAACATCATCTACCTGGACAGCGATAACCGAACGGTCCAGCACAAGATCGATATTTTGACAACCGGTGCCCAATGTTGTGTCGCTTATTGCTTCGACCGCCAGGAGGCCAAGCTCTTCCGGAACAACAGTATTCTTGCCGTAATGCCTATTAAGAAATACTATCACTAAGACCGTCAAGGCTGCCTTCCTTTTAAGAGGAAAGGCAGCTTTTTTGCGTTCAAATGCTTTAGCCGGCACAATAATCAATAGCAGAACTTTATTTGCGGAGAAGGCACCAGAATGACGCAGCGGGGCGGGAATGGTATGCTGAAGAGGCAGGCAGATCACTTGGCCGAAAACGACGGATAAAGGAGCAGGACGGATGATCGAAGCGGTGGTTTTTGATTTTGACGGGCTAATTCTCGATACGGAAACGAATGAGTTCGCTTCCTTTCAGGAGCTGTTTAAAGAACACGGAGCGGAGCTTACGCTCGAAGTGTGGGGGAGCGTGGTGGGCACGAACGGCTTTGACACCTACGCCCATCTCGACGAGTGTGTAGGACGACCGGTGGACCGGGAGACGGCGAGGGCCAGAAGAAAGGAAAGATTCCAGTCGCTGATGGAGACGGAGGACATCCGGCCGGGCGTGCGCGAGTATCTGGAGTCGGCCCGGCGGTTGGGGCTGAGAATCGGGCTGGCTTCCAGCTCCCGGCTGGATTGGGTCACCGGGTACTTGGACCGATACGGCCTGACTTCTTATTTCGAATGCATTCAGACGGCCGATCATGTGGAGAAGGTCAAGCCCGATCCTGCTCTTTACCGCCAAGTACTGGAGCAGCTGGGCGTGGCTCCGGAACGGGCCCTTGCCTTCGAGGATTCGCCGAACGGGGCGCTTGCCGCCAAACGGGCGGGCATGAAGGTCGTAACGGTTCCGAACCCCTTGACGTGCCGGCTTGTCTTCGGAGAGGTGGACCGGACCCTAGGCTCCATGAGCGAGATCAGCCTGGAAGACCTGATCGCCGAGCTCGGTGCCAAGACGGAACCGGCCTAAGCCGGTTTCCGAATGAAGCCATCCATTGGAGCGTAAAAGAAACGGGACCTCCCTCCAGGGAAGTCCCGTTCTCGTTTTATTTCGGTTTACCGGCTGTTAGCTTGCCGCTGCGCTCCTCGTCGGTGATAAGCGGACAAGTCGTGCAGCTGCCGCTGTCCGGAAGCTGGTATTTGAGGCAGCAGGTTTTGCGTACGCGAAACGAGACACCGGGCTGGGCGGGGTGGGGAATGCACCGGCCTTCCACGCCGAGCGGATTGAAGCTTGTTCCCCCGGTCAGCCAGGCGGCTTCTTCGCTTAGCAGAAAGCGGTAATCTCCGGTGATGCGTTCCCGGGCCGAACCGGCGGCCGCCCCGGCGATCATCTCGCCGTAGAAGTGATGCACATAGACGGCGGCGTTCTCCCACAGCATCTGCGGGCTCAGGCGGTAACGCCCGCTTAGAAGACAGAAGAGACGCTGCAGATTTCCGGTGAACAGGGCGGCAAGGGTGTGGGCTCTCCAAGTGTTTCGGTCACCGCCCGAAGCGAGAGTTTCCGGATCCGGGGTCCCTTCCGGAGCGAGAATCAAGGTGAAAGGCTGCTCCTTGTCCCAAGCGACAGAGAGGGAGGGAAGAGAGGCGTCCAACCCGATGCGGTATACGCTCATGGCGTAAAGAACGCCGCAAAGCATGCGGCTGTAGAATTTGGTGAACTGCGAAGCCGCGATCGGCAGCCGATCGATCTCCCTAATCTTAGCGAAAAGGGAGATCGTTTCCTCTAGCCCCTCTTCCTGCTGCAGCCGGCTGCCCTCGGTTACAGGCGTCCCGCCGGAATCCGGCTGAGGCTGAGAGCCGGATTCTATGCGGAAGCGCAGGTGGAAGATCTTCTCCAAATAAGTCCGCTCTTCGATGCTTAAGCTCATGTCTAAGCTCCTCCGGTCCGTTCGTTTGATGATATACTCAAATTGTAGGGGACGGCCGGAAGGCTGTCAATGAGTTTGATATTCATTCTCAATGACACAGCCCCGCTGAATTGACAGCCCCGCCTAATTTAGGCATCATGAAACAAGACCCCAACTTCCGAAATGCCTGGAACGATGGGGTGGGTCCTAAGCCAAAGTTTGGAGGGAATGAAAGTGACAGCCGAGGAAATCATTCAGGAGATGGTGAAGCAGGGCATGCGCATTACGGACCAGAGAAAGACGCTTGCCGGTCTTTTTGCTGAAGAGGGAGCGCCCTGACCCCCAAAGCCGTATATGAGTATATGGGACGTCTGTATCCCGGATTAAGCTTCGACACCGTCTACCGGAACCTGAGGCTGATGCACGAAATGGGCGTTCTCGAGCAGTTCGTGCTGGAGGACGGGATCAAGTTCCGGGTCAGCTGCGGCGAGAATCATCACCACCATCACATCATCTGTATGAACTGCGACAAGACATACTCTGTGACTTACTGCCCCATGGATGCCGTATCCGGGCTTCCGGAGGGGTTCCAAGTCGTTAAGCATAAATTCGAAATCTACGGGCTTTGCGAAGATTGTGCGGCCCGCCGGGACACCCCGTCATGAGCTTTCTCCGCCAAGCGGTCAAAGCCCCCGTACACGTCTACCGGAAATTCGTGTCGCCGCTGAAGCCTCCGACCTGCCGGTTCTACCCGACATGCTCCCAGTACGCGCTGGAAGCCATCGATATACACGGAGCCTGGAAGGGCTCGGTGCTAACGGTGATTCGTCTATGCAAGTGTCATCCGTTACATCCGGGAGGGCTGGATCCGGTCCCGCCCAAGAAAGACGGAGGGACACCGCCCGATTCTCTGCCGCCGGCTTGACACAAGGCCGTGCGTTTCGTTATATTGAGGAAATACAAGTAGAAACCGAATAGGCAGTTTTCAATGAACGGATAAGTACGTGCAGCGCACTGTCGCCAGAGAGCCGGGGAAGCTGAGAACCGGTACAGGAGAGCACACGGAAGATGGTCCCGGAGAGCTTGTCTTCGAGCCTGAGGGTAAGAGGACGACGTACCTTCTGCGTTAAAGAAGCAGTCGCAAGACTGGCAGAGCCCCGATGTGCGAGCAGCGGGGGAACCTGGGTGGTACCGCGTGAGCCGAAGCTCTCGTCCCAAGACGGACGAAGGGCTTTTTTGCATTCCAAAATCGATTAAGCAGGAGGGAACGCTCCCATGAGCCAGACGAAACCAACGTTCTACATCACCACTCCCATCTATTACCCGAGCGACAAGCTGCATATCGGCCATGCCTATTCGACGGTGGCAGGAGATGCCATGGCCCGGTACAAAAGGCTTCGCGGTTACGACGTTATGTATTTGACGGGAACCGACGAGCACGGGCAAAAAATTCAGGAGAAGGCGGAGGAGAAAGGCGAAACCCCGCAGCAGTTCGTGGACCGGATCGTGGCGGGCATCAAGGAGCTTTGGAGCAAGCTCGACATTTCCTATGATGATTTCATCCGCACGACCGAGCCGCGGCACAAGGAGGCCGTCCAAAAAATCTTCCGGCAGCTGCTCGATCAGGGGGACATCTACCTCGGAACCTACGAGGGCTGGTACTGTACGCCGTGCGAATCATTCATCTTGGAGCGACAGCTCGTGGACGGCAAATGCCCGGACTGCGGACGCCCCGTGAAGAAGGTCAGCGAGCAGAACTACTTCTTCCGGATGAGCAAGTACGCCGACCGCCTGCTCCAATACTATGCCGAGAATCCGGATTTTATCCAGCCGGAAGCGCGCAAGAATGAGATGATCAACAACTTCATCAAGCCGGGGCTGGAGGATCTGGCCGTGTCCCGGAGCACGTTCGAATGGGGCGTTCCCGTTCCAGGGGACCCGAAGCATGTCATCTACGTATGGATCGACGCGCTGTCGAACTACATTACGGCTCTAGGCTACGGCTCGGAGGATGAAAGCAAGTATGCGAAATACTGGCCGGCGGACGTTCACCTAATGAGCAAGGAGATCGTGCGCTTCCATACGATTTATTGGCCGATCATGCTGATGGCGCTGAACCAGCCTCTTCCGAAAAAGTATTCAGCCACGGCTGGCTCCTCATGAAGGACGGCAAAATGTCCAAATCCAAAGGAAACGTCGTCGATCCGGTAACGCTTATCGACCGGTACGGGCTGGACGCCCTGCGCTATTACCTGCTCCGCGAGGTGCCTTTCGGCTCGGACGGCACCTTCACGCCGGAAAGCTTCGTTGAGCGGATCAATTACGATCTCGCGAACGACCTCGGCAACCTGCTGAACCGGACGGTAGCAATGATCGACAAATACTTCGATGGGGTGATACCGGCCTACGTGGAAGGATCGACTCCGTTCGATGCCGACCTGATTGCTACCGCCCGCTCGACCGTTGCCAAGGTCGAGGAGGTCATGGAGAGCATGGAGTTCTCCGTCGCCTTGGGCGCCATCTGGCAGCTCATTCGCCGGACGAACAAATACATCGACGAGACGCAGCCTTGGGCGCTAGCGAAGGATGATTCCCGCCGCGCCGAGCTCGGCTCCGTGCTCTACTGCCTGGCGGAGTGCCTGCGGAACGTCTCCATTCTGCTGCAGCCGTTCTTAACGCAGACGCCGGAGAAGATCCGCCGCCAGCTTGGCATCGAAGGCGCCGAGCTGGCCGCCTGGGAGAGTCTGTACGGCTTCGGCGCGCTGCCGGCCGGTGCCCGCGTGCAAAAGGCGGAGCCGATCTTCCCGCGCCTCGAGGCAGAGCCCGAGATCGCCTACATCGCCGAGGCGATGGGGGCGGGGCCGCCGCCCAGCCGGCACCGGCCGCAGCGGCCGACGCTCCTGGCTCTACGGTCGCCGCGCTTGGCGCGCTCGACCTGCAGGGAGCGGCGGCTGCCGAGGCCGGCACGCCGGCCGGCGCCGCGGCGGGCGCTCCGGCGCCAGCCGCCGAGCCCGACCGGGCCGAAGAAATCAGCATCGATGATTTCTTCAAGGTCGAGCTGCGCGTGGCGCAGGTGACCGCCGCGGAGCCGGTGAAGAAGGCCGACAAGCTGCTTAAGCTGCAGCTTGATCTAGGCTTCGAGCAGCGGCAGGTCGTCTCCGGCATCGCCAAGCACTACAGCCCGGAAGAATTGGTCGGACGCAAGGTCATTTGCGTGACCAATCTGAAGCCGGTCAAGCTGCGGGGCGAGCTGTCGCAGGGCATGATCCTGGCCGCCTCGGATGGCGACAAGCTAACGCTCGCTACGGTAGCCGAGGACCTGCCGAACGGGGCCATCGTCAAGTAAACCGTCTGAAGAAGCCCTTGCGGGAGGACCCGCAGGGGCTTTTGGCTGCAGGCGTAATCGGAAGCTCATCCATCGTAGGCAGGTGGAGAACAAAACGCCGCCTCCCGGTTTGTGTAATTTAACCTTACATAAGCCCGTCTTTATGCTATACTTCTAAGAAAAAAGGAGTTATTCTATGGAGTGGATTTCGGTTTTACTGCTTGGTTTCTTTCTAGGGATGCGGCATTCCACCGATGCGGATCACGTGGTGGCAGTGACGACCATCGTCAGCGAACAAAGAAAATTAGGCCGGGCCGGCTTGATCGGCATCGCCTGGGGCTTGGCCACACCCTTACCATTCTGTTGATCGGTTCGGCCATCATTTATATGAAATTCACGATTCCGCCTGCACTTGGCCTGTCCATGGAGTTTAGCGTCGGCGTGATGATCGTCATTCTGGGGCTGTTCAGCTTGAGAAGGCTGTTCACGAAGCAGCACGCCCACCCGCATGGAACGGAGCCGGCAGAGGCTGCGGACGGCCTTTCTCTGCGGTCCCGGTACATACGGCCTCTTGCGGTGGGGCTGGTTCATGGAATGGCGGGCTCGGCCGCCGTGGCGCTACTGGTTCTGAATGCCATCTCGAACGAGAAGCTGGCCTTCTTCTACCTGTTCATTTTCGGGCTCGGGACGGTGGCGGGCATGATGCTCGTGACGATGGCCATCGGCCTTCCTTTCATCTTCTCCAAGCGGACCCAGTCCCTTAACCGGGTGCTCGGGATCGGAACGGCGGTCTTCAGCATCGGCTTCGGCTTGTTCCTGATGTACCGATTAGGCATAAGCGACGGCTTGCTGACCGGGCACCCGGAATGGACTCCGGAGTAACAAATCCATTACAAGGCGCCCGCCGGATTATGTCCCGGCGGCGCTTTTTTGTTATTCCCAGGCATAACATTAAATCGTAATCATTATGATTTATATTGACACCGGCGGAAGGGCGGGCTTATAATGCTCCTTGTAAATAAAAATGATTACGATTAAGAATGGATCGGAGTGACCATCCTTGAAACGAACTTATCCTCTCATCTTCCTTCTGCTGCTGCTCTCGGCGGCCGCTTTAACCGGATGCGGCAAGGGAGCCGGCCAAGCCCAGCTTCAGGAAGGGAAAGTCAATGTGGTGACAAGCTTTTATCCCCTGTACGACTTTGCCGGCAAGATTGGGGGAGACCATGCGAATGTGATCAATCTGGTACCGGCGGGGGTCGAGCCGCACGACTGGTCCCCGAAGAGCAATGATATCCGGCTGATGACGAAGGCGGAAATGCTGGTATACCAGGGAGCCGGCTTCGAGGGCTGGGTGGACGATTTTCTTCAGAGTCTTCCGAAGGACAGCAAAGTGAAGGTCGTGGAAACGAGCAAGAGTGTCGAGCTCATGAAGGATCAGGATGAAGCTCATTCCGGTAGTGAGGCTCACGGGCATGAAGGAGTCGATCCCCACGCTTGGCTAAGTCCGGCTAACGCTAAGAAGATGGCAGGCGCCATCAAGGACGGCTTTATCCAGGCCGATCCGGCCCACAAGGCGGATTACGAAGCGAATTTCGCCGAGCTTTCGAAGAAGTTCGACGCCCTTGACGCCTCTTACCGCGATTCTCTGTCCAAGGTGCCGCGCAAGGAGATTGTCGTCTCCCACGATGCCTTCGGGTACCTCTGCCGCGATTACGGCTTGACCCAGAAGGCCATCATGGGGCTGTCTCCGGATGCAGAGCCTACCTCTCAGGATATGAGAGCGGTGAAGGCATTCATTAAAGAGAGCGGAGTGAAATATATATTTTTCGAGGAGCTTGTTTCCGACAAAACAGCCAAAACGCTTGCCAAAGACGCCGGCATTCAGACGCTCGTGCTGAATCCTCTCGAAGGGTTGACGGAGGAAGAGGTTAAGGCAGGGAAGGACTATTTCGGCGTCATGGAGACGAATTTGCAAAATTTACTGAAAGCTTTACAATGAAACTACGATTCCACTAGGAAAAGGAGCGGGTCCCTATGGCCGGTACTTCGGCCCGAGACTGCCACCAGCATGTCATCGAAATCGAAGATTTGTCCTTCTCTTATGAAAATAAACAGGTAATAGATCAATTGAATTTTTCGGTTCTCCAGCGGGATTTCGTCGGTCTGGTCGGGTCCAACGGAGCCGGCAAAACGACGCTTCTGCGGATGATCGTCGGCCTCATCAAGCCCCAGAAGGGAACCATCCGACTCTTCGGAGAACCGGTTGGCCGGTTCAAGGACTGGGAGCGGATCGGCTATGTCCCCCAGAAGAATAACTTCAACCCCTCTTCCCGGCGACCGTCCGGGAAGTCGTCATGTCGGGGCTTTACGGGCGCAAGAACATGTTCCGCCGGTTGAACCGGGAGGATTCCGCCAAGTGCAGCGAAGCGCTGCGGGTGATGGGGATAGAGGATCTGGCGGACCGGAGGATCGGCCAGCTGTCCGGCGGCCAGCAGCAGCGTGCCTTTCTGGCGCGGGCGCTGATCAACAACCCGGACCTGCTCATCCTGGACGAGCCGACGGTAGGGATCGACGCCGAGACGCAGGAGGGCTTTTTCCACCTGCTGCGGCATATGCACCATCACCATGACATAACCTTCCTGATGGTCTCCCACGACAGGGAGGCCCTGCAGTCTTACCTGGGATCGGAGCCGGTCCAGTCGGCCGGGAAGCTGAAATTTTATGTGAAGCATACGCACGATCCGGAGGATTGCGGGGAAACGAGCCTGTCCCATGCTCTTTCGGATTTAAGAGGCTACGAAGAAGTGCTGCAGGGGAGTGTGCGGTAAGTGGAGATTTTTTCGGACGCTTTCTTCGTCAGGGCGCTGATTGGGGGTATCCTGATCGGCATAACCGCCCCTCTGATGGGAATCTTTCTCGTGTTGAGGCGCTTGTCGATGATAGGAGACACGCTGGCTCATGTTTCCATTGCCGGCGTCGCCCTCGGCTTTATGATCAATGTCTACCCGGTTGGGGTCGGCCTCGTTTTCGCGGTGCTTGCCTCGTTTGCCATCGAACGGCTGCGCAAAGCCTACAAGACGTATGCCGAGCTTTCCATTGCCGTGATCATGTCAGGAGGGGTGGCTCTTGCTACGTTCCTGTTTACGCTCGGCAAAGGCTTTAACATTAACGTATACAGCTATTTGTTCGGCAGCATCTATACGCTTGACCGGCTGGACCTGTGGATGGTGGCGGGAGTGGCCCTCCTGGTCATCGCGGTGGTTCTTCTGAACTTCAAGGAGCTCTTCCTGATGTTCTTCGATGAAGATGCGGCAGCGGTCAGCGGCCTTCCCCTCCGGTTCTATAACATCATGATCACCGTTCTCACCGCGCTGGTGATCAGCGTAGCCATCAAGATCGTCGGCGCCCTTCTGGTGTCTTCGCTCATCACCATCCCGGTGGCGGCCAGCCTCGTTGTGGCCCGGAGCTTCCGGCATTCCGTGGTCATGGCCGTTCTTTTCTCGGAGCTGGCTGTGATCGGGGGCTTATTCTCGCCGGGGTGGCCAATCTTGCTCCGGGAGCGACCGTCGTCCTTCTCTTGATCGCCATTCTCATGATGGCGCTGGTGCTGCGTAAAGGCTTGCGAATTTGGTAGCAGAGGAGTAACCCATGGAACAGGTCAATATCTGGATCGCCTTTCTGGCAGGGATCGCTTCCTTCATTTCTCCCTGCTGTCTGCCGCTGTATCCGTCTTATCTTTCCTACATTACCGGAATATCCGTCAATCAGATCAAGAACGGGGACAACAAAAAGGAAGTGAGGTTGGCGACGCTTACCCACTCCCTGTTTTTCTGTCTCGGCTTTTCGGTTATCTTCTTCAGCCTTAGCTGGGCGGCCGGCTTCGTGGCGGACTTCTTCAAGGATAACCGGAATCTGATCCGCGAGCTGGCCGCTCTGCTGATTCTGCTGATGGGCCTGTTCATGCTTGGCATCTTTCAGCCGCAGTTCCTGATCAAGGAACGCAAGCTGAACATGAAATGGAAGCCGGCCGGGTACCTCGGTTCCTTCCTCATTGGAATAGGCTTCGCTGCAGGCTGGTCCCCGTGCGTAGGCCCGATCCTATCGGCCATTCTGGCGCTTGCCGCCACGCAGCCGGATGCCTGGCTTCCACTCATTACGGCGTATTCCCTCGGCTTCGCCATCCCGTTTATGGTGCTGGCGTTCTTCATCGGATCGACCAAATGGATCCTGCGTTATTCGTCCGTCATGATGAAGATAGGCGGGGCCGTGATGATCGTGATCGCCATTCTTCTCTATACGGACCGGATGACCCAGATTACGATCTGGTTTAACAGCCATACGCCGGATTGGCTTAAGTTCTAGGATCCTATTGGATTATTATCCCTTTCATCCCCTCGCGCGAAGCTGCCGGATAAGGTATCAGGTGAAGTAATCGATGTGAGCTTCCGGAAATTTCTCAAAGATTTGTTCCGTGATGAATTCCCTTAACGCTTGGGCCTGTTCATCCGGGTATACGTATTTGCCCTGGCCCCAGCGGCCCCATTTGTACTTGCGCTTCGCCTCGTCCATCTCGAGCTTGGTTTTCGGGTAACGCTGGAGGATGACGTTTTTGGCCGTTTTGGTAAAGCGGTGCTGAATCAGTTCGAATGTGAGATCCTTTACGGCTTCGGCCGGAAGGGTCTCTTTCAGCTTCTCGAACAAGTGTCGGTACCCGTCCTCCCAGCCCTCGTGCCAAATAATGGGGGCGACGATGAAGCCTAGCGGGTATCCGGCATGCGCCACCTTGCCCGCGGCGGTAATCCGGTCTGCAAAGGAGGAGGTGGCCGGCTCAAAGTTCTTTATGACATAATCGGCATTCACGCTGAAGCGGATGCGGGTATGCTTGTTGTGATTCAGATTCAGTAAAGGCTCGACATGGTGAAATTTGGTCACGAAGCGCAGCCTTCCGTAATCCTGCTTCGCCATGAATTCAATCAGCTCGGCGAGGGAACCGGAAATATGCTCCAAGCCCACGGGATCGGAGGTACAGGCGGCTTCGAACCGGGTAATCTCCGGAATCCGTTCGTCGATATACTTCTGGGCGGCATCCAGGATCTCGTCCGTGTTCACATAGACCCGGATATAGGGCTTTGCCCCGAGGGTGGTCTGCAGGTAACAGTAATGGCAATGGGCCATGCAGCCGGTGGCTATGGGGATGGCGTATTCGGCGGACGGCTTCGATTGATCGAACTTCAGCGTCTTGCGGACCCCGACCACCAGCGTGCGCTTGGCGATCCGGTATTTCTCCAGGTCGGTTTCTCCGGGCAGGTTCGTTATCCGGTTGTGCGAGGTGGTCATCCGAATGGGCAAGCCTTTCTCCTCGGCCCATTCTTTAATCTTCTTTCCCTTTGGATAATTCAGCGCATCGGGTTCAAAATAAACCAGCTCCGGCACGAAGACCTCTAAGCTTTTGGGCGGCCGGCTGAGCAATTCGGTTGCCATGGAGGCTGCTCCTTCCTGTGATGATCGGCATCGGCTGTGCTTTTTCCAGGCTTAGTTTGCATCAGACGGCGCACGGCCACACTTGGCAAAATCAAGGCTTCAGAGGCTTTGAGAGGGAGGGGTTGGCTTGCACTGCCTAGGGGAATGGTTTATCATACTTAGAGTGCAAGGAAGCAGATTAAGGGGAAAACGGGATGGCAACGCCGAGCATGGAAGATTATTTGGAGCGGATCTACAAGCTCATCGACGAAAAGGGCTACGCGCGGGTATCCGACATCGCGGAGGGCCTTGAAGTCCATCCATCCTCGGTTACGAAGATGATTCAGAAGCTGGACAAGGACAATTACCTCGTCTACGAGAAGTATCGCGGCCTCATCCTCACCTCGAAAGGCAAGAAAATGGGCAAACGGCTCGTCGACCGGCATCACCTGCTCGAAGAGTTCCTGACCATGATCGGTGTCCAGGAGGAGAACATTTATAAAGATGTGGAGGGAATCGAGCATCACCTGAGCTGGGATTCCATTACCTGCATCGAAACGCTTCTCGAATATTTCCGGAGAGACCCGGATAGGGCAGCCGAACTGCTGAGAATCCGCTCGGAGCTGGATACGGACTAAAGGGAAACGCCTGCTGGACAAGCGGGTGTTTTTTGTTGCCCGGATTAAGCCTAAAGGCATAACCCGGGGCTTGCGCCTCATAAACTGTACAACCGACAAGATTCGGGAGAAAGCACGAGAGGCGGGGATCGGGTGGAGGTGAATGCGGTTTTTCAAGGCGGCGGGGTCAAAGCGATCGGACTGGCGGGAGCGGTATGCGAAGCGCAAAGAAGGGGATTCGGTTCGTCCGGACCGCCGGAACCTCCTCCGGGTCCATTGTGGCTGCGCTGCTGGCCGCCGGTTACACCGGAGAGGAATTGAAAACGATCATCATGCAGACCCCTTTCTCTTCCTTCCTGCAGAAGAGCTTCCTTCATGAAATCCGCTGGATCGGGCCGGCCGTCCGCTTGCTGTTGAAGAAAGGATTGTATTCAGGGGAGAAGCTGGAGCAGTGGATATATGATCTGCTGGCGGCCAAGGGAGTCCGGACGTTCGGGGATCTTCCGGCGGATCACCTTAAGATCATTGCCTCGGATATTACCCAAGGAAAACTGCTCGTCCTCCCGCAGGATATCGGCAAATACGGCATTGACCCCAACCGGTTTACCGTGGCGAAGGCGATCCGCATGAGCACGAGCATTCCTTATTTTTTCGAGCCGGTCATTATCCGCAAGCGCTTCAAGAAGGAGGAACCCTCGGTACCGTTTCGCGACCAGTTCGTCTATATCGTGGATGGAGGAATCTTGAGCAATTTTCCACTTTGGCTGTTTGACGACGAAACAAAAAAACCCGGCAGGCGGCTGCCTACACTGGGTTTTCAGCTGGTGGGGCGGGGAAAGGGAGAGCCGCACCGGATCGTGGGCCCGCTGTCCATGTTCCATGCCCTGTTCTCCACTATGATGGATGCTCATGATGAGCGATATATTGAAGAGCATAACCGGTCCCGCACCATCAAGATCCCCGCGCTCGGGGTCGGAACGACTGAATTCAGCATTTTGCCCGAAGCGAGCCTCGAGCTGTTCGAATCGGGAGTAAAGGCGGCGGATAAGTTCTTTTGCCGGTGGTCGTCCGCCCGCTACTGGTCGATGTACGGGTAATGAAAAGGCTGGTTGGAGGGAACGGCTTAGTGGTATTTGGGAGTCTTGTCATCCATGCTGTCCTTGTTACCGGGAATAACTCGGAACGGGGACGTTTTTCTTTTCTTAGGGGACGCAGCCGTCGGCCGGTAGGCGGAGGTCCGGTAAGCCTTCTGCATGCCTCTGGCGGGCAAAAACTTGTAGAGCAGAAAAATGCCCCCCAACACGATAATCGGAATCAGGAAATTCCCTGCATTGAAGATCAGCCCGACCGCCGCCAATCCGAAAATGACATAATCCTTAGCTGAAAAGCGCCTTCTCATGGGACGTCTCCTCCTCTTTGGTGCATTATTTGGTCAATTGGGTGTCCAGCTCCCTCATTCGGTTGAAGGAAGCAATGGAGACCTCCACCTGCTCATCCAGCGGCTCCTTGGTCGTCAGCTTCTGCAGCCATAGACCGGGATAGCCGAGGTAACGGAGGATAGGGATGTCCCTCAGGGCATTGGTGGCACGAAGCGCCTCGTAAGAAACGCCGATGACGACAGGCAGCAGGATCACGCGCTGGATCACACGCTCCCACAGGTTGTCATAATGAAGGAACGAGTAAATGACCACACCGATGAGCACAGTCAGGATGATGAAGCTGCTTCCGCAGCGGTAGTGAAGCGTGCTGAATTTCTGAACGTTCGGCACGGTCAGTTCCACGCCGGCCTCATAAGCGCTGATCACCTTGTGTTCGGCTCCGTGATACTGAAACAGCCTTTTGATCACGGGCGTCAAAGAGATGATATAAATATAAATAACCAAAAACAAAATTTTTATAACGCCTTCGACCAAGTTGTGAAGGATGCGGCCGGCTCCCTGGTTGCTCCATTGATTGCTGAACAACAGCTGTTCGATGACAGCAGGAACGATCGTGAAAATCAATTTTCCGAAGACGAAGGACAGAACCCCGACAACGGCGACTCCCAGGATGAGCGAGAGACGGCTGGTAAGGGAAGGCTTTTCCTCTTCCTTGCTTGCCGCCCCATCCCCGTCCTCATCTTCCGCAAACTGCTCGGCGGAGAAGTTAAGGTGCTGCGCTCCCTTGGCACTGGATTCGATAATGGCGACGAGTCCCCGCAGGAACGGTATTTTTTGAGGGTGCGGAGCCAGGATATTTCCTTCTTCGGCACCTCCAGAAAGGCAATTTCGTCATTCTTGCGGCGGACCGCCGTCACGTTCACCGAGCGTCCTGCGAACATAACGCCCTCGATGACCGCCTGGCCGCCGTAGATATTCATGTTGGTTTGTGACAAGCCTTTTCACCTTCTTTGTCTATTATAGGAATATTGTAACGGTTTCGTCCCTTTAATTCCATAAGTTTTGTTGGTTGGAGCAGGGGATGGAGGGGAACCTGCCAATGTCTGGTTCCTTGGAGATCCTTCCGGCGACGGCGGCTTCCCCTTGATGGATTCCTGTTTCAAAAAGGGAATCTTATGGTAAAATGTCTACGTTAAAATAACCCCTTCCATCCGGTTGGGGGTTAATGATGTTTATGACGGCTTACGCCTGGCGAAGATGGGTGAAGAACTTGAAGAAAATTTTGGTTTTGCATGGACCGAACCTGAATATGCTGGGGTTGAGGGAGCCTGGAATTTACGGCACCGACACGCTTGAGACGATCGAACGGAACCTGTCCAGGCTGGCTGAAACGCTTGGCGTGGACCTCGAAAGCTTCCAATCGAACCACGAGGGAGCGTTGATTGACCGGATTCACGAAGCTTACGGGACGAAGGACGGGATCCTGATCAACCCGGGAGCCTTTACCCATTACAGCTATGCGATCCGGGACGCGCTGGCCGCCGTTCAGCTTCCGGCGATAGAGGTTCACTTGTCCAACATTCACAAAAGGGAAGCCTTCCGCCATACGTCTGTCATTGCTCCGGTTGTCATCGGCCAGATGGCCGGCTTCGGGGCGTACGGCTATGAGCTGGGTTTGCTGGCCCTGCATCGCCATCTTTCGGAGAATGGGGGTTAGGTTCCAATGGAAAAGCAGAGATTAGGGCGTCTGAGACAAGAAATGGAGCAGCAGAAGCTGGAAGCCATTCTGATTACCAACCCATACAACCGTAAGTACATGACCGGGTTTACCGGCTCGTCGGGGTACGGACTCATCACGGCGGACCGGGCGTATCTCCTGACAGACTTCCGTTACATGACGCAGGCCCCCGCGCAGGCGGTGGAGTACGAGGTGGTGGAGCATGAGGCGAAGCCGATGGCCACGGTGAAGAGCCTTCTCGAGCAGCTGAACATCAAACGGCTCGGCTTCGAGCAGAACTCCGTCACCTTCGGAACGTACGCTTCCTATGCCAAGGACCTGGCAGGCATTGAGCTCGTCCCGGTGGACGCCCTCGTGGAGAAGCTGCGGATGTACAAGGATGAGAGGGAAATCCAGATCATTCAAGAGGCTGCCGATCTGGCCGACCGGACCTTCTCTTACGTAACGGGTATTCTCAAACCCGGAATGACGGAGGAAGAGGTCGCTCTCGAGATGGAGTTCTTCATGCGCAAGCATGGGGCGACGGGAACGTCGTTCGAAACGATCGTCGCTTCCGGCGAACGATCGGCCCTTCCCCATGGCGTGGCCAGCGGACGGACCCTGAAGGGCAACGAATTCGTCAAATTTGATTTCGGAGCGCTCTACAAGGATTACTGCTCCGATCTTACCCGCACGGTGTGCCTCGGCCAGCCGACGGATAAGCACAAAGAGATTTACTCCATCGTCCTCGACGCCCAGCTTAACGTTCTCGACAAGCTGAAGCCCGGGATGACCGGCCGGGAAGGGGATGCCCTTGCGAGGGACATCATCGCGAAGGCGGGCTACGGTGACTATTTCGGGCACGGAACGGGCCACGGAATCGGCATGGAGATTCATGAAGCTCCGCGGCTGTCGTTACATAGCGACATGGTTCTGGAGCCGGGCATGGTGGTGACCGTGGAACCGGGCATTTACCTTCCCGGCTTCGGCGGGGTTCGCATTGAGGACGATGTGGTGATCACCGACAGCGGGATCCGCATCTTGACCCAATCGTCCAAAGCTTTTACTGTTATTGATTAAGATCAGGCTACCATACTTAGGAGGTTATCCCATTGATTTCAGTTAACGATTTTAAAACAGGCTTGACCATTGAAGTGGAAGGCGACTTGTTCTCGGTATTGGATTTCCAGCACGTGAAGCCGGGGAAAGGCGCGGCCTTCGTCCGCTCCAAGCTGAAGAACCTCCGCAACGGAAACACGGTGGAGAGAACGTTCCGCGCCGGTGAGAACGTGGTCCGCGCTCATGTGGAGAACCGCGAAACGCAGTATCTGTACTCCGCCGGAACCGAACACACCTTCATGGATACCGAAACCTACGATCAGTTCCAGCTCGAGACGAAGCAGCTCGAATGGGAGCTGAAATTCCTTAAAGAAAATATGAACGTTAACATCATCAGCTACCAGGGCGAAATTCTGGGCATCAACCTGCCTAACAGCGTAGAGCTGAAGGTTACCGAAACCGAGCCGGGTGTGAAGGGGAACACCGCCCAAGGCGCTACCAAGAACGCAACATTGGAAACCGGTTTGACCGTTCAGGTTCCGCTCTTCATTAACGAAGGGGACGTGCTGCTCATCGATACCCGTGAAGGCAAGTACATCTCCCGGGCGTAACGGACGGCAGCCGACTAGTCAGACAGCAAGCAACATGGGGTGGGGAGGTTTTACGGTTGTCTTTGATTGTGATGAAGTTCGGGGGAGCTCCGTAGGAGATGCCGAACGGATGAAGCGCGTCGCAAAACGCGTAGCCGATAGGAAAAAGGAAGGTCACCGCTGCGTGGTCGTTGTTTCGGCCATGGGGGATACGACCGATGACCTGATTGATCTGTCCAAGCAGCTTTACGACGGGGCGCCGCCCGCGCGTGAGATGGACATGCTTCTCAGCACGGGAGAGCAGGTGTCCATTGCTCTTCTGTCGATAGCCATTCAAGGACTCGGCGAGAAAGCCGTGTCGTATACCGGCTGGCAGGCCGGAATGCTGACGGAAGAGGTACACGGGAAAGCCAGAATTACGGAGATCAAACCGGACCGCGTTATCCAAGCGCTGGATGACGACAATATCGTTATCGTGGCCGGCTTCCAGGGGATGACCGCGGATGGCCAGATCACGACGCTTGGCCGGGGCGGTTCCGACACGACGGCTGTGGCGCTCGCCGCGGCAATTAACGCGGATCTGTGTGAGATCTATACCGATGTGGACGGGGTATACTCCACGGACCCTCGTGTCGTGAAGGTTGCCCGCAAGCTTGCGGAAATCTCGTATGACGAAATGCTGGAGCTGGCGAACCTGGGCGCCGCGGTGCTGCATCCACGGGCCGTGGAGTATGCCAAGCATAACAATGTGGCATTGGTCGTCCGGTCCAGCTTTACCCACAACGAAGGCACGTACGTAAAGGAGGAAGCAGTCATGGAGCAGGGGATGGTCGTACGCGGCATTGCCTATGACAAGAATGTGGCCAGAATCAGTCTTTTGGGGGTGCCGGAGAAAACGGGGCAGCTCGCTGTCGTCTTCGGTGCCTTGGCTAAGGCTCAGATTGACGTTGACATCATCGTGCAAAGCGGGGTTGTCAATGGCATGGCCGATACATCCTTTACCGTTTCCTTGAACGATGTGGAGAAAGCGAAGCATGTGCTGGAATCCATCCGGCCCGAAGTAGGCTTCCGTGAGGTAACCTCCGAAGGGAACCTGGTTAAGGTTTCCATTGTGGGAGCCGGAATGGTCAGCAACCCTGGTGTTGCCGCCACCATGTTCGAAGCCATTTCCGCCCTTGGAATCAGCATCAATATGGTAAGCACGTCCGAAATCAAAATGTCCTGCGTCATCGACAACAGCCGTCTGAACGAAGTGATTCAGGCTCTTCATTCGGCTTACGGTCTCGATACGCAGGAGCAGGCCTTTGTCGGCGGACCTTCGGAACGCCGCTAAGAGACTTTGCTAGACTTTAAAAAGAAATTGAAAAATCTTCAAAGAAGTGCGGTAATCCCGGCGGCCATGAGTGGGCCGACCGGGATTCCTCGCATAAAGACAATTCCAAAGATAGAACCGATGACAAGACCCACAATCAGCTGTGGGTCTATTTTTAGCAGCTCCAGCCCTTTGCCGTTCATGTACGTGGCGATGGCTCCTCCGGTCAAGGCGAGAATGCCGGGCCACGTCGTGAAGACCGGGGTGACATCCTTTAAGGAAATGCGTTCGCTCGCAAAGGGAACGAGCACCCCCATGGTCAGGAACAAGAGGCCGAGCTCGAGCCCCCGTCTTTCAATCGTCGGCAGGTAGCGGTCCAGACTGAGCAGCTTGATGACCAGCAGGATGCACGAGGCCGTCGTGATGATGTTGGAGCGGCCGATAAGCCCGATGATGATAAGAAGAAGGAGCAGAATGTTTCCGTTCATTGAAAGATCTCCTTGTCCGTGCAGCTTGCTTTGGCCGTCGTTTCCGGCATGCCAAGCCTGCGTCTCCCTAAAGTTTATGTGGGACAAGAAGAACTAGAACGGTTTCTCCGCTGCTCCGTTCAGGAGAGCGCGTAACGGACCAGCTGGCCGTCTTTAAGAACAGGCACGAGGTTATACTGGTTCAGCCTCGCGCAGTAAAGAACATCGTCGCGGAAGCCCAGCTTGGTCAGCCGGACCCCGTTTGCGCAGGCCAGCAGCGTCTCCTCCAGCCGGTCCTTAAGAGACAAGGAGCACTCGAGCATGGCTTTGCCGAAATCGTTAAGCTCGAGCTTCCCATCGGCCAGGACGGACAACTCCTGGAGCAGAAAGCCCGCTCCCAGGCCGTCTTCGAGCGAGAAGTTATCCTGAGTCCCCGAGCACAGCACCATGACATCCTTACGAAGCTCCCACACCGCCTCGGCACATGCTCTTGCATTCAGGAGGCTGGCCGCGAGAACATGACGGGCTTTAAGCGATTTCTGAATGGCCCGGGTGCCGTTCGTCGTGGTCATGACCACCCGCCGGCCCGATAGATACGATTCCATATATTCAAAGGGGAATTCCCCAGGTCGAAGCCGGGAATCCGCCGGCAGTTTCTTTCCCCGCCCAGCAGATCCTCTTCCCGGCGCACCGAAACCGCTTGCTGGACCGTTTCCACCGGTGCCACTCCGCTGGAGCCGAAGGCCAGAGCCGTGACCATGTTGCTCGTTGCCCGGAGCACGTCGATGATGACCGCCGTTTTATGAACAAATTCATCGGACCGGGCTTCACTGATCCCGGAGATGACTTCCACGCGCATGGCGTCCTTCAACCTCCCGCAGGTCTGATTCATATTCCTTAATAAACGAATGTATCCGAACGCAGCCCCCGCCGCAAAGCCTCGAGCGAAAGCACATCCGGGGCGGCGATATTGCCGAGGTTCAGATCATGACCGAGCATCTTCAGAAGATGGACCTGCTGCTCCTTCTGGGGAGCCTCCCATAATAAGAGAGTCGGTGCCGGAATTCGCTCCATCACGTGCAGCACCTCATGGTCCCGGCACTTGCCGTTCTCATCGAAGATTCCCACACCAGTACCGGATTCCCGAGCCTCAATGGTAACGAGCTCCGCCCCGGCCCGGATATCCCCGTTCACCGTTTCCACCAGCTCTTCGACCTCCAGCATGGAGCCCCAGCACTTTTTGCCGTATTCGGTATAGACCGTCAGCCCTCTCTCCAGCCCCTTGGCAATAAGCTCATCCCGCGTCCTTCGGTCCATCTCGATCGTTCCGTCAGAGATTTCCACCGCATTGAACCCGAATTCGACTACCGAGTCGAGGTACGAGTCCGCTACTCCTCGCGCCACCGCAGCCTCCAGGAAGGTCCCTCCCGGATAAATGACCAGTCCTTTTTGGCGGGCGGACCGGATTTTATGGATCAGCAGGCCGGTCGGGTACAGCGGAGCGGTTCCGAAGCCGATTTTGATCATATCGATATGGGCCGCCGCCGTTTCGAGCAGGTCTTCGAATGCGTGCCGCCCAAGCCCTTTGTCAATGACCATCGTTTTGCCGCTTGCTCTCGGTTTCTCCTCCCGCGATTCCGTAGGATCGAGAAGAATCGGCGGCCAGCATGGAGCTGGACATTCACTCATGAAAAAATCGCCTCGCTTTATGGGTTCCAAGATGCCACATCATATGCAAGGACAATCGCCTGGGTTCCCTATGCTAAAACAAGACAAGCCCGCATAAGGATAGAACAGTTGCCTTCAGGCTCGAGAAAGGCAGCAGCCAGTTCTACGGGAGGGAATGGAATGATCAATAAGTTTGTAATGGGAATGGCATCGCTGCGCCTCGTATCCGGAACGCTCGAAATCTTGGCGGCCCTGCTGATGCTCCGGCTGAATCAGGTGGACCGCGCTCTGCTCGTAAACTCCGGACTCGCGTTCGTGGGCCCGCTGGTCCTGCTCGCCACCACGACGATCGGCCTGGTGGGCCTCGCGGATAAACTATCATTCTCCAAAATGCTTTATATCTTTGCGGGGGTGGGCCTCATCTTCTTTGGGATTCTCAAAAAATAGCAGACATAATAAGCCCGTCCGGTCATATAAATGTTGTAGATCAATAGGACAACTTTAGGAGGCGGCCGGAATGGACAGTGTGCTGACGGTACTTCCTTCTTCCCTAAAAACCATAGCAGCCCGGCTTCCCCGCGTGATCCTTTCCCAGCTGGAAGAGATCCGGATCCGGGAAAGGCGTCCTCTCGAAATTCAGTACGGGGGACGCTCAGGCTTTGTCAGCCGGGAAGGAGAGATCGTCCCAACGGAAGCGGAGGCTTATCTCCCCACCCGGGACGATTGCGCCCGGCTGATCGATCTTCTCACTCACCACTCCCTTTACAGCTTCGAGGAGGAGCTGAGGAGGGGCTATATCACCATTGCGGGCGGTCACCGGGTGGGACTGTCCGGCAGAACCGTGCTCGAAGGCGGCCGGGTTAAGCTGCTTCGCGATATAGCGGGGTTCAACCTTAGGGTCGCTAGGGAAGTGACCGGCTGCGCGGCTGATGTGCTGCCCTACTTGATTGATCCGGATGGAGCCACCCTTCACCATACGCTGGTGGTCTCTCCTCCCCAGCAGGGAAAGACGACGCTGATCCGCGATTTGGCCCGGCTGGTCAGCAGCGGATGGGGGCCTCTTCCCGGCAGGAAGGTGGGGATTGTGGACGAGCGTTCCGAGATTGCCGCTTGTGTCCGCGGTGTGCCTCACTTCAACGTGGGTCCCCGAACCGACGTGCTGGACAGCTGCCCGAAGGCGGAAGGGCTCATGATGATGATCCGCTCGCTGTCACCCGAGGTGCTGATGGCCGATGAAATCGGGAAGCCCGAGGACGCGGAGGCGATCCGGGAAGCCCGGCATGCCGGCATCCGGGTGGTGGCTACCGCCCACGGCAAGGACCTGGAGGACGTCAAGGAGCGTCCGGTCTTGAGCAGCTTGTGCCGGGAAGGGGTCTTTCCCCGCATAGTGGTGCTGAGCAAGCGGGGAGGGCGGTTTGAATCGGCCGTCTACGACCTCAGCGGCAGAAGGCTGGATGAGAACCGGGTCCGGCCGGCAAGGGAAGCGCTCATGCTTAAGCTCATCGGAGCGTTGTTCGTTCTTTTTGCCGGTACGATGCTCGGGTTTTACCAGGCGGGACAGCTGGCCCGAAGACCCCGGCAGATCCGCCAGCTCATCCTTGCTCTGCAGAGGTTGGAAACCGAGATCCTGTACGGCTTCTCTCCTCTGCCGGAGGCACTGCAGACGGTCAGCCGGCCGCTTGCTTCTCCGTTATCCGAGCTTTTCCGGCAGGCCTCCGACAGCATGGAAGAGCGTTCTGGGGCCTCGGCCGAGGAGAGCTGGAACGGAGCCGTCAGCCGGACATGGGGACAAACCTCCATGAAGGGAAATGAACAGGAGGTGATGAAGCAGCTTGGTCACACGCTTGGAATATCGGACCGCGAGGACCAGATCAAGCATATCCGGCTGGCTGTCAGTCACCTTCAGGCGGAGGAGCAGACGGCGGCGGAGGAACAGAAGCGGTTCGAGAAGATGTGGAAAAGCCTCGGCGTTTTGGCGGCGGCGCTGATTGTCCTATTAATGTATTAACGGGGTGCCTTCCATGAACGTAGATGTCAACGCCATCTTTCAAATCGCCGGAATCGGCATCATCATCGCCATGATTCATACGGTCCTCAAGCAGATGGGCAAGGAGGATATGGCTCACTGGGTCACGGTCATCGGGTTTGTCGTCGTGCTGTTCATGGTGGTGAGTATGCTGAACAACCTTTTCAAGGAAATCAAAACGATTTTTCTTTTCCAGTAGGTGGGGAATGTGGAAATTGTCCAGATAGTGGGACTGGCCTTCGTGGCCGCGGTCCTGATTCTGATCATCAAGGAGCAGAAGCCGATGTTCGCGTTTCTGCTTACGGCTTTCACCGGAATCGTCATCTTCCTCTTCCTGCTCGGCAAAATCTCGTCGGTCATCCATGTGCTGGAGGACCTGGCCGAACAATCGGGCGTCAAGCCCGTTTTTCTCAAGACCATTCTAAAAATTATCGGCATCGCTTATATCGCGGAATTCGGCGCCCAAATCGTCCGTGACGCGGGGCTGGAAGCCATTGCCGCCAAGATAGAGCTCTCGGGCAAAATCCTGATCATGGTCATGGCTATTCCGATCATAACGGTCATTATCGAAACGGTGGTGAACCTGATGCCGACCTAAAACTCGTTGGAAGGGGGCGGACCATGCTGCGCAAGCCGCTGCCGGCGCTGATCCTGCTGGTCTTGGCTCTCCTCCTGTGGGGGAGCGGAAGGGCTCTCGCCGAAGGGCCGGCCGATTCCATCATTAAGGAACAGGCGGAGCAGGTGGATACCGTAAAGGTGGAAGCCTTCTGGAACCAGCTGATGAAGGAATACGGGGGTTACCTTCCGGAGAGCAGGGCCCCCACGTTTATGGAACTGCTCGTTCCCGGATCCAAAGCCTTCAGCTTCTCCTCCATGGCCAAAGGGCTTCTCCGGTTCTTCTTCCATGAGGTGCTCGTCAACGGCAAGCTGGTAGCCACCATTGTCATCCTGTCGGTGTTCAGCATGATTCTGGAGACGCTGCAGGCGGCGTTCGAGAAGAATACCGTCAGCAAGGTGGCGTTCGGCATCTGCTACATGGTTCTGATCGTTCTTGCGGTCAACAGCTTCCACGTCGGAATCGGTTACGCCAAATCAGCGATCGAAGGCATGATCCAATTCATGATCGCCGTTATTCCGCTGCTCTTGACCCTGCTCGCTTCCATGGGCAACCTGGTTTCCGTATCGGTGCTGCACCCGCTCATCATCTTCATGATCCATACGGTCAGCACCGCAATTTATATGGTCGTGTTCCCGCTTCTGTTCTTCTCGGCGATCCTTCACATCGTCAGCTCCCTCTCCCAGCGCTTCAAGGTGACGCAGCTCGCCAATATGCTCCGATCGGTAAGCGTAGGGCTGCTGGGGTTGTTCGTCACCGTGTTTCTCGGGGTGATCTCGGTTCAGGGAGCCACCGGGGCGGTAACGGACGGAGTCACGATCCGAACTGCCAAATACGTCTCGGGAACGTTCATCCCGGTGGTCGGGCGAATGTTCTCTGACGCATCGGACACGGTCATCGGTGCTTCTCTGCTCGTCAAAAATGCGGTCGGCTTGGCCGGGGTCGTCATACTTATCCTTCTGTGCGCCTTCCCGGCGATCAAAATTCTGACTCTGGCGCTCATCTATAACTTGTCCGCCGCTGTGATGCAGCCGCTTGGGGACAGCCCGATCGTCACCTGCCTTCAGACGATAGGCAAAAGCATGATCTACGTCTTCGCCGCCTTGGCCGCTGTCGGGCTGATGTTCTTTCTTGCCATAACGATCATGATCGCGGCCGGCAACGTGTCGGTGATGATGCGCTGAGGAGGGGTTCATGAGCTGGTTAAGCGGATGGTTAAAGGAACTGATCGTCATCATCATGCTTGCTTCCTTCGTGGATTTACTCCTGCCGAGCCGCTCCATGGAGCGTTACGTCAAGACGGTAATCAGCTTGTTTATTCTCCTCGTGCTGCTGTCTCCCGTATTCAAGCTTTTCCAAACGGGCTGGGATCCCGACAAGCTGATCCCGACCGTGGAATCGTCCCAGAAGGCCTTGGCGGTTGGCGGCCGGGTAACCGACGGAGGGATGCAGGAGTTATCCGCCATTCTGGAGCAGGCGGACAAGCTGAAGGAAACGAACGCCGCTCAAGCGAAGCGGCTGGTGGAGACCCAGCTCTCCGGTTCGATTCAGGCGGGGATCGAGCGGAGCTTGAACCTCCGTGTAGCGGAGGTGACCTCTGCGGCGGAGCTGAATGACGCCAACCGGATGGAAATCAAGTCGGTTCAAGTGTGGCTTAAGCCGGGGGAGCTCAAGGCGGGGAGAAAAGCCCGGAAGCGGGCCGGACCATGAAGCCGGTTGAACCGGTTCAGCCGGTCATCATCGAGATCCGTCCGGGCCGGACGCCTCCGCCATCCTCAACATCCCCGAGCGGGGAGAAGACCGATCCGGCGGATGTCGCCAAAATCAAAGCTTTCATAGAACGGGAGTGGCAAATTCCCGCGAATCGGATTCAGGTCGGCAGCCGGCCGTCCGAATAAGGAGGAAGTCCGGTTGGGCAGCTTCTTCAAAAAATGGAACAGTGGCTGGGCGGCGGCCCCGGAGGCGCGAAGCGGATCCAAACCTTCCGCTGGCTGCTCCTTATCGGTCTTATCGGCGCCGGCCTGATGATCATGAATTCCTTTATCGAGGTAAAGAAGATCGATCCGATCAGCACGAGCCGTGCCTCTCCCGATCCCTCCGACGCCAAGCAGACTCTGGGCTCGGCCGCCAAGGACAAGTCGCCTTTCCGGGAATATGAGCAGGCTTACGAAACCCAGCTTCGGGACATTCTTCAGAAAATCGTCGGCGTAGGCGAAGTGGAAGTGATGGTTCAGATTGATTCGACGGAGGAAACGGTGGTGGAGAAGAACACCAAGGAAACCCAGCAGTCCACCAACGAGCAGGATAAAGAAGGGGCGAACCGCCGTGTGACCGATGTGACCCGAAGCGGGGAGGTGGTCCTGTACGAAGTCTCCGGCAGCCAGACTCCCGTTATCGTGAAGTCCATCAAGCCCAAAATTAGAGGGGTGCTGATTGTGGCGCGAGGGGCCGAAAATTTAACGGTCAAAAAGCTACTCGTGGAAGCCGTGGAACGGGGACTGGATGTCCCCTCCAACCGAATCTCGGTGGCTCCCCGCAAACAATAGAACCCATTCCATTACCCTTAAGGAGGAAAAGGAAATGAACACGAAAAGACAAACGATCTGGCTGGTCTCCATGCTCAGCTTAATGGTGGTCCTGTCGGCGTACTACCTGTTTACCGAAGATGTCAACAAGCTGGATGTCGCGTCGGATGCTACCCACCAAGAGGATGTTAAAGTAACAACCCAGGAAGATCCTGCCGGAGGCAAGGACAAGGCGGTCGGCGGAACGGAAGCGGCTGGAGCGGTCAAGACGGATTCCTCCAAAACGGATGCAAAGCCAGCCGATCCCCGGTCCGAACCCAAGCCGGTTTCCCCACAGCCTACGGAAGGCGGCAAAGCCTCCCCTCAGCCAACGGACAGCGGCAAAGCTTCTCCGAAGCCCACAGATAGCGGAAAGACCCAGCCTCAAGCAAGCGCCGCTCCCAAAGACAACAAATCGACCGATGCCAAAGCGACCGACGCTCAGGTGATCTCGCAGCTCGAGTCCCAAGCCTCCGCCAAGTCCGGTGCGGATTACATCATCCAGCAGCAGCTCAAGCGGTCGGATGACCTTGCCGAGCAGACCGGAAAGCTTCTCGCCATCATTAACGACACCAAGAACAGCAGCGATACCATTGCCAAGGCCTATGACGACATGAGCAAGCTGGAGCAGCAGGAAGCCAAGCAGTCCCATATCGAAGAGGTGCTCTCAAAAGATTACGCTCAAGCGCTTCTGACCAAGGAAGAGAGCAAGTGGAAGGTCATCGTACAAACAAACAAGCTTGAAAGAAGCCAAGCGCTCAGCATTATCGATCTCGTCATGAGCGAACTGAATGTAGGACCGGAGAAGGTCTCCGTTCAGGCCATGCAGTAGTTCCCATAGAGATGCTTTTACGAAAAGAGTCCGCCAAAAGCCGGGCTCTTTCCATTTCTATTCTATGTGTTATAATACTAACGTCGCATTGATGTCCCGCCGGGCGGCCTAAGCCGGGGGCACTCAACCTCTAAAGGAGTGAAAATCGTTGATGTTTAAACTTAGTGAAATCAAGGAATTGATCAAGCTGGTAGATCAATCCTCTCTTCAGGAGCTAGAAATTCAGAATGAAGGCTCGAGGCTGTTCATTCGTAAACCCAATACAACCGAATCCGTTTTTGTTTCTTCCGTACCCCCTCAACCCGTATACCAGGCTCATCCCGCAGCGGCACCCGCTCCTCAGCCAAGCCCGTCCGTACAGCCGGAGAGCGCACCTGCGGCCACACCGGCAGCCGACACCTCCAACCTACATAAGATCGTTTCTCCTATGGTCGGGACCTTCTATTCCGCCCCGTCTCCGGATGCGGCGGTTTATGTTAACAAAGGCAGCAAGGTAAGGAGAAGACGGTTGTCTGCATCGTGGAAGCGATGAAGCTGATGAACGAGATCGAAGCCGAAATCAAAGGGGAAATCGTCGAGATTCTGGTTGACAACGGCCAGCTGGTCGAATACGGCCAGCCTCTGTTCTTGGTTAAGCCGGAATAGGAGGAGACGACATGGCCTTTCATAAAATACTTATCGCAAACCGCGGGGAGATCGCCGTGCGGATTATTCGCGCCTGCCGGGAGATGGGGATCTTCACGGTTGCCGTCTACTCGGAAGCAGACCGGGATTCCCTTCACGTCCGTCTGGCGGACGAAGCTTACTGCATCGGTCCGACCTTGTCGAAGGACAGCTATCTTAACCTGACCAATATCATGAGCGTCGCCACGCTTACCGAAACGGATGCGATTCATCCCGGCTACGGCTTCCTCGCCGAGAACGCCGACTTCGCCGAGATTTGCGAACGCTGCAACATCACCTTTATCGGGCCTTCGCCTGATGCCATTAACCGTATGGGGGACAAGTCCGTCGCCAAGCAGACGATGAAGGATGCCCAGGTGCCGGTTATCCCCGGCTCCGAAGGACTGGTCGAGGACTTGGACGATGCCGTCCGCATCGGACGCGAGATCGGCTATCCGGTCATCATCAAGGCAACAGCCGGAGGGGAGGCAAGGGGATCCGGATCGCAGAGAATGAAGAAGCGCTGATCCAGCAAATCACCCAAGCCCAGCAGGAAGCCGAGAAGGCCTTCGGGAACGCGGGAGTTTATCTGGAGAAATACTTGACGGGAATGAAGCACGTCGAGATTCAGATCATCGCGGACAAGCACGGTCATGTGGTCCATCTGGGGGAACGCGATTGCTCCGTTCAGCGCAGAAGGCAGAAGCTTGTGGAAGAAGCGCCATGCCCGGTTCTGACTCCGGAAATCCGTGCCCGTATGGGGGAGGCTGCCGTCCGCGCAGCCAAAGCCGTGAACTATTCCGGTGCCGGTACCCTGGAATTCCTGCTCGGCCAGGACGGAAACTTCTATTTCATGGAAATGAACACGAGAATTCAGGTGGAGCATCCCGTAACCGAGATGATTACGAACGTGGATCTCATCAAGGAAATGATCCGCGTAGCAGAGGGAGAACCCTTGTCTTTCCGGCAGGAAGACGTCCGGATCAACGGCTGGTCCATCGAATGCCGCATCAATGCGGAGGACCCGAGCCGGAATTTCATGCCATCCGCCGGGCACATCCAGTTCTACCTTCCGCCGGGCGGGCTAGGGGTTAGGGTAGACAGCGCCGCCTATCCCGGCTATACGATCTCGCCGCATTATGATTCGATGATCGCTAAGCTGATCGTGTGGGGAAAGACGCGGGAGGAAGCCGTGGACCGGATGAAACGGGCTTTGTCCGAATTCGCCATCGAAGGAATCCAGACCACCATTCCCTTCCACCTTAAGCTTCTGGAGCACCAGCTCTTTCTGAAAGGGGATTTCGACATCAAGTTCCTCGAGGAGCACGATGTCAATGATCCGCATTCTTGAGGCTGGAGCAGGAGAGCGTAGTTTGTCATAAATTTAGCCAAATGATATAGTATGGATAATAAGACAAACTTCCCGCGAGCGGGCGGTTTGCAACCCTTCAGGAGGTATCACGATGAGTACGATTATCCCGGATTACGAGAAAACGGAAATGGGCCATATTCAAATCGCCCCCGAGGTTATCGAGGTCATTGCCGGACTGGCTGCCGTTGAAGTAAGAGGGGTTGCCGGAATGAGCGGCGGCTTCGCGGGAGGAATTGCCGAGCTTGCTGGGTCGCAAGAACCTCTCCAAAGGCGTCAAGGTGGAAGTAGGCCAGCGGGAAGCTGCGGTTGATGTGAATATTATTATTGAATATGGATACAAAATTCCCGAGGTTGCAGGGGAAATTCAAGACAATGTGAAGCGCGCCATCGAATCCATGACCGGGCTTGACGTAGTGGAAGTGAACGTCCATATCCATGACGTTCACTTCAAAGGAATGGAGAAGCCGATCGAAGAAGACCCAACGGCCATCCGAGTGAAATAAGCAGCCTTTCGTCCGTCCGGGGGCGCCCGGCTAGGACTGACAGGCCTATAGCAAGACGGCAAACCCCCTACCCCATAGGGGTTTCCTCTAATCCGGGAAGGAGACAAGCAGTCGTGGCCAAATTCTTCGACAGGTTCCTGTTATTGTTATTCAGTCTTGCCAGCATCATTGCCCTGGTCAGTTTGTTATTGTCGGCCTTTGGCCTTATTCCCTACGATACCGCCAACGCCTTCCTGATCAACGTATACCGGGATGAAGCCACTGCGGTCGCTTTCATTACCTGCTCGGTGATCCTGCTGCTCATCGCCGTCCGGATGCTCATCCTTGCGGTCCGTACGGGAGGCGGTCATGCGCCATCGATTGACCAGCGCACGGAATTTGGAGATATCCGCATTTCCATGGAAACGGTGGAGAACCTGGCCCTGAAATCGGCCGGACGTACGCGCGGCGTGAAGGATTTGAAATCACGGGTCAAAGTCATCCAGGCGGGACTCGATATTGAAATCCGCACCATCGTGGACGGGGAAACCTCCATACCGGTTATGACCGAGGAGATTCAGGCTGCGGTTAAGGAGCATATCGAAGAGATTACGGGAATACCGGTGGCGAACGTTTCGGTTTATGTCGCGAACGTCGTCCAGAATGCCCACACGTTCAAAAGCAGAGTGGAATAGGGGTGGTTTTCCTGTATGTGGCGTGAACTTTGGGAAAAGCATACCGGCAAGTGCATCGGCGCGGCCTGCGGCGTTTTCCTGGGCTTTGTTTATCTGATCTGGGGCTTTTGGGATATGCTGATTTTTGCTTTTATCACCTATATCGGTTATTATGTGGGGAAAAAGCTGGATAGCCGCGAGCCTTTGTTCGGAGCTGACGAGCTATGGCAGCGGCTGATGGAAAGATGGAGAATGTTCAGATAATCCTGTGAGGGACCGCTCTTCTTTCGGGCTGTCTTTTCATGGGTTTTTTTGTGAGTAAGGAAGGCAAGGCTGTTGGATAAGACAGAGCTCACCGTAAGAAGCTAAATCTAGAAGGTAACGTTCCGGGAGGAGTATACATGAAACGCAGATTGGCTAGGGAAATAGCGCTTCAAAGCATGTACCAGATGCAAATGAACGAGGTAAGCTCGCACGAAGCGATCACGACCGCCATCACCGAAGCCCTTCATGACAATGAAGCGGATCTTTCCGTAAAAGGGAGAGCATCTCGCCTGATTATGTCCAGGAGCTGGTGGAGGGGACCGAGAAGCATCTGACCGTCATCGACGAAATTCTGTCGGTTTATTTGAAGGGATGGAAAATCGATCGCCTCTCCAAAATCGACCGCGAGGTGCTGCGGCTTGCGGCCTACGAGATGATTTACCGGGATGATGTACCCCCTAAGGTAGTCGTGAACGAAGCGATCGAGCTGGCCAAGCATTTCGGCTCCGAGGAGTCGGGCAAGTTCGTAAACGGGGTTCTGGGCAAAATGATCGGGGAATTGGAGTCCATCAAGGAGAAGTATTTGCCCAAAACCGAACAATAATGGATGTAAACCGTCAAAACTTACGTCTTTACACCACGACAACCAAAACGTAAACTAGGGGCATAGGCCACTAAAGACTTGGGTAAGAACAAACCCGATTATCAGGAGGGGAACCGGATGACGGCAGAAGTAATCAACGGCAAGGAACTGGTAGGAGAAATCCGCGAGGAGATCAAGAACGAAGTTCATCAACTGGTGCAGCAGGGGACTCAGCCCGGATTGGCGGTTGTGCTGGTGGGAGACGACCCGGCTTCGGCTGTATATGTGCGCAATAAGGCCAAAGCGTGTGAAGAAGCGGGGATGTATTCCGAAGTGCACCGCTTGCCGGCGGAAACGTCGGAGGAAGAGGTCCTTTCGCTGATAGCTAAGCTGAATGCGGACGAACGGATTCACGGCATTCTTGTGCAATCGCCGCCTCCTAAGCATATCGACGAACAAAAAGTAATTGACGCCATTGATCCTTCCAAGGATGTGGACTGCTTCCATCCGGTTAATGTAGGCAATCTCGTGCTGGGCAAAGAAGGCTTCCTGCCTTGTACACCTGCCGGGGTCATTGAAATTTTGAAGCGCAAGGGCGTAGAGATCAAAGGCAAGCACGCCGTCGTAATCGGACGGAGCCACATCGTTGGCAAGCCGATGGCCATGCTGCTTCTTCGTGAGGATGCGACGGTCACCGTCTGTCATTCGCGCACCTCGAATATGGCCGAGATTACGAGCCAGGCCGACATTTTGGTCGTGGCGGTGGGACGGGCCAAGCTCGTAGGCAAGGAACATGTGAAGCCGGGAGCGGTTGTCATTGATGTGGGTATGAACCGGGACGAGAACGGCAAGCTGTGCGGAGACGTGGATTTCGAGGCGGTCAAAGAAACCGCCGGTTTGATCACGCCTGTTCCGGGCTGCGTCGGCCCGATGACCATTACCATGCTGCTCCAAAACACCTTGGAGGCCGCCCGGAAGACGGGCAAGTCGTCCGTAAGAGTGTAAGCCGATGATGAATCGGGAGCAGGTCCTTTCGATCAAAGAGCTTAACCGGCTGATCAAGCGTAAGCTGGAAGGGGACTATACCCTGCAGGACGTTTGGGTGCGCGGGGAAATCTCCAATTTCACCCACCATTCCAGCGGGCATATGTACTTTACCCTGAAGGATGCCGAGAGCCGGCTGAAGAGCATCATGTTCGCTTCCTATAACCAGCGGCTTCCTTTCCTTCCCAAGGAAGGGACCCGGGTTCTCGCACGCGGCAGCATTTCGGTTTACGAACGGGACGGGCAGTATCAATTCTATGTCAATCAGATGCAGCCGGACGGCATCGGAAGCCTCTACCTCGCCTTCGAGCAGCTCAAGAAGAAGCTGGAGGAGGAAGGCTTGTTCGCTCCCGAGCGCAAGAAGCCGATCCCTAAGTTTCCCAAAGCGATCGGTGTCGTCACCTCCCCCAGCGGAGCGGCGGTACGGGATATTCTCATCACCCTCCGGCGCCGTTATCCCATGGTCAATATCATCATTCACCCCGTTCTGGTACAGGGAAAGGGAGCCGCCTCTTCCATTGCCAAAGCCATAGAAGCGATGAATCGGCACGGCGAGGCGGATGTGCTGATCGTCGGGCGCGGCGGCGGTTCGCTGGAGGAGCTCTGGGCTTTCAATGAGGAGATTGTGGCGAGAAGCATCTTCGCCTCCCGAATTCCGATTTTGTCGGCCGTCGGCCATGAAACGGATTTTACGATTGCCGACTTTGTAGCGGATGTCCGGGCGGCTACGCCGACGGCGGCGGCCGAACTGGCCGTGCCGCATATCATGGAATTGCAGCAGCAGCTTTATTACCATTCCCAGCGGCTGCAGCGGGGCTGCTTAAGAAGCTGGAGCAGAAGAGGGAAAGGCTGAACCGGCTGAACCGGTCGCCCGTTCTCCAGAATCCGAAAAGACAGCTTCAACAGCCGGCGCAGCGGCTCGACCGCATGACGGAGCAGCTGCTCTACCGGATGAGGCACCGGGTTAATGCTTCCGCCCAGAAGACGGCCAAGCTTAACCAGAAGCTGTCCGCTTTTAACCCAAAGGACCAAATACTTTATGCGCGCCGGCGTGTGAACACGGCGGAACGGCAGATGCTGCAGGCCATTCAGGTGGCCGTTCGGGCAAGCAAGGCCCGTCTGTCTTCGCAGCTCCGTCAATTGGATGCCCTCAGTCCGCTTAAGGTCATGCAGAGAGGCTACAGTCTCGTCTATGACGAGAAAGAGAAGTCGCTGATCAATTCGGTGAGTAAGGTTCAGCCGGGCGATCTGATCCGGGTGCGAATGACGGACGGACGGTTAACGTGCCATGTTTGGTCGATGGAGGATGATAACAATGACAACCGATAAAGAAACCGTCAGCTTCGAAGCGGCCATGGAAAAGCTGGAGGAGATCGTCTCGCTTCTCGAAAGCGGTGATGTCGAGCTGGAGAAGGCGATCGAGCTGTTTCAGGAGGGCATGAAGCTGTCTCATCTATGCGGGCAGAAGCTGGAGCTGGTGGAGCGGAAGATTGAGATGCTCGTCGAAGAGAACGGAAGCCTAACCAAAAAACCGTTCCAAGCCGGAACGGACGAAGGATGAATGACTTGAATACGACGGATACTATACAACAATACATCAAGACCACCGCCTTGACGGTCGAAAAGGAAATGCTCGCGATGATTCCGGAAACGTGGAGCATTCCTTCTCCCTTAAGAGAAGCCATGAAGTACTCTTTGCTCGCTGGGGGCAAAAGACTCCGGCCGATTCTGGTCCTTGCCGCAGCCGAAGCCCTTGGGGGTAAAACCGAAGCGGCCATGCCGGCAGCCTGCGCGGTGGAGATGGTCCACACCTACTCGCTCATTCACGATGACTTGCCAGCCATGGACGATGACGATTACCGCCGCGGCAAGCCCACCAATCATAAGGTTTTCGGCGAAGCCATGGCCATTCTGGCGGGAGACGGTCTATTGACCCATGCCTTCTACGTGCTCGTACAAGCCTTCCGGCGGTTCGGAGTGCCGGCCGAGCAGGCCCTTGCCATGGTCGAGGACCTCTCCGTCCTGGCCGGACCGAAAGGAATGGTGGGCGGACAGGCCGCCGATATGATCGGCGAGCAGGGGATCACGGACTTGAGTCAGCTGGAGTACATCCACACTCACAAAACGGGAGATATGATTGTCTTCTCCCTGAAGGCGGGAGCCCGTTCAGCGGGAGCCGGGGAACAGCAGCTTAAGGCGCTGGAGAAGTTCGGATATAACATCGGCCTTGCTTTCCAAATTCAGGATGACATCTTGGATTTGACGGGCGATGAACAGAAGCTCGGCAAGCCGGTCAAGAGCGATGAGAAGCAGCAGAAGGTGACCTATCCTTACCTGGTGGGACTGGAAGCCTCGCAGGCGAAAGTCACTCAGCTGACGGATGAGGGCAAAGCCGCAGTCTTACAGGCCGGATTCGCACGTCCCGAGAGGCTTCTTCAGCTGGCGGATTATTTGATGGAAAGGGATCATTAAACAACCTTAGGGAGCCACCCGCTTCCCGCCGGCCGCCCGGATTCCGCTGGCGGCCGGTTCCATTGAGCACGAGCCCAATCGTATGGTATAATGAGAATTGCGATTTATTCGTGAGTGGCGCAGTATTCTAGTCAGTCCACCATTTCTGAAGGCGGGCCTAAAAATTCGCCAAAGGGCACATCGATGAAGTTCCTGGTGTTGGCTTCTAACGCCCAGTTGGGGGCTGATGCTGGGAGTTAAGGTAGTAGGGCGATCCACAATGGCATGTGGGCGTTGACCCTGCCTCCGCGGAGGCCCAAGTGCGTGGCTTTTGTGCCACCGTGCACCCGGCTACGGCTTGGGGTATGAACCTGCAAGTGCGAGTCTCACTTGAAGCCGGCATGCTTTATCGCCGGAGGCTAAAACGACTTGTGTGCAGCGTAGCCTGCCTTGAGTGAGTTCTGAGGGGATTGCAGATGGTAGGAGTCAGTCTCTTCGGCCAAAGAGGCTTTCGCCGGATGCTGCATGAAATCGAATTTGCAAAAGAGGCTAAGGAATGGTTTCAGGGCTGTAGAGGAAAACTCCTAGACTGTTTACTCGATGTAAGGCTTTTTGGGGATTATAGTGTGGACTAAGTGGTAATCCAGTCTGATGACCGGTAACGGCATCAAGGCGGGCGTAAAGGGAAACCGCCCCTCCGGCAACGCTGGGGTGACCTGTCTGGGAAAACCTACTGGACCTAAGCCACAGCGTTTACTCAGAAAGCTGCCACTCTTTAACCTTATCGGGGAGAATAGAATGAAATTTTCATTGAAACACTCCATTAATTGGAGTATTTTTATATCGGTAATCACTTTCATCTTAGCCTGTATTTTTACCGTCGCTTCCACCACGATGCTCGAAGGGGTTTCCTGGGGAATCGGCATGCTGATTGTATTTTCTCTGGTGCTTACCGGAATCTTTTTTGACATCTTAGGCTTATCCGCGGCGGCGGCCAGTGAAATTCCGTTTCACGGCATGGCTTCGGAGCGGGTGAAGGGCTCGCGGCAGGCGATTTATATCGTTCGCAACGCAGACCGCTTCTCGAACTTCTGCAACGACGTGGTCGGAGACGTCTCCAGTGTCATAAGCGGCGCAGCCAGTGCAGCGGTCGTGCTCAAGCTGATGATCCATTCCGACAATGCGCTGTTAAGCACCGTCGTAAGCGTCATCTTTACCGCTTGTGTATCGGCCTTGACCGTTGGCGGCAAAGCCATGGGCAAATCATTCGCCATCCATTATGCCACGGATATCGTCTTATGGGTCGGCAAGCTGTTCTATTTGCTGGAGAACCGTTTCAAGCTGAGAATCTTCACTCCTAAACGCAAACAGAAATCACAGAACGGGAAGCGGGGGAACAAACGTGCTCGAACAAATCAATCGGCCTGAGGATCTTAAGAAGCTTTCTGTGGAACAATTGGATGGGCTTGCGGAGGAGATCCGCACCTTTCTGATCCAGAGGCTGTCCGCGACCGGAGGCCACCTCGCACCCAATCTGGGCGTGGTTGAGCTTACCTTGGCGATGCATTATTACTTTAACAGCCCTGTCGATAAATTCATTTATGACGTGGGCCATCAATCGTATGTGCACAAAATGCTGACCGGCCGGATGGACCGGTTCGACACGCTGCGCCAGTACAAAGGGCTGTGCGGCTTCATCAAGAAGGCCGAGAGCGAGCATGACGTCTGGGAGGCCGGGCACAGTAGCACATCTCTTTCTGCGGCGATGGGAATGGCGCTCGCCCGCGATCTGAAGGGCGAAACGAACAAAGTCGTGGCCGTTATCGGCGACGGAGCCCTAACCGGAGGAATGGCCTTTGAAGCCATGAACCACATCGGGCATGAGAAGAAGAAGCTAACCGTTATTCTGAATGACAACGAGATGTCGATCGCTCCGAATGTCGGGGCCATGCACAATTACTTAGGCAAGATCCGCTCGGACAAAACATACAAGAAGGCCAAGGAAGAAGTCGAGCACCTGCTGAAGAAGATCCCGGCCATCGGGGGAACGCTTGCCAAGACAGCAGAGCGGCTTAAGGACAGCATGAAGTATTTCCTTGTATCCGGTATGCTTTTCGAAGAGTTCGGGTTCAAGTATTTCGGCCCGGTCGACGGCCATAACATTCCGCAGCTCCTGGAAATGTTCAAGCAGGCGGAGAACGTGGACGGCCCGGTGCTGATTCATGTTATCACCACCAAAGGGAAGGGCTACAACCCGGCGGAAGCGGATTCGCTCTCCTGGCACGGGGCTTCCCCTTATAAGATTGAATCCGGCCAGATGATCAAAGCCGTCGGTCCTCCCATGTACACCGACGTTTTCGGCAGTACCCTTATGGAGCTGGCGGAAAAAGATGAGCGCATCGTCGCGGTCACCCCTGCCATGCCGGCGGGCTCGGGGCTTCTCAAGTTCGCGAAGAAATTCCCCGGACGCATGATCGATGTGGGGATCGCCGAGCAGCACGCCGCCACGATGTGCGCGGCCATGGCCGGTGAAGGAATGAAGCCGGTTTATGCGGTCTACTCGACCTTCCTTCAGCGGGCTTACGACCAGGTGGTGCACGATATTTGCCGCCAGGACCTGAACGTGCTGTTCGCCATCGACCGGGCCGGCTTTGTCGGACCGGACGGGGAGACACACCAGGGCGTGTATGATATGGCTTTTCTGCGGCATGTTCCCAATATGGTCATCATGATGCCCAAGGACGAGAACGAGCTGCGGCATATGATCAAGACGGGGATCGATTATAACGACGGCCCCATTGCCGTTCGTTATCCCCGGATTAACGGAACGGGAGTCAAGCTGGAGGACGAGCTGAGAAGCTTGCCGATCGGTTCCTGGGAAGTGGTGCGGGAAGGAAACAAAACGGCCGTACTTGCGGTCGGACCGATGGTTCAGCTCGCCGAGGAAGCCGCCGATCTGCTGCGTCCGCAGGGCATTTCGATTAAAGTGATCAACGCCCGCTTCATCAAGCCTCTTGACGAGGCCATGCTGCTTCAATTGGCTAAGGAAGGGTACAACCTGGTTACGCTCGAGGAGGGATCGCTTGCCGGAGGATTCGGCAGTGCGGTTCTGGAATTCTTTGCTTCCCAGCAAATATACGGGCTGCAGATTAAGAATATGGCGGTTCCCGATTATTTTGTGGAGCACGGAAGCATCAAAGAGCAGCGCCAGGAAGTCGGATTAACGGTTGAGAATCTAATTATGCAGATCCAGTCCTTCACGGCCCGGACCCGCCAGAGAGCTTAACCAGCAAGGAGTCAACATGCCAACAGCCGATAAAGAACGAATCGATATCCTGCTCGTGGAGCAGGGCTATTACGACAGCAGGGAGAAAGCAAAGGCCGCCATTATGGCAGGCCTTGTTTTTGCGGAAGAGGAAAGAATTGAGAAGGCCGGGACGAAGGTTCCGAGGCTTGCGAAGCTTACGGTAAAGGGCGCGGTTCATCCCTATGTCAGCCGTGGGGGTTGAAGCTGGAGAAGGCTCTTCGTGAATTTGAGCTTGATCTTCACGGGGTTCATATGCTGGACATCGGGGCCTCCACAGGAGGCTTCACCGATTGCGCCCTGCAGAACGGCGCCTCTCATGTCTATGCGGTCGATGTCGGGTACAACCAGCTGGACTGGTCCCTCCGCAACGACAAACGCGTCACGGTCATGGAACGGACCAATTTCCGCCACATGACGAAAGAGGACCTGACCGGACCGCTTCCGGACTTCGCCACCATCGACGTTTCCTTTATCTCCTTGAAGCTTATTCTTCCGCCTCTTGCGGCCCTGCTTGTTCCCGGCGGGACCGTGGTAGCCCTTATCAAGCCCCAGTTTGAGGCGGGCAGGGAGAAGGTCGGCAAATCCGGCGTCATCCGGGATTCCGTCGTTCATCGGGAAGTGCTGGAGACGATCCTGCCATTTGCTGCCGAAACTAGCTTCGAGCTCAAGGGCCTGACCTACTCTCCCATCACGGGCGGCGAAGGAAATATTGAGTTTCTGGCCTGCTGGCGTCTGAAGGATGCCCCCGTCTCCTTGGACAGGGACAAGCTTTCGAGGCGTATTGCGGACACCGTCCAGGCGGCTTCTTCCAAATTTTCATAAGCGGACAACATCAGACTCATCCCCAGAACGATCTTTTAGAGGAACTAAAAGACTTGTCCTTGCCGGATGGGTCTTTTTAGAAGCAGGGGAGTCCCAATGGGGTGATGATATGCAAAATGCCGACGTCCTGGTATTCCTTCTGCTCGTGGCTATTCTCCTCGTTTGGCTGGCCGGTCTGTTCCGGAAATGGCTGACCGCCCCGCCCAAAACGATACGGGTTGTAGAGCCGGACGAGGAAATTCCGGTGACGGACGCCGTCGCTCTCCTGGAGGAATCGGGCTACGAAGTCATGACCACGAAGCGCAAAGTTCCGATCCGCATTCGGCTCAATGGCGACCAGGAGCTCGAAAGCCGGCTGTTCGTCGATCATTTCGCCAACGATGGGGACAACTTATATATCGTTAAGCTGGCAAGAGAGAGACAGCCGCTGGAGATGACCGGCAGCGGAATCCGCAACCAGCTTCTGGTCTACCATCTTCTGTATGAAGAGGCGGCCGGTATTCTATACGTAGATCCCCGCCAGAGAACCATCCACAAAATCCAATTCGAAGTCACGGCTTGAAAGGAGTACCTATGAAGGGCCAACGGCACGTGAAGATACGCGAAATTCTGTCGACCCGCGAAATCGAAACCCAGGACGATCTGGTGGATGCTCTTCGGAACGCCGGTTTCCATGTTACCCAGGCGACCGTTTCGAGAGATATCAAGGAGCTTCATCTGATCAAAACTCCGCTTAAGGACGGGAGGTACAAGTATGCCATTCCCGCGGAGCAGCGCTTCAATCCTCTGCAAAGGCTGAAAAGATCGCTGTCGGATCATTTTGTGCATATCGACCATACGGACAATCTGGTGGTCATGAAATGCATGCCCGGTACCGCCAATGCTATCGGCGCTCTGATTGACAACCTTGAGTGGAACGACGTCATGGGAACCATTTGCGGAGACGATACCATTCTGGTGATCTGCCGCGGCAAGGACCAGAGCTTGCATTTTGTCAATGAAATTATGGCTATGCTGGGGTGAGGAACTATGCTGAACGAATTATCGATCCGCAATCTGGCGGTGATTGAGTCGGTTCATCTTGATTTCCGCAACGGATTTCAGGTGCTGACGGGGGAAACGGGTGCCGGTAAATCCATTATTATCGACGCCCTTGGGCTAGTGGCTGGAGGAAGAGGGGCAACTGATCTGGTCCGCTACGGCAGCGACAAAGCCGAGATTGAAGCGCTCTTCGACATGCCTTCCGACCATCCCGTCTGGGAGTCGCTGAGCAAGCTCGGAATTAACGCCTCCGCGGAGGAGCATTTGATCATAAGGAGGAAATTACAACCAACGGCAAAAGCACAAGCCGGATCAACGGCCAGCTGGTCAACCTTTCGATGCTCCGGGAGGTAGGCGAGTGGCTGGTCAACATTCACGGCCAGCATGAGCATCAATCCCTGATGAAGGTGGATGAGCATATCCACTGGCTGGACTTGTTCGGAGGACCGGCCCTGGCGAATGCCTTAACCGCTTACCAGAGCTCTTATGACATGTATACCGCCCTCCGGAGACAGCTGCAGGAGCTCCAGGAAAGCGGCAAGCAGGCCCTTCAAATGCAGGACTTGTACCGGTTTCAGGTAGAGGAAATAGCGGCAGCCCAGTTAAAAATCGGCGAAGATGAATTATTGCAGGAAGAACGGCGCAAGCTATCAAATGCCGAGAAGCTGTATCAGAACGTGAACGAATCGTATGATACCTTATACAACAACAAAGGCCTGCAGGCTGTAGGCAAAAGCATGCAAAGGCTGCAGGAGATCGCGTCGCTTGATCCGGCCGGTCTTCAGCCCCTTCTGGAGCAGGTGCAGTCTGCGTATTACCAGCTGGAGGATGCGGCTTTTCAGCTGCGGGATTACCAGGAGCAGATTGAATTCAATCCGGAACGGATCGATGAAATTGAGCAGCGGCTTGACCTGTTGTCTTCTTTCCGCCGTAAATACGGGGAAAATGTGGAAGAGATTTTGGCTTACTTGACCAAAATCGAGGAGGAGCTCTCCCTCATTGAGAATAAAGATGAGCATATCCAGAAGCTGCAGGCGTCCGCCGATGCGGAGCTAGGTAAGCTGGGCGGCCATGCCCGCAAGCTGTCCAAGCTTCGGGCCAAGGCGGCGGAGTCGCTTTCCCAGGAGATAGAAGGCGAGCTGAAGGACCTCCATATGGAAAGGACCCGGTTTGCCGTGAGCCTTAAGCCTTTGGAGGATCCGAAGGGGACGGAGATGGACGGAAGAACCGTCCGTTTGACCCGGAACGGAATCGACCAGGTCGAGTTTCTCATCTCCGCGAACCCGGGCGAGCCCTTAAGGGGACTGAGCAAAATCGCCTCGGGAGGAGAGTTGTCCCGGATCATGCTGGCCATGAAAGCCATTTTTGCCAAGGTGGACCGGATTCCCGTTCTTGTCTTTGACGAGGTCGATACGGGTGTCAGCGGCCGGGCGGCCCAGGCGATAGCGGAGAAGCTGTCGCGGCTGTCCCAAAGCTGCCAGGTGTTCTCCATTACCCATCTTCCCCAAGTGGCATGCATGGCGGATGCTCATTACCTGATCCGCAAATCGGTCGAAGGGGAACGTACGTTCACCAAGGTGGTCCGCCTGAACGAAGAGGGACGGGTAGAGGAGCTGGCCCGGATGCTGGGAGGAGTTGAAGTGACGGACAAAACGCTTCAGCACGCCCGGGAAATGATCCAGCTGGCAGAGGTTAAAAAAACTGCCGCGGCAGGGTAAAAAAGCAATAACGGCGCGGGTTTGAGCATCATTAACAGTTATAAAAGAATGGGGCCGGGGTTAACTTATAGGTACGCTTTTGACGAGAGCTTTTCGTCAGGCAGGAAAAGCATAAGGAGCGTGATCTGCTTGAACCCCGGCAACCGCAGAAGAGGGATAGGTCTTATTCTTGTCATTCTGATCAGCCTCGCCAGCTTCACCGCCCCGTTCCAAAGCTTCGCGCGTTTTCCTAAGGAGCTTCGCCTGTTCTCCGGACAAGCGGCGAACCTTAAGCTTTCCATGCCGGTTACCGCCCGTGTAACGGTATCGGACCCGTTGGTGGCTCACTTGAAGGGGAAGCCGTGTCTTCCGCCGAAGTGAACCTGAAGGATCCCATTACCCTGCAGTCGGACCGCTCCGGTGAGACGGAGATGAAACTTAAGCTATTCGGAGCCATACCCTTCAAAACCGTCAAAGTCAAGGTCATCCCCGATCTTAAAGTGATCCCGGGCGGGCAGACCATCGGGGTTAAGGTCAAATCGGCCGGTATCCTTGTAGTTGGCCATCATCTGGTGACCATTCAGAAAAACCAGAAAATTTCCCCGGAGAGCAGGCCAAGGTAGAGATCGGTGACTTGATTACGTCCATTAACGGCACACCTTCCAGGGACGTGTCGGAAGTAGCCGAGAAGGTGAAGGAAGCCGGTGAGAAGAAACAGCCTTTGGACCTGGTGGTCAAACGCCGGGACCAGGAGCTCCGCATCCAGCTGCAGCCGGCCTACGATATTCTCGATAAAGCCTACCGGCTAGGGCTCTATATCCGGGATTCGGCGGCAGGGGTAGGGACACTGACCTTTTATGCACCGGATCAAGGAAGCTACGGAGCTCTGGGGCACATCATTACGGATATCGATACCCAGACCCCGATCGTGGTCGGTGGCGGGCAGATCGTTCATTCCAACGTAACGTCCATTGCCAAGGGGCAAAACGGGAATCCGGGAGAGAAGCACGCTCACTTCTTTCAGGAAAGCCGGGTGCTCGGCAACATTGAGAAAAATACGCCGTTCGGCATCTTTGGCCGGATGACCGGTCGTCCGGACCATAGTTTGGTGGACAAAGCCCTTCCCGTTGCCTTCGCGTCGGAGGTCAAGGAAGGACCGGCTCAAATCTACACGGTTGTCAGCGGCCAGAAGGTAGAGCCTTTCGATATTGAAATCACCCACGTTTCCAAGCAGGAATCCCCGGCGACCAAAGGCATGGTGATCAAAATCACCGATCCTCGTCTGCTCGAAAAAACAGGGGAATCGTTCAAGGGATGAGCGGAAGCCCCATCATCCAAGACGGCAAGCTGATTGGAGCCGTTACGCATGTTTTTGTGAACGACCCGACCTCGGGCTACGGCTGCTTCATTGAGTGGATGCTGAAAGATGCCGGTATTCTTCCCGAAACGGCGGAGAAGCAGGCAAGCTGAGCTAACGGCCTCATGGATGCATGGGGCTAACCTTTTGCTTGCAGGGATTGGCGAATCCTGTAAACGAGTGTCGGAATAAATCAAAAATTTTAATTATAAAAGAAAAGGTCAAAAAAAGAAAGGAAAATATTTTTCGACAGAAGGATTTTCTCCAGGGTTGTCGAATTGGTTAATAGCAAACCTTTAATAGCCGATTCGAAGGAGGAAATGGAATTGCAAACGATTGATGTTCTTTTGGCGGACGACAACCGGGAATTTACTAACTTGTTATCGGAATATATGGATGATCAAGATGATATGAATGTTGTCGGGGTGGCTTACAACGGAAATGAAGTGCTGAGGTTCCTTGAGCAGCAGAAGAAGGCTCCGGATGTCCTCATTCTTGATATCATCATGCCTCATCTGGATGGACTCGGCGTGCTGGAGCAAATTCGCGAAATGAATCTGTCGCCCATGCCGAAAATCATTATGCTGACCGCCTTCGGACAAGAGAACATTACGCAGAAAGCCGTTCAATTGGGTGCTTCTTACTACATATTGAAGCCATTCGATATGGAAGTGCTGACCAATCGGATCCGCCAGCTCGTGTCCAACCAGTCGTCTTATACCAGCAGCAGCTCCTCCTCGGCCAAAACCAATGTCGTTCCCATGTCCAAAGGCAAAAACCTGGACGCCAACATTACGAGCATTATCCATGAGATCGGCGTGCCCGCCCATATTAAGGGGTACCAATATTTGCGAGATGCGATTACCATGGTTTATAACAATATCGAAATACTCGGGGCCATCACCAAAACGCTTTACCCGGCTATTGCCGAACGATACAAGACCACCCCGAGCCGCGTCGAACGCGCGATCCGTCATGCGATTGAAGTGGCATGGACCCGCGGCAATATCGACAGCATCAGCTTTATTTTCGGCTACACGATCAATATTTCGAAGTCGAAGCCGACCAACAGCGAATTCATCGCGATGGTGGCGGATAAATTAAGGATTGAGCATAAAGTGAGCTGAACGCTAGAGCCGTAAGGGTTTTCGGTTTTGGCTAATCGATAGTTCGTCAAAATTTATCCGATATTCGTTTTGAGATTCCGATAAACTTTTTGACGTTCATCCCCACAAACTTAACACATTCACCTCCGTTTCTGCGAAAAACTTATCGGGCAATGGCTATTGCTCCCAAGTTTATTCCAACCATTCTAAAAACGTCAAGAAAAAGGGAGAGTCAGGGCAAACCGACTTTCCTTTTTTTGCTATAAGTGAGCATAGACTGGTTTCTTGAGTCTGTGATATACTGGAAATAAATCCGAAAGCATCGGTCGAATGAGGCTCTGGGCGAAAGCCGGAGCCTTTTTTGTTTGATTAAATTGGAGGGTATCTTCATGCCGCAACCGAGACCGTGGTTAGATGAGATTATCGATGCGATAAAAGAGATAGGTGGTCACGGTACTCTCGAGGATATATATGATCGTGTGTATGATCGGGGAGTCATGGACTTCAACGCGAATCGCGCTTGGAAAGATCGGATCCGTGGAACAATTTATCAGTATTCGAGTGACTGCGATGTATATACGGGAACGAAAGATCTATTCTATGCAGTTTCCGGCAAAGGAAACGGACGCTGGGGTTTGCGTGATTTTGAACCTGACGAGGCTCATATTGATATAACCGAGGACGACGCTGGATTCATAGAGGGAAAAAGAAGTTGATACAGCACGTCGTTAGAGAACGCAATCCAAAGGTCATCCGGTTGGCAAAAGAGAAATTCAAAGAGAAGTACGACGGACGACTTTTTTGCGAGATTTGTGGGTTTAATTTTGTTGAGTTCTATGGTGGGATCGGCGAGGATTTTATTGAGGGACATCATACGATCCCCGTTTCCGAGCTTGAAGAAGGTCAGAAAACGAAAGTGGAAGATATCGCGATAGTATGCTCAAATTGTCACAGGATGCTGCACAAAAGAAGGCCGTGGCTCTCAAAGGAACAATTGCGAGCATTGATTTCGAGATAAATGAGGAAAAATTAAATGAAAATTTTCACCGATGAATCCGGGGATTTCTCTCTCACTAATTCCATGAATCCGAGCCTAGTCGCCAGCTTGATATGTTCGGAAGATATGTACGAAGGCATAAAACGATTTATGTACTCTTTTGAAGAGCGCAATAGTAAAGGAAAAGAAATAAAAGGATCTCAACTTACTGACGAACAACGACTCAAAGTATGCCGTTTCGTTCAAAAAAATAATACTGAAATGATAATCGGGTTAACTATTGTATCTCCGACGATGGTCTCGCAGGAGAACTTAAATGATTACCGCACATTACAAAGTGAGATCTTTGAGAAGAATAAACAATGGTATATAGCTCAAGGCGGAAAACACTTACTTCATCACTATGATAAGTTAATAAAAATATCCCAGTATGACACTAGAATGAGCGATGCGGAGTATTTACAAGCGTTATTACTCGTTCAGCAGCTTCACAGAGTATTGAGTTTTTGTATGGTATATTTTTTTGAATCTAAGTTTAGAAGATATTTCAAGGAATTTTCATTTGTTTTTGATCGAAAACAACCCGGAAAATTAGGAGGTATGGAAAAGTATTTCAAAACGTATGTGATGCCGTTTTTGGATTCACAGTCCAAATTAGGAGACAGGATACCTGTTGTGGATGTTTGGAAAAAAGGGCACCCGTTTATAGACCGTTACATGCTTGAACTTGAAGATGGAAAAAGTGGACTTTATTTGAACAAAATTTTCGGAGACAACTGCACATTTATGGATTCAAAAGATGAACCTGGTCTGCGGCTTATCGATATTATTTCTAACACCGTTTATAATTACCTGGTAAATCCGGATAATCCCCTATACGAAAAATGCTATCAGCTATTAAAAAGCGCTTTGGGTGGAAAAAACAATCAGCCTTTATTTCACATCACGTTACGAGCTAAAGAAGATTATAAATACAGAGAACCTCTCTAAGAAGGTAAAGGGTTCCCTCAAGTAAACTATTTATAAGCTATTTGACTCCGAGCATATCTAACATGCTGGAGTTTTTTTAGTTCGATATATGCTGGAATCTGAAATTTATTATAAATATTGGCAGACCGATTGATTTTAGCTGACGGGTACGCCCGGGGGGTGCGGGGGCTGTTTAGACGTTTATGGTTCCGAATCGTTTCCGACATATGTTCGGATATCCCAATAGCGTACACTCATGCTGGACGTTTTTTCAGAACGTAGTGGCACGGCTTTATCATGTCCCATTTACATGTCTCAAAAAAGTATGCTAAAATATGGGCATACATAGCACGATTGAACGATGGGAGACGATAAGGGATGGCTATTTACGGATACGCTCGCGTTAGCTCGACAGGACAGAATCTCGACGCTCAGATCAAACAGCTTGAAGAGTACGGCTGTCAGAAGATTTATCAAGAAAAAATAAGTGGACGGACAGCCGAGCGGAAAGAGTTTCAAACACTTCTCGCCACGTTGACAGCTGGAGACTCACTTGTCGTAACGAAACTCGACCGATTCGCGCGATCCACAAAGGACGCTCTCAACATTATCGAGGATCTAAAGGAACGGGAAATTGCTCTGGTCATTCTCAACATGGGCGGCGATGTGGTCAATACCTCGACAGCGGTCGGAAAACTCATTATAACGGTCTTGTGCGGAATAGCGGAGTTTGAGGCTGATATGATCCGAGAACGCCAAATTGAGGGCATAGCGGAAGCGAAAAAACGCGGCGTATATAAGGGACGACCAAAGCGATACACGGACAAGCATAGTGGACTCGCTCACGCCATCGATCTATTCGTGAATCGAGAATCGAACGGATACACGGTCAAACAGATCTGTGATATCACAAAGATCGGACGAAGCAGCCTATATCGTGAACTGCAAGAACGGGGTATCTCGTGATCGAGGAGGTTTATTACTTCGACGCGAACGGATCGCCGACAGATGACAGCTCCGAGGCTGTGACAGTAATCATTCGAGAGCTCGACGAGAAAGGTAATCTCATCAAGGAAACATTCGGACGAATAGGAAAAGAGCGCCACCGGCTTGAATAGCTGAACAGCGCTCTTTTTGCTTTGGAATTTACGGAAATAGGACTTATTCGGCGAGATTTGCGGCTCTTACCGTCTTTATAAGCTCGCTCCGCTCGCTTTCTCCTCGACCTCCGGCCTCGTCGAACCTATTATTCTTCACCACTGTTCTGTTAGAAATTAAACAGAGAAAATGTATTTATAATACCATGGCTCGAGTGGAGCGAGAGCCACGACGAAGGCAAAGCCTGAGGAGATAAAAAATCCTAACCTTTGTCTCATCCTATCCTTATAGAAATTGACATATTAAGATAAAGAGAAAAATTATAGCACAAAGCGGCACAAACTCTTACCGCTGTAAGTCAAAACGCTGTTTTTTACGCTAGGATAAATGCACGATGTTACCTCGATTTTGGGGGATAAATGCACGATGTTAGCGACGGCCTTTAATCAGAAAATCAGCTTGGAGTGTAAGCGGAGCCTCTCCGAATTGACGATAAAAGACGAATGGATTCAGCTTGTAAAAACGTTCTTTCCCTCTCTTGACTTCAGCTAGGACGAACATATCGTCAAACTGGAGTCTGGATATTTTACGATAGACTGTGCTTTCGTCCATTCCAGTGATTTCAGCGATTTCCTTCTTGGAAAGCGCCTCGATTCGTTCGATTTCTAATTCGTTGGGATTCCGACAGATCGTATTTGTCCAATAATGAACGAACGGCAGGAGCTTATAGATAAAACCGAGATCGCGCGGATCGTATTTCCGGTAAAGATCACGTACGCGAGTTGAGAAAGATTTTATCACTTTCGTGTTGTCAGTTTTTCCGCTGAAATGGAATTGGGCGTTTATTGCGTAGCTGCCATCAGAACTCGAGATTATAATCTCATAACACGCCATAGCATCGAAGAACGATCTGAAGGATTTATCGTCGAGGCCGAGCGTATCCTTGAGGTCGCGCTTGCTCATCGGCTTTTTTCCTTTGACTAGTCTATTTGTATTCCTCTCGACGAATGTTTGAAGGAAAAGGAGCCGCCCGCAATCCGTTTCGTTCAAAACTTCTATAACTGCGCGGATTTCGACCATATCGGTAAATACAAACTCACGAGCTCGGCCGGGAGTCCGCTCGCGACCCTTCTTTTGTTTGAAAGCCTCTCGCTGTTTAGAAGTCGTCCAACGGATACCACTCCCATATGGAATGTGGAAACCTATTTCTCCTGTTTCTAGGCTGACTCCCTCTGTGACTAGTGATCTACTGCTTCGCATGGCGTATCCCTCCGTGAAATAATAGTTAGTTCTTGCTCTAATATCGAGAAGAGCACTCTCCTGTGACGATTTGTCATAAAACAAAAAAAGAGCCGAAGGGATTAGCCTTCGACTCTTTTTCTTGATCTGATGATATGCAAGGATCATTCCCCATTTCGCTTCTGTTTCTCTTTTAGTTCTGCGAAACCGCGACTCAGCAGTAAAAGCACGGGGAGATCATTGTCCGACCTAGTGTCGACCGGATATTCCTGTTTCTTCACCGGCTCCGCTTTGTTTTGATCGTATCCGTCGCGGATCAGATCGAGCGGCATTTTATTTATTTCCATCGTTTAGATCCTCCTTCCAGCTCGGTAATTTCATTTCATAAAGTGCCGACCTGACAAGCCACTCTGGAATAGCAAGCGTCTTAAAGCTCGCGTCATCAAATCCAGTCAGGGACGGATGCGCGGTCAACGTAAGCTGGCTTTCAAAGGGCCAATGAAGATGAGCAGCTTTCCCCGCTAAACAGCGGCACTCGTTCGCATGTGCGTTTATCTCGTTTATCTCCGTTACGAGCTGTCCAATGCGAGCTGCATCGGCGAGATAAAGGAGTTTCTTTCGGTTTAGTTCACAGATCGCCTCTTTATACTCATCCTGTTTTTTGGCAACAGCGCATTGTCGCTGATCCTCAACGTCATCAAGGATCCCTGCAAGCTGTTCGAGCATACCTGACTCGGCGTACTGGATTCGATCTTTCAGTTGAGCAACACGCTTCCTCACGACCTCGATCCGGCTCTCGATCTTGCTTACGTCTCCGTTTTTCAAAACTTGTTTGAGAATAGCCTCGCGCTCTTGGCGAAGCTCTCGAAGCTCATCCTCGGCAAGCGTTAACTCCGTGCTCAGATCTTCGATCCGCGCCTCATACTTAGATTTCACTGATTCAAAATGTGTATATGGATTCATTTTCTATTCCTCCTTGTTCTCGTCTAAATCTAATCCCATGGCGCAAAGTTCTTTGGACAGTTCCTTAATCGAGCGTTCCAGTGCCTCGTTTGAGTTGTCGTCCGGCTGGACTTGACGAGCTGTAATATCTATTTTTTCAGCCCATATGCCGAGGGATTTCAAATAAATCTCAATCGATTTGTTATTACCTTGCAGGGCTTTTTCAGTCAAGACAGCCATCACTTCGTTCAAGCTGTCTCCTGCCATCTCAAGCGCACGACGTTTCATAAATTCTCGAAAGGCTGGATTCTCATCACGCCAGCGGCGGAGCTGTCTTTCGCTGATTTGAAACTCATCAGCGATTTCTTGAAGCGTTGCTCCAGTTTGACGTTTAGATAACATCATCTCTGCCGCTCGCATCTGCTCCGGCGATAGTAACTTTTCATTATGCTTCATCTCGATTTTCCCTCGCTTTGTTTTTGGTTTTCTGCATGTCTCGGAATGAGTAAGGCGTCGAATGTTTCCAAGAATCGCTCCGCGATAAATGGGTACGACTCAGCCTCTCCAGCTCGCTGACGTCATCATCTGTGAGTTTAAGCTTGGAGCGAATCCGACTATTGAACGCGGGGAAACCTTTCGCTTTCCACGTTCCAAATAGGAAACGAACGTGCCAGAACAACCGATTTGCTTTCCGAGTTCGATCTGAGTCAGGCCATTGAAAATTCGGATCAACCGAATCATGTCCCCGCTAATAGACAAGTCTTTCACCTCCTAGTGAGTGTAAAAAATAACGCCGTTCCCAAATGGGAACAGCGTTATTTTGTATCAAGGCCGTATGACGATCGCAGTAACGGAATTCCTTAAAGTCTCATATATTAGTTACCTGTTAAAGCATTAAACAAGTTCCTTTTTGCTTCGTAACGCTGAAGCCACCATAATCATTAGTGCTTATTTAAAAACCCGTTTTCCGCGATTCTTTTCGTTGCCGGTATCGATTAGATTAGTGACCGGACTGGCTTTTTCGTGCTGTTCGTGTAAATCTGACTTTGTATATTTGACATATACCTGTGTCATGCTTAAAGACGTATGTCCTAATATTCTCGCTAAAGCGATTGCATCGCCACCGGAACGTAAAAACTTAATGGCGAAATAGTGGCGGAACGTGTGAGGAGAGATTCGAGCGCCGCTTGTAATTCCGGCCCTTTTTCCGTACTTCTTTAGCATTTTGGCGAAAGTGTCTGCAAAATATCGTTCGCCGAATTGCGTCAGCCACAGATAGTCGTCCTCAGTGACGTTCATGTATTCAATTAACCGTTCAAGTTCTTTACCTGTTTTCTTTGAAATGGGGATGACTCGCGTTGTGTTTGTCTTGGCGTTCTCGGCTCTAATGATGATTTGCAATAACCGGAAATCAATGTGCGATATTTTTAAACTCGTTAGTTCTTTGATCCGGATCCCAGTATCGCATAGAACAAGCATCATGCAAAAATCCCGTAAGCCGGTATATATGCGTCTATTAGGAGCCGAAAGTAATTTAATCACGTCATCATCAGAAAAAACCTCGAATGTATCTTTGTTCTCTGTCTGATACTTGATCGGATCCATCGGAGAGTAACTGATAATACGTTCCCGAACCAAGTGGTTAAAAAAGATCTTTAAATTCCGAATGTTGTTATTCACCGTTCGAGCTGAGAGGCCGACAACTCCGTTTGGACTTGTCGGATGGTCATCCCAACGAGTTTTCTCAAACGAGAGATAATGGATATAGCTCCGCATAAACTCAGAAGTCAATTCGTCTTGCTTGTTAGCCTCGAACCACTTTCGGAACTGTGACAATACCTGTTCATACGCGTCGAGCGTCTTGCTTGAGCGTTTTTCGATTCGTTTAGCATACAGAAAATCGGAAATTGCCTTGTCCACATCAAATCGAATCGGTCTGTTGTTTTTACTTAAAAAGGTGAATTTCGGGTTATTGCGTTGTATTGTCGTTTTCATATTCATCGGCACGCTCCATAGCGATAAAGTTGTAGCCACGGGTTCCGATAAGTTTTTCGCAATTGCGTTTTTGGGAAGAATCATTCTCGAAAACTTATGAGCATCTGTTCTCATGCCATGCGAACAGCTCTAACCTTAGAGTCGCCTGGACGCGCGGCAACATCGACAGCATCAGCTTTATTTTTGGTTACACGATCAACATCAGCAAGTCGAAGCCGACGAATAGCGAGTTTATCGCGATGGTGGCCGACAAGCTGAGAATCGAGCATAAGGTTTCGTGAAAGGATTAGAAGCCTTGTAGCGGCGAGACAAGCCAACAAATACTGCTTCTTTTATTGGGTTCAGAAACCCGATTAAGGAGTGGTATTTTTTATGACAGTGCTGCTCTCTTTCGTGGATATAGAGATAGGGAAGAAATCTCAGAGGATATTAAAGAATGGATTCCTAATCTTGCTGAGTTAGTCTGGGAAAGTACAACCTTAAACAGGGAAAGACTTAAGTTGTCATTTGAATTATATGATGGGATGCCCGCAATACTCGATCCTTCATCATATAGGCCTATCCTTCCATGATTTTAATGGGGAAGAAAAAGATTACATGTGGGAAAAGTACTTGTCTTATTTATCTTCTGAAGACAAATCTTTATCTAAGCCCGTAGAATATTCGCTTTGGTGTCATTTTTTTGAAGATCAGGAGCTGGTAGAAGATTCATGGGAAAGTGATTATTTCGGCAATATAGAAAAGGAAAAAGCATTAGAACTATTAGAACAATTAAAATTATCCGAGGATGTTAAACATTTAGAACTACTAAAAGAGAAACTAAAACAATAAATCCTTTTTGGGAGAGAATCGAGCCTAAGGTTTCGTGAAAGAATAAGGGGGAGAAGCCGCCCCTTCGATTTCGCCAGTCGGTAAGGTGGTTCCTTACGACGTGCTTGCTCTGCCTCCGTGGTTTTATATATAATGGATGGGCAACCAATATAGGAGGTCATGACCATGCCTTATCAACCGAAAGTGGCGGAAGCCAAAATCGTAAGCCATAACGAAAAGAACGGACTGATGGAAGTCGTTGTGGTTCTCGAAGACCGCAATCACTGCCGGGTCACTTATGAAACCTTGCCGAGCGGAGAGAAGGTTCCGACCGATATCAGCCGCCTGCATAAAGAGCCTTGCCCGGTATGCAAGAAGGATTACCTGTGCAACTGCATGGATCCTTATCTTCCCGAGATCGGGGAGCAGGTTTCCAAGTTCGTGGATTTAGGGTAACCGGCACAGATCGCGTTATATAAGCAACGGGGACGGAGTGCAGCCTGGCTGTGCTTTTTTCTTTCCGCTTTGGCCCGTACGTTAAGTCATATTTGGGAGGGATTGGAATGAATCACGAACACGATGACCGAGACAAGCTGGAGCAGGAGATGGCCCATTCGCTGGAAGAAGGGGACATGGAGAAGGAGGAGCTGGATGCAGCCGCTAGGCGGAGGCTGTCGCCCCGGTATGAAATCCGGATCCAAGCCAAGCTGGACCCCGTCGTTGAAGAAACCCGCCTGTATCGTCAAATGGCCAAGGAAGTGGACGGCCGCTATGACAAATACAAAATCGACCAAAATCAGGGAGAAGAACCTGAATGAGGTTATAGATGGGCGTATATATGGTGTGTTATACTAAACGTATAGCCGCATTGGCCTGCGGCTATCTTCATAACCTTTTTTCTTTCTCCTTAATTTGGCCTGTCGGGTTATCCGGCAGGCTCTTTTTTGTGTTCTTTTTTGTGTTCCTTGTCAACTCCTATTCCTATTCGTTCACATAATGGCCATATTCCAATAGGAGTCCTTTCCTATCCCACTAATTACCTACAATAGGGGGATTGCCGTGTAAACATTTCCATGGTATTTTTATACTCGTCATACTACGTTATGCCGAATCCGGGCGCACAACATGCCCGGTACGGGGGACTTATTTATGGGGTGAATGTTCACGCGCGCGAGTGAACTAGGGAGCCTGCCTTTCCCGAATCCGTCAACTAACCTCGGAGGCACATAGGAGGAAACAGAACTGAATAGGTGGATTCGCACGTCTTTTTTGTCGTCCGTATGTTTGGGGCTGGGTCTTGTACTTGGTACGCAGGCTCACGCCGAGCAAGTTAAGGTTCAAGTCAACGATGACCTGGTTCATTTTCCCGATGCGCAGCCTTTTATGGATGGCAGCAGCCGCACCCAGGTGCCAGTTCGCATGGTAACCGAGAGAATGGGGTATCAGGTCAACTACAGCATGACGAGTGACCAGCAGGTAAAAGTCAAAATCAGCAGCAGCACCAAATCCGTTGAGCTTAAGACGGGAGAGAAGAGAGCCCTTGTCAATGGGCAGCCGATAAGCATTGATACGAACGCCCTTTTTACGGGTGGACGCACATATGTGCCGGTCCGCTTCATCTCGGAAGCTTTGGGAACGATGGTCCAATGGGACCAGAACAACTATATCGCGATCGTGGCGGCCGACGGCAAATACCACGCTCCTGCCTGGTACAAACCTCAGCCACTGCCGTTTACCATCATCAACAATGCCAAAAAATACTTAGGCGTCCCTTATGCCTTCGGAGGCACGACCCCAAGCGGATTTGACTGCTCCGGATACGTTCAATACCTCTTCAAGCAGCAGGGAACCACGCTGCCTCGCACGGCAAGCCAAATGTATGCAGGCGCCGGGCAATTTGTTTCCGAAGTACAGCCGGGCGATCTTGTCTTCTTCTCGGAAACCTCCTCTTCCCCGATCACCCATGTGGGCATTTATTTGGGGAACAGCCAGTTTATTTCGGCGACAACTTCTTACGGGGTGCATATCGATAACCTGTATTCCGGTTATTGGGGAGCCCGGTACAAGGCGGCTAAACGCATTTAACCATCAGCTCATAGCAAAAGACGCTTCCCTCGCGGGAGCGTCTTTTTGCGGGCGAACGGGATTGCCGTCGGACGGTGTCGGGCGGTTTTCATTGCGCCGGCAGGTGCGGAAGTGTAGAATCGTAAGTAAACGCTGAAGCCTCATTCTCCGCCGGGACGGCGTTTCTTTTCTTTGAAGCGGGGAGCTACATAATTGCGCTTGCGGTCCCTATAGAAGGTCCAGCCTCCGATGAAGGCGACGCCGGCGGCAAACAGCACAAAGCCGATAAGGAATTTGCCCCAGGTAAACCCCGCGGAGGCTTCGTCAAACAGCGCGAACAGCGAATCCTTCATGGCGAGAAAGCCGTAAGTCGCGGCAATCCCGGGGATAACGAGAATCAGGGCGGCGGCAAAGCGGGAAATTGTGGATTTCATACCGTTGTCCTCTTTCAAGAGATGTTTATACACTACCATTAGTTATACTATATTCCCCCCACTTAAGTCCAAAGGGGAGGGGATTTATCGAAGCCAATACTATCGGAGGGATCGATCAAGCATGAGCCATACTTATGATATTGTCGTTCTGGGCGGAGGCACAGGAGGCTACAGTGCCGCGATTCGAGCAGCCCAGCTCGGCATGTCCGTTGCTCTTGTAGAGCGGGACAAGCTTGGCGGCACCTGTCTTCACCGCGGTTGCATCCCCAGCAAGGCGCTTCTGCGCAGTGCGGAGGTTTATGCCGAAGCCAAGAATGGGGAAGCCTATGGCGTCACCGCTTCCTCGGTTACGCTTGATTTTGACCGGGTCCAGCAAAGAAAAGCCGGGATTGTGGACCAGCTGTACAAAGGGCTTCAGTTCCTGTTGAAGAAGAACAAAATCGATGTATACGCCGGAAGCGGGAGGATGATCGCCCCTTCCATCTTCGCTCCCCGAAGCGGAACCATTGCCGTCGAGCTGGCCGATGGGGAGACGGAAACGCTTGTTCCCGGCCATCTTATTCTCGCTACCGGATCCCGGCCGCGCATCCTGCCCGGACTTGAGCCGGACGGAGAGCTCATCCTGACGAGCGACGAGGCTCTTCTGATGGCCGAGCTTCCGGAATCCATGCTCATCGTAGGGGGCGGGGTAATTGGAGTGGAATGGGCGTCGATGCTGAATGACTTCGGGGTGGAAGTCACGGTGGTGGAATATGCCCCGCGTCTCGTTCCCCAGGAAGATGAGGACATTTCGAAGGAACTGGAGCAGCTGTTCCGCAAAAGGGGCATTCGGGTGCTGACCGGAGCGAAGCTTCTTCCCGAATCCCTCGAGAAAGGGAGAAGGAAGCCACCGTTCAGGTAGAGAAGGACGGCGAACGGATGGGTCTCTCCGCTTCCCGAATTCTGGTCTCGGTCGGCAGGGAAGCCAATATTGATTCCATCGGGCTCGAGAACAGCGACGTGAAGGTCGAGAAAGGCTACTTGAAGGTGAATGGAAGCTTCCAGACAGCGGAGCCTCATATTTATGCGATCGGGGATGCGATCGGCGGACTTCAGCTAGCCCATGCCGCCGCTCACGAAGGCATTCGGGCGGTCGAGCATATAGCCGGCAAGGAGAACGGCCGCTACGAGCCCCATCGGGTGCCGCGTTGCATCTACACGCGGACGGAAGTCGCGAGTGTGGGATGGACCGAGCAGCAGGCCAAGGAGCGGGGGCACGACGTAAAGACGGGGCGGTTCCCATTCAAGGTGCTGGGCAAAGCCCTTGTGCAGGGGCATACGGAAGGCTTCGTCAAAATCGTAGCGGACCGGAACACCTCGGACCTGCTTGGCGTGCATATGATCGGTCCTCATGTAACCGAGCATATCAGCGAAGCGGCGCTCGCCCAGCTGCTTGACGCGACTCCATGGGAGGTGGGGCAGTCCATTCATCCCCATCCGACGTTATCGGAGGCGTTGGGGGAAGCGATGCTGGCGGCCGACGGACAAGCCATTCATGTATAAAAGGTGCCGCCCTCCAGGCGGCATTCGTCACAACCCATTCATAAATGTGCCAATCTATGATATGATAGAGGTAAGGCTTAGTATTAGGACCAGGTATTAAAAAGCACAACAAGGAGGCTGGTTTCATGTCAATCGGTCAATTGGCGAAGCACAGGACAGTAGGATTATCCGATGAGCAGGCCATCCAGATGTATTCCATTATGCTGAAGGCCCGCAAATTTGACGAGCACTGCTTCCTGCTTCAGCGCTCCGGCAAAATCGCTTTCCATGTGTCGGGGATAGGCCAGGAAGCCGCCCAGGTAGCCGCGGCCTTCGCTCTCGACACCGAGCAGGACTATTTCCTGCCATATTACCGGGACTACGGAGTGGTTCTGACCGCCGGCATGTCGCTCAAGGAGCTGTTTCTTTCCGTCTTCGTCAAAAGCGAGGACCCCAACAGCGGCGGCCGGCAGATGCCGGGCCATTTCGGCCACAAGAAGCTGCGCATCGTGACCGGTTCGAGTCCGGTTACGACTCAGGTTCCCCATGCCGTGGGAATAGCGCTTGCGGCCAAAATGAACAAGCAGAAGTTCGTTTCTTTCGTCACCTTTGGAGAAGGCTCAAGCAACCAGGGCGATTTCCACGAAGGCTGCAATTTTGCCGGCGTTCACAAGCTGCCGGTTATTCTAATGTGCGAAAACAACCAATACGCCATCTCGGTGCCTATTCATAAACAGGTGGCCGGAAACATACACGACCGGGCGCTTGGCTACGGATTCCCGGGAGTCCGTGTAGACGGGAATGACGCTCTGGAGGTATTCCGCGTCGTGAAGGAAGCCCGGGAACGCGGCCTTCGCGGGGAAGGCCCCACTTTGATCGAGGCGGTCATGTACCGCATCTCTCCCCATTCCACCGCGGACAACGATCTTCTGTACCGGACCAAGGAAGAGGTGGAGGAGAACCGCAGCAAGGACGGCCTTCCCAAGTTCCGGCAGTACCTGATCGATTGCGGGATCTGGAGCGAGGAAAAGGACCGGGAGCTGGCCGCGTCGATCGATAAGGAAGTCAAGGAAGCGGCCCGTTATGCCGAAACCGCCCCGCCGGTTAAGCCGGAGGAAGGGCTAAAGCATGTCTATGCATCGCAATAAGGAGGAATAAGGTTTGGCGGTTATTTCTTATTTAGAAGCTATCCGTACGGCGATGCAGGAAGAAATGCAGCGCGACGGGAACGTTTTTGTGCTGGGGGAAGACGTCGGCAAAGGCGGCGTGTTCAACGCGACGAAAGGGCTGAGGGACGAATTCGGGGAAGACCGGATCATGGATACGCCGCTTACCGAATCGGCTATCGCGGGAGTCGCGATCGGAGCGGCCATGTACGGCATGCGGCCGGTGGCCGAAATGCAGTTTGCCGACTTTATTTTTCCGGCCACCAATCAGATCATTAGTGAAGCGGCCAAAATCCGGTACCGCTCCAACGGAGACTGGAGCTGTCCGGTCGTCATCCGGGCGCCTTACGGGGCAAGCGGGGAGGAGGACTCTACCACTCCCAGTGTCCGGAATCCGTCTTCTTCGGGACGCCGGGCTTGAAGCTGGTGGCGCCGTCCACCCCCTATGATGCCAAAGGGCTGCTCAAGGCAGCCATCCGGGACGAGGATCCCGTTCTCTTCTTCGAGCACAAAAAATGCTACCTGGCCATAAACGAAGAGGTCCCCGAGGACGATTACATCGTTCCGATCGGCAAAGCAGCCGTTAAGCGGGAAGGGACGGACCTTACCGTCATTACATACGGCATGATGGTACATCATGTGCTGAAGGCGGCGGACGAGCTTAAAGCGGAAGGCATCACGTCGCAGGTTCTCGACCTGCGCACGCTTCAGCCGCTCGACCGGGAGGCGATTCTGGAAGCCGCGGCCAAAACCGGTAAGGTCTTAATCGTTCACGAGGATAACAAGACGGGTGGAGTGGGAGCGGAAGTATCCGCCATCATCTCGGAAGAGCTCTTCTATGATCTCGACGCCCCGATTATGAGGCTGTGCGGACCGGACGTGCCTGCTCTTGGCATGAGCCCGGTGCTGGAGAAGGCGTTCCTGCCTAACCCGGATTCCATCCGGGAAGCGATGCTGAAGCTCGCCCAAATCTAGAAAGCGCGTTCGGGAAATCCGTACGTTTTCAGGAGGCTATACATGAAAACCCCAACCAAAGGGACGGCCATCACGGTCCCCCATCTGGCTGAAAGCCTGGTTTCGGCAACGATCGGAAAATGGCTGAAGCAGCCGGGCGACTATATCGAACAGTATGAAGTCATTTGTGAGCTCATTACGGATAAGGTTACGGTGGAAATGCCGGCGCCGGTGGAAGGGACGCTGACGGAGATTATCGCTCCGGAAGGTCACACGGCCGAGGTAGGCGAGGTCATCTGTGTTATTCTGGAGCCGGGGGCCGAAGCTGGCTCTTCCGCCCCTGCAGGCATGGCGCCGGCTGCCGCTGCATCCCGGGAAGCGGCAGGCAGTGAAGGAAGCATGCGGTCCCGTCTGTCTCCCGCGGTCCTCAAGCTGGCGGCCGAGCATGGCGTTAACCTGGAGGAGGTCGGGGGCACCGGCCTGGGCGGCCGAATCACCCGCAAGGATGTGCTCGCTCATGCGGCGGCCTCTCAGGTTAGCCGTACAGCAGCCCCGCACGTGACGGAACCGCCCAAAGCTCCGACCGTGCCCGTTCGTTCCAGCGGGCTGCATCTGTCGGCCCAGCCGCCGACCCCGTTGACCGGGGAGCGGGAACCGAGGGCGTCCGAAAGCCGCGGGGAGTATCTGATCGACGTCACGCCGATCCGCAACACCATCGCCCGTAACATGCGCCAGAGTGTGTCGGAAATTCCCCACGCCTGGACGATGATTGAGGTCGATGTCACGAACCTGGTCCTGCTCCGCAACAAGCTGAAGGATGAGTTCATGCGCCAGGAGGGCATCAACCTGACGTATCTCGCTTTTATGTTGAAGGCGGTCGTCAATGCCATCAAAGATTATCCCATCATGAACTCGGTGTGGGCGGTGGACAAGATCATCGTCAAGAAGGACATCAACCTGTCGCTTGCCGTGGGTACGGAGGATTCGGTCATTACGCCCGTCATCAAGCGGGCCGATCAGAAGAATATTGCCGGCCTCGCCAGAGCCATTGATGAGTTGACCAAAAATCCCGCTCCGGGAAGCTGGGTCTTGATGATCTGCAGGGAGGAACGTTCACGGTGAACAATACCGGCTCGTTCGGATCCATTGCCTCCTACCCGATCATCAATTACCCGCAGGCGGCCATCATAACCTTCGAATCCATTGTGAAGAAGCCGGTCGTCATCAACGACATGATCGCCGTGCGGTCCATGGTCAACCTGTGTCTATCGCTTGACCACCGGATCCTCGACGGGGTCATTTGTGGCCGCTTCCTCCAACGGGTTAAGGAGAACCTGGAAAGCTATAACCTGGATACCCGGCTGTATTAACCGTAAGAAGCCCTGCAGAGGGAAGGAACCTAAAAGAAATTAACACAAAAAAGGCGCCGGTTTGACCGGCCCTTTTTGCTTCCGGGCAGTTTATGGGCATACCATTATTGAAACAGGAATGCGAAGGAAAACAGCAGGGTAGAGAGAACCATGCTCGCCAGCATGACATAGACGAAAGCGCGAAACCACCATTTGCGGGTAATCAATTCATTTCAGCTCCTCTGTAAGGAAATCAAGCGGGCTCCTTCTACCCGGCCGTACCATCGGGTGGGCTCCGCTTTCACTTATCTAACCAGTTACTCCGTACAAGCAGTACCCTTATTGTAACCCAATTCGAACCCAGGAGGGAAGTCCCATGATCCAACAGGACCGAGTGATCCAGGAATTTATGGAACTGGTACAGGTTAACAGCGAGACGAAGCACGAGCAGGAGATTTCCAAAGTTCTTAAGGAGAAATTCGCTTCCTTGGGATTTTCCGTGGAAGAGGACGACAGCGCGGCCAAGACAGGGCACGGCTCGGGTAATCTGATCTTTACGCTCCCGGCAAATACCGGGAACCCGCAGGCCCCCGGCTGTTTTTTACCTGCCATATGGACACAGTGGCGCCCGGGAACAACATCAAACCGCAGCTTCATGCGGACGGATACATACGCAGTGACGGCACAACCATACTAGGGGCGGATGACAAGGCCGGGATTTCCGCTCTCCTGGAAGCCATTCGCGTCCTGAAGGAGCAGAAGCTGGAGCATCCCCAGCTTCAAGTGGTCATCACAGCCGGGGAAGAGTCCGGACTGGTGGGCGCGCGGGCCATGGAAGCGAAGTGGATCCAGGCCGATTACGGCTTTGCCCTGGATTCGAACGGCAAAATCGGGGATATCGCGGTGGCCGCTCCCTCCATGGACAAGATAGCCATTACGTTCTATGGCAAATCCGCCCATGCCGGGGTCAATCCGGAGGATGGTGTCAGCGCCATTCAGGTGGCGAGCAAGGCGGTCTCCCGCATGCCGCTCGGACGGATCGATCACGAAACGACGGCCAATGTCGGAAGCTTCGCCGGCGGAGGCGAAACGAACGTCGTCTGCGACAAAGTGGTGCTGAAGACGGAAGCTCGCAGCCTCGAAACCCGCAAGCTGGAGCGGCAGGTGGAAGCGATGCGCCGGGCGTCGTTCGAAGCGGCCGAGGAGATGGGAGCCCGTGCAGAATTCGAGAGCTACCTGAAGTATCCTTCCTTTCGGTGGGACGAAACGGCTCCTGTCGTCCAATTGGCTATGAAGGCCCTGCGCCGCGTCGGAGCGGAGCCGAGAACGTTCCATTCCGGCGGAGGAAGCGACGCGAACATTTTCAACGGCATGGGGATTCCTACCGTCAACCTGGCCGTCGGGTATGAGCATATTCATACGACGAAGGAACAGATCAAGGCCGCCGATTTGGGCCGCGTCGCCGAGACGGTTGTGGCCATTATCCAGGAAGCGGCCGGCAGCGGGCAGGCCTAGTGCCTTATTCGGCAGCGTTTTTCCGTGATTTCCCTCCTGTCTTTTTCTTAAGGGAAAGGATGGGTAATAATAGATGGTCAATCATAAGGAGGAGATAGGTATGGCAACCGTTAAAGTGGAAGGCAAAGGCGAATTCCAGGTGGAGAACGGAACAAAGCTCGTTCTGGCTCTGGAGGACAACGGAGTCGACATCCTGCACCGCTGCGGAGGGAATGCGAAATGCACGACCTGCCGGGTGGAAGTGCTCGAAGGGGATGCCGGTCCGGTCAGCGAGAAGGAGAAAGCGGCGCTGGAGCTGAAGGGCGGGGCGCCGGATAACGTCCGTCTCTCCTGTCAGGTCCATGTAGAGGGCGACCTGACCGTCCGTGCTCTGCGTACGGCCTCCGAATCCGGCCTGGAGCCGGGGCCGCGGCCGGAGGAGTAAGAGAGCAGGGCAGGGCTCCCTCCGAGCGGAGGGACTGCCGCGTTCAACGGCCTATACCGCAGGCCAGCCACAAAAACACCAACGTTACTCGAACTGGGTAACGTTGGTGTTTTTTGGCATGCTATTGTCTCGGAGGAGGCTGTAAAAGACAGCCGCACTCAGCTGTTGCGGCGGGAGTAAACCAAGGGGAAGTAGGCATTGTCAAAAGGCTGTCCAGCGTAAGGACGGGGACCCAGCAGCCGGACGTTATCATGATGCTGGACCCGGGGGCGGTAGCCGGTCCCGCCCGGCATCAGGTGAGCGACAACCGATAGCCTGGGCTCGTTCGTCCGGTTGGGACCGGACCCGTGAAAGGTCAAAGCGTGATGAAAGCTCGCCTGACCGGCTTTTAGAAGGCAGGGCTCTTCCGTCCAATCATGGCCGAGAGCGGAAAATTTGCGCTTCAGGGAATCCATGTCCTGGTCGAAGAAGCTGTTGCTTTCCGGAATCAGTCCCCACCGGTGGGAGCCCGCGATGCTCATCATCCCGCCGTTGGTCAGGTCGGTGTCCTGCAAAGCGATCCATACGGTGATCATCTCGGTGGTATCGGTCGCCTGCCAGTACCCGTAATCCTGGTGCCAGCCCACGTTGCCCGCTGCCGTTTCCCTGTCTCCAACCCCGGGCTTGTAGATCATTTGATCGTGCCACAGCCGGATCTCGTCGGTTTCGAGCAGGTCGGCGGCCCAGCGGCCCATGACCGGATCGGTCACCGCTTGCCGGACCTCGTCGTTGACCCACCAGCCATTATCAAGCTTGCGAAGCTTCAGCTCCTCGTAGGCCGGCCGCACGCTCTGCGGATGCATGGGATACCCGTCCCCGTCATAATCCCCTGCCCACACGCGGTCGTGGGCTTTCCTCAGCCGGGCGATCTGGTCGTCATCCAACAGCTTCGGGGAGATCCAATACCCTTTCTCGCGAAATTCCTTCCTGTCCTGCTCCGTTATTACATAGGTGGTTTCCAGCATGACCATTCCTCCTCTGTCCGTTTCCTTTCCTAAAAGCACCTTCAGTGTATCAACTACGTGAGCAATTGACGTTCGGAAAAGTGTTAAGTAGAATCAGAAACATATGAGGGAATGAGAAACATAAGGAGGTCGGCCATGAGAAAGCGCCGCGTGTGGGAGGAGCCTTTTCCGCTTTGCCCGGAGCTGGTCATGCTGGGCTTTGATGACGTGAGGAGTGCCATTCCGCTCGAAGAGCATCGTCACGAGCGTTCCTTTGAGTTTGTGTATGTGGAAAAAGGACGAGCGGCCTGGAAAATTGGAAGGGATACGTACGAAACCTTGGCGGGAGACGTGTTCCATACCCGGCCGGATGAGACGCACAGCGGCCGCTTCGACGTTATTGAGCCCTGCCGGCTTTGGTGGCTTATCCTAAGAGTGCCGGAGGGGCGGGGGAGCCGCTGGCTGGAGCTGCCGGAAGCGGAGGCGGAGCTTGTTCTGGCGAGGCTGTGGACCCTTCCCCGGATGGTGACTCCGGACGCTCCGGTTCTGGCCATCTTCCGCAAGCTGAAGGATGCGCTCGAAGCCCCAAAGGCTTGGGCCGGGCTGGAGATTCGGCATGCGGTCCTGGGGCTGCTGCTTGTCCTCCTCAGGGAGGAAAAGCCGTTGGGGCGGGTCGAACCAGGAGAACCGGTCATCCGGGAGCTGGCCGGCCGCCTCGCGGAGTATCCGGCCTGGAGGCCGTCGGTACCGGAGCTGGCGAGCCTGGCCGGGATGAGCGAGTCCCACTTCTACCGGCAGTTTCACCGGGTGACGGGATTGTCGCCGATGGCGTACGGAGAAAGAATACGGATCGAAGAAGCATGCCGAAGGCTCCAGCATTCCCTGGAATCCGTTACCTCCATGGCTCTCGATCTGGGCTTCACCTCGAGCCAGCATTTTGCCACCGTGTTCCGCCGCGTAACCGGACGCTCTCCCCGGGAGTGGAGACGCCTAACGGCGGCCGGCGTTCTGCTCCCAGTGGAAGGGGAGCAGCTGTCCGGCAGGCCGGATGGACTCGGTTGATGCTGCCTGAAGGCCGCTCAACCGCATCAGAAGTTGAGAAAGAGGAAGATCGGGCTGCCCCGTCCGGTCTACGAGCTGGCGGAGCTGAAGAAGCTGGTGACGGACCTCCCAGGCCTTGCCGACGAGGCGGATTTGGTTGGGGGAGTAGTAGGATTTCATGGCGATTCCTCTTTTCGTTAAAGTTTGGGTAGTTCCCGTTCAACCAGGACTGATGCCGTAAGCTCTTCCTAGCCTTTCCATCCGGGGCGCGGCTGAAACGTGATATAATGGAGTCTATGTAATCGCCATGAACAATATTACTAGACTAATAGAATAGAAAGCAGGGGAAGCCATGAAGACGGAGCATTCCAACAAGTTCGAAGAAGTGACGGTTCAAACGGAGGCTATCTTTAAAGGGAAAATCATTTCCCTGCAGGTGGACCATGTCCGGCTTCCCAATGGGGAAATGGCCACTCGGGAAATCGTCCGGCACCCGGGAGCGGTGTGTGTGCTTGCGGTCGTGAACGGGAGGATGCTCGTCGTGGAGCAGTACCGTAAACCGCTCGGCCGGAGCCAGGTCGAGATTCCGGCCGGCAAGCTTGATCCCGGAGAAGATCCGATGGAAGCGGCAAGGAGAGAGCTGGAGGAGGAAACGGGATACCGGTGCGGGGAGCTCAAGCTGATTTCCTCCTTCTACACGTCACCCGGCTTTGCGGACGAGCTTCTGCATCTCTACTACGCCGAAGGGTTGACCGCCGGGGAAGCCCATCTCGACGAAGACGAGTTTCTGGACTGCGAGGCCCTTACTCTCGAAGAAGCGAAGCGGTACATGGCGGAAGGCCGCATCAGCGACGCCAAAACGATTACGGCTCTCTACGCCTGGCAGGCGTACCAGCTGACGGGAAGCTTCTGATCATGAAGTCTTATTATGTTGATCTGCACGTGCATATAGGGCGTACCGAGAAGGGCTCTCCCGTCAAAATCAGCGCTGCCCGCAACCTTACCTTCTATAACATCGCGAAGGAGGCCTCGGAGCGCAAAGGAATTGAGGTTGTCGGCATCATCGACAGCCACTCTCCTTCGGTTCAGGAGGAAATCGAGCATTACCTCGACAACGGGGAAATGACCGAGCTTGAGGGCGGCGGCATCCGCTACCACGATACGACGATCCTGCTGGGCAGCGAGATTGAGGTGCGGGATCCCGGCATGGGTCCCGCCCACCTGCTCGTATACTTGCCCCGCCTCGCCGACATGAAGGCTTTTACCGGCTGGCTCCGCCTGCACATGAAGAATGTGGACCTGAGCTCCCAGCGCATCTACGTGCCGGCCCGGGTGCTGCAGCAGGAGGTTCTGGGCCGTGGGGAATTGTCATTCCCGCCCACATCTTTACCCCGCACAAGAGCATCTACGGAAGCTGCTCCTCCCGGATGGCCGACCTTCTCGATCTTGACGGCCTGGCTGCCGTGGAGCTTGGCTTGAGCTCGGACACGGGGATGGCCGGCTGCCTTTCGGAGCTCGACCGGCTCGCGTTCGTCACCAATTCCGATGCCCATTCCCTTGGCAAAATTGGCCGCGAGTACAACCGGATGCGGCTGGAGAGCCCAAGCTACCGGGAGGTGGTCCTGGCGCTCCGTGGAGAGCAGGGAAGGGCCATCGAAGCGAATTACGGGCTGAACCCCCGTCTCGGCAAATACCACCGCACCTACTGCGGCCAATGCGAGTCTATCCTGGACGAAGCCGGGACGGCCGTCGAACGCTGCCTGAACTGCGGCTCGGCCAAGATCGTTCGCGGGGTGATGGACCGAATCGAGGAAATTTCCGACCGGGAGGAGCCGGATTCCTCCATTCCTCGTCCTCCCTACCAGTATCAGGTGCCGCTGGAGTTTATACCGGGTCTCGGACCGAAGCTATTTGACCGGCTGCTCGACCGCTTTGGCACGGAAATGGCCATTCTCCACCAAGCCTCCCGCGAAGGGTTGGCGGAAGTCGCCGGGGAGGCCATAGCCGGTCTTATCGTTCAGGCGAGGGAAGGCACCCTCCGGCTTGACGCCGGGGGCGGCGGCCGTTACGGCAAGGTAAGTCGGTAGCGGGTTGGTACAATCGGCAGCCGCTTGAAGGCCTGCTCTTTATTCCGGCACGCAAGCTGGCATACTGCCTGTCTGCCTCTCATATCCTGTTACTAATGGGACAAGAGGGGAGAGGCTGCGATGCCATACGGCAATCAAGCAATGCGGTTGTATATGAAGGAGCATTTATCGCTCTATGTTTTTATAGGCGTTATTTTCGTAACCGGCGTGGTGTTCGGCGCCATTCTGGTTAATGCGCTGACCTTGGACCAGACGCAGGAGCTCAGGAGGCACCTGGGCAGCTTCTTTCAGGTTGTCGACCAAGGGACAAGCTGGGACCAGGCCCACTCGTTCTGGCAGTCGTTCAGCATGAACGTCAAATGGGTGCTGCTGATCTGGCTACTGGGGCTCTCGGTAGTGGGGCTTCCGCTTATCTTCATTCTTGATTTTCTGAAGGGCGTTCTGGTCGGCTTCACAGTAGGCTATCTCGCGGGGCAGTTTGCCTGGAAAGGCGTCCTGTTCTCCCTGGTATCCGTCGCGCCCCAGAACCTTGTTCATATTCCGGTTATCGTCATCTGCAGCGTAGCCGGGATGAGCTTCTCTCTGTACCTGATCAAAAACCGGTTTATCCAAAAAGAGGAAACCTTTACGCGCCCTTTATGAATTATTTGATTTTGTCTTTCTCGATGGTCTTGGTGACGGGTGCCGTTTCCTTGTACGAAGCCTTTCTGTCCCCGGAGCTGATGCGTTGGGTTACCCCGATGCTCGTGACCGCCGGGGGCTGAGAGACCCTTGAAATGGTTTGACTTTCGGGAAGATAACCTCCTATAATGAAGGAAATGGCGATGGACCGCCATGGGGAACCAGCGTGGCCGTTAGGGGAGAAGTATGGAATCCCGGATTGAAAAAATCAAGCAGCAGCTCCAGTCGCAGGGTTACAAGCTTACGCCCCAGCGTGAGGCGACAGTTAGGGTGCTGCTGGAGAACGAAGAGGACCATTTGAGCGCGGAAGAAGTTTTCATGCTCGTTAAAGATAAAGCACCGGAGATTGGCCTGGCTACCGTTTACCGCACGCTGGAGCTCTTGACTGAGCTTCATGTGCTGGAGAAGATGAACTTCGGAGACGGAGTGGCCCGGTACGATTTGCGCAACGAAAGCACTCATCACCATCATCATCATCTGATCTGCGTACAGTGCGGAGCGGTGGATGAAATCATGGAAGATTGGCTGCTTCCTTTGGAGGAACGGCTGGAGAAGGAATACCATTTCAAGGTGTTGGACCACCGGCTGGATTTCCAAGGCATTTGCCACCGCTGCCTTGACAAGGACAAGGGCAAGCCCAAAATTCCGGCGGAATCCCACAGCAGCACCCTCTAATCCGGCAGCAGCCGGACGAGAGGGTGCTTTTTGGTTGAAGCGGGAAAGAGCCGGGCGGCAGCGAAGCCGTACGGGAGCCAGGAGACGATCCGGGCAGGCCCTTTCCCGCCGGCCGGCAAGGGGATCCAGGTTAGGAAGGCCGCGGCAAGCGGCTCGATCCGGTTCCTCCCTTTACCCCTGAGCCGCCTTCTTCGCTTGCAGGAGGCCGCTTCCCTGGGAACGGGCGGAATAGCCTTTGAGCTTAAGAGCGGACCGCCGGATACGGCTCCGGAAACCCTTGGGCGTCATCCCGGGGTGAAGCCGGAGCAGGAGAGCGGCCGTTCCCGAAACGTGGGGAGCCGCCATGGACGTTCCGTCCAGCTTGGCATACGTGCCGCCCGGATAGGTGGAACAGATTTCCGCTCCCGGAGCGGCAATGTCCACTCCGGCTCCCCGGCTCGAGAAGGAAGCGATTCTTCCCCGGCTGTCGGAGGCGGCGACGGCGATCGTTTCCGGGAACCGGGCGGGATAATTCAGGTCCTGGTTCCTGGGGCCGTCATTGCCCGCAGAGGCGACCATGATGATGCCTTTCTTGTAGGCCTGGCGGATGATGTCGCGCAGGGATTCGCTGTAGGTCGGATCCCCGAAGCTCATGTTGATGACCTGAATATTGTTCCGGATGCACCAGTCGATGCCCTCGATGATGTCGGACATATAGGCGCTGCCGTCGCGGTCGAAGGCTTTTACCGCATACAGCTTAACCCGGGAGCCGCTCCGACCACTCCGATCGAGTTGTTAAGGGCTCCAATCGTGCCCGCTACGTGGGTGCCGTGCCCATTGTCGTCAACCACGGGCCCGCTTCCGATCGTGTTAAAGCTTCCCGCCACCTTCAGATCGGGATGGGGGCGATGCCCGTATCCAGGACCGCTACCCGGACGGAGCGTCCCGTCGTACGGCCCCAAAGGGAAGGCGCCTGAATCCGGCTGATTCCCCACGGAACCGTCTGCCGGCCGGAGACGGCACAGGCGGCGGCCGCAAGGAGCGGAGACGAGATTCTTCGGCGGTGAAGCCGGATGCGGCGGTCATGATCGATCCGTTTGACGAGCGGATGCTTTTTAAGAGTGGCGATATCGGCTTCCGGGTGTACCCGGCAGAGGATGGCGTGCAGGGAGCGGATTTTTTTGATCGGACGAATCCCCTGCTTTTTAGTTCCTTCAGGCATTGGTGGTAAGCGGAAGCATTTTGCAGGACAACGAGCCGGCGTACGGGCTTGCTCTTGGAACGGGGAGCGACGGCGCGGCCGAGGAGCTTGCTTAATGATTTCAGAAGAATCCCTCCGTAGGCGTTATGGTGTATTGTATGTGCGGAGGGAGCCGGCCGGATGCCGTCAACGGCCCAATTGTTATCGCCCGGTATGGGGTCTAACGGCTGCCCGTCCTTCATATGGTAGCTAGTAAGGAACCATCGGGGAGGAGTGCCGCTAATGATCGTATCCGTCCGCAAAATCGCTCAGCGCTTCAAGCTCATCCTGCTGTTTGTCGCCCTAACGGTCTGCCTGTATCAGCTTCTCGCCTTAGCCCAGCCGTGGATCAAGCCCGTGGACCGCTACCGGGAGCCGACCGGCCGGGCCGTTAAAGTCTTCCGCGATGAAGCGGTCCGGGAGGAGCAGCTGACGATGGGGGAAAGGTTGAAGCGCTTCTATTGGTACGGGCAGTAAGCAGGAAATCCGGGGCCCCGTGTGGAAGTGATAGAGGAACTTATACAGACAGGGGCGTCAGCTATGAAAAACGAACTGCAGACCTTTATTCATTACCTTTCGGTGGAAAGGGGCCTTGCGCAGAATACGCTGGAGTCTTATGAGAGGGACCTGACGCAGTATATCGAATTTCTCGAGAAGAGCGGCATTGTCAAGCCGGCCGATTCCCGTAAAATACATATTCAAAATTATTTGCTGCAGCTTAAAAAGCTGGGACGCGCCTCTTCGACCGTTTCCCGAAGCATGGTGTCCATCCGGTCCTTCTACCAGTTTCTGATCCGTGAACGCCTGCTGGACAGTGATCCTTCCCTCCATATGGAGACTCCGAAACTGGACAAGCGCCTGCCCAAGGTGCTGTCCATCGCCGAGGTCGAGACTTTGCTGGACGCGCCGGAAACCACCACTCCTTCCGGAATTCGCGACAAGGCGATGCTGGAGATCCTCTATGCCACCGGCATCCGGGTGACGGAGCTCATCTCGCTTGATGTGGGCAACGTCAATCTCGGCATGGGCTTTGTCCGGTGCATCGGCAAAGGTTCGAAGGAACGGATTATTCCGCTTGGCCGGATTGCAGCCCATTGGCTGGATCAGTATATCCAAGCCATGCGTCCGAAGCTGCTTAAGCAGGCTAAGGAAGAAGAAGCCCTATTCATCAATCATCTCGGAACGCGGTTAACCCGGCAGGGCTTCTGGAAAATCATCAAGAAGTATGCACGGGAGGCGCAGATTGTGAAGGATATTACGCCGCACACACTCCGGCATTCCTTCGCCACCCATCTGCTCGACAACGGGGCGGATCTCCGGGCCGTCCAGGAAATGCTGGGGCATGCCGATATTTCCACGACCCAGATCTACACCCACGTGACGAAATCGAGAATGAAGGAAGTGTACGACCGGACCCATCCCCGGGCCAAAATGCAGCTATCCGAGCAGGGACAGGGAAGCAGCCGTGTCTGACGTTTGACGGAGGGCCGAACGGGGTAAGACAAACAAAACGGACCTATCCGTATATTCACCTGAATGGAAAGCTCCTCCTGGGGGCTTTTCGTTTGTTGAGAACCGCTTTAACCGGGCAGAGGATTCGGAAGACGAAAGCTGGATAAACTTTGGAAAGGCATGATCATAAGGAGGCGGACAAGATGACAAACAAGACCTTTCGCAGGGTGTGCTTGATTGTGCTGGACAGCGTAGGAATCGGGGAACAGCCGGATGCCGCCCGGTTCGGGGATGCCGGGGCGGATACGCTCGGCCATATTGCGGAACGGGTAACCGGTTTTGCTCTTCCAAACTTGGCCATGCTCGGCTTGGGAAACATTTCCCCTTAAAGGGAATCGAGCCGGCCGGGAAACCGGAAGCTTATTATGGTAAAATGACGGAGGTTTCCGTCGGGAAGGATACGATGACCGGCCACTGGGAAATTATGGGGCTCAAAGTCACCATTCCGTTCAACACGTATCCGGACGGATTTCCCGAAGCCTTGATCCGCGAGTTCGAGAAGGAGACGGGACGCCGGGTTATCGGCAACAAGCCCGCGTCGGGCACCGAAATCCTTGACGAGCTTGGGGAAGAGCAGATGAAGACGGGGGCTTGGATCGTCTATACGTCGGCGGACAGCGTCTTCCAGCTGGCGGCCCATGAAGAGGTTATCCCTCTTGAGGAGCTGTACCGGGCTTGCGAGATCGCGCGCCGGCTGACACTCAAGGAAGAGTTTGCGGTTGGCCGCGTCATCGCGCGTCCGTACATAGGCAAGCCGGGGGCTTTCACCAGAACGTCCAACCGCCATGATTATGCGGTCAAGCCCCCGAGCCGACCGTCATGAACCGGATCCAGGAAGCCGGATTGGCCTGTATCGCGGTGGGCAAAATCAACGACATCTACTCCGGAGAAGGAGTGACGGAAGCGCGCCATACGAAGAGCAACGACGATGGGGTGACGCAGACCATCGAAGCCCTAAGCAGCGATTTCCACGGCCTTCTGTTCACCAACCTCGTTGATTTTGACTCGCTGTACGGGCACCGCCGGGATCCTGAGGGCTACGGGCAGGCCCTGATGGACTTTGACAAAAGGCTCCCGGAAATCCAAGCCAAGCTTGAGGAGGATGATCTTCTCATCCTGACGGCGGATCACGGCAACGATCCGATTCACAGCGGAACCGATCATACCCGCGAGTATGTACCGCTGCTCGTTTGGAGTCCGTCCTTTAAGGAGACGGCGAGCTTGGGCGTCCGGGCCACCTTCTCCGATCTTGGAGCCACCATCGCCGATAATTTCGGAGTGGGATTGCCGGTGAACGGGAAGAGCTTTTTGAACGAATTGAAATAAGGCAGCAGGGAAGGGGAGAAAGGGATGGCGGCAGGGAGTGGATTGGACAAGATCCGGGAAGCGTCGGACTTCCTGACGAAACGAATGGCAGAAGCACCGGCTGTCGGATTGATTCTGGGGTCCGGGCTCGGCGTGCTGGCGGATTTGCTGGAGGGGGCGGTTTCGATTCCTTACGGAAAGATCCCGCATTTTCCCGTTCCTACGGTAGAAGGACATGCCGGGGAACTCGTTTTCGGCCGCGTGGGGGAACGCCCGTTGTGATGATGAAGGGCCGGTTCCACTTGTATGAAGGACACGCCGAGGAAACGGTCAGCTTCCCGGTTCGCGTTATGCAAAGCCTGGGTATCCGTACCCTGGTCGTCACGAACGCGGCAGGAGGGGTTAACGAGGAGTACCGCGTCGGGGATATCATGCTCCTCCGCGACCATATCAATTTTATGTTCCGCAGCCCGCTGATCGGCCCGAATCCGGCGGAGCTCGGAGTCAGGTTCCCGGATATGTCGGAGGCTTACAGCGCCAGGCTGCGGCAAGTGGCCAAGGCGGCTGCGAAGAATCAAGGACTGCAGCTCCGCGAAGGGGTATACCTGGCCGTGACCGGCCCGAATTACGAGACCCCGGCCGAAATCCGCATGATGCGCCGCCTTGGAGCGGATGCCGTCGGCATGTCCACGGTTCCCGAGGTGCTGGCGGCCCGCCATGCAGGGCTCGAAGTCATCGGCTTCTCGTGCATCACGAATGCCGCATCCGGCATTGGAGAAGGCCCGCTGTCGCATGAGGAGGTCATGGAGGCGGCGGAGCAGGCGAAGCAGACATTTTTGGATTTGGTGATGGCCCTTATTCCACAACTTCAGGAGGAAACGCCATGACGGCAGAGAACCAGTCTTACTTGCAGCACATTACGGAAGCGGCGGATTATGTCCGCACGAAGCTAGGAGGGTGAAGCCGTCCATCGGCCTGGTCCTGGGCTCCGGCCTCGGCGATTTGGCGGAGAAGGTGGAGGGGCCGGTTTATGTTCCCTTCGGCGAGATTCCTCATTTTCCGGTTTCGACGGTAGAAGGACACGCCGGCCGGTTCGTCGCCGGAACGCTGGAAGGCAAGCCCGTCATCGTCATGCAGGGCCGGTTTCATTTCTATGAAGGGTACCCGATGCAGAAGGTCGTTTTCCCGGTCTACGTCATGCGTATGCTTGGGGTTACCAGCGTGGTGATGACGAATGCGGCAGGGGGCATGAACCGATCTTTTCAGGCGGGCGATCTTATGCTGATCTCGGACCACATCAACTTTACGGGCGCAAACCCGCTCATCGGGCCGAACTTCAAGGAGCTCGGCGTCCGGTTCCCCGACATGTCGGAAGCTTACGACCGCGGGTACCGCGAGCTGGCGAAGCGGCTTGCCGCCGGTATCACCAGTGCGGAAGGAGCGCCCTGCGCCTGCAGGAGGGCGTCTACTGCGGAATCAGCGGTCCCGCCTATATGACGCCTTCGGAGCTGACGATGCTGGCCCGTCTTGGCGGGGATGCCGTCGGGATGTCCACCGTAGGTGAGGTCATTGCCGCCCGGCATGCGGGGCTTAAGGTCCTCGGCATTTCCTGCATCACGGACATGGCGATCGGCGACGAGCTCGAGCCTTTGACGCACGAGCAGGTCATGGCCACCGCCGAACGCACGAAGCCGATGTTCCAATCGCTGGTCCGCGCGTTTGTCCGCGAGCTGGCCGATTGAGACAGTCTTGACTTAACCACGAACAGCCTGCGCTGCAACCGGATTCCTGTCCGGAGCAAGCGGCGGGTTGTTTGGCTTGACCAGACGGTGCCCGGTAAGCAACTTGCCAATCGTTTCCGAAACGACCATAATGGATAAGATAGAAGATGTTGGCTTTTCCCGATGGACTCTTGGTACGGCTTGCCACTTGTCACAATTTGTTCATTATTAAGTCGGCAAAGTTATTAGGCAAATCATGCCGAATCCTGTAAAATGGGTGAAGTGACTACTACGAAAAGGGGATCTGATTGTCCATGTATAAATGGATCATGTTTGTTCTGTTTGTGGGCGCAGGGGTGCTGGGCCTGGGAACACTGTTCGGTGAAGTAGCCCAACACGCTAGGGAAAACGCTCCGGATACATCGGGGGTTCCTAAGCTGGCGTTAAACGTGAGCAACTTTAAGTTCGACCAGCCCGAGTACACCGTAAAAGCAGGAGAAAAAGTAAAGGTAAGCATGAACATCAAGGAAGGGATCCACGAAGTCGGAATCAAGGACTTTAACGTTCATCTGACGAAGGATGCCCCTACCGCGGAAGTGACCTTTGACAAGCCCGGCACGTATGTCGTCGAGTGCGTCCTTCCTTGCGGACCCGGCCATGACGGGATGAAAACCAAATTGGTTGTGCAGTAAGGCACAGCCTGAAGAGCGAATGGCGTTCCGCGTCATTTGCTCTTTTTTTGGTCAATACTATACTGTCGGTAGATTGGCCCAGAGGGCCGGCAAGGCGAGCAGTCCTAACGAACAGGGGAGGGATTCAAACATGCGCACAGTCGATCTCATTCAGAAAAAGCGGGACGGCGGGGAGTTAACCCGGGAGGAAATCGCCCACCTGATCCGTGGCTATACCACGGGACAAATTCCCGACTACCAAATTTCGGCCTGGGCGATGGCCGTGTTCTTTCGCGGCATGACGGACCGGGAGACCGCCGATCTGACGCTCGAGATGGCCCGCTCGGGCGACCAGATGGACTTGAGCGCCATTCCTGGCATCAAGGTCGACAAGCACAGCACCGGCGGCGTGGGAGATACGACGACCCTTATTCTCGCCCCTCTGCTGGCCTCGGCAGGGGTTCCCGTGGCCAAAATGTCCGGAAGGGGACTCGGGCATACCGGAGGAACGATTGACAAGCTGGAAGCGATCCCGGGATTTCAGGTAGAGCGGACAAGAGAGGAATTTCTCGACCAGGTCACCCGGGTCGGAGCGGCGGTCATCGGGCAGTCCGGGAACATCACGCCGGCCGATAAGAAGCTGTACGGGCTCCGGGACGTGACAGCCACCGTCAATTCGATCCCGCTCATCGCCTCCTCGGTCATGAGCAAGAAGATCGCGGCGGGAGCGGACGCCATCGTCCTCGATGTGAAGACCGGCAAGGGAGCGTTCATGAAGACGCTGGAGGAATCCATTCAGCTCGCCCAGGCAATGGTGGGAATCGGGACGGAGGTGGGCAGGGAAACGGTTGCGGTCATTACCAGCATGAACGAGCCGCTCGGCATGTCCATCGGCAATGCACTGGAAGTCAAGGAGGCGATAGAGGTGCTAGGCGGAAGAGGGCATGCCAGCTTGAAGGAAGTGTCCCTTGTGCTCGGCTCCTATATGCTGGTCCTTGGCGGGAAAGCCTCCGGCCTGGAGGAAGCCCGTGAAAGTCTGAACGCACGGATAGAAGATGGCTCGGCCCTTCGTAAATTTAAGGAAATGATCGAGGCCCAGGGTGGTGATTCCTCTGTGGTGGATGATCCATCGAGGATGCCGGGGGCCGCCGAAACCGTGGAGGTAAAGGCCGAAACGGACGGATATGTTTCCTCCGTTGAAGCGGAGGAGCTGGGGCTGGCCGCCATGCTGCTGGGAGCGGGACGCGCCACGAAGGAATCGGTGATCGATTTGGGCGTAGGCCTCGTGCTGCACAAAAGAATCGGCGATCCGGTGAAAGCCGGAGAAACGCTTGTCACCCTGTATGCGAATCCGGGAGACGGAATAGAGCTTTCGGCTGCCGAGCAGAAGATCCGCCGTGCCTATACGGTAAGCGAAGCTCCAGTGGAGAAGCCGCCGCTTGTCTATGCGGTTATTACAAAAGAAGGCGTTCAGCGCTTCTAATGCTGCACCCGGCGCTGACCGGTGGAAAAAAGAGGATTGTTCCGAAGCCTCCGCTGCAGCCAGTCGGGTTATGGTGATAATGGAAAGGCCGGTCCCGAAGGACCGGCTTTCTCATTGGCCTTAAGAAAGGGAGTCCGGGTCATAAGGGGAAGGGAAAAATGGTTTCCTTCCCTTGTCCGGTGGTAAGAATAGAAGATGCCGGATACCGGCTGTAAAGGAGAAGGATGGGGAAGATGGGAAGCGTACTTTTGCCGCGGGAGTTTGAATTCATGGATGGAACGGAAGGTCCGTCCCTTCCGGACATTCTCTATCCCTTTGCCGTGGATGAGATCATGGCAAGGCGGGTAGGAGAAGGGAGGCGGCCCCTTATCCACATGTGGACCCATCCGCGGGCTATGGTGATCGGCCTGCGGGACCGCCGGCTTCCATCGGCGGAGAAGGCGATGAAGGACCTTCGGAAAGAAGGCTACGAGGTAGCGGTCCGAAATTCGGGAGGGGCGGCGGTGCCTCTGGACGAAGGGGTGGTCAACCTGTCGATTATCCTGCCCAATCCGGAGCGGACCATGGATTTTCGGCAGGATTTCGACGTGATGGTGGAGCTGATCCGCGGCAGCCTGCTCGGGTCGGGGGCCTCCGTCGAGGCGGGAGAGATTGCCGGAGCCTACTGCCCGGGGGATTATGACTTGAGCATCCGGGGAGGAAATTTTGCGGCATTGCCCAGCGCCGGCAGACGAAAGCCTATGTCATCCAGGCGTTTGTCGTGGCGGAAGGCAGTGGAGAGAGAAGAGCGGAGCGGGTGAGGGAGTTCTACCGGACGGCGGCGGAAGGCGCTTCCGACGGGGCCTACCCCGTCGTGAAGCCCGAAAGCATGGCGAGCCTGCAGGAGCTGACGGGAAGCGGCAGCGGACAAGCCTTCGCCGCGGGAGTCCGCCGCTTCCTGTCCGCTCAGCCGGGTATGAAGAAGGTCGTTCCCGGCGAGCTGCCTCAGGAAGAGATCATGGCGATGATTCCCGCGCTGAAAGCCCGCTACGACCGGTAAAGGCCGGCCGGGGCCGGTCCAACCGCTTGCCGTTTACCCGAGAAAATACCGGAGGGCGTCCGGCAGATGATTCTGCCAAAATCCCCAAACATGCTTCCCGTCCGCCTCCTTGTAATGGAGAGTCGCTCCTTTGGCTTCGAACAGGGACTTGGCTTTCCGGTTCAAGGTTATGAAATCGATATCCCCCCACTGGGTGGAAACAGCGGTTTCCTGGAGGCCCACGATCATATACAGGTCAAGCCGGGACAAGTCTTCTTCCGCTTCGAGGCGGTCCAGGGTGGAGGACCGGTAAGCACCGGACAGGGACAGCACCTTGCGGAAGAGCTCCGGATAATCGAGAGCGAGATGGAGCGACACCGTGCCGCCTAAGGAGTCCCCGGCGAGAATGCGTTCCTCGGGAGTCCGGCGGACAGGAAACTGACTCTCCACCCAGGGAGGGCTTCCTCCGTGACGAAGCGCCGGTAGAGGTCATACCGCTCTCCGTCCGGCGAATATTCGGCCGATCTCCTCTTCAGGTCCACTTCCAGGCCGACGATAATGGGAGGCTCCATATCCTCCTCGAGAATGAGCTTGTTCGTATGGGTGGCGATCCGGCCGAAGTTAAGAAATTCCAATCCGTCCTGGCAATAGACAACCGGATAGGACAGAAGCTCGTTATAACCCGGAGGGAGATAAACCCACAGCTTGCGTTCGGCCGACAAAGCCGTGGATTGAATTTGGTGACGGATGATGGTGCGCTGGTAGATCGATGGCTGGTTCATGGCAGCTCCTTTCGGCGGACTCGTCCGCGCCGGCAATGTTTTAAGTATAACAGGAAAAAATCTGTCGGATAAAGGCATAATAAGCACTAGGGCCCGTCAGTTCGGCCGTCTGTTATACCATTATATAAAAACTGTTTCTAACAGAAACTTGGCGTTTTCCTCAAAAATATACGCGAGCGGTAGAAATGAAACTAAAACAGTACTATAATTACAGTATAACAGTTTACATGCAATCAATAATATAAGCGAGGTGCGGGGTTCATGAATAAGTCTTATGAGGTTTATGCCCAAGAGGTTGAACCGTTATCCATTCTTTCCCCCGAAGGGAAAATCATTAACGAAGAAGAAATGCCTAACCTGAGCGACGACCAGCTCAAGGAGCTCATGCGCCGCATGGTCTTCACCCGGACGTGGGACGAGCGTGCCGTTAACCTGGGCCGCCAAGGACGTCTTGGCTTCTATGCGCCGGTCTCCGGACAAGAAGCGACGATGGTCGGAAGCGAATTCGCCCTGAACAAGGAAGATTTCGTCTGCCCGGGCTACCGCGATATGCCGCAGATCGTCTGGCATGGACTTCCGCTTTACCAAGCTTTCCTTTATTCCCGCGGTCATCAGCATGGCGGCCAAATCCCGGAGGGCGTGAATGTTCTCATGCCTCAGATCATCATCGGCGCTCAAATTCTTCACGCCACCGGCGTGGCGATGGGCTTCAAGAAGCGCAACCAGAAGAACGTCGTCATTACTTACACCGGCGACGGCGGTTCGTCCGAGGGTGATTTCTACGAAGGCTTGAACTTTGCGGGCGTCTTCAAGCTGCCTGCCATTTATGTCGTCCAGAACAATGGGTATGCCATTACGACTCCGTTCTCCAAGCAGACGGCGGCCCAATCCGTTGCCCATAAAGCCGTAGCGGCCGGAATCAAAGGCGTTCAAGTTGACGGGATGGACGTTCTAGCCGTATACAAAGCGGTGCAGGATGCAGCCGAGCGCGGACGTAACGGAGAGGGAGCCACTCTGATCGAGTCGCTGACTTACCGGTTCCGTCCCCACTCCATGGCTGACGATACGACCAAGTACCGGACGAAGGAAGAAGAAGGCGAATGGAGCCTGAAGGATCCGATCATCCGCTTCGGTAAATACCTCGAGAGCAAGGGACTATGGTCCGACGAGGACACCGCACGCGTGAAGGACGAAGCGAAGGCATCGGTTGCCGAGCATATCAAGAAGGCGGAAACGACGGAGAAAATGACCGTCGCCGGACTGATTGACAGCATGTTCGAGGAAACGCCTCAGCATCTGCAGGAGCAGAAGGCTGATTTTTCCTAAAATCTCTTCCTGCCGTTTCATCCTTATGGATTTATCACCGGCCGGCCGCCGAATGAAACGAAGGCCTTGCCCGGTTCTCCCTATGGAAATTCCAAACATTGCGATACGAACCAAGTTTACAGGGGTAAACTTTTAAGGAGGATAAACTTGTCATGGCACAAATGAACATGAAGGAAGCCATCCGCGACGGGATGCGCGTCGAGCTCAAGCGCGATCCGAACGTACTGCTGTTCGGCGAAGATGTAGGAAAGGTCGGCGGCGTTTTCCGCGCCACGGAAGGCCTGCAGAACGAATTCAGCGAGGACCGCGTGTTCGATACGCCGCTGGCGGAATCGGCTATCGGCGGCTTGGCCGTTGGTTTGGCGGTTCAAGGCTTCCGCCCGATCGCGGAAATTCAATTCGTCGGTTTTATCTACGAGGCCTTGGACCAGATGGCCGTTCAGGCCGCCCGTCTGCGCTACCGCTCCGGCGGACGCTACAATGCCCCGATTACGTTCCGTACGCCTTTCGGCGGCGGGGTTAAAGCGGCTGAGCTGCACACGGATGCGCTTGAAGGACTTCTGGTTCAAACCCCGGCATCAAGGTAGTCGTTCCGTCGAATCCTTATGACGCCAAAGGTTTGATGATCTCGGCCATCCGCGATAACGATCCGGTCTTCTTCATGGAGCACCTGAACCTGTACCATGCTTTCCGTTCCGAAGTGCCGGAAGGCGAATATACGGTGCCGATCGGCAAGGCGAACGTGGTGAAGGAAGGCAGCGACGTCACGATCATTACTTACGGGATGATGGTTCATACTTCCCTCAAGGCAGCCGAGGAGATCGAGAAGACGAAGGGCGTTAAAGTAGAGGTTATCGACCTGCGTACCCTGATGCCGCTCGACATCGACACCATCGTGGAATCCATCAAGAAAACCAACCGGGCTATCGTGGTTCAAGAAGCCCAGAAGACCTCCGGTGTTGCAGCCGAAGTGATCGCCCAGATCAACGAGAAAGCCATTCTTCACCTGGAAGCTCCGGTTCTGCGGGTAGCTCCTCCGGACACGGTTTATCCTTTTGCCCAGATCGAGGATGCTTGGCTTCCTAATCCGGCCCGCATTATCGACGGCCTGAACAAAGTTCTGGACTTTTAAGTAACTAAAATTACGGCTTTCCTGCCGCAGGGCAGGGAAGAAAGGAAAGATTGAGAGACATTAATTGAACGGAGCGGCCGGTGCTCGTAAGGGCGGCGAAGATCGCTCTGTTACCGTTGAGGAGGTTATACTCTTGGCCAAGTTTGAATACCGCTTTCCGGAGCTGGGCGAAGGTCTCCATGAAGGGGAAATCGTCAAGCTTCATATCAATGTCGGGGATACGGTGACCGACGAGGATTTGATTATGGACGTCCAGAACGACAAGGCCGTCGTGGAGGTGCCCTGCCCGGTTAACGGCAAGGTTCTCGAGATTAAGGTTAAGGAAGGCCAGGTTTGCCATGTCGGCGATGTGGTAGCCGTCATTGACGCCGAAGGGGATCTCCCGGATCAGCAGGATCACGGAAGCACGGAGGCACCTTCCTCGGAAGAAAACGTGAAGGAGAATATCGGGCAGGCCGCCGTGGAGAACGTTAACGAATCCAGCGTGTCCACCCCGCTTAAATCGGAAGGCCAAGGGGCGCCGAAAGCGGAAGGAACGGCTCCTGCCGGCAGCGCCGGTAAGGAAGTGCTCGCTACGCCAAGCGTGCGCAAATTTGCCCGTGAGAAAGGCGTGGCCATCGCAGACGTTCCGGCTACCGGCAAGAACGGCCGCGTCACCCGCGAGGACGTTCAGGCCTTTGCCGAAGGCGGAGCCAAAGCTCCGGAAGCGGCTGCTCCAGCGGTTCAGGAAGCTGCTAAGGCCGGGGAAGCTCCAGCTGCAGCCGCTAAAGCCGCGGCAGGCCAGCCGGCCGGCAACCGCGAGGAAGAGCGCGTGCCGTTCAAGGGCATCCGCAAAGCCATCGCTAACGCAATGGTGAAATCCGTCTACACGGCTCCGCATGTAACGCTTATGGACGAAGTGGACGTAACGAAGCTCGTCGAATTCCGGTCCCGCGCCAAGGTGCTGGCCGAGAAGAAGGGCGTTAAGCTTACGTACCTGCCGTTCATTGTCAAAGCTCTCGTGGCGGCCGCCCGTGAATTCCCGGTGCTGAATGCCATGATCGACGAGGAAGCGAACGAAATCGTGTACAAGAAGTACTACAACATCGGGATCGCCACGGATACGGACAATGGTCTGCTTGTACCGGTCATCCATGATGCCGACCGCAAGAACCTGTACATGATCGCCGACAGCATCAAGGACCTGGCCGCCCGCGGCCGCGAAGGCAAGCTGTCCCCTAACGAAATGAAGGGCAGCACCATTACGATTACGAACATTGGATCCGCCGGAGGCATGTTCTTCACGCCGGTTATCAACTTCCCGGAAGTGGCGATTCTCGGAACGGGACGTATTGCCGAGAAGCCGGTCGTCCGCAACGGCGAAATCGTCGCAGCGCCGGTCATGGCCCTCTCCTTAAGCTTCGATCACCGCATTATCGACGGGGCAACGGCACAGAACTTCTTGAATTACATCAAACAGCTGCTAGCTGATCCTGAACTGTTCGTTATGGAGGTGTAAGGAAATGGTAGTAGGAGACGCATCTTTGGATATTGACGTGTTGGTAATCGGTGCGGGGCCCGGCGGTTATGTGGCCGCCATCCGCGCCGCGCAGCTCGGCAAGAGCGTAATTATTGTAGACAAGGCGGAAGTAGGCGGTGTCTGCTTGAACCGCGGCTGTATTCCTTCCAAGGCGCTCATCTCGGCCGCTCATCAGTATGAGCAAATGTCGCACGGCTCCGGCATCGGCATTTCCGCCGAAGGCGTGAAGGTCGATTTCGGCAAGGTTCAAGAGTGGAAGCAGTCCGTCGTCAAGAAGCTGACGGGCGGGGTCGGTTCCCTTCTGAAAGGGAACAAGGTTCAAATTTTTAACGGCGAGGCCATGTTTATCAACGAGAACGAGGCCCGTCTGTTCAACGAGAGCGAATCACCGCGATACCGCTTCAAGAACTGCATCATTGCGACGGGCTCCCGTCCGATTGAGCTGAAGCCGTTCCCGTTCGGCAAGCGGATCCTGTCCTCTACGGAAGCTCTTGAGCTCCCGGAAATTCCGAAGAGCATGGTCGTCATCGGCGGCGGGTATATCGGAATTGAGCTTGGCCAGACGTTCGCGAAGTTCGGAACGAAGGTAACCGTCCTCGAAGGTTCCAAAACGATTCTGCCGGGCTTCGAGAAAGAGTTCTCCAACCTGGTGGAACGCAACCTGAAGAAAACCAACGTGGAGATCTTCACGGAAGCGATGGCCCAAGGGTCGGAGCAGACCGATAAGGACGTTACCGTAACCTTTACGGTTAAAGGGGAAGAGAAGAAGCTGACGGCCGATTACGTGCTCGTTACAGTCGGCCGCCGTCCGAATACGGACGGGGAGCTGGGCCTCGACCTCATCAACATGAAGCTGACCGACCGCGGGCTTATTGAAGTCGACAAGCAGGGCCGCACGAGCATTCCGCACATCTTCGCCATCGGCGACATCGTTGCGGGTCCGGCTCTTGCCCACAAAGCCTCCTATGAAGGCAAAGTGGCGGCGGAAGCCATCGCCGGGCAGCCGAGTGAAGTGGACTACAAAGCCATGCCGCTCGTTGTCTTCTCCGAACCGGAGATTGCAAGCGTGGGCTTGAGCGAAACCGAAGCCAAGGACAAAGGAATCGCCGTTAGCATCGGCAAGTTCCCGTTCGCGGTCAACGGCCGCGCCCTGTCCCTGAATGCTACGGACGGCTTCGTGAAGGTAGTGGCGAACAAAGAAACGGGCATCGTGCTGGGGGCTCAGATCGTGGGAGCGGAAGCCTCCAACCTGATCGCCGAGCTGGGGCTCGCCATCGAGATGGGCGCTACGCTCGAGGATATCGCCCTCACCATCCATGCTCACCCGACCCTGGGAGAGATTGTGATGGAAGCGGCTGAAGGCGCGCTCGGTCATCCGATTCATATGCTGGGCAAGTAACGTCACTTCCCGGCTTTACCAAAAAAGGCATTTCCCGATATTCTCGGGAAATGCCTTTTACTTTGCTCCGCGGGCAGGCCCTTCGCCGTTCCAAGGTCCGTTCGTGAGCGGGACTGCAGCTGGTTCGCTATCGGCTTCATTGGCGCCTTCCTTAGCGCAAGCGACCAAGGGAAGGCCCGGCGCATCCGTTCTTCCTCATAAGCCCAAGCGGTAGTTATACCGCGAGCCGGCTCTCGCCCGCTATTTCCTCGAGCGCCCGGACGAAAGCCTCGTTCTCCTCCTCCGACCCGATGGAGATTCTTAAGTGATCCGGCAGCCCCCATGTGTCCCCTTTGCGCACGATAATCCCCCGGCGCAGGAGGGCTTCATAGATCTCGGCGGCACGGTCGCCGACCCGGATCAGCACGAAATTTCCCATGCTCGGCGTGAACCTTATCCCGAGACGGTCAAACGCGTCGTACAAGAAGATGCGTCCGTTCTCCACCGTCCGCCGTGAAGCCCGGACGTGCTCTTCGTCATAGAGGGCGGCAGCCGCGGCATGCTGGGCCAGCAGGTTGACGTTAAACGGCTCCTTGCACCGGTGTATATCCCGGATAATTCGGGGATCTGAAAGAGCGAAGCCTACCCGGATTCCGGCCAGCCCGTATATTTTGGAGAAAGTGTTCAAGACAAGGATCGGACAGCCCGCTCTTACATACTCCAGTCCGTCCGTGTAGTCCACCTCGGTGGCATAATGCGAATAGGCGGCATCGACGACCACAAGGATAGAGGATGGAAGTTTCTTAAGCAGATCATTCAGCTGGCAGCGGGGAAGGTAAGTTCCCGTAGGGTTGTTCGGAGAGCACAGATACAGAATCTTGGTCCGCGGCGTGACCGCCTCCAGAATACCCCGGATGTCGTACTGGTAATCCTCCGTGAGTGGAACAGGAACGACGGTCGCGCCCATAAGCTGTGCTCCGAATTCGTACTCCGTGAAGGAGGGTGTTGGGACGATGACTTCATGATCTTCCGTAAGGAAGGTTTCGGAAATTAACGTAATGAGCTCATCGGCTCCATTGCCGGTCAGTATATGGTCGGGGGTGACCCCATAGACCGCAGCGATCGCTTCCTTGAGCTTCTGGCTGCGGGCATCCGGATAGCGGTGGATGTCGGTCAAATGACGGAGAATGGCTTCCTGGGCAAGGGGAGAAGCCCCTAGCGGATTTTCGTTGGAAGCGAGCTTGATCACGTGGTCGAGCGCCAGCTCCTCCTTGACTTCCCAGATGGGCTTGCCGGGCGAGTAGGCATTCATCTGCCGGACGGCAGGTCTTGGCTGCGGACGATTGAAGCTGTTCATCGAGTGTACCCCTTGGGTTCCTTTGTTCTATGATACACCAACACGTTACTGTGGTAAAGCATTTTCTTTTGGAATGCTGAAGCGAAGGGAATATTTCCCTAGAAATTGGGCAAGACTGGTTGACAGCAATGACTCCTTCGTCTGACCTTCTGCGGGAGAGGCGGGGAGCTGCGATGTGATAACCAGGAGGGAGAACCGACCATGCTTAGAAAAGGATTGCTTACCTTGTTGTGTCTTCAGCTGACGCTGCTGTTCGCGCTCACATCCGCCGGAGCGGAGGAGAAGAAGAACGCGTCCGTTGACCTTGCCCCGAACGCCCGCTCTTCCGTCTTGATCGATGCGGATACGGGAACGGTGATTTCCGAGAAGAACAAAGACGAGAAGCTTCCTCCCGCGAGCATCACCAAAGTCATGACGATGCTGCTTATTATGGAAGCCCTGGATTCCGGCAAGCTTAAGATGGACGAGAAAGTCCGCACGAGCGAATACGCCGCTTCCATGGGAGGGTCCCAGATTTTCTTAGAGCCCGGTGAAGAGATGACCGTGGAAGACATGCTGAAAGGCATCGCCCTGGCTTCGGGTAACGATGCTTCGGTCGCGATGGCCGAGAAGCTCGCCGGCTCCGAAGAAGCCTTTGTCGCGATGATGAACGACAAAGCGAAGGAACTGGGGCTTAAGAACACCCATTTTGTCAATGCGAATGGACTGCCGGTGGCCAATCATTACACATCGGCTTACGATATTGCCGTTATGTCCCGCGAGCTGCTGAAGCATGAGGAGATTACCCGCTTTACGAGCGCCTACCAGGATTACCTGCGCAAGGACAGCGAGAAGCCCTTCTGGCTGGTGAACACGAACAAGCTGGTGCGCTTCTACTCCGGAGCAGACGGCTTGAAGACGGGCTACACCGTGGAAGCCAAATACTGCCTGACCGCAACGGCCAAACGGGACAACCTGAGGGTGATTGCCGTCGTGCTGGGAGAACCCGACACCAAAACGCGCAACGCCGAAGTGACGAAGCTCTTCGACTTCGCCTTCAGCCAATATACGAACCATCCGATCTTCAAGACCGGGGACACAATCGGAAGCTTCCAGGTGAAGAAGGGCGCGGTGGAAAGCGTTCCGCTGACGGCCAAGCATCCTTACGGCATTCTCATGAAGAAAGGCGAGGATCCCGCGGGCGTCCGCCACGAGATCGTCCTGGACTCCAACCTGAAGGCGCCCATTCAAGCGGGACAGCCGATCGGCAAGCTGGTGGTTTACAAAGATAACAGCGCCGTGATGGAATTTCCACTTGAGTCTCCTGTCGAGGTCAAGAAGGCTACGCTCTGGATTATGGTGAAGCGTACCGCCTCGCACCTCTTTTTCTTGAAATAGGTTTCGCGGATTTAGTCGATTACAGACTTCTTCTGGCTGATTTCTTCTAGTTTTGTCGTCGGTGCAGGAAACCTCCTTCCCCTGTAGAACTCTTTGTTCTAAAGATCATCAAGGAATCCCATTCCCGGATCTTTCTTCGGTAACCCCGTCCAGCCCAAGTGCCGGAGGTGCGGTTATCCGTGAAGCAGCGGAAGGAGTGTATCGATTGAGCTTACAAATGGAACTCGAGCAGAAGCGCAAAACGTTGATCGTCCGCCTGAAAGGGGAATTGGACCATCATACCGCCGAAACGGTCAAGATGGGAATGGAGGAGGCCATCGAGAAGGGTGCCGTCTCCCATGTCATCCTGAGCCTTAAAGACCTGTCCTTCATGGACAGCTCGGGTCTCGGGGTCATTCTCGGGCGTTACAAGCTGATCACAGGCCGCGGCGGCAAAATGGTCGTCTGCGACGTGAATCCGTCGGTTTACCGGCTGTTCGAAATGTCGGGCCTGTTCAAAATCGTATCGATCCAGGAAAACGAGCGTCAAGCGATTTCCAGTCTGGAGGTCGTATCATGAGCGGAGCCAATTTTATGAAGCTGCAGTTTGCGAGCCGTTCTGAGAATGAGGCGTTTGCCCGGGTGGCCGTGGCCTCGTTCATTTCCCAGCTGGACCCGACGATGAATGAGCTGACCGACATCAAGACGGTCGTATCCGAAGCGGTCACCAACGCCATTATTCATGGATACGACAATGATCCCGACCAAACCGTCACCATCACGTCTGAAATCGACGGCGATACGGTACGAATCACCGTGGAGGACGAAGGGGCGGGCATTCCCGACCTGGAGCAGGCGATGCAGCCGCTGTATACGTCCAAACCCGAGCTGGAGCGTTCCGGAATGGGTTTTACGATTATGGAAAACTTTATGGACCATGTGGAAATTGAGACCGGAGTGGGGCGGGGAACCGTCGTTCGGATGATCAAGCGAATCGAATCCAAAAAAGCGCTTTTTAATTAGGGGTCTGGTCTATGAATTCAGATTTGAAGCATGCCTCTCACAGCTATCTGGACGACAGTGAAGTCAAACGGCTGATTGCCTTGAGCCAGTCCGGCGATCCGATTGCCCGGGATACTCTCGTCAACTGTAACATCCGTCTCGTCTGGTCGGTGGTTCAGCGTTTCCTTAACCGGGGCTACGAAGCGGACGATCTGTTCCAGATCGGCTGCATCGGCCTGCTGAAGTCCGTAGACAAGTTCGATCTGTCCTACGATGTCAAATTTTCGACGTACGCCGTGCCCATGATCATTGGGGAGATTCAGCGTTTTCTGCGGGACGACGGTACGCTGAAGGTGAGCCGCTCCCTTAAGGAGCTGGCGAACAAGGTGCGCAAGACGAAGGATGAGCTGTCCAAAACGCTGGGCCGCCTTCCTACGATCAGCGAGGTGGCCGCGGAGCTCGGCATCTCCCCCGAGGATGTCGTCTTTGCGCAGGAAGCGAACAAGCCGCCGTCCTCCATCCACGAGACGGTGTTCGAAAATGACGGAGATCCCATTACGCTTATGGATCAAATATCGGACGAATCCCAGGAGAAGTGGTTCGAGAAGCTGGCGCTGAACGAAGCGATCGGCACGCTGAACGAACGGGAGCGGCTCATCGTCTATTTGCGGTACTTCCGGGATCAGACCCAATCCGAAGTAGCAAGCCGGCTCGGCATCTCGCAGGTGCAGGTGTCCCGGCTCGAAAAGAAAATTTTGCAGTCGATCAAAGACCAAATCGCCCAATGACGATTTGGTCTTTTTTCTGTGGAGAAAGGGAAAGCGGGGAAGAAATAGGGCTCGGGCCCTAAAGAGAATTGCATAAGATAGTCAAGGGCGCATATAATAAGAACAAACGTTCCGATTGGGAGGACAGTCTTATGGAGCAGGAACCGACATCCGAACCTTCCGCCCGGCTTGCCGGGGCGGCGGCCGGGGAGTCCGCTTTTCGCGTCCCCGGAACCTTGGGACTTCAGGATCAGGCGCTGATCAAGGAGTTCATCCTTCTGCCGATTCTGCTGACCGTGCTGGAGCGCAACCGCATAAAAATCGAGAGCAGCACGATGAAACTGAAAGCGGCCTATCTCGAAATGCTCGATAAGGTCATGAAGACCGTACATACCGATTTAACTGCTGTCCGTAGGCAGCTGCGCCTCCGGGGTGTCCAGGTTTATCTGGAAACGAAGGATGAGGAGGGAATCCGCCATCTCTACGTCTACCAAGGCTACAGCGACCGCGTCTTTCTCCGCTGGGTCTTTGTGGAGGCGGAGCTGCGCATCCGGTTTGCCGCCTACTTCGGCTACGAGATCCATTAGCGGCCGGACCCTGCCTCTTCCGGTACGCGGGGAATCCCGCGCGACGGGACATAATTGTCTTCCCTTTTTGGCATACTTTGTTAAAGAGTGCGGCTTCCTCCCTGATGAATGGACGAGGGGAGGAGCCGCCAGCCAAAGAGGTGATGGAGAGTGGACCAACCCGACAATTCCGTGCTCTATATCCGCTTCCGCAAGAGGACGGCCCTAAATCCGGACGAGCCCATCCGCCTTAGCCAGATTGCCCAGCTGCTGACCGGGCCGGAATGGGACCACAAGCTGAAGAGCTTGATCATACGGCAGCCCGGTCCTCTGGACGGGAATATGCTTCTGATTGATATTCTGGAAGTCATCCGTGCCATAAAAGCCGTCGCCCCGCATCTGGTCATCGAGCACTACGGAGAGCCTCATGCCCTGGTGGAGATCGCCGCCAAACCCAAGCCTCCCCGCCTGGTCCTTGTCGTGCTGGTCTGGCTTGTGCTTTTTATCGGATCAGGTCTCGCGATTATGAACTTTCATGCCGACGTGAGCATGCTTAAGGTTCACCAGCGCATCTACGAGCTGTTGACCGGCCGGCAGTCCGAGCGTCCGTATTTTCTGCAGATTCCCTATTCGCTCGGCATCGGGATCGGCATGGTGCTCTTCTTTAATCATTTGTTCAAGAAGAAGTTCAACGAAGAGCCAAGTCCTCTTGAGGTGGAGATGTTTCTTTACCAGGAGAACATGAATCACTATATCATCACCGAAGAGTATATGAAGCTGCAGGGGAAGAAGGATGCCGAAGCCCATGTGGACAACCGTTCTTGATCTGCTGGAGATTCTGATCGGGCTCGCGGGCGGAATTGCCGTCGGAAGCGGGATGGTGGCGTTTCTCGTCGTGCTGGACATTATTCCGAGGCTCGCCCAGGTGACCCGGTCCCACCGTTATATCCATTGGTACGAAGGCTCGGTCATAGCCGGTTCGCTGTATTGGACCTTTGCCGACTTCTTCAACTGGGCGGGCCGGCTAACGCTATTCTCGACGGTCGTGACCGGCCTGCTGGCCGGAGGCTTCGTGGGCCTTCTGGCGGCGGCCCTAACCGAGGTTATCAATGTTCTCCCCATCCTGGCTAAACGGATCGGCATGAAGAAGTATATGATGCATATGCTGTTCGCGATGATTCTCGGGAAGGTGCTCGGGTCTTTGTTCGAATGGCTTGTCTATTGAAAGGGCGGAAAAACACGGTACCTGTCAGGATTGTCAGATCCTTATCCGTATGTTACTTTAATAAGTAAAACGATTTTACGGATGAAAGAGGAACCAGTCATGTACCTACACGGAACGAGTCAAATCAACGGACAGGGCCACCTTCAGATCGGCGGCTGCGATACGACGGAGCTTGCCGCGCAGTTCGGCACTCCTTTATATGTCATGGACGAGGCGCTCATCCGCCAAAGATGCCGGGAATTCGTCCAAGCTTTCCGGGCCTCCGGGCTTTCCTTCCAGGTGGCCTATGCGAGCAAAGCCTTTTGTGTCATGGCCATGTGCCGGCTGGTTGAGGAGGAAGGCCTTTCGCTCGACGTCGTATCCGACGGGGAGCTTCATACCGCCCTGCAGGCCGGGTTCCCGCCGGAGCGGATTCATTTCCACGGGAACAACAAGACGCCCTACGAAATCGAGATGGCCTTGGATGCCGGGATCGGATGCTTCGTCGTCGATAACTTTACCGAGCTTCACCTTCTGAACGCCATCGCCGCCGACCATAAGAAGTGCGCCCGCATTCTGCTGCGCCTCACGCCGGGCGTGGAGGCCCATACGCATGAATATATCACGACGGGCCAGGAGGATTCGAAGTTCGGCTTCAACATGAACAACGGCTCCGCCTTCCGGGCGGTGGAAGAGGCTTCCAAGCTTCCCCATATCGACCTGCTTGGCATTCACTCTCATATCGGCTCCCAGATCTTCGAGGTAGAGGGCTTCAAGCTGGCCGGAGAGAAGATGATCGGCTTTGCGACCCGCGTTCGTTCCGAGCTCGGGGTGACCTTCAAGGTCGTGAACCTGGGCGGCGGCTTCGGCATTCGTTATGTAGAGGGAGACACGCCTCTTCCGGTCGGCGATTATGTCAAAGCCATTACGGAAAATATCCTTTCCCATTTCACAAGCCACGACTATCCGGTGCCGGAAATCTGGATTGAACCGGGCCGCAGCATCGTGGGCGATTCGGGAACCACTCTATACACGGTGGGGAGCACGAAGGACATTCCCGGCGTACGCAAATACGTGGCCGTCGACGGCGGAATGACGGACAATCCGCGCCCGGCGCTCTACCAGTCCCAATACGAGGCGATGCTGGCCAACCGGGCGCGGGATAAGGACGAAGAGACGGTCTCCATCGCCGGCAAATGCTGCGAGAGCGGAGATATGCTGATCTGGGATGTGAGCCTGCCTAAGGTCAACCCGGGCGATCTGCTTGCGGTGGCGAGCACGGGAGCCTATAATTATGCTATGGCAAGCAACTACAACCGGATCCGCCGCCCGGCCGTCGTCTTCGTCAAGGACGGCCAAGCCGACGTCATCGTCAAGCGGGAGTCTTACGAGGACATCACCGGCAACGACGTCATTCCGGCCCGGTTGCGCAAGGAAGCCGTTAACACTACCCCATAAATCGCAGCACAGGAGGAAATCCAATCATGACCAAACAAGCCCAGATCAAAATGGCAAACGGCGACGAAGTCGTCATCGAGCTGTTCGAGAAAGATGCTCCTAACACGGTAGCCAACTTTGAGAAGCTGGCCAATTCCGGCTTCTACAACGGCCTTGTCTTCCACCGCGTTATCCCCGGCTTCGTAGCACAGGGCGGCTGCCCTAACGGAACGGGCACTGGCGGCCCCGGCTACCAGATCAACTGCGAGATCAACCCGAACAAGCACGAGCGCGGGACCCTCGCGATGGCACATGCCGGCCGCAACACGGGCGGAAGCCAATTCTACATCTGCTATGCGCCGCAGCCGCATCTGGACGGGCAGCATACCGTCTTCGGCAAAGTCATCAAAGGCATGGAGCACGTAGACAAATTCCAGGGCCGCGACAAGATGGAAACGGTCCAAGTGGTGGAGGTTTAAGAGTACCTACCGGGCAAGTCAACGAATAACATAGATACAATCCTTCGGGGCAGGGTGAAATTCCCTACCGGCGGTGATCCGGGAACGGTTGATGTTCCCGGTCAGTCCGTGACCCGTGCTGACGGCGAGCATTCGTATGCAGCCTTATGACCCGTCAGCCGGTGGACCTGGTGTGAATCCGGGACCGACAGTATAGTCTGGATGGGAGAAGGAGAAAGCAGCAAGGAAACGCGCAGGTTTTGTTCTTTTTTTCACATGCGAAGGCCAGGTTGGAGAACCCGAACAACGGTCTCCTTCGGTTGGCTTGCCTGTGAGCAAAGCCGGGCTTCCCTACAAGGGGAGGCTTCTATCCGTTTGGAAAGCTTCGTTCGGAGCTTTCTTCTTTCCTTGCCGCTTCCTTTTACCATTCAAGCCCCTGTCTCGAAACAGGGGCTTTTTTGTTTGGCTATTTAAACGGGCAAGGCGGGTGGGAAGCATGGACTTGTTAAATCATGAATATTACATGGATCTGGCCTTGAACCTGGCTCGGGGCGCAAGAGGCCAGACCGGGATCAATCCCGTTGTGGGCTGCGTGATCGTCAAGGACGGCCGCATTGTCGGCATGGGGGCCCATCTGGAGCGGGGAGCCGCTCATGCCGAGGTCCATGCCTTGCAGATGGCCGGGAAGAACGCTGAAGGCAGCACGGCTTATGTCACGCTGGAGCCGTGCTCCCACTTCGGCCGGACCCCGCCGTGCAGCGACCGGCTGATCGCGGAGAAGGTAGCCCGCGTCGTGGTGGCCTGCCAGGACCCCAATCCGAAGGTGGCGGGAACGGGCATCGCCCGCTTGCGGGCAAACGGCGTCGAGGTAACGGTCGGGGTCCGCGAGGAAGAGGCCCGGCGGCTGAACGAGATGTACAACAAGTACATCGTAACCGGCCGGCCGTTCGTTACGCTGAAGACGGCCAGCACGCTCGACGGCCGCATTGCGAGCCGGACGGGGGACAGCAAGTGGATCACGAATGAGCACTCGCGTGAATTCGTTCACACGCTGCGTCACCGGCACCAGGCCATCATGGCCGGAGTGGAGACGGTGATTGCCGACGACCCTTCCCTCACGACCCGCCTCAGCGTCCCGGCTCTCCACCCGGTCAAGGTGATCGTGGATTCGACCCTCCGTACGAATCCGGAGGCGAGGCTCTTTAACCAGCAGGGAAAGGTCATCCTGCTCACGACGGAACAGGCGCCGAAGGACCGCCGCCTTCTGCTTGAAGCGGCCGGGGCCCAGCTGGTCACGGCCGGAGAAGGGCCGAAGGTCGATCTGCCGCTTGCCCTGGAGCTTCTGGGGAAGCTCGAGATCGCCTCCGTTCTGCTCGAGGGCGGAGGCAAGCTTAACGGAGCCATGCTGGAAGCGGGCTTGATCGACAAGTGCATCCTCTTCTACGCTCCCAAAATCATTGGAGGGGCCGACGCACCGGGCAATTTCCAATTCGGCGGATTCGAGCGGATGGATGACGCCATCCGGCTCGAACGGACCGAGGTGGAGATGTATGGAGAAGACATTTGCCTTACCGGCTATCCCGTGTATGGAAAGGAGAAGCCTTGATGTTTACAGGAATTATTGAAGAAATTGGCACGATGTCCCGGATTGCCCGTCAAGGGCAGGCGATGATCCTGACCATAGCCGCTTCCAAGATACTGGAGGACGTTCATCTCGGGGACAGCATTTCCGTCAATGGAGTCTGCCTGACGGTGGTCGCGTTCGACCGCTCGTCCGTCACCATGGATGTCATGCCGGAAACGTACCGCCATACGAATCTGAAGGGGCTTAAGCCGGGCGACCGGGTCAACCTGGAGAGGGCGATGGCCGCCAACGGCCGGTATGGAGGCCATATGGTGCAGGGCCACGTGGATTCCCCGGGACGATAACCGGCCGGCAGCCGGAAGAGAACGCCGTCGTGTTCACCGTTGAGCCTGACGATGCGGGGGCCCTCAAGTATATCGTTCCCCGCGGTTCCATCACCCTGGACGGCATAAGCTTGACGGTCATCCGGGTTACGGATGCGACGTTCAGCGTCTCCATCATCCCGCACACGCTGGCTCAAACGATACTGGCGGATAAGCAGCCGGGAGATATGGTGAACGTGGAATGCGACATGATGGGCAAGTACCTCGAACGCCTGTTGACCTTCCGCGAGGCGGGGAGCCGGTAAAGAAGACGGGACGCCTAACGGAAAGCTTCCTCGCCGAGCACGGCTTCAGGTAAAGAGCAAAGGAGTGGTAACCATGTCAGAAGAGATAAAATTTGATTTGATCGAAGAAGCCATTTATGATTTGATGATGGGGAAAGTCATTATCGTCGTGGACGATGAGGACCGGGAGAACGAAGGAGATTTTATCGCCTTGGCCGACAAGGCTACCCCGGAAGTCATCAACTTTATGATCAAGGAAGGCCGCGGCCTGGTCTGCGTTCCAATCACCGAGGAGCGGGCGAAGGAGCTGGATCTTCCTCCGATGGTGGCCCGCAACACCGATTACCACGGAACGGCGTTCACGGTTTCCGTCGATCATGAGGATACGTCCACCGGCATTTCAGCGCATGAACGGTCGAGGACCGTACAAGCGCTGATCGACCCGGCCACGAAGGCTCATGAATTCCGCCGGCCGGGGCATATTTTCCCGCTCGTGGCGAAGAATGGCGGAGTGCTCCGCCGTGCGGGTCATACGGAAGCCGCGGTGGATCTCGCCCGGATGTGCGGATCGTACCCGGCCGCGGTCATCTGCGAAGTGATCAAGGAAGACGGAACGATGGCGCGCGTCCCCGATCTCATGAAGTTTGCCCGGGAGCACGGCCTGAAGCTCATTACGATCCGCGATCTGATCCGCTACCGCAATGAGAAGGAGAAGCTGGTGACCCGTGAGGTCGAAGTCCGCATGCCGACCGATGCCGGAACGTTCCGGGCCATCGCCTATACGAATGAGGTCGACGGCAAGGAGCATGTGGCGCTGGTCAAAGGTACGATTGACGGCTCCGTCCCCGTGCTTGTCCGCGTCCACTCCGAATGCCTGACGGGCGATGTCTTCCACTCCCACCGCTGCGACTGCGGACCCCAGCTGGAAGCCGCTCTGCAGCGCATTGAGGAAGAGGGTACCGGCGTCCTTCTCTATATGCGCCAGGAGGGAAGAGGAATCGGCCTTATTAACAAGCTGAAAGCTTACCGTCTCCAGGAAGAAGGATTGGACACGGTCGACGCGAATATTAAACTAGGCTTTGCTCCCGACCTGCGGGATTATGGAATCGGGGCCCAGATTTTGAAGGATATCGGAGTGCGCCAGATCCGGCTCCTAACGAACAATCCGCGCAAAATTAAAGGCCTGGAAGGGTATGGCATGGAAGTGGTGGAACGGGTGCCGCTGCAGATGAAGGAGAACGAAGACAACACGAACTACCTTCATACGAAGCAGGAGAAGCTGGGCCATATGCTGACCTTTGTGGAACAGAACGAAACCTCCGCCAAGTAAGCGCCATTGCCTTATCCGTAAATGAAGTTCAGCTTACTCGCCAATAAAGTTACCGGATAAGGCACCAGAACCATACACCGTTATTTAACCGTTGAGAGGATGAAGAGAACCATGGGTAGAATTTATGAAGGACATTTGGTTTCGGAGAATGCGAAATATGCGATAGTAGCCGGCCGCTTTAATGAGTTTATCACCGGAAAGCTTCTCTCCGGCGCGCTGGACGCCTTCAAGCGTCACGGAGCCGGGGAAGCCGACGTGGATGTAGCCTGGGTGCCGGGAGCGTTCGAAATCCCGCTCGTTGCCCAGAAATTGGCCGAAAGCGGACGGTATGATGCCGTCATCACGATCGGAGCGGTGATCCGCGGATCGACTCCTCACTTCGATTACGTGTGCAGCGAGGTGTCCAAAGGAGTGGCTGCGATCAACCTGAAAACCGGCGTGCCGACGATTTTCGGCGTCCTGACAACGGATTCCATAGAGCAGGCTATCGAGCGCGCCGGTACGAAGGCCGGCAACAAAGGCTGGGAAGCGGCAGCGGCTGCCATTGAGATGGCAAATCTGGTCAAGCAACTGAAAGCCTGATGGAGGTTGCTTCTCCTTTTCTCGATTTTGAAACGCTCCTCTACCGGGTCGCGGCCTTTGTTCTGGTCGTGACCCTGCATGATTTCATGCAGGGGGCGTTGGCCCTGGCCTTCGGCGACAGGACGGCCAAGGAGCAGGGGAGGGTCACGTTAAATCCGGCCGCACACTTGGATTTCCTGGGCCTTGCCATGATTTTGTTCGGTCCATACGGCTGGGGACGACCGGTTCCCGTGACCCCGGCGAACTTTCGCAAGAGCCCGCGCCTCAGCACATGGCTCGTCTATGGGATGGGCCCGATCCTTTACTTTCTGCTTGGGCTTCTGTTCTGGTGGCTATATTTTGCCGTTCCCTTAGAGGAAAGCGGGCCGGCGACCTGGGCCGTGCTTTTGCTGAAAGAGACCCTCCACTACTGCTTTATCGTCAGCATCCTTCTCTGCATTCTTAACTTGCTTCCCTTGTACCCGATGGATGCGGCCAAAGCCATTCTTGTTACAGCGGGGAAGCCGGCGGAGGAAAGAAAAGGGGCCTTTGCCTGGGGAAGCTTTTTTCTGCTAATGGTCCTGTTGGTTACTCCGCTTGGGCAGCATTACCTGGAGGCGGTCTTCCGGCTTTTCAGCCAATGGATTATGCACAGCTATGCTATTTGACAGGGGGCTATGGAGTGAAGGTAACGTTTAAACTGGAAACATTTGAAGGCCCCCTTGATCTTCTTCTTCATTTGATTGACAAATCGGAAGTGGACATTTACGACATTCCCATCAAAATGATCACCGACCAGTATATGGAATACCTGGGCATGATGCAGGAACTCGAGCTGGAAATTACCAGTGAATTTCTGGTGATGGCCGCCACGCTTCTCTCTATCAAAAGCAAGCTTCTTCTGCCGAAGCCTCCCGTTCTGGAGATGGAATGGGACGATTACGAGGACGAAGGCTACGACCCGAGGGATGAGCTGGTTCAGAAGCTGGTGGAATACCGCAAGTTCAAGGAAATTGCCGATCATTTGCGGGACAAGGAGCTGGAGAGAAGCCTGATCTTCACCCGGGAGCCGGCGGATTTGACCCCTTTTCTGCCCATAGCCCAGGAAAATCCGGTGGAGGGCCTACAAGTGGCCGATCTCGTCTGGGCGTTCCGCAAAGCTCTGCGCAAATTGGCGGGAAGAGGCAAGGTCGCTAAGATCCGCCGGGACGAAATCTCGGTGAAGGACCGGATGAAGGAAGTGGTCGGACAGCTGAAGCAAAGGGGCGGGAAGGTTCTCTTCTCCAAGCTGTTTGACGCGGAAATCACCCGGGAGGAGATCGTGGTTACGTTCCTGGCCCTGCTGGAGCTGATGAAAATGAAAAGGATCTTGTGCTACCAGCACAAGCTTTTTGAAGATATTGTTATACAGGCCAGAGAGGAAGGAAGCATCGATGGACTTGCAGCGGATGAAATCCGTTATTGAAGGGCTTTTGTTTGCCGCTGGCGATGAAGGGCTGGATTTGAAGCAGCTCGCCGATGTTATCGAGATGGATGACTGGGAAGCGGAGGCGCTGGTCAAGGAGCTGCAGAAGGAGCTCAAGGAAGCGGGCCGCGGGGTGCAGATCGTCGAGCTGGCCGGGGCTTACCAGATGACGACGCTCGTCGAGCATGCCCCTTATTTCGAGCGTCTGGCCCATTCCCCTCGCGGTCCTCGCTTTCCCAAGCGGCCTTGGAGACCCTGTCGATCGTCGCTTACCGCCAGCCGATTACCCGGGTGGAAATTGAAGAGATCCGGGGCGTCAAATGCGACCGGGCTTTACATACGCTGGTGACCAAGGAATTGATTGAGGAAACCGGCCGTGCGGAAGCGGTGGGCCGGCCGATTCTTTATGGCACGACCAAGCAGTTTCTCGATTATTTCGGACTCCGTTCCATTGAAGAGCTTCCGGAATCGTCGGCGTTCGAAACGGAGACGGATCTCGAGGAAGAAGCAAGGCTGTTGTTCGAGAAGCTGGATGGGGGACAGCTGACGATGGATGATCTGGGCGAAGAGGAATCGTAATTTTTTGCATTTTTTCCAACCTTTTGCGAATACTAACTCCGAGAACCACAGCCGGTACGCCCGGCAGGGAACGGGGTTTTTTGTTTTTTTGTCTAGTTTAACCTGAGAAGGCGGGGATGCGTTATGTTCTGGATAGGGTTACTTCTCTTTATCGTTCTGGCCGCGGCCGTCATTCTATGGAGCGATATTCATATTCTGGCCCGTTTCTCCCGGGTAAAGGATAATGACAAGCTGTCATTGGAGATTCGGATGCTTTTTGGGTGGATTCGCTATAAGGTGAAGATTCCGACTATGAATTTTGAAGGATTCCGGAAAGGCTTAAACCTGAAAGTAAAAGGAAAGAGCCCGAATGTCCAAACGGGACAGTTTGAAGATACCCAGCAGATTACCAAGGAAAGCCTGGAGCAATGGTACCGGACGGCAAGAAGGGTCCTGAATGAGATCTTTAGCTTCTCCGACTGGTTCCGGGATACGCTAGCCAAGGTAAGGTGTACGGACCTTCGCTGGATCACCAGAATCGGAGTAGGGGATGCGCCGGAAACGGCTATCCTGACCGGAATCGGCTGGGGGATCAAGTCTTCCCTCCTGGGGTATGTCTTCAAGTTTATCCGGCTGGACACCAAACCGAAGATTCATATTCAGCCGCATTACAACGAAGTTATGTTTTCGACGGAGGCGGAAGGAAGAGCTCAGATTCGGGTGTTTTATGCCATGCTTGCCGGAATTTACCTTGTTATCCGCGTGGTAAAAGTCAACGGGGGACGCAAAACGTGGCGCCTGATCCGGACGCGAAAGTTTTTTGACCCGGGGGTTCAGCAGCCTTAAAAAGAAGCACGAAAGGAACCTTCGGGTTCCTTTTTTGGTTTCCAAAAGGGGAAAACAGGAAAACGGAAGAAAAGGCCTGTTTAGGCAGGGGACTATGGGGTTAAATACATATCGTGTCATGCTGGTGATAGTCCAAAAGTTCCATAAAAATTTTTGGGAGGGAATCCAAATGAACGAAAATAATTTGAACGAAAACAAGAAAATTGTCGGTGTGTTTAATACGGAGCAGGAAGCCGTGAAGGCTATCGAGGATTTGAAAAGCCAAGGCTATGCGTCGGAGGATATATCGGTTATTGCCAAGGACAAGGACGATATGAGAAGCCTTACGGACGAGACCGATACCAAAGCCCCAGAGGGCTTGGCAACGGGAGCGGCAACCGGAGGAGTGCTCGGAGGGGTTACCGGTCTTCTAGCCGGCCTGGGCGCATTGGCTATACCGGGAGTAGGGCCGCTGATTGCCGCCGGACCGATCGCCGCCACTCTTACGGGAGCGGCTGTAGGTGCCGGAGCCGGAGGCCTGGTCGGCGGATTGATCGGAATGGGCATGTCGGAAACGGAAGCGAAGCAGTATGATTCCTATGTGAACGAAGGAAAAATTCTTGTCTTCGTCGATTCCGATGCCACCCGGGACCACAAAGCCTACGATACTTTCCGTACCCATCATTCCTTGAACGCGGACAGCTACAAGACCTACGATTACGATCCTTCCAATAGAGATACAAGCGATACCGCCACATGGGGATCGAAAGCGCGGAATGGGGCCCATACGGCAACGGCTCGGGCCGAGCATCTGAATGACTCGGATGAGCAGAGAAGCCTTAGGCTGCGGGAAGAGAAGCTGGACGTCTCCAAAGAGAGAGTACAGACCGGTGAAGTCCAGCTTCATAAAGAAGTGGTAGAGGAAAACAAGACCATCGACGTTCCCGTAAGCCGGGAAGAAGTCGTCATCGAACGCCATTCCGTTCGGGACGGCCGTAGGGATCACACACCGATTGGGGAGGATGAGACCATCCGCATCCCGGTAAGTGAAGAAAAGGTCGAGGTTCGCAAAACGCCTGTCGTTACCGGTGAAGTGTCCATCGATAAGCGAAAGGTGCAGGAAACAAAGGAAGTCCACGATACGGTTAAGCGTGAGGAGGCCCACATTGACCGTTCCGGCAACCCGTCCGTAAGAGGCGAGGGACTTTCTGATTCCCGTGAATTCGGATCGAGCGAGTACAAGTCGGATGAGTGGAATTCCCGTTCCCGCGATCTGGATTCGCGGCTGTCGGATGACCGTCCCCGAAATTCGAACCTGGATTCCGATAAAGGCTACAATAACCGATAAAAGGAAATAAGCTGCCGGTGACGGCAGCTTTTTTCTGTACCTGCCAGCCGGACGAGTCCGGCTGGTTTTTTTGGTTATACGAATAATTTAAGGGAAGACAGCAAAGGATTTATATACACCTTAACCGGGACGAGGCCTGCCGTTTCGATCCCTTTACCGTTGGTGTCTAAATAAACCGGCCTTCACCCTACATAAACCTCGTGAGGCCGGGCATGCTAACAAATGCTGAACATTATAAATGCAGACGCCATCTCGCTTTTTGAAAGATGCGACGGGCTGCAGCCTAGGCATTTTAGTTCAACTAAAGGAGGAAAAGCAATGACGGACCATCCTATTCAAGGATTAATGAAAACCGCGATGGAAAACATTAAGGAAATGGTCGACGTTAACACAATCGTTGGCGATCCGGTGGAAACGCCGGATGGAAGTGTAATTATGCCGATTTCCAAAGTGGGCTTCGGGTTCGCGGCGGGAGGAAGCGAATTTGTTTCCGAGAACGAGCACGAGGGTGTAGGCATGGAAGCCAGACACGCTCACGTGGCTCTTCCTTTCGGCGGCGGGAGCGGTGGCGGGGTATCCATTACGCCGATCGCGTTTCTGGTGGTAGGAAAGCAGGGCGTCAAAATCGTTCCGCTTGACAACCAAACTCATCTGTACGAGCGCCTGATCGACTCCGCCCCTCAGGTGGTGGACAAGATCCAAAGCATGATGAAAAAACCGATGGCGGGAGGGGCTTCGATGGGAACCGCCGGCCAGATGCCGCAAAGCACTCCAACGGCCCAGACCTCCGGTACCCAAACGGGATACAGCAGCCAGATGAATGCCACCACGAGCTCGACTCCAACCATGAGTACGACCGGTAACTTCGGGTATGCCACTTCCGGTCTCACTAACCCGCTGACCTCCAGTGTAAGCAACCCGCTGACTTCCGGCATCACCCTGGGGTCCGCACTTGGCTCTATCCTGCCGTCCACCGGCATGAGCACTACGACGACTTCGACTCCATCAGCTTCTGCTTCGACGGCCGGAACGGCAACCAACTCCACGGCAGGAAGCGCCAGCGCCAAAACGAACAAGAACAACTACTCGAACACGAGCGACGACTACGATTTCTAAGCTATAGCGGGCCAGAGACAGCCCTGTCCGTGGACTTCACGGCAGGGCTGTTTTACGCTTTCGCTTCTTTACCGATAACTTGTCCGGCTCAAGGGACATGTTCCTCGGGCCGTAAGCATATGTTATACAAGACTATGTCTTCCGGGAGTGGAAAAGATGAAACGGATGCTGATCACGGCATGCGCGATAGTGCTCGGCTTAACCGCCTGGAGCACCGGTTCATCCCGCGTGCTTGCTGTGGAACCCATTACGACCCATGCCCAAGGGGCCGCTCTGATCGACGTGACCTCCGGAAGGATTCTGTACAGCCAACAGGGAGACCGTCCTATGCGGATTGCCAGTCTGACCAAAATCATGACGGCGATCGTCGCGATAGAAAAGGGCGACATTTCCGATATGGTAACCGTCGGCCCCAATGCCTACCGCAAGGAAGGGTCCTCCATTTACTTGAACCTTGGGGAGAAGATCAGTCTCGAGCATTTGCTCTACGGCCTCATGCTGCGTTCGGGGAATGACGCGGCCACGGCCATTGCCGAACACGTAGGCGGCTCGGTGGAGGGGTTTGCCACCCTGATGAACGCCAAGGCCGAGGAAATCGGAATGGACCATTCCCATTTCATGAACCCAAGCGGGCTTGACCACAACGAGCATTACGCCAGCGCCAACGATATGGCCAAGCTCACCGCTTACGCCCTCAAAAATCCCAAGTTTCGCGAAATCGTCAAAACGCCGACCAAAAAGGTGCCGAGGGAAAACCAGCCCTGGGACAGCGTCTGGAACAACAAGAACAAAATGCTGAAAATATACGACGGAGCCGATGGGGTCAAAACGGGGTATACCAAACTGGCTCTCCGCTGCCTCGTTTCCTCGGCCACCCGGGGCACCCAGCAGCTTGCCGTCGTCACCCTTAACGACTCGGATGACTGGGCGGATCACAGCCGACTGCTGGACTACGGATTTCATAATTATCCGCTTCAGACGCTCGTCGTTAAGGGGGCGGAGGTCGATGGAAAGGGAAGAACAGCCTATTCTTTCGAATACCCGCTTGCCGAAGAAGAAAAAGCGTCCGTGCGTAAAGTGACCGTTTGGGAGCCGGCCCGTTCCCTTAACGCCAAGCTGGGATCGCCGGGACAGGTTCAGGTTTATTTGGGCGAACGGAAGATAGGGGCCGTACCGCTGTCCGCAAGCCAGCCGGCCGCGGGAGGAGTTCTCCAACAAGCGGGAGTAGAAGGAGATCCGGCTTCGCCGGATCCTGGCTTCGGCCAGGTGCTCCGCAGGGTTTGGAAGACCTTGTTCGAGCTGTAAGGAGTGCCCGCAGCAAGTCTGGCACGTGTACCAATTAAGCCGGTTACCCGCCGGCTGACCTCGTGGGGAGGAGAACCATGGTTAATCTTATTTGGCTGTTTATGATCGTGGCCGGGTTCGTGGTGGCCGCGGTACAGGGGAGAATCGAGCTCGTGACACAAGCCGTGTTTGACGGGGCCAAAACAGGGGTGACCGTCTGCTTCGGGCTGATCAGCATCCTGGTTTTCTGGCTCGGCATGATGCGGATTGCCGAGGATGCCGGTTTACTTGAACGGCTGTCGCGGATGCTCTATCCCATCGTCCGTTTTCTGTTTCCGAGCGTTCCGGCTAATCATCCGGCGGTCGGGTATATCATGTCGAACATGAGCGCCAATATCCTGGGACTCGGCAATGCCGCAACCCCGATGGGAATCAAGGCGATGCAGGAGCTTCAGAAGCTTAATCCTTACAAGGATGCCGCCAGTCCGGCCATGTGCACCTTACTCGCTCTGAATACGTCTTCCATTACTCTGATTCCGACCACCCTGATCGCCATCCGGATGAATGCGGCCTCGCTCAATCCCGCAGAAATCGTGGGGACGACGCTGTTTGCAACCGCTGTCTCGACGGCCGCCGCCATTCTCGTGGACCGCTGGTATCGGCGCAAAGCCGCTCCCCTGCCTCCACTGAAGGGGTGACGGTGTCCATGTATTCGATCATTACCGCCATTTCGGCCTGGGCCATTCCCATCATCATTGTCTTTATTCCGCTCTATGCTTCTTACCGGAAGGTGCCGGCTTACGAATCCTTCGTGGAAGGAGCCAAGGACGGGTTCCAGACGGCTGTCTCGATCATTCCCCATTTGGTGGGGATGATGGTAGCCATAACCGTGTTCCGGGCTTCCGGAGCGTTGGACCTGGTGATGGATGTCATCAAGCCGCTGCTCGCCCGGATAGGAATTCCGGGCGAGGTGTTCCCGCTAGCCATTCTCCGTCCTATCACCGGTGCGGGATCGCTTGCGTTTACCACGGATCTTATTCATCAGTTCGGGCCCGACTCCATGATCGGGAGAATCGCTTCCACGATTCAAGGAAGCACGGATACTACGTTGTATGTCATTACCGTCTATTTCGGGGCGGTGGGCATCCGCAAGGCGGGATATGCCCTTAAAGTCGGCCTTATCTCCGATGCGGTGGGGTTCGTCTCCGCCATTCTGATCTGCTATCTCGTCTTCCGCTGACTCCCTCGGGAGTTTTTTGCGTTTCCATGGCGGGCAACTTGTGATTTTACCCCAGGATGGGTATTATTAGCTTGAGGTGAACCGACAAAATGGAACGTTTGCAAAAGGTTTTGGCCCAGGCCGGCTTGGCTTCGCGCCGAAAGTGCGAGGAATACATAACCCAAGGCCGGGTGGAAGTAAACGGTGAGCAGATCCGGACGCTTGGAGTGAAAGTGGATCCTGCCAACGATGTTATCAAGGTGGATGGACGGCTCATCAACAAACAAAACAAAATCTACCTTGTTCTGAATAAACCGAAGGGTGTCATCACAAGCGCCAAAGATCCCGAAGGCCGAAAGGTGGTCACGGATTTTCTTCCGGGTGTCAAGGAAAGGGTTTACCCCATTGGCCGGCTGGATTACGACACGGAAGGCCTGCTGCTGCTTACGAATGACGGGGATTTCGCCAACTTGCTGACGCATCCTAAGCACCATGTGCCCCGCACTTACCGGGCTACGGTGAAAGGAACGCCGCACGGCTCCCTGCTGGAGAAGCTTCAGAAGGGCATTATGCTGGAGGACGGGATGACGGCGCCGGCGGAAGTGGATTACCACGATGTGAACCCGGAGAAGAACGAGTCGGTGATCACGATCACGATTTACGAAGGCCGTAACCGGCAGGTGCGCCGGATGTTCGAGGCGATTCATTTTCCGGTCATTAAGCTGAAACGGATCCAATTCGGCCCCTTGCTCCTAAGCGGGCTTCCGAGAGGCAAGTTTCGTCCTTTGACGAAGGACGAAATCGAAGAGTTACAGAAGGCGGCGCTTGAGGCGGGACCATCCTCTAAGGAAAACGGCTGAGCGGCCGTTTTTCGTTTATATGTGACCGACTTCACATAATGTTCAAAAGGCAAAAGAGGAGAAATCGCCAAAATTCGCTATAATGGAATTTGAATGAGTATAGAAACTATAGAATGATAAGTTTGAAGGTGATCCGTTTGGGAAAACGTAACAAATGGGTGCAGATTTCCATTCTGGTGGTGGTTCTCGTCATCGGAGGTCTTACCATGGCCGGCAGCGTCTTCAAGGACGACAAGCTTCCGCGGGTAGGCGACAAGGCCCCGGATTTCAAGTTGGCCGGCCTGGACGGTCAAGTGCACCGCCTGTCCGACTACAAAGGGAAAGCGGTTATCGTCAACTTCTGGGGCACCTTTTGCGAGCCCTGCCGCAAGGAGATGCCGGATATTCAGCAGCAGTCCAAGGAATGGGCGGATTCCGCCGTCGTGCTGGGGGTTAATGTGATGGGGGAGAGCAAGGTAACGGTCAAAAGTTTCATTGACCAGGTAAAGGTGGATTTCCCGATCCTTCTCGATCCCGATGACGCGACCCGCAGAAAATACGGCGTGGCTGATTTTCCCACCACCTTCTTTATTAACCCGGAGGGCAAAATCGTGCAAATCGTCACCGGACCGCTGAAGGAACAAGCCATCCGGCAGACGTTATCCGCTATTCTGAAGAAGTAAGCGGTTGGGTTAGGCAGGCTTTAGGAGGTATCGCGATTGTTTGAGAATACGAAATGTGAATGCGGACACCAGAATCCGCTGGGCACGCTGCTCTGTGAATCCTGCGGAAAACCGCTGGAGGACAAGGACGGAACGGCGCCGCTCGAAATGAGATACGACGGGATGGCAAGACGGTCCCAGAAGGAAAACCCCGCTCTGATCGACCGGGTATGGAATTTTTCTCCTCCGTCAAAATCGCCGTTTACCTCATTATTATCACTCTTCTGGCCTCGGCGCTGGGAACGGTGTTTCCCCAGGAGAATACGTTTATTACCATGGACCCCTCGGTCTACTACAAGGAGACCTACGGGACGTTAGGCAACCTTTACTATCACTTGGGGCTGTCGCACACCTTCGACACCTGGTGGTTTATCGGACTGCTCTTTATGATCGGAACCTCGCTTGTGGTATGCAGCCTGGACCGGGTGCTTCCGCTTTACCGGGCCCTGAACAAGCAGCAGATTCGTAAGCACCTGAGCTTCATCCTGCGGCAGAAGGTGTCCTATGAAGGGGAACTTCCCGCCGTGCCCGTTCAGGCGGAAGGGAAGACCTCTCAGCAATGGGTGAACCAAGCAGCCCAAGCCCTGCGGAAGAAGCATTACCGCATCCACAGGGACGCGGACGGTGAGGCCCTTCTGGCGGAAAAATACCGTTTCAGCCGCTGGGGGCCCTACATTAACCATATCGGCCTGATCGTGTTTCTGCTTGCCGTTCTGGCAAGAAGCATCCCCGGCTGGCACATGGACCAATACATGGGCTTTCTGGAAGGACAGGCCGTCAAAGTGCCGGAAACGCCCTATTACTTGAAGAATGAGAAATTCACGGTGGATTATTATTCCGAAGAAGAGATGTCGGAGGGCTTCAAAGAGCGTCAGCGGGATGTCCCTAAAACCTATATGACGAAGGCGGTCCTCTATGAGTGCACGGAGAATTGCGACGATCCGTCCAAGGAACCTGTTCTGAAGGAGGTCCACCAGCAGAACATTGAGGTGAACAAGCCACTCCAGTATAAGGGCTTCATGGCGTACCAGTTCGATTACAAGGAAACCCCGATGCTGCTTTCCGTCAATCCTACGCTGAAGAATCCTCAGACGGGCGAAGCCTACGGCAAAATTCACGTGCCGATGTTCAATCCGCCTTCTGCGTTTGATGCGGGGCCTTATCATTTGGAAATCAAAAATTACTTCCCTGATTTCGGTCTTGACGACAAGGGACAGCCGATGACCAAATCCCGGGATCCGAAGGCGCCGGCTTTTATTTTCACCATCACCGGGCCCGGACTTGATTCGCAGGGGGACGTGTACTTGTACTTTCCCCGCCAAGTGGACAGACAGACTTACCGGCAGGACGAGCTGAACGGAAAGCTGGCGCAGAAGCTCGACCTTTCGGCATCCTCCATGGACGATGTGGAAATCGCCGCCTACACCAGCTACCTGAATATCCGCAAGGACACGGCGATGCCTTATATCTGGGTGGGGGCGGCCATTTCCATGATCGGTTTGATCATGGGCTTCTATTGGCAGCATCGCCGGATCTGGCTCCGGATTGATGGGAACCGGCTCGCTCTCGGTGCGCATACGAACAAGAACTGGTTCGGGATCCGCAAGGAAGTGGCCGATGTTCTGCATAAAACCGGAATAGCCGTAGATTCTAAATCGCTGGAAGCGGGAGGACCTTCATCGTGACTTCGTTAACCGATTCAATCAACTCTTGGAGCTCCAATTTCTTTATTATCGCCTTTGCTCTTTACTGCGTGGCCTTTCTCCTGTTCGTGGTTTCCTTAACAGGGAAAAAGTGGAACCACGGGGATCCGGAAGCCCATACCCGTAAATGGGGCGGGACGGCTTTCACGGTAACGCTGATCTCCTTTCTCTGCCATCTGATCTTTTTCTTTACCCGATGGTATGCGGGCGGTCACATTCCGACCAGCAATATGTATGAATTCATGACGTTCCTCGGCATGATGATCGTTCTGGCTTTTATCATTGTTTTCCTGCTGTACCGCAAGCATGTGCTCGGCGCGTTCGCGCTTCCGGTAGCGATCATTATCCTGGCTTACGCGGCGGTCTTTCCTCAGGAAATTCAGCCGCTCATTCCGGCGCTCCAAAGCTATTGGCTCAAAATCCACGTCACCACCGCGGCAACCGGGGAGGCCTTCTTCGCCGTCGGCTTCGCGGGCGGAATCATGTACCTGCTGCGCAGCATCGATTTCACGGACCGGTCCCCGTCCGCGCGCAAGGAACAGAAGTGGCTGGAGTTTACTTTGTTGGTAATGGTCATGATCGTCGGCTTCGTCGGGTCCATCTTCTCCTTTAACGCGGCGGGCTACAAAGCGAAGTTTACGGAAACCGTGACCTATACGGACAAAGCGGGCGTGGAGCAGACCATGGAGCAGGAGACGCTGTATGTTCTTCCTCCACTCGTGATGCCTCACAACGGCCAAACGATAGAAATGACTCCGTTTCTCGGAATGAACGAGCCTCTCTTCCGGGCGCCCTCCTGGATGAAAGGAGCGTCGGCGGGACGGAAGCTGAACACGGTGATCTGGTCCGTGCTGTCCGGGCTTATCTTATACGGCCTATGCCGCCTGATTGCCCGCAAGCCGCTTGGAGCCGCGATCGCTCCGCTCATGAACGGTCTGGATAAGGAGGATCTCGACGAGATCAGCTACCGTTCCATCGCCATAGGCTATCCTATCTTTACCCTGGGAGCCTTGATCTTCGCCATGATCTGGGCGCATGAGGCCTGGGGACGCTTCTGGGGATGGGATCCGAAGGAAGTGTGGGCGCTCATTACCTGGTTGTTCTACGCGGCCTACCTGCACCTGCGCCTGTCGCGCGGATGGACGGGGAAACGTTCCTCCTGGTTGTCCGTAATAGGTTTTATCGTCGTTATGTTTACCTTGATAGGCGTTAACCTGGTCATTGCCGGCCTGCACTCATATGCAGGAGTTTAACGGCGGGCCAACAGTCTAAAGGAGGTTGTCTCCATGTCGGAAATCAAAGCCAGTATTCTTGTTGTTGACGATGAGGAAAGAATCCGCCGCCTGCTTCGTATGTATTTGGAGAAGGAAGGCTATGTCATTGAGGAGGCCGAGGACGGGGAAACGGCCCTTCAGAAAGCGTTGGATCAGGATTATGACCTTATTCTTCTTGATTTGATGCTGCCGGGGATCGACGGGATTGAAGTCTGTCTCCGCCTGAGGCAGTATAAGGCCACACCCGTCATTATGCTGACGGCCAAGGGAGAGGAATCGAACCGGGTTCAAGGCTTCGAGGTAGGAACCGACGATTACGTCGTGAAGCCGTTCTCTCCGAGAGAAGTGATTTACCGGGTAAAAGCGATTTTGCGCCGCTCCTCGGCGACGGCTTACCTGTCGAAGGAAGCCAACACGAGCAACAACATTGTATTCCCGAACCTGGTCATCGAGCATGATGCCCACCGGGTAACGGCAGGGGGCAGGAGGTCTCGCTGACTCCGAAGGAGTACGAGCTTCTTCATTACCTGGCCGTCTCGCCCGACAAGGTGTTCTCCCGCGAGGAGCTTCTCAAAGACGTATGGAATTATGAATTTTTCGGCGATCTCCGGACCGTCGATACTCACGTGAAGCGCCTGCGCGAGAAGCTGAACAAGGTTTCCCCGGATGCGGCAGCCATGATTACAACCGTCTGGGGAGTCGGCTACAAGCTTGAGGTGCCCAAATAGTGTTCATTCTCAAAAGTGTCGTGGGCAAGCTCTGGATGACGATTATTGCACTGGTGGCTGTCGTGCTTATCATCCTGGGCTTGTTTCTTTTTAGGTACATCGACACAAGCTTTCCGAAATCGAACGACCAGATCGCGACGCTCAAAAGCCTGGCCGGCAAAATAGCGGGAGACGCCGGGATCCACCGCAACGACACGAATTACGTTCAAGCGATGAAGGATCTGCTGCATGCCCAGGACGCCGGCATTCTGCTTATCGAACGGAAGCCGGAGAACCTTCACGCCGAGCTGGAGCTGCCGGGGGCAGAAGGAGAAGCTGTCGGACATCCTTCCGCCGGCGGAGCTTAACACCGTTATGTCCGGCAAGACGCTCGCTCCCGTTCCGTTCTCCAGCTATACGGGAGACAACACCCGCGAGGACTTCCTGATTACCGCCGTCCCCGTAACCGGGAACGAACAGGGTGCCTCCACGCATAGCCTGCTCTTGTTCCAATCGAAGAAGTCCGTGGAGAACACCCAGACGTATGTGAAGAAGCTGTTTGCCCTTGTCTCGTTCATTGGCTTTCTGTTAACCACGTTCTTCGCGTTCTTCCTGATTACCCGGATTACCCGCCCTCTGGTCGAGCTGAAGAAAGCCGCGGACTTTATTACCCGGGGGAATACGGGACACGCGTTCCGGTTCTGTCTGATGATGAAATCGGCGATCTTACCAATACCTTTAACCTGATGGGGGATCAGCTGGAAGAAACGATCAAGGATCTTAACCATGAGAAGGACAACCTCTCGAGCGTTCTGCGGAGCATGGCGGACGCCGTCATCTCCTTCGATGTGGAAGGCAAGGTGATCTTCACGAATCCCGAAGGAGAGAAGCTCCTCGAAGATTGGGCGGCCATTGCCTGGGATCCGGAAGAAGGAGAGGAGAGACCGCTGCGGGCGCCGCGCATCCCCATGCCGCTTCAACAGCTGTTCGAGCAGGTGGTAAGCGATACCCGGGAGATCACGTCCAAAATTCATGTGCAGAGCAGCGTATGGTCCATTATTATCGCTCCCTTGTACTCCAAGGACGTCATAAGGGGAGCAGTAGCCGTGCTGCGCGATGTAACGGAAGAGAACCGGTTGGAGAAGCTGCGCAAGGACTTCGTGGCGAACGTCTCCCACGAGCTGAGGACGCCTCTGTCCATGCTGCAGGGCTACAGCGAGGCGCTGATCGACGATATCGCGGCTTCCCCGGAGGAGAGGAAGGAGCTGGCCCAGGTCATTCATGACGAATCCCTTCGCATGGGCCGTCTGGTCAAAGACCTTCTGGATCTGGCCCGTATGGAGGCCGGCCATATGGAGCTTAACTTCCGTGAGTTCGATCTGGATCCTCTGCTGAAGCGCGTTCACCGGAAATTTTATGCCTACGGCAAGGAGCGGGGAATCCGCTTTGAGCTGGACATGAGGACTCCGGGACTTCACCTACACCGAGCGGATGAAGACCGGCTGGAGCAGGTGATGACGAACCTGCTGGACAATGCGGTTAGACATTCTCCTCCCGATACGGCCATCATCATCCGGGCCGAGCAAACGGAATGGAAAGGGCATCCCGCTGTCTTGCTGGAAATCGAGGACCAGGGGCAGGGGATTCCGGCAGGAGATCTTCCTTACATCTTCGAACGCTTCTATAAGGCCGATAAGGCCCGAACGAGGGGTCCTCAGGCGGAACGGGACTCGGGCTCGCCATCGTCAAGAATATTGTGGACGCGCACCAAGGCACCATTCAGGCGCGAAGCACGGTAGGACAGGGCACGACCTTCTCCATTCTTCTTCCCGTGGAGGGGAAGCCTGGCTCCGCCTAAGGAACCGGCGCTCCACTTAACCATTAAAAAAGGCCCTTTCCATCTTAACGGCGGAAAGGGCCTTTGCCTTGATCGGCCGCCGGCGTGAAAGCCGGCGGCTTCTTCCTTATGCTCGCAAGGCGTCGCAATAAGGAAGGATTTGTTGAAACCTGTACATTAATCTTGTTGTTCGTGGAACATCTCTTCCCACCAGGTCATAAGAGCGGGTGATTAGAGGGTGAGCTCCCGGACGTTCTGAATCTCGGGAAGCTTCGCTAGCTGATCCAGTACATCCTTGGACGCTACCTTGTCGATCGTCAGGATCATGATGGCCGAACCGCCGATATCCTTACGGCCTACCTGCATGGAAGCGATGTTCACATCGTTGCTTCCGAGAAGCGTTCCCACCCGGCCGATGATCCCCGGCTTGTCGTTATGGGAGATGAGGAGCAGGGTTCCTTCCGGTGAAATGTCCACCGGATATTGACCGACCCGCACGATCCGCTCCCCGTAACCGGCAAGCAGAGTTCCGGCCAATGTTCTTTCTTCACTCTTCGATTTAAGCGTAACGGTCACGAGGTTCGTAAAGCTCCCCGTCGCCGACGATTTCTGTACGGTCACGTTCAGATCGCGCTGCTTGGCCTGGTGCATGGCATTCACGAGGTTCACCTCGTGTCCCAGATGGTTCGTAAGCACCCCTTTGACCACGTATCGGGTCAGCGGGTTCGTATCCACATCCATCAGCTCGCCGGCATAATTGATGCTGATCTCCGAGACGGGACCGTCGGCCATTTGGCCGACAAAACGGCCGAGCTTCTCTCCGAGGTTGAAATAAGGCTGCAGCTTGTTAAGCACAACGGGCGGAACCGGAGGCATGTTGACCGCATTCTTGAACGGTTCGTTGCGCAGAATGTGCAGAACTTCCTCCGATACGTCAATGGCCACGTTCTCTTGAGCTTCCACCGTCGAAGCGCCCAGGTGGGGCGTTACGATGATTTTGGGGTTGTTCAGGAACGGATGGTCGGCAGCCGGCGGCTCCTCGACGAAGACGTCGAAGGCAGCTCCTGCCACAATGCCTTTGTCGATGGCTTCCACGAGAGCCTGCTCGTTAATGATTCCGCCACGGGCACAGTTGATGATCCGCACGCCTTTCTTCATCAGTTCGAATTGAGGGCGATCCAGGATGTTGCGGGTCTCATTCGTAAGTGGAGTATGCACGGTAATAAAATCCGCCGCGGCCGCGATTTCATTCACGGTGCCAAGCTTGACGCCAAGCTTCTCGGCCCGCTCTTCCGTCAGGAAGGGATCGTAGCCGAACACTTCCATGCCGAATACCTTGGCACGCTTCGCCACTTCACTGCCGATGCGGCCCATTCCGATAACGCCGAGCACTTTGTTGCGCAGCTCTACACCGACGAAGGATTTGCGGTCCCATTCGCCGCTAACCGTCTTCTTGTAGGCTTGAGGAATTTGACGGGCCACGGCCATCATCATGGCGAAGGTAAGCTCGCAGGTGGCGATGGTGTTTCCGTCCGGAGCGTTGATGACGACAATTCCGCGATGGGTAGCGGCTTCGAGGTTGATGTTGTCCACCCCGACCCCGGCGCGGCCGATTACTTTAAGCTTGGTGCCGGCCTGCATGATGCGCTCGGTTACCTTCGTCTGGCTGCGCACGAGAAGAGCGTCATAATCTCCGATGATGGCAACCAATTCGTCTTCGCTGAGTCCCGTATTCTTGTCCACCTGAATATCTGCCGCGTCGTGAAGCTGCTGAATCCCCAAATCGCTGATGGGATCCGAAACCAATACTTTGAACATGTAAAGTAGCCTCCTTAGGTTGATAAACCAATATAAAATAAAAAAACTCCCGATCCTCATACGTATACCGTATAAAGGGACGAGAGTTTGGTTTCGCGGTGCCACCCTATTTCGCCGTCTATTCACATAGCACGGCCTCATTGGTCGATTCTGACCTGGAAGGGTAACGGCTTCCTGCCGACTGCATTTACTAGAAAGGTTCCATGCAATAACTCGGGAGTGCTCCGCATAACCCGCTTCACCGGTTTGCACCAACCACCGGTTCTCTGGGCAAGTAAGTTATGCTTGTTTCCGTCATCGTTTCGTATCCGATTTATTTTTTCATACTGTATCATGCCCTTAGGAAGAGTGTCAATACGGCAGAAGCCGCCAAATGACGAAGTTCACGCCTTTGTCACAAATGTCTTTAAATCGGCCAAGCGTTTTGTTCGAGCATTCGTTAAGCATCGGAGTTGAACAATGGCGGCAAGTTGGGTATTCTTCGGTTAGAAGATACGTGGAGGGATGGAAGACATGGAGGAGTATGAACTGTCACCGGTTGAGTTCAACCGGATGCTGATCGAAGAGAAGGGCAAGAAGCCTTATGTACTGGATGTAAGAGAGATCCACGAGTGGAATTACTATCATCTGGAGGAATCGCACCATATGCCGATGAACACGATTCCTTCCCGGCTCGGAGAACTGCCTGAGAATGAAACCGTTTATGTGATTTGCGCCCATGGGGTGCGGAGTGCGGTGGTTTGCGAGTACCTTCTCGGCCATGGCTTCTCCGATGTCAAAAGCGTGGCAGGCGGAATGGCGGCCGTCTCGGGCATGAGAGGATTTGCCTACGACTGATCCCTGGGGAAAGCAAAACCCCTACTGGGAGGTAGGGGGTTCAGGCTGGTCAATTGGATGCCGTAAAGAAGGGAAGCTGAGGGAGTGGCTCCTTCATGTACCATTTAGGCTTGTTCTTGAGAAAATCTCCGGCTCTGACTGCGTTCGTAGCGGTTAAGGCCTCGATAATCCGGGGAATATCGGCGGCGTTCATTTTCTTGGCTTGTTCGGTTTTGATCATCTCATCAACCCGGGAAGCAAGATCCTGCGGCATGTAATCCTCGAACAACTGGCCCGCGGCCATTCGGGAAGCCATATAATCGTTCTTCAGGTTGAGGTTCATTCGGTCCCAGTCGGCGACGCTGATGGCGTCCTGCTTCAGAAGTTCCATGCCGGCAGGAGGGCCGCTGTCCTTCTCGTTCCATTTGACGATGGCATCGAAGTAGTCTTTCTGGGCTTGAAGCGCCAGTTTCTGAGCTTCGGCAATCGTACGGTCGGCTTGAATCTGGTTTAACAGGGCCGAGCCCCGGGCGGATCCGGATTTGGAACGGAGGCTGTCGGCGCCGTCATGAAAGAGAGTCAGGCTCTGCTTGTATTTCTGATGGGCGGACTGCAGGAGGGGGATGTCTCGGGAGCGGATCCCGCTTCGACGGACTTCGCCTTCTCTTCGGCCAGCTTGGCGAGCTCCTTCAGGAGGGAAGAGGGATCGACCGAAGAGCCGTCGCTCTCGATAGAGGCCAAATCCTGAAACCACTTATTTTGAAAATCCTTATAAGGCAAATAGATGGTATGATAGAAAGAAACCAGATAACTCTGATGATAGGCGGTCAAGCCTTTGGAGGCCGTTTCCTCCGCCTTTCTCTGCTGTTCGTAACGCGCTTCGGTCCTTTCCGCTCCCAGCTTCAATCCATAGAAGAACGCTCCGAGCGTACAGAACAGCATGAAGATAAAAAGAAGGGCAAATAGATAGTCGGATCTGGTTAGCCTTTTGTTCAAAATAAACCCCCACTGTTTTTCCTTTCAGTATAGGGGAAAAATCTAGAAAAGGGAATACATGGATAGGAGCCCGTCTTCGAGAATATGAAAAAATGGAAGCTTAGAAAACTAGAGTGGAAAACGGTCGACGCGGCCTCCCTGGATGACCGGACCCTTCTGTTCAATCTGTACCTGACGCAAGGCTTGACGTTCCTTCTGGGAGCCGTGATTACCCTCTTCCAGAGGAATCCTTTCTGGACGCAGTTTCCCGCAGACTCTTATTCCTCGGTTCTCTTATGGGGTGCCGGAGTGGCCGCCGCAGTCCTTACCGTCGATCTGCTTATCTCCCGCTGGGTGCCGGAAGAAATAACGGACGATGGCGGAATCAACGAGAGGCTGTTCGGAAACCGTTCTCTATGGCACTTGGTCCTGATCTGCCTGATCGTCGCCCTGTGCGAGGAAATTCTGTTCCGGGGAGCGGTGCAGCATGCTCTCGGAGCGTACTGGACGAGTATCCTTTTTGCGGCGATCCACGTCCGTTATTTGAGGCACTGGCTGATGACCGGCATGGTGTTCTCCATCAGCTATGGTCTTGGCTGGATCTATATCCATACCGGTTCCTTGCTGGCACCGGTGGCCGCCCATTTTCTCATCGACCTGGTGATGGGCCTCATCATCCGGTATCGGAAGAAGGATTGAATAAGGGAGCAGGGGAATTCGATGGACAAATATCCCGTTTACGAGAACATAGCGGAGGAACGGCAAATTCGCCGGGGGCAGCTGCCGTTTGATGTCCGGCTTCACTCGATAGGCCGCATTCCTCTTCATTATCATGATTTTGCTGAAGTTTCTTTTGTGGTGGAGGGAGAAGGGACCGAGTGGTGTGACGGGCATTCCCGGGCAGTAGGCGAAGGGGCCTTGTCGCTCTTCTTGCCCCGACAGATGCACAAGGTCGAGTCCGTGTCTGCCGAACGTCCTCTGCGGGTATTCTGCTGTATGTTCGATTTAAGTATGCTTGTGGGAGCGGCGGATTCGGAGCTTTACAAGTGGATGCTGCAGGAGGACGGGCAGGCGGAACGCTTCCTGCTCCTTCCCGAGAACGAAAGAGGGAGGTTTCTCGGCATCATGACGGACATGCTGGACGAGTACCGGCATTTAAGGTTCGGCAGAATGTCTCTGCTGCGGACGAGGCTCGTCGAGATTCTCGTTCTCCTGGCACGGGGAATGAAAGGGACGGCTCCCGCCGTTCTGCCCGTATCGGGCCGCGAGAGCCGTTTGCTGGAGGATATGGTCCATTATGTCCATCTGCACTTCAATGAGCCGCTCACCTTGCAGACGATGGCCGACCGGTTCGGGCACAGCCCCTCCTACATCAGCCGGTACTTCAGCCGGGCGGCGGGCCATGCCTTCCTTGATTACGTGCACCATCTGCGAACCCGGCATGCGGCTCATTTACTGGCCACGACCGAAATGAGCGCCTTGGACATAGCGGCCGAGGTCGGGTTTGATTCCTATCGGACGTTCTCCCGGGTGTTTAAGCGCCATGCCGGCGTTACCCCTTCGCAGTACCGGGAACGGCGTTAGAACCGGCTTGGACTTGCCGTCTATTGGTAAGACTGCAGTACCTTCTCGATCCCGCGGGAGATGTCCTGGATCGCTTCCTCATCCGAGAGGAGAACCGTATGGGGAAGCCAGACGACCTCTTGCTCGCACAGCCGTTCGCTTACGGGACACGCATAGGTCCGGTCTTCTCCTGCCCTTTCCCGGGTTTCGGCCAGAATGGCTTCGTTACGGTTGAGGGACGAGTACCCGGCGGACACGGGAATACCTTCGGCTTCCACCTTGCGGATAAAATCCTCCTTGCCCATCGTTCCTGCGGCTCCCGGCGCCAGCTTGAACATATAGAGGTGATGGGCATGCCGGGTGATGGACGGGCTTCGTTTGATTAATTGAATGCCCTTTACTTCGCTCAGCATTTGATCCAGGAGAGCCGCATTCTTCTCCCGCAGAAGCATCTGCTCTTCAAGTCTTGTCAGCTGGGCCAGCAAGAGCGCGGCCTGCAGCTCGGTCATCCGGAAGTTCTGCCCGAGCCGGTCATGCTGGTACCATCCCCTCCCGGCACCCTCCCCACATTGCAGATCGACCAGGCTCTTTCCCACAGCTCTTCGCTGTTCGTGACGATGACGCCGCCTTCTCCGCAGTTCAAGTTTTTGCTCGATTGAAAACTGAAGGTTCCGAGGTCCCCTAGTGCTCCGACGCCTTTGCCGTTCCACTGGGCACCGATAGCCTGGGCCGAATCCTCGATAACCCGAAGTCCGTGGCGGCGGGCCACTTCCAGAATGCGGTCCATGTCGGCCGGAGCTCCCGCGATATGAACGGGCATGATCGCTTTCGTCCTGGGGGTAACGGCCTGCTCCGCCTTCACCGGATCGAGAAGCAGGGTCTCTTCTTCGATGTCCGCAAATACGGGGATAATGCCCGTATATAGAGGAGCGGAAGCGGTAGCGATGAAGGTGTAAGGAGGGACGATGACTTCATCCCCCGGCTTTAGTCCCGCCGCATGGAGGGCTACGCTTAAAGCAACCGTTCCGTTGACGACACTTACCCCATACCGGGCATCCTGAAGACGTGCCACCGCCGCCTCCATCTCCGGCAGCTTTTCCTGGAAGCCGTCGGAGAGCACCTTTCCGGTTCCCCCCATTTGCCGGAGCGTATGGCCTCGATCACCATCCTTTCCTCCCGTTCGTCCCATACCGGCCAAGGGGCAAAAGGCTTGCTCCTGACCGGCTTTCCCCCGTCAATGGCCAGCTTTCCGGCTGGATTGGTACCGTTCATCGTCTGTTTCCTCCTGTCTGTCTCTGCGTGAGGCCGGATGAAAGGCATCCGGCTTACAAGTCTCATCTTAATAGGAAACAGGCGGGAACCATGGCCAGAACTTGCCGGATTCCGGACATTATATGACGGGGCACGCCCAGCAGAAAAAAGGCTGCCGGAGAACCGGCAGCCGGACGCGATCATTAGGCTTACTGAGGAATCTGCTGCGTATCGATGGAACGGGGATCCACAAAGGAATACCCTTTCGCTTCCAGCTGGGTTAGAAGATTATCAAGCGTTTCGACGGTCCAGGCCAGCTCGTGCATAAGAATATTGGAGCCCGGGTGCAGCTGCTTCATGACATTGTCGATCACCGCCTGAGGCTTGTCGGTGCTGTTCTTCGGCAAATCCCAATCCAGGGAACCGTTCGACCAAGTCATGTAGAGGAGGTTTTCCTTCTTGGCCTTCTCCCTTACATAGTCGCTTCCTTCTCCAAAGGGAGGACGGAAGAAAGCGGGGGTGGTCCCTGTGACTTCTTTGACCTGCTTCTGCACTTCGCCAATCTGATAATCCACCTTGTCGTTCGTTTCCTTGCGCAGGCTGATATGATCATAGGAATGATTGCCGATGACTTGGCCGCGGTCATGAATGAGCTTCAGAAGCTCGGGATGCTCTTTGATGCGGTAGCCGTTAACGAAGAAGATGGCTTTGGCTTTATGCTTGTCCAGAGTGTTGATAAGCCCGTCGATCATTCCTTTTTCCTTCGGACCGTCATCAAAGGTTAGGAGGACGACCTTTTTGTTGCCCGCGGGGTCGATCGGGATCATGTCGTAATTTTTGTTCATCTTGTAAGCCTTTGGCGCCTCCGTCGGAACGGGAGAAGGAGACGGAGAAGGGCTTGGCGACAAGGAAGGGGAAGGAGACGGACTGGGTGACGTTGACACCGTAGGTGCAGGGGCTCCGCTGGCCGAAGGGGAAGGGCTTTCCCCGTTGACGGATGGGCTTTCGCTTCCGCAAGCTGCCAGAAGGAGAGACATAAGGGTGATGGCGGCGAAGGTTCTTTTCATGGGTAGGGTAATCTCCTTATCTCCATATAGTTCGGATCTGCGTCTGGCAGGATTCGGGATTTATTGTACCATATCCCTCCCCGGGTTTCCTTCCTCTGTTTCCTGATTTTCTCGGGAATAGGTTCTTTGCGTTAGCTAATGATACTTATGTATCCCTTACAGGAAGGAGGAAACTTTATGCGTTTAAGCTTCTGGCTCAGGGGAATCGCCGGCGCTGCGGCGGCCATCTATCTGACCAAGGGCAACAGACGTCCCATGGTTATGTCCACCATGACGAGTGCCGGCCAATCGCTTGGCAAAATGTTCAACAACGCGAAGTCGGCTGTGGCCGATCGTATGGAATCCAAAACCAGAGCGCGTCTCATTCCGCGATGAACTACCCGTACGGCCAATCCGGCCTGAACGAGGTTAGCCAATTCGCGAACCAGGATGCGGGAGTCAAAGCCGAGGTTAATGCCATCTTGGCGGATAATCATCAGAAGTCTGCCTATTCCCCGTCTCAGGTCCGGTAAAGTTATCCGTCAAATAACACAATTCCCAACAGGAGTTGTGTTATTTTTCATTTTTTGTGTAAATAACCATAAGGGGAGAAAAGGGCCAACATCATTTTTCAAAAAGGTCCCCTCGTGGTATACTAAAAGGAAGAACCGGCAAGGAATTAGAGGGATGGTCTCACCATTCCCCGCCGCATTCATAATCTGTAGTAAACGCAGCAGCCTTTCATTTTAACGAGTTTCTCGGGTTCCGTGACCTTTTTCTTCGGGCCGTCCCTAGAGAAGCTTTAAGGAGGATCCTGTATGAAAATTGAGCGTTTAAGCACGGACAAAATAAGGATTTTCCTAACGTTTGACGACTTGACGGAAAGAGGCATCCAGAAGGAAGACATGTGGCGCGAAATTCCTAAAGTCCATGAGCTATTCAGTGAAATGATGGAACAGGCATACTCGGAGTTAGGATTCGATGCTACCGGTCCTCTCGCCGTCGAAGTATTCGCCCTGCCGGCCCAGGGGATGGTTGTGATCGTGACCCGCGGCAAAATGAACAGCAGGCAGGACGAAGCTATAGATGAAGATGAAGATGTGTATGAAATGGAAGTTACGCTCGAACAGACGGATGTCATCTCTTATGCCTTCCGCGATTTCGAGGATTTGCTCCGGATGGCCAAGGTGATTCAGCCGCTCCTCACCGACGGGGAGTCTTATACTCCTATAAGGACCGCTGGATCCTGGTTCTCGATCCCGGGGATTTGGAGGAGAGCGACAGCCGCTACCAGGCTCAAATCGCCGTCCTGTCCGAGTTCGGGGAAGCGACTTCCGTTACTCCGGCAGTTCTGGAAGAATACGGAAAAGTTGTCATTGCCGAGAACGCCGTGCCCGTCCTATGCACTCATTTTCAATCCTGAATATCGGCCGCTGCCGGCCGCCAATAAAGCATCTTTCCAAAACGAAACGTTTTTGGAGGATGCTTTTTGTTTAAATATAAATTAAGAATCTGTTAAACGGAGGGAGAAGTATGCCAAACATGGAACGAATCCACGAGATGGCGGAGGATAACAAATATGATCTGGAAGAACTGGTCACCTACTACCACAAGAATTTGAACCGGGAAGCCTTCTACTATCTGGAGAACAAGGGAATCCGTCAGGAAACGATCGATAAGTTCCGGTTGGGCTTCGAATCGGGTAAAATCGGCTTCTACATAAGGGAAAACAGCCTGGCGGAGTATTTCGAGGACCGGATCATCGTTCCGATAACCGATGCCAAGGGGGCCGTCGTGGACCTCGTCGGGCGTTCCTTTGACCAGAGAGAACCCCTCTACAAATCGCTTTACGGGGTGGACGAATTTCTTTATAACGAGCAGGTGCTGAAGGATTCCGAGGAAGTCATTCTCTGCTCTGACATTCTGGATGTGCTTACGTTAACCCAGGTGGACCTGCCGGCCGTATGCATGCCGAATACACTCTTGTTCAAGGAAACCTTCAGTGAGAAGTTTGCGGGCAAACGCGTGTTTATCTGCCTGGCCAACGACGAAACGGGCCGCAGGGAGAGCGTGCGTATTGAAAGCATCCTTAAGGAGCAAGCGAAGGAACTGTTCACCGTCCATCTTCCGGAGAAGATCCGTACCATCAACGATCTTTTTGTCAAAAGGAGCGGCCGCTCGAGCTCTTCCGGGAAATTCTAAAGAAAACGATCGAGGATACCATCAAGGCCCCCATCTCCTCCGACCTTAAATATTTGACCGTGTTTAACGAGGAGTATATCAAGCGGCATCAGGAGCCGGAAGCGAAGGCCCCGTCGGGCATCGCCCTGCTCGACGATCTGCTTAACGGCGGGTTCGTCAACGGCTTGTATATGCTCGCCGGACAGCCCAACATCGGCAAAAGTACCCTTATGAAGCAGATGGCGGACCACATCTCCATGGGAGGGCAGCCAGTCGTTTATGTAACCTGGGATTTGACTCCTTCGAGCTATGGGCAAGAAGCGTCGCCCGGTTCCTAGGCAAAGCCCCTCAGGAGGTCATGGACGGATCGCTCGATCCGGAAGAAATCGAAGCGGCCAACCGGAGCTTTACGGAGATGAGCCGGATGCAGTGGACATTCGAATGCAGCATGCAAACCACCCCTGATGAAATCTGTGCCTTTATCGAGAAAATCGCCGTTCAGGCCGGTAAGCCGCCCGTCCTGTTTCTCGATCACTTCCACCGCCTGGTTTTCGCGGCGCGGGATGGCGAGGAAGAAAATGCCGAGGAATATATCATCTACCGGCTGAAGCAGTGGGCGCGGGAATGGAACACGCCGATCATTACAGCGGTTTCGGTTGATCATTCCGATCTTCATCTCATGGGCAGCATTCAGGCGACGGCGGACGGGATTTTGCTCATGGAATCCGATCCGGCGGTCAACTCGGGGAACCCGGGCTCCTTCCTCCGGCTGAAGCTCACCAAGAACCGGCATGGAGGCCTGGGGGAAGTCACGGTAACCTTCCAGGAGGACAAGGCCGTATTTGCCTGACATCGTTAAGCATTAGAAGAGCAGCGCTTCCTTTTGCGGATAAGGCCCTGCAGGAAGTATGGCCAGCCGGCTGCAAAAGGGTATACTGGAAGTATCATTAGCCGCAAAGGGTTGGATAGCCTTATGATCATTTCCGTTTTGGCGGCGGCGGTTGCCCCGGGGCGGCGCTGCTCGCTTATTTTTATTTGAAGGACCGGTATGCCCCCGAGCCGATCTCCATGGTCATCCGAATGTTCCTGGCAGGGGCTTTGGTCGTCTTTCCGGTCATGGTTCTGCAAAGGGCGGTCGTCCTGGCATTCGGGGAAAACCCCTTTTGTTCTCGTTTGTGTATTCAGCGGGAGTGGAAGAGTTCTTCAAGTGGTTCCTTCTGTACTTTCTGATCTACAAGCATGTGGAATTCGACGAGCCTTATGACGGGATCGTTTATGCCGTGGCGGTTTCTCTCGGTTTTGCCACGGTGGAGAATGTTATCTATTCGCTGCTCGATTACAAGTCCTTCTCCCAGCTGCTCTTCCGGGCCTTTCTTCCGGTTTCGGGTCACGCCCTCTTCGGAGTGGTGATGGGCTTCTATATGGGCAAAGCCAAGTTTCACACGGGCCGGCCGCTGGGCCTGCTTGCCGTATCCCTGGCCTTTCCCGTTTTCTACCACGGGCTTTACGACTATATTCTGATCGAGCTTAAGCGGTATTGGATATGGCTTATCGTTCCCCTTATGGTCTTCCTCTGGGCACGCTCCCTGTGGAAAGTGAACCACGCGAATTCCCGCTCGCCTCTTAGAGCTGTTTATAGCGAAGACGAGGTTAAACTCCCCACCTGATGGGTATACTGGTAACAGCATCAGGCGGACGGAGGTTATCAAATGTCATCCCCAAGAGTTAAGGTAAGGATTTACTGCAAGCAATGCGGAGAGCGGTTCGTTCTCCGGGGCAGCTACGGCAAAGGCAAGCTCGATACGGGCTTCAAGCGGTGCCTGTGCGACAACGAGCACGACCTGGACATTGATGTCCTGGAATAAGATTGAAGGGAAAGAGGCTTGGTGACAAGCCTCTTTTTGCTGTGTCCGGGCAGATGGCCCCTCCCGGCGGGGGAAGGACGGCAGTCCTCCCATTTTGGGGGCTGCCTGCATAATCCTTCTGCGCATAAAGAACAATAAAGGCATGCTGCTTAAGACTGCTCGACCACAGGACGGTTCCCGGCCTGTCATGCCAGAAAGGAGAAGGAATCATGTACAAAAGACTAAGCGCCATCTTGTTTCCCATTACGGCCTTGTTCCTGATCGGGTCCGTGGTGTGGGGCTACCAGGAAAACAAGGAGAAGAACACGGTACTTATCAAAGCTGAGAATCAGTACCAGCGGGCTTTCCATGATCTTTCGTTTCACATGGATAAGCTCCACAGCGAACTAGGAAATACCGTTGCCGTGAATGCCTCCTCCCAGAATTTTTACCGCAAGGAACTGGTGAACATGTGGAGAATGACAAGCGAAGCCCAGAACGACATTGGACAGCTTCCGCTGGCTCTCGTTCCCTTCAGCAAAACGCAAGCCTTTCTCGACCAAATCGCCAAGTTCACGTATCACACCTCGGTAAGGGATCTCTCGACAAGCCCCATGTCCGAAACAGAAAAGGCCAATTTGAATACCTTGTACGAGCGGTCCAAGGAAATCAATGCCGAGCTTAAGAAAATGCAGACCCACATTCTAGCCAAAAACCTCCGGTGGATGGATGTGGAAACGGCTCTTGCCTCCCAGAAGGAAAACACGGACAATGCCATTATCGACGGCATCAAGACGATTGACAAGAAAGTGGAAGGCTATACCGCGATGAACTGGGGTCCGTCGGTCACCGATACGGCCCGGAACCGGAACCTGAACCGGCTGCCAGGGGCGGAGATTACGATGGATCAGGCCAAGCAGAAAGCCGCCCAATTTTTCGGGCTGCCCGATATTTCCGTCATCCACGCAACCGAAAACGGCAAAGGAACGGATTACAATACCTACACGCTTTCTACCGTTAAGCCCGGCACGCAGGATGAGATGTCGATGGACGTAGCGAAGAAAGGCGGAGAAGTGCTGTTCTACACGCATTCCCGTCCGGTCGCATCGAAGACACTTGATGTGCGCGGAGCCCGCGACGCCGCTCAGGAATTTCTCGACCACCACAAGCTGCCGAACTTCACTCCCGTGGCCTACGACGAAGCCAACAACGTGGCCTCGCTAACGTTTGCACGCGTTCAGGACGACGTCATTGTCTATCCGGAGAAGCTTACGGTAAACGTAGCCCTCGATAACGGGGAAGTGATCGACATGCAGGCAACCGACTACGTCCTGGAACACAAGGACCGGAAGCTCGGCAAGATGGCTGTGTCGATGGAGAAGGCGAAGAAGGAACTTAACCCTAAGTTCGAGGTGCTCGCTCACGATCAAGCCTTGATCAAGAACGAGCTGAATGAGGAAGTGCTCTGCCACCAGTTCCTTGGACGGATCAACGGCACCTCCTACAAGATTTATATCAACGGAGAGAGCGGCGGCGAGGAGAAGATCGAGACGCTGCGGGCGAGCGATGTCCACGCCGCAAGCTGACTAAGCGAGAGGAGGGGAAACCCTTCTCTTTTTTTATTCAACGGGAGGGTGAGTCATGGTATAATCAGGATAGCTTCCTACTATCCGTTGACCGTAAAAGGGGTGCCTTTCTTGCTTCCTTCGATAAACCAGCTGCTCTACCTCCAAATCAACTCCATCGACGATGAAGAGGCCAAGCAGGAATACAAATCCCGCATCGCGGACATCGAAACCAATTATCTTTCTGTGGAAATCCCTATTCATGAAGCGACAGGCCGTCTGAAGCGGCTGTACGTCGGGGACGAGCTGTCGGCCTACTTCATCACGGAAGGGGAGTGAAGCACTATTTCACCACCTCCGTTCTGGGCTTCAAAGAGGAAGGGATTCGCCAGGTCATTATCAAGAAACCGGCAGAAGACGATATTTCCAAAATCCAGAGAAGAAACTTTCTCCGGGTGCCGGCCGAGCTGGAAATGGCGGTCCAGTTCGGGGAGCGGGGAAGGACCGTGGCCGTAACCGAGGACGTCGGAGGCGGAGGCATTTCCTTTCATTGCGACAAGCATTCCCCTCTTTCCGTGGGGATGCAGATTGCCTGCTGGCTGCTGGTCCCTTACAAAAACGGTAAAATCGACCACATTGCCTTCAAGGGAGATGTAGTGCGCGTGAAGCCGCTGGACAACCGGCAGCTCGGCATGCTTCGTTTTTCGGAAATAGCCGACCGCGACCGGCAAAAGATCATTCGCTATTGCTTCGAGCGCCAGCTCGATTTTCGGAAAAATTAGCTCCCCGGCTTTTGCAATCGGGAAGCGATTTTGTTATAATTTTTTCGTTCGCAGGCACGCGCCTGCTTTTTCTCTTAAAGCGAGTGCGGACTAATCATTACTGGGAGGCTCTTTTTTGGACAGATTCAATATTGCGCTCGATGGTCCCGCAGGAGCAGGCAAAAGCTCGGCAGCGCGTTTGGTTGCCGGACGACTGGGATTCGTGTATGTGGATACCGGTGCCATGTACCGGGCGGTGACCTGGAAAATATTGCAGCTGGGCTTGAAGCCTGAGCAAACGGAAGAGGTTGTGAAAGCAGCCCGGCGCATGAACATCAAGCTTACCCCGGGGCCGGAAGGCCAGCAGGTCTATGTGGACGGAAAGGATGTCACGGACTTGATCCGATCGGGGGACATCAACCGCAATGTGTCGCAGGTTGCCCAAATTGCCGAAATTCGAGAGCTACTGGTGGACAAGCAGAAGGAGCTTGCCGCGAACAAAGGGATTGTCATGGATGGCCGGGACATCGGAACGAAGGTGCTGCCTGATGCCGAGGTCAAGGTTTATCTTACCGCGAGCACCCGGGAAAGGGCCGAAAGAAGATACAGCGAGCTCGTCAATCCCACTCTCACCTTAGACGAGCTGGAGAAGGAAATCGCCGCACGGGACCGGATGGACAGCGAAAGATGCATTTCTCCGCTGACCCAAGCGGAAGATGCCGTGCTTCTGGATACGACCGGAATGTCTCTTCATGAGGTGGTCGAGGCCGTACTGGAGCTTTGCCGCAGCAAAGTGGGCGGAGGGAGATAGCATGCTGTATCGGATATTCCGTTTTCTTTTCAAGCTGTTGTTCGTTGGGATTTACCGGCTTGAGGTGATTGGGAGAGAGAATGTGCCGGCCCATGGACCGGTCGTTCTGTGTGCCAATCACACAAGCAATCTCGATCCGCCTTTAGTGGGGGTACCGCTCAAGCGGAAGGTTCATTATATGGCGAAGGAAGAGCTCTTCCGTGTTCCGGTCTTGGGCTGGCTGATCAGCCGCTTCGGAGCCTTCCCCGTCAAAAGAGGCGGCGTAAGCAAAGAATCCATCCGGCTGGCCATCCAGCTGCTGAAAGAAAACCGGATGATGGGGATCTTCCCCGAAGGAAGCCGCAGCAATGCGGGCGGGATGGGCAAGAAAGGGGCGGCCATGCTAGCGCTCCGGTCCAATGCCACCGTTATTCCGGTTGCCATCGTTGGCGAATACATACCTTTTCGCAAAATGACGATTATTTACGGCAAACCGGTGGATTTGAGCGAATTTGCCGGCGGCGGGTCCGAGTCTCTCGAAGCGGCTACCGACAAAATCATGAATACCATTCGCCAAATGGTTACAACCCATAAAATAATGGGTAAAAATTGATTGAAGTGAATGAAAATGGTATCTTGGATTTATACTACCCATTAAATTTGTTATTTTACCCATTCTCTTTCTTGCATGGGTTGTCTAATTGAGGAGGTTATCGTATGAGCGACGAGACGAATGTTCAAGGAAATTCCACGCCGGAAAACGGCGTGAACCCGGAAACAACGGAGGCAGCTAACGGCAACGAAACCGTGGCCGAAGTGGGAGGGGACGCCGTAGAGCAAGCCAATGCGACAGCAGAGGAAACCCCTGCAGCCGGCCAGGATGAATATACGGATGTGGCCGAACTGAAGAAGGGCTCCACTGTAAAAGGCAAGATCGTTAAAGTGGACGCCGACCAGGCTTTCGTAGACATCGGCTACAAGTACGACGGCATCATCCCTATCCGTGAGTTGTCCTCCGTACAAGTCGGCACTGCCGCCGATGTAGTCGAAGTGGGGCAAGAAGTGGAATTGAAAGTCGTTTCCCTGAATGACGAGAAGGAGAAGCTGGTTCTTTCCAAGCGTGCTGTGGACAGCGAGAACGCGTGGGATGAGCTTCAGCAGAAGCTCGACAGCAAGGAGACTTTCGAAGCCAAGGTTACTGACGTCGTCAAAGGCGGTCTGGTTGTGGACCTGGGCGTTCGCGGATTTATCCCCGCTTCCATGGTGGAGCGTCATTTCGTGGAAGATTTCAGCGATTACAAGGGCCGCACCTTGATGCTTCGCGTAAAAGAGATCGACCGCGAAAAGAACAAGGTCATCCTTTCCCAGAAAGACGTTCTGGACGAAGAATTCGAAGCCAACAAGCAGCAAGTGCTTAGCGGCATTGAAGCCGGCCAGGTTATCGAGGGAACGGTTCAACGCCTGACTCCTTTCGGTGCTTTCGTGGATATCGGCGGCATCGACGGCTTGGTCCACATTTCTGAAATGGCCTGGAACCATGTCGAGCATCCGTCCGAAGTTGTGAAGGAAGGCGACAAAGTGAAGGTGAAGGTGCTGAAAGTGGTACCGGAAAGCGAGCGCATCAGCCTGAGCATCAAAGCCGCTCAACCGGGACCATGGGAGCGCGTAAACGAAGAGCTGGAGATCGGTTCGATCATAACGGGAACCGTTAAGCGTCTTGCCTCCTTCGGAGCTTTTGTGGAAGTGGCGCCTGGCATCGAAGGCCTGGTCCACATCTCCCAGATTGCTCATCGTCATATCGGCACTCCGCATGAAGTGCTGGAAGAAGGCCAGCAGGTGAACGTGAAGATTCTCGACATCAATCCGCAAGAGAAGCGCGTAAGCCTGAGCATCAAGGAGACCGAAGAAGCTCCTGCCCAGGAAGCCGGTTCCGAGCGTCAGCCAAGACAGTCGAGACAGCCTAGACAGCAGCGCGACGCGGCTGCCGACGAGTACATGGCCAACAACAAGAACGAGAAGCTGAGCCTGACCCTTGGAGAAAGATTCGGGGACAAACTCAGCAAGTTTAAATAAGTCGCCTTAGGTTCTAGGAACCGAAGCGAGCCGGAAGCCTCCACGGAATGTGGAGGCTTTTTTGCATGTTAGGGTTGGCATTGAACATACTAGGCAGGAGGGGACTAGCTTCGGGCGGTACGGAGGTTCACATGAACGAAGGATACCTGGCAAGTTTGCTGATGGTGCTTACCATGATTTTGCTGGCTACCGGATGGAAGGAGGTCTTTCTCCGGCAGGTCTCCCCGCGGGTGATCGGGTTGTTTATGGTAGGGTGGATCGCTTTGTCGCCGTTCTCTTTCCCCTTTGCGGGATCCAGGATTTCCCTGGTGGTTCCCTTGCTTATAGCAGGAGCGTCTGGTGCGCTGTTTCGGATGGAAGGGCTTCTGGACCGGCTTCAGGTGATCTTGTCCGGGACGCTTTGCGCCATTCTCGTTTATTTGTACACGGAAATGACACGACTGGCTCCGGCGGCAGTGCTCCTGTCACCCGAGCTGGACAAGGGGCTGCTGCTTTCCTTGACGATGCCGCTGCTTCAGAGAGAAGCCCTGAGGCAGCTGACGGCTTTGACGATTGGGCTGCTTTTCGCCCACTGGCTGCTGTCCCTTCCTCTGCTGGGGACGGCTAAGGTACTCGGAGGCGCGGGATTTCAGGACAGGTGGTGGCTTGTGGTCTGCTTGACGCGGCTCATCACGGAAGCTGCCTGGGGTTTAGCCGTCGTGGGCAAACGGTTGGCGTCCCTGGTTTGGAAAGAGAGGCGGGAATGACTTGGCTTGGTATGAAGGCAGATTTACGCTAGGCATCGCCATAGGGATTGTGTTCGGGATGATCGCGAGGTTTCAGATGCTCCGGACGGATTACCGGCAGTATCCGACTTATCCCCACGGGAAGATTATTCATATCGCATTGGGCTTTATAGCAGCCGGTCTTGGCGCTGTGGCGGTTCCCGCTCTCTTGAACAAAGAATATACGGCCGTTACTTTTCTGACTCTGGCCGCCCAGCAGTTTCGGGACGTGAGAAAAATGGAACGGGAAACATTGATGAAAATTGATGAGACGGAGCTGGTTCCCCGAGGGAGCGCCTATATTGAAGGAATCGCCATGGTCTTCGAGGGGAGAAACTACCTGGTTATTCTGACGGCGCTCGTCACGACTTTGTGTACTGTTCTTTTTGCCTGGTATTGGGGAGTGACGGCGGGTGTCCTCGCTCTGCTTCTAAACGCCATGCTGAAATCGGGGAAGAATTTAAAAAGCATTGTGGACGTTCAACCGGCCGAAATCCGAATCGACGGACCCGGTCTTTATGTGGACAATATTTATATAATGAATATAGGACTAGAGGACACCCGGAACAAAATGCGCAAGCATGGCATGGGCTTTATTCTGACTCCGTCTAACAAAGACGGGCGCATCTCCATCGCGAATCTGGGACAGCGGCAGGCCATCCTGCACAACCTCTCGGCGATTCTCGGGATCTACCGGGATTCCGGAGAACCTTCTTTGCTGCCGATGGCCAAACTTGATCTGGAGGACGGGAGGCTGGCCGTTTTCTTCCTGGCCCCTCAAGTTCATCTGGAGCAGGCCCTTCAAATATTGCAGCATGTGCCCCTGCTCGAGTATGCCGTCCGGCTGCCTCGCAAGGCGGAGCGCAAGGGAAGGAGCGGATAGGCCATGGCTAAGATTGTAGCCGTCGTATCCACCCAGAGAGACAAAATTGCAGGAGGAGCCCCGATCTTTCTTGCCTCCGATTCGGCCGAGCGGCAGAAGCTGGCCTTTGAGCTGGAAAAGATACTGGATGCTATGGCTCATGAACTGGATGAGGAAACCATTATCCTGGTTAACCATCATTGATCGGGGATTAGCCTTTTGGCCGGTTATTTGATATGATGAAGGTTGTGTGACAACTATATGGAACTTGGGAGTGGAGCGAATGGCAAAGCCCGTTATAGCCATTGTAGGCCGGCCGAACGTAGGCAAATCAACAATATTCAACCGGCTGATCGGGGATCGCTTGGCCATCGTGGAGGACAAACCGGGCATTACCCGTGACCGCCTTTACGGTACGGGCGAATGGCTGAATCAAAGCTTTAATGTCATTGATACCGGTGGCATCGAGATAGACGGCGAGGACGAGATCCTGAAATCGGTCCGGGTACAGGCCGAGCTTGCGATTGAAGAAGCCGACGTCATCGTGTTCATGGTGGACGGCAAGGTTGGAATAACACCGGCTGACGAAGAGATCGGTCAGCTGTTGTTCCGGTCGCATAAGCCCGTGGTGCTGGCCGTCAACAAAATCGACAATATCAAAATGCAGGAAAACATCTATGAATTCTACAGCCTGGGATTTGGAGATCCCATTGCGGTTTCCGGGGCCCATGGAATCGGAATCGGGGATTTGCTCGACGCGGCGGCCCAGCATTTTCCGGAAGACCAGGAGGATCCGTACGGCGAAGACGTCATTAAGGTCGCTCTTATCGGCCGTCCGAATGTCGGCAAGTCCTCGCTCGTGAACGCCATCCTTGGTGAGGACCGGGTAATCGTCAGTCCGGTGGCGGGTACGACCCGGGATGCCATCGATACTCCGTTTGAACGGGACGGCCAGCAGTATGTGCTGATCGATACCGCCGGAATGAGGAAACGGGGCAAGGTATACGAAACGACGGAGAAATACAGCGTCATGCGCGCCTTGAAAGCGATTGAAAGAGCGGATGTGGTGCTGGTGGTCATTAACGGCGAGGAAGGCATTATCGATCAGGATAAGCATATTGCCGGATACGCTCACGAAGCCGGAAAGGCCGCCCTGTTCGTGGTAAACAAGTGGGATGTCGTGGAGAAGGACGACAAAACGATGAACCAGTTTACTCAGAACATTCGGGATCACTTTCTCTTCATGTCGTATGCCCCAGTCACCTTCGTATCGGCCAAAACTAAGCAGAGGCTGCATAAGCTGCTGCCGGTTGTGACAGAGGTGGCCGAGCACCATTCGATGCGGGTGCCGACTCACGTCCTGAATGACGTGGTCTCCGATGCGGTAGCGGTAACGCCGCCTCCTACGGATAAGGGACGCCGGCTGCGCGTGAATTATGCCACTCAAGTAGCAGTGAAGCCTCCCACCATCGTCTTCTTCGTTAATGATCCGGAGCTGATGCACTTTTCTTATCTGCGATACCTCGAGAACAAAATCCGGGGTCCTTTAACTTCGAAGGAACCCCGCTTCGCTTGTTTACTCGCAGGAAATCGTCGGACGAATAGGGGAGCGTCAAGTGCAGCTACTTGCGGTGATTATCAGTTACTTGCTTGGGTCGGTCAGCTTCAGCTTCCTGGCGGGCAAGCTGTTGAAGGGAATCGATATCCGCCAGCACGGGAGCGGCAATGCCGGAGCGACGAATACGCTCCGCATTCTGGGGAAAGGACCGGCGATCGCGGTTCTGGTACTGGATGTGGCGAAGGGCGTTGCCGCCGTCATCCTCGGCAGGTGGCTGGGAGACGGGAATCTGTGGATTCCCATTCTATGCGGACTTGCCGTGATTATCGGGCACAATTGGCCCGTTTTCTTTGGGTTCCGGGGAGGCAAGGGCATCGCCACCGCCATCGGCGTACTGGCGACCCTGAGCTTCCTGCCGGCTCTTTTTGCGGGACTTATTGCCATTCTACTAATTGTGATTACTAGATACGTCTCCCTCGGCTCACTTGTTTTTACGGCGCTGACTCCTGTCTTTCTGGTCATCATGGGCCGAGAGAGGGAGCTCTTGTGGGCCAGTCTTATCATTGCGGTTTTCGCTTACGTCCGCCATCGCTCCAATATCAAGAAGCTGATCGCGAGACAGGAGAACAAGCTGGGGGCCTCGCGCAAGCAAGGATAACTTCTACGGAACGGAGGGGAAGCCATGGCTAACAAAAAAGCGGCGGTTCTGGTAGCCGGAAGCTGGGGTACGGCCCTGGCAACCGTCCTTGCCGATAACGGGATGGAGGTCTGCCTCTGGTCCCGAAGGGAAGAGCAGGTGACGGAGATCAACCGCCGGCATACGAACAGCCGGTTTCTTAAAGACACGGTGCTGTCCGAGGCCATCTACGCGACCACGAGCCTGGAAGAGGCCGTCCGGGATGCGGAAGCCGTCATCCTGGCGGCCACCTCCGCTAGCATGCGGGAGATTGCAGGGAAGCTGCGGCCTTACCTGCCGCCGGAGGCGCTCCTCATCCATGCTACCAAAGGCTTTGAAGTGGAGACGATGAAACGGATGACCTCGGTGATCGCCGAGGAGCTTCCGTCCTATGACAGCCGGCGGATCGTGGTACTCTCGGGGCCGAGTCATGCGGAGGAAGTCGTGCTCCGCTGCCCTACGACCATCGTAGTGGCCGCGGAGGAGATGGAAGCCGCCGAAGCCGCACAGGATCTGTTCATTAACAGCCATTTCCGGGTCTATACGAATCCGGACATTACCGGAGTCGAGATCGGCGGGGCTCTCAAAAATATTATAGCGCTTGGAGCCGGATTAACCGACGGGCTCGGCTTTGGCGATAACGCCAAGGCGGCGCTGATGACCCGGGGCCTGGCGGAGATCGCCCGGCTTGGCACGGCAATGGGAGCCAATCCTCTGACTTTCGCCGGACTCGCGGGTGTCGGAGATCTCATCGCGACCTGTACGAGCAAACACAGCCGCAACTGGAGAGCCGGCTATATGATCGGTCAGGGAGCCGCACTCGAAGAGGTGCTGGAGAAGATGGGCATGGTGGTCGAGGGGTCAAAACGACCCAAGCCGCTCATATTCTAGCCCAAAGGTATGAGGTGCCGATGCCGATTACCGATGCTTTGTTCCGGGTCCTGTTCGAAGGCAAAACGCCTGAGGAAGCCGTAGAGGATCTCATGGGAAGGGTAAGGACGCACGAGATTGAGGACATCGCCCAAGAAGCCTCGGCCAAATGGGTACCTTAGCCCACACCTTGCCGGAGCTCGCTTCATAAACTACCTTAGTCCGCATTAGGGAAACTGGGAGGTTATGAAGGTGAGCGACAAAAATGTGCAGAAGGACGTTCTGAATGCGATTAATAGCAAGACCGGCAAAAAGGTGACAGAGAAGGACATCAACAAGCTGGCTAGCGGAGTAAAACCTTCGACGCTTCAAAGCGAGGAACAGCTCCGGCAGCTGATCAAGCAAGTATCCGGCATGGTTAACATTCCGGTTTCGGAATCTACCGTAAACGACATCATCCATGCCGTAAAGGGCAGCAATCTTAATACGGGAAGCCTCGAGCAGCTGATGAAAATGATGGCAAGCAAGAAGAAATAAGGATCCGGCCGGCCGGTTGAATGTGAGCCATGGGATGGCTTTAGGCATCCCGTGGTTTTTTTATGCCGTGAATGCTATAATCTAGGGTAGACTTTGCAGCTGGGATCGGTGATCGTATGAGCAGTATGGACAAAATGTGGGCTTCGTTCTATGCAATCGGGCTGATGCTGCTGGCAAGCGTAATCATTACCTTCGCCAGGCACAAGACGAAGGGGATTGTCCGTTTCGTTTTGTCTTTCATTGCCTTTGTCTTGTTTATTCCTATTTTTTTGTTAATGTTGGCTTCTATGTTTTAAAGAGAGAAGGAGAAACGGTATGATTGAATTAAAAGGGCGGAACGTGACCAAATCGCTGGAAAATGGCCAAGGAAAGACGATTCTGGACCTGGCCTTGAAGCACGAGGTGGATTGGGGCTTCTCCTGCACCCGGGGAACATGTGCCAGATGCCGCTGTTTGATAACGGAGGGGTTGGACCAGTTGGCCAAGCCTACCGATGAGGAACTGGACCGGCTGGAGCCGGAGGAGCTGGAGCAGGGCTTCCGGCTGGGCTGCCAGGCGATTGTCAAAGGGACAGGCCCGGTCACGGCGGTATGGAAGCCTTATTTTTAAGAGAAATCAGGTAATGATGAATGACTAATCATGAAGCATGCCGGAAGCTTCCGGCTTCTATGGCCGAGGCGCTCCGCCTGCTGGCTGACCGGCTCGCTCCCTTTCAGGGGGCATGGATGGTCGGAGGCAGCTGCGGGCTGCTTTTGCATGGGCTCCGCCTACCGAACGAGCCGCGCGACCTTGATCTGTACGCGGACCGGAATCACGTCGGAACCATGCATCGTTTACTGGCGGATAGGGCGGAGGATGAGCAGCAGCACAGCCGGACCGACCGGTATGACTCCGTTCTCAGCCACTACAGGGTGAACGGGGTAAACGTGGAGCTCGTGGGCGGTTTCGAAATCCGCTCCACCGGTTCCCTCTACCGGGTGGAAACGGATGTGCTGAAGCCTTATGCGGCTGTCCCTTCCATCGACAAGCGGATACGGGTCATGCCGCTTGCCCATGAGCTGGTCTTTAACCTGCTCCGCGAGCGGGAAGACCGGTACGAGCCGGTGGCGGCGGCGATGAAAGCCAACCCGGCCGCTCATATGCCTGCCCTCGGTGCGATTGTACAGGGCAACCGGCTATCCCTAGAGCTGCTGAGGAAATTGGAGAGCCTCACCGAATACCCACTTACGAAGGAGGGCGATAGCCATGCACCCGGAGATTCATTTCCTGCCGGATGACCGCAAGGTGACCGTCCGGCCGGGAACCACTCTGCTCGATGCCGGACGCCGGGCCCGGGTCCAGATCCGGACCCGCTGCGGAGGCAAGGCTGCCTGCCTCATGTGCAAGGTTCGGGTTCCGGATCAGACCGGACTGGCCCCAATGAACAAAAACGAAGAGCTGAAGCTCGGAAGCCAGAGCATGGAAGGGTACCGTTTGGCCTGCCAGGCCAGGGTAACCGGTCCGGTGTCAGTCCATGTACCGGAAGATCCACTGAAGGCGGCGGTCCGGGCCCAGCTTCAGAAACAAAAGGAGGACCAGGAATGGTAAAGGCCAGAATGATGCTTTTTCCGTGCCTTCTCTTTCTTCTGCTGGTAACGTCCGGATGCATGTATTCGGAAGAGAAGAACAAGCAGAATCAGCTGGCTACCGGGGAATTCATCACGGTCGTCCAGAACGCCGTGGATGAATTTCATAAGCGCCGGGGGTTCTGCCCATCAAAACCAAAGAGGAGGACACCCCCTCTATGAGAAGTATTTGATAGACTTCAAGAAGCTGAAGGACTACAACGTTCTGAGCACCATCCCCGGAAACGCGTTTGAGAACGGAGGGACGGCTCTCTACGTCCTGGTGGATGTCGAAACCTCTCCCAAGGTCAAGATGATGGACCTGCCGTCCTACCAGCGCATGGTGGACCTTCAGAAGGAGATTGATGCTTACAAGGCCAAGAACCAAGGCGCGCTCCCAAAAGGGCAACCCCTTGCCGAAGGCTTCTCCTATATCGACTATACCAAGCTGAAGAAAAAGGAACTCTCCCTCCAGAGTCCTTATTCGCGTACCTCCCTATCCGCCATCATGGATGACACGGGAAAAGTAGGCATCGATTACGGCCCTGAGATCGCCAAAGCCATGAGCCGCAAGGGACTCACCTCGGCGGATCCCGGGAAGGACCTCCGGTCTCTACTGGTCGAGGAAGGCTACTTCGTGCCGGCCCGATCCTTTCCCTACACGTGGAAGAACGGCGAACCGACCGTAACCAGAGAATAAAAAGGAAGAACCCGCTTTGTCTCGACGACAAAGCGGGTTCTTCCTTTTATAGAAGCTTTCCATGAGCTAGGAATAATCAGAAGGGAAGGGACATAACGATTACCGTATGCTGTTTTGGCCGCCCTTTTTCACGGACCTGTTGTCCCCACAGAAAAAAGCTAGTAAAAAACAGGCATACTCTATGAACGGCTACATATAGTTATACTAGTCCAAGTAATGCACGAGTGTGGCCGCATCACGAGCCCGAACATCCGGGAATGGCTTCCCCTGATGCCTGATCCGCTAACGGGAGTTTCCTCTTATTAGGGATCGGGCGCCAAGTCCAAGGTTCGAACGCTGCCGCTATTATCGTCATTCCAACTTGTAGGAGGAGATCTCATTGGAGAAAATCGACATCTTTAAGGACATTGCCGAACGTACCGGCGGGGATATCTACCTGGGGGTCGTCGGTGCCGTCCGCACAGGCAAATCCACGTTTATCAAGCGTTTCATGGAAGCCGGCGTTCTGCCCAATATCCGCAATGAGTCGGATCGGGCACGCGCCACCGATGAGCTCCCGCAAAGTGCGGCAGGGCGGACGATCATGACGACCGAACCGAAGTTCGTGCCGAACACCGCCGTCCAGATCGCCGTCTCCGAAGGCTTGAACGTCAATGTCCGCCTCGTGGACTGCGTAGGCTACGCGGTGGAGGGAGCCAAAGGCTACGAGGATGAGAACGGCCCCCGGATGATCTCAACCCCATGGTTCGATGAGCCGATTCCTTTCGAGGAAGCGGCCGAGATCGGTACGCGTAAGGTCATTCAGGAGCATTCCACCCTTGGCGTCGTGGTCACGACGGACGGAAGCATCTCCGAAATCCCGCGCTCCTCCTACGTGCAGGCGGAAGAACGAGTGATTGCGGAGCTGAAGGAAGTCGGAAAGCCCTTTGTTCTCATTATCAACTCCACGAGACCGAACAGCGAATCGGCACTCGAGCTTCGCAGCGAGCTTGCCGCCAAATATGATATCCCGGTGATGACCTTGAGCGTAGCCCAAATGGGAGAAGACGAATGCCTGTCGGTTCTGAGAGAAGTCCTTTATGAATTCCCGGTCCATGAAGTTAACGTCAATCTTCCGAGCTGGGTCATGGTACTGCAGGAGAATCACTGGCTGCGGAGCCACTTCGAGAACTCCGTAAGGGATACGGTTCAAGATATCCGCCGCCTGCGGGACGTGGACCGGGTGGTCGGGCATTTCTCCGAGTATGACTTCATTTCAAGAGCCGCTCTTGCGGACATGAACATGGGGCAGGGCGTCGCGGAAATCGACCTGTATGCGCCCGACGAGCTCTACGACAAAATCCTGATGGAGGTCGTGGGGTTGAGATCCGGGGCAAAGATCATCTTCTTCAGCTCATGCAGGAGTTTACCCACGCCAAAAGGGAATACGATCAATTTGCCGAAGCCCTTGAAATGGTCAAAACGACAGGCTACGGCATCGCCCCGCCGACCTTGGCCGAAATGGCTTTGGACGAACCCGAGCTTATCCGGCAGGGAGCCCGCTTCGGGGTCCGGCTGAAAGCAACCGCGCCATCCATTCATATGATCCGAGTGGATGTTGAATCGGAGTTCTCCCCAATCATCGGGACCGAGAAGCAAAGCGAAGAGCTGGTTCGTTACCTGATGCAGGATTTCGAGGACAACCCGCTCAAAATCTGGGAATCCGATATTTTCGGCCGGTCGCTCCATTCCATCGTACGGGAAGGGATCCAGGGCAAGCTTGCCATGATGCCGGACAATGCCCGCTACAAGCTTCAAGAGACGCTGGGCCGGATCATCAACGAAGGCTCCGGCGGACTGATCGCTATCATCCTTTAAAGCTTGGTTTACTGGCAGATAACCCCGGGTATAGGAAGCCGCTTCCAGTCTACGGACCGGAAGGCTCCTTCCCGGGCTTTTCGCATGTCGAAATAACGGTGCAGGACTTGCAAATACCCCTTAGGTATATTACTATAGTTTTGACCGTTGAGGCTCACCGCATGTATATTTTGCGGGGAAACCGTTAAAACAAGAGATAACAGAACGACCAGCAGAAGGAGGTGAATGACATGAATAAATCCGAATTGATTACCAAGGTAGCGGAATCCTCCGAACTTTCCAAGAAGGACGCCACCAAAGCGGTAGAAGCCGTGTTCGATGCCATTTCCGAAGCCCTGCAAAGCGGAGATAAGGTTCAACTTGTTGGATTTGGAAATTTCGAGGTTCGTGAACGTTCCGCCCGTAAAGGACGCAATCCTCAGACGGGAGAAGAAATCGAAATCGCCGCCAGCAAAGTGCCTTCTTTCAAGCCAGGTAAAGCTCTGAGAGACGGAATCCAATAGTCGGCTTATCGTACATACGAGTACCCAGCCACTTATTGATATGAAGCCGTATCTGCCTCTTATGTGGATGCGGCTTTTCTGCGTAAACTAGCATTGACAACTCCCACCGAACTGGTTTATTATATTTTTGCGCAGTACGTCGGGGTATGGCGCAGCCTGGTAGCGCGCACCCTTGGGGTGGGTGAGGTCGCACGTTCGAATCGTGTTACTCCGACCATGAAAGAGACACCGTCAAGGCCGGTGTCTCTTTCTTTTGCCTGCCTAATGCTAACCGGGATAAGAGAGAGCCTCCGGTTGACTTCCGGACGGATTTACAGCATCATAGAGGGAAGGATCGAAGAACGGAGGATTAGAGTTGATGGAGCAGAACCAAGCCGAATATTTCGTGATCAAAGCCAAAGAGAACGGGGTCCAGGTTATCGGACTTACCCGGGGCCAGCATACTAAGTTTCATCATACGGAGAAGCTGGACAAGGGAGAGGTCATGATCGCTCAGTTCACCGATTTTACCTCAGCGGTCAAGATCCGGGGGAAAGCTGTCGTCATGACGAAATTCGGAGAAATCCACACGGAAGAATAAGAGCTCCCAAGCAGGCATAGCCTGCTTTTTTCTATTGTAGAATGAGGTATAAGGCTTGGATAAGGAGGAATCGCGATGCGCAGCTCCATCCGCATTATACTGACATTCGCGCTTACCGGGTCGGTAGCGGCGGCCATGGCCTGGCTGCCCCAGCTTGACAAAGGGCGCACCCGAGGCGAACTGGCCGTCTTCCGTACGAACCAGCTGCCTGCCTTGAACGAGCAGAATTTAGTCGATCAACTGGGCGGTCTTCCGCTTCGGCTCGACATTGGGCATGTGCAGTGGAGTCATTCCGTGCTCCAGGTGGATCTTCTCTCTTACGGAACCCCGAGGGAGAGCGACATTTACCGTGATCTGTATGAGCTGACCCGCTTCGGGTTGCTGCGGACCTCCAATGTCTCCCAGGTGACGGTCCGGGTATTGGACCAGACGGGAGGAGGCTCGCGCAACGGTCCGCTTCTGATGGCCATGGATGCAAGAAGAGAGGATACGGGGGATGGGCGGGCGGCCGAATTGAAGCCGGACCGGCCGGATCTGGCGGAGCAGCTTAGAAAGCTGTACCGGATTTCTTATACCTCCAGATGGAAAGACAAAACGGGAGAGCCCCGGTAACGTTGATTGTACGGCTGGATTAAATAATGCTATAATTATAAGCTGTAGCTTTGGAACGTATTGTTAATGATGGCGGAGGCGCAAGATGAATAAATTATCCATCCAGAATTTGGCCAGGCGGTATACCGATTACGATATGATCCGCACCTATACGGACCTTCCTTCTTACCCGGAGGTCCGGACAAGGCTTCTTTTGGCTGCCCTTGAGGAAGAGGGAGTCGGGGAGGAGCGGAGAACCCTATACGCCCTGGTTGTCTCCCTGGTCCAAATGGGATTGGATACCCACCAGACGGTGCCTGTGCGCAGTGAACGGAAAGACAAGCCCGCTGCCCGGTCCCTTCAGTTGAAGGTGCTGGCCGGTGACTACTTCAGCGCCCGTTATTATGATCTGCTGGCGCGGGCGGGTGAAATCGAGATGATTGATCGGATCGCTTCCGCCATCTGTGAAGTCAACCGCAAGAAAATGAATTTCTATCTTCAAACCAGACAAGCCGTCATCAGCCCGGAAGAGTGGCTGGATCAGAAGGTTTCCATTCAGATGGAAATGTTTCTTCTTTTCCCCTATTTGATGACCGGGAAGAGAGCGGCGGAATGGCCCGACCTTCTGAGGAGTGCGACCTGCCTAGAGATATTGGCGGCGGAGTACATGGCGGAAGGCCAAGCGGAAGAAGAGCAGGATTCCTGGACTTATTGGTATCTTACCCATAGCGCTGCAGCGGACGACCGGAAACAGATTCAATCGGACCGCTGCACGCCCGAATCGAAAGAGGCTCTCTTCGTCAAATACCGGGTACGGGAGAGGCTTGCTTCTTTGCTGGAAAGGGAGTTGCTCCGGTTCGAGAAGATAGGAAACGGGATGTCGAACGGGAAGCTGGCGGCAGAGGCGGAATCCGCCTCTGCCGCTTGGAAGGACTGTCTTAAAGGAAACAAAGTGCTGGAAGAGCGATAAGGGAGTCGTCAGGATATGAAGAACAAAGAACAGTTCGTCCACTCCGTATTCGAGAGCATCGCTCCCAAATACGACTTGATGAACGACATATTGAGCTTTCGCCGGCATAAAGCCTGGAGAAGCTTTACGATGAAGAAGATGAAGGTGCCTGCGGGAGCGACAGCCATCGATCTGTGCTGCGGAACGTGCGATTGGACGCTTTCTCTTGCCAAAGCGAGCGGCACAGGGCCCATTGTAGGGCTGGACTTCAGCCAGCATATGCTGGATTACGGGGCGGAGAAGGTCAAGGCTGCCGGCCGGAACGATCAAATTACGCTCGTACAAGGCAATGCCATGAGTCTTCCTTACGATGACAATTCCTTTGACTACGCCACCATCGGCTTCGGGCTTCGGAACGTACCGGACCTGGAGCAGGTGCTTAGGGAAATGCAGAGGGTCGTGAAGCCCGGAGGACAAGTGGTCTGCCTGGAGCTTTCCAAGCCCACCTGGCAGCCGTTCAAATCCATTTATTACTTTTACTTTCAGCGGCTTCTTCCGCTCATGGGCAAGCTGATTGCCAAGCGCTACGAACAGTACAAATGGCTTCCCGAATCCTTAGTCAGCTTTCCCGATCACCAGCAGCTAGCCGGCATTTTCCGGCAGATCGGACTGACGAATGTCCAAGCCTATCCGCTGACGGGAGGAATCGCCGCCCTTCACATCGGATTCAAGGAGAATATCAAGCAGGGACCGGAGGCAAGCCAACATGCGTAAAGTTAAAATTTTTCTGGAAATGATCAAATTCGAGCATACGTTATTCGCCCTTCCCTTTGCCTTCATGGGAGCCCTGCTTGGTGCGGTTGTCATGTTCGGGCATCTTCCAAGCTGGGGCCAGATCGGCTGGGTAACCCTTGCCATGTTCGGCGCGCGGAGCGCCGCGATGGGACTTAACCGGGTCATCGATAAGGTTTTCGACAAGAAGAATCCCCGCACAGCGGGGAGGGCCATCCCGGCGGGTCTGTTGTCTTCGAAGGAAGTTCTGTTGTTTATTGCGGTTTCCTTTGTCCTCTTGTTTGTAGCGGCCTCTCAGCTCAGCACCCTGGCGATGAGCCTGCTACCGGTTGCTGTTTTTTTCTGGTCTTTTACTCTTATACGAAGCGGTTTACCTGGCTGTGCCATGTCATCCTGGGTCTTACCATTGCCCTGGCTCCGCTCGGGGGCTGGGTCGCCGTAACCGGAAGCGTCAATGCTGCCGCCATGGTATTCTATTTCTCGATTGCCTTCTGGACGGCGGGCTTCGACGTCATCTATGCCTGCGGGGACATCGAGTTTGACCGCAAAGAAGGACTTTATTCCATTCCAAGCCGGTTCGGGCTTGAGAAGGCGCTGCTACTGGCCAAAGTATTCCACCTCATTACGGCGGTTGGCCTGATTATCTTGTTCTTTATGACGGACTTGAGCTGGTGGTACTTCGCCGGGCTTATGATCGCTTATTTGATCCTTATCTATGAGCACCGGCTTGTTTCACCGACGAATCTGTCCAAGCTGAACACGGCCTTCTTTACCTTGAATGGGGTGCTCAGCATTGTGATGTTCTTCTTTACCCTCGTCGATCTGTCGGTGCGTTATTTATGAACAGGCCATGGATTGTCGGAATAACGGGGGCGAGCGGTGCCGTTTACGGAGTTACGCTGTGCCGGTACCTGCTCGAGTTTGGCTGCCGGGTTCATCTCGTCATTACGGATGCCGGCTGGCGGGTGCTGCATGACGAACTGGACTGGAACGCCTCCAAGCGGAAGGAGATGCTGGAGAAGCATTTTCCGGATGCGGGAGACCGGCTGACCTACCATCCGATCCAGGATATTGGGGCGAGTATCGCGAGCGGTTCGTTCCGGACCGCCGGTATGGTCATTGTCCCCTGCTCCATGGGAACCTTGGCGGGGGTGGCACGAGGCGCGTCGGACAATTTGCTGGAGCGTGCGGCTGACGTTATGTTGAAGGAAGGTCGTCCCCTGCTCCTGGTTCCGAGGGAAAGTCCGCTTCATTCCATTCATCTAGAGAACATGCTGAACCTATCCCGGATGGGAGCGCGTATCATCCCGGCTATGCCTGCTTTTTATCATAAGCCTGCATCCATACAGGAGATGGTGGATTTTCTGGTAGGCAAGGTTATGGATTCGATGGGAATCGAGCATGATGTATACAGAAGATGGGGAGAAAATCATGAACAACAGGAGATTTCGCTTAGGAAGAATTAATTTCACGAATGTTTGGCCGATTTATTATCATTTTCCGGAGGCAAGGTTCCGGGAACGGATCGAGCTGGTTTCCCAGGTGCCGACCATGCTGAATCAGGCGCTGGCCGAAGGGGAAATCGACGCCAGTCCGGTATCCTCCTTTGCATACGGAGCCAACTTCAAAGATTACGTTCTTCTGCCCGATTTATCGGTTAGCGCGGGAAATCGGGTCAAATCCATTCTGCTTTTTCACGAGAAGCCTATTGAGGAAATTGCGAACGGAAGGGTCATGCTGCCGACCACTTCGGCGACCTCGGTTAATCTTCTCAAAATCCTATTGGAGAAATTCCATCACGGCCGCCCGGATTACCGGTATGCCGCTCCATCCCTTGAGGAAATGATGCAGGAGGCGGACGCTGCCCTGCTTATCGGCGATGACGCTATCCGGGCCGGATGGGCCAATACGAAGTACAAGGTCACCGATCTAGGGGAAGAGTGGCACCGGCTGACCGGTCTTGGCATGACCTTCGCCGTTTGGGTGGTCCGTAAGCAGGCGGCCGAAGCCGCTCCGGAGTTGATTAGCGAATTGTATGAAGCCTTTCTGGGGAGCAAAGAACAGGGCCTGCGGGATCCCGGTGAGATGATTGCCGAGGCGGCGGATCGGATCGGAGGCACCGAGGAGTATTGGAGGCAGTATTTTGCCAATCTCTGTTATGATTTCGGTCCTGACCAATGGAAGGGACTGGAGCTGTACTACCGGTATGCTTACGAATTGGGACTGGTTCAGGAGCCGGTGGATCTGCAAATCTGGGGGTATAAATCCGCTAAACGGGTGAAACAATGAAGATTATAGATATTTATTCCAGGTATAAAAAAGATTTGGCCTATATCGAGAAAGAGCTGGAGAGCAGCGTTCAGTCCGATCATGCTCTTCTGAACGAGACCTCGGTTCATCTTCTGAAGGCAGGCGGAAAGCGGATCCGGCCTGTCTTTGTCCTGCTCGCTGGCCGGTTTGGGAATTATGACCTGGAAACGCTCAAAAATGTCGCTGTGTCCATGGAACTCATCCATATGGCTTCTCTGGTCCATGACGACGTCATTGACGATGCGGCTACCCGACGGGGGCAGCCTACCGTCAAGTCCAAATGGGACAACCGGATTGCGATGTACACGGGAGACTATATCTTTGCGAGAGCCCTTGGCGTCGTAACCCGGCTGCCCCAGCCCGAGATTCACCAAATCATGTCGCATGCCATCGTGGAAATGAGCGTCGGGGAGATGGAGCAGATCCGGTTCTTCTTTCATACCGGCCAGACCGTGAGGGATTACCTTCTTCGGATCAAACGCAAAACGGCTTATTTAATCGCCATTAGCTGCCAGCTGGGTGCAGTGGCGGCAGGAGCCTCTGCAAGCGTTTGCGACAAAATGTACCGTTTCGGTTATAATGTAGGAATGGCGTTCCAAATCCGCGATGACGTGCTTGATCTTAACGGGACGGAGCAGCAGATTGGCAAACCGCCTGGGAGCGATATCAAGCAGGGCAACATTACCCTGCCGGTGCTGTTTGCCCTTCAGGATCCGCAGCGGAAGGTTCTTCTTCTCGAGCAGATTGAGAGCATCCGGCAAGCGGATGGACAAGGGGATGTCACCCCTTTTCTGGAAGCCATCCGGCGTTCCGGAGGAGTGAAGCGGGCGGAGGACTTGGCGTCCCGCTACATCGACAGAGCCATCGAAGCATTGGACGGGCTCCCCACCCGGCAAGCGAAGAAGGACCTCATCCGCATCGCGCATTTCGTGGGGAATCGTTCCTATTAAGTCGACATTATTAGAATTCAGGAGGAGTTAAGGCATGGAAAGAAGCTTTATTATGGTTAAGCCGGACGGAGTCCAGCGCGGATTGATTGGTGAAGTCGTTAAGCGTCTGGAGCAGAAAGGCTTCCAGCTGGCGGCTGCCAAGCTGATGGTGATCTCGCGCGAGCAAGCGGAGAAGCATTATGCTGAGCATCAAGGAAAATCCTTCTATGAGGAACTGATTTCCTTCATCACGTCCGGACCGGTTTTCGGAATGGTTTGGCAGGGGGATCAGGTTATTACGATTTCCCGCATGCTGATGGGCAAAACCAACACGCTGGACGCTCAGCCCGGAACCATCCGCGGAGATTTCGCCGTACATACCGGCAATAACATCATTCACGGCTCGGACTCTCCGGAGAGCGCGGAACGTGAAATCGCGAACTTCTTCCGGGAGGAAGAAATCGTGAATTACGAAAGAACCATCCAAAAGTGGATCTAACCCGGCAGGAATCCGCCGATCCGTATGGAATTGTTGAAGAGACATAACGGATTGGTGGAGAGTGATGGGTATGGAAATAACGGAAGACCGGGATTTTGCTCAATTTGTTAAGAAGATCAAAGAGCTGACATCCATCGATTTGAATCAATACAAGGAAGCCCAGATGAAACGAAGGCTTACTACGCTTCGGATGAAGAAGGGCTTTTCTTCGTTCGGCGCGTTCTATGACGCGATAGCGGGAGACAAGAGGCTGCTTTATGAGTTTCTGGACCGCATGACGATCAACGTTTCGGAATTCTGGCGCAACCCCAACCGTTGGGAAGTGCTTCAGACGAAATTTCTGCCGGAGATGCGCCGTAGGCACACACGAGTGAAGTGCTGGAGTGCCGCCTGCTCGACAGGGGAAGAGCCTTATACGTTATCGATGATTCTCGCTGATCTCGGTGCTCAGGGAGAAGTTCAGATTACCGCAACGGATATAGATGAGGGGGCATTGGAAAAGGCCCGTCAAGGGACTTATCCGGACCGGTCCGTAAGGGATGTTCCGGCCGCTATGCTGGCGCGCTATTTCCGAAAGGAAGGCAGCGAGTACCGCGTGTCGGAAGAACTGAAGAAGCCGATCCGGTTTCAGAAGCAGAATCTGCTGACCGACCGGTTCGAGCCGGGACAGGACTTAATCATATGCCGCAACGTCATGATTTATTTTACCGAAGAGGCGAAGCAGCTTCTCTATCACAAATTTTCGGATGCTCTTAAGCCGGGAGGCATTCTTTTTGTGGGAAGCACGGAGCAGATTTTTACTCCGGGGCAATACGGACTGGAGCCGGCGGATACTTTTTCTACCGCAAACTGTAGCAGGAGGGCCTTATCTTGGAGTGTTACCGGATAAGCACTAGAGTGGGGCCCAGGACCTGGGGTATACCCGGCCAAACGGTTGCCCATACTAGTCGTAGAAAGGTATTTTCAGGAGGTCCGTCTATGGACAAAAGAAAGGTCATTACCGCCTACCGCCGGGGAATGATCAGCAGAGAAGAGTGCGCTCAAATTCTCGGGATTGATTCCATGCTGCTTTTTCGCGCCGTCAGCGACAACCGGTTTGATCCGCCGGTGACGAACCGGGCGAAGGAGTCTCTCAAAAGTTGATTCTCTTTTTGGAAGCCGGGCCGCGATGTCCATCATGGTTTGCGTAAGGCAGACCGGGGGCTTGCGGCCTTTTTGGCGTGCGTTTACCAAGCTAGCGTTTCTTGTCAAACCGTGACACCTATACTATAATTAGCACATAAAAGCGCTAAAGCGTTTTTGGCGCAAGAGGTTTTGGGATAACGAGGGGAGCTTACGACGTGAGATACTTAACGGCAGGAGAAACACACGGCCCGCAGCTGACGGCCATCATTGAAGGAATGCCCAGCAACCTGAAGGTTGCTCTGGACAATATCAATTTCCAGCTGGCCCGCAGGCAGAAGGGATACGGCCGGGGACTGCGGATGCAGATCGAGAAGGATACGGCCCAGCTGAAAGGCGGAGTCCGGCACGGCCAAACGACCGGAGCGCCCATCGCGTTGGTGGTGGAGAACAACGACTGGAAGCACTGGACCAAGATCATGGGCTCCGAGCCGGTCGATGAAGACAACGAAGGAAGAAGAAGGGTGCACCGCCCCCGTCCGGGACATGCGGATCTGAACGGCGGCTTGAAATATAACCAGAAGGACCTGCGGAACATTCTGGAGAGATCCAGTGCCCGTGAAACGACGGCCCGCGTAGCGGTCGGGGCTTTGGCCCGGGAGCTGCTGGCCGAATTCGGGATCAAGGTGGCCGGCCAGGTACTGCGCATCGGCGATGTGGAAGCGAAGCGGGCCGACCTCTCCGTGGATGAACTGATCCGGATTACGGAAGAATCTCCTGTACGGGTAGCGGACAAAGAAGCGGAAGTGCAGATGATTGCGGCTATCGATGCAGCCAAGGAAGACGGGGATACGTTAGGCGGCATTGTGGAAGTCATTGTGGAAGGGGTGCCGGTCGGACTCGGCAGCCACGTCCAATGGGACCGGAAGCTCGATGGGCGGATTGCCCAGGCGGTGCTCTCCATCCAAGCGTTCAAAGGCGTGGAATTCGGCATCGGCTTCGAGGCGGCGTCGCTCCGGGGCTCCAAGGTCCATGACGAAATCCGTTATAATGAAGAGAAGGGATTCCACCGGGCGTCCAACCGCGCCGGCGGTTTCGAAGGCGGAATGACCACGGGAGAGCCGGTTGTCGTACGCGGCGTCATGAAGCCGATCTCGACCCTCTATAAGGCCCTTCAAAGCGTGGACATCGATACGAAGGAAACGTTCACCGCTCAAGTGGAGCGCTCCGATACGTGTGCCGTTCCGGCGGCTGGCGTCATCATGGAGAATGTAGTGGCTTGGGAGATCGCGCAGGCTTTCATGGAAAAATTCGGCGGGGACTCCATCGAAGAAATTCGGGCGAACCTGGCGAATTACAAAGCCCAAGTGGAGAGCTACTAGGATGAGAGAGCTGCAGGTTAACTTAGGGGACCGTTCCTATCCCATCTATATTGGAGAGGAATCCTCGACGAGATCGCTTCCTTGTTCGAGAAGCATGACATTCGCAAAGCTTCTCCTTTGATGATCGTAACCGACGAGCATGTGGCTCCCGTGTATCTGGACCGGATAACGCAAAGGCTAACGGCGGGCGGCTATCAAGTTGCCTCTTACGTGGTAGCCGCAGGAGAAAGGTCCAAAGCCCTCAGCGTACTCGAGGACATTATCGGGGCCGCCTTGGATGCGGGCCTCGACCGAAGCTCCGCCATCGTGGCTCTTGGCGGCGGTGTTGTGGGGGACCTGGCCGGCTTCGTGGCCGCAAGCTACATGAGAGGAATCCGTTTCGTTCAGATTCCTACAACCATTCTTGCTCATGACAGCAGCGTCGGCGGCAAGGTTGCCGTCAATCATCCGAAGGCGAAGAACATTATCGGTGCATTTCATCAGCCCGAGCTCGTTCTCTACGACACAGCCACGCTTCGGACGCTACCCGAGCGCGAGATTCGCGCCGGGTTATCCGAAATGATCAAGCACGGCTTGATCTGGGATGCGGAATTTACGGCTTGGCTGGATCAGCATGCGGAGGAGATTCTGACGCTTGAGCCCGACAAGCTGGAGTACGGCCTATATATGGGCTGCCAGGTCAAAGCGTATGTCGTTTCCCAAGATGAGAAGGAAAACGACCTGCGGGCTATTCTTAATCTCGGCCACACGATAGGTCATGCACTGGAAGCGGTCGCCGGCTACAACGAGCTTCTTCACGGGGAAGCCATTTCCATCGGAATGGTCGGCTCTGCTAAGCTGGCTGTGAGAATGGGCCGTTCGGAACGGATCTACACCGAGACGAAGCGCATTCTGGCCAAATTCGGACTGCCGGTCCGGCTGCCGGAGCACCTCGATACCGACCGGATTATGAAAGCGATGATGCACGACAAGAAATTTAAGGAAGGCCGCACGGTCTTTGTCCTGCCTACGGAAATCGGCCGGGTTGAAATCAACAAGCAGGTTCCGGTCGAGTGGGTCAGAGAAGTAGTGGAAGAACTGAAGCGGGAGGCCTAGATGATGTGGGTACGTGGAATTCGCGGTGCGACTACCGTGGAGAACAATGAAGAGCAAGAAATCTTGCAGGCGACCATCGAGATGCTGAATCAGATTGTAGTGGAGAATGACGTGGTTCCGGAAGACATCGCGAGTGTCTTCATAACGACAACGGAGGATTTGACCGCCACGTTCCCGGCGAGAGCCATTCGCCAGATGGGCGGTTGGGAGCTCGTCCCCTTGATGTGCTCCATCGAGATCCCGGTGAAGCCGAGCCTGCCGAAATGCATCCGGCTGATGGTTCATATTAACACCACCAAGAAACAGAACGAAATCCGCCATGTTTATTTAAATGAAGCCAGAAGCCTCCGTCCCGATATCGTACAGGCGAAAGGGTAAAGGCCGCTTTCCAGGCATTGACGGATCGTCGTCAGGTAAGGTAATATGAAGGAAGAAGAGTTGAGATGAGTTGAGATATGTTGAGCGGAGTCGAGGGAGACAGGATGAGAAGCACGGGCTTCTTGGGCCATGTCCGATTTATTTGACTATTCCGAACTCCTTACATATTACAACGTTTGCCTCTGCCTTCCGGCAGAGGTTTTTTTGTTTAAATCATCAACTCCCCCATACCTAAGGAGAGGTGCCCATGTATACCCCTGAGCTGCAGGAGATTATCCGCTACGCCAAAACCTTCAACCTGATTCCCGTTGTCCGGCATTTGCTGGCGGACACCGAAACCCCGATTCGCGTGTTTCAGCAATTTCACGAGGAGCCGCGGGCGTTTCTGCTGGAAAGTGTGGAAGGCGGGGTTAAATGGGCGCGTTATTCCTTTATCGGGACCGATCCCTTCCTGATGATCCGCGGAAAGAACGGAGCGATCGAAGTCACGAAGGGCTCGGAGACGAAGGTCCATCACGAGAAGCCGCTGGAGGTGCTGAAAGCCTACCTGAGGGCCTACCGCAGTCCTTCCCTGCCGGATATGCCCCGATTGACCGGAGGGGCGGTCGGCTTTTTCGGATACGATCTCCTTCAGTATTATGAGAACCTTCCGAAGCACCGGACGGACGATCTGCAAATGAACGACATTCAGTTCATGTTCTGCGACCAGCTGGTCGTCTTCGACCACTTCAAGCAGCAGCTGAAGGTTATCGCGAATGTGCATGTCCCTCCGTTTGCCTCCGATGCGGAAATTGCCGAGGAATACAACCGGACCTGTGCCCGAATCGACGCCACGATTGAGAAGCTCAGAAGACCGCTGGCCCCTTCGCACCTGACCCAGCACGCCATTCCGGAAGAAGTGGAGCTGGGGAAATCCAATCGAACGTCACCAAAGAGAAATTCATCTCCAATGTCGAGCAGGCGAAGGAATACATCCGGGCCGGAGATATTTTTCAGGTGGTGCTATCCCAGCGCTTTGAGATTGAGACCGCCGTTTCGCCCCTGCAGGTGTACCGGGTGCTGAGAACGATGAATCCCTCCCCTATATGTATTATCTGAAAATGGACGACGAGGTCATCGTGGGCACTTCTCCCGAGCTGCTTGTCCGGGTGGAGGATCACAAGGTAGAAACCCGGCCGATTGCCGGGACCCGGCCGCGCGGCCGCACCACGGAAGAGGATTTGGCGCTCGAGAAGGAATTGCTGGCGGACGAGAAGGAACGGGCGGAGCATCTGATGCTCGTGGATCTTGGAAGGAACGACATCGGGCGGGTAGCGAAATTCGGAACGGTGAAGTGCGATACGTTCATGGAGGTCGAGCGTTACTCGCATGTGATGCACATCGTCTCGAACGTGGTCGGAACCATCCGCGAGGACAAGGATTTCTTCGATGCCTTTATTTCCTGTCTGCCGGCGGGAACGGTATCGGGGGCACCCAAGCTGAGAGCGATGGAGATCATCGCCGAGCTCGAGAACGAATCCCGGGGAGCCTATGCGGGGGCTATCGGCTACCTGGGTTTCTCCGGAAACCTCGATACGTGCATCACGATTCGGACGATCATCTTCAAGAACGGCAAAGCCTATGTTCAGGCGGGAGCGGGCATCGTATGGGATTCCGTTCCGGAGAAGGAATTTGAAGAGACGGAGAACAAAGCCAAAGCTCTGCTGAAATCGATCCGTATGGCGGAAGCCATTTTTACCGGTAAGAAGGAACAGCCTGCAGAGATCAACAGCGATTATTTTGTTCAACTTTAATCGGGAGGAATTCACTATGGAGACCAAATTGAAGATCCAGCAGGCGATCGCCACGATTACCGGAGGCGGAAGCCTGGGCAGGGAAGAAGCGAGAATGGTCATGGATGAGATCATGGAAGGGGAAGCGACACACGCCCAGATCGGCAGCCTGGTGACCGCCCTGAGAATGAAAGGGGAAACATCGGAGGAAATTACCGGCTTTGCGGAGTCGATGAGAAGCCGGGCGAACCGCGTGGAGACGGAGCAGTTTGATCTTCTGGACACTTGCGGAACCGGGGGGACGGCGCGAATACGTTCAACATTTCCACCGCCTCCGCACTCGTTGCTGCGGCCGGCGGAATCCGGGTAGCGAAGCACGGGAACCGGGCCATGTCGAGCAAGAGCGGAAGCGCCGATGTGCTGGAGGCTCTCGGGGTTAACATTCACCTGGACGGCGCACAGGCGTCCCGCTGCCTGGATCAGATCGGCATTTGCTTCCTGTTTGCCATGTCGTACCACCAGTCTATGAAGCACGCCGCGGCTCCTCGCCGCGAGCTCGGCATTCGAACTGTTTTCAACCTTCTGGGGCCGCTTACCAATCCGGCTGGAGCCGATCGTCAGCTTCTCGGCGTTTTCGACCGCAGCAAAACGCAGCTAATCGCCGAAGTGCTGCACGCCTTGAATCTCCGCCGCGGCATGGTCGTAGCGAGCTACGACGGGTTGGATGAGATCAGCATATCGGCTCCGACCCAGGTAACCGAGCTGAAAGATTCCACGATCCGCACTTACGAGATCAGCCCGGATGAATTGGGGCTCGGAACCTACACGATGAACGATGTGGCGGGCGGCGACGCCCAGACCAATGCAGAAATCATCGAAGCCATTCTACATGGCAGCCGGGGAGCTCACCGGGATATCGTGCTCGCCAATGCCGGAGCCTGCTTCTATGTGTCGGAGCGTTGCTCGACCCTGCAGGAAGGTGTAAAATTAGCGGCAGCGGTTATCGATTCCAAGCGTGCCGCCGATAAGCTGCGGGAGCTAGTCCAATGTACGGGAGCGTTCAGCCATGTTTCTTGATCGAATTGTTGATACCAAACGCAGAGAAGTCGAAGAGTTGAAGAATAGTTTTTCCCTCACCCAAGCGGAGAAGAACATCGCGGAGCTTCCTCCTACGAGAGGGTTTGCCCGGGCGTTGACGGAAGGCCGTCGGCGCCGGATGGGGCTTATTGCGGAGGTTAAGAAGGCCTCCCCTTCGAAAGGGCTAATCCGGGAGGATTTTGAGCCAACCGCGATTGCCAAGGCGTATGAAGAAGCCGGAACGGACTGCATCTCCGTCTTGACCGATACCGATTACTTTCAAGGCAGCAATGCCTATTTGAGCGCGGTGCGCCAAGCGGTTAAGGTGCCGCTGCTTCGCAAGGACTTTACGATTGATTACCGGCAAATCTATGAAGCCCGCGTCATTGGAGCGGACGCCGTGCTTCTTATTGCGGCTATCCTGACCACGGGTCAAATGAAAGAGTTCTTACAGCTGAGCCGGGACCTTGGTCTGGATGCGCTGGTGGAGGTTCACGATCAGGAGGAGCTGGACCGTGTGCTCACTCTCGATGCCGAACTGATCGGGATCAACAACCGCAACCTGAAGACGTTCGTCACCGACCTCAAGACAACGGAGGAACTGGCGAAGACCATCCCCGCTGGAAAAACCATTGTGAGCGAAAGCGGCATTTCCAAGCCGGAGGAAATCGACTACCTGTACTCAACGGGGGCCCGGGCTCTGCTGATCGGTGAGCACTTTATGCGCCAGCCTTCCGTCAGCCGTGCGGTTGAGGATCTTCTCGGCGCCCCCGGCGCGGGAGTGAACTAGCTATGACGGCAGCCGAGGTCAAAATATGCGGCATTACCGATGAAGCCACTCTCGAGCGCATTCTTTCTTATCCTATCGATTACATCGGCTTTATGTTTGCACCTAGCAAACGCCGGATCACGGCCGCTCAAGCCGGAAGGTTCCTGGAGTTGATGCGGGCTACCGGCCTCGTTCCCCTGCCCCGGACGGTAGGCGTGTTCGTGAACCCGACGGAAGAATACATGAGTGAGGTAATGGAACAGGCAAAGCTGGATGTCATTCAGCTGCACGGGCAGGAATCTCCGCTCCTCTGCCGTTATGCGAGGGACAAGTTCGGCGTGAAGGTTTTCAAGGTCATCTCGATCCGTCCGGATTCCGGCTCTAAGGAGGCGGAGGAACAGCTGTCTCCTTACCGGGGCGCCGCCGATGCGATTTTGTTGGATACGTTTGAGCCTGTCCATGGAGGGGGCGGCGGAAAGACGTTCGCCTGGGACCTCATTCCGGGATACCGGGAAGCGGCGCGTAAGCTGGGGATGAAGCTTTTGGTCGCCGGAGGGCTGACATCGGACAATGTAGCCGGTTTGATCGAGCGGTACCAGCCGGACGGAGTCGACGTATCGAGCGGTGTGGAGACTGAGGGAGTCAAGGATTCGACCAAAATACTAGCATTCGTGGAAAGGGTGAAAGGGCTGTGAATACGTTACCGGACCAGTACGGCCGATTCGGCAAATTCGGGGGCAAATACGTACCTGAAACTTTAATGAACGCTCTCATCGAGCTGGAAGAGGCTTACCATAAATATTCCCGGGATCCCGAATTTACAAGCGAGGTCCATGATCTGCTGGTGAAATATTCGGGCAGACCGACCAATCTTTACTATGCGGAACGGCTCACGCAGGCTTTGGGCGGAGCTAAGATCTACTTGAAGCGCGAGGATCTCAACCATACGGGCGCTCACAAAATCAACAATGCGATCGGCCAGGCCGTTCTCGCGAAGCGGATGGGCAAGAAGAAAATCATCGCCGAAACGGGAGCGGGCCAGCACGGGGTTGCGACGGCTACCGTAGCCGCCCTGATGGGCTTTGAATGCAAAGTGTTCATGGGCGAGGAGGACATCCGCCGCCAGCAGTTGAACGTGTTCCGCATGAATCTGCTGGGTACGGAAGTCGTTCCGGTGACGTCGGGCTCCCGGACCCTAAAGGACGCCTGTAACGAAACGCTCCGCTACTGGGTGAGCCATGTTGAAGATACTTTCTATATCCTGGGCTCGGTGACCGGTCCCCATCCGTATCCGATGATCGTACGGGATTTTCAGCGAATCATTGGAGATGAAGCGCGTAAGCAGATTCTCGAGCAGGAAGGCCGTCTTCCGGATCTGGTGATCGCTTGTGTCGGCGGCGGCAGCAATGCCATGGGGATTTTCTATCCGTTCGTTCAGGATAAGGACGTTCGTCTGATGGGAGTGGAAGCAGCCGGACACGGGCTTCACACCGATAAGCATGCGGCGACGATGACTCGCGGGAAGCATGGGGTGTTCCAAGGGTCGTTCAGTTATCTTCTGCAGGATGAGCATGGACAGGTTCAAGAGGCGCACTCCATTTCCGCGGGCCTGGATTACCCGGGGATCGGTCCGGAGCATGCTTTCTTGAAAGATACCGAACGGGCGGAATATGTTCCGATCACTGACCAGGAAGCCCTGGACGCGCTGCAGTTTCTGAGCCGCACGGAAGGGGTCATTCCCGCACTGGAAAGTGCCCATGCGATCGCCCAGACCATGAAGGTGGCTCCTACCCTGCCGAAGGACCAAATCATCGTGGTCTCCCTCTCCGGAAGAGGGGATAAGGACGTGGAGTCCATCATGAGCTACCTGGGGGCCAAAATCAATGAACCGTATTGACGCAGCGTTTCAATCATTAAAAGAACAGAACCGCACCGCCCTAATCCCTTTTATCACGGTTGGAGACCCGGATGTGGAGACAACCGTTGCTATCGTTCACGAATTGGAGGCGGCCGGAGCCGATATCGTGGAGCTTGGGGTCCCCTACTCCGATCCTTTGGCCGATGGCCCCGTTATTCAAAGCTCTTCGCAAAGAGCTCTTCAGAACCGGATCACGATTGTGGATTGTATGCGTGTGGCCAAAACATGCCGGGAGCAGGGGAGCAAGCTTCCCTTTATCCTGTTCACTTATTACAACCCGGTTCTTCAGCTTGGACTGGAACACTTCTTCGATCTGGTTCTGGAGAATGAAATCAGCGGCTTAATCATTCCGGATCTTCCCATTGAAGAGCATGGACCGCTTAAAGAGCTGTCCGTTAAACATAATATTCATTTGATTCCGCTCGTGGCTCCCACGTCGAACGAGAGGATTGCGCGAATTGTTTCCGAGGCGGCGGGCTTTATCTATTGCGTGTCTTCCCTTGGAGTAACAGGAACACGTTCGCAATTTTTTGAGGGGATTAACGATTTCCTCCAGACGGTTAAAAATTCCACGTCGCTTCCCATTGCCATCGGGTTCGGGATTTCAAGCCGGGAGCAGGTGGACCGGTTCTCCGAGATTTGCGATGGGGTGGTGGTAGGAAGCGCCATCGTGAAGCAGATCGAAAAGGTGCTTCCCGAGCTGAAATCCGAATCCACGCGTGAACAAGGACTCTTGCAAATTCGCGAATTTGTGTCACAATTAAGGAATTAACGATAGGTAAATGATCTTAAACAGCGAATAAGAGGTGTTCATTGTGCAGCCCAAAAAAATATCGTTCATCTTCCGGTGTACCAGCCGGGCAAGCCCATTGAAGAAGTAAAACGCGAATTCGGCCTAACCGAGGTAACCAAGCTCGCCTCGAATGAGAATCCGTTCGGATGCTCACCGAAAGCGAAGGAAGCCATCCAGGCCGAAATGGAAAACCTGAGCCTGTACCCGGACGGAGGGGCGGTGGTGCTGACGAATGCGGTAGCCGCCAAATTTGGAGTGGCCCCCGATCAAGTTATTTTCGGAGCCGGCTCCGATGAGATTATTCTCATGTTGGCCCGCGCCTTCCTGTCTTCCGGCGACGAGAACATCATGGCCACCCATACCTTCCCTCAGTATAAGCATAATGCCGAGATTGAAGGGGCGGTAACGATTGAGGTTCCGCTGGTAAACGGCAAACATGATCTGCCATCCATGCTGGAGAAAGTCACCGAGCGGACGAAAATCGTTTGGATTTGCAACCCGAACAATCCGACGGGAACGATTGTGACCCATGCGGAAGTGAAGGACTTTATGGAGAAGGTTGCGCCTCATGTCCTGGTCGTACTCGACGAAGCCTATGTGGAATACAGCACGGATCCGGAATTCCCGGACGGCTTGCAGCTGCTGAAGGAATACCCGAATGTTATTCTGCTTCGCACGTTCTCCAAAATTTATGGGCTCGCTTCTCTTCGGATCGGTTACGGAATCGGACGTCCGGAAGTCATCCGTTCCATCAACCAGGTCCGCGAGCCTTTCAATACGACCCGTTTTGCCCAAGCGGCCGCTCTGGCTTCCCTCGAAGATGATGAGTTCGTGGCCAGCTGCCGGGAAGCGAACCGTGTTGGTCTCAACTATTTGACCTCCCAATTCGATCGGATGGGACTTAGCTATTTTCCGGCCAACGGAAACTTCATTATGGTCGATGTCGGCAAGCCTGCGGCCGATATCTTTAACGCGCTGCTGCGTAAAGGCATGATCGTTCGCGGAGGGCACGCCCTGGATTTCCCGACGTCGCTGCGGGTGACGGTGGGCAGCCAGGAGCAGAACGAGAAGTTTATCCGCGATCTCGAAGAGGTTCTGTCCGGCGCCGCCGTGCAAGCCTAATTGAGAAGGTTGATGGAATGACGACAATTACAATTTACGGGGTAGGGCTAATGGGAGGATCATTAGCCCTCTGTTTTAGAGGCAAGCCGGATCTCCGGGTCGTGGGACACTCCCACTCGGAGGCTTCGGTTAAGAAATACAAGGAGCGGGGCGTAGTTGACTACGCTACCACTTCCTTTGAGGAAGCGGCGGCGGAAGCCGATTTTATATTTGTCTGCGTTCCGGTAGGGATGGTCGAGGATTACCTTAACAGGCTTTCCAAGCTCCCGCTTAAACCGGGCTGCGTCATTACCGATGTGGGAAGCACCAAGGCTTCGATCTGCCGGGCTGCGGATGCCATGGATTGGGGATCATCCTATTTTATTGGCGGGCATCCCATGGCGGGATCCGAACGCTCCGGCGTCGAGGCGGCCACTCCGCTTCTATACGAGAATGCCTTTTACGTGCTGACTCCGGGAAAGCATGTTCCGGAATCCGTTTATGAGAGTCTTGTAGACCTTCTGCGTTATACGCGGGCTCAAATTGTCCGGGTGGAGGCTTCCCAGCACGATGATATCGTAGGAGCCATCAGCCACCTTCCTCATATTATTGCCGTTGCCCTGGTTAACCAGGTAGCGAAGTATAACGAAAGCGATCCTCTGTACCAGAATCTCGCGGCCGGCGGCTTTCGGGACATTACCCGGATTGCAGCCAGCGAACCGGTGATTTGGCGCGATATCCTGCTCAACAACAGGGAAGTCGTCCTTAGGCTGCTTAGCGAATGGAAAGGGCAGATGGAGAGCTTTACAGCGCTTCTGGAATCCGGATCCGGAGAAGGGATCGAAGAGCAGTTCCGCCAGTCACGGGAATTCCGCAATCAAATCCCCGAACGAAGAAAAGGGGTTCTCACTTCCTTGTTTGATTTGTATGTCGATGTACCGGACCATCCGGGGATCATCGGAGAAATCACGACATCACTCGGTAACGAGCGAATCAACTTAAGCAATATTCAAATCATTGAGAATCGGGCCGATGTTCCGGGCATTCTTCGGCTTTCTTTCCGCAACGAGGAGGATATGGACCGGGCGGCCAAGCTGTTAAAACCCGATTATCACGTCCATGCCTAAATAGAAGTTAAGCAGAGTCACACGTCTTGCCGCCCCTACCGGATCATCAAAGGCAAGGCGCTGCTTATTCAATAAAAAGAAATCGCTTGCAAAAAACCGTTGACAAAATGTAAACGGATACATATAATAAAAGTACAGTATGGTTTCTCTCCACTCCTATCCGAATTTGCACGCTGTGCGGCCACCGGTCTTCCGGTGGTTTTTTTGTTTTTGCGGGTGGTTTTGTCGAAATTCTCTTCCTTCCCAGCTCGAGGGGAAGCTTTTTAAATAATTAACTAAAGAAAAGCGGACATTCTGACGAAAAAAGAAGGAGATTGTGTGAAATTTCTCGAAAAAGACTGTTAGCGGGTTTCAAAATTGTGGTATAGGTTTATAGGGGGATTTCCCAATTTCGGATACATTGGCATGTTTTCCTTATTTCCACGTAGGATTCGTAAAAGAACGAGCGCAACTTTTTTCTTCCGGTCTAGTACAATTCTGTAGAGGAACCGGCCGGGAGAACTACGGAATCTCAAGGAGGATCGCCTGGTAATGACGGATTCCCAGCTAATAAGAGAAATCAAGGATGGAAACGTGGAGATGTACGCGGAGCTTATGCGCCGGTACGAACGCAAAATCTACGCTTTCATCTTTCATATGCTGAAAAGTGCCCGGATGGAAGCCGCTGTGGACGACCTGTGCCAGGAGACTTTCTACAAAGCGTACCGCAGCTTGCAAACGTTCCGGGAAGTGGAAGCATCTTTCTCCACATGGTTGTATACGATTGCCCGGAACACGGTACTTAGCGAACTGCGTAAACATAAGCACATCAAAGTCTCCCTTGAGCAGACCGGTCAGACCCCTCAAGTGTCGCTCGAGGCGCTGCCGGAGCAGTCCGCTCTGCGCAATGAGAAGGTTTATCTGGTTCGTGAGGCGATTAACAAGCTGCCCGAAAAGCAGCGGTCGGCCCTGATATTACGAGAGTATGACCAGCTCGATTACCAGGAAATCGCCAACATTCTGGGGCAGACGGTGAGCGCCGTAAAATCTTTGCTGTTCCGGGCAAGGGCAAGCGTGAAGCTTCAGCTGGAGCCCTATTTTATGGAGCCGATTTTTGATGAATACGAAGGGATGAACTAACATGAAGTGTGCGGACATCCAGGAATGGTTGGGCAGTTATTTCGATTTGCCGCCTGACGACTCCCGAAGGGAAGAGGTGGACCGGCATATTCAGACGTGCGAAGCCTGTGCGGAAGAATACGCCCTGTGGGCCGAGAGCACGGAGCTGATCCGTTCGGTTTCCGCGGAAGAGGTAGTTCCAATGGAAGAGCCGGTTCCCGTTTCCAGCCGGGTCATGAGCCGGATCTATGAATCCGAATCGTGGCGGATGCCGGTCAGCAGCAAGATTTATTCCATTCCTTACAAGACCAGAAGGAATTTGTTTATGGTGATCAGCTTATGCCTCGCTCTCTTTCTGGGGAGCTTCGTGTATTCTTTGACCGGATCGCCGTCCGAGGTGGGAGATGCCAGCGACAGTCCATTCGGGCTTAAGCATCCCGCCAGCGCCTCCAGCTTCTCCAAAGACGATTCTCTGAACGTTCATTACATGAGCAAAAGTGCGGTAGCGAGCGTAAGCTCTCATATCATGGGACCGGTTAAGCTTGGCCCTATTCACACTTATCCGGACTATTTGCTCGCTATTTCTTTTCTTGGTCTGATCAGTGCCTTGCTGATCCTGAATTGGCTGTCCCGAACGCACAAATAAGCCATTCCGTCAACACCCGCTTAGGCGGGTGTTTTTTTATGCTTATTGGACGAAAACAGTCCGTCCGAAGGAGGATAGGCCTTTCCGGTTGGCAGGAATGGAATATCTTTCATGGTCTGGGTCCATACTAATACCGGACTCTATTGTTTTCGGGGGGATAGCATGAATCTGGCGGATATGCTCAGCTACGCCGATATCAAGGAATTAAGCCGAATTGCCCGAAATTACGACTGTGCCTGTAACTTGAACTCCAAGCACGAGCTGATCCAGTCGATCCTGATTCAGGTCAACCGGAGCGACCGTTTTCAGCAAGAAGTGGGAAGCCTGGAAGTGGAAGAAATCCGATTTCTCAACTCTCTACTTTTCGATGCCCGCGATACGTTCAGTCTGGAAGAGCTGACCGCCAGGGTACGGCTGACGAAGTTCGTAAAGGAAGAGAAGGATACGATTAACCCCAGGGAAATTATTGCGCGTTTCAAGCAGAGGGGATGGTTGTTTAACGGCCACTCCCAGCAGACCCGTTATTTGTTCCAATTTCCGGCCGATCTGAAGCGGCGCTTCTGTGAAACACTCTCCAAGCAGTTTCAACACCAGCTGGTCGGCTTCAAGGAAACCCCTTCCGTCTATCGGGAGGAGCAGAGGATGCTCGAGGAGGACTTGTACCGTTTCCTCGAATTTGTGGCTCCTCAACCGGTAGCGTTGAACGCGGAAGGATATCTTTACAAGCGGACGCTCCAGCAGATCCTGGAGGGCTTTTCCGTTCAGGAAGAACCGGTGCCAAAAGCCGCCTGGCGGTTTGGTTATGGAAGACGATTCAAGGAATACCCGAGCCGGTTTTCGTTTCTCTATGATTATTGTTATTATAACGAACTGGTGCTGGAGGAAGGAACACTTCTCTCCTTAACGGACAAAGGAAGGAAACGGATTGAGGAAGGAACGCTGGAGGATCCCCGTCAGGTTTACCGCTTCTGGCTCCGGTTGTACAAGGGCCCGGTTCCGAACCTTCAATCGCTGGCGCAGTGGATGGACCTGCTGGCCCGGCAGTGGGTGACGACGGAAACCTTATCCCGAGCCCTGACTCCCCTCATCAAGCCTTTCTATTACGACTCTCCGGAATCCATTATGGAGCAGCGGGTCATTCGGATGATGATGCATCTCGGCCTGCTAAAGCTGGGTGAGCATGACCGATGGGGAACGGCCGTCCAGATCACCTCCTCCGGCTCCAAAATCATTCAAGGAACCTACGTTCCGGAGGACGACGGGATAGTGATCAGCGTTTGACAAGCCTAGCTTCGAACGGTATAATCACTCCACTTATGGAGAAACGGAGTGGTTCTCATGCGGCATCCTTATCAGGGCAAGTGGCCGAACCTCGGTTCCGGGGTATTCACGGCGGAGGGCGTGCAACTAATTGGTGAAGTCAGCTTGGGAGAGGAGGCCAGTGTCTGGTTCAACGCCGTCCTTCGCGGCGACCTGGCCCCCATTACGATTGGCGCAAGAACGAATATCCAGGACGGGTGCGTCGGGCATGTCAATACCGGACAGCCCCTTATTGTCGAAGAGGAGGTTTCGGTAGGGCACGGAGCGATCATCCACGGCTGCTCGATCGGGCGGGGCAGCCTGATCGGGATGGGAGCCATTGTGCTGAACGGAGCCGAAGTGGGAGAGTACTCCTTGATTGGGGCAGGCTCACTCGTCACCGAGAATACCAAAATTCCTCCTTATACCCTCTCCGTCGGAACTCCCGCTAGAGTCGTCCGGGCTTTAACCGACAAAGACCTGGAACGTATGAAGCGGACCATGGAAAGCTATGTGGTCAAGGGCAGGGAGTATAGGCAAGGGGGAGGGCAAGTGAAGTTCAGCGAGATACGCGAAGAGCAGTGGAAAGATCTTCAGCCCTACCTGGACACCTGCCTGCTGCCGATTACCGGTCTGACCGGAACGGAGTCTCCATGGATGACAACGGAAGCGTTGGAGATGCTAAGGGATATTATGGACCTGGTGGAGAATCCTTATAAAGGAAGGCTCGTCACCTATCCGGCCCTGCACTACTTCAGCCCCCCGGGGAATTTGCTTCCTCGGTCAACCATCTGTGTCGAAAATTGAAGGATTCCGGCTTCCGTTACGTTTTTCTGATCACGGCGGATCCGGCTGTAGGGATTATGCTGTTTGCGGATGCGGATCTGTTCCTTACCCCGGATTACCTCGACAAGAGCAAGACCGAGCTGGATCAAGCCATCCGAAACGCCTGGAACAAGGGCGAAGACCAGATGTGACAATTGTGTTAACGTTTGCCCAAAGGCGGTTTGAAGGGCCCGAAATCCAAGCTTTAACATTCTTGACGCGTTATAGGCGGAGGAGTATTATAGTTATGTCCTAGTATAATGTGTTAAGTTATGTCGATTGCGACGTGAGATATGCGTAGTTAAAGGGGGTAGACAAGTACATGAGTGAGAACAGCAAGGACTCCAAGTCCCATTCCAAGCAGCCGGTTGTAAAACGTGAAATGTCCCGCCGCCAATTCCTGTCCTACACATTAGGGGGAACAGGCGGATTTTTGGCTGCCGGTCTGATGGTACCGATGGTGCGCTTCGCCGTCGATCCCGTTCTTCAGCCTAAGAAGAATGCAGACTGGGTTAAAGTAGTGGAAGAGAGCAAAGTAACCGATGTTCCTCAATCGTTTAAGTTCAGCGTTCACCAGGTGGATGGCTGGTACGAGAGCGATCCGGAACTCGAGGCCTGGATCTCGAAGGACAAGGCAGGAAATATTTTCGCTCTTAACCCGACCTGTAAGCATTTGGGCTGTACGGTTAACTGGGAGAAGACCGAATATCACTGTCCGTGCCACGGCGCGCGCTACACCAAGGAAGGCAAGAACCTGGTCGTTGCACCTCTTCCGTTGGACGAGTATAGCGTGAAGATTGATAAAGGGTTCGTGTATGTAGGGCAGCTCCATGCGAACGAGACGTCAAAAAAATAAGGAGGCGTAACTAGCAAATGCTCAAAAGTGTTTATAGCTGGATCGACGAGCGGCTTGACATTACGCCAATGTGGAGAGACATCGCCGACCATGAAGTGCCTGAGCACGTAAACCCTGCGCATCACTTTTCCGCTTTCGTTTACTGCTTCGGAGGATTAACCTTCTTCATTACCATGATTCAGGTTTTGTCGGGAATGTTCCTCACCATGTACTACGCTCCCGATATCGTTAACGCTTACCGCAGCGTTGATTTCCTGCAGCACAAAGTCGCCTTCGGCGTCATCGTGCGCGGGATGCACCACTGGGGAGCGAGCTTGGTTATTGTCATGATGTTCTTACATACCCTTCGGGTATTCTTTACCGGTTCCTACAAAGCCCCTCGTGAAATGAACTGGGTGGTAGGAATGCTGATTTTCTTTGTTATGCTGGGCCTCGGCTTTACCGGGTACCTGCTTCCTTGGGACAACAAAGCATACTTTGCTACCCAAGTCGGAATTAAGATTGCCGCCTCGGTTCCTTTCATCGGGGAGTATATTAAAGTGTTCCTGCAAGGGGAGACATTGTCGGTGCCCAGACGTTAACGCGTTTCTTCGCACTGCATGTATTCTTCTTCCCAGCGATTCTGCTGGCTCTGCTCGGCGGTCACTTCTTCATGATCCGCAAACAGGGTATTTCCGGACCACTATAAGAAGAAAGGAGGACGAAGCGTGGCACACGGACCCAAAAATGGTGAAAAGATTGTTTACGTCGGAGATTCCCGCGTAGTCAAGAAAACGAACAAAATGCTTCCGCGCGATTACTCGGCGTACCCGGGAAGGTCGGAGGCGTTTATCCCTAACTTCCTGCTGAAGGAATGGATGGTAGCGGCCGTTGTTCTGGTCGGGGTTCTCGTCCTGGTTATGTCCGAGCCGGCTCCACTGGGCCTTCCGGCTGACCCGACGAACACCGCTTTCATTCCGATGCCGGACTGGTACTTCCTATTCATGTACCAGTTGCTGAAATATCCTTATACGTCTGACCAATATGTAGTCATCGGGACACTCGTGCTTCCCGGGCTGCTGTTCGGAGGCTTGCTGTTGGCCCCGTTCCTGGATACGGGAAAAGAAAGACGGTTTTACCGCCGTCCGGTTGCTTCCGCTCTGATGTTCTTCTCCTTGATTGCGGTTACTTACCTGACTGTTTTCTCTTGGCACCACTACACACTGGAGCTGAAGGAGAAAGGGATCGTTCCTGAGCACATCAAGCTGGAGGAAGAACGGCAAGCGGCCAAAGCGGCCGGCAAAGAGATGCCGACACCGGGAGGCAACAAAACGGCCGCCGTGGCCATCGTTAATCCTGACGATGAAGGTGCTAAGGCATACGCTAAAGCCACCTGCGTAGCCTGTCACGGAGCCGACCTGAAAGGGAACCCGTCGAGCGGGATTCCGGCTCTCCGCGGAGTGGGCGACAAGCACAGCAAGGATGAAATTATTGGGATTATCAAGAAGGGTCAAGGAGCTATGACCCCTCAATATGATGCCAACATCAGCAAAGGTTTGACGGATGCCGATATCAACAAGATGGCCGAATGGCTGGCCAGTCAGAAAAAAGGATCCTAATACCCACTCATAAAGCCTGGCCGTTCTTTGACGGTCAGGTTTTTGAATGTAAAGGGAGTGTTGCGCTTGAAGCTTTCGTTTTATTGGAGCCGGGAATTCCTTACCTCTCCCCGGTTCCTCTGGCTGCTGTTCACGGTCAATCTGCTGGGAACGATATATGGTTACGAATGGTACGGCTCCCAAATAGCAGTGACGATAGAGGAGAAGCCGTTGTGGATGGTGTTCCTCGTTCCGGACAGCCCGACGGCGAGCTTGTTCTTCACGCTTTCTCTGCTTTATTTGCTCGGGGACACCAGAAGAGGCAGTGTTCGGACGGGTCCCCTTCGGCGGGTGGTGGAGGCGGTCGGGCTTGTGGCTTCCTTTAAATATGGAATATGGGCCGTTGTGATGATCGTGGCCGGAGCCCGGCTCGGTGATCCCGTAGGATGGCAGGACTGGATGCTATCTTTGTCTCACCTCGGGATGGCGGCGGAAACTTTACTCTATTTCCGTTTCATGACGATATCTCCGGCGGCGATCGGCTGGGCGGGGGTATGGGTCATGCTGAATGATTATGTGGACTACACCTTCGACATATATCCTTGGCTTCCCGATTCCCTGGATCCCTACGTTCTTATCGTACGGGGATTTACGGTGGCGCTAAGTCTATTCAGCATTATTTTGTTCTTTCTATTGTGGTGGGCGGTGTGCCGCAAACCTTCTTACCTTTCTCCTAAAGATTTGCCCTGACTTGCAGGACAACCCTTGGTCTAAAATAGGACATCCCTCCATAAGCATTTAAGGGAGGGGTGTCCTATGAATCGATACGGATTGAAATTCATCCTGCTGCTTATCCTTCTGCTGCCGCTGGCCATAGGGATGACTGGCTGCAGCAGGGAAAGAAACGGCGAACCGAAAGACGCCGTTTCGGTAGCGGCCGAGGATTACAAAAAGGTAGAGTTGCTTAACGAAACCGCCGGAGAGCTGTACCGGCAAACGTCGGAGGGGAACTATCCCGCTGCCAGGCAAAGCTTGGCCTCGCTGGCGGATCAGATGACCGGGATCGAGTTTGTCGGAATCACCAAAGTGGAAGGAATTCGGGTCCTTTCGGAGTCCATCGTCAGCACCAAGCGAATTTTTAATTCGGTCAACTTCCCCAAGAGGAAGCCCTGGCGGCCGCGGGGCGTATCCGGCTGATCACCGATGCCCTTGTGCATGAGAAGGACCCCATGTGGCATCAATACTACCGGCTCTTCAAGAATGATCTGGACCGGATGGAAGCGATGACGGAACAAAAGAAAGCGGCCGAAACCGCGGCGGTCTTGACCCAGCTCGAGCAGAGATACTTGCTCATCCGGCCGGCTCTTTTTATTCGTCACGATCCTTCCGAAATCGAACGGCTCGATTCCTTGTTCGTTTTCTTAAAGAAACAGGCCAACCCCAAGCAAATGGCATTTCCCGCGCTCCAGAGCGGAATAAAGCAGCTGGATGAGCTGATCGATATTCTGTTTGGCAAAAAGAGGACCGCTCCGCCTACCTGCCTTTGGCCGATGACGGGCAGCCGCTTATCTGGAGTTTCTTCTTAGGTGCGCTCATTACCAGCGTTTTGAGCTATGTAGCCTGGCGGATGTTTCACTCGGATAAGAGCTTGGCGAGGGTTCGGAAGCCTCGTAACGATTAGGGCGAAGGCCTTAATCCGTCCTAAACCCTTCACCAAGAACGTCGTGAACATCCGTTATAATCATAAAAGCCCGGGGTCGACCGATTGGACGACCCCTTTTAGCCGTCTCACTTCGTCCCGGTAGACGACGCAGTACACCACATCCTTAGGGGCCTTGGAATAGGCTCCCTTGGCGGGAAACATCGTGATTCCCCGGTCGAGCTCCACCGAAATGCGGTCGGCAATCTCCTGGCCATGATCCGAGATGATCGTGAACGCTTTGGCGGCATAGGAGCCTTCCGTAATAAAGTCGATCACTTTGGAAGCAATGAAGACGGCGACGAGGGTATAGAGAACCTTTTCCTTGGGAATGTAGATCAGGGACGTTCCGATGACGATAACATCCAGGGCAAGAATGACCTGCCCCATGCTCCACCCGAACCATTTGCTTCCGAGCCGGGCTACAATATCTGCACCGCCGGTCGTGCCACCAAAGCGAAAGACCAGACCGAGTCCGGCCCCCAGCGTAACTCCGGCATACAAGGTAGCCAGAAAGTAATCATGCGGCGCCCGGAAGGGAACCACCCACTCCTTTCGGATGAGGACTTCCATGACCCACAGAAAAAAGGATAGGGAAAGAATCCCCAGCAGCGTGTAAAACATCGGCCGTTTGCCGAATATTTTTAAGCCTATCAGAAACAAAGGGACGTTCAGAATCAGGTTGGTTAGGGAGGGCGGCATTCCAAAAGCATAATTAAGCAGGAGGGCGACTCCCGTAACTCCTCCTTCCATAAGCTCATTGGAAATAACAAAATAATGAAGGCCAAACGCATAAATGGCGGTGCCCAGCATAATCGGTAAGATCTGCCGGAAGAAGACGGCCTGTTTCCATTGCGGCATGGCGATTACCTCCTGGGGGAATGTGGATGCCAACGGGTATCGGCACATCCTAATGATTGAGAGCATGGTAAGAATAACCTTTGTACTATATAATATCCTACGCAGAGTAAGCGTAAACAGAGGATTCTTTCCGGAATGGGGATGCCAAAAAAGATTTGTCTTCCCCCAGGCTTTGCGTTAACATGGAGAATAAGTACATAGAACAGAAGGGGAACGCTATGGCCGACAAGACTTTAAAGGAATTGCAAGAGGAAGTGGACCGTTACATTTCACAGTTCAAGGAAGGGTATTTCAGCCCTCTTGCCCTGCTGGCCCGTATGTCGGAGGAGGTAGGAGAGCTCGCCCGCGAAGTGAATCATCAGTTTGGGGAGAAGCCCAAGAAGGCGACGGAGGCGGACAATTCCATCGAACTGGAACTCGGCGACATTCTGTTTATTACCATATGTTTCGCCAATTCCCTCGGAATCGATCTGACCGAAGCCCACGATAAAATTATGCACAAGTTCAATACGCGGGACGCCAACCGCTGGACACGCCTTAACACCGAAAGCCCCTGACCGTCATAGGATATACCATCACCTTGAAGCACTAAGGGGGATGGACAGATGAGCGGGGAGACGTTTATCAAGAAGGCGTATGACGCCATATTGGCGCATGATTTCGAGCGGGCGATCGCTTTCTTTGAAAAGGCGATAGAGGCCAACCCTCTCCAGGCGGACTATCATTATAAGTTATCCGTAACCTGCGTCAGAAGCGGACATTTAATTAGAGCTTTGCGAGAAGCGGAAACGGCGTTGTCTCTGGAGCCCGGCAGCGATACCTATAAAGCCCATGTCCGTCATGTTCAGGCCAAGGTACTTTTGTCAGACGCCCAGCGCCGAATGGAGAGCAGGGCTTACGGTGAAGCGTTAACTAAACTCAAACAGGCCACAGCGTTGGATCCCTTATTGGGCGAAGCATTTCTTATGATGGGTGTGGCCCATGCTTGCCTTAAGGAGTATGTGGAGGCCATATATGCTTTAAGAGAGCTGCTAAAGCTCGATCCTCTTCATACGGAGGGAAACCGGCTGATGGCGGAGTATCAGCGGAAGCTAAGAGAATATTAGAGATAGAGGAGTCGTTAAGGATGAGCAGGACAATCCGAGTAGCCGTAGCAGGTGCTAGCGGACGTATGGGACAAGAGGTTGTAAAAATGGTGCTGTCCGATCCGGAGCTGACCCTTGTCGCGGCTGTGGACCGTTCCTCCCGTGATCTGGATGCGGGCCGTATGGTGGGCAGAGAGGAGTGTGGAATCCTTCTAACCAATGATCTGGAGCTGACCCTGGTGGAAAGCAAACCGGACGTCATGGTGGATTTTACCACTCCTCAATCCGTTGTTTCGAATGCCTTGCTGGCTATTAAGCATAACGTAAGGCCCGTTATCGGGACAACCGGGTTTACTCCGGAAGATATCGAAGAACTGGACAGGCAGTGCCGGGAACAGGGAATTGGAGGAATTATTGCTCCTAACTTCTCCATCGGCGCCATTCTAATGATGAAATTTGCCGCACAGGCAGCTAAATATATGCCTCATGTCGAGATTATCGAATACCATGGCGATCAGAAGCTGGATGCTCCGTCGGGCACATCGATCAAAACCGCGGAGATGATCGCCGCTAACCGCCAGGAGCTGCACCAAGGCAATCCTAAGGAAGAAGAGACGATCGAGGGCGCACGCGGGGGCCTTTACAGCGGGTTTCGGATACATAGTGTCAGACTTCCCGGCGTTTTTGCCCAGCAGGAAGTGATTTTCGGAGGCTATGGCCAAACGTTAAAGATTCGCCATGATTCCTACGAAAGAGCAGGCTATATGCCCGGGGTGGCCATTGCGGTTAAGAAGGCCATGGAACTGACGGGGATCGTGTACGGCTTTGAGAATTTTATCGACTGAACCTAAGGGATACTCATTGTAGAAGGGATGACCAGCATGGCCATGAATATTGCATTTATTGCACACGACCGGATGAAGGACGAGATGGTCAATTTTGTAATCGCCTATGAGAAGGTGTTTACCCATGGGCATCATCTATACGCGACCGGAACGACGGGGAAACGGATTGCCGAACAGACGGGACTGCATATTCACCGGTTCATGTCGGGACCCCTGGGGGAGACCAGCAAATCGGAGCGATGGTCGCCCAAAACAAGATGGATCTCATCATCTTCCTGCGCGATCCGCTCATGGCTCAGCCGCACGAGCCCGACATCATCGCCCTGCTAAGGCTGTGCGACGTCCAAGGTATCCCGGTGGCCACCAATGTGGCGACGGCCGAAATTCTCGTTAAGGCGCTCGAGCGCGGAGATTTTGCGTGGAGAGAACTGGTGGACAAGTATAAGCCGGGTGCCCAGAATGAGTAAACCTCTCGACATTCTAGTCTTTGGTGCCCATGCGGATGACGCCGAGATCGGAATGGGGGCACCATTCTGAAACACACCCGCCGGGGCGATTCCGTCGGAATCTGCGATCTGACGTATGCGGAGATGTCCTCGAATGGAACCGTGGAAAGCCGAAGGGAAGAGGCGGAAGCGGCCGCTAAGGTTCTTGGACTTGCCTTTCGCTCCAACCTCGGCCTGCCCGACCGCGGGCTTTTTCTTAACCGGGAGACGGTAGAAGCAGTCGCGTTGGAGATCCGCAGGCGCCGGCCAAGAATCGTCTTTGCTCCGTACTGGAAGGACAGGCATCCGGATCATGTGATGGCGAGCCAGCTCATTCAGGAGGCGGTGTTTACCGCGAAGCTGCGCCGCTATCTTCCCGATACAGAAGCTTGGGGCACCGAGGCGGTTTATTTCTATTTCATTAATGACGCGGACGAGGCGGATCTCATGGTAGACGTGACGGACGTCTACGAAGGCAAGCGTGACGCGCTTAGGGCCTACCGGACCCAATTTGAGGCCGGACAAGCCGGAGATGACCGGGTGCTTACCCCGCTTAATCAGGGATATCTGGAAAGAGTGGAAGCAAGAGACCGGGTACTCGGGCTGAAGAGACAAGTGGAGTATGCGGAAGGTTTCGTAACCAGACTTCCCTATCTTGTCGACCGGTTTTAAACCTTTCCCCTACCAATAAACTTGCTTTTACATAAGGAGGCCATCCTGTGAAAAACCGCTTGAAAATCGGAATTACCTGTTACCCTACGTTGGGCGGGTCCGGGGTCGTAGCCACCGAGCTGGGGAAGCTGTTGGCCGAAAAAGGACACGAGGTTCATTTTATTACCCACAGCATGCCATTCCGGCTGGGGCGGTTTGATAAGAACATATTTTATCACGAAGTGGAAGTCAGCGACTATTACGTGTTCCGCTATCCTCCTTACGATCTGTCGCTTGCAAGCAAGCTGGCTCAGGTAGTCAAAATGCAGGGGCTTGACCTGCTTCACGTGCATTACGCCATTCCCCATGCGGTATGTGCCCTCTTGGCCAAACAGATGGTGGGGGAGCATCTGAAAGTCGTGACTACGCTTCACGGAACGGATATTACGGTCCTTGCTCAGGACCATTCCATAAGCGACCTCATCCGTTTTGCCATCAATCAAAGCGATTCGGTTACCGCGGTTTCGGAGGATCTGATCCAGGAAACGAGAAAGACTCTGGACATAACACGACCTATTGAACTGACCTACAATTTTGTTGATAAGCGGGTCTATTACCCTCGGGATGTCAAGTCACTTAAGAAGGAATTTGCCGATCCCGAGGACAAGATCCTCATCCATATTTCGAATTTCCGTCCGGTCAAACGCGTCATGGACGTTATCGATATTTTTGCACGGGTGCATGAGCAGGTTCCTTCCCGTCTGCTTTTTGTCGGGGAAGGCCCGGACCTGTCCAAAGTCATGAGCCGGGTCAAAGAGCTGGGCTTGACCCAACGGGTCATTTTCTGCGGCAAGCAGGATGATGTCGCCCAAATCATTTCGCTCGCCGACGTGATGCTGCTTCCTTCGGAGAAAGAGAGCTTCGGCCTCGTGGCATTGGAAGCGATGGCCTGCGGCGTGCCGACGGTCGGTTCGAATGCCGGAGGCATTCCGGAGCTCGTCACCCACGCGGAAACGGGCTTCCTGTCGGGAATAGGGCAAACAGAGGAGATGGCGAACAACGTCCTGCTTCTGCTAAAGGATGAGGAGCTCTATCGCCAATTCTCCCAGGCGTGTCTCGAAAGGGCCAGAACGACCTTCTGCAACGATCGGATTATGCGGCAGTATGAGGAAATTTACTACCGGGTACTGGGGCGGGAATTGCCTTCGGACGGGTACACCCCGGTCAGCTGCACGAGGTAGGGGCATGAGCCAAGGGATGATCCGGGACGGGAAGGCTCTGCTCAAAAAGCTGGAGGAAGCCGGCCATGAAGCCTATTTTGTCGGCGGATATGTCCGGGACACCTATTTGAAGCGGGGGATCAAGGATATTGATATTGCGACCTCCGCTCTTCCGGAACAAGTGATAGAGCTGTTCGATTCCTGCATCCCGACTGGCCTGCATCATGGGACTGTTACCGTTATGATCGGAAGCGTCGGCTTCGAGGTGACCACCTTCCGAAAAGAATCGGAATACGAAGCTCACCGGAGACCCTCGGGTGTGGAATTTATCCGAAGTCTGGAAGAGGACCTGAAGCGCAGAGACTTTACGATGAACGCCATGGCTATGGACCGTAAGGGACGGATTCGGGACCCGTTCGGAGGAAGGAAGGACTTGGAGCAAGGAATCCTTCGCTGCGTAGGAGATCCCGAACTTCGCTTCCGTGAGGATGCTTTACGTATGCTCCGTTGTATCCGCTTTGCCTCTCACTATGACCTGGAGGTGGAGGAGGCGACGTGGAGCGGCTTGCAGGGAAGCATCCGTCTTCTGCAGCACGTCGCGATGGAGCGGGTAAGAGCGGAGCTCGAAAGGCTCGTTGCCGGCGATCATCCCTATAGAGGCCTGCGGCTGATAGCGGACAGCCGGCTCTTGAGGCATACCAAGGTCAAGCTGCAGCTGCCTTGGGTGCACTGGACCGTGCAGGAGCTTCCCGACGCGCTTGCCTCTATAGGCCTTCTCACGGATCCGGCGCATCGCTGGATGCTGCTCGCTCATTTAATGTCTTTAACTCCCACGTCTGCTGTAGAGGAGGGAGGCAAGCTGACCTTCTCCAGTAAACAAATAGCCAGAATGTCCCGATTTCTCTCTTTCAGCCAGCGGCTGAGGGAACAACTGGACGCCATGAAGGAGTATGACCCGGTGAGCTGTGCTTTGATCTGGAAAGAAAACGTCGTGACGATCGGTTCGGAATGCGCGGAGGATTGGCTGGGCGTTTTCGGTGTCGTCCCCGCCGCTTTGCCCTCGACGGATCGAGACGGCCGGTGGACATTCCTTCTGGAGCGGGGGAGGAAGTGGCTTCAGGAGATGCCGGTTCGGAAAGCGGCCGAGCTCGCCCTTAACGGGCAGCAGCTTGCCGCTCATCTGAAGCGGGATCCCGGTCCCTGGCTCGGGCGCGCCCTGATGAAGCTGACGCTTGAGGCGGCTGTCGGGCATGTTCCGAACAACCGGAAAGACCTGCTGGTTTTTGCGGAATCCTTAACCAGAGAGTGGAAAAACGATGCATGATAACCTATTGGATGTGTTTATCCGGAATCCCGACACGTTTCTTTCGGGCGAGAAGCTGAGTGAGGAACTGGGCTGTTCCCGGACGGCGGTATGGAAGCGGATTAATGCTTTGAAGGAAGAAGGGTACGTTTTTGAATCGGCGCCACGCAAAGGGTACAAGCTGGTTGAGGTACCCGCCCGGATCAACCCGGGATTGCTTCTGAGCCGGCTTCGCACGAAGACACTTGGGCAATCGCTTAAGCTGTATGAAACCGTCTCCTCTACGCAGGACATTGCCCTTGAGCTGGTGCGCTCGGGAGCGCCGGAGGGTACACTTGTTGTGGCCGAGAGGCAGTTCGCCGGCCGGGGACGAATGGGGAGGCGTTGGCATTCCCCGAAGGGAAGGGGCATCTGGATGAGCTTGATCTTAAAGCCGGATATCCCCCTTCCTCTCACTCCCCAGCTTACTCTCCTAACGGCTGTGGCTCTGTGCCGGGCCATGAGAACGGTGGCCAAAGTACCGGCCGGCATCAAATGGCCGAACGACATCTTGATTAACGGCCGGAAGGTGAGCGGCATTCTGCTGGAATCAAGTGCGGAGGACGAGAGGCTGCAGCATGTGATCGCGGGGGTGGGCATCAGCGCCAATCTCCGGGAAGAGGATTATCCGCCTGAGCTGAAGCCGGTCGCCACTTCGCTGCTCCTGGAATCCGGAAGCCCGGTGGAACGCGAAGAGCTGATCGCCGCTTTCCTGAACGAATGGGAGGAGCTTTACGGAGTTTACCGCCGCGAAGGCTTTTCGCCGATTCGCACCCTGTGGGAGGCCCTCAGTATAAGCATAGGCCGCACCTTCCAGGTCCAGACTCCGCAGGGGGAGCAAGAGGGTACCGTCAGCGGGCTGGACCCCAGCGGGGCTCTGCTGCTGATCTCCACGCAAACCGGCAAGGAAATCAAAATATACTCCGGCGAAATTGGCGGATAGTGTCTGTTTCCCACAAAAAAAGATATTTATTTCCGCATGACTTTGGTATACTATACTTACGAGGCGGTATCGCAAGAACTGCACTCGTACGCAAGCTCTGAACCGAAAGTGAACTGAATACCAGCCATGTATTTTGACAGATTCTGCTCTGAGCCGTACGGACCGAGACAGAAGGATCATAAAATACAGTTTTCTTTGTATTGATGACCTTTTAGTTTTCGGCTAAAAGGTTTTTTTGATTTTATGTCCGCAGGCTCAAGCAAGATGGAGGAGATCGGATGATGGAAAAGCGCAAACCGATGAACATCTTGAGGATGAAGAAAATGAAGCAGGAAGGCATTCCGCTGACGGTCATCACGGCCTATGATTATCCGTCGGCCAAGCTGGCGGAGGAAGCCGGGGTGGATGCCATCCTGGTTGGGGATTCGCTCGGGAACGTCGTCCTGGGCTATGACTCCACCCTGCCTGTCACGCTCGAAGACATGATTTATCACTCCCGTGCCGTCGCGCGGGCCGTGACCACGACCTTCGTCGTTGCCGATATGCCCTTCATGACGTACCATGGCAGCGTTGATACCGCCCTTTCGAACATCGGAAGGCTCATGCGGGAAGGAGGCTGCAAGGCCGTCAAGATGGAGGAGGAGCGGAAATCGCTCCTGTGGTGGAGGCATGCGTTAAGGCGGGAGTTCCGGTTATGGGACACCTCGGCTTGACGCCGCAATCCGTTAACCAGATCGGGGGCTACCTCGTTCAGGGCAAAACGCCCGAGCAGGCCGAGAAGCTGCTTGCCGACGCGAAAGCATTGGAGAAAGCGGGAGCTTTCGCTGTGGTTCTGGAGCTGGTAACGGACGAAACCGCTGCTAAGATCACGGAGGAATTGTCCATTCCAACCATTGGAATAGGGGCCGGAAACCGCTGCGACGGGCAGGTGCTCGTTTTCCATGACGCCCTTCAGTATTCGTCCGGAGAACGTCCCAAGAAATTCGTTAAAACCTACGCCAATGTCGGCGACCAGATCCGCAGCGGCTTGAGCCAATATGTAGAAGAAGTAAAGGCCCGCCAATTCCCAGCGGAAGAGAACACTTTTCACGGGGAAAGGGAAACGGTCGGCAGCCTGTACGGATCTTCCAAAGAATAAATCGCTGAACCGGGAGTGCACTCACGATGAAAGTCATTCGAACCATTGCCGAATTAAAACAGGCTCTCCGAACGAAACGCCGGGAGGCGTGGTCCCTTGGAACCGAAGGCTCCGTCGGATTCGTTCCGACCATGGGGTTCCTGCATGAGGGCCATGCCAGCTTGCTGAAACGGGCACGGGAGGAGAACGAAATCGCCGTTCTGAGCATTTTCGTCAATCCGACTCAATTTGGCCCTAATGAAGATTTTGAACGTTACCCACGTAACGAAGAAAAGGATTTGTCGATCGCCGCGGATGCGGGAGTAGATTTCGTGTTCATGCCGCCGGTTCAAGAGATGTATCCGGGCAAAAGCAGCACCACCGTATCGGTTGCCGGGGTAACGGATCGGCTTTGCGGGGCATCCCGCCCCGGTCATTTTGACGGTGTGGCTACGGTGGTCAGCAAGCTCTTCCATATCGTGGAGCCCGACCGGGCCTATTTCGGAATGAAGGATGCTCAGCAGGTCGCCGTCATCGAAACGATGGTACGTGACCTGAACCTGAACGTTGAAATCGTTCCTTGTCCGACGGTAAGGGAACCGGACGGTCTGGCGCTAAGCTCGAGAAACGTTTACTTAAGCGAAGAGCACCGCAAGGAAGCTCTCGTTCTTTCTCAGGCGCTCGCCCTGTCGGATCGTTGGCTGGCAGCGGAAGGGGGCCGGGTTGAGGCGCTTACTCGACGGATAACGGATTATATTCAAAGCTCACCGTCTGCGGTTATTGATTATGTGGAAGTGCTGAGCTACCCCTCGCTTACCGAGCCGAAAGAGGGAGAGCTTAACGAACTAGATAAAGGACTGCTGATCGCCCTGGCGGTCCGTTTCGGGCAAACCCGGCTTATTGACAACCGGTTGATCCCCTACGGGGAGATTCAATAAGGAGAGCCGGCAGCAGAAAGGGGAATGAACATGTTTAGAACCATGATGAAAGGGAAGCTCCACCGGGCCACCGTGACGGAAGCCAACCTGAACTATGTGGGCAGCATTACGATAGATGAAGATTTGATCGATCTCGTGGATATGTATCCGAATGAGAAGGTTCAAATCGTCAACAACAACAACGGCGCCCGCCTCGAAACGTACATTATTCCGGGTCCCCGCGGATCCGGCGTGGTATGCTTGAACGGCGCCGCCGCGCGTCTGGTTCAGCCGGGTGACCAGGTCATCATCATCTCTTATGCGATGATGACCGATGAAGAAGCCCGTCACCATCAACCCAAGGTCGCCATTCTGGACGGCCAGAACAAGGTCGTTCAAACCCGCTACAAAGAACTTCATTCCACCGTCATCTGACCGGAGCCTTTCCAGCTCCATACTGGTCGAGGGTTCATTTACACTGTATTAAACCTCCCTGCCTAACAAAGAATGAAGGTACATCGGGACCAACATTAGCGCAAGGTGGGTGGGAGCCGTGTTCAAGGAAATATTTGCGACAATGAATGAGGTTCTGGACGAAATTATTCATGATTATCATACTCCGGGAGGCGACAGGGAGGAAAGGGAGGAGCAGCTTGCGGCTTTGCGTCATATGAGCGATGTCTGCATGGAGGAGTGGCTGCGCTTTGAGGAGCGGATGGCCGAAGCCATGGCACGCTTTGCCGAGAACGCCCCCGTTCCCCTTCCCAAGCCTACGTCCTTTGCCGGCGGTTTATCAGAGAAATTCGTCAAGGCCCAAGGGTATTACAAGCTTTACATGTTTGACCAGGCGGTGGAAGCCTTTCGCGAAGTGGTGCGGGAACAGCCGGATTTTCTACTCGGCCGGATTTATTTGGCCATGGGGCTCCTCCGGACAGGGGAAACGGGGGAAGCGTACCGGCACTTTCAGCTTTTGGTCCCCCTGACCGAGAATGCGACACTTAAAGCTATTTCCTACAATGCCATGGGCTGCATCCAGGTTCAAAACCGGAATATGGAGAAGGCTTACGATTATTTCAAAATGGCCGACCTGACCGACTCTTCCTGCCTGGAGCCGGTTTTGTGGGACAAGAAATTATGGCCCTACCACAGGGAACAGCCCGATCTTCTCCCTTAAATCGTGGACAGCCGCGCTGCGGTATGCTACCTTAGGGTCAGGAGTTCTAGGAAGGGATTGGTTGGAACCAAAATGAAATTTGCTGTGCTTGATTTTGAAACAACCGGAGGCCAACCTGCAGACGAAATTATCCAGGTTGGCCTCGTTATTATAGAAGACGAACGGATAACGGAAAGGTACAGCTCCTATGTCAAGCCGACCGTTCCCATTCCTCCGTTTATTACCTCATTAACCGGGATCACCGAGGAGCAGGTCCAAGACGCGCCTGGAATCGAAACCGTCATCATGGAAATGCAGCACCTTCTAAAAGGGAGCATTCTGGTCGGACATAACGTTTCCTTCGACCTGGGGTTTCTTCAACGTGCTTTGGAGGCCTGCGGGTATTTTCCGTTCAACGGAATGGTGCTGGACACCATCGACCTGCTTCGCATGCTGTTCCCCGCTCTCACGAGCCTTCAGCTGTCCAATGCGTGCCAGGCGCTGGGGATCCCGCATGAGCGGCCGCATCAAGCCGATTCCGACGCAGAAGTCACGGCGGAACTTTGGCTTCGCTGCATCCAGAAGTTTGAGGAGCTTCCGCTACTTACCGTACAGAGGCTGGCGGCTCTTTTTCAGGACGAGACGACCGATCTGGCCTGGTTTATGACCGAGCAAGGGAAACGCAAGGAAATGGCAGTGACCCTGGACCCGGATCATTATAAATACTTCCGCCAGTTCGCTTTGAATGTGGAAGATTGGGGAGAGGAAGAGCTTGAACGGAGCGAGGAACAGGTCAAAGAGCATCTGGCCGTTGAGTTTGAACCCTTCTACGAGAGAATCAAGAGCTCCCTCGCGACGAAATTCGAGGTGTTCGAAGAGAGAAAAGCCCAGGACCAGATGATCCAGGAGGTTACCTCTTCCTTCGAAGAAGACCGGCATTTGATGATTGAAGCGGGGACAGGGACCGGGAAATCCCTGGGTTATTTGGTGCCGGCCCTGTATTACGGCATTCAGAACGAGAAGAAGGTTCTCGTCAGTACCCATACCATCAATCTACAGGAGCAGCTGAAGCAGAGGGATCTTCCTCTTCTCCATGAAATTTTTCCGGTTCCGTTCCGGGCCGCCCTGCTTAAAGGAAGGAGCCACTACCTGTGTCTCCGGAAGTTCGAGCAGAAGGTAACCTACGCCGAATATGAGAACCGCCGCGAGGATCTGATCACCGCGGCCCAGATGATTGTCTGGCTGACTGAGACGGGAAGCGGGGACGAGGAGGAACTGCACTTTGGACCGAGGGGCGGCGAATTCTGGCGGACGGTGGCTAGTGACACGGACTCCTGTCTCAACCGGAGCTGCCCATGGTTCAAGAAATGCTACTATCACCGCGCCCGCAATGAAGCCCAGACCGCGGATGTCGTGATCACCAATCACTCCATGCTCTTCACGGATATCAAAGCGGAGAACCGGCTGCTGCCTTCCTACAAGCACCTGGTGATCGACGAGGCCCATCATTTTGAAGAGGTGGCGAGCAAGCATCTGGGGCTGGACGTCCAATACCTATCGATCCTGAACACTATCTCCTGGCTGTTCAAAGACAGCAAGATGGGCCAGCTTCCGATGCTGAGGGCCAAAATCAGCCGTTCGGACGATTTGTTCCAGGAAACGGCGGCCCGCTGGTGCGAAACGATTGATTCCTTTTATCCGAAATTAATGGAGGTTAAGGAGCAATGGGAGGAGCTTGCTTCGTTATTCTATGACGTGCTGGCCGCTAATAGTGACGGGCAGGCGGGAGAGGCGGGCCAGCTGGTCTACCGGGTAAAGGACGAGGCTCTTCCTTCCCAGTGGGGCACGCTGGTCGCCATGGAAGAGAGCCTATTTGACTCCCTCAGCTCGGTTCTTCGTCAATTGGACAAACTTCTGGCCGATGTGAAAGAAGTTCAGGAGGTTGTGGATGCCCAGAGCCTCGTTACAGACCTGGGGGGCACAGTGAAGGAGCTGTACCGCCATCGGGACGCCCTCCGTTTCTTTATGAAACGGTCGGATCCGGACTACGTCTACTGGATGGAAGCCGGCACTTATTACAAGATGAAATCGCTACAGCTGGTCAGCGTCCCCGTGAGCGTGTCCCGTATGCTGCAGGAGCATTTCTTCGAGGCCAAGGACAGCGTGATAATGACCTCCGCTACCCTGTCGGTGGATAAGAAGTTTGACTATACCGCCGATCAGTTCGGCTTAAATGGGGAAAAAGCTAAGGAAAAGCTCCGTACGGTCTTGCTTCCTTCTCCGTTCAATTACCGCAAGCAGGCTCTGGTCTGCGTTCCCCGGGACTTCCCGGGGGTAAAAGGGCCTGGAGGAGAAGGACTTTTCCTTGAGAAGCTTGTCCAATCGCTAGCCGATGTCGCCCGTACTACCCAAGGCCGCATGCTCGTGCTCTTCACCTCCTACCGGATGCTTAAACAGGTACATGCGGAGCTGAGGGAGCGGCTGCTGCCCGAAGGGATCCAAGTGCTGGGTCAAGGCATTGACAGCGGGAACCGGAGCAAGCTGACCAAGCTCTTTCAAACCGGGGGCCGAGTGTCCTGCTCGGCACAAGCAGCTTCTGGGAAGGCGTTGATATTCCCGGAGAAGCCCTGACGTGCCTGGCGATCGTTCGCCTGCCGTTTCAGCCTCCTACTCATCCGGTCGTGGAAGCAAAATGCGACCAGATCAAGAAGAACAACCAGAACCCGTTCATGAAGCTGTCGGTTCCTCAAGCCGTCATCCGGTTCAAGCAGGGGTTCGGTCGGTTGGTGCGAACGGCTCAGGATAAAGGAATCGTTATTTTATATGATACCCGGGTGATCGACACCCAGTATGGCAAATACTTTCTTTATTCGCTGCCCGGACCCAAGATTGAGAGCATGACCTCTGCCCAAATGGCGCCGCGGATCAAGGAATGGATGGAGGGGGAGCCGGTATGAAAACCATGAAAATATCCGAGGCCGTCGTCAGGCGGCTTCCCATATATTTGCGTTACTTAAATGAGTTGAGGATGAAGGATGTCCAGACGGTTTCCTCCCAGGATTTAGGGCATAAGCTGGAACTGAATCCGGCCCAAATCCGAAAGGACCTTGCTTATTTCGGAGAGTTTGGGAAGAAGGGCATCGGGTACGACGTCGGATACCTGATTGAGAAAATCCGGCAGATTCTTAAGCTGGATCAGTATATTAACGTTGCCTTGGTCGGAGCCGGTAATCTGGGCCGGGCCTTGAGCAACTATAACGCCTATCTGAAGGACAACATGAAGATCGTCGCCGTGTTTGACTCCATGCCCGACAAAATCGGACAGCAAATCAACAACCTGACGGTAAAGCCGATGTCCGAGCTTGTGGAAACGATTCAGGCTAACAAAGTTCGGATTGGCATCATCACCGTGCCGGCGTCGGAAGCCCAGAAGGTGGCGGATGATTTTGTGAAATCCGGAGTGGAGGCTATCCTTAACTTTGCGCCCATCATTATTCGGGTGCCGGCCGAAATCCGGGTGCATTACGCTGATTTTACCACCGAGCTGCAGAGCTTGGCTTACTATTTGGATTAAGCCGGTTTATCGGCCAAAAAATAAACGGAGCACCGGTTACCCGGGCTCCGTTTTCTATAGTAAGGGGCTTCAAAGGTTAGGCGTAGCGAAGAACGATGCTTTCCAGAATATTGGCGACGTCCTCACAGGCGTCGGTTGTGTCTTCCAGTCGTTCGTAGGTTTCCTTGATCTTAAAGTCGGTATAGGGATCCTTCTGGGCGGTGAAAATGGCCCGGATGCCTTCACGCATCAGCTTGTCCGCTTCATTCTCGAGCGAGTTGATCTGCAGGGTATGCTCCGTAATCTGCATATATTTCTTCTTGGAGAGGAGCTTAAAGGCGTCCAGAATATGCTGACAGGACGAGACGATAATGGCCGAGAACTCCTTCATGTAGGAGTCCGACTGCTCGATGTTCAGGTAGTCGAACCGAGCGATGGTGGCCTCGATGCCATCCAGCACGTCATCCATGGTCATGGCCAATTCCATAATGTCCTCGCGGTCAATGGGGGTAATGAACACTTTGTTTAAGCCTTTGTATATCTGGTGGGTAATGGCGTCTCCCTTGTGCTCCAGATCCTTAAGCTTGTCGTAGTACGTTGCAGGCGGCTTGTCGCCGTTCATGGCTTGACGGAACAGATGGGCGGCTTCCAATGTATTTTGGGCTGCATCGATCAGCAGCATGAAGAAGTCGGTTTCTCCCTTTTTGCTTGTAAACATTCCAAGTTACCCCCTAATTATGGTCCTGCCGATTAGTTTGTTCATAAATTTTAAAATAGCATACATGTCGTTCCGATTGCAATGTTCGGGTGCCGGATAGGGGATCTTTTCTTGATTTTGCGAAGGTGAAGAGGTACATTAAAAAAGTGCTGGAATCCAGAACGGAAAGGAAAGGTGCAAGTGAGCAAAACTTTGGTCAAAAACGGCCTGTTCCTGACAGCGGATGAAACTTGTCCGTTAATCGAGGGTTACATGGAAATAGATGGGGACACCATCTCCTACATAGGTAAGGATGCCCCGGCGGAGGGAGCCGATTACGGGGAAATAGTGGACGGACGCAACCGACTCTACATGCCGGGGCTGGTAAATACGCACGGCCATGCGGCGATGTCTTTGTTGAGGGGCGTGGGAGACGATCTAGCGCTGCAGGTTTGGCTGCAGGAAAAAATGTGGCCGAACGAAGCGCGGTTTACTTCCGAGGACGTCAAATGGGGAACCCTTCTATCCCAAATGGAGATGGTAAAGGGCGGAACTACCTCCTTCGTTGATATGTACGACCACATGAACGAAGTGGCCCAGGCGGTGGAGCTTTCCGGAATGAGAGGCGTCCTGACACGGGGAGTGATCGGATTATGCCCTCCTGAGGTTCAGCAGGCCAAGCTAGCCGAAGCGAAGCAGTTCGCACGGGATTGGCATGGCAAGGCGGAGGGACGGATTACCACGATGATGGCCCCCCATGCTCCCTACACCTGTCCGCCTGACTATATAGAGAAGATTGTCGACGCCGCGCACGAGCTGGATCTGCCGCTTCATACCCATATGTCCGAAACGGTGCGGGAAGTGGCAGAGAACGAGAGCGAATACGGGCGTCGTCCCGTCGCTCATCTGGAGAAGCTTGGAGTGTTCTCGCGTCCCTGTCTGGTGGCCCACGGCGTTCATCTGAACGATGAAGAAATTGGGGTGCTGGCAAAGTACGACGTCCGGGTTTCCCACAATCCCGGAAGCAATCTGAAGCTGGCAAGCGGGGTGGCCCGCGTTCCCGATCTGCTGGCCCGCGGGGTTAAAGTCTCCTCGGCACGGACGGAGCGGCGAGCAACAACAACCTCGATATGTTTGAAGAGATGCGCCTGGCCGCCCTAATCCATAAAGGCATTTCCGGCGATCCGACGGCGGTACCTGCTGCGGTTGCCCTGCGAGCTCGGCACCGCCATGGGGGCCGAATCGATTTGGCTCCAGAAGGTGGGGAGTTTGGCCGCAGGCATGAAGGCCGATTTTATTGCTCTAGATGTGGATCAGCCGCATTTCCTGCCAGCCTCCAATTATTTGTCCCATGTGATTTACTCGGCTTCCGCCAAGGATGTAACCGACGTATGGGTGGATGGAAAGCAGCTGGTACGCAAAGGAAGTGCCTGACGCTGGATGAAGAAAAAATCAAAGCCGAGTTCAAGAGCCGGTACAGCCGGTTAATGGAAGGTTAAGATTAGAAAAGTGGAATAGCAGCCTGACGGAGGTGAATCGTGCGGAGGAAATGGAGAATGGCGGCTGCCCTGTCCCTGTTGGTCCTGCTGCTGGGGATCGCCGGTTACCGTTTCTACACGATAATCCAAACGGATACGTGGAAGGAAGAGGATACCGCGATCCAGAAGGCGAAGGAGAAGGCGGGCTTGGTTACTACCGATAAGGTAGAGCCTTTTGTGGGGGACCGCCCGTACATGATCGTGAGCGGGGATAACGCGGAAGGAAAGAAGCTCATCGTCTGGGTAAGCGAGACCGAGGTTCACTCGGAGCTGGCGGACAACGGGATGGCACGGGAAGCGGCCAGACAGAAGGTTCTTCAAGCCAAGCCGGAGGCCGAAATTATGCGGATCACGCCCGGAAAACTGGAGAACACGTACTGCTGGCAGGTGTTTTATAAGGCCGAGAAAGACGGAAAGAAGCGGCTCTATTACGATTACTACCAGTTTAAGGATGGAAGTTTACTAGACACCTGGACGCTAAGTCTGCAATAAATCAGCCAAAAACCCCGGAATCTTCCGGGGTTTTCCTGCAAATTCACAAATCAGTCAAGCAATTTGCTATCATTTATGCTATACTACATGTATATCATTTTTTGGATAGAAAGGCGGACGATAATGAAGTTACGAATATTGCCGATGTTGGTAGCTGTGTTAACTTCCACTGTGATTCTGTTTGGCGGCTGGTTTGTCTACAGAAGTTATGCCATGGAAAACCCGCTTGCCCAGATCGTCAACCGCGCCCAGGGCGTGGAGCAGGTTAAGTCCGATTTTAGCAAAGATTCCGTAACGGTTCACTTGAAATTGTCTCAGGATGCGAGCTTACGGGAAATATACCGGCAAATTACCACCGATGGAGCTTCGATTATCGGCTCCCGCAAGGTCAAACTGGAGCTCGAAAGCGACTCCTCCCCGGAGATCGAGAAGTGGTGGTCGAACGCCTTGTTTGATGTAGCGCAAGCGATGGAGACAAAGCATTATGCCGATATTCCCAAAATTCTAGAGTCCAAATCCGCCGATGTGTCCGGCCTGAAAGCCGCCACGGAGATGGATGATAAGAACGTCTACATCCGCTTAAGCGAAGGCGGTAAAAATAAATATATTATCCTGCCAAGAGTACCTGCCTCGATGGGAGTGTGGCCGAATGCCTAAATACTTTAAAGAGACACTGATTGGCGTCGCACCGGTCGTTTTGATCTTTTTGGCTTTTGTCGGCGTGAACGTGGTGCCTGTTCTGATGATTATGGCTATCGTGGCGGCATTCTTTTTCCTTGGCAAGCCGAAGGGCGCCATTACCGCCTCCGTCGAACGCAAGACCAAGACCCGCACCCCTTCCTATCTGACCTTTGAAGATATTGGGGGACAGGACCGCGCCAAGAATGAATTGAAGGAAGCTCTCGATTTTCTGATCAAGCATGAGGAAATCAAAAAGTTCGGCATTCGTCCCCTGAAAGGTATTCTGCTGGAGGGCCCTCCCGGAACGGGGAAGACCTTGATGGCGAAAGCTGCGGCTCATTATACGAATTCCGTGTTTGTATCCGCCTCCGGTAGCGAATTTGTGGAGATGTATGTAGGGGTAGGGGCGAGCCGGGTCCGAGACCTGTTTAAGGATGCCCGAACGCGCGCCCAGAAGGAAAACAAAGACAGTGCTATTATCTTTATTGATGAAATCGATGTGGTGGGCGGCAAAAGGGAAGGCGGGCAGCACCGCGAATACGATCAGACGCTTAACCAGCTGCTGACCGAGATGGACGGCATCCACACTACGGATACGCCTCGTATTCTGATCATGGCCGCGACCAACCGCAAGGAAATGCTCGACAGCGCCCTGCTTCGTCCGGGCCGCTTTGACAGGCACATTTCGGTCGATCTTCCCGACAAGAAGGGCCGCATGCACATTCTTAATATTCATGCTAAGAACAAGCCGCTTGCGGTTAACGTGAATTTGGAGAAGGTGGCGGAAGAATCGTTTAATTTCTCCGGCGCCCAGCTGGAAAGCCTGATGAACGAAGCAGCCGTCTACGCCATGCGCGAGAACGTCGATCTCATCGAGCACCGGCATCTCTCTCTAGCGATTGATAAGGTGATCATGGGCGAGAAGTCCGACCGGGAGAGCAACAAGGAAGAAAGAGAACGCGTGGCGCTTCATGAGCTGGGGCATGCGATTATGGCGGAGAGGGTTAAGCCAGGATCCGTGTCTCAGGTTGCGCTAAGTCCGCGTGGACAAGCCCTGGGGTATGTACGTCACAATCCGTCGGCAGACCAGTACCTGTACACCAAGCAGGAGCTCGAAGGCCGGATTATGGTGGCCCTCGGCGGATCCGCGGCAGAAGAAATCTTCTATGGCAATCGCAGCACGGGGTCCCGCAACGACTTTGAACAAGCGCTTCATATGGTAAGGACCATGATGGATTCGGGTTTGACTTCCTCGGGATCATTGACCGGGAGATGGTGACCAAGGAAGAGCTGATGAAAGAAAATAGCAAAATCCTCGATCAATTATTCGCCCAGACCCGTGAAGTTCTCGAAAGACACCGGGCGGTGTTCCAGCAATCGCTCGCCATCCTCATCAAAGAGGAAGTTCTTTCGGGAGAGCAGTTCCGCAACTTGCTTAAAGCCATTACCCAGAAATCGACAGCATGAAACGGTAACGAAGGTTCATATTTCCATCCAAGCATCCATAAACTATGGATGCTTTTTTTATGTCAATTTCCTCGTGAATGGCCATGGGCGTTCGGATCGATACGTTTCCCCCCGGTTTTGGAGTTTTTGTGTCACAGATGAAAATCCCGGCCAAACGGTGTATGATTTGGTTGGCTGTTCTGGTTAATAGAGTACAGGCTTAAGAAATGGGGGATGGCTGTGAAATACTCCAAAATTGGCGTGATCGGTGTCGGGAATGTGGGCCAGGGGATCGCCGAGATGCTTTCGGAAAAAGGGCTGGATGTGCTTCTGCTGGATCAGAATCCGGAAAGGCTCGAGGCTTCTTTGAACGCCATTGAAGTTAGCCTCGATAAGCAAATTGAACGGTGGGGCATTACCCGGACGGAGAAGAAACTCATTCTTTCCCGTATTCATAAAACGGTCACGATGGAAGAAATGGCGGACTGCGGCCTGGTGATCGAGTCCATAAGCGAGGAGCTGGAAGCGAAGAAGGACATTTTCCGGCGGTTGGACCGGATTTGCGGACCGGAGGTCATTCTTGCCAGCACCACTTCAACCTTAAGCGTGACGGAACTGGCGAGTGTATGCGATTCCCCCGAGAGGGTGATCGGGCTTCACTTCCTCGTTCCCGTCTCGAAAAAGATCGACCTGGTGGAAATTATCCGCGGTATCAAAACCTCCGAGGAAACGTTCCAGAACACCAAATATTTTGCCGAGAAGGTCATCGAGCAAAAAGGCATTCAGGTTTACGAGTCTCCGGGACTCGTGACCACCCGGCTGATCTGTACGCTGATTAACGAAGCGGTCACCACGCTGACTGAAGGGGTGGCGACGGCGGAGGATATCGATTCGGCCATGCGGATGGGCTACGATTTCCGCTATGGGCCACTGGAGATGGCGGACCGCTTCGGAATTGATTCGGTTTATGCCGCCTTGGAGCGCATGTTCCGCGAATACGGCGATTTGAAATACCGTCCTTCCTATCTGCTCAAGAAAATGATCCGGGCGGGCCAGCTTGGGGTAAAATCGGGAGAAGGCTTCTTCCGCTATGACAAGGACGGTGACCGGCTGTGAAGATATTGGTGATCAATGCAGGAGCTCCTCTCTGAAATATCAGCTTTATGACATGACGGATGAATCCGTACTGGCCAAAGGAAAAGTGGAAAGAATCGGCATGGAAAGCGCCATCGTCAGCCACGAGCCGACCGGCAAGAAGGATGTCCGCTCGGTCAGTGAGATTCTGGATCATACGACGGCCATCCGCAAAGTGCTGGAGATTCTGGTTCACAAGGAATTTGGCGTGCTGGACTCCGTGGAGGAAATCGACGCCGTCGGGCACCGGGTGGTTCATGGGGAGAGAGCTTCTCCCAGTCCGTCATGATTACCGAGGAGGTCAAGCAGGAAATCCGCCGGTTGTTTGATCTGGCTCCCCTGCATAATCCGGCCCATATGATGGGGATTCATGCCGTGGAGGCGAACATGCCGGAGATTCCCCAGACGGTGGTTTTCGATACCGCCTTTCATCAGAGCATGCCGCCTTATGCCTACTTGTACCCTATTCCCATGGTGCTGTACCGCAAGCATAAGGTGCGCCGCTACGGTTTCCATGGAACCTCTCACGAATACGTCAGCAGAAGGGCGGCAGCCTACCTGGGAAGGCCCATTGGGGAGCTTAAGATAATCAGCTGCCACATCGGGAATGGAGCGAGCTGTACGGCCATTATGGACGGCCAATCGCTTGATACCAGCATGGGCATGACTCCGCTGGAAGGCTTGATGATGGGAACGCGCAGCGGGGACATCGATCCGGCGATCGTGCCCTATACGATCGGGAAGGAAGACTTGACCCTAGCCGAAGTCAATTCCATGCTTAACAAGCACAGCGGCTTAATCGGGATCTCCGGAATCAGCAGTGATGTCCGGGAAATTGAAGAAGCCCGCGAGGAAGGGGACAAGAATGCCGCGTTGGCCTACGACATGTATGAATACCGCATCCGCAAATACATCGGTTCTTACGCCGCGGCCATGAACGGTCTTGATGTGCTTGTATTTACGGCTGGCGTCGGGGAGAATTCGTCCACCTTGCGCAAGAAGATTTGCGAGAACTTGACCTTCTTCGGAATCGAACTGGATGAGGAGCTTAACCGGGGCGCAGCCGGGAGGACCGCCGCATCTCGACGCCCTCTTCCCGGGTGGAGGTTTTGGTCATCCCGACCAATGAAGAGCTCATGATCGCCCGGGATACCTTCCATTTGGTGAACCATGCAAATCTTTCCGAAACATAGTACAATAGATAACGAAAGCAGTGCATAGCGTCACCACCTACAAGGGAACCTACATACATCCGTATGGAGGTTTTTCCCTTCCTAAGAAGGCTTCCGCCTTAGGGGAGGAGGACGCTGGCAAGACAGGAGGCCGCCACATGAAGAAAAGCACCTTTAGAGAAGTCAGCCGCTACGCCGGGGAGAGCGTCACCATCGGCTGCTGGCTGAACAACAAGCGTTCAAGCGGGAAGATCCAATTTCTGCAGCTTAGGGACGGCACGGGCTATATCCAGGCCGTCGTGGTCAAGAGCGAGGTGAGCGAAGAAGTATGGGAAGCCGCCCGCAGTCTGACGCAGGAAAGCTCTTTATATGTAACGGGAACCATTCGCGAGGAAGCAAGAAGCCAAAGCGGCTATGAGATGACGGTCGAGAAGCTGGAGATTATCCAGCTTACGTCGGATTATCCGATTACCCCTAAGGAGCACGGTGTGGATTTCCTGATGGATCACCGGCATTTATGGATTCGTTCCCCTCGGCAGAGAGCGATTCTGGTCATCCGGGCGGAAATCATTCGAGTCGTTCAACAATTTTTCGATGAGAAGGGATTTCAGCTGGTCGATCCGCCTATCCTGACCCCTTCTTCCTGTGAAGGCACCACCAATCTGTTTCATACGAAATACTTCGATGAGGATGCCTTCCTGACCCAGAGCGGCCAGCTCTATATGGAAGCGGCAGCTATGGCTCTCGGACGGGTATATTCCTTTGGGCCTACATTCCGGGCCGAGAAATCCAAGACCCGCCGCCACCTCATCGAATTCTGGATGATCGAGCCGGAGATGGCCTTTACCGATCATGAGGAAAGCCTATCCGTTCAAGAAGAATTTGTTTCCCACATTGTCCAGTCGGTGCTCCGGAACTGCCGTCAAGAACTGGAGACCCTCGGCCGGGACATCAGCAAACTGGAACAGATCCAGGCTCCTTTTCCACGGATCACCTATGACGAGGCCATTGCCTTCCTGCACGAAAAAGGCTTTGACCTTCCGTGGGGAGAGGATTTTGGGGCTCCCCATGAAACAGCCATCGCCGAAAGCTACAACAAGCCGGTATTCATTACTCACTACCCGACCAGCATAAAGGCCTTCTACATGAAGCCGGATCCTAACCGGCCGGAAGTCGTTCTGTGCGCGGATATGATCGCTCCTGAAGGCTACGGAGAGATTATCGGCGGAAGCCAGCGGATCGACGATCCGGAACTGATGGAGGAGCGTTTCAAGGAGCACGAGCTTTCCAAGGAAGCTTACCAGTGGTACCTTGATCTTCGCCTTTACGGCAGCGTGCCCCATTCCGGGTTCGGTCTGGGGCTGGAACGGACCGTAGCCTGGATTTGCGGACTCGAGCACGTTAGGGAAACCATTCCGTTCCCTCGTTTGCTGTATCGTCTGTATCCATAAGGATCGCTTTACGGCCTAACCGAATAGAGGTGGGGATTTTTTTGAAAAATAAAGAGATGAAACAGCTGGAAACCGCCATGCTGGAAGCCCTCCGGACCGGATCCGTTTCGGTTCCTTACTTTCTTCTAAGCGGCTATGCCCAGCTTTCCCTATCGGAAACCGAGGTCATGCTGCTCGTTCACTTGATGGCTTTCCTGGAGAAAGAAGGCAAGGAGTTTCCGACCATTGAAGAAATTCAATCCCGCATGTCCGCTACACCGGAGGCCGTCATTCAGACGCTTCAGAAGCTGCTAAAAGGCGGGTGGATGAGCATTGATGAGACAACGGATCCGGATTCGGGCATCCGGTACGAGAAATATAACCTGGAGGGAATGCGAGCCAAGCTTGCGGCCCATTGGGCAGCCGGGATGGCCGCTTCGGCGGGGGCGGAGAAGCCGGCAGCGGCGGCAGGCAGCAACCTGTTTATGATCTTCGAGAAGGAGTTTGCCCGCCCGCTGACTCCGATGGAATTAGAGACGATATCCGGATGGCTCGACCAGGATCATTTCAAGGAGGAATTGATTCTGGCCGCCTTGAAGGAAGCCGTGTTTGCCGGCAAGGTTCACTTCCGCTATATCGACCGGATCTTGCTGGAATGGCAGAGGAACCGGATTCAAACGGTGGACCAGGCCAAAGAGCATGCCCAGAAGTTTCGCAATTCCCGCTGACCTAAAGAAAGCGCAGGGCCCTGGATCGGGCTCCTGCGCTTTTTTACGGTTATTGGAGACTCACTTCTTGAGGAGCTCCATGCGATAAACGTATTCAAAAAGGAATTCGAACGCCTCAAGGTGGCGCTTTGCTTCAAAGGCGTTGGCCCCCCAGGCATAGATGCCGTGCTTGCGGAGAACAATGCCGGGAATGCGGGGTACGAGGGCTCCCGCCACCTGTTCGGCGATCCGGGGGATATGGGCGTAGTTGGGGAGGACCGGGATGTGGATAACGGCTTCCTCTTCCCAAATATTGAACGCCTTGATGAGCTCCACCCCTTCCACCGGGATCTGACCCTTGTCGCCGAACCACTCGGACACGAGGTTGTTAAAGACGGTATGAACATGAAAGACCGCCCCGCAGCCCGTGGCTTTGTAGATTTCGCAATGAATGAGCGTCTCCGCCGACGGCTTCAGCTTGGTGGCTTCTACGGGTTGTCCGGCCGTGTCCACCACCAGAAAATCCTCTGGTGTCTGCTTGGATTTATCCTTCCCGCTCGACGTGATGGCAAACTGAAATTCTTCTCCGAGTATATCTCCGATCCGAACCGAAAGATTCCCGCTTGTCCCAGGGAACCAGCCTTTGGCCGCGAATTCAGCCTTAACCTCTCTCAGCTCCTCGAATGCCGCTTGTCTTTGCTCTAATGAATAAGAAGTCACGCCTTATCACCTACTAATTGTATTTCCTTAAGCTTGCGAATAACGTCATGGAAATCATGGTATTCGTAGAAGGGCATTCCCAGCTCCCGGCACTTGTCCACCAGATGGGACCGGGCAAAAACGGTGTCCACCAGCTGAGCCCCGGCAAAATCCGTCACGCTGTCCCCGATGAGAATGCGGTGGTATTGATCGGCAGGGTACCGGCGGATAATGGCCGTTTTGCACATGCCGCACCCTTGCGAAGAGCAATCCGGGTCACAGGCATGCGGCCACAAAATCTCGATTTGGTCCCCGGTAAAGCTGCTTTCGTTGCAGAAGATTTGCTCCGGTGCAATTCCAAAGGGCTGGAGCGTAGGATAAACGAAGAAATCTATCCCGCCGCTGGTGACCAGGAATTCGATATTCTCAGCGCGGCACGTATCCAGCAGCTGCTGGAAGCCGTCTCGGATCTTCATGTTGTTCAAGGCGAACTGAATAATCTCATCCTTAGAAGAGGAGGGGAGCAGGCGAAACATTCCGCCGACCCCTTCCTGGATAGTGATGCTTTGGTCAATAACCCCGTTCACCAGCTCTTCCCAGCCCTCCGGCTGAAAATGCTTCATGATGGCGATGATGTTGTCGTTGACGGTGATGGTTCCGTCAAAATCACAGAAGATAACGGGCTTACGGATGGTCATTCTTTGATCCCCCAAGTATCTATAGCTGTCTGAAGCTCAGGATGAGTCAGGGCGTATTCCCGCAGCGAGATTCCCTCTTGTGTTGCCTTGATCGCCTGCCGGAAAGCCGCTCCGCCCGCCTCGGTACCCATAGGGTGTCCGTGGATCCCGCCACCGGCATTGACCACGACTTCTGATCCGAAATCCTTAAGGATTAGGGGAACCAGCCCCGGATGGATGCCTGCCGAAGGAACCGGCACGCTCTGCTTCAACAACCAGGCGGATGTCTTGCTGTTCGTTTCCGAAGAGGAAGTCAGGTAATCCTGCCCGAAAGCCTCGGTTACCAAAGCGTGCTGGATGGCGAGATTCTCTTCCCGCGGCATGACAACCGACCCGTATGGGGAAGGGAAGAGAACCAGGTCCGCACCCGCCATTCTAAGCAGCTTTCCTAACAGCAGGGGAGCGGAAATGCCGTGATACGGGGATGGGTATAAGGCGCCGGCCAGAGCCGGATGAGCCGCGATGGGAACACTGATGTCGGGATGACGGCTAAGCTCGGCCAGCACATCCACACCATAAGCGAGCACATTGAAGAGCAGGGCATTCGCACCGGCTTCAATGGCTTTTCTCGCTTGGTCCAGAAGACCAAAGGTAGGTCCGGTCAGATTTACGGCATAAAGAAGCTTTTGTCCCGTCTTCTCCTGGGCTTGTCTGGCCGCCTCCATGCAGACCTGGACTCTTTTCTCAATCGGGGTAAGAGGATTCTCAAAGAGAATTTCATCGTCCTTGATCAGGTCCACCCCGCCGAGAGCCTGCCGATAGAACTGCTCCCTCAGCCCATCCAAATCATGGCCGATCACGGATTTGAATATGCTCATTAGCAAAGGGCGGTCCCAAACGCCGAGCTGTTCCCTTACTCCTTTTAAGCCAAACTTCGGCCCAGGAAATCCGCTGGCGAATTCCTCGGAGAAATGGAGGTCCATCAGCTTGATTTTGCCGTCCATGGACAGCTTGCCGAAGGTCGTGACGAGCAGGGCAGGGAGATCCCGGCTGAAATTAATATCCGGGTAAGCGATTTGAATCTCGGCATACCGTTCGGTAATCGGACTGCCCGGTTCCGGTTCGTGCACGACCAGGTTGACCACCCGGCCAAGATGCGGTTCCATCGATTTCTTTTTGGCTTCGGGTAGCTCGGTCCAGCTGCCTACGGTCAGTCCGACGGCAATCCCTTGCGCTTTTTTGGTGAAATCTGCTTTCTCGTCATATAAGCGATAAGTGGCCATGCAATAGGATGCCAAGTAATCCCACACTCCTTTAATCCCGTTTGGTAGCCTCCAGGCTGATCGCGTTCCCGATCTCCGCGGCTCTTTCGGCTGATCGCAGAACCGCTTCTTGAACGGCCTGTGGGAACCGGAACTCGTCCAGCTTTTCAATCGCGGCTTGGGTGGTTCCATTAGGCGAGGTTACTTTCCGACGCAAAACCGCCGGATCCTCCTCGGTCTGCTGGACCATTGAAGCCGCGCCCAGGAAGGTTTGAACCGTGAGCATTCTCGCGTCCTCGGCCGAAAGCCCCCACGGATGCCGCCCTCAATCATGGCTTCCATCATGTAATACACATAGGCGGGGCCGCTTCCCGACACGCCTGTTAAGATATCCAGTTGCTTTTCTTCGATAACGAGCACTTTCCCCACCGATCGGAACATGTCCAGAACGCTTTCCTTGTGCTCCTTATCGGCGGAAGAGGAGAACGCGATTCCGGTCGCTCCGAGCCCAATGGTGCTCGATGTGTTCGGCATGGTCCGGGCAATGGGCATGGAATTGCCGAGCAGCCCGTACATGGTCTCCATGGACAGGCCGGCAACGACCGACACCAGCAGCTTGTCTTCGCGTAATAAGCTTTTATAGTGACGGAGGGCCTCCATCACGTCTTTCGGCTTCATCGCCAAAACCACAATATCCGATAAGGCAAGGTAGTCCCGAACGGCAGAGGGATCGTTGGTGGTTTGGATGGAGTAACGCGCGGACAGCTCATCCAGCCGGGACTGGTTGCTGCGATTGGTCGCGCAGATTTGGTCCGGCGAGGTCTTTCCGCTTTCGAGCAGCCCGCGGAAGATCGCTTCCGCCATGGAACCCGCTCCCAGAAAACATATTTTTTTATCGGCCAACCCTTTAGTCATAAAACGTTCCTGCCTCTCTTTACTGTCTGATCTGGCCGTTGCCATAAACACAGTATTTGGTGGAAGTAAGGGCAGGCAGTCCCATCGGGCCCCGTGCATGAAGCTTCTGGGTACTGATCCCGATTTCCGCACCGAACCCGAATTCGAATCCATCCGTAAACCGGGTCGAAGCGTTCTGGTAAACGGCGGCGGCATCCACCTCGAGCATAAAGCGGCGGGCCCGGTCGGGGTCTTCCGTTACGATGCATTCCGAATGCTTGGTGCCGTAGCGGTTAATATGATAGATGGCCTCGTCGAGGTGGTTCACAATGCGGATATTCAAAATATAATCATTATATTCGGTGCCCCAGTCTTCTTCCTTAGCTTCCTTAATTCCGCTTATAATATCCCGGGTCCGCATATCACCTCTAATCTCAACGCCGGCCGCAATCAACTTGTCGGCGATTTCCTTTAGATAGTGGTGGGCGAACTCCTGGTGAACCAGCAGAGTCTCCATCGAATTGCAGACGGAAGGACGTTGAACCTTCGCGTTTATGGAAATGTCGCAGGCCTTCTTGAAATCGGCGCCATCATCGAGATAAGTATGGCATACGCCAGCCCCTGTTTCGATGACGGGTACCGTGGCGTTCTTAACAACGCGTTCAATTAAGGAACGGCCTCCACGAGGGATAACAACATCGATGATTCCGTTAAGCCGTAGCATTTCGTCAACGGAATTCCGGTCCGGATTGGTGATGAGCTGAAGGGCATCAACCGGTATGTCGGTTTCCGCTAAAGCGTCATGGAGGACCTGGACTATCTTCTGGTTGGAAGAAAGGGCGTCTGAGCCGCCGCGCAGAATAACGGCATTGCCTGATTTCAGGCATAACCCGGCCGCATCCACGGTTACATTGGGACGCGCTTCATAAATAATCCCGATCAATCCGAGAGGGACGCGCACCTTGCGCACCAGCAGGCCGTTGGGCCGTTCGAACTCTTCTAGCAGATCTCCTATGGGATCGGGAAGTTCGACGATCTGTCTTAACCCTTCGGCAATATCTTCGACGCGCTTGGACGTAAGCGTCAGACGGTCTAGAAGAGAGGAACTCATGCCGTTAGCGGCACCCCGTTCCAAATCTTCTTTATTGGCGGCAATGATATCATCCTGCCGATCAATCAGGGCCTGGGCCATGCGTTCCAGGGCGGCATTTTTTTGTTCGGTCGTCAGCTGATTAAGGACGGGGGCAGCCTGCTTAGCTAGGGTTGCTTTTTGGATAACTTCGCTCATCTGTCTTCATCCTTTCCTGTATATGTTCGGAGGCAGCATAATTACATCAACCTATGGTGATCCATTCGTCCCGGTGAATGACCTCGATCCGGTGGACCTCCACACGCTTGGAGACTTCTTCGGTCGAAAGGCCGGCCACCACCTGGAGCTGCCAGGAAGCATAGTTGACGACCCCGCGGCCAATGGGCTGATGCAGGGAGTTGAGAACCTCCACCACATCCCCGGGGTTAAAATCCCCCGAGACATCGGTGACCCCCGCGGGCAGAAGGCTCTTGCCTCCCGAAAGCAAGGCGTCTTGAGCCCCGTCATCTACCGTAATCGAGCCTTGGGGGAGGGAATGGAAACGGACCCATTGTTTCTTCATGGACATGGTATTAAGGCTGGTATCGAAATACGTGCCTTTTCCATCTCCCGCCGCGGCAGCCTTCAAGTCTCCCGTCTCGCTTACTTTTCCTACAAAGACGGGGATTCCTCCCCGCGTGGCAATACGGGCGGCTTCGATCTTGGAGCGCATCCCACCGGTACCGACGGAGGACCCGGAGCCCCCGGCAAGCTTTAGCAGCTCATCGCTGATTTGGTCCACCCGTTCGATTTTGCGGGCATCAGCATTCTTACGCGGATCCTCGGTATAAAGACCGTCCGTATCCGTCAAAATAAGAAGCCGGTTGGCTTTCACCAGGTTAGCCACGAGAGCCGACAACATGTCATTGTCCCCGAATTTCAGTTCATCGACCGACACGGTGTCATTCTCATTAATAATAGGAAGAATGCCATGCTTCAGCAGCTCATCGATCGTCATCAGCGCATTATGTATTCTTTTGCGGTTGGAGAAATCGGATCGGGTGAGCAGAATCTGAGCGGCCCCGATGCGGTCTTTGGCGAAGGCCTCTTGGTAAGCCTGCATTAACAGGGCCTGCCCCAGGGCGGCGGAAGCCTGCTTCTCATGCAGGTGCTTCGGTTTCTTCTTGTAGCCGATTCGGGTAAACCCCGCAGCCACGGCTCCTGAGGTGACCAATAGAACCTGGTGTCCTTCATTATGAAGGGAAGCAAGCTCAGAGGCAAAGAACTCGACCCTGCTGCGGTTCAGCCCTCCTTCATTAGAGGTAAGGGAACTGCTGCCTATCTTGATCACGATGCGCTGCATTTCGTCATGTCCTTTCGGAAGGATTCGATAATGCCAGATTTCCTGGGTACCATCCGTATTAATGTAAAAAGACTTCCGCCCTTTAGGACGAAAGTCCGGCTTTCGTTTCATGCTACCTATTTAACCAAGAA
>CP106741.1:3657500-5622500 GCA_030323305.1 Paenibacillus sp. CC-CFT747 | reverse complement strand
TGGAAGTGCTGTAAAGCATGCAGCGGACGAATACTAATCGGTCGAGGGCTTAATCTACACCCCAAAAAGTGAAGCAGAGGCTGCGAAGGTGATTCCGATTACTTTTCGGGGACCCCGAGAGCACGAAGTAGGGGAGCAAAGGATGAACAAACGTAAGCTTCGATTCCAGTTTTCAGGGTGCAAACTCTGACGTTTGGTGATGATGGCGGAGGGGAACCACGCGTTCCCATCTCGAACACGACCGTTAAGCCCTCCAGCGCCAATGGTACTTAGATCGCAGGATCTTGGGAGAGTAGGACGTTGCCAAGCGAATTAAAGCCTCTCTGGTGAAAACCAGAGGGGCTTTTTGCTGTTCCAGCGAAGAGGGTGCTTAGACCACGCCGAAGCCCTGTTTTGGAGGAGTAGATGGCCAAGCGAAATGAAGCCTCTCTGGCGAAAGCCAGGGAAGCTTTTGCTGTTCCAGCGAAGAGGGGCTTAAACTGGGTTCCCTTCGCCACGTCCCAGTCTAATCGGTCGAGGAACCGGTCCGGCGGAACTCGCTGGGAGTGAGACCGGAATGCTTTTGAAGACCCGGTTGAAGGAGGCAACGTTGTAATACCCAACAAGCTGAGCGATATCCTGGATCTTGAGATCGGTGTCCTTTAAGAGCTCCATAGCCTTGGTCATGCGGACACTGTTTATATAATCGGTGAAGGTTGTCCCGGTTTTTTCTTTGAAATAGGTGGATAGATAAGCGCCGGTGATGTTCAATTTGGCCGACACGATGTCGAGGGACAAATCACTCCCAAAATGTCGGTTCACATAATCGAACACAAAGCTCGTGATGTGATCACTCTCCGCCTTTTTATGCTGGAACAAGGCAGCTGACTGGGTAAGGAAATCCTGAAAAAAGGCCATGAACTGCTCCAAAGTACGGCACTCCTTAAGAAGCTTGCCGGGGGTGCGTTTTTCTTCCAGATGGGGAAGGGGAATGCCCATGGAATACATCGTTTTGATAACCAGGTTAGTCATTTCGAGAGAGAGGTCGTAGATCTGCCTAAGGGTGGCTTGCTTTTTGGCAGCCCTCTCCAGGATACGATTAACAAAAGGGATAACAAAAGAGAGATTGCCGGAGACCAGATTGGCGGCGAACTCTTTTTCTTCGGAAGCAGACAGCCAAATAACGGACAGCTGCTCCTCCTGACTGTCAATAACCTGTACCCCTTCCCCAAGCTTTCGGTAGGTTAACAAATCTTGAGCATGTTCAAAAGCGGGATTAAGCTCCAAGGGATCATATTTGGTTGGGCTCACGGCAATGGTAACGTCACAATACTGGACATCGAGCCTCAAGATCCGTTCGACCTTATCGAGGATGGCCGTTAAATCGGGCCGATCCTGATCTTCCCCGAACACCAAAGTGATGATTTGATCCTTTTCGATTTGGAAGGTTAGAGAATCACTGCACTGGGAAAATAAGGAGCTGATAAATTCCATGATGTAATTAGAAGCACGGCTTTGATCCATCCCCATCTCCGAGACGAATCTTTCTTTATATTTCAGGTCATACAAGATTAGCTGGAAAGGCTTGGTGGAATCAACCGGGATGGCTTTGTCCGGAAATCCGGGGTAGATCCTTTTGGTTTTGGACAGGTACGAGTATTGCTGAAGCAAAGAGTTTTTGGTATGAAGGTCCTTGTGAATATGTTCATTCGCCAGAAACAGCTCCTGAAGCTTCTCGCTGATCAGATTATATTCTTTGATCGGACTCTGCTTGGGAAGGGGAGGAACCCGATGCATCGACTGAACGGATTGCAGGATAGCCAGGATGGGATTATGAAATCGGGTCGAGAAGAAAACAGAAACGGCCACGCCGACAAAAAGAGAGGCCAGAAGAACGGTTATGGTGATGACATTAAAGCGGAGGATTTTGTGGGAGATGTCGGCAAAAGGAACGACACTGATATAGGTATAGCCCGTCTCCGGCCCTTTCTCCGTAAAATAATAATTGTTATCCAGCAAGAAGTACCCGGGATCGGGCGAACCGGTGGGATAGTTGTCCGGAATAAGGCTTCCATTCGAGGAATAAAGCAGGGAACCGGATTCATCAAGGATATAAAAGAGTCCGTTCGTTTTGACAGGATGAAACTGCTCGTAAAGTCTGTCGCTGTCCAAAAAACCGATGATCCCGAACTGGGAATTGGAAGGCTGCTTCACGATGATCGGCATGAGTCTGCCTAGGAAGTTCGTATAAAAGGCATTCGTCTCCTTATAATCCGCGGCTGGGTACAGCCGGAAGGTAAACGAACGTTTCAACTCCTCTTGCCAAAAAGACTCCGGGTAAAAGTCAGACTGGTAAAGCTTGGTGAACATGGTTTTCGCTTCACGCGTTCCGAATTGATCGATTACATATTGAATGTCCGCAAAATAAAGTCCCACATCTTGAAGGAAGAGAAGGGAGTTGTTCATGGTTCTTTGAAGCTCGAGCTGCTGCTGGCTGGCCAGGCTATAGTTAAAGTGTTGGGTGCTTCTCTTCAATACCTCCGTTCGGTCATTAACGGACAAGCCGATCAGGAAGCCTTTGATCAACTTGATATGCTTCTCATAATTGGTCACGGTGGAGTTCAAATTCAGGCTGCTGTTATGGATAATCTCCTCTTTGATGCTGCTGCGAAAAAGGAGTAGGTAATCAGGTGCAGAGACACCAGGAGCGTAATGATGGCGACAAAGCTGGCGAGCAGCCGATAAAAAAGCGAGCCTCCGTGGTTTTTAAGGTGGATTCGTTTGGCGGTCATAGAAGCCCCTTCCCATTAGCATAGGTAGCTTAAGTATACCATGCAGGAAGAAAAGGGCTCTTCTTACTTTTATCGATTCTTCTCCTTTTTATAGGTTTTCGAAAATAAGCAAAGCTTCCGAAGGACTCACCGTAGCTTTGACGAACTTCGCCATGCTAAGATGACCACATCTCAAGCAACGGAGGTTATGCCCTTGAATGAAATAACCGCGGCCGCCCAGCCCTCCGTATCCTCAGCCGTCAAACGCTCGGTACGGTCTTCCCCTCTTCAAAGATGGAACAAAGGCAAATACCTGCTTCTGCTCTTCCTGCCAACCCTTCTTTACTATCTGATGTTCAAGTATGCTCCCATGTTCGGCCTTATGATTTCCTTCAAGAATTACAACTTGTTTAAAGGGATATGGGCAAGCGATTGGGTGGGACTCAAATATTACCGCTTGTTTCTTAACAATCCCGATTCTTTCCTCTTGATTAAAAACACTTTCCTGCTTGGGCTGTATAAGCTGGTTTTCGGCTTTCCGGCTCCCATTGTTCTGGCCATTCTGATGAATGAAGTGAAGAATGCTTTCTTTAAACGATTCGTTCAGACGGTCAGTTACCTGCCTCATTTCATCTCCAATGTGGTGGTGGCGGGCATGGTCATCCTCTTTCTCTCGCCGTCCAGTGGAGTGGTTAATCACATGCTCCAAGCCTTCGGACTCGATCCGATCAATTTTATGGTCAAGCCTGACTTGTTCCGCCCGGTGTATGTGCTCTCGGAAATTTGGCAGCATGTCGGCTGGGAAACCATTATCTACTTGGCCGCCCTGACCTCCATTGATCCCCAGCTGTATGAGGCCAGTGAAATGGACGGGGCGGGCAGGTGGAAGAAAATCGTTCATGTTACTCTTCCCGGCATCACACCGGCCATCGTCATTCTTCTTATTCTTAACGTTGGTCACGTTCTGGATATCGGGTTCGAGAAGGTGTTCCTGCTGTATAACCCGGCCGTTTATGAAACGGCGGATATCATCAGTACCTATGTGTACCGGACAGGGATCGGCCAGGGCAACTACAGCTACGCGACGGCCATCGATTTATTTACGGGGATCGTCAGCCTGGTGTTTATCTATTCCGCCAATTGGATAAGCCGAAAAGTCGGGGATACCAGTTTGTGGTAAAGGAGGAGCAAGATGAAAGCCAGATGGAATGCGACCGATATTATCATTGGAATTTTGCTGCTCGGTGTCGTGGCCGCGACTCTTCTGCCTTTTGTGTATATGATTGCCGTTTCCTTAAGCAAGGACGTCTATGTCCTGAAAGGGGAAGTCAGTCTTTGGCCGAAAGGCTTTAATCTCAAAATGTACCGCTTGGTCCTGAATGATCCCCGGATCACCACGAGTTATTTGAACACGATCCTCTATGTCGCCCTGGGAACCACGGTTTCTCTGCTCATCACGTCAGCCGGTGCTTTCGCTATCTCCAAAAAGAGATGCCCCTGCACAAAACCTTCACGCTCCTGATTGTCTTCACCATGTTCTTCAGCGGGGGAATGATTCCTACCTTTCTCGTCGTCAAAAGCTATGGTTTGATCGATACGATTTGGGCCATGGTCCTGCCAACTGCCATAAGCACGTGGAATTTGATCGTCATGAGGACCTTCTTCAGCGCGATGCCTAAGGAGATAGAGGAATCGGGCAAACTGGATGGGCTCAACGACATTGGAATTTTTTTCGGCTGGTACTCCCTCTATCCACAGCGGTTCTGGCGACCATCGGCCTTTTCTACGCGGTTGGCATATGGAACAACTTTACTTCCGCCCTCCTGTATTTACGCGATCAAGATAGGTTCCCGCTTCAAGTGGTTCTCCGTAATATTGTCCTGCAGGGCCAGATTACTTCTTCCGACGTTTCCAGTGTAGGAGGGGATAACCTGGTGGTAGACGATTCGCTTAAGTTTGCTACGATTGTGGTATCCACCCTGCCGATTCTACTGGTTTATCCATTCCTTCAAAAATATTTCGTTAAAGGCGCCATGATCGGCTCTGTGAAAGGCTAGTAAGCGCTTGATATAGGTATCCGTTAGACATACCATATAAAGGGAGAATGAGGTCATGAGAAAAGGATTGCCGATGTTTATCGCAGCAGGGATGATCGTAACCACGTTTGCCGGGTGTTCCAGCAAGGGAGATGACAGCGCAGCGGCTACCCCAACGCCAGGGGGAGAGGGAGCGACTGCAGTTAAGGAGCAGACGTTCACGTTTCTGGATAACTCCCACCCGAGTTGGCCGTACAACAAAGATGCTTTGGTATGGAAGCTGTTCAAGGAAAAGACGGGGGTAACCCTGGATGTTCAAGTCCCGTCCGGTAAAATTGAGGATGCGCTAAGCGTGACGGTAGCTTCCGGTAATTTGCCGGATCTTATGTTTACCCTCAGCAAAGGGCTTGCCGACAAATACGGCCAGCAGGGGGCTTTGGTCAATATTTTGGACTATGCCAAGGATATGCCGAATTTCAAAAAGTGGATGAGCGAGCATCCGACCGAAACCCAAAATGCTCTTTCTTCCGACGGCAAGATGTACTTATTCCCCAATCAGGGGATCGGGGAAACCAATCGGATGAACTGGATGTACCGCGAGGATGTGTTTAAGAAGCTTGGCCTTAGCGAGCCCCAAACGTGGGACGATTTGTATGCCTCCCTTAAGAAAATCAAAGAAGCCTACCCTAAGAGCTATCCCTTGTCTTTCCGTTCGGGTCTTCAGTACATCCGAAATTTTGCCCCCGCCTTCCAGACCGGGCATGACATGTACTACAGTTTCGAGCAAAAAACTTGGCGCTACGGTCCTGTCGAGGACAATTACAAGAAGCTGATCGAGTACTTAAACAAATTTTACAAAGAGGGCTTGATTCCGCCTGACTTTCTTTCGGTGGATACCAAGGTGTGGCAGGATCTCATGTCAACCGACCGTTCGTTCGTGACCGTGGACTATATCGGCCGGATCGACTTCTTTAACTCAGCCCTGCGCAAGGACAATCCGGCGTTCAATCTCGCTTTCATGGCTACCCCTGCCGGTTGGAGCGGAGGGCCGCGTAAAAATGCGTATACGCAGTATGTTGAGGCTGGCTTTATGGTGTCGTCCACCTCGAAGAAGATCAAGGACGTCATGAAGTTCTTTGATTTCTTTTATACCGAAGAAGGACGGAACCTGGTCAGCTGGGGCAAAGAGGGTACGACCTATCAGACGGTGAACGGGAAGAAACAATTTATTGAGAAGTATGCGGATGTAGCCGACCTCCGGAAGAAAACGGGATTGTCCACGGATGGCGCTTATATCCTGTTCGATTATGATGCCCATCTTTCGCTGTCTTCACCCGAGCTGCAGACCGCCTACAAGCAGGCTCCTCAATACGACAGCGAGCAGCAGCCTCGTCCTGCGTTTACTCCGGAAGAGATGGAGATCCTGTCCACGGTTGGAGATACCATCACGAAGAAACGCGATGAGAATATTACCAAGTTCATCCTGGGAGAACGCAGCTTGGACGAATGGCCGAAATACGTGGAAGAGATGAAGAAGCTTGGGCTGGATAAAATCACGGAAATTTACAAAACGGCTCATGACCGTTCTCAAAAAGCCCAGCAAAAATAGCCTGCCGGATCGCTGCGGCACACATTAGGAGGCGTAACAATGACTTACCGTGCCGTAGTAGCGGGAGGAGGCGGCATTGCCGTCCGGCACCTGGAAGCCATGCAGGAAATAGAAGGGCTGGTACCGGTGGCCGTAGCCGAAATCCGGGAAGAGAGGGCGTCGGAGCTAGCCTCCCAGTTCAGGATTAACGCTTATACCGATTACCGCGTCATGATCGAGAAAGAAAGACCGGACCTTGTCATCATTGCTCTTCCTCATTTTCTGCACAAAGAAGCTTCTCTGTTTGCAGCCGCGCAGGGCTGTCACATCTTGCTGGAGAAACCGATGGCCCTTACCACGGAGGAATGCGACGACATTATCCAGGCTGTGCGTGAGAGCGGCACCATACTCATGGTGGGCCATACGCAGCACTATATTGCGGAGAATCTGGCGGCTAAGGACTTGGTCGACAGCGGGGAACTGGGAGAGCTGGTCATGATTCAGGAGGTACGGCACGTTCCGTATGACCGGCCGGACCGGCCCGGATGGTTCTTCGAGAAGAGCAAGGCGGGAGGAGGAATTCTGACCAACCTGGGCTCCCACTCGATTGACAAAATCCAGTGGCTGACCGGCTCTCCGGTGACCCGAGTGAAGGCTTCCGTCCATCATGGAATGAACAGAGGCGATGTAGAGGGAGCCGGAATGGCCTTCCTGGAAACGGCCGCTGGAATCCCGGCGGTTATGGTGCAGTCGGGTTACCAGGGGTCCCCCGCCATGAAACCGAACTTGTGATGAGAAACGGAAGGATCCGTTTGCAGACCGGCACCGGCCTATGGGTTAGCGAGGGGGCGAGTACCGGCAGGTGGAAGTACCTCCTCAGGACGAACCGTTCGTCCTTCAATTCCGAGAGCTTCTCGAATGTATGCGTACGGGAAGAGAGCCGGAATGTTCCATGGCTTATTCCCGGAGCGTAGTAGCGGTGGTGGAGGCGGTGTACCGTTCCGGTGAAGAAGGGAAAGAACAAGATGTCGACCAAGAGAACCTTTCTTAAGGAGGCAGGACATGTTACTCGAGCCGGTATCGGCTGATCGGATCGACGATCTGGTTAAGCTGTGGAACGAAGAGTGGGGAAGCTCTTTTCCCATGCGGGAAGCTTTAATGATTCAAAACGTACTCGGCGATCCCAATCTGCTCGAAGAGGGAACAAGAGTGGCCATTGACGAAGACTCGAACCGTGTCATCGGGTTGGTCGTTTCCAAGCAGTGGAGGGAAAAGAGAGACGGACTGGATTTCGGAACGGAATCCGGATGGATTCATTCCCTGTTGGTATCCGGTTCGTTTCGCCGGCAGGGGCTGGGTAACCTACTGCTTGAGCTGGCGGAGGATGCTCTTCTGAATAACGGGGTGCGCCAAGTACATCTGGGGAACGATTTTCACCGACGCATGTTTCCAGGCGTGCCGGAAACGAACCCGGAAACCATGCTCTGGCTGGAGAGAAGAGGATACGTTCGGCAGGCGGAGGTTATGGATCTCTATAGGGATGACGAGAAGGCCGAACCCGAACCGCTTCCTGAAGGGAACGGAGTCACCTTCCGCCTAGCGGAGGAATCGGACGCCGGAGAGCTAAACGCCTTCTTGACCCGCTGTTTTCCGGGGAGATGGTCCTATCAGACGCTTCATTATTGGGAACTCGGCGGTACGGGGAGAGAATTCGTTATCGCTGAGAGGGAGGGGTGATTATTGGCTTCTGTCGGATCAACGATTCGCATTCTCCCCTCCTTGCCCAAAATATTTATTGGTCTCCCTTGTTTAAAGAAGAGCTCGGCGGTATCGGGCCGCTAGGAATTGACGAGCGTTTTCGGGGATACGGCTATAGACTTGCCATCGTCCAGGCGGGAATTCACTTTCTGCATGCGCGGGGCATCCGCAAGACTGTGATCGATACGACGGCCTATGAAGATTTTTATGGAAAGCTCGGCTACCGTCCTTGGAAACGTTATGTCCGCTATCAGAAGCTTCTTTGATGATTGCCAGGTCGGAAGGTAAGGTTCAGTCGCCTCTTCTCTTTAAGGTTTAAAAACCAAGAAGGAGTGAAGAAGTTATGATGAACGCGGTGATGAAAAGGGTTAGGAAGCAAGCATGCGTCATGATGGGGGTTTCGGCTTTGTTATCGGCTTCCCTGTTTCTTCCCGGTACGACTTTAGCGGCAACCCCTTATGACAATGCGGTGCTGGCGGATCATCCCGTCGGCTATTGGCCGATTGCCCCTGGAGCGACGACAGATTTGTCCGGGCACGGGTTAAACGGTTCGTTTACCGGAACTCCGTCTTCCGCCATCATGCCCAATGGGGACACCGCACCTGTCTTTAATGGCATTAATCAATACTTCATCATCCCTGATCATCCTTACCTGGAAGTCACAAGGACGGGAATCCTGACCGTTGAAGCTTGGATAAGACCGGACGTCCTGCAGTTTGCCCATTCGGAAGGCAGCGGGTATGTTCACTGGATGGGGAAAGGCGAAGCCGGACAGCATTCCTGGGTGGCCCGTATGTATAACTATACGAATTCGGAGAACCGTCCCAACCGGATAAGCGGGTATTCGTTCAATTTGACCGGCGGCCTCGGAGCCGGATCGTATTTCCAGGATCCCGTAACCGTCGGGGAATGGATCCATTATGCCCTTGTGATCAATACCGTTAATACGAGCACGTCCAATACAACCGGCTATACCAAAATCTACAAGAACGGCGTTCTCCGGGATCAAGACCGGTTATCCGACTACAATATTATCCCTGGGGACGGCACGGCCCCGATGAGGATCGGAACCCGCGATCTGGCTTCCTTCTTCCAGGGAGCGATTGGCAAAGTGGCCGTTTATGATTATGAGGTCTCCCCAGCTCAGCTTGCCGCCCATGGAAATGTCATGAATGTTTCCCGGTTGACCAGAGCTTCCACTAACGTTACGGCTAGCAGCGACGACGGCAATGTGCCGGCCAATACACTGGATGGCAGTCTGGCTACCCGTTGGTCCGCTAATGGAGACGGACAGTGGATTCAGTGGGATCTGGGCGCCAGCAAGACCGTCGATCATGTGAAAGTGGCCTGGTACAACGGGGATGCCCGAACCGCATCCTTCGATATCAAGGTCTCGAACGACGGGACTACCTGGACCTCGGTCTACAGTGGAGCTAGCAGCGGAACAACAGTAGGGCTTGAAGCTTACGACCTGGCCAATCCGTCCGCCCGCTATGTCCGAATCATCGGCCACGGCAACAGCATCAACTTGTGGAACAGCATTACCGAAACGGAAATCTGGGGATATTAAGGCAGGGGAATAGTCGGGCCGGACTTGCCGCAAGCTAGACTTAGCCTTAAGGAAAGCGAGTGAGTTGGCATGGACCAAAAGCCCGATAAGCGCCCGCAAGCGCCTCATGCCCCGGCGGAGGTTAAGCTGGTGGCGGAAATGCCCGAGGACAAAGAAATTCAGGAAAACCTCGAAGAAATGAAAAAGAACGACGGCTACCCGGGTTCCTGCGGAATCTGACCGACGAAGGATGAGAAAAAAACCGCCGAACCCGGTTCGGCGGTTTTTGGTGTTGAGCTTAAAACAAATTCAGCCGGCCAATCCTCTGAACGGCCTCCCGGAGTCTTTCCTCCGAGGTAAGCAGGCCCATCCGGACATACCCTTCCCCATGGGCGCCGAAGCCGATTCCCGGGGCCGCCACCACTTTGGCCTCCTGAAGGAGAAGATCGGCAAAGCTGCTGGAGGTGTGGCCTTTCGGGACGGGCAGCCAGGCGAAGAAGGAGCCCTGGGATGGCGTGGCCTCCCAGCCGATCTCCCGGAGAGCGCTGAACAGGGCGTCCCGTCTACCCCGGTACAAGGCCTGAAGCTCCGCCACACAATCCTGGGAGGCGGTTAAGGCTTCTGCGGCGGCCGCCTGAATTCCACCGAAGAGGCTGACGTAATAGTGGTCCTGCATAAGATTGATCACCCGGATGATGTCCGGATTACCTAAAGCAAAGCCCACGCGCCAGCCGGCCATGTTGTAGGTTTTGGACAGGGTATAGAACTCTACGCCTACTTCCTTCGCTCCGTCATGCTGAAGGAAGCTGATCGGCTTCTCTTCGAAGCCAAGGGCCCCGTAAGCAAAATCGCTTGCCACCACGATCCCGTTCCGTTCCGCGAACCGGATTGTCTCTTCGTAGAAGGAAGAAGGGGCGCAAGCGGCGGTAGGATTGTTGGGATAATTGATGAACATCAGCTTGGCGGCGTCCAAATCCTGAGGCGTTAGCTCCGAATAATCCGGAAGAAAGGCGTTAGAGCTCCGCAAAGGCATAAAGACCATGCGGGCCCCGGCCAGTGCCACGCCGGACCAATAATCGGGATAGCCGGGATCCGGTACCAGGCAGACATCACCGGGATTCAGGAGGCACTGGCTGATTTCGACGAGGCCGGTTTTGCCGCCGAACAGAATAGCGACTTCCTTCTCGGGATCGAGCGTTACCCCGTAGTCTTCCTTGTAGCGCTGGGCGATGGCTTCCTTTAGGAACGCGAATCCGCTGAACGGAGGGTATTTGTGATAAAGGGGATTGGCTGCTTCCTCTTGAAGCTTGCGGACAATGTGGGCTGGGGTAGGCTGATCGGGATTTCCTTGGCCCAGGTTGATGACGTCATGCCCTAGGGCAGTCTGTTCATTGGCCTTACGGACCAGATTGGCAAAAATTGAGCCGGAAGCTCTCTCATCCGGTCGGCCGGCGTGATTTGGATGCCTTTTGGCAGGCGGCTGTTCATTTGGTCTTCACTCCAGTTCTCATCATGACAATAAAACCAATTTACCATGTTTCCGTGTTCAAGTATAGGACAACCCCTGCATTCAGATCGGTACAACAGGGATTGAATTGCCGGTAAACTTTCCTTATAGTGAAAAGCAGGAAGGGCTCATCCGGGTACCGGAAAAAGCCTGCTGAAGGAATGAGGAGTGAAACCATGGACAGAAGCAAGCTGAACGTAAGCGTTCTTCAAATGGATGTAGCCATAGGAGATCCGGACGCCAATTTTGCGTCGGTGGAACGGATGTTGAAGGAAGCGGTTGGAAGGGAGCCTAAGCCGGATGTGCTCATCCTGCCGGAAATGTGGAACACGGGCTATGCCCTTGACCGCATAACGGAGCTCGCCGACGAGAACGGGGAGAGGACAAAAGCTTTTTTGCGGAATTTTGCCGCACCCATCAAGTAAACATTATCGCCGGTTCCATTGCAGAGAAGAGGGACGGAGGCGTTTATAATACCATTTACGCTTTTGACCGGGAAGGACGCCTGGTGTCCGACTATTCGAAGATCCATCTGTTTCGTCTGATGGACGAGGAGAAATACCTTAAGGCCGGGGACAAAAGAGGACGATTGGAGCTTGGCGGGGTTCAAACAGGAGCGATGATCTGCTACGATATTCGATTCCCGGAGCTCGCGAGGACACTGGCACTGGAGGGAGCCCATGTGCTGTTCGTACCGGCCGAGTGGCCCAATCCGAGGCTTCACCATTGGCGTACCCTGCTCATGGCCCGGGCCATCGAGAATCAAATGTATGTGGTGGCCTGCAACCGGGTAGGGATAAGCGGTACCACGGAATTTTTCGGACACTCGCTTATTATCGACCCGTGGGGTGAAATTCTAGCCGAGGGCGGGGAGTCGGAGGAAATCCTGACCGCCGAGCTGGATCTTGAGCTGGTGGACGGGATCCGCCGCCAAATTCCGGTGTTTGAGGACCGGCGGCCGTCCCTATACCGCCAATCCGAGGAAGGGTAACTTCTGGGAATAGGATTTGATTAAACTTTTCACCAAAAAAAGCCGCCATGGGAATGGCGGCTTTCTCGCGGACGGGAAGCGTCTATTTGACCACATCGGTCAAGGTCGAGATGAAAGCCTCCGCGGCTTTGGACAAATAGCGTCCTTTCCGGTAGGCGATCACCAGTGTTCGGAAAGGGGCTCCTTCCAGATGCCGGTACACGGGGGTAAAGGAGCCGGCCTGCTGTTTGGCGATCATCGAGGGAACAAAGGCAATCCCCATCCCTGCGGCTACGAGGGATTGAACCGTTCCAATATTGCTGCTCTCGAAAACAATATGGGGCTCGAACCCATGCCGGCGGCAAAGATCCAAGGCAATGGTACGGAACCCTTGGCCTTTCTTCAGAAGAATAAAAGGTTCATTCTTAAGGTCGGCCACGCTGATCCGCCGGTTCTCGTCTGTTTGAGCGAGAGGATGTTGGGGAGGAACCGCCAGACAGATCTCTTCTTCTATAAGAGTTTGACAAGATAGCGAGGCTTCCTCGAGAGGGAGCGTCAGCAGGCTGATATCGGTTTGACCGCTCGAAATGAGGGATTCGAGATTGGCGGAGGTATCTTCGATCAGAACAACCTCGATTTCGGGATAATTGGCATGAAAAACAGGCAGAACCAACGGTAAAATATGAGATCCGGTGATAGGAAGGCTTCCGACCACCAGCTTGCCTTTGCGCATCTGGGAAATATCTTCCATTTCCTTCTTGAGCTGGGCGACCCGGTCGAGAATGATCTGGGCTTTCTCCACGAAGACGGAGCCGGCATGGGTGACTTCCACGGAGTTCGTGTTGCGCTGAAAGAGAAGAACTCCGATTTCTTTCTCCAGTTTGGACAGCTGCTGGCTCAGGGATGGCTGGGCGATATGCAGCTTCTCGGCGGCCCGGGAGAAATTTTTCTCGGTGGCGATTTGGATGGCATACTGAAGCTGTCTGAGTTCCATGAGATCACCTCTTATTATCTTTGCCTATAAATCTTATAGTAATTATATCTTGGAACAATGAAGAAGGAAATGCTAATATGTAAAAATAGAAAACAAGAATGTAATCTTTATAGAGGTGACCATAATGGCAAAAACAATGTTCGAGAAGATTTGGGATAACCATGTTATCTATCAGGAAGAAGGAAAGCCCAGCATCATTTATATCGATCTTCACCTGGTGCATGAGGTAACGTCTCCGCAAGCTTTTGAAGGGCTTCGTTTGTCCGGCCGCAAGGTGCGCCGTCCTGACCTGACCTTCGCAACGATGGATCATAACGTTCCAACCAAGGACCGTTTCAATATTACGGACGAAATTTCCCGGCAGCAGATCGACACCCTGAGCAAGAACTGCGCGGATTTCGGCGTAACGCTGTATGATCTTAAAAGCGTGGATCAAGGCGTCGTGCACGTAATGGGGCCTGAGCTCGGTCTGACGCACCCTGGCAAAACGATCGTCTGCGGCGACAGCCACACCTCCACACACGGAGCCTTCGGTGCTCTGGCGTTCGGGATTGGAACGAGCGAGGTGGAGCATGTGCTCGCCACCCAGTGTCTGCAGCAGTCCAAAGCCAAGACGCTGGAAGTTCGCATCAACGGCAAGCTGAATCCGGGAGTAACGGCTAAAGACCTTATCCTTGGCGTTATTGCCAAGTACGGAACGGACTTTGCCACCGGTTATGTTATCGAGTATACCGGGGAAGCCATCCGAGGCTTGTCGATGGAAGAGCGCATGACGGTTTGCAACATGTCCATCGAAGCGGGTGCTCGCGCAGGTCTGATCGCACCGGACGAAACAACCTTCAATTACTTGCGTGGACGGGAATACGTTCCCCAAGGTGAAGCTTTCGAGGCCGCCGTCCAAGAGTGGAAGAAGCTCGTTACGGACGAAGGTGCTGTCTACGACCGCGTAGTGGATTTTGACGCCGACTCCCTGATTCCTCAAGTGACCTGGGGAACGAGCCCGGGGATGGGAACGAGCATCTCGGCAACGGTACCCAATCCGGCCGATTTCACAACAGAGAACGAAAGAAAAGCCGCCGAGAAAGCCCTCGAATACATGGGCCTCACTCCGGGAACTCCGATGAGCGAGCTCGAAATCAACCGGGTGTTTATCGGTTCCTGCACGAACGGACGGATCGAGGACCTGCGTGCCGCTGCTTCCGTAGCGAAGGGCTACAAGGTTTCTTCCAAAGTAAACGCGATCGTGGTACCGGGCTCGGGCCGCGTTAAAATTCAGGCGGAGAAGGAAGGACTCGACAAGGTTTTCACGGAAGCGGGCTTTGAGTGGCGGGATGCCGGCTGCAGCATGTGTCTCGCGATGAATCCCGACGTACTGGATCCGGGCGACCGCTGTGCCTCGACCTCCAACCGTAACTTCGAAGGCCGTCAAGGACGCGGAGGACGCACGCATCTTGTTTCTCCTGCAATGGCAGCCGCTGCTGCGATCCAAGGACGCTTCGTAGACGTCCGCGACTGGAAATTCAACTAACCGAGAGGAGTCCCTTTCTATGGAATCATTCAAAAAACATACCGGTCTGGCTGTTCCGGTCGACCGGGTTAACGTAGATACCGACGCTATCATCCCTAAGCAATTTCTAAAAAGAATCGAACGTTCCGGTTTCGGCCAGTTTCTCTTCTTTGAATGGAGATGGTTTGAGAACGGGGAAGTGAACGAGGAATTCCCGCTTAACCAGCCGCGTTACCAAGGCGCCTCGATCCTCCTGTCCCGTGCCAATTTCGGATGCGGCTCCTCCCGGGAGCACGCTCCCTGGGCGATCATGGATTACGGCTTCCGCGTGGTTATCGCTCCTTCATTCGCGGATATCTTCTACAACAACTGCTTCAAGAACGGAATTCTGCCGATCAAGCTCTCGGAAGAGCAGGTGGAAGAGCTGTTCCAGCGCACGGCTTCCAACGTTGGTTACCAGCTGACCGTTGATCTCGAGAACAAGACGATCTCCGATGATCAAGGCTTGACGATTTCCTTTGACCTTGACGAGCACCGCCGTCAGTTCCTGCTTCAAGGGCTGGACGACATCGGGCTTACCCTTCAGCATGCCGATGCTATCAGCACCTACGAGCAGAAGAACGAGCAAAGAATCGCTTATAAGTAAGAGCCTAACTTAACAAAATACCCGAAAATCCCCCATTGAAACAGAATTTTCTGGCAATGGGGGATTTTTTCGCAACTTTTTGTCGGGAAGCTCGTCTAATCTATCGTCCGCACGCAGAATCTATTAAGTCCCAGAGGTGAATGATGAAAAAGCTTTTAGTCTCCATGTTGTCGCTGCTCCTGCTCACCGTTCTGATTCCCCAGTTTACTTTTGCCGCCCAAGCCGATATCAAGCTCTATTTCAACGGAAAACAGTTAAACCCGGAAGTCGCTCCCCGCAAGATCGGCGATTATTCGATGGTTCCTGTACGCATCATTTCCGAGAACATGGGCGCCAAAGTAAGTTGGGACCAAGCGAAGCAGATGGTGACCATAGAAAAAGCGGACATTTACATGCAGCTGGTCATCAACAAGAAAGAAGCTGTCCTTAATTCCAAGGCGATCACATTGGAAGCGGCTCCCGTGCTGCTTGCGGGCAATACGCTCATTCCGGTGCGGTTTGTCGCGGAGAGACTGGGACTGCTTGTGGATTGGGATGACGCCACCCAGTCGGTCTACGTAAAGACTCCTGATCCGTCTAATGGCGGAACGACACCGACACCTAGTCCGACACCAACCCCAACCCCTAAGCCGGGAGTTCCCCAGATTACTTCCATGGAATCGGTCGGGGATCAAATCATCATCAAAGCCAGCGGACCGATCAAAAGCAAGTTGATGTACCTGTCGAATCCCGAAAGGCTGGTTATTGACCTTCCGGGAACTACCTTCGGATCAGGCATCGTGGTACCGGGTGCCGGTCAGATGGGGAGTGTGGACCGCGAACCCTTCCATCTCAGCCATTCGTTATGCCGTGAACGATCCCGCCACCTCGACCATCCGCGTAGTGGTTGATCTTAAGGTGAAATCGGGGTACAGTCTGATTGAGGACGGATCCAAAGGCCAAGTCGTGGTGCAGCTGAAAAATGCGAAGTACAAGGTTGTGCTGGATGCTGGACACGGGGATCAGGATCCGGGTGCCATTTCGATCTCCGGCAAGCAGGAGAAAGACTTTAATCTGACCATGGTCCTGAAGGTCAAGAAGATTCTGGATCAGAACCCGAATATCCAGGTTTATCTGACCCGCAGCGACGATACGTTCGTGACGCTTGACGGACGCTGTGAGTTCGCGAACAACCTGGGAGCCAACGTATTCGTGTCGATTCACGGGAACAAATGGGTTCCTTCCACGAGCGGATCGGAAACCTATTACTGGAGACCCGAAAGCCTGTCGCTTGCCAACATTATGCACAAGAATTTGGTTGCCGCAGCAGGGCTCCCTGACCGCCAGGTAAGACAGAACGATTTCCGTGTTGTCAAATATACGAATATGCCGGCGGTGCTGCTTGAAGTGGGATACCTTTCGAGTCCGAATGACGAGCCGCAAATGTTCAATGCCGCATTCCAGGACCGGGTGGCAGGCGGAATTGCCAATGGTATCAAGCAGTATCTGAACCTGAACTAAGGAGAGTGTCGTCGATGCCCAACAAATCATTACCGCTTCTTCTGCTGACGGCCTGTGCCCTTGCGGTTTTCTCCGGCTGCGGACAGAATAACAAAAACCCGGACAAAACGCAGGGGGCTGCGGTTTCGAGTCCTAGCACCAGCCCTAGCCCTAGCGTCAGCCCGTCTGCAAGCCCGAGCACGGCGCCTTCTCCGTCGGCCAAAACGGCTCCTCCCACGGAAGAGAAGGAAGTCAAAGCCAAGGTCTATTACGGCAATGCGGACGGAAGTCAGCTTGTGGAGAAAGTGTCTACTCTCCGCTATACGACCGATAATTCCAAATACCTTTCCGCTTTGAATACAATGAAGGTCAAGGTGGATGCCCAAGTCGTGCCTCTTGCGGAAGGAATGAGTTTCAACAAGGCGGATCTTAAAGAAGGAACCTTGACCATTGATCTTACGGTGCCGAAGGAATCTCAACTGGGAGCTCCCGGAGAGCAGCTTTTGATCGATGCGTTGAAAAAACCCTCTTTCAATTCGAGGAAGTAAAAGCCGTGGATTTCTTGGTGGACGGCAAAGCCGTAGACAGTTTGATGGGTCATGTCGGACTGGACCATCCGATCAAGAAATCTTAGCCTGTCCTTGGGACGGGAGCCAAGAAGCCGTTTGCCGGACAAGCGGCTTCTTTTTTTGCCTAAAAAAATTCGTTTTTTTGGGATGGAAGGCATTGATAATTGGGTTAAACTCCGATAGACTGAAATTTAATGAAAGTTCGAAGTCAGCAGCAGGGAGGTGGGGCAGCAAGGATGACTTCCAAGCATATGCGTCAGGTTCTGGACACCATGGCTGCCATGTTCCCCGACGCGCATTGCGAGTTGAATCACTCCAATCCGTTCGAGTTGACCATCGCCGTCCTCCTGTCCGCCCAGTGTACGGATGAAACGGTTAATAAAGTAACGGTATCCCTGTTTGAGAAGTACAAGAAGCCCGAAGATTATTTGTCCGTGCCCTTGTCGGAGCTCGAGCAAGATATTCGCCGAATCGGCTTGTTCCGCAACAAGGCCAAAAATATACAGAAGCTCTGTGAAATGATCCTGGAGAAATATGATGGCCGCATTCCGGAAAAGCATGAACAGCTGGTCGAGCTTCCGGGTGTAGGGCGCAAAACCGCCAATGTGGTCGTTTCCAATGCTTTCGGCGTTCCGGCCATCGCGGTCGATACCCATGTCGAGCGGGTCTCCAAACGGCTCGGTCTCGCCAAGGAAACCGATTCGGTGCTAGAGGTGGAGAAGAAGCTGATGAAGAAGATTCCTAAGGATGAATGGTCGCTAGCCCATCATCGCTTTATCTTTTTCGGACGCTATCACTGCAAAGCCCAGAATCCCCAATGCGAGGTTTGCCCACTGCTTGAAACATGTCCCGCCGGCAAAAAACGTATGAAGTTGCCCAAGAGCAGGAAAACTAAGGAACATCAGCCTACAAGCCAAACATAGAAAAATAATTAAGGATGGGATATCGAGATGAAATGTATTGCCGTTTACACCAAAAACTTTGAGTTGTTTTCCGATATATATGAAACGGTGCTGAGTACACCGCTCGCGGATAACGAAGAAAAAGAAATCGAAGGTGTCATGGTCAGCGAATCCGGCGAAGTTCCCGAGAATTATTTGGAACGCATGAAAACCAAGCCGGAAGTAGTCGTTATGAAAGTGAAGGACAAGGACATCACCATCCTGCAGCATGGAGACGTGTTCGAAATTTTCCTTCCGGAGAAAGAAAGTGCGCTTCTGTCCTAAGAGAAGCACCCTATAGGTTTAGGAAGGGCGGCCTTGTGACTAGGCTGCTTTTTCCTTGTTACGGGAAGATTTCGTTACAGACGGGTAGAGGAGAATGGGGAATGAATTCACTAGCAATCTCCCGGGCCGCCGATTCAATGAGGCAGGCGGGAGACAAAGGTAACGCCGAGAAGATGGGGGAGTTAAGAAAGAAGCTGGAGGAGAAGGAGCTTTATGTGGCCTTCTGCGGCCATTTCTCGGCAGGCAAATCCAGTATGATTAACAAGCTGTGCGGAACCCGGCTCCTGCCCTCCAGCCCGATTCCCACCAGCGCGAATGTGGTGACGATCCGCCATGGCGAGCCTTCGGCGATCATCCATCGAGCCGGTTCGGAAGGGAGCGGGGCGGCAGAGGAGCGGATCCCGCTGGAGGAACTGGACGCCTACTGCAAGAATGGAACCGACATCGAATCGGTGGAGATTCACCATCCAATTCCCTTGCTCAAGGGCCATACGGCGCTTCTGGATACCCCGGGTATCGATTCCACCGACGATGCCCATAAGATGGCGACGGAATCGGCGCTTCATCTGGCGGATGTGGTGTTCTACGTCATGGATTACAATCACGTTCAATCCGAAATGAATCTGGTTTTTACGAAAATGCTGAAGGATTGGGGAAAGCCCTCTATCTGATTATCAATCAGATTGACAAGCACCGGGAAGCCGAGCTGTCGTTTGAGCAGTACCGAAGAAGCGTGGAAGAGGCTTTTGCCGGATGGAACATCGTCCCCGATGGAATCCTTTATCTGTCTCTTCGGCAGCCGGATCATCCCCACAATGAATTCTCCAAGCTGGTCTGGCTGCTGGACCGTCTCATGAAAGAAGCCGAGCCCCTGCGGGACTGGAGTGTCCGCCGGTCGGCGCTTCATTTGGTGGCCCAGCATGCCACTTACCTGACGGACAGCAACCGGGAAGAGAAACTTTCTCTTCAACAGGCTGCGGACGCCGAGCAGGGGAGGGAGATTCGCTTCCAGCTCTTTACGACAAGTTGACCAAGCAGCTTTCTGACGAACGGCAGAAGCCGGTGGCGCTTTTAACGAGTGGAAGAAAGAAATCAACAGCATAGTGGAAAATGCCAACCTCATTCCAGCTCCAACCCGGGATCTGGCCCATCATTATCTGGAGAGCCGCAGGCCGGGCTTCAAGACAGGCTGGTTTGCCAGCGCCGCCAAAAATCAAAGGGAAATCGAGGCCAGACTGGCGGCTCTGCACGAAGATTTCAGCGGAAAAGTCACAGCGGCCCTGGAATGGCATCTTAAGGATTACCTCAAGAAGCTCGTAAACGCCTATGCCCCCGGAGAGGACAGACTGCTCGGAGAAGCGGAGGCCCTACACGTAGAGCTGACTCCTGAAACGCTTAGCGCCCTGGTGAGTACAGGGGCGGTCTTCTCCAACGAGTACACCATGACCTATTCCAAGCTGATGGCTTCGGAAATCAAGTCCGATTACCGCAAAATGGCCATGGAACTGCTCGAGGAGCTGCGGGCGGCCGTCGAGCGTTCTTCCCTCTCCGAAGCGGATGCGCTGGAGAAGGAGCTTAAAAGGCTGGAAGGTAAGCTTGCCTCTTACCGGAAGCTGCAGGAGCTGGAGCAGGAAGAACAGACGCAGCTTAACCAAGTGAAAGCGGCGTTAGCCGGAACAGGGAGGAGCACGCTCCTCGTCTTCCTCATCCGGAAGATTACCGTGAGGTGCCGGGGAAAGCCCCGGGTACAGAAGCCGGTAAATCTTGGCCGGCCGCGGAAACGGGAGCGGCGGCAGAACGGAAGGCGGCTTCCTCTGTCGCCGTGCTGACAGCGGAGCCTCCCCAGGCGGCTGCCTCCCGGACGACTTCGCTTCTGACGGACCGGCATCATCGGGGCAGGTTGGAATCCTCCGCAGGCCGCCTGAAGGAAGCGGCTCACCTGCTCCAGGAGATTCCGGCGATGAAATCGCAAGTTCGCTCCATGCTTGATAAAGCGGAAAGGCTGGAGAAGAACCGGTTTACGATCGCTTTGTTCGGTGCCTTCAGCGCAGGCAAATCCTCGTTTGCCAATGCGCTTCTCGGGGAAAGAATCCTGCCGGTTTCGCCTAATCCGACAACGGCGGCTATTAATATGATTCTTCCCGTAGACCAGGAACACCCGCATGGGACGGTTGTGGTAAGGATGAAGTCCCCCGCTTATATGCTGGATGAGGTTCAGCACTCCTTGAAAGTACTAGGCGTGGAGGGAGGCGGCTGGGAGGACAGCTTAAGGAGCATCCGCGGCCTGACCCCGGATCGGGTGACGGAGGCAGGAAAGCCTCACTATTCTTTTCTTCAGGCGGTTAACAAAGGCTGGGAGCAGGCGAAGGAGCACCTGGGGCAGGAAAAGACGGTAGGTCTGAACGAGTTTGCCGAGTATGTAGCGGACGAGAGCAAATCCTGCTTTGTGGAAACGATCGGCCTGCACTATTCCAACCCTTTGACGGATCAAGGGATTGTATTCGTCGATACGCCCGGAGCCGATTCCATCAATGCCCGGCATACAGGGGTGGCTTTCAACTACATCAAGAACGCGGATGCCATTCTGTTCGTAACCTACTACAACCACGCCTTCTCCCAGGCGGACCGGGAGTTTCTACTCCAACTGGGCCGGGTGAAGGATGCCTTCGAGCTGGACAAAATGTTCTTCCTCGTCAATGCCTCGGACCTCGCGGCGGATGAAGAAGAGCTTGGCCAGGTCATCCGTCATGTGGAGGACAACCTGGTCAAGCACGGAGTTCGAAATCCCCGGATGTATCCCGTCTCAAGCCAGCTCGCCGTTCAGGCGAAGCAAAGCGGGGACGGCCGGATGCTGCAGCAATCCGGAATCACAGTCTTTGAGGAGGACTTTATCCGCTTCACCCTCGGGGAACTGACCGACATGGCGGAGCGCTCGGCCCGTCAGGAGCTTACACGGGCGTCTGCGCAGCTTTCGGAATGGATCGGCCGCTCCCAAGAAAGCGAGGAGCAGCGGCAGGCGCAGCTAAGGGACCTGAACGCGGCCTACTCGGAAGCTTTGACGATAATCCAGGACCGGGAAGCTCCTTATTGGCGGCAGGAGCTGACGAAGGAGATTGAGGAGCTGCTGTATTATGTAAAGCAGCGGCTGTCCTTCCGCTTCGGGGAGCTGTATTCCATGGCGTTTAATCCTTCCTCCCTTCAAGATGACGGCCGGGATATCAAGCAGGCGCTGCGCTCCTCCTGGTTCGAGCTCGTGAGGCTCGTTTCCTATGACCTGTCTCAAGAAGTGCTGGCGACCACGCTTCGCATCGAGTCCTATTTAAACAAGAGCTTGGCCAAGCAGTTTGCTTCCGATGAAGCCGTGCTTCACTCCCGAATGGGAACTTATCCGGGAATGGACTATCCGGTGCCGGCTTTCCGCACCCCGCAGGTTCGGGAGCAGATAGAGGCAGGAGAAGCCGATATCAAGAGGCTGGCGGGCTATTTCCGGAACGCCAAAGCCTTTTTCGAAGGGGAGGGCAAGCAGAAGCTCAGAAGCGTACTGGAAACGGATTTCAACGGTTGGATCCAGCTATTCGTTGACAAGCACAGAGAGGAATTCGAGACCGAATACGCAGCCCAATACGTGGAGACCCGCCAGAATCAGCGGTCCCTTTTGACGGAATCGGCAGCTGAGCACTACGAAGGAATGAAGAGCGCGTTGGAGATGAAAGTTGACTTGAACGGGCTTCAGCAGAAACAAAATCAAATCGGAAAGATGCTGGAGTGATACCCGGGGATTCCGATGATTTAAAAGAGAACCGCAGATTGTCTGCGGTTTTTCTGTGTTCTATCGGATATATACGGAATTATGGTGGATTCCCCTCGTTGAAGGTTGCCAGGTAAGGTGTTAATATTCATAAATGTTATGGAATACCTGGCGACTTTTGGTTAGACTTCCAGAGGCGGCCCGGTAAATTTAATGGGGTAATCGAGCGGGGGGCTCATCATGAATGTATTTAGGCAGCTGAAGGAGTATTATTGGTCGGAACGAAAGTTGTTATTTTCATCTATTTTTTGTTTAATGTGCGCTACGGCATTAGGCTTGGTTTATCCTAACCTTTTGCGCTATCTCATTGATGATGTCATCAAGCCGAGACAATTTCAGACGGTCCCTACGTTAGCCTTGTTAGTCGTCGGAGTGGTGACGCTAAAAGGCTTTTACAATTTATCCACGGTTTTCTTGGGGGAAGGCTCGGAAACCGGGTCGCTTTCAACCTGAGAAATGCGCTGTACGAGAAGCTTCAGTTTCTGTCCTTCCAGTATTATGACAAAGCGAGAACCGGGGACCTGATGTCCCGTTTAACTGCCGACCTGGAAGCGATCCGCCAGTTTATCGGCTTCGGCTTCGCCCAAATCGTCAATGTGGTGCTGATGCTGGTCTTTGGCTGCGGCATGATGTTCGCGATCAACTGGAAGCTGACGCTGCTCACGATGGTCACTATGCCTTTCTTAGCTTTCACCGCCGTTAAATTCGAGAGCAAGATTCATCCCGCCTTCCGGAGCATCCGGCAGTCCATGAGCAGCATGACCACCGCGGTGCAGGAGAACATCACGGGGTCCGTACGGTCAAATCCTTTGCCCGGGAGCCTCATGAGGTAGAGAAATTCTCGATCCGCAGCGAAGAGTACAAGACGAACAATATCACGACGTCTTATATATGGGCCAAGTATTTTCCCGCTATGGAGCTGTTTGCGAACTTAAGTGTCGTCGTACTGCTCGGAACCGGCGGCTATATGGTCATCAAGGAAAGCATGACCACCGGTGAACTGGTCGCGTTCTTCAGCTTGATCTGGTATATCATCGGCCCCATGTGGGGAATCGGCTTTCATATTAACAATTTCACCCAATCCAAAGCATCCGGCGAACGGATTCTGGAGATTCTTCACCAGTACGTTCATGTCAAGAACAAAGAGAACGCTCTGGAACTCAAGAGCGAGTCGGTAAAAGGACATGTGAAGTTCAACAACGTGACCTTCCATTATCCCGATAAGCCGGCTGCCATTACCAATCTGAACTTTGATGCTCCTGCCGGAACGGTGATCGGATTGCTCGGAGGCACCGGGGCCGGCAAGTCGACGGTCATCCAGCTTCTGATGAGGGCTTACAATGTCCGGGAAGGAAGCATCACGCTCGACGGGGTCAACATCAATGATATTACCTTGGACAGTCTGCGGAAGCAAATCGCGGTCGTGTTCCAGGAAACGTTCCTGTTCTCTTCCTCCATCCGCAACAATATCTCCTACGGCAACCGCGATGTGTCGATGGAGGATATTATCAAGGCTGCAAAGCTGGCCAAAGCTCATGATTTCATTATGGAGCTTCCCTTGGGCTATGACACGATCGTAGGGGAGAGGGGAATGGGCCTGTCGGGCGGCCAGAAGCAGAGGATTGCCATTGCCCGCGCTTTGCTGAAGGATCCGAAAATTCTCATCCTCGATGACGCGACAAGCGCCGTCGATATGGAAACCGAGCACGAAATCCAAGCCGGCTTCCGGGAATTGATGGCGGGCCGGACCGTATTCATTATTGCTCACCGGATTTCCTCGCTGCGTCACGCCGATGAGATCCTTGTTCTCGACGAAGGAAAAGTCGTTCAGCGGGGATCCCACGAGGAGCTGCTGGGCCAGCCGGGCCCTTACCGGGAAACCTTCGATATCCAATACGCCGATAAACCGGAGCCCAAAGCGGCTCCCAAGCCGAACGGAGGATGGCCAATTGAGTACCGCGAACAAGCCTAACCAGAAGGGCACCACAGAAGAGAGCAAGGAAACCAAGCAAGAGCGGTTCGTATATCAGGACGACGACGCCATCGAAAAGCCCTTTAACTGGAGCCAAATCCGGCGGCTCGGCACTTACATGAAGCCGTACAGCAAGCAGATGCTTCCGATTATCCTGCTCAGCATGCTGCTTGTGACCATGACGAAGCTGGCCATTCCCATGCTGATTTCCTTTGCCATCGACCATGCCTTAGAAGATAAAAACCTGAAGCTGCTCTATATCTTCGTCGGCAGCATGGCGGCCGCTTACCTCATTCAGTGGCTGGCGGGCAATTACCGGATCCGGTATACGAACATGATCGGACAGCGGGTCATTTACGACCTTCGGCATGATTTGTTCAGCCACATCCAGCGGCTGTCCTTCCGCTTCTTCGACAAGCGGCCGGCCGGCTCGGTGTTGGTCCGCATTACGAACGACGTCAATTCGCTGCAGGATCTTTTTACCAACGGGGTCGTGAACGTGCTGATCGACTGTGTCCAGCTGCTAGGAATCATCGTGATTCTGCTTACCTTTAACGTGAAGCTGGGACTGGCCATCATGCTCACGGTTCCCCTAATGTTTATGGTTTCGACCACCTTGCGCAAAAGAATCCGGCTCGCCTGGCAGGATGTGCGGATGAAGAACTCGAGAATCAACGCGCATCTGAACGAAAGCATCCAGGGCATGAGGGTAACCCAGGCCTACACGCAGGAAAAAGAAAACATGAAGTTCTTCAGCAACATGAACGGGGTTAACCGCGTGGCCTGGAACAAGGCATCGGCTCTTAATCAGAGCTTCGGGCCGATTATCGAAGTCACAGGCGCGATCGGGTACTGCATTCTGTTCTGGTATGGCGCCAAGCTCGTGCAGAATGGGGAAGTCTCCATCGGGGTATTGGTTGGCTTCGCTACCTATATCGGGCATTTCTGGGAGCCGATTAACCGGCTCGGTCAAATGTATTCCCAGCTTCTCATCGCCATGGCATCGTCGGAACGCATCTTTGAATTTATCGACGAAGAGCCTACGGTTGCGGAAAAAGGGAATGCGCCTGCGCTTCCGAGCATTCAAGGCCATATTCATTTCGACAATGTCGTATTTGAGTACGAACCCGGCCGTCCGGCGCTGCACCGGTTCAACCTGAAGGTTCAGGCCGGCCAATCGATAGCGCTAGTTGGGCATACAGGCTCCGGCAAGAGCACCATCATCAATCTGCTGTGCCGGTTCTACGACCCGGTCGAAGGAAGAGTTCTAATCGACGGCCACGACATCCGTGATGTGACGATTCAGAGCTTGAGGTCCCAAGTGGGCATTGTGCTTCAGGATACGTTCATCTTCTCCGGGACGATCCGGGACAACATCCGGTTCGGCCGGCTGGAAGCGACGGATGCCGAGGTGGAGGCGGCCGCCAAGGCTGTCCACGCTCACGATTTCATCGTGAGTCTGCCGAACGGCTACGATACGGAAGTCCAAGAGCGGGGCAACATCCTGTCCATGGGGCAGCGGCAGCTTCTCTCCTTCGCCCGTGCGCTACTCGCCGATCCCCGTGTCCTCATTCTGGATGAGGCGACGGCGAGCATCGACACCGAGACGGAGCTGAAAATCCAGGAAGCGCTGAAAACGCTCCTTCACGGCAGAACGTCGTTCATCATTGCCCACCGGCTGTCTACCATCCGCCATGCGGACAACATCGTGGTGCTGGACCATGGCAAAATGATGGAATCCGGCAGTCACGAGGATCTGATGCGCAAGCAGGGAATCTACTATGGATTGATTCAGGCCCAGTACCGGTTCCTCAGTGAAGCGGCGGGGCAGTAAATCATTAATACGGACAGCTGCGGAGAAACCGCGGCTGTCTTTTTTAATTGGCGCCGCGCAGAGGTGATTTGCAAATTAAAGAGCGAAGCTTTACTCTTATAATAAATTTAATCCAAGATACGGTAGATGGAGGGAAGTGTCATGAAATCCACCCGGCTGCTGTGGCGAACAGCGGGCGCCATCGGCTTGCTGTCCACTCTGCTCTTTCTGTTCGGCTTCGTTTATGCCGTTCAAACGACCCTCAATCCGAAACCGACGGAATTGGGACAAGCCCCCGCCCCGACCCCGCAGCCTCAGCAAAATGCTCTGGACTCCTCCAAAATTCAAATTTTGGCGCTGGGGGATTCGCTTACAAAAGGAACGGGGGACACCTCGGGCAAAGGCTATGTCGAACGGGTTAAGGAAGGGCTGGCCAAGGATCTTAAGAAAGAGGTTTTCGTCTGGAACTATGCGGTAATCGGCTCGACCACCCAGCAGCTTCTCGATTCGCTGAACAAACCGGGAAGCCAGCTCCCCGACTTTATCAAGCAGTCGAATGTCATCCTTCTCACCATAGGCGGCAACGATATTTTCCGTACCGGGGTGAACGGGAACAACATTCTGAACAGCAAGGGTGAGCTCAATATCGACATGGACAGCCTGGCCAATAATTTACCGGAAGCGACCGCCAGACTGGATAAAATCTTCACAAGAATCGCGGAGCTCAATCCGAAAGCCAAGATCGTCTATACCATGTTCTATCATCCTTTTCTCGATGTGGATCCCGACCGCAAAGGCTCGAAGGCGGTACAAGATTTTGCCGATGCCGCATCCCGGAGCGCCAACAAGTATTCCAACATTACCGTTGTGCCGACCTATGATCTGTTTCAGCAGAATCTCTTGAAGTATTTGTATAACGATCATTACCATCCTAACCAGGAAGGCTATGCCCGCATGGCCGAACGGGTTCGGCAGGTACTGGAATAAAGGGAGGGGCCGTAAGCCATGGAGAAGGAAGTGGTTCTGTCCGTTCATGGGTTAAAAAAGAAAATAAAAGACCGCTTAATCATCAAAGGCATTTCCTTTGATGTGAGGGCAGGCGAGGTTTTCGGCTTTCTCGGGCCGAACGGCTCCGGTAAAACGACAACGATCCGTATGCTCGTGAACTTGATCCGTCCGACGGAGGGTACGATATCCATTTGCGGAATCCCAGTCGCAGAGAAGCCGGAAGAGGCACTCGTTCATGTCGGATGCATCGTGGAAAATCCCGAGCTGTACGGGTATTTGTCCGGCTGGGAGAACCTGGAGCATTTTGCCAGAATGTTCCCTAACGTCGGGCGCGAGCGAATTCAGGAAGTCGTCGAGATTGTGGGGATGGACCAGCGGATTCACGACAAGGTCAAAACGTATTCCCTCGGGATGCGGCAGAGACTAGGAATTGCCCAGGCTTTGCTCGGGTATCCTAAGCTACTGATTCTGGATGAGCCTACCAATGGCCTGGATCCTCAAGGAATCAAGGAAATGCGGGAGTTTATCCGCCGCTTGGCCGCCACGGGGCTAAGTGTCTTTGTGTCGAGCCACCTGCTGAGCGAAATCCAGCTGATGTGCGACCGGGTGGCCATTATCAGTCATGGCAGCGTGATTGCCGTAGGGGAAGTGAAGGAACTGATTCAGCAGTCCGAAAGCACGGTGGTCTGGAAGGTGGCTCCTTATCGTGAAGCTTGGCCGCTGCTGCGGGAATATGCCGAGCCGTCGGCTGATGCTCAGGGAGAGGAAGAACCCGGGGTTGTTACGGCCGACACCTCGGAGATCGTCACGCTGATGCCCGCCGACCGAATTCCTGACCTCAACCGAAAGCTGGTTCAGGCCGGGACTGACGTCTATTCAATCTTGATCAAAAATCCCACGTTGGAAGATCTGTTCCTGCGGCTGACGGAGGGTGAGAAGATTGGTTAGCTTGTATCCGCTTGTCAAGAACGAAACGATCAAGATGCTGAAGAAACGCCGGTTTCTCGTCGTCCTCCTTATCATTCTTATTCTCATCCCCATCTTTACCTACGCCCAGATGAAGGTCGCGGAGAATACCCGCAAGCAGCTCGGAACGACCGATTGGCGGGTATCCGTCAACAAGCGGATTACGGATTTGACGAACGGGCTCAGCAACAACATTCCCGAGGACTGGAAAAAGTGGCGCCGCGTCGAGATCCAGAGGCTCCAATATTCGCTTGATAAAAACGTCGATCCTTCGTCTCCTAACGGGGTAACCTTTACCCGGGATTTCTTAAAAAATTCGATTTCCCTTTTCCTTCCGCTGCTTGTGGCGGTGGTCGCTTCCGACCTCGTTTCCTCCGAGCAGTCGACCGGTACGATGAAGCTGCTCTTGACACGGCCCGTCAGAAGATGGAAAATTCTCATGAGTAAGCTGGTATCGCTCCTTCTGTTCGTCTCGCTCATTCTTTTGTCGACGGGAGTGCTGTCTTATTTGATCTCCGGGCTCGTTTTCGGCTATGGTGGTTGGGACATGCCCGTGCTGACCGGCTATCAGGTGACCGGTGATGAACTCAGCACCGAGAAGGTTCACGTCGTACCGCAATGGCTGTATCTCATCATGGAGTTCGGGCTGGCCTGGTTCAGCTGCACGGTGGTAGCCTGCCTGACGCTGATGGTATCGGTATTGGTTCGAAGCACGGCGGCGGGAATGGGCATCATGCTAGCGACGCTGATTGCGGGAACCATTCTGACGAACATGGTTTCTTCGTGGGAAAGCGCCAAATATTTGTTTATGATTAACCTGGATTTGGTATCCTACATGAACGCCACTCTTCCCCCGGTTCCGGGATTGAATCTTGCCTTTTCCCTGACGGTTCTCTCTATTTGGGGGCTGGCCGGGCTGGCGATCGCCTTCCGGGTGTTTACGAAAAGGGATATGTTAGGGTAAACTATAAGAACAAGCGTTCTTGTTATGGAGATCCTCCCCTGGAGGATCTAAGGTCATTTTAGAGATATAGGAGGCTGTTTGGATGGCCGAGCAGTTAAATCTTTTGAGGAACAAGCGAATCCGAAGTCGGGAAAGTACGACGCGGATGACATACAAGTACTGGAAGGGCTGACGGCCGTCCGCAAAAGGCCGGGGATGTACATCGGCAGCACGGGCACTTCCGGGCTTCACCATCTGGTATGGGAAATCGTGGACAACGCAGTGGACGAGCATCTCGCTAAGCATGCTTCCGCTATCGAGGTCACGATCCATAAGGACCAATCCATCACGGTGTTCGATAACGGGCGGGGCATTCCGACCGGTATGCACAAGATGGGGATCCCGACGCCGCAAGTTGTCTTCACCATTCTTCATGCGGGCGGGAAATTCGGCGGTTCCGGCTACAAGAAGTCCGGTGGCCTGCATGGGGTTGGGGCGTCGGTAACCAATGCGCTGTCCGAATGGCTCCAGGTCGACATATACCGCGACGGCAAAATCCACCGACAGCGGTTCGAGTATTGGGTCGACAAGGACGGCAAGGAGCATGTGGGAGAGCCGGTGACCGGACTAGAGATCATCGGCAATACCCGCCAGACGGGCTCGCGCATCACCTTCAAGCCGGACAAAAGAGTGTTTCAGGGCGGCATTAACGTTAACTACGATACGCTGGCGGAGCGGCTGCAGGAGATTGCCTTCCTGAACTCGGGCTTGAAAGTCACGATCAAGGACGAACGGACAGGCAAGGAAGATATCTTCCAGTATGACGGGGGAGCGAGCCAGTTCGTCCAGTTCCTGAACGAAGAGAAGACGGTCCTGCACGACGTCGTCCACTTCCAGGCGGAGAAAGACGAGATCGAGGTGGAGGTAGCCCTCCAGTATAATGACGGGTACACCGAGACTCTTGCTTCGTTCGTAAACTCCATCCCGACCCGCGGAGGCGGAACCCACGAGACCGGCTTCAAGACAGCCTTTACCCGGGTCATGAACGATTACGCCCGCAAGGCCGGCATCCTTCGGGAGAAGGACAAGAACCTGGACGGCGCGGATCTCCGGGAAGGAATGATGGCCGTCATCAACATTAAGATGGGCGAGGTGGAATTCGTCGGCCAGACGAAGGATCAGCTGGGCAGCTCCTCGGCCAGAAGCGCCGTCGACGCCGTTGTGTCGGAGAAGATGGCCGTCTTCCTGGAGGAGAATCCTTCCGTAGGACAGCTTCTACTCAAGAAAGCCGTTCAATCGGCGAAGGCACGGGAAGCCGCTCGCAAAGCGCGGGAAGAAGTGCGCAGCGGGAAGAAAGGCCGGAGCGAAAGCTCAAACCTGAACGGCAAGCTCACCCCGGCGCAATCGAAGGATTATATGCGCAACGAGCTCTTTATCGTGGAGGGGATTCGGCCGGGGCTCCGCCAAGCAGGGGCGGGATTCCAAGCATCAAGCCATTCTCCCGCTGAAGGGCAAGCCGATGAACCCCGAGAAGGCGAAGCTGGTCGACATTCTTAAGAATGATGAATACAAGGCGATCATTTCGGCTATCGGAGCGGGAGTCGGCTCGGACTTTGAGCAGGAGGGCAGCAATTACGGCAAGATCATTATCATGACGGATGCGGATACCGACGGGGCGCACATTCAAGTGCTTCTGCTGACCTTCTTCTACCGGTATATGAAGCCGCTCGTGGATGCGGGACGCGTTTACATCGCCCAGCCCCCGCTTTACAAGGTAACCAAGAAGAGCGGAAAGAACACGATGGAGAAATATGCTTTCTCCGATGAAGACCTGCAGAAGATCACGAAGGAGTTCGGTCGTAATTTCGAGCTTCAGCGGTACAAGGGTCTGGGCGAAATGAACCCGGATCAGTTATGGGAAACGACGATGAATCCGGAATCCCGCACTCTTTTTCAAGTGCAGATCGAAGACGCCGCGAAGGCGGAGCGCCGGGTAACCACCCTTATGGGAGATAAAGTGGACCCGAGGAAGCGCTGGATTATTGAGAACGTTGACTTTACGGAATATGAGGAGTAAGGGAGTAGTTAGATGGGAACACTGGAAGAATTTCTGCCCGCCTTTCTAGAGGACATTGTTAGCGACCGGTTCGGCCGCTATTCCAAATATATCATTCAGGACCGGGCCATTCCTGATGTCAGGGACGGGCTTAAGCCGGTTCAACGCAGGATTCTGTATTCCATGTATGATGCCGGCAACACCCCGGACAAGCCGTACCGCAAGTCGGCCAAGACGGTAGGGGACGTCATGGGGAATTACCATCCTCACGGAGACTCCTCCATATACGAGGGAATGGTCCGCATGGCCCAGCCTTGGAAAATGGGGCACGTGCTGATAGACGGCCACGGGAACTGGGGCTCAATGGACGATGATCCGGCGGCCGCCATGCGCTATACGGAAGCCCGGCTTTCTCCTATCGCCATGGAGCTTCTGCGCGATATCGAGAAGCGGACCGTCCTGTTCAAGGATAATTTCGACAACACCAACAAAGAGCCCGTGGTCCTTCCTTCGCGGTTTCCTAACCTGCTGATTAACGGAGTAAGCGGGATTTCGTCCGGCTTCGCCACCGAAATTCCTCCTCATAATCTCCGGGAGGTCATCAATGCTTGCATCCTGCTCATGGAGAATCCGGATACGGAGCTCGACCAGTTGATGGAGATCGTCAAAGGACCGGATTTCCCGACGGGCGGCATCATCATGGGTGAAGAGGGAATCCGGGAAGCCTTCCGTACCGGCAAGGGCCGGATTTATTTGCGGGCCCGGACCGCTATTGAAGACATGCGCGGAGGAAAGCAGCAGATCGTCATCACCGAGATTCCCTACCAAGTGGTGAAATCCCGACTCGTAACCGTCATGGAGAATATCCGGCTGGAGAAGAAGGTGGAGGGGATTGCCGAGGTTCGGGACGAGAGTGGCCGTAACGGGCTTCGGATCGTCATCGAGCTGAAGAAGGAAGCGGATGCCCAGGGCATTCTCGCTTACTTGTACAAGAAAACGGACCTTCAGGTCGCTTACAACTTCAACATGGTGGCCATTGTCAACAAAACGCCTCGGCAGCTTGGCGTGCGCGACATTCTTCAGGCTTACATCGAGCACCAGAAGGAAGTGGTGACCCACCGCTCCCAATACGAGCTGGAGAAGGCCGAGGACCGGGCTCATGTGCTGGAGGGGCTCGTGAAAGCCCTGAACATCCTGGATGAAGTTATCGCCACGATCAAGGCCTCCAAAAACCGGCAGGATGCCCAGAACAACCTGGTCGAGCAGTTCGGCTTCACGGAGCGTCAAGCCGATGCCATCCTGGTTCTACAGCTGTACCGCCTGACCAATCTGGAAATCCATTCCCTGGAGAAAGAACTGAAGGAAGTTCAACGGACGATCGCTTACCTGCAAGGAATATTGGGCAGCACCCGTAAGCTGATCAAGGTTATCAAGGAGGAATTGACGGAGATCCGCGATAAGTACGGGATCGACCGCCGTTCCGAGATCCAGGGAGAAGTGGAAGAGCTCAAGGTCAACCTGGAGGTTATGGTCACTCCGGAGGACGTGCTGGTTGCCTTGACGCATGAAGGCTATGTGAAACGAACCAGCAAGCTTTCCTTTACGCGCTCGGGCGGAGAAATCGGAAGCACCGGAATGAAGGAGGGGACTACCTCCGCTTCATCTTCGATGTCAATACGATCGAGAATCTCCTTCTTCTCACTAAGAACGGGCAATCCTTCGTGCTGCCGGTTCATCAAGTACCGGAGTACAAATGGAAGGACACCGGCACGGCCATCGTGAATGTGATTCCGTTAGCCAAGGATGACCGGATCGTTAGCGTTATTCCGGTTAAAGACTTCCAGGCAGCGGGCAAGTCCCTTGTCTTCGTGACGAAACGGGGGCAGGTAAAACGGACCGAACTCAAGGAGTACTACACGAATCGATCCAGCGGGATCGTAGCCTGCAAGGTTGGGGACAAAGACGAGGTCATCCACGTCCAGCTGAGCGAAGGGAATCAGGAGATCGTGCTGGTCACCAAGCAGGGAATGAGCATCCGGTTCCGGGAAGAGGAAGTCAATCCGATGGGCCGCGCGGCGGCCGGGGTACGGGGAATTGCTCTGAAGGAGAATGACGAAGTGATCAGTGCCGGGTGGGTCGATCCGGATGAAGGGGAGCTTCTCGTGATATCGGATCAAGGCTATGCCAAGCGTTCGCTCCTATGCGATTATCTTCAGCAGGGACGCGGGGGCAAGGGCATCCTGACGTTCGAGTTTAAGGAAGGCAAGCGGGTCAAGTCCAACGGAACCGAGCTCGTTCAAGCCTTTGCCGTGAAAGAGCCCTTTGATTTCATGGTGGTCACCAGTTCGGGAGAGAAGCATACGTACTCCACGGAGAAGACCCCTATCGAACAACGAAGCTCCATAGGCAGAACCCTCGTTCCTCTTGGAAAGGGCGAATCGGTCAAGGATGTGCTCCGCCTTCCTCAATCGTAGCTTCCGTTCGGGGGATTCAGTTTCTCGAGCAGAGTCATAACCAGATTCAGAACGGCCCAGGCCGGCATCGGTTCCTCCAGGGAACGGATCCAGTCCGGGTCGTTTTGGATTAATCCTTCGGCCCGGGCACGGGTTAAGAGTTCTTCCTTGTCCATAGGGGTAAGCGGGTGCATAAAATGTTCCTCCTTGTCATTGCGCCTACTGACAGTATATGTGGAATGCCGTCAAAAGCTACATGATTCTATCGATTAATGAATTAAAATATTAATTGACTTAACCTTTTTTCGCGCTCCTCCGATGGTATGATGGAGCTATGAAAAACCAATAGTACAAGGTATCGGAGGAATAACGGTATGTATTCAACGGATTTTATCAAGCTGTGGCACAAGCTTTCCAAAGACATGAAGAGCTTCATGGATTCCCAGCTGACCCCATCGCTGACCGAAAGCCAGCTGAACGTACTGGAGCACCTGCACCTTCAGGAACGCATGAAGCCGTCCGATTTCATCGAGTATCTGGAGACGACCCCCGCCGCGATCACTACGCTTCTCGACCGGATGGAGAAAAGCGGATTGATTGTCAGGGAAAGAGACGAGAAGGACCGGAGAATCGTTTGGGTCATGGCGACGGAGAAAGGCCAGACGGAATGCCAGCGCGGCTTGGATATCCGCCGTCAGTTCGTGGAGTCCCACTTGAGCAAAATTTCTTCTCATAACCAACAGCTGCTTGTGTATTTGCTTGGCAAGGTAGCGAGCAGCGCTTAAGCCCCAGCGGGCATAACAGGACGACCAGCCAGCTGACCAATCGGCGATCCCCCGGTAGGATTCCCAAGGACGGACGAAAGCATCGCCTTTGGGTAGTTTGCGTCCAGGGTGGCTAATCCAACAAAAAAAGTGCGGAGACGATAGCGTCCCTGCACTTTTTTTGTTCTATTCGAAGGAAAGGTAGTCCGATTCCTCCCAAAGGGTCCACGGATAGAGACGGGGAGGCGGGGAATGAAAGGACAATGGTTCCTTTGTGGTCGGATGCTCGAAGGCCAGTCCGGTTGACCACAGGGCGATCTGCTGGCCGGGAGAGGTCCGGTCCGCCCCGTACCTCTGGTCGCCGTACAGCGGACAGCCGGTGGCCGCAAACTGGACGCGGATCTGATGGGAACGTCCCGTCTGGAGCCGGACGGCCACCAGGCTGTATCCTTCGCGGCTGCCCGACGTTCGGTAATCCAGAAGTGCCTCCTTGGCGCCCGGAGTTCGGGAGGATACGGCAGAAACCGTATTCGTCTTGGAGTCCTTCAGCAGGTAATGATGCAGCCTTCCTTCCCGAGGGAAGGGGACCCATGCACCACGGCGGCGTACGATTTCCCTATGCTGCGGGTGCGGACGGCATCCGACAGACGGGAGGCCGCCTTGGACGTTCGGGCAAACACCATGACTCCACCGACCGGCCGGTCCAGCCGATGGACGAGGCCAAGATAGACGTTGCCGGGTTTGTTGTATCGAACCTTGATGTCTTCCTTGAGCATAGTCAGCAGATCCGGATCACCGGAATCGTCCGCCTGCACGGGGACATTGCAGGGCTTCACCACCACGAGCAGGTGATTGTCCTCATAGAGGACAGGGATACCGGCGGAAGAAGCGGGCGTGTTCCCCATGGCTTCTTACGCCTCCCAACGGCCGAGAATGCCGCACGGCAGATTAAGACCGGAGGCCGTGATCGGAAGCCCGATTTCATCGCTCGTGATGGTTCCCCCGTGGTTTCTTTTCAGGGTAAGCGTCAGGATGTTGGTCAGTACCGATGCCGATAGTCCCGTCGTATAAGAGTTAATCAGGAAGAAGAGAGGGTTGTCGGTCAGAACGGCCGTGCAGGATTCCACGAACCGGTACAGGTCCGCTTCGAGCTTCCACATTTCACCGCCCGGGCCTCTGCCATAGGACGGAGGATCCATGATAATAGCGTCGTACCGGCTTCCGCGGCGATGCTCGCGTTGAACGAATTTGAATACATCGTCGGTAATGTAGCGGACGGGCCGGTCGGCGAGCCCGGAGAGGGCGGCATTTTCTTTGGCCCACTGCACCATGCCCTTGGCGGCATCCACGTGGCATACTTCCGCTCCGGCATAAGCGCAGGCGGCGGTCGCTCCTCCCGTATAGGCAAACAGGTTGAGCACCCGAATCGGACGGCCCGCCGAACGGATCTTGTCCATCATCCAGCTCCAGTTGGCCGCTTGCTCGGGGAACAGGCCGGTGTGCTTGAAGCTCGTCGGGCGAATGTAGAATTTCAGGCCTTCGTACCCGATCGTCCACCGCTCCGGAAGCTTTACCTTCTCTTCCCATTGCCCGCCTCCGCTCGAGCTGCGGTGATAACGGGCACTGACTTGGGTCCAAACTTCGTTCTCCTTCTCAATCGGCCATATGATTTGAGGATCCGGCCGACGGAGGACGAAGCCTCCCCAGCGTTCCAGCTTTTCTCCGTTTCCGGTATCAATCAATTCGTAATCTTTCCACTTATCGGCAACTAGCATGTCAGAACCTTCCTTCGTCGGTTGTCCCTCCTATTCTACAACACCGGGGAAGGGAATATCCACCGGGGCCTCTCTTAAGGAGACAGAGGCCGCTATTCTTGTGGGAAATGCGGCACCGAAAGGAAGAAATAGGATGAGAACCAAGGCGGAAAGAGGTATAATTAGGAAAAGGAAATAAGGATCAAGATCCACACCAAGAGAGGAAGAACACCTAATCCCATGAGTCCAACCGTTAATCGCCCCCCATCCGCCGCCCCTTCCCGAAAGAACCGTTCCGCCTCCGCCAAAATGCTGTTTTCAGCCGCAGCTGCAGCCGTCCTGCTCGTTACCTCCGTCACGGCCCCTCAGGTGGCTCATGCCGACAAATGGTGGACCATGGAGGTTAACGCCAAGGCACAGGAACAGGCCGGGAATCCGGCTGGAGCCGTCCCTTACTGGAAGGAACTGATTCCTCATTTCGCCGGACTCGGGGAGTGGACGAACGCTGCCCTCTATGCGAAGTCTCTCGCGAAGTATTATGACTCCGTTAAGCAGTATGACGAGGCCATCCGTTATTATGAGCTGGAGAATGAATACTGGCTGAAAGACGGCAAGGATTGGGGAGCGGCGGACACCATGCGGGCTGAGCAGATCCGCACCACTCTTGATCTCTATGTGTCGACGGCCGAAGAAGCCGAAATAAGCTCGATGACCCGATCTTTCAAGGGAGGACTAGCCAAGTTCGAGCCCGTCTCGGGCGTCTACATCGGCATGTATTCCGAAACCGATCCCCAGATGGGAAACAACTTCACCCGTTCCGAATCGATTTACGGCAAGAAGCATGCCCTGTATCTGGCGTACACGCCCTTTGACGTGAAGGCGCCGTTCCCTATGCAATATGCCCGGAATGCCAAAGCTGCAGGAGCCGCCCTCCAGTTCGGCTTCGAACCAACGGGAGGACTTGATGTAGTGCAGGACGGGCCGTACCTGCGCCAATGGGCAAGGGATGCCAAATCGACGGGGCTGCCCATCTTTCTTCGTTTTGCCAGTGAAATGAACGGGAATTGGACGAACTGGAGCGGCGACCCGGCGAAATACATCGAGAAGTTTCGTCTGGTGGCCAAGGTAATGAAGGAAGAGGCGCCGAATGTCGCCATGGTTTGGAGCCCGGGGATGTGCCGAAATATTCGATGGCGGCTTACTATCCCGGTGACGAATACGTGGATTGGGTAGGCGTCAGCTTGTATACGGAGCCTTACGGCAACGGGGAGAAATCCGATCCCATTCTCGGGACGAGCCCGATAGAGCGTCTGGATGAGCTTTACCGTCTATATGCGGACCGGAAGCCTATCATGTTAAGCGAGACGGCAGTAGCGCATAAGACGCACAAAAATGAAGAGTCCTTCACGGAATGGACGAAGATGAACCTGGACCGCCTGTATTCCATCATGCCGAAGAGGTACCCGCGGCTGAAGGCGATCACCTACTTCAATTCGGATCTGAAATCCCGCGATTCCCAGAACGATTATCTGCTCCGGGACAATCCGGCGGTGATGGACCTTTACAAGAAGCTGATCGCCGATCCGTCGTTTCTCACCAAAGTGGAGCAGGGAGCGGAGCCGGCTGCCCCGGTCGGGTATGTCAAAGCGGAGACCAGCGCTTCGTTCAGCAAGGAAGCGAGAATCGTTCCTTTTGCCAAAATCCCGGATATTTACATCGGCCGCATCGACTACACGTTAAACGGCCGACTCGTTGCCTCCCAGACCAGTCCTCCTTACGGCATCAGCTTGTCGGCTGGTGAGGTACCGGAAGGCTCCGTCCTCCAGGTGCAGGTGTTTAATCAAGCCGGGAAGCAGGCCGCGGTTAAGTCCATTACGCTGTCCTCGCGGGTCAGCATACAGCTCGACGGCAAGGACTGCAGGTTTGAGCAGCCTCCCGTGATCCGTAACGGAAGCACCCTTGCACCCATGAGAGCAGTGTTTGAGGCGATGGGGGCGACGGTACAATGGGACCAGGCGAGCCTGACCGCCTCGGGCCGCAAAGGGACGACCACGATCTCGCTGCCGATCGGACAGCTCAACGCCAGGCGCAACGGGGAGGTCGTGCCTCTCGAAGTGCCGGCGCAGCTCATCAACAATTTCACGATGGCTCCCGTCCGTTTCATCGGGGAAGCCTTCGGGGGCAAGGTAGAGTGGGACAACCGGACCAGAACCGTAAGAATCAGCACCCGTTAGCCCTCTAGTCGTGGGATGCCAAAATTCCTTTCTCCAGCCGAAACCCGCCGCTCGCCGGCGGTTTTTTTCTTTTTTGAGGGCCGGGTGTTTGGAGTATGGCTTCTTTGGGGTAATACAATTTGAACTGCCCAAAAAAGACGGGTATGATAATACCAAAGCTTTACAGGACAGTCCATTAGCTAAACAAGGAGCGGTGCGTCTTTTGAAACGGGAAATGCTTTACGAACCGGATCTTTATCTTTATCATCAAGGCAATTTGTTTCAAAGCTACCAGCTGATGGGGGCCCATCTTGCTGAGCGGAACAGGATGACGGGAGTGCGCTTTACCGTATGGGCGCCTAACGCAAGACATGTGGGCGTTGCGGGTGATTTTAACGGGTGGAACGGAATGTCCCATCCGATGGAAAGGGCGGGAGAATCCGGCCTTTGGACGGTGTTTATCCCGGAACTCGGAGAAGGAACCCCTACAAGTACGAAATACATACCGGACAGGGTGAGCGGATCCTGAAATCCGATCCCTATGCCTTTTTCTCCGAAGTAAGGCCTAATACCGCCTCCATCGTAACGGAGCTCAACGGATTTGAATGGACGGACAAGGAATGGCAGAGGAAGAAACGGCTTCAGAAGCCTTACTCCAAGCCGATGAATATTTATGAGGTTCACCTGGGCTCCTGGAGGATCAAGGGAATCGAGGATTTCTATACGTACGAAGAATTGGCCGAGAGTCTAGTGGATTATGTCGTTGAAGCCGGCTTTACTCACATCGAGATCCTTCCGCTTTCCGAGCATCCCTATGACGGGTCCTGGGGCTATCAGATCACGGGGTACTATTCCTTGACGAGCCGCTACGGGACTCCGCGGCAGTTCCAATACTTGGTCAACCGCTGCCATGAGAAGGGGATCGGCGTGCTGCTCGATTGGGTTCCCGGACACTTCTGCAAGGATGCTCACGGGCTGCGGCTCTTTGACGGCTCCCCGCTCTATGAATATGCCGATCCCAACCGGGCGGAGAAGCCGCTTTGGGGAACCTTGACCTTCGATTTCGGCAAGCCGGAGGTACAGAGCTTCCTCATTTCGAACGCCTTGTTCTGGATGGAGGTCTACCACATTGACGGGCTGCGGGTGGATGCGGTCGCGTCCATGATGCAACGAAATTTCGACAAGCCGGAGTCCATGTGGACGTTCAATGAGGACGGCAGCACGGAGGACCTAAACGCGATCGCTTTCCTGAAGAAGCTGAACGAAACGGTGTTTCGCTATCATCCGAACGCCCTCATGATCGCGGAGGATTCCTCGGATACTCCGCTTGTGAGTGCCCCCACGTATGAGGGAGGACTTGGGTTTAACTTCAAATGGAACATGGGCTGGATGAACGATATGCTCCGCTACATGAAGCTGCCTCCGGAGCAGCGGTCCCGGCATCACAACCTGATCACGTTCTCCCTCATGTATGCATTCACCGAGAACTTCGTTCTGCCGCTGTCGCACGATGAGGTGGTTCACGGTAAGAAGTCGCTGCTTGATAAGATGCCCGGCGATTATTGGAAGAAATTTGCCAACTACCGGCTGCTTTATGCCTACTGGATGACCCACCCCGGCAAAAAGCTGATGTTCATGGGAGGAGAATTCGCGCAGTTCGCCGAATGGAAAGACAGGGAGGAGTTGGACTGGCTGCTGCTCGATTACGAGATGCACCGGAAATTCCAAGGCTTCTCCAAGGGGATGAACACTTTCTACAAGGAGCAGGAAGCCCTGTGGGAGCGGGACCATGACCCGGATGGATTCGAGTGGATCGACGCCGATAATGCGGGCCAAAGCATCGTCTCGTTTATCCGGCGGGGGAAGAAGCGGAAGGATGACCTCATCGTGGTGGCCAACTTCACTCCGGAAGTCTATCATGAATTCCGCATGGGAGTGCCGGCGCGCGGGGAATATGAAGAAGTGTTTAACAGCGACGATGCCCGTTTCGGGGGATCGGGACAGAGAAGCAGCGCCGGTGTGCTCCATGCCAAGGCCCTTCCCTTTCATTCCCAGAAATTCAGCATCGAGATGAGCATTCCTCCGCTTGCCGTCGTTATTCTGAAGAGAATTGCGGCGGTCCGGGAGAGCAAAGAGCCTTCCATCCGGCTTTCTTCCGCCAAAATGAGAACCAAATCAAAGCCGGCCAAGCCGCAAAAGGAAAGGGGAACGGTCTGATGCACAAGAAAGAAATGGTAGCCATGCTGTTAGCGGGTGGCGAAGGGAAACGTTTGGGGGCCTTAACAAGCAATCTGGCCAAACCGGCCGTTCATTTCGGCGGCAAATACCGCATCATCGATTTCCCTTTAAGCAACTGCTCGAACTCAGGCATTGATACGGTCGGGGTGCTGACCCAATACCAGCCCCTTGTCCTGAATGCCTACCTGGGCATTGGAAGTCCTTGGGATTTGGACCGGCAGGAGGGAGGGGTTTCCGTGCTGCCTCCTTATGTGAAGCAGGACGGAGGCTCGTGGTACACCGGGACCGCCAACGCCATCTACCAGAACATCAGCTTCGTGGAGCAGTACGATCCGGAATACGTGCTTGTCCTTTCCGGCGATCATATTTACACCATGGATTATGACAAGATGCTCTCCTACCACAAAAAAACCGTGCCGACGCCACAATAGCGGTGATGCCCGTCCCTTGGGAGGAAGCCAGCCGGTTCGGCATTATGAATACCGACGACGATTACCGGATTACCGAGTTCGCCGAGAAGCCGAAGGAGCCGCAGAGCAACCTGGCCTCCATGGGCGTCTACATTTTCAACTGGAAAGCTCTGAAGCGCCACCTCGAGCAGGATGAGCGCAATCCGGAGTCGGACAACGATTTTGGCAAGGATATTATCCCCGCGATGCTGAAGGAGGAGCTTCGGGTCGTGGCTTACCCCTTTAAAGGGTACTGGAAAGACGTGGGAACCATTCAGAGCCTTTGGGAGGCCAGCATGGACCTGCTAGAAACCAATCCGGAAATCAGCTTGAACGACAAATCCTGGAGAATTTATTCGGTTAATCCTAACCAGCCCGCTCAATTCATCGCCCCGGAAGCGAAGGTCAAATGCTCCATGATCAACGAAGGCTGTGTGGTTCACGGAGAAATTGAACACTGCGTGCTCTCCTATGGGGTCCGAATCGGGAAGAACAGCGTCATCAAGGACTCGGTGATCATGCCGAACGCGATCATTGGAGAGAATGTTACGATCCAGCGTGCCATCATAGGGGAGGGTGTCGTGATCGAGGACGGCCGTAATATCGGCGGCACCAAAGACGAGCAGGAGGACATCCTTCTGATCGGAAGCTTTGAAACGCTGAATTAGCCATTATTTGTCAAAGGAGCGGTTGTTCATGAAAGATGTAATGGGTGTCATCAATTTAGTCAATGAACTCGATGATATGGAAGAACTCACTTATAACCGCGCCGTTGCCTCCGTTCCGTTCGGGGGAAGATACCGGCTGATCGACTTCATTCTCTCCAGCATGGTCAATTCGGGGATACGGAATGTAGCGGTTTTTACCCATACCAAATACCGCTCCCTTATGGATCACATCGGATCCGGACGTGAATGGGATCTGGCGCGCAAGCGCAACGGGATTTTTATTCTGCCGCCGGCTGTGGAAGAGCTTCAGGAAATGCTGAGGGGAGATCTCTTTTACTTCTATAAGCACCGGGATTACTTCTACCGCAGCTCCCAGGAATACGTAGTCATCTCCCGCAGCCACATGGTCTGCAATATCAATCTCGAAGATGTGGTGGATTTCCACAAAGAAAGCAAAGCGGACATTACGCTAGTCTATAAGGATGACGACGACCAGAACCAGGCCAAATGCCGGCGCATTCAGGTCAATTCGGAGGGGCGGGTCACCGTCATCCAGGATCACTTCGGGCGGACGGAGAGCAATAAGATCTCCATGGAAATTTTCGTCATGAAAAAGGAGCTGCTTCTCGATCTAGTCGAAACCTCTCTGTCCGAAGGCTACGATCACTTCGTCCGTAATGCGATCATGAAGAACACCGACCGCCTCACCATTTACGGCTACCGCTACCGGGGCTATCTCGGTGTCATCAATACGATCCAAAGCTATTACCAGCACAGTATGAAACTGCTCGACCCGGATGTATGGAACGAACTGTTCTTCAAGCCGGGCTCCATCTACACCAAAGTCAAGGACGAACCGCCAACCAAGTATACCCCCAAGTCCTTCGTCCGCAACTCGCTTATCGCGAACGGCTGCATCATCGACGGCTCCGTGGAGAACTGCATCTTGTTCCGCGGTGTTAAGGTCGGCAGCGGGGTTCATTTGAAGAACAGCATCATCATGCAGAACTGCCAAATTTCCGAGCGGGCCAGCATAGAAAACGCCATCTTGGACAAAGATGTCACCGTCAGCAACGATACGGTCTTAAAGGGAGATCCAAAAGCGCCGTTCATCGCCGTCAAGAGGAAAATCATCTAAGAGGGCAGGGGAGAAAAGAGAAATGAAGCTGTTATTCGCCGCTTCCGAAGCGGTTCCTTTTGTCAAATCGGGAGGGCTTGCCGATGTCATCGGCTCGCTTCCCGGGCTTTACAGGAGCAGGGGGTTGAGGTTCGGGTCATCCTGCCGAAGTACGAGGATATTCCGGAGAAATTCAGAAGCGAAATGAAGCTCGTGAAGACCTTCTCCGTTTATGTTGGCTGGCGGGAGCAGTACTGCGGTCTGCAGGAGCTCGAGGTCGATGGGATTCACTACTATTTCATCGACAACGAGTTTTATTTCCGGAGAAAAGGCTTATACGGATACGGGGACGATGCGGAACGATTCGTTTTCTTTTCCCGGGCGGTTTGTGAAGCCCTGCCTCATCTCGGCTTTGATGCGGAGATCCTACATTGCCACGACTGGCAGACGGGCTTGATTCCGTTTATCCTGGATGCCCATTACCGGCACATTCCGTACTACCAGCCGATCCGGACCGTCTTCACGATCCATAATTTGAAATACCAGGGCCATTTCTCCCGCGAGCTCCTGCAGGATCTTCTCGGGGTCGGCGACGATTACTTTACCACGGACGGGTTGGAATTTTACGGCGGCGGCAGCTGCATGAAGGCCGCGCTCCTCTATTCCGATATCATTACAACGGTAAGCAAGACGTACGCGGAGGAAATCCAGTCCCCTACCTTCGGAGAGAACCTGGACGGCGTTCTCCGGATGCGGAGCTCCGATCTGTACGGCATCATCAACGGAATTGATAACGATGCGTACGATCCGATGAGCGATTCTTGCATCCCGGTGAAGTTCCGCAACGCGCTCGGCAAGAAGCAGATGAACAAAATTAAGCTTCAGGAAGAGCTGGGGCTTCCCGTCAGCGCGGCGACTCCTATGATCGGAATCGTTTCCCGTCTGGTGCAGCAGAAAGGGCTGGACCTTATCGAGCATGTGCTGGAGGAAATTCTGGAGGAGGACGTCCAGCTCGTCGTACTCGGGACAGGGGAATGGAAATACGAACAGCTGTTCCAAGACGCGGCCTGGCGGCATCCCGACAAGATTTCCACCCACATAACCTTTCAGGATGAACTGGCGCGTAAAATATATGCCGCATCCGATATGTTCCTCATGCCTTCCCAATTCGAGCCTTGCGGGCTCGGGCAGCTGATTGCGCTCCGGTACCGCTCGGTTCCGATCGTACGAGAAACGGGAGGTCTGAAGGATACCGTTATTCCTTACAACGAGTACACCGGGGAAGGAACCGGTTTCGGGTTTGCCAACTACAATGCCCATGAGATGCTGTTTACCATTCAGAGAGCCATCCGCTATTACCGGGAACCGGAGGTATGGAGCCGGCTGATTTCCAACATCAGCAAGCTGGATTACGGCTGGGGACAGGCGGCGAAGCAGTACAAGTTTCTTTACGACCACTTGTCGATCCAGAAGGAATAGTCAGCCCTTCCCGTGACCTTAATAAAACCCGCCGCTCTGCGTGAGCCGGCGGGTTTTTCTATCCATCATGCCGTTCGTTCCCTTATTTCCCTTTCTCTAATTCCCCCTAAACTTTTGATCGCAGTCATTCGATAAAGGAAGCAAGGGGGAATTTAGAGTTGAAGCCGTCGGTCCGTCAGGAAGAAAGTTCATTCAGCATTACCGTTTATCCGTCCTCGGTCAAGCAGCGTAGAGCCGCTATGGCCGTAGGGCTTATTCTCGTTCTTGCGGTAGGCGTCGTCTTGCCCTATGCGAAGGTAGCCGGATCCCAGGTCCAGGCGTTCCTGCCTGCTTTTCTTACAGGGGTCTTCTTTAGTGAAGTGTTGACCGCTTATTTAATCTTGAGCGAATTTCAAGTAACCCGCTCCGTTTCTCTGCCTTTCCTTGCTGCCGCGTATCTCTATAACGCGCTGATCGTGATCCCGCATGCTCTGACCTTTCCGGGGATTTTCTCGGCGGCCGGGCTTCTCGGGGCGGGGACCCAAACGGCCACCTGGCTATGGGTGTTCTGGCATGGAGGGTTCCCGCTGCTGATCGGGCTTTATGCGTCGGTGGAACGCCGGTTTGGGCATAAGCAAGCCTCGAGGAGACAAGCCATCGGACTGATGACGGGATCCGTAGGAGGAGCACTGCTGCTGGTAAGCATTTTGACCTGGATCTCGATATCCGGAGAAGCTTGGCTTCCCGGATCATCCAGAAGGACAATTTCCACATCCTGATCACTTCCGGGGTCGGACCGGTGGTATGGGTGGTAAACCTGGCGGCACTCGGAATGCTCCTCTTCCAGATGAGGGGAAGGACCGTCATTCAGCTGTGGCTGACGGTGGCTCTGCTTGCCTCCTTGCTCGATGTTACGCTTACGCTGTTCTCCGGCAGCCGTTACAGCCTGGGCTGGTACGCAGCGAGACTGAACAGCATTCTGTCCGCGACCTTCGTACTTGGCACCCTGCTGTACGAGATTCGCCGGCTGTACTACCGGATCGTCCGGCAGGAGCGAATATTCCGGACGGTCTTCGAGTTTGCGGCGGTAGGAATCGCCCGCATCGACCTCACCCGTCGGCCGATCGAAGTAAACCGGGCGATGGAGATAATTCTCGGCTACCCGGAGGAGGACCTGTGCCGCATGAACGCGGCCGATCTGACGCACCCGGAGGATCTCACGAAAGAACAGGAGCTTCTGCAGGAGCTTAAGGAAGGAACCCGGGACCATTTTCAGGTGGAGAAGAGGTATTTCCATAAGAATGGGGGACTGGTATGGGGGAATTCCATCGTATCGGTGGTCCGCGGCGTTAACGATGAGCCCGAATTCTTCATAGGGATGGTGGAGGATATTACCAGGCGCAAGGAGTATGAAAAGCAGATCACCTACCAGGCTTTTCACGATGCGTTGACCGGCTTGCCGAACCGGGCCCTCTTCAGCGACCGGCTGCAGCTCGCGCTCATTCAGGCGAAGCGCACCTCCCGGAAGCTCGGGGTTCTCTTCTTGGACCTGGACGGCTTCAAAGCCGTCAATGATGAACACGGGCACGAGGCGGGGGATCAGCTCCTGCAGGAGGTGGCGGATCGGCTGGCGGGAACCGTCCGTTCCGGAGATACGGTGGCCCGCCTCGGAGGAGACGAGTTTATTGTCCTTCTTCCGGATATTGCCGAACGGATGGATGCCGAAACGGTAGCGGAAAAAATCCGGGAGCAGGTGAGCGCTCCGTTCGCGCTGGAAGGCTCCATGGCTTATGTGTCGACAAGCATCGGAATGGCCTTGTATCCTTATCATGGCGACGAGGCCCAGGATTTGATCAAGCATGCCGATCTGGCGATGTACAGGGCCAAGCAGCTGGGCAAGAACCGCTGGTGCTTCTTTGAGGGCAAGCAGACCTCGTTAGGAGGCTAAACGCACACAGAAGAAGGCCGCTTTCTGGGAAAGCGGCCTTCCAAGTGCTTTATCCGCAAATGAACTTCTTCTTCCTTGTGGAACATCGTGCGCCCTATAGAGGCTTCCCCACCAACAAAGTTTCCGGAAAAAGGCGCTAGGTCAGCGGGTTTTGGAGGAATTCGTTCCTTCTGCTTCCAGCAGCGGCTCCCCTTCTCCATTCTCCTTGTAGCTTTCCAGAGCTTTGTTTCGTACAGCCCCGAGCGGCCGGCCGGCACGGTCGGAGGCGAGGAAACCATCCAGCTCTTCTACGGCGCCATGGGCGTCTTTTTTCTCGTTGTCCGAATCGCTGTAGTGGAAGTCATCGGGGTTATCCGCCATGGCGGGGAATCCGAGTTGCCATAGGACTCCACCATGTCCCAAGCGTTGGAATCGTCAAGCCGATTCTGCTCGGTGAGACTGTTCGGATCGGTGGCTCCCCGGCCCGGCTCCAGAACTTCTTCTTCCACGGGCCGGTTGTCGGAAGTATTCTGTGCCGGGGTATGGTCCACGCAGTAGGCGGTATAGGGGATGGCTTCGAGACGTTCATAAGGGATGTCTTTACCGCACTCGAGGCATGTGCCGTACTCTCCCGAATCCATTCGCTTCAAAGCCTGGTTGACTTCGTCCAGCTGGTTGCTCATGGTTTCGTCGACAGCCAGGTCCCGGCTTCTCTCGAATACCTCGGTCCCTACATCCGCGGGATGGTTGTCCACCGAGGTCAACTCGCCAACCGAATCTCGGAGGGAGGCGTTTTGTGCTTCCGGGGCTTCTCCTTCAAAATGCTTTTCCAGTTCTTTCTGCTCGTCGACCAGCAGCTTATTTAAGGTATTCCATTGATCTTTGGTTAAATGACTCATGAGGTCCAGCTCCTTTGTTAATTCAGATGGGTTCTGCTAACCAAATGCGCTCTTCATGGAGACAATAAGGAAGAGCGTTCCGTAAATCCTTACCCGTTTCGGGTGAGGGTTGACTCAAACAAGCGGCGGCGAAAAGAGTTCTCATAAGCAGGAGTATCAGGAGAACGGAATGAAAGGCTTTCCAAATGGGAACATATGTGCTATTATGAGGGTGACTTCTTGGTACATACGGAATGGTTCACACTTGTTCAAGAAAGGAAGGATGCGATTGGAGAAAGCTTTACTTAAGCGGGTGGAATGCGTTTACCTGCCCGTTAAGGACGTGCCGGCTTCCGCGGTATGGTACGAGAGGGTGTTGGGCTTAACCCTTCGTTCGCCGGTCAAGCAGGGCGGGGGAGCGATCATGATCATGGCAAGCGGCCAGTGGTTATTCCTCCTGCCAAGTCCGGAGGGACATCCCTTGACCTTCTTAACCACGGGTTGGACGGAGGATAACTCCTCTTACGAAATGTTTCCGCTTTGCTTTGAGACGGAGAATATCCACGCACTCGAAGCGTCGCTACGGAAATCGGGGGTATGGATGGAGCAGGGGATAAGGGATGAAGGCGGCTGCGGACTTCAGCTTACCTTCAAGGACCCGGACGGGAACAAAATTCAGGCATGGCAGCAGCCTGCTCACTAAAGCGGCAAACCACGATAACGGATGCTTGATCAACGAAGGATTTTAATAGAAAATCGAGGGAAAGGAATGAACGTGATGTCAGTTGATGTTTATTTGAATTTTAACGGAAATACCCGGGAGGCCGTTGAATTTTATGCTGAGGTATTCGGCTTAGAGGTGCCGAAAATGATGACGTTCGGGGAAGTACCGCCCAATCCGGAATATGCTTTGCCGGAAGCCGCCAAGGATATGATCATGCATACGCGTCTGACGATCAGCGGAAGCAACGTTATGTTCTCCGATGTCTTTCCCGGCATGCCGTTTGTCGTTGGAAACAATATTACGTTAGCTTACGTGACCGAAAGCGAAGATGAAATTAGATCCGCCTTTGACAGGCTGAAGGAAGGCGGATCCGTCAATATGGAGCTTCAGGAGACCTTTTGGAGCAAGTGCTACGGCATGTTGACGGACAAGTTCGGGGTTCAGTGGCAGTTTAATGCCGGAAATGGAGGATGGTAATAGCCGCTGACGGCTAATTACCCCTCCCTAACAACACTTTAGCTTAAAGACCGCCCTTGGAAAGGGCGGTTTTTTTGTATGGGTCCGGCCCTTTCCGTCCCCCTTATTGGAATAGATAGGATCATCCGGAAATAATCTTTAGGTAGGACTTACGAGGAGGGGATCGAGTGTCAACTGCATTTGTTGTCCGGTCTTTGGATGAAGTCAGATTTTGGTCGCGCATCATGAAGGAGCATTCGCTTTTTTTGAGGCTCGGCTTTAGAGCGGAGGATAAGCAGCTGATAAACGAAGCGAATCACTTTTACTCCACCTTTGAAGCGATCGAAAGCCGGGCCAACGCCATGGACGCGGGAGCCGATCCCCAAACCATTCAGCGTTTTAATGTCGAAGTTCACTCAGCCGCCACCCAGATATGGGCTTACAAAAGGAAAGTGCTGGGCTTGATTCTGCAATGCCAGCTGCCGGGAGCTAATAATTTTCCCCTTCTTGTTGACCACGTAAGCCGGGAAGCGTTCTACTTCCGAAACCGTCTGGAGGAACTAAACACTGGAAGGCTGGATCCCTTGCCGGACGCCATCATTAACGAAAATGTCTTTTTCTTAAAAATCATGGCGGATCATGCCAAATTTATCGGTCATCTGCTTGACCCTTCCGAACGAAAGCTCGTGGAGCAGGCCAGGGGATTCAGTGATGATTTTGATAAGCTGGTTTTTCAGGCCGTGGACTTGGACTCCATGCGCCCCCAATCCCAAACGCTGCCTTTGCTCGATCAGTTCCTTGATCAGAACCGGGTATCGGTCCAGTCCTTACGGGACTTCAAGAAGACGGCTCGCGATCTGATCGAAGCCTGCCGCATCAAGAGCATCATTCATCCTTTGCTTGCCGATCACGTTTATCGGGAAGCCGAGAGATTCCTGCATATCATTGACCTATTTGAAGCCGCCTTGACGGGTAAAGAGTGACCAACAGGTGAGCTTCAGACACGGCTCCGTAAGCATCCTCATGCCGCGAGGCGAGGATGCTTTTTGATGATTAGAAGCCCTTAATCGAAATGGTCACAAAATCCCCTGCTTCCCCGTCATACAGGTAAACGAAGGAAAGAAGGGTTTCCTATGCAAAACTATGATGTGGTGGTTGTCGGGGGAGGGGCGGCAGGTTTAACGGCTGCTATCTACGCGGCAAAAGCCGGTTTGCGAACGCTAGTCATCGAGAAACAGAAGCAGGTGGGCGGCCGGGCGATCTCCGTGGTGAAACAGGGGAATTACTTTAATTTGGGAGCGCATGCCTTGTACTCGGGAGAGGCTCTTGAGACTTTTAGAGAATGGGGAGTGCCCTTGCAGGGAAAGAAGCCTTCCATTGAAGGCTACGGGATATGGAAGGGAAAGCTTTATCCGCTGCCTTTTGGCGTGAAAGCATGGGCCGCGAGTACCCTCTTCTCCTGGAAAGGAAAGTGGGAACTGGCTTCCCAAATCATGAAACTGGCGAAGCTGGATGCCCGCCGCTATGATTCGATCAGTGTCCGTGAGTGGGTGGAAGGCCATATTCAAGATCCCATGGTCAGGAACTTTTTCTATTCCTTGTTTAGAACGGCTAGTTATGTGGCGGCTCCTGATCTTCTGGCGGCGGGCCCCGTCCTGCATCAGCTTCAGCTTTCCCTTAAAGGGGTGCTGTACTTGGATCGAGGCTGGGGCAGCCTGATGGACGCCTTGTCCCGGTTGGCTGAGGATCAGGGTGTAACCATAGTGACGAATACCAAGGTGGCGGCGATCGATCACGAGGACGGAAGGCTCCGGCAGGTGTGCTGTGAAGACGGCACGAGGATGGAAACCTCTTGTGTGATTATGACAACTTCGCCTGACATGGCCTGCCGATTGGTGTCCCGGGCCGAAGAAACGGCCCTCCATACCTGGAAGAAACAAGCCGTCGAAATTACCACCGCTTGTCTCGATGTGGCCCTGCGCCGCCTCCCTCAACCGAAGCAGCAGTTTGTTTATGGAATAGACCAGGCGGTCTTTCTCACCAACCAGTCCCGTGCGGCGCACTTAAGCGATACGGGAGCGCAGGTGGTTTCGCTTGTTAAATACCAGGGCAGGGAGACGGATCCCGACCGGGATCTCCGCGATCTGGAGCAAACCTTGGATCTCGTGCAGCCCGGATGGCGGAACGAGTTGGTGGCCCGGCAGTATTTACCGAGGATAACCGTCAGCTCGGATTTTATGCATAAGCGTCGGTTGGAGAACCCCGGTCCCGCCGTACCGGAAATTCAGGGACTGTATGTAGCAGGAGATTGGGTAAGCCACGGGGAATGGTTACTGGATGCCGCGGCAGCCAGTGCCAAGAGGGCGGTGGATCATATCCTTTCCAAGAGGAACTACGGGGGTGTACCTGCTTATGAGCATCGAAACGCTTTATAACCTTCACCGGGCGTCTCTCTTTTCTCTGGCTTACCGGATGCTCGGCAGTGTGATGGATGCGGAAGATGCTGTACAGGAAACCTTTATTCGTTACAGCCAGTTACCCGATACGGCCGCTATCCTTAACGAGAAAGCTTTTTGCATAGAATCGTGACCAACCGCTGCCTGGATCTGCTCCGCTCCTCGGCCAAAAAGCGGGAGCTGTACGTCGGCCCCTGGCTGCCTGAGCCCTTAATCGAACAAGGAGGGCTTCAGGAGGATCCGTCGGAGGTGTACGAACAGAGGGAGTCGCTTTCCACCGCCTATTTGCTGCTCCTTCAGCAGCTCAATGCTATCGAAAGGGCGGTTTTTCTGCTAAGGAAATCTTCCATTATTCCTTTGAGGAAATTGCGGAAATGGTGGAGAAGAAGAGCGCCAACTGCCGACAAATCTACCGCCGTGCTCAAAAGAGTCTAACCCATGATCCCCAGGAACTCCCTTCGGTCACCGTAGCCGAGGAGAGCATCCGAGAGTTTGTCCAGTCCCTGATGAAGGGACACACCGAACGCTTGCTGGAGCTGGTCAGCGACAAGGTCGTATTTCTCTCGGATGGCGGCGGCAAGGTCAAGGCCGCCCAAGTTCCGGTTAGAGGATGGGAGCAAGTGGTGAAGCTTCATCAGCATCTTCTTGCGACATATGCCGGGGACTTTACGCTTGATTACGTAACCGTGAACGGTTCCCCTGGACTTCGAATTGATCTCGCGGACGGAGGGCAATTTGTGTATTCCTTCGCTTACCGTAACGGACAGATCGACCGGATCTATGCCGTTGCCAATCCTGAGAAGCTGAGGCACCTTAAGCAAGCTAAGTAAGGGATCTTCAAAGGAACCGTCCCCCAAGAAGACGAAGGACCTTATGAACAAGGATGAGGTCTTTTTTTGTCCGTTGATTCAGATTGGGGTAAGATAAAGGGAAAGGCTGGGTTTGACCGGCTTACCTGAGGACCAAAAGGAGAGTAAAATGACGGAGAATAACCCCACCCCAAAGACAGGTTGGAATATGGAAACCAGTTATGCAGACCTGCCGGATGCTTTCTATACCTTTACCCGTCCGACTCCCGTGCGGGCCCCCAAGATTACCATACTAAACGGCCCGCTGGCGGCGGAACTGGGTCTGGATGAACAGGCGCTTACCGAGGAGGAAGGGGTTGCTGTTCTGGCGGGCAACCGGCTCCCGGAAGGAGCCCAGGCTCTGGCTCAAGCCTATGCGGGGCACCAGTTTGGCTATTTTACGATGCTCGGCGACGGAAGAGCTCTTCTGCTAGGCGAGCAGATTACCCCAACCGGACAACGGGTGGATATCCAGCTGAAAGGCTCCGGGCGTACTCCCTATTCCCGCGGAGGCGACGGGCGGGCCGCCCTCGGCCCTATGCTTCGTGAGTACATCATAAGTGAAGCCATGCATGGACTAGGCATCCCGACGACCCGAAGCCTGGCAGTGGTCACTACCGGTCAGCCCATCCAAAGAGAAATCGAACTGCCGGGGGCCATCCTGACACGGGTAGCCGCCAGTCATCTTCGGGTAGGAACGTTTCAATATGCGGCGAAATGGGGAACGGCGAGCGACCTGCGCGCGTTGGCCGATTACACCATCCGGAGGCATTATCCGGAGGCGGAAGAGCAAGACAACCGCTATTTGGCTTTGCTGCAGGGAGTCGTTGAACGGCAGGCTTCGTTGATCGCCAAGTGGCAGCTCGTCGGTTTCATTCACGGCGTGATGAACACGGATAACATGGCGATTAGCGGAGAAACGATCGACTATGGGCCGTGTGCCTTTATGGACGCCTATGACCCGGCAACGGTGTTCAGCTCCATCGATCGCCAAGGCCGCTATGCTTATGGCAACCAGCCTTATATTGGGGCATGGAATCTGGCCCGGCTGGCCGAAGCGATACTGCCTCTCCTGCATGAAGACGAAGAAAGGGCCGTGGAGCTCGCGGAGGAGGCGGTAGCCCTGTTTACCGAAGAGTTTAACCGTCACTGGCTTGTGGGAATGAGAGGGAAGCTGGGGCTGTTTACAGAGGAGCCGGAGGACCGTGCTCTCGCGGATAGCCTGCTTGCGATGATGAAGGATTTCCGGGCGGACTTCACGAACACCTTCCGTTCGCTCACCAACGGGAAGACGGAGGATATTCCCATGAACCGGACCTCCGGCTTTATGGAATGGCTGGACCAATGGGAGGCGAGAAGGCAGAGGCAGCCGGAATCAAGGGCGGCCTCCGAGGAGCTCATGCGGACCCGTAACCCGGCGGTAATCCCTCGCAATCACCGGGTGGAGGAGGCGCTTGAGGCAGCGTCGGAGCATGGAGAGCTGGAGCTGGTGCACAAGCTGGTTGCCGTACTTGCGGATCCTTACGCCTCATGCCCCGAGCAGGAGGAGTATACCCTTCTGCCTTCCGAATCGGCGCGGCCTTACCGGACCTATTGCGGAACTTGAGGTTCAGCTCCAAATAGAGGTAGCCAAGATGGGGCATCCTAAGCTTCAAAAGGGCAGGAGGCGAGTAAGGATGGAATGGACCGATCAGGATAAGGCCGTATTGGAAATGGCATTGAACACGGTCATTGCCCATTCGGGCGACTACCAGGAAATCGGGATTTACCGCGAGGTGCTCGATAAGCTGCAGGGAAAGCAGAACCCGGCCGCCTCGATGCGGGTGGATACGGCCGCGTTTCCGGAAGATGCCGAAGACGGCTTCCGGTATGATTACGACGACGCCTCGGATCTTTACAGCTGAGGATAGCGTCCGCTTCCCACTTCCAAGCAAACCAAAAGAGGAGCCGCGGCTCCTCTTTTGGTTTGCTTGTTCCCGCTTTAGGCAGGACTGCCATCTACCCGTTGCAGCAGAACCCTGATAGCCGGGTTAAAGCCGGATCTCCGCGAACATTTCCTCATCGATGTCCAGCTCGATCTGGCTGCGGAAGACACGCTGGTTGTATTCCGTCAGCATGTAGCGCTCAATGGCTTCCAGCATGTTCGCTTCAATTAGGAATTGGGTCCGGCCTTGCACGGTCACCTCCGCCGAGTAACCCAGCTCTTCATCCCAGAGAAGCTGGACTTCCACATCCGTCGGCCGAATCTGTTTACGTTCGGCTATATTCAAGCAGATGGCGTTCATGATTTCCTGCTCGGAAATTCTCATCCTTTAGTACCTCTTATGGTTAACTTTACGGCGATTCATAAAGTAGCTGATGACCGACTTGATCAGTACGAACAGGGCCACAAGCGCAAACATGTTAAGCATGAACCCTAGAATGTTGCCCAGGAAGCCCATATTGCCGAATAGACCGCCGAACATCAAACCGGCCAGACCACCGAGGGCCAGTCCTTTAAGGAAGCTGCCGCCTCCGAACAAACCGGGCTTTTTGGCTGCCGTGGAGCTGCTGGTGCTGGTGGAATCCGATTTGGACGTAGTCCCGGATTGGCTCTTGTTCACACCGTTCGAAGGAGCCGTCGGGGTGTAGCTCTTCTTGCTGGACGAGTACCCGCCGCTGCGGCCTTTCGCGGCATCTACGCTGACGGGAGCCGCCATAGCGAAGAACACCATACAGGACATGAACACGATCAATAGTTTCTTCATTTTATCCTCCCTGAGAATGTGCATTTTTTGCTGCCTAATACTTACGTTCTACTATAGTCTATGGTTTCATTTTTTAAACGAATTTTGCTAAAATAACAGGAAAGCTAGAGAAGAGGCGATCGGATTGGGCCACTACCCGGAGGAATACAGAGCATATCTTGTTTATTTTCATGCGGAACGGGATTATTTTGAGTGTCACGAGATTCTGGAAGAGTATTGGAAAAGCAACCCTCAGGATCCGCTGGCCCCGGCCTGGGTCGGGCTGATTCAGCTTGCGGTGGGGCTATACCATGAACGAAGGAGCAATACGTCCGGCGCCCTCAAAATGTTAAACGGAGCCAACAGCCGGCTGACGGAGGACGCCCTGGAGAAGCTGGGCATTGAGGCGGGGAGTTCCGCAGACGCCTGGAGGAGCGGATCCGGCTTATCGAGGAAGGGAGCAACCTTCCTTATCTCGATTGGAATCTTCCTTTAGCCGATTCGGACTTGTTGGAAGAGTGCCGGAAGGCGGCTCTTGAGAAGAAAGCCGTCTGGGAGGCGGCGAGCAATCTGGAAAATGCCGATTTGATCCACAAGCATTCCAGGCGGGACCGTTCGGATGTGATTCGGGAGCGGCTTACTAGCCGCGAAGCTAAAAGCAGACAGAGAGGAAGGATCGGCTAGATGGCTTCCCGTATACTGGTGGTGGACGACGAGCCCCACATTGTCGAGGTGATCCGGTTGTACCTCGAGCATGCCGGCTATTCTCCTGTCATTCTTTATAGGGGAAGGGCGGTGCCCGAAGCCGTGAAGGAGCATAAGCCGGATTTGATTCTGCTCGACGTGATGCTGCCGGATCACTCCGGCTTCGACCTCTGTGAGAAGATCCGGCGCATGGAGGCTCCGTTGGGGTCGACGCCCATCATCATGCTGACGGCGAAGGACCAGGCCATGGACAAGCTGCGCGGCTTCAATCTCGGAGTGGACGATTACGTGGTGAAGCCGTTCGATCCGAACGAGCTCGTGGCCCGCATCAAGGCGGTGCTGCGCAGAAGCATGGAGAGAGCGCTTCCGGAGCCGGCCGGGTCGGAAGACAGACGGCAGCGGCCGCTGGACTTCCACGGGCTGCATATCGACCGCAAGCAGTACAAGGTGCTGGTGGACGGCGCAAGAATCGAGCTGACTCCCAAGGAGATTGAACTGCTGTATTTTCTTGCAAGCAGCCCCGGCCGCGTTTTCACCCGGGAAGATCTCCTCGGCCATGTGTGGAACTTTGATTTTGCCGGTGGAACCCGAACCGTGGACGCCCATGTCAAAAATTTGCGAAAAAACTCGGCCCCCATCCCCGCTGGAGCATCCAGACGCTCTGGGGAATCGGCTATGCCTTTGAGGTCACCCCCACATGATCAAACGCTGGTACGGCAGTCTTTACCTCAAGCTTTTTCTTTCTTTTCTGGCCGTGTGCCTGCTTTTTTTCTGGGGCTGGCTCTGTTCTGGAATTCCTACTTCAATGATCTGTTCTACAAGGACAAAAAGGAGCTTCTGCTATCGAGAGCCGAGGAGCTTACCCAGGTATTGAAATCCCAGCAGGAAGGGACCCTGTCCAACCGGGAGCTGCGCTTCGGACTCCGGCTGGTCGCCCGCAGCTTTAACGGGCAGGTGTGGGTAGCGGATCCTAAAGGGCTGATCCTGTACAGCTCCTCGCCGGAGTGGGAGGGACATACCCTTCCCCGTTCACTGGACAGCGGGTATGCCCAGGCGCTGAAGGGCGGCACCGGCTTCCTGACCGGGCATATCGGGGCGTCCGACGGGCGGACTCCGGATAATTATCTAACCTGTTACAGCCTCGTTAACGGCCAGCAGAGCTATCTTCTCTTTCTTCATACGCCGGTCAACGACATTTCGGAAATTATTAACGCGGTCCGGTTCAACATATGGATCCCCCTGCTCTTTTCCTTGCTCGCCGTTGGCCTGATCCTGTACATTCTCTCCCGCCGCCTGGCCAAGCCCCTTCAGCAGATGAACCGGGCTTCCCTGGCTCTTGCCGAGGGGGATTTCCGGATCCGGGTTGACGCTGCTTCGGAGGACGAAGTCGGGCAGTTGGCCCGGAGCTTCAACTTCATGGCCGAGCAGCTGCAGCAGTGGGAGGACACCCGCCAGGAGTTTCTCACAAACATTTCGCATGAGCTGAGGTCCCCGCTTACGACCTTACGTGGACTGATTGCAGCCATGAACGACGGGGTTATTCCGAAGGAGGATCACCCCCGCTACCTGAAAATTTGCGGGCACGAGGTGCAGAGGCTCCAGCGGCTCGTAAACGATCTGCTCGACCTGGCCAAAATCCAGAACAGTCCCGACCCCTTTCACTTAACCGCCGTGGATGTGTTCTCCCGTACCCGGGATATCATCGATCTGCTTGCTCCCGCCTTCGATCGTAATGAGCTCCGTCTGCAGGTATGGACCCCCGAGCAAGCGGATAAGGATGAGCCGCTTCTTGTCGAGCTGGATCCGGACCGGTATGCCCAAGTGGTGAATAACCTGCTGTACAACGCCATGCAGTTTACTCCGGCCGGTGGGGAGGTTACCGTGTGGCTTGGAACGGAAGAAGGGAGGTTCCTCCTGAAGGTGAAGGACACGGGAATTGGCATGTCCCCGGAGGAGATAGCCCGCATCTGGGACCGCTTCTACAAAGCGGATGCCTCCCGGGGGCTTCCTTCGGAAGGGACGGGCCTGGGGTTAACCATTACGCGTCATCTCGTGACCGGGATGGGAGGAACCATCGAGGTGGCAAGCGTGCACGGGGAAGGGACGGAGTTTACGGTGTCCTTTCCGCTTTTCCGGTAAGGTTTTACATTTGCTTCACAACTTCCGCACAGTTTGTTCAAGTTTATCTTTTATCCTGTCTAGGAATAGACGGGATTTTTGGCGTTTTCCGGTTTTCGTGGGAGGGATACGGATGAAGCACCGGAGGATTCGGATGGGTCTCCGGCGGCTGGCGCTACTGCTGGTGGTAACGGGAAGCGCTTGCGGACAAGCAGGCGGCGGAGGGACGATCCCGCCGGACTCCGGTGAAAGGCCCGCCGTTCAGGAGCAGGAGCATAAGCAGGAGGTGGCTCCCTTTCAGAGCAGCCGCGAGCGGCAGCTCGTGATTCTTTTCCGGTCCCTGCTGGAAATGGACGGGGTGCCGGAGCTTCACTTCAGCGCCCAGGAAGCGGAAGCCCTCCTTCCGGCCGTGAGCCAAGCCGTTGAGAAGGGCGCGTTGGGTCCGCAGGACCTTACCCGGGTGCTCGACCGGCTCACCCCCGGGCAGAGAGCCTATTACAACGGGGTGAAAGAGAGGATGGAGAGGAGGCCCCCGCCGCCGGGAAAGCCTTTGGAAGAAGAGGAAAGGCGGCAGCTGCTGGAGGATTTCCGGCACCGGCACGGAGGGGAGGAACCGCCGGCCGGCAGAGAGGTGAGAGAGGGGAGCACCCGGCAGGAGACATTCCCCCGATGAACGCAGATAACGGCACCAGCCTGGAGCAGCAGCTGCTGGATGTGTTAACCAACCGCAAGAAACCATGAATTGAAGGAAGAAAGGGAGAGACGGAATGGCTGGGATTCGCAAGAAAAGAATGTGGATGACGCTTGGACTCGCGATCGTTCTTACCGCGGGAACCACGGTGTTCTACTATCAGAAAGCCAAGGGAAGCAAGTCGGAGGAAAGCCAGGACGTGGTTTACACCGTCAAGAGGGGGATATCCGGACCTCTGTTACGGGAACCTCCCAGCTGGAGCCGAAGGATTCGCAAATCATTACCGCTCCCGCCGACGGCATCATCAAAACCATCAACCTGAGCCGGAATCAGGAGGTCAAAGCCGGAGACGTGCTGGTCGAGCTGACCAATCCAACCTTGGAGAACAATTTGCAGAAGGCCAAGGTCAGCTTGGCGTCAGCGCAGAAGGACCTTAATGATCTCAAGGAGCAGATCGGCTCGTTGACCATGACCGCCCCGATCAGCGGAAAATTGACCCTAGCGAATGGGATCGATACCGGCTCGTCCGTGAACAAAAATTCCAAAATCGCAACGGTTTCGGATATTCAGAACCTGACGGTCACGATCCCTTTCCTGTTCGAGGATGCTTCTCAGCTCGCTCCGGGCGACACGGTCGATCTGGATATCGACGGCTTCATGCTGACAAAGACCGGGACGATTAAGGGAGTCGGCCGCGATGCGAGGGGAGATCTGAAGGGCGGGAAGCTGCTGGATGTCGAAGTGGCCATCGAGAACGATTCGACGATGGATGCCGGTCTGAAAGCAAAGGGAAGCGTGCTGAAGAATGGGCATACCTACCAGTCCCAGGATGCCGGAATCATACAATACGGCAAGGTGGCGACTATCCTGGCGGGAGCGGCGGGGACGGTGGAAACTCTTCACGTCAAGACGAATGCCCTGGTCAAGGAAGGAGCGGTGATCGGCACCCTGATGAACGACTCCTTGAAAAGCGACCTATCCAACAAACAGAACAACGTCGACCAGCAGGCGCTTGCCGTGCAGGACAGCCAGGACAAGCTGGATGCCCTTGTGGTGAAGGCACCCTTCGACGGGATCTTCTCCACGGATTTTGTGAATAAGAAGACGAATATCCTCACGACGCTTACGCCGGGAACGAAAGTAAACAGCGGAACTCAGTTCGGCGGGGTGGCCAGCCAGCAAAACATGCAGCTTCCCATCCAGGTGGATGAGCTTGATTTGCCTAACGTTAAAGCGGGGATGAAAGCGGAGGTCAAGGTCGATTCCTTGCAGAACCGGATCTTCAACGCCGAGGTGAGCCAGGTTTCGACCGTGGGAACCACGACGAACGGCGTGACGTTTTTCGATGTCGTCCTTTCCATTCAGAACACAGGCCAGCTGAAATACGGCATGACGGCCACGGGGAAATCCTTTTCCAGGATAAAAAAGGCGTTCTTCTTCTGCCGATCGAGGCGCTTCAGAGGTCGAAGGGGAAATCGTTCGTCTCCCTGAAGAAAGCCGACGGCACGATCGAGAACGAGCATGAAATCACGATCGGCATGCGTAGCAAAACCCAAGTGGAGGTAACGGAAGGCTTGAAGGAAGGCGACCGGATTGTCCTTCCGCAGCTCCAGAAGCAGGATAAGCTTAACCAGGCCGACTTGAACCGGCTTCGCCAGCAGTTCCAGAACGGCCAGGGCGGTACCAGTCAGATGTCGCCGGAGGAGATCGCGAACCTGAGGCAGCAATTCCAGAACGGAGGCGGAGCCGGCGGCACCGGGGGTGCCGGAGGAGCGCGGAATAACGGCAATGCCAATGGAGGAAATGCTGGGACAGGCGGCAACGGAGGAACCGGCGGCAATGGCGGAGGAGGGGCGCGGCAGAATACGGGAGGAGGAGGGGCGGCCAAATAGAGTTGTGGAGCTGACAGAGCCTGCAAGGAATGACCCGCTTTCCCTGCCGGAAGGCGTCGGTATGGCCGGTAAGTCAAGAAAAAGGAAAAGACAGCCGTGACGGCTTGCCTGCTCCGGCAGGCAGGATTTTCAGGAGGCATGACGATGGACATGATCGTGTTAGACAAAATAACGAAGGTTTACCGGAGAGGCGACCAGGAGCTTCAAGTGCTGAAGGAGCTTTCCTCTCGGTCACCGAAGGGGAATTCGTCGCCATTATCGGCCCGAGCGGATCCGGTAAATCGACTCTAATGAATACAATAGGCCTTCTCGATGTTCCCACTTCGGGAACCTATACGCTGGACGGGGCGGAAACCTCCGGCCTTTCCGATAATCAGATGGCGCGTCTGCGGAATGAGAAGATCGGCTTTATCTTTCAGCAGTTTAACCTGCTCCCTCGCCTGACCGCGATCGAGAATGTGGAGCTTCCCATGATTTATGCCGGGGTTCCGAAGGCCGAACGAAGGGAAAGGGCAGCCCGGATGCTCGAGATGCTGGGAATGGGGGAAAGGGGACACCACAAGCCGAGTGAGCTTTCCGGCGGCCAGCAGCAGAGGGTCGCCATCGCGCGGGCTCTGGCCACATCCCCGGCCTTGATCCTGGCCGACGAGCCGACCGGCGCCCTCGACACCCGAACCGGAACCGAGGTGCTGGAGCTCATTCTGGAACTGAACGAGAAGGGCAACACCATCGTTCTCATCACGCATGATTCGCATATTGCGGCTCACGCCAAGAGGATCGTCACGCTGCGGGACGGGGAGATCATAAGCGACCGTCCGAACGAGCCGATCGGTTACGGCAGCAGAGGGGTGAGTGCTTCATGAAACTGATGGAATTGGTTGGCATGGCGCTGCGTACCGTGGTGGCCAACCCCTTCGCACCATTTTAACCATGCTTGGCGTGATTATCGGGGTCAGCTCGGTCGTTGCGCTGGTGTCAATCGGAACCGGAACGTCCGCCAAGGTGGAGGATCAGTTCGAGAGCCTTGGGACGAACCTTCTGGTCGTGAACGTCATGGACGTGGGCCGGGCCACCCAGCTGAATTACGAGGAGCTGATGCAGTTCGAGCAGTTCCCCGAGATCGATATGATCGCACCGACCATCGTCAAAGCGAATTCGAACATCAAGTATGAGCGCACCCAGCAGAAATTTCAGGTGACCGGCACCAACGACCGGTATGCCGTCATGAACAAAGCCCAGATCGACAAAGGCCGCTTTCTGGCTCCCTCCGACTTGGAGTTCCGCTCGAACGTCGTCGTTCTGGGCAGCGAAGTCGCCAAAACCTTCTTCGGCTTTCAGGACCCGGTAGGAGAGGAGATCAACATTGACGGCGTGGTGTTTACCGTAGTCGGCACCCTGAAGCCAAAGGGAAAGAACATCAACAACACGTCGATCGATACGACCGTCCTGATGCCGCTTGAAACGGCCAGAAGGCAGTACAAGCTCGGGAATATCCGCACGACTTATATCGAAGCCACGAGCAAGGCGGATATCGATACCGCAGAAGCGACGATGAAGCAGTACCTGGCTTACAAGTTCAAATCAGAGGAAGGCTTCGAGGTTCTGAATCAGAACCAGATGCTGACGACGGCCAATGCGGCGTCCAAGCAGCTGAACTACCTGTTGGTCAGCATCGCCTGCATTTCCCTGCTCGTCGGGGGAATCGGGATCATGAACATCATGCTCGTCACCGTCAGCGAAAGAACGAGGGAGATCGGCATCCGTAAATCCATCGGGGCGAAGCGCCGGACGATCCTGTTCCAATTCCTGGTGGAATCTGCCGTGATCAGCGGGCTGGGAGGAGTGTGCGGGCTCCTGCTCGGGATCGGGATCTCTACCGGCATTTCCTATTCCTTCCCAAGCATCACGACCAAAATATCTTTGGCGGTTAGCCTGGGCGCTTTTTTGTTCTCGGTTCTGGTGGGCATCATATTCGGATTGTATCCGGCTAACAAAGCCTCCAAGCTCAGGCCCATCGACGCCCTGCGGTTTGATTAATCCTCTCCAGAAACAAGGGCTATTCCAAGTCACCCACCATTAGGAGGTATTTCCTTGAAAGCATGGTCACGATTTCATAGGCTGCTGCGTTTGTTCCTGGTATTGGCGGTGGCAGCCATTCCCTTTACGGCCCTTCCCGCTGTGCCGGTCTCCGCACAGGAAGGCGTTTTCCTGAGCCCGGACGTTTATTTTACCCTGGAAGAAGCCTCCCTCTCGAAGGGGACGGACAACCAGAAGCTCCGGTTTGCGGTTCAATTGAACAACGAATCCGGACAGGTGATCGATTACAACGCTTATGGGGTGAGGGTAGTTGACGCCGGCGGCCAAAGCTACTCCGCTTCCATGAGTGAGAAGGGCACGGCTCGGGTTCAGCCGGGATCGAAAGGCTTGTACCGGTACGCCGCCGATCTGCCGTCGGGTTTGACCGCGTCGGATCTTAAGGTGGAGATGATAGCTTGGGATTACCGCTCCTCTCTGTCCTTCCGGGAGCTGGGCGCTCTTTCCGTAGCTCCTGTCATTCCGGCCGGAAGGGGCGGATCCTCCGCGTTCACTGTGGACTTGGACGGGGTGGATTCGTCCCTGCCCGCCGGCTCGACCGTAACTTTTGAGCTCATGGGAAGCTACAAGGTGCTGACCGACGGAAGCTGGACGCTGTATTCGGATCTTCGTGTGCGCAACCAGAGCTCCGCCGCCGTCAAGCTCCCTTCGTCACTCCAGCTCGGAGTGCAGGATCCGGACGGGCTCACCTATCCCGCGTCGATCCTCTATGGGGGGACAAGTCGATTCTGCCTCATCAAACCGCGCTTATCGGAATTCAAGCCAATGTGGGGACCTTCGGGGGGCCGACAGCTATTCCCTTGAATTTCTTAAGAAAAACGCCTCCGCGGCTTCTGCGAACGGATCAGGCAGCGGTTCTGGGAATGGAACCAACGGGACAGCCGGCAATGCGGCGGCCTCCTCCTCCACAGACAGCACGCTGCTCGGCTCTCTCAGCCTGGAAGGCAACTTTCGCACCGCGGCTGTCGGGGACCCGGCCGTCTTGACATCCAAGGGTACCCCGGCTCTTCAAGTGACGATCGACGAGTTCAAGCTGGATGCGGGGGCCGGCGCCACACAGGCGGAAGCCGCCATTACCGTGAAGAACACGGGAGGCAGCGCGCAGGCGGTGCCCGCTCTAGCGGCCGCTTACCAAATCAAAGGGAGCACGCTTTCGATTGGGGCGGCCATGGATGCGGAGGAGCACCCCGCGTATTTATCTCCCGGGGAAAGCAGCACCTATCATTTTACGGCGGAGCTTCCGTCCGGACTGGATTCCTCTATGGTCGAGCTTGTCGTTCTGGAGAAGAAGCCGGGAACTCCTTCGGTAACAGCGCCGCTCCTAATCGCACCCGTTCCGGCTGACACCGGCGGCGGATCCGCAGGAGAAACTCCAACGTCTTCAGGCGTTCAGACGCCGGTTGGCAAGCTCTCTCTGACAGTCAAGTCGACCTACCGGCTGAATACCGCGTTGGATGACGATATCCTGATGAGTGAAGTGGAGCTCACGAACCTGGAGAAGAAAGTCATTACCCTGCCTTCCCTATATGCCGGCTACCTGGCAGGAGATATTGACTTACCGGGAAAAACGGTCCGAATTCAATCCTCTCCTTATTTGAATCCCGGACAAAAAACGACCCTTTACCTGTACAGCAAGCTGTCTTATCAGCTGCCTTTTGAAAGCGGAAAGGTTTATCTGGGAAGCGGAATCCTGGATGCGAAGGCCGGCACCTGGAGCCAGAAGCGCGAATGGACGAAGCTGGACGTTGCGCCGCAGGCGGAGAACATTCACACTGCCGCTCTGTCCAAAGAGTGGATGATCCAGGACACCGGCCGGGTTTCCACAGCACAGGTGGTGGACAGCAAGGTGTACGCGAACGGAAATCAGAAGATCATGGCCGTGCGGATCCAGCAAACGAACAAAGAAGCCCGCAATGGAGCTTCCGTGTCGTATGTGGGGTATGTGACGGATGGAGAAGGCTCCGTCTGGCAGGCCCAAACGTTGGAGGAACCGGGCAAGCTGTGCAAGGAGTGCTCGGCCATGTCTACCCTATGGGTAACGGTACCCAGGAACGCGGATGAGAGCAAGCTGACGTTCGTGTTCGGACAGAAGCTGGAGGAGGAGGCGTTTGCCGCTCCCCAGCAGTATCCTTTCCAAGTGGTGGATGATCAGGACAGCGTAAGCGACGGCCAGCTCAGCGCCGCCATGAATCCTTATCTGCTGACGTTGCAGAACATGCAGTTGGTTTACAGTTCCAAGAAGATCGACCTCAATTTCCAGTACCAGCTGGACAAGGGATTGAACGTGGCTGGCGTGGACAAGAACCGGTCCTTGGTTTTTGAGCTGGTGGACAGCACCGGCACTACGGTCAAAACCTGGGAGTCCCCTCTCGAAGGAGCGGGAGCCCTGGCGAACGGCAGCAGCAAGCTCAGCCTGGATACGGCCGCGGTTCTGGATATTATGGCTCTTCTGAATTCGGCCCAAATGAACGTTTACGAGAAATTCGAAGGGGCTTCCCGTCTGTTGGGAACGATGAAGGTCACCCGGTAATCTCCTGCTTGCGGGACCATTGGAACGCGTCTGCTCTCCTTACGAGAAGCAGGCGCGTTTTTTTCATAGGGGTAAGCAGGGCTTATCCCGGCTGCATGTTGCGAACCTATGGAGAAAAGCTGGCTAAGTAGTGGAGGTGCTAGGTTTTTCCTTTTCCCGTCGTATAATAGAAGCATTAACGGAACGGGGGGACGAGCCATGATCCGGATCCTGATTGTGGAAGACGAGGAGAAAATTGCAGCCTTGATGGAACAGTTTCTACAGGCGGAAGGCTATGAGATCACCAGGGCGGGCAGCGGGGAAGAGGCCTTGGAGCGGTATGCCGAGGGAAAGCACGATTTGGTCGTCCTGGATTGGATGATGCCCCGCATGAATGGGCTGGATGCCTGCCGTCGGCTCCGCGAGATGGGCCAGCCCGGTATTATTATGGTGACGGCCAAAACGGAGGAGATCGATAAAATCGTTGGGCTCGAATCGGGAGCCGACGATTACTTGACTAAGCCGTTCTCCCTGCGGGAGCTCGCGGCGCGGATCCGCTCCCTGGTCAGACGCATGAACCGCGGCGAAGACCGGGAGAAGAAGGAAGAAGGCGGGCTGATCCGGAGGGGGAGCTGGTCATCGACGAAGAAAGCAAGCAGGTTTTCCTCAACGGGAAGGAGCTCCGGCTGACGCCTACCGAATATACGCTTCTTCATCTGCTAGCGACCAAGCCCGGCCGGGTCTTCAGCCGGATGCAGCTGCTTCAGCATGCTTTTGAGGAGGAATACGTTCTGGACGAGAGGACGGTCGATTCCCACATCAGCAAGCTGAGAAAGAAGATCGGGGACGACAGCGAGAATCCGGTCTACATTCAGACCGTATACGGCTTCGGCTACCGGTTTGGAGCCAGCCATGAGCATTAGAACCAAGCTCACCCTGGCCATGGGAAGCCTCATTGTGGTAATCATGTTTTGCCTGCTGGCGGTCACCCGTGTTCAGTTTTATATTTTGAGGGATTTCGCTTATGCCCAGGACAGGCCCCGTTTCCTTGCCTTGGAGCAGGAGTTTGAGAGGTTCTATCAGGGGAACGGCAGGTCCTGGGAGAAAGTCGATACCGCTGATTTTCCCCAGGCGGTCTTCTTTCCGGAGATGCTTCTCAAGACGGATGAAGGAGTGGAGCTTCATAAAGGCACCGTTCCTCTTAGCGGCATGTACAACGACGGCTTTCCACTTATTATGGAGGAGGACGGGCATCGGATCGGCATTCTATTCGTGATGAACGAGCGGCAGATTCGGATCTACGAGCTAAAAGAGATGTGGTACGATATCCTGCCTAACATCCTGAAGGTCTCCTTGGGGGTAACGTTTGTGGCCGCCCTGATCATTATCTTCTTTCTGACCAGACGGCTGACCCGGCCCATTCGGCGTATCCTGAACGGAATTAACGCTATCGAGCGCGGGGAACCGGACGGGAAGCTACCGATTGCCCGAAGGGACGAATTCGGAGCCATCGCGCTGGCGCTTCACCGGATGAATGAGAATTGGAGCCGGGCGGAGGCCTCGCGCAAGCAGCTGCTGTCCGACGTTGCCCATGAGCTGAGAACCCCCTGATGATTATCCAGGGGAGCTGGAGCTCGTGCTGGAAACGAACCGCCCGATGACCGAACGAAAGGCCTCCTCCCTGCTGGACGAGGTGCTCCGGCTGTCGCGGCTGGTCCATGATGTGCTTGATCTCTCCAAGCTTGAGGCGGAGCGGACGGACCTCAAGAAAAGCGAAGAGAGCCTGGCTTCCCTTGCCGGTCAGCTTATCGAGAAGACCCGCTATTTGGCCGATGACAAGGCGATTAGCGTGACGCTTGAGGAGCCGGCGGCGGAGGTCCGGGTCCAGGTGGACAAGGCCCGGTTGATGCAGGCGTTATACAATCTTCTGGCCAATGCCATTCACTATACGGAAGGGGAGGAAGCGTCCGGCTGACGATAGGAACCGAATACCGGGAGGACAAACGAGGAACCTTCGCCAGCCTTGCCCTCGCCGACACCGGGATCGGGATAGCGGCGGAGGAGCTTCCGCATATCTTTGACCGCTTCTATCGTGCCGACGCTTCCCGCACGCGCAGCGGGACAAGCGGAGGGACGGGGCTCGGGCTCTCCATCGCCAACCAGAACGTCCGTCTGCATGGGGGGTGGATTGAGGTGGAGAGCGAGCCCGGCCGGGGGAGCTGCTTTACGGTGTATCTCCCGTTGGAAGAACTCCGCGGATCCTTGGGATAATTGCTAAGTATCTCGTAATAACCTCGCCTCAGGTTACGGAAGAATTCCCAATAAAAATACAAAAGGCTTTATCAGCTATTCCATAGGGATTCCATAACTATTAAGAGTAACAGAGCCTTGCCCATAAAAAAGCCCCTGCTCCGAAGGAGAAGGGGCCGGCAGGCACACCGCAGTCAGTCATTGGCCTTAAGGGCATCGTATCCGTTAACGACCAGATCCAACTTTCCGGTCTTGGGGTCGATGATCAGGCCGTGGACGGTCACGTCCTTAGGCAGCAGGGGATGGTTGCGGACGGTGTTCACGCTTTTCGTCACCGCTTCCTTCACATGCTCGAACCCGGTGAGCCATTGGTTCAGATTGATGCCGGCGTGTGTCAGGGTATCGATGACCGTCTCGGGAATGCCCCGGTTGACGGCCTTCTCGAGCATGCGCTCCGAGTTCAGACCGGTCATGCCGCAATCGTAGTGCCCGATCACATAAACATCCTCGGCATTCAGTTCATAGATGGCGACGAGAATACTCCGCATGACGCTTCCGAACGGGTGGGAGCAGATCGCTCCGGCGCTCTTGATGATTTTGGCATCGCCGTTGCGGAGATTCAGCGCTTTGGGGAGCAGTTCTACCAAACGGGTATCCATACAGGTAAGGATGACCATTTTCTTCTCGGGAAACTTGTCTGTCACGAACGCTTCATATTCCTTATTCTCAACAAAGCTGCGGTTATAAGCAAGCACATCATCTAATTTGTACATGGTTTTCAGACTCCTATTGAATTAGTATAAGGGCTTTATCTTTTGTCTTTCAGGCTCAACGAGGCATTGTAGATTTGGCCGGTGCTTTTCAGAAGAAACGACTTGCGTTCCGGGTTGTAATCGACCGTCATCCGGTCTTCAAAAAAACCTCGCTCTTCCGGTCGCAGGCAACCGGCACGTAATTGCTCTCCACGGCCAATTCTCCGGAGTGCTCCGGTTGAGCCGGCTCGATCCACAGGTCGGGAACCCCGTTGACGGCACAACCGCAGCCTTCCGTGTCATAGACCAGCTTCAGCCTGCCGGAACCGGCGGCTTTCGTTTCTAGCTGTTCTTTGGCCGCATCCGTAAACACGATCTGCATGGTTTCACTCTCCTTTCTATATAGTTTATCATAAGAGGGGAAAGTTGATAAACGTGATCAGAAAAAGTAAGATCAAGGAGATTTAGCGTACTAGAGCAGGAGAGAAAGGAGCCAAGGCCAAGAATGAGCGAATTGCAAAGCAAACTAGCGGAATTCCGCCAGCTGGTGGCCAAAATCAAAAGCTACGAGGAAGCCATCGGCTTGATTTACTGGGACATGCGAACGGGTGCCCCGAAGAAGGGATTGGCCAGCCGGTCCGAAGTAGTCGGCCAGCTGTCGGGCGAAAGCTTCAAGCTGTCCGTCTCGCCGCAAATGGGAGAGCTGCTGGCGTACTTCTCGGAGAACGGGAGAGAAGACGAGCTGGACACGATCAACCGCCGGGTCGTCCGGGAAACCCGCAAGGAGTACGAGCGGAGCGTCAAGATTCCGCCGGATAAATACCAAGCCTATGTCGTTCTGACATCCCAAGCCGAATCCGCCTGGGAAGAATGCAAGCCTACGTCCGATTATGCCAAATTCCAGCCTTACCTCGAGAAGATCGTAGCGGCCAATTTGGAGTTTGTTGACCTGTGGGGCTACGAAGGCACGAAGTACAACACGCTCCTGGATATGTACGAGCCCGGAATGACGGTCGAGAAGCTGGACCAGGTGTTCGGGGCATTGCGCGATAAGCTAGTTCCGCTGGTCTCCGCCATCGCCTCGTCTAGGAACGCGCCGGCCACCTCGTTCCTGCGGCAGCGGTTCGATATCGAGAAGCAGAAGAAATTCAGCCTCTTTATCCTGGGGCAGATGGGTTATGATTTCGAGGCCGGCCGTTTGGACGAAACGGTCCATCCGTTCGCGACGGGCTTGAATCCGGGGACGTCCGGATCACGACACGCTACTTGCCGGAGGATGTGGTCAGCGCGTTGTTCGGTACGATCCACGAAGGCGGCCATGCCTTGTATGAGCAGAACATTTCGTCTGATCTCATCGGCACTAACCTGTGCACGGGCACTTCCATGGGCATTCACGAATCCCAGTCCAGGTTCTGGGAGAATATGGTCGGCCGCAGCCGCGAGTTCTGGAACCGGTACTACGGGGAGCTGCAGCGCACCTTTCCGGGTCAGCTGGATCAAGTGCATGTGGAAGATTTCTATCGGGGCATCAACGAAGTCAAGCCTTCCCTGATCCGGATTGAGGCCGATGAGTTGACCTATAACCTGCATATCATGATCCGCTATGAAATCGAGAAAGCCCTCTTCAGCGAAACGGTGAAGGTGGCCGACCTGCCGGAGTTCTGGAACAGCAAATACAAGGAATACCTGGGCGTCGAACCCTCCAATGATGGAGAAGGCGTTCTACAGGATGTGCACTGGTCCGGCGGCTCCTTCGGCTATTTCCCTTCGTATGCGCTCGGCAACATGTATGCTGCACAGATCCGGCACACGATGCGGCAGAAGCTTCCCCAATTTGACGAGCTGGTGGAGCAGGGCAATCTGATTCCGATCAAGAAATGGCTGACCGACGAGATTTATCAGTACGGGAAGCTCCTTACCCCGAATGAAATCATTACCCAGGTTAGCGGGGAAGAGCTGAACCCGGACTATTTGGTCGCTTATCTGGAGGACAAATACAAAGAGATCTATAAGCTGTAAAGTCCATTAGGCGAACCATCCCGGCCACGGGATGGTTTTTTGGTGTTCCATACAGGCTTTCACCCCGGCCTGGGCTTCTGCATAGGATGATAGGAGCAAAGGAACAAAAGGGGATGAGACAATGCGCCTGTGGAAATGGCCGGCTGCCGTCCTGCTTGCCGCGGCCCTAGTGGTTTTTCCGGCATGCGGCGGGGGGCAGGAGAAGGCCAAAATCAGAATCGGAGAGGTGACCCGATCGATTTTTTATGCCCCTCAGTATGTGGCCCTCTCGCAAGGATTTTTAAGGAGGAGGGGCTGGAGGTCGAGCTGCAGACAACGGCGGGCGGAGACAAGACCATGACGGCGCTGCTTTCGAATGCAATCGATGTGGCACTGGTTGGCTCCGAGACGTCGATCTACGTGTACCAGCAGGGCTCGGACGATCCCGTCATCAATTTTGTCCAGCTGACCCAGACGGACGGTACGTTTCTGTTTGCCCGCAAGCCGGGAGCATCCTTCGATTGGAACCAGCTGAAGGGAAGCCAGTTCCTGGGACAGCGCAAGGGCGGCATGCCGCAGATGGCCGGGGAGTTCACCTTGAAGAAGCATGGCATCAATCCGCAGAAGGATCTGACTCTTATCCAGAACGTGGATTTTGCCAACATTCCGGGTGCCTTCGCGTCAGGTACGGGGGATTATGTTCAATTATTCGAGCCCCAGGCATCCATCTTTGAGAAGGAGGGACGAGGGAAAGTCGTCGCCTCGTTCGGAGTGGAGAGCGGGCATTTGCCGTACACCGTCTTTATGACCAAGAAGAGCTATCTGTCCAAAAATGGTGCCGCCGTACAGAAATTCACCAATGCCGTTCAGAAGGCAGAGAAGTGGGTGGCCTCCAAGCCGGTAGAGGAAATCGTAACGGCGATTAAGCCTTATTTTCCGGATACGGACCAGGAAATCTTGAAGAATGTCGTGAAGCGCTACAAAGACCAAGGCTCCTTCGCGGAAGATGGAATCATCGACGAGGCGGAATGGAACAACCTTCAAGCGGTCATGGAGACGGCGGGAGAGCTGAAGGCGAAGGTTCCGTTTGGTACGCTGGTTGACAACCGATTTGCGGAGAAGGCTAAGCAGGAGGTCAAGTAAGATGAGACAGCCTCCGTCCGGCCCGCAAGTCGGACGTTTGGGGAAGGGGGAAGGGACGTGGAACAGGACGCTGTCCGGCTGGACGGAATTACGCAAGTTTACGTAACGGAGAAAGCCGCAACACTTGCGGTGGACCGGATCAGCCTGCAAATCCGGCAAGGGGAGTTTGTCAGCCTGGTAGGGCCGAGCGGCTGCGGCAAAACCACCCTGCTCTCCATTATAGCGGGCCTTCTCAAGCCGACCCGGGGGACGGTAGAGCTGAACGGGAACCCGGTCACGGGTCCGAGTCCCCGCGTGGGTTATATGCTTCAGCAGGATTATCTTTTTCCGTGGAGGACTATCCTTCAGAATGCCCTGATTGGCCTGGAGCTGAACGGCCAGCTGACTGACAAAACCACCATCTATATTCTTCATCTTCTTGATGAAATGGGGCTGTTATCGACGAAGGACCGCTATCCGGCCGAATTGTCCGGAGGCATGAGGCAGCGGGTGGCCCTGGTCCGCACGATGGCGGTTCAGCCGGAGGTTATGCTTCTCGACGAACCGTTCTCCGCTCTCGATTATCAGACGAAGCTTCAGATGGAGGAACTGGTCGCCCATACGCTTAGCTCCCATGGCAAAACTGCCCTGCTCGTGACGCATGACATTACCGAGGCGATTGCCATGAGCGACCGTATTCTCATCATGGACCGGAACCCGGGGAGAATCTCCCGCGAAATGGTCGTTCCCGATTCCATTCGCCGGGCCTCTCCGATGAAAGCAAGAGAGGAGCCCGGTTTTCACGAATTGTTTCATGCCATTTGGCAGGAACTGGAGCCTTCGGAAAGAAAGAAGGGATAACGGTGTCAAAAACCGACCTCTTGGCTCAGCAGCCGGAATTAATCCGGCATATTCACAAGGAGTATCTGTCCGGAAAAAGGGCGAGGGGAAGAAAGGTTCTGGCCGTCCAGTTTTTAATCCTGGCCGGCTTTCTGGGGTTGTGGGAGGCGGCGGGGAGGCTGAAGTGGATCGATGTCCTCCTGTTCAGTTACCCGTCGAAGGTAACCGGCCTGTTGATCTCGAAGCTGCAGGACGGTTCGCTGCTCCCTCATATCGGAATCACGGTCACCGAAACCGTGATCGGGTTTCTGCTGGGGACCCTGTGCGGGACGGCTCTGGCCGTCGTCATCTGGTGGTCGCCTTTTCTCGAGAAAGTGCTCGATCCCTATATCGTCGTTCTGAACAGCATGCCTAAGGTAGCCTTGGGGCCGCTGTTTATCGTCGGCTTGGGACCGGGGTTGTTCTCCATCATCGGAATTACCCTGTCGGTTACGGTTATTGTAACCACCCTGGTCATTTTCTCCAGCTTCCGCGAGGTGGACCCCAATTATATTAAAGTCGTCAGGCTGTTCGGAGGAAACCGAGCGGCGGTTTTCCGCAAGGTGGTGCTTCCGGCCGCCTTTCCCGCTATCGTCTCGACCCTAAAGGTGAATGTGGGGCTGGCGTGGATCGGAGTCATTGTAGGGGAGTTCCTGGTGTCCAAAGAGGGGCTGGGCTATCTGATCATATATGGTTTCCAGGTGTTCAACTTCACGTTAGTCATCGGCAGCCTGTTTATTATCGCACTGGTCGCCGCCGTCATGTACCAGGCGGTGGTCTATTTGGAGGGAAAGCTGATCGGAGGCAGGCGCTGAGCGTAGAGCCGCCGTCGTCCAGCTTCCGTTCCCCTCTCCTCCTTTACAACGCGAAGCCCCCGCCTCAATGGAAGGCAGGGGGCTTCGAGCCGTCATGACAGCGCTGCTATTCTTCGTCTAATTCAGAATAGAATTCGTTCGGCTGGCTGTCCTCGTCCGCGTTATAATTTTTGATCTGACTCAACCGGCCGTTCCGGAGCTCTCCCCGGTCAACCGTTGGAGGACGGTGGGATTCCCCGTCCCCGTCATGCTTGCTATTGTTGTAGGTGTTCGTCATGTTCCTGCCCCCTCGAACGGTTGTCGTTCCGGGAGTTAGTGTGCCGCAGGACGGAACACCCTATACTTCTTTCTAACGTCCCATTCCCGTCCCACTAGACCTTGCTTGTGAGAATTTTCTGAATTCGATCTCTTCTGAGCGGCTTCTCTACATAATCCACGGCTCCGGCCGACAAGCATTTTTGTTTATCGGCATAACCAGGGTCGGATGTCAGAACAACCAGGGAAACAGACGGATTCCCGAGACGAGCCGCTTGCACGATCTCGGCAACGGTCAGGCTGTTCCTGCTCAACAGCTCGAGGTCCAAAAGGACATAATCGAAAGGCTCCTTCGAGCATGTCTCCACTAGTTCGGCTGCCGAAAAGGCGATTTCCGAAATGCAGCCCAGGGACTGGACGATCTTGGAAACAACTTGCTGGTTGATTTCATGCTCTTCCCCTATAAGAATACGCAAAACCTTCTTCTCAGCGGCAACGGTACTTAAGCTCTCTTGCATGATGGATTTCAAGCTCTCCTTCTTGCCGGTCAAACCTGCTTCTTAACACAAAATCAATACTTATTAACCAAAAGGAAGTTCGGTGAAACACGATAAAGAAAATGGATCACTTCCAAATAATGTAACAAGCATTTGTCATATGAGCGGAGATATTATATGATAGAGGGGGCAGCCGGACAGGAAAGCCGGCGGCTAAACAAACCTCAGCATTGTCATGTAAAGGCGGTTGGATCATTTGTCGGTTGGGAACGAACAGAGGAATCAATTGGCAAGTTATTTAGGCAAACAGCTTCGGGACCGTTTCGGCAAAGGACCGGAGTCCGTCTACGTATCTTCGGACTCTTGCTTTGTCACCCTGCATATCCGTAATTTTCTCGGACCCGTCGAGAAATTTCTTCTCAGCAAGCAGGAAGAGAAAGCCTTCCGTTATACCCGGGAACTGCTCATGAAATCCCTGCTGCCGGAACTGAACGATTCCATCCGCGAAACTTTAGGCCTTGAAGTAGAAGAGCTATATTACGATTGGGGAATTTATAATTCCTCCGGGGTGATCGTAGGGGTAGCCAAAGGCTCGGATTGGGTTACGCAGTTCCCTGATTACAAGGGAAAGAAGGAACTCCACGAACAAATTAACCGGGTAAGCGCAGAAGTGCAGAAGTGGCCCGAAATGACCAACTCTTACTGGATGAATCCCAGAACGCTTATCGTAATGCGGCGGGGAATCCTGATCAAAATCGAGAAAGAGCTCATTTCCCTAGGTTTTGAAGAGGATTTGAAGATAACCAAGAGGAAGCTGGAGAAACGTCATCTTGCTGAAGAAACCGCGGTAGGCGAGCTGTTTGGCAAGACGGTATCCGATATTTATGTAGACTGGGACTTTTCCTTGGATACCAGTGCGATTGTATATACATTCCAGGATTAAAATACAGGCGGGAATGAACCGGACATGGTGACATGAGCCGGACGTGAGCCGAAGAGGGAGCTATGCTCCTTCTTCGGCTTTTTCCGTTCATAGGGGAGAGATGGAAGAGACGAACAAGTATCGTATATTGTGTATTGAAGATAACCGTTTGAACATGGACCTAATGATTCACTTATTCCGGACATTACCGGACATGGAGCTGATTTGCGCCGATAATGCGGAAGCGGGAGTAGAGCTCGCTCTTTCCCACAAGCCGGCTCTCATTCTCATGGACATTCATCTTCCCGGCATGAACGGGTACGAGGCGCTTGAGGCCTTGCGTAATCACCGGGAAACGGCAGAGATTCCGGTGATCGCCCTAAGCTCGTTCGCCATGGCGGATGATATCGAGAAAGGGCTGGCCGCGGGTTTCGCTGAATATGTGACTAAGCCGATCGACATTAAAGCATTCATTTCCCTCATCCATAAAATGGTCCGCCGCTCGCCCGTCAAGTGATAACCCGTCCTTTCTTATGCTACAATTAGCCCAAAACCGATGCCGTCTGCAGACGGTGAAGGGACGGGAGAGGAAACGGGTCGTATGGGAATTCGTGTTATCAAAACCGCATTAGCCGCCTTGCTCGCCATCTACTTGGCCCAATATCTACAGCTAAGCTCTGCCCTTTCGGCAGGGCTCTTGGCCGTTCTCGGGGTGGATGTTACCAAGAAGAGAGGGCTCGAGAGCGTCACGGCCCGTCTACTGGCCTCCATACTGGGCCTGCTGCTAGGATCGGGACTTTTTGCTGTATTCGGTTTCCAGGTGTGGGTCATTGCGGTGTTTATTGTGGTTACTTATCCGGTGCTCTCCAAGCTCAAGCTGCAGGATGGAATTGTAACCAGCACCGTAATCATGATACATCTGTTTACGGCTGGACAGGTGACCCTTCCCCTGCTGTGGAACGAAGTTCTTCTGCTCACGGTGGGACTCGGCACGGCAACCGTCATCAATCTGTTGTACATGCCGAAGGCGTACCGGAATCTCGAAGAGGCCAAGGAAGGGACGGAGGCCGCTTTCTCCTCGATCTTCGAACACCTGGCCCGTCATCTTCGCGATCCGGATCAGATCTGGAACGGACAAGAGATTATAAGGGCCGGGGACTCCATCCGAGATGGCTTGTCCCATGCAAGAACGGCTTCCGAGAACAGCCTGTTTCAGCAGCAGGAGGAGTGGCCCCGTTATTTTGCCATGCGCAGCCTTCAGCTCGAATCCATCCAGCGGATGCTGGGGCTGGTTTCCCAAGTCCACGAGAGCCTTCCGCACGGACAGTCCATTGCCGCCCTCTTCGAGGAGCTGAGCGCGGATGTCCGCAGCGAGTACTATGCGGGCAATGTGGAGCGTAAGCTGGATGAGCTGGAACGTGACTTTCAGCGGATGCCGCTGCCCGAAACCCGGCCTGAATTCGAGGTGCGGTCGGCTTTGCTGCAGCTTTGTCTCGAACTTAGAACCTATCTATCCGTCGCCAAGGCCCGAAAGAAACCGAGAAGAGAAGAGGCGGAACAGCCGGATGCCGGCAAGGAACGCCGGGCATAAGGTAACTTTAGGCTGCGTACTCCGGAATCGAACAAAAAATATTTGTCCCCGCTTTCTGTCGTGGTATCAACATTCGCCCATGTCCTGCATACAATTTAAAAGAATGATTGTATGGAGGAGGTTGAAACATGTCTATCGCAGATAAAGATTTGCAATATCGCGAAATATTAACGAAGGCTGTATGCGGCAAAGGACGTAAATTCAGTCAGGTGAGCCATACCGTCACTCCGCCGAACGCTCCAACCAGCATCCTGGGTGCATGGATTATCAATAACCAGTATGAAGCGGTTAGATCATCGGAAGGGGTCGAGGTCATCGGTACTTATGACGTCAACATCTGGTATTCCTACGACAAGAACACCAAGACAGATGTCGCTAAGGAAACCATCTCGTATGTAGACGTCGTTCCGCTCTCTTATTTAGACAAAAGACATAGGGCGTCCACCGCGGAGGTATCGGCGGTTTCCACGCAGGAGCCAAACTGTGTAGAAGCAAGCGTATCCTCCCGCGGTGACGGAGTCGTTCTCCGGGTCGAGCGCGAATTCCAGGTGGAGCTGGTCGCGGAGACCAAGGTAACCGTGGTCGTGAATCCGAAAGGCTTGGATGACCTTGAAGACAAAAGCCTTGATTTTGACAGTGGCGACGGAGACTTCGAGGATTTGGACCTCGATCTCCTGGAGGATGAGCTTTCCTAAGAGCAAGAATTATACCATAAGGTATGCGGAAGAAAGGGCTTTTGCTTAAGGGCAGATGCCCTCTTTTTCGCTATGCGGACGTATTGCGGCTTCCCTCCTCGGCGTTGGACCCAGGGGGCGCCGACGTGGAGGGGGATGGAGATGAGCATATTCTTACTGCATGGAGGAGAGCCCGGATTGGCGAGTCTGCTTGACCGCCTTACCGTCAAGCAGGGAACCCGGCCACCGGAGGCCGACAGCGGCACCCTAGTTATCCGATGGGGAAAGACGGCGCCCGAGCCTCCGGAAACGAAGATCATCGGAAGAATCCGGCCGGTGCTTCGGGCGGAGCAGGCGAGGACCGTCGCCGCTCTGCTGACACAGGAAGGAATCCGCACCGTGGATAGGAAGAGAGGGAAGGAGGAGCCCTTCCAATTTCAATACGTGGTGCCGGTTTTCGACACTCGGGCAATAGGATTGTTTGAGAAGAAGCTTCCCCATCACGAAGGCCCTGCTTTTCGTCCCCACGACGAACAGTCCGGCCGGTTTCGGGAGATAGCGCTGTCCGGTGCGCCCTTTCACGCCAAGCTGCGCTGCGCGGCAGGCCGTCCGGGCGGTCTATGCGCTCGGTCTCGATTACGGAATCGTCAAGATTGCCACCACCCTGAAGGGAGAAACGCTGGTCGAAGAGGTCGATCCGTCCCCCATGCCGGGACCGCGGCTTTCCTCTTTGTTTGCCGCGGCGATTGAACGGCTGCGGAAGGAAAGAGAAGCCGGGGATTCCCGTCCCGAACCGCTCCTGCTTGGAGCGGATCCGGAGTTTCTGCTCCGCCGTCCAGGGGGCAGAATTGTCTCCGCCTCCCGCTATATGGAGCGGATGGGGGAAGCGGGCTGCGACGGGATTATCTTAAGAGGCCAACGCTTGATTTTGCCGCTGGCCGAACTGCGGCCGGAGCCTAGTCCGTCCCCGCGGGTACTTGTCGAGAATCTTAAAGAGGCCATGCTTCAGGCCTCCAGCCGGATCACCGATCCTGAGTTGGAATGGCTTACCGGGGGCATGCCCGTACCGGGATTTCCGTTAGGGGGTCACATTCATTTCAGCGGCATTCCCCTCACTTCCCGTCTTCTGAGGACGTTGGATACCTATTTGGCCCTTCCCCTGGTTCTGCTCGAAGATGAGCAGTCGCGCCGGAGGCGGCCCCGCTACGGAAGCCTGGGCGATTTTCGCCGCAAACGCCATGGAGGATTCGAATACCGCGCCCTCCCCAGCTGGCTCGACCACCCGGAACGGGCGGCGGGAGTGCTGGCTCTGGCTCGGCTCATCGCGCTTAGCAGCGACAGCCTCATGCAGGAACCGCTCGACCATCCGGATATCCGCAAGCTTTATTATGCCGGAGACAGCACGAGGCTGCTGCCCGTCGCAAGAAAGCTATGGGAAGAGCTGGAGACGATGCCGGCCTATGGAGAATACGGAACGGAGCTGAATCGGCTGAAGAGAGAGATTCTGGAGGAAACCGGAAGGGCGGCCGCGGAGGATTTTCGCCCCGCCTGGAAAATCCCTCCCTTCGGCCCGGCCAAAACGCCTCTCCCGGAGATTATGGTATAATAGAAACAATAGAGTCTGCCGGCTGCCGGCAGACCGCAGCTATTTCGTTTCTGGGGGTTCCTATGACGCAATACACACCGATGATGCAGCAATATTTGTCCGTAAAGGCCGAGGTCCCGGACGCTTTTTTGTTTTTCCGGCTTGGTGATTTCTATGAAATGTTTTTCGAAGACGCCGTGCTCGCCTCCCGAGAGCTCGAACTGACGCTGACGGGGCGGGTTGGCGGAGCGGAAGAGAAAATTCCCATGTGCGGGGTTCCCTATCATTCCGCCGAGGCTTACATAATCCGGTTGATCGAGAAGGGCTACAAGGTGGCCATATGCGAGCAGGTGGAGGACCCGGCGGAGGCCAAAGGAGTGGTCCGGCGGGAAATCGTCCGCATCGTGACCCCCGGAACGCTGATGGAAGGAAAGCTGCTGAAGGAAGCCGCCAATAACTACATGGTGGCCGTATCCGAGGAAGAAAGCGGATATGGGTTTGCCGCCTGCGACATGACCACAGGCGAGCTGTACGTCACTTCTCTTCCCTCCGCGACGGAAGGGCTTATGGACGAAATCATCGCCTACAGCCCTTCCGAGCTTCTGGGCCCCGCCCGGCTTCTGGACGCCATCCTTCCGAGTCTTCCTCCGGCTATGAAGCCGGTAGTCATGACAAGATGGGACAAGCGTGACGATCCCTTTCTGGAGGAGCACTTTAGAGACGGAGAGACCGGCGGTTTGGACGGGGCATCCTTTGCAGCCGTTTCTTTCCTGATGGCCTACCTGAAGGACACCCAGAAAAGAACGCTCGTCCACATCACCCGCATCCGCACCTATGAAACCCGTCAGTTCATGACCATGGATCCTTTTACCCGGCGCAACCTGGAGCTGGTCGAGACGGTAAGGGACCGCTCGAAGAAAGGCTCTCTTCTGTGGCTGCTCGACTCCACGGTTACGTCCATGGGAGGCCGGATGCTGAGGCGGTGGGTGGAGAAGCCGCTCATGAACCGGTCTCACATCGAAGAACGTCTCGAAGCGGTGGATCGTCTCTATCACCAGCTTATCGTACGGGAGGAGCTGCGGACGGCCCTCAAGGACGTCTATGATCTGGAACGGCTGGTGGCGCGGATCTCGTACGGAAACGCGAACGGCCGGGATTTGGTGGCCCTGAGAAAATCGCTCGAGCAGATTCCTTCCTTCCGGGAGGCCTGCGTGGACTCCGGCTCCGCAACGCTCGGAAAGCTGGTGGAAGGGATGGACGCCTGCCAGGATGTGCGGGAATGGATCGAGGCCGCTATCGTGGAGGAGCCCCCGTCTCCGTAAGAGACGGAGGCTTAATCAAGGACGGGTACCATGAACACTTGGACAAGCTGAAGGAGGCCGACCGCGGAGGGAAACAGTGGATCGCGGAGCTGGAGCGGCGGGAGCGGGAGAGAACGGGCATTGGTTCGCTCAAAGTCGGATTTAACAAAGTGTTCGGCTATTATATCGAAGTCACCCGCACTCACCTCGGAAAGCTGCCGGAGGGCCTGTATGAACGCAAGCAGACGCTCGCCAATGCCGAACGGTTTATTACTCCGGAGCTGAAAGAGAAGGAAGCGCTCATCCTGGAAGCCCAGGAGAAAATGGTCGATATCGAACACGAGCTGTTCTCGGAGCTTAGGGAGAAGATCGCCGGTCAAATCGGACGGCTGCAAAAGCTCGCGGAAATCATCGGAACGGCCGATGTGTACCAGTCGCTTGCAACGGTCAGCGCCGCCAACCGGTTCGTCCGGCCGGTGCTTGGCGAAGGATACGATCTCCATCTGGAGGAGGCCCGGCATCCGGTCGTGGAGGCGGTTATGAAAGAGGGAGCCTTCATTGCCAACGGCACCAGCCTGACCCGGGACGAAGCCCGCATCCTGCTTATAACCGGTCCCAACATGGCCGGCAAAAGCACCTACATGCGCCAGGTGGCCATCGTCTGCATCATGGCGCAGATCGGGTGCTTCGTCCCGGCGGAGCGGGCCGAGGTTCCTCTGACCGACCGGATCTTCACCCGGATCGGGGCAGCTGACGACCTGATCGGCGGACAAAGCACCTTCATGGTGGAGATGATGGACATCCAGGTCATGACCGAGAAAGCGACCGAGCGAAGTCTGGTGATCATTGACGAGCTGGGCCGGGGCACTTCCACGGGTGAGGGCATGGCCATCGCCCAAGCCGTCATCGAATTTCTTCACAATAAGATCGGATGCAAAACGCTCGTTTCCACCCACTTCCATGAGCTGGCTCATCTGGAGGAAAGCTTGCCCTACCTGCAAAATTACTGCATGGCCGTCAAGGAAAGCGGCCAGCAGGTCACTTTCCTGCGCAAGCTGATCCGCGGGGCGGCGGATACGAGCTACGGCATTTACTGCGCGGAGATCGCCGGTCTGCCCGAAAGCATCATCCAGCGTTCGTACGACCTGCTGAATGCCTTCGAGGAGCGGGCGGCGGCCTCCGCCGAGCGGGAAGCGGCGGCAGGGGCGGAAACACCGGTTCCCGCTCGTAAGCGGCAAGAATCGGAGGGAGGGACCGCCTCCGGAGAAGAGAGACCCGCTATAGAGGAGGCCCGCGGTGTCCGGGAAACAGCCGCCGGACAAGCTTATCCCGCCGGCCCTTCCGTAGAGGCGGACAAGAACAGGGAGGGAGCCGAGCCATCCCCAGGCAGGCGCGGCGGAGGATTCGTGCAGCTCAGCCTGTTTGCCGAGGAGCCGGCGCCCGTCCCGAAGAAGGCCGATTCCAAAGCCGACCTGCTCGCCGAACGGATCCGCCAGGCGGATTTGATTAACATGACTCCTTTGCAGGCGATGAACCTGCTCTACGAGCTAAAGCAGAAGCTTCAGTAAGGAGGAAGCGCAAGTGGCCAAAATAACGATACTGGACGATCATATTGCGAACCTGATTGCCGCGGGCGAGGTGGTCGAGAGACCCTCCTCGGTGGTGAAGGAGCTGGTCGAGAACGCGGTCGATGCGGGCAGCACCCGCATCGACGTGACGATCGAAGAGGGCGGGCTGAAGCTTATCCGGGTGAAGGACAACGGCTCGGGGATGGAGCCGGAGGACATTTCCCTCGCTTTCGAGCGCCATGCCACCAGCAAGATCGCCACGGGCCGGGATCTGTTCCAGATCCGGACGCTCGGGTTCCGGGGAGAGGCGCTGCCGAGCATTGCGTCCGTTGCCAAGGTGGACTGCACCACCTCCGCCGAGACGAGCGGCCTTGGCCGCCGTCTTGTCGTCGAAGGGGGAAGGTGGAAGCCTTGGAGGAAGTCACCGCCCCGCGGGGGACGGATATTCTCGTCAAGGAGCTCTTCTACAATACCCCCGCCCGGTTGAAATACATGAAAACCATCCAGACGGAGCTCGGGCACGTCTCCGATTATATTTACCGGCTGGCCCTTGCCCATCCGGGTATCGCTCTGACCCTGAAGCACAACGGGCATACCCTGCTCCAAACGCTGGGAAATGGGGACCTGCTTCAGGTCATCGCGGCCATCTACGGGACGGCTACCGCGAAGAGCATGCTTCCCGTCGAAGGGGAGGACCTGGATTACCGGCTCCACGGCTTCGTGTCGAAGCCGGAGCTGACGCGGGCGAACCGGATGGCGCTGTCCGTGGTCGTGAACGGCCGCTACATCCGCAGCAACGCCCTCGCTCACGCCATCATGAGAGCTTATCACACCCTGCTGCCGATCAACCGCTATCCGGTGGCGGTGCTTCATCTGGAGATGGCCCCCTCCTTGCTGGATGTCAACGTGCATCCGGCGAAGCTCGAGGTCCGCTTCAGCAAGGAAGCCGAGCTGCTTGAGTTCACCGAGCAGCAGGTCCGGGCGGTGCTCCAGCGGCAGGTGCACATCCCGCAGGCGGCCAAGCAAAGCATCGGCCGCACCGCGGTCGTGCAGGAGCAGCTCGCGCTCTACCGCCCGGGCGCCGAGCCGGCCCCCGCCGCGGATGCGCCGCTGCCGCCGGCACCGCCGGAGCCCGGCGGCGAGCCGGCCGCCGACGGCCAGCCGCCTGCCGCGAGCTGGCCGCAGGCCGAAGCCGCGGCGGCTTCGGCGCCCGCGCGCAGCGGAGCACCGGCGGGCGGCTGGCCGGCTCCGGAGCGCTACGCCGGAGCTTCCGCGGCCCGCCCCTCGGGGGCGGCAGCGGCGCGGCTTGGCGGCCCGCGGCTCCGGCGCAGCCGCTGCCGGCGGACATGCTGGCCCGGCTCGCTCCGGCGCTGGATGCAGTCGGCGGGCCGGCCAGGCTGCCGGAGTTCCCGAAGCTCGCCCCGATCGGGCAGCTTCACGGCACGTACCTCGTCGCCCAGAACGAGGAGGGCATGTTCCTCATCGACCAGCATGCCGCTCACGAACGGATCAACTACGAGTATTATTACGAGAAGTTCGGCAAACCGGCAGAAGCGAGCCAGGAGCTCCTCGTTCCCATCACGCTGGAATTTACCCCGTCGGAGACGGAGCTGATGAAAGCCAGGCTGCCGGTATTCGAGCAGGCGGGCGTCTATATCGAACCTTTCGGAGGAAATTCCTTCATTGTCCGGGCTTATCCCCACTGGTTCCCGGACGGGGAAGAGAAGCGGATCATCGAAGAGATGGCCGAGTGGATTCTTTCCGAGAGGAAGGCGGTGGACATCGCCAAATTGAGGGAGAAGGCCTCCACGCTGTGCTCTTGCAAAGCTTCCATTAAAGCGAACCAGAGCCAGACAAAGGTGGAGATGGAAGCCCTCCTCGATCGGCTGGCGGCCTGCCGGAATCCTTATACGTGCCCGCATGGCCGTCCCATCGTGGTCAGCTTCTCTACCTATGAGCTGGAGAAGATGTTCAAGCGCGTCATGTAAGCGCCCAGAGCATAAGGAACGGCCGTTTAATAAACGCTTGGGAATGCACCTCCTCTTGGGGGCGTGTACAGCCTAAAAAAGGGAGCCGGGCGCGTTCGCCCCGGCTCCCTTTATGATGACTTGGCTATTGGTCTCCCGGCTTATTTCTCTAAGAGTTCATTGCCGTTCCTTGGCTGGAGAACCCTCATCTGCTCAATATGAGCTTTGGTTTCCGGAACCCCCAGCCGATGGATCAGCTTGTACACCTCTTGAAGACGGATGTCCGACGGGAGATTCTTCTCGTCCTGGTCGTCCTCCGGAAACGCCTCATAAGGCGTTTTGGCCCGGCCGATCAGCCACTGCTCGGTATCCTCTGATTCTTCGATAAGTTCTTGAAGGAGCCCGATTTCCTCCGGCGTCGCTTCTATTTCAAATTCATATTCTTTCAATTCCTCCAAAGGAAGGATTTCCTTTCTGCCTAGGCTTACCCCATAAGAAAATTTGTCCATGACCGTTTCACTCCTCTTCTTAAGGCCTTTACACAACCAATACCCGATAAGCAGCCGCAAGAAACAGGAGAAGGGGCCTGGCTTATCAAACCCGGCCAAAAAGAGTATACTCGTTAAGGAAACCGCCGCAGGCCTGAAACGCTTCGTTGTCCACGAGAAGCCGGGCTGCGGCAACTTTAGGAGGAGGTGAACGGTTTGATTGTAACCACGTCCTACAATCCCTCCGAAACCATAGTGGGCCGCTCCCGCCAATGGGCCGCCGAGCTGGGAGCCCAATGGGTGCCGAGGAGGCGGCTGTCGATCCGCCAATTGAGGGAACGGTATGCGACGGCCGGCATTCTGCTCCAGACCGAGCGCCAGCTTCAATATTACCCGGAAGGGGAGGACTTCCTCTATTTTCATCCCAGCATGGCTCATGTGCGGATCAAGAGGCTGGAGAGAGGGAGCCCGATCCGATGCTGGAGCTCTCGGGAGCGAGGCCGGGGGATGCTATCCTCGACTGCACGGCGGGACTCGCTTCCGACGCCCTGGTATTTTCGTACGCCGCAGGAGCGTCGGGAAAGGTGACCGCCCTGGAAAGCGAACGCGTGCTGGCTCTTCTGCTGCGGGAAGGCTTGCAGGCTTATCCCACGGATCTGGCCCCGTTGGAGGAGGCAATGAGGAGAATCGAAATCCGGCATGCCGAGCATCTGTCGTATTTGCGCTCCCAGCCGGATGACAGCTGCGATATTGTCTATTTCGATCCGATGTTCCGGCTGCCTCTCGAGGACTCCAGTGCCATTTCCCCGCTTCGCCAGGCGGCGAATCCCCATCCTCTGTCACCGGAGGCCGTAAAGGAAGCGGTCCGCGTGGCACGCCGGAGAGTGGTTCTGAAGGACCACCGGGACAGTCCGGAGTTCGAGCGCCTCGGCTTTCACCGTCCGAAGCGGACACGCACCAAAATTACATACGGAGTGATCGATTGTGGAACGTCATCTTGAGAACAAGCCGGAGCTTCTAGTCCTCATTGGGCCGACGGCTGTAGGCAAAACCAAGCTCAGCATAGCCCTGGCAAGGGCCCACGGGTGTGAAATCATATCCGGAGACTCCATGCAGGTATACCGGGGGATGGACATCGGGACAGCCAAGATCACCCCTGAGGAGCAGCAGGGCGTTCCCCACCATCTGATCGATATTCTTAATCCGGACGAGCCCTTTTCGGCGGCCGATTTTCAGGAGCGGGCGGGTCAAGCTATCCGGGATATCCGTTCCCGGAACCGTCTGCCTTTTGTAGTGGGAGGGACGGGTCTTTATATCGAATCTTTATGCTACCAGTACCGGTTCAGCGAAGGCGGGGCGGATGAAACGTTCCGCGAGGAGCAAATGAGGTTTCTTCTGGACCACGGGCCCGAAGCGCTCCACGACCGCTTAAGGGAAGTGGATCCCCCGTCGGCTGACCGGCTGCATCCGAACGATTACCGCCGGGTGATCCGGGCGCTCGAAATCCACCATGTGACGGGCGCCACCTTGTCGGAACAGCTCGCCGGCCAGAACAAGGAATCCCCTTACCGGCTCTGCCTGATCGGGCTGACGATGGACAGGGCGCTGCTCTACAAACGGATCGAAGAGAGGATCGACGAGATGCTCGAAAAAGGGCTTCTGCGCGAAGTGCAAGGGCTTCTGGAGAGGGGCTGCTCCCCGGATTTGATTTCCATGCAGGCGTTGGGGTATAAAGAAATGGTGGGATATTTGCGCGGGGACTATTCCTATGAGCATGCCGTTTACCTGCTGAAACGAGACACCCGGAGGTTCGCCAAGCGGCAGCTTTCCTGGTTCCGGCATATGAAGGATATCCACTGGGTGGATGTGACGGATACGGTAAACTTTGCTGGGCATTTACAGACAATTAATGCTATAATAGCAACAAAGTATACCGAATCCGAAGCTTGACGGAAGCTCATCGAACTACGCGATGACGGGAATTTTTCCATATTTGAAGGGGGACCACTAATGAATAAGTCGATCAACATTCAAGACAATTTTCTTAACTCACTGCGTAAGGAAAGCATACCCGTTACCGTATACTTGACCAACGGTTTCCAAATCCGGGGATTGATTAAAGCGTTCGATAACTTCACCATCATTATCGACAGCGAAGGAAGACAGCAAATGGTGTACAAGCATGCCATTTCGACGTTTACTCCTCTTCGCTCGGTTCAATTTCTCCAGGATCATTCCGCAGAAGGCCAGTAATCCGGCAGGTGGGAAGGGCCTCTCGTAAGGAATCGTTATCCCCTATAGCAAATACCGGAACAACCCAATGTTGACTTGGGTTGTTCTTTTTATAAAAGCTTAAGAATTTGATAAGATGAATGTGCAGGAATTTCAGGGTAAGGTTCTGGTATACTCGTCAGGCAGGGTATAAGAATAGTAAATAGACAGAGACAGAAGGGGAAATCATCCCAATGGCCAATAAACGCACATCCTCACCCTCCGGCAAGAAGAAAAAGCCGTTCAGCTGGTCCAAGCTCCTTTCGTGGAGTCTGGTAGCAGCGGCACTGGCCATCATTTGCGGGCTTGCCGGTTATATTTTTATTATTTTCAACGGCCAGAAAGAGCTCAAGGCTAACATGGATAAGCTGAACATGCCTCAAGCCTCCACCATTTACGATGTGAACAAGAATGAGGTCACGAAGCTGGGGGTCAACCGGCAGGTTGTCGAGAATATTCCCGAGAAGGTGACGAATGCCTTCGTGGCGACGGAGGACCGGCGGTTCTGGGAGCATTCGGGAGTGGACTTCTGGTCCATCGGACGGGCTCTGGTAAAGGACGTTGTCGCCAGGTCCGCCGTGGAGGGCGGCAGCACCATCACCCAGCAGCTGGCTAAGAACATGTTTCTGAACGCGGACAAAACACTGTTTCGTAAGGGAACGGAAATGTCCATCGCCATGGCGCTGGAAGGCCAGTTTACCAAGCAGCAAATTCTCGAGATGTATTTGAACCAGATCAACTTCGGCAAAGGCGCCCTGGGGATCCAGGCGGCCGCCAAGCGTTATTTCGGGGTCGACAAGCTGGATAATCTGGAAACGTGGCAGATTGCCACGCTGGCGGGTATCCCGAAGGCTCCGTCCAACTACAACCCGATCGACAACCCGGAGCGTTCCAAGGACCGCCGAGCCGTCGTTCTGCAGCTTATGGCCGATCAGGGCTATATTACCCAGGCCGAGAAGGAGCAGGCGGCCAAAGTGGAATACGACGCCAACAAGGCCGTCAAGGCGGGCTCCACAAACAAGTTCCTGACCTACACGGATTATGTGCTTAAAGAAGCTTCCGAGACCTACCAGATCGAGGAGAGTGTTCTCCGCAGCGGAGGCTACAAGATTTATACGACCTTGAATCCGACCGCCCAGCAAAACATGGAAGACACCTATAATAACGACAAGTTCTTCCAGAAGGACATGAACGGACTTCCGATGCAGAGCAGCATGGTGATCGTCGATAACAAGGATGGTGGGATCGTCGCCATGATCGGCGGAAGGGACTACGAGAGCAAGGGGCGCAACCGGGCGCTCGACCCGCGGTCTCCCGGATCCGCCATGAAGCCTCTGGTGGTGTATGCTCCCGCTATTGAAAGCGGAGAGTACGGTCCGAATTCGATGCTCAAGGATGAGCCCATCAATATCGGGGGATACGCTCCTAAGGATCTGGGCGCGTACCGAGGTCAAGTCGATATGACGACGGCTATCCAGAAGTCGATCAACGTTCCCGCCGTTTGGCTCTTGAACGAAATCGGCTTGAAGCGAGGAAGACCTTCGCCGCCAACCTCGGCATCCCCTTCGACGAGAAGGATAACAACCTGGCGATTGCCCTCGGCGGGATGACGTATGGGGTCAGTCCTCTGAACATGGCGCAGGCGTACAGCGCCTTCCCGAACAACGGAACCCAGTACAAGGCTCACGCCGTCCTTAGCATCGTGGATTCCGACGGCAAGGAAGTGGCAAGCTACAAAGGGGACAAAGGAAAGCAGGTCATGAAGCCGAAGACGGCTTACTACATGACCCAAATGATGCAGACGGTGCTCGAGCCGGGGGAACCGGAACGGTCGGCAAAATGAACCGTCCGGCAGCAGGCAAAACCGGCTCCACCCAGCTGGACATCAAGGGATTGGAGAAGAACAACACCGACCTCTGGTTTGCCGGGTATACCCCGGAGTGGACCGCGGCCGTTTGGATGGGCTTCGACAGGACGGACAAGGATCACTATATTACGATGGGCAGCGGAGCGGCGGCTGCGATCTTCAAGGATGTCATGGAGAAATCGCTCGCCAAGGTTCCGGTTAAGCCTTTTGAACGCCCTAGCGGAGTTTCGGATATTAAGGAGCCTCCTAAGGGCATAGGAGACTTCGCCGCCACGTACTATCCCGATCTGAAGAAGGTCCGGATGACCTGGACGGCTTCCGAAGGCCAGACGTCTTATCAAATATACCGCAAGGACTCCCAGAGCGACTTCACCCTTCTGCAGGAAGTGAAGAGTCCGGCGGAGGTGTATGATACGACAATTAAACCAGGGAGACTTACCAGTATTACGTCATTCCCGTTAATCTGGAGAACAACGTGAAGGGGGAGAAGTCGAACCTTTCGGAAGTGGCCATTCCGTCCGAATCGCCGACTCCATCCCCAAGTCCGACTCCATCCGCTACTCCTTCGGCGAGCCCGTCGGGCAGCCCGGGGCCGGGAACCTCCTCGGAGCCGGGCCAAGGCTCTCCAAGCCCGAGCGGGCCGGGAAGGTCGCCGGAGTCGTCGGGCCAGCCGGGCAGCAGCCCGGGAGGAAACCGCACGCCTCGTCCATCGGCTACGCGAAGTCCTGCCCCGAGCCAGCCGGCTTCTCCATCGGCTACGCCCGGACAGAGCGGTTCGCCCGCCCCTCAGAACCCATAAAGAGAGAATAAGAAGAGCAGCCCCCGGGCTGCTCTTTTTGGTTGGGGAAGGAGAGAGGCTTAAGGGCGGACCTTTCCCTCCTGTTGGAGAGAAGGAGAGGGGAAGGACTTTGGTTTCCCGCCGCGGTTTGCTATAATTTAAGCAGTTTAGCTGAGCAGAAGGAGTCGTGGATATGAGGAAGGTTCGATTAGTAAGTATGGTTGGCCTGCTGGTGCTGGCGGGACTTTTAGCCTCCGGCTGCGGACAGGCTAAGAACGAGGGGAGTGCGGGAGCGAGCACACCGCCATCCCAATCCAGCGGAGGACAAGCCGCGGGCAAGAGCTGGTCGAAAGCGCCCGAGATGAAGATTGACCAGAACAAGAGCTACCAGGCCCAGGTCGATACCTCCAAAGGAAGCTTCACCATGGATTTATTTGCCAAGGAAGCGCCGATTACGGTGAACAACTTTGTTTTCTTGGCGAAGGAAAATTTCTATAACGGGATTAAGTTTCACCGCATCATTAAAGAGTTTATGGTACAGACGGGGGATCCTCTCGGCACGGGAGCCGGCGGACCGGGTTATACGATCAAGGACGAGCGCAACATGACGCACAGCAAGTATGACGAGGGCATCGTGGCGATGGCGCGGACCCGGGCTCCGAACTCGGCAGGAAGCCAATTTTTTATATGCACGGGACCTTCCTGCGCCGGCCTGAATGCCCAGCCGGATTACGCCATCTTCGGCAAGGTAAGCCAGGGCATGGATACAGTTCAGAAAATCGCGTCGACTCCCGTAAAGATGGCGCAGGGCTCCCCGGATCAGACGCCGAGCCAGCCAACCGAGGAAGTTGTCATCAAGTCCGTCAAAATTATCGAAAAATAAAGGAGGCAGGCCCGTTGAACGACCGCGCATGCCTGCTGCTGCATGGATTTACAGGGGAGCCTACGAGGTACATCCCCTTGCCCGCCACCTGCATGATGGGGGATGGGACTGCTTCACGCCGACGCTTCCCGGGCACGGGGGCGATCTTAGAAAGCTGAAGAACGTGTCCCGCAGAGATTGGCTGAAGGCCGCTGAAGAGGAAGCGGATAAGTTGGCCGGACGGTACGGGAGGTTTGATTTGGTCGGCTTCTCCATGGGAGGCCTGATTGCCGCTTATTTGGCCAACCGGTATCCGGTTCGCCGCCTGGTATTCTTGAATGCAGCCGTTTACTATGTGAGCCCGGTCCGGCTAGCCCGGGATGTGTACCGGCAATGGCGGAAAGGGGACACTTCCTATTACCGCCGCAAGGAACGCACTCCGCTGCCGGCTGTTGTCCAGTTCATGCGGCTCGTCCGCGAGCTTAAGCCCGAATTTGACGAAGTGACCGCTTCGACCTTAATTGTGCAAGGGGCCCGTGATCAAATCGTCCATCCCTACAGCGCCCGTTATATTCATAAACGCCTCAAGGGGGATAAAGAGCTTCACTTCTTTCCGGAGTCCCGTCATATCATCTGCACGGATGTGGAAGCCAGGGAAGTGTTTACTCGCGTGGAAGGGTTTCTGGGCAGGGAAACAAGGGGAGACGGAAAGCCGCTTTCAGGTATTGGCCATGGGTAAACGGGTAAGAGCTTGGGGAAGCCGGCGGCCGTCCTAATCCTTCTCGGAGTCTTATGGACAGGTTATATCCAATGGCGGATCTATCACCTGGAAGCCAAGCCCTTGACGGGAAAAAGTGATGTGGGAATCGTACTTGGCGCTTCTTTATGGAAGGATGAGCCCAGTCCGGGCTTGAAGGAAAGATTGGATCACGCTTACCGCCTGTACCGGGAAGGCCGGTTCGCCGTCTTCCTCGTATCAGGCGGGCTGGATGCGAACGGAGCGACCATCACGGAAGCCGAAGGCATGAGAAGGTATCTCCTAGCGAAGGGAGTTCCGGAACAAGCCGTTCTAACCGAAACGAAGAGTACCTCCACCTACGAAAATTTACGGTTTTCCCAAGCGATTATGAAGGCCTCCGGCTTGAAAAGCTCCATCGTTATTACGCATGCCTATCATGGCGCCCGCTCGGAAGACATAGCCCGTTTCTTGAGAATGGAGCCGTTCCAGGTGTCCGTATGCGGCTCCACCGTTCTGAATATGGCCTGGCACAAATCAAGAGAGACGCTTGCCTTCACGAAGTGGGAGCTGCAGAAGTTCGGAATGTTTATTCGCTCTTAACCCGGTAGTGGTAATCATACAGCCGTTCGAAGCCCGCTTTCCGGTAGAGCCGGACAGCGGGCTCGTTGTCTTCTATGACCTGCAGGTAGGTATGCTCCGCCCCTTGGGCGAGGCTCCACTGCGTCAATGCCCGGGCAATTTCTGTACCGATGCCCATCCGGCGATACCGTTGATCGGTCACCACATTGATCCAGCCGGCCCAGCCGTCTTCGGCAACAGCCGCCGCCATGCCCACCGTCTGGCCTTCCAGAAGAACGCGCAGGAACCCTTTGGTAGGTTGAATGGAACGGAACATGCGTTCATAGACCGGCCGGCGGCTGACCGGGAATTCTTCCATTTCCAGAAACCGGTCAAGCCACTCCTCCGTCATGTCGATTTGAATATCGGTCTCAAAACCGGCGGTCGAACGGCCCAGATTTCGGTTAATCGTCTCTGTTCGAGCAGTCATGACCCAGCAGGGGACGATCTTCTCATACCCGAGCTGTTCCAAATGGGCATCCAGTTCCTCAGGGGATCCGCTGCTAACTTGAAACTGGGACGGAAGCCCCTGCTCCCGGTAAAAGGCTTCCGCCGCGGCCAGCCAATCTCCTTCGGGATAGTCGCCGGCCGTCAGAACGCTGTTGGCTCTTTTCGTTACTCCTCTTGAAGCCCGGAGCCTCCACGCGCCAAGCTCCACCTCCTTTTCCGGGGGCCATGTTCTTGCGGCCATTCTTTCGATCTTGCGAAACATGTCGGGACGGCTCATTTTCTCTGTACTCCTCCTGCGAACGGAATTCAACCTTATCGGTAAATAAGTATACATTTTAATGAATAAATATACAATCGGCTGCAGCAGAAAAAATAGCCCAGGCACACATATGCCTGGGCTCCTGCGTATACTTTAAATACCCATTCGAAGAGGTGATGAGCTAATGAGCGGACGCAGCATCGTGACCGACCTGAAAAAGGAACAGCGCCCTTCCCGGCAGATCAATGTTGTCCTTCGTCAAGCCGAACCGGTTCCGGCTCCCGTGGAAGCCGAAGCATCGGCATTATCCAAGGCAGCCGAGGCGCCGGGGCCTTTTTCGGATATACTTAAGGAATTCGACCGGATGACCGGTCTCGACAATGTCAAGGAGCTTCTCTATGAAGTCTACGCGCTCCTGACGATCAAGCAGTACCGGGCGGATGCCGGCCTGCAGAGTCCTTCCCAGGTTTACCATATGATCTTCAAAGGCAATCCCGGAACCGGTAAAACAACGGTGGCCCGTCTCGTCGCCAAGCTTTTTCAAGACATGGGCGTCCTGAGTAAAGGTCACTTGGTGGAAGCCGAGCGGGCCGACCTGGTTGGGGAGTATATCGGGCATACGGCCCTGAAAACGCGCGAGCTGATCAAGAAATCGCTCGGCGGCATTCTGTTCATCGACGAAGCCTACAGCCTCGCCCGAGGAGGCGAGAAAGACTTCGGCAAGGAAGCCATCGATGCGTTAGTCAAAAGCACCGCAGCCCTTTCCCGATTTAATCTACAATTTGCCCCGGACTGCCGACCGGCAGTCTAGTATCTTACTCTATATCCAATCTTGATGAAGATTCTTGCTGTTGTTACCGTTAATGGGTCCAAAACAACGAAAGCCCTGCCTCTCTTTCATCCTTGCGGCTCCGAAGACCGCGCCAGTGTGAATCGGTATATCCAAATAGTACGGTTACTGCCTTTTTGTGCTTATTCGTGAGATCATACGCACCGTTCATCTTAGCGGGTTGTGGGAATAGATGAAACTAAAAGGGGATAGATAGGAGGGGTAAATTGTAAATAAGTCTTAACTATACCAGAGAAAAAGGATAATGTAAAGGATAATTTTTGCTAAATCTTTCTGAATAGTTCCCTACAATTAACATATACTGTTAAGGTTAAGACGAATATCTTGTCCATTTGGGTATGGAGGTTAGAAAAGAATGCAGAACGGTACGGTCAAATGGTTTAACCCCGACAAAGGCTATGGTTTTATTCAGCAGGAAGGCGGCACCGACGTGTTCGTTCATTACAGCGCGATCGCGGGAGAAGGCTTCAAGACATTGGAGGAAGGCCAGCGGGTCTCCTTTAATGTGGTTCAAGGCAACCGGGGAGCTCAAGCCGAGCAGGTTACAAAGCTGTAAGCGTCGCGTCAACAGGGCTGGTCTGAGTTAAACCAAGCATGAGGAAGAAGGAGGGGAAGGCATGTTTTCCAAAAAATGCCCGAAATCATTCCGGAAGAAGACACGAATGTATGGGCTTGCTCGAGTCCGGAATGCAAAGGATGGATGAGGCAAAATTTTGCCTTTCAGGCGGTTCCCGATTGTCCCTTATGCGGCTCCGGCATGAATGAGGAATCCCGGATGCTTCCCGCTTTGACGAATACGACCCGCAATATGGCGTTCAGCTGATTCCTCCCGATAAGCCCCAAGACTGCCAGCCGGCAGTCTTTTTCTCGTTATGGAGCGGATTCCTGGAACAAGCGGCGGGGAATGGGACATTCTGTCCTTCTCATATACATGGCGTCAGGAGGGATGCCCATGCCGAGAAAACCGCTGTCCGCCAAGGAGTTAACCGTGGAAGAGAGCTATACGGGAAGCGTGGAACAAACCGTACGGGTCATGGAGATACTGAGGGAAGCCTGGGAGGACCCGAACGGCCTCCTGCCGGTTTGTGCTGGAGAGGCAGGCGGATTACAATGAAGAAAAGGGGAATCCGCCTGCATCGGGGTATTAAGATATGACGGACTGGGCTATCATTTATGCCCGGGTGTCGACGGAGGAGCAGGCTGAGAAGGGCTACAGCCTGGAAGCCCAGGTGGAGGACTGCCTCCGGAAGGCGGAGGAGCTCGGCTATGCCCGGGAGACGGTACGGATCCTGACTGATGAGGTATCCGGCGCCGGCATGGACCGTCCGGGCTTGAACCGGCTTCGGGAGCTGACGGCCTCCGCCCACAAGCCGGCGTGCGTCATCATGTACGACCCGGACCGGTTTGCCCGCAAGCTCGCCCATCAGCTGATCCTGACCGACGAAATCCTTAAAAACAAAGTCGGCCTTGAATTCGTTAACTTTACATGGAACAATACAGCAGAAGGGCGCATGTTCTACCAGCTTAGAGGCATGTTCGCTGAGTTCGAGCGCGAGAAGATCAAGGAGAGAACCATCCGCGGCCGGATGGCCAAAATCCAAAACCACGGGAAGCTGAGCTGCAATCCCCGGTTGTTCGGATATACCTTTGACAAGGAGGAGGATGTTCTTCAGCCCGATCCTTTGACCGCTCCGGTGGTGAAGGAAATGTTCGAGCTCGCCGCGGAAGGACGCAGCGCAGCCGCTATCGCGCGCCTGCTGGAGGCGGAAGGAACACCCGGCCCCCGCGGAGAAGCCTGGCATGCCTCCACGGTTTCGCGTATTCTGCGGAATACCAGTTACCTCGGGACTTATATGGCGTACAAAGTCGATTATCATCAGGGCTTCCGGCGGAAGAGGCCGGTGGAGGAGCAGTTTCCTCTTCCTCTTGAGGCGCTGATCACGGAGGAGCTTTTCGACCGCGCCCAGCAGGCTTTGGAGAAGCACCGGAAGCATTCCGGAAGGCCGCCGGAGCGGGAATACCTGCTCGCCGGGCTGGGGCGGTGCAGCTGCGGACGTCCCATGGCCGCCGATCCCGGCTCTGGAGGAAGGACTTCCTATTACCGGTGCTCCGGGAAGAAGCGTTCCCGATCGCCGGCAGGGCGGGGGAAGGAGCCGGGCCGCCCTGCGACAGCCCTTACTGGAGTACCGGTGTCGTGGACGGGGTAGTGTGGGACGCGCTGGACGCCCACGTAACGGCTTGGCTTGAGGCTCTGGCTGCCGGCCGGGCACCGAAGTCCCTCGATAAGGCCGGCCAGGCCGCACAGCAGCAACCGGACAGCTGTCCTCTTCTTCGAAAAGGAAAGCAGCTGGAGGGGCGCAGGGAACGGCTGCTGGAGCTTTATTTGAGTGGAGGACTTGACCGTCCGGCTTACGAGCGCAAACGGCTGGAGCTGGAGAGGGAAAGGGAGACGCTGGAAAGCCGCCTGCGAGAGAAGAGCCGGGAGCTGGTTCCTGCCCATACGGGATGGGGGAGACGGCTAACCGCTGGGAGTCAATTCGGGGAAGCCTTTCTTTCGCAGAAAAGAGAAGGATAGCCGAGAGGCTTCTGCTCCAGGTGGGGTTTCACAAGGGGTGGCGCCTGGAGCTGGGATACCGCACGGCCGAATTGCCGGGAAACCTTGACGATAGTCAAAGCCATGGAGGATTATAAAAATCAGTTCATCCTCATTCTGGCCGGCTATCCGGAAGAAATGGACTTTTTTCTCCAGCAGAATCCCGGGCTCCCTTCCCGGTTTCCGGTTCAGCTGGATTTTCCCGACTATACGGTCGACCAGCTGCTCCAGATCGCCAACCTGATGCTGAAGGAGCGGCAGTATGTGCTCGCTCCCAACGCCGAATGGAAGCTGCGCCAGCATCTTTCGAAGGAGAAGCACAGCTTCGGCGAATCGTTCAGCAACGCACGCTACGTCCGCAACCTGATTGAAAAGGCCCTTCGGCAGCAGGCGGTCCGGCTGCTTCAGCATACCATCGGGGTCCCTTCCCGTCAGGAGCTGATGACGCTGCGCCCGGAGGATTTCATGCTGGAGCGCGGCCGGACTCCATAATGCCGGTTAACCGGAAGGGGCATAGCGGTTCTAACAGGATCCATAACGCAAATTGTCTTAATACTTACACTAAAGGACGCAGCAAAGGAGGCGGAACGACTATGAAACCCCATACTCATGAAGTGGCGGGTCCGAAGGACGAACGCGCGGTTCTCGTCAGCTTGGTGACCCAAGCCCAGAAAATAAGCGCCGAAATGGCGGAATACTCCCTTCAGGAGCTGGTCAGCCTCGCCGAAACGGCGGGAGTCGAAGTGGTGGAAACCATGACCCAGAACCGGGAAACCCCCGATACGAAATGGTTTATTGGCAAAGGGAAGGTTGATGAGCTTCGGGGACTGCTGGAAATGACGAAGGCGAATACCGCCATCTTCGATCAGGAGCTCTCGGGAGCCCAGGTTCGAAACCTGGAGGAAGCCTTGGATGTCAAAATCATTGACCGTACCCAGCTCATCCTCGATATTTTCGCCCAACGCGCGAAAACACGGGAGGGCATTCTGCAGGTCGAGCTCGCCCAGCTGAGCTATCTGCTGCCGCGTCTCTCCGGCCACGGGAAAAATCTTTCCCGTCTCGGCGGAGGAATCGGAACGCGGGGGCCGGGGAGTCGAAGCTCGAGACTGACCGCCGACATATCCGCAACCGCATCAGCGAGCTGAAGCGGCAGCTCGCCGAGGTCGTCCGGCACCGGACCCTTCACCGGGAGCGCCGCAAAAGACGGGCATTTACCAAGTCGCCCTCGTCGGCTACACCAACGCAGGCAAGTCTACGCTGCTTAAGCAGCTCACGGACGCCGATGTGTACGTGGAGAACCAGTTGTTCGCGACGCTTGATCCCACTTCGCGCAACCTGGTCCTGCCAAGCGGCAAAGAGATCGTCCTGACGGATACCGTTGGATTCATCCAGAACCTTCCCCATGATTTGATCGCCGCCTTCCGGGCTACGCTCGAGGAAGCCAACGAAGCGGATCTCATTCTGCATGTCGTGGACGGCTCCTCGGAGATGAGGACGGAGCAGATGAAGGTTGTCGGCGAGGTTCTCGAAGAGCTCGGAGCCCACGGCAAAGAGCAGCTTACCTTGTTTAACAAGATTGATCTGCTGTCCCATCCCGAACAGGAGCTCCTGACCGTGGAAGGGGATTATCTGAAGGTGTCGGCCTACCGGGATAGTGATCTCGAGCGGATCAAGGAGCGCATCCAAGAGAGGCTCGCAGGAGACCGCAAAACGTTCCGGATTCCGGCGGATCGAGGCGATCTGATTTCGCTCGTGTACCGGATCGGCGACGTGCTTACGACCGGGGAAGAAGAAGGGACGATGCTCCTGCAGGTTCAAGTGGACGAAACGGATTATGCGATAAACGGCTATAAACTTGCGGACTACGAAGTGGACGGAGCAGAGGATAAGGGAGAGAAAGAACGGCATGACGGCATCTAAGCGAATCGAAGAGGTGGTGGATCAGGCGGAAACTCTGATCGACGGCCGACTTAAGGAAATGGACCGAACGGTTGACCATAACCAGTGGAAGGTTATCCGGGCTTTTCAGAAATATCAAGTAAGCGATTTTCATTTTGCCGGTTCGACCGGGTACGGGTATAACGACAGAGGCCGCGAGGTGCTCGATCTGGTTTACGCGGAGGCGTTTGGAGCGGAGGCCGCTTTGGTGCGGCCTCATTTTGTGTCCGGGACGCACACGATCGGAACGGCTCTGTTCGGAGTTCTGCGCCCGGGGGACAAGCTGCTGTACATTACCGGACGACCCTATGACACGCTCCACAAAGTCATTGGCAGGGGAAAGGACGGCTCCGGCTCCCTTGGGGACTGGGGCATCGCCTATGACGAGGCGCCTCTTCGCGGGGACGGATCTCCCGATTGGGATACCATTCGCGAGAAGCTGACCCCCGATACTCGGGTGGTCGGCATACAACGCTCCCGCGGCTACGATTGGCGGCCGTCCTTTACGGTGAGCCAGATTAAGGAGATGGTCGACTTCGTCAAAGGGATCCGGCCGGACGTGATCGTCTTCGTCGACAATTGCTACGGGGAGTTCACCGAGCGGACGGAGCCGACGGAGGCCGGCGTCGATCTTATGGCAGGCTCGCTCATCAAGAACCCGGGCGGCGGCATTGCGGCAACGGGAGGCTATATCGCCGGCCGCGCCGATCTCGTGGAGAAAGCGGCTTACCGCTTGACCGCGCCCGGAATCGGGGAGAGGTAGGGGCGATGCTGGGAACGACGCGCAGCTTGTTCCAGGGCTTCTTCCTCGCTCCCCATCTGGTCGGACAGGCCCTCAAGGGAAGCGTCTTCGCCGCGGCCGTCTTCGAACGGCTCGGATTTGAGACGCATCCCCGCTGGGAGGAGCCGCGGACCGACCTCATTCAGGCGATCCGCTTCACGGGAGAGGAGCACCTGATCGCCTTCGTGCAGGGCATCCAGAAGGCTTCGGCCGTCGATGCCCACGTCGTTCCCGAGCCGTGGGACATGCCGGGGTACGAGCACCCCGTCATCATGGCGGCGGGCACGTTTATGCAGGGCGGTAGCCTGGAGCTCTCGGCGGATGCTCCCATCCGGGAGCCGTATATCGCCTACATGCAGGGGGCTTGACTTATTCCCATGCCAAGCTGGGGGTTCTATGCGCTCTTGAGAATATGGCCAAACGCGGATTATTGTAATTAAACCTCACATTTCTTGACACCTTTATGGGATAACGGTACAATAAATGTGACTAACCGTCACAGGAGTGATTGGCTATGGCTAACAATGATGAATTGCGCAAGAACATGGCGCTGTTCCCTATCGGGATAGTCATGAAATTAACCGATTTGACCGCCAGGCAGATTCGGTATTACGAACAGCATGAATTGGTTAAGCCTGCCCGTACGGGCGGGAACCAGCGTTTGTACTCATTCATCGACGTACAACGGCTGCTTGAGATCAAAGATCTGATTGAGAAGGGCGTAAACATAGCCGGAATCAAACAGGTCCTGCTCCCGGTATCGGGTGATTCCGAGGAGGCGACGGTCATTACCGAACAAACCGAGATGAAGCGCAAGGAATTGACGGAAACCCAGCTCCACAAGATGCTCAAGCAGCAGTTGATCAGCGGCAAGCGTCCTGGTCAGGTTTCTCTGATTCAGGGAGAGCTTTCCCGATTTTTTCATTAATTCATGGGAGGAGATTTAACAGTGGGTTACAACAAAGGATATACCAAAGAAGATATTCTGCGCATTGCCAAAGAGGAAAACGTAAGATTCATCCGCCTGCAGTTTACGGATCTCCTCGGCACCATCAAGAATGTGGAAATCCCGGTCAGCCAGCTGGAAAAGGCATTGGACAACAAAATGATGTTCGACGGATCTTCCATCGAAGGGTATGTGCGGATTGAGGAATCCGATATGTACCTGTATCCGGACCTCGACACCTGGGTCATTTTCCCTTGGGTGGCGGAGGACCGCATCGCCCGTCTGATTTGCGACATTTATCTGCCGGACGGCACTCCGTTTGCCGGGGACCCTCGCGGCATTCTGAAGAAAGTGCTGAAGGAAGCGAACGATAAAGGCTACTCGACGATGAACGTAGGACCAGAGCCGGAATTCTTCCTGTTCAAGTCCGACGAGAAGGGCAATCCGACGCTGGAGCTTAACGACCAAGGCGGTTACTTCGATTTGGCCCCTACGGACCTCGGAGAAAACTGCCGCCGCGAGATTGTGCTGACACTGGAGGAAATGGGCTTTGAGATCGAAGCTTCCCACCATGAGGTAGCCCCCGGCCAGCACGAAATCGACTTCAAATATGCCGACGCCATCAAAGCGGCCGACCAGATCCAGACGTTCAAGCTCGTGGTCAAGACGATCGCCCGCCAGCACGGCCTGCACGCGACCTTCATGCCGAAGCCGCTGTTCGGGGTGAACGGCTCCGGGATGCACTGCCACCAGTCCTTGTTCCGCGGCAGCGAGAACGCCTTCTACGACGAGAAGGATAAGCTGGGCTTGAGCGATGAGGCGAGACAATACATGGCGGGAATCTTGAAGCACGCCCGCTCGTTCGCCGCCATCACGAATCCGACGGTGAACTCTTACAAGCGTCTTGTTCCCGGGTATGAGGCTCCTTGCTACGTGGCCTGGTCGGCGAGCAACCGCAGTCCGATGATCCGGATCCCGGCTTCCCGCGGGCTGAGCACCCGGGTGGAAGTGCGCAATCCGGACCCGGCCGCCAACCCTTATCTGGCTCTCGCCGTTATGTTGAAGGCCGGCTTGGACGGCATCGAGAACAAGATGTCTCTGCCGGCTCCGACCGACCGCAACATCTATGTCATGAGCGAAGAAGAGAGAAGAGCAGGGCATCCCAAGCCTGCCGGCCGATTTGAAAGAGGCCTTGAACGAGCTCATTCGCGACGAAGTGATCTGCGACGCTCTAGGCGAGCATGCTCTTTCCCATTTCTATGAGCTGAAAGAAATCGAGTGGGACATGTACCGCACCCAGGTTCATTCCTGGGAACGCGATCAGTATATTACCCTTTATTAATCTTGCTTGCAAGAGACCCCTTGGCCTTCGGGCCAAGGGGTTTCGTGTTTATCGATAGGGGGCGGAGGGAGCGGTGCAGCCGAAAAAGACCTGCGCCGAGGAGGCACAGGTCTTGAGAGAGTTCCTATTATTGAATGTCGCGGAAGATTCCGATGACCTTCCCGAGAATGGTTACGTTCTGAAGCAGAATCGGCTCCATTGTCGGATTCTCCGGCTGGAGGCGGATATGATCGCGCTCTTTATAGAAGGTCTTGACGGTCGCTTCATCATCTTCCGTCATGGCGACGACTATTTCGCCGTTATTGGCATTCGGCTGCTGGCGGACGATGACATAGTCGCCGTTATGAATGCCCGCGTCGATCATACTTTCACCGATGACGGAAAGCATGAACACGTTGTCATCCCCGACATAATGCATGGGGAGAGGGAAATAATCCTCGATATTCTCCGTTGCGGTAATGGGTACCCCTGCCGTAACTTTACCGATCAGAGGGACTCGGGCAACCGAGAAGGAGAACATGGCTTCGCTGTCCTCTCCTAAGAGCTCAATGGCCCTCGGCTTGGTAGGATCGCGGCGGATCAGGCCCTTCTTTTCCAGACGTTCGAGGTGGCCGTGCACGGTAGAACTGGAGGCTAGTCCGACCGCTTCCCCGATTTCCCGGACGGAAGGCGGATAGCCTTTCTCACGCACTTCGGTTTTGATAAAATCCAGGATCGCCTGCTGGCGGCCGGAAATTTTGCTCACAGTCATCACTCCAATAGGAAATATTAAGGAAAGTATATCATAGAACCGGAGTTCGTACAAACATTAGTTCGAGTTTCGACAAATCCAGCTCTGCTCGTAAAGGGAAACAAATGTTCTAAAAAGGGTTGACCTGAACGTATGTTCGTGTTATTCTCATAACAGAACAAATGTTTGGGGGAGATTTCGATGAATTCCTTTACGAAGACGGTAAGCAGTAAGCGTTCTGGGACGGTAAGCCATAAGCGTTCGGGCATGGTTATTCGTTATCTTGTTCTTACTTTGGTCGTAGCTCTTTCGTTCTCCTTCGGCCTTTTCTTTAAAGCATACGCGGGGAGCAGCGACGATCTGCAATCCCTTCCCGCTTCTCATAAAATGACGGATGTAATTAAGGGGGATACGCTCTGGAGCATTGCCCAGGAGAACGCTCCTAAGGAGAGAGCGTGCGTTCGTATATGCAGCAGATCAAGAAGCTTAATCAACTGGAAGGAACTACTCTTAGACCGGGGCAAATTCTATACTTGCCATAAACCGGTGTAAAGGGTTGTCCTCCTAACGCGAATTTAGAGCACTTTATGGACAGGCTTTCCGTAGACACGGGAGGCCTTTTGACATTCTAGCCGTCCCTTGACAGGCCGGGGGTTAATGGCAAAGTAAGAAAGAAACGAGCCGTACAGCAGGGAGGCGAAACTTAATGGGAATGGACGAAACCATTGCAAGAATTAACGAACTGGCGCGCAAAGCCAAAACCGTAGGTCTTACCGACGAGGAAGTGGAAGAACGAAACGAGCTTCGCAAAATTTATATAGAAGCGTTTAAATCCAGCCTGAAGGTTCAACTGGATTCCATTAAGTATGTAGAGGATGAGGAAGACAATGTCCCGTAAGTGGGAACGAATGGTAGAGAAGAACCGGAAGACCGCTAACAAGCGCAGGCTTAAGCAGGGACAGGAGCGAATTTCCTATTCGGGCACCGAAGAGGTGGAAGTGTTTCGCGGCAGAAGCTGGATACTTCCCCTTGTTCTCATTCTGTTCGCCGCAGCTTATGCTCTCGCTTTCTATGGATACTATGAACAGGATACTTCGTTCTGGATTACGGTAGCCTGTTACGGTTTTCTTGGTCTCTTCCTGTTTGCGTTCCGGCGGCCTATCCTCCGGATCGGTCGGAACCGGATCTCCTCGCGGCGGTTCGCCGGCGACAAGTGGCTGGAACCGGGGAGATCGACGAGATTATTCTTTCGCCGGGAACCGCGGTTATTCAGCTGAAGGAGAAGAGAGCACGGTGGATCTTTACCCGTTTCCTTCACCGGATGCCGATCGGGGATCTTTCCGCCAGGCTGAAGGAGTACGCCGCACGTCATGGCGTGAAGCTGACGGAGCAGAGCAAGTAAAGCGGTTGTCACCGCAAACACCAGAGATAGAGAAGGGGAGCAGATAATGGCATTGAAGGCGGTTTTGTTTGATCTGGATGATACGCTTCTTTGGGACGAGCGCAGCGTCCGGGAGGCCTTTGAGGCAACCTGCCGTTCAGCGGCTGAATGGTATCCGGACATTAAGCCTGAGGAACTAGAAGCGTCCGTCCGTAAGGAAGCCCGGGCTTTATATGAAGGATATGAAACGTATCCTTTTACCCAGATGATCGGAATCAATCCCTTTGAAGGGTTATGGGCTAACTTTACGGAAGGGGAGCATGACAGCTTCCGCAAGCTGCAGGCGTTAGCGCCGGGCTACCGGAAGGAGGCTTGGACGCGCGGACTGAAAGGAATCGGCATAGAAGACGCCGGCCTGGGGGCTGAATTGGCGGAGCGGTTTCCTAGAGAACGCCGGGCCCGGCCGATTGTGTACGAAGAAACCTTTGAAATTCTCGATTCCCTCAAGGGAAAGGTCAAGCTGCTCCTTCTTACGAACGGATCCCCGGATCTTCAGCAAGAAAAGCTGGCGGGCTTTCCGGAGCTGGCCGCCTACTTTGATCATATCCTCATTTCGGGCTCATTCGGAGAGGGCAAGCCGGCCGTTACCATCTTTAACCACGCGGCAGGTCTGCTCGAAATCGATCCCGCCGAAGGGCTCATGGTGGGGGACAAGCTGACCACCGATATCAAAGGCTCCGCTGCCATCGGCATGAAGAACGTCTGGATCAATTCTCACGGGGCCGAGGTCACCGGAGAAGTGACTCCCACCTATGAGATCGGTCGCTTGAGGGAGCTTCTTCCAATTGTGGAATCCCTGCTTTAATCCATAAATGAGAAACCCGCCTGGGCGCTGAAGCCCGGGCGGGTTTGTTTTACGGATATCTTTATTCGCAACTGCTGCACAAGGAAGCTGTCTTTCTCCCGGCCTCATGCCGGCTAAATTCTTAATAAGACTTAGGCCTTGATGAAGGCCGGGTCATCGAACGGATGAGCAATCCAGCCCTCGGTTTCGATGAACAGACGGACGGCGACAATTTTACGGTCCTCCATAAGGGTAAAGAAGTGCGGTTTGTGCTCCGGTACCGAGATAACATCGCCGGCCGTCAGTTCGACGTCGAAGTAGCCGACATCGTCCGTTCCTTTGATAATGAAGATCCCGTTGCCCGCCGTGATGGCGCGAACCTCATCCTCGGTATGGGTATGCACCTGCTCGAATTTCTTCAGCAGCTCTTCAATGTTCGGAGTTGCCTCGGACAGCACGACGATGTCCCAGGTGCGGTAGCCGCGTCTTGCCGCCAGGTCGCGAATCTCGGAGTCGAAAGTTTGGAGAATATGAGCCTTCTCCTCATCGGAAAGATCGAATCTTTCCTGCAGGCTGGCGGGGAGCTTGCCCGCGTCCCAATGCTCATAAAGCACTTCCTGCTTATCGAGAAAAGCTTTGACCTGCTCTTCCCCGGTGATGCGTTCGTTGGTGCTGCGAATGCGAATTTCGGCCATGATGAACGTCCTCCTCTAACAATCTTTACTCTATGTTTTCTATTATAAAGCACGACTCCCCCGGTTGTCGATGAAGGGGACAGAAATATTCCGGGTAAAACGATGGGAAATAACTTGGATTTGAGTCTTTTATAAATCCGTAGGTTTTGGTAAACTAATTTTTAATCAAACAGAGAGAAAATGGACCAACGGACGGTTACTCGGGCGGTCAAGTGGAAAGGGAGTTTGCTATGATGACGAAACCATCACTGCAGGAGCAGCTGCAGAAGAAGATTATGATTTTGGACGGCGCCATGGGAACGATGATCCAGCAGGAGAATCTGACGGAAGAGGATTTCGGAGGAGAAGACCTGGACGGCTGCAACGAGATTCTGGTGCTGACCCGGCCGGATGTCATCCGGAAGATTCATGAGGCTTATTTCGCCGCGGGGTCGGATATTATTGAAACGAACACCTTCGGGGCGACGAGTGTCGTTCTTGCCGAATACGGGCTTCAAGACCGGGCCGAGGAAATCAACAAAGCAGCGGCGAAGCTGGCGGTGGAGGCATCCGACAAATACTCCACACCGGAATGGCCCCGTTACGTGGCGGGAGCCTTAGGACCGACGACCAAAACGTTGTCGGTCACAGGAGGCGTAACCTTTGACGAGCTGGTGGACAGCTACTACGAGCAAGCGAAAGCATTAATCGAATCGAAGGTGGATGCGCTTCTTCTGGAGACGTCCCAGGATACCCTGAACGTAAAAGCGGGAAGTCTCGGAATCCGCCGGGCTATGGACGAGTTAGGGGTTCAGCTTCCCATCATGATTTCCGGTACGATCGAGCCTATGGGAACGACCCTTGCGGGTCAGAACATCGAATCGTTCTACATTTCGCTGGAGCATCTGAATCCCATCTCCGTCGGATTGAACTGCGCCACCGGCCCCGAATTCATGAGGGATCATATCCGGTCGCTGTCGCAAATTGCCGGAATGGCCGTCAGCTGCTACCCGAACGCCGGGCTTCCCGATGAGAACGGGCATTACCATGAATCGCCGGAATCACTGGCGAAGAAAATGGCCGGTTTTGCCGAGCGGGGCTGGCTGAACATCGCCGGCGGCTGCTGCGGGACGACTCCGGAGCATATCCATGCTCTCGCCGAAACGCTTAAGGATTATGCGCCGCGTCCGCAAACGGGTACTCACCCGCCTGCCGTTTCCGGAATCGAGACGGTCTATATCGAGCCGGAGAACCGTCCCGTGATGGTAGGGGAACGCACGAACGTGTCGGGCTCGCGGAAATTCAAACGCCTTATCAAAGAAGGGAAATACGAGGAAGCTTCCGAGGTTGCCCGCGCCCAGGTCAAGAAAGGCGCTCATATCATCGATATCAATCTTCAGGATACGGATATAGATGAAGCCTACGCGATGGAAACTTTCCTTCAGCAGGTCGTTAAGAAGGTCAAGGTTCCCCTCATGATCGACTCGACCTATGACCATATCATTGAGCTCGGGCTGAAATATTCCCAAGGCAAAGCAGTCATCAACTCCATCAATTTGGAGGACGGCGAATCCAAGTTCGAAGCAATCGTTCCTCTGATTCATAAATACGGAGCGGCCGTGGTCTGCATCCTCATCGATGAGAGTGGGCAGGCCGTCTCCCGCCAGGCCAAAATCGAGGTTGCCACGCGCGCCCACGACCTGCTGGTAAACAAGTACGGCTTGAAGCCGCACGATATTATTTTTGACCCGAATATGTTCCCGATCGGCTCAGGTGACCCTCAATACCTCGGATCCGCGGTAGAGACCATTGAAGGAATCAAGCTCATCAAAGAGAAGTTTCCCGAGTGCAAAACCATTCTCGGCTTGAGCAACATCTCGTTCGGCCTTCCGCCTGCAGGACGCGAGGTGCTGAATTCCGTTTACCTCTATCACTGTACGAAGGCTGGATTGGATTACGCGATAGTCAACACGGAGACGCTGGAGCGCTATGCCTCCATTCCGGAGCATGAGAGAGAGCTGGCGGAGAACCTGATCTTCAACACGAACGATGAGACGCTCGCCGAATTCGTGTCCGTTTTCCGGGAGAAGAAAGTCGACAAGATCGAGAAGATCTCCAACCTGAGCTTGGAGGAGCGGCTCGCTTCCTATGTCGTGGAAGGAACGAAGGAAGGGCTCATTCCCGACCTGGAGGAAGCCCTGAAGAAATATCCGCCGCTTCAAGTGATAAACGGACCGCTAATGAAAGGGATGGAAGAGGTCGGGCGGCTCTTTAATAACAACGAGCTGATCGTGGCCGAGGTTCTTCAGAGCGCGGAGGTCATGAAGGCCTCCGTTGCTTTCCTGGAGCCTTTTATGGAGAAGAACGAATCCGCGGTAAAAGGAAAGATTCTGCTCGCAACCGTCAAGGGAGACGTTCACGACATCGGCAAAAACCTGGTGGAGATTATTCTCTCCAACAACGGGTACCAGATCGTGAACCTGGGGATCAAGGTGCCGCCGGAGCAGCTGATTCAAGCTTTCCGGGAAGAGAAGCCCGATGCCATCGGCCTATCCGGCCTGCTGGTCAAATCCGCCCAGCAAATGGTCGTGACGGCCCAGGATTTGAAGACGGCCGGCATCGACGTGCCGATTCTGGTCGGAGGCGCCGCGCTCACGCGCAAGTTCACCAAAACACGCATTCTTCCGGAATATGACGGCTTGGTTCTCTATGCGAAGGACGCTATGGACGGCCTGGACATCGCCAACAAGCTGAGCGACAGCCAGCAGCGGCAGAAGCTGATTGACGAGCTGCGGGAGTGGAAGGAATCCGACGTGATGGAAACCGGCCGCAAGCCCTCGGACAACATCGTTCCGTCGCGCGCCAGAAGCACGGCGATTTCCCAAGAGGCGCCGGTCTTTATCCTACCCGATACCGAACGTCACATCCTCCGGGATTACCCGCTTCCTCATCTGCTCCCTTATGTGAATCAGGAGATGCTGCTTGGGAAGCATTTGGGCATCCGCGGATCGGTGGAGAAGCTTCTGAAGGAAGGCGATCCGAAGGCCACCCAGCTAAAAGAAGTGGTGGACGGAATTTATGCGGAAGCCCAGTCGGAGGGGATCATCAAAGCCCACGGCATGTACCGGTTCTTCCCGGCGCAGTCGGAAGGGAACGATATACTCGTCTATGACCCGGACGACCATTCCCGCGTCATTCAGCGGTTCTCGTTCCCCCGTCAGGAGGTGGAGCCGTTCCTCTGCCTCGCCGATTTCCTGAAATCGACCGAGAGCGGCACGATGGATTATGTCGGCTTCCTGGTGGTCACCGCCGGGCATGGAATCCGGGAGCTCTCCGGGCAGTGGAAGGACCAGGGCGATTACCTGCGTTCCCATGCGCTCCAGGCATGTGCGCTCGAGACGGCCGAGGCCTTTGCCGAGCGGATTCATCACATCATGAGAGATGTGTGGGGCTTCCCGGATCCGGCCGAAATGACCATGAAGCAGCGGCACGGAGCCCGTTACCAGGGAATCCGAGTATCCTTCGGTTACCCGGCTTGTCCGAACCTGGAGGACCAGGAGCTTCTTTTCCAGCTGATGAAGCCGGAAGACATCGGGATAGAGCTGACGGAAGGCTGCATGATGGATCCCGAAGCCTCCGTCTCCGCGATGGTATTCGCCCATCCTCAAGCCCAATATTTCAATGTGGATAAGGTTTAAACTCTACCGAAAAGCGTTAATTCTTTTAGAGAATTAGCGCTTTTTTTCTGGTTTTTAATGGGTTCTTATCCAATAGGGTTAACAAGAATGCCTGGAAGGGAAGAGAATAAATACCAGATCTTTTGGCAAAATAATGAAACCGGTACATGACGGATGGAGGAAGCCTTGATGGAATACTATTTTCTGGGAACGGGAGCGGGGAGGCCTTCCAAGCAGCGGAACGTAACATCCGGTATATTGAATCTGCTGGCGGAATGCGGGACTTGCTGGCTGTTCGACTGCGGAGAAGGGACCCAGCACCAGCTGATGAAATCCCCCTATAAACCGGGCAAAATATCCAAAGTGTTCGTCACGCATTTGCACGGAGATCATATTTTTGGTCTTCCGGGTTTTCTGACAAGCCGTTCGTACCAGGGAGGCCACTCGAAGGTAACCGTGTACGGACCTCCGGGCATCCAACTCTTTCTGAAAACGGTCTTTCAGGTGAGCGAATCCCATCTGGATTACGAGCTGGAAGTGGTGGAAATCCATGAAGGGATTGTCCTGGAGGATGACCGGTTTAAAGTGGAAGCCGCCATGGTGGATCATCGGATTGACAGCTTCGGGTACCGGGTTACCGAGAAGGCGGGGGAGCGTCCCCTCTACGCAGGGAAGCTGAAAGAGAGAGGAATTGCGCCTGGCCCTCTGTTCGCCCAATTGAAGCGTGGGGAATCCGTCTGCCTGGAGAATGGGGAACAGCTTCACGGGAAAGATTTTCTCGGACCCGCCGCTGTCGGCCGGACGCTTGCGGTTATTGGAGATACGAGAAGCTGCGCCCGCTCGGTTGAGCTTGCCCGTGACTGCGATCTGCTCGTACACGAGGCGACCTTTGCCCACCGGCATCAAAGCCTGGCAGCGGATTACGGTCATTCCACCGCGGTGGAGGCGGCGGAGATCGCCAAGGAGGCGGGAGTCCAGAAGCTGGTTATCACCCATCTGAGCTCCCGTTATCAGGAAGAGGAGGCGGAGCTGCTGGCAGAGGCAAAGGAGATTTTCCCGGAGACTTATTTGGCTCACGATTTCTGGGGAACGGCAGTTCCAAAAGGAAATAAGATAGGGATCCCCTTAAAAAGAAGAGCCGATTACGAATACTATGGCCGGGGCAGCTGTCACCTATGAAAAAGGCCTCTTCCCGAGGGAAAAGGCTTCAACGGAAGCAAAGCTTAAACGTCCTGCGAGTGGGCTTCGTCCTTAACTTCTTCCCGGAAAGCGGCAAGGCTTTCCCGGCGGCGTTCGTTCTTGCTCTGAAGGGTTTCCCGTTCCTCGGATGAAATCTCATCGGCATGCTCGTTCAGGTAGCTTTCGGACTCCTCCAGGTTGTCGATCGTGTTCTGGATGTGTTCCTGCAAATGTTCTACGTTGTCTGCGCGATTGTCCGGTTTGGCCATGGCAGCCACCTCCTGCTGAAATTTGGTCGGTTAACCAAAACCTAATGTAACCCGGCATGCAGTGGCTTATTCATGGGGCGCCGGATTTATGGTTCCCTGCGGGATTAAAGTGTGATAAGCTAATAGCTGGGTTTTTGGGAGGGAGTTAGCGATGACTGTATTCCGTATTAGTCCGAATCCGCCGTATGATTTTGACGCCATGATTCGACGGTTTCAGCAAAATTCTCATCCTTTGTACCGCATAGAACCTAAAACGTTGATTCGTACCATCCGCGTTAGGGGTAACATATACTTAATAAGAATAGCTTCTATCGGTGAAGTCGACTCGCCGGAGCTGCTAGTGGAGGTTATGGAAACCGTCAAGGAAACCGAGCTGCCCTTCATCCGGGAAACGGTGGAGAACATGCTGTCGGTGGACGTGGATCTGGGTACATATTACCTTCAACTCCAGAAGTACCAAGAGATTGCTTTCCTTGCCGAACGGCTGTATGGCCTGCGCATTATCCGGGAAGCGGATCCTTATGAATGTCTGATCAAAACGATTATCGGGCAGCAGATGAATCTTTCCTTCGCCGCCACGCTCGTCCGGAGATTGGTTGAAACAGTCTCGACGCCTTTGCTTTTCGAAGGAACGGCCTACTATCCATTTCCGTCTCCGGAGGAGATCGCCTCCTTGTCGTACGAGCAACTAACCCAGCTGCAATTCAGCCGCCGAAAGGCCGAGTATGTCATCGATCTTTCTCGAAAAACAGCGGAGGGCGGGTTAAAATTCGACGATTTGGACAGAAAAGGGAATGAGGAGATTATGGAGAGGCTTCTGCCCGAGAGAGGCGTCGGCCGCTGGACGGTAGAATGCTTCCTGCTCTTCGGCCTAGGAAGGACGGACCTGCTTCCCGCGGCGGATATTGGACTGAGAAATGCCGTAAAGAAATGGTACGGGCTAAAAGAACAGCCAACCGAAGCCGATATAAGAAGAATGGGTGCCGATTGGACACCCTGGTCCAGCTACTTCACTTTCTATCTTTGGGAAAGCTTGAACCAGCCGGATCTCATGCCTGCCATACCGGATCCTACGGAACCATAACCAGAGAACAAAGAGAAAAGAATAAATCAAAGACCGTACTATTCGGGGGAGGAACCTAACATGATGAAATGGATAGAAGTCGCGAACTCAGGTCCTTTGAAGGGCAGCGTCCGGATTCCCGGTTCCAAGAACAGTTCGCTCGCTCTGCTGGCTGCCGCCTGCATGGCGGACGGAGAGGTTCGATTGAAGGGGATTCCCAACATTTTGGATTTCCGGTTTATTCAGGAAATAGCCGCGGGAGCTGGCATTTCCATGAAGCGGGAGATAAACGGAGATGTGATCATCAACGGAGGAACCATCACATCCGCCGACCTGAACCGGGAGAGAACGTCGTCTTACCGTGCTTCCTATTATTTCATAGGAGCGCTGCTTTCCAAGATGGGAAGGGTGAGCATTGGGTATCCCGGAGGAGACAATTTCGTATCCCGGCCCATCGATCAGCATGTGAAAGCTCTGAAGGCGATGGGAGCCGAGGTTTCCTTTATGGAGGATCATTATAAGGTCGAAGCCTCCAAGCTGACAGGGGCGGATATTTATTTCGACATGATCACCTCCGGAGCCACCATCAATGCCATTTTGCTGGCGGCACTTGCCGAAGGAACAACGGTTCTGCGGAACGCGGCGAAAGATCCCGAAGTCGTGGATACCGCAAACTTCATCAACCGAATGGGCGGTAAAGTATTCGGCGCAGGAACCGACACGATTCGCATCGAAGGAGTCAAAAGACTGTCCGGCTGCGAATACAACGTCATTCCGGACCGCCTGATCGCCGGGGCTTTCCTGATGGCGGCCGGAATGACCAAGGGAACGGTGACGGTCGAGGATACCATTCCCGAGCACCTCGGTTCCTGCATTTCGAAGCTGAGGAAATCGGAATGAACCTCGAGGTGGGCGAGAACAGCATTACGGCTTACGGAGAGTCTTCTCTACGGGCTACCCGGGTACGGACCGGCATGTACCCGTCGTTCGCCACCGACCTTCAGCAGCCGCTGACCTCTCTGCTTCTGCTGTCTCCGGGCCGCAGCATCATAACGGAGAGGGTTTACCCCGAGCGCTTCAATCATGTGCCCCAGCTTAAACGAATGGGAGCGCGCATCGAAGTCCGCCGCGGCAGTGCCTTTATTCAAGGGGCTCCCAGCTGAAAGGGAACTTCGTTCACGCTTCGGATGTGCGTGCCGGCACCTGCCTGATCATGGCGGGACTGGTGGCCGAAGGGACGACCCGCATTACCGGGGTGGAGCACATCGAACGCGGCTATGAGAATGTGATCGGCCTTTTCCGTGACCTGGGAGCGGAGCTCACCTACCGGGAAGGCGAGTACGGCCAGACCGAGCAGGCATCGGACCTCATGGTCGGGGTGTAATAGAACGGGAAACCGGCTGAATGGCTGGTTGAGAGGGACCCCTTACCAGGGGTCCCTTTTTCGGTATGATGGAAAGTAGCTGTTGGACCCAGGGGAGAATGACCGGGGAATCCGGGTGAAGAAGGGGCGACGCCATGCTTGGGTTGGGAATTTTGCTTGGATTCCATTTTCTTGGAGTGCTGCTGCAGCACGGACTGGGCTTGCCGCTGCCGGCCAATGTGATTGGTCTCGTGCTGTTTACCGCCTCCTTGTTTATGGGGATCGTGAAGCTGGAGTGGGTGGAGGCTTCCGCTCAATTTCTGCTTGACCATCTGTTGTTGTTTTTTGCCCCGGTTCTCGTCGGATTAATCGGCCTTTACCCCGTCATCGAGCGGAATGCGTATGCCATGGTGATCAGCCTGGTCGTCAGCACTCTGGTGTCGCTTGCCGCGGCAGGCTGGATGACGCAGGGGTTGGGCCGCAGAGGGGAAGAAGGAGCCGTGAGTAGTTTCGAATGGTTGAACCGGCCGGAATTCGGGGTTACCGTCACGGTTGCCGCTTATGTAACGGCCCGCCGGCTGCATCAGCGGTGGAGCCGGCTTCATCCGCTGTTCGTCACGGCAGGGACGCTGATCCTTTTTCTGCTTGTGACGGGAATTCCCTACGAGGCCTACAAGGCCGGCGGCGATGTGATTTATTTTTTCTTGGACCGGGAACGGTTGCCCTTGGAGTGCCTCTCTATAAGCACGCCACCCGGATTCGGCAGAGTCTGGTCCCGGTGCTTGCCGGGATTACGGTCGGAACGGTTGCTTCCATTCTGTTCTCCGCCCTGCTCGTTTGGATGCTTGGAGGAACACGCGAGCTGCTGCTCAGCATTCTCCCCAAATCGGCTTCCACACCGATTGCGATAGAGGTGGTCCGGACGTTAGGCGGCACGCCTGAGCTGGGAGCCGTCATCACCTCCTTGACCGGCTTGCTTGGAAGCATGATCGGTCCCGAATTTTTACGGCTATGCGGGGTTCAGAGCGATATCGCCATCGGAACGGCCATTGGAACCGCTTCGCATGGAATTGGGACGGCCCGGCTGGTCCGGGAATCGGAGCTTCAGGCCAGTATGAGCAGCTTGGCCATGGGCATCGCCGGTATTCTTACTTCTCTTCTTCTGGGGACCTTGAGCGGATGGATTTAAGGAAATATTTTGACGGATGGAGAGGAACATTTCCCGGGAATGCGCAGGATATGACATAAGTTGATAAGGCACCAAGCCGTTAAATGGCGTGAATTTTCTGACTTTCGACAGCTTTTGACGGGTCAAGACCTCGTTTCGACAGAGCCAGCTGAATTTTCCCATGGGAAATCATCAGCTGGTTTATTTGGTTTTTTCAAGGGGAATAAAGCGGATAGCATTGCCTGGGGAACGTATATTCTGTAGAATGGGGAGTACATCATTCCCTTTATAGGAGTTAAAGCATGCGTAAGAAAACTTTGCCCGAACTAATCGAGGAACTGCGCTCCAATGAAAATATAATCAACTGGCACGAGATGCCTCCGCAGGAAGCCAGAACGAGGCCCATTCCGGAAAGTGTCGATCCCCGCCTTCGGAAAGCACTGGAGAAGCGCGGCATAAAGGAAGTTTATACCCACCAGCATTCGGCGTACGAAACGGTGCAGAGAGGGAAAACATCGTCGCCGTTACCCCTACGGCCTCGGGGAAGACGCTGTGCTATAACCTGCCTGTGCTGCAGGCTATTGCCGCGGACGACTCGAGCCGAGCGCTGTATTTGTTTCCGACAAAGGCCCTTGCCCAGGACCAGAAGAGCGAGTTGAACGAGATTATCGACGAGATGGGCATTGACATCAAAAGCTATACCTATGATGGGGACACCTCCCCCGCCATTCGGCAAATCGTTCGCAAAGCCGGTCATATCGTCGTAACGAATCCGGATATGCTGCATTCGGCCATTCTCCCGCATCATACCAAATGGGTCAGCCTGTTCGAGAACCTTAAATATATCGTGATCGACGAACTGCATACGTACCGGGGCGTGTTCGGAAGCCATGTGGCCAATCTCATCCGGCGGCTTAAACGAATCTGTGCCTTCTACGGAAGCCAGCCGGTGTTCATCTGTACATCGGCGACCATCGCCAACCCGAAGGAATTGGCGGAGCAATTGACCGGAACGCCCATGCGTCTTATCGACGACAACGGAGCACCGCGCGGCCGGAAGCATTTTGTTTTCTACAATCCTCCCGTCGTCAACAAACCGCTGAACATCCGCCGAAGCGCCACCGTAGAGGTTAACCACCTTGCGCAGGAGTTTCTTAAGAATAAGATCCAGACGATTGTTTTTGCGAGAAGCCGGGTAAGGGTAGAGCTTATCCTTAGCCACATTCAGGAGCTCGTTAAGAATGAGCTGGGGACGAAATCCATCCGGGGATACCGCGGAGGATACCTGCCGAAGCAGAGACGGGAGATCGAGCGGGGCTTGCGCGAAGGAGAGATTCTAGGCGTCGTCAGCACGAATGCCCTGGAGCTAGGTGTTGACATCGGCCAGCTTCAGGTTTGCGTCATGACCGGCTATCCCGGCAGCATAGCGAGCACCTGGCAGCAAGCGGGACGAGCCGGACGAAGGCATGGAGAAGCGCTGATCGTTATGGTGGCCTCGTCTACCCCGATCGACCAGTATATCGTCCAGAACCCGGATTATTTCTTCGACCGGAGCCCGGAATCGGCGCGGATTAATCCCGAGAATCTGATTATCCTTGTCGATCATCTGAAATGTGCGGCTTACGAGCTGCCGTTCAAGGGAACAGAGGAGTTCGGCCCGCTGGACGTTACCGATATTATGGAATACTTGGTTGAGGAACGGGTGCTGCACCGCCACGACGAAACGTTCTATTGGGCTAATCAGTCCTTTCCGGCGAGTGAAATCAGCCTTCGCTCCGCTTCCCAGGAGAACGTAGTCATCGTCGACCAGTCGGACGTCGCCAACGTAAGAATCATCGGCGAGATGGATCGCTTCAGCGCCATGACCCTGCTTCATGACGAGGCCATCTATCTTCATGAGGGCGTGCAGTATCAAGTAGAGAAGCTGGACTGGGAGCATAAGAAGGCTTATGTCCGGGAAGTCGATGTCGAATATTATACCGATGCCAATCTGGCCGTCAATCTTAAAGTTCTGGAACTGGACCGGACAACGAGCCGGGAGAGAACCGCCGTCCATTTCGGAGATGTAGCGGTCAACGTCATGCCAACCATCTTCAAGAAGATCAAGCTGACGACCTTCGAAAATATCGGCTCCGGTCCGATTCACCTGCCGGAAGAAGAGCTGCATACGAGCGCCGCCTGGATCGAATGGAAGGAAACGGATCCCGAGCTCGGAAAGAAGACCCTGGAGCAGCTGCTGCTCGGGATAGCCAACGTGCTGAAGCACATCGTTCCGGTTATGGCCATGTGCGACCGCAGCGATATTCACGTGGTTTCCCAGATCAAAGCGGCTCATACGGGACTGCCCACCATATTCGTCTATGACCATTATCCGGGAGGAATCGGATTGGCCGAAGATGTGTACAAACGAATTGACGAAGTCAAACAGGCGGCCAGCACCTTAATTCAAAAGTGCCCATGTAAGGATGGATGCCCATCATGTATAGGAACCGAAATAGAAGGAATCAACGGCAAACACAAAAGTATTCAGCTCCTGAAGCAGCTGTAGAGCTTGGAGTCCGGCCATGAGCGGGCTCAAGGACCGGTTAAACCGGCTTAAACGGACCACGGCGGAACAGAAGCCGGCGGTAAGGACAGAGGCGTTAGGAGGAGACTGGGAGCAGCTTCAGGCCGTTATGGAGATCAACGATTGGGGTTCGTTCATCAAGCGCTCCTGCCGCTATCCGCTGACCCACAAGCACGGCAAATACCGGCTGGGGGACCTGCATGAATATGCCGATGGCTTACAGGCCTTCCATCCGGGTTTCCCGGTTCATCCGGAGTGCCTGCTGTTTCTGGATACCGAGACAACGGGACTTGGGGTAGGAGCCGGCAATGTCCCGTTTATGCTGGGGTTGGGGTTCTACCAAGAAGAGGAGTTTGTCGTAGAGCAGCTGTTTATCCGGAACCCCGCGGAAGAGATGGCGATGCTGGCTTACGTCCAATCCATCATCGGCCGTTTCACTCACTTGGTGTCCTATAACGGCCGGACCTTCGACTGGCCGCTCGTAAAGAACCGGTACGTGCTTAACCGCATGGAGCTGGACGATTCCCTGCGGCATCTTGATTTTCTCTATCCGTCCCGAAGCCTGTGGAGGCATACGATGCCCTCCTGCCGGCTGGGCAAGGTGGAAGAGCAGCATTTGGCTTTCAGCCGGACAGAGGATGTGCCGGGCTCCTTAGCCCCTACGCTTTATTTTGAGTATCTGGCCGAGCACGATCCGAAAGTGATGGAAGGGGTGTTCGTGCATAACGAGCACGACATTTTGTCGCTTGCGGGACTGGCGGTTCACTTCAGCCGGGCGTTGGCCGGGGAGCTGCCTTATTTTCTTATGGTGGAGGAAGAGGTGTTCCGGCTCGGGTTATGGCTGGACAGAATGGGACAGCACGAGCTTGCCTCGGAAGTGTTCAAACACCTTCTGGACCGGCCGGAGGAGGCTTCCGCCGGGTATTGGGTGCAGATAGCCGCTTCTTTCAAGAAAAGAGGGGAAGAGCGGAAAGCGGTGGAGCTCTGGACAAAGGCCGCCGATTTCCAGAAAGGCCATTCGCTGCATTCGTTGGAGCCGCTGGTGGAGCTCGCCATGTTCTATGAGCATAAGCGAAAGGACTTCGGAACCGCCTTGTATTATGCCGAGGAGGCGTTGAGCCAGGCGTGGACCCGCAGCAGGCTGTCGAGGGGAACCGCCAAGCAGAGGAGTCAGCTGGAGCAGCTGAACAAGCGGGTGGACCGTCTTCGCCTCAAGCGCGATAAAGCGTTGGGGAAGACCTCTCCGAAGGAGCCGTCTCACCCGACTCTTTTCTAAGTCTTGGGACGTGAACGGATGAGAATACCATGATAGTTCGGTTCGGGGATGAAGGATGATCAGGAATAAAAAGGAAGGGATGGTGGAAAACTAAGGAGATATCGATAGTGGTGGAGGAAAACCTATGCCCGAATTGCCGGAAATGGAAACCTATAGAAGGCTGCTCTCTTCGCGAATAATAGATCGTCCCCTAACAGACGTTGAAGTAGGACGGGAGAAATCCATCAATGTGCCGGTTCCGGTTTTCCGAGAAACCTTAATCGGCAATTCCATAACCGGGATCGAGAGAAGGGCCAAGCACCTTCTTTTCCATCTGGCGAGCGGGGAAAAGATGCTCCTTCACTTGATGCTGGGGGGCTGGATGTTCTATGGGAGACCGGAGGACAAGCCGGACCGGACCGTTCAGGTGGAAGTGAGCTTCGGGGAGGAGCGTCTCTTTTTCATCGGGCTGCGGCTCGGCTATTTGCATCTGCATAAGGTAGAGGAAGCGGAGAGCCTGCTCGACAAGCTGGGGCCGGAGCCGCTTTCCCCCGATTTTACGGCAGAGCGGCTCACCGGTCTTCTATCCCGCAAGAAAGGGATTCTCAAGACCACATTGGTCGACCAAAGCTTCCTGTCGGGAATCGGGAACTGTTATTCCGATGAGATTTGTTTCGAAGCGGGCCTTCTGCCGTCCCGAACCTTGCCAACCCTGACCGGGCCGGAAACGAGGCGCTTGTCTATCTCCATGCAGGCGGTGTTAAAAGAGGCGGTCGCTCATGGCGGGTATATGGAGGATCCGTTGTATAAGGGGGACCGGTTAACGGGCGGCTACAACGACCGCTGCCGCGTGTACGACCGGAAAGGAGAGCCTTGCTTGCGCTGCGGACGTCCGGTTATTCAGGTAGAACTTGCTTCCCGGAAATGCTTTTACTGCGAGAATTGCCAACATTGAGGAGGCGACGCCATGTATGTCGGGAGCCACATCAGCATTCGTCACGGGTATTCCGGAGCGGCCCGGACCGCCCTGTCTCTTGAGGCGAACGCCTTTCAATATTTCCCCAAAAACCCCCGCAGCCTCACTGTCAAGCAGGTCGACACCCAGGACGCGGCTGCCTGCGCGGAGCTAAGCCGGTCTAATGGGCTTGTTTCCATTTCCCATTCTCCGTATCCATCCAATTTGGCGATAGCAGAACCGGGCTTGGCGGAGGCCGTTGCCGCATCCCTGCGCAATGATCTGGACATCACCAACGCATGCGGCTCTATCGGGGTCGTTGTTCACTTCGGCAAGTCCAAGCAAAAGGACCCGCTGCAGGGCTACAAGGACATTATAGGCAGCTTAAACCGGATTCTGGAGGGCTGGGAAGGCGAGTCCTTGATTCTTCTCGAGAATCAAGCAGGCGAAGGAACGGGGATGGGCATGACCCTGCGGGAGCTGACCCAGATCCGGTCCTTGACGGAGCGCCCGGACAAGATCGGATTTTGTCTGGATACGTGCCATGCTTTCGCGGCGGGGATCTGGACAGGAGACAATTGGGAGGCTATGGCGGAGGAAGGGCATGAAACGGGTTATTGGGAGCACCTTAAGGCCGTTCATCTGAACGATTCCGTCTATCCTTCGGGTTCCCGGCGGGATCGTCACGCCAACATCGGACAGGGACAGATCGGGGTAGAGAACCTGGTGCGGCTGATCACAAGCCCCGAGATGAACGGGATTCCGCTTATTTTGGAGACGGGAAGCGGGCCCGATGGCACCCACCGCGAGGAGATCGCCCTGGTCAAGGAGTTGGCTTCAAGGACTGGAAAACTTTAACCTGACAGGCTACAATAAGATAATATGTGCTACCAGTCCAGGGTAAAGTGGTGAACCAAGTGATCAAGCTGACGGATATTTATTTTAAGCGGGAAGAACGAACGATAATTAAGGGCATTAACCTTCAGGTTAAGCCGGGTGAACAATGGGTCATTCTCGGACGTAACGGGTCCGGCAAGACCACCCTTCTCGAGATGATCAACGGCTATTTGTTTCCGAGCTCGGGCAAAGTCGAAGTTATGGGCAACCTGTACGGCACGGTCGATTTAAGAGAGGTCCGCAAAAAAATCGGCTACATTTCCCAATCCCTCTTCGAGAAGCTTAACCTCGGCGATCCCGTTTGGGAGGTGGTGGCCACCGGAGAATACGGGTTTCTGCGCTTCTATCAAACCATTCCCCAGGAGGTCATCGATAAGGCGGAAGAGATGCTGAACTTTGTCGGATTAAGCCACGTGGCCAAACAGCCTCTCGGCACTTTGTCGCAAGGGGAGAGAAAGAAGGTCATGCTGGCCCGGTCGCTGATGACGGAGCCCTCCATTCTGATTCTGGACGAGCCTTGTGCCGGGCTTGATCTGTACGAGCGCGAGAAGCTTCTGGAGAATATCGACCAGTTGGCCGGACGCGGCATCACGACGCTCTATGTCACCCATCATGTGGAAGAGATTATGCCGCTGTACACGCATGTAGTCCTTATCGATCAAGGGGAAACAGTGGCTTCCGGACCGAAGAAGGACGTCTTGACAGCCGAAAATTTGGGCAGGGCGTTCGGTATCACTTTATCCTTGGAATGGAACAGGGAACGTCCTTGGATCAAAGTGCTTGATAACCATTTCTAAATCGGGTATCATAAGATCATTATCTTTTTCAGAAAATTCAATAAACCCCTCAAAGCCTATGAAGAGGAAGAGTAAGCTAGTTTGCTGAACCCAGAGAGCCGGCGGCTGCTGCGAAGCCGGTGTTCCGCTTTAGCTGAAAATCACCTCCGAGGCGTAATCCGAACTCTGCTCCTCCTTGATTGATTCATGGGAGGCTCTTAGTAGGAACAACCGGACCTCCACCGTTACCGGGAGCGGCATATGATGGTATGCCGGATAAGTGCCAGCGGCCTTTTTTTGGAGCATGCTGGAAGTAGGGTGGTAACGCGAGCAGGCTCTCGTCCCTTGGGGATGAGGGCTTTTTTTGTTATTTTGAATATAAGGATAAAGTCAGGAGTGGTTCAATTGGGGATTACACGGTAACGTACCAGAAGGTAGTGGAGGCACAGAGGCTTCTGAAAGGGATCATTCACGAGACGCCGCTCCAGGCTTCCCGCACGTTCAGCGCCATGAGCGAAAGCCAGGTGTATCTCAAGCTGGAGAATCTGCAAAAGACAGGCGCCTTCAAAATTCGAGGAGCCTTCGTTAAAGCGGCCCGTCTAACGGCGGAAGCCCGAGCCAAAGGGCTCATCACCGCTTCGGCGGGAAATCATGCCCAAGGGGTGGCCTGCGCCGCCGCGCATTTCGGCGTTCCCTCCGTTATCGTTATGCCGGAAGGTGCTCCGGCGGCGAAGGTACAGGCCACGGAGGGGTATGGCTCGAAGGTCGTGCTGCACGGGGCGAATTACGATGAAGCCTACCGGCATGCGCTGCAGCTTTCCGAGGAGAAAGGAGCCTGCTTTGTGCATGCTTTCGACGACGAGGACATCATCTCCGGGCAGGGAACGGTCGGCTTGGAAATTCTTCAGTCCCTTCCGGATGTCGAGGCCATTGTTGTCCCGGTCGGAGGAGGCGGTTTGATCAGTGGAATTGCGGCTGCGGTCAAAACACTTAAGCCGGAAGTGGAAATCATCGGGGTGCAGCCGGAGCAGGCTTCCTCCGGATTCCTTTCGTGGCAGGCCGGCCAGCGTATAATCGTGCCCGCCCCCGGTCCATTGCCGACGGCTTGTGCGTGCAAACCCCGGCCTTCTCCCCTTTGAGATGATCCGGCAGCAGGTGGATACGATGTGCACCGTTTCCGAAGCAGAATTAACGGAAGCGATGATGCTTCTGCTCGAACGCTCCAAGCTTCTGGTGGAAGGAGCGGGAGCAGCTCCGCTGGCCGCGCTGCTGAGCGGTCGGCTTCCGCTTAAAGGACGGAAGACCGTCCTTGTCGTCAGCGGAGGGAACGTTGACCTGGGAAGGCTGGCCGGCTTAACGGCATCCCGAAACCTGGTCAGCTGAACGTGTCCTGACTTATTAATGATGCTTACCATTAATAGCATTAAGTAAATTAAAGCTGGATTTTTGCCCGCCGTCCCCCTATAATCCATCTCAATTGGAGAGAAAAGGGGAAATTAACATTTGATCATCGATAAGCTGCCTATCCAGGAAGGGGAGCTATTGGCGGGGAGATACCGGATCGGTAAGCGCTTAGGCACCGGGGGAATGGGAGCCGTTTTTCTCGCGGAGGATAGGAAGCTCCCCGGAAAGAAATGGGCGGTAAAGGCTTCGGTCCGCCACTCCCATAATTTAAAAGGATTCGAGGAGGAGGCCCGGCTTCTGGCTCGTCTGGAGCATCCTTTTCTGCCTAAAATTGCCGACTTCTTTCCTCCCGACAGCCACGGGTTCAGTTATCTGATCATGGATTATGTCAGCGGGGAGGATCTGCTGCAAAAGCATCAAAGGGGAGGCTATCGGAGCGGCAAATCATCCGTTATGCTTCCCAGCTGTGCGAGCTGTTCCAGTATTTACATAATTTGGCCCCCACGCCTGTGATCTACCGGGATTTGAAACCGTCCAATATGATGATCGACGAGCAGGACAATGTCCGGCTGATCGATTTCGGAATCGCCCGTTGTTACTCAAGCGGACAGAGCTCGGATACGATCCAGTTGGGGACCATTGGCTTTGCCGCACCTGAGCAGTTCGAGAACAAGCAAACCGATGCCCGGACCGACCTCTACACTTTAGGAGCAATGATGTACTATCTGCTGACCGGAGCCCATCCTTACGACAAGGAAGGATGGAGCGGGGGAGGGAAAGCCTGCTGCCGGCAGGCACACGGCTAACCGCAGTCGTGCACCGGCTGCTGGAGAAGAATCCCCAAGACCGGTATTCTTCTGCGTTTGACCTGAAAGTGGATTTGGACCGGCTTCTGTACCAGACAGAAGCCGAGAGAGAGGGTAACGCCGGAGGCAGCGGTTCTATCCCCCGTAAGCTCATTGCGATCGGGAGCTTATACCCCGGGGCCGGCTCCACTTACATAAGCCTTGCCTTGTGCCATACGCTTCGCCAACTGAAGGTGGCCCATGCCCTGGTGGAATCGGCATCCGTTAAGCCGGAGCTCTATAGTCTCCTTTACGGAGACCGGTATGCCCCTAAGGATTATAAGCCGCTTGTCACCCGGGTCGAAGAAGGAACCGAGGGAGAGCACAATCCTTGGAGGTCGGGCTTGACGGAGTGGGTTCCCCTTCATCCGGACCGCTCTCCGGCCGGCTGGTCCAAGGAAAAGCTGTACCGTCTGCTTCATGCCGTCAAAACGGATATTACGATTGTGGATATATCCACCGGGTGGGAGCATGAGGAGGCTGTTGAGCTGTGCGATCGAGCCGATCTTGTGGTTGTGGTGGCCGGGCCTCATCCCGGCAAGCTCGGCTCTCCTTCCAGCCGTGAGCTTCGCGGCAAGGCTGGCGGAACAGAGGGCGGAAGGCAAAGCTCTTGTGCTTGCGGCTAACCGGGACCAGCCGTTTCCCCGCCGAAGGGAATGGCTGGCTTCCCTGCCCTGGGAGCCGCTGATCCGGGTTCCCGAGGAGCGGGGCGGAACGGTCTTGGAATGGCAGTGGAAGGGGGAGGGAATCCCCGAGAGCTATGGCCCTTCCGCTCCATGGCTTCCGGCTATGCGGCCCATGCTCGAGAAACTGTTGCCTAAGGACCGACTGGAGAGGGGAAGCCATAAAGGAGCAGGACTGTTCAAGTGGTTGTCTGTCCGGTAGGGGAGATCCATATGGAAAGTCCTGCACACCGGGCCTTATTTTTTCACAAGTTGCAGTTGCCTCGCCGAAAAGGAAAATACAGGGTTGCAGGCTTTTGATGAGTGTGTTATATTACAAACTAACTTAACAACCACAGGCGGAAGCACCGTCGTGGCCATCTTAGTTCGAGATGGTTGCGGCGGTGCTTTTTGCGTTCTGGTCAACAAGAAGGAGGGAATTCTTTAGGAAAGTTCACCTGCATAGTCAGGTAATACTCAACGGGAGGATGATGAATGAGGAAGCTTACACTGGGACTTCTGGATGCCGATCCGGACTATATGGGATTGTTGACGTCCTATATCCGTTCCTCGGACTATGCTAAGCGTCTGGTCGTGAAGCAGTTTACGGGGAAGCAGGCGTTGGAGCAATATGTAAACAACCAGGGGAGGCTGGATCTGTTGTTCGCCGACAGCCGTTGCGCCGCAGAGCTATCCCCTCACCCGGCTTACGGGGTGCGGATTGAAGCCTGCCATCACTTGGAAGGTGAAACAACCTTAGGGCAAGCCTTGAACAAATACCAGCCGCTGAACCGGCTCCTTCCCCAGCTGATTGCTCTTGGTGCCGAAAATGTCAGTCTTTCGGAAGAAGGGACCGAAAGGACGGCGAACCGCAGTCGGACCCGAATCCTTTCCGTGTACTCGGCGGTTGGGGGAGCCGGCAAGACGACGGTTGCCTGCAACCTGGCAGCCGCCTTAGGGCTGCAGGGCCACAAAGTCTTCTACTTGAATCTGGAGGGGTGGGGTCCGAGCTGATCTTTCAGTCAACGGGAGATGGCGGAGGGTTTGCCAAAATGCTTTATTACCTGAAAGCCCAGCCGGAGCATGCCGCAGCTAAGCTGCTAGCCTTAAAGAGCATCGATCCCGAAACGAAGGTGGAATTTCTGCCTCCCCTTTCCCACATTCCGGAAATGAAGGAGGTCCGGGAAGAAGAAACGGTCCGGCTGGTGGAGGCGATCGTAGATACCGGGGATTATGATGCAGTCGTGCTGGATTTGGACTCAATCCCGGAGGATCGGGTGCAAGCGGCCTTTTCCCAGAGCGATGTGATTCTATGGCTGCTTCAGGATGATCGCAACCACTTGCACAAAGCCGCTCTGCTTTATACCGAGCTTCAGAAAGCCGCCCGTTGGAAGCCCGGCGCCTTATCCTTTATTCTCAACCGGTATACGGGACGTCTGGTGAACGATTTCAGTTCCCTTCCTTGGGAAATCAGAGGACATTTCCCTTATGTTCCGGAATGGAAGGAAGTCCGGGAGAGTAAGCAGCTTAAGGAGCAGCCGATTTTTCGCGAGCAGGTTATGCAGTGGTATCTCCGTTACGGAAGAGGGGAGGCGACTCCGTCTTGAACGAGGAGGAGCTTGTTTCCGTTATGAGGAGGAATCTGGTCGAAAGGCTGGACCGGTTCGGCTCGGTGGGAGACGACCAGCTGAAGGAATGGATAGACAGTGAAGTGTTGGAATGGGCGGGAGGTGAGCCTTTGACCGCTTCCGCCAAGAAACGAATCGCCGATCGGCTGTTTCATTCCTTCCGGGGACTCGATGTGCTCCAGCCGCTAATGGAGGACCGGAGTATTTCGGAGGTGATGATCAACCGCCACGATGAAGTCTTCATCGAACAGAACGGGAGGGTAAGCCGATCTCCCGTCCGCTTCGAAAGCGCCGAGAAGCTGGAGGATGTCATCCAGTCAATTGTAGCCAAAGTAAACCGCGTGGTGAATGATGCAAGTCCGATTGTCGATGCACGCCTCTCGGACGGCTCCCGGGTGAACGTTGTTCTTCCGCCCATCGCCTTAAAAGGTCCAACCATGACCATAAGGAAGTTTCCGGATCGTCCGATCACGGTGGAAGAACTGATCCGGCTGGGAGCTATTCCGGAGGAGGCAGCCGAGATGCTCCGAAGGCTCGTGCAGGCTCATTACAATATTTTCATTGGCGGGGGGACCGGGTCCGGCAAGACGACTTTTCTGAATGCGCTGGCCCGCTTCATTCCGGAGGATGAACGGGTGATCACCATAGAAGACTCGGCGGAGCTGCGCATGGATACCATTCCGAATCTGGTTAGTCTGGAGACTCGAAATGCCAATACCGAAGGCAAAGGGGAGATCACCATCCGGGATTTAATCCGCTCCTCTTTACGAATGCGCCCGAACCGGATCATCGTCGGGGAAGTTAGGGGGCGGAAGCGTTGGACATGCTGCAGGCGATGAATACCGGGCATGACGGTAGCTTATCTACTGGTCACGCTAACTCCTCCATGGATATGATCAGCCGGCTGGAGACAATGGTGCTGAGCGGAGCGGACCTTCCCCTGCCAGTGGTCAGAAGTCAAATTGCATCAGCCCTCGATATTATCATTCATTTGTCCCGGCTGAAGGACAAATCCCGCAAAGTAACCGAGATCCACGAAGTGGCGGGAATCCGGAACGGAGAAGTGGTGCTTCATCCCTTGTATATCTTCTCCGAAGAAGAGGGCGGGCGGCTGGTACCGACGGGGCGGCGGATCTTACCTACGGAGAAAGCCAAGAAAGCCGGCTTGGATACGATGGAGAGGGACGCGGGATGAAGATAGCGGCGGTTGCAGCGGTTCTAGGATTGTTAACGTGGTTAATGATGGGGCATCTGGACAAGCGAAGAAAGAACCTGGCGCTCAAACCACCGGTCTCCCGACCAAAGGGAGAAGGGGAGGAGGCGGAGCGGTATTCAACGTATACCTTGACGGGCAAAGAGAAGGGCTTCCATCTGCTTCTGGCGGGATGCCTGCTGTTCGCAGCCGGCTACTTGTTCTACAAAAGCTTCCTTATCGCAGCCATGTGCTCTTGCCTGGCCCTGCTTTATCCGAGAATCGTAGTGAAAGGAATGATTCGCAAAAGAAAGGAGCAGCTGAACGGACAGTTCAAACAGGCGTTGTACTCCTTGGCGACATCCTTATCCGCCGGAAAGTCGGTCGAGAATGCTTTCCGGGATGTTTTGCAGGATCTTATGCTGCTCTATCCGGACCCTTCGACGCCGATCTTGAAGGAATTCCGGAGGATTGCCGGTAAACTTGACCGCGGCGAGACGGTGGAGCAGGCTCTGTCGGATCTTTCGGAGCGGGCCGACCTGGACGATATCCGCAGCTTTACGGAGGTGTTCGTCATTTGCAAGCGATCCGGAGGGAACTTAATCGAGGTGATGAGACGGACCTCCAACATGATCGGAGAGAAGGTTGAGATCAAGCAGGAGATTCAGGTCCTCATTGCTCAAAAGAAATTCGAGGCGAAAGTGCTGGGGGCGGCTCCGCTCGCCATTATCGCTCTGCTGAGCTTGAGTTCCCCGGACTACATGGCCCCTTTATATGACGGAGCTTCCGGTATGGCCATCATGACCTTGTCCCTCATTCTTCTGGCGGGCTGTCTGGCGATCATTATCAAAATCATGGATATAAAGGTGTGACGAACTTGCCCGATCAAGAGGGACTTCTTTCCCCGGCAACCGGGATATGGAGAATGCTGGATCCTGCCGCTTCCTCTTTCCTAAGAAGAACCCGGCTGCCTCAGAAAGCCCCGCATTTGATGCTCAATCTCCAGCTAAAGCTGTCGGCCCTCTACGGAGCGGATATGACACCGGCCCATGCCGAGCGCTATCTCCGCAAGATGACCTCCGCCTTTCTGCTCGGTTTTACCGGAGCCGTGCTCCTTGGAGCCGCTTCCGGATCTTGGGGAGAAAGCCTCGGAGGCGGTTTGTTCGCGGCTCTGCTGGCACCGGTGCTGTTATACCGCCAGCTCGACCGGGAGATCAAGCGCAAAAAAGAAGCATGATCATGGATCTTCCGGAATTTCTTAATAAGCTTACGCTCTTGGTTAATGCAGGGGAAACCGTTCAGAGAGCTTTGCTCCGCTGTACGGCGGCGGGAAGTACGGAGTCGCCTCTCTATCGGGAGCTTCAGCAGATGGCCAATGAACTCACGAACAACATTTCCTTGAAGCGGGCCATGGAGGATTTCAGCAGGCGCTGTGCCGTTCAAGAGGTTTCTCAATTCACGACGACCCTTCTGCTTAACTACAAGAGGGGAGGCGAGGAGTTCGTAACGGCTTTGCGGGAACTGTCCCGTTCCCTCTGGGAGAGGCGGAAAGCCTTAACCAAAACGATGGGGGAGGAGGCTTCCTCCAAGCTGGTTTTTCCAATGGTCGTGATCTTTCTGATCGTGACCGTCATCGTAGCCTCGCCTGCTGTTCTGCTCATGAACCATTAAATATTTTGAGAGGAATGAAGGATATGTGGAAATCGATACAAAGAAAAGCCAAGGCTTTCTGGAAGGAAGAGGATGGTCTGGGAACGCTGGAAATGCTGCTTATTCTGGCTGTTGTGGTCATCGTAGCGATCGCGTTCCGGGAGTGGATCATGAAGTGGGTGGGAGGCTTATTCAAAGGGGCCGATACGCAGATCAACCAGCAGACCACCATCGACGGCAGCTCGATCCGGCCATCGGCATCCGCCACTCCTTAAGAGCGATGAAGCGCAGATGCCGGCTGTCGGGGAAGAGGAAGTGGATCGAGTCGGAGGAAGGCAGCCTAACGATAGAGGCGTCGTTCGTTTACCCGATGATTCTGCTGGCCACCCTCTCGATGGTAGGCTTTGCTCTTTTTGCTTACGGCAAAGCTTCCCTTGCCCTTACGGCCGAAACCGCTGCGGAGAGAACGGCTTATGTCTGGGACAATTCCCGAAAGGATTGGGAGACGGGGGCTTCGATTCCGGGGAGGACGACGGTCTCTACTGGAGAACCTTCGGGGACAGTGTGACGGACCTGTTCGGTCTTACCGGCAGCGGGGGAACCGAATGGTCACTGGGGGATTCCGGAGATACGCCTGTAAGCGGCCCGGCTGAGAAATTGGCAAAAGCAGCTTCCATCTTCCCCCTTGAGGCGACAGGAGAGCTGAGGTTTACCAACAAGTGGGTGGAAAGAAAAGTGGAAGCGCGGGTAAAGCAGTCCTTTCATCAAGGGAATCTCTTCCAGCCCTTTGCGGAAGGGGATCACTATTCAGCCGAGGCCATCTCTTATGTCACCGATCCCGTTGACTTTACCCGCAATGTCGATTTGCTGGCCGAATACTCCGGCCGCCTGAAGCAATTTTTCGATTCGGGACGCACGGCCAAGGATATTCTGCTCAGCGGCGAAGAGAAGCCCGCTCTTGTGATCCGCTCCGAGGCGGAAGCGAGCCAGTATATCCGGCGTCTGGTGAACGGGAAGTCGGTGGTCCTGGAGACGGATACCGTGGGACAGAGCCGTAAGATCGATGCCTTGGATGGGGACGGCATCGCCCACGAAGCCAAATACACCGTCAACGAAGCGGATGCCCGCCAGCAGATCCAGAAAGACGTAGAGCTCATCAGACGGGGACTCATCAAAGGGGCGGTCTGGCATTTCTTCCGGCATGCCCGAAAAGGTACGGTTGCCTTATCTCCCGGCCTCCGGCAGGAGCTGGAAAGAAACGGGATCCTGGTCGTTATTCATAATTAAGGAGGTACATCTTGCGTCGCTTTTGGCTCTGCTCTAAAGGATCCGTTTCGGTTTATTTGATCATGATTCTGGTGCCGGTCTTCTTCTTCCACGCCGTATTGATCGATTTGATCCGTATTAAGCTGGCGGAAAGGGAGACGGAGACGGCCGTTAAGGCCGGGGCGCGTTCTCTCCTATCGGAATATGATTCTTCGTTAAGACCGTACGGCCTGTTCGGAAGAGACCGGGACCAGGAGGCTATGCTGGCTTTGTTTACCGAGGTTTTCCATAATAATCTGTCAACCCCAGCTGACACCTTCTCTTATCTCGGCAATAAAGCCTCGGACGGGGAAGGCTACCGGGTGAAAGACCTGTACACGCTGGCCAACCAGGAAGTGTTCCGGTCACAGGTGCTGCAGGATATGAAATACCGGGCACCCGTGGAATTCGGTCTGGAATTTGTCGACAAGTTTAAAAAGAACGGAGTGGACAAAAATCTTGCCGCGGCTTCCGATTTCTCGGAGAACGCCGCCAAGCTGCAGGCAAAAGCCGATGCCGTCGACGAAGCGTTGGATCAGGCATGGGATCAGGCAATCGTCCTGTTAGGGACGGCTAAGGCCGCGAACGGAAAATATGCGGGCAGGCTGTCGGAGCTTTACCGGCTCGCTGGCCTGATCGGTCTGCATACCGTGGAGGAAGTAAGGCAGTCCATTCTGGATACCGAACAGGAGCTGAAAAGGGCAGGGGAGACCCTGCAGGAGCTTAGCCGGTCCTTGGAGAGCTCGCATGCCTCTCTAAAGGAGTGGGCTGCCGAAGCTAAAGAAAATGCCTCCCGGATTGAGGAGATCTCCGCCTCCATTCAATCGGTAGAAGTGAATATCGAGCAAGTCCAGACGGAGATAACGGAGTTTACGGCCAAGAAAGTCGAGCTCCAGAAATTATTGGAGAACCTGTTGAACTATGCCGCTCTCCTGCAAACCTCCAGAGGGGAGATTCGTTTGGACTATGAGCAAATGACGGGGGAATATGACCGGCTTGCCGAGAAGCTTATGGAAGCCCAGAAGGCTAACGATGAGCTGCGTGGGGAGAAAGCGAGACTCGTGCAGGAAACGGCATGCCCGGCATCTCCCTGCCCCGTTCTGGATATTTACAGCTCGGTGCCGGTTCGCAACGACGATTATTTTTCCCTGTACAAAACGGAAGCCGGCAAAATCACGGCGACCTTCAGCGGGATGAAAACCAATTGGGAAAGCACCCTGCTGTTCATTGGGGCGGATTACGAACGTCTCGTGCAAGCGAACGAGGCTCTGGCTAGCCAGGCGGACGCCTTCAAAGCCAGCCAGGGAGCGTTGGAGGAGAAACGGAAGGCGGAAGCCAAACGGCTCAACGGCAGCAAGGAGGAGCAGAAGAAGATCACAAGGGGAGCATTCGGCGAAGCGAGAAAAGCATTGGAAGGATGCGGCCTTTGGGGCACCTCGGACCCTTTTACCGGGTACTACCACACCTTGGAGCAGCAGGGGGAGAACGGCACAGCTGGTTTGGCTCTCAAGTATTGGAGCTACAACCGGGAGGAAGCTATCGGTCCGGTGGAGGGGACCTATTCCATTGACGAGAAAGACATATCGGCAAGGCAGGCTTTATCCATGGCCAAGAGGCTGACGTGGCTCTTGGAGGGCTTCCGCGATGAGCTGTACGTCAATGAGTATGCCCTTACGCGGTTTACCTACCGTACGGACCAAGCGGTCAAGACCAGCAGCCGTCCTCTGGACCGACAGGAAGCGGAGTACATTCTGTACGGGCTGAATTCGTGTGCTTCCAACTATTCGGCTGCCTATTCCGAAATGTTCATGCTCCTGTTCTCCATCCGTACCATGGAAGCTCTGGCCGACCCGAAAAAGGAGCTCCTGCAAGCAGGCTCCCCTTGCTGGTTCTGCTGGCCGCCGCCGCTCAGGGAGCAGGAGAGGCAGTCAGCGATATGAACCGCGTAATCCGCGGGGAAGCCGTGCCTCTTCTTAAGAAGGCTGCGTCTTTAACCGTCGATTACAAAGAAATGCTCCGGCTTTTCTATGTCCTTCACAGCGAGAACGCCCGGATAATGAGCCGCATGCAGGCTTTGATCGAGCTTAACACGGGCAAGGATTTGGCCGGACAGGCGACCTATGTCCAAGCCTCGGGAGAATCGAGCATCAAGCTCTGGTTCCTGCCTGGAATAGCGAGATCGCTTAACCGAACGGGAATCCTTCCTTGCCAGGTTAGGGATGGACGGTGTCAATTCACCGGAACGGCGGTGATGTCCTATTAACCGGTTTAGGCGGGAGCAAGGCGGGGGATTGTTCTGGAGGCGGCTCTTATCCTGCCCGTCTTCCTCGCGTTCCTTCTTATTCTTAACGGTTTGGTTCAGCTTTCGATTGTGGAGGCCAGTGTGCGCAGTGCGGTGGGTGAAACGGTCAAAGTGACGGCCGCTCATATGGGGCCGGTGGAGACGCTGTATGTTTCCGCCAAAGAAAAGGCCTCCGAAACGAAGCCTGCGATCCTGCTCGGGGAAGTCTTGTCCCGAATTCGCAACGCCCGGGATACAGTCGTCGGTGCCGAGGAATCGGCGGCTAAGTACGAGGAGTGGATACCGGATTCGGTGCTGGCTGTAATCGAGTGGGAGAAAGAACAGCGGGAGCGTTGGGAGCAGGAGGGGAAGGATGGGGTGGATCAGGTCATCGACCAAACGGTTACTCCGATGCTGAACAAGGCCTTCAAGCCGGTTGTGCTCCATTACGGAAACCGGAAAATCCTGAAGGAAGAAAATCTCGAAATCGTGAAAATAAGCTTTCCTGAGCTCGGCAATCATGCCCGCGCCGGCTTTGGGATCGAAGTTTCTTACGCCTTCCAGCTGCCGGTTCCTTTTTTTCATAAAACGGTTATGATTCGCAAGAAAGCGTACGAGCGGGTGTGGGTGGGCCAATAAAAGAACACTGGAGTAAGCAGGAGGAATGGAAATGCTGGAATGGGGAATGGCTGCGATGCTTCTGGCGGCCTTCTACACCGATATACGATATTGCAAAATACCAAACTGGCTGTGCGCGGCCGGAATTTTAGCGGGAGGATCCTTTCAGGCTGTTTTTGGCGGCGTGCAGGGAACGCTGCAGGCGGCGGCCGGAATGGCTGCGGGCTTGGCGGTCATGCTTCTTCTGTATTTGCCCGGGGCCATCGGAGCGGGCGACGTTAAGCTTTTTGCAGCGCTGGGAGCCTTTAGCGGACCCGCTTTCGTCATGCAGTGCGCGGTCTATTCCATTTTATATGCAGGGGTCATCGGGGTAGGAATCCTCTTGCAGCGGAAGCTTGTGAAAGAGAAGGTATGGCTGGCTTACAGCGGACTGCTTTCCTTGAGAATGGGCGGAGAAGAGCAGAGGTTTTATCCGGAGTTCCGGCAGGAGATGATCCGCTTCCCTTTCATGTATGCGGTCGTACCGGCTGTCCTAACCATTTGCCTGGAGAAGCTGGTATGAGAGAGGGAGTGGCCGAATGAATCCTCTGATGGGGCTGACCTGTACCCGTGACCATTCCCAAGGAAGCTACCTGCTGCTGACTAAGGATCCCATCCTGAAGATAGAGGATCTGGTGCCGGTTGAGATGAACATGCTGCAAAATTACCCGATTCCCGGGCTGCTCCCGATCGAATTCGAACAGCTGGACCAGTCGATCACCCTCCGGTATAACGTTGCGGTCCGCAGACCGTTATCGTTGTGGAGCCGAACGGACGCCTTTGAAGAGAAAGCCTTCCTCAAGGTCCTGCATGCCGTCTGCCGACAATTGGAGGACAGCAAAATCTACATGCTGAATGAGCAGAGGTATGTGATGGATCCGGACTATATATTTATAGGAAAAGACGCGGACGACTTGGCCCTTCTCTATCTGCCTCTTAAGGAAAATCCGAGTCCCCTGACCCTCCATCATAAGCTGATTTGCTTGGCCGAAAAGCTGCTTTCTCCGCTTAACGGGAGGACTCTTGCCGCAAAAGCTTGGCTGGACAGCCTGCGGAACGATCCGTTTAACCTGCAGGGGTGCAAGCGTTCTCTGAACGAGGCGCTGGCCGGTTTACAAACCGGGGAAACCCAAACGGAGGGAAGAAAAGATTTTTTCCGGTCAGCGAGCATGAACGCATCGTCTCCGCCTCTGAATCTCCCGTATCCTTCGAATTTACACGAGCGGAATGGGAGGGACTTTCCGAGGAGCCGCAGCCGCGGGAAATCAAGACAGCCCATAAGCTGGGCGCGGCTTTGGCGGTTACGGTGCCGGCGGTCCTGTGGGGAATGTATGGGACCGCCCCTTCTCCCGGACTGCTTGCGGCCGCCATCGGCTTTACCGCTGCCACGGCCGGGGGCGCCTATGTCCTCTGGAAGAAAGGCGGAGTCAAGCTGCCGCTTCGTAAGCCGAACTGGCCTCTCGCGGATGAATCCGTCGAGCTGCCGCTAGATGCGGGAAGAACTCAAGAGGCTCAGCCAGTTCCGGAGAGGAATCCGCTTTATACGGCAAAGGGGATACCTCTCCCTACATCGGGAGAAGTGCCGAAGAGCTTTCCGGTTATTACGACCGGCTTCCCGACAAGACCGTCCTCCTCGGAAAATCCGATGCCACCGTTCTGCTCGCTTCCTATCCACCCACCTCTCATTCCCTGCGGCTTGAAATCGACAAGGAGGGAGGGAAGGAGTACACCGAGATGGTTACGGAAACCTTTCGGATCGGCCGGGAGACCGGAACCGTTCAGCTACTGCTGGAAACGGCAGGGATCTCCCGCCAGCATGCCGAAATCGTTCGCACGCCGGAGGGTGGTCATCTGGTCCGCGACCTCGGCTCCAAGAATGGAACGCTGCTGAACGGGGAGGTAATGGTCCCCTTCCAAGAGTATGAACTCAAGGATGGGGATTGCCTGGAAATGGCTGGAGTGAGGATCACACGGACAGACAGCCCTCCGCCTGGTGAAGCAGGCAAAATACAAGTTTCCTAATCCTGTCCGTTGATGATATAATAAGTCGTTAACGAGAGAACACAGAGATAGGAGCAATCGAAACTTACTATGAGCCTTTTAACCGTAGAAGATTTGAGTCACAGCTTTGGCGGACGTGTCCTTTTCAAGAACGTGTCCTTTCGCCTGCTGGCGGGAGAGCATGTGGGCCTGGTGGGCGCCAACGGGGTGGGCAAGTCGACTTTGATGAATATATTGACGGGCCAGCTCCTAAAGGACGAGGGAAAGGTCGAGTGGACGCCTAAGGTTCACTATGGCTATCTGGACCAGCACTCCAAGCTAACCCCCGGTAAAACGATCCGGGACGTGCTGAAGGACGCCTTTCTCCCTCTGTTCGAGCAGGAGAAGGAAATGTTGACGATTACCGAGAAGATGGCGGACGCTACGCCGGAAGAGCTGGAAAGTCTACTCGAGGAGATGGGCGAAATCCAGGACCGGCTGGAAAACAGCGGGTTTTATCTGCTCGACATGAAAGTCGATGAGATGGCGAACGGCCTCGGGCTGGACGCCATCGGCCTGGACCGAGACGTGGCTTCACTAAGCGGCGGACAGCGGACCAAGGTGCTGCTGGCCAAGCTGCTTCTCGAGAAGCCGACCGTTCTGCTCCTGGATGAGCCGACGAACTATTTGGATGTGGAGCACATTCAATGGCTGACCCAGTACCTTCAGGATTATCCTTATGCGTTCATGCTCATTTCCCACGATACGGAGTTCATGAATAAGGTCGTCAACGTCATCTACCACTTGGAATTTGCGAAGCTGACACGGTATTCCGCCAATTATGAGAAATTCCTTACAATGGCGGACATCAACAAGTCCCAGCATATCGACGCCTATGAGAAGCAGCAGGAATACATCAAGAAGCAGGAGGATTTCATCCAGCGGAACAAGGCCCGCTATTCCACCTCCGGCCGTGCCAAGAGCCGTCAGAAGCAGCTCGAGCGAATCGAACGGATCGACCGTCCCGAGGAAGCGCCCAAGCCGACCTTCGCCTTCAAAGAATCCCGGGCGAGCGGACGCATTGTTTTCGAAGCGGAGAATCTGGAGATCGGGTACAACTCTCCCTTTTGCCCAAGATGAACATGTCGATCGAACGGGGCGAGAAGATCGCCATCGTGGGCTGCAACGGCGTGGGGAAATCGACGCTTCTTAAGACCATCCTGGGCAAAATCCAGCCGTACAGCGGGAAAACTTACCAAGGGGACTTTCTATTCCCGGCCTACTTCGAGCAGGAAGTTAAGGGAGCAGGCAATACGCCGATCGATGAAGTATGGAACGAATTCTCCCATCTGAACCAGCATGAGGTTCGCGCGGCGCTTGCCCGCTGCGGGCTGACCAACGAGCACATCACCCGCCCGATGAGCATGCTGAGCGGGGGAGAACAGGCGAAGGTCCGGCTATGCAAGCTGCTGATGCGGGAGAGCAACTGGCTCCTGTTCGACGAGCCGACGAATCACTTGGATGTGGTGGCAAAGGAGGAGCTCAAGAGAGCTTTGAAGGAATACAAGGGGACGGTTCTTCTGGTCTGCCACGAGCCCGACTTCTACGAAGGCTGGGTATCCCGCGTCTGGGACGTCGAGAAATGGTCGATGGATAAGGACGCGGCAGCTTCCCGTTAATCGTCTTCCGGTTAGCCTTCGCGGGTACATTTCCCGGCTAACCGGTTCTTTTCTCTCCCATGGGGAGCATTCAGGAAGCCAAAGGAGACCGACCGATGATAACTCATATTGTTTTCTTTCGTTTGAAAGACACGTCCCCGTCCGGGATTGAAACCACCCGCCAGGTTCTGCTAAACATGCAGGGGCGGATCGAGCAACTCCAGCATCTGGAAGTCGGAGAGGATCTTCTGCATCAAGCGAGATCGTACGACCTCGCTTTGATTACGAAGTTTCATTCGTTAGAGGATCTGGACGCGTATCAGGTTCATCCGGTGCATCAGAAGGTAGTGGAGCATATGAAGGAAGTGCTGAGGGAGCCTTCGGTTTGCGTCGATTTCGAGTCGGCTGGCTAGTAAAAGAATCGATCCATAACACGCACTTGTTACGCGGGATAGCCGGCGGACAGGGCGTGTTCTTTTTTCAGGAAATGGAATTATACAAACATTTGACGAATGGGCAAGGTTGAGGTATTATATAGGCATAAAATTCTTACTTACTTTTTTTCCATAACTTATAGAACATGCAAGGAGTGGATTTGTTATGGCTTCGGATAAGAGGAGAAAACTCAGACTGGATATGCTTCAGGAGCTTTATCAATTTCATCTGTCGGAGAGAGGCAAAAAAGCCCTGATTCCCGGCAACCTGGAAGACCGCAATCCGGAGAAGTTCTTTGCTCTGGAGTATTTGGCGGATAAAGGAATGATCCGCTTCAAGGCGGAGGATGGAATGTTTTTTGCGAAGATTACGCATTACGGCATCAATTTCATGAAGTCGCTTAGCTTGGGCAGCGGCGGTCCTCTCAGCATGGCTTAAAGGCATTAAGTCAGCAGGAGAGGTTCCCGTCTGCTTGAAATAGACCGAATTGTCTGAGAACGGGTCTTTGACCCACCTTCTTACCCGCTAGCGGCGAAACGATAGCTTTGAAGTCCAGTTCAACGAGCTGTGGGTTCGGCGTAGACTGTTACCAAAGCTGGGGCTTGACCACCATAAACCAAAGCATGACGAGCATAAGCACAATGTAGAGCGCAAGACTGAAGCGGAGTTTGTTGACGAGCGCGTCCCGGTTGTCATGGGGCTGCTGAAGCTTGCGAAGGGTCGGAGAGAACGCCCGCGCAATAAAATAAAGAGAACTTACCATAACCACAATGGTGAGAACGACCCAGGACGTTCCCCAGCTCCATTCTCCCAACCACATGAGCAGAATGCCGGAGACAACCAGAACATGGCCGGCATGCTTGGAAAGGCGTACCGAACCGGCGAAGGTAGGAAGATAATAATTCAATTCTTTCTCGTCGGCCTGCCGAAGCTTGCGGATGAGCGGGATCAGAATGAAGAACGGACCAACGGAAACCAACACGCTGACCACGTGAAGAAATACAAGCAATCGATACAAAGGGACAACCTCCCGGCGTGTTTGAAAAAAACAGGAAAACAGTGTAGTATCCATTAAGGAGAACTACACTGTTTTTGTTGTGTGCAATTCTTGACAGGCTTTACACAGGGCGAAATTCATGAACCCACACGCGTGCATGGGGAATCCACGGCATTCCTTTGTGCATGGATAGAATATATTCCTTGTAGCTGTTGAAATCGTCGAAGCCTTCGGCTTTGGCGTCTTCATCCGTGATCTCGCCAAGTGCCTGGGAGTACACCTTGTGAACTTCGAACCGGCGTCCCTCGAGCTCCATGATTTCACCGGGATCGGCATAACGGCCGTTTCGGCGGGTGGCGGTTTTGGTTCCATCCAGGACGCGGGCCACATCCTCTTGTACCGTAACCAGACGATCTACGCTGCATGTTTTAGGGGGCAATGCTTCGGACATGACGGAGTTCCTCCTTCAGTTAAATGATTACGATTGGTATTGTACCAAGTTTTGCCCGCGATCGCAAAATAATGAAGGAAAAGGGAGTCGAACAATGAAAGCTTTTGCCGATCCATCTTATGTACTCGGTTTATTGGAGGACCTCTTGAACATCCCCAGCCCAACGGGATATACAGGGGCCATCATGAAACGGATCGAGGAAGAGGCGGAACGATTGGGTCTAGCCTGCGAAAGAACCCCTAAGGGGATGGCCATCCTCACCCTTCCCGGGGAAAGCCAGGAAACGCTCGGTCTTACCGCGCATGTGGACACACTCGGGGCCATGGTCCGCTCTGTCAAGGAGAACGGCAGGCTTCGTCTCACCCCGCTCGGGGGTATGCCATGAGCTCCATCGAGAATGAATATGTCACCATTCACACGAGAAGCGGCGAAACTTATGCCGGGACAGTCCTAACCACCCACCCTTCGGTCCACGTCTTTCCCGATGTCCGGGACCAGAAGAGGGAAGAGGCCAACATGGAGGTTCGCATAGAAGCCGATGTGACTTCTCGCAAGGAAGCGGAAGCCATGGGGATTCGGGTGGGCGACTTCGTGTCCTTCGACCCGCGGGCCCAGCTTCTTGAGAACGGCTGGATCCGTTCCCGCCACCTGGATGACAAAGCGGGGGTCGCTTCGGTGTTCGGGCTTCTTGAAGCGCTGATCCGGATGAAGAAGAAACCGGCCAAGACGCTAAAGGTATTCATCACCAACTATGAAGAGGTCGGACACGGGGCGGGCTGGCTTCCCGCCGAGGTAAACGAGCTCCTCGCCGTCGATATGGGCGCGATGGGGGATGACTTGACGTGTACGGAGAAGCAGGTATCGATCTGCGCCAAGGACTCCTCGGGTCCCTATGACTATGAGATGGTCTCGAAGCTGATCCGTTTGGCGGATCGAGAGGGGCTGGCTTACGCGGTGGATATCTATCCCCAATACAGCTCCGACGCCTCGGCTGCCCTTAGAGGCGGCCAGAATGTAAAAGCAGCTCTGATCGGTCCCGGGGTGCATGCCTCCCATGGAATGGAGCGTACCCATCGGGAAGCGCTGTGGAACACGATTGCTCTGCTTGCGGCCTATGTGCTCGAAGCTTGATTGACCATAATGGAATGACCATCCGGGGGACGGAAGAATGAATATTTTATCAGTGGAACAGGTAACGAAAACTTATGGGGAAAAGGTTCTCTTCGACAGCATCTCGTTTACGGTTTCCGACCGTCAGCGGATCGGCCTTATCGGTGTGAACGGGACCGGCAAATCCTCTCTGCTCCGAATTATCGCGGGGCTCGATTCACCGGATTCCGGGAAGCTCGTCCATGCCAATGATTTTCGTGTGGAATATTTGGCCCAAAGTCCGGAATTCGAAGAAGGAACCACGGTGCTCGAGCATGTTTTCCGGGGCAGCTCCCCTCTCATGACGGCGCTTCGTTCTTATGAAGAAGCGCTTGTCCGGCTAGAGGCGGAGCCGGGGAACGAGCGCCATCAAGAGGCGCTGTTCCGCGCCCAGCAGCCGATGGATGCTCTGAATGCCTGGGAAGCGAGTACGCAGGCCAAGACGATTCTGACGAAGCTCGGGATAACCGAGTTTCATAAGCCGGTTGCCCAGCTGTCCGGCGGACAGCGCAAGCGTGTTGCGCTCGCCTCGGCTCTCATCCAGCCGGCGGATCTGCTGATCCTCGACGAGCCCACCAACCATATCGACAACTCTACGGCTATGTGGCTCGAGGAGCAGCTGGCGAAATACCGCGGGGCCCTGCTTCTCGTTACGCACGACCGGTATTTCCTGGACCGGGTGACGAACCGGATCCTCGAAATCAGCCGCGGCCGGCTGTACAGCTATGAAGGGAACTACGGCGTATTTCTAGAGAAGAAAGCCGAGCGCGAGGAGCAGGAGGCGGCGTCCGAGGACAAACGCCAGAATCTCCTCCGCCGCGAGCTTGCCTGGCTGCGGCGCGGGGCCAAGGCCCGTACCACGAAGCAGAAGGCCCGGATTCAGCGAGTGGAGGAGCTGCGCGACCGGGAGGTGGACGGCCCTGCGGAAACGGTCGATATGGCCGTGGGAGCGAGCCGGCTCGGCCGAAAGGTCATCGAAATGAAGGATGTCGGCAAGACGGTCGGCGGCCGGCAGCTGCTCCGGGATTTCAGCTACATCGTCCTCCCGAGGGACCGTGTCGGAATCATCGGACCGAACGGCGCGGGCAAGTCGACGCTGCTCAACCTCCTGGCTGGAAAGCTGCAGCCCGACGAGGGGACGATCGAAACCGGCCAGACGGTTAAGCTTGCCTACTACACGCAGGATAACGAAGAGATGGACGAGAAGCTGCGCGTCATTGAATACATCAAGGAAGCCGCCGAGGTCATTCGGACGGCGGACGGGGAAACGATCACCGCTTCGCAAATGCTGGAGAGGTTCCTGTTCAACGGATCGCTGCAGTGGACGCCGATCGCCAAGCTCTCCGGGGGCGAGAGACGCCGCCTGTACCTGCTTCGAACGCTCATGGGCGAACCGAACGTGCTGCTTCTCGATGAACCGACCAATGACCTGGATATCCAGACGCTGACCATTCTGGAGGATTACCTGGATCATTTTCCGGGCGCGGTGATCACGGTATCCCACGACCGGTATTTTCTGGACCGGACGGTGGACCATCTGTTTGCCTTCGAAGAGGAGGGACTGGTGGCGTTCTATGGCAACTACTCCGAATACCTGGAGCATAAGGCGATGGAGAGCCAGCAGGAGCAGAGCAAAGCGGCGCCAGAAACGGACCGTTCCAAGGGGCGAACGCCCAATGCCAAGGCAGACGTGCCTGTCGATGAACCCTCGGCAGGCGGGGGCGGGGCCAGAACCGGCCGCGCAAGCTGTCTTTTAAGGAACAGAAGGAATGGAACGAGATCGAATCCGTTATCGCCGGGCTGGAAGAGCGGATCGCCGCACTGAAAGAAGAGATTGAAGAGAGCGCAGCCGATTACGACAAGGTCCGGGAGCTTTACGAGAAAGAACAGAAGGCGAGCGAAGAGCTGGATGCGGCCATGGAACGATGGACGGAGCTTTCGGAGCTGGTGGAGGAGATAGAAGGAAATTCCCACAAGTAACTCGCTGTGTTATAATGGGTAACCATAATGGAGATAAAGGCGGTTAGACAATGATCAGTACGAGCAATATCACGCTTCGTTACGGAAGCCGTGCTCTTTTTGAGGACGTTAATATTAAATTCACCCCCGGCAACTGCTATGGCTTGATCGGGGCGAACGGAGCGGGGAAATCCACGTTTCTGAAAATTCTCTCCGGGGAGATCGAATCCACCCGGGGCGAGGTTCACATTACACCGGGCGAGCGAATGGCTGTTCTGAAGCAGAACCATTTTGAATATGACGAATACGAAGTGTTGAAGACGGTCATCATGGGGCACTCCAAGCTCTATTCGATTATGGAAGAGAAGGATGCCATCTACTCCAAGTCCGACTTTACGGATGAGGACGGAATGCGAGCGGCGGAGCTTGAGGGCGACTTCGCGGAATTGAACGGCTGGGAAGCGGAATCGGATGCGGCGGAGCTCTTGATCGGTCTCGGCATTCCGAAGGCAATGCACGAGCTGAAGATGAAGGAACTGGGCGGGAACGAGAAGGTCCGCGTCCTGCTGGCGCAGGCTCTGTTCGGCAACCCGAACATTCTGCTCCTCGATGAGCCGACTAACCATTTGAACCTGGAATCCATCAACTGGCTGGAAAACTTCCTGGCCAAATTTGACGGCACCGTCATCGTGGTCAGCCACGACCGTCACTTCCTGAACCAAGTTTGTACGCACATCGCGGACATCGATTTCGGCAAAATCCAGCTGTACGTCGGTAACTATGACTTCTGGTATGAGTCCAGCCAGCTGGCCACGAAGCTGTTGACCGACAAGAACAAGAAAATCGAAGAGAAGCGCAAAGAGCTGGAGGAGTTCATCCGCCGGTTCAGCGCGAACGCCTCGAAATCCAAGCAGGCGACCTCACGTAAGAAAACGCTGGAGAAGCTTACGCTGGAAGACATCAAGCCTTCCTCGAGAAAATACCCTTATATCAACTTTAAAGCCGACCGTGAGGCGGGCAAGCAGCTTCTAACTGTGGAGAATCTGTCCAAGACCGTAGACGGCGAGCCGGTGCTGAACAACGTCAGCTTCACGATTAACAAAGGGGACAAGATTGCCTTCGTCGGGCCGAACGGCCATGCCAAGTCGACGCTGTTCGAGATCCTGATGAAGGAGCAGGAGGCAGACTCCGGCAGCTTCACTTGGGGGTTACCACGTCCCAGGCTTACTTCCCGATCGACAACTCCAAGTATTTCGACGGGGTGGAGCTGAACCTGATCGACTGGCTTCGCCAATATTCCAAGGAGCAGGACGAATCCTTCCTCCGCGGCTTCCTCGGCCGGATGCTGTTCTCCGGAGAAGAGGCCTTGAAGCAGGCGAGCGTCCTGTCCGGTGGAGAAAAGGTCCGCTGTATGCTTTCGAGAATGATGATGGTCGGGGCGAACGTGCTTATTCTCGACGAGCCGACGAACCATTTGGACCTGGAGTCCATCACGGCTTTGAACAACGGGCTGGTGGATTTCGACGGAACCGTCCTGTTCGTTTCTCATGACCATCAGTTCATCCAGACGATCGCTAACCGGATCATCGAGATTACACCAAAGGGCTTGATCGACCGCATGATGACGTTCGACGAGTACCTGGAGAACCCCGACGTGCAGAAGCTTCGGCAGGAGATGTATGCATAAGTAAGGGGATGGGGATAAAACCCATGAAGGGCAGGGGAAAGAGCTGCGGAGAAAGGCGCCGCGGCTTTTTTCTTTTGCGTTCGAAAAGACTTCGCTGCGGCATAACCAACGGCAACAAAAAAGACGGTTTCCCGTCTTTTTCGATCCCGAGCCTGGCCGTACGGTCTTGCTTATCCTTAAGGAGCAAACTCCTGTAAGTCAGCTTTCACGCGGACGAACCGGCCGGCTCTAGCTGCCGCCAGTCCGGCGGCGCTGGTTGTTGACCTTCTTGGTCATTTGGCTTTTGGCCTTCATATTACCGGCACGCTGCGGGTTGCTGCTGTCGTTCTGCTGCGCTTGCTTCTTCTGGGCGAGCTTGTTGCGCACGGCTTCCGCCAGGCTGATCTTTTTGGGCTCACCCTCCATGTTATCCGGGGTCTTCGATTCCGTCATGTCGACACCTGCCTTGATTGGTATACCTCTTATTTTAACGGCAGCGGGAGGGACAGGCAAGCTGGGAATGCGGAAAAAACAATTATAACGGGGGACCCAAGAGAAGGCTTGCTATCGGCGTGGGGATGCGAGAAAATATAGGTGATTTGATCCTATTGCCAAATAAGGGAAGGATGGAAGCATGTTCGATCCCACCATTTATGAAAACCTTAAGGTGGTAGCGGAGGGAGCGGTCTACGACCTTGATTTGAAGGGCGAGCTCCTTATTTTAGGCCGCAGCGACCGGGTGGAGCTTGCTTCCATGTCCCGTGCCTATGCCATCCGTTTCCGGCTTCCGGACAAGCCGGAAGCGTCGGCCGAATTTCGGCTGGAGGCGGACACCTACGATTTGTCCGCCGAGATTCTCGAGAAGCGGGAGGCCGTTCCCGGCTGCCGGCTTGAGCTTTTTTTCAACTTACCGTGAATGAGGTGGAAAGTCAGTGTCCCGCCATCCAGAGTGCCATGAGGGAGATTTGGGGAACGGAATGCCGGATCCGGCAGCAGGTGACCTTCGACTTCGATCAACAGGATAAGGGGTACCGGGTAGAGGCGTCGGTTGACTTCGGGCGCAAATTCGGGGAAGAGGTTATCGGGGACTTACAAAGCCTGCTTGAGCACATGGCGGTCACCCTTCGCCGTTTGGCGGAGCTCACCGGTTAACAGGCTGCGGAAACGGGATGCCCCTTCGTCCGTATACCCTTACTAAGCCAAGGATACCAGCAGGGAGGAGAGCGTGATATGTACCAACGAGACTATATTTTACGCATGATCGAACAAATCACGACCGCCATAGCGACCATTTCCGGTCTTCGCAAGGAACAAAAGCAGCAGCAGGCCTTCGACCTTCTGGAGGAACTGCTTAATCGTCATTTCCGGTTGAATTCCAAGCTTCTGACGAGCTTAAGCGAACGGGACATCATCGGCATTCTGCAGAAGGACGGTGTGGTGGAGAGCGAAAAAGTGCTGATTCTCGCGGCTATGCTTAAGGAGGAGGGGATTTGTATGAGAGCTTGGGCGAGCAGGACCAAGCTTACCTCCGGCATTTAAAGGGGCTGCAGCTGGGGCTTGCCGCATCCGAGAACAACGTGGAAACGTCGGCTCTCGATTACCATGCGGATATCCAGGCCCTGATCGACCGCCTGAGCGCGTATGAGCTTCCTCCTCAGATGAAGGCGCGGTTGTTCGTCTATTATGAGAAGGCTGGGCAGTATGACCAGGCCGAGAACCTGCTCTATGAGCTGCTTCCACTCAATCCGGAACAAATGCGCGAGATCGGCATCCGCTTCTACGAGAACCTGCTGTTGAAATCTCCGGAGGAGAGAGAGGCGGGAGGTCTTCCGGGAGAAGAGGTGGAGGAAGGTCTGACCGACTGGCTGCAGAAGACGGCTGGAGTGGAATCGGTGTGAGGATTTCGTTATGAAGGAATGGACACCGAAGGAGCTGGAGCAGGCCTTATGGCGGCGCGAGGACGCGATTGTGTTCTTCTATACCCCCTTGTGCGGAACCTGTAAGCTGGCCGAACGGATGCTCGGTATTGTCGAGGTCATGCTGGACCGCCTTCCCTTGACCAAAGCCAACGTTAATTTTCTTCCCGAGAGGGCGGCCCAATGGGAAATTACCTCCATTCCTTGCCTGGTGGTGCTGAAGGAGGGAAAGCCGTTCCATAAGCTGTACGCCATGCATTCCGTGGATGAACTCTACCGTTTCTTAAAGCCTTACCAGAGAGGGTAAGAGGTGGTAGAACCGGTTGTCCAAGACGAAGAGGACTCATTTGGAGGAAGGAGGAAATAGAATGGAAGCAGGAACCCGCGTCCTTGCCGCCTACAAAACGGGCGAATACATAGGAGAAGTGGTGGAAGTGACTCCCCGTAAAGCAGCGGTTAAGGTGCTGGCCGTCGTGAAGCATCCCGATCAAGGGGATCTTCATCAGCCGACGATGGCGGATGTGGCATTCTTTCATCAGAGAAGAGCGCTCTCGGAAGGGGAAATTGCGCTTATGCCGCTTGAGTCGGTGCGCTCCTTTGCCGGAAACGTTCCGGATTACAAAAGCTCACTGCGCGACGCGATCCGAAGGGAAATGGATGCCCTTCAAGGCTTCGTCCGCTATGCCGAAAGATCCTTGGAGGAGCTGCGGCAGTTAAAGAAAGATTATTTCCCGGAAGAATAAAGAGGAGGCCAACCAATGAATGCTCATGAAATTGACTATCGCATTATGGGGAATGAAATGCAGTGCGTGGAGATCGAGCTCGATCCCGGGGAAAGTGTAATAGCGGAAGCGGGCAGCTTCATGATGATGGACGACGGCATTCAAATGCAGACCATCTTCGGCGACGGAAGCTCCGAGAACAAAGGCTTCATGGGCAAACTGATGGGAGCGGGGAAGCGGCTTTTGACGGGCGAAAGCCTGTTCATGACGGTCTTTACGAACGGGGCCCGCGGCAAGAAAACCGTCACCTTCGCCTCCCCTTATCCCGGCAAAATCATTCCGCTTGACCTGAGCGTTCTCGGCGGTAAAATCGTATGCCAGAAGGATTCCTTCCTTTGCGCGGCCAAAGGGGTATCCGTAGGCATTGATTTTCAGCGCAAGCTCGGCACGGGCTTCTTCGGGGAGAGGGCTTCATCATGCAGAAGATCGAAGGAGACGGGCTGGCTTTCGTCCACTCCGGCGGGATGGTGCTGGAGAAGACGCTGCAGGCGGGCGAAGTCATCCGGATCGATACCGGGTGTCTGGTGGGCATGACGCAGGATGTGGATTATGACATTGAATTCGTCAAGGGAGTCAAAACCGCCTTGTTCGGCGGAGAAGGCCTCTTCTATGCTACCCTTCGCGGACCCGGCAAGGTATGGATCCAGTCCCTTCCGTTCAGCCGGATGGCGGACCGCATCTTCGCCGCTTCCCGAGTGGGCGGGAAGAAAGAGGAAGGAAGCCTCCTGGGCGGAATCGGCAACCTGTTCGACGGTGACTGATCTAATTCGTATACGCCAAAAACCTCCGGAGCCACCGCGTGCGGTTCCGGAGGTTTTTGAGTTGGGCAGAAATAGGGAGCCGCGGCTTACGGTTTACCGGGGGCGGCCGCAAAGTCCCGAATCATTTGCTCGGTCACCATTCGGCGTGTGGGAATGATGCCTTTCTTGGCCCGTTCGTTGATCTCGGCCGTGATCCGGTTGATTTCGGCGACGGAGAAAGGCTCTCCGCGGCGGCAAAGGTCCAGCGCTTCCTCGATAGACTGTTCCCGTTTCCGGTCCAGTTGGAGAAAAGCTTCAATTTGTTGGTTCTGACGGCGGGAATGTTCGGAAATGGCATGATGAACGCTCATTCGGTTGCTCCTTTGGGGTCTTTTTGCTAGAAAATAGCGGTGAAAGTTCAGTTAGAACTATGATACTATAGGGTGTATCGGTTGTACAATGGAGCAGAACATTCAACAGGTGAAGGAAGGCTGACAGAGGTGAACTGGGAGCTATTCAGCTTGATTGGAACGATTGCTTTTGCCGTGAGCGGAGCGATTGTTGCCATGGAGGAAGAATATGATATTCTGGGGGTATATGTCCTGGGGCTGGTCACGGCCTTCGGAGGCGGCGTTGTCCGCAACCTCCTGATTGGGGTGCCGGTTACCAGCCTCTGGGAGCAGGGGATGCTCTTCCGGACCGCACTCGTTGCGATGACCTGCGTCTTCCTCCTGCCGGCAGGGTGGATTGCCCGGTGGAAGACGTGGGAGTCGTTCTTCGATGCAATCGGCCTGTCCGCCTTCGCCATTCAAGGGGCTCTATACGCGACACGGATGGGGCATCCGATGAGTGCCGTGATCGTAGCGGCTGTCATGACGGGAATAGGGGGCGGGATTATCCGGGACGTCCTGGCGGGTCGCAAGCCTCTTGTGCTGCGGGATGAGATCTATGCCGTGTGGGCCATTCTGGCAGCGATTGTGGTAGGCCTCGGCGGGGCGGCCATCAGCCCGTTAGGGCTGGGGATGCTTTTCGCGGCTGTCATTATCATGAGGATGCTTTCCGTCTTCTACAAATGGAAGCTGCCGCGGCGGACGCTCCGTCTGTCTCACCCCCAAGCAAGACCGAGAATCAACAGCTTTAACCGTACAGATAGAAAAGGCAGACAAGGGGTCTAAAATGGGCTGGAGGGATGGAAATGAAAATAGCGGTTTCCGGTGGAACGGGTTTTATCGGCGGTCGTCTGATCCGGCATCTCAAGAATCGGAACCACGAAGTGATTCTCATTTCCAGACACCCTGGTGAAGAAAAAGACGGAATAAAGACCGTCACGTGGGACCAAATGCAGCAGTCACCAAGCCTGCTCGAAGGCGTGGACGCTATCGTAAACCTGGCGGGCGAGTCGATTAACCAGCGCTGGAACGAGGAGGCCAAGAAAAGGATCCTGGATTCCCGGCTTACGGCGACCCGGCGCATTGCCGAGCTGGTAGACCGGTTGAAGCACAAGCCCGCCGTCGTGGTAAACGGCTCGGGCATGTCCATCTACGGAACCTCGGAAACCGGTGACTTTGATGAAAGCAGCCCCAAGCATCTGACCGACTTTCTCGCGGAGGTGGTGGAGCAGTGGGAAGAGGCGGCCGATGAAATTCGCGGAACGCGCGTCGTTAAGCTGAGAATCTCCATGGTGCTGGATAATAAGGAAGGGGCGCTTCCTCCCATGATGCTCCCTTACAAAATGGGCGGGGGCGGCCGGATCGCAAGCGGACGGCAATGGTTCTCGTGGATTCACATCGAGGACATGGTGCGGGCGATCGTTTTCTGCCTGGAGAACGAGAGCATTAGCGGTCCTGTCAACGCTTCCGCGCCCTATCCGGTGAGGAACGATGATTTTGGCCGGGCTCTCGGCAAGGCGCTTCACCGCCCGCACTGGTTTCCGGTTCCGGAATTCCTGCTCCGCGCTCTCTTCGGGGAAATGTCGGTGCTGATGGTCCAGGGCCAGCGGGTCAGGCCGAAGGCTCTGCTGGATCACGGATTTTTCTTTCAATACGATACGATAGAGAAGGCATTAACTGATTTGCTGAAGAAAGACTAGCTTAACCGCTGCAAGGTCGAAAGGGGCATAAGCATGAGCGAATCCCTTGTTTCTAAAGGAAAAGCGCGACGGGATAAAATCCTGAGCGCCTTGAAGCAGAATGGAAGAATTACTGTTCAAGAAGTCGTGGACTGGTTCGACTGCTCGGAAGCGACCGCACGGCGGGACCTGGATTCTCTTGAGAAAACGGAGCCCATCATCCGCACGATTGGAGGAGCCCTATACGACGGCTTCAACTCGGCGAGGGAGGTTTCCTTTACGGAAAGAAAGAACTTTTCCTGGATCGAGAAGGAAGCGGTTGCGGTCAAAGCCGCGTCCCTGATCGAGGAAGGGGATATCATAGGTCTGTCGGGAGGAACCACGACGTTCCTGATCGCCAAGGCCTTGAAGGCGCGGCAGGGAATTACCGTGGTGACCAATGCCGTGAACATTGCCATGGAGCTCGCGGACAACGATTCCATTCAGGTGGTGGTGACCGGAGGAATCATGCGCAACAAAAGCTTCGAGCTCTGCGGACCGTTGGCGGAGAAGATGGTGGAGGGGCTTCATATCGGCAAAATGTTCCTCGGAATCGACGGCATTACGGCGGCTCAGGGGCTGTCTACCTATTCGGAGCTGGAGGCGGAGATAGCCAAGGTGCTCATCCGGCGATCGGCTGAAACGATGGCGGTCTTCGACCACTCTAAGGTCGGCAAGACATCACTGTTCACTGTAGCTCCTCTGGAGTCCATCACGGCCTGCATCACGGACGCCCCGCTGACGGGAGAACTGGCGGATGTCATGGAGCGGGAAGGGATCGCGGTTCACGTGGCGGAAGCGGCCTACCGAAGCTGACCCGTGCATTGGGGCGACCTCTGGACGTAAGGTCAGACAGACTTATGAGACCATTTACAATAGACAAGGGAGAAAGAAAGATGCTGAAATGGAATGGGCATACGCACACCCCCTATTGCCGGCACGGAAGTCCGGCGGAAGCGGCTGATTACCTGGAACAGGCGATTCGTCTCGGTTTCGACCGCTACACGTTCAGCGAACATCCTCCTTTGCCGCAAGGCTGGGTAGACAACGAGCCGCTGATGCGGGAGCTGGCGATGGATCTTCAGGAGCTCCCTCGTACATGGATTACGTGGAAGGACTTAAAAGAAGCTACGCCGGTAAAATTGAAGTAACCGTCGGCCTGGAGCTGGACTACCTGCCCGGAAGAACGGATTTCGCCGATGAGTTGATCGCGCCATATGCCGACCGGCTCGAGGACCTTCTGGTCTCCGTGCACTACTTGCCCGGAAAGGGCGGAATGCGGTGCCTGGATTTTACGCCGGCCGATTTCAGGGAAGGCATTCTGGAATACTATGGCTCGATGGAAAGGGTCGTGGAGGAATACTACGATCATGTCGAGCAGGCGCTGGAATGGGCGGCTTCCCTGCCGGGACGCAAACGGCTCGGCCACGTCCAGCTGATCGAGAAATTCCGCGATGCTCTGCCGCCGATGGACGACAGCCAGATGAACGAGAGGTTGACTCGGATCAAGCCTAAGCTATTGGCGAGCGGAATGGGGCTCGATGTCAATACGGCGGGGCTTCGGGTGGGAACTTGCGGAAAGGCGTATGTTCCCGTGTGGTTTTTGGAGGATTGCCTTGCTTCCGGGATCGAATGCGTATACGGGTCGGATGCCCACAAACCGGAAGACGCCGGCGCCGGCTGGGATTGGTTTGAAAAGGCCGTCGGGCAGAGATAGAGAGAAAGCATACAACCCCTTGGGTTTTATAAAAGCGCTATAGAAAGAAAAAAGGGTAGAAGAAATTGGCCAACGACTCCACAAAAGGATAATTGTGGACTCGTGTGGTTTTTTTGTCTTTTATTAGGCTGTTTCAACATACTTGGAAAAGGTGTAAAGAAAAGTGTTGCGGTTTTGTTCGAAAACGTAAATAACCGTCAAATGAAACCGTTGACAAAAGCGTTTTCATGTAGTTTAATGAAATCAACGCTTCACAATCCCACAAAGAAAACAACATAAAACTTCAAGTGAAGATGTGTTACCCGTGGGTGCAACAAATCCATATCATCGGGAGGTCAGTTGTAAATGAAGAAAGTGAAGAAGACCGGTTTGCTGCTTATGTCCGTGGCATTGGGGGCAACAACGCTGTTGTCCGCCTGCGGCAAAAGTGATACCGCCGCTCCGTCGAACAGCCCGGAAGGCAGCGTCAAGCCGAAGGAGAAAGTGGAGCTTGATTTCTGGACGTTCTGGGGATCGGAAACAAGACGTCCGATTATCGAGAAAATTATCGATGATTTCAACAAGTCTCAAGACCGCATTGTTGTCAAGCATACCTACTACCCGTTCGGCGATATTTGGACCAAAGAGCTGGCCGCGGTGGCAGCCGGCAATCCTCCCGATGTAATCGTCAACGATATTAACGCTACCCCGCAACGGGCAAGCAAGAACCAGAACACGAACTTATCCAAATACTTGGCTAAAGACAATATCAAAGACCGGTTCTTCCCTGAACTGTGGAGTACGGTTCTTTACAAGAATGAAGCCTATGCGCTTCCATTCAATACCGATACCCGCGTGATGTTCTACAACAAGAAGCAGTTCAAGGAAGTAGGGCTGGATCCGGAGAAATTCCCGAACACCTGGGCGGAACTGGAAGAGGCCGCCAAGAAGCTCGACAAGAAGAATGGCGACAAGTATGAGCGGATCGGATATGCCCCTCAATATGCCGGCTTCGACTGGGGAAGCATTGCGATGAACTTCGACAAGGGCATCAACTGGTTCGACAAAGACGGCAAGCCGGTAATCAACGACCAGGCCCATCTGGACGCTATGAACTATGTCTTGAGCTTCACGAACCGCATCGGCCAGAAGAACCTCGACGCCTTCAAGGCGGATTTCGGCAGCAAGCAGGCTAATCCGTTCATCGCCGGTAAAGTTTCCATTTGGCCGGACGTCGGAACGTTCTATACCCAGATCCGCGATTACGGACAGGGAATGGAATTTGGGGTAGCACCGATTCCGGAGAAGGAGCAGGGGTCCGGTCACTGGAGTGTAGGCGGAGGCTTCGTACTGGAGATTCCTAAAGGTGCCAAGCATCCCGACGAATCCTGGGAGTTCATGAAGTACATGACCGACAAATCGGCTCAGCTGTACTGGGCTCAGAAGAACTTCGACAACGTGGCCAACAAGGATGTGTCCAATGATCCTGAGCTGAGCAAGGACCCGGTTTACAAAATGCTCGTGGATAACATGAAAGTAACGAAGGTGTTCCCGGTGCCGCTGAATGCTCCTGACTTCCAGAAGCTTGTCGATCCGCAGCGTGACGCCGCCATGCTGGGCAAGACTCCTCCGAAGGAAGCATTGGACAAAGCTCAAAAAGACGTCGAGAATTTGATCCAACAAAACACGAAGTAACAATCAGGAGGTGGAGCGGTTGAAGGACAGCCGCTCCATCTTTTATAAGGTTAGAAACCTTTAGTAATCTCCCCAACGAATGGAAGGAAGGTGAGTTCTTTGGCTGCCGCAACCAAGCCTAGAAGAGGTTCGCTGGAACGCCGCGAAGCCAGACAGGGCTTCATGTTCGTTTCCCCGTGGATCATCGGGTTTCTCGTATTCACGGCCGGACCGCTGCTGTTTTCCCTGTATGCCAGCTTTACGAACTACGACATCACGTCCCAGATGGACTGGATAGGAACTCGTAATTACCGCAACATGTTCTACCACGATCCGCTGTTCTGGAAATCCCTTAAGAATACCTTGTTCTATGTGGCGTTCAGTGTTCCGCTTACGACTATCGGCTCTCTTCTGCTGGCCGTGGCGTTAAATCAGAAAATCCCCGGAATGAGATATTTCAGGACGGTCTTCTACCTTCCCGCTGTCCTTTCCGGTGTCGCCGTATATATTCTCTGGTCGATGCTGCTTACGCCGGGAACCGGTCTCGTAAACGTCGCCCTTAGCTGGGTGGGGATCGAAGGACCCGCCTGGCTGCAGGATCCCAACTGGACTAAGCCGGCCATCGTTCTCATGAAGCTGTGGGGAGTAGGCGGCGGCATGCTGCTGTATCTCGCCAGTCTTCAAGGGGTGCCGGAGCAGCTGTACGAAGCGGCTGAGCTGGATGGGGCCGGCACCTTCCGCCGGTTCTGGCATATTACCGTTCCGATGATTACCCCGGTTCTGTTCTTCGAGCTGGTGACTCATATCATCGGCGGCTTCCAGATTTTCCAGGAAGGGTATGTCATGTCGCCGGATATGAACTCGCCGGGGTCTCCTATGAATTCGCTTCTATTCTTTAACCTGCATATGTATTTGAAAGCCTTCAAAACGTTCGACATGGGCTATGCCATGGCCATGGCCTGGTTCCTGTTCTTCATCGTTATTATCCTGACCATTATCAACATGGTCCTGTCCAAGTTCTGGGTTCACTATGAAGGGGGGACAACCGATGAGCACATCGGTCGCGGTTCCGACAGCCAAAACCCAATACTTCCAAAGCCGCCGCCGAAAGGAACGGATCAACAAAACGATTCTGCTTATCGTCTTGTCCGCGTTCGGCGTCATTATCCTTGCTCCACTGTGGTGGATGGTTTCCACCTCGCTGAAGTCCCTCCAGGAAATCATGCAGTATCCGCCTACATTCTATCCCAAGGAACTTCATTGGGAGAACTACAAGCTGGCCTGGTCGAAGGGGAATTTTACCCGGTATACGCTGAATACGCTTCTGCTGGCAGGAGTCGGCGTGGTATCCCATGTGGTCTCCAACTCTTTTATCGCTTATGGCTTTGCCAAAATTAAATTTCCGGGACGTAAGTTCCTTTTCTCCCTGATGCTCGGGACGATGATGATTCCCGGTTTCGTTACGCTGATTCCGCAATACATTCTTTTTCCAAAATGCATTGGGTAGGGACGTATCTGCCTCTTATGATTCCCGGCTTCTTCGGGGCCGCTTATCAAATCTTCCTGATCCGCCAGTTCTACATGTCCATCCCGAACGACCTGATCGAAGCGGGCAAAATTGACGGCGCGAGTCATTTCTACATCTGGTGGAAGATCATGATTCCGCTTGCCAAGCCGGCTATCGTCGTCATTGCCATCTCCACCTTCCAGGGAGCCTGGAATGACTTCCTTGGCCCCTTGATTTACATCAGCAAGGAATCCATGTTCAACTTGCAGATCGGTCTGCAGGCATTTAAAGGGCAGGAGACCACCCAGTGGCATTACCTGATGGCCGGTTCGCTTATGGTTCTGGCCCCGGTTATCGCTATGTTCTTTATTTTCCAGCGTTACTTTATCGAAGGAATGAACATTTCGGCCGGAACGAAAGGCTGATCCCGGTTCTTCAGCCGGTGTCCAAACCATATAAAAAGGTCCTGAAAAGAGACCCCACCTGGGAGTGCAAGCCTCATGAGTCAACCGTACCGCGTTATTCTATATCATCATACCCACTGGGACCGCGAATGGTGGGCCACCATGCAGGATTTCCGAATCCGGCTGGTTGAGCTCATCGATGAGCTGCTGGATTCGCTTGAGGCTGACCCGGAGTTCCGCTGCTTCCTGCTCGACGGGCAGACCATCGTCCTGAAGGATTATTTGGAAATCCGCCCGGAGAATCAGGAAAGGCTGCTTGGCCATATCCGTTCCAACCGCATCCAGTGCGGACCCTGGTATATTCTGCCGGACGAGTTTCTCGTCAGCGCCGAGTCTCATATCCGGAATTTGTGGCTCGGGGAGAAAATGGCCGAAAAGCTGGGCTTTACCAACCAGGATATCGGGTATATTCCCGATACGTTCGGCCATATTTCGCAGATGCCCCAAATCCTGCAGGGATTCGGCATCGACAATGCCCTTCTATGGAGAGGAACGGGCGGGCCGGCCGAAACCTTCAAGCAGGATTTCCTATGGGAGGCTCCTGATGGAAGCCGGGTGCTGACTTACTGGTTCCCGGACGGGTATTACGTCGTCGACTTCCTGCATTTTGACAACCCGCTCAAAACTTATGAAGAAACCTACGGCCGCGTAAGGCGTTCGCTTGAACGCTTTGCGGCACGGGCCACGACATCGAACCTGCTCATGCCATACGGCGGAGACCACCGGCTGACCGACAAGAGAATGCCGCGTCTGATCAAGCAGATGAACGAGGATCTGAACGATTATGCCCAGTTCGAATTTGGGACGACCAAGGCCTATATGGACGCCGTAAAAGCGGCCGATCCCAAGTTGGAGGTAAGGCATGGTGAACTGCGCAGCTTCGGGGAGGATCTCCCCCATGTGCTGCCGGGTGTTTTGTCGGCGCGGCTGTATCTGAAGCAGCTGAATTTCCACGGACAGGCCAGCTTGGAGAAGTATGCCGAGCCATTCTCGGCTCTCGCCTGGAGAGCCGGCAACCGATATGAATCGTCTCTTCTCTGGACGTCTTGGGAGCTCTTAATCCAGAATCACCCGCATGACAGCATATGCGGATGCAGCATCGACCAGGTGCACCGCGAGATGCTGCCGCGGTTTGACCAGTCGAAGCAGATTGCCGAGATTGTTACCGAGAAGAGCGTGCAGCACCTGAATGCCCGGATCGACACGAGCGGGCTAGCGGACGGAGAGGAAGCGGTGGTTGTTCACAATCCCCTTGCCTGGACGCGAACGGATACTGCCTGGGTCTGGTTCCCCCGCAGCCGGGGCATTCACCCGCGGACGCACGTGCTCCGCGATGAAGAAGGAAGGGAGGTTCCCTTCCAGGCGGAGGATGCCGAGGGCAGGGTGCCGATGACCGACCAATGGTTCTATACCAATGTGCGGTTCACGGCCCATGAAGTGCCGCCGCTTGGTTATCGGACCTATCGCCTCGCCGTAAGGGAAAAGCCCCAAGACGACAAGATGACCTATTGGAATGCCATTATACCTTCGGCCAAGTTCAAAGGAAGTGAGAGGACGACCGATCTTCTTGTCGGGGCGGGAGTCTTGGAAAACCGTTTCCTCAAGGTGGAGGCACAGCCGGACGGCAGCCTTAAGGTCACCGACAAAGCATCCGGCCGTGTGTATGAAGGCCTGAACGTGTTCGAGGACGGGGGAGACGCAGGCGACACTTACAACTATGCTTACCCTCTTAATGACATGGTGCTTCGGTCCGACCGCAGTGCGCGGGCTCACGTCTCGGTGGTTGACAACGGCTATGCCAGCGCGACCTTGAGGATTGATCTCGATTGGGAGCTTCCTCGCGCCATCACAGGCGATCGTCTGAACCGGAGTGCCGACTACGTTCCATTCCGGGTTGCGACCTACGTGACGCTTGCTTCGGAATCCAAACGAATCGATGTCCGCACCGAGTGGGACAACACGGTGCAGGACCATCGGCTGAGGGCGCTGTTCCCGCTCGGTAGTCCGGCAGCCGTTTCCCATGCGGAAAGTCACTTCGACGTAGTCGAACGGCCGGTCGCTATTGATGAAACGGGACACGGATGGCCGGAAACCTTCGTGCCGCAAAAACCGCAGCAGGGCTTTGTCAGCGTCAACGCGGTAGGCAAAGGCTTGACGGTGGCCAACAAAGGACTGCCCGAATTCGAAGTGCTGGATGACGGGCGCACGACGGTAGCCTTGACTCTGCTTCGGGCGGTAGGCTGGCTGTCACGCGAGGATACGCTCGTCCGCCAAGGGGAGCCGGTCCGCAAAGCCCGACGCCGGATGCCCAGTGCCCCGGACGGCATGCCGTGGAATACAGCCTGATTCCTCACGAAGGCGATTGGCTTGAGGCCAAAGCTTATGAACGGGCCTACGAGTATATGACTCCATTCTATGGCTCCGTCACCGGCCGCCACGAAGGAGAGAAGGCTTGGAAAGAGGGCTTTCTGTCCCTCGAGGGAGACCATACGCTGCTCCTCAGCGCCTGCAAGAAGGCGGAGCGCTCGGATGCTCTCGTTCTTCGCTTCTGGAACACGGCGAAGAAGGAAACCTCCGCCCGTGTCCGCTTGACCGAACGGCCGGAAGAGGTAAGGCTGGTTAACCTGAAGGAGGAACCGGCTCCGGAAGGGGAACTGGAGCTGATGGATGACGGAAGCTTCCTGCTACAAGCCGGGGAGCTCAGGTGATAACCGTTCAGATCCGGTTTCCCAAGCAGGCGGCAGCAGCCGGAGACAATAGGCAGAAAGGCGGAGAGTAGCATGCCCAAGCTCGCTATTATTCATACTACACCGGTAACGGTGGATTCCTTGAAGGCCCTCGCGGCGGAGGTGATCGGCGACGTTCAGGTGATCAACTTCGTCGACGACTCCATCCTGCCGGAGCTCTCGGCTAATGGCGGCCAAGTCGAAGATGTAGCCGAACGGTGGCTGCATTACGCCCGCTTTGCCGAACAAGCCGGAGCCGATGTCATTCTCAGCGCCTGCTCGTCCGTCGGAGAGCTTGCCGCCCGTGCGGCGAAGAGCTCGAAGGCTCCCGTTCTGCGGATCGACGAGGCCATGGCGGAGGAAGCGGTCGGCCGGGGAAGCCGGATAGGTGTGGCGGCAACCCTGCCGACGACGCTAGCCCCGACCACGGCTCTGATCAAGACCAAAGCGGTGGAAGCGGGAAAGCCGATCGAGCTCGTCCCCGTTGTGGCCGAAACGGCCTACCGCAAGCTTATGGAAGGGGACAAGGAAGGGCATGACGAGGAACTGGCCGCCGTCCTGGCTAAGCTGGCTGCCGATACGGACGTGGTCGTGCTGGCCCAGGCTTCCATGGCCCGCGTTCTATCGAAGCTGCCGGAGAAGGACCGGTCCCGGTTTCTCAGCAGTCCCCGTTCCGGAATGGAAAGAGTCAAACAGGTGTTGGAGAAGACGGTACGATGAGCCTGCTCGGTATCGATATCGGAACCACCCACTGCAAAGCGGGGGTGTTCCGGGAGGACGGCAAGGCGGTTCGTATAGCCTCCCGGCCTACGCGTACCCGGCAGGATGGCCTCGGCCGTTATTTCTATGATCCCGGCGAATTATGGGAGACCGCAGCCGCCTGCATCCGTGAGGTGCTGAAGGAGGGAACCCAGGACGTTCAGTCCATCGGGATCGCTTCTATGGCGGAAAGCGGGCTTCTCGTCGATTCCCGGACCGGGACAGCCAAGACGGCGTTTCTTCCCTGGTTCGATTCCCGCTCCATGGATCAGGCGGAGCGGATCGGGAAGGAAGCCGACCCGTACGAACGTTTCCGAATCACCGGCCTCCGCAGCAGCTACAAATACGGCTTGGCTAAGCTGCTTTGGCTGAAGGAGCAGGATCCGGACATTCTGAATCATGCCGTTTGGCTCTCCGCCTCCGACTATGCCGCTTACCGGCTGACGGGAACGATGGCGACGGATTATTCGCTCGCGGGCCGCACCTTCGCTTTCGATATCAACAAGCGGGAATGGGATTCCTCCTGGATTCGCCATTTCGGGCTGAATCCGGACCTCTTTCCAGCGGCGCTTCCTGCCGGAAGCCGGCTGGGATGCGTGCATTCCGGAGCATCGGCCGAGACGGGGCTCCCTCCGGGGACGCCTGTAGCGATAGCCGGTCACGATCACGTATGTGCGGCTCTCGCGGTCGGTGCAGTTCGGGAGGGCGACGTGTATGTCTCCGCCGGTACGGCGGAAACGCTCGTCGGCATTCTTCCGGATTCGGAGCTTTCCCAGCGGGAATATGATTCGGGCCTCTCCTACGGCCTACACGCGGTTCAGGGGCAGCGGTTCTGGATGGGCGGAATCTCGGCATCCGGGGGCTCGGTCGAATGGCTAAGGGGGCTGCTGGGGGATGACGGCCTCTCTTACCAAGAGCTGATGGGTCTGCTGGAGAGCGGAAGGGAGGAGCCGACCGGCATTCTGTATTTCCCCTATTTGTCGGGAAGCGGCGCCCCTGGCCGGACGCGGGTGCAAGAGCGGCTTTCGTGGGGCTGACGAAAGCCCACGGAAAGGCGGATCTGCTCCAGGCCGCGCTGGAAGGAACGGCTTATGAGCTGGAGGCCATCCGCCGGTCGGCCGAAAAGACCGGCTGCCCGCCCTTTACAAGGATGACAACCGTCGGAGGCGGGACCCGAAACCGGAGATGGATGCAGATCAAGGCCGACGTGACCGGCTGCCTCATGGAGGTTCCCGCTATCGAGGAGGCCACTCTGCTGGGTGCCTCGCTGACCGCCGCGGCGGGCTGCGGAATCTATTCCGATGAGAGGGAAGCGGCAGCGGCTGTGAAGCCGGAAGCCTTCACCCGTTACAAGGCGGATCCCGAAAGGCACAAGCGATATTTGGACTTATACGAAAAAGGGTATCTAGCCCTGCAACCGGCTCTTCGTCAGTTTTATCATACTTACTAACCTAGCTTTAAGGAGTGATCGGCATGAAATTGCAGAATAAACCCGCCAACGTCATAACCCTCAAGAAAGGGATGGAACAGGCCGAGAAGGAGGGATACGCCCTAGGTTCCTTTTCTCCCCGTTATACCCCTATGATTGCGGCTGTCCTGCGGGCCGGCCAGAAAGCGAACTCTCCCTGATCGTCCAGATTTCCAGCAAGGAGCTGGTTCGGTACGGCATTACCCCGAAGGAGTTTGCCGATGAGTTCTACAGCCGCATAGAAGCCGAGAACATCACGGTTCCGGTCGTCCTTCATCTCGACCACACGAAGGACATGGCCGTCATCCGCGACGCAATCGAGGCGGGCTTCACCTCCGTTATGATCGACGCATCCGAGAAGGAGCTGGCGGCGAATATTGCCGATTCCAAGGAAGCAGCGGATTATGCCCACTCCAAAGGAGTTTCCGTCGAAGCCGAATTAGGCATGATCGGAACGACGGATTTCGTGGAGACGGACAAAGACGAGGAATTGTACACGGATCCGAAGGAAGCCGAGCAATTCGTAAGGGAAACGAACGTAGATGCCCTGGCCGTATCCTGCGGGACCGCGCATGGAGTATATATGGTGAAGCAGCCCAAAATCGATTATGACCGGCTGCAGGCGATCCGGTCCCTCACCCCGGTTCATTTGGTTCTGCATGGGGGATCCGGAGTTCCGGCCGACATGATGGCGAAGGCGATCCGGCTGCCGGGCGGCGGCGTAAGCAAAGTGAACATTGCGACAGACCTGGAGCTTGCCTTTCTCGGTTCCCTTGGACGGGAGGAGCGGATGACGAACGAAGAATGCCGAAACCTGCCGGCCGACCAGCTGGAGAAGGGCCGTGCCGCCGTCGAAGCGACGGTTCTGGACAAAATCACGAACTTTTTGGGAAGCAAGGACATGGCGGACCGCTTCGATTTCTAGTGCCTTATCCGCAAATGAAATTCTGCTTTCCTATGATTTTCGTTCGCATGCGTATGTTTTCTCGCCAGCAAAGTTACCGGATAAGGCACTAAATCGGCCGGTCTTGAAGTTATCTTACCAAAGAAAGCAGGAGTTGATGGAACATGGGGAAGCCGGTTAAGCTGTTGGACCGGTTCTATGTCATCTCGGGCGACAAGCTGACTCATCCTTGGGATGCCAGCGCCTATTTTATAGCGGGAGAGGATCCTACGCTTATCGATTGCGGCAGCACGAAGGGATATCCGGCGCTTAAAGAGAATTTGGAGGAGCTCGGCTACCGGCCGGGCGACATCCGCCGGGTGCTTGCCACCCATTCGCATTGGGATCATCTATCCGCCATGGCCCTGCTGAAAGAGGAGAGCGACGCCAAGCTTTACATTCACGAAGCCGCAGCCGATGCTGTGGAGCAAGGAGACCCGGTTCGCACGGCGGCTTTCTTGTACGATGAGACCTTCCCGGCCGTCAAAGCGGATGTGAAGCTGGAGCACGGCGACCGGCTGGAGGTCGGAGGCTATGAGATCCACGTCCATCATACGCCGGGTCATACGCCGGGCTGCGTCTCCTTTTGGCTGGAGGTGAGCGGGATGAAGCTGCTGATTGCGGGGGACACCCTCTGGGGAGGGTATCATCCCCGGATCGGCTCCTCCCTTGAGGATTGGGAGCGGTCGCTCGATCATTTGCTGACGCTGGATTTTGACGTGATGACAACCGGTCACATCCCGCCGACCCTTGTATTTGACGCGAAAACGAAGGTGGAGGAGGCCCGCCAGCAGCTCGGGGTGTATTTCAACCCTTGGTTCAAGTCCTTTCACTTGAAGTTCCGCTACTGACGTATCAAACGAAGAAAGAGATAACCAATCGATTCGAGAGGAGCACCACCATGCCGCAAAAGAACAACAAACCGAAGCTTCATATGATCGGGAACGCCCACCTCGATCCCGTCTGGCTGTGGCCCTGGCAGGAAGGCTTTCAGGAAACGAAGGCGACCTTCCGTTCCGCGCTGGACCGCATGAAGGAATGCGACGACTTCCTCTTCACTTCGAGCTCGGCCGCGAGCTACGAATGGGTGGAGAACAACGACCCGGCCATGTTCCAGGAGATCAAGGAGCGCATTGCCGAAGGCCGCTGGCAGATTGTCGGGGGTGGTGGATCCAGCCGGACTGCAACCTGCCGAGCGGGGAATCGTTCGTCCGTCAGGGCCTGTATGGGCAGCGTTATTTCAAGGAGAAGTTCGGGGTCACGGCGAAGGTCGGCTACAACGTGGACAGCTTCGGGCATTTTGGTATGATGCCGCAGATCCTGAAGAAGAGCGGAATGGATTACTACGTAATGATGCGTCCCATGCCGAATGAAAAAGGGCTGCCCGGCCGCCTGTTCCAATGGGAATCCGACGACGGCTCCCGCGTCCTTACGTTCCGGATTCTGTTCGAGTATTGCACATGGGGCAAGGATCTTGAGAAGCATGTCCGCCGCTGCGCGACCGAGCTGAAGGCGCCGTTCGACGAGCTGATGTGCTTTTATGGCGTCGGCAACCATGGCGGAGGACCCACGAAGGAGAACCTGGAGAGCATCCGGCGGATGCAGAACGATCCGGATCTGCCGGAGCTGGTCTTCTCCCAGCCCAATCAGTTCTTCGAGGAAGTGGAAGGCCGAGAATTGCCGTTTCCGGTTGTGCATGACGACCTGCAGCATCACGCGAGCGGCTGTTACGCCGCGCACTCCGGGGTAAAGCAGTGGAACCGCAAATCCGAGAACCTCATGCTCGCCGCCGAGAAATATTCCTCGGTCGCCCGGTGGACCACGGGTCAGCCGTATCCGGTTGATTTCGGGCGGGCGTGGAAGAACATCCTGTTCAACCAGTTCCATGACATTCTGGCGGGAACGAGCATTGAGTCCGCTTACGAGGATGCCCGCAATGAATACGGCGAGGCGATGGCCATTGCGTCCCGGGGCATGAACTACGCCGTCCAGTCCCTCTCGTGGAACATCGGCATCGAGCAGGAAGAGGGCATGAAGCCGTTCGTGGTGTTCAACCCGCATTCCTGGCAGAGCCGGGTCAACGTAGAGGTGGAGGTAGGCGGACTGAAGGAAGAACATGTGCTGGTCGACGAGAAAGGCCGCGCCATACCGTTTCAGCGCGTCCAGCCCGTGGCCACGTCCAACGGTCGTTATCGCGTCAGCTTCCTGGCGGATCTGCCTCCCCTTGGGTACCGGGTGTACAAAATGACCTTGAACCCGGCGGCTCCGAAGCCTTCCGCCACGGCCATCAAGGCCAACGATTATTCGATGGAAAACGAACGGTTCCGCCTTGAGTTTGATCCGAAGACGGGGTGGATCTCCTCTCTGTTCGACAAGAAGGTCAATACGGAGGTGCTCCGCGGGGACGGCGCCAAGCCGGTCGTCATTGAGGACAAGACGGATACGTGGAGCCACAACGTGTTCCATTTCAACAACGTTATCGGGGCCTTTACGGCAACCAGCGTGAAGCTGGTTGAGCATGGTCCGGTGAAATCCGTTATCCGGGTTACGAGCGAATACGGCCGGTCCCGGCTCGTTCAGGACTTCACGATGTACCGCGAGCTCGACCAGATCGACGTGAAGGCCGTGGTCGACTGGCGGGAGCAGTTCAAGATGCTCAAGCTGGTGTTCCCGGTTAACCTGATCTTCACCAGGCAGTCCTACGAGCAGCCGTTCGGTTATATCGAGCGCGAGCATAATGGGGAAGAAGAGCCGGGCCAAACCTGGGTCGATTATTCCGGGATTGTCCGGGAAGGCGGCACCGTGTACGGCTTGAGCCTCATGAACGATTCGAAATACAGCTACAGCATCCACAACAAAGAGCTCGCTCTGACGGTGCTGAGAAGCCCTATTTATGCGCATCACGATCCACTGGTTCCGGACCCGGACGGTCACTATTCCTTCATTGACCAAGGCATCCAGCATCTGAACTATTCCCTTCTTCCGCATGAAGGCGGCTGGGAAACGGCAGGTACCGTGAAGCGGGCGGCGGAGCTGAATCAGCGTCCGACGGTCATTATCGAGACATATCATGAAGGTGAGCTGCCGCAAACGGACTCTTTCCTGTCCATCGACCAAGACAACATCATCATGAGCGCGCTTAAGCAGGCCGAGGACAATGATGACCTCATTCTTCGCTGCTACGAGACAAGCAAGATCGCGACAAAAGCCGTCATTCGCCTTCCCAAGTGGAACCGGACGATCGAAGCGGACTTCGGCCCTTGCGAAATCAAGACCTTCCGCATTCCTAAGGATCTTGGCCTCACCGTAACGGAAACCAATCTGCTGGAGTGGTAAGAGAGAGAGCAGGAAGGAGGAAGATCCTATGCTGAAGAAGGAAGAGGCCGTCCGGCAGCTGAGGGAAGTCGGCCGCTATATGATGGACCATGAGCTGGCGTGGGGAAACGCGGGTAACATCAGCGCCCGGACAGGGGAAGACCGGTACGTCATTTCGGCAAGCGGCACCTTTCTCGGCGAGCTGGGGGAGGACGATCTTGTCGAGTGCTCCTTCCACGGGGGCGACTATCCCCGGCGCCCGTAAGCCTTCGAAGGAGCAGCCGATGCACAGGGCTGTTTATGAAGCGCGGCCGGACATTCATGCCGTGCTTCATGCCTCCCCTTTTACAGTACGCTGTTCGCCTGTTCGGCGGCCCAAGTCCCGTCGGATCTGTTCGTAGAAACCATGTATTATCTCGAGAAAACCGCAAGGGTGGCGTATCATCATCCCGGCTCCGAAGCCTTGGGTGAAGCCGTTCGGGAAATGGCGGGGAAGCGGACATCCTTCTGCTGGAGAATCACGGGGTGCTCGTCTATGATACGAGCATTCAGGAAGCAAGGATGGCGCTGCAGACGCTGGAAATGGCCTGCCGCATGCTCTTGACGGCCAAAGGCTGCGGCATACCGCTCACTCCGCTCCCCGGAGAAACCGTCCGCGATTTTCTCGATAACGCCGGCTACAAACCCAAAAGGAAGTGGATGTCATGATCGGCATAGCGGCTGATGACGTAACGGGGGCCAATGATATCGGCATCATGTATGCCAAGGCCGGCCTGGTGACGGACGTGTACTCGTACAATGGCCTAGAGCCTTTGGTAATGGCCTCCCACCCGGATGTTCTCGTGCTCGATACCGATTCCCGCTTCTTGCCGGGGAAGACGGCTTACGAGCTTGTCTACCAGGCTGCCAAAGAGCTGGAACAGGCCGGCTGCACCCGGTTCTACAACAAGACCTGTTCCGTTTTCCGCGGCAATATCGGAGCCGAGTTCGACGCCATGCTGGATGCGCTTGGGGAGGACTTCGCGGTAGTGGTGCTCGGCTTTCCCAAAAACGGAAGAACCACGATCGATGGTATCCATTATGTGCGGGGGCGGAAGCTGGAAGACTCCGAGTTCCGGAACGATCCCATGCATCCGATGACCCAATCGAATCTGGCGGAGATTCTCCGGGCGCAGACCCGCCGAAAGGTGGCGGTCCTTTCATATGAGACCATACGCAAAGGACCTGTTGCCCTTCGGGAGGAAATCGGCCGGATGCGGAGTCAGTGCTCTTATCTCATTCTCGATGTGGAGAATCAGCAGTCGCTGGAGGTTATTGCCGAAGCGGTGGAGGATGAAAGGGTCTTGGCTGGAAGCTCGGCCCTGGCCGAGGAGCTGGCTAAGAGGCTTGCGGTTTCCGGCCGGCAGGGGAAGGCCAGGCAATCGAGCCGGCGCCTTTGCGCAAAGAGACTGGGATTCTTTGCACAGCCGGAAGCCTCATGCCCCAAACGGCGGAGCAGATTGCCTTTCTTCAGAAGGAAGGCAATCCGTCCTATAAGCTGGATACCATGAAGCTTTTCGACCGGCCATCCCGGGAGGAAATGCTTGCCTGGTTGACCGAAGCCATCGTTTCGGATCTGCTGACCGGCCGGGAAGTGCTGCTGTACTCCGCGAACGAGCCGCAGGAAGTGGCCCTTACCAAAGCGGAAGGGGCCGGGAGGGGATTTCCTCCACCGATGTTTCGCGCCTGGTGTCGACTTCCCTGGCCGAGGTGACGGCGCAAGTTCTAACCCGGACCGGACAGACCCGCCTCCTGGTGGCGGGAGGAGATACGTCCGCCTCCCTGTGCGCCCGTCTTGGCATCCGGGGAATGCGGGTGTGGAAGGAGATCGAACCCGGTCTTCCCTCCTGTCTTTCCTTAACGGGCGGTCCTCCGCTTCTGCTCGTCTTGAAATCGGGAAGTTTCGGTAAACCGGACTTTTTCAAGCAGGCTTATGCGCATTTAAAGTCGAATTGATATAGGATATACTGGTTAGCAACCAGGTTAATCCCGCATTTACCTTGCAGGAAGGGGGAGATTACATGATTGTCGTCCAAAGGCGCAACAAAATCAAAGAAATTTTGTTTCAAGAGCGCAGTGTCAAGGTTTCGGATCTCGTCAAAGAATTCCAAGTTTCCGAGGAAACGATTCGCCGGGATCTGAACCGCTTGGAAGAAGAAGGTTTGATCGTCAAAAATTACGGAGGAGCCATCCTTGCGGACGAGCTTCAAGTTGCGATGACCCAGATCCCCCGCTCAAGCAGCGGCAATTCGAGCATTTTGAAGAAAAGGATGCCATTGGCCGCAAAGCGGCGGAGCTGGTTGGGGAGGGGCAAATCGTCATCCTCGATTCGGGCTCGACGACGTGGTGTGCGGCCCGGCATCTGAAACCGATCCCGCAGCTCATGATTATTACCAACGGATTAAATATAGCGGAGGAATGCAGCACATCCGATGAAGCCTCCATTTACCTGATCGGCGGGAAGCTGATCAAGAAATCCATGAGCCTCGTGGGCCCTCAGGCCGAGGTGGAGATGCAGAAGTACAATGCCCACTACGTGTTTCTGGGCACCTCCGGCATCTCCATGAAGAAAGGGTTCACCTCTTCCGATCTTTATGAAGCGGAGATCAAGCGTGCCATGATCTCTACAGGACAGAAGGTCGTGATTCTGGCGGACCACAGCAAATTCCATCGTCAGGCGCTGCTTTCCTTCAGCAGCTTTGCCGACGTGGATATTCTCATTACCAGTGATTTGACGGATCCCGAGATTCTAAGAGAGATTGAGAGTTTCGGAGTGACGGTAGTGGCCGTTCCGGTCAAGAAGAACGAAATGGCCGAATAATAGGCAAGGGGTAGAGGAATGGATAACGTTTGGACGAAGCTGGTCCGCAACTATCCGGAGCTGGAGGTTTGTTTGTCCGATATCCAAAAAGCGGCGGACACCATCATCCATACTTACCGCCGCGGCGGGATGGTGCTTGTCTGCGGGAACGGGGGAAGTGCCGCGGACAGCGAGCATATCGTCGGAGAACTGATGAAAGGCTTCATGCTGAAAAGACCGGTTGGAGCGGACATGCGGGAGAAGCTGGAGGCCGCTTTCCCCGGTGAAGGCGAAGCGCTTGCCGATAGCCTTCAAGGGGCTTTGCCCGCGATTTCCCTGGTCAGCCACACGGCGCTCGCCACGGCCTTTGCGAACGACGTAGCGCCGGACATGGTGTTTGCGCAGCAGGTGTTCGGGTACGCCCGGCCAGTGGATACGGTCATCGGGATCAGTACCTCCGGCAATTCCTCCAATGTGGTGAAGGCGCTCCAGGTAGCACGAAGCTTAGGAGCCGCTACGATAGGCATGACCGGAGGCCATGGCGGCCGGATGAAGGAAATCTGCGACACGACGATCTGCGTACCTTATGACAGCACACCGGATGTTCAAGAGCGCCACCTTCCTATCTATCATGCCATCTGCATCGCAGTAGAGGAGGAGTTTTTCGAATCATGACCATCTTGGCGGGTATCGATATTGGAGGAACCAAATGCGCGGTCTGCCTGGGAAGGCTGACGAGTGATGGGGTTACGGTGATCGGTAAACAGGCGTATCCCACTCCCTCCACTCCCGAGTTGGCCATGGAGAGCTTCATCCAAGGCTTGGAAACACTGGCCCTGCAGCACGGCGTGGAACGCTTCGCCTCGATCGGCATCTCCTGCGGGGGCCCGCTCGACAGCCGGAGGGGACGCATCCTGTCCCCTCCGAATCTTCCGGGCTGGGATGACATCGATGTCATCACTCCGTTGAAGGAACGCTTCGGTGTCCCCGTTGCCGTTCAGAACGATGCCAATGCCGGAGCCTTGGCCGAGTGGAAGTGGGGAGCGGGCAAGGGCTTTAGCAACGTCATTTTCCTGACATTCGGTACCGGCATGGGAGCCGGGCTGATTCTGGACGGCCGCCTATACTCCGGCACGAATGATATGGCCGGTGAGGTAGGGCACATGCGTCTGGCGGAAGACGGGCCCGTGGGCTTCGGCAAGGCCGGCTCATTCGAAGGCTTCTGCAGCGGAGGAGGAATCGCGAAGCTGGCGCGTTCGATGGCCGAGACGAAGCTGGCCGGAGGCCCCGGGCCGCTTTTTGTCCGACGAAGGAAGAACTGGACGCCATTACCACGCTGAAGGTGGGACAAGCCGCCCAGCAGGGGGACGAAATGGCTCTGGAGGTTTTCCGGATCGTTGGCCGTCAGCTCGGCCGGGGACTTGCCCTTCTGGTGGACATTCTGAATCCGGAGAGAATCGTGATCGGCAGCATTTACGGGCGGCAGCAGAATCTGCTGGAACCGGTCGCGCTGGAGGAGCTTCGCCGGGAAGCCTTGTCTCATTCGACGGCGGTCTGTGAGGTGGTTCCGGCCGCCTTGCAAGAGAGTATCGGGGATCTTGCCTGCTTATCGGTTGCTCTTAACGTCCTTAATGGTTAAGATGGTTAAGGAATGAACGATAAGGAGGACACCCCATGTATTTCACAGATAAGAACCCGGAAGCGCATCAAGCGCTTTATTCGCAATTGACGGAGCAGTATGATGCCGATGACGGGGCGTTCTCGGCCGCCTGCTATCTCGTCTCCTTACCGGCCGTATACGGATCGGTTCCAGAGGGAAAACAGGGAGCAATCCGCTCAGCTGGTATTGGGGGCCGTTTGATCCGGTGCTTGACCGGAGAGGAGAATCCGCTGCCGTCGGGAGTCTCCCGGCGGGACTTAAGCAGCTCGTCCGGGTCGGCGCGGAGCTGTTCGCCGGACGCAGCCTGCATTTCCAACTGGCGGAAGCTCTGAAGGTTTGGTCGGAAGACGAATATAGGGTATTTGTACAGGCTTTGGTAATTTACAGAGCCGGATGCCCATTTCCCGCAGAATAGGTAAGCACACAGGCGCCCTTCCGCGTTTGACATAGGATATGGTGTGTACACATCAGTCTATGACAATCAAGGGAGAGATCAAGATATGGAAAATTACGGAATGCCAAAACCGATGACGCTTCCGGCGTCGATATCCCCTCTTGCCAATACGCCCGCTCCGCAGGTATCCCCTTCTGCCTATATGCCGAACATGAACATGCCGGCACCTATGGCGGTTTCTCCTGCGGAAATGTACCCGATGGAAATGCATCATTATCATCATCATCAAGTCTACACCTCCGCCGTGACTCCCTGCTATACCGGCGGCGGCTGGGGCGGCTCGATCGGGGTCATTCTGGTGCTCTATATTCTTCTTGTCATCATCCTTACCTCTAGGGCGTTTGTGTAATATCCGACTCTTCCGTTTCTTAGGGTAAACGGATCTTCTCCGGGCCGCCGGTATCACCGGCCGGTCCTCTTTTTGTTGTTTGGCGGGGTTTGGGATTCGGTTCTTTCGTTCAAGCTATAGGAGGATACCCATAACCCCGAAAGGATGATCCTAATGATCAAGCAGTATTTTACCGAATTGAAGCTGGATGACGAGGTCACGTTGAGCGAAGGACTGCAGCAGCTGGTGGAGGAGGCGGAGTCCGCGTTTCGTTCCGAATTCATTGAGGTCACTCATATTGTCAAGCACGACGATCAGCATTATACGGTGGTCGTGAATATTGACTTCGATCTGGAGGATGGGGACGAGGAAGAGGAAGAAGAGGAAGGGGAAGAGGAAGGGGAAGAGGAAGAAGAAGAAGGCGAAGGCGGCAGCAAAAAAGAGGAATAAAGAGTTCCCTCCAGGTAGTGTTCGAGCCGCCATGCACCCGCAATGGCGTGACGCCATGCCGGTAAAATTGAAACGGGCAGGCGCAGCCATTATAATGGTACCAAATGGGGGCTCCTGTTCCCGTTCGAATCGAAATCGACAGGAGGAGACGCATTGAGAATAGGAGTCGTCTCGGATACCCATATGCCGTCTCGTGCCAAAGGGCTTCCCGCCGCCTTGGTTGCCGGGCTGAAAGGGGTCGATCGGATCCTCCATGCCGGGGATTTCACTTCCCCGGATGTGATCGCCATGCTCGAAGAGCTGGCTCCGCTGGATGCTGTTATGGGGAATAACGACGGAGAAGACATTTACCGGCGGTTTGACCGGCGGAAGGTTCTGGAGCTGGCCGGTTACCGTATCGGCCTCATTCATGGCGACGGGTACGGCCGGACGACCGAAGAACGGGCGAGAGCCGCTTTTTCCGAGGATCCGCCCGACGTCATTATCTTCGGACATTCCCATGTCCCCTATAAAGCCTTCGACCAAGGAGTGCTGATGTTCAACCCGGGGTCGCCTACCGACAAGCGAAGGCAGCCGGCCTTCTCTTATGGTATTCTAGAACTGGGAGACACCCTTACGGCCGAGCATTATTTCTATACCGATAAATCCTAGAGAGGGAAACCAACATGGCCAAATGGAAGGAAATCACTACGCTGGAGGAATGGCGAGAGGCCCGAGAGCGTTCGGCAGAGCACGGAGTTGTTATCTTGAAGCACAGCACGTCCTGTCCTGTCAGCTTTAACGCCCTGAAGGAATACGACGAGTTTCTGGCAAATGAGGCGGACGGGGAGAATGAGTATCTTCTAGTGAAGGTGATCGAGTCGCGTCCGGTCTCGAACCAAATCGCCGCCGATACGGGCATCACCCATGCTTCTCCCCAGATCATCTATCTTAAGAACAAGGAATCCTACTGGAACACGTCCCACTGGTCCATCACCTCTGAACACATAAATGCGGTTCTAAAATAATCCCGATGGAACGCCGTCCTGCTTCCCAGCAGACGGCGTTCTTTCGGCTTTACCGCTGTTTGCCAGCTATTTGATCGGGGAGAGACCGGTGGAATCCTGGTTCAGAATCCTCAGGCGGAAGGCATTTCTCCCCGTTTCGCCTAGCTCGTCCAGGAAGCTGAAATTCGCCCAGGCACCGACTATGGCCCCCAAACCGGGAACCAGCTGGAGGAGCTTGCGGAGATCGATGGAGTCCCGGTACTCCTGTTGAAGGGCCGTCCAATCGATGGTCTGCAGGTAGCGGTCCCCGGGAGGGAGCGTCTTTACGTAAGCATCCCACTCTTTAATCGTCCGGTAAACGCGGAGACGGTGGCTCTGCCCCGAGAAGGCAAGCTGAAACACGTGAAGCAGAAAAAGCCGTTCCCGCACATCGGAGGTGTCGTACCCGTAGAGGTGAGCCAGTTCAAAAAGAAATTTCATCTTGATAGCGAGGAGGGCCGGGAAATCCACAAGTCCGAGCACCCACCCGCCGGCGCCCGTACCGGCCCCTTCCGCGGCGGCTATCTTTTGGAAATCGGAGATGAGCTTCCCAGCCCTGCGGTCGCGTTCCTCCAACGACAGGCCGACCAAGACTTTTCCCTTCGGGGTCAGCTGGGCGCCGGCGAGGACGGTCCGGACAATGCCCTGAACGGCCGCCGTGAGGGCCTGATGTACCTTAGCGGGAATGATCCGGTTGATTCGGCCGCTGATCGTTTTGGATGTTTTCTCGAGCATACCGGGCGGCTTGTGGAGCGAAGCTTCCCAGCTTTGCAGCTCTAGGGCCACTTTCTTCTCATAGGTCATGCGGATTTCCCCTTACGTCTTCCTTGCATTATTGAGGTTCAACTCTCTACGTCTTAAATATTGGCCGGTTCTTGTGGTATAATCAAGCGCATCATGATCAAGGAGTCCCCCGATGAAAAGAATCATTGTCCTTCTTGCCCTTTTGATCCCTGCCGCTTTTGTCTCGCTGTTCTATTTCAGCCGCACCCAGTCGGATTATGAAGGGACGGCCCGAAACGTTCAGGAAGCAACGCTGGAGCTGCAAACGAACGAGTCCCCCGTCTCTATTCACCTTACGGAGAATACCATCATCGGTTTCAGCCGGAAGGATGCCAAATGCGCCGCCGAGCTGACCGAGGGAGATCATGTGAAAATATGGGTGAACAACCGAAGTGAGAACCGGGCGGATAAAATCACTATCGTCGGCCGCTGCGGAAGCACTCCCTAAGTGACCTTCAGACAAATGAAACGTCAGAGCGGCGGGGGTGCTCACAGCGCCTAGCTGGGCGGCCCCGTCGGTCAAGGCTGACGCCAAATGCTGGAAAGGTGCCGGAGACGGTCCTACCCCGGTCATTTGTAACGAATAATATGGAAATGATAAGCTAATAACCAACGGAAGGATGACACAGCATGAAGGTAACGGAGAACCCGATCGTCGTCTCCTTGGAGCCCGGTTTAGAAACCGACTATCATCAGCTCATGAAAGAGTATTTCAGCGCGTCCGAGAGGAACAGCCGGGCATCCTCGATTGAGGAGAAGAAGCAAATCATGTCCACCAAGGACAAAATGGCGCTTCTGTGCAACCGCAATCCGGGGAAGCTGGAGGCGTTGACGTCCATTATCCGCGAGGTCGAGTCGGCCAAGGAGAAGCTTCTGATTGTCACCCGCTCCAGTGCGGTCGCTCTGGAACTCTTGACTGAGCTGAAAGTGGAGGAAAACCCGAACCGCATCTTACATATTCATGGTGATCTATCCATCCACCAGGTCAACCAAATGAACGACCGTTTTACCAAAAGCCCTGCATCGCCGGTCCTGATCTTGACCGATACGGTGAATGCCGGCCTGGACCTGACCGCGGCCAATCATCTGGTCCATTACGATTACCCCATCCGCTATTCCGATATGATGCAGCGGAATCACCGGGTGACCCGACAGACTTCCCATCATACGGAAGCTTCTCTCTATTATTTGATGACCCAGGATTGCATTGACGAGTTCGAATTCCAGGAATGCATGAGGGAGAAGGCCTCGATTCTGGGGGCGGGCACGACAGCCTGACCCACTAGCCGCAAGGTGTCTCCGCCGTAAGTTTTACGTCTACTAATCGAATGAGTACCAAAAGGACCTCAGCCTCCACATGACCGTGGATCTGCAGGTCCTTTTGTTGAGAAGAGGCTAGTCCCGTCCCGCACGAATGCCTTCGCGAAAGAGCTTCGACCGGAAAAAAGCCGCTCGGCGAAACCCGATCGGCTATCAGCCGTACTAAAGCTTCTGGTCTTCCTCGTTCTCGACGCCGGTAAACGCAGCCGTCAGGTTGTCGATGATTTCGGCTACCGCGTCGGCGACCGGATCGGTCACGGCCTGGTCTTGATGGTCCGGAGGAGTGTTGATTCCTGCCGCCGTGTTCGTCGTATCGTTGAAATAGTCGTTCATCTTCCGCCTCCTAAACAGGGAAATGGGAACAGTCTTTACTATAACCACAGGCGGGGGAGGGCTATTCCCTGGATTTCCATTGAACCTTGCCGTGCATCGTATTATAGTTAAAGTTAATGTTTTGTAAAATCTGGGGGTATCCCGAAAGGAGGGAGAGTCATGACCCGGGTCCGGACGGCCTGGAAAAGCCCTTTTGTGTTTTTTACCGTTCTTATGCTTCTCAAAATTTATTTGGCTTCCTTCGTTCTTTTCGGCTTTCAGGATGCCTGGATGCCTCTCATGACGGGGATTCCTCCGGTTTGGGCCGCCTTCGGACTGGTGGAGTGGCTTTCCTCCCGCCGTAAGCTGTTGAATTACTGGTGGGTCAGTCTGCTGCTGACTTCCGTCTATTTTGCCGCCATCATGTACTATAAGTATTACGGCGTGATCGTGACCTACCACGCCCTCCAGATGGCGAACCAGCTCACCCAGGTCAAGGGCAGCGTCACCTCTCTGATGCATCCTTATTACCTGCTGGTTTATGCCGATTTGGTCGTGATGATCGTTCTCTACCTTTCCGGGAGCCGTATGCGGACCTGGGAAATGGCTCATCGGACCGAACGATGGAGGAGAGGGCCTGCGGGAGTTCTGCTCCTTTCGCTTCTTGCTTGCTTCGCCCTTATCTGGCCCAATCGTTATAGCATGAATGAGCTCAAGCAAACCCAGCAGATGGGCATTCTCAACTACGAAGTGTTCGCCCTATTCGATACCCGCAAAAATTGGAACTTCCTTGACGGGAACGAGGAGCTCACGCCGGAAGCCGTTATGGCTTTCAAGGGGAGGAAACCGCCAGGCCGGAGCAGTATTGGGAGGCAGCGAAGGGGCGAAACGTCATCGTCCTCCAGCTGGAGTCCTTTCAGAATTTCCTTCTCGGACTTAAGATTGACGGCCAGGAGATTACGCCGGTCATGAACAAGCTCATGAGAGAAAGCTTCTACTTTCCTCATGTTTATCAACAGGTCGGGCAGGGGAACACGTCGGATGCGGAGTTCGTGGTGAATACTTCCTTCTTCATTCCGCCTCTCGATGCCGCTGCCCTGGAGTATGCCGACCGCGAGCTGCCCAGCTTGCCCCGGCTCTTCCGGGAGAAGGGCTACCAGGCGTTAACGTTTCATACGAACGACGTGATTTTCTGGAACCGGGGAGAGCTGTACCAAGCGTTAGGATTTGACCGCTATTACGACAAGGCCTTCTTTGGCGAAGAAGACACGGTTCACTTCGGAGCGTCGGACGAGGTTCTGTACCAAAAGACGGCTGAGGAGCTGGGCCGGCTGAAGGCCGAAGGAAAACCGTTCTACGCCCAGGTGATTTCGATGTCGGCCCACCATCCGTTCAATCTCCCGGAGGAGAAGAAGCGGATTACCCTGCCTGAGCGGTACCACGGATCCTTCGTGGAGGAATACCTCGTCTCGCAAAACTATGCCGATTACGCGATCGGCACGTTTATCGAGGAGCTGAAGAAGCAGGGGCTCTGGGACAACAGCGTCCTCTTTGTATATGGGGATCATCTCGGGCTTCCCTTGTATTCCATGACCAAGACGGACAAAGCCCTTCTCAAAGAAATGACGGGAAGGGAATACGGGTACTCTGATATGATGAACATTCCGCTTATCATTCAGGCCCCTGGCGTGACCGGGCCGAAGCAATGGCCCCAGCTGGGCGGTCAGGTGGATTTTATGCCGACGATTGCGAACCTTTCGGGAATTTCACTTGAAGGTCATCCTTATTTTGGGCAGGATTTGCTTAACTCTACGTCCAATCTGCTGCCCCAAAGGTACTATTTGCCTTCCGGCTCTTTCTTTACCGGCAACGCTATTTTTATTCCCGGTAAAGGTTTCGAGGACGGAACGACCTTCCCTCTTCCTTACGCCGATGAGCAAGGCGATCCGCCCACCCAGGAGGAATACCGGAAGGCGCTGGAGCTGCTCGAGCTATCCGATCAATACGTGAACGGGCTGCCGCTTCGAAGCCCGTCCGGCAGCTCCGCTAATCAACAGGACTAACATTGGAGGAGAATTCAGGTGGCACAGCTTTATTTTAAATACGGAACGATGAACAGCGGCAAATCTTTTGAAATTATTAAGGTGGCCCACAATTACGAGGAGCAGGGCAAGCCGGTGCTGATCTATTCCCCGTCGATCAGCGCAAGGGGAGGGGCCGAGCTGGTGGGGTCCCGCGTTGGGTTCGAGAGGGCGGCCTATCCGGTGGACGATCAGACGGATCTGTTCGAAAGCGTGAAAGCGAGGATCGCCGCAGCGGAGCCCAAACGGATTTACTGCGTGCTGGTGGACGAAGCCCAGTTTCTTAAGAAGCATCATGTGCTGGAGCTGACCCGGGTTGTGGACGAATTGAACATTCCGGTGATGGCCTTCGGATTGAAGAACGATTTCCGCAATGAGCTATTTGAAGGGAGCTACAATCTCCTCGTTCAAGCCGACAAGATCGAGGAAATCAAAACGATCTGCTGGTTTTGCGACCGCAAGGCCACCATGGTCATCCGGTATGTGGACGACCGGCCGGTGCAGGTAGGGCAGCAGATCCAAATCGGGGGCAACGAGGACTACAAGCCGGTGTGCCGCCGTTGTTATAACGAGGTGTTCCGGGAAGGAACCGATGCCCCGTGAATGGGCAGCGGGATCCGGTCTGCAAAATTTTTGCTAATGGAGGAATGAAGCTCCTCCCTGAGGGGACATACTAGAAGCAGAGCGTTGGGGCTATGGCCGTGATTCACCACCAACTCTTTACGAATCTTATTGGGGATTAGCCAAGCGGTAAGGCAACGGACTTTGACTCCGTCATGCCAAGGTTCGAATCCTTGATCCCCAGCCATCCGAACAGACCAATCCCCGCCTGGGCCAGGCGGGGATTTTTGGCGTTCTCTTATGTCTGCCGCCCGTCTACGGTTAAGGCCAGATGGTTTCCGGCCAATGATTCTGGAGCTTGCGGAGGAGCACGATTTGACCGCCATGGAAGGAATCATGCGTAACCCAGTAGGTCAGGGAATCCCGCAAGGTGTAACCCTCTCCGATAATGGTTTCCAGCTGCTCCTCCGTGACGGTGGTGAGGGCCTCCCGGATCTTGCCGGCGAGCTCGAAGGCTCTGGCCGTCGTTTCCTTCCAGCCGGCTTCATCCTCCGGGTTCCCCGGCTCACCAAACGTCTGGGTGTTGGTGCCGGTTTCCGGAAGGGCACCTCCGGTCAACCGGCCCAAAATCCGCTCATTGTAGAAGCTCATGTGATTCACGGTCTGCCAGATGGTGTTGCCGCTGCCGGGAGGAACCCAAGCCGCTTCCTTGGCGCTTACTCCTTCTAGAGCTCTTCTTAGCGGGACGACCCATTCATCCTTATCCCATGTTGAAGTAAACTGCTCCAGAATGACACGGGCAAACTTACTCGGTTCGTTCATCATTCCGCCTCCTTGGTTTGGTTGTAACCATCTTAAACGATAAAGAACGTTACGTCCACAAAATTTTTCCTTTCTGGAGGAGCAGGGGGAGGGGGCCAGGTTGATTAGAGGAAGGACCGGCCGATATGCTATTATTAAAGTAAAGAGAACGTTTGTAACCATCTTATTAGAAATAAGGAGGTTACTTTTCGGGAGAGCGGAATGGGGACAGCGGGGGATGAGCATGGAGAGACTGTGGATTGATTTTTTGAACAGCGACTGGCATGATTGGAGGGGCTCGGGAAAGTCGGCGGATCGGCTCGACCAGCCGGATTATGTTCTTGCCTTTGCCCGGGATCAAGGGTACGGCCAGCTGGCCTATCCCCTTCCCGAGGAGCTTGCGGACCTGAAATCGCTTAGGGAGCTTCTAAGAAGACAGGCCCTTCGGATGGCCAATGGAGAGAAGCCGGAAGAAGGGATTATGGAGGAGCTCAATCAAGTGCTGGAAAGGGCCGCCTATACCCGCAAGCTGGAGGAGAACGAGGAGGGCGGCTGGCAGGTGGTTTCCGTCCCCGTCCAGTCCGGCTGGAAGCACATCAAGGCCGACATCGCGGCTTCGTTTGCCGAGACGATCCGGAACGGGGAGGAATCCCGCACCCGCATCTGCACCAACCCCGACTGCCTGTGGGTGTTCACGGATTTTACCCGCAGCCGGACGAAGCGGTACTGCGATGACAAGTGCTGCGGCAACCTGATGAAGGTTCGGAGATTTCGGGCCCGCCGTAAGGAAGAGTCGGAGAGCTGAAGCATCCTGCCGTTTCTTAGACCGCGCACCCGAAAGAAATTCACAGTTAAAGGGGATTCTATATGCAGCCGATTGACCCGAAGGAAGTGCAGCGTTATCTCGATGAACACCGGGAACGCGATTTATATATTCATTTGGAGATGACGACTGGAGCCTATGCCGCTCATCTCGATCAAAGCCGGCATCCGGCCGCGACGTTTCTGACCAATGCCGTGATCCGGTATTCGCGCGGTTCCATTTCCGGAAAAACTCCTTACCGGATCGGGCTTAAGACCGCCCAGGGATGGGTTTATTCCGAGGGCCTTACCCACTGGGACGAAGCACGCCGCGGCGATTTGATTCTCGCGGGGCACGATGCCGCAGGGAAGCTGGTTGTCTCCCTTCAGCTGAGCCCCAACCCATTCTAAAACAGAAAAGAGAGAACCATATGGATAAACGTATTCTGCTCGTTCTGCCTCATCCCGATGACGAGGCCTTCGGGGTTTCCGGAACGCTTGCCATGGCTATAAAAGAGGGGACCCAAGTCACCTATGCCTGCCTGACGCTCGGGGAAATGGGACGGAACATGGGCATCCCTCCCTTCGCCAACCGGGTGACGCTTCCTCAGATCCGGCGGATCGAGCTGGAGGAATCCTGCCGCGCCATCGGGATCCAGGATTTGCGGATGCTCGGCTTTCACGATAAAATGGTAGAATTCGAAGATCCGGCCGTGGTTCAAGCGGCTGTTACGGCGTTGGTGGAGGAGCTGCGCCCTGAGCTGGTTATTACCTTCTACCCGGGCTTCAGCGTCCATCCCGACCATGACGCAACGGGAGCCGCCGTCATAGGGGCGATCGCCCGCATGCCTGCAGGAAAGAGGCCGACGGTGCACGCCATGGCCTTCTCCTCCAACTGCCGGCAGGTGCTCGGGCCGCCGGATATTGTCCGGGATGTAACGGCCTACCTTCCGCAGAAAATGGCCTCCATTCAAGCTCACCGCTCCCAGTTTCAGGCGGCGGAGCTTCTTGGAAGCAAGGAATTAAGCGAAGAAGAGCTGATCGGACGGTATGGGACCGAGCGCTTCTGGACGTACCGATTCGAGGACGAACACGAATAACCAATTAGGAGGATCCCTATGGATTATGCAGCTTATTTTGCCAAGCATCGTGAAGAGCATCTCGAGGAACTCAAAAGCTGGCTTTCCATTCCCAGCATCTCTGCGCTGTCCGAGCACAAAGAGGACGTGCTGAAAGCGGCGGAATGGCTCGTAGAGGCGCTCAAGAAAGCCGGTCTCGAGAATGCCGGCATTCACCAAACGAACGGGTACCCCGTCGTGTACGCCGATTATTTGCACGCTGAAGGACGCCCTACCGTCTTGGTATACGGACACTACGACGTGCAGCCGGTCGATCCGCTTCCCTTGTGGAAAACCCCTCCCTTCGAGCCGGATATCCGCGATGGAAAGCTGTTCGCCCGCGGGGCGACGGACGATAAGGGGCAGTTATTCCTCCATATCAAAGCGGTGGAAGCTCTCTTGAAGGAAGAGAAAGACCTGCCGGTCAATATTAAATTCTGCGTTGAAGGGGAAGAGGAAATTACCAGCCCCAACCTTCCATCTTTCTTGGAAGCGAACAAAAAGAAGCTCGCCGCCGATGCCGTTCTCATCTCGGACACTTCCCTCGTAGAAGACGGTGTGCCCGCCATTTGCACGGGGCTTCGCGGGCTGTGCTCGCTTGATGTCGCAATCCGAACGGCTAACACGGACCTTCATTCCGGCTCATTCGGAGGCGGTGTCCCCAATGCCCTGCACGCCCTGGTGGAGCTGATGGCCTCCCTGCACGACGAGAAGGGGCGTGTGGCGGTCGGCGGATTTTATGACGACGTACCCGAGCTTTCTCCGGTTATGAAAGAGGAGTTCGACAAGCTGAACTTCAACGAAGACAAGCTGAAAGCGGAGCTCGGCCTGGATGCCTTGTACGGAGAAGAAGGCTATACTTTCGTCGAGCGCATCGGAGCCCGTCCCACGCTGGAGCTGAACGGCATCTACGGAGGCTTTCAAGGGGAAGGTACGAAGACGGTGCTTCCTTGCGAAGCCCATGCCAAAATCACCTGTCGGCTGGTGGGCAAGCAGAATCCGGAGGACATCCTCGATAAAATCGAGCGCCATCTTCTTTCTCATGCCCCAACAGGTGCGCGAGTTTCGGTGGATAAACGGGAAAAAGGGAATCCGTTCTCGATCGACCCGTCGGATCCCCTTCTTCAGAAAGCGGCGGATGCCTACGAACAGGTTTATGGCAAGCGGGCTGTCTTTACCAAAGACGGAGGCTCCATCCCGATCGTGGAAGCTTTTTCCCGAATCCTTAACGTTCCGGTCGTCCTGATGGGCTTCGGCCTTCCTAACGAGAATCTTCATGCTCCGAACGAGCATTTCAACCTGCACAACTTCGACAAAGGGCTTCTGACCATTGTCGAGTATCTCAAGCGGATATAGCCCTTCCGGCTCTAAGGAAATATACCATATTCCGGAAAGGAGTTTGCTGATGCCGCAATTGACCTTTCGGGGTGTTCATCCGGACAGGCTGATGCCGGTCAGCTCTTCTCTCGTGGAAGAGCTGGCGGGCATTTGCGGATGCGGACCCGGCGAATTTACTTTGGATGTTCTTTCCATAACCTCCATCGGGAACGGCGGCCAGGTGCCCGTTTATCCGTTCGTGGAAGTGGCCTGGTTCGAGCGCGGGACCGCCGTGCGCGATGCTTTCGCTGTCGCGGTTGCGCGTCATCTGCGGGAAACGGGAGTTCCCGAGATGGAAATCGCGTTTAAGGTCTATGAACCCGATGCCTATTATATCAATGGCGTCACTTGTGCAAAATAAACCATGAGGAATCACCGGAAGCGGCCGTAAAGTGCAGAAAGGGCCTTGGCTGTCTGCTTCCAGCCGAAATGGCGGACAGCGGTTTTGCGGGCGTTGTGGGAAAGCTCGGCTTGAAGGCTGCGGCTGCGGGCCAACCGGATCAGATAGCGCGCAAATTCCTCGGGGCGCGTATACTTGCGGACCAGGTATCCATTGTGCTTATGCTTGACGATCTCCCCGATCCCGCCGATGTCCGAGGCAATGACGGGAATGCCCGTGGCCATCGCCTCCACATTCACGAGGCCAAAGGCTTCATGCTGCTGGGAAGGGCAGACGAAGCAGTCGGCCGCACCGTAAGCTCGGTGTATGGACCGGTGCGATATCCTACCGGCGAACACGACCGGCAGCTTCAAGCGGGAAGCCTCCGCCTTCAAGCTCTTCATGTAGGGGGAAGAGCCGCTTCCGACAATGAGAAGCTGCACATCCGGTACCTTTTCCCTCAGGAGGGCGGCTGCCTTCAGGAGCACCGGAACCCCTTTCCGGGGGATAACCCGTCCAGCGAAGAGGATGGTATACGCATCTTTTAGCCCCAATCGGGCTTTAAGCTGTTTTTTCTATTTCTGTCCGGAGGATGAAACCGATCAAGATCGACTCCCAGGTGGACGGTGCGGATCGCTGACCGGCTTGCCGGAAAGCGGTGGCTCAGCCGCTCCTTAAGGGAATCGCTGTTGGCGATGATCAGATCCGCTTTGGCCAGGCAGGCGGCAACAGCTTTCGTTTGGGGCACGAAGGTCAGAGAGTGCAGGAAGAGGGTCACGGGTGTGCCCGGAAACCGCTTTTTCACCTGCGCCATATAGGAAGGACGGTTGTCCACCTGGATGAGGTCGAATTTTTTTTCTTCAAATTATCCTTCAGGTAGGCAAGAATAGACCTAAGGTACGTTTTGCGGTCTCCGGACGGAATACGTTCGACGGTTACTTTCCCATACCGGCTGACAGCAGGGTAAGCCGAGCTCCGGCGGCTGAGAATTGTAACGTCATGATCACGGGAAAGCTCGCGGGCAATGGACAGCATGCAGATTTCAACCGATCCGCCACCGGGAACCGGAATGGCTTCCGGAGCGATCATAAGGATACGCAGAATGGACACCCCTCTCTACAGGTTTACTATAGCTTTCCTCTTACTCTATGCGGATGGGAGGCAGGCCGATAGGGATACTTGAGGGGAGAAGGAAGACTATTTTCAAAGATTGCTAGGTCAATGCATAACGAAACAAAGCCCCTGTTTGGAGGGACACCCGTCACATGAATCTCTCATTTTCCTTAACCCGTGCGTTTGTGCTTGGTCTCCTGTCAGCGGCTGGGTTCGCTTTGTTTGCTCTGCTACTCGGCTATAACCGAATCGCTTGGTTCGATAACCGGATTATTTCCCTCGTGGGGAAGATGGAATCTCCAGGAATGACCAGCGTCATGAAGGGCTTTACCTTTATCGGGTACGGCAAAATGGTGCTCCTTCTATCCCTGGCCATTCTCTTTCTTCTGTTCCAAGTGTTCAAGCACCGGCGCGAGCTGGTCCTGTTTGGCGTTGTGGTCGTGGGATCGGGGATCCTCAACTTCGTCCTGAAGAGCATTTTCCACCGGGAAAGGCCCACTTTGCACCGCATGATCGAGGAGCCGGGCTTCAGCTTCCCAAGCGGCCACTCCATGGCGGCGTTCGCTCTGTATGGGATCAGCGCCTACTTGCTGTGGCGCCATTTCTCGTCGACCCTCGGAAAAGCCATCCTCATCACCGTGTGCACTTTTATGATTTTGGCGATCGGAACAAGCCGCATCTATCTCGGTGTTCATTACCCTAGCGACGTGGCGGCCGGTTTTTGGCCAGCGGGGCGTGGCTCGCTCTGTCCATTTATTACTTCGAGAAGGCGGAGGAGCGGAGAAAAAAACGAATCGGCCAGAGCGGAGCTTAACCGGCTCTGCTCCGTTTTTTGGAAGATGGGGGGAGGGGAGGATAGGATTGACATTCCCAACTGTATTCATTATAATAACAGTAAGGCGCACGGGAGGAGGGAAGACAGGTGAACAGCGAATTTACCATTGCGGTACACAGTCTCGTTTTCCTGGCTTACCAGTCTGACCGGATGGCCAGCAGCGATCGGATCGCTCACAATGTCAACACCCATCCGTCGCGTGTCCGCAAAGTGATGAGCTGCTTGAGAAAGCAGGGTTATGTTGCCGCCAAGGAAGGGATCGGGGGAGGATTTATTCTGTCCTGCGATCCGGAGGAAGTTACTTTGGCCGAGATTTACCGTGCGACCTCGATGGGGACTTTCAAACCGTCCTGGTGCTCGGGGGACACCGGGGGGAATGCATGATCGCCTGCAACATGGCGGAAGTCATGGAAGGAATCTTCGGGGAAGCCGAGGAGCAGATGATGAAATTCTTCGAAAGACAGACGATTAACGGTGTTCTCGACAGGGTAAGAACCCTTCAGAAGGAGAGAACCTGATCCTGGGGCGTCCGGCATGAAATCTTATCGCTAGTTAAGCTGCCGGCAGGGCTTATGGCGCCTAAACTGTCATAAATTTGATTTCAGTTCGAGGATCATAAAAAAAGCAAGGGGTGAAGGGAATGAGGGAAGAACAGAACCGGGATTGGAAAGCAGGAGATTGGGTAAGCGGAGTATCCACGCTGGATGAGTTTTTCATCGGTTATCTTGATTCCGCCTCGGAAGGCCAATTATGGAAGGTATGGGTCACCCAGTCCGATCATGAGTCCATCGTAGGGGAGCGGGTGGAGGCCCGTTCAAGCAAGCTGAAGAAGCTGCCTGAAACCTCCGCCTTGACGGAGGAAGACCGCCGCGCTCTGATGGAATTGGCCTTACTGACACATGATAAGGAATGGTTCCAGGCGCTGGCGAAACAGCAGGAGCAATCGGCATCACCCGCTGTTGCACCAAGTGCAGGAAAGCTGGGGAACCGGCCCGTTAACCGGTTGTTCGGAACCATTCCCCCGACACGACTAACTAATCCAGCCGGCTGCATGTCGGCCTAACCCATCCGAAGGAGTGATAGAAATGGCGATTGTTAATATCAGCGACGCACAATTTCAAGAAACCGTTAAAGAAGGGGTCGTTCTGGTCGACTTCTGGGCGCCTTGGTGCGGTCCATGCAAAATGATTGCGCCAATCCTCGAAGAGCTGGACGGCAAAGTCGGAGGCAAGGTGACCATTGCCAAGGTCAACGTGGACGACAACCCGGAGAAGGCTTCGGAATACGGCGTTCAGGGGATTCCGACCTTGAAGCTGTTTAAGGACGGAGTGAATGTCGGAACCTACGTCGGCGTACGCCCGCTTCAGGAGCTGGAAACGGAAATCAACAAACATCTGTAAGCTGACGGCCTGACCGATTTACGGGGCGAGGCTAAAAGGACTTCTCCATAGGGAGAGGTCCTTTTATCTGTGCAGAATTAACTTGTTATCCAAGGAAATAATACCTTTGGCATGAAGCAGGGAACGGGATAATGTGCGAGAGAAGGAAAATCGAGATGACCGCCGAAGCTTAAGAGACCTGGATTTCTGACCGTACTGATAGGTTAAGAAGGTTGTAGGAGGGATGTTCATGAAAGAATGGAAGCAATATATCGGAGGAGAATGGAAGGAATCCGCCTCGGGCCGGACCTTTTCCGTCTTGAATCCCGCCAGCCTGGAGAAGGTGGCCGAGGTGCCGGACAGCGGGGAGGAGGAAGCCCGCGAAGCGGTGGCGGCGGCGCACCGGGCGTTTCCGGAATGGAGCGGGTTAACCGCATATGAAAGATCCGAGCATTTGCTCCGCTGGTATGCCTTAATGATCGAGAAGGAAGATAAGCTAGCCCGGATCATGACCGAGGAGCAGGGGAAGCCCCTGGCGGAGGCTAGGGAGAAATCCGGTACGCCGCCAGCTTCCTTCAATGGTACGGGGAGGAAGCCAAGCGAATCTACGGCGATATTGTTCCATCCGGCTCTACGGCCAAACGGATGCTTGTCATCCGTCAGCCTGTTGGAGTGGTGGCGGCCATCACCCCGTGGAACTTCCCGGCGGCCATGATCACCCGCAAGGTGGGACCGGCTCTAGCCGCCGGCTGTACTTGCGTCGTGAAGCCGGCGGAACACACTCCCCTCACCGCCCTGATGCTTGCCGAGCTGGCGGAGGAGGCGGGGATTCCGGCAGGAGTGGTGAACGTGGTGACCGGGGACGCCAAAACGATTGGAGATACCTGGCTTGGGGATAAGAGGGTGGCCAAGATCACCTTCACCGGATCCACGGAAGTTGGGAAGCTCCTGATGGCATCCGCCGCCAAAACCGTCAAGCGGGTTTCGCTTGAGCTGGGGGCCATGCGCCGGTTATCGTCATGGATGATGCCGATCCGGAGCTGGCCGCGGAACAGACCCTGCTGTCGAAATTCCGCAATGCCGGGCAAACGTGCGTATGCGCCAACCGGATTTATGTCCAGCGGGGCATCCGGGAGGCCTTCGAACGGATCCTGACGGACAAAATCCGTGGGCTTCGAGTGGGCAGCGGGTTCGAGGAAGGAGTCGAGATCGGTCCTATGATTAACGAAGCCGGCCTGAACAAAGTGGAGGAGCACGTTCAGGATGCCCTTACCAAAGGAGCCAGACTTCTTACCGGGGGACAGCGGGCGGAAGGCACCGAATGCCCGGGGTATTTCTATGAGCCCACTCTCTTGACAGGCGTTCAAGCCGGCATGCGGATCCTGCAGGAGGAGACCTTCGGTCCCGTCGCTCCGATTATCGAAGTGGAGGACGAGGAGGATGCCATCCGGCAGGCGAACGACTCCGAATACGGATTGGCCTCCTACGTGTTCACCCGTGACATCAGCCGCGCGGTCCGGATTGCGGAACGTCTTCAATACGGAATCGTCGGAGTGAACGACGGTTTGCCGTCCGCTGCTCAGGCCCCCTTCGGGGGTTCAAGGAAAGCGGCATCGGGCGGGAAGGCGGCCGCTATGGATTGGAAGAGTATTTGGAGTACAAATACATTTCGCTTGGCGTATAGGAGAGCAACATTGACGCTTAAGCGATGCATAAACCAAAAGCCCGCGGCAGGAAATCCAGGAACGCGGGCTTTTGGCTGGAAAAGGGGCACTGGAAGCAGAGGGGCGCTCCCTCTTCCTGTGTACGGGGAGATGTCATGCGGCTAGGCTGCGAGTAAAGCGGTTGGTGCGCTTCCCGTACTTCGTGCTGCCGAACGGGCTTGACGGAGAAGCTGAGTTTGGACGGCCCGTACGGCGGTTCCCGGGGGATGGCATCCATTTGGGCCAAGTGAACGACACGGTCGACATCTTCGCTGCGGATGGCAGCCACCAAGGAGCGAAGGAAGGCTTTCATGTCCTCTCCCTCTTCGGAATGCTCAGCCTCCAGGGCCACATCCTTCCGCACCTTGCTGAGGGAGAGCCTGGCGCGGTGAAGCGCGGCCTTGACTGCCCCCTCCGAGGTGTTCAGAAGATGGGAGACCTCCAGGCTGTTATAGCCGTAAACATCTCTCAGCAGGAAGACCACCCGCTGCAAAGGGGATAGATGGTGGACGAGCGAGCGGACCATCGCATCCAGATCGTCAAAGGGCTCCTCGGTGAACGAATCGGTCCGGGTCAGCTGATGCAGGATACGACGGTAAACGGTTTTTCTTCGGCCTTGGTCAATCCACGTATTTTTGGCAATTCTCCTGAGCAGGGCTTCCGGGTTACGGTGAGCGGCCGTTCCTTGGGCAAGCGCCATGGCTTTTATCCATGTGTCCTGAGCCAGGTCCTCGGCATCCCACGTCGATCCGGTGATGGACAGGCAGTAACGGCTAACAGCAGAATGAAGCTGCGCCAGGCTTTTGTTATCGGCAGGGGCTTCTTCTGCCGGGTTGACGGTCCAATGGGTCATGACAAGAACCTCCTGTTCTCCAATATCTTCTATCATAAACGAATAAGCGGCCTTTTAGGATACGGGGTCTCCAAAAAAATCTTCGTGGGATTAGACGCCCCTTCTTCGTATCTCCTTCCGGTCTTCTTTCGTTTAAGGGGTGAAGAACGATTCCATGCCCCATTAGGCCGTGGAGAAGGAGGAGATCAGCATGACTTATATTCCTTACGTGGTGGAGCAAACCGGTCGGGGAGAAAGATCGTACGATATCTATTCCCGTCTGCTGAAGGACCGGATTGTCTTTCTTGGAGCCGCCATCGACGACCAGGTGGCGAACAGCATCACCGCCCAGCTTCTGTTTCTGGCGGCGGAAGATCCCGAGAAAGAAATTTCGCTTTACATCAATAGCCCCGGGGGCTCTACCTCCGCAGGCTTCGCCATCTATGACACGATGCAGTTTGTGAAGCCGGCGGTACACACGATCTGCACCGGGTTTGCGGCCTCCTTTGCCGCAATCCTGCTCCTGGCGGGAGAGAAGGGCAAACGTTTTGCCCTTCCGAACAGCGAGATCATGATTCACCAACCTCATGGAGGGGCTCAAGGACAGGCAAGCGACATTGCGATCAGCGCGAAGAGGATTCTGAGCATTCGGGCCAAGGCCAATCAGATCACGGCCGAACGGACCGGGCAGCCGCTGGAGAAGGTGGAGCGCGATATGGACCGCGATTATTTCATGTCGGCGGAGGAAGCCAGGGAATACGGGATCATTGACGAGGTCATTACCACCTTATAACCAGGCGGGATAAGGCGGCTTCCTTACGTCTAGTGCGAAGGGAGTGAAAAGGATGGAACGGCTCGGCCTTTATGGCGGGGCCGTTCTTTTTTGAGCTGCGTGCTATAATAAGCGTAAGAATCAGGGCTAAGGGGAAAGGTAAATGGAATGCCGTTCCGGATGCGCCGCTTGCTGCATCGCCATTTCGATCTCATCGCCCATTCCGGGAATGCCGCAAGGAAAGCCGGCAGGCGTCCGATGCGTCCAGCTTACCGAGGATAACCGATGCAAGCTGTTCGGCCGGGAGGAACGTCCCGCCGTTTGCAGGAGCTTGACCGCATCGGTTGAGATGTGCGGAGCGTCCGACGAGGAGGCCTTCCAAATTCTCGCTCAGCTTGAGAGAGCTACGGCTCCGGAGACCCGTTGACGCCAAGCTCACTCGTTACAATAAAGGTCCGTAAATAAGACTTGTCTTTCCGGAAGGAGAATCTTTATGAAACAGGTATCGGTCGGATGTTTAATAACGGACGGGAAAGCGTTCCTGGCCTGTCATTCCACCGGCAATTCCTTCTACGACCTCCCCAAAGGACTTCCGGAGCCCGGGGAGACTCCAATCGAAACCTGCTGCCGGGAAGTCGAGGAGGAAACCGGGTTAACTCCGGACCCGAGCCTGCTTGTGGAGGAAGGGGTCCACGCCTATCTGAAGAACAAAGATCTTCACCTTTTTGTTTGGCCCCTGACTCCTTTGCCGGAGGTGCGCACCCTTCATTGCCGTTCCACCTTTCTCCATCCGAGAACCGGTAAAGCCTTACCGGAAGTCGATGGTTACAAGCACGTGCTCTTCTCCGAGGCAGACGCTTATATGGCCAAAAGCATGGCAGCCGTTCTCCGAACCTTGAATGGCAGCCGGCTGCTGCCTTAAAAGGGTTTCCTTAAAGGGCCTTACGTGCGGGAGAACATAGTCAGAACCAGCAGGAGCCACTGCCTTACACGGCTTCGGCCCCCATCGGCCCGAACCTCCTCTTCCAGCTCTCCGCGTCTGTTCCTCATGTCCTGCTCCAGTTCGAACGAATTCATTTTCACCGACCTCCTTTTTTCTATATCATAAGCTGGTGAAAGATGAATAAAAATTGTAAAATATCTCTCAAAGACTTCATCTTTTGAGGAGGGAGGAACGGGCATGATTATCGAGAGCCAGTATTTGCTTCTTCGCGGGCATTTTCCGGGGGAGGAAGAGCAATCCGTTACCCTCGAGGGACTGACGGAAATCTTCGAGTGCTCCGGCCGCAACGTCAACCTGATCCTTCGTAAAATGCAGGATCAGAATTGGATAGATTGGCTGCCCGGCCGGGGACGGGGAAACAAATCCCGCATTCGGTTCCGGCTGCGACCGGAATCGCTCGTCCTGCAGATGGCGCGGGACCAGGTGGAGAAAGGCGCTCTTCAGCAGGCCTATGAGCTGATGGACCGGTATGAAGGAGTTTACCCTCAGCTGAAAGAGCAGTTCTCAATTTGGCTGACGGCCAAACTAGGCTATCAGACGGTAACCAAGAGCGGCAGTGTGGAGGACGTGCTGCGCATCCCTTTTCAGAAAAGGATCTATTCGCTGGATCCGGCCTGCTTCGCTTATTGCATGGAAGGGCAGATTATCAAGCATGTCTACGACCGGCTGGTCCACTATGATGCGAAGACCGGTACCATCCTTCCCCAGCTTTCCTATTATTGGAAGCCGCTCGGGAACGGAGCGGTCGGATGGACCTTCTACCTGCGCAAGGGCGTTCTCTTCCACAACGGCAGGGAGCTAACGGCGGAAGATGTGAGATATTCGCTGGAGCGCATTCGCCGGGGAGGGGAGCTTCGCCGTATCAATGGCTTCTTGAGGATGTCAAATCGATAGAGGTTCTGAGCCGTCACCGGATCCGTATCGAGCTCTACGAGCCGAATCATCTGTTTATGCGGTGTCTCAGCTTTGATCCGGCCTCGATCGTCCCGGCTGATTATTTTGGGGGAGCCTACGACGCCAGCCTCCCGGTCGGAACCGGGCCTTTCCGGGTCATTCAGAATGACGAGAACAAGCTGGTGCTGGAGGTGTGGCCGGACTATTTTTCTACCCGGGCCCATTTGGACCGGATTGAAATGTGGTTTATGCCCTACGATCGGGAAGGTAGCGACTCCCTGCAGGAAGACTACCAGCTTCTGCGAAGCTCCTGCGGCGGAGGTTACAAGGGACAGCCCATCACCGATTGGGAGGGGTGGAGACCGTTCAGCGAGGCTCCCGCCTTCTTGTGTTCAACACGGTTAAGGAAGGACCGTCTCAACGGGAAGCCTTTCGCAAGGCCCTGCATTACGGACTGGACCGGGACCGGCTGATCTCGATGTATGCCGCCGAAGTGGAGCCGGCTTTCGGCTTCGTGCCCGAGCAGTCGCCGAGATTCCCGAACCCTTACAATCCGAAGTTGGCCAAAACCTATTTGGAGGAATCCGGCTGTGCCGGTATGACCATCCGGCTTGGAATATATGCCGGCAGTGAAACGGATGCCCAATGGTTCACGGAATCCTGCCGGGAGCTGGGCTTGAAAGTGGAAGTAATCGAGCTTCTTGGGAATATAACGAGCAGCGACAACCGGTTGAGTACGGATCTTTTTATCAGCGAGCAGGGGGTAGAGGACGATCTCGCTGTCTCGATGCTGGAGCTGTTCCTTTCGGAGAACGGCTGCTTCCGGATGTTCCTGCATCCGGATATGATGGAGAAAGCCGGTTCCATCATCCGCCGGATGAGACGGGAAACGGCCAAGGAAGCCCAAGAAGCATGCGCCCTTGAACTGACCGAGTGGATCCGGAGCCGGCACGCGGCGATCTTTCTGTTTCACCGCCACCAGCGGACGAGTTATCATCCCTCCTTGAAGGGCCTGCAGCTGAACGCCATTGGGTGGTTCGATTTCCGCGAAGTTTGGTTTGAAACCGGAAAATCCGCCGGTGAGGACAACGAAGAGCGGCAGGATGCCGTGTATTGGGGAGGAGAAGCGGGATGAAGGAACTAGTGGGACATTGTGTGCTTTGCGGCCGGCCGGTTTACTGTGACAGCGGGTTTCTGGATGGGGTGGTGCGGGACGACGGCAAGGTTCAATGCCGGTCCTGCCCGGAGGAAGAAGAACCCCGTCCAGGGAAGATGCCCCTAAGGTTCCTTAAGCCGCTAGTCAGCATAAAAAACAAATCCCCCGTCCGGATGGACGAGGGGATTTGTTTTTGGCAACACAGGAGTATCGGCGGATAACCGAAAACTCACTTATTGGGAAGAAGGGGTTAGACGGCTTTCGATCATCGTCACCATCCGGTCCGCAAAATGAACGGCGGATTCAAGACCGGACCAAAAGAGCTCCATTTCCGCTTCGATCTCTTCCATCACACTGAAATCGGTGAACAGCTCGTGAAGGAAATGACTGTTGACGATCCGGCTTCCCTCAATGTTGAGCGGGGTAAGCTCGGTTGGGCTGTAGACGGCGTCGTTGACAGGCTGCAGCACCGAAAGAAACTTGTGCTCCCGGCTGATGCGTTCTTGGATGGCCGGTTCAAGCGCCGTTTTGAGAAAACGGATAGCCAGCTCCTCTTCCTCGGAAGCGGCCGGGATCATCATCGCGTTGGCGATGAGCAGAGAGGCCTTGCGCTCCCCGAAAGGCATGGAAGCGACCATGGGCTCGAACGGAAGGGTCTCCTTGCGCCATCCGGCCAGCTCGATGGAGGTGGTCAGCACCATTCCCGCTTTCTGACGGATAAAGGCTTCCGAATTGATCAAATACCGGGGAGACAGGGTCGCGATCCGGTAGCGGTACAGCAAATCGTGAATAAAGGTGAGCGTCTTCACGAGGCCCTCCCGGTCGATCGATCCCGTAAAATCGACGCCGTTCTGCAAGGCAAGCAGAGGCCAGCGGTTAAGGGAGCAGGAGAGGGTCAAGCCGTATTGGTCAATAATGCCGTCTCCATCCGTATCAATGGTCAGACGCTGGGCGGCTCTAAGGAAATCCTCCTTGGTCCAGTCATGCTTCGGGAGCGGAATATCGTGTTTGTGAAACAGCTTCGGGTTATAGACGAGATAGACCGGCGAGAAGGTAACAGGAATGGCAGGCATCTGCATCCCGGACTCGAAGGTTTTGCGCAGATCCGGATAAATCTCGGGCAGCACATCCTTAAAGGGCTCCCTCAAGTCAAGGAAAGGGCCGGCTTCCTCCATCTCGCTGAATTGGCGGTCCCCCGCGAAGACAATGTCCGCCTGAAGACCGATCTGGCTGCTCGAGCGAATCGATTCCCAGAAGTCGCTTGTCGGAAAGCTCAGGCATTTGACCTCCACATGCGGATTCTGCTTCTCGAATTCTTCGATAATGAAAGGCATGCACGAATCCATGAAATGGGACGGAGAGGTCGCCAGGATGCGCAGAACCTTTTTGTTGGACGGTTCGATGGCCAGGTCGGGGGAAACGATGGTTCCTTGACCGACCTTCTTGACGATCAAGCCTTCCTTCAGCAGCTCCTCCAGCGATTTACGCACGGACGTTCGGCTCATGGCGTAGTGGCGGCACAACTCGTTCTCGGACATCAGAAACTGCCCGGGCTTGATATAGCCGGAGAGGATCTGCTCCCTCAGAATACCGGCCAGCTTGGTATAGCGAAATTCACTCTCACGTTTCATCTATCGGTTCAATCCTTCTTTTTCTGGGATAGGTAAATTTTATAGGATCTCTTTTCTTAATACAACTATAATACCACCGGGCAGGACAAAAAGCGAACGGGAGGCACGAACGTCTTACCCAATCCCCTAGAATAAGGTAAAATACTAGAATAGACTAAAGGAAGAGGAGTCCTGCCAGCCATGTCCGCATCGCCACCGCAAAAAAACCGTCCCTCACTAACCGAGGGGCCTATCGCCCGCACCTTGCTTTTCTTCTCGCTGCCTATTCTGCTCGGAAATGTGCTTCAGTCGCTGAACGGCTCGATCAATGCCATCTGGATAGGAAATTTCCTCGGGGAAACGGCGCTGGCCGCCACTTCTAACTCGAACCTCATCATGTTTTTTCTGATCAGCGCCATTTTCGGTCTGGCTATGGCCTCGGTCATCCTGGTCGGGCAGAACCTGGGAGCCCGGCGGGTCGACGAAGCGAAGAAAGTAGTCGGCACGAGCACCGTTTTCTTCCTTATTCTTTCCTTGATCGTAACCGGAATCGGCTTGACGTGCTCCCACTGGATTCTGCAAGCGATGAACACACCTCCCGATGCCCAAGCATTAGCCGTCGCTTATACCCGGGTGCTGTTTGCCGGGGTTCCGTTTATGTTCGGGTTTAATCTGGTCATGGCGGTTTTGCGGGGATCGGGAGATGCCAAAACTCCCTTTTACTTCCTGCTGCTCTCAGCCGTTCTGGATATTGCTCTGAATCCCCTGCTTATTGAGGGGATTGGTCCCTTTCCGAGAATGGGGATAGCCGGTTCCGCCACGGCTACGTTCATCGCCCGGCTGGTCAGCTTTTCCGCGCTTATCCTTTTTCTATACCGCCGGAAGTATTTCCTTCGCATCACGGCGGAGGAGCTTCATCTTCTGCGCATCAATTGGACAATCGTCAAGACGACGGTCAAAAAGGGGTCCCGATGGGCCTCAACATGGTAGTCGTCTCCGTAAGCAATCTCGTGCTGATTCATCTGGTCAATTCCTATGGCTCCGAAGCGGCGGCCGCCTTCGGCGTGGCGGGCCAACTGTCGAGCTACGTCCAGATGCCGGCTATGGCGGTGGGCGGAGCGGTGACTTCGATGGCGGCCCAGAATATAGGAGCGGGGCTCTGGGACCGTGTGTCCCGGGTTACCTGGACGGGAGTTGCCTTCAACATTACCCTGACGGGACTGCTGGTCCTTATCCTTCACCTCTTCAACCGTCAGGCGCTGGGCTTGTTCCTTCCCTCGACCGGAAAAGCGATGGAAATGGGCATGGTCATCAATAACTTGACCCTCTGGTCGTTTATTCTGTTCGGCATCTTCAATGTTGTGGCGGGAGTGGTTCGTTCGTCGGGCTCGGTTGTCGTTCCGCTGGTCATCTCGTTTATCGCCCTGCTGCTCGTCCGCAATCCGCTCGCGGTATTCCTCGGACACCATTACGGCTTTGAGGCGATCTGGTGGAGCTTTCCGGTCGGATTCGCGGTCGCGGCCGGCCTTAATTTGCTCTATTACCGGTTCGGCAGCTGGAGAAAGGCCCGGATGGTCGCAGAGCCCCGACCGGCATAACTAATCCCAATGGGGTGCCCTTCTCGTCACGCTTCGGGGGTTGGAAGAATTACCTGGACTTGGATTCCGATAAAGCGTATCCTGTATTCGACAGGTATTGCTATGAGAAGGAAGGGGATTGTTAGATGGAACCGATTTCCTTGGAAACCCGGCTGGTTTCCTCACTTGTTAAAGTTTTTGCGGATGAGGGGCTGAAGGCCGAGCCTTGGATGGCGGGGACCGCCTTAAGGAACGAAACCTACTCGTTCCAGGTCGCTTACCGGTGCGGCCACTTGACCAAGCCTCTATTCGTCAAGGCCTCCACGAGCGGCTGCTCGAGCATCACGCTTCGCGAAATTGGCCTGGTGCCTTCCGAGATGCCTTGCTATCACCGGCATGACGAGGGAATTCTGCGCAGCACCCCCGGCTTGTATCCGGATCCTCTTCTTCCGATAAAGGAAGGCCGGGTAGTCGGTCCTCCCCAGCAGTGGAGATCGGTCTGGGTGACCGTTCATCCTGGCGGGGAAAGCAAGGGCGGGGAAGAGGCCATACATATTGTCTTCACCTCCGCGGACGGAGAAAAGGCTGCAGAGGAGACCTTTACCTTAAACCGGATCGAGGCCGATCTGCCGAAGCAGCGGCTCCTGCATACCGAATGGTTCCATGCGGACTGCCTCGCCACCTATTACGGGGACGCAGTGTTCAGTGAGAAGCACTGGGTCAGGATCCGGCAGTTTATTCGTACGGCAGCCGAGCACGGAATGAATATGATCCTGACTCCTTTGTTTACGCCTCCGCTCGATACCGAGGTGGGCGGAGAACGGCCGACGGTTCAGCTTGTCGACGTGAAGAAGACGGGCAGCGCCTACAGCTTTGGCTATGAGAGGCTGGAACGTTGGATCTCCCTATGCGAAGAGGAAGGCATCCCTTATTTGGAAATGTCCCATCTGTTCACCCAATGGGGAGCCAAGCACGCCCCCAAAATAATAGCGGAATTGGATGGAACCCTGCAGCAAATCTTTGGCTGGGACACCGACGCGGCCGGTCCGGAATACGAAGCTTTTCTCGATGCCTTTCTCCCGGATTTGATCGCTTTTCTTCAGCGGACCGGATGGGAGGACAAATGTTATTTTCATATTTCGGACGAACCGAACTTGTCCCATTTGGAGTCGTATTCCAAAGCAAGCGCTCTCATCCGGAAGCATCTGGACCAATATCCCATTATCGATGCTTTGTCGGACGCAACCTTCTATGATAAAGGACTCGTCAAGCAGCCCATTCCCGCCAACAATCATATCGAGCCTTTCGTGGAAAGAAAGCTGGATGAGCTGTGGACCTATTATTGCTGCTCCCAGCATATCGATGTTCCCAACCGGTTCTTCCATATGCCATCTTCGCGAAACCGGATCATGGGGGTTCTGTCCTATGTCTATAACCTAAAAGGCTTCCTTCATTGGGGCTATAATTTCTGGTATTCGCAGTATTCCAAGTATCCCATTGATCCTTACCGGGTGACCGATGCCGGACATGCGTTTCCTTCCGGGGATGCCTTTCTCGTTTATCCGGGAGAGGATGGGCCGGTCGAGTCCATCCGGCTGGAAGTGATGACGGAGGCGCTGCAGGATCTGCGTGCGCTGGAGCTGCTGGAGGAATCCGCGGGCAGGGAGAAGGTGCTTGCCTTGGTCGAGCAAGAGCTGGGCAGCGGCTTAAGCATGACGAGCTATCCGCTTGAAGAACGTGCTCTGTTGAACTTCCGGGAGAAGGTTAACCGCGAAATTGCCTCGGCCTCCTAATTCTATACCTCCAAGCCAAACAGCCATCCCGGGCGGGATGGCTGTTTCTTATTCGCTTCGCTGCTGCTTTTTGGAGGGGCGCAGGCTTAGGGGAAGAGCGGTTAGATAAACCCGGCCCATTCCACATGGGTTTCGTCCTCGGCCTCGAGGTCTTCCTCGTCTTCTTCCAGTTCGTCGGCTTCCAACGGTTCGACGGTCTCTTTTTCCTTATCCGGCATTAGGGCACCTCCCGTGATTTGTGAATTCTTTTAGTATTATTTTCCGAACGGGCGGAAATTATTATGGGTAGGGAGACCCGTTTGGGTTGTTGAGACCCCGCCCTTTGGTGTACGCTAAGAAGAGTGCATACGGAGCGCTGTTTCGCTTCGTTACCGTTCGGGTAATGGTTAGATGTTCCATAGGCACAAACTTAAGGGAATGGGATCGACAGGTATCCATGCCTTTACTTGACCATTGGAGGGAATACCATCGTAACACTGGAGAAAGCCATGAAGATGCTGGCTGATACGAGCCGCACCTTTTATATTCCAATCAGCCGGCTGAAGCCCGGCCTGAAGGAGGCCGTCGCCTCCGCCTACCTGTGTATGAGGGCGATCGACGAAATAGAAGACCATCCGGAGATGGAGGATTCACTGAAGATTCAGCTTCTGAAGGGCATCGGACAAGCCTTTGATCAAGAGGGCGAGCAGAAGATTTATGCGGCGCTGGATGCTTTTCTGGCCCCTTACCGGGACTCCATCCCGGAGGTCAGCCTGCGAATCAGCGATTGGGCTTCCTTGTGCCCGACCAGCATCGCTCCGACGGTTTTCCGCTATATCCAAGAGATGTCCCTCGGGATGGCTCATTGGGTGGAACGGAAGTGGGAGATCCGTACCGAAGAGGACCTGGACCAGTATACGTACTGCGTCGCGGGAGCGGTAGGCGAGATGCTGTCCGACCTGTGGGCGTGGTATGACGACACGAAGTCCGATCCCGTCAAGGCGGTGGCTTTCGGACGGGGCCTGCAGTCGGTCAATATTCTCCGCAACCGCTCGGAAGACGGCACCCGTGGAGTCAACTTCTTCCCCGAGGGATGGGGGATGGACGAGATGGTCCGCTACACCCGCCGGAATCTGAAAGCCGCGGACGAATACATCTCCGAGCTTAAGAAAGGACCGGCTCTCGATTTCTGCCGGATTCCTCTGGCGCTTGCCCATGCTACGGTCAACATCATCGCGAGCGGCGGCAGCAAGCTGACCCGGGCCAAGGTGCTGGACATCGTCGCTCGGGTCAGGGGCTGAACGGAACGATCGTAGGATGATAAGCAGGAACCAAACAAAGCTAAGCCGCTCGCGGCTTAGCTTTGTTTGGTTTGGTGAGCTTCTGCTTATGCGTTCCCGGCGGCGGGGAGTGTGGCGTCACTCGGCCGGCTGCTTGGCCATCCGCTCTTGCAGAGCTTTCCATTCGATTAGCTCGTTCTCCAGCCGGACGATCAGGTCGCCTATTGCGGAAGCCGCGGTCTCCCGGTCGGCCGCTTCCAGCTGTGATGCGGCTTGAGCAGCTTCCTTGTAACGGAAGGATGAGTGATCTTCCGCCGCAAGAAGCTCAAGGAGCTTGTCCATCGGAGGCAAGGAAGACGGCTTCGAAGGGGAGCCGCTTCTTTCTCCTGGGCATCCGGTACCCCTGTGCCCTGCTTCTCTATCTTGGTCTCTTTAGAAGGCGGGGGCGCGGCGGGCTCTTGCCGCTTGGCCTTGTTCTGCTGACGGATGGACCACGTTTCCAGCAGCTCGCTCCCGTTCTTGTACAGGAGCTTGCCTTTGGTATTGTCGGACAGCTCCTTATCCTTGAACAGCCGGGCGATTTTCTTCACGTCGCTGACCGGCAGCTCGTCCCGTGCGGCGATTTTGGCGAGCGGATCGCGGTATTCGAGCGGAAGATCCTTAAGAGGAAGAAGCTGCTCTTCCGTCAGCCGGTCCTTGCGGATTTCGGAGCCGCTTACGACGAGCTTGCGGACGGACGGTCCGAAGTTGAGCAGATCCAGCTTGTGCTTGATGTACGTCTCGGGCTTTCCGAGCTTGCTGGAAAGGAATTTAACCGAGGAGCTGAATTTGGGATCATTCATCAGCTTGTGAAAGGCTTCCGCTTCTTCGACAGGATTGAAGCTCTCGCGGTTCAGATTCTCGGCGACCTGCTCCAAATAAATCTCCAGCTCGTTATCGGCCGTCGAAACGATGCAGGGAATGGAAGGAAGAGCGAGTCTCATGCATGCCTTGTACCGGCGGTTGCCGTAAATGATCTTATATCGGCCGCCTGCGACCGTTCTTACTTTGATGGGGGAGAGCAAGCCCAATTCTTCAATGCTCCTCATGAGTTCTTGGAGGGCTTCCTCATCGAATTGGTTACGGGGCTGATCTTTGTCCTCCTCGATCAAATGGGAGGGGATGTCGATGATTTCCATTATCAGGGCTCCTTACGTAGGATGGATATCCCTTGTGCCAGGGATGATCGGACATAAGGTATTATATAATAAGCCCGCCTGTGTGCAAACCATAGGGAAGAACCGCTGGTCCGACGTTGGGGTGACGAACGACGTTAAGCAAAGCAGCCTTCCGCCGTAATGGCCGGAAGGCTGCTGAGCAAGCACGCGCGTTTCTTTGCTTAAGATACCGGGGTTTCAAAAGGGCTGCTGTACCCTTGAATGGAGGAGAGAATGGCGTTCGCCTCCTCGTCGTTCATGGAACCATAGCGGTTGACGGCGTCTACGATTTTGGGGAAGAGGTGGACGTCCCCCGCACTCGCAAATCCAGAGATAGTTGGAAAAGAAAGCACAAAATGGACACAGGCGTCGATCACCTTCTGGGTGTCAAAGGGCTCGTACCAAGTGGCATACTCCCTTTTCTGCTCCGGAGCCCAAGGACCTTTGGCGATCGCTTTGATTACCCGCACACTGGTACCGCTTTCTGAAGCGGCTGCGAGCAGCCGGTCGAAATCGGCCCGGTAGGAAGGTATGGAGTAGAGGTAATAATTCAGCGGGAGAAGAACGGTATCGAACGGAAACCGCCGCAGCGCTTCATAATGAACGGCTGGCGCCTGATGGCCGTGTCCCGTAATGCCGATAGCGCGAATCAGCCCTTCTTCCTTCGCCTCCAGCAGGGCTTCGAGCGCGCCGCCCTTGCCGGTACATTGATCGAGATTGTCCATGTCACCAACCGCATGCATCTGAAGCAGGTCGACGGAGTCTACCTGCAGCCGTTCCAGCGACCGGTGAAGCTGGGCTTTTGCCTTCTCCCGGGTCCGTTCCCCCGTTTTGGTCGCGAGGATGATACGGTCCCGGACTTTCGGCATCCAGGGACCCATTCGAAGCTCGGCATCTCCATAGCTTGCAGCCGTGTCGAAATGGTTTACTCCCTGCTCCAGGGCGTAAGAGATAGAAGCATCGGCCTCTTCTTGGGAAACGGATCCCAGGCTGGCGGCTCCGAACATAACGGCGGAGCTCGGTTGATTCAGGCAGGGCAGGGGACGCATGATCATGATACATCGACTCCTCTCCATGGATTCTTCTTCAGTATACCTTATCCGCTATCGGCCTGCTTGTCCCGCAGGGCGATTTCCCGGAATTTTCCGGGCGTAACGCCTTCCTGCTTCTTAAAGACCCGGATAAACCCGATATCCGTCGCATATCCGACCATCTGGGCGACTTGGAGAACGGTAAGACGGGGATCGGACAGAAGGTGCTTCGCTTCGCGGATCCGGATAGCGACCAGGTAGTCGGTTAAATTCATGTTGTTCTGTTTTTTGAAGAAGCCCGACACATAGGGGGCCGTCACCCCGAAATGATCGGCAATCGAGGTGAGGCTCAGGCCGTTATCGGCGTATTTTTCTTCGAGGTATTGCTTGATTTGCTCGTTAAGCCGGTCACTCTGGTCCGATTTGGCCTCGCAGACGATGGAGCAGATCATGGCCGACAATTCCTTGATCCGGCGCAGCATATCTTCGGCGGAGTGACTGCTCATGATCAGCTTAACGGGATCTCCGGTATCGGCGAAGAGCTCCTTCCCGTCCAGCTTCAAGGCGTGGAGCACCTTCAGAACCGTGCCAAGCAAGTCAAAGAACAGGCATTTGCTCATTTCGGGCGTCATGCCCTGGGACCTTTCATTGGTCCGGTAAATGTCATCGAGAAGGGCTTCTACACCGGAAGCATCCCCGCTTTTCATTAAGTTCGTAAGCTGGACCTCGGTTTCCATCGGATACTGATAGAACCCCCGCCCGGCTGTCGGATCTCGTCAAAATGAATGTAGGAGCTGATTCCGTGAATGATCCGGTAATCCAACGCCTCCAGCGCTTCGGCATAGCATCGGCCGGCTTCCGGCAGGCCCATGCGAATAGAGCTCGCTGCCGCCGTTATTTTCAACCGGAAACGGCCTTCCACGACCTGCTTAAGCTGGGAAACGAATTCATCGCGCCTAAGTCTGGTTTCTTCAGAGTCGTCCTCTACGTTCATGAGGATAGCAAACCGGTTCCGGTCCGTTTCCGTGACATAGCCGGAATCGCCTATCAATTCGCTGCTTAAGTTAATGAGAATAAAGCGGGCAAGCGCCCACTCCCGCTCGGTGTCCTCCTTTCCGAACTCGCTCAGGTCGTCCACCTCAATCAGAACGACGCAGATGCCGTCATAGGGAAAACGGAGTCCCATAAACTCAAGGGAACTCTCCTTGAAAGCATCGGGATCCGCTTGGCCTTTCAACAGCCTCGTCAGGAAGTGGGCCCGGACGACGGGGGTATGCTCTTCCAGCCTTTGCTTAAGCTGCTTTCCTTCGGCAAGCGTTGCGGTGATGGAAGACTGGATGAATTCATACTCGTTTCCTGAGATGGGAGCGGTTTCACTCCGTCCGTTGAGGAGAGCCGTGACCATGTCGCGGATCGGGCTGTAATTCCGGTAAGCCATCCAGCCGGCAGCCGCAGAGCCCGCGGCCAAGGCGGCGGCCAGGACGAGATACGCCCATTGCTTGATCTGATTAACCCTCTTCAGAACGACTTCCTCGGGAACGAGGGAGAGGTATTTCCATCCGCTGGTTCCGGCCGTAGAGGAGAGCATCATGGAATTCCCATCCAGCTCAATGGTCCGGTATTGCGGACTTCCGCTCACCTCGGGAAGTACGCCTTCCGGCAGGGTCCGGTCACCTACCGATGACATGATGACCTGGTTATGGTCGTCCAGAATGTAGATTCTTCCGCTGCTGGCCCATTCGATCTGCTTCAGAATGTTGAAGATCTGCTCCTCGTCAATGAGAATGACAAGCGTGGCCCTGACATTGGCACTTTCGCCCAGGGGAAGGGAGACGGCGCAGGTGATCACATTCTTGATCAAAGAGTTCTCTATAATCGAAGCGGACGGCCAGAAGGTCTGGAAATGATAGCCGGATAAGACATGGGACCGAACCCAGGCTTCGTCCTTGTCGGCATACGTGCTGATCTTATTCAGATACGTAGAGGTGTCGGTCTTCAGGCTTGGGGAAAGAATAAGATCCGATTCCGCCAATTGGATGTAATAGTTGCCGGCAAAGGTGCTTCCGCTTCGGATATTCTTAAGAATATTGACGGCTTCCGAATACTCCACATAGCGGTCGTTCTCCCGGATATTCCATAAAGTCTGAAGCTTGGGCTGGGTCGCAATCTGGCTGGTCAGCCGGTTGATCTCCTGCATCTGGGTGTCCACGGCCTGCCTGGCCTGCTCGAGCATAGCCAGATTGGAGCGGTTCGCGTTCTTCACCATAAGCTGCTCGATGTTGGTATACAACACCGCAAAGATGGAAACGGGGATAAAGAGAATAAGGAGATAGGAAAACCATAATGTGAGGAAAAGCTTCTTGCGTCGTTGGATCAATTCGGTTTCCTCCCCGTGCATTCGTGGGCATGACTTTGGTTTGAGTTTAGCACACCTCGGGACCTCCTACAATTGCAGGTTCGGTACAGGTCCGGAGGTGCCGGACAACCGGCATTCCCTTTGGTGGCAGGGCAAATGCTTGCGGGGCAAGGGTTTAAGAACAGGAAAAGAAGATCGGTTGGTCCCGCGAAAATCGGTTTATCCCCCATCTTAAAACCTGTTGGTGAGCCGGGGAACGGATTATAGGCAGCTGGCGGGGTATTCTCTATAATCGAATTTGCAGGTTAAATAATTCGCATTCATTTACAGGAGGGTCCGCCTTATGGAAGGAAGAAAGACGAAGAGACTCACCACCGCTGTTCTGGCCACATCGTTGGTTGCGGTCGCGGCTGCAGGATGCAGCAGCAAGAAAGAAGGAACCGGAACGGCGGCCAGCCCCTCGCCAACAGCCGGTACACCGGCCGAAGTAAGCTATCCGGCGTCGATCAGCTACTGGGTATCGTTGAATCCGAACGCTGCCGCCACGATGAAGAGCTACAACGAGATTGCCGCTTATAAGGAGCTGGAGAAGAAGACGGGCACCAAGGTGGACTTCCAGCACCCGCCGGCCGGACAGGAGAAAGATCAATTCAACCTCATGATCGCCTCGAGCAAGCTTCCCGATGTCATTGAGTACGATTGGAGCGGCGCGCCCAAAGGGGCCGACAGCCTGGTCAAGGAAAAAGGATTATCCGGCTGAACGAGCTCATCGAGAAATACGCTCCCAATTTGACCAAGGTTCTGAAAGACAATCCGGAATTCCGCAAGATGATTACGACGGACGAGGGCAACATCTATGCCATGCCGTTCCTGCTCGGCGACCCTCAGTTGTCTAGTGTTAACGGTCCCATCCTCCGCAAGGATTGGCTGGACAAAGTGGGCATGCAGGCTCCCAAGACAATCGCCGATTGGGAAGCCGTTCTCACCGCTTTCCGCGACAAGGATCCTAACGGCAACGGAAAGAAGGATGAGCTTCCTTTTGTCTATATGTCCTCAGAGACCGATTTCAACCACTTGTTCATCGGGGCATGGGGAATCACCCAGGATTTCTTCCAAGAGAACGGAAAGGTCAAATACGGCCCTCTGGAGCCGCAGTACAAGGAATACCTTACGACCATGGCCAAATGGTACAAAGAGGGTCTTATCGATAAGGACTACGCCACGACGGACGGCAAGCTGAAGGATGCCAAAGTAACCGGCAACCAGGCGGGATCCTTCTCCGGCTATGCCGGAAGCGGCATCGGACGCTATATCGGATTGGTGCAGCCCAAAGATCCCTCCTTCTCGCTCATGGGAGTTCCTTATCCGGTGCTGAAGGAAGGGGATAAGGCGCTCGGCCAATATACCTACCCCTTCACCGGAATTGGCGCCGCCATCACCTCCTCCGCTAAAAATCCGGAGCAGATCGTCAAGTGGCTGGATTACAAATACGGGCAGGAGGGGCACCTTCTCTTCAACTTTGGGGTCGAAGGACAGAGCTACAAAATGGAGAACGGCTATCCCAAGTATACCGATACTATCCTGAACAACCCGGATAAGCTCCCGGTTACCCAGGCCATGGCCAAATACTTCATCGCCTCCTGGAGCGGCCCGATTGTACAGGATAAGCGGTATATCGAGCAGTATTTCGCTTTGCCGGAGCAGCAGAACGCCCAGAAGGCGTGGATGACCGCCGATCATTCGAAGCTGATGCCGCCTGTCACCCTGACGGCTGAAGAGAGCTCCAAAGTCGCTTCGATCATGAATGACGTCAAAACGTACCGCGACGAGATGATCAGCAAATTCATCATGGGCGCGGAGCCGATGGCCAATTACGACAAGTTTGTTCAAACGCTGAAGAGCATGGGAATCGAGGAGGCCATTAAAGCAAGACAGGCGGCGCTCGACCGCTTCAACAGCCGCAAATAAACCGAAGGGATAGGGAAGGCGGCGGAGAATGTCCGGTCCGCCTTCCGGTTTTACCGGTCCCATCCCCATACATTGAACCGACAGGAGGGCTGGTTATGTCAGTAGTCAAGCAGGAAAGGTCGGGAGCGCCCGCTGCCGGTGTTGACAAGAATGCCTTCAGGTACCGCGCCCTTCGCGATCTGAAGCTTAACAAATATGTTTATCTGATGCTGGTTCCCGTCGTGGCCTACTACATTCTTTTCTATTATGTACCTATGTACGGCCTTCAGATCGCTTTCAAGGACTACTCGCCGGGTCTTGGCCTGATGGACAGTCCATGGGTAGGGCTGAAGCATTTTGAAGACTTCTTCCACAGTTATTATTTCGGCCGTCTTCTCAGGAATACGCTGCTGCTCAGCCTGTATGACCTGCTGTTCAGCTTTCCGGCGTCCATTCTGCTGGCCCTGCTTCTTAATGAATTGCGCAGTGCGGCCTTCAAGAAAACCGTTCAAACGATCACGTACATGCCGCATTTTATCTCCATAGTCGTCATCTCCGGGATGCTGGTCGATTTCCTGGCCCGCGACGGCTTGATCAACAATGTGCTGGCCTGGTTCGGCATGGAGCCGGTGGCTTTTCTTCGCGAAAGCGGCTGGTTCCGTACGGTCTATATAAGCTCGAATATTTGGCAGAGTGTCGGGTGGGGTTCCATTATCTACCTGTCCGCCATGTCGAGCATCGATCCGTCTCTATATGAGGCGGCGAAGGTCGACGGGGCGAGCCGGTGGAAGCAGACGTTCCATATCACCCTGCCGGGGATTTCGTCGACGATCATCATCCTGCTCATTCTCCAGATCGGCCATTTCATGTCGGTCGGAACGGAGAAGATTCTTCTCCTATACAACAGCACTACCTATGAGACGGCCGATGTCATCGGAACCTTCGTTTACCGGAAGGGGATCCTGGAGTCGAATTTCAGCTACAGCTCGGCGGTCGGGTTGTTTAACTCAGTCATCAATTTCGTGCTGCTCGTGCTCGCTAACGCCATAAGCCGGCGGACGAGCGATACGAAGCTCTGGTAAAGGAGGCGCTGCCACATGACCAAACGCAGCTGGGGCGAGCATCTTTTTGACGGGTTTAACGTCCTCTTCATGGTGCTTCTGTCCATCGTCACGATCTACCCGTTTGTTTACGTGCTCTTTGCCTCGCTCAGCGATCCGACCTGGGTGGTGCAGATGAGAGGGCTGATCTGGTTCCCGAAGGGGCTGAATTTTGAAGCCTACAAGCTTGTGTTCGCCAATCCCGCCATCTTGACCGGGTACGGCAACACGCTGATTTACGTCGTTCTGGGGACGGCTCTTAATCTTCTTATGACCTCGCTTGGCGCCTACGCCTTGTCCCGGCAAACGGTGATGTGGAAGAACCCGGTCATGTTCATGATCGTGTTCACGATGTTTTTTACCGGCGGGCTTATTCCGACCTATCTGCTCATTGAGAATCTCGGTCTGCTCGACAGCCGGATGGCGCTTATTCTGCCTACAGCCATGAGCGCGTACAACCTGATCATCATGCGGACGGCTTTTGCGGGGTCCCGGTCAGCCTGGAGGAGTCGGCTAAGCTGGACGGGGCGAATGATTTCACGATTCTCTTCCGCGTTGTCCTCCCTCTGTCCATGCCGGTTGTGGCCGTAATGATCCTGTTCTATGGGGTGGGCCACTGGAATTCCTGGTTTAACGCCATGATTTACTTGCGGGACCGGGAGCTGTATCCGCTGCAGCTGATCCTGCGTGAAATTCTGATAACGAACAGCACCGATTCCATGATGACCGGAGTAGGGGAGGCGACAAGATGCCAATCGGGGAAACCATCAAGTACGCGACCATCATCGTCGCTACCATTCCGATTCTATGCCTCTATCCGTTTCTGCAAAAATATTTCGTGAAAGGCGTCATGATCGGCGCCATCAAAGGATAGAACGCTCAAAGCGGGCCGCTATCATCTAGGTTAACCCCAAACCATGGTATGGGCTCCTCCCAACACCTTAGATACGCTATCCCATCCCTAAACCTTCAGGAGGTTGGATCGTGAGAAAAATCGTATCTCTGCTCATGGTTGTATCGATGATTTGTACCTTTCTGCCCGTAGGGGCAAGGATTAGCCGGGCCGAAACGGGCTCTGCGAATTTGTTCGCGAACGGGGGCTTCGAGCAGACGTCAACCGTCTCCGGCTGGTCGGGGAATCTCGCTCCGACCGGGTGGACCCGCTATGTTTTCTCCGGCTCGCCTGTCTTTGCTGTGGATAAGAGCGTTTCTCATTCCGGCTCCCAATCGGTTCGGATTGAAGCATCCTCGCCCAGCCGGGGAACGGTCTATCAGCAGATTGGAAGCGTCACAGCAGGCCGGACTTATAAGATCAGCGGCTGGATGAAAACGGAGAACGTCTCCAACCAGGCCCTGATCCGCTATCAGATCGGCCGCACCTCCGGGGGCAATGTCCTCATTAATTTCGTCACGGCAACCGGAACGAAGGATTGGTTTTACTTCGAGAAGACGCTGACGATGCCGGACAATGCCACCTCGCCGGCCTGGCTGAAGCTGGAAGCTTTCCTTGAGACGGGAACCGGAAAGGTGTGGTTCGACGACCTGGCTATCCAGGAATGGACCGGAGTTCAGGGAGTTACGCTTCAGCCTTCCGTTCTGTCCCTTCAGAAAGGGGAAACGGCCAGGCTCCAGCCGGAATTCCTTCCGGCGGAGGCAAGCAACCGCTCCGTAACCTGGATTTCCTCGAATCCGGATACCGTCTCGGTAAGCGCTTACGGCGACCTTCAGGCGCTGGCCGACGGATATTCCGTCATCACCGTGAAAACGGAGGAAGGAGGCTTTACGGATCATTCGGTGGTCAGCGTCGGGGCACCGGCCAGCCTATCGGCCGAGCCATTCTCCGGAACCGTTGAGGAAGACGGGGAGCTGAAAGGGCAGCTGAAGGCTTCGGACAGCACCGGAACCCCCGTAACCTTCGGCAAAGCGGTGGACCCGCAGAACGGCAAGCTGACCGTCTTCCCGGACGGCCGGTTCCTCTATTACCCTAACCCCGATTTTACGGGAAAGGATGAATTCCTCTTTACCGCGTCTACCGGAACTGGGGGTCCGAAGTTTGCCGAGGCGGCCATTCAAGTGACTCCGGTTAATGATCCGCCTGTACTGGACTTAAGCTGGGTCTCGACGGGCAAGAACAAGGCTCTCACCGGTAAACTGTCCATCGCATCCGACCCTGAGAAGGATATCGCAGCCTGGAGCCTGGTTACAGGGCCGGCTCATGGAACCTTCGAGCTTAAGTCCGACGGAGCCTACACCTACACCCCGAATGGGGATTACACAGGCTACGATAAAATCCGTGTCGCCGCAGTGGACGGCAAGGGAGGACAGTCGGAGGCCGAATTCCGGGTCTATGTTATTCCGTCCGGTGAGGATTTCATCGCGCAGTTCCGTTCCCAGGCAACCTACGGGCAGCATCCCCGTTTGCTGGCGGATAAGCCCGCGATTGAAAGCACGAAGCGGTTAATCGGCAGCGACCCCGATGTGACCCAGTGGTTCGAAACGCTGAAGAAAGAAACCGAACCGCTGCTGGGTACCGCTCCCACGCCTTACGCCTCCAATGGGGCGAATAACGGCGCAATCCGCGACCTCCTGATCCGGCTTGGCGTGTTCTATCAGTTTAGCGGAGATTCCCGGTATGCGGCGCGCGCTATTCAAGAGCTTGAAGCGCTGGCGGCTTTTCCAGATTGGGGAGCAAGGACGAACAACATCCTCGCCATGGCCGAGCTGAGCTTCGGCGTCTCGCTCGCATACGATCTGGTATATGAAGCGATGACTCCCGAGCAGCGTACGCTGGTAGCCGATGCCATCCGCGTGAAAACGCTCGGAGTCGCGCTGGATTGGTACAATGGCGTCTTTACGCACAATGGCGAATTCAACAACATTAACTTGGTGGACAACGGAAATTTCGGATTTGCCGCTATGGCCATTGCCGACGAGAACCCGGAAGCGGAGGCGGCCGCAGCAGCCGTTCTGCAGGGAATGTACAAGAAGCTGCAGCAGTCCCTTCGTCATTACACGGCGGATGGGGCCTGGCCGGAAGGTCCCGCTTACTGGCATTACGGCGGACAATATCTGACGTACATGATTGCCGCCCTGAATAACACGTTGGGGAAGGATTATGGGTTATCCACCTTGGATGGCTTTGAGGAGTCGGGGACCTTCCCTTATCACCTGCTCGGAGAGAAAGGATTCTTCGATTTCTATGACGGCGGAATCTCGATGGCCCAGCCGGAATCCATGTGGTTTGCGGATTTCTTCCAGCGTCCGGAATTCTCCTGGCATCTAGGCGATCTGTCGCGCCGCAAAGGGGTTTACTCGCCGCTTTACCTGATGCTGTATAAACCGGGCATGTTCAATACTAAGCCGGTTGAGCTGGATAAGTTCTACTCGGCGATCGAGTCCGGTTCCATGAGAAGCGCTTGGGATGACCCGGATGCGTTGTTCGCTTCCATGAAAGGGCTCAACGAAACGCTGAAGAGCCATAACGATCTGGATGCCGGCACGTTCGTCTTCGATGCACTGGGCGAGCGGTGGGCGATGGATACCGGAAACGAGGATTACAGCCTTCCCGGATACTGGGATATGAAGTACCAGAGATGGACGTTATACCGCAAAAAACGGAAGGCCACAACACGATTGTCATCAATCCGGTGGAGAATCCCGTCGTTCAGCAGGACCTGAGCGGCCAGGCGCTCCGGATCCGGGAGGAATCCAAGCCAAGAGGCGCGTTCTCCATCCTGGATATGACCGGAGTCTACCGCAAGGATGCCGTTCAGATGCTTAGAGGCATGAAACTGGCCGAGGATCGTTCGGAACTGCTGATTCAGGATGAAATGAAGCTTCGCGAGCCTTCCGAGCTCTACTGGTTCATGCATACGAAGGCCGATATCGAGATTCGGGAGAACGGGAAAGCGGCCATTCTCCGGCAGGGAGATAAGCGGGTTTACGCCCAGCTGATCGGCGGACCGGCGGATGCGGTCTTCTCCGTCATGGATGCGGTGCCGCTGCCGACCTCACCCAATCCTGATGGCCAAACGCCCAATCGCGGTGTCCGCAAGCTGACCGTCCACCTGAAGGATGTGCTGGAGACGTCGATGGCGGTCCGGTTGGTTCCGCTGTATGAAACCGATCCGCTGCCTGAAACCGTTCCGGCACTCGTCCCGCTTCAGCAATGGTCGATCCCGGATGGCACCCCGGCTCCCAAGCCGGTTCGTCCTCTCCTGGACAGCCTGACGGTGGACGGTCAACCTTTGAAGGGCTTCACTCCGAAGGGAACCTACTATGAAGTGGCGGTTCCGTTCGAAACCGAGTCCATCCCTGTTGTCGGAGCGGGTTCCGCGCATTCCGTCACCGTTCAGCAGGCAGCCTCCATTCCGGGCAGCGCGAAAATTACGGTTCAGGACCGCAGCGACCCGAACAACCGGAACAGCTATACCATAGCCTTCAAGCGTCTGCCCCTTATCGGTACTCCGGAAGGATATACGAAGCTTAAGGTAACCGGGGTGGAAGCGAGTGCCGTGCCGGAAGCGGTGCAGGGAAATACGCCTGACAAAACCATCGACGGCGATCTGAATACCCGCTGGTCCGCCGCCGGGCAGCAGTGGATCCGCTACGATCTCGGCCAGCCCCAGACGGTAAGCGCCGTCGCGGTGGCCATCTATAACGGAACTACCCGGAGGGCTTACTTTGACATCGAGGCTTCGCTGGACGGGCTGACCTGGACCAAGCTGGAGAGCGTGGAAAGCTCGGGGACCACGGTTCAACCTGAAACGGTGCTGGTCGAGCCGGTGCAGGCCCGCTACATCCGGATTTACGGCAGCGGCAACTCGGCGAACAATTACAACAGCATCACGGAAGTGGCGGTTTATGGTCCTCCGGCTGTTTCCGGCATCCGGTTGGATAAGAGCGAGCTGCTCTTTACACAGAAGAACGAGACGGCCGAGCTTAAGGCCGAGGTTCTTCCGGAGGCGGCCGTGAACCGCAGTGTGAGTTGGTCCTCCGCCGATCCCCAGGTGGCGGAGGTGAGCAGGCAAGGAATCGTGACCCCTAAAGGGGAGGGGATAACGACGGTTACCGCCGTGACGGAAGAAGGCGGATTCGCCGCTTCCGCTAAAGTGACCGTAGACTGGACGGGTCCGGAGGTGTCGGTCGAGGTGCCGGAACGGATGTGGCAGACCGATTCGGTTGCCGTTCGGGTGTATGCCTCAGATTCCGTTACCGGGGTTCGTTCGCTGTCGGTCACACTGGACGGGGAAGCCAAGGACCCGAGCTTCACGATTAACCCGCTTGACCTTTCCGTTGGGGAGCATACGATTAAGGCGGTGGCCATCGACGGGGCCGGGCTCGAAACGAGTAAGGAAGCCGTTATCCTGATCGACATGAATGCGGAGCATCTTGTTACGGTTGTGAACATGGGATACGACAGGGGATGGATCCGGAATACCGGGATCCGAACCAGTCTCTTGGCCAAAATAGACCTTGCGCTTAAGAAGCAGGGGGACAACCGAAGGAATGACTTAGGGGCATTAAGCAATGAAATCCAGGCGCAGGCAGGAACGGGAATCGATCCGCAGCTGGCAAAGCTTCTGCGAGAGGACATCGCCTATATTCTCGAAAGCATGACTCCATAGCCTTCCAGAAGGGGAGCGGCAAGGCTCCCCTTTTTCTAGTCGCCCGTCCCTTGCAGCAACCCCACCAATGAAGGAGAGAAACTAATATGTGGAAGACCGCCATTGAAGACGCCATACAGAAAACGAAGCAGAACATCGAAACCCACGGAGCCCTGTTCCCGCACATTACCCAAGGCTCCGCCTTAAAGAGCTACGAGTGGGGAGAAAACAACGATTGGATCGAAGGCTTCTATACCGGAATGGCATGGTTGGCTTATGAATATTCCAAGGACCCTTTTTTCCGGGATGCGGCGGGGAAGCAGACGGCGGACTACCGCCGCAGGCTGGACCGGAAGGTCAGTCTGGATCATCATGACATCGGGTTTCTGTACAACCCTTCCGCGATAGCCTGCTGGATGATTACGAAGGATGAGTCCGCCAAGAAGCTGGCTCTGGATGCGGCGGATCATCTCCTGACCCGTTGGAGATCCCGGGGCCGCTATATTCAAGCCTGGGGTCCGGAAGGAGACGAAGAAAACGGCGGCCGGATCATCATCGACTGTTTGATGAACCTCCCTTTGCTGTATTGGGCATCCGAGCAGACCGGCGATCCAAAGTATCGGGACATTGCGGTCCTTCATGCCGACAAAAGCAGACGGTATCTGGTTCGCGGCGACGATTCATCGTACCATACCTTTTATTTCAATCAGGAAAACGGACTTCCTGTCCGCGGAGGCACTCATCAAGGGTACCATGACGGATCGACCTGGACCCGGGGACAGGCGTGGGGCATATACGGGTTCGCCCTTTCCTACCGGTATACCGGCGACCCTCTTTATCTGGAAACGTCCCGCCGGCTCGCCCGCTATTTTGTCGAGCGCCTTCCAGAGGACAGCGTCGTCTATTGGGATTTCGACGTGGAGCCGGGACCGGACACCTACCGGGACAGTTCGGCATCGGCCATTGCCGCGTGCGGTCTTCTCGAGCTGACCGGTCATCTGTCCGAGGACGATCCGGACCAGTCCTATTTCCAGGAAGCGGTGGAGCGTTCGATGAAATCCCTCGTGGACAATTATTCCACCATCGGCCAGCCGATGGCGGAAGGACTGCTTGAGCATGGATCCTACTACATCCGGGGTAACCGAGGTCCCGACGATTATATCATTTGGGGAGATTATTATTACTTAGAGGCCTTGATCCGCATGGAAACCGGCCGGACAGCGTATTGGTACGAACGGTAAGCAGGCGGTCCCCAGGGGTTCCCAACCTCCCGGGGGCCGTTTTATATGCTGCAATCTATGGGTTGGGCCATTCCTTCGGACGGGCTATTGTTCCTTTCTTATAATTAAGATAAAGTTACAAGTAAGAAAAGGAAATCAGGAGGGGTCGGGCTTGGACGTTCTGAAATTCCGGAACACGGATACCTTTAAAGGCTCGTTTCCGTTTAACATCAACCGGCATACCGACGGGGAGTTCCGCCAGCCGCTTCACGCCCATGACTATATCCAGATCGCCTATGTGGTGCAGGGCGTCTGCAGCCACTGGTTTCAAGGCAAGCTGCTGACCGTGGGGAAGGGGGATATATTTCTTATCCCGCCGGGGATTACCCACAGCATCTGCTCTCTGCCGAACAAAGGCTACGAGGTCGTGCTGATAGATTTTCTGCCGTTCTTCGTGCATGATGAGATGAGAGCCTTCTCTCATTCCCTGGATGCCCTGCTAACCCGGAACGAGGAAGGGGAGGGGGCAAGCCGGGTTTTCCAGCCTTGGCTGCATATTGACGGAAGCAAACAGATTCTGGTGGATCAGCTTCTGATGGATCTGCAGGAGGAATTCACAAGACGGGAAGAAGGATACGAATTCTCCATCCGCATCAATCTGATCAAGCTCCTCATTCTGATGGACCGGGAATACCGAAGGATGAAGGAACCGCATTCGCCCGCACCTGCAGCGATATGCCCGTCTAACCCGATGAAAGCGGCCGTCCGCTACATACAGAATCACTACAACCGGGATCTTCCGCTGGAGGAAGGGGCCGAGGCAGCAGGTATGGCACCCGCTTACTTCAGCCACAAGTTCAAGAAAGAGACCGGGCTCACTTTCGTCGAATATTTGAATGAGGTTCGGATCACCCAGGCGAAAGCGTTGCTCTCCAAAGGTGACGAGCCGGTTACCCAGATTTGCTACCGGGTCGGCTTCCGGCATTTGAGCCATTTTAACCGGACCTTCAAGAAAAGGACGGGTCTTACCCCGACCGAATACAAGAAAGCGTTCACGGCGGCTAAAAATTAATCAAGTTCCATAGTAAAATAGAGCAAGCGCTTCCCGAGCATAGAAGCTATCATGAGTAGTAGCATTCCAAATCATAGCTTAAGAAAGAAGGCGGAAGCATGAGTGAAAAGGTATTGAAGATCGGATTAATCGGATTGGGCCGAAGCGGAAGAAACATACACGGGAATTTGCTCGCTAAACTGCCTGAACTTTATCGCATAACAGCCGCAGCCGATAGTCTCGAAGACCGCCGGAAGCTGGCGGAAGAAGAATACGGCTGCACCACCTACGCGGACTGGAGAGATATGGCCAAGCAGGAGGAGCTGGATCTCATCGTTAATGCGAGTCCGAGCCATCAGCACGTGCCGATTACACTTGAGCTGCTGAACGCGGGGCATAACGTCCTCTGCGAGAAGCCGCTTGCCCGGACGACGGAAGAGATCGACCAGCTGATTGAAGCTTCGGAGCGTTCCGGCAAGCTGCTGGCGGCCTTCCAGCAATCGAGGTACAACCCGGCTTTTACCCAAGTACGCAAGGTCATTGAATCCGGGGTGCTGGGACGGATCATCCAGATCGATTTCACGAGCAGCGGCTTCGCCCGCCGCTGGGACTGGCAGACGCTCCAAAGCAACAACGGAGGCAACCTGCTTAACACCGGCCCGCATCCGGTCGACCAGGCCCTTCAGCTTTTCGGCGGAGAGGAAATGCCTGAAGTGGTCTGTGTCATGGACCGCGCCAACACGTTCGGCGATGCGGAGGATTACGTTAAGCTGCTTCTTAAAGGAGAAGGCAGACCGACCATCGACCTGGAAATTTCCTCCTGTTCGGTGTTCCCGAGAGACGCTTTCGTCGTACATGGAACGAATGGCGGCTTGAGAGGAAACGGCCAGAAACTGGAGTGGAAATATTTCAAGCCGGAAGAGGCTCCCGAGCAGAAGCTGGAGCGCGAACCGCTAATGACTCCTGAGGGAAGACCAGCATATTGCAGCGAGCAGCTGACCTGGCATACGGGATCTTGGCAGGAATCGCTTCCGGAAGACCGGACCACGTTCGAATACATGACGGAGGAACTGTACCAGATGCTGTACCGGACCCTGGTCAACGGAGAGCCGCTTGAGATCACTCCGCAGCAAGTACGCCGCCAGATGGCCGTTATGGAAGAATGCCGGAGGCAGAATCCCCAAATCTATAAAGAACAGGTTCAAGTATAAAGAAGACGAAGGAAGCAGGTGACGATCATCCGCATGACATTTGAGGCAGAAGCTTATTTGAACCGGATCGGGTATAAGGGGCCAAGAGAGGCAAGCCCGGAGGCTCTGGCCGCGCTGCAGGAGCATCATCTCCTGTCGGTGCCGTACGAGAATCTGGATATTCTAGAAGGAACCCCTCTATCCCTTGAAATCGACGCCCTTTACGACAAAATCGTCAACCGGGGCAGGGAGGCTACTGCTTCGAGCTCAATGCGATGTTTGGTCACCTGCTCCGGCAGCTTGGCTACGAGGTGACCGATCTGTTCGCGCGCTTCTGGCGCGACGAGCCGAACCCGCCGCCCAAAAGGCGTCATCATGTCCTTAAGGTCGCCTGCGGGGAAGGCCAATACCTCTGCGATGTGGGAGTGGGAGGAGGCGTGCCGCTCCGTCCTCTTCTTCTCGCAGAGGGCTTGGAGCAGCGGGACGGGCAGGAGGTGTACCGGCTGACGAAGGAGCCGTTGTTTGGCTGGATGCTGGAGGAGAAGAAGGGCGGAGCCTGGAGCCGCCTGTATTCCTTTACCGAGGAGCCGCAGCTGAAGAACGATTTCCTCATGGCTTCCTACTGGTGCGAGCATTCGCCGGATTCCATCTTCACCAGGTCGCCGATGGTGGCCATCCGCACTCCGGAAGGCCGGCGTACCGTAGCCGGGGAGGAATTTCGCACGTTCACCCCGGAGGGAGTCGAGGTTTTCCGGCCCGCTAATGAAGAGGAGCGGCGGGACGCGTTGAAGAAGTTCTTCGGCATTATCTTGTAAGACGGTAAGACACTCTGCCGCAGCCGTGCAAGACTCACCAATAGAAAGAAGGAAGGACCCTGCCTCCCGGGCAGGGTCCTTCCGTGCGTTACAAGAGGAGCGAGGCTGCCGGAGTGATCCGGTGGCCGCCTGCCGGTCCTCTTAATGCTTATGGCGGGAGAATGCCATTCGGTCCTATGGCGGCGCCTAAGGCTATCCCACGGTCGGGTTAAACCGCAAAGGAAGGCTCTTCACGCCGTGAACGATAAACCCGCGTGCCGGCTCAAGCGGCTCGTCATTCTCCCGGCGCAGCTCCGGCAGCCGGTCCAGGATGGCGGTCAGTGCCACCTTGGCTTCGAGACGGGCGAGAGGGGCCCCCAGGCAGAAATGGATGCCGTGGCCAAACGCAATGTGAGGATTGGGGTCCCGGGCAATATCGAAGCGGGCCGGGTCGGCGAACTTGGCCTCATCCCGGTTAGCCGAACCGATCCAAGCGATGACCTTGCTCCCCTTCGGAATTACTTGACCCCGGAGCTCTACGTCTTCCTTCGCGGTCCGGAACATGGCTTGAATGGGGAGCGGAAGCGAAGGACCTCTTCTATAGTGGAAGCCAGCATGTCCGGGTTCGAGCGCAGCTTTTCCTGCTCGCCGGGATTCTCCAGAAGGCTCAGCACGGCGTTGCCGATCAGGTTCGTCGTCGTTTCGTTGCCCGCGACAAGCAGAAGCCGGCAGAACGAGAGAATATCCGTTTCGCTCAGGCGGAAGGCCCCTTCCTCCACAGCGATCAGGCTGCTGATCAAGTCCTCACGCGGTGCCTTCCGGCGTTCGGCGATGATGCCGCGGAAATACTCGTTCATCTCGTCGTTCGCCTGCTTGCCCTTGTCATGACTCCCGCCGATGACGGCATCGGCCGAAGCGACGACTTCGTCGGACCATTCCTTGAAGCGGTCCCGGTCGTTCGAAGGAACTCCAAGCAGCTCGGCGATCACGATGACCGGAAGGGGATAGGTAAAGTCGTGCACCAGGTCGATTTGTCCGGTTCCGGACACCTGATCAAGAAGTTCATGAGTAATCTGCTCGATTCTCGGCTCAAGGGCTGCCACGGCCTTCGGGGTAAACGCCCGGTTAACGAGCGACCGGAGGTCGGTGTGCCGGGGCGGATCGGTGGTCACTAGGCTGAAGCCGTCTCCGTTTGGCGGACCTCCTGCTGCGGCGGGAGGTCCGCCCGGGCCGGAGGAGAAGCGGGCGTGGTCGGACAACACCATTTTGACGTCATCGTACCTAAAGACGGACCACAGCTGAAGCGGTTCCACATACATGACGGGCTGGGCGGAGCGAACCGCCTCGTACATCGGATAAGGATTGCGGAGCATTTCGGGTGAAAACAGATTAAGCATCTCATATTCCTCCCAACGGTAGGTCTCCTGGCTTCGAGCGAAAGCTCAAATTCAGTATGACGGGAGGAGGGGCCAAAGTCAAAATGAAGAGGCCCCGTGCATTAGTCCTCCACCGGCGACCAACCATAATAGTTCGCCGACTCGTCGTCATGCTCCGGCATCCCCGGCAGGATAAGCCCCCCATCGACCTTCAGGCTCGAGCCGGTTACATAGGAAGCGGCGTCGGAAGCCAGCCAAAGCACCGCCTGTCCGATATCCTCCGGGGTGCCCACTCTCCGCATGGGAATGTGCTCGCCCATCTCCTCGTAAAACTCCTCGCTTCCCTTCTCAATCTCGGTTGCCCCGGGAGCGACGTTATTGACGCGAATGCCGTCCTTGGCGAGCTCAATGGCAAAAGACTCGCTGGCCCGGCGGAGACCGGCCTTCATTCCGCCATAAATGGCATCCAGCGGATAGGCGCGTTCCGCCCGGGTGGAGGTGATGTTAATCAGGCTGCCCCGGATTCCATGGGCGAGCATATGCCGGCTGACGCCCTTCATTAACAGGACGGGGGCGACAAAGTCGATGTGGATGAAGGGAAGCATGTCCTCCACCCGGATGTCGGTCAGCTTCTCCCGGTATCCGGCTCCCGCATTGTTAACGAGAAGATGAACCTTGCCGAGAGCCGAGATGGCTTCTTCCGCGTACGCTTCCGCGGCAGCGGGATCGGTCAGGTCCGCCTGCACCGCATGAAATCGTCTTCCGCAGGTTTCGGTAACTTCTTTTTCCAGCTCCCGGATCCCCGTCTCATTGGAATGAAAGACCGTCGAAATGTCGTAACCTTCTCGGGCGAGGACAAGGGAGATGCCCTTACCGATTCCACTGCTTGCCCCTGTCACGATAGCCGCTTTGCGTAAAGCCTTCCCATCTGCCGTGGCCTTCTCTTGTCCTTCGGTTGTCCTGTTTTCTGTCATGGCTGCTGCCCCTTTCCTGGTGATGAAAGTTTTCGGTCCTTTTCTTTTTACCCACCCGCTTAGGGTTATAGTCAGGTTCAGCGGCTGACCGGGTTAAGTTAAACGGGGAAGGTACCGGCCCTGGGCTTTTCTTCCGGCTGTTACCGGATGAATCCGGATAAGGTATGATGGGGATATACTCGTGAACGAAGGAGAGTCCCTGATGGCTATATCCCGGTCCGGACCCGCCCCGGCGGCCCGCTCGTATTCGCTCAAATACCGGCTGATCGTCATGCTGCTGATCAGCTCGCTAATGCCGCTTGTTCTCATCGGAACCATATCCTACTCTTCCATGTATGCCATGCTGAAGAACAAAGCCGAGGCAGGGTTTCAGAGCCATCTGCACCAGGTCCGCATTTCCCTGGAGAATACGCTGGCTCAGCTCAATCACACGTCCCAGCAGCTCGCTTTTGACGGAAGGGTGGGCAAGAATCTGGAAGGGTACCTCATCGCCGATCCCTATCAGAAAAGAGAGCTGAGGGAAGAGATTCAGAGCCAGCTCAATTTGATTCATTTCACGAACCCGACCCTCGGCTTGATCTTCTATTATCTCGGAAGCGAGAATCAGACGATCTTCGAGAATTTCCCTGTTCCATCCGTAGACTTGAGCAAGCTTCCGAAGCTGTTCAACTTCAACACCATCACTTATTTCGGTCCTCACCTTTCGCTGAATCCCATCGACGGTAACCAGGTGCTCTCCATTATGCGGCAGGTGGAAATTCCGGGGAGGGAAGACGTCTATGTCTACATCGAAACGAATTTCAAGTTTGCGGAGAGCATTCTCAACCAATCGAGCTTCGGTTCGGGGCTGACCCACCTTATCGTGGATGAAACGGGCAGGATCGTGTACAGCGACAAACCGGAAGATTTTCCGGTGGGCACCGCTTATGCGGACAATCCTCATTTTGGCTCCCGTGGAAATTATGTCCGGCTGGAGGAGAAGAGCAACCAGTCGTGGAAAGTCATTGCGGCCATACCTAATAAGGAATACCGCAAGGAGATCAACCGGTGGCTGGGGCAGTTCCTGCTTGCCGCCGTCCTGACCGTAGCGCTAAGCCTGTTCACCGCCTGGCTGATTTGGCGCACCGTTTATCGTCCGCTTAATCTGCTGAACCTGGATATCCGGCGAATGAAGCACAGCGGGGAGTCTTTCTCCGAGCGGAGGTCCCGGATTACGGAATTTGCTGTCATTTACCGGGAATTTGCGGACATGAGAAGACGGATTCATGGATTGATCGGAGAGGTCAAACAGAAGGAAAAGAGCAAGGCCAAGCTGGAGGTAGAGAAACTGATGACCCAGATCAACCCGCATTTTATCCATAACACGCTGGATACGGTGCGCTGGCTTGCCCGGGCAAACGGCCAAAAGGATATCGACCGGCTCGTCTCCATGCTGAACAAGGTCCTTCATTACAATCTAGGCAAAACCGGTCCGGCCCGAATCCGGGATGAGCTGGAAGCGCTTAAAGGTTATGTGGAGCTGCAGGGCATCCGGTATAACTTTACCTTCGATGTCTCGATTCAGGCGGAAAAGGAGGCACTTGACCTGCCCATACCCCGGTTCATTCTCCAGCCGCTGGTGGAGAACGCCCTTTATCACGGGCTGGGGGATAAAGGAGTCATTGAGGTGGATGTCCGGCAGGAGGACACCGGTCACCTGCGGATTTCGGTTCGGGACAATGGAGAGGGGATGACCCCGCATGAAATCAGCCGGCTGCTCGGTGAAGAGACCGAGGAGGGGAGCGCAAAGTAGGGATGGGAATCGGGCTGCGGTATGTCTTCCGGACGCTGAAATACCAATTCGGCGAAGAGGCGGAAATCCATATGGAAAGCTCGCCGGGAGAAGGGACTTTGGTCACGCTGAAGCTTCCCGTTAAGGGGAATAAGGAGGAGAGGCATCTTGAGAGTTCTTATCGTGGATGACGATTATCTGGTTCGCAAAGGCTTCATTGCCATGACGCCTTGGAGCAAGTATGGGCTGGAGCTCGCGGGGGAAGCGGCGAATGGAAGGGAAGCCTTGGAGGTGCTCCAAACCACGAAGATCGATCTTCTCATCACCGATCTGGCCATGCCGGTTATGTCCGGGATCGATCTGATGAGGGAGGTTAGGCGGAAATACCCGGCTATCTCCATAGTGGTGCTTACCTTCCACCAGGACTTCGAATGGATTCAGGAGGCTCTCCGGCTGGGAGCGTTGGATTATATCACCAAGATCGAACTGGAGGATGACAAGCTAGATGAGGTGCTTCAGCGCATCCTGGGACGTATACGGGAACAGGCATCCCCGGCTGTTCCTACGGTGGATGCCGGAGAAACCGGCCGGCTGGAAAAGCTTCGCCTGCTGGGGGATAGCTGGGGAAACCGGAAGCCATACTGATCGATTCCGTTTATCAGAATCTCCTGAAGGAGACCTCGGAGTCGAATGGATCCGGACCGGAGCTCGAAACCTTGTTCCGCCAGGCGGCCGGACAGTGGGAGAAGGTGTTTAACCGGCACATTCCCTTACCGGTCGGATTAACGGCCGGCGGGAGTTGGGCGGAATGGACCGCTTGGCTTGGCCGGGTCAGGGCGGAGATGCAGGCCGGCGGGCCGGCGGCGGATTATTCCCAGGAGGTGCAGGCGAGCATCTGGTCGGCGGCCGGGATCGTCCGGCAGGAGCTGCAGGAGGACCTGAGCCTTCCCGAAACGGCCCGGCGGGTGAACATGAGCCGGAGCTATTTCTCGAAGTGCTTTCGGACATTGCCGGGGTAACCTTCCATGATTACGTCAGGAGGGTGAGGGTGGAGCATGCCAAGAGGCTGCTGAAGGAAACGAACCGGATGATCGGCTGGGTCGCATCCCAGTCTGGTTATCCGAATGAGAAGTATTTCTGCCGTGTCTTTCGGGAAGTGACCGGCATGCTGCCAAGCGAATACCGGCGCCATGAGAAGAGACAGGGCCGGGATCCGGATTGAGGCGTCAGGCGGAAGGAGTTCATGAAAAGCCATGGTTCGCCCCCGGGAGGTTACCTTTTGTCTTATGAAAGTACACGATCGTCTTGCATGGGATAGCGCTTTCAGGAAGATCAGACGATTCGTTCCGGAACCGAAGACGCATCATGACCCGGCCTCCGGCAACTTGGATTACGCTAATGAGGAAGGATAACCTAGGAGGGATCAAGGGATGGGATATCGTAAGAAAGCGGCTGTCCTGCTTGCCGCAACCGCTGTGCTGGTCACCGCTTGTTCGGCCAAGGAAAGCGCGGGCCCCAAGGAAAGCGCGTCTGCTTCGGCCGGACCTAGCGAGAAGGTCGATCCGTTTCGGCTGCCTAATCCGGTGGAACTGACCACCTTTAAGTCGGTTACCCCGGGAGCCAAGCTGCCGGAAGGGGATACCGCCGAGAGCAACCAATATTCGCGCTATATTAAAGACAAAGCGAATATTACCGTCAAACTGCTGTGGTACGCCTCCGGACAGGATTACAGCCAGAAGCTTAATCTGGCCGTCGCGAGCAATGATCTCCCCGATGTGATGGTGGTCGATGAAGGAACGTTCCTTAATCTGGCCGATGCGGGACAGCTTGAGGACCTGACGAAGGTTTTCGAGAAGTACGCTTCCCCTTTAACGAAAGAACTGTATGCCTCTACCAACAACAAGGCGCTGGAGAAAGCCACCTACAAAGGAAAGCTGATGGCCATTCCGAATATTAGCGTTCAAGCCGATGCCATGAGCTTCCTGTGGGTCCGCAAGGACTGGCTGGACAAACTGGGTCTGCAGCCGCCGAAGACAGTCGATGATGTAACCGTTATCGCAAAAGCGTTCGTCGAGCGTGACCCGGACGGCAACGGCAAAGCCGATACGATCGGCCTAACCGGCTATGACAAATCGTTCGATAATGGAGGCAAAGCCAGCTTCCACAACTTCAAAGGTCTCTTTGAAGCCTATAACGCTTATCCGACGAACTGGGTCAAGGATAGTTCAGGGCAGGTGGGCTACGGCTCCATCCAGCCGGAAACGAAGCAGGCGCTTGGCAAGCTTCGCGATCTGTACACTTCCGGACTGCTGGATAAGGAATTTGCGATCCGCAAGGACGGCAACCAGACGGTGGTAGGCGGCAAAGCGGGGCTCTTCTTCGGACCGTGGTGGGCAACCGGCATCATTGCCGATACATTCACGAACGACCCTAAGGCGGACCTCATGCCTTATCTGATCCAGGATTCCAAAGGGCAGAAGAACAACCTGATGGTGCCGGTGAGCAATAAGTTTATCGTCGTCAAGAAGGGCGTCAAGAACCCCGAGGCGGCTGTGGTCTATGCGAACAACTTCATTGCCGCCCAGCGGAAAGTCGACCCGGATGCGCTCAAGCTTGATTTTACCATTGACGGGACCTACTGGCCGATCGGATACGCAACTTACGATTACGCGGATGCGGTCGAACGCAAATCCGATATGCTGAAGAAGGCGATGAGCGGGCAGATGAAGCCGGAAGAGCTCACTCCCGAGATGAAGGATATGTATGATAAAGCGATGAGGGATAAAGCCAATCCACGCAAGGACGTGAAGGACTGGAAGGGCTATTGGGGGTATACCGTCCCGGCTGAGCTGCTGAAAACAAACTATAACAAAGTATACAGCGAGTATACGGCCGTAACGAAGACGATGGAGCGCAAGTGGGCGAACCTGCAGAAGCTCGAAACCGAAACGTTCTTCAAAATCGTCATGGGCGAGCAGCCGCTCGATTCCTTCGATAAATTCGTATCGGACTGGAAAGCCCAAGGCGGAGATGAAATTACGAAGGAAGTTAGAGAAGAGATCAGCAAAGCCTCCTCGAAATAAGACGGAGCCGGACATTAGCAGACGGGCCGCCTGCCATGAGTGTAAGACGGAAGCACTTCCGAAGCCGGATGTCGCTTCCGTCTGCCTTGTCTGACCTTAGAACCGACAGGAGGGGAACCGATGAACATACGCTCCTACCACAAGCATTATCATCTCATGCTGATCCCGGGAGTCATTCTGCTGATTATTTTCCACGTCGTTCCCATGTTCGGAATCGCCATAGCTTTTCAAGATTTCCGGATCGGGCGGGGGATCACGGGCTCGGAATGGATCGGTTTGGAAAATTTCCAGTACCTGTTTCAAATCCATGACAGCTGGACCATTCTGTATAACACGGTATACATTTCGGTTTGGAAAATCGCGGCTCACCTGGTTATTCCGCTTGTTTTTGCAGTGCTGTTGAACGAAGTGCGGATCATGGCCGTGAAACGCTGGATCCAGACCGTCGTCTATCTGCCCCACTTTCTATCCTGGGTTATCCTGGCCGGCGTATTGATCGACATGCTGTCCTTGACGGGAATCGTCAATACCTTTCTGAAGGGCATGGGCGTAAAGCCCATCATGTTCCTGACCAGCAACAGCTGGTTTCCCGCCATTATTGTAGGCTCCGACATCTGGAAGGAATTCGGCTTCGCGGCCATTGTCTACCTGGCGGCCCTGGCGGGCATCAATCCGGCCCTTTACGAGGCGGCCGAAATGGATGGGGCGGGCCGGATCAAGCAGCTGTGGTACATTACCCTGCCCAGTCTGCTTCCGACGACGGTGCTTCTGGCCACGCTTAGCATCGGGAATATCCTCAATGCCGGCTTCGATCAAATCTTCAATATGTACAATCCGGTCGTCTACCAATCGGCGGATATTATCGACACCTACGTCTACCGGGTAGGTCTCGTTCAGGCCCAATACGGATTTGCTGCTGCCGTCGGTTTGCTGAAATCGGCAATCGGTTTTATTCTGATCGTCATCTCTTACCGGATAGCCTACAAGTACGCCAATTACCGCATTTTCTGACAGGCAGGTGAAAAAGCTATGGTACGCAATCAAACCTGGGGAGCTAAGCTGGGGAAGCCTCCATTCTGATCCTTATGCTTCTCGTTTCGCTAATGTCCTTGGCACCGGTTCTGCACACAATCTCCGTGTCGTTCAGCAGCAATGCGGCGGCAGCGGGGGACTCGTCAAATTCTGGCCCGTCGGCTTCAATATCGAGTCCTACCGCAAAATTATCGAGGAGCCCCATTTCATTAATTCCTTCCTGGTTTCGGTCAAGCGGGTTCTGCTCGGAGGCGGCATTAACTTCGTCCTGACGGTGCTGATGGCCTATCCTTTATCCAGAAGCGCCAAGGAATTCCCGCGAAGAAACCTCTACATGTGGTTTATGCTGTTTACGATGCTGTTCAGCGGAGGCATCATTCCGCTTTACTTGACCGTGAAAGCACTCGGGATGTTCAATTCGATCTGGGCGCTCGTGCTTCCGGGAGCCGTTCCGGTGTTCAATGTCGTTCTGCTTATGAACTTTTTCCGGAACATGCCGAAAGAGCTGACGGAAGCGGGGTACATCGACGGAGCGGGACCGTGGTACATGCTGCTGCGGATCTTCCTTCCGCTTTCCCTGCCTTCCCTGGCCACGGTTACGCTGTTCAGTGTCGTCGGGCATTGGAATGCTTTTTTCGACGGGATGATCTTCATGCGAAGCGCGGAATATTACCCGCTTCAGACGTACATTCAACAGCTGGTGGTGCAGCTGAATGTGTCGGAGATCGATTCGACGCAGCAGGAGATATTGGCCAAAATTTCCGATAAAACACTGAATGCCGCCAAAATCGTCGTTTCGATGGTTCCCATTCTCGTCATCTATCCGTTTCTTCAGAAGTATTTCATTCACGGGATTATGCTGGGCTCGGTGAAAGAATAAAACCAGACTCATTCATGAGGTGATTCTAATGGACTGTACCATCATGACGTTCAATCTGCGTTACAGCACGCCGAACGACGGGGAGAACGCCTGGCCTTACCGGTTCCATCGGACAGCCGCAGCCATCAGGGAGCATGCGCCCCTAATGGTCGGAACCCAGGAAGGCTACCTGGCCATGCTGAACGAGCTGGCGGAGCAGCTTCCCGGCTATGCCTGGATCGGGGAAGGAAGGTTCGGCGGCGGGGAGAATGAACACAGCGCCATCTTCTACCGCACGGACCGCCTTGAGGTGGTCGGCCAGGGGCAGTTCTGGCTCTCGGAAACCCCGGAGGTCGTCTCGTCGAAATCGTGGAACAGCTATTTCCCGCGAATCTGCACGTGGGGGCGTTTCCGTCTGAAGGACAGCGGCCAGGAATGGATGGTTTATAACACCCATCTGGATCACGCAAGCGGGGAGGCAAGGGAGAAGGGCGCCGGCGTCATCGGCCGGATGGTGGCGGAACACAGGCAAAAGCTTCAGCTGCCGATCCTTCTCATGGGGGATATGAACAGTTATCCGGCCGATCCCCCCATTCAGCTGTTTCAACAGCTCGGTAAGGAAGCTGAGGGGGAGGATTGGCTGACGAATGCCTATACCTTAATCGAGGATCCGGTGGGATTAACGGCCCACAACTTCCAGGGAGGGGCGGACGGAGAGCCGATCGATTACATTTTCGCTTCGAAGGAGTTTGTTTTTCAGGAGGTTAAGGTGGACCGGGAGCAGAGGGACGGAGGATACCCATCCGATCATTACCCGATTGTGGCCCGAGTGGGGATAAAGGAGTAAGTGTCGCAAGGAAAAAGGCGCCAGAAGAGGCTACCTCGGGTAAGCCTCTTTTTGATTTGCTGTAAAGAGTTTGGGTACAAATCCTTTGTTGACAGCCAGAAGCCAAACCTCTATGCTGAATAATGAAATGGGAACGTTCCCATTGTGAGAGAAACTACCATTAGGCGGGATTATTCTGGGACCAACGATACATGACGTAGCCCGCTTGGCGGGCACTTCCAAAAGCACCGTTTCCCGGTATTTGAACGGGCATCCGGTGAAGCAGCCCACTCGGGATGCGTTGGAGAAAGCGATCCGTGAGCTCCGTTACCACCGCAATGCTAACGCACGACGGCTGGTTCTCAACCGCACTCATCTGATAGGGGTCGTGGTCGACGATATCTCCAACATCTTCTACTCCGGAATTCTCAAGGGGTGGAAGAGACGGTGAAGAGCAACGGGTACAGCTGTATGTTCCTCAGCCGCACTTCTCATTATGACAGGGAATCGGCCTATCTCAATATGCTTCACGAAGGACAGGCGGACGGCCTTATTCTGGTGAGCTTCCGCAAGCGGGATCCGGAGGAGCTTAGGCTGATGGCCGAATCGGGCGTCCCGCTGGCACTTATCGGGGACGATGGCGGACGGCCGGAGCTGATCGGCATCGATGTGGACAATAAAGGCGGGATCAAGGAACTCGTCGGGTATCTGCATTCCCTCGGCCACGAGCGCATCGGCTTCATAGCCGGGCCGGAATCCGCATCCGCCAGCGGTGCCCGTTACCTGGGCTACCGGGAGGCGATGGAGGAGAGGGGCTTACCGATCCGGCCGGAATGGACGGTTTTTTCCGAGTGGACAAGCGAAACCGGATACGCAGCTATGCGGAAGCTGTTGAATGGCCGAGAGGTAAGCGCTGTCTTGGCGTCCAACGACGATACCGCCTTCGGAGCCCTGCAAGCCGCCCAAGAGGGCGGACTTCGCGTTCCGGAGGATCTGTCCATCGTCGGCTTCGATGATATTTCGGCCGCCGCCTGGTCGTTCCCGTCTCTGACGACGGTCAGGCAGCCTTTTCGTCAAATGGGTATGCTTGCCGCGGAAAGGCTCCTGGCTCAACTCGAAGGGACGCAGGAAGAGAGCCACGTCCGTCGTCGGATCCAACCTGCTCTTGTCATCCGCAATTCCTGCGGAAGGCCTGGAACCGGACAAGAGCAGAACCATCGGAAATAGAAGGAACTATATATGATCAAGCGCCTTGCTTATATAAGGCAAGGTGCCCGGGTCGCAAAGGAGAAGTTTATGTTTACGTATATTTCGGATAACCAAAGCATTGCAGTCGAAGGCTTGGGCCAAGTCATGAGCGGCTTCCATGTATCCGTCCGTTTGGATTCCCATGCGGTGGAGAAGCTTTCCTACAAGACCTTTCTTACGACCGAGGATACCGGAAAGCTCGGGCCGTACACCGACCATACCTGCTTTTACGGCAATGAGGACGACACGATCAACGTTCGGCTTGTATTCCGCTGCCAAGAGAATAGCGTTCTGGTGTATGTTCATGGTGAAATCCGCAACCCGAGTGATTTCGGCAGCCAGAAAAGTTTCGCCCCATCGGGAGGCATTCTCGTCGGTATTGACAGCCTGGAGGACGTTCAAAGCCTGTTGGCCAACTACCAGCACAAGGATTGGTGGACCCGCCCCCACTTCGATCCGGAACTGACCCGGCTCCCGGAGCGGACCCAATCGCTCCTATGGAAAACCTCCCATACGTACTGCCACCTGCTGCCGGTTTGCGGTCCCGTTTTCCGGACGGATCTTGGCGGCACTGAAGAGGGCTTGTCCATCCGGGTTTCCTCGCATCAAGGGGGACTGGTCCGTACGGATGCGTTTGCATTTATTCTTGGAACCGGCCGTAATCCGTACCAGCTAATCCAGGAACAGGTTCATCGTGCCTTGAAAGAGCTCGATTATTCCACTCTTCCCCGAACCGACAAGACGTATCCGGAGATTCTTGATTATCTCGGCTGGTGCAGCTGGGATGCCTTTTACCAGCAAGTGAACGAAGAAGGACTGCTGGCCAAGGCGGCGGAGCTTAAGGAGAAGGAGCTTCCGGTCCGCTGGTTCATGATCGACGATGGCTGGTCGAAGACGACGGACAACAAGCTGGCGGCCTTCGAAGCGGAGCTGGCCAAATTCCCGAAAGGACTCGCCAATGCCGTCCGCGAGCTTAAGAAGAATTACGGCGTCAGCTGGGTAGGGGTGTGGCATACCATCATGGGCTATTGGGGAGGGATTCACCCCGACAGTCCGCTCGCCAGGGAATATGCGGACTACCTTTGGACGACTAGCAAAGGTCATAGAATCCCGTTTCCCGATGCGGGGCGCGGCTTCGGCTTCTGGAACGCCTGGCATAACTTCCTTCGTCTGCAGGGAATCGATTTCGTGAAGGTCGACAGCCAGAGCGCCGTCGGCAACTATCTGAAATATTATCACTCCGCTGGACGCGGTGCCGCAGCGGCTCATCAGGCGCTTGAAGCGTCCGTCGCTCTGCATTTTAACAAGACGGTGATCAACTGCATGGGGATGTCCGCCGAGAACATCTGGCACCGCCCCCAATCGGCAGTATCCCGAAGCAGCGACGATTTCGTTCCCCGGGAAGCGGAGGGTTTTCAGGAGCATGCGCTGCAGAACGGATACAACTCGTACTTTCACGGACCGTTCTACTGGGGGGACTGGGACATGTTCTGGACCATCAATCATGATGACGTTCAGAACGCGGTGCTACGAGCCGTCAGCGGGGGACCGGTTTACTTCAGCGATGCGGTCGGCCGTACCGATCCCGCTAAAGTGTGGCCGCTTATTTACAAGAATGGACGGATCATCCGGTGTGAGGAAACCCCCAATCCTACGGAGGATTGCCTAACGCTCGATCCAGCCCGTACCGCCGTTCCGCTTAAGCTGTGGAACACCTGTCAAGGAGCCGGGGTGGTCGCGGCTTTCCATGTTCTCCTGTCAGAAGGGGCGGTAACCGGGACCATCGGAGGGAAGGACATTCCCCATCTGGCCGAGAGAGAGTGTCTGGTGTATGAGCACTTCTCGGGAAGCACTTTTCTTCTTCAGCCGGGTGAATCCCGGGAATTCACGCTGGAGAAGGGGCAATGTGCCCTTTATCTTCTGCTTCCGCTGACAGGACCGGTTACCCCAATTGGGCTGACCGAGAAATATGTTTCCGTCGACGCGGTCCGGGAAGTCCGCACAGGCGAACGTTCGACCTTCGTGTTCCTGAAGGAAGCCGGTCCCTTCACCTTCCAGGCGGAGAGCAAGCCTCAGGAGGTCCTTGTTTTTGGTACTCCGGTGGAGATACAGGAGAAAGGCGATGGCCTTTACACCGTCCATACCGGTGCCTGGGATGGAGAGGTAGCCGTCGAGATCATACACTCTTAATCAAGACTTGGGAAAAGGACCGCCGGATTCGGCGGTCCTTTTGCGCGGAAAGGCTGAACGGGAAGCTATTCAACGGCGGCTCTGTTTCTAGCGGGGGAGGATTGGGTTAAAAACTGGTAACATCCAGCCTGCCCAGGCGGGCCCCATTCTGAAACGCGGAGGAACCCTAATGAAACCAGTTCCTGTTGAACAGCATCAGGTAAAGGTCCCCTTTACCGACCCGACGGCCTGCGTCCAGCTGGTTCGGGGAATAAGCGGCTTTCTGTCTGAGCTTCCTCCCGGCAGAAGAATTGTGCTGGTCTGCGTGGGGACCGACCGGTGCACCGGCGATTCACTCGGACCGCTGGTGGGAACGACCCTGCTGAAATACCGTTCCCCTCATTTCGACTTGTTCGGAACTCTGGAGCGGCCGGTTCATGCCATTAACCTGTATGAAACGCTGTCCGTTATTCAGGAAACGGTCCGGAACCCCTATGTCATCGGGATAGATGCTTGTCTGGGGCTGGCTTCCAGTGTTGGCAGTATAGAAGTGGGGGAGGGGCCGGTCCGCCCAGGCGCCGGGGTCAACAAAGAGCTTCCTCCGGTGGGAGACATGCACGTGACCGGCGTGGTGAACGTGGGTGGCTTCCTGCAGCATGCCGTGCTGCAGAACACGAGGCTGCATCTTGTCATGGGAATGGCGGACCTCATTGCCCGCAGTCTTTACCGTTCTGTGACCATGTGGCAGCGTTCCCAAGAGGCAGAGGGGCCAGCCATCGGCGGGACGGGCGGGGCTCCCCGTGTGGTGGCCCTTCCCGCTGCCCGACGCAAATCGCCGGAAGCCGGAAGGATACAATCCCAGCCGATCTAACGCCTGTGAAATCTCAACATTACGGTGAAATAGACTTTGTACGCCGCGTGATAGACCCAAAGAAGCCCCCGCCCGCTAACTTTGAGCAGGCGGGGGCTTCTTTTTGCGATAGCTCGCAGCCCGGATTACTTAACCTTGACGGTCAGGCTGCCGGTTCTCTTGATTCCGTTAACCTCAACGGAAGTCGACAGGGACATGGTACCCGTGTTATGAGCCTTAAGGCGGTTCGTTCCGTTCACGTTCGCAATGTTCTCGTGGTCAATGATGTACTGGAAATTCGTCTGGGAAAGATCCGCCCGGGTTCCGTCCGGATACAAGCCCTGAATATCCAGGTCAAAGGTTTCGTTCTTCTGCATGTCGGAGGCAGGCCCGGCAATCCGAACATCCGACAGGTAAAGCTGCTGGCGGGAGAGCGGAATGGTAAAGGCGGCTCCGGCCGCAACATCATAGATAAAGCCTTTGGACAGATCTTTATCATCGGCGTAGGACCGAACCAGGGTGATGTCCCCGAGCTGCAGCTCCCATTGGCCGTCCGCTGCAGGTGCTATCCCCTTGATCTGGTAGACCGCGTTTCTTTTCCCGTCATTCTCCACATAGATGCTGCGGCCGATCAGGCTGTTAGCTTCCTGCCCCTGAAGGTCCAGGTTAACGGTCAGCCGGTTGTCGACCGAGAGCTCCTTGGTAAAGTCGGCGACCGTTCCTTGAAGATGTGCCACTCCTGTGCTTTCATAGCCGGTACCGACCTTCCCGAGGAAGGCTCCGTCATTGATATAGGTGAAGACCGGTTGGTCGTCCTTCTCGGAATAGATTCCGAAGGAGCCTTGGAACCGGACTTTGCCGTCGATCACATAGACGTTATCGGAATCGAGGGAGCTGACAATATAATCGGTCCGTCCGTTAGTGAGCTGAACCTTGACCGCTCTAACCCGGTTAGGATCAGCGGGCGTCCCGTCTTCCGTCGTGACGGCCGCCGCGTCGGAGGTTTCGACGAAACGAGTCTCTTTGTAAGGCTCAATGACGGAAGTAAAGGTGCTTTGAAGGTTCTGGCCGCTGCGGTGAGCGATCAAATACTTCAGGCTCTCCGGATTGCCCGGTTTGTTCTGAGGCGGAACGCCATCCGCCAGTGCCACGTCAGTGGAATCACCCAGCATCGTCAGGCGGACGTGAAGATCCTCGGGAGTCTTCAGCACGTTCCAGGTGTCCGTGATATCCCAGTCCACACTGAACTTGGAAGAAGGAGCGGCATCCCGTTCCACATTCTTAAGCCAATGGAAGCCGGGCCCCATATAGCCGGAACCCGTCACGCTGTCATTCGCCGGACGCTTGCCGAACTCCACATTCGGACCGGCGTAGGTGCCCCCTTGCTGCGCCACGAGGTTCAAGCCTTCTGTGGAGACCGGACCTTCGGCGGCATGGAAGCTGAAATGATGGTCCTGTCCGCCGCTGACGCGGAAGAAGTCTACAACATAGGAGTTGGCGTCATCCACGTGGACCATGGCCGAGGTACGGCGGTACTGTTCCGTCTGCGAATAGGCTTCCGGTGCTTCAACATCAATCATCTGCACCATGGAGCTGTCGTCATAGTGCAGAGGAAGGCCGTCCCAAAGCGTTTCCTGCTTCTTCTTATCCACCATGACGGTATTATGACTGATTGTATTCTGAACCCATTCGAAGCGGTTCACATCGGTGGCGTTGGCCTGCTCGGGGTAACCGAGGTCAGGAGCCAGATCGAGCCCGAAGCCGTACAAGCCGAGATTAAGCGTGTCTTTGTGGCCGTGGCCGCCGTTCCGGCCGTAGTACATCCAGGTCCCCCGCCGGGTGTCCGTTGCGTTCTCCAGCTTGCCGTCACGAAGGCCGGCGAAGCCGTAGCCGGTCATGTTGACACTGCCCAGGTTGAGCTCGCCCTTCTCTTGAATGACAGCTTCGATATCCCGGGCGACCTTGTTGGGGTCGGCGGTATAGACATCGGAGTGAATCCCTTCCGTCTTGTTGCCGTTAAGCAAATAGGCCAATTGAGCGTATACCGGATCTCCGAATTTCTCGAATGCTTTGATCGATTGCGCCTTGTCGACCAAAATTCCGGGTTGTCCCGTCGTTCCGCTGTCTCCGATGGATGGGGTATAGCGCCCGATCATCGTGAGGGGATACTGCGCCTGGAACATTTTGCGGAACTTCACGTTCTCGTACAAATCGGCAGCCGGATACTTATCGTAGCCCTCCAACGTATTGGCTGCTTCGAGGTAGGTGCTCAGCCACAGGCGGTTGTACCCGGGACCCGCTTCGTTCCCGTTGCCGTCCCGGTCAACATCGTTCACCATGCTGAACAGCACGTTTCCTCCGGTTACCTTACGGGGAATCTGGTTGATGAAACCGCCCGGCTGGAACGTATAGTCAAGCCACTGCTTGGTTTCGGGCAGCGTGTCATGAACAACGGCGGCCATGGCCAGAGCGCTCTGATGGAAGCCGTTGTTGCCCCGGATCTGATCCCAGTACATCCCTGGCTGGATCTGGCGCAGAAGGCCGTCTTCGATATTCCGGCGAATCTGGGATCCTGTCTCCTTAAGCGGGAGATCATACTGCTTGCCCTTGCCCTTCAGGAAGCCGACGACAACCGGATCGTCCAATACCGGGAAGAAGGCGTCATAGGAGCTGATGAACTGCTTGACGAGAGACGTTTCCCAGATGGAGCCGACAATCTTGCCGTCCCCCGTCCCGCCGTGGGAATTCACGTAGATCGCATTGCTGAATTCCGCGACATCCATGGCCGGATAGACATCGGCGATCCGGTCGAGAAGGATGGCTCCGTTCTGAGCATATTTGGTATCGCCCGTGTAAATATAGGCATCTCTCATGGACGTGAGCGCACTCTGGATGCTGGACGTCCCGCTGTACCAGTTGAACCAGTGGTTGTAGTAAGCGACAAAGGTATACCGCTTGTTAGTGCCCGGTTCCACCCAGCCGTATCCGTCATCGACGCCCCAGGTAGGGCCCTTTTCCGGATAGAGGGTGTTCACCAGCAGGCTGCGGTCGGCCAGAGCCGGGTTGAAATTGCCGTGCGCATCCAGACCGCTGCGATAATAGGCGGGGAAATCATTCGTCGGAAACTTGTAGCCGCTGGCCGGATCGACGATCTTCCATGGCTCGTTCACCGGGTCCGCTTTCCACGGATAATTGCCGTACGCCTTAAGATCGCCCGAGACGGGGCTGAAGTTACCGGTCAATTGATTGACATTGTAGCTGCGCGGAATGGCTTGAGTCACCACCATATTCCAGAGGGCTTCCTTGCCGAGCGCCAGATAAGAATCGGCTTTGGCAACCGCCGAGTCCTTCAGGGACATGGCCCAATCGTACTGGGCTGCGTTGGCGCGGGCTGCGGCCAGCTTGGCTTCGGTGTAGATGGTGCTGCGGGTTTTGCTGTTGGCCACCGTGCCGAGGTCGGTGAGGGTCAGGCGGGTCGGATAGAGGAAGGAGCCCGTTCCATTGCCGGCTCCGTTTCCTTTGGCCGTCATGGTCAGGGTCAGCGTGTGCTTCCTGCGGTAAGCGGAAGCTGCTGGATGTATTGGTCGGGTCGCGGATACTGACCGGTCACGCTGTAAAAGCCGTATGTACCGTATACTTTGCCGTCAATGGAAACGTTGGCCCGTCCGCCGTCTTTCTGGGCCATTCCGCCGAGGCGGACCAAATACGTCCCGGAAGTATCGACGGAGAATTCGAAGGAACGGGTCGAGGCAGCGGTTGTGGTTTCAACTTTGAGGCCGTCTCCCGAAACCGTGACTTTGGGAGCGGCATTGAGATCCCCAGTCGGGCTGACGTTCTTCCCGTCGCCTGTACCGAACCGGTATACTAAAGTATCCGGCATGGTGAAGGAGCGGAGTCGTCTTCGGCTTGAAGAGGGGCAACGGTTGAAAACAGAGAGACAAGCATGGTGAAGATCATGGCGATTGGAAGCGGTTTCTTATTAAATCGTTTCATTCCATTCCCTCCAAGTATCATCCCTATTGATTTGCATTTGAATCAAGGAAAAGACGGTTGGCACTAGGTATGGCGATTAGCTTAAGTAAGAGGCCGTTCTGTGGCGAGAATCGTGCCGTTAACCTTGGGATAACGGGGATCTCCCGAGGAAACTTGCTGCTGCCCATGCCTCCTTTCCTCTCAAGTCGTAACCTGTATCATAGTGGTAATGATTGGCCTCGAGCCGATTATACCAAAAATTTACGGGCGGCGACACCCGTTTTAACAATTTAGGAAGGAATCGGTAAGCATTTGGCTCGAGATTCCGTATAATAAACCTTTGAATAAAATAACAGGTTTGATACAGGGAATAGAACCCGATTTAATATAGGTAGAAATGGAAAGTTAGCCCACTCTTCTTAATATATTAATAGAAAGAGGAGGGAAGGGAATGAGAATGCGCTGGCCGGATTTTATCCGGTTCCGTTCGCTGCGGGGCAAGCTGGTCTGGTCCTTGCTTTTGCTTATTATTTTGCCGGTGGGCTTCATTTTTTACCGGTTTTACCTTTCCTCCAAGACCATCCTCGAGAATCAGCTATATCAATCGGACCAGTACGTCATCAACCGCAAAGCCGATGAAATGAACGAGTGGGCCGTCCGCCTTATCAGCGCCACCAATCTATTAATCAACGATCCCCAAACGACCAAATATTTGCGGGAACCGGCCGGGTACGAGGAGAATTATAACTCTTTCCGGCTTATGGACGATCTTCAGAGAAAAATGTACAGCATCCGCGATTTGCTCCTGAACAGTAAGGCATATGTAGGTCTGCTGGACGAGAGAGGAACCTTGCTGTCCACTTGGGCTCCGCTTCAGCGGCAGGATTCCCCTGAATGGAACCTGGCCCTTCTAGCCGAAGAAACGAGGAAGGAAGGAGGGATGCCCCATTGGTCTATTCATGAATTTCCGGGCAGCGACCCCGATGAGAATAAGCTTCTGGTGCTTTCACGGTACTATAAGGGAGAACTGGAAAGAGGACACGGGGTGATCCTCGTCGGCATTCCGGTGAAGGCTTTCTTCTACACGGAAGAAGAACTTATGAACCAGCGGGAAAAAGATACTTATACGCTTGTCAGTACGGGGGTAGGCAAGTATTTCGGCACTATGGACCCCTTACCTGCGGAGCTTTCTCCCTTACTTGGCACAATTCCGAAAGGAAACGAATTCATCCCGAGTGTGAAAAATGGGGAGAAAGGTTTTCTGGTGCATACGGCCGAGATTCCCCAGCTTGGCTGGAGGATCGTGCAATATACGGGACGCAAAGGCTTCGAAGCCCAGCTGTCCGCGGAGAAGAACCGTCTGATCGGCTGGGTGGCGCTGTGGTTCCTTCTGTTCGCGGTCGCTTTTGTCGTCCTTATGCTGCGTTTTACCAAGCCGGTTAAGGACCTGGTTCACTCCATGAGCCGGGTCGGGGAAGGCAACTTTGACGCCTCGGTGGATGTGCGGGGACGCGACGAGATGGCCCGGCTCGGGCACCACTTCAACAAGATGGCGGAACAGCTTAAAGAGACGCTGGCGCGTCTTGAGGCGGAGCAGGAAACCAAGCGTATGGCCCAGTTTCAGGCGCTTCAAGCGCAGATTCAACCCCACTTTCTGCTCAATACGCTTAATTCCATCAAGTGGATGGCTCTCCTGTCGGGGGCCGAGCATGTCACGGATATGCTGACCAAGCTGGGCAAGCTGCTCGGGTATACGATGCGGAATCAGGAGAACCTGGTCACGCTCCGGGAAGAATTGGATTACCTTGGCGTCTATCTTTCCCTGCAGCAGATCCGGTACAACGATAATTTATCGGTCCACACAGAGGTTCCCGAGGAGCTGCTTGCCTGCCGGCTATACAAGTTCACCCTGCAGCCCTTGGTCGAGAACAGCCTGCAATACGGGGCACGCTTTCCCCTTCATCTCGACATAAAGGCCGAAGAGGCTGAAGGTGATCTTATGATCAGCTTGCAGGACAACGGGGAAGGGATGACCGAGGAGAGGCTTCGGGAAGTGGAAGCGAGGATGCACCAGCCTCATGCCAAATACAGCGGGATCGGCATCCGGAACGTTCATGAGCGGATCAAGATGCAATGGGGAAGCCGATATGGAGTCCGTCTGCAGAGTGCGCAGGGGAGGGCATGCGGGTCATGATCCGGCTCCCCTTAAGAAAGGAGGAAGAGCATGATCTCGGTGCTGATCGTGGATGATGAGATACTGGTTCGAATCGGGCTCAAAACGATCATCCCTTCCGTCGATGCGGACTACCGGATTATAGGAGAAGCCTCCGACGGCAAGGAGGCTCTTGCCCTAATGCAAGCCCATCCCTGCGACATTGTTCTGACGGACATCCGGATGGAGGGGATGGACGGGCTTGAGCTGATGGAAAGAATTCATGAGCGGTGGCCGGAAACGAAGGTCATCGTTCTCTCCAACCATAACGACTTCGCCTATGTGCGCAAGGCTCTTCAGCTGGGGGCTTCCGAATATCTCATGAAGCTCGAGATGGACCCGAAGGAGCTGATGGGCAAGCTCGGTGCTCTTAAGGAAGAAATCATGCGTTCGAGGGAAAAGAACCGGGAGCGCTCTCAGATGGAATTCCGACTGAACCGGTACGGCCGGGAGGTCAAGGAAAGAAGGCTCCGAGACTTGCTCATGCAGCACATCTCGCGGACGGAAACGGATAGCTTGTTTAAGGAATTTTCCGTAGCACCGTTGGCGGCCCCCGTCACCGTTATTGCCGTTCAGATTGAGCGCTACGAGCGGCTGCTTGCCGAGAACCGGTTCAAGAGCGAGAAGCTGCTGCATTATACGACGGCTAATATTATGGAAGAAATTATGGGGAAGTATGGTAACGGTGAAATCATTGACATTGACGGAGGAGTATTTGCCCTGATCAAGGATCGGTTTGATCCGGAGATGCTGCGGGAGATGGGTCGGTCGGCCGCCGGCTTCATTAAGGTCTCGCTCGGCTTCGGGGTTTCCCGGCCGGCGGAAAGCCGCTACGAGTGGAGGAGGGCATTCGAAGAGGCGCAGGAAGCCCTCGGGTACCGCTTCTATGAAGGCTTCGGGCAGATTCTGTACCACTGCCATCTTCCCCGTGAACCCAGGATAGCCCTTCTTGGATGGCCGGCGGAGGAGTGGACGGGCCTGGTCGGGCGGGGAGAGGCTGACGAAATGGCGCGCCGGCTGCGGGAATGGACAGGGGAAATCCGCGGGAAGGCTTCCCTTCCTCCGTCCGAAGTAAGGCGTCATCTCGCGCGACTGCTGGATGGGCTGGCCGCCCTGCTGGAGGGAGAAGAGAACAGCCTGTCTTCCTTGCCATCCCATCAAGGTCAGTTTCCTTATCACGTCGTACGCCAAGGGGAAACATTGGAGGAGATCGCGGACTGGCTCAGCGGATGGGTTCCCGTCTACCTTGGGTATCGCAAAGAACGGCACGTAATCCGGCTGCGCCCTGAGATCCAGGCGGTGGCCGACCGGATCCGGACCGGGTTTCATCTTCCCCTGAAGGTGGGAGAGCTGGCGGCGGCGGCCGGGTTCTCGGAGAATTACTTAAGCATTCTCTTTAAGAAGGAAACAGGGCAGACGATTACCGACTATTTGATGCAGGTGCGCATGAAGAAAGCACGGGAGCTTCTGATGGACCCGCAGATCAAAATTTATGAGGTGTCGGAGAAGGTGGGCTACGCCGATCCGAATCACTTCAGCCGAAGCTTTAAGCAGCTCGAAGGCATGTACCCGACTGAGTTCCGCAAGGCCTTTCTTCTTCCTTAAGACAAGCGAACCGACGATAAGCCGCCGGGACGGCCGCTATAAGAAATCTCCAGACTTGTATAAGAATCGTTCATTTCCATTCCCGGAAGTTTCCCCTACGCTAAGAACGTGACCTGCCGCCGGCCTAGTCAGCGGAAGACAATTGTCCATCGAAAGGGGATGCTGTAATTGAATCGCAAATGGATTGCTCTCTCGGCCGTCATGACCATCACCGCCGCCATGTCCCTCGGCTGCTCCGGGAAGAACGAGCCGGCCCCGCCGGCCGAAGCCTCCGGCAAACCGGAAGCTTCCTCCTCGCCGAAGGCCGCACCGGTTTCCTTGAAATTCTGGGGCGGCGTACCGCCGGAGAGCGGCCCCCAGCAGGTCGTCGACAAGTGGAACAAGGAGCATCCGGACATCCAGGTGGAGTATATCCGCTATGTCAATGACGATACCGGGAATCTTAAGCTGGAAACCGCCCTGCTTTCCAAAACGGAAACGCCCGACTTGTTCATGACCTATGCCGACGAGCGGATCACGAAGCGGGTACAGGCGGGAATGACCGAACCGCTGGACGACCTTATCGCCAAGTCCGGCTTTGATTTGAACGGGGTGATCGGGGCCGACCGGATCTTCAAGTATGACAACAAAATTCACTACATCCCGGCCTCGCGGAGTATAGGGGCCATTATGATCAACAAGACGGCCTTAGAGGAAGCGGGAGAGAAGCTCCCCGTATCGTGGACGTGGGACGAATTTGCCGCCCTCGCCAAAAAGCTGACCAAGGAGACCGCAAGGGCCTGGTGCTGGAGCCCGCCCAAGGCACGCTCGGCGAATATGTGGCCACGACCTCGAAGCCTTCCGACTGGCTGATTACGGCAGAAGGGGCATCGAATTTCAACAGTCCGGCGCTTAAGAAAGGCTTGGAGCTTCAGAAAGCCTTGGAGGAGAGCGGGGCGCTGATCAAGTACCCGGACGCGGTGGCGGGCAAAATCACGCTCCAGAACGAATTCCTGACCGGAAAAGCGGCCATGGCCCCTGCAGCGTCTTACCTCATCCGTTACATCAAGGACACCAAGAACTTCCCGCATGACTTCCCGGTTGTCTTCGCTCCTTATCCTCAATACGAAAAGGACGGGAAGGTGAACCCGGGAGGGGGCCTGGGCGATTATCTCTCCATCAACAAAAACAGCCCCCACAAGGAAGCGGCGATGAAATTCATGAGCTGGTACCTGACCGACGGGGTCATGGAAATGGCGCCGGGAGGACGGATTCCATCCAACCAGAAAATCGACTTCGACAAGATTTCCTCCCTGCTGATCGGGGACGCCGAGAAATTAATCGACAAAGCCTCCCTTCAAGCCCTCCTGTCCGATAAAATGACCTATCCGTCCTCGAACCGCGTTCCCGCACCGGCAGAGCTTCGCGCCGTTTACAAGGAAGAGATGGAGAAATACCTGTTCGGTGTCCAGCCGATCGACAAAACGCTCGAGATTATGAAAACACGGGCAGACGCCATCATCAAAAATGCTAAAAAATAATAGCGGAAGGCAGAAAGGACCAGCCCGGATTCGCAGCAGGCTGGTCCTTTCCTTTGATAGTGGGCCGGAGCCGGGAGGCGGGGCTGCCAAGCCGAATGAATTCTCCAGAAAACTGGAGGATGGCTCCATTTCCCGTAACCGGACCCCGACGTATAGTGAAGGGAAACCGAAAGGAGGCCTGCGGCCATGAAGCGGATTCACCAAGCGAAGCTGCACGAGAACCTTGCCGGCTATTTGTTTATTTTGCCCAACCTTGCCGGCTATTTGGTGTTCGTGCTGGTCCCGATTTTGTTCAGTCTGTATCTCGTCTTCCTGGATTGGGATTACTTAAAGGGCTTTTCCGGAATGGAGTGGGTGGGGCTGCAGAACTTCATCCGGATGGGGGACGACCCCAAGATTATCAAATCCTTGACCAACAACACCGTGTATACTATTCTTTCCGTTCCTTCCACCATGCTGATCGGTCTGCTGCTGGCCGTTGTCCTAAACCGGTACGTTTATTATAAGAATGCCCTGCGCACCATGATCTTCCTTCCTTACATAAGCAGCCTGGTGGCGGTTTCCGTCATCTGGAGCATTATGTACCAGGCCCAGAACGGGCCGGTCAATGCGGCTCTGAAGGCGCTCGGGGTGGCCCATCCTCCGGGCTGGCTGTCCAGTCCGGGCTCGGCCCTATATGCCATCATTATCATGACGGTGTGGGCGACCGTCGGATACGCCATGGTCCTTTATCTCGCCGGTCTGCAGGGGATTCCGAAGGACCTTTATGAAGCGGCGGATATAGACGGGGCCTCGCCGATCCGCAAGCTGCTGCGGATTACCATTCCGATGCTTACGCCGACGACCTTTTTTCTCGGGGTAACGCTTCTTATCGGTTCGTTCCAGGTGTTTGGCCCCGTGGCCGTTATGACCCAGGGGGCCGGTCGATTCCACCATGGTACTGTCGTACCACATTTACCTCCTGGCTTTCCGCTATTACCAGATGGGGTATGCCGCCGCGCTGTCCTGGGTTCTCTTTGCCATTATTTTCGCCATTACCCTTCTGCAGTGGAAAGCCCAAAGCCGCTGGCAGAACACTTATCTATAGGAAAGGGGAAGCCTGCCGATGAAAGAGAATTTAGCGGAAACCCGCCATCTGGATAAACCGCGCCTTCATGCCGTTTCCCGTACGGCCGTGAAGCCGGCTACCCGCCCCTTACCGCCGCGCGCCGAAACCGTTACGAGCTTGAAATCGGCCGCCTGACGATTACGGTTCTGCTGCTCGGCTTCTCCGTACTCATGATCGTTCCGTTTCTGTGGATGGTTTCCACCTCCTTCAAGGTGAATGCGGATGTTTTCCGCTACCCCATTGACTGGCTACCCGATACTTGGCACCTCGAGAACTACAGGCAGGTATGGACGGGGGCCAACCCTTTCTATGTCTACTACTGGAATTCGCTTAAAATCACCGGGCTGACCGTGGCCGGCAACCTGCTGACAAGCGCCATGGCCGGCTTCGCTTTTGCGAAGCTGAACTTTAAGGGACGCAGCTTCCTGTTCCTACTGTACCTGTCGACCCTTATGATCCCGGGGCAGGTCCTGCTTGTTCCGCGTTTTATCCTCTTCGACTGGCTTCATCTGCTCAACACTCATTATGCGCTTATCCTGCCCGGCCTGTTTACGGTACTGGGCACCTTCATGATGCGCCAGTTTTTCAGCAGTCTCCCGGGGGAGCTGTTGGAAGCGGCCCGGGTGGACGGAGCGGGCTACTGGCGCATGTTCTGGCAGATTGGCCTGCCGCTTACTAAGCCGGCTCTCGTCACCCTGATGATTCTTACGTTTACTTGGCACTGGAATGATTACGAGAGCCCGCTTATTTTCCTGCGCGACAAGGCGCTGTATACGATTCCTCTCGGCTTGACCAATTTCGTGGAGGAATATGGCACGAACTATGTTCTGCTTTTAGCCGCATCGGTATCCGCTCTTGTTCCCGTTCTGCTGGTTGTGCTGGCCGGACAGAAGTGGATAGTGGAGGGGATTGCCAATACCGGTTTAAAAGGATAACCGATTCTACAGGAGGAGGATGGCAATCAAAACCCATGGAGCAGGAAGAATATGGCTCTCCCTGTTGTGTGCGCTATGGCTGATCGGGGCGTTCCGGGGACACCGCACCCCCGGGCGTCAGCGGCCGACGGGTATGATGTCGGGGTCTTTTATTTCTCGGATTGGAATCCGACGTTTGGAGCATCGAATGTAAGAAGCACCGAAAGGCTGTACGACAGGCCCAATGACTGGTGGGGAGGGGTGAAGGATCATGTGACGGCTCCGGGGCCTTGGGGCTACGGGCCGTTTCCGGAGAGAGAACCGGTGCTCGGCTGGTACAATGACAGCGAGCAGGGCATTATGGACCAGCACATTCTTCAGGCTTCGAGCCGGGGAATCGACCATTTTGCCTTCTATTATTATTGGAAGGATCAAGGAGGAGGGGACCGGCCCGGACAGAATGTCTACAACTTTGTGCAATCGCCTCACAAGGATCTCATGAAATTCTACCTGTATGTCATAGCCGATGGAACGTGGCCGGCCTCGGATTGGAATTCGCTTATGGTTCCCAAGCTGATTTCGTTCATGAAAGACCCGTCCTACAAAAGGACACCGGACGGACGCCCCATTGTCGGCTTCTATGGGAATTTCGACGTTCGCCTCGGAGGAACCGAGCAGTGGAAGCAGGCCCTCTTGACGTTAAGAAGTGAAGCCCAGAAAGCGGGGCTGCCCAATCCGCTGTTAATTGTAAACGGTTACCGAAACTTGGCCGAACAGTCCGCCAAAGGATACGACGGCTTCCTCCCGCTGAATCTGGCCGGAATCGGGCTCGAGGATAACGCCGGCATTCCGGAGGATTACTCCACGTCCTACCCCTCCGCCTGGAACGATTTCGTCTATGCCAGCTATCCGGCGGGCTCAGGCTTCGAGAATTATGAGAATTATTTATTCATTCCCGGAGGATTAAGCGGCTTCGATCCAAGGCCATGGCGGGCTATCGGCTATGGAGACCACAACGGGGTGGAAACCTACAACTATTCGGAGCCTTCTCCGGCGAAATTCAGGGTTCAGGCTCATAATGTGAAGAACTATCTCGATACCCATCCGCGTTCGATGAACATGGCCACCTTCTACGCCTGGAACGAATTCGGGGAGGGGGCGGGATCGAACCGACGACGATGTATGGTTACGGTTATTTGAATGCTTTGCAGGAAGTGTTCGGTCTGAGCAATGCCGCTTACCGGACCAAGGTCTCCGCCGGAGGATTGCCGGATCTGGATCCGCAGCTGAGGCTGGAGTTTGCCCCCGAGCACCCGACGTTTACAGCAGGCCAGACTCTCAAGGTCAAAGGAACGGTGACGAACCTCTTCAGCAAGACGGTAGGCAAAGCCCAGATCAGCTTGAATGCGGGAAGCGCTGCGATTCTATCGTCCTCGGGCACCTTGCAGAAGGATGTGAAGCCGGGAGATAAGCGAACTGTGGAGTTTACGATTCGAACCCCCAGGCTGCCGATTGGAGCAAGCTTCCGTTAACGGTCACGGCGAATTACATGGTTAACGGCCGGACCGGCAGCCAATCCATGACGACCCATGCTGTAAAGACCCCTGCTGTCTATGGGGTCATCGAGCCGGTCAACCGGCCGGTATTCGCGGGAGAGACCGTTCCGGTTAAGATTAGCATCCGGGACTACTCCTTGCAGGAAGCTTACGGGACTTACCAGGTCGGCCTGCCGGACGGCTGGAGCATGGTCGGCAAGGATCAGGGGTCATTTGCCCTCTCACCGTATGCGGGAGGGGTCGAAACCAACCGGAGGTTTACTCAAACGGTTAACGTGGTCGTGCCTCCCGATGTGGCGGACGGTACGGCTAATCTCAAGCTCGCGATAATGAAGGACGGTTCAACGGCTGAAACCGTTACCCCCGTGAAGGTAGGCAATTATGTACGGAACCCGAGTTTTGAAAGCGATTACGATAACGACGGACTCGCCAACTCCTGGCAGAAGGTGACCGGTAAGGAAACCGTTACCCGGTCCACCTACGCGATGGACGGAAGCTACTCGCAGCAGTTCGCGGGAGACGGCTACGGCAATGGCATCAGCCAAGAATGGTTTAAAGTTATCCCAGGCCAAACGTATATCGTGGAGGCGTGGGTGAAGGTGGACTCCGGTATCGTCAATATCGTGGAAGCAGAAGCGGACGCCGGCTTCCAAACGTTCCTCGGCTATAATCTGCAGCAGAAAGTAACGGCAGGAGACTGGCAGAAAGTCACGCTGACGCTCACGGCCAAAGCGAACGCCGCCAACGCGAGCATCCGTTTCCTGACATGGGCGGACGGTCACACGGCTGCCTACGTCGACAGGGTGGTGTTTAAGCCGGCGCCCTAGGAATTCTTCCTCTCCGAACCGTTTCTATAGAAAGCAGGTGTCTTATCCGCAAAGGAAGACACACCCCGCAAGCTGGCTGCCGGCCCAACGGCAGCCTTTTTAAATTTGTATTGCCAACCGATTTAGGAAGATATTACAATTCTCTGTAGCGAATAAATGCGGGTCATCCGGTATGAATTCGACTACCTTTAAGAAAGGAGAAAGAGACATGAAGAAAACGGCTCTCAAGCTGTTGATCACGGCGATGCTGGTACCTCTTGCCCTGCCTTCCGTTCCGATAGCCGCCGCGGGGCAGAAGCCGGAAAGCTCCGCTGACTTCCTCGACCTTAAGGACCTGGATAACGCAACCAAAGCCAAATTCGACGCTATGATTCAGGCGGGTGTTTTTGAAGGCGTGGCGGACGGGGAGTTTGGTTTGCACGATCCGATGAACCGGGCCCAATTCGCCAAAGTAGCTGCTCTACTACTGGGGCTGAAGGTGGATTCTTCCGTTAAACAGTCATCATTCACCGATGTTGATGCCAATGATCCCGCCAACGGTTGGGCTATTCCCTACATAGAAGCGGCCAAAAACGCAGGCATCACCGATGGCACCGGAGCGGGGACCTTCGATCCCGGCGGCAAGGTGACGAAAGAGCAGCTCGCCGCCTTTCTGATTCGGGGGCTGGGGCAGGACGCGCAAGCCAAGAAGGACCCGGGGATCGCGGATTCGACCGTTTCCGATTGGGCCAGAGGCTATGTCTCCCTCGCTCTGCAGTTGAAGCTTCTGGAATCGTCCAATACCGGCAAGTTCGAGGGCAGGACCCCGGCTGTAAGAGAAACGCTGGTGCTCAGCTCCTATGAGACCATGCAGAAATACGCCCCTCCCGAGTCGGACCTCTATGCCATTAAGAGCGTGGAGGCTGTCGGGGCAAGAAAATTAGCCGTCCATCTGACAAAAGCGGGCAAAGGCACGGCTTTGTCCTTCCAGGTTTCGAAGAAGGGGAAGGGCTCTCGGCCTCCGCTGTGGAGTGGACCGATCCGATGACCGCCGTTCTGACCATGAACCGGAAGTTCGGGGACGAGCTTTTTCAGGTTTCTTTATCGGGAGATGTTCCGCTTGCAACGGCAGGTAAGAGCAAGTTTGTCCAGACGGTCAAGGAAAAGATCGAAACCATACGGTTCCTTAATCCATCGGAGTTTTTGCCGTTTGGCGAGGATACGATCGTCGCCTTTGAAGCGGTCAACCAGTACCAGGAGGTAATGGACCTAACGGCGGAAGATTTCAAGATCAAAATGACCGCGGGCACCGCGGAGCCGCTGGATGGCCGGCAGGCCTTTCTTCTTAAATTGAAAGATGCTTTACCGAAGGGTAAGACGACAATAACGGTTTCCATCATTTCCAAAGACGGTACGGAAGCTGTGAAAACCTTCCGGATCGGAGACAAGCCTATCGCAGCCGCCGTGCAAGTTCTCAGACTTTATGATGCGGCTCTGCAGCCTATCGGCCAACTTGCCGGCGGAGGCACCGGCTACCTGCGGTTTGGTCTTTTGGACCAGTACGGCAATCCTTACCTGAACACGTACCTAATCGGGGAAAAGGTTTCCGTTTCCACCGGCAGCTCCGTGCTGCAAGCCTCGAGGAGCTATTCTCCGCTTGGGGCGGGCCAATATTCCGTGCTTCTAAGTGCATCTGGAGTCAATAAGCTAACCAAGGTGACGGTCACCGTGGCAACCTCCGTTGGTGGGACTGGTTCGCTTGAGGTAGCCATCGTTCCTGATCTGAATGTTCCCGAGGATACGGGAGGGATTTGGCTGCCGCTGCCAACTCCAACGGCAACGCCGACTCCAACTCCAACTCCAACGCCGACGCCGACCCCAACAATAACGCCAACCCCAACCCCAACAGTTGAGCCGACGCCAACCCCAACGACTTCGCCGGAGCCCACGTCGACTCCCGTTCAAGGACCGATTCTTAATGACGTGTCGATCGGCCCGCTTGCCGTAGGAGAAGCTGTCTATGCTACGAGCAGTATGGACGGAGAGATCTTCCTCGTCGAAACGGGAGTCTGGAAAGACGGCATCACCTATGACGAATTGAATGCTGCGGTTCTGGCAGAGCATGCGGTGCGCTGGAATACCATAGGCGGCCTGCCCAGCTATTACAGCACGGAAGGCTTCCTGCCGGGCACCTTTAAGGTCGTGGCAGCGGATTCCCAAGGAAGGCTGTCCGTCTGGCCGTATAACGTTCTGCTTCTGGATTCGGTGCCTCACGTCATTTATCTTAAGAAGAATACCGACACCCAGCTAATCGAAGTGAAGACGGACACAGACGGAAAGGTTTATTTGGTTCCCCTGACCGTTTATCGTTCCAATCTGAATCCAGACGGATTTCCCGATGTCGCCAAGCTCGATGAGCTGATCGCAGCCGGGAGCTCAGATATAGGAAGAATAGACGTGACAGCCGATACGATGGGGTATATCCAGAAATCCCCCGTCATGAACGCCGGCTCCTACCAAATTTTCATGGTGGATGCTCAGGGGAATCTCTCCGCAACCATCGACATTATGCTTTCCTGATAGGGAAGACGAAATTTAACCAGCCGCCTGCTTCGCAGGCGGTTCTTTGTTTTTCCAATACCCGGAAAAGTCGTGTTTTTCGCGAATAATATTCGCAAACAGCCATTGACAAAGAAAGCCCTTTCAGACTATGATTTAAATGTATTCAAGCAAATATAAACATATTATTAATGCTAACAAACATGGAGGTGCAGGATGAGAAAAAGGTATGAAGAGGGTACGAAGAAAGAGAAGAGGAACAGCAAAACAAAAAGGTGGGTACAAGCAACGGCGGGCATTGCCTTATTAAGCATGATGCCATTATTTCCGGGGGCGGCTATTGCCGAGAAGCCTCCTTTGCTGAGCAAGCGCTTTGATCTGACGGCTCAGGCGACCGAGGTCATCCGGGACAAGGCTCTGCATAACGGAACGGTTCTACAATCCTTTGCGTTCGACAACACCAACAGCCGGATTTATACGGTCCAGCTTATGGCGGGCGGGCTGCAGCTTCCCGGAGAGGCCGCACCGGTCAGCGGAGGAACAAGGGACGGGAACGGAGACATGGCCTTGACGGAGTTGGATGCCGAAGGAAATGAAACCGGGTACATGTACCTCAAAGGCTTCGGTCACGGCGTTCAGATCGGGGTGGAAACGGTCGGGGATACGTCTTATCTGTGGACGGAAACCGATTCGGTCAAAGAAGGAAGCAGCGGCTGGGGAACCCAGCTTGCCCGGTTCAAGTTCGAGAACGGGAAAGTTCTGACTCCCGCCTCTCCCGAGCTGGAGAAGTTTAAACTGATGGAAGGGATCGACCGTACGACGGTTAATATCGATCCCACTAATAACCTGCTCACGATGCGCTACCGCAAGGACGGATCCTTCCGCTACGGCGTTTATGACCTGGAAGCGGTGAAGCGCAGAGAGTTCCAGCCGATCGCCGATGTGGCCCAGCCGACGGTAGGCACCTTCCAGGGCTTTGTTTCGTACGGCGGCTTCCTGTATTTGCTAGAGGGGAACTCCTTCGGCTCCGGCGGATCGACCGCTCCGGTGGGCAACACCTATATTACGACCGTCAACCTGCAATCCGGTGAGGTAGAGGACAAGCAGCTGGTTTCGGCAGGAGCGGACGTGACCTTCCGCGAGCCGGAAGGCATGGCCATTCGGCTTCCGGATGCCAAGCATGGCCAGAAGGCCGAGCTCTGCCTGGGCTTTGCCTCCGACTTTACGCCTCACCGCTTGGCCAATATCTTTGCCTTTGACCAGCTACTGCCCGATCAGGCGCTGGATAACCGGAGAAGCGGGCAGTCGTCTGCGGAGTAACCGAGAGGTTGCCCATTAGGGCAAACCCTCATCTCGATGTTCATTTGTGCGCGTTTTACAAGCCTGTAGGAACGATATTTCCTTCAGGCTTTTTCTGCCTGTCCCGAAGTGGATTGTATAGGGGAGGGGGGTATGATAAACTAAAAAGAAAAAGGAGCCATTTCCATGGAGGATGCCATTCAACCGGGCGCGACGCCGGGTCATGACGCTTGTACAGCCGACGAACGCAAAAGCCATCATTCCGATAAAACCAAAAGCAACCTCATCAACCGCCTAAACCGAATAGAAGGACAGGTCCGCGGACTAAAGGGATTGATTGAACGGGACGTTTACTGCGACGATGTCCTCAATCAGATCTCATCTGTCCAATCCGCGTTGAACGGGGTGGGGAAGCTGCTGCTCGAACATCATATGAAGAGCTGCGTGCTTGAGCGGATCCAGGACGGAGAGAACGAAGTGATCGACGAGCTGCTGACGACCATCAACAAACTTATGAAATGAACAGAGGGTTGCGGGGATTCGAAAGAATCCTCTTTTTTCGTTTGAAGATCGGGTAATTGGGTAAAGTATACTGTGGCCGGCCTTTACCTATAGGGTAGGCCGGTATCCTAAATTCTACTCAAGGAGGCTCTACCATGAACATGACTCAGCAGCAAGTTAAGCAATGCATCGAAGAGTGCCTGAAGTGTATGCAAGCGTGCAATCATTGCTATGATGCCTGTTTGAACGAAGAGCATATAGGGATGATGAAGGAGTGCATCCGGCTGGACCGGGAGTGTGCGGACATCTGCGCTTATGCAGCACAAGCCATGTCCCGTAACAGCCCGTTTGCCAAGGAGATATGCCGGCTCTGCGCCGACATTTGCGAAGCATGCGGGAACGAATGCAAGAAGCATCAGCATGAGCATTGCCAACGCTGTGCCGAAGCCTGCTTCCAATGTGCCGAGGCTTGCCGGGCGATGGCTGCTTAAGGGGCTGGCCGCTGGGAAGAAGAAGTCTAATAGCGGATTCTGAACGATCCCTTTCTCTTGGGGGATCGTTTTGTCATGCCGGCATTTTCAGAGGACACGGCTCGGAGCCCTTCCGATATGATATAATGAACGGCGTCCGGTCACATCACCTAGACCGAAATAGGGACGAGAGGAAGCGAATCCGGTGCCGGTTAATCTCGGATATTTTTTATTTTTCTATGTATTCATTTATATGAGCAATGCGGTTTATGGAACGTTCATTCCGCTTTATTTCCAGGACGTCGGGTTTACGCAGTCGCAGATTGGAACCCTGCTTAGCTTGGGGCCGCTCGTGGCCGTTCTCGCCCAGCCGGTTTGGGGAACGTTCAGCGACCGGGCCCGGACGAAGAATGGGATTCTTCTTCTTCTCATAGGAGGCACCACCGTTTCGGTGCTGCTTTATCCGCTATCGGACCAATTCGCCTATTTACTGGTTATGATCTCCCTGTTCACGTTCTTTCAAACCTCCATTTTTGCCGTCGGTGATGCCATTACCCTGGAGGCGCTAGACCGGAGAAAATCGGGTAATTTCAGCCATATCCGATTAGGAGGAACGGTGGGCTTTGCCATTATGTCCATCGTCTTCGGCTTGATAGCGAGCAAGCATATCGATCTTCTGTTTGTCGTCTATGCCGGGCTGCTGGTGATCAGCTTCCTGCTTGTCACCCGGTTTCCCCGGATCGAAGGGCACCAATCCCAGGGGCGGACCATGCGCATCTGGGTGCTGCTCCGGAACCGTCGCCTAATGCTTTATCTGATGTTTAATTTTCTGATTCAAATTTCTCTTGGCTATTATTATTCGTTCTTTCCTCTTTACTTTAAGGAAATGGGCGGCGCGCCATCCTGGCTGGGCTGGTCCATGGTCATTTCTTCCTTAAGCGAGGTTCCGTTTCTTCTGCTATCCCGCCGGATTTTTGCGCGCATTCCGGTTCCGTTCATTCTTCTGGGAGCCGGCGCGGCCGCGGCCCTTCGCTGGTACTTCTTCTCGGTCATCGGTAATCCTTACTGGACGCTGCCGGTTCAGGTTCTGCACGGAGCGATTTTCATCGTGCTTTCGGTCACCATGGCCACCGTCATCAACCGGGAGGTGCCGAACGAGCTTAAGGCGAGCGGACAGACGCTGAACGGCCTGCTCAGTCTGGGTGCGGCCCGGATCATCGGGAGCTTCAGCGGGGGACTGGCCAGCGAGGCGTTCGGCATGAGACGGGTCTTCGCGTTTCATTTTGGTTTGTCGCTTCTCTGTGTGGCCGGCTTCGCTGTTCTTTTTCTCTTGCAGCACAGGCGGGAACAATCCACGGCTGAAACCGGTGCGCTCTAATGGGCCGGGACTTTGGAATCAAAGCGGGATCCGGTTCACCAAATTGCCACATTTGAAAGGGAAAAGAAGCCTTAAGCCGCTGACGGCCTTAGGCTTTTTTGTCATGATAGAAAGTAGAGAGAGATAATTATACATAGGAGGAGTTACGGATGAGTGAATGGGTGAAAGCCATCCTGCTGGGAATGGTGGAAGGAATGACGGAATTTCTTCCGGTGTCCTCGACCGGACATTTAATTCTGGCCGGTGACCTGCTGAACTTTCAGGGAGATGGAGCGCACACCTTCGAAGTGGTCATTCAGCTTGGGGCTGTCCTGGCGGTATTGCTGCTTTATTGGAAGAGATATTGGGCCATTGCGGCGGATTTGATCCGGTTCCGTTTTCCTAAGGACCGGTTGAATGCCATTCATATGGTGCTGGCCATGATTCCGGCGCTAGTGGTTTATTTGTTGTTTAAGGACCTTATCAAGACGAAGCTGTTTGGACCCGGGCCGGTGCTTTGGGCATTGATTCTGGGCGGTCTGCTTCTTCTCGTTTCCGTCAAAATCAGGAGAAAGCGAACGGCCGAAACGTCCGACGATCTGTCCTACGGACAAGCCTTGGGGATCGGCCTGTTTCAGTGCCTGGCTCTCTGGCCCGGATTTTCGCGCTCCGGCTCGACCATCTCGGGAGGAATGCTGCTCGGTACGAGCCAAAAGGCCGCGGCGGATTTCACGTTTATCATCTCGGTTCCCGTCATGCTCGGAGCCACGGTTCTGGATATGTACGCGAGCCGCGACCAGCTGTCTTCGGGGGATCTCGGTCTGTTTCTTGTCGGTTTTCTGGCGGCCTTTGCGGTGGGGATGGTCATTGTGACCGCCTTTCTGAAGCTGATCAAGAAGCTGGACCTGTCCTGGTTTGCGTACTACCGTTTCGCCTTGGCGGGCTTGTTCTACTTCTTCGTCATGCGGTGAGTTTGTTCACAATCCCTTCCATATTGGTGTGATGTCAATCACACTTTCGGCGGCCTTTTCTCCTTATACTTGAACTATAACAAGGAAGAGAAAATACAAGGTAGAGAAAGAGGGTAACCCGCCATGCTGAAACCCGAAACGATTCGTATCATTCAATCCACTGTCCCTGTTCTGGAAGTTTACGGTAACGCCATTACCAAACGGTTCTATGAGAGAATGTTTGCCGAGCATCCCGAGCTGCTGAATATCTTCAACCACGCCAATCAGAAGCAGGGAGGCAGCAGCAGGCTTTGGCGAATGCCGTATATGCGGCCGCCAAGCACATCGACCGTCTGGAGGCGATCCTGCCGGCGGTAAAACAAATTGCTCATAAGCACCGCAGTCTTGGCGTCAAGCCGGAGCATTATCCCATCGTGGGCCGTCATCTTCTGGCCGCTATTAAAGAAGTGTTGGGGAAGCGGCCACCGACGAGATCATAACCGCCTGGGGGAAGCCTATGGCGTGATCGCCGAAGCCTTTATCGGGGTGGAGCAGAAGATGTATGAGGAGTCGGTTCATCAGCCGGGGGCTGGGAAGGCTTCCGTTCCTTCCGTGTAGTCAAGAAGGTGAAGGAAAGCCAACCCATTACTTCCTTCTACCTGGTACCGGCCGACGGCGGGGCCCGGCCTCTTTCCTGCCGGGCCAATACATCAGCGTGCGGGTTCAGATTCCGGGAAGCCCGTATACCCACATCCGCCAGTACAGCCTGTCGGATTCGCCGGGCAAGCCGTATTACCGCATTTCGGTCAAGAAAGAAGAGGGAGAGGGAAACCGCCCGGACGGTCAAGTTTCGGTTTACCTGCATGATCAGATCCAGGAAGGAGATACCTTGGACCTGAGCGCTCCGGCCGGAGAATTTGTTCTTGAGAAGGAAGGCGAGAAGCCCGTGGTGCTGATCAGCGGCGGGGTCGGCCTCACCCCCATGATGTCGATGCTTAATTCGCTCGTGGAGTCCAATCCCGGCCGGAAGGTAACCTTTCTTCACGCGGCACGTAGCGGGGAACACCATGCGTTCCGTCAGGCTGTGCTCGAAACGGCCGCGGCTCATCCCCAAGTATCGGCTTACTGGTGCTACAGTGAGCCGACGGACCAGGATCGGGATACCCAATCCTTCCATAAGGACGGGTATGTGGATCTGGATTGGCTGAAGGCCGTTGTCCCGGCGAAAGAGGCTTCCTTCTATGTGTGCGGACCCGTTCCCTTCCTGCAAAATGTGTACGCCCAGCTTAAGGAATGGGGCGTGGCCGACCAGGATCTGCATTATGAATTCTTCGGTCCGGCCGCAAGCCTGGAAGCGCCTCAGAACGTCGAGGTATAGGTTGTGATGATTCAGAAGCCCATGGAGCTCCCATGGGCTTTCTTTCTGTTGAGGGAAGGGAGAGGTTACTCCAGCTGCGCAGCGGACTTCCCGGCCGACTGCGCCCGAAGCAGGCGGTTGACCGTTTCCCGGCGAAGCCCGATTAGCTGGCCGATTTCCTCTTGGGTCAGAATATCGGTCAAGGCGCCGGCCGGGATATAGGAGGAGAACCAGCTCTGAAGCTTGCGCAGCTTGTCGGCCGGAGCCACTTCCGTCAGCTGGTCGATCCGCTGCTGCATCATCCGAAGCTTCTGCTGTAGCAGAAGCGCGATTTCCCGGCATTGGCCGGCGTCCTCCTTCAGATTCCGGTACCATTGCTCCGTGTCGAGAGCTTCAATTTCGCAGGTAACGAGGGCGGACGCGGTTCCGTAGCAAGAGCTCGGACTGATAAGCGAATGATGGGGGATCACTTCTCCCGGAACGATAATGTTTACCAGGGTAGGGGTTCCGTCTTCGTGGAGACGGGTGATTTTGAGCATCCCGCTGACGAGCCGGTAGAGCGGGCTCTCCTCCCCTTGGCGAAAAAGAATTTCCCCTTTGTGCAGAATCACACGGAACCAATCTCCTTTCTTGTTGAGTCGCTTTTTCTATTATACCAAAGCAAAGGGGGCAGGCTTCTCCCGGGACGGGGAGGCGTCCCCGCCCCAAGTCCAGTCGCTATACCGCCTCCGGCCGGTTCAGGAAATTCCTTCCATGCCCTATAGTGGAATCAAACCATAAGGGGAAAGGATGGGAGGTAAGATGAAGCAGGAGCCGATCAGCAATACAATGCCTTCGGGACAGGGAAGGCAAGCTTGGATAGAGGGATGGTGGAGAGAGGAAAAGCTTCTAATCGTGGCCGGTCTCTTGGGCTTTATCCTCGTCGGCTTGTGCGCCATTTGGGTCCTGCTATTCGGAGGCGAGGTCGCCCCCGGGGAAACGTATCGAAAGCGGTCTCCTTTAATGCGGCGTTAGGGTTATTCCTATTGTCCACTGCGGCTATTTTGCCGTTTTCGCCATTGGGCAGACGCAGCAAGCAGGGATTCCGATTTGTTTACACAGCCTTGGCTTTTTATTCTTATGGAGCGGAGACCATACAGAATGTACGCGGGGTCAATCCCCGGTTCGTCCGGGACGGCTCCGGATGGGACCAGGCGGTGGGGGCCGGGTTCGCCTTAGTGGCCATGCTGCTTGTGGTGTTTTATGTGGCTCTGGCCGTTTCGTATTTCCGCCGGAACGCGTTCCGCAAGGGAGAAGGGATGATAGTGGCCATCCGCTATGCCATGGCGGCCGTCATACTCTCCTTTGCCGCGGGAATCTGGATCTCTGTTAACCAGGGACGCTATACGGGAGATCATGGAAACATCATTTGGCTTCATGGCCTCGGCTTCCATGCTCTTCAAGCTCTGCCTTTTGCCGCGTGGCTGGCGGGAAGGGTGCCGCAGCCTTTCCGGACATCGGGCAAGTGGATTCATTTGGCCGGCATCACTTACCTTCTTGGGCTGGATTTAATCGCGGTTCAAACCATAAACGGCGCTCCGGTTTTGGAATGGTCTGCCTTTCCTCTGGCTGCCTGCCTGTGCTTTGCGGTTTCTCTCGGAATGGGCGCTCTCCTGCTGGTTAAAGCGTGCCGGACAAACGGAGGTGCCCGGGCGGCTTTATTGCCCTAACGACGGGGAAGTACGGAAGCCGTTAAGGGCGAAAGAGAACTGGTGGGGGAGACGAACGGACCCCATTCACCGGGTGCTGATGCGGTCGGGGGAACAGGACTGGTCGCTCTCTCACTAAAAAGTGGCAACGACAAGGGCCGCGGCTAAATGCCGCGGCCCTTGTGACGTCGTTCCAGCGAAACCGCCAGAGTCTTGTACAGGAAATAAGTTAGTTACCCATGGATGGCTTTACCGCACGTGTCCTCGGATATAGAAGGACAAACCCGATAAAGGATATAGCACAGAGCAAGGCTAGGAAGCCATAGCCGCCGAAGATCTCGTAATGGATGGACAAGTAGCCGAAGCCGAGGCCGGCCAACGCGCTCCATCCATTCTGTCCGAGCGACTGGAAAGAATCGATGGTAGCGCGCATAGGGGACGGGATGCGGTGGTGAAGGTAACCGGCCGCGATCGGCTCCATCAGCCCGGCGGCGAAGCAGACGGCCGCCATGGCGGCGAGTCCCCCAGGCTGCGGCTGACGGCCATACAGGCAAAGCCCGCCGCCCCCGCAGCGAGAATGATGGCAATAAGCCGGCCGGCACCGTACCGGTCCTTCAGCCAGGAAGCGGCCAGACTGCCCGGCAGCTGAATGAGCATGATGGCCGACGACAGGACGCCGAAGGCGTAGACGGGGAAGTGGAGCCGGTCCGCATAAAGCTGCCAAAATTCATAAATATAGACCAGGGAGGCTCCCGTCACCATTCCGCTCAGCATAACAAGACACACTCGGGGGTGAAGCCGGAAGAAACGAATCGGCTCGGTCAAGTAAGAACGCAGGGGAGGCCTGGCCTCTGCCTCGTCAGCCGCCTCATCACGGGAGCCGGGAGCCGGCTCGATCAGAAGAAGCGTGAACGTCAAGGCGATTATCGTGCTGGCGAGAGAAACCCAATAATTGAGGCTCAAGCCGTAGCGGCCCGCCAGCAAGCTCCCTGTCAAGGCGGCGGTCACCGCCCCGACGAAATCGCAGGCGTTCAAACGGCCGAGATGCTTCTCGAAGGAAGAAGCTCTGCTGAGCCGAACCAGAGTATCGTAAAGAAGCGCGTTCTCGGACCCGCTTCTGGCCGAATGGCCAATTCCCGCTATTATTACCACAAGGGCGAAGGAACCGAATCCGGATGCCGGGATCAGCAGCGCAAACTCCAGAGAGGCGAGAAGAGCGCCCGCGACCAGCATTCGTTGACGTCCCCAACGGTCGGCCATGATTCCGGTCGGCACTTCCAGTAGAATTATCGTCACGGCATACAGAATTTCTGTGTAAACCACCAGGGGAATGGTCATCCCCCGCTGCTCCCAATACAGACGTTCGATCACATAAGCCGGAATCAGGCTCGAAAAAAACGGATGATATACAGCTTCCACACATTTGCCGATAGTTTCAAAGGGCAAGCTCCTTTCCTGCTTCGGATGTCCGGTGATAAGCCGATCCGTAAGCAGGGGAGCCGGGCGGAAGCCGGGACACCGGCTTAGCTGGGAGGACGGGCGTAAAGATTCATAACGAGGGACTCCTTTCATTGTATACGTTAATAATTTCATTATATTTCCATCATAGGGGGCGGAATCGGGACGTCAACGCAATCGAAAATTTTGTTCTTGACCATTTTATAACCATTGGTTATTATATTTACAACGGTTAGTTTACAGTGGTTAGTTAAAAAGAAGGAAGTCTAAGAACCTGTGCTTCCCCATACTGAGAAGAAGGAGTCGTTACGCCATGGCCGGTCTTAAAGAAAGAAGAGCCGAGGAAACCCGAAAAGCCATTCTCACCGCGGCGGGAAAACTGTTCAAGGAGAAGGGCTTCAGCCAAATCTCCATGAGGGAGATCGCCAAAGAAGCGGGCTGCTCCCACACGACCATCTATTTGTATTTCAAGGATAAGGAAGCGCTGCTTCACCACTTGTCCGGGCCGCCCCTGGAAAAGCTGCACGAGCAGATGCAAGCGATCGTCTCTGGGGGAGAAGAGGCGGAGGGCGGCCGGCTGAAACAGCTGTTCCGCGCGGCGGTGCAATTCAGCTTGGAGAACCGGTCGACCTACCCTATCCTGTTCGGAACGAACGCTACACGGGTGGATACCGAGTCTCCCGGCTCGGAGCTGAATCGGCTGCGCCTGGGTCTTTTTCAGTTAATGAAGCAGGAGCTTGGAAGGACGTTAAAGCTTCCGGATGGGGAAAGGCTTCTGGCGTTCGGCCGGATCTACTACTACCAGCTTCTCGGGATTTCGGGAACGTATTCCGAGTCGGAGGAGAGGACGGAATGCATCATGGAACGGCTGTCGGCCACCTTCGATCAAGCGGTGGACGTTCTACTTGCGGGCTTCCGGGCCCAGCTTTTCAATACGAATGGGAGGGACTAAGAATGAAAATAGAAGCAATCGGTGATAAGGTTTGGAGCCTGCGGGCTTGGCTGATCATTCCCGTGACGGTATGGATAACGGAGGACGAGGAAGGGCTGACCCTGATTGATGCGGGGATCCCGTCGATGGCGGACGGCATTCTGAAGTTTATTGAACAAAGAGGGGTTCCCTTGAAGCGGATTCTACTGACCCACGGGCATTCCGATCATGTGGGGGCGATTCCCAAAATACTCGCCGTCCACCGCGTTCCCGTCTATGTTCATCCAATCGAGATCCCCTACATGGAAGGAAGAGAGCCTTATCCGGGCCGCAAAAAGGCAGTAGCCTTCACGGCACCCGGCCTGGTTCGTCCGCTCGAGACAGACGGAAGCCGTCTCCTTCCGGTCTCCGGCCTGCAGCCGTATCATACCCCCGGGCATTCTCCCGGTCATACCGCCTTCCATATTCCGGGTTCCGGTATTCTTCTGGCCGGGGATATGTTCTGGTCGAGGAGAGGCAAGCTCCGGAAGCCGTTGTTCACAGCGAATATGCAGCAGGCAATGGAAAGCAGCCGGCTCGTGGATGAGCTGATGCCTACCCACCTTGAGGTGTGCCATGGGAAGCCGGTCAAGAATGCCGCGGGGCAAGTGGAAGCCCTAAGGGCGAACGTCCTTCCGAAGGAAGACTCCTCTCATGCGGCTAACCATCGCCCGTAAGGCACCGCCGCTTCAACTACGGACAATAGCATCCCGTTTCGGGGTGTTTTTGTTTTTTGGAGAGAGAGATCGCCAAGGGGCTGGAATTTTCTGTATCGGTTGTAGTAAGCTTTACGGTAAACCAAAGGAAGAGGAGCAGCTTACATGTGCCGGAATATCAAACCGCTTTTTAACTTTGAGCCCCCTGCCACCGAGGAAGAAATCCAGGCGGCGTCCCTGCAGTTTGTCCGAAAAATTTCGGGCTTTCCGAAGCCTTCTCAGGCTAACGAAGCCGCCTTCGCAAAAGCGGTCGATGAAGTAGCGGAGGCAGCCCGGCGTTTGCTGGATTCGCTCGTCAGCCAGGCTGCACCCAAGAGCCGCGAGGTGGAGGCCGAGCGGGCCCGTCTGCGCAATGCCAAGCGTTTCGGACCCGCCAAAGAGGGCTGAACGGCCCGGGACGCGTTTCTTAAGCAGGAACTAGTCTTTAGGAACAGCCTTCAGCCGCTGATCGCCCGGTTGGCTTCCAGGATGCGTTCCGCCGTGGCCTCGACCAAGGGAAGAGAGGCGAGCACCTCTCGGGAACGGGAGATAATAGAAGGCCGGTCCGGGAGGCCAAGGTCCGTCAGGAACGCTTGAAAAGCCGGGAGATGAGCCGGGATCAGCGCGGGAGAATCGGCTAACAGGATTTTATGGCAGCGGGCAAAGGTCGCCCCGATCCAGAAGACCGCCTCCCGGTGTTGGCCTGAGTGAATCAGCTCCCAGCTGCCGTCGATGGCGACCGCCCGAGCCTCGGGCGTGATGTCGGTGCTGAAGGGGAACCGCGTGCGGAGACGGCTGCAGCCGTGTCAAAGGTGAGGGAGAGCGCTTCCAGGTGAGTGGAGGCTTGGTGCGGTGTCCAAGCTTCACAGCCAAGAAGCTTAATAAGCTCCGGGTATACGGCCTCCAGCCCAAATTCCCGAAGCACGGCGTTTGCCGCCGGGTAGCGCAGCCGGACAGTCGGATTCCGCAGGGCGGCGGCCAGTAGAACATGCGTCGTTATTCCGGCGGGAAACAGCCAAGAATTGACCAGGTCGGGAAGGGAGGCGTCGGGGTCAAGACCTTGTACCCCGGTTCGGATTTTATTCAAGGCTTGGAGGCAGCGCTGCCGGACCCAATGGCGATCGGCAAACTGCCGGGAAACGTCCCGTTGAATCTCTCTCAGCCAACCGGACGGATCGGCTATTACGGTATCCCTGCGGAAACCGCCGGCCAGGTGGTAATCGGCGAGAACCGACTCCGCCGAAGCGAGCCGATTGAGGGGAAGATGAGTCACCTCGAGCAAGGCTCCCTGGTAAAGAAATTTGCCGAGCTTGCCGGGAGGCTCTTCCCGGGAAGTGACCACCATAATGTCCACGTCCGAGGCGGGTGGCAGATCAGCGTCCTCCGTGAGATCGACGGTCGAACCGCTCAGGTAGGCCCCGACAAACTCCTCGTGCGGTGCGGCGGCTTCTTTAACCCATGCCGATGCCGTACGGCGTGCCTCTTTAACCTTCATTCGAGAGCCTCCTCGTATGATTGTAATTTGTGGGAAAAGATGTGCTTTCTTTGGTTTCTTTTTTATTTGTTATCGGAATCCTTCAAGTCCTATTCGGCTTGATTATGGGGGTACGGGCTGCCACAGAGCATGACTTTCATCTGCTGCCCGTTCTCGGCTGGTGGATCGGGGGAGTGACGAGCGGAGCCGTTTTCTTTGCCTTGGGCTTTATCCTGGATTCGGTTAGAAGCACAGAGGGCTATGCTTATCAGCTCCTGAGAAATTACAACCGGGATAACCCGGCGCCTGCCGAAGCCCAGAGACCGCTTGGCAATTCGAAGAGCAGCTTGAGCAAGCTTAGCTCGTACCGTATGGGGACGCTGGAGAAGAACGGAGAATCGACGTCTGAATAATAACTCGGAGGCTGCGGGTGATGGATTATCCGTTCTTGACCTCAGGCAAACAGCCGGAAAAAGACCCGAATCAGCCATATCCCTACGGCGATCCATAAGAGGATAAACAGGGCGCCGGTAAACCAGTTTACCGGTTTGCGTTGTTGGCTTCGTTCTTCGGCAACCCGGCGGTACTCCTCGATAATGGGCCGGGGAATGAGGCGAAGGGCGAGGGCCACACCGAGCGGAACGAGAATGAGGTCGTCCACATAACCGAGAACAGGTATAAAGTCCGGAATAAGATCGATGGGGCTGAAAGCATAGGCGGCTACGCATACAGCGGCCAGTTTGCCGTACCAGGGAACGCGAGGGTCCCGGCAGGCGAGATAAAGCACATACAGGTTCCGTTTGAGGGCCTTGGCCCATTGTTTCAACTTGGCTAGATAGGAATTGGACAACGCTTTCAACCTCCTTCCCTATCCCTGAAAGGGGTCCTGTTCGGGTATAACAAGGGCCCTCTTTTTTTACCTTACCAGATCAGAAGGACAAAAAGAAGAGACTTCACAAAGTCAGAAGGAGAGGATGAAACATGAAGCCAGAGCGGTCTCTTCCCCGAGCCGGAAACGGAAGCCCAAGGTTCCCGGAGACGGCTGTAGCCGGTTTTATGGACGAATTGGAGAAGGAAGGGCTTGAGCTTCACAGCTTTATGCTTGTCCGGCGCGGTTGTGTGGTGGCCGAGCATTGGTGGGCTCCTTACGCCCCGGAGCTTCCTCATATGCTGTTTTCCTTAAGCAAAAGCTTCACCTCGGCCGCGGTTGGCCTGGCCGCAGCAGAAGGACGGCTGTCTCTGCAGGATAAAGTCGTGACTTTTTTCCCGGACTGGCACCGCTTAATCCTCCGGATCATCTCCAGAAGATGACCGTTCGTGATTTGATGGTCATGGGAACCGGGCATGCCCGGGACACTATGGAAGCGTTAAATGAGAAGCCCAAAGAAGATTGGGTAAAAGCCTTTCTGGCGCTTCCCGTCGAGCACCCTCCCGGAACCCGCTTTGTTTACAACAGCGGGGCTTCCTATATGTTGTCTGCCATCGTACAGGAAGTAACCGGGCTTACCCTTCTCGCTTATCTGCAGCCTAGGCTTTTGGAACCGCTAGGGATTGGGGGGCCGAATGGGAATCCTGCCCGATGGGCAGAAACTTCGGAGGATGGGGGCTTAGTCTTCGTACCGAAGATATCGCCAAGTTCGGGCAGCTGCTTCTTCAGAAAGGCATGTGGGAAGGGAAGCGAATCCTGCCGGAGGGATGGATGAAGGAAGCGGTGACCAAGCAGATCGAGAACGGAAGCGGGGCCGACAACGATTGGTCGCAAGGGTACGGCTACCAATTCTGGATGTGCCGGAACGGGGCGTTCCGGGGGATGGCGCGTTCGGCCAATTCTGTGTCGTGATGCCGGAGGAGGAAGCGGTGCTCGCCGTAACAGCCGGAACCGGCCGCATGCAGGATGTCCTTAAGGCCGTGTGGTCCCATCTTCTTCCTCCGCTTCGAGGCCAGGAACCCGCTTCCCTTTCAGAAGGGAACGCATCCAAAGCTTGGCGTCTGGATCCTCCTAAACAGACATCCCGTTCGGTCCGCGAAAGCCTGCTGTCAGACTTGTCCTATCGTCTGGAGCCCAATGTCCATCGATTGACCGGGATCCGTTTCCAGTTCCGCCCGGATTCCGCCGAGCTCGTTATCCAGACGCAGGAACGGGGGAGCTCACCATCCTTCTTGGCCGGGAACATTGGCTCGAAAGCTTTGCTTCTGTCATTAGGGACCGTAAGGACCGGGTGATGGGCAGTTTCACTTGGCTATCGGAAGTTACCCAGGAGACTACTCTCCGTTTGACGGAGACTCCTTTTTGCTTTACATTGAAAAACCAGTTTGCCGTTAATCAGCTAAGGATGGAAATCCGCCCTCAGGTAAGCTTTGGCGGGGAAGAGCCGGTAGTCATTACCGGTCATCGGACGGATAGCAGCCCGCTTCATTTAGGCAAATGATTCCGCCGGTAGGCGCCAGGCGTTTCCTTAACGAGGGAACGGAAGAGCCGGTGAAAGTGAGGCAGGCTTGCAAAGCCGCATGTTTCCGCGATGCGGTCGACGCTGGCGTCTGTCGTAAGAAGCAGGTCTTTGGCAAGAGCGATCCGCTTCGCATGAACGTAATCGGTGACCGTTAACCCGGTCAATTGCTTGAAGACGCGGGAGAAATGAGCCGCCGAAACCGGTACCCGGCCGGCAAGCAGAGACAGGCTGATGCCGGGATCCTCATAGTGGCCGTCCAGGTAGGAAAGCGTATCCCGCATCCAAGGCGGCCCTACCAGAATGCCGGCGTTCCGCTCGGAAGCGGCGGCCGCAAGGTGCCGGGACAGCTGGAGAAAGAGGGTTTGGAGAATCAGGCTTGCCGCCTGCCGGTACCCGGCCTTTTGGCCGGTGAACTCGGCTTCCATGCCGGAAAGCTCTTCTTCAAGACAAGCTTGAAGGTTCTCCGGAAGAGGAAACTTGTATCTTCCGTTTCGCCGGGCTTCTTCGAACAGCCTTTGGCCGGAATGCTCGTCTCCATGCGGGCTCGGAGGAATAAGGAATGGCGAGAAGAAGACCGCGGTGGAGGTGACCGGCTCGTCCTCGTCCGGCTGCGCCCGGTGAACGGTATTGCCCGGAATGACGAACAGATCGCCCGCCTCCATGGTATAGAAGGTTTGATTGATGAAGAACATTCCCTTTCCGCCGTGTACATAGACGAGCTCATAGCGGTCGTGAAGATGCTCCGGCAGCTCATTCTGCGGGAGCTTTCGGTCTTTGTAGGTGAGGCTGAGGGGAAACATCGGGTCGTCAAAGAACGGTTTGCGGATCGGCTGGATCATGGAGGTCCTCCTGGCATCAAGTGCTTTCAGAATATCAAAATCGGGTAGGTTTTCGCAAGAATCGGTCATTCTATGCTGAATTGAATCCTGGTACAATGTCGCTAATCAATGAAGAAAGCAATAGATAACGCTTACTTGGAGAAGCAAGCAAACGGAGGGATCGGAATGAAAGGAATTGTCTGCGAGGAAGTGGGAAGTTTCGTGATGGTGGATCAATTGCCGGACCCTGAGCCGCAGCCGGGGATGGCGGTGGTGGCCATCCGAAGAATCGGCATATGCGGGACGGACTATCACGCTCATCAAGGCAACCAGCCTTTTTTCACTTACCCGAGAATTCTTGGGCATGAGCTGGCGGGAATTATCGAACAGATCGGGGACAATGTCGAAGGGTTAAAGGAAGGAGACCCTGTCAGTGTCATTCCATACCTGCACTGCGGCCATTGCATCGCCTGCCGGAGAGGACGGACGAACTGCTGTGTCGAGATGAAAGTGCTTGGGGTGCATGTTGACGGAGGCATGAGAGAACGGATATCGGTTCCCGTCACTCATCTCATTCCGGCGAACGGACTCGCGTTGGACGAGGCCGCCCTGGTCGAGCCGCTTGCCATAGGGGCCCATGCCGTCCGGCGCTCCGGACTCCGGGAAGGCCAGACCGCACTCGTGATCGGAGGAGGTCCGATCGGGCTGGGTGTCATGGCCTTTGCGAAGAAGACGGGGGCGAAGGTTATCGCCATGGATATTAACGAAGAACGGCTGGCCGTCAGCCGGAAGTGGGCCGGCGTCGATCATACGGTCGTAGCCGGGGACGAGGCGCTTTCCCGGCTCCTTTCTCTAACGAACGGAGATTTGCCGGAGGTTGTGTTTGACGCTACGGGGAATGCCCGCTCGATGATGAATGCTTTTGCCTTCACCTCTCACGGGGGAACACTGGTTTACGTAGGTTTGGTAAAGGCCGATATCACCTTTCATGATCCGGAATTCCATAAGCGGGAGCTTACGCTTATGGGCAGCCGGAATGCGACGAGAGCAGACTTCGAGTATGTCCTTGAAGCCATCCGGAGCAAAGCCATTGATGCCAACGGTTATATCACTCACCGCTCTTCTTTCGACGGGATGATCGAGCGTTTTGCCGGCTGGCTCAAGCCGGAGTCGAAGGTCATCAAGGCCGTCGTGGAGCTGGGGTAACCGGCATTTTTCAGTGGCTGGACCATGGGGAAACCTAATAAAAGGCTGCAGAACAACCGGTTCTGCAGCCTTTTGCTATGGATAAGCAGGGGAGGGAGGTGGCGACGGGTTAAGCCGGATTCTCCAGTGCCTCGATGACTTTACGGGCCGTGCTTTCACTGGATTGAGGGTTCTGGCCGGTCACGAGCTGGCCGTCCCGGATGGAGAAATCCGTCCACTTGGGCCCCGAATGAAACTTGGCTCCCCGTTCCCTCAAGGTCTTCTCGAGCAGGAAAGGCATGTGCCGGTCGAGCTGCATCTCGATCTCCTCTTCGTCGGTGAAGGCGCTGATGTTTTTGCCTTTTACGATCGGGGTTCCGTCTTTGAAGGTCGCATTAACCAGCCCGGCGGGGCCGTGACATACCGCGGCAATTACGCGCCCGTCTTCGGCGAAGGTTTGCAGGATATGCTGGAGAACCGGATTGTCCGGGAAGTCGAACATTGTACCGTGCCCGCCCGGAAGGAAGACGGCATCGAAGCCTTGGGCGTCTTCCTGCTAAGCTTGGCCGTATGGGTAAGTTCCTTTTCCGCTTCCGCCCAATCGGCATTCTTCTCTCCTTCGATGCTGTTCGGATCGAGAGGCACTTCTCCCCCTCGATGCTCGTTACTTTGACTTCATATCCGTTTTGCTTGAAGACGTTGTAAGGTACGGCGAATTCCTCCAGCCACAGCCCCGTTTTGTGGTCATCGGTGATCGTCGTGTGGTTCGTGACCACCATCAAAATTTTTCTGTTCATCGGTCGTTACCTCCTGATTGGTTGGTGACTTGGCTATTATTAACAAGAATGATTAATCTATTCACTTGCACAATTAACGCCTGATTATTATAATTATGACATATTATATCAAGCAAATAGAAAGGATAAGAAGTCATGATTAGCCTGTCCGAAAGGCAAAAAGAAATTATTCGGGTTGTGAAGCGGAATGCTCCGATTACCGGAGAACAAATTGCCGAGCTCCTCGGCGTAGCCCGTCCGACCCTGCGCTCCGACTTGTCACTCCTTGTCATGCTGGGGCATTTGGATGCGAAGCCGAAGGTGGGCTATTACCCGGGAGCCAACGCGGCCGAGGTGACGGTCAACAGCATTCTTTCCAGAACGGTACGGGAAGTGCAGAGCCTGCCCGTGCTCATTCGGGAAACGGCTTCCATCCAGGATGCCGTGGTGATGCTGTTCATGGAGAATGTAGGAAGTTTGATCATTACGGATGCCGAAGGAGATTTGGCCGGAGTGGTTTCGCGCAAAGACCTGCTGAAGGTAACCCTGGGCAACTCCCAGGCAGCCGCGATGCCGGTCGGGCTGATTATGACCCGACATCCGAATGTGATCACCGTGTCTCCGGACGATACCGTAGCAGAAGCCGCGAAGAAAATGATCCGCCATCAGATCGACGCCCTGCCGGTTACGGTGGCTTCGGAGAGAGCCGGCAAATGGGAAGTTGTCGGGCGCTTGACCAAAACAACGCTCACCAAGCTGCTGGTGGATGCGGAGCAGGGAGCAGCAGGGGGAAAGAAGATGAATAAAGCGGGGGCCAAACGGTAACCATCTGCTCCGATTCGATCGGGGATACGGCCGATGCCGTCGTACAAGCAACGCTTCGCCAGTTTGACTCCCTGCATGTTACCGTCCGCAGGATCGGATATGTGAAGCAGGAGGATGAAATTCGGGCCCTTATGGAGAAAGCGGCTGCCGAAGGGGATTTGTCGCCTATACGCTGGTTCAGCCTGAGCTTCGCGAGATGATGCGGGCCGAATCCATCCGCCTTTCCGTGCGGGCCGTTGATATTATGGGGCCGATGATGCAGGCGTATGTGGATACGTTCCACAACGAGCCCCGGCACGAGCCCGGGCTTCTCCGGAAGCTCGATGAAGAGTACTACCGCCGGATCGAGGCTATCGAATTCGCCGTGAAAAGCGATGACGGCCGGGACACGAATGCTTTTCTCAAAGCGGATCTCGTTATCCTCGGGGTTTCCCGGACTTCCAAAACCCCGCTCAGCATGTTCCTCGCTTATACCGGAGTCAAGACCGCCAACCTGCCCATCGTTCCGGAGGTCAAGCTGCCGGATGTTCTGAACCGGGTGGAACCTGGTAAGCTCATCGGGTTGACCATGGACGCCCAGAAGCTCGGGCATATCCGCAAGGAGAGGCTGCAGGCGGTCGGACTTCCGGGAAGCTCCAGCTATGCAGATCTCAGAAGAATAGTGGAGGAGCTGGAATACGCCGATTCGGTCTTCCGCCGTCTCGGCTGCCGGGTTATCGACGTCACCCATAAGGCTATCGAAGAAACCGCCTCAATCATAAGATCCTATCTATAAGGAGGGAATGGAAGATGGAACGGGAACTGGCTCTGGAATTGGTGAGGGTGACCGAATTGGCCGCCCTGGCCTCCGCACGCTGGATGGGGCGGGGGACAAGAACCGGGCGGACGATGCCGCGACAACGGCCATGCGCGCGATGTTCGATACCGTTTCGATCCGGGGAACGGTGGTGATCGGCGAAGGCGAGATGGACGAGGCCCCCATGCTCTATATTGGGGAAACCGTCGGAAATTTGCAGGGCCCGGAGGTGGATGTGGCGGTCGACCCGCTTGAGGGAACGGAAAGTGTGGCCAAGGGGCATGACAATGCGCTGTCGGTGCTCGCCGTCGCCCCGAAGGGGCACCTGCTGCACGCACCCGATATTTATATGGAGAAGCTGGCCTGCGGTCCGGACCTTAAAGGCTTCCTGAGCTTGAATGACCCAGCTGCCGTAACGGTCAGAAAAGCGGCGGAACGCCTCGGCAAGCCGTTGTCCGATCTGACCGTCATGATCCTGGAACGGGAACGTCACGCCGGGTTGGCGGAGGAGCTGAGGAGCTCGGGAGTCCGAATCTCCTTCCTAAGCCAAGGGGATGTGTCCGGGGCCATTGCAACGGCTTTTCCGGAAAGCGGGATTGATCTTTATCTGGGCTCGGGAGGAGCCCCGGAGGGGGTACTGGCCGCCGCTGCTCTTCAATGCTTAGGAGGGGAGCTTCAGGGCAGGCTGCTGCCCGCCGACGAAGCCGAACGGGAACGCTGCAAGAAGATGGGGGTAGGTGACATTACCCGGGTATTGACGCTCGAGGACATGGTCGGGCATGACGACGTCTTGTTCTCCGCCACCGGAATCACGCCCGGGGCTATGCTCGGGGGCGTGCGATATCTGCCCGGTGAAAGAGCGGAAACCCATTCGATCGTCATGCGCGCTGCGACCGGAACGGTCCGGTTCATCAAAGCGGTCCATCACTTGCAGAACAAACGGCTGCCGGATAGAGCCTCTTAAACCGGGCAACTTCTCCCCCGCCGTCGCCCGTCTAATTCCATTCTTGAGCGGGTATACTGGCTCTCAAGCAGGACATCAGGAGGAGATGGAGCATGTTTACCTTTGCCTATGAAGGCACCGTTACCATTATTTGCGGGTTCTTTCTGTTAAGGCTCGCCGGCAAGAAGGTCATCGCCGAAATGACTCCGCTAGAGCTGGTGACCGTTCTATCCATCGGAACCAGATGAAGAAATTAAGAATGACCATCGATCAGCTGGAGCTTCGCGTCCGCCAGAAAGGAATCTCCCGCCTATCGGATATTCGGACGGCCACTGTGGAAGTGAACGGACGCTTTGGCTACGAGCTAAAGGAATCCGCGAGGCCCGTTACGAGGGGGAGCTGGAGGATCTGCTTATGCAGCTGAAGCTCCCGGTGTCGTTATCCCAGCCGAAGGAAGCCGAGGTCTTTGATTCCGTAAGAGAATAGAATGTCCCGGCTCCCTTCCATAGGGAGCTTTCTTTCGTATATCCGTTTTTTCCATTGACGGTCAATGGGGAACTTTCTATAATAGGGGCACATCAGGAAAAGGAGGTGGTAAAGGTGGCAAGGAAAGATTGCCGGATCGGCTCCCACTCATGCAAAGCCTAAGTAGAGGCGATACTTTGCATGGGGCGTAAGAAGAGTGATCGCCCGATAAGCGCGAAATGATCGTTTCTAATATCTGGCTTTGCACCTTATGACATAGAAACACTATATAAGGGGCTGAGAAAGATGAGTGAACCATTTATTAGAAACCATGAATATAATTATATCAAGAAACAGGCCGGAGCTTACCAGAATGCCCTCCGCACGGCATCGGATCCGAAGGTGCTGGAAACGGTCAAATACAGCACTATGACGAAGATCGTTGAGCTGTTTCCGGCAGCAACCGCGGAGCAGAAGAGCAAGCTGGAGCGGGTAGCCGGGCTGCAGACGGCGGAGGACTTCCACCAGTATACGAAAGAGCTGGAAGATGACTTGGTGCCCTTCCCGACCGTGACGGCCAAGCAGCTACAGAAGCTTTTTCCGAAGAACAAGAAATTGAAGCTTCCGGACCTGAGCTCTCTGGACTACCGTTTCCTATCTTACCTGGGCTGGACGGACATCGCGACCAACAAGCTGTATCTGGTCGTTCCTCTGGACGGACAGCTGGTCGGCGTAGAAGGACGCTTTACCCCGACCAACAAGAGAAGCTTCTGTTTTGCTTGCAACCGGTACGAGGAGCTGGCTTTGTTCTCTGCGATTTCTAAGAAGAGGCCCGAGAATGCATCTCCGGATTATTACAAAGCGGTAGGCAATTATCTGTGTCTGCATAGTCAGGAGTGCAACAAAAACATTACGGACATGGCGGCGCTGCTTCGGTTTGTTGAAACCGTAATCGGTTGACGCGGATCGGATAAACGTCGTACTTTACAGGAGAACCAGAGAATCTAAGGATTCTGTGGTTCTTTTTGTTATTCCTGCTCTGGCGATCGCTTGGAGGTTTTTGGCCTCCGGTTTGACGGGAGGAAGGACGCGGGTTACAATACGTTTATTGATTTAGTAAATTAGTAATTTAGTAAATGAGTAAAAGGGAACGGGGAGAACCGCCATGAACATTCCAACGACACTTAAGCACAAACCCGTCATCGTCTCCGACAATTATGAGAAGGTGGACGGAAGACTCGCCAACCATACCGATGCGAAGGGACTTTCCCTGGGTCTGGCCCAGTGGAACGACAGAGGCAAGCTTGACATTTCCGCCAAGGTTTGGCGGTACACCGGGAGAAGTGGTCCCGGCAATCCGAGGAACTGCCGCTGCACCGGGTGCTGGACCTGTCCATTCTCATCTGCCGGGCTATGGAGCATTTTCGGGAAGCCTACCGTTTCGAGCATCTTTATGATCCCGAAGAGCCGGTCCTTGACCGGATCGGTCTGCAGGGAGATGCCATGACGGTTTCCGTGTGCACGGACAACGAGCGGATACAAGAGGATATCCGGCTGTTCAGCCAAGCTTTGGCAGAGGACGATGAATTAATCGGGGAGCGGCTGCGCACGCTGTCCCGCTTGCTGAAGGAGATGGGGTATTGAGATGGATAAAGCCAAGCGCAAAGAGCTGATCGAGGAATTCAAGCAGATCAAGACCTACATGGGGGTTATCCAAATAACCAACCGGACGAACGGCAAGAGATACCTTGCCGCCTTTCCGAACTTGAAGAACAAGTGGGAGTCGATCCGGGCTCAGCTGGAGATGGGCCGACACATGAACTCGGGTCTTCAGCGGGATTGGAAGGAATATGGACCGGAAGCTTTCGATTACGAGATTCTGGAACAGAAGGACGCTGAGAAAGTCACGGATAGGAAGTGGGAGCTGAAGCAGATTCTGAAGCCGTGGATGGCGAAGCTGCAGCCATACGGGGAGCGTGGCTATCACAAGGAGTCGGAGGGTGAGGTGAGCTAAGAGCGGGGGACGGAAGTCCGCCGTTTTTTTATGTCGAAGACGGCGGGACAGCTACTACAAAAACAACCTCCCTGCCCGGGGAGGCCGTTACAAGCCAAGGTTTTGAATTCGGTCGATTAACCCGGCGGCGTCCTGGATCGTTTGGACGATCTGGGAATTTTGCAGCTTGTCGAGCGCGAGATGGCCGTTATTCACCACGTCATTTATTTGCCCGAGCAGGACCTCGTTCTTGGCGACGAGCTGCTGGTGAAGCTCCTTCGCCGCAGCGGGGGCTTCCAGCCCGTTGAACCGCTCGATGTCCTGTTTCATGCTGTTGAGCCGGTTCTCCAGCTCCTTCTTGGCGTCCGGATTCGTGGCCGCCTCTTTGATTTGCTGGGGGCTTCCTGTGCAAAATCGCTTAATCGGGTCAAGTGGCCTGTCGCCTGATTGGCATAGTCCAAGGTCTGATTCGCTTTATCCAACAGGGAGCAGGCGCCGAGCAGGAGGGCGGACAGAAAGACGAGCAGAAAGCCGGCGTTCCGTTTCATAAGGATCTTCTCCTTTCCAAGGATAATAGACGGAATGCTCTATTTCTTTGTATACGATTCTAAGTCAGCCGGGTTTCATGGAGGAAAAGGATTCAGTTGGAGCCCGAAACGACGAAAACGAAAACGAAAAAACAGACCGCCTGCCGGCAGCCTGCTTCGATATACTTATCCTCTATCCCCAAACCTTTTGGCCGTTCTTGTACACCGTCCGGACTTGGAAACGGCCGTCCTTCTGATCCATCAACACCAGATCCGCCGGCGCTCCGGCCGTCATGCCTTGAGAAGCCGGCTGTCCTACAAAAGCGGCGGGCCGGATGGACGCCATCTCCCAAGCATCGGCCAGCGTGGCCAGCTCCTCCTTCACCAGGTGGGAGATTCCCCACGGCAGCATCTGGGCGGAACCGGCCAAAATCTTGGCATTCCCGGTCAGATGCAGCCGTCCTTCTTCCGTCAACGTAACTTGGCCGCCGATATGACTGACATAATCCCCCGGCTCCATTCCGCTGAAGTGAACCGCGTCGCTCACGAGCATGGCTTGGCGTCCTTTGGTACGCAGCACCACCTTCAGCACGGAAGAGGGAAGATGGAAGCCGTCCGCGATCACGCAGGTGGACAGGCCGTCTTCGGCCAGCTGCTCCCACAAGTAATTCGGATGGCGGGGCAGGGTGAGGTGAGCACCGTTGCCAAAATGAGTCGAGAGCGTAGCCCCTGCGCTCACCGCTTCCCGGATCTGGGCCGGCTCCGCAGCGGTGTGGCCGATCGAGACGATCACTCCGCTCTTCGTGCATTGCTCTATAAAAGCCGCCGATCCGGGCCATTCCGGTGACAGGGTCACGATGAGGATCTTGCCGTCAGCCGCTTCCTGCCAGGACTGGAACAGGTCCCAATCCGGCGCCTTCGTGAATCGCCTGTCATGCGCGCCGCGTGGGCCGTCCTCCGGGGAGAGAAAAGGACCTTCCAGATGAATGCCCCCGATCCCCGCCGCCGAAACGGGATCCTGCCTGCAGGCTTCCGCGATGGAGCGTACGGCCTGAGCGATGGCTTCATCCCCGTTCGTGATGACCGTAGGGAAGTAGGAGGTCACGCCTTCCTGCCATACCTCTCGCGTAACCTCGCAAACTGTGTCGGAAGAGAGAGGAGGGTATTGAAGTCTTTGCCGCGGAAGCCGTTGATTTGCAGATCGACCAAGCCGGGTCCGATCCAAGGCAGCTTGCCGCGGCCGGCGGCCTCCTCTCCGGCTTGCAAGGGAGAGACGGAAGCGATGGCTCCGTCCGTTATCCGGACGGCTACCGCATCGCCCGTGGCGTAGTGAAGCCCGTGAACGACTTGGCTGGAGGACTCTTGTGTCGTCATGGCTTAAGCCTCCCCGTAAGAGTCGGTGTCCACGTACAGCGTACAGGCCGGGTGGTTGCGCAGAATGGTTGAAGGGCATTCGGTGGAAATGTCACCGTTAAGGGTGCGTTTGACGGCAGCCGCTTTGGTCGGTCCCGGCACCATGCAGAACAGCCTTCCCCCAGACAGAAGAGCGGGGATGGTCAGGGTGACCGCGTGGGTGGGGACGGCCTCCAAATTCGGGAAGCAGCCGTCGTTCACCTGCTGCTGGCGGCAGACCAGATCGAGCTCGACGCTTTTGACCAGGGCCTTGTCCTCGAAATCCGCCACCGGAGGATCATTAAAGGCCAGGTGGCCGTTCTCTCCGATGCCCAGGCACACGATGTCTATCGGCGCTTCCTGCAGGAGAGACGCGTAACGGCTGCATTCCTCCTCGAGCTCATTCGAGCTGTCGATCAGGTTAACGGTGCCCGGCTTGACATGATCGAACAACCCGTGGCAGAGAAAAGTTCCGAACCGTTGAGGGGCATCCGAGGGAAGCCCGATGTATTCGTCCATATGGAAAACGGTAATGCGCTTCCAGTCGATTCCTTCGGCCGTCCGGAGGCTTTCGAGGAACTCATTCTGGGAAGGAGCCGCGGCAAAGATCATGCGAATCTGCTCCTGGCGCTCCAGAAGGGACTTGATTTCAGTGACAGCTTCGCGGGCGGCATCCCGGCCCAGGGCTTTGCGGTTAGCGTACACTTTGACGGCAAGCTGATCTACCTTTTCTTCTTTAAGGGGGCGGAATTTTCGAACATGACGGCCTTCCTTTCTTATATCCGAAGGTTATGACTCCATTTGTCCTTAACAAGGACTAATTAAGCTAACGATACCACCTGGTGTCCGCACCGTCAAACCCTTTCTTTCCAGGAAAGGGTTATTCTTTCTCGTACTCCAGAATGACGGCATAGGCGGCTCCAGTGCCGGAAGCGTTAGGAAGATGGGTGAAGGTAAACCCGGTTTGTGAAGCGGGGACGGTTAAGGCTTGATCCTCGAAGCTTTTCCTCACGGCGTCGCAGAAAGCCGGGTAACGCCCATAAGGGGAATCAATCGTTACCGAATGGGGATTGAGCAGATTGACGACTTGGGAGAGGGCAAAACCGACATAGCCCCCGCTTCGGCCAGGGTATGATGGAACCGTTCCTCCGCCACCATCGTCCCATCTCCGAGCGCATCGCTCCATTCGCGGCCTTCCTGCCCCAATTGCTCCAGCACGCGGGGAATGCGGACCAGCGCTTCCAGACACCCTTTGCGTCCGCACGAGCAGCGGGGTCCCTCGCGGTCCACGCACAGATGCCCCACCTCGCCGGCCGTCCAGCTTTCCCCATAATAGAGGCTTCCGTTCAGCAAAATGGCTCCGCCGACACCTTCTCCGATGCGCATATAGAAGGAGCTTTTCCCGCTTTCGAGCCGGGTGGCTTGAACCGGCGCCATCGCGGACGCCTTGACGTTGTTAAGCACGAGAACGGGGACGGGCAGTTGGCTGTCCATTCTCTCCTTCAAGGGGATATCCTTCCATTCCAGATGAGAGGAGGACAGCACCCATCCTGTAAGCGGGTCCAGTAGGGCGGGAACGGCCACCCCGATCCCGATCACATTCGGGTAGCGTTCCAACAGCTCACGGCAAAGGGCGACGAGCTCTTCTATGTAATCTTCGGGGAGAGGCCTTGAACGGACCGCCGGTCTTCCTCCAGAACCAGGGCACCGTAGTCCGTCACGGTGTAGCGGATCGAGGACATGCCTACCACGAGGCCCACCGCCTGGAAGCGTCCGGGGATAAGCTGAAGGGGAATTCGGGGGCGGCCCACTCCGCCGGCATCCTCGGGAGATCCTTCGCGGATGATTCCGCTGCCGATCCACTTCTGGACGATAACGGAGACCGTATTTTTGCTCAGGCCGAGCCGTTCGGCCATTTCCTGCCGGGATAGGCTTCCGGCTGTCCTTAGAAGGCGCAGCGCCTTTTTTCATTCTGTTGTCTTAGCACAGCCGTCCCTTTGTTCATGCGTTCGATCCTTCCTCCTTATGACTGCTTGTATTATAGCACAACCGTTCGGAATCACACGTTGTCCGCCTGCGTCCCTTTCTTAACCGGATTGTGCAAAGAAATAGAATAATTAGATAAATCCGATTGCAAAAACTACGGACAAAAGAACAAAGATCAGCGCCCGGGCCCGGTGTATGATGAAGGTAACAACTTGAGTAAACGTAAAATTGTCACGGGCTCATCTGAAGGAGAGGAGGGAACCCTATGCCATTTTCCAACATTGGAATACCCGGCTTGCTGCTGATTCTGGTTATTGCCCTTATCGTGTTTGGCCCATCCAAGCTTCCTGAGCTCGGCAGAGCCTTCGGAAGAACGTTAAGCGAATTCAAAAGCGCCACCCGCGGTCTGATGGCCGGTGACGGGGAAGCAGAGCCTAAGAGCGAAAAGACGAAGGAAATTCACTAATCTGAAGGAGAGCTGTTGACGGGAGGCGGGAGCGGTGGAAAAGGAAGAGCATCTTCACGTTCATCTGGAGGAATTGCGCAGACGGATTATCCGGGTTCTGCTGGTTTTTGTGGTCTCGGCCGCCGGGGGTTCTTCTACGTCAAACCAATGTATGCCTGGCTTGTCCGCGATCTGGATGGGAAGCTGACCATTCTCGGACCGACGGACATCCTATGGGCCTATTTCATGATTGCCGGAAGCTTCGCGGTAGCTTTTACGATTCCCTATGCCGCCTGCCAGCTCTGGATGTTCGTCAAGCCTGCTCTTTCCGTAACGGAGCGCAGGGCTGCACTGCTCTTTATTCCGGCCTTGGCCGTGCTCTTTCTGATCGGGGTTTCCTTCGGATATTTCGTGCTGTTTCCGATCATGCTCGCCTTTATGAAGTCGGTTGCCGAAGACACGGTTCTGACCATGTATTCGGTCGAAAGCTATTTTCGGTTCCTGATCAACATGACGCTCCCTTTCGGCCTTCTGTTCGAAATGCCCGCGGTGGTCATGTTCCTGACGAGCATCGGCATTCTGAATCCGGTGCGGCTGGCCAAAGCAAGAAAGTTGGCCTATTTCGTTCTGACGGTCCTGTCCATCTCCATCACGCCGCCTGATTTTCTTTCCGATATTCTGGTAACGGTTCCCCTGCTCCTGCTCTATGAGTTTAGCATCAGCCTGTCCAAGAGGGTGTATAACCGAAAGCTGAGAAGGGCTCAGGAAGAGGAGGAAACCGGACTGCCTGCTGCGGGATGACTGGCAAGCTTGCCGGCCGATGGGGTTCCCCTTTATGACTGAATGGGAAGAAGCGGCCAACGGGGCCGCTTCTTTTCTGTTTACTCCAATCTAGGTCAGCAGCCTGGAGGCCATGGGAAGCTCCCCTATGTAATAAGTTCCTCCCACTTCATAGGATTCGCCGGCTGCCGCCGAATAGTTCTCATACACTTGCGGATAAAGCTTCTGTACGGTGGCATCCCGATGCTGGAGCCAGACGATGGAGCCGTTTGACCGCCGGCCGGGCTGACCGTAACGAAGCGTTTTGGCGATATCCTGCATGGTCATCGCCACGACCGTATCCGCCTCACTCGAGCTTCCCGACCCGCTATGCACATAGGCGTAGGATAGAGCCTGGTCGTTCTCGGTCAGGTTGGTGGAGCTGTTATCCGTGGCGGTGGCATCGTAGACGCCTCCCATGCCGGTAATCATTTTGGATGCAAAGGGACCGGCAACCGGGAACATCATCCCATAGCCTTGAGAGACGGTGACCGCCCTCAGCCAGCGGATCTTCGCTTTGACGGACGCCCCTTGGGAGGTTATCGAATGGACACAATCAATCTCCGCTACGGGGTTGGAGGGATCGCCGGGATGCTTGCCCAGCATCTGCTGGTAAACGGAAACCGAATGGACCGCGCGAAAGGTGCTGTCCGGCGTCCAGGAGGTAATCGGCGTATCGTCGAACAGGATCTTCTGAACAACCGAGTACACGGTTCCGATTCCGACGTGTTCGGGGAGCCAATTGGCGGAGAGTCCGGAACCGGCAGGAGCTACGTTCAGGGCGAATTCCTTGTTACTCCACGAATGGAGAACATCAAACAGCTTGCGTGCCGCAAGAGTCGGCTGGTTGCCGTATAGCAGAGCAGTCCGGTAAGGGTTGCTTTTGTTGGAATAATTGGCGGCACAGCGGACCCATCCGCGCGAAGTGCCCGCCCCTCCGGAGGGGGATGGGCGGGGTCGTCCCCTTGGAAGACGGCCACGACGGTATGGGAGGCGAGTGCCAGACCTCTGGCGACGGGGCGGGTGGCCACGTTGCTCGCTATTTGTCCAGCCGGTACCGCGTCGACATGGGTACTGATCCGTAGCGGAGCCTGCCCGTCAACCGTGAACTCCCAGATCCCGCCCCGATTGTCCGTGTAATGCTGAAAATCAAAGCCGGTTCCTTCAAAGGTAAAGGTGAAGGAGGCACCTATTTCCGTGGTGTATTCATTGGGCGGAAAATTGGTGACCCAGGTCCCGGTCTTCGAGGCGTAATCCGCTGCGCCGATTAGGTTGTAGCTTTCCTCCAGAACCGAAACGGAGCCGTTCATCAGCTTGATGAAATCGTCATTCGGGTCTTTGCTGAGGGCATAGTGCGCGCAGCGGTTTCCCTTGAAAGGAATCAGAACTTCCAGCTTCCGGTCGCCTGTGATCTTGGCATACAGGGTGGCGGGCGTATCGTTATGATCCCGGAGCAACTCGACATAATCGGCTTGGGGAACGCTGCCTGCCGTTTCCGCTGCCGTGGTGCTCGGGGTGGAAGCGGATGGGCTGGGGGAAGGACTCGTCTCGCTGGCTCTGGCTTCGGTTCTCCCCAAGGCAGACCCCACCAGCAGGGCTGCTCCCGTTAATCCCATGGAGGTGAGAAGGGACCGGCGTGTCCATTTTGGCCCCATGGAGTCCGTTGTCAAACTCTCCTTGTTATCCCTCCCTTTCCTTTCTTCCGGCTCTCCGAAATCAGCTTCTTTATGATTGGCCATTCGTCCTAAACCCCTTTCCATAGGAATCTAAAATGATCATACGAAATACGGAGGCGGCAATTCTTTGGACGGCTATTCCTTTTTTTGCACAAGGAAAAGTACAAAAATACAGAAAGATTGTACAAAGCCGAATGCAAAAAGTTTGGCGTATCCTCCAAATCCATCCGAATGGGTTCCGGCTACAATAACAACAGAAAGGCTTGGCACTTCAGCGGACCATTCCAGAAGGAGGAGAAAGGATGGATATTGGTATCGTCACCATTATGAGAAAAGGCGTAAACAGCATGGAAAAGGTGAGCGCAATCGGACTGAAGGTTTGCCAGCTGATCGGCTGGAATCCCGAGTTCTGTACGGAAGAGATAGCCGAGAAGATCATTCAGGACTCCCGGGAACACGGCATACGCATCGGAGCGATGTGGGGCTGGGTGGCCGGTCCGGGCAAATTCAATTTCACGGAAGGTCCGGTTACGCTGGGACTGGTTCCGGAGGCATACCGGGAGGAACGGGTGCAGACCCTCAAGAACTGGGCGGACTTTGCCCACCGGATCGGAGCGCCCGCTCTCGTCACCCACTGCGGCTTCATCCCCGAGAATGCAACCGATCCCGCCTATCCGGGAGTCGTGGAAGCCATTCGGGATGTGGCCGGCTACTGCCGCTCGAAGGGGCTTGGCTTCTGGTTCGAGACGGGACAGGAAACGCCGGTCGTGCTGCTTCGGACCATCGAGAGGGTCGGGGAGGAGAACCTGGGGATTAATCTGGATCCCGCCAACCTGATTCTCTATGGCAAAGGAAACCCTATCGATGCCTTGGATGTGATCGGGCCGTACGTGCGCTGCGTTCATGTGAAGGATGGGCTGTATCCGACGAATGGAGACGAGCTCGGGAAAGAGGTTCTTACCGGAACGGGAAGGGTCCGTTTCCCTGAGTTTCTGAAGAAGCTGCGTTCCATGGGCTACGATGGGGACTTGATCATCGAAAGGGAAATTACCGGGGAGCAGCAGGAGCGGGATATCCGAACCACCATCGATAATCTTCACCGCTGGCTGGCCTAAAGCTCCAGCTTCCATCGAACCGAAGGCTTCGTTAAGCCTCTCGGTGAGACCGGCCGAAAGAAGGGAGGGTTTCCGTTTAAGCTGTGCAAAAAGTCCGAACCAAATCGCAAAAAGGCGTGCAAAAAGACCGGAAGGAATAACAAAGCCACTCCCCCGCCAGCCGTTTATGATAAGGGCAGAGCCGGGCATTTGGGCTTGTTCGGCTCTATTCGAATGGCAGGAAGGGGAGGAAGCCATGAGCAAGAAGGTATCCCGCCGGAAGCTGCTGGCCGGCATGGGGGCGGCGGGGGCGGCCTGGGCGGCGGCAAGGCTGCTGCCGAGCACGGCATCGGCCTCCGTATCCAATCAGGTATACGGTAACGGCTCACTTCAAGAGGCCCAGTTGACCGCTTCGGGCGATTGCTGCTCCTGCACCACCATGGCCGAGCTCCGGTCGAATGCAGCTCCGGCAGCCTACAGCCTATACTATGTGACGGACAAAGGAAGGGAGGGACATTTTGTCTACGATTCTTCGGACACCACATCACCCGACAACAACGGGACGGTGCTGGTCTCCACCACCGTCACCCCGCAGGCAAGGTTCCGGAGAATCCAGGAAACCGAATCTACCAACGTCAAATGGTTTGGCGCCAAAGGTGACGGGACGGGCGACGACACGGCGGCCATCCAGGCTTCCATTGATGCGGTAAATGCGGCGGGGGTGGAACGGTCTTTTTCCCGTCCGGCACCTATATCGTGAACCCGCGCCGAACCTCCTCCACGTACTCGGCCCTTACGCTTAAGAGCAAGGTGAGCTTGTTAGGCGAAGGTCCGGCCTCCACTCTTAAGGTCATTGATAATCCCGGAAATTATTTTGCCGTTCTTACCTCCAGCTCTTCCTCCGTGCTTCAGGACGTTCGCATCAGCCGCCTGAGGATCGACCAGAATCCTTCGAACAACCCGACCTCCAACATTGATACCGCCAATCCTCCGCCAGGCGGCAACTATTATCAATTTGCCGTCATCAGCTACAACTATGAGAACATTGTAATCGAGGACGTCCGATTCGACCCGTGCTGCGGGGTGAATGCCGTATCGTTTAATAACGTGGCCTGCCGGGGCGCGACGGTAAGCCAATGCTATTTTCGTTTTGTAAGGGCGGCCGGCTCTCCCACCTATGACAACACGTCGATCTACATTAACGGTTGGAACCATACGGTCGTGGACAACCAGTTTTACTCGGACGTGACGACGGCCAAGGCGCTTGGCGCGATTGAAACCCACACCGGCCAGAGCACCATCGCCAATAACGTAACCGAGGGCTTCAGCACCGGCTTGAATCTCCAGGCCAGCTCCCAGACGATGTCCAACTGTGACATGACGGTTACGGGGAATACCTTCAGCCAAGCGAACCAGGGCATTCAGCTGTGGGCGCTCGGCAACTATCCGATCAAGAATGTGACCATTTCGGGCAATACCATCCGGGTGGATGGAGCCGCCCATAACCGGTCGACCACGGCGGGGATCTGCTCGGCGGGAAGCTCGAGTGATACAGGGAACTTCGAGAACCTTACGATTACCGGCAACACCATTGTTTTCAAGGAAGAGACTGTCTATCGTTCCAACCTGTTTGAATCCTCGGCTTTCGGAATCGGCCTTACGAAGCCGGTAGCCATGTCCAATATCTTGATCTCCAACAACGTCATCATTAACGCTCCGATCACCGGGATTCATATGGGCTGTCCCCTATCGGGCAAGATCAGCACTTTGACGAATGTGGGGATAACGGGAAATGTCATCGTGAATGCGGGACATTACCCGGGAGTCGCGGAATCTTACCGTGCCGGTATTCTGCTGCGCAATACGGTCTCGAATGCTTATGTGACGGATAACAGCATCATCGATACGTATCCGGAATCGAAGCTGCTGTATTCCATCAAGCTCAACGATTCGGAAGGAACCTACTCCGAGGTGGAGGTTAAGGACAATTTTATCCGGGCGAACCAGGGAGGCATGTGGCTCGATTTAAGCCCATCCGTCATGCGCAGAGAGGGGAGACGTTCCTGAAGCTATCCGCTTCGAATCCTCCTTCCGGCGGCTCTTACAATCCGGGGATGTCATCTTCTGCCAGGCCGCTGCTGCGGCATCGGGGGCACCGGCCGCCTATTTATGCACGAAAGGCGGCACGTACGGAAGCTTATCCGGTATAACGGCGACGGGATCCGCCAATTCCCGCAAGCTTACGGTTAGCAGTAGCCCTTCCCTTAAAACAGGGCAGTGGCTCAGCATTCCTACCTCGGCTGGTATTAACGAGAGGCAGATAGTGAGAATCGGGGGACGGAGGTCCGGCTGGACGCCAACCTGTCAGGCAGCGTTTCGGGAGGCACCTTAAGCTATGCCGCACCTGCTCTTAAGCCGTTTGGTACCTATCTTTAGTGGTTTTTCCGCTACAGGAAGTTCCGCTTTCGGAGGTCATCGATGGCGCTTAAGCAGGCCGGCCTCCAAGATAATGGTCGGATCAGAAACTATTACAAATTCTTCGTACGATTGTGCAAGGAAATATGCAAAAACTGCGATAAATCGTATAAAGCCTAACCGGAATGTACGCGTTATCATTAGCTTAACAAACCCAGAAGGAAACGAAGGAAACTTACCATCCAAAGGAGGCCGCTCATGTTGTCAAATGGAAAGCCATCAGCAGAAGAAGTCTCGAACGCCACGGTTGTTTCGTCTCCTCCGAAGTCCCGCATCACCCGCAGAGAAATGCTCATGTCCATGGGGATGGCGGGAGCGGCAGCTCTCCTGTACACGGTCGGCAGCGGAACCGTCCACGGGGACCCGGATCAAACGGTGACCGGCTCGGTTTACGGCAACAACGGCAACGGCAATGCAAATGGCAATGGCAAAAAAGACAATGAGGCTCTGCTAACGTTGGCCGAATCGGATTTCTGCGTGGCTGCCACGATTGAAGAGCTTCGGGCTCTAACCGCTCCTTCCGCGGACTACCTGTATATGGTCCGAAACCCCGGACAGGAGGGCTTCTTCTATTACGACACGGCCGACACGGCTTCCGCTGACAACATTGGCACCGTGCTCGTTTCCTCCTCCGGGGCCCGTTTCAAACGGATTATCGGCAGCGATGCCTATTCGGTCAAATGGTTCGGCGCCAAAGGCGACGGGGTCACCGACGACATGCCGGCGATCCAGAAGACGATTGATACCGTCTCGGCATTAGGCGGCGGAACGGTCCTGCTTCCAAGAGGAACCTATATTGTTTCTCCATCGGGAACCGCAAGAATTTATCTAAGAAACAACGTAACGATCTCGGGCGAGGGCAGCGGCTCCGTTATCAAGGTGAAGGACAATGCGGGGGATTACGGCATGGTATTCGGAGGGCTCTCCAACAGCCCGGTGTCCAATGTAACCATTACGAATTTGCGGATCGACCAGAACCCTCAGAACAATCTCACTTGCAACATCAGCTCCAGCCGAACCGATTCCTATTACTGGCAGTTCGCCATCGCCCTCTACAACTACGAGAACATTACGATCGACAATGTCCGGTTTGATCCGAACTGCGGGGTCAATGCCATCACCTTGAACAAAATCACCGCCAAGAACGCGACCATCACCAATTGTTATTTTAACTTCATCATGGCCAAAGGAGACGGGCAGTACGACAACTCGGCCATCTACATAAACGGACGCAATCATGTGGTCACCAATAACATCATTGTTTCGGCCATCGGACAGAAAAGCCGGGGAGGCATCGAAACCCACTGCGGCTCCAGCGTTGTCTCGAACAATGTGGTGACCGGCTATTACACCGGCGTCAATCTTCAATCGAGTGAAACCAGCGGCGAGTATTCGGACATGACGGTCACGAACAACTCCATCAGCAACGCGAACCAAGGGATTCAGCTCGGTCCCCGTCTCCAGTACGCCATCAAGAATGTAACCATCAGCGGAAATACGATCTCTCTCATCAACTCGGTTCATCAGCGATATTTGACAACCGGGATCTCCAGTGCGGGAGGGGTTGCCGAGAATGGGATGTTTGAGAATATCACCATCACGGGCAACACGATCGAATTCGAGGAGGAGTTTACCGCCCGCCCGACCTTTACGGAGCAGGGGTACGGCATTGGCTTCCTGAAGGAATCCGAGCTCCGGAATATCGTCATCAGCAATAATGTGATCAAGAATGCGCCCATTACCGGCATCCGGGTCGGCCACTCCCAGAAGAAAAATACGGCCTACAACATCGTGATTCAAGGAAATTTGATCGTGAACGCCGGCCATTATCCGGCCAACAGCGAACTGTACCGTGCCGGCATCCTTCTTCGTTCCACCGTTAACGGCGCGAAGATTACAGGTAACCTGATTGCGGATACGTACGATGCCGTCAAAGGCATGTTCTCGATTCGGGTGAATGATCTTGACGGAACCTTCAAGGATGTAGAGGTCACGGATAATCTGATTACCACCAAGCAGGGAGGTCTCTGGTTCAGCGTAAGCCCATCCGTCGTCACGGATGCCGTCAAGCCGGTGAAGTATTCTTCCGTCTTCCCTCCGGTATCCGGAACCTTCAACCAGGGCGACCTGCTCTTCCTGACCAATGCTTCGGTCACGTCCGGGCAGAGCCCGGCCGGCTATAAGGTGACGTCCACCGGAACGGCAGGGACGCTCACCGGGGTGACGGGAAGCGGCGCCACCGGGCAGTCCATGCTGACCGTGAACGATTCCAGCGGCATTAAGCCGGAGCAGTGGATCCGCATTCAAGCCGGCAGCCAGCTGCGCCGTGTCGTTCGGGTATCCGGTAACGAGCTTCGGTTGAATGCAGCGCTGACGGCAGACGCCTCCGGTAGCCCGGTTTCCTTCGCAGCACCGTCCTTTGAACGCTTCGGCACCGTCGGCAGTCAGGCCGCCCTTCCGGATTCAACAGGCCTGACGGTCGGCCAGCTGGAGGAGGAAGTCAATCGGCTCAAGCAGGCCCTTAGGGATTACGGCGTCTTAAGCTCCACTTAGGTAATCTTTACGCAAACAGACAAGGGGAAGGCAAGCATGGTTAACGGATGGAAGAAATGGCGGGGCAAGGGAATCACGATAATGGCGGCCATGGGGCTGCTGATGTCTGCTTGCAGCGGCGGGACGGAGGAGCCGCCTGCGGCCGCCGGCACCCCAACTCCAGGTGCGAGCACCCCGCCGGCGAAGGCGGCGGCCGACGTGAAAGGGGAAGTCTACTGGCAGTATTTGAACAGCTCCTGGTCCGAGCAAGCGCTGAACAAGATGGTCGCGGATTTCAACAAAACCTATCCGAACGTAAAAGTTCGCTTTAAAGTCGGTGCGCTTGAGCCCATGATCGCTTCCGGAGATATTCCGAATGTGGCGACGAATGGCAGGCTTGAGGTTGGCTGGATTCTCGACGGGATGTTCGAGGATCTGAACGCCTACATCAAGAAAGATCCGGACTGGAAAGCGGAATCGTTCAATAAGGTCGTCTACGAGATGCCCCAGTATGAGAAGGGCCAGTACGGCATTCCGATGTACCTGAACCCCACCTATGCCATGATCTACAATAACAAAATCCTCAACCAGTACGGGGAGAAGGTGCCCGATCTCAAGGGCTTGAAGGATTCGGACGAATTCTATAAGAAGTTCTGGGTCATGAAGAACGGCGAGTTGGAAATGATGGGCGAGAATCCGCTTTTCTACTATGGCAATCTTTCTGGCCTGTTCTATGTATCCTACCTGAACGGAGCCGACCCCAAGACGTTCTGGGATCCCGACACCAAAAAGTTAACTTCAACGATCCCAAAATCGTAGAAGCACTGGACTGGATGGTCCGGTTCAATAAAGAAACTGCCGTACCGGATGCCGTGGCCAAGCTGAAAGCCTCGCTCCCCAAAAATACCCATCCGTTCGTCGCAGAAAAGCAGGCCATGGCGGTTGTCACGTCCAATGATCTGGCGAACTTCCGCAAAGCGAAGCCGGATTTGGATCTCACGGTGATGCCGGCGCAGCAGGCAAGCCTGTGGAACGGGGGAGCCAACCTGGCGATCGTCAAGCAGGGCAAGGACAAGGAAGCCGCCTGGGCCTGGATCAAATGGCTGACTTCCACAGAGGAAGGAGCCACGTCCATGTATCAGAACCTTGGCCAAATTACGGCTAAGATGGACAGCAAGTTCATTAAAGACAAAGAAGCCGCTGACAAGGATTTCAAAGTCTTTATGGACATTGCGAATAAGGCGACGAAATACATTCCCCAGTTCCCGGTTGCCTATGATACCGAGTACAAGAAGCTGTTCCCCGATATGATGGCGGGAAAGATCACCGCTAAGGAAATGCTGGACCATGTGAACAAAGACCTTCAGACCAAGATTGACGAGTTCTACAAGACGAAGGCCAAGAAGTAAAGCGACCGGTAAATGGTCTTGGGGGTAGGCGGTAAAGCCGGCGGCGCCGCCGGTATCCGGCTTTTCCGTTCTCCCCGAATACCGTTTAGTCCAATAGCTTGAGAGGAGCCCCGTTATGGCTGGAGTATCGCTGCAGCATCTATACAAAAATTACAGCAAGAACGGACCATTCGTCGTGAAGGACGTCAATCTGGAGATAGAGGACGGCGAGTTTATGATCTTCGTAGGTCCCTCCGGCTGCGGCAAATCCACCACGCTCCGAATGGTCGCCGGTCTGGAGAGGATCAGCCAGGGAGAAATCTATATCGGGGAGGAGCTTGTGAACAACGTTCCCCCAAGAAGCGCGACATTGCCATGGTTTTTCAAAATTACGCTTTGTACCCCAACATGTCCGTTTTCGAGAATATGGCCTTTGGCCTTCGTCTAAGGAAAACGGAAAAGCACTTGATTGATTCCTCCGTCAAATCAACATCCCGTACACTTGAGATCGAGCATCTGCTGGAACGCAGACCGCGCCAGCTGTCCGGGGGACAGCGTCAGAGGGTAGCGTTGGGCAGGGCCATCGTCCGGCACCCGAAGGTCTTCCTCATGGATGAGCCGCTCTCCAACCTTGATGCGCGGCTCCGCGTCCAGATGCGCAGCGAAATTGTCGACATGCACCGAAATTTGGGTACGACCATGATCTATGTCACGCATGACCAGACCGAAGCCATGACGATGGGGTCGCGGATCTGCGTCATGAAGGACGGCATCATCCAGCAGGTGGGGATGCCGGAAGAGGTTTATATGAAGCCGGCCAATCAATTTGTGGCCAACTTTATCGGATCTCCTCCCATTCATTTTCTCGACGGCCGCCTGCTGCAAGGTTCGAGTGGCACGGTGTTCTTCGATACCTCCCGTTATTCCGTGCCGGTTGCTCCCCATAAAGCCAAAGCCTTAGTGGAGAATGGGTATATCAACAAAGTGGTTACACTGGGGATTCGAGCGGAGTATGTTTACCGGCTTGAGCAAGGAGAGGCGGAGAGAAGCGGAGAGAGGGGAACCCCGATTAAAGCGGTGGTGCACTTTTCGGAGCTGGTCGGAGCGGACCGGTATCTTCATCTAAGCGTCGGAGAAGAGAAGCTCCTGATGAGGGTTCCCGCCTTCGACCGCACGCCGGAGGGGACCCGCCTGGAGATTCGCTTGAATCCGGACTATATGCTGTTTTTTAACCGGGATACCGAACAGGCAATTGTTTGATGCCATCTGAATTGCCGACTCGAGCCAGCCCCGCACAGCCAAGGCGGGCGGCCGATCCTGTGTGGATAGGGAGGAGTTATGAAGTTATCCGCTACTAAGGTACGTTACTGGTCCGTTCTCGGTCTGCTTGCCGTGATGACCGTCGTTTGGACGGTCCGGGAGGGGACTGCCGCCGGTCAGACGGTGAACGGCCGTCCCGGCGCGGTCGACGTGGAGAAGCTGCCGGAAACCTATGGAGCTTACTATTCGCAAAGAAGCTTACATGGGAACAGGAGGGCCGTTCCAAAAGGAAAGATATTAAATTGATTACGCCCGGAAAGGCCTATGAATCGGTGTCGGATCGGGCCGTCGTAAGCTCCTCCCCGCTGGACGGAAAAAGCTCACCCTTGGTTCTGGAGAAGGACAAGGAGTGGGTAACCTACCGGTTCAACATCCCCGAGGATGGGCTCTACAACCTGGAGCTGACCTACCGGCCGATGGAAGGGTCCTACAGCCAGATTCAGATTGGCGTGCAGGTTGACGGGGACTATCCGTTCAAGGAAGCGCGGACGATTCAGCTTTTTCGCAGCTGGAAGGACGGGAAATACCCGCCGGATGTCAATGAGCATGGCGATCAGATCCGCCCGGCTCAGGCCGAAACGCCCCATTGGTCGACCGTACGGCTCATGGATGCCAACTCGAGCGCCGAGCCGCTTCTGTGGGCCTTCACCAAAGGAGAGCATACGATCCGGGTGGAGTCCATCCTGGAATCGGTTGCCCTTGATTCGATATCCGTGGTTTCTCCGGAGCCGCTTCCGACTTACGAACAAAAAGCAGCCGCGGCTCCCAAGAAGTCCTTGGTTACTCCTGCCTGGGGCCGCACCCTGGAGGCGGAGCATGTCAGCGGCAAATCGGATCCGTCCGTTCAGATCCAGGCGAGCAATGACAATCTGGCCTCACCGCCCTCCAACGGAAGAATTACCTACAATATGCTGGGAGGCTCCCGGTGGAGCCGGAGCGGCAACGAGGCGGAGTGGGCCTTTGAAGTGCCGGAGGACGGCCTATACTACCTGTCCTTCAAATTCATGCAGAACTTTACCCGAGACGTCTACACCTATCGTCAAATCCGGCTGGACGGGGAGGTTCCTTTCCGGGAGCTTGAAGCTTATCCCTTTCCTTATTCCCGCTCGTGGCAGATCGAAACGCTATCCGATCCGGATGGAAAGGCATACGGCCTGTATTTGACCAAAGGGCAGCACGTGCTAAGCCTTTCCGCCGTAGCGGCACCCACGGCTTCCATCCGGGAATCGATCCAGACCATTGTGGATGATCTTCAGGCGATCAATCGGACGGTCTCGATGGCCACAGGGGTCAAAAACCGGAGAATGGTGGATCGAAACCGCGATTGGAAGCTCGATGACATGATACCCGATATCCAGGAAAGGGCGGCGGCGCTGGCTGACCGGCTTCAGAGCCAGATCAACAAGCTGCAGACTCTATACGGAAGCTCCCTTCAGAGTGCAGACGGACTGCGTGCCGTCATCCGCGATATCCGAGAGATCGAAGAGGATCCGAACATCCTCGTAACCCGTCCGCCGGAGATGTGGGCCGGCAACCTGGATAAGATGAGTGCTTTTGTCGACAGTTTGGCCAAGCAGCCTCTTACGCTTGATCAAATCTACCTAACGGCTTCCCCGGAAGTCCCCGAGAAGCCTCCGGGAAGACTGGCCGTCCTTCAGGATACGGTCGTCAATTTCTTCCGCACCTTCCGCCCGGATTACCATTACTCCGGCCGGAACGATCCGGATGCCATCGACATTTGGGTAAACCGCGGTCGGGATTACGTGAATCTTATGCAGCAGCTGGCCGACGAATCGTTTACCCCCCAGACGGGGGTTAAGGTCAATATCAACCTGATGCCCAACCCCGGACAGCTAATTCTGAGCAACTCCTCCGGACGAGAACCGGATTTGGCGCTGGGGCTGCCAGAGGGGACGCCCGCGGATTTTGCGATGCGGAACAGCCTGGTGGATCTGAGTACCTTCAAAGATTACAAGGATGTTGTCAAGCCGTTACACCCGGGAACGTTAATTCCCTTTCAATATGACGGAGGGACCTACGCCCTTCCCGAAACCGTGTCCTTGAACGTCATGTTCTACCGGACGGACATTCTGGAGTCCCTTGACCTCAAGCCGCCTCAAACCTGGGATGAGATGCTCGCCATGCTGCCGACCCTGAAACAGAAGGGCTATGATTTCTACTACAACAAGGCGAATTCCGTTCCGATTTTTCTGCAGAATGGGGTTTCGTTCTACACCTCGGATGGCCTTAAGTCCGGATTGAATTCACCGGAAGGGTTCAAGGCGTTCAAGCAGTGGACCGACCTGTTCAATGTTTATGGCTTTCCGACGGAAGTGCCGAACTTCTACCAGCATTTCCGCAGCGGAGACCTGCCCATCGGGATCTCCGATTATAACACCTACATGCAGCTGCTTGTGGCGGCACCGGAGCTGAACGGCTCATGGGAAATCGCTCCCGTTCCGGGAGTGGGAGGGCAAGGGCAGGAACCGGTGAGGTGGTCGGGAGGGAGCTTAACCTCCGGCATGATCTTTAAGTCTACCAAGCACAAGGAAGAAGCGTGGTCCTTCCTCAAATGGTGGACGTCCACGGACACCCAGGCCCGCTTCGGGAACGAAGTCGAGCTGCTGAACGGGGTGGAGTTCCGCTGGAACACCGCGAACGTGGAAGCGTTCAAGAAGCTCCCTTGGCCGTCGGGAACGAAGGAAACCATCCTTGAGCAATGGAGATGGTACAAAGAGATGCCGAACGTACCCGGCGGTTATTTTACAGGACGGGAGATGTTGTTCGCCTGGAACCGGACCGTGCTTCAGGGGTTGAACTACCGGGAATCGCTCGAGCAGGCGATTTTCCAGGTGGACAGTGAGCTTAAGCGCAAGCAGAAGGAATTCGGCTTCCTGGACGAGAACGGGGAAGTCCGCCGGACGCTGGTTGTGCCGGATATTACCAAGCCTTGGGAGGGAGCGCAACCATGAGCAAGCATGCCCCGGCCCTGCAGGCTGAAACGCGGGCGGACCCAGGCAGAAGCCTCCCGAAACAAGGGGCGCTCGCCCTGGTCCGGGAAGAAATCAGGCGAAGCTGGGTCTCCTATATCTTCATAGGCCCGTTCTTTCTTCTCTTTCTGCTGTTTATCGTGCTGCCCATTCTGGCGGCCATTGGGTTGTCGTTTACGAGCTTCAATGCCATCGAGCTTCCCAAATTCGTCGGTTTGCAGAACTATATGGCGCTGTTTACTCAGGATTTGGTGTTCTGGCAGCATGCCATCCCGAATACCTTTCTGTTCGCCATCATCGTAGGTCCCGTCGGGTACCTGCTGTCGTTCGTGCTGGCATGGCTCATCGCCCAGCTTCCCCGGCGGATAAGGGGCGTTTATACGCTTGCGATGTACGCCCCCTCCATGACGGCGGGTATAGCCATGTCGGTCGTATGGCTGATCATTTTCAGCGGGGACCGGCTGGGCTACTTGAACAGCTTTCTGTTGAACATCGGGTATTTGAACGAACCCCGGCTGTGGACGACGGACACCAAATATATTATGGACATCATGATCATCGTCTCTTTGTGGGGAAGCATGGGAGTCGGATTTCTGGCCATGCTGGCCGGCATTCAGAACGTGGACCGGCAGCTTTATGAAGCCGGCCGGATCGACGGCATCCGCTCGCGGCTGGAGGAAATCTGGTACATCACCATTCCGTCGATGAAGCCCCAGATGTTGTTCGGGGCCGTCATGGCGGTGGTCGGGACGTTGAAGGCGGGGGCCATCAGCGTCGAGATCACGGGCAGCAATCCGTCTCCGAATTACGCCGGTCATCTGATGATCAACCACATCGACGATTACGGCTTTATCCGCTTCGAGATGGGCTATGCTTCCGCCATTTCCGTGATCCTTCTCGTTATCATTTATCTGTGCAGCCGGCTGTGCTGGAAGCTGTTCGGATCGAAAGGAGAATAGCCGATGGCCTCTCGGCAGCTATTTCGCAGACGGAGCAAGTTAAACCGGATTACCGGGTTCCAATGGATTCTGACCTTGTGCATGACGGCCCTTGCTGTCTTTATGCTTCTGCCTATTGTGTATTTGTTCGGGAACGCCCTAAAGCCTTACCATGAGCTGTTCCTGTATCCACCTACCTTCCTGGCCAAGGATCCGACGCTCGATAATTTCTACGACCTGCTGATTGTCACCAAATCTTCCATTGTGCCGGTGACGCGTTATATCTTTAACGGCGTGGTCGTCTCTCTGATGACCATCCTGATCGGAACGGTGATCAGTTCCATGTGTGCTTACTCCTTGTCCAAGCATCAATTCTACGGCAAGGGCAAGCTCTTCTCGCTTATTATTCTTTCGCTCATGTTTGCTCCGGAAACCGTCGGAATCCCGCGGTACTTCGTCATCAGCAAGCTGGGGATCATCAACACCTACTGGGCGCATATTCTGCCGGCTCTTGCACTTCCGGTCATCGTTTTTCTGTTCAAGCAGTTCATCGATCTGCTGCCGAATGAGCTGCTGGAGGCGGCGCGTCTCGAAGGGGCCAACGAATTCAAGGTTTTCCTGACCATCATCATTCCGCTTTGTTTACCGGCGGTAGCCACCGCCACCATTCTGATCTTTCAATCCAGCTGGAACAACCTGGAGACGTCCGCTCTCTATATCGAGGATGAGACTCTCAAAACCTTGCCCTTCTATGTCCAGACGATGACCAGCGGCCTGGCGAACAGCGTGGCCCGCCAGGGGTTGCCGCAGCGGTCGCCTTGCTGATGTTCGTACCGAACTTCATCCTCTTCCTGTTCATGCAGCGCAAGGTCATCTCCACCATGGCTCACTCGGGATTGAAATAGGGGATAACCGGCAGGAAGAAAGGAGGAGACCCCATGAAAGGCTGGATCAGGCTCGGTCGGATCCTGCTTGCAGGCGCCGCTCTCGGGCTGGCAATGAAAGCTTCGCCGGCCTCAGCCGAGGTCCCGTACGGCACCCAGATTTATGATTTGAAAGGTGCGGGCTATGAGGCTCAGGCGGCGTACCTTCCCGACCATTTTTACCGGGGGATCTGAAAGCCCCGGAAGATTTGTTCATCGATTCTAAGGATCATCTGTATATCGCCGACACCGGCAACAACCGAATCGTTCATCTGGATGAGAACGACCGTCTCGTCCGAACGATAGAAGCCAAGCAGGGGAAGGGAAGCTGAATGAGCCTAACGGGGTGTTTGTCCGTAAGGATGGAACCATCTATGTGGCGGATACGAAGAATGAAAGGATCGCCGTCTTCCAAGAGGATGGAACCTTCCTAACCTCTTATAAGAAACCGGACACCCCGCTGCTTCCGAAGGATTTCGTCTACCAGCCCACGAAGATCGCGGTGGACGACCGGGGATACCTGTATGTGGCGGTGCGAAACGGCTACCAGGGGCTCCTTCTCCTGGATCCGGAGGGCCAATTCGACGGATTCTTCGGGGCAAACCGGGTGGACTTCACGCTGACCGACTCGTTAAAACGCCTTTTCTATACGAAAGAGCAGATGCAGAAGGAGCTCCTCAAGCTTCCGGGGAGCGTATCCAATGTAACAAGAGGACCGGATGGATTCGTTTATACCACCTCCGTCTCCGTCAAAAAAGGGCATATTAAGAAGCTCAACTACGACGGAAAAGACCTTCTGGGTGAAAAGGTGTACGGATCCAAAAATCTAAAGGCCCAGCAGCAGAACCAGTTCACGGACATAACCGTCGATTCCCGAGGCTATTTAACCGCCATTGAAGCCCAGTTCGGAACGGTGTACCAATACAACTCCCAAGGAGACCTTCTGTTCTCGTTCGGGGCCAAAGACGAGGGGTATCAGAAGCTGGGATTGTTCAAATCCCCTTCCTCGATTGCGGTTAATTCGGAAGGCGTTCTGTATGTTCTCGATCGCGGCTCCCACCTGCTTCAGGCCTTCAAGGCGACGGATTTTGCGAACAAGATCCATGATGCCATGGATTTGTATATTCAAGGGCAGTACGAGAAGGGAGCGGGGCTATGGAGTGAAGTGCTTCACCTGAACACGAAATACTACCGGGCCCATCTGGGCCTGGCCAAGGCTTATTACAAGCAAGGCCGCTACGAGCAAGCCATGAACGAATACCGCATGGCCGGAGATGTCAAAGGCTACTCCGATGCCTTCTGGCAGGTCCGTTTGAACTGGATGCAGAGACACTTTACCACGCTGGCCGGCAGTCTTGCGGCGGGGATCGTGATCTTGTGGCTGGCATCCCGTATGGCCAAACGGGCGGCCGAAAGGAGGAGGTCCGTTGAAACCGTTAAACATCCCGCCTGAATCAACCGCTCGCCTCCGGGAGAAAGACCGGCCGAGCCGGCAAAGAGAGCTTTCTTCGATGGGGAAGGACTACCTCGGAGCGGTAGGCTTTCAGCTTAAGCAGGCTTTCCGAATCCTCAAGCATCCTTTTGACGTGTTTTGGGACATCCGTTACCGTAACCGGGCTTCGCTGACGGCCTCCGTTGTGCTGCTCGTCCTGGCCTATATCGTTCTGCTTTTATCCGAAAGCTTGACCGCCTATACGTTTAATCCGACGGAGGCCGGAGTCAACCCTCTCCAGCTGCTGGCGCAGTACGGCCTTCCTTGGCTGACCTGGGTCATGGCGAATTACATGATCGCATCCATCATGAAAGGCCAGGGAAGATGGACCGAGGTATTCACAGCAAGCAGCTATTCCTTAATGCCGTTCATTCTGCTCAGCGTTCCGGCTGCTTTGATTACCAATGTCTTGACCTTGAGCGAGAAGGTCATTTATAGCACCGCCCAGTGGGTGATGATCGGATGGACTCTTATCCTGTTCTTTATAATGGTGAAAGAGATTCATAATTACGACATTCAGGAGACGATCGTCAACCTGGTCGTCACAGTCTTGTTCATGATTGCCGTCTGGGTGCTTCTGTTCATTGTCGCCGGGTTGACCTTCCAGCTCTATGACTTCCTTACACAGGTCATCCGGGAGGTGACCTATCGTGCGTAAACGTGCAGCAGCCGGTCTTCTGGCAGCGGTTCTGCTGATTATCTTCCTCGTGATCCAGCAGCCCTGGAAATCGTGGACCCAAGCCGTTCCTGCCAACCGACAGGCAGAGGGGAACGTGATCGACCCGTCATCGATCCAGGCGGTGTCCTACAAAGCCGACAGCTTCCAGAAATACGCGGAAGCGGACGGTCTGGAACTGTGGGTCAACGATGCCGGACATCTGAAGATAAGACATATGGATTCCGGTAAGGAATGGAACAGCCTTCCTTCCGAAGCCGCTCTGGCCGCGGAGCCGAAGGGGCTGTGGAGGAACCATCTTCTCTCTCCTTTCCTGGCCGATTATGTGGACGGATCGAAACAGAATACAAGCGTCACCATCTCGACCGCCAACCTGGATGATTCCAAAACCAAGGTCACGATCCGCCCCGCTTCAGCCGGGGTGGAAATCGGCTATGACCTGAGAACGCTCGGGATCTCCTTCAACGTCAAGGCCGTCTTGGCCCAAGGACACTTGGATATAACCGTTCCGGCTGAATCCATCAAAGAAACGTCCAGCAAGCAGGTAACGTCCCTCTGGCCCTATCCTTTCCTGGGAGCGGTCCGTAAGCAGGATATCCAGGACGGCTATATGCTGGTTCCGGCGGAAATGGGAGCCTTGGTGCCGATGAAGGACGAGAAGCAGCTTCCTTACCGGTACACGGCCCTTCTCTACGGGACCGACCGGGCGCTGCCCGACCAGGGAACAGGACGCAGCTTCGATGCCCCGCTTCCGGTATTCGGAATGGCCCATGACGGCCAGTCGTTCCTGGGCGTCATCAAGGAGGGGAAACAGCGGCAAGTGTTCATGCCACTCCTGCCGGCCTGTACACGTCGTTTCACTGGATTGCCCCGCAATTTCACTACCGCCAGTCGTATTTCCGGCAAACCAGCCGGTTAGGAGCCGGTTACAAAGCGATGGAGAAAGAGCTGCTCCGGGAAGACCGGACGATCCGGTATTATTTCCAGACGGGCGAGAAGGCGAATTACGCCGGCATGGCAGCCGATTACCGGACGGACATAATGGAGACGTACGGCTTGAAGCAGCGGCAAGGAGCCTCCGACCCGCGACTGCAGCTGACGATCTACGGAGGTGCGGAGGAAAAAGGCTTGTTTCAGCCCCATTTCGTGACGGCCACGACGTTCGACCAGGCGTTTGCCATCACCGAGTCGCTGCATAAAGCCGGGGTTGGCAAGCTGGACGCGACCTTGGTCGGATGGTCGGAGGGAGGAGAGGAGAGCCGACTCCCCGCTGTCTTGCCCGCGGAGAAGAAGCTGGGGGGATGGAGGGGCTGAAAAGCTTTATCAAGCGTTCCCAGGCGTTAGGGGACCGAATCCTTCTGCAGAGCGATTACTCCCAATCCCGGAACAACGACCGCTTCGTACCTTCCCGGGATGCCGTTAGAAATCGGAACAACCGGACCCTGGAAGGTGACTACAACGGAAAGAAAATGTATGACAATCCATCGGATGTGGCTTTGCGCCTGTTTCAGGAACAGATTCAGCCGTTGAAGCAGCTGGGGATTGACGGGGTCGTGCTGAAAGGGATTGGCCACTTTGTGTTCTCGGATAACCGCAAAGGCCATGAGGTGTCCCGCAGACAGGCGGAGGAGGAACTGGCACAGGTTTTCCGACTGTCCAAGGAAACCTTTCCGCTTACCCGGACCCTACACGGCAATGCGTACAGTCTGGCGGGAGTCAACGGGATCGGCATGCTGCCGATGGGCGAAACCTATGATCTGGTTGCCACCAAAAGCGTTCCTTTCTACCCGATGGCCCTTCATGGACTGGTCGATTACAGCGGTTCCTTCCTTAACTTGAGCAACCGCAAGGCTTATCTGAAGAGCGTGGAATATGGAGCCAGCTTGTCCTATCTGCTTACGCATGAAAGCCCGGACGTTCTCCGCAAAACACCGGGCGCCGGAATTTTCAGCAGCCGCTATGAGGAATGGAAGGATACGATCGTGCAGGATTACAAGCATTGGAATGAAATTCTAGGGCCGCTCTCGAACCGCTTGATGACCGGTCACCGTGAGCTTGCGCCAGGAGTAACCGAGACACAGTATGACAACGGCAGCCGGGTTGTGGTGAATTACAATAACGTGCCTTACCGGGATGGCAGGTTTACGGTTCCGCCAGGGGATTATGCCTTACGGGAAGGAGGGACAGGAAAATGATCGGAACCTCTAACCGCAAGCGGGTCCGGCTCTCGGTCGAGAGCCAGCAGGCGATCTCGGGTTACCTTTTCCTGCTTCCCTGGCTGGTCGGGTTGGCCGTCTTCGTCTTCTATCCGCTCGGCTATTCCCTGTACATGAGCTTTCATAAGATCCGCTTCACGGGAACGGGAATGAAGTTTGAGTGGAAGGGCTTCGAGAACTACTCGTATGCGTTTCTTTCGGATAATACGTTCGTTGCCGCTCTGTTGAGCATTCTCAAGAACTCGGTTCTGGTTATCCCGATTATCGTCGTGTTCTCCTTGTTCGTCGCGGTGCTGCTTAACTTGAAATTCAAAGGCCGGATGGCTTTCCGGGGCATTTTCTTCCTGCCGGTTATCTTTAGCACCGGTCAGGTGCTCACGGAGATCTTCAACCAGAAGGCCGGCAGCCTCGATCTTCTTAACAATTACGACGTGGCGGGGTTCCTGGCGGCGAATCTGCCCAAACTATGGGCGGATCCGATACTGGCCGTCCTCAATATGTTCGTCGTCATTTTGTGGTATTCGGGCGTGCAGATCCTTCTGTACTTGGCGGGACTGCAAACCATCAGTACGAACGTCTACGAAGCCTCCATGATCGATGGGGCGACGCCTTGGGAAATCTTCTGGAAGATTACCCTGCCCGCCTTGACGCCTTTCATATTGCTAAACGTGATTTATACCATCGTCGACATGTTCACCCTGCCGCTTCTGAATCCGGTTCTGAGCATGATAACGGCGAATATGACCAATCCGAATCTCGGGTACGGGTACTCGGCGGCGCAAGGCTGGATCTACTTCGTCGTGGTGTTTCTCATCCTTCTTCTCGTGCTGGCTGCGGCGAGAAAGACGGTTTACAACGGTGCGGAAAGGTAGGTGTTCGGGAGATGAGACATTGGATGAACCGGGCCCGCACCCTGCTGCTCGGCGATATGGAAGGGATGGGGTTAATTGCCCTGCTGCTCATCTACCTGCTGCTGGTCGATGTGGCTTTGATGTACTTGAACCCGTTCCTGTATATGCTCTCCACCATGTTCAAAACGACAGCGGATCTGCTGGATCCGACGGTGAAGTGGATTCCCACTTCCATGGAATGGGCGAATCTGAAGCTGGCTTGGGATGGCCTCCAGTTTCCCAAAGCCTTAAAGAGCAGCCTGACCATTTCGCTTGCTTCCGCTGCGGGGCAGATTGTCGTCTGTTCCCTTGCCGGCTATTCCTTCGCCCGTTTGAAGTTTCCGGGGCGCAACCTGCTGTTCGGGCTCTTGGTGTTCAGCTTCTTGATCCCGCCGCAGACGCTGATTATTCCGCTCTACGTGCTGTACCGGAAGCTGGATCTGCTCGGCTCCCCGATGGCGATCATCGCACCGGCTCTGCTGGGGCACGGGCTTCGCGGCGCCTTGTTCGTCATCATCTTCCGGCAGTTCTTCTCCACGCTGCCTAAGGAGCTGGAGGACGCGGCCCTGATTGACGGGGCCGGGCCGTTCCGGGTGTATTGGAAAGTCATGGTTCCCTTGGCCAAACCGGCCGTTCTTGTCGTCTTTCTCTTTTCGTTCGTTTGGCATTGGAACGAAACCTTCATTACCGGACTCGTGCTTAACGGAAGTGATCTTCCCTTGTCCGTCAGTCTGTCCCATCTTGACAAAGTCTTGAGGGGAATGTACGGCGGGGACGGCACCGAGCCGAGCTTCGACTTGAACGAAACCATCCGCATGGCGGCCAGCTTCCTGATTATCATGCCGCCGCTGATCGTCTATTTGATTGCCCAGCGCTGGTTCGTGGAAGGCGTGGAGCGGACCGGACTGGTTGAATAATCGCCCATACGCGAAAAGGAGATTACAGACTAGATGCCACAATCTGAAGAAGCGAGGTGTAAGGCATGTCTAATCGAACCTTCGGCATTATCGGCTGCCAGCACGGCCACATTGCCGGCTTTCTTACGGAAATGCTGCGGTTGGGTCACCGCTGTGCAGGGATTAGCGAAACGGGGGAGCCGGCTCTGGCCGAGCGGCTTTCCCTGCAGCACGGCATTCCCCTGGTGAAGGAGGCGAGAAGCCTGCTCGAGGACCCGGAGGTAAGTGTGATCGGGTCGTCGGCCGTGAATGCGTTCAAGCTGGACGTGATCGAGCAGTGCGAGGCTTACGGGAAGCACGTCATGCTCGACAAGCCGATTGCGGTCAACCGCCATCAGCTGGAACGCTTGGAAGGGGTGATCGGTAGAGGAGGCATCCAGATCGGGATGATGCTAACCGAGCGGTTCCGCCCTGTCCTCTATACCTTGAGCCGGATGCTGGAGAGAGAAGAGCTAGGCAAAGTGGTCAGCCTCACCATGCGCAAGCCGCATAAGCTGACTCCATCTTCCCGCCACGCCTGGCATTTCTCGAAGGAACAGAACGGAGGCATTGTCATGGATCTGTTCGTGCATGACTTCGACCTTCTCCGCTGGCTGACCGGCCAGGAAATCCGTTCCGTCCAGACGGTCGTCACGAAGAACGGCATGCCCGAGTATCCGACCTTCTATGACACCGCCTGCGCCCAGGTGGTCATGGACGGGGAGCGCTCGCCCAGCTTTATTCCGATTGGCACACCCCCGAAGCCAGCTGGACCTGGGGAGACTGCCGGATTTTCATTACTGGAACCGCCGGGGCGGCTGAGCTCCGCTTAAGCGGAGACCCCGCAATAGCGAAGGAAGAGCTCTTCTTCCGCATCCTTCATGACTCGCCTTATGAGCGGGTGGAATTGGAGGCGCCCCCGTGGAGCCTGACGGAGGATTTCCTAAGGCGCCTGGAGGGGAAGGACTCACGCTTAACCCATAAGGACGTGCTGCAGACCTGCCGGGCGGCCGTGGAGGCCGACGAGAAGGCCGTCTTTCTGAACAACGTCCATCAACCCATCGGCTAGTGGTCCTAATGCAGTAACTAAAACGAAGTGGAGGAACCAGATGAATACCGGAAAAGTAAGAATTGCCGTTGTCGGCTGCGGGGGTATCTCGGCGAGTCATTTTCAAGGAATTAATGAAACGGAAGAGGCGGAGCTGGTCGCCGTTTGCGACGCCAATGAGCAAAGAGCTGAGGAGACGGCCGCCAAATACGGCGTACGCGCTTATACACGGCTGGAAGTCATGCTTGCCCAGCCGGATATCGATGCGGTGTGCATTTGCACACCCAGCGGGCTGCATGCCGAACAGACGATAATGGCAGCCGCCGCCGGCAAGCATGTTGTGTGCGAGAAGCCGATGGCCATCGTGCTGGAGGATGTGGAGCAGATGATCGAGGCCTGCTCGCAGTCCGGCGTCAAGCTGACCACCATCTTCCCGAGAAGAATGTCTCCTGCCGCCGTATTCGTGAAGAAGTTGATCGACGAGGGACGGCTCGGCCGCTTGAGCCTATGCTCGGGGTATGTGAAATTTTACCGGAATCAGGCTTATTACGACAGCGCCGGCTGGAGAGGGACTTGGGCCATGGACGGCGGCGGGGCCATGATGAACCAGGGAATTCATACGGTCGACCTGCTGCAATGGCTTGCCGGACCGGTCGAGAGCTTGAAGGGATTCGCCCGCAACGTTCTGCGGGATATTGAAGTGGAAGACACGGCGGTTACCGCGCTTCAATTCTGCAATGGAGCTCTTGGGACGCTGGAAGCCACCACCACGGCTTATAAGCAGCCGGATCATCAGATTATCATCCATGGGGATTTGGGGACGGTTGTTCTGACCGGAGACCAAATTACTACCCTTGAGGTCATGGGGGAACCCATCGAAATTCCGGATTTTCCGCCGTTTCAGGTCATCCCGGACGGGCACCGCATGCAAATAAGGGACATGTCACGGGCCATCCTCGAGAATCGTGAACCGCAGGTCACGGGGGAAGACGGCCGCCATTCGCTCGAGATTATCCTCGGAACGTATGAGTCCCACCGCAGTCACCGGGAAATCCACTTCCGGAACCCGGTGCAGCAGGCTTAACCATCAGTGGGGCCGGTAACGGCTGAAGCCGGCCCTTAAGGATTTGGCATACTCGGAGGGCGTCATTCCGGTCGCTTTCTTGAAGTGGCGGGAGAAGTAATGCACGCTGCTGTAGCCGAGAAGCTCGGAGATTTCGGTCAAGTTGTAATCTTCCTCACGGATCAGAACCTTGGCCTTTTGGATTTTGAGGTCGTTGGAGTGCTCCATGACTCCACGTCCGACTCTTTTCTTGAACAGAATGCTCAATTGGGTTCTTCCGATGGTAAAGACTTCGCACAGATGGTCGAGCGTAAGGTTCTGGCCGATGTTCTCTTCCATATAGGCGAGGATTTTATCTGTAGTGTCCATCTCCTGCTTCTCCCTTGCGGCGGAAGAAAGCTTGTAGACAGGCTGAGGAGAGGTGCTGTTGCGGATTAGGCGGATGAGCAAGGTCTCAAGATTTATGCGGAACATCTGCTCGCTGCCGAAGGGAGCGTTCTCTCGTGCGCTGAGGATCCGTCCCGTATGAAACGGATTAACCCCGAAGGCGTTAAACCCTTCCTTCATCATCTGGGACAGCAGGGACCGCTCGTAATCCCCCAGGTGAAACAGCTTCTGCTTAAGGAAAAAGGACATGGGCGAAGAATCGCATTCGAAGGTGACGATGAAGACGTTGCAAGCCACGACACCGTTGCTGCGGGGGCTGTGAAACTCATTCGGCTCATGAAACAGCAGATCGCCCTGCTTCAGGTTGAAATGGCCGAAATCCGTCTCGATGGACATTTCGCCCTTATCCACATAATAGAGCTCCCAAAAGTCATGCTTCTCTCCGGCATACCGGTAATTTTTGGCCAATTCGAAATAGTAGCATGTAATCAGCTTGTTGATGGAAATGACATTCTGGATCTCATAACGCATCAATTTCAAGTTATAATTCCCCCCTTTTTTTGTTAAGAACCCATCCCCTACCTAGTTCTCCAAAAGGGTTGAAAATCCTCCAAAGAATGGGTGTAATAACAAAATTCGTACAAAAATATAAAGAAAAGTGCAAAGAAATAAGCGAAGGAGGAGACGGAAACGATCATGCTGAAAGCCGGACTAATGGGAATCGGGTTTATGGGGAGGACACACCTGAAGAACTATATCCGCCTGGAGGAAGAAGGCTTTCCCGTCCGCCTGACCTCCATCTGCGACATTGACTCCCGAAAGTTTCAAGGGATCTATACGGAGGGAAATATTCAAGTGCCGAGTGCGGACATCGATTATAGCCGGTATCGGCTGTACACCGATATCGACAGGATGCTGGAAGAGGAGGAGTTGGATTTCGTCGACATCGTTCTTCCTACTTACCTGCACAAGGAGGTCACCCTAAAAGCCCTTAGGAAAGGCCTTCATGTCCTGTGCGAGAAGCCCATGGCCTTAAACAGCGCGGATGGCGCGGAGATGATTCGGGTTTCGAAGGAAACGGGACGGAAGCTGATGATCGCTCACTGCCTCCGGTTCTGGCCGGAATACGAGTATTTAAAGGAAACGGTGGCAAGCGGACGGTACGGCAAGGTTCGTTCCGCGTCCTTTTACCGGCTCTGCAGTCCGCCCATCTGGACCTACGAGAATTGGATGATCCGGGCGGAGACGAGCGGGGAGGCCTGCTGGATTTTCATATTCACGACATCGACATCATCCATTGGCTGTTCGGACGCCCTCTCGCGGTATCGACGATTGGCGGAGACGTCCTGCCCGAAAGCACACTCGATGTCCTGTCGGCCCAATACCTGTACGAGGACCGGAAGGTGGTCACGGCCCATATGGACCGATCCATCGAAGGGGATGTCGGCTTCGAGATGGCGTACCGGGTCACCTTCGAGGGAGGGACCCTGCTCTTCGAGAAGCGGGTGCTTAAGGATCATCCGAAGGACGGCCGGGGCTTTGGGCCCGAGCTTTCGAAGGATGCGGGCTATTACCGCGAAATAAGGTATTTCGCCAATGCCATTCGGAACAACACCCCGGTCGATGTCGCGAATCCCGAAGATACGTTAACCGCACTGTTTATTGCGGAAGCCGAAAGGCAGTCTGCCTTCGAGAAGGGAACGCCTGTCCCGATTGCCGCACCAAGCCTTTCGGTATAAGCACGGTAAGAGGAGTCCAGTCCTCCGAACCGCCGTTCCTTCTCCTTAACCCAAAAGCCCGGCAGGCTTGCCTTAAGCCTGCCGGGCTTTTGAATGACTGTCTTACCTGCTGCTGGTTGAGACGGTTCTTAACCTGGTGACGGGGAAACCTTATTCCTCGTAGCCTTCCCGAAGCAGGCCGCCATAAGGGGCGAGCGTTGCAGCAACCACTTCCTCATAAGCACCTAAATCTCCCTGGCCGTAAAAGGTTTGAAGCGCCTGCTCCAGGGCTGAAGCCATTCTGCCGTCAAAGGCTTTCAGTTCCCGGTAAAGATGCTTTCCCTCTGCGATCCACTGCTTATTGACCCGTAGATGGAATTCCGACAAAACGATGGTCAGCCGGTGCAGCGCAAAGCACTGCTCTACGGAGCAGGAGGCATCCTTTACATCCTCCCATAAATCGGTAATCCAGTACCTCTGCGCATCCCTCTCACCTGACGACCAGGGCATGGGGCCGGCCGCGAGGTCGTCTTGGGCTTCCTTCAGAATTCTCTCGGCCGCTTCCTCGCACCGGAGAAGTACCCCTTCCGTCAGCATTCTTTGAAGGGTAGGGTTGGCCGCGTGAACCCCCGCATCGAATAGATCCCTGAAGCTGTCCGAGGTAAGGACGAACTGCTCCACCAGCCAGTCCTCCTCCCGAAGCGTTTTGCGGTAAGCCCATGGTGCCTCGTCATCCACGATAACCAAATCGAGGTCCGATCCGGCGGTGTCCTGCCGCCGGCCTCCGCTGCCACCCAGAACCGCAAGCGTACAATGTGGATGATGGCGGAACACAAAGCGCTCCGCCGCTTCCAGCCCTGTCAGTCTCATGCTTCCTCCTCCTTTGGGCATTTGTTACTGGGGCATTTATCCAATCAAACCGAACACCCGGTACATAGCTTATAGTAAGTTATGCAGAAGGTGGTGATTACTGTGAGTTGTGCTAGAGGGTTTGGCTTCACTTCGATTGGGATCGTTCTGGTTCTTTATATCCTGCTCGTGATCGTCCTGTCTGCTGGCTTCTTGATCTAATCCTGCCTAGGGAAAGAAGTGCCTCCTGCTGCGTCGGGAGGCCTTTTTCATTTTTATGCACTTCCCTTAAGGAAAATTTGCAACCGGGACATTCATCCAAACAATCCGAAAACCCGGTGCATAGTTTATAGTAACCTATGCAGAAGGTGGTGATTGCTGTGAGCTGCTTAAGAGGGTTTGGCTTCACTTCGATTGGGATCGTTCTGGTTCTTTATATCCTGCTCGTGATCGTCCTGTCTGCTGGTTTCTTGATCTAATCCTGCGTAGGGAAAGAAGTGCCTCCTGATCCGTCGGGAGGCCTTTCCCCTTTTATTGTGGGTAGGACCCAAGTACTCCTCCGATGCCCCTCCATAAGGAAATTTGTTATCAGGACATTTATCCAATCAATCCGAATATCCGGCGCATAGCTTATAGCAACCTATGCAGAAGGTGGTGATTACTGTGAGTGGTGTTGGCGGATATGGCTTCACTTCTACCGGGGTAATTTTGGTTCTTTATATTCTCCTCGTGATCGTCCTGTCTGCTGGTTTCTTGATCTAATCCTGCCCAGGGAAAGTGCCTCCTGATCCGTCGGGGGCCTTTCCCCTTATTAGGCGGATAGAACCCAAGTTCTCCTCCCATGCACTTCTTTAAGGGAAGGTACATAAGCTGAGGTAACCCTATTGCGAAGGCGGGATCTTGATGGAATACTTGGAAATGCTCTCCCGGCTGGGACTCGGAAGCGCTCATCCCGGAGGCTTCTCCGAATCCGTGGAGCAGTTTACTAAATTTCCGCTGGCCGCAGACTCCTCTATTCTGGAGGTGGGATGCGGGACGGGAAGAACGGCTTGTTATTTGGCGGAACAAGGCTACCGGGTAACGGCCGTCGACCTTCATCCTCAAATGGTGGTCAAAGCCAAGCGGAGAGCCGAACAGCTGGGGGTTACGGTTGAATTCCGGCAGGCGGATGCCCATGCGCTGCCTTTTGACGATCAGTCGTTCGATGCGCTGCTGGTGGAATCGGTCACCAATTTTACCCAAGCCCCGGTATCGGTGGCGGAGTATTATCGGGTACTGAAGCCCGGCGGGGTTCTCTATAATCGCGAAATGTTCGTTAAGCCATCCGCCACAACCGAAATTTTGAAAGATATTCAAGAATTTTTCGGGATGCCTCAAATTCTTACCCAACCGCAGTGGACGGATTTGATGACGGCTTCCGGCTTCGAAAGAATAGAAATGCTCGAGGTGCAGGAGATTACGGATGAAAAGCTTGAGAAGCAGCATGATCAGCCCGACCAGTACCAATGGATGGATGAAGGGGTTATCCTGGATTTCAGTCTTCTGGAATGCGGGATTCGTTCGTCCCAGCTGATCTCAGAGAACCGTGAGCATTTGGAATACGGCATCATGAGGGCTTTCAAAGGCGGCGAAGAATAGTCCGATTGGGAATCAAAACCGCGACTTTCGCGGTTTTATTTTTGTGTGTGGGGGGAGAAGGGGGTCGGAGTACCCAGTCATCACCTATCCGGCTGGCAAGGAGGTTGCGGGTTAGCCGGCGGTTGCTTATCCTATTAAGGAACCGTCGGAAATTCCAGGTTCCCTATTGGAAATACAGCTTCCATCCCAGTCCGAATGCGGACCCTTTAAGGAGAAGGTCAGAATGCTTTCCTACTTAAGAAACGTATACGAGAATTGGATCGATTATCCCTGCCGGCCGGGAACCGTTCTGAACGGTTATCGCCTTGTTAAATTCGTGGGCGGCGGGAGCTATGGACTGACTTATCTGTGCCGGGAGATGGGAACGGGCCGGTTAGCCGCCCTCAAGCATAACAAGCCGAGCAAGGCGGAGCTGGGGATTCAACTGCTGGAACGGGAGGCGGCTATCCTGCGGCAGCTGGATCATCCGCGCATTCCCGGCTTCCGCGAGCTCTTCACCGCTGACGGGAAACGCTGTTTGATTACCGACTATGTCATCGGGCTGAACGTGGAAGAGGCTTTGTTCGCGGGGAGGCGGCGGTATTCGGAGGAGGAGAGTCTAGGGATCTTGGCCGAGTTGCTTGAGATGATGGAATACATCCACAGCCGGGGAATCGTGCACCTCGATATCCGCATTCCGAATGTCATCTTGAACCATAAGGGTCTGAATCTCCTGGATTTCGGACTGGCCCGGCCATTAGGAGACCGCGATGCCGGGCCTTTTCCCGACGAGGAGACCCGCATGAGACGAACCCCCGCGGTGTCGAGTGATTTGTACGCGGCGGGCCATTTTCTCCTCTTCCTGCTCTACTCGATGGTGGAGGACGAGCCGGGAAAGGAGCAAGCCTCAAAGGGATGGCAGGAGGAGCTGCCCGTATCGGACGGAACAAAAAGGCTTATCCGCCGGCTGCTGCAGGTGGACAAGCCTTATGCAAACGCGCGGGAAGCCTCCCGCGAAATCAGGCGGCTGCTGGAGCGTTAGCTCGAGTGGCTGCCGTATTTGTTTTTGTAGTAGGGTTTGCCGTAGTTGTTGTGTTTGTAGGAGGAACCCGGGGGCGGCGGTAAGCGGAGGACGAGCTGCGCTTGTAGCCATACCCGCGATGCTTGTCTTTGGATCCGAGAACCGAATGAAGCAGCTTGGAAAGCAGGTGTTTGATCACAATTCCACCTCCTGTAACAGGATACCTTACCCTACGTACAGAAGGCGGCTTGGTTTCAACCGGCTTAATAAATCATCGTCCCGAGAGGGCCGTCTTCCCGGATATAAGGCTGGAGCGAATAGACAGAGAGGGGAAAGTAAGTAAAGCCATAGACATAAGCGGTTAATTCATACAGCTGGAAGTAGACCACCAGAGCTTTATCCGCGATATAGAAATCCTGGTCGGGCCGGATGGTTTTGAACTCCTCGAGCAGCGGAACTTGACGCGCCATGATTTGCTCTTCTATTTGGCGGTTAACAATCCGGATGTAATCGGTTTCGGGCTTGAACAAATCCTTAAGGCTGTACTTCTCTCCCGTCTGAATAACAAACGTAAGAGACTTCTGAAGGGTAATCCCGTGAGCCCCTCCCGAGTAGGCATAGGAAAACAAAGAGAGGCTGAGCACTCCCCGCTCATTCGTTTTGATCTCGTAGTAGCCGGTGACTTCCGTGTCGGGATTGGCCGGATAATCCTGTGCCCGGAGCATGGCCCGGACCTCTGTTAGGATGGCTTCGTTGATCTTCCTCTGGACCTCGGGATGAGAAAGGTTCTCTACGACAGGATAAACCACATTCAGCTTTCGGCCGGTCAACCGGTGCGAAATGACCTTCACGGGATATAGAATAAGGCTCATGCCCGCCCTCCTGTAACGTTTTTAAAAGCTTATTCCAAGCCTGGGCAGATGGTGTATACTTAATTCCATAAACTGGTTCCCGGCACCTTCAAAAGGGAAGCAGGCCTTTGCAGGGCTTATTTTCGATTCCTCCTGGGGGGCACCCGGAAATCCAAAGATTTTCTCAAACTATGTGGCAAAGGATGGTTAGCTGTGACGGAAGGAAACCAAAAATCAGGGGAATCGCCCACCGGGGATATCCCGGCAAAGCGCCCGAAAACACGCTGAAGTCTTTTCAATGGGCCATCGACTTGAACTTCTCCCACCTCGAGCTGGATGTTCAGTTATCCAAGGACGGGGAAGTCATCGTCATGCACGATTGGACCGTTGACCGCGTATGCGGGGAGCCAGGCACCGTTCGCGACATGACGCTCGCTGAGATTAAGCGCTTACGTGTCGGTGGGGCGGAAGAGGTCCCTACGCTGGAGGAAACGCTGGAGCTGTGCCGGGGCAAGTTGATTGTGAGCATTGAGCTTAAGCAGGGAGGAGATTATTATGCCGGACTCGAAGAGAAGGTCGTCGAACGGGTTCGCCGCCTGAGGATGACGGATCAGGTGTATATCATTTCCTTCGACCAGTACTCGGTTGTCAAAGTGAAGCAGCTATGCCCCGAGGTGGAGGTAGGCATGATACTTGGAGGGAACAGTCCCTTTCTTTACCGCCCGCTTCAGCAGATGGGAGCCTCTTATTTGGCCGTTCCACTTAAGTATTTGAATGAGGATGCCGTCGAGCAGTGCTCGAAGCATGGGCTGCAGCTAATCACCTGGCCCGCAGATAATGCCGAACAGATAGCGAAGGTTACCCCATACCCGGATGTCCTGGTTACCACGAACGAACTGGAGATTTGGCGGGACCATGCGATCCGAACCGGCCAATTTTGGACCTGAAAATGAATCCCTTTCTCCCATACCCCGTATTACCGGGTGAATCTTAGGAAGACAGTGGAGGGATGAAGCTTGTTCAATAAGTTTTTGGCCAAAATCGGGATAGGGTCGGCGGAAATCGATACGGTGCTCGAACAGACCCACTATACGCCGGGAGACGAGGTTCGCGGAGAGATCCGGCTTAGGGAGGAAGCGTCGAGCAGCAGATCGAAACGATTGCGCTCTCTGTCATGACGGAATATATCAAGGAAAGCAACGACAACAAATATCATCAGCGCGCAGAGATCGCGAGGATTCACGTAACGTCGCCTTTCCTTCTTCAAGCAGGGGAAAGTAGAGAGATTCCTTTCTCGTTCCGACTGCCGGCTCGGACTCCGCTGACGCTGGGCCGCACTCCCGTCTGGATCCGGACCGAGCTGGAGATTCAAGGGGCTGTCGATCCGAGTGATAACGACCGCATCGAGGTCTATCCGTCGGCCGAAATGCGAACCGTCCTGGATGGGGTCGAAGAGGCAGGCTTCCGTTTCCGCAAGGCGGAATGTGAATATGCGGCTCATTTGGGCGGAGGTCTTCCCTTCCTGCAGGAGTTCGAATTCACTTCAACCGGAAGATTCCGCGGCCGGCTGGACGAGGTGGAAATCATGTTTGTGGGACAGGATGAGGGCGGCATTGATCTCCTGCTGCAGATTGACCGGAGAGCGAGGGGATTGTCCAGTCTCTTCGCCGAAGCCTTCGACATGGATGAATCCTTCGTCCGGCTGAGGCTGTCTTCCGGAGAACTCGCCGGCGGTCCTCACGCGGTAGCCGGAACCCTATCCGGAATTATCGAGCGTTACGCCAGGTAACGGGTTGGAGCAAGGGACCCATGAGGCCCTGCTGGAGAAGCGCGGCTTCTTCGCCAGCCTGTCCTTCAGTCCATTGGAATACCAAGCTTAAGCGGTACTGGTCACCGGCCTTCCCTCACGCGGGAAGGCCGGTTATTTGTGGTTTCTTACCAAAATGGACGGCAGAGGTAGGATTTTGTTCAGCGAAGACGAATAATAAAACAATAATACAGGTTTGATACAGGGGAGGACAACGAATGACATGGCTGAACAAGCTCCGGCCGGTATCGTTCCAGCGGAAGCTTCTGGGGTATTCCTTGATTGTAAGTATTGTTCCGGTGCTTCTTGTCGGCTTGCTTTCCTCGTTCCTGGCATCACGAAGCCTCCAAAATGAGGTCAATGGAAATCATAAGTACATGCTGGACCAGGTGGAGAAGCAGCTTTCGCAATTTATCGCTTCCCTTCGGGTATCTTCCATCAACATTGCCACGAGCCTGGCGGTGGAAAGAACGGTTCGGGACGGCCCATCGATCGACAACCTCACCAATTCGCTGGAAATGAATGAAACCATCCGGCGGATCCGCAGCTCCTCGCCTATTCCTTATAACGTATCTATGATTCTAAGGAATCACCGTAATTATTTGTATTCGAACGCCTTTGAAACGAGCAGCCGTCCCATGCAGCGCCTGACCCCCATTCTCGACACTTGGAAACCGAAAGCCAATGAACCTTTCCTGGTGCCGGCGAACACCTTTGACGATCAGCCGGATATGCTGCTTTATTCGCCCGTGCCGATCCAGTCCAGCTACACGCAGGGGTGCTGGTCTTGCATGTCAACCCGCAGGACATCCTGCGTTTTCTCGGTTCCCTCGAGCTGGCCAACCGGACGAAGCTGATGGTGGCGGACGAGCTGGGGCGTATCGTGATCAGCAATCAGGAAGAGCAGATGGGCAAAAGGCTGGAGGACTTTAAAGATTTGTACGCCAACCGGGAGAAGGCGGTTCTTCAGCCGGTCACGATTGACCTGGAAGGGGTTGCGCACAGGCTGCGGGCGAAAACGGCAGCTTCCGGTGGCTGGACCTACTATGTGATGACGCCGGCCGAGGTATTCTCGCGCCAGGTGAACCGGATTCAATGGATCACCTGGGGGCTTGTGGGGATCCTTACGCTCGCCTGGGGAGGCGTCGCGCTGTTTGCTTCCCGTTGGCTGTACAGGCCGATCGACCGGCTGTCCCGCAAAGTGCTTCCGGTGCGGCCGGAGGCCCCGAGACCGCGTGACGGTCTGGATGCCCTTGATTCCTACTTGCATGAACTGGTCGACACGAACCAAACCCTTCTTAGCCGGTTGAAGGAGCAGTTCCCCTATTTGAAACAGGGATTTTTTCATCAGCTTCTAAAGGGAGAACTATCGGAGAACGACTTCCTAGCCGAGGCGGAACGGTTTCATTTTCGTCCGGCCGGAGGAGCAGTCTTCGTCTGTGTAGCCCAAACCGACCGGGTTGACCTCTTTCGGGAAACGTACCGAGGCAAGGACCGGGGGCTGATTCATTATGCCCTCCTCAAAATGCTGGAGGAAACTTTCCACGCCTTCCCTTCCTGTCTCGCATTCACGCCCGAAACGGGGCAGGTCGTTCTGCTCATCGGTACGGAAGACGATCCCGCGGGCAGGCAGGGATCCGGAGAAGGGGAGATGCTGGAGCGCCTGATCCGGTGCTCGGATGAAGCCCGAGGACATGCGCTGACCTATTTTCGCTTTCCTCTCAGTATCGCCATAAGCTCCAGACTGGAGGGATATGAAGCTATTGCCCGCGGATACGAGGAGGCGCGGAGCCTGCTGAGACACCGTCTCGCTCTGGGCGAGAACGCCACGATCGCGGCCGGACGGCTGGACCCCGGACTCAACCGGTCCACCCAGCAGCTTGTCGAGCTTCAGAAGCGGATCGTGTTTCATCTCGTCCACGGCAATGCGGAAGAGTCCCGCCGTCTGCTTGCCGGACTCCGTGAGGAATTGACCGCGACCCCGGTCCCGCCCGACACGGCAAGGGCTCTTTTTGCTTACCTGCTGGGAGAGCTCGATTACACACTGCAGCAATCCGGCTGTGATCTTCGGGATCGGTTCGGGCTTGACCCGTACGAGCCGTTATACCGCCTGCAGTCGGTAAACGAGCTGGAGCAATGGCTGTCAGATGAGATGATTCCGGCGGTACAGGAGGCCCTGTCCGAGCAGACCGTTTCCCGGCAGAAGAAAATGGTTCATCAGGTCAAAGCCTTTATCGAGGAGCGGTGCGAGGAGGACCTGTCCCTGCAGATGGCCGCCGACCATTTTGACCTGTCCGTTTCTCATCTGAGCAAAATATTCAAGGAGGAAGCCGGCGTCACGTTCAGCGAACACGTGCTGGAGAGGAGGATGTCCAAGGCAAGAGAATGGCTGGAGCATACGGAGATGCCCATCAAAGAGATCGCCGCCAGGCTGAGCTATGCCAGCGTCCAGACGTTCAACCGGATTTTTAAGCAAACCTGCGGCATGCCTCCGGGAGAGTACCGGAAGCAGAAGCGAGCGGCTTCCTGACGTTTTGCTTTTGCTCTTGTTTTCTTTTGCCGCATCGCTTATGACCCTCCGTAGGAAAGGAGCATTGCCTGGTAAACCGGGGTGCCGCACAATGGAGCCATCTTAACCAAAGGGTGGGAACGCTAATGAGACCGATAAACCGTAAGCGCTTAACAGCCTATGTTTCGCTTGCTGCATCTGCTATGGTGCTTGTCGCGGGCTGTGGAGGGAAGGAGAAGCCGGGGAATGCCGAGGGACCAGCGGGCTCCAAAGATCTTCATATTCTGCTTTCGCATTCGAATGCCAAATACGCGATGCAGGTGAAGGAAGGAGACCGTTATATCCAGGAATTGTCCAAGCAGTCGGGCTATAACTTGAAATTTGAGTTTCTCGGCCACGGGAATGATTTTACCCAGCAGATGACCGTTCGTTTCGCCTCAGGCGACCTGCCGGATCTGATCCGCACGGACAGCATCAATTCCACCATGCACCCGGGGGCGCTGGACAAAGGGGTGTTTCAGGATCTCACTCCTCTTATCGAGAAATACGGCCCGAACCTGAAGAAGAAGATTCCGAAGGAAGCCTGGGAAAGCCCGCGCGTCAGCAAGGATGGCAAAATCTACGGAGTTCCGGCCCTTTCGGCGCTTCCGGCCTCCCGGGTGGTCTATATCCGCCAGGACTGGCTGGATAAGCTGGGCATGCCGCAGCCGAAGACGGTCGACGACTACTTGAAGTTTTTGAAGCGGTCAAGAAAGAAGATATGAACGGCAACGGGGATCCGAATGACGAGTACGGCTTCTACGTCCGGGAGAATCTTCTTTACTCCAACCTGTTCTTTCAGGAATTCGGAGCGGACCCGGGTGCATGGTATTGGAAGAACGGCAAGCTGGAGCCGGGCATGATTCAGCCGGAGATAAAGGACTCCTTGAAATTCTGGAAGGATCTGTATGATAAAGGCTATATCAACCCGAACCTGTTCACGAACAAATCGGCGGACTGGGAAGCGGGCATCAAGCAGGGGAAAGGCGGCGTCTGGATTCATGACGTGACGAATTACAACTCCAACTGGGGACTGCCGGAGTTCTACGTTAACCAGAAGGGGGCCAAGGTCAGCATGCTGGAAGCGCCGCAGGGTCCTAAAGGAAAAGGCCTATCGGTACAAGGAGACCAGATTTACTTCGTATGGACCGTACCGACCCAGAAGAAGAACGCGGAGGAAGTTATCAAGTTTCTTAACTGGGCTTGGTCGGATGAGGCGGATCCCTTCTTTGCCCTCGGCATCAAGGATTACAACTATAAGGAAGAGGGCGGCAAGCCGAAGTGGGACTTGAATGAACCGGCCAATAAAGAGAATGACGCCTCCGTCTTCTATCAGCTTTCCATCAACCCCCGAGGTGACGGACGAATGGGCTCGAGGCTGCTCGATGTTATTCCTAACTCCGAAGCGATCAAGGCCGGAATTAAAACGGCGGCGGCCAATGTGGTGCCGAACGATGCTTTGCATATGCCGACGCTCGAAAATTTGAAAACCCATCCGGAGCTCGTGCCGGGTACCGGGGCGGGCACCCTGTTCCTGGATATGTTCGCGAAAGTCATTACGGGCAAAGAGCCGGTTGACAGCGGCTTCGATAATTTCGTTAAGGAATGGCGCCGCCGGGGCGGCGATGACGTGATCAAGGAAGCGACCGATTGGTACAACGGCTTCCACAAAAGTAAGGAGAGAAGGAACCGCGGCGGGAACCCCTTCCGCTTAGGTTCCTTTCCTCCCATTCTGAACGCTGGAGGGGAGCATGTTGGTCCGTATCTATCATAAGCTTACTTCGAATGATGCCCTGCTGCTGCTTCTTATCGCCCTGCCCGGCATCCTGCACTTCCTTATTTTCCGCTACGTGCCGCTCTTGGGTAATGTTATTGCGTTTCAGAACTATAACCTGTTCGCAGGCATGGCCGACAGCCCGTGGGTGGGGCTAAAGCATTTCCAGAACATGTTCACCTACGCGGAATTTTACCGAATCCTGCGCAATACGATGCTTCTGAGCCTCTATTCCATTATTTTCGGATTCCCCGCGCCCCTAATCCTGGCCCTGCTCTTGAATGAAATCCGGCAAAAATGGTTTCAACGGCCGGTTCAAACGCTGCTTTATCTTCCGCACTTTCTCTCCTGGGTCATTGTAGGCGGTTTGTTCGTTAACCTTCTTTCCATCGACGGGCTTCTGAACACCATCCTGGGCTCGCTTGGCTTGGCCAACCGGGATTTTCTCACCATACCGGAATATTTCCGCAGCATCCTGGTATCGATCGGCATCTGGAAGGAAATCGGATGGGGCATGATCATCTATTTGGCGGCCCTGTCCGGCATTAACCCCAGCTTGTACGAAGCCGCGATGATGGATGGGGCGGGACGATTCCGCCAAATGTGGTCGATCACCCTGCCCTCTCTGCTGCCGGCCATCACCGTTCTGTTCCTGCTGCGGATCGGTCATGTGCTGGACGCCAACGTGGAACAGGTGCTGATTCTGCTGAACCCGCTCGTCCGGGATGTCGGGGAAGTGATCGACACGTACGTCTACCGGGTCGGCCTGCTCGGGGCCCAGTTCAGCCTGACTACCGCCATCGGCATTTTCAAATCGCTGGTCGGCCTTATTCTGGTCGTCGGATTGAATGCGCTGAGCCGCAAAACAACCGGTGAGAGCATTTATTAACACCTGGTCGGACTCAGGAGAAAGGAGGCGGCCATGCCCGCATACCGGTCGGACCGTTGGTTTTCTTTCATCAACGGGACCTTTTTTATCGTGCTCTGTTTGACAATGATCTCTCCTTTAATCCATCTGGCCGCGGTCTCGCTAAGCGAAGCGCGCTACGCCAACGCCAAGCTCGTCTATTTCTGGCCCAAGGGCTGGAATACCGAAGTCTATTCGATGATCCTCGGGATGGATAACCTGTGGAGGGCGATGGGGGTAAGCGTCTATATCACCGTTCTCGGAACGCTGATTTCCCTCGTCCTGACCTCTACGATCGCTTATGCCTTGTCCCGTCCGTCCATGCCGGGGGAAAAATCGTGCTTCGCGGGATTGTCGTCACCTTTATTTTCTCCGCGCCTCTCATCCCGAACTACCTACTGGTTCGTTCTCTCGGAATGGAGAACACCTTGTGGGCGCTCATGATTCCCGGGGCCTTGTCGGCCTTCTACGTGATCATTATGAAGACGTTCTTCCAGGGCATCTCGAGCGAAATGTTCGACGCCGCCAAGATGGACGGCTGCAGCGAGTGGGGGATTTACGCCCGGGTGGCCATCCCCATGTCCCTGCCGGTCATTGCCACGATCGCCTTGTTTCATGCGGTGGGCCAATGGAACTCTTACTTCAGCGCTCTGCTGTATATCCGCAGTAAGGATCTCCTGCCCCTTCAGGTGCTCCTGCGCAATCTGGTCATGGAGGAGCAAGCTAGCAATATGGCCAGCAGCGCCGAGGTGTCGCTTGTCATGACACCGGAGATGCTGAAAGCCGGCATCACGCTATTTGCCACGCTGCCGATTCTGATCGTCTATCCCTTTCTGCAAAAGTATTTCGTGAAAGGGGCCTCGCTTGGTTCGTTAAAAGAGTAAGCTACTTACGAAAAGAAGGAGCTGACCTCGATAGAGGCCAACTCCTTTTTTATGTTCCGCTTTCAGGAGATGGGGTACGTAACACGCACCGAAGCGGTGATGGAAATCTGCCCGGGTTGGATCGGGGTGGCCGCTTCGCTTTTGGCATACAGGGCGGCGGAGTAGGGAACCGGGCCGGAAGCGGGCGGAAGCTCCTGAACTTCACAGGGAAGGGCCGGAAGTGGAATGCGCAAGGTCACCGCGATGGCTTCCGCTTTCTGCCGGGCGTTGCGGATGGCGAGGGACAATGCCTCCTGAACGTAGGCCTCCCGGTGCTTAACATCAAAGGAAATGCTGCTTACGTTGTTGGCTCCTTGCGAAACGGCGGTGTCGACGATTTGGCCGGTCAGGCCGATTTCCCCGTTCTCGATTCGAAGCAGATGCGTTACCTTATAGCCCCGGAACACGGCCTTGCCGTCGGGGTAATCGTACTGGGGCTCAATCCGGTAGTCCGTCGTCTGGATGTTTTCGCGCGGGACGGATAAGGCCAGCAGGGAGCGGATTATGGCCGAAACGGCAGCGGCATTCTCGGCCTGGACCTTTTGCAGCTCCAAACCTTGCGAGTCCACGCCAAGTACGATCACCGCCTCGTCCGGAACCGCATTCGCCTTGCCTTCCCCGATCACCTCTATCACATTCGGGCAATGCTCTTTCATCTGGGGACTCCTTTCGCCATGGACCTGGTCTATTTAAATGTATGGGGAGAACAGGCGGCTCATTCAAGGGTAGGTAAATCCGTTTGTTAACGGGAGATTAATCTTTTGTGCAGGGCCACGAAAGGAGGTAAAAATTCTACACGGGATGTAAAGATGTTATTCTAGCCCGGTCCACCGGACTTCGTCTACACTAGCATCATATCCCAAATCGAAAAGAAACAGGGGGAATATCATTTGAAACGTTTGGCTTATCACGCTGCCCTATTGGCAGGAACCATGCTGGCGGGGAGCCTCCTGGGCGCTTGCTCCCAGGGGAACGAGGAGAAACAGAGCGATGCCGCTCCAACGGAGCAGAAGGATCCCAATGCCAAGTTCGATCCGCCGATCAATGTAAGAATGGTCCTGTCCCAGGCCGTTAACACGACTTTCCCGGATGGCGATTCCATGAGCAACAACTTGTGGACGCGCACGCTGCTGGAGGAAACCGGCATCCAGATCAAGAGCGACTGGACGGTGGACGAGACGCAATATAACGAGAAGCTGAACGTGGCTATCGCTTCCGGTGAGCTTCCTGACGTCTTCCAGGTTACCCCCACCCAGCTGCAGCAGCTGGTGGATTCGGATATGTTGGCCGATCTGACAAAGGTCTACAAGCAATACATATCTCCGCTCGCCGACGAGAAGCTTCGGGAGGACGGCAACATCGGCATCAACTCGGCGACGTTCGACGGGAAATTGATGGCGCTTCCTTATACGACGGCGGCCATGGACGGGGCGACCATGGTGTGGCTCCGCAAGGATTGGCTCGACAATCTGGGAATTCCCGCACCGAAAACGATGCAGGACGTTCTGGCCATCTCCAAAGCCTTCAAGAACAATGACCCCGACAAGAACGGCAAGAACGATACGGTCGGGATCGGCTTCCGCAAGGATATCTTCAGCGCTTTCGGCGGGATGACCGGGTTCTTTAATTCGTACCATGCCTACAAGAACATGTGGATCGTCGATCCCAAATCGGGAGGGCTTGTGCAGGGCCTGATTCAGCCCGAAATGAAGCAGGCGCTCGCCCAGCTTCAGGAGCTGTATAAGTCGGGGGAGATCGAGAAGGAATTTTCCGTCAAGGGCACCCCCAGCTTCAAGAGGATATTGCCACGGGACGCGTGGGACTGGTGTTCGGGGCCATGGCGGAACCGCTGTCCAACCTGAACAAATCCATGAAGAACGATCCGAAGGCCGTCTGGGAATGCTATCCGCTTATGTCGATTGACGACAAGCCGGTTAAGCCGCAAATCTCTTCTTCGCCGCCGATTTACTTCGTGGTTAACAAGAACGCCAAGCATCCGGAAGCCATCATGAAGATGATGAACCTCTGGGTGGAGAAATGTTTCGGCAAAACCGCCGACGGCAAATTCGATTATGACAATGGGTTCCCGTCCCACAAGTATTTTACGGTTCGGACTTATGGCGCCCGAAAGAATCTGAATAACTACCTGAATATTCAAGAGGCCCTTAAGACGGGGGACACGAGCAAGCTTAACCCGGGACAGAAGCTGAATTACGATCAGGTGAAGAACTACCTGGGCGGCGACAAAAGCTACTGGAACTACGCCAAAATCTTTGGACCAGAGGGCTCGCTTGGAATCGTCAACAAGTATTTCAATGAAAAGCTGCTTCTTCCGGATGCCTTTTACGGCATTCCAACCAGCACCATGGTCAAAAGAAGCAGCACAACCGGGGACTTGGTCGAGCAGACCTTCATGAAGATTATTATGGGTGCACCTATCGATACCTTTGATTCGTTCGTCGAGAACTGGAATAAGCTCGGAGGTGCGGAAATCACCAAAGAGGTTAACGACTGGTACGCGAAACAGAAGAAATAAGGAGGCGGGCAATATTCGCACAGAGGTTAAGGCATGGCAGTCCGGCAGCCGAGCGGCGCGGGTCACAAGGGAAGCTCCTTGTATTCGCGCTGGCCTCTTCATCTCATGTTCTTACCGGGAGCCCTTCTGCTGCTCGTCTATCATTACGTTCCCGCCTTCGGGTTCGTCATCGCGTTTCAGAACTTTGTTCCGGCCAAAGGCATTTTTCATTCGAAGTGGGTGGGCTGGGATAACTTCACGTTCTTGCTGCAGCTTCCCAATTTCTATCAGGTTGTGTTTAATACGCTCTATATTTCCGTCATGAAGGTGATTGCCGGCCAAGTGGTTCCGATCACGGTCGCGATCCTGCTTAATGAAATGAGGCTGAGATGGGTCAAGCGCAGTGTGCAGACGTTGATTTATTTGCCGCATTTTATGTCGTGGGTCATCCTGGGGGAATACTGATCGATATTCTGTCCCCGACCAAAGGGATCGTCAACCAAGTGATCAAGGCTTTTGGAGGAGAACCGGTCTTTTTCCTGGGGACTCCTTCTTTGTTTCCCTATGTGCTCGTAGGATCCGATCTGTGGAAGGACTTCGGCTTCAGCACCATTGTTTACCTGGCCGCCCTGACGAGCATCAACCCCAACCTGTACGAAGCGGCTGTGGTCGACGGAGCGAACCGATGGAAACAGATCGTGAATATCACTTTACCGGGAATGGCTCCGGTTATTATCTTGATGGCCACCTTAAGCCTAGGCCAGATTCTTAATGCGGGCTTCGAGCAGGTCTTCAACCTGTACAGCCCCGCGGTTTATGAAACCGGCGATATTATCGACACGCTCGTCTACCGGATGGGTCTCGTTCAAGCCCAATACGCCCTTGCGACAGCGGTTGGCTTCTTCAAATCGATTGTTTCGCTGCTGCTCATTTCCACTTCGTACTATCTTGCCTACCGGTTTGCCAACTACCGGATTTTCTAGAAAGGAGGAGCGGACTTGGTTGAAACCAAATCATGGACGGGAAGAGTGCTGTCTACCGCCAACTATGTTTTGATGATCGCTTTGTCGCTGTTATGCATCCTTCCCTTGATCCATATCGCGGCCATATCGTTCAGCTCCAATCTGGCGGCTTCCTCCGGGCAGGTGAGCTTGTGGCCGGTTGATTTTACTACGGATGCGTACCATTTCGTGCTGGGCAAGCCGGATTTTCTCCACTCGCTGGCCGTTACCTTGAAGAGGGTTGCTATCGGCGTGCCGATCAACCTTCTGCTCACCTTGCTGATGGCGTATCCCTTGTCGAAGGAGCAGAGGGTGTTTCCCTGGCGGACGGCCTATGCCTGGTTCGTCGTCTTTACGATGCTGTTTCACGGCGGCCTCATTCCGCTGTATATGACGGTCCGCGAAACCGGGATATTGAACACCATCTGGGCACTGATTTTGCCTGGGGCGGTTCCTGTCTTCAACGTGGTGCTCGTGCTCAATTTCTTTCGTCAGCTTCCGAAGGAGCTGGAGGAGGCGGCCTTTATCGATGGGGCCGGCCACTGGACGATGCTCGCGAAAGTCTTTGTGCCGCTGTCCCTGCCCGTCTTGGCCACGATTACCCTGTTCTCCACGGTCGGCCACTGGAACGCCTGGTTCGACGGGATGATCTTCATGAAATCGCCGGAGCATTACCCTCTCCAAACCTATTTGCGCACGATTATCATCAAGCTGGATTTTACTTCGCTCGGCTCGGAGGACGCGATCCGGGAAGCGGAGAATATTTCCGAGCGGACGACGAGGGCGGCGCAAATCTTTCTAGGTTCCCTGCCGATCCTGCTGGTCTACCCCTTCCTGCAGAAGTATTTTATGAAAGGGATGGTCCTCGGCAGCGTCAAAGGATAAAATAGGAAAAGAAAAAACACCAAGGAGAGAAACGGACAGATGAACTCAGTGAGAACAGAATGGCACGCCCATTGGATATGGGGCGGAACGGAGGAGAGTCCGCGCAATCAATGGCGGTGCTTCCGCAGAACCTTCGAGGTACCCGTTGAAGGCTGGAACGAGGGAACCTTATTGATTTCGGCGGATTCCCGCTATGTTCTCTATGTGAATGGAGAGCAGGTCGGCCGCGGGCCCTCGCGCAGCTGGCCGAGCGAGCAGTCCTATGACACTTATGAGGTCGGTCATCTGCTCCGGCCCGGACAGCCGAATACGATCGCCGCGCTCGTTCAGCATTTCGGGGTTTCCACCTTCTATTATATTCGCGGAAGGGGAGGGCTTCTCTGTCAGCTGGAGCTAACAGGTGAATCCGGCAACAGCTTCCGGATCGGAACCGGTGAAGGCTGGCTTACCTCCCGGTACCTCGGTCAGGATGAAAGAGCCCCGCGGATGTCGTGCCAGCATGCCTTTACCGAGAAGGTGGACGCCCGGAAGTGGGACAGCGGCTGGATCCAGCCTCACTACGAGGACAATCACTGGGAACAGGCCTCCGTCATAGGCGAGGTAGGGATGAAGCCTTGGGATTCGCTCGTCCCGAGATCCATTCCGCAGCTGACGGAAGAATCCGTGCATCCCTCCCGCATCGAATCGTTAAGCCGGGTCGTTCCCGTGCCATGGTCAGGATGCATCGATATGCGGAATCAGATGATCCCGGGAAGTGAGAGCGATGCAAACGCTTACCGTTACGCGGGCTATGCCGGTACCTCCATACGGGTGCGGGAAGCGTGCGAGGCCGTCATTGTCTTCTCCTACACTCCCCCTCATTTTCAGGGGATGGTGCTCAATGGTAAGCGATATGGAAAAACGGATTTTGAGGCTGTCCAGTCGGAGAAATGGGTACGGGTTGCTTTGCAGAAAGGGGACAATCTACTCCTCATAGCCGTGGCCGGTGACGACCATGGCAGAGGGATTTTCATGGGCTTGGACTGCCCGGTTCCGTTCGAGCTGGTCTCCCCGGTAGAAGACCCGGGTCCGGGGCTGTCTCCTTTCTTCTCGATAGGTCCTATGGTCAGCTACGAATACATTGACCATCAGTACAGCCAGGAGGATCGAAGAAAGCAGGCCCTCATTACCGCCTGCGGCCGGAACGAGCTTCTCGGGCCGGAATATGGGGAGGAGGGCAGCCGATTGGTAACGGCTTACCTTGCGGCCGGGCAGGCGGCCAGCCGGGAGGAGCTGTCAGCTTTCCGGGAGTGGATCCGACCGGTTCCGGAAGCCTTCGTGAGCCAGGAATCGCTGCGCACGCTCTGCTCCTGGAAGAAGGAAGAAGAAGCGATGCCCGTTCCCGCTCAGCTTCAGTCTATCGTGGCCGCCAATTCGGTCCCGGGCGTGATTCCTGTCTATGAAATGGGGGATACCGAATTTATCGTTGATTTCGGGTGCCAGCTGTCCGGGTATGTAACCTTTGAGGTAGATGCCGAGGAAGGAACGATTCTGGATCTGTACGGCTTCGAGCACATGAGGGACGGATGGATTCAGCATACCAATTACCTGGAGAATACCCTCCGCTATATATGCCGGGAAGGGCGCCAGCAGTATACGTCTCCCATCCGCCGGGGCCTGCGTTATTTGATGGTCACGGTGCGGGGAGCGGGCAAGCCGGTCCGATGCTACGGCATCCGCATGGAGCTTAGTCATTTTCCGGCACCGGAGATCGGCAAGTTTCACAGCTCCGACTCCACGCTTAACGAAATCTGGCGGATCAGCCGGCATACGACCAAGCTGTGCATGGAGGATACCTTTGTCGACTGCCCGGCCTATGAGCAAACGTTCTGGGTAGGAGACAGCCGCAACGAAGCCCTCGTCGCTTACTATCTGTTCGGAGCGGAAGACATCGTGAAGCGCTGCCTGGAGCTGGTTCCCGGCTCGAAGGACCAGTCCCCCTCTATGCCGACCAGGTGCCCAGCGGGTGGAGCAGCGTTATTCCAAACTGGACGTTCTTCTGGGTCAACGCGTGTGTGGAATATTACGAAAGAACAGGTGATCTTGGCTTCGCGGCCAGCATTTACCCGCATGCCGCCTACACGCTGGATCATTACCTGATGAAGCGGGACGAGCACGGGCTTCTTTCCCTCAATGCGTGGAACTTCCTGGACTGGGCACCGATTGACCAGCCAAGGGAAGGGATCGTCTCCCACCAGAATATGTTTCTGGTCAAAGCCTTGCAGGAGGCGCCCAGCTGGCTTCCCTGGCTGGTGATAACGCGAAGGAGGCGGAATATACAGCCGCGGCCCGGAATCTTGCGGAATCGATCAACACCCATCTGTGGTCGGAGGATAAGCAGGCTTACATAGATTGTATCCATGCGGATGGAAGACAATCGGCCATCTTCAGCATGCAGTCACAGGTGGTAGCCCTGCTTTGCGGAATTCCGGAAGGCGATCGGAAGGCGGAGCTGGAACGAATGCTGCTCACTCCACCCCAGGATTTCGTTCCGATCGGCAGTCCGTTTATGTCCTTCTTCTACTACGAAGCACTTGTCCAGGCGGGATTATACGAAACGATGGTCGAAGACATCCGCAAGCAGTTTGGAGAGATGCTCGACTATGAAGCGACTACCTGCTGGGAGATGTATCCGAAGAAGAAGAACGGCCGGACAGATGAACACAACTTGACAAGAAGCCACTGCCACGCGTGGTCGGCGGCTCCCGGATACTTCCTCGGTGCCGTTGTTCTAGGGGTGCGGAGTGCCGCTCCGGGATGGCGCAAAGTCATCGTGGAGCCGAACCCTTGCGGGCTCACATGGGCGCGGGGCAGTGTTCCGCTGCCTGAAGAAGGCCGAGTGGATGTATTCTGGAAGGCCGGGGCCGACGGCAAGCTGCACCTTCAGGTATGGGTTCCGGAGAACGTGGAGGTGGAGGCGCGCCTTCCTGATGGGGTGGAGGGCACCATTGAAGTCCATCGTCAGAGCCGCAGGCCGTAAAGGGCGAATGGCCGATTCTGCGCAAGGACCATGAAACACAGAAGGGAATGTCCTCGCCTAAACAGGACATTCCCTTTTCGTATGGAAAGGGTAACGGAAGGGGGAGACCGTGAAATTACCTGTTTCGCTTTCCAGCCTGTACGCCAAGCTTATTCTAGCCTTTCTTGTTGTGTTGACTCCCGTCTATATCATCAGCTTAAAGATGAACGAATACGGGGAGCTGACGGTTCGCAAGGAGGTGGAGAATTCCATGAAATCGCGGGTCCACTTCTACATTCGCCTCCTGGAGAATGAATTCACCCGCATCGTTCATATGCAGAAAGAGTTCATTAACGACCGGGACCTGCGCAAGGCGAGCATGGCTTTCTCTATCATGAGCGACATCGAATTCCGGGAAACGGTTTATGCGCTTAACGCCCGGCTGAAGGCCATGATGAATTCCAGCGTGTACATGTCGGATGCCGACTTGTTTCTTCCCGCTGAGAGCCGCCACCTGTCGGCCGTCTCCTTCTACGACAAGCTTCCTGTGGAGGAGTATGAAGCCTTGAAGACGGTAAGCCGTCATCCCCATAATCCTTTTGTTTATTGGAAGAACCGTCTGTTCGTAAGCTTTCCTTATTCGGATCTGGCCTTAATCAACGAGGAAGAGCCGATCTTCCTGCTAAGTGCGGAAATTTCCCAAGGCGAGCTGACCGAGGTTCTGAACCGTATGAAGATTGACAGCGGCGGCGGGGCGATGATCATGGGCAGCGGGGGGACTGGTCGGTCACCAGTGAAGATGCCAATCCGGAGGCAAGAGAAACGGTGCTCCCGCTGCTGCAGCAGGATAAGGAGCCGGAGAACGAGTTTCGCGTTGTGGAGATGGGTGGCCGGCGGAACTGGATGGCTTACGAGAAGTCGCCGACTCTCGGGATCACCCTGTTCATGTACATGCCGGAGGAAGACATGCTCGGGTCCCAGGCGAAATACCGGCAGTGGTTCTGGATGCTGTCCGGTATCTCGATTCTGGTGGTCATTTTCTTCTCCTATTGGATTTTCCGGCAAATTCATCTGCCGATGAAGAGGCTGGTCCGTGCTTTCCGGCATGTGGAAGAGGGAAACCTGACGATCGAAATCCGCAACAAACGCTCGGATGAATTTCATTACCTGTACGGGAAGTTTAATGAGATGGTTCGAAGGATCAAGGAACTGGTCCACGAGGTGTACGAGCAGAAATACCGGGCTAACCTTTCCGAGCTGCGTCAGCTTCAATCGCAAATCAGCCCCCATTTTCTGTATAACAGCTTCTTCATCCTGTCCCGCATGGCCAAGTACGAAGAATATGAGAGCATCAGAAGGCTTTCTCAGTATCTGGGGTCCTATTTTAAATTCGTCACCCGAACGCATATGGAAGAGGCGCCCTTGGACGAAGAAGTGAATCATGCCCGTACTTATGTCCAGATCCAAACCTTCCGCTTCGAGGACCGGATTCAGGTTAGTTTCGGGGAACTTCCCGACCGCTTGGCGGGGATGAAGGTTCCGCGGCTGCTGATCCAGCCTCTCGTGGAGAATGCGTACGAGCACGGCCTTAAGAACAAGATGAGCGAGGGGCGGTTGTCCGTTGAATTTGTGGATGAGGAAGAGCGGTTGATCGTAAAGGTGGAAGATAACGGGGAGGGTCTATCGGAAGAGGATTTTGCCGTCCTTAACGCCAAGCTCACGAACCTGGATGAAGATATGGAGACGACCGGCCTGGTCAATGTTCACCGGAGGCTTGTTCTTCGATATGGAACGCCAGGGGGACTTCGGCTGACCAATTTCCCGGGAAAGGGCTTCGGAGTCGAGATGATCTTACCCAAGGAGGCGCCTCTTGTATAACTTATTGATTGTAGACGACGAACCGAAAATTGTTCATCTGCTGTATGAGCAGCTTCAGGACTGGCGGGGGCGGAGCTGGAGGTGTACCGCGCCTATTCGGCACCGGAAGCGCTGGCTCTCATCGAATCCATTAAAATTCATATTGTCCTGACGGATATTCACATGCCTGGCATGGACGGATTGGAGCTTCAATCACGAATCGCCCGGCTGTGGCCGCGCTGCAAGGTCATCTTTCTGACCGGCTACAACGACTTCGAATACGCCCAACAGGCGATCCGCAACGGTGCCTTTGATTTTATTCTCAAGATTGAAGACGACGACGCCATTCTCGCCTCGATCAACAAAGCCACTAACGCACTAAAGGGAGAAATGGTGATCGATCAATACATGTACAAAGCGGAACAGCAGCTGAAAGCGGCAAGGCCGGCGCTTCAGAAGGAATATCTCTGGAATCTCCTTCAGGGAGAGCTGCCGGCTTATCACGTCCATGAGGAGCGATTCCGTGAGCTCGGGCTTCCGCTGGATCCTCATGAAGAGGTCCTCTTGGTCACCGGGCGGGTGGACCGCTGGACGGAAGGGATCTCTTCCTCCGATAAAACGCTCCTGATGTATGCGGTCGAGAATATCGCTTCGGAATTTATGGCGGAGACGCGGCATGCCTTCTGCTCCTACCAATTCCAGCCGTGGGCTTGGTTCATTCAAGCTTCGCCGGCGGAGAATTCCGGACATCCGGTGGATTGGGCGGCCTGTATGACTCGGGTGCTCGGGTCGCTGTCGGACATCCAAACTGCCTGTGAGCAGCTGCTCAAGCTTCCGCTTTCGCTGGCTGTCGGAAAGGCTCCTTGTCCTTGGTCCAGGGTCCCGGTTACCTATCTGCAGGCCCAGCGAAAGCTGTGGCGTGGGTTGGGGGTCGGGAAGGAGCTTGTCATCCAGGAGGTAGGAGGCGACGATTCGGCAGCGGAATCCCCCGTCAGGGAAGACAAGACCAGGCAGGAGCTTATTCTTCATGTGCGTAAAGCGGGAAGGCTTCAGGATCACCTGGAAAGCGGTCAGCGGGAGGAATTTTACCGGGTGCTTGGGGAGGTTGCGGAATTTGCCCATACTCTCATGGGAATAAAAGAGGGCAAGCCTCTCTTGGTCGAGCTTCAGCTGGCTCTATGTGCTGTGCATCTTTCCTATCTTAACCAGACGGATATGTTTAGCGAAGTCTCTCCGCATTATAACCTCGCGCCCTTGATAGGCCAAGCCTCTTTCCGCTCCTGGGAGGAGGCGGAGCTCTATTTCGCCAGGCTGGCGGAATTGCTTTTCTCTCTTAAGGGCAGCGAGCAAAAGGACCGCACGGGGAGAATTATCACCGCCGTGCATGACTACATCGAAGCCCACCTCCACGATAATCTTTCCCTTGATGTACTCGCGGAGCATGTCTATCTTCATCCGGCATACCTGTCCCGGCTATACAAGCAAGCGGCGGGGCAGCGCCTTTCCGATTATATCAAAAGCGTCCGGATCAAGAAGGCGAAGGAGCTGTTAACCGATGACCGGCTCAAAATCCATGAGGTGGCGGCACGGGTAGGCTTTGAGACCTCCTATTATTTCTCCAAGGTGTTCAAAAAGGAAATGAAGGTGACTCCACAGGAATACCGGGACCGTCTAGCCAAGTAAGAGGGAAGGAAAAGATGTAAAAATAGTACACAAGAAGTTAAAAGGTTAATCTACAGCCTCCCGGACAGGGGGCTATACTTTCGTTATACCGAAGAAAAGGAGGTGACCAGGGAAAGGGATGCAGGAGCAACCGGGCAATCGGCAGCGGAAATTTGTGAGCGGTTACATGTTTTTTGGGGAGGTGGCGAAGCAGAATCCTAACAGGCGGATTGCCGTCGCAGGTCATTTGAATATGGGAGGAGAGGGGATCTTCGTTGAAGCGAACCAAGCGAATGGAGGGGAAGAATGAAGGCTGCGCAAGGAAAGAGTAAGCACCGGTTCTTACGTACGGCAGGGTTAGGCCTTTCGTTATTGGTGGCATGTCCGGTTGGGATGGTTCCCGTCTATGCCGATGGGAACACGGCTCCTGTCACACCGGCAGCGAGTGTTTCCGTCCCCCTGTGCTCGTTACCGAAATTGTTCCGGATTCCGTCGATGTCGAGGGGCCGACAGGTACTAAAGAAGACGCCTTTGAGTACATAGAAATCTATAACAATTCGGACAAGGCGATGAATCTAAAGGATTACCAACTCCTTTACCGCTACCCGACCGGTCCTCAGGATGATCTCGTATTGGCAACGGACCCTTCGGATGTCGTGCTTCCGCCCGGCAAAACGCTCCTCATCTGGCTGAAGAACGCGACCAATGCGAATCTGACCATGGAGGATTTCAACCGCCACTTCGGAACAGATCTGGTGCTGAATACCGATGTGGTCCGGGCCTCGGCAGGCCTCCACAGCGGCAGAACGAGATGGATTGTCGTGGCGACCAAAACCGGACAAGAGCTGGTCAGCGCGGTTTACAATGATGGGGTCCATGATGCCATGAGCGATATGGGGGTGGTGTACGGTTACCCCAGGGACGGCTCCCGCGATATGATCAAGCTGAGCTCCCGAACGGTCCGGGCGACGCCCGGCAGCCTGGATCCCGGGCAGGTGCCCGAGTCTTATACCGCCATACCGGAGGATAAGATCCCGCCGGTCATTATTAACCACACCGGGAATGGAGGGGAGCCCGCAGCGCCGGCAACGTTCGAGGTTCAGGCAGAGGACAGCTCTCTCGTCAAAACGGTAACCCTGTTCTACAAAACCGACAAGCAGACCACCTATACGCCAGTGAATCTGAAGCAGGACAAAGAAACCTTACGTTACGGTTATACGCTGGATGGCCTGAAGCTGCTCGGTAGCACGTCGGTGGATTATTATTTTACTGCGTCCGACGGGTTCCAGGAATCCAGGAGCGAAACGTTCCGTTACCGCATCGCCGTCCCTTCCGTCAGTCCCCGGCTTAACCTGTCGAGTGGGGAGATCGTGAAGGGAAGCGTGTGGGTCAAAGGGACCTCCAATGAAACGGGTCCGGACACCCTCTCCCTGGCGATAGACGGTAAGACGATAACGCCAGTACAGAGAGGACAAGAGGGGAAAGCTTATTTCACCTTTGAGGCAAACGGGGTGGACAACAACTACCAAAATATCGTCAAGCAAGGCTCCAACGTGGTGCACGAGCTTAATTACAAGGTCACCGGCTTCAACACGGTAACCGTTCCGGTTGATGGAATCGTGCAAGGGGAAAATAAATTCTCGCTAACAGCCGGCTCCTACACGGCTCCTTATGACGGCACCTCTACCGAGAATCTGGATGATTTCGATGTGCGGAACATCCGGCTGATCCTGGCCGACGGAACAGTTTTGAGAGATCCCAAGTACAGCAGCCCGTCAACCGCATTGGACATGGGAGACAACGGCCGTTTCCTGCCGGTGGTCAACTTCACCTTCAGCTTGACGGAGGAGCAGGCACGCTCACTGGTCTATTCGTGGGACACTTCGTCTGTTACGGACGGAGTCCATCAAGTAACCGTGACGCGAAATGACGGAAAAACCGCCCAGGCAGCCGTTCGGGTAGATAACCATGGACCTGTCATCACAACCTCCCTGGAGGATGGCAAAGAGTACAAAGGAACGTTTACCGTGGAAGGAACGGTCGTGGATGAAACGTCCGGGGTGGAATCGGCCTCCGTTCAGCTGGACGGCAAGCCGGTGACCTGGCCGCTTCGAACCTCATCGGCTGAGTTGGAGTCGGGAACCCATGTGCTCCAGGTTCAAGCAGCGGACAAAGCAGGCAACCGCAGCGAGCGTACGGTCACGTTCAAGACCGTGGAAGAAAATCCTTATTCCCCGGAGCTCGTTTCACCGGCTAATGGGGCAGAAGGGGAAAGCCTGAACCCTCTCCTGGAAGTAAAAGTCACCGACCCGACCGGGGACGCCCAAGAGGTTTCGTTCTTCCGAGGATATTCGTACCCTGCCGATGATAAGGAGCGAACCGCCGTTTACTCCGGTGCCTCCGTGACGGAGCCGCCGCTCACCCTGGAGCCGGAAGGGGAGCGCCCTTTGACGGAAGAAGAGACAGCCAAGATCAAGGGTCTGAATCAGACTTATCTCGTTAACGATTCCGTGAACAAGTTTCCTTATTTGCGGTACAAAGTTAGGGTGGAAGATTCGGTCACTCCTCAGGACAACGTGGAGCTGGTCTGGAAGGGCCATTCCCTGCCCGGCCGTAAAGTTTCTTTGTATGCCTGGGATTACCAGGATAGCAAATGGAAGACGTTGGATTCGGTAACGGCGAGATCCGAGGAGGATTTTGAGCTTAGAGGGAAAGCTCCGGCAGCCCGCTATGTCCGGAACGGCACGGCCAACCTGCTCATTCAGGATCAGGTGGAAGCGGAGCCGCAGGAGGATTATACCTTCGTATGGATGTCCGATACCCAATACTACTCCCAAACGTATTCTCATATTTACGAAGCGGAAGTGAACTGGATACGAGACCATGCGAAGGAAGAAAATATCCGGTATGTCTTCCATACGGGTGACCTGGTAGAGAACTGGTTTCAGCACTACCAATGGAAGAACGCCGACCGTTACATGAAAACGCTGGAGGATGCCAACATTCCGTACGGTGTCCTTGCGGGCAATCATGATGTTTCGCCTGCTAACGATTATACCAACTATTCGAGCTATTTCGGGGAGAGCCGGTTTGCCGGCAAGCCGTTCTACGGCGGCACCTATAAGGACAACCGGGGCCATTACGACTTGATTTCCGCCGGCGGTACGGACTATATCATGGTTTACATGGGCTGGGGGAAGGACAGGACGAAGTGGCATGGCTCAACCAGGTGCTGGAGCAATACCCCGACCGCAAGGCCATTCTGGGCTTCCATGATTATGTGACTCCTAACGGCACGCTTTCCAAAACCGGGCAAATGCTTCTCGATCAAGTGGTGAAGCCTAACCCGAACGTCTTCCTCGTCTTAAGCGGACACTATACGGGAGCGGCCTTGACCCCCATCCAGCTGGATGACAATGGAGACGGATCGACGGACCGCACCGTCTATCAGCTGTTGTCGGATTACCAGGGGCTTGGCGAAGGCGGCGACGGATACATGAAAGTGTTCCGGTTCCATCCCGCCGACGGAACCCTGCAAGTCCAAACCTACTCTCCCTACAAGGACGACTATAATTACTACGATCCGGTGCAGTACCCGAATAAAGACGAGTATGACCTGACCGTCGATCTGTCGCCCCAGCTGAAGAGAGTGGCCACCGATTATGTGGAAGCCCGCCTTTACTCGAGCGAAGCCATCGGGGGACCGGTTTCGTCGGCCAGCGGAGCCCCCGCCCAGGTCCGCTGGGAAGGGTTGGAGCCCGGCCAACGCTACTTCTGGTACACGGAATCGCGGGATGCCTTCCAAGGCCGTACCGTTTCCGATTTATGGAGCTTCACAACGGTGAACAAGCTTCCCACACCGCAAAATGTTAAAGTGACCGGGACAACGGAAACGGCCGTTTCCCTTGCTTGGGCCCCGGTCACAGCGGGCTCCCGCACTATCTCTTATGAGGTATACGGAACCGGAGCGCCGCTCGGCATGGCGAGTACTCCTCTCTACACTCTCTCCGGTCTCCAGCCGGATACCGAGTACCGGATCTACGTGACGGCGGTAGATGAACAAGGAACCCGTTCGGAGCCAAGTGAAGCCGTCACGGTCAAAACCCATGTGACCCTGGAGGTCATCCGGGCATGGGTCAACCGGTATACCGAATCCGGGGATTTGAAAGGACCGCTCTCCCAGCCGTTGTCGAATGCCTTGGACCAAGCGGAGCATCAGCTTCAGAAGGGCGACAGGGCCAAAGCGGAGAAGCATGTGGAGGATTTCATCGGTCATCTGAACAATAAGGTGTTAGGCCCCTTTGCTTCCGACTCCGCCAGGGACACATTAACCAAGAAAGCGGAGGAGTGGCTGGCTTTGGAATAGCCGTTCCAGTGGTAGTGGCTTAGACGTAAGGAAGGAAGAGGCCGCGGAAACGCGGCCTCCTTTTTTGATTCAGCTCAAGAAAAACCTTTGCAGAACCGGTGCCAGCACAGAAGGCTTCACGATGTGCGTTTGACCGGGCAGGGTCTCCAGTTGAGCGGAGGGAAGCGTATGGGCAAGAGAATGCATAGCGTTACGCATCCACTGGGGGCTTTTTCCTCCCGCTACGACAAGAGAAGGGACGGATAAGGACGCCCACCTCTCCAGTGACGCAACCGAACCTCTTTGATGCTCCATGGTCAAAAGCGTGTCATACGGGAGCGTATGGGCAACCGCTTTTAGCTTCGACCATGCAGGCATTAGCGGCATGATGGCCACCAGGGGAGCCGGCAGGCCGACGCCTGCTCTCATAAAATGCTTGACCGCAGCGCTCCGTTTCCCGGATGCCAACAGGCTTTCCATTCGCTCCCTATATGTGGCGGGAAGGGGAGCCCGGCTATCATCGACAATAAAGGGAGCCTCGTAGAGCGCCAGCTTGTTAACCGAAGACAGCCGGTTCGCTGCCTCAAGTGCTAAGGCGGCCCCGGACGAGATTCCATAAAGATGAACCGTGCCCCCAGCCTCCCGGATCAAAGCCTCGAGGTCCTGGATTTCATAATCAATCGAATAGGAGGAGGAGTTCCCGCTGCCGCCGCGTCCTCTCCGGTCATAAGTGTAAACCGTAAAATGCTTCTGCAGCAAAGCCGCTAACGGCCCATTCGGTCCTTGAGAACGGCTGCAAAGAGCGCCGTCAATCAGAATCAAAGCAGGACCGTCCCCTTTCTTCTCATAGGCGATCCGCGTTCCATCTTTGGTGGTTACTGTATTCATATGTCCCTCCTGTAAATCATTCTTATTTATACAACGAACGGCAAACGGTCCGATCGACAGAGAAGCGGATATGTTTTCTGTTCTTTTTCGATGGCTACCGCTTATTTTCCTACCGAGCCGAGAAACTTGCTTCATAGACTTCGCGTGACGGTTGACAGATAGGCTTTATCACCTGCTTTATCCGTTACACAACCTCAAGATTGTCCTAATGATCCTAAAAAGTGCAAAGCGGAACAGCTACCGCTCAAAAACCTCCTATAGCCGGAAACCGGCAGCTTGGGTAAAGTAGGAAAGGAAGGACCTTTTGGAAAGGAGAAGCGAAATGACATCCATCCCGCTGGAGAAGCAGTTCCTTGAGCCGTTAGAGGAATATACCCCGATTCCTTTCTGGTTCTGGAATGATGAGATTACGGAAGAAGAACTGGTAAGGCAGATGGGAGATTTTGCGGATAAAGGGGTGACCGGCTTCGTTATTCATCCCCGGATGGGCATACCGGAAACGCTGCCTTATCTCTCCGATGCCTATCTTAGCTTGGTCCATACGGCTGTGAAGGAAGCGGCCGCAAGAAACATGCAGGTCATTCTCTACGATGAAGCGATGTATCCCTCCGGCTCGGCCGAAGGCAAGGTCGTGGAAGGAAACCCGGAATATGCAAGCAGGGGACTTATCATGCGGGAGGTCACCGGAACGCAACCTGTCCACCTGCCCTCCTTCCTGGAGGAAGGGGATTCCCTCGTTTCCGCGCAAGCGGTACGAAAAGCCCCCGACGGCTCCCTCGATCCGGCTGAAACGGTTTTGCTCAAGCCGAGCGGGGTTAACGTTTCCCTGGAGGGGCTCGAGGGAGGGGAATGGACCATCCTCTTGTTCATCGAGACCTATACCAAGGGGACGATCCGGGGGATTCACTTCGGGGAGGATGATGGGGAGCCAAATGCGCCGGCCTCGGCGGATCTGCTGAATCACGAAGCGACGGCCAAATTCATACGGCTGACGCACGAAGCCTACTATGAACGGCTGCAGAGCTATTTCGGCACGACCGTGATCGCGATGTTTACGGACGAGCCCGACATCATGGGAAGGGGCCACCGCAAAGGGCTTAAAGCCTGGACCAAGGATTTCCTGACCTTGTTCATAGGTAAAGGGAACAGGGAGGAGGATCTCCCGCTTTTGTGGCTGGAGGACCCCGCCGGGCGGGCATCGTCAGTCCGTTCCCGCTACCGCAAGGCGGTGCAGGAGCGGCTCGTCTCCGCATATTACAAGCCCTTGAACGAATGGTGCGAAGAACATGGCATTGCGTTGACCGGCCATCCCGCCGGAAGCGACGAGATCGGGCTGCTGGAGCTTTTTCATATTCCCGGACAGGATGTGGTCTGGCGCTGGGTGGCTCCGGAGAACAGCCTGGGGGTGGAGGGCCGGCACAGCACGGCGGCCAAGTGTTCCTCCGATGCGGCCCGGCACCGGGGAAGGAGGCGGAACCTGAATGAAGTCTTCGGCGTATGCGGCCCGAATAAGGGATGGGACCTGTCCGCCGGCGATATGAAGTGGTACCTGGATTGGCTGTTCGTAAGGGGAGTGAATCTGATCTGCCCGCACGCCTTCTATTATTCCGTGGACGGCCCTCGCCGCTATAAGGAGAGACCCCCGATGTCGGCCCGAACAATATTTGGTGGCCGCATTATTCCCTCATCTCCCGGTATATCAAAAGAATGAGCTGGCTTATGACCGACAGCCCGAACACCACTCCTTTGGCCATTCTCTGCCGGGAGGATGAGATGCCTTGGCGGATCGCCAAGCCCCTCTATGAGAGCCAAAGGGAGTTTAATTACCTCGAAGAGACCCTGCTGAGGGATGCCTGCTCTATACAAGACGGCAGGATCCACCTAGAGGACAATGCCTATTCGATCGTTCTCGTGGAAGAAGATCTGGGCTTCACCCCGGAAACCGTGCGCCGGTTAGACGAGTTTGCCCTTCAGGGTGGAACGATTATCCGGCTCCGGGAGAAGGGTAACGAAGACCGGATACCTCTAGCGAAAGCGGCGGCAGTAGGGGAGCCCGATGGAGTCGTTTCGATTCTGGATAAGCTAATCGGTCCTACCGTGTATCTCACTCCCCGGAATGCCCATCTTCGCGTCAGCCATATCGTGAAGGAGGGACAGCCGTTCTTTCTTCTTGTGAACGAGGGGGAGGAGGATTACGAAGGAACGGTTACTTTACCGGTTATAGGGAAGGCGGAAGCTTGGAAGGCCTGGAGTGGAGAGATAACCGGCGTCCCGGCCGTTTCGGCGGATGACGGCGGGTTGACTCTGCCGGTTGAGCTCGGCCGCCGAGAGAGTATCCTTTACCGGATCCTTCCCGACGAAGATCCGGTGATCTCAGGGGCTAAGAAGTCCCCGCGGCCTCCGAGTATACAGTATTTGCAGGAGGGCTGGAAGGCGGAAGCCCCATCCTTTCCCGCTGCTCCTCCCTCCCTCGGCTCTTGGTCCCAGCTTGATAAGCTGAAGCATGTTTCCGGTACGGTTACCTACCGGAAATCCTTTGATAGGGAGAGGGGAGCGCAGGACGAACGGATTAGGCTCGACTTGGGCGAGGTTGGGGAGATAGCGGAGGTCCAAGTGAACGGGCAGGAGGCCGGGATACTGTTATGGGCCCCCTATCGCTTGGACATTACCCCCTATCTAAGAGCCGGCAGGAATGAGCTGGAGATCCGGGTCACGAACAGCTTAGCGAACCGGTTGGATGAATCGCCTCTTCCGGCGGGCCTTATTGGGCCGGTTGTTTTAGAGACTTACCGATAAGCGGAGTCCATTTAGAAACTTATTACTTCATATGGTTATTTTTTTATAGGCTCAAGACAAAGAGGCTCTTCTTATTTAGGAAGGCCTCTTTGTTATGAACAAGGGGCCATGGGAGAAGGTTTTGGGGGATTCGTACTTTATCGCCAAGCCAATCGGCTTCCTGTGTGCAACGACCCTATAAAATCGGCAGAAATCGCCTATATGCGGGGCAAAGAAAACCTGTACATTGGTAGAAAGGATCATTTCTTTGGTGGAGGGACGGCCAGTGAGACAGCCTGAGAAGCGTATTCGATATGCAGGGGGATCACCGCCCAGTTGGATTATCATCATGGCCAGCTCCGGCCTGTAGTCGGCGTGCAGACTAGACAAGTCACAAGGGCTGTCCGCACACCCGGTCAGGACGGGGAGGAAGGATGGACCTACAATCACGCGCCTATGCTGGCTTACTGGAAGGGGAGTTTTTATCTTCATTATTTGAGCAACCCGGTCCACGAGCACGTGCCCCCGGGCCGAACCCTTCTGACGGTTTCGCGGGATGGAAGAAACTGGGGGGTCCGGTCGTTCTGTTTCCTTGTTACCGTCTGGAACACGAGCACCGCTACGAGGACGGCGAAGTGCTGCCCGAAGGAACGTACAGTGTGATGCACCAGCGGATGGGCTTCTATTGCGCTGGGGACGGCCGGCTGCTTGCTCTTGGGTTTTATGGCTTCAGTCCAACACCAAAGGTCAGCCCGAACAACGGGAAAGGCATTGGCCGTGTCGTTCGGGAAATCTATGCGGACGGACGGCTCGGTCCAATCTATTTCATCCGGCTGAACCGGCATGCCGGCTGGACGGAGTCGAACGTGTCTTTCCCGATGTATACCGAGTCGGAGGATGAAGGCTTTCGTCAGGCCTGCGAGGAGCTTCTCCAAGACCGGCTTGCCACCCTGCAGTGGTGGGAGGAAGACCGCAGCCCGGACGGGTTTTATGCGGTAGAAGGAGGAACGGCCTTCAACCACTACCGGTTACCCAACGGAGAGGTGGCGGGGCTGTGGAAGCATTCCCTGACCGCCTTCTCGGCGGATGAGGGAAAGACCTGGTCCGTCCCGGAACGAGCCCCTTCCCTTATTATGGCGGGCGGGAAAATCTGGGGAGAGCGCACGTCTGATTCCCGGTATGCACTGGTGTATAATCCGTCTCCCATCGGCAACCACCGCTGGCCGCTTGCCCTCGTCACGGGGGAAGATGGGCTTGCCTTTGACGAGATGCTCGTCGTTCACGGTGAAGTTCCTCCCCGGAGGTACTACGGGCAGCACAAAAACTACGGGGCAAGCTACACCCGCGGCTTGGAGGCCGGGAGTGAGTTTCCGCCGGGCGGAAGCATGTGGGTGACGTACAGCATGAACAAAGAGGACATCTGGGTAAGCGAGATTCCGGTTCCCATTCGCAGCCGGGTCTCGGAACCGGTAGCGGATACCTTTACCGACATGGAGACCGGCGGAAGGGTGAAGGATTGGAATGTCTACAGCCCGTTATGGGCAAGGGTGGCCGTTGCCGACTTCCCCCCCTGAGGATAAGAGCTTGGAGCTTCGGGATGAGGATCTGTACGATTACGCCAAGGCGGAACGGGTCTTTCCCGAGTGCACGTCCGCCCGCGTCCGCCTCCGGCTGATGCCCATGCAGGCTGACCGGGGCCAGCTCGACATCGAGTTATGCGATGGAAGAGGAGCCTCCCCATCCGCTGCCGGTTAGACGGGGACGGAGGAATTAAGCTTCTACAGGCCGGGACGTGGATGGAGCTTCAGCGGTACGAGCGGGAGCAATGGCTGGAACTCGAGCTCCGGTATGAAACGGATAAGCAGCGTTTCTCTTTGACGGTAAACGGACACAGCCACGCAAAAGCGTATACTTTCTCCATGCCGGCTTATACGCTGGAACGGCTTTTGCTGCGTACGGGGGAGAGCCGGCGGGAGCCGAACGTCGAAACACCGATTGTGACACCCGATCTCCCGAATGCCGGCGTCCGGACCCTTCCGGTCCACTATTACATCAACCGTGTCCATATTCAGCCTATTGAAAGGGGTCATGCGCTATGAGGATGAACCAAGAAGTCGCTCCAGACCCTATGCCGTTTGAGATGCCGGCCGTAGAGGTGCCGGTTTTTCCCGAACGGACGGTTTCCATTGCCGATTACGGAGCCGTCGGTGACGGAATGGCTCTGAATACCGAGGCCATCGCGTCTGCGATCCGAGCCTGTTCCGCCGCAGGAGGCGGGACGGTTCTTATTCCGCCTGGGATGTGGCTGACGGGTCCGATCCGGCTTGAGAGTGGAATCCGTCTCCATGCGGAGGCCGGCGCTCTGGTCGTGTTCAGCAAGAACCGGGACGATTATCCGCTTATTGCGACCAGCTACGAAGGGCTGCGCACCGTCCGCTGCCTACCCGCCCTTTATGGAGCGGATCTGACTAATATCGCCATAACCGGGGAGGAATCTTTGACGGATCCGGTGAGGTGTGGAGGCCGGTTAAGCGCATGAAGCTGACCGAAGGACAGTGGAAGGGGCTCGTCGAATCCGGTGGGTACGAGGAAGGCGGAACCTGGTGGCCCACCGAGCAGTCGCTGAAGGAAGCCCCCTCGTCAAGCGGCTCATTCAGGAGAAAGTCACCGATCCGGCCGCCTTCGAACCGGCCCGCGACCATCTGCGCCCAACGCTCGTGCAGTTCGACCGCTGTACCCGGGTGCTGCTCGACGGTCCGACCTTCCGCAACTCGGCGGCATGGAATGTCCATCCCTGGCTGTGCGAGCATGTCACGATTCGCCACGTGGCCATCCGCAACCAATGGTATGCCCAGAATGGGGACGGCTTGGATCTGGATTCCTGCCGTTTCGCGGCCATTCACGATTCCCTCTTCGATGTAGGCGACGATGCCATCTGCATCAAGTCGGGAAAAGATGCGGATGGGAGGGAGCTTGGCAGGGCGACGGAATATGTAACAATAAAGAACTGCCAGGTGTATCATGGACACGGAGGATTTGTTATCGGCAGCGAAATGTCCGGAGATGTACGGAAGATTCATATTTCGGACTGTACGTTTATCGGCACGGACACGGGGCTTCGCTTCAAGAGCACACGCGGCCGCGGGGGCGTAGTGGAACAAATCCATATCCGGAACGTCCGCATGAAAGACATCGCCAAAGAAGCCATTCTGTTCAGCTCCTATTATTCGGGCAAGTACAATTCCGAGGAGACGCTTACTGTAACGGAAGAAACTCCGGTATTCCGGCAATTTCAAATCAGCGATACTACCTGTATCGGTGCCGGTAAGGCCGTGCTTATTAAAGGTCTTCCGGAAATGCCGGTGCAGGATGTCGTTTTCGAACGCGTGCGGATAACGGCACGGACGGGAGTCTCCTGTACCTATGCCAAGGATATTCATTTTCGGGAGGCGAGCATCATTCCGGAAGAAGGACCGGACTTTACGCTGGCGGACACCGAGGACGTTGTGGTACATTCCTAATTCATTTTGCCGGCGAAAGAGGGGATAAGGCATGCTGGATTATATAACAATTGGATACGACTTACAGGCTTCTCCCCGGGTGCTTCTAGGGATCCGTTTGCTGAGGGAAGGGTTAAAAAACTGCGGGTATATCGTTCATGAGAAGCCGGGGGCCTGGAGCTGGGACCACTACCGGACTACGGGAGGGCGAAAGCTGTATATAGGGAACCGGCAAACCTCCTCCCTGCTCTCCGAGCTGGAAGAACGCGATGTGCTTCTCTATCATACGGAGGAACCGGGAGAGGAGGGTTTCTATCTGGCAACCCTTCCGGGAAGGCTTCAGGTGGTATCCGGAGGAGATGACAACGGGGTTCTTTACGGGTGCCAGGAACTCGCCGGGATGATCCGGGAGGTCGGCGCTCTGCCCCTAGATCTCGCCTGCGGGGATTATCCCCGCTTCCGGTGGAGGGGACGGCCGTAGGGCTGCAGAATTCCCAGCTCGAAGCTCCGCGGCAAGCCTATGAATATCCCCTAACCCCCGAGCGGTTTCCCTGGTTCTACGATAAGGCCATGTGGCTCGATTATTTGGACAGACTATTCGAGCACCGGGCGAATGTTCTCTTTCTTTGGAACGGCCACCCCTTTTCCTCCCTGGTGCGACTTCCCGACTATCCGGAGGCTCTAGAGGTTACCCCGGAGCAGTACCAGCTGAATCGCAAGATCCTTATGTGGCTGATAGAAGAAACGGAACGACGGGGCATTCGCCTCTTTCTTTCCTTCTATAACATACACGTTCCCCACGCGCTTGCGGACAAGTACGGGCTTGCTTACAGCCAGACCCGACCGGTTCCCGTCACGTCCGACTATTACCGCAAATCCCTTGCGGCCTTCGTCCGCGATTTCCCTCAGGTAGGGCTCATGGTGTGCCTCGGAGAGAAGCTGAAGGGCCAAATGTACGGGGCCGAGTGGCTGTGCGAAACGATTCTGCCCGGGATTAAACAAGGGCTGGACGGACAGCTTCTCCCTGACCCGCCTCCCGTCATCGTAAGGTCGCACGGGATCAATGTGGAGCAGGTCATGGAGGAGGCGGACCCGCTTTACCCGAACCTACACACCGAGATGAAATATAACGGGGAGTCGCTCACGACATGGACGCCAAGGGGGAAGTCCAGAAGCTGCACCAGAGGCTCGGATCCCGCCGGGGCATCCACATGGCCAATGTTCATATGCTGACCAATCTCGAGCCCTTCCGCTGGGGCGCCCCATCCTTTATTCAGAAGTGCGTTCAGGCGGCCAAATACCGGCTGAACGCAAACGCACTCCACTTTTACCCGCTCTCCTTCTGGGGATGGCCGTATTCGCCGGATCAGACCGAGCCGCGCATCCGGCAGGTGGACCGCGACTGGCTATGGTACGCTGCCTGGCTGCGCTACGCCTGGAATCCGGACCGGGATTACCGGGCGGAGAAAGAGCATTGGGTCCGGCAGCTGGGAGAGCGGCACGGGAGCCCCGAGGCGGCCCATGCTCTGCTGGAAGCGTTGGAAGCCGCCGGCCAATGTGCTCCGAAGCTTCTGCGCCGTTTCGGCATTACGCAAGGGAACCGCCAGACAATGAGCCTGGGGATGACGATGAGCCAACTGACCAATCCGGACCGCTATACCCCCTGGTCTGCCCTGTGGGAGTCTCACGCCCCGCAAGGGGAACGGTTGGAGGATTATGTTCTCAAGGAGCTCGCCGGAATGCCCCATGTGGGGGAGACTCCCCTGGATGTGGTGGATGACGTGGAGAGACTCGCGGGGGAAGCGGAGCGTGCGGTTAAACGCGCAAGGACCGCCGCTTCGAAGAACAAGGCGGAGGTGGACCGGCTCGTCTCCGATATCGAGGCCATCCGGGCCATGGTCTGCTCTTATACCTATAAAGTGAGAGGTGCCCTGCTTATCCTGATGTATAAGCATACGTCGGCGGGAAGGTATTCGGAGGCGGAGCCGCTGGAAGAAGCGGTCGAATGGATAGAAAAAGCTTGGCCAGCTACCGGCGCTTGACGGCCCTGACAGAGAAGCAGTACCGGTATGCCAACGGGATGCAGACGCCCCAGCGCAAAATTCCTTTCCGGGACGGATTGGCCTATTCTCACTGGAGAAACTGCCTGCCCCTGTTCGAAGAAGAGCTGGATAACCTCCGGCAGCACATAGCGGAACTGAAAGCGGGAATTGCACCGGCGGCTCTCCACCTCGAAGCCTCTTCCGGTCAGTTTAAGCCGTTTGAGGAGAGGAATTTCGGCTACTTACCGAATCCGCCGAGGTCTACCGGATCGAGAAGGGGGCCCGCGTGTTTACCGACGGAGACATCCCCATTATCGGCTGCGCGGAGGAGTTATACGGATTGTATGGAATCCGGTTCAGCCAGCTGGAGGCGGTCCACGGCGAGGTATCGGTTGAAATCGAGCTGGACGCACCCGCTAAGGTCCTCATCGGATACTTCCATTCGCCGGAGAGCCAGTGGCTGCAGCCCGTGGAAAGCGGGAAGGGAACGGAAGAGCCTTCCGCCTCCGGGATCCATTTTCCGGTCATCCGAAAAGGGATCCGCTTGTTCTCCTACCCTTCCGTGGATATCCATGCGGTAAGCTATGCGGCTGGGCGCCATACGCTTTGTTATGGCAAGGGAGCCTATTTGATTATTGGTGTGGTGAAAGCCACCCAGCCGATGACTGCAAGGGAATACGATCCGAACAAAGATGACCGTACCACGCTGGACTGGCTGTATGAGAAGGCCCGGGAGGTGACGGTACTATGATGGCTGGCAGCGGCACAGCCGCGCGGCTTAGGGAAAGGGTAAGGAAGCATGCCGATCTCCTGCTGAAGCATGCTTCCGACCCCAAAGGAGAGTCCCCGCTGTTCGTCAACGCGCTAGATGGCCGGTCCCTGCAGCCCGTCTCTTATGATCCGGATCATGTCAACCGCAAAGCACTGCTCTCCAGCCCGGCGAGCCAATCCCATTGGTTCAAGCTGCTGGACGGCTTATCGGAGGTAACAGGGCTTCCCCGCTATGCGGAGCGGACGAAAGAGGTTTACCGTTACCTGCTGGGCGGGCAAACGGATGAACAAGGGCTTCTCTATTGGGGAGGCCATACCGCCAACAATCTGGAGTCCGGAACCCTCGAATTTGCCGGGGATAAAAGCAAGGTCCATGAATTAAAAATGCATTATCCCGATTACGGCCTGATGTGGAAAGCCGATCCGGCCGGGACCAGACGGTATATCGAAGCGATATGGAATGCCCATATTCTCGATTGGGGAACCCTCGATTTTAACCGGCACGGACCTTACGGAACGGAGCGGGGACGGATCTGGGAGAATGAATACCAAGGAGGGGATGTGTTCTTCTGGGGCAAAGGGCTTACCTTCGTTAACGCCGGAAGCGATCTGTACTATGCAGCGGCCGTGCTGAGCAAGCTGTCGGGCGAGCAGGCTCCTCTCCATTGGGCAAAGCGGCTGGCTTCCCGCTACGTGGAGACCAGACAAGAGGGCGTCGGCATAAGCGGCTATCAGTTCAGCCAGTCCGCCGGCTCCTGGTGCGACGGGCCGGCGGTACGCGGAGACCGGGCCCAATACCAGATAGCCCCCTCGTCCCGGAAGGGCATCTGGTTTATGAAGGGACCCTCTTCAAGCCGAGACCGGCGGTTCAGCGCTGCCAGCTGGCCATAGGAGAGATGCTGGGAGAGGACGGTGAAGGCTTCATCCGCTGGGCCTGTGAGGAGATGACGGCCTGGGGGAGAACGGCATTCCGGGAGAGGGACTGCTCTTACGTCCCCATGCTGACCGACGGCTACTCACTGGAGGGGCTTGTCTTGGACCGCAAGGGGTACTTCGGTCCCGCGGGAACCGTCTTCCGGGCCATGCCGTTAAGCGGGGACGATTTCTGGTTGTATGCCTACGGTTACCGATTGTCGAAGGATCCCTTTCTATGGGAAATGGCCCGCTCGATTGCTAAGGGGATAGGACTTGGGGAGCTTGGTTCTCCGAAGGGAGAGGGGCGGAGCCTGCGCAACCCCGGGCCTGCCGGCGATTACCGAGTCCTTTATGCCCTGCTGGATTTGTACCGCGCTACGGAGGACCGGCGGTTCCTGGAGACGGCAGCCGGCCTGGGGGAGGGAATGGCGGAATCCTGTTTAAATCCTTCGGGTGCTACTCAAGCCGGGGAAACCATCCTCACGGATCATCCTCTTCCGTTGGCCCTTCTGCATCTGGCGGACGCATGGGAAGGCAGGGCATCCACGCTTAGACCGGCCTGGAAATAGCAGGGGGAATCCACACCTCTAAGGTGTGCATGATGCCCCTATAGGAAGGTCGGGATGACCCACGTATTGGGAATGCGGTGTTTTTTATAATAACCAGTAACGGCATCACGGCTTGCATCATCCGAGAATAAGAAAGGGAAGGCCGATAAGTCAAGGTGATAGCGCTTCCACCAGAAAGACGGAGGCCGGCCTTCCCGCCTGCCGTTATAGGATGAATAAAAGGGAGGAATCAAGTTATTGTGTTACGACCAAAGCTTTCATTAATGCTGTCCTCTGTGATGTCCCTGTCGTTATTGGCCGCTTGCAGCTCGGGGGAGGAACGACCTCGCCCGCGGATTCGGCTTCATCCAATCCGACCCCGACCGGTACCATAGCTCCGGTCAACCCCGACGAGCTGACCGCTAACCTGACCTGGTTCGGACTGGCGAGCCAGAAGGATTTTGAGGACCGGTACGGCCAGTACATCAAGAAGAAGTTCCCTAAGCTCACCATTACTTATATCAACCAGACCGATCAGCAGAAAATGGAGCAGGTCATAGCCTCCGGTACCCCGCTCGACATGTATCTTTCCTCGGCAGGGGAGCTTAGAGAGGACTGGCTTCCGGCCAACATGGCCCAGGAATTGGACCCTTTAATGAAAACACACAATGTGGATATCAGCCCGATTAAGCCGGCTTATCTGGAACAGGTTACCATCGATAAAAAACATTACCTGCTGCCAATCAGCGACAATAAATTCGTCATGTATTACAACAAGGACATTTTCGACCGGTTCGGCGTCAAGTACCCTTGGGACGGCATGACATGGGACGAAGCCCTTGATCTTTCGAAGCAGTTGACCCGCAACGAAGGAGGCAAGCAGTATATCGGGCTTTGGATGTCGCCTAAACATTACATAAGGGTTACCCAAAATTCTTCCAATATGGTGGATGCCGCCACGAACAAGGCGACGGTCAATAATGATAATTGTAAGTTCATTTTTGAGAAAATCTTCTATAACTTCACACGAGACCCCGGCTTACAGCAGCGGGCCAATGAGAAATGGCTGGCTCATGCCGATTTCAACAAGGATTTCCTTGTCGGAATGTATGTCTACACCTCCGGTTGGATGAATTCCGCCGACACGTCGCTCGCCATGAACTGGGATATTGCGGCCGTTCCCCAGTTTAAGGAGTACCCGGGTCTGAACACCCAGCCGTATGCCACCTATGCCGGGATCACCTCGACCTCAAAGAACAAGGATGCCGCTATGGAAGTCCTTAAATATCTGATCTCGGAAGAATACCAGACCATCATGTCCAAAAGAGGGGTGATTACGCCTCTTACCACCAAATCCGTACGGGATGCGGCCTTTACCGATTATCCTTTTGCCAAATCCAAAAACATCAAGGCCCTGTTCTACGGCAAGCCGGCTCCTGGACGGGTGATGACGGAATATGACGAGCTGGTTATCGAGAAAGCTTTCGACGAGGACGTTGTCAGAGAAATCGCCAAAGGAAAGATGGACGTTAACAGCGCCCTGCGGAAAGCGGAGGAAACCTCCAACAAGCTGATTCAGGAACAGCTAACCAAAAAATAACAAACCGGGTCGAGAAGAGGGGACGAAAGTTCCCTCTTTTTAATGAGCCTGTAAGGTTTGGGACAAGGGGAGAAGCACAGTGGGATTGGCCAAGTGGGAAACGGTTCAAGTCAATACGTTCGACGTCCGCGGCCAGCTGCCGCTCTATGTCGAGGAGGCGGCCCGGGCGGCGGCGGAAGCGGGGGCGCGGAAAAGGGAAGCCATTGCGGATCCGGAAGCGCTGAATGCCCGGCAGCAGTATATCCGGGAATCCCTGGAACGGTCGCTGGGGGATTCCCTCCTCCGATCATCCCCTGCGACCGGTGGTGACCGGGGAAACCAAGGGCAACGGCTTTCGCGTCGAGAACCTTATCTTTGAATCGCGGCCGCATGTTTATGTGACAGGTAATTTCTATATCCCGGATGGCCGGACGGCGCCGGGAGGGGCGGTGCTGCTCCTGTGCGGACACCGGGAACAGGCGAAGCATTGTGACGAATACCAGACCGTTTGCCACTATCTGGTCCACGCCGGTCTTGCGGTTCTGGCGATCGATCCGGTCGGCCAAGGGGAACGCTTCGGGTACTATGACCCCGAAACCGGCAAAGCGGAGGTTACCAGCGTATGGGAGCACGAACGGGTGGGCCGCCAGTGCTTGACGGTGGGCGATAATCTCGCCCGTTATATGCTGCATGACGCCATGCGGGCGGTTGATTACTTGCTCACGCGTCCGGAGGTGGACCCGACCCGGATCGGCGTTACCGGGCATTCGGGAGGCGGAACCCAGACCTCCCTTATGATGATGGCGGACCCCGGATCGCCTGCGCCGCACCGGGAGGGTTTATCATGAACCGCCCCTACTTCCGTATGACGGGAAAGACCCAGGACGCCGAGCAGAAATGGCCCGGCTTCTCGGCTATGGGGCTTGACCACGAAGACATTCTGGTTGCCATGGCTCCGCGTCCGGTGCTGGTACTGGCCACCACTTACGACTCGGTTCCGATTGAAGCACCGAGGCAGGTGGTCGAATCCTGCCGGCGATTCTGGACGCTTCACGGGCGAGGCGAGCAGCTGCAGCTATTTGAGGATGCGGATGTGCACCGGTTCACCATTCCGCTTGTTAGAGCGGCGGTTGCCTTTTTACCCGGCACCTTCTCGGAAAAGCTGTTGTTCCTTCTGACGGGGAGATTCATCTGCTGGAGCCGGAGAAACTTTGGTGCACGAGGAGCGGGCAGGTTATCGGGGAACGGAAAGGGGCACACAGTGTACGGGACGAGAACCGGGAACGGCTGTCCGAAGCGGCAAAGCTAAGAAGCCGTCCGGGAGAAGCGGAGCAGCGTCGCAGGGGAGTGGAATGGCTAAGGGGACGAGTCATGTATAATCGGCATCCCTATCCTTTGAACCCCCGGTACTACGGGGCAGGAGAAAATGAACTCCTTAGCGCCACCCGTACCCTTTGGTGGAGCCAGAGGGGAATCATTAATATGGGCTATCTCTTCCGGGACCAAACCCAGCAGGGTGCGAAGCTTCCGGTTACCGTTGCGGTTTGGGAGGGAGGGATTCATTCCTTGTCCACTCATGAAGAGTGGATCGTAAAAACCTGCCAGTCGGGCCGGACCGTCCTGGTGGCGAATCTAACGGGAGTCGGCCCGCTTCTCCCTTATCGCAACCAGCCTCAAGACGATCCGCATCACCCCTTCGGCGTGCTGGATAAGCATACCGACGAGCTGATGCTGCTCCATGACAGCATGGCCGCTCTCCGCACCTATGATGTTCTGCGGGCGGTCGAGCTGGCGGCCGGATTAGACGGAGCGGATGGAGAAGACTTGCACCTGTACGGCTCCGGACGTTATGCCCTATATACGGGGCTCGCCGCCTTGCTCGAACCGAAAGTCCGAAAGGTGCGGATGGAAGACCATCTAGAGAGCCTGGAGGAATGGGCGGGCCGAAGGGAGTATGACATGACGGACTCCCTCAGCTTCCTGCTGCCCGGCATGCTGCGCTACTTCGACCTTCCCGAGATGGACGGCTGGCTGCGGAATGAGGGGCGATTGGACTATTGATGATGGGTTATCCGCCTTCCCGTCAACCGGGTGGGATTGCCCTATAAAAAGACCGATCTCCCCGCTAAATGTTGGCAGCAATCCCTTTATACTGGTAGAGGAAGTTAACATTATAAAGCGGTAACAGAAGGATCGGGGGGACGTCGATTGCAGCTTGATCAGGAGTTAAAAGCGGGCAGGAAATCGCTCCGGACCGTTCCGGGCGGTTTGCTGCTCGGTCCGACAGGGGCCCGTCTCTGGGCGGACTATGTGGAAGCGCGGCCCGGCTTCGCCGGCCGGTTTGATTTTATCCACAAGGTGAACATTCCGCTCCTGTTTACGGTAACGGCGAACGGCCGGGAATGGCTGCTGGATACGGCGGAGAGCGAATGGATGCCGAGCCAGCTGCACTTGGCCTGCACGAACGATTATTTTACCTTCTCGGAATCCAAATTCATCAGCTGGGACGACTGCGCGGTCTCCTGCCAAACGTGGACTAACCCGGGGAAAGGGAGCTTGTGCTCAAGCTGGCGGTGGATCCGTCCTTCCAATTTTCCGGTCCCAACGGGATGCGCGGCGGCTTCAATGTTCCTCACCACAGCTTCGACCTGGATGCGGTTGTGCTCGCGAGTGAGCCAGCACTGCTTCACGAGGAAGGCTGGAAGGTTGCCCCGGGGGATAGCGTCTCGTTCGTGATTGCCGCGGCTCTGGGGATCCGTTCCGAGGATAAGGAAGAAACTCTTCGGGAACGGGCTCTCCATTATGCCAGGCCTGGGCGGGCCTTGTCTTCCGTGAGAGAGGAGCAAAGGATAGACTACCAAGCCTGGTTCGATAAAGCCCCGCGCTTTCAGTGCAGCGACCCTCTGATCAACCGCACCTGGATCTACCGGTGGTTTGTGCTTCGTCACAATTTATCGGATCCCCGGTACGGCCTGCTTCAACATCCCTTCTTCTGCGAAGGGCGCTCGCACAAGAAGAGCAAGGCTCCCTATTCCAAAGGGGGTGGGAATTCAGCAAGCTCATCAATCTGTCCGTTCCGCTTCACTTGTCGGATGCCCGGTGGTATCCGGATCTCTCCGCCTGTGAAGGCGCCATTAGGAATATGCAGAATCACCCGGATGAGAACGGCATGTACAGCTGTCTTATGGTGGACGAGAGGATGCATTCCTTCGCGAACTTTCTGTGCTGGGCGGCTTACCGGCTCTATCTGGTTCATCGCAATGAGAGCTTTATGAGGGAAGCCCTCCCCGGTTTGAAGAAGCAAATCTCCAGCTGGAAAGAGGTTTACGGCAATGACCGGGACGGCCTGATGACCGAATATTGGCATACCCGCACAGGAAAGGAATACCAGCCGAGCTACTGGTACTTTCACGATTACCCGAGAAATCCGAAGGACCGGGAAACGTATACCCACGTCAAAAGGGTGGACCGGACCGTTTATCATTACCTTAACGTTCTCGGAGTGGCGAGACTATGTGAGGCGTTAGACGACCCGGAAGCCGACACCTACAAGCAGATGGCGGAACGGATCAAAAAGGACGTCCTGGAGCTGATGTGGGATAACGAAACCGACTTTTTCTACGATTTGCACTATCAGACCGATGAGAAAGCATTCGTTAAGAACATCGTCGGCTTCTACCCCGCTTGGGCGGAAATACTGGACGAGCGGCATGACGGGTTAATCCCTCATTTGCTGAACCCTGCGGAATTCGCGACCCGATGTCCCTTTCCTACGGTCTCGGCGGACAGCACGGCTTACTCCCGGGAGGGAGGCTGGTTCGGCCAGTTCGTAAAAGGTCGCAACGGCTGCATGTGGAACGGCCCTACTTGGCCCTACACGAATTCCATTGTTCTGGATGCTCTTGCACGGGAAAGCCGGCGCCATCAGCATGCGTATGACGAAGCCTTCGGCCGGGCGTTGAGGGAATATTCTTTTCTGCACTTCCGGGACCGCGATTTAAACCAGCCCGGTCTGGTTGAGCATTATAACAGCGCAACGGGAGAGCCGCTTAGTGATGAACAGGAGTACAACCACTCCTATTACCTTGACCTTGTTATCTCTCACGTAGCCGGACTATCCGTGGAAAGCGACAAGCTGGTCTTCGATCCGCTCGACATCGGATTGGATTACTTTGAGCTTGAGGGGGTGAAGGCAGCCGGACATATTTTGCGCATCGTGTACGGCAGGCCGGGGCATCACCGGTTTCCGGAGGGAGTGGAAGCGGGATACCGGGTGTATCTGGATGGGGAGCTTGCCTATAGCTCGGACCGGCTGGCCCGGACGGAGCTGTCTATACCAAAATCCTAAGAAGAGAAGGAAGGCGTGTAAGGGATGGAACGATTTAATGGAAAGCTGCAGCAGTCCGAGCATGATCCGGGGTTAACGGAGGCGCTGCTGCCGATTCGGTACGAACCGGACAGCCATTCGGCGAATCTGCTTGAGCTTGACAACGGGGATCTGCTCTGTGTGTGGTTCTCCGGCAGCGGGGAAGGAAACCCGGATACGAATATTTTGATGTCCCGGCTGCCGTCGGGTGGCGACCAATGGACGGAGCCGGTCGAGCTTGCCGCCGATCTGGAGCGTTCCGAGCAGAATCCGGTTGTATTTCAGGCTCCGGACGGCAAGGTCTGGCTGTTTCACACCTCCACGGAGCCCCATGATCAGCGGACCTCCCGTGTTGTCTACCGGGTGTCCGCCGATCAAGGCTATTCCTGGGAGCCTCCGGCCGTTCTGCATGAGGGACCGGGCTTGTTCCTGCGCCATCCGGTTGTTGCCATGAGCAACGGAGATTGGCTGCTGCCGTGCTATTATTGCAAAGCCGGCGGCCATTACAGCGTGGTGCTCGTCTCGTCTGACGAGGGAAAGTCCTGGCAGGAATATGAAGTGGCGGGAAGCCTGCACCGCGTCCAGATGAGCGTGGTGGAGAGGAGGACCACACCTTGTATGCCCTCTTCCGCAGCCGCCAGGCCGACCGGATTTACAGCAGCGTATCGAACGACTTCGGAAGAACGTGGAGCGAGCCGGTCAAAACGGTGCTGCCGAACAACAATTCCTCCGTTCAGCTGACACGCCTTGTAGGCAACCAACTCCTGCTGATCTATAATGATTCCACGATGGAAAGAGACCAGTACCGCTGGGTGGAGAGCAAAGGAGAGTTCCGCAAGAAACCGCTCCGGACACCCCTGACCGTTGCTTTGTCGGAGGATGGGGGAGCAACCTGGCCCTATATCAAAAACGTGCAGCTTTCCGATCTGGAATACAAAGAAAAGCAGACCGGCTATTCCTACCCGTCGATTATCGCGGCAAGCGATGGACGAATTCACGCCGCCTATTCCTATTTGAGAAAGGCCATCAAATACGTCCGTTTTGAGCCCGATTGGATAAAAGAGGACGCCAGAACCCCCGTTTAAGCAAGTTTCGACAGCATTCGGCAAAACTTGTAATCGCTTACCTGACCTATTTTTGATAAAATGATCGAGGCAAACACGTTCATGTTACCACCTATCTCCTATCACGAGGTGAGAGTATGAATTGGCGAATCAAGAAGCTGAGCGGGGATCGATTTTTCGAAACAGGGTTCGATATCTTCATCAACCGGGAAGAAGAATCCTTTTCGCTTTCCCAGCATACCCACGATTTCATTGAAATCAGCTATGTGGAGGAAGGAAGCGGGTATCACTATATAGAGGATCAGATGATCCCAACCAAGCGGGGGACCTGTTCGTCATTCCGATCGGGACCTCGCATGTCTTCCGGCCGTCCTCGCAGGATAAGCAGCTGGTGATTTACAATTGTATTTTTCGTCCCCGGCTGCTGGAGACATTGGCCAGCGTCATAACGGAGGACTCCAAGCTGCATCGTTTTCTGTATGAGCCGGTGAAGGGTCCTTCTCCCTGGCTTCAGTTTCAGGACAAGTACGATCAATTTCTGACGATTATGTACGGCATGTACAGCGAATTCCTGAAGAAATGCCCCCATTATGAACACCTTATGCTGGGGCAGCTCGTACAAATCCTCGCGATGCTGCAGCGTTATGAAGGCGACGGAAGCCTGGTTCCGGTCCAGTCCAACAATTTGGAGGATGCCGTCCAGTATATACATAGTCAATACGCCAAGAGCATTACGGTTCAGCATGTGGCGGAATATTCGTATATGAGCCCGAGCCATTTTCAACGGTTGTTCAAGAAAACGACGGGTGTGACTTTCATGCAGTACCTCCAGAACGTCCGCATCCAGCGATGCTGCGAGCTGCTGAAATCCACCTCGATCCCCATCCAGGAAGTGGCCAATCAAGTCGGCTACCAGGACATGAAATTCTTTCACGCCCTCTTCCGCAAAAAGACCGGCGTCACCCCCGTCAATACCGGCAAAGCAGCCAAAGCGACGACCTTCATCTCGCCAGCGTTTAAGCTGAAAGAAGCATTCTCCTTATAGGGGAATGCTTCTTTTTATGGGAAAGCGAAGTCCGGGACCTCGGCTTGATGCCCCTATAGAAACGGCAAAAACGCCCTATATTGCCCTTAAGGGGGCATTGTATAATGAGGAAAATTTATGGAAACGGTTACCCCCTATAACCCATATCCCATTCGGAGGTGCCGCCATGGGGCGCATTTTGCTGAATCATATTGAGAAGCGTTACGGCAAGGACATGCTGTATGCCGTCAAAGACTTTCATCTGGAGATCCAAGATGGGGAATTTCTGGTGATGGTGGGTCCGTCCGGCTGCGGCAAATCGACGACGCTCCGCATGATCGCCGGATTGGAGGAAATTACATCCGGCGAGCTGTATATCGGGGACCGGCTCGTCAACCATCTTCCTCCCAAGGACCGGGACATCGCCATGGTTTTTCAGAATTATGCCTTGTATCCGAATATGAGCGTATTTGAGAACATCGCGTTCGGGCTGCGCTTGCGCAAGCTGCCGAAGCATGAGATCGAGCTTGCCGTCCGCCGGGCCTCCCGCATTCTGGAAATTGAGCCTTACCTGGAGCGCAAGCCGAAACAGCTGTCCGGCGGCCAGCGTCAACGGGTTGCGTTAGGAAGGGCCATTGTCCGCAATCCGAGCGTCTTCCTGATGGACGAGCCCTTGTCCAACCTGGACGCTAAGCTGCGGGTCCAGATGCGGACGGAGATCATAAGGCTGCATAAGCAGCTGGGTGTGACCACTGTTTATGTAACGCATGATCAGGCGGAGGCCATGACGATGGGCAACCGGATTGTCGTGATGAAGGATGGGGTCATCCAGCAGGCGGCTCCTCCCCGGGAGATCTACAACAACCCTTCCAATATGTTTGTCGCCGGCTTTATCGGAACCCCGCCCATTAATTTCCTGGAAGGAAAAGTGCTGGAGGCGGAAGGGGAGGGCTGGAGTTTCATACCCAGCGTTATTACCTCCGTATCCCGGAGAAGCAATCGGCCCAGCTGCGAAAGCATAACAAAGTAAACCGGCAGGTCGTGCTTGGAATCCGATGTGAGCACGTCTTTGCCGAAGGGGAGAAAGCCGCCCTTCATCCGAAGAGCCAAATCCCGGGTTCCTTGATTATTACGGAATTAATGGGAGCCGACATGTATTTGTATATAGACATCGGTGCCGGGAAACCGTTCATCGCCCGAACGGTACCCGGGTTTGACGGCCGGGAGGAAGAGAAGCTTACGTTGTCGCTCGATATGCAGAAAGCTCTCTTCTTTGACAAGGACACGACCGAGAACTTGATGACCTAATATGAAACCGGAGGAAGAAATCATGCGGTGGACGCTTTCCCTAGAAGAGCTGCAGTTCCGCTGACTCTGGCTCTCACCTTGCTTATCCCTTCGGCAAACGGGTTCGCGGACGGGACCTCCCCGTCTACAAACCCCCAGCCTGCTTCGGGCTCCCGTCAGGCAGCGGGGTCCGTGGAGGATAGCCAACCATCTTACAGCAGCAAGCTGGAGGAATGGAAGAAGAGCGGAGCGAAGGCCGGCCATTCCGGCCGGATAACCGGGTCAGCTTCCGGATATGCCCGTAAATCCGATAATGCCCACATCCAAGTCGGGAAGGTCGACGGTCGTTCCAACGTGCTCGATTGGTCGGCGCAAGGGGAGGAGTGGGTGGAATATGATGTAACCGTGGCGGAGGCTGGCCTTTACGGGATCGATCTGACCTATCGTCCCGTGACGGATGATAAACACAGGCGACCGGTCCTCCTCCAGGTTATGGTGGATGGAAAGACGGACTTTCTCGAAGCCAGGTCGATCCAGCTGGACCGGCACTGGCAGGATCCGTTCCCTGCCGCCCTTGACCCTAACGGAGATGAAGTCCGTCCGATCGCCAAAGACGTCAGCGGCTGGATGACCGCTTCCCTGCGGGATGCCGGCGGGGCCTACGCCGAACCGCTTCAATGGTTACTGACCCCGGGACGCCATACGCTTCGATTCTCGACTACCGAGCCGGTTGCCTTGGAATCCTTTGTTCTGGCCCCGCCGGTGCCTCTTTCCGATTACGCGGAGGTCCGCAAAGCCAAGCCGGCTCCAGCGCCGGCCGTCAAGGGAGCGCCCATTGTCCTGGAGGCCGAGAAGGCGGACTGGAAGAGCGATTCCTCCCTGTCGCTTCGCTATGATAACGATATCGGGACGACCCCTGCCAAGCGCGGGAGCATTACCTTTAACACGGTGGACGGCAAACGGTGGGCGAGCGGGAACCAGCAGCTTGCCTGGACCTTTGAAGTACCGGAGAGCGGTTACTACAAAATAGGCATGCGGGTCAAGCAGTCGTATTCTTCGAACCGGTCCACCTTCCGGTCCATCCTCATTAACGGCAAGGTTCCTTTCTCGGAGATGCAGGCCTACCGTTTCCCTTACGATTCCGCCTGGCAGGGAATCCAGCTGGAGGACAAGGAAAACAAACCGTATGAATTCTACTTGGAAAAGGGAACGAACACGATTTCGATGAGGACTACCCAAGCCCCTGTGAAACCGATGATCGAAACCTTGGAATCGACCGGGAAGAAGCTGATGGGGCTCACCGACGAGTTGAAAGCCCTTACCGGCGGATCGACCGACCCGAACCGGACCTGGACGATCGCCAAAGACCTCCCCGGGTTTACGGACGATTTTAAGAGCATCGCCGATTCGCTTGAGGATATCCAGAAACGGCTGACGGTCGTGAACGGACGAGACGATGCCGTCACGCAGGGAATCCTAACAACCGTGAAGGACATCCGGGCCCTGCTGGCCAGAGAAAACGACATTCCTTACAAAACCGACCGGCTGGTCACCATGCAGGGGAAAATGGCGGATCTGGTCCAGCAGCTCAAAAGCCAGCCGCTCCAGTTGGACCGGATCTACATCGTTCCCGTACAGGAACCTCTTCCCCGGATGGTAGCCCCTTTTTATAAGCGGGTGGAGGGGGCCATGATCAATTTCCTGTATTCCTTCAAGTCGAAGGAGAGGCTCAGCAGTTTGGACGACGATGTGCTGAATGTATGGGTTTTGCGGGGGCGGGATTATGTCAATCTTCTGCAGCAGTTGTGCGATGAGATGTTTACTCCGCAAACCGGAATCAAAGTGAAAGTGAATCTTCTTCCGGACACGAACCTTCTCGTGCTCATGAACGCCGGGGGATGGCACCCGACGTCGCCTTGGGCCTGCCGCAGGAGCTTCCTTTTGATTATGCCATCCGCAACGGGCTGTATGACCTTACGACCTTCTCGGATTTTGGAGAGCTGTATAAACGGTTTGCGCCCGGCTCCTGGACGCCCTTCTATTACGACAAAGGCTATTACGGCGTACCCGAGACCCAGAGCTTCTCGATGCTGTATTACCGGAAGGATATTCTGGACAGGCTCGGGCTGAAAGTTCCGAATACGTGGCAGGATGTGTACGATATGCTTCCGGTGCTGCAGCAGAATAACCTGAATATGATGCCCGTACAGCATATGCCTTTCTTCTATCAGAATGGAGCGGAATATTTTAGCAAGGACGGGCTCCACACTGCCCTCGGGACGGAAAAGGGCTATCAGGCGTTCAAAGAGTGGACCGATCTCTATAACGTCTATGCGGTGGACCAGCAGGTGGCGAGCTTCTACCAGTCCTTCCGCAGCGGAACCGTTCCCATCGGAATAGCTGATTTCAGCATGTACATTCAGCTGATGGTGGCGGCTCCCGAGCTGAACGGATACTGGGGAATCGCTCCTATTCCCGGGGTCCGGCAGGCGGATGGGGATGTGGCCCGCTGGATGGGCGGCGGTCTCCAAGCTTCCGTTATGTTCAAGCAAACCAAGAAACCGGATGAAAGCTGGGCCTTCATGAAATGGTGGACATCGGCCGAGGTGCAGGAGCGTTACGGAACGGATCTGGAAATGCTGAACGGCCTTTCTTTCCGGTGGAACACTTCCAATATTGAAGCCTTTGTTCATCTGCCGTGGAAACCGGAGGATCTGAAGAGCATTCTGGAGCAATGGCGCTGGTTTAAGGAAATTCCAAATGTGCCCGGCGGCTATTTCCTCGAACGCGAGCTGCAGAACGCCTGGAACCGGACTGTGGTGGACGGCATGAATTACCGGAGTTCCCTGGAGTCTTCTATTGGAGAAATTGAACGGGAGATGCAGCGCAAGCTGGTGGAGTTCGGCCATGTCGACTCCGGTGGACGCGCCATTCGCCCAATGGAATTGCCGGAAGGGAATAAGCCGTGGGAAGGGGTGAAGCCGTATGTCCAAAACTAACACTCAAGCCCTGCAAAGGGCATACGCGGACGAAGGATTGTTCCGGCGTACCCGGACCCGAGGCCTGGAGCTGCTCAGGCGGATCTGGCAGTACCGGCTGTCCTATCTGTTCGTTGCCCCTTTTATGATCTGTTTTCTAGTCTTCATTATGGTTCCGGTTATCTGCGCCTTCTTGCTAAGCTTCATGTACTTCAACTCCTTGGAGGCACCCCGGTTTATAGGCTGGGAGAACTTCCGGTACATGGTATCCCAGGATCTGCTGTTTCTGAAGTATGCGCTGCCGAATACGTTCAAGTTTGCGGTGATTGCCGGACCGGGAGGCTATGTCGCCTCCTTCCTGCTCGCCTGGCTGATTTCCATTCTGCCCGGGACTTGGCGCAAATGGTTCGCGCTTGCCATGTACTCCCCGTCCCTCACGGGAGGCATTGCCATGACGATCGTTTGGCTCCCGCTGTTGAGCGGAGACCGGATAGGCTACTTGAACAGCTTTTTGCTTAATCTCGGGCTGATCAAGGAACCGGTGCTTTGGGTCACGAGCAAGGAGCATCTGATGACCTCGATGATTGTCGTCACCCTGTGGTCCAGTATGGGGATAGGGTTCCTGGCGATGATGGCGGGCATTCTCAATGTCAATCCCGAGCTGTACGAGGCGGGGAGGCTTGACGGCATCAAGTCGAGGCTGGAGGAGATCTGGTACGTCACCATTCCCTCCATGAAGCCCCAAATGCTGTTCGGGGCCGTCATGGCGATTGTTGGGACATTCAAGGCTGGGGGAATCGGGACCCAGCTGTCGGGCATGAATCCTACTCCCCAGTATGCCGGGCACCTGATTATGAACCAAATCGAGGATTACGGCTTCATTCGGTTTGAGCTCGGCTATGCTTCCGCTTTGTCGGTTTTCCTGCTGCTTCTCATGTACCTGTCCAACAAGTTCTGCTGGGGCTTGTTCGGCTCGAAGGGGGATGAATAACATGCAAATGCCGGCCTTGCTGCAAAAAGCGGGTCTCAGGAAACGCTCCAAGCTGTTCCGGATGAGCCGTTTTGAGAAGCTCGTGGTCTTCCTGCTTGTGTTGTTCAGCGCCTTTATGCTGCTGCCGCTGGTGTATATTTTCAACCATGCCTTCAAGCCCTACCAGGAATTGTTCGTTTATCCGCCGACTATCTTCGCGCGGCACCCGTCCATCCAGAACTTTATCGAGCTGTTCAATACGACATCCGATTCCATTATTCCGGTTTCGCGCTATCTGTTTAATTCCTTGGCCGTGGCCGTTCTGAGCGTCTTCGTCGTAACCGGCGTCAGCGCGCTCTGTGCTTATCCGCTGTCCAAGCATAAGTTTCCCGGTCATAAGTTTGTGTTCGGCTCCATCATTCTGACGCTGCTCTTTGCACCGGAGACGGTTTCGATTCCCCGTTATCTGGTGGTCAGCCATCTGGGCATTATGAATACATACTGGGGGCACATTCTCCCCATGGTGGCCGTCCCGGTAGGAGTCTTCCTCATGAAGCAGTTCATCGATCAGCTGCCGAACGAGCTTCTGGAGTCGGCGAGGATGGATGGAGCCAGAGAATTCACGGTCTTCCTGCGGATCGTCATTCCTGTCATCTTGCCGGCGGTAGCCACGATCGGCATTATTTCCTTTCAGTCGGCATGGGGGAATACGGAAACGTCCACGCTGTTCATGCAGGATGAACAGATGAAGACCTTCCCGTTCTTTATTTCGTCCCTTACGGCCAATATGGCGAATAACGTGGCGAGGCAGGGGGCGGCAGCGGCGGCGGCTCTGTTTATGTTCATCCCCAACCTGGTCATCTTCCTTGTTTTCCAAAGCAAGGTAATCGCTACGATGGCCCATTCCGGCATTAAATGATCCCATGGGAGGAAATGCTATGAAGCCGGCGAGAACCTTATTTGTTCGTCTTCTGTGGAGCCTGCTTTCGGTCCTTCTTGTGATCGGAAGCGTTCCAGAGGAGGCTTACGCCGATTATCCTTATTCGACGAACTACCGAAACAAATCCGGAGGGCTTGTTTGGACGCAGGCTGCTTATGCCCCCGAGCGTGTGCTGGGTCAGGATATTTTTATTCCCGATCCCAAAACCCGGGAAAGACTGTCCGGTCGCCTCTTCAACAGCCCGGCGATCTATTCCTGGATGCCCAGGACCGCATCTACGTGGCGGACACGGGGAACAACCGCATCGTCATGTTTGACCGCGGAGGAAATTTCGACCGGGTGATCACGGCGGCTGGAACTCCGCTTAACAAGCCTCAGGGCCTCTTTGTCGACGGGCAGGACAACCTTTACGTGGCGGATACAGGAAATGCCAGGGTCGTCAAGCTCGACACGCACGGCAAGCTGCTGAAGGAATTCAAGCTGCCGAAATCCCGGTTTATTCCGGAAACCTACCGTTTCGAGCCGATCAAGGTCGCCGTTGACAAGCGGGGGTTTCTGTTCGTGAACTCGCTTGGGAGCTACAACGGGCTGATGCAGCTCGATCCGGACGGCAAATTCGTCCGGTTCTTCGCCGCCAATGAGGCGCCGTTTACCGTTCTGGATTCCCTGAAGAGAATGATCTACACAAGAGAGATGTATGAGAAGCAGCCCAGCAAGCTTCCTCCAGCCATCAACAACGTCGATATCGACAGCCGGGGCTTTCTCTATACGGTTTCCTACGGAGAAAACCTTACCAGCGGCCAGGTGAAGAAATTGAATAACGCCGGGAAGAATTTCCTCGGGACGGACAGCACGGTCGGCGGGGGAAACGATTCCTTCGGAGAGGTCCGCTTCCGCAGGGTGGAGGAGAAGGGAAGTCTGAAGGATATTGCCGTGGACGGCAACGGGAATTTCACGGTGATTGATTCCGTTTCCAAGATGGTCAGCCAGTACGATGCGTTTGGCAGCCTGCTGTTCTTCTGGTCGGGTGACGCGAGTCCCAATACCACTCAGCTCGGCATTGTGAAGAGCCCCGCGGCCGTCGAAACCAATTCCACGAACGATTTGTTCATCCTCGATGACAACGCGAACCTCATTCAAATGTTCCGCCAGACGGAATTCGGGGCCCTCGTCTATAAAGCGAATAACCTGACATTGGATGGCAAATACAAAGAAGCCGAAGCACTGTGGCGCGAGGTTCTGCACCTCAACGCCTACTATACCCCCGCCATGCTGGGGCTCGCCCAGGCAGCCTATGGACGGGGAGATTATACGGAGGCCAAACGGCTCTATTATGACGCGGGCTTGCAGGACGGATATTCCAACTCCTTCTGGCAAATCCGGCTGGGCTGGTTTCAAGAACGGTTTGGGTTGTTCATGAACACCGTGCTAGGACTTGGCTTGCTCTATCTCGTGTTTCGGGCTATCGCCAAGCGTTACCGGTTAAGTTGGGGAACACCCCGTTTTCTCCAAAGGCGCTGGCCTTTGGCGGCCCAGCTGAGGCATGCGCTGTACATTCTGAGGCATCCGGTCGACGGATTTACTGCGCTCCGTTACGAGAGCAAGGGAAGCGTCGCGAGTGCCGTCATTATTCTGGTACTAGCCTATCTCTCCTATGCCGTGGCCCGAACCCAAACCAGCTTTACCTTCAATGCGGAAGCCATTAGACCGGCTGGAGCGGCAACCATTTTCCTGCAATTTTTTCTGGTGTGGGTGGCTTGGATTGTTTCGAATTATTTGGTCAGCTCCATTCGGCGGGGGAAGGCCGGTTCGTCGACGTCTTTGTCGGCAGCGCCTATGCCCTCACCCCTTGATTGCAGTGGGGCTCCCGCTTACTTTCCTGTCGAACGGCATGACCCTCAGTGAAGCATCCATTTTTAACTTTCTTCACAGCGGCATGGTCGTATGGGTCGTCCTGCTTCTTATTTGGCAGGTTCAGTCCGTGCAGAATTACAGTGTGGGCGAGACGGCTGTTAACCTGCTGTTTACCGTCGGAACCATGATCATACTGGGAGTTTTGTGTTTCATCGTGTTTGGGCTGTCGGCGGAGCTCCGAAACTTCCTCTATTCCATTCTTCAGGAGGTGTCCGTCCGATGAGCCTCAAACGAAAGCTTCTTTCCTGGGCAGGGGTCACCGCGATTACAGCCGGCGCCATCCTCTATGGGTGGCTGCATTCCGGCGGGCAAAACGGGGCGTTGGTTCCGGAGGCAAAGGCCAAGGTATCCATACCGTCCAATCTGAAGCCGGCCGTCAGCACGAAGGGCGACCTGCCGAACGAAGCGGATTTTCAGCTCATCGCGGAAAGCGGCACGCTGCGTCTCTACGCCGACCCGAACACCGGTCATTTTAAGGTAGAGGACAAAAGGGACGGCCATCAGCTGCGGTCGTATCCGAATCCGGAAGAGTGGGCCCGGGAGACCATTACGGGTACTTGGCGCAGTCATCTGCGGTCCCCGATCCTACTCGAAACGGTCGATCTGACCCGCAAGGCGGCAAAGCCCGAGGTGAAGGTGAACAGCCTGCTTTCTCTAAACGGAGGCATAACCGATTGGAAGAGGATAGATGGGGGCTTTGCCCTCACGTTTGTTCTGCCATCCATTGAGATGATGGTGCCGGTGGAAGTGCGTCTAAAAGACGATTATGTAGAGACCAAGGTTCTGGATGAGGGCATCGAGGAGGGAAAGGATTCCCTTCTGAATATGAAGCTGTATCCGTTTCTCGGATCGGCCCAGCCGGGGGAACAGGAGGGATATCTGCTGCTGCCGGATGGCTCGGGAGCTCTCTACCGGTTTAAGGAAAACCTGACGAATGACAAGACCGTCTTCCGCGAAGCCATTTATGGCAGCGATATGGCTTTCCAATCCGTCTTTACCAACCGCCAAACGATTGCGATGCCGGTATATGGGATCAAGTCGGGCGGAAGCGGGGTTCTCGCTGTGGCGGACAAAGGAGCGGAATTCGGCTATATCTTCGCGGCGCCCTCGGGCGTGTACAGCCGGTACGCCTGGGCCACCGTGGAACATGACTACCGTCTTCAATATTTTCAGCCGACCAGCCAGGATCAGAAACAGGGCTTTCAAACCTACAGCAAAATCCGCTTTGACGGGGACCGGAGCGTCCGGTATTACGTGCTTCCGGGAAGCCAAAGTGATTATGCGGGCATGGCGGCCAAGTACCGCGAGTATCTCCTGGCGGAGCAAGGGTTGAAACAGCCCTCGGGCGAATCCTCGTCCTTGCCTCTGTTCGTTGACCTGGTTGGGGGTGACGTGGAAAAAGGCTTTCTGACTAACCGCTATATTTCCGGCACGACGACCGAAGAGGCGAAGAAGCTGGTAGACCGTCTTCACGGGCAGGGGATTCCCAAGCTGGTGGTCACTTATAAGGGCTGGCAAAGCAAAGGGCTTTCCACCCTCGGCTTCGGAACTACCATGGACGGGCGTCTCGGAGGGAACGAGGGGATGAAAAGCTTTGCCGCTTACGCCCGTTCCAAAGGAGACTCCGTCCTGCTCGAAGCGGACTATACGCTTAACAACGACAACAAGGGATTCAAGCCGAAGCAGCAGGGCATGCAGAACCAGGCGGGAACCGTACTCGATTTTCGCAATATGCGGACCGACAACTCGATTACTCTTGTGAGCCCCCTCATTTCCCAGATCAAGCTGAAAGAAGCCCTCCCCAAGATTGCGGCGCTCGGGGTCAACGGCTTGCAGCTGGACGGGATCGGGCAAACGCTGTTCAGTGACTATAACCCCCGTTACCGGGCGGACCGGGACAAAGCGGCCGCCATCCAAAGCAGCATGGTTGAGGAGGCCGGCTCCCAGCTGGACATGGTCACCCTCCTAAGGGGGAACGCTTATGCCTGGAAGAATACCGGGGCGGTCCGTTCCCTGCCAAATGACTACTCTTACGATCTTTTCATGGATGAAGCGGTGCCTTTCGCGCAGATCGTCCTTCACGGCGTGCTTCCCTATACGCTTAACTGGGGGAACACAAGAGACGAATACCGCAAGGATTTCTTGCGGGCCATCGAGTACGGCGCGGCTCCTTCCTTTCTAGTGATGAATGCCAAAACGGAAGCCATGAAGAAAGCCTTCACGGTTTGGCAATACAGCTTGAATTATGAGGAGTGGGAGAAAACCATTGTGGAGGAATACAACCGCTTCGCAAGCACTCTGGGTGATGTTCAGAATCAATACATAACCGGGCATCGGACGGTGGCCGTGAATGTAAAGGAAACGGCTTATGCCAAGGGCAAACGGGTTCTCGTCAACTACAACACCACTCCTGTTACGGTGGAGGGACGGGAAATTCCCGCTCAGGATTTCATTGTGATCGAAGGAGGCGGGAAGGGATGAACGCATGGATCCGCATGAAGAACACGCTCTCGCATAGATACGAAGGCATCTTCCTGATTCTTCCCTGGATAGTCGGATTTCTCTTATTCGTGTCCTTTCCGCTGGTGTATTCCTTGTTCATGAGCTTTCACAGCGTCCGGATAACCGGAACCGGCATCACGAACACGTTCGTCGGGCTGAAATACTATCACAGCATTCTGTTTGAGGACGGCAGCGCCCTGTATGATTCCCTGCTGCCGTTTCTGCGCCAGATTCTGTTCATGATTCCGATCATCGTGATCTTTTCGTTCATGATCGCGATCATGCTGAACCAGCGGTTCTGGGGAAGGAGCTTCTTTAGGGCAGTGTTCTTCCTCCCGGTTATTTTCTCTTCCGGGAACGTTATCGACCGGTTTCTCAGCCAAGGCCGCGGACAGCTCGGCTTCCTGGAGCAGTTCTCCTTGTCGACTGCCATAGCCCAGTATTTGCCGGCCACCTGGGCCACTCCGATCTTGGGCGTCCTGAATTCCTTCGTGCTTATTCTATGGTACTCCGGCGTTCAAATTCTGCTCTTCCTTGCCGGAAGGCAGACCATCTCGGCTTCGGTGTACGAGGCGGCGCGCATCGACGGGGCCAATCCTTGGGAAATGTTCTGGAAGATTACCCTGCCCGGCATGATGCCGTTCGTGCTTCTGAATACCATCTATACCGTGGTGGATCTGTTCACTTTCCCGGGCAATCCGATCCTCGCCGCCGTCAACCCAACCCAATACGGGCCGACAAGCGCGCTTATCTGGATCTATTTCCTTATCATTCTGTTTTTTCTCGGCGTCGTCTTTCTGCTGTTTGCCAAGGCATCCCGCAGCACGGCTCAAACTAGGTAAGGGGGAGTAGTATGGGGAAGGTCATCAACGCGCTTCGGAATAAACCCATCCGGCCTATGCTGATGGGAACAGGAGAAAGAATCCGGCTGATTCTCTTCGGGAAGGAGGCTGACAAAGGCCTGCTTTTCCGGTTGTTCTTGTATGTCATTCTGATCGAAACCGCCTATCTGTATCTTAATCCGATTCTGTATATGGTGACGACCATGGTGAAGGGGCTGCAGGACCTGCTGGATCCCTCCGTAAACTGGATCCCCCGGTCGCTTTACTGGGGGCATCTGAGCAAGGCATGGACCCTGCTTCGTTATCCGGTTTCCTTCAGCGTAAGCTTTGGGCTTTCGATCGGAGCATCCCTTTTTCAGCTGGTGGCCTGCGCCATGGCGGGCTATGCCTTTGCCCGGGTGGCGTTCCCCTTCAAGCGGTTCTGGTTCGCCTGCCTGATCTTCACCTTTGTGATCCCGCCGCAGGTAACGGTTCTACCGCTGATTCTCATGTACCGGGAAGTCGGCTGGGTCGATACCTACTATCCGATGATCGTGCCCGCTTTGTTCGGTCACGGACTGAAGGGAGCCCTCTACGTCATCATCTACCGCCAATTTTTTTCCATTCTGCCGAAGGAGCTGGAGGAAGCGGCCAAGATCGACGGGGCGAGCCTCTATCGGGTATTCTTCAAGGTCATGCTGCCCATTGCCACGCCGGCGATTGTGGTCGTGTTCCTGTTTTCCTTCGTTTGGAACTGGAATGACAGTTATTATCCCATGATGTTCTTGTTTAAAATGCAGGACGTTCCCTTGTCCATTGCGCTCACCAAAGCGACGGCGGACCTCAGCACGGAGGAAGGACAGCTCTTTGCCAAATCCCTCGATATGGCGAAGTCGTTCCTCGCGGTCATGCCTCCTCTCATCCTTTATCTCTTCTCACAGCGATGGTTTGTGGAGGGCGTGGAGCGTACGGGACTGGTGGAATAAAGACCGAAAGGATAGGGAGAGGGTAGAGAAAGATGACAAAACTCAGGAGTATCGAGCAAGTAGAGCGTTGGGACATTTTCGAGCTGAACCTGGACGGCCCATCAGACGGGAACCCGTATGAAGAGGTGTTCCTGGCAGCGCGTTTTCAATACCGGAATGACAAGATGGAGATCGAAGGATTTTACGATGGAGAGGGAACCTACCGGATCCGATTTATGCCGGACCGGGAAGGAATCTGGCGTTACGAAACGATAAGCAATGTCCCGGAACTGAACGGCATTACCGGACAATGGGAATGCACGGCCCCTCAGCCGGGAAACCACGGACCGGTTCAGGTGCATAACGATTACTATTTCGCTTATGAGGATGGAACCCGCTATATGCCGTTTGGCACCACGTGCTACCACTGGACCCATACGGGGGATGAAGGCCATGAGGAGATGACCTTGAAGGAGCTCGCCCAGTCGCCCTTCAACAAGGTGCGCATGTGCCTGCTTCCGACCCGGGATATGCGCCCGCCTATGGTGGCTTTCAGCGGAACCTCCCCGGAGGACGCGGATACGTCCCGCTTCAACCCCGCCTTCTTCCAGCATCTGGAGAAACGGATTCTGGATCTAAGGAACCTCGGGGTAGAGGCGGATCTGATCTTGTTTCATCCCTACGACAAGCAAGGGGGATGGGGCTTCAACAGCCTGACACGGGAGCAGGATTTCCACTTTCTGCGCTATGTGATCGCGAGGCTGGCCGCCTTCCGGAATGTCTGGTGGTCGCTGTCCAATGAATATGATTTCAACAAGGCCAAAACGGTGGAGGATTGGGACCGCCTGCTGCAGTACGTCCAGAAGAAGGATCCCTATCAGCGGCTGCGTTCCATTCACAACGGAACGAAAATGTATGAACGCTCTTCCCTTTTTGACTTTGGCAAATCGTGGCTGACCCATCAGAGCATTCAGCATTGGGATGCGGAGCTGACCACCGCATGGAGGAAGCGGTCCGCAAGCCGATTACGATTGACGAAATTTCCTATGAGGGCAACATTTCCAGAAGATGGGGGAACATCACCGGGTTGGAATTGGTCAGCCGCTACTGGGAGGGGTTCACTAGAGGCGGTTTCGTCGCTCACGGGGAATCGTTCGAGAATACGCCGACCCGCGCCTGGATCTCGAGCGGGGGCAAGCTCTACGGGGAAAGCCCGGAGCGCATCCGGTTCCTGCGAACCATCATGGAAGAAGGCCCCGAGGATTGGATACAAAAGAGAAGGGAAGGGGAATATGCCCTAATCTATTTGGGGAAATACCGTCCTTCCTATTATGAGCTTGACCTAAAGCCGGACCGGCATTACCGGGTAGAGCTTATAGACATTTGGGAAATGTCCATTCAACCCCTGGAAGGAACCTTCACAGGGACATCTCGTATCGATCTGCCCTCGAAGCCTTATAAGGCGCTTCGGGTGCAGGCGGTTTGAAGGAGGGGCGTATGAATTCGTTTACGGATCGTGTAGAGCGTTGGGGACTATTTGAATGGAACCTCGAGGGGACAGAATCGGATAATCCATCCGGAGAGGTCAGGGTCCGCGCCGAATTCCGGAAGGGCAGCCGCTATTTCGAAACGGAAGGTTTCGATGACGGGAAGGGCTGTTACGTTATCCGGTTTATGCCGGATGAAGAAGGAGTGTGGAGTGTTCGGACGGTGAGCGGGCAAGCTTCCTTTCATGGGCTTGCCGGGGAATTCCGCTGCCTTCCCGCATCGGACGGCAATCATGGGCCTGTTCGTGCAGCCGGACTGCATTTTACTTATGCCGACGGCACACCATTCCTACCGTTTGGAACGTCGTCGCTTGCCTGGCATGTGCAGGAAGATCGGTATGTCGAGCAGACACTCCAAACACTGGCGGGCGCGCCTTTTAACAAGATCCGCATGAGTCTGCTTCCCCCGAAAGAAGCGGTTACGGGACAGGAAGGCACCCCTTTCGCCCTGCGCGAGAATGGATCCGCTGATCCGGGGCGGATTAACCAAGCTTATTTTGACAGACTGGAAAAAGCACTGACGGCCCTGCTGCTTCTCGGCGCCCAGGCGGAGCTGATCCTTTTTCCGGCGAATTTGGGAGAATGGGGTCTGGAAGCCATGACCCTGGAAGAGAAGAACCGATATGTCCGCTATGTGGTGGCGCGGCTCGCCGCTTACCGCCATGTGTGGTGGACGCTGGAGGAGATCGACAGCCGGAGCTATCCCGCCGGACAGGGGGATCGAGAGGTGCTGCTGCGGACCTTGCGGGAATGCGATTACGCGGGTCACTTGCTCACGGTTAACGGACCGGTGGACGGATATGATTGGGGGCGGCCGTCGATCACCCATATCAGTCTCCGCCATGAGGATGTCAAGGTGGCATCGGAATTCACGCAAAATTACGGGAAGCCGGTTGTTGTCGACGTCTGCGGATGGGAAGGAGTCGGGCCGAGCCGCTGGAACAGCTTAACGGCCGAGGAAATGGTGTACCGGCTCTGGGAGGGCCTGGCACGGGGCGGCTATGCCTCCCATGGGGAATTCCTCCTGCAGCCGGGGCAGCTCCGCTGGTCCGTTCACGGGGGAACGCTTCTTGGGGAGGCTTCGGCCCGGCTCGCTTTCCTAAAGGGATTGTTACGAGACGCGCCAAGCGGGTTGACGTACAGCCGAGAACGGCATGATGCCTCTACCCTTGAACGTAAAGGGGAATATTACCTTCAATATTTCGGGCCGCATCGCTTTTCCTCTCGTACCTTTGCGATGCCGGAAGGAAGGTACGGGGCCGAATTGATTGATACCTGGAACATGACCATAGAGCCGCTGGAGTCCGCTTACGAGCACCGGTTTCAAATTATGCTGCCGGGAGAGCTGTTCCATGCGCTCCGCCTTCGGAGGACGGGAGAAGCCCAACGGAAGCACCGGTGGAAACCGGGGAGGAGGTAGAGGAGAATGACGACTAAAGGCATTGGCTGCCGGCTGCAGAGCGAGGCGTCGAACCGGGTTATCGAGGTTACGGAACGCGGAGGGAAGATCGGATTGCGGTTAGGGATCGCCGATCAGCCCGTCTCCTTCTATGAAGGAACGCTGTCCTCCATCCTTAGGTTTTCCACGGGAAGGCCTTGGCGGGCCGATCGAATGGCCATTCTGGAGCAGAAGGCGGAGCAACTGGAGAATGGGATCCTGCTCTCCATTCAGGGAGATTCCTTAAAGGTAAGGATAGAGGTTACCTTCGATACGGACGGGTTCCTCCGGTTGGAAACCGCGTGGACGAATACGTCCGGCCGGATGCTGGCGGATGCTTCCGTCGGGTTGGAGTGGGAGCTTGACTCCCATGATCAAGAGATGATCACCATTCCTCATATGATCTACAACAACAACCCGTCTGCCGACCCCGACCGGTTGGTCCCTCATTTATGCGTCGGAGAGGGGAAAGGGCTTCTGTGCGAGGAGCACCGCCTCCCCATTCCTTGCGTGAATGTGGAATGGCAGGAAGGGCAGGGGCACCGGTTTTTGTCCTTCTTCTCCCTTCCGTCCTATGTAGAAACGACTGACGGTGTCGTGCATTACGGTTCTCTCGGAGCTTACCAGCGTAACGGACAGACCACGATTGCCGCGATGAGCGGAGTGCTCATGTTTAATGGCGAGAAGGATATCGTCTATGTCAGCAAAAGCAAGATCGCTCCCTACGAGGGGGTTACCTGGATTTCGAACCCGGCTTCACCTTGTCCAAATCCTACGTTATAGAATGGGGGCCGCTCGCCAAGCCGGGCCGCGGCTTTGTGGAGGTCGTGAGAAGCGCCATAGCGCTTTATAACCCTCAAGGAGCAGCGCCGCATACGCTGGACGAAATCATCCGGCTCAAAACGGCTGCCCTCGATGACCGCTGGAGAGAATCGGAAAAGGGAGCCGGGTATGTTAAGTTCTCCGATTCCAACTCCTTTGGCTTGGTTTCGAAGCATGAGCTTCATTATATGTACGGCTGGACGGGACAGTGCCTTAAGCTGGCCTGGTGCGACGCCGTCTTGGGGCTGGAGGGGAAGGAAGAGGCACGGGTTAAGCGATGTGAAAAGGCCGTCGATTTCTATATCCGCCAAAGCGGCACGAAGGTTCCCGGCCTGCGCAACGGGGCTTACTTCTTGAAAGACGGCCGCTGGGATAATTTCAATTGGCAGGAGGAGCCGGTCGTATCCACCCGGGCTTACGGGGAGACGGTAAGCGATTTGGCCGACGTCATCCTCTTGTTCCGAAACCGGGATAGGGAGGTGCCTTCCTCTTGGGAGAACGCCTTGATCGAGGCGGCGGATTTCTTCCTGGGAAGCGTCCTGCCATCCGGGATCTTCCCGGCCGCCTGGCGGATGGATGGAAGCGCAGCGGATGACCGGATTACGGCAGCGGGAATCCCCTGCGTGTTAGCGCTTCTTAAAGCGTATCAGGTTACCGGGAATGAAGAATACAAGAGCCGTGCTTTTACCTGCATGGAGCAGTATTACGAGCTTCATGCCCGTACCTTCGAGCGTCCGTTTGCCCGGTCCACCCTTGATGCGAAATGCGAGGACAAAGAAGCGGGAATGTTCTTCTTCCTCGCTGCTTACGAGCTGTTCCGGATGACCGGCGACGCCCGGTACAAGGAATGGGCGGAGCTGGCCGCCGATTGGCAGCTGACCTACGTCTACCTGTGGGATCCGGCTTACGACCGGGGCACGGCTTTTCGGGAAGCCGGGTTCCGGGCCACAGGCTGGCCGGGCGTCAGCGTCCAGAACCATCATGTGGATGTGTTCTTTCCAACCTATGAGCTTTATCAATTCGGGGTGGAGACCGGCCAGGAAACCTACCGGCGCCTCGCTCAGATGATTTTCCTTGCTCTAGGCCAGGGCATCTGCACCACCCCGGGAGAATGGGGCTTTACGGTGGTAGGCGAGCAGGCGGAAGGATTCTTTCCCTCCAACTTTCAGGGAAGGGGAAGAAGCAACACCTGGAATCCGTCCTGGGTCATCTCCGAGGTTCTGCATCATGCACTCCGCTTCCGGTTGGAGAGGGGGAGGAAGATGCTGGCCGTTCTGCTGGCGGATGATCTGACCGGAGCGGCCGACACGGCCGCGGCCTTCCTCGGGGCGGGACGGAAGGTGTCGGTCTCCCTGTTCGAGCCCGGCGGGGGCTTGACCCCACCATCCTGCGACGTGTGGGCCATAGACGTGTCCTCCCGCGGCTGCTCCGCCGAAGAGGCTTACCGGCGAACCCGCGAAGCCGTTACGGGCCTCCCTGACGGGGGATCCCCTCCTCTACAAGAAGCTCGATTCCGCGCTTCGGGGAAACCCGGGAAGCGAGTGCGAAGCGATACTCGAAGTGACCGGCGCTGAGCTCTGTATCGTCGCGCCCGCCGTGCCGCGGCTTCGGCGTACGACAAGCAGCGGGGTTCAACGGATCGACGGGATTCCGGTTCATGAGACCGAAATGGGCCGGGATCCGATGAATCCCGTCCTAACCTCGGAGGTGGCGGCTGTGCTTGCCCAATCGTCCCGTTATCCGGACGGGCATGTCGCCGCCTCCTCCGATCCGGCCGAAACGGCCGCAGCCCTTCGCCTGCTGGCAAGTCAGGGCAAGCGGTATGCATTCTGCGATGCCTTGACGGATGAGCATCTGGATAATCTGGTGTCGGCCGGAGGCCAAAGCGGGCTGCGCCTGGTCTGGGCGGGTGCCGCCGGACTCGGCCAAGCTCTGGCCAAGAGCTTAGACCGGAGAGCTCCGCAAGAGGAACAGCCGGAGCCTGCCGCATTCCTTGGAGAGAACGGGGCGGAGGAGGAAACATCTGGTTCATAAGCGGGAGCCAGACGGCCGTTACGGCCGTTCAGCTTTCCAAGCTGGAAGATCTCTGCGTAAGCGGCCGGTACTTTACAGGGCAGGAGCTTATGGAAACGGACAGGGAAGATGCTGACGCGCTCTCATCTGAACCCTTGGAAGGTGATGCGGTTCTTGCCATGGGGAAGCAAGAGGGTGCGGCGCAGTGGCTGCAGGAAAAAGCGGCCCAGAGGGGAATGACCTTGAGCCTCGCCAGCGAAATGCTTCTAAGGAGCTTGGCGAAGGAGGCGGGAGCTCTTCTGTCCGCTTCCCCTCAGGTGACCCGGCTGGTGCTGAACGGAGGGGAAACGGCAAGGGCGGTGATGAAGGAGCTAGGCATCTCGGTCTTTTCCTTGCACCGGGAGTGGGAGCCCGGCATCATCGAGGCAAGCTGCGACGACCCAAGACCGTTTAAGCTCGTGACAAAATCGGGCGCCTTCGGAGATGAAGAAGCGTTAGTGAGGATCTGGAAGGCCCACAGGAGAGGAGTCGGGAAATGAGCGGAATGCTGCCGACCATCGGAATTACGATGGGGGACCCGGCCGGAATCGGTCCGGAGATTGTTGCCAAAGCGTTATCGCGCCCGGACGTGTATGAATGGTGCCGGCCGGTTGTATTCGGGGAACGGAGAATGATGGAGAGGGCTTTGTCCCTGCTGGCCCTTCCGAGCAAAATCGTGGAGGCGGTGGGGCCTGATGCGGCTCTTGTTGAACCCTCCGCCAACGTGCTTGCTCTGGTGGACATAGGTTTTCCGTCAAGTCCCCCCGCATTCGGTGAACTTTCCCCCGAAGCGGGCGATGCGGCTTATCGTTATGTGAAGGAAGCGGTTCAGTACGGAATGGCGGGAAGGATTGACGCTATCTGCACCGCTCCTCTTAATAAAGAAGCTATGCATTTGGGCGGCCACCGCTACCCGGGGCATACCGAATTGCTCGCGGAGCTGATGGGAGTGACGGAATACGCCATGATGCTGGCTGCTCCCCGGCTAAGGGTTATCCATGCAACAACGCATATAGGGCTTGTGGAGGCCATTGCCACCCTTACCCCTGCCCGGGTATTGCGGGTCATCCGGCTTGCCCACGACCTTCTGAAGAACGGAGGGATGGACAAACCGCGGATCGCCGTTTGCGGAATTAATCCGCATGCGGGGGAGAACGGCTTGTTCGGACAGGGAGAGGAAGAGGCCAAGATCGTCCCTGCCGTGCAGGAAGCGGCCGCAGCGGGAATCGAGGTGACGGGTCCTTATCCGGCCGATACGCTGTTCTACCGGGCGGTCAAAGGGGATTTTGACGTGGTCGTGGCCATGTACCATGACCAGGGACATATTCCGGTGAAGGTGCTGGGGCTGGAGCAGGGAGTTAACATTTCGGTCGGCATGCCGCTGGTCCGCACAAGCGTGGATCACGGGACGGCCTTTGATATCGCGGGAACGGGGAAGGCGGACGAATCCAGCCTGCTCGAGGCCATTCGCCAGGCGGCTCTTCTAACCCGGACCCCTAAGGAAAGGAGGGAGGCTTCATGCTGAAGCCGGAAGGAATCATCCCGGCCATGGTGACCCCTTTCACCGAGGACGGGAGCTTAAACGAACCGGCGGTACGCCAGTTGATCGAACACCTGCTGAAGGCCGGGGTTCACGGTATTTTCGTGCTGGGCACGAACGGGGAATTTTTCTCCATGACGGAAGAAGAGAAGGTCGAGCTTGTCCGGATCGCAGCCGATGCCATCGGAGGCCGCGTCCCCCTGTATGCCGGAGCCGGTACGATAACGACCGCGGGAACGGCCCGGCTGGCCCGGAAGCTGGAAGAGGCGGGTGCCGACGCCCTCTCGGTCATTACTCCTTATTTCGTACCGGTTACCCAGGCGGAAATGAAGAGGCATTACGAAGCGGTGGCCGCATCGGTGGAGAACCCGATCCTGCTGTACAACATCCCGTCGAGAACCGGCGTTACGCTTGAGGTGGAGACAGTGGCAGCGTTAGCCGTGCTTCCTAACGTCGTTGGAATTAAAGATTCCAGCGGGAATTTTGAATATGTGCTGCAGCTCATCCATAGAACCGGCCCCTCGTTCGCCGTCATGGCCGGCACGGATTCCCTCATTCTCCCCACTCTTCTTGCCGGCGGCACCGGGGCGGTAGCGGCATCTGCTAACGCTGCCCCCATACGGTGGTAACGCTTTATGACCAATGGCGTTCGGGGAACTTGGAAGAGGCCCGGCTGAACCAGCAGGAGCTGGGACCTATCCGCAAGCTTATGCAGATGGGTACGCTTCCCAGCGCATTGAAGGAAATGGTGACACAGCTGGGGATCGAGGTGGGTCCTCCCCGACTGCCGGTTCAGCCGGTGAGCCCGGAGATCCGTCAACGGATCAAGGAAGGCCTTAAGGCTGCCGGTTTAGGGAAGGAGAGTAACCGCTCATGACGGCCGTCTTTCAAACAGCCGGAACCCTTTTGGCGGCGCCGGGCTCGTTTCAGTCGATCGCCGGCCGGCTCGCGGCTTGGGACAATAAGCCCCAAAGAGTCCTTGTTGTGACCAGCCCGAGCTTAGCGGCCGCCGGCTGGGCCAAAACTCTTCAGAACGGGCTGATCGGGGAGGGAATCGCGTCGGAATGCTTGACTGTTCCTCTTAAGGAACCGACGGCTGAGCAGATCGAAGACCTTAACCGACGCGTGGAGCGGGAGCCGTTCGATGCGTATGTGGGAGTAGGCGGAGGAAGCATTCTGGACGCGGTTAAGCTGCTTTCGGTCCGACGCACGAATTCCCAGCCGGTCGAAGCCATGCTCGGCGTCGGCAAGGTGATCCGGGAGGGCTCCCGACCGTTCTGGTCCCCACAACGGCCGGGACGGGGGCGGAGGTTACGCCGAATGCCATCGTCACCCTGCCGGATCAGGAGCTGAAAGTCGGGGTCGTCAGCGACCGGCTGTATCCCCGGCTCGCGGTACTGGATCCGGAGCTGACCTTGTCACTACCCCAAGAGGCAACCGCGGCGACCGGGATGGATGCCTTCACCCATGCCCTGGAATCGTACCTGGGTAAGAAGGCGAACCCGATCAGTGATATGTATGCGTTGGAATCCATACGCCTCATCAGCGGAAGCCTTGTCCGCTCCTATGAGGATGGGCAATCGCTTTCCGCCCGGAGCTCCATGCTGTATGGGTCCGCTTTCGGCGGGATGGCTCTGGCCGCCGCCGGTACAGCGGCGGTTCATGCCATGGCTTACCCGCTTGGCGGGAGGTTCGGCATCGCCCACGGCACGGCAAACGCCATGCTGCTTCCCCATGTACTGGAGGCGCAGCTTGACGAGGTGCGCGGCCGGCTGGAAGCGGCGGCGGCCGCCATGCGCCAAGGGCTCTCGGGCGCCGGGGAGGACGGCATCCCCATTAAGCCGGGTGCGGACTGGGCACTGGAGCAAATGGCCGATTGGGTGAAGCGTCTCGGCATTCCCCAAGACCTCACCGCCTGGGGCGTGAAGGCCGCCGATCTTCCGGATTTGGCGGAAGCCGCATCCAAGGTGACCCGGCTGATAGACAATAACCCCAAAGCTTTTACAGTCGGGGAACTGCAACAAATCTATCGCAGGCTTATGCCCGTTAAGAATGTTTAAGGAGGGGGAAAGGAAATGAAGGTCATCTGGGTGGATCATAAAGGAAGAGGGGATTACCGCACCGTCACGGAGGCGGTGGCGGCGGTTCCCGACCATTCCGAGGACAGAACGGTAATCCGGATCCGGGATGGGCAATATTTCGAGAAAATCTTGATTCCGGCCAGCAAAACCAATCTTAGCCTGATCGGAGAAAGCCAGGAAGGGACCGTGCTGGTCTATGACGATTCCGTATCCAAAAGGCATCCCGATGGAAGCAAAATGACGGTTTACGAAAGCGCAAGCACGGCGGTTTTAGCTTCTGACTTCTACGCCGAGAGACTGACCTTTGCGAACTCGGCAAGCCGGGGAGAGCGACGCGGCCAGGCTCCAGCGCTTCAAGTAGAGGGTGACCGCGCTGTCTTCCACCAGGTCTCCATTTGCGGTCACCAGGATACGCTCTATACCCCGGGGGCCGGAAGACAGTTTTACGAGAACTGTTACATTGAGGGAACCGTTGATTTTATCTTCGGATCGGCCACCGCTTATTTCACCTTTTGTGAGCTTCACAGCATCACCCGTCATAACGGGTATGTGACGGCCGCTTCCACGGGCGAAGACCAAGAATTTGGTTATGTGATGGCGAACTGCCGGCTCACTTCCTCCGCTCCGAAAGCGACAGTAGCCTTAGGGCGGCCCTGGAGGCCGTACGGCAGCGTCTATTTCATCAATACCTGGATGGACGAGCATATCCGGCCGGAGGGCTGGGACAATTGGAGAGACCCGGAAAGGGAAAAAACCGCCCGCTACGCGGAATATGGCAGTTCCGGGCCCGGAGCTTCCCCGTCTACCCGAGTAGGGTGGGCCAAGACGCTTGATGCGGAAGAAGCGGCCCGCCTGACAGCCGAACGGGTGCTGGGCGGGAAGGATGGTTGGCAGCCCGAGAAGGTGAGGGAACAGGCCGGGATAACCGCCTGACGTAACAAGAGGCCAACCTGATGCGGGCTGGCCTCTTGTTTACGTCAGGCTTGACGGGGCTTAGGAAGGACGCGGAAAGGAACAGGGCAAGGATCGTACAAGAACCTAGGTTTAATAAACGGAACGGCCGTGAACTAAACAAAAAGCTTAAATTTTACTAAAATTTTATTGACGGCAAAAAGTTTCCAATGCTACGATACCTCTAAGATATCCAAGCCTGGCCTGGAAAACAAAAAAATCGTCGTCCAGTCAGCCGGATTGATCCTTCGAAAGGAAGAACTCACTGATGAGGAATTCGTTGCTGCGTTTACTGGAAAAAAGAGAAAACCATCCGTTTTCGTTAAGTACGTGCTCTCCTACCTGCTTATCCTGCTGATCCCGATTGCATTCGGAGCGGCGCATTACGAGAGAACCCAGCAAGTGCTGACCGATGACGCCACGGAGCTAAACCTTCAAATTCTTCAGATGAGCCAGGATATCGTCGATCGTCTTTTCCTGGAATCCGATGATGTCGTCTCGGCCCTAGCGGTGGATAATGACGTGATTCGTCTTCTCCAGAGTCCCCAAAAACCGCCCACGCCCGAACAGCTCTATAATTACTCTCTGCTGCGGAACAGCCTGAACCGGTATGTCATTACCAATAAATTGTTCCAGGATATCTTTATCTGGTTTCAAGAGAGCGGCTCCGTGGTCACCTCTCGAACCGCTTACGATCTTAACAATAACAATGTCAGCGTAGAGGGGAAGCCGCTTGCGGAATGGCTTCAGGAAGTCTCGTCCACGGACGGGAAGAAACAGGTCTTTAACCTGAATGATGTCAAGCTGGAAGGAAGGGACTATTCCCTAATCGCCTATGTGAGCCCGCTTCCTAACGGGGTACAAGGCAAGGCAAGGGGTCCATCGTCGTTTTTATCGATCAGAAGGACATTACCAGCCTTTTTCAGCGCCTTGTTAAGAAAGGGGGATACGCTTACATTGCCGATCGGCAGGGACAGCTGATTGCACCCACCTTGTCACCGGAGCAGCTGAAGGCGGAGGGAAGCTTCCTGCCTTCTTTGAAGGGAAGGCAGGAGCGGCTTTTCAACAGCTGGGGGTCGAGCCATGCTGGTTTCTCATTCGAGTTCGGTCCAGAACGGGTGGACGTATGTGTCCGCTCTTCCTTCTTCCGTCGTTCTGGCCAAGGCGGAGGCCATCAAACGGACGATTCTGCTCTTCGCGGCCTTGACGCTGGGGGGCGGAGGGCTGGCCGCCTTGTATCTGGCTTATCGAAACAGCAGGCCCTTTGCCGAATTGCTGAGCTCGTGGACCGAGCTGCACTCCCGAATCGAGCATCAGCTGCCTCTCTTAAGGGAAACCGTGACGGAACGTCTTCTGAGGGGCTATTACAAGCAGGAGGAAGAGGCCAAGGAGGCGGTCGCGGAAGCCCGGATCCCGCTGAACGGCGAGGGGTATTTCGCCGCTTCTGTCATCGTTTATAAGGATGAGCTTGCCGCCCCGCTGACTCAAGACCCCCAGGAGCTGAGCTCCTTTCTGACAGATCGGATGGCTTTCCTGTTCGGCGGGATGGACGTCATGATAAATACGGAAGGGAACAAGGCCGATATGATCGTGTCTTTTCCCGAAGCCGATCGGGAACGCCTGCCCGAGTTACTTAGGCAGCGTTGGGAGGAACAGCAGGATCAGCTGCAGGAGAAGAACGGAATGCGGCTGATCGTCGGACTCGGCCGAACGACTTCTCAGCTTCATGAGCTTTGGCGTTCCCACCGCGAAGCGCGCCAGGCGCTGGAATATTATATTCCTTCAGAGCAGGGAGCGGTGATCCGGTACGAAGACAGGGCCACGGATTCCTCTCACTATTACTATCCGCTCGATGTGGAGCTCAAGCTGATTCAAACGGTTAAACACGGGGACCTGGAAGAGCTGGAGCGTATGCTGCAGCATATCCAGGAAGTGAACTATTCGGAAAGGCGGCTGAACGGAGCCACCCGGAGGCAGCTGAATCAGGAGCTTCAGGGGACCCTTGCCAAGCTGCTGGAGCAGATGGAAGCGGGGTCGGAAGCGTTCGCGGAATGGAAAGAGAAGCTTCCCGTGGCCGTCACGGCGGAAGTTGAAACGTTTGACTGGGAAGGCTGGAAGGAGTCGCTGCGGCTTCTTTGCAGCCATATTGCCTGCCACAAGAAAGAGAAGCACAACCGGACGGCGGAGGCCATGCTGGAGATGACGGCCCAACAGTTCGCGGACCCGAATTTCAGTCTGGCGGGAATGGCCAGCCATTTTAAATTATCGGAAAGCTTTATCTCGGTGCTCTTCAAGGATTATGCCGGAGAGACCTTCTCGGAGTATTTGGAGCGCCTGCGCTTAACCAGGGCGTGCACCCTATTGAAGGAATCGGACAAAAGCATTATCCAGATCGCCCAGGAGACAGGGTACAACAGCGACAAAACCTTCCGCCGTGCCTTCAAACGGGTGTACGGGGTGCAGCCGACCGCTTACCGCGAATCGTCCCAGACCTGAAGTCAATATCCGCAAACCCCTTATTTTACTGGGACGGTAAGCGTTTTCTAAAGAAATGGGCGTTCTTAAACTGGTGTACCTAACCCCCATAACCGTTGGAGAGGCAAACGGAGGTCCCAATAAATTTAGCCGCATCCTGTAAGGGTTTTCATAGGTTCAGCCAAGCGAAAGTATGCCTCCTAAAGAACTGTTCCTTTACGGGGATCCCACCGAACCTATAGAGTTTGTGGTGGATAAAGCGTTTGCAAAACTTCGCCAAAACGTCTAGCAAAGGGTGGTGGGAAAACAAATGGGCGCCAGTCATCAGTCGCTTCTCGCGGGTGCCTCTATCAAGCGGGCAAAAGCGGGAAACGGACTCTGGTTCAAAATCAAGCAGCAAAAAATTTTGCTGCTGCTTCTCGTACCGGGTCTGCTTTACTTCTTTCTATTCTCTTATGTACCGATGTACGGAATATTGGTGGCCTTCAAAAAGTTCCGCATGCAGGCGGGACATCCGTTCTGGAGCTCGGTGTTCACGGCACCGTGGGCGGGAGCTTACGGGCTGGATTATTTCAAAGCCTTCATAAACGGCCCGTATTTCTGGATGCTTATGAAGAATACGTTCCTCCTGGGGTTCTATTCGATCCTCTTCGGGTTCCCGATTCCGATTCTGTTTGCCCTTCTTCTTAATGAATTGCGTAACCGCTATTACAAAAGCTTCGTTCAGACGGTGTCGTACCTGCCTTATTTTCTCTCCATTGTGGCCGTCGTGGGTATGATGAAGCTGATGCTCGCCCCGGACACCGGTATCGTCAACGTGCTGCTGGTGAAGCTGGGGTTCGAGCCGATCTACTTCTTCGGCCTGCCGGGATGGTTCCGCACGCTGTTTGTCAGCTCGCATATTTGGAAGGACCTCGGGATGGGCGCAGTCATTTATCTGGCGGCCTTGTCCAAGGTGGATGCGGAGCAGTACGAGTCGGCCGTGCTTGACGGAGCGACCCGGCTGCAGCAGATGTGGAATATTACCCTTCCTGCCATTAAGCCCGTGGTGGTCATTACCCTCATTCTCGGGTTGTCCCATGTACTCGGCGTCGGAGCGGAGAAAATTATCCTGATGTACTCGCCGCTCACCTACGATACGGCCGATGTGTTCTCCACCTATGTGTACCGGCAGGGGCTGGTCAACATGGATTTCAGCTTTGGGGCGGCGGTTGACCTGTTCAACTCGGTCATTAACGTCTTCTTCCTGGTCAGCGCCAACTACCTGGCCAAAAAAATAACGGAGGAAAGCCTCTGGTAAGGCCGGCTGGCGGAAAGGAGAGTCCTATATGGTAAGAGACACAACGGTTGGTTCGCGAATTCTAGATATCGTTATTCACCTCGTCATGATCCTGGTCATCGTCGCGACGCTGTTTCCCGTGCTGAATGTCGTCGCAGTCTCGTTCAGCAGCCCGGAGAACATTGCGAGCGGCCAGGTGGCGCTTTTTCCAAAAGGCTTCAATTTAAGCGCTTATCACACCATTTTGTTCGAGGATGTGCATATTCCCAAATCGTTTCTTAATTCCGTCTTTATCACCTTAATCGGAACCGCGGTCAATGTCTTGATGACAACCATTACAGCCTACGCGCTTTCAAAGAGATATTTGGTGTTCCGGGGTGTGTTCATGACTTATGTCGTGATCCCCATGTTCTTTGGAGGAGGAATCATCCCGCTCTTCCTGGTGGTGAAAACCTTGGGACTGGTCGGTTCGTTCTCATCGCTTATCATTCCCTATCTGATTAGCCCGTGGTGGCTCATCATCATGATTTCCTTCTTCCGCACCTTTCCGATTGAACTGGAGGAAGCGGCCAAAATCGACGGGTGCGGCGACTTGGGCGCTCTCGTGCGGATCGTGCTTCCGCTGTCGACGGCCGCCGTGGCGACCATTGCGCTATTCTATGCGGTTTCGTATTGGAACTCTTTCTTTCCCGCTTTGATGTTCCTGAACGACTATGCGAAGTATCCCCTTCAGCTGATTTTACGGGATATCGTGCTGCAGAATACGCTTGCCGACCAGCTGGCTTCACAAGGAAATGCGGCGCTCGCCAACGATCTGCAAGAAAGCATAACACCGCAAAGCGTTCAGTATGCCACCTTGGTCATCTCCATTGTCCCCATGCTGATCGTGTACCCGTTCATCCAGAAATATTTTGTGAAGGGGATCATGATCGGCTCGCTTAAAGGCTAAGGAATCCAGAATCCGAGGGAAAATTCATGTAAAGAGAGGCGAATGTAAGCATGAAGAAGAAAAAATGGGCGATGGTGACCGCCGTCACCGCCTTATCGTCAGCCGTTGTCTTGACTTCCTGTTCCTCCTCCAAGCAAAATGCAGCGGACCCCAGCCCTAGCTCGGGCGATTCGAACAGCGCGAACAAAACCGTTTCGCTGTCCGTCGTAAGCCAGACCAAGTATGCGCCGAATGCCGTTCCGAACGAGTACACCAAGCGGACGGAAGAGAAGTTCAATATGAAATGGGACTACCAGGCCATTCCATTATCGGCGGGCATGGACAAATACAACGTCATGTTCGCCTCCGGGGACTATCCGGATTTTATCCCGAACATGAACCAATGGAATGCGGTCCGTAAATGGGCGGCCGCCGGTTATCTGCTTCCCATCGGGGATTATTTCGACAAGCTGCCGAACTACCGCAAGCTATACTCCGACGACCAGTGGAAGATGCTGAAGGATTTTACAAGTGTGAACGGCAAGATGTACATGCTTCCCTTCATTACGACGAGCTACGATCCCATGACCTTTGTTTACCGGAAGGATGCCTTTGAGAAAGCGGGCATCACCTCCTTCCCCAAAACAACGGATGAGCTGATGACGGTGCTGCAGAAGCTGAAGGACTCCAATCCGGACTTTATCGGACTCGGGGTGCGGGGCGGCTCGGGCAATACGGGGGTCCGCAATCTTCTGATCAGCTTTGACAACACCTTCCGGATCCCGCCCGACTTCAACGGCTCGAACGGTTGGTATGGCTTCTGGCATGATCCGGATTACAACAAGCAGCTCGTCTTCGCTCCCGCGACCGATAAACAGCGTGCAATGCTTACGTACTTGGCCAAACTGTATAAGGCGGGCCTGATCCAGAAGGATTTTGCCACGGCGACGGAGGACCAGTTCAACCAGAACCGCAAGAACGGCAAGGATCTCATCGACTTCCAATATGTCAGCCACGTGATCTCCCTGGAGAAGCAGAGCAAGGATCAGGATTGGGATTATGCAAAGGCGTTCGTGAAGGATGAAGCCTTCGGCAAAAACCCCGTCATGTTCAAAGGCCCGGACTTCGCGCTGTTCGGCTCCATCTTCAGCAATAAGCTGGCGGACCAGCCCGACAAGCTGAACCGGCTGCTGCAGTATCTCGACTGGGCGTCGACACCGGAAGGGACGCTGTTTAACCAGATGGGTGTGGAGGGCCTGACGTACGAGATGAAGGACGGCCTACCGGTGTACAAAGGCGACCTGGACCGCAAAAAAGTGTTGGAGCAGTACGGCTTCGACTACTATCTCACCAAGAACGACGATGCCCAAAAGACGGATCCGGTGTTCAAGATCGATGAGGAGGCAGCCCCCATCTTCAAGGCGATGGAAACGATGTACGCCCAGAGCGCTTCGATGAACGACGAGGATTCCAACACCGCTAACACGATCATGACGGGAGTTTGGAACGAAGTTTACCAATTCGCCACAAAGGCTATCATGGGCGTCGTCAATATCCAGGATGACAAAGTGTGGAAGGACCATCTCGCGAATCTTAACAAAGTCGGCTTAGATAAGGCTCAAGCCCTCTATGAGAAGGCCATGAAGCCGCAATAAAAGGGAACGGGCTGGCATCCGCTTTGCATAAGCGGATGTCCGCCCCTTCCGTTCGGAAAAAGGAGGCTGTTCGATCGTGGCAGAGACAGGGAAACCAGGGCCGGCGGACCCGTTCGCCGAAATTGCCTTAAGGGAGCACCCGATGGCAGGGGAAGGCTTGGAGTCAGTCGGGCCCCGTCCTTGGAAGAAGCGGATGTTCCTTCCAGGCAAGGAAGCGGCTGTCCGCTTGCCGGTTGCGGAGTACGAGGACCGGCTGGAAACCTTTAAAGAAGAGCTGGAAACGTTGAGGAAGCAGTATCGTCCTTATTTGCGGCGGTTCACGCCGGAATCCGGCTTCGCACGGCCCCGTCAGGATCTGAAAAGGTTTAATTTTCGTTATGAAAACGAGCAGGATGGGGACTTCTCCAGGGTTTTGTCGGGGCAAGGGGAGTGGGAACAAGTAGAGGTTCCGGACTTTCGCGGCCCTACGAAGGAGAAAGGAAGATGGACCGGCTATTACCGGACCACATTCACGTGTCCCCAGCCTTCTGCGGGAAATCGGACCTTTCTCGTCTTTAAAGGGGTGGACTACAAGGCGGCTGTCTATGTGAACGGCAAATGCGTGGGCACCCATGAAGGCTTCTTCGCACCGTTTGAATTCGATATCAGCTCCTTGCTCCGGGACGTGAACGTTCTGGTCGTGGAGGTACATAACGATTACCCGATGATGGGGGTAGGCGGCACCCGGCTGGACGGGGATAAAATGTACGCGGCCACCGGGCCGGGCTGGGATGAGCCGGTTTATGGCTGGCACCATTGCCCTCCCGGCGCCGGCATCTACAACCGCGTCTATGTGGAAGAGCGCTCCGAGCTGCATATTCAGGATGTGTTCGTAAGGCCGCTTCCCGACGAGGAATGCTTCGAAGCCTGGGTGGATGTGACGAACACGACGGGTGGGCTTCTGGAGAATGCCGAGCTACGGCTTCAAGTCTTCGCGGACAATTTCACCGGGGAAGGACTGGATGTTATGTCCTTTCCTGTGGCGTATGCCGGGCCGGGGCAGAACAATTACCGGTATAAGATCGCGTTCCCCGGGTTCCGCCGCTGGGGCCAGGAGAACCCTAATCTCTACACCTTGCGGGTGAGCCTTCATTCCGGAGAACGGCTTCTGGATGAATCAGACCGGACATTTGGAATGAGATCGTTTCGGATGGACGAAACGGAGGAACCCAAGGGGACCTTGTATCTGAACAACCGTCCGATTCTTTTGCGGGGGCCAATGAAATGGGCCACCTCCAGCAGTGTGTCATGCAGGACGAGTATGACCAGCTGGTTGATGATATTCTGATTGCCAAGCTGGCTAATCTGAATTTCTACAGGCTGACACAGCGGCCGGTTCAGGAAGAAATTTACGATTATATGGACCGGCTGGGGATGCTGAACCAGTGTGACCTTCCCGCGTTCGGGTATATCCGCCGAAGCCAATTTTGCGAGGCGGTGCGCCAGTCGGCCGAGATGGAGCGGCTGGTGCGCAGCCACCCGTGCGTCATCCTGGTGTCCTTAATTAACGAGCCCTCCCGTCCGGCAAAACGGGGCAAAGGGCACCGTCATCTGTACCGGGACGAGATGGAGGCGTTCTTCACTGCCGCCCGTCAGGCCATTTACATCGAGAATCCCGACCGGATCGTTAAGAATGCCGACGGGGACTACGATCCTCCGACCTCCGAGGGCTTATCCGATTTTCACTGCTACACCATGTGGTACACCAACCATATGATCCCGTTCGGCGAGCTGTACAAGGGTGGACTTCCGCCCCTAAAGACCGGCTGGAAAACAGGGTGCGGGGAATACGGCTCGGAAGGGCTTGACCGCCTAAAGCTCATGCAGTCCCGCTATCCGAAGGAATGGCTGCCGGAGAAGCTCACCGATCCCTGGATGCCGAACGCTATTGTGGACGCGCAGTCCTATGCGCTGCACGGGGACTGGTATCCGGAGCCGAACCGTATAGAGGATTGGATCCGGGAGAGCCAGAGCTACCAGGCACACGTGACCCGGCTCATGACGGATACCATCCGCCGGCGGTCCGACCGGATCGTGCAGTCGGCCATTCATCTGCTTATCGACGCATGGCCGTCCGGCTGGATGAAAGCGCTCGTTGGGGTCGATCGTATCCCGAAACCGGCCTATTTCGCTTACCGGGAGAGCCTGGAGCCCATTCGCGTGAACCTGCGCGGGGACCGCTGGCGCGCTTATGCCGGAGAAAGCATCGAGCTGGAGACCTGGCTGCTTAACGATTCGGCGGAGGAGGTAAACGGCGCCCGGCTATTGGTTACGCTGCGCGACGAAACGACCGATTATGCCACCTATGAGCTGGAAGTAAACATGGAGGCAGCGGCCTCCCGCTATGCCGGATCGGTATCGCTGCAGATGCCGCAGTCTTCCGGCCGGAAGAGGGTTTATGCGGAAGCGAGTCTCCTAAATGCCTCCGGACAGCTCCTCAACGGGGAACGCTTCGAAATCGAAGTGTTCGAGAAGGCGGCCCCGGCAGGGGAAGGAGTTCGGATCGCTCACCTGGGGGCTCAAGCCCAGCAGGTGTGCCGGGATATGGGCTTGAAGAGCCGGCCCTATTCCGCGGGAGATGAATTCGATACGCTCCTCGTTTCCTCCTCGGAAGCCTTTCGGGTTCATGAGTCCGAGGTTTCCCAAAGAATAAAGGCCGGTGCCCAGGCGGTGTTTCTTGCAGACGAGGACGGAAGCGCCTCCTGGTCGGTCGGGGAAACGGAGATCCACCGGGAGAAGGCGGGCGGGGTGTTCACGGTTTCCTTCCAAGCCCAAGATCCAAGCAGAGAAGGATTGGATTCCTCAGACTTCCGGTATTTCTACAACCGGACTACCGATCGGATCGAACCGCTCGCGGGCTGTGCCTGGAGAACGGAAGGTTTGGCTCCTCTGCTCTACACTTACGGGAAGCCGCCGCATGGCAGCCAGCCGTCGGTGGAAGGAAAGCCCAAGCTGGCGGTTGTTGGTTCCCTTAAGCTCGGCCAGGGCAGAGCAGTGTTTATCGGCCTTCTGCTGCAGGGACGATTAGGGGTAAACCCTCCACTGGATAGTCTGCTGGCAGGTATCCTATCCGGAGCAAGGAGAGAAGCAGATGCTAACCGGTAAATTGGAACAGAAAACCGCTGTGGTGACGGGTGCGGCATCCGGGATCGGCCGGGCGATCGCCCTTCGCTTCGCAATGGAAGGGGCTAATGTCGTCGTCAATGACGTTTCGGATCTGGGGCAGGAAGTGGTCGAAGAGATTACGCGCTCCGGCGGCCTTGCCCGATTCGTTAAGGCCGATCTCCGTCGTCAGACGGAAACCGCCGCTTTGATGAAAGAGGCGTACGATCGATTTGGCTCCCTGCATATTCTGGTCAACAATGCCGGGGTATCCGGAGGGAAATCCGTGGTGGAGGCTGAGGAGAAGGATTGGGAGCGGATCATGGACATTAACCTGAAGGGCTCCTGGTACTGCAGCAAGTACGCCATTCCCTTGATGATCGACAGCGGAGGCGGCAGCGTGGTGAACATTGCCTCCACCCATGCCTTCCGGACGCAGGCGAACCACTTTCCTTATCATTCTTCCAAGGCAGGCATGATTGCGATGGCAGCGGGCATCTGCGTGGATTTCGGACAATATAACATCCGGGCCAACAGCATCTGCCCGGGTTTTATCGAAACCCCGCTGGCCGAAGAACACATGAGGCAGTTTCCGAACCGGGAAGAGAAGACGAAAGCCATGCTGGCGACTTATCCGCTCGGGAGATTCGGTCAGCCGGAGGACGTCGCTTCGGCCGCCGTCTTCCTCGCTTCAGATGACGCCGCTTTTATCTCAGGCACAACGCTCGTGGTCGACGGAGGCCGTTCGGCTCTTCAGAAAGCCGAATAAGGAAGCAGAAGGAGGGGACGTCCCATTGTTCGAAGCATTTGCCGGGAGCTTGAAGGGCATCAACGCCATTCCCGTTACTCCCTTTAATGAAGAAGGCCGGGTGGATTACCCGTTTTATGCCGAAGTTCTGGATCATTTGCTGGATAATGGCATCCGAGCGATCTACCCGTGCGGCAATACGGGGGAGTTTTATTCCCTGACCATAGAGGAGGCGAAGAGGGTCATATCCTTCTCCGTTGATCATATAGCCGGGAGGGCGAAGGTGATCGCGGGGGTCGGATATGACGCCGCAACAGCCGGAGAGCTGGCACGTCACGCGGAGGAAGCAGGGGCGGACGGCATCATGGTCCACCAGCCTGTCCATCCGTTCCTTCTCGACCGGGGACTGGTCGCGTACTACCGGACCGTCGCCCGGTCCACCCGCCTGCCGCTAATCTTGTATATCCGCAGCGAGAATGCAACGGCCGAAGCGATCCGGGAGGCTGCAGAGGAACCGAATATCGTCGGCGTTAAATATGCGGTTAACCACTTGCCCTCCTTCGCCAAAGCCGTGAACTTGATCGGAGACGAGCTGGTATGGATCTGCGGAACGGCCGAAATGTGGGCACCGTTCTTCTATGCCGCCGGCGCCGTCGGCTTTACGTCCGGCTTGGTCAATGTGGATGCCGGACGGTCCAGGAGCATGCTGGAAGCGCTCGAAGCCGGGAGATTTTCCGAAGCAATGCGGATCTGGGACGAGGTTCGCCCTTTCGAGGAGCTTCGGGAAGGAAACCGGAACGGCAACAACGTCAGTGTCGTGAAGGAAGCGATGGCTCAGCTCGGCCGCATCCCGTCCCGGGTTCGCCCACCGATTGCAGAGCTGCTGCCCGAGGAGAAGGAGAAGGTCCGCATCATTTTAACCGGATGGGGCCTGCTTAAGGAAGAAGGAGGAGGAAGCCGATGAAAAGGGCTTTGAATTACATTGGTGGAGAATGGAGAGAATCGGAATCCGGCGAATGGGCAGCTGCTTATAATCCTGCCCGTCCCTCCGAACGTGTCGGACAGGTGACCCAATCGACCCGCGAGGAAGTAAGCCGCGCGGTGGATGCCGCGGATGCCGCTTTCCCCGCCTGGCGCGAGTTGCCGGGGATGAAGCGCGGAAAGTTTCTTGCAGCGGCAGCCCGAATTCTGGAAGACAGGGCCGATGCAGTAGCCGAAACCATGACCCGGGAGATGGGCAAAACCTTCGCGGAAGCCCGGGGGAAGTTCTCCGGGGAGCGGCCATCCTGCATTACTACGCAGGCGAAGGGGAACGGGCGAACGGAGAGCATATTCCTCCGGCTGATGGAAAATCCCTCCTTTACACCCGTCGCATCCCTCTCGGGGCCGTCGGCCTGATCACCCCGTGGAATTTTCCGGTGGCGATCCCCGTTTGGAAGCTGGCTCCCGCTCTTGTCTATGGCAATACCATAGTACTGAAGCCGGCGGGCAACGCTTCGGTTACGGCCTGCCAGCTGGTGGAAGCGCTGGAGGAGGCGGGACTGCCGCCCGGTGTCGTCAACCTGGTGCACGGCTCCGGCCGCCTAATGGGCGACGCTCTCTTGGAGCATCCCAAGCTGGCCGCCATTTCCTTTACCGGCTCGAATGCGGTGGGCCGGGAGATAGCGGAGAAGGCTTCCCATAGAGGATTGAAATACCAGCTCGAAATGGGCGGCAAGAATGCGGTCATCGTCATGGAGGACGCCGATCTGGATCAGGCGGCCGATATGGTCGTTTCCGGCTCCATGAAAAGCACCGGCCAGAAATGCACCGCCACGAGTAAGGTTATCGTTATGAGTGCGGTGGCGGAGGTTTTTACAGAGAAACTAACGGAACGGCTGCGTTCCATCCGGATGGGAGACGGCATGGAGCCGGAAACGTATTACGGCCCGCTTTCCTCCCGCCAGGCCCAGCAATCCGTCTTGTCCCATATCCACCAAGGCCAGGAGGAAGGAGCCCGGCTGCTTACCGGGGAAAAGCACCTGATGCCGAAGGCTACCATGTCGAGCCGACCCTTTTTGCCGGCGTAACTCCTTCCATGTCGCTCGCGAGGAAGAAATCTTCGGTCCAGTGCTGGCCGTCATGGAAGCGGACAGCCTGGACGAGGCCATCGGGATGGCGAACGACACGGATTTCGGCTTGAGCGCCGCCATTTTCACGCAAAGTCTCTCCAACGCCCTGACCTTCGTATCCCGTATAGAAGCCGGCATGATCAAGGTCAACGCGGAAACGGCGGGTGTGGAGTACCAAGCGCCGTTCGGCGGCTTGAAGAAGTCCAGCTCCCATTCCCGTGAGCAGGGGCGTGCGGCCATGGAGTTTTTTACTCATACCCAGACCATCTCATTGTCCCTATAAGGAGGTAAGACCAAGTGAGAATTACCGATGTTCTGCTGGATATCGTCAGCATCCCCCGTTATACGGGCTTCGTCTGCCAGCACGGCTTGATCCGGATCATGACCGATGAAGGGATCGTCGGGATCGGGGAAATGTCCGACTTCTCCCATTTGCCGAAATATTCGCTGGATGCGCGGGATTTGCAAGCGACCCTCCGGGCGCACCTTGTCGGACGCGATCCGTTCGATCTGGTGGGGATAAACGGAGAGGTGGCCGGTCTGTTCCCCGAAACGATGTATTACTACGAGAAGGGTACCTTTGTCCGCTGCGGTGTTGATCTGGCTTTGCACGACCTTGTGGGCAAAGCCCTCGGGGTTAACGTAAGCACGCTTCTGGGAGGACGTCTGCGGGATAAGCTGAAGGTGTGCTACCCCATTTTCCGGTCCCGGACTCTGGAGGAGGTTAAGGCGAATGTGGATGTCGTCCGGCAGCGGTTCGCCCAAGGCTTTGACGTCTTCCGGCTGTATGCGGGCGTAAACCCGGATGCGGATGAAGCGTTTCTCGATGCGGTCCGGCAGGAATTCGGCAGCCGGGTGACCATCAAATCGCTTGATTTCAGCCACCTGCTGGACTGGAAGAGCGCCCTTCGGGTGACGAAGCGTCTTCTTCCTTACGGAGTACAGCTCATTGAAAGTCCGGCGGTGCGCAACGATTTTGAAGGCTTGAGGCACTTCCGCTTGGCGGTCGATCTGCCGGTAAGCGAGCACGTCTGGAGCTTCAAGCAGCTGCACGATATGCTCCGCCACGATTCAGTGGATATCTTCAACATTGCGCTGATCTTTATCGGCGGATTCGCAGCGGCACGCAAAGCGGCGGCGGCCGCGGAAGTGGCCGGCAAGGGGTTCTGATCGGGACGACCCAGGAGCTGTCGCTCGGGACGGCGGCTCAAGCACTGCTGGGCGCATGCCTGCCTAACTTGAATGCGATCTCCGATCCGACCGGACCGGAGCTGTATATAGACGATGTAACCACCGCGCCGGTTCGTTACGAGAACGGATATCTTCTCGTGCCGGATGCCTCGAAGCCGGGGCTTGGAATGGACATCGATTGGAACAAGGTGGAGCGTCTGCGGATCGAAGGGTTTCACTGGAGCGCTGAACGGGTCGCCAATCTGCAGGACCGTACGAGCGCCTCCTAGCGAGGAAGCGGAAGCACATCCTGTTAGTAGAGAGGAGCTTGTCATTGTGAGAAAGGCGGAGCCGGTTAAACCGGCTTATACGATTCCCTGGACGCTGGAAACCCGCTACTGCCATGACGGAATCCCGTTGTCCAACGGAGTGTTCGGCGCTTTGGTCTGGTTTCAGCCAGGGAAGATTATGCTGACCATCAACCGGGCGGATTATTGGGATCACCGCGGCGGAACCATTTGGCGGGAGGACGGCACCTACGACCGGCTAAAGACCCTTCTTCAGGGCGGGGACTTTGAAGGGGCCCGCAGCCTCTACCCGACGATGCAGCTGAACGGCAAGGAAAAGCGGCCGACCCGGCTTGCCATGGGCCGGTATGACCTGCAGCTGAAGGAAGGAATCTCTATCGTCTCCGCTTCTTTGCAGCTCGAAGAAGCGGAAGCCGTTATCCGCCTGCGGGAGGCTGAGGAGGAATGGGTGGTCCGGATCAGCGTTCCGATGGAACGAAACATGCTCGCCGTTTCTTGCAGCGGGGAATGCCTGGCGGATCTCGAGGCCAAGCCTTCTTACAGCTTTGCCCAGGTCAAAGCCTATTTTGACGACTTCGGGATCCCCGCCCCCGAGGTGGACCAGACGGGCTGGGTGCAGGAGCTACCCGAGGACCCGGCCTGTGCCGTTCGCGCGGAATGCTCGCCTTCCGGGCTCTGGATCTCAGCCGAGTACGGACCTGATGCGGAAGCAGCAGGGAAAGCCGCGGAAGCCCGGTTAAGCGAGGTCCGCGAGTCTTCCTACGATAAAGAGCTTATGGCAACCAAGCAGCACTGGCGTGCGCTGTGGCAGCAGGCGGCGGATATCTCCCTTTCGGACCGGGAGATCGAGACCATGTATTATTTGGGACTCTACCGCATGCTGGGCAATTCCATGCCGGGCAAGCTGGCGCCGAGCCTTCAGGGACCTTGGGCCGAGGAGTACCGGAATCCGCCCTGGAGCTGTGATTATCACTTCAATATCAATGTGCAGGAATGCTTATGGCCGGCTTACGGAGCCAACCTGCTGGACTGCCTGCAGCCTCTATTCACCATGATCGACGGCTGGAAACCGATTCTCGCGGAAAATGCCAAACGCTTTGTCGGGATTGACGACGGGTATATGCTGGGCCATTCAGTCGATGACCGAGGCCGGCCGGTAGGAGGAATGTGGACCGGGACCATCGATCAGGCCAACACCTCCTGGGTGGCCCAGATGTTGTGGCTGTATGCCCGCTACGCTGGGGACGAAGCCTATATGATCAACGAGGTCTATCCTTTCATGAGGAAAGCGCTGAATGTCTTCTACGCCATGATGGAGAGGGAAGAGGATGCTTATTCCCTGCCGGTCTCCGTTTCGCCGGAATACGGCGGCTCGAGCCCGGATGGTCTCGGCCGCAACTCCACATTCTTTCTCGTTAACGTTCACTTTCTGTGCGAGAAGCTGCTCGAGCTGGAGGAGCGTTACCGGCTCGATGCCGATTATGCGGCCTTCGCGGCCGACATTCAAACGAAGCTGCCTCCCTATACCGCAGGCCCCCGCCAATATCAGGAATTCGGCCGCAAGCCCGGTATCGAGCTCTATTTATGGGAAGGGCAGCCGCTTGCGGAATGCCATCGGCATCATTCCCACCTGGCAGGCATCTATCCGTTTGACACCGTCAATTTGGAGGATCCGGTGCAGGCCGAGGTGGTCAAGAACGCCTACAAATCGTGGGTGGATAAAGGGATGGGACGCTGGGCGGGCTGGTCGATGCCTTGGGCCTCCATCCTCCATAACCGGCTCGGGTACCCGGACATGGCGCTGTTGTCTCTTCGTCTTCTGAGAGAAGTCTTTATGATGCCGAGCTATGCCACCCAGCATAACGGAAGTTATGGGGGCTTCACCCAATTCGTCGGAGGCGAAACGATGCAGGTGGAGGCTTCGATTGCCGCCTCGGCCGCCGTTCTTGAAATGTTCGTCCAATGCGTCCGGGGGACGGTAAGGGTCTTCACAGGGCTTTCTTCGAGGTTCAAGGACGCCGCATTTTCGGGGATTCGGGCGGAAGGAGCTTTTCTCCTATCCGGCCGGAAGGAGAACGGAGCCGTTCAGTCGGTTACGGTGTTTAGTGAGGGCGACGCGGTCCTGCGGCTTGCCAATCCCTTTGGAGGATCAGCCGAGCTATACCGGGACGGCAAGACGACAGAGATGTCGGGGAACCTTTTGGAAGTAGAGTTGAAAGCAGGCGAGACGGTCGAGTGGAGGGCCGCTGCCGAGACACGGGAAGGGGTGGAAAGCCGATGACAGACGAGCAGCGGAAGCGCCGGCCCCGGCTCGGGATCCAGGGCCCGGTTCTGGCTTGGCAGGATCCATGGGCAGGAGAGGCATCGGACCGGATCATGAGAACCGGCACGGGGATGATTTATCTATCCCAGGACCCGGTTCCGTCGGGGGAGCGGTTCGTCGAAGCTATGCAGAACCTTGGAGCGGATTTCTACCTGCATCACATGATGCCGGGCCTCGAAGGACAGACGGATATGCTGAAGGACATGGTCCGGTCCGGCATGGACGTGTGCCTCGGTAATGAATACGGCAATATTAACGGTCCCTGGGTGGAAGGGACGAACCGCTGGGATGTTCCGGACGAGGCCATTCTGGAAGCGGCCCGGAGCGGAAGGCTCATTGGATTGCTTTATGACGAGCCGGAGCATCTGCAGATTAACGCCGGCCAGTACCGCAAGGACGGCTGGTATCCCCACTGGGGAACGACAGACGGGCTTAGCCTGGAGGAGTCTTACCAGAAGGTGGTGAAGGCCGTTTCCGACCGGACTGGCCATGTTAGGGAGCTTATGCGGAAGCACGTGCTTGACCCCGCCTCCGTCCCGCTGCTGTCGGAGCAGGTGTTTCCCACCCTGTTTCATGCCAAAGCCCGTGCCGGAATGGACCTGTGCCCCAAAATCATGAAGGAGTCCTTCCAGGCCCTTCAGCTAGGAACAGCACTTGGAGCGGCCCAGCAGTATGGACGCGACATGTGGATCTGCGCCGATCTGTGGGGACCGGACATAGGGCATTGGTTCACCAGGACCTCGGGCTTTCCCGGCCATTCTCCGGAGGAATTCGAATCCGCGCTTCACATGGGGTATTTGATGGGGCCGACCCATCTGTTTACCGAGAATGTCGACGTGCTGCTCCATCACCGGGGGACCGCTTCGAGAAGACCGCTTTCGGCGAAGTCTGGGACCGCTTCGTGAATGAGTATGTGCCTCAACATCCGCTTCACTGGAGTCACCGGGAAGCCGCACCCGATATCGTGATCATTCATTCGGATGACAGCAACTACGGGCAGAACGCCCGTTTGTTCGGCAACCGCGGGCTGGAAGCACCCGAGTCAACCAAAAGCCTATTTGCGGTCTGGCACCTCATCAGCCGCGGGTCCATTCCCGCTCATGGCAGCTGCATGCACATCCCGGGCTATTCGTTCCCGCGGCATGAGCTTAAGAAAAGGGTCCCGCCGGAGGGGTATCCGCTGCTGTCCGGAAGCGCAGAACTTACGCAAACGGACATGCACGGGCTGTTCCACCCGGTGAACAATGCCATCGCCTTCGACGAGCAGGTGCGGGACGATCAGTTGGGCCGTCCCAAGTTGATCTTAGCCGCCGGGTCGCGTCTTTCCTCCCACACGGCAGCCGCCCTCCGGGGTAGGGCGGAGGACGGCGCCCTGGTGATCATTGCGAGCTGGCTTGCGCCCGGGGAGTGGAAAGAGAGCCGGCGCTTCGCCGGAGGGGGAGCCTGGCTGGTGACGGAGGATTTCCTAAGCGAGGAAGTGCAGGAGGCGGCCGATCCCTTTTGGGGGCAAAGGATTGTTGGAGACAGCGCTTCGGGGAGACGGAAATCCGGTTCTATCCGGAGGATGCTTCCGGCAGCCGGCTGAAGGCGGAAGTGCATACGGGCAGATCGTAAGTGACCACGCGTTTGGAGAATAAGAAGCAAGAGATGAATGGGCAGCCAGTAAAAAGGTTTGGAGGGAGAACATACATGAATAAGGAGAAAGAAACCGTCTATCTGGGTACGCAGGGCCAGGAATCACCGCGTCTGCTTTTTGCGTTGGAATTGCTGCAGGAGAGCCTGGAAGCGGCCGGGTATCGGGTGGAGAAGGCTTCCGGGGAAATATGGACCGCTGAAGCTTACCGGAATACGAAGGGAACCAAAATCTACATCTGCAGCCGGGAGGACTCCGCGTTCCTCCGTACGCTTGAAGAGCAGGAAGTGCTGATCTATCACTCCACTCCTCCCGGTAAAGAAGGCTTCTACCTGGCCACGCTGCCCGGCGATTTGATTACCGTTTCGGGCGGTGGAGAGACCGGTGCCTTGTACGGGGCCAAGGAGCTTGCCCGGCAGATTCGAAAGGCCGGCCGCCTTCCCGAACTGCTGGCGGTTGGAGAAACGCCGTCTTTTGTGCTTCGCGGGCCGGTGCTCGGCCTTCAGAAGACGAAGATCGAGCCTCCCCGGAGAACCTACGAGTATCCCATTACGCCGGATCGTTTTCCCTGGTTTTATGACAAGGATATGTGGCTCGACTATTTGGATATGCTGCTCGAACAGCGCAGCAACGTCGTTTACATATGGACCGGGCATCCGTTCGCTTCCCTGGTTAAGCTGAAGGACTATCCCGAGGCGCTGGAAGTAACGGAAGAAGAATACCGTTTGAACGTCGAAACCTTTCATTGGTTGACGGCGGAGGCGGACAAGCGGGGAATCTGGGTCGTCCTGAACTTCTACAACATTCATATTCCGCTGCCCTTTGCCGAGAAGCACGGATTGGAGCTGCACCAGCCGAAGCCGCTGCCCATCACGGCCGATTATACGCGGAAGTCGATTGCCGAGTTCGTCCGTTCCTTCCCGAACGTCGGGATCATGCTTTGCCTGGGCGAGGCTCTGCAAGGCAGCGTCTACGGGACGGAGTGGTTTACCGACACCATCATTGCCGGTGTGAAAGAAGGCTTGGAGGACAACAAGCTGAAGGAGCTGCCTCCCATCATTCTCCGGGCCCACGCCGTCAAGGCCGAGCCCATCATCGAGAAGGCCATGCCTCTCTATTCGAATCTCTACACGGAAGCCAAATACAACGGAGAATCTCTCACCACCTGGACACCGAGGGGAGGATGGGTGGAGACTCATAACAATTTGAGCTCCATGCAGTCCGTTCATATCGTCAATATTCATATTTTGGCCAATCTGGAGCCCTTCCGCTATGGTTCCCCGGCTTTCATTCACAAAAGCATGCAGGCGGCGAAGCACCGGCAGCATGCGAACGGCCTTCATGTCTACCCGCTGTTTTATTGGGATTGGCCTTACACGGCAGATAAAACCACTCCGAGGGTTAAACAGGTCGAACGCGATTGGATCTGGTATGCCGCTTGGGCCCGGTATGCCTGGAACCCGGATCGGGATCCGCAAACCGAGCACTACTACTGGGCCGAAGAGCTGGCGGAACGCTTCGGAAGCCGGGAAGCCGGCGCCGCCCTTCTTGATGCTTACGACGCTTTCGGCGAATGTGCCCCGCGCCTGCTTCGGCGTTTTGGCATCACCGAAGGGAACCGGCAAACGCTCTCTCTTGGCATGACCATGAGCCAGCTGACGAATCCCGACCGTTACTCGCCTTATAAGGCGCTTTGGGAAGACCATGCCCCTCAGGGAGAGAGGCTGGAGCTCTATGCGGAGCGCGAGGCGAAAGGGGAGCCGCACATCGGAGAAACGCCTTATGACGTTGTGAAAGCGGCGGAAGCCTTTGCGGACCTGGCGGCCGAGGCGATCGAACGGGCTCGTCCCCATGTGACCCGGCATGCGGAAGAGTTTGAGCGGATTGCTACGGACGTGGAAGCGATCCGGGATATGGTTTACTTCTATGGCGCCAAGGTGCGTGCCGCGGTTCAGATCCTGCTCTACAAGCATGCCGCCGGCGGAGATTATCTCCGTTCGCTTGATATTCTGGAGAAGGCCCAGCCGTATTTCGAGGAAAGCGTAGACTGGTACCGGAAACTGACGAAGCTGACGGAGCAAACTTATCTGTATGCCAACAGCATGCTGACGCCGCACCGCAAAATTCCTTTCCCTGACGGCCAGAAATACTGCCATTGGACCGATTGCCTGCCTCTGTACGAAGAAGAGCTTGCCCGCTTTACGGCACAGCTGGAGAGGCTGAAAGCAGGGGAGCTGCCTACTTCCGTTGCAAGCGAAGAGAAAATACAGCCTTACCGCCAGGCGGAGTTCCGGCTGCTGTCGGACAACGCGGAAACGTATACCATCCAGAAAGACAGCTGCCTCTTCACCGATGGAGAAGTATACGCCCAAAGCTGGGCGGAGGAGTTAGACGGTCTGACCGGGATCCGGTTTAGCCGGGAGGAAGCCGCCAAGCAGGGAGTTGCCCTGGAGTTTGAGCTGGCGGAACCGGCGTGCGTGTTGGTGGGGTACTTCCGGTCGGGAGAAAGCCAGTGGCTTCAGGTCCCCACCCTGGACGAGAATACCCACGCCGATGACCGGGGCGGACTGGCGCCCGTTCTGCGTAAAGGGGTGAAGCCGGCTTTCTATCCGTCCGTCAACGTGCATGCCTTCCTGTATGAACCGGGCCGGCATACCCTTAACCTGGGGGTAGGGGCCTACGCTGTCTTGGGCGTGATCCGGGCGGACCAGAAGCTGGCCGAGCGCGATGTTTCCCCGTTTAGCGAAAGCGCCCGTTCGTTGGATTGGCTTTACCAGTAAGCGAAAAGGGAGTGTGACCCATGAGTCGAACCTACAAGCTGGGAGTAATCGGGCTGGGGGAAGGACGCAGCATCATCTCGGCGGCACTTCAAAGCGAACGCTGGGAGTTGATCAATGTCTGTGATTTGAACGAGGAAGTCTGCCGCGCAAGAAGGGAGGAATTCGGCCTTTCCCGTTATACCCTGAGTTATGAGGATTTGTTAAACGATCCGGAGATTGAGGTTATCGCTATCTATACTCCGGATCAGCTGCACGGCCGGCATATTCGGCAAGCGCTGGAAGCCGGAAAGCATGTCATCGTGACGAAGCCCCTCCTGCATTCGCTGGAGGAGGCATCGTCCCTCCTGGACGCGGCGAAGAAGGCGGGCAAGCTCGTGTTTGTGGGCCAGAGCTCTCGGTTCTTCGAACCGATGATTCATCAGCGGAAGGATTATGAAGCGGGACGCCACGGGGAAGTGGATACCGTGGAAGCGTATTACATTTCGGATGCCCGCTGGTTTCTGAAACGGGACTGGAGCCGACAGAAGGGCTTCTCCTGGATGCATAATTTCCTCAGCCACCCGGTGGACCTGGCCAAATGGTACCTGCCGGGCATTGAGGAGGTTTTCGGATACGGTCACTCCAGCCGGGTGAACCAGGAGTACGGGTTGACCTCACCCGATACTTTGCGGTTCCTGCTTCGAGACGGAGAAGGCCGGATCGCCCAGGTGAGCGGGTCCTATACGAAGCCGACGCTCCGCCAGGTCGATTCGGGGATCGGCTGCACGCTTCGCGGCTCGGCGGGGACCAGCCGGGCGCTGTACTCCAAGCTGCTATACCACACCCATTTTGCCGGTGAGGGACCGATGACGCATTCCTACGAGGAGAAGCATCCCTATTACTTCCGCTTCGAGGAGAGAGCCACCATGCGGGCGAATACCAGAATTATATCGAGTATTTCGCCGATTGCCTGGACCGGGGAGAGACCCCGAAGCCGGATCTTTTGGAAGGAATTCATACACTGGCGGTCATGGCCGCCATGGAAAGAAGCCGGGAGACCGGGCGGCCGGTGAAGGTCGACGAGCTTCTGCGTGAATATTCTCTTCCTGTACAAGGAGGTGAGACGGATGCTTACGCCAACCGAGCTTGAGATCATGGATACCTTTCTGAAGGCGGCGGGATTGCCGGCGGAGGAGAAAGCGGAGTATCTGCGCCGCCAGCTGGATAATCTCTCGGAAGAGCAGCTGAATGAATATGCAGGGAAAATCAACCGTCACCAATCGACGCTGAACCCGGAAGATACCTACTGGTTCTCGCTTCAGGAAGTGAAGAAGCTGATGCAGAACGAAGCCAACCGGCGCAAGCTTGAGAAGCGGGGGCTGACCTATTCGAACGGGGAGCCGTCGCCCATGAGCGGGGCGGAGCTTGCTTCCATGCTCAAGAGCAACGTCCGGTTCAAGAGCACCGACGGCATCAAGTGCCCGGAGCTTAAGCTTGCGGAGGAAGATCTACGCTGGTGGCGGGACGCCAAGCTGGGCATGTTCATCCATTGGGGCGCATACTCGATCATCGGACGCGGAGAGTGGGTGCGTCACCACGAGCAGATTCCGGAAGAGGAATACCGGAAGATTGCGATGTCCTTCAATCCGCAGGCGTTCGATGCGGACGAATGGGCGAAGCTGGCCAAAGACGCCGGCATGGGCTACATGGTCATGACCGCGCGGCATCACGACGGCTTCTCGCTATGGGACAGCCCGGGCAGCTACGATTCGTTCACCACCATGCAGGCGGACGCCCACCGGGATTTCGTGAAAGAATACACGGAAGCGGCCCGCCGGCAGGGCCTCCGGGTCGGGCTCTATTATTCTCCGCTCGATTGGCGGTTCCCCGGCTACTTTGAGCCGGTGGAGAAGTATGACAACGCCCTTCTTCTCAAAAAACAAGCCTATGACCAGGTGGAAGAGCTGATGTCTTCCTATGGGACAATCGACATCCTCTGGTACGACGGGTCATGGCTTGCCCACAAAGGATCGGATGCGGGCGGAGCCTGGCTGTGGGAGCCCGTTAAGCTGAACACGATGGTTCGCAAGCATAACCCGAAGACGGTCATTAACGAGCGCTCCGGGTGGGAAGGGGATTTCTCCTGCGACGAGGGACCCCACGACATTGGCGGGGCAATCATCCCTTTTCCTTGGGAGAAGAATTTCAGCATTGGGGGTTCCTGGGCATGGAGGCCGGAGAACCGGGCGATGCCTTTCGAGAAGGTAATGGATTTGATCCTGAACGTGTTTGTACGGGACGGCAATGCTCTGTTGAACGTTACCCCGGATAAGGACGGAGTCATACCGGACGATCAGGTTCAGCTTTTCCGCGAAATCGGGCAATGGATGCATAAGAACGGGGAAAGCATTTATGGAACGCGCGGAGGGCCTTGGCAGCCGGTTGACGGCGTATACGGCTCTACCTTCCGTGACGACACGGTTTATGTGCATGTTCGGAATCCTGAAGCTTTCCGTTCAGAAAAGCTTCCTCCCCTGCGTCAGAAGGTAGTAGCCTGCCGTACCCTGGAGGGAGAAGAACTGGCGTATACCCAGGATGAGGCCGGGATTTCCCTAACCCTTCCCGAGAACCTGTGGCAGCCGGTCGATACGATTATCAAGCTGGTCCTGGACGGGAAAGCGGCCCGGGAATAACAAAAAGACAAAGAGCTCAACGGGAAATTCCCTTTCTGTTGAGCCTCTTTGCCGTCAGGCTGTGGCCGAGCCGTTCATAAGGTGGAGAAGGATTCCTAATGGTTCACGTTTAAGGCGGTCCGGACTTCCGGCGGGCGGCACGACTGACGCTCCACATAGGTGGTGTCTACCAGAGTCTTTACACGGGCGAGCGAAGGGTCATCCAACGTTTGCACGAGCAGATCGACGGCTAACTGAGCCATTCTCTCCTTCTCTACATGAATCGTAGTCAATTCAGGGGAAACAATGACCGCTTCGGAAATGTTATCAAACCCGATGACGGAAATCTCTTCGGGAATGCGGACCCCGAGCTCGGTTAACGTTTTAATGGCAGAGATCGCGATATAATCGCATTCGCAGAACAGCGCGCCCGGAAGTCTTCCCTGGCGTTTCCGGTAAGCGGCAAACTGGTCGGCGAGCGAAGGCTGGGAGGTCAGGACGGTGGGGGAGCAGGTGAAAACGTCCTTTTCGGCCAGCGACATCCCGTTCTCGGCTAAGGCGGTCTCGAAGCCCCGCCGCCGGTCGTTAAAATTGTTGATTCGGACGGAAGAGGCCACATACCCGATCTCGGTATGACCCATCCGGCAAAGCGAAGAGCCGGCTTGATAAGCCCCCATTCCATTATTGATCTGCACAAAATGAACCGGCAGCGTTTCGAAGGACGTATCGAGCACCACCAGATGAGGCAGCTTTCGGGAAATGCTTTCGATCTCAGGGCGGCTCAGGTTTGTACCGAGCAGAATAACGCCGCTTTCCCGGTGCTCCGACGCCACGAGTTCAATCTCCTGTTCGAAGGATTCCATGTTCACGGAACGAAACAGAAGGGAAAAGCCTTTGGATCGGCAGCGTTCCTCCGTGTGCTGGATGAGCTCGCGAAAGAAAGGCTGCCGGTAGTACTCTTCGAGCACGATGCCTGAATTGGTGAAGGCGAGAAAGACCAGCGATTTCTGCGGTCCGGTCTCGGAGGATTTGCTTTTGGGCATGTAACCGGATTCCCGGGCGATCTGGAGTATGCGTTCCCGTGTCTCGGCCCCGATCCCGGGCTTACCGTTAAGGGCTAGGGAAACAGCGGCTTTGGAAACGCCGGCCAGTTTGGCGATATCTTCTATTTTCAAGAGCAAGTCTCCAATCTGCTTAATATAGGGAATGCGTTAAGTTGAGTTTACTATTAGTTCTCCCCTCAAGCAAGGGAGTAAACGAAGAAGTTTAGCGGAATCAGTCTATTTTACTTAAATAATTATAAAATTAACTGAAAAATTCACGATATACGCTAAACGATCGTTGACGTTTAAGTAAATACGGTGGTAGGATGAAGTTAACCGGTGAGGTTTGGAAGAATAAGACTATTTGCCTAGATAAACATTTAGTGAGGCAGCCAGTTGCGCCGGCCGAAGGGGAAAGGTTGGAGCCCGGGCTAAGATGCCGAGCAGCAGCTGTTCCATACATACAATAGGAGGAATCCAACATGACCATCCAAGTGACGGCCTGCCGGACCGAATACGAGACGAACCCGGTAGGATTGGACGAAAGGAAGCCCCGCCTGTTCTGGCGATTAGAATCGGACCGCAGGAATGCGCGGCAAACGGCCTATCAGATTCTGGTGTCCTCTACCCGCGAACGCATCAGCCGGGAAGAAGGGGACCTGTGGGACAGCGGCCGGGTAGAGAGCGGGGAGTCTACCCATATTGCTTATGAGGGGAAAGCCCTTCTATCGGACACCGCCTATTGGTGGAAGGTTCGTGTATGGGACGAGGACAACCAAGCCTCGGAGTGGAGCGAGACGGCCTCCTGGGCGATGGGCATCCTCGAGCGCGGAGAATGGAAGGCCAAGTGGATCGGGCGCAAAGCTAAGCCGGATCTGGAGCTGCAGCCCTCCCTTACTTGCGTAAGGAATTCTCGGTTCGTAAAGGACTTCGGCGGGCGGTGGTCTATGCAACGGCGCTCGGATTGTTTCAGTTAAGAGTAAATGCCTCTCCGGTGGGCCATTTGTTTGCCCCCGGCTGGACGGATTACGACAAACGCGTTCAAGTTCACGCATATGACATTACGGGTCTTCTAACGGAGGGTGACAATGCGTTCGGCGCCATAATAGGAGACGGCTGGTACGCCGGAACGGTAGGCTTCCTGGGTCGGCATGTGTACGGGGAAAGGCCTTTTTCCTGATGCAGGCCAGCCTGGAGTATGAAGACGGCAGCAAAGAGCTCGTCATCACGGACGGCTCTTGGCGCACCTCGGAGGGACCGATCCGCTATTCGGATATGATTCTCGGGGAGACCTACGATGCGAGGCTCGAGCTAACGGGGTGGGATCGACCCGGCTTCGATTCGGCCGCCTGGGAAGAGCCCGATGTCCGAGCCGGTTACAATGGAATCCTGTCGGCGGCCGTGGAACCACCCATCCGGATTACGCAATCGATGCAGCCTGCATCCGTCCGCCGGACGGAAGCAGGCACCTATATCTATGACATGGGCCAGAACATGGTCGGCTGGACAGAGGTCCGCGTGAAGGGTGAGGCGGGCACGAAGGTGACCTTAAGCCACGCCGAGATGCTGAATCCGGATGGAACGCTCTACCTGGACAACCTGCGTAAGGCCGTTCAGCAGGATCACTATATTCTGAAGGGCGACGGAGAAGAGCGTTATGAGCCCCATTTTACCTTTCACGGATTCCGTTATGTGGAGCTGATCGGCTACCCGGGTGAGCCGGATTTGTCCACGATCACCGGCAAAGTCATTCACTCCGATACCCCGGTAACCGGCACGCTGGAAACGTCCGATCCGATGGTCAATCAGCTGTTCTCCAATATCACCTGGGGGCAGCGGGGAAATTTTCTATCGGTTCCGACGGACTGTCCGCAGCGCGATGAAAGGCTGGGCTGGACAGGAGACGCCCAGATTTTTGCCCGTACGGCTTCCTATCATATGGATGTTTCTCGGTTCTTTACCAAATTCGTCGGGGACATGATCGATTGCCAGCAGCCGTCCGGCGCCTTTACCGATGTTGCTCCGGATGCGGGCTGGATCCGGCACAAGATGTGGAATACCCGTCTGAACTGGTTTGCTCCGGATAACGCGGGCTGGGGCGATGCGGGTGTTATCATTCCTTGGACGCTGTACCTGATGTACGGGGATAAGCGCATTCTGGAAACCCATTACGGAGCCATGGTCCGCTGGGTGGAGTACTTGACGAATAACACAGACGGGCTGATCCGGCCGGATTACGCCAACTACGGCGATTGGCTGTCCATCGATGCGGATACGCCGAACGAGGTGCTGGCCACCGCGTATTTTGCCTACAGCACGAAGGTGCTGGCCCAAATCGCGGGGGCCCTGGGCCGCACGGCCGATCAGGAGAAATATGAAGCCCATTTCGCCAGTATAGCAGAAGCCTTCCGCCGGGCATTCGTGGAGGAAGACGGCCGGATTCATGGAGAGACGCAGACGGTTTATGTGCTTGCTCTTCAATTCGGGCTGCTTACCGAAAAGCTGAAGCCGCTTGCCCTTGCCCGCCTGACGGCGGATATCCGGGAGCGCGGCAATCGTTTGTCCACCGGCTTCCTCGGAGTGGGCTATCTACTTCCGGCCCTGACCGACAGCGGTGAGCTCGAAGTTGCTTATACGCTTCTGACCCAGGAAGCCTTCCCTTCCTGGATGTACTCGATCAAGCACGGGGCTACGACCATCTGGGAAAGATGGGACGGATGGACCGAGGAGAAAGGCTTCCAAACCCCATCCATGAACTCGTTTAATCATTATTCCTTAGGTTCCGTAGGGGAGTGGATGTTCCGCTATATGGCGGGCATAGAAGCCGATCCAAGCGCACCCGGTTTCCGCCGTGCCATCCTTCGCCCGCAGCCGGGAGGCCGGTTAACCAGCGTCAAAGCTTCTTATGATTCGCTTTACGGTCGTTACTCCATAGAATGGAAGTTATCCGATTCGGGCCAGCTGACGCTGGAGGTGGAAATTCCGGCTAACGCAGCGGCCATCGTGGAGGTTCCGGGCAAGGATATCCTCTTAGACGGAAAACCGGCTGAAGGCGGGAGGCCGGCAGCGGGAAAGGAGCAGGGAATGGCGGTTGAACTAGGCTCCGGCAAGTATACCTTCACCTCCACCTTGGTCTCCAGGCAATCTCTGAACGTTTAGATCCTGCTATGATAACGGCTTAACCCGAGGGGACGTGGAAGCGTCCCCTTGGCTTTTGCAGGGAATGGCCCGATAATGGAAACGAGGTGAAAGAAGCATGTCTTTCAATTATTCGATGGATGCTTATGTGAAAAGGCTGTACGGGGAAGCGGCGCAGCGGCGCAGCGGCCGGCCGGAGGAAGGGACGGAAGCGTGGAGGGAAGCCCTGCTGGGAGGCTTGCGTCAAGCGCTTGGCCGTCTTCCTGTTGAGGATGCGGCTTCGCCGCTTGAACCGGTCCTTCTGGAAACGAAGGACTACGGGGATTTTGTTATGGAGCGGATTGCCTATTCCACTATGCCTTCCGTAACGGTTCCGGTTCTGGTGCTCAAGCCGAAAGACGGAGAAGGTCCATGGCCGGCGGTTATCGCCTGTCACGGCCACGGGAACGGGCAGCTCGATGCCGTCGGCATGGATCCGGAGGAAGCCCTTCTGGACCAGCCGGGCATCCACAACCGCTTTGCGGTGGAACTGGTCAAGCGCGGTCTTCTCGTGGTCATCCCCGAGATCATGGGGTTCGGCTTGCGGAGAATGACGGAGGAGATGCGGAAGAAGCCTCACTTGAGCTCCTGTGCTACTCTGTCGTCCCACCTGCTGATGCAGGGCAGCACCCTGGCCGGGATCCGGATCTACGAAGCGAGGAGAGCGATCGACTACCTCCAGTCCCGGAAGGATGTGGAATCGGGACGGGTGGGAATCATCGGCTTCTCGGGAGGCGGATTGGTCGCCGCCTACACGGCTGCTTTGGATGACCGGATTTCGGCCGCTGTCTTGACCGGCTGGACCAATACCTTCGAAGGAAGTATCCTGAGCGTGACTCACTGCATCGACAACTACCTGCCGGGGATTCTGAACGAGGCGGAGCAGCAGGAGCTGGTGGGGCTGATCGCTCCCCGGCCGCTATTTGTGGAGGCGGGAGAAGGGGACCGGCTGTTTCCGGTGGAGCATGTGAGGAAAGCGGCGGCCTATCTGGAGGGAGTCTACGAGAGGATGGGAGCCGGCGGCCAATTCGGGCTGGATGTGTTTCCGGGCGGGCATGAAATTTCCGGAAGAATCTCCTTTGACTGGCTCGCCGAACGGCTTTTCAGGTAACCTTCAGTTTGTTTTAAGGTTAGATTAAGGTTAGTGGGGTACCTTTACCATACCTACATAAAACCCGATCCAAAGGAGGAGCCTGCCACCATGGGGTTCCTCTATTTTTTCGGGCACCGGCTAATCAAGATGGGAAAGGAGATCCACCCTTGTCGATCCTTAGAAGAATGGTAAGCTTCCTATTGACCTTTGCCGCCGCGAACGCCATGGCGATTTCGCTTCAGTATGTGACCCTCAAACCCTATCAGGACAGCCTGAAGGATTGGATGGGTACACACATTACCCTTTATCTGCTGAGTACCTTCATTCTGTATCTGTTGATTGTCGGTCTCGGCGCGCTTGTGAACAATGTTTATTTTGCTATAGGCTTAACCGCCGCTTTGATCGGATCGGTGAGCTTCAGCCAGTACCATAAGCTTAAGCTTCTTGGCGAGCCCCTGTATCCCTGGGATTTGAAGCAGCTGGTCAATTTATCCGAGATGCTCAAAATCGCTAGAGGTATTGCTTCTCCCGCCGTCCTCATCGCGGCCGCAGGGGGCGTCGTTCTGGCGCTGGCCGCAACCTTTGCTCTGCCCAGAGTCAAGCGGAAGCTGCCCTCCCGGATGGCTTGGGTGGCGGCCGGACTGCTTACGGTCTTCTTCTGTTTCCACATTCAGCACTCCGTCTTCGCGAAGCCGCTTGCCAAGATGGGAATGGTTAACTATAACTGGAACCAGCGCGAAAATTACCTGATGAACGGCTTCATGCTCGCCTTCCTGCAGAACATCAATTCGAAAGTTCAAAACCAGCCGCCCGATTACAATGAAGCCGCGGTTAGTCAGGTTGCCGGGAAGTATGCGAGTCTTGCCGCCAACACCTCCGGTATTAACGGGGAGAAGCCCAACATTGTCGTCGTGATGGATGAGTCCCTCTTTGACCCGACACGACTGAGCGGCGTGACCTTCAGTGAAGATCCGATGGCGAATATCCACCGGCTGCAGGCGGTTTACCCTTCCGGAACGACTCTCTCGCCCATGTATGGAGGGGAACCTCCAACGTGGAGTTCGAAGCATTGACCGGGCTGTCCATGTCCTTCCTGAACCAGGGAACGGTCCCGTATCAGCAGCTTCTCGTTAACAAAACAAGCTTTCCTTCCATGGTCAGCCTGCTCAAGGCTCAAGGCTATTCGGCCACGGCCGTTCATCCGTTTGACGGGACGTTCTATAACCGCAACCGGGTTTATCCGGTTCTCGGATTTGACCGTTTTATTACGCAAGATGACATCGCCTACAAGGATAAGTTAAGCCCCAATGCCTTTATTTCCGACCGGGCCGCCGCCCAGCAGGTGGTCGATGTCCTGAAGGAGGGGGACCAGCCTCATTTCGTTCATTTGGTCACGATGCAGAACCATCTTCCCATTATGGAAGGCTTGAACGGACCCAACACCACTACGGTTACCGGGTTGGAGGGCAGCGGCAAAACCGAGCTCGAAAGCTACTCCCAGAGCGTGAAGGAGACCGATAAGGCGATCGGCTACCTGGTGGAAGCGGTGCAGGCGATCAAGCGTCCTACCCTGGTGCTGGTTTTCGGGGATCATCTGCCGGCTTTGGAGGATTCCACCTTATTCCCGACGACCGGTAACATGTCCGGAGCCGAGCAGCAGCAGTTCATTCATGAGACTCCTCTGCTCATTGCGGCCAACTATCCTCTGGAACAGAAACCGTTAGGGGCCCTTTCCCCTTCGTTCTTCGGGCCGGTTCTCTTCCAGCTGGCCGGTCTGCCCGAGCCGCCTTTCTATCAGATGCTTAACACGGTCCGTCAGCAGCTTCCCGGCGTCAGCCGGAACGTTTACGTCAATCAAGAAGGCCAGCCCCTGCTGGAGCTGACCCAAGACCAGACGAACCTGCTTCATGAATACGAATTGGTTCAATATGATATTCTTTACGGCAAAGGGTACGCCGCTTCCATGCTTCCTTGACGGGCCCCGGTCAGCCTGAGTAGGAATCCCGCCATTTCAGCAGCTTTCTCTCGAGGAAGCGGACGAGGGAGTCTGTCGCCTTGCCTACCACCGCGAAGATGACGATGCCCACAAAAACGATGGCCGTCTGGGAGAACTGTCTCGCATCCATGATCAAGTAGCCGATGCCTTCGCTTGAGCCCATCAGCTCGGCGACGACCAGACCGAGCCAGGACACCCCAAGCGACAGCCGGAGGCCGAGCAGAACGTTGGGCAGGGAGGCAGGGAGAACGAGACGGGTAATTTGCTTCCACCGGGAAAATTCCAGGATCCGGGCGACGTCGAACAGCTTGGAATCGGCGCTGCGGATGCCTAGGAACGTATTGACATAGAGCGGAAAGAAGGCGCCTTTGGCAATCAGCAATATTTTGGATACCTCCCCAAAGCCGAACCACAGAATAAAAAGCGGGGTGATGGCCAGGTGGGGAATCATTCTCAGCATTTGGACACTGGGGTCGACTGTCTGCTCCACCCGGTTGAACATTCCCGTCAGGACGCCGAAGAGAAGACCGAGGCTGCCTCCGAGCAGAAAGCCGATGGCCGCCCGCCGGATGCTTACCTGCAGGTGAAGCCACAGCTCTCCGGACACGGCCAGCTCCCACGCCGCTTGAGCGATAGCGGATGGGGGAGGCAGAAGAGTGGGAGAGATCAAGCCGAGCGTTCCGGAGATTTGCCAGCCCAGCAAGAGAAAGAGGGGCAAATACAAGCCCCTGCGCACCGTCCTCCATTTGGCCGATCCGGCACGGGGGACGGTCTTTTTGTTCCTTTTGCCAGCTGCCTCTATAACGGGTCTAACCAAGGTTTTCGATGTGCTCATTAGGTGATACCTTCCTTTCCGAATTGGGTTAAATTGGATTTAAATTAAATGCCGGAGCTGTCCACGAGCTCAAGCTCGTCAACGCGTTCGAATTCATTCAGAACGAGCCGCCTGTATTCCTGGAACGAGACGCTGGATTTCTTGCGGGGAAACGGCAGGTCGATCCCAACGATTTTACGGATCGTCCCCGGCCGGGGATCCATGATGACGACCCGGTTCGCCAGGAACACCGCTTCGTCGATGTCATGGGTCACGAGAATCATAGTCGTCTGGTTCTGCCGCCAAATATCTAGAAGCACCTCCTGCAGATGCCCCCTGGTAAAGGCATCCAGCGCCCCGAACGGTTCGTCGAGCAAAAGGACCTTGGGGTTGCGCAGCAGGGCGCGGGCAATGGCCACACGCTGGGACATGCCTCCCGAGAGCTCCCGGGGAAAGGCTTTCTCAAAGCCCTTGAGCCGGACGGTCTCAATGAGCTCATCAACTTTCTTTCGCACCTGAGGATCGGATAGTGACAGATCGGCGGCGATGTTTCTCTCGACATTCAACCAGGGGAAGAGCCGGTGCTCCTGAAAGATAAACCCTTTGTCGATGCTTGGCCGTTCCACCGGCCGGTTCTCCAGCAGCACTTTCCCTTGGTGAGCGGTGTCCAGCCCCGCTATAATTTTGAGGAGGGTGCTTTTGCCGCAGCCGCTCGGGCCAATCACCGTAACAAATTCCCCTTGCTTAACCTGCAGCCGGATGTCGCGAAGGGCCTGAATGGAACCCGCCGGGGTTTCGAACGTTTTGTCCAGATGATCGATGTCCAGAATAATGCTGCTCATTGAGATCTCTCCTTTGCGGGGGATGTGAAAAAAGAAAAGACTCTCCACAGCGCCCGTACCTGTCAGGCGAGAGGAAAGTCTCCGGTGTTCCGGTTGACCTTAAAATAGATCAAGCTTATAATTCCGATATGTTTAGTTTGATATGTTATCGCTAGTATAGTCATGTCCGGGCTCCGGTGTCAATGGCTTATTTTCCCCCATGGAAGGTGCCTTGTGATGATTCTTCGTCTTGTTCTCCTGATCGTGTTATCGTTCCAGTTTATGCTTTTTAGCACTAGGCCTATCCTGTCGCTCTATAAAAAAGCAGCGGCCATTCAGGGAGACAAATCCTAACTCCCCGACTGTTCATCGTACAGCCGCCTCGTTTGGCGGAATTGATGAGGAGTAAGCCCTGTATGCCGTTTGAAGGTCTGGCAGAAATACGAGAAATTGGTCGATCCGACGGCTTCACCAACAGCCTTTACGGACTGGTCGGTCGAGCGGAGCAGCCAGCACGCTTGGCGGATCCGGCGGGCCATCCAGTATTCCGTGATACTGCTGCCCACCGCCTTTCGGAACAAGCTTGACACATGGTTGGGGGATAAATGAACCGCTTGGGCAAGCTTGCTTAATTCAAAGGGTTCTGTATAGTGCTCTTCAATCCATTCCATGATGCTCTCGGCCGTGGTAGAAGCCCGTTTAGCGGAAGCCAGCTCGGACGCTTCCGTCCAGAAATGGCGGATCCGCTGCAGCAAGCCGCTAAAAAATATAAGCTCATCTTCGAGCCGCCGTTCGGGAGGACTGGCCCCTATCTGCCGGGAATGAAGGCGAATCCATGACTCCCAATCGTTTTCCTCCTGAAACGTCATGGTTTGCCTAAGGGAATCTTTACAGAGTGTTCGGAAAAAGGCTTGAAGGCCGGGAAAAGGCTGCAGAACGGTATCCACCATCGACGGTTCACAAACGAACAGAGAACGCCTGTATCGCTGATTAGGCTGCAGCTTCAGTTGAATGCGATGAAGCTGATAAGGGCGGAAATAGAACAAGGTTCCGGGTTGGAGTTCGAAAATCTGCCGGTCGACCACCACATGGCCTTGTCCTTCATGAACATAAAGAAACTCCATTCCCTGGTGGGCGTGGTAAATTTCCGTAAATTCCTGGGTGCGGTCCTTGAAGAAGGACAGATAAACGGGATGCTGATTCAAGTTCATATAGTTTAGGGAATTCATGGGCGCTCCCTGCTTTAGGATATCGTAATACAGCAACATTTTATCATAAGCGAACGAAACACCGGTAGAGCCGGCATCTGCTATCCTGTAAGAAAGGGGGAATGACGATGGGTAACGGAATAAGCGCATGGCAGAAAGCGGAACGGCTGGAGGAAATCCTGCCAGAGGTAAGAGAGGCCTTAACGGCAAAAGTCGACCGGATGATCGATCAGCTGAAAGGGAAGTCGCCGCATGTGGCGAAAGCGGATGGAATCTACGACGACTTGCGTCTGGATTGGTGGACATCGGGCTTCTGGCCGGGTATTCTGTGGATCCTCTACGAGCAAACGGGGAAAGAGCATTACCGGAAGGCCGCTTGGGACTGGGACATCCGGATCGAGGGGAAGTTCGCGGAGGACAACAATTTTCATCACGATGTGGGGTTCCAGTTCCTTCCGACTGCGGTCATCAAGCATACGTTAACCGGCTGTAAAGATGCTCTAAGACGCGGGGTTCAAGCGGCGACCTTCCTGAGCGGCCGGTTCAACCCGGCCGGTTCGTTCATCCGGGCATGGAACCAGGAGAAGACAGGCTGGGCGATCGTGGATTCCACGATGAACCTCTCCCTGCTGTTCTGGGCTTCCCGGGTTACCCAAGATCCGCGCTTCAGCCAGATTGCCCGTCTGCATGCGGATACGGTCGTCAGCCGCTTTATCCGGCCGGACGGCTCCGTCAACCATATTGTCAGCTTCGATCCGGCAACCGGAGAATTCATCGAATCGCTTGGCGGGCAGGGGGCCGGGCCGCACTGCTCCTGGAGCCGGGGAGCCGCGTGGGCACTGCACGGATTGGCCAACGTCTACCGGTATACGGGGGACAGGCGGTATTTGGAAGCGGCCCAGAGAGTGGCTCATTATTTCCTTGCTTGCCTGCCGGAGGATGCCGTACCCGCCTGGGATTTCCGCGCATCCGAGAACCTGGAGGAGGAACCGCGCGATTCGTCCGCGGCAAGCTGTGCGGCTTCCGGTCTTCTGGAGCTCGCAGATGCGCTTCCGGGAATCGAGGGCAGCCTCTATCGCCGTGAGGCCGAACGGATCCTGCTGTCGTTGACCCGGAATTACGGAACGTGGGAGAACCCGGCCCATGAGGCGATTCTATTGGCGGGAACCGGCAACAAGCCGGCGGGCCAGAATATTAACGTGTCTCTGATTTATGGCGACTATTATTACGTGGAAGCCATAGCGAAGCTGAGCGGCTGGAAGTCTAGAATTTTTTAGCGGCAAGTTGACATAAGCCCATAAGCAACCTTAAAAAGCCCGCCTATCCGGCGGGTTTTTCTTTTCCGGGATTAAAGTCCGTCATGTCAATTTCTGGTGGGGCCTGCTACAATACAGAGGATGATTTCATTAGACGGGAAGAGGGGATTAGGCATGAAGGCGGCCCGCATTCTGATCATAGAAGACGATCGGGAAATCAACCAATTGATCGCCAACTATTTAAGCAAAGAGGGGTTCGTTACGGAATCCGTCTACAACGGTAGAGAAGCGCTTACGCGGATCGCCCGGCCGGATTATCAGCTGGTGATACTTGATATGATGCTCCCTATAGTGGAGGGCCGGGAGGTATTGCGGAAAATTCGGGAGAACCAGACGATTCCCGTGATCATCCTGTCGGCCAAAGACCGCGAAATGGACAAAATTGACGGACTCGGGCTGGGAGCGGACGATTACATGACCAAGCCGTTCACCATCGGAGAGCTGGTGGCTAGGGTCAACGCCCAGCTTAGGCGCTATATGGCCTTCCAACCGGACCATACGTCCGCTTCTCCTCCGGTTATCAAGCATGGGGGACTGGAGCTAGACACGGGGACCTATCAAGTTCGCGTAAACGGAGAGGAGAAGCCGCTCACAGCTAAAGAGTATGCCATCTTGAAGCTGTTTCTGTCCCATCCGAACCAGGTCTTCTCCAAGCCGCAAATCTTCGAATCCGTCTGGCAGGAGGACAGCCGCTCCGACGATAATACCGTGATGGTCCATATCAACCGGCTCCGGGCCAAAATCGAGTCGGATCCGTCCCGCCCGGTTTATCTCCTTACGGTATGGGGGATCGGCTACCGGTTGGGAAAGGGGGACTAGCATGCTTATCCCCAGCCTCTTTTTAACCATCCTTCTCCTCAGTTCCCTTCTTCTTCGGTTCCACATCCGGCTTCGCAAAGAAATTGAAGGAATGGCCCGGACGACTAAGGACATCCGAAGCGGCCAATTGAACAGAAGGTACCGGCTCTACACCAGACACAATCACTTGCAGGACCTGGGAGGTGAACTTAACCGGATGGTCGATTCCTTCCAGGCCGCTTTGGAACGGATCCGCACACTGGAAGACGAGCGCAAGCGGATGATCTCCAATCTCTCCCACGACCTCCGTACTCCGCTTACCTCCCTCCTCGGTTATATGGAAGCCCTCCGGACCGATCCCTCCTTAACCGAGGAGGAACGAGCCGCATTTCTTCGCATAGCAGCAGATAAGGGACAAGCTCTGATGACGCTACTGGAGCAATTCTTCGAGCTGGCCAGGCTGGAATCGGACGGTTCCGCACCGGAGCTGGAAGAAATCAACCTGACGGACCTGCTCCCGGAGGTGGTTCTTGGCTTCTATCCGGACTTCACCAGGGCGGAGATTACTCCCTCCCTAGACCTACCGGATAAACCGGTCTATGCAAGAGGGGATGCCGCTTACGTGAGGCGCATTCTGAACAATCTGCTCTCAAACGCCCTGCGTTACGGCACGGATGGCCGCGAGATTGGACTCTCGCTGAGGGAGGAGGCCGGTCTGGCCTGGGTGGAGGTCTGGGACCGGGGACAAGGGATCCCTCCGCAGGAGCTGTCCCGTGTGTTTGACCGGCTGTATACGGGAGAAGCTTCCCGTAACCGGAATATCCGAGGTACCGGCCTGGGACTGACCATCGTGAAGCATCTGGTGGAGCAGCAGGACGGAAGGATCGAAGTGTCAAGCCTTCCCGGAGAACGAACCGTCTTCTCGGTTGGCCTTCCCTCGTTATCCGTTTCCCGAAAAATGTAAGGGTTTTGTAAGACCTTTCTTAAAGGTTTGTTAGAACTCTCCGCCATAATAGGTTCCGAAAGGAGCGAATGGATGATGAGCTATATAGTAAGAACCAACCGGCTGACCAAGAGGTATGGGGAGCACACGGCCGTAGATTCCGTCAATCTGTCCATACGGACAGGGGATATCTACGGGTTCCTCGGGCAGAACGGAGCGGGCAAAACGACAACGCTTCGGATGATCATGGGCCTGATCCGTCCGACATCGGGAGATATGGAATTATTCGGGGAGGGAGGGCCGGGCAGCAGCCGGGTGCTGGAACGGATAGGAGCCATTATCGAATATCCGGGATTTTATTTGAATTTGAGTGCGGCCGACAATCTGGACCTTCACCGCCGGCTGATGGGGATCGGCAACAAGGAATACATCGACGACGCTTTAAGCACGGTTGGCTTGCTGGATGCCAAGCATAGCAAGGTGAAGGGCTTCTCGCTTGGGATGAAGCAGAGGCTTGGGCTGGCGAGAGCCCTGCTTCATCGGCCGGAGCTTCTTGTCCTGGACGAGCCGACCAACGGACTGGATCCGGGAGGCATTAAGGAAATGCGTCAGCTTTTCAAGGAGCTGGCACGGCAGAGGGGTATCACCTTTCTGATTTCCAGCCATCAGCTGAGCGAGGTCGAGCAGCTGGCTACCCGGATCGGAATCCTCCATCAGGGCAAATTGGTGGAGGAAATGGATTATGTGGACCTTCAGATCAAGTCGAGACGCTATTTGGCCATAAAAGTCGACGAAGACAAGAAGGCGGCCTATGTACTGGAGCAGCAGCTTCGTGTCTCCGACTATGTGGTGACAGAATCCGGAGTTATCCATCTTTATGAGCTTCTGGATCACCCGGCTTCGGTTACTCAAGCGTTGACCAGCCATGGAGTAGGAGTATACGAGATTAGGCTGTCGGGGGACAGCCTGGAGGATTATTTTATCCGATTGACTGGAGGGAACGCCCATGCTTAGCTTACTTCTTACGGAATGGAGAAAGCTTAAGCATACGAGGATGCTTTGGCTGGTTCTGATCGGGGCGCTGCCCTCCAATTTAATATCCTTAATGGAGCTTCTGCCGAAAACGGCGCCGGATGGAACACCGGTTGGCTTCGACCTGCAGAGCCTATTTTACCGGCAGGGGATGATGCTCGTCATGATGGCTCCCTCGATTTTCACCTTGATGACGGGTTATATCGTGGCGCGCGAATATCAGGAGCGAACGATCAATCAGCTGTTTTCCTACCCGGTTCCCCGGTGGCTGATCGTAGCGGCTAAGCTGCTGGTTGTTCTCCCGCTCATTTTTCTAACGGTCTTGATTTCCTGCGTGTTCGTCTTCTTGTTCGGAGGCGTGCATCTCTTCGGGCACCCGGAACAAGCCGAAGCGGTATGGCTCGGAATCCGAATGAATCTTCTCATCGGCTTACTTTCCTTCGGAACCGTTCCGGTTGCGGCCGCTCTCAGCTTTGTGGGCAAAAGCATCATTCCGGCTGCGGTAGTGGGCGGAATGGCGACCATCGTTACGGTCATCGGGGAAATAGGTCATGGCCGGGGAGGCATTCTGTTTCCCTGGCTGACCCCCTATTGGCCGGTCCGGCATTTGGCGGAGGGCATCGCGAATAACGTAGGGCCGAATCCTTACGGACCTGCCGCCCTTGGAATCCTACTATCCGTTTTTGTGGTTTCTTCCGCTTTCTGCATCGTCTATACGACGAAGGCGGACGTCCACAGCGGATCCTAAGGGAGGGTGGACATGAGATTATTGGAATGGCTGCTTATAGCCGCTAATCTTGTTGCTTTATTCCTTCTTTTGGGAAAAGCCAGCCGCCGCACGCGCAGTTGGGCCGTCGCCGTTAACGTCTCGGTCTTGATTCTTCATGCCCTTGTGGAGGGCATCCGTTATCAGCTGGCGTTCTCGTATCTTCTGGTCCTCCTGTTGGCGGTTCACCTGGCCGTCGTAAAGCACGTCAGGCTTCAGAGGACTACCCTGTCGAAGGCTCTTAGGGGCTTTGCCTATGGCGTGGCTTTGCTTCTGTTGGCTTTTACCGTGCTTCTGGCATACGCGTTGCCGGTCTTCCAGCTTCCCCGGCCATCGGGAAGCTACGCGGTCGGGGTGCAGAGCTTCCACCTGGTGGATGAGCAACGCCAGGATCCCTTTTTGGATAAGACCCCCAAGAAGAGAGAGCTTATGGTCAAGCTGTACTATCCCGCCGCTCTGGAGAATGGTGGGCGATCCCTACGCTATTTTGACGGTAATGCCGGACTGATCCGGGCGTTCACCGGCTTCTATCAAGGATTTCCTTCGTTTCTCTTCGAACACCTAAGGCTGGTTAAGACAAATGCCCAGCCAAATTCTCCGATCGCAAGCCAGGAAACGAGTTATCCGGTTGTGCTGTATTCTCACGGCGCCGGTACGTCCATGGAGGTTGAAACTTCTCCTTGCGAAGACTTGGCGAGCCGCGGTTACATCGTGGCGGCGATCGATCATACGTATGTATCGGCTGCAACAGCCTTTCCCGACCGCATTGTTTCGCAAAAGGAGGCGACAACCGATTTCCAGGCGGTCGAATCGGCGGGGATCATCTCGGAAATCATGGCGGAGGATGCCCGATTCGTGGTCGGGAAGCTGGAAGAGCTCAATACCGGAAGCATGGATGCCCGGTTTAAGAACAAGCTCGATCTCGATCGGCTTGGAGCCGCCGGACACTCCATCGGGGGAGCCGCCGCCTATAACCTGGCCCTCACCGATAAACGCGTCAAGGCCGCCGTCAATGTGGACGGATTTGTATACCGGACGCCGCCGAAAGACGCCGATACCTTGGCTCCGCTTCTTATGCTGGCCAATGACCGGTACCATGTTCAGCTGTTCGAGAAAAGGCGCGCCTGGATGGAAAAATTCGAAGATCTGCCTGAACTGGATCAACAGATCAATCTTGAGATTTATGGAAGCAGGGAGGCGTACGACGAGGAATACCGGAAGGCGAATGAGAATTTGCTCGGACTCGCGGATGCCGTCAAGAAGAGCGGGGCCTTGTATACCATTCAAGGCAGCGATCATATGAAGTTTACGGATATCGGCCTTTACTTCGGTCTTCAGCCGCTCCGGGAGAGGATCGGAATAGGAGGAGAGACAGAGCCTGTGCGATGCCTGAGGATTACCGAAGATTTGACCGCGGCTTTTATGGACCGGCACCTAAAAGGGAAATCAGAGGCGTCTCTAGAGAAGTTGTCCGAGACTTATCCTGAGCTCAAAAAAGTAACTTTGCCGTAAAGCACCGCCTGAAGTCCGCGTAGGATCGGCAAGGGACGGGCAGGAGGAGGCTGCGATCCTCGCGGCTTCCTTTAGCTTGTGGCAAGGATTTGCTCAAAAGGTGCGGTTCAGCCGCGCCAGCAGGCTGCCGAACTGCCGCAGCTCTTCATCGGACCAGCCCTGGAACAGCTGCGCGTAGCGTTCCAAACGGGCTTTTTGGCTTCCTGCAGGATCTCCAGTCCACTACCGGTCAGCTCAAAAAACTAGAGCGCCCATCCTCCGGGTCCGGTACGCGCTTAACGTAGCCCTTGGCCTCCAAGAGGGTGGTCTGCCGGCTGACGGTCGATACATCGAGACGGAACTCGTCCGCCAGAGCCTTAACGCCCGCCGGTCCTCCTTTCTGGGAAAGCTGGGTCAAGAGGGTATAGCTGGAGCGGTCCAAGCCCCCAGCTTTTTATCCGTGGAGCTTCTGCGGATCAGCACCACCATTTCATAGTCGATGAGCTCCAAATGCTGTTCGTTCATGAGGGTCCCGTCCTTTGCCGTGCTATTGACTTATCGATAAGCAGTTGTATAGTACAACTACTGTAAAATTATTGTATCATACAACCTGATGCGGAAGAAACCGGACGCCAACCGGTGCAAATAAAGCGAAAGCCGTAACGGACAGGAGAAGAGAGAATGAGAAAAGAAGGCGAAGACGCGGCTAAGGCCGGAACCTCCCCATCCCCATCGTTTTGGCTCGTCATGGTATCGATTTTTTTCGGAAATTTCATGTCTATTCTAAGCTCGACCACAATCAATGTGGCCTTTCCCCTCTTTATGAAGGATTTTGCGGCCGGCTTGAATCAGGTCCAATGGATGATTACCGGTTTCCTGCTGGCGACCGGGGTGGTGGCCCCCGTCGTCGGTTACTTTGGCGACCGGTGGAGCTACAAACGGCTCTACCTTTTGGCGCTTTCCTGCTTTACCTTGTTCTCGGGCTTGTGTGCGGTCGCTTGGAGCATCGAATCGCTGGTGCTGTTCCGCATTCTGCAGGGGCCTTCAGCGGCTTGATCATCCCCACGACCTTGACTATGGTCTATCAGTTCATTGAGAAGGACAGGCAGCCGTTCGCCATGAGCCTTTGGAGCTTGTCCTCCATGCTTGCGCCGGCTTTTGGTCCTACGCTCGGAGGCTGGATGACCGAGTATTGGGGCTGGCAGTCCTTGTTCCTGTTGAATGTGCCGATCGGCTTCGCGGCGGTGGCGGTAGCGTTCCGGTGCCTTCCTTATCAACGGACGGCGTCCTCCCGAACGTTCGACCTTCCCGGCTTCGTGACCGTCCTGGTCAGCAGCTTCCTCCTGATTCTTTCTTTCACGGAAGGAAACGGTTGGGGTTGGCTCTCCTGGAAAACGCTGCTCTGCCTCGGCGCGGGAGCGGTCTTGCTCGCTTATTTTATCCGCCGGGAGCTTTCCTTGAAGGAGCCCTTGCTGAACTTGAAGGTATTTCAGACAAGCCGGTTTGCCTACAGCTTGCTGATCAACTGCATCATTACCGCCTCTCTGTATTCCGGAACCTTCCTAATCCCGGTGTTTCTTCAGGACATCCAGCATTCGACCCCTCTGGTGACCGCCTTGGTTCTGCTTCCCGGATCTATCGTCATGGCGGTGTCGTCCCCGATCGTCGGAAAGCTGTATCCGCGGATGGGACCGTTCCGGCTGATTCTGGGCGGCGTCGCTCTGCTCGTTATCTCGAATTTGGAGCTAAGCCGTCTCACCCTAGACGCCACCAACCTTCACGTAGCCGCATGGATGACGCTCCGCTATGTCGGAATCGCTCTCGCCTTCATGCCGGTCATGAACGCGGGAATGTCCTCCATCCCCAAGGCGCTGTCCGGCCACGCTTCCTCCGTCACCAATTGGATCCGTCAAGCGACAGGGGCTCTGTCAATCGGGGTGTTCAGCTCAGTGCTCTCAGCACGGGCAGTTACCCATCAGAGAGAGCTGGAGCAAAGCCTGGCAGCGGGAACTCCGCTCCTCAGAGAGCAGGGCATGACGCTGGGCGTACAGGATGTATTCCTTACGGCAGCGGTGATCTGCCTGCTGGCCATTCCGTTTACCTTCATCCTGAGGGAGAAGAAGATGGCTCCCGCAAGAGAAGAAGGTGGGGAAGCGAGAGGCGGGAGACCCCGTTCTATTTGATCTCGATGTCCATCTCCCGGTAAAGCCGGATTTCTTCCTGATTCTGCGGACGGATGACCGCCTGCACCCCTACCGTGTAGATTCCCGGCTCCAAAATGTCAGAATTCGGGGTCTGGAGGAAGGCCTCGAAGTCACGGCTCCCGCTGCGCTGAAAGTTAAAATACCGGATGCTGGACGGCGTTAGGCTCTGTAGGTATTGGGCGCCTTTCTCCAGAACGGAGCCTCCTGCGTCAAAGGACGCTTCGTTCCGAACGGTTCCGGAACGGTCCTTGATGGAGTATTGAAGGATCGGCGTGGAATGCGCAAGCGAAACGGCCGTTTGTCCTACATTCTCTAGCGTACTCCAGATGGTTAACGGCTCTCCTGCAGAATATGCCTTTTTGGCGGAGTAGAGAGCTAGCTGGAAGGAACCTTCAGTCTGGATGGAGCTTAGCTCGGAGGAGACGGACCGCGGGTCCGGGTACCGGATCGAGACCGTTTGGGATTCATGATGATAGCCCACCAGCCCGCCCATGTTCTCGGCGATAAAGCGTACGGGAACATAGGCATGTCCGTTGTAATTTAGAATGGCGCTGTCTGTGTCGGGCTCTTTGCTTTGTCCGTTGAAGGTAAAGTGGAGAGGGAACAGGGTGGTCACCAGGGAAGAGGAAGCCACGGCGGTAGTGGCCAGTGAGACGAGGACTCCGCATGCAAATCCTATCATAAGCTTCTTCATTTAGAATCAACTCCTTCTATTTATGTAAGGGATTGGAAAAGTCTTCTAACGTTATACCCCCTTAGAACAAAAAAGTTTCTAATGGATAAGCTTCATCCCTCACCCTACAAAATGACAAGCGGGAAGACATAATGATATTTCACCCTTTCCCGGGCTGCCTTACTATAAAGGGAATGCAGGCAAGCTGCCAATGAGAGAAAGGGAGAGAAGAGATCATGAGTCCGTTGACCGCCATCTTGATCGGAGCCGGAGCTAGAGGGGCCGGATGCTACGCCCCTTATGCCTTGAAGTACCCGTATGAGCTGAAATTTGTCGCTGTTGCCGAACCTAACCGGGAACGCCGGGAAGCGTTTGCCGAAACCCACGGCATTCCCGCCGAGAACCGTTATGAGACGTGGGAGGAGCTTTTGGCTAATCCGCAACTGGCGGATATCGCCATGATTACCACACAGGACCGTCAGCACTATGAGCCTACCCTGCGGGCGCTGAAGCAGAAATACCATGTGCTGCTCGAGAAGCCGATGTCTCCCGATCCGGCCGAGTGCCTGGAGATGGAAAGGGCGGCGAAGGAGAACGACCGGCTGCTTACCATTTGTCACGTGCTGCGGTATACTCCCTTCTGGAGCAAGCTGAAAGCCATCATTGCCGAAGGAAAGATCGGGGAAGTCGTGTCGGTTCAGCTTAACGAGAACGTGGGCTACTGGCATATGGCCCACAGCTTTGTCCGCGGAAACTGGAGCCATTCGGCGGTATCGAGTCCGATGATCCTGGCCAAATCCTGTCACGACATGGATGTGCTGTCCTGGCTGGTGGACCAGCCCTGCGAGCGCGTCAGCTCCTTCGGTTCCCTTAAGCATTTCCGTCCGGATCAGGCGCCGGAAGGTGCCGCCGACCGCTGCCTGGACTGCCGGGTGCAGGCCGAATGCTCCTACGCCGCCCCGCGCTTTTATCTAAGTGACACCTACCGGCATTGGGCGCGCCATTTTGCCCCCGAGCTTACCGAAGCGCAAATCATTCAAGGCCTTCGCGATACGAATTACGGACGATGCGTCTACAAGAGCGACAATGACGTCGTGGATCATCAGGTGGTAAATATGGAGTTTGCCAACGGAGCGACGGCCATGTTCAGCATGTGCGCTTTTACGATGAACTCGGAGCGCCGCATTCAAATTATGGGAACCCGCGGAGAGCTTAGAGGGGAAGAGGACAAAATCATCTGGTGGGATTTCCTCAGCGGAGAGAAGATGGAGATTACGATCCCCGCCTCCACGAGCGGCCATGGCGGCGGAGACGAAGGAGTGGTGGACAGCTTCGTCAAGGAAGTCCGGGGTTACGACGGACAAGAGTCATTAACGTCGGCCTCGGCTTCCGTCCGCAGCCACATGATGGCGTTCGCCGCGGAGCATTCCAGGGTTAACGGAGGGCGGGTCGTGGATCTTGCAGCTTTTGCCGGTGAATTAAACGTACCCGTCCGTTAGCCTGTCGGCGCGGAACTCTGTGGGAGGAAGCCCGTAGTAGTTGCGGAACGCGCGGGTGAAGGAATAGAGGTCGGGATAGCCGAGCGAAAGGGCGATGTCCGTGACCGTCCAATCCGTTTCTTCGAGCAGGTGGGAGGCATGCTGCATTCTGAGCCTCTGCAAATACTGTAGAGGTGACTGCCCCATCTTCTCCGAAAAAACCGCCGAGAAATGGGTGCGGTGAAGACCCGCGAATGACGCGGCATCCTGCACGGTCAATCCTTTGGCATAATGAGAGTTCATGTAGGAAAGGCATTGGTGCAGCCAAGCAGGCTGGGCCTGCTTTTCCATGTCTTTTTGACCTGCAGCCGCCAGCTGGGAGAAGAGTCCGTATAGGTGGCTGATGAGTTGCAGGGAGGTGCCGCCTATGCCGAGCTGGCGGTATTCGTGAAGCAGCTCGCGGAACTTGGCGGGAAGCCCGCTCACAGGAACATCCGACCAGAAAGGCCGGGATTCTTCAAGACCCGCCTGCTTTAACAGAGGCCCGGCAGCAGGTCCGTTGAAGCCGATCCACGTCATGCGAAGCTTGCGTTCGCCCGGAACGGCCGAATATTGAAAGGTCGTTCCAGGGAATAAGACGAACAGGCTTCCTTTGCCGAGGGTGGCTCCTCTATTCCCGCTGCGAAAAGCCGCCTTACCGTCCAGAATCAGATGTACATTGTAATACCGGATCTGGCGCGGACCGGACAGGTAATGCGGCTTGGCCATGTTGCGTCCGGCCTGCACGGGCCACAAGCCAAGCGATTGCTGTTCTTCATTAGGCGTATGGAACAGAAATTCGGCATATTCACTTGGGTATTCGTTTAGTCTTCCCATGGTCCCCTCCTGTTGCCTTCAGTTTACGGCTTGTCCGACAAAATGACAATCGGCAAAGGGAGAGTTCCGGTCATGTTTTTTCGGGAAAGTTGCCATTAAGTGTAACCTTTTTAGGGGATTTCCCGTCTATAACGGGGAAAGACCAAATCTATCCAGGGGGATGACGATGAAGAAATATGTAATAGCAGGTTCCGTCCTGCTTTCCAGTGTAGTAGGAGCTACGGCCTTGGCGGATGGAGCATTGAAGGTTGTCGTCAACGGCAGCCTGCTTGGGGTGGAAGGCCGGGCGGAGCTTAGAGAAGGAGTCACGATGGCCGCCGCCCGTCCGTTGGCGGAAGCGCTGGGGGCAAAGGTAACGTGGGACAACGAGACCCGAACCGTACATATCGACCGTCCGGACGATAAACTCCTCCAGCAGCAGATTTCCTTGCTGGAATCGGCTGTCGCGGCCGAATCGGCGGAAGAAGCCGCCAAGCAGTGGGCCGAAGCGGTCAAGAAGCGCAACGGGGCTCTGCAATATGCCCTGATGACGGATGAACTGCGGGCTCAAGAGAAGGAGAAGCTGGAAGCCTCCTTCTGGGTGACCGGCACCTCCTCGCCATGGGTGGACCGTTATACCGTAAGCAAGGGTACAGAAAATGCCGACGGAACGGTGAACTATACGATCACGTTCGTCTATGCCGATTCCACCAAGAAGGAAAGCGAGCAGCAGGCAGCCATCCGGGTTAAGCAGCAAGAGGAGCATTGGTATGTAGCCCAGGTTCCGGGGAATCCGGCAGGGGAAGGGATACGAGCGAGGAGTTTCCCTTCGATCATGTGACCTACGAGAACCAGTATTGGGCCTATACCTTGACCTTGCCAAAATCCTGGTACACCCGATTTCTTGCCGTAGAAGAAGAAACCAAGACCGAGCTGGTCTACCAATCCAAAACAGGGCTGAAGGCCCCGATCCTCGTCATCTATTCCGTTCCCGCCAAGGAATGGAAGCAGGATGAATATGGCCTATTTCATAAGCTGGGAGAACGTAACGGGAGGGTATATTATTATCTGGATCCTCTGGACTTCGACAATCCGTACCAAGGGGCGGAAGCCGAGGAATACCGGAGGATGTTTGGAGAGGCCCGGAAGGCGGTTTCCACCTTCCGGCTGGAGTAGCCGCTCCGGTCCTCTTCAATAGAATAGGCTAAGCCCTAGACGGGAACGGTCTCTCCTTTTTCTTTCTCGAAGGAGTCCGTTCCCATTTTTGAGAAATAGGGGATGGTTGCCGCGCAGAATAGAGCGAGGAATAGTAGCAGGAAGAAGCCGGCCCCCTGGAAATCCTTCACCTGAAGCCCCAGCACCAGAAGAAGAAGGACCATCCGGGAGACATTCAGGAAGCATTCCCGCCAAATAAAGATACGGGCTTGCTCCACCGGGGTAGACACGCTGATGATGGCAAACTGCCGGGTGTTCCATATCGTGGAGAAGTAAAACATTCCCATTGTCGTGAGAAGGTTGGACACAATAAGCAGCGGCGCGTAAGGGATCATCGTGACCAGAAAACCGGCGGACACACAAACCATCCCCCGGTAAGCCAGACGTTATCCCGAAGGGCGAATTTACGGTAGAGGATCATCGCGGTTATCGCCGACCCCGTGTACAGGACGTTCAAGAGCGCGATGATCAGCTTATCCTTCGAAACCGAGAAGGTAAACAGCAGGGCGAACAGGCCTTGAAACTGCAGGAAGATCCCGGCCGCCAGGCAGGAGGGAACCATCCACCTCAAGGAAGCGGTGGTGAAGACCCGGGAGAACGAGACGTGCTGGAACAACGGCATTCTCTCACTCGACAGGGAGATCGGGGGAATGAGAAACGAGACCACCAGCAGGATCGTGACGAAAACGAACATAAGCACGAAAGAGCCCGTGTACCCGATCCATTTAATCACCAGGGCAAAGACAATGGGATTCAGGACGGAAATCGTTTGACCGATAATGGTGGAGGCAGAGAAATAGCCGGCAAAATCCTTCCCCTTGCCGAACAGGCTGAGGGTAATGTTCTGCGCGGCCGCGTATATCCCCCACATCGTTCCGACCGGTATAGCAATGATCGTGATCCAGAGCAACCGGTTATCCAGATGAAGAAAGGTAAGCAGGAGGAAGGTAGCCGCTCCGCTCAAGGCCACCGCCCGAACGAGCAGCCGGTTAGAGAACCGGGTCATGAGCCGGGCCCCTGCGATAAAGGTGACGGTCCAGGCCGCAAAAAGGATGAAGTTGAACCAGGTCACGTCCCGGATGCTCTTGCCCGACTCCCAAATATACAGATTTACGAAAATGCCGACATAGTTGAAAATAATATTGGACGAGGCATTCATCACCAGCAGCCGTTTGATTTCCTTCGAGACGCTCAAGATCAACTCTCCCATGGGGTTTTGACCCCAGCATACTCCTTTTGCGCCAAAATGCAATGGCTTTTTTCGCACATTTTATTCCTGTATAAGGAGACTGAAAGCTATGACCATGAAAACGATTAACGGAATCCAGCTCTATGTGGAAGGGAAAGGGGAAGGGGAGCCGATCCTGCTTATTCACGGGAACGGCGGAAATACCGGCCAGATGAGCCATGCCATTCAATGGCTGTCTCGCGCCTACCGGACCATTGCCTATGACTGCAGGGGGCACGGGAGATCGGAGAAGCCCGCCAGCTATACATTGGAGGATCATATTCAAGACGGCCTCGGGCTGCTGAACGAGCAGGGCATCGAGAGGGCTCACGTGATTGGGGTTTCAGGCGGGGGTATATCGCCCAAGGCTTGGCCCTTGCGGAGCCAAGCGGGATAGGCAAGCTGATTCTGGTCGTGACGAAAGCCCACGGTTTGAAATCGTCTCTTCAGGAATTTGGCGAAAGGCATGCGGACGAGCTAAAGTCCCTTACCGAGCCGGAAAGGGGAGCTTTCTTTATAGAGCGGGTGTTTGCCTCCGGTTTCGCACAGAAAGTGAGCCCGGAGTTGCAAAAACAACTGCTGAGTCCGGAACCGGTCATGACTATGGAAGAAACGGCAGCGGCGAACAAAGCCTTTCAAGGGTTCGATTTTCGTCCCTTGCTGCCTTCTATCCAGGCACCGACCCTAATCATAAGCGGCAAATACGATGGACTTAATCCCCCGGCCTACGGACTCGAGATCTCCAGTCTCATACCCGATTCCCTCTTTGTGGAGATGGAGAACTCCGGTCATGCGCCAAGTGCCGAGGAACCCGAAGCGTTCAAAGAGCTGGTGTTGAGCTTCTTAAAGGAAAGGCTAGGTTAGATCATAATGTAGTGTCATATGGTTCTTACCGGGTGAGGCAATGTCTACTCCGGCCACTGAACTTGCTTGCTGCTCACGAGCATATCGGCAATGCCAGCCATAACTACAACCCAAATCCAGGACACTCTTATTTCGCAAATCTGGTAATAAAGATTGGAATACATGCCATTCCCCTGCGCCTTCCGGACCTTTTACGGAATGCGGCATTTTTTCATACGCCGAATAAAAATTAACATCATCATACTTGTTTTGCTTCATCATTCAAACTTTCCTAAAAAGTCACGACTCGAACAAACCAAGTCATGGTTGTATCCTTATCAAGCCCTCTAGGGAGTTTTATAATCAACTCGACTAGAATAACCATCGTAAACCCGGTTCAAAGGAGAAAGGATGATGGGGCTTTGAGAAAATGGAACGCGTGGCTGCTCATAATGGTCTTGATTAGCGGCGTCATTTGTGGAAGCGATTACAAGTTGTCGGCGGAAGCGTCATCCGTGAATATCGCTGGTCTTGCGCAGCTTCAAGTCGATTCGGTAACGGGAAGCAATACCGCCGCCATGGCGGTGGATGGAAACCGAACCACCCGCTGGGTATCCGGCGGCGGGACGTACGAACATGAATTCATCATGACGTGGGACAAGGCCAAATCCATCAACCAGGTTAAAGTATGGAGCGGAAATACAGGGACCGGCGCTTCCAATTGGCACATTCGCGAATATACGCTGGATTACTGGGATGGAAGCGCATGGGTCACAATCGCCGCAGTGGTCGACAACGACAAAGATAACAATCAAGGGCAATTCAATGATCTGGTCTTTGCTCCTGTGACCGTATCCAAGCTCAGGCTTCATATCACGAAGCCCAGCTGGGGAGGGTATTACTCCGCCGACGACAAAATTGCAAGATTGGCTGAGATAGAGGTTTATTCCATTCCTTTGGCCGACCTCACGGCCCCGCAGGAAGTAACTAATCCTGTAGTAACCCCCGCTGACGGACAGTTAACGGTGACGTGGACAGACCCGCCGGATGAAGATTTGGAGAGCATCCGGATCACTCGAACCGGAGCGGTCACGGAGTCGGTATACGTTCCGGCAACTGTTCAAACGCGCCTTTTCTCGGGACTGACGAATGGAACAGCCTATGAGTTCCGCTTGCAGGCCATGGATCACTCCGGCAATGTCTCGAGCGGGGTTGTCGTATCCGGTACACCTGATGCCTCTGTCGTTCCTCCGTCTGCCGGAATGGATCATTTCATTACACGGAGCGGAGACAAGTTAATGAACGGCAGCAAAGAGTTCCGGTTTGTTTCCGTAAATGCCTCCAACCTTACTTATCTGCCTGCGCCTGTCTGGCACCGGGCCGATCCCTGGGAACAAGAGGATGTCTTTAAGTCCTTGAGGCAGATGGGAGGGACGGCTACCCGCATCTATACCTTTACCGTCAAAGGAGGCACGGCGAACGGGGACCGGAAAAGTCATATCAACGGGCTTCGGGATTATGATGAAGATTTTTTCCGGGATTTGGATAAGGTTCTTCAGTTGGCCAATCAATATGAGATCCGGGTGATCATTCCTTTCCTGGATACGTGGGACCATGTAGGAGGGATTAAGCAGTTTGCGGCTCTACGTGGCAAAACCCAGGATGTCTTCTACACCGATCAAGAGCTGAAGGATGATTACAAGCATTTGGTCCACTATGTTGTGAATCGGACGAATACTTACACGGGAGTTAAATATAAGGATGATAAGGCCATCCTCGCTTGGGAAACAGGAAACGAACTGTATTCGCCGGACGTATGGACCCAGGAAATGGCCGCCTATCTCAAAAGCCTGGATCCTAACCATTTGGTCATGGACGGACATTATGGCATCACCGATGCTTCGTTGGTAGACCCGAACGTCGATATCGTTTCCAATCATTATTATGAGAGCGGGGGGCCGATTACTCTCTTCGTGCCGAGGCGGACAGAGCCAAGAGCAGAGACCAAAAGGCGTTTATTGTAGGGGAGTTCGGCCAATCCAATACGGAAAACTTAAAGAATCTGACGGACAAGGTTATCTCCTCCGGGATTCCAGGCGCTCTTCTATGGACCTTGAAATCTCATAACAAAGATGGGGGCTTCTACAACAAGGCAGGCGATTACCGCTGGCCCGGCTTTCCTTCAGGGGACAGCTTTGATGAGAGAATCCTAATGCAATGGATACAGGAAAAGGCTTACGAGATCCGGGGATGGCCTGTTCCCGCGCCGGAGAGACCGGATGCGCCGGTTCTGCTTCCGATTGAATCGGTTCTCGGGATTTCCTGGAGAGGGTCGGCTGGTGCGGATTCCTACCGGATCGAGCGTGCGGAGAACGAGTCCGGTCCCTGGACAACGGTCGGCACGCAAGTATTGGACAGCGATGTTCCTTATCAGCCGTTTCGGGACGATACCGCGGTAAACGGCATCCCATACTTTTACCGGGTCCTGGCCGAGAATGCAGCAGGGGTTTCCGAGCCCTCTAATTCGGAAGGGGCCGTAGGGGCAAGTGCTCCTCCCGTCCCCGCTTCACCGGCCATCCTCCCCTTCCAATCGGTTTCCTCCATTTCCTGGAAGCCGGTCAAATGGGCGGAGACGTACGATGTCGAAAGAGCCTCTTCTCCATCCGGAACGTGGGAGGTTGTAGGTTCGCACCTTAGCGAGAACCAACGGCCATTCCGGGATACAACAGCTGCCAGCGGAGTTCCTTACTATTACAGGGTAAAAGCCGTTAACCAAGGTGGGGCTTCGCCTCCTTCTCCGGCCTTCGGGCCCATTGTCGTCACCAATATCGCGCAATTGGCGGAGATTACGGTGGACTCGACAACGGGCAGTAATTCGAAGGAGAATGCCGTGGATGGCAATCTGGCTACCCGATGGTTGTCCCAGGGGACGGAAGCCCGGCACGAATTTCTGCTTAGGTGGCCGGTTCCCCAGACGATTAACCGTGTCAAGGTATGGAGCGGATCTTTAACAGGGGAGAAATGGAACCTGCGTGATTATTCGGTGGAGTATGCTGATGGAGAGGAGTGGAGAACAGCCGGCTCGGTTACGGATAACGAGAAGGACGGATTCCTCGGGGAATTCAACGATATCGTGTTCGATTCGGTCCGAACCACCGCCTTACGGCTTACCATCCTGAAGCCGTCCTGGGGAGGCAAGCCGGTTAATCCCCAAGATAACATAGCCCGCTTGATGGAGATCGAGGTGGAAAATGCCTTGCTGGAGCCGGTGGCCAGTCTTCCTTCGGGAACCTATCCAGGGACGCAGACGGTTACACTTGAGACGTATTCCATAGATGCGGGGATTTACTATACGCTGGACGGGTCGGTACCGACCGCCGAAAGCCTGCGTTATACCGGTCCCCTTTCCATCTCGCGAACGGCAGTTCTCCAAGCCATCGCGATTCGGGACGGAGGGGAGATCAGTCCCTTAGTGGAGTATCGCTACACCATTCAGCAGGAGGAGAAAGAAGCAGAGCCTTCCCCATCTTCAGCACCAACGCCGACGCCAACGCCGACACCAACGCCGACACCAACGCCGACACCAACGCCGACACCAACGCCGACACCAACGCCGACACCAACGCCGACACCAACGCCGACACCAACGCCGACGCCGACGCCATCGCCAGAAAAGCCTTCTGAGCCATCTGTTCCATCTGCTCCAACGGCTCCTTCCGATGGAGAGACGATTTGGCCCCCAGCACCTGCACCTTCTTTACCATCTGAGCCGTCAAACTCCTTGGGACTTGAGGTAATGGTGACTCCGGATTCTCTCGGAACGGCGAATGGGGAGGTTTCCAAAGAGTCCCTGGATGCAGCCATCCGGGAAACGCAAGGACATGAGATAGAAATTCAGGTACAGACCACAGGGGAAGCCAGGAAGATTTCCATTACCTTCGCGGCTGCCCCGATCCGAGCGGAAACCGCCTGGGGCATTGAACGATTAACCATTCGAACCCCGCTCGCTGACATCTCGCTTCCTTCGACCCTAATGGATGCTCTGCCGATTTCCCAATCGTCCGTGTTTCGGTTTGATGTCGGGAAGGGTATTCCTTCTTCACCGGAGGCTAAAGCAGAGCGGGAGATTCATCTGAGCCTAGACGGGCAAGTCGTTGAAGGAGCAGATAATGGGGCGATAATAAAGGTCTCCATACCCTATAAGCCCAAACCGGGTGAGCCTACCCATCGTCTGGTCATCTACAAAGAAAAGGTGGACGGGGAGGCGGAAGTGATCAAGAACAGCCGCTATCTTCCCGAAACCGGCGGAATAAGCTTCACCACCAAGGAATTTGGCAGATATGTCGTCAAATTGCCTCAGGTTTCCTTCGATGATCTGGGAAGCGCCGCTTGGGCCTCAGCCGAGATCGAAGGCTTAGCGGCCCGTGAGATCGTAAACGGAACCACCGATCGAACCTTCGATCCATTCCTCCAGGTGACCAGGGCACAATTTGTACAAATGCTGATGAACGCTTTCGAACCTGGCGGCAGCGCATCTCCGGGAGCGTTTACCGATGTACAGACGAGTGACTGGTTTGCCGGAGCTGTCGGTGCTGCTAAGCAGATCGGTATTGTCAACGGCCGGGAGGATGGAACCTTCGGCCCTGAGGAAAGCATTACCCGTCAGGATATGGCGGCGATCGCCTTCCGGCTGGCCCAAATCTTCCATATCGATTGGAATAAGCCCAATCAGCCTATGCCATTCACCGATCAAACCGGTATTTCTCCTTATGCAAGAGAGGCGGTTATTGTCTTACAGGAGAACGGGATTTTGAACGGTCTGGAAGAGGGCCGGTTTGGTCCAAGCTATTCCGCCACCCGTGCGCAGGCGGCGGTTATGGTTTACCGGCTTCACCGGCTAATCGAAGGATAGTCTAATTAAGGGGCATCCTGCCAAGAGGATAGCCCTTTCTTTTTGGGCTTGCCAGGGCCAAAGAATAGCCTAAAATAGAAGCATATGGATGACCCCTTCAAAACGTACGGATAGGAGAGCCTATGGTTTTACTTTTTAGAAAACGTTTACGGGAATCGGTGCAATTCCGGCTTACCTTCTGTTTCGTGTTTATTCTTATCCCGATCTTTGCCGTTTCGATCTTCTCGAATTACCGCTCGAGCAGAATCCTGCAGGAGCAGATCGGGGAGAGGACCAGCAGCGCCATGCTGTCCGTAATCAACTATATTGACCTTTCGATGCAGAATGCTTTTGAGCTTACGACGGTTTTGGCCAATGACAACGACCTTAACCGCATATTTGCGTCCGCCGGAAAGGAGCTGACGCCGGAATCCCTGCTTGATTTTCAGAAGGCTACCAACCAACTGGTGTCCGTCACCACATCGGTTAACCGGATGATCTCGCAGGCTTCCCTGTTTCATTCTTCGTCGGGCATTCTGCTGTCGACCTCCGGTTACCAGCATATCTCGGATAAGGATTCCGGTGAATGGGCCAGGATCGCGATGGAGGCCAATGGAAAGACGGCCCTCTACTTTCCTGATGTTAACAAGTTCAACTCCAACCACCTGCCGGACCCTGTCTACAACAAGGACAATGTTGTCGTCATGAGGCTCATGAACGTGCTGAGGCAGCCCAACGACAATATCGTGCTGCTCCCCATTAAAAAACAATACTTTGCCGACTTGATTCGGGACTTGCTCCCCGCTCGGGGGCCCGAATATATTTGCTGACGGACAAGGGTCAGCTTGTCGTGAATTCGATGGGAGATGACAGCCTGCCTCCCTTATCTCCGGAGAAAACAATTGAAATCCGGGGCTTCCCGGCGGGAGCGAGCAAATGCTGATAGTGAAGGCTGTATCCGCTGCTACCGGCTGGTCTCTCGTGATGATTCAGCCCGCCAAGAACATTTTTCATGACACGACACAGCTGAAGTGGTGGACGTTCGGTGTTATCGGGGCCAGCTTGATCGTGGCGCTCTGGATGTCTTTGACCATTTTTAATGGAATAGCCCGACCGATTAAGAAGATGGTCCATGCCATGAAACAAGTCCGCAACGGCCAGCTGGAGACCGTCGTTACCCATGACCGCCAGGATGAATTCGGCTATATGATGGATTCTTTCAACCTCATGACACAAGGCCAGCGGCATTTGATTCAAGACGTATATGAGAAGCAGCTGCGCCTGGCCAAGACGGAATTTAAATTGCTTCAATCCCAAATCAATCCCCATTTTCTGTATAACACGCTGGATACGATTTATTCGGAGGCGATCCTTAATGGGGCGGACGAGCTGGGAGAGATGGTGCTTAACCTGTCGCGGTTTTTCCGGTACAGTTTAGGCAAAGGGCGGGAGACGTATACGGTAGCGGAAACCTTCGAGCACCTGGCTTATTATTTGGAGGTCCAGAGAATTCGCTGCCAAGGCCAGCTAATCGTACATACCCGGATTGCTCCGGAGGTGAAAGACCTTCACGTGCTTAAGCTTGCGGTCCAGCCGTTAGTGGAGAATGCTATCCTGCATGGCTGGGAGAAGAAAACCGGTACACGAGAGCTTTGGTTGTCGGCTCAGGCCATTAACGGCGTTCTTCAAATTGACATCCGGGACAATGGAGTTGGCATACCGGAGGAAAGGCTCGCCGCGATCATGGAAAACCTCGGAAAAATAAAAGCCTTTGATTTCGATCTCATTGTAAGCGAAAGCCGAAACTCGGCCGAATTGTTTGGCCTGCGGAATGTGAAAGCCAGAATCAAGCTGCATTACGGTGAGGAAGCGAATATGGAAGTGGACAGTGAGGAAGGAATGGGGACCTGCATTCGTCTAAGCTTACCGATTGCTATGCTTTCAGCGGAGGGGAATACAACCAATTGAATGTGTTAGTGGTGGAAGATGAACCGGGCATTAGAACCCGGGTAGCGACGATGATTCCATGGGAAAGGCATGGCATTGATATTGTCGGAGTGGCGGAGAACGGAGAGGAAGCGCTTCGCCTCATGGAAAGGACCAAGCCGGATATCGTCTTGACCGACGTGAGTATGCCGGGAATGGATGGAATTACCCTTGCGGGGAGGATTGCGCAGCATAACCCGACGATTCGGGTGATTATTTTGAGCGGTTATGACGATTTTGACTATGCCCGGTCCGCCATGGAATACGGAGTTCAGAAATACTTGCTTAAGCCCGCCAGCAATGAAGAAATCCGGGATGCGGTAGTGGAAACGGCGGAGAAGGTCAGAGCGGAGAGGGAGCAGCGCCATAATCATGAGACCCTCGCTCTTCAATGGAAGAATCATCTTCCTCGACTGAGAGAGCATTTCTTTCTGAATTGGATAAGGGGGCTTATGCGCAGTGGGAGCTTGATCTGAAAAGCCGGGATCTGCAGATCGGGCTGGACAGAACGTCATGCTATACGGTCGTCCTGTTCGATATGGATCCCCTGCCGGAAGAAGAACACCGCTTCCAGGAAAAGGACAGCGGCCTGCTGCAATTTTCCCTGAAAAGCATCGCGGGAGAAATCATTTATGATCACAACGGCGGAGTTTTTCAAGATGAGCAGGGCCGCTGCGTTGTTTTGTTTCAAAGCTCCGAGGAGGAAGAGGAGGAAGAGGAGGGAGAGTTCAAGCTGAGGATCGGCTACTCGGTTGCCAAAGTCCTCACTACAGTGAAGGAAATTCTGAAGCTGACCGCGAGCGCCGGAATAAGTGGAACAGGGATCGGAGGAGACGCTGTTCCGCTTCTCTATGGCCAGGCGAAGGATTCTCTTCAGAAACGGGTCATGTATGGACGCGATATTGCCATCCCCTATTCGGAAGAACAGGATGTATCCGATAAGGTGACCCTTCCCTCATCAGCGGAACGTGAGCTGGAAATTGGTATTGAGACGGGCAACCTGGCTAAAGCCGAGGCGGCGGTGCTGCAGCTGGCGGAGCTAAGCCTGGATCAAGCCGGTACGGTAGAAGAGGCTCAAGTTTGTGTCCTTCATCTGTTCCATCTCTTTTTTCAGATAGCCAAATCGAACAATTGGGCGATTCAAGAAGCGGCGGGCGAGGATTTTATTTACTTCGGCAGCCTGCAAAGCCTCCAGACACGAGAGCAAGTCATCGGGTGTCTGGTGCGGATCGCCCGGTCGCTCGCCAATTTCGCTTTGGAGAAATCGCAAGCCAAGGGGGCGGAGCCAAGCTCATTCAGAGCATTCTCGATACGGTGGAGAAGGAGATCGATCAGGACATCAGCCTGCATGCGATAGCCGGGCGCTTCTTTATCAACTCTTCCTACCTTAGCCGGCTCTTCAAGCATGAAGTAGGGGAAACCTTCTCGGATTATGTGGTCAAGCGCAAGATGCTTCGGGCCAAGCAGCATCTTCAGGACGGATCCAAAGTTCAGGATGCGGCCCAAAAGGTCGGCTATACGAATGTCGGCTATTTCTCCAAGCTCTTTCAAAGGTATTGGGGGTTCTCCCCAGTGAAATTAAACAAGGATAGCCGGCAAGGTGCCGTAGAGGTAGGAATATCCGACAAGCCCGGTCCGAAGGACGCGGGCTTGTCCTTTGTCCTTGTCCATAAGGTCATCAGTCGAACAGGAGATGTCATCGCCGTTATATAGGAATAGGAGCAGGGGCAAGGTAGGATGAAGATAGACCAAATCCTATCGATTGGAGGTGCTTAGAGTGAGCATTACCGCTGCCGAACTGCAAAGACCGGATCCGAAAACAAGCGAAAGGGCCAAGACCAACAGCCGCCTGCGAGTAATAAAAGGAAACCTCGGCCTGTACTCGATGCTGGTTCCCGGAATGATCTTCCTTATCCTTTTCAAGTACACGCCCATGTACGGCATTCTGATTGCGTTTCAGGACTTTAATATTTTCGACGGCATCAGCGGCAGTAAGTGGGTGGGCCTGGAGCAATTTCAGAAGCTGATGGTATCCGATGAATTCGGCAGGGTGTTCCGCAACACTTTACTAATCAGCTTCTACAAAATTGTTATTCTCTTTCCCATACCCATTCTGCTTGCTCTCTTCCTGAACGAAGTGGCCAAAATGTGGTTCAAGCGTCTTGTCCAGACGATCGTGTACCTGCCGCATTTCTTGTCCTGGGTCATTATAGCCGGACTGTTCGTCAACATTCTGTCTCCGAGCGGTGGATTGATCAATGAAATGATTGTGGCCCTTGGAGGCAGCCCGATTTCTTTTCTGATCGATAACAACTATTTCCGGAGCGTGCTGGTCCTCACGGCGGGATGGAAGGAAGTCGGCTGGAACGCCATCATTTTTATCGCGGCGATTGCGGGGATAGAGCAGGATCAGTATGAAGCGGCCGCACTGGATGGAGCCGGGCGAATCAAGCAAATGATCCATATTACCCTTCCGGGGATCGCCCCCACGATTGTCCTCATGTTTCTCTTGAGGATCGGCCACCTTCTGGAAGCTGGTACGGAGCAGGTTCTAACCCTGTACAACCCGGTCGTCTACGAAACCGGCGATGTCATAGGAACCTATGTGTACCGCGTCGGTCTCGGCAAGCTGGATTACAGCTTCAGTACGGCCGTGGGCCTGTTCAACTCGGTTGTCGGCTTCCTGCTGATTGTTTCCGGCAACTGGCTAAGCAAAAAACTATTAAACCGGAGTATCTGGTAGGAGGGCCGCATGAACAAAAGAACATATGCCGATTACACGCTGGATGCCGTCATCTACCTGGTTTTGATTCTCATGGCTCTTTCCACCCTTCTGCCCTTTGCCAATGTCCTGGCCAAAGCGGTAAGTGCGGAGTGGGCCGTCCTTTCCGGTAAGATAGGCTTGTTCCCCATCGGCTTTCAGCTGGATACGATGAAGTTTGTGGCCACCTCACCTCAGTTTATCCGGTCATTTCTTATCTCCGTAGGAGTGACGGTTGTCGGGACTTTGCTTTCCCTGCTAATCACGGCCGTCACCGCTTATCCGCTCTCCAAGCGGAAGCTTCCCGGGGTTAGTGTCATTCTTATTCTGTTCGTTTTTACCATGATGTTCAGCGGGGGAATTATCCCTAATTACTTGCTGGTCAGAAAATTGGGATTGCTGAATACTCTCGGGTCGCTCATTCTTCCAGCCTTAATCAGTGTGTTCAACATGCTCGTGATCAAGAGCTATTATGAGAGCCTTCCCGAAAGCCTGGAGGAATCCGCCAAGATGGACGGTGCCAAAGATTGGACCATTCTCTTCCGCATCATTCTTCCGCTGAGCGGACCGGTTCTGGCCACCATTGGCCTGTTCTATGCGGTATCGTATTGGAACGATTTCTTCAGCCCCATGCTGTATATCAACAGTCCGTCTCTGAAGCCGCTGCAGCTCTACCTTCGCGATATTGTGATGGATGCTAACTCCGTCACCGCCGGTCTGGACCGTAATGCCGATGACCTGATGAACGTTTCCTCCGAAGGGGTCCAGGCCGCCACAGTGATCGCATCAACGATCCCCATCCTGCTGGTCTATCCCTTTCTCCAGAAGTATTTCATCAAAGGAGTGTTGATCGGCTCGGTTAAAGGATGATAGCGCAATTTCTGATGATCGTTTCTTGGGACATCAAATCATTGAACTTATAAACTTGAGGAGGAAATTCTATGAAGCCTACGACTAAAAAATGGACCCCTGTTGCTTTGGCGGGATTAATGGCCGTCGCTGCAGCGGGATGTGGAAACAAAGCCAATGAAGCGGATCTCCGTTCCGGTGCGGGAGAAGCCAGCCAGGCCAAGCCAACGTTAAAATCCTTGCAAATCTGGATGAAGGACGATTACAACACTTATCCGGTTGCCAAGATGCTGGAAGAGAAAACCGGGTACAAGGTGCAGTATGACATGCTTCCCCAAGACAAGCCGGAAGACAAGCTGAACCTCATCCTTTCTTCAGGGAAGCCTACGATGCCATTACCACCTTGGGCAGCGTGGACATGAAGGCGCTGTATTCCGATTATGCCAAACGGGGTGCGCTTCTCGATCTCGGACCCCTATTAGATAAGTACGGTCCGAATATTAAAGCCTCTCTGTCACCGGAGACATTGGAATCGGCCAAAATCGACGGGAAGCTGTACGGCATTCCGACCAGCGCGACGGAATCGGCTGCTGCCAGCCTCATGATCCGCCAGGACTGGCTGGATAAGCTGGGCTTGAAAGTACCGACCACCACTGATGAGCTTGCGGCAGTGCTGAAAGCCTTCAAGGAGAAGGACCCAGGCGGGAACGGGGACAAGAATGTTCCGCTTGCCATTAAATCCGATGCTCCGTTTGTGGAGAACCTAGCAGGGGCGTTCGGACTGGCCAATAACTGGAATGCGCTGGATGGAAAACTGGCACCACGCGTTCTGGATCCGGCTTATAAAGACTATGTCACCTATATGAACGGACTTTATAAAGACGGCCTGCTGGATAAAGAATTTGCGATCAACAAGGACGCCAACGTTAAAGAAAAATTTTCAAGCGGGAAAGCCGGCGTGATTCCGATGAGCTGGTCGGATGTGCCGTCGCTCACCGATGCTCTAAAGAAGAACCAGCCGGATGCCAAATGGACCTATTTGCCCGCCTTGAAAGGACCAGGAGGAAAATCGGGACTGGGGATGGCATCGGGATGGGACCGTGTCACCTATATCCCGAAGTCTTCCAAGCATCCCGAGGAAGCCATCAAATGGATGAACGCCAAGCTGGAGAAGGATACGTTCAAGCTCATGGCCATTGGAGAAGAAGGGAAGCATCACACTTTCAAAGACGGAGCCTATACCCCTATCCTGCCGATCTTCGCCGATGAAAGAAACCAGGCTAACAATTTTCTAATGGGGGCGGACGAGAAAAATTATCCGACTTATTGGCAAGCCAGAGTGAGGAAGGATATGCGCTTGTTTGATGCATGGGATTATTTAAACAACAAGCTGCCGGCCGATGTACGCTTTTCCGACCCGCTTGGCAAGAGTCCTTTTCTTCCCGAGTTCTCCCGGAACAACGGATCGCTTACGGCCATGATGAACGAGCAAACGATCAAGTACGTGATGGGAGTAGACGGTTTTGCCAGCTATGACGCTTTCGTTCAGAAATACAAGGCGGCGGGCGGCGAAGCAAGCGTGAAGGAAGTCAATGACTGGTATGGAAAAACGAAAAAGTAGGAGGAGAGCCAAATGACGATAGAAGCTAAGCGAACCGTTACCATTCCCTCTCAAGAGCTGCCCGTCTCCTATACCCCGGATGTCGTAGTTGTGGGCGGAGGGCCTGCCGGAATTGCCGCCGCCCTGGCCTCTTCCCGTAACGGGGCGAGGACGCTTCTCGTCGAACAACGCGGCTACTTGGGCGGTATGGCAACGGCCGCCCTGGTACCGGCCTTCTGCCCTTATACCGACGGGGAGAAGGCGGTGATCCGGGGATTGGACTTGAGCTGCTGGACCGGATGAAACAAGAAGCCGGCGGCGACTATCGGGAGTTGAACGAAGACAAGATCGACTGGGTCCCCATTGACGCGGAAGTGTTGAAGCGTGTTTACGATGAAGTCGTGGCGGAGAGCGGCACCACGCTGCTCTTTCATACGGCCGTCGAACAGGTGCTGGTAGAGGGAGAAACGATTACTGGCGTGGTGGTCAACAACAAGTCAGGCCGTTCCGTCATCCAAGCGAAGCTGTATATCGATGCCACGGGAGACGCCGATTTGGCCGCCTTGTCCGGAGTGCCCTTCCATAAGGGGGAGAAGACGGAGAACTGCAGCCCGGAACCATGTGTTATTTAGTAGCCGGGGCCGACAGGGCCAAGTTTCAGGCCTTCCTGGAAGAAACCGGACAAAGCCTGCAGCTGGAGAAAACGGTGGTCGAGGCCCAGGAACGAGGAGATCTGCCGGCAGGGAGGAGGAGAATTTCCGGGATTGCCTGGGTGACTCCTTACGTGGCCGGTTTCAATTTTGGCCATATTTTCGGGGTTGACGGGACCAAGGCGGAGGATCTTACACGGGCTGCCGTAGAAGGCCGGCAGCTGATTGCCCGGCAGATGGCCTTTCTGCACCGTTATGTTCCCGGCTTTGAGAACGCGCATCTTGTTCATACCGGGGATCAAATCGGGATACGCGAAACGAGACGCATTGTCGGCGATTACACCTTGGTGGTTGAGGATTTTTTAACCATGCGTACATTTGAAGACGATATCGCCCGCAATTCCTATTTCATCGATATTCATCTGGCCCATGCGGGCAGCGCTATGGCGATCAAGCATTTGCCCAAGGGAGAGTCTCACGGAGTACCCTACCGCTGCATGCTGCCGGTTGGCAAAGCCAATCTGATTGTGGCGGGACGTGCCGTTTCTTCCGACCGGCCCGTTCAAGGGTCGCTGCGGGTGATGCCCAATTGCTTTGCCATGGGGCAAGCGGCTGGAACGGCGGCAGCCATGGCAGCAAGCGGCCACCAAGGATTCCGGGAAATTGAGATCAAAGGGCTGCAGGAGCGGTTGAGCCGCCAGGGAGCCTGGCTCGGTGTAGGGGAGAGGCGGCAAACGGCCGCTCTGGCAGGTTCTGTGATTGAATTTGATGAAGAATGTTGAGGGAAGTAGAGCTCATTGAGCCATACAATCCTAAAGTTCCTATCACAAAGAAGCACCCTCGCTTGAAAAGCGAGGGTGCTTCTTTGTGTTTATTGCACAAGATGACTTACTTCAAAGTTTCCGCATCACGGATCAGGTAGCCGGCGGCATCGTTTTGAATGTGCTTTCCGGCTTGGGCGGAAACCTCATTCAGGAAGGATGTCGGATCGGCCTGTTCCAGTTTGCTGGTCAGGCTGTTGCTGATTCCTGCGTTATCGATCCAGCCTTTGGCCGTGAAGGCAGCCACTAGACTACGAAGGGAATCGACGTTCGATTCCGTTGTGAACGAGACTTCCTTGGTCAGGCTGTTGCCCGCCTGATCGACCGCTGTGACCGAGAGCGTATGCTCGCCGAGCGGCAGGGTGTAGAGAGGAAGCCGGGCATCCGGTGACACGGTTTGACCGTCCAGTTGGACAAGAGTCGCGGCTTGGTCTATCCCCGAATCACTATCGGAGAGGGCGATGCTTACGGCCAGCTCTTCTGATGTGCTGTAGCTTTTCCCGACTGGCTCTTTAATCTCGATGACCGGAGCAGCCGTGTCGATGGACAAGATAATGCTTTGAGCGGACTCGACATTGCCGTCCTTATCCGTTGATTTGTACTGCACGGTATTCACGCCATTGCGATCCAGCCGAATAGGAGCCGTGTAGGCTGCCCAGGTGCTGCCGGAATCCAGGCTGTACACCGTTTCCGTGACGCCGGAACGGTTATCCGTGGCCTGCAGGCTGACGGTGACCGGAGCCGTATACCAGCCGTTCTTTCCGTTAGGATTAGGCGGGTCCAGAAGGGCCTTGGTCACGGGAGCCTGAAAATCCGATTTCACACCGGGAGGCGTATACTTCCACAGGACCGAGCTGTTGTCGGAGAAGTAGAAATTGCCGAAGGGGTCCCGGTTCAAATAGTTGCCGAAACTGGAATTAAGAAGAATGAATTCATTCGTTTCCGGCTTCATCATAAAGAATTGACCGCGGGACGTTCCGTACATGTTGCCGTCTTTTCCCGGTTGCAGGAAGGCGTACGTCCAAGTGGTGCCGTCCGCTTTATACCGGCGAAGCTTGGCGGCCTTGTATACATATTGTCGCGTGGAGGGGTCGAATTTAAAGATCGTATCCTCGGCCACCCCCAGATCAGGCCGTCCGGTCCAACCGAGAGTCCCGTTACTCCTTTGCGTCCGGTTACCGGCGCGCTCTCATAAATCTTCGTCTTGGTGGCGGGGTCAAAAATGATCAGCTTGCCGCTTGTTTCCGTAGGTCCGTCGGTTCCGAGCCCTCCGTAAACCGTCGTGCCCGCGTAGACCAGTCCATCCTTGTAAACGATGGAGATGAGGCTCTGGTTCTTCACGATGTTGCGGAAGACATCCAGCTTGCCGGTGGCAAAGTCATACATCGCCAAAGCTCCCTGCAGCGAGGTTGTGTTCGGAACCGTTCCGACAAACAGCTGATCCCGGTCTTCGGCATACGCCATAGCGAACGGACGGTCTTGGCTGTCCTTGCGCATATCGAAGAGCTGAACCGGGTTAGAGCCCGAGAAAGGTTTAGCCGGATCGTATTCCAGAATACGGGCTCCGGCGTAGGCGCCCAAGATCATTTTTCCTTTGCGGATGGCGGACGATTCAATTTGACCGAGCGGATTGGTATCCGATACGGCTCCCGTCACCGGATCATAGGACGCCAGACCTGACATGTAGCCGGCCACGTACATTTTGTTGTCTAATCCCTTATGAATGCTTTGGATGAGAATCGGAGCTCCGCTGTAATGGGCGGGCTCTACCAATGTCTTGCCGGTGGAGAGGTTGTAGTAGAGCATGTTTCCGTAGGCTCCCATGCCTACAAAGGTCATGCCGGGCCATTCCGTGCTTTTCAAATCGACGAAGGCCCCATCATGAAAATTCGTTCCGCCTTCGATTTCCTTAAGCAGGGTAGACGAGCGGGTACTACTGTCATAGACGTACAGGTTGTAGCCCAAAGTAAAGAGCACTTTCCCGGGCTGACCCGGAATCGAGGCCACCGCGCCGGAATGGATATCCTGTCCGTCGGGATCGTAATAGTCGACCGTATCCTCAGGCGTCACGACCAGAAGGTCACCGTTGGAGAATTTGACGAACAGCCGGTCCTCTTCAAAATCCATGCTGTAGGGCCAAGCGTAGTTGTCTCCGCCCCCGGAATCAACGTGCCGAGCAGCTCCTTGCGGGTTCCGTCGGACAGGATCTTGTAAATCCGGCTCTTGTTCCCTCCGACGCCGGCATAGAGGACATTGCGCTTGGCATCATAGGCGAGTGAACGCAAATATTTCTGCTCGGGATCAAGCTCACCAAGATCCGTAATCTGATTCGTGGCGGGATCGTATTCAAACAGATTGCCGTTCGGATAGGAGCCTGCAAAGATTTTACCGTCCGGTCCCGCTTCCATGGAGAAGATATGCGTTTCCCCTGCAAAGTTGCCCAAGGATTCCAGCTTATCGCTTCCGGGGGTATAACGGTAAAGGCCCCCGTCATAGTGGGTCCCGATGTATACGCGCCCGTCAGTCGCTACCTTGATGCCCCAGGCGGCTTCGACGCCAGGCATCGGGTAAGTGTGCAGTACCTCCCGGGTCAAGGCGTCGATAACGGCAAAAGCCGTGGGAACCTCGTCCCGTCCTTTGAACACGGTATACATGACGTTCTTCCCGTTTTCCGTGCCGTTGATCGAAGCTTCGTTGATCATGCCTCTGACCACGCCGCCGATTCTTTCGAACGTGCCGATCTCGTTCTCCTGCACTTTTACGGAGTCCGCATACCCTTTGGTCAGTCCGGGAGCCGACGAATAGAGGAGAACCGCCGCACTAACCGCATTATCAGGAACGACCGAGGAGGCGGCGTTCTTCACCCATTGTCCGTTGGTGGGCGTGACCCAATTCGCAGCCTCGCCTACCTTCGTTCCCGAAGCGTCGAAGAAACGGAAGTAGATGGCCATCGAGCCGGCTTCGACCTTCATCATGGCGGAAGCGGAATAGCTCTTGCCCGGCGTAACCGGGACCGGATTGGATTCCAGACCAAGGGCTCGGACCGAATTTCGATCATCCAGCAACAAACTGTAAGCGCCTTCATAATGTTCAGAAGAATTCACCGAATAATAGACATCGGATTCCCCGTTGCCGAACACTTGATTCCAGCCGGGAATATAGGTTCCGGAAGCCGGTTCCTCGAAGCCGGCGTTAGCCAGGTTTACAACGGCGGGGGCCGTTCCTTCCGCAGCAGCGGATCCGGGGAGGGCAACAAGGACAGAACTAAACCTAAAGCAGCCATCACACTGGTCAATCGGCGATAAATCGGTTTAATACCACTCATCTCCTTTATTTGTGATTCACATCTGACTCACTTTACATTGTACGGGCGGAGGTATTTTCTGTCAATTGGGATTTAACATAAAAAGGAACGGGAAGGGGCGGACTTGCCTGCCGGGCCTATCCTCCGGTATGCTGGTAGGGAAAAAGGCCGTATGATCAAAAATTTGATGACCGGGTGTTCTCATGACTTCTGAAAAACAAAGCCGCAAAACGTTCCGCCTGCGTCTAGAGCAAATGCAGAGCGTTCTTCGCGGAGAGATTCTCACAGGAAAAAGGAAGGCGGGAGAGTTCCTGCCTTCCGAGCGTGACCTGACGCGCCAGTTTCATCTCAGCAACAAGCTGGTGCGGACGGGACTGGAGGAGCTTGTCGCCGAGGGGTTGATCGTTAAGATTCCCCGCGTGGGCAACCGGGTAGCGGAACAGGCCGGGGAGCACACCGTCACTCTGCGGTTTGGTTACCATGCAAGCCTGGAGACCGAGGCGCAAATGGAAGCGCTGCTCGCCGATTTTCACAGCAGCCATCCCGCCATCCATGTACAGCCGATCCGGATCTCTTATAACAGCTATGCCTCGACGGTTCACGAATACCTGGATGCCGGCATTATGGATGTGGTGACGATGAATCACAACAATTTCGACCACTTCTGTACGAACGGCAAGCTGGATCTGCTTCAGGAGCAAGAGCCGGCTGCCGGAGTGTATCCCGAGCTGTTCCGAGCGTATTCCCGGGAGGGCAGGCTTTATGCCAAGCCGTTCCTTTTCTCTCCCTTGGTGCTGTGCTACAATCGGCGGCATTTTCGCGAAAAGGGGTTACCCTGCCCTTCAAGCCCGACAGCTGGGAGGAATTGATGCAAACGGCTTCCCGTCTGACCGTCGAGAACGAACGATTCGGCTTCTACTTTTTTCTGCTGTCCAAGAACCGCTGGCCGGTATTTCTGCTGCAAAACGAAGCCAAGCTGGGACGAGGACGGAGGAAGGCGGAAGAAACGGTCGACCGGATGCTGGAAGGCTTCTCGCTGTGCCGGGACATGATCCACGATTCGCAAACCTTCCCTACCTTTCTGGCCGGAAGCGATGCCGACGCGGAGGAGCTGTTCGGGCAGGGGAAGGTATCCATGATCATGACCTCTTATTTCGCTTTGAACTCGATTCGCCATCGCGGCGTGGAATTTGATATTGCCCCGCTTCCGGGAAGGAAGAACCGCGATACAATTCTGATGACCATCGGATTGGCCGTCAACCGGAAGTCCAAGGCATTGGTGGCGGCCCAAGCGTTGGTGGATTACCTGGTTTCGGCACAAACGCAGAGCAAAATCCGGGAGCTGACCTTGAGCATCCCCGCCCGCCAAGCCGCCGCAGAAGCGGACGTGACGGATGCCGCCTCGGATAGACCGGAGCATTTTGACCTCTATGAAGAGCTGCTTCCGCAGTCGCGCCTCTACACCGAATTGAACCTGAGCTCCGACGAGCTGGATGGGGTTATCCAGGAAGCGCGGATCTTCTGGGCCCGGCTGCAGACAGAGGAGCAGCTGCGGAGCCAGCTTTTAAGCGGCTGCTGCCCGAATGACCTAGTGCCTTATCTCAAAGTGGTGAATAGGACGGATTTCGATTCTCCAGCCCCATTCCTCTTCAGCGTCCAGCTGAGTAGCCGGATGAAGGGAGGCAAGCCGAAGGGCTTCCTCCATGTTCTGGGCTTCCAGGATAAACACGCTGCCAATCATTTCCTTGGATTCGGTAAACGGACCATCCGTCACCTTCACCTTGCCGTTAGTTCTACGCAGCCCTTTCGATTCAAGTTCTAGACCGGCGTCCAAGATGAGGTGCCCGCTCTCATACAGCTGCTTCAGGTGGGGACCGCATTCGTCCATTACCGCCTGAATTTCCTCTTCCGGGTGCGCATTCATTTTCTCAGGGTTGAAGTATCCGATACATAGAAATTTCATTGTCATGCTCTCCTCTCGGCTGGCTAAATTTGTTGGGCCGGTTATCCTACTTGTACCATCCCTGAAACCTCCTTTGCCGTCAAGTTCTTTCTCTTCGCGGGAAGGAGGAGCTAAAGGGAATCAATCAGGTTCCCCGGCCCTATTTTAGCAACGAATGACTTGGCGCAAAATCGACATGGAAATGGCAAGGAGCATAAAAAAGCCGCCGTTGCAGAACGGCGGCCTTTAGGCTTTTCTGTAAAACAAGAAAGGAATAAGGTAAACTCCTAATGGGAGAGGGTGGAAAAAGGTGTTTCCAGATTTTACTAAGCATCCGGATGGTGTAATCAGTTAGCTGCCATGACGGGGAAATACGAATATACGTGGAGTTACATTTATGAAGGGCAGCCGGCGGAGAACCGTTTAACAGAAAAGCTGACCTCTCACCTGCATGGAAAGGTACTGGAAGTCGGCTGCGGACATGGCGATTATACGAAGCAATGGGCGGAGCTTGTGGAAGAAATGGTCGGATATGACATGACGGAAGGGTTTCTTGCAACGGCGGAAAGGAATCGAACGAACTCTAACGTCCGTTACGTGTTGGGAGACACGCATGACGGGCTGCCTTTTCCAGATAATACGTTTGATGTGGCTTATACCAAGAAGGGACCGACAAGCTGGTATGCGGAAGGAAACCGAGTGGTTCGGCCCGGCGGTACGCTTTTGCTGTTTCATCCCGGGGACAGCAATGAAGAGGGCGGGGAACTCGGGAGGATCTTTCCGGGATTGTTCGCTCTCCCTTCGGCAGGTACCCCGATTCCGGATAAAATTCAGGAGAGGCTGGAAACAAGCGGCCTCACGGTCATCGAGTTGTCTGTCTTGAAAGAAACCATATGGATTCCGTCACCTGACGTTGTGTTGGAGATGATCTGCTTCGGCCAGAGCGACGGATTTAGACAATATGCCCGGGAGGCAGGCTACCAACAAATCGTTTCCCAATTTGAAAATCATGCGAGTGCACAGGGGATCAAAACGACAGCCTTTTACTATTTCATTGAAGCCAAGGCATCCTGATGTCGGGAACTAAGCCGATGAACCACAGAGTAGTCAGCAAGGCAAAGCTATGCTAAAGGGGGATAACCCCTCTAGGTATAGCTTTTTCTGTATTCCCCTGCTCCCCGGTATGCCGAATCCATTCCCATTTGTTGCTCTCGGTTTGCATCTCATGACCTGGTCATCCGATACGAATCCATATCACCAATTACCGATTGTCACGTCTTTCGAGGCGACGATATACTTAAGGCGAATTCTCGAAAACGTTTACACCCATCACTTTGAAGCCCACAAGGGAGGTCATGTTCTATGAGAAGAAAGAAAACAGGCTCGTACATCCGCACCGCTTCCTTACTCGCCATATCCGCTGGTCTTGCAGCCGGATGCGGCCCCCGCACCGAAGAGAAAGCGGCCGTCGCGCCAACGGATGCACCGTCGTCCGGCCCGCTCAAGCTTACTTATTGGGTCGGCCTTCCAGGCGATGCGGCAAGACTGATGAAAAACTACAATGAAAACACCTTCTATCAGGAGTTAGAGAAGAAAACAGGGGTGAAGGTCGAATTCCAGCATCCGGCGATCGGCAGCGAGAAGGAGCAATTCAATCTGTTGATTGCATCGGGCAATCTGCCGGACGTTATTGAAAACAACTTTACCGCTTACCCGGGCGGACCGGAGAAGGCCATTGCGGACAAAGTCATCATCCCGCTCAACGAGCTCATCGACAAGAATGCCCCTAATCTGAAGAAGTATCTGGATGCCCATCCGGCTATGAAGAAAGAAATCAGTACGGACGCGGGGCTTATCTATTCGTTCCCTGCCATAGGAGTAGGCAATTCCCAAGTCAGCAGCGGGCTTATGCTACGCAAAGACTGGCTGAACGAGTTGGGCATGCAAACTCCGGAGACCATGGAGGAATGGACCACGGTCCTGCGTGCCTTCAAAGATAAGAAAGGCGCGAAGACCCCGCTTACCATGACGAGGGATGAATTGAAATCGGATAAGTTCAATGGGGCCTATGGCGTAGGCAGCTCCTTCTACCTGGAGAATGGCAAAATCAAGTACGGACCATACGAGCAAGCGTACAAGAACTACTTGATGCAGTTGAATGCCTGGTATAAGGAAGGCTTGCTGGATAAGGATTTTGCCACGCAGGATGCTAAGGCGAAGGACGGCAAAATAACCAATGGCAGCGCGGGAGCCTTCACGGCCTTTATCGGCAGCGGCATGGGCAAATATTTGAATGCGCCAAGTGACAAAGCCTTCGATCTCACCGCTACGCAGCATCCCGTTCTGCAGAAAGGGCAGGAGCCGCGCCTCTTCACGGCAGCTTATGAATATCGGGGAGACGGAAGCGCCGCCCTTACACCGGCGAACAAGCACGCCGCCCAAACCGCGAAATGGCTGGACTACCTGTACTCCGAGGAAGGAAACAATCTGAAGTCCTTCGGCATAGAAGGGCTTACTTACAAGAACGAGAACGGCTTTCCCAGATATACAGACCTGATTACCAATAATCCGGATAAGCTGTCCGTGGGCGAAGCCATGGCTAAGTATATTCGGGTGGCCACGCCCGCCCCGGGATTTGTTGGGGATGACCGATATACGGAGCAATACTACAAGTTCAAGCAGCAGAAGGAAGCGGTCGCCGTCTATAACAAATACTACAAGAATCTGGAGCAAACCCGCGTCCCCCGGATTTCCCAAACCCCGGAGGAGGCGCAGGAGCTGTCTGCTATTATGGCAGAGGTCGAGACGTATAAGGATGAAATGTTCCTTAAGTTTGTCATGGGCGCCGAGTCCTTCGATAACTATGACAAATATATCGCCCAGCTGAAGAACATGAAGCTCGATCGGGCCATCGCCCTTAAGCAAGCGGCATTGGAGCGTTACCTTAAACGGAAATAGTCTCATCCATCGGGCGCTTCGAGAGGGGCGGCCCCAGAGCGGCAACGGACAGGAGGAATAGCATGAAATCGCTGGCTCTTGACTATCGAAGAAACAAGTATTTGTATTACATGATTTTCCCGGTCATTCTGTATTATCTCATTTTTCACTATGTCCCCATGTACGGAGCCATCATCGCCTTCAAAAATTACAGGATAGCTGACGGGTTTCTCAACAGCCCCTGGGTGGGCTTCGAGCATTTTACAAGCTTTTTTCAAAGCTATTATTTTTGGCGATTGATCAAGAACACGCTGCTGCTCAATCTTTACATGCTGATTTTCTCGTTTCCCGCTCCGATTGTCTTTGCCTTGTTAATTAACGAAATCGTTGTTCAGAGATTTAAACGGGTGGTCCAAACCATTACCTATCTTCCTCACTTTATCTCGATGATTGTGGTCTGCGGCATGATTACCCAGTTCCTATCCAGAGACGGCTTTATTACGGACATTCTGGTTTTTCTGGGTATGGAACGGCAGGTGCTGCTGGCCCATCCGGAATATTTCCGTACCGTTTATATCGTTTCGGATATTTGGCAGGGAATAGGCTGGGGCTCCATCGTGTACCTGGCGGCCATTACCGGAATCAATCCCGAGCTGTATGAAGCCTCACGCATAGACGGGGCCAGCCGCTGGAAGCAAACGCTGCATATTACGCTGCCGGGCATTTTGCCCATTATCATCATCCTGTTCATCCTTAAGGTCGGGCATATGCTGGATGTGGGATTCGAGAAAATCATCCTGCTTTACAATCCCAACACGTATGTTACAGCGGATATGATCAGCACTTTCGTGTATAGGAAAGGCCTGCAGGGCTCCTTTGAATTTAGTTACGCTACCGCTGTAGGACTGTTCCAGGCGGCCGTCAACTTCCTCCTGTTGATCGTAGCGAATCGAATCAGCAGGAAAGTAAGCGAGAACAGCCTGTGGTAAGGCGGCTGCGTCTTGAGAACCTGCTGCCCGAGGAGTCTGGCGGTTAAGCAAACGAAGATCAGCTAGGAGGAGTCGCTTATGGCAAACCGTACCATTCAGAGAAGCGCTGGAGAAACGGCCTTCCAATTGTGCAACAACTTATTCATGGCGCTAATGGTCGCCATTACGCTATACCCTTTCGTTTATGTTGTCTTCTCGTCCATCAGCGATTCCCGGCTGCTGCTTTCCCACACGGGAGTGCTGCTCGCCCCCTTGGATTTACGCTGGACGCCTATACCATGGTGTTTAAGAACCCCAATATTCTGACCGGCTATCTGAACACGTTGATTCTCGTGGTGGCGGGAACCGCGCTTAATTTGTTCATGACCAGCCTTGGGGCTTATGTGTTATCACGCAAGGGGATCGCTTGGACCAAGCCGATCATGCTCATGATTGTGTTTACGATGTTCTTCTCCGGCGGAATGATCCCCATGTACCTTTTGGTCAACAATTGGCTGCATCTGGGCGATACCTTGCTGGCGTTGATCATTCCAGGACTCATCTCTACGTGGAATCTGATCATTCTTCGCACTTCTTTTGGGACCATACCGGAAAGTCTGATCGAGTCGGCCCGGATCGATGGTGCTCAAGATTTCAGCATTTTGTTTCGGATCGTGATTCCCCTTTCGCTTCCGGTCATGGCGGTTATGGTTCTTTTCTATGGAGTAGGCCACTGGAACTCTTGGTTCGGTGCGATGATTTATTTGCGGGATAGGGAATTGTTCCCCCTACAGCTCATCCTCCGAGAAATTTTGATCCAGAATAATACGAGCTACATGTCAGGGAATGCCTCTTTCGAAGATGTGGAAGCCATTGGCGAAAGCATCAAGTATGCGACCATTGTCATTGCCACGCTGCCGATCCTGTTTGTCTACCCTTTCTTACAGAAATATTTTGTTAAAGGTGTTATGATTGGGTCAATTAAGGAGTGACAGGCAAATTGGCAACAGGAGTGAGATAAGTGAGGATAACCTATCCGTGGAAAGGGAAGGGCATTTTGAGCAGGTGGCTGTGGTCTTATGCCGTCGTTCTGCTTATTCCTATCCTGGTGATGGCTGCGACCCATTTGCAGACCCGGCGGGTTCTGGAAGGTGAAATTTTAAGGGCGAATTCCGCCTTGCTGTCCCAGCTTCAGCAGGAGATCGACAACTACATTGACTTCACTTATCGGTTATCCGAGGTAATCAACTTCAATCCGAAGGTCACTTCTACGATTCGTAACCAGAAGGATATCGGGACCATTGAACGGATGGCGATCGTCCAGCTGCTTGCGGATTTTAAAGCTTATAACCTTACCAAAGACTACGTCAGCAGCTTTTATCTTTACTTTCCCGAAGGCGATTTTGTTCTTACGGCCAGCTCCTTCTACGACACGGCCTTGTTCTACCAGCAATTTATTCAATCTTCCGGCTTGTCCCTGGAGGAGTGGAAGAAAGGACTCGCCCGTGCAGGCCGGGGGACTTTTACGGGCATCGAAAGTCTTGATGCGAAGGGGAAGACCGGTATCCAATATTCGCAGCTGCTGCCTATTCAACAGAATAGTCCGTCTAAGGCTACTCTGGTCATTGAGCTTAATGAGGAACAGCTGGTTGCTACTCTTCGGACTATTCAATCGTATAACGAAGGACATGTGTACATTCTGGATGCCGCGAATGTCCTTCTGGCTTCAACCGAAGGGGAGCCCGCAAAGAAACGGGAGTTCGATTTTGACGGAGTAGCGGGAGAGCGGATTCAGAAGACAGATGCCGTCTGGGACGGAGAAGCGGTCGTGATCTCCTACATCGAGTCAGCCAAAAGCAACTGGAAGTATGCGTATGTCCTCCCCGCCAGGATATACAGCGAAAAGGCTGAGTACGTGTGGAATCTTGCCCTCCTCATGCTGGCCATTGCCGCAGCCCTCGGCTTTGCCATCGCAGTACTGCTGGCAAGGAGGAACTACTCTCCACTGAAGAAACTGGTCAACAACGTGGCGAGCCGAAGTGATCTGAAATCGTTAAAGGGATCGAAAGTCAATGAATATGATTATCTGGAAGAAGCGATTGACAGCACGCTCGACCGTTACCACCTGATGAACCGGACGCTGGAGAAGCAGAACAAGACGCTACGTTCCAATCTGCTCGTCAAGCTTCTGAAAGGGCGGATTGAGCAGGACTTCCCCATGGCGGACGTTCTGCCTGAATACGGGATTCAGCTGCATTCCGAGGATTTTGCCGTCGTCTTGTTTTATTTGGAGGACTACAGCGGCTTTTTCCGGCTGGATGAACAGGACGAGGAGAAGAATCGGGAGTTCGTTCACCATATCATGATTAACATCATAGAGGAGATGGCCGGTCAGAAACATCAAGGCTGGATGACGGAGATCGACGAGATGCTGGCGTGTATCGTCAACCTCAAGCCGGGTACCCCGCAGGAAGAGTCAGTAGAGCATCTCAAAAGCCTGACGGAGGAAGCCCAACGGTTTATCGGAGAGCGCTTTCATATCCAGTTTACCGTATCGGTCAGCTCCATGCATCGATCCGCCGCCGAACTTCCTGTCGCTTATCAGGAGTCGCTCGATGCGATGGAATACCGCATGCTGTTCGGAGACCAAACGATCATTTGGCATGACCGGATCAAGGACCAAAAGCCGTCGTACGATTATACGATGGAGAAGGAGCAGCAGCTGCTCAATTATGTGATGGCCGGGGATTTTACGGGAGCGAAACAGATGCTGCATGACATTATAGACCGCAATCTGGCGCAGGAGAATATTTCCGTCGATATGATCCGCTGTCTGATGTTCGACATGTGCAGCACCATGATGAAGGCAGCCATGGAGTCTCAATTGGACCCGGCCGAACTGTACGCGGAGAACTTGGAAGCGATCCGGGAATTGATGAGCGGAAGCACGGTGGCCTCCCTGCGGGAGCGGATGACGCACTTTTTGCAGAAGGTATGCGGGTTTGTTGAAGAGAGGAAGAAGAACAACAAGAAAATCAGGCTGAAGGAAAACGTGATTGCCTATATAGAGGAGCACTATCGGGACACCGAGCTAAGCATCAACATGATTGCCGAGCATTTCCATGTGCATCCTTCTTATTTGTCCCGCTATTTCAAAGAACAGGTGGGAGACAATTTGACCGAATACCTCAACCGCTATCGGGTGGAGCAATCGAAAGTCCAGCTGCTGCAGGAGGAGATTTACATCCGGGATATCAGCGAGAAGGTCGGATTTCATAGCATCAGCACCTATATCCGCTTGTTTAAAAAGTACGAAGGCGTGACACCCAGTGCTTATCGAGAGGCCAAAAAGTATCAAGTCCAGCTGGACTTGCCGCGCAAACAAATGAGGTGACGTGTTGATAACAAACCGAGACTACTTTCCCACGGTTATTTTGGGTGCGACCTTTGCCGGACTGGGCGCAGCCTATGCGAATGAAGAATCGCTGGTCATGGAAAGAACCGCTTTTGTCGGCCACGAATTCATTAACAGCTTTCATCCTGGTGTCGGCTGGCACGAAACGGCCCTTACCGAGAATGGCATGAAGCTCAAGCAGGAGCTGATGGAGCGCGGCGTCTTGTCGGATGAGGGGAGCGTTCATATACCTGCCCTCGCCCCGATTCTGTATAACAAAATTATTCAGGACTCCCTTTCCGTCCTGCTTCAAACCGAGGTGACGGAGATCGTTTCCGCAGGAAACTCCTGGGAGGTTACGGTCTACAACAATTCCGGCTTCCGCCGGATCAAGACCGATCGGGTCATCGATACGAGGCCCGAGACGGCTCCGGCCGAGCTGCTCCGATCGAAGAGCCTTAATGCCCTGTTGAACTGCGGGGAGGAAGAGCTGGTGCTGCCTGAGGAGATCAGGGGGCAGGCTCACTTGGTGAAGGGGAAGCTGAAAGGGGAAATCATTCTGAAATTCCCAGTTGATGGTAAGGATGACTGGTTTGTGTCCAGACAAAAGCTGCATCAGTTTTGGGTGAACCGGCCGGAAGCCTGGAAGGCGTGGACGATCTCCGCCATTTCAGGCTGCTTCGAATGGCGGCATGACCAAGGAGAGCCGGATTCCGCTTCACCCGGCCGGGTGAGTCTGCCGTCATCAGCCTACCGCAATCCGTTAGAAGCTTTCGAGGCAGGCCTTGCCGCGGGAAGGGGGAGTAACTTGTTGTTATCCCAGAAGGTGAACGGACAACTAACCGTAACGAATAGAGAAGCACCTGCATTTTCGGAGCATTATGATGTGATTGTAACCGGTCTCGGGACCGCAGGAGCCATCGCTTTGGTATCCGCAGCGGGCAGAGGCCTTAAGGTGCTGGGGATCGAACGTCTGAATTGCATGGGGGAATGGGAACCGCCGGCTCGGTTAACGGATACTATTTCGGATCGCCTGGAGGCTTATATGAGGAAATCGACCGAAAAGTTATTTCTTTGGTGGAAACCGTTTACACCCGGTCCAGCTATTACAACGTGGAAGCGAAGAAGTATGTGCTGGAGCAGGAAGCGGTGAGGCATGGGGCGGTTCTTGCTTATGAATCGACCGTCACCGGCATCTATATGGATGGCAAAACGGTCAAGGGGTACAGTGGATCGGTCCCGACGGGCTGCAATCGGCGGGCTGTAAAGTGCTGATCGACTGCTCGGGCGATGCGGAAGCCTGTCATTTGGCTGGCTGTTCCACGTCCTTCGGCCGACAGCTGGATGGAAGGGCGCAGCCTTATACAAGCGTAAAGATCTTTGCTGCGGGCAACAAGGTGAGCTGGAGAAATTTCGATTCCGGCTGCACCAACCAAACGGACGGAGATGAATTGTCACAGGCGCTCCTCTTCTCGCATGCCCAGCATCTCGAGGACTATTATACGGACGATAACCGCCTGCTGCAGCTGGCCCCTCACTTGGGCATTAGGGAAGGGCGTCTGATCGAAGGCGAGGAGACCATTACGATCGAGGATTTCTTCGCTGACCGGATATCCGGTAAGCCGGTATTCTATGCCTACGCGGATATCGATAAGCATGGACGGGACAATGCTTTTGAGAGCCGGCATCTGAAGGATTGGTTCGTGGCGAGCAATCTGGGGGCTGTAAATGTCACAGTGCCGATCCCGATGGGCGCGTTGATTCCGAGAGGCTATGACGGTTTGCTGGCGGCGGGACGCTGCTTAGCCGTTGACCATGACCTGTCTACCTGTGTCAGAATGAACCGCGATATGCAGAAGTCCGGCGAGGCGGCTGCAACGGCGGCTTGGCTGGCCATCACGAAGGAAGTGCCGGTAAAGGATGTGCCTTATGAGGAGCTGATTGCCCTCCTAACGGAAACCGGCTGTTATAATCCAGATAACAACAAAGGTTACCAATTTGCCTATCCCTCCGGCAACAAGCCTGTCCAGCCGATTGAATGGCTTACGGACCCCGAACAAATCCGCATGGGCTTGTCGACCCTTCAGCCGGGAGTCGCTATCTGGTCTTGCCGGAGGCTGGGATCCACGATCGTAGATTCGTTACGGGAATGGGTACTTACGGAGGAAGAAACGCTTCGCAAGCACAGTGCTTTTGCACTCGCGGTTCTTGACGATGAGGCGTGCCTTCCGGTGCTGAGGGAGATGGTTAAGGAGCGCGATTCTGTTGTCCTGCAGGATGTAAGGAAGAATAACCAGATGCGTGGTCATGTGGCGATCTACTTGCTCGGCAGGATCAATGATGTGCATAGCGTGAAGGAGCTGGCGGCTATTGTCACGATCCCGGAGGAATACGACAGGCCGCTGTACCGGCTGGGGGAAGGGACGGACGGGAAGGCGAAGAAGTACAACGATGTGTACTTTCAGTTTTTCTCCCATACGGTCATGGCCCTGATCCAGATCGGAGAGCATCATCCTGCGCAGCGGGAAGCTATCGGAGAAGCTTTGATACAAGCGGTGAAGAACGGCGCTTACCTCCCTAGGATTACCCATATGCCGTACGGCACCTATGAACATTCCATTGCGGCCAACATTCAATCGGTGGCCCATGATGCCTTGGAGCGTTGGGGGCAAGGGGATAAAGAGTATTAACTTTCTAGGTGGGGCAGAAGACTCAGGGTAAGCGCATCTTCGTCGAATGACGAAGGAAGACCCATTTACCCCTTAACGGGAGTGCGGAAGCAGAGGAGGAGTTGAAACATGGCTAACCGGCAGGGAGACATCATCATTTACGGGGGAACTTCGGCAGGCATTATGGCCGCTGTACAGGCTGCAAGAATGGGAAAAAAGCGATTGTTATCGAGCCGACGAACCGGATCGGCGGACTCAGCACCGGCGGTCTCGGCGATACGGATTCCGGGGAGAAGTCGGTCATTGGGGGCTCTCGCGGGAGTTTTACGAACGGTTAGGGCGCAAATACGGTCAGTCGGAGGCGGTATGGCTATTCGAGCCGAAGATGGCGTTGGAAGTGTTTCACGATTATGTAAGGGAATATGCTATCGAAGTTGTCTATGGAGAGCGTCTGGATCGGAGCTCCGGAAAGGGTGTGGGTAAGGAGGAGATCGGATTACGAGCATCCGAATGGAATCGGGTCTTACGTTCGAAGGCCGAATGTTCATCGATGCCAGTTATGAAGGGGATCTCCTGGCAGGCGCGGGCGTCCGCTACACCACGGGACGCGAGCCGAACCGCCTCTATGGAGAGCGGCTGAACGGCATTCAGACGGAGCAAGCCACGAAGAACCAGCTGCCGACCGGAATCGACCCCTACTGGACTCCGGGAGACCCAGCAAGCGGGCTTCTTCCTCATGTGAATGCTAATGCAGGCGGCTCGGATGGCGATGGGGACAGTAAAATCCAGGCCTACTGCTACCGCATGTGTTTGACGGATCGGCCGGACAATAGAGTTCCGGTCGAAAAGCCGGAGGGGTATGACGAGAAGGAGTATGAGCTGCTCTTCCGCTCCATGGAGGCCGGGCAGACCCGCTTCTTCAAATTAGCGATGCTCCCCAATCGCAAGACGGATTCCAACAACGATTTCGGCTTCTCTACGGATTACATCGGAAGGAACTACGGCTATCCCGAAGGGGACTATGCAGCCCGGGAACGGATAGGCAAGGAGCATGAAATCTACCAGAAGGGTCTGGTCTGGACGATTCAGAACCATCCGCGCGTACCGGAGGAAATCCGGGAGTATTACCGGCCCTGGGGCCTGCCGAGAGATGAATTCCTCGAGAACGGACACTGGTCTCCGCAGCTATACATACGCGAATCGCGGCGGATGCTGGGTGTCTCCGTCATGACGGAGAAGCATGTCCGGCATGAGGAGAAGGTGGAGGCTCCGATCGGAATGGGGTCTTACGCCATGGATTCCCATAATGTACAGCGTCATCTGGATGCCAATGGGTATGTGACCAATGAAGGCGATGTCCAGATGTTGAATGTAAAGCCCTATTCGATCAGCTATCACACGATCGTGCCCAAAGCGGAAGAATGCGCGAATCTGCTGGTGCCGGTCTGTCTGTCCGCTTCGCATATTGCGTATGGTTCGATTCGCATGGAACCCGTCTTCATGGTTCTTGGGCAATCGGCAGCAACGGCCGCGGTCCAGGCGATCGAGGCCGGGTGCAGCGTGCAAAGGGTCGATCTCGCCAAGCTGGCGGAGCAGCTGCTGAAAAATAGGCAAGTGCTAACACAATAGAAATAGACAGACGTCAAATAGCGGGGACCGGATAAGACTAGGAAGGATGTTTTCGCACGCCCTGGAACTCTTTTCAGTTGATCGGGTTTATAGTATGCTAAGCAGAGATGGGAGGAGTGGGAATATATGGGGAAACAATTGATCATGGGTGATGTCCAGCAGGAGCTGGCCAGCACGCGCCGGATTCTGGAACGCTTGCCGGACGAGCATATGACCTGGAAGCCTCACGAGAAATCGATGACAGTAGGAGAGTTGGCAACACATCTAACCAACCTGCTGAATTGGCAGTTGGCCATTTTTCAGTATCCGGAATTGGATCTTTCCACCGTGCCGTTTCGTCGGGAAGCCATAGAAAGACGCGCAGACGTGCTGGAGGAATTTGATACGAACCGCACTAAGCTAGAGCAGCTGTTAGCTGAAAGCGACGAGAACCAGCTCGGGGAGGAATGGACCTTACGGAACGGCGACCATGTTATCCTGCGCCAGCCTCGTGCCCTCGCCCTCCGTACCTTCGGAATAAGCCATATGATCCACCATCGGGCGCAGCTCGGAGTGTATCTGCGGCTTCTCGATCTTCCGGTGCCGGGCCTTTACGGTCCGTCGGCCGACGAGTAAGGCGTAGGAAAGAAGACGAGGCAACGAGGCTCAGAGTCAGGTGTATCAACGAAGACTCGGTAAACACCGCAGGGCAATCGGCTTGACGCTGATCCTCTGCGGCTTTTTTATGAATCGAAGGTTCCGTGTTACCCGGGCCTTGGGAATGACTTGCGGCTTGGAAGTCCATCCGCTTCCTACCGTCCGACGAAGATTCCTTACTTCTTATACAAACTCTTGAAGAGTACGTTTTAGGGAAAGCCAATAAGAAGGGAGCGCAGAATTCCACATGTCCTATCCTTTTGACTGTATCAGCGACTTTATGTTTTTTGAAACGGAGATAACCCCTTCCGATGTGATTCTGATCCCAGGGGGCAGTCACCCTCAGCTGATGGAGAGAGCGGCGGAGCTCTATCATCAAGGCATCGCTCCCTATATTCTTCCATCAGGAGGAGCCACGGCTCATGTCCAAACAACGGAATGGGAATTCCTGAGAAACCTTGGGGTAGAGCGGGGAGTTCCGTCAGAGGCCATTCTAAAAGAGGATCAAGCCGCCAATACATTCGACAATGCCTGGTTATCCAGGCAAGCTCTAGACCGAAAGGGAATTCATCCGGGGAAAGTCGTGCTGGTTTGTAAAAATTATCATGCTCGAAGAGCGTTGTTGACTTATCAATTTCATTTTCCAAAAGAAACGATCTTCCAGGTCAGCCCCGTTGTGGACCGGACCGGAACGACCAAGGCCAACTGGTTTCAGGATGAAGCCCGCATCGCTTATGTCATGAATGAGCTGGAGAAAGTAGGCCGCTATTTCCGAAAGGCCATCTACCAGACGGGGACGTCCCTTGAAAGCTGACTAACCATCCCAAGGCAATCATCTAATGGCCCCTTTGCAGCTGCCTGTATTTGCCCGGAGACACCCCAAGCACCTGCTTAAACAGCTTGTTAAAGAAGCTGAGATCGTCAAATCCCACCTCATGGGCAATGGATAGCAGATTGTCGTCGGAGTGGAGGAGGAGCTCCTTGGCGACCCGGATGCGAACCTCGTTCCGGTACTCGATGAAAGTTTTGCCGATGGCCTGCTTGAACTTGGAGGTGAACGAAGAGGTGCTCATTCCGCACATCTGGCTCACTTGGGCAAGCGACAGCGGCCGGGCATGATGCAGCTCGATAAATTCGCAGACGCGTTCCATCATTTTATGCTCTGAAGCCAGGGCGGCCATCGGGCGGTGCTGCAATAGATCGTAACAGCGGCTGAGGTAGATGAGGATTTCAATGAGGCGGGTTTTGACCAGAATCCGGTAGCCGATGCGTTTGTCGTTGTATTCCTTGACTAGGTGGGTTAGCAAATGCAGGAGGTCCAGACGCTGGGCAGGATCTAGGGTCAAGTGGGATTGGAACTGAACGGACGGCCGCAAAAAAGGCTCGACAAAAAAGAAATTAACGAACGGGGTAACCTTCGAAAGCGATTCCAATTCGTGAGACAGAAACGTATGATGAAACAAAATGTTGTACACCGTCATGCCGGCGGGGGAATGGACGAGATAGCTGTGCTCGGCGTCGGGCTCAATGATAAAAACATCCCCTCCCGGATCGGATAGCGGTTGTTCCGGTGGGTATGAATTCCGGAGCCTTCGGCGATATAGACGAATTCGATGAATTCATGCGAGTGCGGCTCGAGAAGCTGACCCGCCTCCAGGCGGTAAGGAGCCGCATGAAACGGAAATTCCGGGCTTTCCAGAAAGGCGTCATTGCTATACCGCGTCATTCGGAACCCTCCGACCGTAAGGATGCGTAATCTCTTCTCAGTATAGCACAGAGCAGGGCAGCGGGGGTTTTGTTCTTCCTTCCCCGAGGGAAGATTATCTGCCTATCAGAAAAGCATAGATCTGGACGGATTTAAAAAAGAAAACAGCCCGTCAGTCGGGCTGTTCATTCTGATACTGGTAATATTCGCGGTACAGCTCCAAGAGCTCGGATTCCTTCACCTGAATCAAGAAGGATAGCTTCCGGAGCCGGTCCTCTTTGTCCTTCTGGCCCAGCTGGCTGCCTGCGTAAGGAAGATCATCTCCGCAGCCAAGCACCTCCTGAGCCCATCGATGAGCTTCGTTGAAGCCATGCTCCAAGTAAATTTGCTTGAATGATTCGAAAATGAGATTGATGCTTTGCCTGCGCTCGTAGCTTAGGACGCCAAGCCCTTTTTTGGCATGCGAAACGGCCGCCATCATTTGGAATTCGCTCAGATGTCCCCGGGATGACTCGATGCGGATAATTTCGCCCACGAGCTCCGGATAAACCGATTGAAACAGCTTGGCCTCCGATTTCATTTCCTCCAAGGTGACCGGTGATAACTTTTCCATGGTGTCCTTCCTTTCCTAACTTACCCTTTTATGTATACTCTTCGTTGAAAACTTTCCATATGGGGGAGAGGGGGAGCCGCTTCTTATAGGATAGCACACCTGGTGCCTTATCCGGTAACTTTGATGGCAAGAAAACTTCGGGAGCGCACGAAATTCAACAGGAAAGCAGAACTTCATTTGCGGATAACGCACCAGGAGGTGACTTGATAGGCAGGTAGGATGCACAATCCATCTGACCGGAGGGCTTCCAGACTGATTATCAAGTTTGGGGTCGCATCGCGTGGATTTTGGCGTCTCAAGGTAGGAGATACGCCCCAGTACGTCAACAGGGGGTATTTTGTAAGCGAGGTGAAGATCCGTCATGCGGACGGACGGAACGACGGATAAGCTGAACGGGATTCAGATCGTGAACATCGAGGACCCGGCCAACCCGGTTATCGCCGGCTCCTTCAATACGGCGGGGGCTCCCGGCACACTGGCCGTGCAGGACAACATGCTATATGTCGGCGATTACTTCAACAAGCTTCATCTTTACCGGATCGATAACCCGGTCCAGCCGGTCAAGGTAGGGGACTTTACGACGGCCAACAATGTGTTTGGAATAGCGGTCGGGGAGAAGGAGCTCTATCTGGCGAACAGCTATGACGGGTTAACCGTCATCGGAACCCAGCTTTAAATCCGGCTTCATATAGCCGTAACGGCGCAAACAGAAGCGGATTGCAAGAAGATTAACCTATCCTTGCTAATAAACAAAGGGACCAAAAAAGCTCCGAGGCGATAAAGCCCCGGAGCTTTTTCATGGTATCAGCGTCTTATTCGCTTCCTAGACAGATACAAGCATATCAGCGTGCTTCTTCCGAAGCGGAGCGGGGAGGAGACCGTTAGCTTCGCGAAGGAGCGCAAAATACTGATCGGCCCGCACCGCTTCGAATTCGGGACCAAGGGAATCGGTCAGCTTCAGCAGATCCGTAGGCGTCATGCTCCATGCCAATGCCCCAAGGGATACGAACAACGGTGACTTTCCGTCCCACTTGGCCTTCGCGTCGGCTAGAATTCGCTGCCCATCCTGCACCGTGCTAATGCCTTGAATGGTCGACACCGGAAGCGTACCGTTCACCAGCTCAACGTCGTGCCGGTCTTCCCAGCTGAGGAACAGTCCGGGTACCTTGTACTCATCTTCGTAGGCGTCGGCCTTGGCTTTGCTAAGTGGAATGTTCTGGCCGTCGATCCGGTTAAGCACGTACGGAATCGTCATGCCGGTCCTTTTCAGATACGGAAACGTCTTCTTCAGGTATGCGGCGAAGGTGTCTTCCGGCCAAGCATTGGGATAGAAGTATCCCGCTCCGGAAGGACCGGCGATCAACAGGTCGTTGGCGGTAGCCGTCTTCCGGTAATGGCCCAGAATGGCCGGAGCCGCGTCGTCCAGCAAGGGACTGGACGTCCAGTTGATCGGCACCTTTCCCCGGTTCGGATCGTCCCAAAGAATACGCATGCGGTGCTGGTTGTATTGGAGGTTATCTCCCTCACTCATCGTATAGGTGACATAGATTTTGTTTTCCAGCTTCGGGGCGTGAACTGGATTCGCAGGAGCGGCATCCGCCTTCGTTCCCGAAAATACCGTGAGGTTGCTGAACCAGTCGGCAGCCAGCACATAGACGCTGTGCCGGGAAGTAATTTCTACGGAGTTGAACTCTCCCTCGACATCGTTGCTGAACCAGCCCAGGTAAGGGGTTCCCGGATCGACGGACGAGAGGATCCGCTCGAACAGCTCCCGCTGCTCCGGAACGTTAGAGTCCAGCCAGAACACCATCGCCTTGTTGGCGACGGCATAATCCCTTAAATAGCCATAAGGCTCCTTCTGCCCGGAGGAAGGCGGCTGCTCATTGCCGGCCCATACCTTGAACTGGTTCCACATGTCCACTTTGGCGGTCAGCTGTTTGGTTCCGGCAGGCGGGGTGAACTTGTAAACGAAGTAACGGCCGTTATCGGCAAAACGGTGCCCGCCGCTTCCCGAGGAGAGCTGGGAGCTCTGGGCGTCATAGAGATAGGGCTCCTCCTCAGGCGTCCCGGGAATGAAATGGGCGATGGGTTGTCCGTCGGCTTCCACGGTCACTTCATGAACCGCCGTTCCCCAGCCGTCCTGCGGAAAAGCATCCTCGAAGCGCAGATAGACGGAGTCTTGGCCGAGAAAGGAAGACAGGTCCAGGGAATAGACTTGGCGGTTGCCGGCATCCCGCTCCTGCTTGGTCTCTTCCGCTATGATCCGGAAGGAAGGGGGAGACTGGAGGGCAGGCGAATGGACGTGTCCGGGCTCAGGCCGACGAGCATCCGGTGGGAAGTCTGGCTCCAGAGATGGTCGAACTGCCATGTGTACGCGTCCAGCCGGTTCTTGAAGCGGCCCTTAAGATCTTCAAGCACCGGAAGACGATAAGGGGCGGCTGCCAGCTTCTTCGCCAGCTCGGGACTGGCGACAACGGCATCTTTAATGCCGGCCAGAGTCGTCGCGACGTTGATGGAATCGGGAACGGCCGGGTCATAAACGATGACACCTTTCGCTTCCTCCCGGAAGTGCTCGACGATATCCCAGTAGTTGTCCCGCACTTTGTACGGAATGTCCAAGTCGTTCAGCCAGGTAAATGTGCCTTCTTCTTTATTTTCGAGCAAGTAGAGGCGGGGCTCTTGGCGGTTAACGAGACCTTGGAGCGTGGCGAGCAGAAGCTTGATGTCCCCAGGGGCGTCATAGATATCCGCCACCTCCAGCTCTTTGGCTTTGGCGAACGTGGGGAGCTGCTGCTGGGCGGGCCAGGTAATGGAGCCTGCTCCCGGCCGTGAGGAGGACGGCTCGCCGGAAGCGCCGGTATCGGCGGATGCGGACCAGGACAGGGAGAGTGTGCATACACAAGCGAGAGTGACGGCGGTAAGCTTACGGATCATGCTTCGGAACACCTCGTCTTATTAGAGTATGGGGAAGCCAAAAACACCTGCCTTGCGGGGATCGCTTCACCTCCTGACCTTTTCGAGCTGACCTTTCCAAAAAAGGAGATATGCGAGAGACAGCATCCAACAAGTAATATTTAATATATTGTATATATAGTTTGCAAGTCCTTCGACAAAGGTTGTCAAAATATCCCCTTCTTTTTGAAACAAATGAGGCAAGAGTAATAAGTCTTTAAGCTGGGGTGCTCCCCTCTTTTCCTACGCGTACAAAGGAGCGGGTTGCATTGGGCAATAATTGGATATATTATATATATAAATTTGCACGGAAATTTGGTGATGACTTATCAACACAACGGAAAGAACCCCGTTATACCAGAAAATTCAAGATTATATCCGGGATCTCATCAACTCCAGGGGCTTAAAGGAAGGCGACCGCATTCCGACCGAGAAGGAGCTGATGGAACTGTTTAACGTCAGTAAAATCACGGTGGTCAACGCCTTGTCGGGCCTTGCCAATGAGAAGATCATTACGCGTGTGCCGGGACGCGGAAGCTTCGTAAGCGGAAGGGAGCCCGAGGAAGCCGGCGCCGAAACGCCTTCTATGCAGCCGGGCGGATCCAGGACCTCTCCCGAGCGGGCGGACCGCGGACCGGTTACCGGCATCATCGGACTGATCATGCCCTCCATCTGCGATTATTTCGCCATCCGGCTGATTGACGGAATTTCGAAGGGGCTTGAATCGAAGGGCTATCGCAGCGTCATTCTCCTTTCGGAGGGCGACATTAAGAAAGAGAAGGAAGCCATCAAAACCTTGAAGGAAATGGGGGCCGAGGGCCTTCTTATTTTTCCGGTGGACGAGGAGCAGTATAACGAGGAAATTCTCGCCATGAAGTTCTCGGGATTTCCGTTTGTGCTGATTGACCGGTATTTGCCTGGGGTAGAGACGAATTATATCGCGGCGGACGGGCGGGCGGGAACCGCCCTCGCGGTCGATCATCTGTGGGAACTGGGTCATAGGGACATCGCGATCTGCTCGGATTCCCCTCTGCAGACGGTAACTGTCCAGGAGCGGATAGAAGGCTATATGAATGCCCTAAAGAACAAGGGGGCGCTTATCAACCCCGCTCATATCATTACGGATTTCCGGGTGGAAAGCTTGAAGGATGCGGAGAATCATCCTCTCTACCGGTACATCCGCAACCGGATGGCGACGGCTTACATTACCCTGAACGGAACGCTCGGGGTGCAGATTTATCAGATGGCTAGACAAGCGGGCCTGAAGGTTCCGGAGGATTTGTCGATCGTGAGCTTCGATGACCCCACCTCGATCGTCGAGGAATTCAGTATTTTTACGCACATCAAGCAGTTTGAATACAACATGGGCGTTCAGGCGGCGGAGAAGCTGCTTAAGGTGATCCAGAGGGGAGCGGCAAGATAGGGAAAGATGCCAAAACGCTGCTGACGCCCGAGCTTGTCGTGCGCCAGACGACCGCCGGTCCCCCGGAGCTGTAGAAAAGCTGCCTCGGAATGATTTAACTGTATGGTTGGTATTCAGCAGTAGCAGAAGCCGGTTCCAGAAGGGGGCCGGTTTTTTTGTGCCGTCCATTAACCGTTAAAAATATATTGAATATATACAATATTTAGATTATAGTTAGGGAGAGACGAAAGGCAGCTCCATCCCACTTCCATGCGTAAAGGAGACGAGAGAGCCGATGCCCTATGAAGTCATCAAACCCAACCAATTAAGAGCCCTGCTGCAAAGGCTGCAGGAACGAATTTACGAGCCGGTTTCCGAGCTTACCGTTAGCGCCTGGGTAACGCCGGAACCGGTTCCCTACGAGGAACGGATGTCCGGAGCGAGGGTCGACCTCAAGACCGGCGACCGGTGGGGAAGCCTGTGGGACTGTGCCTGGTTTCATTTTACGGGTGCGGTGCCCGTTTCGACCGCAGGCCGCAAGGTAGTTCTCCTTCTCGATGTTAACGGGGAGATGTGTCTGGTGGACGGCGAAGGTAGTCCTGTCCAGGGGTTGACTAATGTCAATTCCGAGTTCGATTACTCTTTGGGACTCCCGGGCAAGCGGGTGGTGGAGGTAGCGGAGGCCTCGACCGGCCGGGAAACGATCGATGTATGGGCCGATGCCGGCTGTAATGACCTGTTCGGAAAGTATCGGAGCGGAACCTTGAAGGAAGCGGTCGTTGCCGTTTGCCGGGAGGAGGTTCGGCAGCTCTACTACGATGCGGAGGTGCTGCTCGAAACGGCAGAACGGCTGCCGGAGGGCTCGGCCCGCAAGGAACGCCTCTTCCGGAAGCTGTACGAGGCTTCCCTTCTGTTGACGGATCTGTCCGAGGATCAGGTGAAGGAGGCACGGAGCCTTCTGGGCGAACAGCTCGCTAAGCAAGGGGGCGACCCCGTTCTAACGATCAGCGCAGTCGGTCATGCCCATATCGATCTGGCCTGGCTGTGGCCGATCCGGGAGACGATACGCAAAGGGCCCGCACCTTCTCCACCGCCCTTAAGATGATGGAGCGTTATCCCGACTACGTGTTCGGGGCAAGCCAGCCCCAGCTGTACGAATGGATGAAGGAGCATTATCCGAAGCTGTACGCGCGGATGAAGGAGCGGATCCGGGAAGGGCGCTGGGAGCCGCAGGGGGCCATGTGGGTAGAGTCGGACACGAACGTGCCGGGAGGCGAATCGCTCGTCCGTCAAATCTTATACGGCAAGCGCTTCTTTCAGCAGGAGTTCGGCCTGGAAATGAAGTCGCTGTGGATGCCGGATGTATTCGGCTATACGGCGAGCCTGCCGCAAATTCTCCGCAAGGCCGGCGTCGAATATATGATGACCCAGAAGCTGTCGTGGAGCGTCTACAACCGGCACCCTCATCACACCTTTCTGTGGGAAGGGATTGACGGCTCGCAGGTTCTGACCCACATGCCTCCGGAGGATACCTACAACAGCCCGGCGGCCCCCCGGTCTATCGTGAAGACGGAGGAGCAGTATCTGGATAAGGGTGTGTCGGACCGGGCCCTCCTGCTGTTCGGCATCGGAGACGGAGGCGGCGGGCCGGGGAAGAGCACCTGGAACGGTTAGCCAGAGAGAAGAACCTGCTCGGGCTGTGCCCGGTCGAGCAGGAGCCTTCCTGGCGGTTCTTCGAACGGCTTGACGAAGGCAAGGACCGCTACCAGACTTGGCGCGGGGAGCTGTATCTCGAGCGCCATCAGGGTACGCTGACGAGCCAAGGCCGGAATAAACGATACAACCGGAAGCTGGAGAAAGTGCTGCGCGAGCTGGAATTCGCCGCTATTCTGGCGGAAATGGCCGGCGGCAGCCCTTACCCGGCTGAGGAGCTGGAGAGGATCTGGAAGGAAGTGCTCCTGTATCAGTTCCATGATATTCTTCCGGGCTCCTCCATCAAGCGGGTTTATGACGAATCGCTGGAGCGGTACCGGGTGCTCGCCCAGAGGACGGAACGAATGACGGCGGAGGCCTATGGGCAGGCGGTTTCCGGCTTTACTGCCGCGGGCGGCGGGGCGGCCGTGTTCAATTCCCTGCCGTGGGAACGCAAGGAATGGCTGAAGCTGCCTGGAGGCTGGCAGGAGGTAAGCGTTCCGCCTATGGGTTTCGCGTTGGTGGAAGCACACGCGCTGGAAGCCGCCCCGGCGAGTTCGCCGGAACGGGCGGATAACCGGTTGGCGGCCGCCCCGTCACCGAGCGCCTCGGCGAAGGAGCTTCGTCTGGAGAATGATAGGGTGGCCGTGCGCTTCGGTGCGGACGGGGCGGCCGTCTCGATCTTCGACAAGGAGAACAGCCGGCAGATCGTGCCGCACGGACGGAAGGCGAATCGGCTGACGGTATACGCCGATGACGGCGATGCCTGGGATTTCCGTCAGGAATACCGGCTGACTGGGAGCGGCGGAGATCCTTTTGTTCTCCGGCAGGTCGAAGAATTCGCCGACGGCCCGACGGTCGGGCTGATCATGCGGTACACCTACGGCCAGTCCGAGCTCGTCCAGCGGGTGGTGCTGACCGGAGGAAGCCGGAGGATCGATTTTGAGACGACCGTCGACTGGAGGGAATCGGGCCGGATGCTTCGCACGTCGTTCCCGGTCAACGTCCGGACGCCCTCCGTCACCTGCGACATCCAGTTCGGCTACTACCAGCGGCCGACACACCGGAACACGATGTGGGATTACGCCCGCGATGAGATTTGCGCGCATCATTACATCGATTTGTCCGAGCCGGATTACGGCGTCGCCCTGCTGAACGACTGCAAATACGGCCATCGGGCGGAAGGGAACGAGCTCGATCTGAACCTGCTGCGCAGCCCGTCCTTTCCGGATCCCGAAGCCGACCGGGGGAGCATACCTTCACGTATTCGCTGTTTCCCCACCGGGGAGATTCCATTGAAGCGGAAGTGTATAAGCGCGGATACGAGCTTAACGTTCCGCTGCGTATGGTGCAGGCAGCGCCGGCAGCGGGAAGGACAGGGCAGGGAGCGGTGCTTTCCAACGCAGCGGAAGCAGGGAGGAGCTTCGAGGCCGGCAGCCCGCGGCCGGTACGGCGACGTCATCCGCCGGTTATCCGGCTGAAGGCGAAATCCCCGGTTCCGGCCGCGACTCGGCTGGCTTCGCCAACTCCGGCTGCGCCTTGGCCCCGGGCCGCTCCTTCCTTCTAACCGGCCATCCGCATGTCATGGTGGAGGCGGTCAAGAAGGCGGAGAAGAGCTCCGATCTCATCGTCCGCCTGTTTGAAACGGCCGGAACCCGGCTGCAGACGACCGTGACGGCAGGCTTCCCGATCTCGGAAGCGTGGCTCTCCGATTTAATGGAGAACAAGCTTCAGCCGGTGGAAGTGAAGGACAGGTCGCTTCCGCTAACATTCGGCCCCTTCGAGATCGTCACGCTGAGACTTGCCCGGGCATCCGCTTATGAAAATTAACCGGTCGGCCAAGGCGGAAGCCGTTTCTCAAGAAACCGCTCGACTTAATGTCCGCCGCCTTCATTCCAGGAAGGAGGATACGCGTATGACGGCACATCCGCTTGTGAAGCGAATCTGGCGGCATAAATTGTTCTACCTGTTCATGCTGCCCGGGATCGTCTGGTTCTTTCTGTTTTCCTATGTTCCGCTTTTCGGCATCCAGGTCGCCTTCCGAGACTTCCGGTTCTCGGGAGGATTCTCGGGAAGCCCGTGGGCCGGTTTGAAATATTTTCATCAATTCTTCGGGTACTACCAGGCGTGGGAGCTCATCCGCAACACGATCCTCATCAGCGCCATGAAGCTCTCCGTCGGGTTTACGATGCCCATTGTTCTGGCCATTCTTCTTAACGAGGTGCGGAACCTTAGATTCAAGAAAGTCGTGCAAACGCTTTCGTATCTGCCATACTTCGTTTCTTGGGTTGTCGTGGTAACGCTTATGCAGCGCTTGCTGACGCCTTATGGTGGACCGGTTAACGATTTCCTGAGGGGGACCGGTCTCATCCAAGAGCCGATTACCTTCTTGAACAACACAACCTGGTTCTACCAGGTGATCCTCGGTTCCGACGTATGGAAGAACATCGGGTGGAACTCTATCATCTACATGGCGGCCATCGCAGGAATCGACCAGCAGCTGTATGAGGCGGCCCGCATCGACGGGGCGGGAAGGTTCCGCCAGATGTGGCACGTGACGCTGCCCGGCATCCGCAACATAGCGGTCATTCTGTTTATTCTAGCGACAGGCAGTCTGATGAGCGCTGGGTATGAGCAGCTGCTTCTGCTTAACGGACCCGCCACGGCGGCCATTGGCAGTGTCCTGGACGTGCATGTCATCAACTCCGGGATCAGCGAAGGGCGTCTCAGCTATGCGGCGGCCGTCGGCTTGTTCCAGAGCGTGATCGCCCTGGTGCTCATCGTGACCGTTAACCGGGTGGCCCGCAAAATCAGCGACGTGTCGCTCTTCTAATCCGAAAGGAGTGTTGCGTTAATGGGGAAGCGCAAACTATCTCTGTTCAGCCTTCTTAACGGGGCGTTCCTGATCCTGTTCAGCATGTCCATGCTCTATCCGTTTCTCTATATCCTCATTTATTCGCTGAATGACGGCAAGGATTCCATGCTGGGGGCGCTGTACTTCTATCCGCGCCAGTTTACGCTGGACAACTACGCTCAGGTGTTCCACAATCCCAAAATATGGCAGGCATACCGCATCACCATTATGAGGACGCTGCTCGGTACGATTCTTCATGTCTCGCTCTGCACCCTCATGGCGTACGCCCTGTCCAAGAAGACCCTGCCCGGGCGTACCTTCTTCACGTTCTATATCTTCCTGCCGACGATCTTCAGCGCCGGCTTCATCCCCTATTTCATTACCCTGCAGAAGCTTCATCTCGTTAACACCTTCTGGGTGTATATCGTTCCGATGCTGTTCAGCTTCTTTCATATTGTGATCATCCGGACCTTCCTGCAGGGGATTCCCGAGGAGCTGGAGGAGTCGGCACGGATTGACGGCTATGGGGATTTTCAAATTTTCCTGCGCGTCATCCTTCCGCTCTCCGGGCCCGTGCTTGCCACCATCTCGCTCTTTAACGGAGTGGCCCACTGGAACGACTGGTTCACCGGGACTTATTTTGTATCCGATAAAAGCCTGATTCCCGTCCAGACGCTTCTTCAGCAGATGCTGACGGAGGCGGAGGCGCTGTCTTCCTCCATGCAGCGGGCGGCCCAGCAGGGCGGTCAGACGATGAACAATAACGTGGCGGGGGCTACGCCGGAATCGCTCCGGATGGCGCTTCTGGTCATTACCGTTTTCCCGATTCTGTGCATCTATCCGTTCCTGCAGCGTTATTTCGTCAAAGGGGTGATGATGGGTTCCGTGAAGGGCTGATCCCTCCGGCCGCCCGCCATCATGATCGAAGCGTCACCGGATGAATGCTCCTGTGCAGAGCGCATCGAAACGTTAGGTACGGGGGCTTTATCTTATATCCAATCTCGTTCTTAGGAGGGTTTCTTATGAAAACCAATCGGGCAAAAGTCTCCTCAGCTCTTCTGGCCGCCGCTTTAATGGGAAGCACGCTGGTCGGCTGTACCGGGGGCGGCAAGGACGGCGGAACATCGTCAAGCGGGAACGACGGAGGAGGTTCGGGGAAAGAGGTTACGCTCAAAATCCTTCACAACTGGAACGGCTCCAGCGCCGGGGATGTGGACCTGACTCCGATCGCCAAGGCGATTCAGGAGAAGACGGGCGTCAACGTGAAGCTGGATTACACGAAAGGCAGCGAAGTGGAGAAGGTCAATACGATTTTCGCTACTCAAGATCTGCCGGATATCTACACCGGCCCCGCCTGGGGAGGAGAGCTTGACGGAATCATCAAGGCGGCTAAGGAAGACCAGCTGGTGGACTTGTCCGGGAAGCTGGCTCAGTACCCGAACCTGGCCAAAGGCATCAAGAAGGAGAACGTGCCGCCCGCTCTCTATGAGAAAGCGATCGGAGCCTTCGGCGACAAGAAATATATGCTGTACCAGAACCAGCCGGCCACCGACAAGGATGCTCTGGATTGGCTTTACGGCTTCTACGTCCGCAAAGACATAGCGGATAAGATTGGGGTCGATCCGCAGAAGGTGAAGACGAAGGACGACCTGTATGCCTTCTTAAAGAAGATCAAGGATGCGGGCTTGAAGGAGAACGGCATGCCGGTCATCCCGCTAGGGGCTTCCACAACGGCTGGGCGGTTGGAATCGGCAGCACGATGTTCTACGGTTCCAATTATGTGGATAAAGGAGACGGCACGCTCGAGAATGTTTTCTTCACGAAGGCCTATGAGGATTACACCCTGTACTACCGGAAGCTGCTTTCCGAAGGGCTGCTCGATCCCGAGGCCTTCACCCAGACCGACCCGATTGCCAATGAGAAAATCAAGCAGGGACGCATCGCCGTTCTGGCCGCTCACTACCCGGCGATCCTGGATGCTTCGAAGGATTACGTAAAAGCCCATCCGGGCAGCGATTACATCCCGGTGGGTCCGCTGGAGCGCGCCGGAGCGGAGCCGAACCGGCCCGCGGACCTGGCCATTCAGGGCAACAATGTCACCGTCATTACGAAATCGTGCAAGAATGTGGAAGCGGCTCTGAAGCTGCTGGATTTCCTGGCCTCGGATGAAGGCTTCAAGCTGGTTCATTACGGGGTTGAAGGAGTCCATTATGACATGGCGAACGGAAAGCCGGTGGCCAAGAAGGAATTCTTCGACAAATTCGCAGCCGACACGACCGGCAAGCAGAAGAAGAATGAAGGGTTTGGCATCGGCTTCGAGTCGTTGACCGGCCCGGACCGCACGAATTCCCTCGGCGGCGACATCTGGATGGACCAGGACCGGATGAAGGCGATGGAGAATGCGCGCAAAATTTTGAGGCCGAACGGAATCAAGGTAATCTCGGCCTATAACGCGGGTGATGTCATCACGAAGGCACCGAACTGGGAGACGCTTAAGCCTTCAATGGATAAGATGAACGATGTGTGGAAGGAAGCGATCTTCGCCAAGTCCGACGAAGCGGCTCTTAATGTGCTTAATGCGCTTCGGGGGCAGTTGAACAAGATGAACTATCCGGAAGCGATCAAGTACGTCAACGACAACCTGAAGGGAAAAGAAGTGGTGAAGGTGCAGATGCCGAACTAATGGCGGGGATTCGCCAGGAAGGGCAAGGCTATCTTGACCGAACACTCCCGGGCCGGCAAGGGTCCGGGAGACTTTTGTCCAAGGGAGGAGATCTGCCGGTATGACCCGTATAAGCGAGAAGGGACCGGAGTGGACGAGTTTTCAGGAGGCCCGACCTTATGGGGCCAAATACGATCTGCGAACGGATTTTGTCATGGTGTACGGCCTATCGGACGACCTGCCGGAACGCATCGAAGGTTGGAAAAAGGCCGGCTATACGATTCACCTGATGACCGGCGTTTCCTGGGGGAGTATCAGGATTATCTTTACGGGCGATTCGACGGCCGCAGCCATTGGGACGAAGCCCAAATGGACCGTAAAGGGAAATACGTGCAGCACGGCCCCGACGTGCCTTATATGGTTCCGACGATCGCGTTTGCCGATTATTTGGCCGCCCATCTGAAAAAGGCGGTGGATTGCGGCGTAGAGGCGATCCATCTGGAGGAGCCGGAGTTCTGGGCGCAGTCGGGTTATTCGGAGGCGTTCCGCCGGGAGTGGCTTACCTTCTACGGAGAGGAATGGATTCCCCCTCACTCTTCGCCCGATGCGCAGTACAGAGCTTCGAAGCTGAAGGCTGTCATGTACTACCGGGCCTTGGACCGCCTGTGCAGCCAGCTGAAGGACTATTCGCTCGTAACCTACGGACGGACGATTCGCTTCTATGTGCCGACTCACAGTCTGATTAACTACACCCAATGGAGAATCATCAGTCCCGAGGCACTGCTCGTGAATATGCCGGCCTGCGACGGCTTTATCGCCCAGATTTGGACCGGAACGGCCCGTACGCCCAACGTTTATCGGGGAATCAGACGGGAACGGACCTTCGAGACGGCGTACCTGGAATACGGCATCATGCAGGAGCTGACGCGCGGTACCGGACGGGAGATGTGGTTTCTCCACGATCCGATCGAGGATAACCCCCGATATACCTGGAGCGATTACCGGCGCAACTACCGGGCCACCGTCACCGCCTCGCTGCTGCATCCCGGCGTGAAGCAGTATGAGGTCTGCCCCTGGCCTTACCGCGTCTTCGAAGGGAGTTACCCGAAGGAGGATGGCACCGGTAAGGAGCCCTTCCCGGGGAGTATGGAACGGTTCTTTTGACGGTCATGAATGTCCTTCGCGATATGCATCGTCATGAAGAAATAGAGGAGGGGAGGGAAGGGAAGCGATATATACCCGCGGCATCGGCCTCTGTCTTGCCAACTCCGCAATGTTCCAGCGGGGAGACGTGATGGCTGATGACGAAAGCAGCGCCTTCAAGTATGACGGCACGGACACGTCGGAGGTTCTGCCGGAGGCACAGCGCGAGCTGCTGGATTGGTCGGCTTTTTACGGCCTGGCTCTTCCCCTTGTGAAGAAGGGGATTCCGCTCCGTCCCGTCCAGCTGGATAATCTTCTTGCTTTCCCAGGCTATCTGGACGGATACCGGGTGCTGCTGCTCAGCTACGAATTCATGAAGCCCGAACATCCCGGCCTCCATCAGGTGCTGGCCCAATGGGTACGGGAAGGCGGAATTCTGCTGTATTACGGAGATGGGACGGACCCGTTCCACGAAGTAAGCGAATGGTGGAACCGTTCCTCCGGCTCCCGGACCTACGAGCGGCCGGAGCATCATCTGTTCGAGGCCTTGGGACTCGGACGGGAGCCCGCGGAGGGGGACCATCCGGCAGGCGCCGGGGCTCTCCGGTGCCGCCGGATTCCTCCGGCCTCGCTGTCCCGTACGAAGGAAGGCGCCCGGCTTGTCACGGAGGATGTGCGCTGGGCTCTCGAGCGGCGGGGGAAGAAGAGGAGTACCGGGAAAGCGGGCTTTTGCGTATTCAGCGCGGGCCGTACGTCATCGCCCACGCACTCGACGAAACGGAGACGGGGGAGCCGCCTGTTCTGCAGGGCCCGTTCCTGGACCTGTTCGAAGCCGACCTGCCGGTCGTGGAGTCCGTCAAGCTCCAGCCAGGAGAGGACACTTTGCTGTATGATCTCGCCTATGAGCGTCAAGAACCGTTCGGAACGGCCGACTCCGGCGAGTTCGATGGGGCAGGCATGGACGAAGCCGGGTTAAGCATGCCCGCCATCCTCGTGAGCTCTTCGCGCATCCGTAACGAGCGGCGCGGAGAGGGGCGGCTCTCTTTCCACTCCGAGGCTCCTGCCGGGCTGACGGTCAGCACCCGAATTCGCTCGGCCTCGGCTCCTCTGCGCATAACCGCCGAGCGGAGGAGCGCCGGCTTGGCTGGAGCGGGGGACCGGGCAGCAGAGGAAGGAGCTGGTGGTAACGTTGAATCGCAGAAGGCAGGGCGGGATGCGCGCGGATCTACTTCCGTTCCCGTCGAGGTTGCCTCGGCTTACGATCCGGCGTCGGCCACGCTGCTGCTCCGTTACCCTGGCATTCCGGAAGGAGTCCGGCTGGTTGTGGAGTGGCCGTCCCCTATCTGATCCCTACCCCAAGGGGCTTTCCCAGCGAGCCGACTCGCTGGGAAAGCCCTTGTTTTTGCCTTCTTCCCAGGCGTCCCTTTCCGAATTTGACGAATCAAAGGATAAGCCACGGAGCGAGGAGCAGGGTGAAGAACGCGGTAAGAATCATGGAAATGCTGGCGATGCTTCCGGCGGCCGAGCCCGACTCGAAGGCCTTCGAGGTTCCCGCATTGTGCGAGCTCGTTCCGAACAGAACGCCGCGTGACACCTCACTGCGGATGCGCAGCAGCCGCACCATATAAGGACCGAGGATCATGCCGGACAAGCCCGTCAAAATAACGAAGACCGCCGTCATGGTCGGAATGCCGCCGATCCGTTCGGAAACCGCCATGGCGATCGGGGTGGTGGCCGAACGGGGGCGAGGCTTTCCACCAGCCGGTTGTCGAGATGAAGCTCGCGTGCCATCCAGGCGGAGCTGATCAAGGCCGCGGCGGAACCGAAAAGGACGCTCCATGTTATTTCCGCGGCATGCTTCTTAAGCATGCCGAAGTTTTGATAGAGCGGGATCGCCATGGCGACGGTTGCCGGTCCGATCATCCGGGTCAGCCAGTGAGTGCCCGCCTCATAGGATGGATAGGGAAGATGGGCCAGAGTGAGAATCCCGATAATGATCACGGGTGCGACCAATAGCGGGGTCAAGTAAACCCGCGGAAAAGCCCGGTAGACCCGCTTCGCGCCCCAGTAGATGACAAGCGTGGCCAACAGGCAGCCCAACGCGATCATGGCATCTTCCTCCCTTTGCGACTGATGATCAGCTCCGCCGCCAAGCCGGCACAACCCATGACGAGAGCGGTACCGGTTAGGACGACCAGTAGAATTTGCGGACCGCTGCTGAGGAGCATGGGCTTATATTCGACAACCCCGGCCGCGGACGGAATAAAGAACAGGAGCATTTCGGCAAGCAGCCACTTCGCTCCTAGCTCGACGGCGTTCAGGGGGAGGATTTTTAGTTGAAGCAGAACAAAAACGAAGCCCAGCCCCAGAATGCTTCCCGGAACCGGCCAGCCCATGAAGCCCACCCACGCATTCATTCCATAAGAAACCAAGATAAAAAATAATATTTGCAGGACGCCTTTACCGAAACGAATCAAGAGTAATCCCTCCTGTGAAAATTGTACACCTCCCGCTTTGATGGGTAAAATGAATAGATGGAATGGTTTTCATTCCATTTGTCTATTCTACAGATGCGGCAAAGGAGTTTATATGGATATCCGGGATATGAATTATGTTTGGGAGGTGGCCCGCCATGGCAGCTTTACCAAAGCGGCTGAAGCGCTTCACGTCACCCAGCCCACCATCAGCAAAATGATCAAAAGACTCGAAGATGAGCTGGGCGTCACCTTGTTCCTCCGAACGGGAAAGAAAGCCGAGCTCACGGATGCCGGGAAGGTGGTAGCCGCCCATGCGGAAACGATGGTTCGTTCCTTCCGCAGCCTGGAGGAGGAGTTGAACGACCTTACCGGCTTCCGGAAAGGATCGATAAGGCTTGGGCTTCCGCCTATGGTGGGCGCCAGCTTCTTTCCGGAAATGATGGGAAGATTCCGGGAGCGCTACCCGGGCATTGCGATTCGCATGGTGGAGGACGGATCCAAGAAGCTGGAGAACGAGCTGCGCGGGGGAGGTCTCGATGTCGCGGTCATCCTGCTCCCCACAGGGGATTCCGCCTTGGATGGCTATGTATTCGTAGAAGAAACCCTCCAGCTCGTGCTTTCTCCCTTACATCCGCTTGCCGACAAGGAGAGCATCCGGCTGGCCGAGCTGGCCCGGGAGCCCTTTATTCTGTTCCGGGAAGACTTTGCCCTTAACGACCGGATTCTGGCGGCCTGCCGGGAGGCGGGCTTCGAGCCGCGGGTTGCCTATGAAAGCGCCCAATGGGATTTCATCAGCCGGATGGCGGCGGAGAGGCTGGGGTGGCCCTGCTCCCGACGACCATCTGCCGGCAGCTGGATCCCGGGAAGATTCGTGTCGTATCTTTGAACGATCCTATCATACCGTGGAGGCTCGCCATGATGTGGCGCAAGGAAGGGTATCTGTCCTTTGCCGCCCGGGAATGGATCCGGTTCAGCCGGGAACGGCTTCAGGAGATAGGGACATAAAGGCGTTTCTTCAGCAGATTACCGATTAGGATTCGTCTTCCGACACTATCGTATACCATTTGTCCCTTTATCCTTCTGAGGGTATACTAGCAATAGGGATACCTGTACCTGTATCATGTGAAAGGCGGGGAAATCGTTGGATTATAACTACACGGACGCAATGAAAACAAGGCTGAGAAGAATCGAGGGCCAGATCCGGGGAGTCCTCCGGCTGATGGATGAAGAGAAGCCATGCAAAGAAGTGGTGGCTCAGCTGTCGGCCATCCGCAATGCGTCGGACAAAGCCATCGCCCATATCGTAGCGGAGAACCTGCAGCAATGCATCCTGGCCGAGCAGGCCGCAGGCAACCACGACACCGGCAAGCTGGTGAAGGAAGCTGTGGAACTGCTGGTTAAGAGCCGCTGATTCGGTTTGGAAAAGGAACCATGACCGTTAAGGGCAGGCTCCTTTTTTGTGCCAAAAAAGAATGAGAATTTTACGAAAATAACAAAAATTCTTACGGCTAAATTCACCGAATGGGGACGGATTCAGGGTAATATATATTGACGTACTCAAATCCATTTTATGGAGGTTAGGGAATGACGATTATGCCGGCAAGAGGAACGGGAACGAGGATAAAGTCATGGACAAGAAGGAAGCGCTTTACTACTTTTCTGGTACTGCTCTTATGTATGGCTTTTCTGTTGCCGATTACAGCCAGCGCCGCGTATTACAATACCTACACCACGATGGCCACACTAGGAAATGCCAATGATTGTTATGCTGCTCAAGGTTTTGCCGTGGGGTCTTCTTACACTTATTCGGTCAAAATTAACGGAGACGACACCAAGGCCGTCATTTACCGGACCCGAATGAGCGACGGAACGACCACTCTCATGACCAATGGAGACAACGGGACCACCTACAATAACTACCTCGGCCATGCCAATGATATGGTGCTCAGCACGATTGACGGTGAATACTATATGTTCGTTATCACCATGAAAGCCGGAAGCATGAGCCTCGTGAAGCTGAAATATGTGGGAACGACCTACTACAAAGTAGGGAACTACACAATCCAGTACAACGGGGTAGACAAAGGAATGTCGGGTGTAGCCATCACCAGCAAAGACGCGAGCCACATCTACTTCCTCTTCAAGTCCGGCCTTACTCTCTATCGGGGAACGCTGCCTCTGACAGCTAACAGCGGCACGATCAATGCCACCTACGGCTTCACCCTGAATACGTCCGATGCCTTGGTCAACGGCAGTACCATTTCGAATATCAGCTCGTATGTTTCCCAAGGCTTCGGGTATTATAACAATACCATCTATGTTCCCCTTACGTATGAGAATGTAAGCATCGTTCTGGTGTATCGGAATATTTCTACGGCCTCGGGTACCATCTATTCGGATGATAATCTCTCGTTCCGTATTACATCATCGACCTACCCCGATCTATTTGAGATCGAGAGCGTCGGAATCGCCAATGGCGATAAGCTCTGGTTTAACACCAACCGAAGGACAGCACCCGGGGATACCGCCCACGACGGAGTGCATTACTTCAACGGGTACAGCGCTACACCATAATAAGGAACGACGAACGGACCATATCTCAGTTCTGCAAAATGATAAATCCTCCCGCCTGAGCAGGAGGATTTTTTTGTTGGTTGTGCCCTATATGCTTCTGAAACATAATAACCTTCCGTACCGTCTTACTTGCTATAGGAGGCAGTAAAAATGAAACCATTCCTTTCGTTCCTTGTCCTTTTGCTAACTCTTACAGGCTGCATGCCGTCCGAGAAGAGTCGTTCCGTGGTCGACTCCCCAGCTATTGCCACCCATAATCCAACAGCCGAGGAGGTGTTGGATCAATCTCCCGATGCGGATCTTATTCAATTCAACGGACTTGTCTATCTCAACGCAAGGGAAGTGGAATGGGTTCAACAAGCGGAACTGACCATAGGCTCGATGGTGGGCACGATTGCTAAACGATACAGGTCCAGTTTCCCTTTCGAAGAAGGAATGGCGACCAAGCTTCCGATAGGTACCGAGCTGTATGAATCCCGGGAGAGAGGCGGATCGATTCTGATCGTAAAGTTCAATGGAAAACAAATCCGTTATCTAAAAATGGTGGAGGGGTAGCTGCGCCGACTCCTGGCTTTTCCAAATGGATTGTATTACGGCTTCTCCACATACCATTTGGCGATTTCCTTGGAGCCGGTTCCGCGTGGATAGCTGAGCAGGCTAACGGAGGTAATCCGGTACAGCCCCTTCCCGTTCTCCAGAGGAAGAATAGCGTGAAATTCATTTCCTTCAAAGGGGGCGCTGATTTGGGAGACGAATCGGTACTCTCCGTTCTCCTGCTGCTTCTCCACCTTAAAGGTAATCCCACCGCCTATTTTTTTGGCTGCTTGGCCGCTCACTTCAAATCGATTCCCTTCCGTTGTTTGGTAAGCCTTGGAGGGACCTACAGAGGAAAGCTCGGTGAAATCTCCATAGCCGACCGGGCCGCTCCAGTCGATTATGGGCTCTACCGTTTGCATCGTCAAATCCACGTTGACCGATTTCTGGTAGAGGATCCGCTGGTTGGAGCTGAAGACGACGTTGATGTCGTTGGAGCCCAGGTCCGCCGGGGTTACCGCTCCAAACCGGTACAAAGGAAGGGCACCGGGATTCTCCGCCTTCTGGTAGACAGAGGCCCCTCCGCTTGTATAGCTGCCGTTCAGCCAGTTCCCGACCCGCAGCTCCGGCATCAGTTTGTTCCCGTGCAGGAAGCCCTCCGCCTCAACCTTATAAGAATAATTGGTCAAGCTTTCCGTTACGCCCCAATCCATCACGAGAAATTCCCGGTATTCAATATTCAGCGTCCGCGTATCGTTGTGCCAGTCATAGTCATAGCCGAACAGCTGCTTCAGATCGAGCTCATGGGCATATAGTCTTCCGTTGGCCTCGACAGGAGGGGTAATGATCGGGTACTCCTGCACGAGCCCGCCAAACCAGGTAAGGGGAACGGAGGAGGCCCCCTTGCTCAGGTCGAACCGGTAGGGTCCTTTCTGAATCAATAGATGGCCATCTCCCCATGCGGAGACGGAATAACCCAGTTTGCCGGCCATCCATTGGACGTCCAAGAGGGGGGACCATTCGAGATAAGGCCCACTTCTTCTCCCTTATAGGTAATAACCTCTTCCCCATACTGAATAGAATCCAGCCGGACAGAGCCGGTTTCTTGAATCGTCAGAGGAGCTTGCACCTGCGCGTGCTCCGCTTCCGGGAGCGCCTCGGGCGTGAAGGTAAGGGTCCGGTTTCCGTTATCGTAGGCCAAATCTCCGAACGGATCCAGGTCGTTCAGCCGAACGGCGGTCCGTCCTCCTATGTTGTAGGAAGGGATCGGAGTATTCCCGTAGAAGGCTTGGATATCCGTGTAGAGCACGTCGCCGATCTTCGTTCCGACCGGAAGCGGGGAAGAAGGGGCGGGCAGGGGAGAGAGCGGCTTTTCCCCGCTGCGGTAAATGACCACTTTATGCTCGGCCGGTACCCACGCCACCTCGAATCCGTAATGGCGAAGATCCTCCGCCGCCACCGCCGTATAGCCGTCGACATTAAAAGACGGAATGGGCAGCTTATTCACATAAGCCACAATGTCCGTAGAGAGAACACGGCTTAAGGGGTTCCGATAGCGGACGCCGGGGCGTGATTTTCAGCATGCAGAACGGAGGCTCCGGCCGGCAGAGCAAGGGATAAGGCCAGCAAAGCCAAAGAGAACTTGCGGATCTTCATGTAAGGACTCCTTTTCGATTGGATTCTTTTTCCATATGTAGTTAGACGAGATAACCCGCAAAAAGTTACTGCCGGATGATGTTTAACCTTAAGTCTACCGCAATAAGCAGGAGACCTCTTTATCCGCTCGACAAAGAGGAAGGCCGTCCCGCCTGTTTAGGTGGAGCGGCTTCCTTTCATTTAACCGGTCTTTTCCGGAAGGGCCAGCGAATTTGGCTGACTTTAACCTCCGTTGCATACACCCCAACAGAATCCTTGGCTGACGGGCGATTGACTTTGGAGAAGAACAAATGAAAGCCGTTGCCGGAGGTTTCCAGCCCTTGGTAATCCCCAATAAAGAGACCCGGTGAAAAAGGAGAAGTAATTTCGGGAGCGCGCAGCAGATTAAACGGTTTGGTAATTCGCAGGGGAGGCCGGAAGGTATGGCCGTGATCCGTGGAGCAGGTGAACCAGTAGTCGACGGGAAGCGTTTTGGGACTGTGCCGGTTGTTCACAATCCGGTAATAGGTCACGCCCACCACGCCGGCTTCATTGATGCGCACCATAGGGGTGAAGGCAGCCGTCCCGGAAGGAGGATTGACTCGGATGGGAGAACTCCAGGTAATTCCTCCATCCGTCGAACGGGTGAGGGCGATTTCATCGTATTTGCCTGCGCTGAACTTCGCACTCTGCCACACGACATAGAGCTCCCCGGTCCGCTGATGGATGGCCGCCTCGGGCAGCATGTCTCCGCCGCCGCGAATCGTTTTGCCTGTGACGGGATCCACGACCGCCACCGAGTCGAAGGGAGCGATAATCCGGCCCTTGGACCATGTTTGCCCTCCATCTTTGGACGATTGGACCGTGATCCAGTTTTCGGGGTTCTTTGAAGCCGTCCCCTTGGTCCAGTTGAAAAAATTGTACAAGGTGCCGGTCCTCGCATCCACGATGATCTGGTTGCCGAACGTCTGGTTTCCCTCCCCGGGCGGGAAAATGACCTTCGGCTTGCTCCACGACCGGCCTCCGTCCGTCGTCTTGCTGAAGATAGTGGCGACAGTCGTGGCCGTCCCCCGGTTCCATACGATATAGGCGGTGCCGGCCCTGGTGGGATCCGCCGTGATGAGTTCTTTATCATTGACGATCCAGGGACCTTTATCCGATTGGATGACCCGGAGATTCTTCCATGTTTGGCCCATGTCCGAAGAGGTAGCGGCGGTGATGGTCGACTGGGTGACATCCGTTCCGTTCGGGCTTTTACTTAAAGAAAGGGCCGAAGCATAGGCTTTCCCATCGGGGCCAATGGAGACAATCGGATCGGAAGCCCGTTCTAAATTTACGTTGGGTGCTGCGCATTGACTAAAGGGCAGCGTCCTCCGTCTCCAGGTTCTTCCTCCGTCTAGCGAGAAGGCCGCCACCACTCCCCGCGCTCCGCCGTTGGACCAACGGTCCTGCTGCCAGATGCCTAGCAGATGCGGCTTACCCGATTTCGTTGGGAGGGGGTGACGGCCACCCATGGCTCCACGGCCGTATTAAGAAAATGGGCTCCCGGTCCGCCGATTTTGCAGTTCGGATAAGGGCTGATGCCTGACACTTTAACCAAACGTGATCTTCTAACCCAAATCAATGATCCATCCCTCCTGTAAGCCATTTGCCTTCAGTTTATTCACCCGCCCAGTGTCAGTTCCCTGAATTACTCCTTTGATTAGTGGGTTTTCATTGCTCCCGAAAGCGAATAGAATCTAATAGAAGAGAAAACATCGACAAAGGAGGGATCATTTGGAACTCAAGGAACTGGTACAACAGCTGCCGACCGCCCGGATCTCGGGTGATACCGCGATCGAAATAACGGGTCTCTCGAGCGCAAAGAGGATCCCGACCAAATCATTCAAGACATGGAGCCCGGGTTATATGAGAATCAGGCGGTGATTTGCCCTTACGAAAAACAACCCGACCGGCGGCAGGCCATACGGCGTGCCATATTCATGGCGGAGCCAGGGGATATTATTCTTATTGCAGGAAAGGGACATGAACCTTATCAAATCCTGCATGACCGCACCATACCTTTTGATGACCGCGAAGAAGCGAAAAAGGCCATATGCAGCCGCATGAAAGAAGAATCGAGTTGAGAACAGGGAGCCGCTGCTAAGCGGCTTCTTTTCATGTTCGGCCGTAATTTGGAGCCGGATTACGAATCCTTTGGTAGTAAGAGTTACGGCCCTGATGGCAAAAAATTCTGAAGAGGCTCTTAAGGTATAATGGAGATAACCACGAGAGGGCCAAAACCTTTTCAATCCAACAAGGAGATCTGCAGCCATGAATTCAACGAAAAAAATCGTCCTTACGTCTCTCTCTGCCATAGTTGTTCTGTTTGGAGGAGCCTTGGCCTATTTCAGCATCACCGATCAGGCGGTGCCCTCCCCTGCCGCTCCTCCTTCCGAAGCCTCTCCGGCTCCTAGTCCAAGTTCCAGTCCAAGTCCGACTCCAGCGGCCTCCGGAGCTCCTGAAGCGACGGCCGATTTTACCATGGGCGAACCCTTCGCCAAGCAAGCTTTTCTTCAACTGGCGAATGGTGAACGGAAAGAACCGGAGGAGGAAAGCACCATAGTAGCGCTTATGCATCACATGTCCCATCAAAAGGTTAAAGCGGACGCCAAGTGGACAAGCGTTCAAATGCTGCCCGACCGAGTGGAGACGGTTGCCCAGATCGTGGAGCACCATCCAGAGTGGGAGCACCAGAAAAGCTTCTGGAGATAGCCCGTAAGTGGAAGGCAGGAGACTTCTCAACCGTCGACCAGGACCATAATTTCTTCTGGGGCCTGGAAGGCGGAAACTTGGGAAAAGCGGAAGGAATTTTAAGTGCAGCTGAAGAAAAAGAGTTTATTGAAAAAACCTTCAAATAATCCGATCCGTTCCTGACCGCTGACATAAAGACGAGATCTGCAGAACGGGCAAAAACTACAAGGGCACCGGACTAAAACCGGTGCCTTGCATTCTTTAAAATATTCCTTGACAGGAATATTCCTTTAAGTGTATATTTAGGTCATCAGGAAAACGAACCCGATGGGAAGGAGAGAAGCCTATCCGATAGACCAGCACATGATGAGGTGAGCGGCATGCCAGGGAACCATAAGGCATTGGAGATGACAACACTAAGCGCATTAGCCGCAAGGATCAGAGTGGATATCGTGGAACTGCTGCGGCACGGTCCCTTGACTGTGGGGGAAATTGCCGGCCGGTTGGGGGTAAGCCAGCCTCATGCCTCGAAGCATTTGAAGATTCTTACCGACAAGGGTCTGCTCGAAGTAAAGGCGGAAGCCAACCGCCGGATCTATAAGCTGCGGCCCGGACCTTTTCAAGCGATGGATTCATGGGTTAGAACCTTCCGCAGCGAAATGGAGGAACGATTCGACAGCTTGGAGAATTACTTAAGGGAAGTTCAAACAAAAGAAGACCTATAATGGAATGAAAATAAGGAGGATGAAGGTAAATGGCTAATCAAACGATGGTTTCAAGAGTGGAGAATGAACGGGTGCTGGTGCTGGAACGAGTCTTTAATGCGCCGCGTGAGCTTGTATTCAAAATGTTTAAGGATCCAGAACATCTTAAGCGCTGGTGGGGACCACGTGGCTGGGAGCTTCCCGTATGCAACATCGATTTCCGTCCGGGCGGCGTATGGCACTACTGCATGAAATGTGTCGATAAGAACCAGGGGGATTTTTACGGTATGGAATCCTGGGGGAAAGGCATTTATGGGGACATTGCCGAGCCGGAAATGTTCCAATATAAGGATTATTTCTCCGATGCCGAAGGCGGCGTTAACGAGACCCTCCCCGCAACCGAGATCACGTTGGAATTTATCGAAATGGACGGGAAGACGAAACTCGTTAACCGCGCTCAGTATGTATCGGCGGAAGCCCTTAAGACGGTTATGGATATGGGAATGATGCAGGGCATTACCGAAACATGGGATCGTCTGGAAGAGCATTTGAATTCCGTAAAGTAAATTAGACAGGGGGAGATTACCATGATAACAAGAATTGGACAGATTATGCTGTATGTGAACGACCAGGATAAGGCCGTCGAGTTCTGGACGGAGGTCGCCGGATTTCAAGTCCTCTATGAAGAGAACAATGGGGAAGGTTTGAGATGGATTGAGGTGGCTCCTTCCAAGAGCTCCGAGACGACCATTATTCTGCACAACAAAGACTTCGTTGCCAAGATGTCTCCGGGATTGAACCTTGGGACGCCATCGCTCATGTTCTTTACCGACCAGTTCGATCAACTACACAATGACCTGTCCGCTAAAGGTATAACCGTTGGCGAGATCGTCGAGCTCCCTACAGGAAGAGTCTTTAATTTCTCCGATTATGAAGAAAACTACTTTGCCGTGATGGAGAAGAAGTAAGGCATAATCTTAAAATAACCTTGCCTAACGAGGCGGCTGACCGATAAGTCGGCCGTCTTTTGTTATGCCCAAAGAGTATTTTAGTGATGATCAATGCTTTGGCCATTCAAGGTATGGGGGCAGAAGGAGTATTCCGGGGAGTGTTGATCTACCCCAACGAGTACGAATTGGACCTCGGACCGAAAACAACACCATCGGCTCCCTGGCTACCTTGTTCTGGCTGCGCGTGTTGCAGTCCCGCAAGGGGATCCGGATGACCTGCCGCTATTCCGAGCAGCCGCAGCTATTTCCTTTGGTGGACGTTATAACCTTAGAGATAGGGATCCTTTGAACAGGAGCAGGGGTGCAGCAAACGTCGGGAAGAGACCGGGCTTCCGCCGATTCGAATTCCGAGTCCGCTTTCGTATAGAATACCTCCCAAGAGTTGCCTTCCGGATCCGTCACCCAAATTTTGTCCTGAACGGCATAGCAGCAGGTGGTGTCCATTTCATCGAAGGATACGAGACCGGCTTTCTGCAGGCGTTCTTTAACCGCCAGGACCGTTTCCTTACTGTCTACCTGAAAACCAAGGTGGTTGAGTACGCCTTTGTCTTCATAGGGACGAACATTCAGGGAGAAATGAAGAGCGGGCTGATTCAATTCGAACTTGGCGTAATTTTCCTTTACTTTGGTCGGTTCGGCGTCAAAGAGCTTTTGGTAGAAGGCTAGGGAAGCTTCTAACTTTCTCACGTTAAGGGCAACATGCATTTTCATCAACTTAATCATCCTCTCTTTATGTATGGATTAGCAGCAAGGTGCGCAGCAAACGGCAGGTGATTTCTGTGGAATTCCTTTCATTGCGGCTATACGAATCCAAGAAGGAGAATGGATGGGCAGGGTGCTCCATTTCCAAGTGTTTCGGAGGGTTTTTCTCAATTCTTGTTCGCGCTGGTGCATAAGACTCTCGGTAAGAAACCAATTTTCATTCAAGATAATCACTCCCGTTTATTAATAATTGTTAAATGCAACTATTGGTTAAAAAGAAACTCCTTTTTATAAAGGAGGGTGCAGCAGTTGGGGCTTTGACTCATGGCCGTGCTCAGCAGATGAAGACTTTCCAAGACCTGATCCTTTTTGTCAGAGGGGATATTCTTGAAAATCTCCTGAATATAGTCTTCCATGGACTGGGCAATGGAGTGGGCTTGGGCTTCCCCTTCAGGGGTAAGAGATAGAACGACGTAGCGGCGGTCCTTAGGGTCCGGAATCCGGCTGATGAATGTCCATTCCACCAATTGATGAACTTGCCGGCTAAGCGTACTCGTATCGACACAAAGAATGTGGCCAAGATCATTCAAGGACTGGTTAGGACGTTTAAGGAGCTCATACAGGACATGACTCTGTAGGACCGTTACGCCGCAGCATTGGGCACCGTCCTTCTGGAGCAGGCCGAACCTTCTGACCAGAACTTGAAGAACTTCTCGGACATTTACGTATGGAGGAAGCTGTTTCATTATTATCACCTGAGATAGTTATATCATGAATTAGTTGATTCTTGCAAGTATTAATTTACCCGCTAGTGGAAAGGGGTGGAGTTTGGTTTAGTTGACATAGCTATTCTAATGTTCCTACAATGATCACAGCCGCTCCGTTAAAGGAGAGAAGGAAAGGTGGTAGTGTCATGAAAGTTGAAATATGGTCCGATTTTGCATGTCCCTTCTGTTATATTGGGAAACAGCGGTTTGAAGAAGCATTAAGCCAATTTGCCCATAAAGACGAGGTAGAGGTGGCATTCCGGAGCTTCGAACTTGACCCGAACGCACCGAAAGAGGTTGACCAGGATGTCCATAGTATGCTTGCCGGTAAATACGGCATGAGCCGGGAACAGGCCGTCGCCATGAACGAGAACGTAACCCGTCAAGCCAAGGAAGCCGGGCTGGAGTTCCATCTGGACACGCTGATCCTCACTAACACATTTGATGCTCACCGGCTGGCTCAGTATGCGAAGAAGTTCGGCAAAGACCAACAGATAGTGAAAGAGCTCTTTCAGGCGTATTTCACCGACTCAAAGCATTTGGGCGACCCGCAGGTGTTGGCTGACTTGGCCGGGAAGGCCGGGCTGGACCGGGAGGAGACTCTCCGGATCCTTGCCGGTGATGATTATTCCGCCGAGGTAAGGGAGGAGGAGGAAGACGCCGGCCGGCTAGGCATTAATGCGGTCCCGTTCTTCGTGATCGACCGCAAGTATGGGGTCTCCGGAGCCCAGCCAAGCCCTCTGTTTCTCGAAGCGCTGCAGAAGGCATGGAGCGAGTCGCAGCCGCTGCAGGTGCTGAATGAGAAGATCTCGTCCGAGGGATGCGACGATGGCAGCTGTACACCCGGCAACAAACCTTGAGATGAAGTCGAGTGAGATCTAGTACAGTGTAAATAAAGGGCTCATAAAAAAGGGATTAATGGCAGGCGAACCGCCTTCCTTAATCCCTTTTCTCTATGGATTGGATATCCTGTTCTCTTCCGCAAGCACCCGGTACTGCTTGGGGTTCATGCCTACGATTTCCTTGAACACCCTTGAGAAAGAACGGGTATGCTGAAAGCCAACCTCCTCAGCAATATCCGTTACACTCATATCGGTGGAGGCGAGCAGACTGAGGGCACGGTGAATCCGCAGGGTATGTAAGTAGACGGTAAAATTCTGGCCGGTCACCTGCTTGAACAGCCGGCTGATCGAGGAAGAGCTCGAATGAAAGACCTGGGAGATTTCTCGAAGATTGATCGGCTCGTTGTAATGCTGGTGTACATACGGTACCAATTCTCCGATATGGCGCTTCTTGGGCCGGGGAGGATCTTCCGTCTCCGTGTGACCGGTTAGGTGACAGCGAAGCATAAGAAGCAAGGCTTCCGTCAGCTTCGTCCGAAGGTAAACGTCCCGGCCGTATCGGTTGTGCTCATATTCTTCTTTTAAGCTCACCAGGAGGCTTTCCATTTCCCGGGTCTGCTTCTCGTTCAGCTGATAATAGGAGGGAAGCTCGAGACCAACCTTAAGAAGGTCGCCGATCCACTCCTGCTCATCAGGGGAATGGGTCAGAATAGCTAAGTCAAACATGCAGGAATAGAGTACAATCGGGGTCTCGGGATGGCTTTGAATCTCGTGGATATGATGAGGCATCAGGAAAGAAACCGTGCCTCTTCGCATGGTGTGGGTCTTGCCGTGAATCTTCTCCGAGCCCAATCCTTCAATGACCAGGGACAGCTCGGCAAAATCATGATAGTGGAGCGGAGAGCGGACTTTAACGTTATGCAGAACGTACAGAGGGAGCTGACCGCTGCGATAAAAGTTAGTTTGCTTCGCGTCTTGGTAAACCGGAAGAACGGAAACCATACCCTCACCTCATTAGGTTGGCTTGAGCCCAAAAAGAAGCTCTTTCGGCCTCATTATAGCACGAAACCTTGTCTTATAGAGGAGGTTTCCGTCCGGCAAAAAAGCGGTCCCAGGCTTGTTGGCTTAGGACCGCTTCTTCGTTTATCTACCAAGTATCCCCTTGTCTTTTGATGACGACATTGTCAAAGTGGGCCTGCCCATTGGTAACCGCTATATTGCTGTGTCCCAAATACAGCTTGAGCGTATCGGTCGCGGATGCGGGAGCCGTGAACGTAAAGGAATAAGTTTGCCACGAGGATCCCGTAAAGGTGTAGCTTCCAAGTGTGGTTCCCGTGGTTTCATCGTACATCCACACCTTCCCGCCGGCGCCTGATCCGTCGGTCTTTCCGTCAAACGTTACCACATAAGCGGCGGAAGCCTGCTCCTCATCCCAGCGCTGGTAAACGGTCTGGGCCGTAGAGCCGTTCGAAACGAGAGTCAGTCCATAATCGCCAGAGGCTTTCTGCGAAGCGTTCCGGTACGCAGTAGAAGAAGTAGATCCTGCCCGGGTCCAGCGGGAAGGACGGGTGCTGTCATCGCTTGCCTGAAGCTCAAATCCTTGGTTTACGAGCTTCACCGGGTCCCATCTCATTATCTCGGCAAGGACGAGACCGCGGATGCCGCTATTCAGCACAAGCCCGCTGTCATCATACTGATAGGCGGCTATTTTCCAGGCGGTGTTGTCAAACTGAGCAAGCTTGGTCCAGCCCGGGATATCCAGCGTATACAGATAATCCGATGAGGCGCTTCCTTGGGTCCCGTTCACGTAATTATGAAGCTTGGGAGCGGTAAGGGAGCCATTCCACAAATTAGCGGTTAACGTATCGGTCAGCTGCTCCAATTGGGTCCCGTTAAAAACAAGCCCATGGTTATAGAGCTGCAAAGCCGCGTTGATGTCGATGTTCCCGTGGGAAGCGTCCTCAACAGCAGATCCTGCATAGGCGGCATAGTCCCACACATAAGAGGATCCGCTTGACGTCAGGTGGTTTTTGAAGTAGTTCCCCATCTTCGTGGCTTTGTCCAAATAGCCTGTATTGCCACTTACATCGTAGAGAAGGAGCATCATTTCCGAGAAAACGAGAAATTGGTTGAAGGGCAGAGGGTTCAAAACCGTTGAGGTAGAGAAGGCATTAATATTAGTCGATTCCTTGTAATATCCCTCATTGGCGGATGGTAAATCCACCCAGGTGTTGCCGGCATAACTGGAGGAGGTTTGCCATTTCGGGATGATCTCATTCTCAAGGAAAGTCTGATAGCTGCCGGCTGTTGTTACATAAGAGGATAGTGCCGTTGAATTTTGATTGACGAGCTTGATGAATTTCGCCATGGCAATGCCGATGATTCCTTCGTGCACGAGATAAGGGAAGCTTCCCGAGACCGTGACATTGTCGAAATAGGCATATCCGTTCGTATACGTATAGGTATCGTGACCCAGCCAAATTTCCAGTGTGTGCCCGGCTGCCGGTGTCGTAAAGTTAACGCTGTAATCTTTCCATGCGGTGTTGTCTACCACGATGCTTGTCAGAATAGTGCCTGCCGTCCGGTCGTAAATGTAGGCTTCGCCCTTGGCGGCAGAACCGTTGGTCTTCGCCTGGAAGCGAAGGTTGTACTTCGTGTTCGCCTCATACCCGGTGAGAGGCTGGTAAAGCTTCTGCCAGGAGGTGCCATTTGTCTTCAAAACAAGTCCGTTCGAATCCGATCCGGGATAGTAGTCACCCGAGGTGCTGGACACATAAGCGGTGGAGCTCGTCGACTGAAAGCGGGTCCAGCCTGTCGGGAGAGTGGTATCGGACGAGGAGCGGCTTGCGAAGGTTCCGTTGGTCGTGACCACAGGAGAATACCGGTGAGCCGTCCATCCGAGATACCCGTCACCATCGGGATCGGATGCATTTGCCACCATCGTGTCGGCATGGGTTTTGAATTTGGTCAGCCAGCTGGTGTTCTTGGTCAATTCATATAAGGCCAGATACCCTTCCAATACGTAACTTTCTCCCCAAGCGAGGAGAGCGGAGTCCTCGCTGGTGTAATATTGATTTCCATAAGCGTTATCATAGGCTGCATACTTGTCGTACCATGGATTGCCGGATGCATAAGCAGGGACGGAGTAGACCATAAGCAGCAAACCAACAAGCACCATGACAATTTTATTACTCCAGGAATGGCCCTTTCTCATCTTCAAGTGAGCTTACCTCCTTCAGATTGATCTTAAGCCATAGATTGCTTAAGAATGTTGGCTTGCTGTCCGTCACCTCCCTGCTCTAAGTATGAGAAAGATTCGTAGAAGAAAAGGGACGAAATTTTCCCTTCATCGGTTGTATTTTTAATTATTTGAATTTGGTTGAGGGAGACATCTTCCTTCCGTTGAGCGTAGGTCCGATTAATAGTAAGATTAAAGTACCGACGATTGGAAGCAAAAACGGATCCCTAAGATCAGTATGTTCATGACCCAAAGGAAGAATAAACATGACGCAATCTATCGTGAAATTAATTCCAAGCGATGAAACCTTTGTTCCTCGTTTGGGGGATACGGACCAAGCCGTCTCCCTACTAAAGACGCTTTTTAAGGAGACCATTGAAGTAAACCGCTTCGAAGAGATTGAATTTATCGACCAGGGGAGCAATTTTGAACAAATTGTCTGTCCCGTTTGCTCAAAGGAGATAGATCCCAATTGGTGGCAAGAGGAAATGAATAAAGCTTACCTGACCAAGTTCCGTAACTTGATGACCATCCTGCCTTGCTGCAAGGCAAACCTATCCTTGAATGAATTGGGATATACCTGGCCAGCCGAATTCAGCAAATATTGTATTGAAATTATAAACCCGTCGGAAACCGCTATAATCTACGAACACATACAGGAACTGGAGGATCTTTTAAAGACCAAGCTAAAGATCATTCTCAGTCGCTATTAATAGAGAAATAGGCGAGTGGCGACAATAGGATATTAGGATAAGGAGGCCGATAATGAAAATCGCATTCTTGATCATCGACATGCAGAAGCTGTTCCTCGATGATTCCGTAGACAAGCGCCAGGTAGAGTCAGCGTGTGAGTATATCAACCATGTCTCGAATATCCTCCGCAAAGCCGGACATCCTGTGGTTCACATTCAAGATATGGAAGGCCGTCAGCACGATCCCAATCCGGAAGTCCGAAACATTATTCCACAGATTGTCGTAGAACCCGACGATCTCCGGGTAGAGAAGGAATACTCCAACGCTTTCTGGCAAACGAATCTGGAGCAGCTTCTCCGCGACCGCGGAGTGAAATTCGTCGTGACGGCGGGCTTCTCCGCGGAATACTGCGTCACCTTCACGACCAATGGCGCCGCGGAACGGGGTTTCCGGCCGCCATTCTCCAGAAAGGATTTCTAAGCCAAGACCCGGATGCCGTACGCTCGGTTTACCGGGACCGGCAGGTGGTGTCCTATTCGGCTATCGAATTTATGGCGAAAGCCTGCCAGGGTTTGAGTTAATTATAATTAATCTTTCCCTTTATGGTGGACGATCTTAATGTTATGTTTGTGTTGTAAAAATAAATCGTAACGAGGTGAGGACAATGAAAACAAAAAAATATACGTCTTATCCTCATGGTGCCTTTTAGTTGTTTTTCTACGAATACATTAGGCTCTGAGGGTAGGATTCACTCTCAGGGCTTTTATATTTAGGCAGAAGGAACGCTTAGGCTTCCTAGCTGGTCTATGACAGCCACTCACGGAGTGGCTGTCATTTTTTTAGGACAAAAGGTCGGTCAAGGCAACCACTGAATTAGGGGAATAGATATTATGTTTGAGCAGGCTCCTGCCTGGAGATTAGGGGTGGACCCGTTTCGTCGTTACCTTGTTCCAAAGGATAAGGGGCCCCCTTCATGAGATATCGTTTTAACTTCGGCATCGTTTCCCGTTGTTCACGCTTGCCCCATATGAAAGGATGATCCTTATTAAAAGACTCGCTGGATATTTTCGCTCCTTACAATCCAACCAAACCACGTACAGTATGATTTATGAAGGTTCCTACTATGATCAAGGGGGAATGATATCCGACCCAACATATTGGAACCATGATGTTGCCTATTCCATTGAACGGACCCATAAACTCACCCTGGATAAACCATGCATCACCATAAAAATACCTTTTGACCGTCTCGGCTTAGATGAAAATAGGGATCCAATGGTTCTCTCCGATTTTGCATTAAGAGGATGGATTGAACGTAATAAGGCATTAAATGATTTGATTTATAACCGGTCCCGTTCGGATAAAGAAAATGGTGCTTTTTATTGTTTTCGCCCAACCCATGTGGTGCTCCCTCGCAATGCATCCTTTGTCGAAGTCATCTCGGAAAAATGGTATCTATGCTTAATGATTACCGTTCAACTTCCATTCAAGAATAATGATAAAGCTATGCGCATGCTCTGCAAAATGCTTCCAAGAGAAGTGGAGGAGTTTATAGCCAAGTTCGATCTCCTCAAGTTAAAGGCTGCCTATGAATTGGCAGATAAACAAAATAGGATTCGAGAATGGCTGAAATCCAGTGATTATTGTGCGTTTATTGCGAATGGCAGCATTTTGCCAAGAAATAAAGACAACAGCGGGGCGCTGGAGGGTGCTTTGCCTTTTACATCCCCGCAAGATGTGGAAGTTGAAATTTGTGGTTTGCGCGGAATGGGGATCAAACAGGGAGTGACGGTCATCACCGGCGGTGGTTATTCGGGGAAAAGCACCTTGTTGGACGCACTTAATTCAGGGATTTACAATCATATCCTGGGCGATGGACGAGAATTTGTGGTTACCGAACAAAGTGCCATGGAAATATCGGCGGAGGAAGGACGTTCCATCAATAATATCAATATTACGCCTTTCATAAAATGGATACCCAATGGCTCGGCTGAACAGTTCTCGACTGACTACGCCTCCGGTTCCACCTCACAAGCCGCAAATATTATGGAAGCCATCAACATCGGGTGTAAACTTCTTCTTATAGATGAAGACAGAAGTGCCACGAATTTTATGATCCAAGACATCAAAATGCGTTCCTTAATCAAGCATGAACCCATTACCCCTTTTACGGAACGTGTCAGGGAGCTCTATGAGGCGGTTGGCGTATCTTCCGTTCTTGTTATTGGAGGCAGCGGTGAATTTTTATCCGTTGCCGATCAAATCATCCTGATGGACAATTTTGTGCCCAAAAACGTAACCGAGGAAGCAAAACAGTTATGTAAACACGACAAACCACGCGAACGGGTCCCCTTTACCAAGTGGGAGATAGAAAGAAAAATAACCGCCGATCACTTTTCGAGCTATCCACAAGGCAGCGGGACAGAAAAGCTGATGGTCTCATCCATGGGATACCTGATGATAGGTGATGAACAAATTGATTTCCGAGGGCTTTACAATATCACCTCACACGCCCAGCTTGCCGCTATTGCCTTTTTACTTCGAAAAATCGCTGTAAGCAATCAGGATCGCCTCATCTTCCTTCATGAAAAGATCAAAAAAGCTCTCGATGATATGGAGAAGGAAGGGGTGGACATTGTATTTTCTTCCTTTTTTTCCGGTTTCGACAGATGGCTTGAATTACCAAGAATTAATGAGGTATTATCTGTCCTAAACCGAATGAAACATTTGAATTTCATTCAGCCTGAGCCCTCTGAACACCTCTAATTACGACATAACTATGCGTTTATCCCATTAGGAGACGGGTTGTAGGGGCCCTGCCCGATATAGAGCAGGGCCGTGTCCGTGATTCAAGAAAAGCAAAAAGGAGGGAACCAACCTGCCGGCTACTGTAGAGATAAGAAGACCCACATACCAGGATCTAAACGAACTGGATCATTTGATGGAGCTCGTGATCACGGATACCTTTGACAAGGAAGGAATCACCCATTTAACGGATGAGCGGCAGCAAGAAATCGAAGCCAAGCGAAGAGCCATTCGATTGGACCTGGAAACGGATGGGAGAGAGGCATTTTTATTTGGCACTCCATGCTGACCGGATTATTGGAACAGTGGAGGCTGGGCCTTCCAGCAAGCTTATTCATGACCTTACCCAGGGGGCTATGGACCAGGTGACCGAGGTGGGGACGGTGTTCGTTCATCCCCGCTATCAGGGACAGGGAGTGGGAACTCTCCTTCTGAATGCTATTTTGCTGCATTTGCATGGAAATGGGGTTTCGGAATTTTGTTTGGACAGCGGGTATCCAAGGGCTCAGCAGTTATGGAGGAGGAAGCTCGGAGAGCCGGCCTATCTCCTGCCCGATTATTGGGGAGCCGAGATGGATCATATGATCTGGAGATGCAATATGGAAAAAATCGTGACTGGTGATCCCTAAAGGAGGCTCATTATGATTATCTCTCTTCGACGGGAGGCCAAATACCACTGTGGAGATTTCAGCAAAATTCGAAAAGTCCTCCAAGATCAACAAGCTCGGTATGTAACGAAAAAGCAGCAGACCGATCGGATCTACAAGCTCTACGATCCTTTAACGGAGACCTATTCCAAACGGATCAAGGTAAGACAAGAAGAGGGCAAGCCCTTTATGGTCTACATCTATAGCAGACAGGAACACGAAGTGGCCATTGAATTTGATTATTTTGAGTTAAACGATCCTCAGATGGTCTCCATGTTTGACACTCTCTATGGTCAGCCCGTCCTGATTAAGAAGACCAGGGAGGTTTGGACACGAGGTAAGGCGATCTTTCACCTGGACAGCGTGGAGGGAATTGGCCTCATTTTCGAAATGGAGCTTCTGGATAGCCTGGATTCATCGGGAGCCGAAGAGGTGGATCGACTTTTGCAGCCGTTTCAGCCTTATCTTCTAGAAAAGATAGAAGGCTCTAATGAGGATCTTCTCTCGGGAAGGGATAATCGCAGTGACATCTTTTAGCAATCAACCGGTCTACCCGGCTCGTTCATCAACTCAATGAGATCGGAGGGATGGTCGGCTGCCAAGGTGCGGGCGGGCGAATCCCCTTGCTTGCGGTAGCGGGTGATCATCCGGTAGGGGGAGCCAGTTTCAGCAGAGGAAAGGATTCGGGATCGCGCAGGAAGCGGGCCAGCGCCTTCTCTGCTCCTTCTCGGATACGTGCCCTCGCCACGGCGGGGTGGAGATGGATGGCAGAGAAGTTGCGGCTGCGGTAAGCGTCGGTTTCGCAATCGTCTCCTGATCCGGGGACTTTCCCTTGCTTCACGCTCACGGTTTCGATTCCGCCGGTCAGCTTCCTCGCCTCTTCTACAAACGCTTCGTCACCGGAGCCGAATATCGACGGGATCCCCAGAGCGGCAGCACAAAGGGCAACTTTGCCGAATTCTCCTACCGATAGACCATTAATCGTACAGTCGAGCACGTCATAGGACCCCGTATGCGGCAGGTGGGCGTATTCCGTTCCCGCTTTGGCATGCTGCCCGACCCAAGCGATAGCCGAATAGGTGCTATCCAGATAGAACGGATAGGGCTTGCGAAGAAAGTATCTTAAGTACGAAACGCGAGGGTCGAGAAGAAGATGATTCACCCCTCCCCAGCCATGGCCGTCGACCACGTGGATTTCCGTCGCGCCGGCAGCATAAAATCCTTCCACGGCCGCATTGACCTCCTGGGTCAGAAGCTCTTTGCCTTCCTCGTAATAACTCCCGCCAGGCTCACACCAATCCTTATTATTAATAACTCCGCTGACGCCTTCCATGTCCGTCATGATGTAGATCTTCATGCTCCCTCATCCTCTCGTCCTAGAATTCACGCCTATTTTTAGAAAAATAACGAACCTCTAGTGAAAATATTGGAACGCAGCTAAGCGGGTTTTCGATTATCGTAAAAAGTAAGCTTAGCTCAAGAAGGCCGTCCCGGTCATCGATGATGACTTTTGGAACGACCTCTCTTCTTATTGCTTGGGATAGGAACCGGCGTAACCGAGGCTGCGGGAGAGCTTCTCTGCAACCTGCATGAGCAGCTGGCCGTATTCCTGGAACTTCTGAACGGGCAGGTTGCTTTTCAGTGTCGAGACGCTCACCGCGCCGAACATTAGCCCGTCTTCCATGAAAATGGGCGCGCCCAAGCAGCGAACCCCGATCTCGCCCTCCTCATCGTCCACAGCATACCCAAATTGGCGAATCTGAACGAGATGTTCCCGGAACTCCCGTTCATTGGTAATGGAGTTGGGAGTCAGGTTGTTGAATCCTTTGGAGAAGACGACTTGGAGCTCATTCTCCGGTAAATATGCTGCTATTGCTTTTCCGACGGAGGTTGTGTTCATCAGCTTCCGTTCTCCGACGTAGGAGAGGAACCGGATGGTTCCGGGGCCTTCGATTTTCTCCAGGCAGACGGTTTCGCCTTTCTCGTAAGAGCAGAGATGTACGGTGAAATGAGTGTCATCCCGCAGCTGTTCCAAATAAGGAACGAAAGAACCTTTGATGTTTAAGTTCCGCAGCGAAGACATTCCCAAACTATAAAGCTTTAGTCCAAGCTGAAACAATCCGCTGCTATCCTTGCGGACCCAATTATAGGCCTCCAACGTCTGCATAATATTAAAAACACTGGTTTTGGGAAGACCTAGCTCGCTGCTAAGATCAGACAAGCTTACTCCTTACTGTTTTTCGACAAATGGTCCAAAATGACCATCGTTTTGTCGAGAGCGGGGACGGAGTATTTGGCTTTCTGAATTTCGGTATCCATTTTCATTTTCGTTCCACCTATTGAATATATTTTGAGGAAATAATCCTTATCATAGTGCGTTATCGTTCATTTTACAATATCTAAACATCAATTACAAAAAACTCGTTGACAGGAGTATTGGGGCGGATTATCCTTTATTTAGAACAACATCATATTATCGTTCAACATATGGAACGAAACGATCTTTGTGGCAGAATTAAAAAGGAGGTGTTGGCTTTTACTGCCGTTTGAACCCGGTTTCAGGAAGGTTAGTTTCTATTTCTGCTGGACGAAAACAGGTAAAAGGGGATGTTGCAATGGGATGGTTACATAAGAGGCGTAAAGCGTTTGTTTGGTCATTATGTCTTCCGGTTGTCTTCTTAGCGGCTTGTTCGAAAACTGGGGAGGTTGCACCCTCACCGAGTGCTGCTGGCACCAGCTCGCCTTCTAATTCACCTTCTGCAGCGAAATCGGAATATGTCATCAAGTACTTGGTGCCTGGCGGGGATGGCAAAATCAAACGCAGCGATGAAACGGAAATCGGAAAAGTGATTAAGGATAAATTCAATATTGTCATCGAATATGTCCCCTATGCAGGAAATTATGATGAGAAAACCAATCTGATGCTCGCGGCCAAGGACTATCCGGAGATCATGTGGATCCAAGGGAACATCAATTTCAAGAAATACCAGCAGGCAGGAGCGCTTCTCCCCTTGACGAATACCTTCCGCAGATGCCGAATTTCTCCAACCGGTGGAAAGAGCAGATTCCCTTCTGGAAAGCATTATCGACCGACGGGAAGCTTTACAAGTGGGAGTTCCGGAACTACGATTCGACTTCCCTTGGAACCGGGAATGACGTCTGGACCCGAATTGATGCTCTGGCAAAGCAGGGTTATCCGAGCCTCGTGTCGGAAGACGATTGGGTCAAATTCCTGAAGCAGGCGATGAAGGACTTCCCGACCGCTCCCGACGGTTCCAAAACCATCGGAATGGTCGCTCCCTTCGGAGAAGCCTGGGGCATGGCGGGGATTGCCGGAATTATGTACGAGAAGGGCGGCAAAACAACAGGTGTTGGCGGCAACGAAGGCGTACTGTTCAGCAGTGCGGAGAATAAATTCCTGGATTATTTCAAAAACCAGGATGTCGTCGACTCCTTTAAGTTTTTCAACCGTCTGTACCGGGAAGGCATTCTCGATCCCGAAAGCTTTACGGATAAAGTAGCGCAGGTAGGAGAGAAAATGAACAGCGGACGCGCGCTTACCTCCTGGTATTCCAGCGGTACGGCAGACAATAAGAAGATCAAAGCTTCGGGTCGCGGGGACCAGCAGTATGTTATGATGCCGATCCAGAGCAACCGGCAGGTGCAGAACAAAGAACAGCGCTTGATGATGGAGCTGGATATTTATCCGTTCTACTCAACGGTCATCACGAAGAACGCCAAAGATCCGAAACGGATCGTCGAGATGCTGGACTGGTTTGCTTCCGAAGAAGGCCAAATCCTGATGCAGGACGGCATCGAAGGCAAGCATTTCACCGTGCAGAATGGCAAGCGCGTACCGACGGACCTATATAAGACGGAAACGAAAAATCCGGATAACCGAATCGGGATCAATCTGTTTGAAGTCTTCGGCAAAGATGTGCGTGCGGGCAAAGACGGCAAGCCTTACGGGTTCACCTACGATCCGCAGCTCCGCGATGAGCTCATTCAATCGCCTGAGTCCATGGCGGTATTCCAGAAGCTGGGTTGGAAATCGTCCATCGACTGGTGGCAGAAGAACGGCAAAGGCGCCAAGGTGGGCATCATCGGCAACATCAAGCTGGATCCAACCTCGGAGCTGACTCCAACGTATCAGAAAATGGTTGATCTGCGTGTCAAGAACACGCCGAAGCTCATCATGGCGAAGAGCGAAGCGGAATTTGACCAGATCTACAACGACCTGGTCAAGGAATATGACAAATTGAATCCGGATAAAGTCATCGCCAAGTTCAACGATATGTACAAAGAAGAAATGAGCAAAGTCAAGAAGTAATAAATCCTAATGGCGCAAAACGTCTGACAACCGGTCGGGTAACCGGTTGTCAGACAATCTTCGGAAAGGGGGTGCTGTAAGGTGGCGGCAAAGCTCTATAAACAACGGTATTTGTATCTCATGCTGGCGCCCGCCGTTATAGCGGTGCTCATCTTTCATTACATCCCGCTTGCCGGCTGGACGATGGCGTTCAAGCGTTACCAAGTCGGGTTAAGCATATGGGACGTTCCTTGGGTCGGCTGGGATAATTTCAAAATGTTCTTCGTTCAAAGTAAAGATTATATCTACCTGCTCCGCAATACCCTTAGCATGAATCTCATGTCCATTGTCATCAATCTGTCCTTCGGGTTGATTCTAGCCATCCTCTTCAACGAAATCCGCATCCGATTCTTCCTGAAAACCATCCAAACCGTTTCCTTTTTTCCCTTTTTCATCTCCTACGTCATTACCTATTCCATCGCCAACAGCTTCCTTGCCCAAAATTCGGGCATTCTCAACCAGCTGCTCGTCAAATGGGGTCTTCTCTCGCAGGGCCTAAATATTCTCGGAGACGGCAAATATGCCTGGTTTCTCGTTGTGGCCTTGGAAGCCTGGAAATCCATCGGATATATCAGCATCATCTTCTTGGCATCCATTTCGGCCATTCCCACCGATCAGTACGAGGCGGCCGATATCGACGGAGCAAGCCGCATTCAGAAAATATGGAACATAACCATTCCGAACTTGATGCCAACACTTATTGTCATTCTCATTCTGAACAGCGGATGGGTGCTGAATTCCAACTTCGAGCTGTACTTCATGTTCACCAATCCGACAAACTGGGAGCGGATGGAGGTCCTGGATATGTATATCTACAAATTCGGGTTGAAGCAGCTGGATTACTCTTACGCCACCGCTGTCGGGATCATCAAGACCGTCGTCAGTATCCTTCTCGTCTTCAGCGTGAATGCCTTATCCAAGAAATTTACGGAAAGATCCATTTTCTGAAGAAGGAGAATCTCTCATGTATAAATCCTCTCTTGGAGACCGGCTGTTCGATGTCCTGAATACCTTGATCATGCTTCTCCTGTTTGTCGTTATGGTGTTCCCTTTCCTTCACCTGATCAACTATTCCTTGAGCGATGCCACGAAAGTAAGCGGAAAGTTCCTGCTGCTGCCGAGAAGCCCGACCTTCGAATCGTACATAACCATGTTTAAGAACCCCAATCTCCTGCACAGCATCTATATCTCGATAGCAAGATCCGTTCTGGGAACCGCGCTGATGATCTTCATTACTTCTATGGCCGGTTATGTTATCTCGCGGGACGATTTGATCGGGATACGCTTTTTTCGCCGATTCTTTGTTCTGACGCTATATTACTCGGTCGGCCTGATTCCTTCCTATCTTCTCGTTCAGAAGCTCGGGCTCACCAATACGTTCTGGGTGTACATTGTCCCCGGAGCCGTCAGTGTGTTTAATATGATTCTCTTCAAAACCTACGTGGAAAGCTTACCGAAGGAGCTCGAGGAAGCGGCTTTGATCGATGGCGCAAGCGATCTGTACTTATTCTTCCGGATCATCTTTCCGTTAAGTACGCCGGTGGTAGCGGCCATTTCCCTTTTTCGGCCATAGGCCAATGGAATGCGTTTATCGATACCCAGTACTACAATGCCATGAACCCGGACTTGTTCCCGCTCTCCTACGTCTTGTACATAGCGCTACAGTCCATTACTTCCATTGAACAGTTTCAGATGGATAAAGAGGCCATGCATTTCGTTACTCCCGAAAGTTTGAAAATGGCGATGACGGTTATTACCGTATTTCCGATCATGGTCGTCTATCCCTTCCTGCAGAAGTATTTTATGAAGGGGATGTTGATCGGCTCCATCAAAGGTTAATCTCGCAACCCATTTCGAATCAAAGGAGACGATTCCCATTATATTCGACTGTCATACTCATCTGGTGGAAAGAGAACACCTTTCCGGCCATTTTCTGGCGGATGCCAAGAAAGCGTGGGGAGAGGAGTTCACCTTGAGCAGCACACCCGAGGAGCATCGGCAATCCATTGCCGGCTGTTCAGGAGCAATTGTGCTTGCCCTGGATGCCCCCGCCGTGGGCTTCAATGTACCTAACGAATGGGTGGCGAAGTATACGGCGGAAGACCCGACAAGGCTGTTCGGCTTCGCCAGTGTCGATCCCAACCGGGACAGCCCGGAACGGATACTGGAGCAAGTCGTCAAAGATTGGAACATGAAAGGGCTTAAGCTGGCTCCGATTTACCAGGACTTTCATCCACTTGACCCGATATGCTTTCCGCTTTATTCAAAGGCGCAGGAGCTTAAGCTGCCGATCATGTGGCACCAGGGCACGTCGTTCGTTCATATGGGTCCATTGGAAAAGTCCCGCCCCGTCTATCTCGATCCGGTAGCAAGGGCGTTCCCGGATTTGAAGATGATCATCGCGCACATGGGCCACCCGTGGATCGGAGAGACGATCAGTGTGGTCCGCAAAAATCCGAACGTCTTCACCGACATTTCTGCCCTGGCAAGCCGGCCCTGGCAAATGTACAACGCCTTGGTGGAAGCGGTTGAATATGGAATCGAAGATAAGCTGCTGTTCGGTACGGATTTTCCCTTCTTCACCGTCCAGAGGATGGTCGACGCCCTTCAGAACATCAATGGGCTGGCTCAGGGCACCAAGCTGCCGCATGTCCCGGACCGGGTCATTGAGAAGATTCTTCATAAAAATACGCCGGAATTGCTGGGGTTAGCATAGAACGGCAGGGTGTAAAGGGATGAGAACGGAGGGTTCGGTTTGAAAATAGTATCGGTTGAGGCCATCCCCATCAATCTACCGCTTCGCGAACCGGTAAGCGACAGCTGGGGGAAGTACCACTCGTCCAACCACGGGATTGTCATTGTTCGCAGTGAGAACGGCGACTATGGCGCCGGGGAAATAGCGCTCGCCTGGTTCGGGGGAGCGCATGCCCTTTGCCAGGAAGTAAACGAAAGGTGGGCCCCGCGGCTCGTTGGCTTGGAGGTAGGGGACATTACGCAGGGCTGCACCATCATGGACGGGTTTTGCGCATTCTCCAAGAGACATCTTCTCGCCAAAGCGGGAGTGGAGATGGCGCTTTGGGACTTGTGGGGAAAGGAGACGGGGCTTCCCGTTCATCGGCTGCTAGGGGGAAGCTGAGAAATACCGTGCCGCTTACCGGTGGAATTTCTATGGGAACGGTAGAGTCCATGGTGGAGGTGGCGTGCCGGAAGGCGGCCGAGGGCTACAAAGAGCTAAAGCTGAAGGTCGGGCTGGATGAGCAGACGGACCTGGAAACGCTGAAACGCATTCGCCATGCCATTTCGGATTCCATTCGAATCCGGGTCGATGTCAACATGGCCTGGACCAGCGCCAAACAGGCCAAGCGGTTAATCGACGAAATGGTCCATTACGGCGTACAGATCGTGGAGCAGCCGCTGCCCAGTGAGCAGCTTAAGGAACTGGCATGGCTCCGCGAGCACACGGAGGCTCTAGTCTTAATTGACGAAGGCGTGTGGGACGCCGAGGACGCCAAGCGCCACCTGGAAGCCGGGGCCGGGGATATGCTTCACCTCTATATCTCCGAAGCGGGAGGAATCCGGGAATCCCGCCGGATTTTTGAGCTCGCCGAGCTGTATCGGCAGGACTGCACCATCGGCTCCATGCCTGAGGGGCGGATCGGCGCGGCAGCCTCCGTGCATGTGGCAGCCGCGATGCCGAATCTGTCCCGGTATGCTTCGGACATCCGTGGGTTTACCGGATATGCGGAGGATGTCACCGTCGAAGAGCTGCTCATTATCGATGGAGAATTGCAGGTGCCGGATAGGCCCGGTCTAGGCGTTACAGTGGATTGGGATCAGATAGAGAAGCTGAGAGTGAAACCATAAGGAGGGGGAAGAGATGAAATGGATAGACGCCCACTGTCACGTGGGCAAGGGATTGATGAACGGAATGGGGGAGGAGGAGCTGCTGGAGCAGATGGACCGCTATGGGATTGAGACGGCGGTCATCGTGCCGTGGGATCAAGCGATTGCGGTTCATAACCGGGAAGGCAACGACTACGTCCGCCGGTTGACGGAGAAACACCCGGACCGGTTCGCCGCCTTCTGTACCGTGAATCCGTGGTTCGGCGAACAGGCTCTGGACGAGCTGGAGCGCTGTGCCAAGAGCGGGATGAGCGGCCTGAAGCTGCACCCGGTGTACCAGGGCTACCAGCTGACGGACCCCTTCATTCTTCCGGTCATTGAGAAGGCCGTCTCCTACGGACTGCCGATCTACATAGCCACAGGGACGCCGGTTTCTTCCCTTCCCATGGCACTTTCCTATGTGGCCGATTTATACCCGGAAGGCGTGTTCATACAAGGACATTTCGGCTTCCCGGACTTCTGGATCGATGCGGTTCCTTCCGTCCAGAAGTCGGCCAATATCTATGTAGACACCGCCTACAACATGCTGACGTCGATTGAGAATGCGATTGAGCTGTTCGGAGCCGAACGCGTCATTTTCTCGACGGATTCCCCGTACTTGTCCATTCAGCATGAAACGGGCAAGCTCCTGGATCTCGAAATTACCGAGGAGCAGCGCCGGATGATTGGCTATGACAATATGAAGAAGCTGCTGAGCAGGGAGGCCGCTGACATGGTGATCGACTTTCATACCCATTACTCCGGAGGACTTTACTTCTATAAAGAAGCGTCGCGCATGGAAACCGTTCTGGAGGAGATGGACAGCAACCGGATTGAGAAAAGCCTGCTCCTCCCGCTCGACGGCTTTTTCAGCAACTGGGAAGAAGACAATGACCGCATACTCGACGTCATCGCGAAGCGCCCGGACCGTTTTGCCGGGGTAGGCACGTTCAGCCCGCGGCTCGTGGAACCGGCCGTACGAGAGATGGACCGCTGCCTGTCCCAAGGCATGATCGGCATCAAGTTCCATCCTTGGCTGCAAGCGTTCAGCCCGCTGGAGGATTGCTTCATGGAGGTGGCGGCTGAAGCGAATGCCCGCAAGACCTTGTTTTTCTTCCACGACGGGACTCCTCCTTATACGGAGCCGTTCCAGATCGCCGAGGTGGCGAGACGCAACCCCGATCTGACAGTGGTGATGGGCCATAGCGGCTTGAACGATCTATGGCGCGAGTCGATGCTTTCCGCTCTGCAATACGACAATATGTGGCTCTGCTTCTGCGGGTGCCCGCATTGGGGCATGACCGAAATTGCGAAGCGGATGAGCGGCGAACGTATCGTATGGGGCTCCGATTACCCCCTTGCCTCGAAACGGGATACGAAGGAGCGCATTCAGCAGATCGATCATCTGCCGATCTCTGATGATTGGAAGGAGAAGATTTTGTACCGCAACGCCAGCCAGCTCTTGGCCAAATTCGAGAATCGCTCGAAGGGATAGGTGCTTCGCTTTGATTTTTCAACAGATGACCTGGATGGAATTGAAGGAAGTGGATTACAGCCGGACGACCGTGCTCCTCCCCACCGGGGCGATGGAGCAGCATGGCCCCCATCTGCCGGTCGATACCGACACGCGGCTCGTGACGAAGCTGGCGGAGGAGGTGGAACGCCGGAAGCCGGATACGCTGCTGCTCGCGCCCACCGTGTGGCTCGGCCATTCCCCGCACCATCTCTCGTTCGGGGGCACTTTGTCGCTGCATCACCAGGTGTATATTCAAATGCTCGTCTCGGTCTGCAAGTCGTTCATCGGCATGGGGGCCGAGCGCATTTGGCTGCTTAACGGTCACGGAGGCAACCGGAGTCCTCTTTCGATCGTTCTGCAGGAACTGAAGAATGATCATGAATCGGTCGCCGTTACAGCGTCGGACTATTGGACGATCGCCAGGAGGAAATTGAAAGCATTCGCGAATCGGAGCTTGGCGGCCTAGGTCATGCCTGCGAGCTGGAGACGTCTTTGTATCTTTACTTGGATGGAGGCAAGGTCCGAAAGGATCGCATTCAGGATGACGGCCGTCAACCGGACAGCCCGCTGTTCCGTCAGGATATGCTGCATGGCGGCCCGGCTGCCAGGGTGTTCAACTTCCGGGAGCTGACGGCGTCCGGGGTGTTCGGCCGGCCGTCGCTCGCTTCCGCTGAGAAAGGAGAACGGCTTTTTGCCGCTATCTCCGATAAGCTTGTGGCATTTTCTGAGCAGCTTTAAGACCTGAGGAGGGTGGAACCCCATGAAACCGAAACAAATTCTGGAATCACCGCGCGTCCATACGCCGTTCGGCAACTATTCATCTGCCGTGCTTCGCGGCAGTCATTTGTATTTGGCCGGCTTCGGCCCGTTCGATCGGGAGAAGCGCCTGGTCGGCGACAACATTATGGATCAGACTCATATGACTATGCAGAATATTAAGCATTTGCTGGAAGACAACGGGTTTACGATGGAGGATATCGTTCGCGCAACCGTCTACTTAAGCGACATCGGCGATTGGAGCGGGTTCAACGAAGTGTTCGGGCAGTATTTCGAAGGAAGCTTTCCGGCCCGAACGGTCGTCGCATGCCAGTTGAACGGCTTCCTTGTGGAAGTGGAGTGCACGGCCATTAAAGGAGACTAGACAAGGAGGACACGGTCATGCTGGATCGGCCGATTCGTATGGGTGTGATCGGATGCGGAGATATCGCGGTTAGCCGGCATATCCCGACCATTCACGCCCATCCCGATGCCATGCTGCTTGCCGTATGCGATGCCGACCCTTCGCGTGCGGAAACGGTGGCTAGCCAATACCCGATGGCATCGGTAGAGAAGGATTATAAGGAACTGCTCGCAAGGAACGATATCGAAGCGGTCATTGTTGCGACACCTCCCTGGGTGACGCCGGTCATCACAAGAGAAGCCTTGCGGGCCGGCAAGCACGTCTTGTGCGAGAAGCCGATGGCGGTCGACGGGGACACGGCGAGGCTGGTCCAGGAAACGGAACGGGAGACGGGGAAACGGGTGCAGGTAGGCTTTACGTACCGTCACGGTCCACTTCTGGAATCGCTGCGTTCGTGGATCCGGGACGGCCGGCTGGGCTCGCCTCTTGTGTTCCGGCTGGGCATTTTTGATGAGGTGTGGGATCCGGAAGGCCATCCCGAGCATTACGAACGCCTGTTCCGAACCATGCAGCACGGCTCTCCGTCGGTGCATGACGGGGCTCATGTGGCCGATTTCCTGCATTTTTTGGCGGAGTCAAAGGTGGCAAGCGTGGAATCGTATGGCTTAAAGACAAGGCCGGAGTTTCCCACCTCCAATTACGACATCTCCGTCATCCGGTTCGAGAACGGGGATATGGCTAAGGTGGAAATTGGCTGGTTTCTGCCCCATTTCCCCAAAGGAGAGTTCGAAGTTGCCGGCCCGCTCGGTTTGGCGGTATTCGATCGGTTCGAACAATACGTGAGCCTGCGCACGGGAACGACGACCGAGACCGTTCGTCTGGAGGAAGACTGGGCGGCTTCGTGCTTCCGCATTCAGCTGTCGAAATTTATTGCGAGCATTCGCCTTGACGAGCCATGCGTTCCGGGGACCGAAGAGGGCCTACAAAGCTTGCTTCTTACGAAGGCCATGGAGCGGGGAGTCCAAGCGCACTTATCACATTCCAATGCTAAAGGTTGAAGGAGGGAAACGCATGAGCAAGGCTCTAATGACAGACGAAGAGCTCTTCGAGCTTATGAGCCAGAAGCTTTATACCGGAGTGATCTGCGATACGCTCGATGAACTCGGTTACCGGAATCAGGCGATGAACGAACGGCTGCGCCCACTTGTAGACGATACGGTCATCGTGGGTAGAGCCAAGACCATCCTGGCTGCTGATGTGTATCACGTGCATGAAAAACCGTATGACACCGAGATTAGCGCCATGGACAGCATCAAGCCGGGCGAAGTCGCGGTCGTTAGTACTAACCAATCCAAGAATAACGGGATTTGGGGCGAGCTTCTCTCAACCGCCGCTCATATGCGAGGCGGCCGGGGTGCCATCGTGGACGGACTCATCCGGGATACGAAGAAAATCAAGGAGCTTGGTTTCCCGGTATTCTGCACGGGGTTCAAGCCGGTGGATTCGCGCGGACGCGGACTCGTCATCGACTACGATTGTCCGGTGGAGGTCGGCGGAATTCTCGTGCAGCCGGGCGATATGGTCTTCGCCGACAGCGACGGGGTTGCGGTTATTCCGGCCGCTGTCGTTTACGATACCGTAGAACGGGCGGTGGAAAAGGTGGAACGCGAGAACAACACCCGCCGGGAGCTGCTTGAAGGAAAACTTCTGCGGGACGTGTATGAGAAGTACGGAGTTCTCTAATACAACGCTGGTCATCAAGAGCCACGGTACAATTTCTCCTAAAGACAGAAAGGGATCTTTAGTTTGAGGGTACGCCGTGGCTCTCTCTATTTTGCGGGAGGTGGTAGATATGGGCTTAATCCGGAACGACAGCCATATTTTTGACCGGGAGCGGGAGGAAGGACTTTTTACCGTTCGTTATTTGTGCATGCGTTGGGAATACCCGACCGGAGACTGCATCCTGGTTCGCTCGCCTGACGGGGAGACAATGCTTATCGATTCGGGGGTGTCGCACACCGCAGACCAGGTGCTGGATTATTTAAACCGGCTTGGAGTGGAAACGATTGATCTCGTTCTGCTGACTCACCCTCACGGTGATCATGTTGGGGGAATGGCCCGCATTCTCGAGGAGAAGCATGTTAAGAAACTCTACACGATTAACGTTTCGCTTGAGAATTTATATTCAGATGCGTACCGGGACGCCGAAGAGGTACTGGCCCGCAAGCAGATTTCCCGTCATGTTGTAGGCGAGGGAGAAAAGTTCTCACTAGGGGCGGACGTCTCCATTGAAGTGCTTAGCCCGGAGAAGGAGTTTAAGCTTTCCGAGCTCGAATACCGGTACGATTCTATCCTCAATAACCATTCCATGGTCTATAAGGTGACTTACAAGAACAATTCGTTTCTATTCTCAACCGATATTTACGAAGAACGGGAACAGCTGCTTATCGAGAAATATGGTGCCTATCTACAAGCCGATGTCATGCATGCCCCGCATCACGGAAGCACTTCCTCCAGCTCGGTCGCCTACATTCAGTCGGTTAATCCGCAAGTGGCGATCGTCAGTTTTCACCGTAACAATCCGGTTACGGCTGAAATTCTTGCCCGGTATAGGTCACTTGGAGTGAAGCCTTATCACGTCGGCATTCACGGGAACATTATGCTGGTGTCGGATGGAAAGCAGATTGAGGTGATTACGGAGAACGGGGAAGACCAGGAAGAGAAGATTGTAGGTTGAGCCGGGGACGAGGGAAAGGGATACAGCCCGGACAAGGAAGAGGGAGTGGATGAGGGTGGAGTGGAGCAGCTTCTGGGACTACGTGAATCTGGGAGTGGAGCATATCTGGACGGGATACGATCATCTCCTGTTTCTGCTTGCCGTGATGATCGGGACGGGGAGGCCGGCGCAATATATTCAAATTCTGACGGCGTTTACGATCGGCCACAGCCTAACCTTGGCCCTGGCTTCCCTGGAGCTTGTTTCACTGCCGTCTTCTATCATTGAGCCTCTTATCGCGCTGAGCATCGTTGTCGTCTCGTTGGAGAGCCTGTTTCGCCCCTCCCTCGCCGGCCGATGGCGTCTTACCCTGCCGTTCGGGCTTATTCACGGTTTTGGCTTCGCAGGCGTGCTGCAAGGGTTCTCCTCCTCGAACTTTGCGCTTGCTCTATTCTCCTTCAACTTGGGTGTGGAAATCGGCCAGCTGGCGGTCCTCCTGATCGTTCTTCCGGTTCTGCACCGTTTGCTCAGGCAAACGGCCCGAAATGAAAGGTTCAAGCATGCTCTGGCTTTGGTGACGGGATTTTTCGGTCTCATCTGGCTTGTGGAGCGTACGATCTTCTAATCTGCCGAATGAAAGGAGCTCTTCGAGTGTATAGCCGATTCCTTGCCGCTTTCCTCCTGTTGGCTGTCCTGCTGCTCCTGTACGCGATGCCTCTTTCCCTATACGCCCATTCCTTCGGGACCGCAGGCTATTCGGAGATTTCGATCAGCGGCCGGACGATTGACTATGAGCTGCTCCTCGATCATGATCAGCTCCTCGCCTATTTGCCCATTGATCAAGACGGGAATGGTACGGTCGATAAGAAGGAATGGGACAATACGACGATGATTCAGGAATTTATGGCCGATCACATTAATGTCAGCGCCGACGGCATAAAAGGAAAGCCCGAGCTGACGGGCGCATCGGAGGTGAAACGAAACGAACAGTCTTTAATCCGGTTTGTTTACCGATACACATTCGATCAGCCTGTCCGCAGTTATGAAGTCGATTATCGCCTCTATTACAACGAATTTGATAACGAGCATAAAAACTTTGCCGCCGTGAAAGCTTCGGGCACCAGCAAAGATAAAATTTTCTCGAAAGGCAGCAGTGTGCTCCAAGGAACGGTTGACGGGATCTCCGAAGAGGTGCAAGGAAGACACCAGGAGCGGGAATCGAGAAATCGGACATTCCTCTGGATAGCGGGATTCGTAATCGTACTGGCTGGGGGAGCTTTGTCTATTCGGTTTGCCGGACGAAAAAAATGCTGCGTTGACCACTAGTGATGTCGCATGAGGAGGTGAAGGGGTGAACACAGGGCATTTAGAGGAAAAAGGCCCAAGAAAAATTCCAATGGAGGCCAATAGCCGTTACGGTATCGTACGAAAGGATGCGCATCTCGCCTTCTGGCTGCAAAGCTCACTCCAACGGGTTTACCCGCTTTCTGAGCCTGAGGGGGAGCGGAGATTGAGCTGATCTCTCCCCGCAATGCCAGACTGTCCTTTCAAGCCTGCGTTCGAAACCACAGAGGCCAGCCGATCTCGGTTGGTTGCGAGGTGGAAGGGGTTGACGGCATCGAGTCGCAGGTACGCCGGGTCGGTTATGTCCCGCAAGCATACATCACGCACGATACAGCAGAGTCCGAGCGGGATGGACTAGGCCATGTCCCGGGGCTTGTCCCGGATCCGCTCTTTCCCGAGAAGCAGGCTCTAATCGGGCCATTCGTTAATCAGGCGTTCTGGATTACTCTCCACGTTTCGGAGCAAGCTGCGCCGGGCAAGCATACGATTCGGGTCCGATTAACCTGTGAAGGATTAGCGGAAGACGTGGCCTTGCACGCCGTTGTCAATGTAAAAGACGTAGTGCTGAAGCCGCGGCAGCATTTTCACGTCACCCATTGGTGGAACGCCGATTGTCTTTACGATTGGTATAAGGTCGAGCCGTTCGGCGACGAGTTCTTCGACCGGCTGAGGCCTTACTTGAAGAACATGTATGAGCACGGCAGCAACGTCATTTATGTTCCCATCTTGAACATACGGAGAGAAATTACGGACCGGCCGCCTCAACTATTGATCGTAAAGGCTCCGGAACCCGGGAAGTACGAATTTGATTTCAGCCGTGTGCGAAGATTTGTTCACATGGCCAAAGAAATCGGCTTCGAGCTTTTTGAATGGACCCACTTCTGGACATACGGCCATCTGGTCGACAAGCCGATGCCGGCCGGAACGCCTACACGAATTTATACGGAGCGCGAGGGCAGGATGGTGCTTTTGTTTCCGGAAGACCTTGACGCGACGGGGGACGTTTTCCAAGCCTATATGCAGCAGTTTCTGCCGGCCATGAAGGAATTTCTGCTCGAAGAAGGCATAATGGACCAGTCTCTGTTTCACATTTGCGATGAACCGCCTGAATACCCCGAGGCAATTGAAAGCTACCGGCGGGCACGTAAGATGCTGGAGAAGATCGATCCGACCATCAAGGTAATGGATGCCCTCTATCACGACGTGTACACCACTCTGGGATTGGTGGATTATCCGATTCCGCAGGCGCCAGGCGCATGCCGCTATTTGGAGAAAGGAATTCCCCACTGGGTCTACTATTGCCTCAGTCCTCAAGGACCTTACATTAACCGCTTTTTCGATACGATTCTGACCAAAATCCGAATGCAGGGACTTATTTTCTACAAGCTTCGAACCTTGGGTTTTCTGCATTGGGGCTTCAATTACTGGTATCACTTGACCAGCTTGTATGACCAGGAGTGTCAAAAGATGCTGGATCCGTTTGCGGATGGTTCCGCCGGCGGCATGGCTCCTTATGGGGATCCCTTCGTGGTTTACCCCGGTCCCGAGGGGCCGATCGATTCGATCCGTTGGGAAGTGTTTGCCGAAGCCATGCAGGATTATGCGCTCTTGCAGACGCTTGGAATAAACCCGGATGACGAAGTATTGAAGCCGATCCAGTCGTATGCCGATTTCCCTAAGTCGGAAACATGGTTTCAGGACACGATAAAGCAGCTTTTAAAAGGATGATTAAAGGAGTGGAATGCATTGAACCCGTCTACTGCTAAGGAAAACCAGCCGAGAGTGATTCCCTTTGGAGCAAAGAGCCGGTACGGACTCGAGCGCGACGATGCCCATCTTGCCTTCTGGCTGCAAAGCTCGCTGAAACGAGTCTATCCGCTCTCTAAGGCGGAAGGAGGGATTCCCTTGAGCTCCTGACTGCGCGCAATGCCCGGCTTTCGTTCCAGGCATGCGTGAAGAATCACAGAGCCCAGCACGTTTGGGTTACCTGTGAAGTGGAAAGTGCCGGTGGGATAGAAGCGCAAGTAAGGAGGGTCGGTTACGTTCCGCAAGGGTACATTACGCACGATACGGCCGAGGAGGAGCTGGACGGCTTCGGGATGATCCCGGGTCTTGTGCCGGATCCCCTGTATCCGGAGGCAAGAGCCCTTATCCGTCCGTTCGTGAACCAGTCGTTCTGGATCAGTCTGCGGGTGCCGGAAGAGACCATCCCGGGCAAGCACGAGCTGCGAATCAAGCTTACCGGAGAAGGATTGAAGGAAGACGTTGTCCTGACCGCCTGGGTGGATGTACGCGAACCTGTCCTGCAGCCGAAGAAAAATTTCCCCGTCACTCACTGGTGGAACCCGGACTGTATCTACGACTGGTATAAGATGGAGCCGTTCAGTGACGAATGCTTCGACATGCTGCGTCTGTATTTGAAGAACATGGTCGAGCACGGCTCCAATGTGATCTATGTTCCTATCCTGAACATCCGGCGCGAAATCATGAAGCGGCCCCCGCAGCTGCTTCGCGTGAAGGAAACCGAGCCCGGTCAATATGAATTTGACTGGACCCTTCTCCGCAAGTTCGTACATATGTGCAAGGAGCTGGGCTTCGAATATTTCGAATGGACCCATTTCTGGGCTTACAGCCATTATACAGAAAAAGCGGTCTCCGCCGGAACCCCGACCCGGATCTATACGGAACGGGAAGGACGTATGGAGCTGTTGTTCCCTCCGGATCTGGATGCAACCGGGGAAGTGTTCTCGACTTATATGAAGCAGTTTCTTCCCGCCTTCAAGCAGTTCCTTGTGGAAGAGAACATCATCGAGCAGTCTCTTTTTCACATTTGTGACGAGCCGCTTGATGTTCCCGAGGCGATCGAAAGCTACCGGCGCGCCCGCAAGCTGCTGGAACAAATCGATCCCTCCATCAAGGTGATGGACGCCGTCTTCAGCGATAAATATGCGGCTCCGGGACTTACGGATTATCCGGTACCGCAGGCGGCCGGCGCCACGAACTATCTTCAGAAAGGAATCCCGCACTGGGTGTATTACTGCATGAGCCCCCAGGGACCTTACATCAACCGCTTCTTCGATACGCCGCTGATCAAGGTCCGGATGCAGGGGATTCTTTTCTACAAGCTGCGGACCCTCGGCTTCCTGCACTGGGGCTTCAATTACTGGTATGAGCTTCATGACGGCTTCGATCCGGAAACCCAGGTGATGATCGATCCGTACACGGACGGTTCGTCCGGAGGCAAGGCACCTTACGGAGACGGCTTTGTCGTCTATCCCGGACCGAACGGGCCGATCGATTCCATCCGCTGGGAAATCTTCGCCGAGGCGATGCAGGATTATGCGCTGTTCCAAACACTTGACGTCAATCCGGAGGAAGAATGGCTGCAATCGATCACGACGTATGGAGAGTTCCCGAAGACCGAGGAGTGGCTGCAGACGGCTATGCAGAAGCTTTTGGCACTGTAAGGGAATGTGAACTAAGAAGAGGAGGATCTGGAATGAAAGCGAAGAAGCTCATCTCGACCATCCTGTCGGCCGCCATGGTAGTCAGTCTCATGATCGGAGCACCGCTCCCGCGGGCGGAATCGGAAGAATCCGTGGGCAACATAGCCTCGCAAACTGGAGAGGCCAACCTGGCACTTAACAAAACCGTTACGGCTTCGTCCAGTTATGAAACTGGCAATACGGGCAAAAAGTTTCTGGTGGACGGCGTAAGGGGAACGACGAGCACCAGCTTCGGCTGGACCAGCGATGTTTACAATACGGGCGATACGACATGGGTATGGGCAACAGTCGACCTTGGGGCGTCTTATTCGGTTAACCGGATCGATTTGTATCCGAGGAATGACGGCCAATACGCCGGTAATAACTTTCCCGTCAATTTCGAGCTTAAGGTATCCATGGACAACAAAAATTGGAAGGTTGTCCGTAAGCTCAGCGACTATCCTTTGAATCCCAAGGGAGTGCAGTCCTTTACTTTCGAAACGGAACGCGCGAGATATGTCCGAGTGGAAGGGCTTGGCGTGAAAACATGGATGTATGGCATGCAGCTCGCGGAAATGGAAGTATACGGCGATCCGGCCTCCGGTCTTGGGGCTGTAAATGGTGTCCAAGAGAACGGAGAATTGAAGGTGGAGGTTCAGAATGCGTCCGGCGTCTCCCTTGATGCCCAATTTTACAAACGAATACTGATCCCGGCCGACCTGAATCAACACGGTGTATCCGCTTTTCAGAACCCCAATGCGAGGGAGCTTCCCGCTTACTATCCGCAGGAATACGGAGACATCAGCCTCTCACCGGAAGAAATGGCCGCGATCTCCCAGTCCGACGACAAGTACCAGATTACGAAGTCCGTGGAAAATTCTCCTTACCAGCGTTTCGATCTGGAGTTTGACCAGCCGGTGGATCGGGAGCTGTATGTGACCTGGGAAGGGCGGACGGACCAAGTGGTTACGTTGTATGTGTGGGACTTTACGATAACGAAGTGGGTATCGCTGACTTCCCGGGAGGGCAATCTGCTGCAGGATATCCAACTAACCGGAAAATTCGGTTCGACGAACGTCCAGGGCGGCAAAGCACATTTTATGGTAGCGGGCGCTCAGAAAAACATTACGGAACCCGCCAAAAAGCCGGCCCCGAACGAGTATGATTTCACGTTTATCTGGGAAACGGATACCCAGTATTATTCCAGGAGTTATCCTAACATCTTCGAGAAGATGAACCGCTGGATTGCCGACAACAAAGATCCGCTTAAGATCAAGTATGTTATCCACACCGGGGACCTTGTACAGAATTGGAACATGGAGGACCAGTGGGGAGTGGCGGATAGGAACATGAAAATATTGGAGGAGGCCGGCATTCCGTATGGCGTAGTCTCCGGTAACCACGACGTTAATCATAATGTCAACGATTACGAGTACTATTGGAAGTATTTCAGCCGTGAGCGGTTTGCCGGGCAGCCGTGGTACGGAGGCGATCTGAGCAACAACCGTCATCACTACGATCTGATTTCCGCCGGCGGCATGAATTTTGTCATCCTGTATCTCGGGGTGTATGGAAGGCTGGACCAGCAAACCGTCGACTGGGCAAACAGCGTATTGTCGAAATACAAGGACCGTTATGCCATAGTGGGAACGCATGCTTACATTGAAGGAAGCGGCAAATATGGGGTCAACGGCAAAGAAATCATGGAAAAAGTAGTTGCCCCCAATGAGAATGTGTTCATGGTGGTAAGCGGTCATTATCACGGCGCGTTCTACAACGTCAAACGCATTAACGGAAAAGTGGTCTACGAGGTGCTGTCCGACTACCAAGAGGGGCCGGAAGGCGGTTTGGGTTACATCCGTTTGCTGCAGTTCGACGCGAAAAACAAGCGGATGTACATGAACACCTACTCTCCTTATAAGGATGACTATAATTTCTTTGCCGACGACAAGGAGCAGGCAACCTTTCCGCTTGATACGGCAAAAGGGGATATGACGCTGATGACGGATCGCTTTGGCATCAGTACGGAATGGAACGATGAGTTACTGGGTACTCTCCCGAACGTACAGACCGGTCCCGCCTCGATCAAGCTGGAACCCGATGCGGTGGGGAACGCAAACGAGTGGTTCGTGAAGCTGATCGACTCGAACGGGACCGCCACCACTTCAGAAATGTGGCGTTTCCAGGAGCTGGCCTACCTGGATACTGCTTCGGTGGACGGCGATAAGCTCGTTCTCCGATTTGATAAGCCTTTGGCTGACGAAGCGGCCGCGAACCCGGCAGACTTTAGCGTGCAGGTTCAGGGGAAACCCACGGTCGTCCGTTCGGTTTATGCCACCGGGAACGAGGTTCTGCTGACTCTCTCCCAGGCCGTCCTATTCGATCGAACCGTTACCATCACCTACACGCCGAGGACCGAACCGCTGAAGGATTATGCCGGATATACCGTCAAAGGAATCACGAACATTCCAGTAACGAATTTAACCAAGAAGCCCGGGCGTGCTTTTACTCCATAGGTCAGTCAATTGAAGGATGTGGGAACTCAGCAAGGGATGGGGATCGGCGCTGGTGCGCTCTCCCCATCCAGATATATAAGCCATAGTACAAATGGAGGCAAAGAAAATGAATAGAGGTAAACGTTTTGTCGCCCTCGTACTTGTCTTGCTCTTTACCGCTTTGATGCCCGTCACAGCCGGTGCCGCTTCCTACAGCACTTATACCCAGGTCTCCTTGCTGCCCAATGATGTCTTTACTGCAACGGAAGGATTGGCCTTGGCCAATGGCTATGCCTATTCCGCAAAAGTCGAACCTAACGATACCCAAATGGCCCTTTATTCTACGAAAATGACTAGCGGGGCCACCACACTCATGACGAATGGCAGCGACAATACAAACATCCTTTCGTACTTAAGCCATGCCAACGATATGGCCGCCACGGTAATCGACGGAGTGACCTATCTTTTCGTCGCCACCTTAAAAAATAGCCCCGGAACTATTCAGCTGTTGAAGCTGAAGGTGGTAGGAAACACCTATTTTCTGGTGGGGAGTTCCATATCCAAGATCCTACCGGTCAGCTTTGGGCCATGTCAGGAGTTGAGGTTACGGGGCAAACCAGCAGCGCCGTAACTTTACTCCTCAAATCGGGAACGGAGTTTCGCCGGGCATCGCTCAGCATGAGCGCGACCAGCGGAACCATTTCGGTAGCCGCAGCGCCTGATTTCGTGATTGATCTTGGAAGCTACACGGGTTCTCAGCATCAGGGGTTGGGGTATTGGAGCGGTAACGACAGCATCTATGTTCCGATGACCTTTGGTTCCCCGGTCGAGAGTGCTGTACTGGTTTATCATAATATATCCACAGCATCGGGAGCGATCTCATTGGATCCTAATCTGACTTTCAGCCTTAAGGAAAGCACCTGGATTGAGATTGAGTCCGTCAATATTGCCCCCGATGGAAAGCTCTGGTTCAATACCAACCGGCAGGGCGGATACGACAATGTCGGCTATTGGAGCGGTTACACCGTACCAGGGATCAATACGATGTTCGCCACAAAAACACCAACCACAACTGGTTCGCAGCAAGTTGAGCTGGGGACAAAGTTCCAGGCAGCGACGAACGGGTATATTGCAGGCGTAAAGGTTTATGGAGTTTCGGGGGAATCGGGAGTCCATAAGGTCAGGATATGGAGGGATTCGGACGGAGCGCTGGTCGCAGGTCCTTTCGATTTCACCTTTACAGGCTCAAACAGTTGGAAAACCTTCTATCTGCCCACTCCGTTGAACGTAACGACCGGAACGGAGTATACCGTTTCCGTCTCGACGGGTACGGACACCGCTCATAAATATGCGGCCATCAGCGGGGATCTGGCCAGTGGCGGAAGCAGCGGGGACCTGACTTGGCCTGCCAATGCCGGCGTCTACACGACCACCATGGGCGCCAGACCGACCCTCACCTTTAACAGCACGAACTATTTAAGAGATGTTATCTTCTACCCGGCTTCGTTCAATACAGAAACTATGTTCGGCGTCAAAGCGGATACGGGGTCCGGCGGCAACGGAGGGGCGTATGAGCTTGGCACGGTATTCACTTCCTCGGTTGCGGGTCAGGTAACCGGGGTTCGCTTGTTCGGGGTGCAAGGGGAGTCGGGAAACCATACCATCCGGATATGGAGAAACTCGGACAATACGGTCATCGGCGGTCCGTACACGTTCAAGTTTAGCGGTAATGACAGTTGGGTCCAGTACAATTTGGCCAGTCCGGTCAACCTAGCGGCGAATACCGACTATACCGTGTCGGTTACGACGGGAACGGATTCCGGCAAGCTCTATGCCGCGGTGGCCGGCGACTTAACCAACGCCGGCAGCAACGCGAACCATCTTTTCTGGACGGCCAATGCGGGAGTCTTTACGACAACGCTGGGAACAAGGCCAACCAGCACGTTTAGCGGAAACAACTATTTGCGCGATATCGTCTTCAAACCATAAAACCATTAGCGGGGAACTGCCGATTCATCGGCGGTTTCCTTGCAATCCAATAAATAAAGATGGAAAAGGGTGGAATATGGTAATAAAGCAGCTCGTGAAAGAATTGACGGGGCAGGACGCACCGCCGAGCTGGCTGGACCACTGGCCAGCGTTCAAGGAATGGAAAGAAACGAACGAGCAGAGGGCGAACTTCGAACAGCTTCCGATGGATGCGGAACTTCTGTATGATTTGCCGGATGAGGCGATGAAGCGGATCGCCCAGCTGTATCCGGCCGTAGCGGATGACAACCGGTTGTCTCTGCTCGCGAGCTTCTGGCACTATATGATCTTCTATCAGCCGCCGGGAGCGGGGGCAATGCGTCCGATTGGCTGCTCCCTACCCTGGCTTTGGGCGATCAGGCATCTTTATGGCCGCTGGCTATCCTCATTTCGGGGACCGAAAGGGCGCGCGAAGCGTACCGCGAGCTCGGGATCTCGACCAAGATCATGATGGAGACGCTCGCGTTCGGCGGGCTGTATACCCGTGATTATTATAAAAGACACGGCAGATGGGGACTGTCGGAGCTCGGCTGGCTGCGGCATCATGTCCATGCCCGCATTTTCCGGCTCGGCCGGCTTGTCTTTAATAGCTCCGTCTTCCACTGGAATTTTGTTGGGGTCCGCAACCGAGCAACAGGGGCGATCGTTATGCTTTGCGACGGCGATGTCCGCTACCGCAAGGACGGATTGCAGGATGGCACGAACGGAAGGAAAGAGCCGGATGCGTGGCTTCCGATACTGAAACGATCAGACCGCTTGCTCGTCGGGCATCCGGTAACACTGGAGGGAACCGCACAACGGGAGCCGATCTCACTCGATCCGAATGAGTGGGAGACAGTGCTAAAGAATGGGGATCGCGTTGTGGAAGTGCACATCCCGTCCGGAAGCAAGCTGAAGGAGACGGAATGCGAGGAGTCGTACGAAGAAGCGTATGCGTTTTTCCCCGATACTTTCCGGGGACGCCTTTCAAGGCGTTCGTATGTAAATCGTGGATCATGGACCCGGCACTAGGACGCATTTTGCCGCCGGAGTCGAACCTGGTCAAGTTTCAGCGATTTTTCAAACCGCTTCCCGTGGTCGGGAGCGAGCACCAAACCTACGACCTCGTGTTCGACGATCCGAATGTGGACCTATCCGCGTTTAGGCCTGTTACCTCGCTGCAGCGAGCGATTATCAAGCACGTCAAGCAGGGGAACAAGATGAGATCCGCCGCCGGTTTTACGCTATGGAACCAATAATCAAAAGAGGGGTTATATGCCATCTTCGATCGATGTAGCCAAGAAGGCAGGAGTTTCTCAGGCAACCGTATCCAGAGTGCTGAACAATCCGGAAAGTGTAAAATCTAAGACGAGGGAAAAAGTATTTCAAGCTGTTCAGGAACTGCAGTATTTCCCCAACGAAATTGCGCGAAGCTTGGTGACCAATACGACTCGAACCATTGCTCTCATCTCTGGTCCGCTGCGTAACGGTTTCTTCGTGGAGACTACGGATGCGATCGTTCGGCTCGCCAAGAGCAAAGGCTACAAGACCATCGTTTATTTGGAAGATGAGAATCGCATTCCGAATTTGTACGACTTAATCATGTCAAACAAAGTGGACGGGGTTCTGCTATCTCTGATGAAGCTGGATGATCCGTTGATGGAGAAGATCGATCATTTACGAATCCCGTGTGTATTTTTCATTCGCAAACCGCGTCTTGGAGGGAATTATGTCATTCTTGACAATAAACAGGCGCTATCCCTTGCTGTTCGCCACCTGCTGGATCTTGGGCATCGAGACATAGCGTATATTTCCGGAAATACGGATTTCTCCACATTTTACGACCGATACCAAAGCTTTCAGGATGTCATGAACGAGAAGAAGATAACGATTAATCCAAACTGGGTTAAAATACTCGAATCTTCGACCGAGGAGATTGAGAAGGCGACCTTCTCTTTGCTTCACAAAGCGGAGCGGCCGACGGCGATCATTTGTTCATCGGATTCGATTGCGCTAATTTGTATTGATGTCATCTTATCCGTGGGGCTTCGTATTCCTGAGGATATTAGTTTGACGGGCGTAGATGACATTCACATGTCCTCGCACCAAGCGATTCAACTGACGACCGTTAGGCATCAGAAGTTCGCCATGGGACAGATTGCAGCGGAAACGTTATTTGAGTTGATCGATCAACCGAAACCAGCTAAACCTATTCAAATTTCGTTAAAGCCGGAACTTATCGTCAGGAAAACGACTGCGGCTGTTAAGCGAGTGTGATTGACTCTGTAATGAATACGTATACATTTGCTGACAGGAAGGTGAATGAGTGGATTATTTATCTGACATTAAAGAAAAACGAATTGTCGTTACCGGCGGAAGCAAAGGGATCGGTCGCGAGATCGCGCTTGCCTTCGCTCGGTTGGGAGCGACGGTTACGATCTCCGGACGCAAGGAAGAAGATCTCGCGCGGACCTCACGGGAGCTGCAGGCTTTCAATCCGCTCTGTCATTCGATTGTCTCCGACATTAGCGACGTCGCCGGATGCTATGCCACGATCGACGAGGCGTTCTCCCGCATGGGGGGCTGGATGTACTGGTGAACAATGCCGGTATCAACACCGCGAAGCCTTCGCTCGAGGTGACGGAGAACGATTGGGACCGGGTTGTGGATACCAACTTGAAGGGAACGTTTTTCTGTTCGCAGCGGGCAGGCGGGTATATGATTCCGAGGCGGGAGGGGACGATCATCAATATGGTGTCGCAGATGGCTTTCGTCGGGTATTACGACCGTGCGGCCTACTGCTCCAGCAAGGGAGGTGCCGTGCAGTTAACGAAAGCGCTTGCAGTCGAATGGGCGCCGCATAATATCCGGGTCAATGCAATAGCTCCGACATTTGTCGAGACGGAGATGACGGCATGTATGCTGAGCAATCCGGCCTTCCGGCAAGACGTGATGAGCCGCATTCCGCTCGGCCGCACTCCAGTTCCTGCCGATATCGCAAATGCCGTGCTGTTTCTCGCATCCGGCATGGCGAATTTCGTCACTGGCGAGACACTGCGGGTGGACGGCGGGTGGACCGCCATTTAGTTGGCGGAAGGCTAGGGAATGGAGGGAAGACGAAAAATGAGTGAAGATAGACGACCGGTGGACGAAAAGTTAGCCGTAATGGGAGCCGGCCTCATGGGGCATTCGATCGCGCTGAATGCCGCCTGGCGTGGAATCCGCGTTACTTTGCAAGGAACGGGCGAAGACGATTTACAGCGTGCAAAGAAAGCAATCGAGCTCGAGCTGCGGAATTTTGAACACGAGCAGCTGATCGAGGCGGACGAAGGCGAAGACATCATGGGACGCCTCCGTTTCGTAGTGGACGTGGAAGAGGCGCTTCACCAATGCACCTTCGTCATTGAAGCGATTCCGGAGCAGCTGCAGCTTAAGCAAGATTTCTATCGGAAGCTTGATTCGCTAAGCAGCCCGGAAACGATCCTCGCGAGCAACACTTCCGCGCTGAATCCGCCAGAGATCGCAGCCTACATGAACCATCCGGAACGGATGCTGGTCACACACTTCTGGAATCCGGCGCATCTGATACCGCTCGTGGAGATCGTCTTAGGGGAGCGTACGGCGGAAACAGCGGTGGAGCGGGCCACGAACCTGATGCTGCGCATGCGCAAAAAGCCGATCAGGCTGGCCAAAACGATTCCCGGCTTTATCGGCAACCGCCTGCAGTACGCTATGCTGCGCGAAGCCGAATATTTGCTTGAGCAAGGGGTGGCCAGCCGTGAAGATATCGATGCGGCGGTGACATACAGCCTCGGACGACGGTATGCGGTGACGGGCCCGCTCATCAGCGCCGATCTCGGCGGTCTCGACGTGTTTCACGCCGTATCGGCCTATCTCTATCCCGATCTGGCAAGCCACACAGCGCCTTTGCCTACGATGCAGGAACTGGTGAAGCGAGGGCATTACGGCGCGAAGAGCGGCAAAGGGTTCTGTGACTGGGAAGCAGCTGCGGCAACGGAGATTCCGCAAAACAGGAAGTCGTTTTTGATCCAATGTTTGAAGCGCGACGAAGAGGAATCCAGTCAGCGGCAGGAAATGTAAGGAAGGAATATGATTTTTATTCGATTAAAGGGAAGTGATCCTGATGACAACCTATCTGAAAAAGGGCAAATCGGACACGAATGCGATATTCAGCGACCCTAGCGTTTATGAGACCGTAAGCAGCATCATTCGGGACATCTCGGATCGGGGAGATGCGGCCGTCAAAGAGCTGTCAGCGAAGTTCGACAAGTGGACGCCCGAGAACTTCCGCCTAAGCCCGGAGCAAATCAGAAGCATGGTTGCAAGTGTACCGGAAAGCGTAAAGGAAGACCTTCGCTTCGCGCAGCAGCAGGTACGCCATTTCGCCGAGAAGCAGCTCGCTACGATACGCGATCTTGAAGTGGAGACGATTCCCGGCGTCATTCTCGGGCATAAGCACATTCCGGTCGGCAGCGTCGGCTGCTACATTCCCGGCGGTCGTTATCCGATGGTGGCGTCGGCCCATATGAGCGTGCTGACCGCCAAGGTGGCGGGTGTCCCGAGAGTCATTGCGTGCACCCCTCCGATCAACGGTGAAATTCCGGCAACGACGATCTGTGCAATGGCTATGGCTGGTGCGGACGAAATTTATATACTCGGCGGCATTCAAGCCATGGCGGCGATGGGGCTTGGCACCGAGACCATTCATCCGGTCGACATGCTGGTTGGTCCCGGCAACGCGTACGTGGCTGAAACGAAACGTCAGCTGTACGGCAAGGTAGGGATCGATCTGTTCGCCGGTCCGACGGAAGTGCTCGTGATTGCGGATCATCAAGCGAATCCCGAGATGGTGGCAACGGACCTGCTCGGACAGGCGGAGCACGGCCCTACGTCCCCTGCCTTCCTAATCTCGACATCCGAAGCCGTCGCTCAACGCACGCTCGCCGAGATCGATCGCCAGCTGAAGACGCTGCCGACTGCGGACGTTGCCGGCGTTGCCTGGAGGGATTACGGCACCGTGATGGTGGTGGACAGCCTGGAGGAAGCGCTGGCGGAAGCCGACAAGCTGGCCTTCGAGCATGTCGAGGTGTTGACGGAGGACCCGGACTATTTTCTGCGCAATATGAAAAATTACGGAGCACTTTTCCTCGGTCCCGAAACGAACGTCGCCTATGGTGACAAGGCGATCGGAACGAACCACACGCTTCCGACGAAAGGCGCCGCCAGGTACACCGGAGGCTTATGGGTCGGAAAGTTCCTTAAGACATGCACGTATCAGCGATGCACGCAAGAAGCGAGCAAGCTCGTCGGCGAATACGTTTCACGGCTCTGCGAGTTGGAGAACTTCGCCGGTCATAAAGCCCAAGCCGATTTGAGGGTTAGGCTCTACGGAAAAAAGTAGATCGACTCAGAACGATCGGTACACGTTGCCGAAGATTCGCAGAAAAGGAGAATGCGAACATGAGTGAGGAATTTTACAAGAGTCGTGATTTTACAGCAGTAGGCGGGTTCACGGTAGGGATTGAGGGGCCTGCGACGGATGTGCAAAGCAACCTATACGCGGTCAATTACGAGAGGGAGGGGACGATCGGGCGCGTTACTCCCGGGGGCGAATGCTCCATATTCGTGGAGCTTCCGAACGGCAGCATCGGCAACGGCATTCGCTTTACGAGCGAAGGCGATATGCTGATCGCCGATTATACGAACCATAATGTGTTGAAGGTCGATATGGCGACAAAAGAGGTAAGTGTCTATGGGCACGAGCCGGGGATGAGCCAGCCGAACGACATCTGCATTACCCCGGACGACGTCGTATTCGCGAGCGATCCAGACTGGAACGCCGGGACAGGGCGAATCTGGCGAGTCGACCGGGACGGCCGAGTTACGCTGATGGAAGCGAACATGGGCACGACGAATGGGATCGAAGTTACGCCGGACGGCAAAAGCTTGTATGTGAACGAATCGTTCCAGCGCCGCATTTACAAGTACGAGCTTACACCCGATCATCAGTTGAAGGACAAGAGACTGGTCATGGAGTTTCCGCATTTCGGCCTCGACGGCATGCGTTGTGACGTGGAAGGCAATCTGTATGTGACGCGTTGGGGCAAAGGTACGGTCGTGAAGCTTTCGCCGGATGGCGATCTCCTGATGGAAATCGGGTTAACCGGCAAAAACGTCACGAACCTTACGTTCGGCGGAGATGACGGCAGAACGTGTTACGTAACGGTCGCCGATCGAGGGAATATAGAGACGTTTCGTGTAGAAACGCCCGGCCGATGCTGGTTCGGCGCAGCCCGGTCCGGACAATCTTAACAAGTGGAGGGAAGTCATGCCCTCCGCGAGCACATGGGCAAGAGAGCGATCGGTTCGTCACGATATCGCGGTAACGTGCACCTTCTTTTCACGAAGGCGGCATTCTCAAGATTGTGTCTAATTTAGTGCTAAGAGGAGGATTCCCGGAATGTTGATCCATCATGGTACGTTAACGGGTTATGTATACGATGATTCGCTACGCGAGGAAGCCAATCGAGTTGGCGAAAACTATTGGTATTTCTACCTGGAAGAAATGTTGGATGAGATGGGTATGCGTGCGGCGCGGCTATCGCGCGCCGATCTGAAAGAGCCGAGCCGAATCGCCTCTCTGCAATATTTGTTCATTGGCGACTTCATCTTGTCGGTTCAAGAGAAAACGGTCTTGCGCGAATGGGTCGAAGACGGAGGCACCCTCATCGGCTTCGCTACGTCCGCGGCCGACGATCTGTTCCATATCGAGCCGGTACATCGGTGGAAGCAGGCCGACAATCCGTTCACCATCTCGGCGTATTATGTCTTCAACGCAGAAAATGAGGCGTCCGATCCGTTCTACGGCTTTCGCGGCGCGATGGTGCCGATCCTGTCTTCGGAAGTGATCATGCTAAATAGGAATGAAAACGAGTCATTCGGCAGAGTTCTCCAGGTGGCGTGGCGTAGACAGACCCCCTACGAGGTCATAGCTCACCGATCACTCGGCCAAGGACAAACCTATTATTTCGGATTTAATTTGCCGCATACGATCTGGGCGATCCACCAAGGCAGACCGGTCGATCAGGATTACGACGGTGACGGGCAGTATCGCGTCAACGATGCCGTTATTCTCAGCCGGTCGGTCGGGTTGGACCTGCCGGTAGCGGATTACTGGCTCTTGTTCCTGGAGTCGATTCTCGTCCAGAAGCCGCAGCCGTTCATTCATCAACTTCCGCCGATGAAAGACGGGTCGCTGCCGGACATGATGTTCCACATCGGCGGGGATGACGAGTGCTCGCAAGGGATTCAGGTGGAGTCATCCGACTATTTTAAGGATAAAGGGCTGCCGTATCAAATCAACCTGATGCCGAACCGTGAAGGGAAGTTCGCGATCGGCAAGGAGGAATACGAGGCGATCAAGCTCAACGGTCACGCTCCGTCGCTGCATTTCGACTTCGCCATTCCGTTCCGCCATTTCAATGAGCACGACATGAAGAAGCAGGTCGATTGGTACGTGGAGGCGTTCGGTGAAATTCCGATCGCCACAGTGAACCACTGTTCGACGGCAACCGGCTGGGCGGAGCATGCCCGCTGGGCTTCGGCGCTAGGGATCAAGGGGGATAATACCCGCGTCCATCAGTTTGTTCCGCCGGACAACGGCATCAATCTGATGGGCTTCGGTTTTGGCACGTGCTATCCGCATTTCGTGTACGACGATTCCAAGCACGATAACAAGCGTCTGGATTTCGTCAATATCCCGATTGTGTTGTTCGAGCCGCGTATTTTTGAAGAGTCTAGAGAGCAGGATTTGCAAAGAATTCGAGGAGCCCTTGATCGTGCCGCTCAGTTCGGCTGGACGCTCAATATTTTCATTCACCCCACCTACGTCGTTACCCCTAGGCATACGCCTTTCTGTTGGCCGGCCGTGGATGAAATCCTTCGCTATGTGGAGGAGAACAAGTACCAAGTCGTACTTCACTCGACCAACCAGGTTTGTGAATGGTGGTTTGACCGCGCCGCCTCAAGCACAAAGCTGGAGTCGGTGAACGGGACCCTCGGTCAGAAAGGGTCTTCGGTCTCTTTCTCCGCGAAAGCGAGCCACGCGGACGGCGTGTTCGTGAAGTTTCCGCTCCCTTCTGGGCTACCGATCCAGACCGCGTATACGATCGAAGGTCAGAATCGGACCGCGTACGTGAAGCAGCAGAATGGCATCACCTGGGTGTTCTGTCATGTCCCGCAGGGTGAGCACCAGGTGACATTGAAATTCCAGTAACTGTCCCTTACAGGGAAAAATTTTAGGATTCAAAGAAGGGGATGTGAAAAAGTGCAACAAATAATCAACGGCCAACTGGTAGTGAAAACGGACCAAACCTACTATTTTGGCATACAGCACGACTCCTGGTTGACATTCTGGCTGCAAGATTCCCTGCATCGTGTGTACCCGCGCTCTCAACCGAAGGGCGGCGCAAGTCTGAACCTGCTTACTGCTAGAAATGCCCGGCTATCCTTTCAAGCCTGCGTAAACAATCACCATATTAAACCGGTTCGCGTGGAATGCGAAGTGGAGGGAGACAGTCGACTACAAATTCAAGTTCGCAGAGTGGGATATGTACCGCAAGCTTATTTGACCGCTCATAGACCATTGTCAGAGCTCGAAGGAGTGGACCATGCTCCCGGGCTTGTTCCTGATCCTTTGTTTCCCGAAGCGAAAGCGGAGGTTACTTCCGGCGTGAATCAATCGTTCTGGATTTCCGTGAAGGTTCCGGCCGACATGGATCCCGGAAATTGCAAGCTGAAAGTGCAGTTCAAGAGCAGCGTGCTGACGGAACCTGCTGTCATGTACGCAACAGTGGAAGTCAAAGACATTGTCATTCAGGAAAGAAAAAACTTTCCGATTACGCATTGGTGGTACCCGGAGTGTATTTACGACTACTATGAAATGAAGCCGCTTGGCGACGAGTTTTTCAAGATGGTTAGGCCGTATCTGGAAAACTTGTTTGACCACGGCAATGACTTGTTATTCGTACCGCTGCTGAACTATCGCAAGGAAATCATGAAACGGCCGCCGCAGCTTCTGAAGGTATGGGAAGTCCGTCCGGGCGTCTATAAATTCGATTGGGATTTGGTTCGCAAATTGATCCGAATGGCCAAAGAAATCGGATTTCACCAATTTGAATGGTCGCATTTTTGGGCGTACAGCCATGCTAAGGAACGCGCCGCGTCGGCCGCGGAGCCCACCCGGATCTATACCGAGCGCAACGGCAAATTGGAAACGTTGTTTCAGGAAGGTCTTGATGCAACCGGGGAGGTGTTCAGAGCTTATATGATGCAGTTTCTTCCCGAATTTAAGCAATTCCTCGAGGAGGAAGGGATTAAGGAACAGTCCTTGTTCCATATTTGCGATGAACCGACCGATCAGCCGGCTGACATCGAAAATTACAAAAAAGCTAGAGAATTTCTGAACCAGATCGATCCTTCCGTAAAAGTGATGGATGCCGTAAAGGGCATCTCCTACTCCGAGCTCGGACTTACCGATTATCCGGTTCCGATTATGTACCGGGCTAACGAGTTTCTCGAGAAGGAAATTCCTCATTGGGTCTATTATTGCTGTTCTCCGGCAGGAACTTATATGAATCGTTTCTTTGACACACCGCTCTGGCAAATCCGTATCCAAGGATGGGCATTCTACCGCCTGCGTGTTATGGGGTTCCTGCACTGGGGATACAATTACTGGTACACTCAAAAAGCATCTTCACTCGAGCAAGAATACAGTCCGGATACACAAATCATGGCCGATCTATTCCATGATTGCTCTTGCGGCGGTATTTACCCGTTCGGAGATCCCTTCGTCGTTTATCCGGGCAAAGACGGCCCGATCGATTCCATTCGCTGGGAAGTGTTCGCGGAATCGATGCAGGATTATGCGCTGCTGCAAACGCTAGGGGTCAATCCCGACGATGAACTACTCCGTCCGATCGTGAATTACGACACGTTCCCGTCTGAAGACGGTTGGGTCGCCAAATCACTTGCCTCACTCCTGAGTAAGTAGATGTAATCTACATAGCTATGATCTTAGGCTGCCTGCTCGGGCAGCCTTTTGCATAAAGACACATGTTAGTTCTCGGCTATACTAGGGATTCTGATAGTCTTGTTTCTCGGTTTTACCCTGACTAACCTGTAAAAAGAAATAGACTAAATAACCATTTCCCTATATAGTAATAGTAAATATTTGGTATGCGTGACTGGCGTAAACGTGGAGGACCACGAGGGAGCGCATGGAACAACCGCCGTACGCCTGGGCAAAGTATTTGATCCTTTGATCAAATGCTTTTTTTATTTTCTTAACAAAGAAAGGACAGGTGGAAGGAATGAAGATGGCGTTTGTGTTGTTCGACGGAATGACGTTTATGGATTTGGCAGGGTTCTACGAAGCAATAACGTGGTTGGGAATTCTGAAGATCAAGGAGAATGTCTCCTGGAGGTTCTGCGCCGACCAACCGGAAGTAAAGGATGACCGGGGGATGAAGGTAAAAGCGGATCTGGTGCTGCCGCCTTTAAGTCAATTCGACCTGGTCTTTCTGCCGGGCGGCATGGCGACCAGAAAGCTTCGGTTCGACGAAGCTTTTATGGAATGGATTCGGACCGCCGAGTCGGTGCCGTACAAAGTATCCGTCTGCACCGGTGCCCTGCTTTGGGGAGCAGCCGGCTTCCTGGAAGGCAAAAGAGCCACCACCAATCCCTCCGCCTACGATTTGCTGGCTCCCTATTGTGCGGAAGTGGTAAAAGCCCGGGCGGTGAAAGATGGGGATTCCTTTACGGGAGGCGGCGTCACGGCTTCAGTGGATTTGGGTCTCTTTATGGTCGAGAAGCTGACGGATTCAGAGACGGTCCGTCAGGTTCAGAAGAAGCTGGTCTATCCTTATTACCAGGCAGGCCAGGCAAGTGAGGTATATGGTCTGCTAACGCCACAGGAAGAGGAGCGGTAAAAGTGGAGATTCGTCTGCTTCAAGCCGCGACGGTAACCCCACAGAACCGTGCACGTATTGTCGGGAAACGGAAAGTATACTTTGCTATCTTGGAAGTAACGAGGGAGGCGTGAATGTCTTGGATCTGCTGGCCAACTGGAACGAAGCTTTGTCCTACATCGAGGAGAATCTAACCGATACGATTGACTATAAGGAGGCTGCCCGAATCGCCTGCTGCTCGGAGTATCATTTTACCCGGATGTTCTCCTTCCTGGCAGGGATTACGTTATCGGAATACATCCGGCGCAGGCGGTTAACCTTGGCGGCCCACGAGCTCTGTCATGGCGATCTCAAAATCATAGATGCCGCTTTGAAGTACGGCTACTCGTCTCCGGATTCCTTTGCCCGGGCTTTTCAGGGGGTCCATGGCATCACACCTTCGGAAGCCCGGATTCAAGGGCATTCCCTCAAAGCCTTCCCTCGGATGAGATTTCAGCTGACCATTCAAGGAGGAGAAGAAATGAACTACCGTTTGGAGAACAAAGAAGCCTTTAGAATCGTAGGGATCCACAAGCGGGTGTCCGTTATTTTTGATGGTGTGAATCCGGAGATTGCCTCAATGTCCCAAAGTTTGACGCCCAAGCTTATTGAGGAAATGAAGAGGCTGTCTAACGTAGAGCCTGCCGGAATCATCAGCGCTTCTACAAACTTTACTGAGGGTAGAATGGAGGAAAAAGGCCAGTGCGACCATTATATCGGCGTGGCCACCACGAAGGAGGCCGGTACCGGGATGGTTGTGCTGGAAGTTCCGGCTTCCCGGTGGGCGGTCTTCACCGCCGTCGGGCCTTTCCCGCAAACGCTGCAGGAAACTTGGGGACGCATCTATTCCGAATGGTTCCCGTCCTCAGGCTATGAAGTCAAAGAAGGACCCGAAATTCTTTGGAACGAACACAAGGATACCACCGTTCCCAACTACAAAAGCGAGATCTGGATCCCGGTCCAAGAAAAATAAGCCCGGCCGCTCGTAACCTGGTAACTTTCTCCACCTCTTTTACGTCTGAGGCTAGGAAAGGGGTGGAGGTATGTTTATGCCCACAAAACCATCATTTCGAATCATCCTGGCTGTCTTCTTTGTGCTAATGATGGGATGCGGGAATAGCAAAGACAAGATCGAGCCATTCTTACTTGTATGGGATAGCGATTCGTTCAGCCTCGAGGAGATGATAGTTCGTTACGGGGATGGCCGTGAGCTTACTGCTACCGATCAAGGGACACTTCAGGAAGTGACCAGCCTGTTGAATAGCATCCGATTACACAAGGTCGGAACAGAACCGAATGGGGTCGGACAGCTGTATCAACTGGAACTGAAGAGCGGATCAAGCTATTCCCGCTTCTACAGCGGGCTTTACCTAAGCGGAGCCCAGTACGAAGCCCGGCCGGAATCCGCAAAGCGGGAACTCGATGAATACATCGTTACCCTGGGAAGAGCCAAGTACCCGGATTTGCTGCCGGGGTTATCCCCAGGTTAGGTTCCTAGAGGTTGGAAACGAGACTAAACGAAAGTCCGTTTACAAGGAAGGGAAGAGCTGGTATTATAGGACCAACTTTAAACGCGATGATGAGAAGAGTAAGGGAAGCCGTTCTTCGGCAGAGAGCCCCGGCAGCTGAAAAGGGGCAGGAACGTTACCCTGAACCAAGCCTCAGAGCAGCCTGCCGGAACCCTCGATGGGGATGGCAGAACGGGCGCTCCCGTTACAGGGCTAGGGTATAAGCAGGGCTTGACCTTGCCGTACTTGAAGAGGTTAATTTGGCGACATATTAATGAACCTGGGGTGGCACCGCGAGAACTTCGTCCCCAAGACTTAACCAGTCTTGGAGGTGAAGTTTTTTATTTCGCTGATTATTCCACAAGGAGGAATCTACCATGGTGCACCCAAGGGACAACAACGAGTCATTTATCTTGAAGCTCATCCAAGAGGAACTGGAGCAAAGCCCGTTTAGCCGGGATATGTGCACCCGGTTCCCTCCCGAGCCCAACGGCTACCTTCACATTGGGAGTGCTTACGCGATCCACACGAATTTTACCGCGGCTCAAAGATATAACGGAACTTTTCATTTGCGGTTTGACGATACCAATCCTCGGAAGGAGGATTTGGAATACGTCCGGGCCATTATGGAGGACATCCGTTGGCTGGGGTATGATCCCGATGAGCAGATTTACTACGGCTCGGATTATTCGGATGAATACTACAAATCTGCCGTCACGCTGGTCAAACGCGGAAAAGCGTATGTCTGCGATCTTCCCCCGACGAGCTGACGAAGTACCGGGGGACCCTTAAAGAACCCGGCCGAAACAGCCCATACCGGAACCGCCCGGTGGAGGAAAGTTTGGAGCTCCTGGAGAAGATGAAGAACGGCGTTTTCCCGGACGGCTCTAAGGTTCTTCGAGCGAAGATCGATATGGCTTCGCCCAATATGAACCTCCGTGATCCTGTCCTCTACCGGATTATTCATGCCGAGCATTACCGAACGGGACGGGACTGGTGTATCTATCCGATGTACGATTTTGCCCATCCGATTCAGGATGCGATCGAAGGCATCACCTACTCCCTCTGCTCGATAGAGTTCAAAGACCACCGTCCCTTGTACGAGTGGGTCTTGAACCAGCTGGGAATCCCGGAGCCCCCGCGGCAGAGGGAGTTCGGCCGGCTCAGCTTGACGGGAGTCGTGACGAGCAAACGTTTTTTGAGGCAGCTGGTCGAGGAGGGGTACGTAGACGGATGGGATGATCCCAGGCTGCCGACGATCCGGGGCATGAGAAGAAGAGGGTACACCCCGGGCAGCATTCGAAGGTTCATGGAAGAGATCGGCGGCATCCGAGCCCATAGCACGGTGCACATTTCCCTTCTGGATCACGTTATCCGGCAGGAGCTGAAGGACCAAACAATTAGCGTAATGGCCGTATTAAAGCCGTTAAAGGTGATCATTACCAACTACCCGGAGGGTGAGGTGGAGTGGTTGACCGTTGCGAACAACAGCGAGAATGAAGCATTAGGGGAGAGGAAGGTTCCGTTCTCGCGAACCATTTATATCGAGCGGGAAGATTTTAGCGAAGAGCCTCCCAAAGGCTTCCACCGCTTTAGTCTGGTTGCTGAAGTCCGGTTGAAGGGGGCGTATTTTATCCGGTGTGAGGAGGTCGTCCGTGATTCTGTGACAGGAGAGGTGATGGAGCTTCAATGCACTTATGATCCGCTGACCAAAAGCGGCACGGGCTTTACCGTGCGCAAGGTAAAAGGAACGATCCATTGGGTGTCGGCCGACCACTCCGTCCAAGCGGACGTTCACCTCTATGACAGCCTGCTGCTGGATGATGACATTCCAGAGGATGGCGATTGGTCGAGCCTTCTTAACCCCTATTCCTTAGTTACCCAAAAGGACGTACGGGTCGAGCCGTTTGTGAAACAGGCGCTGCCCGGGCAGAGGTTTCAATTTTTCCGTCACGGATACTTTTGTGTGGATTGCAAATCATCCGCGGGAAACAAGCTTATCTTTAACCGGATCGTTCCGCTAAAGGACACGTGGAAAAAGGTCGAATAACTAGGTTGAATAGGAAACCTATAGGAGGGAAGCACGTCTTGATATTTTCCGATCCGATTCACGGACCCATAGAAGTAGAGGACCAAGATATGCAGGATATGATCGAGACCAAAGCTTTTCAGCGATTAAAAGGCTTAAAGCAACAAGGAAACACTTACTATCTGCTTCCCGAAGCGAGCCAGACGCGGTACTCCCATTCCTTGGGCGTTTATGCCAACTCGGCTGCCATTCTCGAACGTCTGGCTTCGGGGAATGACATTCGGATCTCGGATTATGAAAGAAAACTCGCCGGAATGGCCGCTCTTCTGCACGATATCGGGCATGGACCTTATTCTCATTGCTTTGAGCACATGACGGGCAGGCACCATGAAGAATGGAGCATAAGGATTATCCAGGAGGAGGAAGAGGTTGGCGGAATCTTGGATAGAACACCTGGATTGCGGTCCGATGTCGTGGATGTCATAAGCAAGAGCGGAAGATTTCACGTCCTCGAGGACGTGATATTCTCCCAGCTCGGTGCAGATTCCCTGGATTATCATAAGAGAGATCATTGGCATTCCGGGCTTAAGACAGATTCCTTCGATTTGCAAAAGCTGATCGATCATCTTTCGTACAAGGACCATCATTTGGTTATCGACCGGCTGGCAATCCCAGAGATCGAAAATCTTCTGAAGGTCCGAAAGGACTTGTTTGAGCGAGGGTTTGGCCATCCATTCGTTGCGGGAAAGGATCTCTTGCTGAAGCTGATTGTTAGAAGAGCTTCCTTCTTACATGAATCACAGGGGTTGGAGTCGACTCCTCCCCGTCTTCTTCCAATCCTAGACCCATACGCCCACTGGCCGGTTGAGGATTACCTGGAGTGGAATGATGACTTTATTAACCAGGTTGTCGTTAGTTGGGTGGAGCAGAAGGACGAATTGTTGTCTCATCTATCCGCTTGTTACCTTAACCCCGCCATTACCTTGAAGTGGACGGAAATGGATCAAGAAGCCTGCCAAGCAGTACGGGAAAAGGTAAGTCAACCGGAATGGCGCTTCCATACGGAAGTGTTGGTGCCCAATCCAAAATACGGCTATTATACCGGCGGCATTTTTGTTTGGGAAAAGGACGAGAGGGTGGAGGTTAGGGAGTGGTCTCCCTTTATTAAGGAATTCTCTATGTTCACGCCCAAAAGCTATTTGTTCTACATTGTTAAAAGTCCATTGGAGGGGTAAGGAGGCCATGAAGTTGATAGAAATCCTAAAAATCGGATTACTCGACATTCACCGCCTCGATAATTTGGTGGAGGAAAGTGTAAGGGAAGGCTTTCGTCACCTGACCAGGCTGGTGAACGAGTATGAATCCGGAGTCAACCGGTTTGATAAGGACGGGGAAGCTTTATTCGTGGCCATCCGTCATAAAGAAGTTGTGGGCGTCTGCGGGCTGAATCAGGATCCTTTCACAGCTGGTAAGGAGAGGGGGCGGGTTCGCCGGCTTTATACCTCTCCTTCCGCACGCCGGTTGGGGGTTGGCCGAAAGCTTATGGGGGCCGTTATGATGGAGGCAAGAAAGCATTATAAAAGTCTTACCTTGAAAACGGACAATCCCGTTGCCGATGCTTTTTACCGTTCCTTGGGGTTTCAAGTAATTTCAGGCTCGGATACGGACACTCACATCATTTTTTTCTAGCCAGTAGGTTAGAGTTCAATCCCTTGATTGAATCGGAGAATGATGAATCTGTTCACAAAGGATACTAAAATAAAGATTATGGCGAATACCTTGAATCCATTGCTTAGTAAGCATAGAAAAGCTGCACCGAATATTAACAATTCAATCAAAATGACGCCTATCAGGGGAAGCTTAATGGTTGCTTTCGGGGATATTATCTTCCCCCATGTTATGGCAGTAACCAGTGGCAATCCAAGTCCCAAAACAATCTGAATGAGTAATTCAGAATCAAGATGAAATCCCCAGTAGCTTAGTGCAACTAGTATTACTATCTCTAATAGAAATCGTATGGTAAGATTAATAGCTTTACCCATGCAACACTTCCTTCTTATGCATAGTTCCCGCATTCACGACCCTTATTTCAATCAAGAATGATCTCCTTAGCCGGGTTATCCAAAAATTCAAACATCGTTAGGATTTGAGCCGCCGTATTTCGTTCCACTGAAAGCTCGGGCAGCCGGTCTCGACCGAAGAAAGCCACCTCACTGGTCTCCAGTCCGCTGAGGGCTTCTCCGCCGATGATTTCGCATTGGATGAATATTTTATAGACATGGTACGGCTCCGGGGATGGAGATGAAACTTCTTGTCGAGGACCGCGAGCAGCCGCGATGGTTTTACGTCATAACCGGATTCCTCCTTGACCTCTTTGACGGCAACCTCTGAAGGAGAATACCCGATATCGGCCCACCCTCCCGGTAATGCCCAGGCTCCGTCAATCTTCTCCCGAACCAACAGGAGGCGGTCTTTTTCGAAAATAACGGCCCTGACGTCCACCTTCGGAGTGGCGTATCCCGTGTCGCTGGCAAACGTAAGCCTAATCTGCTCCCGGCTTGCCGTCGTGTGGTACGCAAGAATATCCACACTCAGTTCCCTCAAGGCTTCGTACCTTTCGAGGTCGTAGGGGTCTTTCGAATAGGTCAGCCCGATTTGAGAGATAGCTTGGATCTGCTTGGCCCATTCCAGCCATTTTGTGTCCATGGTTCCTTCCTCCTCTCGAACAATTTATGGGAAGACTTGTTAGTTTGAAGTATAGACCGGAAAAGTACTATTTGCCATAGCTATGCCTCCAGATTGGCCAAGAAAGCTCTTTTTGTTATGCTGGAAGAAAAAACCGGAGGGGAATCATGACGCAGATTGTTTGGATTAGGCACGGAAGAACGGACTGGAATACGGAAAGAAGGGCGCAAGGACAAAGTGATATCCCTCTGAACGAACAAGGTCGTCAGCAGGCACGAGCCTTGGCCCTTCGAATGGCAGCGGAAGGAGTAGACTTTATCTATTCAAGCGATCTTTCCAGGGCCAAAGAAACAGCAGCCATCCTAGCCGGAGCGCTTGGTCTGGAGGTGCAAACGGATTCCCGGTTAAGGGAAATGCACAAGGGCGAAACGGAAGGAACGACATTAGAGGAGCGAATAAAACGATGGGGCGCCGGGTGGGAAAACCAGCCTCTCGGTATCGAAAATGATCAATCGGTGAGGGACCGGGGTTTATCCTTCGTCAACGAAATGGTGAGGTCTTTCCCGGATAAAAGAATAGGAGTGGTCAGTCACGGAGCCTTGATCGGCTTGACAGTAAAAGAGCTTATCCCCGCATTACCGGACGTTGCCCATTATCACAACACCTCCATGACCACGATTACTTATAACGGATCGGAATGGGCCTGTGATCTTCTGAATTGTGCCGAACACTTGGTTCGGTGAAGCTTCATCCCGCGATTCGGAAAAATCAAGGAGAGTGACCTCGCCCATAATACTCAGAACAGCTTCCGCCTCTTTCAGGGCGGTTTTTTTGTGGCCATCTCATAAGCTTGTACCCCTGACCTTAAAACCGGTTTATTCGAGAGTAATCTGTTTATCCGGAAGAATAAGTCCGGTTAGCGGTCCATGGAACAGATAGTAGAAGAGAAACGAAGCGAATCGTATAATCGCCATGATGCGCAATTTGAAAGCGTTTTCCAATAAGCGATCATTGCGCCTCAAAAAAGGACAATGCAGAAGGGAGAAGGTAAGGAGAATGGCCAAGAAGACGGTGATTATGGGAATGATCGCAAGCTTGATGCTCGGGGGGTAACCGTAATACCCAGTTATCCCTTGCCCGTACAAGCGGAATGGATGGAACCGTCCGGCACCGCAGCAGCCGAGAGTATTTTGTCTAATGGCGGTTTTGAACAGACAAAAGTAACCACCCGGAACAAATGGACCGGGAATGTGGAGCCGCTCGGCTGGTCGGAATGGTATGCCTCCGGCAGCATACAGGCAACGGTGGATTCAGCGGTTTACCGGGATGGCAGCCTTGCGCTTCGGCTTGAATCGACAACCGGGGGCGGGGGCCGTGTCCACGGCGGTGAATGTGACCCCAGGACAAACCTACCGGTTGAGCGTCTGGATGAAAACCGATAATATTCAGTCTGCCTCCGGAGGAGTTTTTACACGGGCTCAATTCATGGATACGGCAGGCAAAAAGGTGGGAAATCTCCAATATACGGATAGTCTGACGGGAACCCAGGATTGGGTCCGGAAAGAAATCCTTTTCAAGGTTCCCTCCAACGCCAGCCAAATAAAGATAGAGCCTTTCTATGAAACCGGAACCGGCAGAGCCTGGTATGACGGCATCCAATTGGTCCCTTACAATGGCCTGACAGGCCTGCTCCTGAATCGGAGTTACTTGGCATTGGAAGAGGGAGCGTCCTCTACCATCCTTCCTGTTTTCATTCCGGAGAATGCCACCGATAAGACGGTAATCTGGTCCAGCTCCGATTCCGAGGTAGCGGATGTGATTAACGGAACCGTAACGGCTAAGAAGGAAGGGAACACCCGGATCACCGCGGCCACACCGGATGGAAAGTTTGCTGCGAGCTGTGAGGTTAGCGTCGAAGCTTCGGATACATTTGCCCGTTTTGCCGAACTCCGGCAGAAATGGTTCCACAAGCTTATCGGAGATGAACATCCCGATCTTTCCGATCCACAGGTGAAGAGCTATTTGGATGGCTTGGTCAACAGCCTTACGAACGCGCAGGGAGTTGGGATTTGGGATACGTTTAACCGGTCCGCTGACAGGAGCTATTTGTGGAGCAACCTGGACAGCACGACCCGCTCTGGAGATATACCGGTCGGGTACGGCCGGTTGAGAACCATGGCCTTGGCGTACAACACGCCGGGAACAAGCCTTTACCGGAATGAGCAGCTGGCCGAGGATATTGTCGGGGGCTGGATTGGATGTATGCCAACCGTTACAATGAACGGTCTTCCGAATACGACAATTGGTTTCACTGGGAAATCAGCGGACCTCAAGCTTTAAATGACGTGGTTGTCCTTATGTATGACAAGCTGTCGGACGCCCAAATCCAGAATTACATGCGGGCGGTGGACCGGTTCGTGCCTACCCCGTATTACCGGACAACCAATAACGCTCAAGAAACCGGAGCCAACCTTCTGGATAAGGCCATGGTAACGGCGGTTCGAGGCATGATCGGCAATATTAGCCAGAAGGCTTCCCTTGGCCGGGATGCGGTCAGTCCCGCGCTTCCATATGTGAAGAGCGGGGACGGCTTCTATGAGGACGGCTCGTTCATCCAGCATACCCAGGTGGCGTACACGGGCGGCTACGGATTGTCGCTGATCAGCCGTGTGGGGGATCTGATGTATCTTCTGCAGGACTCCCCGTGGAAGATCACGGATCCTCAGCTGGCTAATGTGTACCGTTGGGTTAGCGATTCGTTCGAGCCGCTCATCTACCGTGGAGGGATTATGGATATGGTGCGGGGCAGGGAAATTGCCCGTCCGCTTACCAATGACCACAGTGTCGGCCGTAATATGGTAGTGGGGCTTTTACGGGTAGCGGAAGGAGCTCCGGCGGACGAAGCACTGAAGATTAAACGCATGGTGAAGGAATGGATAATAAGCGATACCACCTATGCCGATTATAAAACGGGATTGTCGTTGTATGACATCCGCCTGATCGAGGCTTTGATGTCCGATTCCTCCATTGCTCCGCGTGGCGAGCTGATTAAAAATCAGGTTTTCGCCAATATGGACCGGGCGGTGCATCTGCGACCCGGCTTCGGATTCGGGATTGCGATGTTCTCCGACCGAATCTCCGCTTTTGAATACGGCAATAATGAGAACCCAAAGGGATGGTACACGGGGATAGGCGCTACGTCTCTATATAACAACGACCTGACGCAATTCAGCGGCGGCTACTGGCCGACGGTCGACAGCCTTCGGCTTCCCGGAACGACGACGGACGGATCCCAGGGCATCCTGAAAAACTGGCAGTTCTACCGTAATCCCAAGAACTGGGTAGGGGGAGCATCTCTAAATAACAAGTATGGAGCGGTGGGCATGGATTTCTCGCTTCAGGAGACGACCGGCTCCAGTCTTCAGGGCAAGAAATCCTGGTTTCTGTTCGATGATGAAATCGTCGCACTGGGAGCCGGCATTAGCAGCTCGGACGAAGCTCGGGTAGAGACCATCGTGGAGAACCGCAAGCTAAGGGACAGCGGGGACAACAGGCTAATCGTGGACGGCCAAAATAAAACGAACGGGTTGGGCTGGTCGGAAACGATGACCAACGTCTCCTGGGTTAATCTAGAAGGGAATGTTCCGGGTTCGGATATCGGATACGTGTTTCCGAAAGGAGCGGATCTGTACGGCTTGCGCGAATCCCGTACCGGTTCCTGGAAGGACATTAATCCGGGAGGGACGACGGAGCCTATCACTAATTCCTTCCTCAGCCTGGCGTTTGAGCATGGATCCCGCCCGCAAGACGCCAGTTATTCGTATATCCTGCTTCCCAATAAAAATGCAGCCGAAACCCAGTACTACAACCAGCATCAAGACGTTATTGTCTTGAAGAATACAGCGGATATCCAGGCGGTAAAAGAGAAGAGGCTTCATCTCACGGCCGTTAACTTTTGGAATCCGGGCAGCATAGATGACCTTACCTCTCACAATCCGGCCTCCGTCCTGCTGGAGAAAGATCGGGGCGAGTGGACCTTGGCCGTGTCCGACCCTACACAAGCCCAGAGCACCATCACGATAGAGGTAAACCAGCCGGGCTTGTCCGTATCGAGCAGCGATCCGTCCATTGAGGTGGAGAAGACGGACTCATCCGTAATCCTGAAGGTCAACACGGAAGGATCGCAGGGGCGCACTTTTACCGTAAAGCTCAAAAATACACTGGAGAAGGCTGAGTAGTCCGGACCTGGTCTGTATCTGATGGTGAGGAGTATGGCGGTTACCCAATGAAAAGAGGGAGTCCCTCAGCCGTTTACACGACTGGGGGACTCCCTTTTAATACAAGCAGAGGTTTAGCCTTTACGGACTGTCTCGATAGCTAGTCTCACGGTCTTGGCAAGGGCCATCCGGTCCCCGATTCCCTGAAAATGAAGATACAGGATCCGGGGCTGCTCCCCAATCAGGTGATTGTGGATGGCGGTGATCTCTATGCCGCCTTTCCGCAGGGCGTCCACAACAGGGTTAACTTCTTCTCCCAGAAGAGCGAATTCTCCCGTTACCACGGTTTGGGAATCCTTCTTCTCGAAGTTAGCTTCAAAGCCAAGCTCTATCAGCTCGGGAGATACGGGAACCCCCTCAAGGAAACCTGGGGATTCTTGCGGGTGACTTCCGCCTTGCATACGTTTCCTTTGGGATTGACTTCGCCGCCGACTATTTTCTGGATGGCCGAACAATCAGGATGATCCGCTCCATATACGGTCCCGGCGGGGACAAGCAAGAGCATAGTAAAGAGCAGCTTCCGTCCCAGAATTTTCATAGGCTGACCTCCTTTGGTTTCCCATACTATCCCACAACAGCCCGGAATACATTCATCGCTTACCAGGCTTGTATTCCGATTATTTCCATTCGCAGGTTAATGTCATAGAATAGAGATAGTGCCAAACCACAAGAAGGAAGAAGGGATTCCCCATGCATCATAATCCTCATCCATTAGATAAACGTAAACTCGGCCATACCGGTATAGAGGTGAGCCGGCTCTCGCTCGGCGGTGCCGGGCTTGGCGGGATCTTCGGGCGGGTACCGGAAGCCGAAGGCATTGCCGCCGTTCAAAAGGCATTGGAGCTGGGCCTGCGCTGGCTCGATACATCACCCTTCTATAAAGAATCGGAACGAAGAATGGGGTTGGCTCTTAAAGGAGTCCCGAGGGAGCAGTATGTTTTGTCCAGCAAAGCCGGGACGCACCCTGACTGGTTTCAGCAGTACTCCGCGGAGGCTTTCTACCGGTCCGTCGACAACAGCCTGCGCCTGCTGGACACGGATTATCTGGACCTCTGTCTGATCCATGATCCGCTACCCCGGCATATGGATAAGGTCCTCGGACCCGGCGGAGGCCTGGAGGCGCTGAGGGACCTGAAGCAGCAGGGGATCATTCGCGGTATTGGAATCGGGGTTCGCCAGCATGCGTCGCTTCAACGCGCTATCGATACGGGGGAAATGGACGTCGCCCTTACCTTCAGCGATTATACCCTCATGCGGCAAACCGCTCTAAAGCTGCAAAGTCATGCACAGAACCACGGAACGGCTCTGGTCAATGGAGCCCCGCTGGCGATGGGTCTACTTAGCGGACAAGCTCCGGAGAAGATCGGAACGTCCGCTTGGAAACCGCCGCAGGAGGAGGTTTCCGCCGCCAAAGAAATCGCCGCCTGGTGCGGACAGCGAGGCATTACCGTCCTGTCCCTCGCGCTTCAGTTCAGCATGCGCCAGGAGGCTTTTGCCGCGACCTTGATCGGAGCCTCTACACCGGCCGAGGTGGAGCAGAGCTTCGCGGCTGCCTGTGAGCCCATACCCGTTCAGGTATGGGAGGAGCTTCCCGAGCTGCTTGCCCGCGTACGGCTTTCTAATTAAACAGTTTATTACCTACAGGGGGCTTACCTTTCATGACGTATTCCAAACGATGGGGCATCCTACAAATCATCAACATGGGAACGCTGATGTCGACGCTGGATGTCGGAATCGTTAACATCGCCATGCCGACCATGGCCGATCAGTTCGGCCGGCCGCTTTCGCAAATCCAATGGGTGGCGACCCTTTATCTGCTGACCATGGTCACGCTGCTGCCCTTCCTCGGCAAGTTCTCGGATCAATGGAACCGCCGCCGCGTCTACAGCTGGGGCTTCCTGCTGTTCAGCGCAGGTTCCCTCTGTATTGCCCTGTCCGACGGGCTGGCAGAAGTGCTCCTTTCCCGGGTTCTACAGGGAGTGGGAGCTACCATGATCATGGCCAACAGCCAAGCCATGGTCAGGCAGATCTTCCCGGATCATGAGCGCGGACGCGCGCTGGGGATCAATGCCATCGTGATCTCGATGGGGACCTTGTCCGGTCCCGCGGTCGGAGGCTTCCTGCTCCACTATGTCACATGGCCATGGCTCTTCGCGATCAATGTTCCGATCGGTCTCGTTGCGTTTGGCCTCGGGCTGCGCTGGTTTCCGGATACGGAGAGCTCCGGAAAGAACGGCTCGTTCGATCTTCCGGGCTCGGTGCTGCTCGGGGCCGGAACCTGTCTCCTCATGCTGGCTGCCGAAGGCAGTCAAGCCAGCGGGTGGATGAGCCCAGTCGTTATCGGAGAAGCCGCTGCTGGTGCTCTTCTGTTCATGGGGCTCTGGCTGCATGAACGAAGGATCGAGAACGGTATCTTGGACCGGGAGTTGTTCGGCAACCGGGCCGTTTTGTTCGGCAATGCCGGTTCGTTCCTCATCAACTTGGCCCAAATGGCTACGATCATTCCGATCACCTTCTATCTTCAGGGCCAGCTGGGCTTATCCGTCCAGTCGGCCGGGTTGCTCCTGATCCTGCAGCCGCTACTCATGGGAACGATAGCTCCTTTTGCCGGCTGGTTTCGGGACCGGTATGGGGCTTTCTTCCCCGTTATGGCCGGATCCGTTTTCTGTGCTTTCTCGATGCTCTTCGTGATGCTTGCTCCCGTGGCCCATGTATGGATCATCGGCCTGCAGCTGGCCTGGTTCGGAGTAGGGATGGGGCTGTTTCATTCCACCAACAATGCGGAGATCATGAGCGCTGCGCCTTCCTCCAAAAGCAGCCTGGCCGGCAGCATGCTTGCCTTGGTGCGCTATCTGGGGCAAATCGCCGGAATCGGCCTGGCTACTTTGCTGGTAGGTGCTTGGGGGCTTACACCATCCACGGGCAGCGGAATCGACGTTCCCATGAGAATTCTTTTTGGACTATGCCTGATTTCGTGTATCGGAGTGACCCTGCTAACCCTTTCCCTTAAGCGGGCCAAGAGAAGAGAACCCTCAAGGAACTTCTCGCCCAGGGACTTGGGATCGGGCCGGTAAAGGAAGGAGAGGGATTTCGCTACGAATCGACAATAGGTATCAAGAAAAGTGCCGGATAAACACCAGCATTAGACAGCCTTTTTGCTTCCGCCCAACTATGATGGAGAGACAGGAATCCAAATCATGTTGGGAGAGGATCCGATAATGATGCTAAAAGAGTTGGAGCAAGAGCAGCGGAACGAAACCATCTCGTATGGACAGGCCGCTTCCTTGGCGGCCGAGCAGAAAGAAAGCGTGATTCACCGGATGATCGCCGTCGCCGAGCTGCATTGGGCGGACAAAGAGAAAGCCAGCCATTATTGGTAAGCGATATTGACATAGGCAAAAGCCGCGCGAGGCGCGGCTTTTTGCTTTGTCTTCTTACCCTACCCAACTGCCCCGCTTCTTTTGTGGAGGAAAATGGATAAGACGTAAAGAAGCTGAAAAAAATACCAGTAAACCATAATCTTGCGGAAACGGGGTTGAAGCATGTATTGGAACGACTGGTCACTCGATCGTATTGTGGTCTTGTTTGTCAGCCTGGCCTTCCTGCTGATCGGCATTCAAGTAACCTTGTATCATTATCGTCAAAATTTTCATCACAAAGCCATGTGGCTGCCTGTCCTGGCCTCTCCTGTATTTTTTGTCGCCGGGATCATTCTCACTTGGTATAACGCTTCGTGGCTTCATACGTTGTTCCTTGTTCTGATGTACGTCGGTGCCGTGGCCGGCTTAATCGGCGTGTATTTTCATTTCCGAGGGGTCGGGTTACGTGTAGGAGGGTGGGCCATGCGGAATTTTATGATCGGACCGCCCGTCATCCTGCCTATGGTGTTTACGGCTGTCAGCGTGCTGGGCCTCATCGCCCTCTATTGGAAGGGGATGTAGGAAATGACCCGGCAAACGCATTATCCATCTTATAATGTCATGCGGGAAGAGGACGCTTGGGATGATCACACTCAGAGGATTGTAAATTCCCGGCTATCGGTTTCTTCTGACTTCCAATTTCTAACCCAGGAGGAAGCGGAGACGCTAACCGTCCTTTGCGGCTTGCTTATGAATGACGACTCGCCGGAGGTGCTGAGCTTTGTCGTCCGGCATATCGACCATACGCTCTCTTCTTCAGCAGGAGAAGGGCAGCGGCAGCAAGGAGTTCCAACAGCGAAGGTGCTGATTCGCCAAGGGTTACAGGCCTTGGATAGCTGCGCTAAGGAGGGTCACGCGGTTTCGTTCTTGAAGCTCGACCAGGCGGGACAAAAACGGATGCTTGAGGAGATAAGTGCGGGAAGTGCAGAGCCTAGTAGGGCGTGGAGCAGCGCGCCCCAGCAGGCATTCTTTCAGAAGCTCTTGAATCTGACGGTGGAATCCTATTGCTCGCATCCGAAAATCTGGTCGGAAATCGGGTATGGCGGACCGGCCTATCCGCGCGGCTATGTTCGAACGCAGATCGGTCAATTGGACCCTTGGGAGGCGAAGCAGGAGAGATGAAAAGAAGATGGGCTAATGAGGAAGTCGATGTCGTTATTGTCGGTGCCGGGGCGGCCGGGGGCGTATTGGCTAAGGAGCTGAGTGAAGCCGGAATGAGCGTGGTCGTGCTGGATGCCGGTCCCTTTCGGGACCCGCAAAAGAGTTTGCCAGCGATGAGCTGGCGATGAAGACTCTCGGTTGGCAGGATACCCGCCTCGTGGACGGCCGCGACCCTCTGACGATGGGCCATAACAATTCGGGCTTCGGAATCGGAGGAGGAACAACCCATTTTACCGGTGTGTTCCTTCGGTTTCATGATGTGGACTTCCAGGGAAAGTCCATAGAGGGAACCGGAGAAGACTGGCCGATCTCCTACGAGGAGCTCGAGCCGTATTACAGCCGAAACGAGAAAGAAATCGCCGTTTCCGGCCCCAAGCACTTCCCCTGGGGAAGCTATCATGGTCCGTATCCTTATCCCGAGCGGGAGCCCCTTAGCCCGAACGCGTACCTCTTCATGAAGGGGTGCGAAAAGCTGGGCATCCGTTCGTCCGTGGTGCCTCTTGCCATTTTGTCGGCTCCTTTTGAGGGGCGGCCTCCTTGTATCAACAGGGGATTTTGCAACCAGGGATGTATGCCGAATGCCAAATTCAGCACGCTTATCGTTCATATCCCGAAGGCCATTAAGGCAGGCGCCGAGGTGCTGCCGGATTGCAGGGTGACCCGGATTCAGATGGGTACGGACGGAAGAGCCAAAGGGGTGGAATTTGTTAATGGCGGAAAGACGTATGAGCAGAAAGCCAAACTAGTCATTCTCAGCGCCTTTGTCGTGGAAACGCCGAGACTCCTTCTCCATTCCGCGACCTCCGCTTTTCCCGATGGCCTGGCGAATAGCAGCGGGATGGTGGGGCGGTCTATCATGGTCCATAGCAGCAATGACGTCTATGCCAAGTTTCCTAATGAAATCCGAATCTACAAGGGTACGCCGGTCTTGGCCACAACGCAAGATTTTTACCGGACCGATCCGGCACGATCGTTCGTCAGGGGATACACCCTCCATGCCCATGGATCAAGACCGGTCGAGTTTGCCAAAGGCATTTCGAAAGCGCAGGGCGGACCTCTATGGGGCGAGAGGCTTCGGGACGCTTTGCTTCAATACAATTACTACGGAAGGATAACCATGGTGGGGGAAGTGCTGCCCCATCCGGATAATCGGGTTACCTTATCCGAGGAGGTGGACGAATATGGAGTTCCGCGGGCCAAAGTGACCTTCAGCTATGGAGATAACGATCAAAAGCTGGTCGATCATGCGGTACGTACGATGAGCTCCATCCTGGAAGCCGAAGGCGGCCAAGTCGAATTTGTCGTACCGGATACCGCTCATATGATGGGAGGATGCCGGATGGGAACGGATCCTTCCCGCTCCGTCGTCAACTCCTATGGACAAACGCATGATATCGAAAATCTGTTCATTTGCGACGCGAGTATTTTCGTCACCTCGGGCGGCGGGAACCCGACGAATACGGTCATGGCTCTTGCGCTGCGCACGGCGGACTACATCAAGGAGAAAGCGGGAAAACGGGAAATACAAGCAAGCCGGTCTTGACCGGCTTGCTTGTTCTTATTGGAGCATACGGCAGGGGTTGCGCAAAGGAGTCCGTCACTTTGTCGTGTTGACTTTGATCTTGGGGCTCCCTTAAGATAATAGGCAAACTAGATTTGGAGGTTGGGGAGATGGAGCCTAGACGAGCAACCGAAGTCCCGCCATGTCCGGTGTGCGGGTTCGAGATGAAATGGTGGTTCGCGAAGTGGAAATGCTTCAACTGCGGACAATGGAACGGATGCTGCGGGGACAGCACCGGCGATCCGGGAGGCTTGTGGTGCGAGCCGAAGGAACCGAAGCGGGAGAAGGAGTAGGGGAGTTATTTTTGAAGAAATGTCCGCTATGTTCTGTCCACGAAGATCCTGAGCAGCAGATCGTGTTCGAAAATGAATACTGCAAGTTTATTCAGAAAGAGAGCGAGCAAGAAGTGTTAGAAGGCTGCGGACTGATCATCCCTAAAGCCCATAAAAAGAATGTTTTCGAACTTTCCCTGGAGGAATGGAATGCAACCTACGATCTCTTGCATCGGGCTAAGAAGTTTCTAGACGATCATCATTTACCGGATGGGTACCTGCTGGGGTGGAATGTGGGGAAAGTATCCAACCAGCACTTTGACCACGCTCATTTTCACATTATTCCGCGGTTCAACGACGAGCCCCATGCGGGTAAAGGAATCCGCTACTGGATCAAACAGCCGGAAAACAAAAGAAGAACGGAACCTAATAACTAGAAACAAAAATAGGTTTGACAGGATGTTTATGGGAAATTATACTTGGTTTCAATACTTTAAACGCAATGATCGGGAGTAGTAAGAAGAACCTATTGTCCAGAAAGCTGTCGGATGGTGCGAGACAGTCATTAGATCTTCCCAACTCACCCGTAAGCGGTAAGACTGAATCGTCAGGTCTTAACGGATTACCTCCGTGATCGGGTACTTAAGATGGTTCGTCGTTATCCAGCACGAATCAAGAAGAGTGGTACCGCGTGGGCAAAACCTATCGCCTCTTTGCAGGCAATAGGTTTTTTATTTTTCCCAAAATTCAAGTAGGGGGTAAGCGAAGATGAACCAGGTCTTGGACTATTATTCCGGTTTCGATGAGTGGGGAAGGCTGGACCGGGAACCCTTGGAATTTCTCATTAATTGGCATTATATTCAGACCTATCTGACGTCGCATGGCCATGTACTGGACAATGGGGCGGGGCCCGGAAGTATTCCATGGAGTTAGCGAAACGAGGCTACAAAGTAACCCTTTCGGACTTAACCCCAAAACTGGTTGAAATGGCAAAGCAAAAGGCCGGGGAATTAAATGTAGCGGAGTCCTTTGAAGGGTTCCATGTCAGAAATGCCACGCATCTGGAAGGAATACCAGACGAGCAATTTAATGCGTCCTTGATGATGGGTCCGCTGTACCATTTGCAGACGGAAGAGGAGAGAACTTCCGCCGTTCAAGAACTGTCCCGCGTTACGAAAGCCGGCGGGTTGGTATTCGTTGCATTCCAAAGCCGGACTAGGATGATGATTACTTCCTGCAATACCCGAAGTTTTGGAAGCCCAACGATAACCTGGAGGCCATTAAGACGTTTCAGGAAACGGGGGTTTTCAATCATCAAGATAAAGGTCGATTCACGGGAGCTTACTATTACGAGATTGCCGACATTAAGCCCTTCATGGAGCAGAATGGATTTTAAACCGTCGATTTTATTGCTTCCTCCAGTATGGGCGGGCTGCTAACCGCTGACCAAAAGCGATATTGGGAAGAGCAAGGAGATCAGAAGGAACTGCTGGGCTTGCTCATTAATATGGCAAAAGATCCTTCGATCCTGGGCATCTCCTCGCATTTGTTGTACATCGGAAGAAAGAAACAGAAATAATCTCATTGAACCGTAACCTCAAATGAATGGCCTCAATTTTACGGACCTTCCCTTCCGTCAACATCATCCCATGTTGCCGAAAGACGGTTTTCCCGCAGGCTCGTAACGCAATAGAACCGTGCCTTTCGAGAACACCCGGGACTCAACCAATTGGAGGGCCGTTGGTATCGTTCCATCGCCGAAGAACCTTTTTCCCTTTCCAAGCAACACCGGAAACTGCCAGATGTTCATTCGGTCAATCAGTTCGTGACGAAGCAAGGTCTGGACCAAGTCGCTGCTGCCGGCGACGTGAACCTCTGCGTAGCGCTCTTTCAACAAAGGCACGATTGTCGTAACATCCGCGTCTAGCAGCTTGGTATTGTTCCAATCGACGCTGGTCAATGTCCGGGATGCGACAAATTTGGGTTTCTCATTCAGCAGCTTGGTGAACGGGTTATCCAGAGGTGCCTTCGACCAGTAGGGGGCGAAGATTTCGTAAGTCTTGCGACCGAGCAGCAAAGCGTCGAGGCTTGCATAATCGGCCGCTATCACTTGTCCGGTCTCCGCATGTTGATACGGTGCCTGCCACCCGCCATAGGCGAAACCGCCTTCGCGATCTTCCTCGAGCTGGCCGGGCGCTTGAACAACGCCATCCAAGGTCATGAACATATGTACAATAAGTTTTCCCATTTTGAGTAGACAGCTCCTCACCTACTAGTTTCTTATAGGATAGCATGTCACCCAAGGTAGAATTTCTTTTTTATTGCTCTTTTTATTGATGTCTGTCGTATAAGGAGAGAGGGAAATGACGACTTTTTATCTGATCCGGCATGGGGAAGCCGATTGGGCTTTTAAGGAGGAAAGGAACCTCCAGCATGCGTTACGGGATACCTTTGACAGAAAGAGGGGTTCAGCAGGCGGAGCAAGTCTTGTCTTGTCATCCGCATTTGCGGGATTGTGAGGTAATCCTTTCTTCTCCTTATACCCGGGCTTTACAGACCGCCGCTTTCCTCAATAGAACTCTAAGCTTGCCCATAAAAGTCGAGTACGACTTGCATGAATGGACCCCTGACAACTGGCAGGCTGCATCAGTGGATGAACTAACAGAACTGTAGAAGGACTACAGAAAGCATAACGGACTCCACCCTGCCCATGAGCGTAAAATATGGGAGTCCAAACAAAGTGTACTTCAGCGTGTCCATAATGTTTTACCTACCTATCTCAACCTTTCTAAAGTGATGGTCGTTTGTCACGGCATGGTTATCTCTACTTTACTGGGCATCCCGGATGAAGAAGTGGAGCTATGCAGTGTATATGAATACGTCTTCGAACAATTTCGTTATCCTCTAGGCGGTTAACAGCATTCGTCTTCAGGTTTTGTACTATAAAGCGAAAAACAATTCGTCAAGAAGGAGGCTTCCGGTGTTTTTAGTCAATTCACGAGCCATTATTGAAAGAGTGGAGAATGGGTCATTAGAGATCGTGGTCCAGACAAGGAATAAACCGGGCGAGCCCCAACAAATCGAGCTTCCTGGAGGCCGAATAGAGCCTTTTGAATCTTTACCTGCTGCGCTCATTCGAGAGGTTAAAGAAGAAACAGGACTCGAGGTAGTCGAAATAGAGGGCGAGGATGCTCGAATCGATACGGTTGGGGTCAATGGAGATTTCGAGGTGGAATGCATTAAGCCCTTCGCGGCTTATCAGACCATCAAAGGGCCTTTTGATTCGGTAGGAGTTTACTTTCGATGCAAGGCACAAGGGGAATTGCTATCTTCGGGGGATGAGACCAAGAATCTGCGATGGGTGGCCGTAAACGAACTGAGACGAAGGATGGAGGAGGACCCGCTGCATTTTTCTCCTGTTGATCGAGCGGGAATCTTGTTTTATTTAAAAGTCTTACAACAGGAAAGGGGATAGGGTTCTGAAAAAAATACGTCTACGCTCTTGCGCTTTGATCATTAGTAATGGGGCCGTTTTGTTAATCGAGTTTCGGAATGATCACGATTCCGGGGTGCACTACAATCTTCCGGCAGGGGGTGGAACCCGGAGAAACGTTGGTTGAAGCCGTGATAAGAGAAGCCAAGGAAGAGGCTTCCGTTGACATTGAAGTAGGGCCAGTGGCATTCGTTTATGAATACCAGCCAACTAAGAACAACAACCTCTATGGAGAGACCCATTCTGTGTCGGTTACCTTCCAATGTTATTTGAAGCCCGGCTCCACGCCCAAGCTTCCTAATAATCCCGACTCGAACCAAACGGGGGTCAAATGGATTCCGATCGAGGAGCTTCCCTCGATTCAGCTTTACCCGGAAATCTGCCTAGACATTATGAATTACTATAACGGCTTGCCATACCGTAATTACGTGGAAGAGCATGAAATCCAAAGAGAGCGCTTAATGGAGGGCAGCCCATGATTCGGGGAGTTATCATCGAAGGGATGTCCACAGCAGGAAAAACGTCTACCTTTGCCGCCATCAAGCAAGTACATAGTCATCTGCCGAATGCCGAACGAACAACCGTTGCCATAAGCGAGCATTATTCTCAAGTTTTGCATTCTCATCACGGAAGCTTAAGAAAAATGACCCGGGAAGACCATCTTCCGTTTCTGGGTCGTCACGTGGATTATCTAGAACAGCAAGCGGAATGGATTCATTCCCTGGGGAACACAAAAGTCTCCAATGGAACGTTTTTTCTTCTGGAGAGATTTCATCTGAATCATAGGGCCGCCTTCCAAGATGACAGGGAAATCGAGAAGCTTGAAAAGCGATTAACCAGGCTGAATGCCCTCTGTGTTCTTTTGACCTTATCGGAAGATATGGTCGAATCCAGGTATTTGGAGAGCCGCGGGGAACACTGGAAGGCTTATGTGATGCAAAATCACCGTACATCTGAGGAAGCTTGCCAAACGTTTTTAAAAGAACAGGCTGCTTTACGACGATGTGCGAAGCAGTCAGCTATACCTACCATAGAGATAAATACGGACGGAGCTGATTGGGAAGATTACGCTAACCAGATTCTGTCCCGTTCTCAAAAATCTTCCCATTGACCGCGTCGCTCGCCAATCCATACAGGGTTAGAAGGAACAGGGACTTGAACGTGGAATAGTATACAGCCTGTCATGGGCTGGTCAATAAAAAGAGGAGGGATGGAATGCTGTCTGCCTGGATCGGAAGCCTGGCTTTTCTGTGTGTTGCGATTCTGTATATTTTCTTGGCAATGGGGTTTCCGCTTGGCGAGTTTGCAATGGGGGAAACACAAGATCATGCCGAGGCAGATGAGAGCGGCTTGTGCGGTGTCGGTCTTGATTCAACTCTTAGCCATCTTCTTTGTTTTGCAAGCCGGTCATGTTATTAACCTAGGTTCCTTGAACCAAGTAGCCAAGTGGGTCTGTTATTTCTTCGCCGTGTATTTGATCTTGAATACAGTGATGAACGGCATGTCCCCCAGCCGAAAAGAAAAAATGCTCATGACCCCTTTATCCTTTATTGCGGCGATTTGTTTCTTCGTTACCGCATGGAATGGATAAGCTTCTGAATCCGAAAGGAGGATTTCGGTATGATAACACTCAGAAAAATAACGCTGGATAACCGGCGCGAGATCTTTAAGCTGGAGGTAGCAGAGGATCAACGAGGTTACGTGGCGTCTAATTTGTCAAGTGTGGCTTCGTGTTATGTCCTTTCCACCAATGGGGGCCATCCCTTTCCGTTTGCCATATATGCGGAAGAGCAGCCGGTTGGGTTTGTGATGCTGGTCTATGGAATTACCGGATACGACGAGCCCTCGTTGGCCAAAGACAACTACTGCATCCTGCGGCTGATGATTGACAAGCAGTACCAGAACCGAGGGTATGGACGCGAAGCCATGGTCCAAATCCTGGAGTTTATCCGCTCTTTTCCGGCCGGTCCTGCTAAGTACTGCTGGATTCCGTACAAGCCCGAGAATATCATGGCCAAAAGCTTTATGAAAGCTTCGGCTTCCATGATAACGGCGAAATCTTCAACCAAGAGGCCATAACCGTTTTGCAGCTGTAATGCGCATGGTGGGGGGCAGGCCAGGGATGGAGAGGAAGGAACAAAAGCTTGCGGACCGGCGGGTCCTGCACGGTCCCACATGCTGGTGTATACTGGATAGGTACGCACATTCGTGAGGAGGAGAGCAGGATGAGCACACCGGAATGGATTCATGCGGGAACGTTGGAAGAGCTGAAGAAGGAGCGCGCCAAGGTCGTTAAGGGAGGAATCGCGGTCTTTTACCAGGAGGGACAGGTAGCCGCGGTCGACAACCGCTGTCCTCACCTGGGCTTTCCGCTTCATTTGGGAAGCGTTTGCGACGGGATCTTGACCTGTCACTGGCACCATGCCCGCTTTGATGTGTGCAGCGGCGGCACTCTGGATCCTTGGGCGGACGATGTACCGGCGTATGACGTTAAGATCGAAGACGGGGACGTCTGGGTAAGCACCGTCTCCCGATCGAAGGACGACGTAGACAAGCTTAAGCGGCGGCTGCGCGAAGGACTGGAGCAGAACATCGGGATCGTCATAGCCAAAGCGGTCGTCGGGCTTGTCGAAGCGGGGGTCCCGGCCGACGATATCTTTGGCATCGGGATAACCTTCGGGACCTCGCAGGGAAGCGGGTGGGGAGCGGGGCTGACGATTCTAACCGCAATGCGCAAAGTGCTGCCGAAGCTGGATAAGACGGGACAGATTCTGGCCCTCTATCATGGACTTGTGCATGTGGCCCGAGCCAGCTCCGGGCGGCCTCCCCGGCATTTGCTTGGCCCGCTGCCGCCATCCGGTACTTCTACCGACCATTTGGTGAAGTGGTACCGGAACTGTGTCGAGGTACGCGACACCCAAGGGGCCGAGAAAGTTCTTCTCACCGCCATAGAGAACGGAAAACCTAGGGAAGAATTGGCGGAGATGATGCTGACCGCTGTCACCGACCATTATTACTTGGACGGCGGGCATACTTTTGATTTTCACAACAAAGCCTTCGAGGCACTGGAGCTGACGGGCCCCGACTCCCCGGCAGAGGTGCTTGCCTCGCTCGTCCCTCTGATGCGGGATCCGTCGCGCAGCGAAGAGCTTCATCACTGGCAGGCCCCTGTCGATTTGGTGACCCCGCTTCGGCAAGCCTTCGAGCAGCTGAGTCAGGGAGCGCGGCCTGCTAACGATGTAACCTTCGAGGAAGGGGCATTCGTGGAGCAGGTATTGAGCGACCGTCCCCTGGAGACGATCCAAAGACTACAGGAGCTCCTCATGGGTGGAGTGCCGGCGTCACACCTGGCGCAGCTCATCGCCCTCGCAGCAGCAGAGCGCCTGGTGCGGTTTCATACCCAGAATGACTTTGGCGACTGGGTGTCGGTGCTGCATACCTTTACCTACGCTCATGCGGTCCATGAAAGGCTGCTTCGCTCCAGCGGGCCGCTCTTGAACCGCGCGTTGTTTTATGGGGTTGTCGCGGTCTACCATGACCGGTTTCTTAACGTCCCCCGGGCGGCTAGACCTGCGGGAGACCCGGACGTTTCGAAGGGCCGAGAGTACCGTACAGAAGAACTGCTGGACCTGATGGACCGCCGTCAGCAGGTGAACGAGTCGGCCCGGTGGGTGGCCGGCTACCTGACGGCCGGCAAGGACCCGGACCGACTTCTCAATACGCTCGGCCATTGCCTGCTGAGGGAAGACGCGGAGTTCCATACGTTCCAGCTTTACGAGGCGTGTGTCTCCGAGTATGAGAGGTGGCGGGATCGTTCCGACGCCTTCGCCGCTCAGGCTAAGGAAACGCTGCTCCTTGCCTGTACCCGTTATCTGGCCGCCCATGCCCCGACGGCAAGGGAAATGCCCCACACGGCGAGGATCGCCTGGCGGCTTTATCGGGGCGAGCGTCTATTTGAGGAAGAGGAAGCTGGCTCTCACAGCTGATCCTTATCCAGATGCGAACCTAAAGAACGACAAAAGGCTGCCGAAAATTTCGGCAGCCTTTTCAGCATAAAGAAAGCGGATGGTTAGCGTTGTCCCTCACCAACTAACCTTCACATTCTTGCTGTCACGTATCCCATTTTGACGGAGATCCGGTCGGCGACTTCAATCAAGATGCCCGCCAGTTCCCGTTCCCGTTCCGGCAAGCGGATATCTGAGAGAGGACCGGACAAGCTGATTCCGGCCACCACCTTGCCGCTTCTTCCCCGAATGGGGGCCGCCAAGCAGGCCCTTCCTAAGGCAAGCTCCTCCAGCTCTATGGCATACCCACGGGTGCGAACGCCCTCCATCTCCTGCAGCAGCTTGTCTCGGTCCGTAATGGTATGTTCCGTGTACGCCTTCCATTCCATCCGGTCCAGAAGCGCCACCGCATCCACGCGGTCCAAGTGGGCCAGCAGCACCTTGCCGATGCCGGTATTATACAGTGGATTGCTCCTTCCCAAGAGGGTGTACATCCGGGGCGAACGGTGGCTGTCAACATGCGCCAGATAGAACATTTGCCGGTCCTTAAGAACCGCCAAATTTGCACCAAGTCCAAGCTTTCTCTCCAAATCGAACAGCTCGGGAAGAGCGAGCTTTCGAATTTCTGAATTGTTCAGGGCAATCCCGCCGAGCGTAATAATCTGGTGCCCCAGCCGGTAAAACCCGCTCATCTCATCTTTCTCTACATAGCCCAAGCTGACCATGGTGGCAAGAAGTCTCGAGACATTGCTTTGGGTCAGGTTCAGCTTTTGGAGAAGTCTATGACCCTTAGCTCGGGCTGCTCGTCAGAGAAACAGGATAAGATGGCCAATGCCCTCGTGACGCTTTGGGTGATCATCGGATTTGCGTTATCGGTCTTCATTTCGTTCCATCCCTCATGTTCAAATTAACCATATGAAATTGTTACGTGGAATTCCTCACTCATTTGGATCATAAATATTGTATTGTAATATCCTCATTCGCATTATAGAATACAATTGTGCATTGCACAATCAATTATTTGGGTGATCCCTTTCGGAAGAGAGGTAGACACCATGAATGTGACCACTCTGAGTTTTCTTTCTGCGAGGTTAGTCCAAGCGAAGGAGTGAAAAGGGCATGTCCACATCGCAATTAACCTTGGAAGGTGTTTATCCGATTCTCGCTACCCCATTCACGGATAGGGGCGAGGTAGATGAGGAGAGTCTTCGGGAGCTTGTCCGATTCCAGCTGCAAGCGAAGGTAAACGGCATCGCCTTGTTCGGCAATGCCAGTGAGATGTACACCTTGCTCGACCGGGAACGGGAAGTGATTGCAGCCATTGTAACCGATGAGGTGAAAGGCCGGGTTCCTCTAGTGTTTGGAAGCGGCCATACCGGGCTGGAAGGAGCGGTTCAGCTGAGCAAGTGGGCGCAAAAGGCGGGGGGACGCGTTGATGGTTCTACCTCCGTACATGGTGAAGCCCGATGGGAAACGCATGGTCGAATACTTCTCGGCTGTCGCCAAAGCGGTTGACATCCCCATTATGCTGCAGGATGCGCCGGTCGCAAGCGGGGTGAGCATTCCCGTCTCCACCATGGCCAAACTGGCTAAAGAGTGCGAGAACATCTCCTATGTGAAAGTGGAAGCTCCCCCGACGACGGTTAAAATAACCGAAGTGCTCGAGCAGTCGGAGGGCCGGTTAACGGTGTTCGGCGGACTGAACGGAATGTACTACTACGAGGAGCTGTGCCGCGGAGCGGCCGGTACGATGCCGGCCTGTGAATTCCCTGACGTCTGCGTAGAGATCTATCAACGATTTGTTACGGGCGACAGGGAATCCGCGAGAGCTCTGTTCTATCAGTACCTGCCCTTCATCCGGATCGGGACGGTTGCCGGCTTCGCCATGTCCGTACATAAAGAAGTACTGAAGGAGGGAGGCGTCATTCAATCCGCCTACGTTCGTAACCCGAACGCTCCGATCGATGATATCCTGCGCAATGAAGTGTTGGAAACCTTAAGCGGGTTGGATCCGCTTGTGCTGCGATGGAAATGCAAAGCTGATCTCAATGGATAGGGATGGGGACCGTCCGCATTTATCTTAGAATGGATGGGAGCTGCTGAAATTGCTTTTAGCCGGCAAGAAGGCTCTGGTTACCGGGGCCGGCGGAAAATTGGGCGGGGCCATCGCCGAGCGATTCGCCTCAGAAGGCTGCAGCGTGATCCTGGCGGATATCCATTCCCAGAAGGCAGAGGATGCCGCGGATCTCCTTAATAAGCAAGGGTTCGATGCCAAAGCCGTTGCTATGGATGTAACGGACGAGCAATCGGTAAAGCGCGTCTTCGACGGGTTGGCCGAGTTGGATATTTTGGTCAACAATGCCGGGGTCACCCGGGGACATTACAACCTTCAGAGCACGCTTCAAGAATGGAATGACATCCTGAATGTAAACCTTACCTCCGTATTCCTATGTGCCAAATCCGCTTTTCCGCTGCTGATGCAATCCCCTCCCCCGCCATTGTTAATATGTCTTCCATCAACGCTTTCCGGATGAATCCGGGATTGCCTGCCTATGCGGCAGCAAAGAGCGGCATTATCGCGTTGACGGAGCAGCTTGCCTTGGAAGGGGCTCGGGATCGCATACGGGTCAATTGTATTTCACCTGGCAGGATCATGAGCGAAGAGCAGCAGCAAGAAAGATCCCTCGACCCGGTTTTCGCCATCGATCGCGATTGTTATCCACTCGGTCGTCTCGGGTATCCAAAGGATGTCGCGAACGCCGCTTTATTTCTTGCCTCGGATCTCTCCGCCTTCGTAAACGGCATCAACTTGGTCGTGGATGGCGGGATGTCCATTCAGGCGGTCTCCAGTCTGGTGCGGCCGGATTTGCGCCGAAGGTGGAAATCCGGCCTCTATACGCTGGAAATGGAGGAAGAAAGGGAGAGATGAGCCGTTATGAGGTCGTTTGGCTGAAAAGGGAAGGGGATCTCGTCTGCCGGTTGAAGGACTTCCAATCGGAAGCCGAGGCCGAACTGATCCCGGCACTCGGAATGAATGTCATCCGATATGCGGTCCGAGAGAAGGAGGTCATCCTGCCGCCGCCTTACCTCACAGCCTTAAGGCAAACCCCTTTCCGGTATGGAATTCCGGTGCTTAGTCCACCGGGGCGAACGAGCTTTGGAAGATTTACATACCAAGGGGTAAGTTGCCAGCTTCCGTTGAATACAGGCATGCACAATGTTCACGGAGAACTCGGCGCGCTTCCGTGGAAGGTCATCTCATGGGAGGCTGAGGAAGGAGAAGGAGCCTGCCTCCAAGCTTGTTATGCCTACCGGAAGGATTCCGAGAGGTTTGCCTATTTTCCGTTTGAACTTATTTATACCGTGACCTATTCCTTGAAGGAAGGAGCCTTGCAGCTCGAAGGGGCCGTGCAGAATACGGGAGACCGATACGCTCCTTTCTCGCTTGGTTATCATCCCTATTTCACTTGCGACAGGAGCCGGACCTCGCTCCAGCTGCCGGCTAGCCTGGAATGGCCGAGATCCCCAAGAGGAATAGGAGGGACATTGCCCCTATCGACGAAACTCGCTGCCCAGCTCCATGAAGGAGTGGAATTGGCCGGTCTGAAGGAGAGCCTGCATTATTTTCAGTGCCGGGATAACGGCTTGGAGCGGGACAGAGCTTATGTTTGCCGGCTCCACGACAAAGGAAGCGGCCGGGAGATTCACTTTCAGGTGGATGGACTCTTTTCGGTGATGGTGCTTTTCCTGCCTCCGTGGGGGAGGCCGTTTCTTTGGAACCGCATACCTGTATTCCGGATACCTACAATCTTCCGTGGACAGCTTCCAAGACAGGCGCCTTGGAGCTGGCTCCCGGGAAGAGAGACGATTCGGCTGGCGAATAGAAGTTAAAGACAGGGAATCCGATGAGGAGGATCGTAATTATGAAAGTGAGCCAAATTGAAGTCTTTATTGTGAAGCTTCCGCCTTCAGGACCGGTTCAAAGAGGCGGCAAACGGTTTATTACTCCTGACTATTTTGTAAGCGACAGCAACCGGCGTTCCTGTGTGTACTCCGTTAATGCCGAAACCGTCTTCGTTAAGCTTACCACCGATGAGGGCATTATCGGTTGGGGCGAGATTCTGGCCCCTACGAACCCGGAAGTCGTGGCCGCGATCTTGAAGCATCATCTGGCACCGATGGTGCTTGGCGAGAACCCGATGAATAACCAGGTCTTGTGGGACCGAATGCTTGACACGCTTCGCGAACGCGGTTATACCGGGGGATATTTGGTGGATGCCATGGCAGGGCTCGATATTGCCTTCTGGGATATTAAAGGGAAGGCGCTTAAACAGCCGGTCTATCGGCTGCTTGGAGGCGGATACCGCGACAAGCTGCGGTGCTACTGCTCCAGCGTGCCGGGCGGGGATGCGAAGGAACGGGTGGAAAGCGCGATCCGCTTGAAGGAGGAAGGCTTCGATGCCATCAAATTCCACACGTTCGGCAGGGGCAAGAAAGCCGACCTCGAGGCGCTGTACGCCATCCGCCATGAATTCGGGCCAGATGAAATGGAATTGATGCTCGACGCTCATGGCAAATACACGCATTCGGAGGCCTATACTGTCGGGCGAGCGTTAGGAGAGCTCGATGCCACCTTCTTCGAGGCGCCTCTAACGTTTGAGGATCGGGAAGGCCACCGCAAGCTCGCGGAAGCGATTGATACGGCGGTTGCCGTAGGCGAGCCGCTTCGTACGATTTATACGTTCAAGGAATGGATCAGCTCCGGCGCCGTCGAGGTCGTTCAGCCGGATATGGGGAGGAACGGGATTACCGAAATGATGAGGATCGCCCACTTGGCGGAAGCGTACCACGTGACGTTTGCCCCTCATCTAAGCGCTCATCAGGCTGTCGGCCATGCGGCTTCTATCCATGTGTCCGCCGCTGTTTCGAATTTCCTCATCTATGAATACCAGCCTAATGCGCTGCAGCGAAGTGCTCCTTATTCGAACGCCTCCTTCCGTCTCGAGAAGGGACAGATTATCGTCCCGGATGATCCCGGTCTTGGGGTGGAGATCGACGAGCAGGCCATGCGCAGCGTGGTAACGGAGCATTTTGCGGTCAAGGGTTAAGGTAAAGGGCTGTGTAGAATAGGAAGTGCGGCATCCGTTTCGGCCTTCCCCGCTGAAACGGATGCTTGACGTTTTTCCCTGCCTGCCGCTTTTTCCATGATCTGCAAAAATTAGTTGATTGTTTGCTGTCCCCTGTGTCAATCTAGACTTATCCCAACAAAGTGGAGGGCTGACATGAAGGATACGGCCTATCGGATTTTAATCGTAGACGATGACGAAGAAGTCAGAAGCGGGCTGGCGGAGATTGTGGATTGGGAATGCTGCGGATTTCAAGTGGCGGCCGTTCTTAAAGATGGGGAGAAGCGATCCAGTACCTCGAAGGTGCTAGGGTCGATGCGGTTCTATCCGACATCCGCATGACCTTCGTGTCGGGGCTCAGCCTCGCGAAGCATATTTATGAAACCCGCCTTCCCGTTAAGGTCGTCCTGATCAGCGGGTACCAGGAATTTGAGCTGGCGAAAGAAGCCATCCGCTATAACGTGCAGGACTATCTGCTGAAGCCTACCGATTTAGACGAAGTGTACCGTGTCTTCCGCTCTCTGAAGGAGCAGCTGGATAAGGAGCGGTCGGAGCAAAATCAGCAGGAGGCCAAAAAGGAAATGTGGCATCAAATGCTGCGGTATTTGAAAGATCGGTACCTGCCGCATCTCTTGTTCGACACGCTGGCCGACGATAGGGAGATCCGGAGACAATTCGAGATGATCGGAATGAATCTCGATCCGAAAGCATGCGCCTGCACTCCAGTCCGCCTCTCGTGGACAACCGCTGCCCCGGCCGAAGCGGTGCAGCGCACCCTGCTTCACAGCCTGGCCGAATCTTCATCCGCCATTACGCTTTTGCCTCTCGGCCCGGCAGGGAATCCCTTGACTATGCTCGCCATCAGCCTGGATCCGGAACAGGAACCGCTATCCATTGCGGCTTCCCGAATCTTGAGTCTAGCCGCTGCCCGGCTTCGTTCTTTGATAGGCCTTACCATTGACTGGCAGGTGGAACACGTCTATCCTGCTCTGTCGGAATTTTTGGAGGAATACCGCAGCCTTCGAATGCAGTCGGGGCCTCTGTCCGTCTCACGGCTGCGTCAGTGGAAAGAGGACAAACGGCGCTGGACGGAATTGCTGGAGGAGGGGCGCTATGAGAAAGCGGGTCAGCTCCTGGATCACTATATGGTCCACTATGGACGGGATCAGATCGACCTCCTAAAATCGATTCTAATCCAGCTGTTCGGAAGCCTGGATTCCGTGTATGCGCACGACAGCGGCAGTGCCCGGCTGATGCAGCTCTGCAAATCAGAGAATCCGGAGGAGATAAAGCAAATTAGTCATTCCCTCTTGAAGGAGTTGGGCCGGAGAGAGGCAGGCGGCTCCGCCGAAACGGAGAGAAAGGTCATCACGCAGGCTAAGCAATTTGTGAAGGCCAACGCCGGCAAGGAGATCACCTTACAGGAAGTGGCCAATCATGTTTATCTTAATCCTGTCTATTTAAGCCGTTTATTCAAGCTGGAGACAGGGGAGAGCTTTTCCGATTATGTAACGAACATCCGAATTAACCAAGCGGCCCACCTGCTGCAAAATACCAATATGAAGATCTATGAGGTTTGCGAACAGGCAGGCTATAAAGACGTACGGCATTTCTATAAGCTGTTCCGAAAATACAAGGGATGCTCGCCGAGCGAGTACCGGGAAGGCTTAGGGTAACAAGCGGCGGGAACGAAAGAGGGGCGGTTATGAAAGGAAAGCCGACGTTGTGGACCGATATCAAGACTTACAAATTCAACAGCATTTTTATCAAAACCTTCATTGTGGTTTTCTTTCTTCTCATGGTCCCCTTGGTTTGCCTGCATTATCTCGTGTTTATCTACAACGATTCGTCGATGAGGGAGGAAATCAGCCGCGCCAGTCTTAATGAACTAACCCGAATCCGCGATAATGTTGATCTTATTATGGCGGAAGCCGAAAGCCTCAGCATCCGTCTTGGCAACGACCCCGACATTGAAGTATTTCTCAAGGAAGACCTCTTCGATTACCCTTTGGACTATTCCACCATTTCCAGAATAAGGAGAATTCAACACATCCTCGGCATCTCCATCCTGACAAATCCTTATGTAGAGACCATCCAGCTGTATTCCGGGTCCGGGAAGAACGATTATTTGCTCTCCGAGACAAGCGGAGGAACATTAGACAAGTTTGATCATCAATGGTGGTACGACGAGTTCTCAACTAGAAGAGACGGGCGGAACTTCTGGATCCGTTCGCTTCCTAAGCCGGTTCGGGATACGTTCGAACACTACCTCGTTCTCTTCCGTAAGCTGCCGGTAACCGGCTCCAAACAAGAAGGGGGCTGATTATGAATATCGGCTCCGAGCAATTGGCACCCCTGCTTAAAGAGATAACACCGGAGCAAGAAATCTATATCGTGGACCGGGAAGGAAGAATTGTCTTTACTCAGGATCAACTCCTGATCAATCAGCAGCTAAAGAGCCAGCACCCCCAACTGCCGATGCCGTTCCTCGGCTCCACGTATTCCAGCATCCTTTCCTTCGAAAAAATGGATCATGTCGTAACGGCCGTGCCTTCCTCCCGGGGGAATGGACCTTCTTTTCCATCGTTCCGCTTAAGCATTATGAATCCAGACAAAGCCAGCTTCGGTCCTTTATCGTTCTCCTGATTGCCATCGGAGTGGTATCCAGCCTGCTTATTGCTTTTCTCGTTTCGGTCAAGACTTACCAACCGATCCGGGGAATCCTCTCTTTATTGAAGAACAGCCAGCCTCCGATGAGGGACTTTAAAGGCTCCGGGGCTGTCAACGAGATCAAATATATAGCCGCAACCATCCAAGACTCCAGCGAACAGAAGAAAGAGATGGAAGAGGAGTTACGGCGACGGTACGAAATGATGAGCAAAGCCCAAGCCATAGCGCTTCAAGCGCAAATCAACCCGCACATGCTCTACAACACGCTCGAAGCGGTGAATTGGAAGGTGATGCGGCTGACCAAAGGCAAGAACGAGGCGTCGGTCATGATTCATACCTTGTCGCGTTTGCTGCGGCTGAGCCTTTCCCGAGGAGAAAACATCATTCCGCTGCGGACGGAAATGGAGCATGCCCGCTTGTATGTCGAGGTTCAGCAGCTTCATTATAAAGACCAGCTGGAAGTGGCCTGGAAGATCAACGGCAGTATTCTCGACTACTTAACGGTTAAGCTCACCTTGCAGCCGATTATTGAGAACGCCATTTATCACGGCATCAAACCATCCGACCGGCCGGGCATGATCACAATTATCGGATACGAGGAAACGAATGCCGTCGTGCTGAAGATCAAGGACAATGGCGTAGGCATCAGTCAACCTTTGGCGGATAGAATCAACCTGGGCTTTCAATCCAATGAAATCAAAGAAGACGAGCATATCGGGCTCAGCAACGTGAACCAAAGAATCCGGCTAATCTTCGGAGAGCCTTATGGATTACGGATATTCGGGAAAGAAGGGGAGGGAACGTTAGTCGAAATGCGAATTCCGAAACAGACCTAACGTTTACGGTCTCCCACCAAATGTAGATTTTTTCCCACTGATAAGATGTGCTCTCATAAAAGCGTTTACATCCCCTCACCATTTGTAAAGGGAGGGGAATTTTTATTTGGTCCGGCGGCTTATATACTCAGGGTAAGTCATTTTAAGCAGGGAGGAGAGAGGTACGGTGGAACCATCCAATCCCGGGATCCGGCAAGGAGCCCTTCCAACACAGAGAGTGCTTACAATAAAGAAAGAAAGCTTCATGAGATACCTGATCAAGAACAAATGGCTCTATATTTTTCTAATTCCCGGACTGCTGTACCTGCTGATCTTCAAATACGTTCCGATGTTCGGAATCGTAATCGCTTTCAAAAAGTTGAGCATCGTGAAAGGCATCTGGGGCAGTGACTGGGTCGGCTTTCAAAACTTTGAGACGCTGTTTCAGTCCGCCCATTTTATCCGGGTATTGAGAAATTCGATCCTGTTAAGTTTTTATCAGATTCTTTGGGGCTTTCCGGCTCCGATTCTCCTGGCACTTATGCTCAATGAGGTCAGGCAGATGCTTTTTAAGCGAATCACCCAAACGATTCTTTATTTGCCTCATTTTATCTCCTGGGTGGTGCTGGCCGGCATTGTCATCAACTTCCTCTCTCCCACGTCCGGGCTGGTGAACCAGATCATCACCTCTTTCGGCCACGAGCCGGTTAAGTTTCTGATGGAGCCCGGCTACTTTCGAAGTATCATCGTGAGCGCCGAAATCTGGAAAGGTGTCGGATGGGGGACCATCATTTACTTGGCGGCCATGACCGGCATCGATCCCACCTTGTACGAGTCGGCCAAGATTGACGGAGCCTCGCGGCTGCAGCGGATTCGCTACATTACCATTCCGGGAATCGCGACGACGATTATCATCCTGCTGCTTTTAAATCTGGGCAACATCCTGGACAACGGATTCGAGCAGGTTTTTCTGCTGTATAACCCGGTAACCTACGAGACCGCCGATATTTTCGAAACCTATACCTACCGGATCGGGTTACAGGATGGACGGCTGTCTTACGCCACGGCAGTCGGCTTGTTCAAAAGTGTAGTCGGCTTCGTTCTGATCCTTTCGGCGAATTATGCGGCACGAAAAATCAGCGGAAAATCAATATGGTAGGAGGGAAGCGAATGCGGCTGCGAATGGTCAGTCTTTTTGACATCCTAAACAATACGGCCATCACCATCATTACCCTGCTCATGCTTTACCCATTCATCAACGTCTTCGTCGTTTCCATCAGCTCCTATTCCGCCTTCGTGGAGAACCCGATGCGCATTTGGCCGAAACAGGTGACTTTCGAAGCGTACAAGGAAATATTTGGCCATCCGGTGCTCTGGAGCAGCTACTGGAATACGATCGTCGTTACGGTCTCCGGCGTGCTGATCGGCATTCTTCTCTACATCCTGACCGCGTACCCGCTGTCCAAGAAGCATCTGCGCGGCCGCAACCTGATCATGATCGCCGTCGTCTTCACGATGCTGTTCAACGGCGGCCTGATTCCGAATTACTACTTGATGCGTTCACTCGGGTTAATCAATACTTTGGCCGCTCTCGTCATACCGGCGCTGCTTACCGGATTCAATCTCATCCTGATGAAAACATTCATGGAAAATATCCCGGAAGAACTTGAGGAAGCGGCACGCATCGACGGCGCCTCGGATCCGTATATCCTCTTTCGCATCGTCGTCCCGCTGTCGGGTCCCATCATTGCCACGCTATGCTTGTTTACCGCCGTGGGCTATTGGAATAACTTCTACAGCGCCATCGTGTATATCCGGGATGTAGACAAGTGGCCGCTCATGCTGTTTCTGCGGGAAATCATAGAAGGGGCCAAGCTGACCTCCATCTCGACCGGTGCGGGGGACAACGCGGCGGAAGCGGCAAATCTGAACATCACACCCGTCACCCTCCAATATGCCACGCTGATCATCGTGATGATTCCGATTCTCTGCGTCTATCCGTTCGTCCAGAAATATTTCGTCAAAGGCATCATGCTGGGTTCGGTCAAAGGCTAACGATTCGGTAATAGAGGCCATGCCTTTGTTATAGAAAAAAGATTGAGGGGAGTACGGCAATGAAGCGTTCATTCAAAGGTATGATCGGCTTAGGGATGACCACGGCCATGCTCGCGCTGGCGGCTTGCTCTGGCAGCAGCTCAGGCGGCGAAGCTCCAAAGACGAGTCCGGACGGATCGGCCGGACCGAAGGAGAAGGTCACGATTAAGATTATGGCTAACTTCTCGTCAGCCGACATCGCGCCGGCCGACAAGGCTATTTTCGACAAGCTCGAGAAAGCGCTCAATGTTGAGCTGAAATGGATCGTCCCTCCGTCCAGCGGATATAAAGAGCAGCTGCAGCTGTCGCTCGTGTCCGGAGATTATGCCGATTTGGTCATGTTTCCGTCCGAAACGGACGAATCGTTCCTGAATGCCGTTGACGAAGGGGTGGTTATTCCCGTTAACAAGTATCTGGAGCAGCTGCCCAACATCAAGAAATATACGTACGATGTCTCATGGGAAGCGCTCGAAACGAAGCGTGACGGGAAGATTTATGGGGTTCCCCGTACGTCTGTCGCGCGAAATGACGGTTTTATAATCCGCGAAGACTGGCTGAAGAACATCGGATTTCAGATGCCGGCGAACCGGGAAGTGACAATCGAGCAGTTTACGGACATCATGCGTAAGTTCACCTTCAACGATCCGGACAAGAACGGCAAGAACGATACGTTCGGATTTGCCGGGTACTTAAATACGACGAAGATGATCGATCCCATTCTTTCTTCCCAATTCGGCAACTTGGGCTGGCAGAAGACGAATGGGGAGAGTATGCCTACATGACTCCGATGTATGACAAGAATTCCACCGTATACAAAGACGTACTCGCCTATACCCAGATGGCGTTCAAGGAAAAGCTGGTCGATCCGGATTCGGCCGTCATCGACCGGAATGCTTCGATTGACCGTTTTCAACGCGGGATTACCGGAATCCGCTATGAATTTGCGGGGAATGCTCCCGGCGCAGAGAAGAAAGGGAAGGAGCTCAATCCGAACACGGAGATTTCTTATATCTTCATCAAGGATAAACAGGGCCAGCTGAAGGGAGTCTCCTACGGCACGGCGATCTTCGGTGTCTGGGGGTAACGAACAAAGCGAAGCATCCGGACCGGGCCCTTCAAGTACTCGATTGGCTGCTATCGGACGAAGGCTTCGATATGGTGAAGTACGGCGTGGAAGGCGTTGAATACAACAAGGAGAACGGACAGCGGAAGTACATCGACGGGGTTAGCGCCCCATGGAGAAAATCCATTGTCCGAAGAGCGAATGACGGAGACTTCTTCATTGATGCCAAATTGGATGAGGCGACCCGGAACAAAGTCAAGCCGTGGGTAGACCGGTCGATTGAGACGGTTGCTTTCTCCTTGGACCAAGGCTACATTCCGCCCGCGGCGAAGGAACCGAAGTTTATGGATTTCAAGCTCATCTGGGATGAAACGATAACGAAAATCATGATAGGGGAGCTGCCGGTCAGTGATTTCGACAAGCTTCTCGCTCAGTGGTATGAAAAAGGCGGCAAGGAATATGTCAAGCAGATGAACGACTATATCGCCAGCACTCAAAAGTAATATCCCTTCAGCGCAGATTAGGCCGCCGGCCGCAGCTTCAAGAATCGAAAGAAGCTGCGGCCGGCCGTGTTTGAGTATGCAATAAGCCCATTTTGAGAATAGGGAGGGGTAAATTGGCATGAAGAGAAGAAGGCTGTCCTTTTTGCTGCTGTGGACCTTGATCATTTCCCTGATCGCTCCGTTCGCTTCGGTACAGGCCGAAACGTCGCTTATCACCAATATGCCGAACATTTCCAATCAAGCTGGCGATCATCAACGTTATTTCCTTGTTCCGGAGCATTTCCAATCCGACCTCGGCACGTGGTTAATCCAAGCCTCCGACGGAACGCTGCGGGGGAAAACGTTGGTCGGCCGCACGGACCGGAATGTTAGCGCCACGAGACCCACAAGTACATCCGTCTCCATTGCCGCATCAGACGTCTACTATGTTTGGGCTCATACCCGGGATTTCAATACCTACTCTGGACAGCGGCAGTTCACGATGAGCTTTAATGGCTATACGCTTCCGTATAAGTTCGGGGCCCACGGCTTCAACGGCTGGAAGTGGGAGAGAGGCGGAAGGGTAAAACTTAACGCCGGCGAAGCGGCTGTGGCCTTGCAGGACATTTCCGCCTACTATCCAAGGGTGGATGGAATCGTCCTGACGACGGATCCCAACTTCGTCCCCAACGAGAACTATACGACGCTAAAGACACAGCTGGAATCCCCGCAGCCTAAGACTCCGCTCTCGCCCTACGAAGACGTGCCTTATATCTTCAACCTGCCCGGGTACTTCTCCAACTATTTTGTCGTTCCCGAGCAGTTCGAGAGCCAATTGGGGACCTGGACGGTTGAGAGTTCTACCGAAGCGCTCCGCGGTGTCGCCCTGAAAGGGAAAGAAGACGGGCAGCCCGCCACAGCAATGGCGGCAGAGGCAGCCTTAGCGGTAGAGACGCCGGGTATTTATACCGTCTGGGCGTATACCCAGGATAATGGGACGGGAAGCGGACACTTCTCCTTAGCTGTGAACGGGCAGGTCCTCTCTGAATCGCTAGGGGATCACGGAACAGCTGGCTGGAAATGGGAAAAAGGCGGCCGAGTGAACCTGGCTTCAGGCTCCGCGGCTTTATCCCTTACCGACACGTCGGCAGCAGGTCCCCGTGTGGCAGCCTTGTTGTTTACAGCGGACCCGGAGTTCGTCCCGAGCGAGACCTATGCCACGCTGAAGACTGACCTGGCGGCATCCCGCCCGCTATCGGAAGGCCCGCCGCCGTCGGACGTAGTGTTCCTGCGCTCGGGAAGCTTCGAAGAGTTCGGTACCTGGACGCTTCAAGGCTATGAATCCGCCTTCGGCACGGTCAACCTGATCGGAATGACGAAGGACGATGACGCTGTGTTCGATCCTTCTACGGCAAGACCCGCCGTCGCCCGGTTTGAAGCGCCGATCTCCGGAACCTATAAAATATGGGTTCGATCCCGTGACTTTTCTGCGCGGCAGGGGACCCGCTTCTTCAATGTGGAGGTGAACGGGCAGCAGGTGGCCAAAACCTTCGGAAAGCACGGCATCAACGGCTGGGCATGGGAGGATGGCGGCACAGTAGAACTGACACCCGGAACGAACGTGCTGAAGCTTCATGATACGTCAGGCTATTATGCCCGGACGGACGGCATCTTTCTGACGAACGACTTGAACTTCACCCCTCCGAGCACCTATTGGGAAATACTGGAAATCGCAAAGCCGAGTTATGTTTTCCAGGATCGTTTGGACTACCCAACCTGGGCAAAAACCGGCGCCGAGCCCTCACAAGTTCATACCCTGGAAAACGACCATGTACGGGTGGAGTTTTATGAGGTGTCCACTCCTCAGGGGAACGTTATACAGAAGCGCACCTATGTGAACCATAACGGAACCTTCGTGCCGGTCGATTCCCGAACGGACGAATTCGGATACCTCCTTCTGTATGGAGAGGAAAGCGAGCCTGCGGGCATGGCCCAGCAAAGTCCGATCTTCTCGACAGAAGTGGAGGATGGCGGCAAGGAAATCCGGCTCGTGACCGTCAATGCCTTCGAAGGCGGATTGCCCCAGTGGATGATTCCGTCTTCGGTATCCCCCTCGGTTCAGACGGAGCGGTCCTCGTGGCAGAGAATGACAAAGCGCGTCTGGAAGCGGAATGGAGCCTACCGGACGACGCCATGGAACCGGTTGTGACCTTGAAGCTGCATGCCAAACAGCCTGGTGCCTACAGCATCGGAATGTTTAACGGGACGGAGCAGCGCTTGGAGGATGTCGATTATTTGCTTAATCCGTTCCGTTATCACGGCAAGAGAATGCCCGAGGATCCGGTACTCAATACGGAACAAACCTCTTCCAGCGCATCAAGCTCCATGACCTTATCCGGTAAGCCTCAGCTAGCGAACGGGATGGAAGTCACCTACGCCGTCGTCCCGGATCCCGAGTCGCTTAAGCCTCGGTGGGCGTACGACGACAACTCCGAATTCGGCCTTGGGATCATGGGAAGAAACCGCGGCGTGCAGCCTTCCTTGTTTGCCCCGCTGCTCGGACTGCCGGACTCCCGGCTGGCGCAGGGAGAAACCTTCACTTTTACGTACCGCCCCGTGACCCGGCTCCAAGGCTGGTACGAAACGTATCAGCATGTGACGCAAGATATTCTCGGCCTGGAGGATTACCGCAAGAACGTGGAATCGTCCTTGACCGACACCATCTTGAACGTTCAAGACTTGATGATGGACGATAACTACGGCGGCTGGGATTCGGATATGTTGGGCCATTACAACATGGAAGGCCAAAATGTCGTGACCACCAGCAATCCACTCGCCACCATGCAGGCTTACCTGTTGACCGAAGATCCGGCTATCTACGAACGCCGGGTTCTGCCGACGCTGGCCTCGATGCTTACCCGGAAGAACCAGCACTTCACGTCCAAAGGCAATACGGAAGCTCATCAAGCCTTAACGTTCCCCGATCCTCTTCCGATCGGGTCGCCGATAGGGGGCTTCGGAACCAGTGTCTTTGGCGGCTTGTTCGAAATGACCCAGGGCTTATCTCCGGCCTTCCGGCAAGTGGGCATTGACAATGGCGTTAAAGGAACCGCGGGCAATGCTCCTGCCTGGTCAGACGATGTCTGGATGTACCGGTACACAGGGAATTCGGCTTATCTCGATAAGGCAAAAGCCGCGGCCGATCTATATTTACAGAACGTCGTCTATGCTGCTCCGGGAACCCTGCCTGATTTCGGTAGCTTTATTTACATGAGCTATTATCCGAATCTTAATGCTCTGCTGGATCTGTATGAAATCAGCGGAGAGACGAAATATTTGGATGGAGCGGCGCAATCGGCCCGTATGCTGATGACGACGCTTCGGACCTTCCCGGTTCCGGAAGGGGAAATGACGATCGATGCTGATGCGATCCGGGAGAGAGGATTCCTGAATAATGCGAACTTCTGGTGGAAAGGAGAATATTCGGACCGGTTGGGTTATCCCGAGAAATTGGCCGATCTGCAGGACGTTACGGTTCCGGCCTGGATGCCTTCTCCTGTCGGGCTAGGAGTAGAGCAGGCAAGCACGTTTATGGGAACCGACTCCGGCTTTATCACCATGTCCAACTGGGCGCCCGATTTGATGCGCCTGGCCAAATGGACCGGTGATGATACGTTCGAGATGTATGCCCGCAATGCCGTTCTCGGCAGGGGCGCCAATTATCCGGGCTATTATCAAAACCAATACATGATGCACCAGAAATCGGCGGAGTTCCCTTATGTGGGACCCGATCTTACGAGCATCTATTATCATCATATCCCGGTCTATTATGGCATGCTGACGGATTACTTGTTCGCGCAGGCTTGGAATTGGTCTGACGGGCAGATCGACTTCCCGTTCCTGCGCCAGCAAGGCTACGCTTACTTCAACAACCGTCAGTTCGGAAGCGAGCCGGGCAAATTCTTCGGTCAGACGGGAATGTGGCCTTGGCTGAAGCGCGGGCTTGTGACGACAGATAACATCCAGATCGATTGGCTGGCGGCCCGCAAGGACGGAGCCTTTGGTGTCGCGCTGATGAATGAAGAGTCGGCGGCCATCACGACAACCGTTCATTTCGGAGAAGCGTTAGGCGGGGCTCTGCTGGAGGGGGCCGCAACGCTGTATGATTCGGAAGGCCATACCTCCACCGTCGCGGTATCCGGCGGAGCAGTTACTCTCACGGTTCCCGCTCATGGATTGATCGGGCTGGTCATGAATCAACCGGAGGTGAAATCACCGGCCTTCGCGGCAATCGATTCCTCCCAGGAGATGACACGTCCAGTCGGCGAAACCGTTGTCCAGCCGGCGGGCGGGGCTGATTTCGGGGCGGGAGCAGTGCTGCAGACGAATCCGGCCTTCTACCATGCGTATACCTACGTGACGGATATGCCGGATACAACCGATCATGTCGCGCTGCACTATCGTATTGGTGATGGGGAATGGCAGGTAACGCAAAAGGCCACCTATCCTTATGAGTTTACCGTGAAAGTGGAATCCGATGCCCCGTTCCATTTCTACTTTGATGTGTATGGAAAAGACGGAACGGTACGCACTTCATCGGAGAAGAGGTTAAAGCCCTATGCCGCCGGCACGGATATTACAGGCTTCCAAGCGAAGGATCAAATCGGGAATGCGTTTATCTCAACCGAACAGAAAACCGTCGTCTCGATTGTCTACGGAACCGATCTCACGAGCTTGAATCCCACCGTAAGCCTGTCCGAGGAGCATCGCTTCTTACTCCTTCGGGACCGGCCAACTACAGCAATCCGGTAGACTATGTGATCCGTGCCGAAAACGGATTAACCGAAACATGGACCGTGTTCGTCACCGCTATTCAGGATAATAACAGCCTTCAAAAGCTGGTAAACCTGCTCAGGGAGCAAGGCTGGATCGGGACGGATGGAATCGCCAATTCCTTAGAGAAGCAGGCGCTTCATGAACAGTACCGGGCCTTCAAGCAGCATGTGGCATCCTTGGAGACCGACGGACAAATCACCCATGAAGCCGCTTCGCTCTTGTACCAAGCGGCAGATGTTCTGCTGGAAGGGCCATAAAGGAACGCTAGAGAGCTGGCCGGCATCCCGCCGGCCGGCTTTTTACCGCTCTATTCGTAAAGGAGACGGTTATTATATGAACAGCGGCGACAGCTCATGGGTCCTTAGAAGTCCGAATGGAGGCCTGACGGCGTCCATCCGACTTACTCCAGAGGGGCGGCTGAAGTACAAAGTAAGAAGAAATAAAACGGTTATCCTGGAGGAATCGGATATGGGTCTAACCGCGGATGGGGTAGACCTGGGACAAAATGTCCTCGTGGAATCCGTTCGTCAGGGGAACGTCTTCGAGATCTATGAGACTCGGGGAGGACATTCCCAGGCCGTATATCATGGCCACGAAGCCATTCTGAAGCTGCAACATGGATCCAGCGGATGGAAATACGGGCTTCAAGCAAGAGCCTGCGATGACGGATTCGCTTTCCGGTACGAGCTTCACGAGGAAGGAAGCATCAATATCCAAGAAGAGGCTTCCAGCTGGAGTCTTCCCGCCCTAAGCCGGGTCTGGCTGTTCGAACGCAACAACGCTTGGAAGCTTAAGAGCTATGCAGGGAGTGGATCCGGGTCGACGCTGACGAGCTGCACACCTCATCCAGCCAAGGCCCCGTTCAGGGATCTCCGCTTGTGGTGGAGCTTCCAGACCAAGGCGGCTATGCCGCTCTCGTGGAGGCCGCCTTGTATGGCTACAGCGGCATGCGTCTCGAAGCTGCCGGGAATCGTTCGGTTAAGGTTCACTTTACCGAAGGGGAAAAAGGTTTTACGGTGAAAGGCCCGTTCACGACCCCTTGGCGCGTTACAATGGTAAGCCCGGATTTGAACGGTCTTGTGAACAGTGATTTGATCACCAGCTTAAATCCTCCTCCTCCGAGAAGCTGTTCCAGGATACGAGCTACATTAGACCGGGGCGATCCGTCTGGCGCTGGTGGAGCCTCGGAACCGGCACACCCGAACAAGAGCGGGAGATGATCGATTGCGCGGACCAGCTGGGTTTCGAATATACGACCATGGACGAGGGCTGGGAAGCATGGGAGAATCCATGGGAAGAGCTGCAGAAGCTGACGGCCTATGCGGGAAGCAAAGACATCGGCGTCTTTGTTTGGAAAAGATCCGGTGAAATTAATGACCCGCAGGACAACTGGAAAGCGATTCGTGATTTTTTTGACAAAGCCCGAAATGCCGGGGCGGCAGGCTTAAAAATCGATTTCATCGATAACGAATCGAAAGCCGCCATCGATTTTGAAATAGCCGCACTTGAGAAGGCAGCCGAACGGAGGCTGATGATAAATTTCCATGGGATCTCGAAGCCGACCGGTGAGTCGCGGACTTATCCCAATGAAATATCGAGAGAAGGGATCCGGGGACTGGAGCTGAACAAGATGAAGGAAGGCCCCATTCCCGCCTGGCACAATGCCGCGCTGCCGTTTACCCGGTTCCTCGCAGGCCATGGAGACTATACGCCCGTAGGCTTTTCCAACCGGGGAGAGACCACTTATGCCCATCAGCTGGCTACGATGGTTGTCTTTACCTCGCCGCTTCAGGTCGTGGCCGAGAACCCGGCCTATCTCTTGGAAGAGGAATCGGTTCGGGCAGGGCTTGAAGTGCTCAAAGCGATTCCTTCGGTCTGGGAGGAAACCAGGGTTCTGGAACCAAGCGCCATTGGCGAGCTGGCTGTCTTTGCCCGGCGGAGCGGGGGCATCTGGTTTCTAGGCATTTTGAATGGTAAAGCGGAAAGGGTCACTTTGGAACGGCTTTCGTTATCTTTCTTAGAGGACGGAGTGGAGTATGAGGTGACGGAAATCACCGATAGGGAGAAGCCGCACGGGTTGGAGTGCAAAGTGAGCCATGAGATCGCGCTTTCTGATTGGACAACGGTAAGGATGGAGCCCAACGGCGGCTATGTGGCCATGTTTACGGGGAAACAGAAAGGCGGTTCCCTTCTATGAAGGCCTGCACGGCTGTAGTCGGACACGAGACGGAAATCCGCCGCACCATGGATGATAAAATCCGTCAACTCGTCGATCAAGTGACCGTCCGATGGGGGAATCGGCAGGTATTTCCGTCTATCTGGTTGTCCTAACGGGCAGGGCTGCTGCCTTATGACCTACACCGGTCCTTTATTGGTTTCATATTATGAAGTACAGAAGCGAAGGGAGGGTGTATGTGGCCAGAGCAGCTGCTGCCAGCGGGGTCTCGATTGTGGTCTGCACCAATCGTCCGGAATTCTTTGGAAACATTCTCGCCAACTATCGAAATCAGCGGTACCGAAAGAAAGAGCTTATCCTCATCCTCAACAAAGACAGCATGAAGCTGGACCTTTATCGGGCCGTAACCCGGAGATATGAAGATGTGAGGGTGTATCAAGTTCCCGAAAAACTATCATTGGGCCAATGCTTAAACTGCGGAATAGCCAAAGCTCAATATCCATTAATCGCTAAGTTTGATGATGACGACTATTACTCGCCGTATTACTTGAAGGAGCAGGTGAAAGCTCTCTATCGTACGAAAAGCGATGTGGTCGGAAAGCACGCCTGCCTGGTTTACCTTGCTGCTGCCAAAAGGCTCCTCCTTAGGTCACCCGAAGAGAAAGACAGGGTCTCCCTGCTGGTTCAGGGAGGTACGATTTTATTCAGGAGACGGGTATTAACCCGGGTGCGGTTTGCCGACCGTTCCATCGGGGAGGATGTGAGATTTTTGATCGATTGCCGAAAGAAAGGATATAAGACTTACGCTACCTCCCCCTATAATTACGTCTACATGCGAAGAAAAAACAAACAGAGCCACACCTGGAGGGTCGACGACAACTTCTATAGGAAAGGGAGTCTGGCCTTGGCAGTGACGGACAACTACGAAAGATTTGCCGACCGCGCGGTAAGATAAAAAAGGACAGGTGGCAGGTCTTGAAACAACAATACGGAAGCAATCTTGGCCGCGCCCAGCGCGGTTTATTTTTTAAGACGAAACCAGCTTTTACCAAATGCCAAAATGGTGTATAATGAGTAGGTACATATGTTCGTAAAAAGGAGTCTATCTTGTGATTATAAAACCGGCAAGCAAACCGAAATTGTTCATAGGTTCTTCTCGCGAATCTATGAAGTACGGCCCTGCTATTCATTCCAATCTTCAAAGGGTTGCACAGGTTTTGCCTTGGTATAATGGTACCTTCCAAGAAAATGACTATACGATGGAATCGTTATCCAGAAGATTGAGCCAGTGCGATTATGGTACGGGTCTTCTGTCTAATTCCTCAAGATCTTGAAGTGAGCGACGGGGAACATATTAAAGACGTACGGGTAGGCACTTATCATCTTTTGTCTGATCTGGCCGGTATTACCCTTCTGCAATATGAATATGGTCATGATGACGAGCTGGAAGCAGCCGTTTCCGTCGCCTGTGCCCGTATGGCCAAAGTGATAGCGGAGGAATCCTTCTTCATCGACCCCATCGATAAAGCCAAAAGAAACGGAAGTATCGTCAAATTGTTTTGGGAAATGAGCAGAATAGTCCCTCTTACCGAGGAGGCCCCCTCTCCAAAAGGTACCATGCCTTAAGTGAAGGCATCCGGGTCTCCTTCCTGGTTCCCCCTTGGGCGAAACGAAAGTCACGCACGTCGTCCTATACGTTAAGCAGGGAACGGATGGAATGGCCTATGCAGCGGGTAATATAGATGAAGGGGCTTTTTATCCCTTTCAATCGGTTGATTCCGAGAAGGAGCCGCCTATCGTCATCAAAGTTCAGCAGAGCAACAAGTGGTCCTTTACTCATGAGCAGCACGTTGAAAAGGTTAGTGTGCTATGTTATCCTTTAGGTGAAAACCATGTTTTGTCAATAAACCTTGTAGGAGATTCGGTTCTTACCAAAGAACATCTTCAAAAAGTTGTCGATCATAATGCGGAGCTGTTGACTACCATTAAACACATCGTCGGAGGGGATTCGAAATGAGCGACAAAGGAAAAGGGACGAGTCAGCCAGGAAAATCCGCCGGAAACCGATGGGGTGCAGGAGGAAAGCTTGGATCATCACGCTTGCGCCGGGGTCGTCCTTCTGCTCCCGTTTTAATAGGATGCTCCAAGCAGATCCTGCTGGGTCCTTCCATTCAGGGAAAGCCGATGAAGCTGGTCGAAGTTGTGAGCGGCGAGGTAATAGACCGGATGCCGTCTTTTGTATAGCAGCTATACTTGCGGGAAAAGCCTAACCGGCTAACGGAAGATGACCTCTGGAAGGAACAGGGGTCATCTTTTTTCATGGTTCTGCAGCATTTCCCGTTAGCCGGATAAAAGAGAGGCAGCCGTAAAACTTGAGGGAGGTCATCTATCTGAAACTAAACGATATCGTTCTGAAGGAAATGAGCAAACAGCTGAAGCGAATGGAGACTTGCTTAGCCCAGCTGTCCGACGAACAAATATGGCACCGCATTAAACCTAATATGAACAGCATAGGGAACCTATGTATGCACCTGGCGGGTAACGAATACCAGCATTTGGTTAGCGGAATAGGGAAAGCTCCTTTTACGCGGAAGCGGTCAGAGGAGTTTTCCCTAAACCAAGGCCTATCCGGAAAAGAATTGATCGCACGGCTTCGTGAGGTTAGGCAGCAGGCGTCCCGTATCCTTGAAGGGATAACGGAAAACGATCTGCAGAGCAGCATCGACATCCGTTACTCGATCGAGGATTGGAATAAAATGATAGAGCGCCCGGCTTACGAAACCGAATCGCATTATACGAGGGATCTGAAGACCCTGCTTATTCAGGTATGCGAGCATTACAGCTACCATGCAGGGCAAGTGGTTCTCCTAACCAAGCTATTAATCGATACGGAGGACAATCTTACGGGTACTTATCACTAGTCTTTTTACTGGTTGTAGGTCATCAGGGTAACGGTTGGGGCCGACCAGAAGCCGAGCTTCTCGTAAAGGTTCTTGGCTGGATTCCCCTCCGTCAAAAACAAAAGGAGCAGCGGTTCTTGTTCATGAAGACGGGACAAGACGTGCTGGATCATCGCGGTGGCCAATCCTTTTCCCCGATATGATGGTAGTACAGCAATATAGGAAAGGAACGGCCAGCCTTCATTGCGTCCGATCAAGCAGACGCCGGCAATCGAGGAGGTGTGGTTATCCCGGATGACCGTTGAGGCCTGCCGAAGGGGAGGTCCTTTTCCGATAAGAGAAAAAAGTCCGTCAGGTCCCACTTCAAGTCCTCCTCGGTGTCGGTCATGAAAGGATCGGCCGTTCCCTGTCGAAAGGCCGTATGAAGAACCGAGGCCAGCTTCGTCGATATCTGCCGGATCGGGCTGCCCCGCCGTCCAGTCGTGCGGAAATGCCGCTGGAAAAGGGGCGGTAGGCCGGATCATGCCATGACGAGTTAGGATCGGGGCAAATCCGTTCCTCTGGAACCCTTCCAGCTGGGAGGAAAGGACACCGGCCGCCTGGATGGGTATCCTGAAATCGGAGATCGAAATCACGTAGGCGACCAGCTCCTGCAGCCAGGAGTCCTCCAGCTTATTCGGCGGGATGACGAACAGGGGGCCCAGTTTGTTGGCTTCCGCCAGCACACCGCCGATTCGTTGACCTTGCCGCATAACCCAATAGCAGGCATCGTTCCGGGGAACGGAGGTAAGCGGCAGGTTCCAGTCTCTCCGTAGTCTGATGTTTTCCCGGTATACAGAGAAATGGGTGGTAAATTCCAAGTGTTCGGCCGGAGCCAACTCAAGGTTGATAAGTTTGATGGTTGATCTCATACAGCACCTTCGATGGATTCAATCTTCCCCTCCAAATGGCATAGCCCATACCCACATACGTCAATCCCCAGAAAAAAGCCATATACTTGTTGTCTTCGACCGGCAGCACCATGGACAAAAGCATCAAGACCAGCAAAACGATGACCCAGCGCGGAAAGATGTTCGCCCGGTAGGAGAGAAAGGTAAAGGCAAGGGTTCCTCCGGTTAATCCTACCATCATAAGCAGGCGCAAGATATTGACAGCTATTCCCTCGGGTTCCGCGGGCGTGGCACCGGATTGAATCAAAGGCCAGAGCATACAGGCGGTGGAGATATTGCCCAGAATGATACCCATCACCGTAATAAACCCGGCAACTCCCGTCTCTCTTGCCTGCACCATATAGATGGCGATCGTGCCGACGGACATAAGAATGCTCGCAATGATTCCGAAGGTCAACTCCTGGATGCTGTCCGTTCCCCAGATCATGGAGCTTGGTGTCATCCCCATGCGGCTTAGACCGGCCAGCAAACAAATCATCCCCAACCATTGAATTACTCGTGTTTCTTTCATGTTTCTAATAACCTCCTGAATAAATGAATTTGGCTTGCGAGTTCGATTATAGGGGAGAGGGAATCACGAGAAACAGAGCAGGGCTCTCACAAGATTCGGGGAACGGAACCTGGGAAAGTCATTGGGAAAATCGGGAATTCCTTCGGGAACTTCCATTTCCTCCGTATTCAGGCAGCAGGTTGCCCGCTATAATAGAAGGAGTTCTATTGTCGGAGGGGTTACATGCAGCAAACGCAGGATCAGATCGTCAGTCACACCGCGGAACCCGCAGCCCGGGTACCGCATAAAGGGCTTCTTGCCGCCCTTCAGGTTTTTACCGCTTTGTTTTCTCTCGTTACCGTCGTCCTCTATTCTTCAGGGATCCTCAAGTATTACCACAAACTAGTAACCACCTGCATCTTAGACGGCTGCGGCACTTTGGTCCCGGCCATGCCCCTTGAGAATGCCCAAGGCATTTCCTCTCTCTTGAGTCCTACGCAGCCTTATTTGTTATTATCGACGTTGGGTTTACGTTCGGCTTCTACGCGGCGGCGCTGCTTCTATTCCGGAAAGGCTTTCGGGAGCCGATGGCCCTTCTGGCTTCCTTGGCCCTGGTGGCGTTCGGCACGTCCTTTCCCTCCTTAACCCCGATTGCCTTTCAAGGAAATGCCGTCGGGGAATGGTGGTTTTCTTTGGTTTCGGCCATCGGTTGGATCGGATTGTCTCTCTTGTTCTTAATCTTTCCCAACGGTTCGTTCGTGCCCAGATGGACAGCAGGCGTCTTCCTGTTCATTCTGCTTGTCGATGTAAGCAGCTTCTTCAACCAGGGAATCATCTGGAACCGAATGCCAGGCTCCGCTTACCTTCTGCCCTTATGGTACGTCGGCTCCACGCTGATCCTTATTTATTCGCAGGTTTTCCGGTATTGGAAGGTATCCTCGCGGGCCCAGCGCCAGCAGACCAAGTGGGTAGTATACGGCCTTGCCGTCAGCATGATCGGCTTTGTCGTCATGAGCCTCTTATTCGATCCCCGTCTGAATGATGGAAGCGCCCTAACCTATGTGTACCTCAATGCCATTCTGAATATGAGCTTATTGGCCATTCCGCTTACCCTAACCCTCGCTGTATTAAGACGCAGGCTGTGGGATATTGATCCGCTTGTCAGGAGAACGTTGATCTACGGTGCCCTGACTCTAAGTGTGGCGGCTCTTTATATTTTCTCGGTCTATTATTTAAGCCGGATCTTTGAGACGGAGAACAATCTGTTCATCTCGTTAACTTCGACGGCTCTCGTGGCCGTCGCGTTCGCTCCTTTAAAGGAAAAGCTGCAGCGGCTCATCAACCGCATGTGGAAAGGACGCCACGATGATCCCTATTCGGTCCTGCTCGACCTGGGAAGCCAGCTCGTCCGGCCGATGGCCCCGGAGGCCATGCTGGAAGCACTCGCCTCTACAATTAAAGATTCGTTGCGCCTGCCTTACACAGGCATTGCCATCGGACTAGGGGAGAAGGATGCCTTTGTGGCATCCTCCGGCTCCCCTCTGGATGAGGTGCTGTCGTATCCCATTATCCACCGCGGGGAAAAGCTGGGGACGCTCTACTTATCCAGGCGTTCTCCCGGGAAGCCTTCTCTTCGGAGGATAACAAGTTTCTGGAGGTGCTCCTGCACCAAGCGGGCCCGATCGTGGAAAATGTGAACATGACCCTGGGTATGAAGCTGCTCGCTAAGGATTTGCAGGAATCGCGGGAAAAGCTGGTCTTGGCACGGGAGGAGGAACGGCGGCAAATACGGAAAAATCTGCACGATGATCTAGCCCCGCGTCTTGCTGCACTAGCGCTTAATTCGGCGACGGCGGAGAAATTCGTAACCAGGAAGCCTGACATTGCCATCGAGATGCTGGGAGATCTCCGCAAAACCATCCGTTCAACCGTTGAGGAAATTCGGACACTCGTTCATGACCTGCGTCCACCCTCCCTCGACGAGCTGGGGTTGATCAGCGCGATTGAAGAAAGAATTAACGAGCTGAATAAGCCGGCCAGGCTGCTTGCGGATGACCAGGGAGTGACCCCTATCCATATCCAGCTGCAGGAACCGCCTCCCCTTCCGGCTTTACCGGCGGCGGTTGAAGTAGCCGCTTACCGGATTGTTACAGAATCGCTGGCAAACGTGTTTAAACACAGCCAAGCGTCCGAGTGCACGGTCAAGCTTTATGTGATGGATTCCCAGAAGCTGGTTGTCGAGGTGGTGGACAACGGCAACGGCCTTCAATCCGCTTATACGCCAAGGCTTCCCGGCAAAGGAGGCATTGGCCTTCAATCCCTGCGGGAAAGAGCCGCGGAATTAGGCGGACATTGTTCTATAGAAGCAGCGGAGCAGGGTGGTACAAGAGTGCTTGCCGTATTGCCCATCTAACTTGAAGGAGGAGCATGAATTTTGAGAATCGTGATTGCAGAGGATCATCCGTTATTTCGGAGTGGTGTCCGTAATTTGCTGAGGACGACAGACGATCTGGAAGTGATTGGGGAAGCGGCATCCGGGGAGGAGTCGTTAGCGCTTGTCGAGCAGCTGCAGCCTGACCTGGTGCTCATGGATATCCGTATGCCCGGAATGAATGGAATCGAAGCGACGCGGCTGATCAAGGAAAAGCATCCCGCGACCGAGGTCCTGATCCTCACGATGTTTAGAGACGACCAGTCGGTTTTTACCGCTATGCGGGTGGGGGCCAAAGGCTACATCCTGAAGGATTCCGATGAGGAGGAGCTGCTGCAATCCATCCGAATGGTAGGCAATGGGGTAGCGGTGTTCAGCTCGGATATTGCGAGCCGGATGATGCATTATTTTTCCCAGTCTCCTGCCGTACCGGCAGACGATCCTACGTTCTCAGAGTTAACGAAACGCGAGTTCGAAATATTGGAGCAGATTGCGGAGGGAAGCAGCAACGCTCAAATTGCCGCCCGTTTGCACATCACCAGCAAGACCGTCGCCAATTATGTTTCGAATATCCTGAATAAGCTGCAGGTTACGGATCGCCACGCCGCGAAACGATTGGTCCAGAAAGCCCGCGAGGAATAGGGGATTCTCTCCTGATCCTTACGGGATCCTTCCTTTACAGCCTCCCGGTTGCCTCTTGAGAGCGCGGCCGGGAGGTTTTTTTGGCGTCCTATCGCAGATGAAATTCCCATTCCGTTCCCGGATTCCTTCCCAACTTCTTCCCGCGGTTCTTCCTGGCCATGACTCATGAAACCGGAAGCCGAAAAGCGTTATGATCAAAGGGTAAGCAAGACGAGAACATGGAGGTTATGGAGATGAATCAAAAAGTAAAAGCAATGCTAGCGTTGACTCTGCTTGGCGCGATCGCCGTTCCGGCATCCATGAGGGCCAAACCGGAAGCGAAGCCGGAGATGGCTTCTACAGCTCAAGCCAAGTGGACGGCTGCGGCCAAGCCGGAAGCGAAACCGGAAATGGCCTTCACGGCTCAAGCCAAGTGGATGGTGGCCGCCAAGCCGGAAGCGAAACCGGAAATGGCTTTCACGGCTCAAGCCAAGTGGATGGTGGCCGCCAAGCCGGAAGCGAAACCAGAGGTAGGTTGATTTTACGCCAATTTTAGAGGGAGAAGGAGAAAAGGAAATGATGAAGGGCTACGGAAAGAGAAAACAAATGGCCGGCTACTCGCTGCTGCTGGCAGGCTGTCTGGCATTTAACGGGATAGCGGGTGCTTTCGGGGAAACGCAGCCGGAGGGAATCAAGATTAAAGAATTCAGCCTGCAGGACACGGGATCGGATGTAGTCGGGGCGGCGGATTTCACCCCAGAGGGCAAGAAGGACGGCCACTTTAAGCTGCAGCTTCACTTGAACCAGAAAACGACGATTAACGCCGTTGTCTTACGATCCACTGATGATTATGGCAAAGACAATTACCAGGGGTATGGAGAACCAATCGGGTGACCACCGGATGGCTGCTCGGCCTGGTGCAGGATAAAACGGTAACCACCGACAGCGGCACGACTCATGAACACCTCATCGTTAATCCTGGCTTCCGGAAGGATGTCAAAGAACCGGTCGGCCAGTTTGAAGGCGACCTCACGTTCGACCTTTATGCGAGCGACAATGGGACGATCAAGGAAACGCAGTCCTACGTACTAGAAATCGAAACTCCTCAGGGCACGGTGGTCTCCAAGCCGATCAAATACAAGCAGCCGATGACTTCGGGAGAAACACCGGCGCCTTCGCCTAGTCCGGTCACGTCGCCAGCCCCGGTACCGAGTCCTACCCCTGTTCCAACGCCGACTCCTGTCCCGGCTCCGGCGCAGGGATCACAGGATCTGGAGATCCGCGTCTTCTTTAAAGGGACGGAGCTTCATTTTGACGAGATGGCGCCTGTCCTAAAAGACGGCCGGACGCTGGTTCCGTTCCGCCAGTTGTTCGAAACCTTGGGCTTCACGGTGGACTGGGTGGAGGAAGGAAACGTTCGCAAAGCAATCGGTAAGAAGGATGGGCAATCCATTGAGTTGACTATTGACAGCACTACGGCCATGGTTAACGGCAAGGCGGTCGCTTTGGATGTGCCGGCTCAAATCATGGGGGCCGAACCATGGTTCCGCTGCGATTCGTATCGGAAAACAGCGGCTACGAGGTCGGGTTCTCCAGCAGCGGCCAGGTGTGGACGATCCACATTGAAGAGGCGGATCCTGGATCACCGGTTCCAGCGCCGTCTCCGTCTCCAACCCCGGCGCCCGTTCCCTCGGTAGGGGAAGTGGAGCCCTATGTGGTCAAAGGCTTCCTGCGCAACGCCCACGGAGATCCCCTTCCCGGCGTGACGATCAATGCGGATAACATGCTGTTCTCCGACAGCAACCTGGCGGCGGTAACCGATGAGAAGGGCTTTTACCGGATCGAGCTGGCTCAGCTGCCCACCACCTGGAGCATGACGACCACCTTCACCAAAGAATATAACGGGAAGGAACAGAGGTTTTTCTTAAGATCGGACGTTGATCAGCCTTTCGCCGGAAGCACGGGAGCCATTCGCCATTTCACCCTTAAAGGGGTAGTCGGACATCTCGAGATCCATCCCGACTTCTGGTCGTTTGACGACAGCTTGCCGATGTTCGAAATGAGCGACCTGGAGGTTACCCTTACACCGGTCGGCCCTTTGTTTGACGGAGGCGCCGGTGAAACGATCACGAAAATGGCCGACACTCTCTCCACAGGCGGTCACGGAGTGGATAATATCCCGCTCGGCCGGTACAAAATCTCCGCTGCCTGGAAGCCGGAAGGGCACGCTCCTATGCCTATGCTGGTACGAGTTACAGGAAAGGGTAAGTTTGGACCGTCCGTCGAATTCGATTTCCATAATCCATTGGGAGCCCCTTCGATCTTTGTGAACGAGATCGATGCCAAGCTCGACAGCCAGTCCGTTAACTAGTGCCTTATCCGGTAACTTTGTTGCCGAGAAAACCTCTCTATGCGTGCGAAAAACAATAGGGAAGCAAAACTTCCTTTGCGGATAAGGACCTAATAAACGAACTTTATTAGCCAGAAGCCTTTTATTCCTTTAGGGGATAGGGGCTTTTGGTTATTTTGCTGCCTCTTTTTATGCTGAAGAAGGACAACTTTATCAAACTTTTTTGTAAATGCGTGCCTTTTGCCGTTTGGACTTGCTCTCTGCTGGGTATTAAATAGAAAGAATCATTGGAAATAATATGAAGTTTAAGGAAGTTTCTGCCGATATAAGAAGAGGAGGTCGATGAAGATGAATTTAGATCCCTTGGAGCTGGCAATCGAACAAAAGCGTATGGAAATGAACGACGCTAGCGAGCGCTTCGGTTTGTCGTCGTCTATCGTCTTGCAGCTTTCCCAAGAGCTCGACGTTCTCTTAAATCAATACAAGTGGAACGGTTTCTGGAAAAACACACAGATGGTGGCTGTTTAAAATAGAAGAGGAACCTAATCAGAAGGAATGAATCAAGAGGCTATCTGCTGCGCGGAGCGCGGCTTTTTTGGCGTTCTATAGGGTGTGCCCGATATGGTAAAATGATTGCATCGCACTCCATTACCTGCAGGAAGGGATAAAGAATGATCAGAAAACTTACTCCAAGTGAGCCCACTCCATGGGGCCTTCTGCTAATGGCAGATCCTTCCCGAAAGCTGATAGAAGGTTACCTTAACCGGGGAGAATGTTATATTTGCGAAGAGGATAAGGAAATAGTAGGAACCTACGTTCTTTTGCCTACAAGACCGGATACGGTTGAATTGGTGAATGTCGCCGTTGCCGAGCATAGACAGGGCAGAGGGATCGGGAAGCAGCTGGTCATGCATGCTATCGAATCCGGGGCTTCCCAAGGCTTTAAAACAATCGAGGTAGGAACAGGCAATTCCAGCATCGGGCAGCTGGCGCTTTATCAGAAATGCGGCTTCCGAATCGTTGGGGTGGATTTCGATTTTTTCACGCGGCACTATTCGGAGGAGATCTATGAGAATGGAATTCTCTGCCGGGACATGATTCGGTTGTCTCGAGATATAGGACTTAGTGGTTCCGCGTGAGTCCTAATCATCAGAAAAGAGATAAGAAAAGGAAATAACTAAAATCCCGGTGAGCCAGGCTCACTGGGATTTTCTTTTTGGCTAGTGCGTTACTAGGTACATACTAATGCGGCAAGCATAGGAGTCAGACGGCTTCTAGGAAGCAGGATATTCAGGAGGGGGTCGGGAAGGGGAGTAATCAAGCAGCACAAGCGGTTATAGCCTTGATTTGTGAAAATAACCGCGGCTATGTGTCAGTTATTCTAACACGACAAGGGGAATAATTACAGTTTTATAACTTTAGATTAAAAATTTGAACTTTATTGTAAGTTAAACGGATAGTTAAGCGGTCTCAGCAAACGTTATAATGTTTTTGTAAAGACGTGCACCATACCAGATAGACATTTAGAAAGGGGAACCGAAGAATGAAGAATGCCATTCGCAAAACGATGCTCGTTACCGCTTCCACGACTTTGATCACGGCCTTGGCGGGGTGCGGCGGGTCCACTACAGATGAGGGCAAAGAGAACGGCACGCCAGCCAACAGCCCGGTAACGCTGACGATGGAATACAACTGGTCCACTCCTAACGTGGACAACACGATTTACAAAGAACGGATCAAGAAGTTCCAGGAGCTCAACCCTAACATTAAGATTGAAGCGCAGGATATCCCATCCGCCCAGTACCGCACCAAGCTTCGTACGGAAGCGGCAGGAAACAGCATGCCGGATATGTTCATCCTCTATCCGGGAATCGAAATGGATCCTTACATCGCCGCCGATGTGCTGATGCCGATCGACGAAATCATGAGCAACTGGAAGGACATCCTGCCGGAACAAGCACTCGCCGGTTATAAAGTGAACGGCAAGCAGTATGCCATTCCCACCAAGATGACGTTCGTCGATATTGTTTATTACCACAAAGACATGCTGGCCAAGGCAGGTTATAAGGAATTCCCGAAAACATATGACGAATTCTTGGATCTCGTGAAGAAACTGAAGGACTCCGGCGTCACTCCGCTGGCCATGGGTAACAAGAACAGATGGCCGATGCAGTCGACCTTCATGTCCGCCGTCGGAGATCGCTTTACGGGAAGCGACTTCCTCCCGAAGGTTAACAAAGGGGAAGCCAAATTCACCGATCCGGACTATGTGAAATCGCTTTCTGTCATCTCCGACCTAGTGAAGCTTGATGCTTTCAATGCGGACATTAACACGATGGACGAAGTGCAGCAGCAGGATTACTTCCTGCAGAAGAAAGCCGCTATGACCATGACGAGCTCGACGATTGACGCCAAGTTCAGAGGAAGCAATTCCGACAAGGCGGCTGCCGACAACATCGGAATTGCCTTGTTCCCAGCCGTCAACGGAGGCAAGGGGGATCCGACCGCTAGTGCAGGGGTCATTCAGTACGGGATCGGCCTGAGCAAAAGCTTGAGCGGCGCAAAGAAGGATGCCGCGATGAAATTCCTGCAATATTTCTACCAGCCTGAGCTGTATCAAACTTTGATGAGCAAAGGGATTGTCGTACCGGCCAAAGTCGAAGTTCCCGCGGATGCGTCTCCTTATCTGAAAGAAATGCTGGCGCTGACCAAGAACGGCTCTGCTCCCGTGTTCGACAGCGTGATGCCGGCGGCTGTGAAGGACGTCCTGGAGAACGGCATTCAAGCTATCACGACCAAGCAGAAGACGGCGGAGCAGCTTGCCAAGGATATGCAGGATGCCCAAGACAAGAGCAAGAAATAACGTACCACTATTTAGAATCGCCTGACGAGATAGGGCGGTCTGCCACGAAGGACCCGCAGGGTCCGGTTCCCCTAGAGGGATCCGACCCTGCGGGTCACGACAGGCAGCACCGTAAAGTGCTTGACGACTGCACGATGGGGGCAGGAAAGGACAGCCAACGCACAGTCTCTTGCCGTCAAATTGCAACTTCACCGGGAACGGAGGCTGTACCATGCATGTGTTGAAAAGAACAGGCTGGACCGTTTTTATCGGAATGCTGCCGGCCCTCGTGATTTATATTGGAATCGCGCTGGTGCCGATCGGCATGTCCTTCTATTATTCTTTCTTTAATTGGGACGGGTTATCTCCCATGAGATATATCGGTCTCGATAACTTTACTTCGACGTTAAAGGATTCGGTCTTCTGGAAAGGCGTCGGCAACAACCTGATTATGATGGCGACGGGGCTTCTGGGCCAACTGCCGCTCGGTTTGTTTTTCGCTCTGATGCTTAACCGCGGGCTAAGGGGCATCAAGGCCTACCGGTCTATGCTTTTCCTGCCGGTTGTCATCTCGGCGGTCATTGTGTCCATTATATGGGGCATGGTGTTTAAGATTGAAAACGGCATGCTGAACGGACTACTCGAGCTCGTCGGCCTCGGCAGCTGGCAGCAGGACTGGCTGGGTAACCCCAAGCTCGGGATGCTCTCGATCAGCGTCGCATATATATGGCAAAATTACGGCTTCTACATGGTTATCTTCTTGGCGGCCCTGCAAAACATTTCGGCAGAAATCAAGGAAGCGGCCGTTATGGACGGAGCCACCGGCTGGAAGCAGTTCTGGTACGTCACCCTGCCTATGCTGAAGGAAACGATCTGGGTCACCCTCGTATTCGCTATCAGCAACAGCTTCCGCGTCTTCGACCTCATCTATGTCATGACGGCCGGCGGACCGGCGCATAACACCGAGGTCATGACGATTTACATGTACAACAACGCTTTTCAGAACATGAGCTTCGGCGGAGGAAGCGCAGTGTCCATGCTGATTCTAGTATTCAGCCTGATTGCCATTTATGCCGCTAACCTGTTAACAAGACGCAGCCAATAAGCAGGATGTGGCGGAAAGGAGAAAATATGCACACTTCGCGTTTCAAATTGTCGGTCGTCCATGCCTTTCTGGCTGTCCTATGTTTTCTTAACGTGCTTCCCTTGGTATGGATGGTCATCAGCTCTTTTAAATCCGAGAACGAATTTGCCGTCAACCCGATGGGATGGCCGAAGTTATGGGATTTCAGCAATTACGCCAACGCCTGGAAAGTGGCGCATCTCGGAACCTATTTCTGGAACAGCTTGTACGTGACGGTATTGGCCATCTTGCTGACCGTGCTGCTCGGTGCGCTTGCTTCCTATTTTATCTCAAGATTCGATTACAAATTCACCAAATGGGCTTACGCCTTATTTATCATCGGCATGACCATTCCGATTCATGCGACTCTTGTGCCGATCTTCATCCTGATGAAGAAAATCGGCCTGTTGAACACCCATATGTCCCTGGTGCTTCCCTACACGGCGTTTCACTTGTCCATTACGATTTTCATCCTCGTCGGGTTCATGAAATCCTTTCCGAAGGACATTGAAGAATCGGCGATCATCGATGGTGCCGGGGTGTACCGTATTTTCTGGTCGATTATTTTGCCGATGACCCGGCCTGCACTGGCTACCGTTATCATCATCAACTTCATCTACAACTGGAACGAGTTCCTGTTTGCGCTAGTGCTGATTAACAAGGAGCCACTTAAGACCCTGCCGCTCGGCCTCGCGAATTTCACAGGTACGGAAACGAAGTTCCAAACGATGCAGATGGCGGCTCTCGCCATGGCATTGGCACCGGTGCTGGCCTTCTATTTGCTGCTGGAGAAGCAGCTTGTACAAGGAATGACCGCAGGGGCGGTCAAAGGATAGCCAAACAATTTCCATAGCTTCTCCTCCCACTCTCTTATATGATAAAAGAATAGAAGCCAAGGGAGGGCGGAGCATCTATGATAGCTAACAAGCTGGGAAGGTCCGGCATCAGCTTAAGGCAAAAATCCATTGCGATTTTCCTTCTGCTGGTGACGCTGCCTTCGCTGGTCGTGGGGTACGCGTTCCTTAACCGCTATGATAAGATCTTGCGGCAGCAGTTCATCTCTTCCACCGAGAAGAGTCTCAATACCATTGAGATGAATCTATATGAGAAAATAAAGGCCGTGCAAGACATTACGGACTATATGATCTACCAGAAGGAATTCCGTGATTTCATGCAGACCCCCGAGACACCGGATACGCAAAGACAGCTGGAATATGACCGCCAGACCATTGAAGGCTTCGTCACTTTTCAGCTGATGTCCAAGAGCTATATCAAATCCGTTACCCTTCAGGGAAACAATGGGAATAAAATGCAGCTCGGCGAACCGGTGGAGGGACCCGAGCAGCCATGGATCGATCAGGCGAGAATGAGCCGTGGAGGCAACGTCTGGTCGAATTCCTATTCCCTCGTAAGCGGCTGGACGGGACCGAAGAAGGTCCTTTCGCTGTTTCGCGTCATCTATTCCTTCGATGATTTAACAAAGGATGTAGGAATTGCGGTTGTGAGGCTGAACGAATCGGAAATCTCGGGCCTGCTGGCATCGGCCATCCCGCAGGAGCAGACGTCCACCTTTATTCTCCGGCCGGACGGCACGGTTCTTCTGCATAAGGACGACCAATGGATCGGAAAGCCATACCCGAACGCCGATGTTCTGAAAACGCTTCAGCAGCATCCCGGCAAGAACACGGTACTGCAGATGGATGGCGAGAGCTATGTCCTCTTCAACAAAGTGATGAGATCCACCGGTTGGAATATCGTGACCCTGGTGAAAGATAAAACGATTGTGGCCAAAACGAACGCCCTCAAAATCACATTGCAAATCCTGTTCCTGCTCGTTATCCTGTTCGGTATGTTTGCGCTGATCGGCTTCGAGGTGGCGATTATTCGCCCTATGCTGGAGTTGAAGAAGGAAACCGGCCGCTTGAAAAGCGGAGATTTCTCCGCCCGGGTGACGATCCGCTCCCACGATGAAATCGGCGAATTGGGCCGTCAATTCAACAACATGGTCACGACGATCAAAGACTTGATCGACAACAAGTATAAGCTGGAAATTCAGCAGAAGGAATCGGAGCTGCGGATTATGCAGAGCCAGATGGATCCTCATTTCCTGTACAATACGCTGGATATGATTCGCTGGACGGCAAGACTGGAGAAGGCTCCGGAAACGAGCCAGCTGATCGAGGCTTTGTCGGGATTTTTCCGGATGAGCATGAACCGGGAGAAACAGACAGCCACTCTTGCGGACGAGCTGGAGTTTGTCCGGTCTTATCTTAATCTGCAGCAGAAGCGAATGGGTGACAAGCTGGCGTTCTCCTTGCTGATGGAAGCTTCCTTGGAGGACACGGTCCTGCCAAGGCGCCTTATCCAGCCGCTCGTCGAGAACAGCATCAAGCACGGCTTCGCCGCCCGTCAGAAGGGCAATATCCGAATTCAAGTTCGCTGTTATAGGGGCCCGGAGAATGAGCTGATCATCGACGTGTCAGATACCGGCATCGGCTTCCCGCCGGAACGGCTGCAAGCGATCCGCTATGCCCTAGCCGAGAAAAGCGGGGAACGGGAGCTGATCGGCCATGCGCTCTACAACATTCATGAGCTGATCACTCTTCTGTATGGCAGCGGCTGGGGTGTCGACTTCCCGGAAAAAGGCAACCGGTATGGAGCTTGCGTCCGTTTAACCATTCCCGTTCTGGAGAAGGAGCTGAAAGCGCTATGACCATCAAAATGCTAATAGTAGACGACGAACCGGTCATTTGCCGGGGGCTGCGGGAGACGATCCCATGGGAAACGATTGGCGTGGAGGTAGTGGGCGATGCTTCCGACGGGGTGGAAGCCCTGGAGCGGATCGAATCGCAGCCTGTCGATCTGGTGCTGACGGATATTCACATGGACGGCATGGATGGTCTGGAGCTGGCCAAGGAATTGCGGCAGCGGTATCCGCACATCCGTATTATCATCCTGAGCGGCTACGATTATTTCGATTATGCCCGCCAAGCGATCCGGATCGGCGTTGAGGACTATCTGCTGAAGCCGGTCGACGTTGACGAGCTGATGGAGATGGTACGACGAATCGGGGAGAGCTGGAGCAGGAAGTGAGCCGCGGGAGAGAGCAGGTGAGGGACCGCTGGCAGAATTGGTTAAGCCGTCTGCTGCAGAACGACCAAACTCTGCCGGAGGGTCTCCGATTCCGGGCGTTTCGGCATCGGAATTGAGCTTTGGATTGATAGCCAGCCAACGGGAGGATTATGCGCTTTGGCGCGAACAATCGACGTCGGAGGAGAGGCGGGCAGCCCGCCGGGATTGGGAGGAGAGAATGAGGAAGCCTTAGCGGGCCACGGTCATGAGGTGATCTCCACCTTTCTTCATCCAAATCTGCTGATTGTCCTGTGTGTTAACTCCCGAGAGCCGAGTCGGGAAAGCTTGCCCTCGATTCTGACGAAGCTGGCGGGGCAGGCGGCCTCCGGCCGCCACCTGCATTTTGGCGTTTCGCCTGTCTTCCATTCGTTGACAGAAGCGTACGTGCATGGCCATGAGGCGATCGAAAGCGTTCAGCTTGGAGCCTTGCAGGAGCGTACCGTCACGTTTTCCGGGAAAGAGGTTCGCTCCCGTAAAAATCGCGGGTTGGTCACCGCGTTGGAGCTGGAGAAAGAACTGGTGAATTTTCTGTTCAACGGAGGAGAAGACGAGCTTAAACAGGTATGGGGAAAGATAATGGAGCAGTACCGGATCAAAGGCTGTTCGCTCGCGGAAATCGACCAGGCGTACAAGGAGCTGAAGATCGTCATCCAACGCAGATTGAGGACGAGCGGCATCGAGCTTTCGGAAGAGCTCGTGAGCATCCTGGAAGGAACCATCGACCTGTATGCGAATAACTCCTACCGGGCGATCGAAGCGCTAATCCGGAGCGAGCTGATGTCACTGTTTTCCTCGATTCATTCCACCTTAGGCGGGAAAAACCATTGGACGGTCGATCGGGTTACGAAATATATTGAAGCCCATCACAGCACCGATCTGAAGGCTTCCGAGGTGGCGGCTTGGCTCAAGATTACGCCGAACTACTTCAGCATTATCTTTAACCAATCGTTTGGCAAAGGATTTGCGGAGTATTTAAACGAGGTTCGGATTGAGCATGCCAAGGAAATGCTGAGCGGTACGCACGACAGGGTTTTCGAAATTGCGGAGAAGGTCGGTTACAACGATTACAAATATTTTTGCTCGATCTTTAAAGCGCATACCGGCGTCACGCCTACGCAGTACCGCAAGCTTGCCGATTCCACAACAGCTTAAAATAAAAACGGCTCCCGGACCGAGTTGAGGCCGGGGGCCGTTTTATAATTATGGACAAGAGGATCAGTTGGTTCCCTATCTCAGCTGTTTTCGTTCAGCACATGTTCCACCAGCTCATCCAGCGGCACGGTGGCAAGCGCAATCGCCGTATCGGTGACTCCGTAGTAAATATAGAGCAGGCCGTCCTTCACCACATTGCCGGTCGGAAATACGACGTTCGGGATCTGGAAGCCGAATTTCTCGTAGTACGTTTCGGGCTCCATAATAAAGTTACGGGTCCGGGCAATAATGATTTCCGGATTCTCCAAATCGAGAAGCATCGCTCCGACACGGTAGACGGTGTTTTCGTCGACCCCATGATACAGGACGAGCCAGCCTTTGTCCGTCTTGACCGGAGGAGTGGACCCGCCGATTTTTTGAATTCCCAGTCCATGTTTTCCGCCTTGGCTAGCAGCTTCGGTTCTTCCCAGTTAATCAAATCGTCCGAATAGGTAATCCACATGGCGGCCTTTTCCGTGCCGTACTTCTCTCCCACATATTCCTCCGGCCGGCGAAGCAGTACATATTTCCCGCCGATTTTCTCGGGGAACAGGATGTTATCGCGGTCGTTGATATCAAGCGGGGTCGTATCGGTCAGATACTCCCAATGAATCAAGTCCTTGGAGGTCATGATGCCCGAGCGTGTCAGCCAATGCTCCGGCTGCTCTCCCCATCCGTCAGGGTACGTCGGAATGGAGCGCTCGGGAATTCCGGCACCGGTGGGGTAGTAGCTCATGGCGCAGGGGCGCAGGGCGTAATTGAGATAGAACGTGTCGTCGATCTTGACGATACGCGGATCCTGAACGCTCCCGTACGGAAAACCAAGCATATCCGGGGTTACGACAGGCTCCTCCACCACATGGCGGAAATGAACGCCGTCTTCGCTTTCGAGCAAGCCCAAGAAGTTTTTGCATGGGGTCAGCGATTCGGCTGTCCGCTCGATCATATAGAATTTGCCGTTGTCGATAATGACCGCCGGGTTAAACACGGTCACTTTCCGCCAGTCGTATTTGCCCGGCACCACGATGGGGTTGGCGGGATGTCTTTCGATGTGCATGTCTGTTCCTCCCGTTGTATGCGGATAATCTAAAGCTCTTCTATCATTCTAATCCATTGAAAGTAACGCTAATATCCCAGGAAGCTATGAAAATATCGTAATTTTTATAGCGGGAAGCATATATACTCGGGCCATGACAGGTGGTAAAATAACATTATAACGTTATAACTTATTTTCACCGAAGGAGAACATCATGAGCGAGCGATTGGTACTACGCGGAGTAAAGCGGGTTAGCGGGGAAACCGTCGATATCGTCATAGCGGACGGCAGGATCCGGGAAGTGACGGAAGCGGGCAGCGGATCGGGCGACCGGGTGATGGACTTCTCCGGTGTCTATGTGTCGAGCGGATGGATTGACCTTCATGTCCATGCTTTTCCTGAATTCGATCCGTATGGGGATGAAATTGATGAGATTGGTGTCAAGCAAGGGGTCACGACTATCGTGGATGCCGGAAGCTGCGGCGCGGACCGGATTGGGGATCTGGTGGCGAGCGGGGAAAGGGCCAAAACCAATCTGTATGCTTTCCTGAATATTTCCCGGATCGGGCTGCAAAGAATCGACGAATTGTCCCATCTGGAGTGGATCGATCGGGAGAAAGCGGCCGATGCCGTACACCGGTATAAGGACAGCATAGTCGGTCTGAAGGCCCGGATCAGCCGCAGCGTCGTCAAGGAAAGCGGGCTTCAGCCGCTGGTTATGGCCCGTGCTCTCTCGGAGCAGCTGTCTCTGCCGCTGATGGTGCATATCGGCTCCGGACCGCCGGACATTCAGGAGATTATGCCGCTTTTGGCGAAGAGAGACATTGTCACCCATTATCTGAACGGCAAGAAGAACAACCTCTTCGGCCCGGACGGTCAGCCTCTTAAGGTGCTGAGGGATGCGGTGGAGAGAGGGTGCACCTCGACGTTGGCCATGGCACCGCCAGCTTCTCGTTTAAGGTTGCCGAGGCCGCCAAGCGGAACGGCATCCCCCTCGGCACGATCAGCACGGACATCTACCGAGGCAATCGCATGAACGGCCCCGTGTTCAGCATGTCCCACGTGCTCACGAAATTCCTCTCGTTGGGCTATCCGCTGGAGGAAGTCATAGCCTCGGTCACGACGAAGGCGGCTGATTGGCTCGGCAAGCCGGAGCTTGGCCGAATTCAACCGGGAGACCCCGCACGGTTAACCTTATTCACGGTAGAGAACAAACCGGTGGAGCTGACGGATTCCGAAGGGGAGAAGCGCACGGCCGGTCTAACTTTGGAAGCAAAAGGAGCATTGATCCATGGCGAATTCATTGAATGCTAAATACGGCTTGAAGCGTGTAATCAACGCCAGCGGAAGAATGAGCATATTGGGCGTATCGGCCCCGACGGACACCGTTATGGAAGCCATGAAGCAGGGCGGGCAGAGCTACGTGGAGATCGCCGATCTGGTCGACAAAGCGGGTGAATATATAGCCCGCACGATCGGCTCGGAGGCCGCGGTTGTCGTCAATTCGGCGTCTAGCGGCATTGCACTCTCCGTAGCAGCGGTCGTGACGCAAGGCGATCGCCGGAAGAGCGACCGACTCCATCAGGAGAGCATCGCGAGAAATGAAATCATCATGCTGAAGGGTCACAATGTCCAGTACGGTGCCCCCGTCGAAACCATGATTTATTTAGGCGGAGGCCGGCTCGTCGAGGTCGGATATGCGAACGAAGGCAAGGCGGAGCACATCGAATCGGCAATCGGAGAGAATACGGCGGCCATTCTGTATGTAAAATCCCATCACTGCGTGCAAAAGAATATGATCACGGTTGAAGAGGCTTGGGAGGTCGCCAAGCGGAACCGCATTCCGCTTATCGTCGATGCGGCGGCCGAGGAAGATATCCGCAAGTATGTGCTGGTTTCCGATTTGGCCATCTACAGCGGTTCCAAGGCCATTGAGGGGCCGACTTCAGGAATTGTAGCCGGCAAGCAGATGTATATCGAATGGCTCAAAGCCCAGCTGCACGGCATTGGACGCAGCATGAAGGTGGGCAAAGAAACGACCTTCGGGCTGCTTCAGGCGCTGGATGAATACATGGAGAAGAAAGACAAGAGCGAGCAGGAAAAAGCAAGCCTGCAGGCCCTCCTGCCGCTGAACGACATCAAGGGCGTCAAGGTGTCGGTCGTGCAGGATGAAGCGGGACGGGCCATCTACCGCGCGCGGATCCAGATCGATCCGGAAGAGTCGGGAACGACCGCCAAAGAGGTCGTCCAGAAGCTGCAGAACGGAGACATCGCCATCTATACGCGTGATTATGGCGTGAAACAAGGGTATTTCGACATCGATCCCCGCCCGCTCATGGGCGATGACATTCTGGTGATCGCATCCAAACTTCGGGAATTCACAGGAGGCAAATAAGATGGCTAACCTATCCAAACGATTCTACAAAGACCGGGTTTCCTTAAACGTGCTGGCGAACAGCATCGAGAACGCCAAGGCCGTGTTCGAGGCGGCGGAAGGGTATGTGCTCGTGGGCGTTCTGTCGAAGAATTACCCGACGGTGGAGGAAGCCGTATCGGCTATGAAAGAATACGGCAAAGAGATTGAGGATGCCGTATCGATCGGCTTGGGGGCCGGGGATAACCGGCAGGCAGCCGTTGTAGCCGAAATCGCCAAGTCGTATGCCGGCAGCCATATCAATCAAGTGTTTCCTGCTGTCGGTGCGACACGTGCCAATCTGAACGGGGAAGCCGGATGGATCAACAGCCTGGTTTCGCCGACGGGCCGAGCCGGTTACGTCAACATCTCGACGGGTCCGGTCAGCGCGGCAGGGGAAGAGCAGGCGATCGTGCCGGTCAAAGCGGCGATTGCGCTCGTCCGTGACATGGGCGGCAATGCGCTGAAATATTTCCCGATGAACGGATTGAGCCGCGAAGATGAGCTTCGGGCCGTGGCTCAGGCTTGCGCGGAAGAGGGTTTTGCGCTTGAGCCGACCGGAGGCATTGACAAAGACAACTTTGAGGCCATTTTACGCATTGCGCTGGAAGCGGGAGTACCGCAAATCATCCCTCACGTCTATTCCTCCATCATCAGTAAGGAGACGGGAGCAACGAACGTACAGGATGTCCGCGATTTGCTCGCGATCGTGAAGAAATTGGTGGATGACCGTGACTAAGAAGCTGGCAGCCTTCGGTGAGGTGATGATGCGCCTTCAGGTGCCCGGCTATAACCTGCTGTCCCAGTCGAGCACATTAAGCTTTTCCTTCTCCGGTACGGGCGTGAATGTCGCTTCGGCGTTAGCCCGGTTTGGGTATGACGGCGTCCTCGTGACCCGGCTGCCCGAAAATGCGGTGGGAGACGCCGCGGCAGCTTATCTCAACCAGCTTGGCATCGCCCCGGATTTTATCGTTCGCGGGGGCCAATACGTCGGCATGTATTTCCTGGAGAACGGCTTCGGCGTCCGGCCGAGCCGTGTGACGTATACGAACCGGTTGGACAGCAGCTTCAATACGGCTCCGGAAGGAACGTATGATTATGAAAGCATCGCCGGGCAGATCGACCTGATTCATTTTTGCGGCATTACGCTGGCCATGAATGATACGGTGCGGCAGCATATGAAACGATTGGCCCAAGCGGTCAGAGCCAAAGGAGGCCACGTGGTCTTCGATTGCAATTACCGCCCTCTCTCTGGGGCGAAGGCGGCTACGAGAAAGCCAAGCCGCATTACGAGGAAATGCTCGAGCTTGCGGATATCGTCATCATGAACGAGAAAGATGCCATCCATACGCTCGGAATGAGCACGGTGCAGCAGGAGCGTCATCAGCAGCTCGCCGAGCTCATTCCGGCCGTGGCGAACCGTTACGGCATTCGGGTCATCGCCGGTACGCACCGTTCGATCAACGGGGATAACTCGCATTCCTTGCGGGGGTATCTCTATAAGAATCAGACGTTCACCTTCTCTTCCACGCTCACCTTCTCCGTCTATGACCGGATCGGCGCGGGTGATGCCTATACAGCCGGCATTGTGCACGGGGAGCTGGCCGGGTTCTCCCCTGAGGAAACGGTCGGTTTCGCGGCGGCTTCGAGCATGCTGGCGCATACGACAGCCGGTGATACGCCCATGTCGTCAGTCAGCGACATCCGCCGTGCCATGACCGAGTCGGTAAGTGACGTGCAAAGGTAGGGAGCTCCATGAGTCTATCCAGAACCAACCGTCCTCTATACAGACAGATCTATAAGATTATCAAAGACCGGATCCTGCACGGCGCGTACCCGATCGGGTCTAACATTCCGTCGGAGCCGCAGCTGGAGAAAGAATTCGGCGTCAGCAAAATTACGGTCCGCAACGCCATCAAGGAGCTTGCCCAGGAAGGCTATGTCGAGCCGGGCAGCGGCAAGGGAACGAAGGTTATCCGGAACACGTCGGCCTCCAAGCTCTCCAAGTGGAAACGATTCACGGAGCTGCTGGTCGAGGAAGGCCATCAGCTGCAGAAGGAATGGGTGCAGGCCAAAGCCATAGTCAACCAGGCGGAAACGGAATGCTCCCTTTTGTTCGGGGAGCGCTGTATCCGCATTGAACGCTTATACCGCTTGAACGACGTGCCTTATATCCATTTCACGCACTATCTGGCGCCTCGGATAAACGGACTGGAGACGGCGATGGATATCCAATCGCTGTATGAAATGCTGGAGGAGCAGAACATATCTCTCGGAAAGTTTCGGGACGAATTCACCGTAGCGGCCGCCCCTTTTCATGTGGCGAAGCAGCTGCAGCTGGAGGAAGGCTTTCCCGTATTAAAGAGAACACGGTACTCCTATGAGGAAAGTGGAGACGCCATCGAATACAGCATAGGTTATTACAATACGAAGCTGCATCCTTATGTTGTTAACTATGATGCCTAAGCGCAGCTTCTGCCAGACGGATGAGTTCATAGTAAAGTCGCATAATCTGCGGCTTTTTTTGTTTTTATCTGGTTCCCTTGATTCTCTCCAAGCATTCCTTTATGGCATTAATAACAAGTTGGGGTTCAGAAAACTGGGGGAAATGTCCGCTATTTTTAGCAGAGAAAACGTTATACTGCAGCTTTCCTCTGGAAGTAGTCAATGGCTGACTTTTAATGGCCATGAATAACACCTCGCCTAATAAAATTGATGTCAGTCCATACGACGGATTGAGGAGAATGTTTCATGAACCACCTAATTAATCCATCCCATTATCCGGGAGTAAAGAGTGGCCTTTAAGTAAATACTGGATTTTAACTGAAGCAACCGGGGTCGTGAAGCCTTGTGATAACGGATAGAATTCTTCTAATCGGTGTCTGTCCTTGCTTGGCACTGGTACTGGTCTTGGCTCACTTTTCTGCTTACGTTTTATTTATCGCGGAAATTTTATCTTTGGTTTTTCCAGAAATCCGATGAGGTGACCCATGGACAATTACAAGAATGACAATACGGCACGAAGGTTGATGGCTCACGTCAGCATTCTGGGTACCACCCAAATTCATTTGAGAAATCCATACATTATCGCCTGGTGGAGTGCCGCCTTTCCCGGCTTTGGCCATCTTCTTTTATCCAAATATCTCCGCGGCTTTGTGTTGTTTATTTGGGAGGTGGTCATTAATCTAAATTCAAATGTAAACCTAGCCATGATCTATTCCTTTCAAGGCAAGATTGATAAAGCCAAAGATGTGTTAGATACGCGCTGGCTCTTGCTTTATATACCTGTTTTTCTATTCGCGATCTGGGACAGCTATCGGACAACAGTGGATTTGAACAAAATTTATGTTTTGGCCGAGCAGGAGGGCCACCGATTCAATTCCTACAGCATAAGCTCCTTGGAAATTAATTATTTGGACAAAAGAAATCCGGTCTTATCCGTCATATGGTCTCTTTTTGTGCCGGGGTTAGGCCAGCTTTACATTCATAGAATTGTTGGGGCTTTCTTCATTATCATCTGGACGGTCGTCTTTTTTTACTATTCCCGCGGGCTTGAAGCCATCACCCTTCTGTTCTTAGGAGATATAAAGCAAAGTACATCGCTGATTAACCCCGAATGGTTATTATTTCTTCCCTCCCTTTATGGCTTTGCCGTTTATGACTCTTACATTAACACAGTGGAGAACAATAAGTTATTTATCAAAGATCAGCGGGCATACTTAGTAAAAAATTATCAGTCTTCTTCATTTCAAATAAAAAAAGGCGGGAGGTGAAGGGTTCATGCAACTCTTTTCAACCTTCGAGCAAACCTCGTTTCTGGAAATGGCTATTGGGACATTGGAGAAAAATGGGATCCCCAAGGAGCAAATCTTTGTCGTTCCTCTGGATAATCGTACGGAGGCCCATAAAGTGTTCGACAGCCTGCATCGTTCCGACGGCACTTCTCTGATTGATATTGGGGCAGCATTGGCGACGGCTTTCTCTGTTATCGGGGCCAGCATGGGATTTATATGGAAATGGGGACCCATTTATTGGGGACTTATTGGAGCGGGGCTCGGATTCCTGGTGGGCTTCCTCATTCGCCTTTTTACGGAAAACATAATGAAAAAAAACCGGAGAAAGTCAAGGGGGTTCATTCCGAAATCATTGTCATTGTCGATTGCAAGGAGTCTCAGGGCGAGCTGGTGGAAAATATTTTGTTTAGCCATTATGCCATAGGCGTAGCCAAGGTAAAGTCTTGAAAAGCCTGAACTATAATCTTATGAACTGCACCCCCTTGTTAGATACGTTCCGATAAGGGGAGGTGTTTTTTCATTTATCCAGACAGCACGAACTCCTGCTTCTCGGAACCCGATTAGGTATAATAGGAAGAGACGAGTAGGGACGACTGATCAATAAACGTCTTCAATAAAAAAATGAAAACTTGGAGGCGCGGTTCTCGTATATCCTTTAAAGCAGAAAAGGGGGAGCAGGGATGAAGCCATTGAAGGTTCAGGATTTGATTGATCGGTTTTCGCTGGAGATACTGGTAGAGGGAGATACGACCCGTACCATCTCCAAGCCGAAAGCCCACCGACCGGGCTTGGAGTTCGCCGGCTATTTCGATTTCTTCTCTCACGATCATGTTCAGGTGCTCGGCCGCAAAGAAATTACCTACCTGCATAAGCTGACGGAGGAGGAACGCAACGACCGGATCGGCAACGTCGTGAAATACCGTCCCCCGTGCTTCGTCGTAACGCGAAGCCAGGAGGGCCTTAAGTACATTACGAAATACTGCGAGGAGGAGGGCATCCCTCTATTGCGCACCCCGCAGCCGACCTATAAATTTATCGAAATGGCTGACATCTATATGACGAAGGTATTGGCACCGGAGATAGCCATTCACGGGGTATGCGTTAACGTATCGGGAATTGGGGTTCTGCTGCGGGGCAAATCAGGCGTCGGCAAAAGCGAGACAGCCCATACGCTAATCCGGAGGGGCCACCGGCTGGTCGCTGACGACATGGTCGTTCTCAAGAAAATCAGCCCTGAATCGATTCTGGGCACCCATAACGAAGTCAACAAAGAGTTTCTGGCGCTGCGAAGCATCGGGCTGATCAACGTTTCCCGGCTCTACGGCCGCCGCGCCTTCCAAGACGAGACACGCATCGTTCTGGACATCGAACTGACGCATTGGCAGGAGCATGCTTTGAACAACGATCTGGAGCTGGAGCCCAAATTTACCGAGTACCTGGATGTCCCCGTTCCTCATATCGAGATCCAGCTTCAGCCGGGACGGGATGTGGCGGGACTGGTGGAAGCGGCGGCGAACAGCTGGTATTTGCGAATGCAGGGCTACAGCGCGGCCGATGAGTTCATGAAGAGGCTTGAGCAGCAGTAGCCTTAACACTTTTTAGGAAAGGGGGTTAGCAATATGAGTCTTACCATTTACGTGGTGGATGCGTTTAGCAAACAAGCATTTCAAGGCAACCCGGCCGCCGTATGCCTCACAACAGACCCGCTCCCTGATGAGCAAATGCAGAAGATCGCCCAAGAGATGAATTTATCGGAGACGGCCTTCTTGGTTCCGGAGCAGGAAGGATACCGCCTTAGGTGGTTTACCCCTTGGCGGAAGTGGAGCTATGCGGCCATGCTACGCTGGCGGGTGCCCACATTTTATGGGAAACCGGGGCAATGGATCCAAACCGGCAAGCGGTATTTCATACAAAAAGCGGAAGGTTAACAGCGGACCGGAAGGGTTCTTGGATAGAACTGGATTTCCCGGCGGAAGAAGTGGAGAGATCCGATTATCCTGAAGAATTGATAGAGGCGCTGGCAGTGGAGCCTGTCTTTGTCGGAAGAAATCGCTTCGATTATTTCATTGAGGTCGAATCCGCTGACGTCCTTTGTTCGCTTCAACCTAACTTTTCGTTATTGGCGGGAATCCCAACGAGGGGAGTCAACGTGACCAGCCGTGCGGATGACTATGATTTTATCTCGCGGTGTTTTTTTCCGGCCATTGGCGTTAACGAAGATCCTGTTACGGGTTCCGCCCATTGCGGCCTTGCTCCCTATTGGGGCCGCCTGTTACAGAAAACAGAAATGACGGCCTATCAGGCATCCAGCCGGGGCGGCGTGTTGAAGCTAACCCTTCGAAACGACCGGGTCCGGATCGCCGGACAAGCGGTTACCGTAATGAGAAGCACTCTCTTTATATAAAGATTCAGCCTGCTGAAAATAGCAGGCTTTTTTGCTTGCTTACATGATCGGATGGGGCAGACCGGACGGCCGCGTTATGCTGATGGAGCATGGTCTGAGCACAAGCCGCGCGATTGCGTTTGCATGGTCTGTCGCTCCTCATAAACGAGGTTGCCGTCAACTCGGAAAGGGTATTAGAAGAAGAGGAAATCGGGAAGCGGTCAGAGACCTTTCCAAGAAAGACTTATGCGGCGTGGTCCGATTGGGCCATACTGGATAGTCAGGAAGGAACATACGGACCGGGGCGATGGAATCGCAGCGTGATCATTTCAGCGACCTGGAGAAAGGGAGGAGAAGACATGGAGAGACATCCTTGGGTGCCCGGCAACCGGATATGGAAAACGGCATTGGCGGCAACCGTCTCCTGGGCCGTGGCGGGCGTGGTCAGCTCGGAGCATCCGTTCTTCGCTCCTCTTGCCGCGGTGCTGTGCATGCAGGCTACGGTCGAACAGTCGCTGACGAAGGGCATGCAACGTGTGCTCGGCATTGTGATGGGCGTGATTCTTGCAGGTGTGGCCCTTCAAATAGGAGGACCCTCCTGGTGGAGCATCGGCCTCCTTCTGCTCGTGGCGCTGACCGCCGCCCGGGTGCTCCGGTTACCGGAGTACAGCGTGACACAGACAGGAATTAGCGCGCTGCTGATGTTTACCATCGGGGCGGGAAGCGGCCACTACGGCCTGGACCGGATTCTGGAGACGATGATCGGGGCCGCCATTGCTTCGCTGATCAATCTTCTCGTGGCACCGCCTGATTACACCCGGATATTTGCCGATTCGCTAAAAGCTTCGGTAGAGGAGATGAGCCGGCACTGCCGCAAGCTGGCCGCATGGCTCGACCGGGAGGAATCGGCGGCAGACGGCATGGCGCTGCAGGAGACCTTGATGGAGTTGTGCCATACGATTGAGCAGGCGTCGGACCGTATGGAACAGGCGATTCAGGCCCTAAAGTTCAGTCCTTTCGTGCAAAGCCGTCGAAAGCAGCTCGAGAGGTACCGGAACTTGCTTCATGCTGTGAACCGGGGATACGCAAGAGGAGAAGAAATCCAGCGTCTGCTGGTCACGATGGCAGAGCAGGGTGTCCTGACGAAAGAGGATCGCAAGCGCTGGGCGGAGGGGCTCGAGCGATTTGCCGGATACATGGAAGAATGGTGGTTGGCTCAGAAAAAGGGGGCGACTCCATATCGGCTACTGACTCCTTAGGAAGGCTGGCTGCCGGTCTGCCCCTTTGACGGCAACCCATTGGCTTCATGCCTTGGAGGTCGAAGCCCATCAGCTTCTAAAGGATCTCAATCATCCATGACCCGCATGAACGAGCAAAGTCTCGATCGCTTCGACCAGTTCATCGGGAGTGTCCGTATGGATGGTGGTGTGACCGGCACCGGGGAAGAGGCGATGCTCTCCTTGCGGAACAGATCGGGCTAATCTGGTGTAGATGGTCTTCTTTGCTTCCGTGAACGGTTCCATAGACTCCCGCAGGAAGGAGGAACTCACGACTGGAGTCAGAAAGGGGTCGATCCCCGTTCCCGTCACCACGATCAGCGGGACATCCGGCAGGTCTCCTCCTTCGCGAAGCTCTTGGTACAGCTTGTTGTTCAAGTTTTTCCTCTCTGTCATCGTGCTCGACAGGGTCCGGAGATGATACTCGACCAGCGGTTGGCGTACCGAATCCGGCCATGTTTCGAACATGCGATCGAATAGTCTGCGAAAGGTCCGCTTGTAGGTTAGGGCGGTCCGAAGGATGGTGTATGCCTGCTGAGGCAGGTGGCGTTTCTTAAGCTTGGGGGTATGCGATAGAAAATCCTCGTGCGGCGGCTCCAGGAGTAGCATCCCGGCCACCTCATCCGGGTAGCTTTGGGCGTATCGGCAAGCGTATAGGCCGCCGAGCGAATGGCCGACGAACAGATAGGGAGCAGGGACCCCGGCGATATGCAACAGGCTCCGCAATTCATTCGTGACCTCCGCGGCACTTCGGGGAAGCTTGACCGGATCGCTCCAACCCGTTCCCGCCCGGTCGTAGATGACGGATGTCGTGATCCTGCTAATGCGCCGATGAATATTATCATAATCCAGCCCGATCATGCCCGCCGCCGGAATAAAAACGACAGCGGGAGTTCCCCTCCCCGAACGGTGGAGGAACAACCGCCGCCCCTCGACGCTGTAGAAGCTTCCGTTGACGGGTAACGGATGCTTATTGACCGAATCGTTCATACGGAATCAAGCCCCCATCCTTATTCACTTATAAAAAAGCTTCCGCAGCTCATGAAAGAAACCATCCAGCTTGGCAGCAAGGCTGTCCGAGTCCCATATGGATGCGTCTGGATTCTGAAGATCGGCCAGGAGCTCATTGGTAAACCCGACGTTCGCCCAAAAAATAATCTGCTTGCCTTTCTCGACGTCCAATCCTTCCCTGAAGTTAGATTCGTCGATAGAACCAAACATCGTCTCATAGCAAAACGGCTGCTTCTCATGCTGCCTCCGTTCCATTTCTTTGTTGATTTCTGTCGATTGAGTAGGGGCCGAAAGCTTCTGGAATTCAAAAATCCAGGGATAGCGCCGGAGAAGCTCCAGCTGAAGAAGATAAGATTGCCGCAGTCTCTCAAAAAGATCCGGTTCCTTGAAGTTCATCAAAGCCAAGTATTCTTTATGAATCAGGTCCGAGCAGTAATCGTAAAGGAACAGAAAAAGGTCCTGCTTGCTCCCGACATAATGAAAAAATAACCCTTTTGATAGGCCGGCTTCTCTCGCCATCACATTCGTTGACGCTTCATCAAATCCTTTCCCGGAAAATTCCTTTAAAGCCGCGTTTAGAATGGCATCCCGTCTTGCGGCTTCCAGATTAGAAAGCAATATAGGCATGAAATCCTCCTTCCCCGCCAAAAACATAATATTGACCTAACAGGTCAATATTATTATATCTATATTTACCTGTTAGGTAAATGATAAATAATTTTAAACGCGAAGCCAGAAGGCTCCGCGTTTTTTAATTTTGTCATTAATCAAAACAGCTTGTCATCCGGATCAGACCCGAACCGGTGGTTCTGGTTCAAGCCGTCCAGTGCGGTCATGTCTTCGTCCGACAAAGCAAAGTCGAAGATTCCGGAATTCTCAACGATGCGTTCCTTGTGTACGGATTTGGGAATAACCACCACGCCATGCTGCAGGTCCCAGCGCAGCACGATCTGTGCCGGCGTTTTGCCGTGCTTGGCGGCCAGCTCATTCAACAGCGGAAGGTCAAGCTTGCCCTGCATAAGCGGGCTCCAGGCTTCAAGCTGGATGCCTTTGTCCTGGCAGTAGTCCAGCAGCTCCTGCTGACGGAGCAGCGGATGGAATTCCACCTGGTTAACGGCCGGAACCGTGTCGCTCACCTCACGCAGGCTTTCGAGGTGGTGAATTTTGAAGTTGCTTACCCCGATGGCGCGGATATAGCCTTCCCGATACAGCTTATCAAACGCTCGCCAGCTGTCTTTGTACTTGTCCTTTCCTGGCCAGTGAATGAGATAGAGATCGAGGTATTCCACCCCCAGCTTACGGCGGCTTTCGTCGAATGCCCGCAGGGTGGACTCATAGCCATGGTCGGAATTGGCCAACTTGGTCGTAAGGAACAGCTGGTCCCGGGGAACGCCGCATTCCTTGATGGCGGTGCCTACTCCTTCTTCGTTCTGGTAGCCCGCCGCTGTGTCGACGGCACGGTAGCCGGCTTCGATCGCATGGCGGACGGCTTGAATGACCTCGTCGCCATCCTTGACCTGCCAGACGCCGAGGCCGAGCCGAGGCATAGCGACGCCGTTGTTCAGTGTTGTCGTTTCGGTAATCTGCTGAAGAGTCATTTTGATTCCTCCCTGTCCAGATGTTTCCTTTCGCTACCCAGTGTAGTCGATTAGCTAACCGGGTGCAATAAAACGCGGCAAGATGGCTGCCGTCAATTGGCGTTCTTACGGTCAGATGAAACATATAGCATCCATTTACGTTAATAACTGGGAGGCCTATCAAGGCCAAGAGCTGGCCGACCTGAGCGATGAGAAGACCGGGGGTATCGGCTGGAAGTTCCCTTCCCGGACGGAATACTGCCCATTACTTACCGGATCTCCAAGCGGACGGCAAGCTGCTGTCTATAAGCTTAGGATGACTTTTGATTGATATAAGGTGGGAAGAAAGTCCGGTTTTTGACCTGGGTGCCCTTTTCTCCTGTTAGGTTTGGTAGAATATAGAGTGTGTTTGCCGACCGACAAAGGAGGGATGGGAAACGGAAAAAGTATGGAAGATCCGAACAAGGATCCGCGATATAGCGGAAGCCGGCTATCAAGCGATGCGGGAAGTGCTTCAGCGGCTTCCTGGCTCAAAACCGTTTATACGGTGTGGTGCTGGATCTCCCTGTTGTTTTTTATCGTGTGCCTTTTCCTGTTCAGGGATTCCCGCACCATGCTGGTCCAGTATTTGTGGTCCTTCTACGTCATGCTTCAATTCTGGTTCTTGTGCCGGAGCAAAACCTTCACCTGGAAACAGGCCGGCCTGTTCATGCTGCTGGGAGTGTTCCTTGTCATCCCGCTGACAGCGCTTACTCTGCTGGCCGCCCATGGGATATTCGGCGGGAACACCAGGGATACCTGGTCCCAAGCCGTGCTGACCCCGATTGCGGAGGAAGTCTGGAAGCTGCTGCCGCTCGGGTTGTTCCTGTTCTTCTCCCGCCGCGCCTCCTCCATGAGTCTCGCGGACTATACTCTGGCAGGGGCAGGTGCCGGCGTGGGCTTCCAGCTGATGGAGGAGCTTACCCGGCGCTGGCTGAACTCCGGGATCATCGGACGAACCTATGGCTACAGCACGACCTTGCTCGGCGGGGAAACGATCCACTGGGATTTCTGGACGCTGTTTCCCGGCCGGTTCGAAGAGAGCCTGTTTCCGACCGTTATGTCAGTCAGTCATCCGGTGCATACCGGCATGGTCGCCCTGGGGCTGGGGTTAGCCGTCCGTTACCGGAGGCAGTGGGGAAAAAAGCCTTCGTGCTGCCGGGACTGCTCCTGGCCTGGTCGATCCTGGATCACATGGGCTATAACGGCCAGGATTCCCTGCCGGACTGGTTCCTGAAGCTGAGCGACTGGACCGGGAGCGGCTACCTCACCAAAAGTGCCTTTCTTCTGCTCTTGGCTCTCGGACTGTTTATCGACTATGCAGCTCTTAACCGCGGCAAAGGCCGGCTTCCCAAGATAGAGGGAGAAGGGCTGATTAACCCTTTTTCGGAGCTGTGGTTCACGGGAAAGGCCCTATTCACGCGGAGAGAGACATTCGCCTCTGTCCTGGCATGGACGCGGGAGCGAAGGGAAATGGGTTTCTCGCTCCTGTACGGCAACGAAGAAGCGGCAAGTCTCCGTGATGCTCTGCACACGCGGCTCGCGAGGCATTACCGCGCGGCGGCCGGGGTAACCGCTGTGCTGCTGCTGCTCGGCCTATGGGCCGGCTTTGCCGCCTATACCCACGCCTATGGGCATCCGGCGGATTCCGCCTGCTTCTCCTGCATGTTCGATTCGCTTCAGAATTGGTGGGATCGTCTCGACACCTGGGAGAAGGGAGCCATTGTGCTGGGGGCGTTCGCGCTCTCCCTCCTGTTTGTCGGGTTCTGGCCCGCTCTCGGGGTCGCCTTAACGGCGGCGAGCATCCCGGCAAGCGGCCATGAGATCGCCAAGGACATCCGGGATCCCAAGCGGCTTCTGACGCCGGAAACGGCGTTGTCCACGCTTCTCGCTCTGGCGCTGAGCCGGGTTCCGTTCGGCCGGCTGGCCGAACGCCTAAGCGGAAAAGGAGGCAGACGGTTCAAGGAATGGCTTGAGAATTTACTCAAGCGGCCTAAGAAGCCGAAGCCGAAGCCGGATCCGGATCTTCCGCAGAAGCCTCATAAGCCGGAAGGGGAAGAGCCCCTCCCAAGAAGGCGCCGGAGGAGAACCCTTCCCAGCCCGATCCGGATGATTACGTGCACTGGAGTCAAGCGAAGTACAAAGGGGTAGAGCTGTACGACAGCCGCAATGGTCCGCTTGGCGAGTTTGATGGGGTCGATCTGGAGAAGGGTGTCTTCTATGAAGCCAAATCGGCCAAAGGCTTGGACCGCATCCATCCGAAGACGGGCAAGCCCCAGCAAACGCCCCAGCAGTTTACGGATAAACAGCTGTACCAGAAGACGAAGGTGCGGATCAACAACCTGGAGAAAGCCGTCGGGACCCGGACAACGCCGGACGGGACGTCGGACATCCCGACGCTGGAGCAGATCAAAGGAATCCGGCATTTTGAATTTCAGCTGGACGGGGACACCCCGGCGCTTCGGGAAGCGGCCGAGAACAGCCTCAACCGGCTGCGCCAGGATTTTCTGGATTATACATTTACCATACGGTTTGGGGTGAACTAGTATATGTCGATCAGCGCGATCATTATCGATCCGGAAGATGAGTTTGAAAGCTCGTTTATGCTGCCTGTCGCAACGGAATCCTTCTATACGAAATATTGGCTTCCGGCCGTCGACGAACTAAATCTGCAGTGGGCCGCCCTGTTTCAGGACGGAACGGATGTGGAGAGGAGGACATTCCTGCCGTACTCGATGAAGTCGCCCGGCTCAAGGAATGGGCACAGACCCGAATGGACGGGGAGGACCGGGAGCATATGCTCCGACGGCTCGAGCTGCTCGAAACGGAGCTGCCGAAGGCGTATAGGCGAGGCGGCGCCATCGTGTATATAGGCTGACTAAAAGGATAGAGCTATTCCGGAGTGCCGGATGCTCTATTTTTTTGAGGATGGGGAAGCGGAGAGGCGAGCATAACTTGACTATCTCTTGAGCTTTGCCTCCGAATTCAGTACCCTTAAGAAAATGGGATAAACCTAAGCTCACAGAAAGGGGGATTGACATTCAATACCTAGACATGACCCCGCTTGGAGATAGTGCCATTCTCATAAAGCTGGGGAACCGGATCGACGAGGAGACTCATACAAAAGTAAGAGCTTTGTCGCGCTATCTGGAGAACCATTCCTTCGAGGGGATGGTGGAGGTGATCCCAGCCTACACTTCGGTTACCGTCGTCTACGATCCCGTACGTATTTTTAGGACAACCGGCGGGACCAATTCGCTAGAGGAAATACGGTATCCCTACGAAGAAGTGGAGAGCAGGCTGAAGAACCTGCTGGACCTTCTGCAGGAGGACAACGTCCCCGACCCTAGGGTCGTCGAAATCCCGGTCTGCTACGGGGAAGAACTTGGACCGGATCTGGAGCACGTCGCCGGAATGACCGGCTGGAGCGCGGAGGAAGTGATCCGGATTCATGCGGGCACGGAGTATTTGGTTTATATGCTGGGGTTCGCCCCGGGCTTTCCCTATCTGGGAGGCATGGATAAACGGATAGCGGCGCCGCGGAAACCAACTCCCCGGTTATCCATTCCCCGGGAACGGTTGGGATTGCCGGGGAACAAACGGGGATCTACCCGATCGAGACACCGGGAGGCTGGCAGTTGATCGGCCGAACGCCGCTGCCGCTGTTTTTGCCGGATAAAGAGCCCCCAACACTGCTGGAAGCGGGCGACCGCATCCGGTTCTACCCGATCACCCGCAAGGAGTATGACCGGTGGGAGGGAAGAGGATGACCATACAGGTTCGTAGGCCGGGTCTGCTTTCTACCCTGCAGGATCTGGGCCGATACGGGTACCAGAAATATGGGGTTATGGCTGGCGGGGCCATGGATGGCTTTGCCCATAGAGCGGCTAATCGTCTGGTCGGCAATGACGACACGGAAGCCACGCTGGAAATGACGGTAACGGGACCCGTGCTGTATTTTGAAGAGCCGGCGCTCATCTCGCTGTGCGGCTCGGACTTATCGCCGCGGATAGACAGGACCCCGGTCCCCTCCTGGAGGCCCATCTATGTAAGAGCAGGAGGGACGCTTCACTTCGGCTCGGCTCGTGAGGGCTGCCGGTGTTACCTGGCTGTGTCCGGGGGATTCAACGTCCCGCCGCGGATGAACAGCCGCTCGACCTATCTGCGAGCGGGGCTTGGGGGCTTCGAAGGCCGTGCTCTACAAGCGGACGACCGGCTCCTCGTCAAGCCGGTTACGCTACTGGGGAAGCGCATGATGCGCCGGTTAAGCGAACAGTCGCCCGAGGCGCCTTTCAGCGCTCCTGCCTGGCGGGTGTCCTATGAAATGGTCCCCGAGTACAAGGCCAAACCCGAAATTCGGGTGATGCCCGGGGGCCAGTACCATTGGTTGGAGGAAGCCGGCAGAAAAGCCTTTTTCGAGTCGGAGTTCAAGGTCCTTCCCCAATCGGATCGGATGGGCTACCGGTTGTCCGGGACGCCTCTGTATATGGCCAAGCCACAAGAATTGCTGTCCGAGCCGGTAGCGTTCGGAACCGTTCAAGTGCCGCCGGACGGCCATCCCATCGTCTTGATGGCGGACCGGCAGACGACAGGAGGCTATCCCAAGGTCGCGCAGGTCATGACGGCGGATCTGCCTTTGCTCGCCCAGGCTGCAATCGGCAGCCGGATACGCTTTCGGCTAGTTGACTTGAAGGAGGCGCAGGCTGCGCTGCTGCGGACCGAATGGAACTTGGACTTGCTTCAACTGAGCATTCAAATGTTCTTCCAGTAAGGGGAAACCAAATGAAATATGCTGACCTCAATTGTGACATGGGAGAAAGCTTCGGAGCGTATAAGCTGGGGCAGGACGCCGAAATGATGTCTTATGTCACCTCGGCTAACATTGCTTGCGGCTTTCATGCGGGCGATGCCTCCACCATGAGAAGAACGGTCAGGCTTGCCCTGGAGAAGGGAGTCGCCATCGGGGCTCATCCCGGTCTGCAGGACTTGATAGGCTTCGGCCGTAGAAGGATGGAAATCTCGCCTCAGGAGGCTTATGACATCGTCGTGTATCAGATCGGCGCCTTGTGGGGAGTTGTCCGCTCGGAAGGCGGAACCCTGCAGCATGTGAAGGCGCATGGGGAATTGTATAACATGGCAGCCGTGAAACCGGACCTGGCCGAAGCAATAGCCGAAGCCGTGTACAAGGTGGACCCGGAGCTGATCCTGTTCGGCCTCGCCGGAAGCGAGTGGATCCTGGCAGGCCGGAAAGCGGGACTTCGAACGGCGAGCGAGGTCTTCTCGGACCGCACTTACCAGGCGGACGGAGCGTTAACTTTGAGAAAAGAAACGGATGCTCTCATCACTGATGACCGGGAGGCGGTGACGCAGGTGCTCCGCATGGTAAACGAAGGTAAGGTGCTGTCGCGGCAGAGCGTGGACGTTGGGATTCAAGCGGACACGATTTGTATTCATGGCGACGGTGAGCATGCCCTCGCTTTTGCCAAGATCATTAGAGATTCCTTGAAGGAATCCGGTGTAGTGGTGCAGCCCATCGGTCAAACAATGAACGTTCAGGCATAACGGGCTTTTTTATGGCACCCCGGAGCCCTTTCATACGTATAACTTGGGAAGCGACCGGTTACGATGACCCTTAAGCCGAGCAAGCTAAGGGGAGGAAGGCATCAGCCGCGCTGGAAGGATGAAAGGATGTGCTGGATGAAACCGGATTGGCGGGAGGCAGATGAACCGCTTCGCAACATCACGATTACTGGTAGTGAGCATAATGAGATGGTCGAAATTACGGGATCTGCTGAAGGGCTGCATTGTATAGGAATCGGGACGGATGCCGCCGCATTCACCTATGACGGTACACCCGGTTACGCGTACAAAGTCTATTCCGATCTTGCCCTGCCGAAAAAGAAAATCGAAAAACAGGTTTATGAACGGCTTGCGGGGATTCCCTTTTTCCGAAGCTCTATGGGGAAGGAGCGCATTATCTGGTCATCAGCTATGAAGAGGGGCCGACGCTGCACGAGTGTCTTACGTCAGGCGTACCGGTTCCCGAGCAGGTGATCCGCGATGTGGAGGAAGCACGCACGCTTGTCCGCAGCAGAGGCTTGAATCCGCGAGACATTCATTTGAAAAACGTTCTCCTTCAGAACGGACGCGCCAAAATACTGGACGTGTCCGAATATGTGCGGGACGGGGACGACAAGCGTTGGGAGCATCTGGTGTGGGCTTACCGTCTGTTTTACCCGAGTGTGGAAGGAACTAAAGTCCCTGCCTGGGTGCTGGATTCGATCAAGAAAGGCTACAACCGCCTCGACCAGGCAAACGGAAGCATAGAAGAGTTCGCCCAGCGGATCTCCCAGCTGTTCTCGAAATTTATGAAATAGCGCCTAGCCGGCGCTATTTTTTATTTTTTAGAATTTGGGTGACCGGCCGGGAACTTACGAACCGATGAATTGTCTAATAGATGAGGTGATCGAGGTGGAGCACGAGTATTTGCGCCATATGAGCCGGATGGATGAGAACGGGCTGCGTGATTTGATGAACAGCTACGGACAGAGCGTATGGGATTACGCCTTTGTCCTCACGAAAAGCCCTCATCTGGCGGATGACATATCCCAAGATGTGTTTCTTAAGGCGTTTCAGCGGATCAGTACGTTTCGGGGGAATCCTCGGTCAAAACCTGGCTGCTTGCCATTACCCGCCATACGGTTTTCAATTACCGCAAGTCCGCGTTCTTTCGTAAAGTGCTTCTGGTCGGGTTCCAGCCGGACCGCCAAACGTCACAGTCGGCTGAGAAGGAATATCTGTCGCATGCTTACGCTCATGATCTATGGGCGCTGGTGCTTGCACTGCCAACCAAGTACCGGGAAGTGCTTGTTCTTGAGGTGAAGTACGGACTCAGCATGCAGGAAATGGCCTCGCTGCTTGGCATCTCAGAGGGCACAACAAAATCACGGCTGCACCGGGCGCGCAAAAAAGTATCCGATGCGTTAAAGGAGGCGGAAGGCTATGAAACGATCTAAACCTGATTGGTACGATCACCTGGCCAAAGGTCCTTTTGCCGGGGCGACCTTTACCCAGCGGCATGTGGATGGCACGCTTAAACGGGTGACGCAGGCCAAGCTCAATAGACGGCCTAACAAACGATGGGCAGCTTGGGGGCGGCGGTGTGTGTTCTTGCCATCGGAGTTGGGCTGGTGTGGCGCGGGGGCGATTGGCTGCCGATGAATGTGGTAACCGAGCCTGCTCCCCAAACCGTTGTTGCCTCCCCCGCTCCGACAGCCGGAACCACGCCGAAGCCGACGTATATAGACGAAGCGACGGCACTGCGGGTTGCGAAGGAGCACAATGCGGATCCATCCGTGAAGTGGACGGCTCGCTTCAACGAATCGATGAAGGTGGAGGCTCAGCACCAAGAGCTTCCTGTTTGGATAGTGGAGGGAGAGTTTCCGGCAGGAAACAAGGACATTTTCTATGTCGACGGGATAACGGCAAAAGTACTGGCCAACACCGAAACTGAGGCGCCGGGTCTGGATTCCCGTTTTACGGAAGCCCTGGACGGCAAAACGGATGCTTCAACCGGTTGGCTTCTTACGGCAGCGGACGTTTGGCGGACGGCCAAGCCAGGCACCGGCTGGAATCTCGTTACTCCGCCAAACTATGCGGCGGGTAAAGCGGCTTCCCAGAGTCCACCTAAAGCGGCGTTCCTGGATAAGGAAACGGCCGTCGTGGCGGTGCCGCAGGCGGGGAAACCCCGGGTGACGGTCTATCGGACTAAGGACGAAGGCAAGTCTTGGCAGCAAAGCGAGCTGGAATCGTCCTTTGCCCGGGACCGAAATCCGGACATCGTCCAAGTAACCTTCGCCGACCCGGAGCATGGCTGGATGCTGCTGTCGTGGGGGTCGCGGCAGGATCGAATCCGGTGGAGATCTTCCGCACAGCCGACGGCGGTGCTACTTGGACTCTTGCGGCGGGCAATGATCCCGAGAACCGTCCCCGCTCCAATGGGCTTCCGTTTGGCGGCGGCAAAACCGGCTTGGTGTTTGCCGATTCCAAGCACGGTTATTTAACCGGGTATTCCGCGGCACCTGGTATCTGGCTTTACGCCACGACAGACGGCGGAGTGAATTGGAAGCCGGCTACCATCCGCTTGCCCTCCGGCTACAGCCCTGACGGAATCATGACGGGAACCCCGCAATTTGTATCGGCCAAGGACGGCTTTTTGGCGGTACAGGGGAATGGGGGAGGTCACCCAGCTGTTTTATGAGACCCACGATGGAGGACTCACCTGGAGCCCATTGGCTCCCCTGTCTCTTGCTCCCGGTGAACCGGCTTCTTACAGTTTTCTAGATGCGCGGCTCGGTTTTGTCACGGACGGGGAGGCACTGTTAAAAACTCAGGACGGAGGGAAATCCTGGTCGGAGGTAATCAACAACCGGAAGGATGCTTCCAAGCCGCTGCCGCTCAAAGGCGTGAGATCGCTGCAATTCGCGGATGAGCAAACCGGTTATGCCCTCGCCGACGGCAGCTACTACATGACCAAGGATGGGGGCCGGACGTGGCAGCCTATCTATACGAGCAGCGGGAAACTGTAAAGGCCTCAATTAATAAGCCGCCTGATGCGGCTTTTTCTTTGCAGGAAATAGAAGCAGCCAAAAGAATATTACTATTACACCAAAGTGCATCACCGCAGCATTTCACCATCACTAACGGCGTCCATAGGGTCGCAAAAGGCGGGATCGATAATGACCTTCTTCAGCAGAAACTACGACCGGCTCATGGGGCCATTGGAAAATAAAATCATCCGGTCCTTTCGGGAACGTCTATTGCGAACGGTAAAAGGAAACGTGTTGGAAATCGGATCGGGCACCGGATTAAACTTCTCATGTTACCGGGAGGCTGACCAGGTCGTCGCCATAGAGCCGAATCGCGTCATGCGGGAAAAGTCCATGATTCGAGCGGAGCAAGCATCCGTTCCGATTGAGGTAGTCGGCGCAGGAGCGGAAAAGCTGCCGTTTGAGGATCAAACCTTCGATGCCGTTGTGGGTACCTTGGTCTTATGCACGATTCCGGATCCGGAATCGGCCTTGCTGGAAATGAAAAGAGTTTGCAAGACGGGCGGGACTTTGGTATTCCTGGAGCATGTGCGAATGAATCATGCGCTGTGGGGACGGTTGCAGGATTGGCTAACTCCGGCCTGGAGCCGTGTCTGTGACGGATGCCACCTGAACCGGAATGCGGTGGACATGATCCAGAAGGCCGGCTTTCGGATTGTTACGGTAGAAAAGAAATACAAAGGCCTGGTCGTTGTGATCCACGCGGAAAAATAAAGCGCCGCAGTAAGCCTGCTTGAAAAGCATAGTTCGACCATCCCAATGGGACAGCCAGATTAATCGGGTTGTCCTTTTTTCATTTATGAAACCACCGGGAGACGATTGACAAAGCGTTCGCCCTCTTGTAACATACCTATAGGGGTATAAGTATTAAATTAAATTCCAACCTTAAGAGGAGGGTTTACCTTGTCAGACATTAAAGCCGATCAAACGTTGGATTGCAAAGGGCTTGCCTGCCCTATGCCTATCGTGAGAACAAAGAAGGCCATCGACCAGCTTGAACCCGGCCAGGTCATCGAGGTTCAGGCAACGGATAAAGGCTCCCTCGCAGATATGCAGGGCTGGGCCAAGAATACCGGCCATCAGTATTTGGGAACCGTAGAAGAAGGAGAGGTTCTAAAGCATTTCATTCGGAAATCAAGCCCGGGTGAAGTAAAGGAAGAGAAGAAACACCCTCATGTGGTGACTAACGAGGAATTGGAGAAGATGCTGGCCGGGAATAAGGAGCTGACGATCCTGGATGTCCGCGAGCCCGCTGAGTTTGCTTTTCATCGGATACCCGGTGCCGTATCCATTCCGCTGAGCGAGCTGGAAAGCCGTCTTAACGAGCTGAAGCAAGAGGACGACATTCATGTCATTTGCCGCACCGGCTCCCGCAGTGACCTGGCATGCCGGCTGCTTACGGACAAAGGCTTTAACCATGTGAAGAATATTATTCCCGGAATGTCCGCCTGGACCGGTCCGACAGATAAAACCAACTAAGGGGAAACGTAAGGATGGAGGCCACAACGAATCTAAACGTGATGACCGCCAAGGAGCTTACCCGTATTGTCCTGGCCAAGGAAGAATTGTTTATTCTAGACGTTCGGAATGAAAGTGATTTTAACGATTGGAAGATCGAAGGCGAAAGCATCGAGATTGTCAATATCCCGTATTTCGACCTGCTGGACAGCGTGGATAAGGCGCTCAAGCAAATCCCGGAAGGCGCAAAAGTGCTGGTTGTCTGCGCCAAGGAAGGTTCCTCCATATTTGTGGCGGAGCAGCTCATGGATGCAGGCAGGAAAGGGGTCTATTACCTTAAGGGCGGCATGAAATCCTGGAGTGAACACCTGGAGCCGGTAAAGATCGGCGCGCTCGCCGGCGGCGGTACCTTATACCAGTTCGTTCGAATCGGCAAAGGCTGCTTGTCCTATATGGTTATTTCCGATGGGGAGGCGGCCGTCATCGATACGCTTCGAATGACGGAAGTATTTGAGCAATTCGTGAAGGACCATGGAGCCCTTATCAAGCACGCGCTGGACACTCATCTGCATGCCGACCATATTTCGGGTGGACGTAAGCTGGCCGAGCAAACCGGTGCCGCCTACTGGCTGCCGCCTAAAGACGCGGGAGAGGTGACATTCGATTATGAGAGACTGGAGGAAGGCCGGGACATTACAGTCGGCAGCACGACCATCCGCATTCAACCGGTCTATTCACCGGGCCATACGATTGGCAGCACTTCCTTCATTGTTGACGATCAGTATCTGCTGTCCGGTGACATTCTATTCATCGAGTCGATCGGACGTCCTGACCTCGCCGGCAAGGCGGAGGACTGGGTAGGCGATCTCCGGGAAACCCTCTACAACCGGTACAAAGGCTTGCCCCAGGATTTGATTGTTCTCCCGGCCCATTTCGGCAAAATAACGGAATTGGGCGAAGGAGGAAGGGTGATGGCGAAGCTCTCGGAGCTCTATGATAAGAATCCCGGGCTAAATATTTCCGAGGAGGATGATTTCCGGCGCACGGTAACGGAGAACCTCCCGCCTCAGCCCAATAGCTACCAGGAAATCCGCGAAACCAATATGGGCAAAAGAACACCAAGCGAAGAGGAGCAGCGCGAGATGGAAATCGGTCCGAACCGCTGCGCCGTACACGACAAATAAAGGAGGATTACACTATGAAAGCCAATGTGATCGTAGATACAAAAGGAATGGCATGCCCCATGCCGATTGTGAAGGCGAAAAAAGCTCTGGATGGCCTGGAAAGCGGTCAAGTGATGGAGGTTCAGTCTACGGACAAGGGTTCCGTCAATGACTTTCAGGCCTGGGTGAAGCAAACCAAACATGAGCTTCTTGGTTATGAAGAGGATAACGGTATCTACAAATTCTTTGTGAAGAAGATATAAAAATAAATAAGCGAACACCCGAAGGATGCTCACTTATTTACAGCTGTCATAGACGATGGTTACCCCAAGGGTTCCATAATTCTCTTCCTTATAGTGACCCTGCGGACAGAGCTTGGTGCAGCAGGCGGCTTCGCTTACCGCTTGAAGCTTCCCACGGCAGACGGGGCATTTGTCCTGGAAGAGGTTCTTCACTCTTGAAAACAAGATTATCACCACATTCCAATGAGTTTACTTGGTTTAATTATATCCTTTTTTTCAGGTTACGTACAGGGGGAGAGTTACCTTTTCTCTACAAAACAGCAGAAAGGGGGGAGAGGGATGGATGTTCCACTTTTTCTTGTGATGCTGGTCCTCGGCCTGGTGGGGTCTTTCTTCTCGGGATTGCTTGGGATTGGCGGCGCCATTATCAATTATCCTCTCTTATTGTATGTACCGGCCATGGCAGGGGTAGCCCATTTCTCGGCTAACGAGGTCTCTTCCATCAGCATGTTTCAAGTCTTTTTTGCTTCGCTTTCCGGGGTCTTGGCGTTTCGGCAGAATAGCAAAGCCGGACCAGCAGCCATTAATAAAGGGCTTGTTCTGTACATGGGAAGCAGCATCCTGGCGGGAAGCCTGATTGGCGGATTCCTATCCGGCAGACTGAGCGGCGATATCATCAACTTAATCTATGGAATTCTGGCCGTCTTAGCCGTGATCCTCATGCTGATCCCGCGTAAAGGCAAAGAAGACGGGGCGGATCCTCTGTCCTACAACAAATGGATCGCCGCGGGATCTGCTTTTGCCGTCGGCATCGTGTCCGGCATCGTAGGGGCGGGAGGAGCCTTCATCTTAATCCCGATTATGCTGACCGTTCTTGCCATTCCGACACGCACGACAATCGCTTCTTCCCTCGCCATTGTTTTCCTATCGGCCGTCGGAGGCGTTCTAGGCAAGTTCACGGGAGGAGATATTCCCCTTTGGCCGACCGTTTTTACCGTGGTGGGAAGCGTAATCGGCGCGCCGCTCGGATCGTGGGTCGAGCTCGAAAATCAATGTTAAGATTTTGCGGTATGGCCTTGTTGTTCTGATCGCCATTACGGCCGTCAAAGTTTGGTCGTCTATTATTGATTGAACCTAAAGAAAGATTGAATTTCTACTTCATTCGTTTAATCATATACCTATAGAGGTATATGCATAAAAGCATAAGAGAAAGGTGGGTCTTATTAATGTCTGATCAATCTACCATTGTCCTATTCAGCGGCGATCTCGATAAGGCGATCGCAGCGTTTATTATTGCGAACGGAGCGGCAGCCTATGATCATGAGGTTACCATTTTCTTCACCTTCTGGGGCTTAAACGCTCTTAGGAAAGACGAGCTCGTCCAGACGAAGAAAGGGTTTCTTGAGAAAGCGTTCGGCTGGATGATGCCGCGCGGGGCCAACAAGCTTGGTCTTTCCAAAATGAATTTTGGGGGACTGGGTCCGAAAATGATCAAGCATGTCATGAAGAAGCATAATGCCTTGACGCTGCCCCAGCTGATCGAGCTTGCCCGGGAGCAAGGCGTGAAGCTGGTGGCTTGCACCATGACCATGGATCTTCTTGGTTTGAAGCAGGAAGAGCTCATCGATGGCCTGGAGTATGCCGGTGTGGCCGCATATCTAGGGGATGCGTCGAATGGTAAGGTTAATCTCTTTATCTAATTCAGAAGAGAGGAGCGGAAATTGTGGAGTACAACTATACCGAAGAGATGAGAAAACGACTGCGCCGATTGGAAGGGCAGGTACGAGGAGTATTGCGGTTAATGGAGGAAGGCAAATCGTGCAAAGATGTCGTTAGCCAGTTGTCGGCGGTCCGTAACGCTTCGGACAAGGCCATTGCTCATATTGTAGCCGAGAATTTGCAGCACTGTCTAAAGGCCGAGCACGTCAAGGGAACCCAGGATACCGGGAAAATGGTTCACGAAGCCGTTGAGCTTCTAGTGAAAAGCCGCTAATTTGGAGCAGATTAATATCGAAGATAGGAGAGAAGCAAAATGGCATTTACCTTTCCAAAAGCAACGACTCCGCAGGAGGTGGCGGCGAGACGGAATAACGGTGAAAAACTGTTTCTGCTGGATGTCCGTGAGCCGGAGGAATGGGCGGCCGGACATATCGCCGGAGCCGTGCACATACCGGTAGGCCAGCTATTCGGTCGGCTGCAGGAATTGGACCCGTCGAAGGAAACCATTGTCATCTGCCGCAGCGGCAATCGCAGCGGTCTCGCTTGTGAAATGCTGAGCGAGAAGGGGTTTAATGTGGTGAATATGACGGGCGGTCTTAATGCTTGGACGGACAAACTCGTCTAAAAAACCATACAAGTATATAGGCAGTATTCACTCTGCCTGGGTTTTTATAGCCCAATTGCCGATATGATCTAAATCCATGCTGTCAATTTGGTCTTTGGTAGCTTGGTCGCTAAGTGAACCAATTAAGGAGTAAATCTCCTTTAAATTGTTATCATAGGCAACATTCTCGCTATCGTCGCTATACGGAATTTCTGGAGTTATGGCACGAAGACAGGTAGAGTCATCAAGCTCTGATTTGAGATCAAGAAGCATTTGCAGATTATTTATTTCTTCAGAGGTTGCATTAACTTCAAATTCATACGAGGCTTCTCCTTGATATTCGTGAATAGTGCCTGCTTGGACGGAAACATAATAGGTCTTCTTATCCATTCAAAAGGACTCCTTTACTTGAGATAGTACAGGACGATCAAGGATAACAGCACCACGGTTACAGGAAACAAAACGTAAGTGAGCAGCATGCGGTTCCCCAAAATATGGTGTTTGGTCGAGAAGGCATTGACCCCTTTATCCAGCTCCTTTTGTTCCTGCTTCTTCATGAGATTGACGGATGCAACAAGTGAGCTGACACAAACGACCAGTGCAACTGCCAATAAAGCATACAGCCATATTTGCATTCTGCATTCCCCTTCAGCGAAGTTTGCCTTGCTTAATTCGGATTTATTATGTCCTGGTGATTTTGCAGCATTCTTGTGAAGTTTGCCAAAATAATGGTTAGGTATGCAACCTTAATGAAAAAAGGTGTTGTCGAGATGGATACAGGGACTATCCTAACCATCCTCATCATCGCGCTTCTCGTGTGGTTTGGTTATAAACCGCTGATCCTCGATGCCCGGGAGCCGGGCGAGTATAAAGGCGGCTATATTGCCGGAGCCAAGAACCTACCTCTTTCCCAATTGTCCAGGAGGCTTTCCGAAGTTCCTCCGGATCGGCCGGTGCTGCTATACTGTCGAAGCGGAATGCGCAGCCAAAATGCGGCGAAGCTGCTAATCAAGAACGGCCACCAAGATCTCGCCCACCTGCAGGGCGGCCTCAACGCATAGAGCGGTCCATTGGCAGGCAAGTAAAACAGGCAGTAGCGATAGCTTGCCGCTAATTAGGGTAAAGATAAACGATAGTCATAATATCGGGAGGCGATATCCATGTTTCATTATACGGTAGAGACCACCAAGACCCCTGAACAAGCCATCGATGCCTTAACGGAAAACCTCAAGCAGGAGAAGTTCGGTGTGCTTTGGCACCTGGATATGAAGGAAAAGCTCAACGAAAAAGGAGTGGAGCTGGACCGTCCTTATCATATCCTTGAGGTATGCAATCCGGTTGAAGCGAAACGGGTCCTATCGGAAAATGCTTTGGTCGGGTACTTCCTTCCCTGCAAGCTGGCCGTTTATGAGGAGAACGGGACGACGAAGATCGGCATGCCGAAGCCGTCCGCTCTAATCGGATTGGTCGAGAACGATAAGTTAATGAGCATTGCCCGAGATATCGAGGAGCGGTTGACCGCTTGTGTCGACAAGAGCATCTAAAAGTTCAGCGGTAAGCCTAACAAAAAAGAACCCAAGTGGCTCAGCCTTCATAGGCTGCCGCTTGGGTTCTTTACTTTTCCTCTTTTTCGGAGATGTCGCTACTTTGACGTCAGCCTTGATCAGCGAGTAGGGGATGGTTTTTCTATCCTGATCCATCAGATACTCATCGAGTTCTTCGGCATTGCCTACGGGATAGGTGCTTTGCCGGCTGTTCGCTACCGTCTCGTAAGAGGAGAGACTTTTTTCCAGTGCGGGAGTAGCTTCTTGTTCCGAGTCCTTCTCCTTCAAGCTCTTCTTCTCCAAGGCGATTTGTTCCTCTAACATTCGGAGAACTTCCGACTTCATGAGCTGCGGCCCGCGAGCTTCTCTCGAGTTCATATTCCTCTCCTCCTGTAATCCGATTAGATTCAGACTGAATTCATTTGTTTATTTGTTTAATGGTAAGGGAAACCAACATTATCCTTCTATTCTTCTTAACACTCTTTGTCCAGCCTGAAACCACAATCGACAACATAGCCGTAACATGAAATGGTTTTTTGTGGGAAAAACTATACCAAACCAAAAATTAAGGAGGACCTATGAGTAACTTATACGACAAGTTTGGCGGCGAGGAGAACATTTCGAAAGTAGTGGATTATTTTTATGACTTGGTTCTAGCGGATGAGAAGGTGAATGCCTTCTTCGAAAATACCGATATGGAGAAGCAGCGGCGCCATCAGACTAAATTTATCAGCTTTGCATTAGGCGGGCCTAATAACTACAGCGGAGAAGCTATGGCCAAAGTACATGAAGGAATGAATTTGCAGCCGGAGCATTTCGATGCGATCGTCAGACACCTGCGGGCCGCGTTGGAGCATTTTGGAGGGAAGGAAGAGGACATAGCGGCGGCATTGGATAAGGTGGAGTCCCTGCGAAACGATATCTTGTACAAATAATACAAGTGGGACCTATGGTGTATGACGAGAAAGCCGAAAGAAAGAATCCAAGTGACGGCCCTGGCAGGCTGCCTCTTGGATTCTTTCCTTTTCTCTTTTTTCTTAAGATGTCGCCGCTTTCGGGCTCTATAGATCTTTGCGGTTGAACGCCCGGCATCCCAAAAAAGCAAAAACAAGGCGTAGCCTACCGTATACAACAGGTAGCTATTTGAAGGAACACTCGGCATGGAAAAAGGACCCATGTCAGACGTCGCCAACCCGGCAAAGTCGGCTCCCCCAAAAGCTTCATAAAGGCTTCTCCGGTAGACGGAATCCGTAGGGAGGAGCAGTCCCGTAAGAAGAAAGAATTTATCTAAGGCCGGATGGTTTCCTCCATAGCTGGATACCCCTTCCACCAGCCCGCTGAACAGGGCAAATCCATACAAAAGAGCGGAGCATATGCCGTTCCCCAGCATCGGCAAATAGACGGAACCCAGCATGCTCAAGGTAAGAAGAAGAAGCGGCATCCAGAGAAACAGGACGGCGCCCCGCAGCAAATCGGAGACCAATACGGGAAGTCCGGCCAAACTGTTTGCCATCCAAACCACGGAAACGAACAAAACCGTGCTATACACGGAGATCCAGACGGCGTGCCCCAGCCATTTGGTCAAATAGAGCTTCCAGCGGGGGATGGGGCGGGCGGCGACCGCCAGCAACAGGCCGTTTTCCTGTTCACCCGTGATCGTTCCCATCGTGGAGAACAGCACGAAGAAAGCGGCCAGCAGCTGGGAGAAAAAAGCCCCAGTATCATCAGAACCATACCATTCAGCATGGCTTCGGCAGGGGAGACCCTGTTCTGTTCCCAGACCGAGCTCAACTCCCGGATTCCGAAGGCGAAGAGGACCAGAAAGACGAGGGTTAGAATAAGCGTGACCAGAAACACCTTTTTTCGCGTCAGCTCCTTAAAGGTGGCCATGATGTACATGGTCATTGCGGAGCACCCCTTCCCGATAACGTGCCATCCGGAGAAACCAGGCCTCCAGGCTGTTAGGTTCAGGGCCGGATTCGTAGAGGCTTAAGCCGCTTTGGATGAACAGGGAACACAGGTAGCCGGCCTGTTCCCGGCCGATCACGCGTGCTCCCAGGAGAGCATTCCCACTCGTATCTACTTCCACTAGCTGCAGCGGGGAAGAGAGGACGCCTCCGACGGCCTCGTTCAGTTCCGTTAAGGTATCGGGCAGCCATCCACCGAGCCGGAAGCGCCAGTTGGCTCCGCTTTCCCCAAGTTCACCGGAACTAAGAAGAAGCTGATGCAGCGGACCCGACGCCAGCAGTTCTCCTCCGTATAAGAAGGCCGCTTCATCGCAGAGGTCCTCCACATCCTCCAATAGATGAGTGTTAAGGAAGATGGTCACGCCTTGGTTCCGAAGCCGTTTGAGCAGCTCCCGGATTTCATAGCGGCCGACAGGGTCCAAGGCAGAGGCAGGTTCGTCCAGAATCACCAGCTCGGGATCGAGAAGAAGGGCGGCAGCCAGGCCGAGCCGCTGCTGCATCCCCTTGGAGAAGCCCCCGACCCGCCGGTTTGCCGCTTCGGACAAGCCGACCAGCTCCAAAGTATCCCTGACTCGGCTGCGAAACGCGGATGTTCTTGTCTCCAGCGGGCGCAGCCCCCAGCTGACCGTGGAAGCGGAGAACCTCCTCCGGGGTCAGCCAATCCTGAAAGCGGAACAGCTCGGGCAAATACCCGAGCTTGCGCCTTGCCTCCGGCCGGCCCAACGGATGCCCCAGCACGGCGGCCCGTCCGTGATCGGGACGGTGGAGGCCGGCCAGCATTTTGACGAAGGTGCTTTTGCCGGCACCGTTAGGACCTAACAGGCCGAAGATGCACCCCTCCGGCACCTGCAGGGTGATTCCGCGGCAGCCGCCTTGGCCGTTATAGGTTTTGGTTAATTCCACCGTGTCGATCATCATGGCCGGATGAGTTCCTCCGCCGCTTGCCGCATGTCGGATTCCGTTGAGAACACCTTCGTATCACCGCTCAGCAAGTTGATCCGGTTCCCATCGACCCAAAGCAGATAACGCGTGCTGCCATTTACGGTCATGACCGCATCATGCCCTCTCAGGCTAAGGTTCTTGGTCACACCGCCGCGGGCCGGAATCGGCAGGGTGTTCTTCCAATCGCCGATGGCCGCGAGCTTGGTCCGCAGGCTGTCCGGCAGAACAGGCAGCCCCAACACCGCCTCCCGAACGGCTGCTGCATCGATCCCGTCATCCACGTTCAGCTCCGGCTTGCCGAACTGAAGCAGCCGTACCGGCTTGCCCGCCAAAGTGCCCTCTGTCGAGATGCCGTCCGGGATATTCAGCCGGAGGGCTTTACCATCCGCCTCGGCAGGCAGATTCGTCGCGCTGCCCAAACGGGTGAGGAGACGGTTGACGGCTTTTACTTTCAAATTAAAGGTTAAGGTGGTTCCTGGTTGATAAAGCGGATCCGTCGAATCCTCAAGTTGAAGCAGGGAGGACCCTATCCCTTGTTGTGCTTCGCTCCAAGTAACCGTATGGGCTTTCCCGCCGCCGAGCTGGGTCAAGGTGCCGTATTGGGCAAGATCAAATCTACGGTCTCCGTCAGGGGATCCCCGGTCTATTAAGGAGGAGATGGCCGTCATGTCATCCGCGGAGATTTCGACTCCGACCACATGCTGAATACGGAAGGTCTGCTGCATAGCGGCCAGAGCCCGGTCTCCCAGCGTGGTGGTGAAAAGACCGATCACCAGAACAGAGGCCGCCGCGCCGACGGCCAGTCTTCGAATTTGGCGTTTGACGGGTTTCTCCGTCCGCCAGGTGCTCATCCTTACGGAACTTCCCGAGTAGGAAGTCTTTGCCGCTGCGTCAACCGGAAACTCTGGAGTGAATGGGGTAAAATTCGCTTTCTTCATGCTTCGGTCACCATCCTTATTGAAATGTTCCTGTTTCCAAACCGTTGGCACCGGCTCCCCGGCAGCCAGCCTTTCGAAACGGTGCCAAGCCCGATCCGTGTCAAAAACCGGCTCCCCGCCGGTCCGCTTCGTCTCGTCCGCCATTGTGGGGTTCCTCCTCTTGATCGTATTTCTTCTTCAGCCGCGCCTCCGCCCGAGCCAGCAGCGTGCCGACAATTTTCGGATTCACCTCCAGCCGGGAGGCAATCTCTTCGTAGCTGTATCCTTCTTCCCGTAAAACTAAGGCGGTCCGGTCCCGATCCGCTAGCTTCTTCAGCAGACGGCGGACCACTCCTTTTTCCCATTCCCGGATTGCCTCCGTCTCTCCCGAAGGCACCGTTCCTTCCGCTGCCGCTATACGCGCGCTTTCCTTTTCCATTAAGGTCTTGCCTGATGAGCGCTGTCTTAAATAATCATAGCCCAATCGGGTCAGTACCCGGTGAAGCCAGGGGCCAACCGCTTCCAGTCGATCCGGAGGGTTCCGGTACAGACGCAGGAATACCTCTTGGGCCAGATCCTCCGACGCCGCATAATCGCCGGTCAGCGCAAAGAGCTTCCGAGCCACCCTATGGTAATGCTCCCGGAACAGACTCTGGAATAGCTCAGGTACCTGTTCGCCTTTTTCCATGCTGCCGCCGTCCCCCTTTCGTATATAAGACGGATGCCGATCCGTTTTTGTAGCAGGCAGAATAAAACAATAGGAAAGTCTTTATAGTGGATTTTACTGGAAGACGCTCCGGAAAAATAGTAGGATCAGGTTAGATAGTAGTCAGGTTTGTTACAAGAAGGGAGTGTAGGTCATGTCATGGCATCCGGACGATTATTTGGAGCAGCTCTATACGAAGGTGCAGCCGGAGCTTAGATTCCGAGCCGCAGACCGGGCGGAATGGGGGCTTGGCGGGAACGGCTGCGTCAGCGGTTCCTCGAGAGGCTCGGCGGCTTTCCGGGCGAATGCGCACTGCTTGATCCTCGTTTGCTGGAGGAGAGGGACTGCGGGGATTATACGCTTCAGCGAATCGAGATAACCACGTATGCAGGCCTGCGCATGCCGGTTTATCTGTTAATCCCCAAGCATTCCGAAGAGCAGGCCCTGCCCGCCGTGCTGGCGCTGCACGGTCACGGATATGGCAGCAAGGAAATCGTCGGTCTCTCGCCGGACGGGGAGATGGAGTCCACGGAGGAGAGCTACCAGAAAAACTTTGCCGTATCGCTTGTTCTGCGCGGTTTCCTCGTAGCGGCACCGGAGATTCTGGGATTCGGCGACCGCCGTCTCCGGCAGGAAGCCAAGGAAGGGGCATCCCATTCCTGTCACTCGTTGTCCACGTATTTGCTGCACATGGGACTTACCATGGCGGGTCATCGTGTTTATGAAACGATCCGGGTGCTGGATTACCTCCTGAGTCGAGGGGATATCGATCCCGGGCGAATCGGCTGCATGGGCATCTCCGGAGGCGGACTGACGGCCGGGTTTGCCGCCGCCCTCGATGACCGGATCCAGGCCAGCGTCGTCAGCGGCTATGTCAACACGTTTCAATCGAGCATCCTGTCGATCCACCACTGCGTTGACAACTATGTGCCCGGGCTCGGAGCAATCGCGGAAATGCCCGATTTGATCGGAATGATCGCGCCGCGGCCTTTGCTGATTGAGGCGGGTGACCGGGATCCGATCTTTCCCGTCGGGGCGGTACATGAAGCTTACGGCCAGCTGACCCGCATTTACCGGCTTCTCGGTGCGGAAGACCGGCTGGCGTTGGATCTGTTCGAGGGAGATCATCGCATTAACGGAACCGTAGCTTACGACTGGTTGGTTCAGCAGACCGGCAAGGATTTTTAAAAACGGATTCAACTTCTTTAGCCCGTTCCGCCCGCTCGAATATGGTACAATCGTCTGAGACCAGCTTGAGGAGGAAGCCCTCTTGAATCAATCCTTACCGGTGCCTATTCGTAATGTAGGCATATTCGCCCATGTCGATGCGGGCAAGACGACAACGACGGAGCATATCTTGTATGAAAGCGGGCGGATTAGGACTCTCGGCAGTGTGGATGCGGGAACGGCGCAGACGGATTGGCTCGACGTGGAGCGGGAGCGCGGAATATCCGTTCACGCAGCGGTTACCCGGTTTGACTGGAACGGGATTCAAGTTAATCTCATCGACACCCCTGGGCACGTGGACTTCTTAGCGGAAGTTGAACGATCGATGCGGGTTCTGGACGGTGCCGTCGTCATCGTATCGGCCGTCGAGGGCGTGCAAGCCCAGACGGAGGTCGTCTGGCAGGCGCTTCGGGATCTGCAAATCCCTGCAATCTTCTATATAAACAAAATGGACCGGGTGGGAGCCGACCCTGAACGGATGCTCGCCCATATTCGTACCTTGCTATCGGACGGAGCCGTTCCCGTCCAAGCTCCGGCGGGCAGAGAGGAGGCATACGCCGGAAATGTTGACTTGTTAACGGACCTGCCGGCTTCACCCGAAGCAGCCCCTACCGGCTGATCCTGGAGGAAGCGCTGGCTGAAAGGGAGGAATCGCTGCTCGAGGCGTTTCTGGAGAAGGGAGTCTGGACAACGCGGACTTGCTTGCGAAGCTGGAGGAGGGAATCCGCCGCTGTGAGCTTTTTCCGGTGCTGTTCGGAGCCTCCAGCCGGGGCCTAGGTGTAACCGCTTTAATGGAAGCGATGGTGCGCTGGCTCCCAAGCCCGGTCGGGGACCCCGAGGCGAAGGTGTCCGGAATTGTCTTCCGCTTGGAGCGCGATCCCGAGATGGGGCGTGTCGCCTTCATGCGTCTTTATAACGGTACCTTGCGCAACCGGGATACCGTTCACAATGTAAGCCAAGGCATAGACGAGAAGGTTACGCAGATCCGCAAGATCGACATCCGCAAATCGGAGGACGTCGGCTTGCTCCAAGCCGGAGACGTGGCGGCGGTGTATGGCTTCGGTCGCACGCGAATTGGCGACATCCTCGGTTCGGCGGACGGGATTCCGGGAGAGCGCAGGCTCGCGGTCCCTCTCCTGACCGTTCAGGTGCGCTGGCAAAGCGAGGTTGACTATCCGAAGGTCGTGGCGGCCTTTCAGGAATTGGCGGATGAGGATCCCCATCTGGATGTCCAGTGGCTGCAGGGAGAGAAAGAACTGCATCTGAAGGTGATGGGCCCCATTCAGGCCGAGGTGTTGACAGCCATCATGAAAAGCCGCTTTAAGCTTGACGTTACCTTTGACCCTCCGTCGGTCATCTACAGAGAAACGCCTTCGCAGTCAGGGGAAGGGTATATTGCTTATACAATGCCTAAGCCTTGCTGGGCCATTCTGCGGTTTCAGATTGAGCCCGGTCCGAGGGGAAGCGGTCTTGTGTACCGGTCGGATGCCCGGCCGGAGCGTTTATTGGAGCGATACCAGAATGAAGTCGAGCGCCGGGTCCCCGAAGCGCTGCAGCAGGGGCTGTCCGGATGGGAGGTGACGGACCTCCGGGTCACGCTGCTCGAAGGCGAGCATCATGTGTGGCACACCCACCCGCTCGATTTCGCCGTGGCCACCCCGATGGGGATCATGAACGGCCTGGCAAATACAGGCACGAAGCTGCTGGAGCCGCTCTTGAAATTCCGTTTGTCGGTGCCGGAGGAGTTCGGAGGCAAGGTGATTAACGAGATCGTCGTCATGAGAGGCGAATTCGATTCGCCGTTCATCCGAAGCGGGCGGCTCGAGCTCGAGGGGATTCTGCCCGTGGCGACGTCTCTCGATTTCCCGGCGCGTCTAGGGTCGATGACCAAAGGGCGCGGGACACTCGCCACCTCTTTTGCCGGCTATCAGGAGTGTCCGCCGGATGTACGAGCGGAACGCAAACGCCAAGGAGTGAACCCGCTGGACCAATCCAAATATATTTTGGCGGTACGCAATGCCATTACCCAGTAGAAAGGCGATCCCACCGTTACTCTTACAAAGTCCCGGGTCTTTAGGAGATGCTTAGTAGCGTGAAGCAAGGAAGCTCATGAGAGGCAAAAAACCGGAAAGGTCCGAGACCTTTTCCGGTTTTTTTGTATGGAGGACCGCCCGAACAAGCCAGCAACCCTAGCATATCTTGAAGGGAGGTTACTTCCAATAGAAGAGGAGGATAACGAAAAATGATCAAAAAATCGAACCCCAACCGGTTTGTCACGGCTCGTGTTCTTCGTGAGGTGGCCAGGGCGATGCTTCCGTTCTACCAGGCCATTGCTCTCAACAAGGACTACGCCACCCGATGGGGCAGGGCGGTCATAACCCTCAACGTGACGGAGATGCTGCGGTTGTTCCGTCTAGTCTCCCTTTTGCCAAGAAGCCGCTTCCCGGCACATTCAAGAGCGGGTATACGGTAAATTTTGAATTCACGGGCCCGGTCAATCTTTATGGCAGCAGCACCACGCTTCCGCCGGGGACCCTTAAGCTTATCGCGCAGGAAACGAGAGCCCATCAAGCAGTGGCTCGGGCGGTTTTGCCGCTTTATAGGGCATTGGCCTTCAACGCCGCCTTTGCCGAAGTATTGGCTAAGGCGATCCGCAGGGGATACCCAGACGGTCACGTTCCTGGTGCGCAGCCTGATTCGAGACCCGCGGCTCCGGACGGTCAAAATCGAAGAATCGGGAGTGGCGCTCGCTTTCAAGTTTGCTTTCAGTCCGAACACGTATGAAAACTTTCTTTTTCATGAAGTATTCGAGTAATCCGAAGGTGCGGTTATTTTGTTCCGATGACAACGCGGTTGTCCAACAATATGGAATAAAATAAGGCTGCCGAGTGTATTGTCTCGACAGCCTTCAGCTGCTTGGTGCAGGTTATAAGGCGATTACCCTTTTACCGAACCGATCATCATGCCTTTTACAAAATACCTCTGAAGGAAAGGATACAGCACGAGGACCGGGATGCTCGCGACCATGATGAGGGCATACTTGATGAGCTCGGCGTAGCGCTGGGCTTCTGCGATGGATTCGGGATCGACGACGGCATCGGAGCCGTGAGCCGACATCTGGCTCGATATCAGGATGCCGCGCAGGACGAGCTGCAAGGGGTAGAGCTCGGCATTGTGCAGGTAGATCAAGGCGCTGAAGAACGAGTTCCATTGGGACACGGCGGTAAACAAAGCCATGACCGCGATAATGGGGGCCGAGAGAGGAACCGCCATTTGGAAGAAGAAGCGGAACGTCGAGCAGCCATCCACCTTCGCCGATTCGAACATTTCCTCCGGCAGCGTGTTCTGGAAGAACGTCCGGACCACGATGACGTAATACGCCGATACGGCGGAGGGCACGAACAGCGCCCACATCGTATCCACCATCCCCAATTTCTTGATAATGATATAAGTCGGAATCATGCCGCCGCTGAAGAACATGGTAAACACGATGAGAAACATGAGAAGATTGCGCCCGGCCATTTCTTTGCGGGATAGGGCGTAGCCCCTGGAATCATAAGGGCTAGGCTGATCACGACGTTCAGCACCGTGTACAGAAGCGAATTGCGATAGCCTCTCCAGACATCGTTGTTATTAAGAATGATGCGGTAGCCTTCCATGGTGAAGCCTTTGGGGATCAAGCTGACCCCCCTGTATTGACCGCCGTCGGATCGCTGAACGAGGAGATGACGATGAAATACAAAGGATACAGCACAATTAAGAGAAAAATGGACAATAGCGTGTAGTTGATATAGTCAAACGCCTTGTCGGCCCGGGAACGGGCAATCCTGGACACGGCATCGAACGCATCCGTTTTGGCCATGGCCGATTCCTCCTAGAACAGGCTCTGCTGCTTGAATTTTTTGGCGAGCTGGTTAGCCGATAACAGCAGAATGAAGTTAATGAGATTGTCGAACAATCCGATCGCCGCCGAGTAGCTGTACTGCGCGCCGACCAAACCGGTTTTGTACACATAGGTTTGAATAACCTCGGATGCATCGATATTAAGGTCGTTCTGCATAAGCAGGACCTTCGAGAAGCCGAGGGAGGCAAAGTGTCCCATCTTCAGAATGAGCAGGATCATGATGACGGGCATGATCGACGGGATGTCGATATGGCGAACCCGGTGGAATTTGTTAGCCCCGTCCATAATAGCGGCTTCATGAAGCTGCGGATCGACAGCTGTTAAGGCGGCCAGATAGATGATCGCACTCCAGCCCGTCGTCTGCCAAATTTCCGAGATGATGTAGATCGGCTTGAACCAGGCGGCTTCTCCAAAGAAGTTGATTCGTTCCCCTCCGAGGAGATCGATCAGGTTGTTGACCATACCCGTCCGCGGGTTAAGGAAGATGAACAGCATACCCACCAAGACGACCGTCGAGATGAAGTGGGGCGCGTACGTGATGGTCTGTACCCATTTCTTGAACCGGAGCTTGGTAACCTGGTTCAACATCAACGCGAAGAGGATGGCGATCGGGAAAGCAAAAATCAGCTCGTACAGATTGATCAGCAGCGTATTGCTGAGCGTGTTCCAGAAGGAATAGGAATTAAAGAAGCGTTCAAAATGCTCCAAGCCTACCCACTTGCTCCCCATAATGCCGGCGCTGGCCCTGAAATTTTTGAAGGCGATTTGAAGGCCGTACATAGGCGCGTATTGAAAAATGGCGACATGCGCAAGCAGCGGCAGCAGTAATACGTAGAGCTGCCAGCTGCGGAGAATCCGCAGCCGCAGCGCGACGACCCTCGGTTTGGCAACCGGTTTGGAACGCGCTAACATCGCCCTTTCCGTTTTGGTATTCATCCGTTATCTACCGTCCTTTGCATGATGCAAGCCGAGAAATACCCGCTTGTACCTTATCCGCAAATAAAGTTCTGCTTTCCTATTGATTTTCGTGCCCATCCGAAGGTTTTCTTGCCAACAAAGTTGCCGGATAAGGCACTAGATGAGAGCGTGCGGTTATTTTTTGGCCAGATTCTTTTTGTTGGTGTCATAGCCGTCCTGGTAGACCTTGATGAAATCCTTCAGGCCCATTTTGTCCAGCGTCTTGAGGTAGTTGTCCCATTCTTCGTCAATTCCGCCTTTGGCGATCCATTGGGCTTCCGTTTTATCCGTATATTTCTTGATGTCCGTTTGGTAACGCTCAATTTGCTTGTACTGCTCGTCGGTGAACATGATATTCGGGAAGATCCAATGCTTCATGTAAGGTTTGAGGGCTTCATACCACTCGTCGAAGTCGGGATCCAACTGACCGGGCTCCGCCTTCGGAAGGTTCTGCTTCTTACGCATTTCTTCGGAGAATCCGTAGACGAAGCTGTTGTAAGGTGTTTCCTTAACCTTCCATTCCCCGGCGGTAAAGTTGGATGGATTCTCAATGATGTCATACGTTCCGTTATCGAGCTTCTTCAGACGGTTAGGACCTTCGCGAAGCATTAGGGACATTTCGGGTTCGTACGCCCGGTCCACCCATCTCATGGTCGCTTCCGGATGCTTGTTAACCTTCGTGATGGTGAACATGCCGGGCGTCATCTGCAGATTGTTGTACGCCGTGACCTGTGCTCCGGTAGGACCGACCAGGGGAACCATAGGAGAACCATAATCCCAACGGAACGAAGCATTCGTGATCTGATCCGCGCTCCAGGCGAAGAATGCGCCGACCGATGCCTTCTTGCCGGCCGAAATCTTGGCAATATGCTGAGTGGAATTTTGCGTAAAGCTGTCAGGATCAATAAGGCCTAGCTCGTACAAAGAATGAAGGTACTTGATCGCATTCTTGAACTCTTCCGTTCCCCGAACGAATTGAACCTTGTCATCCTTCACGATGAACTGACGGTCCAAAGTATTGAAGGAGCCGAACAGATTGCCGAAGCCGTACTGGCTATCTCCATATACGCCGGTCAGCGGGATCTCATTGTTGGGGTTGCCGTCCCCATCCATATCCTTCTCTTTAAACGCTTTCAAAACTTTAAGTAATTCATCTGTCGTTTTGGGCATTTCCATTCCAATCTTCTTCAGCCATTCTTTGTTGATCCAAAGGGTGTTTCCGTCGGCATGCTTATACTCCGACATGTTGGCGAGCGGAAGGGAGTAGATATGCCCATCGGGAGCCGTGATCGCCTGCCGGACCTCCGGATATTTAGTCAGAAAATTTTTGAGATTGGGCGCATACTTCTCAATCATATCCTCCAGCGGAATAAACATCCCGTCCGCTCCGCCCGTCACGACCTGCGAGGTGGTGAGATCGAGGAGGACATCGGGAAGATCATCGCTTGCAATGATCAGGTTTCGCTTCGTCTTCCAGTCGGTACCCGGCGTAAGATTCCAATTGATCTGAACGTTCGTTCCCTCGTTGATTTTCTTGAACGTCTCCAATTCGTTCCATTTTGCTCCGGTTCTGTCGTCGAAATTTCCGGCAATGGTCAGCGTAATCGGATTATCCACGATCGGCAGCCCGGTTTCATGGAAGTCTGCCGGCGTTTTTGCTGCTGCTTGTTTCTCGCTCGAACAGCCTGCCATCAGAATCATGACCGCGCCCGACACGGCCGAGATTGAAGTTGCCCGTTTCATTTTCACGTTCCGTTCCTCCTATAGGTATGTATTGGGAATGACCCCCGCTTGATTCTTACACCCACATGTTAGCAACCGCTTCCGGGAAGAGTCCATGCACGTTTTTTTCCGCACATAGATTTTGTTTCATAGTGAAACAAAGTCCATCTTTCATGAAGGAATCTTACATGTTCAGGCAGAGGAGCGCTCCGTATAATGAGGGCCAAATAAGACTTCTTGCCCAAGGGTTGGAAGATTCCAATACAAGAAAGCAGGGAAAACATGGAAAATTATTCGAAGCGAGAAGTTGTCCACACGGAAGTATTGGTGCTTGGCGGAGGATCCGGAGGCATCGGTGCAGCCCTTGCCGCAGCCCGTGAAGGAGCCAAAACGATGATCGTCGATCGCCAGGGGTTTCTTGGCGGGAATATGACCATCGGGCTGCCGCTTCTCGCTTTCCTGGATGCCCAAGGCCGCCAGGTTACCGGCGGGCTGCCTCAGGAAATCGTCGACCGTTTGACGGAGCTCGGAGGTTCCTTCGGCCATCGCGAATGCCCGCTGCATAACTCCACCACGGTCATTGATCCCCAATTAATGAAGATCGTCATTTTCGAGAAAATCAAAGAATACGGGGTGCAGCCCCTTCTGCATTGTGAAATAATAGGGGTGAATGTCGAAAACGGTGAATTAAAATCCGTTCTCTTAAAAGGAAAAGGCAAGGAAATCGAAGTGTTCGCCGATGTGTTCATCGATGCGACAGGAGACGGCGACGTGGCCTATATGGCGGGAGCCGAATTCGAGAAGGGGCAGTATGCCAACGGGGAAACCCAGCCGCCTACTCTCATGTTCACCGTTGGCGGGTTCAACCTGGAGAAGTTCATGGATCACCTGGAAGAGCATCCGGAGGAATTGAGGCACGGCCATTCGATGAAAATCCGTCCCGGTTACACGGCGGAATTCCTGCGGGCGAGCGAGAATCATGTGTTCGTCGGCTTGAAGAATACGATATCCAAGCTCCGGGAACAGGGCAAATGCCCGATCAGCCGGGATACGATCATCTACATCAATCTGCCAAGAGAAGGACATATTGCCCTCAACTGCATCCGTATTCTGAACTTCGACGGAACGAATATCGAAGAACTCAGCCGGGGTGAAGTGGAATCCCATCTGCAGGTTCTACCGTTGATTAACATGCTTAAGGAACACATCCCGGGTTTTGAGGAGATTTATCTCTCTTCCATCGCTCCTTTCCTGGGGATCCGCGAGACCCGCCGGATCGTCGGCAAGCAGATGATTCGGGAAGAGGCCGCCGTGAACGGCACCATTCCGGACGATACGATCGCCTTGGGCTCTTACATCATCGACATTCACAGCGGAACGAACGATTCTACGGTCATCCGTTCGCTTGCCGGCCCTTACGGCATCACCTATGGGGCGGTGATCCCCAAAGACATCAAGCGCCTGATGTTGAGCGGACGCTGCATCAGCGTCGATCCCGTCGTTTTCGGTTCATCCCGGGTCATGCCGACCTGTATGGCCGTTGGTGAAGGGGCAGGAATCGGAGCCGCTCTGGCCGTTCAACAGAAGATTGCCCCGGAGGACGTGGACGTTCAGGAGATCAGAAGCCGGCTGCGGAAGCACGGAGCCATTCTTTCGCTGGAGGACGCCGCCGCGACCGCGGGCGCCCAAGCCTAACCTTTAATCGAATCGGGAGGGGATTCTTGTGTCGGAAGGACAATTAACCTTTTTGGAGGAGTCGCGAAATCCGGTGGCGTGCAGGTGATGTACGGGAAAGGAAAGCAGGCGCTGTTGTTCGATTTCGGCGTGGAGCACAGCAGCCTTCTGTTCCCTACTCAGGTCACGCTGTACGAACCGGTCAATGCGACTCCGGGGCGTGAGCTGCGCCAGTTTCTGCTGGGCGGCATGACGGCGCCGCTGTTGGAGCTGTACGACCCGGACCAACGGAAAGGGCTGGATGGGGCTAGTGTGCTTCGTGCATGGGGGGAACCGAGTTCCCCCAATATGAGCAAATTCATCTCTACATCGGGCATATGCATACCGATCATATGGCGCTGCTTCCTTTTGCCCATCCGGATCTTCCGGTGTACATGAGCCACGATTCGCATGCCCTGTTCCGCGGGATGGTGGCTGGCGGACACAGCTTGGATACCAAAGCCCGGATAACCGCCTGCGACGATCTGAGCGTATTGGATTTCGGAGACTTTACGGTTCAGATCGTAGAGATGGATCACAACGCGACCGGGGCGTCCGGCATCATCATCGACGATGGTACTCATAGAATAGCGTATACGGGCGACTGGCGGAGACAGGGCAAGCATCCCGACCGGATTGACCGGTTCATCGAGCTCTGCCGCAGCAAGCAGATCGACGTCCTGATCACGGAAGGAACCCGGCTTACGGCCGATCCGTCCTCCGTGCCTTATCAAATGACGGAGGAGAGTCTGCTCTCTCGTTTCAACGACCTGATCGGCGAAGCCGAAGGACTCCTGTACCTGCAGGTTTCACCGAGGGACCTGGAGCGCATGGCCGACATGATCGCCATCGCCGCAGGCGAGGGAAGAAATTGGTCATGGATGCTTCGCTCGCCGCGGTTTGGGACGCCGCCAACCGGGAAGGGGTACGCCGGCTGAACGGACATCCGGCTCTGGACATTCCTATACGGATTCTCGATGCCACCGTCACGCCGGACTTGGCCGTGCCGTATGAAACCGTTTCTCTAGAAGAGGTTTCGGAGCACAAGAGCGAGTACGTGTATTTCTTCAAATTCCCATCCCTTGCTCTTTTCATTGAGCTGGAGACGCTTGGCGATGCGCAGGGCCGTTCGATGTTCATTCAATCGGATTACAGCGTCAAAATCGACAGCCCCGCCATCAGCAAGTTCCTGAACGCCTTCGGCATCGCGGGCCATTCCTTGTCGAACGGCGGACATGCCCATCCCGAGGCGCTGGCGGACCTGATCGAGCGAATCGCGCCGAAAACCGTCATTACGCTTCACAGCAAATTCCCAGAATCGCAAAATACAAAGGAATCCCCGCTTACTTCCCGACGAAAGGGGAAACCGTCCCGGTTTCTTCCATCCTGAATTCCGTCGTAAGCAGCGTGAAGGGATGAACGACAGGAACGAAGAAGGGAGCGAAAAACCGGTGACGACCATTACTTTTGTCAGACACGGAATTACGGATCACAATATCGAGAACCGGGCACAAGGGCATACCCAAAATCCGCTGAACGAGACAGGCCGGGCACAAGCGGCCCTGGTGGCCAAGCGGCTGGCTAAGGAAAGCTGGGATGTCTTTATCTCGAGCGATTTGCGGAGAGCCAAAGAGACCGCTGAGATCATCTCAGCGGAAATTGGCAAACCGGTGGATTTCTACGATGAACGGCTGCGGGAGATGGACCGCGGCATGATCGCCGATACGATCGAAGAGGAACGGGTTCAGCGTTGGGGAGAGAAGTGGCACGAGCTGGACATGAAGCAGGAAACCCATGAAAGCATGCGGGCCCGCGGCCTTCGCTTTATGGAGGATATCGCGGCCCGGTTTCCCGGCCAGAAGATTCTGGTCGTCACGCACGGCTATTTCCTGGGCCAGACGTTAAAGGAACTGATGGGAGACGAGACGACCGGCGAGAAGATGCGTAACACATCGGTGACGACGGTCTATCTAGACAGCAGCAAATGGTGTTATTCGCTGTACGACTGCATCCGTCACTTGGAGGAAGCCAAGGACCCGGTGCTTTAAAGCCGGTTCTGATCCCGGTACTTGGAAGGGCTGGCGCCCATGTTCTTGGAGAAAACCCGGCTGAGGTACAGCCCGTTCTCATACCCGCAGCAGGTGGCGATCTGATCAAGCGTCATATCGGTGTCGAGAAGCAGCTCGGCCACCTTGCTCATGCGCAGGGAACGAACGTAATCCGAAGGGGCAATGCGAAAGGACTTCCGGAACCGACGCGTAAACTGGACGGGGCTGAGCTCGAGAGAGTCGGAGAGCGCTCTCATGCTGAACGGTGTGTAGGCGTTGCGGTAGATCCATTCCGCGGCGCGTTTCATCAAGGCATCCTCGGAATCGACCAGAAGCAGCAGCTCATCGCGCAGGTGCTCTTCTTCCCAGACCTCGCAAGCCAGCTGCCAGACATCGTTCAGAATCATCTGTTTGCGCATCACGCTGCGCGGATCGGACGAAAGGTGAAGCCTTCGCAAATAGGCAAAGTCGGAAACGAGACGCTTGTTGTCTAGCGTTCTCGCGAGAAAAGACGGCGGCAGCGGCTCATGCGAATTAGAAGTGCCCTCGTCCATTTCGAAGTTAATGTAATGAAGCGCCAGGGGAGAGACCATTTCACGTTCGAAAGAAACCCCAGGGGGACAGAAGACCAGGTCTCCGGCGCCGGCTTCTCCCCGTTCCTCACCGATACGGTAATAGAACTTGCCTGATTCTACGGCAAACAGCACCCATACGGGGTAGCAGTCGCGGTCCATTTCGAACATTTCTTTGCGCTCGAAGTAGGCATGTGAAACAACATGAAGCGTTTGACTCCACAAGGTTGAGGTACTCATCTGTGTCACCCGAATCCTTTACCGGTTAGATAGTCTAATTGTAGCCGCATTTCCGAGGAGCGTTCAAGAGGGGGAATGACAATATCATAAAAGCTTTACAGAAGAGAAGGAACGGCATCCAAATATAAACAGACATTCCACATTATATGCTATGCCAACGCTGTCCTGGTGAGGGGACGGCGTTTTTTATCTACTGGGTCTTTAATCAGCCATGACGGCCTCCGGACGGTTACCGCCAACTGTGTCGGAACAGTGCTTATTAGCCGACCTAAAATCATAGCAGGTAAAAAGGGCGCAAGATGCCATTCATTCTGTTCGTTCTATTTATCGGTCACTATCAGAAATCAAAAAAGAACCTGGACAGGTGCCCAGATTCTTTAGGTATTGCACATCACGAATTACGGTGCTATAATCGGTCTACGACTGTATTTTTTGGTCAAAAAAGCATAGTTTATGTATCTTACACTTTCAGTGTACCATGCCGGCGGAATCTTGTCAAATGGTTTCTACAAATTCATGGTTAGGGGAGATGCTTTAATGAGTTCTTTGGCTATTGGTTTTCAGGAAATGGATGGAACACAGCTTCAGCTAGTTGGTGGAAAAGGGCTGCATTTAGGGAGATTATCCAAAATAGACGGTATCCATGTTCCAGAAGGATTCTGTCTTACCACCGAGGGGTACCGCAAAGCCATCGAACCTAACGAGACGTATCGTGGATTATTGGATCGACTAACCATGCTGAAAGCAGAGGATCGGGAACAGATCGGGGAAATCAGCCGAAAAATCCGGCATTTCATCAGGGAAGCAGGGATTCCTTCCGAGGTCAGGAAGCCGTTACTCGCCATCTCTCGCTTCTTGGCGAAGAGCACGCTTATGCCGTGCGGTCCAGCGCAACGGCGGAAGACTTACCGCATGCTTCTTTTGCCGGTCAACAGGACACGTATTTGAATATTATCGGACTGGAAGCGATCCTGCAGCATATCAGCCGATGCTGGGCATCCCTGTTTACCGATCGAGCGGTCATCTACCGGATGCAAAATGGGTTTGACCACAGCCAAGTCTATCTATCCGTTATCGTTCAAAGGATGGTATTCCCGCATGCTTCCGGCATCTTATTTACCGCGGATCCGATTACCTCCAACCGAAAACTGCTGTCCATCGATGCCGGTTTTGGACTGGGAGAAGCCTTGGTCTCGGGCTTGGTATCGGCGGATTGTTATAAAGTTCGTGATGGGCAGATCGTCGAGAAGAGGATAGCCGCCAAAACGTTAGCTGTCTATGGACGAGAAGAAGGCGGAACCGATACACAGCCGATCCCACCCGATCAGCAAAAGACCCAAACCCTCACGGACGATAAAATTATCCAATTAGCCCGCATCGGAAGGCAGATCGAAGCCTATTTCGGCTGCCCGCAGGACATCGAATGGTGCTTGGTCGAGGATACCTTCTATGTTGTACAGAGCCGGCCCATCACAACGTTATTCCCGATTCCCGAAGCGAATGATCAAGAAAACCACGTGTATGTATCGGTCGGCCATCAGCAAATGATGACAGACGCCATGAAACCGTTGGGCTTGTCCTTTTACCTGCTGCTGACTCCTGCACCCATGCGTAAAGCCGGCGGAAGGTTGTTTGTTGATGTTTCGCCTATGCTGGCTTCCCCTTCCGGCAGGGATACTTTACTAAATGTGCTGGGAAAAAGCGATCCGCTCATAAAAGACGCACTGACGACCGTCATCGAGCGGGAGAATTTTGTAAAACCCATACCGGATGATAAGAAAGAACAGAGTAACGGTAAAAGTAATCAAAGTCCGGCGCCTGCGAATTATCAAACGCTAAACGATTACGATCCGACAGTCGTTTCGGATTTGATTAAACAAAGCGAATTATCGATCGAAGAGCTAAAACATAAGATCCAGCAATCGGGAGCGGATCTATTTGATTTTATCCTGGAAGATATCCAGGAATTAAGGGAGAGGAAGCTAGCTGACCCCAAAAGCTTTGGTGTGATTATGACGGCTATGAATGCTTCGTCCTGGATCAATGAAAAAATGATGGAGTGGTTGGGTGAAAAAAACGCAGCCGATACGCTGTCTCAATCAGTGCCATACAATATCACTTCGGAAATGGGTCTGGCTCTAATGGATGTCGCCGATGTGATCCGTCCTTATCCGGAGGTCATTGCTTATTTACAACAGGTGAAAGATGATCGCTTTTTGGATGAACTGGTTAACTTTAATGGCGGCCAGGAAACCAAAGACGCGATCTGCCATTTTCTCAACAAATACGGAATGCGATGCGCTGGAGAAATCGATATAACCCGAACCCGTTGGAGCGAAAAGCCCATTGCCCTGGTCCCCATGATTCTGGGTAACATCAAAAACTTTGAGCCTAATGCCGGAAAGTGGAGATTTGAGCAGGGGCGGCAAGAAGCTTTGAAAAAAGAGCAAGAGCTATTAGAGCGATTGAAGCAATTGCCGGATGGCGAATCAAAAGCCAAAGAGACAAAACGAATGATCGATCTAGTCCGGAATCTCATTGGATATCGCGAATATCCGAAATACGGGTATATCAATCGCTACTTCCACTATAAACAGGCTTTACTTAGAGAAGCCGAGCATCTCGTGCAAGCGGGCGTTATTCAGGAAAAAGAAGATATTTTCTATCTCTCGTTTGAAGAGCTTCACGAGGTCGCACGAACCCATAAACTGGAGGAGCGTATTATCAGCAAACGAAAGGACGAGTACAAACGATATGAGAAACTAACTCCACCGCGTGTCATCACGTCGGATGGGGAAATCCTTGCAGGGAAGTACAAGCGGGAGAATCTCCCGGAAGGGGCGATTATCGGTCTGCCTGTATCTTCCGGGGTGATAGAGGGCCGGGCCCGTGTCATCTTAAACATGGAGGAGGCGGATCTGGAGGAGGGGGATATTTTGGTTACCCCTTCACGGACCCTAGCTGGACCCCGTTGTTTGTATCCCTAAAAGGTTTAGTAACCGAAGTTGGCGGGCTGATGACCCATGGTGCTGTTATCGCTCGGGAATATGGCTTGCCGGCCGTTGTCGGAGTGGAGAAGGCCACCAGGCTGATCCAAGATGGTCAGCGCATTCGCGTGAATGGAACGGAAGGGTATATCGAGATCCTGTAAAAGGCTTGCCCTCTAACTAGGAAGACTTCGACTGTTTAATAGCCGTCTCGATGTAAGCTCTCAAAGTCTTGATAAACGTACGCATGGCGTGTCCGATATATCGGTCGCTGCGGTAGATCAGGCAAATGTCCTGTGAAGGCGTAGGATTCCTCAGGGGCACGACTTGGATGTCCGGGTTCTGAAGATTCTCCAGAAGAAGCCGAGGCAGAACACAGGCGCCCACTCCGCTCTGAACCATCTGGAGAAGGGAAGATAATGTGGTCGTCACCATATGCGGCTGCACGGCAAACCCTTTGTCCTGGCAAAAGCGGTCGATCAGCTTGCGGCATTGATGCTCCGGCGGAAACATGACCATTTTCAAGGCATGCAGTCTATTCAAGGAAATGAAATTCTCCGCCGCTAGGGATCCCTCCTGCTTACCGCTAAGGAAAATTCCTCGTTAAACAGGGGGATAGACGTGAGCCGTTCATCGTTCACCGGTCCAATGGTTACGCCGACATCGAGGCTTCGGTCCAGGACTTGTTCGGTTACTTTCATGGTTTCCAGAAGTGACAGTGAGATCGTGGGATAGGTCTGATGAAAATCCAACAGCAAGGCATTAAACAGGAGATCCGCATCACCGGGCAAGACACCGATCGACAGCGACCCGCCCCGCATCTGCTTAAGGTCCGCAATGGCATCGCTCGCCTGCTGCAGATGTCCGAACACGGCAGCGCCATGTTCTTGAAGAATCGCTCCGGCTTCGGTTAGGACGATGGTTTTTCCCACACGATCGAATAATAGAACCCCTAATTCTTCTTCCAGTTTCCTTATCTGCTGGCTGATGTTGGGGGCGCTGACTCCCATTTTCTCTGCAGCTCTTGAAAAATGAAGCTCTTCGCAAATAGCCATAAAATACTCGAGTTGCTTTAACTCCATACCTCGCACCTGCTTTCGCTGGCATTGCGGAATGCCTGTGATAGGATCATTGTTACTCCTTCTTCCTTATCCTGTCAATGAATAACCATTAACTTTTACTTAACGTTCCGGTAACGACCACTGCATTGATGGAGGATCCCGGGAAACCTATACTGGAAACAGATCAAGCGGTTCCCAAACCAAAGGAGGAGTTAACATGTCAGAAATGATCATCAACACGGCAAAGATTGTACGTCCCGTAGTGCTGCAGCAGGTGCAGGGGATCCCGGAGGAGAGGTTCGACGTTCAGCCTGCAGGGTTTAACAATACCATCCGCTGGAATGTCGGCCATATGATTTATTGGATGGAGGAGTATTCCGCCCTTAGCTTCGGCTTCGTGTCAATCATACCGGACTCGTATGCGGCGATGTTCAACTCCGGGACCAAGCCCTCGGACTGGACGATGGCTCCTCCATCCAAGGAGGAGATGATCGACTTGTTGACGGCCCAGCTGTCCCGATTATCGGAGCTGACACCGGAAATGCTGAGCCGGAAGCTTTCCACTCCATATGCCATGGGACCGTTCCAATTCCACACCGCCGGCGAGCTGTTCAACTTCGCCTTGATCCACGAGGCCATTCACCTTGGCACGATATCGAGCCAGCTAAAGGTTCTGTCAAACTAGCCAACGTTTAAGCGGACCCTAAACCGTTCGAAGGAGGAATTCTTTATGATAGAATCCACAGGCTCCGTCACATCCCGAACCAGCGCAGGGTTTGAAGCTTTCAAGCTGGCTTTGGAAACCGGGCATACGGAAGAGTTTCTTGAGAAGGTTACGGAAGATTTTCGTTTCTCCGTTCCGCTCCCGCTGGAGGGATGGAACCACGAGCAGCAAGGCAAAGAACGGTTCGAGGAATTGGTCCGGTTCGAGCGATCCGTTTTTCAAATGCAGCTGACTCCGCTGCTCTCGCTGGAGAATGGGGATAACGGGGTAGTGGTCTTTCGCTCGGAAGGTTCGTTGAATGGGCGATCTTTTCACAATGAGCTAGCCATCGTCTTCCAGTTCGAGGCGGGGCGGATCCGCTCCTTTCGGGAATACGTAGGGATGCCGCTGAAGAACTACGAGAATCCCTAAGAAGCAAGCCCGCTGCATTCGGCGATTTTTGAAAGAATAAGCTTGCCATTAGGTGAGCTTATTTTTATTTTCCTGTTGTATGATAGAGACCGATCGATATTTTTAAGGGTCTGTAATAATTGATGACAGTCTTGGTGTCACCAATAGGGTGATATACTACTTACGAAAACGAGGCGTTCCCCTTGAAGCGGATGGACAGACTTATGGCAATCCTTGTTGCACTGCAGCAAAAACCGGAAACCGCTCAGTCGCTGGCAAACAAGTTTGAGGTTACCAAGCGGACGATCTTACGTGATATGCAGTCCCTTTCCGAAATGGGCATTCCTTTGTATTCCTTGACAGGTCCTAGAGGTGGCTTTCGTCTAATGGAAGGATTCCAATTGGCTCCCTTGAACTTGGATTCCCATGAGGCCTTAAGTATTCTTATAGCTCTTCGCAGTTTGACCAGAATGGCCGATACGCCTTTTAATCAGGCAAGATGGACGGCAGCGGATAAAATAAAGGCCATTATGCCGAAAGAAACCTTGGAGCAAATTGAGCCCATGTTAGAGTATGTAGAAGTCGAGGTTCCCCAACGGAAAGTAAAGTCACCTCATTTATCCGCATTGATCGGACTAACCGCAGAAAACCACTGGATTCATGTCCTTTACCGATCGGAAAACCATCATCGTTGGCTTCCGCTATTGCCAAGCAGAATCTACGCAGCGCACGGCTTCTGGTATTGCGAGGCTTTTTCGAGTACTCATAACGAACAACGGACTTTTCGTGTCGATCGTTTTGACAAAATCGAACTCCTGGAAAAACCGGTTGATGGGGAAAAGCAAGGTAAGGAGCTTGAGAAACTACCCAAAAGCGAAGTCCAATCTTCCACACGGGTAGTCGCCAAATTAACATATCGGGGAGCTCTGTTGGCGGAACAAGACCTGCATATCGGTGGAAAGGTTAAACAGGTTGCCGAAGAGACGTGGGAGCTGGATTTCGATTGCCCGTCCGCGGAGTGGAAATGGGCCGAACGTTTTTCTTTACATTGGGATTAGATGCTGAAGTAATAGAGCCGGAACATTTACGAAAAGAAATTTATGAAAGGTCAGTTCAACTATGTAATCGATATAACTCAACTCCAAAATAAACAGGAGGGAAATGTACCGTGGGTAATCATTCAATAGTGGAACACGCGAGGTCCTATCTTTATAAGAATGGACGGCTCTTGGATCGCAGACGATATGAATATTTCTTTGAAGCGGGTTCCAAAGAAGCGGTCATCGATGCACTGCGTGCTTATCAAAATCAAGATGGTGGCTTCGGAAACGCTCTTGAACCGGATATCCGCTGCCCATACAGCCAGCCCGTACCAACCGAATTGGCACTTCTCATCATGGACGAAATGGACGGTTTCGATCCAGGGATCCTTGACGGCATCGTTGGATATCTACGGGATATAACCTTGCCTGGTGGAGGACTACCCCTAGTTTTTCGAAATGTGAGCGATTTTGCGCACGCGCCATGGTGGAGTACGGATCAAGACCACCTTCCTTCCATTAACCCTACCGGCAGAATCATCGGATTATTGTGCAAACAGGTTGTAAGACCAACCATTTTCAAGGAAGAGTGGTTTTTGAAAAACGTTACTTACCTTTGGCGTGTATTCGAACAGGACAAGCCCAAAGGCTTTCATGACGGGATTCAATGGATTACGTTTTTGCAGCATGTCCATGATAAAGAGAAAGCCAACGCCTATTGGCCCATGATTGAGGAATGGTTGAAACGTCCTGGAACGATTGAGAAAGATCCGCATGCGGAAGGTTATGTTCACAAAATATTGGATTGGGCACCGGTCCGTGATAGCTATGTGTATCCCTTCCTTTCGGATGATGAAATCGAGATTCATTTGCGAGCTCTCGTAGAGCAACAGCAAGAGGATGGAGGCTGGCCGATCACCTGGTTACCGGTTAGTCCAGGAGGAGAAACGGATTGGCGCGGCTGGTTAACGGTGGAACGGTTAAAGACTTTAAAGTCATATGGGGTTGTTTAATGCTTTTCTAGGATTGGATGGAGGAGGAGGATCCCCATGATTCGAAATACAGTAAGGGCCTTGATTACTAAGGAAGACAAGCTTCTCTTAATAAAGAAACACAGGAAGGATATAGCGCATTTACTACGCACTTCCTGGTGGAGCTCAGGAACCGGACGAAACATTGGAACAGGCGTTACTACGCGAATGCTGGGAGGAATTAGGCATTAAAATCTCAAGTAGTAAATTAGTTTGCGTAAGAGAATACATATCTCACCATCATGAGTACTCGTTCATCATGAAGGAAGTTCATTCGATTGATTTTATTTACGAGTGTGAAATTTCAATCAGTAATGAATTAAAGAGCGTACAAGCTGATGTCGGACAGGTCGGGATCGAATGGTTACCCATCACTGAAATCAAGAAAACCGTTTATAAGTCAGAAGGATTAATAGAGCCATTTCAATTCCCTAGAACAACCAATGAATTCTTTATGGAATACTTTTCAGAGAAAGCGGTTGAACCGTATCTAAGTAAGAACTATGGGAGTCCTTCATAGATGACACAGCCAGTATGCCGTTATAGATGATGGTACTTACCAAGTTTACGAACCTCTTTGGATGACATACAATGATCTCAGTCTGAACGGGATCTGTTGAGGCAGTAAATAAATTTTCATCCCGGCGCTTCTTTACGAAGCGCCTTTTAGTGTACAACAACAGGTTGACGCTAAGTCAGTCACATCCGAGGGCTTAGCGTATATTTTCGTTAAAATGTTGGCCGGACCCCTAGCTATAAAATTAAAACACATCACCATAAGTGATGTGTTTTTTACTTTGCAAGATAATATTGCAGTGGGAAAGGGATTAGATACTTTTAAAATTCAGGATTTCAAATCTTTGTAAAAGGTAAAAGGGAATTTGACCATAATTGTCGAATAGTAGAAAGTTTAAGTTCGGGTTGCTTAGGGTTTGAAGGGGGCTTTACAGAATAAACAACCAAACCTACCAAAACAAAAATCGCAGACACCCTTATTGCCCTTTTAACCATTATACCTATTGAAAGGTGATTAATAGTGAGAAAGTTGATATTGGCCATTATTTTAATTGTAACGATCGCCTGTCCTCGGCTGCAGCCAGCCGAAGCCGAAGCGGCGAGTCCGATGTTCACTACCGTTTCTTCACAGCTGAACACGACGTTATCCCTTGATGCCGCTGGTCATCTTTGGGCTTGGGGCTCTAATGCCTCCGGTCAATTCGGCGACGGAACGTTGAATTCCTCTTCTACGCCAAGGCGAATTACGGTTACGGATAACGGAACGGAAGTGCTGTTCAAGGAAGGGAAAGCAAGCTTCAACACCGCTCTTGCTTTGGATCAAGACGGAAATTTATGGTCAGCCGGGTCGGACGGGAACGGCCAGTTGGGACTTGGAGAGGGCGTTTCGTCCGCACCTATCTGGACAAAAATCAGCGTGACGGAAGGGGGCTTGCCGATCTTATTTAAGAAGATTGCGATCTCGCGCTATTCCGCTGCGGCCTTGGACCAGGATGGGGACCTGTGGGTATGGGGGTTCCGGACAAACGGAGCCGGCAGCTATTATATTCCGACCCGACAACCGGTTAGCAGTGGAGGCAGCCCCGTCACCTTCGAAACGTTGGAAATGAACGATGAGCACGGGATCGCGATCGATTCCGAAAACCATCTATGGACTATTATGTCTCAAGTGATCAATCCTTCGATGTTTGCCATCCAGGAAGGCGGTGTAGACGTCCCATTCCAATCGATCGCTGCGGGGTCGACTTATGGAACAGGTTATTTCTTTAATACGGCGATCGATAAGAACGGAAATCTATGGACATGGGGCCCAGATGCTGGATTGTACGAAGGACAGCTCGGAGACGGACAACCCCTGGGAACAAGTGGTCAGGGTGTGTGGGCACCGGTCAAAATCTCGGTTTCCGATAACGGGAGTCCGGTCCATTTTGAACGAATCGCCGCGGGGAGGAAGCATGGGCTGGCGCTGGACGAGAATGGGAATCTATGGACGTGGGGGAGCAATAGAACAGGGCAGTTAGGGGACAACAGCACCGCCAACACGAACGTCCCTCACAAAGTTCCAGTTTCGGATAACGGGACCCCTGTCCAATTCTCGGATGTATGGGCCGGTTATGATGTTTCCTATGGACTCGATGGGAACGGCCGGTTGTGGTCATGGGGAACCCAAGGGTTGCTCGGCGGCAATACGTCTGGCGGCGGAATGCAGAAGGTGCCGCAAAGGGTATTCCTACCCTCGCAAGCATCACTAACGGCATCCGTAACCTCCTCTACGTATCTTCAGCCCGTCACGCTTACGACTTCTATCGTCGGTGCCCTCGACACGCCGGCTGGAGTGGTGGAGTTTAAGGACGGCGCCGCTGTGCTGGGAAGCGGGACTGTCGCCCCGGATGGAACAGCTCAATTCACTATTTCGGATTTGCCAACCGGGCATCATTCGATTACCGCCCAATACAAGGGCGACGCGATTTATTTGGCTCACACTTCGGAGGCGGTCAATCTTACGGTAAGTATGCCGGCGGCGCCTTCCCTAATGATCACACCGTCGGTGACCGCCCCTACGAACGGTCCTGTGACGCTAACCGTGACTACCCAAACGTACGGGAGCGGAAACTCGCTTACCGGTTTGAAATGGCTTCCGGGCCATAACGACGCCGCAGCATTTGTCAGCGCGGGCAACGATATACTGGCGGCTTCATGCTTCGAAGCCGTTGACAACGGGACTTATACGGTGTATGCCAAAGATTTGGCGGGGAATGCATCGGTACAAACCATTCAGATAGCCAACATTAACAGCATGCTTAATCCGTCAACCGCAAGCTTCGATAAGTATGCGGCCTCTGCGGGAAATGCGGATGTATCAACGGCGCTGACGCGGAATGGCAATACACTGACCAGCATTACAAACGGAGCGACTCCTCTGGTAGCCGGGACGGATTACAAGATAACGGATGATACCGTCACGATCCTGAAAAGCTACTTGCAGGCACAGCCTACCGGCCCGGTCAACCTGGCATTCACGTTCAACGAAGGAGAAGCGCGGACGCTTGCCATCACCATAACTGATTCGACGCCGACAGAAACCAATCCCAATCCCCCAGCTCCGGTTCTGAGCCTGCTGAGGAAACGGAACCGTTTGGGATCGTGGTTGATCCTTCCATCGGCGTAGTCATCAACGTTGATTCGTCAGCTTTGGTTACGGAAACTGCGGCGGATGGTACGCGCATTCAGAAGCTGAATCTCCCTAAGCCTATTTTGGACCAAGCTGCGATCCAGCTGAAGAACTCTGTTAAAGCAATCATTACTATTAAAGTGCCAGATACTCAACGGTCTGTGCAAGTACAGCTCTCCGGGTCATCTGTCGCAGCTATTGGGAGTGCGTTCCCAGGCACCGACATCGAAGTCGAGCTGAACGTTTCCAGTTTGCAGTTGAAAGCGAGTGATGTAGACCTGGAAGGCATTTCCAAACGCCTCGGAGTGGACATTTCCACTCTGAAGATCGTTACGACTATGAAACAGGTAAGTGATTCTATGCAAACGAAGTTGGAGAAGCTTGGCACAAGCGAACGGTTCCGTTTAGCAGGCAGCCCCGTGGACTTTCATGTGAATGTCGAGACGGAGAGCGGCCAGTCAGTTGAGATGAGGGATCTCGGCGGCAAGTATATGGTGCGTGCCATCGTGTACGATGCCAGTCAAGCAGCAGGCAATGTAATAGCCGTCCACTATGATCCGCTCGCCAATACCGTGTTTTACGTTCCGACTCATTTGGCCTCGCGCGAGGACGGCAAGAAGGAAGCCGTCATGAAAGTACCGCATTACAGCATTTACGCCGTCATAAATTCGGAAGACCGCCATTTTGCCGATCTGAACGGCCACTGGGCGAAACAAGATGTCGAGCTGCTGGCAACGAAGCTGATCGTAAACGGCGTGACGTCAGAACGGTTCGTGCCGGACACCAGCATTACGCGGGCGGAATTCGCTTCGCTGCTCGTCTGCGCAATGGGGTTATCGATGGAGCATGACGCCGCTTACAACGGTTTTGCCGATGTCGGCGGTACGGCTTGGTACGCGTCTGCCGTCGAAGCAGCCGCGAAAGCCGGGCTCGTTAACGGAGTGAAGGCAGATCGGTTTGAACCGACGGCGCGGATTACACGGGAGCAGATGGCGGTTATGATCGCCCGATCGCTTGCTCTTGTTACCGGTGAATCAAATGGGCCGGGGAACAGCCATTCGCTTGCGACGTTCGGCGACCGCGAATCGATCTCCACCTGGGCACAGGCTGCCGTCGCCGGTTCGGTGGAGGCGGGAATTATCAACGGGATGGACGGCGGACGTTTCGAGCCGCTGCAGTTCGCAACCCGGGCCCAAGCCGCCACGATGCTGAAGAGATTGCTGCAAAAGGTAAACTTTATCGAGTAGTCCGGCTTTTCCGTTCTAACATAAGCACCTCGCGCCTGGTGAAAGGCTGCAGGGTGCTTTTTTGCGTTTGGAGTCCCATTTTGTGGCAGGGCAACTGAAGGGGACTAGATTTTTAACTCGACGCCTGGATCATCACAAAACATAGTGGGATTCTCAACCTTTTCATAGAACCCTTTGAGTGACCAAGTAATTGATATATATTGGTCACTTCGGTCGAAGTTTTAACATTAGTATGACATTAATGATTCACATTTCTGTAATATATATTTATATTATGGACTATTGAAAATAATAGTGTGTAATATATAATGAAAAAAACGAATAAAAGGGTGTGTAAATATGAAGGTTGGACTTAGCGGTACCGGTAGAATCGGAAGATTGTTCCTTCGAAGAGCATTCTCGCAGGTGGGAGCACTTTGCGATACGGTCGTCATCAACTCGACGTGTTCCTTGCCTGCCTTAGCGCACCTGCTTCAATATGATACTGTCCATGGCAAGTGGGATGCGGAGGTTCTAGCGGATTCAGACGGGTTATTCATTAATGGTCGGCGGGTACATGTTCTTGCGGAAAGGGATCCCGGAAAGATCCAGTGGCAGCGCCATGGCGTCCAGCTTGTCATTGATGCGACAGGGAAGTTTACTGACCAAGCTTCCCTCGGCAAGCACTTTCAAGGGGCGTCCGCAAGGTTCTGCTGACGTCGCCGGGAAAAGGGTTGGATCTCACTGTGGTCATGGGTGTCAATGAGAGGGCTTATGATCCCGCAAGGCATCATCTGCTCTCGGCTTCCTCTTGTACGACCAACTGCCTGGCTCCGGTTCTCCATGTTCTAGACCGTGCGTTTGTGGTTGAGGAAGGGTGGATGACTACTGTGCATGCTTACACCAATGATCAGAATCATCTAGATAATCCTCACAAGGATTTGCGCCGGGCGCGGGCGTGCACGAGTTCGATCATCCCAACGACATCCGGCGTAACAAGTGCTTTGGCGGATGTGCTTCCTCACCTAGCCTCGCGCCTGAATGGGCTATCCATTAGAGTTCCAACACAGGATGTATCCCTGCTCGATCTTCAAGTCTCTCTAGGCAGAACCGTTCAAGCCGCGGAAATCAAGGAGGCCTTCGAAGCAGCGGTTAAGGATGGGATGGGGACCTATCTTGAGTATAACGAGTTGCCGCTCGTTTCTTCCGATTACATTGGTAACGAAAAGTCGGCAGTGATCGATGGTATCAGCCTCATGGTCCGAAACAATCAACTAAAACTGTTGGCCTGGTATGACAATGAATGGGCTTATGCTTGTAGAGTATTCGATCTTGCTCAATACATTGCGAAAGCTGAAGGCAGGCTTCAACAGGAGGGGGAGCCAAGTAGTTCTTGTCGTCCGACTGACTTTATCATCAAAAGTACAAGTTGACTTTGATACAGTGTCAATCTTTTAAGAGAATGGGTAAAGGAGAGGAGATATTCGAATGAAAAAATGAATTAAGTGAGTTTAACGTGCGAGTCAAATAAACGGTTGGAGCTCTTGCGTTGACTCCGGTGCAGCGTATGCCAAAAAAGCTGGTGAATCGGATGAACGCACGGTAATTACGGAGGAACGCAGCAGGAAGGCGTTGTACGTGAGGTCATACGCGCCATTCAGGATTACCGTTAGGAAATGGATCTCCCGATAGAGCGGTTCGAGAAAGTGCTATATGAGAACGTGTTTTTGATGCACAATCAGCAAAATATGGAGTAAAGCTTACTAGCAGGGAACTTCAATACATGTTGAAGTTCCTTTTTTCTATCCTACGTGATCCTTTTATTGACACTGCACGGGAGCAGCCGGTTCCGGTTGGAATAGAACCCCTTATTAAAAACCTGCCATCCACGTGTAGGCAACCGATAGAACGTTCGGGGGAGTAATGTATTAATAAACATAAGCTTTCCGTTGTCCAGTTTTTTCCCATCATGTAATCTGAAAGCATCCCTTTAGAAGGCGAGTGATTGTCGTGAATATTAAATTTGTTTTCGATTCATTTAATGGAGGGAAAGTATAAATGTCTTTCAGTAATTACGGTGAGCTCTGTACGGAGGTTTATGACCTAACCAAGTTTTTGACGATGAAAAAAGCCGACCTGCGGCAATCAGAAAATCGTTTATCAAGCCTTTAAATCCTGATTAAGCAAGCCTCCCTTACCATTTAATTGAGGGAGGCTTGTTGCACTAGCAAGCAGGATAGATACTTCCAATAACTGTTATAATAGAATAGAGGATTGGGGCAAGCGGGAGGAACTGATCCAAGATCAGGATCACTTTTCACTGGAAAAATTAAAAGCCTCTCATACCGGAGGGGCACATTCCTATATTATGCTAACAGGATAGAGGAACTGCGGAGAGATTGAAAAGGCTTGGAACATCGAGGTAAGCGGGGAGGCAGGCACATGAATCTTTCTCAGCTGGAAAACTATTTTGTCGATTACGACGTCAATGACGAGCTGAAGCAGCATGTGTACGGACGTTCGATCGAGGCTTTCGCACGCGGCGATCAAGCCCGTGACGCGATCGTCAACCGGGATCAGCTGGAAGCAAGAAGAACACATCTGCGCGGCAAATTTATGGAAGCGATTGGCGGAATTCCCGCCTGCGATACCGCTCTGAATCCGAGAACGACCGGTAGGGTTCAAGGGGAAGGTTTCTCCATCGAAAAAATCATGTTCGAGTCCAGGCCGCAAACCTATGTAACGGCGAATCTGTATATCCCGGACAGCCTTGACTCGCCCCGAGGGGCCGTGCTGTTCCTATGCGGACACGATCGTGAAGCGAAGCATTCCGAAGAATACCAAACCGTATGTCGGATTCTCGTACATAGCGGGCTTGTGGTGCTCGCCATCGACCCTATCGGCCAAGGCGAACGTTTCAGCTATTACGAAGCAGACGCCGGGGAGCTTACGGTAGCGGACGGCATCATAGAGCATGAGTATGCGGGCATGCAATGCTTGCCGCTCGGAGACGGACTCGCCAGATATTTCCTGCATGATGCGATGCGGGCCATCGATTATTTGACGACCCGACCCGAGGTCGATCCCGCCAGAATCGGCGTGACGGGAAACTCCGGAGGCGGAACGCAGACGAGCATGCTGATGCTCGCGGATCCACGCCTGGCGGCGGCCGCTCCGGGCACTTTCATCATGAGTCGGCAAAGTTATTTGATCACGGGCCAAGCCCAGGATGCCGAGCAAGTCTGGTTTGGCATGTCCGCCGCCGGCCTTGACCACGAGGACATCCTGCTGGCGATGGCGCCTCGTCCGGTACTCGTACTGGCCGTGACGAACGATTTTTTCCTATTGAAGGCACGCATCGAACCTTCAAGCGGACCAAACGATTCTGGGAGATGTATGGCTGCGGAGACAAGCTTGCGCTTGTTGAAGACGATTCCCAGCATAAGTATACGGTGCCGCTGGCAGCAGCGGCAGCGCAGTTTTTCAGCAAACACTTGTTGGAGCGTCCTGCAGTCGGTACGGGTGGAAAGGTTGAATTACTGGAGCAACGTACGCTCTGGTGTACGAAGAGTGGGCAAGTGAGGGGAGATATTCCGGGAGCGCGAGGGGTCCACGAAGAGGTGCTAGAACGTTTGAAGGTCCTGGGGCAGGCTCGTAAGGAACAGTCCCCCGATGCCCGGAAAACCCTTGCTCTGGCTTGGCTGAGCGAGAAGGTGTTCACCGGCCGCCAAGAGAGTCCGTTATACCCGCGATTTACAAGGCTCGGACAACTGAATGAGCTGAGCGTCCAAAGCGTGGTCTGGTGGAGCCAGGCGGGGATGCACGGCCATGCCTTTCTTTTCCGACACGTGAGGGAAGAGGGAAGCGACCTTCCGGTTACGATCGGGTTATGGGAGCACGGTACCCGAGACTTGCAGCATCATCTGCCGGCGATCCGGCGCATCTGCGAGAGCGGAAGGCAGCTGATGGTCCTCGATGTATCGGGGAGCGGGGCGCTTATGCCGAATGCGATTAACCGATATGACCTCTATGCCTTCTTCGGTACCGTTCACAAGCTGACGGCCGATTTGTTCTGGCTGGGCGACAGCTTGGCGGCCATGCGTGTCTACGAGGTAATCCGTGCTCTGGAGGTAGCGGAGCAGCTGACTCAGAAGCATAAGGGAGACATTCCGTGCTACGTCACGGATCGTTTCAGCCTTTATGCCCAGCTCGCCCAAGCCCTTGACCCGAGAATAGCCGGTATCGAGGGGCAAAGCAAGGTAGACAGCGTCAGCTCGTGGGTTAAGGCACGCTATTACGACGACTACAACCACATCGGCTTGCTCATTCCGGGGATGCTTCGCCACTTTGATCTGCAAGATATTTGAGATTGATTCCCGAATAGGATGCGTGGGCTCATTTTTTGCGCGTTATCTTTATAATTTGAAAAAGATTGGTTCAGGACGTATATATAGTTCAACCTGAGCTGGTTTATGCTTCTCCAACAACTTAAACATCCTTATTCGACCAAAAGGGTTAGCACTGTGGATAATGATCTTTTTTGCATAAATCTTATGGGTGACCATGAACTTTACAAGCTCATATCCACTGGGTCTACCAAAGCCTAAGTCATGATCGAGAGAAAGGGTATTAACCTTTTTCAAGCTAATTAACTTCATACATGCCTCTACGGTTCTAACTAAAACAAAGCCTCTCGGACATGGACGCATATCGTCTAAATAAACGTTAATCATTAATAATCGCCTCTTTCTGTCTTTACTATATGAAGAGGCCAGACATTGTTCTTGGACACTACATCTAACTAAATAAAAGTTCATTAACGAGTACCAAACAAAAAAGAAGACAATCAGAACTCAGAATAGCGATCCGCTTCCTCCATCTTTCCAGTGCAGGGATTGCTAGGCGTCATCCCGAATTGTTTGCTATTGTGGGTCTAGCCAGCTCGGCAGAAAGCTGAGTGTAAGATGCACAGAGTAACAATCAATAAGAATAACAAGGCGGTCGGTAGGGCCTTTGTTACAATGACCATGTTTATGAAGGGATGCCTCCTTACACGTTCGCCTGTTGCTGCAGACGAACGTACAAGGGAGGCATCCTTTTCCTTTTCTGAGATACTAAAAGATTTATATCTTGACAAGGTATTCCTTACATGTTGAATCCAGAAAGATTTAGAGCTTCATTTAGCTGTTTGCTAATTGAAGGATCCGCTGATTCACGTTTTCTTTCCATACCCCTCCATGATAACAAATGACGGTTTGGATGTCGTAGGGAAGGAATTTTTTAACGACCTTTTCGCCAGATCCGCATCCACACAGTTGTCAGGTGCAACGAACCTCCCGTCTTCGATCATAAAAGCGTCTCCTGCAATAAGGAGTTTACTTCGTTTAAGATAAAGGCTGATATGTCCCGGAGTATGGCCAGGGGTATGAATGACGATGAGTCCGCCGAGAATAGGAAGCTCTTCACCATCCGCTATGGTTTGGTCCACTCTCGCTTTTGGCGGATTTTCAAATACTTGAAGAATCGCTTCGCGTCTTTCGGGCGGAAATTCAGCAGGGATCCGGGCGCTGATTTGACGGATGAAATCGGGTGTTACTTTCAGTAACATTCGGTCTCCTTGGATATAGGGTTTTTCTTCCTCGGCGGCAAGCACGTCGATATGGTGAGAGAATACGTTCAGCAACTCCGGCAAGCCGCCGATATGGTCCAAATCCTGGTGGGTAATAATGATTTTGCTAAGCTTTGAAAACGGAATTTCTGCCCTGGTCATAGCTTCCTTGAAAACAGACAATTGGTTCGGGATTCCCGCATCTACCAAGACGGCTTCGTGATCGTCCCAAATCAAAGTCGGATGGTACACTTCCGGTTTACCTCTGAAGTTCGTCGAGAGCTCAACCGTTTTCACTCCATCAATGGCTTTCATCTTAACTATCATCTCCTTTGCAAACAGCTTACCCTTGATCTTATATAAAATCTAATTTATTATAAAAATGATTATCATGAATAATATTTATGAATGGAGATCGAGGATAAATGGAACTGACTCAGTTAAAATATTTTTTAACAGTGGTTCGACTCCAACATGTGACAAAAGCATCAGAAGCTTTATCCATTACTCAGCCGGCATTAAGCCATTCCATATCCAAATTGGAAGAGGAATTGGGTGTGCCGTTATTTGAACGTAGCGGACGGAACATCAAGGTAAACCGATATGGACGAATGTTTGCCGATTCCGTAGAACGTACGCTGCTCGGGTTGGAAGAGGGCAAACAAGCGCTTGAGGAATACTCGAATCCCGAGTCGGGTGTAGTCAGCCTTGCCTATCTGAATATACTGGGTGCGGAGCTCGTGCCGAAACTAATTCGGGGATTTCAAGTGCTTTGCCCGAAGATCCGATTTGAGCTCATACAAGGTAATCACAAAACTATAGGTAAGCATATGGAAAACGGTGATTGCGACCTTATGATTTCATCCATAAAGATGGAGTCGGATGAGTACGGATGGATTTCGTTAAAGACAGTTCCCTTATATGCGGTGGTACCCGTGACTCATCATTTTGCACAGCGGGAGGAGCTCCAATTATCGGAATTAACCGGTGAACCGTATGTGGAAGTAAAGCATTATTGCGGGCTGAAAACAACGTTGGAGACGTGCTTCCTTAGGGCCGGTTTCACTCCAACTTCATCTTATGAAGCGGAAGACTTAATGACGGTAGTTGGCTTCATAGCGGCTGGTCTCGGTGTATCCATACTCCCTAAAACCAATGGTTTGATGCTGGACGGCCTTGCGTGGGTGCCTATAAAGGACGAAGGAAGCTTCTGTGAAATCGGCATGATCTTGAAAAAAGGTACTTATCTTACGCCGGCGGCAAAACGATTTTCAGAATATGTGAAAGGATGTTTTCCTAACGTACATGAGAAAACGTATGGATAGAACCGTGTATTAAGTTATGGGGAACATGCCCATTCCACCACACTAAACCTTTTAAGATTACATTTGTCTCTGAGGGTAGGATTCACTCTCAGGGCTTTTATATTTAGGCAGTAGGAACTTTCTTGCCGGTCTATGACAGCCACTTACGGAGTGGCTGTTATTTTTTAGGCAAAAAGCTCGGTCAAGGCAACCATGTGAAAAAGATATCCTTTCTTTTACATGACACAAGGTGACATATATAAGGACTATAATGGATAGTAGATCAACGAAAGGAGTAAGATATCATGAAGCGAAAAATAATTTTAGATTTAGCCGTTACGTTAGATGGTTTTATTGAAGGGAAAAATGGGGAAGTGGATTGGTGCATTATGGACTCTGAGATGGGGTTTAATAATTTCTTAAATCAAATTGATACTATTATTTATGGAAGAAAAAGCTATGATCTGTGGGGACAATTTACTCCAGGAATTGAACATCCTGATTCTGAAAAAGAATTTTGGGAATTGGTTCATAGTAAAGAGAAATATGTGTTTTCCAGGACTCAAAAGGGGACGGATAATAAAGCAATATTCATAAATAATAATATTCTTGAAGAAGTAAATAAATTAAAGAATAAGCCTGGTAAAGACATTTGGCTATATGGTGGAGCAAGTCTTATTACAACCTTTGTAAATTTAGGACTTGTTGACGAATTTAGATTATCTGTTCACCCTGTTGTTTTGGGAGAAGGGAAACCGCTGTTTGTGGATATAAAACAGAGGTTGAATTTAAAATTGGTTACTACAAGAACGTTCTCCTCAGGCGTTGTGCAACTAATTTATCATTTTGATGGGTACTAATAATATTGCACATTCCCGTGATAAAAAAGTTAGTACCATAACAGCGGCAAGTCTAAGACTTGATTTTCTGGTCTTCGACCGCCGCTTTTTCACTAGGAAAGCTAAGAAAAAGGAAATCGAGGTGGAGTCTATGAACGTCGAAGATATCATAATCAAAGGTGCACGCGAGAATAACCTGAAAAACGTGAATGTCCGTATTCCGAAGCGAAAAATCACCATCTTCACCGGCGTCTCGGGCTCGGGAAAATCTTCCTTGGTCTTCGACACCGTAAGCGCAGAAGCACAGAGGCAGCTTAATGAGACTTTTACAGCATTCATCCGTAACCGGCTGCCCCGGTTTAGTCAGCCGGATGCCGATCTTATCGAGAACTTGTCTACGGCGGTTGTTATCGACCAGAAACGGCTCGGCGGCAACTCCCGTTCAACGGTCGGCACCATCACGGATATTTATGCCATGCTCCGGTTGCTTTTTTCCAGAATCGGCACGCCTTTTGCCGGCTCTTCCCATATTTTCTCGTTTAACGAACCGGCCGGCATGTGCCCGGAATGCTCCGGAGTCGGACAGGTGGTACAGTTTGATGTGGATAAACTGCTCGACAGGTCCAAATCGCTGAATGAAGGCGCGATCCTGTTCCCCGTATTCAAAGTGGGAAGCTGGTACTTGAATACCTATACCCATTCCGGCTTGTTCGACAACGACAAGCGGCTTGCCGACTATACACCGGCTGAATGGGATACCCTCCTCCACGGCAAAGAAAGCAAGATCATATACCGCACCAAAGGCGGCGATATCGAATCGGATTATGAAGGTCTGCTGCCTAAGCTCACCCGCCTGTATTTAAAGCGAGACAGCAGCGAGATGTCAGATGCCAAACGCGAAACCCTTGACCGTTTTCTATCCTATAGAGAGTGTAACCTTTGCGGGGAAGCCGGCTTAATCAAGTGGCCTTGGGCTGCCGGATTAACGGATACAACATTGCCCAATGCGCAGCGATGGAGATTGGCGAGCTAATACGTATGATGGAAGCTATTCGAGATCCTGTTGCCGGTCCGATGGTTAGCGGGATTCTGATCCGATTGAACCATCTGGTCTCTATTGGGCTGGAGTATCTGAGTCTGGACCGTCAAACCGCAACCTTGTCGGGCGGGGAGTCGCAGCGCATCAAGATGATCCGGCATCTGAGCAGCAGTCTTACCGACATGATTTACATATTCGATGAACCGAGCGTCGGACTGCATCCGCGGGATGTCCATCGTATGAATGGCATGCTATGCCAACTCCGGGACAAAGGGAATACCGTACTGGTCGTCGAACATGACCGCGAAGTAATGGAGATCGCCGATTACATCATCGATGTCGGACCTCATGCTGGAACCCGCGGCGGAGAAATCGTCTACGAAGGCGATTTTGCGGGCTTGCTCCGCGCGGATACCTTGACAGGACGGTACTTAAAGCAAAGCCTGCCCTTGAAAACTTCAACCAGGGTGCCCAAGGGTCGGATGACCGTGACCGGCGTCAGCCTGCACAATCTGAAGGATGTGACAGTCGATATCCCCGTCGGTGTGCTGACCGTGGTTACGGGAGTAGCGGGCTCAGGCAAAAGCACGCTGATTAACGGAGCATTCCTGCCGTTGCATCCGGATGCGGTTGTCATCGATCAGACGGCCGTGGGCACGTCCATCCGCTCCAATCCGGCTACCTACACGGGGATGATGGACGAGATCCGCCGGCTGTTCGCTGCAGCCAACAAGGTGAGCGCTTCCCTGTTCAGCTTCAACTCCAAGGGAGCCTGTTCCAACTGTCAGGGTCTCGGGATGATCTACACGGATTTGGCCTTTCTCGAGCCGGTAAGGACGACATGTGAAATATGCTCGGGCAAACGGTTCAGCGATGAAGTGCTGCAGTATAAACTGAACGGAAAATCCATCAGTGACGTCCTCGGTATGACCGTACGGGAAGCTTCGGATTTCTTCAGCGGGAAGGAACTGCTCCGTCAAATGCGGATGCTTGAGGAGGTGGGACTCGAATACATAACGCTGGGCCAGCCTCTGAGTACCTTGTCGGGCGGGGAGTGCCAACGCATCAAATTGGCCGGGGAACTTCACAAAAAAGGCAACCTCTATGTAATGGACGAGCCGACAACCGGACTGCATATGTCCGATATCTCTCGTCTGATGAACATTATTAACCGCTTGGTCGACGGGGGCAACACGGTGGTGGTCATCGAACACAACCTGGATGTGATCAAGAGCGCCGACTGGATCATTGACATGGGTCCCGAGGGCGGCCACCGGGGTGGCCAAATTGTATTCGAAGGCACCCCTGTCCAGCTTGCTGCTGCTGAGCATTCGATAACGGGGGCGTATTTGCGCAAGGCAGAAATCGGCCAGGGAGCGTCTTCCTGATTGGCGAAAGGCGTGGCATGGGCCATTCCCGGCCATCCGCTAAGCGGGAACCTAAAATGCCATTCACCATTAGCCACGGTGGGCAATTCACTAGATAACGAAGTAGTAAGTAAGCCAAAACCCAAACGAAAAACATGACAATCTGAAGACAGAGATTAGTGAAATTAAAACACATCATCATATTGATGTGTTTTTTCACTTTCAAAATTTTCTCTGTATGGGGAATGGGATAAGGTTCACTGTAATGGAAAGAGAAGAACCATAAGAAGTGCTACAGCCTGCCGATGAATCTTTGTATGGGAACGAGTCTCTCGAAAACTTCAAAAAATATTGGAAGAAAGACCAAAATTATTGGAAATTTCAGACTTTCGCCTGTGATACATTTACAGAGATTCCGCACGGTTAAATCCAGTGGAGTCTCAGTCATTTATACTTGGTAAGAGGAGAAAGGAGGAAGGAGCCGAGTCAGCGAATGCCCCCTGGTCAGGCAGAAACTATGGATTTGGGAGGGATTGTATGAAAGCGCTTAAATTATTTCGGATGGTATTACCTGCACTTGCCCTTATGGTAGGGTGTTCAACGTTTGTTATGCAAAACTCCTCGGCAGAGGCAGCCGCACCAAACTCGGATTACTCACTAGAATATGAAGACAATTTTGATGGCGGTGTGCTGAATACGAATGATTGGTATTATCGCGATTCCGATACCGTCCGGTACGGAGGTTACAGCCAGAAAGAAAACGTATCCGTGGAAACCGCAGACAATACCGGTTACCTGCGGATCGGTTACAGCAAGTGGGATGTCAACAACGACGGGGTGGATGACCTTGTCGGCGGCGGGGTTATGTCGAAACGAACCTTCGGATATGGCTATTATGAAGCGAGAATAAAATTCTATAATAACAGCCAGGGATTTCACCAATCCTTCTGGACAACCGGGTTGGGTTATTATACTTCCTATTCCAACCAGTACACCTACAACACGGATGCTACCAACGAACAGGTGCCCTGGAGCAACAGTATGCTGGAAATCGACGCGATCGAATTGGATTCGAGTTACAATTACGGAGCGGCCAATTTTCATTGGCATAAACCATCCTTCAGCACTCCCACGGGGGCAAACAAAAGCTATTCCTCCACTTACATGAATCTAAACAATTGGATCACGGTAGCCTTTGACTGGCAGCCCGGCGTGATCATCTACTACATTGATGGGGTAGAGAGGCATCGGGTCACGTATACCGACACTCGTTACGCGCCGCAGGAAGTATGGCTGAGCGGCCTGGCGAATAACAACTGGGGATCGGGAGTTCCTGATCCGAACGCCAGTATGAAGGTTGATTACTTCCGGTATTATACCAAACGCTACCCAGGGACGAACCTAATCGGAAACAACGGGTTTGAAACCATTGGCGGGAGCTACCAGATTGTTAATAATTGGACGGAAGTAAACGGGATTCCGGGACAGCCGGATACAGACGAAAGCAAAATTATAACCGCAACGGATGCCTATGAAGGAAGCTCTTATTTGAAGCATGAGAACCCTTCTAATGCCTATAACGTTACAACCAAGCAGAGGTTGGATTATATTCCCAACAGCACTTACCGTTTAACGGCATGGGTTAAGAGTTCCGGGGCCAAGCGGTGGCGGCCATGAAGATCCAGAATGATGGCTCCACCCGGAGTGCCGTTATTCCAGCATCCAGCACCTGGACTAAAGTATCGATCGATAATATTGTCGTGACCGGTAATCGGGCGGATATTTCTTTTACTTCCAATGCGTCGGCAGGTCAATGGCTGCAAGTTGACGACGTCATTTTGGAGGACACCGTGCCGCTGTCAAGCCAAATTCTCGTCGACAATGGGGATGCCGGCTATGTGGAATCCGGTGCGTGGAACCCAAGCAGCCTGACGGGATATAACAACTCAGGGACTAGATATGCCGGAAGTTCTTTGGGACCTTCCGTCAAATGGACTCCGAGCCTGCCGTCTTCCGGGAATTATGACGTCTATTTGTACAAAATCGTGAGCCCCAACAGCGATCCCAATGCCAAAATAGAAGTCATTTATAACGGAGGTACGGACACTCAATATGTTAACTACACAAGCGGAAGCTCGGGATGGATCCATCTGGGCACGTACTCCTTCTTGTCTGGAACGGGCGGGTATGTCAAAAATACATTGAACACGGTTGGAACTTACGCAAGGGCGGATGCCGTAAAATTCGTTCCCGTTGAAGTTACAGTAGACAACGGGGAAGCGGGATACTCCGAAACGGGGACTTGGTACGACAGCAGTTTGACAGGGTATAACGGATCCGGAACCCGTTATTCCGATAATCTTGGTTCCCATACGGCCAAATGGGTGCCTAATCTCCCCATCCAAGGAAATTATAGAGTATACCTTTACAAAATTGTGAGTTCAACCGGTGATCCCAATGCCAAAATCGACATTGTCCACCAGGGTGGAACTCAAACGGTTTATGTGGATTACTCGACGGGTACGTCCGGATGGATGGATCTGGGACTATATGCCTTCGACTCGGGAACCGGCGGCTATATTAGGAATTCCTTGAATACCCAATATAAGAATGCCCGGGCAGATGCCGTTAAGCTGGTGAGGGTAAATTAGATTATTTGAAGTAGATCCACAAAGCAGAAGGAACGGGGAAGACTGCCGGTCATGTTACCACAGTCTTTTTCCTGCTTAAGGAGGAAAGTTGGTCAGTCGTTTCTTCCTATTCGACCACTGAAATTATGTATATATTTTGTTTGCTTTTCTGCATGTTTTCAATTGGGATCGGGTGTTACATTTACGGTAGCCGGAACTGGCAGCTGGGAGGAATTATATGTTTACGAATCTTTCGGAACGTCACAAGGCAAGTACGCAGATCCTTATAGCGGGGGAGGCATGTCCGGCATAACCGCGGCCCTTGCAGCGGCCCGGTGCGGCTCCAAAGTCATTCTATGTCATAATCGACCTGTGCTCGGCGGAAATGCTTCCTCCGAAATCCGCATGCATATTCTCGGTGCCTGTATACGAGGCAGGGCCCTGGAAACCGAAGGACGCGAAACCGGAATTTTGGAAGAAATTATGCTGGAGTGCGCGGTTCGAAACCCTCAGGCCTCCACCAGCATGCTGGATTTAATCCTGTACGAAAAGTGCCGGGCTGAGCCTAATTTAACCCTGATGCTGAATACGTCCGTGACAGGCGTAATAAGGAAAGAAGATCAGATTCAGTCCGTTCTTGCTGTCCGGGAAAGCACGGAGGACGAATTCGAGATTGAAGCGGACTTGTTTATCGATTGTACGGGGGATGGCCGGTTGGGCTATGAGGCGGGCGCCTTGTACACGACCGGTAGAGAAGCGGAGGACGAATACAAGGAAGCGGGAGCGAACGCCGAGCGGGATTCGTACCGTCTCGGTTCCTCGCTGTTATTTACCACCCGGGATATGGGCAGGCCCATGCCCTTTCAAGCGCCGCCATGGGCCAAACGATTCGACGAAGAAGACCTTAAATATCGGCCGCATGACGCGTGGGAATACGGGTACTGGTGGGTTGAATTTGGAGGGACACTGGATACGATCAAGGATAATGAGCGGATCCGCGATGAACTTCTGGCCATTATGCTGGGAGTCTGGGACCATATCAAGAACAGTGGGAATCACCCCGAATCCGAGAACTGGGCGCTGGATTGGTTCGGCTTCCTGCCCGGCAAGCGGGAATCGCGCCGTTTCCTCGGCCATCATATGCTGACTCAGAACGACATCGAACAAGCGGTCGACTTCCACGATACGGTTGCTTACGGCGGTTGGTCGATGGATACCCACCCGCCCGAAGGCATAGCGGCTAAGGACCGTGATCCTTGCCATCAGCCGCTTACCCCCTACATGTACAGTATTCCTTTGCGAAGCATGATCTCCCGCAATATCCGGAATCTGATGTTTGTGGGACGCAATCTTTCAGCTACCCATATTGCTTTTTCGAGCACGCGGGTTATGGCAACCTGCTCCGTTATGGGACAGGGGGCAGGCACGTTTGCCGCGTTGGCGCTGGCAAGCGGGAAACCGTTCGAACAAACCTGGAGCGATCCCGACATCCTGATCATGACTCAGCAGAGCCTGCTTCGCCAGGGGCTTACCTGCCTGGGAAGAAGCTGCTTGACCGGAACCTTGCCGCCGAAGCGGACATCCGGGCTTCCTCCGAACAAGAAAACGGAAAAGCGGTTCAGGTGGCGGACGGTTATTCCCGGGCGGACCATGGCCCGCGGGGCATTCGGCCGGATCTCGCGGAGCCGGGTACCCACCGCTGGATGTCGGACCCTTCCGACCGCGCTCCGTGGCTCGAGTGCTTATGGGAAAAGCCTGTCTCCATCTCTCATCTCACCATTGTTCTGGACACGGGACTTCACCGCTTTTTGACCCAAAGCCATCAAGCCAGCTTTTTCAAACATATGGCATGGGGACCCCAGCCGGAAACGCTGAAGGAATTTAAAGTAATGGTGGAGAGGAATGGAGAATGGGAGCAGGCGGCCCATATCAAGGACAATTATCAACGTATGGTAGATCTGCCTGTCAGACTGGAGGGAGTAAACCGTTTGCGGCTCGAAGTGTTGTCCACCAACGGACTGGATCATGCCCGGGTTGTCGAACTCCGGTGTCTGCCCAATAGGAGGAGTCAAGAATGACAAGTTTAGTCACGGTTCCAGCACATTTGAAAGGCTATGAAGAATTATACCGCACCGATCCGAGAGCAGCGTCGCTTCAATGGTTTCAAGATGCTAAATTTGGACTCTTTATTCATTATGGGCTATACAGCATCCCGGCCCGCGGCGAATGGGTGATGTACCACGAGAAAATTCATGTAGCGGGTTATGAAAAGCTCAAGGATGAATTTACGGCGGACCAATTCGATGCGGAGGCTATCGCCGATCTGGCTGTGGAAGCCGGTATGAAATACATCAATTTGACGACGAGGCATCATGACAGCTTCTGCTTGTTCGAGTCGCAGGAGACCGATTTTCACAGTGTCCATTCCCCGGCTAAACGGGATTTGGTGGCCGAGCTGGCTGCCGCCTGCGAGAAAAGAGGATTGGGGTTATTCCTTTATTACAGCTACGGAATCGATTGGCGTCATCCTTATGCTCCTAATAACGACAGCGGTGTGTATTGCGCCCGCCCGAATTACGATGAGCCGGAGCCCGCTTATCTGGGCAGGACCGATGCCGATGTGAGAAAGTATGTGGATTTCATGCACAAGCAGCTGACCGAGCTGTTAACCAACTATGGAAGTGTCGCTGGAATCTGGTTCGACCTCATCACCGCTTGTTATTACCGGCCGGATCTGTTTCCAGTACAGGATACGTATGACCTGATCCGGGGTCTTCAACCCCATTGTCTTATCTCCTTCAAGCAAGGCGTGAACGGTGATGAGGATTACATGTCGCAGGAGATTCATTTTGTTCCCCTGAAGAACCGGTTGATTCAAGGTGGCGCATCCGAAGAAGCGGTGAGGATGTCGGAAGAGGTATGGCAGAAGCATATCACCAAATGGAATGAGGTCTGTACCATCCTGCAGAATAAGGGATGGGGCTATATGGAGGGGGCCGGTCACAAGAGTGCGGACGAAGTGATGGATCTATTGGCCCGAACGCTAGGCAAGCGCTGCAATCTGCTCTTAAACATCGCCCCGGTTGGCAGCGGTGCCCTTCAACCCGTGGAAGTCGAAATCCTTCGGGAAGTCGGCCGCAGAATAGCTGGAAACGGCTGGCCGGAACCCGTTACAGAAGAGGCACCAGCCTCACAAGTGGATACAGGGGCAGGGGCCGAATAAGAGATAGGGAAGGTGATGAGAATGAGAGTCCGGGAATCCTTTGACAAGGATTGGCTTTTCCATAAAGGCGATATCCCGGTTCAGACCGCAGTGAAAGCAGGAATGACGGGCGGCGTCACCGACTGCAAGAAGAACGGGCAGGGCGAGTGGCTGCTTATCGCCTACGCGGACAAAGAGAAGGATGCGGACGAAGGCTCCATAGAGTGGCAGCCGGTCACGCTTCCCCACGATTGGGTAGTGGAAGGCCAGTTTGTGAACGATCCGACGATCGGCAGCCGTCCCGCCAGCCATGGCTATCTGCCGACAGGGATCGGCTGCTATTTGAAGTCGTTCGACATACCGGAAGAGGATTTAGGGAAGAAGATAACCCTGCATTTCGATGGGGTGATGAAGAAGGCGATGGTCTGGGTCAACGGTCATCTGTTAGGCACGAACCAGAGCGGATATTCAAGCTTTTATTATGATCTCACCCCGATGCTCCGTTATGGGGACGAAGGACGGAACGTGGTATTCGTCAAAGCCGATGCGGAGGAGTATGAAGGCTGGTGGTACGAAGGAGCCGGTATCTATCGCCATGTATGGCTGCAGAAAACAGGCCGGCTTCATATCGCCCACCATGGAGTCAGCATCACGACTCCTACGGTTACCGATACAGAGGCGGAGACGGTGGTTCGAACCGTCATTCATAACGAGGAATTTAGCAAGCAAGCTTGTGAACTTATTACCAGGCTGTTGAATCCTGACGGGGTTATTGTCGCAGAAGAGCGGCGTAAGGTCGATATCGAGCGCTACGGTCATTTGGAAGTAGAACAGCGTTTACAGGTATCCCATCCCAAACGATGGTCTCCTGAAAAGCCCAATCTGTACACCGCCTTAATGGAACTTCGGAAGGATGGACAAATCCTGGACCTTTTGGAGACTCCTTTTGGCATCCGGACGATTGAATTTACGGCCGATATAGGGTTCTTGTTGAACGGCAAGCCCTATCGGATCAAAGGAACATGCAATCACCAGGACTTTGCAGGGGTAGGAGTCGCTCTCCCGGACCGGTTGATCGAGTACAAAATCAAGCTGCTGAAGGAAATGGGCTGTAACGCCTATCGTTCCGCTCACCATCCGCCTACCCCTGAGCTGTTGGATATTTGCGACAGGCTGGGCATGTTGGTGATGGACGAGAACCGCAAGCTGGACTCCTCACCGGAAGGTCTAGCCCAGCTGAAGAATCTCGTTTGCCGGGACCGGAACCATCCGAGTGTGATTCTGTGGTGCTTGGAGAATGAGGAGATTCTGGAGGGGACGCCAACGGGCGCTCGAATCCTTAGAGAACTTGCGGAAACGGTGCGCCGGTTGGATCCGTCGCGTCCTGTACTAGCCGCAATGAATCATGGCTGGACGGATGGAGAGTACAGCGAACAGGTTGATATCGTAGGGTACAATTACGGCCAACGTGTCATCGGCTATCGTGGGGCGGACCGTCCGGGACAGTACTTAACGGACAAGGAGCGCTATCCCGAGCGGCTTATGATCTGCAGTGAATCGACGAGCAGCACGACAACGCGCGGAATTTACGAGGACGATCCCATCCGAGGGTATTGTTCCTCGTATGAGACAAGCATGCCCGTATGGGCGTGCAGCCATGAGAAGTCATGGCAGGATCTTTTGGCCTATCCTTTTCTGGCCGGCATTTTCGTGTGGACCGGATTCGATTACCGGGGAGAGCCAACGCCTCACGCATGGCCTTGCGTGACCTCGCATTTTGGCATTATGGACCTGTGCGGCTTTCCCAAGGATGCCTACTATTATTACAAATCCGTATGGACCGACGAACCGACCATTCATCTTATGCCTCATTGGAACTGGCCGGGGAAAGATGGACAGATGATTCCGGTGAGGATCTGCACGAACGCCGAGCAGGTAGAACTGATCTTAAACGGCCGCAGCCTGGGGGTGCGTGAGGCCGCTACAGCTTCTTATTTGGATTGGGATGTCCCTTATGAGAAAGGCTCTCTCTACGCGGCAGCTTATTCGAACGGGCGTCGGATCGCAGAAACCGCGATAGTGACGTCCGGGCCCCGAACCGGATTGAACTGGTGCCCGATCGGGATTCGATGAATGCCGACGGGGTGGATGTGCTCGTTTTGCGGGCTTCGGTTGTCGATGCCCAAGGGTGTATCGTGCCAACCGCCGATCATGAAATCGAATTTCATGTAGCAGGAGCCGGAAAGCTAATCGGAGTCGGCAACGGGAATCCAAGCAGTCATGAATCGGATAAGGGCACTATTAGACGTGCTTTTAACGGGCGCTGTCTGGCCATTGTGCAGTCAACCGGAGAGGAAGGAGTCGTTGCCGTTACCGCAAGTGCCACCGGGCTGCTTAAAGGGTCTTGTAAATGGAGCGCAGTCACGATTATAAGGAGGTGATCAAGGAAGCAAAGCGTTCTTAATTTGGGACATCTTACCAAACAAAGGAGGAAAAATTCCATGGGCAATCGATGGATAAGCAGGTGGATAAGCAGATGGATGATTTTCATTCTTTTAGTTAGCTTTATGCTGCCGGCCGGGAAGATGCACGCCGAACAATCTGAGGTAAATCTTCTTCTGAATAAACCTGTATCCGCTTCCAGTGAAATGACGACCAATCCTGCAAAATGGGCCGTCGATGCAAACGGGGGATCTTATTGGCAGGTCAAAGAACAAAAGGGAAGTATCTGGCTGACGGTGGATTTAGGAGAAGTGATCACCTTCAACAAGTTCATGGTCTCCCTATACGGATACCCGAACTTCTCTAAATTCATCATCCAGTATTCCAATGATGGGGTGCAGTGGGCGGATGCCTATACCAAAGAGAATGCCACCTCCTTGGAAACGGGGATTTTCGCGGATGTTTCGGCCCGGTATGTAAGATTCTTTGGTGTCATTAAGAACAACACCACCTACGTGGGCCTGAGGGATTTTCAGGTATACCACCTGGACCCGGAAACGGCTGTCCATCTGGCGGAGCTAAAGGTGTCACCCCTTCCTTTCTCTGTCACTTATCCTACCCAAACGGAATTTACAGTCACACCGCCGGAAGGAACCGATCAACTCACCGTCGAGGCGATTCCCGGTGTAGAAGGACAGAAAGTCACAATAGACGGAGAGGAAACGAACTCCAAGACCCTCGATCTATCCCTTCTCCCGAACAATGTGAGCCGCCAAACCGTCGATATAGCGGTAACGGCAAGGAATGGCCGAGTTACCCAGAATTACTCGCTTGTCATCATGATTCCGATTCCCGAAGAAGCTCGATTGAAAGAAATTAAAATTCTGCCCCTCGGAAAAACGATTACCGCTCCTGTTGAATACCAGCACGAAGTTCAGATTCCCGAAGGGATCCATTCGGTGAACGTGGAGGTGACCCCATCCCAACCTAACCAAACGATTCTAATTGAGAATGCTGCGGGAACCGCGAGCGCCATTGTCATTCCGGAGGACGGCCACAAGACGGTTTCCATCACGGTGCGTTCGGAGGATCTGTCCGTACAGCGCACCTATTCCTTGTTCCTGGTTTCCCCTCCGCCGGCGAGAGACGATTATGACCTGCTGTATGAGGATCATTTCCAAGGAAACGCATTAAACGAGAACGATTGGAGCTACCGGACCGACTCCCGGTTCGGCGGGTACAATCTTGCCCAGAATGTCAGGGTCGCCCCGGACGTAGACGGGAACTCCAATCTTTATATCGACTTCAAGTATGAAGATTATAATCATGACGGCAAAATGGATTACACCGGCGGAGGCGTCATTTCCCGACATAACTTTGGATACGGCTACTACGAAATCAGGACTAAGCTTTACGGCGGCTCCAAAGGACTTCACCAATCGTTCTGGACGATGGGAACGAACAATGGAAATGACATCATGCCGGTTAACAATACCGTGCTGGAAATTGATGGATTTGAGGTGGATTCCGGCACTCCCGGACACATTGGATCCAATACTCACTATTACATACCGAATCCGAATCCTTTAGGCGGTCCTTCGGTTGATGTGGATACGACCCAATGGTTTACGATGGGCTATGAATGGCTGCCGGACCGGGTGAATTATTATGTTAACGGTCATTATTACGGCAGCGCGTCCAATGGCAAATATTTTGCTCCCCAGAATCTGTGGCTGACGGCCCTCGCCACTCCGGGCGGGTTTGGCGGCGCGGTTCCTCCGCTTCCGGGAGCCGCCATGCAGGTGGATTATTTCCGCTATTACGGGAAAAATCTCGATGGAGTGAACCGGATCGGGAATGCTTCCTTCGAGTACAATTCCACCACCAAAAATGTCCAGGATCCCGTAAGCTGGATGGAGACGGGGGATAAAACAGCCAGCCGTGTAATCGAAACGGACTCTCACTCAGGCAAATACTCGCTGGAACAGGGAGGCGCGGCCCCCTACAGCACAGAGACGATGCAGAATCTGGAGTATCTCCCGAATGGAACCTACCGGGCTACAGCATGGGTGAAAAGCTCAGGAGGTCAACAGGCAGCCAGACTGAAGCTGTCCGGTACAGGAAGCGGCGATCGTTATGTGGATATCCCGCAAACGGACCAATGGATTCCCATCACGCTGGATAACATCGAAGTGAGCAGCCATCAAGCGGTGGTTACCGTGAACTCGAAGGGAGAGGGGAACCAATGGCTTCGGGTGGACGATATCCGGCTGGAAAGGGTAGGACTGGAAGATACGGAAACCCCAGAGATCCAGGCCTCCGTTCTTCCGAAGCCTAATGAGTGGGGATGGAACAACAGCGACACAGCTGTGTCCTTTACCTGTCTGGATGCGGCCAGTGGAATTGCGGATTGTACGCAACCCGTTAACGTGGAAACCGAAGGGGCCAATCAACGGATCACCGGTAAGGCCACGGACCATTCCGGGAACCAGGCCAGCACCAGCGTAGTGCTGAATATCGATAAAACGGCACCAATGGTTACGCCCCTCGGAAACACCGTGACTTATGAGGTTTATGAGGAGGTAAACATTACCTGGAAGGCGGAGGATGGCTTATCGGGTATAGCTTCCGAAGCCTTGCCCGTGATAGCTGGACCCGCCTATCAATTTCTGCTTGGTGAAAACAGCTACACGGCCACAGCGGTGGATAAAGCCGGGAATGTAACAGAAGCCAAGACCGCTTTTACCGTAAGAGTAAGCTATGAGGGTCTCGCCCAATTAACCGATAGATTCCTGGAGAAGAAGGAGCTTTCCCAATCTTTAGAGGCCAAACTGAAAACGGCTGAGAAACTGGGGAGGGATGGAAATCGCAAGGCCCGGGATCAGGTTCTAGAGGCTTATCTTCATGAAATCGAAGCACAGACAGATAAAGCCATAACAAAAAGCGATGCGGATGTACTCATCCGACTGGCTGCTTATTTGAAAGAGCAGAAGCTGTAATCGTTCATTCGGAGGGGTCAGGGCATACGGTGCCCGATCCCTCCCTTTGTATGGTAAGGTTACGTTCTTTCCCGGTATTCACTCGGCGTCATGCCGGTCAGCTGACGGAACAGCTTGGAGAAATAATGGATGGAGGAAAATTGATACTTCTCGGCAATCTCCGTAATGCTTAGACCTGAACCTTGGAGCTCCTCCTTCGCCCGGTTGATCCGGTAGCGGTTGACATACTGGATAGGAGACAATCCAGTCGTCTCCTTGAACAGAGAGAAGAAATACCCGCGGCTGAGCCGGCATTTTCGGTAGTATTCTTCCAAGGGGAGGACTTGGCCGTGGACCAGATCCTGGTCCATTTCTTCCAACAGCCTGACAATGCGCGGGTCCGGGATATGCTCATCCTTTAGCACGAAAGATAGGAAATGACCGATAAAGTCCTGAAACTGGCTCTGCACCTTCAAATGACGGAAATAGGTCCGGTCGTCAGGAAATTCATTAGGCGTATAGAATAGCTCGAAGCGTTCGACCCACTGCCATACTTTATCCACCTGAATATACTCCGGAATGGAGTAGGGAAAAGCCGGGCCGACGAGGGCGGGGTTCAGTTTGGAAAGGTCATAGCAAATGATGTGCGGATGATCGTGCTGTGCTTGGAGGGGAATATGGTGGGCCCAATCGAAATAGCAGCATACATGCACCATCGGGTCCTCCGGTTCGGCAATCCAATCGTGCGGCTGTCCGGCGGGAATATACACCAGGGCTCCTGGATAAGTTTCATAGGTTCGCCCGCATGTGGTAAGCCTACCCTTGCCTTCACTTATTAAATAGAGGGAGGAGGAATAGCACATTCTGGAACGGCTTGCTTGACCAGGAGCAAAAGGAAAACGGGTTGCATAATGAACGTAGGGATGAAGCTCCGCTATTTTCATGCTCTTACCTCATCTTCAAAGATTGATAGGACTATTGTATAAAAATATACCGATTCTGCAAATACAGAATGAGGTTCTTTTACTACAATAGGGTTATTAAATCTAGCCGCTAGGGAGTGAAAGAGGGATGACGGAGAGAATGGATTTGTTGACGGATGAACAAATGGCCCAGTTTATTACAAAGGGATACCTGGTGCTTAAAAATGATCTTCCCGAGCAGCTTCATAAGAAGGTAAGGGATAAGATTTATAAAGTAATTCACGAAGAGGGGAACCCCGGGAATAATATCCTGCCCCGGGTGCCGGAGATTCAACAATTCTTCGAGACTCCTGTCGTCCGGGGAGCGCTGACCAGTATACTTGGCGAAGATTACTACATGCATCCTCATCGGCACTGCCATTACAACCGGCCGGGCAATCCCACACCGGGAGGCGGACAGTGGCACAAGGACGGGTATTGGTCGTCCCTGCGCAGCCATCGTCCCTGGTGGGCGATTCTTTTCTATTACACCCAGGACATCACAGAAGAGCTCGGCCCAACGGCTATTATGCCGGGAACCCAGTATTACGAGAAGTTTCTGGGAGACAAGGGAGAAACCCTGCTCCCGACAGGAAAGGCCGGAACGATGGTCCTGGTGCATTTTGACCTATGGCACAAAGCAACCCTTAACGTATCCGAGCTCGACCGCTATATGTTGAAATTTCAATTCGTGCGCTTGAAAGCACCGGACCGCCCCAGCTGGGATCACCGAAATCCGGTAATGAAGGTCCCGAACGGAGTGCCGGCTCAGCATCCCGAGTTGTGGAAGGATGTGTGGGATTGGCTGCGTGGGGATCAGGACTCCGGAGTCCGCTCTTCCGATTGGACGGCTGGACAGGTGGAGGAGCTTGGAAACGTTCTGGGAAGTTCATCCGAGATAGAAGCTTTGAATGCCGCCTATGCCCTTGGCCGAATGGGAAGCAGCGGGGTGGAGGAGCTGGTGAAGCATCTTGGAAACGGAAGTAAACAGGTAGCGGAACGCGCGAGCTACGGCTTGCAGCCGGCCGGTACGCAGGCGCTTCCCTTTGTTCAGCCCTTATTGAGCCATCCGGATGATTTCTGCAGAGGGCTTGCCTGCTTCGTTCTTGGCATGATGGGACCTTCTGCGCGGGAGGCGGTGCCTTCCCTGGTTGCCTGTCTGGAGGATGAAAGCGAATGGGTAGGGCGAAATGCGGTCGAGGCGCTGGGAATGATCGGTGAGCCCTATAACCTAAGTGTTCCAGCGGTGACGGAGATCCTGCGGCGCTCCGTGGAGCAGGAAGCGGATGAGGTGGCATTGAATTCAGGAGATAGGTACGTCGGTCAACAGAAGTACATTATCAACAAAGTCGGCTATACGGCAGCATTATCCCTGCTAAGGATAGGAAAGTACGGGGATGAGGCAAGCGTAATCCGCGGGTTGGAGCAGGCTCTGACCAGCAGGGACCGATATGTCCGGGCCTATGCTTCGGAAGCTCTTACTCAACTGCGGACGAATAAAGCCGTTGAGGTGCTGATCCGTTATTATCGTACCTCCCGATGGTGTCCGGATACCAGCAAGGCCAGTACGTTCTGAGTGGAGTTACAGACGAATAACATCGAGGAATAGACAGAAGCCAGGAGAGCCTTTTCTCCCGGCTTCCTTTTTATTGCCCTTTGTTGGTACTAAGGCTTTTGACAGTTTCTTATACCATTCGGTTCTATCAGGGAAATAATGATAAGGGATACACATGGTATTTATCGAAGGTGGAAATCACTTAGGGAAGCGATGGCCTCCCCATGTGCCATCATCTTAAAATCGTGGAATAATCACTTAAAATCGTGATAATCCTGGCCTCCTTCTGCCAGTATGATGAACAGACAGAACGTTCAGAGAACAAGGAGGTCCTACCAATGGATTTTAACGGAATGATGAAGCCGGTTCCCCGAACCGCGGTTTTTCGTATGGACGATTATTTGGTATGGTGCGGAAGCATGGTGGAGCACGACGGAAAGTACTATTTGTTTTTCTCGAGGTGGCCAAAGGCTAAGGGACATTATGCCTGGGTGACATGTTCCGAAGTGGCTTACGCGGTTGCGGACCATCCGCTTGGTCCCTATACGTACGAGGGAATGGCCCTAGCCGGCAGCGGCGGCGGCAACTGGGATGCAGCGACTATTCACAATCCTACGGTCGTTCCGATAAACGGAAAGTATTATATGTATTATATGGGAACCAAGGGACCCGCTAGTTACCAGACCAAGCCGACCATGAACGATCCCGAATGGTGGGAATACCGGAACAATCAGAGAGTCGGAGTGGCCGTGGCGGACCATCCCGCAGGACCGTGGCAGCGGTTTGACAAGCCTTGCGTTGACGTTACGCCGGGGTCATTCGATCACTTGGCCACAAACAATCCGAGTGTAGCCCAAGGGCCCGATGGCCGTATCTACATGGTGTACAAGGCGGTCGGGGACGGCCCGATGCCAAAGGGCGGGGGAGTCATCTGCGGAGTTGCCGTTGCCGACGACCCGGCAGGGCCATTCGAAAAGATGCCGGAGCCGATCATGGTGAATCCCGAGGAAGGCTGGTCTGTCGAGGATCCGTTTATCTGGGTTCAAGATGGCCGGTTCTATGCACTGGTCAAAGATTTTCAAGGATATTTCACCAAAAGGGGAAAGCAACCGTCGCGCTTTTTGAGTCCAGCGATGGAATAAATTGGGGACCGGCAGCCAACCCCTTTGCCTTTGACCGCGAAGTAATCTGGGAAGATGGAGAGGTGGAGCGGTTGGATGCGCTCGAACGGCCGCAGCTTTGGCTTGAAAACGGCAAGCCGGCCGTCCTGTTCTGTGCGGCAGCCCGCCTGAATGACCCAGACCGGGAGGATTCCTTTAACATCCACATACCGCTTGTTCGTGGTTAGTTCCTATCCTTCCGGCGGCATTCTGCCGGGATGAAGTTTATCAGCAGCCGCCCTTCCCCCAGGGGAGAGCGGTTTTTTTGTAGGAAAGGCCAGCGTAAATAACTGGTATGGATGGTTGGGGCAAACGCGTCTTTCTTTACAGCGGACGCAGCACTTGGTCTAGTATCCTTAAAATTTTGGACTTATTGCTTAATTTTATGGAAAGAGGATCGAAGGAAACCCGATAGGATAGGAGCATAAAGGATAATAAAATCATGCACCAAAAGGAGAGGTCAAATGAAAGCTAAAGGAAAGATCATGGGTTCTCTGGCCGCTGTTATGGCGGGCAGCCTGTTGTTAAGCGCCTGCGGAAGCCCTGAGACCAAAAGCCCGTCTGCCACCTCAGCTGGTAATGGAGGGAATGAAGGCGGCTTTGGCAAGCAGATGAAAATTACAGCTTACCATACAGCCGCTTATCATCCCGAGGTACCCATGCCGGCTCGCGAGGAAGACCCTATCCGTCAAATGATGGAGAAGGCGGTGAATGTGGATTTCAACATGATCATTCCGCCTGCTGATCAGAAGGTGACTAAGCTCAATACGATGATCGCATCGGGGGATATCCCGGATATGATCTTCATGCCGGATCGGGGAACGGCCGTCCAATACTACGAACAAGGAATTTTGGCTGACCTTGACAGCTACATCAAGGATTACCCGGCCTTGCAAAGCCGCTTTAAACCGGAAGAATGGGAAGCTATGAAATATAAGGGGAAGACGATCGGGACGCCCGGCTATGAGTTCGTTAACGGCATCTCCAGCTGGTGGATCCGAAACGACTGGCTGACGAAGCTCGGCTTAAAGGCTCCGACTAATCCGGATGAGCTTTTTACTGTAATGAAAGCGTTCACTTTTAACGATCCGGATGGAAACGGCAAGAATGATACCTATGGCTTCGTCGCGGGAATTGGTAAAGATGGCAACGTGTCGGGAGCCTGGGGAATGATTTTCTGGATGTTCGGAGTTAATCCGAACGTCGTCGACATGGTGAACGGGAAACTCACCTTCGACAACACGGACCCCAGAATGCAGGAGGCCCTTGCCTATATCAAAACCATGCTGGACGCCAAGGTAGTCGATCCCGACTGGGTCACGATCAATGACGGTACGGCCAATGATAAGAAAATGTACAGCGGGAAAGTCGGCATCCTCATCAATGACTGGAGACGAATGGAAACGAACACCCAGCAGGCCATGAAGGAGGTTTCCGGAGAAATTCCGGACTGGATCGTCTTTCCGCCGGTGAAAGGACCCCATGGAGATCAAACGGTCGGCTTAAAGTCCTTTCAGAACAACTCCTGGGCGATCTCCAAGACGGCTGCTAAGGATCCCGATAAGGTAAAACGCATTTTGGCCCTGCTGCAGTACTGGTACACGGACAAGGACTTTTATCCCTGGGCCAATTACGGGATAAAAGGAATTCATTGGGACTTGGCGGATGGCAAAATCCAACGCCTTACCGACAACCTAAACAATAGAGAGCTGATGAACAAGTATATTTGGACTTCCAACTACGCTCTGTCAAGAGGAGCGGATGACGCTCTCTATTTCAACTTCATGAATCCGAAAACGTCTGATTTTCATAAGATCAACCTGCAGTACATCCGACCCAATCCGGTTAATCCGTTTATTGTGCCGGACCCGAATGATACCTTATATAGCGACCGCATCAAATATGTAAATGAGTCACTGTTGAAATTCATGATGGGCAAAGAGCCTCTGTCGAATTGGGACAATTACGTCAAGACGTTGGAGACCAAGTTCGAGTATGCCAAATACAAAGAGTATGCAGCCAAGCAATTGAAGGATGCCGGCGTATTGAAATAAGAAAATGCAGCAGGAGAGGCGGGCGTTCCCCTCTCCTGCTGTCGTTTTCTATGGATAGTGAAAATTTGTATATAAAATCGTAATCTTCTGCATGTACCTGCGAAAGCAAACCCTTTAGATTAGTAAAGAGACCAATAGGTCAGCAGGAAAACAAGCAGCGCCACGCCGCTTTGAAATACGGGAAAGGAGGGATGCCTATAGGAACAACGAAGATCAGACGGGTTTTGTAAGCGCTGCAAATTCACTGGCTCACGGTCTGAATCTCTTAGCCAAATCGCCCTATTACTTTGTACAAAAGGAGAATGATATGAAGAAGAAAGTCTGGAGTATCGTATTACCCGTTTGCCTGGCGGGAAACCTGCTGTTCACTGCATCACCTGCCGCTTACGGAGGGATTGTCACCGAGGCGGCTGCTGCAGCAGACAAGTCGGAGCTTGTAAAGATCCTTAACGAGGCAGCCTCCTTGCTGCCGGGTGTTGAGGAAGGATCGTCAGAAGGGCAGTACGCGCCCGGGTCACGAATCAGGCTGCAGGAAAGAATAGACAGCGCCCGTTCGGTTCTGAACAGCCCCAGTCCAACAACGGAGGCGGTGGATGCCTCAACCGCTGATTTGAATGCCGCAATCGCCTTTTTCAAGTCGGGTCTTAACGCGCGGATTGCCGGCTCCGTATACCAGGTATCCAACCCCAAAACCAATTTGATTCCGGCTGACACCCTTACCAAGCAGCCGGGCTTAAAAACACCGTCACCCGGTTCGTGTATGGACCTCCACAGGGAACCAAACCGCAGTCCGTCGTGATAAGTTACAAAACCAGTGCCAATTGGACTAACGCCACCCTTCCTAACAAAGAGCAGGGACTCAAAAAGTCTACCGTACCGGGAGAATACTACCAGTACAATTCGTCTACACCTAGAGGAATGACGAAACTGAAGGTGTACAAATATGCCGGTGTGGATGCGGATGATCAAGCGGTGGTTACGATCTATCATAACGGAAAATCCGAAACTCTTACATTTGATATGAATGCCGGGCAAGACGGCTGGTACGAGATTGGCGATTATTATTTTGATGGAAGCCCTGGAGAGTATGTACGATTCACAAGAGGATCGAAAGAAGCTTCCAAACCGACCCTCACCTTGCTCGTCACCTACGAGGTTATGCTCGAGCGGACGACCCGAAGCCAGACGGAGGCGGAACGAACGGCTGTACTTCCGGCAGGATACCGGGAAACGGTCAGCTGGCAGGATTCTTCTCTTGCCTCGGATAACGAGTACTCCGTGCCGAGACGAAGCTCGGAGAAAGGCGCTTCCGCCACCTATAATCCGGGAAAGCTGGAGGCCGGGAAGTATGAGGTCTTCACGTACATACCGGAACGATCCCAGTCCGGAGACAATTCTTTGCAGGTTGAAATCTTCCATGACTCGAAAGTAGAAACGATGGTCTTTGACCAGAAAAAGCTGGAGAGCGGATGGTTCCGCCTCGGGGAGTTCGATTTCAAGGGAGCCGGCAGTGAACAGGTCAAAGTAACCAAGCTGGGTTCCGGGGAGAAACGATTGCCTCCAGCGTGAAATTTGAGACACCGCAATTGGAAGGAGTGACGATCAACCGTACCATCGTCACGACCAATAAAGCGGAGACAACCGTTGAAGCGCCTACCATTACCATGAAAGAGAAAGTGCGGGCGTCGAAAGTAACGCCTGGACTTAGTCCACATGATGGCTCAGTCATTCGAGGCAGCTCGTTTGCTCTGGAGCTTCCTTACGGAAAATATTATTACATTGAAGACAAGTTCGGGCCGGACGGCGCCAACTACCAGTATCATATTGATTTCAAGTGGAATCCGATGATTCTGGAACCCGGAGACTACAAAGTTTCCTACTATATCCTGAACGCGGCTCACTTTCCAAACAGCTTCCATCTGGACGTCCACCATAATAGCGTTACGGATTCGGTTTATGTGCCGAAGGAGAAGCTGGTTACGGGAACCTGGTATGACCTGGGGACATATCCTTTCGCGGCCGGTACAGTCGACGAATATGTTTCATTCAAAGACCTGCCTAGAATGACCGCCTTTAAATACGAGAAAGTAACTCCGGATCATGCGGTCATCAAACAAGTGTTAGCCTCCACCCATAAGTTTTTTGATGAGTACCAGGTAGACGATGTGAACAACGAAGAAACGGAGCAAATCATTAATGCCATGGCAGTAAAAGGGATTACCGACGGGTTAATCACAAATCACCAATTCGATCCCGACCGCAAAATCACCCGGGCCGAAATGATCGCTCTGTTGACCCGGATGATGAATCTCCCGGAGGACCCGGAAGCGGCAGACTACGGGGATACCCAGGGAAGGCAACTCCCTACAAAGGAAATATTGGAGCGGCCGAGAAGGCCGGACTTTTGTACGGAGTATCGACCAACGGCCGGGCATTGGGAGTAAACATGCCGGCGGACCGTGAATTTGCCGCACGCCTTCTTTCCAACGCCATCGATTATACGGGAAGATACTTGAACGTGGACAATTTCTTTGCGGATGATCCGGCCGACTATTTGGCGAAGAATACGACGGATTCCTCCTCGCTAGAAACCTATGCTCTTCAGGAAGCTTTTTACCGTCTATTGAAACTGGAAGTACTCAAAGAAGAGCCGGACCAATCGCTGAAGCCTTCCCTGAAGCTGTCGAGAGAAGAGGCCGTTCTTATGTTGAACCGGTTTGACGGACAGCTTCTGTCGGCAGGACCTGATTTGCGTTTTGACTGGCATAAGACGTTTGCCGATGAGTTCAACGGTTCGGCTTTTGACTGGAGCCAATGGTCGGCGGATAATTATATCCGTTTTGACGGCATATCCGGCAGGTGGTCCGAATACGTAGAGCAGAAAGACGGAGTGGTTCGGCTCCGAACCGATGTGGATAACCGGTTGGGTGCGCCTTATTCGTCTGCCTCGATTACCTCCGCCTACCGGCAGAACTACGGGTTTTATGAAGCTAGGTATAAATATCCCAATGCTTATGGCAGCCACACTTCTTACTGGAGTATCAATGGCTCCAATACGGATTTTGACTGGAATGAAGGAACCCTCCCGGACACGGTCGGCAACAACGTGTGGTTTATTAGAGAAGCCAAGCCGGCACCGGAATTCGGTCTGAAGAATGTCCGGGAAGTGAATTGGTCCACCAATGATAATAATGCTAAAGAATTCCACAACTTCTCGGGTTACATGGAGCCGAACCGGTTCTACATGGCTTACGACAATAAGGTGAGCTACGAAGTGCCGGATTACTCCAAGTATATCGCCCCAACCGGGAAAACAAATGGGCAGTATCCGAATATTCTGAGTACGGTCGTCACGGCTTTTGACGGCAATATGAATGTAAACAAGATTGACGGAACGGTGGCGGAATTCGATTGGGTACGCAATTACCTGAAGACGGCCGACAGCGACCCGGCATCCCCGTATGCCGCTTTCCCCCGGTTCTAATTCCGGAGGACAGCGTAACCGTTACGGACAAACGGAATCCTCCTGGAAAACAGACCTTCGTGCTGCGGTTCAACAAGCAAATGAACGGAGCGACACTTACCAAGGACAGTGTGCTCGTTACCAAGGTTGGCGGAGGGGACGTTCCGTCCTACAAGATCGTTCCAATCAGCCCGCTGCGGTTCCAACTGTCTTTCGACGAAGCGCTCGATCCTAACGCGGACTATGAGGTAAAAGTTTCCACGGCCGTTAAGGACAGTCTGAACAACAGCCTGGCGGCTGAACAAAAGGTAACGTTTCATTCAGGTAACAAAAAGTGATTCAACCTTGTCTCTAACACAAAAAAGCGGAGGTCAGAATGCCGTTCATTCTGACCTCTCTTTCCATTCTTTATATCGGGGAGGGGAAACGTATGATTAGCCACCAGGTTGAGCTGTTAAATGTGGAGGAACTTGTAGAAATACCCGGCAGACCCGGTTTGCTGCTGCAGAGGATTCCCGAGGCTGTCCGGCAGCGCCTGCGGGAGCAAAGCCAAGTCATGTATCGGAAAGCGGCTTGCTGTGAAATCCGTTTCGTCAGCGACTGGGAGCCGGTTGCCGTCACCTTGGCCAGCTATGAGGGAAACAGCGTCATCAGTGTTTTTTACGGTGACTATTTTGTGTCCCAACGCCTTATCACGGAAGAAGCAACGGACTTTTTGCTGGAGCTGCCTTCCCCTACTTTTTGCCGAAAGAAGAGATGAATACGGTTCAGCATTCCTTTGCCCCCAAGTTTGGAGATTGGTGCTGCATGGAGGGGAAGTTCATCTGATTGATATTAAAGGGGAAACGCTCAGGCCACCGGATAGGAAAGAACTGCCGCCTTATACCTATCTTGCCTATGGGACGTCCATTACCCAGGGGCGGCTGCTGCAAGTGCGGACTTGACCTATGTGAAGCAGGTGGCCTGGAGGCTCCGGTCGGACGCCATTAATCTTGGAGTTTCGGGCTCCGCCTATTGCGAGGAAGAACTTGCTGATTATATCGCGGACAGAGGGGACTGGGATGCAGCGACACTCTGTATTTCGGTGAACATGCTGAATCAAGGGGTTCCCGTCGAGAGCTTTCAACAGAAAGCAGCTCATATGGTGGAGAAAATGGCCGCCAAGAATCCCGACAAGCCGATTATTTGCATCGGCCTGCTGCCTGCCTTCATGGACATCGGGTTGATCTGGCCGGAGCGGAATCCCGCTTCCACATCGGAGGCTTTTCGGACCGCTTTGCAAGAGGTCGTGCATTTCATCGATTCGCCTAATGTTCATTATGTTGATGGGCGCCAGCTGCTGCGTTCCGGCTTGTATGGGCTTTCCCACGATCTGCTTCATCCCGGGAATCACGGCATGATTGAAATGGGCGAACATTTGGCTGCTTACATCAAGCCGCTGATGGAAAGGAAAGAGTTTAGAAACGGAGGTTGACTGTAATGAAAGTAACCGAGATAAACCCGAACTATATTCTAGATTGGCCGATTGACACGGACTATTGCCACCATGGAATTCCCTTATCCAATGGACGATTCGGTGCCCTCCTCTGGTTTCAAGAAAATACGATCATGGCCACCGTGAATCGGGCGGATTATTGGGATCACCGCGGGGGATTGCTTTGGAACGAACAGTGTAATTTTTATCGCTTGCGAAAGCTGCTTGAGGCGGGAGCCTACGCCGAAGCACAGGAATTGTTTCAAATCGAACATATCAACGGTCAAGAAAAGAAACCGACCCGAATGCCCATGGGACGCTTTGAACTAAAGCTTAAAGATAATCTCCGGATCCTCTCCGCCCATTTGAATTTGTTTCGTGCAGAAGCTCATATGGTGTGCACGCATCCCGACGAAGGGGAGATCACCTTCAAAGCAACCCTATTGATCGACCAGCCCGTGTTAGCTTTATCCCAGCCAAGCAGATGGCTGGAAACGATTACGGTTCGGCCCGCTTATGACTTTGCGGAAGTGAAAACTTATTTCGACCAATTTGACATTTCACCTCCTCATGTCGTTCATGGGAGTGATCTAGACGGGTGGGTTCAGGAGCTGCCGGCTGACCCGGCGTGTGCCGTGCTTGCCGAGGCTTCCGAAAATCTGCTAGTGACAAGCCATTACGGGGAAACGATAGAGGCTGCATGGGCAGCGGCCGAGGATCAACTGGAACCTTTGAAGGAAACGGCCTATGAGCAACTGACCGCTCCCACAAAGGAAGGTTGGAGCCGGCTCTGGAAGAAGACGGCCGATATCCGGATTCCGGACGAGGAAATCGGCACGATGTATTACCTCGGCATCTATAAAATGCTGGGTAACTCGATGCCCGGGGGATTGCTCCCACGCTGCAGGGGCCTTGGGTGGAAGAGCATCGGATGGCTCCCTGGAGCGGGGATTACCATTTTAACATTAACGTGCAGGAATGTTTATGGCCGGCTTATGCCTCGAACCATCTGGAAAGCCTGCTCCCCTTATTTAACATGATCGATAGCTGGAAGCCGCTGCTGGCGGAAAGGGCCAAATTGTTCACGGGGGAAGAGGACGGCTACCAGATGGTCCATGCCTGCGATGATCGCGGCAAAGCCATCGGTAAATTTTGGACAGGAATCATCGATCACGCCAACACCTCTTGGGTTGCCCAATTGATGTGGCAGTACGGTAAATATGCACGTGATGAGGAATTCCTGCTGCGTGAAGTCTATCCTTTTATGAAGAAAACGCTAAACGTGTTCATTCGCATGATGGAATACAAGGATGGCATGTATATTTTGCCTGTCTCGATCTCGCCGGAATACGGAGGCGCGGGAAATGAGGCCTGGGGCCAAAATTCCACCTTCTTTTTAACCAATGTTCACTTTCTGTGCAACAAAATTCTCCATATTGCCGCTCAGTATCAGATCGACAGCGATTATGCCGAGAAGGTCAGGGAGATCCGGGAGAATCTCCCCCTTACACGACGGGGCAAGGGGCGAGTGGCGAAGAGCTCTATTTGTGGGAGGGCCAGCCGCTGGCGGAAAGCCATCGCCACCATTCCCACTTGGCGGGGATTTTTCCTTTTGACACGATTTCTTACGAGGATGAAAAGCACAAGAACCTAGTTCGCCATTCCTACCAAACCTGGATAGCGAAAGGGATGGGGGCATGGACGGGATGGTCGATGCCATGGGCTTCCATCCTTCATGGACGAATGGGCGGTAAAGACATGGCTTATACTTGTCTGAAGCTGTTGAAGGAATTCTTCATGATGCCCGGGTTGGCGACACGCCATAATGCCCGGTATCCCGGTTTCACGACGTTCACGGGCGGAGATATCATGCAGCTCGAGGCGGCTATTGCCGCATCTGCCGCTGTCCTGGAACTGTTCGTCCAATGTGTGCAGGGCGAAATCCGCTTGTTTCCTGCGCTCCCCGACCGGTTCCAGGATGCAGCTTTCTCAGGAATCCGGACGGAAGGGGCTTTTCTCCTCTCAGGGTCACGCAGCAACGGCCGGATCGACAGCATTTCGATTTATTGTGAGAAAGGCGGTACTCTACGCTTAAGAAATCCTTTCTCAGGGAAGATGATTATCGAGAGACAAGGAGTGAAGAGGGAAACGAACGCCTCTGTGATTGAACTTGAAACCGCAGCAGAGGAAACGATTCATATGAGAGATTTCCTCTAAGGGAGGAAGCCGAAATCAAGCCGATTTCGGTGCCTACTTACGGATAAAAAAGGAAGCAGGTTCTTATGGCGGGTTGCAACCGACCGATAAGAGCCTGCTTCTTTGTTAGTTGCTTTATCAGCAAAAGAAGTTCTGCTTTCCTATTGTTTTGCGTGCGCATAGAGGGTTTCTCCTCAACAAAGTTACCTGATATAGCACTAGATCATATGGGTTTTGCGGTATTGAGACGGGGTGAGACCGACATGCTTAAGGAAGACCCGTGCAAAATAAAATCCGTTGTCGTAGCCGCAGGATCGGGCAATGCGGTCGATGGTTTGATCGGAGCCGGACAAAAGCGACCGGGCTTTCTTGATGCGAAGCTGGGTCACATAATCCATGGGATTGATTCCAAACGACCGGCGAAACCGGCGGGTGAGCTGGACTTTATTAAGATGAAACCGCTCTGCTATATCCATAAGAAGGAAAGGCTGATAGGCAAGCTCTTGAATGGCCGACTTAACCTCATTCATGAGTGGATCCTGAAGAGCTTGTGACGCTTTTGCGCTTTGAACCGATTCCAAATAGAGCGCCAGCCACAAATCATTGAGAAGGTGCTCCCTAAGCTTAAAGAGAAACGAGGAGTTGGGAGTAGAATGGGATAACCGGAAATGGGCAAGCGTAGAAAGGGTTCGGTCGTCATCCAGCAGACGGAACCGGCAATCGGGAATCCGGGAAAGCACCCCCTTGCTTTCCTTTCTTCTTCCCCAAGCTCTCCCTCCCGCCAATCAAACAAAATAAAATGAAACGTCAGCCACCCGCTCGCCAAACGACGGTGAAAATCCGTATGCGGCGGACATAGGACGAAATCTCCCGCTGCTGCCTGACCGGTGTACCCATTAATCGTGTATTCAAAGCTGCCTTCCTCAACGGCGAAAATGGCCCAGTATTCATACCGATCGGCATCGAGCAGGAAGCCGGGCTTATCCTTCCAATAGTTATAAGCGCGTATAGCCATGGAGTACTCGTTGTGGATCGGCATAGGCTCCCCCTGTCTTGTTTCTAACAACCTTATTATAAAGCCAGGGGGAGGGAGTGCGAGAGGAAAACTTGATAAACATAGAGAGGGCTGCATGAGGCTTGGAGGTTACCGCCCTTGCCTGGTGCGCTCCAAAGAATCCCATATTCCCCATAGATACATAATGCCGAGAGCTCTATCGTATAATCCGTACCCGGGCCGGCAAGACTCATCCCAGAGGTGGCGGCCGTGGTCGGGACGGGCGTAGCCCAGAAATCCCATCTCGTGGTAGGCTCTTACAATTTCACATATATCGACCGTTCCGTCGGAAGCCCGGTGTGAGCATTCGATAAAATCGCCGTTCTCGTAGGTTCGCACGTTTCGAATATGGGCAAAAGGGATGCGGTCCGCAAATTCTCGGATCATGGCCGGGATGTCGTTGGCGGGATGGGCACCGAGCGAGCCGCTGCATAACGTGACCCCGTTATAAGGACTGTCGACCAGCTGCAGCAGCCTGCGAATGCTGTCGCGCCCCGTCATGATTCGTGGCAGCCCGAAGACGGGCCAGGGCGGATCGTCCGGATGAATCGCCATACGAATGTCAAGCTTCTCCGCTGCCGGCACGATTCTCTCCAAAAAATATTTTAAATGGTTCCACAGATGCTCGGAGGTTATTTCCCGGTATGCTTCGAATAGAGGGATAAGCTTCCGCAGTCTCTCCGGCTCCCAACCGGCCATCGTGTAGGCGGGGTTGCCCGCTATGGCGAGTACGAGTTCTTCTGGATCGATCGAGTCAACCTTGGCCTTCTCGTAAAACAGAGCTGTCGAGCCGTCTTCCAGCTCCTTGCACAAATCGGTCCGGATCCAATCGAAGACCGGCATGAAGTTATAGCAGATGACCTTAACGCCAACCCGGGCAAGCTTCTCCATCGTGCGGATGTAATTACTAATGTATCGGTCCCGGGTGGGGAGCCCCAGCTTGATGTCCTCATGAATGTTAACGCTCTCGACAACTTCGAGATGAAAGCCATATTCGTCAGCCTGGGCTTTGTAGTCGAGGATTTTGTCCATGGGCCACTCTTCACCGGGAGGAACGTCATGGAGTGACCAGACAATGCCTTCCACGCCGGGAATTTGTTTAATGTGCCGGAGAGAAACCGTATCATTGCCTTCCCCATACCAACGAAACACCATTCTCATGACGATTCCTCCCAACTAATTTCATCCTAGCCGATTCCGAGCCGGATTAATAAAAAAATCTTGCGAAAAAAAGTTCTGATCTTGCTATCATCTGATCTGCAGACGGACCGGACCCATCAACCCCGAAGTCAGGTCACCGCGATACCGGGTTGGAATCGTCACATAGTGATTGGCCAGCGTATTGTATACCCGAACTTCCAGCCGATTGTCCCCGCTTCGCAAATAGGAAGTGATATCAACGGACCAGGGGGAGCAACGAGAATTTGGACAAGTTCTCGGTTCATCCACACCTCTGCTGAAGCTGACAGTTTTCCTAAATCCAGAATGACTTTTCTATACTTGTCGGCTTCATCAGGCTCCCAGCAGAAGGATTGGGAATAGGAGGCTCCGCCGGAATAACAGTGTAACCCGTCAATGGCCGACCAATCGCCAAGCTGCATTTTCCCTTCGTCGCATTCCAGTAAGACCGGTTCCGGCAGCGCAGCTCCGCCGTAGGAGCATGCTTCGTAGGCAATGCGAAGGGCGACCTGGCTGACTTTTGCTTTGCGTATCAGACCCTCCGCCACATATTCGAGGGGTCCTTCCTTACCGGTGCCGGTTTGCCTGACTTCCCATTCCTCGTCATCCACCCAAACCTGAAGCTGTCCGTGAGCCGTTATTTTCATGCTCTTTAAGCCTGGAGGAGCCGTGAACCGGTACCAGCCCGCAACCGGCATGCTGTCTCCAGGAAGAGCATCGAATGGGAAGAGGGAGGGATTCTGATACCAGGTTGTTGCGAGCGGCAGCGACTGTTCCCAGTCCGCCGCATCCGGTCTCTCAAAACGAACGCAGCCGCGTCCCGGTTGGTCGTAACGAATAAGAACGATATTTACTCCAGGCTGGAGGGCCAGTGTTTCTGGGTCTTGCACGATGGTTCCGTTTAGCCATATCCGCGTTGGCACGTTGCCGCTTACCCGCATGACTGCGCTGCGTTCTCCACCGGCGTCGAAGGTAGACCAGAAGTAGGTCACCGTTCCTTCTTCTTCGATATCATAAACCGTTTCGGTATGGACGAATCTCATGGAACCTACGGCAAGAAGATCGTCGTTCATCTCGCCCTTCAGCCCATGATAGCCCTGGTGGCCCGGATCGCCTTCGATCCCGTACCGCATGGAAAACTCATAAGCTTTCCATGGGTATTCATCACCGTGCTTAGTTAGAGGCTGGCCGGGGACTGGGGCCGTTCTCGAAGTGAGCAGCTGCTGCTCCAGCTCCGGCGTTGCGTCTTCTTCAGGAAGCGGTCCAAGTTTCCAGAAATAGGGGCCGTACCCATAGGTAACTTTTGGCCAAGAGGAGTCGTCGTATTCGGATAAATGCCATTGCCCGACGGATTCCGCATTTTCCATGGCATGCCGGAATTGGCGGGCTTCGGCGCCGATATAGACGGCTTCGGGGGCTGCCGAAAATCCCCGAAGCGGTTATCCATCGTAGGGAGCAGCTTGAATGACCAAGGAACTCCCAGTTCCATGAACCTGCTGGATTCGCCCCCGCCGGAGGCAAGATTCTTATTTACATGTTTTTGCGGCTTTGTTATCTCGGGAGAGAACACAAGTAACTGGAGCTCGGTTCGCTCGAGAGGCAACAGGATAAAAGTGCCTTCCGACGTCGTGCGGCCAGGTTCCAGAGGAGTAACGGAAGCATCCCATGGATTCCATAGCTCTACCGTGCCGTGACACCGGAAGAAGCATTCCGTCCCGCTTGGAACGCCATAAACCGCATAAAGATCGCGGCTGCCGATGCGGCGGTGCAAGACATAAGGAAACGACGTGTCGTCTCTGTCCATGCCGCAAGCAAAATCACGGGGAAAGGCCTCGGTAATGGTCCTCTCGACTTCCGGGAAGGAGCGAGCGGTAACGGCCCATCCCCTGACGGATTGCGGAACGTCCGGTGAACGCCTGATCGTTCGGCTTCGGACGCCGTCCAACCAAATAATGTTCGAACGGCCGCGTCCAAATCCGGATCGTCCGCTCCGAAGCGGTCACTGGCTTCCGGCAGGCAATCGAGCGCGAGAACGATCCCCCCGCTTCGTAGAATTCCAACGCCTTCCGGAGGGTGGAATGGCGGACCGCACGCATCGCGGGCAGGATGAGTACCCGGTAAGCTTCTCCGGCTGCTTGCAGCTTCCGGTCGGCGATTACCGAGCGGTCGACGGACTGGAAATCGATAAAATCCCAATCGATTCCCCGTTTGTACAGGTACTCGCCGATCCCGAACGCTGCAGCCACTGAGGCCTCTCCGTCCATTCCGGCCTCCATGGCTTCCACCGGGTACAAGACGGCCACGTCGCAGACGTGAACGCCTTGACTTAGCAAATAACTGAGGCGTTCCGTACAATCCAGAAGCGGTTTCATATGTTTCCAATAGGGCATACGGAAATGGTTGCAGGGCGGAGCCCATTCCCACCAGCCTCCGTAGGTTGTGTAATATAGACCGTGGAGGGTCAATAGATTGTGACCCGACACGAAATTACGAAAGATGGCATGCGTCAGATCGGCGGTTGTCGAGCCCCAGCCGGAGCTGTAGAAGCCTTCCAGCCAAGTGCGGGGACGCTCATACAGGTGGGCGATCGAGCTCGCCACTTTGTTCTTGATCAGGTCGCAATAAAAATAAGGCTGATCGCAGCCCGGTCCCTGGTTCCAGCGCTGCGTGCGGAAGTAATCGCCGAACTCGGTCACATCCTTGCCCCTGCCTCCGTGGTCGCAGCCATAGATCATGCCCCGTTGCTCATGCCATTCAAAGATAGGCTGAAAATAATGTTCTTCGGATAGGGCAACGAGCACGTCGGCGTAATCCATCCGAATTTTCGGTGTCCGGGAATCGATAGGGAGGAAGAGGGAGACGAGTTCAGGCAGGAGGTCATAGCCTTTACGCCGCATGAATTCCTTCCGGAACATATCGTTCCACAGCCGCCCTTTGATGCCGAAGCCCAGCTCATCCGAGAAGAAGAAGCCCAGCTTGGCGTTTGGAATGTTGGCGAGCCTTTCTTCGAATAGTTGGAAAAAATGCGAGATGACGAGGGCACCGCTGTCCGGGTGCATCGGGTCGATCGATCGGGGCCGAAGCTCCGAATAGACGGCGGCAGCACGCCAAGTCCCATCCGGCTTTGCCCAGTGGAGGGAGTTACCGCGGACATGATCCGCAAGGCTGGTCCACTCGCCCGTCGATTGCCCCCTTTCGTCACAGCGATAGGCGATGACCGAAAGAACACCGGGTGGAAGCGTCAGCTCCAATAGGCCATCCCCGGCATCCCATTCCTGGACGAGCAGGTTATATCCGCTGATGTCCGGTCGGCTGCATAGGATCTCATCGATGTACCACCCCTGTCCCGGCCAGCACAGCGTGTAATCACTAAGACTGACGGAGATTCCGTAGGTGCCTGCTTTCTCTGCAAACCACGCGAACAGCTCCCACCAGGCTTCCGAGAAGAGAGGAGGATCGCTCGCAATCGTCAGTCCCCACGCATCCCCGCCCTGATCGGAATGCGCATAATTGATCTGCAAAGAGGTGATCGGGTAATCCTTCAACTGATCCAGCTGCCATTCCAGCCTCTCCTTGGTTAAAGGCTCGCCTACCCACCAATAGAAGGCCACTTCTCCATAACCCGGCGGCGGAGAAACAAACCCGGGGTAGACATCCAGCCCGGGATCGCGGCTCGGGAATCCGGGAGCTTGCCTTGCTGTGCGTTCCAACTTGTCCATGTGGATCACATCCCTTTCTTTGCTTTTACGATATGATCGTAGCAAATTGTTAAGGGAACCGGTGTCTACAATATTCCCGACTATGTGCCGAAAAGTATCCCATTTCCGGTCTCCATGTATGGTAATCTCTAGTTACATAAGCAACGCATACGGCCAAAAGATGGAGGAGAACCCGTGGAATCAACACATCTGAAGAAGCATTTGGAGGAATTATCGGTAAGCGTCTCAGTCGCCGCCCACGTCAAGGTGCCGAGCCATTGGAAGCACCACAATCATGTGACGGTGAATAACTGCTTATACTATTTTCGCGAAGGAGAGGGGACCCTGCACATTAGGGACTCGGTCTTTCTGCCAAAACCAGGGGACCTGTACGTCCTGCCGGCCGGCGACCGCATTTCGTTCTCGACGGTTCCTGAGGCTCCCTTCCGGCTGATGTATTGTCATTTTCAGGCGATGTCCGGCCGGTTCCCTCTCTTTCAAGTCGTGGATACCCCGCTATTCATACGCCTGCAGGATCAGGATCGGGCGGAAGAGCTCTTCGGTCGTTTGATCCAGAATGTTAAGCGAACGGACGACTTATCGCCTCTTGCGGTGAAAAGCGCCATGTTTGAGCTTCTTGTCTTTATGTGGGAGCAGGAATCGCGCAAGCCGGTCCCAATCCTCTCTTCTTCCATGCAGCGCTGGAACGATATCGTCCACTTCATGGAGCAGCATTCCGACAGAGCTTTAACGGTGACGGAAATAGCAGAGAAGTTTAACTACAGCACCAAGTATTTCATTCGATTGTTCAAAGCCGCCTTTGGCGTCCCTCCTCACCGTTATCTGGTAAAGCTGAGGATGGAACGCGGTAAACAGCTGCTCCATTCTACGGAATGGACCGTGACCCGCGTTGCGGACGAACTGGGGATGGAACGCTCCCATTTCACCCGGCTCTTTCAGGGGAAACCAACATGACGCCTACCCAGTACCGCGACTGGTTAAAGGCTTCGGATGAATGAAGAGAAGGCCAAGTCGAGATAGGACAATCACGACAATTTTATGACTACCGGGCAGGTACCCTCGGCATAGATTAGAACCGCTGGCCCCAAAGAACCGGCGATCGCCAGATCGCCGGTTCTTTGTCTTAATATTTTGAACGGTTTTCCATAAATTTTGAAACCTGGGCTTTCCATCGTGAATTATTCTTAACCTAAACACGAACCGGGGGATAGGGTCGGGTTATGTTACCCAGTTGGGAGAGATTTATCATGTCCATTGTTTCCGTTCCGGAAGGGCTTAGGCTGGCTTATCGTGCCAAGTTTGAATTGCCGGATTGGAATGTTTGGGGTTCCACTATGCTTCGTACGGAGGAGGGAACCTGTCATCTGATTTTCTCGAGATGGCTTCGTTCCCTCGGTCATCAGGCGTGGGCGACCCATTCCGAGCTGGCGTATGCCACTTCTTCTCTTCCGGAAGGTCCGTACGAGGTGCAGGGGACCGCTTTAACGCAAGACGGTGAAGGAAGGTGGGACTCGGGCGGGTTCCATAACGAGAGCTTGATCGAGGCGGACGGAATCTATTATTTGTACTACATTGGCCAGCATGGCAATGGGGAATGGTGGAACCACCGCAACAATCAGCGGGTAGGGGTGGCGGTAGCCGATCACCCCAGCGGTCCTTGGAAGCGTTTCGACAAACCGCTGCTCGAGCCGCGCCCGGGTCATCTCACAACAGGGACGCCTCACGTTTTCAAGCGGCCTGACGGAAAATACCAGATGGTGTACAAAACGGTTACGGAAGGGCCGATGCCCTTCGGCGGCAGTGTTCGCCATGTCATCGCGCTTGCCGATCATCCGTTAGGACCATTCGTTGATCATCCGGAACCGTTTATTCGAACGCCCAAAACCAATTTTCCTATTGACGATCACGTCGAGTGGGTGCAAGACGGCAGGTACTATGCCATCGTCAAGGACAACAAAGGGGAATTTACCGGAATGCACAGCGCCATGATCCTGTTCGAGTCCGAGGACGGCATCCACTGGGAGCTGAGCCGCGACCCGCTCGTCATGAAGCCTCAAATCACATGGGAGGATGGAGTCGTGCAGCCGTTCGAGCGCTTGGAGATGCCGAAGCTTTACTTCGAGAATGGGAAACCCGCCATCCTGTATCTTGCCGGCCTTCCAATAGGCAGTGAACATTCCTTTATGGTTGCTGTCCCGCTTACTAAAGCATAAAGCAATCCAGAACCGCAGGAGGGGAGTCATTTGAAGAGACTTATTTGTCAGGAGCCGGGAAGGATGGAAATGGCCGAAGTCGACTTACCCCTGGTTGGAGAAGCGGAAGCCCTAATTCGGATCGTGCGAATCGGAGTGTGCGGGACAGACTACCATGCGTTCCGGGGCAAACAGCCGTTTTTCGCCTACCCCCGGGTGTTGGGTCATGAGATTGCCGCCGAAGTGGTGGCCGTGGGTGACCATGTTTCTGATTTTCGAGCAGGGGACCGCGTAACGGTTCTGCCTTATCTCGAATGCGGAGTATGTACCGCATGTCGAAGGGGCAAGACCAATGCGTGCCGCCATCTTAGAGTGTTCGGCGTTCATCTAGACGGCGGAATGCAAGAGGTGATGAGCGTTCCGATCAGCCATCTCGTGAAGACGGATCAGTTGACGTTTGCCGAGACGGCCGTCATCGAACCGCTCGCGATCGGCCTTCACGCTGTCCGCCGGGCACAAATTAAGGAAGACGACGACGTTCTGGTAATCGGCGGAGGCCCCATTGGTCTTGCCACGATGCGCTATGCCAAGCTGGCCGGGGGCCGGGTCATCGCGATGGATTTGTCGGAGGATCGCCTGATGTTTTGCCGTGACTGGGCAGGTGCTGATGAACTGCTGCGTCCGTCCGAGGATACTCTTCGATCCCTTCAAGCGATAACACAGGGGGAACTCGCTGCGACGGTCATTGACGCGACGGGCAATGCCGCTTCTATGATGGATGCGTTTGGTTACGCCGCCCAAGGAGGCAGCATCGTCTACGTGAGTCTTGTGCAGGGAGACATTCATTTTGCCGATCCGGAATTCCATAAGAAGGAATTAACCTTAATGGGAAGCCGGGCCGCGACCCGCGCGGAATTCCATTTGGTCATGGACAGCTTGCACTCCGGTGGGGTGGATGGGGAAAGCTATGTCACTCATCAGGCTTCTTTTGGAAAGGCGGTTCAAGCTTTTCACGCTTGGCTGGAGCCTTCAAGCAAAGTGATCAAGGCACAATTGGTATTTGACTAAAAGGGAGCGGAACGTATGATAATCGAGCATGTGAAGGTGGAAGCCTACCGGATTCCTCCGAACCCGCCTTGGGAGGATGCTACGAATAAGGTCCAGGGGATCGAGTTTGTCGTGGTGGAGCTGGTGACCGACACGGGCATAATGGGAACGGGCTACAGCTACACGGTTGATGTTGGCGGAACCGCGATCAAAGCCCTGATCGAGGATTACCTGGCGAATCTTCTTATTGGCCTTGACCCGCTTCGCTATGAATATTGCTGGCAGCTGCTCCAGCGACAGTCCAGGCGGCTTGGACTGGGCGTAAATTCCATGGCGATAGCGGCGTTGGATATAGCGATCTGGGATTTGATCGGCAAGCACTACAAGCAGCCGCTATACCGGCTTCTCGGCGCCGCACGGGAGAGCATTCCCTGCTACATCAGCGGCATCGATCTCGGGGATACTTTGGAGCAGTTATTGGACCGGGTGAAAGGCTATAAGGAGCAGCAGTACCAAACAGTCAAGATCAAAATTGGGAAGGAAACGATAGAGGAAGACATCGAACGAATCGTCAAAGTCCAGGAGCTGATGGGTCCGGCGGGGACGATCATGGTCGACGCCAATCAGAAGTGGAATGCGGCGGAAGCGCTGCGCGCTTGCGGGCGCTTAGATGGATTGAAATTAGGTTGGATCGAAGAACCGATTCTCTATCATGATATCGAGGGACATCATCAGCTGAGGCGGCATGTGCAAACTCCCATTGCGCTCGGGGAAAGCCTATACAGCAGCTATCAATTTCTAGAATATCTCAGGCGGGATGCCATCGATATCGTTCAAGCCGATATAGCGTTCGTGGGAGGCATTACAGAATGGCTCAAAATCGCCCATCTCTCGCAGACGTTCGGAAAGGTCATAGCGCCTCACTATATGATGGAGCTTTCGGTCCACTTGCTTTGCGGCGTTCCCAACAGCTACATGCTTGAGAATGTGGTAGGGGCTCCCTGACCGAGCTTGGGGTTCTGGAAGAGCCGATCCTGGTTAGCGGGGGAATCGGTGTTCCTCCGCAGAGGCCGGGACACGGAATCCGGTTCAACCGTTCAGCTTTGGCCCGTTACCTGCTGAAACCGGAGGAAGTGCGAAGTTCGTTCAAAGGAGGAAGCAAATAATATGGTCAGTCATTTGCAAGGCCGCATCGCCGTCATTACAGGCGGCAGCGGCGTGCTGTGCGGGACGATGGCGAGAGAGCTTGCCTCCCACGGCATGCGTATTGTTCTGCTTAACCGTAACTTGGAAAACGGAAATCAGGTAGCAAACGCGATCAAGCAGGCAGGCGGAGAGGCGGTTGCGGTCTCCTGTGACGTACTCAACGTGGAGCAGGTTGCGGAAGCCGCCAGGTTCGTCCAAAGCGAGTTCGGAGGCTGCGATCTTCTCCTTAATGGGGCAGGAGGAGGGCATCCCAGCGGAAATACGACATCTGAACGACTATCACTTGACCATGCAATACGAACGGACATCACCACGCTCTTCACGATGAAGCCGGACGGCTTCGGTCATGTCCTGGACCTGAATGTGCTCGGGACTTGGGTGCCCACGCAGCATTTCACCCCCATGATGCTCGGGCGGGAAGGCGCCGCTATCCTCAATATTTCCTCTATGGCAGCCCCTCGTCCAGCAACGAAGGTTCCGGCGTACAGTGCTGCCAAGGCGGCGATCGATAACATAACCAAGTGGCTTGCCGTTCATCTGGCGGATGTGGGGATTCGGGTCAATGCGATCGCTCCCGGGTTCGTAGTAACCGAACAAAACCGAAAGCTGCTTCTCCGGGAAGACGGAACCTTAACCGAACGATCGGATAAAATTATCGCCCATACCCCTATGGGGCGGTTTGGCAAACCGGAAGATTTGCTCGGTACGCTCATGTGGCTGGCGGATGAGCGCTGCTCCGGTTTCGTTACGGGCATTACCGTGCCGGTGGACGGTGGGTTTATGGCCTACTCCGGTGTATAACGTACCGTTGACCCGATGAGGGAAGCCGCGTTCCATGTTCCCATTCCGCTCGAGAGTGAATAAGGGGAAAGAGCAACTTGAGACGGCGCTGCCGTCGGAAGGTGCTCTTTTTGTTAAAAGGGAAGCACGCATCTTAAAATATTGAAGTCATTCATTAATATATTGGAAATCACCGTAGCCGAAAACCGGTACGATAAGACCATAAGAAACCGACTTAACAGACAGGGGAAATCAAAATGAACGCACCGACCGACACGGCGGCCGCTCTTTTCAAAGAGAAAAGAGCCAGGAAGAGCACGCTGTGGGCGCGGATGAGAAGATATCGAATCCTGTATCTCCTTCTGCTGCCGGAGCTCATCTATTTTGCCGTATTCAAGTATATTCCGATGTTCGGAATCCTGATCGCCTTCAAGAATTACAACCTGGCGCTTGGATTTTGGGATAGTCCATGGATCGGATTTCGCAACTTCAGCGGTTTCATCAATGGGGTATACTTCTGGGATATTATGGAGAACACCATCTTAATATCGGTCTACAAGCTGCTCTTCGGCTTTGCCGCCCCCATTGTACTGGCCCTCATGCTGAATGAGGTGAAATCGAACTGGTTCAAGAAAGTGGTGCAGACGATCACCTACCTACCGCACTTTGTTTCGTGGGTCATCGTGTATGGCTTGATGGTAGCGCTTCTCTCCCCGGGAGAAGGCTTGATCAATCTGCTGCTGAAGGAGTACGGCTACAGCCCGATTTCCTTCCTGACCGAACCAGGGTGGATTCGTCCGATTATCGTGTCCTCCGATCTGTGGAAGGAAGTCGGCTGGGGAGCCATTCTCTATCTGGCTGCGCTGGCTGGAATCGATCCGAGTCTTTACGAGGCCGCCCGGATGGATGGGGCCTCGAAAGCCAGACAGCTGTGGCACGTCACTCTGCCGGGCATTCGCAACATTATTATCATTCTGCTTGTCATCCGCCTTAGCCACATTCTCGACGCAGGTTTCGATCAAATCTTTATGATGGCCAACACTTTCAATCAAGAGAAGGCGGATATCATCGACACGTGGGTGTACCGCCAGGGACTTGAGCGCATGCAGATTGGCCTGGCTACCGCGGTAGGGCTTTTCAAGGCCGTGATCGGATTCATTCTCGTCGTGGCTGCGAACAAAGCGGCCAAAAAATTCGACGGCCAGATCTGGTAGGAGGGATTTCATGAAAACCAACATAGCGGGCAGGCTCGGTCATTCGGTAAACTATCTGCTTCTAACAGCAATCGCCGCTGTTACGCTCTTTCCGTTTCTCTATGTCTTAAGCGTCTCGTTCACACCGGAATCGGAAGTATTGCGCCGGGTCATCGTCCTCATTCCCGAGAAGATTACCCTTTCCGCTTATCATACCGTCTTCGCCGGCCTTGGGCTGGGCCAGGCCTATAAGATTACCTTGTTTCGGACGCTGGTGGGAACAGCGCTGAACCTGTTGTTTACCGCTATCCCTGCGTATGTGCTTTCGAAGAAGGCGCTTCCAGGAAGAAGCGGCCTGCTGCTGTTCATCGTCTTCACCATGCTGTTCAATGGGGGTTGATTCCGACTTATATTCTGATCAAATCCCTTGGCTTGATGAATTCCATCTGGTCTCTGATCATACCGGGGTTAATCAGTGTGTTTAATCTGATCGTGATGAAGACCTTCTTCGAACAGCTTCCCCGGAACTGGAAGAATCCGCGAGAGTGGATGGGTCGGGAGAACTGACCACTTTATGGAAGATCATTCTTCCGCTATCGCTTCCTTCGTTTGCCACGATCGGCCTTTTCTATGCGGTCAGCCACTGGAACAGCTACTTTGACGCCGTCATGTATATTAACAATCCGCAGCTGATGCCGCTTCAAGTGGTCCTGCGTAACATTCTGCTCAGCGTGCAGAATCAAAGTGCCGAGCAGTCGGCTTTAGACGGACCGGTCAGTACCTTCGCCATCCAGATGGCTGCGGTTATCGTCTCGACGGTGCCGATCCTGTGCGTGTATCCGTTTATCCAGAAGCATTTTGCCAAGGGCGTTCTGGTCGGTTCGGTAAAAGGATAAAGTCCCTTTGATTATCCCGGCAATCCCGGATAATATAAACATGAGTATAGAGGAGAGGTCGAACATGAGAGATAAACGAAGAATCACCGGAGCCCTAGCCGCTGTTATGGCAGGCAGCATGATCCTTAGCGCATGCGCAAGCAAGGAAAGCAGCCAATCTTCAGGTTCCCCGGGTCCATCCGGTAATGGAGGGAAAACGGATAAGACGATCAAAATAACGGCTTATCAGACGGGAGCCTATAATCCGCAGGTGCCGATGCCGGCCCGGGAGGATGACCCCATCCGGCAAATGCTGGAGAAGGCGGTGAATGTCGATTTTAACATGATCATCCCGCCGGCCGACCAGAAAATCGCGAAGCTGAACACCATGATTGCTTCCGGGGATATCCCGGACATGATCTTCATGCCCGACCGGGCCACGGCCATTCAATACTACGACCAGGGGATTCTGGCAGACTTGGACAGCTACCTGAAAGACTACCCGGCTCTGCAGTCGCGTTTCAAGCCGGAAGAGTGGGAGGCGATGAAGTACAAGGGCAAGACCTTCGGAACCCCAGGCTATGAATTCGTAAACGGCATCCAGGGATGGTGGATCCGCAACGACTGGCTCACGAAGCTCGGATTGAAAGTACCTACTACTCCGGATGAACTGCTGAACGTCATGAAAGCGTTCACCTTCAATGACCCGGACGGGAATGGCAAAAACGATACGTACGGCTTTGTGACGGGAATTGGGAAGGACGGCAGCCTGACTTCCATGGGCTGGCAGATGATCTTCTGGATGTTTGGGGTTAACCCGAATACGGTGGATATGGTGGATGGCAAGCTCACCTTTGACAACTCCGACCCCAGAATGCAGGAAGCCCTTGCTTATATCAAGTCCATGCTGGACGCCAAGGTAGTGGACCCCGATTGGGTGACAATTAACGATGGCACGGCATTGGACAAGAAAATGTATGCCGGCAAATCGGGCATTCTAATCGGCGATTGGAGACGAATGGAAAAGACTTCCCAGCAGGCCATGAAGGATGTTTCGGGAGAAGTCCCGGATTGGATCGTGATTCCTCCGGTAAAAGGACCTCATGGAGATCAAACGATAGGCCTGAAGTCGTTTCAGAACAACTCCTGGGTCATCTCGAAAACCGCCGCCAAGGATCCTGAGAAGGTAAAACGTATACTGGCTCTTCTTCAGTATTGGTATACGGATAAAGACTTTTATCCTTGGGCCAACTATGGGATCAAGGGTGTCAGCTGGGACGTAGTAGACGGCAAAATCCAGCGGCTTACGGAAAATATGAGCAAAAAAGAAGTGTCGGATAAGTACTTATGGACGACGAACTATGCCCTGCCACGGCGTGCAGACGACGCTCTTTATTTCAACTTTACGAATCCTAGAACGACCGATTTCCAGAAGACTAATCTGCAGTATGTCAAGCCTAACCCGGTTAATCCGTTTATCGTGCCCGATCCGAACGACAGGCTGTACAGCGACCGCAACAAATACGTCAATGAAATGTTTCTGAAATTTATGATGGGCAAAGAGCCTTTGTCGAACTGGGATGCTTTCCTGAAAACCTTGGACAGCAAATTCGAATACGCCAAGTTTAAGGAATACGCCACGACGCAGCTGAAGGAGGCCGGTGCTCTGAAATAACAAGATTTGGCTAGGAGAGGGGGAATTCCCTCTCCTAATGCCGTTTTATTTGATAGGATATAAGAACCACAGCGGAATAGGACTGATGATCTTGGGGAAATGGTTCAGCAGCATGACATTCAAACTGTTCCTGATTTGCTTTATTTTCGTGTTTGCCACGGTGTCCCTGGTCAGTCAGCTGGCCTACCGGTATATTCAGAACGAGACGCGCAGCAACAATCAATATTTCGTCCAGCAGATACTATCCAAGGTGGATCAGTATTTGAACGTAACATTCTCCTCCTTCCAGACCATCTTGTTCTCTATCGATTCGGCCTATACCCCCGGGCAGGATACCATCGAGTCGCTCAAAACAGAAATGCAGAAGCTGCTCGAGTTGAATTCGGCTACCCTTAGGAATGTCTATATCATCCGGGAAGACATGTCCATCGTAGGAGGAAGCTTGATTACGGTCGCCTTCGATGAGCCAAACGAAGAGAGGCGTCCATTGTATGACCAGGCGATGAATTCCAAATTGAGCACCGCCATCAGCAGACCATACCGATCTTCCTCGTCCGGCTGGACGGTTACGATGACCAAATATTTGCACGGAAGCAATCCGCCTGCAGCGATTGCGGTGGACCTTGACTTAAACGCGGTCGAACAGACCATACTCAAGATTTTGCGGGATGACCTTATCACGCTTACGCTGATCGATCCGGAAGGGTTTGTCGTGGCCGGACAGAACAGTGAGCTTGGGATGAAGCCGGACCCCGAACACCGGATGGTCTTTGGCAGCATGAGCTCCCGGGAGGTTGCTCAAATCAATGAGAATACGATCCACCTGACGAGCGAGAACGGGAAGCCCTTTACTTTGTTGAAGCTCCCGACGTCCCGGTTCAACTGGTCCATCATCTCCGTGAACAACGAGGCTAGGATTCAACAGTCCCTGCAGAAGCTGGAACACTATTACCTCCTGCTGCTCGGGATCGGGCTTCTTATAAGCGGAATTGTGGCTTCCATCATCGCCCGATATATCCGCAAGCCGCTTCAGTACCTTATCAACAAAATGAAGCTGATCCGGCAGGGGCACCTGGATGTGAAAGTGCAGTGGAAGCGGCGGGATGAATTCGGTCTTCTCGCCCACACCTTCGACCTTATGATTAAACAAATCGTAGGGCTGCTCGATCATCTGAATGTGAGCAACGAAAGCAAGCGAAAACTGGAAATCCAGGTGCTGCAGTCCCAGATCAACCCGCATTTTCTTTACAATACGCTCGGCTCGGTTTGCAATGTGGTCGGTTTGCAGCAGTATGACAAGGTGGACCCCATGATCCGGGCTCTAATCAATATTCTGGAATACGGCATTGCGGACGCTTCGGAGTGGGTTACGCTCGATGAGGAACTGCAGAACGTGCGGGATTATGTCCTGATCCAGAACATCCGTTATAACCGGATCTTTGACGTGCAGGTGGAAGTGGAGGAAGGCCTGCGAGCCTTTCCTGTATTCCGGCTTCTCCTCCAGCCGATCGTGGAGAACAGCCTGTTTCACGGCTACCGGGGAGGAAGGGTGGAAGGACCGATTACAATCAAGGCTTACCTACAGGATAACCGGGTCGTGGTAGAGGTGCGGGATGAAGGGGAGGGAATGTCCCCGGAAACCGCTGACAACCTGCTTCAAGCCGAAAAACCCGGGAGGCCGAACGAACGGGGAAGGGTTAGAATAGGGCTTCGGAACATTCACCAGAGAATCAGGCTTTACTATGGGGAAGCCTATGGATTAACCGTTTTGAGCGAACCGGGAAGGGGCACCTGCATACGTGCCGTCTTTCCAAAAGGAGAAAGGGGGAGGCCTAACCCATGAGGCTGTTCCGGTGCTTAATCGTAGATGATGAAGATTTGATTCTGCAAAGGCTGGAAATGATTTTCCGGGAGTTTGACCAGTTTGAAATAGTGGGAAAGGCCTATTCTGGTAAGGAAGCGCTGGAACTAGCCGTCGAGCTTAAACCGGATATTATCTTAACGGATATCGTCATGCCGGCCATCGACGGAATCGAGATGATTGAACGGCTAAAGGCAATGCTTCCCGGACCGTCTTCATTATCCTCACCGCGTATTCCGATTTCGCCTACGCCAAGCGGGCTATTAAGCAGAACGTGCTGGATTATTTGATGAAGGTTCCTCTTACCTCTTCGGATATTAAAGCGGCTTTGGAGAAGGCGGCCGGCGAAATCGGGATCATGGAGGCCAAGGAAGAGGAACTGTCCAAATTAAACCGGGCCCGCTTAGAAAATGTCCATCGGATGCGGAAGCAAATTTTCCAGGAGTTTCTACGAGGTGAAGTGGAGCCGGGCCAGATGGAGCGGATGAGCGACGATCTAAGGCTGGATGGCAAGCTTGGCCCCTACAGCTGTCTGGTTATGGAGATCGGCAAGTATGAGGAGTTTGAACGGATCTATAAAGCAAGGGAACAGAGCGTATTGAAATACGCGATGCTGAACGTATTGGAAGAGACCCTTCGGCAGGTCGGGAACGGCTTTGCCTGCGAGACCTCGGAGTTCACGATGATGGGGGTCATCTCCTGGCCTACCTACCACAGTCAATCGGAACAGGAGGCAAGGGCTCAAGCCTTAGGAAACACGATTATTTACAACATGAAAACTTATTTGAAACGGAACGTTAACCTGGCGTTTAGTCCGGTGTACAACGGTTGGCCGACCCTTCCGGATGCTTACCGGCAATGCCGCCAAAGGCTGCGCGCCGTCTATTATCTTAAAGATGGCACGGTGCTGGGCCCATTCCAACCCATTCGGCCGGATGAGGAGAAAGTAAGCGCCCTTCAGGAACAGCTGAGAAGATTGGTCCGGCTTCTTACCTCTCAGCAGACGGAGGAGGTGGAAGAGGCCTTTGAACAGATGGCCGAAACGGCAAGAGAGTGGAACATTCCCCGGGAGCGGATGGAGTTGTATCTGCGGGGGTTCCTGGCAGAGGTGGAGTCTCATTATGCAAGCTCCGGCGGGGCGCTGCCCTCCAACCCGGCCGAACGGATGTCTGGCTTGAAATTTGAGGACCAGCTCGAACTATGCCGTTCTTACTTAAGCGGCTGCAGGCAGATGAAGCTGTCTTCGCTCCGTCCCGAAATCACCAAGGCCAAGCAGTATGTGGAGGATCATCTTACCCGGAAGCTCTCCCTCGAGGAAGTCGCCGACCATGTCAATTTGACTCCCCCTACTTCAGCAGTTTGTTCAAGAGAGAAGTCGGAGAAAATATGGTGGATTACATTAACCGTTGCAGGATCGAGTTGGCGGTGAGGCTGCTCAAGGAAAAGGATTATACCAATTCCCAATTGAGCGATGCCGTCGGAATTAACAATGAGAAATATTTCTGCACGCTGTTTAAACAGCATTTTGGCGTATCGCCGCAAAAGTTCCGCAGGCAGCATTTCCGGACGTAACCTTTTCAGTTTGATTGGGCACAAGGAGCGTGCTATCATAAACCATACACGATTCTGAACAGAAAGTATGGGATGACTGATGCGTAAGCCGACACGTTCTGTTGTCACGGAAGAGATCTATGAGATTATTAAAGAGAATATCCTGAACCATAAGCTGATTCCCGGCGAGAAAATCAACATTGATCAGTGGTCAAGGGATCTGGAAGTGTCGAACATCCCCATACGGGAGGCCCTTTCCCGTCTCACAGCGGAAAGCCTGGTAGCGGCCGTTCCCTTTAAAGGCATGTTCGTCACTCACATGAGCCTTAAAGAGCTTGATGAAATTTTTGAACTGCGCGTCCCCTTGGAGCTGCTTGCCCTGAAGAAGGCATTTGATTCTCTGGACCGTAAAGAGATCGATAAGCTGCTCGGCGAGTGGCGGGTTGCCTCATTCCCATCAGACCAGAGCCTGGAAGGGGCCCTGCAAACCGTCGCCGAGATGAACGACAAGCTGCATGGCTTGTTTTTGAACCGCTGCGGCAATGAAACGCTAAGCCAACTGATTAAGCAGTATATCGAGCGGATCCAACGGTATCTCTTAGTGCTTCATCCTGATATTCAGAAGGGTTTTCTGCTCACCGAGCACAACGAGCATTTGCAGGTGCTCGAAGCTTTAGCCGAAGGGAACATCCACCAGGCGGCGGAACGGCTGGAAACCCATCTGCGTAATTCTCATCTTCGGACAAGAAAATATTTTACCGAATCTCAATAGCTAAATACTAGGGATGATCTTCCTTTTCTCGTTGACAAGATCATTCCTTCCTTTTATCATAAATCATACACGATACATTATAATAGAGAAGGTGTGAAGCTTATGAAAATTACCAAGGTGGAACCGTTTATTCTCCATGTTCCGATTACGCCTCCCATTACCGATGCGATCAATGCGGCTACCCATTGGGGGCTTGCCGGTGTGCGTCTTTATACGGATGAAGGAATAACAGGATACGGGTATACGGGGACTTGCGCACAAGGGGATGATCTGATCACAAAAACCATTGAGCAGTATTATGCCCCCATTCTGCTTGGCAGGGATCCCTTCATGGTAAAAGAGTTGTGGGATGACATGCGATTCGGCAAAATGCACTGGATTGGACGGGCCGGAGTGACGCATATGGCGCTTGCCGCGGTCGATATTGCCTTATGGGATATTATGGCGAAGGCGGCCGGCAAGCCGCTTTGGCAGTATCTCGGGGGACATAAGTCCAAGAAGATCAAGGCGTACAATACGAACGGGGGCTGGCTCAACTGGTCGAAGGAGCGGCTGCTTCGCGACGTCGGGGAGATTGTGGAGCAAGGGTTTACAGGGGTGAAGATCAAAGTTGGCAAACCAGACCCGCATGAAGATTATGACCGGGTGAAGGCGGTTCGCCATCTGATCGGGGATCAAGTGATCTTCATGATAGACGTCAACCAGCAGTGGAACATCAACACGGCCATGACATGGGGGAAACGGCTGGAGGAATTCGACCTGTTCTGGCTCGAGGAACCCCTGAATCCGGATGACATACTCGGTCATAAGAAGCTGGCGGATGCCTTGAATGTTCCCATCGCGCTCGGTGAACATGTCTATACGAAATATGCCTTTCGCGACTATATTCACCAAGGAGCGGTCGAATACGTGCAAGTGGATGTAACCCGTGTCGGGGGAATAACCGAATGGCTGCAGGTAGCGGGACTTGCCGCCTCTTACGAGCTTCCGATTTGTCCCCATGTAGGAGACATGGGCCAGATTCATCAGCATCTGGTCGCCTCGACTTCGAATGCCATTATGCTGGAGTATATCCCGTGGATCCGGCATATCTTCGTGGAACCGGCCACCGTGCAGGACGGTCACTATGTGCTGCCCCAAATGCCGGGAGCCTCCACCGAAATCATCCCGAGCTGTTTTGAACAGTACCGGATCGGTTAACCCAAAGGAGGGGATTAGATTGATCTTGAAAGGAAAAACGGCTATCATCACCGGCGGCGGCTCCGGAATAGGGGAAGCAGCCGCCCGGTGCTTTGCCTCCGAGGGGGCAAACCTCGTGCTTGCCGATTGGGATGAGGCCGGTGGAACGAGAGTCGCTAATCAGCTTAACGAGCTAACGAAAGGCCGGGCCAGGTATGTTAAAACGGACGTCTCCTCCGCTGAAGATGTGAAGAATGTGGTGGGGGCACCATCACGGCCTTCGGCAGATTGGACATTTTGTTCAACAATGCCGCTTCGATCCTTCCTAAGCCGCTAGAGGATGTAGAGGAAGAAGAGTGGGACCGGTTGGTGGCCATTAACCTGAAAAGTATCTATCTTGCTACCAAGTACTCGATTCCGGAGTTACGCAAAACAAGAGGGGCGATTGTAAACATGGCCTCGCTTAACGGGTTGGTAGGGCAGCTGCAGAATGCGAGCTACGCGGCAACCAAGGGAGGAATCGTAGCCCTGACCAAATCGCTTGCCTTGGATTATGCAAAGGATGGAGTACGGGTCAACTGCTTATGCCCAGCTGGAGTGATGACACCGCTACTGGAATCATGGATCGAGCAGCAGGAGGATCCCGACGCTGTTCGGAAGTCTCTGGACAATATGCATCCCCTTGGACGGACGGCTCTTCCGGAGGAGATCGCCCAAGCGGCCTTGTTCCTCGCTTCCGAGAAAGCGAGCTTCATTACGGGGTTGCGCTTCCGGTAGAAGGCGGCGCTTCGCTCGGGTACTGAATGAGCAAGGAGGGCCGTCAAAGAGCCCGCAGGTTCGACGAGCATAACGATAAAAAACTTGAGAACGGTAACGCTCCTCAAGTTTTTTTGTCGTTCCTTTCGGACGGTTTATAGGAAAATCGGATTATTACATGGAGGAAAGCAAAGTATGTTGATCCATCCTAAGAACACCGCTCTTGCCCAATTGAAAGTCGTGATCTTGATGATTCACTCGAATGACTCCACTGCGACCGGCTTGCCCATATAGGACGACGTCAACCAGCTTGCCCTCATTCCAACGCATGTCGATGGTAAAGCCTCCTCTTGCGCGAAGTCCGCGGATGAATCCGCTACTCCAAGCGGCTGGGAGTGCCGGAAGCAGATGAATAACTCCATCCAACTCGCTTTGCATCAGCATCTCTACGACTCCGGCAGTAAATCCGAAATTGCCGTCGATTTGGAACGGAGGATGAATATTAAAGAAATTATCGTTGATCGAATGGCGAAGAATCTTCTGCACAAATTCATAGGCTCGCTCGGCTTCATATAGCCGGCTCCACAGGCTGACCTTCCAAGCGCGAGACCATCCTACTCCTTCGTCCCCCGGCAGGTCAAGACCACTTCCGCTCCCTTGGATACCTCAGGCGTCTTCTCTGGCGAGAAGAGCTGACCCGGATACAAGCCAAATAGATGTGAAACATGCCGATGGGTATCTGCTGGGTTATCCCAGTCCTGATACCATTCCTGAATTTGACCATATCTCCCGAGCTGTACAGGAGCCAGCCTGGATAGCGCATGCTCCAGAGATTTCTTAAACCCATCGTCAGTGCCGAGCAGCTCACATGCTTTTATGCAATGGCGGAATAAGCTTTCGATAATGCGATGATCGATCTCTGAGCCGTCGCTCACGGTGCATTTCTGACCCTCCACCCAGAAGCTATTCTCCGGAGAGGTGGAAGGCGACGATACGAGGAATTCCTCCTTGTTCTCGGTTAGATAATCCAGATAAAACTCCGCGCTCTCCTTCATGATCGGGTAGGCCGTTCGGGCTAAATAGTCAAGATCTTGGCGATAGCTGTACGCCTCCCAAACGTCCTCGCATAACCATCCTCCTCCACCGATGAACAGACCGTTCACCGCTGCCGCATACGGTTGGGTAAAGCCCCAAATGTCCGACTTTTTCGCAGCGAACCAGCCCTTTGCGTTAAAATAAACGGCCGCTGACCTCCTGCCGCTGGGCCGCAGCCGGTCAATAAATTCAACCAAGGGCCGGTGACATTCGGCGAGGTTCGTTGATTGCGCATGCCAATAATTCATATTCAAGTTGATGTTATAACAAAACATGGAGCCCCACATCGGGTTATTGCTATCATTCCAGATCCCCTGCAGATTGGCAGGCAGGCATCCCGGACGAGAGCTGGCGATTAACAAATATCGTCCGTACTGAAAGAGCAGCGTCTCGAGTCCAACATCCGACTCCCCATTCCGGTAACGAAGCAATCTTTCGTCCGTAGGCAAAGGATGCCGTTCCGGCCCGTCTAGCATTAGCTCTACACGTTGAAACAACGCTTGATAGTCAGCCACATGCGACTGCTTTAATTCTCCAAACGATTTCCGTGAGGCCTGTTCCAGCACCAACCGGTTAAACGCTTGGAAATCTTTGCCCCGATAGGATTCCTCATTCACGTCATAATCGGTAGAGGCGCTCATCAGCAGGATTACTTCGTCCGCCCCATGTACCATTATTGTCCCGTGATCGTGCTCCAAACGGCCACCTTGGGGAAGGACCTTAAGCACCGCTTCATAAGATAGATTCGATAATTGTCCGCTCAATATCAGTTCAGACAAGGAGGGGGCCACCGTGATTTTGTCTTCCTCATGAGCCCCGGCCAACTTGATATGTAAGGTAACAGAGCCAGGTTTCGAGCAGCGATACCGGACAGCGAGCACTTGATCGGGGTAACTGGATAAATACTCACGCAGGTAATGATGCCCGCTGCAGGTATAACTGACGGAGACGACGGCATCATCGAGATTTAATTCCCTTCGATAATCTGCCGTCGTCCCCTCAGGGTGCATGACGTCAACAAAAATATCCCCGAAATTTTGATACATGCCAAAATCGCTTTCATCTCCATAGGAGGCAGGCTTTAAATAGACGTTCTCGGTGTGCTCTTGTGCGGCTTTGTAATTTTTTTGCGCCAGGAGCTTCCTGATTGTGCTTAGCTCTTGGTAAGGGCTTCCTTCGACGGTGACCGGTCGCCCCGTAAACAAGGTTTCTTCATTAAATTGAATCCGGTCTCGTGCTACGCCCCCGAAGATCATCCCTCCCAATCTTCCGTTACCAATCGGAAGGGCATGCTCCGCCCAGTGGATTGCCGGCTCCCGGTACCAAAGCGAATGATTCATTATGACCTGACTCCTCCATACAGAATTATCTTACATTAATAAACGTTACTCGAAGCAGCGTTACCTGATCGTAAAGGTTCAACCAAGGAGGGGATATCAAGCTTCGAGTCAACCAAGATAACTACCTCTTATACAAAATATACACGTGTAGATTTCAGACTGAAAAGAAAGAAGTCATTGTAACTTCTATCCATCGGAATGATTATACACGTGTAAATTCGACTTGACAACCGCTATTTTTGTATTATTTTGATGCTTTTCCAGTGGATTGCCGAATAATTAACTCAAAATCAATCTTCTCATTCTGCAGCTGGATACGACTATTCGTATGCCGCATGATGGCCTCGATGGACTTAAACCCAATCTCCCTTCTGGGGAAACGCACGGTAGTTAAGGTGGGGGTGGTGTGGGAAGCCATTAAGATATCTTCGCATCCCGCGATAGACAGATCTTCTGGTACAGACAACCCGAAATCTCTGCAAGCGGACAATAGACCGATAGCCATTAAATCATTAGCACAGATCATCGCACTAAAGGGAAGCTGCCGATTTGCGCATAATTTCTTGTTCATGACTTGATAGGCCGACTCAAGGTTTTCTGCTTTTAAGAGCATCGTTTTTTCTTGGAACACAAGTCCGGAAGCCTTCATGGCTTCTGCGAAAAAGCGATACCGTACCTGGTGATGATGGTCACTTGAAGTATTGGTCATGAAACCGATATAACGATGTCCAAGCTTTTTCAAGTGAGTGATCAGACACAGCATGGCTTCATACCAATCAATATCCATATACTTCACGTAGGGATGGGCAGAGACGGGAGTCGTAATGGAATAGAGGGGGACTTCTAATCTTGAAAAGTAATCAATGGTTTCGTCCTTCAAGTTCTGGCCCAAAAGGAGGATGCCGTCCGTTCGGCCCATAAAGATCGTTTTTAATTTTTCTTCCTCCGTATCAATAAACGTATGAAAAATTAGAGAGTATCCATATTGTCGCGCTCTTTCTTCAAGTCCGAGTGAGATACCGGTCTCAAAAGGGTTGGCAAGACTGTTAAACAATACCCCGAGTTGACCAGCTTTTTTGGTCTTCAGGTTTCGTGCAGCCAGATTGGGATTATAGCCGAGCTCCTGAATGGCTTTAAGTACCTTTTGTCGAGTAACTTCTTTAACATTGTTTTTATTATTTACTACGTAAGATACCACGGCGACGGACACACCCGCATGCCTGGCTACGTCATCTCTTGTTACCATGGGCAGCCTCCTTCCTGAGAGCCATTGTATCATTTATTAACATGAGCAGAATAGCGTAATTCGGATGACCAGAACTTTAACCCATTCGATGTGTTAATCTTGGTATTAAGCGAGATTGGGAATTGTTCGTTCCAATTCGAGCTGCAATTCTTTGGTAATCGGTCCCAGTGGGGAACGGAGAGTGTCAGAAGTAATTATCCCTTGCCGGGCAAGCAACCATTTTAGCGGGGAAGGGTTAGATTCCTGGAAAAGTTTTTGGATTAAAGGAACCAGAAGTTCAAATGCCCTTTTAGCGTTAACCAAGTCACCTTTGCTGGCAAGACGAAAAACATCGATAAAGGCGTGCGTTTTTATATTCGCTGAAGCAAGTTGCTAGTGGAAAGCAGACTTGTATCCGGGCTTAACATACATACATATAGGGAATAAAGCTTACTAAAAGGAACTTCGGCTCACGTTGAAGTTCCTTTTTTCTGTGCCTGAAGATAAAATGCAAATGATTTTTTTGAAGAATATTTTTCAAAGCAGTCCTATCTATTGGATGCTAGATTTGCTTTTCATTCAGCCTTCCGGGTCTGTAGGAAATCTCCTAAATAGTAAAAAAAGTAGCATAGAAACGGCTTCCTGTTGATGGTATGTTGTTGGAAAATAGCGGTGTTTCCATGCTTAGGAGGGATATCAGTTGATTCAACCCTTACGATTTATTTTGGTTGGATTGGGGACGATGGGAAGCGTTTGGTGCCGGCAAACCGTGCCTTATCTGACCGGCAGCCTGGGGGCGGAATTCACAGCGGCGGTGGATCCGAACGAAGCGTCCCATCGCCATGCCATAGAGGCCGGACTATCCCCGGATCGCTGCTATACGGATTTGCGGAGTGCGCTTCAGCAGCACAACTCGGATTTCGTCATTTCCGTTGTTCCGCCTGCCCTTCATGAAGGAATCGTGGACTTGGCTCTGGAATTTGGCTGTGACATCCTGTCCGAGAAACCGATCGCCGACACATTGGAAGCAAGCTGCCGGATCTTTCAGAAAGTAAAGGCGGCGGGCCGGAAGATGGCCGTCACGATGAGCCACCGGTTTGATCAGGACAAACAAACACTGGAGCGGCTGATCCACAGCGGCAAATATGGAGCCGTCGATTCGATCATTGGTCGGTTCTCGGCTGATTTTCGCCGTTTTGCCTCGTGGGGGAAGTTTAGGCATGAGATGGATTACCCGCTCTTGGTCGAAGGGGCTATCCATCATTTTGACATCTTACGTTCACTTGCCGGATCCAATCCGAAAACGCTTTATGCGAAAAGCTGGAAAGCGGACTGGGGCCAGTACACCGGGGATAGCAACACCATGGTGATATGCGAGATGGAGAATGGGGTCAAAACATTCTTCGAAGGATCCAAAACGAGTGCGGCCACAACGAACAGCTGGAGCCAAGAGTACTTCCGTGCAGAGTGCGACAAAGCCACGCTTGAGCTGAGCCGAAGGAGGTCACGGCCAGAAGCTCGCTGGGCTTCCCTATCCGGAGCTGGAAGTGATCCCTTTGGCCAAACAAACGGTATGGACCAATACGTGGCTTGCGGAGTTGTTTGTAGATTGGCTGAGGGGCGGAAGCATCCCTCCGAACAGTCTGGAGGATAATTTGCAGTGCACGGCGATGGTGTTCGCCGCTATCGAAAGCGCCAGAACCGGCAAGGAAATCCATGTGCCATCCTTCCTGCATGAGTATTTAGCAGCGGCAGCCGAATAGGGAATTGCACATTATAGCCGGAGAGCGCGGCGATAAACCGTTCCGCCGAAACGGGAAGCACCGTAAAACGGCTTATGGTTTAGGCACAACAACTATAGGTCGAAAGGGAGACGATTAAGATGCCATTGATTCGCGGTGGAGTCGGACAGTTGCCCGCTTGGTGCGAACTTGAATCGTTTGAAATCATTCGGCTTCCTGACGGGGAGTCACGGAAGCTGCAGCGGATGGGCTGCAAGGAGCGTATTGTGATCGGCTGGGGGAGTGCGGTGGTGAGCAACGGAGAAGAACAAGTGAACGTATGCAGGGGTGGCGGGCTTGATCTTACGGCGGACTCCGACCTATTCGCGATTATCGGGCTAGAGCCGGATACGGTGGCGGTTCGATTGATCGGACGCTGGGGAGAGGAAACCGGCAACTCCGGATGGTTTGCCGCAAGTCGGGAAGAGACGATTCGGGAGCCGATCGGCGATCCGGTCGACTATCCAAGGCAGACGAATTTCGACTGCCACTATCATGACTGCGACGAATATTGGATTTTTTTCGAGGGTCGGGGGTGTGCGGTTTCGGAGGGTGTCCGATACGAAGTCGAACCCGGCGATTGCCTAGCGACGGGCATGGGTCATCATCACGATTTGCCGTTTGTCCACGAGCCAATCAAGGCCGTCTTTTTCGAAACGACGTTGGAAGGGCAAAAGCGCCGCGGCCATTTGTGGAATCATACCCACGGCTCGGCTGAGCCGAATCCGGAACGAGTATAGACGACTCGACAAAGATTCCGAAGCGGCGAATTTTAAGTCGTGAAGACGAGCTGCTCGGCATGGTTTCTTTCTACAATTTTGAGGGAGAAACGCGCAGCTTCGATGCCTAGGCGGCTAACGGAAAAAGGCTGGGGAACGGGCAAGCGGCCGATCAATAGGCTAAAGCTAGAAATGGGAGTAAGCAGAAGAAGATAGAAGGGATTTGTCGAATGGGGATCACATCACTTTCGGCCGGGCTGCGGAAAATTCTCTTAATGAACGTAATAGGAAATGTTATTTTTATTTATATTAATTTGTTCGTCAATCTGTTTATTTGGGAGAAGAACAAGCAGATCGGGGATTTGGCTTGGTACCATTTCATTCTCTATTTGTCTTGGGGGATCATCTTCATCCTTAGCGCCCATTTGTTAACCAAACGATCGATTCGGATGCTGTTCGTACTGGCGGCAATATGCGGTTTTGCGGCGTTCCTGGTGCTGCAGTTGGCGCCGTTCTCGGATCGGCCGCTGATGTTTATTTCCTCGTTTGCCGTGCCTTGCGGGTTCATGTTCGGATTTTTCTATGCGGCTAACAACTTAAGCATCACGCAGCTCTCAAACGACAAGGAGCAATTCACCCATTTCATGGCATTGGCGAACATCATCAACCAGATCGTTTCCATGACGGTTCCGCTTGGCGCAGCTTTGATCATCGAGCATTTCTCCTATAAGGGCTCCTTCGTCCTGATGCTCATGATCGTTGGCCTGCTGTTAGCGGTTTCCTTTGGTCTTCCGAAGATTTCGCTTCAAGGTGTATTCCAGACGGAGGACGCGCTGTACAGGCGAGCGGCCTGGGTGAAGCTGATGGTGAACCCTTCAGGGGCGTGGCTGCAGCTGTCATTTGCTGCGGCAGGCATCTTTTATATGTTTCAAGGCTTGTTTGTGCTTGTGTTTACGTTCAGCGTCACGGGAAGCAAGCTGACGATCGGGCTGTTAAACGCAGGGTACATGCTGGCGGCGGCCATTGCTTATTTCATCTACAGGCGCAGTCGCGGAAAAGAGCAGGTCTGGATGATCGTTTCCATCCTGTTCATCGGGGCCGGCTTTCTGCTCTCGCTGTATCCTGCAGCCTTCATTCTAATTTTGTCGAATTTCCTGACGACGGTCGGCATGTTTTTCTTCGCCATCCTCTGGACGGCGCAGCATCATCATTACATCAAGTGTTCCTCACCCGGAGAACAAATGCGATTTCTCATCTGGAGGGAAAGCATGGTCTGCTTGTCACGCTGCTTCATGGTACTGCTGATTATTCCGGTCCAAACCCTCGAAGGCCCTAAGTTTTGGGGCCTGCTGACATTCTCGATTATGTGTATAGGGCTGGTACCCTATTTTCAGCAAAAAGCCTTTCGCTTGGACGCAAGCTTGTCCGAACGTTCAAATGCCATTACTCCATCCACTCCGATGGATAGGTAAGAGGCGAAAGCTTCCGTTTGAAGGTGGGGAGGCCAAACGTTCTGTTAAGGCCGGAATATCAACTGCAGACACAAACTCGCCGTTCTCGTGCATTTCCTAAAGGGCCGACTGACCTTATAATCAACTGCATATCCAGTCAGGAGGTATTCTATGACCATCCAGCAGAAAACAGAACGATTGGCGCCGCTTAGCGAGGCTCAAGTCAGGCAGTATCACGAACAGGGATATTTCGTCTTGAAAAACGGGTGCAGCCATGATCTAATCGACACTTATAACGCTCATATCCACTCCATTCGTTCGGCTGAAGTGCTTGAGGAATGGGCCAAACCGCGCAAAGGCAAAGAAGCGGTCGACGACAAAGACCGGTTCTCGGTACGTTTGTTTAACCCCCATCTTCACGATGGCTTCTCCCTTCAGATGATGAAGCTTCCCGTCGTCCGCGGCGTTCTGGCGCAGGTGCTTGGCGACGAAGCGTGCGGCGTCCAAAGCATGTACTTCTATAAGGAGCCCGGTTCTCCCGGACAAGCCGCACACCAGGATTATTACTATATCCGGAATGAACCAAATACGCTTACCGCGGCTTGGGTTGCCATGGAATTTACGAATGAAGAGAACGGCTGTCTCTGGGTTATTCCAGGCACGCATCGGCTGGGGCTGCTGCCGCATGGCGCGGTGAAAAATCTGAAGGAGCACGAAGCATGGACGAATGAGGTAGAGGGCATCGACCTGAGTCAGGAAATTCCGGTGGTACTCGAGAAGGGAGACATCCTGTTCTTCGACAGCCTCTTGATTCACTCCTCCACGCGTAATCGTTCCGAGCGCTGGCGGCGCTCCTATGTGTGTCATTACATTCGGCACGACTCGACGATCGAACGGGAAGATTTAAAGCGGAAAATTTCTTTGGTATAATGGTTTCGCTGGTTCAGGCTGGACCATGCAAGAGGAGAGTCGTAGATGAAAGACAGAGCCGCGGAGCATCGTTTGTCGCGCCTACCTGTTACCGAGACGCATGCCGGTACCGTTGTCTATAGTCCCGGCGGTACCTACGGCCCGCGGGTGCAGCAGGATTTGCAGCTGGTCCTGCTTCATACGGGATCGGCGACGATCGAAATCGATGGCCGTCGGCATCTCCTGCAGGGCGGAGGAGTGGCGCTGTTGAAGCCGGGTTGCCAGGAACATTTTGCTTTTAGCGAGATAGGGGAAACCTGGCATAGATGGATTTCGGTCACGATCAAGAGGGAAGACCTGGCCGAGCTTCAATCGCTGGAAGGCCTGCCCTTCTCGATTCCCATCTCCGATCAAATGAACACGATTACCGATATGCTCCTCACTTTAATGAATAGTGGCAGTACGCCTGCGGATGAGCTGATAAAGTCGCTCGGACGCTCGGCGATCCTGCTTTATGCAACCGAGTGCGAGCGGAGGCATACCAACATTTCCAAACACCCGGCCGTGCTGCAAGCTAAGGATATCATCCACCACGACTATGCGGACGATCTATGCCTTGAAGATTTGGCTAAGCGGGTTTACAAAACTCCTGAGCATTTTATTCGCCTATTTCGACGGGACGAAGGGGTAACGCCGATTCAATATTTGTGGCAATACCGCGTGAAGCAGGGCTTAGCTTTGCTGCGGAACACGGGATTAAGCATTGGGGAAGTGGCGGATCAGGTTGGCTTTAAGACCTCTTATCACTTTGCCCGGACAATCAAGCGGCACACAGGTAAAACGCCAACCGAATACCGAATAGCAAGCAGTCCGGAGTCTTTTACCAACTATCGAAAATAAACCGTCAGAGCAAGTTTTCATTTGCATTTTCCATTCAGAGAGGATTAATCGTAAATCAATATATAATTAAGCAAGCCTCTCGCACAATATTTATGGCGGGAAGGCTTGCTTTTTTAATGGGGCAGGATCCTTCTAATAGGGGTTATATCGAAGAGAGGAGGGGGAATGCTTGCTCCTCTGAAAAAGTAATTGGAACTTAACAAAACTAAATTATATCGCAGTAAAATTATATAATTAGCTAAAAATTAAACTAAATCTTAGGTTGACAGCGGTATCTTTTGAAAATATGATAAGATCTATAGGAAAAATTTGTATAACTTCATTGAACAATATAAAATATTTAGGTAAATTTTTATATTCTTTTCCAGTTATAAGTCATCACCACAGGAAACATATTTTGCTTTGCATTATAAATAAAGAGGTGCGACAATGAATCGGTTTGATGGGATCATTCGTAATCATTCGGAACTCGCAAATTGGAAGCAAGCCTATTTACCCAATTTGTATGTTTCCAGTCATGCCGCAAATTTTCTTGAACTGAACTACGGTGACTTGCTTTGCGTCTTCTTCTCAGGCAGCGAGGAAGGGGCACCCGACTGCAATATCGTGATGTCCCGATTGCCGGCCGGTTCCGATACGTGGACCAAGCCAATGGACTTGTCAAAGGATTTGACTCGCTCTGAGCAAAATCCGGTTCTTTTTCAGACGCCGAGCGGGAGTATTTGGCTTCTGCATACCTCCTACGATCCTGGCAAAGAAACGGAGCCCCGGGTGATCCGCCGTATTTCTGACGATAACGGCTATACTTGGAGTGAACCGGAAACCTATTTTGGCGATCGGAGCGTAGAAACACGGCATCCGATATTGGTCTTACCAAATGGGGACTGGCTTTTGCCATGCAATCGATTAGACAGCCTTGTAAAGATTTCTTCCGATCAGGGACAGACCTGGCAGGAGTTTGTTGTGCCCAACAGTAGAAAAAGAATACATATGAATGTAATTCCGCTTCGCGATGGTAGTCTATTCGCTATGTTTCGCAGCAGTGAATCGGATCGAATCTATTTCAGCCGATCATCCGACTATGGCCGTACTTGGACGGAGCCTGTACGAAGCGATCTGCCCAATAATCATTCCTCTACACAGATGATTCGTCTTATGGATGGACGCTTGGCCTTGGTTTACAATCCGGTCAGTATGGAGAATGGGGATGTCCGATGGTACATGAAAAACGGAAAGAGACTGCAAAAAGCCGTACGGACCCCTCTTGCCCTGGCCATATCCGAAGATGAGGGGAAGACCTGGCCAGATAAACATATTATCCAAACGGCCGATGACGAGTATTGGGAGAATGAAATGGGATACTCTTATCCATCGATTATCCAAACACGGGATGAGCAGCTTCACATTGCCTACACTTATTTGCGTAAGGGAATTAAATATGTACGGCTGGATAAGGCATTCTATTAATTTTTACCATTAATTGCCGCGTAAATCGCGGCTTTTTTTTTATGGGATAAGGTACTTGTCAAAAACAAATGACAATAACCTTATCCCATTCCCGACGTGCCAATCACATGTAGAGATGGGGGAGATTTCCGAACGCAAAGTGCCGTTTTTGGTTGTTCCCGCATAATTTACCCGGCAATAAGAAAACCTATCCGACAAATAGAAAAGTAGGAGGTTGTTTCCGTGAAGTTACGTAGCATCACCCTTTGCGTCGTTGGTTTATGTATCAGTTTCGGGTGTTCGCAAAATAACTTGCAAAGAGCACAGCAAACCACACCGCAAAGTTTGTCCGAACAAACTAAAATACGTGTGGAATCCGTAACCCCTAATTTGGCGGATGGACCCGAGCAAAACATTCGTAAGCCGCATCCCATGACTCTGGCGGACTTGCGAAATAAATACCGAAGCACTTTTTTGTTAAATGGCCCCGGAACGAAACGAGAGGTCGCCTTGACATTTGATGATGCACCAGACGCAAACTTTACCCCGCAAATACTGGATGTATTGAAACGCAAGGGGTAAAAGCAACCTTTTTTGTTGTTGGTAACAGAGTGAAGGCCCACCCGGATATCGTAAAACGCATGGTTCAAGAAGGGCATACACTTGGTAATCATTCGCACAATCATGCGAATCTTCCAAAATTAACGGATGCTGAATTTCGCGATCAAATTACGAAGACGGATGAGCTAATCCGCCAATTTACCGGATTTACCCCTACTATTGTTAGACCTCCATACGGAAACATCGCTGAAGGGCAAATCCAATGGTTAGCGAGTCAGCATAAAAAAATTGTGAACTGGAATGTGGACTCCTTGGATTGGAAAGGCTTAAGTGCTAAACAAGTCGAGACCAATGTTCTTGCGCACGTGCATCCAGGATCCATTGTTTTAGAGCATGCGGCTGGCGGAACGGGCGAGGATTTATCCGGAACGGTACTCGCGTTGCCAAAAATTATTGATGAGCTTAGAAACGATGGGGTAAAGCTAGTAACGATTCCCGAATTGTTGGATATCCCCACCAAATAGACAATGACTAAATTATCAAAAAGGAGTAATGAGTAATTTGATCAGCAAGGTCTGTATGATGCTGTCTTATCTGCAAAGCTCAAATTTGCTGAAACCTCCGCCGCCTTCACTCAACTAAAGGTACCCATCACATTGCCGGATGAAAATAATGTGTTCTTGATGCAAGTCAAAGAGGATCTCTACAATTATGGCATCCAAACATTCTTAAGCCGAAGGCGGCAAATACAGGCTCTGGAACGCCTGTCAGGAATCCCAGTTGAGTATGGACCAACTGAGTAACCATGGGGAGTTCGGCGTTTTTTTGTTAGAGATCCATTCGGGAAACTTATCAATATTCTTATAAATCTCTAAATAATAAATTGAGCAAATAGTTGCATTTCAAAATCTTCTACAAATAAGTGCGAGTGGGTGGTGATTGACAAAAATAAACGTGTCGGAGGACAAAAACATTGCCCTATTGAAAGTCGCTAGGGACTGACCCCTAGCGTGAGACAAATTAAAACACCTTCAAGAGAATTCAACCATTTCGTAAGATATGGAGGACAAGTTGGAGGTGTTTTTGCGTTGGCAACACGAGTTATCGATTTGAGCACGGACTTGCTCAATCGGTTCCCCCACTGGCATCGGCCGTGTTCGGAAGGGAGCGGGAACGCCGTTGTCGGTACACCTGAGCAGGTAAGAAGGGCTTCAATAACATATATAGACGCGGGCGTCAATCATTTTATACTATCCCGCTTTCCGCACTTGGTAGAGGCGATCGGGTAGGAAAGCTTTTGCTTCCGCTATTCCAACGACATGTACCGCAACCTGTCATCTGACCAAAATAGGGGTGAATATAACTACGTAAACCATTAGGCCTGCCGTTTGGCGGGCTTTTGTCGCCTAACGGAGAAAGTATGTATGCGAGGAATAACGCGTGCTTGTTACTAAATCAGGGGGCTGTTTTGCAATTATAAGTTTTTTTATAGGATTTATTAGAATTCTTTATATTTTGATTGATCATCTTTTCGCTGGTATATGGTATAGTTCCGATAAGGAGTTAAACTTTTGGGTAAGACATGATGTTGTTTTCGGAAATTAAAACGTTTGTGGGGTGGAAAGTGTTGCAATTGCAGGTAAATAACAGTCCGTTCACCAAGGAACAGGTTGACCTTCTGAATCAGCTTCTTCCATTGTTGAATGGAACACAAAAAATATGGCTAAGCGGATACCTTGCCGCATCAACACCGATTCAGTCCATTTCGGGGAATCTCCCTGAGTCGCAGCCCGCACTAAGCGGTCCTCCGGCGGCGAGTAAAGAAGTTACGATCCTGTTTGGCTCCCAGTCCGGCAATTCGCAAGGGCTTGCGAAAAAATCGGCGAAAGCACTCGAAGCCAGCGGCTTTCAAGTCACGGTTTCCTCCATGAGCGATTTTAAGACGAATCAGCTCAAGAAGGTTCAGACGCTGCTTGTCATTGTCAGTACACATGGAGAAGGAGAGCCGCCGGATAATGCGATTGCATTCCATGAGTTTTTGAACAGCAAACGGGCGCCGCGACTGGATGGTCTTAACTTTTCAGTGCTATCGCTTGGGGACAGCTCGTATGAATTATTTTGCCAGACCGGCAAAGATTTCGACACCCGGCTTGAAGAGTTGGGTGGAACCCGCTTGTCCGAGCGTGTAGATTGCGATGTGGACTATGACGAGTCCGCAGCAGAGTGGCTGCAAAGCGTAATCAAACGCCTGCAGGAAGGGCAAGCAGGAGCGGCTCCCGCCGTGGTTTCGGCAGCAGCCGTTGCCGCTTCGGAATCCTCCTACTCCAGAACGAAACCTTTTCAGGCGGAAGTGCTTGCCAATATTAATCTAAATGGCCGAGGATCCCATAAGGAAACGCGCCATATCGAGCTGTCGCTCGAAGGTTCGGGGCTCACGTATCAACCTGGTGACAGCCTCGGCATATACCCGAAAAACGATCCGGCAATAGTGGATCTTCTGCTGGAGCAGACGAAGTGGGATCCGCAGTTGCAGGTGGCAATCAATAAACAAGGGAGCTCCGTTCACTGCGTGATGCTCTCAGCGAATATTTTGAGATCACGGTGTTAACGAAGCCGCTGTTGGAGAAGTTAGCGCCGCTGGCTGCAAATAAGGAAGTTTTTGAGCTTCTGGAGGCCGGCAATGAGGAGCAATGCAAAGCCTATATCTATGGACGCGATCTGGTGGATTTCATCCGCGATTATGGGCCGATTCTGGGCAGAGCCCAAGATGTGGTTTCCCTTCTCAGAAAAATTCCTGCGCGTTTGTATTCTATTTCCAGTTCACAGACGGCAAATCCCGATGAAGTGCACCTTACCATCGGAGCGCTTCGTTACGATGCGCATGGGCGCGAGCGTAATGGCGTCTGCTCCGTTTTGTGTGCGGAACGCCTGCAAATGGGGGATACCATTCCCGTATTCATCCAGCAAAATTCAAACTTTAAACTCCCGGAAGACCAAGGTACGCCGATTATTATGGTGGGCCCCGGCACCGGAATCGCACCGTTCCGAGCTTTCATTCAAGAACGCGAAGAGCTCGGCGCAGCCGGCCCTTCCTGGCTGTTCTTTGGCGATCAACATTTCGTGACCGACTTCCTGTACCAGACGGAATGGCAGCGGTGGATAAAAGACGGTGTCCTGAACCGTATGGATGTCGCCTTCTCACGCGATACGGATGAGAAGGTCTATGTACAGCATCGGATGCTTCAGCACAGCAAGGATTTGTTCGCTTGGCTGGAACTAGGAGCGGTTGTTTATATCTGTGGGGACGAGAAGCGTATGGCGCGAGATGTGCACCGGACGCTGCTTGAAATCATCGAAATCGAGGGTGGTATGAGCCGGGAACAAGCGGAGGACTATCTCGCCGCCATGCAACAGAATAAGCGGTATCAGCGTGACGTGTATTGATCTTGGATTGAGAGGAGTCATAACTTAGGATGGGAAACACGAAATTAAGCAGGCCAGAGGGATCCCCCAGCGATGTGGAACGCATTAAACACGAAAGCAATTATTTGCGCGGCACCCTGGCCGAATCGATGCTGGAGCCGATTAGCGCCGGAATTTCGGATGACGATAACCGACTGATGAAGTTTCATGGCAGTTACCTGCAGGATGACCGCGATCTGCGAACCGAGCGGCAGAAGCAAAAGCTTGAGCCTGCCTACCAGTTCATGTTACGCGTTCGTATGCCCGGCGGCGTCGCTCAGCCTGGACAGTGGCTCGTGATGGATGAACTGGCGCGGAAATACGGGAACGGTACTTTAAAGCTGACGACGCGGCAGACGTTCCAGATGCATGGCATTTTGAAATGGAACATGAAAAAAACGATTCAAACGATTCATCAGGCACTGCTAGATACCATTGCGGCGTGCGGGGACGTAAATCGGAATGTCATGTGTAATCCTAATCCTTATCAATCGGACATTCATGCCGAGGTGTATGAATGGTCGAAGCGGTTGAGCAATGATTTGCTGCCAAGGACACGAGCTTATCATGAACTGTGGCTGGATGAGGAGATCGTAGCCGGGACTCCGGAGCAGGATGAGATTGAGCCCATGTACGGTGCTCTTTATTTGCCGCGTAAATTCAAAATCGGCATTGCCGTACCGCCTTCCAATGATATTGACGTTTATTCGCAGGATTTGGGCTTTATTGCAATTGTCGAGGATGGGCGGCTCGCAGGCTTCAACGTTGCAATCGGCGGAGGAATGGGGATGTCGCACGGCGACAAAGAAACCTATCCGCAGGTGGCAAAGGTAATCGGCTTCTGCAAGCCGGAGCAACTTTACGACGTTGCCGAGAAAGCCATTACGATCCAGCGTGACTACGGCAATCGGTCGCAGCGCAAGAATGCCCGTTTCAAGTATACCGTTGATCGGCTTGGTCTGGAGACGGTGAAAGAGGAACTGGAACGCCGCCTAGGCTGGACCTTAAGCGAGTCTAAGCCGTATCATTTTTATCATAACAGCGACCGGTACGGTTGGGTGCAGGGCGTAGGGGACAAGTGGCACTTTACGATGTTCGTACAGGGCGGACGCGTAGCGGATTACGAAGACTACCCGCTGATGACGGGCTTGCGTGAAATCGCTAAAGTGCATACCGGCGATTTCCGCTTGACCGCCAACCAAAATCTCATCATTGCCAATGTCTCGCCTCAGAAAAAGGCAGAAATCATTCAGTTGATCGAACAATATGGACTGGACGATGGAAGTCAACATTCGGGCCTTCGTCGAAGCTCCATGGCATGCGTGGCCTTGCCTACCTGCGGCCTGGCCATGGCCGAAGCGGAACGTTATCTGCCTGTACTCATCGACAAAATTGAGAAGATTTTGGACGAGAATGGGCTGCGTGACGAAGAAATTACAATACGGATGACCGGTTGCCCCAACGGGTGTGCACGCCATGCGCTTAGTGAGATCGGTTTTATTGGAAAAGCACCGGGCAAATACAATATGTATTTGGGTGCCGCCTTTGACGGCAGCCGTTTAAGCAAGATGTACCGTGAGAATATCGGAGAGGAAGAAATTCTCCGTGAGCTTCGGTCACTGCTTCCCCGTTATGCGAAGGAAAAAGAGAGCGGGGAGCACTTCGGCGATTTTGTCATCCGCGCGGGCATTATCGCCGCAACGACAGACGGCACCAATTTCCATGAATAATGTGCATTAAAAAAACATCTCCAAGAGAATGCCGACCATATCGTATGAAGTGGAGGGCATGCTTGGAGGTGTTTTTTGCTGTATCGTTATGTTCTATGTTATACGAGGCCGAGTGAGATTATGGCATGACTTTCTCCTTTCGAAACATCCAGCGGGGGATGAACGGAATAGCTCTCGGGATCTGAGTCCCACGGGCACGATAGCTACAACATGATGAACAGCAGCCGATGCGCGGCTGCTGTTCCCGTTCCGGAGGGAAATATTAAATTCATATTTTGAATATAATGAGGTGTGGTTTTGAAAAATATTCTACTTAACGGGAAAGTAATGCTTTGGCAGTACGTTAAAGATTTACCAAAAGCAGTAGAATGGTATTCGGACGTGTTTGGTATTCAATCTACCGATAATATCGGGGTTGCTTACTTCTTTAGCTTAAACGAAAATACAGGGTTGGCACTCAGTAATTTATTTATGGGGCAAAAAGAAGAGCTGCCGAAAAGTGTAATGCTCGATCTTCAAAGTAACGATATTTTTGAAACGCACCGAATTCTAAAGGAAAAAGGCGTTCGCGTCGGGGAAATAGAAAATCCAGCGTGGATATACCATGAATTTTATTTGTGGGATTTGGAGGACAATCAAATCCGTATTCATGGATTCGTACATGACAAAGGCAAAACAATGTAGAATAAGATAGTTTCATTTACTACGGGTAGCAAAAGCTCCCATAATGCAGGCTTGCCAATTAAAGAGTAGCCTGCTGAAACTATCAGGCAGTCATGATTGCACTGACGGATTACGATAGTTTAACATCCCATTAAAGCTGACGAAGCAGGCGGTCTTTCTGTAATTTCAAGCATTTCGTTCGATTACCGTTAGAAGGCAGCTACCTGCCACGTTAAAGTTTAAAAGCCTGCATTTATGATTCGTCTATAATTAACTGATAATGGACTAAATACAAAATCAACCTACTTAGTATCTGTATTGGTTGCCGTTATTTACTTAATCGGCTACTTGATAGGTTGGTTTCATCTTCGCTCAAAACAATCGTCCAATAATTAAAGTTTTACTCTAAAGGGTACTATAGTTCAGAATCATCCAGGAGCAGTTTGCCGCAGCGGGCAGCTGCTCTTTTGCTAGTTGAAGTAACAGGTAGAGATAAGGGTTCATCCTAATTATGGTATTATGGAATGGTAAAGAGAAGGGAGGCGTCACAATGATTATGACAAAATAAGAAATGCTGTTCATTATGCAATCACAACTTGCTATTGACCTGAATTGCTCAATCGATGACCTAAGTTATTTCGAAATCCTATAAGCCACCTGCTCTCACCTCCTCCTGTAAAACCAGCCCATCAATCCATCTTAAAGAGACTATTAACGTTATGTCAGAATCCTATTAACTCCATCAGATGCAAACCAATAAATACCAAAATCAACAATATCTCAACATAACTCGCCATTTATTCTTACACTCCGCTTTCATACTATTCTTGTCCAGGCCGGCCAAATCAGGATGGGAGGAAGAAAGATTCGATGAGAAGTATTCCCCGTATTTTGCATGCCACTCTAGTTTATCTCATGGTTGCTGCGTTGCTGATTCCTGCGGCAAATGCGGCGATCCCGGACAAGCCGGTCACAACTTTCGGAACGGTCACGGACCTCCGGAGTGCCGAGCTTGCTCCCGGAGCCGTGTACACGTGGTATGACCTGCAAATCCCGAGGGGTCCAGAGAAAGCCCATTTCGTGGCGTTTGACCCCCGCAACTCTAACCTGGAGCTTCGCGCCGGTACAAAATCCGGCAAGGTATACGGCATGCAGGGTGTGACGCAGATGGCGGCCTATGCCGATAAGCCGGGCAGCCGGGTCATTGCCGGCGTTAATGGTGATTTCTATGATCTTACCGGCTACTCGACAGGGGTGCCTAACGGTCTCTTCATGGATGACGGACGGATCCTGAACAGCTCGTCAAGCACCTATGCATTCGGTCTGAAAGCGGACGGCACATCGATTTACGGTACGCCTCAGCTCACGAAGACGGTAACCATTGGCGGAAAGACCATGAATCTGACTCACATTAACCGCTACCGTGAGGACAATCAACTCGTGCTTTATTCTTCCGATTATTCCGCTTCGACGAAAACGACCAATCTCGGCGACGAAATCGTGCTGGATATTGAGCAAGGGGAAATCAAGAACGGCCAGACGGTGAAGCTCAAAGTCTCCGAAGTGCGCAAGGATCAGGGAGACACGCCGCTGATTTCCGGCAAAATGGTCCTCTCCGCTTCCGGAACTGCGCGGCAGCTCGTGGCGGGCCTGCAACTTGGCGATGTCGTCACGGCATCTTTCTCTTTAAGCGGCGAATGGCAGGACGTGAAAACAGCGATCGGCGGCCAAGGCCCTCTGCTGAAGGACGGCGTCGTTCAGCCGGTCGGTCCGGCTGGCGTGCACCCGAGGACGGCGATCGGGACAAAAGCGGACGGGACAGTCGTCCTGTTCGAAATCGACGGGCGGGCCCCGGGCTTCAGCGAAGGCGTCGAGACGAACGAATTGGCGCTCATCCTGAAAGACCTCGGCGTCGCCAACGCCATGAATCTGGATGGCGGCGGCTCCTCTACCTTTGTAGCCCGTATGCCGGGCACTACGGGCGTCAAGATGCTCAATCGCGGCTCGGACGGCGGAGAGCGGTCGACCGGCAACAGTCTGCTCCTTGTCAACAAGGCGCCGGAAGGACCCGCCGCGAAGCTGATCGTGCAGCCGAATATGGAGCGTGTGCTCGCCGGATCTTCCATCATGTTGAAAACCGTGGGGGTCGACGCCGGCGGACACCCGGCTTCCGTTGACGAAGCACCGCAGTGGCAGGCGGATCCGGCCATCGGCACCGTCGATGCGAACGGCGTCTTCAACGCCGCAAACTCGGCGGCTGCCGGAGTAGTCACGGCAACCGCCGGTGAATTACAAGGGACCGGCGATATTGAGGTCGTCGACCAAATAACGGCTTTGAAAATGCCGGATGCGATCAAGACGTTCACATCCGGTGCCACCAGCAGTCTGACGGTGACGGCTCTGAGGGACGGCCAGGTCATTCAGGCCAGCAACCGCAGCTTCGAGTGGCGTGTGGAAGGACCGATTGGCACCATTGATGTGGACGGTGTTTTCACCGCCACGCAGCAGAATGGGCAGAACGGCACGATTTACGTGAAATACGGCGATATCGAAACTTCGATGGAGGTGAATGTCGGGCTCCCGCCGGTCGTGTTGGAGGACTTCGAGAACGGCATCGGAAATTACATGGCGAGCGGAGCGGCTTATAACAGCGTGACCATTGATGCTGAGTCCGATCCCGATTTCGTGCGGAGTGGCTCGGGGGCTCTTAAGCTCTCCTATGACTTTGTCGGCAAGACGGGCACTTCCGGAGCTTACCTGTCCGCGCGGTCCGCTGCAACGCGGATCCAGGTGCCAGGTTATCCGGAGAGTATCGGCATGTGGGTGTACGGGGACGGCAAGAAGCATTGGCTCCGCGCTCAAATGCGCGACGGCAACGGCGCCGCCTTCGCTATCGACTTCACCGATTCGGCAACAGGCGTAAACTGGACGGGCTGGAAATACGTCGAAGCACCGATCCCGAAAGGGAAGGCTGCGCCGCTTACCATGGACCTTCCGGTACGGTATATGGAAACGAGCAATACGAACAAGACGAGCGGCGTACTCTACATCGATCAGATCCGGGCTGTATATGGGCCGTTACAGGAGGACCGCACACCTCCCGTAATTTCGAACGTGAGGCCTGCGGAAGACGGAATCGTTACGTCCGCAACCCCGGATATCCGGGCCATTGCCGCGGACAGCGGGTATGATCCGGTGCAGCATCCTGGTACAACGCTGATCGACCCGAACAGCATCCGCTTGTATGTGGACGGCGTTAAGGTTACGCACGGCTTGTATCCGCCGGAAGGACGAATTACGTATAAGCCTGCGGTCCCCCTCGACGATGGCGTCCATACCGTCAAGCTGGCGGTACGGGATTTATCAGGCAACCAGACGATCAAGCAATGGCGTTTCTCGGTCGATACCGGCGCGCCGAAGCTGAAATACGAGACACCTGCCGAGATTTATGCGGGCAGATCCTACACGGTTGACATCAAAGGCGGGCAGATTGAACGGCTTCAGGGCGGTCACTTGGAGCTCCAGTTCGATCCGGCGCTTGTGACCGGGTTGGCCGTTCGAAAGGGCGGCAAACTGCAGGAGGATATGATTCAGCATCAGATCGATCCGGCGACAGGAATCGTACGGGTGAAGTTCAGCAGTCTCTCCGGGGCGGGACTGACGGCCAGTGACCTGCTTGCTCAAATTGAATATCGAGTGAAAGGCAGCGCGTCCGGAACGAATTCCATCGGGTTCCGCTCCGCTTCCGTGCTGCTGACCGATGCAAGCACGCCGAAGAATTATATCGGCCTTCCCTTGCAGTCTGCAATCAAGCATGAGCTGCAGGTAAGCTGGGATGACAGCATCGGTCAAGGGATGCCGACAACCTTCACGATTACGGACTCCAGCGGCTCACCGATCCAAGGCGCCGGTTTGATAGCCGACGGCTCGCCGGTAGGGGATGGGGCGCTGCTGACCGATGCACAGGGCCAGCTTACGACGAATGTCCTTACATCCGAAGTGCGCACGTATCAGCTTCAAGCGGTTCAAGGGAGAGATACAGCCCGGTTGTCGCTTTCAAAGTATCCAATTTGGCGGGAACGCCTATTCCGAATAATATCAGCGTGGCCATGGGCGCCGACCCGTCGGTGTCGCGAGGCTTCAGCTGGCATACGCACCCGGCCACGGAGAGCACGGTGGTCGAGATCGCCAAGGCTGATGGCTTCACAGGATTCGACCAGCCGGGAGTACAACGTATTGAGGGCGAAAGCTATATCTACAACACGCTCGATATCGGTACGGTTCGTGTCCATAAGGCAACGGCGGAAGGACTTGACCCGGGAACGGCGTATGTTTACCGTGTGGGAGACGGAGCCGGCAGCTACAGCCCGCAGGGCACACTCACGACAGCGCCTCAGCCTGGCGAGCAAACGAAGTTCCTTGTCTTCGGCGATTCCCAAGCCGCCGATCAGGTGGGCTTTGACAAATGGGGCGCCACCGTCGCCAAGGCATTCAGCGAGCATCCGGATGCTTCGTTTATGGTGCATGTAGGTGACATGGTCGACAATGGTTTCAAGGAACAAGAGTGGAAGTGGTGGTTCGAGAAGGCTCAACAGTACCTGCTCCAGACAACGCTGTTATCCGTAGTCGGCAATCATGAAGTGACGGGAACCAAGGGGAACGGCGATTTCCTGGCGCACTTCAACCACCCGCAGAACGGATTGGACAGCTTGAAGGGCAGCCAGTATTCGTTTGATTACAACAACATCCATTTCGTGGTGTTGAACAGCGAGTATGAATATGATGCCCAGAAAGAGTGGCTGCGTACGGATCTCGCGAATACGGATCAACGTTGGAAGGTGATCTTTTTCCACCGTGGGCCGTACGGCAGCATCTATGACACGGCGGAAGTGCGCAGCCAGTGGACGCCCGTCTTCGACGAATTCGGAGTCGATCTCGTCATGAACGGCCACGATCACATCTATCTGCGCACGCATGCGATGCGCAACAATGAGCCGGCCGAGGACGGCAAAGGGACGACCTATGTCATTCCGGGCTCCACGGGGCCCAAGTTTTACGAGTTGACACCGCGTCCGTGGCAAAAGGTCACGGACGACGAGAATACGCAAATGTACACAGCCGTCGAGGTGAAAGGAAGTCTTCTACAGGTCGTGACGAAGACGGTTGGTGGACGGGTCGTCGACTCGTTCGAGCTTCAGAAGCCGATTTCGCCCCGGACGATCGTGCTCGACGCGGAAAAGATGGAGCTGGAGGTTGGGGAAAGCACGGCTGTCAACGCGATGGTCGATCCTGTGGAAGCCGATGACAAGACCGTAACCTGGACCGTTCAGAGCTCGTCGGTAGAAGGTGCGGTAACGGTGGCGCCGGATGGCACGGTCACCGCGCATAAGCCTGGCACGGCCGTCGTGCGGGCGACAAGCGTCATGGCACCCGAGGTTTTCGGCGAAGTGGAGATCCGAGTGAAGGATCGTATGACCGGGATTACGCTTATGCTGCCGGACGGACTGCGGGACGGCGATAAGGCGCAGGCAGTGACCGAAGCGGTGTACCTTTCCGGTTTGCGTGTTCCGCTTTCCGAGCATGTGATCTATACCAGCAGCAATCCCAAGACCGCCGTGATCGACAATGTAGGCGTTATTACCGCTGTAAAGGAAGGGGAGACGCTCATTACGGCAAGCTTTGAAGGGGTGAAGGCAGAAGGTACGTTGACGATCTCCAAGAAGCGGAGCCTGGTCAAGCTGGAAACGGGAGGATTGGAAGGCAGCCTGAACGTCGGCGACTCGCGTGAAATTTCCGTAACGGCTCATTACAGCGACAATAGCAGCGAGGTCGTAACGGCCGGCGTAACGTTTGCCAGCGAGAGCCCGAACGTGGCGAAGATCGACGACCAAGGAGTTCTTCTTGCAGTCGCCAACGGACATGCGGTGATCACCATTCAGTATAAGGGTAAGAGGGAAACGATCAGTATCTGGGTAGGCAAGCAGGAGACCCGCGAGTAGAAAATTAGTGGACTGCATGCATGTGCGGCGTATTTCAGCGGGAATTCCGCGAGATACGCCTTTTTATTCCCTGCGGAAGCTTGCTTATGCAGAGCCGGCGTTTCACCCTCTGGAGCTGGCAGGACTGGTAGGAAGCCTTGATTGCAATATTATTGTGAAATGTTTCACATTTATTATGTTACAACCAAGTGAAATTGGACTGGTCTAAAACTCCTTTTATTGGACGGTGACATCTTACTGATTAACCTTTAAAGTTTACGAAAGAGCTTTAAAAGAAGATTGGTTAAGAAAAAAATAATATGAACGATCTAAAAAAAGATAATTACCAACAGATTATTAAAGGTCAACTAAATGGAATAGAGAGGGGGAATGGAGGAAAATGTTTGACTTTGTTTGTGTTACAATTCTTACGTTGGCTGCATTAGGTGGATGTGGATTGTTAATCGGCGGTATAGAATACTTGGATAGAAACGGTTACTGAACATGAAACAACTGACAACCGGACTTATGTCTGCTTTAATGGCCTGCTCAGGAGGAGCCATCCTAATTATTCAGGCAGTTCATACTGCGGGTCTATCTCATGTACAGATGATGTCTTGGTTTGGCTCTGTTTACATCGGGGGAGGATTACTAAATCTCTTCTTGACTCTTAAGTACAAAATTCCTTTTGCTGGTGCTCATTCCATTACGGCAATAGCATTTATTAGCACGATTGCGGCCCAATTCTCGTTTGCTGAGCATGCAGGGGGATTTGTATTGTCAGGGGCAATCCTTTTTTTAGCCGGATGCACGGCTTTTTCGACAAAGTCTTGAACCAAGTTCCAAAACATTTAATTGATGCTTTGTTGACAGGGTTACTTTTTTCTTATATAGCTGGAATCATTCCAAGCGGGATCCAATATCCAATTCCCGGGGTTCTGATTGGTTTTTTGGGACTACTGGTTGAATTCAAATTTTCGCCAATCCCTCAGTCTGCTTTTATATTCCCCACCCCGGTTTTACCTCAATTCACGGTTAAGTCATTTTTCTCAATTGCTGTTCCTTTATCCGTACTCATTATGAGCAATGATCTTGCTGTTGCCCTGGCTGCCCTGAAAAGTAAGGGGTTTCGGCCACCGGTAAACCGTGCTCTATTGGCGTCGGGGTTTGTTAGCATGTTAACGGGCTTATTTGGCGGGCATTCCGCTAACGTAGGGGGAATGATGACTGCTCTTTGCAGCAGCGATGAAGCCGGGGAAAAGGAAGGGCGATTTCGAGCGGCTTTGATTTCAAATGGCATTGTGATCGGTTTTGGGCTGTTTTCTTGGAAAGTTGTTGCAATCATTCAGCTGCTCCCTTCCTCGTTTGTTTCTATGATCATTGGTTTTTCCTTTGTTAGGATTGTTTATAAAGGCCCTCAGGTCTGCGTTTTCTAAGTCTTCAATCCTTATTCCCTCCATACTGACATGTGTCATTGCGATTTCGAAGGCCAGTTTCTTGGGAATATCGACTCCGATATGGGCTTTGTTATGCGGATTAGTGGCCACCAAGCTTCCAATCATCATAAGAAAAGAAAAAATAGGGAAACCTGAGCAGGATGGGTAAGAATGTCGGGTGGAATAAAAGAAAGCTTAGCTCGTACTCGATTGGCTGGCTTACCGAATTCGCAAGTGGATGGTGACAACCAGGAGCTATAGATTTATGCTAATAAAGCTTTAACGCCCAATTAGACAAAGGGGGAAGTTTTATGTCTCCGGGTATGGCACTTTTTTGGGGATTATTTTTAGCAGGTATTGTTCTAGCGCTTACCATATGGGTAACCAATAAGGCCTATTCAAAAAAATGGGAAGATAGCGACGAATAAGGACAATGAAAGGTTGGCTGCTTACAGGCCAACCTTTTCTTATTAATCGGCACCGACCATCAACCAGTGCAATGCTTCGGCAAATTTCCTGATGCCTATGTCAATTTTATCTGCCGGTGCTCTGGCAAAAGTAAACCTAACGAAACCGGAATCAGAACCATACACGCTACCTGGAACGAAAATAATCCCTCGTCTGATCGCTTCCTCAAAAAGTTTTCCGTCGTGAATTTTAGGCACGAGCTTACACCACAAATGCAATCCCCCAATGGGAATGTTGAAATCAAGCAAGCCAGGGAGCTCCCTATGCAAAGCATCGATTACTAAGTCCCTTTTGAATCTAAGCTGCATGCGCAAACGCTCTAAATGGGGTTCAAAATATGAAGATTTTAAAAACTGCGCAGCGATTTGTTGAGGGATAACGCTTAGACCGAAATCCATTTGTTGTCTAGCGTCTGCAAGCCTTGAGATGATATTATTGGGGGCAACCATCCAACCGACTCGCAAGCCCGAAGCAGCTATTTTTGAGAAGGAACCGATATATATGGTGGAACCGATCGTATCAATCGATTTAAGCGGAGATGGAGGCGTTCCCTCGTACGCTGTCAAACTGAATGGATCATCTTCAACAATAGGCAATCCTAATTCGCTAGAAATTTTGAGAAATTCCTTACGCCGTTCATCCTTAAGCACTGTCCCGGTTGGATTTTGGAAATTAGGATTCAGAAAGACCATCTTAACACGGTGTTTTTTATATAAAGCACGGAGTTCTTCAGGATCGGCTCCGTACTCATCAACTGGAATTCGGTACAACCGCAGGCCTGCGGATTGGAACAGCGGAAGTGAATAGCAGTATGATGGATCCTCGATGGCTACCGCGTCGCCTGGTGACAATAAGCATTGTGTAATTAAATATAGGGACTGCTGCGAACCGGAGGTAATAAGAATAGACGATTCCGTAGTATGGATTCCCCTATATTTTTCAAGATAGGATACAAGGTGTTCTCTCAGAGGCGTATAACCTTGCGGGTTATCGTAGCCCAAGTATGAGGTGTATTGATGCTCGCTCATTAGCTTTGCAATCTCATGAGTTGGAGCCAAATCCCCGGATAGCTCTCCGCTTGCAAAATCAATCAACGAAGGATTTTGCGAAAGCGCTTCTCTTATATTACGCAAAAACGGCAAATTGGGAAGAAAGCTCCCCCTTCGGCATACCTGCTCCAATTCGGAGTATGTTTAGGCGTAGCCCCCACATGGAAGTACTCACCCGTGTTCCGCTGCCGGTTCTGCTTTCGATGATCCCTAATGCCCGAAGCACATCAAAGGCTAATATGACGGTACTCCGATTCACCTCCAATTGCTCAGCTAATTTTCTTTCCGATGGAAGTAAGCTGCCGGGTGGATATTCACCGTATGCGATTCGTTGCTCCAAGTGATCAGAGATTTGTTCATATAAAGGTACTTTGCTATTACGATCGGGCTTCCACACGGTTCTTCTCCCCTTAAAGGTTTTCGTTATTTATCATATCTCCATTTCACTAAAATAAAGATTTCAGTGCCATGCATACGTGACAATTATTAAGCTATTTCATGAACAAAGCAAACAGGGGAAAGAACGCATCGGGTTATTGATCCGGATAACGAACGAATGGGGGCTATGGTTGAATCCGAGTATCCAGCCTTTTGTTTTTACAATAGCGTATGAAATTTAATCAAGGTATCTCTGGGAGGGCTGATAATATGAATCACCGATGGAAAGGTCATGCAGCCTTTGGTTTAGCATTAATGTTCGTGTTAAGCGGCTGCCAAGAATCCGGCAAAACTCCCGCCGGCGGATAGGGGAAAATCGAGCTGCCGGGGCAAGAGACCGTAAAAAGACAAGGTGCGGAAACCACCTCAAAACCCGGGGAATCGGTCAGCGCATCCGGTACGTCCAACGGCGACGTTACGGGGTTCATTTTATATCCGGCTTAATAGCCGTGGTGAGAACGAAATAGGTTTCTTCCGAATGAGCGGCTGTTCGGATCCGGGACATTTCCTCCGTCATTCTGACCATGTCCGCGATTTGAAATACGCCGGATTTTTGAATCCCGGCCCTTTCCAGCAGGAGAGCGCACTGGCTGCCCTCCATCGACAGAAACATCACGCCCCACGGCTTCCGGATCGGTGAATAGCGGTGGGGAACACCGGGAAACAGGCAGATCGCTTGTCCTGTGCCGGCCCGCAGTTCACGACCATCCACATGGAGCACACCCTCCCCCGAAAGAACAAGAAGCCATTGGTAAGGAGGAAAGGCTTCCGGCCGGTTGACCGGCTCCTGATGAATCCATTGTCCGGCGGTGGTCACGTAAACCGGCAGCTATTTGTCCGTTTCACTCAGATTGCAGAAAATATAGCTGTCCAATTTATGTAATCTAATTTCGTATTGTGATATTGATTAGAAAATCCTTATATAGAAAAAAGAGAAAGTGCCTGTCTATAATGTGAATATCATTATATTATACCTTGTCTACGGGAGTGACAATCGTGACCAAGAAAAAGCTCATTTACAGCCCGCCGGCCAACGGCTATCCGGAATGGAACAATAATCCGGACATTTTTCAGATTAACCGGATGGAGCCGCATGCCGCATTCATCTCCTATGAATCTCAGGAGGAAGCGCTGGAAGGCAATCTCGAGCAATCCCGCAGCTACTGCAGCCTGAATGGGCTCTGGAAATTTGCCTGGGCAGAAAACCCTGATCGACGGATCACGGATTTCTATAAATCGGATTTTGACTGCAGCGGATGGAAGGAGATTCCGGTCCCTTCCCACTGGCAGCTGCATGGTTACGATTACCCGCAGTATACGAACATCCGTTATCCCTGGATTGAACAGGAGGATGTGAAGGCACCCTTTGCACCGACTCGGTATAACCCGGTCGGCTCCTACATCCGGACCTTTACGGTACCGGAGCATTGGGGAGATCGGCCGGTGTTCATCAGCTTCCAAGGGGTGGAGTCGGCATTTTACTTATGGCTGAATGGAGAATTGGTCGGTTACAGCGAGGACTCCTTTACGCCATCCCAATTCGACCTGACTCCCTATCTGGCGGCGGGTGAAAACAAGCTGGCTGTAGAGGTATACCGCTGGAGCGATGCCAGTTGGCTCGAGGATCAGGATTTCTGGCGGTTGAGCGGAATATTCCGGGATGTGTATCTCTATACGGCACCGGACATCCATATTTACGACTTTAAGGCCTCAGCCGATTTTGATCCGGAGCTCGGGGAAGGAAGCCTTCAGATTGCAGCCAAGGTTCACCATTATTCGGAACAAAGCCAGGGGCAAGTGCGTCTTGAAGCCCAGCTCTATGATGAGAGCCGCCTGCCGATATGGGAACAAGCACTGGCCGGGGATATCGACCTTGGAAACGCCCCGGAACGGGACGCCGCCCTGTCGGGCGTCGTGGCCTCCCCAAAACCCTGGAGTGCAGAGTTTCCAAATCTCTACACGCTTGTCATTTCGCTGAAAGATAGAGAGGGCGCCACCCTTCAATTTGTGAGCTGCAAGGTGGGCTTCCGCCGGTTTGAAATCAAGGACGGCTTGATGAAGATCAACGGGAAGGTGATCGAATTCAAGGGTGTCAACCGCCATGAGTTTTCCCCGGACAAGGGCCGGGCAATCGGTGTGAAGGAGATGCAGGAGGACATCCTGCTTATGAAGGCGCACAACATCAATGCGGTGCGCACCTCCCACTATCCGAATCATCCCCGGTGGTACGACCTCTGTGACTCGTACGGGCTGTATGTGATCGATGAGGTGAATTTGGAAACCCACGGGACCTGGCGGTATGGACAAACTGAAGAGGAAGATACGATTCCCGGGAGCAAGCCGGAATGGCGGGATAATGTGCTGGACCGCTCGAGGTCCATGTACGAACGGGACAAGAATCACCCGTCCATCCTGATCTGGTCGCTCGGCAACGAATCCTTCGGAGGCGACAATTTCTTTCATATGCACCGCTTCTTCAAGGAAAATGATCCGTCCCGGCCGGTTCATTATGAGGGCGTTTTTCATTGCCGCCATACGGATGCCGCGTCCGATATCGAAAGCCAGATGTATACCCATGTGTCGAGCGTTGAGAATTATGCGAAAAACAATCCGCAGAAGCCATTCATCCTCTGTGAGTACAGCCATGCGATGGGCAATTCCTCCGGGGGCTTGCGAGAATATTGGGAGCTCTTCGACCGTTATCCGGTCCTTCAGGGTGGATTTATCTGGGACTGGGTCGACCAATCTTTGTGGGCCAAAACAGAGGATGGGACGGATTATTTGACGTACGGCGGAGATTTTGGCGAATCCCCGCATGACGGCACGTTCTGCGGCAACGGGGTGATTTTTGCGGACCGGACGATTTCCCCCAAAATCCATGAGGTTAAAGCCTGCTACCAAAGCGTAAGGTTTGATGGTGCCCGGCTGCCGGAAGGTGTCCTTGGAATTACAAACCGCTACTTGTTTACCGATCTGTCCGAATTCGATTTCGTCTGGAGTGTAATGGCCAACGGCGAACCCGTTTCGGAGGGCCGAAGAGAAATTATCGCTGCTCCCGGAGAGCGGACAGAGGTCGATGTTGCGGAAATCACTAAGCTGGCTGCTTCCGGTAGAGCCGGGCAAGAGTATATCGCCATGTTTTCTTTCCGGCTGAAAGAGAGCTGCACATGGGCGGAGAAGGGTCATGAAGTCGCGTTCGGGCAGTTTATCCTGCCTTCGCCTCCTATCTCCCAAGTGGAACGCCTGGAACCGGAAAAGTCCGTTCAGATCGAAGAAGCCGGGGACTTCCTTACTATCAAAGGTGAAGGCTTTGCCGTCCGGCTGGACCAAACCACCGGAGAGCTCGTTTCCTACACCGTGCAGGGGACCGAGCTCATAAGAACCGCTCCCCGGCCGAATTTTTGGCGGGCGCTGATCGACAATGACCGGGGGAACAAACTGGAGGAGCGCAGCGGAGTGTGGCGGACTGCCAGTCTGGACAGACGGTTGGTGCAATTCTCTTATACGGCTGTACCGTATGAGGTAGAGGTGAAGTCCCTTTATGCGCTTCCTACCGTTCCCGAATCGAGGTGTACGGTCGGTTATACCATTCATGGGGATGGCCGGATCGACGTACACTTGACGTTGTCGCCGGGCGAGGGCCTTTCCGAAATCCCGGAGGCAGGCCTGCTTCTGGTTATGGAAGGTTCGTATGACCGGCTTTCCTGGTATGGCAGGGGGCCTTTTGAGAACTATGCAGACCGGAAGACCGGAGCGAAAATCGGCAGTTACTCCGGAAAGGTCCGCGATCAGTGGGTGCCGTATTTGCGCCCCCAGGAGTGCGGAAACAAGACGGACGTCCGCTGGGCAGCGGTAACCGATGAAAGCGGAGCCGGCCTGCGCTTTGAGGGGAATCCCCGGTTTGAGTTTAACGCCCTTCTCTTTACACCGGAAGAGGTGGAAGCAAGTGACCACGCCTATAAGCTCCCGGTATCCGATAAGACGGTCATTCGGGTCATGGCCGGGCAAATGGGCGTCGGGGGAGATGACAGCTGGGGAGCACGGGCTCATCCACAGTATACACTTTACGCCAACCGGGATTACAGCCTGGCTTTCACGCTCCGGGGTATGGGGAGCAGTCAGGAATAGGCGGATAACATCCTCTTTATTTTGAATCCTTTCACCGTCCAGGCACAACCAGGCGGCCGCCCATAGAGAATGATGAAGCTCATCATGGGAGGCAGCCGGCCGTGCCTGGCTTTTTGTGTCGAATGTGCTGATTATCGGGCATCATAATAGAGCCTGAACAGGATATCCTGGTCGTAATTACCGAATCCGCTCCCGAACAGCGTTAATCCGCCCCGGCCGCGCCCGCTGTCCTCCGCCATAATCCGGAAGGTCCAGGGATCCGTTCCCCATTCCAGCTCATGGATAGTTAAGTCCGAAATTCGCTGTCCGTCGATAAAGGTTCCATTTCCGTTTATCCTGAGCTCCTTCAGGAGCCCATACTGGTTAACATCGGGTGCCCACCATTCCGGTGTAAGTCTTCCCCTTATCTTTCCAAAGTCCCCCGGGCTCGTCCACTTTCCCAAATAGGTACCATTCATGTAAAACTGGATATCGGACGGCCACCTCTCCTGGATTTTGGGAGCTTCCGAGCTTAATTCCATCGAAACTACGATCTCGTTAAGCCTCTGATTCTGATATAAGTAATTCGGGACTTTATACTCCACATAACCTTTGGAAAACCAAAGAATACCCGCCCGGACGCGTTCCGGATCCATAAAATAACGGGGATCGTCGTATTGCCCGATCAATTTCTCTACGGTTGCGAGGCCGCATGTCGGACTCGCCTGAATGTCGGTATAATGACCAACCGGTATGGAAATTTCCATAAGCTTTCTGGACGAGCTGCTTTTGGCAGGCGAGAGATTCAGCTGCAAATGATGGGCGTGCAGCGAGCAATATTTATAGGTGCCGCCTTGGATGCGCTTGTTTCTGCAGCTGATAATGCCGGCTTTTTGCAGCTTCCCGACATGAACGCTTGTGATGGCACTGCTAACCTGAAGCGCTTCAGCCAATTCTTTAATGTTTTTCTCTTCCTGTTGAAGAAGATCGATAATACGCAGTCGCACTTCGCTTGCCAGCGCTTCATAAACCAATAACGACTGGGAGTCCGTCGACAATTGCATGAGTGGGAGCCTCCATCCGGGAATCATGAATTCATATATTGATTATTTTAACATGGTGTGATAAAAATATCATAGCAAAATGAGTGAGTTAAATTAATTATTTTATTAATTCAACGGAGGGCGACCATGGTGCTTAAGGCTTTTATGTCGATCGATAAGGATTTTGTTCTGGCTGAGGTGGATCCGAGAATTTACGGTTCTTTTATCGAACACTTGGGACGCGCGGTATATGGGGGAATCTATGAGCCTTCCCATCCAACAGCCGATGAACAAGGTTTCCGAGGCGATGCCTTGGAGGCGATCCGGAGATTGAATGTCCCCATTATTCGATATCCGGGCGGAAACTTTGTATCCGGGTATAACTGGGAGGATGGCGTCGGCCCGCAATCGGAGCGCAAACATAAGCTGGAGCTGGCCTGGTGGACGACGGAAACCAATCAGGTCGGAACCAATGAGTTTGCCGATTGGGCGAAACAAGCCGGCTCCGAGGTTATGATGGCGGTGAATCTTGGCACCCGGGGCGCGGACGCGGCTCGGAATTTGGTAGAGTACTGCAACCATCCCTCAGGCTCCTATTGGAGCGATCTGCGGATTTCCCACGGGTATAAAGAACCCCACCGGTTCAAAACCTGGTGTCTCGGCAATGAAATGGACGGCCCGTGGCAAATCGGAGCAAAAACGGCAGTCGAATACGGGCGGTTGGCGAATGAGACGGCCAAAGTCATGAAATGGGTTGATCCTAATCTCGAACTTGTCGCCTGCGGGAGCTCGAGCAGCGGGATGCCGACTTTTGCGGATTGGGAAGCAACGGTGCTGGATCTCACTTACGAGCAAGCGGACTACTTGTCCTTACACACCTATTACAATAACAATGAGAACGATTCGATGAACTTTCTTGCCCGTTCTCTCGATATGGATCATTTTATTGGGACTGTAGCGTCTATTTGCGACTATGTCCAGGCAAAGAAGCGGAGCAAAAGAAGATTTACCTTTCTCTGGACGAATGGAACGTATGGAAAACGATTGGTTCAAGCCGGGCAGCGGAACGCTGGCAGGTGGCGCCGCCGGAATTCGAAGATACTTACAACTTGGAGGATGCTCTTGTTGTAGGCTGCTGTTTAATTACGCTGCTTAAGCATGCGGATCGAGTGAAAATGGCTTGTCTCGCACAGCTTATCAATGTGATAGCGCCCATTATGACGGAGAACGGAGGGCCCCTCTGGCTCCAAACCACTTACTATCCTTATCTTCATGCTTCCCTTTACGGCAGGGGAACCGTTCTCCATCCCATTATCCGCTCGCCCCGTTATGACTCCAAAGATTTTACGGACGTTCCCTATTTGGAGGCGGTCAGTGTCTATAACGAGGAGCAGAGCGAAATGACGATATTCGCAGTCAATCGAAATCTTGAAGAAGGGCTTAACCTGGAAGTAAACCTGCGCAGCTTCGGCAAAATCAGGGTCATCGAGCATCTGGTGCTGGAACATGACGATCTTAAGGCTGCGAATACCAAGAGCCATCCGGGTCGTGTTGTTCCCCATAACGGTGGAACGGCAAGGGCAGAAGACGGGCAAGTTCATGCCAATCTCCCCAAGGCATCCTGGAACGTTATTCGATTGGCCATCAAGGCATAAGGGAACAAAAGAGCAGCGTTGCCTGCGCAGGCGGAGGCAACTGTTCTTTTGATTATTCCGCCGCGAAGGATAACGTCCGCTCTGGTAAAATCCGCCCTCAATAGACATGCCGGTTTTATTCCGCTTATAATGGAAAAGAAAATGTAAAAACCAATCCTGCTTACCACATTTCAAAGAGGAGACCTGAGATTGAAGCGGACATTTTCGAAGAAAATTTTGCTGTCTTATATGCCTGTCTTTCTTTTGACCGTGACGGTGCTGATTTTCATGTCTTTTCTGATCGTAAATGATATGTCCCGAAATGAGACCTCCAAGGCCAATCGGATATCGACAAATTATATTGTGGAGTCTGTTGATCGTTCGGTCAGTGACATAGAGATGAAGGTATTGCAGCAGCTGGAGCTGGATAAAACCTACAACGATTTTCTTGATCCTTCCAGCACCAAAAGCTTTGATCGTTATTACAATACCGTTCAAAGCATGAATACCTTGATAGCTAATTATAGCTTGATTGATTCCATCTATATTTACCGCAAATCCGATAACGTCGTGCTTACTCAAAGCGGCCTTGCGAAGCTTGACACTTTTGCAGACGCCGACTTCCTAAACGATCACCTTAAGGACTCGGCAGACCGCGGCTGGAGCAGCGTCAGGCCCTACAAGGCCGGAAACGGACAAACCGCAGCATCCGTGATTTCTCTCGCCAAACCGCTGCCCATTCCCTTCGGTAAAGATGGAATGATCGTAATCAATATCAACTTATACAGATTGCAGAGTATGATCAGCGGGCTGCTTCGAGGGAGCGTTTCCTATCTTGACGTCTACGACGAAAGCGGAGACCGTGTGTTCGAGTTCGTTGGAAACAGTTATCTGGGTAAGGGGCAGGTTTTGACCAAAATTCATGCGAAAAACTTGAACTGGACTTTTCAAAGCGGCCTCCAGGCGGGACAGCTGTATTCCTGGGTATCGTTAATCTCCTATATATGGATTGGAATTGGAATCGCTACCATACTCGGTGCGATCATTCTTATGGTTTACCTTACAAGACGGAACTATCGTCCGATCTCCCAAATGATGAAACGCCTGCAGCTTCTTCAACTATCGGAAACCGATCCGAAGCTCTCTGCCCAGGACGACCTATCCTTTATCAGCCGTGCTTTGGAGAAACTGATTGACCAAACGGTCGATTACGAGAAAGAGCGCAGGAATCATGAACTTGACCTTCGCCGGCAGCTGTTCCGCGATTTGATCATAGGCGAGCGTTTGGGTAATCTGCGCGAACGGGTGGAGAGCCTGCGGCCTTTTGCAAGAGATGTCGAGCCTGAGGGTTTCGCGGTCTTTATCGTCGAGCTGAACCGGTACGGGCAGTTTCAACAAAAGTACTCCTCTTCGGATCAGAATATTTTAAAATTTGCCATAATGAACGTTTTAAATGAAGTCATCAATGAACAGGGCATGAGCAGCTGGTGCGAGTGGATTAGCGACGTGAAACTGGGATGCATCGTCAGCTTTGAAGGGAATGAACCGGACAAAGCGGCATTCAAATCCATCGGGGAGAAATGCCACAGCTGGATTAATGAGAATCTGCATATTTCCTTAACGATGGGGATCGGATCCATGGTGACGGCACTGGCTGACATTCACCGTTCGTGTCAATCTGCCGATTCTGCGCTCCATCATAAGCTTTCGCTTGGCCAGGAAGCTGTCGTGCTTAGTGATGAGCTGCCGGAGCACTCCGATTTTCACAGCTATCAATATTATCAATCGATGTCTCAGTTCGTCCGGGAATTCCGGCTGGCAGGAAATGACTGGCGATCCAGGCTGGATGCTATTTTCGAATCCTTCATCACGGACAATCTTAGGGATGAAGAGATTCACCTGCAGCTGGAGACCTTGATGAAAATCCTGGAGAGAGAGGTCGGGGAGCTGTCGGAGAATTTAGCTAACCGCTTTACGGGGAAGAAATGGGACGATATGTGGGTGTCGATCCGGCAGGCTTCCAATCTCGGTGAGGTTCAAAGGCTTGTAACGGATTGGCTGACGGAGCTGTTCCAGACTTATGTATCGGTAAATGAATCCAAAAGCTATAAGGCCTTGATCGAGGAAATCAAAAAATACATCGAGAACAATCACTCCGACCCGAATCTTTCACTCAAGCATCTGAGCGACCAATTTCAAATTTCAGGAAAGTATGCCAGTTATTTATTCAAAGAAGAATTCAACATGAAATTTGTCGATTTTCTAGTGCATCTTCGGATGAAACATGCGGAGTCGCTCCTTGAGGACACCCATGATACGATCCAGGACATTGCCACGAAAGTGGGGTATGCGAATGCCATTACATTCGGAAGGGTGTTCAAGAAGGTCATAGGTGTGACACCCGGGGATTTCCGCAAACTGAAGCAAATGGAGAAGAAGTAGATAACCTTATTCCCCAGAGTCCGGTACACACGGGTAACTCTACGCGGAATAAGGTTTTTTTGTCGGCAAATGCCGTTCCGGTTTATCGCGAAAACGGTTTATTTCCCTCAGGAACCGCTTCCGGACGGGTACAGTTTATGCTCCGAAACTAGTTTATTGTGCATTTCGGCATCGGGTGAAATAATTCGTGTCAGAGGCAATGCTGAGCTCTAATCAATCTAAAAAAGGGTAAGGTGAGACATCCATGCAAAAAAGAGCAACAAAGAAAGCCACTATGCTAAGTCTTTCCATGTTAGTTGCCGGCACCACGCTGTTGTCCGCTTGTTCGTCCGACAAAAAGGATGCCGCCAGTCCGACAGCACCGGCCGGCAGTGCGCCAGCCAATACTACGGCAAAGGCAGGTAATCTGAAGGTGGAGATTTGGGATCGCGGCAATCCTCCGGAAGGGGTAACGATCACCAATTCGTTCCTTACGAATTATGTGAAAGAGAATTTCGGAAAGCCGAACAATATTAATGTGGAATTCGTGCCGGTGCCGCGAAGCGAAGAAGTACCGAAGCTGAATGTTTTGATGGCCAGCAATGCGGACGTTCCCGACATCGTCATGACTTATGATAAAGGTACGTTCAGCAAATATGCTTCACAGGGCGGTTTAACGGAGGTTTCCGATTTGCTGAAGCAATACGGCTCGCATGTCACCAAACTCCTTGGACCTGAAATCTTGGGCGTTGGTCAATACAAAGGGAAGCAGTATGCGATTCCAGCGAAGCGAGCGGAGATAGGCAAATATGCGTCTTTCATTCGTCAAGACTGGTTGGATAAACTGAACATGAAAGTCCCGACTACGACAGATGAGCTGTACAACGTATTGAAAGCGTTTAAAGAGAAAGATCCCGGGCAAACAGGCGGCAAAGTGATTCCTCTTGGCATGAGTATTGCCCCTGCCCAGTACGAGCCTATTATCTGGTCATTTATTGGTACTATGAGCGATCAAGAGCGCTTCGAGAAAACACAAATTCGTGAAATTCCGATGCTGGATCCGGGCTTCAAGGAAGCCATCCGGTTTATGAACAAGCTGTACAACGAAGGCTTGATGAGCCCGGACTTCGGTTTGGATAATAAAAAGGAAACCTTGACTAAAGATATTTCCAACGGCAGAGTTGGTTTCTTCAGCGAGGATACCATCAACATTTACTACAACGATGGGACTTACGATACTCTGAAGAAGAACGTCCCGTCTGCGTCGCTGACTCCAGTGGATGCCTACACCAATAAAGACGGTAAACACGCTAAGCCGCTCGATGCTCCGAACGGCATGTACATCATGATTCCGAAGTCGAGTAAAAATGCCGTCGAAGCCGTTAAATATCTGGATTGGATGGCGTCGGGCGACAATCTGGTAACCATGCTTAAAGGGGTTAAGGGTCAGAACTACAATCTGGATGCTAATGGAATTCCAGCCGTGATCGATAACCCGCCGGCTTCTGCAAAGAACAATACGTACAGCGGCGGCGATATGGGTATTCTCGCTAACGGTCTTGTTCTTGACACACAAGAGAAAACGGACGCAGCTTTTATTAAGAACTTCCCGGAAAGATATCAAAGCGATGTTAAAAAGGTGCTTACTATCTCTGTCACGGACGGGGTTAAACAGATTATCTCGCCACTTCCGATTGAAGCGGAAAACAAGTACGGAGCAGCATTAAAGGCGAAATATGAAGAACTGATTGTGAAAGCAACGATGGCTAAGCCAGAGAATTTCAACTCCGTATTTGACACGATGATGAGCGGCTATATGTCCAGCGGCGGTCAAGCTATTGCTGACGAACGCAAAGCAGCATGGAAAGAGATGCAAACGAAGTAATCGGCAAAGACGTTACACCCAATCAAAGGAGCGTCATAGGGCGCTTCTTTGATTACACTAGATCGGGCATTAAGGGGAAGCAGTAATGAACGTCTACCTTCGACGGTACTGGCAGCTATATGCATTAATAACCTTGCCGCTGGTTTACTTTATCATCTTTAAGTACGGACCCATGTATGGCGTACAGATCGCTTTTAAGGACTTCAACTTCTTTCAGGGAATTAATGGTAGCAGCTGGATAGGCTTTGCAGGGTTTAAGGAGGTTTTCTCCAATCCGGATTTCGTTAAAGTGCTGCGAAACACGCTAATGTTGAATTTTCTTGATCTTCTCGTCTCTTTTCCTGCCCCGATCCTTTTGGCGATCTTCCTGTTTGAAATCAAGATCGTATGGTTCAAGCGTTTATCCCAGACGATTTTATATATTCCGCATTTTATTTCCTGGGTTATTATCGGTGGAATCGTTTATCAAGTTTTCGGTAATGAATCGGGCATGATCAACAACTTTCTAACCGGCTGGGGCTTTCAAGCGATCCCGTTTCTATCCGAGAAACATTACTGGCTGGTCACTTATTTGCTGGCAGGTGTATGGCAAAGTGCAGGATGGGGAACGATTCTGTATCTTGCGGCCATGACGGGAATCAACAAAGAATTGTTTGAAGCGGCGGAGGTTGACGGCGCAGGCAGGTTGACGCGGATCTGGAATATTACCCTTCCCGGCATCAAAACAACCGTTGTAACGCTGCTTATCATCAACCTGGGGAATATGATCTCCATCGGCTTCGACAGGCCTTATATTATTGGCAACCTGATCGTCCGCGATTATTCGGAAGTTCTAAGTACGTTTGTATACCGTGTCGGCCTGGAATCCGGCCAATATACATTGGCGACGGTGGTGGGATTATTCCAGGCGGTTGTGGGATTGGTATTCCTGCTTGGAGCTAACTTTATTTCCAAGAGGCTGACAGGCGAAGGCATTATTTAAGCGCATCGCAGAAAGGGGCCAGAGTCATGAATGAACGAGCGCTAAACAGGGTTTACGATACAGTGTTTATTGGGTTTGTTGCGATTTCCGTACTGCTTTGCCTTTTCCCTTTTATCCATATTATTGCGGTGTCTTTAAGCGGAACCGCTCCGATCACATCCGGCAAAGTTTCCTTGTGGCCGATGGATACCAACTTTGAAGCATACAAAAAAGTGTTTACCAACGCATCTATGATTCATTCCTTGGTCTTTACGGTTCTGCTGACGGCGCTGAGCACCGCGCTCTGCATGATTATGACCATTGCCGCTGCCTATCCTTTATCGAAAAGTGAGCTGAAGGGCCGCAAGTTTTTTATGATAGTTATTATTTTTACCATGTTTTTCAGCGGCGGCATGATTCCGGAATATATTCTGATCCGCAGCCTGCATCTGCTGAACACTATGTGGTCTATGGTTTTGCCGGGGCTGGTCAGTGCATTTAACCTGATCATTCTCATTTCCTTTTTCAAAAGCATACCAAGGGCCTTGGAGGAATCGGCGGAAATCGACGGATGCAGCTACTTCGGGATGCTATGGCGCATAACCCTGCGCTTGTCCATGCCCGCGCTTGCCACACTGAGTCTGTTCTACGCGGTCGGAAGGTGGAACGGATTCCAAGATGCGCTCATGTATATTTCAAAACCTGAGCTCTATCCGCTTCAATTGAAGCTCTATCAGATGATACAGAACAGTCAGGTCAACGACCTGATGAGACTGGAAGGCAGCCAAATGCAGTCGGTCGTCCCGGAGAGCTTGAAGGCTGCCACCGTTATTTTTTCGACGGTTCCGATTTTGATCGTATACCCGTGGCTTCAGCGTTATTTTGTTACCGGCGTAATGCTGGGCGCCATTAAAGAGTAAAGGAGCACGGAAGCTTATGATCTATCAAAATCTGGTTAAGTTGAACGACCGCTGGGCTCAGGAAGCTTTCGACCGTCAGGTGCTGGATGCGGAGAACCGCTATTTTGGTGGCGTTGTCGACCCGGTGACCGGGATCCCGTGGCCGAGCCATACGAATTCCCTCATGGTGATGGCCCTGTGGGTAACGGCCATTGTCAATCCGGATTCCGCCTATTATCATAACAACCAACTGCTGGAACGATTGAAGAAGCTGACGCAATTTATGCTGAATTTCCAGCATGACGACGGTACCATCTCGCCGGGCTGGACCAACTATCATTCGCCGCCGGATACGGCCTTCAACGTGGTCGGATTATCGCAGATTTACAAGCTGCTCTCCTCATGCGGGTGGCAGCCGGCCGAATCGGTCGCCGCCGATGTCCGTCTTTTTCTGGAGCGGACCATTCCCGCCCTTCTGACCGGAGGGGTTCATACCCCGAATCATCGCTGGGTGATCTGCTCTGCCCTTGGCTCCTTATATGATATCTTTGGCATGGAAGCACTGAAGGAACGGGCCTCCGAGTGGATAGCTGAAGGGCTCGACATCACCCCGGACGGAGAGTGGACGGAGCGCAGCAACGGGATTTATAACGCCGTGAGCGATATCAATCTTTACTATGCCGCCCGTTATCTGGACCGTCCCGAGCTGCTCGAAGGGGTTCGGGCCAATTTGCGAATGATGATGTATCTGGTTCACCCTGACGGTGAAATCGTCACTGACTATTCGGGCCGCCAAGATTTTGGCCATGCGTTCAAGCTTGGGGATTATTATTCCATTTATCAGCTCATGGCCGTCCATGACCAAGACCCTACATTCGCGGCAATGGCCAGATTGGCAGGAGAAGCGATAACGCATCCGGGTGCCCTTCCGAACAACGCGATGCTTAACCTTTTGCTTCATCCGGCTTTACGTGATAACACAATCGAACCGGGTGAGCTGCCTACGGAATACCGCAAAATCATCAACGGCGGATTTAGCCGCTCCATGTATCTATCCAAAATGGGGGAAGCCGGTCACAACGGAAAAATTTCGCACAGCAGCCTTCACCCGGAATTTGGTGCTCCGGTTGTCCGTCACCGGAGGGGCATAACCAGTTCCACAGTCATGACAGAGGCTGCTTCCTTCTTTGCCCTGCGGCACGGCAAGGCCAGGCTCTTGGGTGTCCAAATCGGCTCCACCTTTGAACCGGGTACGATCAAATTCAAGAAATTAGAGGAGATTAACGGTTCTTACCGTTTAAAGGCCCATGAGGAAAAGGGCTACTATGGTCCCGTTCCGCAAGCGCAGCTTCCGGAGACCGCATCCGATCCTGTTAGTCCTTGGTATCTGCTGCCGCATCACAAGCGGCCCGTTACCCATCTTCAGGTTCATGAACCCAGCGTAGAAGCGACAGAAACCAAGGATGGATGGACCATGCTTATTGTATCCGCCAAGCCGGACAATGTGCTGACACAGGTTGTGTTTCTCTTCGGAGCGGAAGGGACGCTGCAGGGGAAGGGTGTGAGCCTGCGGGAGAAAACAAAATGTTATGGAGAAATGGAAACGTCCTATATGAGCACGATGGGGATTGGATCGAGATCGAAGGCGCAGCTGCCGAGCATACGGCAGCAGCTATCCGCAACATGTCGTATCCAACGGGCTGCCAGATGCTTCTTGTTAATCTGATTACGCCGATCGATCATACATTCGTCATCCGGTGTTCACCAAACGTGGATCCGAATGTTTAGGAGAGAGAATAATGACTGTTTACTTTCAAGAGCAAGAGAGCGCTTATTATCGCTTTGGCGAGCATGAAGATGAAATTCTGAATGTACTTTCGCAGAGGTATATCGGGGCCAATCCCCAGGCCGGGTTCGTATTCCGGGCGTTTCCCAAATCGGGCGTATTGCAAAATAGCGAAGGCCTGTACGACTTGAACTTGAGCCGGCGGTTTCCGGAAGCGAGGCCGGGGCAATGGGCATACGGCGCGGGACGGGTATGGAGCGATGAGGAGAGAAATTTGGATCTTGTGATCCAATGCCTCGGTCCGGTACGCCTCTTCCTTAACGGCCAGCTTTCCTACCGTTCCACTGTCATAGATGAGATGAGCCCGGATGCGAAAGTGAAGCTGAACGTTACGTTCACAAAGGGCTGGAACACCTTGTTCATCAAAATGAAGCATACACCGGCGGGGTTTGGCTGCTTGATCGGCTCAGACGAAGCGAAGGTTCGCATTCTTCAGGTTCTTGCCCCTTTTAGGGAAAGACAGGGAATGGCGGGCTGGGTCTTTTCCATTCCCGTCGATCAGGATATCGCGCCGGACGAACAAGATCTGCCCGATTTGTTTACTTATGAGCGAGACAGCGGGATAAACTGGCTGCCGAAGTACCGGTGGGACGAGGAAGAACGTACTCTTCCTTCTTTGGAGCGGATGTATGGCCTCCAGCCGGGCCAGTCGGCTTATGCATGGACCCGCCTGGATCAGAATAAGCAGGGATACCGGCTTGTAAGCTTATCCATCGAAGCCTCCGGACCGATTACGGTATGGATCGACGGTAAGGAGACGCTGAAGGAAGATAAACCCGGCCATTTTACCACGGAGATAAAACTCGCATCAGGAGCGCACGATCTGCTGTTGAGATGCGTTTGCGGGGAGGAAAGCTGGGGGTATACGTTTAGGGCTTCGATTAACGGCGTTCCTCTTGCTTTGCAGGCTCCGCGCCAAGTGCATAGCCCCGAAAAACAGGCATGGCTGTTTGCCGGACCGTTCGAGCCGACGACGGAACCCGATCCCCACGACTTGCAGCGGACGAACCGTTTGTATGTGATCGATAAAGAGGGGAAGGACGGGCCCGAGTTTACATACTGGCGGCTGGATATGCCGGATGCCTGGGTTCGCCCTTACTATGAAAACTCCATGCTCAGCAATAAATGGACCGTCGGCAGTATGACGAATTATGCCCGCTGGGACTATCCGCTGGGTGTTACGATCTATGGGCTGCTTCAAACGGGACGTTTCCTGGAAAGGCCGGACATGATTCGTTATGCGGTTGAGCATGTCCAAGCCTGCACAGATATGTATGAATATTCCCTTTGGGATTATCATCAGTACGGCTTTCCCGCTATCAACCACCAGCTGGTCTTGATGAAAATGCTCGACAACTGCGGCTCCTTTGGCTCGGCTATGCTGGAAGCCTTCCGGGAATGCGGCGATAAAGCCTTTCTGCCAGTGGCTTCCCGGATCGCGGATTTTATGCTGAACAAGCTGGAAAGGCGTGAGGACGGCGCCTTCTACCGGACATGCCCGGGCGAATACTCCGCGAATACGATGTGGGCCGACGATTTATACATGAGTACCCCGTTCCTATGCCGTTACGCCGATATTATGAATAAGGCTTCCGCGTTGGACGAAGCGGCGAGACAGTTTTTATTGTTCAGGAATTATCTATTCATGCCGGAAGATCGGATTATGTCTCACGTGTACGATTTCAAGTACGGGAGCGCAACTCGAATCCCTTGGGGACGCGGTAACGGATGGGTTTTATTTTCGCTTACGGAGGTATTGGAAGCTCTTCCGGAGACGCACGAAGCGAGGCCGGCGCTCCTCGAATTTTTTGATGAGCTGTGTAAAGGCTACTTGGCTTTGCAATCGGACAGCGGGCTTTGGCATCAGGTATTGAACCATCCGGAAACGTATTTGGAAGCGTCGTGCACGGCGATGTTTGCCTATGCTTTTGCGAGGGGCGTCCGTTTCGGATGGCTTCGGGAGCCGGATCGTTATGTGGATGCCGCCTTGTTGGCCTGGAGAGGGTTAACCCGGATCGCCATAGATCGGTCGGGCAACGTTCACGGCGTGTGCAGCGGCTCAAGATACGCTTTTACTCCCGATTACTATAATGAAGATCTGCGTACGGTAACGAACGACAATCACGGAATTGGCATCATGATGCTGGCTGGAACGGAAATTGCGAAAATGAAGCGGTATTTCCTGGATACGGCCGTTAGTGGAGTAAACCAAAATGGGTAAAGTGGCGCTGACGCCTCCGATATGTCATGTGTTCGACATGTTCAAAATTCATCAGGATGCAGAACTCCTGCCCGTCGATTTTGAAAGTCCCGATTATACATTCGCCGGCGAGACAATTTCCCAGGTCAGCGCGTCGGTTTCCGCCGACCCAGACGGCGAGGTCCATTTGACGCTTGGCAACCTCAGGCGATCGTGAAGCGGCTATTATTAAACGGATAGCGAGGAGACCTTATGAAATTACATTACGAGCAGCCCGCCCGGATCTGGACCGAGGCACTTCCGGTCGGCAATGGGCGGCTAGGAGCGATGGTGTTCGGCGGAGTTGAGACCGAAAAGCTTATGCTAAACGAAGAGACCCTATGGTCCGGGCCGCCTCGGGATTGGCATAACCCGAATGCGCTCGCCGCGCTTGCGGATGTTCGCCAATTGATCGCCGAAGGCCGATACGCGGAGGCGGATCTTCGCACCCGCGACATGATGGGGCCTTATACGCAATCCTACCTGCCTCTCGGCGAGCTCCTCCTGCAGTTTGAGCACGGAAATATAGCGAAGGGCTATAAGCGCACTCTTTCGCTCGACGAGGCTGTCGTTACGACGGAGTACCGGATCGGTGAAACGCTCTTTAAACGCGAGGTGTTTGCTTCCTGTCCCGACGGCGTGATCGTGGTACGACTAGAATCGAGCAAACCCGGTGCGATCAGCCTTCGCGCCAGCCTGAACAGCACTCTGCGCAATCGGGTCGATGTCCGGGATGGCCAATTGGCGCTCTCCGGACAAGCGCCGGAGCATGTGTCCCCAAACTATTACGATGTGGACAGACCCATTCGATACGGAGACTTCGAAACGACTGACGCTATTCGGTTTGCCGGCCGGCTGGCGGCACGGCAGGAAGGGGGACGATGACGCTCGCCTCGGACGGTCTGCGCGTCTCGGGAGCGACATCGCTTACGATTGTGTTTGCAGCGGCGACCACGTTCCGCGATTCCGGAAGCCTTCCCGACCGAGATGGGCAAGGAGCAGAGGCCGTGGCCGCCGCTGCGGTGGCGGCTGCGCTGGCACGCAGCGACAGCGAGCTCCGGGCACGCCATGCCGCGGATTACAGCGGCTTATTCGGGCGCGTTCAGCTGAAGCTGGCAGGAGAAGAGCAAGGTGATGGCTCTGAGCTGCCGACAGACAAGAGAATTGTACATAGGGGCGGGAAAGACCCGGCGCTCGTGGAGCTCCTTTTTCACTATGGACGGTACCTGATGATCGCAAGCTCCCGTCCGGGCACGCTGCCTGCCAATCTTCAGGGAATCTGGAACGCAGATACCCGGCCGCCATGGAGCAGCAACTGGACACTTAACATCAATGCAGAGATGAACTACTGGCCGGCCGAGACGACGAATCTGGCGGAATGCCACGAACCTTTGCTTCGTTACATCGGCGTCCTTGCCCGCAATGGAGCGGAGACGGCCGAACGGCACTATGGAGCCGCTGGATGGGTCGCTCACCATAATTCGGACATCTGGGGACAGACGTCGCCGGTCGGCGATTACGGCCAAAGCGGCGATCCGGTATGGGCGCTCTGGCCGATGGGCGGCGTTTGGCTTTGCCAGCATCTGTGGGAACATTACGCCTTTGGCGGCGATGAGGAGTACCTTCGAGAGATCGCCTTTCCAACGATGATGGAAGCCGCCAAGTTCTGCCTGGATTGGCTGCTTGAAGACGAAGCCGGCCATCTTGTCACGTCGCCGTCGACATCCCCGGAGCATAAGTTTCGGACCCCGGAAGGATTGGCAGGCGTAAGCTCGGCGGCCACGATGGATTTGTCGCTCATCTGGGACCTCTTCACGAACGTTGCGGAGGCATCCGAGATTCTGGGCGAGGACGAAGAGTTCCGGCTAAACGTGCTGCGGCAAAGGGATCGCCTGCTTCCTTTGCAGATCGGCCGCAACGGCCGGCTTCAGGAATGGTCCGTCGACTTCGAGGATGAGGACAAGCATCATCGTCACCTTTCTCATTTATTTGGGGTATATCCCGGACGACAGCTGACGGACAGCAGCAAGCCGGATTTAATGGCGGCAGCCAAAAAGTCACTAGAACTTCGTGGAGATGACGGCACGGGGTGGAGCCTGGGGTGGAAGATTGCTTTATGGGCGAGGATGAAGGACGGAAACCGGGCTTTTGCACTGGTAAACCGCATGCTTGAACTTGTCGAAGACGGCAAGGCTATCAATCATCATCATGGAGGAGTCTATGCAAACCTGCTCAGTGCGCACCCTCCCTTTCAAATCGACGGCAACTTCGCGGCCACGGCTGGAATGGCCGAGATGCTCCTGCAGTCTCACCAGGGTTTTATCGAGTTTCTGCCGGCTCTTCCGGAAGTATGGCCATCGGGCGCTGTCAAAGGCCTGCGGACGCGCGGCGGGTTTGAGGCAGCATTCACGTGGGCGGATGGCAAGCTGGAGGAAGCGGAGATTCATTCGTCAAGAGATCAGGAATGCGCGGTTCTGCTGCCAGGTGGAAAAAGATAGTCGGCAAGGACGGTATCATTCCAATGTTCCCTGCAGGTGAAGGCATTGTTCGGTTCTCGGCGAAGGCGGGAGAGATCTATCGCATTGTCCAATCGTAGATAACGATAAAAGCGATCTGGTCGACTTCCCGACAAAGTCACCAAAAAGGGCTTTTTGCAAAAAAGCTCGGAATCCCCTCAGCATACAAAAAGCAGAGACACCCGAAGGAATTTTCTCGTCTTCGGCCGTCTCTGCTTGATTTACATGCGTTGTCCGCTGAACAGGTTACCGTTTACTTCGCAGCTTTCGCGTCGCGGACCGCTTGCATATAGGCGGGCGTCTTCTCCGTGATCCGATCGAAATCCGCGGCTACCGCTTCCTTCGTCAGATCGGACCCATGCCGACCGCCAAGGCGCCTGCTGCGATCCAGTCCTTCAGGTTGTCGAGGTTGATTCCCCCGGTCGGCATCAAATCACTCGGCGCGAGATTTTAAACACAGCAGGAGGGGAGCATATTGTCAGCAGAAATTTTCCATTATTCGGGTTATCTTTTCGTGCATTTTACCGGGGAGGAGCCGGGCGGCGAGCAAGTTTACTTCTCCTACAGTGAGGACGGCCTGCATTGGAAAGACCTGAACGCGGGCTTACCGGTTCTGTGTTCGGAATTGGGGGAAAGGGGCGTGAGGGATCCGTTTTTGGTGCGCTCGCCCAAGGAAGGCAAGTTTTATTTGATTGCCACGGATCTTCGCATGGCGAGCGGGAAGGGATGGGCTGCTGCTTCTAATGCGGGAAGCCGCGACATCATCGTCTGGGAATCCGCCGACCTGGTGCATTGGTCTTCGCCTTGGGCCGTCACACTTGGCGTGCCTGGTGCCGGCTGCGTCTGGGCGCCGGAGGCCATTTACGACGAGGCCGCGGACGAATTTTTGGTGTTTTGGGCCTCTGCAACCCGAGAGCCGCATGAAAATGAGCGGAAACAAAAAATCTATTGCGCCCGCACCAAAGATTTCCGCAGCTTCTCCGTGCCCGAAAAGTATATAGAACGGGATAACCATATCATCGACACCACGATCATCGCCCATAACGGTACCTTTTACCGGTTTTCCAAGGATGAAACGACGAAGAATATCCGGGTAGAAAAGGGCACATCGCTGAAAACAGATTCCTTTACCAATCTGCATGCTCCGGTTCTGGAGGAATTGTCAGGTGTGGAAGGCCCGCAAATCTTCAAGCTGAACGATCGTGAGGAATGGTGCCTAATTGTGGATCGCTTTGCGGAAGGAAAGGGCTATCTCCCCTTGCTGACCTCCGATCTGGAAAGCGGGGAATTTGTGGTTTTGCCGGAAGGGGCTTTCGATTTGGGAGTATCAAAGAAACGCCACGGCGGGGTACTGCCCATAACCGCTGCCGAATGCAGCCGTCTTCTCGCGGCGTTTGGCGACGGCCATCAGGTATTGCCTGGGCAATTTGCAGACCCGGAACTGATGAAGTTCGGCGGCCGCTATTACCTTTACCCTACCACGGATGGGTTCACAGACTGGTCGGGCACGCTATTTCATGCCTTTTCTTCGGACGACCTGCGCAGTTGGAGGGACGAAGGAGTCATTTTGGATCTGGCGACGGAGGAAGTACCTTGGGCTGTCGGCAGCGCATGGGCTCCGGCCATGGCCGGCAAGGAAGGAAAGTATTACTATTATTTCTGCGGCAAAATGAAAAATGGAGAGAGCGCCATTGGAGCTGCTGTTGCCGAGAGTCCGGCAGGCCCTTTTCGCGCGCAGCCTCAGCCGCTTGTTACGCTGGAGCGGACGAAGCGTCATGGCATCGCCATGGGGCAGACCATTGACCCCTCTGTCTTTTTTGAGGAGGACGGAACGGCGTACCTTTTGTTCGGAAACGTAAACCCTGCCATCGTACGGCTCGGTGAAGATATGGTAAACGTTATCGAGGATACGATGAAGAATCTGGACGGCCTGCACGATTTCCGCGAGGCGGTCACGGTACTCAAACGCGGCGGACTCTATCACTTCACCTGGTCCTGCGACGATACCGGCAGCGAGGACTACCACGTCAACTATGGCACGGCGGAGCGTCTTTACGGGCCGATCACTTACCGGTATCCCGTTCTTATAAAGAATAAGGAAAAGGGCATGCTGGGCACCGGCCATCATTCGATTCTCCAGGAACCCGGTTGCGATAAATACTGGATTGCCTATCACCGGTTTGTCACGCCGCTGACCCGGTTTGCGCAGGGAAAAGGATTTCATCGCGAAGTATGCATGGACCCGCTGGTCTTCGGCGAAGACGGGCTGATGCAGCCAGTTCGGCTGTAGCAGGGAAATCAACAATTTTCATTACCACACATCAACGACAGGAGAGAGCAAACGAATGGAAGAGAAAAAATTGATTATTTTTTTGGACAGCGGAGATACGATTATTGATGAAAGTACGGAAATTCGTGACGCTGAGGATGTCGTCATCCGTGCGGACGTCATTCCCGGAGCGGATATGATGGTCAAAACGCTGGCCGAAAGGGGATATACCTTGGCGATTGTGGCGGACGGCCTGGCCCAATCGTTTAAAAACATCTTGACGCAAAACGGAATTTACGACTGCTTCACCACGATGATTTACTCGGAGACGATCAAGGACCGAAAACCGAGCCCGCGCATGTTTAAAGCGGCGATCGGCGCTTTGGATTTGAGCGAGAAGGATTTTTCCCGCACTATCATGGTCGGCAACAATCTTGCCCGCGATGTGAAGGGAGCCAAGCAGCTCGGCATCAAAAGCGTGTTCTTGGATTGGTCGCCGAGGTATACGAAGACGCCGGCAGACGACAGCGAAACACCGGATTTTACGATCCACGAGCCGATGGAACTGATCGAATTGGCCGAACGTTTGAACGCGGAGCTGGATTAACGAAAATCCGATTAGGCGGACGAAAGGATGGTCTGTTCATGAACGGGGAAACCGCCCAAAAATATTCGCCTTATCTTTATTTCGACCGCAGCGAGCCGTTTTATCCGGTGAGGGTGGGGGTGACGGAGATCCGGACCGAGCAGGCTTCGCCATCATTCCCCCGGAAGCTTTCTTTTGTGGATCCGAATCTCGATTTGATCGTGGAATATGCGATTTATTGGGATTATGACATCGGGCATCTGTATGAGCTGGAGCATGTTTGGGTTTTCGTCGGAAAAAGCGGAGAAGTGCTGGATTGCGAAGCCAGCTTTCACGGCAGATATTTGAAGGGCCTGTTGAAGGACCGAAGCAATCTTGCCGATCATACTCATGTGATCCTCTCTCTATTCGCAGCCGGGAAAGCACGCTTTTTCGCCATTGCCGCAGTTCTTCGAGCTGATTCCCGATTTGATGAACGCCGCAAACGAAAAAGCGGGAAACGCCGGGCTTTTGGTTCCCGACTTTTACCGGGGCGTTTATGAAACGAGTGAAGAAACCGACCGCCTCGTCGGACAGTACTTACAGAAATTCGCCTTCACACCGACCATGGATTTCAAGGAATGGCGGATGACGGACGATTTATATGCTACCTGGCCGCAGCTGTTTCAGGAGATCCCACAGAGGATTGGCGAGCAGCTCGAACTGATCAAAAAACAGTTAACATGACAGTTTGATCGATTTGTGTTCCCATTGTCAAAAGATTCGGTGAAAGTGTCATTTTTACCATGCGGGGAACGCATGCTGAATGCAGAAGACAAAGTGTGGTTACATAGCACGGCTGCCAAAGCGGCAAGACCCAAAGCCCGAATCGGCCCGATGGGTGAGATCCTCCTCAATACATTCGGGCATAGTCTGCTCAGAGAAGACGCCGAGTTCCATACGTTCCAGCTCTACGAGGCATGTGTAAGAGAATACGAGCTTTGGGGGGACGGACCGAATCCTGAGCTGTGTGTAACGTCTACAAATGAAAGTGATATTCATTGTAAGGTCCTAACTGGAGGGATTTTGAAACCTAGGAAAGGTGTCAACCTGCCCGGCGTCAAAACAACTTTGCCTGGTATTACAGAGCGGGATATCCATCACATACGCTTTGGCTTGGAAAACGCAGTCGACATCATCGCGGTTTCGTTTGTGAGGAAAGCCGAGGACATTCTTGAAGTGAGAAGAATTTTAGCTGAAAACAATGCCGAACACGTACAGATTATTTCGAAAATAGAAAATGAAGAGGGCATTTTGAATTTAGATGGGATTATCGCTGTCTCTGACGGCATTATGGTGGCACGCGGCGAACTGGGGGTGGAAATTCAAGTAGGGGATGTCCCCCTGGTACAAAGAGAGATGATCCAAAAATGCAACGAGGCTGGCAAGCCGGTGATTGTTGCGACCCATATGCTCGAATCCATGCAGGTAAATCCACGGCCAACCCGGGCTGAAGTCAGCGATGTTTCCAATGCGGTACAGCAAGGGGTCGATGTACTCATGCTTTCTGGGGAAACGGCGGCAGGAAAGTACCCGTCGAGTCGGTTTCAACTATGGCCACGATCGCGGCGAAAACAGAAAATACTTTGGACTTTGCCCAGAAGTTTTCCGTTAGACGTATGAAGCAAACGGTTAACGTCACCGAAACAATTAGTCAAGCAGCCGTAAGTTCATCACTAGAATTAAACGCAAAGGTCATTATTACACCAACGGAGAATGGATTTACTGCCCGAATGGTTTCAAAATATCGTCCAAAAGCCCCGATTGTCGCTATAACACCAAACCCGCATGTCCTTCCGAAACTAAGTTTGCTATGGGGCGTAATTCCAGTGCTTGGCGAAAACGTTGAGACAACCGATGCTATGTTTGTATCCGCGTTAATCAATTGCGACAAGCTTGGATTTCTCGAGAAAGAGGATTTAGTTGTAATTACTGCGGGCATTCCATTAGGCAAATCGGGTTCAACCATTTGATAAAGATACAGCGGATTTGACCTGGAGTGTTTATGTGTGTTTTTTGAAAATCTCATCTTGTCAAATTTAGAGGATTAAAGCTCTTGCACATATCTTAAAAACGAAGCTAGTTCCTCGAGGTTGTGCTCAAATCGAAAGGTCTTGCCGTGCGGCATGCCACGATCTGAGAAAGCTTGGGCATGACTTTCTCCTATAGAAGCATCCAGCCCATTGACAGGATTTATTTAATCACTCTTTAACGGTATTCGCCGGTAATGAGGTCGACCAGTAAGATCTGGTGACCTCATAATACGAACGGGGCAGGATAGTTATAATAATTCTCTTCCCATAATTAGGCACTAAATACAGATATAATTATGTATGTGGAAGCTTAATGAGCTTTTCAAAACAGGAAAGGGAGAATGTTATGGTAGAGGTTTATGAATTAAAAAATAAGCCCGATTATTTTGAAAGAGCTGTACAAATTTTTTGGAATCAATGGGGCACTGAAAAGAACTTTAAGTTTTATCACGACTGTATGCTTCATTCATTAAATACTAATAGTGAATTACCAAGCTTTTATATAGCGATAGAAAACGAATCAATTATTGGTACATACGCTATATTGCGTAATGATTTGATTTCTCGGCAAGATATATTTCCGTGGCTTGCTTGTTTATACGTACCCCCAGAACAAAGAGGACGGAAAATCGGGTCCCAATTAATGAAGCATGCTTTTCAAGAAACGGAAAAAAAGGGTCACAGCAAACTTTATCTTTGTACAGATTTAAACGGATATTATGAGAAATACGGCTGGATTCATATTACTAATGCATTTATCTTTACTGGTGATGAGACAAAGGTGTATGAAGCCTCGACGTTAAACTAACCGGCACGTTAGTTCCGTGTAAGCATACGAAAAGCTGTCAGCAAATATGTAGTTTGTTCAATCACTGGCATTAAACTATAAGCATTTACATAGAAAAGGCTAAATGATACCATTTGTATTGTATATATCTTCCAGAAAGGTGGGGATTGGATGAGTAATGAGCAAATTATAAACCAAATTGAAAGGGCTATCGGCATACATATCATAAGCGTGGCAGTAAGTGACTTAGAAAAATCCGTTGATTTTTATGTTAAACACTTAGGATTTGAGTTGAAACGTGCACCAGACCCCTATCCAAACGCGATCCTAAGTATTGGAAATAGTCCATCAATCTTCCTCCATCAGCAAGAGGATTATAAACCGAACGAAAAAAATAATCAGTCTGTATGGTTTGAAATGGGAACAAGAAATATTGAACTGTTTTATGCGAATCTACTAGCTGAAAACGTTCGAGTTAGTGAACGTTATGATAATCCTGGTTGCGGAAAATACTTCGATGTTTTTGATCCAGACGGACATAGAATAATTGTATGCCAAGATTGGTATAACCGATTTGAGTAACAACCAAACTGAAGAAGTGCCTAAAACACACAGACGTAAGGCAGGTAAACATGATGGTCCAGAGAGAATGCGCTCGATCTGATTTTCTAAAAAGTCGAAATAGAAGTGTGCTGGATTACCAAACAGATTCATTCAGGGAGGAAATAACATGCTATACGAGTTACGAATCTATACGATTTACGAAGGTCGAATGGATGCCATTCAAGACAGATTTAAGGAGCATACGTTTAGAATTTTTACAAGACTGGGAATGAAGGTCGTGAATTTCTGGATAGATGCAACAGGCCAAAACAAACTATATTATGTGATGGAATTTAAGGATATGGCGCAGCGTCAAAGGCTATGGGAGCAGTTTAAGAAAGACATCGAATGGATTCAAGTTAAACGCAACTCGGAAGAAAACGGAGGGCTTATAGTCGAAAAAATTGATGAATATTTTATGAATCAAGCTGAATTTTTCAGATTGGGAAATTGAACTAACGGGTACGTTAGTTCACAATGAGTGACACCACAAGGCACAAGGCTTGAAGCAACAAGGAGCGGGGATGTGACTGAGGCTTCGTGATTTTAGCTGTTAATATGCTATAGGGTAACCGCCGGTTGCCCTTATTTCTTCTTCCAATTGCTCTGGAGCGGTCCTTCATCCCCGAAGATAGGGTCTTGGTTTGGCAAAGGGACACGTTTAATGTCTTCCAGCACCTGAGACCGTTCTCCCGCCTCACCGGTTTTCGTATTATAGCTCATCCCTTCCGGATAGGCGCCTGCTACGGAAAAGTCAGCACTTGAGCGTAGCTTTTTATGGCCCGTTCCGGCTGGCAACACCAGCACATCGCCGGCTTGTACCTTGATTTCTTTTCCTTTCTCCCCACCGATGACCAGCAGGGCCGATCCTTTCAACACACCCAGCACCTCATGGGAATTACTGTGATAGTGATGGTAGGGAAATACGCCGTTCACCCAGCTGTTCCGCCAGTTGTTCAGGTTGAATCTTGCTTCGGCTTGGACAGGGTCTTCTCGAAATGCCCCGGCGTAAAGGAGCACAGGTAAATCCGGGTTGTTGGGAATTTGTCCATCGTCTTCGAAGAAATATGTCGATATGTTCATGGTAATCAGCCTCCTTCTCTTATTTATTCCCTCATACACGGCCGGTTGAAGCATCGCATCGCATGGCGAAGTCTGGGTCGGCCCCGTTTACTGATGGACATTTGGCCTTTCCACTTGCCTGAGCTCGCTTCAGCCAGGTTGAGGCCAGCATGCCGCAGCAAAGCATAGCCATGTGCATAGCCGCCAGTGCAGCCGCCACTTCATCCTCGATTACTTGCAAGAAGTGAAGCGGAACGCCGAGCAGGATTCCAAGGAAGTTGACGGCGGGATCAACGTGGGATTGCTTTCGATGTCGATGCCGACAACAAGGTGCCGGATGGAAATGCGTTTGAGTAGTTGATTTTGTTTTGAGCTTTATACTTCAAGATAGAGCGACCTCCTTAAGATGGTTAAAGGGACTAACTCATCGTACCGGAGTCGCTCGTTTTTGTGCAAAGCGCAAAATTAACGTTCTACAGGAATCCTAACGGGCACGACAATAGAGGAGCTTGCTTCAGGCAGCTCCTCTATTGTTTTATTGAAGTAATGGACAGCATAGAATAATAAGAAGCGCCTATCAACTAGAGGATTATAAACATGCATGATGCATATAAAGGAATATTTGGAGGAATCGGATTTTATGGTGATAGGTCGTTTTCCTGAGCGTATTGTAGTTATTGGGGCAGGGATGGCGGGGTTGGTATGCACATTGGAGCTTATGAAACAAGGATATAACGTGCGATTATTAGAGGCAAATAGTCAACCAGGTGGTCGAATATATACGATGCGGGACCAATTTTCCGACGGATTGTTTTGTGAAATGGGGGCTGCCTTCATTGGAGCGCATCATTTTCTCACATTGAGTTATGCCCAGCAAGTCGGGGTTCAATTAATAAATTTGCCAGTCCCCAATAGAAGTCTGTCATATATCGACGGGAGATTAATAATAGAGTCTCCGGATGAACCTGCCCTATGGCCTGTTTCACTAACAGCCGAGGAAAGAATTTTAGGATATGCGGGAATGTTGGAAAAGTATCTTAAGCCGGGGCTTCAAGCGACGGGTAATCCTTTTTGCCAGGCTGGCCCACAAAACAAGCGGCACAGCTCGATTCAATGACAATGGAAGAATATCTTAAAGGTCAAGGAGCATCTTCGGGTGCAATTAAGCTGTTTGAAATTGGATATATGCAGATGTTAGGTGATGGTATTCGCAAAGTTTCTGCATTACAGCGACTTCTTGACCTAAAAATGACCAGTTCCGAAAGAAGTACACAGACTATAGTAGGTGGAATGGATCAATTACCGAAAAAGCTTGCCCTTACAATTGGCTCTACTATCAGTTATGGATGTGCTGTGACACATATTGAACATAGTAATAAAGGAGTAATTATCCAATTTAACAATTCCGGTGAAGTTTTCACTATCTGCGGTGATCGGGTCATTGTGGCCATTCCCTCTACAGTCCTGCGTACCATACATTTTTCTCCGCCACTTAGCAAAGAAAAAAATGACGTCATTCAAAATCAACTTTCTACTTCCGTTACGCGTACCGTCGTACAAAGCCGTAGCAGATTCTGGAACAACTTAAGTTCCTTTACTACAGTAAATACAGATCTGAAAATTGGATGGTTGCTTGATGCTACATTTACTCAAACGACATCAAGGAGGGGTTAATTTGTTCGTACTCCTCCGGGGAATCGGCGCGAGAAATATCTAGAGCTGGTAATATTAATTCAGCTGTATCAGAAATCAAACAGGTGCTTCCTGAATTATCGTATAATTATGAAGGTGGGACGGTATTTTCTTGGGACCATAATCCTTACTCCCGAGGTGCGTATGCTTGGTATAAGCCGAAACAGATGATTCGAATGCTCCCAACACTGTCTGCCGAGCAAGGTAGAATTTACTTTGCTGGCGATAATACAAGCCTTTTTCCCGGTTGGATTGAAGGGGCGATCTCTTCTGCGTTACGAGCTGTAAATCAAATTATTGCCAGTAACAGCATATAGTACGGTAAGTCAAAGCTTATTAAAAGACGTAATTTTACCAGGAGTAATCACGTGATTATCATGATAAATGGGGCTTTTGGTTCTGGTAAGACTTCGACAGCCCAAATGCTACAACCCCAAATGCTATAATTTGATCCTAAAGAAATTGGACTTATGATTAGAAAGTTAATACCTGAGGAAGTAAGGTACATCCATGAACAAACTGATGATTTCCAGGACATTGAATTTGGGAAAATCTTGACCGTAAAGGTGGCAGGATCGGTCGCTGAATGTGTCACTTACGGTTTGGGGAGAAATACCGAAAAAATCCTAAGGAACTATATCGGGGGTGCGCTTTCTCCGCCCCCAAGAATTTCTTCATTTTGATAACTGTTCCAGTTAGTCATGGCAATTATATACTCTAGAATGCAGTATTCGTGAGAAAGAGCGAGCAATTTGGAGGTTTCTTAGCATTATAAGTTATATAATGTTGTTGTTCGAGGAAAAATAGAAAGGAAATGTGACAAGGATGCGAGAACGTTTAAATAAGGCAATACAAATGCGTGAAGAGGGACGAGCTAAGCAAGATCAAGCTGTTCTTGCTGAAGCCCGCACAATGCTTTTAGATTTAGCAAACACGTACCCGGACCATGCAGAGATCAACTTTCAAACAGCAGTTGCCCATGACAATTCAGGATTAGGACGAGAAGCAATTCCTTTCTACGTTCGGGCACTTGAACAAGGACTTTCCGGACCAGATCTTGTAAGAGCCTTACTTGGCCTTGGGAGCACCTATCGATATTTGGGGCATTATCAGGAAGCAGAGGAAACCTTACGTAAAGGTACCGATTATGTACTATGCACAACATCTCGACGAAACCTGGTGATGGAAGCGAACGCAATATAGATAAAAAAGTTAATCGCTGTTCCCGACACTTTTGTTCTCGCAAAAACAACGAATAAAGGTACGCTTGCTAAACTAAACATTCGTGTATTGGCTAAGAAAAGAAACTTTGCCAAAAAAGGAGCGCCTCGGTATGATGGGTTTGTCCACGGGTTCGAAACCCAACACCATCAAGGAGGCGCTCTACTATGAAGTTTAAGCAATCTGACAGGTTTGGGGAAATAGTACTTCATTATGAACAGTAATGGAGCGTAGAGGAATGAAAGTACTATCCATGATTCAACCATGGGCGTCTCTGCTTGTCCAAGGCGATACTCTCTATGAAACAAGATCCTGGAAGACCCGGTTTCGCGGACCGTTGGCCATTCATGCAAGCCAGAAAGTCGATAAGCAGGCCTGCAAATATGAACCCATACGTTCTTTACTGTCCAAGAATGGCTTTACGGAACAAAACCTCCCTACGGGGGTTATCCTTGCAACTGGCGAGCTTACAAATTGTTATCAAGTCATCGACGCTAATCATACGTCAGCCATTCTGGATGGCGGGAAGGTTGTGACGGGTGAGGACTTCCTGTTAGGCGATTACAGTCCAGGTTATTTTGCGTGGGAAATAGCGGGTTTCCGTCTGCTGAAGCCCTATATTCCAGTGAAGGGAAAACTGGGACTATGGGAATATCCGATAGACGAAGAGTTGATGATATGACCTATGTAACAATTAATTAGATGGAGGTTCTGACTTCAGTCACTTATTTTCTCCTTATGAACCAAAACCGGGAGAGAGACTTAACAAACCCGATGCCTTATTTAACAGGCCCGGGTTGTTTGTTTAATCGGTTTCGATCAATCCCAGCTTGAAATCGACAGATGCATCCGGCTCAGCCGCGTTCGGAATGGAGGTCGCGTACGAATGGATTGTCGCCCGGAACCGCAGCTTACGTTCGGGCACTTCCACATCGAACGTCCGGTTGTACAACAGCACGGTGACATCGTGATAATGCTCGCGGCCGCTTACTACGAACTGCAGCATGATCAGAATCCGCCGCTTGCCGTTCGCCGGATCATCGACCGTTTGTTCCTTATAATCGGTCACACGAATGTGATAACCGTCGAGCAGCACTTCATTTACCGCATCCATATGCGCTCACCTTTCAGAAGTAATATTTGGGCCGAATCCGCAATCGTATCATCTTCATCTCTGCACAAGAAAATGGGACGCAAGCGACAACGATCGATGATCTCAATCGCAGCCTTCCGGTCCGCAGACCAAACCTTCGCCGAGATTGATGAGACCGGGCTGCTTGGCGAGCTCCTCGTTGATCGCCTGCTCCAGTGTTTCCTTGCGCTGCACGCCGCGCAATACTTTGTCGCCCACAACGAATGTCGGAACCGCGGTAATGTCCGCGTCGTCATATGCATGCCGGAGTGCCTTCCGATGCGCCTCGCGGTAGCGGCCGCTCTCCAGCGCTACGCGGTATTCCCCTTCGTCCAATCCTAGTTCACCGGCCAGCTTTACTAAAATATCCACATTGCCGATATCCTGCTCTTCCTGGAAAAATGCCCGGAACATCCGGTCGTTGTACGCATTGCCCTTACCGTGCTCTTTGGCATATTGGTAACCCTCAAACGCCAGATGGGTATGCGGTTGGGGAGAAACTTTCGGCAGCACGATCTGCACCCCGTAATGATCCGCCATCGGATATACGGATTGCTTCCATACGCGGGGCAGGTACTCGCCCTCCGTGCGAAGCGTTTCGGCGGGATACGGCCGCAGCTCGAACGGCATCCATTCCACCGTTACATCCTTACCGTCTATAGCCTGCTCCAGCGGCACCTCCGCAATGAAGCAAAATGGACATACGTAGTCGGAGTATACTTTTATGCTGACGGTCATGCCGGACGCCTCCTTATACTGTCGAGCAATGTTGAGCAAAATGGCATTGAGCCCTCAAAACCAGTATAACCTTATAAAGCAAAAATCTAAACGCGAGCAGCACGCAGCACCCGTATCCATCACGAAGAAGGGTATAAAAATGCTGCGGTAAAAAATGATACTATGCTAAAACATCAGTGTAAACGATAAACGCGGCAGGGAAAGGAAGGAATGGCATGCAGCAGGTATTGGTCGCATGTCCGGGAGAAGGCGTATCGCTCTAGCATATTCCAGATTCGATAAACGACATCGTCGGTGGATCTACCCAATGCATCCAACTTGGAACAAAACTATTTCTTATATTGCAATCATGACGCTAACGTATTGGTTTTGCCGGCCGACCCGTATTTCGGGAGGGGAATCGTCAAGGCGCCTTCGTCGAATGTCGGAAGTCAAAAACATTGTCCCATTAAAATCCGTGTTGAACGCGCCTTTTTTATTTTATGGGATCAAGTTCTTGTCATTGGGCGATGTCAAGAATTTGATCCCATTCCCGACGGCATAACAAGCACCTGGACTTCAAACTGAGCAAAATCGGGCGTATGGTAAACTAAGGTTCAAGAAACGGTAAATTACTGGGGTAGACTGATAAATGCTTCATGGTTTTGGGGCGCTAAACTCCCTCGGTACAATGTAGTTTTCTTACAAATGCTCGCTTATTCGCAGGATTTCACCATGGGATAATTCTACTCCCTGGACAAAGAAGGCTTGGTACCGTCAAAGTGGAAGTAATATTTTTTATGCCTCGAAGTCAACAGAGAGTCAACAAGAATGCCAGGAAAGTACTTACAGGGCAAATATAGGTGGCGATTTTTTTATATAGCAGGAATTCGTCTGATTGTGGGGAATATTTGTGGTAAATATTAATTTAATTAGGTGATTCTTATTACGGACCGATTCCTATCATATCCCAATAATAGGATGCAGCTATATGATTCCTTATTCAACCAAACTTCAGATTGCGTTGCAGTGATTGGCCTTGATGGTCGGATGATTGAAGTGAACAAGACATTTGAAGAACTGCATCTATGGAAATTAGAGGAAATTTCTGGAAAAATCATTCCGATGGTTCCTGAAGAGTTTAAGCAGGATGTTTTTCGCATGTTTGATCTCATATCGCAAGGACAAGAGATTTCTGGTTTGGACATCATGTTGTTACGAAAAGATAGAAGCTCTTTTGAAGCAAACGTATCTCTTTTCCCACTGAAAAATGATCAAGGAGACGTCATAGGCTGTGTCGGTATTGGAAGGGACGTCACTGCCACTAAAAAAGCGCAAGAGATGCTCCGCAAGTCGGAAACACTTTCTGTTGTAGGGAGCTTGCGGCAGGTATTGCCCATGAAATTCGCAATCCATTAACCAGCCTTAAAGGATTCCTGCAGTTACTAAAAGCACAAAACACTAATTATATCGATATTATGTTGAGTGAAGTCGAACGTATTAATAATATCGTCAACGAATTTATGAGTATGGCCAAGCCCCAAAGTATTCTTTTTGTGAAAGTGAAAATGGAAAAAATCATTGAAGACATCGTGTCTTTCATGCAGCCACAGGCTCTATTACATAACGTGGAAATCACAATACAATTTGATTATCATCTTGATGAGTTTACTTGTGAGCCGAATCAGTTAAAACAATTACTTATGAATTTACTCAAAAATGCGATCGAGGCCATGCCGAATGGCGGAGGAATTACTATCGTTGTCCGCAGTCGAGAAGACGGATCTGTTATTATCCAAGTAAATGATGAAGGGAAGGGATCCCAGAAAAAGAACTGGCGAGACTCGGAGAACCTTTTTTCTCACTGAAAGAAAATGGAACCGGCCTGGGACTTGCAGTATGTTACCGTATCGTCGAAGCACATAGAGGATCACTATCGTTCAAAAGTAAATTAAATAAAGGTACTACGGTTGAAATCTTTTTTCCAAATACAGTGTATTAAGCTCTCATCGAAAGCGCCTATCATGGGAATTTTTCACACGATGACATCCATTCGGTTAATTAGTATGCGACTCCTTACTATCCGCTCATTTACGATCAAATCTCTCACATCGACACGAAGGGCCTCAAGGTCCCGGCGATCACCGACAGGACAAAAGAGGAAGTCTATCCGCAGATTCAAAAGCATACGCGGAATTCCGGCAATTCGTCGACAACTGGAACGCTGCTAAAGTCGGCGGCGTAATGCTCCCGTCTTCCGGTTATCAGACGATCTCACCCGAGCAACATTCCGCGATGATGCAAATTCTGGCCGACGTCAAGGCCGGGAAACTTCCAAGAGTGAAAGCCGATGAGATCAATCTCAGTCATGAGAAAACTGATATTGATGATGGTCTTTTGCAATCGTAAAAGAATGGTGAGTTTTTCCTGAAAATTTATGCAGCGAGAAAGCAGTTCTTTGCTGCTCGCCGACGCAAGAAAGCGAGTTACCGGCTGAAATGATGGTTAAAAATACGTAATGGCTGTAATTCGACATTCAGCCATGACGCCATCGACAATTCAGAGGAGGACTTGACGCATGAAGCAATCCGTTGATCGCGCGGCTGCGCGACGCATCACAGCAAATATTTTCAAAGGCTCGGTCGGAAATCTGATCGAATGGTACGACTGGTACGTTTACGCCGCATTCGCCGTTTATTTCTCGGCCCAGTTCTTCCCCAAGGGAGACGCGACCAGCCAACTGCTGAATACGGCGGCCGTATTTGCCGTAGGCTTCCTGATGCGCCCGATCGGCAGTCTGCTGCTCGGCAGATATGCCGACCGCCATGGACGCCGTGCCGCGCTTACGCTTTCTATCACCGTCATGGCCGGCGGTTCGCTCATCATCGCCTGCACGCCTGGTTATGGCACGATCGGCGTTTTGGCACCGATTATTCTCGTGCTCGCTCGCCTGCTGCAAGGGTTGTCGCTGGGCGGGGAGTACGGCACCTCGGCAACGTACCTGTCCGAGATGGCGAGCAGCGGCCGCCGCGGCTTTTACTCCAGCTTCCAGTACGTGACGCTTATCGCCGGACAGCTGGTGGCGCTGGGCGTGCAGATCATCCTGCAGCAAATGCTCAGCGAACCCGAGATGAAAAGCTGGGGGTGGCGCATCCCCTTTGTCATAGGCGCACTGGGAGCGCTGGCCGTATTGTGGCTTCGCCGAACGATGGACGAATCCGAACAATATTCCAAAATGGGCGCGGAAAGCCGAAAGCAGGCCGGCACCATTCGCGCGTTGATGAAGCATCCCCGGGCAGTGTTCACGGTGGTTGGACTGACATTGGGCGGAACGGTCGCCTTCTATACCTACACTACATACTTGCAGAAGTTCATGGTCAATACCGTAGGTATCGACAAAGAAGTTGTGAGCTGGATCAACTTTCTTGCACTGCTGCTTTTCGTGGTTCTTCAACCGATCGCCGGCGCGCTGTCCGACCGGATTGGGCGCCGGCCGCTGCTGATCGGCTTCGGCATTCTCGGCACAGTGCTGACGGTGCCGTTGTTCCGGCTGCTGGAGCACACACAGAGTCCCTTCGGCGCGTTCCTGCTCATGCTCATGGGGCTCATTGTCGTCACCGGATACACCTCGATCAACGCCATCGTAAAGGCCGAGCTGTTCCCTACCGAAATCCGCGCCCTTGGCGTCGGTTTTCCCTACGGTCTCACCGTAGCAGTATTCGGCGGGACGGCGGAATTTATCGCTTTATGGTTCAAGCAGATCGGGTCCGAGCCGCTGTTCTACTATTACGTGGCCGCCTGCATTGCCTTAAGCTTTATCGTTTACTGGAGAATGGGCGAGTCCTCAAAGTCCTCTCAAATTTGAACGGCTTTTGCATTATTTTACACGCGCAGTGAAAAGCATAAATCGTTTCGAAAGGGAAAACGTAACTAGGCAAGGCATATTATGGCGAAGCGGAACAAAAAACAAACAATGAATCTTGAGGATAAAACTTGCTGGCTCCCCCGCCGGCAGGTTTTTTATTTTCTTCCATGCACAGGGAGAAACAATAATGGGCAAATAACCGGAAAAGGGTGTACGGAGTGGCCGAAGCGATTGAAATCGTCGTGCGCGGTATAGCGGCATTCCTTTTTATGATGCTGCTGACACAGAATTGGTATAACAGGTGTCTAAATGAATACAACAAAAGAAGTTTTGTGTGTATGCTTTAAAGCTCAGTACATAAGCGGGGAAATCAAAATGCAAGAAAGCGAAATACATGAAGATAAATATATAAAAATTGATGAATCGAATATTAGGGAAGATGTAACAAGACCGCAGCAATGATCTAGATTATTAGATGCTACGAATGCAAGAAATTTTGTACCCTTTGAAGCTTGGGAAGCAAACCCCAATTATATGTTGTTACATAGGTTGGATAGTAATGGTAATCGTTAAATCGATCCCTAAGAAAATACAAATTACTGTTGACAAGGAAGAGTTTCATCTCCCTCTAAACCTTCAGAAATCAATAAATAACTACTGGGACTCATTAATCAAAGAAAAGCCTTATCTTACTCGAGGCGAAATATTTTTAATAAAACGCATGAGTTTATCTAATGAGGAACTTAAGATAACATTGCAAAAATCCGATTACGCACATTTCATGTTCTCCCAACGATTGATTACCGAAAATAAATACAAATGTCGATCCGTTGTTGCCAATGGAGTTATCCCTACAAAAGATGGATATTTTGTGAGTTGTGAGATGATTTCAAACATCTTTACCTTATCGCAAGTTCACAGCAACCACGGATTGAAGATACGCCCGGAGAGAAAACGAGGCTTGTAAACAGCAAACGGTAGTCCTTCGTTTTCATAGGCCATGAATTCAAACCGGGCAAGATCATGGTTCCGTCGGAGTAAGCGATGGAGAAATTCAAGGAGCGAGTAAAGACCTTTACGGTGGACGTAGAAAAGCTGGTAAAGAAGACGTTAAACTCGTATCTGAGAGGGTGGGAGAACTACATCGGTACTGGAAAAGTGAAGAAACGGTTTCAGGAGTTGGACGGTTGGATTCGTAGGCGGCTCCGTTCGATCCAACTTCGAAGCTGGAGGAAGAAAAGGAAACTCCATAGGGAATGTGTAGACGAGGATGGAATCACGAAGACCTTCCGAGATTACGCATGACGGCATGGTGAGTTCACGCTCTACTTTGATTGCCATGCCCAACCAGTGGTTTAAAGACATCGGTCTCTGTAGTCTACTTGACCTTTACAATCAACATCATCCCCAAAGGGGATAATCTTGGAGGAACCGGATGCGTTGACCCACATGTCCGATCTGTGAGAAGCCCATGCAATTGCGCATGGGCCTACTCGATTTGAGGGTATGCCACGTCGTTGCTGGATAAGGCAGCTACGCACGAATAGGGACGCTGATGATTATTGATTTTGCCAAAGAGAGCGCTTACTATTTGAAATGAGATCGTTGCGCTCACCAATGTGGAGACAGCCGCCTATGGGGGTACCCACAGTATGCTGGTAAGCGGCAGGACGCAGACGTGGAACGGGCCGGCCTACAATCTGCTCGGCAAGCTACAGAAGGGGACGCCTTACGAACTTACCGCCTATGTGAAGCTAGCCGATGATTTGTCCGACGTGAAGCTGAAGCTTACGGTCACCAGCACGGTCGATGGCAAGGCGACATACCAGACCGTCTGCGATTTCCGCTTCCTTCTTCTACGATGAGGTGACGATAACAGGGCAGAGCACTGCCCCGGTGACGCTCCCGGTCTCTTGTCATTTATCACCTCAAGTTCTTGTCACCCGATGTCGGGTGACAAGAATATTATCTCATTAATTGCCGCGTAAATCGTGGTTTTTCTTTTTATGGGATAAAGTTCGTGTCAAAACCAATTGACAAGAACTTTATCCCATTCCCGACTTTGACAAGAACATTATCTCATTCCCGACAGACCAGCAAAGTTAGTGGCAACATTCAAATCTCCTGTTCCAGGGAAGGGGATGCTATGCTTATCCTGAATTTATCTGCAGCCGTTCAAACCACGTGTGTTGGTCGATCGCTTAAATAATGGGATAGTGGCTTACCTGTCAAACGTCTAAATATTTTATAGAAAAATGAAACATCGCAGTCTGACATTCCTCAATTTGCAAGCGAACCGGTTGCCGCTTAATTCTCGAACGGGGCATTAACAAAGCAATACCTTGGCAGCAGAAGCACGGATGAGTCGGACAGAGCTAACATGCGGACGAAGATCCTGGCGGGCAGCATATCTGACCTCCACCTCATGGACAGGTTGAATGAAGGAATGTGGGAGCGAAGACTCTGTGAGACATGGGAGGGTTCACCACCATGAGACCTTGTGGAGATCCAAAGGTGCAGATATATTTTTCCTGAGTAACCACTTTTTACAGCAGGTGGTCTAAGGGGAGGTTGCTTTGCGCATTCCCCGCCCCCAAGAATTTCTTCATTTTGATAACCGTTCCAGTTAGTTATAGCAATTATGTTCTCGAGAATGCAGTATTTGTGAGAAAGAGCGAGCAATTTGGAGAAGAACGTTTGCTCATAGAGGGAGGATAGCCCCAATAAGTGGTATTATTGTATGTGAGGTGATTATTAATGAGTTGGTTACAAGGTGGACCATTTTTAGAACTTAGCTTTTTATTTAATGAACCCACGAAAATTGAAAATGTCATCTCTAAACTGAGTAATACTAACGTTAAAATAGAAATCCACAACTCGCCAGAATATATTCAGCAATTTTACGAGGGCTATCCTTATGATGAGGATGATCCGGACAGTGTCATGATCCATCGAATAGAAATCAACTTAACTGTGCACACAACCCGACAACGGAGGGCTTTACTGTTCGTTGAGAAAATAAGTTCGGATTTGGTATCATATTCAATGTGTTTTTTCGGATCTGAAGATGATGCTCTTGAGTGGAATCAGCCAGGTATAAGAGATGATGAATTTGATGAGTTTGTCCGGTTATTAATCTTACTCTATAGAGAGTTGAAGTTTAGCGTGGGTGGTTTAGCAATCGAGGAAGACATGAAAGGTTTGTTTGATGTTAATGAAGCATGGCCAAATGAAAAATATAACTTTGCAAATGTTACTTTCAAAGACCTACATAAATTTCAAGCTATCTTAATAAATCAATCTTTAAATGAAAAATTGCCTGAAGGACAGTTCACCCTAATTGATAATTCTGGTAAACTTTTCGAAACGCGTTGAACTAACGGGTACAAGAGCTTAATAAACACATCAAGAAGCTGCCGCGGGAAAAGATCGGCAGCTTCTTTACGCTAACGGGCAGATTACCGCTAATAGTATGCAAAAAATGATTACAAAGGATTTTCCAGTTATTTCACGAACAGTTCATAGGTAAACCAGAGCAATACTTTATTTAACAGGACAGAAGCGGCGGTGATTTAATATGAAGCCTATTAGCGTTAGACGAATGAATTCGTCCTCAAATATCCTCGTTAGCATCCCGCACGGGTCATCGCATCTAACCGATGAAATGATTACGAGGAAGAAACAAGACATAATTTTGGCTAATACGGATTGGTATTTAAACGAACTCTACTCGTTTCTTGATGACTTGCCTTTGACGGTCGTTTCTGCCAATTACAGTCGCTATGTCATTGACGTCAACAGGGCTATTGAGTGTGATGTCGGAGAGGATGCATATACGACTTCCCTAGTTTACCGAAAAACGACGTTCGGCAAGTTGATTTATGATTCTTGGTTGTCGGAAGAAGTTATCAATAATCGTATTGAAACTATTTATAATCCATTTCATTATCGGCTAAAGGAAGAGATAAACGCAGTGCTGGAAAACCAACGAACCGCGTATCTGTTCGATTTGCATAGTTTCTATATTCAATCGACAGCTGACGTTGTATTAGGCACTTGCGGGGGGCGATCATGTTCAAGTGAGTTTGCTGAGCTTGTTAGTGAGGCGTTCACGGTAGAAGGGTTTGACGTCAGGATCGATGAGCAGGGTCTTACAGGAGGTTATATTACATCCCATTACGGGTCGCTTGATCGCGTTGAAGCAATTCAAATCGAGCTTCGGTACACCACCTATATTGAAAACCGTGCATTTGGTGAAGAAGTGGTAACGACAAGAAACGAATCGCTTTTTCGAGATACTCAGGCTCGGCTGCTTCGAGTGTTCAGTAGGGTGGAGCAGAAACTCGCCAAAACTTAGGCAAAAAATCAAGAAAATACGTCAGCCGGCCAACCGATTGGCTGCCGTTGTCCGTTGAAGTAACGGGCAGTTTACTTTAATGGATTTAAATCTATACTTTTATATACATTAAGTTCTGTTGGTAATTCGGGTAAAGTCAACACTTGAGATTCTCGGAGCTTTATATATCTTTTTCTCTTTGTTAGAATTAAACGATGTTGTCGTCAAAAGCTATGAATAAAGTTCTTTAATCACATATTAAAGGGGAAATACACATTTGAAAACGATCGGAATGCTTGGTGGTATGAGCTGGGAAAGTACTGCACTATATTATCAGACTGTGAATGAAGTTGTTAAGAAAGAACTAGGCGGATTACACTCAGCAAAAATCTTGATGTACAGTGTAGATTTTGCTGAAATTGAAGAATGTCAGGTGAATGGCGACTGGGATAAGAGCGCAGCCATTTTGTCTGAAGCAGCACAAAATTTACAAAAGGGCGGAGCGGACTTCATCGTCATATGTACGAATACCATGCACAAAGTCGCTCCACAAATTCAAGCCAATATTGATATTCCCATTATTCACATCGCTGAGGCGACTGCAAGCGAATTGCTACAGCATAAAGTTCAAAAGGTTGCGCTGCTAGGTACTAAATACACCATGACGCAAGACTTCTATAAAAAGAAACTGATTGATTCGGGGATTGAAGTACTGATTCCGAATGAGCAGGAAATTGAAGTGGTCAACGACATTATTTATCATGAGCTGTGTCTAGGCATAGCTTCTGAACTGTCCAAGAAAAAGTATCTTGATGTCATGGAACGACTTGCCTCACAAGGAGCCCAAGGTGTAATTTTGGGATGTACTGAAATAGGATTACTTATACAGCAAGAAGACACTTCTTTACCAGTCTTTGATACGACACAGATTCATGCAGAAAAAGCAGCCAGGATAGCAATATTTTAGTTATTTTTGATTAGCCCGTGGGTATTTTTTGTTTCGAACAAGCTGCATCTGTAATGTGAATTGAACTAACGGGTACGAGAGTTAAGCAATTACTGAGTTTTATGATATCATGAGAATTCAACATCAGGATGATTGGACGGAAGGAGCCAATTAGGGAATTCCGTCCTATTTGCGTCAGCTAATAACTCGTCTTAAATGTGCAGATTGAGTCGTGGGCGATGGGTCTGTTTAGAATAAGAAGATAAATAAAAATATTATGGGGGAATAAAATTGGCAAAGGTGAAGGTAGCGAAGCGACCAACGAGGGATGAATTTGTTTTAGAGGAGATTGGAAACCAAATAACGGAAGCGAAACAGGAGAGTGCTGAAATCCTGCTGACGGTATGGGGATGGGAAGAACCGGTACGCGGGTACATTGTGGAGATGGATTCAAGATCCGGAAAGGTACATGTCCAGCGGTTCGAAGAGACAGTAAAAGTACCCTTCATGGATATAATGAGGGTAGATTATCCACGGGATTAGTTTCGATGGCTTTTTTTGACTCACAGAATTTCAAGCTAACGGATTAGCGTCGTACTAAGGGAGAGGTCATTCCGCTAACGGGTACGAGAGAGCAGCGGTGGATCCGATAACGTCTCCAGGTCGCGAGCAGTTTAGTATAAACGTAAGTTGTAGCTGAAGGCCCTTGAAATAATTTGTTGCAGATCCATTTTTTTGATGTTACAATCTTGGCAATAAAACCCTTCGAATGCTGTGAAGAGAAAGAGTAATCGGATGGTCTCTTTTCCAGAGAACCCCTGTTTTCTGAAAGGGGTAAAGAGGAGTCTGATGAACATGGTCTCTGAGCTACGCCTTCGAAACCATGTCACTTGGGAGTAGGATGTGTCACTAGTTTGTTGTCGTACCTGAACAGAGGTCAATGCAATAAGCATTGATGAATTTGGGTGGTAACGCGGAGATGAACTCTTCGTCCCTTTACGGGACGGGAGTTTTTTATTTACTCAAAGGAGGAGATAAGAATGGAACGAAAACACACTTTCAATGAAGTGGCGCGAGAATACGATAAGTTTAGACCGAATTACCCGAAAGAACTCTTTTCTGAAATTTTGAGTTATGCTTCAATATCTACAAACGACAGGATCCTCGAGATTGGTTGTGGAACAGGAAAGGCGACAGCGGGTCTCGTAAATCTGGGATATGAGAATATTGTTTGCATTGAACTGGGGCGAAATTTAGCTGACTTAACTCGTACAAAATTTATTGATACACCAAATGTTAAAGTCATTAACTCCGATTTTGAGTCTTGGCAAAATGAAGCTAATACTGCCTTTAGTTTGGTGATATCCGGAACAGCTTTTCATTTTATTCAGCCACAAGAAGTCGGTTACCGTAAGGTCTTTGACTTGCTAAGTAACCAGGGCGTAATCGCATTCTTCTGGACCGTTCATGTGCCTTCATATGACGGTCTGTTTAATCAAATTAGGGAGTGTTATAAGCGATACGCTCCACATCTCGATGACTCAATCAACCCGACGATTCATCAAGTAATTGAGGATAGATCCGACTTGACCACTAGGAATGGATTGTTTAAGGATCTCGAAGTAAAACAATATAGATGGAATGATCAATATTCAGCAAATGAGTATATTTCTTTATTAAACACAAATTCAAGGCATCGACAACTTCCGGAGGAAATACGTAACGAATTATTTAATGCAATTGGCAAAACTATCGATGAACACGGTGGAGTTGTAGTAAAACCACAAACCGTAATTTTATTTCTCGCTCGAAAGAACTTATAAATCGTTCAGCTAACGAAGAACGGTAACGCAACGACAAAAAGCGGCCGACATCATCGGTCCCTTGTTCCGCTTAACTGGCAGCATAGTTACAAATGGGGTGTAGTTTATGGGGACGGACAGATTAATTCTAGAGACATTTAAATATGAAGAAAACACAATTTTTCACGTTGAAACCTGGTTAATTCATAATGGTGTTGTGCTTTCAAGAAAAGAAATAAAGGAAAAAATACTTAGCTTTTTACGTAAGGGCTTATTGAAGATTTATGAAGACCCTTCAAACGGACAAATAAATTTTCGGGACAGTAGTGATGAGTTTGAAGAGGATTACTGGTTTGTGATGACTCAGGAAGGAAAAAACAAGCTTAATGAATTAAGCTAACGGATACGATAACGCAACGACAACAAGCGGCCGACATCATCGGCCGCTTGTTCCGCTAATGGGTAGTGCGCGCCTAGCTAAGCTAGGCACAACTTACTGATGCAAGTTCAGTCGGGGTAGGGACCAAGCCGCCCCGTAGCTAGCAGGCAGACGTCGGCGAAAACCGGTGGCTGAAGCCCTGCGAAAAGTCGCGCTCTGCGCGGTGAAGCAAATCTGCAGGCCGTAATGAAAATGAATCCTACCGCATCGTGAAAGTGAACCCGAAAGGGACAAGAGGGAGCCGAGCCACGACTGCCCCGGCGAAGGCCATGGAACGCGCGAAGACCTTGGAATGCAGCGCAAAAGAACCCTCCGGTGTAAAGGGAGCGGCATGTAGAGACAGTTGTGTCTGGAACTAGGGAGACCCTCCCCCGCACGAAGTTTTTTTTTCGTAACGAGCAAACTTATAAGCCCTAAAGGTGAAATGGTGAGCTTGCGGAAAGGGAGTCGGAGGGGGCCATATTACCAATGATCCGGTGGACAACATAACCCCGGGGAGGGATGGGCGCCGAAAGGCAATACCCCACTTCGTTCACGGGATATCAAGGAGGTAAGAGCAAGTGAATGCCGAATACACGGCTAACGCCACCAATGAAAACGCTCGACAACTCCAAAATACCCTCTATCTTGCGGCTAAGGAAAACCCCAAGCGTAAGTTTCATGCCCTGTACGACAAAGTATTCCGGAAGGATATCCTGCAAGAAGCATGGGCAAGGGTAAAGACCAATCGCGGCAGTGCCGGAATTGATGGACAAACGATCGCATTTATCGTTCAAGAGATTGGCGAAGCATCCTTCATCGAAGAGATCAGACACCAGCTGATGAATGGGGAATACCGACCATCTCCCGTCAAGCGGAAAGAGATTCCGAAGCCGGACGGAAAGACACGTCCCTTGGGTATCCCAACCGTCCGTGACCGGACGATTCAGATGGCAACGAAATTGGTGATCGAGGGCATATTCGAAGCAGATTTCAAAGATTGCTCGTACGGATTTCGCCCCAAACGGTCGGCTCACCAGGCTAGTAAGAGCATCCGGGATAGCATCAATTGGGGTGTCGTCAACTGGGTGGTCGACGTAGATATTACAGGCTACTTCGATAATATCTCCCACAGCAAGCTGATGAAACTGGTCGAAGAACGCATCTGCGACAGGCGCATTCTGAAGTTAATTAGACAGTGGCTTGAAGCAGGTGTAATGAAGGAAGGCGTATGGCACAAAACGGAGATTGGCAGCCCACAAGGCGGCGTAATCTCTCCGCTTCTGGCCAACATCTATCTCAACTACCTCGATACGATATGGGAAAAACGGTTTTCTCATCTCGGAAAGCTGGTAAGGTATGCCGACGATCTGGTCATTCTGTGCCGATACAAACCGCAGGCGCTCGAAGCGATTCGTTCCCTTAAAGCGATCTTTGGAAAACTGGAATTGACCATGAACACGTCCAAATCAAAGCTAGTCTGTCTGTGGGAAAACCAGGATGGGTTCGACTTCCTTGGTTTTCATCATCGGAAAATGCCTTACCTCCATAAAAACGGGATAAAATATCGACTGCGAAGCTTTCCATCGAAGAAAGCAATGAAGAAGATGCGGACTCGTGTGAAGGAAGAAACGGCATCTAGAGGCAGGTTAAACTGGCCGTTAAAGCTGATGGTCGAGCTGCTGAATCCGATGATCCAAGGATGGCGTAACTTTTATGCTCATCTGGATGTGGATCGAAGTATGGCAAACCGTTTCCTGGCGAAAGTGGACTGGTACATCCTGAGGAGATTGAGACTGTTCTGGAATAACAAACACAGGAAGCGTAAGCGGAACTGGTCAGAGATGCATGTTTTGCTTCAACGCACAGGACTGAAAACAATATGCACATGGAAAAACCGTACTGCCCTGGATGAAGAACGTCGGAAAGCCGTATGCGGGAAAACTGCACGTACGGTTTGATGAGGAGGGGCTGGGATCCCCAGCCCTTTACTCTACTATCTTCAAGGGGTCATGCGAATATATGGACTATAACGTATTTGAGAAACGCAGTACGGATTGGGGTAATGTTCAATGATTTTTGGTGGAATTCTTATTTTAATTTTCGGTGTTTGGAATACGTTTTTCCCTAAGTTTACAAGAGGTCAATTTAATCAAAAATTACAATTTACAAGAAATGGGTTACTCTTCTCAAGAGTTATTGGAGTATTTTGTTTGCTTTTTGGTTCGATGTGGATTTTATTTGGACTTTTTCCAGAGTGGGGAAATTAACCTGAGCTAACGGGTACAAGAGCTTAATAAACACATCAAGAAGCTGCCGCGGGAAAAGATCGGTAGCTTCTTTACGCTAACAGGCAGGATTACATTCTATTGATTTCATAATATTTATTTAACCTTGATGAAAGGGGATTATGCTGACTTTGCTCAACTCCCTCGGTACAATGTAGTTTTCTCACGAATGCTCTCTTATTCACAGGATCTTACCAATGGAAAATTCGTTTTCTGGACAGAGAAGGCTTTGTCCGTCAAAATGGGCAACCGAAAGGCTTGCGGGAACAGAAGGGGCGAGGTTTCGCTCCTTTTTTGTTGGTCTGCTGCACGCTGCTCCACGTACCGGTCCTGGATAACCTAACCTTACGATCCCTATGGGTAAAAAAATTGCCGTAGTCGGCACAAGTGGAGGGGCAAGTCGACAATCGCCGCCATGCTCATCCGTTCGATCTCCCCGAGTGGGGAGAAATATTGGTAGATGGCGTCCCGCTGCAGGAGTGGCAGCAGGAGCATTGGATGAAACGGATCGCCTTCGTCCAGCAAGAGCCTTATCTGCTACCGGCTTCAATAAGAGACAACATTACGTTCGGCCTTACTTCTTCGGATATCGCCATCCGGGACGCTTGCGAGCAGGCACAAATACATGCGTTTATCCAAGAGATGTCGGATGGGTACGATAGTGTCATAGGGAAGCGTGGCATCACCTTATCGGGCGGGCAGCGGCAGCGACTTGCTCATCGATAAGGGCTGGAAAGACGACTCTGATTATTGCTCGACTGTCCACGATCCACTTGATTATTGTGTTGGCAAAGTGGCTGGGATGGGCGACTATGCGCAGCTGTTGAATAGCTGCGAGCCATTCAAGAGACTAGTCTCGATGGATCGAGAAGAACAATATTCTGCTTAAAACGGGAGGGAACAACGCGACACATTACCCCAAATCGAGCCACATCAGCTTTTGCTCAAAAATAGGAGCAAATCCCGCTTCCCGCAAGGCGGCTATTGCATGTTCGCTTGTCCCCGACAGGTTGTCTACGATTCTTGTCACCGGAAGGTCGAGCGGGCCGAACACCTCGGACAGCGCAAAGCGGACGGCCGATTCCGCATCCTCGCGTCCCGGGGCCGGTTCGCACTGCTTCAGCGAGATGGAGCTCAGCTTCCCGTCCTTGTCATAGTGCTTCGAATAAAGGGCATACGCCGCCGGTTCTCCTCTCTCGTCCAACACAAGCAGAGATTCTCCGTCCGCCAGTGAAAACCATTGGCTGCCCCAAGCCGTACGAAGCCGATAGAAAGGCAGATAGCTGGCTTCGATCGGCAAGCCTTTTCGCGATTCATACATTGGGCGGTTCGTCGTGGCAAAAGGGATCACCTCGAACGCTCCCACTCGCTTCATTCCGATCAAATCGTCCACCGCGCGGAAGCCCACATGCTCGTAGGCGGAGATGGCGGAGGCGTTCTTCGCGACGACCTCCAGAAGGAAGGCATCGAATCCTGCGTTTCGAACGCCGTGGGTCGCAGCCTCCATCAGTCGTTTGGCGAGCCCCATGCCGCGAAACCGCGGATTGACGCCGGTTCCCCCGTTCCATGCGAGCTTGCGCCCGCCTGTCTCGAAAGTCGCGATGAAGACAAAGCCGGCCGGCTCGTCCTCCGCGAAGGCCGTAACCGAGAGCGTCGGTTGAATGCGGTGCAAGCCGATTTGCCGGGCCAAAACATCGACCGAGTGCGTCATATCCGAAAAGTAATGCCGGAAGCCACTGTTCCAAAGCTCCGCCGCCTGGTCGAAGGTGCACTGACGCAACGGCTTGAACGTAATAGTGGGATGCTCCATCATCTACGTCTCCTATTTCATCGATTTTGTCAGAGGGCAAGGCTCCAAGATCAAGGGTCAAGGGCTTTGGCCTTCAAGCTCTTGTCGTACTCGGACGGTGTCATCTCGACTTCCTTCTTGAACTGCTTGGAGAAATAATGAATGCTGCTGTAGCCGAGCATCTCCGCGATTTGAGTGAAGCTCCAATTTTCTTCCCGGATATACTTCTTGGCTTGGTCGATTTTCAAGCGAGTGACATACTCTGCGATCGTGCAGCCGGTTTGCTTCTTAAAAATCTCTTTAAGCCGCGTTTTGCCGACGCGAAAGGTGCGGCTGAGCTCATCCAGCGTGAGATTTTGCGCGAGATGCCCCTTGAGGTAATCGGCGACGGTGGACGCGATGTCCGCATCCTTTTTCTGTTTGGCGCCGCTCGAACGTCTGCCGTCGTGCTCGAGGCCGATTTCCTTCCGGGCCAAATGTATGAGCAGCATTTCCAAATACAGCTTGATGAGCTGCTCGGAGCCAAGCGTCCGAGGCGTCCGCCGACGAAGCAAGGAGCCGTTCTGCCGGTCGACGGGCGGGTCGAACGCGACCCGGCCTTCCCGAAGCAGGCTGGACAGAATGCCGCATTCCTGGTCGGTCAGCTGAAATCGTTTCTGTTTAAACCGGTTCATGGAAGTGGAATGGCACTCGAAGCAGACCACGAGGACGTTCGGGGCGCTGCGCTGACTGGTATGCAGGCTGTGAAATTCGTTCGGCGTATAAAAGATGAGATCCCCTTGCTTCATCTCGTGCCTGACCCCGCCGGTCGTGATCGCGGCTTCTCCCTTATCCATATACAGAAATTCCCAGAAATTATGTTTCTCCCCCGGAACCACGAAATCTTTGTTCAGCTCGGTATAATGGAACGAAATGAGCTTCTTGACCACGAAATCCTCTTGCAGCTGGAAGCGCATAAACTTCCGCACGCCCTGTCCCTCCCGCATACGCTTTGCTATATCTTAATGCATTTTGTCCCTTATGAGAACGGAATTCGGAATGCATGGTTAAAATTTGCAAAATAAGCGGCCGGTTTGACAAAGATTTTCGAAGAGGCACGGCTTATGATGGGATCAAATGAGACGAGGAGGAAAGAGCTTGCTGAAATGCGGTTTTAGCGAGGTTGACATTACGCCTCCGCTGGGCAATCCCATCCCCGGTTACTTTGAGAACCGGATCTCGTCGGGGGTGAAGGATGCCCTCTACGCCAAGGCGTGCGTGGTCGATGCGGATCAAAATGTAATCGCTTTCCTGGTGCTCGACTGCATTGACCTGCGCCGGATCGACGTGGAGCGCATCCGGGAGCGCGTTCACGCAGCTACCGGAATTGAGCCCGAGCAGACGATGGTATCCGCAACGCACACCCACACGGGGCCTCCGGCCAAGCCCGGCTTCGCCGGATCGGTGAACGAGACCTACATGGCCTGGCTTGCCGAAAAAGCGGCCGATGCCGTCGTCATGGCTTATCAGCGGCGGGAGGAAGCGCACGTGGCGGTCGGTGTAGGAGCCGAGGGCGACATTGCTTTTAATCGGCGGTACTTGATGAAGGACGGTACATACCGGACCAACCCAGGCATCCGAAATCCGGATATCGTCCGGGCGATCGGCCCGATCGATCCTGATGTGATGGTCATCCGAATCGACGATTCCTTCGGGAACCCGATCGGCGTTATCTCCAGCTACGCCTGTCACGCCGATTGTGTCGGCGGGACGGAATACAGCGCCGATTATCCGGGCGAATTGAGCCGGTGCATCAAGCGGGAGCTAGGGCAGCAGACGGTCAGCCTGTTCATGCTGGGGGCGTGCGGCAACATCAATCATATCGATGTAACCGGCAAAGCCAACAGCACGCCCGACCGTTACCTGAGGATGGGACGTATACTCGCCGGCGAAGTGCTGAAGGTACGCGAGAAGGCGGGCTGGACGCAAGCGGCGCAAGGGCCTGTGGCAACCGGGCAAGTCCGGTTTCACGCTCCGTTCCGCAAGCCAAGCCCAGAGGAGCTGGAGTGTGCGGAAGCAGCAGCCCGATCCGAAACCGCGGGAACGATCGAGCTTGCTTTCGCGGCCCAAATGCGCAAGCTGCTCGATAGCGAAGAGACCGGTACGGAGGTCGAAATCCAGGCCATCGCCATTGGTGACGCCGCCGTTGTCGCTATGCCTGCCGAAATTTTCGTCGAATTCGGCCTCGACATCAAGGAGCGTTCTCCGTTTCCGTTCACAATTGTGAATGAGCTGGCGAACGGCTCGGCAAGCGGATATGTGTGCACACGGGAAGCTTACGAGCAAGGCGGGTATGAACCAAGGATTACGAATAACAGCAAGCTGATGATCGGGGCCGGTGAGCGGTTCGTGGAGAAGGCACTTGAGCTGCTCTTCCAGCTCCGCGAGCAGCAGCGCACATCGGACCAAACGAAAAGTCAGTAAGAGGAGGAATCGAACTTGAACAAAATCAGAACGGCGGTCGTTGGCCTGAATATGGGTCTGCAGCACGCCTACGCCTATGCCGCATCGGAGAAGGCCGATCTGCGCTGGGTTGTCGACCTGGACGAAGAGAAGGCAGCCCGCGTTGCGGAGGAGCTTCATTGCGGTTATACCACCGATTGGACGAAAATTTTGGACGACGTCGACGCTGTCAGCCTGGCTACGCCGCACCATCTGCACGCTTCCCAATCGCTGCAGGCGATCGCAGCCGGAAAGCACGTGCTGCTGGAGAAGCCGCTCGCCAATACCGAGGCGGAATGCCTGGAGATCATTAAAGCAGCCGAGGAAAAGGGAACCGTCTTCATGATGGCCTACATTGTCCGGTTTCTGCCGGCCGTCAAGCGGCTGAAGGAGCTGCTCGACAGCGGCGAGTTCGGCCGCCCGATCAACGCCAACTGCTGGATCGAGGCATATTTACCTCCGATGCCGGGCACCTGGTTTTCGCGGAAGGACCAGCTGGGCGGAGGCGTCATGTTCAGCCACGGCTGCCACTATATCGATCTCCTCATCTGGCTGCTTGGCAACCCGGTCGACGTCGCCTTTATGGGGACCCGCGCGGGAACGGAGTGGATGGAGGAGAAGGTACCTCGCACGGACTGCTGAAATTCGAGAACGGAGCGGTAGCGCATATGGCCGCAAGCTGGGGCATTAAATACAAGGAAACCCCCGCTTTGCTGCACATCCATACGACGGAGGCGACCTTCGTGCTGGACCGGGGTATGCAGAGCATCGACGTCATCGATGCGAACGGCAAACGGACCGTGTTCGGACCGATTCCGCACAGGAAGCAGGAGGAAGGGACCAACGCTTTATATGAGTGCGAGCACTTTCTCAACTGCATTGTGAACGGGACGAAGCCGGACACCGACGGCAACGAAACGATGAAATCGCTGCGGGCCATTTGGGACATGTATGAGAGCGCATCGCGGAAGGAGGGGACGGCATAATGATCAAGGTCGGCTTGATCGGCTGCGGCTTGATGGGCACGCTGCATGCCCGAACGCTCCATTCGTTGCCCGGCGTTGCCGTCAAAGCGGTCCACAACCGAACACGCGCCAAGGCGGAAGCGCTTGCGGCGGAAATCGGAGTAACCGTTTACGATTCGTACGAAGCACTGCTCGAGCAGGATTTGGATGTGGTGTGGGTGGCGACTCCGGACCATTTGCATGTGGACATTTCGAAGGCGGTGCTGGACTCGGGAAAGCATCTGTTCCTGGAGAAAGCGCTCGCGACCTCGGTAGAGGATGGAGCGGAGATCGTGGCTGCGGGCGAGCGCAATCCACATTTGAAGGCGATGGTCGGCTATCCGCTTCGCTTCGATCCGGCTTTCCGCCGCATGAAGGAGCTATTGTCCGCCCCTGATGCCGGCCGGCCACTGCAAGGGTGGTCGATGCGCACGCATTTCCTCGATCCGAACCAGAAGGTATACGATAAATACCGCAATCATTATTACGAGACGCCAAACTGGTATTTTGACGACGCGCATGCGAAGGGACCTATCTTCTCGCACGGATCCCACGACTACGATCTGCTCGGCTGGATGTGCGGAGAGGTGGAGAGCGTGTTTGCTTACGGCGGCACGTATTTGCTTCCTCCCGGGAGCGTCGCGGACGGGTTTACGGTAGCCCTCCGGTTCCGAAACGGCGGCATCGCGAGCGTCAGCACCCCTTGGATCACCCGTGTCGAATACGACATGACGGGAGTGGCGACCGAGAGAATGACGGTGCTGAACAACAACGGAGAGCTTCGCGTGAAGCGCGAGGAAGGCCCGGAGGAACGGACGTCCTTTACGCAGAACGACATGTGGACGCGTTTGAACGGCCATTTTATCGATTGCATCCGCGAGGACAAGGAACCGCTCATCTCGCTGCGCGACGGGCTGAAGACGATAGCCGTATCGGAAGCTGCTTACCGCTCCTTGAAGGAGCGGCGGGAAGTATACGTCGAGCAGGTTTAGGTAGCCGGCGATCAACATCAAAGACCAAAGAAAGGGGTGATTCGTCATGGTCAAACTGGCCTGCATGACGCTTCCCTATATGCATTTACCTTTCGAGCGCGCTCTGGAAGGGATTGCGCGAGCCGGCTATCGATACGTCTCGTTCGGTCTGCCGCATGCCGGAAAGCCGGTTTCGGACGAGGAGGATTCGACTTCCTCCGAACGGATGAGGGAGCTGCTCGACCGGTTCGGCTTAAAGCCGGTCATGCTCGTCAGCACGGGGCAGCTGGCTCCGGGAGAGCCGCTGGAAAGAGCCCGGAAGCGTTTCGCGTTCGCTCAGGCGCTTGGAATCGACGAGGTGCTGTCGCTCGGCACCTGGGGGTATCGTTCGTTCCCGCACGAGCCGCTGCCGCAAGAGGAGCTTGCCGTCAAGTATGAGGCGTTCGCCGCCAAATTTCGTCAGCTGGGGAGCTTGCGGGCGAATACGGCGTCACGATTACGTTGAAGCCGCATACCGGCAATACGGCAACGGCACCCGACATGCTTCGCACGCTGCGGGAGATCGGCTCGAGCCGAGTGAAGATCAGCTACGATCCCGGCAATGTCCGGTTTTATGAGGGGATCGATACGGAGGCGGATATGGCCGCCTTGCTGCCCGTCTTGTATTCCTTCATCGCGAAGGACCACCGGGGGAGCGGGCCCATTCCGATTTTCCGATTCCCGGAGAGGGAGACGTGGCGTTCGAGCGGTTGTTCGCGAGCCTCCGCGCATCGGGCTTCTCAGGTCCCGTCGTCGTGGAACGGGTCGACGGAACGGAAACGGCGCCCATGGATCCGGAGCAAATCGATCAGCGCATCGAAAGGGCGAGAATTCGGTTGGAAGGCATGCTGTCGGCAGCCGGATGGAGTATTGAATAACGAATCTGGGGGAAACCGCAATGAAAAAATGGTTCGGCATGCTGCTGTCGTCCGTCCTCATGATTTCCGTTACGGCCGCCTGTTCCTCATCGGGCGGCGATTCATCCAGCTCCGCATCTCCGAAAACGACCACATCACCGACGTCGGCGGCGACACAGCCGGCGTCCTCCTCGGCCGATCCGTCGAAAATTTCCGGCAAGGTCCGGGTCATCGTCGCCGGGGGCCAGCTGGAGGACGGCATCGATCCGCTGACGAACAAGAAAACGACGGGGCTCAAAACCTTCTTCTCAACCGTATTCCGTCAAAAATATCCGAACATCCAAGTGGAGGTCAACGTCACGCCATGGGAAAACGCCGACGCCAAAATGAGGTCGCTGCTCACCTCCAAGGACATCGACGTTCTGGCCTCCGGAGGCTTCGAGAGGAAATACCAGAACGACGGCCTCATTCGCGGCATCGACGACCTTCTGGCCAAGGATACCGGCTTTAAGCCCGACCAGCTGTACATTAAGGGGCTCTGGGAAAATTCGGTGTTCAACAAGACGCTGAGCGGCGTCCGCTTCGGCCTCCCGACCACGCTCGGCCAGCGCATGGTCATCTACGACAAGAAGCTGTTCGACGATTGGGGCGTGCCGTACTTATCCGAGAAGCCGACGGCGGAGGAGATTCTCGACAAGGCGAAGAAGATGACCGGCAAAAATCCGAAGACGGGCCAGCAAAACTACGGCCTGTACTACACGGGGAACAACCTCGCCGGCAGCCTGTTTACGGCATTGACTTACGCTCACAATGCCCCCGGCTTTGATGGCTCGCTGGCGAATTTCAAAACGATCAACTGGCAGCTGAACACCCCCAACATGGTGAAGGTGATGCAGTTCTTCAAGGATTCCGCCAAGCTGGTTAATCCGGCAATCGTCAACAACAAGGGCGCCGAGAATTTCGGAACCGACAAGAACGAGAACGCCATTTACCTCGATTCCAACGGGGCGAAAGTGATCGCCGACTACAAATCGTCCGGGAAGAAGGATATGATAAACCGCTTCGTGCCGGTCCTGAATATTGGTCCGAACGGCGAGGGCTGGGTTGCCAACGACGGCGTCGTCATGGCCAAGGACGCCCAAAACCTCGAGGCCTCCTGGGAAGTGATGAAATTTATGGGCGGCTACGACTACCAGAAGTACAATTACGAGAATTTCGGCAACGCGCCGACCTTGCAAAAGGCGGACTTCGTCAACCCGGACGACGTGTATTTGAAAACCGCCATGAAAATTGCCGAATACGGCCATACGAACCTGCATGACAGCGTCGGCGAGTTTTTCTCAAGCGAGCTGAATCCGGCGGTCAACGGCTTTGTCAGCGCATCCGCATCCGGCAAGGATCAGGATATTAACGCATTCCTGGAACAGCTGCAGAAGAAAGCGAAGGACTGGTCGGCCGTTCAAAAATAATACGGAAAGGGCGGATGCAAGTCCGCCCTTCATCTGCTTGGAGGGATTGGCGTGAGCCGTTCGTTCCGAAACGACTGGGTCGGTTATTTGTTCGTCGCTCCGATGTTGGTCGGCATCTGCGTCTTTTTCTATACCCGATGGCGGCCTCGTTCGAGCTCAGCCTAAAGGGTCCGACCGGTACCTCCGATTATGGGATGACGAATTACAAATGGGTGACCGATGATCCGAATTTCTGGAAGTCGGTTACGAATACGCTGTATATGAGTCTCATGTCCGTTTCGTCCGGCGTCGTGCTTCCGTTCGTGCTCGCCACCTTTATTCATAACGTGAAGCTCGGGAAAAACTTTTCAAGAGCATCTTCTTTCTCCCTAATGTCGCCTCCGTGGTAGGTACCTCGATTTTGTTCACCTATATTTTTTATCCGACCGATCACGGCCTCATGAACAGCTTTCTGAAGCTCATCCATATCGGGAACGTCGGATGGTTCACGGATCCCGCCTTCGCGCCGGTCGGGATCGTACTGATGGGCATCTGGCATTCGGTCGGCTACAATACGGTTATTTTTCTGGCGGGCCTGCAGAGCGTGCCGCGCGAGCTGTACGAGGCGGCCGAGGTAGACGGGGCCAGTCCGTTTCGCAAATGGCGGTACATTACGATCCCCTATGTTCGCCCGATCTTCGTTTTCGTCATCGTCATCGCCACGATCGCCGGCATGAAGCGTTTCGGGGACGTATGGGTGATCGGAGGGGATGCCGGAAATCCGAACGGCGCGCTGCTCACGATCGTGCTCTATATTTACCGGAACGCGTTCAGCGCGGGACAGATCGGCATCGGGTCGGCCGCAGCCTTCCTTTTGTTCGCGATTATTATGGTCCTCAGCCTGATCAATTTGAAAGCCTTCAGCCGAAATACGGCGGAATGATCGTTCGGCCGCTTCGTGGAAAGGGGAAGATTCGTCATGCCTGCGTATAGACGCCGATTAGGGGCGGGAACGCTTTCGTGTTCGCGGTGCTCGTTCTGGGCTCCGTCGTAATGGCCATTCCATTTGTCTGGATGTTTACCACGAGCCTCGACTGGGATGCCGTGGCGAACATGCCGTTTCCCCCGAGATTTTGGCCGCTGAAGCCATCCCTGCAAACCTATCACATCGCTATGCTGAACGTTCCTTTGCTCAAATACATTTGGAATTCTCTGGTCGTATCCTTTTTTGTCATTCTCATCAGCACCGTCTCGGCGTGCGCTTCGGGGTACGCGTTGTCCAAGATCAAATTCAGAGGCTCCCGTCTCGTATTGATCTTGGCGCTCAGTACGATGATGATTCCGTTCGAGATTACGATGATTCCGCTCTATCAGCTGTTTAACAAGCTGAATCTGCTGAATTCGTATTGGGCGTTTTATTTGCCGGCCATCACCTACGGCTTCGGTACCTTTCTTGCCAAGCAGTTTATGGATCAGCTTCCTTCGAGCCTGCGGGAGGCCGCCATCGTCGACGGCTCGGGGGAGTTCACGATTTTTACGAAAATATTCATCCCGCTCTGCGGCCCGATGATCGCTACGCTGGTCATTCTGCACTTTCTCGGCGTCTGGAACGATTTCCTATGGCCGCTGCTCGTGATCCAGGATGCGGATAAATATACGGTGCAGATCGGGATGGCCATGTTCAAGTACAACAAGGGAGAGAGCGACTACGTGGCCATCGTCATGGCGGCGACCATGATCAGTCTGTTGCCGATTCTGGTGGTCTACTTGTTCCTTCAGCGTTATATCATCGAGAGTATCGCACTGACCGGCATCAAGCAATGACGGCAGCGGCGCGATGAGGGGGAAGGCTTGCGCCCCTCTCTTTGTTATGCCCTCGCCGATCGAAATTTCTTTCTCGCAGCATGATATCGATGGCTGAAACATATAATTGTGAGCGTTTCACTTCCAAACGGAAGGGACTCCCGATGAGGAAACACGCTCCATTATCGACGAAAACGATGATTTGGTTAAAATATATTGTTCCGTTTCTGATCATTATGCTGCTTTCCGCGATCGTCGGCGTGTTCATCTACCAGCGCACGTCGTCTGTGCTCGAGGAGGAAGTGAAGGACTCGAACCGTGTTCTGCTCGAGCAGGGCATGGGGGGATAGATAATCGGTTGAAGGCGATCAACGAGATGGCTCGCAAAATGACGGGCGATTCCAAGACGTCTTCGACTGGTGACCGATGCGTTTAGCAGCTCGACGTTGTACCAAGTGATTGAAGCGCGGCAGCGGCTGCAGGATTATGCGATGGCGAATGAGCTGGTGCTGAATTATTTTGTTCTGTTCAAAAACAGCGGGCTGGTCTTGAATCACGAGTTGATCGCCAGGCTGCCGGAAGTGTCTCAGATGCTGAGCTACCCCGATTACGACCGATTTCTGGAAGAGCTGGTCGATCGGTATCATGTTCAGGAGGTCCGACGCTGCTCGACGGTTAAGCTATAATCAGAAGAATCAATGATCCACGGGCTCCGTGGACCATTTGCAATTGGACTTTATCCTTGGAGGTTGACAGCATGAACGCTCCTTCCGCGAACCGTATCAAGATCGCGCCAGGCTTCTGGACAAGCCTGAGAGGAATAGGGGTAGAACCCATTGACGTAGCGCGCCAAGCCCGTCTACCGTTAACCGTCATCAACGAACCGTTAGTCACGACCGACCAATATTACTCGATCTGGCAAGCCTTTTCCGAACTAGTCGGAGACACCGCTACGGGAATTGTCAGACTTGCGACCGCGTACGAGACGGCTCAAGGTTTTTTACTTTCAAAATTTTCTCTGTATGGGGAGTGGGATAAAGTTCTTGTCATTTATGACCTCAAGTTCTTGTCACCGCACAACAACGGACGGCAACGGGCCATAACCAATAATCATCGTAATTTTTTGAGTCCGATAATATATATTATGTAAACAAATTTCGAGGAGAGTTATTTTATAGCTCGGGGGCAGTCGCTTGTACTTCCAATGTCTTAAATGATCTGGAGGTAATTGAACAACCACCATCTTGGTTAAGTTCAACTTCTAGTTCAAATAAGAAAACAAAAACATCACGACATCACTCATTCCACTCATTCAGATCGCCGAGCCAAGCTTTACGGTGCCCACATGAATCGAATTGACGAAGCAACTACCTAACACGCGATTCGATAATATTCAGAAACTATCCTAAGGCCCATAGAATTCAGATCCCCAAAAATTGATCGGATGAGTGATTGTGATCCGATCGATATCCGATCCACATAGCGATACCTACCACACAAGAAACCGTAAACTGTCATTGAGTACAAAATGGTCATCATTCAAGATGACTGGTTTTCGTTTGGTTTACTTCAATTATATATTGAGATGGCTTCTTCCAAACCGACATATGTACAAAATACGGTTTTTGTGAACATGTCTAACTGTTATTCTTATTCCTTTTTATTCTTATTCCTTTTTATTCTTTTTCCTTTCCTTTAGAATTACACATTTAGAATTAATTCTTTAATTAATCATCTGGGGTTCCTCCTCTTAATCATTCGGAGCTGAACGGAAACCTTCTTTCTATAGTCCAGAATTTATTCGTATCAACTTGGTCCAGTAAATTTCTCTTCCAAACGCTGCCTCTTCCCGATGAATATAGATCAAATACATCTCCTGAGTCGAATCAAAACCCTTCCCCTTTTTAAAATACACTCTCATCCTATAATCTCCGGCTCCTGTCGGGCTCCAAAACCCCATGATGGAATATCTTAGGATCTATGTTAGCGATTAACCCGTTAGCATGCAGGGTATCCATAATCCTTGGGATATCTTCGGAATTATTACCGACACTCGTAGGATGAAAGAACCCTTTCTCCTTATTCACTATCCTTCTCATGGTGAATGTCTACTTCAAGCAAAAGGTCACTATATTTCATACCAGGATTAGGATTTGTTTCTAATGCTGCTTCGACTTTTATGTCCGCCGGCATAGTCTTGAATTGATTTTCCTCGTGATACAAGAAAAAAGCGAGCAAAGCAAGTAAACCAATACTGCTGTAAGCAAACATCCTTCTCAAGTTCTCACCACCTTGCTGCTAAGTTCCCATACCCCATAATCATTTCGGTGAAACCCAGAAAATACCTTCATGCACAAAAATGTACAGAAAATACAAATAGGATCGCGAGAAATTTGCCGCGACCCTATTTATTGGTTACCATATATATCCATGAGATCAAGTAATGTAGTCAATAATAACTTTTTCATGCAGAAGCTTTTCTCGGCGCGACTTTTCTAAACACAGGTATAGCCAATATATTATTTTAATAATACATCAGAATAATCTTCATGACGGTCAAATTGACTTTTAGCAAAAGGACATAAAGGCATTATCTTAATCCCTTTAGTCCTAGCAAATTCGACTAATCGCTTCACCAAGGCCTGTCCTACACCTTGACCACCTAGACTATCAGAAACAATCGTGTGGTCTACAATAATAATATCATTCCCACTCGGAACATAATGGATCTCTGCTTCTTTATGATCTTGTTCCCCTACATAAAAACCGTTCGTATCTTCTTTAATTTCGAACATTCTTATTCCCCTACCTCGTTAGGTTTCGTTTCCATGATCATATCTCGCTTCATTAGCGTTATCTTTCCTTATGTATTCTAAAGCACCACTAGGACATTTATTAATTTGAGCTGCAATGTTTTCAGCCGTTTCTCCATCAGCATGAACCCATGGCTTCTTCTTAACATTGAACACACCCGGTAACCCTTTTACACAATTTGCCGAATGAATGCATCTTGCTGGGTGAAATATAATTTCGATATCTTTCCCAATATACCGCTTCCATTCATCATTCATTAATGACCTCACTCCTCACTCCAATTTAAATTCAATTTAATTCAACTTAGCTGCCTTTGTACTTGCCCTTTTTTTCTAATTTATCTACAACATAAGTGCTACTTCCACTAGGAACAGAAAATTTTTCACTGATTTTTTGTACTAGATGGGGCCCCTTTTTAAATAAAAGTTCAAGAATCATGAAATGCTCAGTACGAATAGTGCCGTCAGATTCACCTTTTGCTTGGTCCTGGGGTTTAATGATTTTAATCTCTATTTGTCCCCCTCCCTTTTCCCTAATACTTAATTGTATCCTAATGTTAGGATATAATTGTGTCAACCTACCCAAAGCGATTACCTCGTATCTTCCATTTAGATGCCGTGTTTGAACAAGTCTGATGTTTTAGAAGAGCAGACCATTGCTGCTATTTTTAGTTTCCTTTCCGGTGGAGTTCTCTTGAATGTTATGAAGGAGAAGCTTCCCCGCGAACAACAAAGCCGGCTTTGCTAGAAGCCTTCGGCTACGCTGTTCTCCTTCTTACCCTGTCTTTTATCGAATAAGTGGCCTGCAGGGAGTGGCATCGAATTGATTTCCAGCTTAAAAAGAGGCGAGGTCCATCTCGAAGGAGTGGAACTCGCCTCTAAAGTTTGTCCCCATCTAAATACGACCGATCAGCTTCACCTGGCTGAACAATCCATACGGCTGAAGGACATAATCTGGAGTATACTCGCTGCCCTCCTTACGGAAGGAGTTCCAGTTTGTCGTAATCCTATGCCCCTGTGCGTCGTGGAAAGGGCCGAACATGTTGCGCGGACTTCCTGTCACTTCGATATCCAGGCGGTTCAAGCCCGGCTGCAAATACGAGGCGAGGTCCATACCGTCCGCCGCTTTCCACGGCACATGACCTGCCGTATTGCCGTTGACCCGGATCTCGATGGTTACGGCCGACCACTCACCGAGCATAAGCAGCGCCCTTTTTCCCTCTTCCGGTTGATACACGAACTCGGCATGATAAACCATACTTCCCTGATAATGCCTGTATCCCTGCAGGCACCAGTCTCCGGTGTGCAGGCGGTCCGGCTCGGCCATAATGCGGCGGTCGCGGTCCAGAGCGAAGTCACCGATGAGGTAGCAATCCTCGAGCTCCATCGCTTGATGATAGTGGCAGCGAAGCTCCAGTTCGTTGACACCGGAGCGGATTCCCGTCAGACGGACGCAATCCATGGATCGGTCCACGAACCAGCCGACCGGCTCGTTAGATTGTTCCTCTCCGTTGAAAAGGATGTGGAATTGCTGCGAGCCTTCGAGCACAAGCTGAAGCCCGGTTACCGGCATCTCCTGAACCTGGAAGACCAGCTTCAGCGAAGCCGGCGTGCCATTGCCCGGATGCGGCTCGTGAATCCATTTGTACCGCTGCGTTATGCCGTTGTAGTAAACCTGCCGCATGCCGAGCTTCTCGCGGATCTCGCGCTGCGCCTGCCAAATGTCCATCTTCTCTGACCAACCGCCCGATCCACCCTCTTCTCCCAGCTGTCCGGAAACGGCTGCAGAATCATCCAGCCTATAAACGCATTGGTCGAGCGTCAGCACATTCGGCTGCTTGCGGCTGAAGCGGAAGGACGGCCCGAAGCCGGCGTACAGCTTGTCGTCTCTCGGAGACGGCAAAGACGGCCAGCCTCCTCCCATCGCGTAAGCCCACTGGGCAGCCGTCTCCGGCTGCATCTCCACTGGCCGGGCCTCTGTAGCGAAAGCATCCGCCATGGGCACAATCACGTACAGCTTGGAATCCGCCGGACCGAAGGAGGCGAAGAACCGAAGCCGGCCGTTCGCTTTTTCGACCTCAACCTCTTTAGTTTCCCCGGTCAACGGGTTCCATTCCTCGACGCGCCCGAGCCGATCCATCTCGATGCATACGTTGAAACCCCTTTTTCGGTCATTGTTGACGACAAACAACGAATGAAAGCCATCGGCATCCTTCAGTAAAGCCAACAGCTCCGGCTGCTCCGAGCCAAACCGGCTCCGGATGCTGACGGCCCGGGGTTTGATCTGCTCGAGCTTACGCACCACTTCTTCCGCACCCCGGACGGTGGTTACTTGCGGATGGCTGTACAACCGGCCGAGCTCCTCCGCCGGCACCGCCCTTCCCTCGAGCATGGCTGCCTCCGGTACCATCAAAACAATGCGGCCGCCGGCCTCCGCAAACCGAAGCAGCAGCTCGAATGTGCTTCGGAGCATCGTGCGGATGGGCGGCACGATCACGGTTTCGTAGCCTGCCAACTGGATATAAAGCTTGCCGTCCCGGATGTCTCCTGCTTCAGCCATAATGGTTTCATCGCCCAGGTCAAAATCGTAATGAGCGCCGAGCAGTGTCCGCAAAAAGGCATTAAACGAATGGCCGTAGGCGTCCACCTCGGGAAGGTTCCGATCCTTTCCCCGGGCGGCACTCGCATATGGATTCGTTCCGAGCAGCGACCAAGCGGTGGATGCCGGATGCAGGACGAGAACATCCCGCACCGGGCGGCCTTCCGCCGTTACCGCCGCGATACGGGCGAAGTAGTCTTCCACGAGCCGGTTATGCTTCCACCAGCTCGTCTGGTAGCCGAAGAACGGCGGATAGTCCCGCTTGCGGCACCCTTTAATCGAATACATGGTCAGATGCTGGCTGCGAAGGTTGACCCCTAGCACATACTGCCAGTCGCCCATCCATTTCTGTCCCTCGAACGTAAACTCCCAGCCCGCGCAGCCGTATGTTTCCGAAATGACATAAGGTCGGCCGAATTGGTTCGCCACACTCGTGCACTGCTTCACGGTAAGCTGCTCGTTTGTTTGCTCACTCAGCATATCGATCCCCGGCACGTGCTGATAACGGTAATGCGGCATGATCGAGCCGGCTACCCGCGTGGCGGTGCCAAGGGCGCTCTCCGCTAAATAGTGGCCGGTAAAAGCGAGTCCGTTCTGCTCGCACCATTCTCCGAGCTGCCGGGAGTATGCGTCACAAAACAGGTCGGACACCGTCCGCCAGTAATCATGCCGCGCCATCGGGGACCGCTCCCCGTCAAAAAACAGATAAGGCACCGTGTCGAGCGGATCGTATCCGCGTTTGCCGGCAAAATAGTCGGGAAACGAAGGGGTCCAAGGAACCCAGCCGCGTCCCGGGTTATACCGGGAATGGCGATCGTGCACGCTTGGCTCGTCGGTAAACACCCCCGCGATCGTTTTGCCGAATTGCTCGCCGAATTCCGTTTTATATGTCTCATACGTCGATTCGATAAAAGCGCGGACCGTATCGGGGTTTAAGTTGTCCGGTGGAGATTCATCATTGAACCACTCACTGGCCGCCGCTACCTCGACCCGAAGGACCAGGAAGACCTCGCCTTCCTTCAAATCACCGCCTTCCGTGATCCGCCCCTCGGCCGAGACACGCTCACAGCGAATGAGCTTCAAGCCGTCAATAACGGCACGGAAAACTGCCACAATTCGGCCGTCGTTCTCATATTCCCCGGCGGCCACCTCGAGGGTCAGCCCCTTGCAGCGAAAGGCATCGCCTTGGGCCGGCACGCGCCCGCCCGCTGTTCCGGACGGCCAGCGGTCTTCGTCGTACAGCCACGCTTTCATGCCCAGCCGTCCGGCTTCCTTCACCGCTGTACGGATTACGTTCATCCATTCCTCACCCATATAGGGCGTCTCCAGTCCCTCGCGAGAATGCATGAAAAAGCCGCCCATTCCATTCTCCTGCATATCCGCTATTTGGCGAACCAGCTCCTCCGGCTCCAGCTTGTCGTTCCAAGCCCAGAAAGGCACGGACCGGAGGGCGGCTCCCGGCTCCCGGAACTCTTCCCTTACCTTTTTCACATCCGTCATGGTATCGTCTCCTCCTTCCCCGCTATCAGGCCTCCAGTTCCAGACTCCAGCAGACGATTCGCTGGCGTTTCCACGTATACGTCACATAGATCCGATTGCCGTCCGCAATGACGGCGGGATACGAATATTCCCCCGTCCCTTCAGGCAGCTTATAAGTCTTCGAATCACCCTCCAGCACTAGCAGCTCTTCCCAAGTCTCCCCGTTGTCGGTGGAGGTGCTCAGCAGAAGAGGCATCCGGGGGCCCTTGTACATGCCGACCGGATTGTTGGCGAGAACAAGCGTTCCGTTGTCCATCTTCACCAAATCGATGCCGCTGTTGTTGTTCGGCAGATACGTCTTGTAGCAGGTCGACCAAGTGCGCCCGCCATCGTGGGAATCCGTGCGGTAAATAAAGCCGGCCGTGCTCCGCATCAGCATATGTACCTTGCCGGGCTCCGACTCCCACACGGTCGGCTGAATCAGCCCGGCGCCCCGAACCATGTGCCGGGCTCTAATCTCAGCCGGCACGTCGTCCGTGCTCCGCACGATCGGGGCGAGCTCGCTCATCTGCTACGTGGCTCCCTGATCGGAGGATAAATCGGCGAAGATGCGCCAACCGGCTCCTCCTTCGAGCGAGGCCGGAGCCAGCCAGGTGCCGTCGTGCAGCTCGATCAGCTTGTTCTTCACCGGGCCGCGTCCCCCGACCCGGTCTCCCGGGACAAGCTCCCTCGGCTCGCTCCAGGTCTTCCCGTCATCATCCGAGACGATGACCCGCGTATACCATTCCGGAATGGGCCTCCCGACCTTGTAGTGCAGCACGACCTGGCCGTCCCGCTTGCGGAACAGCACCGGGTTCCAATGCACGACCCCTTCCTCGTCCGCCACCTTATAGGGCGGAGACCAGACGCCATCCGTCCTCCTTGAGCACCAGATGGCCACATCCGGCACCCCTTCCCGGGAGCCGGCAAAATAGGCGGCAAGGAGATCGCCATTCGGGAAAGCGACTACTGTGGAGGCATGGCAGCTGGCAAAGGGGCGATCCTCCTCGAATAAAAATTCCTTCAGGCTGCTTTTCAGCTCCATCGTTACACGCTCCCGTTCTTTAGAGGCCCGTATTGCTCGAGATACGGCTGGGTCAAGGCGTGCAGCTGTTCCACTTCCCGGCGGTTCGAATAGGTCAGCAGCGCTTTGTCCTTGGTCCGGGTATGAAGCCCAATCGGCAAGCCTTCCAGCTGCAAATAATATTTGGCATTCACCGGGTAAACCTGATTCTCGATAACGGACGCCAGGCCAAGAAAAGCTTGCAGCCGTTCCGCTTCTTCGGGCAGGCGATCATGGATTTCAAGCAGCCTGACGTACAGGTCGGGGTGAAAATTGGCCATAATGCCGCTGTACCCATGTACGCCGAGCTTTAGCGACTCCAGCAAGGTGGCCGAATTGGCGTTGTACAGCTGCAGCGGGCGGGTCTTGACCGCATCCAGCTTGCGTCCAATCTGCTCCGTATCGCAGCAAGTATCCTTTAAAAATAGAAACCGTCCTGTATCCGCGCACCATGCCAGCAGCTCCGGGGAGAGAAGCCTTTTATATGGGAAGGGGCATTCGTAGAGGCCAAAGGGGATATCCGGAACCCCGCACATTAGCTTCTCCGCATTCGCCTTCCAGACATCATCGGACTTTTCTGCTGAGGCAAGCCTGTTGCTGACGAGCACAACCGCCTGCACGCCGGTAGAAGCCATCGCCTGCAGCTCGGTAATCTGATCCGAGATCGAGTCCGACACATGGCCGGAAGCGATAACGGGAACACGGCCCTTTGCCTGCTCAACCACAAAACGGGCGATCTGCCGGCGCTCCTCTAAGGTAAGAAAGAACATTTCACTTGACTGGCAGACGGCAAACAGCCCGTCCACCCCCTGCCGGATGTACCATCCCACAAGCTGCTCCAAGGCGGCATAATCGACTTCATTGGCATCGGTAAATGGCGTAATCATCGTGGGCCATACGCCTTTGTTTATCGTAGGTTGAAGCTGTTTGTTCATCTTGGCCTCCTATCTTTTTAGCTCTGGAGATTTATATTTTAGATACCCTCGTGTTACCCACCATCATCTGTTTGATAAATTTTCCTTTTGCGATTCTATTTTACAATAAATGGGGGTTATCTCGGCATCCATTAATCCTACTAATCTATAGGGGGATACAACCATGATGAATGGGCTTTCGTCACAAAAAGAGGCGAATCCACCCCGAAGGAGTAGAATCCGCCTCTTATAAGTCAACCATATTTTTCTGCCGATGCGTCCATCCCTGCGGTACGTCCGGTGTCTTCTTCGCGGCCGATATCCGCTGTCAACCAGACGGCGGCTCGGGTCGGAGCCTTACTTCAGATAGCCTCCCGTGATCGACTGCTCCGCATGGATGATCTGCGAAGGGGCCCCTCAAACACAACCTGGCCGCCCTTGCTGCCGCCGTCCGGTCCCATATCGATGATCCAATCCGCTTGGCTGATCACCTCGAGGTTGTGCTCGATGACGATCACCGTATTGCCGGTATCCACGAGACGGTTCATGATCTCCAGGAGGTGACCGATATCGGACATATGCAGGCCCGTCGTCGGCTCGTCCATCACATAGACGCTGCCCTTCTTGTGCAGCTCGCTTGCCAGCTTGATGCGCTGGCACTCCCCGCCCGATAACGTGCTGAGCGGCTGGCCGAGGGTAAGATAGGTCAAGCCCACGTCACTCATTGCCTGCAGCTTGCGCACGACCTCCTTCAGCTCAAAGAAGGCCAATGCCTGTTCCACCGTCATCTCCAGCACCTCGGCAATGGACTTGCCGTTCAGCTTGTACGCAAGCACCTCTTCTTTGAAGCGCCTGCCTCCGCATACTTCGCAGGGCAGCTTCACGCTGTCCAGGTAGGCCAGGTCCGTATACACCACACCGAGCCCTTGGCAGTTCTCGCACGCTCCTTGGAGTTGAAGCTGAACAAGCCTTGGTTCACCTTGTTCGCGGAAGCAAATGCTTTGCGCACGTCATCCATGATGCCCGTGTAAGTCGCAGGATTTGAGCGGGTGGACACGCCGATCGCCGATTGGTCGATCACGACGGCATCCGGATGCTGGTTGAGGAAGATCTCGTTAATGAGCGTACTCTTGCCCGAACCGGCCACACCGGTCACGACGGTCAACACACCGGTGGGAATGTCGACACTAACGTCCCGGAGGTTGTGCAGGGTCGCGTTCCGGATCGGCAGCTTACCGGAGGGCTGCCGGCAGGCCTGCTTAAGCTCAAGCGGGCGTTTCATATGGGTGCCGGTCAGCGTATCCGCCTCCAGCAGACCGCGGAAGCTTCCTCATATACGATAGACCCGCCGCGGCTGCCGGCGTAAGGCCCGACATCGACGATATGATCCGCCACCTTGATCACATCGGGATCATGCTCCACGACAAGGACGGTGTTGCCCTTGTCGCGCAGCTTCTGAAGCAGGTCATTTAACCGGTGGACATCGCGGGGGTGCAGGCCCACGCTCGGCTCGTCGAAGATGTAGGTCACATCCACCAGACTGCCGCTCAGGTGCTTGACCATTTTGACGCGCTGCGACTCACCGCCGGACAACGTATCCGTCTCCCGGTCCAGCGTCAAGTAGTCCAACCCGATGTCCACCAGGTGCTGCAGCCGCTCGGCCAGCGCCCGGATGACCGGTGCGGCCGCCGGATCGTCCATCTCCCGGATGACGCGGATGAGCTGCCCGACCTCCATGGAGGACAGGTCCGCGATGTTGTAGCCCTGGATTCGGCAGTTGAGCGTCGCCGGACTGAGTCTAGCTCCGCGACAGCTTGGGCAAACCCCTTCCGTGATGAAAGGAGCAACCGTTTGCTGGGTTCGCTCGGACATCGTCTTGAGATCCCGCTTTATGTATTTGTTGGTAAACTTCTCGATGAAACCTTCCACCGTAATGTTCATGGTTTTTCCACCGAACTGTGTCGCTACCTTCTTCGCTTTGCCGTACAGGAGCGGCTCCAGCTCATCCTCCGCATAATCCTTCAGCTTCTTATCCGGATCGAACGGTCCTGACTGAACGAGCATCATCCATTCGAACCCGTCCACCGAATAACCCGGAAGCAGGATGGCTCCTTCCCTCAGCGACTTCGAGTTGTCGAGGGCCTTGCTCAGGTCGACTCCCAGGCTGCGGCCGATTCCGTTGCATTCCGGACACATGCCTTGCGGATCGTTAAATGAGAACTTATTTACACTGCCGATAGGGGGCTGGCCTACCCGGGAGAAGAGAAGGCGGAGAATGGGAGAGATATCCGTAATGGTTCCCATCGTGGAATGGGAGCCGCCCCCAAGTCTCTTCTGGTCCACGATCACGGCCATGCTCAGGTTCTCAATCGCGTCCGCCTCCGGCTGCGGGAATCGCGGCAGAAAGGTACGGACGAACATGCTGAAGTTCTCATTCAACAGGCGCTGGGATTCGGAGGCAATCGTATCGAAAACAATCGAGGACTTGCCGGACCCGGATACCCCGGTGAAGATCGTAATTTTCCTTTTGGGGATACGCAAGGATACGTTCTTGAGGTTGTTCTCCCGCGCACCCGAAATGACGATGTACTCCTGATTCGCTTCGCTCATACTCAACATCCTTCCAATCATGTTAATTTTTCCTAAACCCTGCATTCTATTATTATATCATTCTTTCTCCTCTCTCCTTCAATAGTAAGCGTAAATCTAATAGACGATAAGAAAGCTCTCGAAGCAGCAAAAAAGCTCCTCCTTAAAAGAAGAGCTTTAGCGCTGGAGCTATTTTATTCCCGAATCGAATTTAAATAAACAAAAGCAGGCTGACCGCCATAATGACCATTCCCCCGATAAGCCCGTAAATGGAAAGATGTCCTTCGTCGTACCGTTTGGCCGCAGGCAGCAGGCCGTCCAGCGAGATAAACACCATAATTCCGGCCACCCCGGCGAAAATGACCCCGAACAGGAAATCGTTCAAGAAAGGCATTAAGATGAGGTAAGCCGCGAATGCGCCGACCGGCTCGGATAGGCCAGACAGAAAGGACAGCTTGAAGGCCTTTTTCCGGCTGCCCGTTGCATAGTAGATCGGAACGGAAACCGCCACCCCTTCGGGGACATTGTGAATGGCGATAGCGATGGCAATGGCGATGCCGAGCGACGGGTCCTGTAGCGCAGACGTGAAGGTCGCGATCCCTTCGGGAAAGTTGTGAATGGCGATGGCCAAGGCCGTGAAGGTGCCCATCTTCTTCAGCGCCCGTTCATCAGAGACTTTGTCACTCTCCAAGCGGGCTTCCGCATGGGGGTTCTCCTGCTGGGGGACGAATTTATCGATGAGCGCGATGAGGAGCATGCCGCCAAAAAAGCCCATCGCCGTATACCAGTTCCCCGCCGGACTGCCGGAAGCGGCGATCAAGGCATCCTTCGCCTTCACATAAATTTCGATCATCGAAACATAGATCATGACCCCTGCCGAGAAGCCCAGCGTCAAGGAAAGAAATTTCTTGTTCGTCGTTGGCGTCACAAACGCCAATAAGCTGCCGATCCCGGTCGACAGACCCGCGATCAGCGTTAACCCGAAAGCCAGCAGGACATTTTCCGGCATTCCGCAGCTCCTTTGCCATAATCAAAATAGTTTCCTCAAGGAAACATTTTAACCCACATCAAACTTTATGTCAATCATCCGGCCGTGGCCGGAAGAGGGCGGGTCAGGTCCGAGGCCAGGCATTTCTCGAGCGGAAGATAGATTAGGGAAGTCGTCCCCACTCCCTCTTCGCTTTGGAACACGAGCTCCGCTTCCTCCCCGTAGAAGACGGCCAGCCTGGCGGCGACATTGCGCAGCCCGAACAGGTCCTTCCCCTTCCTGTCGTCAGCGGGAACCCGGCTGCTTTCGCGGGAAGCGCGGTCCAACTCCGTACGAATATATGCCAGCCTGTCGGCGTTCATGCCGATTCCGTTGTCCCGGACCCCCAGCACGAGCCGATTGCCTTCTACCATAGTAAAGATGACGAGCTCGCCTCCCCGGTTTCTTTTCTCCAGCCCATGCAGGATGGCGTTCTCCACCAGCGGTTGAAGCAGAAGCTTGAGCACCTGATACGGCTTGCTTTCCTCCGAAACGGCGTACCGGACGGTGAAATGATCGAGAAAGCGGAGCTGCTGAACCTTGATATAGTATTGCAAATGCTCGATCGTCTCCGAGATGGAGACGGCTTCCCTGCCTTTGCTGAGGCTGAGCCGGAAGAACTTGGAGAGGTTCAGCACCATTTCACTGATCTCGTCGGCTTCGTAATTTTTGGCCGTCCAGTAGATGGAATCCAGGGTGTTGTAGAGAAAATGCGGGTTAATCTGCGACTGCAGAAACTTGAGTTCGACCTTGGACAGCAGAAGCTCCTTCTCGTAGTGATCCCGTATAAGGCTTCGCTGGTTCTCGGCCATCCGGTTGAAGGATTCGATCACATAACCGAGCTCATCGACCCGCTTATCCGCGAGCTGGATGTTAAAATTCCCCGTCCTTAGCTGCTTCATCCCGTACGCAAGCTTGCGGAGCGGCGAGGAAATTCCCCGGTAGACAATCCACGAAATCCACACGGCCAGAATTAAACTGAGGGCGATAATTCCGTAGGCAAACCGCTTGATGCTGTCGGTCTCCCGGCGAAGCTCCTTCAGCGGCTGCTCCAGCACCATGGACCACCCGGTGAAAGCGGAGGTTACGCGAATGCTCACCAAATCCTCACCCGTATCCGGAGAACGGCGGATCGTCTTCTCCTCTCTTTGGAGGTTAAGCTCCTGCGTCCCTGTGCCAATCCCGGTTCCCGTGATGAGATGCCCTCCCTTGCCGTACAGGTAGAGATTGGCTTGCCCGGACGGAAGCAGTTTGCGGGCCACCTCGATGAGTGTGCTTTTCTTCAAGGACAAGAGCAGCAGATTCGGGTTTATGACCGTCCGGTTATACGGGTCCATCGTGCGGATGAGGTAGACGCTGTCGGACGCAAGATACGCATCCCCCTCCTGCGGGGTGTAGAAGATCATGCCTTCGTCGGATTCCATCAGCGACCGGTACCAGCCCTGCTTCTCCGCCCCTTCGGGAAGCCGGATCCCCCGCCCTTCGTGGAAATGACGGTGCGCGAGGGCATATGGATGATCGAGATCTGGTCGACCATCAGGTTAACGGCCGAGATATCGGTAATTTCGTTCATCACCTGGGCGAACTGAACATACGCCCTTTTCTCCGGCTCCCGGCCCACGCCTTGAAGATTGGAGTTGATTTCCGTATGGAAGGCCACGAGCGAAGAAAGCTGGACGATGTTCTGCAGGGCGAGATCAAGAGAATCGGCCATCGTATGAAGGGCCGCCTGCGTCCTTTGGCCGGTCTGCTCCTCCAGCACCGCCTGGGAGCGGAAAATGGCGAACAGGCTGAGCCCGACGAGCGGGAGCAGAATCAGAAGGAAATACCAGGTCAGCCGGACTTGAATATAGCCGGCCAGCCGGTAGCGTATGCGGGTAAGCCATTCTTTTGCGGTCATGCCGTTTGCTCCTTTCGGGCGGTAAGAGAACCTCCGGTTAATGGCCGTTTTCCCGCCACCATTCGTTCACCTCTCCGGTAATTTCATCGCCGCCCATTTCCTTCCACTTCTGCACGAACGTATCGAAGTCGTCGAGGGGCTGATCCCCGCCACGATCCGGGTGAAGGTCTCCTCCTGAAGACCCGACAGCTTCACCTGATGCTTGCCCATGGCAGGCACGGAAGGACCCGTGAACCGGTTGATCATCAAATGGCTCTCGATGCTCTGCACGTTCTCAGAGAGCCGCAGGGAGGGGCCGAGCGCTTCCAGTCTTTCCTTCGTCATTACGGGATCCGCCATATCCGCGAGCGCTCCGTAGATGCCTCGGTAGCCCTGCTCCACATGCCGGTCGAACCGGATGGCGAGACGGTCGTTCTCTCTCGTCCAGACATCTCCCTGGAAGCCGAGCTTCAAGGTCGTTTGGCCGGGACCGGCCACGAAATCGAGGAAGCGGATCACTTCCTCCGCATGCTCGCTTCCGACGGGAATCATGTTGTACGACCGGACCACCGGCGTATTGTAGACCCCGCTCCGCCCGCCGCTTCCGACCGGAAAGTCCAGCGGGATCCACTCCGCCTTCGGATCCTTCGCCCGGTTCGCGGCAATATACATGCGGGTGTCCGACCAAGCGGCGGAGTAAAGACCCACCTGGCCGTTCGTGATTTTATCCCCGAGCACCTCCATCTTGTTGATGGGAAATTCCGGGTCGAGCACATCCTGCTCGTACAAGTCGCGGAAATAGGCAAGCGCCTGCTTCATCTCCGGAAGAATGCCGGAATAGACGAGCTTGCCGTCCCTTTCGTACCATGCGTTCCACTGCACCCCGAACGCGCCCAGCAGGGGCGACGTGCGGCCCATGCTCTCCAGCATGGAGAAGCCGTAGGTGTCCTTCCGGCCGTCGCCGTCCGGGTCTTGTCCGGCAAAGGCTTTCATCACGGCCGTATACTCCTCCAGCGTATGGGGAGGCTTTAGCCCGAGCCGGTCCAGCCAATCCTTGCGGGCGTACATGATCTCGTTTCCCTTCACCTCATTCAAGCTCGGGATCGCGTAGATTTCTCCGTTTACCGTCACCATATCCCAAGCCTCCTGGGGAATCTTCTTCTTCAGGTTCGGACCGTATTTCTCGATAAGGCCGGTCAACGGGAGAAGCGCATGGCGGTTCACATGATGAACGAACCAGGAGGAATTGCTTGTGTTAATCATATCGAGTCCCGTCCCCGAGCCCATGATCAGGTTTAGCTTCTCGTCATACCCGTTCAAGGGAGGCAGGGTAACGTTCAGGCGGATGCCCGTTTCCTTCTCGATATAGTCCACGTAAGGGTTGTGGTTCACATCCGTTCCCTTAGGAAAGGCAACCCCCAGGCTGTTGGCCACTATTTTGATTTCCCGGCTTTTTTCATTGGGAGAAGCCTGGGGAGAGCTCGGTCCGAGGACCGTGCATCCGGTGGAGAAGACAGGCAGAAGTACGAGGATGAATGAAACGGTTTTACGCAGCACGGGCCTTTTTCTCCCCCTTTGATTATGGCTATAGGCTTTTCCTCCTATTATAATGCCTTTTCCCGCTTCCATCGACGGATAAGTCGACCGACTCCCTCTCAAAGGTTATTAAAGTACCAAAAAGAGTCATGGTCCTCCGCTGTCCCCCGCTTTCCCGGGACTACAATGAAGATAGCCGGGCGAGGTTGGCCCTGTATGCCGACGTAAGGAGATGGTGGATGAGTAAGGACCTGCCCCTAACCGCTGATTAACCCGGATAGCCGGTTTGGCTATCCCTGTCGTTCGTTTCTCGTGCCCCTTCCCTTAAATCTTACAACGAGGTGTTCCCATTGGAAAAAGTCCGCATTGCGGTGATTGGAGCCGGCTCCATCTCCGTAGCCCATCTACGAGCTTACCAGAATCATCCTGAGGTCGAGCTTTATGCCATCTGTGATTTGAACGAAGAACGCGCCACGGCCAAAGCCGAGCAGTACGGGATTCCCCGGGTGTTTACCGATTACCGGGAGCTTCTTGAGCTTAAGGAGATTGACGCCGTCAGCATCTGTACGTGGAACAACAGCCACGCGCCTATCTCCATCGCTGCCCTGGAAGCGGGGAAGCACGTCCTCACCGAAAAGCCCCTATGCAAAACGGTGGAAGAAGCGCTGGCCGTCGAAGAAGCCGTCCGCCGGTCGGGCAAGACGCTTCAGGTCGGGTTCGTGCGCCGGTATGGCGCCAATACCGAAATTGTCCGCACGTTCGTGGAGAATGACGAGCTCGGGGAAATCTACTATGCCAAAGCTTCCTGCATCCGCCGGCTGGGCAACCCGGGTGGATGGTTCGCCGATGTGGAGCGCTCAGGCGGCGGCCCGCTTATCGATGTGGGTGTCCATGTCATTGACTTGTGCTGGTATTTGATGGGCCGCCCGAAGGTCAAGACGATCTCCGGCAATACCTACAACCGGCTGGGCAACCGGGCTAATGTTAAGAACCTGTCCTACTACAAAGCCGCCGATTACGACGCGTCCCTCAATACGGTGGAGGACATGGCCAATGCCTTGATCCGGTTCGAGAACGGGGCTTCCTCCTCGTGGATGTCAGCTTTACCCTGCATGCGAAGGAGGACAGCCTGACCGTCAAGCTGTATGGAGAAAAAGGCGGTGTCGAGCTCGAGCCGGAGCTGACCATCATCACCGAGAAACACGACACGATCCTGAACATGGCTCCCCAGATCAACAACCGGACCTTCGATTTTATCGCCGGCTTCCAAAGCGAAATCAACACCTTTGTCGGCGTATGCCAAGGAAAGGCGGAAACCCTCTCCCCCGTCGAAGACGGCGTCGAGATGATGAAAATTTTGTGCGGCATTTACGAATCAGCTGAAAAACAGAAAGAAATCCACTTTTAATCTTGAATCACCGCAGCTAACCCATACGAAAGGATGATTTCCTTGAGTAAAGCGAAATGGCTTCGATTTCCCTTATTGGTTACCCTGTTGGCTTCTTTATGGCCGGCTGGGGCATGGGCCGCCGATTCCGGCACCACTGCCTCGCAGGCTGCCGCTCTCTCCCCGCGCCCTCCATCTCCGCCGACGATTACATAGAAGTGGAGGCGGCCCCGGCCGACGTCACCGTTGAGATTGAAGGACCGAGGAAGCAAATCAACGCCGTCGATGAGGATCTGACAGGCGTGACGGATTACCTGGCCCTGTTCACAACGGAATATGCCCCGCAGATTACCGTCGGCAAAACCTCGGTGGCGGTCGTCGTCGATTCCACCTCCCGTGTCACCCGGGTCGTTAATCCTTCCGTCAATGGCGGGGTACCGGTATGGACCGGCCCGACGGACCTGGCGCTGCCTCCGGGAGGCTATATTCTCGTGGCGAACGATGACAGCTGGGCAAACAAAACGTATAAGCAGTACCTCGCCAAAAACTTTAAAGTCGGCGACACCATCAAGCTCCGCAAGAACGATCAGGTCGTTCCGGTGACCGAGCTTATGACTGGCCAAGGCCTGAAAGCCCGGCTGAAGCTGGACAACGACGCCTGGAGTACGGTCACCTCGCCTTCGGTTGGGGTAACCGGCAAGGTGGAAAATTTGGACCCGGCGGCTTCCTATTCCGTTCAAGTCAAAGACAGTCTGGTTTCCTTGCAGGCGGACGGCACTTTCCGCGCCACGGTCGGCCTGCAGGAGAGCGTCAACTACGTGGACGTGGCGGTGCTCAAGAACGGGACGGAAACCGACCGGAAGTCGCTCGTCGTGTTCTACAAGAAGCAGACGGACGCCCCCAAGGAAGTGGTGCTCTGGGTAGACCAGGGGACGAATATCTTCAAGCTGCAGACACCGGAGGACGTCAAGAACATGCTAATGAAGGCCAAGGACGCCGGAGTGACGGCGGTCGCCTTGGACGTCAAAGGCGTGGAGGGCTTTGCCAATTACAAGAAGAATGACCTGACCGGCCGTCCTCACATTTCCCAGATGACCGCCCCCACCCGGGCCGGCGCCAACCCCAATCTGGATATGCTGCAGGAGTTCGTGACCTCCGGTCATCAGCTGGGAATCAAAATCCACGCCTCGTTCAATGTCTTTGCCGAAGGCTCACCCGCCCATAATGAATATGCCCTGCTCAATGACCATCTGGATTGGGAAGAACGCGTGTTCCGTCCGGAGGACGGCGGGCAAATTCTCCGCTTGCGGGACAGCCAATATTACAAAACCGGCAAATCGCTCGTCGCCTTCGTCAATCCGGCTAACGACGATGTCCGGGCCTTCGAGCTGAAGAACCTCGAAGAGGTCATCAAGAACTATGACGTGGACGGCATTGTGCTGGACCGCGCCCGTTACGACAACGAAACTGCGGATTTCAGTGAGGTGACGCGAGCCAAGTTCGAAGCCTTCCTGGCCGCCAAAGGGAAGACGCTTACGCACTGGCCGGCCGATGTGTACACCTACGTGGACAATGCTCGGCAGTACGGACCGTTGATCAACGACTGGTGGGAATTCCGTTCCCTCATTATCAAGACGTTCTTCGATGAGGTTCGTGCCTTGACGAACACGTACACGGACCAGAAGGGCAAGAAAATTCAAATGTCCGCCTATGTCGGGTCCTGGTTTGAATCCTATTATTTAAACGGCGTCCACTGGGGAAGCCCCACCTTCCGCTACGATGACCGCCTGAATTTCCCTTCGGACGACCTGTACACCGACTCCTACGCGAAGACCGGGTATGCGAATGACCTGGATTTCCTGATGATCGGCACGTACCAGACGACCCAGAAGGAGATTGAGAAATACATTACGCTGGGCAACATCGTGACGGATGGCAAGATTCCGATGTACGCGAGCATTGCGCTTGCCAACATCCAAGAGCCGGCGCTTCAGCGGTCGGTTTTCCAGACAGGGCTCGCCCAATCCAACGGCTTGATGCTGTTCGATTATTCTCAGGTTAACTGGCCGGTAATAAAGGCCTCCCTGCATGACGAGGTCTATGTAAAGGATTATCAGCTTGGCCTAAGCGTGCCCGGCAGCCCGGAGGCCTTCCTTGAGGGAGACGAGCATAACGTCAGCCGGAACGAGAACAACCTGAATGTGTTTACCGATTCGTTCGGCCAGTCGACGGCTACGAACAAGTTCGGGGTGGAAGCGATCGTGGACGGCAAGGGCAAGGTGACGCAGGTCGTGAACCAGACGCAGGCGCTAACCTGGAACTGGACGAACCCGGCGCCGAACAACAGCCTTATTCCGACCGGCGGTCTCGTTGTATCCGCCTTGGATGCCTCCGGGGTGCGGACGAAGAGACAGCTGGTAGCCCGGACCTACAAGGCCGGTGACGACGTCAGGGCGGCTCTCCTGCGGGGCTGGCTTGCGCTCGACCACACCTCGACTCCGCTTAAGAGCCTTCCCATTCAAGGAAATGTGGAGGTGCTGGGAGCTGGAGGTAAAGTTGAAGTCAAGATTAACGGGGGTTCGGCTGCCGTCCAGTCAAACGGCGACTTCACCGGTGCCGCCGAATTGAGCCTGGGGGAGAACACCGTCCGGATCGCCGTCTATGTTGACGGCTTGAAGACGAATGAGAAAGCCGTCACCATTACCCGAACCGCTCCCGTTCTGACGGGCCTCTCACTGGATTCCTCCGCGTACCGCCTCGTCAAAGGCGATCAGCACCAAACCGTAGCCGAAGCGGTTTATTCGGATGAATCGAAGAGAACCGTCACAGAGGGGTCCAGTATACCTCAAGCACGCCGGATGTGGCTTCGGTCGATGAGCATGGAGTCGTAACCGCCAGGAAAGCGGGTACGGCGGAAATCATCGTGACCTACGAAGGCCAAACGGCCAAAGCTGTGGTAACGGTCGCCGAGCTCGACCCGGCTCACTTACGAGTCGGTGAAAATCAGCCTCGTTCAAGGCGAGACGGTCCAAGCGCCGCTCACCGCAGTCTACTCGGATGGCGTAGAGGAACGGCTCACCACCGGTCCGGCTTACTCCTCCTCTCTGGCCAAGGTCGTTTCCGTTGATAGCAGCGGCAACATAACGGCCGTGAAGCCGGGAACGGCAACCATTACCGCCGTCTACCGTGATAAGCAGACGGAGCTGAAAGTGAAAGTATTCAACGATCATAAAGCAAAGCAGAGCGAAGAATAATCGGCCCCAGGCCGTAAGTCTCCTTTCTCCCCTGCCGAACGAAAAAGCATCCCGGCCTTCGAAAGAAGGCTTGGGATGCTTTTTTTGATATTGGCTGGCTTTAGGATGGCTTGCTTCTGCCTACGTTTAGCGGGAAGAACAAATTACTTCTTCGGAAGCTCCACCCATTGGTAAGGATTCTCCTTCGCCTTACGGCCATTTTCCAGAATAGCCGCGATGGCAATCGTCTCTTGCTTATCAAGCTTCACTTCCCGGGTCCGGAAAAACTCGGTGAGGCCCTGGATAAAGGCGCCGAAGAAGTTCGATTCAATCTTCAGCATGCGGTTCTTGCCGTTATCGTACTTAAGCGCCATGGCGAACGGACAGTCATCGCCGTAATGATGAATTTCGGCCTGCCGGCCGCCGGAGAAGCCGAGCAGCATGGACTCCGACTGATCCGTACCGGTCCACATGACCCGTTCGGCCTCCGTTCCCATCAGCTGCACAATAGGCTCTACCTGGTGAATCGAGTAGGTCTCGAACTTGCCCGCGCCAAAGCAGCTGACGGCGGCGATTCCGGCTTTCTCCACATCCGCATATTCGGCTGCATAACGCAGAGCGGAGGAAGAGTACATCGGGGTACCGTGCTTCTCGGCCAGCTCGAACAGGCGGACCGCCGTCTCCCGGTCGGGAGCAAAGGTTTTGTCTATGTACACCGGCTTACCGGACTGAAGCGGAAGCCGGGCCAGCTCTTCATGGTATTCGGGGTTGTTCGGCGACAGAACGACCAGCGCATCGCACGCTTCGATGACCGCTTCTATGGAGCCGAGCAGCTCGATGCCCTTCTCCCGGCACCACTCCGCGTTCGGCTTCATCCCTTCCTTCTCGCTCAAGGCAAACGCATGGGTGACCTTCATCTCCCCGTTGGTCGCCTCGTCAATCCAGCCCGGGTACATCTTGGAATGCCAATTGTCCAGAAAATAATCGATAAACCCAATCTTCATCATGTTTCTCTGTTCTCCTCTCCTGATGGAAAACCCCGGAACCGAAGCCCCGGGGGTGCCTGATCTAGAATCAGGTTCTACTTCTTGGTACTAGCATACCATTCATTGACAGCCTTCGTCATCTCGTCTCCGCCATCCGCTTTCCATTGAGCGAGGAACTTATCGTAATTCTCCAGAGGCTCGGCTCCCGTAATGTACTTAAGGAACGTATCCTCGACCAGCTTGTTAAGCTTCTGGTTGTATTTTCCGACCGCTTCCAAAGGAGGGGCGAAAGAAAGAGGATCCAATACGGCGCTGCCTTTGGCATTCGCTTGGTTGCTCTCAAACGCGCTGAACAAAACGGGATCCTTACGCACCCTGGCCTGCCAGTAGATCGGATAGTTCTTCTCATCGACACCGGTCAGGAAACCGGAGGCATCGTTGTAATCCTCTGTGAACTTCGGAAGAATCGGAATGTAGTTGCCGTTCTCCACTTTATGGTGAACGCCCTCTTTCCCGATCGTCGCTTCCTTGTGGATGTCCTTATCGAGCTTGAGGTCCAGGTATTTGATGATCTCTTCCTTGTTCTCGGCCCACTTCGGAATGCCTACATAGAAGCTGATGCCGGCGGTTCCCACCACCCGAACCTTGCCGTCGTCGCCCTTCAGATAAGGCACCGTGCCGATCTTGGCGGTAGGGGTATTCTTCTCCAGTGCCGTCTTCACCGTAGGGGCGTTGAAGTAGCCCATGGACATCATAGCGGCTTTGCCGCTTGTGAAGTTCTCAATGACCTTGTTCGACTGGTTCAGCGACCACTCCTGGTCGATCAGCTTCTCGGAGTACAGCTTGCGCATGAACTCGAGGTATTTCTTCATGTTCGGGTTCTCGACGGCATTAACGAGCTTGCCGTTGACTTCTTCCCAGCCGAGGGCGGCCGTCGTCATGGGGAGGCCAAAGGTCGGCAGAATTTCGGGAGCGAGCGGGCTCTTGCCGCCCGACAACGCCATTACGTTCTTCTTTTCCTTGATCGTCTTCATGACGTTATACAGCTCATCCCGGGTGGTCGGCATCTTCAGTCCGAGCTCATCCATCCAGTCCTGACGGATCACAAGAGAGGAGTTGACGACCGTACCGGAGCCGGTCTGCGGAATGCCGAATATTTTGCCGTTCAGCTTGGCTCCGTTCCAGGAGTTCTGGGAAATGACGTTCTTCAGGTTCGTACCGTACTTGTTGACCAGCTCGTCAATCGGCTCGAGGGCGCCGGAGGCGGCCAGCTTGGAGTACTGGGTGGCGGACAGGATCATGAAGGAATATTTCTCTTTGTTTGCCATGAGTAGGTTCAGCTTGTCGTCCGGGTTCTCCACCGGCAGCATATCGTAGGTGACCTTGTATCCGGTTTTTTCGTTGAGCAGCTTGGCGACCACCTGCTCGTTCGGGTCAAACCGGCCGTACTGCATAAGAGCTTTGAATTCCGGTTTTGGCTTGGAAGCGCCGGCCGTCGCTCCGGGGGATGCGGACGGGGCATTTGTTCCCGAGGCGGAACCGCCCCTCCTCCACAAGCAGTAAGAGCCGCCGTCATGGCCGAGATGGACAGAACAGCAATCGATTTTTTTAACATGGATGAACCTCCCTTATAATAGCCCTACAAGTTGTCTTGCTTCTGGTGATGCTCTCGTCCTTCCGGATGCCTTCACCTCCTTGCGAGAGTTCCCTTCCCGATCAGCCCTTCACGGAACCGATCAGAACCCCTTTGACGAAATACTTCTGTAGAAACGGATACACGAGCAGAATCGGCAGGGTGGCCAGCATGATGGAAGCCGCCTGGATGGACTGGGGCGATACGTTCAAGTTCGCTTCCACGTTATCCCTCAAGAAGGTATCCGTTGACGAAACGAACAGCTCCTTCAAGTAAAGCTGCAGCGGCTTCAAGGACGACGAATTGATGTACAGGAGCGAGGTGAAGTAATCGTTCCAGAACTGCACCGCATAGAACAAGGTGATCGTGGCAAGCACCGGGAGCGACAACGGAAGAACGATCCGCACGAGAATGGTCATGTTGCTCGCTCCGTCGATTTTGGCCGACTCCTCCAGCCCTTCCGGCAGACTTTCGAAATAGCTCTTGATGATGAGCATGTTGTAGACGCTGATCATAAACGGCAGGAACAGCACTGGCAGCTTATCGATCAGGCCAAGGGAGTGGATCAGCAGGTAAGTCGGAATCAGTCCCCCGCTAAACAGCATCGTAAACAAATACATGAGGATGAAAAATTTGCGGCCCCTGAGCCTCGGCTTGGACAGCGGGTACGCGGCCAGCGTGGTCATGAACAAAGCCAGGAACGAACCGATGACCGTGACCGTAACCGAGACCATAAAGGCATTCAGGAACATCGAGCTGCTCGCTACGTACTTGTAGGTTCCGACCTGAAAGTCGATCGGGAACAGCGTAACCATGCCGGAGACGACGGCCGCTTCACTCGAGAACGACTTGGCAATCAAGTTAAGAAACGGAAAAACGGTCGTAAGGCCGAGCAGAACAAAGATCACGATATTGATCGCTTGAAACAGCTTTTCTCCAACGGAGGAACGAATGGCTTGACTTTTGGCAGGCTTTGCTGCCGGGCTGTTTTTCATATGACTCCCTCCTACTCCCTACCAGATGCCCCGGCCGAAAAACTTACGGGCCAAGGCGTTGCCGGACAGAATCAGAATGAAGGCGACCACCGATTCAAAGACGCCGACAGCCGTCGTGAAGCTGTAGTTCTGTTCGCCGAGGCCGATCCGGTACACGTAGGTCCCGATGACGTCCGCAACGTTGTAAACGCTCGGGTTGTACATGACGAGGATCTGCTCCGTTCCCGCTTCCAGGACGGAGCCCAGTCTCAGGATGAACATAAGGAGAATGATCGGGATGAGACCCGGCAGGGTAATATGGATGATTTGCTTCCACTTGTTCGCTCCGTCGATCCTGGCCGCTTCGTACAAGCCGGGGTCGATCCCCGCCAAAGCAGCCAAGTAGATGATGGTGTTCCAGCCCGTCTCTTTCCAGCCGGCCGAGGAAACCAGCACCGTCCGGAAGATACTGTTGTCGAGGAAGAACCGGATGGGCTCCCCTCCCATGGCGACTATGATTTTGTTCACGATCCCGCCGTTGGTCGACAGCATATCGAGGAACAAGCCGCTAACGATAACCCAGGACAGAAAGTGGGGCAGGTAAATGACCGTCTGCACGGTCCGCTTGAACGCCAGGTTTCTTAATTCGTTGAGAAGAATGGCAATGACGATCGGAAGCGGGAAAAGAAACAGGATTTTGTACACCGAGATAACCAGCGTGTTCCGAAAGACGTGAAGGAAGCTCTCGGACGAGAACAATTTCTCAAAATGCTCCCAGCCTACCCAAGGGCTCGCCGCCAACCCGTCAAAAATGTTGAAGTCTTTAAAGGCGATGATGATCCCGTACATGGGGGCGTACTTGAATAATAATAGAAAGGCGATGCCGGGGATCAGCGCTATATACAGATCCCAATCCTTCGCCACATCGCTCCCGAGCTGCCGCAGGTAATTTCCGCGTCCTCGTTTTACGGGAACGGGGACAGCTTCGGGGGCCGTGCTTTCTCTCATGGGGATGTCCTCCTTCCGCGTAGGGGTTTATGATAGTAAGTTTACCACCGTGGCCCTTTTCGGGAATGAGAGGACGATTACCTGTTTTGGTAATCTCATAACTTCTCGTGCCTTATCCGCGAGGATGGTTCTGCTTCCTATGGGATTTTCGTGCGCCTACAAAGGTTTCTCGCCAACAAAGTAACCGGATAAGGGACTGGCAGAAGAACGGCAAAAAACCTTCCGGCAAAGGAAGGTTTTTTAGGAGGAATCGAGGGGTGTCCCCTCTATTGTCCGCGAATTTCGCCGGGGGTGACGCCCCAATACTTGCGAAAGACCCGGGTAAAGTAGCTGACGTCCCGGTAGCCGACGGCGGCAGCAACATCCATAATCCGTCCCCCGTCCTGCAGGTGGGCCTTCGCCCGTTCCATTTTGCGTTCCAGCACATAGGTGGAGAAGGCCTTTCCCATTTCCTGCTTAAACAGCCGGCTCAAGTAAGAAGAGTTGACATACAACCGGTCGGCGATCGTATGCAGCATCATTTCCTGGTCCATCTCGTTCTCTACAAGATCGAGGATGGCGGCTATCGTTTCGTTGCTGGTCCGCTTACGCCGCTGATTGGCATACCCCAGGTATGCCCTAACCATCCGCGTGGTCCAGGCGAGAAATTGTTCGCGGGCGGTAAACCTGCCGTGATTGTGAAAATACGGATAATCGTCACCCGCTACCTCCTTCACGCGCCAGCCCTGCTTCTGGATAATGCGGACGAACAGACTCGCAAAATACAGAATCTGCTCCTGCATCGTTTCCACGGATTCCGCCTTGTTCATTCCGTCGGTCCACATGGCTTCGACCGCCTCCATGGCCCGTTCGCCGTCTCCGGTTTCCAGGGTGATCTCCAGCATCTTCTCGTGGTTCGGCTGCGGGGTGACGGATGCCGCTTCGCCGGCTTCCTCCCGGTACGGAATCGCGAGATTGTCCCCGAGCACGATCCGGTTCTGGAGAGCCCGAACCGCCTGCAGGTAGAGCTTGTTCATCTCTTCTGCAACGCCGGTCGTTCCGCTGATGCCGGCGCTCGCCGTCAGCTTCAAGCAGGTGAGTACGGAGTTTAACGCTTTCTCCGCAAGAGCGTTCGTCTTCTGCAGAGCGGCGGGAGGGTCCTCCCCTTCCCCGTGACGGAAAATGACCACAGTTGCCCCTGTCGCATCGGTGGCTACCCAGCAGGGAACCCGCTGGAAGGTTTCCTTTACGATACTGTTCAAGGTGAATTGCAGGAGCGGAGCGTCCTTGTGGCTGAAGCGGGTTTCGTCCTCGGATAGCGGGTCCATGTCGATAACCGCCACCGTATACCGAGTGTCCTGCGTGAGTTCCAGCTGCAGGTCGCGGCCCTTCTGCTCCAGCTCCCAGGACTCGTACTTGCCTTCCAGCCAGCCCTTGATGAATTCTTCCACAAGATGAGGAAGATGCAGCATCCATTTCTTGCGGATCTCCTCGCTGTTGTGCCGGCTGTCCCACTCTTTGCGCAGGCGCTCCGCCGCTTCGAGCACCGTCCCCAATATTTCTTCATCGCCGGCCGGCTTAAGCAAATATTTCATAACCCCGAGTTCAAGCGCCTTCTGCGCATATTCGAAGTCGTCATGCCCGCTTAACACGATAATCTGCAGAAGAGGATCGGTCTCCCGCAGGCGTTTGGCCAGACTGAGCCCGTCCATTTCGGGCATCTGCAGGTCAAGAAGGAGAATGTCCGGCCTTCGGCGGTCGATCAGCGTCAAAGCCTCCCGCCCGTTTCCCGCCTGCCCGACGATCTCGATTCCATGCTCCTCCCAGGGAATGTTATGGACCAGAGCATTCCGCAGACGGATTTCGTCTTCCACGATAAGCAGATTCAACGTCAGCACCTTCCTTGCGACTAAGCTGTTCTTGTCCTTCGCCTCCCGGGCCGCGGATTCCTGCTTGACGGAGAAAAGGCACCCGGCTGTTCCGGGTGCCCGTTCTTGCTATGTCCCATCTGCCTTCCAACGTCTTCCGGGTCGAGCTGGGCGCTTGGTCTCTTTCCCTGTCCGGGAGCCGGGATGTCTCGCTCTGCCCTAAAACGAGCCTCAGAAGGAGCAACCGATCAACTGCCTGCCGCTTCGGCTGCTTCGCCCTCGGTCTCGCCGTACCCGAGCACCGCTCCCTGCTTGGTGAGGGCTTCCTGCACCAGCCGCACGTGGAGCTCGCGCGGGGTCGTCTTCTGGGCCGCGCACAGGGCGGCTGCGGTCCCCGCCGCCTGGCCGATGGCCATGGCGATCGGCTGGACGCGGATGGCCGAATGCGCTTCGTGGGTGGCGGAAATCGGACGCCCGCCGATGAGAAGGTTCTCGATCTTCTTCGGAACCAGGGCCCGGTACGGAATGTCGTACCACTCCCTTGGGGAAGGTGCTGCAGAATCGTTCCCTCCCCGTCGGGGTTGTGAATGTCCACCGGGTAAGCCCCGCGGGCGATCCGGTCCTCGAACCGGCAGGAAGCGAGAAGCTCCTCCGCCGTGAGCCGGTATTCGCCTACCACCCGGCGGGATTCACGGACGCCGATCTGGGGGCGGTCGTCTGCAGGTAGGCGTCTTCGAAGCCCGGCACCTCTTCCTTCAGAAAGGCGACGAGCTGCTGAACCTGACGGCGGCCTTCGATCTCCGCTTCGGTCAGCTCCCACGGATCGGTGGCATCCTTGCGGACCACGCGGGTCGTGTTAAAGTGAATGACACCCGGCTGGTTCGCGTAGAACCACAGCACATTCTCGCGGGGGCATTGAATTCGGCCCTGGCGCTTGGCTTCCAAGTACCGATCGGTAATCCCTTTCCGGTCGGGCATCCGGTCGACGTCCACCTGAGCCATCCGGAAGTTGAGCGTCATCGGCTGGCTCAAGCTGTCCACGGCTCTACCCTTCTCGACCAAGGCGCCTGCCAACGCGGCAAGGTCGGCATCTCCCGTGGCATCCACATACACCTGGGCTCGAAAATCCATGAGCCCGGCCTTGTTCGCCAGCCGGACACGCTCAATGCGGGTCCCCTCCTCGTTCATGACGGCTTCACCCAAGAAAGAATGATAGAGCAGATGAACGCCCGCTTCCCGGCACAGCTCCTCGGCGGCGACCTTCAGCGCTTCCGGGTCAAATGCGGTCTTCTGCTTCGGATGGCCGTACATGCCCATCGCCGTCATCCGGTCGATCAGCTCCTGCAGCACCCCGAAGATCAGCTGCACCTGGTTTCCTCCGGACGCCCAGTAGGACATCCACGGATTAACCATCATCGCCGTGCCGGCGCCTCCGAGAAAACCATACCGCTCCGCAAGCAGCGTCCGCGCCCCCAACCGGGCCGATGCCACAGCTGCCGCGATCCCGCTCGGGCCGCCTCCCGCTACCACTACGTCATAGGTCGATTTGTCCATTTTCTCCACCTTCCCTTTCTTGGGTTTTATTTGACAAAGCCCTGTTCCTTGATCTGCTTCGTTCCTTCGTCCACATACAGTTTGTACTTAAACGTCGTTTCGAGCGTCTTCAGGAAATCCGCATACTCCGCCAGGGGACGCTTGCCGGTGACGAACTTGATCATCTCCTCCTCGGCAAACCGGTCCGCATCGGCCTTGTTGAACCCGGTCGGCGGAATCACCGAGCTGTCAAAGGATGGAATGCGGGGCGTTTTGATGGCAAAATCGGTAGCCGCCGCCTGGTTCGGGAACTTGATGGCCAAATATTCCTTGTTCGGCCGGCCGGTGATTTGGTACAGGTTGAAGTAATTCCCTTCCTTCGCCATCAGGTCGGTGGGGACGACCTGCCCGTCCTTCAGGTTGTAATGCTTGCCCTCCAGGCCGTACATGACGAGCGTGTTCCCTTCCTTGCCGGAAACATAGTTGATCAGCTCCAGCACCTTTTGCAGCTTGGCTTTGTCCTTCTCGATCGCCTTCGGTATTACCCAGTAGCGGGAAGGGCGGTCATAATCGAAGGTTCCGTCGAACGCTCCGCCGGGACCCTTGAGCGGTACCATCTGCACCCAGTCCGCGTTAGGGTTGATGGCCTTGTATTGGCTGACGAATTCATCCTTGGCGATTTCCGTCCAGCCCTTGAAGATGAAGCCGGCTTTGCCTTGGAAGGCCTTCTGCACCTCGACATTGCCCTTGTTCGTCATGATCTCCGGGTCCACCACTCCCGCATCAAACAGCGACTTGATATATTTCAACGCTTCCGGCATGGCCGGGTCAAAATAGGCGTTAATCACCTTGCCGTCCTTCTCGTAGAACGTGCCCGGCTGGCCGACCTTGTAGGCTCCGAAAATAGTGGCAAAGCCATCGAGCTTCGCTCCCGTTATGCCGTATGTGTCCTTCTTGCCGTTGCCGTCCGGGTCCTGCTCGGTGAAGGCTTTGGCGACAGTCAGGAATTCATCGAGGGTGGTAGGCATTTGCAAATTCAGCTTCTGCAGCCAGTCCTTGCGCACCCACATGGTGGTGAACGGAACATCCGCTACGCGGGGATGGCCAGAATCTTGCCGCCGATGGTGACCTTCTTCAAGATTTGGGGGTCAGATTGGTCAGGAATTCCTTGGACGGTTTCAATTCTTTGTCCATGTAGGCGGTCAGATCGAGAAGAAGCCCCTTATCCGAGAACTCCTTCACGTCAGAGAAATCGACCGAGAACAGATCGGGATAATTGCCGCCGGACAGCCTCACCCGGATCTGGTTTTTGTAATCCTCTCCGGAGGCGATAGTCGTCAGCTGCAGGTCGGTATTCAGCTTCTTGTCGATCGTCTTCTTGATATCATCCGCTTCCGGTGCCGGCAGCCCCGACGCGGCCATGGCCATTTGGATCTTGACCGGCGCTCCCGCTCCCTCGCCGGCTTTGGATCCGCCCGTCGGGCTGGCCGCCGCCTCCTTCTCGGTTTGGCCTCCAGAGGAGCATCCGGAGAGCATGACACCCGTCACCAATGCAACACTTATGCCGATCGGGAACCATTTCTTCTTGTTCATCCTGTCCCTTCCTTTCCGGTTCTAATGAGGATGGCCGGGAAACCGGCTTCAGCCTTTAATCGAGCCAAGCAGCATGCCTTTCGTAAAATGCTTCTGCAGGAACGGATAAACCGCAATAATGGGAAAGCTTGCGAACACGACCGCCGCCATCTGCATCGTCACGGTGGGAACCTGTTCCTCCGCGTTCTCGAGCGGCTGCTGGCTCAGCATCAGGATTTCCCGGACGACGACCTGCAGCGGAAACAGCGTCCGGTCGGTGACATACATAATGGCGGCGAAGAAGGAATTCCAGTGGCCCACCGCATAGAACAAGCCGACCGTAATCATCACCGGCAGAGACAGCGGAACCATCAGCCGGAGGAGAATGCGGAATTCCTTCGCCCCGTCAATCCGCGCGGATTCAAACAGCTCCTCGGGAAGCTGCTCGAAGAAGCTCTTCATGAGCAGCACGTTAAAGCTCGATACGGCGGTCGGCAGGATGAGCGCCCAAAGGCTGTCGATCAGGCCGGTGGCCTTGACGACCAGGTATGTCGGGATGATTCCCCCGCTGAACAACAGGGTGAAGACGACCATGAGCAGGAAGATGTTCCGCCCCGGCAGGCTTCTCCGGCTGAGCGGATAAGCCACCAGCGTCGTGAGAATCAGGTTGATTGCGGTTCCCACTAAGGTGATCGTAACGGTTATGATGAGAGAACGGGGGATTCCCGAGGTTTCCATCAGCTTCTTGTAGGCGTGAAAGGTAAATTCCCTTGGGATCAGCACGTAGCCGCCGTGCTTCAGCACCTCAGCAAACGGAGTCAGCGACACCGACACGACATACAGCAGGGGCACGACGGCCACAATCCCGACAACGGCCAGGACGGCATAGGTGAAGGCGAGAAACGCTTTGTCCTGCTTCGTGTTTACCATATGCTCTCCCCCATCGCTTGGCGAGTGTGTTCGAGAGGTAGACCAGAATCAAGCCGATGCCTGATTTGAACAAGCCGACGGCGGAGGCCAGGCTGTAGTTCCACTGCTCCAGGCCGGTACGGAACACCCAGGTGTCCAGGATGTCGGCTACCGAATAGACATGTACGTTATACAGCACATAAATTTGCTCGAAGCCCGCATCCAGCATATGCCCGAGACGGAGGATGAGGAGCAGAATGATGACATGGCGGATGCCGGGCAAGGTAATGTGCCAGACCATCCTCAATCGGCTTGCTCCGTCCACCCTTCCGGCTTCATACAGCGTGGGATCGATGCCGGCAATCGCGGCCAGGTAGATGATCGCCCCCAGCCTAGGTTCTGCCAGATTTCGGAGCCGACGAGCACGGAGCGGAACCATTCGGTCGACGTCAGGAACGGAATGGTAGAGGTGCCGCTCTCCACGAGCCAGCGGTTGATGATCCCCGAATCCTGAGAAAGAAACATAAGCAGAATGCCGTAAATGATGACCCACGAGAGAAAATGGGGCATGTAGCTAAGGGTCTGGACGAGCCGGCGGAACCAGGGTGTCCGGCATTCGTTCAGCAGGATCGCGAGAAGGATAGGCGGCACCATGCCGAACAGCAGCTTGTACACGCTGATTAGGAACGTATTGGCCAGCAGCTGGGTGAAATACGGGGATTCATAAAATTGCTGAAAATACTTGTACCAGGGATCGGCCCAGGGGCTGCTCCAGATGCCTTCCAGCATGTCGTAGTCCTTGAAGGCAATGATGACCCCGTACATCGGGAGGTATTTGTAGACCAGGTAGTAAATAACACCGGGCAGCAGCATCAAGTAGAATTCTTTATGGGCCCAGGCGGCCTTCCTGGCTTTGCCCAGCCGGGAAGAGGCAGCCGGTTGAGCATACGAGCGGGCGTTGGCGGTTTTGGCGGGCATGGCCCTCCCTCCTTTTGGCGAATGGCTTTGTGGGTCTCGGACTACCGCTACCGCTTTGCGGCACGCTTCCCCTCCCTTCGGCTTCTGATACGGTTAAGTGGTAACTGCTTTAACGATACCACCCGCACCTCGAGGGGATAAGGAACAGATTTGGGGTAAAATGGAACAGAATTGGTTATCGGCACAAGTGGCGGTAATCCCCGGGAGTCGCCCCTGTCCAACGCTTGAAGATTTTGTTGAAATAATTGGCGTTCGGAAATCCCACCTTATCTGCGATCTCCGCAACGGGAAGGCCGGTCTGCTCCAGAAGGCGTTTCGCTTGTTCCACCCTTTCTTTGTGCAGGTAATGAATGAGCGTATAGCCCGTTTTTCTTTTGAAGAGCGCACTGAAGTACGTCTCGTCAAGCGCGACAAGGGAAGCAACGGACCGAAGGGTCACTTCCTGGCTGTAGTGCCGGCGGATATGCTCCAGTGCCTTGTCGATCTCGGGGTGTCCCGTCCGAAACTCGCTTGTTCCGTCCCACGGAATCCCGTACCGGTCCATATTGGCGAGCAGCCGTACAAGCAGATCCTCGTGAACGACATACCCGGCGAGCTCCCCTCGGTCATCCCCTTGCACCCGGCCGTAAGCGACAGCATACGGTCCACCCGGCGGGCGCATTCCTTCACGACGGGCATCGGCACCTCATGCTCGGCAAGAGAGGCCCAGCCTTCCTGCAGCTTGCAGCGAAAGTCATCCCGGTTGCGCTGATCGAGGCTCTTGATCCATCTTCTCTCCAGGGACCAGATCAGGGTCCGGTCGTAGGCCGCTTCCCGGCTTGCCGGTCGAACCGGCTCCTTCCCGTACCAGAGGGAGTCCAGCCTACTCAGGCAGGCCATCCAAGCCTCCCGCAGCTGACCGGAGGGGACGATCGGTGACCAGAAGCCGGGAAGAGCGGGTTGAGACCGGGCGCTTACCGGAGAAGCGATGGCCGGCGGGTTCCATATAAAAAAGTCGTATGCCCCAGCCGGCGGAAAGCATGAACGACGGTTCGAGCCCCCGGGGACAGCCCGCTTTCCCGTAAGAAAGCCTCCAACGGAATCGACTCCGTTCTATGAAGGAAAGAGGCGACCCGGACCGTCTCATAGTTCCCGGTCCGCCCCCTTCTGCCAGGGCCTCCACACTGTCTTCCGCCGGCCGTCCGTCCAGCCAACCATGCCACAGGTTCTGGTAAACCCGCTGAAACGATGTCTCTTCAAGCGAGGATCGGGTAAGTTCCACGCGAAGGAGCTCCTGCCGGATTTTGGCCAGCACAATGCCCAGGGACTCGGGATTCATAGACAACTTGAGCAGGTAAGACGACGCTCCGTATTCCAGAGCCTGTCGGGCGTATTCAAATTCATTCATGCACGTAAGCATGACGAAAAGGGATTCCATCCCCTCTTGCTTAGCCTGATTCAGCAGCTTCAGGCCATCCATCACCGGCATGACGATGTCCGTGATGACAAGATCGGGGACCTGCTTTCTCATCAGATCAAGAGCCTCCTTCCCGTTAGCCGCTTCTCCCGTAATCCGGAAGCCGTACTCTTCCCAGGAAATCAGGTGCTTGAGGGTCCGTCGGACAAACCCCTCATCTTCCACGAGCAGAACGTTCCACATGGGGATCCCCTCCTTCGGTATAGGGAGTCGAGAGCAGCAGCGGGAAGCCCAGGATAACCTTCGTCCCGCCGGCCGACGGTTCGATGGTTAGCGTGCCCTCCTCTTTGAACATCAGCCCCAGCCGTTCCTTTACGTTCTTCAGCCCGATTCCTTTTCTTTTGCGGGTGACGGTACCAGGCGAGGCTTCCTTCCATCCTCCGTTGTCCTCCACCTCCAGAAAGCAGCGATTCCGCTCGGCATAGGCCCGGATCCGGATCTTCCCCCGCCCTTAGGGGCTAGCCCGTGAAAGATCGCGTTCTCCACCAGCGGCTGCAGGCTGAGCTTGGGCACCAGGGCATACTCGAGCCGGCTCTCGTACTCCCACTGGATATCGAAGGCCTGCTCGTAACGGAAGGCTTGAATGGAGACATAGGCCTCCGTCAGCCCCCGCTCCGTCTTCAGGTGGATGAGATCCGTCTCCTCGTTCAAGCTGGTCTCCAGCAGAGTCCCCAGGGAAACGCAGATACCGGCCGTGTCCTCGTCCCCTTTGCTCAGCGCATTCCATTTCACTACGTTCAAGGTATTGAGCAGAAAGTGAGGGTTCATTTGGGAAAGCAGCATATGGTACCGGACCGCCTCTTTCTGCCTCTCTTCCGCCTTAAGTTTCTGGAGAAGGCCGCTCAGATCGCTGACCATTTGGTTAAAGGCTTGAGCAACGGCAAGCAGTTCCCCCGGAAGGAGCCGGTAGGCAGATGGGTTTTGAGCTGCTGGCGGACCACGTTCTGCATCTTCTTCTGGAGAAGAGCAAGCGGCCGGGTAATGGTGGACAGCAGAAGAAAGGTAATGATGACAAAAAGCAGGGTGAACAGCAGTGCCGTCGTGATCATCTGGCGTTTTACCGCCTCTACGTCCCCGAACAAGAGACGTAGAGGAAACCGGCTCATCATGGTCCACTGCATCGTAGGAATTGGCAGCCGATTGTACAAAAAGGAGCCCGTGACTTGGTGGGAATTCCCTCTGTTTCGAGGGTCCGGTAGCGGTAAGCCGCCAGGGCGGGATCCGAGGAATCGCCCGTCCCCCCAATGACGATGCCTTGTTCATTGAGCAGATAGAAATCCTGCGTGATAGGGAAGCTCTTGGCCATCGCGGACAGCCAGGCCTGAAAATCGATGGAAATGCGCACCACAGCGGCCGGCTCTTTCCGGTTGTCGCGAATCAAGGAATAGAGCGAAAGGTAGTGAGTGCTTCGGCTTTCTTCGGTAAGCTGGATCAGCTCGTCCCCGGGAATCCACAGATAATCCGTTTTGCCGGAGCGGATGGCCTGGAACTTGTCATTCGGAAGCCAAGTGAGATCGGAGGGCTTGCCCGGACGGTAAGAAGGGTACTCCCTGCCATCCCGGGTTAACAGGGAATAGTAAATGTAGGGGAAGTCAGGGCTTTGCTCTTGATATCGGTCCACAAGGCTTCCATTTGGCGGGTGGTCCCCGCCTCGTCCTGCGGAGGGTCGTTCAGGAGGCCGAGCACCACCGGCTCTCTTTCGAGCCGGACGGCGATCCGAAAGACGGTGCTGCGCATATCCTCAAAAATGAACTTGAGCTGCTCAAGCTGTTCTGTATTCTGGTGGACCACTTGGTCGACAAAGGACTGCTGAATGCGGCTGACGCTGTAAAACTGGAGCAAGGAATACGGGATGAGAATAAAAAGCAGAAAAACGAGGAACAGCCGGTTTCGCAAAGAAGAGAATCCTCCTAACCAAAGCTTGTTGAGCATAGGCATGCCTCCTTTTCTTCGTGTAAGCGCCATCAAAAGTAAGAAAAGCGACTGACTTGATGTTAACATCCTCTGAGGAGTCTAACAACGGGACTCTAGTTGGAGCGTAAAGTTGGCGAAATCGTTTGGGGCAGGTTTGGCCTCCAGAGTTGTTTACATAATTATTATTATGTAATCTTTTTATTGGCTTGGTGTTGATTCTGCATAAATTGGCCCTCTTCGAATCCCCCCGACAGCTTATTGGCTGAGCAATCTACCGATAACGGTGTGTTGCTTCCCGCGTCTGTTGGTTTAGTTATTGAGCCCCATCGTTCAATAATCTGTTGGGTTAAGCCATGAAAAAAGCCCTCGAACAACGAGGGCTTCTGTCAGATTGCATGTATCGTTAAAACGCTCTCTCGATAAACCATACAAATCCAAACAGGAGTACGGCTGTTGAGACACTCGGCATAACCCATTTGTTCAGTTTCACTAAATTTCTGCCCATGTATAGCATTAGCGGGAATACCACGGACACGATAAGAAGCTGTCCGACCTCGATCCCTATGTTAAACGAAACAAGCGTAGTGGCCAGATGACTTTTGCCCAGACTAAGTTCAGACAAAATTCCCGCAAAGCCGAATCCATGAATTAAGCCGAACGCGAATGCGATCCATGGCGCATGTTTGGAGCCTGGGTTAAAAATGTTCTTTAACGCTACATAGATGATACTGAGTGCAATGGCAGACTCCACGAGTTTGCCAGGCAGTTGTACAAACCCCAGAGTGGCAAGTGCAAGTGTGATGCTATGCGCTAAGGTAAAGGCCGTGACTAACGAGAAGATGTGTCGGACGGTCATAGCGCCAATCAGTAAGCTGATCACGAATAAGATGTGATCATACCCCGTGAAGATATGTTTGAGTCCAAGCACAAAAAATTGCTTCGTCTTCATCCAAAAGCTCATTTCCCCGATATCCAGTTCCCTGACTTCATACGTGAAAATGAACTCTTGCTGTTTGTTATCCGTGATAACCTTGCCCATGTTAGCGTGGCTTGGATCACTTTCATCGAAAAAGACATTGTATTTCACAATCAAATTCTCTGGCTGCGATACTACCGAATAAGAAAGGGAAATATCAGCAAACGGCCGTTCCTTCACCATTGTTACGCTGGTGTTTGTAATGGCCCCTTCGATAGGCATACTGTCGGAGTATACCTGTATGTGTGTATTCAAATAGTCCTCTATCGGAACTTTATTTTCGCTAATCGTAAGGTTAAGCTGCTCGGTATCCGCGGTATTTTGCTCATCCACCTGAAATCCTACTGCATGGCTCAACTCGATGGCATCCAGCTGGAGAAGGTATTTTATTTCATTTTTTCCAACCTCAATTGTTGAAAACCCCTCACTGTTATTCGTATGCGCACTGGCAAGAGGAGGAGCGACGGCCATCATAAACAAAATCAGGACGGTTAACCATGTAAACCTCACGGCTTGACACAACCCTTCTTTATTTAAATAAAGGAGGGGAGCATCGCTCCCCTCCCTTAATCATTACTTGGACTTGAGGAAGATCGGATTCGAGTAGAACCACAGGTCACTCCACGGGTTTTCGCCTTTCGGATCGACCGTCGGCTCCAATTCACTGGTATTTGTGCCGCGGACGCGAATGTAGCTGTCCTTGTCAACATTCTTCAGCGTGTACGTGATCGTGACAAGCTCGCCGTCCCGCTTCCAGCTGCTCTCATCGAAGCGTGCAACCACTTTGGTAGTCGGATTGGTTGCCGCGGACCGGTCCGCTACTTTACCCATTACCTCGCCCAAAATGAGGTCCACACGATTCACTTTCGGATTGTCGCCGTTGGTGTTATTGACATTGGGATCTTTGAAGGTGATGGTAACCGTCACGTCTTTGCCTTGGCCAGGGATCTCTAGCGTTTCGCCGATCGATGCGCGGTTGCCGTTCGACTGCGCATGTGCAGGGGATTTTCCAGCCGCTTGCGCGGTGACGTCGAGCTGACTAATAAGGTCACCAGTGGTGACGAAAATTCGGCCGTTACGCAACCCGTCCAGAATATCAGCGTGGGTGTTTTCTGCCTTTACATACGTTTTCGAATATTCGCCAGGCCAGAAGTCGCTGCCGCCTTCGCGCCAGTTCACATGGGAATCCGAAGTGGACGTGACCCACCAGTGGCGGCCTTCACCCAGCATCGAGTCCCACAGACCGCCGACTTTAGCGGTCATCTGATCAAAGCCGCCCATTGTCGGATAGTTACCGTACCCGCCTCGGCTGCCGTTCGGGTCGATGGACCCGTCCTTATTGATAGCGCCAGCCTGGTGTCCAGGCGCGCCTTCCATGCCCACGGATACGTTTGGAGCGACATCATTCCAGTTACGGAATTCCTGCGGCGTGTCTTGTCCCCATTTAGCATCACCACTGGCAGAACGTGAAGGGTGGTTGGCAAACAGGACAGGTGGCTGCTCCAGGTCCTTCAAATAGTGGAGAGCATCGATCATGTTCGATTCGGTGTCGCGCTTCGGGTCGGACGGGAAAGGATCGCGCTTGTTAAATTTGCTTTCGATGTCATAAAGCGTTTGGGACTCATTATTTGTTTTCGGAATGATAAGCGAGCTATGGTCTGCTGCTGGCGTATCGAATTCCATACCATAGAAGAGGGTCAGGCCAGGAACCGTCTCACGCGCTTTAAGCACTTCTGGATAAGCCTGCTCCAAGTTCACCTTGGAGTGATTCGGGCCTCCATGATCCGTGGAAACCATCCAGTCCAGTCCGTACGCGTCAGCCATTTGGGCATTTTTGACGATCGGGTAGACGGCATCTCCACCCCTTATCGGGGTCGGCGGGTTGGTTGAATTATCCCAGCCGACGCTCCATTCACTATGTACATGATGGTCGCCTGCTAGCCAAGTCGCGTCCTTGGATTTCGCCGCGGCGGACGGGGTGTCGAAACCAGCTGTAAGGCCGTGAGTGGTGAAAGCTGTGCTGGCAAGCACCGTTACTGCCAGCATAGGCAATGCTTTGCGTTTCAGTTTCAAACTCTCTCAGCTCCTTCATTTATGTATTCGCTTATAGGGTACAAGCACTGTGTTAACCCTGATCAAGAATCTTGTAAGGAAATTGTAATGGGGTGATGAAAAACAAACCCTCCGGCAAGACATAGTCCTTAGCATCGGAACATTTGTCGTTAACTTAAGACGGCTAAGCGGAGATTCTGATCTCCCTTGGCCCTGTTGTCTTGCGAGAATAAGATAACGTTCTTGTCATTCAACAAAAAACCCTTCCGGACATCCCGGAAGGGCTTAATCTATTCCCAATAACGGCGAGAGATGCAGTGCTCCTCCGCCAGCTTATATGTGGCCAGCTCCACCAGCTCAATGGAGGAAATCGTCTCGGGTGAGTGCAGCATCCTGCCTTCTCCTGCATAGATACCGACATGATGCACCGCCCCTTTCCCTTCTCATGGGCGAAAAACATCAAGTCACCCGGCTCCAGGTCGTCGGGGGCAATTTCCTTGCCGTGCTTGGCTTGATCGGAGGCATCTCGCGGCACGAGGATGCCGAACGCCCGGTGCATGTTGTAGGCAAAACCCGAGCAGTCATAGCCGTAAGAGGACATGCCGCCCCACAGGTACGGAAGATTCAGGAAGCGCAGGCCCTGCTCGACAATCGCTTGGCCTCTCTTTCCTTCCGGAGCAAGGGAAGAGGAATCCCCAGCGGTAACCCGGACATCCTCCGCGGATAGGTAGGCGTTGCCGTGCGGACTCCGCACTTCCACCCGCTCCCCTTCTTGGGCGACGAGCGGCAAGGTGGTTAAGAAGCTGAGCTCGATCAGCGGCGCGGAGCTCCCGTCCCTTAGCCATGCCTTGTCGGCCACCACGACAGCCTGCGGCCCACCGGCCTCAACGGCTGAGTCGCCGGATTCTGAGGAAACGGCGGGGTCTTCGATCAGCTGATCCCGCGGCACCCAGCCGGGGTAGCCCAGCGGATTTTTGCGGGTAGGTTGATCCGGAATGAGCACCTTCACCCAGTCCTCCTGCTCCTCGGTAACAAGGACCGGCGTGCCGTACAGCATCTGGGTTTGGACCCGGTTGCCATTGCAGAGATCCAGCTTACCTTCTATTCCAATGCGCTCAATCCATTCCTTGGGATCGGCCGGCCGGGCAACCGCCGGAGCGTCCATCGGGCGGACCGACTCCGGACTCGTCCAGACGGTGGCTACGGAAACCCCGCATATCAATCGCTTGGGCGCTGTCATGTCGCCACCCCTATGTTCGTCGCATACGCGACATCGGTGATCCCCAAACCGGCTCCGGCCGGGAAGGTCATCTTCCGGCCTTCGTACCGGACTCCTCCCGTTACGATATCGCTGCTCATCATGAGGGGTGCATCAAAATCGAACCGGGTGATGTTCTTCTTGCTTGCCGCGAGATGGGCCGCAGCCGTGACCGCCAGGCGGGACTCGATCATGCTGCCCACCATGCATTCTACCCCGAACTCCTCGGCGATGTGGTTGATGATCTGGGCTTTGTAAATCCCGCCGGACTTCATGAGCTTGATGTTGATCATGTCGGCGGCGCGGCGCTTCAGCACCTCGAACGCTTGAGCCGGCGTAAAGACGCTCTCGTCGGCCATGACCGGGGTCTCAACGGCATCGGTCACCGCCTTCAGCCCTTCGATGTCCAGAGCCTTGACCGGCTGCTCGACAAGCTCGATATTCAGCCCCAGATCCTCCATGCGGCGGATGGAACGGACGGCGTCCTTGACCTGCCAGCCCTGGTTCGCATCAATGCGGATCTTCACCGCCTGCCCGACGCAGCTGCGGATTTCCTTAATCCGTTCAATGTCCTCCTGAATGTCATCCTTGCCCACCTTGATCTTCAGGACATTGAAGCCGTCCTTCACATAACGAAGCGCATCCTCCCCCATCTCCTTCGGGGAGTTGACGCTGACGGTGTAATCCGTCTCGATTTCGTCCTTGTAGCCGCCAAGGAACTGATACAAGGGCAGCCCGCAGTACTGGGCGACGAGATCATAGACGGCCATATCGACCGCCGCCTTGGCGCTGCTGCTGCCAATCATGGAAGCGTGAAGCGTCTGCAGCACCTGTTCATAGGCAAGCAGATTTTTGCCAAGGAGCTGCGGCTTAAAGGTATGGACGATGGCGGAGTGAATGCTGTCCAGGCTGTCGCCTGTGATGACCACGGTGGCCGGCGCTTCGCCCCAGCCGACCCGTCCGTCATTCGTCCGGATACGGACGAGAACGGATTCCGCGTGGTGCACGGTCCGCAGGGCCGTTTTGAACGGCTTGATGAGCGGTGTGGATTGTCTCATGACTTCTATGCTTTGAATAATCATGGCTGCGGCCTCCTTATGCCTGTACCCCCGGTTCCAAGCCTTCCAGCAGCTTCTTCCTCGTGCTGAGCCGGGCCCGGATGCCTACCGGAACAGCGGCATTCGGAGAACAATGTCCGATCCGGAACCCGGCCAGAGTCGGCTTTCCGGACGTAAGAATGTGATCCCCGATGACCTGCTCCAGCGTTAGCGATTCCTTGCGTTTGTTCGGTTCGCAATTATGAAAATCACAGATGGCGATGCCGGCCGCATCGTCAAACTTCCCTGCCTGCTTCAACTGGTTGAACATTCGGTCAAGCCGGTACGGCTCTTCGTCGATGTCCTCCAGAAACAGAATCTTGCCCTTCGTGTCGATTTCATAGGGCGTTCCAAGGGTACTCGTCAGGAGCGAAACATTGCCCCCCGCGAGCTCTCCTTCCGCCTCCCCTTCAACCAGCACCTTTAGCGGAGACAGCTCTTCTCCATATACGGGAACTACAGGCTCGAGCACCATCCGGAAGCCCTCCAAGGTGGCGGGATGAAGATCCTCCCGGCCAAGGTCGATCAGCATCGGTCCATGAAAGGTTACCAATCCCGCATAACGGCCGATGGCCGCGTGAAGGAACGTAATGTCGCTGTAGCCCCAGAAAATTTTCGGGTTCGCCCGGATGGCGTCGTAATCAAGCATGGGGGCGATGCGGCCGGTTCCATAGCCTCCGCGAGCACAGACGATGGCCTTCACCGATTCGTCCGCGAACAAGCGGTTGAGCTCGTCAGCGCGTTCCTCATCGGTACCCGCCAAATAGCCGTGTTTCTTTCGGGTCGTTTCCCCAGCCTGACGTTCAAGCCCAATCGTTCCAAATAGCCGGCTGCCGCCTCCGTTTTGTCCCGGTCTCCCCAGCTGGCCGGTGCGGTTATCGCCACCGTATCCCCGGGAGCAGCCGTTTCGGTTTGATTCGTTCCATCGGTCATCCGCTCCTCTTTCATCCTTACAAAAAAGGGGAGGAGCGCCGGGATCCGGCGCACACTCCGCTTAAGACAAGGGAACCTTGCATGTGTGGTATTTTTGAGCATCCGAACAGCATTAGCCGTCCAAAAGCAACCACCCTATTTGAAGGAGGCCCACTTAAAATCAACGAAGCCAAACGGATGCTTCACGATCCCGTCTACTTTGTCGCTTTTCAGATAGGCGGTGTTGTAGAAGTAAAGCGGGAGGATCGGCGCTTCGTCCATAAGGATTTTCTCCGCGTCATGCATCATCTTGAAGCGGTTCGCTTCATTCGGTTCATTATATGCGTCTTTGATCAATTTATCATATTGAGCATTGGCCCAGCCGGTCCGGCTGAACGGGTTCGTCGACTGGAAGCCGTCCAGGAAGTTGATCGGATCGGCAAAATCCGGGAGGAACGAGGAACGGGAAAGCTGAAGCTGAAGCTTCTTCTGCTCGTCGGTCAGCACCTTGCCTTCTTTGTTCGCGAGCTTGATGTCAATGCCCAGGTTGTCCTTGAACATGGCCTGCAGGGCTTGGGCAATGCGCTGGCTCGTATCGTTCGTGTTGTAGGTCAGGGTCACTTCAGGCAGCGTGGTATAGCCGGCCTCCTGCATCCCTTTGGCTAGCAGGCTCTTGGCTTCGGCCGCGTCGAACTTGATCAGGCTGCCGCCGACTTTGCGGAAGTCACCGCCGGCCGGATCCTTAAGGCCCGGGGAGACATAACCGTCCGCCGGCTTGTGCTTCTGCTTAAGCACGAGATCCACTAGCTTCTGGCGGTCTACTGCCGCCACGAAGGCTTTGCGGATATTGGCGTTCGTGAACGGCGCCATCTTCGTGTTAAAGCGGTAAAAGGCGGTTCCGGCGGCATCCTCCACCGTTACCTTGTTCTCGGCGAACAGCTTCTCGCTCATATCCGCCGGGATGGATTCGGTGAAATGCAGCTCTCCGGTGGAGTATAGCTGGTAAGCGGTGTTCAAGTCATTGACCATTTTGTAGGTTACGCCGTCGAGCTTAACGTTCGCCGCATCCCAGTAGGAGTCATTCTTAACCACCTTCAGCTCGCTGTCGTGCTTCCATTCGGAAATTTTGAAGGGACCATTGCTGACGATGGTGGCGGCTTCCCTGCCCATTTGGCATTGCCTTCCACCGTCGCCTTATGGACCGGGAAGAATGCGGGACTGGATACCATTCCGATGAGCCACGAGGCCGGCTGGGCCAGCTTGACCTCCAGCGTCTTATCGTCGACCGCCTTAATCTTTACATCGTCTGTGGAGCCTTTACCGGAGTTGTAGGCCTCGGCTCCTTCAATCGGATAAGCAAGGAAAGCCGCATCGGAGGCCGTTTTCGGATTCAAGAGGCGCTTCCACGCATACTCGAAATCCGAGGCTTTTACCGGATCACCGTTCGACCATTTGATGCCGTCCCGAAGCGTGAATGTAACCTGCTTGCCGTCGGCGCTGACCTTCCATTCCTTGGCCATGGCCGGCTGCGGCTGCTGGTCCTTGCCGAGGCGGGTCAGCCCTTCAAACACATTGTTGACGACATCATACGAAATTTGGTCAAACCCGATAGGAGGATCCATGGACGTCGGTTCTTTGCTGTTGTTGAAAAGCAAAATTTTCGATGCCGTGCTCTTGCCGGAATCCGTTGACGGTCCGGACGCGTTGTCTTTGCTGCAGCCGGCGAGCGCCGTGCCCATGATCAGAGCGCAGCTGATCAACAGTGTGGAAACTTTCTTCATCGCATTCTCCCCTTAATCCTTAATAGTATTTATCCTAGAGCCGACTTGATGTTAATCTTGATCGGCGGTTGGAACACGTTTTGAGCTCTTTCGTCCTGAAGCCAGCAGGCGGCTGTGTGGCTGGCGGATACCGAGATAGGCTCCGGCGGATAAGCCCCGCACACCTTCATAGCGTAAGGACATCGGGCGGCAAAGGCACACCCTTTGGGAGGAGCGAACAAGTCCGGCGGCGTCCCTGGAATGGGCGTTAGCGGAACATCCTTTTCCATATCCAGCCGCGGCATGGACCCAAGCAGGCCTTGCGTATAAGGATGCTGGGGATGCTGGAACAACTCATCTACCGTGCCGGTCTCGACAACCTGGCCCGCATACATGACGTTCACGCGGTCGGCGATCTTGGCGACTACCCCTAGATCGTGAGTAATGATGATGATCGAAACGCCCGTCCGTTCCTGCAGCTTCTTGAACAGCTCGATGATCTGGGCCTGAATCGTGACATCCAGTGCCGTGGTCGGCTCGTCCGCAATGAGCACCGAAGGTTCGCAGACGACCGCAATGGCGATCATGATGCGCTGCCGCATCCCACCGCTGAATTCATGAAGGTACTGTTTCAACCTTGCCTCGGGATTGGGGATGCCGACCAACTTAAGAATCTCGATCGCTTGCTTTCGGGCTTCCGAGCGGGAAACCTTCCGGTGGCGGACGATCCCTTCCATGATCTGCTCGCCGATGGAGATGGTCGGATTCAAGGCCGTCATCGCATCCTGGAAAATCATAGAGATCTCCGAGCCGCGAAGCTCCCTCATCTGCTTCTCATTTAAAGCGGTGAGCTCCCGCCCCTTAAAACGGATGCTCCCCCGGTGATCCGGGAGCTGTGCTCCGGGAGCAGACGCATCAGGCTTCGGGCGGTTACGCTTTTGCCGCAGCCCGATTCCCCGACGATCGCCAGCGTCTCGCCCGGCTTAAGGGATAAGCTGACGCCGCGGACCGCTTGGACGGTGCCGCCGTGCGTGGTGAAGGTGACATGCAGGTTGTCCACTTCAAGCAAAGGGTTCGGATTGGCATTGGTCATGGGAATTATCTCCTTTGCTTCGGATTGAAGGCGTCTTGAAGCCCGTCGCCCACCAGGTTAAAGGCAAGCATGGTCATGGAAATGAAGAACGCCGGAAAGAACAGTCTCCACCATTGGCCCGAGATCAGGGTGGTCAGGGCGTCGTTCGCCATGACTCCCCAGCTGGCGAGCGGCGGCTGAATGCCGAGTCCGAGGAAGCTCAGGAAGGCTTCCCCGAAGATAGCGGACGGGACGGAGAATGTCACCTGCACGATAATCACCCCGAGGGCGTTCGGCAGCAGGTGCTTGAAGATGATGTAGCCCCCGCTTCCCCCGAGAGTCTTTGCCGCCTGGACGTACTCCGCCGACTTCAGGCTTAACACCTGGCCGCGCACGATCCGGGCCATGCCGATCCAACCGGTCGCGCTCAAGGCGATGATGATGGTTTTCAAGCCTGGTCCCATGACGACCATGAGGAGGATGACGATGAGCAGATACGGGATGCCGTACAGCAGGTCGACGAACCGCATCATGATGTTATCGACCCTGCCGCCTACATAGCCGGCAATCCCGCCGTACACAATGCCGATGAGAAAGTCGATGAGCGCGGCCATCAAGCCGATGAAAAGCGAGATGCGGGCCCCATAGAGTATTCGGGCATACACATCGCGGCCCAGGTCATCCGTGCCGAACCAATGGGCGGCGGATGGCTTCTGGTTCGCTTCGAGGAGCGCCTGCTTCGAATAGCTTTGGTCCGTCAGGAGGGGGCCGAAAATGGCCAGAACCGCCAGAATGGCGATGATAATCAACCCCAGCATGGCCAGCTTGTTCTTGCGCAGCCTGAGCCACGCCTCCTGCCACAGTGAAAGACGGGGACGCACAATGGCTTCTCCGGTCCCTTCCTGCTTGGGCATGGGGACAAATAATGAATCGGGAACCGCCATCGGCTAGCCCTCCTTTCGGTGAAGCTTGATTCGAGGATCGATGATTCCATAGGCGATATCGACCAGGAACATCATAAAAAGCAGTAGAGCGCTGTAGAAAACGGTGGTCCCCATGATGACGGCGTAATCGCGGTTGTTGATGCCGTCAACGAAATATTTTCCCATCCCCGGGATGGCAAAAATCTTCTCAATAACGAAGCTGCCGGTCAGCACGTTCGCCACCAAAGCCCCAAGCAGGGTAATGACGGGAAGAACGGCATTGCGAAGCGCATGCTTAAGAACGATCGTCGCCGGGGAAAGCCCTTTTGCTCGGGCGGTTTCGATGTAATCCGCGGTAAGGACTTCGAGCATGTTCGCTCTCGTCAGCCTGGCGATAATGGCAATCGGTCCCGTCGACAGCGCAAGTGCCGGTAGAATGACGTGCCTCCACGTTCCCCACGTGGCTACGGGCAGCAGCCCCCATTTGACCGCCACGTACTTAATGAGCAGAGTCGCCATAATAAAGTTAGGCACCGCGATCCCGATAACCGCGATAATCATGGCCAGGTAATCGATGATCCGGTTATGCCGCAGCGCCGCCACGGTCCCGAGTGCGATCCCGGAAACAATCGCGAAGAGAATCGCCACCATGCCGAGCTGGAACGAAACCGGAAACCCGCGATCGATCATGGAATTGACCGTATCGGGAAAATGGCCGATGGACGGGCCGAGATCGAAGGTCAGCAGCGACTTGAGGTAGAGCAGATACTGAACGGGAAGCGGCTTGTCCAGGTTGTAGAACTCCATCATGTTCTGGACAGCGGTCGGATTCGCATTTTTTCCGTCTTTCTCAAAGGGAGATCCCGGTACGGAATGCATCAGGAAAAAGGTTACCGTGATGATCAGCCACAGCGTAACGACCATCGACAAGAAACGGCGCAGTATGAATTGTGTCATGGGTTCCCCCGCTTCTCTAACAGAATGTGGTTCGCATGGCCAGCTCGGTCATGACGAGCATCGCGCGGTAGGCTTCCAAAATATCCTTGGCCTGGTAGGTGACGATCGGACTCTCGCTGTCAATCTCCGTTCCCGGCATCAGATGGGCCCATTCGGCCTGCCCGTAATTGTTAAATTCAATCGTGAGAAGCGGGTTCTCGGGCGGGGTCAGGGGCTTCACCTTATGGCGGTTCGTCCAAGCTTCCTCCGTCTTGTCCTTAAGCAGCTTGGAGCTCTTCTCCGGGGTCAGGCAGAGAGCCGAGGTGCGGGAAATGCGCTTCTTCACGACAGCGGTGGTGACGCCCGGCATGAGTTCCTCCGCCTCCAGCGCCGTCTCGTCGTCTCCCGCGACCAGGAGCACTGGCACGCCATAATACCCGGCGACCATCGCATTAAATCCCATCTCCCCGACCGGACGGTCGTTGATCAGCATGTTTCTGACGCCGAAGATCATCGTGTGGCTCAGCACACCCTTCCGGGCTGCCCGCGTATGGTAGCCGATAAAGGCGGCTCCGGCAAAAGAGGAATCGAGCCCCTGAACCATGGAGAAGGGCTTGACGTCTCCGGAGATGAGCTGGGCCTCCGGATGGAGTCTCTCGATGAGCAGATTGTTCATTTTGGAGTGGCTGTCGTTGACCACCACTTCCTCGAGTCCGAGCTCAAAAGCCGTTCTGATGACGCTGTTGGCCTCCTCCGTCATGATGACTTGCCCGCGGGAATAGTTGGATTCCCTCGAGTCGATGAAGGTGGTGTCCACCAGTCCGGTAATGCCTTCCATGTCAACCGAAAGATAAAGCTTCAACCTTGCTTCCTCCCTTAGCTATCTGTTTGGGTATAGTCCGCTCTATCCGCCCTCTTGAACGAAGCCTCGCCGCGAAAGCGGACGGAGGGACGCAAAAACCCAGCAACCGCCCCGGACATGGCATCCCAAGGAGCGTCTGCTGGGTTTTATTTACGGGTATGCCGGGCATACGGATAAATAAAGCAGCTTATTATGTACTTGTTGGCAGCGGATGGATCTCTTCCCGGCTGGCCAAAGCCAGCTTGTATTTCTTAGCGGCATCCTTGAAGGCGACGATGAGAGCCTTCTGGGAGGAGCCGTGGTACCTCATGCGGATCTCTTGAGCCACCTCGTCGTAATCCGACATCCGGTAGCCGATGAAGAGAGAACGTACAAATTCATTAGTTAAAGGAATGGTAGAGGAACAGCCCGCATCGATAATTTTGTGGCTTGCGGTATCCACGACCAAGCCGATAAAAAAAGCGCTGTACTGCTGGGTGATCGGGTTGTTCACGGACGCTTGAGCGTCGCCGATCACATAAAGCGTGTCCTTGTCGTACACCGACGCCACTCCTTGTCCTTATTCTGTTCGTTGTCCGTTCGGGATGTGGGAAGGTCGGCTTCCACGACCGGCGGACTTCAGAATAATGTAGAGATGTTATTTAGTCTAACACCGCATTAACATGTTGTAAATGGAAATTGCTATAAATGAGAATGAATCCACTCTTCGTATAATAGACGGAACAAGTCCTCCTCCGCCTCAAAGAACACCCCGTCCCCTTTGGTTTGCCGAAGACCGTTCATCAGGAAGACGATTCCCCAACCTTCTTCCGGATCGAAGAACCAGTCGCTCAGCAAACCGTAGGCGTCCCCCGCATGCCCGATCAGCCGCCGGCCCGGAAGCAGGTCATCCGTCAACTGAAGCTGCAGGCCGCTATTGCGGAAGAAGCCATCCGTCCGGTAGCCCGACCAATGCGGCTTATGCATGAGACGGATCGTTTCCGGCTTAAGGATGCGTGTCCCCTTCGCCTCTCCTCCATTCAGATGAGTGAGCATAAACTTGGCGAGATCCGCTGCCGTGGAACGAAGCCCTCCCTGCGGGCTGAACAAAGCCCCGTTGGTGCCGGGAATATAACCGCTGTAATCTACCGATTCCGGCATTCCCCTCTTGAAATCGTCCAAATTGGTCTCGTAGGCATGCTTCTCCTCCGAGTATGAATACAGGACAGCAAGCCTATTCGGGTCGGCGAAGTCGGCCAGTCGGAAGCTGGAGTTCATCATGTGCAGTGGTTCGAACAGATGCCGTCGGCAGTAAACGTCGATCCTCTCGCCCGACAGCTTCTCCACGATCGTGGCAAGCACAATCGCTCCGAGGTTGGAATATTCGAAACCATGCGGATCCCCCGGCATGGTTCTCCCCCACAAATCCTCTGTGTGGTAACGGCCACCTGTGACCATCAGCTCTTCCAGCCGGATGAGAGGTGGGTTCTCCTTTCGGGAATCGACCGCGAAGCGGACATATTCATCTTGAAGACCGGAGGTATGAGTTAGCAAGTGCGCGAGCGTGACTTTACTTTCAGGATAATGCGGATGGCGGAACGGAAAACCTAGAAGTTCTCCTGCGTCCGAATCCAATTCGCAGAGCCCCTTCTCCACCAGCTGGAGAAGTGCCGTCGCCACGAACACTTTGGAGATGGAAGCGATGCGGAAGGCCGTTGCTGTCGTCAAGGGCCGGCCGCTCTCCAGATCCGCTTGGCCGTACGCACCGGTCCAAACGTCTTCCCCCGGCGGACAACCGCAGCCGAAAGCCCAACGATGCGGTGCTTTTCCATGATGGCTTGCACGGACTTCTCCAGTCTTTCCACTCGTTAGTCACCTGCCTTTCCTGCCACCTTATGGCCCAAGCTATAAGGGCTTGTTAGGTTCCGAACCGCTTGCGGTACCCGCATTTCCGGCACAGCTCCTCCACCGCTTCGCGGCGGGAAAACCCTTCGTACAGCCGGTTCGCCCGTTCCCCTCTACGATTTCCGAGAAAGGAGTTTGCTTCACATTCCCCAGGTTGATAACCCCTTCTCCGTCGAGGCAGCATGGAACGACCGTTCCGTCCACCAGAACCGCGGCCTGGTTGCGAAGGGCGTGGCAGAATCCGGGTGAATGATCTTCCTCTTCCTTAAGATCCGGCCATTTGAATTCATGGTCCTGGTTCAGGTACACCCGTTCGGCCAGCTTGAGCCCGCTGCCGCGGACAAAGCTTTCTTCGATCCGGTAAGGGAGTTCATACTCCTTCTCCAGCATTTCGAGAATGTCCCGGTTCCGCTTCTTTTCCGCGTTGGTGGCATTATCCTCCGTCAAATTCCACAGCCTGAGCGAGAAGATAACGGACGTGGTCGCCAATGCTTCCCGGATGAAGGACAGGATGCCGCCCACGTACCCCTCTTTGTCGGTTGACCCGACATGGCCGTCAAAGCTGTGCAGCGAGAAGTTCATTTGACGCAGCGCCGGCTTTCCGAGGAGCTTGTGCCGGTTTTTGGCGAGAAGGGTGCCGTTCGTGGTGATGTTGACCTTGAAGCCCTTCTCGTGGCTGATGTCCAGCAGCTGATCGATTTTGGGATGCAGCAGCGGCTCCCCTTGACGTGGAAGTATAAATAATCAGTATGCGGCTTAACCTGATCGAGCAGGTCGGTAAAATCCTCGATGCTGATGAACTGGGCCTGACGTTTCGTCTGGGGACAAAAGGTGCAGGCCAGGTTGCAGACGCTCGTGGTTTCGATATAGAACTTCTTGAATCGTTTCATTACCCGGTTGGCTCCATTCTCGTATCCTTTATAGTCGATCTCCTTAGAACAGGAGGCTGTAAAATTCCTCTTCTTCCAGCGGGCCGAAGTATTGCTTCAAATCCAGACCACCGAGCGCCTCCCGCATCGATGCGGCATCGTAGCGGACATCCTTCAATCGGCCCTCCACATCGGCCACCTCGCCAACCCCGAAGAAGTCGCCGTAAATGGAAGCCTGGCGTATGATTCCGCCGACAACATGCAGCCTTACATCAAAAGTTCCCGTCGAAAGGCGGCGCACTTCCCTCACATTAAACTCGGGCGAACGGCCGTACGTCCAGTCCCAGTTGCGATACCGGCTTTCCGAGATGCTTCGAATGGTTTCCCAATCCTCGTCGGTCAAACGGTATTCTTGGACCTCGCCCCTCCGAAGATCGAGGAAAGCAGCTTATGGCGGAACTGTTCGATGGTCATCGGTTCCTTCAGAAATTCCGAAATGTTGGCGACCCGGCTGCGGATGGACTTGACTCCCTTGGACTTGAATTTCTCGGGGTTGGCTTTAAGCGCGGACGCGACGTTCTCCATTTCGGAGCTGAATAGCAGGGTCCCATGGGTAAACATGCGTCCCTTCGTCGCAAATTGCGCGTTCCCGGAAATTTTGCGCTCGCCAACTTGAATATCGTTGCGTCCCGACAGCTCGGCCTCTACCCCCATCTGACGAAGGGCTTGCACGACGGGTTCGGTAAATTTGCGGTAATTGTGAAACGATTGGCCGTCATCCTTAGTGATGAAGCTGTAGTTGAGGTTGCCGAGGTCATGATAGACGGCACCGCCGCCCGACAGCCTCCTGACAATATGGATGCCGTTTCTTTCGACATACTCCGCATTGATTTCTTCCAGTGTATTCTGGTTCTTCCCGATGATGATGGAAGGCTCATTGATATAGAAGAGGAGATAATCTTCCTCCGGTGGCAGGTGCTTCAGAGCAAATTCCTCTATGGCCAGGTTGACCCGGGGATCCGTTATTCCTTGATTGTCTATAAAAAGCATGGTTTATTCTCCTTTGCGGCAAGCGGCCAGGGCGGCCGGCTGACTTACATACTCTCCGCATTATACCACCGGAAATAGCAAGAATGAAAACATTCCGACTGCTTTCGACGGCAAACGTTAATCTTTTTAATGATTAACCGCATAATTTGTTTATAACATTAATTATAAGCATAGCGAATCGTGTCGAATGGGCCAGATTTAAACAAAAAGAGAGCGGATTTCCCCGCTCTCTGCTTGGTTATTCATGTCTATGGCACGCTATCTCTTTTTATCCGGTCCTAATCGCATCCATGCCCCCGTAATGAGAGACGGCTTCCAGAATTTCGCCGATGATCGGTAGGATGAACTCCGTGGGGCCGATCCGATAAATGCCGCTGCGGTTATGCATCCAGACGTCCGTGGCGTAAATTTTGAAATGGCGGGAGCCAACGGAATGATTCGTGAACTCTCTCCCCGAAGCGTTCTGATTCGTGATGGTCAGCTTACGGGAGCCGTGGAACTCAAAAGGCATAATGCTTACAATACTTGAAAGCTCGACGTGGTAATTGACATGTGGCTTCTGAATAATGAGTTCCCGGGTCGAAACGGTTAAGCCAAGATGGTGGTTCTTATGCGAGAGCTTCAGCTCCCCGCCCATTTCCTTGATGCTTATGAAATCATTGTACATACGTCCTGCCTCCTTTACGGCTTCTACTAAAGGACTTGTCCGGTTGAACGGCCTGACGGCATCTTTTGAGTAGCATACCATACCTTCCCGACCCTCTGCAAAAGAAAGCGGCGAACGTGCGTTCACATTCCCGGGAACTTATGAAATAATAGAAGGATATTCCACGCGAGGTGTCCTATGAATGTTTTCCGTATCAAAGCCCGTCAGGACCTGGAGGCCCGGCTTCCTTCCATGCCCTGGTATGTCGATAATTTCGTTCACCATAAGCTTCCCGACCTGTCCCCTTCCACTTTACTCGAATACGTCCGGGATTATGAAGCTTTCTTCTCCTGGATGCTCGCCGAGGGGCTGTCCTCCGCTGGGACTATTGGTGCCATCACACTGGAGGATCTGGAGAAGCTGCATGCCGAGCATATCGACTTGTTCAAAGCCTATCTGGCCTCCCGCCGGGAGCAGGCTAACACCCGAACGACGATCACACGAAAGCTTTCTTCTTTGAAATCCTTGTTCCATTACCTCAGTCAAATTGCCGAGGACGAGAATTTCTATCCACTTCTCAAGCGAAATGTGATGGCGAAGGTGGAGATCCGCCGCACGCAGAAGCCGAAGGAACGGGCCGGGCGGCTCGAAGGAAAGCTGCTGCAGGAGAGCGAGATCGACGAGTTCATCACTTACCTTCACGAAGGCTATGGAGAGGATATAGCCGGGAACAAGCAGGCCCTCCATTCCTACCGGCTGAACAAAACAAGAGATGCGTGCATCGTGAGCCTGATTCTGCATTCGGGCCTGCGTGTGTCCGAAGTCGTCAACCTGTCGGTCGAGGATATTGATCTAAACCTTAAGCTCGTCCACATCCAGCGCAAAGGAAGCAGCGAAGACGCCTTCAAAACCGCCGTCTATTTCCGGCAGGAGGCCCGGGATGATCTGGCCCATTACTTGTCCTTGCGCTCCACCGCGTACCATCCGCCCAAAAGGAAAAAGCCCTGTTCCTCACGATACCGAACGGGCAAAAGGAAGGAAAGCGCATGACCAAGCGCGCGATCCAGGAGATGGTGATCAAATACGCGAAGCGGTTCGGCAAACCCTACTTGAGGGTTCACATGCTCCGGCATTCATTCGCCACCGATTATTATTTGCAGAACGATCTGTACAAAACCCAGGAGCAGCTCGGGCACGCCTCCCCGGAAACGACACAAATCTACGCCCATCTTACCGACAAAACCATGTCCCGGGCCATTGACAACCGCAAAGGCTGACAAACTGCAGCCTGCTTACTGCCGCGGGCCAGTCCTAAAAGGCCAGGAGAAGACCGCCTTCCCCCGCATAGGTCCCGATGACCGGTCCCATATCGGACACCACGATTTCCCGGAAGGAATACCGCTTCTCGATCTCCTCCTTCACCTCCAAGGCTCTATTGAGACAGTTGGAGTGAGCGATGCCGAGCTCGCGGTCGCCGAGCTCGGTTTCCTTCTCCCCTACCAAGTCAATGAGCCGGCGGACGGCATTCTGTCTGCCCCGGCATTTCTCTACAAGCTCTAGGGTTCCTTCCGGACTCGCCTGCATGAGGAGCTTGATGTTAAGCACGGTGGCAACGGTTCCACGGAACCGGTCGAGTCTCCCTCCCTTGATAACATTCTCCAAAGTATCCAAGGTAAACAGGGTCGACATTTGGGGGATCCGGCTGCGGAGGAACGCGGCCGTCTCTTCTATGCCTCCGCCTAATGCGGCAAGGCGGGCCGCCTGCATAACCAGCACCCCCAGCCCGAGGGAAGTCGTACGGGCATCGAGCACCTCAATGCTTCCAGCGTAGCCTTCTTCAAGAAGCATTTCTTTGGCCATCAAGGCATGATGATAAGTGCTGCTGAGGCCCGAAGACAGGCAGATGACGAGCAGATCGCGGTCAGCCGACTCCCGATACGCCAGCAGAAAATCGTGAGGGCTTGGGCTGGAGGTTTTGGGCAGGGATTTCCCCTGCTTCATCCGCTCATAGAATTCCCCGGTATCCATGTCCGAGGTGGATTCCTCTTCGTCAAACAGAACTTTCAAGGGAACTACACGGACCCCCGCCTGCTCTCTCCAGCCTGCAGGTAAATCCGAACTGCCGTCTGTTATAATCTGGATGCTCATCTATTTCCCCATTTCTACTTGCTGATATATATAACCCCGACCGTGCCGGGTCCGCAATGGCTGGAAATGACGCAGCCCGTCTCGGTCAGAAGAACCTGCTTGGCTCCTGTGTGAGCCTCAAGCTGGTGCTTCACGAACTGGGCTTCCTCATAAGCCATGGAGTGCGTGACAATCAGAATACTTTCGTCCAGATGGTCACGTTCGGCCAGGACATTTTGCAGCAGCTGATCAAGGGCCTTCTCCCGTCTGCCGCGAATTTTGGAGGCCAAGATCATAGAGCCGTCCACCACTTTGACGATCGGACGAATTTTCAAAAGGCTTCCTACGAAGTTCTGCAGGCTCGACAGCCTTCCGCCCTTGTACAGGTAATCCAGCGTGTCGATAATGAACGCCGTCTCTACTCTAGTACGGATATCGGTCACCAGCGTTTCAATCTCGGCAGCCGACTTCCCTTCCTCCGCCGCCAAGGCAGCCGTCAGAACCTGAATACCGATGCCCGTCGACAGGTTAAAAGAGTCCACGACCCGGACACGGCCTTCTGGAAGCTGAGAGGCGGCAAGGGAAGCGTTCTGTACCGTGGAAGACAAGGCGGAGGAAAGCCCGATGTACACGATGTCTTTCCCTTGCCCGACCGCCGGTTCAAACGCATTCAAAAAGTCGGCCGGAGACGGCGCGGCGGTCTTAGGCAGCCGCCCTCCCGTTTCCACTTTGCGGTACAGAAGCTCCGGGTGCATATCCACGCCATCCCGGTACGACTCCTCGCCAAAAGTAACATACAGGGGAACTACACCGATTCCATGCCGCTCCAGCAGCTCGGGGTTAAATCATTGGTGCTGTCGGTAAAAATTTGAACGGGTGCCATTCGATGTCCTCCTGATAATTAATCCTATTAATTAATAATATTAATTATAAGCCAAATTAATTATACATTTCTTCTATCCAGCAAATACTCATTTTACAGGGGCTCTGCCCCTCTGTAAATAACCTTTTCCCTTCGGCGGCATCAGCCGGCAAAAATATTTCCTCTTCTTCAAGAACAGCAAAAAGACACCCGTTTTCGAACGAGTGTCTTCACGAGACGCTGGCTTATTTCAAGTTTTCCGGGTTAAGGCTTTCAAGCTCCGGCACCACAAACCGTCCGTCTTTGCGGATCAGTCTGCCGTCGAACCAAATTTCGCCTCCGCCGTACTCGGGGCGCTGGATGCATACCATATCCCAGTGAATGGAAGACTGGTTGCCGTTGTAAGCCTCGTCGTAGCATTGGCCGGGGGTGAAATGAAAGCTTCCGTCAATCTTCTCATCGAAGAGAATATCCTTCATCGGCTCCCGGATAAACGGGTTGACCCCAATGGCGAATTCTCCGATATAGCGCGCCCCTTCGTCGGTGTCGAGGACTTTGTTCAGGCGCTCGGTATCATTTGCTTCCGCCCGGATGATCTTGCCGTCCTTGAATTCCAATACGACATTTTCGTAAGTGAAGCCATCATTAGGAGTTGGCGCGTTGAAAGAAATGACCCCGTTCACCGAATCCCGGACCGGCGCGGTAAACACCTCTCCATCGGGAATGTTGTTCTCGCCGGAGCACTTGATGGCGCCGATTCCTTTGATCGAGAAGCGAAGATCCGTCCCGTTGCCTTTGATCTGAACCTGGTCGGTGCGGTCCATAAGATCCTTAAGAGCATCCATCGCCTGCGACATTTTGGAATAATCAAGGGTGCAGACATTGAAATAGAAATCCTCGAACGCTTCCGTGCTCTGATTGGCGAGCTGCGCCATGGATGGATTAGGATAGCGGAGCACGACCCATTTGGTCTTCTTCACCCGCGTCTGCAGATGTACCGGATGGGAGTACAGGCTGGAGTACAGCTTCAGCTTCTCTTCAGGAACATCCGAAAGCTCATTGATGTTGCTTCCGCCGCGGATTCCGATGTAGGCCTGCATTTTCTCCATTTGGTGGTTATCAAATTCCGCCCACGTGCGGATTTGTTCTTCCGTCGCATCCATTAGCAGGGCTCGCGTAACGGACTGGTCCCGCAGGTTGACGTACGGATGTCCGCCTGCCTCCTGTACGAGACGAACCACTTCCTTGACAAGGGCGGGCTCGATTCCGAAAGCTTCAATGAGAACATTCTCGCCGGGCTGAACCCGGGTCGAGTAATTAACCAGCCCATCGGCCAGCTTGGATAGTCGGGGATCTAGCATAAGTATGTCTCCTTTTGTATGGGGAATGGGTTTTGTAGGAAGAGATATCTTACCTATTGTGTCATAGAGTTCGGGTCCTATTCAAGTCGGGCGGAATGCTAAACCCCATAAGTTAACATAACATTTATTATGTAAATCATTTTGTCCATCTCTTCCGATCCGGACCCTCTGCGTTAAAGGATGACAAGACCGTTGTCGGATGACAAGAACATTATCCCATAATAAATGACAAGCACAATGTCGCGAGTATCGGCGAGCAGCAGGCGCAGGAGGCGGAGCAGCTCTCGAGCTCGATGGAAGAGGTTAACCGGCTTGCCGGCTCGCTCTTTGAGCTTTCGAGCATCGGCAGTAAAGTGCAGTGACTATGGCGATGGGGGACGGAATTCCGTCCCTCCCCTGCTTCAACAGACGTATTCCGGCACTCTTCATCTCCTTCTTCTCCCCTTGGTCACGTACGCTGTCCGAAATTTCCTCCCCATTGCTCCTTTCCAGAAAAGTGCTTATGATCACAATAAAATGAGTCGAATTCTGATATACTACTTAGACAGATTTGCTAGACAGGAAATCGAGGTGTAATGGATTGAAGACTGTTGTCGTCATTGGCGGAGGAATTACCGGACTGTCGACCGTATTTTACTTAGAGAAGATATTGCGTGAACAGAATAAGCGAGCGAACATCGTACTCGTGGAGGCGGATTCCCGTCTTGGAGGCAAAATCCTGACGCGTTACGATGGTGAGTTTATTATGGAAACCGGTGCCGACTCCCTAGTCCGGAGAAAAATGGCCAGCATTGCTTCTCTGCTTGAGGAGCTCGGGATTCAGAATGAGGTTGTATACAATGAGACAGGTACCTCTTATATTTATACGGATGGTCAGCTTAAGCCGATTCCGGAGGACACCATCTTCGGAATTCCATTAAGTATAGAAGGACTTGCTAACAGCGAGCTGGTGTCGGCTGAAGGCAAGGTCGAAGCGCTGAAGGATTTCTATACGCAGAACGAAACGTTCACGAAGCAGGATTCCATCGGACAATTTCTAATGCATTTCCTTGGCAAAGAGCTTGTAGAAAAGCAGATCGAACCCGTGCTTTCCGGAGTATATTCGGGAAATTTAAGCGATCTGACGATTGCTTCGACGCTTCCTTATCTGCTGGATTATAAGAATGAATACGGCAGCATTCTGAAAGGCTTGATGGAGAATCGCTCCAAGTACAAGTCCCCCGACGACCGCAAGTTCCTCTCGTTCAAGAAGGGGGTTTCCATCCTCATATCCGGTATCGAAAGCTGTTTAACCGATGTGGAAATTTGTAAGGGTGTGAAGGCAGAGACACTGGATATGGACGGCAACCGCTACCGTATAACTCTATCGAATACAGTGGAGCTGGAGGCGGATTACGTCGTACTGAGTACGTTGTCCTCCGCGGCGCGGAATTTACTCGCCTCCGAGGATTTAAACCTCGAGTTCGATCAGCTTAAGAACAGCTCGTTAATCAGTGTTTACCTTGGGTTCGATGTACCCGACGAGCAGTTGCCTAAGGACGGTACCGGCTTCATCACCTCCGGGGCTAATGACCTGATCTGTGATGCCTGCACTTGGACAAGCCGCAAATGGAAGCATACTTCCCGGCATAAGCGGTTGTTGGTGCGGTTATTTTACAAGAGCAGCTCGCCACACTTCCAGACCTTGCTTGCGTTACCTGAGGAAGAGCTGATGAAGCTGTCCCTAGACGATCTAGAGAAGAGCTTGGGTTTATCTCTGAGAGATAAGCTTATTACTTCCGACGTCACCAAGTGGGACGATTCGATGCCAAATTACCACATCAAGCATCATGAGATTGTAAAATCGCTCGAAAACAAGCTGGCCGCAAGTCATCCCGGCGTTATATTGGCCGGCTGTTCCTACTACGGAGTGGGCATCGTAGATTGTATCGTCGATGGGGAACGGACCGCTAGAACCGTTGCTCAGAACTTGATCTAACGACCCGGACGTTCAAGGAAGAACATTCGAAGTAAAAAGCAATACACCCAGTTAAATATAATGGAAAACATCAAAAACCCGATCTACATGTATCAATGATCGGGTTCTTTTTGGGCTTTTCACTTTCAGCGACCGCCCGAATGCAGTACCCGTGGATCCTAGAAGGTTCCACCAGGCAGCTAAGCTTTGAACGCCTCATTCGATTCAGATCTGGTCCAGCAGCTCCCGGAAGTTCACCTCCGAGTATACTTCAATGCCATGACGGCGCAGCAGCGCAGAGGTCACGCCGAACCCCGGCTGCTTCGTCTTCGAGTATGTTCCGTCATAAATCAAGGTGCCGCCGCAGGACGGGCTCGACTCCTTGAGTATCGCATATCGTGCCTTCACCGACTCGGCGATCTTCAGCGTCTGTTGGGCGCCGCGGATAAATTCGGCCGTCACATCATGCCCGCCGTTTGTGATCACCTTTGCTGTGCCGTCCAGCACATCGGCCCCGTTACCGCCGACGATCTCTGCGGGCGGGCGCGGGGTCGGCAGGCCGCCCAGCTGCTCGGGACAGACGATCAGGGCCTTCCCCTGCTTCAAGAGCTCAGCGATCTCTTCGCGGTAATTATCCCTCCCGTCATAGGTTGTGGAAAGACCTGCCAAACAGGCACTGATTAAGATCATCCCTACTCCTCCTTGTGCATTTCGTTAAGTTCAGCATACCCTTATTTTGAAGGGATCGCTCTAAAATAAGGCAGGAGATCCGCCGCGCCGTGAATCAATTCCGGATCGAACCCGCTGCGGCGAGTATCCAGCATGAACGTATAATTCATGCCTTCGGATAGCGCCTCTGCAGCTCGAAAGCAATTCTAATATAACTATCCTGCCAATGGCTTAACGGGATCGAGGGATCGAGATACATGGGCCGGTTGTCTTGTCGGGAATGGGACAATGTTCTTGTCATCCAACAAAAGTCAAGCCGTGTGTTTTGGCAGATCACCAATAATCGTTAGCAAATCCTCCAAGAAAGCCCCCTCCCTATAAGCTACACTTAAAGCAAGGAAAGCTTGACCCGGGGAGGGGCATAAGTTTCCTCCCGGGAAAAGCACGATTATGGTCAAAGGGGAGAGATCCGATGAGCCAAATGGTAACGCAGGACTTGCTTAAGCAGGAGCAGATTGATTTCTACCGCAAGAACGGCTTCGTTCAGGTGAATGACGTTCTGACTTCTGAAGAACTGGCCGAGCTAAGGGAATTCATGGATGAGGTGATGGGAGCCGACCAAGGCATGTCGCTGCAAACCGATCAGCAGGGCGGCGCTTATTACCGGGTGCTGAACCAACGGGTTAATACCTGGCGAGATCACGCGGGTATGGCCCGGTACACCACCCATTCGCGATTCGCCGAAATGGCCCGGCTGCTGACCGGAGCTTCCGGGATCCGCTTGTTCCACGACCATGCTTTGCTTAAGATGCCGGGCGATTCCAAGCCGACGCCTTGGCACCAGGACTCCACCTATTGGCCAATGAATGAGGACGGAGCGCTGTCGATCTGGATCGCACTGGACGATGTCGACGAGAACAACGGCTGCATGATGTTCGTTCCGGAGTCCCGCCGGGCCGGCAAGCTTAACCCGATCAGCCTGTCGGATCCCCAGGATCTTTTTCAATACGCGGAAGGAACCGGGCATGACCAATCCCAATCGGTCATCTGCCGCATGAAGGCGGGAAGCGCCACGTTCCATGACGGCCTCACGTTTCACTTCGCGCATGCGAATGTAACCGATAAACCCCGCCGGGCGCTCGCGATCATCTTCATGCCGGATGGCATCACGTACAGCGGCAAGTCCCACCCGGTGACGAACGGACAGCCGCTTGAGAAGGACCAGCCGATCCGCGGCGGACTCTTCCCTCTTTTGGCCCGCGGTGTTTGAGTATACTAGAAACAGCGGCTATCTTAGACTGAAAAAAGTCTAGATTGCCGCTGTTTTATTACCTATCGTCTTCCGTTTCTTCAATAAAGACAGTTATTTAGGTTTCCCCACCGTCACATTCATCGTTCCCTGCTTGTTGATCGTTTGATGAATAATGGCCAGTAATCGCACCGCAAGATCAGCCTTAAAATTTAGCCGGTAGCCGCCTCGTACCCGATCTACAAACCCGAGATCGATGCACTTTACAAGGACTTGGTCGAAATGGACAGTGTTTGGCAAGAAAGATTGCAACGTCTTTTCCTCTACCGCATAGTCTAGTTTCAAATCATCCATGTCCCGCAATAGAGCTAACAAGACAGGTCGGATATCATCGGGCAGAAGGGTAAGCGGGAACTAGGCTTCGTTCTTTAATGTTTCAACTGCTTCATTCAAAAATGTCGTCGTCGCTATGCAGACAAGCCGATCCTTTGCCCATAGACCGATTCCCGTTGGACCCAGGTGAATGTGTACAGACGAAGGATGAGGCGTTCCAACCGGTGGCGTAGGGATCGATGCTTCCGCTGCCGTGATAAGATCCCCAAGGAATTCGATTTTTTCTTCTATTGTCATGTTACCAAACGCTTCCCCAATTTGGGGTAGCAGCGACCCGAGTCCGCCCTCCCGCCCCAATAAATAGTCCGTCGAACAATCAAAAATAACCGCCAGCTCCACGATAATCGAAAGATCAGGTAGAGAATCACCCTTCTCCCATTTGGATACAGCTTGTGCGGACACGGATACCTGCTTGCCCAGCTCTTCCTGGGTCAGGCCACGGGATCGCCGCATCTGAGCAATTTTTACTCCAATCTTGCTTAAATCCGCTACTTGAAGAAAACCTCCTTGTAACCTTTGCCTTTACAATAGCGTGTTTTCTTTATTTTTGGTATGGAGGGGTACGAGAGTCTTCAACTAACGGTTGCGAAATCTAAAGCTACAGTTGAGACGTGACCATTCACAATCCTCCCCATAACAACCACTCTTTAACATACCTCAATTTCAATCGGCTCCCTTTCAGTTGATTGCCGAAAAATCGAAATACTAATTTCTCTTCTGTCTATACGGGCGGTGATATGCATGCATATCTTATCGTATCTGTACGGATGGGAGGTGAAGACCATGAAAGGAAAACTTAGGATGTCCCTCACACGGACTGCTTCCTTTATTCGTCGGCTTGTCACGTTCCGCTTCCTCAATATTTTGCCGGGAACATCGCGCCTTACCCGTTCTCTCCAGCTGACCCGGGTGACCAACCGGGGAGAAGTCATCACGTTCCAGCGCCGTGCGGCCGGGGCAACCGGGACTACGGTGGTCCGCTATCAATTCGTCAACGCTGCGACCGGCGTACCGGTTAGCAACAGCGTTACGGTCTCAGGCAACCGTGTCGTCGTCCTGCCGTTCGTTCTTCCTGCCGGAACAGTCAAGCTCCGAATCACCAACGTAGGCACGGCAACCGTGCAGGTAGAAGGAGTTATCCTTGTTTTCTAATGCCCGCTTACAGGGGCAACCTAATGGGGTCACCTACAGGATGACCATGCGTTAAGAAACGGCTGCTGATCCCTTGTGATCAGCAGCCGTTTCAGGTTGTTTTAAATGAATAGCAGAGACTGTAACTTTTACTTTGAACGCCAAGATAACAAACCCCCTATGGTTAGACCCAAGGGGGTTCTTCTTTGACCTTCCGCTCACTCCTGTCAGTAGTTCCCGGCAAACCCGTTGTCCGTTTGCTTCCCCTGCAGCCGGTCCATGTAGGCCTGCCTGATCTTCACCGTGCGGTCCGCCGCCTCCATGGCCTTCCGGGTATCGCCTCCGAAGACGGTTTCCACGATCCACTTCTGTCCGAAGCCGGCATGAATCACTTCATCGGCCCAATCGAAATCCTGGAAGCTGGTCATCAGCGGGTCCCGCACCACATCCCGGCAAAACTCCCATTCCTCCCGCTTTCCGGGCGGATATTTCATACCCGCCTTCTCAATCGCGATCGTCAGGTGGATGTAGGCTTCCTCCAAGCTGAACGCCTTCGCCGCCATATCATGCCAGCCGACCCAGTTGGGCGCATCGAAGATGTCCTCTCCCCTCGCGCGGAGAGCGGCTTCTCCGAACCAGGAGTGGCGGACTTCGTCCCACAGATGGCGCGCCGTATCGTAATAGAAGCCCCAGGGCTTGTTCTCGGACAGAAAATGAACCCGGGCAATCCCCTCCGCTGGGGACATTTCAAAGAAACGGTGATAGAGCATCGTTCGAAAACGGCCCTGCTCGGTCGCCTCCAGCTGCATGCCGTCAAATTTAAGCTCCGAGGTGCGGAACCGCTCATCCCTGGCGCTCTTTTCCGGCAGGACAAAGGCTTCCCGTTCAACCGTCAGGGCCGGATCCTTGTCCGGTTTGGCATGTGTACCATCTACCCCTCCGGCCAAGCTCAGCAAATGCTCCAGATAAGCCCCCCATCGCATCGCATCCTCGATCGTCTCCTCCGGAAAAGAGGCCGACAGCTCGATGATCGCCTCTTCCCCCAGGCAAGCTGTTTCTTTCGGTCCATCTCCTGGTGGGCAAGCAGATGCAGCGTAGGCTCGTCAACAAGAGGCTGCGTTTCCTTACGGTACGCTTCGATCGCCTTCAGCTGGGCGGGCTTGATGACCCGGAAGAGAGCCACCAGCAGCTCCAGCGTGGAAGAGGATTTCATCGCTTCTTCCATGAGGAAACGGAGGGCGTCATCGGGACACTTGTCAAAGGCGACCGAGCTCATGCGCAGCTGCTGGCAGCGGCCGCGGAGCTGGTTGTGGTGCTCGGCATCCTGCCAGACCAAGCGGCCCAAGGCCCCTTTTATCTCGTATTCAGGCCTTGCAATCATGTGCCCGGCCTCCACCTTCATGCATGCCCGATCCAAAAATGCGAGACGCTGCAGTCTTCGGGAGCACTCCCCCACGGGTAAGCCGACGCGATCCCACTCCCGGATCTCCATAAATGGCGACAGCCCCATAGGTCTCCTCCTTTCGGCGCTTAATCCCTCTTATTGGCCGCTTTCATATTCATCCGCACTGGCAATGTGGAATTCCTTTGGCAGCCGTGCGAATTTCTCGACAGGCAGCTCCCCCTGAGGATTATGATGAAATTCATCCGTGCCATTCACCAAATAGGCACGAAACTGCGGCGCCCGGGAAAGGTCGCATTTCACATTGGTCCCGGAAAAGCGGATCGTCAGGCCGATACGCCAACGGTTGGAACGGTTTGCGGGCGACCCGTGGACGATGGCGTCATCGTGCAGCGAAACCTGCCCGGCCTTCAGCCGAAGCGGCTTTGCCGCCGACTCGTTGAAGGTTCCTTCCTCCAGCTCCAGGGTAAGGACGGAATCTCCGCTGACGTTACGGTGCTTGATCAGCCCGGCTTTATGGCTGCCCGGAATGACCGTCATGGCCCCATTCACCTTATCCACGTCCGTAAAGGCAAGCCATACGGTTACCGTATGATGAGGGTGAAGCGGCCAATAGTACGCATCCTGGTGCCAAGCCACCGTATCAGGGGAACCCGGTGCTTTTGCGAAAAATTGGGAGCCCCACACATAAAAGTTCGGCCCCAGGATTCCTTCCACATAGCGGAGCAGCTGAGGATGGGTGCAGATCTCGTACAGCCAAGTGCTCGACATATGCCATTCCCGAATGTCCTTCATGGTTTCACCGGGCTCGAGCAGCTTCGTTAATTCCTGTAGGTCCCGGTTCAGCTGCTTCATTTCCTCTTCCGTGTAAACGGGAGCCAGATCGAGGAGGTAGCCGTTTGTACGGTAAAACTCCTTTTGTTCCTCGCTTAACCGCTGAAGCTCCATTGTACCAGCCTCCTAAAGCCATAGTTATCCCTGCCGCCAATAATCCGCATGCGCATACCGGTAGGTGGGCGGTTTACGCACCCCGTGCAGGCGGAATGCCCCGTACGGCCGATACTCGAATGCCGTCTCCCCGTGAGCATACGCGGCCGCTTTTCTCCGTTCGAGGCAGTCCAGCAGCATATGCTGCTTCAGGGGAAGATACTCCAGCGTATGAGGACCGAACTCCGCCTCGGTTTCTCCCGGCCGGAATTCATAGTAGACCGTGCGCCTCAAGGCATTGCCATCTCCGCTCGGAGACCCGTGAACGACCGTAATGTCGTGGAGAATAACATCGCCCGCCTGCATCGGAACGGGAATCGCGTCCGACGTGTCGAAGCCTTCCCGTTTGCAGCGCTGAGCGGCTTGCTCCTGGACCAGCGGTTGCTGCCCGGGATGACCCACAAGCAGCTTCGGAGATCCGCGTCATCCAGGTAAAAATCCACGTTAAAGATCGGCTTGGCCGGATCGGCGCCTTCCGGAACCTCGGCATCCCGGTGCCACGGGACGATAATGCCCTCGTCCGGCATTTTCAGTACCATGGAATCCCAGGTCGGGATGAAATTCCGGCCCTGCAGCTTCTCCACGCTTTGCAGAATAAAAGGATGCCCGAGCAGCACCTTCATAGGGTCGCTTTTGTCGATGACGTATTCGATTCGTTTCAAGATACGGCCTCCGCTTTTGACTCCTGTGCCGTAGCTGTAATCGGGGTCCCCGCCTCACCGGCCGCCCCTTGGTCCACCAGCTTCATCATTTCCGATTGAATCAGCTCAAGCTCGGCTCCCCGCAGCACGTTGCGGATAACCAAAAAACCGTTGTCGAGAAAAAATTGCTGCTGCTCCTCCGTGATGCTTTCTTGAACGGCTGCATCCGCAATAAGCATCTCCGGGTCCTTCGCTTCCCTGCTCATGTTCCCATCCCTCCTTTGGTTTGTTCTTCTTTCCGTTCGGGAAGAACCGTCAGCCGATCGGGCCGGTCCACGCCCTCCATTTGTGGTGGGCCGTTAAGTACGTGCCGGTATGAAATTGATAGGAGGACATGACCGGGGTTAAGTAGAGATCCCTATCCTCCAAGCGGATGCCGGCTCCATTGACGAATCCATAGCTTCCTTCACCGGAAGCGTCACGTTCCACGAACGCAAAATCCGCATCGGTTTCGATGCTTCCGTACGCGAGGCGGCTTTCGTCCCACGAATATTTGGGATAATGGGGAGTATCCAAGAGGCCTTTGTTCAAATCGAGCTTATAGGCCAACTCGATGGTTCGACCCGGACGGCGGTAGGTCATGGCCAGCTGATCGTTCTCCGGCGAAAGAGAAGCCACCGTTACCCTCCCGGCGCAGTCCTCCGCTTTGTCCTGTACCGCGAAAGGAGTTAAAACCGTGACGAAAACGTTCATGCTTCCGGCTAGAGCGTGCCGGCTGTCCGCTTCATAGATCATATCACTCTCCCCGTAGCAGCGTCTGATCTCTTCATGCCCCTTCCGTCGCCCGCTTCCGGGGAACTCGATCAGCAGGGCCAGCTCCTTGCGGTTGACGAACGGCTGCGTATCCCCCGGGTACCGGTAGATATGCTGAACCTGCCCGACAAAGTAATCGTCCCGCGCCTCCAGAACCTTTCCCGGATGCCACAGGTTCACGGTGCTGAGCCATCGATCCGCCTGCGAAACGGTCCAATCCACAACGAGGAAGACCCCTTCCTCCTTCAAGTAGGTAATGGCTCGGTCCCAAAGCATTTGACGGTAAGGGTCATTCAACCGGGTACGGGAGTATTCGATCCCCCCAAAGGTATGAAAATGAAGCAGCTCCGTTGTCACGCGCCGATAGGTTCCGTCGTCATGAATGAACTCATACATCGAGCCCTCTTCACCGGGCTGTCCCTCGCGAAAGACAAGGCGGTTGTGATAAATGTCCGCGCGGTATTTGCCATTGGGGGCCTGGTCCCGGTACCCTCCGTCGTGCAGGAGAATGTTTTGCTGCTTCGCGAGCATGAGCACGGCGTTCTCGTCGGCATGACCGTGATGGGCCTTCTCCGCGGGAGCGTTGATCGTACGGCGCAGGTATTCACGCGGGGTATAAGCATAATCGCCTTCATCCCGGAAGTTGTGAAGGAAATACGCGGCATCTTCATGAGAGCCTTCCCGGAACAAGATCTTCTTGCCGATCACGTCCTCGAGCAGCAGCCCGCTTTTCCAATCCGGCTTAACGGCATCGAGGGTGTCGTCCCCCATAGATAAGCGTAGCTGTAATACGCGGCCAGAAAGACGGACGGAGGCCCTTCGATTTGCCGGGCGGCATACTCCTGAATCTGCTCGGCGGCATATTTCATCTGACCGCACCGGTAGCGGGAGGCTCCTTTTTGCAGGCAGACATACCACAGGTACCAGTTGCAGTTATAGTGCGCGTCGCCGAAGTCCGGGATCTGACCATAAGGAGTGATGGCCTGGGTGATGTAATCAAAATAATATTTCGTCTGCGGCTTGGCGTAATACTCCTCTTCCCTGCCCGTATGCTGGGCGTAAACGATGCAGGAAATAAGCCAAAGCGGCAAATAAAGCTCCGAATCCTCAATGGACCACCGGCCGAAGGATTCTTCGGCGAGTACGTCCCTAAGCTGGGCCCATTCTTTTGTTTCGTCCGTCTCTCCTAAGGCGGTGATGGCAAGCGATAAAGCATGAACCCTCAGCATAGAGCGGTTATGCGCCCCCATTCGGGGAAATGCAGCATGCCATGGATGGCGCTGCGGATGGAGTCCTCGATTTGGCGGGTTTCTTCCGCGGTTAGCAAGTCCGAGCCTTTGATAGACAAATAGCCTTGAATATAATGCGTCCCTTGAAACATCGTTTCAAAGGATGGAATTCCTTTCGCGTACTCCGGATGACGGCTTACAATGCTCTCCGGAATGATGGATTTGAATTCTTCGATCGCCAGGAGCATCCGCTTCGCCTGCTCGCCATACTCGCGCTCGCCGGTGATTTGGTACAGGAAGCCTTCCGTTTGCGCTTGAATGGGGATGTTTCCCGGAGGAATGTACATGCCGAGGAAGCGGTCCGGATCGAATGATTGCCTCCAGTTCTCGATGCTCCTCTCATACTGCCTGCGTCCTTCCAGTACCGCTGCTTGGATATACTCCACATAGGCCTGCCGGTTCATGAGCCCGCCTCCCCTCTTCTCGATTGCCACCCTTCTCTCTGTCTTCCTCCATCCTCCTATGCGGCTGATCCGCCATCATCCCGTCCTCCGTTCCCATCATTCGGCCAGGCAGAGCTTTCCCGGTTCCAGCCTGTTTAGGGGAAACGGTCTCCACTACAGTGCCGTAAGCTGGACGGGCAAAGGGCAGATGGGTCTCGCCGCGGGCCAGGATATGCAGGGAATTGGCGGCCGGTCCTTCGAACGGCGCCCCATGATTCCAGGGAACCCACGATCTAGCATTGCAATAATGGCAGACATAAGAACGTCTAAACCTTGTGGCGGACCGGTTCGGATACGACCGGTGCAGCAGGTGGCTGTGAAAGAACAGAACGTCGCCTGCCTCCAGCAAGACCGGAATCTTCTCGGGATAGAGGGCGGCCCGGCGGGACAGCGTATTGATCTCATCGTCCAGATGACTCACATTCTCAATGGGATCGAGATTCCGGAAGGCTTCGAGGGAATGAACCGATGGCAAGTTCTGCTGAACGGGAGGATAGATCGGCTCGCAGTGCGAGCCGGGCGCTACCCATAGGCAGCCGTTCTCTTCATCTGCCCGTTCCAGGGCGAACCAGGCCCCGATCAGCGTTTCCGGGTAAGTCGGAATGTAATAGGCGTCCTGGTGCCAGCCCTGGCCCCCTTGGCCCGGCGGGTTAAAGAAATTCATCGACTGAAGCGCCAACACGTCGGGACCGACCAGCGCCTCCACGACATCCAGCACCATCGGGTACAGAAGTCCCCATTCAGCCGTGGGATGTGAGCGGTGTAGCATATGGATGCGGGTGAAGCGTTTCACGAGCTGGTCCACCGGGGTGTGAGGCTCGACCGGGGGCAGCCCGGGCACCTCTACCCGGCCGTACAGGATATCGTCCGCCCACTCGCGAAGGCGCACGATATCCTCAGGAGCTATCAGTGACCGGACGATGAGATAACCGTTCTGGTGGTAGAACTTATATTCTTCCACGCTCACCCGGTAACGCTCCAGGCGGGAAAACGCGGCACGCTGTAGAGTCATGCTATCCCTCCTCCTCATCCAGCATTTCGAAGATGGCCTGCGTGCAAATGACGGCATGCCGCATCAAATCATCGACCGGTACAAATTCGTCGGGCTGATGCGCTTTCGTGTCCGTTCCCCGGAAGCCGGGTCCGAAGGCAACTCCGCGGTTTTGCAGCTTACGGGCATAGGTCCCCCGCCGATGGAAAGCAGCTCGGCCTTCTCGCCCGTCACCGCCTCATACGCCCGGGAAAGCTTGCGGATTAACGGATGACCCGGCGGAACATACAGAGGCTCCAGATGCTGTAGCACCTCTACGCGGATCCCATATTCCCATGCCGCTTCGCGTAACGAGTCGATAAGGGAAGGTCCATTCTCCGTTACCGGGTATCTCAAATTAAGCAGAGCTATGCTTTCCTTATCCCTTACCTCCATCTGTCCCAGGTTGATGGTAAGCCGGCCGTGTACCGGATCGCTGACCGCGAGCCCCAAGGATTCGCCGAACGCCTCCCGGCCGATCTTCTCTCCCACAAAACGGATCAGGTTTACCGGCCCGCCGACGTACGGAAGCCCCTGCAGCAGTTCAACGAGGATCGAGACGGCGTTGATTCCGGACGGAGGGTACGAGCCGTGGCCGCTCTTGCCTGCCGCTGTCAGCCGGACCCGGTCCTCCTCGAGGAAGCACTCGATCCTTTCGGAGGACGCCGCTTGTTGAAGGAGAGGCTCCAAAGACTTCTCCCCCAGGGCTTTACGGTCGATATCGGCTTGGCAGCGGTCGGGCACCACGTTGGGAGCCGTTCCCCGGTAAGCGTCACCGGACTGGACGGGTGCTTCACGGACAGCCGGATGACGTAATAGCCTTTCTCGGCATGGATGATCGGGTAAGCCGCATCGGGGGTGAAGCCATAGTCGGGCAGCGGCTCCTTTTCAAAATAATGATCCAGGTCCGTCATGCCATTCTCCTCGTTCGTTCCGAATATAATCCGGATCCTTTTCTTCGGGAGCAAGCCGGAGTCTTGTACGGCTTTGAGACAGAACAGCGCCGCAATGGCTGCCGCCTTGTTATCCGATGCGCCCCGGCCATAAATGCGGCCGTCCCGGAGCACCGCCTGAAAAGGGTCAACGCTCCAGCCGTCCCCTTCCGCCACCGTATCCACATGCACGAGAACAGCCGCCAGCTTCTCCCCTTCGCCATATTCCGCGTGACCGGCGTGGCCATCGACTTGAGCCGTCCGAAAACCCAGCTGTTCTGCCAGCTGCAGGACATAGGTCAAGGCCGCATGAACCCCTTCGCCGTAAGGCATGCCCTCCTTCGGCTCGGAGAGGACACTTCGAATCCTTATCAGCTCCCGGACATGATGAAGGATGTCTTCCCTATAGACAAGAACCTTCTCTCCGATCATCATCGGCCCCTCCATGCTCCGTGCTGGTTTGCGCGGCATAAACCGGGATGGCCTTGCCCTTCTCCCCCATCCATCTCTCCATATGCTCCCGAATGGATTCCAGCGTATGGCGGTTCGCGTCCGGCATCGTTCGGGTGAAGGCGGCCGCCTGCTCTTCCCTCAGTGCCGTTCCGAGCTTCTTGACCTCCGCCACAAATTCGTCCACCGTCCGGCTATCCCCGTAATGGCGCATCAGCTTCTCTACCCACTTGTGGCCGAAGCTGACATGAAGGGTTTCATCGGCCAGATCGAATCGGAGCAGCTCCACCGCCAGGTCTTCTCCTCCCGCTTCTTCTGCAAGTCTTGCCAAGTAATCCGGCTTGACTTGAAAGCTGCCCGGCTCGTACCAGCACGTAACCGCGGCATACCGTTCATAGGGCTTCATTTGGATGGAGCTCATATAGGTCGCCACCCACACTTCAAACTCCTTGGGAGTGAACCCCAGAGCCGTCATGAGCTTTAACCCGAATTCGGAATGCCGGGCCTCGTCCCAGGTATGCCTCGCCACGTCATAGTAGAACTCCCACGGCATGCCTCTCACTTCATACAGAATCGGAGAAAGGTACTCGGCCGCGTCGAGCTCGTTGTACAGCCAGACCGCCAGAGCGGCCCGTTCGATCAACGGGTCGCCCTTCAGATTGTTCGACCATAAATAGCCTTCGATCGGATGCTCATAGGAGTAATGGGAACCAACCGTCCGGTGCTGCATCTCCGGCGAACGATAAGCTCGGCCGGCATAGCGCCGCTTCGCTTCTACGGTTGCCGCTTCGGCTTCCCCGAAAGGCCTCCCGCTGTATCGAGGAGGGCTTGCATATGCCGGACCCATTCGGCAGAAGGGTCTGTATCTGGAACAGAGGAGTCCGAAGCCGTTTCCGGAGCGGTGTCACGCTCCCTCCGGAAGGGCTGGAGCATGTCTCGGCCTTCCTGGAGCTGCTGCTCGATAGTTCTCACCGCGTCTCTAAGAAGATGAACGGAAGGACGGTCCGGCAGCTCCACCGTGGACTGAATATAACCAAGATATGCACGGCGGAGAGCGGGTAGGAGGACATTATATAGAGCATCCAGAAAGGGCTCTTCATCCGCCGCAAAGAGAGCCTCCTCCAGCACGCTGTTCAAATGATTCTCAAGCGGGGCATCCGGCTTTCCTCCGGGCATTTCCAGAAGCCTCTTCCTCAGGCCATCGAAAATCTCGGCCCATTCCCACAGGTGACGGGCTGCCATGTACTTGCACTCGGCATGCCTCAAGCGTGCGATCCATGCGCCCGTTATGCCGATCAGGCTTCTCTGAAACGCCGCCGCCCGGCGCAAACCGGCAGCTTGCGGGATACGCCGCAGTTCTTTTTGCTCCACTCCCGCTTAGATTGGTCCGACATTCCCCTTCCTCCTCTGCTTAACCGTTAGGTCCGGCTTAATAGGCGCGTGCCGGTGCCTTATCCGTGAGTGTTGTTCGGCTTCCCTGCCCATGATCGTGCTCATACGGAGTCCTTTTGAGAACAAACCTACCGGGAATAAGGCACTTGCCCCTCGACGGGGGCCAGACTTTTCCCCGGCTCGTCTTCGACCCGAAACAGATAGTCCCCGGAGCCGGCATCGAGCAAACAATAATCCTTCTCGTGAGCGATCACCCGCAGGTCTTCCGACAAGCCGAGATCCCGGCCGCTTTCCATGATTTTCTGGCCGGCCTTCAGAGGGATGCGGATAGAAGCGGACGTGTTGGCGGGAATCGACACAGATAAGTGAAGCCTTCCTCCTCCTGCCGCCAGGAGCAAGCGATCGGTCCGTAGAGGGATTCATATTGGCAGCGGGCCGACTCGAGGCCGCCTCCGATTCTTGGCTGGATGCGGATGCGCTTGAAGCCCGGCTCGTCGTAATCGATTCCTCCCACATACCGGTACAGCCATTCGCCCACCGAACCGAGGGCATAGTGATTCAAGGAATTCATGCCCGCCCGCTGAAAGCCTCTCTCCTCCGTCCATCCGTCCCAGCGCTCCCATATGGTGGTAGCCCCCTGCCGGATCGAGTACAGCCAAGACGGGAACGTCTCTTTCATCATGATCCGAAAAGCGGCCTCCTCCTGTCCGGCTTCCACCAGCAGCGTCAGCAAGTAGCGGGTTCCGTGAATGCCGGTGGAAAGGTGCCAGTCCCGCTGCTCCAGAAGCTGGAGAAGGCGTTCCACGGCTGCCTGCCGCTGGTCCTCCGGAAGCAAATCCATCGCGAGTGCCAGCACATACGCCGATTGGGTGTCTCCTTTAATCCGGCCGGAACCGTCGACGAACGCCTTTAGGTAGGCCTTCTTGATGTCCTCCTTGAGCTCGGCCCACTCCTTCGCTTCCTCGTGACGCCCGAGCTTTTCAGCCACAAGGGCCAGCACTCCTGCGGAGTAAGCATAATAAGAGGTGGCGAAAACGTCGTACGGTGTCGTGGACAAGGAGGACACGTTCCGCAGCTCGGCGATCCCCCGGTTTCGGGAATGGACAGCCAGTCTCCATACTGTGGCAGATCCTCCCGGATATGGCGCGGATGCATTTCTTGCAGGAACCGGATCCACCGGATCATGGACGGGTAGTGCTCCTGAAGAATCCGCTTGTCGCCGTACACCTGATACATCATCCAGGGAACGAGAACTCCCGCATCCGCCCATCCCGCAGAAGCCGTGTGGTCATAGGTCATGTCTCCTCCGTGCTCCGTTTTTCCACCCGGTATAAATGGGGCGAAATCGGTGAAGGCGCCGGTCGGACGCTGGGCGTCAGTTAGATCCGTCAGCCATTTGGTAAAGAAGGAAGCGGATTCCAGCTGGTAGCAGGCCGTCCGGAAAAACACCAGGGCATCCCCCGTCCACCCGTGCCGTTCGTCGCGCTGCGGACAATCGGTTGGTACGCTTACGAAGTTGCCCCGCTGCGTCCATTCGATGTTGGAGATCAGTTGGTTAAGCAGCGGATGGGAGGTTTCCAGCGTCCCCGTCTTCGGCAGGGACGAGTGAAGGACAACGCCCACCACGTCCTCCGTACTTAGAACATCCGGGTATCCGGATAGTTCCACATACCGGAAGCCGTGAACGGTAAAGAACGGCTCGAACCACTCCTCTTCTTCCCCGTTCAGAATGTACGTGTCGGTCTGGCGGGTTAAGCGTAGGTTATCCGTGTACAGGTTTCCGTTTTCATCCAAAGCTTCCCCATGGCGGAGGATGACCGTGGTCCCCGGCTCGCCCGATAACCGCACCCGCAGACGGCCGACCATGTTTTGCCCCATATCGATCACATAAGTGCCGGTTTCCTTCCGCTCGACCGACACCGGAGAGAGCTCCATAACCGGCTTTACCGGAGGGCATACCGCCCCGCACAGAAAGCCTTTGTAATCGTAAAAGACCTCCGCCTGCCTCCATTCCGCATCGTTGAACGCCGGTTCCTTCCAGCCGGGAAAAGCCAACCGGGCGTCGTATGTTTCGCCCATCTGAAAATCCGTGGCAACGAGCGGCCCGAACAAGGCTTTCCACGTAGAGTCCGTGTATGACTTCTCAACCGTTCCGTCCTGGTACTCCACGTTCAGCTGAAGCATAATCCGGGGGTCCCTGCCATACCGCTGATAGCCAAACATGCCGATATACCCGGAGTACCAGCCGTGGCCGAGCAGAACCCCCAAGCCGTTGCCTCCTTCGGCCAGCTGTCCTGTCACATCGAAGGCCTGGTACTGGAGCCGGATGGCGTAGTCCGTCCAATCAGGGTTCAAGGAGCCATTGCCGATTGGACTTCCGTTCAGGTAAAGCTCATAAGCCCCAAGTGCCGCTGCATACAGGACAGCCCGCCTGACCGGCTTGGATACTTGGAGGCTCTTTCTTAAGTACACGGCAGGCTTAGGCGCGGCATGGGTCGGAGCATGCGGCGATTTCAGGCCGATCCATTTGCCCTTCCACTCGCTTCGTTCCAGCAGCCCCATGGACCAGACGGCCGGCTCGCTCCATGGGGATGGGCGTCCCTCCCGGTCCCAAACCATCACCTTCCAGAAAACCTCCTGACCGGATGTCAAGCCGGCTCCTTCATATTCGATATGCTGGGAACAATCGGACGGCACTTTCCCCGTATCCCACAGGTCGCCGGAATCCCCGAGCAGCGCCTCCCGGCTGGAAGACACTATAAGGCGGTAAGCCGACTGAACGTCCTTCCGATAGCCGGACTGGAGCCTCCAGCCGAGACGAGGCCTCAGCCGGTCGATGCCCAGCGGATTCTCTTTATATTCCACTCGTAAATGATAGGCGGTTAAGTGCATCCTTCTTCCTCCCCGACTTAGGTTTCCTGCGAAGCTCCTCCGGTAAACCGCCTTATATAGACGGAAGGATCGGACGAAGCCCGACCCCGGTGGTATTCCTTAATACTTCGCATAGTTCAAATCCATGGTGGCAAACCCGCAAAATTCGGGAAAGCTCTTCAGAACCTGATCGATTTGCTCCTGGGTGTATCCCATCTTTACCAGATGGCTGCGCTTGACGGTTTCCGCCACCTTGCCGGCCGTCACGAAATCCCCCGTGTGTTCATACAGCTTGGCTCCCCACTTCTGGCCGAAGCCCACATGAAGCCGCTCGTCCGCAATATCGTATTCCGACTGGATGGACGATAAGGGATCCCCATGCTCCATAAAGGCGGTGATCGATTTCCGTTTCTTAATGAAGGAACAGGGCTCCATCACCATGGTCAAGCTCGAATAAAATTCCGGAAAAACCTGCTGCATCGTTTCCGGGGTCGGAATGGTCGGCGGATGCCACGCAAAATCCTCCGTCCGGTAGCCCCACTGCTTCAGCCGGCGGACCCCCATCTGGCTGTGCCGAATTTCGTCCCAAGTATGACGGGCGACGTCCATGTAGAAATCCGCGGGCATGCCCTGTACGCCGTAGTACAGGTAGCACAGGCTTTCCGCCGCCGACATTTCGCTGGCGTTGATAAATACCATATGCTTGACGCTGTCATAGGTCGGGGATTGCGGGTCGAACATGGCGCTTTTGTATTTCGTCAGATTCACAAGCGGATACCGGGGGTCGTGCGCCGCTTGTGGAGGAATGGGGCCAGCCGGTTCCCGGGCGGGGGGCCGGCCAATCGGGCACAGAGCCCGGTACGGATTTTTCCAGCGCGGTCCAGACGTCGTTCACATACCGGGTCCACTCCCGATAGGCATCCCGCTCATCGGGATCGTCTATTCCTGCAAACATCGTGAAGGGGACCGCCCAGCCGAGCAGCCGGTCACGGTCGACCAGAATATGCCGAATCCGGTCCAGGGTCGGAGCATCGAGGACGGGATCGAACGATTCCATGAAGTCTTCGTACCTCCGGTTAAGCTTGGAGACAAGATGGTGGTAGCCGGCGGCGAATTCCGCGAACGTGGGAGCGCAGGAAATGCGCTGGCAGGCGTCCCGGATTCCTGCAGGGGGCGAAGCATGCTCCCCGATGTCCGGTCCAGGCAGCTCATGGATCCGGTCCCGCAGCAGCTTCATGTGCTCCGTGTGCAGATAGCCCATCCGGACGAGCTCGCCTTTAACGTCCCAGTCGGGAACCCCCGGCACCCAGCCAATGGTCATGCGGGACAATTCAAATTCCAGCCAGAAGCACGGTTGCAGCAAACGGGCGGTGTCGATCGGACGGAGAATCGAACCCTTGTAAGCCGAATCCTCCTCCAGGAAGCTGTAGTCGGTTACGTCGACTTCAATTTTTCTCGCCATGGCTTTCATCTCCCTGCCCTTTCGGGTTAGTCATGCAGCGGAAGCGGAGGGTCCGGTTCGCCGGCGTCACCCAGTTTACGGTAAGGTTAAGGGCATCCCGGTTGACTTTGTCGTTGCGCATCGACAGATCCCCATGCTCCTTCGCTCCCCGGACACCACGATCGTATCCCCTCCTCTGGTAAAGCTCGCTTCTCCTTCCGTCAAGGACAGAATCCCCGGGGCGGCTTCCTCCAGAGAAGGACCGCCTAGCGTTCCCTGCGGGTCAAACATACAGACGGCCTGCAAATAGATGTTAGGAATGGCTTCGGAGAGAACGCGGACATCCACCCCGTTATCCATCAAGGTAAGCTCCACGGCTACAGGCAAAAACTGAACGTGGGTCTTCTCCCGAAGATGGTTCGGCATCTTGACGTACATGCCGTCCGTCCCTTCCGTCAAATGCTTCGGCAAAGGATTCCAGTAGCAGCCTTCGAGCTCGATCTGCATCCGGTAGGTCGCTTCCCCGGTTTGCCGGATCGAGGGAAAGGCCACCCCTCCGATGCCGAACCAGCCGGCTCCCAGCTTAAGGCCGTACATAGCGGCTTCCCCGTAGCGGATGGTTAGAAGCTCCGGCTGGCCGGCCATCGCCGTTACGCTCAGCTTGCCCTTGCGGTGCCGAAGAACGGACGCCCCGTGGGGGTGCTGGACCAGTTTTCCCAGGTAAGGGACGTTCTTCGGGACAGGAACTTCGTTCTCTTCCCCAAACAGGATCGTGTATTCGTCGGACAGCGGTCCCATGAAGGTCCGGGCTCCGCTCATCTCGTCCGGATACAGCATCCAGAACATCAAAGCATGGGACCCCGGGGAGCCGTCTTCTCGGCTACGCCCGCCATCGCTCCGAAAACAGGATTCTGATCGCGGGAGGCCATCAGGTGGCAGATGACGTAATACCAGTCGCTCATCATCATGGTCTGCCCCAGATCCTGCCGCCCGGAATACTCCGTGACGATGGAATCATCCGGATGGAACATGTACTGCATCATCGTCAAATTGGAGCGGATCGCCTGAAAGGTCGGCTCATAGCCGAAGATCAGCCCAACGTCGTACAGGTGAATGGCGCACGCCCCGTTATAGATGGCATTGCTGCGTTCCGTCCATTCTCCGTATTCCGTCATGTCAAAGCCCTCGTCGAGAAATTGAAAAGCCCGGTCGCGGAAAGCATCCTCTTCAAATATCTCGTACATTTTGGCAAGCGCACCCGCCATGACCCAGCGGTGGTTCGGAGTATGAATCCCCCATTCAGCAGGCACGGCTTCGCCCGCTCCAGAAACAGACGAAGAGCTCCCTGCACCCCTTGAAGCTCAGGCAAGCCCGATCGTTCAGCCACCTGGTACAGCAAGGAGGTAAGGTGAGTGGTGAAGGCCGTATCCGGAGGAGAGTCGATGTTGCAGTTCACGAGGGAGATGCAGCCGCTCGGCAGCTGCGTCTTCAGAAAGTTCTCCGCTCCCTCTTCCATTTCGGGCAGCAGAGAGGCATCCCGGTAATAGGCCGAATCGGGGTGGGCGTACAGAGGCAGCATGATGGAGACCGTACCCAATCCAAGAGGATCCGGTGTTCTTCCTTCCGCCGCCGTGGCTTGCCGCTTTTCCCTATACTCACTCAATCTTCCGTCCTGCAGCTTGACAAGGTCCTGTACCGCTTCCACCATGGAACTGTTCAGAGGAATCATCTCCTGTGTTCGGTTTATCGTCACCCTCAGTATAAAGAGCGATGTAAGCGTTTCACATCATGCGATCTTGCTGTTTTATTAGGAATCTTGCCTTTTTGGATAGGCGGGATTGACAGCCCCGAAGACGGCGGATAAGTTGGAAAAGAGTACCGTTACCGGGAGGGATTAGGGATGGATCAGACGACGAGAGACATGTTCAAAACGTTGACGGAGCTTCCGGGGGCTCCGGGCTTTGAGCACGAAGTGAGACGCTTCTTGCTCGGAGAAATCAAGAAGCATACTAGGGAGATTGTAGAGGACAGGCTGGGAAGCTTGTTTGGGGTTCTCCGCGGAGATCCGGCCGGTCCGCGCATCATGGCCGGCGGCCATATGGACGAAGTCGGGTTCCTGGTCACCACCATTCTGGACAATGGAATGATCCGTTTCCAGGCGCTTGGCGGCTGGTGGAACCAGGTGCTGCTCGCTCAGCGTATGACGATCCTGACGCCGCAGAGGCCCGTTCTGGGGGTGATTTCCTCGACTCCCCGTCACCTACTAGACGAAGCGCAGAGAAGCAAGCCGGTCGACATCCCCTCGATGTATCTCGATATTGGAGCGGACAACCGTCAGCATGCCCAGGCCTTGGGGTCCGTCCGGGTCTTCCCATCGTGCCCGTCAGCGAGTTCACGCCCCTCGCCAATGAGAAGAAAATTTTGGCCAAGGCATGGGACAACCGGTTCGGGGTCGGCCTTGCGATTGAGCTGCTCCAGGAGCTGAAGGACGTATCGCTTCCTAACACCTTGTATGCGGGAGCGACCGTCCAGGAGGAGGTCGGCATGCGCGGTGCACAGACGGCGGCCGCCCTGATCGAGCCGGACCTGTGCTATACGCTGGAGGCCGGGCCGGCAGGAGATGCCGGAGGGGATCCGAACGCGTTCGGACGCCTCGGACAAGGCGCCGTCGTCCGCATTCTGGACAGCGCCATCATTCCTAACCGCACCTTGACGGACTTTATTCTGGATACGGCCGAAACCCACCGGATCCCTTACCAGCTCTACATTTCCCCTGGAGCGACCGACGGTGGCAAAATTCACCTGTACGGGCGCGGCGTACCGACGGCCGTCCTCGGCGTATGCGCCCGCTATATTCATACCTCCGCCTCCATGATCCATACGGATGATTACGATGCCGCCAAGGAGCTGCTTCTGAAGCTGATTCAAGCCTCGGACAAAACGATGTACGAGTCCGTTATTTCGTTCTAGGTGTTTGATCAGAATGAAGAATTAGACTATCTTAAGAAATGGAAATAGCGACAGCCAAGGACGAGAAAATAATGTCCTGGACTGTCGCTTTTTCAGCTATGGTGACCCGTTAGTGTAGTCACTTAACTCCTTATCGATTCATCGAAGCGATCTGTTACAAACTGAATCTCACTTTCCTAGTTGCCAAGTGTCCATCGTCAACCATTTCCGCACTACTCATGCATCCATTGAGCAAAACCCGAAACTAGATTGAGATCATGAAGAGCTTCGGGTCGGGTGGCTGCTCAGGATAATATCCTTTAGTTCCATCAGAGTCTTGATTCGATAGCTGGCCAGCGAGAAGTCATGTGTTTTGGTGAAGTCGTTATGGACAATAGCACAGTCTATACCAGCCGCCACGGCTGAGTTCAACCCTCTGTTTGAATCCTCTACAACCAAGGTCTCTTCTTTGGCGGCTCCGAAGCGTTTTAGGCCGGTCAAGTATGGTTCCGGGTGCGGCTTGGTGCGCTCGTAGTCTTCGCGAACAAGGACGAATTCCATGAATTGTGTAATCTGGCGCTTTTCATGAATAAGTTGAAAATCAGCACGTTTTGCAGTCGTCACGATGGCCATGCGGATGTACTTTGACAGTTCGGCTAGTGTTTCCACTACGCCTTCAATCTCTATGGCTTCTGTTCGTAGATATTCCTGATAATAGACGTTGCGGACCTCACGCTGCTTGCTGATGGTCTGTTCATCAATACCTGCCACCCTAGCTTGGGACCAAGTGCCCAATGACTGGGTCATGTCACGGAGGTATTGACCTTTATCCAAGGAAAATCCAATGTCAGCCAGAGCGCGTTCTCCCGCTTTGTAATACCAGAACTCAGTATCAACCAGAACACCATCATGATCAAAGAGTATGTACTTTTTCATTGTTTCGTCCCCCTTTGTCAGCTGCGGCAACCATATTACATCTAAACGGGACAAAATAAGTCCCCATCACTCCATACAAAAAGCCTACTTCATAGGTAGGCTCATGCTTTCATACTCGCTTTTTGTCTCTCATTTATTTCATGGAGCAACTTGATTACTTCTCCAAATCCAATGAACAAAACTCCAGTTACAATACCACCAAACAGATAAGCAAACAAGAATCCATTCCCCATACTTAATCCAATCAATATCCCACAAATCATGTTCAGAACTCCGATTCCTTGAAGAATCATGGCAACTCGGTTATCCCTATATTGCTTAGTTCGCTTCTCTTTTTTATTGACGGGTTCCTTTAAAACGAACTCCTGCATATCCATGAACTGCACTCCCCTTTTGTTATATATTACCATATCCAAAGGAGAATTTATGTGTGTTTATTTACGCGATATGCCATACGCATAGGAACAATCATTCCCGGTTGGTTGAATAGAGAAATCTTCTTATTTTTATGCTAATGTTTGTTCCTTGTCATTTGCTTTCAAAAATTCTTCTAAATTTGGAGATTGATTATATTTTATTGCAGCTTGCTTATCCTTTTTGATAATGGCCTTTGTTAAATTAATATGATTTATGCTCGCAATGGCCACTGCGTAATGTATAACATCAACTAACTCTTTTTCTAAAGAAGCATCCCCCGAATTTTCCTTACGACCTTCTAACTGGTTTAGTACCTCTGCTACCTCACCAATTTCTTCTACTAGTTTCATAAACAAAGCAGATGAAGTCCGTCCTTCTTTGTATTTTAAAGCTAGGTAGCTCTGTAACTCATGGAATGTTAATTGCTTCATAGGAATTCTCCCTTTTAATATTGTTTTTCTTATTTCCCTAGATGAAATATGCTCTACCATATAACGATAATCTTCCTCAGAATCGGTACGGCGGGAAAATCCCAATCACCACGTACACCATTTCCAAATGGGACAAAATGGTATTAATAGATATAGATAAGCGGAACAGCCTGCCGGATCACGCCGGCAGGCTGTTTAATTAAAGTATCGTTCCCCGTTAGAGCGAACTCCCTGTAAGGCGCGACTATTTCTCCAACTCATAACGGGTCGCGATAATGCCCGAATCGAGCGTACGGCTGGACAGCAGCTTTAGCCTGGTTTTTTCGAAGCCGCCGTCAAATACCGATTTTCCGCTGCCCAGGACGACCGGACAAATCGTCAGCAGGAATTCGTCGATCAGGCCGAGCTTCAAGCAGCGTCTTCGCAGCCCCCGGGCTGCCGAAGATAACGAGATTTTTGCCGGGCTGCTCCTTGAGCGCCTTGATTTCCTCTGCAATTTTGTCCTTGATCAGCATCGTATTGTTCCATTCCGCCTTGTCCATCGTACCGGAAATAACGATCTTCTTAACATCCTGCAGCCATGTGGCATGCTCCATATCGTGCCTCGACGAATTCGGGTCATCCAGCACCTTGGGCCAGTAGTTCTCCATCATCTGATACGTCGTACGTCCGTAAACGGGAGAGCCGACTTCGGCTACGACCTCCTCAGCGTATTTTTCTAATTCCTCGTTGTACGGAATCCAATCGAGTCTTCCCATTGAATCGGACGCATACCCATCCAGCGACACATGCATGAACAATACTAGTTTTCTCAAGTTCGGTTCTCCTTCGATTTCGAATTTATTTTGTTCGATTTTTTGGCCGTTGTCCTGTGTTTTGTCCTGCTGTTACTTTCACTATAAACCATTCCGTTACGTAAGGGTCAAGCAAAATCATATTTAAAGACAACAATGTTGCGCGAAGTAGAGTAAAGGGCTGGGGATCCCAGCCCCTCCTCATCAAACCGTACGTGCAGTTTTCCCGCATACGGCTTTCCGACGTTCTTCATCCAGGGCAGTACGGTTTTTCCATGTGCATATTGTTTTCAGTCCTGTGCGTTGAAGCAAAACATGCATCTCTGACCAGTTCCGCTTACGCTTCCTGTGTTTGTTATTCCAGAACAGTCTCAATCTCCTCAGGATGTACCAGTCCACTTTCGCCAGGAAACGGTTTGCCATACTTCGATCCACATCCAGATGAGCATAAAAGTTACGCCATCCTTGGATCATCGGATTCAGCAGCTCGACCATCAGCTTTAACGGCCAGTTTAACCTGCCTCTAGATGCCGTTTCTTCCTTCACACGAGTCCGCATCTTCTTCATTGCTTTCTTCGATGGAAAGCTTCGCAGTCGATATTTTATCCCGTTTTTATGGAGGTAAGGCATTTTCCGATGATGAAAACCAAGGAAGTCGAACCCATCCTGGTTTTCCCACAGACAGACTAGCTTTGATTTGGACGTGTTCATGGTCAATTCCAGTTTTCCAAAGATCGCTTTAAGGGAACGAATCGCTTCGAGCGCCTGCGGTTTGTATCGGCACAGAATGACCAGATCGTCGGCATACCTTACCAGCTTTCCGAGATGAGAAAACCGTTTTTCCCATATCGTATCGAGGTAGTTGAGATAGATGTTGGCCAGAAGCGGAGAGATTACGCCGCCTTGTGGGCTGCCAATCTCCGTTTTGTGCCATACGCCTTCCTTCATTACACCTGCTTCAAGCCACTGTCTAATTAACTTCAGAATGCGCCTGTCGCAGATGCGTTCTTCGACCAGTTTCATCAGCTTGCTGTGGGAGATATTATCGAAGTAGCCTGTAATATCTACGTCGACCACCCAGTTGACGACACCCCAATTGATGCTATCCCGGATGCTCTTACTAGCCTGGTGAGCCGACCGTTTGGGGCGAAATCCGTACGAGCAATCTTTGAAATCTGCTTCGAATATGCCCTCGATCACCAATTTCGTTGCCATCTGAATCGTCCGGTCACGGACGGTTGGGATACCCAAGGGACGTGTCTTTCCGTCCGGCTTCGGAATCTCTTTCCGCTTGACGGGAGATGGTCGGTATTCCCCATTCATCAGCTGGTGTCTGATCTCTTCGATGAAGGATGCTTCGCCAATCTCTTGAACGATAAATGCGATCGTTTGTCCATCAATTCCGGCACTGCCGCGATTGGTCTTTACCCTTGCCCATGCTTCTTGCAGGATATCCTTCCGGAATACTTTGTCGTACAGGGCATGAAACTTACGCTTGGGGTTTTCCTTAGCCGCAAGATAGAGGGTATTTTGGAGTTGTCGAGCGTTTTCATTGGTGGCGTTAGCCGTGTATTCGGCATTCACTTGCTCTTACCTCCTTGATATCCCGTGAACGAAGTGGGGTATTGCCTTTCGGCGCCCTTCCCTCCCCGGGGTTATGTTGTCCACCGGATCATTGGTAATATGGCCCCCTCCGACTCCCTTCCCGCAGCTCACCATTTCACCTTTAGGGCTTATAAGTTTGCTCGTTACGAAAAAAAACTTCGTGCGGGGGAGGGTCTCCTAGTTCCAGACACAACTGTCTCTACATGCCGCTCCCTTTACACCGGAGGGTTCTTTTGCGCTGCATTCCAAGGTCTTCGCGCGTTCCATGGCCTTCGCCGGGGCAGTCGTGGCTCGGCTCCCTCTTGTCCCTTTCGGGTTCACTTTCACGATGCGGTAGGATTCATTTTCATTACGGCCTGCAGATTTGCTTCACCGCGCAGAGCGCGACTTTTCGCAGGGCTTCAGCCACCGGTTTTCGCCGACGTCTGCCTGCTAGCTACGGGGCGGCTTGGTCCCTACCCCGACTGAACTTGCATCAGTAAGTTGTGCCTAGCTTAGCTAGGCGCGCACTGCCGGAGAGTCGAACAAAGACTGCTGTTCCTGCCAGCAGCTATACAATTTTATGATATAGATGCTCTGCATCTTTCCGTAGATCAGGTATCCAAGTTTCTGATCCAGGTATTGTATCTGTACCACCATAAACAAGCCAACGCAATGTTTTGATCATCTAGCATAAACCGCCTATCCTCAATTGCCAGTTCAGATGATCAACATGAAGATCGGTTACGTAAAGGTATGCTGAAATCAAAGAAGACCATGCCGCGGCATGGTCTTCTTGTTGTCAATTCACTTGATTTAAATGGCCGTTCTGCCGCTTATCATTTGCCCATCCCTGAGACCCTCCGCCGATCTTCCGGACGACTAACTCAAGTACCGATTACGGATGACACCCATGTGATGAAGTTCGTGTCCCGCAATGCCATACGCGATGGCGCGCGCCGTAACGCTTACGTTGTTGGCTGTGCCCTTGCGGGACCACGCCTCCTCCGGCAACCCGCGCAGCAGCGCGATCGTCGATTGCCGTACGGCCCGGTAGTCTTCAGCCAATTGGGGCATTGTCCAGTTTTCAAAAGGAGAGATGAACAATTCCTGGTCAAAACCGGGCAGAGGCGTCTGGTCCCCTCTTGCGAACCGGAGCAGGCGGTAGGTCATGACGCGTTCGCCGTCTGCGATGTGGCCAACGACTTCTTTCAGCATCCATTTTCCTTCCGCATACCGATACGCGCCTTGGCTTTCGGTCAACGATGCCAGCAGCTCGGTCATTTGCTTTTCCTGGGCGAGCAGAATGTCGATGATGTTGCCTTCCGGCACCAACCGGATATAATAGCCGAAGTCCCCCGCGTATTCTTCTTCTGACGGTCTTTGGTTCATGCATGGTCCCCTCTCTTTGGAATTGTAGAGAATTATAGCACTCGTCTTATGTATAAGCCATCGTTTCCGTTGGCCCCTCTCGGGGCAGCACAGATTAGGTTACGGCATGTATCAAGACAGCTGAAGGAAAGTCCAGACGTTTTCTACCAAACCTGTTTTCTGTTCAAGATAGTGGTCTGGCGCCAAGTCCCAGACTAAGTTCCCGTCAAGAAGAAAGGACCTTCACCCGTTGGGTGAAGGTCCTCTTCCTTATGCTTATTTCTTCTTCATTTCCGCCAGCTTCTCGGAAATTTCCTTATCGTAATCTCTACCGCCCAGCTTCACCCAGCCATCCAGCGTATTGGTCCATTCCTTCTCGAAATCGGAGGCGATAACGGCTTTGGAGAGCGCCTCGTACCCGTACTTCGTCAAGTTTACGATGTTCTTCTGGGCGACCGGACGCGGGCTGTCGATAAACGGCGCTTCTTTCCCGTACTTCTCGAACTGCTCATAGAAAGGAGTGAGGAGCTCCGCATATTCCGGGTTTGTATTCATTTTTAGAAGCTGCTCTTTGGTTGGAGGCCCCATATAACCCTGCGTCAGAAGGTTCAAGTCGCCGAGGTACCAGCCGATTTCCTTAGCGTTCTTATCAGGATCGATCGGCAGACGAAGCCCGTTTTCAACTTTGTAATGGGTGCCTTCGATCCCGCTCTGCACGACGTTGATATGCTTGGCGAGGAAGTTCAGGAACTTAACGGCCGCTTCCGGATTTTTGGTCGTTTTGGGAACCATGTTGAACAAGCCGTAGGAGCTCGCTTTCTGCATGTACTGGCTGCCGTCGCTCCGTTTGAACGGCATGACGGTGACCCACTTGGCGGTCGGAACCGTTTTTCTAGTGTTCACGGTCAAGCTCCAGGGATCGTCGTTCGAATCCACAAAGCCGGCTTGGCCCGACGTATACTGCTGGGTATATTTCTGAGAGTTGACGTCGGTGACGAACTCCTTGGAGATCAGTCCCTCTTTGTAAAGCTTGTTCATGAAAGCAAAGAATTCTTTGCCCTGCTGGGTGTCGATGGAGGAATGGAACTGTCCGCTCACCAGGTTGCCGGTCGGCATATACAGATCGATCCCCGGCCCTTCGCTGTTAACCCCCGCTCCCCACATCGGGCCGAAGAAGAACCCTTTGGCCGACTGGTTAATGGCCGGGATGGCCCACGGCACGACGTTCTCTTTGCCTACTCCGCCCGGATCCTTCTCCTTGAACGCCTTCAGCACGGTATAGAGCTCGTCGAGCGTCGTCGGGGCTTTGAGGCCGAGCTTCTCGAGCCAGTCCTGGCGGATCTTCATCGAGGGTCCGGCCGCTTGGCTCATCCGGAAGGCCGGAATGGCGTAGCGCTTGCCTTTATACGTTCCCGCCGTGTCTAAGGCCGGCTTGATCAGCTTCTTGATGTCCGCCCCGTATTTGTCCAGCAGCTCGTCAAGCTGCCAGACTCCTCCCTGCTCGGCGTACTGGAAGACCAGATCAGCGTTATACGTAATGATAATGTCTGGTGCCTCTCCCGAAGCCATCCAAACGTTCAGCTTCTCGGTTTCTTGAGATCTTGGAAGCGGAACGTACTCCACCTCCAGGTTATCTTCCTTCAAAGCGTTCTCCTGAATCCACTTGACGATGACACTGTCTGTAATCTTCGTGCCGTCCGGCGAGTTCGAGCGGTCCCACACGGATACTCTAACCTTCTGCGGCTTTCCCGGAGTCTTCGTGGCCGAGGCCGATGAGCCGGGTGCGGGCGTGCTGGCGCTGCCGGCATCTCCGCTCTTCGAGCAGCCTGCAAATACGGTCGTAACCAGGGTGAGGGTCAAGCCAAGCAATAGACCTTTTTTCACTTCGGTTCCCCCTTCTTCCACCTACAAGATATGGATCAGCCTTTGATGGAGCCAAGCATGGCTCCTTTGACAAAATGCTTTTGCAGGAAAGGATAGACAATCAGAATCGGCAGGGTGGCAAAGACAACGGTTGCCGATTTCAGGGATTCTTCAATCACATGCAGCTGATTTTGCTGCTGCAGCGTTTCGAGAGAAGTATCCATCTGTGCGAGTAGCAGAATGTTTCTTAACTTCACCTGAAGCGGATAATAATCCGGATTGTTGATGAAGAGCACCGCATTGAAGAAAGAATTCCAATGGCCCACCGCATAGAACAAGCCGATGGTCGCCATCGAGGCTCCCGACAGGGGAAGCACGATCCGGAGCAGAAAGCGGATGTTGCCGCAGCCGTCCACGATCGCCGCTTCGCGCAATTCGTCCGGGATGCCCTGGAAGAAGGTCTTCATGATGATGACATTGAATGCGCTGATTAAGCCGGGAATCATGAGCGACCACAAGGTGTTCAGCATGCCGAGAGCCTTGACCAGCAGGAAGAAAGGAATCAGGCCTCCGCCGAACAGCATCGTGATGATCATGTAGTTCATAAAGAGGGTGCGCCCCTTCAGATCCCTCCGGGACAACGGGTACGCCGTGAGGATGGTAAAGATCATGTTAAGCGCCGTTCCGATCACCGTGATGTAGACAGTGACCCCGAGAGACCGAATTACCTGCTTATCGCCCAATACGGTCTTCATCGCGTCCCACTGCCATTCAATCGGGAAGATGGTGACGAGCCCCGTCTGGATAGCCCGGTTGCTGCTGAAGGCATTGGCTACTGCGTTGAGAAAAGGAAACAAACAAGTAAACGTGATCAGGGTGATAAGGCTGTAGTTGAGAATGTTGAAAAGAATATCGCCTGTCGTCCGTTTGGGGAAAGCCGTTTGGCCCCCCTTTGGCCGCAGCCTGCATAAGATCGTCCTCCTTTCCGTTGCTCGCTTCTACCAGATTCCCTCACGGCCCATCCGTTTGGCCGCATAGTTCGCCCCGAGAACGAGGCAAAGATTGATGACGGATTGAACCATTCCCACCGCCGTCGTTAGTCCGAATTGGCCCTGCTTGATGCCCACGGAATAGATGTAAGTACTGATGACCTCCGACACATCGGTGACGACCGGGTTGGTCAGAGCCATCGGCTGCTCGATGCCTATGGATACCATGTGGCCGATGGTTAAGACGAGCAGGACCACGACGGTCGGCATGATGCCCGGTATGGTAATGTGCCAGATTTTGCGGAAGCGTCCGGCTCCATCCATCACGGCGGCTTCATAGAGGGAAGGGTCGATGGACGTCATGGCGGCCAAGTAGATAATGGTTCCCCACCCAGCTCCCGCCCAAACGCCCGTGAGGGTATAAACCGCAATCCACCAGGACTTGTCGGCCATAAAGTAAATCTCGTTAAAACCGAGCTGCCGGATAAGTTCATTGACGATCCCGTATTTGGGAGAAAGCAGATTGTACACAATGCCGCCAAGCACAATCCAGGACATGAAGTGCGGCAAGTAGAGGAGGGACTGGGAGATCCGTTTGAAATATTTAGCCCGGATTTCATTCAGCATCAGCGCCAGGATGATCGGAGCCGGGAAGCCAAAGATTAAGCCAAGAACATTCAGCGTGAGCGTGTTCCGGACCATCTGCCAGAAGGCGGGGATCTTGAGCATCTCCCGAAAATGAGTCAGTCCGGCCCAATCGCTCGCAAAAACCCCTTTAAACAGGTTGTAATCCTTGAAGGCTATCAGCAGACCGAACATGGGGACGTAAGAGAAGAGCAGGAAAAACAAGAAGCCGGGAACGAGCAGCAGATAAAGATCATAATTTTTTCTCAGTTCCTTATGAAGCGGCTTCATCTTAGCGGGAACTTCCGTTTCTCTTATCTCGGTCAAACTAGCGGAACGAGCTTCCACCTCCAATCCCTCCTTATCCAATTGTAATCGAACACAGGAAACGCTTACATTTTCCTCTGACTGCTTCAGTCGACTTGGCCGTGTGTTCAGTATACGAAAACATGTAAGCGCTATATATAGGATTTTCTGTACATTTTATTAGGTTTCTTTAACCGAATTTTTCGACATCTCTTATAGGCTGTCGACGTGCTTCAGGCTCTCCGCGTGTCTCAGGCTCTCAACCAGCATAAGCAGAGTCATGGACTGGCCGTAAGGCATCGGACACTGCGGGATGTGCTTGTAGAAATCAAGCGTTCGTCCCATTCTCGTCCCATACGAGACGCCGTGGACCGCGCCTTTCTCGTCGATTTTGCCGATTACCGCATGGAGTGCCTTCATGCCCACTTCACGGTATTCTTCGCTGAGGTAGCCTTTGCGGATCGCCTTCAGAATTCCGTAAGCAAAACCGGCCGTTGCCGAAGTTTCCTCATACGAGGTCGGATCGTCCAGCAGGGTGTGCCAGAGGCCATTAGGCGACTGGAGCTCTGCAAGCTTCTGAACCTGCCGCTCCAAGGAGGACAGAAGGAAGAACTCCACCCCATGCGGAAGCTGGATAATGTCGAGGAAATCGACCAGACCGGCCGTGTACCAGGCATTTCCTCTTCCCCACAGCGCTTTGGCAAAATTGTGATTGCCTTCAAAGGTCCATCCGTGAAAGAACAGCCCGGTCCGCGTATCCGTCAAGTATTTCAGATGAACCAGAAACTGCCGGATGCTTTCCTGGACGTAATGCTCCTTGTTTAGGAGAACGCCCATTCTTCCCATGAACAGAACCGTCATGTACAGCGTGTCGTCCCACAGCTCTCCCTGGTTCGGGTTGTCGATGGCATTGTGCGTAATTCCGAACTCCATGGTTCGCGGCATTTCATCGGCCGCATAGCTCGCCCATTCCTCGCAAATCCGCAAGTAATCGGGGTTTCCCGTCAGATCGTAGAGATAGCTCAAGGTCAGCAGCGGGCACATCGTGTTCACGTTTTTGGCGGGGAGCCCTTCCTTCAAGCGCGCATCGAACCAGCCGGTCAGATAAGACAAGATGGATTCGTTACCTGTTTCCAGATAATACCGGTAAAGGGAAAACAGGCCGACTCCTTGCGACCAATCCCACTTGTCCATCGAAATGATGCTGACGGGCGTGTCCTCCTGGATGGTGATTTCCAGGTTCTGCATACCCGAAATGACTTTCTGAATCAAGCTTTCCGTTTCTTCCCTAGGCAGCGGCCTAATCATCATTCGATTCCCTCCTTTGTTCCTGCCTTAAATGTAAAAGAGAGTAAAGAAGGTTTACATACGGGAATTTTAAGGTTTTATTAGGTTTCTTTACTTCGGTTCTTGAATTCTTTAGGGGACTGTCCCTCGATCCGTTTGAATACCTGATAGAAATAAGCGTATTCCTTATAGCCGACGAGCTCGCCGACCTCATTGACTTTGTATTTGGGATCCCGCAGCAGCCGTTTGGCCGCCTCGATTCTTGCCTTTGCCACCAGATCGACGAAATTGATCCCGGTTTCCGTCCGCAGGAGCCGGCTGAGATAACTGGGGCTGATTCCGAAATGCTGGGCGACGGAGGTCAGGTTGATGGTTTCGGAGAAATGGGTGTTGATATAGTCCACCGCCTTCTTCACCATAAGGCTGTATTCCTTGTCTCCCCTTCCACCTTGCGCTTCACGATCGTGATCCAGCCGGCCAGATAGTCTGAGGCTTCCTTAAGGCTGTTCAGCCGGAAAACATCGTCCAGCATCTGGTCGATGCTTTTCCCGAGCCCGAATTCGTTGCCCGTCAATCGGAAATAATACCGGGCGGTCGACAAGCAGACCTCGGAGAGCAGACCCTTCACCACTAGGATGTTTCCTTCGCTGTACATCCGGATTTGCTCGAGAAACCGTTCCAGGTAGCTGATTACTTCCTCGCCGGACGACTGCTCGAGCATCCGGTTGAAGTTCTCCAGGTCATGCATGATGGCGAATTTGCCGGACTCCCGGGAAACGGGATTCGCTTCGTGAAGTAAGATCTCCTCCTCCCCCGGAAAAAGCCGGACTCCAGCAAAGCCTTCACCTCGCTGTACGCTTCTCCCAGCTCCTTAAGCGATTTGCGGAGGTGCCCGATGGCGATATGGCAGCGCTCGCCGTTCAGGCATCGGATGCGCTCGAGCCAATCGGACGCGATCGTCTGAAGCTTCATCCGCGCTTCCCGTGTCGTGGGGATGCGGGGGAACAGGCAAACAAACAAGAGCTCGTCATTCCAGACGGTATCGATGATTTGGAGCTCCTCCTTCTCCGGTGCGGCCATTACGGTCTGAACGATCCGCTCCCGATGGGCGGAAGTCAGGGACTCCTCTCCCCCGTTGCTATACGGTTTGATGGCAATCAGCGAGAACCGGCTGTATTGGATGCCAAGCTCCCTCTGGGCAGCCGGCAGATCGGCCTCCTCCACCTTTCCCCGGATGAGATCAGTCATCCATTTGCTGCGCAGAGCCGGAAGGCTGCTCGTGTGAAGCTGCTCGAGGTCGTTGTAATCCCGGCTCAGCTGCTCGACGGCCTGCTTCTCCGATCTCGTCGCTTCGATCTCCCGGACCGCCGCCTCCACCACCCGGTACAGCTCATCATTGCGGAGAGGTTTGACGATGAGGTCGAAAGCCCCCAGGCGGACGGCTCGTTGGGCGTATTCAAACTCCTGGTATCCGGTGATGAGGATCGTTTTGGAACGGGGAAAGCGGCTGTGCATCAATTCGGACAAATACAGCCCATCATGCCCGGGCATCCGGATGTCCGTAATGAGAATGTCGGGCTGCATGTCGAGAATGAGGCGCTCCCCTTCCTCCCCGTCCTCCGCCTGGCCAATTACTTCGCAGCCAAGCCGCTCCCAGTCGATCGTCTGCACAATGGACCGGACAATAAGGGGCTTGTCGTCAATCACGATAACCTTCTTCTTCATCTCGCTCTTCCTCCCGTATGATAGGCAGCCGGATCTGTATGATAGTGAACTCCCCGGAACGCTTCGGATCGTAAGGCCGTACCCGCTTCCGTAGAGGATGCCGACCCGTTTATGTACGCTGATGATGCCCACTCTCGTATGCTTATCTTTAACCGGCTGGCCGGGGTATTTTTCCGGGTTCATCACTTGGTCAATCGTTTGATCGTCCATTCCGATTCCGTTATCGGATACTTCGAGAAGCAGGGTTTCGTCTTCGGCCCGGCAGCCGATTCGGATAATCCCTTTCCCGGGCTTCTCTTCGATTCCATGCTTGATCGCATTCTCCACGAGAGGCTGGAGAATGAACTTGGGCACCCGGCTGTCGAGCAGCGATTCGTCGAGCTCGTAAATGATTTCGATTTTGTCCTCATAAATGATTTGGTGAATGTCCAAATACTTTCGGATGTAATCCAGCTCGTCCCGCAGGGGAAGAATATCCCCCTTCCTTCCCAGACTCTCCCGCAGCAGCGACCCCAGAAGGTAAATGAGCTCGCCGATCTGCTCCTCCCCTTCAGCTTGGCCATGGAGTAGATTGACTCCAGGGTATTGTATAGAAAATGCGGGTTGATTTGAGCCTGCAGGGCTTTGTATTCGAACTGCAGCGTCCGGTACTCCGCTTTCTGCTTGAGGAGCTTCTCGTGATAAACCGAATTGACGAGCTCCTTGATTTTTTCGGCCATTAGGTTGAATTTCTCCGCCATCAATCCGACCTCGTCCCGGCTTTTCGGCACAATGATTTTGTGGGAGAAATCAACGGAGAAGCTTGTCATGCTTTGCAGCAGCATCCGGACATTCACCGTAATGCTCTTGGACAGGATAGCCGCCAGGATGGACGCCACAAGGAGCGAAATGATGATAATGCTGACGGTCCAGAAGGTAATGGCGGACGTGCCCCGGGTCAATTCCTCTACGGAAATGATCTGCACGATCTTCCATTTGTCCATGGAGGTGGAGAGCACCGTGAACAAATAGTTGGTCCGGTTCCATGTAAAGGACGGGCTGGGGAGGTTCTCTTCGAGATACAGTTTCTTCTCCATAAAATAAGCCGCAAAGCCGGGAACGTTACCGCTTCCCTCCATAAGCTGATTGTCTTCGTTCAGAATGAGGATATTGGCGCTCGTCAGCCGGTTGATCTCCGTATAAAGATTCTCGATGTGATCGCTGTCGATCCCGAGAATGACCGTGCCGGCATAAGCCCCCGAGGTCAAGCTGTAGAGGGCTTTGGCCATCATCACGGTTCCCGGAGGACCGGGGTACCAGAGGGCTTTGCCTCTTTTTTGCTGGATCTTCTCCAGATGGGCTTCATCCGCTAATCCGGTGCCGGTTGGACTGGCGTCAAAGACCCGGCCGATTTGGTGGGAGTCGCCGTTCGGCTCCACATAAGCCGCATATTGGAAATATTCGCGGGAATATACGAGATGGGATAAATAATTGGCGATTTCTTTGCTGCGGAAGACTTGATTGGCCGGATCCAAATTTTCCTGGGCCAGCGTACGGTCCAGCGAGGAGGTCCGGAACAGCTCGAAGGCCAGCTCCTCGATATCCGATGTCCGTTTGTCGAGGTTGATTCCGATCTGCCCGATCAGGAAACGGGAATAATTCGCGGTATTGGATTTGATCGTGTTGACGGATACCTGGTAGATAACCGTTCCAATCATCAGGACCATAATCAGAATGATCAACACGAAGGAAAGGAGAAATTTCGTGTGGAGCTTCATATGGGAGGGTTTGAGCACTTCCGGAATCAAGGGGGTCACCTGCCCGAGTCTCTAGGTAGATAGCGCTTTCTTTTTAATAACTGTACCACGTCCCTCCCCAATCGGCCATCCTAATGTTTCTTAGCAGGCCAAAACAATAGACCGGGGCGCGGTCCCCCGGTCTATCCCGATTGGAATTCGGTTGCATCTGTCACCCGGTCCGTGTCGGCCGAATGCGAAGAGTGAGAAGGTCAGCCGGCTTAACCGTACCCAGATCAAGAAGGTTGTTATCGAGAGACAGCCGTCTGATGGCATCCTCCACCAGATTCACTTCCTCCACGAAGGAGACTGGAAAGGAGAAAACGATCCGGGCCCGCACCGCCCGGCCATGCGGCTCCAGAATTCGCAAGATGACGTCTTTCGAAGAGCCGCTGCTGGTGTAAGCCGGCTTGAGTGCCGTGGCAAGAAGCCCCCGCGACGGCTGCCAGCCGGAGGGGCCGAGCTCCTCCACCCGGATGGCTCCAAACGGTTCCGGAGCCGGCGCTCCTCCCGCTTCCCTCGCATAGACCGTCATGGGCTGATTGAATTCCCACGCTCTCCGGTCTGCTTGACTGTCCTTCCAGTCCGAGGCATGGGGATAGACCGCATAGGCGAATTCATGGTCGCCCCGGTCGGGAAAGTTATCCGGTTCATACGAGCTTCTAACCAGCGTAAGGGATAGGGTCGATCCCTGCACGGAGCAGCCGTATTTCCCGTTGTTAAGGACGGCGAGGCCGACGCCCTCCAGGGTACCCGTTTCCGAAACGCCGAACCAGTGGGTAGCGGGAACCTCCTGTCCGTTGGTTTCGCGGACAATGGTTCCGAACGGAATATCAAACACGGCCTCTGGGGCTTTCAGATCCGTCGCAAACGTCACCTTCAGCATAGGGGCGTCGGTTTCGGCCGTCCCTTGTTCCTCCCAGCGAATATTCGTCAAGAAATCGATCCGTTCGATCCCCGCGTACAGACGAATTTCCTGGCGGATTTCGGAGGCTTGATGACGGTGCACAACCCATACCGATTGGAAGACTGGCCCGGTCTCTCCCGGCCGAACCTCGGCCCCTCGGAGAAGCCGGTGAATCCGCGTGATGGGACCAATCGTCCAGGCGGACATTCCGTGCGGGGCTTCCTCGTGAACCTCGAACAGATTGAAGCCAGATGCCCTCGTCAGCTCCCGCTGCAGCATTTTGTCATAGAGGCTCGTGACTGTACCGGATCCCTTATGCACGGCGAGACGGTAACGGGAGTTCTCCAGCACCTCTTGGCCACCGCCTGCGGGAACGCTCATCCCGGCCCCGGCAGATGAGCCTTGATCCGCAACCTTCGCATAACGGTAAGAGGCTAAGCCGTAAGCCGGGATGCTTCCGGCCAGGAAGACGGCGGAGCCGTCGCTTAGCTTTTGCAGCGGAGTCCGATTTCCGGCGGAATCGATCAGTACATCCCCGGTTTCCCACGCTTCCACCTGCGGGAACCGGCTTAACGGAAGCGTGACGATATCCCTCCGGGCCCAGGAAAGCGAATTAAACACCGTCAAGACTTCCGAGGAAGAAGACGTACCGCCATCGCCGTTAGTCGAAACGGCGGCCGGAAATGCCTTAACAATGGCCTCCATCGCTTGATCCGCCTGGTTCTCCGCCTGAAGGCGGGCATGGCGGGAAGCCGGCAGAGCCTCCTCATAAGTCACCCGGATCGCACAGCCGCACACGATATCGTGGAATTGGTGGAAGCACTGGGTCCGCCACGGTTCCCGCAGCGCTTGAAGCGCTTGCCCGGCCTCCTCTCCCTGTTGGCCGGATGCCGTCCCTTCCCTTTGGCCGGAGGCCAGACGGTAAAGGTCGGCCAGGACTGCCAAGCTTTCCGCTTGAACCAGGGCATGCTCCGTTTCCCGGTTAGCTTTCTTGATGTCTCCATGCGACGTGTAGCACCCCTCGAAGGCGGGATTCAACTCTCCCCGGATGACGGGTAGCCTAACGCCCGATTGCTCCACCTCCCGGTAGAAGGCCGTACTTCCTGAGAAGACGAACTGGGGAAGCAGACGGCTTTCGTTCAGCCGCAAGCCCCGGCGGACATCTTGTTTGGTCACGCCGCCGCCATGATCGCCAATGCCGTACACGTACATATTGCAGCTCAATCCGTAATCCTTGGCCATCTCAATCGTTCCCGGCACCATGTCGGAAGCATAGATCCTTCCGTTATAATGCCGCGGATCGTTAAAGGCGAGCACGCGGGATCCGTCTTCGCCTTCCCACCAGAAGAGAGGGACTCCCCGGCCTGCCCGGCAGAAGTAATAATACTTCAGGCCGGCACGCGTCAGAAGCATCGGCATCGTCGCCGGGTGCCCGAACGTATCAGGCTCCCAGCAAATTTCCGGTGAGACCCCAAGCTCATCGCGGCAGTAGGAGATCCCTCCAGAAACTGGCGGATCATGGTCTCGTATCCGGCCATGTTCAGATCGCCTTCCACCCAGGTAGCGGCCGTTACATCCCAGCGTCCCTGCTCGATCCGCGCCTTAATTCGGGACCATAACCCGGGGTGCTTCTCCTGCATCGCCCGGTAAGTGGCGGCTTGGCTGTGGGAGAAGCAGACCTCCGGGAACTCCTCCATAATGGCGTCGACCGATTCGAAATCGCGGCGGATCAAATCCTCCGTTTCCTTCCACGGCCACAGCCAGTTCATGTCGATGTGCGCATGGCCGACCATATAGATGCGATACCGCTTGGCAAATGGTTCGAAGCCGCGAAGCTTCTCCCGTACCGTCCCAATGGACTCTGCTAGCTCTTCCCACCGGTTCTCTTCGAGCGCCGCTGAGGAAAAGCCATCCAAGGCCTCCTGTAAAGAGCGGGTCAGCTCCGTTTCCTGGACGATCCCGTTCTCAAGCAGAAAGAGAACGAAGCGGAGCTCCTCGGAGAAGGTGTCCAGCGTAAAGAACCAATCTTCCACGGCGCTGATCCGGAGATCGGCATCATGAAAATAACCGAATCCGTCTCCCTTGCGGCAGTGGATCACGACGTCATAGCTTTCGTTCCCTTGGACCTCTTTCGTGAGAGGAATGGGGACGACCTTCGTGTCGGCCCAATAGTCCACACCGTACACAAGCTCCCCGTTTAGATAGACTTGGGATCCGATTAAGAGACACAGCTCCAGCTCCGCCTCAGCGCCCGCCAGATCAAGACCCGAGTGATTCCCGGGGATACGGATTTGACGGTAAAACGTCTTGTCGCTTTCCTGAGGGGGCCAGGCAAACCGGATCCTTGCCTCTTCCCACCCTTGATGCCGTGCCGGGCACTCCTCTACCGGAATGATTTCGTTCGTATAATGCCACGTTTTCAGCGTAGAAAGCGCAGCAAGCTGCTCCTTTTTCCCCTGGAGCGCTTCTCTTAGGCGGTCAATTGAAGCAGCGGCCTCTGTCAAGGACCATTGCGCAGCCGTTTCCATTCCGTTTCCTCCTCTCATACAGCGTTAACGCCATTGTTCACAGCCGCGAAACGGCATGTGCTCGCCTTCTACATAACGGGGAAAAGGAAGATATGTGTTAATGCCGGGGACGGCTTCTCCGCGGAGCAGGAAGGCCGACGCCCACTGCCCGTCGGTCTTGATGCGGGTCGTTGTCGGGATGTACCGGATGGTTAAGCCGCATCTTCTTCTTGCAGACTGGTTCGCGTTGGAGCCGTGGATGATGTTGGGGTTGTGCACGGAAACGCTCCCCGCCTTCAGAATCAAATCCACCGCCTTGTCCTCCTCGACAAGCGACGGATCCACCTCGGAATCCAGAACGTTCTCGATGTCCGTGCGCCTGCGCATCTGCTGCAGCTTCATCGTATGGGTTCCGGGGATGACACGGAGGCAGCCGTTCTCCTCTACAGAATCGTCTACCGCCAGCCACAAGGTGACGACTTCCATCGGCTCGAGCGGCCAGTAGCTGCCGTCCTGATGCCAAAGCACGGGACGTCCCTCGTACGGGGGCTTGGAGATATAGTGGGACGCGAATAGCGCGATATTCGGACCAATGAAGGCCTCCGCAATATCCAGCAGGCGTTCGTCGCTGATCAGGCGCACCCAGAACGGATCTTTGGCCACAAGATCGTGGGTCAGGAGTTCGGGACGCTTCTCCGGATATTTGTGCATGAGCCAGGCTATATGCTCCTGCGCCTCCCGAACCAGGCCTTCATCCAGCACATCGGGGAATACCGCGTATCCCAGCCGATCGTAGTGATCCTTCGCTTGCGTAAGCTGTGCGTTCATGCTCATTCGCTCCTCCATATTGGTTTCTAGCGGGGCAGGTCTTTGCGGTCCTTGCCCGGCCAACGCTCCAAGCCGCCGAAGGCGTAAGGAATCCGGGAGTCGAAGCTTCCCAGATCAGGCAGGGGCGAAGTACGTCCTATCTGGTACCAATAAGCCGTGCTGCTCCAATCCCCCTGGCGGTCATTCGCATGTCCATGCTCGATCGTGAACAGCAAGGACTTCTCAAAATAGATCGGATCCTCTAGATGAAACCGATATTGGGAGTGCTTGCCGGTGTAATCGTTATTTCCTTTGAAATGGTAGCCGTAATAAGGGGTGCAGTACGTCTTCTCCAGTTTGTTGTAGTTCCAGGCCCCGCAAAAATAATCCTCGGTCCCCGTCCCATGAAGCGTGGGCGGCCACTTCTCGCCGTCCAGGAAGAACATGTCGTCTCCTTCCCCCACCAGCCCGCTTCATCCGTATCGATGTGGAGCACGCAGCCCACATAATGGCCTTTGCCGGTTGCCCGCAGAACCTCATAATTGTTCCGTCCCGTCAAGTTCAGGGCTTGAACGGTGCCGTTCGCATTCGGCCCGTGCTCCTCCGTGGCAGCGTGGAGCAGCTCTCTTCTCCAATTGGCGTGAAAGCGCCCGCACGCCTCCGGAAGCGCGTCCATCTCCTGGTAATCGATATAGAAATAGAGAAAGGAATCCGATTCCATCTCGTTCGTCACGGTGATCACCGCTCCGTTCTCATAAGGCATCGGAAACCAGGCGTTCAAGCCCAAATACGACGCCTGAAGCGGCAGCGACTCGAAATAAGCGGCTTTCCCATGGCCCAGGCCAAAAAAATCGCCGAGCGGACATTGAACCGATGGCGTCTCCTCCCCGTCCCAGTACATGCGCAGGACAAGACCGCGAAGGTTGTGATTGTCCTCCTTGGTCGTCATCCAGATATGCTTGACGATCCCCGGGCCCGACATTTGGCCGAGGGTAACCGTTTCTCCGGCCCGGATCTTCCAATTGTCATAGTTTCCACCCGTCCTGTCGTAGGACGCATGCCGGCGGCTGCGCACTCCGCTGCCCAACCTGTAGAGGGTGCTTAAAGATTGACTACCCAGCATAACGGCTTTCTCCTCTCTCGGAAAGCAATGGGTTATTCCCTTTTACGGCAATGAATCCGTTTACAAAAGAGCTTGTCAACAAGGCTCTGTTTCCTCGGAGGCCAGCTCCACTAAGGCCTGAAAGGAAATGTCCGCATGCCTCATCATATCCTTGATGCGGACAAATTCGTCCGGCCGATGCACATGGGTATCGACTCCTCCCGGCAGACCGGCCCCAAAGGCGACTCCGTTATTCCGCAGCTTGCGGGCATAGGTACCGGCTCCCATTCTAAGAAGGACCGCTTTCTCTCCGGTCACTCTCTCGTACACCCGGCTTAAGATGCGGATAACCGGATGCTCGGGAGGAACATAAACCGGCCGGAGATGGCGGAGGATGGCCGTTTGCAGCCCATAGGCTTCGGCTTGGTCCGCTACAAGACCGAGCAGCCGGTCGCCGTCCTCCTTCACCGGGTACCGGATATTGAGCACCGCGGTAAGGAGATCTCCCTCCGTATAGATCTGCTTCAGAAAAACGACCGTGGAGCCGGAGACGTCATCGCTGCGGTGAATGCCGAGCAGCCTCCCGTCCGTCTCATGCCCGAGCTTGTCGTTCAAGAAGGCAATCATAGGATCCGCATCCGTCTTCATAGGGAGGGCGGCTAGCCCCTTCATCAGGTCGGCGATCGCGTTGCGAGGCTCCTCCGCCGCTTTGCCGTCCGCCGTTAGGACCACCGCTCCGTTTTCCGTCCGCCGGGCTGTTACATGGGAGAAACCGGCTGCGACAGCCTGCCAGCCGCTCTCCGGGAAGTGACCAGAACGGAACCGGACCTCGCATTTTTCCGGGACAAGCACCATCGGCACCCCTCCCGTCAAGCTGTCGATTCGAAGCTTCTTTTCTTCCTGCTGCCTATCCAGAGAACAGCTCACCGCCACATTCGCGTTTCCCATCTCGACGTTGAAGATCGGATACCCGGCATCGGGAACGAACGCATAATCCGGAAGAGCTTCCTTGGAGAAGTAATAATCAAGATCCTTCATCCCGCTCTCCTCGTTCGTTCCGAAAATGATCCGGATCCGGCTGCGGATGGGGAGGCCTTGGTCCCGGATGGCCTTCAGGCAGTAAAGGGCGACGACGGCCGGTCCCTTGTTGTCCGAGGCTCCTCTGCCTATGATCCGACCCTCTTCCACCGTTCCTCCGAAAGGCGGATAGGTCCAGCCTTCCCCTTCCTGAACGGTGTCCAAGTGGACGAGAACAGCGGTTAAGCGATCGCCGGTTCCATACTCCGCATGACCGGCATACCCGTCAACGTTCTTCGTCCGAAATCCCATTGAGGCGGCCAATTCCAGCATATACTCCAGCGCCCGGTTGACCCCCGATCCGAACGGCTTCCCAGCTTCTCCTCTTCTTGCACGCTCCGGATCTGGACTAGTTCCGAAATGTGATGAACGATCTCGTCCCGGTAGCGTTCCATGAGTCTGCTGCCCGTCATCCGATCTCCCGTCCTTTGCTGAGGGAATAGAGCCCACGGTCCAAGTCATCGATCAGCGTCTCGGCATTCTCCAAGCCGATCGAGATCCGGAGAAGACCCCATGGAATCCCGGTAAGCCGGGACGCTTCCTCCGAAATCCCCAAGCCGGGAGAGTTGATCAGGCTCTCAAAGCCTCCCCAGCTAGGCCCCTCTTCGAAGAACTTCAGTCCCTTCATGAAAGCGTGGATTTGTTCGCCGCGTCCCTTCGGGACAAAGCTCAAGAGCCCGGAGCAGCCGGACATCTGCCGGCGGCCGAGCTCGTACTGCGGGTGGCTCGGAAGGCCGGGATAATAAACCCGGGAGACCGCCGGATGCTTCTCCAGAAATTGCGCCACCTTCATGGCGTTTGCCTGGTGCTCCCGCATCCGCAGGGGCAGCGTACGGATCCCGCGCAGCAGCAGCCACGCTTGATGAGGATCCATGATGCCGCCGAGCATGCCTCTCTCCCGGTGCATGATTTGGGTCATCGCCTCCTTTCTGCCGATGATGACACCGCCGATGATATCACTGTGTCCGCCTAAGTATTTGGACGCCGAATGCACGACCAGGTCAATTCCGAAGCGGATCGGGTTCTGGTACATCGGGGTCGCCCATGTATTGTCGACAATCGTCGTCAGGCCATAGGCCTTGGCCAGCCGGGACAGTTCGGACAAGTCCTGGAGGCTGAATACATTGGATACGGGGCTCTCCAAATAGATCACCTTCGTATTCGGGCGGATGGCCTGCTCGAAGGCTTCCACCGACTCCGATTCCACGAAGGTCGCTTCCACGCCGAACCGGTTCAGATAGGTTTCGAGAAATCCGCGTGTCGGTGCATAGACGCTTTTCGGACATAGGACATGGTCCCCCTGTTCCAGAACACTGAAAAGCGCCGAGGTAATAGCCGCCATGCCGGAAGCGAAGCATTTGGCCTCCTCCCCTTCCTCTAATGCGGCCAGCTTCTTCTCGGCCACCTCGGTGGTGGGATTCGTTACGCGCGTGTAGGTATAGCCGTGATTGACCGTTTTGCGTGTGAAGAGCGAGTTCTGAAAGATAGGAGGAACGACGGCCCCGTGAAACCGGTCGTAATCATCCCCAAGATGCGCGCAGATGTCTTCCTTCGTCCAACCCTCTAAGCTTTGACGATCGTCCATTTCCCCCAACTCCTAGGACAGGTATTTGTACTGCGACTGAATCAACCCGTAGTAGAGCCCTCGGCGCTCCATCAGGCCGGCGTGATTTCCTCTTCTTTCATGACTCCGTGATCCATGACGATGATTTTGTCGGCGTTCCGGATCGTCGACAGCCGGTGCGCGATAAGGAAGGAGGTTCGCCCGGCCAGCAATGTTTTTAGGGCTTCCTGGATTTTCAGTTCCGTTTCGGTATCGATGCTGGCTGTCGCCTCATCCAGAATGAGAATACGCGGATCGCTTAACAGAGCCCGGGCAAACGAGATCAGCTGCCGCTGCCCCATGGAGAGCACAGACCCTCTCTCCTCGACCTCGGTGTCATAGCCGTTCGGAAGCTTGACGATGAAATCATGCGCATGAACGGCCTTGGCCGCCCGTTCGATTTCTTCATCGGTGGCCTCCAGCTTGCCGAAACGGATGTTGTCCCGGATCGACCCGGAGAAGATGAAGGTATCCTGCAGCACGATGCCGATCTGCTTCCGCAAGCTGTTCAGCGTGACATCACGCAGGTCATGGCCGTCGATGCTAACTTTCCCTTCGGTCGGGTCGTAGAAACGGCAGATCAGATTGATGATGGTGCTCTTGCCCGAGCCAGTATGGCCGACAAACGCCACGGATTGACCGGGCTCGGCCGTGAGGCTCACCCCTCTGAGAGCGGGCCTTCCCGGCTCATACTCGAAGTGTACCCGGTCCAGTTGGATCCGTCCCTGAATCGGCGGCAGGTCCACGGCATCGTTCTTCTCGTCAATGCCCGGCAGCTCATCCATGAATTCGAAGATACGCTCGGAAGAAGCCATCGCCACCAAAAGCTGGGAATACATGCCCCCAAGCCGGTTGATGGGCTCCCAGAAGCTTCCGATATAGTTCGCAAAGGCGACCAGCAAGCCGATCGTGATGGCGCCGGACTGAACCTGATGGGAACCATACCAGAATAGGATGCATGTGCCGACAGCCATCGTGATCTCGATCAAGGGTCCGAAGCTCATGTTAAGCGAGAGTGCCCGGTTCCAATTCAGCCGGTTCCGTTCATTCACGTCCGAGAAATACTGCATGTTCGGCTGCTCCTGGGTATAGGCCTGCGTGATGCGGATTCCCTGGATCGATTCGTTGAGGTGGGCGTTCATCTGGGACTGGATTGTCCGGACTCCCTGCCAGGCCCGGCGGATCCGCAGGCGAACGGCTTGGGAGACGATGAACATCAGCGGCACCACCACCATAATCGCCACAGCCAGCTTAACGTTCAGAAACAGTAGAATGATGATGACAGCAGTCAGCTGAATGCAATCGATCAGCAGATTAACCGCCCCGTTAGCAAAAAGGTCCTGCAAAGCGTTAACGTCGTTCGTGATCCTCACCAGCACGGAGCCGGCCGGGCGCTTGTCAAAGAAGCGAAAGGATAATTTCTGAATATGCTGGAACAGATCCGCCCTCAGATCATAGATAGCCCTCTGCCCCATGACGCTCGTCAGCCGGATCCTCCCCATATTCGCTCCCCATTGAACCGCGTACAGGACGAGCATGCATCCCACATAGACCGCGAGCAGGTTCCCGTTGCCTTTCATTAACGCTTTGTCGATGGACCAGCTGATGAGCAGCGGAATGGACAGCTTCGTCACCGTTCCGAGAAGGGTGAACAGGACGGTCAAGGGAATGACCTGGCGGCGGTAGGGCATCAGGTAACGGAGCAGGCGGCGCAACTGGGCCCAGTTGAAGGCTTTCTCCATTTCCTCGTCGTCCTGGTAGATGAACCTCGTCCGCGGCGGGGTCCGGACTTCAGGCCGGACTGGCCTGGTCTCGGCGAGCTTCGGTTGACTCATCATACAGCCCTCCCTTCGCTTCTGCCTGCTGATCGTCCAAATAATCGGCATACTGGATGCGATAGGTTTCCCGGTAAGGTCCCGGCTTGCCCATCAGTTCGGCATGCGTGCCCCTCTGAACCGTGGTCCCCTCTTCCAGAACGAGGATCTCATCGGCATGCTGCAGTGAGGAAATGCGGTGCGCGATTATGAAGACGGTCGTGCCGCGCAGTGTGCGTAGCCCCATCTGGATCTCATGTTCCGTTTCCATATCCACGGCACTCGTGGCGTCATCCAGAATGAGGATCCGGGGCTTGCAGATAAGCGCCCGGGCTATGGCGATCCTCTGCTTCTGGCCGCCGGATAAGCCCAAGCCCCTTTCGCCTACAACGGTATCGTAGCCGGCCGGTAGCTCTGTAATGAAGTCATGCGCCTGGGCCAGCTTGGCGGCCGCGATGATCTGCTCCATGGTCGCCTCGTTCAGGCCGTAAGCGATATTATCCCGGATGGTGGCGGAGAAGAGGAACGTTTCCTGGAAGACAACGGCCATCCGTTCCCGCAACTGCTCGAGCCGGTAGTCCTCCAGCTTCTTTCCATCGATCGTGAGGAGGCCCGTTTTGACCGAATAGGCCCTGATGAGCAGCAGAACCGCCGTCGTTTTGCCGGAGCCGGTTCCGCCTAGCATTCCGACGATATGACCCGGGGAGCATCCAGGTTCAGCCCGTTCAGCACCTGGTGAACGCCGTCATAAGAGAACGAAACCTCCTCGAAGCGGACATGCCCCCGGAACCCGTCCTCCGGTACGGCCAAGGCGTCCGGCTTGTTTCGGATGTGTTCATACTGCTGAAGCAGATCGACCAGACGTTCGGCGGCCGCTTTCGTCTGCGTGTAGACATTGATGTGGTAACCGAGCGACCATAAGGGACCGATTATGAAGCCGATCATGCCGAAGAAAGCGACCAGTTCCCCGATGGTGAGCATTTTATTCAGTGCCAGGTAACCGCCCGCACCCATCAGAATCACGAGACTTAGGTTCGCGGTCATTTCCATGGCCGGAAAGTACCGGGACCAAATGTAGGCGGTTTCAATATTCTTATCTTGATACAGACGATTTCTTTCGGAAAACTTCTCCACCTCGAAGGACTCCCGGCCGAACGATTTGACCGTGCGCACCCCGGAGATATTCTCCTGGGCGGCCGAGGTCATCCGGCTGAGCGCCTCGCGGATGGAGCGGAAGGCGGGATGGATCCGGTCCTGAAACCGGACCGCCATAAAGCCGATGACCGGCATGGTGACCATCGCAATCAGCGTCAGCTGCCAATTGATCGTGATCATGAACAAAGAGCCGAGAATGATGCAGGAGCAGAAATTGATGAAATGCCCGAACTCCCAGGCGACAAAGTGTCGGAACTGCTCCAGATCGGCCGTGAGCTTGGACATCAGGTCTCCGGTCTTGGAACGGTCATAGAAGGTGAAGGACAGGTTCTGCAGCTTCCGGTAAAGGGCGTTCCGCAGACGAAGCGCCACCCGGTTCCCGGCACGCCCTCCGATATGCCCGTACAGGAAGCCGAACAACGCCTTCACGCTGATCAGTACGATGACGAAGAGGGCCAGATAAGGAACCTGCCCGTAGCGGTTCTCCCCGATAACGACATCAATCAGATAGCGGAGCAATTGAGGATAGACAAGGCCGAGGGCGGTGTTCAGCGTCAGGCATAAGACGGCTAATGCAATGGTCTTGCGTTCGTCCCGGTAATATTCGTTTAGCGCCTTAAATATTTCCACGGGGCGCCTCCCTTCGGTTTCGCGCTTCTTCTGAGTCGTACTCCATTGTAGAGAATACGGGAGGCGCTTCCCATAGGAAGACCTTTACTTTTTATTAGTTATTTTTACGTCGGCTCCTGCAGCTTTCGTATGATGCCCTCCATCCGTTCCTTGGTGTACCGGTAGCCGATCTCAATGCAGTGATTCACCTTGCCGAAATCAAAAGCACTGACCTCCCCTACGGAAGGATACAGGGCGATGTCGGAATGACGGTGCTCTTCCCTCATCTGCCCCTGGAGGGTCAGGTTAACAATCTGGTTGAACACGGCATAAGCCGATGGAATCGAGAAGGTGCGGCGGGTCACGAACGGGGTGATCGGGTCGACCGAAATCACCTTGGCGGCTCCCATCGCCTTGACGATTCGGACCGGACAATTGTTCAACACCCCTCCGTCCACCAGCACGTAGTCCTTCCACCGCACCGGCTGAAACAAAACGGGAATCGAGAAACTCGCCTGAACGGCCTGCGCGATGAGCGCCTCGGTTTCCGTCGAATAGCCATCAACGGCCGAGTTGGAGAAGAGAACCGGCTCGCCGCGGCTCAGGTCCGTCGTCATTACCGCACAGGGAATACGGAAACTCGACAAAGTAGAATCTTCCGTCAGCTTGGCGATCAAGTCATGAAGCCGCTTGCCCTTCAGCCAGCCCTCCAGGTAAGGACGGTAGAACAGAACCTTCATCATGACCGCCTTCCAGTCAAAATCCAGATACCTCCGGTTAAGCTGGGGAACGACCTCCGTCATGTCATCCGGTGTAAGACCATAGGCATACAAGGCGGCGATCATGGCTCCCGAGCTTGCCCCTCCGACATGAGTGATGCGGATTCCCTCCTCTTCCAAGGCTCTTATCACGCCGATGGAAACCGAACCCGGTACACCGCCCCCCGCCAGTGCCAAGCCTACCTCCATTCTCTTTCCTCCCCGGAAATTCTCCCGATTCGACGGCTTGAATAAACCTCCAGATTTGCTCGTTCAGCGCCCGGCTCCACCGTCCGGGAAGCTCGTGCTCGGCTGCAGGCAAATAACGTACCTGAGCGATGGGGACAGCCTCTGCAAAAGAATGGCCATAGGGCGCAAACAGGATGTCCTTCTCTCCATACAGAAACAAAGCGGGCTTCGTCAGGGACGACATCCGGTCCGCACAGGAATAATGCAAATAATTTAGATAATAGGCGCGGGCGTCTGCCGGATGGGTCTGGAGGAGTCGAAGAAGAGCCGGCGGAACATGGAGAGATCCTGGGCATTCCGCAAGGTCCCGAGAAAAGCGAGAAGCGGCAAACCTCCCAGCCGGGCTATTGCGGCCCCGAGCTTGATCAGGTTGGCGAGCAGGCCCTTCTTCATTTCCGGCAGCGCTCCTATCAGAATGGCTCCAGAAACGCGGTCGGGGTAACGGATCATAAATTCGATCGCAATGGAGGATCCCGCCGAATACCCGCACAGGTAGACGGTTGCGAGCTGCCTTTCGTCAAGAAGCCGCTTTAAATCATCGGCCGATTGCGCGAAGCTCCACCCCCCGGGGAGGGAGTGCTTCGTCCGTGTCCGCGCAAATCCGGTACGATCGTTTGCAGGAAGGGCGACAGTTCGCTCACCTGCCTCTCAAAGACCGTCCCCGGCAGAACGGGGGATGCACGAAGAGAAGGGGGATGCCTGACCCCCGGATGGAGCAGTGGAGATCGCCTGCGCTTCCGTTATTCTCCATTCGGCCCCCTCCATCTCTTTCAAGAAGATTTCCTATCCTTCTTTCCTTTTCCTTCCGGTTAGGGTTTGTCATTTATGGGTTCTCTATCCATCAACAACACAAATAACCGTCCGGCAAGATGCCGGACGGGATAAGGAAGACGGGGCTTTCCTTGTAACGGATGCCCTTTATAAATGCAGGAGGCTGGCCAGCAGCGTCTTGCGCTTCTCGGTCCTTGGCGGGCCGGCATAAGCCGCAGCCACGGGAGCCGGCTCCGCCAGCTTCTGCAGGTGCGACAGGGATTTGTCGATCGCCTCGACATATTGCGAAAGCTGGTGCAGCGAGCTTCTCAGCTCGTCGAGCTCCTTGCGGTGCTGGAGCAGCTGCACGGACACGACCGTGCCCGCTTTCTCCGCCAGCTTGTGCTCCATCGCGTCGAGTCGGCCGTTCAGCTGGACTGTGGTTGTCATCAGCAGCTCGGATAGGCCGGAGCCCGCAGCCTCAAGGGCCTCTTCCGAAACGATGGTGGGGGCGGGAGCGGGGGATGCTTCCTCCCGGTTCACGCGCCTATCGTTCAGCTCGATCCGGTTTAAGCTGGCCCCCGATCAAGCTCCTTCTGAATGTAGGCAAGCTCTTGAAGATCAAGCTCGCTGAAATAATAATGGCCCCAGTGGTCTTTCCGGAAACGGTCCTGGAAATGGGAAGCCCACCGTTTAATCGTTGTGGGACTGACGTTCAAGGCGGCGGCCGCTTCCTTCGTTTTGTACACGGCGGTGGTCATCGTCATCACCCTCCTCGGTCTTTACAGAAACGTATTCGCGCCGGCGAACCCATTCCCTGCAAGGCCGACAAAGGTAGTCAGCGTTCGCTAAACAAAGTGGAAAACCCCGTTTATCTTCCACAAGTGCTCTATTTTGACGGATTTCCCCGTTCCCCGGACAACCGCTTCTTGCGCCAAAAAGAAAAACCCGGCTGTCCGAGGCAGACCAGCCGGGATCGAAGCGTGAGACAGCCGGCTTATCCGTTTAGATAAGCCTCCAGCTCCTTGTAAATGTCGATCATCTCTTCGAGCTTCATCCGGACCAGCCCGCTGGAGGAAGGGGCGACGAAGTCTTTAACCCCATTAACCATCTCTTCCTCCTGAAAGCCCCAAGGGATGCGGCCACGGCTTCCTTTAAACTCTTCATATACGCCTTTTCCGACATAACAAGCCACCCTGGGCTTGGCCTTCTCCAGCTTGCGCCGAAGCAGAGACCGCCCTTCGCGGTATTCCTCGCGGGTGATCTCATCGGCGGCCCGGGTCGGCCGGGCGACAATGTTGGTGAAGCCGTACCCGAGCTCCAGCAGGGCTCCATCCTCTTCCGGCCGGTACAGGCGGGGAGCCAGACCCGAGCCGTGGAGAATTCTCCAGAACCGGTTATGCGGGTTCGCGTAATTGTGGCCGGTCTCTCCGGACCGCAGACTCGGGTTAAAGCCGATGAACAGAACGCGGAGCCCGGGACGGATGTGATCCGGTACCGGCGCATGTGCATCTGTCATAAGCCTTCCTTCTCCCGGATGGACGCGAGCAGCCGGCTGCAGCCGTTGTCAATCCGTTTATACACCTCATCGAAGTTGCCGGTAAAATACGGATCCGGCACATCGGTGCCCTCCCCGCCGGGCACGTAATCCATGAACAGCGGAATGGAACATGCCCGGCCTGTCCCGGCGAGAGCCTCCAGGTCCTTCTTGTTCTTGCTGTCCATCGCAATGACGTAATCGTACTCCTTCAGATCGGCCGCCAGCACCTGACGGGCCTTCATCCCCTCATAGCCGATCCGGTACCGGTCCAGCAAGGCGCGGGTTCCTTCGTGCGGAGCAGAGCCGATGTGCCAATCTCCGGTTCCCGCCGAATCGGCCGCTATCCGATTCTCGAGCCCGGCTTCCTTCACTTTATGCCGGAATACCGCTTCGGCCATGGGGGACCGGCAAATGTTCCCCAGGCAGACAAACAGAACGCGAATCATCTCTTCTCTCCAGCTCCTTTATCTCTTGAGCCTTTAGACTTCCAGGCTTTCTTTGCTCTGCAGGGCTTCGCAGCGAATTCCGAGCTTCTGAAGCCGCTCGGCGAATTGGCCGACATCCTGTCGGATGGGCGGGAAGGTATTGTAATGCAGCGGCAGGATTCGCTTAGCTTTCACCCACTGGGCGGCCATGGCAGCCTCTTCGGGTCCCATGGTGAAGTTATCCCCGATCGGGAGGGCCGCGACATCAATCGAATGCAGCTCGCCGATCAGCTTAAGATCGCTGAACAGACAGGTATCTCCCGCATGGTAGAACGTTTTGCCACCCGCGCTGATCAGGAGGCCGACGGGCTGGCCGACATAGATGATCCGGTCCCCGTCTTGTACCGAGGAGCTGTGAAAGGCTTGGGTCATCTTGATCGTAAAGCCCTGATACGTGTAGGAGCCGCCGGTGTTCATGCCATGCGATTCGGTTCCTTTCGACGCGCAGTAGGCAGCCAGCTCGAAAACGGCAATAACCGGACAGTTGTTCGCCTTCGCAATCTCGATCGTGTCCCCAAAATGATCACCGTGCCCATGTGTCAGAACGACAGCGTCCACCTGAAGGGAAGACGGGTCGACTCCCGATTGAGAGTTACCGGACAGAAACGGATCGATGATCAGGCGCTTCCCCTCATGCTCCACCAATACACAGGAATGCCCGTAGTAAGTCAGCTTCATTATGCTTCCTCCTCTCCTCTATTCTCTACCATTGTATCCAAAATGCCGCCATCGACACAAATCGCCCTCCTTCCCGCTGCCAACAAAAAAGAGCAAGCCGGTTTGTCCGGTCTGCTCTCCCGCTGCTTCTATTTATGTCTGGGTCAGCTTACTTTGCTTTCCTCGGCTTTCTTGTTCAGCGCTTCCTGCAGGATGTAATCCATCTGCGGGAACGTCATGCCTTTGCTCTTCATTTTCTCCATCCAGGCTTCAAAACCTTCAGAGTTTCCGGTACCGAGCTGAAACTTCGCTTTCAGCCTTGCCGACGGATCGGCTTCTTCTTCCTTAACCGGCTGGGCGGATTCCGGAAGGTCTTCCCCGGCATAAATGTACAGCCCCAAGCCATGCAGAGCGATAGCTTTCACCAGACAGCGCTGGATACTGGTATTGATCTGAAAAGCATTCGGCTGGGCGATCGGCCGGTTGTTGTTATCGAGCACGGGGTGAATCTGCGAAAGGGTAATGCCTTTGCACGTGACGGCCACTTCCACAAAGTAGCCGCATTCGGACTTCAGATACGGAAGCCCGTCAAAGCGAATGACTTCCCAAGTGGCCTCCGGATCGTTCTTGCGCAGCTGATCGACCGCCCAAGCCCAGCTCAGGTAAGAGAATTTGCCCTTCTTCTCAATGTGCTCCGAAACATCAATACTGGCCAGCTCCGCAAAATAATTGTCCTTCGAACGGGAGGCGGCGGTCTTGGCTGTCATCATCTATGGTTGTCTCCTTTATTGTTCAATTAAGTCTATCACCATCTGCTATACTCACATACATATTATAACAAACATTTGTTCCTAATGAAAGAGTAAAACTAAGATTTTTGCTAGATTTTTTCAATTTATTTATGAGGTTAACTATCTAATGATAATAACAGTGTTCATAATTGTTATATAACAAAAATGAACGGTAAAATGGCAACAAAAAAGCCATTCCGTTAAAGCGAATGGCTTCTGACAACCCTTCTGTGCAAGCAAACCCCAAGCGTACCGATCTTACCTGCCGGACTGCTTAAGAACCCGGTCGATCCATTTCTCCGCAATCAGGCAGTCACCGAGCGTAGGGGCCAATCCGATCCAACGCTCCTCTCCGGCGATCCGGTGCAGGAAATGGTTCAAGCCGCCGAAATGTGCGTCCATCGCGAAGCCCATGGTCGACTTCTCATCCGGAATTAGCTCGAGCGAGGAAGGGGCGGGAATAGCCGGTGCGGAGCCGTCCAGCCGTTTGATCCGAGGCGCGCTATCCTTCTCTAAGTTGCAGATCAGGCTCCCTTCCGTTCCGAAAACCTCCACATCGAAGGCCTCGGATCCCCAGGCGATCCGCGAAACCTCCGCCGTTCCCTTCACTCCCGACTCCAAGGTCACGTTCATCAGCGCCCAGTCATCCACACGGATATGGACCTTCTCGGCCGATCCTTGGGTCACGGGCCGCTCCTTGACGAAAACATTCGTCTTCCCTCAACTTGCGAGATCTCCCCGAACACGTGGCGGATAAGATCCAGCACGTGCACCCCAAGATCGGAAATGGCCCCCCTCCGGACAAATCGTCCTTCAGGCGCCAACTGACGGGCCGCTTGGCGTCCAGATAGCCAGAGCGGCGGTACGAGAGCTTGATCTGCAGCACCTCGCCGATCAGGCCGAGCCGGACCGCTTCCTTAAGGCGCATGACGGCGGGATGATAGCGGTAGACGAGGGCAACTTGATGGGGGTGACGGTCCCCGGCTGTCCGGACGAGCTCGGCGGAGTTCTCATACGTATCCGTCAGCGGCTTCTCGCAATAGAGGATCTTGTCCGCAGCTGCGGCATGCCGGACGGCCTCCAGATGCATCGCATTCGGCGTACAGATATCCACCACTTCGAGCTCTCTGTCCTTCAGAGCCTCCGATAGGGAATCCGTCACATGCGTGAAGCCCATCGCGCGCGCCTGGTTCTCGTTGGCCGACAAGTTACGGGTAACCAAGGTATCGAGCACCGGTTGGAACGGAAGCTTTTTGATGACGGGCATGGCCTTCAGGGCCACGATATGGGTTTTGGCGATGTTGCCCAGTCCGACGAAAGCAAAACGAACGGTTTTCATGAAATTCTCCTTTGGATGGATAAGGTTGTATGTAGTGTTTACCATAGTTTAGCACAATTATGCTGCTAACGGCCTAGCTGGTCCGGCAAGAAGAGCAAGCCTAACAGGTATTAAGTCTCACTTCCAGATAAAGCGATTTCATTTTGCCGTAATTGTCTATATAATCTTGCTTAAGGTTCCTAACTCTATTGACGGAAAGGCGGGTTATCATGAAAGCAGGACTTAAATCGGTACTCCTCTGGGGAGTGATTTCCCTTCTTGGCGCTTTCGGCTTCGGCGTACTGGCGCTGAATCGCGGAGAGACGGTTAATGCCGTTTGGCTCGTCGTGGCGGCCGTCTGTGTCTACGCGGTCGCTTACCGGTTCTACAGCCGGTTCATCGCGAGGCGCGTGCTGGAGCTTGACGACAACCGCAAGACGCCGGCTGAGCTCAACAACGACGGCAAGGATTACGTGCCCACCAACAAATGGGTGCTGTTCGGCCACCATTTCGCCGCGATCGCCGGAGCCGGCCCGCTGGTCGGTCCGGTGCTGGCCGCTCAGATGGGTTACCTTCCGGGTACACTTTGGATAGTCGTCGGAGTGGTTCTGGCCGGCGCCGTACAGGATTTCATCATCCTGTTCGCTTCCGTCCGCCGCAACGGCAAAACCTTGGGCGAAATGATCAAGGACGAGATCGGTCCTGTGGCCGGTGCCATCGCCAAGGTGGGGATTCTCGGGATCATGGTCATTCTCCTTGCCGTCCTCGCACTGGTCGTCGTGAAAGCGCTTGTCGGCAGCCCTTGGGGAATGTTCACCATTGCCTCCACCATTCCGATCGCTCTCCTGATGGGCGTGTACATGAGGTACATCCGGCCGGGACGCGTAACGGAAGCTTCCTTAATCGGCTTCGTTCTCCTGATCGCCGCTCTCCTGCTCGGCCGGTCCGTAGCCGAAAGTCCGACCTGGGCTCCCTTGTTCAGCTACAAGGGCGAGACCATCGCCCTCCTGATGATCGGCTACGGCATCGTCGCCTCCGCCCTGCCCGTCTGGCTGCTCCTGGCTCCGCGGGATTACTTGAGCACCTTTATGAAAATCGGCACTATTGTCGGACTGGCCTTGGGCATCTTTATCGTCGCCCCTGATCTTCAGATGGCGGCCGTTACCAAATTCGTCGACGGCACCGGCCCGGTTTTCTCGGGTAACCTGTTCCCCTTCCTCTTCATCACGATAGCTTGCGGCTCCGTCTCAGGCTTCCATGCGCTGATCTCCTCCGGCACCACGCCGAAGATGCTCGAGCGTGAGCCGCAGGCCCGCATGATCGGTTATGGAGCCATGCTGATGGAATCGTTCGTGGCCATTATGGCGCTCGCCGCCGCCTGTGTTATCACGCCCGGCACGTATTTCGCCTTGAACAGCGGCGCGGCCGTCATCGGTACCGATGCGGCCAGTGCCGCCGCAACCATCTCTTCCTGGGGCTTCACGATAACGCCGGACGTGCTCACCCAGACGGCGAAGGATGTCGGCGAAACGTCCATCCTCTCCCGTACCGGAGGCGCGCCGACGCTGGCCATCGGAATGGCCCAGATCTTGTCCCAGCTGATCGGCGGCAAAGCGATGATGTCGCTGTGGTATCATTTTGCCATCCTGTTTGAGGCTCTGTTTATTCTGACGACGATTGATGCCGGCACCCGCGTCGGGCGGTTTATGATACAGGAAATTCTGGGAAGCGTCTACAAGCCGCTCGGCCGGACGGAGGCTTTCCTTCCGAATATGATCGCGACGGTCCTGTGCGCGGCCATGTGGGGCTATTTCCTGTACCAGGGCGTAATCGACCCGCTGGGCGGCATCAACTCCCTGTGGGCGCTGTTCGGGATCGCCAACCAGATGCTGGCCGGCATCGCGCTGCTGCTCGGGACCACCATCCTGTTCAAGATGGGCAAGAAAGCGTACACCTGGGTCTGTCTGGTTCCCACCGTCTGGCTGCTGATCGTCACGATGTCGGCCGGCTACCAGAAGCTGTTCCACGCCAATCCGTCCATCGGATTTTTGGCCCAGGCTAACAAATACAAGGACGCGCTGGACGCTGGCAAAACGCTCTCCCCGGCCAAAACAGCGGAGCAAATGCAGCAGATCATCACGAACAATTACGTCGATGCGGCCTTATGCGCCATCTTCATGATCGTGGTGCTGGCGGTGCTCCTCACCTCCGTAATCATCTGGTACAAGGTGCTTACGAACCGGTCGACGGGTACCAAAGAAACCCCGTATGTGCCGAGAAGCTCCGGAAAAGCGAGGGTGGTGTAGCATGCTGACCGCATGGAAGAAAATCATGAGCAACCGCCGGCAGTTTCTCGATCTGCTGGTGGGGGTCCCCTCCTACGAGAAGTATGTGGAACATATGAAAGAGCATCATCCGGACGACCCGGTCCAATCCAGAAAGGACTTCTTCTGCGAGGCCCAGGAGGCCCGCTACAATGCGAAGGGGGCAAAATCTCCCGCTGCTGCTGATCCCCTGCCCTGATCATTTTACCGGATAAGGCTTGGATGGATGCAAAAAATAGAGGGTGTCCCAAAAGCCATCTAACTGGCTGAGGGATACCCTCATTTTTATGAGGATCCGGGACTTGCCGCTTCTAAACCTCCTGAAGGACCAGCGGCTCCAGAGCCCGGGTTTCGTCGACGTGCAGGAAAGCATCGTACCGCTCCGGAATCACGGTAGGGACATAATTCCCCCGTTCATACTCGGGATGATAGACAACCCCAATGGCCCGGTGTCCCACCCTCCGGTAGAGCTCTTCCGGCGCATCACCGAGGAGAAGCAGCTGATCGTGGCTCCCCGCCTGATGCATGAGCTCCTCCCAGCTGCCCGCAGCGGCTTCCGGAACCTTCATGCGGCTTAGAGGAGCCCCCAGGACCGGCCCGCTATCACGGTTCCGCGGTAAGTGCCGAATCCGAGCGCGAACACCTCTCCGGGATGCATTTCCCTCAACAGCTGGCCGACGTTGACCATGCCGTCCTCTTTCATATCCGTCGCCCGGGCATCCCCGATGTGGGTATTATGCTCCCACACGATGGCTTTGGCGCCGGGGCCATGGAAATCCATCAGGCGTTCCAGCGCTGCTACCATATGACGATCGCGGACATTCCACGATTCCGGCCCGCCCCGCATCATTTCGCGGTAATAATGCTCGGCGTTGGCCGCGGCCATGGCATTCATCTCGGCACTGAGAGCTTCCTCCCTGCCCCCGTGAGCGGCCCTGTTACGCCCGCGCATATCCTGGAGAAGGGCCTGCACCTCCTTCTCGCAGTCCTCCGACAGGAAGGCGGCCGCCGCCCCGTACGTTTGCTCATCCCGGGAGTAGGGCTCGAAGCACGAGAAGGCCTGACGGGCCTTTTCCAACTCATCCGTCATTCCTTTGGCAGCCAGATACTCCATCACCGCATCCATCGATTCCCATAGGCTGTAAACATCGAGCCCATAGAAACCCGCCTGGCGCCCCTGTTCCCGGCCGCGGTTAAGCTCCTTCATCCAATCCAGCAAACCGGCGATTTCCCGGTTGGCCCACATCCACTCGGGCCAGCGGCCAAATGCCTTCATCGCATCGGCCGGCGATTCCGCGGCGCCGGGATGGCTTTTGATATATTGGTTTAGGGCATAGCAGGAAGGCCAGTCCCCCTCCACCGCCACAAAGGAAAAGCCGTGATGCTCCAGCAGCCGCTGCGTGATCCGGGCGCGAATGGAATAGAATTCCGAGGTCCCGTGGGAAGCCTCGCCAAGCAGCACGAACCGCGCATCGCCGATGGCTTCGAGAAGGCGGTCCATCGTTTCCTCCTTCCCCCAGTCGAGAGAATGGGTGCGGATGTATTCGACCAAGCTCCAAGTTTTCATAACCAATCTACCTCCTTGTTTGGGTATGGACTACGGCTTTTGAGGGAGTATTCCTTACCGCCTAGCGGAAGAATCTGGACACAAACAAGCGTTCGGGATATAATGAGACCGGGCTCTAATGCCAACTTTACCTAAGGACGGGGACTGTATGAAGGGCACGACACATTTGGCCATAGGAGCGGCGCTTGGTGTGGCGGCCGGCCTGCGGCTGCAGACCGATTTTGAGACGGGCATGGTATGGATCGCCGTCTCTTCCCTCTCCGCCCTCATTCCCGACCTGGACGGTCCCAGCATCCTGAGCGGGAAGCTGAGCAAGTTCGCCAAGACCTTCCGGGAGGTCGTTCTCTCCTCCGGCATTCTTCTTGTGATTGGGCTCGCCGCTCTCTATCATTGGAAAGGGTACTATCACTTTCCCCTTACCCTTCTTGGAGCCGCTTTGACACTGGCGGGCTTCGCCTTCCGGGAAGGCTTTATCCGCAATGCCCTGGTCAGTGGGATCGGAGCGGGCCTCGCCGCTTGGGGAGCTTTCCACTCGATCTACTGGCTTATCGGGCTCGGAGCCTATGTAGCCATTGCGCCCTGGCTGAAGCACAGAGGATTGACCCATACCCTTTGGGCCGCCGCGGTCTGGTGGGGAATCTCCTTAGGCTTCGAGGCGTATGTCGGCTATGAAGGGATTGCGACGATCGCTGGGCTGGGTTATCTTTCTCATCTTGTGGCGGATACCTTAACGCCCGGAGGAGTGAAATGGCTGAATCCACTGGTTAAGAAGACCTTCAAGCTTCCTTTTCTCTAAGGACCTAAACGGCCGAACGACCAGAAAAAGAAAGAAGCCTCCGCTACCCTGACACCGCGGAGGCTTCTTGGCGCTGTTGTCTTATCCCCGGATGCGCTGCAGGAAACGGACCGTCCTCTCCTGGGAGGCCCGGTCAAACACCTCCTGCGGAGTCCCTTTCTCCACCACCACGCCTCCGTCCATGAAGATGACCTCGTCGGCCACCTCTCGGGCGAAGTTCATTTCGTGAGTCACGATGACCATGGTCATGCCTTCCTTGGCGAGCTGCCGCACCACCCCGAGCACCTCGCCGACCAGTTCCGGGTCAAGCGCCGAGGTAGGCTCATCGAACAGCAGCACCGCCGGATCACCGGCCATCGCCCTCGCAATGCCGACCCTCTGCTGCTGGCCTCCCGACAGCTGCCGGGGATAGCTGTCCCGCTTGTCGGAGAGCCCGACCTTGGCGAGCAGCTCCTCGGCCCGCTCCCGGGCCTCCTTACGGCTCCTGCCCAGTACGGTGACCGGCCCTTCCATGATGTTCTGTAAGGCCGTCATGTGGGGGAACAGGTGATAGGCCTGGAAGACCATCCCCGTTTGCTTGCGGAAAGCAAGAATGTCACCCGACCGGGGAGGGGCTTCTACCCCGAAAACCACTTCCTTGTTTTCGATGCGGACCTTCCCGGATGTAGGCATTTCGAGAAGGTTGATACAGCGCAGCAGGGTCGTTTTTCCGGAGCCGGACGGTCCGATCAGCACCGTGGTCCGGCCGGAGGGAACCTCCATGGAGATTCCCCTCAGCACCTGCAGGGTTCCGAAGCTTTTGTGCACGTCGGTCATCGCAAGCAAGCCGTTTCCCCTCCCGGTCAGGCTCCGGTCAGCCGGTCGAACCGGCGTTCCAGCTTTCCTTGAATGTAATACAGAATGGTGCAGAAGACGAGATACAGAACCGCTACCTCAACGTACAGAAGAAGAGGCTCATAGTAATAGGCGACCTTCTGTTGGGAGACCTGAAACATCTCGGTCAGGGTAATCGTTGCGGCGAGCGACGTATCCTTCACCAGGCCGACGAAAGAATTGGACAGAGGCGGAATGGAGACGCGCACCGCCTGCGGCAGAATGATCCGCCGGAGCGACTGCCTCCGGTTCATGCCGATGGAAGCGGCCGCCTCCCACTGGCCCTCGGGAACGGATAGGATCGAGGCGCGGAGAATTTCCGAGTTGTAGGCACCCATGTTAAGGGTAAAGCCGATCACAGCGGCCAGAAAGGGATCTAGCGTGACGCCTGCCCGAGGCAGGCCGTAGAAGATAATGAACAGCTGGACGAGCAGCGGCGTTCCCCGTATCAGCCCCACGAACAGCGTTGCCGGAACCGAGAGGATCCGGTAACGGGAGATTCGCGCCAGGGCTAGCAGAAACGCGAGGCACAGCCCCAGCACGAACGAGATCACCGTTAAGGTGAGCGTATACTTTAATCCCGCCTGCAGCATCGGCCAGAACGACTCCATGACGATCTGCCACAGCCGAGAGGCTCCCGCCGCTTGATCCATCCCCATTCCTCTCCTTTACTTGGATACGTCCGCCACCCCGAAATAGGTTTGCGATATTTTGGCGTAGGTGCCGTCTTTCTTGATTTCGGCCAAGGCGGAATTCACGGCATCCACCAGCTCTTTTTGACCTTTGGCAAACAGCATTCCGCTTTCGGATGCGCCGCCTGCTTCATCCACCGTCTTGATCGCCGCATTCGGCTTCTGCTTCTTGAAATCCAGGAAAGACAGCTTGTCATTCACAGTCGCGTCGATCCGTCGGGACAGAAGCAGCTCCACGGCCTGGTTGAAGCCGTCGACGGTCACGAGCTCGGCTCCGTTCTTGCGGGCGATGTCGGCGAGATTGCTCGTCAGCGATTGCCCGGATTTCTTCCCCTTCAGATCGGCGAACGTCTTGATGGCGGTCTCGTCGTTGCGGACGATAAGCACGGCGGGCGAGGAAATATACGGATCCGAGAAATCGTACTTGGCTTTGCGGTCTTCCCGGATACTGACCTCATTCGCCACCATATCGAACCGCCCGGCGTCAAGTCCTGCCAGCATGCCGTCCCATTTGGTCTCGACGAATTGGGGCTGAACGCCCAACCGTTTGGCAATTTCCGTGGCCAGCTCCACATCGAAGCCGGTCAGCTTGCCGCTCGGATCGTGGAACGTGAAGGGAGCATAGGTTCCTTCCGTGCCGACCCGCAGCTTGCCGTTCGCTTTGATAGCATCAAGCGAGTTCTTGCCGGCAGGAGGATTCGTTGCCGCTCCCGGTGAGCCGGCAGGAGCAGCCGATGGAGCACCCGGTCCGGCTGATCGGTTGGAGCATGCCGAAGCTCCGATTAGAGCCGTAAGGAGCAGGAGCAGAGCAAGAAAGCGCATTTTCAAAGAGATCCCTCTTTTCGGTAATTGGTCTTCTTTGGATTAGGCTTTCCCAAGTTCTAATAAACATTCGACCTTCCCCTGGTTTTCCGGTCCATATAAAAAAGCCGCCCAAAGAAAGGGCAGCTTAAGAAAGCTATCTAAATCATCTTTTGCCTTTGAGCCGGATTAAGGCTGCGGCAATAAATGTGCCTCTTGGCATGCGGTTTATCCGACAGGTTGCTTCTCCCTCCGTCCTCCTGCCTCCCCTTAAAGAAGAGGCCGGCAAAAGCAAATAAGAGAAAGAACCCTCCCAGAAAATAGAAAAGCGAGCCGAGCGACAGGTACTGGATGCCCAACCCCCGGCATTCGGTCCGGCGATGGAGCCGATGCTGAAGTTCAGGGAAGCGATCACGTTGGCGGACGCGAGCAGGGGCCGGGGCAGCAAATCCGCCAAATACGCGAGTCCCAAGGAGAAGAACGAACCGACCAGCCCTCCGGCCACCGCAAAGAGAAGGAGAACCACCCACACCCGGTCTCCCGCTGCCGGCACCATTAAGAAGGCAAGAGAGCCGATAAAAGCCGCCGCAATTAGAACCGGTTTCCTCCCGGCCCGGTCGCTCAGCACCCCCAGCGGAATCTGCAGCACCAGACTGCCGATCCCGATTGCGGGCAGCAGCACGGAGATCCACCCTTCACTCCAGCCCATTCTCAAGCCGTAAACCGGAAAAGAGCTGTTCATCGTCGCTTCCATATAGCCATACAAGAAGGACGGAATAAGGGCGAACCACGCCAGCCGGATAATGCGCGCGTAACGCCGGCCATCTGAAGAAGCACGGGACGGATCCTTCTCCGGATATTCATTCGGCAGGCGGGCCATGAGCAGCAGAGAGAGCGCAAAGCAAGCCGCCATCGCCGCAAAGGGAACCCAAGTCCCGAACCGAAGCAGGTTAAGCCCGACCGGTCCCAGGCTGAAGCCGATCGCATAGGACATCCCGTAGAACGAAATGTTCCGTCCCCGCCGCTCGGCCCGGCTCGAAGAGATGATCCACAGCTGGGTACAGAAATGCAGGGAGCTTTCGCCTATCCCGACAAGAACCCGCAGAACCACCCAGAACCATAGATTCTCCCAGGCCGGGAACAGAAGCGAGGCGGCCATGACGGCGATCATTCCGCCAACGATGATGCGTTTGTACCCAAACCGGGCAAGCGGCTTCTCGATGAAGAACATGGAGGCAAAAACCCCCGCATAGAGAGCGGCGGAGTTAAGCCCGTTCATTCCGGACGTAACCCCCGCCTGCTCCAGAAGCACCGTGAGCATCGGCAGCAGCATTCCCTGGCTGACGCCGGCAAGCACGGTGATGACAATCAAGGTGGCGAATCGGTATCTCTCTTGCTTTATCTGAGTAAGTTCGTTGTTGTCTGTCATTTAATCCCGTCCATTCCCTAGTTCCTAACTAGCAAAACAGTCCTTATTCTATCACTATTCCTCCATAGAAAAAAGCCCCACGAGGTGGGGCTGCTTTCATGCTTATGGATTAGTCCAATACGTATACCGTCACATTCTGAAGGCCGAACTCGCTGACCTTCTCCCGGCTGCCGGGCATAAAGATGTCGATCCTCGAGCCCTTGATCGCGCTGCCCTGGTCGTTGGCGTAGGCGATCATTCCGCCTGCCGGCAGGCCGTTGCTCGTATAACCGGTAATATAGACCTTGCTGCCCATCGGAATGACCGACGGATCGACGGCGATCGTCCCCAGCTTCAGCGGGTTCCCGTTATAATCGACGGGTCCCCATTTGCCATTCTCTTCTGCCGCGGCAGAGTAGGCGGTGGCCGTCACCGGGATGGCTTTTTTATACGAAAGGGCTTGTCCGGAAGCCGTGACCACCTGGGAGCCGCTGGAAGCGGCGGCCGCTTTCACTTTAGAAGTTACGGGAGCAGACCCTTTCGCGGGAAGCGTAAGGACCAGTCCCTCATATAGGTTAAGAGGATCCAGGTGAGCGTTGGCTTTCACCAGCGCATCCAGTGGTACCCCGAGCTTCTTGGAGAGGTTCCAGAAGGTATCCCCTTCTTTAATGCGGTAGGTATCGGGCAGCTGAACCGATTGTCCTGCCTGAAGATTAGCGGGGTTGACCCCAGGGTTAGCCTTAAGAACGGCTTCAAGCGGGATTTGACGGGCTTGCGCCAGCTTCCAGAACGTATCGTCTTCCTTGAGCTGATAAGAGGCAGCCATGGCGGGCGCTGCGGTCATAACCAGACCGGCCGTCAAGGTCAGACCCAGGAAGGATTGGCGGATGAACGATTTCATGAAAGGTGTTTCCTCCTTTTGTTTGCCTGCGAGGTTAGCTGTCGGGTTCGGAATGAGGATACATCCCTACGTCTGCACGATTAGCCCCACCGGGCAGGAAAGCCCGGATGTCAATCATCCCCCGTGCTTCCTTCTTTTTCTTCGGAAGCTTCGGCGCTTACAGAGTAGCATGGGCCAATGGGCGTCTGAAACAAGTAAATATTGGTAAAAGGATTGGAAAGGACCCATTTCCCTCCATATTTTCCAGACGACAAAACCAAAAACCCGCCTGGGGGCGGGCTTGGAGGAAGGTTCCGTTTCCTGTTCGGACGGAGCCTTTTATTTGCTTTTGGAAATATGAAGCAGCTCCGGAAGGGTCACCAGCTCGTATCCTTCCCCTGAAGCTTTGTAATAATAGTGGGCAGGGCTTGGACCGTCCCGGTCATGTCAATGCCTCTTCCCCCGCGGAATGCTGCAGGATAATGGCTCCCGGCTTCATGGTGGACAAGACGTTTCGGGTCACCTGATGGGCCTTCAGCCCTCTCCAATCCAGGGAATCGACATTCCAGTTGGTGACCAGGCTGTTCCGGCTTTCCAGCCAAAGAAGCTGATGTTCTTTGATGCTGCCATACGGCGGGCGGACGAGCTTGGGGGTGTAGCCGGTCAGATGGTGAATGACCATCTCCGTTCGCCGGATTTCGGTTTCGAACCTCGAATCGGATAGACGGGACAGATCAGCGTGGCTGTAAGAATGATTCCCGATGATATGCCCCTCCCTCACCATGCGGCGGATCACGTCGGGGTACTTCTCCGCCCTCCAGCCGACCACGAAGAAAGTAGCCTGGACATGGTGCTCGCGAAGAACATCCAGTACCCGGGGGTATACTTGTTGTCCGGCGCGTCGTCAAAGGTAAGGGCTGCCTGACGAACCCTGGGATTCCCGTTAAGGATGAGAAGATGCGGGTATTTGCGGTGAAGCTGAGCCAGGGTAAGCGTCCGGGACTGTTTTGTCCTTCCAGTGTTGTCCGTTCGTCCGGTCGTTTTGTTGGCTGGCGGGGAGGGCTTGGGAGCAGGCTCCGCCGCTGCCTCCTGGCAAGCCAAAGCAGATGGAGGAATAAGGGCAGGAGACCCGGTTTCCCGTCCGCCGGCGCAAACGGCCGTCATCAGGAGGAAGACAGTGAAGAGCAGCAGCAGTTTGGGCATGTTCGGCTGACCTCGCTCGCAGGGAAATTTTCGTTCCCCCTAATGTCCCCGCACCGGCCGGAATCCATACCCCGCTTTCCGCCATGAAGCTTCTCTGCCCACCATTTCCCAGTTGGCCCTTTCCCTCTCTCCCTCTATAGTTAATAGAGATGGTAATAGAGACATTAGGTGAGAGAGGAATCATTTACTGTTATGAAGGCAAAAGCAAAAGCGGCACTCCTGCTCGTCCCGGTCCTGCTTGCGGGAGTGCTTCTACCGGCTTCAGCGGGAAAAGCTGCCGGTCGTTTCAACCTGTCCTATCTCTTCTCCGGGACGCCTGAAACCTTCGTTCGGGATGTGGATCAGACGAAGGGAAGCCTGCAGACGGTCGCTCCGGCCTACTTGGAGCTGACGCAGGAGGGAACCGTTCAAGCCGCTCGGGATATGGGCTCCTCCTTTATCCGTGACATGCATGACCGGGGAATCCGGGTGGTTCCCTATTTAAACAACGAATGGAATCGGACGCTGGCCGTCAAGACGGTCAACAACCGGGCGCAGGTAACGGACCAGCTGGCCGAGCTTGTAAAGGCTTATAATCTGGACGGAATCCAGCTGGATCTGGAAAACCTGCCGGCCTCCAGCCGGGAGGCGTATACCGACATGGTCCGGCTCCTTCGCGGGAAGCTGCCGGCCGGCAAGGAAGTGTCCGTTGCCGTAGGGGCGAATCCGACCGGTACCTCGTCGGGCTGGCTAGGGGCTTTTGACTACAAAGCGCTCGCCCCCTATTGCGATTACTTGCTCATCATGGCGTATGAGGAGCATTTCGAGGAGACCCTGTCCCGGGACCGGTTTCGGGACTGCCCTTTACGGAATCGTCGCTGCAATTCGCCCTGTCCCAGCTTCCTCCCGAGAAAGTCGTTCTCGGCATTGCCTTCTACGGCCGGCTCTGGAAGGACGATGGTACTCTGCTGGGCATCGGGGTCCCGGACCGTCTGGTGGACACGCTGATCCGCCGCTATAACGGCAAGGTCGAAGTGGACCGGACGTCGGGCTCAGCCGTTGGAACCTTTACGATCGGGCCGGCGGATACCGGAATGACGATCAGCGGACATCGGCTGACTCCCGGGAATTATACGGTTTGGTTCGAGAACGAATCAACCCTGAAAACCCGTCTCGCCCTCGCCGACCGCTATAACCTGTTGGGCACCGGAAGCTGGAGCCTGAACCAGGAATCGGCTGGAACGTGGGACTACTACTCTCTTTGGTTGAACGGAGCGGCCTTCGGCGATGCGGAAGGCCATTGGGCGCAGAACGAGATCGCGTCCACCGTACATAAGGGCTGGCTGAACGGGATGGAGCCCGGCCTCTTCTCCCCGGACGGTCCGCTTACCCGCGCCCAGGCCGCCGCGGTGCTGAGGCGGGTCGGGAACGGGTTGTCCCCTCGGCAGACGCCTCCACTCTGTTCCGCGATGTGCCGGAGAATCATTGGGCCGGCGCGGACATCGTGTGGGCGTACACGGAAGGTGTCATCGACGGAACCGCTCCGGGCCTGTACGAGCCGGAAGCTCCCTCACACGCGAACAGCTGGCCGCCATGCTGGCCCGCTTGTACTCCCTCCCGTCGAAGGGGACCGCTTCCTTCTCGGACGTGTCCCCGGGACGCTGGTCCGCGAACTCCATTGCCGCCGTTCAGGAGAACGGCCTGGTGAACGGCTTCGAGGACGGGACCTTCCGTCCGGCGGAGCCTCTTACCCGCGCCCAGATGGCGGCCGTTCTTGACCGGCTTCGCAAGCTCGTCTGAGAGATGAGATCCTGTCAATCTCCCATTCATTTGGTGGGCGGAACCCATAAGATACTCAAAATGAGGTGACCTCCTATGTCAGGGTCATCTTCTTTTGGTTCTTTCAACCGTTGTTATTGGTACCATTGGGCCTGCAGCTCCCACAGCCGGGCATATTCCTTATTCAGCAGCAACAGTTCCGAATGGGTTCCTTGTTCCGTTATCTTTCCATCTTTTAAGACAAGAATTCGATCACAATACCGGGCGAGTCCTAACCTATGGGAGATCAGAATTGCTGTCGTATCCTGCAAGATGGAGATAAACCGCCGAAAAGCATCGGTTTCCGCTACCGGATCCAGCGAAGCGGTCGGTTCATCCAACAGGAGCAAAGAGGCGTTGGGCATAAAGGCCCGGGAGACCGCCACCTTCTGCCACTGGCCACCCGATAAGTCCACACCACCTGAGAATTGACGGGTAAGCATTGTTCCCCAACCGTTGGGCATTAGAGGAAGGAAATCCGTAACCCCGCCGAGCGAAGCAGCTTTTACTATTTTTTCCTGGTCCTCTTTGGAATTGTAGCAGCCATAACCAATGTTATCCTGCAAGGACACCGCATATCGGTTAAAATCCTGAAAGACTACCGCCATTCTGTTTCTAATCAACCTTAAATCAACCTTGCGGATGTCGAGCTCATTCATTTTGATTACCCCCTGTGTAGGGGTATATAAACCGGTAAGGAGCTTCGCCAGCGTGGTTTTGCCAGAGCCATTTTCCCCGACTATAGCGACCCTTTCTCCCGGCCGAATCGTCAAGGACAGATTGTCGATAATGGTTCTGGTTGTTGAGGGATAGTGAAAGGAAACCCGGTTGGCCTCCACGGACTTGATTTCCTTAACCTCTGACAGACTCTCCTGCCCCTCGATGTGCTCCATGTCAAGATAATCAAAATAGTCCTGGATTCGAAGGAAGGCATGCGACAATCGGCTTATCGTATCGGAAATGGTAGTAAAACCAGCATGAATCGATTGCAGAGCGATTAACGTACCTGCGTACTCCCCGGCGGAAAGTCCACCGGTAGTAACGTTCAGCGTGGCCCAAACCATACTCAGCATGAGCCCGGCAATCCCGAATTGGATCAACAGCACTTCGATCATACTCAGCTTCTGTTCTTGGCGGAAAAAATCATCGGATACTTTCCAGTACAAGCTTTTCCAATACTTAATCAGCCAATTGGAGGCTTGAAATACCCGTAGTTCCTTCGCACTTTCTTTGGCGCCCATCATGGTAACTAAGTAATTCAAAAGTCTTTTATCGGGCAGTGTCTTTATCTCGTACCGGTGCAGTTGTTTCGTCCGGATTAGCTGAGCCGCCAAGGCAGGAAGCGCCACGACCATGATGGCAAAAGCGAGCCAAAGGTTCCACGTCGCCATAATGGCCGTGAAGGAAAGAACGGTAACAAAAGAACCGAACATGGAATAAAGGTCCATAAACATGTCCATCAAAAAACCGGGCTCGGAAATCAACCTCGCTCGACTGAGCTTATCGTGAACCTCTGCCCGCTCAAATACCTCTAATCGAATTTGGTGAGCCTTATCATGCAGCTTGCTTATCATCGATTCCTGGGTCTTCTGGCGCAGACTTTCCTCGGTCACCGTGAAAGCCGGCCAAAGGACGATATTGGCCATAACCAGAAAAGCCCAAACGCCCAGCCAAATCCAGAGGTCCCCCAACCGAGCGGGATCCTGGTAAAGACTTACCGCCTGATTGACCATTTTGGTGAATACCCATACTTGAAGGGACAAGATGACGGACTCCGCCATCTTAAGGCCGAGAGTTCCTGCCATACGCTTGGCATCCACTCGAAACATGACGGAGATAAATCGGAAAAATAAGAAAACCGGCCGACTCATAGGTACCATTGGGATTGTTCCTTCCACATTCGGGCGTATTCGCCTCCCGCATGAATTAATGCATCATGGTGTCCTTCTTCGGCGATCCGTCCCTTCTTCATCACCACAATACGATCCGCAAATTTAGCCGAGCCTAACCGGTGAGTAACAATAACAACAGTCTTGTTCATCATGATTTCCTTGAAATCCGAGTAAAGCTGAGCCTCTGCTCTAGGGTCCAAAGCGGAGGTAGGTTCGTCCAGGATGAGCAGCTCCGGGTCTCCCATCAAGGCCCGGCTTAAGGCAATGCGCTGCCACTGGCCTCCTGACAAGCCAATAGCTCCTTCCAGGACATGGCCAATCGGGGTGTTTACTCCCTTTGGTAAAGAATCGATAAGATGACCGCCGCCCGCAAGTGTGGCGGCGCGTACTATTTTTTCCCGATCCGGTTCAAGAAAGTGCTCCTGATCGAAGGACGTGATATCCCCTATTCCGATGCTCTGGGCTAACGTGAATTCGAAGGAATAGAAGTCTTGAAACGCGGCTTTCACCTTTTTCCGGAAGTCGGCTTCTTCCAGGTCCTCGTAGTTGACTCCATCCACTTCGATGTTTCCGGTTGTTGGCTGATAGAGCCTGAGCAACAGCTTCATTAGGGTGCTTTTGCCGGCCCCATTCTCTCCCACAATCGCCAAGCATTCTCTTGGTCTAATCCGCATGGAAATGTTATGTAAAATCGGTTCCTCGCTCACGGGGTATTGGAAGGAGACATCCTTTACTTGTACGCCTTTCGTGATAGCAGGAAATTTTTCGGTTCCCCTTAACTCCCCTATGGTAGGTAAGGAAAGAAATTGTTTTACGTACTTTACGCCCACTAGAGCTTCCAGGGTTTGTCTAAAACCGGAGCTAATGATCGCGGAGGAATCGTTTAAGCTTTTGATCGCGGTAAATAAGGAGTCAAAGGAGCCAACGGTTATTCGATGATTCACAAGGGCGATTACTAAATAACCGGCCACGACGAGGTGGAGGGTAAAATCGGAAAGCTGTAAGGGAATGATGGATTTTTCAAGGGCACGTCTTTGGTTCAACGTTTGGTCTCTTAGCTTTTGCAGCAGCTGCCGCCATACGGTGGATAATGGAGAGGGTAACTGATAAATCCGAAGCTCTTTTTGCTCCGCCCTTCCGGTAAGCAGCGATTCCATATAGGCGGCGCGTCTCTTTTCTTCCGTTTGCCCATAAATTAATTCCTCCCAAAGATCATTCGCTTTTAAGGATTGGATGGAGTAGGGAATCACCACGGCCGGAAGCAAGGCGGATAACCAGATCGATAATTCCGAGAATAGCAGCGCAATGGAACCTACCGTCGTTAAGCTTTGCAAAAGTCCCAATGTCTCATGAAAGAACAAGTGCAGCTTCTTGCCCGGTGTAGTGGATCTATGGATTTGGTCATACAGCATACTGTTCTCAAAAAACACAAAAGGAAGCTCCGACGTTTTCTGAAGATGCCTCGAAGTAAGGGTGTATTCCACCTTCTGCTGAAGACGAGTATTTAAGGGTTTAGCCAATCTCATCAGAACCGATCCCGAGAGCATGCTGGAAAATAATAAGGCCAATAGCCAAGGAATAGCTTCCCGAAACCGGCTGGTCGCGAGGATGACATCGATCAAGTTATTCAAAATAAAGATGCCTAGCGCCGGGAGCAGCCCTTGGGCTACGTAAAGAAAGATAATGAAGCTGGTGTTATAGGGATATTCCCTGAATAAGAAAGTGAATGCCCATTTATAGACCAAATAGGCTTCCTTGACACTCTTCTTGCCCAACAGCTTTCTGAAACAATTAGAAAAATAAAATTTTATGTTCATCGCTCACCTGAAAAAACGTTTTGATATGCTTGGAACTCTTTTAAAAGCAACTATTCCTTTTTCCTAAAAAAGGAAAATGGGTGGATCTAACCATTTATAGAGGGATTCGTGCTAACTACCCATTCTACTTGCATAAAAATAACCCTGTCACCTCCCTTAGGTGAGATGACAGGGTTATTATGTGAACAACGATAAGCTCGGGAATGGCCGCCTATTCCTTGCCGCGGCTCCAAAGGCGGCGCATTTCGGTACTCGATTCCAAGAGCTCATCCAGAGAGCCTTCCGCCTCTATGCGGCCGTCCTTCAGGACGATAATGTGATCGGCATGGGCGAGCACCGTTTTGCGGTGCGAGATGACGAGACAGGCCGCCTCCTCCGTTCAAAAAGCCGCTGCCAGAGCGTCTTCTCCGTCTCCACGTCCAGCGCGCTCGACAGATCGTCGAAGACGTACAGCTCCGCATCGCGCACGAACATCCGGGCGGCTGCGGTCCGCTGGGCCTGCCCGCCGGACAGCTTCACCCCGCGGGGGCCGATCACGGTGTTCAGCCCGCCGGGCAGGGCCGCGATGTCCCGCTCCAGCACCGCCGCCTCCACCGCGGTCCCGATGTCCTCGGGACCGGCGGGATGGCCGAGGCGGATGTTCTGCTCGAGCGTGTCGCTGTACAGCCGGGGGACTTGCGGCGTATAGGCGCTGCGCGGCGGCACGAAGAACGAGCCGGGGTCCCCGACGGGGCGGCCGTTCCAGCGGATCTCCCCGCTGTCCTTCGGCAGCAGGCCGAGGAGCACGCGGGCCAGGGTCGTTTTGCCCGAACCGATGCGCCCTGTAATGACGGTGAACGAGCCGCCGGGGATCCTTAGGCGGATATCCTCGATCCCCCGGCCCGTTCCCGGGAACCGGTAGGTCAGCCCGTCCGCCTCCAAGAGATGAAGGCGTTCCTTCGGCTCCTGCTCCGGCGCGGACGGACTCTCCTCCATCTGCGGCCCCTTGAGATTCAACCGGTGAAGCTCGGTGAGCCGTTCGGCCGGGGCATTCTGAAGCAGGTCGATCAAGCGGTCCTTCGAGACCGTACTCTGCTTGTAATAGGTTATAAACTTGCCGAAGTTCTGGATGAACTGGGTCACGAAGGTAAGGTAGTAGATAAACAAGGCAAAATCCCCTACGCTGAAGCTTCCGTCCTTCATGGACTGCGCGGCCAGCAGAAGGATCAGCCCCGTGCCGATATTGACGGTGTTCGAGAAGACCGACTCCAGCACCTGAGTCAGCACCTTGTCCTTCAGCACCGACTGCCGCCGCTGCTCGTTCAGCTTACGGAACCGGCCGATCACCCGGCCCTCTGCTCCCGCTACCTGAATGGCCTGGACGGTCGTAAACATCTCGCTGATCGCTCCGGTAACCTGGCTCGTGGCTTCCCGGCTGGCAGCCCTGTATTTCTGCAGGAGGGCCGTCGCCAGCTGGGCGACGGTCACGACCACGACGAGCGGCACGAAGACCCAGAAAGTCAGCTGCGGGCTGATGCCCACCAGAATCCAGCCGGAAACGAGGGCGAAGCAGGTCATCCCGAAAGCATCCACCGACCAGGAGACCGCCTCCTCCACCTGCTCGACGTCGTCCCGGAACGTGCTGATGGCCTCTCCCGGAGAGCCCGGTATGGCTTTCGCTCCCGGTTCTTTCAGAATGTGCCGCAGGAGGTTGCGGCGGATGAGCCCGGCTATGCGGAACCGGAAGTTTACATCGGTCACAAAGCCGAAAAGGATCATCACCACCCGCCCCAAGGTCGCGGCCGCTAGCAGTCCGATCAGGCCCCAAACCGTAAACCCGTAAGCCGACTCCCCCGCCAGCATGTCGAAAAACTGCTTGGTGACCAGTCCCGGAAGGACCGGAGCCAGGTAGATGAGGGTCCAGGCCAGGGCATTCGCCCAGTACAGCCATGGGTTGTAGCGGTATAAACGGTATAACAGCGTCCACGTGCTCATGCGGGCGTCTCCTCCAATCCCTTCTCCAGAATGCCGCTGAACCGGGTGTGGCGGTCGGCCGCCAGGCGGCTCCGCTCGCCGTACTCCACGACCCGGCCGTTATCGAGAACCAGAATCTGGTCCACCCGCTGAACGGTGGCGAGCCGGTGGGCGATGATAATGCTGGTCCGGTTACGCAGAAGCTTGCTGATCGCCGATTCGATTCTTTGCTCGGTCGCCGGGTCCAGCCGGGAAGAAGCTTCATCCAGAATGACGAGGCCCGGGTCCATCAGGAAAACGCGAGCAAATGCCATGAGCTGGGCTTCTCCGGCAGACAGCCCGCCTCCGGACGATTCCAGCGGCGAGTCAAGGCCAAGGGGCATGGAATGCAGCCATTCCCCCATGCCGAGTTCTTCCAGAACGCCGATGATCCGGCTGTCGGGGATCGACTCGTCGAAGAAGGTCAGGTTGTCGCGCACGGTTCCCTGGAACAGCTCGATCTGCTGCGTGACCATGCCGACACTCCGCCGCAGCTCAGCCAGCTTGGCGTCGCGGATGTTCACCCCGTTCAAGTAGATCCCCCGGAGGCGGGATCGTAGAACCGGAGCAGGAGCCGGGCGAGGGTCGATTTCCCGCTCCCGGTCCGGCCGAGCACCCCAAGCGATTCGCCCGGCTTCAGCTCGAAGTGAATGGTGTCAAGCGTCACGGATCCGGGCTCGTACCCGAAGGTCATCCGGTCGAACTTAACCCGGAGGGGACCGGCGGGAATAGGGGTACCTTCGCCATCCGTTACCGCCGGACGAAGCTCCAGCAGCTCCTTGATCCGGGTAATACTCGCATCGGCTTTCTGGAGATCCTCCATCTGGGTGCGGATCTGTTCAATCGGCTTCGCTAGAAGCTCCGTATAATAGAAGATCATGTAGACGGCCCCGATGGTGAGGCTGCCCTTCTTCCAAAGATAAGCGCTAACGGCAAAGGCCATGGCATTGCCCATGGCAAACACCACAATGGTCGTGATCCACATGGCGGCAAACCCGAAGAAAGCGCGGATCCGGATCGGAAGCCACTTTCTCAGCAGATCATCGAAACGGTTCAGCACGAACCCGGAGGCTCCGTTCGCCCGAACGTCCTCGGTCCCGTCCAGCTGTTCGCCCAGGAAGCCGTAGAAGTCGGCGGAAATTTGCCGCATTTTGCCCCAGAAGGGAGAAGCGTACCGGCGGATGTACTGAATGGACCAAATGGCGAAGACCGTGAAGACCAGCATGCCGAGTCCGATTTCCCAGCCCTCCCGAAACAGCAGGATGATAATTCCCGCGACAAGGACAAGGTTGCTGAGCAGGGTGACCACGAGCTTGGAGAAAAAGTTCGCCAGCGCGTTAATATCGCCGTCCACCCTCTCGATCAGAGAACCGGAGGTATGCGCCTTGTGAAAGGACATATCGAGCCTCAGGCAGTGTTCGGCCACGTCCCCTCTCAGCTTGTTGGTGGCAATCCAGCCTATGTTCTCTCCCAGATAGGTAGCCGCCAGCATGATCCCCTGGTACAGAAGGGAAACGCCGATAAACAAGACCGCGGCATAGATCAGCTTCGTGGAATCGGCCTGCTCCTTGGCCATATCGATGAAGGACCGGATGATTTGCGGATTGATCAGCTGCATCCCGATGGAAAAGAGCAGAAGTAGGAGCAGCAGGGTGATGCTCTTCCATTGCGGACGCAGGTAAGCGGACAGCAGGGCCGCGTACTGGCGGAGGGGAATGTTAAGTTTGCGCATAGATCTTCTCTCCCGAATCGTCTAAATATCCAAAAAGATGGAATGTCTACTTACTTTAGTGCACCCGTGGGCAAGCGTCAACAGGAGAAAATGGCTAAACCCGTTTCTTCGGCCATATAAAAAAGAGCCCGGAGGCTCTTTCTCGGTTCAATCGGTGAAGGTGACATTCAGCTGAATGATTTCACTCCGGCTTGCGAGGCGGATCGGCGGGCCCCAGGTTCCGAACCCGGAGGACACCACGACGTGAAGGTTCCCCTTCCGCAGATAACCCCAATCCAGCTCGAACAGCCGGCGGGTGATGAGATGGTTGGGGGCGAACTGCCCCCGGTGGGTATGCCCCGACAGCAGAATATCGGCTCCCGCCTCCGCCGCTTTCGCAAAGCCGTACGGCTGGTGATCCATCAGGACAACCGGCAGCGTCTTGTCCAGGTTCGCGAGCAGCGCTTCGGTGCTCATACGTCCTCCGCCTCCGGCCGCTTCCGAGGTTTTGTCCTTGCGCCCGGCGATGGCCAGCATTCCCGGCAGGGTGACCGTTTCATCCCTCAGCACCCGCACACCAATGGCATCCATCTGACGGATGTATTCCTCGATGTGCCCGCCGTAATACTCATGATTCCCTAAGACGGCATAGATGCCGAGCTTCGAGTTCAGCTGCTTCATTACCTCCCCCATCCGGTTACGGATGAACGGCTCAATGACGTCGTCGATTACGTCTCCCGGGAACAGGATGAGATCGGGCTCCATGGCATTGACCCGGCGCACCAGCCGGCAAAGATGACGGCGGCCCACCAGATTGCCGAGATGAATATCCGAGGCGACGGCTATTTTGAGGGTACGGGCAGCCTCCGGTTTCTTACGGATTTCGATCGGATAAGTCCGGACTACAGGTGACCAGGCGTTCCAGGAGCCCCACAGCAGCAGGACGATCATGACGACCATAACCGTGTACCCGATCACCGGGATATAGACGGAGGCTTCGACTCCTCCCAAATGGAGCAGCCAGGTGGCCAAGTCCGCCAGCGGAAGGAGCAGAACCGAGAACTCCAGTACCGCAAAATAATACGAACCGATCACCTTGAACAACCGGCCCGCCGGACCTGGCAGCAGTCGCGCACGCCCGATCAGGTAGGAGAAGGCGATCAGGAAGAATACGATCCAATACACGCCTTGCGGTACCCCGGCTCCTGTATAGCGGAGCAGAAAAGCCCCGTGCCAGCCGATGTAGAAATTAAGCAGCAGGTAGACGGAAACGAAGATAACAAACATGAGAACCATTCGTGGTTTCAAGCGGGACGGGCTCCTTTACCTTATCTATAGACACTCTATTCGTCACACAGTATAGCATAGCTTCTCTTCCCTTCCCAGCGGAACGGCCCTCTCGTACCCCCACGCCCGGGTTCTCACCTCAATGGTCGCTCAGTCAATCGGTCGAGACTCTCCTGATTCTTCTCCCTCTTCCCCGTTGCAAGACTATCCGACTTCTTTCATAGGAAGATCCTTCAGCACGCAGGAACGGCCTTTTCACAGCAAAAAGACGCCCGTTCCCGGGCGCCTCCCTCACTGAGGCACTAGCCTTTCTTATACTTCTGCTCGCTCGAGGAATTATTCTTAGTCTTGGTGTTCTGCTTCTCCTCTTGCTGCTCCATATTTAAATCTTCCAATGGAATGGAATCGACGTTCTGCTCGCTTTTGAATTGATCCAGGAGGCTTTCCTTTTCGGTTGGAAACTGTTCGGGGTTATCCCGCTTGCCGGCCTGGTCTAACGTATCCCTGCTTTTCTCGAACGGATCCATGACATTCACCTCTTTCTTGGGTCTACTCCTTTATACCGTCAAAGGACGGGCTTTGAAACAGAAACCTGGCAACAGGGAATCACCGAAAAACTTTGTTTAACGAATTTACAAAGTGCGAAAGCGATGCTATGATGAGAATGAAAGCGTTATGCATCCCGATTCGACCGACATCCTATCGAGCCAATATCCTTTATGACCGGAGGGAATGTACCATGAGTTATTTCGGCAATGTGAACCCCATCAAATTCGAAGGAAGACAATCCACCAACCCGCTCGCCTTTAAATTCTACAATCCGGATGAAGTCATTATGGGCCGGACGATGCGCGAGCATCTCCGCTTCAGCGTCGCTTACTGGCACTCCTTCACCGCTAACGGCTCCGACCCGTTCGGCGGCGGTACGGCCATCCGCGGCTGGGACCGCTTTTCGGGCATGGATTTGGCCAAAGCCCGCGTGGAGGCCTGCTTCGAACTGCTGAACATCCTCGGCGTCGATTATTACTGCTTCCATGACCGCGACATCGCGCCGGAAGGCGATACGCTTCAGGAAACCAACAAGAATCTCGACGAGATCGTGGCCCTCTTGAAGGACAACATGAAGGCGCACGGCAAGAAGCTGCTGTGGAACACGGCCAACATGTTCTCGAACGCCCGCTTCGTTCACGGGGCGGCGACGACGAACAACGCGGACGTTTACGCTTACGCCGCCGCTCAAGTCAAGAAAGCGCTGGAGCACGGCAAAGAACTCGGCGCCGAGAACTACGTCTTCTGGGGCGGACGCGAAGGCTATGAAACGCTGCTGAACACCGATCTCGGGCTGGAGCTCGACAATCTCGCCCGCTTCCTTCACATGGCGGTGGATTACGCGAAGGAAATCGGCTTCGACGCCCAGTTCCTGATCGAGCCTAAGCCGAAGGAGCCGACGAAGCACCAGTACGATTTCGATGCGGCCACTTCTCTTTCTTTCCTGCAGAAATACGACCTGATGAAGGATTTCAAGCTGAACCTGGAAGCGAACCATGCCACCCTGGCCGGTCATACGTTCGAGCACGAGCTGCGGGTGGCCCGGATCAACGGAGCGCTCGGTTCCATCGATGCGAACCAGGGGGATATGCTCCTCGGCTGGGATACGGATGAGTTCCCGACCGACCTGTACGGAACTACGCTTGCCATGTACGAAATCTTGAACAACGAGGGCGGAATCGGACGCGGCGGCGTCAACTTCGATGCCAAGGTACGCCGCGGTTCATTCGAAGCCATTGATGTGGTTTATGCTCATATCGCCGGAATCGACGCCTTCGCCCGCGGCCTGCAGGTAGCCGCCAAGCTGATCGAGGACCGGGTTCTGGATAAAGTGGTGGAAGACCGCTATGCCTCCTTCAAGACGGGAATCGGAGCCGATATCGTAATCGGTAAAGCCGACTTTAAGTCCTTGGAGGCTTATGCCCTTCAGAACAACCCGATTGAGAATGCATCGGGCCGTCTGGAATTGATTAAGAGTGTGGTAAACCAATACATTCTTAATGTCTAATAGCTTCCCTCCACGAAAGTAAGTTTGCGCCCTTCCGGTCTCCCCTGGGATTCCGGCGGGGCTATTTTATACTGGCTGTACAAACAAAAAGACGACCCTTCTCTCCTTAAGGAGAAACAGGTCGTCTTTTTGTTTGCGTTCGGCTGAGCTGGCTTGGTCAGATCTTTATCGTATCCTCCCGCCAATTCCGGATGGCAGACCGGATCTGGTCCGCCTTGTTTCGATGCCGCTTCAAGGCCGGGTGACCTACCGGTACTAGAAAAAGTTAGTACTATGCCATAATATGGCAAACGCACTAGAATAACAAATGTAAGCGGGACGGCGAGAAGGGCAGCCGGCGCCGCTCCCCAACAACCTAACAAGAAAGGAGTAAAGCTTTATGCAGAACCGAACAGAAGAAATGGCACGGGGCATCGACGTTTCGCATCACCAAGGCCGGATTGACTGGCCGAAGGTTCAGTCTTCCGGAATCTCCTTCGCCTTTATGAAGGCAACGGAAGGCTCCACCTTCAAGGATCCTCGCTTTGTCCGCAACGCAGCCGAAGCCGCAGAGACGGGGATCGCCATCGGAGCTTATCATTTTATGCGGGCCAAAAGTCCGGAGGAGGCCGCACGGGAGGCGGAGCATTTTGTCCGCACCTTGGAAGAGGCGGGATCGGAACGCTTCACCCTGCCTCCCGTACTCGACGTGGAGACCAACGACGGAGGGCTCAAGCCCGCGCAGCTGTCGCTCCTGTGCCGGACCTGGCTGGAGCGGGTGCAAGACGCTTTAGGCAAAACTCCCTTGCTGTATACGTACCTGCATTTTGCCAGAACGGCACTGGATGACACGCTCTCCGACTTTCCCCTGTGGTTCGCCTATTACAACGAGTCGTGTCCCCCCGACTGCGGAGGCTGGACACGGTGGAGCTTCTGGCAGCACAGTGACAAAGGAACGGTACCCGGTATCTCGGGACCGGTCGATCTCAATTTCTATGAAGGGACGGTGGCCGACTTGACAGGCTACAAATTAAAAGAGGAAGACGCGAACAAGATCATCCAACTCCTGCAAGCCTCCTGGAACATGATTCAGGATTACCCGGAGGCTAGAGATGAAATCCACCGGCTTGCCGACGAACTTCGGCTGGCCTCGGGCCAGCCTGTAGCTTAACACTACAAACGAAACACCATCATACGGGCTGCCCATTACAGAAACTTGGAGCGCCCTCCCCATATTAGACAATTAAAGGAGAAGATTAACGATGGCGAATCACCTGGAACCTATGATCAAGCTTCAACCCGGAGGAGAAGCATCCGTCCTCAGCTACAACGTGCCGGAGCCCACTACATACAGCGGACGCAACTTTATCGATCTTCAGCTGCCGGACAGTTATTTTATCCCGAGCAAGCCGGAGGTTACCATTAACGGCCTTGCCGCAAGCCCGGAGAGCCGTGCCCTTGCCTCGTCCACTGAGCCCTACAACGTACTGGCCGCCTCCGGCGCCGACCGGCTCAGCCCTAAGCTGGCCAGCCTGACGCCCGAAGAAGTGGCGCAGATGGCCGAACAGGGCAAGAAGCTGAACCTTTACCGTTCCATGACTGGGGCGCTTACCTACAATTACATCGATGCCGAGGGGTTGATGCTCCCGTGCTTGCTTCCGCTCCTTACGCAGCAAGCGGACGGTCCTCGCTGCTCAAGGCGGATGACGGCGGGATCGTCGGGATGCTTCCGATCGACGATGATAATGACCCCGATCCCGAGCCGGACCCGGTCGAAATCACGTGCGACATCACCTCCCCCGCCGCCAATTCCACGATTAACGGCGTCTACACCGGAGCCGTCTTCGATGTCCGGGGAAGCGCGACTGTCGATTACGGAGGAGGAAGCATCACCAAGGTGCTGGTGACCATCGGCACGCGCACGGCCCAGACCGCCACCCTGTCCGGAAGCTCTTGGGTTCTTCCCGGCGTAACCGTCACCACACCGGGTACGCTCGACATCACGGCCAAAGCCTACCATTCGACGGGAATGACCAGTCTGCGCAAAATTACCGTTACCGTCACGATCGCGCCGGCACCGGATGTGACGCTTCCGGTCGTCAAAATCACGACCCCATCCCCGGGTCAGATTTATTCCAGCGGTTCGATTGTGGTGGAAGGGACGGCCTCGGACAACAAAGGCGTCTCCCGCGTAGAGCTTTCCGTTGACGGCGGACCCCTGGTTCAAGCCGAGAGCCTGAACGGCTGGGCCAACTGGAAGAAGGGGCTTACGCTCGCACCCGGAAACCATTCCATCGTCGCGACATGTACCGATGTGAGCGGCAATCAAGCTACGGCAAGCCTGACGGTCAGCGTGGATACCACTCCGCCCAAGGTAACCATTGTCTCTCCGACAGCCAACCAGCAAATCGCGGGCACCTTCTCCCAAGGCGCCATCATCGAAGTGACCGGAACCGCGCAGGATGCCGGCGGGATCTCCCTCGTGGAAGTTTCCCTTAATCAGAATCCCGTTTATGTCCGTGCAGCGGAGAAAGCCCCCGGCGACTGGTCGCAGTGGAAAGCGACGTTCAAGGTTACGGAGCCGGGCATCCATATCCTTACCGCACGCTGCACCGATCCGGCCAAAAATTATTCCGAGACAACCGTGGCCGTCCAGGTCACCATCCTGCCGGAGGTCAATTCGCGGCTGAAGCGTATCATTCTCGTCGAATCGTATCGTCTCTCCTCCTATCTTGGAAACTATGGGGCCGGACGCACCCTCAAGACGTTCTCCCTCCTGCCCGGCGAGAAAACGAAGATCAGCGTCAAAACGTATACGCAGAATGAAACGACGGCCAAAAGCGCCTCCACCATCCTGGACTCCGTCACCGATGAAATTGCGGATGAGTTCGAGCAATCGATGGGACGCGAGCAGACCGACCAGAAGAAATACCAGGAAAGCTTCGACTATAAAGTAAGTGCCGAGGCAGGAGCGAGCTGGGGCTGGGGCAGCGCGTCGATCTCCGCTAGCGCAAGCGGCGGCACCAATGCGGCCCGCGAGCAGTTCGCGAAGAACATTGCCGGCAGCACCCAGAAGCATGTCGCCAAAGCTTCCGCCCGGCGTGATGTCCAGGTCAACACGTCCTATGAGGTCAAAACCACTTCATCCGATGAAGTGTCCATCGTCCGGGATATCGAGAACATCAACGTGAGCCGCACCCTTAACTTCGTGTTCCGCCAAATGAACCAAGAATTCATTACGCTGCTTCATCTTGTAGACGTACGCATCGGCTTCTACAAAATCGACATGGTCAACAATGTGGAGAAGCGCACCTATCAAGAGGTGACCCTTCCACAGCTCGACTCCCTCATTGCCGAAACGATCGTACCGGATAAGCGGACCGAGGTGCGCAATGCCATCATTCACCAGCTGACGAATATTTTTGATTACCAAGACCGCCATCACCGGTTTGTCGAGGAGGAGCCGTTCCTGGACAACGACGGCAACATCATCCCCCTTTCCCACTACCTCCGGGTGAAAAAGGACTATACTTCCTCCTACACGGACGCCGCTTCGGGGACGCATATCGAGGTGCCGGGTATTATTTTGGCGGCTAACCGCCACGTGCTTCGGACCGAAGGAATTATCGTCGAAGCCCTGCTCGGCCAAGGCGAGGCACTGGACAATTACTCCCGCGACCTCCAGACCGAAACGGTACGGGAAAAAGAACTTCGCAACGAGCTGCTGGAAGCGGAAATGAAGATGAAACGCTATGCCCTGAAGATTCTTGAAAACCGCGACGAAACGGCAGCCCAGCTATACGGCATCCTCAATCCGCCGCCAAAAGCGCCGGAAACCAAAGAAGAGTCCCAGCCGGCTTCCCAGCCTGTCGGAACCTTCGCTTAACCGGCTGAAGGAAGGAGAACGGCATGGATACGGATCTGGAGATTACGTTGGGAGACCGTCATTCGACACGGGTATTAAGCGAGGAGGCGCTGAAGAACAGCGATAAAGCCTCTATCGATTACAAGGTGCTGGAGAAGCGGTATAAGCTGCTGTTCAAGCTCCTGCAGAAGCTGCTGCCCAAGGTGGGGGCAAAATTCTGGAGTATCATAAAATTCATTTTCAATATTTGCTGACCGTCCTGGCCGCCGTCGAGAACATGAAGCCGGTCGACCAGCCCGTGGAAGCCATCAAGAAGAATCTTGACGACTATGTGCTGGAGACGGAAGATTTGTTCCGAACCTTGGAGGAAATTCCGGAGAGTCCGTTCGACGACATGAACAAGATGGGCCTCATTCTTCTCGCCCCGGCGATCAAGCAGAATACTGTTCTCAAGAAGCAGTACAACGACCTGCTGGATACGTATCAGAATATCGCCCAGCAAGGCCTTAACGGAGCCTCCGCCGCCGCCGAAACCGGACGGCGCATGGAAGCCGACGGCAAAGAGAAAACGCGTGAGCTGCTGGAGAAGCTTTCCGCCATGGAGGCACAAGGGGCGATCGACCGCCTCCTGATCGAGACGTACAAGAAGAAAGTCCAGTTTATTCAGCTGGACTTGGGCACGCGGATTCAGCGTACGCGAAGCCGCGCGGACGATCACGTACGCCGGATGCAGGAACTGGTGCTTCAGGCCGCGCGAATCAAGCGGTTTGATTAACCGAGATGCGATGACCAGCTAACGAAGAAAGAGCCCGGAAATTCATTTCCGGGCTCTTTCTTCTATTCTACCCTGCTTACCCACGCCCGGTCTCTTTCCTTTCCTGCCTAAGCGAATAGCCCGTCAAGGCGATGGCTCCCCTACCATCAAAGCCCCGACCCAAGGAGTGTGAACGAGTCCGATGGAATCGACCACCCAGCCTCCGATCAACGAACCGGCTGCAATGCCGATGTTAAAGGCGGCTATGTTCAGAGCGGAAGCTACATCCACGGCCGAGGGGGCATATTTCTCCGCCAATTGGACCATATACAGCTGAAGCCCCGGCACGTTCATGAACGCCAGCAGTCCCATGAGGAAGACTCCGACGAGTCCTAAAGCAGGATGAGGCAGCAGGATGCTGAGTAGAACCAGAACGGCTGCCTGGAGGAGGAACATCTTAAACAGCGCTCCCGCCGGATGACGATTCGCCCAACGTCCTCCAATGGAATTGCCGATAGCGACAGCCACGCCATAAGCGAGCAGGACCAGGCTGACCGTCCCTTCTCCGAGACCCATGGTTTCTTGCAGGATCGGAGTCAGATACGTGAAGGCAACAAAGGTTCCTCCATACCCTAAGGCCGTGATCAGCAAAGCACGAAGCAGCTTCGGATGCGTCAGAAGCGGGAGCATCGACGACAGCCGGGAAGGCTCCGGCTTTCGCAGGTTACCCGGAACCAGCCAGGCGATAGCCGCCATAGAGACGACCCCGAGAAGCGCTACTCCCCAGAAGGTGGCGCGCCAGCCAAAGGTTTGTCCGATAAACGTGCCGAGCGGCACACCGGTTACCGTTGCAATGGTCAGCCCCGTGAACATAAGCGCGATGGCGCTTGCTTTCCGATGCTCCGGGACAAGCTGGACCGCTATCGTAGAGCCGATCGAGAAAAAGACTCCGTGCGAAAACGCCGTAATAAAACGGGAGATTAGCAGCAAAGGGAAGGAACTCGAGAGAGCGGCGGAGCTGTTCCCGATAATAAAGACCACCATCAGCCACAATAAAAGAGTCTTCCGGTTCAGCCTTCCGGCAAGAGCGGTCAGGATGGGAGCTCCCACCGCCACTCCGGCGGCATACCCGGAAATAAGCAGCCCGGCCCAGACGATTCCCATGTTCAAGTCTTGGGCGATGGCGGCCAGCAGCCCGACTGGAACGAACTCCGTCGTGCCGATGCCGAACGCGCTGACCGCCAGGGCAATCAAAGCCAGCGTACCGGTCCGGGATTGGGTATCCCCGACCGGGGTCGTTGTGTCTATATAAACTTTACTCATCATGAACCTCCTGTTGGTTATATTCAAGCATAAGGATCCTTTACTTTTGGCTTGTAGATGCTATTATATAGGCATGGATCCCTCATGATAAGTACGTACTTTGAAGTGATATAGGGACTTCAAAGTGATATAGGCACCTTTAAGTACCTTAGTGCCTTTAAGAGAGGATGTCGTTCCAATGGGAAGGCGTCCCCTATCGCTCACGCCCTATACATCCATGAATATCTTAAGCAGGAGGTGCCCGCTGTGGCCTACAACATACCCGTTGAAGCTACCCTTGATGTGATCGGTGGAAAATGGAAGGTCGTCATCATGTGCCATCTGATCAAGGGAGAGAAACGAACCAGCGAGCTGAAGCGCCTGATGCCGGGGATTACGCAGAAAATGCTGACCCAGCAGCTCCGGGAGCTTGAGGAGGACGGCGTGTTGAGCCGTAGAATTTACGAGCAGGTCCCTCCGAAGGTAATCTACTCGCTTACGGACTACGGCTGGTCCCTCAAGCCGATCCTGGACGCCATGTGCGCCTGGGGAGAGCAGCATATGGAGATTAACGGCTGCGAGCGGGTCACCACGTGACGTTTTTCCGGAAAGCCGCTGGTCCGCTCTATCCTGTTGCCGTTTGAACCGCTCCCCCAAAAGCCTGCTTCCATCGGCAGACGTCGAACCAAAGGCAAAACCGCCCGGGAATGCTCCCGGGCGGTTTTGCTTGTTCAGGCCCTTGCTCCTTGGTTCCAAGGACGCGGGCCGCCATATTTGATTTTCTCTACCCTATTCTTCCCGCTCGCCCCGCTCCGTGGTTTGCGGCGAAGGCATCGGCTTCCCGATGTCCGCCTCGGCTTCGATCCTCGGATTGGAGCCCTCCGGCCGTTCCCCCTCTAAGGGAGCAGTCGAAACCGTATCGCCTTCCTCCGGCTCGGCCCCCGGTGCGGCGACGGCTAGTGCCTCCTTGGCCGGATCCGGCACCTTTTGTTCGACCTTTTCCGTCAGCACGGCAAAGTATTCCTGAAGCTCCGCCGCCTTGCGGGGATCCTCTAGCGAAAGTTTGTCTTTGACATATTTTTCCATAAAAAGTTCCCAGGAAGGAACCAGCTTCTTCGCCTTCATATCCCTTAGGGCGTTCTTGACATATCTTCTTTCCTTCGCGTTCGAATACACATCCTTGTAATGACGGCTCAAGGAGAAGTCGAGGCTGCTGAAGACAGCCCGGAAGACGTGGGCGGTCATTTTGGCGTCGTCCAAGGCGCGGTGAGCGGTTCCCTCCAGCGGAATCCCGAGATCCTGGAGAGCCCCTTCCACACTGACGTCGTTCGTAACGTTCTTGTAGCGCAGGTATCCTTTGAGTAGATCATAATAAGTCGCCTTCATCCAGTAGGCGTCATCCAGCTTATGCATGCGGGTATCGAACACAATCCGCTTCAGGTCCTCCCTCCCCACGTCAGAAGCAGGAAGCTTTCGCTGCGGTTCAGCCATGCCTGGAAGTCTCCGATTACCTTAACGAAGCCTGGAGCCTCGTCAATCGCCTCCTGCGGAATCCCGGTTTTTTTCTTGATGAAGGAGTTCAGCTTGGCAAAATAAACTGGCTTGATAAGAGCGGAGAATTCATCGATCTCCTGCAGATCCGGCCCTAACCGGACGGCTCCGATCTCAATAACCTCCATGGGAAGCTCACTCGCAAACTTCCTTCCGTTAAATTCAATATCCAATACAATATAGTCCACGGTATATCCTCCGATCTGCTGTGCTTGGGTATGGCGGTTTTCCGTTCTAACCCTGGCTTCAGGGCTTGAGCCGGTTCAGCTGAGAGAGCTTTCGTTAACGATGCGCCCGTTCCTCCACTCCGCCGGCATCATGCTCCGGTAATGAGGCTGCAGGAAACGGTCGTCCACCAGCACCAGAGTTCCCTTGTCCGTTTCCGACCGGATCAGCCGGCCTCCGGCCTGCAGTACCTTATTCATTCCCGGGTAGACATAGGCGTAGTCATAGCCGTTTTTGCCCATTTCAGCAAAATGCCGCTTGATCACATCCCGTTCGAAGCTGAGCTGAGGCAGCCCGACCCCGATGATCATGACCGTAGTCAGCCGGTCGCCCTGAAGGTCGATTCCTTCCGAGAAAATGCCTCCCATGACGGCAAACCCGATCAAGGGCCGCGCGGGCGTCGAACGGAAAGCCTCCAGAAAACGTTCGCGTTCCTCTTCGCTCATGCTAGACCCCTGCAGAAGAAGGTTATAATCCTCCGCGGCTTCTTGTGAAAAGGCTTCATAAACGGCATCGCGGTATTCAAACGAAGGGAAGAAAACGAGCATGTTCCCTCCCCTCTCCGCGGCCAGCCGGCGGATGGAACGGCTGATGGGGATCAGGGAACGGGGGCGGTCCCGGAATCGCGTAGAGAGGGGAACCATTCTTACGTCCCACTGCTCGTGGGAGAAAGGCGACGGGATGGACAGCGTATAATCCTCTTCCGCGCCTCCGAGCAGATCGAGGAAATAAGGCATCGGACTTAACGTGGCGGAGAAATAAATACGCGCCCGGTACCCTTTCCCCGTCTGGCTCAGCTGCTTCGAGGGATCGAGGCAGAACAGCTTAAGGCGGACTTCGCTCCCCTTATGCTCCACACAGGTCAAGTATCGTTCATCGTATCCCTTGAGAATGCGAAGATACCCTTGGACGGCAAAATACGTTTCCAGAAGCAGCTCCCGGCTCTCTTCCGATCCGCCATTAATCAGTTCTTTCTCGGCTTCCGCGGCGAAAGCCGTCAGTCTTTCCGGAAGCTCCTCGGGAGGATCCCGTCGTACCCATTCCCTCTTGTCCTCCTCTTTGCGCAAGGCCAGCAAGGAATCGTTGACGGCCCCGGCCGCTTGGGAGACCCCGGCCGCCCGGCCCTTATAATCCCGCTTCAACGCAAGGAAGCCGGATTTGGCCAATTCCGCCGAGAACATGGAGCGGGCCCGATCCACCAAATTGTGGGCTTCGTCCACCAGCAGCACGGTCTGTTTGCGCTGGTCGTCCCCGAAGCGTTTCAAGGATACCCGGGGATCGAACACGTAGTTATAATCGCAGATGACCGCATCGGCGGCATAGGCCAAATCCAGCGAAAACTCAAAGGGACATACCCGGTGCTTGCGGGCGTAGGTCTCGATCTCCTGACGCGTCAGCGCACCGGCATGGGTCAGCGTATCCAGTACGGCTTCATTGATCCGGTCGTAATAGCCGTCCGCAAACTCGCAATGTTCTTTGGTGCAGAGCGGCTGCTCCTGAAAGCAGACCTTCTCCTTGGCCGTAATCGTCACGGTGGTCACTCTCAGTCCGCGATCGGTCATGAGCCGGAATGCGTCTTCAGCGGCCGTCCGGGTTATCGTCTTGGCGGTAATATAGAAAATCCGCTGCAGCAGGCCTTCTCCCACCGCTTTCACCGATGGAAAGAGGGTGGAGATCGTTTTGCCGATGCCGGTCGGGGCCTTCGCGAACAGGTTCCGCCCTTCCCTGACGGCTGTATAGACCGCACCGGCCAGTTTGCGCTGTCCTTCCCGGTAAGCAGGGAACGGAAAAGAGAGCTCCTTGATGCTCGCGTCCCGTTCCTGCTGGTGCCGGATCGTCCATTCCGCATAGGGAAGGAAACTTTGCAGCAGGCCGTTCACGAACTCCTCCAGCTCGGCGAAGGAGTGTTCCACCTGGAACCGCTTAAGCTCGCCGCCCGGTATCTGGACATAAGTAAGCCGGATGCCCATCCGGCTTACTCCGTTCAGAAGCGCGTACAGGTAGGCGTAGCATTTGGCCTGGGCCCAGTGAACGGGATAGCGGTCCGCCGTATAAGATCCCACCTCCCGCGAGGTGGATTTGATCTCTTCGATCGTCCAGCAGTCCTCTCCCGTCTGGAGAAGGCCGTCGCAGCGCCCTTCCAACGCAAAAGGATTCCTCCCGCTTCCAGATCCGCCTTCAGCTGGACTTCTTTGCGGTCCGTCTCCTTATATTCGTTCTGAAGCTTCTGATGGGCCTTGGTCCCTTCGCTTAAGGGAGTCATCGTCATAAAGCCGCTTTCGATGCTGCCGCTCCGGTAAACGTACTCTACCAGAGAACGGACGGATAAAGGAAAGATCATGGTCTGCCTGCTCCTGTCGGGAACGTTTGTTTCGGTTCATTATCTCATACCCGGGCGGATTAGAAAACCGTCCGATACATAGCAGGGGATGGTTTGGAGGATGCTAACGATAGCCAGATAAAGGAGATAGGCCGTTATGTCCATCAGCTCATATTGGAGGTATGTATCCATGACAAGAAATGATAACCGGCAGCAGCCCAAAAATACCATTGGTCAAATCCAGGAACAGCTGAACCACCAGCTCGAAACAGCGGAATCCCTTCAAGGGGAGAACGGGATCGACCGTCTGATGGATCAACCGGTGGGCTCGACCTCGCTGGATGAAGTGATTCCCGCTTCCGGAGAGCCTGCGGACGTAGAGGAAAGAGGCTTGACGGAATTCGAGGAATAACCCTCATCCAAGTGCCTGATCCGGTAACGTTTGTTCTTCCCTCTAGAGGCAGGCTTCGGCCAGAAGCCGGTAAGATTCCAATCTCCCGGAGTAATCCGGTATCGGGCAGACGATCATCATTTCCTCCGCACCGTACAGGAGGCCGGCTTCGGCCAGACGGTTTCTAACCTGCTCAGGCGTACCGGCAATGAGACGGTACCCGCTGTCCGTCGGTTCCGATCCAACCGGTTCCCGTTCGTCCGAGGACGAAGAAGCCCCAGAGTCCGGACGGAAAACGGACATCCCTTCCGCGGCAAGCCGGCGTGCCTCCGTCTCCGTTGGGGCGCAGACGACGCTGACCGTCAGAATGACGCGCGGCGCGGCTCCCGGCTTAGACGGACGAAACGAAGTCCGGTAACGGTCCAACAGACCGGCGGCTTCCCGATCCCCCAGCGGGCTCATGAAGCGGCCGAAAACATAGCCGGTCCCAAACTCCGCCGCGTAGGTGGCGCTCTTCTCATTAGTGCCGAGCATCCACAGCTCCGGGCCAGCCGAAGGAATGGGCCGGGCGGTGACCTGTGCGCCCTCCAGCACATAACGGTCCTCAAGAAGCTCCGTCAACGCCTTCAGGGATTCGGGAAGCCTTCGCACGTTCTCGAGAAAGTTCCCGCTGAGTGCCATGGTGACATGGGCCGATCCCCGGGAGCCCTCCCAAGCCCCATATCGATTCTTCCGGGATACAGCGCGGACAGCAGACGGAAAGTTTCCGCGAGCTTGATGGGCTTGTAATGCGGAAGGAGAACAGCACCCGAGCCCAATCGGATCCGTTCGGTCAAGGCTCCGATATGGGAGAGCAGCACTTCGGGAGCGGGGCAGGCCAAACCGGCCATATCGTGATGCTCGGCCGCCCAATACCGGGTATAGCCCATCCGGTCGGCGAGCCGGGCCAGCTCGGCCGCCTGCCGGAGGGCCTCCTCCGGCAGGCAGCCGGGGTAAACGGGAACCAGGTCCAAGACGGACAGCTTCATCCCTTCCGCTCCTTTCTCATTCGGTAATCCCTATTCTAACAAAGAAGCCTTCCCCGGCCAAACGGGGAAGGCTTCTTCTCGGGATGGCAGGCGGTGCAGGGACCGCCGAAACCTATTCACCAAGCTTGTTCTTGATCTCCCGGATAAAGGCCGGCTCGTCCTTCGGCTGGCGGGAGGTGATGAAGTTGCCGTCCACAACCACTTCCTTATCGACGAACTCCGCTCCGGCATTGCGCATATCATCCTGCAATGGCTGGTAGCAGGTAATCGTGCGGCCTTTCAACAGATTGGCGCTTGCCAAAATCTGCGGGCCGTGGCAAATAGCCGCAATCGGCTTGCCGTTCGAATTCATCTGTTTGACGAAATCGGTAATTTTGCTGTTAAGGCGAAGATTCTCAGGGAGGATCCCCCGGGAATGACCACAGCGTCATAATCAGAGGCATTGACCTCATCTATCGATTTATCGGAGGTATAGGTAACCGACTTGTTCTTCCCTTGAAGCTCTTCGCCCTTTTTCTGGCCTACGATGACCGTCTCGTAACCGGCTTTGCCGAGTTCTTCGTAAGGCTTCTGCATCTCTGAATCTTCGAAACCGTTGGCGAGCAAAAACGCAATCTTCTTCACAAGTACCACTCCTTCTTCCAGATGTAAAAAGCCCAACAAAGGTAACTTACCCTAAAAGGAGTGGTTTGAATACCGGCGGCCTATCATAGAGAATGTCTTTTGAGGGTAAAGTAAGGGAAGCTTTACAGACCAATACATCCGGGAGGCTGCCCGACATGCACGTGGCCATCGCCCTTTTTACCATATACTCGGTTTGGCGCTGGGGGATTGGAGAAATTGGAAGGTGTATCACCCCACCATGCTTTACATAACCGTTGGCGGCCTGCTCTATGAATATTTAACGCACGGCTTCGTCCTCTGGAAATTTCATCCCGACTTTCTATACAACCATCCGCTGACGGTCATCGTCTACGCCGTCCTCACCATGCCCTTGACCGTCCTTCTGTTTTTGTCCCGCTACCCGGGAAGCGGCTCCATCCAAGAGAAGGCCGTCTATTATCTGTTCTGGGTGGGGTGCTATTCGTTTTTTGAGTGGGTGCTGTATTTGGCGGGCCGGATCTCTTACGACCACGGCTGGAATCTGGGACACTCCATCCTGTTCGATATTATGATGTTTCCCATGCTCCGTTTTCACTTCGTGAAGCCGCTCGGGGCTTATAGCGTGTCGGTTCTTATCATCATTTATTTGATGGTCCACTTCGATGTTCCGTTCGAAAGTCCGATGAAATTGTGGCCCTAGAAACCTATACGTGGCCTATCAGCGAAAAAGCTTAGGAAGCCGCCAGTTCCAGTCTCCCAGCAGCTTCATAAGCGCCGGCACGAGCATGAGCCGGATCACCGTCGCGTCCAGTGCCACGGCGACAGCAATACCTACCCCGAGCTGCCGGACCCCTACGACCTCCCCGAAAGCAAAAGGCAGCGTAACCGCAACCATAATCGCCGCCGCCGCTGTCAGTAAACGGCTGGTGGAAGCGACCCCGTATGTCACCGCCCGTTCATTATCTCCTGTCAGCTGATAGTGTTCCGCCATCCGCGAAAGCATAAAGATCCCATAGTCCATACTCACCCCGAACACCAGGCCAAAAACAAAGACGGGAATCATCAACGCCACCGGGCACGGCTCCATTCCGAAGGCCCCGTGAGAGAAAACCGCCGCCAAAAAGCCGAAGGAGGCGGCAAGGCTGAGCCCGTTCATCACAATCGCCTTCACGGCGATTACGAAAGAGCGGAAAGCGATCAGGAGCACAAGAAAGGTGCTGGTCCCAATAAATCCAACCGAAGCGGGCAGCCCGTCCCGGACGGCATCGAACACTTCCTGCTCATATTTGGCCTCCCCGCCAAGCCGGTAAGCAACCGGTCCCCCGCTCCCTTCCCGATCCCAGCTTCTAACCCAATCTCTCGCTTCCTTCGTATGAGTTCCTGCTCGGAGCGTTATCGGCAAGAGCCCGGACGTTCCTGTTGTTGAAGGAGAGCCCCGCAAAGCGGCCGCCATCCCGCTGCCGGAGGACGGCCTTACCTCATTCCTCCCCTGGGCGGGAGGCACTATCAATAAATCCGTATCCACCCTTAGTACCTGAGGATCCCGCTTCAGCTTCTCAACCAAGCGATAAACTTCCTCTCTTGCTTCCTTGTCCGTGAGCCCAGGATTTCCCTGCAGCAAGAGATCAACATGTGCCCTCCCTCCTTCCCCGAAGAGCTCCTCGTAAGCTTCCGCCGCGGCACGGGATTCATAGCCCGAAGGAAGCGAGGACGCATCCGGGATGGCTATCCTCATGGTTCGCAGGGGCATCATGCCAATCGCCAAAAGAAGGAGGGCCAAGCCCCCGGTCCTAAACGGCCTAGCCAGGAGCTGCCTCGCAAGTCGCTGCCAGAGGTCCGGTCGGCTGGTACCGGCCAAGCCCCTTTCCCGGTTCCGGCTCTTCATCACCGGGGTGAGAAGAGCCAGTGCCGCGGGGAGCAGCGTGAAGGCAGCCAGAACCGCAGCGGCCAGAACCGTCAAAGCCCCGGCGGCGACGCTTTGGAACATCGGGAGCCGGATGCTGCAAATCCCGGCCAGCCCCAGGGCTACGCAGCAGGCCGAATAGAAAACGGCCCGTCCGGCAGTCCGGAGCGTTCGGTTCATGGCCTCATCGGCGTTCAACCGGTCGAGCTCTTCCCGGTAGCGGCTCACCAACAAGAGAGCAAAATCAATGCTGAGCGCAAGGCCCACCATGGGAACCACATTGAGAACAAAATGGGAAAGCTCGAAGGCTTGGCCGAGCCTCGACATCGCCCCCATGGCGGTCACTACAGCGGTGAGACCGGCCGCCACGGGAAGAAGGGCGGAGACCGGGCCGCGGAACGCCCACCAGAGGATCAGAAAAGCGGCCGGAAGCCCGATCCTTTCCGCTCGGCCGAGATCCCGCCGGCTGGCAACGTTTACATCCTCCTGCACGACCGGCTTTCCCGTCAGCCTTACCGTGGCGGAAAGGTCCCGGGGGAGCTTGTCCCTCAAGCGGGTTAGCACGGCGGTACGTTCGCTGCCGGCAGGAGGAAGGATCAGAATACCATAAGCCGCGGTGTCCTTGAGCATTCCTTCCTTATCGAGAGGTGACAGATAGCCGCGCACCCCTGGAACTTCTTTTAAGTCCTCCATTGTCCGCTTGATGAACCGGATGAATTCCATGCCGGATGCGCCGGGCCGCTTGTTGAACAGGACAAGGACCGGATCCTCGGGAATCCCGAATTCGGCGGAGAGCCTATGCTTAACCTCCAGGTAGCTCCCATCGGCGACAAGCCCATGATCCTTAAGAACGCCGGGAAGGGCAAAGGCCGGACCCGCCGACAGGGCGAGAAGCATGCCCCACAGCATAAGGACCGTACGGGGAAACCGGAAAGCGGTCATGCCCAATCTTAACAGGAGCATAGGCTCTCCTCCCTGTCTCATCCGTCAGCAAAATCTTTCAGGCGGGTAGCTTTAAGAAGCGAGGAGGCCAGCCAAGGGCTCACCCCGGCCAGCCGAAAAAGCACAGCGGTAAGAAGCGGCCGCTCGCTTGCCGCATGCAGCCGGTTTCCCCAGCGGAGCGGCCGGCGAATCTGAGAGCTCATCGCATCGGTATATCGGGTTTGCCAGTCCTCGACCGTGCTCTCCCCCGCCAGGAACCGGTCGGCAAGCCCCGCGCATAGAAGCGCTGAGCGCAGGGCGACGGACATGCCGTCCCCGCATAGCGGGGGAAGCAGGAGAGCGGCGTCGCCCACTTGGGCGAATTTGTTCCAGAACACCGGTCTGCGGCTTAGCCGGACGGGGAAGCAAGCGGAGGCCGTTCCCGGCAGCCACTCCGCCCGGGCCAGTCTCTCTTCGAGCTGCGGATTCCGCCGCGCCGCCTCCCGGAGGAGGCTAAATACCTCCGTCCCTTGGAAGGCATGGGGATGAATCAGCGCGGCCGCGTTGAATACACCCCCTCCACCTCGTTCAGGCCCAGATAGCCTCCCGGGAAGAAATAGAGCTCGACCGCTCCGGATGGCGCCAGCCCCGCCACGTGGGCTTTCACCCCCATATAGGTGGGGGCTTCGCCTGCCGGCTGCTTTCCTTCCCGGCTTCCACAGGCATAGATGACGGTCCGCGCCTGTAACGAAACGCTGCCGTTCCGGCTTCGGGCCGCTATCGAACAGATTCCATCCCCCGCCTGAACGTCCGCCACGGTCATCCCTGTCAGCAGCTCCGTTCCCGCCTGAACCGCGGCACGCTGGAGGATGGGGTCGAGGGCGTACCGGCTGAGGCCCCAAGCCGGGCCGGGGAGCGGGATCTCCACCGCCTCCCCTGGGCGGGAACCAGCCGGGCTTTCGTCAGAATCGCCGGGTTCCGTGCTTCGATTTCCGGCTTGACCCCGAGCCCCTCCAGCATGCTTAAGGCTTCGGGCGAGAGGAATTCGCCGCACACTTTGTGACGTGGAAACGTTCGCCGGTCCAGAAGAAGCGTTTTCCATCCCTTATCGGCCAGAAGCTTGCTTACCGCGCTGCCTGCGATTCCTGCTCCAATAACCGCCACATCATAACAGGCTTCCATCTTATCCTCCTCCCCAGCCGGGATCAAAGACTTCGCGGATCCCTGGTCACCAGCACCGCGTACCGGAATAAGGGCCTCCACGAGCAGGTCAGGCGGTATCCCGCCAGCTCGTCCCCCAGCTTCTTCCAGTCCCCCTCGCGAAAGCCTTTGTGAACGGACAACGGTCCGTCGTGGCGGATATAGCGGTTGCGAGAAACCAGGCGGGCCGTCAGCCAGACCGCGCACCAGGCAATCCAATGCCGGTGAATATCATTAATGACGGCGCCAATCGTGGAAGCTTCCGCCAGCGCTCGGGCCGCAGCCGGAAGCTCCTCCTGGCCGAAGTGATGAAATACTTGACCGGCGGTCACGATATCCGCCTCACGTAGTGACAGCCCGAACAGGTCCCCCTGCCTGACTTGGACCCGTGGTTCGTTGCGGAACAGCCGGGCTGCCTCGGTACACGCTTCCTCCGACCGGTCGACCAAGGTGACCCGAACGTCCACCCCCGGGCATCCGCCCATTGGAGGACCCGCCGGTTCCCTTCGCCCGATCCGCAGCCGGCATCAAGCACCGTCAGCCGGGCCGGCTTGCCCGCCTCCCGCCACAGCCGATCCACTCCATAGAGCAGAGGACCGGCTGCGTGGAAGATCCGGTTAAGCCGACGCAGATGGACAAGCGCCTCCTCCAGTTCCGGTCCTCCGGCGCGGAGGTCATCCATCAGCTCGGGCTGCTCCGCCCGCCGGTCTAGGAAGCTAAACATATTGAAACCGGAGAAGCTCGGCCGTCAAGCCCGGTCCGAAGGCAAGCGCCGTTCCCTCCGCTTCTCTTTTTCCCAGCTCGATCTGCTGCCTTCTCATTTCCTGAAGAACGAATAGAATCGTGGCGGAAGACATGTTCCCGTAGCGGCTAAGGATATGGCGGCTCGGGAAGGTCTGTTCCTCCGTCAACGCGAAAATATCCTCCAGCGTATCCACGATCCCCCGGCCGCCCGGGTGGATGGCCCACAGCTCGGGCTTACCCCGTCCTACCAGGAACCGGCCCAGCTCGTCCGGAAGATGCCGCCCGAGAAGCTTGGGAATGTCGGGAGAGAGATACAGCTCGAAGCCGTGGTTGCCGACCTCCCACACCATATCGCCCGCCGAATCCGGAAAGAGCACCGACCGGCTGTCCAGAAGCCGGTAATAACCCTGCCGGCTCTCCTCCTCCGCTCCGATTACGCAGGCGGACGCTCCGTCCCCGAAAAACGAAGCTCCGAACAAAGCTTCCCTTCGGGTAGAAGGCTGTATGTGCAGGGTGCACAGCTCTACGCAGACCACGAGTATCTTGGCCTCCTGCTCTCCCGCCACCGTTTGCCGGGCCAGCCCGATCGCTTTCAGGCCGGCGGCACATCCGAGGAATTGGAGAGGGATCCGGTTAACCCGGCCGGACAGACCCAGCTCTTGGACGAGGGAAGCATCAAGACCGGGAAGAAATTGACCCGTACAGCTCACGGTCATCAGATGGGTAAGGGCATCGGGCCCGATCCCGCTGTCGGTCAGCGCCCGCCTGGCGGCCTGCACCGCCAAAGGAACCGCCTCCCGCTTGTATTTCTCCATCCGTTCTCTCGTGGTGGGGGCGGCTTGTCCGGAGGCATAAGGAAGATAAGAGCATTCCGAAGCTTCAAGGAGGAGCTCCGGTTCACAGGTATATCGGGTCTCCACCCCGCATCCGCGAAAGATTCGTTTGGCCCAGCGCATCGAATCGGGGTATTCCTTAAGCCCTTCCGCCAGCCTGCCCGCCACCTCGGATTGGATGATAAGGCCGTCCGGAACCGCCGTCCCGATTCCCAGAATGGCGGGGGCTTGTCTACGTTTATAATCCATAAAGATCTCCTCCTGTCCGCTGCCTTCCTATCCATATTATTCCGGCTTATTCTTCTTTATGAACATAAGCCGCGCCGGAAGCTTCCGGACAGTCATCTCCAACAAAAAAGACAGCCCGTTGGCAGGCTGTCTTCCCTTCCAGAATGAAGATTGGTTCGGGTTCGAATCTTATAGGATCTTACTCTCCCTTGACAGGATCAAGGGCCTGCTTGGCCGGACCTTCGATAACCTGGCCCGTGTGGTCGTAACGGGAGCCATGGCAGGGACAATCCCAAGTGCGCTCGGCCGCGTTCCAATTCACTTCGCACCCCATATGCTTGCAGGTGGTGTCGACCAGATGAAGCTGGCCCTGCTTGTCCCGGTAAGCCCCCGTCCGCTTGCCCTTGATCTTGACGACGCCTCCTTCATCGCTGCCCAGTTCCTCGGGCTTGCGGTAAGTGAGGTCGAGCTTGCCGGCCACCAGGTTGGCGGCTACGTTGGCGTTCTGGGCAACGAATGTTTTCACGTCGGGGTCGGCATGGAAGCGCTGAGGGGAGAACAGCTCCGCATAGGGGCTGCCCTCGCCGGTAATCAGCCGCGTGTTAAGAATGGCCGCCGCCACGCTGGTGCTCATCCCCCATTTTTTATACCCCGTCGCCATATAGATGTTGGGCTGGTCCTTCAGCATTTGTCCAATGTACGGTACTTTATCCAGCGTATAGAGATCCTGGGCGGACCACCGGTAAGCTATCTCCTCAAGTCCGAATTCCTCCCGAGCGAACTGTTCCAGGGCTTCGTAATACTGGAAGGTGCAGATGCCCTGCCCCGTCTTATGGCCTTCGCCGCCGAAAATGACCATCGGTTCGCCGTCTATCCGGACCGAACGCAGGGACCTCGTGGGGGTTTCGGCACTGATGTACATCCCCCGGGGAACGGAACCTTCGTTTTGCCGGCAATGACATAGGAGCGTTCCGCATGAAGCCGGGAGAAATAGAAACCGTTCCGGTCATTGAAAGGAAAGTGAGAGGCCACCACCACGTGGCGGCAGGTCACCTGATGACCGTCGCTCGTCTTGACCTTGGGCATCTCTTCCTTGGACACTCCGTTGACTGTCGTATTCTCATAGATTCGGCCGCCCATGCGGATGATGTGGCCGGCGAGATGCTTCAGGAAAGGCAACGGATTGAACTGCGCCTGGTTCTTCATCCTCACCGCGCCTTTGGTCTCATACGGAAGGGAGACCCGCTCCACATATCCCCGGGAATCCCGAGCTTACGATAGGCTTCGGCTTCTTTTTGAAGTTTCTCGACATAGGAATCGGACTGGGTGTAAACATAGGCGTCTTCTTCGCTTAGCTGACAGCTGATACTGTGATCGTTAACCAGCTTTTTGACAAAATCGACGGCTTCCTGATTGGCCTGGTAGTAAAGCCTGGCCTTGTCCTCCCCAAAATGGGAGAGGAGCTCGTCGTAAAACAGGTTGTGCTGAGCCGTGACCTTGGCTGTTGTATGGCCCGTCGTTCCGTGAACCATCCGGCCCGCTTCGAGGACGACCACATTTAACCCGCGCTCGGCCAGAAGATAAGCGGTTGTCAGTCCGGTTATACCCGCTCCCACAACCGTAACATCCGCCTGAATGTCTTCTGTCAGCTGGGGCTGGGCAGGTATTTCCTCGGACGCGATCCAATACGATTCGGGAAACTGCGGAAATCGGGATGAAGAAGGTTGGGACGACATGAATCCAGCTCCTTTACTGGGCGTATTTGGGTTAATTTAACCAAAATCCAGCCTTCTATTCCAAAAATTTCTTCTTATCCCCATTACCCCATGCTATAATGGGGCAAACATGGGTTTATCAAATCTTAAAGGTTTAGGTGATTGACTAATGCCAAACGGGTTCCGCCGCTTCTTCCCTCTGTTTATGCAAGCGTTTACTTTGCTGCTTCTTTGCTTCCTTCCGCTTTTACTAACGGAATTCATGAGCCGGGGGAGCTAAGGGAGGAGGCGGCCTGGGTCCTGCGCGGCGGACCGGCTTTCTGGGTGAATACGCTGCTGATGCTCGGTCTTCTGCTCCTGCTGACCTCCGTGTTAGGAAGGCTCCGGTGGTCATATTGGTTCGTTTCCACCATCCTGCTTACCCTATCCCTGGTGAGCGGAATCAAGCTGAAGATGCTTGGCGTCCCTCTTCTTCCTTGGGATTTCGTTCTGGCTGGGGAAACCAAAGACATGGCGGGATACATCAAGGGAATCGTTACGCCGGGCAGCGTTCTGGCGCTGGTGACCTTTGCTGTCCTGAGTTACCTGGTGCTGTACAGGCTCTCTTCCCTTCCCGTCAGGATTGGGTGGTCCACCAGGTTGTGGTGCGGGGCGGGAGCCGCAGCCATTCTCGTGATTCTCTACATGGACAAACCGGTCAATCCCCTGCTTGCGGTTAACATCAAGCCGCTGGCCTGGAACCAGGCGGAGAACGTCCGTGCGAACGGCTTTGCCCTATCTACTCTGCTCAATACGAAGCTGAGTCCGGGCGGAGAGATTAACGGCTACACCGACGAAGCCGTGGATGCGATCGTGGACCAGTCCGTTCCGGTCGCGGGCGAGCCTTCCAGCGTCCAGCCTAACGTGATTGTCGTTCTGAGCGAATCGTTCTGGGATCCGACCGTCATGACCAACGTGTCGTTCAGCCGTGATCCGCTGCCCTTCTTCCACTCCCTTCAGAAGACATCCACAAGCGGATGGCTGCTTTCGCCGCAGTTCGGAGGAGGAACGGCCAATGTCGAATTCGAGGTGCTCACCGGCAATTCCATGCGTTTCCTGCCGCAGGGATCAATCGCCTACAACCAATATATTGATAAACCGATCGACACCCTCGCTTCCATCCTGACCCGTCAGGGCTACACGGCGTTGGCCGTCAGTCCCTTCCACAACTGGTACTTCAATTCCCGCAAGGTGTACGAGAATTTCGGATTCGGCCAATTCATTCCTATAGAATTCTTTAACCCTGTGTACGAGGGCCCTTATATAGCAGACCGCGAGGTGGCGAATGTCATCATCTCCGAAAGCCGTAAAACGCCCGGGCGCGACTTTATTTTTGCCAATACGATGGAGAATCACTTCCATTACTACCCGGGTAAATTCAATGACAACACCATCAAAGTAAACGGTCCGGTCAATGCCGACTCGCGGGGTCAGCTGGAAACCTATGCCCAAGGAACCTCGTCCGCCGACGCGATGCTTCAGCAGCTGGTGGAGCATTACAAAACCGTAGACGAACCTACGATTGTTGTGTTTTTCGGCGATCATCTGCCCTTCCTCGGAGACGATTATAAGGTTTACAAGGATGCCAAGTATTTGACGGACGGCGATCCCGATCTGCTCAACAAAATGTACCGGACCCCGTATGTGGTGTGGAATAACTATCTTCCGGAGAACCCCGCTCGGGTGGACATGAGCCCCTCCTTCCTCGGGCCATATGTGCTTAAACAAGCCAAGCTGCAAGGGAACGCTTACACCGACTTTCTATCCCGGTTGTATGAGCGGATTCCCCTTATTCCCCCGAAGGATAAATATGAACAATACCGGATTAACGAGGATGACTTAAAGGAATACGAAACCCTCCAATATGACGTCTTGTTTGGGGAGCAGCATCTATTCAAGAAAGAAAAGGACCGGATCCTCCAGCCCGGTTACCGGTTGGGGTACGGTCCTCTCGAGATCGAGAAAGTAAGTCCGGAAGCTTTGGCTCCTGGAGGCCAGGCAGATCTGAAGGTTACGGTAACGGGGGCCAACCTTCCCGCCTTGGGGGTCCTTTATGCTAACGGCAAAGCCCTGGTTACCAAAGCCAGTCAGCCCGGCACCCTGTCGGCTTCCCTGCCGAAGGACCTGCTGAAAGCCGGCTCGGTCGAGCTTAAGGTGAAGGTCATCGACAGCAAGGAGACGGTCATCGCCGAAACCGCCGGTGTTACCCTGCCGGTTCAACCCTCCGGTCCTTAATCGAACAGGTAGTAAGGCAGCCGGGAGATTCCCGGCTGCCTTTGCTTTAAAGAAGCATGAACGCAAAAAAACAGTCCCTCGGTAGAATAATCTACCGCCGGGACTGCTTTCGGTTCTGCTTTCTTACAGCTTTACAACATTCTCGGCTTGCGGTCCGCGGTTGCCTTGAACTACGTTGAATTCAACGGCTTGTCCTTCGTCCAACGATTTGAAGCCTTCGCCTTGAATAGCGCTGAAGTGAACGAATACGTCGCTTCCGCCTTCCACTTCGATGAAGCCAAAGCCTTTCTCTGCGTTAAACCATTTCACTGTTCCTGTTTGCATGGAATCTACCTCCAAAAAGTATTAATATGTTCCTAATCCTCATAAAAAAGAAAATTCACACATTGAGAAATGGACATTTACAAAAATGAACCCTTCTCAATACGTGAATTTCGGTTTCAGATTTATAGCTTGTTCCAAGTATACCACTTCGTTTCGGTTTCAGCAAGTGGTAAACGCTCTCTTTTCCATTATAAACGAAAAAGAGAGCCCTTATACCTGCCGGCTGGAAGCGATCCCCGTATTAACCCTTTGGAGGAAACGGGTCGTTCCCGTAGCTGTTGGATTCGGAAATTTTACCGTCCTTGTTGTGGATTTTATGCTCGGTCTCAGACTGTCTGGCTTCCTCCCGGCCCTGCTTCTCGGCATCGGCTTTGGTGTTATGGTGACTGAGCTTTCTGCCATTCTTCTGGTTGTCCCAGCCCCCTCGGGGTTAGGGGTAGTGTGAACCGATGCTGGATTGGTGTCGGCCATGATAATCCCTCCTTCTGGTTTGCTAATTATATACCCTGCGGCTCAGCTGCCGAAGCAGAGGAAGCTCCTTACCGCCTTCGGCGGATATAATCCAGGATGGGATCCAGGGATTGCTTAGGCACCTGGGCGATCAGATCTCCTACCCGGTCAAGGCGTTCTTCGATGGTAAGAAGCGTATAATCACGAGGATCGGCATTTCTTCGGACCTCCTCCCACAGCAGGGGAGTCGAGACCGTCGCCTCCGGTCTTGCCCTTGGCGTGTAGGGGGCCGCCAGGCTTTTGCCTGCCGCATGTTGAACGTAATCAATGTAAATCCGGTTTCCCCGCTCATGAAGAAGCCGTTCGACCGTGAACCAATCCGGGTATTTCTGCGACAGGTACGTTCCGATGAACTTGCCGATTCCTTTCAAATCCATGAACCGGTAGCCGTCTCGGATCGGAATAATAATCTGAACGCCTGTCGCTCCGGATGTTTTGGGAACGGACTGGATTCCGAGCTCGTCCAGGGTTTCTCCTATCAGAGAGACCGCCTCCATGAGCTGGGGACGCTTGTCCTCGCTGGGATCGATATCCAGCACCCACTCCGCCGGCTCCACCCCTCCGATGTACGCGAAGCTGGGATGAAACTCCAAGGCGGCCAGATTTCCCAGCCATAACAGCGTGGGCAGGGAATCGAGATGGATATAGGTGATCTCCTCATGCTCGGCTGTGCGGACGTAGTCGGGAAGCGGGCGCGGAGCATTTTTCTGGTAAAAGGACTTTCCCCCGATCCCGTTCGGATAGCGAATCGTGGTCAGGTACCGGTTCCGGCAGTACGGCAGAAGATAGGGGCCAAGGCCACCAGCTTCTGAAGGTACATCACCTTGCTGATGCCAAGGTCCGGCCAGTAAACCTTCTCCGGGTGAGTGACGGTGACTTCCTCCCCTTCGACTTCCAGAATCTCTTCCTCGCGTTCTCTCATAAGGCAATCCCTCCTAAGGAGAGCAGCTTGGGATGACGGAGCAGTCCCGTATTCGTAAGCTCCCTGGCTGTCACCTGAGCGGTTAACGGGCGCTGCAGCCAGAAGACTTCCGTACCGCGGAGGCCTTCCGGTTCGTCGGGAAAATAATCTCCGGGTTTCCTTCCTACTTCAAGCTGCAGCAGCTGTTTCTTCGCCCTGCCGCTCAATCCGGAGGAGACCCGGCCGGCATAGATTCCATTCCGCCGCATGACCAGGCTGGAAACCCGCCCCTCCTTAACGATAACACCCGGGATGTCCGTTTCCAGCTGCAGCACGATTTTGCGCTTCAGCCAGTCCTCCCCGTGATCTTTACCGCTTCGGTAAGGACCCTCCAGCCGTTTGCTGACAATTCCTTCCCAGCCATGGGCGCATACCCATTCCCATAAGCAGTCCGCGTCGTGATACAGGTCAGAGAGAACGAGCGGTTCCTCCCAGGAAGCGGCCAGCTCCTGCAATGCACCGTATCGCTCGCGAAACGGCTTAGGCCGCCAGTCCTCCTGGCCGAGCTGCAGCAGATCGAATAGCATGTAGCGGACTGGATGATCCGCTGCGGCAAGCCGAATCAAAGCGGAGTCCGTCAGCTTATCCCGCTGCTGCATCCTCTGAAAGCTAGGGGCGCCTGTCTCGTCATCGGGAAGTACCGCTTCTCCGTCCAGAAGGAAGGTTCCTTTGAGCGCGGACAACGCTCGGACAAGCTCCGGGTAGACGGCTGTCTTCGGCTGCATCCGCTTGGAGAACAGCTCCACCCTTCCGTTGTCCACCAAGGCCAAGATACGAAACCCGTCATACTTCAGCTGGCAGACCCGGTCGGTATCGGCAGGCAGGCGATCCACCAGTATCGGCGACATGGGGATGAACAGGGCCATGCTTTAAGCCCCTGTTTTTTGGAGCGCGATTTCGAACGGGTTTTGGCCGGCTTGGACGCCTTGGATTCGGCTGGACGGCGGGAGCTTCCCCGGAACGGGCTTTCTTCTCGTTATCCTCCGAAGTCTTCTTAGCCGGTCGGCGCTCCGCTCCTTCAGACTGCTTCAAGCTCGCCTTTAGCGCATCCATCAGGCTAACAACATTCGGGTTCTTTTCTTCCGGAGCGAATTTCACTTCCTTGCCCTCGACCTTATCCTCAATAGCCTCCAGCAGGCGTTCCCGGTATTCGTCTTCATATTTGTCCGGTTCGAAGGCTGCACTCAGCTGATCAATCAGCATAACCGCCATATCCAGTTCTCTCTTGTCCACCTTGGACGCTTCGGGGAGATTGGGAATTTCCGCTTTGGGCCGGATTTCTTCGGCATAGTACATCGTGACCATGGAAAGCACCCCGTCCGCTACCCGGATGGCCGCGAGAGAGCTCTTGGAACGGATGGTTACGTTCGCGATTCCTATCTTGTTCGTCTCCTCCAGCGCCTGTACGAGCAGGTTATAGGCGTGAGCTCCTGTTTCTTCCGGAGCAAGGTAATAGGTCTTCTGGAAATAGATGGGGTCGATTTCGTCCAGGTCCACAAAATCCAGGATGCGAATCTCCCGGGACGACTCCGACGCGAGCTGGTTCAGCTCCTTCTTATCGAAGGTAACGAAGTGGCCCGGCTCGTATTCATACCCCTTTACGATCTCGTCCCAGCTGACATTTCTCTCGCATTTTGGGCAGGTGCGGGTGTAATGAATCGGTACGTTATATTCTTTATGAAGCATTTTCATCGGAATGTCATTGTCTTGGGTGGCGGTGAACATTTTGACCGGTACATTCACGAGGCCAAAGCTGACCGCGCCTTTCCATACGGTTTGCATCGTCAATTCCCCTCCCGGCATGGATTTCCTTACTCAATCGGTATACGGGTTATTAACCGTCGGGGGTTAGCCCAATCATGGAGAGAGATGGCAGGGAGCCGGAGGCTTGGAAAAATCGCAAGAAAAAGGGAGCCTGCATTCAGCTACCGGTTTCCGTTTTGAGTGCAATATTAAATTGTCAAGAAAAGTGGAGTGCGAACCGGCAACATGAGGTTTCATCGATTTTACGATCAAAGATATTACCTTCATAATGGAATCTTTCATAAAAATTTTGGAATTATTTAGATGGGATCTTTATTTTAGTCGTATAATGAGATTATGGAAATAATTGGTGGGGTGCCATGTGTATCGATTTATAATGATCTTATTAATGGTGTTTCTTTTCCCTGCTTGTTCCCAGCCATTGCGTGATAATCGCACCTCAGAAGCGGTTGCCAAGGCGGACGTTGGAGCCGGCATGGTTGTATTCAAACATATGAATGACAATATGGAGCGCGGAAACAAGGAGTTTTCCGGGGTTGGTGTAGTTATTGATCAAGGCCATTATAAATCCAACCCTGTTCAAAGAGGCGACATCGTTTATTACAAAAATCCGCAGGCAGCTAAAAGCAATAACGGTTTGCAAGACACCGAAATTTCAAGAGTTGTTTCGCTTCCTGGAGAGAGTATTCGAATTGAACAAGGTCAGCTTTATATAAACGGGAAAAAACTGGATACCTTTTATGGTCAAGCACATTGGGGTGGAATGGACTTGGCTCAATTAAAGAAACAAAGTTCAAATTCGGAAGCTGTTAAAAGTGTAATTAAAATTATTCAGGAAAGCGATGAAACCAACAAGCAAGAATTAAAAATTCCTGACGGGCAGTATTATATTATTGGGGATAATTGGATTCGAAGCGGTGATAGCAGACATTTCGGTCCGATTTCAAAAGACAGCATTCTTGGAAAAGTGAAAGGTTATAATTAAACGTTGCCACAGAAATGGATCGTTGGCCTTCCCCACGAACGATTCTAAGGAAAAAGAAGTAAAGGAAAAAGAGCTTGGTTGATAGCCAAGCTCTTCCTTTTGCCACTTCAAATCCTATATAGTTTTGTGCCATTTTCCGTTAGTTTCACGCCAAGCCCTCAGGACTTTACCCGCGGCAGAACGCCACGACGTCCCGGTAAGGAAGGCTTCCGCCGAAAATATCCAATGCGCTGCCGATGGTGATGTCCATCCGGCCCCCGCTCAAACGTTCGAACTCCCGCAGGTCTTCGATGGAGCGTGCGCCGCCCGCGTAAGTCGTGGGGATCGTCACGCATTCAGCCAGATGGCTGACAAGGCTTCCCAGAATCCCGGTCCGCTTGCCTTCCACGTCAACGGCATGGATCAGAAACTCGTCGCAGTACGCTTCCAGCTCCCGAAGATTGTCGGCGTTGACCTCGAAGGAGCTGAACGTTCTCCACTGGTTCGTCACGACGAACCACTTGCCGTCCCGCTCGCGGCAGCTTAGGTCGATAACGAGCCGCTCCCGTCCGACCTCGCGGTGGATTTGCTCCAGGTGACCTCGGTTCAGCTCCCCATCCTGGAAGATATAGGAGGTTACAATAACGTGAGAGGCCCCCGCTTCCAGATAAGACGCGGCATTGCCCGGGTGAATGCCGCCTCCAATCTGAAGACCGCCCGGATAGCTTTCCAAAGCTTGGACAGCGGCCTCGTGGTTGCCGCCGCCCAGCATGATCACATGGCCGCCGGTCAGCCCGTCCTGCTTGAACAAGTCCGCATAAAAGGCGGAGTCCTTCTCCGATACGAAATTTTCCACAACCCGGTTCGGGTCGTCCGTCAACGTCTCCCCTACGATTTGCTTCACTTTGCCTTGGTGCAGGTCGATACACGGTCTGAATTTCATTATTCTCTCTACCCTTCCTCTTGGTACTCTTGTCCATCCGGCTCCTGGATCAGACGGAGCTTCGGCCAGCGGGCCAGCCAGCCCTTGGTCCTGACCCTTGCGAGAAAAAAGGCCGGATCCCCAAAATAGGGGCTCCGTCTAACCAGAAGCCCGAACAGATCTCCGCTTCCATGCGGGGCGATCCATTCCAGCCGGCCTTCCTGCGTAAGCCGCACTCCCGTTGCCGTCGCCGTCTCCGGCCAGTGTTTCATCGCATCCTCGATAGAGGAATACGGCTCCGCTTGACCGTTGCGCCGATGCATCCGGGCCTGGTTCTTCACTGACCAGCCGTTCCGCCGGAGAAGCTTGCGGAGCGTCTCTTCGTGTTCCTTCTCCTCCTGCTCGTCCGTTCGGGAAGGATCGTAGTAAATAACGTCACGGTCGTTTAATGGTGTTCGCGACTCATACCCGTGCAGCTTGTCCCATACACAATTGCGGATCCAGCCGGCCGATAGGCAGGCCTGCGGGAGGCCGAGCATCCGGACCGCTTCCAGCTCGCTCACCATCTCCTCATCTTCCCGGATCCAGGAGAGAGCCTGTTCGATCTCTCTCATCCTTGTCCCGCACCCTCCGCCAGCCTGATCTTCGAATAAAGCTCCAGACAAAGCTGAACCGATTCCACCAGCAGATCATGAACCTCAGCGAGACCGAGAAGCTCTAACTCCTCTTGCTTGGCCTCCTCCATCCTTGCGAAATCCTGAGACATATCCTCTTGAAGAGCCGGCAAAAAGAGCGGGTCGATTTCCTCGATCGTTCCGATAAGGGCCGGATCGATGGCAGAAGACCGCCACTGGAGCCCATAATGGTCCGCCAGCTTGCCGTTCAGCCGCCAGAAGTCGCGGTACGATTGCTGCTGGGCTTCCTTCTTGGCGGGCTGAGGCAGAAGGCCGATCCGCGGGTGGTAAATCCTCCTCACCCACAAATCGTCGGACACCAGATGAAAGTAGTAGCCGAGATGAAAAGGCTTGCCCTTATCCGGCTTGTACTTGGCTTGAAAGGCCGAATAATCCGGGTAGCTTCTCCCTTCTTCCTGGAGGACGAGAAAGTGGGAAAGGGGCTTTGGCACGTTCATGTTTTTGTGAACATCGGGAGCGATTCCCCCGAGCAGGAAAAGCTCGCTTTCGATCCCCAGCTCTCGCTGAAGCAGAACGGTAATGGCGTAATGCATCATTCTGGAGCCCATTGTTGACCTCTCCTTTGGGGACATCCGGATCGAACCGGTCCCGTTCCGCGTTAGTTCAGGTAACCGATTTTTCGGAGGACGAGCTCCGTAAAAGGATTCAAATCCGGAATCGGCTGGTCGAATGCAAAATACTTCAGCTCCAGCCCTTCATCATCGTTCAACGTGGGGATCCCTTCCACTTCGACCGCTTCGTACACGGCCATCACGTTGTACACTTCATCCCCATGCGGATAGCGGTAATACATGTCCTGCCCGGACAAGAGGGCGATCAGCCGGAAGGCCTTGGCCGTTAAGCCGGCCTCCTCCCGCAATTCCCGTGCCGCCGCTTCCTCCAGTGACTCCCCCAGCTCCAGCGCGCCGCCAAGGGTTCCCCAATCGAGGCTGTCGCTCCGCTTCTGAAGAAGAAGGTGACCCTCCTCGTTACGGACCAGAACACAGGCCCCCGGCATCAGGAGAGGCCGGGAACCTAGCGTTTCCCGCAGTTCCATTATGTAACCCATCGTTATATCCCCCTATTCTAAAAAAGAACACCAAGGCCCGTTCGTCCCTGATGTTCCATGCCATGTGTTGAACAGACGCCGTGGGTTTATCCGCTAATTATAACCTATCCGGCCGCCGTTTGTCAGATCTTTATCCCTTCGGACTTTATTCGCGGAAGTGGCACATCGAGCCGGTAAGGAACCCCCAGTCCCCTACAGTTCCTTGAAATAGAAAACGGTCTCATGCAGCTGCCCGTCCGGGGATTTGGCATAGTTGGGAATACGACCCACTTCCTGGAAGTTAAGAGAGCGGTAAAGATGATTGGCCGGATCCCCCGTCCGGGTATCAAGAATGAGCAGCGTTCGTCCCTGCTCCTTCGCTTCTTCCTCGAGACGCTGCATAAGCATGCGGCCTACGCCCTTCCGGCGTTCCCCCGGTAGGATCATCAGCTTGGCGACTTCCGCACGGTGTCCGGCATTACGCTTCATAGCCAAATGCAGCTGGACGCTTCCGATGATTCGGTTATCGCGCTTGGCAATCCACAGAATGACGCCCGGGCTCATGAGCTTTCCCCAGTAGTTAGCGGCTTCTTCCCGGCTTAGGGGGCAGGAAACCAACGGAGGCTCCGTCCTCCACCACCGCAATAAGCAGATCGGTTAATCCGGCGATCCGGTCGTTATCCATGGAATTCACGGTAATAATGTCGACTTGGGCCATTTTCTCAGTCCTCTCTAATATTAATCTATTCCAATAGTTTACCTGATTTCCGACAAAAAGGGCAAAAAAAGAATCCTTCCGGGATTCTTGACCCGAAAGGATCGGTTTCTTCTCCTCCATCACGAACAAACGGTACGCTTAATCCCGCAGATGCTGAACATTGAACAGGCGGGCATAGGAGCCGTCCAGTCGCATGAGCTCGGCGTGCGTTCCCTTCTCGGTAATCTCCCCATGCTCCATCACGACGATTAGATCCGCATGCGTGATGGTGGACAAACGGTGAGCTACAATCAGCGTAGTGCGGCCCCGGGAGAGACTGTCGAGGGACTCCTGGATGAGATGCTCGGACTCCAGATCCAAGGCGGAGGTCGCTTCGTCCAGAATAAGAATCTCCGGATTCTTAAGGAACACGCGGGCGATGGCAACCCGCTGCTTCTGGCCACCCGACAGCTTGACGCCCCTCTCCCCGATCTCTGTGTCATACCCGTTAGGCAGGGCGCTGATGAAGTCATGGGCGTTGGCCGCTTGAGCCGCTTGAATCATCTCCTCCTCCGTAGCTTGGGGATTCCCCATCCGAATGTTTTCCCGGACCGTTCCGCTGAACAGAATGTTGTCCTGCAGCACCATCCCGATGTGTCCCCTCAAGCTTTTCAAGGTGATGTCCCGGAGATCGGTGCCTCCAACCCGGATGCTTCCTTCCTGAATGTCATAGAAGCGGGGGATGAGGCTGATCAGGGAGGACTTGCCGCCCCCGCTCATTCCGACGAAGGCCACCGTCTGTCCCGGTTCAATGGTGAGCGAGATGTCCTTCAGCACCCATTCAGCGGACTTGTCATACCGGAAGGATACCCGATCGAACTCGATCCGGCCCCGGGCCGTTCCGATCGGCTTGGCCCTGTCCGTATCCTTGATATCGTAGGGCTCATTCCACAGCTCCAGCACCCGTTCCAGGGAGGCGCTCGCCTGGGTCAGTTCCGTAGAGGAATTAACAATCCTCCGAAGGGGCTGTACAGCCGGTCCAGATAGGCGAAGAAGGCTACAAAGGCCCCGAGCGTCAGGTTACCGTGAATGACCTGATATCCCCCGTAGCTGATAACCAGCAGAGGAGCGATATCCGTAAGGGTATTGATGATGGAATTCGTAAGCGCGTTCCACCGGGTCAAGGCGATGGCACGGGAGAGAAATTTGCCGTTCCGCTCCTTGAACTGTCCCTGCTCGTGCTGCTCGAGGGTAAAGCTTTTGATGACCGGCATGCCGTTCACCCGTTCATACAGGTAGCCCTGCATCTCGGCCAGCGCCTGCGATCGGGACTTCGAAAGCTGGCGGAGCCGCTTGTACAGCAGCTTCACCGAGACCCCGTAAAAGGAAAAATCGCCACCGCGGCGACCGTCAGCCAGAAATCCATATGCAGCATGAAGCCCATCGCAATCGTGAGGGTGAACAAATCAAGCCAGACGTTCATCATCCCGGTCTCCACCAGGCTCTTCGTCTGCTCTGCGTCGTTGATCATGCGGGAAATAATTTCCCCCGTTTTGCGGTTCTGGTAATACCGGAGCGACAGCTTCTGGGCATGCTCATACAGCCGGCTTCGAAGGTCGTACAGAATGCGGCTCGTCGTGAGCTGGGCAAAATATTGGCGGAAATATTCCACCGGCGCCCGGATGATCACGAAAAGGACGAACGCCCCGGCCATGACGGTGAACAGCTTCTGCGTCTTCTCGGCAGGCGGCCCGTCCCCGAGCAGCAGGGTATCGACGACATACTTCATAATAAGAGGAAGGGTTAGAGGAATGCCGAACTTGACCATCCCGATCAGAACGGTAACCAGAATTAGCTTCCAATAAGGCTTGACAAAAACAAGATAAGAGCGGAATCCAGACATGGCGGTTCTCCTTTGGCAAGGTGGATAAAGGAAACAATCTTATTATTATAGTAGTACCGGCCCAAGGGTTCAATGTCGATCTGAGCCATTACGCCTTGTTTTCGTAGAGGGCCCTGTGTTTTTGCTTCATCCGAAGGTAATCGGCATCGTCCTTCGCTTCAAACCATTTTTCCTTGAAGATCGCCGCGGCTTCCGCCTTTACGGGATCGTTGGTATAGGGCAGCACCTTCCCGTCCTCCTTCGAGTACTTGCGGCCCCCTTTGTGGTTGGTGTACCTCCGCGCCCTCGTATAGCCCATCTGAAGAAATTTCCGGGCCATGTCCATCCCGACGAAATCGTCCGCTTCCTTGTACTCGAGAAACATCCGGTAAATGATTTCCGACGATTCCTCCGCAATCTCCGGCGTTTTGAAACGCCAATGGGGCAAAATTTCGCTTTTGTAAGGCTCCACGAGCAGCACGCCCTGCTCTCCCCGGCCGACCGTGTAAAGGTCCGGATGCCGGCGGAAATCGGTATGCTCGAAATCCAGGGTGTAGTCGAAGGCTTTGGCCATCGGATTCTCTCCTTCCCTCCGTAGATTTTCTCTATCCTTATATACCCTTAATCGGGCAAAGGAACACGGTAGGACGGCATAGAGCCGGCCAGAGAAGCAAATGCTACAGGGGATGGGCTTGCCTAACAAAAGAACAAGGAGAGGATCTTGTGACCGACCAGGACGGCAAAGTGATGAACGACCAAGCCAAAACCATTAACCGGAATTTCAAAACACCGGAAGAAGCTAACGAGATCAAGACGGAAGAGAACGGAGTCACCAACTCCAGCGACGACGCGGTTGGGGCCATCACCAGTCACCTTAACAAAACGGCAGCCTTTGATGAATCTCCCGACGCCTAGAAAGGGAAAAAGGCAAGCTTAAGAAAGGCGGGTCCTCTCGGATCCGTCTTTTGCCATGGGGCTCGTAAGGGATGAGGAATTTGGCATGGACACGATGCGATGTCAGGCGGTATGGGTAAATCTTGAAATAAAGGCTTATAAGCAGGCAGGAGGCTGGCGATGAATAAAAAGTGGTGGAAGGAAAGCGTGGTGTATCAGATCTACCCAATGAGCTTTATGGATTCGGACGGGGACGGCATCGGGGATCTGCAGGGGGTGATCTCCAAGCTGGATTACTTGAAGGATCTCGGCATTGACGTCATCTGGATCTGCCCCATTTATCAGTCTCCTAACCATGACAACGGGTATGATATCAGCGATTATTGTGCTATTATGGACGCGTTCGGAACGATGGAGGATTTCGACGAGCTGCTTGCGGAGGCCCATGCCCGGGGAATCAAGCTGATTATGGATCTGGTGGTCAATCACACCTCGGACGAGCACCCCTGGTTTATCGAATCCCGTTCGTCCAAGGACAGCCCCAAACGCGATTATTATGTATGGCGACAGGGCAAAAACGGCGGCCCCCGAACAATTGGGAGTCCTTCTTCAGCGGCAGTGTATGGGAATATGACGAGCCGAGCGGCGAGTATTACCTTCACCTCTTCTCGAAGCACCAGCCCGATCTCAACTGGAAAAATCCACAGGTCATCGAGGAGATCTATAAAATGGTGCGCTGGTGGCTGGACAAGGGCATCGACGGCTTCCGATTCGACGCCATCGCCCATATCGTGAAGGCCGAAGGCTTTCCCGATGCGGACGATCCGGATAACCGGCCGGTGGTTCCGGCTTACCAGATGTTCTCCAATCTGGAGAAGGTTCACGACCTGCTCCGGGATCTGAACCGAAAGGTTCTGCTTAATTACGACCTGATGACTGTCGGGGAAACGTCCGGACTCGGTCCGGAACAGGCGCTCTGCTACATAGGCGATGAACGTCACGAGCTCAACATGGTATTTCAATTCGAGCATATGCAGCTTGATGCCGCCTTCGGAGGAACCGGCAAATGGGAGCTCCGGCCCTGGAACCTGCTCGAACTGAAGCAGATCATGAGCAAGTGGCAGACCGTTCTGCACGGGAAAGGCTGGAATGCGAACTATTTCAATAACCATGACCAGCCCCGTGCCGTATCCCGTTACGGCAACGACAAGCTTTACCGGAAGGAATCGGCCAAGCTGCTCGCCACCTTCATTCATACGCTCGAAGGGACGCCTTTCGTCTACCAGGGGGAAGAGATCGGCATGACCAACGTCCGGTTCGACTCCATTGACGACTACCGCGATGTGGAGATTCTGAATTACTATGAAGAGGCCCGCAAGGAAGGAATTCCGGAGGAAACCATCATGAAGGCCATCTGGAGCAAGGGACGCGACAATGCCCGAACTCCCATGCAGTGGGATTCGTCCCCCCAGGCCGGGTTCACCTCCGGTGTTCCCTGGATCCGGGTCAATGCCAACTACCCCGAGGTCAACGCGGAGGAGGCGGTGGCCGACCCGGATTCGGTCTATCACTACTACCGCCGGCTGATTGCCCTGCGCAAAGCCCATGAGGTGATCGTGTACGGAGATTACCAGCTTCTGCTCCCGCTGCATCCCGAAATTTATGCGTACACGCGATCCTGCAACGAAAGCCAACTGCTCGTCCTGCTCAATTTCTTCGAACGGCAGCCCGTTTGCGAGCTTCCCGACTCCATCGAGCTGGAGAAGGCGGAGCTTCTTCTGTCCAACTACGAAGGCTCTTCGCTGGACTCCGGCAGTGACTTTACGATGCAGCCTTATGAAGCGCGGGTGTATCGGCTCTCTTGAAGAGCAGCGGAACCGCAACGGCACATAGGACAAAAGGGAGCTGGGAAACCGATACGAAAGGAAGGGAATGCTTCATGAACGGACAGAACCGCAAAGATATCCGGCCCGGTCTTCAGGTGAACATCGTCCTGAAGAAGGACCAGCGCACCGGAAGCCTGACACGGGGAACCGTGAAGGACATTTTGACCAATTCGCCTACCCATCCCCACGGGATCAAGGTACGCCTGGCCGATGGCCAGGTCGGCCGGGTCAAGGAAATTTTGCCGGACTAAGAATCGCCGCTTTATAACGAAAACGAAGCGTCAAAACGTTAGTCGCTCCTATTGGGGGTGAAAGAAAGGATGTCCCCCCATGATAACGGGATAACCTGACTACGATTCTCCACGATTCGTTAGTCCGAAATAAAGGATAGGGCAAAAAAGCCGTTCCTTCAGTAGAATGACCTACTTTGGGGACTGTTTTTTTGCTTTTTTTGGGTCGGAAGAGCATTCCGAACTCCCCTATGAAGGGAACTTGAGCCCCTTCTACGGCCTTCCGAAAAAGACTCCCTGCCTTCGCCCTGCTACCTCTCTCCTCTTCCCTGTGCACTTGGCTTCGGCCTCACCCGGCTCGTGGCTTCCGCGATCAGCGGATCGTCGGGCCAATAATGCTTCGGATAACGTCCCTTAAGGTCCTTCTTAACCTCGAAGTAGCCGGTTTTCCAGAAGCTTTCCAGGTCCCGCGTCACTTGCACGGGCCGCTGGGCCGGGGAAAGCAGATGAAGCGTTAAGGGCAGCCGCCCTCCGGCGATCCGGGGGTTTCCCGCAGCCCGAACACTTCCTGAAGCCGCACCGCCAGAACGGGGGCTTCGGGATTGGTATAGTCTATTGGAATTCTCGACCCGCTAGGAACGGTGTAATGCGTGGGCAGCGCTTCTTCCAGTTCTCGTCTCTGGGGCCAGGATAACCGGCTTTCCAGCGCCTGAACCAGATTCAGCCTCTGCAGATCGCTCCGGGTCCTCATCCCGTAGAGCGGATCGCCGAGCCAAGAGTCGAGATCGCCGGCCAGCGCTTCATCCGAAACATCGGGCCACTCCTCCGAGACGGAACGAAGGGCCAGCAGACGCTGCTGAAGCTGCCTCGCCGGCTTCGTCCATGGCAGGAGCTTCATGCCCTCCTCCCGGATGCCGCGGATTAGAGCCTGCTTAACCGCTTCAGGATCCGGTTCCGGATCCACCGCCTCCTTCAGGGTCAGGGATCCGAGCTTTATTCTGCGCCTAGCCCGTACGGCTTGGGCGGAGCGGTCCCATTCGACCGTCGTTTCCTCCTCCAGCTGCTCCTGGAAATAACCTTCCAGCTCGGACAGAGCAAGCGGAGCGGCCAACCGGATGCGGCTGTCCACCCCGCGGTCCTCCAGGTCGGCAACGGCCAGGTAGGACTCCGCGGAGAGCGGCTGAAGCTCGGGAAGAGCGGCTCCCCGGCCGCTGGCGAGTAGAAACCGGCCGTCCCCCGCCGCTCGGCGATCCGGTCGGGGTAGGCGAACGCGAGCAGCACGCCGCACCAGGCGGCATTCCCCGCTCGCCGGTCTTCTCCGCGCACCCCCGCCTCCCGCTTCAGCTGGGCGGCCTCCGCCTCGATCCGCCGGCACGCGGCTCGATCGGCCTCCAGGCCGCCCGTCCCGGCCGTGCCGCTGCCGGCTTCGCCCCGGAAGCCCTTCAGGGCTTCCCAGCGGAGCCGGAGGTCCGCGTTACGGCCGGCATCCGGGCCGCCGCGCAGCACATCCCGCTCGCCGAGAAGCGCTGCCAGCTCGCAGGCCATGCCGCCCAGGCCGAGCGGAATCGCCCGGCGGATCATGTGCGAAAGCCGCGGGTGCAGCCCCAGGCCGGCCAGCTCCCGGCCGTAGGGCGTGAGGCGGCCGGCGCGGCAGACCGCCCCGAGCCGGGCGAGCAGCTCGCGGGCTTGCGCCAGCGCCGCAGCCGGAGGCGCATCGAGCCAGGCGAGCTCGCCGGCGTCGGCGGCGCCCCATGCGGCCAGCTCCAGCGCGAGCGGCACGAGATCGGCCTCGCGGATCTCCGGCACGCTGTGCGGGGCGAGCCGGCGGTGCTCCTCCTCGGTCCAGAGGCGGTAGCACACGCCCGGTCCCAGGCGCCCGGCCCGTCCGCGCCGCTGGTCGGCGGAGGCAGCCGACACCGGAACCGTCTCCAGCCGGGTCAAGCCGGTGCGCGGCGAGAACCGGGGGACCCGGCTTTGTCCGCTGTCCACGACGACCCGGACCCCTTCGACGGTCAGGCTCGTCTCCGCGATGGAGGTGGTCAAGACCACCTTTCTCCACCCGGGAGCAGCGGGAGTGATGGCCAGGTCCTGGGCTTCCGCGGGAAGGCTTCCGTGCAGGGGGCTATCACGATCCGGCGGTCCCTAACAAGCGGAAGCAGCGCTTCCTCCACCCGGCGGATTTCGCCCATGCCCGGAAGGAACACGAGCATATCGCCTGTCTCTTCCGCCAAGGCTCGTAAGACCACGCACGTCACCGCCGGCTCCAGTCTGCCTTCGTAGGGCCTGTCGAGGTAACGCGTCTCCACCGGGTAGCTCCTTCCGCTGCTGGCCAGAATCGGCACGCCCCCATCAGCCCGGACACGGCCCCGGCATCCATTGTCGCCGACATGACGAGCAGCCGCAGGTCTTCCCTCAAGAGCTGCTGCACCTGCAGGCAGAGGGCCAGCCCCAGGTCGGCTTGCAGGCTTCGCTCGTGGAACTCGTCGAAAATTACGAGGCCGACTCCTTCCAGGGCCTGATCCTGCTGAAGCATGCGGGTCAGCACGCCTTCCGTGATGACCTCGATCCGTGTACGGGGCCCCACCGCCGTATCCTGCCGGACGCGGTATCCGATCGTCTCCCCCGCTTTCTCGCCGAGGGAAGCGGCCATGAAGCGGGCGGCGGCCCGGGCGGCGAGCCGCCTGGGCTCCAGCATGAGGATACGCCGGCCTTGAAGCCACGGTTCGCGGAGAAGCTCGAGGGGCACGCGGGTCGTTTTGCCGGCTCCCGGCTCAGCCGTCAGAACCGCCCCTGTCCCTTGACGAAGGGCCTGCTGTAGGGCGGGGATAATGCTATCGATAGGAAGGGTCATGAGATCACTCCATTGGTTGCTCCCTCTCTTTTCTTAGATGGAGAAGGGGTAAAGTAGTGTCTTATCCGGCAGCAAAAGTACTCTACCGATAAGGCATTGGACTACCGCTAATCATAAGACAAGGAAGAAGCCCTGACAACTTCCGGTGTCCCTCCCCGCAACAAAAAAAGAAATACAGCCGGGGCCGTATTTCTTCGTTCCTGCTATACCCTACTTAAATTAACGGTTAGCCATGCTTTCGTTGATCCGATTCAGAATCTCCTCATCGGTCAATCCTTCCGCATTGATGACGGAGGCTTGGGTAACCGCGTTGCTGATTCCCATCATGTTGGCATCCTGTCCGGAAATGACGCAGCAGTCGCATCCTTCCACCTGGTCCATCGACACCACTTCGTGTCCGCTGTTCTGGAGGGCTTCCGTCATGTGGCTCAAGCTGTTCTCAACGGCGATTCTAGCCATTCGTTCCTCACCTCCCCGGCTGGTTATCTTTCCCTGCTATTATGGATGGGTTGTGGAAGAAATATGCATGCCGCGCCGTTTACTTCAGCCGCTCGATGACGCTGCGCGCGATCCAGACACCGGCCGCTCCCGCCTGAGCCAATCCCCGGGTGATTCCCGCCCCGTCTCCTCCGCAGAACATGCCGCGGATCTCCGTCTCGAACTGCTCCGTCAGTTTCGGACGGGCGGAATAGAATTTGGCCTCCACTCCGTAGAAGAGCGTATGCTCCGCTGCGATGCCCGGGGTGACCTTCTCGAGAGCCTGGATCATTTCCACGAGACTCTTCATCGTGTTATACGGAAGAACGAGTCCCAGATCGCCGGGTACGGCTTCCTTGAGCGTCGGCTCCAAAAGCCTTCTTTGATGCGGTCGGCCGTGGAACGTCGTCCTCTGACGATGTCCCCGTATTTCTGAACGATCACACCTCCGGAGGAGAGATCGTTCGCCCTTTTGCAAATCTCGCGGGCGTATTCGTTCGGCTTGTCAAAGGGCTCCGTAAACTTATGAGAGACAAGCAGAGCAAAGTTCGTATTCGGGGAGCCCAGCTTAGGATCCTTATAGGAATGGCCGTTCGCCGCCATGACCCCGCTGTGATTCTCCACGACGACGTGCCCCGAAGGGTTGCTGCAGAAGGTGCGGACCCGGGTGCCCACGGACGTGTTGAATATAAATTTCCCTTCATACAAATGCTCGTTGATTTCCCTCATCACGACATCGGAAGTCTCCACGCGTACCCCGACGTCCACCTGGTTGTTGGTCATGGACAACCGGCGCTTCTTCAGAACCTGGGTAAGCCAAGCCGAGCCGTCCCGGCCCGGGGCCACCATCACATACGGCGCTTCTAGGGTCTCCCCGTTCTTCAGCTGAATGCCCTTAACCGCGAGCCCTTCCGCTTCCTTGACTGTCACGACGTCCTCGACCTCTGTCTTGAACAGCATCTCGATGCGCGTGGTCAGGTACTCATAGATGGACTTCAGAATCTGCAGATTCTGTTCCGTTCCCAGATGCCGAACTTGAGCGCGAAGGAGCTTTAACCCTGCGGCATAGGCACGATGCTCAATGTCCATGACCCGTTCGGTCGTAGGATCCGTAATGTCCGGTACCGCTCCATGCGCTAGGTTAATGTCGTCTACGTAGCGGATCAGCTCAAGCACTTTGGACGGCGCCAGGTAGTCGGTCATCCAGCCGCCGAATTCAGTGGTGATGTTGAACTTACCGTCGCTGTAGGCACCCGCTCCCCCGAAGCCGCTGGTGATGGAGCAGGCCGGAAGGCAGCCGGCGAAATCCTTTTTCCCGGCCGGCGGCGGGCAGAGCTTGATTTTCTCCTCCAGAATCGGGCAGCTGCGGCGGTAAATATCATGTCCCTTGTCGACCAGCAGAATGCGGGCAGAGGGATGCTTCAAAGTCATTTCGTAGCAGGCAAAAATTCCGGCCGGCCCTGCGCCGACCACGATAAAATCATAGGCTTTCATGGAAAAAGACCTCCTGAATGAGAAGATTGTCAGGCGAAAACCACACAAAAAACCCAGCCCCGTCCGGGTACTCCAAGAGCACCGGTCGTAGCTAGGAAGTTAAGGCTTCCTCTAGAAACCTTCGAGCCCATTCTCGAAGTTATACGATCGCCAGGGGGAATCCTTCCCGCCCTAATTGATGATACACGAACGATTATTAAGAGTCAATGGATAATAGTTCGCTTTTAGTCGGGTGAAAGGGTTTCTTCAGGAGAGACAGCTGGTTTTGTTTGATTTTTTGTTTTCCGACAGGCGTTAAAGGGTAAAGAGTAGATGAGGCTTACCCGCCTTTCCCTTTTAAAGGAGGAGATCTCAATGGACAAACAAGCTTCGGGCTTTGAGGCCCGCAACCGCGAGAACAACGAGAACAATTCCGAAGAGCAAACCGGCAAAATCCGGAAGAAGCAGGACATTGAACCGCAGGCCGAAAAGTGGGATACCCAGCAGCCCGAGGACCGGGACAAGAAGAGCCCGAACTGACGGCTGGTTCCCCTGCAGATGCCCCGAGCACGCATCGGAAATCTCTTGGCAAGCGAATGGTCCGGCAAAGCAAAAAGACCAGCTTCTTCTTTAATTAAGAGGAGCTGGTCTTTTTGTTTTCAAGCCTATTGCAGCCGGCAACCCGTTAGTCCCGGGCAAAGTCAGCTATCTTCCTGGTGACGATCATCGGTTCCTCATGATGAATCCAATGCGTGGCTTCCTCGATCATCACCAGCGTTCCATTCTCGCACATTTCCAAACTCGGCCGAACGAGGGATCGGCTCAGGAAAGCGTCCTTCGCTCCCCATATTATTAGAACGGGTAGGTAGATTCTACCTATACGGGGTCTCCCCTCCTGCAGCCTTAAGGCCCGGTAGGCATTTAACATTCCCTTTAAAGCCCCCGGTTCCTTCCACGCCTCGCGGTATCTGGCCAATTCCCCGTCACCGAAAGTGCCCGGACGGCTTGTCTTTTGAAGGGCTCTCTCGAGAACACGAAACCGGTTACGTCTTAGTACCCATTCCGGAAGTCCCGGAAGCTGAAAAAAGAGCATGTACGAGCTTCGCAGCATTTGAGAAGGCTTCCTTACCACTTGACTATACATAACGGCGGGATGAGGGACGTTCAGGATGACTGCTTTACGCACCCTTTCCGGGAAGCTCCAGGAAGCATACCAGGTTACAGCCGCTCCGAAATCATGCCCCACCCAAACCGCCCTTTTTACCCCTTCTGCATCCATTAAACCGAGAATATCCCCGGCAAGCTGCGGAAGCGTACTGGAACGATAATGTTCATCCTTGCCGCTTGCCGCATACCCTCGCATGTCCGGGGCCCATATGCGGAATCCTTGTTCCGCCAACTCAGGAATCTGCTTATGCCAGCCGTACCAAAATTCAGGAAAGCCATGAAGCAGAATGATAAGCGGCCCGTTCTCCGGACCGCTTTCCACTACATGGAGGTCTATATCGCTCACTCTAACCCATTTATGACGAAGGGAAGTATTCATGCTCAGTCTCCTAAAGGAGGATTGACCTTACCCGCCTTTTCCAATTAAAAGGGTCAGGAGCCCGGCGGCGATTAACGGACCGACCGGCACTCCGCCGAACAAGGCTACTCCCAGAATGGTGCCGGTCAGAAGGCCGACCACGATGGTGGGCTCCCCTGCCATCAGGGTGACCCCCTCCCGCCGAGATAGGAAACCAGCACGCCGATAACGACAGCCATCAGCGACTTCACCTGCAGGAAGGAAGCGCCCATGGCCTGCAAGCTGTATTTGCCGCTCGCCACCGGAGCCAGTACGCCAATGGTTAGAACGACGATGCCGATCGTCAAGCCGTACTTCTCCAGCCACGGGAAGACTTCATGCAGGCGGGTCACCCGGAGGAGAAGCAAGACTACGGCCGCTATCGTAACCGAGCTGTTGCTGCTAAAAATACCTAGTGCCGCGAGAAGCAAAAGAAGCAGAGCAGGTCCGTCCCACTGTGCGGCCATCGGTTAAGTAAACAGGGAAAGGAATTCGCCGTAGCCTTCCTTCTCCAGGTCCTTCTTCGGAATAAACCGAAGGGCGGCCGAGTTGATGCAGTACCGAAGCCCGTTCGGGCCGGGTCCGTCGTTAAACACATGGCCCAGATGCGAGTCCGCTTCCCGGCTTCTAACTTCCGTCCGGACCATGAAATGGCTGAGGTCCGTCTTCTCTTCCACTTGATGGGGCTTGACCGGCTTCGTGAAGCTGGGCCAGCCGCAATTGGAATCAAATTTGTCCAGGGAGCTGAATAAGGGCTCCCCGGACACAATGTCCACGTACAAGCCTTCCTCCTTGTGATTCCAGAAATCGTTGCGGAAAGGAGGCTCGGTTCCATTGTTCTGGGTGACGTGATACTGCATGTCCGTCAGCCTTTGTTTCAGCTCTTCTTTCTGTTTCGGGGATTTCCGGTGCTGTTCGATAAAGTCTTCCCGGCCCGACCCTTTGCGGTAGCGCTTGTAGTGGGCCGGGTTTTTGCGGTGATACTGCTGGTGGTACTCCTCGGCCGGATAGAAGACGGAAGCGGGAACGATCTCGGTTACAATCGGTCCAGGGAAGCGTCCGCTCTCGGCAACCTCTTTCTTGGAGACTTCCGCCTGCTCCCTCTGCTCCTCGCTGTGATAGAATATGGCGGTCCGGTAAGAGGAGCCCCGGTCATGGAATTGCCCCCGCGTCGGTGGGGTCTATCTGGTTCCAGAAGATCTCCAGAAGTTTCCGGTAAGGAAAAATCTCCGGATCGAAGGTGATTTGAACGGCCTCCGCGTGGCCGGTGGTTTCGCTGCATACCTGCTCGTAGGTCGGATTGGCGGTATGTCCTCCGGTATAGCCGGATAAGACTTGATGGATGCCCGGCATCTCCTCAAAGGGGACACCATGCACCAGAAGCAGCCCCCTGCGAAGGTTGCTTTTTCCAGTTTGCCTTGTCGGGTTTCGTTGTTCATTGCGTTCCCTCCTCGCTATTCCTTATGCCTGTATCCTAACGGAACAGGCAGCTCTGTCTACAAGTATTGTAGCAGGTGTCCGGGTAAGAACCAAATCAAGCGGGAGGACCATGCAGGCGGACCACTGGGCATCCACCCAGCAAAAACACCGATCCTTGGCAGGACCGGTGTTTTCTTAAAGGGTAAAGATCTTCCACGTAGATACACTCCGGCTTACTTACACAATCCAAGCCTGGCTTACGATAACCAGCAGGATGAAAAGAACCAGGATGACCCCAACGGAAGTGAAACCTGCGCCGGCTACACCACCCATGACAACACCCCCTTGCCTGTATCTAAATACAAGATATGGGATAAGGGGTCCCTTTGATTGGGCGGGCGAACGATTTTGGTTAGACAGCCAGCTTGAAGACGGCGAGCACCAAGCCGATCAGGAAGCCGCACAACGCTCCGTTGATCCGGATCCATTGCAGGTCCTGGCCGATCCGGTCTTCCATCATGGCGATCAAGGTTTCATTGTCGAACTGGTTAAGCTTCTCTCTTACCAGCTGACCGATTTTGGAATGATTGGCTTCCAGGAAAACGGCCAGCTTGCCCTGAATCCACCCCTCGGCCTTGGCGGACCGGCCTTGGTCCTCCCGGAGCTTGTCCAACAGGAGGGAGAGCTTCGGCCGGACGAAGCCGTTCACATAATCCGGGCTGTCAACGAAGGCCCTGGCCTTCTCCATTAACCGTTCGATCATCCCGCTAACCGGCTCTCCGAACTCCCAGCCCCCGATCCACCCCTGCTGCCAGCGGCCGATCTGCTCGGCGAATTCGGGAGAACCCTTCAACCTTAGCATCTCCTTGCGGATGGCCCCGAGGGCTCCCTCCCGCTTGGGACTGCCGTCCTGCTGAAGCTCCCAGATCGTAGTCAGCAGAAATTTCTGGATCATTCCGCCGACCTTGTCCGCATCCATCATGCCGATGAAAGCATTCACCGCGAAGCCCATGAAGCCATTCACCTGAAGGCCCTCTAGGGCCTTCATGGCCATCGTTCCCATCTGCTGCCGGGTTTCCGGCTTAACCGCCCATTCCTCGAATTTGCCGACCGCGAGGTCGAAGGCTTTGGCTTCGTATCCATGGGTGAGAACACCGTCCATCGCCTTCTCGACGAGCGGCATCAAATCGACCGAGAGGAGATACGCCTTCAGCTCTTTCTCGAGCATCAAGGCGATCTGCTCCGTAGGAAGCCTGTCCAGCACTTCGCGGCTCAGCGCAAGGATCATTCTCTCGGCCTCATCCGAGTTCAGCTCCCGGGAAGCGGCATCCAACAGCTTCCCGAAAATGGCGGTTTGCCGAAGGTGACCGGCCAGGGTCTCCTTGCTAAGCAGGTCGTTCTCCACTGTATTAACGAGCGCGTCGGTGATCTTCGCCCGGTTCTTGGTCAGAAGCGCGGTATGCGGGATCGGAATCCCCAGAGGATGCCGGAAAAGCGCCGTCACGGCGAACCAGTCGGCCAGCCCGCCGACCACTCCTGCCTCAAAGCCCCCTGGAGGAGTGCTCCCCACACGGTGCCGTTCACGGGCAGAGTAGCAAGAAAGCCCGCTCCCATTATGCCCAGGGAGACGGCGGCAATGGATTTCGTCCCTCGTTTCGGTTTGGTTGGTTTCATCTGGCGGTATCCCCCGTCCGTTCGTATTTCTCTTCTTATTCTAGCCTCTTACCCTTATTTTGTACCAAAAAAACGCCCCTGTCGACAAATTCCGCCGGGCGCCTGCAAAAAGCCCCGCCATCGGATGATGGACAGGGCTTTGCGGTTCTAGCTATTTCTTATCCGGCCGGCTCATGGAGCGCAGGATGCTGCGGTAATCATCGTCGCTCACGTCATCCGCCTTGGCGGAGGAAGACTCCTCGGCCCTGCGCTTGGCTGCCGCCAGCTCCTGCCGGAGCGCGCTGCGATAGTCGCGGTCGCTCGGAGCCGGGTCCGCCGGTGGGGCAGCCGGCTCTTGCGCAACGGCAGGCGCGGAGCTGGGCGTCGCCGCATCTGCGGCAGCCGGAGACTCCGCCTGACGGCGCGGCTCGGCCAGAGGCGCCTCAGCCAGAGGCGCCTGAGCCCGTCGGCCGCGGCTGCGCGCCAGCCGGCTCTTGCGCGGCGGCAGGCCTTCGGCCGGCAGCTCCAGCGATGCCGCCGTTGCCGCCGTCTCGCTGGCCCCGGCGCCGCCGCGGGCGGACTCGCCCGGCTCGTGCAGCGCCGCTGCCCGCCGGCCGGTTTCCTCGCCGCCCGGCGGATGCGGCCTCACCGCGTCAGCGTCCGCTTCATGCGGCCAGCGGCCGTCTGCGGCTTCCCGCTCATGCGCTCCTTCCGCCATGCGGCCGGTCTCCGGCCAGCGGCCAGCGGCCGCTCCTGCCTCGCTGCCTTCGGCAGTTTCCGGATAGCTTCCAGCCTCCGGTTCGCGGACAGCTGCCGAGGGCTCACCGCTTCCGCGGGTTTCCGCGGAATGGCCCGGGCTTCCCGCCTCAGCCGATGCCGGGCGGGACGCTCCCCTTTCCGCTGTGCCATCCTGGTTAGGACGGGTGACGGCTTCTTCTCCTGCCTCTTCCGGCTCAGAAGCGTTGGCTCCCGTCTTGCGTTCCTTAAGAAGCCGCAGGTTGAGCGGGATCAAAATACAGCCGGCCACGATGACGAACAGGATGAAATAAGTAACAAACACATCCTTCACCTCCCCGCACGTTTATGACGTAATTTTGCGGGCAACATCCGCTACCCGGCGTCCCAGCGCCCGGCCCAAGGCCAGGTCATTCTCGGTCGGCATGTTAAGCGGAGCGTTTTCGTCCAGTTCGACCGGACAAGTGATGCCTACTCCATAATAGGTTCCGTAAAGAGCGTTCTCGGGGATATTGCCGGGCAGTCCGACAATGATCATGCCGTTATGCAGCATGGGGGTGATCAAGTTCCAGAGGGTCATCTCTGTCCCCCGTGAACCGTAGCCGTCGTACAGAACGCGGCTCCTACCTTGCCCACCAGCTTGCCGGCCGCCCATAAATACCCGAGCTTGTCGATCCACGATTTGAGCCCCGAGCTTATCGTTCCGAAGTGACCGGGGCAGCCCCAGATAATCGCATCGGCATCCTCAAGCTTCCGGACATCGGCCTCCTTGACATGCATCAAGGAAACCTCCGCTCCCGGAGCAGCCTCCGCTCCTTCGGCTACAGCCCGGGCCAACGCCTCCGTCCTTCCGCTTTCACTGTCATAGATTACATATACTTTCATCCGACGGTTCCTCCGTTCTTGATGCGGCTTTACTTGTTAATTGGATTGGATTATCCCTGCTTGACGACAATCGTCCTCTGCTGTTCCCTCGGTACGGGGACCAGCTCCGTTTTGACGGCAGGCGCTTTGTCCAGCTTCACTCTTTTCAGGAAGAAGGAGCAGACGAGCGCGATAACCGTAAGAACGGTCGCCACGACAAAGGCATCGTTGATCCCCATAATCGTGGATTGCTTAACGGCAAGCCCGTACAGCATCTGGGAGACGACTCCTTGCGAGGCGTCTGCCGGAATGCCCAGCTTGGCTGCGAAGCCCGCTCCGAGCTTCTGAACGATATCCATTAGGTTCGGGTTGGTCGAAGTCATCGTGTACGAGAATTCCCCAGATGGAACGTCGAACGGTTGGACATGACGGTAACGAGAAGAGCCGTTCCAAGAGAAGCCGCTACCTGACGGGCCGTGTTGGAGGCCGCCGTTGCGTGGCTTACGAGCTCCTTGGAATTTGGTTGAGTCCGGCGGTCATAATCGTCATCGCAATGAACGACATTCCGAACATGCGCAGCGTATAGAGCAGCATGAGGGAATGATAGGTCGTATCCGGTCCGAGCTTCGACAGCTCCCAAGTGGTAACGGCCGTAATGGTTAATCCGATGATGGCGAGCGGCCGCGCTCCGACCTTGTCCATCAAAGCACCGGTGATGGGCGACATGATCCCCATCAGAAGAGCTCCCGGCAGCATAAGCAGGCCGGAATCCATCGCGGAGAAGCCCCGGATGTTCTGAACGTAGATAGGAACGAGAATGGTCGCCCCGAACATAGCCATGTTGACGATACAGCTGACAATGACGCTTGTGGTGAAAATACCGAATTTGAAGACCCGGAGGTTCAGCATCGGATTAGGAGTCGTCAGCTCCCGGATAATAAACAGCACGAGAGCGATGGCCCCGATGATCAGGGAAACGTCCACCACCGCGTCCCCCAGCCTTTGCTTCCTGCCTCACTGCAGCCGTACAGCAAAAAGCCGAGACCGACGGTCGAAGTCAGAAATCCGGCTAGGTCAAAGCGCGGATTGGTCTTCTTCGTTACATTTTTCAACAGGAAGTAGGCCAGAATGATATCGGCGATAGCGAGCGGCATGGCCACGTAGAATAGAATTCTCCAAGACCAATGCTCGATAATCCATCCGGAAAGGGTCGGCCCTACCGCCGGAGCGAAGAACATCGCGATCCCGATCATCCCCATAGAGCGCCCCCGGGTTTCCGGAGGGAAGATGTTGAGAATGACGGTCATCATAAGAGGCATGATAATACCGGCTCCGAGCCCCTGAACGATTCGGCCGATCAGCATGACGGAGAAAGTAGGCGCTACTCCGCAGATCAGGCTTCCGACCGTAAAGGAAATCATAGCGCCGAGAAAAAGCTGCCGGGTTGTAAAGGTCCCAATCAGATAGGCCGAGATCGGGATGACGATCCCGTTCACGAGCATGTACGCCGTCGACAACCACTGGATGGTGGAGGACGATACATTGAAGTCGTTCATGAGATGCGGAATCGCCACATTAAGCAGCGTCTGATTCAGGATGGCAATAAACGCCCCCAGAACCAGGACAAAAAGGAGAACGCCGCGATGAACAGGTTCTTCCTTCACCGGAACGGGGTCATAAACAACTAACGATTTAGATTCTGCCATAAAGTCCTCCCCCTCACTTATGGATGCGGACTTCAGCGCTCATGCCTGGTGCCAATCCCGCGGCCTGGCTGTTGTTCAGAGTAATTTTTACCGGAATGACCTGAGTCACCTTCGTATAGTTCGCATTGCTGTTCGACTGGGGCAGCAGAGAGAACGTTCCCGCCGTCGTCATGCCGATCTGCTCCACGGTACCGTTGAACGTGATGTTAGGATAAGCATCCACATACACATCGACCGTTTGGCCGACCTTGACGTCTTCGAGATCCGTTTCGCTGATGTTCGCCGTTACCCACAGGTTCTTAAGGTCATAGGCGTAAGCAAGGGGCGTCCCCGGTGCCACCATCTGGTTGTCCACCGCCATGTTCTGGACGATCGTTCCGTCCTGCGGAATGGTTACGTTAACCTGAGCCGTGCCTTGCGCTCCGGCCGTTTCCACGTCACCAACGGTTTCTCCGGCTTTCAGAGCCGTCCCCGACTTGCCTTTCCAATCTTTCAGATGGCCGGCGGCCGGTGCGGCGATGGTCATCTGCTGGCCGGCTACCTGTGCGTTTTTGGTTTTCAGATATAAAGTGGACTGGTTGTAGTAATAATATCCGGTGAACCCGCCGGCAATTAAAAGCAGCAGGACCACGATGTTAATCATTAAGACTTTGGTGGTGTTCATAAAGGCGTTACGCTCCTTGTTTAAAAATTTTCATTAGTTTTTTGTGTGTATCGAGCATTTGCGTTACTTCGTCTGCAGAGAACCCTTGCAGCTTGGACAAGCAGTCACTGTACAGCGAATCGCCATCGTGAATGCTGCCCAGCTTCCGCGTCCCTTCCTCCGTCAGCGTAAGACCGACGATGCGCCGGTCATCCCGGTGCCTTGTTCTTTCCACAAGTCCCATCTGAACCAGCTGATCACTTGCTATGCTGACGGCACTTCCGGACATGCAAACCTTATCGGCCACATCCGTAACCTTTAAATCGTGGCCGCGTGAGATTGCCCCCAGGATGCTCAACTGCAGAGGGGTCAGCCCCGCCTCCTCGGCAATGCTGCGCAGCAGGTGGTGGAGAGCTCCGTTAATCTCCTTAACGGAGAGAAAGACCTCCGTGAATTTCTCTTGGGCGTTATCCGTAACAATTCCTCCTTTCGCAAACTATTTAAGTATTGAATATATTAGTACTAAAATATTAACCTTCGATCTATTATAGACCTTTTTCTTGATAATTCAAATCCATTTTCTTACAATCAAAATCCGTTTTAGAAATAAAAAAAGCCGGCCCTAGGAAGCGGGCCGGCCGTTCGTAAGTCTTAAAACAATCCTTGCTCAAAAGCAAACCGGGTTAATTGAACCCGGTTCTCCAGATGCAGCTTCTGAAGCAGGTTCTTCAAGTGGTTTTTGACCGTATGCTCGGAAATGATAAGCCTCTCGGAAATTTCCCGGTTGGACAGGCCCTTGGCGACGAGCTCCAGAATCTCCTGCTCCCGTGCCGTCAAGGGAGCTTCTTCGGCTGGCTTCGTTCCCGCAGCGTAAATTCTCTTAAGAATTGCAGAGCGAGCTCCCGGGACATAGGGACTTCATCGGTTGCGATCGCCCGTAAATATTCATGCCATGCCGTCGGTCGAAGGTTTTTGAGAAGATAGCCCTGCGCCCCCTTCTTTAACGCCTCGAAGAGGTCGGTGATGTCGTCGGAGACGGTTACCATGACGATTTTAACATAGGGATACCGGTCCTTGATTCTCTTTGTCGCCTCCAGCCCGTCCAGCTCCGGCATGTTGATATCCATCAGGATGAGATCCGGCATCCATTTCTCCGTGAGCTCCAGAGCCTCTCTTCCGTTCTCGCCTTCCGCCACCACCTTAAAGATGGGGTCCATGCTAAGAATTTCGGCCATCCCCTGCCGGGCAAACGCATTGTCGTCCACGAGCAGAACCCGATATTCCTCTGTCATCTCTTCCCTCCTTTCTCCAGGGTCAGGCTTGTACCGGCCGGGGAAGAAACGATCTCCAGCTTCCATCCCATCTCGGCCGCCCGTTCCTTAAGAATTCGTAGGCCATAGCGCTCCGGAGCTGCGGGCGCCTCCGCTTTGAAGCCTCTTCCATCATCCCGGACCGTGCACACCCAGCTCTCCTTCCGACCCGCGGCCATAACCTGAACGCTGTCCGCCTGGGCATGCTTCTGAACATTGATCAGCGCTTCGCGGACAAAAGCATACAGCTCCACCTTCTCCTTCGGAGTAAGGCCTTCTTCGTCCAAGGTCCAGTCCAGCGAGGCCCGGATCCCCGCCGACTCCTCCAGGCCCGTCAGAAGCTGCTCGATGGACTGCCTCCAAGGATAAGCCTCCGATTGGGGAGGGAAGCGGAGATTGGAGATCGCCTGCCGGACGTACTCATTGACCTGATGAACCGTCTGGCGAAGCTCCCCATACCTTTTCCCTTGTCCTTCCACTCCTTCATGCTCCAGCCGGTCCATTTTGACCGATAAGAGGAAAAGAGACTGGGCGATCCCGTCGTGAAGCTCCCTGGCCAAACGTTCTCTCTCCTCCAAGGCCGCTTTAACGCTCCGTTCTTTGTTCAGCTCCTCTTGTGTACCCTCCAGCAGCTTGAACAGGACCCGCATCAGAACGAGCAGGACTGCCAGCAGAATGACGGGGGCCAGCCAGTTGCCGAGTCCCATCGAAATGTATTTCATGAACAGGTTATGCCGCGCATACTCGAACAAGCCGAGAACGATCGTGGGTACGATCAGAATCATCCATTTGATTTGCTTGTAGGTCAACCGCCACTCCCCCAAAATAGGCCTTTCCCTTTAGTTTACCTTACTTGGCCGCTCCCGGGTATGGCTCGTCCTAGGCATTCTTCCGCCTTCCATAAGTGATAGCGTTAATTTCTCCTCCGATCAGGATAAGAAGAGCGCTTATGTAGAACCAGACCAAGAGCACGATGATCCCCGCCAAGCTTCCATAGGTGACATTGTAGCGCCCCCAATGACTAACGTAGAATGAAAATCCGAAGGACGCGACCTGCCATCCGAGAGCGGCAAACAGCGCCCCGGGCAGCACATCCTTGCACGTCAAGCAAGTGTTGGGGGCGACGAAATATACTCCCGTAAACACCAGAAACAGGACGACAAAGGCCACCACCCAGCGCAGACCGTTCCAAAGCGATACTTGATCTCCTGAGAGGAAATGCCATTGAAAAAGCCAGTCTCCTATGGTTTGTCCGAAAACACTGAAGAGGAGCACGAAGACGACAACCAGGAGTAGGGCCATGGTTAACCCAATCGCAAGCAGCTGGGAATGAATGAAGCTCTTGCGCGCCGGAAGCCCATAGGCTTTGTTAACATTTAGAACAATAGCATTAAGAGCGGTGCTGGAGGAAACCAGTGTAAATAAGATTCCGAAGGAAAGAGCGCCGCCGCGCCGAACCTCAAAAATATGCTGAAGCTGCTCCCGGACACCCGGTTCGACCCCTTTCGGGATATACTGGCGGGTCAGCTCAAGAACACTTTGCGTCGTAACGGGCAGGTAGCCGAGCAAGCTGACGAGAAAAAGCAGGAAAGGAAAGAACGATAGCAGGAAATAATAGGCGCATTGAGCCGCCATGCCGAAGGGCTCGTCTTCCTTAATGTGACGGAACAGCTCTTTAATAAAGGTCACAGCCGGTCTCCCTTCCTTCTTCGTTTCCGCCATCGGCGTACCCTTTACGTTCCCCGTTCTTTCCCTTTCTTACTCTGGGTGGCCGAGTCCCTTCTTCACTTGGAACGCCCCCGCCGGCTTCTTTAAAACTCTTACCGATTGTGTTAAATTATATGCAATCATCCGCTAAAGGAGAATCGCCGCCCATGAAGAACGAGCCTCTGCATCTGCTGGAGAAGGCCCAAACGGAAGAAGACCTCCTGGTGTTCCAGGAGATCGTGACCCGCGGAGGGTATTCGGGCTTTCATGCCCTGCTGGAAGGGTTTAAGCTCAAGATCAAGACGTTTATGGACGAAGAGGCAGACTCCCTGCTAACGCTTGTCGCCACAGCAAGAAGGCTGCTTCCCGATCCCGGCAGCGTTAGTCCTTCCTGGCAGGTGGTTTGGGACGAGCTGGAGAAAGAAGTGGAGGCCAAGCGGGAGGTCTTGAAGCGCATACCTCCATACGAGCGGGACGGGGAATGGCAGATCATCATCGATAATCCCCACGCCGTGAAGGAGGTCGTTTGCTACCCGGGGCTCGTCTTCCCCGATGCCGCTTACCTGTACGCCTATTTCAGCCACCAGCTCGAGAATAATGAATACATACGGCTTCAGAAAATTGTAAATGTACTCGTGAATTACGGTCAGGATGCCGGCCAAGCCGAGTAAGCCATCTGATGGGCGTCCGCTACGGCCTTGTAGGTAATCTTCCCGTCATGCACGTTTACCCCGGATGCCAGTGCTCCTTGCGCGGCCGCTTTCAGCCCTTTATCCGCCAGCTCCATGGCATAAGGAAGGGTGGCATTGTTCAAGGCAAGCGTGGAGGTGCGGGGTACGGCTCCCGGCATATTGCCGACCGCATAATGAAGAACTCCGTGAACTTCATACACCGGATGGCTGTGAGTGGTCACCCGGTCAATGGTCTCGATCGAGCCCCTTGGTCCACAGCCACGTCCACGATCACCGATCCCGCCGTCATCTGCCGGACCGTTTCTTCGGTGACCAGCCGTGGAGCTTTCGCCCCCGGGATCAGAACGGCTCCGATGAGGAGATCGGCCGCCCTTGCCGCCTCATGCACATTGTAGGGATTAGAGTACAAGGTCTGCAGCCTGGCCCCGAACTGATCATCGAGCTGCCGCAGACGGTCAAGGCTTCGGTCCAAGATCGTCACGTCGGCCCCGAGCCCCATCGCCATCTTGGCGGCATTGGTGCCTACCACCCCGCCCCCAGAATGACGACCTTGGCCGGCAGCACGCCCGGAACGCCTCCTAAGAGAACGCCTTTCCCTCCATAGGCTTTCTGCAAATAATGGGCTCCGGCCTGTACCGACATGCGGCCCGCCACCTCGCTCATCGGGGTAAGCAGCGGGAGAGCGCCGTTAGAGGCTTGTACCGTCTCGTAAGCGATACCGGTTACCCCGCTCTCCACCAACGCTTCCGTCAGCGCTCGATCCGCAGCAAGATGAAGATACGTGAACAGGAGGAGTCCTTTGCGGAACCGGGGGTACTCGGCCGGAATGGGCTCCTTCACCTTCATCACCATATCCGCGCGGCTCCAGACTTCCTCCGCCGTATCGAGCAACAGGCATCCCGCCTTTTCGTATTCCTCGTCGGAGAAGCCGCTTCCCGCCCCCGCTTTTTCTCGATAAAGACTTGGTGGCCCCTCCCGATTAACGTATAGGCCGAAGCGGGGGTTAACGCCGCCCGGTTCTCATCCGGTTTAATCTCTTTCGGTACACCGATTATCATGATCTGTTTCCTGCCTCTCCTATGGTAGACGCCGTCCGGCCAAACCGAAACCATCCCGCCTAGCTTTCCCGGTTTCGCCTGTCCTTACTATATTATACAGGGAGAAGAATCCCATCACTAGGCCCAAGGTACCGCTTCAACGGATGAACGCGGGAGGTTCAAGATAAACTAACCGGGGAGGTGAAGGACAGATGGAACCGAAGGAGAAGAAAGCCCGCGCTCACCAAATCAACAAGTTCATCCAGGAGCCCCCGTCTCAGGAGACCTTGTCTGCAAGCAAAGCGGCCGAGTATCCACCCAGCCTGAACCGGATCCCGAAGCAGAACAACCCGCAATAACATGCAAAAAAAGAGCAGGCGCTACGATCCGCCTGCTCTTTTTGCACGTTCATTTCTCTTACCAAGGGGGCGCATCGTCCTCCGCCGTCTCCGGGGTCGCCGGCTGCCCGGCGTCCTCTTCTTCCCCATTCCAGCTCTTGGTCTGCACCCGGTCGATCACCTGGTGAAGGTCCTCCGGCTCCAGCAGCTCGACCGGGGAGAAGCCTTTGTCAAAGAGCAGGGAATCTCCTTCGATGAGAACCACATACCGGCCGTTCAGCTTGGAAATATGAAGCTTGTCCCCATAGTCGGCCAGCTTGGCTCTCACCATAATGTCGTTCACCTTGAACTTCATTTCGAGCTCGGGCTGGTATTCGATCATGCGGGCTGCGGCTTCCCTGACCTGCCCATGGTCCCACTTCTCCTGGAGCTCCCTCTTCTCGCTCGCCGCCCACAGCTCAATGTCCTGCTCTACCTTCTTGCGCTCCTCGTGCTCCGGCTCCTGCCATTTCTGTTCGATATATTCCTGCACCATGCCCATCACCTGATCCGTTACGATCTCCGGCATGGATTTCTCATAATACACGAACTTCAGAAAGTCCTCAAAGTACCGGGCGTGGGAGGACTGATGGATCTTCAGTTCCCATTCCTCTCTCATTCCTTCCTCCGGCATGTGAGGATATTGAATCGATTTGATGTTCCGGGCATTGATAGCCATTTCCACCTGCCCGATCAGGCTTCTTTCATCCGTAATCCTTACGATGTTGCTCTCAAAATCACATTTCAGCACAAAAAGAAACGGCTCATCGAAATATTTCGTCAGCCTAGCCCGGACAATAATCAGGGCTCCCCCGCACCGCGCTCGTTTCCAGGTAATCGCGCACCAGCTCATCGCAAAAATCCAGAAAACTTTCCTTGTTGCCCGCCGACGCCAGCCGCATAAACAGGTTGTAATTGGGGTTGCTGGTCAGGTCATGCCCGGGCTCCACAATAAACCGGCCGATCTTCGTCGGCGCCTGCTCGGTGCTCGGGTGCTTCTCCACCTTCCGCTTGGCGGTTCGCTTCAGCTCAGCATCCAGGAACCCTTTGATCTCACTGTCTTCATAGTCGTCCCGGTCAAGCGTCTGGTAGTGCTTATAGTGCTTGGAAGACTGGCCATCGGCCCCTTCCAGCTGAATGACGAAAAAAGACAAATAATCCACCGTAAAATCCAAACCCGCACCGCTCCTCACCAATAATTGAGTTCAGACCTCTACTTTATCCAGATTTCCCTGCCGGCGCAACCCTCGTTGGGATTCTGTCCTGAAGCAAAAGCCCCGCTCGGCGCGGGACTCTGGTCTAGGCTCCTTCGGGGACGGCGGTCTTCTTCCAAACCTCCTGCCAATTCCCGGCCGTTTCCAGCCAAGCCCTCTTCATGATCTCCTCAGCCGGAAGCGGGCGGCTCAGCAGGTATCCTTGGATTCCGTCGCAGGAAAGGCGGGAGAGGAAGGCCAGCTGTTCGGCCGTTTCCACCCCTTCGGCCACCACCTTCATGTTCAGGTTGTGGGCCAGCCGGATAATGGTCTTGATAATATTCTCATCCTTAGATTCCGAATGAATTTGGCTGATGAAAGAACGGTCGATCTTCAAATAATCGATAGGAAAATGGTTCAAGTAACTTAATGACGAATACCCGATGCCAAAATCGTCGATCGACAAGCTGATGCCGAGTGCCTTCAAATCATAAAGAAGGTCCATGTTCTTCTTGGAGCTGCGGAGCAGCAGACTCTCGGTGATTTCCAGCTCGAGCCACTCGGGAGCCAAGCCCGTTTCCTTCAGGATGCGGTCCACCGTCCGAACGAAATCCCCCTGCTGGAACTGGACCGTGGAGATATTGACCGAGACCGTAAGCGGCGGCATGCCCGAATCCTGCCAGCGGCGGTTCCGGGTGCAGGCTTCCCGCAGTACCCATTCCCCGATTGGTAGAATCTGCTTGCTGTCTTCAGCTACCGGGATGAACCGGGCGGGAGAGACTTTCCCCAGCTCTTCGTTCTCCCAGCGGAGGAGAGCCTCCATTCCGTAGACCTCACCCGTTTTCAAATTCAGCTTGGGCTGGTATTCCAGGTAGAATTCCTTCCGCTCCAGCGCCCGCCGCAAGTTGGTATGTAAGGTCAATCGCTCCTCGTTGGCTTCCTTTAAGGCCGTCGTGTACAGCTCGTAATGATTGCCCCCGTTTTCCTTCACTTTGTACATGGAGGCATCGGCCATTTTGATCAAGGAATCCACATCCTGTCCATCGTCGGGGTACAGGCTGATTCCAATGCTCGGGGTAAGAAACAGCTCGTGTTCACCAACGGTAAACGGGTTCGAAAAGGCTTCCAAAATCGTTTCGGCCGCCCTCACGCTGTCTTCCGGTCTCTCCAACAGAGGAAGGATTACGGTGAATTCATCTCCGCCGAGGCGGGAAACCGTGGACGGGGCCGGGAGGCAGGCCTCCAAACGCCGGGCGACTTCGACAAGCAGCAGGTCGCCGGTATAATGGCCGAGCGTATCGTTGATGGTTTTGAACTGGTCCATATCGAGAAAGAGAACCCCCGCGGACCTGCCGGCCGCGGCCGATTCCTGGATCGCCTGCTGCAGCCGCTCCTTGAACAGGGTCCGGTTCGGAAGCCCCGTTACCGCATCGTAATAGGCCATCCGGTAAATGATGCGCTCGTACTCCTTGTTCTCGGTAATATCCTTGGCGATGGCATACACGCCTACCACGGCATGGTCCACAACGATGGGGGAACTGGATACGAACAATTCCCGGCTGTCCCCGTTCTTGTGCTTCGCCATCATGGTGAACTCTTGAGGCTTTCCGGTCATCACCCTTTCGTATGCTTCCCGGATATAATCGCTTCCGGGCCGATCATACATAAGGCTCAGGTTAAGCTTCATAAACTCCTCGGGGGTATAGCCTAGAAGCTTCTCAAACATAGGATTCGCACTAACAAAATTGCCCTTGCGGTCAAGCGTGCATACCAGGTCGGGATGATAATCGAACAGGGAGCGGTACCGCTGGTTGCTCTCCTCCATGGCGAAGAGCTGCTTGCTGTAGGCCGCAGAGAACAGATTGATAATGACCATAAACAGAGAGGCATAGAGCATTTCCATCAGCAAGTCGTAATGGCTTGGCTGGAGGAACAGCCGGTACAGGACTAGTGAGCAAATCAGACAGGAAACGATCAGGTTCAAACGGTTGCTCCAGAGGGTATGACGGACGGAGATCCGGTTGACGGATTGGAGGATGCAGCCCAATAGAAACAAATTAACCGTTTCATAAACGACAATACCGGCACTGATCATGACGATTACCGGCAGCTCCGCCAAGCCTTTCATCACAAGCACCGAGCTCAAATAACTGATGAGGTACATCCCGTTGGTCGCGAGAAATTTGTACGCGTTAACCGCGTTGAAGGATTTCGCCTTAATAAAATAAATGGCAGCCGTACTGACGAGAATCACCGTGACCCCTGTACCGGCGGCAACCTTAAGGTCCATATACAGGATGGGAATAGTGGCGAAGCTGTACAAATGGCCGCTTGGCATTTTGGTCGGGATGAAATCGACGAGAATGACGAAAAGCAGCAAAATCAAAAAGACGGGCCAATCCGTCACCTGAAACAAATGATAGACTCCCGTCAGGATGGATAGAATCCCAACCATACCCATACTTGCGGTAAACCTGTTTTTCTCTCTCATGGTTTCCTTCCCTTTAATCAGGCTGCAAAGCGTAATAGACTAGTAAAAATGGATATATTTTCATCCTGATTATAGCCCGATCGGGAAGGTTTAACAATATCTGAACCCAAAACAAACCTAACATGCAAATGCGCAAACGAGTCACCCGTCCCCCTATCGGGACATATGGTAAGGTAACCAGCTGTCGGTCATTTATAAGCATTTCTTATGGAATTTGCCGATTCAGGTTATAACTCACCTGCAAACAGGAGGATTTCCTATGGATTTAATTCAGCAAGCGGAAAATAAACTCGCCGGCCTGTGCCACCCCACCCTGGAAGAGCTTCGGCAAGCACTAAGCTCTTTGGACCTCACCCCGGAGCAGACATCCCCCTATGTGACGGAGCCGGATCGGTTTCCTTACGGGAGGCGGGTCATTTTCCGGTCGAAGGATGTGGAGGCGGTCGTTCTTCATTTTCCCCCGTACGTCAAGACGGCCATCCACAACCACGGCGAAGCCATCGGATGCGCCTGTGTCCTTCAAGGGACCATCCTCAATACCGTCTACAAGGTAGGAGCATATGGCTTTGCCGAGCCGCAGGAAAACCAGGAGGTGACGGAGGGCCAGTGGCTGTTTGCTCCCTATTCCCAAATTCATGCGCTAAGCAATCCCTCCGACCGCCCGGCGGTTAGCGTCCACCTCTATTCCCCGCCCTTGGAAGGGATAAAAGGGTTCCAACCGATCCCTGAGCTTGACTATGTCATTTGACTAGGGTCTGATTAGAGCAGCGGATTCTTTAACGGCCCGGCCGTTTCTCGGCTGTGATTCCCTTTCCTTCTTCGTAGAAGACCATCCAATCCACATTGTTCCTTAGCTTGACGTTGAACAGCTTTAGACGGCTTTCGTCCACTTCCGTTAGGACCCATGCTTCCTCCGGTTGTCCTTGGTCACGCAGAAAGTCAGGTGCTTCGTTCTCCGCTGCCTCCTCGGTTTCCCAAAACTTGGTTCCATAGTAAGGAAGCCGGTAAGCGTTAACCAGCATGCAGGAATAGACCTGTCCGGTCTCGCGCTGTCTAAGGATGTACGGCATATTCGCTCTCTCCTTTCCCTTGATCGGAACAACAGAAGGCCCTGTCCTTAACGGACAAGAGCCTTCTGCTCCTTACTGCGGCTTAGCCGCTTTTCGGACTTAGCACCACCGATTACCGTTTTACAGGTATGGATTCTCGTGCTTCGCCTTCAGCATGTTCCAGCGGCGCTCCACTTCGGTCTCAAACGATTTGTAGGATTCCTCATATTCCGGTTTCGTCAGGTGCTTGGTCTTGCCCATCGTCTTAAGCCAATCGGAGAGCGGAACCTTCTTGTTCTTATCCTCCGGGTTGTAAGTGAGCGTCGTCACCCCGTGCTCCACCTCATATAGCGGGAAGAAGCAGGAATCGACCGCCGCCCCGACGATGTTCGAGCCGTCCTGGTCTTCAGACAGCCAGTTAAGCGGACAGGCGATCAGAATTTTGCCGTAGACCATGCCCTCGTTCTGGGCATACCATTGGGCCTTGGCCGCTTTCTTGACCAGGTCCTGAGGGAAAGCCTCCGAGCCGGTGAACACATAAGGAATGTGAGTCGCGGCCATGATTTGAGCGGTGTCCTTGTGGTGGAACACCTTGCCTCCCTGCTTGGATCCGATATTCGAGGTCGAGGTGCGGTGTCCCATCGGCGTCGAGTAGGACAGCTGGGCCCCCGTATTCATATAGCCTTCGTTATCGTATTCGAGGATGATCATCTTGTGGTTCCGCAGGGCCGCACCGATGGCAGGTCCCATCCCGATGTCCATCCCTCCGTCACCGGTAATCATCACGAACGTAAAATCGTCCGGCAGGTTAAGATGATCCAGCTCGCCTCTGCGCTTGCGCTCCCAGAACATTTCGACGACACCGGACAGGGTGGCGGCTCCGTTCTGGAACAAGTTATGGATATACGTCGCTTTGTGCGCGGAATACGGATACCCAGTGGTCACCACCATCGCGCAGCCCGTATGGAAGAGGGCCACAATGTCTCCTTCGATTCCTTTAAAGAATAGCTCGAGACCCGAGAAAATGCCGCAGCCCGGGCAGGCTCCATGTCCGGGAGCAATCCGCTTCGGCTTCTTCGTCAAGGACCGGAGAGGCGGAATGCGCACGTTGATTTTGCCGGTATTGGCATCCGGGGTCACCGTAATCAAGCCTGACTTCAAATCCTCGTATTTCATCGGATTTAGCACACGCTTCGGTGCTTTTTCCGGGTCTCCCGGGGTATGCCCGTAATAATCGAACGGCACCTCCACGGTCCCCTTCTCCACCGCTTCGATGGCGAACCGGAACAGGTTATGCCCGTCCTCGGCATAGAAATCCTTGCCGCCCAGACCATAAATGCGGCTGATGACCATGGTGGTCGAGTTGCCGTGGGTGAACAGCGCCGCTTTGATCTCGTTGACCATGTTGCCGCCGTGCCCGCCGTAGGAATCGGCCCGGTCACCGACCGTAACCGCTTTGACGTTGCGAAGCGCTTCGGCGATCGCCTTCTGGGGGAACGGACGAATCATGTTCGGGGCGATCGACCCCGCTTTGATGCCTTGCTCCCGCAGCTGGTCTACCACGTCCTTGATGATCTCCGACGAGGAGTTCATCAGGAACACCGCCACTTCGGCATCCTCCATCCGGTACAGGTCGAGAATCGGATAGTCGCGGCCTGTCAGATCGGCATATTCTTGGCGGATGCGGTCGTATACTTCCTCCGCCTTGTACATGGCGACGGACTGCTGGTAGCAGTTGTTGATATAGTCCGGCTCGTTCATGTACGGGCCGACGGTGATCGGATTGTTCCGGTCGAGCGTATCGGGATAACCGAGCGGCGGCTTCTCGCCGATAAAGGCATGAACATCCTTCCGGTGGGCGAAGGTCTGCACCTTCCGCTTCTGGTGGGAGGTGAAATAGCCGTCCGATGCGACAAGCACCGGCAGCCGAACCTCCGGATCCTCGGCCAGCTTGATCGCCATGATGTTCATATCGTAGACGGCCTGCGGATCCCGGCACATCAGAATCGGCCATCCGGTGTTAAGCGCATAGTACAAGTCCGAGTGGTCTCCGTGAATGTCCAGCGGACCGGAAACCGAGCGGCAGACGAGGTTCATGACCATGGGGAAACGGGTACCGGATTGAACGGGCATTTGCTCCAGCATGTACAAGTAACCGTTTGCGCTGGTGGCGTTGAATACCCTTCCTCCGGCTGTGGACGCTCCATAGCAGACTCCGGCGGAGCCATGCTCGCCGTCTGCGGGAATCAGCTTGATGTCATGCTGCCCGTTCGCCTTCATAAGATCGAGGAACTGGGCTACCTCTGTGGAGGGAGAGATCGGGAAGTATCCCATAATATGATAGTTGATTTGATGGGCAGCATAAGCCGCCATTTCATTGCCGGACTCATATACAATCCGCTGTTCTATCTTGGCTTCGCCCAGCACCTTCTTAACATCTATAGCCAATGTCGATTCCTCCTTAACCCGGGATCATTAATGGTTTGCCGCCAGATCGAAGCGGTGAGGCACGCGTTTCGAATCCGCGTAGCCGTCCTCTTCCCTTTCGCTCGACAACGCTTCGGTCGGACAAGCCTGAACGCATTTGAGACAGCCTTTGCAGTACTGATAGTCGACTCCCTGCAGGAACATTTGCGGACGGCCCTTCTTGTCCGGCTGCTCCTCCCAGACGAAGCAGAAATCCGGGCATACCGTATCGCAAGCTGCACAATGAATGCACTTGTCTTCATGGAAGTCCGGCATCATGCCCGCACGGGAGATGCTTAAATTTTTGAGAATGCTGTTGCCGGGGTTCGTGATCAAACCGCCAAGCGGCTGTGTCGCATAGCCCAGAACGGGCGTATCCTGCCGGATGAAGGCGGGCATTTCCTCCCCTGCCGGAAGAGGGAAGGTCTGGAACTTTACTTCTTGATAACCGCGGTCGAAGGTACGAAGGGCCGGTGCAACCGCCTGGGGATATTTCTTCTCCAGCGATTTGCGGATAACCCCTTTCATGATTTCCGGATCCAGGAAATCACAGAGCCGGAAGAGTGCCCCGAGCATCGCCATGTTTACCCGGTTCTTCTCCTCCAATGCGATTCCTATCGCATCTACAACGGCAATCGTTCCCCCGCGCATCTTCATCCGGTCCTTAAGCTCCTCCGGTGACTTCGACGAGTTAACGAGAACGAGACTGTCTTCGTAGATCCCGCTGATGACGTTAACCGTCTTGTACAGAGCCTCGTGAAAAATACCTACCACATGAGGCCGTTCGACTGGGGAAGTGTCCCGGATATTGGTCCGGGGGTCGCAAAACCGGATATGCGCTTTAACGGCAGACCCTTTCTTCTCCGAGCCATAAGAAGAGAAGCTTACGCCGTCGAAGCCCGCACCGACTACGCCTGCTTCCGCAAGCATTTTACCGGCCAGGTTGGCGCCCAGGCCACCGATGGATTCAAGCCTGATTTCAAAAAAGCCAAGTTCGTTGATTTTCGGCAAGGTAGCCACTCCAAGTCCCCCTCCATATTTTACGGAATTAATAATATATTCTTAACGGGCCGGGATTTTCCTGCTATGTTTCTCCAAATTTTTTAATGAGAGTGCCAGGTGAAGGGTTTTGGGTTGGAACGGTGCAGTCTTTCCCATGCATTTAGTGTCCATTAAAGGACAGGCTTCACCCGAAAAAAGAAGGTTCCTGCCTACTATATTCAACGGGGCGACTAAAGATGAGGAAAGCAGCTGGTTAAGAAAACCTTAAGAAATAAAAAAGCCTCCGAATGGAGGCCAAATTCAAATGAGAAATGAGTTCGAATGGGAAAAGAATTCCCTATGCTTTCCTTGCCACAGGTTGGTTGTCCGATTACAGAATAGGAGGTAAGTTTACATAATATTTATTATGTATCCTTTATTACAACTGGACCGTTTGAGTAAATTTCCATTCCCGCAGCTCGAGCCGACGGACCCCTCCGTCACATAAGGATCCTTCTCTGCTATTTCTTTTGCTTCCTCGTAAGAATCCGCCTTGTAGATGACGAGCCCGCCGCTTCCATCCGCGAAGGGACCGCACCCGAAAAGCTTTCCCTCCTCTTCCCGATCTTTCAAATACTGCAAATGCTGAGGCCTGAGCTCCTGGTTTCTTTCCGGGTTCTGCATAGCCAAAAACGCTGCGAAATAAGCCACTTCCGTCCACTCTCCTTGTCTCCTGGATTCCCGATCATTTTACCATATCCCCTCTTCCTTTCACAAAGCGGGTGCACCGGAAGATAAGCTAACTTTTTCTAAGCAAATGATAAGCATTAAGGAAGCTTGTTGCCTTATAGTAAGCCTAAGAAACAAGAACACGCGAGGAGGGCCCTGACCATGAGCAAGCTGACGGCCGAAGAAGTGCAGTTTTATAAGGAACATGGGTATTTGTTGTATCACAAGCCGTTGTTTTCTCCTGAGAAAATGGCGGAGCTGACGCAGCTCTTCGAGGAACAGCTGGCGCAGAAGGGAAAGAAGCTATCGGATGAGCTCGACACTCCCCACTTTCGGGAGGACAGGCTGCTGGACTTTCTGCTGAGCGAAGAAGCGCTTGATTTGGTAGAGCCGTTAATTGGGCCGAACATCGGGCTTTGGTCCAGCCATTTCATTTGCAAGGACCCTTATGTGGGAAGAGCGACTCCCTGGCACGAAGATTCGGCTTATTGGAAGGGGCGGGTCAGCCACTTCCACTCGATCGTCACCATCTGGCTCGCCCTGGACCGAAGCAGCAAGGAAAACGGCTGCATGCGGGTGATACCCGGCACGCATACTAACGGATTCTCAGAATATGAGCCGGTCGACGGCTCCCGCAATCTTTTCCATACCCAGATCAAGAACCTGGACGATTCCCGCGCCGTCTATTTCGAGCTCGAACCGGGAGAATGTTCCCTGCATGACTCCCGCATCATCCATGGGGCCACACCTAACACAAGCCCCTACCGGCGTTGCGGCTATACGATGCGCTATTTTGCTACGGACATGAAGGTGTACCCCGAGAAGAACCGGAACTTCAAAGTATGGCTCGCGAGAGGCAAGGATCTGGCCGGCAACGAATACGCCAATGCCTAACCGTGTTACGGCGAATGTGCTATACTCGGGCTAACCATTAGTTTCGGGGAGGAGTCCTCCGCAATGAACGGCAAACAGCCCAACCGGCTTAGGAAGGAGCAGTTCCTCCACTCTTCCTCTCCTTTGAAGCTCTACCGCCAGGAAGTAGGAGGCCGCCATGAGCTTCACTGGCACGAGTTCTATGAGCTTTGTTTCATCACGTCCGGCAAAGGATGGAATATCGTCAATGGGCAGAAGCATCCTCTAACGCCCGGCAGCCTGTTTTTGCTCACCCCCGCCGATTTTCACGAAATTTACGCCGACGGCTCGGATTCGATGCGGCTGTTCAATCTTGTTTTCGACGAAGAGATGCTTTCGGATGAGCTGCGCGGGCTGCTATTTGCAGACGGCCGCCTGCTGATGGCCGATTTCACGCCAACGTCGGCCATCCGAATCCAAGAGGAATTCGAGAGAATCGAAGAAGAAACGACCGATCGCCGGCTTGGGGGCAGCCTGATGATTCGGGGAGCGATGGAGAGAATTTTGCTGGAGCTGGCAAGACAAAGCGGGGTCGAGACGGAAGCCGGGGCCTTCCCGCCTCCGGCCTTCTCCCCGATTCAGAAGGCGTTGGTCTATATGCATCATCATTTCCGGGACCCGCTTCCGCTCGAAACGGCGGCCCGGCAGGCGCGACTATCCCTAACTACTTTAGCGAATGCTTTCGCAAGCACACCGGGATGCCCTTTCAGGCGTATTTGCAGCATTTGAGACTTACTTTTGCCGTTTCCTTATTAAGCGCTTCCCGGCTTACGATCACGGAAGTGTGCCACATCTCCGGCTTCCAGACGCTCACCCACTTCGAGCGGGTGTTCAAGAGCCGCTATGGCGTCTCTCCCCGACGTTACCAGAAAAGACGGACCCTACCGGATAGAGGGTGAAGACAAAAAGCACCGGATGCCTGTCATCCGGTGCTTTTCTCTATTCCTCGTTGTCTTATCCGCTAAGGAAGGTCTGCTTTTCCGGCGGATAAGGCACAAGTTATTCGCTGCAAGACGCCGGCTCCTCGGCTTGTCCCTGCTCGACTTCGATTTTTTCCGAAACGGTATCACGAACGATGGTCATTACAAGCTGCAGCACATAATTGATGTCGCTCTGGGTTTGCTGAAATTCGCGTACGATCGGAATGCCGTCGAGTTCATCCTGAAGCACGGCAATTTCCCCTTCGATCTTTTCCACCATGGCTTTGTTATCGAAGGATTCGAAGGCTACAATCTCCTTCTGCTTTTTCTTGATGGCGCTGATCAGCTTCTGCACATGGTCATTGCCTTGGATCTGCTTCTCGGCCTTCTTATAGAATTGAACGTCATCCGACGCGGAAATCAAGTCAGCGAGTTCCTTGGCTTTGGCGATGATGTCTTCGCTTACGATCATTTCGGTATTGGTGTGTCTCTCCATCGTGCAGTGATCGTCATTGTGATGATGTTCGGCTGTCATCCGATTCCCCAACTTTCCTTAGTAAATAAGAGATTAAATAACCTTCTGAACCGGCTCTTCCACCCGTTCCCCTTTGAGAATCCATGTCTGGGATTCCGTTACCTTGACGTACATCAGCTGGCCGATCCATTCTTTAGGACCCGTAAAATGAATCAGCTTGTTGCCGCGCGTGCGTGCCGCCAGCACCTCGGGGTTGTTCTTGCTTTCCCCTTCGACCAGCACTTCCACGATCTGGCCCTTCAGCTTGTCGTTGCTAGCCTTGCTCAAATCGTTCATTGTGTCGTTCAGCCTCTGCAGGCGTTCCTTCTTGACCGATTCCGGAACATTGTCCTCCATGGCCGCCGCCGGTGTCCCTTCCCGGGGAGAGTAGATGAAGGTAAAGGCCATATCATACCCGACTTGTTTGACGAGCGATAGGGTATCTTCGAACTGCTCGTCCGTTTCACCCGGGAACCCGACAATAATGTCGGTCGTCAGGACCGCATCCGGGATAGCTTGGCGGATTCTACCGACGAGCTCCAAGTAATGCTCCCGCGAGTATTTGCGGCTCATCTTCTTCAGGACCTCGGTGCTTCCGGATTGGACCGGTAGATGAATGTGCTCCATCAGGTTGCCGCGTTTGGCCAGCACTTCAATAAGTCGATCGTCAAAATCCCTAGGGTGCGAAGTCGTAAAGCGTATCCGGGGGATGTCGATCTTGCGGATGTCATCCATCAGGTCGCCGAACGAATACGAGATATCTTCAAAATCTTTTCCGTAGGCGTTGACGTTCTGTCCTAGCAGCATGATTTCCTTGAACCCTTGACGGGCCAAGTCTCTTACCTCGGCCAATACGTCTTCCGGACGGCGGCTTCTTTCCTTGCCGCGTGTATACGGAACGATACAGTACGTACAGAATTTATCACAGCCGTACATGATGTTGACCCAGGCTTTGATGCCTTCCCGCTTCTTCGGAAGATTCTCAACGATGTCGCCTTCCTTGGACCAAACTTCGACGACCATCTCTTTGCTGAAATAAGCTTCTTTGAGCAGATGCGGCAGCCGGTGGATGTTATGCGTTCCGAAAATCATATCCACAAAGGGATGCTTCTGGGAGATCCGGTTTACTACGGCTTCTTCCTGGGACATGCAGCCGCATACGCCGAGCACAAGATTAGGCTTCTCCGCCTTCAGCGCCTTCAGGTGGCCCAGCTCCCCGAATACCTTATCCTCCGCGTTCTCCCTAATCGCACAGGTATTGAGAAGAATGACGTCTGCCTGCCTTTTGTCTTCGGTCGGTTGATAGCCCATCGTTTCGAGAAGACCCTTCATCGTTTCGGTATCATGCTCGTTCATCTGGCAGCCGTAGGTGCGGATAAGATAATATTTATCCTTTCCGAACGTCTGCATCTCTTCGGGGATGGCAAAATCGTAATGAACCTCAATCGATTCCTTCCCGCGTTTCTTGGCATCGGTTAGGGAAGGAGGCTGAAAATATATAGAGAAATCCTTGTCGGATTTATTCTTTGCTGGCATCTCGAACTTCCTCTCTACAAAATCTCATGCCTTATATTATATCATTGAGAGGCGCCCGAACACAAAGACATTATCCGATGATTTCCGCGGTATCCCCTGTTTGAACTCCTGCGGCATTCGCTTCATCGGTATCGATATGCATGTCCAAGGCATAGGAATCCGAAACCCTGGCCAGCACTTCTTCAAAAATGAGCGGGCGTTCCCCGTTTACTCTTACCTTCAGCATCTGCTTGTCCTGGATCCCCCAGCGTTCGGCATCGCTTGTATGGAAGTGAATATGACGGGCCGCTACGATCACCCCTCTGTCCAGCTCCACCTCGCCGGCGGGGCCGATAACTTTGATCCCGGGTGTTCCTTCGATACGGCCGGATTCCCGGACCGGCGGCTTAACGCCTAGACCGAACGAATCCGTTCGGGAGATTTCCAGCTGGGTGTTTCCCCGGGCGGGTCCCAATATGCGGATCTTGCCGATCTCTCCCTTGGGCCCTTGAACGCGGACCGTTTCCTCCGCTGCAAATTGGCCGGGCTGGGAAAGGGGCTTCATCTCTTTCAACTCATACCCCTTGCCGAACAGGACTTCGATATGCTCAGGGGAAAGATGAATGTGTCGGGCGGATACGCCGATGGGCACTTGTTTCATAACGTCTTCCTCCTCGTGGTCTTCTTCTCTTTGATACTAGTTTAAACAAAAAAAGCATAGGGGATAACCCCTATGCCTATGAACATTATTTGAACTCGGCTACCAGCTTGTCGAATTCGGCTTCGGTCAGCTTGATGTTCTGGTTGGCCAACCCTTCCGGCTTGAAGCCCGCGACCAGATCCTCGTAGCTCTTGCGGTTCTTATCTTGGTAGATAAGCCCGGTGACCATGCCGTTCGTCTCCATCAGCTTCGTCATAGCAGCTACCCGGTTGGACGAATCGTAATTCGCATCTTCTTCGAGGTCTACGATGTTTTCCTTGAACCAGTCGTAGGTGTTGATCTTGTTGAAGGTTACGCATGGGCTGAACACGTTGATCAGCGAGAAGCCTTCGTGCTTCATCCCTTCTTCAATTAACGTTGTTAATTGTTTCAGGTTGCTCGAGAAGGACTGGGCTACGAAGGTAGCGCCCGAAGCCAGAGCCACTTCAAGTGGAGCCAGCGCCGATTCAATCGAGCCTTGCGGAGTACTCTTCGTCTTGAAGCCTTCGGAGCTGCGGGGGGACGTTTGTCCTTTGGTCAGTCCGTAAATTTGGTTATCCATGACGATGTACGTGATGTTGATGTTGCGGCGGATGGCATGAACCGTATGCCCCATCCCAATGGCGAAGCCGTCGCCGTCGCCGCCTGCTGCCAGAACGGTCAGTTCGCGGTTGGCCATTTTCAAGCCTTGCGCGATCGGAAGGGAGCGGCCGTGCACACCATGGAAGCCGTAGGCATTAACGTAACCGGAAATCCGTCCCGAGCACCCGATTCCGGAGACGATAGCCAAGCTCTCAGGCTCGAGGCCAACATTGGCAGCCGCTCTTTGGATGGCCGCTTGTACGGAGAAGTCTCCGCAGCCCGGGCACCAGTTAGGTTTTACGTTATTTCTAAAGTCTTTTAATGTTGCCATACGAACATCCCCTTGCATTCGTTGTAAATTTCAGAAGGTAGGAACGGATTTCCGTTATATTTCAGGTGGTTGTGGATTTTCTCCGCCGTGTGCGGCAGGTTCAGCTTGATCAAGGAAGCCAGCTGGGCCGTTGCGTTGTTTTCCACGACAACCACTTTCTTCGCTTTGTCCATGTAGGGACGGAGTTCTTCGGCAGGGAACGGATGCATAAGACGAACGGTAACATGGTTCGTTTTGATGTTCTCGTCAGCAAGACGCTGTCTGGCTTCGTCGATCGTTCCACCCGTGGAACCCATTCCGATGATAAGCAGGTCCGGCTCTTCGTGCGGAGCGTCCACCAGAATCGGATTGGTTACCTTCACTTGCTTCAGCTTATCCATCCGCTTATCCATCATTTTGCGGCGGTTAACCGGGCTTTCGGACGGACGGCCGTCCTCGGCATGCTCTACGCCGGTCACGTGGTGAATCCCGTTCTTCTGCCCTGGAAGGACACGAGGGGAGATTCCGTCTTCCGTAAATTCATAACGCTTGAACAGGCTTCCGTCTTCGCGGGCTTGGACGTCGCTTACGAGCTGACCGCGGTCGATCACGACACGGTTGAAGTCCAACTGCTCGGCCGATTGCTTACCAAGGCTAAGCTGAAGGTCCGTCACGATGATAACCGGGCATTGGTATTTCTCGGCCAGGTTGAAGGCCTCCACCGTATCATAGAAGCACTCTTCCACGGTACTTGGGGAAATGACGATCTTTGGAATCTCGCCGTGCGTACCATGGATCATGGCGAGAATATCGCTCTGCTCCTGCTTGGTAGGCAGACCGGTCGAAGGACCTCCGCGCTGGGTGTCCACGATAACGACCGGCGTTTCGGTCATACCGGCAAGGCCGATTGCTTCCATCATGAGGGACAGGCCGGGACCGGCGGAAGCTGTCAGGGTTCTTACGCCGCCGTAGTTCGCTCCGATGGCCATCGTGCAGGCTGCAATTTCGTCTTCGGTTTGAATAACCGTACCGCCGAATTTCGGAAGCGTCTTGATCAGATATTCCATGATCTCGGAAGCCGGTGTGATCGGATAAGCAGGCATGAAACGGCACCCCGCCGCCACTGCGCCGAGTCCGATCGCATCATTACCGATCATAAACAGCTTCTGCTTGCCGTCGGCTGGCTCAAGTTTGAATTGATCCAACGGCCCGCCGGCTTGGTCCAGAATGAATTGGGCTCCGCTCGCTACGGCTTGAATATTTTTCTCTACAACCGCAGGACCTTTGCGTCCGAATTCTTCTTCTACCGCTTTATTGAAAACTTCCATTGGCAGGCCCAGGAGAGCCCAGGATGCGCCGGAAGCTACCATGTTCTTCATCAGGGATGTTCCCAATTCTTCAGCAATCGCCGTAATCGGAACGGCGAACAGGCGGGCGTTTACTCCTTCCGGAACGGTAGGGTTAAACTTGGCATCCGCTACGATGACTCCGCTGTCGCGAAGCTCGCGTGCGTTCAGATCGATGCTTTCCTGGTCGAAGGCAACCAGAATGTCCAGATCATCCGAAATGGCCCGGATGGGCTTCGTGCTGATGCGAATTTTGTTATTCGTATGTCCGCCTTTAATCCGGGATGAGAAGTGGCGGTATCCGTACAAGTAGTAACCCAGACGGTTAAGAGCGGTCGAGAATATACGGTCCGTACTTTCGACACCTTCCCCCTGCTGTCCCCCGATTTTCCATGATAACTGATTAATCACGATGTCCATCTCCCTTTTAACTTAACGAACGAATCAATGTGGAGCTTATTAATATTTCTTTTCAATCCCATCAAACAAATTTTATGATTTCACCCAGCAAAAAGCAAGGAAATAAGTCCATTTGATATATAGTATTATTAGATTAAACATATCTCGCATCGAGATAGATTGTGGTTTTTACTATCTATTATTGTGATATAAAGCTTGTTTCATACCTGTGGCAGATTGCCTTGCAAAAATTTGTACCAATTGTCAAACAGGAGGCCGCGAACCTCGTCTTCCTTATAATGCTTCTGCAGCTCATTCACCAGGTTAGGAAAGCACCCGGGGTGCTCCAAGCCGGGGATCCCGCCATCGAAGCCGTCAAAATCCGATCCGAAGCCCAGGTAAGGCATACCTCCGCGGGTGCCGATGTAGTCGATATGCTTAAGGATATCCTTAAGGGAAGCATTTCCTTCGCTCAGAAACCAGGGAACGAACGTAATGCCTATTCTTCCCTGACGCTCGATCAGCGCAGTGATTTGGTCATCCGTCAGATTTCTCCGGTGGGGGCAGAGGGCTTTCGCATTCGAATGCGAGGCGATGAAGGGTTTATCGGACAGGTCCGCCAGCTCCCAGAAGCCTCGCTCGGCCAAGTGGGAAACGTCCATAATAATTCCCAGCCGGTTGCACTCCCGGATCAGTCCTTTTCCCTTCTCCGTAAAGCCGCCGTTCCGCGATTCCCCTACACCGTCCGCCGCCCAATTCGCATGATTCCAGGTAAGTCCTAAGAAACGCAGCCCCAGCTCATGCAGCGTCCGCAGGCAGGTTAGGCTGCCTCCCAGCCCCTCGGCGCCCTCTAATGACAGCAAGCCCCCAGCTTTCCTTTCTCCGCCGCTTTCTGCAAATCGGACACGCTCCGAACGAGGATCACGTCCCCTTCGCGGCACACCCGCTCCCGGAACAGATCCACCATTTCCAGAACCTCGGGAAATCCCGGCCGTCTCAAGGATTCCGACAAGTAAAGCGCGAAAATTTGAAAAGCATAGTTCGCTTCCTGCATCCTTTGCCGGTTCACCCGGGTATCCGGATGTTCCGTTACAAAGGACACCGTAGGATCCACCAGCATCCGGCCCAGCAAATCGCAATGCGCATCGATGATTCTCATGATGACCCTCCTTAAATGGAAAAAACCTCTTGCGAGGTTGGAATGGGTTTAATGGCATGAAAAAACCCGTTTACCAAAGTAAACAGGCTGTCATTCGGCTAATCTTATCTGGGCTCGACAATCAGCTTAATAGCGGTCCGGTCTTCTCCATCAATGACAATGTCCGTGAAAGCAGGTATGCAAATCAAATCCACCCCGCTGGGAGCAACGAATCCCCGGGCAATGGCAACGGCTTTGATCGCCTGGTTGAGGGCGCCTGCGCCGATGGCTTGAAGCTCAGCAGCGCCGCGTTCCCGCAGGACTCCGGCCAAAGCCCCGGCGACGGAGTTTGGGTTGGACTTTGCTGAAACTTTTAATACTTCCATGAAAAGTACCTCCTCAGGAATGATGGATTGATCCCCAGTACCATTCCTATTCTAGAGCTTCAGCAAAAATTCCTTCTTCCCCCCAAGAAACTTTGAGAAGAGAGACACAGGCGGCTTAAGACTTGGGAACTATTCGAGCAGCAGATCTTCTTCGTACTTGCGAATCAAATCTATCCGGGTCGCCTTCCCCGTCGCTTCGTCAATGTCTACGATGACGGCATGGAAGTGCCAGGTTCCTTCATCCACGACAAAACGGACCGGAAGCTGGGTTCTGAACTTACGCAGCACGGCTTCCCTTTCCATGCCGAGAATTCCGTCGCGAGGGCCCACCATCCCCACATCGGTCACATAAGCGGTGCCCCCGGGAGAATTCTTTCGTCATGGCTCTGCACGTGAGTATGCGTGCCCACCACCACGGACGCCCTTCCGTCCAGGTGCCAGCCCATGGCGATCTTCTCCGACGTTGCCTCCGCATGAAAATCAACCAGAATCGCCTTGTTCTTGCCCTTAAAAGGGGCCAGAAGGGCATCGGCCTTCTCGAAGGGGCAGTCAATCGGCGGCAGGAAGGTTCTTCCTTGAAGGTTCATAATGATGAGCTTCCTTGCCATTCGCCTTGATGGTGGTCCATCCCCGGCCAGGGGTAGTCCCTTCGGGGAAGTTGGCCGGACGAACCAGCCGCGGCTCATCGTCGATAAAATCAAAGATCTCCTTCTGGTCCCACGTGTGATTCCCCATGGTGACGCCATGAATGCCCCATTCAAAAACTCCTTGGCGATCTGCCGGTTGATGCCCCGGCCGGCCGCCGCGTTCTCGCCGTTTGCGATGATGAGGGAAGGCTTATATCGGGCGGTTAAGGAAGGAAGCATCTGCTTCACGGCTTTCCTTCCCACCGCTCCTACGATGTCTCCTATAAACAAAACCTTGATAACCGGTCACTCCTTAAACGTCAATTGGTCCTACAATAACAGAAAAGTGGCTTATCAGCCACTTTTCGTTCCACCTATTTAGCGTATTCCACAGCCCGGGTTTCGCGAATAACGGTAACCTTAATGTGGCCGGGATAATCCAATTCATTCTCGATTTTCTTCGTAATATCACGGGCCAAGCGGAACGCCTCGGTGTCATCCACCTTGTCCGGCTGAACCATAACCCGGATTTCACGGCCGGCCTGGATGGCGTACGATTTCTCGACCCCTTCGAAGGATTCCGAAATATCCTCCAGTCTTTCCAGCCGCTTGATGTACGTTTCGAGCGTTTCGCGGCGGGCCCCGGCCTTGCAGCCGATAAAGCGTCCGCAGCGCCCACGAGCATCGCGATGACGGATGTCGCCTCCGTGTCTCCATGGTGCGAAGCAATACTGTTGATGACAACCGGATGCTCCTTGTATTTCTTGCCGATCTCTACGCCGATTTCCACATGGGAGCCTTCGACTTCGTGATCCAAAGCTTTACCGATGTCATGCAGGAGTCCGGCACGTTTCGCCAAAGTAACGTCTTCTCCAAGTTCTCCTGCCATAAGCCCCGACAGATAAGCCACTTCCATCGAATGCTTAAGCACATTCTGTCCATAGCTGGTTCTGAATTTGAGCCTTCCCAATATCTTGATAAGATCGGGATGCAGACCATGCACGCCGATCTCGAAGGTGGCTTGTTCCCCGTATTCGCGGATTCGTTCGTCCACTTCCTTCCGGGATTTCTCCACCATCTCTTCGATTCGTGCCGGATGGATCCGTCCATCCGCCACAAGCTTCTCCAGGGCCGTCCGCGCGATTTCGCGGCGGATCGGATCGAATCCGGAGAGGATAACGGCTTCCGGCGTGTCGTCGATAATGAGGTCGATGCCGGTCAGCGTCTCCAGAGCCCGGATGTTCCGTCCTTCACGACCGATGATTCTGCCCTTCATTTCTTCGTTAGGCAGCGTAACGACGGATACCGTCGTCTCGGCGACATGATCGGCTGCACAACGCTGGATAGCTAGCGTAATGATCTCTCTGGCCTTCTTGTCCCCTTCTTCTTTAGCCTGCTGTTCAATCTCTTTAATCAGTTGGGCTGCTTCATGACGGACTTCCTGTTCAACATTGGTGAGAATGATGGACTTCGCTTCTTCCATTGTCAATCCGGAAATACGCTCTAACTCGGCAACCTGGCTGCGATAAAGCTGATCAATTTGTCCTTGGGTCTCGTCGATCCGCTTCTCCTTGTTGGCCATTTGTTCTTCTTTGCGTTCCAGAGATTCTAATTTTTTATCCAGCGACTCCTCTTTTTGCAACAATCGTCTTTCTTGTCGTTGTGTTTCATTCCGACGTTCACGAATGTCTTTTTCAGCTTCGGCCCGAAGCTTGTGGACTTCGTCTTTGGCTTCGAGAACCGTTTCTTTCTTAAGTGCCTCGGCATCTTTCCTGGCGTTCTCAATAATCTGTTCGGCCGCGTGTTCCGCACTCGAAATTTTCGCTTCAGCAAGAGATTTGCGGATAAAATACCCAATCCCAGCGCCAAGAAGAATCCCAACAACGAGAGCGACCACGGCCCAGATGACGGTAGTCATCATCATGTTCACCTCCCCGTTGTTCCTCCAAGGTGTTAGCTTGGGATATGTTCGGTTTTTAATCCGAGCTTCATTGTACAGGTAACTGCTTTACATTCTTGTGGGATCATTCGATTCGCCGTCATAAAAGGTTATGAAAAGTAAAATTGGCGATTTTACTTTGCGAATCCAATGATTTGAAGAAAAGATATACAAAATTTATTTTATCTTTTGTCGAAGAATATTGTCAAGCTTGTGACTAATGGAACTGGCAGGCATCCCCATGGAGAGAACAGGAATATGATTAATATCATTAAATAATTCGTTAACGACGTTAATCTAATTTAATCAAATTCCTCTATGCTTTCTCCTGTTATCCGTTTGACAGCCTCTCCTACGATGGAGGGGTATACCCTCTCCTCATGAGGAAAGCATACAGTTTCCGCTTCTTCTCGTATTCCTCCCCGGATAAGGTAGGCCATTTTTTGCGGGCCAGGTCTTCGGCGCTGGTCAACTCCTCTTCCTCTCCAATTCCCTCGACGGCTTCTTGAATCTTGCTGCGGTCGATTCCTTTCTGGGCGAGCTCGGCTTGAATCCATTTCTTTCCTTTCTTGTTGAAGGTCACCCGTTGTTCCGCCCACATCTTAGCGAATTGGCTGTCATCCAAGTAGTTCTGATCGAGCAGCTTGTCAACCGTTCCCTGAATTAGAGGCGGTTCGTACCCCCGCTGTTTCAGCTTGAGCCTAACTTCCTTTACCGATCGGGGCCGAATCCCAATAAAACGAATGGCATCAAGGTAGGCACGGTGTTTCTCGTCTTCCTCCAGAATGGTCTGAAGCTGATCTTTGTTTACAACCTCTCCCTTAAGGAGACGGTACTTGATGAGGAGGTCCTCATGCACGGAGAAGGCATATTCCCCATCCAAGTGAACGTTATACCGGTGCTTGTTTCTTTTCTGTTTGTCGACCCGGGTAACTGTCGATTCTTCCGATGCTTTCATACTCTCTCCTTTCCGGGCTCCTGGCTGCCATTAGGAATGAGACTTTCACCAACCCTTCCTGCCTTCGGGTTAGGTGAGCAAATTCCAAAAAAGCCGCACCTGGTAGGCGCGGCTGGTTGTATAATTATTCCAAGCTAAGCAGCAAATCCTCGTCTTCCTCTTCCTCGGTGTCTTCGGTCACAACCGCAACCAAATTGCTGGATTCCCGTATCTTCTTCTCAATGTTATCGGCGATTTGAGTGTTTTCCTTCAAGAACTGCTTGGCGTTCTCGCGCCCTTGTCCAAGGCGTTCACCCTCGAAGGAATACCAGGCGCCGCTCTTGTCGACGATATCCATCTCGGTTCCGATATCGACGATGCTGCCTTCCCTCGAGATGCCTTCTCCGTACATGATGTCGATGTCGGCTTGTTTGAACGGAGGAGCCACCTTATTCTTAACAACCTTGATCTTCGTACGGTTCCCGATCATATCATTGCCCTGCTTGATGGTCTCTACCCGGCGCACTTCAAGGCGGACAGAGGAATAGAACTTAAGGGCACGTCCTCCTGGAGTAACTTCCGGGTTACCGAACATAACCCCAACCTTCTCGCGAAGCTGGTTGATAAAGATGGCGATAACCTTGGATTTGTTGATCGCACCGGACAGCTTACGCAATGCCTGAGACATGAGACGGGCCTGCAGGCCGACGTGAGAATCTCCCATATCCCCTTCGATCTCGGCTTTCGGTACGAGAGCCGCAACCGAATCAATGACAATAATGTCCACCGCTCCGCTTCGCACTAGAGCTTCCGCAATTTCAAGAGCCTGTTCTCCGGTATCCGGCTGGGAAAGGAGGAGCTCATCAATGTTAATGCCTAGCTTCCGGGCATAGACAGGGTCCAAAGCATGCTCGGCGTCGATAAACGCCGCTTGTCCACCCGTCTTCTGAACTTCCGCGATCGCATGCAGAGCTACCGTCGTCTTACCGGAAGATTCCGGTCCGTAGATTTCTATAATTCTCCCGCGGGGAAATCCCCCGATGCCTAATGCTATATCCAAAGCCAAGGAACCGCTAGGAATCGTCTCTACCTTCATATGGGTAGATTCACCGAGCTTCATGATGGAACCTTTGCCGAATTGCTTCTCGATGTTACGCAAAGCCATTTCTAATGCCGCACGACGATCTGACAAATGACTCACTTCCCTCTTCGTTTATATTTATATTTTACCCTTTTTCCTCTCGCTTGCCAAGCATTTTTTCGAACATACATTCGTTTTTTTTGGTCGTGCCGGGTCAAGAGGACAACAAAAAACCGCAGCCAAAGTCGATAACTTCGCTGCGGTTCTTCCGCTAAAAAGGATACTCTTATTCTACTCTATTTCTCTCGTCCTGGCAATGCGGTACAGCCTATTACGGATTCGGGGCCTCTGTCAAAGTCAGCCACAGGTGGTAATACGCCGCCTTAGCCGCTCTCCATTTGATAGATTCCCGATTGCCGGAAGCCTGGATCCGGATTACCTTGGCCGGCTTGTTCCTTTCGGCAATGCCCAGAAAGACGAGACCAACCGGCTTGCCTTCCGAGGGACCGGGTCCCGCTACACCGGTTATGGCTGCGGCATAATCACTTCCGGTTGCCTCCATTGCCCCGGCGGCCATAGCCGCAGCCGTTTCCTCACTTACCGCTCCCGGTGCATGCTCTCCCTCCAACAGCTCCAGCGGTACCTTCAGGACATTATGTTTGACCTCATTCGTATAGCTGACAATACTGCCCTTGAAGACGGTCGAGCTCTCCGGAATGTCGGTGAACATATCGCTGAACAAGCCCCTGTGCAGCTTTCGGCGGCCGAAAGGGTCCGCTCCCGGGAGCGGAGAATCCGGAATACGGCTTGCTCGATCGGTATGTCCTCTTCCGCATACAAGTGCCGTCCCACCCGCTTCTCTATTTCCTCTTGGGCCGGCTTTATTTTGGCCCATGCCTCCTGCTCACTGGCGGCACGGGTAGTCAGACGGATGGTCACTTCGCCTTCTTTGGCGTAAGGCGCGATGGTCGGATCCTGCTGGCCTTCGATAAGATCGAGAAGAGCATGCTCCAAATTGGATTCGCCGATTCCCGCGAATTTTAGCATTCTGGAATACAAAGGGGTCTCGTCGGTCATTCGCTTTCGGATCCAGGGAATCCCGTGCTTCTCGAACATCGGCTTCATTTCCTTCGGGGGCCCGGGGAGCAGCATGTAGTGAGTACCGTCCTGGGTTAAGGCCACCCCCACCGCCAAGCCCGTTTCGTTCGGAAGAGGGTCGCTCCCTTCCAAAACAATCGCCTGCTTGATATTGCTTTCCACCATTTCCGTTCCTCGTGCTTCAAAAAGATTGCGGATTTTGTTCATGGCTTCTTCCTGGATATGCTGCTTGCGGGTAAGGTAAGCCGCCAGCACCTCTTTGGTCAGATCATCCTGGGTTGGCCCGAGTCCCCCGTGCATATAATCAAGTCCGCGCGGGATTTGGCCAGCTCCAAAGCGTCCCGGATCCGGCCGGCGTTATCTCCGACGACCGTCTGAAAGTAAACATCCACCCCGATCCCTGCACACTGCCTGGACAGAAATTGGGCATTGGAATTGACAATTTGGCCCAGCAGCAGCTCCGTTCCCACTGCAATGATTTCCGCTCTCATACCGCCATCTCCTTTTTCCTAAGCCCTTATGGGGGGAATAAAAAACAATAGGGTGTCCCCTACTGTTTTAGATGTTGTCATAGTTAATGACATGCTTGTTTTTAATAAAATAGACGTAGCCGGAGTAAAGCGTAATGATCGCCGCCAGCCAGCTGACCACCTGGTCAAACGGGAAGTCGATGAAGTTAAACGGAAAATTATTCAGCAGAAGGGAAATGATCGCCGTGATCTGTACGGCCGTTTTCCATTTGCCCCACTTGTCCGCTGCCATGACGATCCCCTCAAGCAGCGCAATTTGGCGAAGACCGGTCACTGCAAATTCCCGGCTGATGATGACGATGACGATCCAGGCGCTGAGCTTGTTCATCTCTACCAACGAAACGAGTACCGCCGACACCAGAAGCTTGTCCGCCAACGGATCAAGCAGCTTGCCGAGGTTCGTCACGAGCTTCCGTTTCCGGGCTATGTAGCCGTCCAGACTGTCCGTGCTTGCGGCGACGATAAAGATCAGGGCGGCAATAATCTGGTTGTAAGTAATGCTGAACTCCTGCAGCTTGATGTCAGGGAATTTCACTTTCACCAGCAGAAAGAAAATGATGACGGGGACCAGCAAAATTCTGGCCACCGTTATCCGGTTGGCCAGGTTCATGCGATTTCCTCCCCTGACAGATCAAATTCAAAGGAATGCGTAATTCTGACCTTGGTAATTTCTCCGATATTCGCCTTGCAGCCACTGACGAATACTTCCCCGTCGATCTCCGGCGCATCGAATTGGGAACGCCCGATATACACATCGTTGCGGCCGTCATAGCGCTCAATAAGCACGTCCAAATCCTGGCCGATGCGCAAGCCGTTGCGTTCGTTCGCAATCTCACGCTGGACTTCCATCAGGGTATTCGCCCGGAATTCCTTTACGTCATCCGGAACCTGATCCGGAAGGCGGGAGGCCGGCGTATCCTGTTCTTGGCTGTAGGTGAAAACCCCCAAGCGGTCGAACTTGATTTCACGCACGAACTCCACCAGATTCGCGAAGTCCTCTTCCGTTTCACCAGGAAACCCGACGATTAGGGAGGTTCTAAGCGAGACGTTAGGGATTCTATCGCGAATTTTGCGGACCAGCTCCCGGGTATCCCGCTGGCGGCCTGGTCTTCTCATTCTCTTCAGAATGGAATCTTCACTGTGCTGAAGCGGCATGTCGATGTACTTGCATACTTTAGGATTCGTGGCGATGGTTTCGATCAGCTCGTCCGTAAAGAAGCCCGGATAGGCGTAATGAAGCCTCACCCACTCAATTCCCGGAACTTCACTAACCTTGTTAAGAAGCGCGGGCAGCATGAACTGCTCGTATAGATCGGTTCCGTAGTTCGTGGAATCCTGGGCGATCAGACTGATTTCCTTTACGCCTTGGGAGGCCAGCTGGGCCACTTCGCCGAGAATCGATTCCACGCTGCGGCTGCGGAACTTTCCTCTCATGATGGGAATGCTGCAGAAGGTGCAGTTGTTGTCGCAGCCTTCGGCTATTTTGACATAGGCGGAGTAGCGCGGAGTCGCCATCCGTCTAGGCAGCGCCTGCTCGTAGTTGAAGATAGGATTGCCGACCGCGACAGGTTTCTTGCCGACCAAAGCTTCGTCAATGATAGCATTGATGTTGTGAAAATCCCCGGTCCCTACAATTCCGTCAATCTCCGGCATTTCCTTCATGAGCTCTTCCTTGTACCGCTGGGTCAGACAGCCGGACACGATCAAGGCTTTCAGGTTCGCCGTTTCCTTCAGTTCCGCCATATCGAGAATGGTGTTGACGGACTCTTCCTTGGCTGCATCTATAAATCCGCAAGTATTAACGATAATAACCGTGGCTTCTTCCTTGCTGTCGACAAGGGAATACCCCCGCTCGTGCACCAAACCTGACATGATTTCGGAATCAACCAGGTTCTTTTCGCACCCCAATGTAACCACTTTAATCTTCTCTGTCATCCGTAAGCCTCCAATACGTTCCGTTCATCCTTAACAAGTATAATACAACGATATTGGAGTGTCAAAATGGACAACCCCTTGATCCACAGGGCCGGAAGCCGCTGAAATCAAGGGGTTGAAAGGGGTGGGGCCTTTTAGCGGAAATTCGAGAATTGAAGCTCCAGCGGCAGATCGGCCTGCTTGATCAGCTGGATGGCCTTCTGAAGATCATCCCGGCTCTTACCCGAAACCCGGATCTGGTCTCCTTGAATCTGGCTGGATACTTTTAGCTTCGAGTCACGAATCATGACATTGATCTTCTTGGCCATGTCCTGGTCGATTCCCTGCTTGAGGGTGACCTTCTGCCGGACCGTACCGGATGAGGCGGGCTCCACCTTTCCGTACTGCAGATTTTTGAGGAAATCCCCCGCTTGGCCATCTTGGATTGAACGATATCGATGACATTCTGCAGCTTGAATTCATCGTCCGAAATCAGCACGAGCTCATCTTTTTCCAGCTTGATGCTGCTCTTGCTTCCTTTAAAGTCAAAGCGGGTTTCGATTTCCTTCTCGGCTTGGTTGATTGCATTGTTCAGTTCCTGCATATCGATTTTCGAAGTGATGTCAAAGGAGTTATCGTTTGCCATGTGCCCTCATCCTTTCCCTTATTGTTATTGAACGGTGGCCGGGGATCCCGAAGGTAACGGTGCTCCTCCCGGATCAAATTGGAACCGCTTCGGATTGGGGGCTTCTCCCACATTAACAACCGTTCCATTCACCTTTAACTCGACGGCGTTGGCTTTGCCGAGCAGCAGGAAGGTCGATTGTGCCTGGGTCCACGTCTTCGTTTGCCCTTTCTTAGGCTGTCCCTGTTCGATCATCGTTCTTTTGTTGTTTTCCACCTTGTCGAGCTTGTAATAGCATTCATCGCCCGTCACGGTCAGCTGAATTTGAACGGGGCCTTGGGTCACCGCGTAATAGTCGACTCCATCCTCCGTTTTGACCAGCTTAACCTCCGGTACCGGGGTAGGCGTTGGAGTTGGAGTTGGAGCAGGCGTAGGTGTAGAAGACGAAGTCGCCTGAGGGTTATCGCCAGTTCCGGATGCTTTGGATGTGGAGGAAGGGGTCTTCTCCGTGAGCCGCTTGGTCTCTTCTTCGGTAAATTTGGTGCCACCGCCGGATGCATTATGACTTAGCACGTAATATAGGATGACGGCTATAAGAATGAAAAAGGCCCATAAAATGACGCCCGTAGCCCAAACGTTCCATTTGATGGCGGATTTGGCCGGGGTTCGGTTTCGCCGGAGCGGCTCGCTGACCGTTTCCGGTGCGGTGGCAGGAATAACGTTCTTGTACATGCTAAGCACTTCACTGGGATCCAGGCCTACGGCCTCTGCGTAGCTCTTGATGAAGGCGCGGACATAGAAATTTCCGGGAAGGTCCTTGAAGTTCCCTTCCTCAATTGCTTCCAGGTATCGTTTACGGATCTTGGTGGTTTCCTGCAAGTCTTCCATGGAAATGCCTTTGTCCAATCTGGCTTTCTTAAGCTGCTGGCCCAACTCAAACACACGGTCACCCCCTAGCTAGAAATTTCTCTTAGGAATCAGAAGCCTTCGTAGTTTCCGGTAAAGGTTTCATAATTGATTTCTTCGTCCGGCGTGTTACGCAGCTCAATAATATAATCAAAATGACTGTAATCATACTCCGATTCCCGGATAAAAATATCCGGATGCTCAATAACCTTTGTGGAAGGAGCGCCCATGATATCCTGAAGGAGGGCGTAATGCTTCTCGTTGGAACGAATGGTAGAAACAATTCCGTCAATGATGAAGACGTTGTTAACATTCATCTCATCCTCGGACAGCTGGCTTCGCACCGTTTGCCTCAGCAAGGTGGAGGAAACGAACGTCCATCGCTTATTGGAGCAGACGCTTCCTGCGATGATGGATTCCGTCTTGCCGACACGCGGCATTCCGCGCAGGCCGATGACCTGGTTGCCTTCCCGTTTGAAGATTTCCCCAAGGAAATCGACCAAGAGCCCCAACTCGTCCCTCGTGAAGCGGAAGGTTTTGCGGTCATCCGAGTCCCTCTCTATGTATCTACCATGCCTTACCGCCAAAATGTCCACGAGCTTCGGAGCCCGAAAGGCATTGATCGTTATGTTGTCGACTTTTTTTAACATTTTACCCAATAAATCGATTTTCTCATCATCGGCACATTGGAGCAGCATTCCCCGGGTGCGGTCCTCGACCCCATTGATCGTGATGATGTTGATCTCCAGCATTCCCATGAGGGAAGCGATATCGCCGAGCAGACCGGGACGGTTTTTGTGAATTTTGTATTCCATGTACCACTGCTTCATTTCCAAGGAAGAACACCCCATGTGTGTTATGTATTCGATCATATTCTACTTGATTAGCCAGTAAGCTTCAAGTTGAGCAGGAAGATCCCTACAAGTATACCAAAGAAAAACCTCCCGAAAAAGGGAGGTTTTGAGAAGGCGTCCATTAGGACTTGCTGGCCATCTTCACCATTAGCTTGGCGATCGTCTTCTGCTCCTGCTCGTCGCCTGCATCCCACAGGTCCTTCAGGACACGCTCTTCTTTATTCTCGGGATCGATTTTGTTAGCCAGAAAATCTCCGATTTCATAAGCAAGGTTCGCTATTTTCTCCTCGCTCATTCCATGGTTCTCCGCCGCGTTAACGCGATTTCCCAAAAAGTGTTTCCAGTTGTCAAACGATTTCAGAACCGACATGGGACTCTGCCTCCTTTGAGAATGTTGGAATTGCCTTTGTTAATATTCTCATCGGAGCCGCTCTTTATGCGGTCTCTATGTGACCCAGCCGCCGTTTGCGCTTATGATTTGACCGGTAATGTACCCGGATTCGGGAAGGGACAAGTAGTAAACCAGTGAAGCAATCTCATTAGGCTGAGCGAATCGGCCTGCCGGAATCTCATGCTCCAGGGCCGCCTTCTCCTCCACGCTGAAGCCCGCCATCATTTCCGTATTCACCGGACCAGGGGCCACGGCGTTTACCGTAACGCCGGACGGGGCCAGTTCCTTGGCCAAGGCCTTAGTGAACGCGTTGATCCCGCCCTTGGAGGTGGAGTAAGCCACTTCGCAGGAGGCTCCCGCCATTCCCCAGATCGAGGAAATGTTAATGATTCGTCCGTATTTGCGCTCCACCATCGCCTTCATGAAAATCTGGGAACAGAGAAAGGGACCCCGCAGGTTAATGCTCATCAACTGATCCCATTCCTCAACGCTTAAGTCGGCAAGCATTCCGTAATGCGAAACCCCGGCATTGTTGACCAGAATATCCGGAATCATCCCGTGCTTGGTGAGCTTCTCGTTCATCTTGAGAATTTGTTCCCGGCATCCGAGGTCCGCGGTTACCGTCATAACCCGGGCTCCAGCCGAGGTACAGCGGCGTGCCACCTCATTAGCCGTTTCATGGGATTCCCTATAGTGAATGACTACATTCATCCCTACAGAAGCAAACCGTTCGGCAACCGCGGCCCCGATTCCTCGGCTCCCCCGGTAACCAGAACCGTTTGATCCTTGAAAGCTTTCTCCATTACTCCTCACTCTTTACCAGGGACACAGCAAGCCGCTCCCAATCAAAATGTTCCTGAAGCCTGCGGTTGACATCCTCGAGCTTCATGCTTTCGTAAACGGGAAGAATCTCAAACAAGTCGCCGTCCCGGAACCGGTATTTTGTAAATTCATTGGCTATGGCTTCCGGAGAATTGAGCATTCTTAAGTAGCTGCCGATCTTCTTCTTGCGGCTTCGCTCAAAATCAGCTTCGGTGATCCCTTGCTCTACCACCTTCCCCACCAACTCCTTGAAGGTTGCGAGAAGGGCTTCAGGATCGCGGGTATCGCCGCCCATGACCGAGAAAGCATAATCTGGGCTGCTGTTGTATTCATATCCAAAGCTGTCCGAGATCAGGTTATCGTCGTACAGCTTCTGGTAGATGGATGAACTGGGGCTTAACAGAATATCGAGCATTACCTTTGTCGAGAGCTCGTTCTGCAGCAGTTCCTTGCCGTCCATCTGGACATGAGGCTCTTTGAAGCCGAAGAGACATTTGGGCAGGGAAACCGGCAAGCGGGTTACCTTCTCCGGAATATGAACTTCTGCCGGCTCTTCCGGAGTAAACCGGTGAATCTCCCCTTGCCGGCCGTACTTTTTGGCTGCCTGGTTTGCACGAATCTGCTCCATCGTGGCCTCGGCGTCAATCCCCCGACCACAAACAGAATCATGTTGCTCGGGTGATAAAACGTGTGGTAACAATCGTACAGCGTTTCCTTGGTAATCCGGGAGATGGATTCCACCGTGCCCGCAATGTCGATATGCACCGGATGGACCTTATACATGGCTTCGATCAGACCGAAATAGACCCTCCAATCCGGATTGTCCTGGTACATTTTGATTTCTTGGCCGATGATTCCTTTTTCCTTGTCTACGTTCTGATCGGTGAAATAAGGATTCTGGACGAAGTTGATCAAGGTCTCCAGATTTTCCTCAATATTACCGGTAGCCGAGAACAGATAGGTGGTCCGGTCAAAGCTGGTGAAGGCATTCGCGGAAGCTCCAAGCGAAGAAAATTTGGAGAAGATGTCTCCCTCCGGCTCTTCGAACATCTTATGCTCCAGAAAGTGAGCGATTCCGTCCGGTACCTGCGCTTCCTTTCCTCCTTCCACTTGGAAGTGGTTGTCAACCGAGCCGAACTTAGTAGAAAACGTGGCATACGTTTTGCTGAAGCCTGGCTTAGGAAGCAGATACACGCTAAGGCCGTTGGGGAGCTCTTCGTAATAAAGAGTCTCCTTGAGCCTGTCGTATTGAAGTTTCTCCATCTCGTTATCCCTCCTTCCGGTCTCTCAGGAAGTAAATGGTGTCCAGTTGCACCTTGCGGGCCACTTCCTGAATGGCTTCCGGTGTAACCCGGCCGACGGCGTCGATTAATTCTTCAACGGTTCTTTCCTTTCCGGATAATACACTGTTGAAATCAAAGGAAATCATCTCGTAAGCGGAATCCTGGATTTCCTGGAGGTGGTTGTAGATCATCGCCCTCGTCTGGTTAAGTTCAAGCTCGCTGATTTCTCCTTTGCCCATGGCATCCAGCTGCCGTTTGATAATCTCCACGGCTTTCTCGTAATTGGCGATCTCGATGCCGGATTGAATGGTCAGGATCCCTTTGTGGCCGTCCAGACGGGAAGAAGCGTAATAGGCCAGGCTTTCCTTCTCCCTCACGTTAACAAAGAGCTTGGAATGCGGGTATCCGCCCAGAATGCCGTTATAGACCAAAGCGGGGGCATAATCCTCATCCGCATAGGTAATCGAGGTTCTAAGCCCCATGTTGAGCTTACCTTGGCCTACGTCCAGCTTCTCCACCACTGTGTTGACCTCACGAGGGGCGGAGGGCTGATTACGGGACACATATTCTTCCCTGGCCCCGTTACCCGGATGGAAGGTTTCCTGAACGATGGACCGGACTTCCTCCTCCGTGGTATTGCCCACGACGTACAGATCAATCGGAGAGCGGCTCAACCATTCCCGGTAATGGGTGTAAAGGGACTCGGGTGTAATGGCTTGAATGGCGTCGAGCTTTCCGAGCGGGTGAAGCCGGTACGGCTCATTCTTGCACATTTCCTCTATGCAGCGTTCGGCGGCATAACGGATTTTATCGTTAATGATGGATTCGATTTTCTTCTGCAGGGTGCGTTTCTCGGCATCCACGTATTTGCTGACGAAAGCGTCCCCTTCTTTGGCAGGGCGCATGACGGCTTCTCCGAGAAATTGAAGGGCCTGCTTAAGGAGCGAATTCGACTCCTTGACAAAATCATCCTGAATGATGTCCATTCGGAACTGAACCAGCTGATAGTCGCCGCGCTTGTAAATGTCGAAGCCAAAGCCGGCTCCGTACAGATCATCCAGCTTCTCCCGGAACTGCTTCGTCTCGGGAAGCCGCTCGGTTCCGCGGCGCAGCACAAAAGGAGTCAACGCTACCGGAGTTACCCATTCTTCCGCGAGCGGAGTGCCGATGTATAACGAGATGGCATAGGTTTTAAACCGGTCGGTCGGTAAAACATGCAGCCTGATGTTGCCAATCTGGCTGCGAACAAATCGGTGGTTGTTCAATCCGGACGGCTCCCTTCTGATTCAGCTTGAGTGTGCCTTCTCCGGCACGGTTACGCCCCTCCATTATATTCCTACAGAAAGAGAAGAAGCAACCGGAGCGGTTACTTCTTCCCGTTTATTTGCAGAAAATATGCTTTCCGATCGTCTTGATCTGCTGGCGGCTCCAAATCCACTTCGATGTTGCGGTGACCGGGTTGAAATAGTACGTGCAGCCTCCTGTCGGATCCATGCCGTTCAACGCATCCTGTACCGCCTGCTTGGCTCTTTCGTTAGGGGTAAGCCAGATTTGGCCGTCCGCTACCGCGGTGAACGCCCCCGGCTGAAAGATTACGCCCGATATGCTATTGGGGAAATTCGGATCATCCACACGGTTAAGGATAACGGCGGCTACTGCCACTTGACCGATGTATGGTTCCCCCTCGACTCCCCATAAACGGCGTTCGCCATAATTTTGAGATCATTGTCCGAAAGTCCGCGTCTGGACGAGGCAGGAATGGCCGGTTTTTTGGTGGCCGCCGCCGCTTTTCCGCCGCCAGCACCGCTTGTATCGGCCGTCGGCTTCCAGCTTTTGGTCGCCTGCCAGAGCTTCAGCTTTGTTTTGGACCCAACGATTCCGTCCACCTTCAGCCCGAACTCGCTTTGGAACCATTTGACCGATTTCAAGGTCCGGTAGCCGTAATCCCCGTCAATCTTGCCGGTGAAGAAGCCGAGGTATTTCAATCTCCCTTGAAGCTCGTACACATCGCCGCCCTCCGCTCCGTAACGGATGTCGGTTTTGCTAAACACCTCTTGATCGGACTTGGTCTTACCCATCTGCTTAACCTGGACAGCCGCAAAGATAACGAGCAGGATACCGATTGTGACATAAATCAGGCGTTTGTTCATTCTTCCCTCCAGCCTTTCCTTATCATGGTGTGAAACAACCTGAGGTTATTATTTGAAAGAGGCTGGGCTTCTATACCGGTAGAGGAAACCTAATCGAATTCCACGGCTGGCGGGGGAGTTAGCCGTAGTTCTTCCACCATGCACCCGCCCATAAAAAAACCGGGCCCAAGGCCCGGCTTTTTAGGAGCTTATTCGGTTCTGCTGGAATTGATCGAGCGTAAGGAGCACTTCTCGCGGCTTGCTTCCCTCATAGGGGCCGACTACTCCTTTGGCTTCCATCGTGTCGATGAGGCGCGCCGCTCTCGTGTAGCCTACCCTCATTCTTCGTTGCAGGAGGGACACCGACGCCTGCTTGGCTTCCAGTACGATCTGGACCGCCTGGTCGTACAGCTCGTCCTCGAACGTGTCCTCTGCTTCCGGTATGTCTTCCACTTGAGGAACGAGGTCTTCCTGGTAGTTCGCCTTCTCCTGGTTGCTGACAAAGCTGACCACGGCCTCTACCTCCTGGTCGGACAAGAAAGCGCCTTGCACACGAACCGGCTTGGAGGCGCCTACCGGAAGGAAAAGCATATCTCCGCGGCCCAGGAGCTTCTCCGCTCCCGCCATATCCAGGATGGTCCGGGAGTCTACCTGAGAGGAAACGCCAAAGGCGATCCGGGAAGGGATATTGGCCTTGATCACCCCGGTTATAACATCTACCGACGGACGCTGGGTGGCGATGATCAAGTGAATGCCCGCGGCACGGGCCATTTGGGCGAGACGGCAGATCGCGTCCTCTACGTCGTTGGCTGCCACCATCATCAGGTCCGCGAGCTCATCCACGATAACCACGATAAGCGGAAGCGGCTCTCCCGGGTTCGGATTGTTCTTGTCGGTGAGCATGGCGTTGTAGCCTTCGATGTTGCGTGTGCCGCTCTTCGAGAACAGCTCGTACCTCTTCTCCATCTCGACTACAATCTTCTTCAGGGCAAGGAAGCCCTTCGGGGGTCCGTCACAACAGGTGCGAGAAGGTGCGGAATGCCGTTGTAAACATTCAACTCTACCATCTTGGGGTCGATCATAAGAAACTTGACCTCGTCCGGTTTCGCTTTAAACAAAATGCTCGTGATGATCCCGTTGATACAAACGGATTTCCCTGAACCGGTTGCTCCTGCCACAAGAAGATGGGGCATCTTGGCCAGGTTGCCTACGATCGGCTGTCCGGAAATATCCCGGCCGAGCGTAATGGACAGCTTGGAGGCGGCATCCTGGAATACTCCGCTTTCCATAACCTCACGTAAGGTAACGATGGAAACCTCCGTGTTAGGCACTTCAATCCCAATGGCGGATTTCCCCGGGATCGGAGCTTCCATCCGAATATCCTTGGCCGCTAACGCCAAGGCGATGTCATCCGTTAGGCTGACGATTCGGCTGACCTTGACTCCGACATCCGGCTGGATCTCATAGCGTGTCACCGACGGACCGCGAACGACTTCGAGCACCTTCGCCCGCACGCCGAAGCTTTCCAAAGTAGCCTCCAGCTTTCGTGCGTTCGCCTTGTAATCATTCATCTCCCCGCCCTTCCCTGCACCGGCCGGCCGGGAAAGAAGCTGAAAGCCGGGGAGCTGATAAGGCTTGGAAGGCGGCTTTTCTTTGTCCGCCGATAAGCCCAGCTCGGGGAAGTCCTCCGAACTTTCCGCCCTTGTGTTTTCCGGTACGGAAGAAGAGACGGGTGGAGCGGATAGAATAGCCGGATCCTCGACCGGCGGCTCGATGTGATCTTGAAAATCCCTTATGTAAGGTATGGGAGCAGCCGACTCGTTCACATAAACGGTTTCTTCTACGGCAGGCTCGGAGGGAATGGCTTCCTTCTTCTTGGCCGAGGGAAGACGCGGGAAGAATATCGGTTTCCGGACGGCTTCCGGCTCCGGTCCCCCTACTTCCTCTTCGTCCGCTTCATCGACTTCGTCCAAATATACTGGTGCTTTCTTGCTCTTTTTAGGAGCAGCGGCTTGGGCTCTTCTGGATTTGGCCCATTCGGACATCCGGTTGGAGAGGCCTTTACGTAAGGTTTGGAGAGAGGCGCGCAGCTTCATTCCGACATCCACAAAGGAGATACCGGTCAACAGCATGGCTCCTACGGCAAATAGGGCCACGACCATGATAACGGTTCCTTCGTACCCGAACAGAAAAAACAGGCAGGAATATAGAAACGCCCCTATGATCCCTCCGCCGATTTCTCTAGTGAGGATGTCTCCTTGCGACGGATAAGTGGAGATTCCTTCCTTCAGCGTCTTCCAGGTATCATTCCATATCAGACTGGGGGTGATCGCATCCGTAGAGCTCACCAGCTGATGAATGAAGGACATCTGGTTCATGAGAATCCAGCCGAGCAGAGCGAGCAGAATTCCGGATTTTTTCGGCGTCCAGGACCGGGGCCACGCCCGGTTGATCATCACGAAGAAAGCCAGATATATAAACACCAAGGGAATGATCCAGTCCAATACCCCTACCGTGAATCGGAAGAGAATGGTCAAGGATCTCCCGACCGACCCGGTGCGGAACAGGGCAATAGCCGAAAATAGGAGCATGGCAATGCCAAGAAGCTCGAACTTCAATGTTGTCTGGACGGATTTTTCTTTTTCTTTCGGCCCTTTGCCACTATTTTCACCTCCGATATGCTATTATAGCATATTTTCCGCCTCTGTCGGCATATCGGTCAGCTGCGGCTGGAGGTCGTTCCGGGTGCAAAATTCAGCAGGCTTCCGGGCGTGTATTCGGCCCGCAGGTAATCATTCGGGTTGCCGCTGTAAATTCTTTCGATTCTTGCCTGGGTCTGGTTGATGAACCGGACCTCCATCTCGATGCCGTCATGCTTGATCAGCGTAGAGCGGTAATCTGTATTCTCACTGTTCTCAAAAATAACGGTTTCCGGAATAATGGAATAGATCGTCATTGGATCATGGCCTCCCCGGCCTGCCCTCTTCTTTCCGCAATTCTCCGGTTCAGCTCCCGGATGGCATCGCCGACGCCGCCAATGGCATCGATCAGCCCGAATCTTACCGCATCCGTTCCCACCACGTTCGTCCCGATGTCCCGGGTTAACTCCCCGGTTTTGAACATCAGCTCCTTGACTTTCTCTTCCGGAATGCGGGAATGGCTCGTGATGAACCGAATCACCCTATCCTGCATCTTATCCAAATATTCGAACGTCTGCGGAACCCCAATAACCAAACCGGTTAGCCGAATCGGGTGAATCGTCATGGTGGCCGTTTCCGCTATGATCGAGAAGTCGGCCGAAACCGCAATCGGCACTCCGATGCTATGTCCTCCTCCTAACACCAGGGCAACGGTAGGCTTCGACAAGGAAGCGATCATCTCGGCTATCGCCAGTCCGGCTTCCACGTCTCCCCCGACCGTATTGAGGACAATCAACACGCCCTCGATCTTCTGGTTCTGCTCGGCTGCTACCAGCTGGGGAATGAGGTGCTCATATTTGGTCGTTTTGTTCTGTGGGGGCATCACCATATGCCCTTCCACTTGACCTATGATCGACAGACAGAAGATGTTCGATTCCGCCGGCGGGGTGTTCATCTGCCCCAGTTGTTGAATGTTCTCGAGCACCGCATTCTTCTTCTGGTCTTCTCCCGGCTGCATGGGCATAGGCTGGTAAGGGGGTTGAGGGGGCTGCTGATTGGATTCCAGATAATAATAGGTCATGGTTATCGCCTCCAAGGATTATACTGCCAACTCTTCCTAGTATGGGTTTCCCCTTCGGCTTTATCCCTTGAAACGTGAAAAAGCCCTCCCGCTTAGGGAGGACTGGGCTAGTCGGTTTCAAGTGACTAATGCTGGATTTACACTTCCATAATGATAGGAAGAATCATTGGTCTTCTTCTGGTTTGCTCATATAAAAATCGTCCGAGTGCGTCTTTTACATGGGTTTTGAGCGACGCCCACTCGTTTACATTCTCGTTCATCAACCGGTTCAAGGTGCTGGTAACAATCCGGTTCGCTTCATCCAGCAGACCTTCGGATTCTCTCACATATACGAATCCACGGGAAATGATGTCCGGTCCGGACAGAATATTGCCTTCCTGCTTGCTGAGCGTAACCACCACGACCAGGATTCCATCCTGCGAAAGGAGCTTACGGTCACGAAGAACGATGTTTCCTACGTCGCCGACGCCTAAGCCATCGATCAGGATATTGCCGGCTTGAACCTTGGAGCCTTTGCGGGCCGTCCCGTTCTGAACTTCAACCGTATCCCCGTTGTCGATGATGAAGATGTTCTCCTTCTCCACCCCTACGGATTCGGCCAACACGCCATGCTGGCGCAGCATCCGGTATTCGCCGTGAATCGGCACAAAATACTTAGGCCTCATCAGGTTCAACATCAGCTTCAATTCTTCCTGGCTGCCGTGTCCCGAAACGTGGACGCCGGAAACCGAGCCTGGCCCGTAAATAACATGAGCACCGAGACGGAACAACTCGTCTACCGTCCGGCCTACATATTTTTCATTGCCGGGGATTGGGGTTGCCGCGATGATAACGGTATCACCCGGAAGAATATCCACCTTGCGATGGGTCGAACGGGCCATCCGCGTAAGCGCCGACATAGGCTCTCCTTGGCTACCCGTAGAGAGGATGACAACCCGGTCAGCCGCCATGCGGTTGACTTCTTCCGGCTCAATAAGCATGCCGTCCGGAATTCTCAAATACCCCAGTTCCGAGGCGATCGAGACGACATTGACCATGCTTCGTCCGATTACCGTTACTTTTCTCCGGGTCGCTTCCGCCGCGTCGATGACCTGCTGAATACGGTGAATGTTGGAGGCGAACGTAGCCACCACAACGCGCTGCTTGGCTTTGCGGAAGACATCCTCGAGCTCTACTCCTACACTCTTCTCCGAGCCGGTAAAGCCCGGACGCTCCGCGTTGGTACTATCCGACAGCAGCATGAGAACACCTTTGCTCCCAATCTCCGCCATCCGGTGAAGGTCGGCATATTGATCATTAACCGGGGTTTGATCGAACTTGAAGTCCCCCGTATGAACAACCGTCCCTTCCGGGGTTTCCAAAGCGACCCCTACCGAATCCGGAATACTGTGATTGGTTTTGAAGAAAGTCGCTTTGATGGTTCCCAGATCCAGCACCGAATCCGCGTTAATGAGAATACGTTTCGTATCGCCAAGCAGGTTGGCTTCCTTCAGCTTGCTTTCGATCAGCCCGAGCGTAAGCTTCGTCCCGTACACCGGAACGTTCAGCTGCCTCAGGACGTAAGGCAATCCTCCGATATGATCCTCGTGGCCGTGCGTCACCAAAATCCCCCGCACTTTATCGCGATTCTCCGTCAAATAAGAAATGTCAGGGATGACAATGTCGACACCGAGCATGTCCTCTTCCGGAAACTTCAATCCCGAATCCACCACAACTATATCGTTGGCATATTGAATAACATACATATTTTTTCCGATCTCGCCCACGCCGCCTAGAGCGAAGACCACCAATTTATCATTACTTTTCTTAGACAAAACGTAACCTCCTTATTGAAATTAACGACGATTTATATAATGCCAACCAGAATTAGAAACCGCACCAGTCACTTGCCATCATTATACATGATCGAAAACCTCTATTACAAGTTTGCCGCATTTACCCTATATTCTCTCCAAAAACGAAAACCGATGCCTGGCGGCACCGATATCCGTTCACTCGAACAAAGCCTTGATGAATTGAGCTTCCTGCTCGGTTGGGTTGACCAGCGGCAGCCTTACCCCGCCCACGTCTACCCCTTTTAGCTTCAAGGCATATTTAACCGGCACCGGACTGGGAACCGGATGAGGGCAATGGAACAGACCCTTGAACACCGGGAACAGCTTCTGATGCGTTTTGGCTGCCTGCTCTACTTGGCCGGAGAGGTACTGAGAAATCATCTCTTTCATTTCTTTGCCGATAACATGACTAGCCACACTGACAATCCCCTTGGCGCCGACAGACAGGTAAGGAAGGGTCAAGGAATCGTCTCCGCAGTAAACCACAAAGCCCTCCGGTGCCTTGGCAAGGAGCAGCGTAATGTGATCCAAATCGCCGTGAGCTTCTTTGGTCGCCACAACATTAGGAATTTGGGCGAGGCGAAGCATAGTATCCGGCAGGATGTTAGCTACGCTGCGGCCCGGTACATTATAAAGCATAACCGGAAGGGCTGTAGCTTCCGCAACGGCTTTGAAATGCTGATAAAGTCCCTCTTGGGACGGTTTGTTGTAATAAGGTGCCACCAGAAGAATCCCGTCCACGCCGGTCTCCTCGGCGAGCTTGGTCAGATGGATGCTGTGGGACGTGTCATAGCTTCCTGTGCCCGCTATAACCTTGCAACGGCCCGAAGCCAGCTCTACCACCTTGCGGAATAGCTGAAGCTTCTCTCCATCGGTTAGGGTGGGGGATTCCCCCGTTGTTCCGCTTACAATTAAAGTCTCGCTTTGCTGCTCCTCGATTAGGTAATCGACAAGCACCTCCAATTGCGACCAATGGATTTGAAGATTCTCATCCAAGGGAGTCACCATTGCCGTTATTAATCTACCGAAATCCACAACCATTCCTCCTACTGTTGGTTAAACGTGCAGCTGGAATTGCTTATGAAGAACCTGAACCGCTTGAACCAGGTTCTTTCCTTCCACCAGCACCCAAATCGTTGTATTCGAATCTGCCGACTGAAGAATGGATATTCCTTCGCCCGTCAGAGCTTCTACTATTCGGGCCATGATTCCCGGAACGCCGTTAATTCCTCCGCCGATGACCGAAACCTTCGCACATCCGGGGACGGTCCTGGCTGTACATCCAAGGGATCGTATAGCGGCTTCGGCTCGCTCCCTTTCGGAATCCGCTACCGTGTAGACCATTCCCGATGGATTAACATTAATAAAATCGACGCTGATCCTCTCCTGGGCCATGGCTTTAAACACTTTAAGCTGGAGATCGTATTCCCCCTCGGTCTGGTCCACTTGAATCTGGGTGACACCCGACACATGGGCAATTCCCGTAACGAAACGGTCGGTGACGGGACTTCCGGCTTCCGCCGAGGTGACGAGCGTCCCTTCTCCCGTATCGAAGGTGGAACGGACCCGTATAGGGATGTTGGCCTGCATGGCAAGTTCAACCGCCCTGGGATGAATCACTTTAGCGCCATTATACGCCATGTTGCATATCTCTGTGAAGGTAACCCTTTCCAAGGGGCGGGCGTCGTGGACAAGCTTGGGATCCGCCGTCAGAATGCCGTTGACATCCGTAAAAATATCCACAATCTCCGCTTTCAGAGCGGCACCGAGCGCCGTCGCCGTTGTATCGCTTCCCCCGCGTCCCAACGTGGTAAAATCCCAGGAATCCGTTCTTCCCTGAAACCCCGTGACAATGACGACCTGTCCCTTGTCAAGCAAGTCGTAAATGCGGGCAGGCTGCACCGATTGAATGCGGGCGTTGCCCCAATGGTCATTGGTAATGATACCCGCTTGGGCGCCGTTTAGCACCGAAGCCGGAATGGATTCCGCTTGCAGCAAGCTGCACAAGGTAACGGCGGAGATCATCTCTCCGCAGTACAGCAGCATGTCTTTTTCCCGGTCGGGAAGACGATTGCCGTTACGTTCCACCCAATCCAAGAGAGTGTCCGTTGCGTAGGGCTCGCCTTTTCTTCCCATCGCTGATACGACGACGACCAGCTTATACTGCCGGTCTAGCGCTTGTTTAATATGACGAATGACATGATTTCTGGCTTCAACGGTGGAAAGGGAAGTGCCTCCGAATTTCTGAACGAGAATTCGCATATTCTCCCCCTGTTCTAAGCTGTGCCTGATGTTACTGTTCGATGGCGATGTATTCGCCGATTTGAACGGCGTTCCAAGCCGCACCCTTGAGAAGGTTATCGGAAACGATCCAAAGATTCAAGGCCTTCGGGTTGCTTAAGTCCCGTCTCACCCGCCCCACGTACGTTTCCAGCCGGCCAGCTGCGTTAGAAGCTAGCGGATACTGTTGTTCGGCCGGGTTGTCCTGCAGGATGATCCCCGGAGCGCTGGCGAGAAGACTCTTCACTTCCTCCAGGTCGTACTCTTCCTTAAGCTCCACATACACCGATTCGGAATGCCCGTATAGAACCGGGATGCGGACACAGGTGGCGGTAACGTCCAGTCCTTCATCTCCCAGAATCTTCTTGGTTTCCCGGATCATCTTCATTTCTTCGTTGGTAAAGCCGTTATCGTGAAACTTATCGATTTGAGGAATGGCATTGAACGCAATCCGATGCTTCACGGGCAGAGAGGCAACCGGCAGCAGCTCCGGCTTATCTTCCTCGCCGTCCAGAAAGCGGCGGGATTGCCTGACTAGCTCGTCGACCGCCCGGCTGCCGGCCCCTGACACCGCCTGATACGTCGAAACGATGATACGCGAGATGCCGAACCGGTCATACAGAGGTTTCAGGGCCGCTACCATCTGAATGGTCGAGCAGTTGGGATTCGCAATAATCCCTTTGTGCTCGTTGAGCCGATCTAGGTTAACCTCCGGAACGATCAGCGGAACTTCCGGGTCCATACGGAAAGCGTTGGTGTTGTCAATGCAAACGGCACCGCTCTCCACTGCATGGGGAACGAGCTCCCGGCTGACGTCTCCCCCGCACTGAAGAAGGCGATATCGACTCCTTCGAAGCTGTCCGGCCCCGCTTCTTCGACGGTGATTTCCCGTCCCTTGAAGGGAACCTTGGTGCCGGCCGATCGCTTGGATGCAAGCAGCTTAAGATCGCCGACCGGAAAATTCCGCTCTTCGAGCAGCCGAAGGATTTGCCGGCCGACCGCTCCTGAACTCCCCACTACCGCAATATGGAACAGCTTCTGAGTCGACATCTCCGTCCCTCCTGACCAGTCTTTTCCTAATCGGCTTCGAACGCCGCCTAGCGGCAGCTATAAGTCGTTTCAGTAATTAAATCTCTCGATCAGAACAGGCTGGAGCTGGGTACCGTGCAAAGCAGCTTCACACGTTTCCATGATCAGATCCATCCGGGCTACGAGAGAATTCGGTTTAACCAAGGGGGCGTCCTGCCCGTATGGTACGAAGTAAATGTTTTTGGCTACGATCAATTTGGCAATGTTGGCCGCATTAAAGCCCAGGCCGTCATTTGTCGATATGGCCAGGACGAGCGGCCTCTGGTTGCGCATTTGCGCTTTGGCAGCCATGAGAACCGGACTTTCGGTCATGGCGTTGGCCAGCTTGCTGGTGGTATTTCCCGTGCACGGAGCTATGACCATGACATCCAGCAGCTTCGACGGTCCCAATGGCTCCGCCGCTACGATGGTCGAGATGATCTCGTTGCCGGTAATCTCCCTAAGCTGCTTCTGCCATTCCTCGGACGTCCCGAATCTCGTATCGGTCGTCATCAAGGTGTGAGAGGCGATGGGAATGACCTTCGCTCCCGCCTTAACGAACCGTTCGATCTGAGGCATAACCTCCGCAAACGTGCAATGCGAACCGGTTAAAGCAAACCCTACCGTTTTTCCCTGCCAGCTCATTCTCCGTTCCCCCGTTTCGGTCGTCTTCCATCAGCAATGTGCTCAGCGTATTCGCAATGATGCGGCCGGCTGTTTTGGGAGCGACGATACCAGGCAATCCGGGGGCGAGCATGGCTTTGATCCCCTCTTCTCGGCAAAGCGGAAGTCCGTTCCGCCGGGCTTGGAAGCGAGGTCGATAATCAGGGCACGGTTGGGAATTTTGGCTATAATTTGTGCTGTGATTATCATAGTCGGAATTGTATTGAAAATCAAGTCAATGTTCCCCACATGCTGGCTTATTTCCTGCGTGTAGAAAGGCTCGAATCCCATCTCCCAAGCCCGGGCATAATGCTCCGGACGCCGCACTCCCATCTTCACATTAGCGCCCAGTCCCTGAAGGGTTCGGGCCAAGGTAAACCCGGTTCTCCCCATCCCGAGCACCATGCTTTGCGAGCCGTGTATCGTGAAGTCGGTGTTCTGGATCGCCATCATGATGGCTCCTTCCGCGGTCGGAATGGAGTTATAGATGGCTACATCGTCGCGGTCAAACAGCTCATAGAGCTTAAGGGAATGCTTGGCGCAAAGCTTCTTCAGATAGCCTTTTGCCATTCCCGTAAAAAGTTTAGCATGCGGCGGGAGTGCTTCCACAAGCTCCTCGGTGAGCATCAGTTCCTCGGAGGAGAACACCGCCTCCACCTTCCCCGAATCATCCGTGCCGACGGCAGGCAGCACAAGGGCGTCTGTTCCCGCCAGGGCTTCCTTGGTCAGGCTGGTCTTGGTAACCCCATTATAAGACAACTGCACGTGCTCAAAGCCGATCAGCTGTACCGATGCATCCAATTCGCTCAGCTTCTGGATGACCTCGAGCTGCCTCGCATCGCCGCCGATAAAAGTTACCTGGGTACCGGTAAGCATGGTAAACACCCTTTTCTTGGCCAATTTCGATAGGGTAGTTTATGCACCGGGCAAGGGATAGGTGACACGATGCCCCATGGATGATATGGCCTGTCTGCCGGCCGGCATGACGGGGAAGAAGCAAGCTCAAGAATTTAACAAAAAACCCCTGATTCCATTCATCAGGGGTTTTTTTGGGGCTATGCAGTCAGGAGCGCCCGGTATGGCCGAAGCCTCCGGCGCCGCGGGCTGTTTCCGTCAGCTCCTCGACTTCCTCCAGCCGGATGTCCGGAACGTATTGGAAGACCATCTGGGCCATCCGGTCTCCCCGCTTGATGCGGAACGATTCGCTGCCGTGATTGATGAGAAGCACCTTCACCTCACCCCGGTAATCGGCATCAATCGTTCCCGGAGAATTAAGGGCGGTGATTCCATTCTTATAGGCCGTTCCCGAACGCGGTCGAATTTGCGCTTCCAGTTCTCCCGGCATGCTCAGGCAGAACCCGGTTGGAACTAAAGCTCTCTCTCCCGGTGACAGAATGACCGGTTCGCCGACGGCGGCATGAAGATCAAAGCCGCTAGCGAGCTCGGACATTTTGCAGGGCAGCGGAATATCCTCACAGCCCGGTAGTCGTTTGATCTGGACGGTGTGCCGCAAGCTGATCCCTCCTGAATCCTTGAATCGCTTTATCCGACTGCCCCACCATGGCAAGGGCGAACGGATGGGAGAACAGCTCCTTGGTCAAAGCGCGAACGTCTTCCATCTGCACCGACTGGATCCGTTCGATGGTTTCGTCGAGCGTATAGTGCCGGCCGAGCATGAGCTCATTTTTGCCTATCCGGTTCATCCGGCTGCTGGTGCTCTCGAGACTAAGAATTAAGCTTCCCTTCAGCTGCTCTTTGCCTTTGGCGAGCTCCGATTCCGTCATGCCCTTGGTCACCATCTCTTCAATGATCTCCATAGAAACCTTTAGCACTTCTTCCGTCTGCTTCGGAGCCGTACCGGTGTAGATCGTAAACAAGCCGCTGTCAAGATGTGCGGAGTGATAGGAGTAGACGGAATACGCCAGCCCTCTCTTCTCCCGGATTTCCTGAAACAGCCTGGAGCTCATTCCTCCGCCGATAGCATTGTTCAGCAGGATCATGGCATACAGCCGGTCGTCCTTCAAGGAACAGCCGGGAAGGGACAGGCAGATGTGATTTTGCTCGGTTTGCTTGGATTCGTACTCCAATTCGCTCTGGAAAACCGGACTCGAGCTGGACTGTTCGATTCCCGCTGTCCGAAACTCTCCGAAATGCCGTTCGATGAGGTCTAAGACGTCGTCTCCGAAATTCCCGGCCAGGCTGATAACCGTGTTCGGTATGGCGTAGTGCTCATCCATGTAGGCCCGCAGATCGTCCGGCGTCATGGCAAGAAGATTCTCTTCCGGTCCCAGAATGGTGTAGCCGAGCGGATGGTCTCCGTAGGCCGCTTTGGCCAGCAAGTCATGAACCAAATCATCCGGCGTATCGTCGTACATGGAGATTTCCTCCAGGATGACGTTACGCTCCTTCTCCAGCTCCCTTGATCGAACCGGGAATGGAAGAACATATCGGATAGAACGTCGACCGCAATGGGCAGATGCTCATCCAGAACTTTGGCATAGTAACAGGTATATTCCTTTGTCGTAAAAGCGTTCACGTTCCCGCCGATGCCGTCGAAGACTTCCGCAATATCTTTGGCGGAGTACCGGTCCGTTCCTTTGAAGAGCATATGTTCAATAAAATGCGAGATCCCGTTCTGCTTGACGGATTCATTCCGGGATCCGGTCCGGACCCATATTCCGAACGAAACCGAACGGCCCGTAGCAATTTTCTCCAGAACCACTCTTACTCCGTTAGAAAGCTGGTGTTTGATCACTAGGATTCCTCCCACTAGTTGACTCGCTTATTTGGGTTGCCGGTCCGTGTCTTTCTGCCGGCAAGGTTACTTCTTCGGTGCCTCTTTCGGCTCCAGCTCCGGGATTCGGTCCGGCGAGAGCAGCTCGCTAACCGTACCGAGTACGAGCCCGCGGCTTTTGGCCGCTTGAATGATGGAGGAAAGAGCCTCACTCGAGGCGTGGGTAGGATGCATGAGAATGAGAGAGCCCGGTTCCAGCTGGGAGGTAATCCGCTTGACGACGGCCGAGGGTTCGGGTTTCTTCCAGTCTACGGTATCCAGCGTCCACAGCACGGTCCTCAGCTTCATTTCATGGGCAACCTTAACCGTTTCCGCATCAAAATCTCCTGACGGAGGGGCAAACAACGTATTATGTACGCCAAGCTGTTCGAGAAGCTTCTCGGTCCGGGTGATTTCCTCCACCGCTTTGGCCCTGCTCAGCTGGCTCATGTTCTTATGCGTATAGGCATGATTGGATAACTCGTGCCCCTGTTCTCCGATTCGGCGGGCTGTTTCCAGGTTTTTGCTCAGCCAGGTACCGTCGAAGAAAAAGGTGGCGTGAACATTCTCCTTCTTCAAGGTATCGAGCATCTTAACGAGATATTCATCGCCCCATGCCACATTGATCATTAAGGAGATCATCGGCTTGTTGGGGTTGCCCTTATAGATCGGCTGCGGCCCCAAATCCTCCAGCCCGACCTCCGGCTTGATCTCCCGGTAAACAAAAGGAAGCGGACTTCCTTTCGGCAGATCCCGGGCCAAGGCCAACGTGCGCTCCTTGTCCACTTCCCGCCCGTTGTAGCCGGGAATAGCCTTCCATATCCGATCGACCTTGGCATTAATCGGAGCAATCCGCTGGGCCGGAGCTTCCTTCTCAATCCGGGCCTTCCACTCTTCTTCCGTCAGCCCTTCCCCCTGAACAGCCGTCTTCCACGCGGCCAGCTGCTTCCATGGATCGGCCGGCCGGCTGGACGGATGCCGGATGGTCTCGATATAACGGTCAATGCCCGTGACTGGCCCCAGTCCCCACAGGAGAAGTGCCACCACAAGGGCCCCCAGGCCGATATATTTATGCTGCATGTCCAGTCTCCTTTACTCAAAGGGGCTTGCATGACAAGCCGCTTGATATAAAGGTATGCCGGCCTGGACAAGTTTAGACGTAAGGGAGAAGTAACCGATTACCGCCTCATAAGAAAAAAGAGACAGAAGGGCTCTGGCTCTTTATTCTAACGTATTTTGTTGGATGCAACAACTTTCTCCCGGTGCGGATCCGGCGGAATGCCCTCCTTTCGGAAGAAGGCCGCTTTATTGCTGAGGCTGGGCTTGAGGAGCCGCGGTCAATGTAGCCTTGCGGGACAGGTTAACCCTTCCCTGCTGATCGATCTCGGTCACCTTGACGGTGATCTTGTCTCCGATCTTGACCACATCTTCCACCTTTGCTACCCGCTCGGTCGAAAGCTGGGAAATGTGAACCAGGCCTTCCTTGCCTGGAAGCACTTCAACAAAAGCACCGAATTTCTCCACCCGCTTGACCGTCCCCAGGTAAACTTCCCCGACGACTACTTCGCGGACGATGCCTTCGATGATTTCCTTGGCTCTGTCGTTCATCGCCTGGTTGGAAGAAGCGATATACACCTTTCCATCCTGCTCGATGTCGATCTTTACGCCGGTTTCTTCAATGATCTTGTTGATGATCTTTCCGCCGGCTCCGATAACATCGCGGATCTTATCCGGATGAATCTGCATGATCGTAATTTTGGGAGCGTAAGGAGACAGTTCTTTCTTCGGCTCGCTGATGTGAGCGACCATTTTGTTCAGGATGAACATGCGGCCTTCTTTCGCCTGTGTAAGGGCTTCGGACAAAATCGCCCGGTCGATCCCTTCGATCTTGATGTCCATCTGAATAGCTGTCACGCCTTTGGCCGTTCCGGCCACCTTAAAGTCCATATCGCCGAGATGGTCTTCCATTCCTTGAATGTCCGTCAGAATGGAAACATGCTCGCCGTCCTTAATCAGACCCATGGCTACGCCAGCCACCGGAGCTTTAATGGGAACTCCGGCATCCATCAAGGCCATCGTACCGGCACAGATACTCGCTTGGGAGGTCGAGCCGTTCGATTCCAGCACTTCCGAAACGACACGGATGGTATACGGGAACTCGCTTTCGGGAGGCAGTACCATCTGCAGAGCGCGTTCCCCTAGTGCTCCGTGACCGATTTCGCGGCGGCCCGGTGCCCGAAGCGGACGGGCTTCCCCTACGCTGAACGGAGGGAAGTTGTAGTGATGCATAAACCGCTTGGTTTCTTCCAGGTCCAAGCCGTCGAGAATCTGAACATCTCCCAAGGCTCCAAGGGTACATACGCTCAAGGCTTGCGTCTGACCACGGGTGAACAGCCCCGTTCCGTGCGTGCGCGGCAGAATGCCGGTATCGCATTCGATCGGACGGATTTCGTCCAAGGCCCGGCCGTCCGGACGGATTTTGTCATGCGTGATCAGGCGGCGGACTTCTTCCTTCACGATATCGTACAAGACTTCCTTGACATCGCCAAGCTTGTCCGGTTCGTCCACATAGACTTCGTTGAAATGGGTAATGGTGTCGTCATTGATCAGATCGATAGCATCCTGACGGGCGTGCTTCTCACCGATGCTGACGGCTTGAACCAGCCGGTCTTTAGCATACTGGCGCACCAGCCGGTTCACTTCTTCGTCGACCGTATGTAGCTTCACTGCCATCTTCGTCTTTCCGACTTCCGCGGTAAGCTCCTCAATGGCGGCTACAATCTTCTTGATTTCTTCATGGCCGAACATAATGGCTTCCAGCATAATTTCTTCGGGAACCTCGTGGGCTTCCGCCTCAACCATCATGATGGCATCCTTCGTTCCGGACACGACGAGATAAAGCTCGCTCTTGTCGGCCTGCTCGACCGTCGGATTGATCACGAACTGACCGTCCACGCGGCCCACCACCACACCGCCGATCGGGCCGTTAAACGGAACATTGGAGATGCTGAGCGCCGCAGAGGTTCCGATCATCGCGGCAATTTCCGGCGAGCAATCCTGCTCTACGCTCATGACGATATTGACGATCTGAACATCATTCCGGAATCCTTCCGGGAACAGAGGGCGGATCGGACGGTCGGTCAACCGGCTTGCCAGAATGGCTTTCTGGGTCGGACGGCCTTCCCTTTTCACATAGCCTCCGGGAATTTTCCCGACGGCATACAGACGCTCTTCATAATTCACCGTCAGCGGAAAGAAATCGAGGTCCTTCGGCTCCGTGGAGGCGGTTACTGTACAAAGAACAGCCGTGTCTCCATATCGCACCATGACGGCCCCATTGGCCTGCTTGGCAAGACGCCCCGTTTCCAAAACGAGCGGGCGCCCGCCCAAATCTATCTGTATCTTTTTCTCCATAACACCCTCCTGGTCTGGAATCATCCTACCTATCCTTCGGCATAGAAGTCATTATTTCCTTCTTCTTTCCTTATATAAACCCGGAATCTATGAGAAAAAGCAACCCTGCCGTCCGTGCGCATAACCGGCACGTCGGATCAACGGTTGCTTTTCCCTTTGAATTCGGCTTATCGGCGAAGGCCGAGTTTTTCGATCAGTGCGCTGTAACGTCTGACATCGTTGTTCTTCAGGTATGTCAGCAATTTACGGCGTTGTCCTACCATCTTAAGCAATCCGCGGCGGGAATGATGATCTTTCTTGTGCTCGCGCAAATGCTGGGTAAGATTAACGATGTTTTCCGTTAGGATAGCCACTTGAACTTCGGGGGACCCGGTATCCGTTTCGTGGACCTTGTGCTCCGAAATCAACTGCTGCTTACGCTCTTGGGTAAGTGCCATCCTGTTCACCTCCTTTACGTGTTGGATCCCCAACAACCCAGAAACCGCTGGTGAGGCGAATCTCCATGTCGTGGTTCTTTGTTGCCGATAGTCAGTATACCACATCAGCGGAAGGAAAGTAAATGTTTCTTCAAAAGTCCTGCAGAAGCTCTCGTGCCTGCGCGGCATCCCTATGAATCTGCTCCACCAATTCGTTCACCGAACCGAACTTGATTTCAGGGCGCAGGTGACGGATGAACTCCACCCGGACCTTTTCCCCATAGATGGATTCCTGGAAATCGAACAAATGCGCTTCAAGCGACGGGGTAAGCTCACCGGTGGCAAAGGTCGGCTTCACCCCTATATTCATGACGCCTTTATAGGCTTGTCCGCGGACATAGGCTTTAATGGCGTACACCCCGTTGGCCGGCAGAACGTAACGCCAGTCCGTCTCCAGGTTCGCGGTCGGAAAACCGATGGTCCGTCCCCGGGCCTCCCCGTGAACGACCGTCCCCTGGATGGAGTACGGACGTCCGAGCAGACGGGCGGCTTGGTCCACCTTGCCTTCCTGAAGACTCTCCCGGATATAAGTGCTGCTTACTTTATGATCATCCATCTGGTAGGGGCGAACAATCTCAACGGCAAATTGCCCATGGCCCTCTTGGGCAAGGGTGTCGGGCGTCCCCCGGCCTTGATAGCCAAAAGAGAAATCAAACCCGACGATTACCGACTCCAGGCCGATCCCAAGCAGAATATCGGAAATAAACTGCTGGGGGCTCAATCTCGAGAAGGGTTCGTTGAAGGAAACCACATAAGCATACTGCACCCCGAGCTCCCGGAAGATTTCCAGCTTTTCCGGCAGCGGGGTAAGAATGCTGCGGTATTTATCCTGTCCGAGAATTTCCCTCGGGTGAGGATGAAAAGTCATAATGGACGCCGGAATCCCCAGCTTCCTTGCGGTCTCCAAGGCACGTCCGATGACTTCGCGATGCCCCCGGTGGACGCCGTCGAAGTCGCCGATGGCCATCACTTGGGCGGCCGGCATCCCCGGCTGGGGGAGCAGGCATGGATAGTTCAGTTCAAAAACCTGCATGCTGCGGTTCACCAATCCTTAACCAATCCTGACGGACCGTTAATTAAAAACTTTAACCGGGCTTAGCTGCCGGTCCTTGTCTTCCCACTGAAAGATACCTAGAAAAGGACCTTTTTCCGAGTAGACCCGGTACAATCCCGCTTCGCCGGCACCCCCTCATGGGAGAGAGTCAAGTGCAGCTTACGTCCCTGCAGAGCCTTGGCCGAATCCGATTCAATCAAAGTCAGCTTAGGGAGATAGGACACGGCCTGATCGGCCGGAATTAATCTCTCCTGCAGCCTCCCGCTCTCCGCTAAAGCCTGGATCTCCTCCAGCGTGAGGCACTGCTCCTTCGTCATCGAACCGGTCGACGTGCGGACCAGCTCGGACATGACCGCCGGATAGCCGAGCGCCTTGCCGATGTCGGCACATAAAGTGCGGATATAGGTTCCTTTGGAACAGAGCACCCGGAAACGAACGCGGGGATAAGGCTCGTCCAAGGCAAGAAGGAGAATGTCGAGCTTGTAGATCTCGACCTTCCGCGACTTACGCTCAATCTCCTTGCCTTCTCTAGCGAGCTCGTACAGCCGGCGCCCGTCGACCTTAACGGCGGAATACATAGGAGGAACCTGGTCGATCACCCCCACGAAGGCTTTCACCGCGTCTTCCACCTGATTCTCGGTGAGCGAGACGCTTTCGACCTGCTCCGTGATGGCTCCGGTTGCATCTTCCGTATCCGTCGCATATCCAATAGTGAGCTCTGCTTCATATTCCTTCGGGAGCTCTTGGATATATTCGACCACCCGGGTTGCCCGGCCAATACAAAGAGGAAGGACACCGGTTACTTTCGGATCCAGTGTCCCCGTATGGCCGATTCTTTTAATCCGCGTCATTCTCCTCACCTTGGCGACCACGTCATGGGAGGTGAAATCAACGGGCTTCCATACCGGCAAAACTCCTTCAAGCGTCATACGAGTGCCTTCCCTACTTCCTTTACGATCTTGTCCAGAACGGACTCGATGGTTCCTTCGAAGGAGCAGCCTGCCGCGCGGACATGTCCTCCGCCGCCAAAACGTTGGGCGATTTCAGCCACATTCACCTTTCCGGCCGAGCGGAGACTGGCTTTGAACCGGCCGCCCTCCCTTCCTTAACGAGGATGCCCACTTCTACCCCTTCAATATTGCGGGGGTAGTTGACAAGCCCTTCCAAATCTTCATTGGACGCTCCCGCTTCAGCAATGTCCTGGGCCGAGACCGCTATCCAAGCAATCTTCCCTTCGTGCGAGAAGGAAAGCTGAGCAAGAGCTTTGCGGAGAAGGGCTACGTGGCTGCGGGTCATCCGCTCGAGCAAATGTTCCGCCAGTACGCTGCCCTTAACGCCGTAGCCCAGCATCTCGGAAGCAATCCTCATGACATTCGGAGTCGTGTTGGAATACCGGAATCCGCCTGTATCGGTCAATAGTCCTGTGTAAATACAAGAAGCAAGCTCTTCCTCCCAGCGGATGCCGAGAACGACGGCCAACTCATACAGAATTTCAACCGTAGCGGCAGCATCCGGCCGGATCAGCTGAACGGTACCGAAATAGTCGTTCGTGGGATGATGATCGATATTCAATAGAGAGGGGCCTCCCCGAAGATCGAGGAAACCTGACCGATCCGCGAATAATCGGCACAATCCACGCTGATCACATGCTGGAAGTCTGGCTTCCGTTGGATAACGGAAAAATCCGCAATATCGCTGTTTCCCCACAAATAATCAAACTTATCCGGAGACTTGCCCTCGTTTACCATGACAAAGCGCTTGCCCAATTGCTTGAGCATCCAGCCGACGGCCAGGGTCGAGCTAATGGCGTCTCCATCCGGATTTATGTGGGCCACCACGAGAAAATCATCCTGCTCCTCCAGGAAGCGCTTGGCTTCCTGCAGCTGCCTGTCGTAAGAAGGCCTCTCCGGCTTCATAGATCGGTCTTCCCGTCGTTAAGCTGCCCGAGGAGCCCTTCGATCCGGCTTCCATACTCAATGGAAGTATCGAATTTCCAGAGAAGCTTCGGAACCACCCGAAGCCGGATTCGTTTTCCGAGCTCCGAGCGGATAAAACCGGTTCCCCTGGCGAGCGCCTTTAAGGTTTCTTCCTTCTGTTCCTCCGATCCCAGCACGCTAAGGTAAACCTTAGCCTGCGAAAGATCGTTCGTTACCTCCACCCCGGTAATCGTCAGGAATCCGATTCGGGGATCCTTGAATTCCGTCTGGATGATAAGGCTCAATTCTTTCTTGATCTGTTCTCCCACTCGGCCTGTTCGAACCTTAGCCATACTAGATCACCTCTCAACGGTTTCCATTACGAAGGCTTCAATGATGTCGCCTTCCTTCAGATCATTGTAACGTTCGAGGGTAATACCGCACTCGTAGCCCTGTGCCACTTCTTTGGCGTCATCCTTAAACCGCTTCAGGGAATCGATCTTGCCTTCGAAAACAACAATCCCGCCGCGTACCAAGCGAACCTCTGCCGACCGGGTAATCTTCCCGTCTATAACCATACAGCCTGCGATGGTCCCGACCTTGGAAATTTTGAATGTGTTCCGCACTTCGGCGTGCCCGATGACACTCTCCTTGAAGACCGGATCCAGCATTCCCTTCATGGCCTGCTCGATTTCCTCGATTACGCTGTAAATGACGCGATGGAGGCGGATATCCACTTTCTCCTGATCGGCCTGTACTTTGGCCATAGGCTCCGGACGAACGTTGAACCCGATGACGATGGCGTTCGAAGCCGATGCCAAGCTGATATCGGACTCGGTAATGGCTCCTACTCCGGTATGAATGATCTTTACCCGGACGCCTTCCACTTCAATCTTCTCAAGCGATCCTCTCAGGGCTCCGACGGATCCTTGCACGTCCCCTTTGATGATAACGTTGAGGTCCTTCATTTCGCCTTCCTGGATGTACTTATGCAAATCATCCAAGGTTACGCGGGTATTCGCCCCCATCTCAGACTGACGAAGGGTAGACGCCCGCTTCTCGGCGATGTCTCTTGCTTTGCGCTCGTCTTCGTAGGCAAGGAACGGATCCCCCGCCTGCGGAACCTCGGTAAGACCGGTGATTTCGACCGGAGTAGAAGGACCGGCTTCCTTCAGGCGCTTGCCCTTGTCGTTAACCATGGCGCGGACACGGCCGAAGCAGACACCGGCAATAAAGCTGTCCCCGACGCGGAGCGTTCCGTGCTGAATGAGCACGCGGGCCACAGGACCTTTCCCTTTATCCAGCTCGGCTTCGAGCACCGTACCGCGGGCTCTCTTATCCGGGTTCGCCTTAAACTCCTGAACCTCGGAGACGAGAAGGATCATTTCAAGAAGCTGATCCAGGTTGGTGCGCTGCTTAGCCGAGAGATTAACGAAGATCGTATCGCCGCCCCACTCTTCCGGAACCAGCTGATACTCGGTAAGCTCTTGCTTTATTTTGTCCGGGTTGGCACCCGGCTTATCGATTTTGTTTACAGCGACAATAATCGGCACATTGGCCGCCTTCGCATGGTTGATGGCTTCCACCGTCTGCGGCATGACACCGTCATCGGCCGCCACCACAAGAATCGTAATGTCCGTAACCTGCGCGCCGCGGGCACGCATCGAAGTGAACGCTTCGTGACCCGGAGTATCTAGGAACGTAATTTTCTTGCCGTGCGTTTCTACCTGGTAAGCTCCGATGTGCTGGGTAATCCCGCCGGCTTCCCCTTCGGTCACGCTGGTCGAACGGATGGCGTCCAGCAGCGTCGTCTTCCCATGGTCGACGTGGCCCATAATGGTAACAACCGGAGGACGCTCCATCAGATCTTCTTCTTGGTCCTTCTCCTCGATCAGCTCGAAGTTTTCTTCATCCACACGGATCTTGATCTCGACATCCACCCCGAATTCCGTCGCGATCAGCTGGATCGTATCCAGGTCAAGCTCCTGGTTGATCGTGGCCATGACGCCAAGAGTCAGAAGCTTCTTGATAACCTCCGAAACATCTTTGTGAAGCAGTTTAGTCAGCTCGCCGACGGTCATGGCACCGCGGACGATGATCTTCTTAGGCGTATTGTCGATCTTCTCTTTACGGACTTGAGGCTGCTGCTGTCTTCCCCGCTGTCCATAACGGTTGCCGCCTCGGCCTTGGCCTCCGCGGTTTCCTCCCGAACGGTTGTCATCAAAACGTCGTCCGTTCGGCTTCGTACGCTTGCTGGCCACTCCTTCGTTCGCCTTTACATCCATAGCGTCCACGCCAGGAACGACCGCATTGCGGTTCGGACGGCCCTCGGAAACTCTCTGATTGCCCTGCTGTCCCCCGCGGTTATCGTGGGACTTCCGCTGTTCCGGTGTGCGTGTCGCCGGCTGGGCAGAGCTTGCCGCCGGACGGCTCGCTCCGCCGGCTTGAGGCCGTTGCCCGCCTTGGCCTTGGCCCTGGCCGGAACGCTGGTCCCGGTTTCCGCCGCTTGAGAACCCGCCGCCGGACGGACGATTGCCTCCGCCGCCTTGACCGCCGGTGCGGTTAGGCCCGCCGCTGTTGTTATACGGACGGGATTGCCCTTGTCCGCCGCCTGGTCTTTGCTGCGACTGCCCGCCTGGGCGCTGCTGGGACGATCCGCCCCCTTGGCTCGAACGCTGCTGGCCGCTTCCTCCCTGCTGGGTGCGCTGCTGGCCTCCTTGGCCTTGGCCGCCTGTTTGCCCTGCCGGGCGGTTGCCCGATCCTGCCGTTTGAACCTTCGGCTGCTGGGACTTGGCAGGAGCCGAAGCTACCGAAGCCGAACCTTCGTTAGCCCGTTTGGCCGCCGCATTGGCCTTTACATCGCGAAAAAACTTTTCCACTGCATCCACCGCCTCATTTTCCATCACACTCATGTGGTTATTAACCGAGATGTTTAGTCGTTTTAGAATGGTGATAATTTCTTTGCTGCTCATATTTAAATTTTTGGCGTATTCATAAACCCTAAGTTTATCCTTGTTATCTTGTTTACTCAAATCATTCCACCTCCGCAGGTTTTCCTGGCTCCTGACAAGCATCTGTGCGAATCCGGCGTCGGTGACGGCGATCACCACTCGTTCCGCCTTGCCGATTCCGGCTCCCAGCTGGTCCCGGGTCCCAAACTCCGTTAAGGGGACCGCGTAATGAGCGCATTTGTCCCGGTACTTCTTCTGTGCGTTGGGAGAAGCGTCCAAAGCCATAATCACCAGCTTGGCTTCCCCGCTGCGGATGGCATCCAGAACACCAGTATCGCCGGTAACCAGCTTTCCCGCCCGCATGGCAAGACCCAGGTTGGAGAAAAATTTATGATTATTCATCATCTTCGATGGTATCCTTATTGGCTATGAATTGATCTTCCACTTTCACAAAATCCTGTTCCAGCTGCCGGTAAATATCCGCATGGACATTATGCTTAAGCGCCCGGTCGAGCGCCTTGTTCTTCAGAGCCAGCTTAAAACAGGCCGTTTTCCCGCACAGGTAGGCGCCGCGGCCTGATTTTTTGCCGGTGAGGTCGATCTGAATCTCTTCCTGGGGAGTCCGCACCACCCGGATCAATTCCTTCTTCGGCATCATTTCCTGGCAGGCTACGCATTTTCGCAAAGGGATTTTGCGCGGTTTCATGGTTCATCCCCCGTTTCTAACAACCTAACGTCAGTCGATACTTACGGAATCCTGGTGCATCTCCTCGGTGATGGCTTTAGGCCGCCCGTATTCCTGCTCCGCTTGGGTTTCGCTCTTGATGTCGATCTTCCAGCCTGTCAGCTTGGCGGCCAGTCTTGCATTCTGGCCCTTGATTCCGATAGCGAGAGAAAGCTGATAGTCCGGAACGATAACCCGGGACATTTTTTCCGATTCGAAGACGTTGACCTCGAGCACCTTGGAAGGGCTGAGCGCATTCGCCACATACTCTTCCACGCTCTCCGACCAGCGGACGATGTCGATCTTCTCGCCCTTCAGCTCGTTCACAATCGTCTGAACGCGCATGCCCTTCGGCCCTACGCAGGAGCCGACCGGGTCCACTTCGGAATTGCGGGAGTGAACGGCGATCTTGGAACGGAAGCCGGCTTCCCGGGCAACGGAGCGGATTTCCACGACACCGTCGAAGATTTCCGGCACTTCGAGCTCAAACAGACGCTTAAGCAGGCCCGGATGAGTGCGGGACAAGAAAATCTGCGGCCCTTTGGTCGTATTCTCGACCTTGGTGATATAGGCCTTGATGCGGTCGTTGTGCTTGAACTTCTCGTTCGGCATCAGCTCGTTAAGCGGAAGCACCGCCTCCACTTTGCCCAGGTCCACGTAAATGCTGCGGGTATCCTGGCGCTGAACGATTCCGGTTACGATATCTTCTTCTTTCTCTATGAAGGCGTTGTAGATCAGCCCTCTTTCCGCCTCGCGAATCCGCTGGGTTACGACCTGCTTGGCAGTCTGGGCGGCGATCCGTCCAAAATCACGCGGAGTGACTTCGATCTCGACGATGTCGTCCAGCTGAAAATTGCCGTTGATCTCCCTTGCCGCTTCGAGCGAAATTTCTAGTCTCGGATCCAGCACTTCCTCCGAGACCGTCTTCCGGGCGTATACCCGAATGACGCCAGTGTGGCGGTTGATGTCGACTCGGACATTCTGGGCCGTATTGAAGTTGCGCTTATAGCTCGAGATAAGGGCCGCTTCAATGGCCTCGATCAAGATGTCCTTGCTAATGCCTTTGGTCGTTTCGATTTCATGCAGAGCTTCAATAAAATCGGTGTTCATTTGCGAGAGGTTCCCCTTCCAATAGTAAAAGCAGCCCCCATTAAAAAACGATCGCAAGACGTGCGCTGGCGACCTTCTCACGGGCGATGCTGTGCTGTTTCTTTCCGGTTTGGATGACCAGTCCGGTGTCGTCGTAGGAAAGCAGCTTTCCTTCGAACTCCTTAAATCCGTCAACTGGTTCATAGGTCGTCACAAAAACATGTTTGTCGACGGCTCTGCGGTAATCCTCCGGCTTCTTGAGCGGACGCTCGGCGCCTGGAGAGGATACCTCCAAGAAATAAGCCGCAGGGATCGGGTCATTCTCATCCAGCTTCACGCTTAAATATTCGCTGATACGGCCGCAGTCGTCGATGTCGATTCCGCCTTCTTTATCTACGTACACGCGCAGGAACCAGTTGCTGCCTTCTTTGACGTATTCCACATCGACGAGCTCCATCCCGTTCTCTTCGAGATAAGGCGTGACCATGGATTCAACCGCTGCTTTGATATGCGAACTCATTATTTGTTCTAAGCCCCCTTTATATCTGAAGAAAGGAGTCCGAAAACTCCCTATCAAAATGTAAAGAGTGGGTTGCCCCACTCTCCATTAACTAAAGCTTATCATCATTATTACCAAAAAAATTATACCATAACAGATGTTCCCTTACAATAGGGGTTACCTTTTCACGGGCCGCCTAAAACAAAGAGAGCTGGTTGGATTCCGGCAGTCCGCGGAAGCAGCCCATGGAAGCCAAAACCTCGACGGCTGTCTTCGAAGCGCGGGAGCGCCGCTGGAAGTCCTCAATGGAGAGGAAATCCCCTCCTCCTTGGCGGCGGCGATCAGCTTGGCCGCGTTCCCGCCGATCCCGGCGATCGCCGAGAACGGAGGAATGAGCGAATCCCCATCAATGATGAAGCGGCTTGCTTCGGACCGGTACAGATCGATCGGCTTGAAGCTGAACCCGCGCGCCGTCATCTCGAGGCCCATCTCCAGAATGGAGATCATGGCCTTCTCCTTCGGAGCGGCGGCGAAGCCTTTTTCCTCAATCTCGTTCAGCTTGCGGAGAATGGCGTCATAGCCTTGGCAGAACAGCTCCACATCGAAGTCCTCGGCCCGTACGGAGAAATAGGTCGCATAGTAAGCGATAGGGTAATAAACCTTGAAATACGCCGTTCGGACTGCGGAAATAACGTAAGCGGAGGCGTGGGCTTTCGGGAACATGTACTCGATGCGCTCACACGAATCGATGTACCACGCCGGAACGTTGCATTTCTTCATCTCTTCCTTCCATTCCGGAGTCAAGCCCTTACCTTTCCGGACGCTCTCCGTAATTTTGAAGGCGAGCCCGGCGTCCATGCCGGCTTTATAAATCAAGTATAACATAATATCGTCCCGGCACCCGATTACGGTCTTGATGGAACATATTCCCTTGCGGATAAGCTCTTGGGCATTCCCGAGCCATACGCCCGTTCCGTGGGAGAGTCCCGAGATCTGCAGAAGGTCGGCAAAGGTCGTCGGCTGGGTTTCCTGCAGCATCTGGCGGACGAACTTCGTCCCCATCTCCGGAACCCCGAACGTGGCCACAGGGCTGCGGATCTGATCCGGCGTTACGCCAAGCGCATCCGTGGACGAGAAAATGCTCATTACCTTGGGGTCGTTCATCGGGATGGTCGTCGGATCGACCCCCGTCAAATCCTGAAGCATCCGCATCATGGTCGGGTCATCATGGCCGAGAATATCGAGCTTAAGCAGGTTCTCGTCGAAGGCGTGATAGTCGAAGTGCGTGGTCTTCCATTCCGCGCTTGTATCATCCGCCGGGTACTGGACCGGAGTGATGTCCTCCACGTCAATATAGTCCGGTACGACCACGATCCCGCCGGGATGCTGGCCGGTGCTGCGCTTCACCCCGGTACAGCCTGCAGCAAGCCGTTCCACCTCCGCCTTGCGCCAGTTGTAGCCCTTCTCTTCCTGGTACTTCTTGGTGTAGCCGAAGGCTGTCTTCTCGGCCACGGTTCCAATGGTGCCCGCCCGGAAAACATTCTTCTCCCCGAAGATGGTCTTCGTATAATTATGGGCTTCGGGCTGGTATTCTCCCGAGAAGTTAAGGTCAATATCGGGGACTTTGTCCCCCTTGAACCCCAGGAAGGTCTCGAACGGAATATCCTGGCCTTCCCCTTTCATCATCTCTCCGCATTTCGGGCACATCTGATCGGGAAGGTCGAAGCCGCTCGGAATCCGTCCGTCGGTAAAGAACTCGCTGTGCTTACACGACTTGCACATGTAGTGAGGAGGCAGTGGATTAACCTCGGATATCCCAAGAGCCGTGGCGACGAAGGAGGAACCGACCGAACCACGGGACCCGACCAGATACCCGTCGGCATTGGACTTCTTAACCAGCTTCTCCGAGATAAGATAGTTTGCCGAGAACCCGTACTGAATGATCGGCTTCAGCTCCTTCTCGAGCCGGGCGACCACAATTTCCGGCAGCGGCTCGCCGTACATGGCTTTCGCGGTGGCATAGCAGGTGTTACGGATTTCCTCGTCCGCCCCTTCGATAATCGGCGAGAACAAGCCGTTGTCGGTCGGCCCTCCCGTTTTGGGGAACAGGCTGAGCTCCTCGAACTCATCCGCGAGCTTATTGGTGTTCTTCACAACCACCTCATAAGCCTTGTCCTGACCGAGGAAGGCGAACTCCTCCAGCATTTCCTCTGTGGTACGGAAGTGGACGTCAGGTTTGCGAATCTCCTTCAACGGGCTGAAACCCGTAATGCCGTTGATGGTAATATCCCGGCACAGCTTATCGCGCGGATCAAGGTAGTGAACATTGCCCGTCGCGATAACGGGCTTGCCCAGCTTATGACCGATGGAGACAATTTTGCGCAGGGAGTTCTCAATATCGAGCTTGCTGCCAACGAGTCCTTTTTCCACGAGATGAAGGTATAAGTCCATAGGCTGAATTTCCAGCACATCATAGAATTCGGCTACCTGCTCCGCTTCTTCCTCGGACTTGTTCAGGACGGTTTCGTAGAATTCCCCTTTCTCACAGCCCGAGATGATCAGTAGGCCTTCCCTCATTTCCACGAGCTTGCTTTTGGGAATGCACGCCACTCTTTTGAAATATTGGGTGTGGGAAAGAGAGATCAGCTTGTACAGATTCTTCTTGCCGACGGCATTCTTCGCATAGATGCAGCAGTGGAACGGACGCGCGTTGCTCAGGTCCTTCCCGACGTAATCGTTCAAGGAACCCAGCTCGGCAATTCCATGTTCCTCCGCGGCATCCTTGATCATGTGATACAGAACGTTACCCAACGCTTCCGCGTCATCGATCGCCCGGTGGTGATTCTCCAAGGAAACCTTGAATTTGGCGGACAACGTGTTCAGCCGGTGATTCTTCAAGGATGGATAGAGGAACCTGGCCATCTCCAGCGTATCCAGCACGGGGTTCGGCAGCACCGGATGGCCCAGCCTTTTGAGATTGGCTTGAATAAAGCCCATATCGAAGCGGGCGTTATGCGCGACCAGAATCGCGTCCCCCACGAATTCCACAAACTTGGGCAGCTGCTCCTCCAGCTCGGGAGCGCCTTTCACCATGTCGTCTGTAATGTTAGTGAGCTGACTGATGTTATACGGAATGCTCTCATGAGGATTGATGAAGGTCGCAAACCGGTCGATGACCTTCTCATTCTCAATCTTAACCCCCGCTATCTCGATAATCTTGTTGTTGACGACCGACAAACCGGTGGTCTCGATATCGAATACCACGTAGGTCGATTCCTTGAGCGGCCGGCTGTCCGCGTTGTCGACGATCGGAACGGAATCATTGATTACATTCGCTTCCACGCCATAAATAACCTTGATGCCGTGCTTCTTGCCCGCTTTGTTCGCATCGGGATAGGACTGGACCCCGCTGTGATCGGTAACGGCAATGGCCTTGTGGCCCCACTTGGCCGCGGTTTTGATATATTCGCCTACCGGAGTAATCCCATCCATCGGGCTCATGGAGGTATGTAAATGGAACTCCACCCGCTTCTCCTCGGCCCGGTCCATCCGTTCCGGAGGAGCCATCACTTCGTTCACGTCCTGGGGAATGAACATAAGCTCCGGTGGGTTGCTGAACGTGTCGTAATCAATCTTGCCGCGCATCTTGACCCATTTGCCGTTAGCGAGAAGATTGTAGACCTTCACATCTTCCTTGTTCCGGGCGAAAGCCTTCACCATAATCGAATCAGTATAATCGGTTACGTTGAACATGAACAGCGTTGTCCCGTTCTTAAGCTCCTTGGAATCGAGATTAAACACCATGCCCTGGATCGTGATTTTCTTCTCGACGTCCTTGATTTCCTGAAGAGGCACGGGGACGTCCCTGATCTCGATTCCGATCATGAGCTTCAGTTCCGCATCAGCCAGCTTGTCCTCCTCGTTCTCTTTATCGATGGAGGTCATGATCGTTTGGGTGACCACTCTTTCTTCCTGCTCGATAAGCTGGGCGAACTTGTCGTATTCCTCCTGACGAGTCTCGCTCACCTTCAGAATCACCTCGCACTCATGGCCGAAGAAGTCCTTATAGAAGCGTTTGACCCAGCTGTCCAAGCTTTTCTTTCTCGCCAATTCGAGTCCGATCGAATCAAGCAAATGCAGGGTGATCCGGCGGCCCGCCACTTCCCTTCTCGCCTTCGTCAGCCATCCGTTGATCGACGTTTCTTCCCGATGCAGCCATTCCAGCAGGAGGCCCCAATACTCCTCAATCAGCTGCTCGCTTCTGCACTGCTCCGAATATTGAATGACGAACTTTACTTTCGCAATATGATGAAATTTATCCTGGATCGTCCGGCAGAAGGAACGGTAAACGTCCTGAGGTACCAGCTGGTCCTTGTTCAGGTAAAACGTCCATTCCCGGTTCGTCTTGCTCACCTCAACCCGATCGATATGGCCGTCGGTAAAATACGTGCCCGTTACGTCCGGCGCGATTTCCGCCTGCTTCATCAGCAGCTCGAATCGGCTCCTCTTCTCAGCAATACTCATTCCTCGTCCTCCTGCAAATCCGAAATTCTATAAACCTTCTATCTACTTCCTCTATTGGATTCCAGCAGACGGCAAAACCAAACCCATGCATGCCGGCAAAAGACGGATTTCTCCATCGGGGTACCCTATGCAGGTATCTTTGAACTAAATTCAATTGTGGATAAGGCACCGGCAATAAAAAAAGGCAAAAGAGAAAGTTCTCTTTTTGCCTTTCTATTGTATCTAATAAGCACGTCCGAAGACAACCGTATGTTTGGCTTTTTCTCCGCAAACGAGGCAAGCGTCTTTCTCTTTGGCCGGCTCAAACGGGATGTTACGGCTCGTGGCTCCCGTTTCCTCCTTCACCTGCGCCTCGCAGGCTTCGGACCCGCACCATCCGGCAAGAACGAAGCCGCGCTGTTTATCGAGGAATTCCTTCATCTCGTCCAGTGTATCGACATCGGTAAAGTTCTCGTCGCGGAACTGCTTCGCTTTCTCAAACATTTCTTGATGGATGGCTTCCAGAAGCTGCTGCACTTCTTGTACGAAATTCTCTTGGGCCACGATTTTCTTCTCTCCGGATATCCGGGAGACGAGTACCACTTGACCGTTCTCCATGTCGCGAGGACCCAGTTCGACCCGGATCGGAATTCCGCGCATTTCGTATTCGTTGAATTTCCAGCCGGGGCTCTGGTCCGGCCGGTCGTCGACCTTGGCCCGGATTCCGGCCTTCTTCAGTTCGGCGAACAGCTCGTCCGTCCGCGCGATCACCTGCTCCCGAGTCTTAGGCGGCCCGATCGGGATCATCACGACTTGGGTTGGAGCAATCTTCGGCGGAATCACGAGGCCGCGGTCGTCGCCGTGTACCATGATCATCGCCCCGATCAATCGGGTACTGACTCCCCAGGAAGTGGTATGCGCGTACGTATGCGTGTTCTGGCGGTCCAGATACTTGATATCAAAGGCGACGGCGAAGTTGGTCCCCATGTAATGGGACGTTCCCGCCTGAACGGCCTTGCCGTCCTTCATCATCGCTTCAATGGAGAACGTGTCTACCGCTCCGGCGAACTTCTCGGACGGCGTCTTCTGGCCCATTATGACCGGAATGGCCATGATGTTCTCCACAAATTCGCGATACACTTCGAGCATCTGCATGGTTTCGCGGCGGGCATCCGCCTCGTCTTCATGCGCCGTGTGTCCTTCCTGCCACAGGAATTCACTCGTCCGCAGGAACGGCTGGGTGCGCTTCTCCCAGCGCACAACGTTCGCCCACTGGTTAATGAGCAGCGGCAGGTCCCGGTAGGAATTGATCCACTCGGAATACATATGGCCGATCATCGTTTCGGAAGTCGGCCGGATGGCCAGACGCTCCTCCAGCTTCTCACCGCCCGCTTCGGTTACCCAGGGAAGCTCCGGGTTGAAGCCTTCCACGTGCTCCTTCTCCTTCTGGAAGAAGCTCTCCGGAATGAAGAGCGGGAAGTAAGCGTTGCGGTGACCGGTTTCCTTGAACCGGGCATCCAGCTCCCTCTGCATGAGCTCCCAGATTTCATAGCTGTCCGGCTTGAAAACGATGCAGCCCCGGACAGGCGAATAGCTCATCAAATCGGCTTTCTTGATGACATCCAGATACCACTTGGAGAAATCCTCGCTCTGAGGAGTGATTTCCTTACGAATTGCTTATCTTTGGACATGGCGACCTCCGTCGTTCTCCCCGTCAGCCTTTAATCAAACGAAGGATATCATTATAGGTTACAGCAATCATTAACAGCATTAACATAGCAAATCCGATAAAATGAACGAGGCTTTCCCGGTTCGGATCCACCGGACGTCCTCTAAGCGCTTCGACTCCCAGGAACACCAGACGGCTTCCGTCAAGCGCCGGAATCGGAAGAAGGTTGAAGATTCCCAGGTTCAAGCTTAGAATAGCCGACCAGTACAGCATCGGAGTCACTCCTGCCGAAGCCACTTGGCCGCTCACTTCTACGATTCGCACGGGTCCGCCAAGATCGTCCATGGCGAACTGTCCGAAGACAAGTCGTTTAAACCCGATCAGCAGCTGCTTGCTTATGTTGACCGTATGATCCCAAGCCCCGGTAACCGCCTCGCCCACGGAAGGAGCCCTCGTGTCTTGAGTCAGGTTGGTTCCGATTCGCGGCGTCCCTTCGATCACTTCGGGGGTGACCATCTTCTGAAGCTGCTCCTTGTTGCGCTGGATGATCAGCTGAACGGGCTGATTGAGCGAACCGGCGATAATGGTGCGCAGCTTCTCCATGTCATCCCCGATCGGCTGGTTGTTCGCTTCCTTGATGATATCGCCTGGCTTAAGTCCGGCTTGGTCGGCCGGCTTGCCCGGCACCAGCTCCCCGAGCTTTACATTCGTGGGAACACCGGTGGAAATGACAAAAATGAGGAAAAGCACGAAAGCCAAAATAAAATTCATCACCGGGCCGGCGAAAATGGCGAGTGCTCTTTGGCCGACCGTTTTGCTTCCGAATTGACGGTTCCACGGGGCGATTTGGTTCTCGCGTCCCTGTGAAACGGTTACCGCCTGAGGGTGAATGGGAAAACGCACCGATTCCCCATCGACGTCCAGTTTGACGAACAGGTCCTTCTCCAGATCGATTTCTTCCACAACGCCTTGTACCGTATCCGTCCGCTGGTCGAACCGATCGGTGAACAAGTGCGTAACCTGGTCTTGCTTTAGCTGAAGAGCAACGGACTGGCCCGGCACAATCTGGATGGTTTCGGGGTCCTCCCCCGCCATCCGGACAAAACCGCCGAGCGGGAGCAGCCGGAGGGTATACTTGGTCTCCCCCTCTTATAGGAAAAGAGCTTGGGACCAAACCCGATGGCAAACTCGCGCACCAGAATCCCGGCCCGCTTAGCAAAGTAGTAATGCCCCCATTCGTGCAGGGTGACCAACACAAAGAACATTAGAATGATCTGAATCCCGATTTGTAAAGAATGCAATACGCTTCCTCCTTCTATAGGAACAACCTCGTCGGCAATTGGAACGGATTGGCTCTAGTCTGTTCTAAGATTAACATGTTTGACAAGAACAATACAAGCCGACGCCCTGTCCTTGAGGTATATGCCCGGAAGGCGCATCTTTATTCAACGGAAGAAATCCCCGGGCTTCCCGCGGCAGAAAAAAGCCGATCAGCCCCGGCTGTCCGGCTTTTCCCTTACGGGCGAAACTGCCCCGCTCTTTCCCGTGCCCACTGATCGGCTTGAAGGATCTCTTCTAGCTCCGGATTCTTCTTCGTAACGTGCCCATCGAGAACCCAAGCCAGAACGTCCTCAATCTGAAGAAAGGATATTTCACCCTTCAAGAAACGGGCAACCGCCTCTTCATTAGCGGCATTAAAGACGGTAGTAGCGGTTCCGCCTTCCCGCCCGCATTCGAAAGCGATCCGCAAGCAAGGAAACCGATTGTAGTCCATCTCCCGGAAATTCAGCCTTCCGATTTCTGCCAAATTCAGCCTGTCGGTCGGCGTCTTCTTTCTTCTCGGGTAAGTCAGCGCATATTGAATGGGAACCCTCATATCCGGATTGCCCAGCTGGGCCATGACACTGTTGTCAACAAATTCGATCATGGAGTGAATGACGCTTTCCGGATGCAGCAGCACTTCAATCCGGTCGTAGGGGATGCCAAAAAGCCAATGGGCCTCGATGACCTCTAGCCCTTTGTTCACCATGGTAGCGGAATCGATCGTGATTTTGGCACCCATGGACCAATTGGGATGTTTAAGCGCATCCTCCACCGTCACTCCATGAAGTTCCTCTCGAGTACGGTCCCGGAAGGAGCCGCCCGACGCCGTTAGAATCAGCTTAGCGATGTCCTCCGGCGATTCTCCGTTAAGGCATTGGAAGATCGCCGAATGCTCGCTGTCCACCGGAAGCAGCTTCACTCCATGCCGCGCCGCCTTCTCGGTCACGAGATGGCCGGCGCTTACCAGGGTTTCCTTGTTGGCAAGTCCGATATGTTTTCCCGCCTCGATAGCGGCCAAGGTAGGCTTAAGCCCCTGACTGCCTACGACCGCGGTGATCACGATGTCCGCCTCCGTTTGCGAAGCGACCTCCTGCAGTCCTTCCTCCCCGTAATAAACCTCTACCGGCTCGGAAAGATGAGCTTTCAAGCGTTCCGCATGCTCCCGGTCGGCAACCGATACCTTGCGGGGACGGAATTGGCGGATTTGCTCCAGCAGCAGAGGAAGATTCGTCCCCGCGGCCAAAGCTTCAACCCGGTAGCTGTCCGGATCGTTCGCCACAATATCGAGCGTTTGGGTTCCGATGGAACCCGTCGATCCCAGTATGGCTAGTCGTTTAGTCATGATTTCCTCCCGGATGGATTAGTGGGGTAGCAGGGAGAACAGGTGAAGAAACGGGAACACGATCAGCCAGCTGTCCACCCGATCGAGTACTCCACCATGACCGGGAAGCAGCGTTCCCGTGTCTTTGATTCCTTTGACCCGTTTGTAAGCGGATTGAATCAGGTCTCCCAGTTGTCCCACGACGGCAATGACGACGCCCAATACGACGGCCTGTCCCAAGGAAACCAGGTCGGGGCGTCCGAAGTGAAAGCAGACGGCGACGATAATGGAGATCACCACACCGCCTAATGCCCCCTCCACCGTTTTGTTGGGGCTAATGGCCGGCCATAGCGGATGCTTGCCGATCGCCCGTCCCGTAAAGTACGCTCCGCTGTCGGTTGACCAAATGCACAGAAAAATCAATAGAGTCCAGAACAATCCGTGCGGCTCCATCATCCGGGTGACGATCATATAAGCGAATCCCAGCCCTATGTATACCACTCCGATCAACACGAGAGCGGCTTGATCCAGCGTTACCTTATTCTTGCTTATCACCGTTACGGAAAGAAGAAGGAACATAAGGACCCAAATCAGTCGTTCCAAGGTCAGCCAGTTTCCCCATTCCAGGCCGAGGCTCGGACCGATTAAGCAGACAAGACCGGCCAAGCCGGCCAGCATGACCGTGACACTGTGCTTCAGATGATTCATCCGCAAATACTCGTTATATCCTATTAACGCGAGCAGTGCGATAAGCCCCCGTACCAGTACCCGCCCAACAGCAGCAGGCCGATAAAGGCGGCCCCCGCGACGATGCCCGTTACCAAACGCTTCTGCAAAAGTCATTCCTCCGTCTTAAGGAACTACAAACCGCCGTATCGGCGAATTCGCTGCTGGTATTCCCGGATTGCCTGATGAAAATCTTCCTTAGAAAACTCAGGCCAATACAAAGAGGTGAACCAAAGCTCCGTATAGGCCAGCTGCCACAGCATGAAGTTGCTTATTCTCAGTTCGCCGCTGGTACGGATCATGAGATCCGGGTCGGGCAGCCCAGACGTCTTCAAATAGGAATCATAGACATTCTCCGTGATCGAATCCGGATCCAGCCTTCCTGCTGCAATGTCCTTGTACATGAGCTGCATGCCTTCGATCATCTCTTTGCGGCTGCCGTAATTCAGGGCAAAATTAAGAATAAGTCCCGTGTTGCCGCTTGTCGCGCGCTCCGCTTCCTCAACTGCTGAGAGGGTATGATCCGGCAGGCCTTCTTTCCAACCGGTCATGCGGACGCGGACGTTCTTCTCCACCAGTTCCTTGAGCTCGAGGAAAGGAATTCCTGGGGCAGCTTCATCAGGTAATCGACTTCGTCCTTGGGACGTTTCCAGTTTTCCGTAGAGAAGGCATACAGGGTTAGAATCTCCACCCCAAGCTCATCGGCCGCCATGGTAATCTTCTTTACGGTCTTCATGCCGGCATGATGGCCCGCAATGCGCGGCAGTCCTCTTCTTCTTGCCCAGCGTCCATTGCCGTCCATGATGACCGCAATGTGCTTCGGCACCTTATCCCGTTCGATTTCCTGTAACGTTTCGGGTTTCCTTTTGGAACTGAAGCCCTTGAAAAGTTGAACCATTTTGTATGTCCCCCAGAAAGGTTAGAATGCCGTCTACCTGAGTCGTCTTGTGAGAGGATGCATTAAAAAGCCAAAAGCCCCCTCTGACAGGGGGTTTCCGTATTAAACTTCCATGATTTCCTTCTCTTTGGCCGTCAGAATTTTATCGACCTCGGCAATGTACTTGTCGGTCATTTTCTGGATATCGTCCTGATGCCGGCGGGATTCGTCTTCCGAAATGCCCGTTTTCTCCAGCTTCTTGATTTCATCATTGGCGTCGCGGCGAATGTTGCGCACCGCTACCTTGGCTTCTTCTCCGGACTTGCGGGTCATCTTAACCAGATCCGACCGGCGCTCTTCCGTCAGAGCCGGAATGACAATGCGGATCATGCTTCCGTCGTTGGACGGATTCAGCCCCAAGTCGGACTTAAGAATGGCCTTCTCAATGGCCGCTAGAGAGGATTTGTCCCACGGCTGAATGAGAAGTGTGCGGGGATCCGGCGTATTGACATTAGCCAGCTGGTTCACGGGAGTCATGGCCCCGTAATATTCGACTTGAACCCGGTCAAGCAGGGCAGGAGTTGCGCGTCCCGCGCGCAGGGAGGCGAGGTCTCTCTTGAGGGCCCCCATCGCTTTCTCCATCCGTTCTTCGGCGTCTAGCTTAATTGCGTCCGGCATTAGTTGACACTCCCTTTTACAATGGTTCCGATTTTCTCACCCAAGGCCACGCGGCGGATATTGCCTTCTTCCGTAATCGAGAAGACAATCAAAGGAATATTGTTGTCCATGCATAGCGACGAAGCGGTGGCGTCCATCACGCCCAGGTTTTTGTTCAGCACTTCCATGTAAGTCAGCGTTTCGAACTTAACGGCCGTCGGATCCTTGAACGGATCAGCGGAATACACGCCGTCCACTTTGTTCTTCGCCATAAGAATAACCTCGGCCTCGATCTCCGCCGCCCGAAGGGCCGCCGTCGTATCGGTCGAGAAATAAGGATTTCCGGTTCCTGCCGCGAATATAACGACGCGGCCCTTCTCCAGATGGCGAATCGCGCGGCGGCGGATGTATGGCTCCGCTACCTGCTGCATGGCGATGGAGGATTGCACGCGGGTCGGGACTCCGACATTCTCGAGAGCATCCTGCAGAGCCAGGGAGTTCATAACCGTCGCGAGCATGCCCATGTAGTCGGCGGTCGCCCGGTCGATTCCTTTGGCGCTTCCGGCGATTCCGCGCCAGATGTTGCCCCCGCCGCATACCACGGCCACTTCCACGCCCAGCTCATGCACGCTTTTCACCTGCTCGGCTACCGACGAAATGGTCTGAGAGTCAATGCCATACCCCTGCTGGCCAGCCAGCGCTTCCCCGCTGAGCTTAAGTATGATCCGTTTAAACCTTGGCTGCTCCAACTTCGTAACCCCCATCAACAGATTTCTTTGTTTACAAAAGAAGGAACACAGCGTGTTCCTCTCTCTTGTTGTTGCTTATTGCATTTTAGCTTGCGCCATTACTTCTTCAACGAAGTTGTCGACTTTCTTCTCCAGGCCTTCTCCGAGCTCGAAGCGAACGAAGCGGCGGATGGAGATGTTCTCTCCGATCGTGCTGATCTTCTCGTTCAGAAGCTGGGAGATCGTTTTATCGGGATCTTTAATGAAAGCTTGCTCCATCAAACAGAATTCCTCGTAGAATTTGCTGAGGCGGCCTTCCACCATTTTCTCGACGATTTTCTCCGGCTTGCCTTCGTTCAGAGCCTGGGCTTTCAGAATCTCGCGCTCTTTCTCGATATCTTCCGTCGGTACTTCTTCCCGGCGAACATAGCGAGGGCTGGAAGCGGAGATTTGCATAGCGATATCTTTAACGAGCTGCTGGAACTGGTCGGTTTTGGCAACGAAGTCGGTTTCGCAGTTGACTTCAACCAGAACGCCGATCCGGCCGCCGGCATGGATGTAGGAGCCTACTGCGCCTTCCGTTGCGATACGGCCGGCTTTGTTAGCTGCTGCCGCCAAACCTTTCTCGCGAAGGATTTCGGATGCTTTCGTAACATCCCCGTTTGCTTCTTCCAGAGCTTTTTTGCAATCGAGCATTCCTGCTCCTGTTTTCTCACGCAATTCTTTAACCATTGCCGCTGTAACTGCCATAATGGAACCTCCCTATAGTGGATAGCTTATTAGTTTCTAGAAATGAAGCCGTTCGCAGGCTCAAAAAAAGGGCGGCGATCGGTTATTACACCATCAACCCACCCTTTTTCTAATTAGTTCAATTAAGCTGTCGTTTGCTCGCCTTGGTGAGCTTCGATAACAGCGTCCGCGATTTTGGCGGTAAGCAGCTTAACGGCACGGATCGCGTCGTCATTACCCGGAATCACGTAGTCGATTTCGTCCGGATCGCAGTTCGTATCAACAATACCGACGATTGGGATACCCAGCTTGCGGGCTTCGGCAACCGCGATGCGTTCTTTGCGAGGGTCGATAATGAAAAGCGCGCTTGGCAGGCCTTTCATGTTCTTGATTCCGCCCAGGAATTTCTCGAGACGCTCTTTCTCTTTGCGGAGAATGATAACCTCTTTCTTAGGCAGAAGTTCGAAAGTGCCGTCCTCTTCCCACTTTTCCAGCTGATGCAGACGGTCGATCCGCTTCTGGATGGTTTGGAAGTTGGTCAGCGTTCCACCCAACCAGCGTTGGTTGATGTAGAACATTCCGCAGCGTTCAGCTTCCTCGGCAACCGAGTCCTGAGCCTGCTTCTTGGTTCCGACAAACAGGAAAGTACCGCCTTCGGCAGCGACAGACTTAACAAAGTTATAAGCCTCTTCTACCTTCTTGACTGTTTTCTGCAAGTCGATAATGTAAATTCCGTTTCTTTCGGTGAAGATGTAACGATCCATTTTAGGATTCCAGCGGCGGGTTTGGTGACCAAAGTGTACACCAGCCTCCAGCAGCTGCTTCATGGAGATTACTGCCATCTTCACACACCTCCTCTTGGTTTTGTATTTTCCCTCCGTCTCTCGCATCTCCGATCAAAACTCCCTAAGGAGCACCCTTGAACGGATTGATTGACGTGTGTTTTTAACACCATGAGTTAATATATCACAACTGTTGGAGCGATGCAACTGCCCATCCGACAAAACCAAACAAAAGTCCCAAGCCTTCGATAAGGCCTGGGACAAGGGGTTTACGACTTGGGGGAGGAGCGATTTTGGCGATCACTTCATCTATAGAAGAGTTGACTTTGAAGGTATACAGTCCGGCTTGAATGCGGTTCTCCAGTTTGCCGGCCGCTATCTTCTCCTGGAAGGCAAGCCGGTCCTGAATGACGCCGGATACGAAAAGATACTCCTCGACCTGCGAGAAGCTCATATCTTTATAAAGGAAGATAGTTCTCTCCGGTGCCGAAGGTGCGGGGGCAGTGGTAGGGGCCGGCGTCTGCTCTGCTTTTTTAGCGGCAGCGGTCAGCGCTTCCCAGTCTTTCCGGCTTTCCACCACCAGTCCCTTCTCCGCGGCCTTCGTTTTCAGGGTCTCCACATCGTAGCTCGGCTCCGGATTATTCGAGGCCGTGCGGGATTCGATGGCGGCCGCCCCGTTCATCAGCTGGACGAGGAACGCTCCCACCATGAGACCGATCCCCAATCCTTTCAGAAGGCTTCTGTTCTTAAGCACGATTAGCTTCCTCCTGCTTGGCAAGCTGGAGAATCAGCTGTACCTCTCCCTTGTTCATCCCGAGCTTCTTTGCGATCTGCTCCACCGATTTGCCTTCGGCATAAAACCCGAAAAGCTCGCCATAGCGGCTCTTCAGATCAGTTGCAGGCGGCTCGGGTTGAGAGGAAGGAAGGGGCTCCTCCCGTACTCTCTCTTCGGCTTTAACCGGCATCGCTGCCGGCGGAGGTGAGCTTTGGGCTTTCAGCCGTACGCTCTTCAGCTCTTGGGAGAGAGCATGAGAGTGCTTCTCCAGTTGATCAATGCGCGCCTCCAGGCGGGCCATCCGCTTCTCCTGCTCCTTGTTCATGACCGCAATCGTCTCCAGAAGCTCCCGGTTCTCTTCCTCTAGTTCCGCTGCGAAGCTTCCCATCGTTTCCTCCATGTCTTTTAGAAGGGAAGCGGAGGGCTCGGACGGCTTCGGAGCGAACCGGGAAACAACCAAGAGAAGCAGGCCCAAAAGCACAATATAGATCCAAGCGTATGTCAAATCCTTCATCCTCTCTTGCAAAACTAATCTCGACATGACGGCCTTTGCAGAAATGCGCGTCTGATAGGAATCATACCGGCTAACCCGTCCGGGATCCCATCACGATGTCTCCCTCTTCCAGCCGGAAATGAACCCTCATGACCGTGTCTTTAATAAACCGGGTGGAACGTCCGATCACAAGCTTCGTGCCGCTGTAGATGGTGGAGCCGATTTCTATTCCGGCCTTGTCTGCATCCTCAAGGGACGATTCCAGCTCATAGATGCGTTCGCGTATTTCGGTCAGCTCCCCGGTATTCTGTCTTCTTGTATTGGTGAGCCTGATTCTAAGCGCGAGCTTGTCGGGCGTAAGCTGACCTGCTGCCGCCAGCTGATCCAGAAGAACGAGCGCCTGCTCCGCTTTCTTCAAATTCTCCGAAACCGTCCTCGCCTGCGAGCGCAATTCGATCAGTTCGTTTCGAAGCTCCGGCAGGACGCCTACCTCTATTACGGTTGACGTCGACATCGAGTTGCCTACCGTTCGGGCCTCGACTTTCTCTCCCGCCTGGATAAGACCGCCTACGATCAAGCCCTTGGCTCCCGTACAGATAACATGGCGTCCTGCGCGTACGGTGGAGTGCATGATGCTTTGGTTAACGACAATGTCTTCCACGGCTTCGACCCGCCCGTCCTGGATAAAAGAGCTTCTCACGTTTTTACCTGCCGTGATGACCCCTTTGTTCTGCCCGAGAAAGCCGGCACCGATCTCAATGGACCCGCCGGCCGTCAGCTCGGCGGCCTCCACACTGCCGGTGATGCGGATATCGCCGGAGGCCTTAACCCGAAACCCGCTCAGCACATTTCCCCGGATAACGACCGATCCGATAAAATCAATGTTTCCGATGTTATAATCCAGATCACCGTTTACTTCATAAATCGGAAAAACATTGATTTTATCCCGGTCGGTACGGGTAAGGACTCCATCAATGGCCGCATACATACGCATCTGCTCCGCATCCGTGACGACATTCTTCCCAACCTTGAACCGGACCTCCCGCCCTTTCTTGGGGGAGATGGACTCGCCAGTGACGGCAATGCCCGCTGTTCCTTCCTCGGGCAGAAACCTTTGGGCCAGCAGTTCCCCCTTTTGGATGTTGTAGATTTTGGTCAGTTCCTTATAATCCACCGTTCCGTCTTCCAGCTCCATCGGTTTGTGATGGTCGTTGTCCAAATCGTACTTGTAGTCGATGCGGCCGTTTTTCCCGTTCTTGGGAGGAACCCCGCATGCCACTACCATCTTTTGATTCACGAAGGCTTGAGGAGCGGCGGCGATGGCCGCCAGGGTGTCCTGCTGAAGACCGTAAACTACTCCTTTTTCTCTAGCAGCTCTTCAAGCTGAACCCGGCTGCACAGGAACTCGTCATCCCAAGAGGTTAGATGAAGATAAGCCTGCAACCGATCGTCGGTTAGCGTGATCTGAATATAATTCTCTAACGGAAGTTCTGTTCCGCTCATATTCGTTCTCCTTAGCTTCTTTCTAATTTTGGAACAGTTGGCCTTTAAAACGGCCCAAGGAGCCCCTGAGTCTCAGAATAGCCTTCGAGTGCAGCTGGGAGATGCGGGACGGAGACAAGCTCATGACCTCCGCAATCTCGCTTAGCGAGAGCTCCTCGAAATAAAACAGGGAAACCACGGTTCTTTCTTTTTCCGTAAGCTTGTCTATGGCTTTAGCGAGGGTATCCTTCAGGTATACCTCGTTAACTTTGTAATCGGGATTTTTGGCCGTCTCGTCGACCAGGAGGGACAAGCGGGTCTCCGCCTCTTCTTCTTTAATAGGATCGTCAATCGAGCAGACGGAGGTAATCGCGATATCGTTAACCATTTGCTGAAAGTCCCCTTCCGAAACCTGGAGGTATTCGCTTATTTCCGCATCCGTCACCGACCGCAAATACTTCTGCTCCAGCTTCTGGTAGGCATCCTCAATCTTCTTCGCTTTTTCCCTGACGGAACGAGGGACCCAGTCTCCCTGGCGCAGCCCGTCAATCACCGCGCCGCGGATCCGCCAGGAAGCGTACGTTTCGAATTGAAGCCCCCGGGTATAGTCAAATTTGTCAATCGCGTCAATCAGGCCCATTATACCATAGCTGGACAGGTCGTCCCGCGATATGTTTTTGGGTAAGCCGATGGCCAACCGGTTGGAAACAAAGTCGACAAGCGGAATGTACTGCTCGATGAGACTTTTCTTGGCCTCGGTCGAGCCCTCTTCTTTCCACTGCTTCCAGAGAGGCAAATTGGATAAGGGGAATGCTTGGCTTCCTTCATTAAAGAGTCACCACCTTATTCTTCTGAAATATGGCGTACGGCCTTCGCCAGTTCCTCGGGATCTAGAGTCTTGGTTGCGAGCTTCGGCGGCTTCAGCGGAGTGAACACGTCCGTGTCTTTCGAAGAATCCCCTGCGGGTTCAACAGTTCCTTCAGGGAGCCGGGGTCCTCCGGTGTCGTTATATCCAGGCTTCTTCCTTTGTGGGAATCCTGCTCCTCCTGACGGTATCCGCTGCTTGGAGAAGATTCTTTTGGCGGAGCAAGAAGGACCGATAGAACGAATCGGATCAGAAACATAAGGAAGAAAAAGAACACCCCGCACAGGACCGCCCGGATCAAGGAAGTAGTCCAAACGTTGCGGGATAAGGATAAAAGCAGGGTAACCCCGAACCCGAAGACGGCAAAGGCCAGATTCCAGCTGATCCTGCCCTTCATGATTTACATTTCCTTGCTGCCCTTTTGCACACTGCGCACCGATAAGACTCCCGTCGAACAGTCAAATTCAATGGTTCGTCCATGGTTCCCTCCCGTGTCTTCCGCCATAAGCGGGATTGCGTATTTGCTCAGCATGGTTTTGCACGATTCCGCGTTTCTCGGTCCGATCCGCATGCTGTCGCTTCCGGTCGAGAAGGCAAACATCTGGGACCCGCCCGCCATTTTGGATTCCAGTCTCTTTACAGAGGCTCCCCGGCTGACCATTAACCGGATGAGCTCGGGAATGGCGGTGTCCGCATACTTCGCCAGATTAAGCTGACCTTCTCTCGCAATATCGGAGGAAGGAAGCATGATGTGCGCCATCCCCCCACCCGGCTCTCGGGGTCGAACAACGTAACGCCCACGCAGGAACCCAGCCCGGCTGATTTCAGAACGTCCGGTTGGGAGGCCACCTGCAGATCAGCCATTCCGACCTTAATAAGATTGGACGACTTCATGATGTGACTCCCAATGCAGAGAACAGGACATCGAAGGAATCGGGATCCGGTATGAGAAAGAATCGGCCTTCGACTTCCTCTTCCCCGTTCAGAAACTTGGTGTCGATGAACAAGGCGTGGTCCCCCATCTGCCCGTGCTGGAGCAGCCCGTAGCTTAGGATGGCACCGGCCATATCCATGGCGAGAGCCGGAACCGTAGGGGCCATGTTTAGCTTGGTTAAGTCGGCGAGAGAGCTTAAATAGGAACCGGCCAGAATGTTGCCGATCTCGTTCAGAGCCGATAACTCCATATCGGTAAAACCGTCTTCTTTCTCGGTTTCCATCCCGGCCAGGTTCCGAAGAAGTCCTTTGGCGGATTCTTCGGATAAGATAAAAAACATATTCCCCGGTGTTTCGCCCTCTACCCTTAAGTAAATGGCCACCACCACTTCCTCCGCCCCGCCGACACTTTCCGAAATGCCTTCGAAGGGAACGAGGCGGACTTGGGGAACCAGCATGTCCACCGGTTTATCGAGCAGATTGGATAACGCGGTCGCTGCATGACCCGCGCCGATATTGCCCACTTCCTTTAGAACGTCCAGTTGAAATTCGGCGAGTGGTTTCCATTCCTTCACGCGGCCTAGTCCTCCAGGTGCTCCAGCTGAATAATCTCTTTCCGGTTGAGTACTTCCGATAGATTCAGAAGGACCAGAATGCGGTCATCTCCGATCCGGGCAATTCCGCGTAAATATTTGGCCCGGATTCCTCCTACTAATTCAGGAGCTTCGCTGATCGAATCGGAGTCCACGTCGATGACATCATTGGCGGAATCCACAATCAGCCCGACCTCCAGGTCATTGACCGCAACGATAATAATTCGGGTGTTATCGGTGTATTCGCTGGTTTCCAAGCCGAATCGTTCCCTCAAGTCGATGACGGGCACGACCACTCCCCGGAGGTTGATGACACCGCGAATAAAGGCCGGCGTCTTGGGCACCCGCGTCATGGGCTGCATTCGTTCGATCGTCTTTACCTTCTCTACCTCTACGCCGTATTCTTCACGGCCCAATGCAAATACGATTACCTTCAACTCTTCTGCCATGCTGAACCCCTCCATCACTATAATGGTCCTTACTTGATCAATGCGTTCGGATCCAGGATCAAAGCGACCTGGCCATCGCCAAGGATGGTTGCTCCCGATATGGAAAACACTTGAGTCAAATAGCTGCCTAAGGACTTAAGGACAATTTCCTGCTGCCCGATAAACTCATCCACGATCAGGGCAGCCTGTCTGTCCCCTTTGCGGATAATCACCATGTTGACCTCCGCTCTTCCCACTTCATCATGTTTGGGTACATCCAAAATCTCCTCAAGCGACAGAACCGGCACCACGGCCTTCCGGTAATCCATCAGCTTGTTGCCGTGCACCGAACGGATTCTGTCCGCCGGAACGGCAGCCGTTTCGACGATGGAGGACAGCGGGATGGCATATTTCTCCTGGCCAACGCGAACCAGCATCGCCGCAATGATGGATAGGGTGAGCGGAAGCTGGACGGAAAACTTCGTTCCGAGTCCCCATTTGGAATCTATCCCGACATGTCCGCCTAAGGACTGGATCTTCGTCTTCACCACGTCCAGACCGACGCCTCTTCCGGAAATATCCGAAATCTTGTCGGCGGTGCTGAAGCCCGAGGCAAAGATCAGCTGCTGCACCTCGTCATCCGCCATTTTGGCCGCCTGCTCCTTGGTGATGACCCCGTTCTTGATCGCGGTTTGAAGAACCTTCTCGCGGTTGATGCCCCGGCCGTCTTCTTCGATCTCGATAAAGACGTGGTTGCCGCTGTGAAAAGCCCGGAGATGAATGGTTCCCGTTTCGTTCTTTCCAGCCGCTACCCGTTCCGATACCGTCTCGATTCCATGATCGACCGCGTTTCGCAGCAGGTGAACAAGCGGATCCCCGATTTCATCGATAACCGTACGGTCCAGCTCGGTCTCTGAGCCGGTGACGACCAGATCCACCTTCTTGTCCAAGGACTTGGCAATATCTCGGATCATTCTGGGGAAGCGGTTGAAAACCGTTTCGACCGGAACCATGCGGAGCTTAAGGACAATGTTCTGCAGGTCGCTGCTGACCCGGGCCATATGCTCCACGGTTTCCACCAGATCGCTGCGGCGGATTTCGGCTGCCAGCTGCTCCAGTCTTACCCGGTCGATCAGAAGCTCGCTGAACAGGTTCATCAGCGTATCCAAGCGTTCGATATCCACGCGGATGGTCCGGCTTGCCACCGGGGCATTCGTCTGGGCAGCCACCGGTCTGGCCGGTGCCGCCGTGGCTGCGGCGGCTTGTGCCTTGGCTTCCTGAAGCTCGGCGGCGGCTGCAGGAACAGACGATTCCGCTGGCTGCGCCCAACCCTTGAGCGAGTCGGAATCGAGACCGGCCGCGGACGCCGATTCAATCTCCGATACGCCGGTGATGCTTTCCTCCAAGGCTTGTCCATCCACCTGCGTAACGAAATAGACGGTGAAGGTGCGGTCGAATTTCTCTTGTTCGATTTCTTCGACAGAAGGAATCGATTTGACGACCTCTCCGCTCTGTTCCAGCACGTTAAAGACCATATAGGCACGGGCGGCCTTCAAGACACAATTTTCCTGAACGGCCACCTGGATGCGGTAGACGTGAAACCCTGATGCGAGAGACTGCTCGAGGATGGAAAGCTGAAAATCATCGAGCTCCCTCCCGGGCTAGAGCCGGCAGCTGATGCTGGTGAAGCTTCCCCTTACCGTAATCGCCGCTTACGATAGACTTGAGGGCGAGGACAATTTCGGTGACATCGGCTTTCCCGGTGCCTCCTCCGATGATATCCTGAACCATAGCCTCGAGAGCATCCGTGCTCTTGAACAAACAATCGAAGATAAACGAATTCATCGCAAGCTTGTGATTCCTTACAAGATCCAGAACGTTCTCCATCTCATGCGTAAGAGAGGCCAGATCCTCAAAGCCCATCGTAGCCGACATTCCTTTCAGGGTATGGGCGGAACGAAAAATGGTATGAACGATCGACGTATCTTCAGGATTCTGTTCGAGTCCGAGCAAGTTCTCGTTGATGGCCTGCAGATGTTCGGTGGATTCATCGATAAACATGGATAGATATTGATTGAGTTCCAACTAAAGCACCCCCGCTAATATTCAAAGCTTGTCCTTGCGGCTATCTTCTGTCGATCCCATCCTCCGTCAGGCGGACCAGATGGGAGGCGATTCGGGGAAGAGGCTGAACATGCATCGCCCCGTTTAGATGGACCGCCGCCCTCGGCATTCCGTAAACCACACACGACTCTTCGGATTCCGCTGTCGTGGAAAAGGCTCCTGCCTGGCGCAACGCGAGCATTCCCTTAGCTCCGTCGCTTCCCATGCCTGTCATCAGGACGATATGGCGCTTCAGTCGGCGGAATGGAAGCAGCGATTCAAACAGATAGTCAACCGAAGGCCGGTGACCCATGCGGGGCTCCTCCTCCGTAAGCTTGATCCGGAAATGTCCGCCGTTCTCCTGTACCATCGCCATATGATAGCCTCCCGGCGCAAGGAGAACCTTTCCCCTTTCCACCCCTTCCCCATCCTCCGCTTCCCTCACAAGAAGGGGAGAAACGGCATTAAGCCGGTCCGCCAGAGACTTGGTGAATTTGGGCGGCATATGCTGCACCACAAGGACCGGTGCCGGGAAGTCGGCGGGAAGACCGGAAATGACGGCATGGAGGGCTCTTGGCCCTCCGGTTGAGGTTCCCATGGCGACCAAATGCTCGAAGGACCCCTCGGGGCTGGTTTCTTTTATCTGTCGCACCCGTGGAAGGACCGGCTCCGGCGCCGCGTCCTGCACCCAAGCAGGAAGGACTTTGGAGTGTACGGCGGCCAAGAGCTTCTCGTGAAGCAGCTCTCTCACTTTATGCAGATCGAACGAAACGGAGCCGGATGGCTTCTGGAGGAAATCAACGGCTCCTCGTTCCAAGGCTTTGACCGTTTCCATGGCCCCTTCCTGAGTCAGGCTGCTGAGCATAATGACCGGTGTCGGCTTCTCCTTCATAATCAGAGCCAGGGCCTCAAGGCCATCCATAACGGGCATCTCCACATCCATGGTGATGACGTCGGGGTTCAGCTCCTTGACCTTCTCAAGGGCTTCCCGCCCGTTCTTGGCCGTTCCCGCCACATGGAAACGCGAATCTTCTCCGACCATATCGGAAATGATTTTGCGCATAAAGACCGAATCATCCACCACCAGCACTTGATAAGCCATAGAATCCCTCCTTCTCAGCTGTCTATCTATCCTTGTGCAGGCCATGCGGATTATTTAAGCAGCCGGATCATTCGATGCAGAAAGCCCTTCACCCCACCGGTGTGGACCGGCTCCATTTGCTGGCCCCTGATAAAATGATCGACCAGCTCCTCCAGGCTTCGGGCGGCCGGGCTGCCCGGAAACGCTAGGGTGAACGGGGTCTGCTTCTTCACGGCTTTGGTTACCGAGCTGTCATCCGCCACATAGCCCAGGATGGGAATATCCAGCTGCAGAAACCGCTTCGCCACAAGACGGATCTTATCCGCCGTCTGAAGCCCTTCCCGGTCATCCGATACCCGGTTGATTACGAGCCGGAAGGGAACGTTTTTCTCCTCGCTGTGAACCATTTTGATAATGGCATAGGCATCGGTGATGGAAGTCGGCTCGGGTGTGGTGACCACGAACGTTTCATGAGCGGCGAGAATAAATTTTAAAGTTTCTTTGGAAAGACCGGCTCCGGTATCAAACAGAATAAAATCGACATGACCGTTCAGCTGGCTGATCTGATCTGAGAAATAATCGAGCTCGCTGTCCTTTAACCGCAGCAGATCGGTAAAACCGGAGCCTCCCGCAATGAATCGCAGCCCGTGCGGCCCTGTCTGGATGATGTCCCAGATGGTTTTTTCCTTCTTGAGAAGGTGATACAGGCTGTACGGAGAAGCCACTCCCATGAGCACGTCGATATTGGCCAACCCAATATCCGCATCGAAGATGAGCACCTGGTAGCCCCGCTTCTGTAGAGTCAAGGCAAAATTCAAAGTGAAGTTGGACTTTCCCACTCCCCTTTTCCGCTCGTCACCGTGATGACCCTTGTGTTCTTAACAGAGGAAGCCTGCCGCGTTAGAATTAAATTTCTTAAGCTTTGAGCCTGGTCACTCATGACAGATCCTCCAGAAGAAGCTCGGCAAGCCGGTTAACATCCGCCGGAACGATATCGTCCGGAACGTTCTGTCCGTTGGTCAAATAGGACAGCTGGAGAGGAAAATCATTAATGAGGTTAACCACTGCCCCGTACGAATCGGTTTCATCCATTTTGGTGAAGAGCACTTTATCCAGTTTGAATTTCATGAAGTTCTCGGCGATCACTTTCATGTCTTTGTATTTGGTGGTCAAGCTTAGAACCAGAATCGTTTCGCTTCTCCCCTTGGTCTGCAAAAGCGCATTCAGCTCGGAGACATACATTTCATTGCGGAAGTTTCGGCCGGCGGTGTCCATGAAAATCATGTCACAATGGGCGAGCTTCTCGAACGCCTTATGCAGATCCTGTGGAGAGAAGACTACCTCCAGAGGAACGTTAAGGATGGTGGCGTAGGTCTTCAGCTGTTCGACGGCCGCGATCCGATACGTATCCGAGGTGATGAACCCGACCTTGCGCTGGTGCTTGAGAACCTGCTCGGCGGCCAGCTTGGCGATCGTCGTCGTTTTGCCGACACCGGTAGGACCGACGAAATGAACGATTTGCGTATGGGGCGAAATCTGCTCCCCTTTTCGTCCTCCCATTCGTTCCTTCAGAAGAGCAGAGGCGTTCTCCCGAACGGTTTCTTCCGTCCATTCCACGCCCTCCCTCTCTTCCGCTTCCAGGCAGTCCACAATATGCTCCGCGAGATCCGGGCGGATTTCCTGCTCCAGGAGCCGGCTGTGCAGCCGTGCTAAGAGCGGATGGCGGGCAGGAGATCCGGAATCCGTTCTGCGGGAGAGCCGGGTGACCATCTCCTTCATCTGGCGGATCTCCTCCAGCAGGGTCTCTTCACTTCCTGAAGAACGGCCTCCGTTTCGCTGCGGAATCCCGGTAAGAGCCGCCGTCTCTCCCTCCGTAAGGACATCAGGCACGTAAGGCAGTCTTTGCTCAAACGCAGCGGCCGCGGGGTCAGGCCGCTTGGGGAGCGGGGGTACCCGTGTTTCCTCGGCTTGCTGCCGAAACGGCAGCGAAACGGCAGGAGGAGGGAACGCAGGCGGCACAGATGGCGCAGCCGCAGGGGCGGATGAATCGGTGGCGGCCACCACTTCGATCCTCTTCTTCCCGAACATCCCGAGAAACCCTCCGGTACGGATTTCTTTCGTATTGATGATAACGGCGTCTTTCCCCAGCTCGTTCCTTATTTGCTGTAGAGCATCCGGCATGGAGTCCACCACATATCGTTTAACTTTCACAGGTTAACCACTCCCATGCTTTGGATTTCTACGCTTGGCTCCAGTTCACTGTAAGACAGGACCGGAATATCCTGCATCGTTCTTTCCAGCAGCTGCCTCAAATACATGCGGATGGTCGGCGACGTTAGAATAACCGGCTGCTGGCCCGTTTGGATGGCTTTGCTCACCTGCTCATTGAGACGGTGATAAATGATCTGGGAGGAGGACGGGTCCAGCGCCAAATAAGAGCCTTGCTCGGTCTGCTGAACCGCCTCCGCTATTTTCTTCTCTAGTGAAGGCCCTACCGTAATGACTTTGAGGGAATCCCCCTGTCGGAATACTGCAGGGTGATTTGCCTGGAGAGCGCCTGCCGGACGTATTCCGTCAAAATATCGGGATCCTTCGTATAGGTTCCGTAATCGGCGAGGGTCTCGAGGATGGTCACCATGTCCCGCACCGATATTTTTCCCGGAGCAGCTTGGCGAGCACCTTCTGGATATCTCCGATGGAAAGGATGCTCGGGATCAGTTCGTCCACCAGGGCCGGGTACGACTCCCGCACATTGTCCACGAGCGCTTTCGTCTCCTGGCGTCCCAGAAGCTCATAGGAATGCTTCTTGATGATTTCCGTCAGATGGGTGGCCACGACGGACGGCGGATCGACCACCGTATAACTGGCAAGCTCGGCTCTTTCCTTGGTCGCTTCATCTATCCAGAGGGCCGGGAGGCCGAACGCAGGTTCCGTCGTTTCGATACCGGTTACGGAATCGTCGTCGAAGCCCGGGCTCATGGCCAAGTAGTGGTTTAGGAGAAGCTCTCCTCCGGCCACGGTGTTACCTTTGATCTTGATGACATATTCATTCGGCTTCAGCTGAATGTTATCCCGGATGCGGATGACCGGCACGACGATCCCGAGCTCTAGGGCGCACTGGCGGCGGATGAGAATGATCCGGTCCAGAAGGTCTCCTCCCTGCTGCGTATCCGCCAGAGGGATAAGCCCGTAGCCGAACTCAAATTCAATGGGATCGATCTGAAGAAGCGAAATGACACTCTCGGGGCTGCGCACCTCTTCGATCTGCTGTTCCTCCTCCATCTGCTCTTCTTCGGCCTGCTTGCGGCTGAGATTGGTCTGCATGCGGCGCGCCGAGATGACCAGAACGATGGCGAGCGGATAGGTGGCGGTCGGTCCGATCGGCGTAAAGGTCCCGAGCACGAACACGGTGGCGGCGACCACGTACAGCAGCTTGGGATAGGCCAAGATTTGACCGGTAATATCGGAGGCCAGGTTTCCTTCCGATGTGGCGCGCGTGACGATAAGTCCGGCCGCCGTGGAAATAAGCAGCGCCGGAATTTGGCTGACGAGGCCGTCCCCGATGGTCAGCTTGGAGAACAAGGCGGCCGATTCGGCTGCGGATTTGTTAAGAAAGAGCATTCCGATGATCAGCCCGCCGATCAGGTTAATGATCAGAATGACGATACCCGCAATGGCATCTCCTTTTACGAATTTGCTCGCTCCATCCATCGCTCCGTAGAAGTCCGCTTCGTTCTCAATCTTCTTCCGCCGTTCCCGGGCCTGCTGCTCGTTGATCATTCCGGCATTCAGGTCTGCATCAATGCTCATCTGCTTACCGGGCATGGCATCGAGGGTGAACCGGGCCGCGACCTCCGCCACCCGCTCGGAGCCCTTGGTGATTACGATAAATTGGACGATGACTAGAATAAGGAAAACAACGAAACCGACGACCAGGTTATCCCCGGCGACAAAAGACCCGAACGTTTCCACCACATGTCCGGCCTCGCCCTTGGACAAAATGTTCCGGGTCGTGGATACGTTAAGTGCCAGCCGGAATAAGGTCGTAATCAGAAGCATGGACGGAAAAATGGAGAACTGCAGGGCGTCCGTCGTGTTCATGGCAACCAGAAGAATCATCAGGGCCAGGGAAATATTAATGACGAGCAGGACGTCCAGCATGACGGTTGGAATGGGAACGACCATCATTAGAACGATTCCGATAATCCCGACCAGTATAAACAAATCTCTTGGCTTCATAACCGACGTCTCCTTCTCTACTTGCTTCTGCCTTTAAGCTTATATACGTAAGCCAATACTTCCGCTACCGCCTGGAAGAGATCGGCCGGTATGGACTGGCCGATTTCCACCTGGTCGTGAAGGGCCCGGGCGAGCGGCCGGTTCTCCATCAGGACGATTCCGTGCTCCCTTCCGACTTCCTTGATCTTCTGGGCGATGAAATCCGTTCCTTTGGCGAGCACCTTCGGCGCCTCCATCCCCGATTCATACTTGATGGCGATCGCATAGTGCGTCGGATTCGTGATGATGACATCGGCCTTGGGAACATCCTGCATCATCCGCTGCATGGCCATCCGGCGCTGGCGTTCTTTGATTTTGCCTTTCACCAGAGGATCGCCTTCGGATTTTTTATATTCGTCTTTGATGTCCTGCTTGGACATCTTCAGATTTTTTCATGTTCATAGCGTTGGTACATGTAGTCGAATGCGGCCAGTACGATGAGAATGAGGCCGATTTTGATTCCGAGCTGAACGGTCAGTCCGGAGACGAAGCTCATCGTATTCGCAAGCGGCATTCGGGACAGGCCCAAGATCTGGTCCTTGCTTCCCATGATGGTGCTGTAAACCACAACGCCGATCACCGCCAGCTTGAGTATGGACTTCAGGAAATCCACCGCCGTTCGGAGACTGAAGATCCGTTTGGCTCCTTCAAGCGGGTTGATCTTATTGAATTTCATAAGGAGCGGATCTCCTGTGAACAAGATGCCGATCTGCAGGTAATTGCCCACGAAGGCGATCAGAACGGCGACGAGAAAGATGGGAGCAAGCAGCAGCAGGCTCTCCACCAGCAAATTGCCGAATAAGGAATTGACGTTCGAGATGGAGACCTCCATCCTCATGTAATCATGGAACGTTACGCGGAAGAGCTTGATGTATTTCTCCTTCATGAATCCGCCGAACAGGATAAAAGCAAGAAAGCAGAAAAACAGGATGAAAGCTCCGGGCAGCTCCATGCTTTTGGCGACCTGCCCTTTTTTCTCGCCTCCTGGCGCTTCTTGGGGGTAGCGGGCTCCGTTTTCTCCCCGGAAAAAGCTGAAGATCCAATCGATAGCGATACGCTGACACTAGCTTCCTCCCTGTCTCTTCATGTACTCTCTTACGGCTGTGCGGGAGGGGCTCCCCCAGCAGCTGAATCATGCTGCGGACTTCGTCGATCATATCCTGGAAAAGATCCGAGAAAAGGGGACTGAAGCCGGGAATGAGCAGGATCAGAATCATCAGCCCAACCAAAATTTTAAGCGGCATGCTAAGGACGAAAATATTGAACTGCGGCGCCGTCCGGGCGAGTATCCCCAACCCCACATCGACCAGGAACAAGGCGACCACCAGCGGAGCGGCCATCTGAAAAGCGAGCTCGAAAGCGGTGGAGAGAGAACGGATCAGGAACTCCGTGACGCCTCCCTGATAAAGCCGCTCGAAGGCTTGGTTATCCAGCGGCACCCATTGGTAGCTGTCGATGATGGCGGTGAGTAGATAGTGATGCCCGTTGAAGGCCAAGAACAGAACCGTCGCCAGCATATATTTCAAGTTTCCCAAGATGGGACTTCCCGCCCCGGTCATCGGGTCGATGATGTTGGCCATGCTGAAGCCGATTTGGATATCTACAAAAGATCCCGCAATCTGCACGACCGCAAAGAAAACATAAGCAACGAAGCCGAGCAGCAGACCGATTAACGTTTCTTTAAGGATGGAAAGGACATAGTTCCCGTCCATCGGGACTGGCGCTCCGCTAACCAGAGTCAACACGATCAGGGAGACGAATAAGGAAATCCCCAGCTTGAAGGGAGTTGGGACGTTGCGGGCGGAAAACACCGGTGCTGCGACAAAAAAAGCCGCAATTCGACAGAAAACAAGCAGAAAGGATGGAAAAGCCTGCAGGATCGGCTCGATGTTCACTCAACCCCTAACCTATATATTTGTAGAGGTTCCCAAGCAGATTGGAGGTGAAATCCGCCAAGGTGGTGAGAATCCAAGGCCCGAACAGCAGCAGCACAAGCAGTACGGCGATAATTTTGGGAACAAAAGCTAACGTCTGCTCCTGGATTTGGGTGGTCGCCTGGAAAATGCTGATCACGAGACCGACCACCAAGGCGGCGATCAGCATCGGCGCACTGGTTTTTAATACGGTATAGACCGCCTCGCCCGCCAGACGGATAACAAAATCGGAAGCCATGGCTCTACTCCTTCGTATGGTCGATCAAGTATTAAAGCTGAGCAGGAGCGATTTAACAATCAGGTACCAGCCATCGACCAGAATAAAGAGCAGGATTTTGAACGGCAGGGAAATCATGACCGGTGGAAGCATCATCATTCCCATTGCCATCAGCGTGCTGGAGATGATCATGTCGATCACCAGAAAAGGAATGAAGATCATAAAGCCCATCTGAAAAGCCGTCTTCAACTCACTTATGGCGTAAGCCGGGATGAGTGCCGTAAGCGGCGTGTCTTCTACCCCAGCCGGGGCTGCTTTGGCATAGTCCAGGAACAGCTTGAGGTCCTGCTCCCGCGTCTGCTTGATCATGAACTGCTTCATCGGATCCGCCGCCTTCTCCAATGCTTGGGTCTGATTGATCTCTCCCTTAAGGTACGGCTGGAGGGCTACTTGATTAACTTCGCCTAAGGTCGGCGACATGATAAACAAGGTCAGAAACAAGGCCAGGCCGATCAGCACCTGATTGGGAGGCATCTGCTGGGTTCCGAGCGATGTCCGTACAAACCCCAGCACGATCACGATTCGGGTAAAGCTCGTCATAAGCACCAGAATCGAGGGAGCCAGGCTTAGCACCGTAATCAGAAGGATGATCGAGATGGTGCTGGAGCCGCCTGCCCCGCCGTTGTTCCCGATACCGATATTAATATCCGGAATGGGATTCACCGTGCCGGTTTCGCCTGCCGCCGAAGCGGTGGACAGGAATCCTAAGGAAAGAAGCAGGAGGGAGGGAACGAGAAGCATCCATTTCCTACTCTTCATGCTTTTTCCACCGTTCTTCTAGACTTTCTTCCTGGATCAATTCCTCTACCCTCTTTTTTCGATTCGGCAGGGACTGCATCTTTTGCCGGAATACCTGCTGGAAGGTCGGCAGCTCCTCTTCCCGGGAGCGGGAGGGCGCCTTCATAGCCTGAATCCATTTCATCAAGGAAGCCGGGCTCCGGTCTGTCGACCGGCCGCCCATCATATGATCCCGGATATACTCCGCTTCTTCCTCGTCCTCAATGATCGAAATCAGGTTAATGCTATCCCCTACTCCGAGAACATACAGCTTGCGGCCGATCTCCACGATCTGAACCGATTTGTTTTGTCCGAGCGGAACCCCTCCCAGCGGTTTTACCGAACGTCCCGCCAGCATGCTTTTATTTTTTGCGCGAGAAGCTTAACTATGACATAGAACAAACCGATAATAAGGAGGAGATAGAAAACGACCTTAACGATCATGGTGAGATTGCTGGTTTCGATAACGGCAACACCTTATCCCAAAGTTTTCTTAATCGCTTCGATAACCCTGTCAGCCTGGAAGGGCTTGACGATAAAATCTTTCGCGCCCGCTTGAATGGCGTCGATAACCATCGCCTGCTGGCCCATGGCCGAGCACATGATGACCTTCGCGTTCGGATCCAGCTTCTTGATTTCCTTCAGGGCGGCAATCCCGTCCATTTCCGGCATCGTAATATCCATCGTGATCAGGTCCGGCTTGACTTCCTTGAACTTCTCGATGGCCTGCGCCCCGTCATTCGCCTCTCCTACTACGTCATATCCGTTTTTCGTCAGAATATCGCGGATCATCATCCTCATGAATGCTGCATCATCAACAACTAGAATCCGGTTAGCCATGGTAAACCATTCCTCCTGAAATATGTCTATTGTAGTTTTTGAATCCGATCCCACTGGTTGATAATGTCGGTTACCCGAACGCCAAAGTTCTCATCGATGACGACAACCTCTCCTTTGGCGATCAATTTGTTGTTCACCAGAATATCGACCGGCTCTCCCGCCAGCTTGTCCAGCTCGATAATAGAGCCTTGCGAAAGATCCAATATGTCTTTAATAACTTTGTGGGTTCTTCCCAGCTCTACCGTGACCTTAAGCGGAATGTCGAGCAGCAGATTGAGATTCGTTTCGTCGGCACGGCCGGCGAAACCGGGGGTAAAGCTGCTGAACTGGGCCGGCTGCACGTTCACGTTCCGGTTCGCGGCTTCTCCGTAAGAAGCCGGTGGATGTGGCGTCGGATAACCCTGCTGGGCCTGTACTCCGTACCCGTAAGCCGGATCCGGCGGATAATACGCAGCCGGCTGCGGAGGATACCCCGGAGGCTGTTGCTGCATGGGCGGTTGATACATAGGCTGCTGCACAGGCTGCTGATATACCGGCTGCTGGGCGGCGGGCTGCTCGGAAGCAGCGGCTTGGGCGACGGCCGGAGGCTGCTGCTGAGGTGCTGGAGCAGGTACTTCCATACGAGGCTCTTCGAATCCTCCGGGAATGGCCGACTCGTCTGATTCTCCGCCTCCCATCAGGATATTGACCATGTTTTTGGCAAAGGAAACGGGAAGAAGCTGCATGATGTTGCTGTCAATCAAATCCCCAATCGTGAGACGGAAAGAAACTTTAATAAAAACATCTTCCTCCGGAAGGTTGTCCTGACCTCCGTCGCCAGCCAAATCCAGAATGTCAATCCCGGGAGGAGAGATATTCACCAGCCGGTTAAAAATAGTCGACATGGAGGTGGCCGAGGAGCCCATCATTTGATTCATGGCTTCCTGAACGGCGCTGATGTGGATCTCCGACAGCTCGGCTTCCTGGGTATTCGTCCCGTCTCCTCCCATCATCAGGTCGGCTATGACTTTGGCGTCATTCGTTTTGATAACGAGAAGATTGATGCCGTGGAAGCCGTCTACATAGTTAACGTGTACGGCCACATGCGGCTTCGGAAACTCGAACTTTAATTCGTCTTTGGAAATAACCGACACTTGAGGAGTGGTAATCTCCACTTTTTTACCGAGTAGAGTGGACAATGCCGTTGCCGCACTTCCGAAGGTAATGTTCCCAATCTCGCCAAGGGCATCCTGTTCGAGCGAGGTTAAATAATGGTCTACATGGGGGGACCCCGGCTCGGAAGCTGCCCCTCCGTCATCCGACGTCTGCCTCAGCAGGGCGTCAATCTCCTCCTGAGACAAATAGTCTTTGTTATTCGTCATGCTCTTCCACCTCTTCCGTAACAATATCCGTAATCTGTATGGCGACCTTGCCTTTTAGCGTCCCCGGGCTTCCCATGTACTTGATTTTGTCACCCACTTTGATGTGCAGCCCCTCTTCAACCGGCTTGTTCAGCGAAATGACATCCCCTGGAGCAAGACCGAGAAATTCCCGGACGGACAGATGCGATTCCCCCAGCTCCGCTATGATCGGCAGCTTGGCCATGTTTACCCGGGCATTCAGAGCTTCGCTTTCTTCCGGCGTCTTGCTCTTCTTGTGGGTGACGAACATATGATGAACGGACAGGCGCTGCATGATGGGCTCAATCACCACATGAGGGATACAGAGGTTGATCATTCCGCTTGTGTCACCAATCTTGGTACTGAGGGAAATCAGAGCAATCGTATCGTTAGCCGAAGCGATTTGCATGAATTGAGGGTTGGTTTCCAACGCCTCCATTCTTGGCGTCAGATCCATGACCGTCTTCCACGCCTCCTGCAAGGAATTCAACGCCCTGCTGAAGATTCTTTCCATTATCATGGTTTCGATTTCCGTCAGCGCATGGATTTTGGAGGGCGACACTCCCATTCCGCCAAGCAGACGATCCAGCATGGCAAAGGCAACATTCGGATTGACCTCCAGCACCATCCGGCCTTCAAGCGGTTCCGCCTCAAAAATATTCAGGATGGTCATCTTCGGGATGGAGCGGATGAACTCATCGTATGGAAGCTGTTCGACCTGAACCACGCTGATCTGAACGAAGGTCCGAAGCTGTGTCGAAAAATAGGTGGTGAGAAATCTCGCAAAATTTTCATGTATCCTAGTTAAGCTCCGCAGATGATCTTTAGAGAATCTCGTAGCCCGCTTAAAATCGTAAACCCTGACTTTCTTCTCCGTGTCCTCTTTCTTGAGCTCTTCCGCATCCATCTCTCCGGAGGAAAGGGCGGCGAGAAGGGCATCAATTTCATTTTGCGAGAGTACGTCAACCAATAAAGTCACCTCCTTCGAAGCGTCATAGCCGAATTACGCTACTGCACAATCATTTCCGTAATGTAGATTTGGGTGATCTTCCCATCGTGCAGGAAGGAGTTGATTTTGTTCATGAGAAGAGCGGTCAGGTTGTCCTGGCCTTTGCTTCCGGCGATCTGTTCAGCGGTCATGTCGGCCAGCGTCTGATTAAGCACGCCTCTCACTCTGGAATCGACCAGATTCTCGAACTCCGTCTTGCCTTTCTTGTTATTAAGCTCGAAGGCAAAGCTAGCTTTCACCACTTTGTTCTTCTCCGAAAGATTCGTCAAAATTTCTTTTACCGGGACCGTAAGCTCCTTGACTTCGGCAGCCGTCAGCTGCTTCTCTTCCGCTGCCGCCTTAACGCCGGGAACCGTGCTATTGTTCTTGTCCAAATAGTTCCATAGGACGACGAAGGTAACCAGGATCAGGGTAATGACGATCAGCATGGCGATCACGATTTGAAACAATCTGCTCTTAAGCAATTAAGTCCCCTCCGAATCCACACTCTTGATAGTCCCTTGAATGGAGCCGATCGAGCGCATGTAGGTTTCCACCAGGCTGACCACTTCCTGGTTCTTTTCCAGCACCATTATCTTCTTACCGTTGGTTAAGGTAATGACGGTGTCCGGTGTTTCTTCAAGACTCTCAATCAAAATGGCGTTAATGTAAATTTGCTTACCGTTCAACCGGGTAACGGGTATCATGCTTGCCCTCCAGACATTAGCAGCGGGGGCCAGGTTGTCCCCCGCCCGCTAACGGAGTTTAGATTAACGCTTAAGCCCTACAACCTCTTGCAGCACTTCATCCGAGGTGGTGATGATCCGGGAGTTTGCCTGGAACCCACGCTGGGCGATGATCATTTCCGTAAATTCGGAGGTAAGGTCCACGTTGGACATCTCCAGCTGGCCGGTTACAATCGCCCCGGTGCCGTCCGCCGAACTGTTTGCATTGTAGAGGGTCAACTGCCCGCCGCCCGCCGTAGCCGCATCGGCGTTCGGGGTCGTACGGTACAGGTTACCTCCCACTTTCTCAAGACCCGACGGATTGGTCACTTTGGCAATCCCGATAGACGTTTGCACCGTAGGTGCGGCTCCACCAACCGAGGTGATGATATCTCCGTTCGAGGCTATGGAGAAGGAAGTAACACCCGCCAGGTTGATTTCCGCTCCGCCCACATCCAGAACGAACAGCCCATCCTGGGTGACCAGGTTGCCATTGGCATCGACTTTGAAGTTACCGTCCCGCGTCAGAAACGGGTCTCCGCCGTTTGCCATATCGGCCTTTACCGCAAAAAACCGTCTCCGTCAATTCTTAGGTCGGTCGCCACATTCGTCGTCATGGCCGATCCGGGAGTATGGATCGTATCGATGGACCCGATCGCCGAACCGAGGCCGATCTGCTTGGCGTTCACGCCGCCTTGGGTCGTTCCGTTCGGAGCCGTAACCCCGGCAGTCGTCTGGCTGAGGATATCCTTGAAATTCACCCGGCCTGCTTTAAAGCCGACCGTGTTTACATTGGCAATGTTGTTACCAATAACGTCAAGCTTGGTCTGAAAGCCCCGCATACCGGAAACACCAGAGTAAAGAGATCTCAACATATGGGAAGTTCCTCCTAATAAATAAAGTAATGGAATCGGCTGCTTCAATCGGTCCGCAGCCGCCGGCTTCCGGGTAGGGCCAGCCGGGTTCTTTAGCTCACCACAATGGCACTGTCAATTTGGGTAAAAACATTGTCTTTCATCGTCGCCCCGTCCAGAGCCGTTACGATGGTTCGGTTCGGTACGTTCACGATCAGCGCCATGTCGTTCATCAGGACAAGGGAATCTTTGGCGCCTTTGGCTGCCGCCTTGTCGATGGCACTTTGAATTTTGGTCAATTGTTCGGGCTGAAGCTGAATTCCTCTCTGCTGCAGCCTGACCTCCGCATGATGACTCAGCTTCATTTGACTGCTGAGGAGCTTGTCGAAGGATGTCGGGTTATCGCTGCGACCGGAGGAAGACGCCGTTTGCTTCGGCTGAATTCCCGGCTTTGGCGGGTGGGGGTACAGTTGACCTATGGAGATGCGCCCTGTCATGGAGCCACCTCTACAGCATTCCAAATTTTGGTTAGGCGGTCAATAGGAATCTCTTCTCCTTGTATATGCGCATACTGGAGGCCCTCTTTAATGGAGAGCGCTTCGACAATCCCTGATTTTGTGACCTTTTTCCCATCGGTGTCCATCGTTTCCCAGTTAACCGATTTTCCTATTAGCTCAGGAGACAAACTGAAGGATTGACGCAGCATTTTCATTTCATTGGCCATGTTGGTGAGCTGTTCCACAGACGTGAATTGGGCCATCTGGGCGATAAATTCCTTGTCCTCCAGAGGCTTGCTGGGATCCTGATTTTTGAGCTGGGTAATCAAGATTTTGAGAAAGTCATCTTTCCCCAGGTTATTGCTTTTGGCCTTGGTCGCCCCGTTGTCGATATTGGTTTTGGAATAATAAGGCCAAACGTTGTTGGTTCCCGTCACATTGGACATGTTGACACCTCCTGTCCGTGAGTATCCTTCTGGCATAGAAGAATTAGGCGGTTGTATCGACGGTAGCTCCGAATGCCTGCTGCCGGATATTCATCAGCTGCGATATTTCCTTTGCATAATCTTCCTCCGTGAGCTCGGCTTCTATCGTCCTCTCCCGGTTTTGCCGGGTAAACTGCTGGGAGGACTGCTGCTGGCGCTGGTCCTGGAACATTCCCGAGGCAAGCGATGAAGCTTGAGCCACTTCCAATCTTTCCACCTGAATGCCTTGGTTTTGGAGATTCAGGCGAAGCTGCGAAAGCTGGCCTTCGATCATCTCTTTACCCAGAACGGTTTGTGCCGCAAAATGAGCGATAACCTGGCCGTTATGGACGCTGATCTTCACTTCCACCTTGCCCAGATTTTCCGGGGTCAAAGTCAAGCTGGCTTCCGACATCCCGCTGAGAGGATTCACGTTAAAGCTTTTCATGACCAGCTGGGTCATTTCTCTTGCAAAGCTTTGAGCGCTCACCGGCTGGTTCTTGAAGGTCTCTTGAGGAACAGTCTTCAGAAAATCCTGCACCGTGACCGGTGTGAACTCCGGCAGGTCATGATCTGCCGATACCATACTATCCGGAATCGGTGCCCCCTCCGGCTTAAGCTGTTGAACCATTCTTTCCCTTACTCCGCTCTTAAGAGCCAGTACTTCCAGTTTGGTCAACGGTTTAGTCTGTGGCGGAAGAGCGGGTCCGGATTCCATCTGGTCTTCATTAAGCGGCTGGGCGAAAAGAACGGCAGCCGCCTTCTCTCCTGCGGACCGGGGTTGCCCTCTGCCCTTCTGCTTTCTTGAGCGTCCGCAGCCGTCGGGATCGCCTTGTCCAGCGCCAGCCTAATCCCCTGATCTATTTGACTGCTTGCTGCCGTCCCGCCAACCGGGTTCAATACCCGGCTCATGGTGGAAGCCACCAAGGGCTGCAGAGTCGAGGCCAGCTGCTGAAGCAGTTCGCTCCCCGGCTCCTTCTTAAAGGCCTTTAGAAAAGTGCTGAGAATATCTCCTTCTTCTGCTGAAGGCGTCCCATCTGCTGCCGTCTCTCCCTCTTGGGAAATCCCCTGTGCGGCTTGTCCTTCCCCAGTGGAACCGGAGGAGGATGGGAGCAGTCCCATGCCGGCTAGCAGGTCTTTGGCCTGAGCCAGCCAACTTGTCCATTCGGCCGCAGTCTGTGCACTTGCCCCATTCCCCAGCTGTCCGAGGAGGGATGCCATATTTTCCGGATCGGGAATAGAAGCTTGATCTACAGGTGCGGGAAGCATAAGACTCATCCATGCGGCCGGGAGCCCTTGAAGCAGTGCGTCCCAAGCCAGTTCCTCCCCAGAAGGGTCGGCTGCCTTCTTGTCTCCGCCCCCAGTTTCTCGTTCAAAGCTGAAAAGAAAGGGACAGGACTCCCCGGCTCAACCGAGGTCTGTCCGGCGGAGGAAGGTAACTTTGTCTGGGCAGTCGGGAGAGCGGTATTTGTCATGCTAATTTCCATGCTTATTCACCTCCTCTCCAAGTTCGGTTCCGATGTTACGAGCCCAGCTTGCTGGTAATTTTGGCCGCCGTGTCCTTATTCGCATCGGCAAGGGCCGACATGATCTTGGATCGTGCCTGGGTGTCCGTCGCCGTTAAAATATCCAGTACCTTAGTGGGGTTGACGGCATACATTTCCACGAGAACGGCTGCGGCACTTTTCGGCGTCATGTTGGAGAAGGTTTGACCCAAATCCGTAGTCGTCAGCTTCTGACCTGCCTTCGCTGAAGTGTCATTCAGTTGAATTCTTTCCTGAAGGGCTGCTATCTCCCGGTCCTTGACCGGTGTCAGGTCTTTCAGATAGATAGAGGCTTCCGCCGCTTTTTTCGGGTCCATCTTCTCCAATATTTTGACCCGGTCGTCCGGCTTCATTTCGCTGAACAGGAGCACCTGTTCCTTCAACGTTAAGTTTTCCATGATAGGTGCGGCCTTGGAAGGATTCATCTTGGTGTACAGGGAGGCGGTCTGCTGAATTTGAGCATGATACTCTTCATCGGTTTTGGCTTTACTCTTCAGCTGCTCCTCCAACTGGGCGACTTTGGCTTGGAGGTCTTTAATCGTCTGGTCCTTCTGCAGGAACAGCTCGTCGGACTTCTCGAGCTCGTTGTCTTTCTCACCCAGCTTCGCGGTTAAGTCCGCTACCGTCTTGTCCTGGGCTTTGGCCTGTTCCGCCGGCTTCTCCCCGCTCCCGGATAACGCGCCGGCCGCCGGATCAGGAACAAGCTTGCTCACAACCGGAACGCGGTTGGCGGCTTTCAGCAGGCTGTCCTTGACGTCATAATCAAACAGCGTCAGGAGGACGACGATCAGCACAAGAACGAAGACGATCGGAACAAGAAACCAGTATAAGAATCGTTCAAATGCGCTTAACTCCGGCTTGTCCATTTCCGTTTCCAATGTCTACTCCCCTTTCCGGATGTTTATCGGCTATGACGGCTGCTTGTGACGCGACACGGACATTTCGTCCAACGCTTCCTGGTCCTTTTTAAGAAGAGCCGCCGTAAAATGAAGCTTGGCCTTCTCCTTGCTTTGGACCAAACCTTCTCTTCTCTCATTTTGGCGGTAAGGTTGCTCTGCTTATCTTCGACATTGATTTGCGCCGCCCGGACAGCGGCATTCTTGTTAAGGATCTGATGGTCGATGTGATCGAGATATTTCTGATAAAGCATCAGCTCGGATACCGTGGTCCGGTTGGCCGCAGCCGAAACGAGCGTTTCCTGTACTTCCGATTTGTGATGCTTAAGGTCGGAAAGCTGATCTTCTTCGACCCGCAGGTCATTTACCGCAGAGGAGAGAATCCATTCCGCTTGGGTTTTCTCATTGGTTTTCAAATCCACTATCTTCTGAAAGGAATAGCGAAACCGCGACACTCAGGATCAACCTCCGTTAAATTCGGCCAAGAGCCGCTCTTGAGCTTCCAAATAATTGACCTTCTCATCGGTTCTCTGGCGGGTAAAAGCCCAAATGGATTGAATGTATTGCAGGGAAGCATCAATTTCTGCATTGGAGCCTCTCTGGTACGCCCCAATATTAATGAGGTCTTCCGAATCTTTATATATAGAAAGCATTCGTTTCAGAAAATTGGCGGCATCCTGCTGCTCCCGGGGAACAATTTCCTTCATCACCCGGCTGACGCTTGACAGAACCTCGATAGCCGGATAATGCCCCTTGTTGGCCAGGCTCCGGTCAAGCACGATATGCCCGTCCAAGATTCCCCGCACCGCATCGGCTATGGGCTCGTTCATGTCGTCTCCATCCACGAGTACGGTATAAAAAGCGGTGATGGACCCTTTGGGTCCGGTCCCGGAACGCTCCAACAGCTTGGGGAGCGTGGCGAAAACGGACGGCGTGTATCCCCTTGTAGCGGGAGGTTCTCCGACCGCAAGACCGACCTCACGCTGGGCCATGGCATAGCGGGTGACGGAATCCATCATAAGCATGACGTTCAAGCCTTTGTCCCGGAAATACTCCGCAATGCTTGTTGCAATAAGTGCTCCTTTGATCCGGATCAGGGCGGGCTGGTCGGAAGTCGCCACGATGACGACGGAACGGGCCAAGCCTTCCGGCCCCAAATCCCGCTCGATAAAATCCAGCACCTCCCGCCCCTCTCTCCGATCAAGGCGATGACATTGACATCGGCGGATGTGTTGCGGGCAATCATCCCGAGCAGGGTGCTCTTGCCGACGCCGGACCCCGCGAAGATCCCTACGCGCTGTCCTTTGCCGATGGTCAGGAGACCGTCGATGCAGCGCACCCCGACGCTTATCGGTTCGAGAACCCTCGGCCTCTTCAGGGGATTGCCGGGCGCATTATGCGTCGAATAATGAGTCATCTGAGCCGGAAGGACGCTGCCGTCAAGCGGCTGGCCGAGACCGTCGAGCACTTGTCCGAGAAGCTCATGCCCCACTTGAACAGTGAGGGGCTTCCCCGTACTGACCACCTCACACCCCGGTCCGATGGAATGCAGCTCTCCAAGGGGCATCAAGATGACCTTGTTGTTGCGGAATCCGACCACTTCAGCCTTGATGGGCTTGTCCGACTTGTAAGGGTAGATGTGGCACACATCGCCTACGCTCGCATCAGGTCCTTCGGATTCTACCGTCAGCCCGATCACCTGTGTGACTTTCCCATTGACGACCACCGGATCCAGCCTTCTTAACTCTTCGGCATACTTGGAGAAATCAGGAAAGTTCGTCATGATCCGTGCCTGCCTCGCTGCGGAGTGCGATCTGCCGCAGGGTTTCTTTGATTTGCTGCAGCTGGGTATCGATTCGGGCGTCCATGCTGCCAAAATCGGTCCGGATCACGCAGCCTTCATCCGAAACCGTGGCATCCGGCACGATCTGAAGCTCCGCCTGGGAATCCATGACCATCTCGAATTCCTCCCTTGCCTCCTTGAAGAAGGTAAAATGCTTGGGAGCGACACACAGGGTGACGATGCCTTTGTCTCTCTTTCGGGCAAGCTGGCTGCGGGTCAGGTCCAGAATCCAATCCGGCGATAAGGATAGCTGCTTCTGGATGATTTTTTCGGCGATCGACGTGCTTAACTCGATAAGGAACGGCTCCGCTTCGCGAATGATTTGCCTTTTGCGTTCATAGGCTTGAGCCAGCACCGTCTGGGCTTCCTGGATGCTATCGGCATATTCTTCACGCACGCTCTGCCGTGCCTGCTCCAATCCGGCCTGGTAGCCAGCCTCAAAGCCCCGGCTCTTCGCTTCTTCCTGCTCCTGCTCGTCGGATTGCCTTCTCTCCTCCCACCAGCTGCGAATGTCAGCCTGGGTTTCCTCCCGCAGTCGCTGCGCATCCGCCGCCGCTTGCTGCATGGTCGCTTCCGCCATCTCTTCGGCATCTTTCAGAATTTGATCCCGGGTTCCATACACCCGATTGAGCTCATCCTGACGCGCTGCCGTTTCCTCTTCCGAAAGTACCGTTCGGGAAGTGGCTTGAAGCTTGCGGGCGAGCAGCTGCAAATGGTCGATGATCTTGGAATCCTCGAGCGAAACATAATAATTCGGCTTGATCAAGTTAGACAATGATATCGTCTCCTCCACCGCGTGCAATGATGATCTCTCCGGACTCTTCTAGGCGGCGAATGGTGGAAACGATGCGGGTTTGGGCTTCTTCCACGTCACGCAGCCGAACCGGTCCCATATACTCCATTTCTTCTTTGAAGGTTTCGGACATGCGCTTCGACATATTCCGGAAAATGACTTCCCGGACCTCTTCGCTCGCCACCTTGAGGGCCAGCTGGAGATCGGCATTCTCGATATCCCGGATGATCCGTTGAATGGACCGGTTGTCGATGTTGACGATATCCTCAAAGACAAACATTCTCTTCTTAATCTCTTCAGCGAGCTCAGGATCCTGGATCTCCAAGGAATCGAGTATGGTCCGTTCGGTCCCCCGGTCGACCCCGTTAAGAATCTGAACGATCGCTTCGATTCCGCCTGCCGAAGTGTAATCCTGGGTAACGGTCGCGGAAAGCTTCTGCTCCAGAACCCTCTCGACCTGGCTGATAATTTCAGGAGAGGTGCTGTCCATCAGGGCGATTCGCTTCGCGACCTCCGCCTGCTTCTCCTGAGGCAGGGAGGACAAGATCATTGAGGCTTGATCCGCCTGCAGATAGGAAAGCACGAGAGCGATGGTCTGCGAATTCTCATTCTGGATGAAGTTAAGGATTTGAGCCGGATCGGCTTTGCGGGCAAAATCAAACGGACGAACCTGCAGGGTCGCGGTCAGCCGGTTGATAATGTCCATCGCCTTTTGGGCACCGAGCGCTTTCTCCAGAATTTCTTTGGCGTAATGGATCCCGCCCTGGGAAATGTATTCCTGTGCCATACAGATTTGGTGAAACTCGCTCAGGATCGCATCTTTCTCAGAGGAATCCACCTTCCGGACGTTGGCGATTTCCAATGTGAGCTGCTCGATTTCTTCATCCCGTAAATGCTTGAAGATTTGGGCCGAAACCTCAGGACCTAAACTGATAAGCAGAATAGCGGCCTTCTGGCGGCCGGATAAGCCTTGCTGGATGCCTTTAACCAACCCCGTACAACCTCCTATTCATCCACAAGCCAGGTGCGCAGCAGGTTGACGAATTCCTCAGGCTTCTTCTTCGCAAGGGTCTCGAGCTGTTTACGCACTTGATTGTCGTTGGTCACACTTTCCAAATCCACTGTCGGATATTCGATTGCCGACGATGCGGGCAGATCGTTCTCCTCTTCGGCCGATCTCCTTCTGCGGGAGAGGAAGAATCCTCCTGCTCCGGCTAGAGCAAGGGCAGCCAATCCAATGCCTCCAAGCAGATACCAGTTGGTCGGATTAGGAACATCCGTATTCCCCGGTCCGGCAAAAGCATGGTTGAATACCGTTACTTTCTTAAGCAGGTCTTCATCGGTGTAGGTTTTGCCATTATTGGCAAGCGTCGAGCTGATGACGTTGGCTAATAGCTGCTTTATGGCATCCGTCGTGTCGGGAGTGAGACTCGCGGAATTTGTTTTTTCCGGTGGTTCGACCCCGACGGAAATGGTTAAATCATTGATAACGAATGGATTGGAATCAATTTCTTCGTTGAGCTGATTGACTTCGTAGTTGATAATATTCTGCACTTCTTCCGACGTGGACTTCCCTGAGCTGCTGGCTCCGGGGTAGTTAGGCACGTCGGTTTGCCCTGTTCCCGGCGTTCCTCCCGTCGTGCCGCCATCGCTGCTGTACGACTTCTGAATCTCTTGAACGCTTCGCTCAATCCCCTTCTGATCGATGACAGGAGAGTACGTCTGACGGGTGCTGTGCTTCTTGTCAAAGTTGATGCTTGCGGTCACCATAGGAATAACTTTCCCGGGGCCCAGAATCCCTCCCAGAATGCGGGAAACATTCTTCTGGATATCCTGCTCCAGCTGCTTCTTGATCTGGAACTGGCTCGCCGCCAAGGTGGAGGCCGTGGCCGCACCGTTTGACTTGGAGTAAGGAAGGAGCTCCCCGTTCTGTTCCGAGATGGTAATGTTATCGACCGGCAGGTTCTTGATGCTCTTGGAGACCAGGCTGTACATCGTATCGATTTTCTGCTGGTCGAGCTCGTAGCCCGGCTTGATTTGCAGAACGACGGCTGCGGAGGATTGCTCGGCTTCCTTGCCCGGTGTCACGAACACCGATTTCTCGGGCATCGTAATCATAACCTTCGAGCCGGCCACCGGTTCGAACGAATTCAGCATCTGCTGAAGCTCGCCCTGGACCATCGAAAGCTTCTTGACTCCCCACTCGTTGTCGGTGCTTCCGAACGGGCTGTCTTTCAAAGACTCGTACCCGATGGACCCGTTCTTGTTCAGCCCCTGGGAGACGACATTGATCTTCACGTCCGCCACCTGGCTGCGGGGAACGGAAATTTCTTTCCCGTCCGGACTCAAAATGTAAGGGATCTTCGAACTGTCTAAGTACTTGGTAATACCGGCCGCATCATTGGGCTGAAGATCGGTAAACGCCAGCGCATATTCGGTTTTGGAAAAATAATAAATGAGCCATGGTATGGATACGGCTAACAGAAGGACGGTTGCCAGCAAGGTCATCTTCTGTGTTTTGGTATAACTGGCCCAGAATTGTTTGGCCCGATTCCAGTACTGAAGAATCGACTCGTTCACTATGTCACCCCATCTAAACAAGCAATAAATGATTACGTTCCGTTACATTTGCATTCTCATCATTTCCTGGTAGGCTTCGATCACTTTATTGCGTGCTTGGACGGTAAACTCCAACCCCAGTGACACTTTCTCGGCTGCGATCATGACTTGATGAACGTCTGTTACTTCCCCTTTGATAAACTTCTCGTTCAGCTGGTCCGCCTGCTGCTCCTGAACCGAAAGCTTCGTTAACGCCTCGTTCAGATAAGAACCAAACTGCTTCGTCAGCTCCGCTGCAGAGCCCTGGGCTACCGGTTTGGGTGCGAGGGCAGCCAGGTTAGCGGCTTTCAACCCCACTTGTTCGATCATATCCACTCTACCTCTCTAGTCTGGTAATCTATTTGCCAATCTCCAAAGCCTTCATCATCATCGATTTGGAAGCGTTCAGTGCCGTTACGTTCGCTTCGTAGGACCGGGTGGCGGACATCATGTCAACCATCTCTTTCAACACGTCCACATTCGGCATTTGTACATATCCATTCTCATCCGCGTCGGGATGAGTGGGATTGTAGACAAGCTTGTTTGGAGCCGTATCCTCGAAAATGTGGGTTACCTTCACGCCTTCTCCCCTGCCTGTCCCATTGCGTTTTGAAGGTATTGGGAGAAAGGGGCGGCCGCCTTAGGTTCCATGGTGACCAGCTTGCGCTGATAAGGCACCCATTTGCCGTCGACCATACGTCCCCGGGTCGTTTCGGCATTGGCGATATTCGATGAGATGACATCCATTCTGAGCCGCTGGGCCGTTAAGGCCGAGGAGCTAATGTCAAAGCCGGTATTCAGTCGCATCGTTCTTATTTCCCTCCGTTAAGCGCCGTTCTGAAATGCTTGAACTCCGTATTCATCTGCTGGATCATCACATTGTAGCGAAGCTGGTTTTTGGCCAGGAGGGACATTTCCGTGTCGATATCCACGTTGTTGTTATTGTTGTTAATCACGGATTGCTCATCCAGTTTAATCTGGGGCTTTGTTCCTTCGTCGGATTGGCCTATGGCGAAATGTCTCGAATTGGTTCTTTGGCCCTGTATGCCGACTAGTCCGTTGGTTTCGTTCTGAAGCATCTCTTCGAAGCTGACATCCGACCTTTTGAAGTATGGAGTGTCGACATTTGCGATATTGTTCGCAATGACATTCTGCCGAAGGCTTGCCGCATCCAGGAGCGCTCCAGCAGGCTAAATCCAGGTTTATTAAGCATTATCATCATCTAACCTCCCTGTTTTTGGTAGTAGGTACTTAAATCATATTCCACGTCAAAATGGATAATCCTTCTTCATTCGACAAAAATTTCGTCGTTGTCATATTTTAGAACTACGTTCTCTATATTGGATGGTTTGCCCAATTAGTACAATGAGAAATTAGTGCTATCTTTCAGAAAATGAGAAGAAATATCCTAAAAAAGGAAGAACCCGAGCCGAGTATCAGAATTGATAGTCGGCTTCAGGTTCTTCCTTCCTACTCCCTATGCGGTTATGTCTTATACCTTGGTCTTATCCAGCCCTTGGATAAGCTGGTCGTTCAAGATTTTGATATAGGTCCCCTTCATACCGAGGGATCGGGTTTCGATCACACCGGCACTTTCCAGCTTGCGCAGGGCATTTACGATAACGGAACGGGTAATGCCTACCCGGTCGGCGATTTTGCTTGCGACCAAGAGCCCTTCCTGTCCCTTCAGCTCCTCGAAAATATGCTCCACGGCCTCCAGCTCGCTGTAGGAAAGAGAACTGACCGCGACCTGGACGATCGCCTTGCTGCGGATTTCCAATCCGCTCTCCTCGGCCTTCTCGCGCAATATCTCCATTCCCACAATCGTGGAGCCGTACTCGGCCAGAATCAGATCGTCATCCTCGAACGGCTTTTCGTCCCTTGTCAGGACCAAGGTGCCCACCCGGTCTCCCGCTCCCGTTATGGGAACGACGGTGACCACCGCATCCTCAAACAACCGGTGAACCGGGTCCGCCGAATTGGAATCCGTTTCTTCGATTTTGAGCAGATGGCCGTTGTAATCCTCCGGGATTCTGCGGTCCTGAACGATCATTTGATCAAGCTCGGCCGAATAGTCTCCGGTCATGGAGCATCCAAGTATCTTTCCTCTGCGGCTGACCACATAGATGTTGGCGTCAATAATATCCCGCAGAACCTGAGACATCTCCATAAAATTGACGGACCGCCCGGCAGCCTTCTGAAGCAGCCGGTTCAGCTGTCTCGTTTTCGTTAATAAGCTCATGTTTGCTTACTGCCCCCTACGCATTCCCTATAAAATGTACTGGCTCAAATCCCGGTTCTTGGCGATCTCCACCAGCTTCTCCCTCACGTATTCCGGTGTGATAACAAAACGGTCCAGCGTGATATCCGGAGCTTCGAAGGAGAGATCCTCCAGCAGCTTCTCCAGCACCGTATGCAGCCGCCGCGCGCCGATGTTGTCCGTATTCTGGTTAACCTCGGCCGCTATGCGGGCCACCTCCTGTATGGCTTCCTCCGAGAACTCTACCGTAATCCCTTCCGTTTCCAGCAGGGCGGTATACTGCTTCGTCAGTGCGTTCTTCGGTTCCTTCAGGATCATCTCAAAATCCGCTTGGGTCAAATTGTTCAGCTCGACACGAATAGGAAACCGTCCTTGCAGCTCCGGGATCAAATCCGAAGGCTTGCTCGTGTGGAACGCCCCTGCGGCGATAAACAGGATATAGTCGGTATGAACGGGACCATACTTGGTCGTAATGGTCGATCCTTCCACAATAGGAAGAATGTCCCTCTGCACGCCCTCCCGTGAGACATCAGGGCCATTGGCTCTTCCTGCGCTAGCCACTTTGTCGATTTCATCGATGAAAATGATCCCCGACTGTTCGGCGCGCTTCAGTGATTCCTGGATGACTTCATCCATGTCCATCAGCTTCTGGGCCTCTTCATGGGTCAAGACTTCCCGCGCTTCCTTGATAGTCAGCTTGCGGCGCTTCTTCTTCTTCGGCATCATGCTGCCGAGAATTTCCTGCATGTTCATGCCCATCTGGTCGTTCCCCTGACCCGATAGCATATCAAGCATGTTAGGGGCGTTGTCTTCGACCTCGATTTCCACCGTTTCGTTCTCCAGCTCCCCTTGGCCAGCCTCTCCAGAAGGTCCTTACGCTTGGCCTGAATGCCCGGATCGGGAGCCGGCTCTTCCTGCGTTCCCTGATTCTGGCCGCCGAAGATCATCTCGAACGGGTTGCGCTGCGATTTGGGAGGGACCGCCGATGGCGCCAGAATGGCAGCGATCCGTTCGTTTGCGGCTTTCTCCGCCTTGTCCTTCAGCTTCTCGGTCTTCTCGGCCTTTACCATCCGGATCGACGTCTCGACCAGGTCTCGCACCATCGATTCGACATCCCGGCCCACATACCCGACCTCGGTGAATTTAGTCGCTTCGACCTTAACGAACGGAGCTTGCACCAATTTGGCCAAACGGCGGGCGATTTCCGTTTTCCCTACCCCGGTCGGACCGATCATCAAAATATTTTTGGGAACGATCTCATCCCGTAGGGCTTCATCAAGCTGGTTTCTTCGATACCGGTTGCGCAAAGCCACCGCAACCGACTTCTTCGCTTTTCCTTGCCCGATAATGTATTTGTCCAACTCCGCTACGATTTGTCTTGGAGTTAATGCAGCATGATTCATGGCGGTCCCTCCTTATCGATCTATAGCCTTTACAGCGAACGGCTCTACGGATAGGAGCCGGGTTACTCGATTTCTTCCACGATAATATTGTGATTGGTATATACACAAATGTCGGCAGCCGTCTCCAGCGCCGCTCTTGCGATTTCCTTGGCATCCAGGTGCGGGGCATACCGGTGCATCGCCCGGCCGGCGGCCAGCGCAAAGCTGCCTCCGGAGCCTATGGCGAGAATGCCGTCATCCGGCTCGATAATCTCCCCGTTACCGGAGATGAGCAGCAAACCCGAGGAATCCATGACGATCATCATGGCCTCCAGTTTTCGAAGAACCCGGTCTGACCTCCATTCCTTGGCCAGCTCCACGGCGGCCCGCTGCAAATTCCCGTGGTGTTCTTCCAGCTTGCCCTCGAATTTCTCGAAAAGCGTAATAGCATCGGCAACCGAGCCGGCAAAACCGGCGACTACCTTGCCGCGGTACAGCCTGCGAACTTTTTGGCCGAGCCTTTCATAACCATGCTGTTGCCAAATGTCACTTGACCGTCTCCGGCAATCGCTCCCTTGCCGTTATGGCGGATGGCGAATATTGTCGTAGCGTGGAAATCGCCCATCGTATACCCCTTTCCCCTCTTAAGACTAAGCCCTGGGATGGGCTTGATTATAAACCGATTGCAGATGATCCTTCGTCACATGCGTGTAGATTTGCGTAGTCGAGAGATTCACGTGCCCGAGCAGCTCCTGCACCGTTCTCAAATCCGCCCCGGCCTCCAGCATGTGGGTGGCGAAAGAATGGCGAAACGTATGAGGACTGATCCGCTGATGGCCGGCAAGAGAATCCAAATACTTGTCAAGCACCCGGCGGACGCTCCGGTCGCTTAATCGGGTGCCCGTGTAATTAAGAAACAGCGCTTGTTCCTCCCTGCCTTGCAGAAGAGACGCCCGCCCCTCTTGAACATACAGCCGGATCGCTTCAACCGCGGGATCCCCCAGAGGAACATACCGCTCCTTCGAGCCCTTCCCGCGGACAAGCGCGATACCGGCCGGCATGTCTATAGACTGAATATTCAGACTTACAAGCTCGCTGACACGCATCCCGCTTGCATAGAGAGCCTCCATGAGCGCCCCATCCCTCTGGCCGAGCGGAGTGGAACGGTCAGGAGTTTCCAGCAGCGAGATCATTTCATTCGTATACATGAATTTCGGCAGCCTTTTGTCCTGCTTCGGCGTTCGAATGTACGTAAAAGGACTGACGTCCACCTCCCCTCCCTTACCAGGTACTGATAGAAAGACCGGAGGGCGGAAAGCTTGCGGCTTACACTCTTCTTGGCGTATTCTTGCTCATTCAACAAGGCCAGGTAGGTTCTGACATTCAAATAAGAAACCTGCTTGAAGTCGTCCAGCTGCCTCTCCTCCAGAAAGGCTGTGAATTGATGCAGGTCCTTGGCATAGTTTTCTATGGTGTGCTCCGAGGCATTCCGCTCCGAAGCGAGATAGCGCAAAAAACCGTCGATCCAATGCTCATTGATCAATAGGAACACACTCCATTCGATGGAAATGGAAGGGATTGGCCGGTTCAAAGCAAGCTTATCGTATCACAGCAAGCATTTCTCTTACAAGTCAAACCCATGACGGAGTACGATCCCCATCGCCATCCTACTTATTGATACTATGCGGCAGGGAGGAAGCAAAATGCCGGATCGAGTCCAGAGCTCTTTCGGCTAGCTTCTCGTTTTTGGCCTTCTTGTTGCGGATCCGTTCGGGCAGCGGCGGGAACAAGCCAAAATTTGCGTTCATCGGCTGGAAATTGGTAAACTCCGCGTGCGTGATGTACGCGGCCATTCCGCCGAGTGCCGTTTCCTCCGGCAAGGTGACCGGCTCGAGACCTAGAGCAAGACGCCCTGCATTAAGTCCCGCGATAAGCCCGGATGCTGCAGACTCCACGTACCCTTCCACTCCCGTCATCTGACCGGCAAAGAACAGTTTATCCCTTCCTTTAAACTGGTACGTCTGCTTCAGCAGCTTAGGAGAGTTGATAAACGTATTCCGATGCATAACGCCGTACCGGACGAACTCCGCATTCTCGAGCCCGGGGATCATGGAGAAGACTCTCTTCTGCTCTCCCCATTTCAGGTGCGTCTGGAAGCCGACCAAGTTATATAGGGTACCGGCGGCGTTATCCTGCCGAAGCTGAACGACCGCATAAGGAAGCTCTCCCGTGTGCGGGTTCACCAGCCCAACCGGCTTCAACGGACCGAACAACAGCGTCTGACGGCCGCGGGAGGCCATGACTTCCACCGGCATGCAGCCCTCAAAATAAATTTCTTTCTCGAACTCCTTAACCGGCGCTACCTCGGCGCTGATCAGGGCATCGAGAAAGGCGTTGTATTCTTCCTCGGACATGGGACAATTCAGATAAGCGGCTTCTCCCTTGTCATAACGGGATGCCAGGTAGACCTTGTTCATGTCGATGGAATCCTTCTCCACGATAGGGGCGGCCGCATCATAGAAATATAGGTATTCCTCCCCCATCAGGCTCTTGAGATGCTCAGAAAGCGCAGGTGAAGTGAGAGGGCCGGACGCAACCACTGTTATGCCTTTCGGCAGCTCGGTCAGCTCCTCGTTCTTCACTTCAATCAAGGGATGGTTTCTTAAGGTTGAAGTAATTTCTCCCGAAAACAAATCCCGGTCCACGGCCAGGGCTCCTCCTGCCGGAACCGCATGCTTGTCCGCGCTAGCCAGGATGAGGGAATCCATGATTCTCATTTCTTCCTTCAGGACGCCTACGGCATTGGACAGCCCGTTCGCTCTAAGCGAATTGCTGCAGACGAGCTCAGCGAACTTGTCCGATATATGGGCCGGTGTTTTGCGGACCGGACGCATTTCATACAGGGTAACCGGAACGCCTTGACGGGCGATTTGCCAGGCGGCTTCGCTTCCCGCCAACCCCGCGCCGATAACGGTAACTTTCTGTGGTGCTGACACTGGAACTCCCTCCAAATTCTGTTCTACAAATTCGAAAACTAAGCCCCCGCCTGCGGGAACTTAGTTTCCATCGTCTTTATTCGGCCGCTTCTTCCTGCGGCTCTTCTTTGAAGTCGCATTCCACGCATTGGATGACCGGACCGTTCTTCGTGTTCTTCTGGATCAGCATGGCCCCGCAGTTGGGACAAGGACGGTCGACCGGACGGTCCCACGAAACGAAATCACAAGCCGGGTACTGGTCGCAGCCGAAGAAGATCCGACCTTTCTTGCTCCGCCGCTCGACAATTTTGCCTTCCTTGCACTTCGGACAGGTCACCCCTATGTCCTTCACAATCGGCTTCGTATTCCGGCACTCCGGAAAACCGGAGCAGGCGAGGAACTTGCCGAAGCGGCCCATTTTATAAACAAGCGGATTGCCGCACTTCTCGCAAATCTCGTCGGAAACCTCGTCTTGGATCTCGATTTCCTTCATTTCTTCCTCCGCGACCTCAAGCCGCTTCTCGAAGGAGCTGTAGAAGGAATCCAGCACCTTCACCCAGTTCTCTTTGCCTTCCTCCACGTGGTCAAGCTCTTCTTCCATATGGGCGGTAAACTCGACATCGAGAATTTCCGGGAAAAACTCTTCCATCAGCTGGATGACGAGCTCCCCGAGCTCCGTCGGCACGAACTTCTTCTCTTCGAGTGCCACATACCCCCGCTTCTGGATCGTTTCCAGCGTAGGAGCATACGTACTCGGGCGTCCGATGCCCATCTCCTCAAGTGCTCTTACGAGCCGTGCCTCCGTATAACGGGGAGGAGGCTGCGTGAAATGCTGCTTCGGTTCAATGTCTTCCTTCTTGACTTTATCTCCCTGGGCCATGATCGGCAGAAGCCGGTCTTCCTCGGTTGTGCCGTCATCATTGCCCTCAATGTAAACCTTCATAAAACCCGGGAACTTCACTTGCGAACCGACAGCCCGGAACACGTGATCTCCGGCTTGAAGATCCACCGTAACCGTATCGAGGACAGCCGAAGCCATCTGGCTCGCTACGAAACGCTCCCAGACAAGCTTGTACAGCCTTAGCTGGTCACGGGACAAGTACTCCTTCAGCTGATCCGGCTCCCGAAGAACGGAGCTTGGCCGGACCGCTTCGTGCGCATCCTGGGCGTTTGCCGCCTTCTTCGAATAGTTGCGGGGCGTTTCCGGAACGTAATCGGCTCCAAACTTCTCCGTAATAAACTGTTTGGCTTCCTCTTGAGCGACCGGCGAGATTCGGGTGGAATCCGTACGCATGTAGGTGATAAGACCGACGGTCCCTTCCTTACCGAGGTCGATGCCCTCATACAGCTGCTGGGCCACCGACATGGTTTTGGCCGCCCGGAAATTGAGCTTGCGTGCCGCTTCCTGCTGCAGGGTACTTGTGATGAAGGGCGCGGAAGGGTTCCGGTGCCGTTCCTTCTCCTTGACCGTGCTGACCACAAAGTCCGCCTTCTTAAGATCGGACAGGATAACATCGACTTCTTCCTTGTTTCCAAGTTCCCTTTTTCTCCCGCGGTTCCATGGTATTTCGCTTCAAAAGTAGCTTTGGCCGCGGCAAGCTTGGCGGTAATGGACCAGTATTCCTCCGGGACGAATTCCTTGATTTCGTTCTCCCGGTCATTGATGAGCTTAACCGCAACCGATTGAACGCGGCCGGCGGATAAGCCCTTTTTGACCTTCTTCCAGAGGAGCGGGCTGATTTTGTACCCGACCAGTCGATCCAGAATCCGCCGCGCTTGCTGCGCGTTCACAAGATCTATATTGATCGGCCGAGGATTCTTGAAGGCGTCCTTGACGGCCTGCTTGGTGATTTCGTTAAAAACCACCCGGCAGGAGTCTGTGTTCTGAACCTCCAGGTAATGGGCCAAATGCCAGGCTATAGCCTCCCCTTCACGGTCAGGGTCAGCTGCCAGATAGATTTTTTTGACTTTCTTGCTCGCATCCTTCAATTCCTTCAGGACGGAGCCTTTGCCGCGGATCGTTATATATTTAGGTTCAAAGTTGTTGGTCACTTCTACGCCGATCTGGCTTTTGGGAAGGTCTCGTATGTGGCCCATGGAAGCCTTTACGATATACTTGCTGCCTAAATATTTGCCGATAGTTTTCGCTTTGGCGGGTGATTCTACTATGACTAACGAATCGGCCATTGGTACCGACCTCCCTCAAAATTTCTATATCACGACGTACGCTGCGCCCGGCAGCGGCTTGATCTTTTTTTTCAAAGTTAAAGATAACAGAATTGTATGCAAATGTCCAAAATTTGTTTGGCTTTGCTCCAAAATGCTGTCCAACGTTTGGGGCTCATGAGACAGAAGATTCCAGATCGCTTCTTCCTCCGAGGTGAGTTCGGCCGCCTGAAGAGGCTCTTTATCGCCTTCCCAGGAGAGATCGGTAACCCTTTCCGCATACTCCTGCCATATGTCCTCCGGCTCCGTCACCAGCTTTTCTCCCTGTTTGATCAGGGACATGGCACCCAAGCTTTTAGGTGAGGTGATAGGCCCGGGAACCGCAAAAACATCGCGCGATTCCTCCAATGCTTGATCGGCGGTAATCAACGACCCGCTGCGAAGGGCGGCCTCTACCACTATCGTTCCCCAACTCAGCCCCGCTATAATCCGGTTGCGAAGCGGAAAGAGACCGGGCTTGGCGGAGGTGCCCGGCGGGAATTCCGACAAAAGAAGTCCTTTTTCGCCGATCTCCCCGTAAATCGCTCTATTCTCAGGCGGGTATAGGACATCCACTCCGCAGCCCAGCACGGCTATCGTACCTCCTTTCTCTCCCACCGCTCCTCTGTGGGCACTGGTATCGATCCCGCGGGCCATCCCGCTCACGATGCAAAAGCCGGCGCGGGCCATAGCTCCAGCCAAATCCTCTGCGACCTTGCGGCCATATGGTGTAGGTCCCCGGGTGCCCACCATCGCAAGGCACGGCCGTTCCAAAAGCCGGAAGTCCCCGATTCCGTACAGCACCCAAGGAGGCTGGGAGGTTTGCTTAAGCAGAGCGGGGTAGGACGGATCATACATCGTAACGACTTGAATGCCCTTCTCCCGGTATTTCTCTTCCCAGTCTTCGCATCCCCTTTCGCGTAAAGCCGACAAAATCCTCTCTCCGAGCGGCAGCGGAATATCCAGCCGGGCCAAGTCCCTGGCATCCAGGCTGGGTAGGCCGCTTAGGTCCGGCAAGCCGCTGACCAGCTTCAGAATGGTTTTCCAGCCTACCTGCTTGATCTCATTCAAGGCCAGCAATGCCGTTCGATTGTCCATCCTCATCCCTCTTTCTTCTATATATAATAAAAAAACCTTCCAGTTCCCGGAGGAATTGGAAGGTTGCTTACCTTCTGGATGCTGCTTATTTTTTGGTGATGCACTTGTCGAGCAGGCCTTTTTCTTCCAGCACGCTTACCAGCGTGGAGCCCATCTCGGACGGAGTTGGAGCTACCTTAATTCCGCAGCGCTCCAGAGTGGCTACTTTCTCCGCAGCCGTTCCTTTGCCGCCGGAGATGATGGCACCCGCATGGCCCATGCGCTTGCCGGCCGGAGCTGTCTTCCCGCCGATGAAGCCGACAACCGGCTTCGTCATGTTAGCTTCGATCCACTCGGCTGCTTCTTCTTCCGCCGTACCGCCGATCTCCCCGATCATGATAACGGCGTAAGTATCCGGGTCTTCATTGAACATCTTCAGGATGTCGATGAACTCGGAGCCTTTAACCGGGTCTCCGCCGATACCAACGGCAGAGGATTGACCGATGCCGCGCGTCGTCAGCTGATGAACGGCTTCGTAGGTGAGGGTTCCGCTGCGGGAAACGACCCCAACGTGACCTGGAGCGTGGATATAGCCCGGCATGATGCCGATCTTGGATTCGCCTGGCGTGATGACGCCCGGGCAGTTTGGCCCGATCAGGACGGTGCGCTTGCCTTCCATATAACGGCTGACCTTCACCATATCCAGAACCGGAATGCCTTCGGTGATACAGATAACGAGATCAAGATCAGCGTCTACGGCTTCCATAATCGCTTCTGCCGCGAACGGAGGAGCCACGTAGATAACCGACGCGTTGGCGCCCGTTTCTTTAACGGCATCCGCTACTGTATTGAAGACGGGAAGGGACACCGTCGAGCCGTTCTCCAGTTCGAAATCCACCTTGGTGCCGCCTTTACCGGGAGTAACCCCGCCTACCATTTGAGTACCGTAGTCCAGTCCGCCCTTTGTGTGGAACATTCCGGTCTTGCCCGTCATTCCTTGGGTGATGACCTTCGTATTTTTGTTGATCAAAATACTCATCGTATGTTCACATCCTTTACCAATTATCCAGAATTAAACGTTCTTTACTTGCTCAACGATCTTCTGAGCGCCGTCCGCCATCGAATCCGCTGCAATGATGTTAAGCCCGGACTCGTTAAGAATCTTTTTGCCGAGGTCGACATTCGTTCCTTCGAGACGAACGACGAGAGGCTTGTTCAAGCCAAGCTGTTTAGCGGCTTCCACGACACCGTTCGCGATAAAGTCACAGCGCATGATTCCGCCGAAGATGTTAACGAAGATCCCTTTGACTTTAGGATCGGAGAGAATGATTTTGAAGGCTTCGGTAACCTTCTCCGTCGTCGCACCGCCCCCTACATCAAGGAAGTTGGCCGGTTCGCCTCCGTAGTATTTGATAATATCCATCGTAGCCATGGCTAGACCCGCGCCGTTAACCATACACCCAATGTTTCCGTCCAGGGCAATGTAGCTCAGGTCGAATTTGGAAGCTTCGATTTCTTTCTCGTCTTCCTCGGTCAGGTCGCGAAGCTCAAGGATGTCTTTATGACGATAGAGGGCGTTAGAGTCGAAGTTCAGCTTGGCGTCGAGAGCCATTACATTGCCGTCGCCCGTTACCACGAGAGGGTTGATTTCCGCGATGGAGCAGTCTTTGTCCACAAAAGCGGTGTAAAGAGCCAGCATGAACTGAGCCGCTTTGTTTACAAGCGCGTTCGGGATGTTGATGGCATAAGCCAAACGGCGGGCCTGGAATGCCTGCAGCCCGACAGCCGGATCGATCACTTCTTTGAAAATTTTCTCAGGGGAATGCTCGGCGACCTCTTCGATCTCCGTTCCGCCTTCTTCGGAAGCCATCATGACGACACGGCCGGTGGCACGGTCAACGACAACCCCTACGTAATATTCTTTCTTGATGTCGCAGCCCTGCTCGATCAAGAGACGTTTGACTTCCTTGCCTTCCGGACCCGTTTGGTGGGTAACCAGAACCTTGCCGAGAATTTCCTGGGCGTATGTACGCACTTCGTCCAGGTTTTTGGCGACTTTAACACCGCCGGCTTTTCCCCGTCCGCCTGCATGGATTTGCGCCTTGACGACAACAACCTGAGTGCCGAGTTCCTTGGCCGCTTCAACCGCTTCATCCACGGTGAAAGCCACTTTGCCATTGGGCACGACGACTCCATATTGTCTCAGGACTTCTTTGCCTTGATACTCATGGATATTCATTCTCGAATCCTCCTATCAGCATTTCTGTATGTTTAGCCTAAGCTTCACAAACAATGGGTCACCGAAATAGGCATAACCGTATAAACCCGTTCCTCGGATCTCCAGTCACACCGCTCGACAAGCCTCATCTATTGTACCACGTTTTCTGTCACGTTTCCTCTTTTTTAACACGAAAATAACATTTTGCTTTCCCTGCCGTGCGGAACCGCTCGGAATAAGGCGTTTTTTCTTATTGTTCAGGAAATAATTGCATTTCCCTTGCTGAAGCGGACATAGAAACAGCGCCTATTTTCTATACGAAAAAGGCGCGTTTCGAGTTCAGAGCCGGTCAGCGTCTCGGTTCCCGCTCCGCCTGCTTGATGAATCGCAGCTCGTTGCCTTCGAATCCGCATACTTGGCACTGGATAACCGCCTCCGGCTCGTGAACGAGCTCCGGCTCCATCCTCTCGACGACCTCTCCGGTTACCGCATCCTTGTAGAAAGGCTGGGTGTAAGTAATGACCTGCTTGAATTTGTACCGGTTGGACCGGCAGCTAGGACAATAATACGGCTGGTTGTTCATTCGTCTCACCTCCAGGTTAGTATGTCCGGATGAGCCGAACTTCCATCCGTTTTTCCAAATTTGGCAGGAGTACCTTTTCAGATGGAATTGGTTTATAATAGTAGAAAGACATTATGGAAATGAGGAAGCACCTTTTTCCGCAGGACTTTCCCCGCCTATTGGGCAGAGGGGATATATCCGGGAGAGAGGTGCTTTCAGTTGTTTGGCAAAGTATGGAGTGCATGCGTCCATGGAATCGACGGACAGTTAATTGAAGTAGAGGCGGATATCAGCAGCGGACTCCCCAAGTTAATTTGGTGGGGCTACCTGACTCCGCCGTAAGGGAATCGGCGGAGCGGGTGCGGGCTGCTGTCCGCAATTGCAACTATACCTTTCCGATGGAACGGGTCACGATCAACCTCGCTCCTGCGGATGTCCGCAAGGAAGGGTCTTCCTTCGACTTGGCCATCGCCATCGGACTTCTTGTATCAAGCGGGCAGCTGGGGGCGAAAGGCTTCGAGCGGACCCTGCTTATCGGAGAGCTGGCTCTGGACGGATCGCTTCGTCCCGTTCCCGGCATTCTGGCTATGGTCCACCATGCCCGGGAAAAAGGATTGGAGAAGATCGTCCTCCCTGCAGCTAACTTGAACGAGGCGCTGCTCGTCGAAGGCCTCAAAGCTTACCCCTTATCCCATCTGAACGACATTCGACAGGTTTCGGAGGATTTGATTAATGAAATTAATTATTCACATCATGTAATAAATCCTGCTCCGGGTTCGATCTCAACTGCTTTGTCCGAACCCGATTATGCCGATGTTAATGGCCAACAGCATGTAAAGAGAGCCATGGTCATTGCCGCCTCCGGCCTTCACAACATCATTCTCGTGGGTCCGCCCGGCACCGGCAAAACGATGCTCATCCGGCGGCTCCCGGGCATTCTGCCGGACATGCCCGACTCCGAAGCCCTGGAGGTAACCAAGATTTACAGCGTAGCCGGGAAGCTGAACGGGCGGGCGGAGCTTTTACGCCGGCGGCCCTTTCGCTCCCCTCATCATACCATCTCAGGCGGGGGCTTGATTGGAGGCGGAGCCATCCCCAAACCGGGTGAGGTCAGCCTCGCCCATCGGGGTGTGCTGTTTCTCGACGAGCTTCCCGAATTCTCGCGCAGCGTTCTGGAGGTGCTGCGGCAGCCTCTTGAAGACAGGAGCGTAACCATCGGACGGGCACGCGCCGTCTTCACTTTCCCGTCCCATTTCGTCCTAGCGGCCTCCATGAATCCATGCCCTTGCGGTTATTACGGTGCAGAGACCCCTTCCCACTCGTGCACCTGTTCGCCGCTCAAAATCGGAAATTACCGTTCCAAAATTTCCGGGCCCTTGCTTGACCGCATCGACCTTCATGTGGAGGTTCCCCGAATGGATTATGCCTCCTTGACCTCCAAGGAAGCCAATCTTTCCTCTGCCGCCATGAAAGAACAGGTGGAGAAAGCACATGCCATTCAGGCCCGCCGGTTCCATAATACCGGGATTCGCTTCAATGGGGAATTATCGGGCGAGCTCGCTTCGCCGGCATTGCGCCTTAAAACCCGAAAGCGAAGATCTGCTTCGCCTCACCTTCGACGCTCTGGGGCTCAGTGTCCGGTCCCACGACCGGATTCTCAAAATCGCCCGCACCATCGCTGATCTGTCCGGATCCCGGGACATCGAGACCGAGCATCTGGCCGAAGCGATCCAGTACCGCAGCCTGGACAAGAAGCAAGAAGGTTAGACAATTATCGACAATAATAATTAATCTCATTAAATAATTAGCCTCTCTGGATCCGGTCCGTTCTCTATCCTTCTAGCTCCTTCCCTTCCATCCTATTCTTCCATCCCCTCTTTCTCCTTCTCCCCTAATCCGTTCAAATGAAAAAGGAGCCCTTCACGGGCTCCTCCTCTTCTTGTTTACTGCATGGCTTATCAAAGAGACTTAGAAGGCAAACGGCAGATGCTGGACCTCCAGGACGTCCCCCTTTAAATCAAGCATAACCGACACCAGATCGAAACGGATTTGGCGGTCGTGGCCTCCCGTCTGATGCAGATAGACTTGAGCGGTCTCTCTTACCTGCCGCTGCTTGCGGTAATCGACGGATTCCTGAGGGGTCCCAAACCGCCCGGTTGCCCGCCGGGTCCGCACTTCGACAAAAACGAGGATGCCTTCCTCCTCCACAATCAAATCTAGTTCGCCTGACCGGCATCTCCAATTGCGTCGGATTACCCGGCTTCCCTTGTCCGTGAAGAATTGGGCGGCCAGATCTTCTCCTTTTTGCCCCACTTCTCTTCGGCTTCCCGGCTTGGCCGCCTTCATGATGGACCTCCCTTGGCTCTCTGATCCGAACGGTAGACAAAGCTTAAAATTTCGGCCACAAGCTGATACAGCTCATGGGGAATCTCCTGGTTAATTTCCAGCTTGGAGAGCACCTCCACCAGGGACGGATCTTCCTGGATCGGAACGCCATGCTCCCGCGCTTTCTTCAGAATGGCTTCCGCTACTTGCCCTTTCCCCTTGGCCGTCACGGTCGGGGCTTGTTTGGTTTCGGGAGAATACCGGAGAGCCACCGCTTGTTTAAGGTTCGTTTTGGATGGCTTCATATCCGTAAATCCACTCCTTTATATGGCTTGGAGCGGTAAGCAGCCGGAACGGGCGGTATGCCCGCCGCATCGACCCCTTCATTCAGGTCCGCGGGCTGCTCCGGAAAGGACGAGCATTTCAATGAGAGGAACCGGTAACCCAAGCCGGCGAGACCATTGGCGATCTCCTCTTTGTGGCTCTCCAGAAGGGAGGCCGTAAAGGGCTCGTTGTTCAAAACCTGCAGGCTCACGAGGCGGTCATATACTTGAACGTCCACCAGGGTACTGCCCAATGCCTTCATCTGCAGATCAAAAACAAGCCGGCAATTGGAGGGATCCAATTCCCCCGCGGCCCTTTGCGCGACTGAACGTGAACGGCTGCCGTCTGATCTCCGTTCCCATCTCGGAAGGGAAGAAGAATCGTAACATGGGTGAACGCGGATTGACGATCTGAAGCCAGCAGGAGCTGCTGCCCGGTCACCTGCTGAAGAGCCTGCTGCACCGAATCCTTTAAAGAAGAAGGCAGTCCTTCGGCTGCCGTCAGCTGCAGCAGGAGACTTTTCAAATTATCTCCCGCCGCCCATACGGCTTCGTGCGTTTCCGGACTTTCCCCCAGCCAGGCTACTCCTTCCTCCATAGAGTTCGGAGAGACGGCTGAGGCGGCTTGCAGCCTTCTGGCCACGTGATGCTCATGGTCGATCCCTACCGCTTTCAAGAGCTTGCCTATCCAAGGTTCTTCTTCAATTGACGGAGAAACCTTCCTTTCCTGCGGCGTATTCGAGCCTTCCTCTGTTTCCAGAGTCTCGGATTGAATAACTGCCTGCTGCCTGTCCATTCCTTTCCTGGGCCCCACTCCCTCTCCGTTTTCCGCTCCTGTTATCCCGGATTCAGGTCGGGTAGAAGCGGTTTCGGGAGGAGGAGAATCTTCCGCGGAAAGAGAGGAATCCGTTTGGGGAAGGGGGCAGGAACCGGGCTTCGCTCTGTGGCAGGCCCGGATAATGTCCGATCTCCCGATCGTTCCCCCGTGAGGTTTCCTGAACCTTGAGATTTCCGTCCGCTTCCTTAGGTGGAACGAACGGGACACTCGCGCGGAAATCCGCAATTTCTTCCGGAACAGAACCCCGTGCCGCCACCGCAGCCGACGGAGGCCTGTTTCCTCCTTGGATTTCCTCAGCCATCAGAGAGGAGGAGGGAGTAAGTGTGGTTCCCTTCGCCTCCATCGCCTCCTCTCCCATGCCAAGGACCGTTTCGAGGAGCTGCACGGTCTGCTGCAGCGTTCGGCCCATGGGGGTTGAGCTTGCCCCTGGCTGGCTTAGAAAGGTCTCCGCTTGTTCCCTCAGACTAGTAAGCTTCTGGTGAAGCGGAATGCCATACAAGACCTCCCGCAGGGGAGCTACGGTCTCCCGGCTAAGCGGAATGCCCTTCTTGACGGCCAGTAGAGCCGCCTGCTTCCACTCTCCGGACGGGACGCCCGAAGGGGCCTGCCCGCTCATTTCCGCGTATCCCCTGATGGTTTCCTTCGTTAGCGGGATGCCTTCTCTTTGCAAAATCCTCACCGCTAGCCGGTTTCCCGGCTCGTCCGGCAGAGTAAAACTTTTAAGAAGCAGGGCTAAGGATTCCTCCCCTCAACGATTGCGTTTCCATTAGCGGCCGGACTAAGGACGAGCGGGCCGCCATCCGGGGACGGCTGCACCTGCAGCCAAGTCGCTTCTCCCGCTTTCAGAGGGGCCTCCAGGCGCGCTTTAACCGTGACGCCATCTATCGACACCATCGCCTGCTGCTCGGCCAGCAGACGAAGCACCATCCCTTTTACCACCTGGCCTGCTTTCAGCTCCAAGGTTTTGGGCTCCGCCGGCTGTCCTTCTCCGATCATGCTCCGAAGAAGCTGACCAATATTCATGCCTTCCCCACCCCTTCACTCTTCTGTGTCTATGGGTTATTTATCGGCAGGCGGAAGCCTATTTCACAGATCAAATGTCAGCTGTTCCTTCTCTTCTTGAAGCAGCTTGCCGAGAAAGCTTTTTCTATGTAACGGACTAGGTCCCAATTCCCTTAATCTGGCCCGGTGATGCTTGGTGGCATATCCTTTATGCTTGGCCAGCCCGTACTCGGGGTACTGCTTGTCCCATTGCTCGCACATCCGGTCCCGGGTCACCTTCGCGACGATAGAGGCGGCGGCTATGGACTGGCTGACCGCATCCCCGTGAACGATGGCCAGCTGCCGGATGGAGGTGTCCACCTTCTCCGCGTCCACCAGCAAATAATCCGGACGAATCGTCAACCTCTCCAAGGCCTGCTTCATCGCAAGCCGTGCGGCCTGTTTGATATTGATGGAATCGATGGTCGCACAGTCAACCATTCCGATCCCAACCGCCAACGCTTGGTCCATGATTTGGGCATACAGTTCCTCCCTCTTCTTGGCGGTCAGCTTCTTCGAATCATTGACCTCTTCTATAATCAGGCCGCAGGGCAGAATGACCGCTGCCGCCACCACATCGCCGAACAAACAACCCCGCCCGACCTCGTCAATTCCCGCTATCCGGGTATAATTCATTTTCCATAAATCCTGCTCGTATTGCAGCATGCTGTCCTCACCCCGTTACTCGATTATACTCCATCCCCTCTACCCGGGCCAGAACCTAGAGACTCCATAATAAAAAAACCGCCGGCGGAAAACTTCCCGCTGACGGTCAGCCAGACATCAGATGAACGGCTTACTTCCGCCGGGCATCAGTCAATGGAAACTGTCCGACCAGCGACCTCATAAAGGCCGTTATTCCTTCCACGTGATGGGAAGTATGCCGAACTCGGACGATATTGCCGATCAAATCCTGAACCTGGTCCTCCACCTCGGCGGAGACCGGTCGGTTGCGGATGCTGATAGCCGTCTCCATGAGCTCCACCACCTCATCCACCACCTGGTGCGCAGGCTTACCTCTTCCGAGACGGTTCCCAGCAGACGGGATGCGGCTGTCACGAGCTCCGCTCCCTCTCCCACTACCTTACTGTGGACCTTAATCTCAAGCATTTCTTCTCGTCTTACCATAAAAAAAGACCAGCCTCTTCGGCCGGTCTTTGCTCTGCTGTCAAGCTATTGGTATCCGGTTACCCGGTGGTTTTCAGCGTTCTACCGACAAATCCACTCCGTCGTCGGGATGCTCCAAAGAAATCCGGCCCATTTTGCCTGCCCGAAGATCGCGAAGAATCAGGATGGACGCTTTTTCCAGATCGACTCGTCCGCCGCTCTGCAGGCATCCCCGCTTGCGTCCGATCGCTTCCATGACCTCCACGACTTCTTGCGGATTCTCCAGGTCGATTCCTTCCACGTCCAGGGAGAAGCGTTCCTTCAACGCTTCTTCGTAATACTGCACCATATATTTCACGGCAAAAAAGGCGACTTCCTCCCAGGGCAGCACTTCATCCCGGATGGCCCCCGTCGCGGCAAGCCGAAGGCCCACGCCCGGATCCTCAAATTTCGGCCAGAGGATACCGGGCGTGTCAAGCAGCTCGAGCTCCGATCCCGCCTTGATCCACTGCTGCCCCTTGGTAACGCCGGGCTTGTCCCCGGTCGCGGCTACCTTACGTCCTGCCAGACGGTTAATGAGGGTCGATTTGCCGACGTTAGGAATCCCCACGATCAAGGCCCGCACCGCACGCGGCTGGATACCTTTGCGAAGCTGCCGCTCGATTTTTTCCTTCAGGAGGGCTTGGCTGCGGGGAACAATCTCTTTCATCTGGTTACCCGTTACCGCGTCGATCGGCAGGGCGTCGAGACCTTTCCCTTTAAAATAAGCCACCCAAGCCTGGGTCGTTTGAGGGTCGGCCAAATCGAATTTATTCAAGAGCACGAGCCGCGGCTTCCCCTGCAGAATCTCATCGATCATCGGATTGCGGCTCGATAGCGGGATGCGTGCATCCAACAGCTCGATCACGACATCGATCAGCTTCAATTTCTCTTCAATCTGCCTTCTGGCCCTCGTCATATGGCCCGGAAACCATTGAATCGTCAACAGGATCACCCCTCTTCGGTCTAAAGGTTCTTAGTAGTCGTGCTTGATTAGCTGCAGCTTGGAGAGCGGCCAGAAGATAATATCCGCACGCCCGATGATTTTCTCATAGGCAACGGGTCCGATCATCCGGCTGTCCGTACTGTTCACGCGGTTGTCTCCCATCACGAAGATTTCCCCGTCCGGAATAGTCATTTCCTTATAGTTCGCGTTATAGTCGGCGTTGTTCTCCTTAAAATATTTATCAATCGCCTCTTGGATATAAGGCTCCTTTAATTCCTCGTTGTTGATGTAGACTTTGCCCTTCTCGATCTTGATCGTTTCGCCGGGCAGCGCGATGACCCGTTTTATGTAATCCTTCTCCTGCGGGGCGTGGAACACGACCACTTCTCCCGGTGGGGCTTCCGGATGGTATAGATGATTTTGTTAACGATGAGCCGTTCTCCCGTGTAGAAGTTAGGTTCCATGGACGGTCCTTCGACGATAAAGGGGGCAAACACAAAAAAACGGATCAACAACACCAAAGCTCCCGCAATGATAAGGGCTTTGGCCCATTCCCATATTTCGCTTTTTACTGCATCCGGCTGTTGAACCTGCCCTTCTTCCACTGCCTACACCGACCTTTCTCCAGCATCTGTCCGCTTTTGGAAAACGAAAAGGGACTTGCTTGCACAAGCCCCCGTTCATTCTTATCGAATTTCTTGAATTCTCGCTGCTTTACCGCGCAGGTTACGCAGATAGTAGAGTTTCGCACGGCGAACTTTACCACGGCGAGCCACTTCCAATTTGTCGATCTTAGGTGTATGCAGCGGGAAAGTTCTTTCCACGCCCACGCCGTAAGAAATTTTACGAACGGTAAACGTTTCGCTGATTCCGCCGCCGCGGCGCTTAATTACAACGCCTTCGAACAGCTGAATCCGCTCGCGGGTACCCTCGATAACTTTTACGTAAACCTTCACCGTGTCGCCAGGGCGAAACTTAGGAAGATCTTGGCGCAATTGTTCTTTCGTAATCTCCTGAATCAAATTCATGGGACTCCCTCCTTCCACACAGGTGTTCATTCCGCTTTCATCGTGTCACTAATCTAGCTGTCAATGCGTAGAGGACCACCAGGATAACAACCCTTTAATAACCGAATTCCTATAAGAGGAACGGCCCCAAAGGAAAATTCACAACAGAATTAATCCTACCACAGCTGCCGTTAAAATACAATAGCGGTGCTAGGTTTCCGCCTCATTCTTTTGGAGTTCCTCCAGGAAGCGTCGATCGGCCGGGGTAAGCTCCATCCGCTCCAGAAGGTCCGGCCTGCGCCGGAAGGTCCGTTCCAGCGATTGCCGGCGGCGCCAGGCTTCGATATTGCCGTGATGGCCGGATATGAGCACCTCGGGCACCTCCCAGTCGCGGAATTTGGCGGGTCTGGTGTAGTGAGGATATTCCAGCAATCCCGTGCTGAAGGAGTCCGTAACGGCGGACAGCTCGTTGCCGAGGACACCGGGAAGCAGACGGACCACGCTGTCGATCATGACCATAGCCGGAAGTTCTCCTCCCGTCAGGACATAATCACCGATGGACAGCTCGTCCGTGACCAGGTGCTCGCGAATGCGTTCATCATAGCCCTCATAGTGGCCGCAGATGAACACCAGGTGCTCCTCCCGGGAAAGCTCCTCCGCCTTGGATTGGGAGAAGGTCTCGCCTTGCGGGCATAATAGGATAACCCGGGGCTTGGGCTCTCCTACCCGCATCAAGTCCTCCACCGCCGCGAAGACGGGTTCGGGCTTAAGCACCATCCCTCCGCCTCCCCCATAAGGGTAATCGTCCACCGTATTGTGTTTGTTGGTCGAATATTCACGGAAGTTGACCGTAGCCAAGGAAACGATTCCCTTCTCCCGGGCCTTGCCCAGAATGCTGGCGCCGAAGACGCCCTCGAACATTTCCGGAAACAGGGTCAGCACATCGATTCTCATCACTACAGCAGGCCCTCCAGCAGGGATACGGTTACGGTCTTGCCGGGAACATCCACATTCAGCAGAACATCATCGATCACCGGAATGAGCACCTGCTTGCCTTTCGGTCGGCTGACCACCCAGACATCGTTCGCTCCGGGCGACAGAATCTCGGTAATCGTTCCGAGCTCCTCCCCTTCATCCGTGATCACACGGCAGCCGATGATCTCGTGGTGATAGTACTCGCCCTCTTCGAGCTCGACGAGGTGCTCTTCCTTGACCTTCACGAGCCAGTTTCGGTACTTCTCCACTTCATTGATATCAGTCATGCCCGCAAATTTAACCAAGTATACGTTTTTCTGCGGACGTCCGGATTCCACCTTTACCGTCAAGGTTTCGTCGCGCTCCGGATGCAGCAGCACCAGCTCGCTGCCCTTGGCGAACCGGACTTCGGGAAAGTCCGTTTGGGGAACGATTTTCAGCTCGCCCCGGATGCCGTGGGTATTCACAATCTTACCTACGTTATAAAGCTTGCCGCTCATGGCAACCTCCCTGTTGGTTATTGAAGGGTACAGCAAAAGGGCTAGGTTTCCCTACCCCTTTACTGGATGTGCCGTGAGATAGCCCTTAGAACCTAAGAGTCGATCTCGACGGAAACACGTTTGTTTTCCTTCACCGCTGCCGAGGTGACAACGGTACGGAGTGCCTTGGCGATGCGTCCCTGCTTGCCGATCACCTTGCCCACATCGGACGGGTTCACGGAAAGCCGGTACACAACGCCTTGGCTGTCTTCCACTTCCTTCACATGGACATCTTCGGGATGATCAACCAACGCTTTAGCGATAACGGTCACCAGATCCTTCATGATAGACCTCCAAAGGTAAGGCTTACTTCTGGAGCTTGGATTCGTGGAATTTGGTCATGATGCCGGCTTTGCTGAACAGGTTGCGAACCGTGTCCGAAGCTTGTGCACCGGTTTGAAGCCATTTCAACGCTTTCTCTTCGTCGATGTTTACAGCCGCCGGTTGAGTCAGCGGGTTGTAAGTACCGATTTCTTCGATAAAACGTCCGTCCCGGGGGAACGGGAATCCGAAACGACCACACGGTAAAAGGGAGCCTTGTGAGCACCCATGCGCTTCAAGCGAATACGTACTGCCATGATGTTTCACCTCCTTAAAAGAATCGTCAAATTCTAACCGCCGGATTAGCCGAACGGGAATTTAAAGCCTTTGCCCAGCTTGCCGAGCGGGCCTTTGGGGCCCTTCGGTCCCATCATGCCGGAGAACTGCTTCATCATCTTGCGCATATCATCGAACTGCTTGATGAGCCGGTTCACTTCCTGGATGCTGGTCCCGCTTCCGTTCGCGATCCGCTTGCGGCGGCTCGCGTTGATGATCTCAGGCTGGCGCTTCTCCTGAACAGTCATCGACTTCACAATGGCTTCGATGTGCCCCATCTGCTTGTCGTCGACCTTCAGATCCTTCATGCCCTTCATCTTGTTCATGCCGGGGAGCATCTCGAGAATCTGGTCCAGGGGACCCAGCTTCTTGACCTGATCCATCTGTTCGAGAAAGTCCTCGAACGTGAACTCGGCGTTGCGGAGCTTGCGCTCCATTTCCTTCGCCTTGTCGGCATCGATATTCGACTGGGCCTTCTCGATCAGGGTAAGCATATCCCCCATCCCGAGAATCCGGGACGCCATCCGGTCCGGGAAGAACGGCTCCAGCGCATCCACCTTCTCGCCCATCGCCGCGAACTTGATCGGGCAGCCGGTCACAGCTTTGACCGACAAGGCCGCACCGCCGCGGGTGTCCCCGTCGAGCTTCGTCAGAACAACGCCGGTCAGCTCCATCTGCTTGTGGAAGCTCTCGGCCACATTGACCGCGTCCTGCCCGGTCATGGCGTCCACCACCAGAAGAATCTCGTCCGGCTTAACGGTCTCCCGGATGTTCTTCAGCTCGTCCATCAATTCCTCATCGACGTGAAGCCGGCCCGCGGTATCGATGATGAGGTAATCGTTATGGTTGTCCTTCGCGTGCTGCAAGCCTTGGCGGGCTATCTCCACAGGACTTACCTGGTCGCCAAGGGTGAAGACCGGGGCTTTGATCTGCTCGCCCAGCACCTGCAGCTGCTTGATCGCAGCCGGACGATAAATATCGCAGGCGACGAGCAAAGGACGCGCATTCTGCTTCTGCAGCAGCTTTGCCAGCTTACCCGTGGTAGTCGTCTTACCGGCCCCTTGAAGACCGACCATCATGATCACGGTAGGCGGCTTGTTGGCTTTCGCCAGCTTGCTCTGCGTACCACCCATAAGGGCGGTAAGCTCCTTGTTCACGATGTCCACGACCACCATACCGGGCGTGAAGCTCTTCATCACTTCCTGGCCGATCGCCTGTTCCTTAACCTTGGCTACAAATTCTTTGACGACCTTGAAGTTGACGTCCGCTTCCAGAAGGGCCAGGCGAACCTCGCGCAGGGCTTCATTGACGTCTTCTTCCGAAAGCTTCCCTTTTCCTCTCAGCTTGCCGAACACATTCTGCAGCCGGCTGGCCAAACTTTCGAATGCCATGAACGCCCACCTCCGTACCTAAAGAATTATTCTATATCTTCCAGCTGTTTAATCCATTGTGCCATTCTTTCGGCCGAGCTGTCCTGGATGGCAAGAGCCGCTCCCTTCAACTGCTCGAGCAGGGCCTTGCGCTGTACATGCTTCTCCCAAAGCTGAAGCTTGTTCTCGTACTCCTCAAGCGTGGCTTCCGCCCGCTTGATGTGCTCGTACACCGCTTGCCGGGAGATCTCAAACTCCGAAGCGATTTCTCCGAGGGACAGGTCATCGTGAAAATAGCAGGACAGAAAGGTTCTCTGCTTCTCCGTTAAGAGGGAGCGTAGAAATCGTAAAGCAGGTTAACCCTGGTTGTTTTGGCCAGTGCATTCTGTTCCATCCGGCTAAGTCACCCCCGTCAAGGAAAAACCCTTTACATCAACCTTGATCAGTTTACTTCAGTCGGTGACTAATGTCAAGGGTTTGACCTTGTCACTCTCCGATTTGCATTCCTGCTTCCCAGCCGAGGCGGTTAATGGCAGCCAGGACGCAGAGCCTGCCGTTCCCGTGCTGACCTTTAATCGGCAGCTTCCTCGGTCACCAGCCCGGCGAACAGGGCATGCACGAACTGTTCGGAGTCGAACTCCTGCAGGTCGTCCATCTTCTCGCCGAGGCCGACGAACTTGACGGGAATGCCCACTTCCTGACGGATGGCAATGACGATTCCGCCCTTGGCCGTTCCGTCGAGCTTTGTCAGCACAAGACCGGTCAAGCCCGTCTTGTCGCCGAACAGCTTCGCTTGGCTGAGTGCGTTCTGGCCGGTGGTGGCATCCAGCACCAGGAGCACCTCGTGAGGAGCGTCAGGCACTTCCCGCTTGATGACGCGGTAAATTTTGTTCAGCTCCTCCATGAGGTTGACCTTGTTCTGAAGCCGCCCGGCCGTGTCGCAGAGCAGAATGTCGGCTCCGCGCGTTTTGGCGGCCTGCACGGCGTCGTACATGACCGCCGCAGGATCGGAGCCCGCCTGCTGCTTGATGACGTCGACGCCTACACGCTGGCCCCACACCTCCAGCTGCTCGATGGCACCCGCGCGGAACGTATCACCTGCCGCCAGGAGCACCTTTTGCCCTCCTGCTTGAAGCGGTGCGCCATCTTGCCGATAGTGGTGGTCTTGCCGACGCCGTTGACCCCGACAAACAGGATGACGGTCAGCCCGCTCGGAGCGAGCTTCAGGCCGTTGTCCTCATCGGAGCGAAGCAGGCCGACCAGCTTCTCCGACAAGACCGGCTGAAGCTCGGCTGCGTTCTCGATGCGCCGCTTGCGGACTTCCACCCGCAGCTCGTCGATCAGCTTCATGACCGTATTGACGCCTACGTCGGCGCCGATTAGGATTTCCTCGAGTTCCTCGTAGAACTCCTCGTCGATTTTTTGCGGCGAATGATGAGGTCTTCGACCCGCTCCACGAAGGCGGTCCGCGTTTTGGTCAAGCCTTCGGTAAACTTCTTGGTGACGGCCTCGGTTTTGCCGGTGATGCTCTCTTTAAGTTTTTGAAAAAGCTCATGGTTTCCCTCCGGGTGGGGTTTGCCGGGAAAGCATCTGCGAAATTTAAAAATGGCCTCCGGCTTCTCTTGTCATCAGGTTTATTCAACTTACCAAGCGGTAAAAACCCGATAACAAAGGAAGCCCGTAAACTCTCCGGCCCACTTTCAAATTCTCCGACTCTTTCCCGGCAAACGTAATGTATTAAGCCGAGACAATCGCCTCTTCTTCCTCGAGGCGGACGGAGACGAGCTTGGACACGCCGCCCTCCTCCATGGTGACGCCGTACAGAACATCGGCTTCCTCCATCGTTCCTTTGCGGTGCGTGACAACGATGAACTGCGTGACGTGCGAGAATTCGCGCAGGTATTCGGCGAAACGGGAGACGTTCGCCTCATCAAGCGCGGCTTCGACTTCGTCGAGCACGCAGAAGGGCACCGGCTTGACGCGCAGAATCGAGAAGAGCAGCGCGATCGCCGTCAGCGCCCGCTCGCCGCCGGAGAGCAGCTGCAGGTTCTGCAGCTTCTTGCCGGGCGGCTGAGCAACGATCTCGATGCCGGTATCCAGCGGGCTGTCGGGATCGGACAGGATGAGGTCGGCCCGGCCGCCTCCGAACAGCTTCGCAAAGACTACGACGAAGTGCGTGCGGATCTGCTCGAACGTCGTGTGGAACCGCTTGGACATCTCTTCGTCCATCTCGCGGATGACGTGATACAGCGTCGTTTTGGCCTCGATCAGATCGGCTTTCTGGCCGCTCAGGAAGTCATACCGCTCGCTGACACGGCTGTATTCTTCGATCGCGCCCAGGTTCACGTCGCCGAGGGAGGAGATTTCCCGTCTGATCTCTTTAACGCGGATTTGAGTGCCCGCCACATCCTCGGGAACCGGGTAGCGGTGCTTGGCCAGCTCGAAGCTGAGCTCATACTCCTCGGACAGCTTCTTGAGCAGGTTGTCGAGCTCCACATCAAGCCGGTTTACCCGAACCTCCGTCTGGTGAAGCTGCTCCTCCACCTCTTTCAGCTCGTTGCGCTGCTCGCGGGTCTTGCTCTCCTCTTCCTCAAGCTTACGCAGCCACTCCGCCCGTTCGGCACGCTTGAACTCGGTCTGGGACGTATACTCCTGCTTCTTGATCTTGAGGTCGTTCAGCCTCTCCGTATGAAGCACGCTTTCCTGCTCATTCAGCTCGGTGTCCTGGTTGAGCTGCTTCAGTAGGCGGCGGTTCTGCTCGAGCTCCGTCTGCCAGACGGCATAATCCGCCTGAAAACGGCGGTATTGATCGCCAAGCGACTGGCGCTCCTGCGAAGCGGCCGCCGTCTTGACCCGCAGCTCGGTGAGCTGGGTCTGCAGCTCTTCCTTCTGGGATTCGCTTGCCTTGCGGGCAAGCTCCGCCGCGCGAATCGCCTGCTGCAGCTTCTCTTCCTTCGCCTGCAGCTTCGCAAGGGATTCGGCCGCCGCCTCCTTGCGGGCGGTCAACTCGCGGATTTCGTCCTTCAACGCCTCCCGGTCCTGCAGATGCACGGCCAGATGATCTTCCGTGTTCCTTGCTTCGTTTTCCAGCGGATTAAGCTCCGCCGCATACTGCTGTTCCTCAATGCGCTTAGCTTCGCCCTCCTGGCGCAGCTGCTCGATCCGCTCGGCATGGGACGCCAGCTCCTGCTTGAGCTGAAGGCTCTTCTGGCGCAGCTGCTCAAGCTGCCTCCGCGTCTGGGTGATCTCGCTGTCCATTTCGTCGATCTGCCGCTGGCGGCTGAGCAGGCTGGTTGCCTTGCGGTGCTGGCTTCCCCGGTCATGGAGCCCCCGGATTGACCACGTCTCCCTCCAGGGTGACCACGCGGTACCGGTACTGGCACTTCGCCGCGATGTGGTTCGCATCCTCCAGCGTCTTCGCTATGATGACATGACCGAGAAGCGACGAAACAATTTGCCGGTATTTCTCGTCGAATTGAACCAAATCCACTCCGACGCCGACGAATCCGTCGGCCTGCCGGGCCGAACGCAGCTCCATCTCGTTGACGGAGCGGCCGCGGATAACATCAAGCGGGAGGAAGGTAGCCCTTCCGAGCTGGCGTTTCTTCAGGAAGGCAATGGCCGCACGGCCGTCGGATTCGTTGTCCACGACAACGTTCTGCAGCGCCGCTCCGAGCGCGGTCTCGACAGCCGTTTCCACCTCGCCCGGAACCTTCACCAGCTCGGCGACCGCGCCGTGAATCCCGCGCAGTCCGTCCGGCCGGTTCTTCGCCTTCAGCACTTCCTTGACTCCCTGTAGGAAGCCGTCATAGTCGTTCGCCATTTCCTTCATGGTGTCCCGTCTGGAGACAAGGGAATCGAGGCGCTGCTCCCATTTGCGGAGGGCGGCCATCGCCTCCTCTCCCAGGCTCTGCTTCGTCCGGGTCTCCTGCAGGAGGGCCGAGTACTCCTCGCGGATGCGGGTGGTGGCTTGAGCCGCCGCCTCCCGCTTCTCCTTCAGCTCCGCCCGCCGGCGGACGAGCCGGTCCTTCTGCTCGGCCCATTTGGCCTTCTCTTCCTCGAGCCGTTCGCTTCTTCGAAGAAGCGTCTCGATCTGCTGCTCAGTATAGCGGATCTCATTGCGGGCCTGGGCCGTCTCGTTCAGTGTCTCGAGGAGCTCGCCTTTGTACCGCTCCTCCGTCTCGCTGCTGATTCCCCCAACCACGCCAAGCAAACTTTCCTCCTCCGCCTTCAAAGCCCCCTGGTAGTCCTCCAGACGCTTCGTCAGCTCAGCCATCTTCTTCTGGTATTCCTCCAGCTCGGCCTGCTGGCCTTGAAGACGCTTGTCCTGCGCGGAAATGGTCTGCTCCAGCTGAACCCGGTTCGCCGCCAGGTTCTTACGTCTTTCCTTCAGTACTTCCCCGTGTCCTTCGCATTTCTCGAAGTCTTCGCTCACCTGCAGCAGGAGCCGCTGGAGCCGTTCCAGCTCCTCATCGAGACGTCGGGTTTCCCAGCGGTGCTTCTCCAGATGGGCGTCATGCTGGTTGACCACCGCCCCAAGCTCCATTTGCTTGCTCCTTAGCTGAGACAGGCGGGAATTCGTTTCGGTCCAGCTCGCGTGAATCTGCTCGATCTGGTACACATACATGGAAATTTCGCTATTCTTAAGTTTTTCCTTCAGTTCCTTGAACCGTATGGCCTTCTCCGACTGGTCGCGAAGAGGACCGATCTGGTCCTCCAGCTCCGAGACCAGATCATGGATTCGCAGCAGGTTCTGCTCGGTTTCATTCAGCCGCTTCTCGGCTTCTTTCTTGCGCGATTTATATTTGACGATCCCCGAGGCTTCCTCGAAAATTCCCCGTCGATCTTCCGATTTTGTACTGAGAATTTCTTCAATCCGGCCCTGCCCGATGATGGAATAGGCTTCTTTCCCGATACCCGTATCCATGAACAGCTCGGTGATGTCCTTCAGGCGGCAGGCCTGCTTGTTGATAAAATATTCACTGTCCCCCGACCGGTGAACCCGGCGGGTAACCGTCACCTCGCTGAAATCCAAAGGCAGGGCGTGATCGCCGTTGTCGAGCGTGAGCGAGACTTCCCCGTAGTTAACGGCCCTTCTCGCATCGCTACCGGCAAAAATAACATCTTCCATCTTGCCGCCGCGCAGGCTTCGGGCGCTCTGTTCGCCGAGCACCCAGCGGATTCCGTCGGAAATGTTGCTTTTGCCGCTTCCGTTCGGTCCGACGACGGCTGTAATGCCCTGGACGAATTCCAGCTCCGTTTTGTCGGCAAAGGATTTAAACCCTGCCAGCTCAATCCTTTTTAAAAACATGGACTCACCTCAACCATATTGTAACATAACACCCATCCGCTCAAAAGAGAAGGAACCTTGCCAATCAAAGAAAAGAGAGCAGAAAGTCCGCCCGAATTCAGGCGGTCTGCCCTCTTGCTCAACAGCCTATTTGGCCTTCACCTGGAGCTTGGCAAGCGCCCGTTCCGCTGCCTGCTGCTCCGCTTCTTTCTTGCTGCGTCCGCTGCCCCTGCCGAGGAGGCCGTCTTCCATCCAGACCTCGGAAACGAATTCCTTCTCGTGGGCGGGTCCGCGCTCCTCGACAATGCGGTATTCAAGCGTGCCCAAGCCATGCTGCTGGGTATGTTCCTGGAGACGGGTTTTGTAATCGACGATTTGGGGCTTGCCGTCTGTCGATATCTTCGGAAACAGGATCTTCTGGAGGAACGCTTTAACCGCCTCGAGCCCCTGGTCCAGATAGAGGGCCCCGATGAACGATTCGAACACATCGGCAAGCAGCGCCGGCCGCGTTCGTCCCCCGTCAGCTCTTCCCCTTTGCCCAGAAGGACAAAGCGCCCAAACTCCAGCTCTTCGGCAAAGATCACGAGCGAAGGCTCGCATACGATGGAAGCCCTAAGCTTGGTGAGTTCTCCTTCGGACCGGCCGGGATGCAAGTCGTACAGATACTCGGAAACGGTCAATTCCAGAACGGCGTCGCCCAGAAACTCCAGGCGCTCGTTATCCTTGTTGCCGGAGATCCGGTTCTCATTCACATAGGAAGAATGGGTGAAGGCCTGCCTCAAAAGCGACGGGTCTTTGAAGCGGATGCCAAGCTGCGCCTGAAGCTGCTTCAAGTCGCGGTTCATCGGATTACGCCTCAAACCTTTTCAGGATGATCGTCGCGTTGTGGCCGCCGAATCCGAAGGAATTGGACATGGCCACCTCCACGTCCGCTTGGCGCGGTTTGTGCGGGACGTAGTCCAGGTCGCATTCCGGATCCGGGTTATCCAGGTTGATCGTCGGAGGAATAATCCCATTCACGATCGTCAATCCGCAGATAACGGCCTCCACGCCTCCAGCGGCTCCAAGCAGATGGCCGGTCATCGATTTCGTCGAGCTCGACCGGCACCTTGTACGCCTGCTCGCCGAATACGGACTTAACCGCATCCGTTTCGCCTTTGTCGCCGACCCCCGTCGAAGTTCCGTGGGCGTTGATGTAATCAACGTCCTCCGGCTGAAGTCCGGCATCCTTCATCGCCTTCTTCATACAGCGGGCCGCACCTTCCCCACCCGGTGACGGATCGGTCATGTGATGGGCATCCGCGCTCATTCCATAGCCCACGACCTCGGCATAGATTCTCGCTCCGCGCTTCTGCGCGTGCTCAAGCGATTCCAGCACGAGAATTCCTGCGCCTTCGCCCATGACGAATCCATCGCGGTCCACGTCGAACGGGCGGCTCGCCTTCTCGGGCTCGTCGTTGCGGGTGGACATCGCCCTTAGGGCGCAGAATCCGGCCATCCCGGTCGGGCTTATGGTCGCTTCCGCACCGCCGCAAATCATGACATCCGCATCCCCGTGCTGAATGAGCCGGAAGGAATCGCCGATGGAATGAGTTCCGGTGGCGCAAGCCGTCACCGATGTACTGTTCGGTCCCTTAGCGCCCGTATTCATCGAAACCTGCCCGGACGCCATGTTCGCGATCATCATCGGAATGAAGAAAGGGCTTACGCGTTTCGGTCCTTTCTCGAGGAGAATTTTGTGCTGCTCCTCCCAGGTTCTCAATCCGCCGATGCCCGACCCGATATAGACACCGACGCGTTCCGGATCCGTATCTTCCTTAACGTTCAGACCGGCGTCCTGGAGCGCCTTCTCGCTTGCCACAACGGCAAATTGAACGAAACGGTCCATGCGGCGGGCTTCCTTTTGTCCATGTAGTCTTCCGGGTTGAAATCTTTGATCTCCGCCGCGATGCGCGTAGGGTATTCGCTTACGTCGAAGCTTTCCACGAGAGAAACACCGGACTTGCCTTCCATAAGGCTTGCCCAGAACGTCTCCAGATCTTTCCCCAGAGAGGTCATAACTCCCATTCCTGTTATCACGACACGTTGTACCATTGAATTCACCTCTATATCCGAGACCGTATAGCGTCCGATTATTCTATCTTAATGAGGAGAAGTCCCGTCGTAACCAACGGGACTCTGTTCTTACGTATGAGATTGTATGTAATTTACTACTTCTCCCACAGTCGTAATTTTCTCTGCATCTTCGTCGGAGATCTCCATATCAAACTCATCTTCAAGTTCCATAACCAATTCCACTACATCCAAGGAATCGGCCCCCAAATCATCTTTAAACGATGCTTCGAGGGTAACTTCAGACTCTTCCACCCCGAGGCGATCGATGACAATTCGCTTAACACGATCCAAAACATCGGACATCCGGTTCACCTCCTCTTTGGTATTATACGAGAATTGATTCATAATTTCCATAGCCAACCGGGACAGGCTCCAAAAAGCTTTCCAAACCGCAAGATAAAGGGCTTTTGGGACTCCTAAACGGACCGTTACATGTACATGCCGCCGTCTATATGAACCGTCTGTCCGGTCATGTAAGAGGCGTCGTCCGATGCCAGAAACCTGACGGCCTTGGCAATATCCTCCGGCTGCCCGAGGCGGGCCAGCGGGATCATGCCGATCATGGCCGCTTTGGCTTCCTCCGTCATCTTGTCGGTCATGTCGGTGACGATAAAACCGGGAGCCACCGCATTGACGGTAATGCCCCTGGAGGCAAGCTCTTTCGCCGCGGATTTGGTCAGGCCGATAACGCCCGCCTTGGCCGCCACGTAGTTGGCTTGTCCGGGGTTGCCGAGTGCCCCCACCACGGAGGAGATGTTGATGATCCGCCCGTACCGCTGCTTCATCATCGGCCGCGTAACGGCCTTCAGGCAGTTAAACACGCCCTTCAGGTTCGTGGCGATGACGTCATCGAATTCCTCTTCCTTCATGCGCATGATTAAATTATCCCGCGTAATCCCGGCGTTATTCACCAAAATGTCAAGACGGCCAAAGGCTTCCAGCGTCTGCTTGACCATCTCGTCCACCTGGCCGGAATCGGCTACGTTGGCTTGAATCTTAAATGCCCGGCGGCCCATCGCCTCAATTTCCCGGACGACCGCCTCCGCTGCGCTCTCGCTGCCGGCGTAGTTGACGGCAACGTCCGCTCCGGCTTCCGCCAAGCCTAGCGCGATGGCGCGGCCGATGCCCCTTGAGGCGCCGGTGACCAGCGCGGTTTTTCCTGTAAGCATGTATTCCGCCTCCCTCTCCACATGATTACGCTTCTCGTTACAGCGATAAGCTCTCGACCGCTTCGCGGCTGTTGACCGATAGGACCTTAACACTCTTATCGATTTTCTTAATCAGGCCGGCCAGAACGGTTCCCGAACCGATCTCCACAAAGGTATCGACTCCTTGAGCGATAAGCCACTTGACGCTGTCCTCCCAAAGGACGGGAGAGTAGACCTGCTCCGTAAGGAGCCGGCGAATCTGCTCAGGATCCTCCACCGGCTCCGCCGTCACGTTAGCGACAACCGGAACGGCAGCCTGTTTCACTTCGATCCCCGCCAGAACTTCCGCCAGCTTGCCCGCCGCCGGCTTCATGAGAGAGGAATGGAACGGGCCGCTTACTTCAAGTGGAATCACCCGTTTCGCTCCGATTTCCTTCCCTCGCTCCGCAACGGCCTGGACCCCTTCCCGGCTGCCGGAGATGACGATTTGGCCCGGGCAGTTGACATTGGCGAGCTCCACTGTGCCTGTTTCCGCACTTACCCTGGCGCAGAAGTCCGCCAACGCCTCCCGCTCCGCGCCGAGAACGGCCGCCATGGCCCCCTGTCCGCCCGGAACCGCCTGCTCCATGAACTCTCCGCGGGAACGGACCGTCCGGACGGCATCCTCGAAGGTCAAGGCGCCGGCCGCCACCAAAGCGCTGTATTCGCCCAAGCTGTGTCCGGCGGTGTAAGCCGGCTCGATCCCTTTGTCCTTCAGTGCCTCCAGGATAGCCACGCTTGTCGTGAGCAAAGCCGGCTGGGTGTTGTAGGTCTGCTTCAGCTCCTCGTCCGGGCCGTTAAAAATAAGCTCCGAAAGCCGGAAGCCGAGGGCTGCGTCCGCCCGTTCAAAGATTTCTTTAGCCCCGGGATGACTGTCGTAAACGTCCTTCCCCATCCCGACGGCCTGGGCTCCCTGGCCCGGAAAAACAAATGCCACTTTTCCCATGTGTTCTTGCCGTCTCCCTTCTTTCGTGCTTTTTCCTTACCAGATGAGAACCGACGCGCCCCAGGTGAGGCCGCCTCCGAAGCCGACCAGCACCAGGCAGTCGCCTTCCTTCACGCGCCCTTCCTCTACGGCTTCCGCCAGAGCGATCGGGATGGACGCCGCCGAAACGTTCCCGTATTTGTTCAAATTGATCATGCACTTCTCCTCCGGAAGATCCAGTCGGTTAAGCGATGCTTGGATAATCCGGATGTTGGCTTGATGCGGGACCAGCAGGTCGATGTCCGACTTGTCCCGGCCCGCTTTGCGCAGGGCCTCCTCGGCCGCATTGCCCATAATCCTCACCGCGAACTTGAATACTTCACTGCCCGCCATCTGGATAAAATGCTGCTTGCCCTCCAAGCTATCCGGCGAAGCCGGGCAGCGGGAGCCGCCTCCGCTGATCTTAAGCAGGTCGGCACCCGTGCCGTCTGCCCCGAGCTCGAAGGACTGGAAGCCGCGTCCTTCCTCCACCGGGCCGATGACGACAGCGCCCGCGCCGTCGCCGAACAGGATGCACGTATTCCGGTCCGTATAATCGGTAATCTTCGATAAGCATTCCGCTCCTACCACCAAGGCGTATTTATAGGTACCCGTGGCAATGAAGTTGGCGGCATTCGCGAGACCGTAGATAAAGCCCGAGCAGGCGGCGGACAAATCAAAGGCCGCCGCCTTCTTCGCCCCGAGCTTCGCTTGAAGGTGACACGCCGTGGAAGGAAACGCCATATCCGGCGTCACCGTCGCCACCACGATCAGGTCGATCTCCTCCGGCTTGACGCCCGCCCGCTCAAGCGCAATCACCGAAGCGTGATAAGCCAGATCGGACGAGGCCTCCTCGGCGGACGCCAGCCTTCTCTCGCTTATTCCCGTCCGGGTCCGGATCCATTCGTCATTGGTTTCCACCATCTGCTCGAGATCGAAATTGGTCAGAACGCGCTCCGGCACGTATTTGCCCGAGCCCAGAATTCCCACAGGTGTTAGTTTCATTCCCCACAACTCACTTTCCACTGCTGATTTCACTTGATATGGCTTCCACCAGACGACCGGCGAGCGCCGTTCTTGCCTGACGCACCGCATTCTTGATGGCATTGGCGTCCGAGGAGCCGTGGCTCTTCAGCACCAGGCCGTCGATTCCAAGCAGAGGGGCGCCGCCGTGCTCGGTGTAATCCAGCTTCTTCTTGAAGCTGCGGAGCCCGGGGCCAGGACGGCCGCCGCCAGCTTGGTCGTCAGGCTTCGGGTGAACTCCTGCTTCAACACCCCGAATATCGCTTCCGCCGTCCCCTCGAGAGACTTCAGAAGAATATTGCCGACAAAGCCGTCGCACACGAGCACGTCGCACTCCGCCTGCAGCACATCGCGGGCTTCCACGTTACCCACAAAGTGGATCGGAGCTTCCGCGAGCAAGGGAAACGCCGCTTTGGTCAGCTCATTTCCCTTCTTTTCTTCCGTGCCTACATTCAGCAGGCCTACCCGAGGCTGCCCGATCCCGTGCACCTTGTTTCGGTACAGGCTGCCCATGATGGCGTACTGGAGCAGGTTCTCGGGTGAAGCGTCCATGTTGGCTCCCAGATCCAGCGCCAGCACACCGCTGCCGTCGAGCGTCGGGATCATCGGGGCCAGGGCCGGCCGGTCGATGCCGCGGATCCGCCCGACCACCAGCAGACCGGTGGCCATAAGGGCGCCGGTGTTCCCGGCTGAGATCATGGCGTCCGCCGCTTTCTCCCGGACGAGACGGCCCGCCACCACCATGGAAGCGTCTTTCTTGCGGCGCACCGCCTTAACCGGTTCGTCCTCCGCATCAATGACTTCCGCTGCATGATGAAGGCTTACATGGGCCGGCTTGTCCCGGAGAAGCGGCTCCAGGGCGGCGGAATCGCCCACCAGGATGAGTTCGGTATCCTGCCACTCCTTTGCGGCCAGGAGCGCTCCCTCCACTACCGCTTGAGGAGCCCGGTCCCCGCCCATAGCATCAATCGCTATCCGCATGACTGTCTCCGCCTCCTTCTCCCCGGTTCTTGGAGTGATAAATAGTAAAGTTTCCTTGGAAAACGAGTTCGTCGTTAACGTACGTAAAAACTTCTACCTTAGCCTTGCCCTTCGACACCGACCGCACATAGGCTTTGGCCACGCATTTCTCCTGCAGGCGGATCGACCGGATAAACCGGATATCCGCCGAGGCGGTCAGAGCAATTTCATCATTGATGACAGCCACGGCAAGCGAATTCGCCTGGGAGAAAACATGGTGCCCCCGAGCAATTTTGGTTCGGGAGAAGACATGCTCCTCGCGTATTTCAAAAAGCGAAATTCCGCTTTTGTTAAGCTGAAGGTCGATGACGTCCCCGATGACCTCATGCAGAGGAAGGGAACGGACTTGATCGTAGCTTTGTTCCGCCATAAGCTTAAGCCTCTCGCGCAGCTCCGGAATTCCGAGTTCCATCCGGTCGAGGCGGACGGTTTGAATGCTTACGGTAAACCGTTTGGTCAACTCTTCGTCGGTGACGAAAGGATTCTCTTCAATCACCTTCGCCAGCTGCTGCTGGCGCTGCCTCTTAGGTAGACGTTCGATAACGGGCACCGCCTTTTGCTATCATAATAGGCTCGGATATTGCTATGACCTGGTACTAAACTGAGTATATAGAATTCCTTATCAAAAGAAAAGGCAAAAAAAATAGCACTTCACCAAAGATGAAGTACTACATAGGGAAACTGCTACTATTGCTTGATGATCTCTCTTCCTTTGTACGTTCCGCAAACTTTGCAGATGCGGTGAGCCAATTTCAATTCTCCGCACTGCTCGCATTTAACCATGCCCGGAACTTCCAATTTAAAGTGAGTACGGCGCTTATCGCGACGAGTTTTGGACGTTCTTCTCTGAGGTACTGCCATATTCCCACCTCCTTAAGCGAATTCAGGATTACTCTTTATTCTGGTTGAAGAAATCGGCCAGCCCGGCAAGCCGGGGATCCACCTTCTCCTGGCTGCAGCCGCACGGATCGGTATTCCGGTTCTGTCCGCAAGTCGGGCACAGCCCCTTGCAAGCTTCGGAGCAAAGCGGAATGTAAGGCAAGGCCATCCAGACGTTCTCTTCCACATAGGGCCGGAGATCGAGACGATCTTCCTTTACCAGATGGACCTCTTCTTCGGATTCCTCGTTGTCCTGCGGGATCAGCTCGGTTCTCTGCGTAAATCTTTCCCGGAAAGGAATGGTTAACACTTCGTCAATTTCCGTCAGGCACCGGGAGCAAAGCATCGTTACAGGCAGGGTCAATGTTCCCGCCACTTCTATTATTCCGTCCTTGGAGGCGGCCTCCAAGTCGGCTTCGAGAGTGCCGAATTTGGACAAATCCTGTCTTTCCTTAAGAAAATCGGAGAGGTCAAGCTTATCCTTCCATTGGACCGTATGATCTTTGGTGTTCCATTCTTTTAAATTGAGCAGCATGTAACGATCACCCCAAACAAACAAAGATTATTATAGCTTTAAAGATTTGGTCTTGTCAACCTTTTCTCTTTACACCCCCGCATGCACCGCGGGCCGATGTTTGTTATGATATAGGAAAAAGGCCGTGAAGGGAGGGTGGATGTGAAGACCGTCGGAATCATTGTCGAATACAACCCGCTTCATTACGGGCATGTGTATCACTTCGAGCAGGCCAAAAGCGCCTCCGGAGCCGATGCCGTCATCGCCGTGATGAGCGGGCATTTTCTGCAAAGGGGCGAGCCCGCTCTCGTCAACAAATGGGCGCGCGCCGAAATGGCGCTGCGGATGGGAGTGGACGTGGTGATCGAGCTGCCCGCCGCCTTCGCCTCCCAGCCGGCCGAATGGTTCGCTTACGGTGCCGCTTCCGCGCTGGATGCCTCAGGCGTGACGGACAGCTTGTGCTTCGGCAGCGAAAGCGGAGAGATCGGCTGGCTGGAGCGGCTCGCGGAGGTGATGCACCGGGAGCCGGAAGGCTTCGGCGAGCTTCTGCGTCAAGAGCTGTCCCGGGGCGCCGCCTATCCGGCGGCCTACAGTTCCGCCGTTAGCACCCTGACCGGACAGCCGGCCGAAGGCTTGGCCCAGCCGAACAATACGCTCGGGCTGCATTACCTCATAGCCTTGAAGCGGCTGAAAAGCACCATTCGACCCCTGACCATTACCCGCCGGAAGGCAGGGTACCACCAGCAGGAGGTGACGGACAGCCGGATCGCCAGCGCCACCGCCATCCGGAAGCTTCTCTTCGAAGAGAAGGACCTGCGTGCCGCCGCCCGCCTGCTTCCGGACTACACCTATGCCATTCTCGAGAGAGAATGGGCAGCGGGACGAGCCCCCATGAGCTGGGAACGCTTCGCCGGTCCGCTGTTCCATACGCTGCTCAGCCGCACAGCCGCTGATCTCGCTTCCATAAGCGAAATGACCGAAGGGCTCGAGCACCGCATCAAGCGGGTTCTTCCCCTTCTCGATTACAGCCGGCCCGACCAGGTGGGCCAGCTCCTTGCCGCTCTCAAAACCAAGCGCTATACGCAAACCAAGCTGCAGAGAACTTTACTCCGCATCCTGCTTCATCATTCAAAGTATGACCTTAACCGGGAAGCTTTAGCGCTGGGAGTTCCTTACCTGCGCATCCTTGGCTTTACCACCCGAGGAAGAGAATTGCTGAAACGCATGAAGCGGGTGGCCCGAGTTCCTATTATATCAAAAGTGACCGAAGAAAGCGCGGATTTCCTTCAGCAGGACATCCGCGCCACTTCGGTGTACAGCTTGGGCTATCCGACCCGGAACGCCCGTGACTTGTTCAGGGATTATTACGAGCCTCCCCTTCGTTTGTAGTGCTTGATCCAACGCCGACGAAGGTACGGGAATATGGACCTTGCGTTACTCACACCGATACAGCAAAGGCTAAGCCGTCCGGCTTAGCCTTTGCTGCCTTTTGGCGGCAGATTTTTCAAATAATCCAGCGCCTCTTCCATTGTTCCTACGGATACGACCTTCATCTTCGTCCCGATTTTCTCCGCCTGCCGTTTGGCGTCGGTTGTGTTAAGCACCGGCTGGAACGTCTGCCCCGCCGCCGGATACAGATCCTTCGGAGCGAAGAAAATCTCGGCTCCCTCCCGGTCCGCCGCCACCACCTTGTGCTGAATTCCGCCGATGACTCCGACATGACCCAGCTCATCGATTTCTCCCGTTCCCGCTACTCGGTAGCCTTTCGTTATATCCTCGGGCACCAGCTGGTTGTAGATTTCAAGCGAGAACATGAGCCCGGCGGAAGGGCCTCCGATCTCACCCGCTTGAATGGTCACCTGCTTGCCTTCGTCATCGGCCTGAACGGATTGCACCTGCGAGAACGTAAAGCCGATTCCTACGCGAGGAGGCTCGGAGGGCTGTCCCGCCGCGGGAGAAGCCGCGGGCAGAATGGCGAGAGAGACGGTTTCCTGCTTCACCTGGTCTCCCCGGCGGAAAGTCACCTTAACCGTGTCGCCCGCCTTTTTGGTTTTGAGATAATTCACCAGCTTCTCGCCATCGGTAAGAGAAAGTCCGTCAATTTCCAACAGGTAATCGCCGACCTGCAGCACTTTCTCCGCCGGCATTCCCTTGACTACATGAAGCACCATCACGCCTTCGTCCTTGATGTGATAAGGAATCCCGAGCTTGTTATAAGCGGCCTGAATAGCGCTGCTCTGGGAAGAGATCATTTTGTACACTTGGCGCTGGGTATATTCCTGATCCGTTTCATCCGCCTGCTTCACCGAGGTCTTCGGCCGGATCTCTTCCTTAAATAGCTTGGCCCAGAAGTAGGAGAACACGTTCGAATCCATCACCCCTACGGTGGTAAGCAGGAAGGCCCCCTGCTCGGGAGAATCGCCCTGGGTGACCTTAACCATGGGATGGATCTCTTCGGCCGAACCCGGCTTGAAGATATAATAAGGCAGCGGAATGATAAAAAGAATGTAGGACAGCAGGAACACGATTACCAGTCCTGCTAAAAACCTCCTGAGCGACCATCCTCTTTTCAGAGAACGCTCAGGAGCAAGATAAGAACCGGGCTCCCCGGCTTGTACTCTTCGTCCATTAGGCTTCCTTTCCTTTCGTCTTGTCGGTCCCAGTGCCTTATCCGAACAATACTCACGGATAAGGCACTACAGGGGCTTGGTCTATTCCCGCTCTCCGGGGCGTAAACATGTAGCAATCCACGAAAGGAAGGTGCAGGCATGTCCCCCTCGCCCATCGGAACGCAAAGCAAAGCCGTCACGCTTGCCTTGGGTGTTCTGGCGATCCTACTGGTCGTCTTTATCATTATATACCCGGATGATGCCTTTCAGTCTTCCTTGGGAGGGCTTAAGCTTTGGTGGAATTATGTGTTCCCCGCTCTGCTGCCTTTCCTCGTCGTGACCCAGCTCATGACCGGCCTTGGCGTCGTTCAAGCGGTTGGCGTCCTGCTGGACCCGTTCATGCGTCTCTTCTTCCGCATTCCGGGAATCGGAGGCTGGGCACTCGCGGCCGGCCTCACGGCAGGCTACCCGGCCGGTGCCGAGCTGACGGCGTCTCTTAGGAAGGAGGGCCGCCTTAGCGTGGCGGAAGCGGAACGCCTGCTTGCCCTCTCCCATCTCTGCAGCCCCGTGGTCCTTATCACCGTCATCGGCATCGGCTTTCTTCACAGCGCCAAAGCCGGTCTGGTGCTCGCGGGGATCCATTACCTCTCGGCCATTCTTATGGGCATCTGGTTTCGGCTTACCGCACCGAAGGAGTCTGCCGGAGAGGCGGCCAAGGCTCTCAAGCCTCTTAGGAGCAGCGATCGGCAGGGGCTTCTGAAACGAAGCCTGGCGGCTTTAAGAGAGGCCCGCAGCCGGGATGGCCGGGCCTTCGGCAAAATGCTCGGCGATGCCGTCTCCTCCGCCAATCAAACCCTTATGATCGTGGGAGGGTTTATGATCCTGTTTGCCGTTCTTACCCGGATGGCCCTGCTCCTGCTGCCCGCCCCTCTTAAAGGGCTCTCCCTCTTCGTGCCGGGGCTTCTGGAGCCTCATCTGGGGGCGTATGCCATCGCCCAATCGGCCCTCCCCTTGCCTCTGCTGCTCGGCTTTCTGGGAGCTGCAACCGCGTGGAGCGGCCTTTCCCTCCACGCTCAGGTCAGAAGCTTCAGCCTCCCGGCGGGCATCCGTTACGGCTCTTTCCTCTACGCCCGAACGGTGCACGCCGTCTTGGCCTTCGGGCTTACCCTGGCACTGTGGAAGCCGCTGGCCGGATGGCTGGCCGATCCGAAAGCCGCCTTCCTCCCCTTTTCCGGAGGGGAATGGAGCACCGCCTCGGGAGAGCCGGTCTCGGGCTGGGCCCTGCTGCTTAAAGGAGGCGGACCGCTTGTTTGGTTTACCGGTCTTCTAGCCTTACTGGGTGGCGCCTCTCTTGTCATTCTCCTTACACGCGGCCTGGCTAGAGCCTTTAACGCCCGGCGTATTTGACCCGGAGCGCTTTTTCCACCGCAGGGGAACCAGATCCTCGATAGGCCCGTGAAACATGGCCAGCTGCTTCACGATGCTAGAACTCAGGTAGGAATACTGGCTGCTCGACATCATGAAGAACGTTTCGATTTTATCGCTGAGCTTGCGGTTCATCGAAGCCATCTGAAGCTCATACTCAAAATCCGAAACGGCCCGCAGCCCTTTGACGATAATATGGGCTTTTTTCTGGTTCATGTAGTTGACTAGCAGATCGTCAAAACCGTCGATCTCGACGTTAGGAATGTCCTTCGTCACTTCCTGCAGAAGCTCCATCCGCTCTTCGACGGTGAACAGCGGCTTCTTGCTTGCGTTGTTCAGCACCGCCACGATGACCCGGTCAAACGCCTCGGCCGCTCGGGAGATAATATCCAAATGCCCGTAGGTCACCGGATCAAAGCTTCCGGGGCACACCGCCACCGTAGCTTCATGCTTGATCTTCTTCATCCTGCGTCAGCTCCTCGTTGTCTCCGTCCTCTTCGTTATACCGGTATACCGTTATAGCGGTCTCGCCGTAAACGGAATGCTTCACCGTATGAAACGAACCGGCCTCCTCGGGGTACGTATGGGACGAATCATGCTCGATCATAACCGTCGCCCCGTCGTTCAGCAGGCGCTGTTCTTTCATAAGGAGCATAAGCCCGTCCATGTCTTTCATCCGGTAAGGCGGATCCAGAAAAACCAGATCGAACCGCACCTCCCGTTTGGCAAGCGCCTTCAGAGCCCGCACCGCCTCATTGCGGTAAACCTCGGCTTTCCCTTCCACCTTGGCCGTCTTCAGGTTCTCGCGGATCACTTCGATGCTTTTGCTATCTTTGTCAACGAAGACCGCTTGTTCCATCCCTCTGCTTAACGCTTCAATGCCCAAGCCGCCCGTCCCGGCGAACAGGTCCAAAGCCCGTCCCCCGTCAAAGTAAGGGCCGATCATGCTAAAAACCGCCTCTTTAACCTTGTCCGTCGTAGGACGCGTCCCTGTGCCGGGCACGGCTTTGAGCGGCCTTCCTTTGGCCGTTCCCGATATGACTCTCATGCTTCCATCACCTGCTTTAGGATTACCATCGATGCTATAGTACCACATTCTTATCCGCCGTCAAAAAATTTGGACAGGCATGTATAATTTACCGCCGGCCTGTCCATTCTATAAGTATCGGCATGAAAGTGCCGTAGACAACCGCGGAGAAGACTTACGTTTCCCCATAAGCCTTCGTCCGGTTTCTCCTCTCCCATGAGGGCGTCGTGCAAACGGCGCCCAAACCTTTTCTCCTGCAGCCTAGGGCTTGCAGGTTTTTTTTGTTGTGCGGGCTTGCCCATTAAAAAAGCCCCCTGGAAAACAGGGAGCATTGGCCGGTCATGACGAGGGCAGGCTGCAGGCTAGATAAAGAGTCCCGCTATCGTCCCGGAAAGGACGGAGGCGACTGTGGAGCCGAGCAGAAGCCTAAGCCCGAAGCGGGCTACCTGATCCCCCTGTTTCTCATGGAGGGCTTTTACCGAGCCGGTAATGATGCCGACGGAGCTGAAATTGGCGAAGCTGACGAGGAAGACGGAGACAATCGCCACCGTTTTGGCGGAGAGTCCTCCTGCCATGTCCTTGAAGGAGAGCATCGCCACGAATTCGTTCGAGATCAGCTTGGTGGCCATCACGGAGCCCGCCTGGACCGCCTCTCCCCACGGAACCCCCATCAGGAAAGCCACGGGGGCAAAAATATACCCGAGCACCGCCTGGAAAGAGATCTGAAAGACCAGCTCGAACAAGTAGTTGATCATGGCGATTAAAGCGATGTACCCGATCAGCATGGCTCCGACGATGATCGCCACCTTGAAGCCGTCCATGATGCTGTCGCTGACCATCTGGAAGAAAGAGTCGTGCTTCTCTCCTTCCCCGATCCCATACAGATCCTCCCCTTCCGCCAGCTCGTACGGATTGATGAGGTTGGCTACGATCAGCGCGGAGAGGATGTTCAGCACAATGGCGACCACCACATATTTCGGCGGAAGCATCGTCATGTAGGCCCCTACGATGGCCATGCTTACGGCACTCATAGCGGAAGTACATAGGGTATAGAGCCGCCTTCTGGAGACGAGCCCGAGCTGCTGCTTCGTGGTCAGAAAGACTTCGGACTGCCCCAAAAAAGCCGAGGAAACGGCTATGTAGTTCTCCAGCTTGCCCATGCCGTTCAGCTTGCTGAGCCCGAGTCCCACGTATTTGATGATCCAGGGCAAAATCCGGAAGAAATTCAGAATTCCGATCAGAATGGAGATAAAAACGATCGGAAGCAGAACATCGAGAAAGAAAGTCGAGGCTCCGGTGTTTTCCAGCCCTCCGAACACGAAATCCACCCCGGCGATTCCGAAATCAACCAGCTTGCCGAACATCCGGGAAACGAGACTGATGAGCCAGATCCCCACCTGGGTATTGAGGAGTAGAAAGGCCAGGATCAGCTGGGCGGCCAGCATAGCCAGAACGGGACGCAGCCGGATGCCTTTGCGGTTATAGCTGAACAGCCAGCATACGATAAAGACCAGGGCGAGCCCCGTCAGCAGATACAGAATCCTCATCGGTCAAACCTCCGTTATCGTCTTAAAGACCATAAGAAGATTTTTCCTCAGTCCTCCTCCGCCTATTCAAGCCATTCCCTGGAAGCTGCGAGGTTGTCCTCTTTTTCGCCCAAGCCAAAGCCGCAGACGGTTAATCGCCGCGGCTCCGGTTGAGGGTCGGTTTATTCGTTGTGGGTTTCGACGATGACATGGTTCTTCAGGGCCACTTTCCTCAGGTAGCTTTCCGCAGCGGAAAAGGATGATTTGAGCTTATCGCTGCGAAGGACCAGCGGTTCCTCGCTCTGCTTCGTGTAGATTCGGATGCTTTCCACCGTTTTGGAGCCGAACCACCTCTTGACCTTCTCCCGGTTGAATTGGATTTTCTGGATGGACTCGTAGGCAATCGTCTGGGATGAGGCGGTTTTGCCGTTCTCCACCTGCACCTTCATTTCCTCGATATCCAAGTTCACGTCCAGAACCTGCGCCACTGTATCTCCCTCCCGGCATCTTGATTTTCCTATTGTATTTAGCCGGAAAGGGAAACAGAAGCGGTAACTCCCCAAACTCTGCAAAAAAATTTCCGCCCCTCCCTCCTCGGCCTTCCCTTCCTTTCGGCCTTATCCTTATCAGGCATAGCCCGGGACGGGCTGGGAAATGTTATTAAAGCCTGCTGCTTGGTAAGCGGCTTGCTTCATCCCGATGCTCTTGGGTAAATAGCTGATAAGCAGGGAGACCGGTCTCCTTCCGTCAAGGGAGGCCGATTTTCCGATCAAACCGAAAACAGTCCTTAGGGGTACCTGAAGGAGGAACTCTATGAAAACAACGAAGAAAGCGCTGATTCTATATGCCAGCTACGGAGACGGACACCTTCAGGTGACGCGCGCCCTGACGGAAGCCCTTTCGGCGGAAGGGGTGGAGGTGGAGACGGCCGATCTTTTTGCGGAAGCCCATCCTTTTCTCAACGCGGCGGCCAAATGGTTCTACATCAAGAGCTACGCCTGGTTTCCCAGCCTGTACGGCTGGCTATACTCGAGTTCCAAGGAAATGAATCACGAGACACCGTTCTCCCGCGCTCTGCATTCCTTCGGGATTTCCCGGCTTCAGAAGATTCTACAGAATAGCCGTCCTGACTTTGTTATCAACACCTTCCCCATGCTCGCCATGCCCGTTCTCCGCACACGGGGGATCGTGATTCCTACCTATACGGTGATAACCGACTTCACCCTTCACAACCGGTGGATTCATCGGGATATCGACCGGTTCTACGTCGCTTCGGAAGAGCTGCGGCACGAATTGGTCGGCCGCGGACTGGAATCGGAGCAGGTCCGGGTCACCGGCATTCCGGTCAAAAAAGCGTTCCGCCAGCCGGCCTCGGTCGCCAGGCTGTGCCGCAAATACGGCCTGGACCCCCGCCGGCGTATTCTTCTCGTCATGGCAGGGTCCTACGGGGTCATGCGCGATCTGAAGGAGCTGTGCAGCGAAATTTCGGACGATTTCGCCATTCAGACCGTCATGGTATGCGGAAACAACCAGAAGCTCCAGGAAAGCATGGAGAGGGTCTTTTGGGACTATCCCCATGTGAAAGTGCTCGGGTTTGTCGAGGAGGTTCATGAGCTCATGGCCATCTCCTCCTGTCTCGTAACCAAGCCGGGCGGCATCACCCTCACCGAAGCACTTTGCTGTCACCTGCCTACCCTGCTGTACCGGCCGGTACCGGGTCAGGAACGGGATAACGCCGAGTTCATGATGGCCAAAGGAGCGGCTCTGGTGGCCGACTATGCCGATCAACTGGTGCGTCAGCTCCGTTTCCTGCTTCATAACCCGTCCGCGCTCGATCGGATGCGCCGGGCCGCCGCCAAGCTGCGGAATCCCCGTTCGGCCGAGGATATCGTCTCGGACATGCTGCAGCATATCCAGGCTCCGGTTCAAGAGACCGTTTCGGCGGCCTCGGACCAGGCCGTCGAGAGCATGCCGCTATTTCATACCCATTCTTAACGGGCGGCGGCTTATGTATGGATTGGATACTGCGTCCCAAAGGAAAGCTTACTCCAGGACAATATCGAGAATATCACGGAGCGGGACTCGCCACTCCTCCTCCCCGGCTGTCACCTTTACCCTTCCCAGCAGGGGATCCACCCTCTCGATTCGCCCATGCAGGATGGAGGGGCTGATAGGATCATAAAGCGTGAGCTGCACCGCCTTCCCCCGGTTTACCGCTTCCGCCAGCAGGTCCGAGAGTTCCTGAATCCGCTGCTCGTCCAGAGCGGGCTTCGCTTTCTTCGGCAGATCCCCGCGGTGGCGGATGATCTGCTCCCTATGCTCGGGGAGCATCATGCGCGATGCCTCCCATATTCCATTTCCCTCCAACTTTCTTCCCATGGAACCTCTCTCCTTTCATTTCCTGTTCCCCTTTATCCTGTCCCTACAAACAAGTGTTCCTATTCGTACGCTTATTATACTACGAACATGCATTCCCCTTTCAAGAGGAAAGTGTTTGCTCCTGTTCCAGGTAACAGGAAAAACCCGCTGAGCTAACAACCTCAACAGGTTAAAGAATCCCCTCGCCCGACGGAAGGCGAAGTCCGATTTAGGCGGTCTTAGCGGAACATTCCCCACAGCTTAATAAGGTGAAAAGTGTTGGAAGGATCAATCTTCTGGGCGATCACGAACCGGATGATTCCGTCCGCCTGCTGGGCCGTCAGCTTCTCCCCCAAAGCAGCCGCGGTTTGGGAGAGCAGACGGCTGACCTTATTCGGATTTTGCAGGTCGGCCTTCGTCACTCCGTTCATCAGATTCTTAACCCGCTCCTTGTAGACGGGATTTTTAAGCTTGAGCTTGATTCGCTCCACGAGGTCGCGGTCGATTCCATAATTCAAGTAGCTCATTAGGCACCTCCCCAAACAGTCATTCTCTAGTCTATGAAGGAATCCGCCCAAATGTGACCCGAAACTCCTGCCGGGGACGGGAAACAGGTCGTCAAGCGTAGGCGCTTGCGATCGGGAAATGGCCGCGAGGAATTCCCTGGTTTAACCCCAAGCCGCCCGCCTTGTGATAAGTAACTGGAAGCTGAAACTGGGGTACAACCTCAAAAAAGCGCCTCCGGGCAAGCCCGGCAGGCGCTATAGCTAAGAAAACGATAGGTTAATCCAGCAGGTCGCTGCTGAGAACCTGCTCCCGCTGCAAGTATTCCCGCAGGGGAAGGTATTCCGCAGCTGTCCAGAAATCGGTCCGGGCCACCAGTTCGACGGCGTCGTCCCGGGCCTCTTCGAGCGTTTCGAAGTCGGCTGCCATGTCCGCCACGCGGAATTCGGGAAGCCCGCTCTGCTTCGTGCCGAAAAATTCCCCGGGCCCCGCAGCTCCAGATCCCGGCGGGCGATCTCGAAGCCGTCGTTCGTCTCGGTCATGGCGCGCATCCGTTCCTTGCCGACCTCACTCTTCGGATCGGCGATCAGGATGCAGTACGACTGGTGTTCCCCCGGCCCACACGTCCCCGCAGCTGGTGCAGCTGGGAGAGGCCGAAGCGGTCTGCATCGTAGATGACCATGATGGTCGCGTTCGGAACGTCGACCCCCACCTCGATGACCGTAGTCGACACGAGCACCTGAACCTCGTTCTCGCTGAACCTGCGCATGATCCCGTCTTTCTCGGCGGCCGGCAGACGTCCGTGCAGGAGACCTACCTTCATATCGGGGTATTGATTCTGCAGCTGGGCGTGAAGATCGATGGCATTCTGAACGTCCAGCTTGTCCGATTCCTCGATCAAGGGGCAGATGATGTAGGCTTGGCGCCCCGTCCCCACTTCTTTGCGGATAAACTTCAGAATCCGATCGAGCAGGTGATGCTGCACGAAGTAGGTTTCGATCGGCTTACGGCCTTTGGGCAGCTCCCGAAGCGTAGAGACATCGAGGTCGCCAAACGCCGTAATGGCAAGGGTGCGGGGGATCGGAGTCGCGGTCATCGTCAACACATCCGGGGTCATGCCCTTGCGCCGCAGGATGCTTCGCTGGTTCACCCCGAACCGGTGCTGCTCATCCGTCACGACCAGTCCCAGCTGACGGAAGAACACATCCTCTTGAATCAAGGCATGGGTGCCGACCACAATGTCGATCAGCCCGATCTGCAGGGCCGCCAGAACATCCCGGCGCTTTCGTTCCGTCAGGCTGCCCGTCAGGAGCCCCACTTGGATGCCGTAGGGCTCGAACAGCTTCTCCAGGGAGCGCTTGTGCTGTTCGGCCAAAATTTCCGTCGGCACCATGAGCGCCCCTTGGTGCCCGGCTTTGACCACGGCATACAGGGCCACGGCCGCCACTATCGTCTTGCCTGCGCCGACATCGCCCTGGAGCAGCCGGTTCATGCAGGCCGGCTGCTTAAGGTCGTCGAGAATCTCCGCGATGACCTTCTTCTGGGAATCGGTCAGCTGAAAGGGCAGCGCCCGGACGAACTCTCTGACCGCCGGCAGATCGATGTCGTGGGCGACCCCGTCCGCTTTGCTGCGGTTCAGGGAACGAAAGGCCTGCAGCTTAAGCTGAAACAAGAACAGTTCCTCGTAGACCATCCGCTTGCGCGCCTTCTCCCCTTCGCTTAAGCTTTCCGGGTTGTGAATGACCGCCACAGCCTGCTTCCTCGGCATCAGCGAGTACTTAACCACCAGCTCACGGGGCAGCACTTCTTCGATCATCTGGCCGTACTGGACAAGCGCCTGGCGTATCGTCTTGCGCATCCAGTTCTGCGTAATGGCCCCCGAAACGGAATAAACAGGCTGCAGCGTGCCCGTCCGGGAAGCTCCTTTGCCGGGAAACTCCGATTCCGATACCGAGATCTGCAGCCTGCGGGCATCCCACTTGCCGGTTAGAACGATGTCCTCCCCAGCCTTCAGCTGGGCTTTCAGGAAATGCCGGTTGAACCAGACGGCCGTCACCAGAAACCGGTCTATCATGACTTTGCACGACAGGCGGGATTTGGTCCGTCCGTACATCTGCAGGGACGGCTCGCTGAAGATCCGTCCTTGCACGGTGATTTTGTCCCCGTCCTTCACTTGGGTCAAATCTTTAAGATGATAATCCTCATAACGAAAAGGAAAATAATCCAGCAGCCCTCCGGCGGAATGAATCCCCAGTGCGCCCAGGTCATCCGCCTTCTTCCCGATTCCCTTGACGTTGGTTACGGGAATGAGATGAAGATCCGTCATAATACAGGAAGCATGAAGACCGCAACCGTTCCCGGGCCCGTATGGGTTCCGATAACCGGACCGAGAGGGGTATAGGCCACCGATTTCACGTTAAAATGCTGACCGACCAGCGCACTGAGCTCTTCGGCATAAGCGGGAGCATTCGCATGAGCGATGATCACTTCCACTTCCCCGTTCAGCTTAGGACGTTCTTTCAGAAGTTCGACAATCCGGCCCATGGCTTTCTTGTGGCCCCGCACCTTATCCACCGAGTAAACCTGTCCTTCTTCATCCAACGAGAGAATCGGCTTGATGTTCAGGAGAGAACCGAACAAGGCCGCTGCCTTGCCGATCCGGCCGCCCTTCTGCAAGTATTCAAGCGTATCGACGAGGAAGAACAGTCCGTAATCATCCCGAAGCCGGTGAATGAGAGCCAGGCACTCCTCCAGGCTCTTTCCATCCCGTGCCGCTTCCGCCGCCTTAACCACCAGGCAGCCGAAACCGTACGAGGCCGACCGGGAATCCACGATGGTGATATCGGCTTTCTCTTCCAGGAGAGACTTGGCGAGAACGGCCGACTGGTACGTACCGCTCAACGCGGAGGCCAGGTGGATGGAGATGATCTGAACCCCCGGCTCCTGCGCCAGTCGTTTGTAGGTTTCGAGAAAATCGACCGGAGAGGGCTGGGAAGTGGTCGGCAGCGTTGACGATTGGGCCAGCTTCTCGTAGAAGGGGCCTGACTGCAAGGTGACCGCATCCTGGTAGGTCTCCGTACCGAAGTGCACCTTAAGCGGGACCATTTCGATTCCGAGCGCCTCCCGGATTTCGGCGGGAATATCCGCCGTACTGTCGGTTACTAACCGGATCCTGCTCATAGACGCTCCTCCCTATTCCACAGAAAAAATATAAACATACAAAGGCTGACCGCCCGGGTGGACCTCCACATCCACCTCGGGATGGTGCTCTTCCAGCCAGGCCAACAAAGAAGCCGTCTGATCCTCCGACGCGTCTTCACCGGTCAGAATCGTGACGATTTCCCCGCCGCCCGCCAGCATGGCTTCCAACAGACGGGTGCAGGATTCCTCCAGAACCGTCTCGGAGGTGACGATTTTGCCCTCGGAGAGGCCGATATAATCGCCTTCCTTGATGTCGAGCCCGTCGATGGACGTGTCCCGGACGGCATACGTCACTTGTCCCGAGCGGATCTGGCTGACGGCTCGAAGCATCGTCTGCTCATTCGTCTCGGGATCCGCCTGCTCCTGAAAGGAGACGAGCGCAGCCATTCCTTGAGGAATGGTTTTGGTCGGGATAACAACCACCTGCTTGTCCTCCACCAGATCCTTCGCCTGCTTGGCGGCCATAATGATATTCGAGTTGTTCGGAAGCACGAAGACCGTGCGGGCGGGAACTTCCCGGATCGCATTGACGATGTCCTCGGTACTCGGGTTCATCGTCTGTCCACCCGAGATGACGACATCGACCCCGAGGCTTGCAAAAATCTCCTCGATTCCGCTTCCCATGGAAACCCCTACGAACCCGTAAGGCGCAAGCTCTTGTTCCGGCTGGGCTTTCTCAGCTGCAGCGTGAGCAGTTTCCGAACCCGCCTCTTTATTCTCGGCAAGTCCTGGCGCCGCATGACGCGGATCGTATTCGTTCGTCTGCACGATGTGAGTATGCTGCTCCCGCATGTTTTCTATTTTGATCCGGGTCAATTCCCCGTAATTCTGGGCATAAGTCATTACTTCCCCGGGATGCTCGGCATGAATATGAATTTTGACCAAATCGTCGTCGGCCACGACCAGTAGAGAATCTCCCAGCTTGGACAATTCCCCGCGGAACTCCGTCTCGCGGAACTCGTAGCCCTTCACTTTCCCGGGAACGAGCTTCACAAGGAATTCCGTGCAGTAGCCCTGTTCGATGTCTTCCGTAGCGAGCATGGACTGAGCGTTCCGGTGCTCATGACCCCCATGAGCTTCACGGGCCAGGTTGACTTCCGCCACCGGCGTCGCGGGGATGACCAAAAGCTCCTCGTTTCCGCTGAGAGCGGCAACCATGCCTTCATAGACGCAGATGAGTCCCTGTCCGCCGGCATCGACGACTCCGACCTGCTTCAGCACCGGAAGCTGCTCCGGCGTTCTCGCCAGGGCCTGTTGGCCGTGGGCCAGCACTTCCTTCATAAGCTCCAATACATCGCCGGAGCGCCTGGAATAATACAAAGCATGCTTGGCTGCTTCCTTCGCCACGGTCAGAATCGTTCCCTCGACCGGCTTTACGACGGCTTGGTAAGCCGTGTCCACCCCTTGCTGCAGAGCGGCTGCCAGTTGCTGGGGGTGATTTCCGCATGAGGTTGAACGGATTTGGCGAAGCCTCGGAACAGCTGGGAAAGAATCACGCCGGAGTTGCCGCGCGCGCCCATAAGCAGTCCTTTGGATAGAGCCTCTGCCGAGCGGCCGATATGGTCGTTCTGCTTCTTTCTCAATTCCTCCACGCCCGACGTCATCGTCAGGTTCATGTTCGTTCCGGTATCCCCGTCGGGTACAGGAAACACATTAAGGGCATTGACGTTATTTACATTCCTTCTAAGATGATCCGCCCCCGATAGCATCATCCGGACAAAATCGGAACCATTGATTGTATTGAAGCGCTTACTCAACAATAACTTCTCCTTCCTACCTAACGAGCTCCTCGGACGCCCTGAACGAATATATTGACGAAATCCACCTTAAGTCCTACTACCTCATTAAGCACATACTTTACGCGGTTCTGCACGTTAAGCGCCACCTCGGAAATTTTGGTGCCGTAGCTGACTATGATATGAAGATCAATGTGGATTCCTTCCGGAGCGTGCCTGACTTCCACACCGCGTCCAAGGTTGTCCCGGCCGAGAATTTCGGCGATGCCGTCTTTCAGCTGCTTACGGGAGGCCATACCTACAAGTCCATAGCAGTCCAGGGCGGCCGAGCCGGCCAGAACGGCAATGACTTCATCCGTAATGTTGATTTTTCCTTTTTCATTCGCAACTTGTATAGGCATGTTGAACCATCACCTTTATTCTCTAAATGATTGGGATTAATCCTGATTGTACTATACCGAAGCCGATAAAGAAATGCAAATTCCCCATATTCAAGGAGAGGGGCAGCGGTTTGCCGGTTGACTAGGCAATTCCGGCTATGCTATTATGTTCTAGTATGTTTTCTACGAATGTATCGTAAGTTGTACTCCGAAAGCTCATCAGAGGAGGTGTCATTCATGTCTCGCAAATGCTTCATCACCGGCCGAGCGCCGAAAGCAGGTAACCACGTTTCCCATGCCAACAACAAAAACAAGCGCACTTGGGGCGTTAACGTGCAGAAGGTACGCATTCTTGTGGACGGAAAACCTAAGCGCGTTTATGTAAGCACACGTGCTTTGAAATCCGGGAAAATCACCCGCGTATAATAGAAGCGCCGAACGCGTTCTTCCCTTTAGGGGACGGACGCGTTTTTTCGTATGCTTCCCTTCCCTTGTTCTCCCTTTCCCTTATTAGCAAAAAGCACCTGCTCCCCAGGTGCTTTCCTCTCGGCAGCCGTCGGCCTGCCGCGCCCCATTAGTTTTTGCTGAAGGTTCCGAGAACCGCTTTGACAAAGCCGCCCAAAAACTTCGGAAGTTTGATGGTATAGAATTTCATTGCTTCGCCTCCCTACATGCATTTCCCCTCGATACTGACAGTATATTCCCGCATCCGCGAAAATGTACCCGCCCGATTGCTTTTCTTCCCGAGAAAGAAAAAAGGCCGCAAAAGCGGTAAAGCTTCTGCAACCCATTCTATGCCGGAGACTAACCGGCTATGCCTTTGTAGTGCTAATTCGGTAGGTTGGCGAGCGGTAAGGCTCTAAGGTGTGGAGATTCCTTCCGTCATCCGGGGATCGACCGGCCAGCCGTTGGCCACGGCCAAGGCCACATAGAGAACGGGAAGAAACAAAGCGAGCACGAAGGTGATGGCAATGAAGCCGATCCGGATTCCTTTGCCGTCATACGTTTTGAAAAATTGAATTCCGAGGAACAGAGCCCCCAACGAAAAAACATATTTGATCATGCCGGTTACCAGAATAAATCCGCTCATCAGAAGGGCCGCCGCCAGGCTGAACCCCAGTAAAGCCAACCACCTAGGCACGCTGTCCTTCCTCCCCCGTCCGCGAATATGAGCAATGGCCTCCCGGCGCTCGGAGACACCGAATACCGCGCTTCCCGCCACGAGAACGTCGGCTCCGGCTTCCGCCACGAGAGGAGCCGTTTCCCCGTTGATTCCGCCGTCCACTTCAATGCGGACATGGGAAAGTCCTTTTTCGTTCAGCGTGCGCCGCAGCTCACGGATTTTGGGAAGAACCCCGGGAATAAAGGACTGCCCGCCGAAGCCGGGGTTAACCGTCATCAGAAGGATGAGGTCCACCTCGTCCAGCACATACTCGAGTGACGTAAGCGGTGTGGCGGGATTGAGAACGACCCCGGCCTTCACCCCATGCTCTTTGATGAGGTGAAGCGTCCGGTGAAGATGCGGACTGGCCTCGGCGTGAACCGTCAGGCTGTCCGCCCCCGCTTTGGCAAAAGCGGGGATGTAGGCGTCCGCCTGTTCGATCATAAGATGAACGTCCAGCGGCAGGGTGGTATGAGGGCGTATGGCCTCCACTACTACCGGGCCTAACGTAAGATTAGGAACAAAGTGGCCGTCCATGACGTCCACGTGAATCCAGTCAGCCCCTCCTCCTGGACTTCCCGCACCTCTTCACCAAGCTTGGCGAAGTCCGCGGAAAGGATCGAAGGGGCGATCAACAGTTTGTTCAAGTTAGTACCTCCGTTTCCGGTCTTTGATCTCCGCAAGGAAGAGCAGGTAATGTTCGTAGCGCGAAGGAAGAATGTCCCCGCTTTCCGCCGCCTGCCTGACATGGCAGCCCGGCTCTTGGTGATGGAGACAGCCGCGGAATCGGCACCCTCGGCAAACGCGGTGAAATCGCGGAAGCAGCCGCCCAGCTCCTCGGCTTCCAAGCCGCTGAAGTCAAGCTGGCTGAAGCCCGGCGTATCGGCTACCCAGCCGCCGCTCTCAAGCGGAATCAGTTCCACGTGCCGGGTCGTGTGCTTGCCCCGTCCAAGACGGGAGCTGATCTCATTGGTTTCAAGCCGCAAGTCCGGCATCATGGCGTTCAAGAGGGACGATTTGCCTACCCCCGACTGTCCGGAGAATACGCTGATCGTTCCGCTGAGTCGCTTGCGCATAGCATCGATCCCCCAGCCCTGCCGGGAGCTCGTCGAGTAGACCTCATACCCCATCTCCTGATAAGGCAGGATCGAGGCGGGAACGCAGTTGTCACCGCCGTCTTCCCCGTCCAGATCCTTCTTCGTTAGGCAGATCAGAGCTTCTATGCCGGCCGCTTCAATGTGAACCAGGAACTTATCCAGGAGCTGCAGGTTAAGGTCCGGCTCCGCTACGGAAAACACGAGAACGGCCAGGCTGACATTTGCGATCGGGGGCCGGATCAGCTCCGAGGTGCGGGGCAGGATTTCATCCACGGTCCCTTCCCCGTTCTCCGTCGTTTCGTAGATTACCTTATCTCCTACAAGCGGCGTTACCTTGTTCTTCTTAAAAATTCCTCTTGCCCTACATTGGATGGATTCCGTCCGCTCCGGGCCGTGCGTCGTGCCGCCTTCCGGAAGCACATAGTAGAATCCGCTTAAAGCTTTAATGATGGTTCCTTGTGCCATACCTACCTACCTCCTGACGGGGAAGGGGATGGGCTTTTTCCCGAAGCCCCGGGACTCGCTGCCGGAGACCCGGATGGAGCCGGGCTTCCGGATGGGGAAGGAGTCGGAGTAGAGGACGGACGGGCTTGGGCATCGGTATAGTCCTTATAGGTGAACGTCTTCGTATCGATTAAGGCATTGTCCCGGAAAATTTGAATGGTCGCCGGTTTGTCGGCCGTTACAATGATCGGAATATTAAAAATTTCCTGCTTGGAGATGGACTTGGTGGCAAATTCCGCGTTATCCGCCTTTGCGTCGCTGACGACAATCCGCACAATAGACGGTTTTCCTTCCGAGGCTGGAGAGGCCGGAACGCTGAAGACATACTCCCCGGCATTTTCCGGCATGCCGGTCGAGACATAAAGGACGATGTCCTTCGCTCCCTGGTCAACCGAATCACCAGGCTTGTAAGGGAACTGATCGTAAATTTTGCCCTTCGGCTGCTGGAAGCTCGGCTTATAAATAATGTTCTCCTGGGCAACCTTAAGCTTGGCCGCCGTTAAGCGGGCTGTAGCCTGGGTCAGCGTCTGGCCGATCAGATCGGGCATGGAAGCACTTTCTTTGCCCTTGCTTACCGTTAAGGCGATGCTTACCTTGGTCGGATCATAGGGATCGTTAGGATTAGGAGACTGCTTGATAACCGTTCCCTCCGGCTGATCCGAGAATTCATCCGTCCGGGCAATCTGCTCTTCTTTCAATCCGCTGTTGATCAGCGCATCATGGGCTTCGTTGAAGGATTTCCCGATGTACCCGTTCATGGTCTGCATCTCCACGCCCTTGCTTACGAACAGCTTAACCGTGTAGCCGGGCTTCACCTTCATGCCGGACGGCATCTGGCGGATGACATAGCCCTTCTCCACGCCGGGATCGAATTCCTCATGGACTTCCGACTTCAGCTCGGCTTTGGCCAATTCGTTCTGGGCTTCGGCCAGCGGCTTCTTCTCCACGTTCGGAATGGCCACATCCTGAATGAAGATGGACCCCTGCATCGCTTTGGCCGTGACCCATAAGCCGATGATGAGAACCAGCAGAACGGCCGTCCAAACCGTCGGTTTGACCCATCGTCTTTTCTTCTTCTCGACGGCACGCGGAGCGGAAGCAGCGGCCTCTCCCTTGCCCCGATCAGGTCGAATGGCCGGGACGACCCTCGTTCTCTCCTCATCATCTTCGTCCTCGTCAAAAGCAAGCTTGGGCTCGTTTCGCCGCTCCGGCTTCAAGCATGTTTCCAGGTCCATCAGCATTTCATGAGCGGACTGGTACCGGTTTTCGGGATTTTTTCGCATCGCCTTAAGGATGATGTTCTCGACGCTTTGCGGAATGAGGGGATTAACCTTCCTCGGCTCTTCCACATCCTCCTGCAGGTGCTTCAAAGCTACACTGACCGGGCTGTCGCCGGAGAAGGGAAGCTTTCCCGTCAGCATCTGGTAGAGCACGATGCCAAGCGAATAAAGATCGGACTTGGCCCCTGCGGCCGTTCCTTTGGCATGCTCGGGAGAGAAGTAATGCACGGAGCCCAGCACCGAGCCCGTCTGGGTAATGCTTGAGGAGGTCCCCGCCCGGGCAATGCCGAAGTCCGTTACTTTTACGCGGCCGTTGCGGCCCAGCAGGATATTATGGGGCTTGATATCCCGATGAACGATCTGATTGCTGTGCGCATGCTCGAGAGCATCGCAAATCTGGGATGCAATATGTATGGCTTCCTCTACTTGAAGAGGGGCTTTTTCTTTAATCAAGTCATTCAAGGTCTGGCCTTCCACGTATTCCATAACAATATAATGGGTTTCGTCCTTCTGGCCCACATCGTATATGCTTACCACATTAGGGTGTGAAAGTGCGGCTGCCGACTGGGCTTCCCGGCGAAACCGGTGGATAAACTCTTCGTCGTGAACGAACTGGGAACGAAGCACCTTGACGGCCACTTTTCGGTTCAACAGGATGTCACGCGCCTTGTAGACAAGCGCCATGCCTCCCCCGCCGATTCGATCAAGGATTTCATACCTTCCGCCAAGTACCTGACCGATCACTAATCATCACCTCTTTTTATCACTGTCGCCGGGTTCGTTGGAAACAAGAACCGCGGTTATGTTGTCATCCCCGCCTGCTTCCAGAGCACTATGTATCAATTGGTCGGCCTTCTCCTTCAAGGATCCCGCTCCGTTAAGAATGTCGCAAATCCGCCTGTCGTTCACAAGTCCGCTAAGCCCGTCGCTGCACAAAAGGAGAATATCTCCTTCCGCCCACTCGTGGTGCAGAATATCGACTTCTAAGGTGGCTTCCGTGCCGAGGGCCCGGACAATCATATTTCGCCGCGGATGATGCTCGGCTTCTTCCGGGGTAATCTGGCCGGACTTGATTAAGGCGTTAACGAGAGTGTGATCTTCGGTCAGCTGGACCATCCGGCTGCTGCGGCATAGATAGGCCCGGCTATCGCCGACATGCCCCAAAGTGATCCGGGCGGGATCCGCCACCGCTACAAGGAGAGTGGTTCCCATTCCCTGGAATTGGTCCCGGCCGTCCGCGAATTCGAACACTTTGCGGTTCGTGGCGAGGACCGCATAGCGGATTAATTCTGCCCTCTCTTCGGGTGTCATCCCGGAATGAAGCCCTTCCATCCCTTCCCGCATAAGATCAATCGTCATTTGGCTCGCGATGTCTCCGGCCTGATGTCCTCCCATGCCGTCCGCCACCAGAGCCAGAGCAAAGCCGTTTAGGTCGGACTGGGCATACGCCCGGTCTTCATTGACCGGACGTACCCTGCCGACATCGGTTCTACTGGCTGTTATCATCCAACTCACCTCTTACCCGACTCCATATGCTTCGCGCGAAGCTGTCCGCACGCCGCTGCTATATCACTTCCGTGCTCCCTGCGTATGGTTGCGTTAATTTTGTTTCTCTCTAATATTCTTTGGAATGTAAAAATGTCGTCCCGTTCGGTCCGTACGTAATCCCGTTCCATAACAAAATTGACCGGGATCAAGTTAACGTGGCAGAGCGGGATGTGTTCCTTCAGCACCTTGGCGAGCTCCTCCGCATGCTCCGGCTTGTCATTTACCCCGCCCATAAGAGCATATTCGAAGGTAAGCCGGCGGCCGGTCTTCTCCACGTAGTACTTGCAGGCCTCAATCAGATCGGCAAAAGGAAACCTCCGGTTCACCGGCATCAGCTTGGACCGCAGTGCGTCATTCGGAGCGTGAATCGAAATCGCCAGGTTAATCTGGGTATCCTCATCGGCAAAGCGGTAAATGTTCGGAACAATCCCGCTTGTCGAAACGGTGATGTGCCGCTGCCCGATGTTCAGCCCCTTCTCGTGGACCATCACCTTCAGGAACTTCATCATGGCGTCGTAGTTCTCGAACGGTTCCCCGATGCCCATGATGACAATGCTGCTTACCCGCTCTCCGGAGGCATCCAGCAGCTTCTGCGCCGTTACCACCTGCGCGATGATTTCGCCCGGAGCCAGGTCCCTCTTAAGCCCTCCCAACGTAGAGGCGCAGAAGGTGCAGCCCACACGGCAGCCGACCTGTGTCGTAACACATACGCTGTTCCCGTAATTATGTTTCATAATGACCGTTTCGATCGCGTTCTTGTCCTGAAGCTCAAACAGAAATTTGACGGTGCCGTCCTTGGATTCGTGACGGGCGACCTCCGTAAGCGTGACGAAGACGAACTGTTCCGCCAGCTTGTCCCTCAAGCTCTTGGGAAGGTTCGTCATTTCCTCAAAGCTTCCGATTCGTTTGACATACAGCCAGTCGAATATTTGTCCGGCTCGGAACCCGGGCTCTTTATTGGCACGGACCCATTCCTGCCAGTCTTCGTATGTTAGATCATAGATGAACGGTTTCACTCTTATCACAACCTGTTTTTTCTTATATTGTAGCTTATCCTGTCTAGTTTAACACATCGGACTTTCGTTTGCGCAGGCGCGCGATAAAAAAGCCGTCCGAACCGAAGTGATACGGCAGAATTTGAACCATTCCTTCCCGCGCCTCTTCTTCAAGGGTGGTTCCCTTCAGAAGCTCCTCCGGAAAAGGGATTCGTTCGAACTCCTCATGCTCCCAAAGGAAGCGTTCGATCATTCCTCCGTTCTCCTCCCGTTCGGTCGTACAGGTGCTGTACACCAGAACGCCGTCCGGCTTCAGAAGACCGTGGACGGCCTCCAGCAGCGAATGCTGCACTTGGGCGATCTCGGCAATTTCCTTCTCTTCCTTCGCCCATTTCAGATCCGGCTTGCGGCGGATCACCCCCAGGCCCGAGCATGGGGCATCGAGCAAGATCCGGTCGAAGGAAGCCGGTTCGAAGCGCTGCGCCAGCTCTCTTGCATCGCTTACGACTGTCCGAATGATGTCAAGCCCAAGCCGGCCCGCCTGTTCTGCAATCAGCTTTTCCTTGTGCTCATGAACGTCGCAGGCGATAACCTCCCCTTGCCGTCCATGAGCTCGGCCATGTGGGTCGTTTTGCCTCCTGGAGCGGCACAGCAGTCCAGAACCCGCATGCCCGGCTCCGGACGGACCGCCTCGGCTACCAGCATGGAACTTTCGTCTTGTATGGAAATCTCCCCATTCCGGTACCATTCGGTTTGAGCCAGGTTTCCTCCGTTCTCGAGGAGGATTCCGGTGGGGGCGAGCGGGGAAGCTTGTGCCGAATAGCCCGCCTCAAACAGGCGAATCAGCATTTCTCCCCGGTCGTGCTTAAGCCGGTTGACCCGCACACTTGGGTGGGGACGTTCATTGTTCGCTTCGCATATCCTTTGCGCGGCTTCTTCCCCGTACCGGTAGAACCACCGGGCTACCATCCATTCCGGGTGAGAGTGCTCCAGGGCAATCCGCTGGATCGGAGGAAGGTCATCGGGAAGGGCCAAGAGGTCGTTCTGGCGCTGAAGAGTCCGCAGGACCCCGTTTACCATCCCCGAGATACCGGAATGCCCTCTCCGCTTGGCGATTTCCACCGCTTCATGGACAGCCGCATGCGCCGGAATTCGTTCTAAATAATAAAGCTGGTAAAAGCTGAGCCGAAGGAGATTCCTCACCCACGGCTCTAGCTTGTCCAGCCCTCTCTTGACCGCCTGGCCGAGCCCGTAATCGATCGTGTTCCTCCGCTGGATGGTTCCGTAGACGAGCTCCGTAACGAGCCCGGCCTCCACCCGCTCGAGCTTATGCTTCTGCAGCATCTGATTCAACAGGAGGTTGCTGTAGGACTTGTCCTGATCTACGCGGGTCAGGATGTCCATGGCGAGCTCTCGGGCTCCTATCTGGCGTCCGGGCTTCTCCGGGCTCTTTCTCATGAACCTTTCCTCCCTCTGGTTGGTTTATCGTCCAAGCACCGTTCCCGCCGCAATTCCGCTTCCCCGGTTAAAGGTAGCGGCATCCATCGCTTTCTTTCCGGCCGGCTGAATCTCCGTCAGCACCAGGATTCCGTCTCCTGTCAGCACTTCGATTCCGCCGCCTTCGGCCTTCAGTACGGTTCCCGGCTCGGCTTCGGCCTGCTTAGGAGATGGTTTTGTTTCCGACTTACGGGAGGACCATACCTTAAATACTTCACCATTCCACAACGTAAAAGCCACCGGCCACGGATTCAGTCCCCGGACCTGGTTGAACAGCTCTTCCGCGGACCGTGTCCAATCCAGCCGCTCGTCCTCCCGCTTGATGTTAGGTGCGTAGGTGGCCTCCTCTTCCTTCTGGGGAACGGGAGTAATTTTACCGGCCAATAGATCGGGCAAGGTAGCCTTCAGCAGGTCCGCGCCGGATAGGCTCAGCTTCTCGAACAAGGTCCCGGTCGTATCCTCCTCGGTTATCGGGATGGCCACCCGGCTCAGCATGTCTCCGGTGTCCAGGCCTTCGGCCATGTACATGATCGTAACCCCGGTTTCCTTCTCTCCGTTCAGAACGGCATGCTGAATCGGGGCGCCGCCCCGGTATTTCGGAAGCAGCGACCCGTGGACATTGATACAGCCGTGCTTCGGCAGATCGAGGACATCCTTCGGCAAAATCTGGCCGAAAGCGGCCGTAACTATCAAATCCGGTTTAAGGGCCGCGATTTCCGCTACGGCCTCCGGCTCGCGCCGGAGCCGCTCGGGCTGCAGCACCGGAAGACCGTAACGCTCCGCCTCCACCTTCACGGGTGGAGGCGTGAGTACCCTTTTCCTCCCTTTGGGCCGGTCGGGCTGGGTAACGACTGCGATTACGTTGTACCCTTCCTCCATTAGCATGCGCAGAGAGGGAACGGCGAAGTCGGGCGTTCCCATAAATAAGATGTTCATCGTTCTTCTCTTTCCCTTTGATCGTCCCGGTAGACAGACTCCGCCACATCAGTGAACAGGACTCCGTTCAGGTGATCCACCTCATGCTGGATGCAGCGGGCGAGCAGGTCCGTTCCTTCAATGACGATTTCCTCCCCTTCGCGGTTCCATCCTTTTACGGTAACCGTTTGGGCGCGGCGGACATCGCCGGTCAGCCCCGGAATGCTCAAGCAGCCTTCCGGCCCCAATTGCTCGCCGTCCTTCGAAATGATCTCCGGGTTAACGAGATGAATCAGCCCGTGCTCATCTCCTACGTCCATCACGATCACTCTCTTCAGAATGCCGATCTGCGGAGCGGCCAGCCCCACACCAGGCGCATCGTACATCGTATCGGCCATATCATCGAGAAGCTTCTGGATGTTGGGGGTCATTTTCGGTACCGGCTTCGCTTTCTCCCTCAGCACCGGATCCGGGTCTTTCACAATCATTCTAATCGCCATGAGGCAGCACCATCCTTTATTCGATTCGACGGCCTGCCAAAGCAGGACCTATCGGCATTATATTCGCTGCTGCGTTACTTTCACACACGTTTACATCAAAAGCTGGGGATCGACGTCGACGCTGATTTGCAGCCCTTCCTGGCGGCACATCTCGTCAAACGCGGCTACGGCCTTCCCGACAAGCTCGGAAACCTCCTGCCCCCCTTGTATTTTACCATGCAGCGGAACCGGTAGCGATCCTTAATCCGCGGGATGGGGGAGGCAACCGGGCCGAGAACCTCCATCCCTTCGGCACCTCCGCTCTCCGAAAGAGCCGAAACCAGCAGGCCGGCCTGTCCGGCCAAGTCCTTAAGCCGCTTGACGAGCGATTCGGAGGCGCGGACCAGAAAAGGGATTTCCTCGTGGGACAAGGTAAGCAGAATGAGCCGGCAGTAGGGCGGATACCCGCAGGCCAACCTTGTCTCCAGCTCGGTGCGGATAAACCCGTCATAATCGTGCTGGGCGGCATTGATGATGCTGTAATGCTCGGGGGTGTAGGTCTGCACGTAGACCTCCCCGGGCAGCTGATGCCTCCCCGCCCGTCCCGCTACCTGCGTCAAGAGCTGAAACGTTCTCTCCCCCGCCCGGAAATCCGGAAGATTAAGCACGGTATCGGCCGCAATAACCCCAACCAGCGTAACATCGGGAAAATCCAGCCCTTTGGCAACCATCTGGGTCCCTAGCAGCACATCCGCCTTGCGTTCCCGAAACATCGTTAACCACTTCTCGTGGGAGCCCTTCTCGCTCGTCGTGTCGACATCCATGCGAATCACCCGGATCCCGGGGAAGAGCTTGCCGAGCTCCTCCTCCACCCTCTGCGTGCCGGTGCCGAAATAACGGATGTGATCACTGTCGCAGCTCGGACAAGACGTTACCTGCCGCTCGGCATGCCCGCAGTAATGACAGCGGACCATACGGGTACTCTGGTGGTAGGTCAGGGCTATATCGCAGTGGGGGCACTGCAGGGTATAACCGCACGTCCGGCACATGACGAAAGTGGAGTATCCGCGGCGGTTAAGGAGAAGAACCGACTGCTCCTTGCGGCGGAGACGTTCGGCTATCGCCGCATGAAGGGGCCGGCTGAACATGGAGCGGTTCCCGTCCTTCAGCTCATCCCGCATGTCCACTATGCGGACAGGAGGGAGCGGACGATTCTCTACCCGCTGGCGCATGGTCAGGAGGGTAAACGGCTTCTCCGGCTCGGGAGGCGGTTCTTTTTCCTCAAAGAAAGAGCCCTGACGGGGAACCGGAGACGACGCCCAGCTGGAAGCGAAGCGCGAGGCAGCCGAGGCACCAGCCGCCACCGGCTCCTTTTCGAGAGTCCGGTAGAAGCTTTCCAGAGAGGGCGTAGCAGACCCGAGAAGCACGGAAGCGCCGTGAGCCTTAGCTCTTTCAATCGCCACCTCACGAGCGTGATATTTTGGACTCTCCTCCTGCTTATAGGACGATTCATGCTCCTCGTCAATGATGATCAGCCCAAGCTTTGTGAAAGGAGCAAAGATCGCCGAACGCGCTCCGATGACGACCCTGACCTGCTTCATGGAAATTTTTCGCCATTCATCGAACCGTTCCCCGGTGGACAACCGGCTGTGGAGAACGGCAACCTCGTCACCGAAGCGGCCTTTGAACCGCTCGACCATCTGGGGGTCAGGGCGATCTCCGGAACCAGCACGATCGCCTCTTTGCCGAGGTCCAGGCACTGCTGAATAGCCTGAAGGTAGACTTCTGTCTTACCGCTTCCCGTTACCCCATGAAGAAGAAAGACCTCGTGCTTCGAATCAATCACCGCCTGACGGACAGGCTCGAACACGCGTTTCTGCTCCTCCGTCAGCGGCAGCGGCGAAGTGCGGGGAAGTTCCGCTGGGCGTACGGGTCCCGCAGAACCTCCACCTCCTTCAGCTCGACCCAGCCTTTATCAGCCAGTCCCTTAACCGTTCCCGCCCCAACGTTAAGCTTAAGCATCACTTCGGTTAATCGGATCGGCTCCGGGTTCTGGAGCAGAAAATCAAGCACCTCCCGCTGCCTCTTGGCATTCGGCGGCACGAGTTCGCGATAGACCTCCAGCTGGCTTACGGGTTCGGGAGGAAAAGCGTCAAGGCCTTCTTCTTGGAAACCCGGTTCTTGATCGTTTGGCTTTCATTCAGCACCCCGCTGCGGATCTGCTCTTTGATCCACATGCTTTCTTGGGGAAACCGCTGCAACAGGGAGTCCAGCGGAACGCTTCCTTTTCTTTGATATAGCGGACGATTTCATCCTGACCCGAGACCGTCACATGCCACGGATTGGCGTCTTCCTCTTCATTTACCGTTATGTACCGCTCGTATTTGGCTTTGAGGGCGGCCGGCACCATCGCCTGCAGAGCGGAGAGCTCATGGCATAAATAGGTGCGGCTCATCCAATGTGCCAGCTCCACGAGCTCGGGGGTAAGGGGGATACAGATCCATCACATGATCCACCGGCTTGAGCTTCTTCGGGCTGAGGTCCGTGCGGTCCGACAGCCCGACGACAAAGCCTTGAAGAATCCGCGGTCCGAACGGCACCCCCACCCGGCTCCCCACCTCGATCCAGGGAGACAGGGAATCGGGTACGGTATAGTCGAACGGCCGGTTGGTCTGCTTGGCCGGAACGTCGACGATGACTTTAGCGAACATCCGGGCTCACCCTCTGCCGGGTCATTCGTTCGGCGGCCAGCCGGAGAAGCCGGCCGGCCACTTCCTTCTTGCTCATCAAGGGCATCGCTTCCACCAGCCCGTCCTTGTCGTACACACGGACGATATTCGTATCGGTTCCGAACCCGGCCCCCTCCACAGACACATCGTTTGCCACAATCAGATCGCAATTCTTACGATTTAGTTTGCGGAGAGCATGCTCTTCCAGATTCTCCGTTTCGGCAGCAAAGCCTACGACGAACTGACCGGTTTTTCTCCGGCCGATGGCTTCCAGAATATCGGGGTTCTTCACAAGAGTAACCGTAAGCGTCTCTTCCGATTTCTTGATCTTCTGCGGGGCCGTTTCCGCCGGGCGGTAATCCGCCACTGCAGCCGACTTGAACACCAGATCCATCGTATCGAGCCGGTCCATGACGGCATGGTACATGTCTTCCGCCGACTGTACCTGCACGACCGTCATGCCGCTGGGAAGAGGAATGGAAGTTTTAGCGCTGACCAGGGTGACCTCGGCTCCGAGATCCCGGGCGGCTTCCGCGATGGCATAGCCCATTTTGCCGGAGGAGTCATTCGTGAAATAACGGACCGGATCCAGCCGTTCGACGGTGCCTCCAGCCGTGACGAGCACCTTGCGTCCAGCGAGCCGGGTCCGGTCGGTCCACAGCCTGTCGATGGACGCCGCAATCTCCTCCGGCTCCGCGAGCCGTCCCTTGCCCACGTACCCGCAGGCAAGCTGACCTTCTCCCGGCTCGACAAAGCGCACCCCCGCTCGGACAGAATCTTAAGATTCTGCTGGACGGCCGGATGCTCGTACATATGAACGTTCATGGCCGGAGCGACGAGAATCGGAGCGGTCGTTGCCAGCAGAGTCGTGCTCAGCATATCGTCGGCGATTCCGTGGGCCATTTTGGCCAATAGATTGGCGGTCGCCGGGGCTACGACGAAAACATCGGCCCGATCCGCCAGGTCGATGTGGGAGACTACCGTTGGGTCCTTCTCATCAAATGTATCGATCATGACGGGATTTCGTGTCAGCGTCTGAAGGGTTAGAGGAGTAATGAATTGGGCCGCCGACTCGGTCATGATGACCCGGACGTCCGCCCCAGCCTGTGTCAGACGGCTGCACAGCTGGGCCGCCTTGTAGGCTGCAATTCCTCCGCAAACGCCAAGCACAATCGTTTTGCCTTTCATTGGGTAATCACCGTCCTCTTGTAAAATATCATCCGAGGCCGCTCCGTGCTGCCTGAATGGGGCAAAAGCCGGCAGGTTAGAAAAAAATAACAACCCGCCGGGTTGTTATCGCATGCTTACTTCAAGCCTTCTTGGTTCGGGCTTTGGATTTTCTCGTAGTGGATGTTGTCCAGGTAGAGCTCCTCCAAAGCAACGCCCACCATTTTATGAGACTTGGGCTCGGTGATTTCGGATTTGGTTCCTTCGCGAAGCTGACGGGCTCTTTTGGCCGCGGCCACCACCAAGGAATATTTGCTGTCCACTTTATCGAGAAGCTTGTCGATCGACGGGTATAGCATTCAATGCACCTCTTCCAACCATTTTTGTAGTACGGGTAAGTAGCGTTCCTTCTTGCAGTGCTCGGCTTCGAGAATAGCTTGAATCCGCTGGCAGGCGAGCTCCACCCGGTCGTTTACGATCGCGTAATCGTAATGCTCCAGCAGGGCGATCTCTTCCCGCGCCGCATTCATCCGGCTCCGGATGGCGTCCATCGAATCCGTTCCGCGGGTCACGATCCTTTGCTCGAGTTCATCCAACGATGGCGGCAGCAGGAAGATAAACACGCCTTCGGGGAACTTCTGTTTGACCTTCAGAGCTCCCTGAACCTCGATCTCCAGGATGATATCTTTGCCGGCATCGAGCGTGCTGCGGACGAACTCCCTCGGGGTACCGTAATAATTGCCCACGTACTCGGCCCACTCCAGCAGCTCATCCCGTTCTATCATCGACATAAACTGCTCTTTGGACTTAAAGAAGTAGTTAACGCCCTCCTGCTCCCCGGCCCGCGGGCTGCGGGTCGTGGCCGAAACGGAATAGACCAGATCATTCGTGCATTGGCGGAGAGCCGAGCATACCGTTCCCTTGCCTACTCCGGAAGGCCCGGAAAGTACGATCAGGATGCCTTTATCCGATTTCTGCGTCCAGCCGTTGTTATTCGTCATGATCGTCGTCCTTGTTCGAAAGTCGATGGGCTACCGTTTCGGGCTGCACCGCAGACAGGATCACGTGGTCGCTGTCCGTAATGATGACCGCCCGCGTCCGTCTGCCGTATGTAGCGTCTATCAGCATGTGCCGGTCCCGGGCTTCCTGGATAATACGCTTGATCGGTGCCGATTCCGGGCTTACTATCGAGATAATGCGGTTCGCGGAAACAATGTTTCCGAATCCGATGTTGATTAATTTGATAGCCATCTTGTTCCTCCCAAGCCTCTCTTGAACCAATTTATAGAATGAATTAGATGTTATTCGATATTCTGTACCTGCTCGCGGATTTTCTCCAGCTCCGCCTTCCATTCCACGACCGCTGCAGAAATCTGCGCTTGGGAGCCTTTGGAGCCTATCGTGTTCACTTCGCGGTTCATTTCCTGAATGAGAAAATCAAGCTTGCGCCCTGCGGGCTCCTCGGCTTCCAGCAGGCCGGCGAACTGGCCGAAATGACTCTCGAGCCGCGTCAGCTCCTCCTGAATGTCTGCCCGCTCAGCAAAAAAGGCCGTTTCGTTCGCGAGCCTCTGCTCATCAACGGGCACCTCGCCCAGCAGGTCGCTGATCCTCTGCCTCAGCCGGGAGCGGTATTCCTCGACCGTAAGGGGAGCCAGGGACGAGAGCAGAGAATGCAGACTTCGCAGGGAAGACAGCCTCTCGGAAAGATCCTTGTGAAGGAAGGCTCCTTCCCGCTTTCTCATGGTTACCGCCTGCTCCAAGGCATCCCGGAGACATTCGTTTACGAGTGCCGCTACCGGCTCATGCTCCTCTTCCGCAGGGCTTTCCGTGAGGAACAGCCCCGGCAGAGCCAATAGATCCTTAGCGGTTACCTCGCCGGGAAGGCCGAATCTCTCCTTCAGGGTTTGGGCCGCTTCCACATAACGTCCGGCAAGCTCCCAGTCGATCGCGGCGGCGCCGCTTCGTTCCCCGGAGCCTTCCCGGCTGATGGTCACGACCGCATCCACCCGGCCCCGCTTCATTCTCTCCCGGATCTCCCGCTTCAAGGACTCCTCGAGAGCGGAGTAGCCGGGAGGAAGGCGAAGCGACGCTTCCAAATACCGGTGGTTCACCGTTTTCACTTCGGCGTGCATGCGAAAACCGGCTGTCGTACGGCTCGCTTGTCCGAACCCGGTCATGCTGCGAATCATGTGCCATCACATCCGATACCCTATTTTAATTCATTTTGTTACCGGGTACAAGGGCGTTTGTCTTTTTCCAAACGTGCCTTGTAAGCTCGGCCGTCATCTCGTAAAAAAGAATCGGCGTCATATAATAGATGCCTTTAAAATAGCGAATCGCCGTATCCGTAAGCTCTCTTGCAATCTCCGTGCCGACCCTCCGGCCCTCTTCTCCCTCCAGCCCCGCCATCCTCTTGCGGATGCCGTCGGGGATGCGGATTCCGGGGACTTCGTTATGCAGGAATTCGGCGTTTCGTCCGCTGATCAGCGGCATGATCCCTATGAATATAGGCACCTGGAGATGTTTGGTAGCTTCATACAGCATTTCTATTTTCTCGTGCTCGTATACCGGCTGGGTCATAAAAAAGTCCGCTCCGGCCTCTATTTTTTTCTCCATGCGCTGGACGGCCTTCTCCAAGTATTTCACATTGGGATCAAAGGCGGCCCCGACGATGAAGCGGGCTTTTTCCTTGAGCGGCTTACCGGAGAAGGCGTGGCCGTCGTTCAGCTGCTTCGTCATCCGGATAAGATCGATCGAATTCATATCGTAAACGGAGCTTGCCGCGGGCAGGTCTCCCACTCTTGCGGGGTCCCCCGTAATGGCGAGCACATGATTGATGCCGAGCGCATGAAGTCCCATCAGGTGGGACTGCGTTCCGATCAGATTCCGGTCCCGGCAGGCAATATGAAGAAGCGGGCGCATCCCCAGTCTGTCCTTCACGAGGTACCCCATCGACAGGTTGCTCATCCGGGTCTGGGCGAGCGAATTGTCGGCCATCGTGATGGCATCAGCCCCGGCCTCCTTCAGGGCGGCCGCTCCCTTCATGAACTTCTCAATGGACAGCCCGCGGGGAGAGTCCAGCTCGACGATGACCGTATGCCGTTCCTTCACCAGGTCCAGAACGGTCGGTTCCTCCAACGGGCCGCCGGCTGATGGAACAACGGAGGCCGGCTCCGTCCGGAGCTCGACCGGGCGATCCGTCTGCTCCTGCCGGGCGGCTCCCGAACCGGGCACATAGCCTTCCAGAGCCTTCGCCATCGCGGCGACATGCTCCGGATTGGTCCCGCAGCAGCCTCCGATCAACCGGGCTCCGAGGTCCGCAAACCGGCGCGCGGTGTCGCCAAAATACTCCGGAGTCGCCCGGAACGTCAGCCTTCCGTCCACCAAACCGGGGAGACCGGCGTTGGGGAACACGGAGAAGGGGAGTCCGCTTGCGCCGCTCACTTTCTCAAGGGCCCTCAGGATGCCGTTCGGACCGCTGTGGCAGTTGAAGCCGACCACATCCGCGCCTTCGTCCTTCAAGCGCTGAAAGGCTTCCGGATAGGAAATCCCGTCCTGGGTGGAGCCGCTGCCGTCCGTGGCAAACTGGCAGATGACGGGAACCGTACTCAGCTTTCGGATCAGGCCGAGCACGAGATTCATTTCTTCCCATTCGTAGAACGTCTCCAGGAGGATACCGTCGACTCCCGCCTGAAGAAGCTCCACGATCTGCTGGCTCAAGTCCTGCTTGATTTGTTCCGACGGGATCATCCGGCGGCGGGCGGTGCGCAGGGAGCCTACCGCACCGACCACGTAGGCGTCGGCGCCCACCGAGGAACGGGCGAGCTCCACCCCGGCCCGGTTAATAGCCTCGACCTCCTGCTCCAGCCCGAACTTGGACAGCTTCTCCCGGTTCGCCGAGAACGTGTTCGTTTCGATCACCCGGGCTCCGGCTTCGTAATAGCTTCTATGCACATCCCGGATAACCTCGGGCCGGGTCAAATTCAATTCCTCATAGGAGATCCCCACAGGAAAGCCCTGTTCATACAAATAGGTCCCCATGGCACCGTCTCCGGTCAAGACCCTTTCCTTCAGGGCTTCGCGCAAATCGGGTTTCATCCGTCATCCCACCTAACTTCCTTATTAAAATCCGGCTGGCGCCGGAATCCTTTTACTCCTCCGCAGCCAGCCGGCCTTCGAATACCTCTTCCGCCGGGCCTGTCATATAGAGGTGTCCGTCCGCTTCGTTCCACTCGATCTGCAGGTCTCCGCCTTTCAGTGAAACGACCGCCTCCCGGTCTGCCTTGCCGTTCAAGACAGACGCGACCAGCGTCGCACAGGCTCCCGTGCCGCAGGCGAGCGTCGGGCCGGCTCCGCGCTCCCATACCCGCATATCGATATGATTCCGGTCCCGCACGGTTGCGAATTCCACGTTAACCTTATTCGGAAAATAAGGATGAGTCTCCAGCAGCGGACCCCATTTCCCCAAATCGAAGGCAACCGCGTCATCCACGAAAATGACGCAGTGCGGGTTGCCCATGGAGACGGCCGTGAAATGATAAGATTCCCCGCCCGCTTCGATCGGCTGGTTCACGACCGGAGTCCGGTCGATGGTAGTCGGAACCTTGCGCCCTTCGAGGATGGGCTTGCCCATGTCCACCTTCACGGCGGCGGCCTTCCCGTTCTCGGCCCTAACCGTTACTTTCTGCGCGCCCGCTCCGATCGTCTCTATCGTAAGCTCCTCCGAGGATACCATTCCCCGGTCATACAGGTATTTGGCCGCGCAGCGGATCGCATTCCCGCATTGCTCCGCTTCGGAGCCGTCGGAGTTGATGATGCGCATCTGATAGTCCGCTTTATCCGAAGGAAGGAGATAGACCATCCCGTCCGCTCCGATTCCAAAGTTCCGGTCACAGAGCTTCACGGCAAGACGGGCCGCTTCCGCCGGAAGCTCCTGCCGGTCTCCTATTACAATAAAATCATTGCCCAATCCGTGCATTTTCGTAAACTTCACAGCCGCCGCACCCTGATCAATAAAGAATAGATAGCACCTATCATAGCTAATAATGCTCGAAAAGTGAAGCCATTCCCTGCGAAAACAGGCCGATTCCCCCTTTTCTTCCTGCACTAGAAGAATAGCCAAGGGAGTATCCGGCTATGTGAGCGTTTCCACTCTTCCTTCCTGCATGTAAGCCCATAAAAAAGAAGCCGATCGCCTGGGATCGACTTCTTTCGGTAGCTTCCTGCCCGTCCGCGTCCGGTTTAGCGGGCCACCGGCTTGGAGGAATAGGTGAGCTTTTTCTTTTGCCTGGATTTTGGGACACGCTTCCGATCCCCATCAGCACGGATGGAATGGCGGCGGCCACGAGCACGAGGATCCATTCGGCCGTCCCGATCGGAACGGTTTTGAAGATGGGCTGAAGGACCGGCACGTACATCACGCACAGCATAAGGGCGACGGAGGACAGCACCGCGACGACAAGATACCGGTTCTGCAGCGGATTGCGGTGAAAGATGGACCGGGAGCTGCGGCAGTCGAATACATGGATGAGCTGGGCCATGACAAGCGTGGCGAAAGCCACCGTCTGGGCTTTGACAAGCGTTCCGGCGCCGCTCGGGTTCGTATGAAGCGTAATCCAGAAGGCACCAAGCGTACAGAGACCTATCAGAATCCCCTGGAAATAATTTTCCAACCCAGTCTTCTAGCAAAAATATTCTCCTTGGCGGAACGCGGGCTGTGCTGCATCAAATCCTTCTCGGCCTGGTCCACCCCGAGTGCCATGGCAGGCAGACCATCGGTTACCAGGTTGACCCACAGGATTTGAATGGGAACGAGCGGAAGCGGCATGCCCATCATCATCGCCAGGAACATTGTCAAAATTTCGCCGACATTGGAGGCCAGCAGGTAACGGATGAACTTCCGGATGTTCTCGTAAATTCCGCGGCCCTCTTCAATCGCGGCGACAATCGTGGCGAAATTGTCGTCGCTGAGAATAAGCGCGGAGGCTTCCTTGGACACATCCGTGCCGTTGATGCCCATCGAGATGCCGATATCCGCCGCTTTGATGGCCGGAGCATCGTTCACCCCGTCTCCCGTCATGGCCACCACATGCCCCCCGCGCTGCAGCGATTTCACAATTCTAAGCTTGTGCTCCGGCGAGACGCGGGCGTACACGTACGTGTTCTCCACCTTCCCGTCCAGCTCTTCATCCGACATAGCCTCGATCTGCTGGCCGTTCAGGGTCATGCCGTTAGCGGGGAGCATGCCCAGCTGCTTGGCAATCGCTTCGGCCGTGGTCAAGTGATCCCCGGTGATCATCACCGTCTTGATCCCGGCTTTTTTGCATTTGGAGATGGCATCCCGCACTTCCTTGCGCGGCGGATCGATCATGCCTGTCAGCCCGACGAACACCAGGTTCGCCTCCACAGAGTCCTGGCTGTCGTTTCTTTCGCTGCTTTTCATTTCCCGGTAAGCCAAGCCGAGAACGCGGAGAGCCGATTTGGCCATCCCTTCATTCGCCGCCATCACTTTTGTCTTCAAGGTATTGGTAAAAGGGATGATTTTGTCGTCCCAGAGAATGTATTGGCACTGCTGGAGCAGCATGTCCGGAGCACCCTTTGTAAAAACGAGCCGGCCGCCCTGGTGCTCCAGCAGCACGGACATCCGTTTGCGCTCCGAATCAAACGGATATTCGCCTACCCGGTTAAACGTGTCTGCGAGCGACTCCTGCGTCAAGCCGGCTTTCGCTCCAAGGACGACCAAAGCGCCTTCCGTCGGGTCCCCTTTGATCTGCCAGCTTTCGGCGGCTTCCTCCCGGCCTTTCTTGCCCTTGCTCTCCGTCTCTTCCTTATGCAGGGTAGCATTGTTGCAAAGCACGGAAATTTGCATCAAACGGCGAAGAGAGGGATCCTGGCGCAGGTCGGCCGGCTTACCGTTGTGCAGAATATCCCCGTGAGGCGTGTAGCCGTCCCCGGTTACTTCCAGCAGGTCTCCTCCCCGCCATAGATGGGTCACGGTCATCTTGTTCTGCGTCAAGGTGCCGGTCTTGTCCGAGCAAATGACGGAGGCGCAGCCTAAGGTTTCCACCGAGGAAGCTTCCTGACAATCGCCTTGCGCTTGATCATTCGCTGCACGCCAAGGGCAAGCGCAATGGTTACGATGGCCGGCAGGCCTTCGGGAATGGCCGCCACCGCGAGACTGACTCCGGCGAGGAACATCGCATAAGGCGGCTGTCCGTGAAGAATACCCGCGAGCACGACCATGACGGTCAGCCCGATGGAAACGAGAATGAGAATTTTGCCAAGCTGCTCCAGCCGGTGCTGCAAGGGCGTTTCCATCGCTTCCGTCCCTTGAATCAGGCCGGCGATTTTGCCCATCTCCGTGTCCATCCCGGTCCGGACCACCACGCCCTTCGCCGTCCCCCGGGTGAGCATCGTACCCATAAAGCCTAAATTTCGCTGGTCCCCGAGCGGGACTTCGGCATCCCGAAGAGCATCCGTATGCTTGCTTACCGGAACGGATTCGCCCGTCAAGGCGGATTCTTCGACATAAACGCCATTCGTCTCCATCCATCGGATGTCCGCGGGAATGCGGTCCCCCGCTTCGAGCATGACGAGGTCGCCCTCTACCAGCTCTTTAGCGGAAAGCAGATGCTGGGCTCCTTCCCTCACCACCTTGGCCGTCGGCGCAGACAGCTCCTTGAGTGACTTAAGTGAACGCTCCGCCCGGAATTCCTGGATAAATCCGAGAATGCCGTTAATGAGGATGATGGCCACGATGGTAATGGCATCCAGGTATTCCCCGAGAAGACCGGACACCAGAGTAGCTCCCATCAGCACCAGTACCATAAAATCTTTGAATTGATTCAGAAACAAGGTAACGGGCGATACCGATTTCCCCTCCGACAGAACATTCGGTCCTCGTTCCTCCTGCCTCTGCCGAACGGCTTCCCAGGACAGCCCGTGATTCGGGTCCGATTGCTGGTTGTGCAGCGTCTCCTCCACGGACATTTGATACCACTTCTTCTGACTCATTCCATTCCCTCCCTGATCGTCGGACAGCCTCCTGAATTTAAATCTATTCAGACAAGCGTCGGAATATCCCAAACGAAAGAATGGTTTACAGCCAACCGCGCCCTTAAAATTTGCGTTCAAATATGGCATGATAGTACAGGATGGAATTGAACGGGGCCTATCCCCCGGAAATGGAGTGTAACCTTATGGCTTTAGACGGACTAGTGGTGCGCGGCATTGTGCACGAGCTTCAGAAATTGACCGGTGGCCGGATCGCCAAGATCCACCAGCCTTCCGGAACCGATATTGTTATGCAATTACGAGCGCAGGCGAGCAACCTGAAGCTTCTGCTTTCGGCCAATCCGACCTACCCGAGGATCCATTTGACCCGGCAGTCGTTTCAGAATCCCCAGGAAGCGCCTATGTTCTGCATGCTTCTGCGGAAGCACTGCGAAGGCGGAGTGATCGAAGAGGTACGCCAAGTCGGAACGGAACGGATCGTCCATATGGACATCCGGCAGCGGGACGAACTTGGAGACGTCTACCTCAAGAGAATTGTGGTGGAAATTATGGGACGCCACAGCAATATCATCCTTATCGATCCCCGAACCGGGACGATTCTGGACGGGATCCAGCATGTGACGCCGGCGATCAGTTCCCACCGGATCGTGCTGCCGGGCAGTTCCTATACCCCCTCCGGAGCAGGGGAAAGCCGATCCCATTACCGTAGACCGCGAAGCTTTTAGGGAAATCATGGGGCAAGCTGCCGAGGCCGACGAGTCAGAGGGCCAATTGGCCAAACGTCTGGTAGGGGCATTCAGCGGGATCAGCCCTCTCGCTGCGGCGGAGACGGTCTTCCGTTCCCGTGCCGAGCGTGACCGGATCGGTCCGTTGGACGCTTTAGGGAACGCCTTTGAGGGCATTCTGTCCGATATCCGGGATAACCGCTATTTCCCTGAAATCCGGGAGGATGCGGCAACGGGCAAGCCGGCCTTTTCGGTCATCGAGCTGACGCATATTCAAGGGGAACGGGAGACGTTCTCCTCGGTAAGCGAATGCCTCGAAGCCTTTTATGGGGACAAGGCCGAAAAGGATGCCGTCAAGCAGAGAACGGGAGATCTGCAGCGTTTTCTAATCAATGAACGGAACAAGAACGGCAAGAAGCTGGAGAAATTGGAAGAAACCTTGGAGGAAGCGAAGGACGCGGACAAGTACCGCATTCTCGGGGAGCTGCTGACCGCATCCCTCCATCTGCTCAAGAAAGGCGACAAGGAAGTGGAGGTCGTCAACTATTACGACGAAGAGCAGAAGCCGGTCACGATAGCGCTGGATCCGCTGCTGACCCCTTCGGAGAACAGCCAGCGTTACTTCAAGAAATACACCAAAACCAAGAACAGCCTTCTGGCCGTGGAGGAGCAGCTCGTTCAAACCCATGAGGAGATCCGCTACCTCGACTCGCTGCTTCAACAGCTGAACAGCGCGAGCCTGGCGGATATCGAGGAGATTCGTGAGGAACTGGTCGAGCAGGGGTATGTCCGGGACCGGGGACGCAAGCAGGTCAAGAAGAAGAAAAAGGACAAGCCCGCCCTTACCCGCTACGTGTCCAGTGAAGGAATCGATATCTATGTGGGCAAGAACAACATCCAGAACGAGTATTTGACCAACCGGCTGTCTCATGCCAGCGATACGTGGCTTCATACGAAGGATATTCCCGGCTCCCACGTCGTCATCCGAAGCGCCTCCTATGGAGAGGCCACTCTGCTCGAGGCCGCCTCGCTCGCCGCCTATTACAGCCAGGCCAAGGAGTCGAGCCAGGTTCCGGTCGATTATACGCTTATCCGGCACGTACGCAAGCCTAGCGGAGCCAAGCCCGGGTTTGTGATCTACGACCATCAAAAAACTTTATATGTAACGCCCGACGAAAAGCTCATCAAACAAATGCAAAACTCACCGGCCTGAGGCCCGGTGAGTTTTTTGTTTCGTTCTATTCAATGGAGTGCCGGATTGCGGATGAGGTTTCTCATCTTCTCAATCGCGACTCTGGCGTCTCCGGTCAGCATATGAACGTGCTTGGTCCCCGGCATGGTGCCGTCTTCCCGGACAACGGAGCCGCCTACGACCACCTTCGTGGGATACCCGTTCTCTTCGATGAGGCTGTCGAGCTCGCGGTAGAACGGCTCGGCTTCCGCAAGCAGCATTCTCGAGGAAGAGGAGAAAGCGAAGGCGGCCGGCTTGAATCGGTGCAGACAGTCTACAATTCCTTTCTCCGATGGCGAGGTACCTAGATGAACGATCCGGAAGCCGCTTTGGGCGGCAAAATAGACAAGAATCAGCACGCCCAGCTCATGCCGCTCATTCGGGGAGCACGAGGTGACGAGCAAGGGCCCGTCTACCGGAGAGCGATACATGTTCTTCAGGGCAAGGAGACGGTCCCTTACAAAATGGCTCCCGAAATGCTCCTGAAACTCGGAAATCTCCCCGCTCTCCCAGCGCTTCCCGAGCTCCACCAGGACGGGCTGGAGAACCTCAAGCAGAACGTAATCCATATGATGGCGGGAAAGCATCCGGTCAAAGAGATGCTGGGCGGCATAGGCATCCAAGTTAAGAAAGCTTTGGAGCAGGCTCCCGACATAATCCTCTCCCGGTGCCTCACCGGCGGATTTGATCTCGGACGGGTCGGGTCTCTCCGCCATCAGCCGGTGCTCCTGAACCGCCATCCCGATCGGAATGCCTTCATCCGCTTTCTTCTTCAGCCAAAGCAGCGTATCTATATTCTCCTGAGTGTAGCCCCGGTAGCCGTTCGGAAAGCGCGAAGGAATAACGGCTTCGTACCGCTCCTCCCATTTGCGGATCAATTGGGTGGAGAGTCCCGTTCTAAGTGCTGCTTCTTTGATGGTATATAATCTTCTCACGGTAGGACACCCCCATAAACGTGACTATGGAACCATCGCAGAATGGCCCTACCAGAACTATAAACCATTTACAAAGATTATACAACTGAATCGTTAATCCCAGGACTGAACCAATTGGCGCAAATACTCCTTCAAATGCCCTTGGAGCTCGGGACGGGCCAGGGCAAACTCAATCGTCGCCTCGATGTAGCCCTGCTTATCCCCCACGTCAAACCTCCGACCCTGCTGCAAATAAGCGGCCATCGGCTTGTTCCGGTTCATCACGCGGAGGGCGTCCGTCAGCTGGATTTCCCCGCCGCGGCCGGGCTCCTGCTTTTCCAGAATGGAGAAAATCTCAGGCTCGATCACATAGCGTCCGATCACCGCAAGGTTGGACGGAGCCGATTCGCGCTCCGGCTTCTCGATCAAATCCCCGATCCGGTTGTCCTGCGACAACGAGATGATGCCGTATTTATTCACATCTTCCCAGGGAACCTCCTGAACGGCGATGACCGAGGTCGACGCCTGCTCATAAAGATCGATCATCTGCTTCAGACACGGAGGCTTGGAGTCGATGATATCGTCCCCGAGCAGCAGGGCGAACGGCTCCTCCCCGATGAACTTGCGGGCGCAGTAAACGGCATGCCCGAGCCCGAGCGGCTGCTTCTGCCGGATGTAATGGACGTCCACCAGATTGGACACCGTCTGAACGATCTGAAGCAGCTCCCGGCTGCCCTTTTCTTCGAGCATGGTCTCAAGCTCAACATTTTTGTCAAAATGATCCTCAATCGCCCGCTTGTTGCGGCCGGTAACAATAATGATGTCCTCGACCCCGGACTCTATCGCTTCCTCGACAATATATTGGATCGCCGGTTTGTCCACAATCGGAAGCATTTCTTTCGGCTGTGCCTTGGTGGCAGGCAGGAAACGGGTGCCGAGGCCGGCTGCCGGAATGATGGCTTTACGAATTTTCATAGAAGTGGCTCCTCTTTTTCATAGTTTCGATACCCTTTATAGGTATGCTGCGGGAACCGATTGGTCCATGAAATACGCTGCCGCCCCGGGAGCCGTGAAAATCGGACCCGCCGGTAACGAACAAATGATGACGATTCGCCAACCCGGCATATCTTTCTTCGTCTTCGGCCGAGTGGTCGGAGTGGAACACTTCCAGTCCGTCCAATCCCGCCTGGGCGAGCTCGGGAATGAGGTCATCCTGACCGTACAAGCCCGGATGGGCCAGGACGGCACAGCCGCCCGCTTCATGGATCCAGCGTACCGCCTCGGATGGAGGAATGCGCATGGGACTTATGTAGGCGGCCCCGTCCTTGCCCAGGTACCGGTCAAACGCATCCTTCATGTCGGAAGCATACCCGCGGGCCGTGAGAAATTCGGCAAAATGCGGCCGTCCCACGGTTTCATCCGGCTTAAGCTCCTTGGACATGTTCGCGATTACCGCTTCCATGGTAATGTCCACGCCCAGCTCGCGAAGCCGCTCGATTAAGAGCCGGTTGCGGTTCTCCCGGACGTCCCGCAGGCTCTTCAGCCTTTCGAGAAAGACGGGATCTTCCGTATTCATAAAGTAGCCCAGGACGTGGATATCCTGCCCGCCCGCAGCGGTGCTGATCTCGACGCCGGGGATCACCGTAATGCCCAGGCGGTTTCCTTCTTCCCTGGCCTCGGGAATACCGGCTACCGTATCGTGATCGGTGATCGCCACACCGGCCAGTCCGTTCTCTTTGGCCATTCTTACGTTCTCCGCAGGAGAATGAAGGCCGTCGGAAGCCTTCGTATGGGTATGTAAATCAGCTCTTGGGTTCGTCATCCGGACGCTCCTTATCCAATTAAGGTTACAGCCATTGGGCGAGTTCGCGCTCCCTCATGAAGGTCAGGAAGGTAACCGCCGAAATGGGCAGAATGGTGGATTTTAAGTAAATCGAATAGAAGCTTCGGGTAAACCGGATTCCTTCGATGCTTCGGGCATGAAGAAGGCCCAGGGCCGCTTCGTGCTTGATCGAAGATTGGGAGAGGATGGACAGCCCCAAATGGGCCTCCACCGCGGATTTGATCGCCCCGGTGCTCCCCAGCTCCATCACAATCTTCATCGTGGAGGCATCGTAGCCTTGACGCTGGAACTCCTCCTGCATGACCGAACGGGTCCCGGATCCCTGCTCCCTCAGGATGAAGGGATATTGAAGGGCGTCGTCAATGGTGATGGCTTCTTTCTTGAGAAGCTCATGGCCGGCCGGAAGAATCAATTTCAGCTCATCGTTAAGCACCGCTTCCACGTGGAAATCCGGATGGCTGACCGGGGCCTCCACAAGACCGAAATTCAGCTGATGGGACAGAATCTCCTCTACGATCTGCGTCGTGTTGATTACCTTCATGGAAACGGAGATATGCGGGAATTCCTTATTGAAAGGCCCGAGCAGACGAGGCAGGATGTATTCTCCCACCGTCAGGCTGGCCCCCAGTTGCAGACGCCCCTCCAGCATATGCGTATAGCGGGACATTTCCCGTTCCGTCTCGATCATGAGGTCCATGCTCCGCTTGGCGTAAGGAAGAAGCGTCCGGCCCGCTTCCGTCAATTCGATTTTTTTGGTCGAACGGAGAAACATCTTGGTCCCGAAGTGATCCTCCAGGGATTGGATCTGCATGGTTACGGCCGGCTGCGTCATATGTAAGGCTTGCGCCGCGCTTGAGAAGCTTCCCTTCTCCGCCACGGTGAAAAAAATATGCAGCTGATGAAAATTTAACGCCATCGCGTGAACGCCTTCCTTTCGCTCCCCATTATATCACAAACCGGCCTGGTTCCTTGAACCCCGGTTCCCCCGGGCCTTATGAATTCCTCCTCAAGGGTTTTACGCGTCTTCCTTAACCTAGGGCAAATAAAAAAGCATACATTTCAAGGAAAATGCATGCTTTGTTCGTTTATGGGTCAGCGGCGCTTGCGGCTGTTCTTAATCAGGGTCATCCGGCGCGAATGCCGCAGCCAGGAATAATAGGACTTAAGGTCCCGGAGCTCTATCGTTTCGGACATGCGGCCGAGGAAGGTGACGACGATCATCTTGTGAAGCGGATTGCCCGCTATATCGGTCTCGTTCTCGATGACGGCGAATTCCGCCACCATGACGAGATCCTCATCGATCAGATAGACGTCCTGTTCGTTACGGTAATAAGGATCGACCTTGCCGTCCTTCAGCTTCTCCCACAGAAACGCGCAAATGTCCTCGAAGCCTGTCTTGGTCCCCTCGATCCGGTCGCTCCACCGCATTCGAGCATGGTTTGTGATGACGATGTCCGCAATCTTCTTGTCGGCAAGATTCACATAAAACGGTTCGTAGGTGCTCCATCTGTCCATAATCTTGTCTCTCATGCCACGACCCCTCCTCACAAACCAGGACTTAAGACTATGCTTCGCGATACCTATATTCTACTTCAAAATTAAAATATTTCCAATAGCCTTTATAGCGAGTAAAATCTTGTCTTGTCCGCCATGTTACTGGTATACTCCGTCTTGATCTCATTTCGGTATGAGCGCTCTACCTTCTTGACGTAAGGAAGTCTCTGAAGGTTGCGCATCGTATCCTCCAGCTTATCGGCATGCACGTACATGGCGACGTACTGCATCTTCTTGGAGATATAATGAACGGTCCCGTAACGCTCCAGGTTGCGGGCGGGTTTTGTATCCGTGACCCACACGATGAGTCCGCTTCGTTCGGTAAACAAAGAACAATCCCTCATTTCCACAATAAAATAATTCAGGAGGTGGCCGTCATGCCAACCGAGCCTATTGTTAGAATCACCCGGGGCGGCTATACCGAAAGCCTTCACCGGGGAGCGGCAGCCGTGGTGAACCCGGAAGGAACCGTGCTGCATCAAGTCGGGGACCCTTCCCATTTCACTTTTGCCCGATCGTCCGCGAAGCCCCTTCAGGCCATTCCCGTGCTGGAAAAAGCCGTCGCGGAGGGAACAGCCTTCTCGCCGGAGGAAATTACTCTCCTGTGTGCTTCCCATAACGGAGAGCCGGCTCACGTCCGCATCGTGGAAAACCTGCTGCAGAAAATGGGAATGAGCCGGGACCTGCTTCAGTGCGGGGCGCATGAGCCGTTTTACAAGCAGGCCGCGGACGCCCTTCGCGAGGAGGGAAAGGCCCCGACCGCCCTGCACAACAACTGTTCCGGCAAGCACACCGGCATGCTGGCGCTTTCGCAGCTGCTGGACGTCTCCTCCGGGCATTACATGGACCCGCAGCATCCTGTCCAGCAACTTATGCTGAAAGCGGTTAGCGTTATGGCCGGCCTGCCCGAGTCGGACATCCGCCTCGGAACCGACGGCTGCGGGGTGCCCGTCTTCGGCATGCCTCTGTCCAATCTCGCAGCCGCTTATGCCCGGCTCGGCCGGCCGGATTCGCTCGGCGCCGCCAGGGCGGAGGCCTGCCGCCAAATTGTCGGGGCCATACGCGCTTTCCCCTTCGGGATCGCCGGAACCGGACGGTTCGACACTCGTCTAGCCGAAGTGACCGGGGGCCGCATCATCGGCAAAATGGGCGCCGAAGCCGTCTTTTCCCTTACGGTTCCCGCGGAAGGACTGGGCATCGCCGTTAAGGTCGAGGACGGCAACCTGCGCGCCCTTTACCCGGCGGTGATGGAGGTGCTGCTCCAGCTCGGCCTGCTGGATGGAGAGGAAAGCAAAGAGCTCCGCTCCTTCCACCGGCCCATCCTTCACAACTGGAGCGGGACGAAGGTCGGGGAAATCATTCCCGATTTTCGCCTTTCCTCCCCTCCACCCGTGACTTAAGTCCTTTATCCGCAGCTTCCGCTGCAGTTACCGCTGCAGCCTCCCGAGCTGCAGCCTCCGCTTTCCACGCCCGGGTTGTTGCTCGGTACCTTGATGGTATCGGACACGGCATGGGCGATGGTTTTGGAGATGGTGAAGAGAAGATTGTCCACGGCGCCCTCGGCCTGCTGATACCTTCTCAGCGCCTCACACTCCTCCATCTTCTCCTGCCAGCGCTGAACTTCCTCCAGAGCCTTATGATAATCCGGATGAAAGTGACCGAACCGTTCGCATTCCTCGAACTTTTCTTTGAGGCGGGCGAACCCGGCAATCAATTTCTGGGCCTCCTCATCCTTCTGTACCCGTTCTTTCCAATATAAGTAATCCGCCATCTCGGCGGAGGAATTGATTAAATCTCCCAGCTCGTAAGCCTGCAGCAGCACGGAAGACATGTCGAGCGCGGCGGCTTCTTTGATGCTCAAGAAGCAACTCTCCCTTCCTATAAACTGCTTCTATCATATCACGAATCGCCTGTTTCCGGTAACAGAATCTGTAATTGGAGCGTCTCTTTCTGCGGGATCACGACCATCCTATTGCCTTCCAGCGCTTCCAGTCTCCATCTTCCTTTTTCTTCGTGAAGCTTTTTGGGAAGCACCTTTCGCGCGGTTCCGCCGTCTTTCAAGTAAAGAAACGTCTTCCATTCGGCCGCCTGCCGGATCATCTCCTTCATCGTACTAAAATGATAGGGCCGGCACTCTTTCAGCCACATGGCGGGAACGGTATGCCTCTCCTCCTCCCACTCCGGAGCCCAGGGCGCTACAGCTTGGACCGATGCCTTCCGGATGGACGGCCGGGTGTGGCGTCTTTTTTCTCCCCGGGAAGCCGCTGGCTCCGGCAGAGAGCAGGGATTGCTCGCTCCTTCACGGCCCAGCTCCTGATAAAGTGGGCTGGCGCCGCCTGTGCCGCTGGAAATGCCTTGCTCTCCTCCCCACTCCCGCAGAATGAGCTCCACATTACCCGGGAGTCCATAGACGGCATGCCCGTCCAGGAAACGAATGAGCCTCTCCGCCGAACGTCCGCCGGCTAGAGTGCGAAGCCAGGTCTCTCGGGTGAGCCGGTAGAGCAGACAATCATCGCTCCCGACCCGGTGGGCCATCAGCTCGAGCTCCCATAGAAGCTCATGAGAGATACCCGGAGGCACAATAACCTCCAAATCGGGCTGCACATACCAACGGACCGCTTCTTTCTCTTCCTCTTCTAGTTCTTCCAGCCTATTTATTTCAGCCGCTTCTGCTGCCAAACGGCGAAAGCAGATAGTGCCATCCGGACGCTCCGCCTGCTCCATCCAGCCCATGCCCGCCATCGGCTTAAGCCATTGGCTTTCGAAGCTGGATAGGGTTTGGTCCTCCTGGTCAATCGGAATCCCCAAGCTTTAAGCTTCTTGACCAGATCATCGACGGAGAAAGAACAGCCGGCGGAACCGTTCTCGGCAGCGGCAGCCAGATGGGCTTCCAGCGGGCTGCGGATCGGCTGTTTCCCCAGCCAGATGCCGCGAAGCTCTTCATCCCTGACACAGGGCCTCTTACCGAGCCATTCTTTCAAGGCGGGGGGACGAGACGAAGCTGCCCCCTACCACCTTTAGAAGCCCGAGCTCCTGGGCCCACTCCATCAGCCGTTCTCCGGTTCCGGGCCCGGCATCTGTTCGTCCTTCTTTTCCGTAAGGGCTGAAGCCATCGATCCGTTTCTCCAGGCTCTTCCCGGCCCGGAGGGGAAGCGCCCCGCCAGCGTAAGCCGGATGTCCTCCCACGAGACATAGGATAGAAACTGCAGCATGGCATGAACCGCCGCCAGCGGCCGGTAGAGGATGGGCTCTTCCTTGTCCAGCGGGAAAATGGGTTCCTCGTCAAGGCGCGGAAAAAGCACTTGATGCCATTCGGCAAGGCATTCCTTAGGAAGCATGTGATAGGGAGCGGTTCCGGGTTCATGGAAGAAGCAGACGGCGCCTCTTCTTCGAAGAACCGCAAGTCCGGCCGCGGCCTCCGCCCCCGACAGCCCTTCCCGCTCCGCCCAGTCCTCCAGCTGACTCATTCCGAACGGGCAGCAGGCCGAATAGCTCACAATGATCCTCACGACGTCCTTCGCCAGAGCGGGAAGCCCTGAATAAAGAACGGCCGGATGGCCGTTCCCCTGTTGATCGCTCTCGCTATTGTTCATATTCAACCCGCCTCCGTTTTACGATTCCACAATCCGGTAATGATAGCCCTGCTCCACCAGAAACATCTGGCGCTTAAGGGCAAATTCCTGCTCGTTCGTCTCCCGGCTGACCAGCGTATAGAAATAAGCCCGATTGACTCCCGCCTTCGGACGGAGAACACGGCCGAGCCGCTGAGCCTCCTCCTGACGGGATCCGTAGCTGCCGGACACTTGGATGGCTACCGCGGCTTCCGGGAGATCCACGGCAAAATTGGCTACCTTGGAGACCACCAGAAGGGATACTTCCCCGCTGCGAAAACGCCGGTACAGCCGCTCCCGTTCCTCGTGGTCCGTTGCTCCGGTAATGAGGGGAGCCCCGGTCGCCTCCGCGATCAGACGGAGCTGGTCCAGGTATTGGCCGATGATAAGGGTAGGCAGGCCCTTATGCCGGTTCAGCAGCTGCCGGACCACTTGGAGCTTGTCGGGATTCTCGGCTGCGAGCCGGTAGCGGCTCCGGGGACCGGCCTTCTCATACCCCGCTCTCGCCTTCTCGCTGAGCGGAAGTCTGACTTCCGTCGTGGTGACTTCGGCTATCCAGCCCTTTGCCTCCAGCTCCCTCCAGGGGAGCTCGTACTGCTTGGGACCGACCAGGGCGTAGACATCCTCTTCGCAGCCGTCCTCCCTGACCAGTGTGGCCGTCAGACCGAGCCGCCGGGTTGCTTGGATGTCGGCCGTGACGCGGAAGATCGGAGCGGGCAGCAGGTGCACCTCGTCGTAGATGATCAACCCCCAATCCCGCTCGTTAAACAGATGCATATGGGGAAACTCCCCTTCCTTCGACTTGCGGTGGGTGAGAATCTGGTACGTGGCAATGGTAATGGGGCGGACTTCCTTCCGGACTCCCGTATATTCCCCAATCTGGTTCTCCCCGGCCCCCGTCTTCTCCAGAATCTCCTTCCTCCACTGGCGCACCGACGCCACATTGGTGGTCAGAATTAAGGTGGCGCAGTTCAGCCGGGCCATCACCCCGATCCCGACGACCGTTTTGCCGGCTCCGCATGGAAGAACCACGACTCCGCTTCCCCCATGACGGCTTCCCGTCCGGCAGAACACCTCGACCGCTTCCGCTTGGTAGGATCTAAGAGAGAAAGGAACCCCTTTCGCGTTGGCCGTCTGAAGACGAATATCCAAGGCTTCTCCTTCGTGGAAGCCCGCGTAATCGATGACCGGATAGCCGAGCCGCGTCAATTCCTTCTTAAGCAGCCCTCTCGCGGATTCCTTGATTTCGATGGTTTCCGCGGAGCAGCGGCCGATGAGCATTCCGCCCAGGGAGGGGTTGGCTTCCAGCCGGTCGAGGAAATCGGCGCTGTTGGAAACGAGCAGCAGCCGGCTTTCCTGCCTCTCCAGATGAAGCATTCCGTAACGGCTGTAGTAGGCCCTGATTTCCTTGCGGACGGAGTCGGGTACCCGAAACTTACCATACTGCTCCAGAAGACCGAGTATGTCGTCCTCCCGTACCCCCGCCGCCGCCGCACTCCATAAGGAAAAAGGCGTGATCCGGTAGGTATGAAGATTCTCCGGGCTTTTGACCAGGTCGGCAAACAGGGCCAGCCGGCTTCGGATCGTCTCGTATTCAGGATGGTCCGTCTCAAGGAGGACCGTTCTATTGTTTAACAGCATTAATGGTTTAGGGGCTGCCTTCATGCCAGAGAACCTCCGATTGCTTACCAGCTTCTTTTTATACGCCCAGAATAAGGCATTAGCTATAGTATGAAGGCAACCGGTGGAAAATAAACCTTTTTCCTCTTGCCAAAGCACGCCGACTATGGAAAAATGAGTTTCTACTTTCCTTGCGAACATGACGAGAACAGGAGTCCGGATCGATGATGAAATTTATACTGATGCTGCTTTCGCTGCTTATCCTGTCGGCTGGCTGCTCCCCTGCCCCGGGTAAGCCGGATCATGACTTTGTGAGCTCCCTCTATAAAGACTACCCCGCTCTTAAGGATAGAAGGTATTCGGTCGAGAAGGTTCAACGGGTGGTCGACGGGGATACGTTCGTCACCGGAACCGGAGAGAAGGTCCGGCTGATTGGAGTGAACACACCCGAGAGCCTGGGTACCGTCCAGCCTTTCGGCAAGGAAGCGAGCGCCTACACGAAGAAACAGCTGGCGGGCAAGACTGTATATTTGTTCAGCGATGCGGGGAACACCGACAAGTACGGAAGGCTGCTGCGGTATGTGTTTCTCGAAGGGGAAGCCTTGATGTATAACGAAAAGCTGGTTCGGGAAGGGTACGCCAACCCGATGACCGTTCCCCCTAACGTGCTCTACGCCGATCGTTTTGTCCAAGCCGAGAAGGACGCCCGCAGCCAGAAGAAAGGCTTGTGGGGAAAACATGCCTCTGACGGAAGCAAGCCCTCTTCTGCGGTGTTCTCCGGCTCCTCCTGCGAAGATCCCCAAATCAAAGGCAACATCAACTCGAAGAACGAGAAAATCTATCATCTTCCGGGAACCGCCTATTATGACAAAACCGTCCCGGAAGCCCTGTTCTGCACCGAAAGCGAAGCGCGCAAGGCCGGCTTCCGGAAGGCGGGAGGCTAGAGGCCAAAAAGAAGACAACCCTCTTCTCAGTACCGGATTCCCGGCTTCGAGGAAGGTTGTCTTCTTTTTTCAGCCCGTCATAGGGGCATAGAATGGCATTAACGGTTCAGTAGGTGATTTTCACGGTCCGGGTCGCATCGATATAATCCACCTTACAGCCCAGCAGATCGGAGAGCAGCCGCACGGGGACCATGGTCCGGGGATTATCCGTTCCGACACCCGTTAATCGGGCCGGGGTATCGGTCGGGTAAGCGGTGCCGTTGATTTCATAGCTGCTGCGGTTCACGTAGAACACGACGGTGCGGTTGTTTTTGGTATAGACGGCCGCCTTCCGCGTATCGTCCCACTCCACCCGGGCCCCCAGGGCCTTCTCCAGATCCCGAATCGCGAGATAAGAGAAGCCGTTTAGAAGGAGCGGCTTTACCGTCATCGGCAGGCGGGTCTGGTCGACCACATAGGTGGAATCATCTAAGCCGAAGGTCACCGTATGCCCGGTATGGCCGGTTGTCGAGGAAGCCAGATCGGAGGGAATCGGCGGATGAAGGACCTTCCGCCCGTCGCCGCTCAAGCTTTCGGTGGTGAACGTCCACTCCCGGTCAACGGCTTCCTCGGATCCATCCTGTTTGCCGATGACCGCCCTGAGCTTGACCCGGTAGGTTTCGCCTGTTTGGAGCGGCTTGGCCGGAAGGAGAAGAAGCTGGTTCGTGAGATGAGTATCCCCGGCCGGCGAATTAAGGAGGAGTTCGATATCCCGTCCCGAGGAATCGGCAAGAGAAGCGGCAGCCAGCCGGACCTCCTTAAAGTCCGGGCTGTAAAAGCCCGCCATAATCGGATAGCCTACCGGATAGGCGGCTTGTCCGTGAAGACGGAGAGGATCGGGAATTTCGTGGCCGTTCCAGCCGGCTGCTACTCCCCTCTGGTTCCCCGCCGGGGAGACGACGGTCTCCACCCCGCTCTTTCGGGCTCCCTCTATCCCGAACAGCAGGACATGGAAGCTTCCCTGCCGCCCATATCCGATCTCCTTAAGGCCGGGATCCAGGAACGGAATCCGGTGGTAGGGAGCGTCGAACAAGCTGTCCACCGCTTCGGTTGGGCTGGTGCTCGTCTGCTGGCTGATGTCCTCGGCTGCCGAATCATTGGAGTAGCCGAAATAGGCAATCCGCTGGCTTAACGTTTGTCCGGTAAAGCCTTCCTTGCCGGCTGTTTCCTCATGCGTAATTATCCCCTGCTTGTCCTGGTAATGGGCATGGGCCGCAGCCGACAGGTTCAAATTATTGTTGAGGACGACTTCGGATAATCCAAGCTGGCGGCGAATATCGTTGACGGCCCTCAGGGCCTTAAGCTGGCTCTCCTCCCACGCCGGGAACGCTTGAACCGCTCCCGGAACGACGGTGAAGGTCCAGGCATACTTCTTAGGCTGGTACCCTTTAAATTGAAGCTGAAAGCCTACCGCATAACCCCCAGGGGCAAGGTTCTCTTTCGGGCTGTATTGAAACCGTCCGGACATTTCATCATATTGAACCTGCACCGGAGATCCGTTCAGCGTCATGCTGTAGGAAGCGACTTCCAATCCGGTGTATTTCACTTTCATTTGAATGACGGGTTTGGCCACTCCCACACTTCCCGAAGGAGAGGCGGGCCAGGTATAGAAGGTAGCGCTCTGGGCGGAAGCCGGCGTTACCGGAACGGCCGGCGTAAGACCGATAACGGTAAACAATAGGGCACTGATAAGAGCGGAAATCCACTTCGTGGAGCGGGACGTCGGATGCAAGAACCATTCCTCCTACTGCATTTTCTCCAAATCCTTTTCTACTATAAAATAGAGAAAAGAGAGACGTCCATAGGAAGGTGGTCTAATTCGACATAATTTTTGCGGATTAGGAAGAAATTCCTTGAAATTCCCCGGTTGGCCCCCGGTTCAGGTCATTCTCAACAGCAAAAAACGGCACTCCGCAGGTGGAATGCCGCTTCTTAATGCTCTTCAAGATAAGCCGATTGGAAGCCGGGTTTCGATTAGTGATAGGCTTGGGTTTCGTTCAGGTCCGGTTCGGAGATACGGCTAAGCGCTTGTCCGGCTTCGTCTTCGAGCTTTTGGCGAATCGCCAAATCCCCAATCGCCACAACACCGGCCAATTCCCCGTTCTCGACGACGGGAAGACGGCGGATTTGTTCACGTGCCATTAATTCCGCCGCTTCGCGGACGGTCATGTCGGGAGAAGCCGTGACGGTCTTCTCGCTGATGACCTCTTTCACAGCCGTCGAGCCGGAACGCTTCTCCGCATAGCCGCGGACGACCAAATCCCGGTCCGTTACCACACCAATTAGCTGCTTGCCGTCGACAACGGGAATGAACCCGATGTCATGCTGCTTCATTTTTACGGCGATTTCGTATACATTGTCCTCCAGGGTGACGGTTACGCAGTCCCGGGTCATGATTTCTTTAAGGGTCGTCAAGGATGGAAGCCTCCTGTTGTTAAGTTGGATCCCCGCCCGCTTAATGGCAGAGCAAGGGTTTTCCATAGGCTGTCCAAACGACCGGGATTCATTCACCGGGCTGCCGCACCGGCAGGTCCGTATACCCCTCCGCCAGACGGACGAACAGACGCGCCGCCGTTCTCATGCAGCTTTCGTCGATGTCAAACTTGGGGTGATGATGCGGGTGCACGATGCCCTTCTCCGGATTCCCGGCTCCCACGAAGAGGAAACAGCCCGGAACCTTCTCCAAATAGTAGGCAAAATCCTCCGCCGCCATAATCAGGGGAGACGTGAAGACCTCGCCGTCCGCATGAGCCTCCGCCGCTTTCCACACCCGTTGCGTTTCCCGCTCATGGTTGATGACCGGAGGGTAGCCGAGCTTGTATTCCACCTCGCCTTCCGCCCCGAACATGGCGCAGGTGTGCCGCGTTATTTCATCGAGACGCTGCCGGATATAGTCCCGGACTTCCACGTTAAAGGTTCTCACCGTTCCGTTCAGCGTACATAGATCGGCAATGACATTAAAGCTCGTTCCCGCCTGGATGGAGCCAATGGACACCACGCCGGGTTCGGTCGGATCCAGGTTCCGGCTCACGATAGCCTGCAGGTTAACGGCCAGATGGGCCCCTACCACGAGACTGTCCACCGTTTCGTGAGGAAGGCCGCCATGTCCTCCCTTTCCTTTGATGGTAATGGTAAATTCGTCGGCTGCCGCCATAAATGGGCCGGGCCGGGTTGAAATGCTTCCAGCCGGATAAGGTGTCCAGAGATGAATGCCATAGATGGCGTCGACCCCGGTGAGAACCCCGTCACGGATCATCGGCTGCGCTCCTCCCGGACTCATTTCCTCCGCCGGCTGAAAGATCAGCTTGATCTTTCCGCTCCAGTGCTCCTTGCGTTCCTTCAGGATTCCCGCCGCGGCGAGCAGGACGGACGTATGGGCATCATGCCCGCAGGCATGCATGACGCCGTCCACCTGTGATGCATAATCGCACGTTTTCTCATCATGGATCGGCAAGGCGTCCATATCCGCCCTTAGGGCGATGGTCGGCCCCGGTTTTCCGCTGTCGATCAGACCGGTTACTCCGTGGCCGCCGATTCCCGTCTCGGTTTCCAAGCCCAGCTTTCTTAAGACTGCCGCCACCATGCGGGAGGTCTCGGTTTCTCGGTACGAGAGCTCGGGATTCCGATGAAGGTGCCGGCGCCATTCGATCATTCGCGGAAACCATTCGTCCAGCTGTTGTTCTAAGGTCTCGCTCATCTTGTCCCCCTTTCGCTTCGTCAATCCGGGTCTCTATATGCATTCTACCAAATCCACAAATTAGCCACAATTGCTCGGAACGCCCGGCGGGTTAAGGCTTGCACAAGTAAGGGAAACATACTATCATGAGTAACAAACAGACTCAGGAGGCGTACCACATATGATTATTGAAAATGCCGGACTTAAGGGATTGAAGAGCGACCTTGCACATCTCGATGAGGTGACCGAGAAGCTCGGCTTTTTCCGCGGCCAATGGGAGTCCTACCGGGCAACCTACGACTACAAGATGACGGATAAAAACGGAACAGACGAATATTACCTGCGGATCAACTCCCGTGTGGAATCCGGTAAGCTGGAGAACCCGTACTCCATTCTGGTCCTTACGGAAACCTACATAGGCAAAACCTCCTTCCCGCACGGACTGGACTACGATGCACCGGTCCCGCCAAGCATCTTGAAGGAAGCACAGGACAAGATCGCCAAATTGAAGCAGCTCCTGGCGGAATAAGGTAGTCTTATGACTTCCCCAAGGCGAGGAACACCGGACTTTCTGCTTTTGTTCTTGACCCTTGCTCTCGTCGCCTTCGGGTTGATGATGGTATACAGCTCCAGCTCGATGGTGTCTACCTTTAAATATGACAACTCCTTCATCTTCGCCAAGAAGCAGGCCGTTGCGGTCGGATTGGGCGCCGTCGGCATGCTGTTTTTTATGAATGTTCCTTACAGCAAGCTGAAGAAATGGACCCTGCCCTTGTTCGCCATTGTCCTTCTCTTGCTGGTGCTGGTTCTCTTCTTCGGAAACGGGGACACCCAATACGGGGCACGAAGCTGGATCGACTTGGGGCCTTTCAATCTGCAGCCTGCCGAGTTCGCCAAGCTGGCCGTCATTCTGTATTTGGCCAACCTGATCCGCAAAAAGGGGACAAGATGTACGACCTTAAAAAGGCCTGATCCCCTGCCTGGTGATAACAGGTATCCTGGCTTTCCTGATTATGCTGCAGCCTGACTTGGGCTCGTGCTTGGTGCTGGTCTTAGGCGCCATGGTCATCATCACCATCGGGGGAGCCAACCTAAAGCATATCTTCGTGCTTGGAGGATCAGCTCTTGCTCTTGGTATCGCCTATTTCGGCCTTTCTTACCTGAGCAACCCTAACTCGAACAATTACCGGCTAAAGCGGATCACGACTTTGTTCGACCCCTGGTCCGACAGCTCGGATTCCACCTACCAGATGGTCAATTCCCTGCTCGCTTTCGGGCATGGAGGGTTTACGGGAACCGGGCTGAGCCGAAGCATTCAGAAAATCAACTTTCTGTCCCAATCGCACAGCGATTTCATCTTTGCCATTATCGGGGAAGAACTGGGCTTCCTGGGGACGAGCCTGTTCCTCCTTGTGTACTGCTTGTTTGTATGGCGGGGAATCGTCGTTTCCCTGCGAAATCCCGATCCATACGCGTCCCTCATTGGGGTAGGCATCATGAGCATGATTGCCATCCAGACCTTGATCAACATCGGCGGAGTAACGAATTCCATCCCGATGACGGGGATCACCCTTCCTCTGATCAGCTACGGCGGGTCATCGGTGCTCGCTACCATGATCTCCATGGGCATGGTGCTAAGCATCTCGCGGGATCAGGCCAAACCGTCCCCCAACAAAAAGAGAACTTGACCAAGTGGACAAGTTCTCTTTCTTTATGCCTGGATTATTTGACGCGGTTCGGATCCTCGGGCTCTTCCTCCCGCTCTCGGAAGGCTACGCCCTCCACCTTAACGTTTACTTCCACTACGCGAAGGCCGGTCATGTTCTCCACGGCTTCCCGCACGTTCAGCTGCAGTTCATGGCAAACCTCTTGAATGTTCGTGCCGTAATGCACGATAACCCGAAGGTCAATGGCCGCTTCCAGCTGGCCGACTTCAACGGTTACGCCCCTTTGGACGTTTTTGCCGCTCAGCCGCTTGGCCAGGCCCTCCGAGATTCCTCCGGACATCCCCGAAATTCCTGGGGTATCCATAGCGGCAAGCCCTGCGATGGTGGATACTACGTCATCGGATATGCGAATAAATCCTGCTTGGTTTTCTTCTGCCATCGGCTCACTCCCTTTTCATCTATTATAATAAAGGCGCTGTCAACGAGTCAACGCTCGGCCTTTCGGCGATAGGGAGTTTGCCCCCGGCCAACTTTTGTAATAAAATGAGTTAGGCAATCTTGGAAACGAACCTGTATGGGAGTGGAAACCTGTGAAGCAGAAGTTGTTTTTTATCGGGTTGGGTATCTTTTTCGTGGCGGCCGGAGTGGCCCACTACACGCATCAAGGTCCTATCCTGCAATTCGTTCTCTCCTGTGTCGCGGTCATTTTCGTAGCCGGATTTCTCGGCAAAGCTACGGAGAGTGTCGCTCATTACGCGGGAGAACGGGTAGGAGGCTTCCTGAACGCCACCTTCGGGAACGCCGCCGAGCTGATCATCGCCATCATCCTAATCAAGGATGCCGTGAACGGCAAGCCGCAGCTGTTCGAAATGGTAAAGGCGAGCATTACCGGGTCGATCATCGGCAATCTCCTGCTGGTCCTTGGCCTGAGCGTTCTCCTGGGCGGCATCAAATTCAAAACCCAGCGTTACAACGTCATGCTGGCCGGGCATAATGCTTCTCTGATGCTCCTTGCGGTCATCGCCCTCTTCATCCCGGCCATGTTCTTTACCAAGCTGACCCCAGGGGAAACGAATACCCTCAGTCTCGTGGTAGCCGGTATTCTGATCGTCTGCTACTTCCTGTGGCTGTACTTCTCCATGGTGACCCATAAGGACGAGCTCGCAGATTCCCAGGTGGTGGACGAACACCAGGAGGTTCCGTGGAGCAAAGGACGCTCCATCCTCTATCTGGTCGTGGCTACCGTTATGGTCGCCCTGGTCAGCGAATGGCTGGTGGGAACCGTGGAGGAATTCGCCCATCTATTCGGCTTGTCCGAGCTTTTCGTCGGGGCCTTCCTGATCGCCATAATCGGGAACGCCGCCGAGCATTCCGCCGCGGTTATGCTGGCCATGAAGAACAAAATCGGAGCCGCCGTCGAGATCGCCATCGGCAGCTCCCTGCAGATCGCCTTGTTCGTGGCCCCCGTGCTGGTCTTCATCAGCTTCTTCATGGGCGAGACCATGAACATTGTCTTTACCGTTGCGGAGCTCGTGGCGATCGGAGTCAGCGTCTTCATCGCGAAATCCATATCTCGGGACGGCTCGACCAACTGGTACGAAGGCGTGCTGCTGATCGCCGTCTACCTCATTCTCGGCATCGCCTTCTTCCTCGTTTGAGGATCGCCGCCCGGTTATCCGCCTAATAAATATAAAAGAGTAACTCCCTCGGGAGTTACTCTTTTATATTTAAGGCTTCATACAGCTGCGCCAGGTTGCGCTCCAGCTTGCTCAGAAGCTGCTTGCCGGTTGATTCGCTGATGAGCCCCGCTCTGGTGGCAAAATCAATTTCCCGGGAGAACCCGTACATCTGGGTATCCAGCACTTCCTCGTAGAGGGGACATTTCCGGGTTGTCAAATTCTCCATCTGAACTTCAATCAACTTCTCGATTTTATCGGCATCTTCCTGAAGAAGAGTGAGTGCTTTCTGATTTAAATTCAACAATAGATCAGATGAAGTCATGATCCTTCCCCCGTCCGTAAAGAACAATTCCTTTATGCCTTATATTAGACGAAATCGCCGGAAGATACAAGAGAATCGCCGGAATGGGGGTAGAGACACCCATAGGCCAAAAAAGCATTCCGCCCGGGCGAAATGCTTGATTGTTCTTTCTTAATTAATCGGTGATTACGTTTACCGCCATGTTGTGCTTGGCAAAGACTTCGCTCATGGCCGTCTTGGCTTCTTCCGCATCGGGACCGTGGACATGGAGATTATACTGTCCGCTGGTCAGCAAAGTGGTGAATAGACCAAGGATGCTTTTTACGTCGATATACTTGTTTTCGTACTGCAGAACGATCGAAGAGCGAAACTTGTTCGCCGTCTGGGAAATTTCCACAATCGCTGCATTGCTGGAATTGGACATCGTATTCCCTCCATTTGATTATGAAATCGGTTAAATCTTCTTTATGATACCTTTTCAAGCGCTTGCATGCAATACGAAGCGGCTTACTTTTTGGGGGAATTGAATTTCCCGGTGATTTTGCTTTTAAACAAACTCCCAATATACAGCAGCACGAGGAAGATGACCACGTAGAGAACGAGCCGGCCCTTGTGCTTGTGAATATGAAGCATGTCATGGGCGATGGTGGACTCCAGGTAGACAATCGGGAGCTTCCCGATTAGGGTTGCCAGAATAAAGTGAGAGACCCGAATCTTGCTTACGCCCGCCCCTAGATTGATGGCTGTCGAAGGGAGAATGGGAATAAGCCGCCCGACTAGAACATAGAAAAAGCCATGGGTTTCCAGCCGCTTGTTGAACTCCAGCACCGCCGGATACCGGTCCAGCTTCTTCTCCACCCAGGAGTGCCCGTAATAACGGGCGAAGAAAAAGCGGCAGCGGCCCCGATACAGGCCATCGTGTAGTTGATGGTAACTCCTTGGACAAGTCCGAAGACAAGAACATTCGCCCCGGCCACTAGCATAAAAGGAACGATCGGGACAAGGGTCTGGATAAAAACCGCGAGCATACCGAGAAAAAGCGCATAAGGCCCGAGAGCTTGAAGGTCCTCCGACAAATCCCGCATGTTGACGTGCGTTAACCGGAGACCGGTCCGGGTGAAGAAAAGAAAATAAATGAGCCAGGCGGCCGCGGCCAGGATACCTGCGTACATTATGCATTTCTTGATGGATGGCATTCTCAAAAAACAATCTACCTCCTTGGCATTCCCGCTCCTTGTAACCAAGGAACGGCCAAGTTCCCTGTTATCCTTACCCTATCCGGTGTTGATTCTTACCGCCGTGCTTGGCTTTGTACAAGGCCATATCCGATTTGTAGAAAAGCGATTCCACGCTGATCTTGCCGTCCCCGTATCTCCAGTCCGAAATGCCGCAGGAGACGGTGACCGCCGGATCCGTCTCGCTCAACACCCGGCAGCGGATTCTTTCCGCTATGCGGACAGCGGCATCGCTTCCGATCTGGGGAAGGTAAATGGCCAGCTCTTCCCCACCCCACCGGGCGGGGATATCCGTCTCGCGGATGGATGAACGGACGATCGTACTGACCTGGATGAGAATGCGGTCTCCCACCAGATGACCGTACGTATCGTTGATGCCTTTAAAATCGTCGATATCCACTACAATCAGCGAACCGCATTGGTCCTTATGCTGCATGTGGGAAACCTGCTCGTTCAAATAATGCCTCGTGTACAAGCCCGTCAGGTTGTCGGTGATGACCATCCTTCTTACTTCCGCATGCAGGGAAGCATTCGCCATCGCCAAGCCGATATGCCCGGAAAGCACCTGGAGAAGCTTGTAATTGTCATACGTAAAATAATGGGGATACCGGTGAGTCACCAGGATGACTCCGATCACCTCCCCATTCACATACAAGGGGCACCCGATTAAAGAGCGCGAGTCCGTCATTTCCATGAGCCGGGAAGCGAACGTCCGGTTCTCTCTGTAATCGGAGACGATCACCGGCTCCCGGGTTTCGTAAATCAATCCGGCATAACCTTCCTGAAGCGTAAACTTCGCTTGCTCAAGGGCCGGCAGATTGCTTGCCTGGACGATCATCTGTTTGCTGCTCCGGTCGTGCTGGAGAATGCAGCAGAAATCCGCATCGAAAATAGAAATCAGTTCCGAGGAAGCGAAGCTGTAGATCTCTTTCAGCTTCAAGCTTTCGTTCAGCCTTCTTGTAATTTCATTAATAAGCCGCAGCTCTGCGACGAGCAGATTGGACTGCTCGTATAGCAGAGCGTTCTCGAACGCCGCGCCGGCCGCCCGGATCGCTGATTCCAGCACGCTCGTATCCAAACGGAGCTCGGCCCCGCTCTCACGCAGGAAATGAACGACGCCGTACACGCCCTGCTTGCCTGCCAGGGGAGCCGCCAGCTCCCGAATCCCCTCCGGTCCTCCTTTGGTAAGAAGACGTCCCTCCATGAACGCCCGGATACAGATCTGGCTGGTTCCGTTAAAAATGCTCAAGGGCTTCGCCGGGAGGCTTCCTCCTGGCTGTCCTGGGAAAGAAGCAGGTCTACCCGAAAATTCGGGAAAAACCGGTGGAGCGAATCGAGCAGCTCCGTTAAGATGGAGGGCCCGTCATTTAGAGAGAAGAGCCGCTCAGACAGCTTGAAGACTTCCTCTTTACAGGATATCAGCTGTTCGCGGGCTCGAATTCTATCTTCCCTGAGCCGGGACAATTCCCTCTCCCAGGAAAGCAGCACATAAGGAACCAGAGCGGCAGCCGTCCTGTTCCCCCACTTCTCCATATAAGCTTCCGATTTCTCCGCTAGGCCGCAAAGGCCGACAACAGCAATTGCCCTGCCATCTTGGTCAGCAAGCGGAATTCCAAAAGCTCCTTCCCACGCCGATCGGATGCCCGACTGCAGGCAGAAGCCTGCTTGCTTCCACAGGTCACGAGCATCCTCCGGAAGCTCATGGACGCCGTACCACTCCGTGCCCTCTTCCCGGTCCAAGCCCAGCTTGTCTTCCATTTCATTCGTCGTATACATATATAGCAGACCTTCCCTCTCCGGAGGCAGCTGCTCCTTCCAAAGGGCAAATCCGCTTACCACCGACCGGTACAGGAGTAGAGCCGGCTCATCCGGAATCTCCCGGCAGGGCAGGTTAACCATTAGGGAAGCTTCCGCCATCCGGACAGGGCCGGCGGGGGAAGATAATAGCTTTCGGGGAGGAAGACTCTTGAGGCCAGTCCTTCATTAGGAGCTCCTTTGTTCGGCATAGGGTAAGATCGAATGCTGTCGTTTCTTACTGTCATCATACTATGAATATATGAATATTGCACTAGAAATCCCGCTTTCCTACCTTATATCCTTCCTTAACGCGCCTAAATGCCCTTGACATTCAGCATCGATATCTTATAGAATTAGATGTTGTGTGAACCAACCTATTTGTTGATACGTCGTGTCAACCCTCGCTGATTTTGTTGCTGGCAGGACTGCGGCTGAACATGCTTGCCAGGAGGCTCAACGTCTCTTTAAACAAAGTCAGGCACGACCGGGATCAACCCCATCACGTTTTACCCAACTACACACAAACCCAAAACTAAAAAGCTGAAGGAGCCATTGATACATGTCTCGATACACAGGTCCTAAATTTAAACTCAGCCGTCGCCTGGGCATCTCCCTGAGCGGCACCGGCAAAGAATTGGCAAAACGTCCTTTCCCTCCAGGCCAGCACGGCCCAGGGCAAAAAAGAAAAATTAGCGGCTACGGCATGCAGCTGCAAGAGAAGCAGAAGCTTCGCCATATGTACGGCTTGAACGAGAAGCAATTCCGCAACCTGTACACGAAAGCTTCCAAAATGAAAGGTATTTCCGGTGAGAACTTCATGGTTCTGCTGGAAAGCCGTCTGGATAACCTCGTTTACCGTCTTGGGTTCGCTAACTCCCGCGCCGGCGCGCGTCAGCTGGTTTCCCACGGACACGTACAAGTTAACGGCAAGAAAGTGGACATCGCTTCCTACACCGTTTCCGTTGGCGACGTAATCGGTCTTCGTGAAAGAAGCCGCGGCCTCGCTTCCATCAAAGAAGCCGTTGGCAATCGCCACCACATTGCCGCTTACCTTGATTTCAACGATACCGCTATGGAAGGCCGTTATGTTCGTCTTCCTGAGCGTTCCGAGCTGTCTCAAGAAATCGACGAGAAGCAAATCGTCGAGTTCTACAGCCGCTAATCGGATCCTTCCCCCGGAGTCTTTCTCCGGGGGTTTTCTTTGGAGGCAGGCGGGAACCAGTGGTTGATCCATGACCGCCTTCCGTCACCGTCCACAGCAAAAAAGCGTGCCTTCTTTTCTTCGAAGGCACGTTTTTTTGCTGTTAGACGAGCCTGCACCGTTATCAGGCACGGCCGGTCTCCTTGGCCGAAAGCACCTACGGCCAAAGGGCCAATAGGCAGCGCTAGGCCAGCCGGATTTTGGCAAACTTACGTTTGCCCACTTGGATGATGTCCCCATCGGCCAGGGCTATCTCCGCCTGGGGATCGTCGTTCTTCTCTTCGTTGATCTTGACAGCTCCCTGCTGAATGCTCCGCTTGGCTTCTCCGTTCGAGGCTTGAAGGCCCGCGGTCACGAGCAGCTTCACGAGCCGGATCTTGCCGTTATCGAGCTCGGAGGACGGAACCGTAACCTCCTCAATCTCATCCGGAAGCGAACGCTGCTGGAAGACCGTTACGAAATGCTGCTCCGCTTCCTTCGCGGCCTCTTCCCCGTGATACATCCTTACGAAGGAGGCGGCCAGCTTCATTTTGGCATCCCGCGGGTGAACGGTTCCGTCCGTCAGCCCCTGGCGCAGCGCAGCCAGCTCATCGTTAGAGATGTCGGTAGCCAGCTCGTAGTATTTGATCATGAGTTCATCGGGGATAGACATCGACTTGCCGTAGATCTCGTTAGGAGCCTCATCAATCCCGATGTAGTTGCCCAAGCTCTTGCTCATCTTGTTCACGCCGTCGAGCCCTTCAAGCAGCGGCAGCATGAGCGCCGCCTGCGCAGGCACCCCGTATTCCTTCTGAAGCGTACGCCCCATGAGGAGGTTGAACTTCTGGTCTGTCCCGCCCAACTCCACGTCACTCTTCAAGGCAACGGAATCGTATCCCTGCATGAGCGGGTAAAAGAATTCATGGATATGAATCGGCAGGCCGCCGGCATAACGCTTGCTGAAGTCATCCCTTTCGAGCATGCGGGCAACGGTCAGCTTAGCCGACAGCCCGACCACCTCCGCAAAGGTCATCGGAGCGAGCCATTCGCTGTTGAAGTAGACCTGGGTCTTGTCCGCATCGAGAATTTTGAAAATTTGCTTCCGGTAGGTTTCCGCGTTGCGGGTCACATCCTCTTCGGTCAGCTGCTTGCGGGTTTCCGATTTTCCGGTGGGGTCTCCGATTCTTCCCGTGAAATCCCCGATGATCAGCTGAACCTGATGCCCCGCCTCCTGGAATTGACGAAGCTTATGCAGGACCACCGTATGGCCCACGTGGATATCGGGTGCGGAAGGATCTAGCCCCAGCTTTACTTTCAAAGGAGTCCCGGTGGCGACGGACTGAATGATCTTGTCCTTCAGCTCTTCCTCAGGTACGATTTCGGCCGCTCCCCGGCTGAACAGCTCCCACTGGCGGTTGACCTCCTTCTGCTGCTCTTCGCTTAATTCATTGCATTTAACCATGCTTGCAAACCCCTCTCGACAGAAATAGAAAAAAGCCTTTCGTCTCCACAAGGGACGAGAAGGCTTAGCTCGCGGTACCACCCTACTTAAAGCACACCCTGACCAGCCCTTACCAGGCAGGCGGTGTACTTTCACTCCACAAGGAATAACGGGATTGCCCCGGTAGGAAGATAATGAAACAGGAGCTTTCCGGAAGCCCTCCCGCTTGTTCCCTTCCCCGGCTCCGGACGGTAATTCGAATGCCGCCTGTACCGGTTCGCACCTCCCACCGGCTCTCTGAAATGCTGCAGCTTGCATTCTACTGCGGAGCGGATAACGGATCCACTCCTGTCCTTCAACGCTTTTTGAGATTAAATTTTATGTTAAGTATATATCATTTCTTACCAACAAAGTCAACCGGAGCCTGTGTGCCGAACCCGGCCGCCCCTCTTTCCTAAAGCATCCAGCAGCCCTCCACCCCCATTTTAACGCTTTTGTGCTATAATGTAGCTGTTCTAAGGAGGTTTCTGAATGTTCAAAGATAAACTGAAGCGGGGGTTGGCCCATTTTCGCCGGCCGTTTTACCGTAAATCGGGACTCTTTTTGCTCCTAACGATTAAATGGCTGGTGATTGTCGGAATCATCAGCGGATTTCTCGGTGCGGGAGTCGCCTTCGGGTATGTCTCCGCCCTTGTGAAGGACGATCCAGTACGAAGCGAGGAGTACATAAGGAAGGAAATGCAGGATGATGCCCAGACCGGATTCGTGTACTTCAACGATGGAACGAAATTGGGCCAGCTTCGGACGGACGAAGACCGGAGGCTTGCCACCCACAGCGAAATTCCCGAGACGCTGCGCCATGCCGTCATTGCCATTGAGGATGCCAATTTCTATGAGCATCACGGCGTTTCCGTAAGCGGCTTCCTAAGGGCCGCCAAGGAGAAGCTGCTGAACGAACCGATTCAAACGGGAGGAAGCACGCTGACCCAGCAGCTCGCCCGCCGTGTCTTTCTCAGCCTTGACAAAGAGATGAGCCGGAAGTTCAAGGAGCTTCTGCTTTCCTTTCGTCTCGAACGGTATATGTCGAAGGATGAAATATTAACGGCTTATCTGAATAAGGTTCCTTACGGGAATGGAGCAACGGGCTACAACCTGTACGGGATCAAGGCGGCGGCCAAAGGGATTTTCAACGTGGACGACTTGAACCAGCTCAACCTTGCCCAGTGCGCCTACTTGGCGGGAATTCCCCAGCAGCCGAGCAATTTCTCCACTTACAACAGCAAAGGAATCCGCGACGAGGACAACATCAAGAAAGCGATTGTAAGGGAGCAGCAGGTTCTGCGCAGCATGCGAAAGGAAAATTATATTACCGAGGAGCAGCTGCAGGAAGCCCTGAACTTTGATATTGCCTCCACGTTCTCCGAGAAGCAGGAGAAGGCTTACAATACCTATCCTTACCTGATGATCGAAGCCGAAGAGAAAACGGCGGAAATTCTTCTCAAGGTGAACAACCCTAAGCTCGATCCAGAGAAGGATCCGGAGGCCTACTCCGCCGCTCTGAAGGAAATGCGCATTACCCTGCGCCGCGGCGGCTACCAGATCTATACGACCATCGACAAAACGATTTATGACGCCATGCAGGCCATTGCCCAGAACGAGAAGAACTTCTCGCCCGACGACAAGGTCAAAGGTGCCGAGCAGGTCGGTGCCGTCCTCATGGAGAACAAGACCGGCGCCATCCTCGGGATGATCGAAGGACGAAATTTCGAGAACCAGGTCAACCATGCCACACGTACCTTCCGGCAGCCCGGTTCCACCATGAAGCCCATCGCGGCTTATGTGCCGGCTCTCGAGAAAGGCGCCATCCAGCCGGCCGGGGTCATTGACGACGTGCCGATCCTTCTCAAGGACGGCTCCAAGGGCTATCATATTCCCGAGAACTGGGATGATGATTTCCATGGCTTGGTTACAGCCCGCAAGGCTTTGAACCAGTCCTACAATATCCCGGCCATCAAGCTGTTCTTAAACGACGTAGGCATCAAGGAAGCTTGGACCTACGCCAAAAAAATGGGGATCAACACCATTACAAAATCCGATGAAGTGGCCCAAACCGGGGTAATCGGCGGTCTGAGCAAAGGCGTTTCGGTATCCGAGCTCACGAATGCGTACGCCACGATCGCGAACCAGGGAACGTTTAACGACGGGTACATGATCAGCAAAATCGTCGATTCCCAAGGCAAAACGGTCTATGAGCATGAACGCAAGCCGGCCTCAGTCTTCTCCGAGGAAACCGCCTACCTGATGACGGATATGCTGCGTACGGTTATCACCGACGGGACCGCCGTCTCGCTTAAGAAGGACTTCAAGCATTACGGTCAGATTCCCGTTGTCGGCAAAACGGGATCCACCCAGGATGACGCCGACGCCTGGTTCATGGGGTACTCGCCGGATATTACCGTCGGCGTCTGGGCCGGCTACGAGAAGCCGGTCAACAAGCTGAGCAACGCCGGCAAGAACCGGGCCAAGTCGATCTGGGCCTTGGTTATGGACGAAGCCATTAACAAGAAGCCGGAGCTATTCGCCACCAAAGAATTCAAGCGTCCGGCTAATATTGTCGAGATGACCGTCTCCAATCTGTCCGGCAAGCTTCCAAGCGATCTCGTGGCGAGCTCCGGTCATCTGGTGACCGATCTGTTCAACAAGAAGTTTATCCCTACCGAAGTGGACGACGTGATGATTCCAATGAAATACATCTCCTACAATGGGGTCAACTATGTCCCCCATCCGGAGACGCCGGAGGAGTTCCTTCATGAGAAGGTAGTGATCAAACGGAAGGAGCCCATCAGCTCGATTCTCGGCAAAATTTCCAGCGTGATGGACAAAGTGGCGAAGGACCGCCGCAGGCCGCTCAGCTTCTATGTCCCGCTCGATGCGGACAATGACGCTCCAGTGGATACCGATCCCCGTACCGATGACGGTGCGGCTCCAAGCGCTCCGGGAGGGCTGGTCTTTACCGCCAATGGAGAAAGCGGACGCCTTTCCTTCTCGGCCTCCGGCAGCAAGGATGTTGTCGGGTACCGGCTTTACCGCTCCGTTAACCGCGGACCATTCCAGCGGGTTCCCGGCCAAATCATTGAAGCCGGGAATGAGACCATGTTCCGCAACGTTCCGCTCGCGGGGGCTTCTCCACCTTCTACGTAACGGCCGTGGACGTGGCCGGCAAGGAGTCTCCTCCAAGCCAGGCCATTACCGGCGACGGAAGCCTGTTCGACCCCAACTCGGCCATTCTGCCTATCGGAGGGAACCCGCAAGGCGGCAGCAGCAAGCCGGAAGGGCCTGGCGATGGAAAAGAAGGCAAGCCCGGCTCGCCTTCCGGCCTGAGGGCCAAATCGGAAGGGATGTCGGTTCAGCTTTCCTGGAATGCCAGTCCTTCTTCCGAGCAGGTGACCCAGTATACCGTCTATTACAGCAACAAGGAGAACGGCTCTTACCGCAAGCTGGGCACCTCTCCGATTAACGGCTACCTGCATATGTCGAATGTCACCGAGGGCTTCTACCGGGTCACCGCGGAGAACCGCTCCGGAGAGTCCCCTCCCTCCTCCTCTATCGAAGTTAAGAAATAAAGGCATGCCATAACAAGACCCCGCCGTTTCGGACATTCCGGAACGGCGGGGTCTTATTTAAGGTCAGGTCTTATTTAGGATGTAGATTAGTCCTCGATGGTCGAGAGGTCTCCGGTCGGAAGGTTCAGCTCCCAAGCCTTCAGAACCCGGCGCATGATCTTACCGCTGCGCGTTTTGGGAAGCTTATCCTTGAACTCAATCTCTCTCGGTGCGGCATGAGCGGAAAGGCCTACTTTGACGAACTTGGCAATATCGGCTTTCAGCTCATCGGACGGCTCGAATCCTTCCCGCAGGGAGATGAACGCCTTGATGACCTCTCCGCGGAGAGGATCCGGCTTGCCGATGACACCGGCTTCGGCGACGGCAGGATGCTCGACCAGCTTGCTTTCCACCTCGAACGGGCCGACGCGCTCGCCGGACGTGTTGATCACGTCGTCAATTCGTCCCTGGAACCAGAAATACCCGTCCTCATCCTGATAGGCGGAGTCGCCGGAGATGTACCAGCCCTGCAAGCGGAAATACTCCTCGTACTTGGCCGGATTGTTCCAGATTTTGCGCATCATCGACGGCCAAGGGGTCTTGATGGCCAGATTGCCCATCCGGAACGGCGGAAGCACGTTGCCCGCATCGTCCACGATGGCCGCCTCAACGCCCGGAATCGGCTTGCCCATGGAGCCCGGCTTGATCTCCATCGAAGGGTAGTTGCAGATGAGCTGGCCGCCCGTTTCCGTCATCCACCACGTATCGTGAATACGCTGGTTGTAGACCTTAAGCCCCCAGCGTACGACTTCCGGGTTGAGCGGCTCGCCTACGCTAAGGACATGACGGAGTGAGGAAAGGTCAAACTGTTCAACCACATCGTCTCCGGCTCCCATCAGCATACGGAAAGCCGTCGGAGCGCTGTACCAAACCGAAATGTTGTAACGTGCAATTGTCTGGTACCAATCCTGCGGGCTGAAGCGGCCGCCGCGGATCACGTTGGTGGCTCCGTTCAGCCAAGGAGCGAAAATTCCATAGGATGTTCCCGTTACCCAGCCCGGGTCAGCCGTACACCAGTACACATCGTCTTCCCGGAGATCCAGAACGATCTTGCCGGTGTAATAATGCTGGACCATGGCGTTATGGACATGGAACACGCCTTTCGGCTTGCCGGTCGACCCGGAGGTATAATGTATCAGAAGACCGTCCTCACGGTCCACCCATTCAATCTCCAGCTCATCCGAAGCCTGCTCCATTTCTTTGTGGAAGTCGTACTGGCCTTCCGCAAGCTCAGGCGAATCCCCACGAGGATCACATGCTTCAGCTCCGGGAGATCCGCAACCGGCACGCGGGAGAGCTGGGAAGGCGTAGTGATGATGGCTGCCGCTCCGCTGTCCTCGAGCCGGTCCTTGACCGCCGTCTCCATGAAGGCTTCAAAAGCGGACCCACCACCGCTCCGATCTTGATGGCTCCGAGAAGCGAGAAGTACAGCTCAGGCGTTCTTGGCATGAAGATGAACACGCGGTCTCCTTTTGGATGCCCATTTTGCGGAGAACGTTTCCAAATTTGTTCGACTGGCGCTTCATTTGCTCATATGTATACTGCTCGTCACGCGTATTGTCCGAATAATACAGCGCTACTTTATCTTTCCGTCCCGATTCCGCGTGACGGTCAATAGCCTCGTAAGCCGCATTTACTTTCCCCGTTGTCGACCAGGAAAAGTCTTTTTCAACCTCTTCCCAGCTGAAATTCTGCCTGGCCTCGTTATAGTTTCCCAGGTTGCTCCGGTCCGCGGTTACCGGTACGATTTCCGAATTCGTTTGCTCCATCCTCTATCCCTGCTTTCTTTCGATATTAAACGCTTACATCAGAATTGTGACGTTTTTCGCACTTCTATTATAGCATAGCGCTTACGGTAAGCCTATTTCTTTTAATCGTCGCAAAAGTTTGTTATAAGTAGGTATAAGCCAAATAAAGGGGCCAATCACCTATGGAGCATGTTAAACGGTATCAAACGATGACCCTGCATGGTAAAAATAAAGAAGTCGTTCTCGAAGGGCCGGTGCCGGCGGAGAAGGTTTCCCGCCTCGTTATGCACCGGGACCTGGATGCCTTCCGCCGTCCAAAGGATCAGCAGGAGGCGCTGGTGGAAATTGCCGGTCTTCCGGAAGGGCGGATCATCCTTGCCCGTGATGGGGAAACCATTGTCGGCTACGTTACCTTCCATTATCCGGATGAGATGGAGCGCTGGTCACAGGGGAACATGGAAGATCTTATTGAATTGGGCGCCGTAGAGGTGGCCAACGAATACCGAGGACTTGGGATAGCCAAAGAGCTGATCAAGCTCGCCTTCCGGGACGAACAGTTGGAGAATGTCATTGTTTTTACAACCGAATATTACTGGCACTGGGATCTTCAATCCAGCGGCTTGTCCATATGGGACTACCGGAAAATGATGGAGGACCTCATGAAGAATGTGGATATGGTCTGGTTTGCCACCGACGATCCCGAAATCTGCTCGCATCCCGCCAACTGCCTTATGGTCCGAATCGGCAAGGATGTTCCGATTTCTTCCGTAGAACAGTTCGACAAGGTGCGTTTTCAGCAGCGGTTTATGTATTAAACGTCAGGGGGCCTGCCCCTTTTGCGGTTTTTATGTTATGGTAGACAGGAGCGTTGTTATCCTTTAGGAGGAATTTCCGGTGAAAGATGCATCCGTTTTCATATACGATCCCGAGGAAAGCGATTACCGATTTAACGACGAGCATCCCTTTAATCAAAAAAGACTCGACCTGACGGTCGATCTTCTGAACCGCATGGGTGCCCTGCCGGAAGAAGCCCTGCGGAAGCCTATAACTGCAGAAGCCGAGAAGCTTCTGTTGGTCCATTCGGAAGAATACATCCAAGCCGTTCGCGAGCTTAGCTGCCCTTCTCCCCGGGAACCGTGGCTAAGTGCAGCCGAGCGGTACGGCCTGCGGACGGAGGATACCCCCTTCTTTCCGCGCATGCATGAGATTACCTCTCATGTCGTGGGAGGCTCGCTGCTTGCTGCCGATCTGGTTATGAAAGGCGAAACCAAGCATGCCCTTCACCTGGGCGGAGGCCTTCATCACGCGCTTCGGAATCAGGGCGCCGGCTTCTGCGTGTACAACGATGCCTCCATCGCCATCGCTCACCTGAAGAAGGAATACCAGGCTAGGGTGCTCTATATCGACACCGATGTCCATCACGGAGACGGGGTCCAATGGTCCTTCTATTCGGACCCGGACGTCTGCACCTTTTCCATTCACGAGACGGGAAAATACTTGTTCCCGGGAACGGGAGGCGTTCCGGAACGCGGTGAAGGAGAAGGCTTCGGCTTCAGCGTCAACCTGCCGGTCGAGCCGTATACCGAGGATGATTCGTGGATGGAATGCTTCGAGGAGGCGCTGGAGCGGACGGCGGCCACCTTCCGGCCCGATGTCATCGTTTCGCAGCATGGCTGTGATGCTCACGCCTTCGACCCGCTCGCCCATGTGCACTGCAGCATGAGAATTTACAAGGAAATGCCCGCCCTCATTCATAAGCTGGCCCACACCTGGTGCGGCGGCCGGTGGATTGCTCTCGGCGGCGGAGGCTATGACCTGTGGAGGGTCGTCCCCCGGGCGTGGAGCCTCGTCTGGCTTACGATGACCGATCACCCTCTGCTGAAGCAGCTGGAGGAGAATCCGAAGCTTCCCTGCCCCAAGAGTGGCTGGACCGCTGGCAGCCCGAAAGTCCTGTCGAGCTTCCTCCGACTTGGCTGGATCCGGTGGAGTGCTGGACGCCGATGCCCCGGCGGATCGACATCACGGCCAAGAATAAAGTAACCAAAGAGCTCGCCATGCTATACTTGAACAAATAGTAACCCTTTGGATTCACAACAAAAAGCCGCCGGGCAAGAGTTCGACTCTCTGCCAGACGGCTTGTTTTTATGGCTTGTTTTTATGGCTTGTTTTTCCTCGACTGCTGCTTATATCTTCCCCACAAGCCCTTCCACAATGCGGTAGGAATGAAGGGAAGCCTGCTTGGTAAATTCGGGGAAGTTGATGTGCGCGGAGCCGTCCGCTTTGTCCGACATGGAACGGAGGATCACGAAAGGAACTCCATTCATGTGGCACACTTGGGCGACGGATGCCCCTTCCATCTCCGTGCAGGCTCCGTTAAGCTCCCGGTGAAGCTCGGCTACCGTCTCACGGCTTGCGATAAACTGGTCGCCGGAAAGCACACGTCCGCGCTTGGTTCTTCCTTCGAAGAGGGACTCGCTCACCTCATAGGCCTTGTCGGAAAGTCCAGGGTCGGCCGGGAAGACCGAAGCCTCTGCGAACGGAATAACCCCTCTCTCAAAGCCCAAGGCCCGCACATCCATGTCATGCTGCAAGCATTCGGTGGAAATCACAATATCTCCGATCTCAAGCGACGGATCCAAAGCCCCTGCCACCCCGGTAAAAACAACCGCCTCCACCCCGAAGCGGTCAATCAAAATTTGCGTGCAGACGGCGGCATTGACCTTGCCTACTCCCGACCGGCACAGCACCACCGGCTTGCCTTGAAACGTGCCTTCCCAATAAGTGATCCCGGCTTTCTCGTGCTCGGTCACTTCCTTCATATGCTCATGGAACAACTCAATCTCCTCAACCATGGCTCCAATCAGACCTACTTTTGTATATGTCATCGCGGTTAGTCTCCTCTCCAGCCGGCCAAAAGGCCTAAACGTAAAAAAAGGCTCACGCTTGGTGAGCCACCGATTGACGGTTTATGATCTCGTGAGAGAGAACATATTTGACCTGCTCGACATTTTCCTTATTCATAAGCTTAGTCAGAAGCCGCATCGAAACTGCCCCGATGTCATACATGGGTTGAGCCGCGGTTGACAGCTTAGGGCGAACCATCGAGGCCATGCGGCTGTTGTCCACACCCATCACGGAGATATCCTCGGGCACCCTCAATCCTTGGTCCTGGATCTTATGTATGGCTCCGATGGCCATTTCATCCGTTGCGGCGAAGATGGCCGTAGGGCGGTCTTCCAGCGAAAGGAAGTAGTTCATCGCTTCCATTCCCGATTCATAACGATAGTTGCCGACCCTTACATAATCCTCGCGGAAAGGAATGCCGGCCTTCTCCAGCGCCTTCTTGTAGCCGTTGTAACGGGCAAAGCCGTTAGCCGGATCCTCCAGCGTCCCGCTGATCATGCCGATCTTCTGGTGGCCGTTCGCAATAAGGACGCTGACCGCGTCAAAAGCCGCCTTCTCGTGGTCGATATCCACTCCCGGCATGGCGTTGTTCTCATCGGATGTGGCACAAAGCACCACCGGCACCGAGGACGTGCGGAAAGCTTCCATATGCTCCTCCGTCACCGTTCCGCCCATGAACAACAGCCCGTCCACCTGCTTCTCCAGCAGGGTGTTGATGACGCGGATCTCCTTCTCTTTCTTCTTGTCGGCATTACACAGAATAATATTGTAGTGGTACATGGTCGCGATATCTTCAATCCCCCGCGCCACCTCGGCATAGTTGTTGTTCGAAATATCCGGAATGACCACTCCAACGGTGGTCGTCTTCTTGCTTGCCAAACCGCGGGCTACCGCATTCGGGCGGTACCCAAGCCGTTCGATCGCTTCGAACACCTTCTTGCGGGTTTGCGGTTTCACGTTCGGATTGTTGTTGACTACACGGGAGACGGTGGCCATCGACACCCCGGCTTCGCGAGCTACATCATAAATGGTTACGGTCACGTTAACTCTCTCCAATTTGTCTTAATTTGATTGTCGTTCTTCTCTGCATTAGAAACATGATACGACAAAAGACAGCTTTACGCAATGACAAGCCCTGTCCGGTAAGCTTACATCAGTACCCTGCCCCATTATGCCGGATATTTCCGCTTGACGGGGGTTGGGTAGGTTTGGACTAATACTAACAAAAAAAGAAAAAAAGCCACTTTTGAAGGCGGCTTGGGTAGAAAAAGAGCGATTTTGTTCATCCTTTGGCCGGATGATGGCTCGAAATTTGCGAAAGTCTTCCGCGGATATCTTCGGCCCATGCTTGATCGGACAAAGACTGGGCGAGCAGAAGCAGATCCAGAAGCTCGTTGATCCGGTCTTCCAGAATCCTCTCCACCGGAAGGTGATGGTTTTCTTTTTCGGTCACTTTCTTCATAAGATCCGCCAACTCACACATTTCATTGAATTGGTACTGACGCCGGCCGGGATCGGATCCAAGGGTTCCTATAAAGCCTGTCAGGTTCGGTTTGACCGGGGGATAGACCTCACTCCGGCTGCATTCTTCACAGCAATAAATCGGAACGTTGTCTATTTCCACTTTGTTCTGGTAGATGACCGTCCGCAGCTTGATATGCATCCGGCGGCCGCATGGACAAGGTTTGTTCACGACATTCCACTCCTTCAAATCCCACAGCGTATGACATTTCTAGATAATTTCTACTTCCTCTGGGAAAATCCTTCTTTTGCGGTATGGGATTTAGTGGAATAGTGGAGCTTGGCATAGGCCTTCGCCACAGGAGGCAAGGAGACGAACAGCATCGCCAGAGCCGCTCCTATGCCGTCGTTGCGCAGATCGTGAAAATCCGGGCTGCGCTTGGGAACAAACATTTGATGAAATTCATCGGTGACCCCATAGACGAGACATAGGAGGACTACCGCCGCCTTCACTCCCCAGGGAGGCCGCGGCGTCCGAAACGCCCACAAATAGGTCAGAGCCAGAAGAAAATAAGCGACAAAATGCCCGCTGTCAAATCCTTTCATGCCGGGAAACAGATATTGGAAGAAAGGAAGAACCGAATCCAGTTCATCCCCCGTACGGGAAGAGAAATAGAAGATTAGGCCCATCATGATCAGGCAGGGCAGCAGGGCAGCGTAACGCTTCATGTCATCCGCCTCTTACTTACGGGCGGCAAGCAGGGAGATGAATTCCCTCATGAAAGCGGGAAGATCCGGCGGACGGCGTCCCGAGACGATATTCCGGTCCACCACCACTTCTTCGTCCACCCAGGCGGCTCCCGCATTCTCCAGATCGTCCCGGATTCCGGGCGTCGAGGTCATCGTATACCCGTCTACAATTTTGGCCGAGATGAGGACCCATCCGGCGTGGCAAATTTGGCCGATCGGCTTCGATGCCGCATGAAAGTTCTTCGTCAGCTGAAGGACCGGAGCATAACGGCGGAGCTTGTCCGGAGCCCAGCCGCCCGGCACATACAAGCCGTCGTATTCCTCGGAATCGGCTTCTTCAAAGGCTATGTCGGCTTGCAGCGGCACCCCGTATTTGCCATGATAAACGGTCTTGGCTTTGGGACCGGCTACCACCACCTCGGCTCCTTCCTCCCGTAAACGGAGAACCGGGTACCACATTTCCAAATCTTCAAACTCTTCATCCACAAAAGCCAGAACACGGCTTCCTTGAAGCTTCATGTCACATACCTCCATTTTAATCGGTTTCGCAGGAGTTAAATTGGAACAGCTGGCGGATTTCTTCACTGGTCCGACAATTTAAAGCACGGCTCAACAGGGAAGCACTTTCGCCTCCATCCGATTTCAGCAGCCGGTCCTTTACGGGAAGAATCGACTGGACCGACATGCTGATCTCCTCAATCCCCAGGCCAAGCCACAGGGGGATAGCACGCTGGTCTCCCGCCATTTCTCCGCATACACTGACAGGGATTCCATGCCGTTTGGCCGCTTCCACGGTCATTTGCAGCATTCTAAGCACCGCGGGATGGAAAGGGTCATACAGATGGGCCACCGACTCATTCATCCGATCGACCGCCAGCACGTACTGGACGAGGTCGTTCGTCCCGATGCTGAAGAAGTCGACTTCACGGGCCAGCAGGTCCGCAATGGCCACGGCAGCCGGGATTTCGATCATGATGCCGATAGGGATTTCCTTGTTGTAAGGAACTCCTTCCTTCTCCAGCTCCCTCTTGGCCTCCTCCAGCGCTTCCTTCGCCTTCCACACTTCGTCCAGAGAGGAGATCATGGGAAACAGCAAACGGATATTCCCGTGCAGGCTCGCCCGCAGAACCGCTCTCAGCTGCGTGTTAAACAGGTCCTTCCGATCAAGCAGGATCCGGATGGACCGGTAGCCCATGGAGGGATTCTCCTCCGCGGGAAGCGGCAGGTAGCTGACCATTTTGTCCCCGCCGATATCAAGGGCCCTAATGTCCAGTGAATTTCCGTTAAGCCTCTCGGCCGCCTGCTTGTACAGCTCCATCTGCTCCTCTTCGGAAGGCATGACGCTCCGATCCATGAAAATGAACTCTGTCCGGAAAAGCCCCACGCTTGAAACCCCGTTCTTAAGTGCCTGTTCCAATTCCTTCAAGGAATTGATATTTGCTTTAAGCACCAGCCGCCGGCCGTCCCGGGTTACAGGCGGAACCTCAACAATCTCCTGAAGCATCTCCCGGCGGGCGACCTGGTTAACATGCCGGTTGCGGTACTCCTCGATAAGAGCGGGTTCCGGGTTAATCAGGACGACTCCGTCGTCTCCATCCACGATGAGGAAATCCCCCGTCTGGATGGGGCGCTCGATCTTCCCTTCCATGCCGACGACGAAGGGGATCCCCATCGCCCGGGCCATGATAACGGCATGAGAGGTCATCCCCCCATGAAGGTGACGATCCCGAGTACCTCGGACGGATTCACATTCGCCAGCTGCGAAGGAGTTAATTCCTTGGCCACCAGCACGTAAGGCTCCTCCAACGGCGGGGAAGCGTCCTGAAAGTTGCCCAGCAGATGCTTCAGCAGCCGGTTTCCCACATCCTTGATGTCGGCCGCCCGTTCCTTCATGTAATCATCGTCCAGTAGGTCAAACATGTTGACGAACTTGTCGATGGTTTCTTTTACCGCTACTTCAGCCGCCTTGTACTGCCTCTGCATGATCGAACGAACCTCGGTGATGAAGATCGGATCCTCGAGAATGGCCAGATGGGCGTTGAAAATGTGGGATTCTTCCTCCCCGATGAGCTCGCTTATGTCTTGCTTAATGGCTTCCAGCTCTCCTTTGGAGAACCGTATGCTGTTATGAAGCTTCTCCAGCTCCAGTGCCAGATCGGTGACATCGACCATCTTGTCGGGGAAGTCCCATTCCAAAACGGGAAGAACGTAGGCTCTTCCGATGGCGATTCCCGATGAGGCGCCTATTCCTCTACCCATTTTTGATCCCTCCTGCCTGCAGAGCTTCGTCCTTCAATATGACGGAAAAAACGGAGGCCTGCCCTTTCTTGACGGCCTTGAACGGGGCAAAGCTCCATGACTTGACCATGTCCGGATTGGTGATAAGCATAGGAGTAGCCAGCGACTTGCTGTGCTTCTTAATCTTCTCAAAATTGAACCTTACGAGAAGCTGGCCGGCCGTCACCATATCCCCTTCCTTGACATAGGCGGTAAACCATTTGGGCTGAAGCTGGGACGTATCGATTCCGATATGTAAGAGAACCTCCAGCCCCTCCTCGGTTTTGATCCCAAGGGCATGCTTGGTCGGGTAGATGTGAATGATCTTCCCGGCAACGGGAGAAACCAGTTCTCCTTTTTCCGGCATGAACGCGACTCCGTTGCCTACGATCCGTTGGGCGAAAATAGGATCGGGTACCTCCTCGAGGGGAATCATCCTTCCCTGCATCGGGGAGTGGAACGGCACCTGCTGCAGATCTTTCCGGGAAACCTTCATGATTTCCTCGCGGATCAGCTCCGAATAGGTCCCGAACACGACCTGAATGTTTCCCCCGCCGAGCCGGATCACCCCGGCGGCGCCCAGGTGCTTCAAGGCGGAAATGTCCAGCAGCTTCTCGTTCTCCAGCGTAATCCGAAGCCGGGTGATGCAGGCCTCCATCGTCTTGATGTTATTTTTGCCGCCCAATGCCTGCAGGATAAGGGGAGAGCGGTAAGGAATGTCCCCGGCCCATTCCTCAAGCTGCGAACCCTCCTCCCTTCCGGGAGTCGGAATCCGAAACCGCCGGATCGCCCACCGGAACAAGTAATAGTAAACGAATCCGTAGACCAGGCCGATGGGTACGAGCCAAAGCCCGTTGACCGACAGATGGAGATTGACGATATAGTCGATAGCTCCCGCCGAATAAGAGAATCCGTGATGAATGTTCAGCGTATAGGTAATCCACATGGCAAAGCCGGAAAGAATCGCGTGAATGACGAACAAGTAAGGCGCCACAAACAGGAACGCAAATTCGATCGGCTCCGTTACCCCGGTCAGGAAACAGGCCAGAGCCGCCGTTAGGAAGGTAACCTTGATCTTCGGCTTGAGGTCTTCGCGGGCTTCCTGGATAATGGCCAGAGCGATGGCCGGAAGGGCGAACATCATAATCGGATACAGTCCGGCCATGAAGATTCCGGCTGTCGGATCCCCGCAAAGAAGCGGGGAAGGTCGCCGAAAACATAGGAGCCGTCGGGTCTCTTGAAGGCCCCGAGCTGAAACCAGTACACATTGTTAAGGATGTGATGCAGGCCAGAAGGAACGAGAAGCCGGTGAACGACCCCGTATAGAAACGTACCAAAGCCTCCCATGGACAGGAGTCCTTCTCCCATGAAAACGAGAGCATCCGCCACATAGGGGCCGACCGCCACTGCCAGCAGGGAGACGATCACCGACACCAGGCCCATGACAAGGGGAACCAGGCGGGCGCCGCCAAAGAATTGAATCGATTCGGGAAGCTGGACATTCTTAAGACGGTGAAAACAGAGGGCGGCCAATATACCGATAACGATCCCGCCGGTTACTCCAAACTGCAGATCGGGACCGATAAATTTCTGGGTGATTTGTGTAAACAGAAAATAGCTGAACAAAGCGGACATACCGGCAATGCCTGCACTTTCGGTAAGGCCCAGGGCTACACCGACAGCAAACAGAAAAGGCAGATAAGTAAAAATCGATTGGCCCGCAAAATAAAGGATATCGCCGAATTGCTCCAATCGGCCGCCTTGCCAAGGGAGAGTCCCTAAGCGAATGAGGAGAGCGGCCACCGGGAGTGCGATTGTAGGCATCATAAGGGAGCGGCCCAGCTGCTGCAGGTTGCCCATCCAGTTCAAACGTAAACCTCCTCCTTTCTATTAACGATGGTAAGCTTTGTCCTTCCTTTTGTAAAGCTTTATCCCGCTTACGAAAAAACGGCGGACCCCTTTAAGGGCCGCCGTCTTCTTCAACCAGAGAAAGAAATTAGAAAGTAGAACCGGACTGGTTAGCTTGCTGGGAATCGGCACGCAGGGAAGCATCATGCCCTTGCTGGTTTCCCTTGTAGTTCGAAGCATGGAACGATTGCGTTCCTTGGCTTTGGTTCTGGCCGTAGGAAGCTCCTTGGCTGCTCATCGACGTGAAGCTTTGGCTTCCCATCGAGCTGTAACCGGATTGAGCCGGCTTCTGGGAATCGCCCAGGTAAGCGTCATGTCCTTGTTGGTTTCCCTTGTAGTTCGAAGCATGGAACGATTGCGTTCCTTGGTTTTGGCTGCCTTGGCTGCTCATCGACGTGAAGCTTTGGCTTCCCATCGAGCTGTAACCGGATTGAGACGGCTTCTGGGAATCACCCAGGTAAGCGTCATGTCCTTGCTGGTTTCCCTTGTAGTTCGAAGCATGGAAGGATTGCGTTCCTTGGCTTTGGTTTTGGCCAAAGGAAGCTCCTTGCTGCTCATCGACGTGAAGCTTTGGCTTCCCATCGAGCTGTAGCCGGATTGAGCCGGCTTCTGGGAGTCGGCACGCAGGTAAGTGTCATGCCCTTGTTGATTACCTTTGTAGCTGGAAGTATGGAAGGATTGCGCTCCTTGGCTCATCCCATAGCTTTGTCCACGGGTGCCCGATTGAGCTTGTTGGTTCTGCTTGTAGCTGGATTGCACATATCCGGTTGGCTGGAACGCGTTCATCTTGGAACTGCGGCCTTGGTTGGAACCGGTTTGTTGTTGGAACATGGGGGTGTCCTCCTAGATGGGTAGTCCTCCCGGGTCTGCCAGCAGCCCGCAGGAAGCCTTTTTTATTGTCGGCTCCCTCCCTGCTTTTTATTTCTGGAAAGATCTGTCCCTCCCCTTTCCCACTTACGCAAAAACCGCCCATAAGGGGCGGTCTCCACGCTGCTTCTGCAGCTGAATGGCTGATTATGAAAATCTGGCAGGCATGACGGACTTCTTCAATATCGCAGCCGCCTCCCGGGGGTCCGTGCTCCGCGTTATGGCGGAAATCACGGCCACTCCGTCGGCTCCGGCTTGAATGACGGGACCTGCATTGCCAGCAGTAATCCCGCCGATTGCGACCTGAGGAACGTTCCAGCGCTCCTTGATTTCGGAAACGAGGGCCGTTCCAATGGCCTCGCCGGCATCCGCCTTGGAGGAAGTCGCATAGATGGACCCAACCCCCAGGTAATCGGCCCCATCCCTGACCGCCTGCTCCGCTTCCTCCGGCGTTCCGGCCGATACCCCGATGAACTTACCGGGTCCCATCAGCTTTCGGGCATAGACGGCGGGAATGTCCTCCTGCCCGACATGAACGCCGTCGGCGTCGAGCAGAAGGGCCACATCGACGCGGTCATTCACGAGAAAGGGGACCCCGTGCTTTCGGCACAGCTCCCTCAGCTCCCTGCCGGTCTCGAGCACCTCGGACAGCGGAAGGTTTTTCTCTCTCAACTGAAGCATGGTCACGCCCCCGGAGAGAGCTTCCTCGGCCAACTCGATCGGGCTTCGCCCGAGTACAGGCTCCAATCCCATCACCAGGTAAACGGCAAGCTGCTTCCGAATGTCTGCTTCCCTCATTAGCTTCTGGGATGGAGGATAGCGTCCTCCACCTTGATGCAGCGGTCCATGATGACCTCGAGCCCGCCTTCGGAAGCAATCCGGGCGGCCTCTTCGTTCACAATCCCCTGCTGCAGCCAGAAGACCTTCGCTCCGATCTTGACGGCTTCCTCCGCAATCGGCACCACTTGCTCGCTGCGGCGGAAAACATTGACGATGTCGATCGGCTCGGGAATGTCCGACAAGCTGGGGTAGCTCTTCTCACCGAGAATCTCTCCGGCATTCGGGTTAACCGGAATGATCCGGTAGCCGCGTGTCTGCATAGCGGCCGCCACCATATGCGATACCCGTTCCGGGTTATCGGAAAGCCCTACGACCGCAATGTTTCCGGCGTCTCTCAACATTTCTTTAATCCGCTCACGCGGCGGGTTCTCAAAGCTCATCGTTAATCCCTCCTATTGTGTAGCGCGGGGAGGATAGGAAAGCGCCTGCTTTCCCATCGCTTCCCATGTTTCCAGAAAGGCTGCTTTGTTGACCGGTAAAGAGCTTTTGCCGCTCAACGGGTCGTTCACGTAAACGTTCTGCTCGTCATAACCCACGAGCACGACGGCATGCTCGGAGAAAGTTGTCCGGATCGGGCCGAGGGACGTATCCCAAACCACCCAGCGATCGGGCTCCGGGACGATATAATCAATGGTCGTCCAGACCACGACCGGACTCCCGGATGCCACCTGTTTCTCCAACGCTTCAAAGGAACCTCCGGTCAGATCGACGGCATCCGGGATATACTTCCTCATCAGTTCGATCAAGGCCGTATGATAAATCCCGAAACCTTTGGCCCTCCCGGTGATTTCGCCCACGAAGCCGACGTTGGGGTTGCCCCATGATAGTATGGTCCCGTCCGGTGCCCTTTTTAATTCGGTAGTGTCCCTCTTCATTTCAGCGGCCAGCTTCAGCTTGTCCGCCTTCGCACCGTAGTAGGCGAGTAGCATGCTGAGGCTCGTCACCTCGCAGCCTGACGGAAGCTCCGGATTCTGGCGGATGAGAGGAACCTCCAGAAGGGCCGAACCCGGCCGGACCGGTGCCGGGGAGGGCGAGGGGACGGGCAGCGTTTCAGCGAACGCTATCGCCGTGTCCGACTTCCAGGACAGCACCCAGTCCTTTCCGGTCAGTTTGGCATAGAGAAGTACGCTCATCACCCCGCTGGAAAACACCAAACCGGCTAGAAGCAGAAAGCTTATCGTGTAGTTGACCGTTTTGCGGATTCCATTCATGGGGATTCCTCTCTACTCCGTAAATTCGATCTCGGCCCCTAGGGCAAGCAGGTGTTCAAAATAATGCGGATACGATTTGGCCACATGCTGAGCGTCCAAAATCGTCAGCCCTTGACGGGAACGGAGCCCGACAACGGTCAAAGCCATGATGACCCGGTGGTCATAGTGGGCATTGATTTCGACTCCGCCCTCCACTCCTTCGGGCTTCCCATGGATAATGATCTCGCTCTGCCGCTCCTCTACATCCGCCCCTGCCTTACGCAGCTCGTTGACGTAATCGGTAATGCGGTCGCATTCCTTGTAGCGGAGATTCTCCACGTTGTAGAAGCGCGAGGTTCCTTCCGCAAAAACCGCAGCGGCTACCATGGCAAGCACGGCATCCGTGAAGTGATCCCCGTCAAATTCGCCAGCCTGGAGCTTCTCGTTCCCCAGAACGTGCACCACTCCGTCCTTGTGCGTCAGGTTAACGCCCATGGCCTTCAGTACGTCAACCACGGCCCGTTCGCCCTGTCTGCTCTTCTCTTCGAGCCGGTGCACGACGACATCCGAGTTCGTTACCGCCGCTGCGGCCAGGATGGCCGCGGACCCCGGATAGTCCCCTTGCACGGTGTATTTCTGGGCCTGGTAGGACTGGCGTCCGGGAATACGGTAATGCATCAGATCCTCGCTTGCTTCCACTTGGATTCCGGCTTGAGCCAGAACCTCCAGCGTCTGCCCTACGATCACCTTCGATTTCAAGTCATGCAGCACCTCGATCTCACTGTCCTCCTCCAACAGAGGAGTCATGAACAAGAGAGAGCTCAGGAACTGGGAGCTTACGTTACCGGATACGGTAATTTTGCCTCCTTTCGGCTTGCCGCCGCGGATCGTGATCGGCAGCTTGCCGTCCCGGTCTTCCACTTCAATCCCCATCTGGCGAAGGGAGTCGATGAGGTCGTTATGCGGCCTTTTGCCGAGGGATGCGGGGTATTTGTTGACGAAGGTGACCTCGGGGCAGAAGGACGCAATGGACATTAGAAAACGGAGCACCGCTCCCGCATTGCCCACGTCGAGCTCTTTAACGTCCTTAGGATGAGGGCCAAAGCCAGTGATCGTGATTTTCTCTTCGTCCTCTTCGATGACGGCTCCCAGATCCCGGATGCAGCGGCGCATAGCATCGCTGTCCTCGCTGTGGGCCGGATAATGAATGGTGCTTGTCCCTTCCGCCAGCGCGGCAATCAGCAGGTAGCGGGTCGTGTAATTTTTGGAGGAAAGAGCCTGGATTTCCCCCTGCAGCCGGGCTGCCGGTTTGACGATGGCCTTCATGTACGGTTAACTCTCCCTTTGTCTCATATAAAGTAAACTAGTTTTACAGCCAGTGTACCACAGCTTCGGGCGGGATGGAATAAATTCAAAAAGGCCCGATTTGACTTCACGGGTCGGCCTCCTTATGATGAAAGGCGTAACCAAGACGCACCCATCAACCTTAATGGAGGTAACCCATGAGCGATATCCAAATCATTACCCCCGAAGAAATTCGCGAACGTCTCCGCAAGGGGAGAAGCTCAACCTGATCGACGTCCGGGAGGACGAAGAAGTCGCCGAAGGCATGATTCCGGGAGCCAAGCACATTCCCTTGGGCCATTTGCCCGAACGGCACTCCGAGATCGAGCGGAACGGAGAAATTATCCTGGTCTGCCGGAGCGGCAACCGGAGCAAGCGTGCCTATGATTTCCTACAGGCCAGCGGCTTCCAGGGACTCAAGAACATGACCGGCGGGATGCTGGAGTGGGACAAGCTGTAATTCGCAAGGCCTCGGCCGCCCCCGTAAGCTCGCCTGCCCGAAGGGGACAAGGGGCTATTTACCGGCTGCGAGAGCGGCCAGCTCCTCCACCATTTCCTCCAGAGACCGTTCATCGGTCATTAAGGTAAGATCCGCAAAATCGTAAGCCTCCTTGCGCTGTTCAAGCAAGCCCGCTACCCGCTGTTCCAGGTCCCCCTGCAGCAGCGGGCGGTTGGCGTCCCCCGAACCCTTTCGACGATCGTCCGTGCAGAGGCTTTAAGGGCCACGATCGTTCCGGCCGCTGCCATCAGCCGGCGGTTCTCTTCTCTTAAGACACAGCCGCCTCCCGTCGAAATCACCTGGTTGGTCCCTTCCGCCAGCTCGGCCAAGACCGCCGTTTCCACCCTGCGGAAGTAATCCTCCCCTGAGATTCGAATATAGAGGGGATCCCCCTTTCCTCCTTCTCTTCTATTCTTTCATCCATATCCACAAACGCCCAGCCCAATCGTTCGGCCACCCGTCGTCCGAGGGTCGTTTTCCCCGTCCCCATAAACCCGATTAAAATAATGTTATTCTTGTTCACTCGACGAACCGCTCCTGCCTATTTTTTATGAATATTTTACAGGAATTATAGTAATGATGGTAGTAGACTTATCATTTCGCATAGGAAAGGAGAGGCATTATGTCCGCCCTGCTGCCCAATCCCGCCGAGGACCGCTTCGCCCAAATCCTCCGCCCTTCTCATGTTCTCTGCAAGGACGACGTTGTCTGGATGCTGGAGTATATCAAAAAAAGGTGGCTGAGAAAGACCCCCGGTTGTTGGAGCTGTCTCAGCCACGCCTTCTTCAAAATTACCAGTATTACTCGGAAACGGCCATGCTCCTTATTCACCGGCGCTCCATGTTCGATCAGGAAGCGGACCGGCTAAAGGCTTGGCTGCGGGAGGCAGCATACGGTCTCTATCCGAATCCGGAAGACCGCCAACCTTTCTAGTTCTCGAGCCACTCGAAGTGGAAGCTGCCTTCCTTGTCCACCCGTTCGAAAGTATGGGCTCCGAAGTAATCCCGCTGGGCCTGCAGCAGGTTAGCCGGCAGGCGTTCCGTCCGGTAGCTGTCATAGTAAGCTAGAGCCGAAGCGAAGGCCGGAACCGGGATTCCGTTCGTAACCGCCACGGCGACGACTTGTCTCCACGCGTTCTGGTAGTCCTGAACCACCCGGCCGAAATACTCGTCCAGGAGCAGGTTGCGAAGCTCCGGATCGCGGTCGTAGGCATCTTTGATGTTCTGCAGGAAGCGGGCCCGGATGATGCAGCCGCCGCGGAAGATCATCGCGATGTTGCCGTACTGGAGATTCCAGTTGTATTCCTCGGAGGCGGCGCGCATTTGAGCGAAGCCTTGGGCGTAGGAGCAGATTTTGCTCGCGTATAGGGCTTTGCGCACCGCTTCGATGAACTCTTCCCGGCTGCCTTCATATTGCGAAGCGGAAGGTCCGCTCAGCACCTTGCTCGCTTGGACCCTCTCCTGCTTCATGGCCGAGAGGAAACGGGCGAACACCGACTCGGTAATGATCGACAGGGGCACCCCAAGATCGAGGGAGCTTTGGCTCGTCCATTTGCCGGTGCCCTTCTGGCCCGCGGTGTCGAGAATAACGTCCACCATCGGCTTGCCGGTTTCGGGATCCGTTTTGGTAAAGATGTCCGTCGTAATTTCGATGAGGTAGCTGTCCAGCTCCCCTTGTTCCATTCTGCGAAGATATCATGAAGCTCCGTAGTCGTTAAGCCCAGAACGTCTTTCAGGAGCTGGTAGGCTTCGCAAATCAGCTGCATGTCGCCGTATTCGATGCCGTTGTGAACCATCTTGACATAGTGGCCTGCCCCGTCCGGGCCGATGTAGGTGCAGCACGGATCGCCGTTTACTTTAGCGGAGATGGCCGTGAGAATCGGCTCCACGAGCTCGTAAGCGTCCTTCTGGCCGCCCGGCATGATGGAAGGGCCCTTCAGTGCCCCTTCCTCACCGCCCGACACGCCGGTGCCGATAAAGCGGAAGCCCTTCTCCTGCAGCTCTTTGTTGCGGCGCTGGGTGTCCGGGAAGTAGGCGTTTCCGCCGTCGATGAGGATGTCGCCTTGATCCAGGTAGGGAACAAGCTGGTTGATCGTATCGTCGGTAGGCTTTCCGGCCTTGACCATGATCAGGATGCGGCGCGGCGTCTCCAGCGATTGAACGAATTCCTCCACGCTGAAGGTTCCGTGCAGATTTTTGCCTTTGTGTTCTTCAAGGAGCTCGTGCGTCTTCTCCGGCGAACGGTTGTAAACGGAAACGCTGAAGCCTCTGCTTTCAATATTGAGGGCCAGGTTCTTGCCCATAACGGCCAAGCCGACCACACCGATTTGCTGCTTAGTCATGTACCCAACATCCTTTCCTTATTAAATGGTCATGGAGCCAAAGCCGCCGTCCACACGCAGAAGGGAACCGGTGACGAAGCCGGAAGCCTTGTCGGAGGCCAGATAAACGGCTGCCCCTTGAAGCTCCTCGGCCTCACCGAACCGTCCCATGGGAGTATGCGAAAGAATGGATTCCGTTCTCTCCGGAGATAGAATCTTGCGGTTCTGCTCGGCTGGAAAAAAGCCTGGAATGATGGCGTTAACGCGAACCCGGCTGGGGGCAAATTCCCGGGCGAGGAATTTGGTCACGTTGTTGACGGCCGCTTTGGAAGCGGAATATGTAAAGACCCGGGAAAGCGGAGGCTCGGACGAAACGGAGGAGATGTTAATAATGCTTCCCCCTGGCCCTGATCGACCATATGCTTGCCAAAAATTTGACAGGCCAGCACTACTCCCTTAAGGTTAACCTCCATGATGGAATCCCATTCCTCCATGGTCAGTTCAAAAACGGAGTCGGGCTGTTCTTGCCGGGGGCATTCATTAGAATGTCCACACGGCCCGTCCAGGCCAGGACGTCCGCGAGCAGCGCTTTCAGGTCTTCCGCCTTCGTGGCGTCAGCCGAGAAGACCTTGGCCTTCCCGCCCGCTTCCTCAATCCGGCGGCGGACCTCTTCCGATTTCTCCGCGTTACGGCCAACGACCGCTACATCGGCACCGTGAGCACCGAGGGCGACGGCCATTGTTCCACCCAGTGTGCTGTTCCCTCCGATAACGACGGCGGTTTTCCCCGACAAATCAAACAAATTCATCTCTTATCTCTCCCTTATCTCCCGATATGTTTAAGCTGGAAGGCCGAGATTTCGTCGAATTCATTGGTCAACTGATGATACACCCGGGAATAAATGCCTGTCAATTCACGGTAGATCTCATGGTTGGCCTCATCGACCGAATGCCGGCTTCCGGTTCGCACCCATTCGTGGATGCCGCTGAAATCCTGAATCGCTCCCATGGCCAGCAGGCCCAGCTGGGCGGCTCCCAAACCGGACGCTTCAATGGCATCCGGGACCGTAACGGAGGCTCCCAGCACATCCGTCATGATCTGCCTCCAGAACGTGGAGCGGGCAAAGCCGCCGGCCGCGCGGATTTCACTGGCTTTCCCGCCAAGCTCTTCCAACGCAGACATAACCGAATGAATGCGGTACACGACCCCTTCGAGAACCGCGCGGATCATATGGCTCTTCTGATGGTACATCGACAAGCCGAAGAAGATTCCCCGGGCATTGGCATTCCAATAGGGTGCCCTCTCCCCAAGAAGGAATGGAAGAAAAAGAAGTCCGCCGGAGCCCGTCTTGACGCCTTCCGCCAGCTTGGTGAGATGATCGTAAGGATCCAGCCCCAGCCTTCGCCCCTCTTCCGCTTCGAGAGTAGCCAGCTGGTCCCTCACCCAGCGGAACATGATTCCACCGTTGTTGATCGCCCCGCCGATCACCCAAAAGTCCTCTTTCAGCGCATAGCAGAACAGCCTGCCCTGTGGATCGGTAACCGGCTCGCGGACCACTCCCCGTACCGCACCGCTCGTGCCGATGTGACCGCATAAACTCCGGGATCGATGGCTCCGCCCCCAGATTTGCCAACACCCCGTCGGACGCCCCGATAACAAACGGCGTATCCGGGGAAAGCCCCATCTCAATCGCCTGGACGACGGGAAGCCCCTCGAGGCGGTATGTGGTCGGCACGGGCTCCGACAAGCGTTCCCGGGTGAGGCCGGTGAGACGCAGGGCTTCCTCGTCCCAATCCAGCTCTTTAAGATTAAACATTCCGGTCGCGCTGGCGATGGAATGATCGACCACGAACCGGGAGAACAGCTTGGCAAAAACAAATTCTTTGATGCCGATAAATTTATACGCCTTCTCGTAAATCTCCCGGTCATGGTCTTTCATCCAGAGAAGCTTCAAGAGCGGGGACATGGGATGGATAGGCGTTCCCGTTCTCCGGTATATTCCGTGTCCGTCATGGTCCTTCTTAACGATTGGGGCATACGCGGAGCTCCGGTTGTCCGCCCAAGTGATACAAGGGGTAAGCGGGTTCCCTTCCCCGTCCACCGCAATCAGGCTGTGCATGGCCGAGCTGAAGGAGACGCATAAAATCTCCTTGGAGGAAATCCCGGCCTTCCAGATGACTTCCTTGATCCCTTTGGTAACCGCCTGGTAGATTTCCAGCGGGTTCTGCTCGGCCCGGTCGGGTGTCGGCGTATGCATCGGATACTCGATGGAATGGGAGGCCAGCACCTTGCCCTCCCGGTTGATCACGAGCGTCTTGGTGCTTGTCGTCCCGATATCGGACGCGATCACATACGGCTTGGCGGCAGGACTCATCCGAAAAGGTTCCCTTCGCTGTCAAACGCCAGGTCATACGGCTCGGTAAGGATTTCGATATCCGGATGCTGTCTGGCTTCCTCCAGAAGGTTGACCGAAATTTCGATTTCCCCGAGATGCAGCGTATCCTGAATGCGGACGAGCCGGCATTTCGTGTAATCGAGAATGTTGCAGGTTTTGACAGCGGCTTTGATCGCATAGAGCTGATTCTCGAGCGTCGTCGCTATTTTGGTCGGCGCACATACGGTGGAGGTCAGTCCATTCGCATAGGTCCCCGGCAGGTCGGTCTTGTCCACAAGCCGCTGGGTCGTAAAATCCGCCGTGCCGACTCCGTTCGCGTTCCCGTTCGTTTCCTCCGTCAGGTCGAGCACTACCATCTTGCTCACATCCGGTCCTCCGTGCGCATACGGGGTGGGGTACCGTCCGGTCACGTTTGGATCCATGCCGTCTCCGCTGATGTTCTTCCCGATATAGTCGATTACAAGCACGTCCACCTGGCCGAAAAGAATTTGCGGCAGCCGGCTCTTGGCTTCCTTAAGAAGTTCTACTTCCCTTTCTTCGATATCGGAAGCGGGGATCACTTCGATAAGGCACGTCTCGTCATACGCGTTCTCCACCACGGCCACCCCGAAAAGAATAGGCAGCCTGTCGATCATGATACGGGCCATTTGGGGGACGTTCTCCGCCATATACTTGAACCCCAGCTGATGGCACGCCTCCGCCCCTTCTGCTTGCCAAGGCCGATGGCGATCATCTTCATGATGCCGCTCTCGATCGGACCGCGGAAGGCGGTGTGCGGCTTAACGCGGTTGATGACCACGATGGCGTCGGCCTCGGAAGCGATCTTGTCGACATAGACGGGAAGCCCGTTCGGCAGGGAATCGATCTTCACCACTTCCATAGAAGACAGAATGGGAGCGCCCATGGCCTCCTCGGTCACTCCAAGGTGATGCAGAATATTCTTCTGCCCTTCCGCCGTCGCTCCTCCGTGGCTGCCCATGCAGGGAACGATGAAGGGCTCGCCGCCCCGCTCCTTAATCGCGTCAATCGTCGTGCGGGTCAAGAGGCCGATGTTGGCCACCCCCTGCTCCCGACCGCAACGGCTACCCGCTGGCCCGGCTGGATCCGGTCGACGGTCCCCGGCTTGCGCAGTTCCTCCTCGAGCACCTCCCGGATCTCGGTCACCGCGGTCCGGTCAAATTTCTGCCGGATTCGGACCATTTGAGGAACGGGAATATCTTTAAGCAGCTCTTGTAAAATACTCATTGCCTCTCAGCTCCCAACCATAATATTCGTTCACAATCCCAAGGCTTTGACATGCCACTCGATATCGGCCGCCACCATCCCCGCGTAATCTTCCTCCCGCTCCGTCAGCAGCCGGACCAAATCCCTTCGGATCAGAGGTTGGCCGTCTGCCCCCGCGGCCTGCAGCAAACGTCCGTAGAGAATATAGAACATTTGCCGGACCGGTCCTTCGTTCAGGTAATCCGGAAGCCGAACATCGGGCGTTTCATTAAGAGGCCGGATCTCGTCGGGCCGAACGGAAACCGGATCGTAGACGGAAACCTCATCCACCTGCTCCAGGGCGTATTCATGCATGAGACGATAGAGGAAGGGTTCCCCTTCCGCTGCAAGCTTTACCGCGGACAGCCACCCGCTCCCCGACGTCTTGATATGAAACCTTCCGCGGGTTTTCTCGGCCAGCAGCGGAAGCACGGAAAACTTGTTTCCTGCTTTGTGCAGGCAGAGCTTATAGCCAAAATGATCGGCCACCGACGCATGCAGCTCCAGCTCTTTCTCCAGAAGCACCGGATCTCCTTCGAAATCGACGCCCTTGCCGAAGACCCCGGTCAAGCCGGGCGCCACTCCGAACAGCTCCATCCCCTTCGCATATAACTCGTTGGCCAGCAGAAAATGCTCCTCCGCCGACGTCGGCACCAGTCCGCCGTCAAGCGCTATTTCCAGCTCCACCGGCCGGGAGGAGAGCCGGACATACTTGTCGTACAGCCGGATGATTTCGGCCACCGCCCGCTCGTAGAGGAGAACGGTCCGGACAAGACACGTCCGGTTATAGGAGAGCCGGGTTCCCCCACGGTAAAGGATTGGTTAAGATACCGGTTCTCATAATGCTTGCGGGTTTCGGCGGACAGCCTGCTGTAGGCCGCCTCCAGCTGTTCCTCATCGGCGGAGAGCACTGGATAATGAAGCCAGTCCCCCGTATCGAAGGTGAGCAGGGTCGCCCCCTGCTCCACCGACATCTGCATGTCGGCTTCCGAGCGAAGACGGTCGGCATCCGCCCCGTATCCGTCCCGGTAGCCTTCCTGAAAGACGGCGAAGGCGGCCTCATCGACCACATCCCGGAAGCTCCTTCCCGTCTGAATCAGCTCGCCGACACTTTGCTGGGCGAGAATTGGGAAGATGGCCTTGCGGCGGATGGCCCGGATATAACCGGGGATAGCGCAGCCCAGCCGATCGCCAAGGCCGAAGGAAGGATGCCGGGTACCGGCCGGCTTGGGAGCGGTGTAAGGGAAGAACCGGTTCAGGACGACCCGGTTGGCATGGGTCAGCGGGCAGAGCTTTCCTCCCGATTCCGGCTCTCCCTCCAGAGCTTCCAGCAAAGCTCCTTCCCCCGCGGCAAACAGCTTGCGATCCCCATCTTCCTTTATCATAACCAGAGCCGTTCCATCCATGGTGGCAAAGGATCGGGAGTAGACGATAAGCTTCTCGCCCGCGGCGTCGGCCGGTCTCTTGTCAGTCATAGCCATTCGTAAGCCGGTTAACCGTTCCATCCCTCATTCCCCCTGTTCGATTCGTCTGACGGACTCCCTCTCCACAAGCTCGGTATGCATGAAGACGGGATCGTCCGGCATCTCCTGCCTCCCCATCAGCCTGAGGAGCATCGAGGCCCCTTCCCGGCTGATGCTTTCAATGGGCCGTTTAACCGTCGTAAGAGCGGGAAAGAGGTAGCCCGAGAAAAGGTTGTCGTCGAACCCGCTGACCGAGATGTCCTTTGGCACCCGCAGCCCATGTTCTTCTATGGCGCGGATGGCCCCCACGGCCATGTCGTCATTGAAACAAAAGACGGCGGTCGGCAGGGGCTCGGCTTTCAGGAGCTTCTTCATCGCCTTGTATCCGCTTTCCATCGTATACGCCCCTTTGACCGAATAGCTCGGGGTAAAGGGCAGTCCGTTAGCCTGAAGCGCATCCTTCACGCCGTTTAACCGTTCCTGTGACGAACGAAAGCCCGCCTTTCCCTCCAGCACCGCTATCCGGGTATGGCCCATGGCGATCAGGTACTCCGTCATCCGGAAGGCTCCTTTACGCTCGTCCGACAGAATGTTGGCGGCTTTCACCCCTACCAGCTCCCGATTCAGAACGACCAACGGGATCCCGATGCCGGTCACATAGCGGATGAAGGCATCGTCCTGCTCACTCTGGCTCATGAGGATGATACCGTCGAAGCTTTTGCGGGTAATGCGGGGAAGCCTCCGGCGTAATCGTCAATCCCTTTGACTACCAGGTTGTATTCGTCTTTGATGACGCTGTTAACCCCGCGGACGGTATCGTGGAAGAAGCCGGCGGACGTTCCCGTCTCCAAGGTGGAAAAGAACAGGCCCACGTTGTAGGAACGGTCGAGAACGAGACTTTTGGCACTAAAATTGGGTGTATAGTTCATCTGTTCGGCCAGCGCTTTAATGCGGTCTTTCGTCTCCTGGTTAATCAGGGGACTGTCGTTCAGCGCCCGGGATACCGTCGTGTGCGAGACATTCGCCCGCTTCGCGATATCCTTGATCGTCACGCTCATGATACCACCTCACCCCTAATGATAGCATGGACTGCACACGTTAAACAACCAAAACCTCCTCCCTTGAACGCAAAAAAGCCGGTCCCAAGACCGGCTTTCCCGCTTTACTAAAGCTCCATCATCAGCATTTCCTGGCGGAGCTCCTCGAGCCGCTGCTTGATGGCTTCGGCTTCCTCGCGGTCTCCCTTGCGGATGGCATCCAGCAGAGAGGCCAGCTCGTAGTCCACTTCCAGGCGAAGAACGGGAATCCGCTCTTCAATTCGTTTGGATTTCATAGCATGCATAATCTCTTCCCCCGTTACTACAGGCTCGCGTTGAAACAATATTTTATGCTCTACTCCGGTGATCTCAACCATTCGGATGATCTCGCCGAACATGATGTTCTCGATTAGGATCTGCCGGTCCTTGAAACGCTTTACGACGGCGTGGCCTCTTGTGTCACCAATCATCTTTTCCATAAGCTCAGCCAATTTCTCGTCTTTCAGCACGTAATTCCCGACAATTTTGAAACGCTCCCCCACCCTTTGAAACTTGAGCTTAACCAGCTTGCGTCCTGTCCGTATGGAGACGATGAACAGATGGTCCGTCTCGTTCCAATAGAGGGAGTAGCCTTCTTGAATCAAATGTTTAATGAAGTTGCGGATTAGCCGGCGATCGAAACGTAAATCCAAGTTGCAGTATTCCACTTCATGACTCTTATTCACGGCAATCCCTCCCAGTAGTTAACCGCAATTAGACTGAATGTTCTGACAACTCAGTGTTTGTTATATTTTATTATGATTAATATGTTTTAGCAACTTGGATTATTGACTATTTCTTTAGCAAACCGGGATGTTCGTTCTTTAATGGAAATGCCGGGCACCCCGTATCTTCTCTGTGCTATAATCTTAAAATAAAATTACCCTGCTCCCTTGCTAATTAATCATCAAGAGGAGGCTCCCCATGACCTTTCCAGGCTTCACCGATCAAGATTTCGACGTATTCACCGTACCCGGGCTGGAGCCCCGCATGAACCAGCTTATCGAGCAAGTCCGTCCGAAGCTTCATGAGCTCGGAGACCGGCTTCAGCCTTTTCTCTCGGCGCTCTGCGGGGAACCGATGTTTCCCCATGTGGCCAAGCATGCCCGGCGGACCGTCCATCCTCCCGAGGATACCTGGGTCGCTTGGGCGCCCAGCCGGCGAGGCTATAAAGCTCACCCCCATTTTCAAGTCGGTCTATGGTCCACCCACCTGTTCATTCAGTTCGCCTTGATTTACGAAAGCGGCCAAAAGCAGGCTTTTGCCGACGGGCTGGAGGGCCGCCTTGAGGAAGTCCGCGGCGCCATCCCCTCCTCTTTCTTCTGGTCCACCGATCATACGAAGCCGGACGTGCAGCTCCACAAGCAGATGACCGGGGACGACTTTGCCCAGATGCTGTACAAGCTTAGGCACGTGAAGAAGGCGGAGGTGCTTTGCGGACTCCGTCTGGAACGGAACGATCCGCTTGTCGGGCAGGGAGAGGCTTTACTTGAAACGGCGGAGCGTACCTTCGAAACCCTTCTTCCGCTCTACCGTCTCTCTTATTGACTCTCTCGTATTGCTATGTATATTCACATCTTTGACCGTTTTGTCCGATATATTCACCCCGCCCTAAAAAAGCTTCCATCTCTTTTTAAAAAGGTACCCTGTGGAGAACATCTTCAAGTGTTTCTCTGTAGGGTATCTTTTTGGTGCCAGCTGGCAGAGGAGCCGCAGCATAAAAAAACCTCCGTCAAAGGAATTCGTAATCCTTCGACAGAGGTGCAGGAAGACCCTAATTAGCTGATAGATTCGCCGCTCCTTCGCCATCTTCCGTTCGGGCCGCTTCCACGGCCGGCTTTATCGGACTCGCCCATGGCGAACGTGCTCAAAAAGGAGTCGCTGCCGACCTGGCCGCCTTTGAGTGCCAGCTCCAGGCCGTCGAGGCCCGGATCGGTGGAATGGGCCCGGCAGATGGGCCCTCCGGGCTCAAGGGTGGAGACGCATTCAAGAGCATAGATGCCGAGCTCGCGCGTGACGTAACCCGAAGTGTCGCCGCCGGCGATGACGATACGGGTCAACCCGGCTTCCCGCACCAGCTCACGGGCCAGTACGCCGAGCGCGCTGCCTAGCATCCGGCTGCTCTCGTCGCTGCTCCGCCCATGTTCGGCGAGCTGCTCCCGCAGCTCGCCGATGGCGGGGTCCTGCGGGCCGGCGGCGCTGTAAAGAAGCACGCTGCGGCCGGCGGCCAGCTGGTCAAGCGCTTCCCGCTTCAGAGCCGCACAAACCTGCTCGGCGCGATCGGCTTGAACCAGCAGCGCAGCGGGTACGCGAATGCCCGCGTAGCCGGCCTCGATCGCTTGCTGCAGCTGGCGTTCCGTCACGGGCGAGCAGCTGCCCGAAACGACGAGCAGCTGCGAGACCTCGCCCGCCTCGTCTCTCGGGGGCGTTTCGTCTCCTCTCGCGTTCAGGCGGCCGGCCGCACGCCAAGCCATCGTGAGCGCATATTCGACGCCCGAGGAGCCTATGACGAACAATCCGCCGTCCGGTTCCGGAGTCGTCTCCGTCCCTTGCGTCGAGCCCATGGCAGATGCTTCTGTATCCATCGTTCGTGATGCCTCTTCCCACAGCAGCCGTCCGACCGTTTCCAGATGAAGATCGTCGAGTACGTCAAAGAGCACCAGCTCTGGCCTTTCCGTCTCCACGAGCCGCAGAAGACGCTCCCGGACTGCCGCAAGGTCCCCCTGCTGGTCCGTAATATTGAAAAGACCGGTGCTCAGTTCGGTCTGCCCGGCAAGATGGAGCCGGAGATCGGACTCCTTCATCGGGGTGACCGGGTGCTGCGACATCGTGGGGTGGTGATCAATCCGGTACACCTCGCCCCCGCCCCGGCAAAATGGTGCCCGAAAAGGGTGTACCGCTTTAGGTACGGAACCCCGGCTATAATCGGAATAAAGCGGCCGCCGAACACGTCCCGGCCGATCTCCGCAACCTTCCCTATGCTGCCTACCCGTGGAGAGGAGTCAAACGTCGAACACACCTTATAGTGAACGACGGCCGAACCGGCAGCCCGCAGCGTCTCAAACAGCGGACGCAGGTCGCGCTCCATCTCCTCCGGCGAGAGAGAACGGCCGACCCCCGCTACTCCGAAGCAGTCGGCGTCACGGAACTTCCCCACCAGCCTATCCGGCGCCGGCGGCTCAAGAAACAGAATGGTTCGCAAGCCCGCGCGGAACAATGCCTCCAGCACATCGGTAGAACCTGTAAAATCGTCACCGTAATAGCAAAGCAGCCGCTTGCGCGACTGCTTCCCCATCTCCGTTCGTTCCATGTCAACCCCTCCCGAACTTTTCGATCGCCCGCTTCAGAACCTCATGGCGCTCGGCATACTCGGTGAGCGGAATCCCGCTCACCGCTGCCTCCCAGCCGAGCTTCATGCTCGTGAAGCCCGCCGCCGGACCGTCCGGGTGGGCCAGCATCCCCCGCCGGCCAGGTGCATGACATCGACCGAGTTTATCGCCTCGTAGGTGGCTGGAGCCGTGCCCGCCCACTGAGCCGACGAAACGACCGGCATCGTGCCGTAGCCTCCGAAGAGCGGTGCCGCACAAGCCTGAATGGAACGAACGACGGACTCGTTGCTCTCATAAAATTTACTGTTCAATCCGTTTACATGAAGGTGATCCGCACCTGCCAGGCGGCACAGCTTCTGGAACACGGTAAACTCCATTCCGAGCAGCGGACAGCGGGTCAGCATCCCCCACTGATTCCGGTGGCCGTGAATGGGCACCTCGCTATAGGTGTTAAGGGCGGCGAGACCCGCATACCCCACGCTCATGATGCTGACCATGACACAAGTGCCGCCCTTTTCCACCACCAAGTCATGACGTCTTCGCAGCTCATCGTAATCGCCCGTTATGTTGAAGGCGTACATAACCTTACGGCCGGCGGCATCCGCCGCCCGCTCCACCGCCTCCATCACCGCCTCGACTTTCTCCTCAAACGGAGCGTAAGGGGGATCCGCGTTCAGCTCATCGTCTTTGATGAAGTCGATTCCGGCATCCGCCAGCCGCGTGACCAGCCCGGCCAGCTCCCCAGGTGAAAGTCCTACGCTCGGCTTGACGATCGTACCGAGAATAGGACGACCGTATACATTGGTTAGCCGGCGGGTTCCTCTACCCCGAATTTTGGCCCGGGGTACCGGGCCGCGAACGCGTCCGGCAGCTCGAGATCAACGAGACGCAAGCCCGACAGCTCCTGGAGCTCATATAGATTTCCGGCAATGGCGGACAGCAGATTCGGAATCGACGGCCCAAAATTTAACAGCGGGAACGACACCTGGATCCGCCCCTCCGATACCGCCCGTCATGTCCCGGTGGAACGGCAGCGCCCGGCAAGGCCGGGGCCCCCGCTTCGTCCAGCTCCTCTACAAGTTCGATCCTCGCCGCGTGCCGGTCCTTCACTTCCTCCGTCTCCCCCGGAACGGCCGTGAAGGTGCCGGTCGATTGCTCGCCGGCGATCACTTCGGCCGCCCTCTGCAGCGAGAGCGGGGTTTCCACATAATAGGTGGCGACCACCCGGTCTTTACTCACTCCCGTTTCTCTCCCTTCCCTGCATCCTCCGCAACATCCCAGGTACTGGCCGATGGGATGGTACGTCGTCGTGTCCCTTTCTTTTACAAAGCATCCAGTACCGCCTTCACATGCTCTACGCCGAGCCGGGGCGAAGAGAATACCGGCTTGCCCGTCGCTTCGGCCAGCTTCTTCTCCATACGCGCCATCGAGCCCTGTGCGAGCACGAGCACGTCCGCGTCCGCCGCCGTACGCAGCGCCGTCTCGAGCAGCAGCCGATCGTGCTCTTCCGGCTTGCCGGAGACGAGCGCGGCGAACGCGCCTTCGGCGAGTCCGTTCACCAGCTCGACCTCGCGGCCCGCCCGCTCCGCCTGCTTCTGGACCAGTCGCATCGTCGGCTCCAGCGTCGACGGCAGCGTAGCCAGAACGGCGATCCGGTCATAGGATGCGGCCGCTTTTGCTGTCATGGTATCGTCGATCTTCACAATCGGCACGCCGATCAGGCTGCGCGCCAAGTCCGCCACCTCGCCTACGGATGAGCAAGTGTTCAGGATGACGTCCGCCCCGATTTCTTCCGCATGGCGGAAATACTGCACGAGCCGGCGGGCGACGCCGGGCGGGAGATGTCCCGCCTTGTTGATGTCGCCGATCAAGCTGTCGTCGATGATATTCACGAGTCGAACGCCAGGCAGCACCTCCTGGAAGACCGCCTTAAGCGGATCCGCCAAGCCTTGCCCTGTATAAATCGCCACTACCGTTCTCAATGAAATCTCCTCCTGTCCCTTATTCCTTCTGGTGCATGAGTTACCAAACAAACTCTTTATCGACGTGGCGGTATTCCCCTTCGCGCATGGGAGCCGTGTCGAACACCTGGCGGTCGCTGTACATCGGCTTGTGCTTGCCCTTCGGTGTAATGCCGACGACATCGTCTCCGCGCCACAGCGTCTCGAAGGTGTGGCCGACTGCGTTCTCCAGCGTCCGGCGTTCGCTGAGCGGGAACGTGACGGTGATCGTCTCTCCTGCCTTTGCCGGGCCGAGCAGCAGGAAGTGCTTGTTCACCCAACGGCTTTCCTCATTGCCGCGGCCCTCCGTGACTTCGCCGTCAAGCTCGCGGCGGAAGCGGATTTTCGTGAAGCCCGCCCACTCCGGAATCCGAATCTGCAGACGAGGGATGTCTTCCCGAACATGCAGTACCACTTTGCCCTCGTGCGGCAGATAACTGTCCACATCCAGCCACTTCGAGCCGCGGTTCAGCAGGAAGTTGACGCTGATCGCGCCGTTTTTCTCGGTAATCGTGTTGCTCCACCCCATGAACAAGCCGCGGGTGCCGGAGCCGAGGCAGCACAGCTGCAGGTCGTTAATATGGCCGCGGCCTTCGATGACGTCACAGACGACGTCATTCGGCGCCGAATAGCCGGCAAAGGCTCCGCGCGTACGATCCGCTACCTTATAGCAGGAGCATTTTCCGACGATGTCGTGCGATTTGTCCTCTGCATGCTCCACCCAGCTCAGGTCGAGCAGCTGCGACTCCGCCAGATGGTTGCGCAGGAAGCGCTCGACGACACCCCAATATTCGACATAGCCGCTCTTCGCCAGCGTAATGCCCGTAGCGATGAGGTCGACGAGCGAGCACGTCTCATGCTCATAAGCCTGCTCCTGAAGGTCGCCCGGCGTCCAGCCGAAAGTCGTGCACTTCGTCAAAGCCCAGTCGTAGCTTTTTTAACCCAGGCGATCTTGGCCGCATCGCCCGTGAAGGCTCCGAAGCGGGCGATCGCATCCAAGGTGCCGAGACGGGTATGGAAGTGGCCGCTGCGGTAAGCGAGCGCATCGTTAAAGCTGCCGTCCGCGAGAAACACGCCGCTTCTCTCGATAATCAATGCCGTAAAAAACTCACACAGCTCGAAGGCGTCCTGATTACCGGTAAGCTCGTGATACTTGAGCAGCGGCATCACCAGACGCCCGCAGAACGCAGCGGGATCCGGAGCGAGGCGCAGCTGCACGGCATTCGCCGAAGGCCAGCCGCCTTCCTTATATTCCGAAGCCGGGTAATACCATACGTCGCGCTCCTTCACGGCGATCCGCTTGAGTGCCGCCACATGACGATCCGCCGCCTCTTTCACCTTCTGGTCACCGGTCTCCATATACCACGACGTAAGCGACAGGATGACCGCACGCTGGTCAATCAGGTTCGCGTTTGGCTCCCAGTTGCGGGTCGGATTGATCTGGCGGTAGCTCATCCCGTCTTCCTTGAAGAAAGTCAGCAGATTGGCGCGGTAACGCTCCTCGATCTCCTGGCCGAATGTCTCGCCCGACATGTGACGGGCCAGAACCAGGCCGTCGATCATGCGGCCGTGCGAGGAACCGTAATCCCAATCTCCGTGCGTCATAACGGCAGGCTTTTTGACAAAGTTGGCGGCAAAGAAAGGGATATACCCGAAGTCTTCATCCGCCATGCCGATCATCGCATTGATAGCATGGGCGGCACGCTCCTCGAGCATTAGGGTATCGGGAATCAAACGTTTAGTGGAAGTCATTACATTTACTCCTCTCGTTTTCATTGGTCAGCTAACCCGTGCATGCGGCGGTATTCACCGATCGTCATGCCGGTCTTCCTTTGAAAATCTGGCTGAAATAACGGTAATCTTCATACCCGACGCGTTCGGCAATCTCGTAGTTTTTGTAGCGCGAGCGAAGCAGCATCTCCTTCGCATTGCCGATCCGAACGTCGGTCAAGTAATCCACGAAGGTCTTCCCGGTCATCCTCTTGAAAATGCGGCTTAGATAATCCGGATTCCTATCATGCTGGACCGCAAGCTCATGCAGGGTGAAAGGCTGCTCGGGATGGGCGTCGATCTGATTCTTGATTTCCGCAATAAGCTTCTCCCCCGACTTCTCAGAGAAACGCCCGTAAACGGCAAGCAGGAGGGGAATCAACTCATCCTCAAACAGCCGGCGAATCGAAGCGCAATCGGTTCTCTGTTCGATGGCTTCGTCGTAAGCTCGCCGCGACCTTCCTCCCGTCTGCTCCCAATCGCTCCCCAGGGAATGCAGCTGCTTCTCCAGGGCATGGAGCAGAAGCAGCGCGTGCTGCTGGAGCTGTCCTATCGTCGCGGCTGACGCTTCGAATGCGGCGTACAGTCGCTCCAATTCCCGATGTACGGCTTCCGGATTTGCCGTCTGCAGGGCGAGCAGCAGGGCATTCTCCCGCTCCTGGGGATACCCCGCACCGCCGTTGGCGGCGCCGGCTCCACCGTCCCATGCATGGAGGACTACCCCGTTTCCGCGCAATGGTCTTGCCTTCAGCGCCTGCCGGGATTCGCGGTAAGCGGCGCACAGCCCTCTTAGCCCGGAGGCGCCCACGTCCCTCGTCCCGCCGACGCCGAAACTGACGGTCCCGCAGCCGGCTTGCCGCACGGCCGCCTGCGTGGCTTGGTGCAGCCGCAGAAGGTCCTGGCGCGTCAGCTGGGCCCCATGCAGAACGGCGACCATCTCCCGCGGAGAATCCGGAGCTTTCGTCAGTTCACAGTCCCACTGCCCGCCGAATAAGAACGGACGGGCCAGCTCCAGCTGCTTCTTCAGCAGCGGAGCCAGCCAGCCCACCGCCTCCTGTTCCTCGAAGACGTCAGGCTGGACAAGCAGCACGGCATAGGCATCGCCCTCCCGCCATTCCGGGGGCCGATACCCGTCCCCTTCCCTCATCCCGAGAAGCAGGGACTTGAGCCAATCCCCTCCGGAGCGGTCCGCCGTCAGCCGAGAATTCGCGGCCCGCCGGTCCAGCTCGGCCATGGCCTTCTCCAGGACGGCGGCGAGCTCCTCCTTCTTGACCGGCTTCAGCAGATAGTCGAACGCCTTATGCCGAATCGCTTCCTTCGTATAGTCGAAATCGGAATAGCCGCTGACGACGATCGTCAGCAGCTCGGGCAGGTCTCGCTGAAGCAGTGCCAGTAGCTCCCGGCCGTCGAGACCGGGCATGCGCATGTCGAGGAAGAGCAGCTCGGGCTTCAGCTGAAGCGCCAGCTCGTGCGCTTCCTTCCCGTCTGCCGCTTCCCCGCCAGCTCCAATCGATCCCAGGGGATGGATTGGATGAGTCCGCGGCGGATCCATTTTTCATCGTCGACAATAAGAACTTTGCGCACGCCTCCTCCTCCTCCCCGACAAACCCGGATATCAACCCTTGAGTGATCCCGCTGTCAAGCCGTCGATGATAAACCGCTGAAGCAGCAGGTAAAGCAGCAGAATCGGAGCCACGACCAGCACCATGAAGGCAAATACAATCCCCCAGTTCGTGCTGTACATCGTGACGAAATTGAAGATTTGCAGAACGATCGTCCACTTCGTGCTGTCCGTCATCAAGTAGAACGGGCCGAAGAAGTCGTTCCAGACGGACACCATCACCACAATGGTTACGGTAACCAGCACCGTCACCAGGAGCGGCAGGATGATTTGCGCATACAGCCGGAGAAAGCTGCAGCCTTCCAGCAGCGCCGCCTCGTCAAGCTCGCGCGGGATTGATTTCATAAAGCCCACCAGGAGGAAGACCGCAAACGGCAGCAGTACGGCGGTGTAATACATGATTAGGCTTAAATAAGTGCCGCGGATATGCAGGTCGCCCATCAGCTTGATCGTCGGAACGATCGAGACCGGAACTATCAACCCGCAGATAAACATGTAGAAAATGGCGCGCATGAGCTTGTCGTCCCGACGCTGAATGACGAACGCGATCATCGAGGCGAACAGATTGACGCATACCACGACCAAGCCCGAAATCAGGAAGCTGTTCTTGAATCCGCGCAGCACGTGCGCCTGTTGAAGCGTATCCTTATAGTTCTGGAATTCCCATACCGTGGGCAGGGACAGGCCGAACAAAGCCGACTCGCGAATGCCTTTGAACGAATTGACGAGAATCATGTAGAAAGGGACGAGGATCAGCAGCGCAAGAGCTACTGCGATCAACTCCAATAAGATAAGGCGGACGCGCTCCTTGGTCGTCACATCTCCACCTCCTCTTCTTCATAGCCAGCAGAACCGGAACCCCGACCACCGTCACCAGGACGAACAGCATAAGGTTAACAGCCGTCGCATAGCCGAACTGGCCGGTGCTGAACATCGACCGGATGTAGGTGAAAAACACCTCGGTCGTATAGCCCGGACCGCCTTCGGTCAGGACGTACACCATCTCGAACACCTTCATGGAGCCGATCATGGACAGCAGGACGTTAACCGTAAAGGCAGGCGCCAGCAGCGGAAAGATGATGGAGCGGAACCGGCTCCAGTAGCCCGCCCCGTCTATGGCGGAGGACTCCGTCAGGTCCTTCGGGATGAATTGAAGGCCGGCGAGGTACACGACCATCGAGAAGCCGGCTACACGCCAGACGTCCGTACCGATGACCGAATACAAGGCGATCTTCGGGTCGTTCAGCCAATCGTGGGCCAGAAAGCCCAATCCGAATGTCTGGAGCAGGTGATTCACGACGCCGTTCTCCGGATGATAAATCGCCCGGAAGATGTAGCCGATGACGAGCGGAGAAATCACGTACGGCATGAAGAATACCATGCGAAGCAAGTTTCTAAGCTTGAGCGCTTCGTTCAGGATCAGGGCCAGGCCAAGACCGCATACGTTCTGAAGAACGGTGACACAAGCGGCGAAGATAAGCGTATTCGTCAAAGCCGTCTTGAGCCGAGGCTCGCGGAAGAGCTCCCTGTAATTGTCAAGCCCGGTGAAACGAATCGTATCCGCGTTAATATTCCAATCGGTAAAGCTGAAATAAAAGCCGATCAGCGTCGGAGTAAGAAAGAACAGCAGAAAGATGGAAAGAGCCGGAAACGAGAAGTACAGCGGGTATTTGCGTTTTTCCATGACTCTCCTCCTTAGGCGGGTTGGCGCCGGCCGATGACCCGGAGGATCGGCCGGCAGGGCTGCAAAGGATAGAGGGCCATTACTGGAAGCCCGGCAGCAGCTTCGCTTTGCCGTCCTTCTCGTAGTTGCTGGAGAACTCCTTCAACGCCTTGTCAACGTCGCCGTCGATGAAGAACGTTTGCAGGGTCTTCTGGAAGTCGGCAAAGGTCGGAGTAAGACGGTTCTGAACATTCACCTTGGCTTTGCCGGCGTCGATGAATTCCTTCACGGTCTTCTGAACCGGATACAGGTCGCTGGTCGCATTCTGGAAGATCGGAATGCCCGGCTGCGTCTGGTAGTACAGGTTGACCATTTCCGGTGAAATCATGAATCGGATCAGGTCGGCCGCTTCCGCCGCATGCTTGGCTTTGGTCGGGATCATGAGCTGGTTCGGAGGCGTCATCAAAGCCGTACCGGCATCCGTATTAGACGGGAACGGAAAGAAGCCCAGCTTATCGGTTACGAACGGCTTGCCGAATTTCTTCTCCAGCTGCGGGATAATGCCGTCGAGCATGAACGCCATCGCTACCTTGCCGTCGCCCATCAGATTCTGCATTTCGTCGTAAGTACCGGCCAGAACGTTGTTCTGGTACAAGCCCAGATCCTTGATCTGCTTTTGCTTCATGAACAGATCCTTCAGCTCCGGAATGTCGGCAAGCTTCATCTGGTTGTTCTCTAGCTTCTGTACCCCCGCATCCTTGATCGCCGGATCTACGTTCGATACCCAGCCTGTGAAGTAGAAAATTTGAGGAGGCCAGCTATCCTTAACCCCTCGTAGAACGGAGTGATGCCCGCTGCTTTGATCTTCTTTGCGCTTTCAATCAAGTCATCGTAATTTTTGGGCGGCTGGACACCGACCTTCGCGAATACGTCTTTGTTGTAGAAGACGCCGTAAGCGCCGATCGAGCCGAACGGCACCCCGTAAATTTTGCCGGTCGTGGTCGTCTGGAATTCTTTCATTGAAGGGATGATGCGGCTCCAGACCGCGGAATCGCCCGACCATTCCTTAAGCGTTTCTTCCGCACGCAGCTTTACGTTCTGCTTCGTGCCCGGCTGCATAAGGAACAGGTCCGGGAAATCTCCTGTGGAGAAGCGGGTCTTCATCATGTTGTCGAAGTCGCCTCCCGGCAGGGCTTGCAATTCCACCTTGTTGCCGGTCTTTTTCTCATATTCCGCAAAAATCTTGTTGTACGGGGCGGCGTCCACGGTGTTGGAGATGACGAACGTGAGCGTAACCGGATCCTTCTTGCCCGCAGCGGAGGATGACGGAGCCGTGCTCGGGGCAGGCGAAGAATCGGACTTGCCGGACGAGCTGTTCGACATCGAGTTGCCGCAGCCTGCGGCCGCCAAAGCCGCTATGGACAGAGTGACGAGCGCTAGAGCAGGTTTGTTATTCTTCATTGGGGGACCCCTCCTAAAGTAATCGCTTACCTCTTTATTATAAGAAAGCGCTTACTAATGCCCCATCCACTTTTTTGACTTCTAATGTTTAAATTTCCGACTTCTATTCGAGACGAATCCGGATGGTCGTACCTGCTCCCTTGCGGCTGTCGATGGAGAACTCGAATCGATCCCCGTACGAGATCGCATAGCGCGCATACACGTTGCGAATTCCGATGCTGCCGCCGCTCGGAGCCTTCTTGAATTCGCCTTGATAAAGCGGCTGGCGCAGCGTTTCGCGAATTTCCTCGAGCTTGCGCTCCGATATGCCGACTCCGTCGTCGGCCACCTCGATCGTTACCTTCCTGTCCTCCCGGTAGGCGGACAATCGGATCGTCCCCCGTCCGCGCTTTTGCTCAATGCCGTGAAACACGGCGTTTTCCACGAGCGGCTGCAGCGTCATTTTGAGTAACGGGAAGTTGTAAAGACCCTCTTCTACGCGAAGCTGATAATCAATCTTCTCTTCAAACCGGATTCGCTGAATTCGTAGATACGCATCGATCTGCGCCAGCTCCTCCTGCAGCGTGACGATCTCGTCGCTGCTCTTCGTGTGATAGCGGAACATGTCAGCCAGGGAATGGGCCATCTCTCCGATTTCCTCCGCCCCGTGGTAATCGGCCATCGCTTTGATGCTGTCGAGCGTGTTGTACAGGAAATGCGGATTAATCTGGGAATGGAGTGCCGCCAGCTGGGCCTCCTGCAGCTTGATCTGATAGACGTATTTGGTCTCGATCAGCTCTTGGAGTTCGTCCATCATGGAATTGAAATTGGCCGCGATCCGGCCGATCTCGTCGGAACGCTTGATATCCGCCCGGATGGAGAAATCCCCCGCTTGATGTTGTTGACGGTCTTATACAGATGCAGGATGGGCTTCGTGATGCTGCGGCCAAACATAATGGACATAAGGAACGTGAGACCGAAGGCGAAAATCGCCGTATACAGCGTCGCCGTCTTGATTCCCTTTAACGGGCCGATAATATCTCCCTTCGGCAGCAGCAGAACGATTTTCCATTTTGAGTAAACCGATTCCGTATAGGAGACCAGCTGCTCTTCCCCGTCCACATTAGCCCAGAACCGTCCGTTCTGCCCGTTCATGCGCATTAGCAGACTCTCGCCGACGTGATGGGTGCGTTCATTATCCGAGGAATACACCTGGCGATGGCCATCGTCCAGGACGACGAACTGGCTGTTCGCCGTTAAGTCCGCATTCTGGCCGATGCTCTCAAACAGCTTGGCGTTATAATCCGCGCGAACGACGATGAAGTCCACCGGATTGGCGAAATCGCGGATCAGGATGGAGACCGAGTAGGAATCCTCCTTATCCGGCTTCCTCCCCCGGAAGCACCGTTAAAGAAATAGACCTGCCCGTCGCGGGCCACGGTGTTATAAAACCATTCCGACCTCTGCACCTGCAGCGGGGTGTCGGAAGGGGAGCTGTCCGAGGCGCTGAGCAGCTCTCCCGTCGTGTAATACACCTTGAACCGAACGAAACCGGGTACGGGCGTCGTGTTGAAGCTCTTGAGGAACAGGTCCGTCAGTCTTTGGCGGAACAGGAATTTCTCCTGGGGGCCCATCGTTTTGTATAAATTGATGCTGTCGATATACTCTTGGCTGTAATAGGGAGCGAGCAGCAAATTCCGCTTGGCACGAAAATCGTTGTCCATGTTGTTCTCGATCTGACGCACGATCTGCAGGCCGGCCGTCTCGACCTTTTCCGACGTGGAGCGGTAGGAAATATAGAAAGAAAGCGATCCAACCAAAGCGATGCTTAGCAGGATAATGATAAAATAGCTGAGCAGAAGTACGGTACGGATGCCGGATAACGCCGATGCTATTCTTTTCCACATAGTTGATAATCCCCCATCGTGCGCAGCGAATGAAACCGTTTCATTCTTACTTTGACGGCCCGGCCGCAATTCCTTCCTTACCGATGGGCTTTAATCGTGTAACTCTCTCCCGCTTCCGTCCGGAATTCGGCCGTGGACGGTCCGATGGCGGTCACCGGGACCGGGCGGTCTCTTGCCGTGACCTCGACCTGGCCATTCGTACGCAGGCGGCACACCCTGCCATTCATGGAGCGGATGACGGCACGCTGCAGCGCTCCTCGATCCACTCCAGGTCGACGGTGAAGCCGCCCCGTGCGCGCAGGCCGCGGATATGGCCTGCCGGCCATTCCGCCGGCAGAGCCGGAAGCAGAACGAGCTCGTCCAGGTGGCTTTGCAGCAGCAGCTCCGCGATCCCCGCCGTCGCTCCGAAGTTCGCATCCACCGTCAGAGGATAGAAGGTCAGCTTCGGGTGCCGATGGGCGTTGAACAAGTTCGGGAAGGGGTTGCTGAGCAGCTTGGTCAGGTAATGATAGGCTCTCTCCGGCTTCTCCAGCCGGGCGAACAGGCTGATGAGCCAAGCGAAGCACCAGCCGACCGCGTCTTCCTTCTCATGAACCAGCCGCCGTTCGATGCTTACCCGGCACGCTTCCGCCAGCTCGGGATCCGTGTGCAGACCAATCTGATGACCCGGATGAAGCGGGTACAAATGAACCATATGGCGGTGCCCCGGCTCCGCTTCCTCAAAATCCTCGAACCATTCCTGAAGCTGGCCGTGGCGGCCGATCTTCAGCGGCCGCAGCCGGGCGCGCGCCGCCGCCAGCTCTTCGCGGAACAGGACGTCCTGCCCCAGCAGCTCCGACGCCTCGATGCAATGCGTGAACAGCTCCCAGGTGAGCGCATTGTCCATGGTGGAGGCGATGCTGACAGCGGCTTTTCGGCCATCCGGTCCAATAAAGGTATTCTCCGGCGAAGTGGACGGATTCGTGACCAAGTACCCTTCCGGATCCTCTACCAGCCAATCGAGCAGGAAGAGAGCGGCCTCCTTCATGATCGGATAGGCCGTACCCCGCAGGAAATTGGCATCGCCGCCGAAACGGTAGTGCTCCCACAGATGCTGGCACAGCCAAGCCCCGCCCATCGGCCAAAACGCCCAGCTCGCCGGTCCCTTAGACGGGCCGCCGGACGGTGTCGTGATGCGCCAAATGTCGACGTTGTGATGGGCGACCCAGCCCCTGGCTCCATAATGCGCCCGCGCGGTCTCCCCGCCGGTCCGCCGCAGATCCTCCAGCATATGGAACAGCGGCTTATGGCACTCCGCCAAGTTACCCACCTCCCCCGGCCAATAGTTCATCTGTGTATTGATATTGACGGTGTAGTTGCACGCCCACGGCGGCCGGGCCCGGTCGTTCCAGATTCCCTGCAGGGTAGCGGGTTGGGTGCCCGGTCGGGAGCTGGATAGGAGCAAGTATCGTCCGAACTGGAAAAAGAGAATAGCCAGCTGCTCGTCCCGCTCCCCGTCACGGACCCCCAGAATCCGCTCATCCGTCGGCAGCTCCTCCCTTCCGGGCGCCTCGAGCTCAAGCTCCACTCTTCCGAACAGCTCCTGATAATCGCGCAGATGGCGGGCCAGCAGCTCTTCGTAGGAAAGCTGCGACGCCCCTGACAGCCAATCGGCACAAAGCGCCCCCGCATCCTTGCCCTCCCGGACCGGATCCTTATCAAAGCCGTTATAGCTCGTTGCCGCTGTAAACAGGAACGTAACGGCATTCGCTCCCTTGACCCACAGCAAGTTCCCGTGCGCCTCCACATGCCCGCCTTCCGGCAGCGCCCGCAGCACCGCTTCGAACCGGATCCCTTTGTCTTCTTCGTAGAGGACGGGCTCGGTGCTCTTCGCATGGAAGGGCTCGACGTGACTCGGCGCCTGACCGCTCATGGCGATTGAATCGACTCCGCCCTTGCGCACGCTATGATTCAGGAGACTGTCCAGCGAGGCTCTTAGCGACACCTTGCCCGGGTGATCGGCCGTTACCCGAACGACCATCACTTGATCGACCGCGGAAACGAACACCTCACGCGCATACCGGACTCCATTCATCCGAAAGCTTGTGCGGCTCACGGCATCCCTCAGATCAAGCTCCCTTCGGTAATCGGATACCGGGCCAGCCCCATCCAGCTCGAGGATCATATCCCCGAGCGATTGGTACGATTCCGTCCACGGGCCGAGCATGTGCTCCTCGAGTACGCTCTGCGCTTCCGGGTAGTTGCCCTCGAAGGCCAGCCGCCGCACCTCGCCGAGATAGGCGGCCGCTTCCCGATTGTTCGGATCATACGGGTGTCCCGACCAGAGCGTATCCTCGTTCAGCAGGATGCGCTCCCGCTTCGTCCCGCCGAACACCATACCGCCAAGCCGGCCGTTCCCGACCGCCAGCGCCTCCACCCATTCGGCTGCGGGCTGCCGGTACCACATCGTCAGATTAGCCGCTGCGCTCATACCTGCTGGCCCTCCAGAATGAAGACGCCATAGGGAGGAAGAATCGTTTCCCCTGCAGCTGCAAGCCGCTAAGCAGCTCTGTTCTCGCTTCGATTCCTAGTTGTACCGGAACGTCTTCGTTTGTGTGGTTGAGCAGGAACGTAAACCGGAGTCCGTCCTTCTCCCGAACGCTGACTTCCACGCCTTTTGGGGTTTTCATTACCGGCTCCACCCCCAGATGGCCGGACAGACGCCCCAAGAATCGCTGAAGGAAAGCTTCCTCCGGATTCGACGCGATATACCAGGCTTCCCCCTTGCCGAAACGGTTGCGGGTAAGCGCCGGCATGCCGCGGTAGAAGTCGCCGCCGTATTCGGCCGCCACCTCGGCACCCTCGGGGTGCAGCAGGTCGCAAAGCATTCCGCAGGAGTAGGTTCCTTCCAGCCCCAGGCCCAATGCTTCGTCCTTCAGGACCAGCGAGTTTGGCTGTCCCGGGAACAAGGCGTCGATCTCCTCGACCCAGATCCCGAGCAGCTGGCGAAGCTCCCCGGGGTAACCGCCAAGCGTGACGAGATCATTCTCGTTCACGATGCCGCTGAAGAACGTCGTCACGAATGTGCCGCCGCCGGCCACGTAGGCCTCCAGCTTCTGTGCGTAGCCCGGCTTTACCATATAGAGCACCGGGGCTATAACGAGATCGTAGCCGCTCAGCTCGCTCTCAACGCCGATCATATCCACCATAATGCCCTGATGATAGAAGGCGTCGTAGTATTTTTGAATTTGATCCAAATACTTGAGCTGCACGCTCGGCCCGCTGGAATGCTCGATCGCCCACCAGTTGTCCCAGTCGAATACGATCGCCACCTTGGCCGGGCTGGTCGCCCCGAGCAGCGTATCGCCAAGCTGCTGCAGCTCGCGGCCGATCTCCGCGACCTCGCGGAATACCCGGGTATGCTCGTGTCCGGCATGGTCGATGACCGCCCCGTGGAACTTCTCGAACGCCCCGGCCGACCGACGCAGCTGGAAATACATGACCGATTCGGCCCCGCGGGCGATCGCCTGGTAGCTCCAGAGGCGGGTGACGCCTGGCCTTTTCAGCGGATTGACGTCTTTCCAGTTGAGCTGGCTCGGGCTTTGCTCCATAAGCAGGTAAGGCTCCCCGCCTTTCAGCCCGCGCATCAGGTCGTGCCGCATCGCGATGCGGCTCATCGGCATGTCGTTCGTCGGGTAGCTGTCCAGGGCGACGACGTCCAGCTCCTTCGCCCATTTGAAATAATCGAGCGGCTTGTACGTGCCGTTGCTCTGGAAATTGGTCGTGACGATGGCATCCGGGATGATCGCTTTGATGGCGTCGCGCTCCAGCTTGTAGCACTCCAGAATGCTATCCGAATTGAAGCGGTCGTAATCGAGGGAGATGCCTTGGAACGCCGTTTTGTCATGACTTTTCGGATCCATATGCTCGCTCAGGTGGCTCGGCAGCACGATCTCGTTCCAGTCGTAGAACGTATGCCCCCAGAATGAGGTATACCAGGCCCGGTTCAGCTCCTCCAGCGTTCCGTACTTCTTCTTCAGCCATTCACGGAAAGCGGCCTCGCAGTTGTCGCAGTAGCACCGCCAGCCGTACTCATTGTTCACGTGCCAGAGCAGAATGGCAGGATGGTCCTTGTAACGCTCCGCCAGCTTCCCCGCCATCCGAGCGGAAAATTTGCGGAACGTCGGACTGTTCGGGCACGAATTGTGGCGGCGTCCGAACTTCTTCTTACGGCCTACGGAGTCGACGGTGAGCACATCCGGATAGTGGCGTGCCATCCACGCCGGATGAGCGGCCGTGCTCGTGCCCATGCAGACGTGGACGCCGTTCGCGTGCAGCAGATTGATGGCGTCGTCAAGCCAGCCGAAGCGGTAAGTATCCTCATCCGGCTGATTGAGCGCCCAAGAGAATACGTTGACCGTCGCGATATCGATGCCGGCCAGCTTGAACAGGCGCATGTCTTTGTCCCATATTTCACGCGGCCACTGGTCGGGGTTATAATCACCGCCGTATAATATTTTCGACCATTTCGGTTTCATGGCTTCCCTTTCCTTTCCTACTCTTTAGTTGGGATGGCCCCAGGCTTCAGATGAACCGTAAACACAGTCGGCTCCGGCTTGATCAGATAGTGGGGCAGTGTCGGCGCATAACCGCAGCTATGATTGCCGATACCGGATTGCTTCAAGTCCACGCATACCTCCAGCTCTTCCAGAGGCGTGAGGTCGGTCCAATGGCGCGCTTTGCCGAGCGCCTCGATCGAGAACGGCTGCACGCCCACCTGACCGAGAGGAGCTCCGTCGCCGGTCACCAGCAGTCCGGCTCCTCCTTTCCCCGAAAGGCAGCCCACCGGACATCCGCTTTGCTTCCGTTCTCCTGAGGCTTGATATAAGGAACGAACTGCTCGGCGGACGGGCCCTCGTACAGGCCGAGCTTCCCGCTGTCCTTGCGGTCGGCATAGCATTCATGCGGGCCTCGTCCGAACCAGGCCATGCTCTCGAGCTCGCGCGGGATACGGAAGCGAAGCCCGATTCTCGGCAGCGGCGGTAGTCCTTCTTTGGTGGGCTCCAGGCGAGTTTCGATCCGAAGCTCTCCGTTGCCGAATATCGTGTAGTGCTGGGTAACCGCGAATAAGCTGCGGGAGCCCCGCACACCAAGTGTGAGTTCGGCGCGGATGTACACGGATTTGCCGTCGGAAGCCCGCTCCACCTGCACTGACCTGGCATCCGTCAGCAGCTCATGATAGCCAGCCTCGCGCCATTGCTTGGCCAGATGGACGTCGTTGTCCACCGGCGCCCGCCACAGGTTGACCTGCGGCCCGTGGCCCTGCGCCAGCATGGCCACCCCGCCATGCTCCCAGGACACGAGGAGTCCAGCCAGCTTATCGAAAGTAAAGGCGAACCCGCTGGCGTTAACACGGATGTGCCGCCCGAGCTCCTCCACATCCAGCCCGGCGGAAGGCTCAACCGATGGGGGCTCGGATACCGGCTGAACGGCTGCAGGCCGAGCAGCGACAGGCTCAACCGCGGCAAGCTGGGACGCAGGCTGAGCAGACGGTGGCGCTTGCAGCGGAAGATCCGCCCATGCGATCTCGTGCCCGGCCGGCGCCCACAGCGTTTCTTCGCGCAGCGTGAAGCTCAGATGCAGCCAGTATTCAGCCCGAGCCTCGGCAAGCTCGGGCCTATAAGGAACCGGCACCGTCTCCTCGCCCCCGGCCGGAGTAGAAAGCGGAGCCAACTCCCCTGCTCCACCACGCGGCCATCGCGATACAGCTGCCAGTGAACGGCCAGGTGCTCCAACGACACGTGATCGTAACGGTTACGCACCCGGATTACGCCGATTTCGGCGTCTTCGAGGGTTACGGTGACGGGCTCGATCGCCTTTTTGAACTCGAGGAGGGCCGGTTTTAAGCTGCGGTCCGGAAAGACCAGACCATCCAGGCAGAAATGACCGCTGTTCGGCTCATCCTGGAAATCACCCCCGTAGGTATACTCAAGAGTACCGTCTTCCTTCCGCCGGCGGACGGACAAGTCCATCCACTCCCAGATGAGGCCGCCGCACAGCCGGGGGTACTTGTAAACCGTATCCCAGTATTCCTTCTGGTTGCCGAGCGCGTTCCCCATCGCATGGCCGAATTCGACCATCAGGTACGGACGGGTTTCCTCCCTCTTCTCGCCTTCTGCTATAAGCATATCGACGGAGGGGTACATGCTGCTGATGATATCCGTAATCGGAGCCTCCTTCGCCCGCTCATAATGGATCGGGCGCGTAGGATCGGCTTCCCGCACCCATTCGGCCATCGCGTCGTGATTGACTCCATACCCGGACTCATTGCCGAGCGACCAGACGATGATAGACGGATGATTTTTATCCCGCTCCACGAGGCGCCGGATGCGGTCCAGGTAAGCCTCCTGCCAACTCGGGTCTTCCGAGATCCGGCTCTCGAAGGCCGTCTTCTCATCCGGGTTGTTGACCCAGCGGCTGATTTCGCCGAGGAAGACGCAGCCGTGCGTCTCCAGGTCGGCTTCGTCGATCACATACAGGCCGAAGCGGTCGCACAGCTCATACCAACGCTCGTCATTCGGGTAATGGGAGCAGCGAACGGTGTTGATGTTATGCTGCTTCATTAGCACAATATCCCGGAGCATGGCCTCGGGCGTCGTCACATAGCCGAGGTCCGGATCAAACTCGTTGCGGTTCACCCCCGGATGATGATCGGATGGCCGTTCACCAGCACCTGGCCGTCTTGAATGCTAATATCCCTGAAGCCTACGGCGTACCGGTGAACCTCCGTAGTGTGGCCCTTCTCATCCAGGAGGCTGAGCAGCAGTGTGTAGAGCTCGGGCTGTTCCGCTGACCACAGCTTGGGTGCCGGTAAGGTCAGCTCCACACAGGTCGTGCTCTCTCCTTCCTTCTCCTGAGCCAAGGGGGTAACGGCCTCTAACACCGCATCCGCCGCCAATCGAGCTTCCAGCAGCTCCGCACGGAGGCTGCCTCCCTGGAGCGGACGGCCGGATTGATTGCGGAGGGCTACGCTCAGCTCGAGCAAGCCCTTGCTGTACGAATCGGTTAACCGGGTCCGCAGGCTGACATCCCAGATGTGAACCTTCGGCGTGCCGAGCAAATACACATCCCGAAAAATGCCGCTCAGCCGCCACTTGTCCTGATCCTCGAGATAGCTGCCGGTCGACCATTGGTAGACGCGCACGGCCAACTTGTTCTCCCCGGTACGAATGTACGGCGTCACGTCGAACTCCATCCGGTTGTGGCTGCCTTGCCCGAAGCCCACCTCATGCCCGTTCACCCAAACATGAAAAGCGGCGTCCACCCCATCGAAGCCGAGCAGCACCGAACGCTCCGACCAATCGTCTGGAACGCGGAACCTATGTACATAAGAGCCCGTCGGGTTCAGCTTCGGGATATAGGGGGATCGACGGGAAAAGGGTATTTGCTGCTGCTGTATAACGGAGTGCCATACCCGTGCAGCTGCCAGTTCGAAGGAACGGGAATGGCGGCCCATTCCTCCGTCCCATCCTCTTCCTCATAAAACCTCTCCGGTGCGTCGTACGGGCTAGGCGCGTAATGAAACTTCCATTCCCCGTTCAGCAGCAGGTAATAAGGGGATAGGCTGCGATCATCCGCCAGCGCCGATTCCCGGTCGGCATAGGGCACCGCAGCGGCTCGGGGCGCTTCCACTCCGCGCTGCTGCACCTCGAGGTTTTCCCAATCGGGGATGGGATTTGTGTAAGGATAGGTAGGGCGGGATAGTTGGGACATCTTGTTATCCTCCTCGTCTGACTAGCTCGAAACCATCGGGACCGCCGGCCTGCGCGCCTCTTCAGCAGCAGCTCCAGGCCGTACGCAGGAAGTCCCTTCTTATTGTTGTTCGGCGATCAGGACGTCCTTGGCCAGGAGCACAACGCTCCCTGTGTGTGTTTCTTCGGAAAGCAAGTCCCTGAGCAGCAGTTTATCCAGTTCAACCGTCCGTTCCTCGTCGCCGTGATTCAGAAGGAAGTAAAACCGCTTGCCGTCCTTCGAGCGGCAGGTCACTTCGACATCCGGCGGGACATTCTTCAGATGGGAATGAATGCCCTTCTCCTCGCAAAGCTCGCGGGTGAACTCCTTCAGGAATGCCGGCTCCGGGCTGGAAGCCACATACCATGCACTTCCTTCGCCAAAGCGATTGCGGGTTAAGGCCGGCCTATTCCGGTAGAAATCGTCGCCGTAAACGGCATGAACCTCTGCTCCCTCCGTATGCAGCAGATCGCAGACGATGCGGCACTCATACTCGCCATTCAAGCCTCCGATCGGCTTCTGCAGAACCAAGCGATTCGTCTGGTTTGGGAACAGAGCGTCGATCTCCTCAACCCAGATGCCGAGCAATTTCCTCAGCTCGCGCGGGTAGCCGCCTAACGTCACGAGATCCGACTCACCGACGATGCCGCTGAAATAGGTCGTCACGAGCGTGCCCCCTCGGGCGACGAACCGTTCGAGCTTCTCGGCATAGCCCGGCTTGATCATATAAAGCATCGGAGCGACGATCAGATCATAGCGATCCAGTTCCCCTTCGGTGGAGATGACATCGACGGGAATGTTTTGGGCGAAAAAGGCGTCATAGTACTTCTGGACTTCGTCCACGTACTTCAGACGCTCGCTCGGGCCGCTGGAAAGATCGGCGGACCACCAGATTTCCCAATCGAACAGGACCGCGGCACGCGCTTCCAGCCGGGAATCGAGCAGCGTATCGCCAAGCTTCTGCAACTCGGTGCCGAGCTCGGCCACCTCGCGGAACACGCGGGTGTTCTCATGGCCGGCATGCTCGATTACGGCGCCGTGATACTTCTCGCACGCTCCGTACGAGCGCCGCAGCTGGAAGAACATGACCGTATCGGCCCCGCGTGCGACCGCTTGGTAGCTCCATAAGCGCATGACGCCCGGATGCTTCAGCGAATTGTACGGCTGCCAGTTTTGCTGGCTCGGGGTCTGCTCCATCAGCATGAAAGGGTCGCCGTGCTTCAGGCCCCGCATCAGGTCGAGACGGAACGCCGTAACGCCGTTCGGCGTATCAAACGCCGGATAATTGTCCCAGGCGATGATGTCGCAGTATTTCCCCACTTGAAGTAATCGAGCGGCTTGTAGGTGCCGTGTCCGTGGAGGTTCGTCGTCACCGGAAGGTTCGGCGTGACCGCTTTGATGGCGTCGTATTCGAGGCGGTACGTGTCGAGCACACTCTCGTTATTGAAGCGGTAGTAGTCGAGCGAGATCGCCTGGAACGCCGTCTGGTCCGAATGGCTCGCGCTCAGATGCTCGCTCAGCAGGTTCGGCAGGACGATTTCGTCCCAGTCGTAGAATGTATGCCCCCAGAACGAGGTGTACCAGGCGCGGTTCAGCTCGTCCAGCGAGCCGTAGCGCTTCCGCAGCCATTCCCGGAACGCCTTCTCGCACGTCTCGCAGTAGCACTGGCAGCCCATCTCGTTGTTGACGTGCCAAACGACAAGCGCCGGATGCGAACCGTAGCGTTCGGCCAGCTTCGCCGCCATCCGCTGCGCGTACTTGCGCCAGGTCGGGCTGTTGGGGCAGTTGTTGTGCCGCATGCCGTATTTGCGCTTATTGCCTTTGAAGTCCACTGGCAGTACATCCGGATAGCGGGTCGCCATCCAGGCGGGGTACATGGCCGTGCCGGTTGCGAGGCAAACGCTTACCCCGTTCGCGTGAAGCTTCTCGATGATCTCGTCGAGCAGTGTAAAATCGTAGGTATCTTCATCGGGCTGTACACGGGCCCACGAGAATACGTTGATCGTCGCGACATCAATGCCGGCGAGCCGGAACATCCGCATGTCCTCGTCCCATACGTCCTTTGGCCACTGCTCCGGGTTATAATCGCCGCCGTACAGTATCTTCTTCCGTTTCGTGCTGATGATCATAGGTACCTTCCTCTCTCCTGATAGATGAAACGAAGGTCAGATCGGCAGAGCTTCTCCGTCATGGTCTACGAAAACGTAAGGACCTTCGCAGGGCTTCCTGCCTTCCGCAAGGTCGAGGATACCCGAGGCCGGAACGTCAGGTTCGTTCGGCGCCTGGCTTCCGCCCATATCGGTGCGCAGCCACCCCGGGTGAACGGCGTACACCCGTACTCCCTTGGGGGAAAGCAGGCGGTGCAGCTGCTGCGAGAACATGTTGAGCGCCGCTTTGGATATCGCATAGGGATAATCCCCGCCGTACGCCTTCTCGAAGCTTCCCGACGCAGACGAAATGTTCACGATCGTTCCGCCCTCTGCGGGGAGCAGCGGCAGCAGATGCTTAACCATACGAATTGGACCGTAGACGTTCACGTCCATCGTCCGCTGCACCTCCGAGAGGGCGAGGTCCTCCAGCTTGGAGCCCCTCGCCTGGACGACCGCGGCGTTATTGATAATCGAATGAACGGGCTGCCCTTCCTGCTTAAGTCGTTCTGCCAGGCGTGCAACACCGGCTTCATCCGTCACCTCCAGGCTGACGAGCTCGATCGTCCCCGGACGCTCCTCCGCCATGCTCCGCAAGGCCGTAGAATCGGACCCGTCCCGAAGTCCGGCCCATAGGCGGTGCCCGCGCTTCGCGGCCTCCTTCACGAGCGCGAGACCAAGCCCACGGTTCGCTCCCGTTATAACAATATTCATTCCTCCCGCCTCCCTCTGGATTTTTATTGGAATTCGCTCAGATAAACCGGCCGATTCTCCGCCATCGAGCGGTAGGAGGCAAACACCATCTGCATGGTGATCAGGTTGTCCCGCACACTGTTTTCCGGTTCCCGGTTCTCTTGCACCGCTAGCATGAGCTCGCCCATCGGCCCCATGAACGCATGGGGGAACCAGCGCCCTTCCAGCTTGGGGGTAAGCAGTGTCCTCCCTTCCCCAAAAGCTTTGGAGTAAAGGCTGATCGTATCCTCCCGGCCGACCGGATAGTTGTAGAGGGCCCCGTTCGTCCCCTTGACCACCCCTTCGGTCCCTTCGAAACGGAAAGTGGCGTACCAATCGTCCTGCGGCTGGCGGTTGTTATGACTGTCATGGATCAGTCCCCGGGCTTCTCCCGGAAACTTGATGTGAATAAGCGTGCGCGTTTCCCCTATGTACGGCTGGCCCGGCAGGCGTGCTCCGTCCGCATAAATGTACTCCGGTGTCATTCCCATGACATACCGGATCGAGTCCATATAATGGATGCTGTGATACATCACTTCGAGTGTCTCGATCTTCGTGAGCCATTCCCAGTTCTCCCATTCGGTGAGCACGTTCACCTGAATGGAGCTCTGCACCGGCTGTCCGATCAAGCCCCGGCGCACGAGGCTGCGGCTTGCGCTGATGCCGGGAGAGCACCGCATTTGCTGGTTCGAAGCCGCTCTGATGCCGGCCGCCTCACAAGCCTCTACAATCGTCCGCGCCTCTTCGTAGCTTTCGGCGAGCGGCTTCTGGCACAGCAGGTGCTTGCCGGCCGCCGCTCCTTCGCGTACGACACCAAGCTGGTGCTTCGCCGGAACGGCGATGTCGATAATCTGCACCTCCGGATCCGCGCATAACTCCGCCATCGAAAGGTATACTCTCGGAAGGCCGAATTCCTGTGCGGCTGCCTGGGCTTTATCCCTGTCCAAATCGAAGATGCCTCTAACGTGGAAGCCCGCCATTCGATAGGCGGGAAGATGACAGCTGCGAACGATCTCCCCGCTCCGACGATGGCGATGCCCATCGACAGGTCCTGCGGAAGCTTGGGAGCATAATCCAGATTCAGAAGCTGATCGGCCGTTTGCTCGTTCAATGGCATGCCCTCCTACAAATTATAGAACCGGGCGGCCGTCCCGCCCAGAATCGCCGCTCTCTCACTATCCGAGTAACGGGCCAGCGCCCGGTTCGTCTCGTTCCACACCTGCGCATAGTCGCCCGCCAGCAAGGCCACGGGCCAATCACTGCCGAACATAAGGCGTTCCGCTCCGAACGACTTCACGGCATGATCGATGTAAGGCTGCAGGTCCTCAGCAGACCAATCGGCAGACGCCGCCGTGTTAAGACCGGATATTTTCGCGTATACGTTCGGGTATTGAGCGGCGCGGGCCAATTGCTCGGCCCACGGCTCCCAGCCTTTATCCGCAATCGGCGGCTTGGCCAGGTGGTCGATGACGAGCTTCAGCCCGGGCACCTTCTCTGCCAGAAGCGGAACGTGCTTTAGATGATTCGGGAAAACAGCCACGACGTCGTACGTCATGTCGTAAGCGGCAAGCACCTTCAGTCCCTCAATCGCCTTGTCCTGCACAATCCAGTCCGGATCGGGCTCGTCGTGAATCAGGTGACGAATCCCCTTGAACGCCGGGAGCTTGGACCAGTGTTTCAGCTTCTCCTCCGCTTCCTTCGGTTCCAGTAGCGGAACCCAGCCGACGACTCCCCGATCCATTCGTAACGCTCGGCCTGGCGGAGCATGGCTTCCGTGTCCTCGTAGGAGTTCGCCGATTGCACGAGCACCGTCTTGTCGATGCCGGCCGCCTTCAGTTGGGGTTCCAACTCCTCCGGCTCAAAGGTACGATAAATCGGTCCGTGCAGCGGGCCTAGCCAGGGATAGGCGACCTTATCCGGATTCCAAAAGTGCTGATGGGCATCCACCTTCATGCTTCCACTTCCCCTTTCGCTGATTGTCCGGGTCACAATTGAAATTCCTTGCGGATCCGTTCGTTATGCTCCCCGATCTTCGGTGAGCCGACGCCGGACTTGTAGATTTCCCCGTCGATCCGGATCGGGCAGCGCGTTGTCTCAAGCTGTGCCCCGTTATCGCGGGCAACCGTCTGAACCATCTTCAGCGTCTGGAAGCCTTCATGCCTCAGCAGCCGATCCCAGCTGAGCACGTCCGCGCACCAGATATCGGCCGGCTCGAGGATCTTCAGCCACTCGTTCGTCGTCCTCGTACGCAGATGGTCACGCAGTATGCTCTTGATCTCGTCTCTCTCTGAGAAGAGCCGCTGCGGATCCGTATAGTTCACAAGCGGCGGGCATTCGAGCAGCTCTCCGAGCCGAACGACGGGGTTCATGGCGATGGCGATGTACCCGTCAGCCGTTCCGTAGATCCCATACGGAGCGCCCAGGTAGGCGTTGGCATTGTTCACGGCGCTGCGCTCCGGAAGCTTGCCCCCGTCGTTTAGGTGTGTCGTGAGCACCTCAAATTGGACGTCCAGGATCGATTCGAGCAGGCTTACCTCAACCAGGCCGCCCTCCCCGGTAACCCCGCGGCGGACGAGGCAGGCAAGTATCCCTTGGACCAGGTGGGCCCCCGCCATCATATCCGCCACGGACAGTCCGAACGGCACGGGACCTTGATCGGCATCGCCGCTCAGCCATGTTAAGCCGGACAAAGCTTGAACGAGCAAATCCTGCCCCGGCTTATCCTTCCAGGGCCCTTCCTTGCCGTATCCGGTTACAAGACCGTACACGATTCGCGGATTGATTTGCTTAACCGCCTCATAATGCAGACCGATCTTCTCCATGACGCCGGGACGGAAGTTCTGGATGAGCACATCCGCTTGCGCGATCAGCCCGCGAACGGCCTCCAGATCAGCGGGATCCTTCAGATTCGCGGAATAGCTCAGCTTGTTGCGGTTGATCGAGTGAAACAGCGTGCTGTCCCCGTCCAGCTCCAGATTCGAGATGTACAGCCTGCGGCATAAGTCACCGCCATCCGGCCGTTCGATCTTGATGACGCGCGCTCCGAGGTCCGCCAGTCTCAATGCGGCCGAAGGGCCGGACAGAAATTGACTGAAATCGAGAACGGTTAAGCCTGAGAGTGGTTTCATGGATGCTTTCCTCCCTGCAAGGACTGGGTGTATAACTGGTTCAGCTTCTTCAGCACCCCGTCTACGCTGCCCCCGTTCTTCAAATAGTCCTGCACCACATCGCCGGCATGATCCTGAAAATACAGATAACCGTCATAGCGGGGACGTAAGTAAGCCCGATCCAGTGCGGGAAGCGTATTTCGAAAATAATCCTGGGCCTGCCGGTTTACCTCTTCGTTCTCCCATGCCCCGCGGTGGCCCGGCTGCCCTCCGCTTTGGACATACAACGTCCGCTGGATGACCGGATCCGCTGCATAAGCCGCATACTGGAGCGCCAGCTCCTTGTTCGAACAGCCTGCCGAGATCGAAAGCCCCGTTCCCCCGAGTGTGCTTTGCAGCCTGCCGTGATGGCCGAGGCGGACCAGATCTCCGAAGTGCAGCACCTTTTCCGCATAGCCGGGACGGGAATAATTGGAGTAACCGTAGGCAAAAGGGCAGTAGACATAGTCGTCCGTGCTCGTCATGGCCTCATAAACGGCGATCGGGTTCCAGCCGAAGATGCGCTTCGTACACAAACTGACTAGCTCGCGGTACATTTCGAGCGCCTGTCTGGCCGTTTCCTTCCCGACGACCTGCTCCTTCTCTCTAAACGGAGCCTCGCCCAAAGTGGCGCAGAACATATAGAAGTTCATGAGGCTGTCGATGGGAATGCCCGGCAGCACGACACGCCCCGTACGAGCAAGCGTGAGCAGCTCCTCCGACGTGTCGGGAGCCTCTTGCCCCGCCTGCTGCATCAGGTCGTGCCGCCGCGACGCCACCGGTGTGGCCGCATCGATGGCAAGGGCTGTCTGGCGTCCGTTTAAGCGGTAGCTTTCATGCGAGGCCCCTACGGAGTGAGCGGCTTGATCGGCTAGATACTCCGCAGGCAGATGCTCGGCCAGATCTACGAGCGCTCCGTGCTCGGCCGCGAAGCCGGCCCACGGATGATCGATCACCAGCAGGTCGTAACGCTCGATGAGCGTCTGAATCGGAGCGTCGGCGAATTCCTGCAGAGACCGTTTCTCCCACGTGATCTCGACGCCTGGATGCTTCTCCATAAAACGCTGGGCGGTCGCCACCATCGGTACGTAGCCCCGTGTATGATTCCAGGTAATCCCCTTCAGTTGAATCGGCATGGTCTAGATCGCACCTTTCCGCTTTACCAGGAGCAGATGCTCGCAGGCTAGCACCGTTTTCCCGTGTTGATTGGTTACTTCCAGAAGCTCGCTTACAATGCCGGACTCCGGCCGCTTCGGGTGATCCTTCTTCTCCTTGACGGTAACCTTGGCGGTAATCGTATCGCCTATAAAGACCGGGTGGATAAAGCGCAGCCGGTCGTATCCGTAAGACATGGCTTCCGGGTTGATTTCTCCCGCCGTCATGCCGACCCCGATACTGAAAACCAAAGTCCCGTGCGCGATCCGCTGCTTAAAGTCCTGCGTTCGGCACCACTCGGCATCCATATGATGAGGGTAGAAATCCCCGGTTTGTCCGGCGTGCATCACTATATCCGTTTCGGTAATCGTTCTGCCCATCGACTGTCTGGTTGAGCCAATCTCATAGTCTTCGAAAAATAAGGAACGGATCAAGGGCTTCCCGCCTTTCCACTTTTGTTCGTTCGGATTTGTTGGTATAATATATGCAGTTCTTCCCGGTCCTCTGGTACTACCAGAGGACCACAACACCAGATTACCACCGAACAAGGATGAACTCAACACGAAAATTCGATTTTGGAGGATAGATGAAATGGTACAAATTAAATCCGTCAAGCGCATCACGGTAACCGAGCAAATCATGGAACAAATCGTGCAGCTGATCCGCTCCGGCGAGCTGCAGGCGGGACAGCAGCTTCCGAATGAACGCGATCTGGCCGAGCAGTTCGGCGTCACCCGCGGACGCGTGCGCGAAGCGTTGAGGGCCCTTTCCTGGTCGGCCTGATCACCATCAAGTCCGGCGAAGGAAGCTTCGTCAATCACCGGCAGGAGCCGATCCCGTCCGAGACCATCGTGTGGATGTTCCACAACGAGCTGGATAATCTGGACGAGGTGTATGCGGCACGCAAGCTCATCGAGACGGAGGTGTATTTATCGGCAGCCGTACACGCCGAGCCGCAGGACCTGCAACCCCTGCATGAGATCATAGGTAAGCTCAAACCGCTTGTCGGCGACGAAGAGCCGGAAGCCTTCCTGGATGAGCTGGACCGGTTCGATCTTCATGTCGGCGGCATATGCGGCAACCGCATCTACGCCAAGCTGATGCAGACGATCGTCTACTTGCGCAGGGAAACGAGCCTCAAGCTGCTCCGCGTGCCCGGCGCCATGGAGAACAGCCTCCATAACCGCTCCCTGCTCCTCCAGGCGTTGGAGCAGGGCAGCTTGGAAGAGACGCGGAAGGCGGCCGATGCTTTTTTCGAAGAGTCCAAGGAATTTTACAAGCATATTGGAGAATCCGAGTAAAGCAATGGCAAGAAGACGGCCGATCTCTACCCTTGCGGGCGGACCATCGGACGTCTTTTTCTTGTGCCCGTCACTTCATCTTGTCAAGGTTGGCCTTCCAGGTCTTCGTCTTCTCGGCGAGCACCTTGTCGTAGCCCGCTTTCGTTACGTCCGCCTTCAGTTTGTTGTAGACCGCCTCGAGCTCGTCGTCCGATTTGGCAAACACCATTTTGGCATTCGCGTCATGCCAGATTTGCTTGATCTGCTGCTCGATGATGCCGACTTCCGACTTCGGATCAAGAGACATATTGTTGAATTGGTCGGCGTTCAGCTTGGCAAAGCCTCCGAAGAATTCGCTCGCCGCATTGCCCCAGTTGAGGGCGTCCGGGTTTTGCGCGTTTTTGTAGTGACCGATAACATAGAACTTCCAGGAGCCTTCCGGGTTGAACAGGCCGATCTTCAGGTTCGCCTTCTCCTGCGGAGTGATCGTCTTCGCCTTCTCGTTATCGATCGGCGCCCCGTGCTCGTCTACCTTGTCGTAAAGTACCCCAGGAGGTCCGAATGCGTTGATGCGCTGTCCTTCCTCGCTCGCCCACCAGTCATAGAACTGGAAAATCTGCTCCGGATTTTTCGCTTTCTTCGTTATGACGTTGACGTTCCAGCCCAACGTGCCGTACGTATGCGGGTTCACTGTTTTGGGATCCGCTCCCTTGTTATACAGGAACGGGATAAAATCGTAGCCGGCATTCGGGTCCTTTGCCTGCAGCACGTTATTGGCACTGTTGCCGAGACCCGTGATGTTCGAGAGGCCGGTTACGGCAATACGTCCCGTATTAAGCTTCTCCTGCACCTGCTCCAGCTTCTGCGTGAACATATCCTGGGTAACCAGGCCCTCGCGGTACAGCTTGTTTAAGAATTTATAGGCGTCCTTGTAGGCGGGATCGTTAAAGATAGGCTCCAGGGTGTTGGTCTTCAGATTCGGGAAGGACGGCACGTCGCCGATATTCCAGATCGTGCGGTTATCTCCGAAGCCGGCGTAAATCAGCTTGTAAAGCATGTTGATGCCGCTCAGGGTCATCCCGGTTTCAAGCGGAACGACATCCGGATACTTGGCCTTCACCTGCTTCAGATAATTGTACAGATCATCGAACGTCTTGAGTTCCGGCTTCCCGAGCTCGGTATACATTTTGCGGTTGACGGTCCAACCGGTGTTCGAATACTTATACGGATTGTTAGCGCTGTCAAACCAGTTCGGGATAACATAGATATGTCCGTCTTCCGCCTTCAGCATGTTAAAGGTTTGCGGATCAATCAGCTTCTGCAGCACGGGATACTTCTTATAATAATCGTCGAGAGGGACGAGCATCCCGTTCTTCTGCATCGTCGTATATTCCGACGATCCCCGGTCCAGCATCATAACGTCCGGCAGGTCGTTCGCCGCCACCATCGCCCCGAATTTCTGCTTCGCGTTGCCGTTCGAGCCGATCTCGAGGATATTCAGCTTCTTGTTTTCCTTCAGCCACTTCGTCGACACGTCGTTACCATAGCCGATCGGAGACGCGAAGTCATAGTTCGAATAGAAGCTGAATTCGAGCGGCTGCTCGCCAAACTGCGCCGCGGCCTTCGTGCCGGTTTGGCCGGGAGCCGGGGACGATGTGCTCCCCGAAGACGTTCCCGCATTTCCTTTGCTGCAGGCCGTTAGCGCTGTAGTCGACAGCATGACCGCCGCTACGAGCAAACTCATTTTTTTACTCGCTTGCATGGTGTAACCCCTCTCGTTTGATTTCTTTCATTTAAGGGCGGTGCCCGTAAATGTACCCTGGAAGTAAAGCGGTTAGTGTCACTCCTTCAAAGATCCGATCATGACGCCCTTCACGAAAAACTTTTGCACGAAAGGGTAGACGATGATGATCGGAAGACTGACCACTATAAGCGCGGTCATCTGGAGCGACTTCGGAGTGATCGTGCGGGTGACCATATCGCCGACCCCGCCGGGAACTCCGCTCAGCTGGCTGATCATTTCCTGTGCGGAATTGGAGTTGATCATGTTCATCAGATAATTCTGGACGGGCAGCAGGGTCGCCTCATTGATGTAGATGCCCGACGCAAACCATTCGTTCCAGAAGAACACGGCTTGGAAGAGCGACAAAGTCGCGATAACCGGACCCGACAGCGGAACGACAATGCGGAAGAACAGGCCGTAGGTGCTACAGCCGTCGATCCTCGCCGATTCCTCCAGACCGTCCGGAAGCCCTTGGAAGAAGGTGCGGAACACGATCATGTTCCAGACGCTGATGATCCAGGGAACGAAAAGCACCCAGAAATTGTTGAACAAGCCCAGCTCACGTAGCCACAAATAAGTGGGTATGAGCCCGCCGTGAAAGTACATCGTGAACACGGCCGCCAGCATGTAATAGTTACGCCCGATCGTATCCTTCCGGGACAGCCCGTAAGCCAATAGGGCGGTGAAGAAGATCGCGGCCGCCGTTCCGCACACCGTCCTCGCCACGGAGATGCCGAGGGCTTTGAAAACCGCGGGTCGCTCAGCACGACGTTGTAATTGTCCAGGGTGAACACCCTAGGCCAAACGGTAATGCCTCCGAGCGAAGTATCCGCTCCCGAATTAAGGGAAAGCACGAAGGCGTTCCAGAACGGATAGAGCGACAAGAGGGACAGGACGAAGAGCGCCGTATAAACGACCGTATCGATCAGGCGATCCTCGAGAGTCAGCTTCCGATATCTCACCACAGCGACGACCCCCTGCTTTTCTGGCTAGCGAATTGGCGCCCCATAGCAGCAGCACGTTGATCAGCGACTTGAACAGACCCGCTGCCGTGGCAAAGGAATACCTCATCTGGTTCACGCCGACGTTGTACACATACGTATCGATTACTTCGGAAACCTCTCGAAGAATCGTATTTTTCCCGCCGTTCGTAATCGCCAGGATATCTTCAAATCCCGCATTCAGCAGATTGCCGATTTGCAGAATGAAGAAGATCGTGATGACCGGAGCGATCGTCGGGAGCGTCACGCTAAAGATTTGCCTCATTCTGCCTGCGCCGTCGATGGCGGCCGCTTCGTACAGATGAGGATTCACCCCGACGATCGCCGCCAAGTACACGATCGAGCTGAAGCCGATTTCCTTCCACACGCCCGAGGAGATCAGGATCGCGTAGAAGTACTCCGGAAGCGACAGCCAATTTACCGGCTGGCGGATCAGGCCGAGCTTCTGCAGCATCATGTTCAGGCTGCCGTTCTCCACGGACAAGATGGAGAAGACCAGACCGGAAACGATAACCCAGGAGATAAAATGCGGGAGGTAGGTCAAGGTCTGCACCAGCCTCTTGAAGGCCGAGTGACGGACTTCGTTCAGCATGAGGGCCAGCGCGACCGGTGCCGGAAAGATGACCACCAGCTTCAGGAAGGCGATCACGATTGTATTCTTCATGATCATGGCAAAGTCGGGAGAGCCGAAAAACATACGAAATTGCCTTAAGCCGACCCACGGACTTCCCGAGACCCCCTGGAAGATGTCGTACTCCTTGAACGCAATCGTGATCCCCCACATGGGAATATAACTGAACAGGATAATAAAGATGATACCCGGCCAAATCATGCTTTGGACTTCCCACTGAGCCGCCAGCCGCCGAAGCAGGCCTCTGGGCCTCGCCCTGAGCCTTGCCGCAGACTCGGGCACGGAGACGGGTTCGTTCATGCTGCTCACACCCTCTTCTGCAAAGTTTCTATATCCAGCATAAGACTTTGACAGCGATTACATAAGGGAGCCGAACAACGAAAACCCATACAAATTCAATGGTCCCTATACTTTGTTCGCCTTGCGGTAATCTCCCGGCGTCATTCCGGTCTGCTGCTTGAACTGCCGGTTAAAATACAGGATATTCTTGTATCCCATGCGGTCGGCGATTTCGTAAATTTTGAGTGCTGGGTCGAGCAGCAGCTCGCACGCCCGCCGTACCCGGGCACGGATCAGATAATCGCTGAAATGTTCTCCCGCTTCTTCCTTGAACAACTGCCCCAAATAATTGGGGGAAAACCCGAAGTGTTCGGCCACCTGCTTCAAGGTCAGCTTCGATTCCAAGCCTTCGTCGATATAAGCGAGGATTGAGGCGATGGTTTTGCGGTTCTGCTTCTGCTGCTTCCGGTAGAGAAGCTCCGAAAGCTCGAAAAATTTCCGGCGCAGCCACGATTTCATATCCTGCAGCGTCTCGAACTGATCGAGGGCACGGAGGCTTCCGTACTCCCATTGCAGAAGCTCGTACAGGTTCTCGTTCCATTGCCCGCAATGCATATGCAGCCTCGATATATAGTGAACAATCAGGTGAATGATCGCCGCTTTATCGTCATATCCGTCGAGCTGACGGAACAGCGCTTCCAGCCGTTCATCTATGGAAACCAGTTGATAGTTAAGCATGTCATGGAACATGGCCTCCGCGGCCTTTTCGATATCGGCCGTTAGCCCGGGGGCCGGCTGCTTTGTTTCCGAACGATATAGGATCAGCCTGTTTTTGCCAACAAAAAGCTTTTCTTTAAGCGCGCACCTCGCATGCTTGAACGCCGTTCTCAGCTCGGCGGGATGGCGGGCCGTGCTGCCGACGGCTAGGGTGGCCGTAAGGGGATGGTATTGCTCCCGGATGGCGGCAAGCACCCGTTCGGCAAGCCCCTCCAGCCGGCTTCTCCCACAGGCAGCGACCAGCACCAGCCGGTGCTGCTTGTCCGGCAAGCAGAGAATCCCCCTTCTTCCTCACACAGAACCCGAATGGTTTGATGAATCCGGTGCAGGAGGCTTCTTCTCTCCTCCTCCCCCATGTCGCTAAGCTTCCATTCCAAGTCGTCGATTTCGAGCACCGCCAGCTCGAGCCCTTCCTCCCTTGCCAGCGGTTCCAGCATCTTGGCGGCGACCGGCTCCAGCTCGGGAGAGACAGTCCCTTCCAGCCAGCCGAGCAGAAGCTCCTTCTCGATATGGGGAAGCGCTTCTTGCAGACGCTTCCCCGTATCCCGGCTTTGCCGTTCCGCGTCCAGCTTGGCGACCAGCTGCCTCACCGTGTCTTTAAGCTCGTCGTCGTCCACGGGCTTAAGAAGGTACGCGCTGGCGTTCACCTTGATCGCCTGCTTCGCATACTCGAAATCCTCGTGTCCGCTTATAAAGACAATCTGCAGCTCCGGCCGAAGCTCCCGCGCTTTGGCGGCCAGCTCCAGCCCCGATAGGATCGGCATGCGGATATCGGAGATCATGATGTCAAACGGCCTCTCCCGCAGCAGCTGCAGCGCTGCGAACCCACTGTTGACGGCTGCGTCGACGGAAAGCTTATCCTTATGCTCGGACACTCGTCTGAACAGCCACTCCAAATCGATCGATTCGTCATCTACCAGCATGGTCGAATAAGTCATGCTTCGTTAAGCCTCCTTTGCCCTTTCCCGTCTTCACAGGGAAGCATAATGCGTACCGTTGTTCCGATTCCCAGTCTGCTGAAGATGTGAACGCCGTACAGGTCTCCGTATTGCAGCCGGATGCGTTCGTTGACGTTCCTTACCCCATACCCTCCCGTCTCCGGCTGATGGGGGTCGGACAATCGCCGCAGGGCTTCTCTCGTCATGCCGAGACCGTTATCGATGATACGGAGCTCGATGCGCTCGCCTTGGCGGCTTCCCGTCAGACGGATATGAATTCTTTCCTCAAACCAGGCATGCTTCAGAACGTTCTCGACGAAAGGTTGCACAATCAGCTTTATTGTCTGGCAGGACAGAATGTCAGGGTCCAGCTCATAGCTGACGGTAAACCGATTGGCATACTTGATCGCCTGGATGTCCAGGTAGCTCTTCACCTGATCGATCTCCTTGCCGATCGGGATAAACAGGTTTCCTCATTCAGCGTCAGCCGGTAAAACCTGGCCAGGCCCGCCACCATAGCCCCCAGCTTCTTGGTCTCGCCGATGTGCGCGAGGCTGTTGATCGAGGACAGCGTGTTGTAGAGAAAATGCGGGTTGATCTGCGCCTGCAGCGCCGTCAGCTCCGCCTCCTTTTTCTGAATGCCCTGGAGGTAAACCTCCCGGATCAGCTCATCTATGTTCTGGGCCATGCGGTTGAAAGCGGCCGATATTTGCGCGAACTCATCGTTTCCCGTTAACGCCAGACGCTTAGAGAATTGCCCGGCCTGAAACAGGCGGATGCAGGACAAGATATGCTTGATGCTTCGTCCGGAATACTGAGCGACCAGAAAAGCCATGACGGCCATGACGACAAAGCTGATTCCGCAAACCGACAGCGTAATGAGACCGATCCGGCCCGCGTCCTGGTGCAGAGCGCTAATCGGAATATTAGCCCGAAGCACGAGATCGGTATTCGGGATCTCCTCGGCTATCGTCAGAAACCGGCCGTCCTTAGCGGAAAGCTCCCGGTCCGGAGCGTTCGAGAATAACACCCTGTTCTCCCGTTCATCGACGACTTGAATAATGGAATCCTGGCTGATTCCCGAGATGAGCAGAGAATGAAACAGCTCCTTCATCGGGACCGTAATGCGCAGAAACCCGATCTCCGTCTGGTAGTCCGTAAAGGAAATCAGCTTTCTTAGGAGGGACAGGTTTCCAAACTCCGCATCGTTGTCCACTTGCCGCCAGACGTTGTCTTCTCCGCTTGCGACCATATCCGCGTGCCAGCTCTGGGAGGACAGCCGATTAATGGACAGCAGGGCGTAGCTTTTGTCCTGAATGTCCATGTTCAAATTCCCGTGAATTTCGTCGATCCGGCTGTTGGTCACATACACGATCATTCTTAGGTTTTGAGCCGTCATCTTGAGCGGGGTTTCCATTAGCGGCAGCAGGCCGCGCATGGTCGTTTCATAAACCGCCGCACGGTCGCCGGCCACCTGCAGGTAGGATTGGTAGGACGGACTGCTGAACAGAGAATCGGAAACGGCTTGCAAATCCGCCATCTGGTAGCGGGTGTTGTCGCGCATTTGCCGCAGCGCCCCGGCCGCGTTCGCCTGGACGAGCTCGGTTCGGGATTGTACGGCCGAATGGTAAGAAAAATAGCCGACGATGATATCGGTCATCATGACGAGCAGCAGATAGGGGACCATCATTTTGTAAGAAAAAGGGATATACCTCCCGGGCCGGTCTGGCATGCCGCTTCGTCCTCCTTCGGAATGAATAACTCTATCGAGGCGCTGCTTAACCTTAGGGGCGTTCCTCGCTTCTCGCGCACCGCAATTTCACTTGGCAGGTCCAACAAAAAGGGGAACCTTCGCGGTGATTGCGAGGCCCCCACACATGTTTCCACCGCTTAGCGGGTCATCGATTCTTACAGCCGGCCGGTGAAGGTATAGCTTCCCGAGCCGGTGCGGTATACTGCATATCCGTCCTTGAAGCGCAGAAGCTCTACTGAGGCCCCTCCGCCGCTGACCTTATTGGCCGCCTCTGCAGGAACATAGATCAGCCCATCCGCGTTCACGGGGATATCCGCCGCAAGCGTGACCGCGCCATCCTCGCCCCGCTCCCAGCGCACGCTGGCCCGGCCCGCTCTCAGGTCGTACCAGGCCTCCGCCCAGGTGAGGTCGTTCGCCATATCCGGCTTCACGATCACTTCCATCCGCCCGGCTTCCGGGCGGAAACGATAATCCAATCCCGCGAGGGAGCTGTACAGCCATTCTTCGATATGTCCCAGCATGAAATGGTTCTGCGACTTGCCGACCGTCGGCCCGTCCCACGCTTCGGTCAGCGTCGTCGCTCCGTTCGCGATGATATAGCCGTAGCCCGGTTTATCCGTCGGGCGCGTCATCCGGAAGATCACGTCCGAGCGCCCGGCTCTCGACAGAGCCAGCAGGACATAGCGGTGGCCAACGTCGCCAGCGGTCGTCTGGTAATCGCGGCCCGCAATGTTGCCCACCAGACTTTCAAGCAGGTGTGTCCTATGCTCCTCTGGAGCGAGGCCAATCGCGAGAGGCATCGCCAGCGCAGAGTCACTGCCCCCGGCATACGTCCGCTTGCCGGAATCGTAATATTCTTCGTTGAACGCTTCCTTGATCGATGCCGCAAGCGACACAAAGACCTCCGCTTCATCGGAATGTCCGAGCAGCACGGCGATTTGACCCATGACGACGGTCAATCCGTAATAGATCGCCGTCTCGGCAAGCGGGACCGGCGTGTTCTGCGCGAAGCCGGGACCTTCCGGTCCGATGTCGTACCAGTCCCCGAGTCCCCCGCGAATGATAAGGCCGTCGGCGCCGCTCGTTAAATAATCGATATAGCGCTTCATACCGTCATAATGGCGCTCCAGGAGGGCACGGCTGCCGTAGCGCTGAAGCACCTCCCACGCCGTCAGCACATAGGTGCCCCCCATGCAGTGGCGTCGCGGAACATTTGCCACGGCTCCTTGAACACAACGTATTCCGGAGCGGTCGTCGGGACGAGTCCGTCCTCCCTCTGCGCGTCGGCGATATCGTCCAGCACTTTGCCGAACAGAGCTTCCACATCGTAGTTGAATAGGATGGACGGTCCGAGCAGGTGAACCTGTTCGAGCCAACCGAGCTTCTCGCGGTGCGGGCAGTCGGTGAAGACGCTCTTCATATTGCTCAAGATCGCCCAGTCGATGATCTCGTGAATCCGATTCAGCATCTCGTCCGAGGAACGGAAGCCGCCGACGACCGGAGTGTCCGGGTAGATCATCTGGCCAACGATGGCGTGCAGCACCGGAAGTCCCGGAACGGCTCCCGCACCCTCTTGCCCAAAGGGTGCGGCCCCTTCCAGCTGAACGTAGCGGAAGCCATAGTAGGTGAAGCGCGGCCGCCAGACCTCCACTCCGTCGCCTTTTAACGTGTAGTTCAGCTCATAGGGAGCCCCCGACCATTTCTGGTTGGCGAGTCCGTCTTCCGTCAGGATCTCCGCCGGGATCAGCTTGATCTGGGCGCCGGCTGGGCCGCTTACGGATATCTCCGGCCAGCCGGAGAAGTTCTGGCCGAGATCGAACACATAGGTGCCGGGCTTCGGCTGCGTCACACCGGTTAGAGCAAAGCGGCGCATCACCTTGAGCGGAGGCGCCGACTGCGCAAGCAGCCGGCCTTCCGGCGCTTCCACCTCCGCCGCCGGACTCCAGCGGGCATCCTCGGCATAACCCGGCTGGTCCCAGCCGGCCTGCTCCAGACGGGCGTCGTAGTCTTCTCCGCCGTAGATGCAGGAGAACGTGAGCGGACTGGCGCTGACGGTCCAGCTTCCGTCCGTTCCGATCGTTTCCGTCCGGCCGTCCTCGTGCTCGACGACCAGATCCATCCGGCATCTCGGATGGCCGAAGGAGTCTTTAAACTTCGTATACCGTCCGCCCGGCACATGGAAGAAACCATTGCCGAGCCAAATGCCGACGGCGTTCTCACCTTGCTGTAGCAGAGAGGTGACGTCGTAAACCGTATACAGCACGGTCTTGTCGTAATTCGTCCAGCCGGGATCTAGTTCGTATTCCCCGACCCGGCTCCCGTTCAGACGCAGCTCGTAGTGGCCGAGGCCGCTGATATAAGCTCGCGCGCGGCGGACCGGGCCGCTCAGCCGGAACTCACGCCGGAACTGCGGCATTCCCTGTTCCTCGGCATGGGCTTCGGGCTCCCCTATCCAGCGTCCGGTCCAGCAGGACTCGGACAGCTGGCCGGTCTCCCACAAGGCGGTAGGGCTTTCGGCCGGCTCCCCCGCTTCGTCCCATACCGTGACGCGCCAGTAATAGTGCTGTCTCGGCTGCAGCGCGGCTCCTTCATACTTGATGGACGTATGGGCCGCGCTCCGAATGACTCCGCTGTCCCAGGCGTCGCTCCCGTTTTCGGTTGTTCCTACGACGATCCGGTAAGCCGTCTGCTTCCGGGCGTGTTTCGGGGATGGTGCGAACGACCAGCTGAACCGCGGGCTCCTTGCATCGAGTCCGAGGGGACATTGCCTTCCCTCGGTCCACTGCGCAGCTATTTGAATCGGTGCCATATGCTTCCCTCCGCTTTCTTCCGCTACCGGGGGAGCCGCTTCAGCAGCTCCAGCGTCATATGCATGAAGCCGAGGTCGTTCGGATGCAGACCGTCGGCAAAATAGTCGTTGTGATGCGGCGTCAAGGCAAGTCCGTCTAAATATCGGACGTTTTCCCGCTCGCTGATTCTCTCAAGCGTGCGATGGATGTCCGTGAACGCCCCGGCGGGCTTCGGATCCGTCAGGTCGGACCGCCAGATCGGCGAGATTACCACGACGGGAACATCCCGGTATAGGCGTGCCAGTTTGCCAATGAAGGCACCGGCCTGCTCCTCGAACTGCTCCGGTGTCTCGCAGAGCGCCCAATCGTTCGTCCCGTAGGCGACCGTGACGAGGTCCGGACGGTACGGAAGCTTCGGATCGATCAGGTCCGGATGGAAGACGAAGCCGCTGACCGCCTGGTTAAGCAGGTTCATGCGCAACCCGCGGGCCACTTGAACCGCATACGTTTGCGACGGATGAACGGCGTTCAGCCCTTGTGTAATGGAGTCGCCGAACATCAGCAGATTTCGCTCATAGGACGGGGCCGGCTCGCAGACCGCTCCCTCCGCGAACGTCAAAGTCCGGACCGTCACGCTCGCGAGATACGGGAAATAAATCGTCAGCTTACGCGGACGTCCCGCTTCGATCGGCAGGGACGTGCTCCACTCGCCCGTCCCTTCCTCCGTGAACGTATCCCCTTCAAACCCGATCAGTACATCGTCCACATAGAGATCGAAATAAAGCTGCTCCGTCGTCCCCGGCTTGAGCGAGACATGATAGCGCATGGAGACGGAAGGGGAATCCGTCATGAGCTCGAGCTTGATCCCCGCCGAGTTGTAACATCTAAACAAATGAGGCCGTTCCTTGAAAAATTCCAGCTGCGCATCGGTAAAGCGAAGCGGGAGCACGCCCCCGCCCTTCTCCGTCAGCTGAATGGCATTTTGGAACCACTTGCGCATCCCTTGTGTCCTCCGATTTTTTTAATCTTTCAGCTTCTTCGAAGCCGCTACGGCAATTGACCGAAACTCCGGCCAAATGTTGCAGGTCCGGTCCCCGTCCTGGGGACGGCGGCTGGCCGTATAGAAATGATACAGAATGCCGTTATGCGAAATAACTGAGGGTTTATGGGCGAAAATCGCATCCAGCTCGCCTTCCTGTCCCACCGTAAGGATCGGCTCCGGAAGCTTCGACCAATGGAACAGGTCGGTCGACAGAGCAAGGCCTTCTTGGGCGTGCTTGTAGTTGTAGCCGAAGAAGAACATCGCCCAGCGGCCGCCGTCGCGCAGGACGCAGGGGTCGCTGACGAAGCCGCTGTCCCAGGCATCCGGTGTGATGCGAAGCACCGGATTGTGCTCGTACCGGTGCCAGTGTACGAGATCCATCGAGGTGGCCAGCCCCGTCTGCTCGAGCCAACGTCCGTGGTCCTGGTTTTTGGCGTTATAGAACAGGTAAAACGTTCCCTCGTGCTCGATCAGGCATTCCTTGTACAGACCGCCCTTCTCCCACTCTTCTCCGTCCTCCGGCACAAGAATAGGGTCGGGGAGCCGGTTCCAGGTAAGCAGGCTTTCGTCCTCGGTCCATGCCAAGCCGATTTTGGCGGAACCCTCCTCATACCCTTCTCCCGGGTACGAGTGATAGGCGAGCCAGTATTTGCCGTCCCATTTCTTCAGAGTGCCCGGGCCGGACATCTCGTTGTCCCGCAAGATCCAGGTGCCCGCGATGTTCCGCGAATCCCACTCCGCCCCTTCGTCCCGGCGCAGAATCGTGGACAGATGCTCCCAATGCAGCAGGTCATCGCTTACGGCGAGCGCCGTCTGGTAGCCGGACCCGTCGAAGCCGACGTACATCATATAGAACCGGTCGTTATGGCGAAAAACGAACGGGCAATCGACCGCGTGATAGTCGAACGCGCCTTTCACACCGGAGCCGACAAGCACCGGCTCCGGATATTTATAAGGGGTTAAACAGCTGGTAATCTCCATATCCATCGTTGCTCCTCCTTTTCGTACGAGCGGATTCTCTTTAGGTCAAGGCCAGTCGGACCGGACCGTACAGTCCCCCTGAAGGGAACGCGGCCCGCCATTCGGGACGGTTCGTGCGGTCCCAGTAGGTGATGTCAGGGTTTGCGCCGACCAGACTGGTCGGCCGGCCGTATTCGTAATGGGTGCCGAGCGTGTTGGTCACCCGGACGCGCAGCCGGTGAGGGCCCGGTTCAAGCGTGCCGAGGAGAACCGGTAGGGCCGCCAGACGCGCACGCCGAGCGGCCTGCCGTCCAGCCAGACCTCGGCCGTTCCGCGGACGTGCCCAAGGTCGAGCGCGGCTTCGGCTGGCGCAGCAAGGTCCGGGTCCGTTTCATACTCCACGACGCCGCTGTGATGAAGCAAATGCAACGCCGTTCTCCAGTCGCCGAGCTCGCCGCTGAAGGGCACAACATCGAAGCGAACCGGAGCTGTCAGGACGGCGGCCTCCGTCTGCGCGCCGTCCGGCACGATGCGGACCGCCGCAAGCGTTCCCGCCGGCTGCGGAGGGAACGACACGGTACCGGCCGCGCACGGCCTTTCCTCCCCGTTAATCCAGACGCGGGCTTCGCCCGTCGTCTCCAGCTTCATCCGGTGCGCACCGACCGGCAGCGGAAAGCGCAGCCAAACGGGCTTGCCCACAGCATTCAAATCGGCCGCAAACGGAACGGGAGGGGATGACGGCACCGACTCCGGCATGAGCCAACCGACGCCCGGCAATGGATGAGGCCGCGGGTTGATCCAGAGCGACTCCGTCTCGGCGAATTGAAGCACGGCGTCATGCAGGATCAGCGGCTCCCGTCCCTCCTCGTCTACCCAGTCGAGACCGGTGCTGAATGGCACCACTCCCCATCCAGCCATTCGATCCGGCCGTCCGCGAACACTTCGCCCGCTCCCTCGGGGAGCAGAAATTTCACTTCGTTGCTCCCCTCGCGCCAATATGGCGTCAGGTCCACCTCTTCCTGCCCCTGGCGGATATAGGGATTGAAATCCCCATGCTCCGTCACGGCCTCTCCGTTGACCTGCAGCACTACGCGTCCTCGCGCCGCGAAGACGAGGCGAACCTTGTCGGCCCGTCTTCCAGGCGGGGTTTCCAGTACCTTGCGGAAGGTCGAGTCCGGGTTCGGCTGCTGGGCGTAAATCCATTTCGGCAGCGGCTCGCCCGCTGCGGCATTCAGCTCCACGCCGGCGCGCATCATCCCGTTCGCTCTCGCTTCCGCCCGCAGCAGCACGGTATTCGGGCCCTCGAGGAGCTCGACCCAGGCGGTTTTCTCCTCCGGGCCGCCGAACCATTCGATGGCCTGTCCGTTCACCCAGCCGATGAGGTCGGCGTTGCTCTCGGTCCGGAGCGAGTAGCGCCCGGCCTTGGGGGCCACCGCTGCCGTTTGCGCCCAAACGTGCTCGCCCTTCCGGGCGCTTCCGAGATGCAGGAACCGTCTCGGAACGCGGCCCATCCGGCCGGCCCAGGTGCGGAACGCCAGATCGCCGAAAACAGTGCTGTACACGAGCGGCTGAGCGAGATCCGCATCGAACGAATCCCCTTATAGACCAGCCAGTAGGCGGACTCGCTCCACAGCCGTTCCTCCCAATCGCCGTCCGGTGTGGAAGGCAGGTGCCAGTCGGCGGCCAGACCGTCGCCGGGGCTTTCCTCCGTCCGCACCTGCATAATCCTTCTCTCCGGCGGCATGAGGCCTCGTTCCTCCTGATGAAGGTCGAAGTCCCCGTAGCGGTTGTCGAGCGTCGCTTCGACACGAACGCGCCAATCGGTCAGGCGGCGAATCTCTTCCGCCTCCTCCGGCCAAACCCCGGTTCGGCCGGATAGCGTCCGCCCTCGGCCTGCGTAGGCAGCGGCGCGTTCTTTGCGGCAGGAAGCTCCCCGGCGCAGACGATCAAAGCCGCCGGCCAGTCTGCGAAGGAGACGTCCAGCTCGATGTATTCGCCATTTCGACGGTAAGCCATTTCCTCGATCCGGCCGGTGACCGGATCCCATCGCTGGGGCGTTCCTGCCGTGCGCAGGCGGTAGGCCGCCGGCTGGAGGGCTTCCGTCTGTCCGTCCGCCGGCTCATGCATCCGGAGGAGCGAGCCGTCAGCAGGCATAAGCAGGTACACGTCGGCGCCGTCGACGGTGCGATGCAGCGACAAGCCGGGGCCCTCCACCCGCTTCGGCAGCCGCCGTTCGATAAGCGTTGCCGCTTCTTCCGCCGTCGCGACATATACGGCTCCCGGAAGCGCCGCCTGCTCGGTCTCCGGCACGTTCACGCCGATGACTAGACCGCCCTGCTCAAGCATCTGGTTAACGTGTGCAAGCGCCTGATCCGTCATGATCGTCGTACCGGACAGAACCAAGACGCGGAACTGCTCGCCGGCAAGGGCAAGGCCGCCCTCCGCCGTAATCTCGGCTCTCTCGATGGCCGAATCATCGAGGATGTCGAAATCGCGGTGAGCGCTTCGAAGCGCTCCCGGATAAGCCGCCGTGTCTCTCCGGTTCACGGTGCCCGATACGTCCCGGAACCCCTCGTGGAGGTGCGTGATTTTCTCGTTCGGATCACGGTTCGACGCCGCCATCGGGTGCTCCATCGGCTTGATGTCGTCAAGCGACAGGTAGCCGACCGCCGCATAGGACGGATAATGAACGGCGATGTCCGCAACATGAGTCCCGCTGCTGAGCAGGCGGCAAACCCGGCTGACCGTATCGGCGAAAATCCCGTAATGCTCGAAATAAGGCTGCCGCCACCCCGTATCCGGCGGAGCCCACTCCCACCAGCCTCCCCGGGTGGAATAATAGACCGCATGGGGGCTGAACAGCGTCGCTCCCGCCTGAAGCCACGGAACGAGCCAGTGCATCGTTTCCTCAATCGTGCCGCCCCAGCCGCTCGAATGGAAGGCCTCCAGCCAGACGCGGGAGCCCTCGTTCAAGTGAACCATGGAGGAATGGGGCTTGATCTCGCCGTCCATGTCCGAGCCCGGCGCGTTATACCAGCGATGCGTACGGAAATAATCGAGATAAAGCCGCTGCGATCCATGAACGTCCACACGGCGGGCCGGGCCCGCCTGGTCGCAGCCGATCAGCATGCCGTGCTTCTTATGCCAGCTGCCGAGCGGAATGAACCATGACTGCTGCGCGAGCTCCGCCGCGATCGCGTATACCCGGCGGCGGACCTCCTCCGCCCCCTCGATATCGTCGAACAAGGCGGCAAGCTTACCCAGCAGATCTTCGCCATAGCGCTCGGCATAGAGAGCCGGCACGTCCGGCGACCAGAGCGGCATCGGCGGAAGCTCGTCCTGAAAGCTGCCGGCCAGCGTCTTGCCGAGATCGTTCGGGAAGCGGCGCTCCAGCTCCCCGTGCACCCGATCCATAAGCACAGCGGCCGCTTCCGGGTCGAGCCAGTTGAAGCCCTGCCGGACCGCCCCGTATCGGTATTCGGGCGTTTCGGCCAAGAGCTCGGCGTCCGCCGGAAACTCTTCGCCGGGGGCGAAGCGGCGCAGTTGATAGCCGGCGTAATCCGGGTGAACCGACACCAGACGAGCCAGCTCGTTCGCTCCGGAGAAGCCGATCTGATCGTAGAACCACAGGCGCATGCCGAGACGCTCGGCCTCCCGCAGAGCGACCTCGAACAACACCCACCATTCCGAGCTCCCATGCACGGGGCTGTCCCCGCATGATCCGTACTGGGGACCGGTCGGGGCCAAATGAATGATGCCGATGTTGCGAAGGCCTCCTCCCTAAACTTGCGGAGCTGCCAGCGAACCCTCTCCTCGGTTACTTCCTCACCGCTCCACCACCAGAACGGCACCGGTCCGTAATGCGGATCCGGCGAAGCGAATCGTTCCGCCATCTGCTTGATTGTCGTCATGGACGTAATCCTCCTGCCAACCTTGTAATGGAATAACGCGCTTCCCTCACGGTCTCAAACCGGTACAGCATCCCGCTGCCGTCCTTTGCCGATTCCACCGTAATCGGATATCCCTCTTTACATTCTACCTGAAGAGGCATCTCCGAATAAATCCCAATTCGCCTTCCCGCCAGGCTTGTCAGTTCCGCCTGCCATAGCCCGCCGTTCCTCCATTCCAGATCAACGGCAAACCCTCCGCGGGCTCTAAGCCCCTTTGCGGAGCCGTTCGGCCACGCGGCCGGCAGGGCGGGCAGCAGCTCGATAAAGCCTTGATGCGATTGCAGGAGCATTTCCACCACGGCCGCCGTGATTCCAAAATTTCCGTCGATTTGAAAAGGCGGATGAGCATCGAGCATATTCGCATAAACCCCGCCCTCGTGAAATTTTTCCGTATCGCTTGTCACAAGTGTCAGCAGGCGGTCAACGAACCGGTAAGCCCGATCGCCATCCCCGAAGCGTGCCCAGAGGGCCGCCTTCCACGCCAAGCTCCAGCCCGTGCCTTCGTCGCCGCGGCGATCGAGCGCCCGGGCCGCTGCGGCGAACAGCTCCGGAGTCGCCCGCGGGGTAATCTGGCGGCCCGGATGGACCCCGAACAAATGGGCCATATGCCGATGGTGAACGTCTTCCTCGGCAAAGTCGGCGTCCCATTCCTGAAGCTGCCCGTGCCGGCCCACCTGCACCGGATAGAGACGGCTTCTCGCGTCCTGAAGCTCCTCTCGGAACGCCTCATCCGTTCCGAGCACTTGAGACGCCTCCATGCAGTTCGTGAACAGATCCCAGATAAGGGCCATATCCATCGTCGAAGCCTTTGTCACGGCGGCCGTCCCGCCGAACGGCGTCCTAAACTTGTTCTCCGGCGAAGTGGACGGAGACGTGACCAAATAGCCGTCCTCGTCCTCGTACAGCCAATCCAGGCAGAATAGGGCGGCTTCCTTCATAAGCGGGTAGGCGCGTTCCCGCAGGAAAGCCTCGTCTTTCGTGAACGCATAATGCTCCCATAGGTGCTGGGTTAGCCAAGCGCAGCCCATCGGCCAGGTTGCCCATACCGCGTCGCCGACCCCATAGCCGCCGCTTGGCGAAGTAAGGCACCACAGGTCCGTGCAGTGATGCACCGCCCAGCCGCGGGCGCCATACAGCTGCGCCGTCTTCCGGCCGTTCACGGCCAGATGGCCGATAAAGTCGAAAAGCGGCTCGGCACATGCTGCCAGCCCACCCGTCTCCGCAAGCCAATAGTTCATCTGCGTGTTAATGTTCATCGTCCAGTTGCTGCTCCACGGCGGCCGTGTCTCCTGATTCCAAATCCCTTGCAGATTCGCCGGCTGGGAGCCCGGCCGGGAGCTGGCGATCAGGAGATAGCGTCCATACTGGAACAACAGCTCGGTTAACCCCGGATCGGCAGCGCCGTACTCTTTAATTCTTCGAGTCGTGGGGAGTTCGTCGTAACGGCCTTTCCCGTTATCGAGCCGGAGCTCGACTTGATCGAACAACGCTTTGTAATCCGATACATGCCGGTCGCGAAGCTCCTCATACGTCCGGGCGAGCGCTCCCTCACGGCCGCCGCACACTCCGCCGGGTCCTTCCCCTCGGTGCGGGGCGAGCGGGTCGGACCGTTAAAGCTGGTCGCCGCGCTTAGGACAAGCGTTGCGCTCGAAGCTCCATAGACATGCACACCGTCATGATCGACCTCCACGATGCCGTCCTCGCTCGCTGCCGCCATTCGGCTTTCGAACCGGATCGCCTCCGTCGTATCTAGTTCTCCGTATTGAAGCGGATGAGCGGTCCGCACATGATTCGGAGCGGAAACCTCCGGCGCCGCCCCTTCATGATGAACATTCCTTCTCCCACACTCGTACGATGGCGCAGCGGGCTCCCCAGCCGGGCATGAACGTACAGCATACCGGGCCGGTCACAGCTCAGACGAACGACGATAACCCCATCGGGGTAAGAAGCGAACAGCTCTCTCGTGTAACGCACGTCTCCGACCTTATACTCCACGCGGGCGATCCCGTCCTGAAGATCGAGCGAACGCTCGTAAGCCTGAACGAGCCGCCCGTGCTCGAACGACAGGTGCAAATCACCGAGCGGCAGGTACGACTCATTCCACGGTCCCATGATCTTCTTGCAAGCGAGATCCGCTTCTTCATAGCGCCCTTCCGCCACAAGCCGGCGCACCTCGGCCACGGTCTGCTCGGCATCGGGACAAGCCCACTCCTGCGCGGTCCCTGACCATAACGTATCCTCGTTCAGCTGCAGGCGCTCGGTTTCCGTCCCGCCGAAGATCATGGCCCCGAGCCGCCCGTTTCCAATCGGCAGCGCTTCGTTCCATGACTCCGCCATTTTCTCATAATGCAGCCTCATCGGCTTATCTCCTCCTTATCCCCAGGCGGAAAAGCAAATCTGCGGAACGATCGCCGTCCCGCAGATTTATTCCTTTCAAGGCTAGCGGTAATGCCGCTTCTTGTGTGTTATTTGGAAGCTTGGTTCACTTCGTTCGTGATTTGGTCGCCGCCGAGCTTCTTCCAGTTCTCGACGAATTTGTCGAATTCGTCTACCGGCGATTCGCCGTATATGATCTTCGTGAACGTCTCCAGCTCCAGCTTGTCGAGCGTCGCCTTCTTGGTAGCCATCGTCGCCGTCGGAGGGGCGCTGAACTCGTTTACCTTCATCAGTTTGTTGTTCATGTATTGCTCAATAACGGAGATCGAGCTAACTGGACCAAAAATGCGCTCGTACACCCATTGGGCACGGTCGCCGCCGCGATACTTCATGATGAAGTCGTAGTTGCCCTTCTCTTCGCGGTTGAGCTTGCTCGGATCGTTCGCCTTAAGAGCGGCCGACACATTTTTGTAGATCGTGATGTTCTTATTCGGCTGAAGAAGCTTGACCGGAGCGACCTGGAAGCCTTGACCGCCGGTTCCGAGATAAGTCGCCGCTTCCTTCTCGGCCGATTTCCCGTACAGCTTCTCTACGGAGAAGTTCAGCATCTTCACGAGCGCTTCCGGATGCTCGAAACCCTTGCGCACGACGAACACCGTGGCGTTTAGGATCCGGCTGCCCACTACGGCAGGCTTGCCGTCGGCGGAAGGAATCGGATAGGCCGTCCAGTCGATATTCGGATCCTTCATCATCGCGCTGATCGCGAAGGGAGAAGCGAGCGGGCCGAAGAAGATCCCGGATTTGCCCGCCATGATCGTTTCGGAAGCCTTCGTTACATCCTTCGTTCCGAATTCCTGTTCGATGACTCCCGCTTTGTACAGCTCCTGGAGCTTAGCCAGCGCCGGCTTCATTTCCGGCTGGATGCTGCCATACACTAGCTTGCCGGAGCTGTCCTTCACCCACATCTGCGGGAAGGCATGATATCCGTTGGCAAATCCATCCAGCTTGATCGTCCAACCCGCGTCCAAATCCTTGTTCAGCTGAATGCCGAACGTGTCCTTCTTGCCGTTGCCGTCCGGATCCTTCTCTGAGAACGCTTTCGCGATGTTCAGCAAATCATCCATCGTTTTGGGAAGCTCCAGATTGAGCTTTTTCATCCAATCAGAGCGGATGTAGACCATGGGAGCCGCATCGATCGTGCCGCTGTAATCCGTCAAGCCGAACAGCTTGCCATCCTGTTTCACCGGCTTTAAGCCGTCTCCGCCCTCCGTGTAGAACTGCTTCAGCTGCTCGGAGCCGTATTTGTTGAAGGCATCCGTCAGGTCGGCGATTTTGCCGGCGTCGAGAAGCTGCTTGTACTGTGTCTGGTTAACGGAGAAAATATCGGGAATGTCGCCGCTCGCTAGCGTAGCGTTCATCTTGTTGGCTGCGTTCGCTCTTTCCACGACCCAATCGTACTTCACTTTAATGCCCAGCTCGTTCTCATAGCCCTTAAGCCATACGTTGTTTTCGAGCGTGTCGCCCGGTGCAAGAAAATCTTTGCCCACGTCATTGATGGCCGAACGGACGTTAATCGGCGGATCGTATTTCGAGAGCGGGCCCTCGTTTCCTTTCGGAGCGGCCGACTGAGCGGGAGAGCCGCTTGCCTCCGTACCGCTTCCCGCATCCTTCGTCCCGCATGCCGCCGTGAACGCCAGCGCCAGTACGCTGACCACAGCAAGGGATTGTTTCCTATACCGTTTCATTGTTTAACCCCCTTAAGTTCTGTAACCTGTTTCCCTGCATTTCTTATTGTAGTTTCCAGCGTTTTCCCGGGGTAGTGGACGCTTTTTACTTTCGGTATCTTTCCTTTACTTGTTAATTCCCGGCGGACGATCAGGGGAGATCCGGTTCCGGAACTCCTGCGGCGTGCACCCGACCGTCTTCTTGAAGAAGCGGAAGAAATAATGAGGATCGGTGAAGCCGAGCATCTCCGAGATTTCATGCATTTTGTGGCTTGTCGTATGAAGCAGCTCTTTGCCCCGTGCGATCCGGACCTCCTGGATATAATCCGAGAGCCCCTTGCCTGTCGTTTGCTTATACCAGCGCGACAAATAAGAAGGATTCAGCGATACTTCTCTCGCTATTCGGGAGAGAGACAGATCGGAACGGAGATGATTTTGGACAAAATAATGAATGCGGCCGATCAGGTTGGATTCCTCCAGACGAAGACGGTCGACCCGCTTCTCCTGAATCCACTCCAGCAGATTCTGAAAGAAAGCGACGATCTCGCTCCATGGGGTTTCGCCCCCAAATTCCAGCATCGTCAACAAATTCGCTTCCGAGACCGCCCGGTCTTTCAGGCCGAGCTCCTCCAGGCAGACAAGACTGCATTTGGTAAGCGCCTGCCGCACCAGCAGCATGTCGAACGGGTCGCTCGGTCCGTGCTCGGGCAAGAGCCGGATGAGCTTGGCATACAGCTCCGACCATTCTCCACCGTTTCCCTCCAGCACGCTTTGCTGCAGCTGCTCGAGCAAAAACTGAGCGGTCAGTCGGCCGTTCTGCTCGGCTTCCTTCTTCTGGTCCGCATCCTGCCCGTTCAAGATGGTCAGCCGCTCGGCCCCTCTCGAACGGCCATTGATGATGGCAAGCCGGAGCCTTTGCACTTCACGAGCCAGCTCCTCCATCGGGAGAAACCGGCCGCACGCCGCGGTGGACAGCGGTATTTGGAACAAATCCCGGCATACCTGCTGAACGGTTTCGAGCGTCCCATGGATGAAGCTTGCCGTCAGCTCCTGATGCCTATCCGCTTCTATGAACGGTTGTTCGACGGCCTGAACCAAACCGACCAGCGAGTTGCCATCGTATTGGACGCACTTGACGACGGTCCGCGAACTTAGCAGCTCCTCCACAATGTTACCGATCGCGAAAAGCATCAAATCCCTCTCGTAGAGCGATTTGTATTTGCCCCACTCCTCTACGAAGAAGGAAACCGCCAGGACCGGCTCGCTTGCTTTCAGCTGAAGCTTTAAGGCATCGAATTCGTTCTGCAGTCTCCTGAAGCCCGCGGGCTCCGTTCGTCTCAGCACATCCAGCAGCAGCTGCCTCTGCAGCTGATTGATTGCCTTCGGCAGCTCCTCCTGCAGCCATTCGCGCTGATGGTACACTGACAGCTCGTCCTTCACCATTTGGAAGGCTTTATCTACCGCCGGGCCGATCCGGTCCATCCCTTCCGTCTTCAGAATGTAATCGAGGACGCAAGTGCTGCGAACCGCCTTGATCGCGTATTCGAATTCGTCATGTCCGGTCAGCAGAATGACTTTGCAGCGCGGCCACTGCCGCTCGATCCGGCCGAGCAGCTCCATTCCGTCCATCTCGGGCATGCAGATGTCGCTCAGCACCACGTCGATTTTGATGGAATTCAGCCAGGATAAGGCTTCCAGCGCCGAATAAGCGACCACGATCTCCACATCGGGAAGGTTGCGCTTGGTGAAATATTGGTGAAGCCCGTTCACGATAATCGGTTCGTCATCGATAATCAACAATCGGTACATGATGGCTCAATCCTTTTGAATAGGGTAAAAAGGCAGCTTGACCTCGGTTCGCAATCCCCCGAGAGGGCTTCTCGACAGAATCAGGCCGTACTCCGGGCCGAACCGGATCTGCAGACGATGATGCACGTTCATCAGCCCCGTCGTTTCGCCTTCCTCACTCACGGCAGACACTCTTCTCAGCTTCTCCCGGAGCTCGTCCAGCGCGTCGTCCGTCAACTTGTCCCCGTTGTCCTCGATCGTCAGGACGATCGTCCCCTCCTCCAGGCGATGGCTGATTCGGAGGTAGCCGCCGGACGCCTTCTGCGCCAGGCCGTGCTTGAATACGTTTTCCAGGATCGGCTGCAGGATGATCCGGGGAACCATGACCGGTCGGCAATCCGGAGGAAGCGGCTCCGCTTCTACCGTCATCCGATTCGAGAAGCGGATTTCCTGGATGTGGAGGTAGACAAGCGAATGCTCCATTTCTTCGCCGAGGGTGACTTCCTTGCTGAAATCCCGGGTCATGAACCGAAAATATTGGCCTAAATAATCGGAGAAAATTTTGATGTCCTCCGTATTCTCCAGCTCGGCCATCTGCTTGATGGTAAACAGGCTGTTATAGAGAAAATGAGGCGTTATTTGGGATTGCAGATGCTTCAGCTCCGCATCCTGCGTACGGATTCGCTGAACGTAGTTGTCTTCGATCAAGGCATGAAGCCGCTGCAGGGTTTGGTTGAATTGACTGTATAAGTAACCGAATTCGTCCCCTCGCCGATGCTCGATCCTCATGGACATGTCTCCCCGCTCCAGCGAGCGAAACCCCCGAATCAGCTTGAACAGCGGCTGATGAATGAGCCGATAGATGCCGTAGGTAGACACCACGATCAGGGCGCAAGAGACGGCGGTCAGGCTGCGCATCCAGAACGAATATCGCCGAAACGGCTCGAGGAACACGTCCTTGGACACGTAGCTGACCAGACGGAATTGATAATTCGCATCGGAGATCGAATAGAAATACCCGTCCTCGGATTCGCTGCGTATGATTTTGCCCGGCCGGTCCCCGGTCTCTGCCGGATGGAACACGCTGAATATCTCCTGCAGCCGGGTATCCGAAACGACAGCTTGGCTGTTATTCTCGAAGCTGATAAAGGCGCCGCCGTCCCCCTCTTTGCGAATGCTTCGAAGCTGTTTGGCAAGCTCCGGCTTGGAGAGCTCGGTGACGAGCAGGAAGTTTGGCTCAGCCGTCAGATCCAGGGAATCGGGAGTCGCTTTGGCCAAATAAAAGTCCTTCTTATATTCAAGAACGTTGCCCTTCAGATTGGCACGGCTCGCGAGCAGCCCCTCCACTCGGCGGCTGGCGCATCCGCAATTCCCCTTCTAACGGAAACCACTTTATTTAACAGCGGCAGATAGTACCGGACATCCTCCAAGTATGGACTGCTGGACTTCATTTGCCGCAGCTTCTGAAGGATGTCATTCAATCTCCGGTCAATCTCGTAATTGGACATAATCGGAGCGAACGTGCTGAAATCCGCCAGCTGGCTGTCCACCGAATATTCCGCCAGCAGGCTCGTCATACGGGCGAGCTCCAGCTGCAAGGTCGAATAATGGAAAAGAAGGACAGACTCGTTGGAGCGTTCAATCTCCTCCCGCATCTGTCCGGAACTATTATTCGTAAACCATACGCTTAGCCCGTATAACGGGACAATGAGCACGAAAAACGTCAGCATCAGTTTGACAAAGAGGGAATTGATCTTCGAGCGCATCGGACAGCCGCCTTCTGTCTTTTTTAATAGATTATCCTTTTACGCTCCCCATCACTAGACCTTTGACAAAATATTTTTGCAGAAAGGGATAGATTGCTAGAATGGGAAACGCCGCGATGAAGATTTGGGCGGCTCTCACCGTACGGCTCGACACGCTTTGGAGCAGAATAGCCTGCTCCACCGTCATCTCCGTTTGCGGAATGGATGTCTTGTTCAGCACCGACTGCAGATAGGTGGCGAGCGGATATTTGTCGGTATGGTTCATATAGAGCATCCCGTCGAACCAGGAATTCCAGTGCATGACCAGGGTAAAAAGGACGATCGTCGCTAGGCTCGGCAGAGAGATCGGCAAATACACCCTTAGCAGCGTTTGCAGGTGGCTGGCTCCATCCATCAAGCATGCTTCCTCCAGCTCCTTCGGCAGGCCGCGGAAGAAGTTCAGCATGAGCAGGATGTTAAACACCTGGACGCCTACCGGCAGGACGAGCGACCACATCGTATCCAGCATATGAAGCTGTTTGATGACGAGGTAGCTCGGGATGATTCCGCCGCTGAACAGCATCGTAAAGACGAAGATCCAAGCATACATCGTTCGCTGCGGAAACACGTGGCTTTCCTTGGACAGCGGGTAGGCTACAAGAACGGTAATGATCGTACTCAGGCTAACGCCGGCCAGAACCCGGATCACGCTGTTCTGGAAAGAGCCGGTGAACTGCCCGCTTTGAAGCACGAACTGGTAAGATTTGACGGTAAACTCCACCGGCCATACCGCCACTTCACCCGCCGCGGCCGCTGCACTGGAGCTTAAGGATACTGCCAGAACGTTGATGACCGGAAACAGGCAAAGTAGCGTAAGCAAGACCAGAAAGAGGTTGTTGAAGATCAGGAAGGTCTTATAGCTTCTTGACATTAAATGCATAGGACGGTCGCCTTCCTTTCCTTAGAAAATCCGGTATTTCGCAAACCGGTAAGCAATCCAGTAGCCGAAACCGATGAGCGCAAGCGACACGACCGACTTAATCAGGCCGATGGCCGCCGCCACCGCATATTGGGTTTGCACAATGCCGATCCGGTACACGAGCGTATCCAGAATGTCACCGGTCCGGTAAACCATCGGGTTATACAGGTTGAACACCTGGTCGAAGCCGCCGTTCAGAATGTTGCCGAGGCTGAGCGTTGCCATCAGCACGACGATCGGGCGAATGCCCGGCAGCGTCACGTTCCAGGTTTGGCGCCAGCGGCCCGCTCCGTCCATGACCGCTGCCTCGTACAGTCCCTGGTCGATCGAGGTCAGGGCAGCGAGGTAGACGATGGTGCTGAAGCCGAATTCCTTCCATTGGTCCGTGATGACGAGCACATAGCGGAACCATTGATTGCTGGACAGGAAGGAGATCGGCTTGCCGCCGAACGCCTGAATGATCTGGTTCACGATCCCTTCGCCGGGCGAGAGCACATCAATGACGATCCCTCCCAGGATGACCCAGGAGAAAAAGTGCGGCATATAAATAGCGGTCTGCACGGAGCGCTTGAATAGGACCGAACGAACCTCGTTCAGCAGCAGGGCCGCCGTGACCGGCACCAGGATGCCTGCAGCAATTTTCATGATGGAGATGATCACGGTATTTTTCACGGCGGGCATAAAATCCGGAAGGGCCCACATGTACTCGAAATTGTCCATTCCGTTCCAGTTAAGCTTGTTAAAGCCTACGATCGGGTTGAAATCCTGAAAGGCAATGCTCAGACCCGCCATTGGCAAATAACTGAAGACCGCGATCAAGATCAGCCCGGGCACCAGCATGAGATGCAGCTGCCCATTGTTGCGGCGACGTTTCGTTCCAGCCCGCATAATCCCCTCCTCTTTTACATTTAGTATAGGTGGGGTGGCGCGGCGGCCGATAGTGGGGCATTTTTACCTGGAGTATCTTTTGTTTACCTTTCACACGAAAAAGAGCCGCCCCGAGGCGGCTCCCAATCAAATATAGGTCATTAACCCTTCCGAACGGATTTTCCAGGTTCCGTCGTTCGGAAACCCGGGCGCCTCTCCGGAATCGCTGCCGGTCCAGCCGGCGGCCATCATGGCGACGGCGGACAGTAAGCCTCCGTTGCCGGGGAGGTATATCGTAAGGGAATGATTCTGGAAACAGTGCCCGTTCGGCAAATACCGGTTTTTCTCCGTATCCATCAGAAGCACATCGACTGCCTTCTCCGGCATGCCCAACCGTGCAGCCGTCATGGCCATCATCGGAAAGTCCCATCCCCAAGCGGATTTCCAGTTCCATACCTTGATAATTTTATCGTAAGTGTGCCGCATGGTCTCCTTATCCGCCATGGCGCCGGGCAATAGCCCCATACTGGCTGCCATGGTCGGGTGGTCGGCCGTGTATTCCTTGTTAGAGAAAGTATCGGGAGCCGTTTCCGCCGCTACATACACCCCGTCCACAACAGGCAAGGGCGACAGATTAGCTAGGATATGGTCCCACTTCTCCTCTCGAGGCAGTCCTAAGCGCATCCTCCATTGCTGGGCCGTTTCCAGCCCAAAATGCCAATACGCCAGCTCGAAGCCGGGATTGATGGTGGTTTCATGATCATATCTCTCCTGCGCCGGAGCCACCGGCGGACCGAGAACATAGCGGGAGCCCGCTTCGTCCCACTCCACGAAAGAAGCCATGAACAGAGCACTTTCGTGCACAAGCTCCTGATAACGCTCCAATACCTCGCCGTCCGGATGGGACCGGTAAAGCAGTTCACAATAATAAATGGGATGCGGCTGCTGCCAGATCAGGAACGGCTCGATATAGCAAGGCATTTGTCGGCCGTCGGGCGCCACGCATTTCGGCCATCGTGCTCCTTCATAGCCTTGGCTCTTAGCGGTTTCCCGCGCGATCGGGAGGATCGATTGGTACCACGGAAGGCTGTTTTCCAATAACTGCGGTCTTCCCCACAAAGCAAAATGCACCGCATGCCACCAATGCATTTCGAGGTGGAATTTACCGTCCCAGCTATTGAACACGTAGCCGGTTTCCTGCGGAGGAAGCGATCCGCTGGAATTAATGTACGTTTGATAAAGGGAGAGAACCGTACGCCGTTCCAGCTCGGGTGCTCGGGGATCCGTGGCGTCTCCGAAATCGATAAACCCTCCATCGCTCCAAAAGGAGATCCAGTGATCGGACGAGGCTTCGGCCGTTTGTTTATAGGACGGTAGTTCAAACCGGCCCTCTTCCGGTGTGAACAGGATGACACATTCGAAACGGTTCCCTTCCGTTCGAGGCTTGAGGACAAAATGATGGCCCTTCTCGCCGATCAGCTCTCCCGGCACGTTCCACTCCGTTATCACCTCATAACGGTCCTGGTCAAGCGTCCGTTTAAATACCGCGTGACGGTCTCCGGCCGTTAGATCCGTCTGATGAGCCTCAGGCCGGTCCCATACAACCGATTGCTTATGCTGGCTTCCGTAGGGGAAACGATAAACGCATTCGATAGCCCCTTCTGACAAGAGGTCGGACTCGACTTGTACGGCGATCAGATCCCTTGCCGGATGACAGCACGTGCGCACCGTTATGGAGGCATCGTCCAAAAGGAAACGGCTCTCCAGGATTCCGGTCCACAAATCAAGAGTTTGTTCCAATTGGCCAAACTGCTCCGGCTTGGCGTAAACCCCCGACTTCGTACGGAACCGGAGACCCACATGACCGAGATGCAGACGATGCGGATTCGCCCGCAGCCAATCGATGGCGCCGGTTCTTCCCTGGGTTAGCCAGGGAAGTACCTGTACCCGGTTTCACGGCCATTGAAGGTTTTATAATTCGTTAGCGGAAAGCCCTCGGCCGAATAACCGTTCGGATTCGGAGAGGTGTGCCATCCCCAGTTGGACATGGTCCCCAAGGGTATAGTATTCGTATACAGTTCAGGAAAACTATGCAGCCCCGTAAAATCCACCGTCATGGCAAATTCGCCATTGCCTACGGAGAATGGGGATAAGGGGTCTATCCCCCGCACCATCGGATTATTTCTCGTAACCACTCTCTTCCTGTCGATCTTCAATCGGTTCACCCTTCCTATTCCCAGTTCACATGCACAGCTTCACCTTAGCCCACGGAACAAGGATGGAAAAGTGTAGATTCTTTACCTTTTGTAGCTTTTGTTTACTTGAAGGCTATCGTTACCCTGGAAAATAAAAAAGATGACCCCGGTTCCATATCGGGATCACCTTCTTCGAGCCGAGTAGTGCCATCAGGCCGGCGGACGCACCGTCGTCCCTTGCGTGTCGAGCGCGGCGAACCGGCTGAGGAGCAGAAGAGCCGCCAGGCAGAGCACGCCTCCGATGATGAACGGGACGGCGGCCTGCCAATTGAACACGGCCACGGCGAGCAGCGGACCGAGGATCCGGCCCAGGCTGTCCATCGACGAATTGAGCCCGGTGGCAACGCCCTGCCCCACGGTGGTCCGTTGGGTGATCAGGGACGTGACACACGGTCGGATGAGGGCGTTCCCTGCACCGAAAACGGCCAGGTACAAGGTGGCGTCAATCAAATTCGACGACAGCAGCAGCAGGAAGAAGCCGGCCGCCGAAAGCGTAAGCCCAAGCGCGATAGCGGGCTTCTCCTTGCCGCGGAGACGGCGGACGACCCCGCCCTGAATGGCGGCGCCCACGATCCCGTTCGCCAGGAACATCCAGCCGATCTGGTAGCTGGTCGCTCCGACCCGTTCCAGCTCGAACAGCTGGAAGGTGGACTCGAGGCCGGCCAGCGTAAAGGAGACGAAGAACGATAGGACATAAAGGTACTTAAGCTTTCCCTGGAAGGCCGTCCAGCGGGAGGGCTTGGGCATGTCCTTGGCGTGCCTCTTGTCCGGAGTCAGGGACTCCTTCAACACGCTGAGCGCGAACAGGAACACCAGGAAGGACAGGGCTCCCGAAGCGTAGAAGGGCAGGTACGAGCCCCAGACGCTGAGAATCCCCCGATGGCCGGGCCGAACACGAAGCCCATGCCGATCGCCATTCCCACGAAGCCCATCCCTTTCGTCCGGTTCTCTTCGGTGGTGATATCCGCCACATAAGCCACCGCACAGGAGGCGACCGCACCGGAGAAGAGGCCCCCGATAATGCGCGAGAGGTACATCATCCACAGCACCCCGTCCGATAAGCCGAAGATGAGGAAGGAGATGCTGAAGCCGAGCAGTCCCGTCAGGATAACCGGCTTGCGTCCGATGCGGTCCGACAAACCGCCCCAGAACGGAGACATGAAGAAGGAGACGGCCGAGTAGACGGACAGCAGCATGGCCAGATGGAAGTTGTTGTTCCCGGTTTCCACGATGATGGCGGGAAGAACGGGAATAATAATGCCGAACCCGACGAAGACGGTGAACAGCATGAACACGATGGTCAGAAGTTGTTTTTTCATGGAGAAATGCAGCCCCTTACACGATTTTGAAATTTGGCCTGAGCGTCGCGGCGCTTACTTAGAATTAGATTCCCCTCAGCAGGGAGGAATCGTCCGGTCTAGAAGATTAAACGGTGGCCCGCTTGCCGAAGCGGATGAACCACTGCATGACGAGCAGCAGGAACAGCACGACTCCGCTTCCGATGAAGGAAGCCCGGATATTGATCCAGTCCGAAAGCCAACCGGATACGATCGGTCCAATGGTCGTTCCCAGCCCCTCGATTGTCAGGAAGAACCCCCAGACGGCTCCCTCTTCTCTTTCGGTATGGCCTTGGCCAAGAGAGCGTTCCACGACGGAATGATCAAGGCATAGCCCAAACCGAGCAGCGCCACCAGAACGTACAAAGCCGGCAGGCTTCTCACCAGCGTAAACACCAGAAGAACCGCCGAGCTTAGGACCAGACCGGCGTTAAGAAACCATTTGATGCCCCAACGGTCCACCAGCTTCCCTACGGGAATCATACACAAGACGGTTATCCCGCCTCCCACGATCAAGAAAGCCCGGAATTGACCGTTCGTCAAATGGAGCTCACGTGTGGCGTAAAGCGTAAGAACCGGCGTCAAGAGGCCTAAAGCGAACGTCTGTGCGAACATGGCGGGGAAAATAATCCGGCTGACGTTCATCGATTTCCGCACTTCGCTTAAATAAAGGCCCATACGTTGAACACGGCTCAACCCGAGTCTTGCCGTTCTCCGGCTGTCCCGGCTGCGGCGCAATCCCTCTTTCTGCTTCTTTCTTCCCGGCAGAAAGAGCGCCACGATCACAACCAGGATCATCAGCCCGATGTAGAGCTTAAAAGCTGTCGAATACCCGCTTCCTATAAAATAGGTAGCCACGAAAGGACCGAGGCCCACTCCCGACAGCCAGGCCATGTACACCACGCTCATGACCGTCCCGCTGCCCTCTTCGCCGGCAATCTCCGTAGCCCCGGTTATGACGCATGGCCAAAGAGGAGCCGTTCCGATCCCGAGAAGGGCGCAGGAAACGATAATCCATCCGAAGCTTGAGGCCGTGGCGATAATCAGCACGGAAGCGAGTGTCGAGACCACGCCTATCAGCATGCTGGTCCGGTAGCCTATCCGGTCGATCAGCCAGCCGATCGGGGTTCGAAGCAGGTTGTCCCCTATGTATTGGACGGCCAGCGTCCAGCCGATCACCGTAACGGAGGCTTTCAGAACATCGTTAAGGTAAACGGGAAGAAAGGTCACCAGGAGAGCGCCCTTCACGAATTCCACCAGGAACATGATCACAAGCAGCTGCAGCACGAACGGGGATGTCAGCATCTTCTTGTCGAGTTTCTTTTTACGGGATTCATGCTACACCTTCTATTCGGACAAAATTAACTTGCATCTGCGTCCCTATTTGTTATACTCATTTTGTTTGTTTCCATTACACTTCACGAAAGGAAGAGACGAAACCATGGATCACCATCGCACCCCTTGTTCTCCGCCCTGGTCCGGCATGCGGAAAGCAATCCCGTCCAGTTTCATATCCCCGGTCATAAAAAAGGAGTGGGCATGGATCCGGAATTCCGCCAGTTTATCGGGGAACGCGCTCTTTCCATCGATTTAATCAATATTGCTCCGCTTGACGATCTTCACCAGCCGACCGGCGTGATCGAAGAGGCCCAGAAGCTTGCCGCGGATGCATTCCATGCAGATTATACCTTTTTTCCGTTCAAGGCACAAGCGGCGCCATCATGACCATGATCATGTCCGTTTGCTCCGAAGGCGACAAAATTATCGTTCCCCGGAATGTTCATAAATCGGTCATGTCGGCGATCATTTTTGCCGGCGCCAAGCCGATCTTTCTTTCCCCGGTGCGGGACGAGAACCTAGGGATCGATCACGGCATCACGACCCGATCGGTTCGAAGGGCGCTTGAGAAGCATCCGGACGCCAAGGCCGTCCTTGTGATCAACCCGACCTACTATGGAGTGTGCACCAACCTGAAGGAAATCGTCGAGCTCGTGCACAGCTACGACATCCCCGTGCTGGTTGACGAAGCGCACGGCGTTCTCATTCACTTCCATGACAAGCTGCCCGTGTCGGCTATGGAAGCGGGAGCCGATATGGCGGCGACAAGCGTTCACAAGCTCGGCGGCTCGCTCACCCAGAGTTCCGTTCTGAACGTCAAATCGAAACGGGTGAATCCGAAGCGGATCCAGACGATCATCAGCATGCTGACGACGACTTCGACCTCCTATATCCTGCTTGCTTCCTTGATGCGGCCCGCCGCAATCTGGCCGTCCACGGACGGCAGATGGCTGAGGAAGCGCTCAGGCTCGCCATGCATGCCCGCGAGAGCATCAACCGCATTCCCGGACTGTACTGCTTTGGGGAAGAGATTCTCGGGACGGAAGCGACTTTCGATTACGATCCGACCAAGGTTACCGTTCATATCCGGCATCTGGGCATTACGGGCTACGACGCGGAGAACTGGCTGCGCGAGCGTTATAACATCGAAGTGGAACTAAGCGATATGTATAACATTCTTTGCCTGGTGACCCCCGGCGATACCCAGGACACCGTCGACCTGCTCATTGCCGCCCTTAGAGAGCTTGCCGAAACACACACCAACCGGGAAGCCAACGAGCTCGTCATCAAAATTCCGGAGATCCCTCAGCTCTCCCTATCCCCGCGGGACGCTTTCTACGGCGATACGGAGACCATTCCTTTCAAGGATTCAGCAGGCCGGATTATTGCCGAGTTCATCTACGTCTACCCGCCGGGCATCCCTATTCTGCTTCCCGGGGAAGTCATCTCCCAGGAAAACATAAACTATATACGCGAGCATGTGGAGGTCGGCCTTCCGGTCAAAGGTCCTGAGGACCGGGGCATCGAATTCGTGAAGGTAATCGTGGAAACCACCGCTATTTTCTAAGCTCGCTTCCCAGGACCCGGCCCTTTCCCAAGGACCGGGTTTTCTCATGTCCGCGCAACCCGTTTCCCCTGTCCTTCCTCTTGGCGGCACAGCCTCTCCAACAATCCCCAATGCCAAAATCCAATACAAAATGCGCTAGATTCAACACTATCTTTTTAGGCATAACTTCACTATAATTTTACCTGCATAGCAAAAAAGAATACACCCAAACGACCTGCCGAGACCGTATGAGGCCGACCACCGTTTGGCAAGACATCCAGGTTTTACAACCATTCCTTCATTAAAATAGCTGGTTTCGGACCAACAAACAGGAAGTGAAGCGGATCATGAAATACGGGGTCGTCCTCGTCGGCTGCGGATATATGGGTGCCACCCATTTAGATAACATAAGCAACCACCCGCAGGTTAATCTTATAGGCGTTTCGGATTTGGTCGAAGAGAAAGCGAAAGAATTCGCCGACCGGTACCAGGCCGCCTCTTGGAGCACCAATTATAACGATTATCTCGTCAGGGATGATGTGCACATCGTGATCATCGCCACCTATCCCTCTTCCCATCTCGAAATTACCCGGGCGTGCGTACTGGCGGGCAAGCACGTTCTTTGCGAAAAGCCTATGGCCCCCAACCTTAAGGATGCCGCTGAAATCGTTCAGCTTGGCAGTACGGCTAAGACCAAGGTGCTGGTCGGCCATATTCTCCGGCACAATTCCACCTTTCAGCGGGTGGGAGAAATGGTGCGCGATGGAGTAATCGGAAGCCCGGTCGTCATGAGAATGTCCCAGATCAAGAAAACGGTGGACAACTGGAAGTCTCACTTGGCCCTTCTCAATCAGGTCTCCCCCATCGTCGACTGCGGGGTCCACTATGTCGACGTTATGCGGTGGTTCACCGGCGCGGAGGTGGTGTCTGTGAGCGGATTCGGCCAAAGGCTGGAGCCCGACGTACCCGAACACACCTACAACTACGGAATGATCAACATAAAGCTCTCCGACGGCTCTATCGGGTATTACGAGGCCGGATGGGGACATAACATGCCGAACGAGAATCTGAAGGAATTTATCGGCCCCAAAGGGCGGATCCGGATCACGTACCGGACCCACCGTCCCCTGGAGGAACAGCATCTCGGCAACCTGATTGAGCTTGAGCACTATCCCGACGGCCGTAAGGAAGAATTCAACATCGATTTCTCCTACAAGCCGACTGGAAGCCAATTTCAATACCTCATCCGGATGATTGAAGAGAACCTGGATCCTAAGCCTTACCTCCAGGAATTCTACCGGGCGCTGGAAGTGACCATTCTCGGCGACAAAGCCATCCATGAAGGCCGGACGATCGCCTGCGTGGAGCAGCGGCTCCCCGATGTCGTCAACCTCTAAAGCTCCAGCCTTCCATACCGACTAATTTCCCCAAGCCCTGCCTCCGCGGCGGGGCTTTCTTGATTCTTCGGGTAGAGACAACAGCATCGGGGATCCGGTCCTGTTCCCTGGCCGCCGCCTTCTTCCTGAGAGGCACCGGGCTGAGAGAGCTTTATCCCAGCGTATCGTTCGGCATTGGACCGGGGGAGCCCTTCCCTTACCGGGTGACAAATGCTATGATGGGAAAAGAATTTTATTCCATAGGCGGGTGTTCATGCATGAGTCAAAGCGCTTACATTCAATTGGTCGAAGGCTCGGCGCAGCCGACGTTTACCCTGGACGAGCTCAAGGAGGCTCTCGTCAGCTACAAAGACCAGCTCGCCCTAACCGGCAAGCAGCTCGGCTGGGATTACGAGGACGCCGGATTTCCTTACAGCTTCGAAACGAAGCCGGAGGGCGAAGGAAAATGGTTCTACCTGAAAGGGAAGAACAGCCTGTACAAATATATTGTGCTGGGCGTAGGAAGCCGCCCCGACGGCAGCGGGACGGAACGCTCGTTCATCCAGGTGGTGCTCCCCGACGACTCCACCCACGGAGACAAAGCCAAAGCCAATGAGCTGTGCAAGCATCTCGGGAAGCGCCTTAAAGCGGAGCTTCACCTGTTCAACGGACGAATCATGTATTTCAACCCGCGCAAATAAGCTTGCTTACAGAAGAAGAACCCTTTCCTAGCGGGAAGGGTTCTTCTTGGTTAGGCAGGCTCGCAAGCCCGTTTACGGTTACCTCTTACTTGTCATTCTCTTCGGCTGCGATTTCATTATAAATGGCCACCACACGGTTCCATTCTTCATCGTCCTCGATGCTGACGAGATACGCTTCGTCGTTCTCTTCCTCAATGCGGAAGATGACCCCGTCGGCTTCCGGATCATTACGGTCCAGTAGAACCGCATAGGCCTGGCTCTCGGATTCGAAGGTGTAGACCATCACCATCTCGTGTTCCTTGCCTTCGGCATCGGTTACGAGAAAGACATCTTCTTCGTGTTCGTGCTCGTGGTCATGACCGCATCCGCAGTTATCCTCATGCTTATGATCGCTCATGGTTTTCCCTCATCTCTTCGGTTAAATGGTGTGCTTAACGTATAGTACCATTTAAGCTCCCGGCAGGTCAAACCCGGACCACTCCCTGGCCGATCGGCAGGTCCGCCCTGCCGCCAGGATGGATCAGCGGCCCTCCTCTCCCGATTCCTGGGCTCCATACAGCAAAAAGCCCCGGAATCGGATAAGATTCCAGGACTTCTCGGCCGGTTTCGCTTATTCGGAAACGATAACCTTCTGGGAGACCACCGTATACTCGTTGTTTAGCAGGAAAGAGAACTTAACGGTGTAGTTCCCCTTCTGGGTGAAGTTGACCTTGAACGGCCACGGGTACCAGAACGATTCTTCGTTCGTATCGAGCGGAACCTCGAGAGCCGGCGCTGCCTCTTCTCCACTCGGCGCGGTGATGGAGATCTTGAAGCCGTCCACATGGAGCTTCAGGTTATCCACCTGGGAGAATACGACGAAGTTAACGGTCTTGCCCTGGTCCACCTTGGCGAAAGGTTTCTGAAGGGAATAATCCTTGTTGCTGACATCCTGAGCAAAGAACATGTGTACGTTGGGCTTATAAATATCCGCCGTCTTGGCGTCATTATCCCATTTCACCATAGCCTGTAAAGAATCCGTCAGCTGACGAAGCGGGAGCACCGTTCGTCCGTTCATAACGAACGCCGGAACATCCCCTTCCGGGAACGCTACATCGGACCCATTAATCCGGACTTTGGCTTTCGAATATCCTTCATAGCTTCCCCACAGCGAATCCGCAAAGACGGTTGCCGTAAAAAGCATCGAGAAGACACAGATAAGGACAGCCACTCGTTTCGCCTTCATCGTCCACCTAACCTCCATCTGATGTTGTTTACATGATAGTTTATACTCGGTCCCTCAGGAAGAGTTGCGATGGTTTTGTAAAAAATCTTCACAAGTTCCCTGCCAAAAATTGCAGCACCTTCTCCGTATAGGCCTCGGGAAAAAGCTTGTACGAGCCGACATGTCCCGCCTGCTTCGTTTCCCAGAATTCGAACTTGTCGGGATGAGCCTGCCACATCGATTGGCTGTTGACCGACGGAATCTTGTCGTCATCCTTGCTGTGGATGAACAGAACGGGACGCGGATAAACGGCGTCCGCTGCCGCCGAAACGTCCACGAGCCCCGGGTGAACGCCCACCAGCGGGGGAGAATTCCCAAGATCAAGGGAGTAAACGGAAAGCTCGGAAGGTGGGACCACGCCGGCAGGTTCTCCTTCAGGTAGCGTTCGAGGTGGCTGAACGGGCTGTCCGCTATGACGGACGCGACCGACGGCTCCTCTGCGGCCGCCATAAGGGCCGTACTGGCCCCCATCGAGAACCCGAGCAGCGCCGTCCGTCCCGGATGCTCCTGTTTCACCCAATCAATCGCTCCCAGCAGGTCCTGCTCCTCGTACTCGCCTACCGAGGTCAGGCTTCCTCCGGATTCGCCGGAATTGCGGAAGTCAAACATCACCACCCCATAGCCCTCTTTGATTATCGATTGGACCAGCGGCATGATGTGCGCATCGTCTTGGAGACGGTTCTTCGAGTAGCCGTGAGCGATAATAACCGTCTTCCCGCCGGTACCCTCCGCTCCTGGAAGAAACCAGCCCTTCAGGGAGATCTTGCCGTCACGGCTCGGGAATGAAATCTTCTCGTAGGACAGCCCGTAATCCGACGGCATCTCGGTTAGAGGCTTCTTGGCGGGATGGGTAAGGCTCCATCCTACGTAAGTGGAAAGCCCCGCCGCGCATAGCGTCAGGAGGACAGCCAGCACGAGCGTGATTCTGACCAGCCTCCCCCGCCATACTCCGGCTGATCTTCTTCTCATGTCCATCCTGGTGACTACCATTATAAATTCACGGCCCCTTTATCTAATCAGCATCACATTTCCTGATTATAGCATGGAAGGACGGGGCCGTTTAGCGGGTAAGCAAAAATCCTTAAGCCTCGTTTCGCACTTTCCTTTCAGCACCGCCGGCATGATCACGCAGTGATGCTCATACCCTTTATGGCGGTACATCACATGGACATTCCGGTCCGCCGACACCTCTTCCAGCAGGATGCGGCAGCCGGTGCTCCTCAGCCTCTTGCGGATCCGGGCATGCTCGGCTTCCGCGTACCGGGCGAGCTGCCCGGCCAGCTCCTCCCAGAACCGGTCGAGCTTGAACAGCCCCGTCTGCTTCCGGTCCCAGTCCAGCGCCTTCTGCAAGTACAGCGTGACTATGTAGTCGTGGATCCCCTGCTCGATTTCATAATCCGGCATGCGATCACCTTACGGATAGTTATAGTAGAAGCGCAGGATCGGCTTCTTTATTAGTATAGCGAACACACGTTCCTTTATTCAACCGGTAAAATTTTTCTTCCCTGGAGCCTTTTGATTTCTTGTCCTCAAACCGATATAATCAGGGGCAAGGCCGACTTACCGCGAGGGAGGAATTCTGGCATGAGGAACAACCGCCGGCTGGATGCCGAAATCGAGTCCGTCAAGAAACACCTGGCCCTGATCGCGCACAAATACCAGTACAACTTCCGGCATCCCCAGGTGGTTGCCGTCAGCGAGAGGCTCGACCGCCTGATCCTCCGCCAAATGAAGCCCTAATGGATCGTGAAATCAAACTTACCTAATCATAAGAAAAGTCCCTCCCGCTAAACGGTGAGGGACTTTCTGCTGTTCTTGGCACTTGATCAACGAAGGGCGGCTTCCAAGCGGCGGAACTGAGCAGCCATGGCGAGCCTCCACGGGAGCAGCATGCCGTAGGCAAGCAGGAAGAACAGAGCACCCGTCTGCGGCAGGGTTACGTAGCGCTCCACATAACTATGCAGAAGAAGCCGGATCGCCAGCAGCACAAGCAGGATGACCACGAACGCCTTGGACCGCTCCAGGTAGATCTCCCGGCCGGATGGAACGAAACGCGACGTGCGGATCAGCGGGTAAGAGAAGAAGAGCGCTCCCGCCGCCCACGCCCCAACCGCCCACAGCCAGGGGATCCGCGTCATAGGGAACAGAAACATTAGAAAGCCCGAGCTCATGGCCAGAGGGGGGATGATTATTTTACGAAGGGTAACCGGCTTGGCGGCGCCCTTGATGCGATAAAGAATGACCATAACGGCAAACAGCGCCGATCCGACAGTGGATGTGGCCTGAAGGCCGGCTTGAGTCGGATGGATCATATGGCACGCCTCCCTTGTTTTCTACTCCCTCTATTATATCATGAAGCGGAGAGGATTAGGAGGACATGCGGGAACAGCGTTCTATTGTAATCGGCCGAACCGGGTTACTTGTAGCCCTTTCCTTTGGTAAGGATGCAGGGAACTCCTCTGCCCAAAGCTCCGGGCTGGGCCATGGCCTCCATATACCGGATGCCCCTGGCGCATTTATGCTTGCAGGCATGACACACGTCGGACGTTACAATTTTCATGTTGAACTGGTTCCGGTCCACCGTCGATAGTTCTTTTTTCTTGCCCGTTTTCTTTGCCATGCCCGATCCCTCGCCCTTCATTTGTGATGGTACGATAACCTATGCCGGGCAGGTGCCCATGGTGCAGGCGCGGAGGGCTTTTTTGGTTAGGAGGAAGGGATTTTTTGAAATCCGGCCCTCCCGCATGTTAAATTATAGAAAAACGGCCAAGCGCCGCACGGAGGATCCGTCCATGACCATCCGCATTGAAATGCTCGGCACGGGAAGTGCTTTTGCCAAGAAGTATTACAACAACAACGCCCTCATGACCTGCGGGGATTATACGCTGCTCGTGGATTGCGGCATTACCGCCCCTTCCGCCCTGCACCACCTGGGAGTCGGCCTCGAGAAGATCGACGGCATTTTCATCTCCCACACCCATGCCGATCATGTCGGAGGGCTTGAAGAGATTGCTTTCCGAATGAAGTTCGAACAAGAACGTAAACCGGACCTGCTGGTGCCGGCGGGGATTCGCCGCTCCTTGTGGGAACATACGCTTAGAGGAGGGTTGGAGAGCCCGGAAGACGGCGCCGACAGCCTGGACGCTTATTTCCGCGTCATCGAAATTCCGGAAGAAACGGTTCATGAGGTGGCACCCGGCTTTACAATCGAGCTCTTCCAGACGAAGCACGTGCCCGGCAAGCTGAGCTACTGCCTTATCGTTAACGGAGGGCTGCTTTATACGGCCGACACCCGGTTTGACCGCGGGTTAATCCGGTATGCTTACCACGAACGGGGCTGCCGCCATATTCTGCACGACTGCCAGCTGATCACGCCGGGGACGGTTCATGCCACACTCGGAGAGCTCCTTACCCTTCCCGAAGACATCCAGGAATCCGTGCTTCTCATGCACTACGGAGACAACATGGAGAGCTTCAAGGGAAAGACGGGACGGATGACGTTCATGAAGCAGCACAAGGCTTACGAATTTGATGTATGATTCTTCCGGTCCGGTCGGACACTAAGGGGAGAAAGGAGGCGATCCGCCATGGAACCGAACAACGGACAATCCGGCATGAGGCCGGACCGGACTCAGGTTAAGGCTGTGCGCAAGAACGGGGACGGGGATATCGTCGAGCTTCTCCTCGAAAGCGGCCAGGTCGTGAATTACAAGGAAGCCCAGGCAATGGCCAAGAACGGCCAGATTGAACACGTGAATGTGTTCAAGGGGCGCGACGGCGACGAGCATTTAAGAAGCGATGCGGACGGGGATCCGACGAACAACCTGGATAACCTTCCTACCTTCTGAAGGGATTAGCTGATTGGAGCAGCCTGGATCATCCGCCGTTCGTAAAACACAAAAAACCAAGGGCATGGAATCCCTTGGTTTTTGGTCTGCCGGAGGACGTGTCTAGTCCACCAGGCTCTTGCGCATCCGGACATGAGGAATGCCGGCGTCGTCAAAGGGCTCGTCCGAGATCGTCTCGTAGCCCAGCTTCGCGTAGAAGGCCTCTGCTTGGCACTGGGCGTCGAGCAGGGAGTAAGCGGCTCCCTCCTCCCTCGCCCAGGCCTCTAAAGCTGCAATAAGGCGGCGGCCTGCTCCGATTCCTCTATATTCGGAGAGCACGGCAATCCGCTGAAGCTTCGCCGTATCGGGGGTATAGAAGCGCCATCGCCCCGTACCGACGGGGGCGCCGTCCTCTCCCTGCAGCAGAAGATGATGACAGGCATCGGGCGAAGCATCGAACTCGTCGATTTCCAGATCGGCCGGCACCTTCTGCTCTTCTACAAATACTTTAAGCCGCACAGAGAAGCACTGCTTCAGCTCCTCGCCGGTCATGACCCGCTTGGTTTCCATTCTCTTCACCTGTTCCCTGAAAAAGTAGGTTCTGCCCGGAGATGACACGCTTCCGGACTTCCCTCCTACTTTACCTCTTTTAAGGCTTCCACGTAAACCCGCTATCCTCGGCTCCTTAATTTTGTTACACTTATAGATGGAGAAAGAAATCGGTAAAGGAGCCCTTTTGTAATGAACATTGCCTTTTTCCTGCTTCCCAAGCAGGAAGTGATTTGCCTTACCATGCAGACTACTCTGCGCCAGACACTGGAAAAAATGGAATTTCACCGCTATACCGCCGTTCCTATTCTGAACGACGACGGAACCTATGCCGGAACCGTTACGGAAGGCGATCTGCTGTGGTACTTCAAAGGCCTTAAGGATCTGAATTTTGAAACCGCCCACCGGCATTCCCTTTCGGAAATTCCCTTGCGGATCCAGAACCGGACCGTCCGCATCGATTCCAATATGGAAGATTTGATTGCCCTCGCCAAAGCCCAGAATTTCGTTCCGGTCGTGGACGACATGGATAAATTCATCGGAATCGTCCGCCGCAGCGATATTATTGAATATTGCACCGCCCAGTTGTTTAAAGAAGAAACGACCACCTGACGGAATCCATTCGTAGCCCGAAGGAATTTCACACGATCTTGAGAAGAGAACCAGCACAGCTGGAGCCATGCTGCCAAAAAACCCGGTCAAGGACCCCTTAGGTCCTGACCGGGTTTTTTACGAATTGTTTTCGGAGAAGGAGCTCTAACCCCGTTACCAGCAATTGAGCGGTTCCCAGCATAAGGAAAGGAAGCATTCCGTAAATGTAACGGTCCACCGGGATAAACATGGCGTGAATGCCATAGAAGATAAACAGGCTGACCGTCAAGTAAAGAGCGGACCGGCTTCTCATAAGGGAAAGCAGAGGCAGAGCCGGCCACCCGATATAGACCAAGGCGAAGTGAAGCTTCTGAATCAGAGTGGCATACCACTGCGGAACATACGACGGATAGGCGCCCTGCCAAATATGAAGGTTGAACACCTTAAACTTCCCGATCGTGTACCACCGGATCCATAAGGATGGATCTTCCCGCAAGCCTTCCTTCAGGCGGCGGATCCCTTCTTTCATCTGATCCTCTTCCTTGATGCTTCCCCAGTCGATGGTTCCCCGAAAATAGGGATCCGTCCCTCCGAGGAAAGGGTTCCCCGATTCGCCCTTGGCAATCGGAATGAAGGTGTGGAAGGTCAGCGCATTGCGGATCCACCACGGCATCATGATGATGGCGAAGGCCGCCACGGAACGCACAATCATGGGCAGAAACAGCTTCCGGTGGGTAAACCACAGGAAGAAATACGGCACGACGGCGAGCGGAAGCACATTAGGGCGGATCAGCACGGTAAGCCCGAGCAGAATCCCCATCCCCACATGATCCCAAGGCTTGTTGTCTTGGATGACCCTCACCTGGAAGTAAAGAAAGGCCGTGAAGCAGGTAAGGAACAGGACCTCGGTCAAAATAAGCGAAACGGAAACGGCATAAGACGGATGCACCGCGGCAAAAAGCGCAGCGAGCAGGCCGGTCGCCGGATGAAACAGGCGCTCCCCGATTTTGTAAATAAAGAAGATGGCCCCGAGTGCCACGAAGCATTGAATGATCCTTACGGTCATCAAAGCCGGCTCGAGCGGTTCATAGCCGAAGAGGCCGAGTATGGCCGTCAGGAAGGCGGGGAAGCCTGGGGTGACCAGCGTGTTCGGCGCCGTATCCCGATAGGCGTAGACCCCTTTTTCGAGCCACTGGATGGCCAGCTTCGTATAGTTGAGCTGATCGTAATTAACCGGTTCAAACGGATAGGTTAGAACATAATGAAGCCGCAAGGCAAGGGCCAACAGCAGAATGGCCCCGATTCCATAGGAATAGTAACGCCTTTTCAACGGGAGTCCCCCTTCGGTTGGATTAGGATCTGGCAATCAGAAACGCTCCACCCACAATGAGCAGCAGCCCGATCCATTGTCCGCCGGACATCGTTTCCCGGAAAAACAAAATACCCGATATTGCCCCCATGACATAGGCCATGGACTGCAGCGGGTACACTCGGCTTAAATCATATTTGCTCAGCGCGTAGAACCAGATAAGCGTAGCCGCGGCAAACAGGAAACATCCGACCAGCATGGAGGGCTGCAGAAAAATGGGAATCAAATCATGCACCGATTTCAACGGATGCCGGCTTAAGGCTACCTTCCACAGGAGCTGTCCGGTCACCAGCAGAATCACGTTAGCCAGTACGATCAGAAGAATAGCCACGGGCTTCCTCCTCCTCTGGGCGTTTGGCTTGCAGCAAGGCCACTTCCTGGGTCAGGCGGGTCACTTTGCGGTGCAGCTTGGAAATAACCATCGTTAAGTGCATGATAAAAACCAGGGAAAACAATAGGCCGATTAAGAAAAGCAGCGACGGTGCGTAAAAAATATGTACGGCTTCGGATAACCGGATCAGCAGGTTCGGAAACAGGCTGAAGAGCAGCATAATGAACCCAAGCACGAGCCAGAGCAGGGCATAGCGCTCGGCTATCTTCTGGCGGCGGATCAGCTCGATGGTAAAGCCGACAAAGGCCAGGCAGAACACGGTAGAAAGAAGATAAATGTTCATGTTGTTATCCCACATTCCTTATTCGGGTCATCAGTACGGCAAGGGATACCTTGACCATATAATACAACGATTTGAACGGCGTAATCGATGACTTGCCGGCCGTCCGGCTGTGCATCTGAACCGAAGCCTCTTTCACCCGGAAGCCCATCCGTTCCAACAGCACGACGGCTTCCACCTCGGGGTAATCGTCCGGATAGTAATTGGCGAACACTTCGATGATTTTACGGTTCACCGCCCGGAAACCGGAAGTCGGATCTGTAATCCGCTTGCCAACGGTCAAGTGAATCAGCCAAGTAAAGAACTGAATGCCGAGGCGCCTGGACAGGCTGGACCGGTAAGACGTCTTCTGGACGAAGCGTGAGCCGACGCAGCAGTCCGCTTCCCCGTTCGCAATGCTGGCAATAATTTTATTCAGCTCCGCCGGATCATGCTGGCCATCCGCATCAATCTGAATGGCGATGTCATATCCGTTCCGGTAAGCAAACAAATACCCGGTCTGCACCGCCCCTCCGATGCCGAGGTTAACCGGAAGGTCTATGACATGGGCTTTCCCCGAAGCTCTCGCCGCCGCGCTCGTCCCGTCCTTAGATCCGTCATTAACGACAACAATGTCTATTTCGGGATGCCGGCTTTTGACCGATTCAATGACGCTTCCGATACTTTTCTCTTCATTATAAGCCGGAATAATAACCAGAATGTTCATCGTTCTCCCCTTCCTACAATAGTATGTCTACCTAAATATACCCAATGGATTTCGGGCTTAAACAAATCCGTTCCGACCTCTATAGACGTCAAGTATAGCCCAAAGGTTTCGCTTGGAACTATTAATTTTTTGTGAACTTTGGAATAGTTGGCAGAAAAAGGCCTTCGGGTATAGGCCCTGCCGATATGGGGCATACTGAAAAGTGGAATGTTTTTAAAGGAGGACTTCATAAACTAGAGTAACCCGCCGATAAATAGTTTAGGAAAGCCGATTCCATACGCAGGAGTTCCGGCCCCTCCCGTCGAAATGATTGCGTTATTCTTATCCATGAGGTGACCATTGTGCAAATCAACAACCAACCGCAAGTTCTTCTCCATGACGTCGACTTTGACAACGCCATTCTGTTCCAGCGCCGCATCTCGGTCTGGCAGCAGGGCAAGTGCGTGGAATATTGCGGCACCGTAGAGAAGTTTACCGAAACCTCGGTCATTATCCGAAAATCTATCCCCGGGAAATGCGATGCTTATTTCTTAAGAGAGTTCTCTGAATTCCGCGTGGAATAACAGGTTTGGACCACCCGGCGGCCCAAGGACAATGTCCTTGGCTCTACATAAAAAAATGTTTGACATCCGCACATAACCTTGGTAATATACTAATTGTCCCTGAAACGTGACTTGATAGCTCAGCTGGGAGAGCACCATCTTGACAGGGTGGGGGTCGTCGGTTCGAGCCCGGCTCAGGTCACCATACATACCAGCAGAAGCCCTTGAGATTCAAGGGTTTTTTTGTTTGCCCTCCTTTCTGCTCCGTTACAAGTTATTCCCATATAACTCCAACTTAAGTTATACTTCTCCTAAGGAGTTGATTTAGTGTTATATGTTTTACAGTTTATCTTGACGTTTCTTTTCTTCTATTTGACTGCCGATTTGCTCGTTTCTGTAAGTAAGGGCATGCACATTCTAATTGTCGCCATTGGAGTCACCGTTCTCCAAGTACCGTTTACTATTCTCATTAGGCGAAAAAAACGCCAAGAGCAGCATAAGAAGATCCTGGACTAAATGTTCAGGATCTTTTCATTCTTACAGATAAAAATGACCTCTTGGGCCAAGGAAAGAAATCCCAATTACCGAAACCCACCCCCGCCCGGCTCCGTATTAAGAAGGAGAAAGGATGATGGCGATGTCGTTAATCATAGGCTTCATTGCTTTGTTATTCTCGGCGGTTTTTTTGTGATCCATGTGGCCCTGTGTGTATGGGCCTACCGGGACAGCCGAAGAAGGGGCAGGAGCCAGGAGTTCGGCTTGCTGGCCGCGGTCGGGTTATTTTTCTTCCCGGTTCTGGGGTTGGTGGTTTATCTGATCATTCGTAACGATTAACCGAATAACCAATAGGCCTTTTCCGATGTCGGCGAGACGGGAAAAGGCCTTTTCGGTGTTCCCGGGGGTGACGGGCCAGGATCCCCCCTCCCGCCTTTTTTAGGGGAGATTTCGCATTCTCTACTCTCCCGGCATATTCTAGTAATACCAAGAGAACTTTAGGAGGAGGGGAGCTTCATGATGGCCGATCTGTTCGCCTTGATTGATCCCAGGCTGGTTCTGGTCGTAACCGCTTGCTGGGTGTTCGGCTATTCCCTGAAAAGGACGCCGAAAATCCCGGATTGGAGCATCATCTGGCTCGTGACGGCATTGGCCCTGGTGCTGACCGTTCTAATTCTCGGCTTGTCCGCTGAATCGGTGGTTCAAGGCATTCTAACCGGAGCCGCCGCTGTGTATGGAAACCAGCTTTACAAGCAGACGATGGAGCGGGACAAAAAGGATCCCTAAGCAGAGTACGGCATCTATTCGCCATGTCTCTTTATTGCTGAGCCAGCCGTTCCTCGATCCAGCTTAACGTGTATCCCAGCGCCTGCTCCAGCTCCTCCGTTGTACCCTGAAAAGGATGAACGGTATTAAAAGTATGCCCTCCTCCCTTCACGGGATAGAGCGGAATATCGGGACGAACGGCGCGGAGTTCCTCGCTGCCTCGGCGAAGCCTCTCAAAATCTTCGGTGCCTTGAACAAGAGCGATTGGAACGGACGAATGCCCGGCCCGGTTAAGAATATCGAAGCGCTCGCGGTTCCGCTCCATATCCTCCAGAATCTCGGCATCCAGCGGCATGGCCTGCTTGGTCCTGCCGTTAATGGTGTACGCCCGGCCTTCTTCCCTCATCTTCTTCTTCTCTTCTTCGGAAAAGAGATCGACCTTCACAATCCCGTTCCACGAAACGACTCCTGTCAGTTTGCCCGGGTTATCGAAGGCGTAGATCAAGGCCGTCCCCGCTCCCCGGCTGTGGCCCAGGAGAAACAGCGGCTTCCGGGAGTTGTCCTCCAGGCCGAGGAATTTCTTCTGCTTAATCGCCGTTACCAGAAAAGCCACGTCCTCTTGCTCCCGAGAATATGTATTTCGAGCAAACTTGTCCAGCTCCGTGAACTCCAGCAGGTCCTCCCCCACTCCATTATGGGAAAAATTAAAAGCAACCACATCCACGTTCTCCGCCAGCCGCTCGGCCGCGTACGGAAAGAAGCCCCAATTTTTAAAACCTTTATACCCGTGACAGATAAGGAGAGTTCCGTGTGCTTCTTTCCTCGCCGGATACCCGTCCCCCGGATGACCCGATCTTCCCCCAGACGAAATTCAAATGCCGTAGCCATAGACAACCGCCTCCCTTGGTTAATCCTATAAGTATAAAGCCGTGGGACAAGCGATAGCAAACCCGTCTGGCAAAGGCTGCAACCTTTTTCCGGCAAGCCCCGTCTTAGAGGGTGGAGGTGATAACACTATGAAACTTAACCGCAAAACATTAGCCGCCGGCGCTCTTCTGCTGACTCTGGCGTGGGGGCAAGCTGCTTATGCCTTCTCCGACACCGCCGGAGATCCGCAGCAGGCCAAGATTGAAGCCCTGCAGAAGGCCGGACTGGTCAGCGGCATGGACGACCAGTCCTTCGTCCCGAAAGGTGAGGTGACCTTCGCCCAAGGTGTCCAATTCATCGTAAACGGAGCGGGGTTGAACATCGACAACATCCGGTTCATCAAGGAACCGAAAGCGAGCGATTACTTCACTTCGGTACCCGACGATGCGTGGTATGCCAAAGCCTTTATCGTGGCGCATCATAACGGGTTGACCTTTCCCAAGGACGTTAACCCGAATGCCACGATGAGCCGGGAACAGTTCGCCTTGTACTTGGCCCAGGCGATTGATGCCAAAGGGGACTTCCCTGTCATCATGACCTTCATCATGTTGAAGGACGAAGACAAGGTGGACAAGGCAACCATGAACTCCATTCAGTTTCTGCTGAAGCTCGGGGTTGCCCAGTTGGACGGGAATAAGAACTTCCGTCCGAAGGAGGTCATTACCCGCTCGGAAGCGGCCGGCATGGTTTATGAAACCGACCGTTTCCTTCAGGAAAAAGGCGTGAAGAACCAGCCGGGACCCGCCAGTGGAAATAATTAAAGCCGGCGAGTGCTAAGGTCGTACAGATCCGCCCTAAATGCCAAAAACCGCATTCCTTCGCCCTTCGGCGCGGGAATGCGGTTATTATCTTCAGCAGGGAAATAAAAAAAGCCTTGATTCTCCAAGGTTTTTTCATTGGTGGGCCCTGAGGGACTCGAACCCCCGACCAATCGGTTATGAGCCGACCGCTCTAACCAACTGAGCTAAGGGCCCCTGACATCTTCCATAGTAGAATTGGTTGCGGGGGCAGGATTTGAACCTGCGGCCTTCGGGTTATGAGCCCGACGAGCTACCGAGCTGCTCCACCCCGCGTTAATAGATAGGCCGACTGCCTTCCGACAGCGACAGAACTAAATATACACCAAACCAAAAGAAGATGTCAAGAGGAAGTTAAAGGACATAACGCACGCCAAAACGGCCTTTCTTGGACCGGTAAACCTCTACGTTATGGGGGCATTCGTATCCGTAAATCCACCAGTCTTCTTCCATTCGCTTAGCCAGGCAGCCGGCTTGAAATTTGCTTTCGTACAGCTTGGCCCAGTACACCCACCTCATCCTCCACCCTCCTGCCTGTCCGAGTTTCCCTTAGCTTTGCCCCAAACCCTGCCCCGCTATCCCCGAACAATTCAAAAGCTTCCCGCAGGAAGCTTAGGAACGTGCATAATAAAGCGGGACTAACCATTCAGCTGGCGTTCTCCTCGGCGGAAAGCGGTACCACAGATGATTCCGTTTCTTCGAAAACCCGGCTGATCGTCGGCTTCTCCGTATCCCCCGCAATGAGCTCGAAGGGTGGCCCGATTTCCTCTTCCCAATCGCGATGCTTATGGGCGATCCGGCTCGAAGCCGAAGCCGCGATGCTCGCTACCAGATCGTCCAGAAACGTATGAACGCCGTTTCCGATTTTGGTATCGAGCCGTTTGATGATTCCGATTTTATGTTTATCGAGATGGCCGAAGGTCGTTACACCGATACTCCCGTACCCGAGAACCGAGCCGAGCGCAAGCGTTTCATCGCAGCCGAACAAGCCCTCATCGGAAGCGACGATCGTTTGGAGCGGCTCGGAGAGCAGCCTTTGCTCCGCCAGCATATCGAGCTCAATTCCCACCAGAATGGCATGCTGCAGCTCTCTTTTCTCGAGAACCGCCCGGACACTCTCCAGGCAGACTTCCATCTGCAGGCTCGGGTTATAGGGGGCTTGCATTTCATAAACTATCTCCGCGATGTCCTCCAGCCTAACTCCTCGTTGGGACAGTTTCTGAAGAACCGCATTTCTTACTTCCGTGCTGTGAACCCTGCGCATCCGAATCTCCCCTTTTCCACCGGTCCGCCCTCCAACCGTACGGCAAACCGAATGCATAGCATTTGATTGTTCTTCCCATTACCCCGCTGGAAGATAAATCAAACATTCCATTTCGATATCGTTCTACAGGGTATGCTTGACCGTATTGGTTGGTTCCCCTGTGACGTGACCTGTTGGGCAGCCGGCAGCTCCTTGAAGGAGTGGTAAGGTTATGTATATTCCCCTGGACCCGAAGCATGCGCAGAAATTAGGCTGATTGCCACCAAACCTCACCCCTGAAACTCCTAGCAAATCACTCGGAAATGTGGTAAACTGCTAGTAAACCTTATTGGAAACGGATAATCACAGAAAGAGAGTGCTTCCTTATGAAAAAATGGATCATCGCCTTAAGCGCAGCCGTTATTGTCGGAATTGCAGCCATCGTCACCCAGCTGCAGACTCCCGCAAAAGCCGAACCGCTCACTCCGGATCCGCTTATCAAATTCAACGGGAGCACCGTGGAATACGCCCCCAATATGCCGGATTGTCATTAATCGGAACTGTCACCTTCTTCTTGCAAACCCTCATAGCCCCTTTCCGGCCTGTTAAGGCTCGGAAGGGGGCTTTTGGGTTCCACCTTAGCGTCCACCCTGCACCCGAGTCAGCTCCAAACGTCATCCCCTGAGGAGCCGTCGTCTATCTGGCCCTTTTCGTTAACGTCGGACGGCATTTGGCTTCCTTTGCTGAGATGAAAGCCGTGGCGCTCATGAGCGGATAGGTCTTCCGTCCGTTTCGGGTCGTCCTCTCCCCCGGTCTGCTGCTTTGTTTTGGGCATGCTTCTGGCCTCCTTGTTCTTCTTCTCCCTTATCTTTCCCTATCCACAGAAAAAACGGCATCTCCCGTTTAGAGGAAATGCCGTTTTACCGGTGAGTCATGCTTATTTTCCGAATTGCTGCGGATTCTCCCGCCACGATTGCAGATAAGCCACATCCTTCTCTTGAATCGCCCCCTGCTTCACGGCGGTTTCAAGCAGCGAGGTGTAGTTGGACAGTGTTCTAAGCGGGATCTCTTTCTCGGCAAAGGCCTGCTCCGCTTGCGCGAATTGGTAGGTGAAGATGGCCAGGGTGGCCAACATCTCTCCTCCTGCTTCCTTCACGCCAAGCGCGGCCTTCAAGGAGCTGCCTCCCGTCGAGATCAGATCCTCGATGAGCACGACCTTCTGGCCCGGCTTCAGCACGCCTTCGATCAGGTTCTCCTTGCCGTGGCCCTTGGCCTTGTCCCGCACATAGATCATCGGCAGATGAAGCTTCTCCGCTACAAAGGCCGCGTGAGGAATACCTGCCGTGGCCGTCCCCGCGATAACTTGAACCTGGGGATAGAACTCGCGGATCACGGAAGCGAACCCTTCGGCAATGAGGCTGCGGATCTCCGGATAGGAGATCGTCAGCCGGTTGTCACAATAAATCGGGGACTTGATTCCTGACGTCCACGTAAACGGCTGATCCGGACGCAGGCTGATGGCCCCGATCTGCAAAAGAGACCGGGCAATGGTTTCCGATAAATTAAGCATGGCGCACATCTTCACTCTTCGCCTCCACCAATATGGTTTCCAATGCAAGCCGCGGGTCCGGAGAAGCGGTGATGGGCCGGCCGATGACGACATAATCGGTTCCCTGCCGGAAGGCTTCCCCAGGTGTCATAACCCGCGTTTGATCCTTAAGCTCCGCTCCCGCCGGGCGAATCCCTGGAGTCACCGTTACGAAGGAAGGGCCGGCGGCTTCCTTGATCCGCTTGACCTCTAGGGGAGAAGCCACCACCCCGTCCAACCCCGATTCCTTCGCCAACAGCGAGTAGCGGACGACGGTCTCCTCCAAGGAGCCCGGAATGCCAATCTCTTCATTCATCATGGCTTGTCCGGTGCTCGTCAGCTGGGTCACTCCGATAAGCAAAGGCCTCTTCGCCCCCGGCATGGAAGAGAGGGCCTTGTCGACCCCTTCCCTGGCTCCCTGCATCATCGCCTGGCCCCCTGCCGCGTGAACGTTGAACATGTCCACACCGAGCCGGGTGATGCTTTCCGCGCCGAACATGACCGTATTCGGGATATCGTGCATTTTCAGATCGAGAAAAACGTTATACCCGCTATCCTTCAAGTAATGGATGAAAGAAGGGCCGGCCGCATAGAACAGCTGCATGCCCACTTTCATGTAACAGGGGATTCCCTTAAGGGCCTGCAGGAGCCCTTTGGCGCTTTCTGCGTCGGGGTAATCCAACGCTACGATAATCCGTTCCGCCTGTCCCGTCATGCTCATTTCGCGGTTCCTGCGAATGCCGGCATGGAGTGGGAAGAGAAATTAATGGTCTGAAGCACATGCAGGAGAGCGCGAACGGTATCGAGTGAAGTCATGCAGACAATCCCGTTCTCGACCGCTTCCCGGCGAATCCGGAAGCCATCCCGCTCCGGCGCTTTGCCTTTGGTCAGGGTGTTGACTACGAAATGCGCTTCTCCGTTGCGGATCAGGTCCAGAATGTTCGGAGAGCCTTCGCTTAGCTTGTTGACCTGGTTTACCCGCAGGCCGGCTTGCTCCAGCGCTTGCGCTGTTCCGCCCGTCGCCACAATTTTGTAGCCCAGCTCATCGAAGCCGCGGAGAATCTCGATCGCTTCTTCCTTGTCCTTGTCGGCCACCGTGGCAATGATCGAGCCGGTCGGCGGAATTTTCATGCCAGAGCCAATCAGGCCCTTGTACAGAGCTTTGGCATAGTTGCGGTCGCGGCCCATGACTTCCCCGGTAGATTTCATCTCCGGACCGAGGGTCGTATCCACCCGGCGCAGCTTCGCGAAGGAGAAGACCGGAACCTTAACCGAGACATACTCATCCTCCGGCCACAGCCCGGATTCGTATCCGAGATCCGCCAGCTTGCGTCCGAGAATGACCTGGGTAGCCAGGTTCGCCATCGGAATCTTGGTAACTTTGCTCAGGAAGGGAACCGTCCGGGAAGAACGAGGGTTCACTTCGATCACATACACCTGCTCCTGGAAGATAACGAACTGGATGTTGACGAGTCCGACAACCTGCAGGCCTCTTGCAATTTTGGTCGTGATTTCGACGATCTGCTCTTTAATCGCGTCGCTGATCGACTGCGGCGGATACACGGCGATGGAGTCACCTGAGTGAACCCCCGCACGCTCGACATGCTCCATGATGCCCGGAATGAGCACCGTCTCCTTGTCGCAGATGGCGTCTACTTCCACTTCCTTGCCGAGCATGTAGCGGTCGATCAGCACGGGATGCTCCGGATTGATCGTGACGGCGTACTTCATGTAGCTTACCAGCTCTTCATCGGAGTAAACGATCTCCATGGCGCGTCCTCCCAGAACATACGAAGGACGAACAAGAACCGGGTAGCCGAATTGGGAGGCCGTGCCCACCGCATCGTCCACGGAGGTCACCGTGCCTCCAGGCGGCTGGGCAATCTCCAGCTCGCGAAGAAGGGCTTCGAACTTCTTGCGGTCTTCAGCGGCGTCGATATTCTCAAGCTCGGTGCCCAGAATGCGGACTCCCGCTTTCGCCAGCGGCGCGGCCAGGTTAATCGCCGTTTGACCGCCGAACTGTACAATTACGCCGATCGGCTGCTCGCGCTCGATGACGTTCATGACGTCCTCGAAGAACAGCGGCTCGAAGTAGAGACGGTCCGACGTGCTGAAGTCGGTGGAGACGGTCTCCGGGTTGTTGTTGATAATGACGGCTTCGTAGCCGGCTTCCTGGATGGCCCATACGGCATGAACCGTCGAGTAGTCAAACTCGATGCCCTGTCCGATCCGGATCGGACCCGATCCCAGCACGATAACCTTGCCCTTCGAGGAAGGCTGAACCTCGTCCTCCGTCTCATAGGTGGAGTAGTAGTAAGGGGTCGTGGCTTCGAATTCCGCGGCACACGTATCCACCATTTTATAGACCGGCTTGAGGTTCATGGATTTGCGGTATTCGCGAACTTCCTCTTCCTGCGTGTAGCTCTTCAGCCCGCGAGCCGTGCGGATTTCGGCCACGGCCCGGTCGGTAAACCCTTTGCGCTTCGCCTGGTAGAGGAGCTCCTCCGAGAGGGTATCCTGTGCGAGTTCGTTCTCGAAGGCAACCAGCCCTTGAAGCTTGTTCAGGAACCACCAGTCGATCTTCGTGAGCTCCTGGAGCTGCTCCAGGGTGTAGCCGCGGCGGTAAGCTTCCGCCAGAAGGAAGATCCGCTCGTCGTCCGGCTTCATCAAACGCTGTTCGAGCACGTCGTTCTCGAGCGCTACCGCATCCTTCAGGTACAGACGGTGTACGCCGATTTCCAGGGAGCGGACGGCCTTGTGGATGGACTCCTCGAAGGTACGTCCGATCGCCATGACCTCACCGGTTGCCTTCATCTGGGTTCCCAGCTTGCGGTTGGCCGCCGTGAACTTATCGAACGGCCAGCGCGGGATTTTGGACACGATGTAGTCGAGCGTCGGCTCGAAGCAGGCGTACGTTTGTCCCGTTACCGGGTTCTTCAGCTCGTCCAGCGTGTAGCCGATGGCGATCTTGGCGGCCATCTTGGCAATCGGGTAGCCGGTCGCCTTGGAAGCCAGCGCCGAAGAGCGGCTGACCCGAGGGTTTACCTCGATGACATAGTATTGGAAGCTGTGCGGGTCGAGGGCAAATTGCACGTTACAGCCGCCTTCGATGTTCAGCGCACGGATGATCTTCAGGGAAGCCGAGCGAAGCATCTGGTATTCACGGTCGGAGAGCGTCTGGCTCGGAGCCACGACGATGCTGTCTCCGGTATGAACGCCGACCGGATCGAAGTTCTCCATGTTGCAGACTACAATACAGTTGTCGTTCGCGTCACGCATGACTTCGTATTCGACTTCCTTCATGCCGGCGATGCTCTTCTCGATCAGGCATTGGCCGATCGGGCTGTACCGGATCCCGGAGCTTACCGTCTCCAGCAGCTCTTCCTCGTTCGCACAAATCCCGCCTCCGGTTCCGCCAAGCGTGTAAGCGGGACGGACGATGATCGGGTACCCGATCTCATTCGCAAAATCCAGAGCTTCCTGTACCGTTGTGACAATCGTACTGTCCGGTACCGGCTGCTCCAGCTCGCGCATCAAGTCGCGGAACAGGTCGCGGTCCTCGGCTTTCTCGATGGCCGTCAGCTGCGTTCCGAGGAGCTTCACATTCTCCTCTCCAGAACGCCGTGGCGGGCCAGCTCAACGGCCATGTTCAAGCCCGTTTGGCCTCCAAGCGTCGGAAGAAGCCCATCCGGACGCTCCTGGCGGATGATTTGGGTAACAAAGTCCAGCGTAATAGGCTCAATGTATACTTTGTCGGCCATATTGGTATCGGTCATGATGGTGGCCGGGTTGCTGTTGATCAGCACGACCTCCATGCCTTCTTCTTTAAGCGCCTGGCAGGCTTGGGTGCCGGCATAGTCAAATTCCGCAGCCTGGCCGATGACGATAGGGCCCGAGCCGATGACGAGTATTTTCTTGAGACTGTTATTTTTTGGCATATTCCGGTTCTCCCTTTCCTTGTACGACTCCCGATGCTTTGGCCGCTGCGTACAGCTTGGCCTGCTGGGGCGGTACCGGGTTGCTGCGTTTGAACTCGCGGATCGACTCGATGAAGTCGTCGAACAGATAGCTGGAGTCGAACGGCCCCGGAGCCGCTTCCGGATGATATTGAACGGAGAAGGCAGCGTGCTTCGTATGCTTCAATCCTTCGATCGTTCCGTCATTGTTGTTGATATGGGTAACCTGAAGGCCCGTGCCTTCGATGGAATCCTCTTTTACCGTGTAGCCATGGTTCTGGGACGTGATGTAGCAGCGGTTCGTGCTCAGGTCCTTAACCGGATGGTTGCCGCCGCGGTGGCCGAATTTCATTTTCTCGGTGTCGGCTCCGCACGCCAGGGCAAGCAGCTGGTGACCGAGGCAGATGCCGAAGATCGGGAATTCCCCAGAAGCTCAGCAATCATCTTAGCTGCGTGAGGGACATCCTTCGGATCCCCAGGGCCGTTCGACAGCATGATGCCGTCCGGTGCGATGCGGCGGATCTGCTCGGCGGTCGTGTTCTGAGGCACGACGACCACGTCGCACCCGCGCTTACTGAGGTCGCGTACGATCCCGCTCTTAGAACCGAAGTCGACGACTACGACGCGTTCCTTGCTGCCCGGCACGTGGAAGACGCTCTTCGTGGATACCCGGCACACCTGATCGCGCATGAGGCTCATGCCGCCCAGCTGTTCCTGGAGATCCGCTACCGAACGATTCGACGTGGTAAGAAGTCCTCTCATCGTTCCGTGATGGCGCAGAATCCGGGTCAGCATCCGGGTGTCGATTTCGCTGATCCCGATAATGCCGTACTCCTTCAGCAGGCTGTCCACCGTATATTGGGCGCGCCAGTTGCTCGGCACCTCTTCATGCTGGCGGACGACGAATCCGTGAACGAACGGCCGGATGGCCTCGAAGTCGTCCCGGGTGATCCCGTAATTGCCGATCAGCGGATAAGTCATGGTAACGATCTGCCCGCAGTAAGAAGGGTCGGACAGAACCTCCTGGTATCCCGTAATTCCTGTATTAAAAACAACCTCACCGGTTGATTCGCCTTCCGCTCCAAACGCTTTTCCCGTAAAAAGCGTACCGTCTTCAAGCAGCAATCTTGCCTGCATGCCTACACTCCCTTTCTCTAGTCCCGTTCGTTATGTGCTTCTTGATGGGTTGATGCATTCCTACACCTAAGGTGCGGATTTCTTCCTATTCCCATTCCGTCCACACGGTCCGTCCCTCGACGATCGTGTGAACCGGCCACCCCTTCAGCTTCCAGCCGGTAAAAGGCGTATTGCGTCCTTTGCTAAGGAACTCGTCCGGATTGACTTCCTTCTCCGTGTCCAGGTCAATGATGGTGAGATCCGCCACCGCGCCAACCTCCAGCTTTCCTTGAGAGAGGCCGAATACCTCGGCCGGCTTGGCCGTCATTTTATCGAGCAGAAACTCCAGTGTCCACTTGCCGGTTAGAACAAATTTCGTATACATAAGCGGGAAAGCCGTCTCGAATCCGACAATCCCGAACGGGGCGAGCTGCATGCCCTTCGCCTTCTCTTCCTCACTGTGAGGAGCGTGGTCGGTCACGAGGATATCGATTGTGCCGTCCTCGATCCCTTCGATGACCGCGTCCACATCTTGCGGAGTCCGGAGCGGAGGGTTCATCTTCCAGTTGGCATCCATTCCCGGGATGTCTTCGTCCGACAGGATCAGGTGATGGGGGCAAACCTCCGCCGTCACGTTGATGCCGACCTGCTTGGCATGGCGGATCAAGCGGACGGACTGCTCGGTGCTGACGTGGCATACATGATAGTGCACCCCGGTAGCCTCCGCGAGAAGAATGTCCCGGCCCACATGAATGGCCTCGGATTCGTTCGGAATGCCTTTCAGGCCGTGCTTCCGGGCAAAAGCCCCCTCGGTGACGGCGGCGCCTTCCACCAGCGTATTGTCCTCGCAGTGGGCGATAACCGGCATGCCGAGCGATGCGGCGCGGGCCATGCCGTCCTTCATCATCTGAGCGCTCTGCACACCGACGCCGTCATCCGTATAGCCGACGACTCCGGCTTCCTTCAGGGCTTCGAAATCCGTCAGCTCGCGTCCCAGCTGATTCCTCGTGATGCAGCCGTAAGGCAGGACACGCACGGAGCCTTCCGTCTCGGCCTTGTCCAGAACATAGCGGACCGTGTCCACGGTATCGATAACCGGCCGGGTATTCGGCATGCAGGCGATCGTAGTGAATCCTCCACGGGCCGCTGACCGGGTTCCGGTCGCAATCGTCTCCTTATGCTCAAAGCCAGGCTCGCGCAGATGGACGTGCATGTCGATCAAGCCGGCCGAGACGAGCCGGCCCTTGGCATCGATCACCTCATGATTGTTAAGGTCGGGTTCTCCCGCCTTGGCGTCATGAAGGCTTACGATTCGGCCGTTCTCTATATAGAGGTTTCGGAGATCGGTCCGGCTTCCCGAGCCGAGCCATCCGTTAATTATCCAAGTTCCCATGATGCCCTCCTGTTTCATCCTTAATATTCCCAGCCTGCCTGGTATCCTCCGCGGCCGGCTTGTTCAGCCTGACCGCCTATTAGGACAGAGCCCGTTCAATAACGGCCATTCGGACCGGAACCCCATGGCTGATCTGGGTAAAAATTTTGGAGCGTTCGCACTCGACCATCTCGTCGTCGATTTCCACATTACGGTTGATGGGAGCCGGGTGCATGATGATCGCGTGCGGCTGCATCGTAGCGGCTCTTTCAGCGGTCAGCCCGTAATGCAGGCGGTATTCTTCGGCGGAGCCGAACATTGATTCTTCATGGCGCTCCAGCTGAACCCTCAGCATCATCACCACGTCGGCCTCCGTTACCGCTTCTTCCATGGACACATACTGGACATGATCGGCAAGCTCGGCCGCTCTCATTGGCTCGGGTGCGCAGAAGCGGACCTCCGCCCCCATTTCCTTCAAAGCCCAGAGGTTGGAGCGGGCGACTCGGCTGTGCTTGATATCTCCGACGATGGAAACCTTGAGGCCCTTCAGGTATCCGAAATGCTTGCGCATCGTGTACAGATCGAGCAGCGCCTGGGTCGGATGCTCGTTGTTGCCGTCCCCCGCGTTAATCAGCGGGATCTGAATATGGCTCGCCAGGTGCTCGAGCACCCCGCTCGGCTTGAGCCGGATGATTCCGGCATCGATCCCCATGGATTCCAGCGTACGGACGGTGTCGTAAATCGACTCTCCCTTTTGGACGCTAGACACCGCGGCACTGAAGTTAAGCACTTGAGCGCCGAGTCTCTTCTCGGCTACCTCGAACGAGAAGCGCGTTCTCGTGCTGTTTTCGAAGAACATATTGGCTACGAATTTACCCTGGAGCTCCTGGTGCACCTTGCTCGGATGCTTCTCCCAGTAAGCGGCGCGGTCCAGGATGGATGTGATTTCTTCCCTGCTCATTCCTTTGAGGCCGAGCAAGCTTTTGGATGTCATAACGGAAACCTGACTCAAGTGGTCCGCCTCCTCTGCTGCAGTATGCTAACCTGGTCTTTCCCGTCTACTTCATGCAACGAAACTTCGATTTCCTCGTTCTTGGCGGTAGGAACGTTCTTCCCGACATAATCGGGCCGGATGGGCAGTTCCCGGTGGCCCCGGTCAACGAGTACGGCGAGCTGGATCATCTCCGGGCGGCCGATGTCCATCAGGGCATCCATAGCCGCTCTCACCGTGCGTCCGGTGAACAGGACATCGTCGAACAGGATGAGCTTCTTGTTCCGGATAGCCAGTCTTTCCGCCTGCCGGATGGCTTCGAGTCCCCGAGGCTGCTCCCGGTCGTCGCGGTACATGGTCACATCGATTTCTTCGACCGGCACCGGCACCTTCTCTATTTCGCGGATGCGCTCCGCAATCCGCTTGGCCAGGAAGATGCCGCGTGTCCGGATCCCGACCAGCATGCAATTCTCGACTCCCTTGTTCCTTTCGAGAATCTCGTGGGCAATCCGGGTTAATGCTCTTCGGATCGCCATCTCATCCATCAACACGTGCTCCTGCATGGTCTCCATGCTTGAACCCTCCTCGGAACTAACCCCTGTGAACGCAAGGATAACGGCCTTGCCGTCTCTATGGACGGAAGAGGAAACTCATGAATCCTCATGGTCTCCACCGCTTTCCGATACAAAAAAACCTCTGCCCGGGGGCAGAGGTTTGGACAAAGTGCAGGCAGATTGAACAGAACCGGCTCTCTGGCCTGTTCTGAGTGGGTGTGTTTCCGAGCGGTATACCGCTTCGCCTGCAGCTTTGTTGACGTTCACCTTGCCAGCCTCACGGGACTGCTATTAAAGGTGCTACTTAAGCTACATGGATTATCCCACTTTCGACAAAAGAAGTCAAGGCCAAATCGGATTTTGCGATTTCCCGGGCCATAGACTCCCGGATGGCGCTTCTTCTTTTCTACTATATAGAAGGAACACGCATTGATTGGACCCCCTTGTTGTGCTATAAAAGAGGTATTGCCGTTCAACCGGCACCAGATGTTGATTCCAAAGGAGAGAATTCGAATGAGTGAAATGAACACCATGGAAGTTATCAATTTTATTAAGAACAGTGTAAAAAAGACCCCGGTTAAGGTATACATCAAAGGCCAGCTGGACGGCATCGATTTCGGCTCCGAGATCCAGTCCTTCGTTTCCGGTGGAAGCGGCGTTCTGTTCGGCGACTGGAAAGACATTCAAGCCGTTCTCGAAGCCAACAAAAGCGCGGTGGAAGATTATGTGGTAGAGAACGACCGCCGGAATTCCGCCGTTCCTCTGCTTGATCTGAAGAACATCAACGCCCGCATCGAGCCGGGAGCGTTCATCCGCGAGAAAGTGGCCATCGGTAACAATGCCATTATCATGATGGGGGCGGTCATCAACATCGGCGTGTCCATCGGAGAGGGCACCATGATTGACATGGGAGCCATTCTTGGCGGACGCGTGCAAGTCGGCAAAATGTGTCACATTGGAGCGGGAGCCGTCCTGGCCGGCGTAATCGAGCCGCCTTCGGCCCAGCCGGTTATCGTGGAAGACGATGTTCTCGTCGGCGCAAATGCGGTTGTCCTTGAAGGCGTGCGTATCGGACAAGGGTCGGTCGTAGCAGCCGGCGCCATTGTGACCCAGGATGTTCCGGAATATTCCGTTGTAGCCGGAGCCCCTGCCCGCGTGATCAAGAAGGTGGACGACAAGACGAAATCCAAGACCGAAATCCTGATGGAGCTTCGTACGCTTTAAGAAGAGGAGCGCTGCGGGTATGACAACAGCTACTTATCCCTTCGCCGAGATCCGCCGGCAGCTGCACCGGATTCCGGAGCCGGGCTTCCAGGAGTTCAAGACTCAGAAGTTTATCCTGGATTACCTGGCTGGCCTTCCTCAACACAGGATCGAAATCCGGACCTGGCGGACCGGGATTATCGTCCGGGTAAAGGGAACGGATCCCCGCCAAAGGATAGGCTACCGGACGGATATGGACGGGCTCCCCATTGAGGAGGATACCTCCTACCCTTTCCGTTCCACCCATCCGGGCTATATGCACGCCTGCGGGCACGACCTGCACATGTCCATCGCCTTGGGGATCCTCACGCATTTTGTGGAGACCGAAATCCGCGACGATGTGATCGTTCTGTTCCAGCCGGCTGAGGAAGGGCCGGGCGGCGCCCTTCCGATGCTCGCCTGCGACGAGCTGCAAGACTGGATGCCGGACATGATCCTCGCCCTGCACATTGCGCCCGAGTATCCGGTGGGCACCATCGCCACCAAGCCCGGCATCCTTTTTGCCAACACGTCCGAGCTGTTCATCGATCTGACGGGCAAAGGGGACATGCCGCTTATCCGCACCAGGCCAACGATATGGTTGTGGCTGCAGCTCAGCTCGTGTCCCAGCTTCAGACCATAGTAGCCCGCAATGTGAACCCTCTCGATTCCGGAGTCATTACGATCGGCAAAATCGAAGGCGGAACAAAGCAGAACATCATCGCGGAGAAAGCCCGGCTGGAGGGCACCATCCGGACCCTGTCCGCGGAGACGATGGAACGGATCAAAGGCCGGATCGAAGCTATGGTCCGGGGCGTGGAGGCCGGCTTCGAATGCCAGGCGGCTATCGATTATGGCTCCAACTACCGGCAGGTCTACAATGAGGAGATGCTGACCGGGGAGTTCATGAACTGGGTCCGGGAGACAGGCGTCATGAACCTGGTGGAATGCCGGGAAGCCATGACCGGAGAAGACTTCGGCTATTTCCTCGAGAAAATCCCGGGGTTCCTCTTCTGGCTCGGCGTGGACACCCCTTACGGGCTCCATCATGCCAAGATCGAGCCGGACGAAGACGCGATTGCTCTAGCGGTGACGACCGTCACCCGTTATATCGAATGGAAAAGCACCCCTTGATTCCTCCAGCAGGTCCGGTTCCTCCGGGCCTGCTTTTTTCAATGGCTGCCCACACGTCCGCATGACAAAAACACCCTGCCCAGTGGTTCCGTGCGGAACAACTAGGCGGGGTGTTGGGTGAGCAAAATTAGCTCAGCGGATAAGACCTTTTGCTGTTTGCTGATTCTAGCCTAGCTTGCTGACGAACTTGTCCATGCGATCCAGCGCCTGCCGGAGTCTTTCCATAGAGTAGGCGTAGGAAATGCGGATGTAGCCTTCTCCAAGCGGCGAGAACGCGTCACCCGGCACGACGGCCACTCTTTCTTCCTCGAGCAGCTTCAGGGTAAAGTCCATGGAGCTTAAGCCAAATTGGCGAATGGATGGGAAGATATAGAAGGCCCCTTCCGGCTTCTCTACTTCGATACCCATTGCGGTTAGCCGGTCATAAACATAGTCCCTCCGCTCTCGGTATTCGTGCTTCATCGGTTCGGCATCGTCTATGCCAACCGTCAACGCTTCGAGAGCCGCATATTGGGAGATCGAGCTCGCACATGTCACGTTGTACTGATGGACCTTAACCATATGCTGAGAGATGGCGGCCGGAGCAAAGGTAAATCCAATACGCCAGCCCGTCATGGAATGGGACTTGGACAGCCCGTTGATCACGATGGTTTTCTCGCGCATGCCCGGCAGCTTGGCTATCGACTCGTGAGGCCGCTCATAGATAAGCTCGCTGTAAATTTCGTCGGAGATGACGAAGATGTCCCGGCCATTGAGGAGTTGCGCAATCGCCTCCAGCTCTTCCCTATCCAGTACCCGTCCCGTCGGGTTCGAAGGATACCCGAGTACCACGCAGCGGGTTCGGGCCGTCAGCTTATCCTTCAACAGATCCGCGGTGAGCTTGAATCCGTTGTCACGGGTATCCACGTACACGGGCACTCCCCGCACAGCCGGATCAGGGGCTCATACCCTGGGTACAAAGGCCCGGGCAGAATGACTTCGCTCCCTTCCTCCAGAATGGTGCGGAGGGTTATGTCGAGGGCTTCACTCGCCCCGGCTGTCACGATGACTTCCTGGTCGGACCGGTAGACGAGTCCGTATTTCGTTTCGACGAAGCGGGCGGCCGCTTCCCGGACCTCCGGAAGGCCGGCATTTGGCGTGTAGACGGTTTTGTGGCCGTCGATGGCCCGTTTGGCGGCCTCCATGATGTGAGCCGGTGTCGGGAAATCCGGCTGACCAATGGTCAAAGCAAGCGCATCCTGGTATTGGGTGGCGACCAGGTTCGCGATTTTTCGTATTCCGGAGATTTGAATCTCCTTCAATGCGGGATTGACCAGATGCTCCATGGCCTTCTCTCCTCTCCTCCCTGTCCTGCTTGGTTGTCTCTATTTCTTGCGAAGCCTGTCCATTAGCTGCTCCATGTCCTCCGGAAGAGGAGCTTGGAATTCCAGATATTCGCCGGTTCGGGGATGCTTAAAGCCGAGCACAGCCGCATGGAGGGCCTGCCCCTGCATCTCCCGGTCCTTAGGCCGGCCGTAAGCCGGATCCCCGACCAGTGGGTGTCCGATGAACTTCATATGGACGCGGATCTGGTGAGTCCGTCCCGTTTCCAACTTTAGCTCCAGCACCGTGAAAGGCTCCAAGCGCTCCACCACGACGAAATGGGTCACGGCATGCTTGCTGTTCCGGTCCGTTACGGTAAACAGCTTGCGGTCATGAGGATCCCGGCCGATGGGGGCGTCCACCGTTCCGTGGTCATGCGGCATGATCCCGTGAACGACCGCCGTATATTTCCGGGTCACGCTGTGTTCTTTCAGCTGTCCGGCAAGAGACTGATGCGCGGCATCGTTCTTGGCGGCCATTAACAAGCCCGAGGTGTCCTTGTCAATCCGATGGACGATCCCGGGACGCATCACCCCGTTAATGCCCGACAGGTCCTTGCAGTGAAACTGCAGGGCATTGACTACCGTACCCGAATAATGTCCGGGAGCCGGATGAACGACCATCCCCCGCGGCTTGTTGATCACGATGACGTCCCGGTCCTCGTATACGATCTCCAGAGGAATGTCCTCGGCCTCAATTTCGAGCTCCGCCGGCTCGGGGACCGTCAGAAGGATCTGATCCTCCGCCTGAAGCTTATAGTTGGCCTTGACCTCGCGGCCATTAACGAGCGCGTGTCCCTCCTTGATCCATTGCTGGATCTGGGAACGCGATACTCCATCTTCCATGGACTCGGCCAAATATTTGTCAACCCGTTCTCCCGCCTCTTCCGCGGCAACGGTCCATTCCTGAATGTCCTGCTGATCAGGATCCATGGGATTCATGAGCGTTGTCCTTTCTTTCCTTAAGCCAGCTTTGCAAGGAATCCAGCAGAATAAGGGCCACCCCAACCACAATGGCGGAATCCGCCACATTGAAAATAGGAAAGACATATTCCTCTACTCCGAATGCCGACAGGTTGAACGTAAACTGCAGAAAATCCACCACTTCGCCCCAGCGGGCCCGGTCGATAAAATTCCCGGCGGCCCCTCCCAGTAGCAGACTTAGCGCAATGCTAAGCAATCGGCGGTTTTCCTGAACCATTTTGCGCAGGTAGAAGAGAATGGCGATAACGACCACAAACGTAATAATCAAGAAGAACCAGCGCTGCTCCTGCAGGATACCGAAAGCGGCGCCCCGGTTCCGGTGGGAAGTAATTTGAAAAAACTGCCCGATGACCGATATGGACTCGTGAAGCTCCATCTTGGTCAGGATCAGCCACTTCGTTGCCTGGTCGAGTAAAAAGACAAGAAGTGCTACCACTAAATAAACGATCAACCTAGTCCCTCCTAATGGTTGCCTTACATCACAGGCAATCCCCCTGATACATCGGCTGTCCTCCGCTAACACTAGCTTTAACACCGACAAGGGGGAAGGCTGGATGAAACATCTGACGACCGTCCAACGAAAAAACTGCATGACCGGCTCCTTCAGGAGAAGGCCGATCTGGAAAAGCAGTTTGCCGGTAACAGCAACTTCGGAATGGCCCTTTCGCTCCGCGACTCCATTAGTGAACTGTCTGCTTATGACAATCATCCGGGCGATATCGGAACGGAAGTATTTGAACGCGGCAAAGATCTTGCTTTGAATGAGCATGCCGAGCGTCACTTGATGGATGTAGAGGCCGCTCTGGCCCTTTTTGACAAAGGGGAGTACGGCACCTGCGCCGAATGCGGCCGGGCCATCCCTTACCGCCGGCTGGATGCCGTTCCTTCCACCGCTTACTGCATCGAGCATGCCCAGGACAAGAGCATTTCCCAGCGCCGCCCGATTGAGGAGAAGATCATGGCTCCTCCTTTCGGTCGCACCAGCCTGGATGAGCTGGACGAGCAGAATCAGTTCGACGGGGAGGATGCCTGGCAGATCGTCTCGAGCTGGGGGAATTCAAATTCCCCGGCCATGTCCGAGCAGCGCGACGTAACGGATTACAATGACATGGAAGTGGAATCCGACGAAAACGACGGATATGTCGAAGACCTGGAAAGCTTCCTAGCCACCGATCTATACGGAGGTCAGGTTTCGGTTATCCGAAACAAAGCGTACTACGATTATTTGCAGCGCAAGGATGGAGACCCGCTTCTGGAGCCGGACGATCTGGAGGAAAGCGAAGACCGCTTCTCCTAAACGCGCGTTCCTATCTCCTTTTGCCCGGAAACCGTGCAGGACCGGATCAACCTGAGGTTGGATCCGGTCCTTCGGGCCGGGAAGCTTCTGATGCTCCTTAAGCTTGGGCAGGCAGCTGCGCAACCACCGAAGCACAACGTTTGCACAGGGTAGGGTGCTCCTCTACCTGTCCGACTTCCGGCGTCACGATCCAGCAGCGCTCACATTTCTCACCTTCCGCTGGTACGACCTTCACCGACAGCTTCTTGAGAGCAACGGCGTCCTCCGGCACAGCGGAGCCCGCCTCATGAACGACGGCATGGGAAACGATAAACAATTCATCCAGCCGGTCAAAGCCCGCGAGAAGCTTCTCCGTTTCCGCATCCGGATAGAGATGCAGGGAAGCTCCCAAGGAATTCCCGATCGTTTTCTTATTCCGGGCTTCCTCCAGCGCTTTATTGACTTCGGTTTTCACCTCGATGAACTGGTTCCATTTGGTTTCCAGCTCTTTGTCGTACAGGCTGGAGTCGGCCTTCGGCATGCGGGACAGCTGCACGCTGACCTCCTCAACGCCCAATGTGTGCCTCCAGACCTCATCGGCCGTATGCGGAAGGATCGGAGCAATCAATTTAGTTATAACCGTCAGCGCCTCATATAATACCGTCTGGGCCGCTTTCCTGCCCGCATCCTCCGGTGCGCTGGCATAGAGGCGGTCTTTGACGATATCCAGATAGAAAGCACTCATTTCCACCGCACAGAAGTGGTGCACGGCCTGGTAAACAATGTGGAATTCGTAGTTATCATAGGCTTTGAGCACCCGCTCCGTCAGCCGGTTAAGCTGAATCAAGGCGAACCGGTCCAGCTCGTTAAGCTGGCTTTTCTCTACTTTATCCTTAGCGGGATCAAAGCCGGCGAGATTCCCCAGGAAAAACCGGAGCGTGTTACGAACCTTCCGGTACACCTCCGTAATTTGCGACAGGATGTTATCGGAAATCCGGACATCCGCTTGGTAATCGACCGATGCGACCCACAGGCGGAGAATGTCCGCTCCGAGCTTGTTGGATACCGCATTCGGATCTACCGTATTTCCGATGGACTTGGACATTTTGCGGCCTTCCCCGTCCAGCGTAAAACCGTGGCTCAGAATGCCGCGGTACGGGGCTTCCCCGTAAACGGCCGTGCCGGTAATAAGCGAAGAATTATACCAGCCGCGGTATTGGTCCGATCCTTCGAGATACAGGTCGGCCGGCCATTGAAGCTCAGGGCGCTGTTTAAGCACCGCCGCATGACTCGAGCCGGAATCGAACCAGACATCCATGATGTCCGTTTCTTTACGGAACTCGCCGTGGCCGCATTCCGGACAGCTTGTGCCTTCCGGAAGAAGCTCGCTTTCGCTGCGGATGAACCAGGCGTTCGAGCCTTCCTTGGCGAACACATCCGCCACGTGCTCGATGGTATGTTCATTGACGAGCGGATGGTTGCAGGCACGGCAGTAGAAGATTGGAATCGGAACTCCCCAAGCCCGCTGGCGGGAAATACACCAGTCTCCGCGGTCGGCGATCATGTTATGAAGCCGGATTTCCCCCAGTTCGGGGTCCAGTTCACCTTCTTGATTTCGTCCAGCATATCCTCGCGGAACTTGTCGATAGAAGCGAACCACTGCTCCGTCGCCCGGTAAATGACCGGCTTCTTCGTCCGCCAGTCATGCGCGTATTGGTGGGTGATGCTTCCCGCCTTCAGCAGATGCCCCGTTTCCTGGAGCTTCTCCATAATCGGACCGTTCGCTTTCTCGTAATACAGCCCTTCGAAGCCCGGGGCTTCCGCGGTCATTTTCCCTTGGTCGTCCACCGGACAAAGAACTCCGATATTGTAGCGCTGTCCGATCACAAAGTCGTCTTCCCCGTGTCCCGGTGCCGTATGAACGGCTCCCGTACCGGCTTCCAGGGTGACATGCTCTCCGACCATTACGAGGGAATCCCGGTCGTAGAAAGGATGGCGGCAAACCGCCCGGTCGAGCTCCGCCCCTTTGAACTTATCGAGCACTTTGTAGTCGGTCCAGCCGATTTCTTTGGCCGCCGTCTCCAGCAACCCTTCCGCCAGAACATACTTGCGGCCGTTCGCTTCGACCACCACGTAATCGAATTCCGGATGAAGGCTGATCCCGAGGTTGGCGGGAAGCGTCCATGGCGTCGTCGTCCAGATCACGATCGCGGAATCTTCCGGCAGCTTGCCCTTGCCGTCCTTCACATCAAAAGCGACATAGATCGAAGGAGAGGTCTTCTCCTTGTACTCGATTTCGGCTTCCGCCAAAGCGCTCTCCGAGGACGGGGACCAGTAAACGGGCTTCAAGCCTTTGTAGATGTAGCCCTTGTTCACCATTTCCCCGAAGACGCGGATTTGCATCGCTTCATATTCCGGCTGAAGGGTGATGTACGGGTTCTTCCAGTCCCCGCGAACCGCGAGACGCTGGAACTGTGCCTTCTGCTTCTCCACCCAGTTCAAGGCATAATCCTTGCAGTACTCCCGGAACTCGGGCACCGACATTTTCTTGCGGTCCACCTTGCCGCTGTTCGTGATCGCCTGCTCGATGGGCAGTCCGTGCGTATCCCAGCCTGGAACATAAGGCGCCTGAAACCCGTTCAGCGATTTGTAGCGGACGATGATGTCCTTCAAGATCTTGTTCAGCGCATGCCCGATATGAATATCTCCGTTCGCGTAGGGAGGCCCGTCATGCAGAATAAACTTAGGCAGCCCCTCCGTCGCTTCCTGAACCTTCGCATAAATGTCCAACTCGTCCCACCACTGCTGAATCTTCGGTTCCGCCTGAGGCAGGTTGCCGCGCATCGGAAAATCCGTCTGCGGCAGGTTTAACGTTTTGCCGTAATCCATATTCACCACTCCTTATTTGCAATCCAGCTCGCCTTTCCTTATAAAAGCAAAAAACCTCTCATCCCAAAAGGGACGAGAGGACATCTCGCGGTACCACCCTCATAAAAACCGCCGCTGTCGGCAGACGCCCAGCGGTTCTCACTCGAAGATCGTTAACGGAATCACCCGATGCTCTTTACTCGGATTTCAAGAGATACTCCTGGTGGATCTTCCGGCGCTTTCGAAGATTAGGCTCACACCGTTCCCTAACTCGCTGACCCCGATTGGGCGCCTTACTCGTACCAGTCATCGCTTTGTGACGATTATTTTACCATGGAGTATATCGAAAATAACAGCTTACGTCAACCTTACAGCGATTGGGACGTCTCGGCCGCCGGCCGGCCTTCCAGCGTATCCCAGCTGTCGGTGTTCAGAAGCTCCAGCTGCGTCTCCAGCAGAGTCCGGAACCGGGTCCGGTAAATGGACGCCTGCTTCTTCAGCTCTTCGATTTCCAAAGCCACTTTGCCGGACTTCACTAGCGCTTCATTGATGATCCGGTCAGCATTCTTCTCCGCTTCGCGGATTATGAGCTGGGCTTCCTTCTTGGAGTTGCCCTTCACCTCGTCGGCCGCTTCCTGCGCCACGATGATCGTTTTGCTCAAGCTTTCCTCTATATTCGTAAAGTGATCCAGCCGTTCCTGCAGAGCGGCGATCTGGTTATGCAAATCCTTGTTCTCGCGGATGATGGATTCATAGTCCTTAATCACCTGGTCCAAGAACTCGTTCACTTCATCCTCGTCGTACCCCCGGAAGGAACGCTTGAACTCCTTATTATGTATATCTAACGGCGTTAACGGCATGTGGTACACCTCCTGAGATGGCTTGTATTGATGTTATTCGACAGGAAAAACAAATTTCCTGCATCTGGCTGTTGAATTGTCATGGTTATGAAGACAGCAAGCGGGCCGTTACTTGTACCGGCCCACCTTGAGTCTCATGCGTCCCTTCTTGGTCACTCCTTCGACCTCCAAAACCTTGAATCGGCCAAAGCCCTGAAGGGACACCACGTCCCCTTCCTTAAGCGGCTTGCTGGGGTCTTCTTCCACCTTCCAGTTCACCCGGCAGCGGCCGGCCTTGATGGGGACCACCGCTTTGGCCCGGCTGAGCCGGCACACATCGCTTACAATCCCGTCAAGACGCAGGGACGCGACCGAGAGGTTCATCTCCTCGAACTCGACGGCCGTCGTCTGCAGGCGGTCGAGCGGAAGAAGCTCGGTCATGACATGAACGCGGTGTACCTGCTGCAGGTTGAGCCGGATGAAATCGGCGATCTCCTCGGCTACGAGGCAGTGACAGCCCGCTTCCAGCACGTGGATGTCTCCGATCTTGTCCCGCTTTATCCCGAGCCCGAGAATCGCTCCCATGTAATCCCCGTGGTCGAGTGCCAGGAACTTGTCGTCACCCGAGGTAACCGAGAGCACCTGAATGCCGGGGGATTCATCGGAAGGGTCCCGGTAGTCGGGGGTTAGGATGGCTCTCTTCCTCTCGGCTTGAGCGTATCCGCCGTTAAGGTGAAGGGCGACATCCGCCTCCCGGTTGGCGAGTGCGGTGAGGATGACGGCCTGCCGCGGATCGAGAAAATCCGTCCGCTTCACGTCATGCTGCCGCGCCGCCCGTTCGATCCAATCCGTGGCTTTGTCTACGAAAGCATGCTCATCCGGATGAAAATGCGTATACCAGTCTTTGCTCATGCCGCCCGCCTACATGAACAGCTCGGCTATATAGACAATAACCCCGATGATCCCCTGAATGACGAACTGCAGGGCGATCAGGGCTACGATAGGAGATAAATCGAGCATTCCGCCGATAGGGGGATGATTTTACGGAAAGGAGCCAGATAAGGCTCTACCAGCTTGGCCAGCCATTCGCCGACCACGCTGTCCCTTGCGTTAGGCAGCCAAGAGAGTAGAATGTATGCGATGATCATGTAGCGGTAAATGGATCCCAAGACTCCAATGTAATGTACGATGCTGCCCAATAAATCCAAGCGGTTCACCCCTAATTGTTGTATTGCGCCTCTTCGTCCACCATTTCCTTAATCGCTCCCTGGATTTCCACGGAGTCGGGGGTGCACAGAAAAATATTTGGCCCGATTTTGGAAATGTTGCCGTTCAAGGCGTAAACGGTCCCGCTCAGAAAGTCCACGATGCGCATAGCCTGATCGGACCGCACCCGCTGCAGATTGACAATGACCGGTCTGCGCGAGCGGAGATGATCGGCGATGTCCTGCGTTTCTTCGTAAGAACGCGGTTCGTTCAATACGACGCGGACATTCTTCTGGGTGTGGATGCTGACGACGTTCCCCTGTTTCTTACGCTGTTCGAAAGGATTGGTTTCAACTTCCTCCTGCGTCTCCACGATCCTTTCGCGTTCCACCATTTCTTCTTCCTCTTGAAGCCCGAAAAAATTCATAATTTTATTCATTACTCCCATAGCTGCCGCCTCCTGTTCATTCTTTTCCCATCAGTACCGTACCGAGTCTTATCCAGGTTGCTCCTTCTTCAACGGCTACTTCGAAATCATTAGACATCCCCATGGATAGTTCGTTTACCGGCTGAGGCAGAATTCCCCGCTCGTTCAGCTCATCCCGGAGCTCCCGCAGCCTGCGGAATACAGGCCGGGTTTCTTCCGCCCGGGCTTCATACGGAGCCATCGTCATCAGTCCGCACACGTCCAAGCCCGGCAATCCCTTAAGATGCTCCGCAAACTCCATAAGCTTGTCCGGCGCAAGACCGAATTTCGTTTCTTCTCCCGATACGTTTAACTGGATGAAGACTTTCTGGCGAATGCCGAGCGCCGCCGCCTTCTTGTGGATTTCATCGGCCAGACCGGGCCTGTCCAAGGAGTGTATGTACGTAAACTTCCCGACAACGTCCTTCACCTTGTTGGTCTGCAGATGCCCGATAAAATGCCAATCGGCCTCGTCACCTATGGTCTCCCATTTGGCTTTGGCGTCCTGCCAGCGGCTTTCTCCGATATGCCGGAGCCCGAGCCGCACCACTCGTTCGGTATTTTCCAAAGACGAGTATTTCGTGACGGCGATGATCCGCACGTCTTCCCTCGGGCGGCCGCTTCTATCGCATGCGTCCGCTACCCGGCTTTCTACCTGTCCCATTCGATTAACGAAATCCAATGCTACCGTTCACCTCAATTTCCTTCCTCACCGTTCCAGCCTATCCAGGCCAGCAGGCGGCCCGTCCGCCCCTGCTCTTTCCGATGAGAGTAAAACCAATCGGTCCGGCAGCTGGTGCACAGCTTTGTTATTTCGATAGCAGACGGCAAGATTCCTGCTTTTATCATAATTTGTCGGTTCACTTGTTGCAAGTCCAAACGGTATTTCCCTTCGCTTTCTTCCCGGTAAAAGAGCGGCTGCCGGCCGTTTCGCGGAACACCCGCTTCTTCCAGCGCCTCGTCCACCCGGTCGATCACAAAGCGGTCCACCTCGTAGCAGCAGGCTCCGATCGAGGGCCCGACAGCCGCTACTAGATTGGAGGGACGGCTGCCGAACGCCTCCTGCATCTTCTCTACCGTTCTCGCGGCGATGGAAGCGACGGTGCCTTTCCACCCGGCATGAGCAAGCCCGGCTGCACGTACGACCGGATCATAGAAGAACAAGGGAACGCAGTCGGCAAACAAGGCCGCCAGGCAAACGCCCGGATCCCGCGTGATAAACCCGTCGGTATCCGCCCATGCGGTTTCCCGGCTTAGGGTTCCTTTCCCCCGTCCGCCGCGGTCACGACGGCAATCCGGTCTCCGTGTACCTGCTCGCCATAGGACCACCGGGTAAGCGGGATTCCTATCGCTTCGGCTACCAGCGTCCGGTTGGCGATGACATCCTCCGGCCGGTCCGCCACGTGGAGCCCGCAATTCAAGGAATCGAATTCCCCGTACTGACTCCGCCGCTTCGAGACGTAAACCCGGCGGTAACTCCTTCAAACTTCTGCATCCAGCTGTCTATATAGAACAACGCAGGCCCTTCTGCCGACTCTCTGCGCACAAACGGCTCCATGGTCTTATGCCTCCTGTCTGGTGTGAGAATGATCCAGCCCCTGCGGCCGGATCCGTTCTCCTAAGTGTACCACAAGGAGGCAGGCCGCGTTACCGGTCCTTCTCCCGGTCTCTTTCCCGGTACGGCCTTGCATATTCCTGCCCGTCCTCTTCGTTCTGACGGTACACGCGGGCGTCGTCCAGCTTGACCAGCACGACGTCGGCCCCGATTTTGACTATGTTCCGCCAGGGAATCACAACATCCGTCCCGCCTCCAAAAAAGCCGAAGAACCTCGTTTGATTCGGAACGACAATCGAGTCGATCCGGCCCTGCCGGAGATCCAGCTCCAGGTCCGAGACCTGGCCCAGCTTTTTGCCGTCGACAATGTTTATAACATCCTTGGATTGAAAATCGGATATTTTCATGCCGAACCACCACATATCCTCATAGTTTTGGGCCTGACTCTTATTACTATATGTGGGCGCGGGGCGAAATGTCCTGGTGAATGAAAAAAGACCGGCATAGCCGGCCTCATCAGGGCTTGGTTACGATTTGACATGCTTCTGCATTTGGGAAATAGCCGACTTCTCCAGGCGGGAAACCTGTGCTTGAGAGATGCCGATTTCATCCGCTACCTCCATTTGCGTTTTGCCGTCGTAAAACCGCATGGAGATGATCATTTTCTCCCGGTCGTTCAGCTTCCTCATTCCTTCCCTAAGGGCAATGCCTTCGATCCAGGTAATGTCCCGGTTCCGGTCGTCGCTGATCTGGTCCATCACGAAGATCGGGTCCCCCCGTCATGATAGATCGGCTCGAAGAGCGAGACGGGATCCTGAATGGCATCCAGGGCGAACACCACATCCTCCTTCGGTATATTAAGGGCTTCGGAAATTTCGTATACCGTCGGTTCGCGGGAATTTTTGTTGGTTAAGTTGTCCCTCACCTGCAGAGCTTTATAGGCGATATCCCGAAGGGAGCGCGAGACCCGGATCGGGTTGTTGTCTCTCAAGTAGCGGCGGATTTCCCCGATGATCATCGGAACCGCATAGGTGGAGAATTTGACGTTCTGGCCCAGATCGAAGTTATCGATCGCCTTCATTAGCCCGATGCACCCCACCTGAAACAAGTCGTCCACGAACTCCCCGCGGTTGTTAAAGCGTTGAATCACACTCAGCACCAGGCGCAGGTTGCCGTTAACCAATTTCTCTCTTGCCGACCGCTCATTCTTGGTCTGGAGTTCCACGAAAAGCTCGCGCATCTCGGTGTTAGTCAAAACCGGCAGTTTAGAAGTATCAACGCCGCAAATTTCTACTTTGTTTCGGGTCATCGTGATTACCTCCCAAGGAGAAACATTACTGTACATTATCTCCTTGGAAAATTTTTTTATTCGCTCCTAAACGTTCCCTAAAAAGAACGGTAATGACTTCCATCAACAAGAACCCCTTGAAATAAAACGCTTTCCCGTTTCTTTGTTTCTTTATCTCCTTTCAGGACCTAGCCAAAGTTGTTTCCTTTAGAGAACGGCATCGCCGGCCGAGGACACCAAAAAAACGGCCGGGCGGCCGTTTTTCATGCGAGTCTTACACCATTTTGTTGAACTCCTTGCGGAGCCGTTTGATAATCCGTTTTTCCAGGCGGGATATGTAGGATTGGGAGATGCCGAGAAGATCAGCCACATCCTTCTGGGTCTTCTCCTCCCCGTCCTGAAGGCCGAACCGGAGCTCCATGATCACCCGCTCCCGTTCCGTCAGCTTATCGAGCGCCTTATGAAGAAGCTTGCGGTCCACCTGCTCTTCAATGTTCCGGTAGATCGTATCGTTCTCGGTTCCGAGAACATCCGACAGCAGAAGCTCGTTTCCGTCCCAGTCGATGTTTAGCGGCTCATCGAAGGAAACTTCGGTGCGGATTTTGCTGTTACGGCGAAGGTACATGAGGATCTCGTTCTCAATACAGCGGGAGGCGTATGTGGCCAGCTTGATTTTCTTCTCGGGGTCAAAAGTATTGACCGCCTTGATCAAGCCGATCGCCCCGATCGACACGAGGTCCTCGATGTTGATTCCCGTATTCTCGAATTTCCGGGCGATGTAAACGACGAGCCGAAGGTTTCGTTCGATCAGCATGGCGCGAATGGCCGCATCTCCGCTTGGAAGCTTCTGAAGAAGGTATTCCTCCTCTTCTCTCGTTAAAGGCGGAGGGAGCGCCTCGCTTCCCCGATATAATAAATCTCATTTCCCTTAAGCCCCACGAGCAGGAGCAGACGGTAATAATTGAGCTGCAGCAGCATTTTCCATTTTAATAGCATAACCAGTTCCTCCTGTAATAAAATGAATCGACGCCGGATTACGCCTCCAGCAGGGTGGGATGCAGGATCGCCTGGTAAGCCCCGTCCGAGCTGAGCTGCCCGCCGTCCAATCCCACTAAAACCTTCTGCGTCTCTACCCGTTTCTCGTTATACCGAACCGTAACCCGGTCGGGCTTGATCGCCAGCATGAACTGGGTTCCCCGGTTTACGCCCCGGTAAGGCACCAGCCTAAGGCGGTCCTGCCAGGCGAACTCCTCCGTTCCCAGAGCGGCCACAATCTGATCAACCTCCGCCTGGCGGATCCGCTTCATCCACGTCTCCGGCAGCACTTCCTTCCACTGTCCGGCCTCCATGATCATGACCGGCGTCTTCGTCAGCGGATCGTACAGATGATTGCCCGTATCGATTAGACCCGTGCATTGATAATGGAAATCGTCGATGCACACCTCCACCTCCGCCATGTAGCTAAGCATCTCCGTCTGCCGACGAGCGGTATGAAACACCTTAAGGTACAGCCAGACGAGAAGCGGCAGCGTAACGACGATCAAGGTGGTACCGGGAACGCCCATCATCGAGAACAGAAACCCGTCCATCAGTTCACTGGAGGACAAAAAGAAATAATAAACCCCGATCACGCTTCCGGCCGCCGCAAAATTAACAAGATAGAACGCCCCCATGTGCCGCCAAAACCGTTTAACCGGACGAAACCCGAAGGCGGTGCCGATCATCAGCACCGAAAAAATAAATTTGATGCCCAGCGTAAAAAGGAAGGAAAGCTGCGGATAAAGCATAAAAATAACGTAAAGGGCCCCGATGGCCGCAGAAGCGGCTACCCTCCAGGCGCGGACCTTGGTATGGGAAACCCAGGCCGTCGTCAGCAGCAAGGCCCCGTCCACCGCAAAGTTAAAGAGGAACAAGAGATCCAAATAAACGACCAACCGCATTCCTCCCCATCCCGGCGATTGACGATGAACCCAGTATACGGGATGCCTCCCGCTAAGTCTGTCTGTTTTCGCCGGGGGGAGCCTGTTTTTTTGTCGAAGGCTATACTATATATGCGTTGCTTCCCGCTCTTATTCATGGGATTCCTGTTATTCCGACTTATCTCGCAGCTGCCCTCCTGAGGCTTTTTCCCAACAAAAAAACCGCTCCCCTTCATAAGAAGGAAGAGCGGTTTCGTCATAAAATAAGCTAACCAGCCGTTAGTCGTTGTTATGGTTTTTGCGGTTCCGCAAGAACGTTGGAATGTCCAGCTGATCCCCGGAAGGCTGAGCTCCGAAAGGACGCAGGTTAGACGATCTCGATTCCGTCTGCTCGGTCTGCTGTTGTTGCTGCTGCTGCTGCGCAGGCTGAGGACGTTTAATGGGAGGAGCGACATGGGCTTTGGTTTCGAAGCCGGTCGCAATAACCGTTACCTTGATTTCCTCTTTCAGTGTCTCGTCGATAATGGCACCGAAGATCACGTTAACCTCCGGATCGGAAGCCGCGATGACGATTTCAGCCGCCTCGTTGACTTCGTACAAGCTGAGGTTGGCTCCACCCGTAATGTTCATGATAACCCCGCGGGCTCCTTCAATAGAAGTCTCCAGCAAAGGGCTCATGATGGCTTTCTTGGCGGCTTCCGCTGCGCGGTTCTCGCCTGTGCCAAGCCCGATTCCCATAAGCGCAGATCCGCGCTCGGTCATGATCGTTTTGACATCGGCAAAGTCAAGGTTAATCAGACCCGGAACCATGATCAGGTCCGAGATGCCCTGCACCCCTTGACGAAGAACGTTATCCGCTTCCCGGAAGGCTTCGATCATAGGGGTCTTCTTGTCCACGATCTCAAGCAGCCGATCGTTCGGGATAACAATTAGCGTATCTACCTTTTCCTTGAGGGCGTTAATGCCCTGCTCCGCCTGCATGGCCCGCTTGCGGCCCTCGAATGTAAACGGGCGGGTTACGACGCCCACCGTCAGGGCTCCGCATTCCTTGGCGATTTCGGCGATGACCGGAGCCGCTCCCGTACCCGTTCCTCCGCCCATTCCGGCGGTAACGAACACCAGGTCCGCCCCTTTAAGGGATTGGATAATGGCTTCTCTCGACTCTTCCGCCGCTTTCTTGCCGACTTCCGGGTTGGCGCCTGCCCCGAGACCTCTCGTCAGCTTCTCGCCGATCTTAAGCTTGGCCTCCGACCTGGCCAGATTTAAGGCTTGGGCATCCGTATTTACCGTGATGAATTCCACGCCCTGAATTCCGTTCTCTATCATTCGGTTGACAGCATTGCTGCCGCCGCCGCCGACGCCAATCACCTTGATTGTCGCCAGCTGATCTACATCCAGATCAAATTCAAACATAGCGATTATTATCCTCCTCACTAATCCTCGTCAACCTGAGCAGCCTGTACTTGCTCCGCACTTTCGGCATCAGATAAATTCACTTAACCAATTTTTGACCTTATCAAACCAGCCTGTTTTCTCCTTTGCCGGCTTCTTGGCGGGGATTTTCATTGTCGTCGGCACACGGTGCCGAATCGACTTGGTCACATGCTGAATAATGCCTACACCGCTGGTATAGGATGGATCACGCACCCCGATGAAATCGGGTGTAGCGATCCGGACCGAGGCGGCCAGCTCCGCTTGGGCAATCGGAAGCATCCCCGGCATGGTGACGGTTCCTCCTGTAAGCACATATCCTCCGGGAACATCCCCATAGCCCAGCCGGTAAGCTTCTCCGCGAATCAGCTGGAAAATCTCCTGCACACGCGGCTCTACGATATTCGCCAGATCCACTTGGGAAAATTCCTTCTCGGTGTTGCTGCCGATTCTCGGCACCTTGAAGACTTGATCTTCGGCCGCAACCGCTACCTGGGCGCAGCCGAATTTAAGCTTGACCTTCTCCGCATGTTCCATCTGCGTGTGCAAGCCGTAAGAAATGTCGCTTGTAATCAGGTCACCGCCGATGGGAAGCGTGGAAGTGGCGGCAATTGTTCCATTCTCAAAAACGGCAATGGTAGTAGAGCCTGCTCCGATATCGACGAGAATGGTCCCAATGGTCTTCTCATCCTTGGACAGGGTAAGGTTTCCGGATGCGAGCGACATAAGGACCATGTCGGCTGTGTTCAAGCCGGCTTTCTCTACGACGCGGCGCAGGTTATGTATAGCGGTTTTGGCGCCGGTAATAATGGTGGCTTCGACTTCCAGCCTGACGCCGATCATTCCTCTCGGATCTTGAATGCCTTCAAGCCCGTCAACTAAGTATTGTTTGGACACGACTCCGATAATTTCACGCTCCGGAGGCAGGGCGATAACGCGTGAAGCTTGAAGCACCCGTTCAATGTCTTCTTCCCCGATTTCTCTGTCTTCATTAGAAACGGCGACCACTCCGTGGCTTGGCTGAAGCGCTATGTGATTGCCGGTAATTCCTACGTAAACGTCATGTATCTCAATTCCCACCATACGCTCGGCATGCTCGACGGCATTGCGTATGGATTGAACCGTCTGGTCTATATCGACGATCGAGCCCTTGCGGATGCCTTCCGATTCGGCAGCCCCGACCCCGATTATGTTAATGGCTCCATTGGTTACTTCTCCAATTATAGCACGAACCTTGGATGTACCAATGTCCAGACTAACAATGATATCATTGCCGCTCAACCTTAGGCACCTCCCGGAATGTAATCGTGAATGTTGATGGCAAAATGGTTCCTGTACATATTCAACATGGTTCCTATTTTCCCTCTTTTTTCTACAATTTTTTTATATGGTTAATAATGAGAAAAAGTCTCTCTGGTACCGGGCGGACAAAGCTGGAAAAGATCGGATGAAAGCCTGTCCCGTTAGATGCCATGAGTTCAATTTTAACACTATTTCCATACAAAGAGTAGTCTTTTTGGGTTCTGGAACCCATTACCTCTTCTTGGAATCCTTGTTCCCGTCGCTTGTCTCGGCGGAGCCGGCATCCTTGCCGAACAGGCTCCCGCGGTCCGTATCGAGGAGGGTCAGAATTCCGGTCGCTCCATTATTTCTCTCCTTAAATTCGTTGATCATAAAATCCAGGTATTGAATCTTGTCGCCTAGTAAAGCTATTCGGGTAATCACCTCAAACTGGGACCGTGTAAAAAGTTTAATCTTGTCCGGATAGGCGGCCGACGGGTCGGGCTTGATCTCGGATATATCCGAAAGAAGCGCCGGATTGATCCCGGCCAGCACCTTGCATAGGGCGGCCCTCTCGGGGGTCTCCGATCCCCAGTTGGTCAGAATCGGCTTGTCGATCACGGCGCCTTTGTCCTTGACCGGGTAGGCACTTCCGTCCGCCATCAGCACCTCGATGCTTCCTTCCGGGGTAAGCTGATAAGCGGCCCGCGGATACTCCTTGACCTCAATCCGTATCTTGCCCGGGAACGACTTCGTCACCTGAACGGACTCTATCGTTTGGAGAGCTTTGACCCTCTCTTCTACAACGGAGGAACCGACCGCAAAAAACTGGTCCCCCACGGCCGCCTGCGAGGCTTGTCCGATCTGCTCGGAGGAAACCACGTCGTTGCCCGCAATTTCAATAGAGGTTATTTTGCTGAAAGAGGATTGAAAAAATAGAATCGCGAATACAATAAGAAAAAAGACGATTAACAAATAAAGCAGCTTGCGGCTGCCGGGTTTTTTGTTTCTCTCCGATTTCATCACTGGAATTTTGGAATCCGCGGCCAACCGTGACACCTTCTTCTGACAAGGAATTGACGGGCTCCTCCATCACTAGGATTAGGGGTGCCCGCTGTTTCCCTCTGATAATGGTAAACCAATCCGGGCCGTCCTGGTCCCTGCCGGTTAAAGGCAAGGGATGCTGCCCCGCCTACCGTCCATCCGGTCAGGTAGGCTGAGGGCTTTCGGCAACAGCACGGCTTCGCGTGATGCTCGCTCCTAGACGGTTCAGCATAATCTCTATTCTATCATAACCCCGGTCGATATGATGAATCTGCTCCACCACGGTCGTCCCGTGGGCAGCCAACCCCGCCACGACCAAGGCGGCACCCGCCCTCAGATCAGTAGCCTCCACCGTAGCCCCATAAAGCCTCGGAACCCCACGGATAAAGGCGGAATTGAGGTCCACCCGGATATCCGCCCCCATTCGGGACAGCTCATCCACATGCTTAAAGCGGCCTTCGAACACCGTTTCCTTGATGATGCTCAAGCCGTCCGCCAAGGAAAGCAGAACCATGATAAGAGACTGCAAATCGGTTGGAAAGGATGGATGAGGAGACGTGACAATGCGTTCGACAAGCTTCGGTCTTGCGCCGCAGCTTACGCTCATTATATCACCGCTGCAGGAGATTTGAACACCTGCCCGCTTCAGCACATGAATCAGCGAGGTTAGATGTGCCGGGCATACCCTTTCCAGCGTGACGCTGCCCCGCGTAACGGCTGCGGCCACCATCATCGTTCCCGTGACGATTCTATCCGGGATGATCCGGTAGCGGCAGGCATGAAGACGGCTTACCCCTTCAATGGTTATCGTGCTCGTTCCCGCCCCGAAGATCTTGGCCCCCATGGCATTAAGGAAGTTCTGAAGGTCCTGAATCTCCGGCTCCCTGGCCGCATTATGAATCGTTGTGATCCCATCCGCGGTGGCGGCGGCCATCATGATGTTTTCCGTTGCCCCGACACTGGGGAAATCAAGCGGGATCTCGGCACCTACCAGCTTATCCGCCGTACAAATAATGGTACTCCCTTCTCTTCAATGCGGGCTCCCAGGGCTTCAAGCCCTTGAAGATGAAGGTTGATCTTGCGTTCGCCAATGGCACAGCCTCCCGGCTGGTAGACCTGAACGGAACCGAATCTTGCGAGAAGCGGCCCCATCAGAAAAATAGAAGAACGCATGGACTTCATCAAATCCTCCGGAATGTGCGAGGAATGAAGCGGCTCCATATCGAGCGTAACGGTTTCTTCCGAATGTTCCGCCCGGCAGCCCAAGGAGCGGAGGATATCCAGCATGACCCGGATATCCAGCAGATCCGGAACATTGTCGATCGCAAAAGTCCCTTCGGCGAGGACACAGGCTGCCAGAATGGGAAGGGCCGCATTCTTCGCCCCTTGAATCCTCATGGTCCCCGAGAGAGGCCGTCCGCCTTCGATCACCAATTTTTCCAAAAACTCACCTCCTGAAAGCTTGCACAGCAAGCCGTCGCGGCGAGCGTCAGTCGGTGTCACCCGCAACTAGAACTTCGGGCACTAGGCTTATTCCGTATTTTTCTTGGACGATTGCTTGGATTTTCTCAATAAGAGTGAGCACATCTTTCGCCGTAGCTTCGCCGGTGTTGATAATGAAGTTGGCATGCTGTGTCGATACTGTGGCCCCCCAACGGTCAGGCCTTTCAACCCCGCTTCCTCGATCAGCTTCGCGGCATGATGGCCTTCCGGGTTGCGGAACGTACTTCCTGCCGTTGCCAGCTGCAGCGGCTGAGTCCGCATTCTCCGGTCCTTGTAGGCCGCCATCGCGGCACCAATTTCCTTGCGGTCGCCCGGCTGAAGCTCGAAGACCGCTTCCGTCACGATGCCGGGCTGACGGTGAAGCACGGAGTGACGGTAAGCATACTGCAGGTCTTGCTTCTGCAGCACCACCCGCTCCCCATTATCGAGCACCACCTCGGCTTGCTTAAGAATTCGCGACACATCCGACCCGTGAGCCCCTGCGTTCATGTAAACGGCGCCACCCACGCTTCCGGGAATTCCCCGGCGAATTCCAGTCCGGTCAGCCCTTCCTTTCCCGTCAGGACACAGAGCTTGATGAATGAAAGCCCCCGCCCGCATAGACTAGATTCCCTTCAAAACGAACCTGTTCGAAGGCTTGCCCCAGCTTCACGACCACGCCTCTAATCCCGGTATCCGCGACGAGCAGATTGGATCCCCGGCCCAGCACAAACCAGGGGACCCGGTGCTTATGAAGCAGCTTGACGGTTTGAGCAAGCTGCTCCTTCGATCCGGGAACGACCAGGACGTCGGCGGGGCCGCCTATTTTCCAGGTGGTGTGAGGCGCCAGCGGTTCGTTCAAGCGAACTTCCCCTACCTGGGCGGATTGAAGCTCCGAAATGATTTCCTGCATGGATAACCCTCCTTCACAAACATCGGGGAGCAAGCAGCGGCTTGCAGAACCAAGCCGCTGTTGTTCCGCTTTTCATCCGGGTGTTTGTCACGGTTATAGTGTAGTTTATGTGATTTCTCCGATAGTGTGACAGCCGCCTAGCTGCCCCCGGAGACAAGAATTCGGTCTAACGCGAGGCCAGCTTGAGCATCTCGCTGTAGAACAGACCGGCTGCCTCCCGGTTGCCCATTCGCGCCGAATTGCGCGACATGATGGAATGCCGGCCGGGATCCTTCATGATCCGCTCCACCTGGGCATAAAGAAACGTTCCGTTCAAGTCCCGTTCCAGTATGACCTTGGCGGCATTCTCTTTCTCAAGCCACCGGGCATTGGCCTCCTGGTGATTATTGGTCACGTTGGGAGAAGGGATCAAGAGAGAGGGAATGCCGAGCGCCGTAATCTCCGCGAGAAAGGATGCGCCTGCCCGGCTGATGATGAGCGAGGTGGCAGCAAGCACCTCATGCATATTGTGAACGTAAGGAACCAGAAGGAGGTTGTCCGGCATGGTCTTTCCTTTGGCCAGAATCTGTTGGCGGGTCGCTTCGTAATATGGCTCGCCCGTCACAAACAGAAACCGGACGTCCGGAAGGCCCGCCATCAAAGGAGCCATATCCGCCACGGCTTCATTCACCGCCTTAGCCCCCGGCTCCCTCCCACCGCGACGACCAGCCGGCTGCCCTCGGGCAGGCCAAGGGAGGACAAGCCTTTGCGGGCGTCCGCCTGGACCACCGTAGTGGCCCGGGGATTACCCGTGTAGACCACTCTCTTAGCTCCGGGAAACTTGCCCTCGGAGCCCTGGAAGCTGACGGCCACCGTATCGGTGTACCGGCTCAAAAATTTATTCGTCAGTCCGGGAATGACGTTCTGTTCATGGATCATGGTCGGGATGCCGAGCTTGGCAGCGGCATAAACGACCGGTCCGCAAACGTAGCCCCCGTTCCGACAACAACATCCGGCTTGAATTCCCGCAGGAGCTTCTTGGCCCGGCCCACTCCCTTCAGAAACCGGATAACCGTGCGTACATTGTCCAAAGACAGCTTCCTCCGGAAGCCGCTGATCTCAATGGCCTCAAAGCGCAGCTTGGGATCCGCTTTGGCGACAATTCCTTTCTCCAAGCCGGAAGAGGTCCCGATGTATAGGAATTCCGATCCGGGCTGCTCCCGGCGGACTTCCTCCATAATGGAAAGGGCGGGGTAGACGTGGCCCCCGTCCCTCCCCCGCTGAGTACGATGCGCATAACTTCACCTCGAATATCGCGAAATGTTTAACAGGATGCCGATCGCGGTCAGCATTAACGTAAGCGACGAGCCGCCCGCGCTTATAAAAGGAAGCGTGATCCCGGTGACGGGAAACATTCCGATGACCACGCCGATGTTGATCATAACCTGAACCGCTACCATTCCCGTAATGCCAATCGCGAGCAGACTGCCGAACGTATCCTGGGCACTGATGGCCGTTCGGATTCCTCTCCAAACCAGCACGGCGAAGAGGCCGATGACGAACGCCCCGCCCATAAACCCAAGTTCCTCCGCCACAATCGAATAAATGAAATCGGTTTGGGGCTCGGGAAGGTAGCTGTATTTCTGAAGGCTCTTGCCGAAGCCCAGTCCCACCAGCCCGCCAGGGCCGATCGCATAGAGCGACTGGATAATCTGGTAGCCGGACCCGAGCGGGTCGGCCCAAGGATCCAGAAAGCCCGTAATGCGCTTCAGCCGGTAAGGGGCATTCAAGATAAGACCGACGAATCCGGCCACTCCGGCCAGTCCCAGCATGGACAGATGCATCACCCGGGCGCCGGCCGTCCAGATAATGAGCAGCGAAGCGCCCACCAGCACCGTTCCCGAGCCCAAATCCGGCTGCAGCATGATAAGGCCGAAGGCGGCCCCCATGATCAGCAGCGGAGGAAGCAAGCCCCGGGTGAACAGCGTGATCCGGCTCTGCTCCTGGGATAACAGCTTCGCCAGAAAAAGGATCATTCCGAGTTTCATGAACTCCGACGGCTGGATTCCGAAGGATCCGATCCCGAGCCAGCTGCGGGCGCCCCCGCGAACGACGCCAATCCCGGGAATAAGCACGATAAGCAGAAGAACGAAACAGATCAGCAGACCGAGCTTGGCGTATTTCTTCCAAACCCAGTAATCCACGTTGGCCGTCAGGATCATAGCGCCGATTCCCAGTGCGGCAAAGATCGCCTGGCGTTTAACATAATAGAAGGAATCCCCGAATTCCCGAAAAGCCAGCACGGCACTCGCGCTGTACACCATTAGGACGCCTATCACCAGCAGCATGACGGCAGATGTCATGATTATCAAATCCGGCATTGCCCGTGCTTTTCCCATTGTTCCCACCTCTGCCCCATGATCTGGGGAAAGACAGGCGCAAAAAGACGTAAGGCCTGTACATCCCCTCTTTAAAGGGTATGCACGGCTTGTTTAAACATTCTTCCCCGCTCTTCAAAGGACGGAAACATATCCCAGCTGGCGCACGCCGGCGAGAGAAGCACCACTTCTCCCGGAGAAGCCGCAGCGCTGGCAAGCTGTACCGCCTCCTGCATGGCAAGCGCGGCGTCATTGGTCCGCTCCACGGTTCGGATAACGGGGACGCCCGCTTGCTCCGCTACGCCGTTCAGCTTCACTCGTGTCTCGCCCAGCGTGACGATGGCGCTGACCCGGTCCCGGAAATACGGGAGCATGTCCAGGTAATCCATCCCCCGGTCCAGTCCGCCGGCAATCAGGACCAGCTTGCTGTCGAAGGCCTCCATGGCTTTGAAGGTAGCCGAAGGATTGGTTGCCTTGGAATCGTTATAATAAGGGATTCCCTTGACGGTGGAAACGTATTCCAGGCGATGCTCCACTCCGCGGAACGTCGCCAGCCCCTCTGCGATGGAAGGAATGGAAGCTCCTGAGGCGATGCCGATGGCAGCGGCGGCCAACGCATTCTCGATGTTGTGCTTTCCGGGAATGCCGAGCTTACCGGCTGGAAGGATCGATACGGTCGCTCCGGCTTCATCCCGGTACATCAGCGTATCGTTATGTAGATAGACTCCGCTCGGAAGCTCTCCCTTGCTGGAGAACCACAGAAGCTTCGCCCTCAGCTTACCGGACTCGGCCAGCTGCCGCACCAGAGGATTGTCCGCATTAAGAACGGCGGTGTCCGTTTCCAGCTGATTGGCGAACAATTTGGCCTTCGAGTTGATATAGTCCTGCATGTCCCCATGGTAATCCAGATGGGTTTCGTACAGGTTCAGCAGGACGCCGATGCTCGGGCGGAAGCTAGAGGTGCCTTTCAGCTGAAAGCTGCTCAGCTCGACAACGAGCCGATTGTCAGGCGTTGCCTCGCGGGCCGCGTCGCAGAGAGGACGCCCGATGTTGCCCGCCACAATCGGCTTCTGGCCGGCGGCTTCCAAAATTTTACCAACCCAGGTTGTTGTCGTGGTTTTGCCGTTAGAGCCGGTGATGCCGATAATCGGAGCCTGGCAGATCGGGTAAGCGACCTCAACTTCCGTCACCACCTCGATGCCGAGCTCCCGGGCTTTCACGACGGGGGCGGCGCTGTAGAAGATGCCCGGGTTTTTGACGACCAGCGTGACCCCGCTGTGGATCAAACCGTCCGGATGGCCCCCGCACACAACAGAAATACCCAGAGCCTCCAACTCTTCGGCTTCCGGGCATGCCTCACGTTCTTTTTTATCGTTGACCGTTACCTTCGCTCCGAAGTCGTGGAAAAGCTTTGCCACGGCAACTCCGCTTTTGGCCAAGCCCAGTACCACCACTTCTTTATCGCGATAATCTTCAGGATGCCTCATGTGCTAGAACACCTCGTTCAAGTATAGTCCCACTCCGGCCAGCACCAGACCCGCCGCCCAAAACGTAATAACAACGCGCCATTCGGACCAGCCGACCAGCTCGTAATGATGATGGATCGGGCTCATCTTGAAAACCCTTTTTCCCCTCGTCTTAAAGGAAACCACCTGAATGATCACCGACAGAATCTCGATCACGAATACCCCGCCGATGATAATAATCAGCATTTCGGCCTTCGTCAGAATGGCCGCGGCCGCCAGGCCTCCCCGATCCCGAGGGAACCGGTGTCTCCCATAAAGACTTTGGCTGGATGGGCGTTATACACGAGAAAGCCCAGCACCGCCCCTACCATAGCCGCGGAGAAAATAGCCGTCTCCGGGCTGTGCACCTTGATGGCGATCACGACATACGCTCCGAAGGCGATGGCGCTGGTGCCCGAAAGCAGACCGTCCAGACCGTCGGTAAAGTTCACGGCATTCGATACCCCGAGCATCATGAAGACGACGAAGGGATAATAAACCCAGCCCAGAGGCAGGGTGCTGTCGACAAAGGGGATGGAAATGTCCGTCGGATGGTCGATCCGGAACAGGAAGTAGCAGACCACGGCCGAAACGACCAGCTGCCCGAGAAGCTTCTGCTTGGCGGTCAAGCCCAGCGAGCGTTTGAAAACGATTTTGATGTAATCGTCCAGGAAGCCGACCAGCCCGTAGCCGAGAGCGGCAATCAGCAGGATGACCAGCTCGCTGTTCTTCTCGGCGAATTTGAGCGAAGCGAGCGACAGGGCAAGCATAATAATCACTCCGCCCATCGTCGGGGTCCCGGCCTTCTTCAGATGGCCCTGAGGACCATCGGTTCGGATCTGCTGCCCGAATTTCAGCCTCCTTAAGAAAGGAATCAGCAGCGGGCCCGCCAGCAGCGCGAGCAGAAACGCCACGCCCAGCGGAAACAGAATCTCGTAAAATCCCATCACAACAAACACTCCTTAAATTTGGCTTTCCTTCGGAAAGCGGTTATCGTCCACGCTTAATGTAAGATTCGGATCAAGATGGCAGAAGCGCGTGTACGATCTCTTCTAACTTCATTCCCCGGGAGCCTTTAACAAGAACGGCATCGTCCGGCTTAACCGCCGATCGCAAGTCTTTTGCCAGCTCTCCCTTGTCTTCGTACCAGCTCACCGCACCGGCCGGATAACGGTTCTGCGCCTCCTCCGCTAGATGGCGGGATAAACGGCCGTATACGTATACGCGGTCAATCCGCTCCGGACGGAGCAGCCTTCCGATTTCCCGGTGAAACTCCTCTTCCCGTTCTCCGAGCTCAAGCATATCGCCAAGCACGGCAATTTTGCGGGAAGGTCCCTCCAATTCCTCCAGAAGAGCCAGCGCGGCCTTCATCGAGGTCGGGCTCGCGTTGTAGGCATCATTCAGTACGAGAGCTCCCGAATCGGCACGGAGAGCTTCAATTCTCATGCTGGTCATCTTGAGGGACTTCAATCCCTCCGCGATGTCCTCATACGACACCCCAAGCCGCCTGGCCGCGGAGATCGCCGCCAAAGCATTGATGACGTTATGCCTTCCGAGCAGCGGGAGGTAGAATTCGGGGAATCCGGGTCCTGGATGCGGAAACGGGTTCCTTCCCCTCCATCTCTATAGAGGTCGGATAGATATCGTTATTAGGGTGGGTACCAAATCGGATGCGGTCAAAATGGGCCGGCTGCGGCATTTCGGGAAGCACCTTCGGAATAAGCGGCTCATCTCCGTTGAAGATGAAAGCCCCTCCTTCCTTCAGCCCCGCCAGGCTCTCCGTCTTGGCTCTTGCTATCTCTTCCCGGCTCCCGAGCTGCAGCAGGTGGGATTCTCCGATATTCGTAATGATAACGATATCGGGCGCGGCAATCCGGGTGAGCAAATCAATCTCCCCCGTCCGCTCATTCCCATTTCCACTACAGCGGCTTGCGTTTCCTCCTCCAACCGGAGCAGGGTCAGGGGCAGGCCGATATGATTGTTGAGATTTCCTTCCGTTTTCCTCACGGGCAAAGAAACGGAGAGGATCGAAGCGGTCATATCTTTCGTGGACGTTTTGCCGTTGCTGCCCGTAATGGCGACCACTTGGACCGGAAGCTCGCTTCGATAGCTCTTTGCCAGGCTCTGCAGGGCCGCAAGGGTATCCTCGACCAGAATGAGAGGATGATCCCCTTCCGGAAGCTGGCGATCCTTCTGCCATAGAGCCGCGGCGGCTCCTTTCTCCAGCGCTTCCAGCACGTAGGCATGCCCGTCGAATGTTTCCCCGATCAGCGGGATATACAGCTGTCCGGGCTTCAGCGTCCGGGTATCGGTGGAGACGCCCTGAAAGAGCGTGGTTCCTTCCTTGGTACCGGTAAGAAGGCCGGCGGTCATCGAAGCCGCTTGCTGCAGGGTGCGCTTGATCATGATTTCTTCTCCTTAATGGCATTCCGGGCTTCTTCCCGGTCATCGAAATGATGGGTGGTACCGCCAATGATCTGATAAGTTTCATGGCCCTTGCCCGCAATCAATATTACATCGTCAGGGCCTGCCATTTCAACCGCTTTCCTAATCGCTTCCCTGCGGTCGGGCAGGAGAGTGTAGCCTATGGCATCGCCTGCTTCCCTCACAATCCCGGGGCGGACATCCTCGAGTATGGCCGAAGGATCTTCCGAGCGGGGATTATCCGAAGTCGCGATAACATAATCGCTGTAGCGTGCGGCAATGGCTCCCATGAGCGGCCGTTTCGTCTTGTCCCGGTCCCCTCCGCAGCCAAAGACCGTGAGGATCCGGCCCTCCGCAAATTCGCGCACCGTGGTCAGGGCATTCTCCAGCCCGTCTGGGGTATGCGCGAAATCAACGAGGACGGAGAAGGACTGTCCTTCGTCAACGGGCTCCATCCGTCCTTCGATGAGCGAAAGCTCCGACAGGCTCTTCTGGATGGAAGATAACGGAACCCCTTCGATCCAGGCTGCCGCTATTGCCGCCAGAGCATTGTAGACGTTGAACTTGCCGATCAGCTTGAGCAGAATCGTTTCTTCCTCTCCAAAGGCTGTGAGCTTAAACTCTGTCCCCCGCGAAGTGACACGGATATCCGTTGCCTGAAAATCGGCGGGCTTGTCGATGCCGTAGGTAAGGACTTCGACCGCGGTCAGACTCTGATAATAGTCAGAGGCGGGGTCATCCCCGTTAAGAACGGCAAACTGCCGGCTGCCGGCATCGGAGGCGTATTCGTTGCCAAGCCGCGAGAACAGAAGCCCCTTGGCCGCGCGGTATTCCTCCATAGAGCCGTGGTAATCCAAGTGGTCCTGGGTCAGATTCGTAAAAATAGCCGTGCGAAAGCGGACTCCTTTACCCGGCCCATCTGCAGGGCATGGCTCGACACCTCCATGATGCAGTAATCGGCCTGCTGGTCCCGCATGCGCCGGAAATTGTGCTGGAGGGCCAACGCTTCCTGAGTCGTGTTCTGCACGGGAAACGTCTCGCTGCCAATCTTCATTTCGATGGTTCCCATACGCCCGGTCCGTGCGCCATGATCCGTTAACAATTTGTCAATTATGTATGTTGTCGTGGTCTTTCCGTTCGTTCCTGTAATGCCGATGACTTTAAATTCCCGGCTCGGGTAATCGTAGAACCGGTTGGCCAGGATCGCCATGGCCAAGCGGCTGTCTTTCACGTGGAGGGTGGGAACCTTCTCCCCCACTTCCCTTTCCACCACCAGGGCGGCAGCGCCCTGCGCCACCGCCTTAGCCGCATAATCGTGGCCGTCGGCGGAATGCCCCGGAAGGCAAATAAACAAATCTCCCGGCCTTACTTTACGGGAATCCGTCTGGATCCCCGTCAGCTCCACCGATTCGTCTCCGTCTAATCGGGCCCCTGCCAGCAGCGAGGCCAGTTCGCTAATTTTTATCAATGTGAGAACCCCTGTACTCCTGCTATACGTGAGCTAAACGGCCTACTACCCACTATACACCCATTATACACAACCTTATGAGAAAAACCTTCGCCAAGCAAGCAACCTTTATCGTTACCCGTTTTTACGGCGGATGAAACCGTCCGCTTGTCATTATTTCGACGGCTCCTCCGGAGGATTGGAGAGATAGATGCGGATCGTCGATCCTTTCTCCACCCGGGTTCCCGCTTTAGGAGCCTGGCTGATCACCGTTCGGCCGTTCCCCGACTTGGCCAGCTTGAAGTCCATGTTGAGGTCCTCGTAAATATCCTCCACCGTAGCACCAACGAGATCCGGCACTTCCACAATGGGGACATCCCCCAGCTCCGGCTTCAGTTCCCGGGAGATCTGGTCCTTGCGAGGCTCCACTTTCATGTAGCGAAGGGCGTCCGCCATAATATTCTTGACGATCGGTGCTGCGATCAGACCTCCGAATTGAATGCCCTGCGGGTCGTCGACCGCGGCATAGATGACGATCTTGGGATCATCCGCCGGCGCGAAGCCGATGAACGACACAATATGCTCATCCGCGGAATAGCGTCCATTGATGACCTTCTGGGCCGTTCCCGTTTTGCCGCCCACCCGGTACCCGTCCAGAAACGCATTGCGTCCCGTTCCTTTGGCCACCACGCTCTCCAGCGCCTGACGAACCTGGGCCGAGGTGCTTTCGGAGATCACCTGACGAACCAGCTCCGGCTGTACGGTTTCGACGGTTTCGCCCGTCTCCGGGTTAAACCAGGCTTTCGCAACGTGAGGCTTGAAAAGCTTGCCTCCGTTGATCGCGGCCGATACCGCGGCAATCTGCTGAATAGGCGTCACCGACACCCCTTGGCCAAAGGCCGTGGTCGCCAATTCCACGGGACCGACCTTGGAAGGCTTGAACATGATGCCGTTCTCCTCGCCGCCCAGATCGATGCCGGTCTTCTTCCCGAACCCGAACCGGGTAATATAATCGAACAATTTATCCTTGCCGAGTCTTTGGCCCATGAGCACAAAACCAGGGTTACAGGAGTTCTCCACCACTTCCAGCATCGTTTCGCTGCCGTGGCCCCCCGCTTCCAGCAGCGGAGCCGGGCTCCTCCTACCTCTACGGCGCCGGAATCATAGAAAGGCTCATTGAAGTTCACTTTCTTCTCCTGGAGCGCGGCGGCCAAGGTGATGATCTTGAAGGTCGAGCCGGGCTCGTACGTCATCCAGATAGGCAGGTTGCGGTTGTAATCCTCCACCGGAAAGTCGCGGAAATGAGACGGGTCGAACCCCGGTCTTCCGGCCATGGCGAGGATTTCACCATTGGAAGGGTCCATGGCGATGGCGATGCTGTGCTTGGCCTGGTATTGAAGCATGGCCTGGTCCAGCTCCTTTCCATGACCGACTGGATGTAGCTGTCGATGGTCAGCTGCAGGTTAAGCCCGTCCTGCGGCTTGACATACTGCTCCGACGTATTCGGCATCGCCCTGCCCGCGGCATCGGCCAGATAGGAGACATTGCCTTGAATGCCGGTAAGCTGGTCGTCATATTTGGCTTCCACTCCGCTTAACCCTTTGTTGAACACATCCGTAAACCCAAGAATGTGGGAAGCCAACGGGCCCAACGGATAGAACCGCTTGTTGTCCTCGGCGACCACGACACCGGGGATGGCGAGATCGCGGATTTCCTTCGCCTTCTCCTCGGTGATCTTGCGTCCCGCCGGTTGGATGCGGACGATGCTTTCTTTCTTCGTCACCATCTTATAGATGGGCTCCTGTGCCGACTGGAGCACTCGCGCAAGCTCCGCCGTCGCCGCCTTCGCATCCTGGATCTGGGCCGGAATCACCCAGACGGAGGGGAGGTGATATTATAAGAAAGCTTTACGCCGTTGCGGTCCAGTATCTCCCCCGCTTGGCCGCGTAAGGGATGTCCCTTCTCCAGTTATTCTCCGCCTTCCGGGCAAGCTCCGGCCCCATCCAAAGCTGGACATACGCCAGTCTCAGGATCAGCGAAACAAAAATGACGGCCCCGCCCAGCATAACAAACAGCAGCCGGCGGCGCACCGTTACGTTAGACACCTTCATACCCCAGCCTTCCCCTTACCCGAAAAAAGTCATGTTCATTTCCTACTCATGACTATTCGGGACAACCAGGGATAGAACAACCCTGCCGTATGGCAGGGTTGTTCTTGTTCCTATGACCCGTTACCGGCTGTCTTTCTTGGGAGTGGGAGTCGGGGAAGGGGAAGCACTACCTGCCGGTTTTTTGCCCGTCTGCTCCTTGGACGAAGCCGCCGAAACAGGACCTTCCCTGGCAGTCGTCTGTCCGGAATCCGGCGTTCCTCCCTGCGCCACAGCCAAGGACAGCTCCAGCTGCAGTAAACGCTGGTCCCCTTCGCCGCTGACCGTCTGGGAGGCTACATAGCCTTCGCCCGAGGTCTTGCAGGCTACCCCGAGCATCGAGCACACTTCCAGCGCATCACGCAGTGACTTGCCTTTGAGATCGGGAATCTCCGTTGAAGCCGCGTCCTCGGCGCCCAAATAAATGCGCTGGGAGAGCAGAATCTCGCTTCCCGCTTGCGGCATTTGGCTGACCACCTTCCCTCCGCTGCCTACCAATTCGACTTTGAAGCCGATTTTCTCGAGCGTTTTCTTGGCTTCGCTGAGGTCTTTTCCGATGACATCCGGCACCGGAGCGACCGCTTCTGAAACGGCGGGATTTTTGAGCGGAGCTCCTTCCGTAGGAACCCCCATGTAGCTCAAGGACTGAGACACAATTTCTTTAAATACGGGGGCGGCGACCTCTCCCCCAGATGGTAATCTCCTCCGAGCTCCGGCTGGTCGGCAATGACGGCCACCAGTATTTTGGGATCGTCCACCGGGGCATAGCCGATAAAGGAAATGAGCCACGTGTCTTCGGAGTAGGTTCTCTCCCCGTCCTTCACGATATTGGCCGTCCCCGTTTTACCGGCGACCCGGTACCCGTTGATGTAAGCGCGTCGTCCGGTTCCCTGCTCCTGATTGGCGACTACCTGTTCGAGCGCCAGGGAGGTTTGGCGGGCCGTCTCCTCCGTCACCACCTGCCGGATCACCTCCGGAGCGAACGATTTCTCCACTTCCTTCGTCTCCGGGTTAATGATTTCCTTAATAAGCTGCGGTTTCATCAGCTTGCCGCCATTGGCTATTGCCGCATAAGCCGCCGTCTGCTGCAGGGCCGTAACCGTAAGCGACTGCCCGTAAGTAGCCCGGGCGTAGTCAGAATCATATTTCAGGCCGGTCACTCCACCGACCTCGCCCGGCATTGCGATGCCGGTCTTCTTGCCGAAGCCGAATTTGGCGATCCAGGAATCCAGCCCTTCTCTCTTCAGCCCCTCATACCCCAGCTTGACGAAAGCCACGTTACTCGAGCGAAGCAGCCCCTCCATGAAGGAGATTTTGCCCCAGCCGACACGGTTATGGTCATGCACCGCTCCTCCGGGAATGGCGATAGAGCCGGACTGGTATTTATCGTTCGGATGCCATAATCCTTCCTGAATGGCCCCGGCCAGCGTAACGAGCTTGAAGGTGGAGCCTGGTTCATAGGCGGAGGCGACGGCATGATTGGTGAAGTTCTCCTGGCTTTTGGCCTCCCAGAATTTGTTGGGATTGAAATCAGGAGCATTCGCCATGGCCAAAATTTCCATTGTTTTCGGATCGACGGCAATGGCCGTCATGCTCTTGGCCTTCCATTTGTCCATTGCCTTCTTCAGCGCATTTTCCGTAAAGTACTGAATTTTGTTGTCAATCGTCAGCCGGACGTTCTTGCCGTTTACGACGGGATCTAAGGATACCTTCGAATCCGGAAGCTCCACGCCCATGCGGTCCTTCTCCCTCACCAGCTTGCCCGGCGTTCCTTTGAGCTGGTCGTCGAGATACTTCTCGAGCCCTTCGACCGCCGCCCCTTCCCGGTTGACGTAGCCGAGGACGTGGGAAGCGAGATTATCGTTCGGGTAGTAGCGCTTCTCGGTTTCTTTGAGGAAAATGCCCACATCCCGGATTTTCCCCTTCGACTCCTTCAGGTCTTCCTTCAGCTTAGCTATGAATTCTTCCACCTGCTGCTTCTTGTCTCCGTCGATCTTCTTGCCTTCGGTATTGATTGGAACTTCCAGCGCATATTTATCCGGATAGTCCGCTCTTTTCTTGGTGGCAAGCCCGTAAATTTTCTCCTCCAGCTCGGAGATTTTGCCGGCATCCGCAGAGAGACTTAGAATAGGAGCCAGCCCATGGGCTATCTCCTGGCAATTCCTCTCTCATTGATGACTTCTGGGTTTAGGGCGACGGTGTAAGCGGGAGCGTCCTCCGCCAGAACCCGGTCCTTGCGGTCCATGATCGTCCCCCGGACGGGCAGCAGCATCTCTTCGTTCGTCCATTTGTTCGCGGCTTTCTCTCTCAGCATCGACGCGTCTACCACTTGAAGCCAATAGAGCTTTCCGATGATCAGGAAGAAGGCCAGGAAAAAAAGACACCGATCAATAAAGACCGGATTTTCATTTTTTTCTCCATATTCATTAACCCCATTAACGTTTAGCCGTTTTCTTCTCTGGATTGGCCGACGCGTTAGGAGCGGAGCTTCCGCGGGCAATGTTCTCTTCACTGGTAGGGCGCAGACCCGTGCCGCTGGCGGCTTTCTTCAAATTGTCCGCATTAAGCATGGCGCTCTTCTTGTTAAGAAGCAGCTTGTTTTCTTCTTCGAGCTTCTGAATGGAGGTGCTGGTGTCGTAAATCTCTTTGTTCAGTTCATAGATTTTGGAGTGCATAAAAATAACGGAGCTTGCTACGGATACTCCAATCACGAGCATCCCCAGAAGCTGGAGCTTGAATTTCATGGTAAGGGCCGGGCGCGATACGACTTTTGTCTTCTCCCGGTACTTGACCGTCTGCCTGGCTTGCTGTTTCTCCTTGACGGCTAAACTACCCTGTGTATGATAGGCCAAAGGTTCGTCCCCCCTATAGTTTCTCCGCTATCCTCAGTTTTGCTGACCGGGAACGCGGGTTTAGTTCCAACTCTTGTTTCGACGGCAAGATAGGCTTACGTTGGACCAGTCTAAGAATCGACTTTTTCTGGCAAACGCATATAGGAAAATCCGGTGGACAGGTACATTTTTCAACAAATTTCGCAAAAAACTGCTTACAGATTCTGTCCTCGAGGGAATGGAAGGTAATGACGGAAATTCTCCCCCCGGGGCAAGGCAATCGACAGCTTGCTCCAATGCCTCTTCGAAAGCTCCCAATTCATCATTCACGGCGATTCGAAGCGCCTGAAAGCTGCGCTTGGCGGGATGGCCGCCCGTTCTTCTGGCGGCTGCCGGAATCCCTTCTTTTACGATTTCAGCCAGCTGGGATGTGGTTTCAATGGTGCCCTTAGCCCGGTGTGAAAGGATTTGGGCGGCAATCCGGCGGGAAAACTTCTCCTCGCCATATTCAAACAGAATCTTTGCTATCTCGGCTTCCGGCCATTCATTGACAATTTCCTTGGCGGTTAACGATGAAGTCTGATCCATCCTCATATCCAGGTCGGCTTCCTGGTTGTAACTGAACCCTCTCTCCGCCTCATCCAGCTGCGGGGACGATACGCCAAGGTCGAACAGAATTCCGTTAACCTGGGGGTTCTCTCCGGACCGGGGCAGGTCCAGCTTCAGGAGCTCTTGCCGTATGTATCGGAAATTGCTTCTCACCAGCGTTACGCGTTCGGCATAAGGGGCCAATCTCGACTTGGCATTAGCCAGGGCGGTATCGTCCTGATCAAAAGCAATCAATCTCCCCTGCCCGCCGAGCCTCGAGGCAATGGTTTCGCTGTGCCCGGCGCCGCCTAGTGTACAATCGACATAGATGCCGTCCGGATGGATGTTCAAGCCTTCTACCGCTTCTTCTTTCAATACTGTGATGTGATGAAACAATGCTGTTCCTCCTATGCGTCCGGGAAAGCCTACAAGTCAAAATTAAAATCCACAAGCTTCTCCGCGATTTCGTTAAACGATTCCTCGGACTGCTGGAAGTATCCTTCCCACACGTCCTTGCTCCAAATTTCCACCCGGTTGGATACGCCAATGACGACGCAGTCCTTCGCTAATCGGGCATGCTCGACCAAAGTATTCGGTATATTTACCCTTCCCTGTTTGTCAAGCTCGCATTCGGTGGCACCGGAGAAGAAGAACCGGGTAAACGCGCGGGCATCGGATTTCATGAGAGGCAGCGACTTCAGCTTCTGCTCCATTACGGCCCATTCGCTATTCGGATAAACAAACAAGCAGTGGTCCAGTCCGCGGGTGATGACAAACGTGGCTCCCAGGGCTTCTCTGAACTTCGCCGGGATGATCATGCGGCCTTTATCGTCGATCGTATGCTGATATTCGCCCATGAACATATCCGGCTACCCCTTCCCTCCACTTTACCCCACTTTCCACCACCAATTATATTGAATATTCTATCCGATTGCAAAAATTCCTTCTTCCCCGGAAACATTTACTAATAATTTTTGTGAACTTTTACAGAATCCCGGCAAAAAAAGAACAGGCCGTCAGCAAACGGCCCGTCCATAGGTTATGTACGTAATCGGCTGTTCCTATTTCTTTTCCGGAAACCCTTCGTCAAACAAAAAATACGGAAGAAACGCGGAAGGAGTTTGATCTCGGCAATGACGGTCAATGATCTCGAGTCCCACCTCGGCCTTCTTCTCCTCCGACAGATCCCGGTTGAGTACGATATGCTTCTGTCCGTTGCGGCAGGCGTAATAGCCGCCCAATTGCGCCGCCATTGTGTCCTCCCGCAGCTCTAGTCTGAATTTGTGAAGCAGCGGGGTCAAGCTTTCCGTCATTCGGTTCCCTCCATCTCCTTCTCCTTACAGGTTATTACCCCAGTTTCAGGAAAAGAAACCATCCTAGGGTGATTTTCCATAAATTGCTTACCCGACTGGAATTTATCCTTCGGCCGAGATAAAGAAGAAAGTCCGCTCACCCGCCTTTTAGCAAAAAGACGCCTTGCGGCGTCTCCTCAGAAAGGGCTTAGTGCTCGGCCCAGCTATCCAAATAAGCTTTCTGTTCATCGGTCAGGCGGTCGATCGAGGTGCCGAGGGATTCCAGCTTATAGCGGGCTACCTGCTCGTCGAGCTCGTACGGCACGTTGACCACATGAGAACCGATCGACTTGTAGTTATCGTTCACATATTTAAGGGACATCGCCTGGAGGGCAAAGGTCATATCCATAATTTCCGCCGGGTGGCCGTCTCCCGCCGCCAGGTTAACGAGCCGGCCTTCGGCGAGCACATAGATGCTGCGGCCGTCCTCGAGCTGATACTCCTCAATGTTGCGGCGTACCGTACGCTTGGCTTTGCTCATGGCTTCCAGTTCCGGCTTGTTGACTTCCACGTCGAAATGGCCGGCATTGGACAAGATCGCACCGTTCTTCATTACCTTGTAATGCTCGCCGCGGATGACATCGCGGTTGCCGGTCACCGTGACGAAGAAATCCCCATGCTGGGCCGCTTCGCTCATCGGCATAACGGCAAAGCCGTCCATATAAGCTTCCACCGCCCGGATAGCATCGATTTCGGTTACGATGACGTTGGCCCCAAGACCCTTAGCCCGCATGGCCACGCCTTTGCCGCACCAGCCGTATCCGACCACAACGACCGTTTTGCCCGCGACCACCAGGTTGGTTGTCCGGTTGATGCCGTCCCATACCGATTGCCCGGTTCCGTAACGGTTGTCGAAAAGATACTTGCAATAAGCATCATTAACCGCCACCATCGGAAACTGGAGGCTGCCTTCTTTCTCCAAAGCTTTCAGACGCAAAATACCGGTTGTCGTTTCCTCTGCCCCTCCGCGGACATTCTTCAACAGGTCCCGGCGCTCGGAATGGAGAATCGTCACGAGGTCGCCCCCATCGTCAATGATCAGATCGGGCTCCGTCTCCAGAGTCTTGATCATGAGCTCCTTGTATTCCTTAGGATCAGGGTTATACTTCGCAAACACGGTAATGCCATCTTCAACGAGTGCCGCGCAAACGTCGTCCTGTGTCGAAAGCGGATTGCTTCCCGTAATGGTCACTTCGGCTCCTCCGGCCTGCACAACCTTGGCCAGATAGGCCGTTTTGGCTTCCAGGTGAAGAGAGATGGCGACCTTCAACCCTTTGAACGGCTGCTCTTTCTCGAACTGGGCCTTGATCCGGTTCAGAACCGGCATATGGGCATTCACCCACTCAATCTTAAGATGTCCCTCCGGAGCCAGCTTCCGATCGGTGATGATGCTTCTGTCTTTGGTATTCATCCATCTTCCTCCTTAAGGCAACTTATAAATAAACAAGGCGGTGAAGGCCGTCTCCCGCCGGAGCCTGCTCGGCAAGCTCCTTCAGCCACCAGTGGCCGTACCGGTTCAAATAAGCAAACACATTATACACCCGTTCCTGCGGTTTGCCCAGAGGGTACAGGGAGAGCTGGATCCGGTCGAGCTGGCGGAGGGACGCTTCGAACTGGGATTCATTCGCTCCCTTGGCGCGTGCTTCAAAAAATTCGATTTGTTCCATGATTTTAAGATAGTTGGTGTCGCCCAGCTTCGCCATTCCGGGATTGATAGCGCCCACGGCCTCCAGCAGAGGATTATAGAGGCTGCGGAACTTCTCTTTGACCTCGGCAAAGCGTTCGTCCAGGTTCAGGGTATCCTGTTCCTTAAGCCACTCCGCCTTGAACTCTCCGAACCGTTCGGCCACGATCTCGGACGTAAGACCGAACTTATCCATATGCTTCTTGACCGTTCCTTCTATTAAAGTAAATTCCGATCGGGGAAGAAGGAGGGGCATTTCCATCCCAAGGGTCCGAAAGCCATCTTTAAGCAGAGCCCAATAGGCAATCTCCCCAGGACCAAGCACGGCAGCCAAGACAGGAAACAGATAATCCTGCATGATCGGCCGGGTCATCACATTGTTGCTGAAGCGTTCCGGGGCCGTCCGGGCAAGCTCCAGCAGCTGCTCCTTGGTAAACCGGCGTTCCTTCTTCTTGTCGGTAAACCCGCCGCCGTCCCGTTGAAGCAGGAATCTTTCTCCGTCTTCATCATACAGAAACAGATTCGCGTTCTCTTCATAAACCTCGGCCTGCGGCTTGTAACCAAGGCTCTCCACCTGCTCCCGGCCGTTTCGGTACGCCGAGGCAAGCTCCTCCTGATTTTCCAGAAAGCGGATGAACATCTCCGATTCGACTCGGCGGATGGCCGGATCGTCCGAATCCATCAGCACCAGACCGCTTTCGCCGAAAAGCCAGGCCATGATTCTTCCGAAGTAGTCCGAAAGCGTCCCGGAGGATGCCGCGAACTCCCGGAGCTTCGCCATAAGATCCGGCTTGAACTCGGTTGGAAGCAGCGACTCCTCCAGCTGCCCCACCATCTCTTCCCAATCCGCGATCCGGATCCGGCTGACTGAGGTGCGGGTTCCTTCCGGCTGGTCGAGCTTGATTCTCTCGACGTCCTGCTTCTGGCTTAAATAATAAATATGATTGACTTCATCCCAATCATGATCCTCACCGGCAATCCAGAAGACCGGGACGACTGGCCGGTTCAGCACGGCGGAAGCTTTGGCTGCCGCCTGAAGGATGGTAATGGCCTTGTAGATGACGAGCAGCGGCCCGGTAAACAGCCCCGCCTGCTGCCCCCTACCACGACCAGCGTTTCGGGTTCGCGCAGGAGCGCAATGTTGGCAAGAGCCTTGTCGTCATTCGAAAGAAGGCTATTGTAGGCGAGCAACGCATCGGCCAGCCGGTCCCGGTGCCCATCCGGCACCACTCTCTCATTAAGCCTTCTGGCGCGTCTCTCCCAATCCTCCGGCTGACGCGGATTATATTCGTACAAAGCACGAACCTGTTCAAAGTCGCGCAAGTAATGTTCGGTTATCTCCTGGGTGCTTTTCCCATTCGTAATTTCCAGTTTCAACGAAAAGCCTCCTCAACCTTATGTATGGCAGAAATGCTCCTTTGATTGTACACATCCACAAGATTTTAGTCAAAAAACTGCCGCCCGTGTAAGCGGGCGGCAGTTGCTTTCCTTAGTACAAGTGGCAGGCCACATAGTGATCCGGCTTGGCTTCGATCATCTCCGGCATCACCTCGGCGCATACCTGCATGGCATGCGGGCAGCGCGTGCGGAATGGACATCCGCTCGGCGGATTCAGCGGACTCGGCACTTCTCCCTGCAGAATGATGCGCTCGCGGGTCCTTTCCACCTCCGGATCCGGGATCGGAATCGCCGAAAGCAGCGACTGCGTGTACGGATGCAGCGGATCGGCATAGAGAGCAGCCGAAGTGGTGATCTCCGCCATCTTGCCGAGGTACATAACCCCGATCCGGTCCGAGATGTGCTTCACCATTGCCAAATCGTGAGCGATGAACAGATAGGTCAGCCCATGCTCCTTCTGCAGGTTCTGGAAGAGGTTAACCACCTGGGCCTGAACGGAAACGTCCAGGGCGGAAATCGGTTCGTCGGCAATGATGAACTGCGGCTCAATCGCCAACGCCCGGGCAATGCCAATCCTTTGACGCTGGCCTCCGGAGAACTCATGCGGGAAACGGCCCGCATGCTCGGGGTTCAAGCCGACAGCAGCGAGAAGCTCGTTAACCCGTTCTTTGCGCTTGGCGCCGGAGTACAGCTTATGAATGTCGATCCCTTCGGCAATGATATCGCCAACCGTCATCCGAGGATTTAGCGAAGCATACGGATCCTGAAAAACCATTTGCATGTCGCGGTTGAATTTCAGAGCATCCTTGCCTTTCAGGTTCTTGGTGCTTTTGCCGTTAAAGATAACCTCGCCATCCGTCGGATCATAGAGCCGGATCAGCGTTTTGCCCGTTGTGGATTTGCCGCAGCCGGACTCCCCACGAGACCAAGCGTTTCTCCGCGTCTTACCTGAAACGTGATTCCGTCAACCGCTTTAAGCTTGCGGTCGCCTCCTACGTCGAAATGCTTCTTTAATCCTTTTACATCCAAGATGATATCGTTAGACATGTTTGACCTCCCCAATCCTTCCGGTCTGTCCACTTTGGGCGCTTGGGGATGATTCAACCAGCAGGCCGCATGGTGGCCGGTATTGATTTCGAAGTTGTCTGGAAACTCCTCCAGGCAAATATCCATGGCATAAGGGCATCTGGCCGCAAACGGGCAGCCTTTCGGCGGTGCGAACAGATCGGGCGGTGTCCCCGGAATCGGAACCAGCTCACTCTTGTTCTCCGTATCCAGACGGGGAACGGATTTCAGCAGTCCCCAAGTGTAAGGATGACGCGACCGGTAGAAGATATCGTCGACCGTCCCGTCCTCCACGATTTTGCCGGCATACATGACCACAACCCGGTGAGCCATATCCGCTACAACACCCAGGTCATGGGTAATGAGGATGATGGAAGAGTCTGTTTTCTCCTGCAGCTTCTGCATCAGTTCGATGATTTGAGCCTGAATCGTGACGTCAAGTGCCGTTGTCGGCTCATCCGCAATAAGAAGCTTCGGACTGCAAGCCAGGGCGATGGCAATCATGATCCGCTGGCGCATGCCGCCAGACATTTCGTGAGGGTACTGCTTCACACGGCCCTCCGGATTGGAGATCCCCACAAGCTTAAGAATTTCGATAGCCCGCTCACGGGCTTGCTTCTTGCTCATCCCTTGATGCTTGATCAGGCTTTCGGCGATCTGATTGCCGACCGTCATGGTCGGATTCAGCGATGTCATCGGATCCTGGAAGATCATGCCCATTTCGGAGCCGCGGATCTTCTGCATCCTTTTCTCCGACAAGGTCGTGATTTCCACGGATTCATCGAATTTGATGGAGCCGTTCTTGATGACGCTGGGAGGGGAAGGAATAAGCCTCATGATGGTCTGGGCCGTTACGGACTTGCCGCAGCCGGACTCTCCCACAATCGCGAGCACTTCCCCTTTATTCAGGTGGAAGGATACCCCGCGAACCGCTTGAACTTCCCCTGCGTATGTTTGGAAGGAAACTTGCAGATTCTCCACTTCCAATATTTTTTTCGCCATCTCTCTCCCCCTATTTTCTAAGTTTCGGGTCGAGTGCGTCCCGGAGACCGTCACCCAACAGGTTAAAGCTCAGTAGAATCAAGCTGAACACGACAGTAGGGATCAGCATGCGGTAAGGATAGAATTTCATGGCTGCCGCTCCATCGGAGATAAGAGATCCCAAGGAGGCGAGCGGCGGACGAATCCCGAGGCCGATATAGCTCAAGAAGGCTTCCGCGAAGATGGCGCTCGGTACCGCAAAGGTAATCTGTACGATAATCAATCCGAGTGAGTTCGGAATCAGATGCTTCAGAATGATGCGGGCCGGGCTCGCCCCGAGGGTGCGGGCGGCAAGCACGAATTCCTGTTCCTTCATTTGAAGAAGCTGACCGCGCACGAGACGGGCCATCGGAACCCAGCCGGTTATGGAGTAGGCGATAATGATGGTCCATATCCCCGGTTGGAGAACCATAATGAGCAGAATCGTGATAAGCAGAAAAGGAATCGCGTAAATGATCTCCATGATCCGCTGCATGACGTTGTCCACCCGTCCGCCGTAATAAGCGGAAATTCCACCGTATAAGACCCCGACGCAGAGGTCAATGATGGCAGCGGTAATCCCGATGAACAGGGAAATGCGGGTCCCCCACCAGACGCGGACCCACAGGTCGCGGCCGAAATCATCCGTTCCGAAATAATGCTCACTGGACGGTTTCTGGTTAGTGATATCGTAATTTTGGAAATCATAGGTTTGACTAGACAAGAAGGGAGCCACAATGGCTACCAGGGTAAGAATGATCAATATAGTTAAACCGGCCATGGCCAGCTTGTTTTTTCGAAGCCGTCGCCACGCGTCCTGCCAATAGGTCAGGGAAGGACGGACGATTCGTTCGCTGCCGAGCGTTTCGCGTTCGACCGGCTTGAACTTCGCTTTGCTGATATCCTGCATCGCTTATTTCCTCCCTTTCGCCAGACGGATACGCGGGTCAATAATCCCGTAAAGAATATCGGTCAAGAATAAAACAAATATCAAGATTGAGGAATAAAAGATAGTCAATCCGACTATCATCGTGTAGTCATTCGAGTAGATAGACTGCACGAAGTGCTTCCCGAGTCCAGGAACCGAGAAGACGTTTTCAACGATTAACGTTCCCGTTACGAGATTAACCGCAATGGGTCCTAAAGCGGTAATAACTGGTAAAATGGCGTTTCGAACGGCATGCCTAAAGACGGTCACGAATCTGGACAGGCCTTTGGCTTTAGCCGTTTTGATAAAGTCTTGATTAAGAATATCCAGCATGGAGGCACGCATGAGACGGGCCAGAATGGCAATGGTTCCAAAGGACAACGTGATGGCAGGCAGAATGCGATGCTTAGGCGTATCCCACAGAAGCGGCGGGAGCCAGCCCAGTTTAACCCCGATATAATAGGAAAGAAGCGGTCCAAGCACCATGGATGGAACCGAAACCCCGACAATGGCCGTAAACATGGCGGAATAGTCGAGCCCTTTGTTATGGTTGAGGGCAGCGACCGTCCCGAGAACGATACCTACCACTACCGCAATGATCAGAGCCCATAACCCCAATTCCAGAGACGCCGGGAAGGCTTGAGCGATTTTTTCCGTTACTTTATGGGTGGGAAACTGGAAAGAGACACCGAAATCCCCCTTAAGCGCATCTCCCATGAACTTCAAATACTGCTGCCAGAGAGGTTTGTCCAATCCATACTGCTCATACAGAATCTGCAGCTGGGCCTTCGTCAACTTCTGCTTGGCTTCTCCAAACGGATCGCCGGGCAAGTTCTTCATCAGAAAAAATGTGGCCGTCGTGATGGTCCATAACGTGATGATCATATAAATCAAACGGCGAATGATAAATTTGAGCATGCGGCACCTCCCTCTTCAAAATTGACAGTCCGGTTTTACCAATAAAACGGGCCGTTCTGTCAGGTGCTAGAACGGCCCCTAATCTTATGCAATTGATTCTACGTTTGTTTTATTTAATGGAAACCCACTTCAATTCGAATTCCGGTCCGAAGCTCGGGAAGAACAGTCCTTCGATATTCGTCCGCTTAGCGTAAACTTTACTGCGGAAGTACAGAGGACCAACCGGCATTTCATCCATCAGGATCTTCTCTGCGTCGGCAAGCTGCTTAGCGCGAGTAGCCGGGTCTTTCTCGGTTTCGGCCTTCTTGATCAGGGCGTCGTATTGAGCGTTCGACCAATCGGTTTCGTTGAACTCGCTGGTCGTGGTCCACATGTCAAGGAATGTCATAGGATCATTGTAATCCGCGCCCCACAGAGCGATGATCGCTTCATAATCCTTCTTATGCTGTCTGTCGACACGCAGCTCGTGAGGAACAGCATCCGCTACAGCGGTGACGCCCAGGTTCTGCTTCCATTGAGCCAGGATGAATTCAAGGGATTTCTTAGCGCCTTCGGTATCGTCAGAAGTCAGCTTGAAGGATGGAAGCTGGGTCATGCCGAGCTCTTGAAGACCTTTGGCGAGAAGCTCCTTCGCTTTAGCCGGATCATATTTAGGCTGAATATCTCCGGACAGCTTGCGGAAATCTCCGTTGTTGCCGTCGGAAGTACCCGCCGGAACAAGACCTGTAGATTCCACGGAACCGTTCTTCAATACGGTGGCAATGTGGGCTTTGCGGTCGATGGCCATCGTCAAGGCTTGACGGATGTTTTTGTTAGCAAGGAAAGGAGCTTTCTTCTGCTCGAACATCAGATAAGCGTTGGTCAATTCTTTCTTGATGGTGTATTCCGGCTTGCCTTCGTACTGCTTAACGAAATCCCCGTTGATCTCGGTCAGATCGGCTTCTTTCGTTTCGAAAAGGTTAACCGCACCGGCACGGTCTTTAACGATATTCATCGTGATCTTCTCAAGCTTCACGTTAGCGGCATCCCAGTATTTAGGGTTCTTCTCGAAGACGAGACGCTGTTCGTGCGCCCACTCTTTCAGAATGTAAGGACCGGCACCGGTTACTTTATCGGCGTCCTTACCGTAGCTCTCGCCTTGCTTCGTTACTTCGTCCGTTTTTTGCGGGAAGAAGAGCGGGAACGCCAGAAGCTGGGTAAAGAAGGCTACCGGCTTCTCGAGCTTGATTTCGATCGTTTTGTCATCGACGGCTTTTACACCGAGTTCTGCTTTTTTGGCTTTGATTTCGTCTGGAGTTTTGGCTCCGAGGAGCGCCTCTCCGCCTTTGAGCCAGGCTACCATGAAGGCGTACTGGGCTTTCGTTCCCGGATCCAGCGTGCGCTGGAACGAGCTTACGAAATCGCTTGCTTTAAGAGGAGATCCGTCGGACCAGGTCAGGTTATCCCGGAGAGTGATCGTATAAGTCAATTTGTCGTCGGAAATCTTAGGCATGTCCTTCGCGAGACCGGCTACCGGCTTGCCGTCTTTATCAAGACGATACAGCCCTTCGTTCATAGCATTCAGCATGGTGAAGGATGCATTGGTCGTAGCCTTGGAGTTGTCCAGAGCGGGCGGTTCCGCCGTAAAGTTAATTTTGATCTCCTGCTTAGCAGCCGGTGCACTGCTGTTGCTGCCGCTGCTTGGGCTAGTGGATGGGCTTGCGGAATCGCTCTTGCCGCAGGCTGCAACCACGCTTCCCAGCATGCTTACTACGACAGCTGTGGTTAATACTTTGTAAACCTTCATCAACTTTGCCTCCCCTTAATAAATAACATCTATGGCAAGTCCGGTGAGAGCCCGTCTACATGCAGGCACATCTCCCCTGAACATTTACCCAATACAAGCAAGGCTGAAACCTATAAGTTAATATTTTTTTCCTATTAACTTTTTTTATTATACAACCAACGGTTAATAAAATCTACGCTTTTTATGGAACAACTTCATACTTTTTGGTTATACAATTTTTGTAAATGAGGCAAAATTCTTATAATGGCGAACAAATTTTCGACTTATTTCGACTACTTTCTCCTTATTGACCTTCTCGTGAGAGAGCCCTTCCTCACAAAAAAGGTCCCGAGGAATTCGGAACCGTATGGGTAAACTTATGTCTCGCCCCGATCGAAGATGGACGCTCTTGACGGATCCATCGCTTTCTCAAGCGCTTCCGCCAATTCTCGCAGGATATCCGTTTCCAGCTGTTTACCAAGCCGTGTTTTCGAATAAATTTCCCCTTTCGGTGTGGATACATACTTGGGGGAATCCTGTTCAGCACAATGGCCATTGCGTCACTTTGGCATTTCTCCCCACAGGCGCTATACCGCGGATCGGACGCCAACATTTCCTTAAGACAGTTTTTCACTAATTCTTCCATCAAATTGCGTACGGCCATACCTTATCCCTGTCCTTCCTTCAGCTTAATCAGAGAATACAGGGTGCGGTTAACCGGCAAATCGACTCCATGCTTATCCGCCAGGCGCAGAAGATAACCGTTAATCCACTCGATCTCCGTCTTTCTTCCTTTGGTTAGATCCTGCAGCATGGAGGAGGAATTGGCCGCTGTTTGCCGGCATACCGTTCTCACTCTGTCCCCTATCGTATTATCGGCCGTATACCCCTCCCGGGTTAATACTTCCACCCCTTCTTGAAGCAGCCGCCGCATCAAATCCTCCGATTCCCTATTCTCCAGCAAGGCTCCGTTAGGAACGGAAAGAAGGCCCGTCAGCGGATTAATGACCGCATTGATAAGAAGCTTGTCCCACATGGCCGTCCGAATATCCTCCGAACGTTGAGGGGTAAACCCGGCTCGCCGAAGCACGTCGTTAAGTGAAGTGTCAACCGCTGGGGACGTCCCCCCTCAAAAGGCTTTGGGATTCCCCAAAGGATGGTCCCCTTTCCGGTATGGCGGACCTCCCAGGGAGATTCTTTCCTTGCCGCCTCCGTCGTGACCGCTGCATAGATCCGGTCAGGCGGAAGCATCGCCCCCAGCCTCTCCAGATGGCCGGCCCCGTTCTGGAAGCATAGCAGACGGGTCGATTCTCCCATCCGGCCAGCCAACTGCCCGGCCAATCCGGCTCCGATGTCCTTCTGCTTCACCATTAGAAAAATCCAGTCGGGGTTATCCCTCGCACCAGCCGGGTTCTCCGTTACGATAGGACGGGAACGGCATTCCTCTCCATCCGGCTCCAGAACCTTGACCCCGTTGGCCTGAAGCTCTTCCCGCTGGGCGGCACTCCGCGGGACGAGCTCCGTCCGGCATCCCGAGCCGGCAAGCCTTCCTGCAAAAGCAAGCCCAGGGAACCTGCTCCCCATACGGTAATGTGCATGTCCCTTCCCTCTTTTCCCTACTACTATATCATGAGAAGGCGGACCGATAAACGCAAATACCCGTTCGCCTCCTCCGGCTGATTTCCAGAAGGGTGAACGGGATGATCGCGTCTTGCTATTCAATTCTTTCCAGATTGCCGTTAGCGTCCATTTTGAAACGGGCTTTGCTGTCTTCTTCTTCTTCCACCAGGAAGGCAAGCTTCCGGGCACGGTCCATGATTTGAATCAGGGCTTTGTAGTCATCATTAACCACCCGGTAATCCGTTTCGACCTCGTTGACCTGCTTGCCGAGCTTCTCGTTGTCCTCCCGCAGCTTGGCCAGCTCGTCACGTGTGTCCTGAAGCTCTTTCTCTACCAGACGGGCATGGCGTGAAAGGTCCTGATAAGACGACCTCCACTGCCGAAGAAACCGGATCACGGAATCGATGGACAAGGTTTCTTCCAGACCGTGGCTTCGGATGCCAAGCTCCCCTGTCTCCAGCGTGTCCACGGAGGACAGCACCGGTACGGCGTGGTTCTGCTTCTTAATCTGGCTTCTTTTCTGCCGTTGGGCTTTGGCGATTTGGATCGCGGCTTCGTACTTCTTGCGTACGCAGCTATTCCACCGGAACCCGCAGGCGGCTGAAGTCCGGCCGATTTTTTCTCCTACCTCTTCAAAAGCCGTCAGTTGGGTGCTGCCTTCTCTTATATGCCGCAAGGTGACCTCTGCCAGTATCAAATCATCCTCTTCGCTCCAAGCGTCTTGTCTGACTGCCGACATCCCTATACCTCCCAAAATTGTCATATCATAAATTCAAGAGCCCGATGCAGCACGCATTTTGCCGCCTACTCATCTTTATGCCCATAATAGAGTTCATAGAATCTATTTGATACTATTTGGTATTGCCATTTTGCCTCGGGCTCATACATGAGAACTTCATTTAAGGGCACGCTAGGCATAGGCAAAAGATATTGCAGAATCGTCATAGGTTGCAGGTTTACACGTGCGTACCCAGCAGGTATAATGGATAACAGTTAATGGGATTGTCGGGTAGAAGGGAGGTTGGCACGATGGCACGCATGTTTCGCGTCCTTGGCTTTTGGACATTGGTGATCGGCCTTATGGCAATTGCAGGCGGGATGATTCCCATGGCCTTCATTTTCTTGTTCCAAACAGCGGTTTTCGTTTTGTTGGGGTATATGAACCTCTCCGAGCGTACCTACATATTACTGTTCTGGGGGTACATGGTTCTTTCCTTCTCCGGATTTACGTACTGGTCTTTCTTCCACATGAGTGTGTAAGGAAGAGCAGCCGCTTCCCCGCTTTCGGCGAAGCGTTCGCCTTAACTTGACCAGGGACCCGGACGGGCTCCTTCTCATCAAACAGCCTTCTCCCTATCCTATACGGATACAAGGAGAAGGCTGTTTTTTGGCTTAGAGGCCAGGCCGCTAAGCTAGGGAAAGGCCCTTGGTCTGCAAGAGCACCTTGAAGAGCTCGCTCATTCCGTCGCTGAGAAGCAGCTGGCGTATGGCGCGGTTGCGTCTGGCCTCCGGTCCGAAAGGGTCCGGAGAAGAATGATCGGCCATAAGCTCGAGCAGCCCGTTATCGACGAGGAACTCTTTTTGCGTGCGCAGCGTTTCCTGCTGCATCCCCCTTCCTTCCCGGCGCGGATGCAGGCAGTGAAATTCACATGCGAGGTCATATCCTGCTCTCCCGGGAACCGGAAAGGATCGTCGTACGCCAGATGCCCGCGGTAGCACAGCAAGGTTCCGTTCATGCGGTGGGAAGAATAAAGCTCCTCGGCCGTATCCCCGTAATCAATAGTAAGCAGCACGCCTTCCTCCAAACGGGAAGCCTGTTCCTTCACCCAGGAACGTGCCTGCAGATTGACCTCCGCCGTTTGTCCTTCGAGGAGCCGGATTCCTTCCTGATCCATATATTCTCGTACGACGGGGGTACAGGGCCCTTCCCGCTCCACCAGGCACTCCTTGCCGGAATCCCACGCCACATACAGCTCTTTCCATTCGCCTCTTACCATCCTCACCCGGTGCACCGGAAACGCATCCAGCAGCTCGTTCGAGAAGACGAAGGCGCGGCATGGGAGTACTCCTCCTTCATCCGGTCCCCCCATTGCGTGTGCATTGCATGACGCCTAAGCGTTTCCCGCTGCATCGCCCTATGATAGGGAGACTTCTCAACCAGCCAATAGGCAAGGCCTTCGTACACGCCCGGATTCAACCGTTCGACGGCATCGAGAAAGTGCTTCGCCATCTCGCCCGTTCCGCCTCCCCATTCTACGACGGGAAGAGGACGCTCTCCTTCCAGTTGGAACCGGAGATATTGCCGGGCGATCATCTCCCCCATGAATCCACCGAGGGATGCGCTCGTGTAGAAATCCCCTTCTTTACCAACCTTGACTTGTTCCTTCATATAATAACCGTCCTCCGGATCATACAGGCACAAGGCCATATAATCATAAAACGAAAGAACTTTATCCGGCTGATCGGCGAGGTGTTGGCGAATCTTGGCCATAAGCGGCATTAAAGGCAGATTCTTCATAAATCCTTCCTCCGCTCCAGGAGCTGATGTGATATAATTATGGTCGTTCACTTTCGACAAGGATGGGTAATACATAGATGTGAACCAACTGAATACATAGGATAAAGGAGATTACGATGCTTAAGAAGAATGCGGCGGTGCTGACCCTTCTCGTAACCGGCTCCCTGCTGGCCGGCTGTACGGACGGGAAGCAGCTGAAACAAGACGCCCAGAATGCTTTAACCAAGCAGGCCCAAGTGAACTATTATACTTTCTCGGGAGATGCCGACCTGGACATCGGCACGCCTCCGCCCGCCAAGGACGCCAATCCGACGACCAGCCTTCTGGTGTCTCTATTCTCCAAGAGCAAGCTGGTTTGGAGTGGAGCCGTTTCCGCGAATCCCGCCCGCATGGAAGCTCTCCTGAAAGCAACTCCCAGCGGATCGAAAACGGACTACGGCCTTCCTATGATCATGAAGGATAACCGCCTCTACTTGGGAATTCCAGGTCTTAACAAGACGGACGAGTATTACTCCTTTGACTTATCCAAGTCCTCTTCCGCCTCCGGCTTCCCGAAGCTTTCTCCCGCCGTTTCCGACGCGGCCAAGCTGCTCCTGGCCGACCTGGATACCAAATGGTTTAAGAAAGACAAAGCTCCGATGGATTTCAAGGACGGCAAAAAGGGAACGGTCATCCAAATGGAGATCACCGAGAAGAACCGCCAAGATGTGTCCGCCAAGCTTCAGGCCAAACTTCCGGAGATGATCGACGTTCTGGCGAAGAACAGCCTCTTGACGGCAGATCAGGCGGATAAGCTCAAAAAAGATATGGCGGCTCATCCGCCGGAGCTGAAAGCCCCCGGCTTGATTTCCCTGGCGACTGACGACACCGGCTTTATCCGGGATGAAGTGATCCGGCTTGACTATACGTCCAAGGGCAGTGACGGGGCTGCCGCCGATCACCATATCCATCTGCACCAATCGTTCGACAATATCAACGGAGAAGCCAAGTTCGAGAAGGACGTTCCCAAGGATGCCAAGCCGATCGAGGATCTCTTAAAGACCTTAAACCAGGCTCCAGCCAAAAAGTAAGCAGCCGACGCCTCCCGATGGGAGGTGTTTTTTGGCCGTCTGAAGGAATCTTTTGGGCGTTACGGCGATATGGTAATAATACCATTCTTATTAAGGAGTCGACTATGGCCAAGCTGATGAGGGTTGCCTTCATCGTCCATTTGTTTTTCTTTTTCAGTTGAGCTCCCTTTCCGCGGTTTATGCCGATCCTTCTCTTGAGGAAGTGAAGGAGCTTCTTACCAAAAGCTTGACTCTGGCGCAAATCGACCAGGAGATCGAAAGGCTGAGCGGTCAGGAAACCGTGGTTTCCGAGCAAATCCGTGCCTCCGGGGAAGACATTCAGCGTCAGGAGCAGCTTCTGGGCCGAACGCGCGAGCGCGTGGGACAAGTTCTCCGCGCTTATTACATGGGAGAGCGGGATTCCCTTTGGCTGCTGCTCTTCTCCGCCAAGTCCTTTGCCGAAATAATCTATACGTACAACAGCCTTCAGCTTCTCTTCCTTAACGATAAAATCGTGCTCGACGCCTATGTGACCGCCTACCGGACTCTGCTTTCGACTCACGACCGGCTGAAAGCGAACCAGGCGGAGCTCGCGCAGGTGAAGGCGGAGTTCCTGCACCAGAGAGAACGGACCGTCGCCCTCCAGCAGGAAATCGACCGAAAGATGCAGGAGTATCCCGACGCCGTGCCGGCCTTGACCGCTCAAATGAATGAGGTTCGAACCGCTTACACCACCAAAATCCTTCCCTTGTTTCAGAGTTACATGGGGGCCGTGGCCGATACGATCTCCCGAGGTATTCCCGAGCTGGTGCAAGGACCGAATGCCGGCCGTTACTTGAAGGGAACAACCTTCCAGATTAGCGATGAAGAGCTGAACCGGTTCTTTCATGAGAAGAACAGCCGGCTGACCGGACTCTCCTTCCGCTTCGACGGCGGCAAATTCCATGTCATCGGCAAAGAGGCCGACGTGGAGGGAACCATCGTCGGCCATTATACGGTAGAGCAGAATCCCAATCGCCTTCAGTTTCATGTTGACCAGCTGTCCTATAACGGCACTGAGCTGGATTCCACGACTAACCGTTCGCTGGAGACGGACTTCGATCTGACGTTCTCTCCCGAGAAGCTGTCTCCCCTTCTTCAAGCAACCGAGGTGACCACTGAAAAAGGACTGCTGACGGTCAAGCTCAAAATCAAGCTGTGAAAACCAATCAAGAGTCTGATTTGGCCCCATAGAGCTTAGCTATCTGCTCGGCAAAGGTTTTAAGGTCCTTCTCGCCCTTCTCCAGAAGGGCTTTTTCTTTCTGAACCTGGTCCAGCTTCTTGGCCCCGTCAATTTCAAAAGGTAGCACCTTGCCTTCCCGAACCAGCCAAGCGTACGAATTGTACTGCTCGTCTCCCCTAAGCGGAGAGGCTGAATAAGAGGAAAGAAGCACAGGAAGGCTTCCCGCCTTGTTCCAGGTTTGGGTCTCCGCTTCCGGCGACGTCATTTCCTTGATCCAATCAGCCGCCGCCTGAACATGCGTGGACCGGGAAGACACACTGAAGCTTCTCCCCTTCAGCCAGGCACCGGAGCCTTTTCCGGCAAAATTAATCGGCAGAGCGGCCAAAGCCAGCTCTCCCCTTTGTGTTGGCGGAATTCCGAAATCGTCGTGATCATCGCCGTTATTTTGCCTTCCGCCAGCAGATCCCACGGCTTCCACGTATCCGACGGGGCGGGATAGTTCACGGAATAGGTTTTGCTGTTCCAGTTCGCCTCCTGCGGAAGGAGGAAGCTTTGCAGAGCTTTCAGCAAATTCGGGTCAGCAAGCTTCTGCAGCGGATGAGAGGTTTCCGTGGGCTGACTCATCAAGGAGGTCACCATCGAAACCAGAGCCATGTTGTCCGACGGGTCAAAATAGATGCCGTACCGGCCTTCCTCCGGCTTCAGAAAGGTTTTGTTCCACTGGATCATTTCCTCCCGGTTCAGCGGGGCGTGCTCCACCTTCCCTTCGGCCGCGGCTTTCTTGTTCCAGATGAGAACGTAAGGGTCCACATCCCGCGGAATTCCCCACAGGTAGCCGTTCCATTTCACCTGGTTCATCATGGAAGGAATTCGTTGGCTCTGCTGCTCCGTCGACAAACGGTCGTCCAACGGTTTGAGAAAGCCCAGGGCGGCAAATTCCTGAATCCAGGCGTTGTCTAGCAGCATAGCGTCCGGTGCTTCCCCCATTTGGCTTGCTTTCTTCAGCTTGGCATAAACCTCGGCCCCCGGAATGTTCTCCAGGGTGATCGTCGTCCCTTCATGAGCTTGCATATATTGAGCGGTCTGTTCCTGCAGAACTTGGAACTCGGCAGGCGTCATTGATACCGCCGCTTTGATCGTTTGCCCGGATGCTCCCGCTTCTTTTTCCCATTTAAGGCAGACCCGTTATCTTTGCCTCCCGAAGTCGCTTGGGGACGAATTCCGGATGAACCCGAAAGCTGCCAGATCAAGAGAACCGATAAGGCCGCGATAATGAGAAGAATGATAGCCTGTTTGCGCTTAGCCAAAGAATCTACTCTCCTTTTGTACACGTTTCCTTTTCCATCATACCAAATTCATCTTTCAATCTCATCCGAAATGAAGGAGGATGGACCTATCCTTTATTTGGCGTTTTTGCTATTGACGAGGGATTGATGGATAATAAGACGAGGGAAAGACGAGTTGGAAAGGAGAAAACTTATGCGTAAACCTGCCGTAATGATGGACATGCCCGAAGGGAAACAGCCCGGGTTCTACGCCCAGGTGGTCAAAGGCCTGGCGGGAAAAGTAGCCCTCCTGGACCGGGACAAGGAACTTCTGATTCTGGAGAAGGACGAGGACCGAGGATCGGTTCTGGAAGTCTTGAATCATTATAAAATCGCTCACGAAGACATTCCGCTCTATTGGCTGCCGGACAATGCGACCGTAAGCGGATTGTTCGAAGATTACGGATTCGTCACCCGTTCCGACAACCGCTTCTTATATGCGAAGCTGATTGTCGTCTTTCGGTTTGCCGATGAGCTGCCGACCGAGGCCGAACCCGATCAAGCCGTTCTCCAGATGGAGGAACATTTGATCGCCCGCTGGAACCGGGATGGCTTAGAGTATTTCGCTGCCGACCAACAACAGGCCGAGCTGATGGAGGGGATCGCCCGTGCCTACAAATGCTCCCTGGTGATAGGTGGCTAAAGCTGTGGAATACCTTGCTAATGAGAAGAACCTGTACAGGCGCATAACGTGCCGGTACAGGTTCTTTTGATTTCCGTTATTGGGAGAGATGCTCCAACGCAGCGCTTGGCTCTATAGCAGGTCCGCTGCCAGCTGGGCCAGGTGGGAACGCTCGCCGCGCTCCAGCGTAATATGGCCGCTAACCGACTGGTCCTTGAACCTCTCCACCACGTAAGTCAAGCCGTTGCTCGAAGCATCGAGGTAAGGATGGTCGATCTGCTCGGGATCGCCCATAAGCACGATTTTGCTTCCTTCGCCTACCCTCGAGACGATGGTTTTCACCTCATGCCGGGACAGGTTCTGGGCTTCGTCAATGATGATGAACTGCCCCGGTATGGACCGGCCCCGAATATAGGTCAGAGCCTCAACCTGAATGCTGCCCATTCCCGCCAAGATCTTCTCGATATCTCCTGGTTTCTTCGTATCGAACAGAAATTCCAGATTATCGTAAACCGGCTGCATCCAAGGCCTCAGCTTCTCTTCCTTCTCCCCGGCAAATACCCCAGATCCTTGCCCATGGGTACGACCGGGCGGGCGATCAGCAGCTTCTTGTATTTATGCTCGTCTTCGATTTTCATCAATCCGGCTGCCAGGGCAAGAAGGGTTTTGCCGGTCCCCGCCTTCCCCGTCAGCGTCACCAGCGGAATGTCGTCGTTAAGCAGGAGTTCCAGAGCCATTCTCTGCTGCGCATTCCTCGCGCTTATTCCCCAGATGGGGTCGTTGCTCAAGTACAGCGGCTCCAGCTTCCTTCCTTCGGAGTCCACCTTAAGAAGAGCGGATTTGGTCGTGCCCATTTCATCCTTAAGGATGACAAATTCATGCGGATGAAGCTGGTACTTCAAGTTCAGGCTCGTCACGCTCAGCTTTCGATAGGAATAAAATTCATCGATAACCGAAGGGTGCACCATCAAAGTCACGCAGCCCATATACATGTCAGGCAAGGGCACGAGGTGATCCGACAGATAGTCTTGGGCGGTGATGCCCAGCACATCGGCCTTGATCCGGACAAGCGTGTCCTTGCTGACGAGGATAACCGGCTTCGGCTCCTCCTTCTCCTGCTCTTCCTGATGATAGTTCAGCGCCACCGCCAAAATCAGGTTGTCGTTGTTCAGCTCGCTGAACACATCCTGCATTTTCTGAAAGCTCCGGTGATTGAGTTCTACCTTCAAGGTCCCCCCGCCCTCGAGAGGAACGCCGTCGTAGAGGTGTCCCACGGAACGGAACCCATCCAGCAAACGGGAGACGTAGCGGGCATTCCGCCCTATTTCGTCCGCTAGCCGTTTCTTGGAATCGATCTCTTCCAGCACGACGGCGGGAATGACTACATCGTTATCCTCAAAAGCATAAACCGCTTTGGGATCATGCAGAAGAACGTTGGTGTCGAGCACGTAAATTTTCTTCATATGGCTGTCTCCCCCAAGTGCATGACGTATTCAAAGCAAGGGCGGCGGTGACTTGCCACCGCCATACATAGATCAAGCCGGCCAGGACAAACTAGCCTTATCTTAGCTTATTGAAGAAAGGAAGATGAAGCTTGAAGCCCTTGAAGCCTATTCTGGTCGGCTTTGCTGCCTTGATGGTCCTATCCGCCTGTACCCCTACTGTTAAGAACGGAGCTCCTTCCGCCAAGTCTCCCATGAACGGGACCCGGATTCTTTCCCAGGATCCTGCCATTGCTAATGAGGATCCCCGCCAAACCGCCTCCCGGCTGGAGGAACTCGCTTCCCGGCTACCCAACGTGCAAGGCGTCAACTGTGTCGTCGTTGGCAACACCGCCATAGTCGGTATTAACGTCCCTCCGACGCTCGACCGGGCCCAAGTCGATACCGTCAAATATACGGTAGCCGAAGCTTTGAAGAAGGATCCCCGCGGGGTGAATGCTCTCGTGACGGCCGACTTGGACCTCAACCAGAGAATCCGGGAGATGCGGACCGACGTTCAGAACGGACGGCCGGTAGCCGGTTTTGCGGAAGAACTGGGCGACCTGATCGGCCGCATCATGCCTCAATTCCCGCGGGATGTTCAATCCAGAGGCAATATTCCGCAATAACCGACTCCCTTCCCCACAAGCCTACCCAAAAAGACAAAAGCCTAGCTGGCAGAATGCAGCTAGGCTTTGTTCATGGCATGAAACACTTGTCCGTCCAATTTCTCGGCGGCACGCTTGTCATAAGTTTTCTCATACTGCGGCTCTACGGAAATGCGCGAGCCGTAGAACATCACGTCGCGGACGGAGGCAACCGCCACCTCCACGCAGGCCAGCTTGATGGGGACTCCATCCAGCTGCTCGGCGACAAGCTTCGCGGTTCCGTTCACCGTGTGAACCGAACCGCCGCCAAAAAAGTGATGGCAGCTTGGGCGTGAGCCTGTACGTTCTGGATGATGCGGGAACGTTGATCCACGGCGAACCGCAGGCGGTCCGGGCCCATGGCATAAACCCAGGAAATCGCGTTGACGCTGGGCGCTCCGGTCTCTGCATCAATGGTGCTAAGAAGGACAAACTTCTCTTTCTGGAGCATAGGAAGCTGTTGATCGGTTAAAGCCGTTAACGTTTCCGCCATAGGCAAACCCTCCTTCCGGATGACTACGCTACAAGTATAACACAGTCCGATGCCGGTAAACCAGCAGGCCGGTCCTACTCGTTATACTTCGGATTGGCCTCGATATCCGCCAGAAGCCGTTCGGCCGCCTCCCGATCGAACATCTGAAGCTTCTTCCTTCCATCGGTTTCATATTGAATATGAACCATCGTGTCATCGGTCCGGACCACTTCGAATACTGTCATCTTATGATCTTCCCGCAAAATTTGTTCGAAGAAATCGACGGTTTCCTTCGCGGCCCCGTCATCCGGCCGGGCCTCTTGCACCAGTTTGATCTGAAGCCAGTTAAAGAGCGCATCCTGAACGTTCAACTTCCATCCTCCTTGATCAAGAGGACTCGCCTCCCGGAGGCTGTCCATTCTTTCATGCTGGCAAGCCACATTTGCTGAATCGGCGTCCACCCCGTCCGCAGAAGAGCTTGGTCCAGTCCAGCCCGTACCTCTTCTACGGATGGCAGGCGGTCGAGAAAAGCCTCCGCACAAGAAGAGAGAACATAAGAAGACCCGTCAAACTCAATAGGCTTCCCGTTATCCCATTGAAGCTCAAGACCAGCCGATCCGCAGACCGAAGGCTCTTCGTCGGAAAGAAGAGTTCCCGCTTTAAAAAGCATGAGCAGGCGCGGATGAATCGACGTCAGCTTCTCCCGGAAAGGAGCGACTTCCTCGACAGGTTCACAAGCAAATCGATCCTTTTCTAGAACAAGAAAGCCCGTCGTATCCGCCGGTGTCAGCCAATAAGTCGTCATCCTACTGCTGCCTCCGCCGATCGGCAAGCCCCGTTATGAAATAACGGATCCGCACGATAAGCATCAAGGAAACGGCAGCGGCCATGCAATAGATGATCGGGAGCCCGATGGTAAACTGAAACAGATACAGAATAAAGGCTCCGAACGCAATCATCAGGTACACGATGAGGTCCTTCAGGATCGGCAGCTTGCGCACCCGAAACACCTTATTGTAGACATATGTCATCAAGCCGTAAATTATGAGGTAAGAAATCAAAGGGTGTGCTCCGAGCCATTCCATGCGGAATCCCTCCCAGACGGAAATTAAACGTTGGTTTCCGCCATTTTGCGGTGCTTCTCGGCACGCTCGCGCTCGTTCTTGTTAAGAATTTTCTTGCGCAGGCGGATCGATTTAGGCGTTACTTCGCAGTACTCGTCATCGTTCAAATACTCCAGAGCGCCTTCCAGGCTGTACAGACGAGGGGTCTTCATCTTCACGGTGTCGTCTTTACCCGCCGAGCGGATATTCGTCAGCTGCTTCTCTTTGCAGATGTTCACGATGATGTCATTATCCCGGGTATGCTCTCCCACGATCATGCCTTCGTAAACCTCCGTGCCCGGCTGCAGGAACAGAATCCCGCGGTCCTCGATAGAGAGGATTCCATAAAGGGTGGATACGCCGGTCTCGCTCGATACCAGAACGCCTTGATGACGGCCGCCAACGTTGCTTCCATAGTAGGGGCCATAGCTGTCGAAGGCATGGTTCATAACCCCATAACCACGGGTAAGCGTCAGGAAGTAAGTCCGGTAGCCGATCAGGCCGCGGGCCGGGATCAGGAATTCCAGGCGAACCTGACCGGATCCGTTGTTAACCATGTTAACCATTTCGGCCTTGCGTGTTCCGAGGCTTTCCATAACGGCTCCCATGCTTTCTTCGGGAACATCGATAATCAGGCGCTCGACCGGCTCCATTTTCTGGCCGTCGATCTCCTTGATAATAACCTCCGGCTTGGAAACCTGCAGCTCGAAGCCCTCGCGGCGCATGTTCTCGATGAGAATGCCCAGGTGAAGCTCGCCACGGCCCGAAACGATGAACGCATCCGGGCTGTCGGTTTCTTCGACACGCAGGCTCACGTCGGTCTCCAGCTCATTGTAGAGACGTTCGCGCAGCTTCCTGGACGTCACCCACTTGCCTTCGCGGCCCGCGAACGGACTGTTGTTAACCAGGAAGGTCATCTGAAGCGTCGGCTCATCGATCTTCAGGACCGGAAGAGCTTCCGGCTTGTTCGGATCGGCGATCGTCTCCCCGATGTTGATGTCCTTGATTCCGGCAAGGGCGATGATGTCGCCTGCCCCGGCCTCTTCGACCTCAACCCGCTTCAAGCCCTGGAAGCCGAACAGCTTCTCGATCCGGGCCTGCTTCATTCCACCCTCGCGGGTCATGACGGTTACGGATTGTCCTTGACGGATCACTCCGCGGTTAACCCGGCCGACGGCGATACGTCCCAGATACTCGTTGAAATCCATAAGGGTAACGAGGAACTGAAGAGGCTCCTCGGTGCTTTCGGTTGGGTGAGGAATATGCTCGACGATGGTCTCATAGAGAGCTCCCATGTTGTCGTCTTGTTTCTCCGGATCCAGGCTGGAGGTTCCCTGCAGGGCGGATGCGTACACGACCTGGAACTCCAGCTGCTCGTCGTTCGCGCCAAGCTCGATGAACAGATCCAGCACCTCGTCCACCACTTCAGCCGGACGGGCGTTCGGGCGGTCGATTTTGTTCAGGACGACGATCGGCTTCAGGTTCTGCTCCAGCGCTTTGCGCAGAACAAATTTCGTCTGAGGCATGCAGCCCTCGAAAGCGTCCACGACAAGCAGAACGCCGTCTACCATTTTCATAATGCGTTCCACTTCACCGCCGAAGTCGGCGTGTCCCGGAGTATCGACGATGTTGATCAAGAAATCCTTGTAATTGATGGCCGTGTTCTTGGCCAGAATGGTGATTCCCCGCTCCCGTTCCAAGTCATTGGAATCCATGGCGCGCTCTTGGACGGCTTCGTTCTCCCGGAAAGTACCGGACTGCTGCAGCAGTTTATCCACCAAGGTCGTTTTGCCGTGGTCGACGTGAGCAATAATAGCGATATTGCGGATTTTGTCTCTTGAATGCATGATGTATTTTCAAACCCTTTCTGGTTGGCTTATCACAAAACAAGCGCCGGACTCAGCGCCGACGCTTGACATTTAAACTTATCATACTGCAAATGGCTGAAAATAGCAAGCACAACCCCGCCTACCAACTCCGGCCGCGTCGCCCGAGAACCATCCACAAGCCGGCCGCGATAAGGAGAAGGGCAATGGCATAGATTCCGATGGCAAAAAGCAAGGTGATTCCAAATAGTACCGCGGATACAATCCCAAGTACCACAGCTCCGGTCAAAGCCCCCGCCCCGCACCGTTGCGGTCAAAAAGGTGAAGCTCGTACAAGCCGACGGCTATCCCAAGCAGGAAAGCGGGCCATAAGTACGCCATCGTTCCCCACCCGAACAAGTTGCAGAAGAGGAACAGAACCGAATAAGTGATCAGCATCCCTCCCGGGACCAGAACGCCCGATGGGAGCACGCGGTTGAAGTACAGATAATGCAGAAGCAGTCCGGCTGCCAGAACGAGCAGGGGCCAGAAGAGGCTGCCGATAAAGCTGAACACGCCCAGTTTCCCGAGAAGAAGCACCACGGCGATGCCAATTAGCAGAAGACCGGCGGAGTAGTTGTTTCTTGCCATCCTTATCCCTCCGAAAGAGACCGAATTCGACATGCGTATGCTTCAAGTGTAGCGGAAAAAGCGGGAAAATGCCAGAAAAAGTCTGCCGCTTATCTCCCTTTTCCCAACACCTAATCCAACAAAAAAAGCCTGTCCCCCCACGAACCTCGGGGAAGGAACAAGCTTTTGGTTCAACCTTTTTTGAGGCGTTTGTTCACGATTCCAAAGGCGATGACGAACAGAGCAAGACCGATAGGCAGCAGCCAGTGGATCATCTCTCCATGCATATAGTGCAGGGCGATCTCGTCTTTCATGAACATTTCTCCCGCCGTGTACCCAAGGATTCCCGCCCCGAGAAAAACAAGCACCGGGTACTGATGAAGAAGACGCATCACGAGGTTGCTTCCCCAAATGATGATCGGGATGCTGAGCCCAATACCTAGAATAATGACGGTAATGTTGTTCTGAGCGGCTGCCGCAATGGCCAGAACGTTGTCCAGACTCATAACGAAATCCGCCAGAATGATCGTCCAGATCGCTTTCCCCAAGGAGGAAGCTTCCTTTACTTTGGCTTCTCCCTCGTCATCAATCAGCAGCTTAACGGCTATATAGAGCAGCAGGAGGGATCCGGCCGCCTTGATATATGGCACCTGCAGCAGGCCTACAGCGGCAATCGTAAGGATGAGACGCAGGCCGATGGCACCGACCGCTCCCCACCAAACCGCTTTCTTTCTCTGTTCCAGAGGAAGGTTCTTACTCGCCAGAGCAATGACAACGGCGTTGTCTCCGCTCAGGACGATGTTAATCAGCATAATTTGCAAAAAAGCAGAAACCATTCCAACATCGGTTAATGACCTCCTGTGTTCGGTGCGGCAAGATAGGGTATATAATTGGTATAGCCGTAAGGCTCAGGACAAAGAAAAGGAAGAGGTGACTCCCATGTCCAAACTGTCCGAAGAACAAATCTCGGTTTATCTGGGAAAGCTTCCTCACTGGAAGTACGAGGACAATGCCCTGCACAAGACGTTCGAGCTGGCCGGTTTTCCGGAAGCCATCGATTTTGTGAACCGGATAGCGGAATACGCGGAGAAGGACCGCCACCATCCCGATCTGCTTATCCGTTACCGCAAGGTTACCGTGACGTTGACGACTCACGAGAGCCATGGGGTAACAGGCAAGGATTTTCTGCTTGCCCAACAGATTGAAGACCTAAAGGCCCGAGAGATCTCCTCTCATACGTAACCGGAGCAAAAAGGTTTCAAAAAAATATCCATTAGTGGAATCAGCAGCATTCTGGTGCCTTATCCGGTAACTTGGTTCGCGAGAAAACCTCTGTATGCGCACGTAAATTAATAGGAAAGCAGAACTTCATTTGTGGATAAGGCACTAGAAATATTCATCAAATTCCTGCTTCTCGTTCCAGCGGATATACAAGGTCTCCGTCCTCTCGGCGGCGGCCTCTTCCGCTTGCTCAAGCCATTCCATTGAAGCCTCCATCCGGTCCAGCACCTTGATGTTCGGATTGGTGGCCGGAGACCTGGGGACAAACAACGTACAGCAGTCCTCGTAAGGGAGAATGGAAATTTCATAGGTTCCAATGTGCTCGGACCAATGGGTAATTTCCGCCTTATCCATCATGATCAGCGGCCGAAGGATAGGAAGCGCCGCCACCTTTCCGATGGCATGGAGGCTGGGAAGCGTTTGGCTCGCCACTTGCCCCAGGCTTTCCCCCGTGATGACCGCTCCCGCCTTGGAACGGGCGGCCAGCCTCTCGGTGATCCGGAACATGGATCGCCGCATCAGCGTGATCATCAGATTTTCCTGCCCCTGATCATTCAAGTTCGTCTGAATGTCGGTAAAAGGAACGAGATGAAGCTTAATCCGGTCGGTATATTGAGACAGCCTCCTCGTAATATCGACGACCTTCTGCTTCGCCCGTTCGCTCGTGTAAGGATAGCTGTGGAAATGGACCGCCTCCACCTCCAATCCCCTTCGCATGGCCAGCCACCCGGCTACCGGGCTGTCTATGCCTCCGGAAAGCATCAGCATGGCTTTGCCGTTGCTGCCGAGCGGATACCCCCGTGCCGGCAACGGTCCGGGTATACAGATAGACCTCCTCCTGGCGGATGTCCACGTTAAGCTCTATCTCCGGGTTGTGCACATCGACCTTCAAGGATTCTATTCCCCGAAGGATATATCCCCCGACGAGACGGTTAAGCTCATTCGATGGGTAGGGGAACTGTTTATTGGCCCGGTTCACGGAAACTTTGAAGGTGGCCTCCCTCTTACTTCCGATTTAACTAGGTTCAGCCCTTTGGCGCGGATGGCTTCCAGATCCATCTCGCTTTGGTAAGCGGGACTGTAAGAAACCAGTCCGAAGATTTTGTCCAACCCTTCGGCTATCTTTTCGTACGGCTCTCCGTTCAATTCGATATAGATTCTTCCGAATTCCTGCTTCAGTCCGATCTTAGGATAAGGAACAAGCAGCGCCTGCAGCTGGTCCTTTAGTTTGCGCTCAAACCGGTGGCGGTTCTTTCCTTTCAAGGTCAGCTCCCCCAGCCGGACGATGACGGCTTCAGGCTGCATAACATTCAACTCCTGTTTACAATGTCGAAGGGCTCGCCCGGTTCAGGCTCTTGCCAGCCTCTTCGTCGTTTCGGCCAGCGAACGAACGAACCGGTCGGCGTCCTCAGGCTTTAAATGGGCGGGGTAGCTGATCCTGAGCCCGCTTGATGCCCTCTCCGGATCCATGCCCATAGCAAGAAGAACCCGGCTCGGGCTGATCTCTCCCGATGCACAGGCGGAACGGGTGGAGATCAGGAAGCCGCGCTCTTCCATGGCGTGAACGGCCACCTCGGCTCTTAGTCCGTCCAAGGTCAAATGGATGACATGAGGAGCCATATCCCCCGGATAGCGGGAACCGGTCAACCGGATTTCAGGAATAGCCTCTAATCCCTTCACCATGCGTTCCCTCAGCTTGTACAGCTTGGCGGTGTTCATTGGCTGGTGCTCCATCGCGAGCCGAACCGCCTTGGCCATTCCCACGACGAGAGGAACGTTCTCGGTACCCGACCGTCTGCCGGATTCCTGTCCGCCCCCTGTTACGATAGGTGTCAGATGAACCCCATCCCTCACATAGAGAACCCCCGCTCCTTTGGGTCCGTGGATCTTGTGGGCGGAGACGGACAGCAGGTCGGCTCCAAGGCCTTGCGGGGACATGTCCAGCTTGCCGATGCTTTGAACCGCATCCACATGAAAGAGGACGCGGGGATGGTCCCTCAGCATTTTGCCGATTTGAGCGGTTGGCTGGATTCGGCCTGTTTCATTGTTGACGTGCATGAGGCTGACAAGTATGGTGTCCTCCCGCAAAGCCCCCGAATGTCCTCCGCCCGAATCGTGCCCGTTTCGTCGGCTCGCAGATAGGTCACCTCAAAGCCGAGGCTTTCGAGCTGCTTGAAGCTTTCATAAACGGAAGCATGCTCGATCTCGCTTGTAATCAGATGCTTGCCTCTTTCCCGGTATTGCAGCGCAGCGCCTTTGACAGCCAGGTTGTTGCTCTCCGTTCCGCCGGACGTAAACACAATCTCCCCGGACGGCAATGAAGGGCCTCGGCGATAACTTCACGGGCTTTGATTACGAGCCTTTCCGCCTCCAACCCCAAATGATGAAGAGAGGAAGGATTGCCGTAATGCTTTCTCATTACGTCGGCTATTGTATTCGCCACCTCTTCATGAAGAGGTGTGGTGGCGCAGTAATCCAAATACAGCATAAGTATACTCCCTTGTACGAGAATCGGGCACATAAAAAGAAAAAAGACCATCGAGTGATCTTTCCTCTCCCTGCTTATTATACTTGATACTTGCCCTTTAAATCCAATACCCGATCGACATAATGCTGCGTTTCCCTAGGCAGGCTTCCGAAATTGGCCCTCAGCTCCGCATCATTCGTAATACCCAGACGGTCAATCCTTCCGGGTCCGGCATTGTAAGCGGCTAAGGCGGTTCCTTCATTTCCGTTATATTTCTTAAGAAGAGAAGCGAGAAAACGCGTCCCCCGTCAATGTTCTGGCGCGGATCAAAAGAATCCGTTACTCCGAGGCCCCGGGCCGTCCCGTCCATCAACTGCATCAATCCTTTGGCTCCGGCAGACGAAACCGAATCGGCCTGGAAGGAAGATTCCTGGTCGATGACCGCCTTAATGAGAGGCGTGGCTACCCCGTATTTCGCTCCCGCTTCCTCGATAAGCTCATTGTAGGCGGAAGGGGTGCTTTTTGGTAAGGGGGAAGGCCGGGCTTTAGCAGGGACGGAACGGAACCCGCCGTTTTCCCTGTTTCGGCACCCGACAGAACGGAATAATTCGGGAAAGGAGCCGGGCCTGCCGGCATCGGCTCGACCGATGAAGTCTGTAACAGAAGCTGAAGCATACCGGCAAAACCAGCATCTCCGTCAGACGGGATCTCGCTCGCCGTAGAGCCGGAAGCCCAGTCCATTCGGCTCGTCATCTGCAGCTGGAGCAGTTGTTTCATGATACGCGGATCTATGCCCATGGTTGTCCTCATTTCCTTTGATACCAAAAAGTATATCATGGTCGCCTATAATCTTCCATATCTTTTTTGTTGGATGATGTCGAAAAGTTATGAATATGGGCCGTAAGCCATGCTCTTTAGAACCAAAAGAAAAAGCAAGCCGGAACGGCCTGCTTTTAAGCATAATACGGAACAAGCATCCAGTAGCTGACCATGGAAACCCCGCCAATGATCATTGCCCAGACGGAGCGCTTCCGGGCCCCGCTCGCGTAGGCGATCGCCCCGAACGCCACAGCTGCGATTCCCAGTACGGACGGAATCACGAACAACGAAGCCAGCGCCGTCACAAGCGCCACCCACGACATGGTGACAGCAGCGCGCCCGCTTCGCGGTCGGTCGTGATTCTTTCCCACCAGCTCCGATCCTCCCGGGCGGAAGTCACGGGAGCCTGCCGACGGTTGAACGCGGGAGGAAGGATTTCCGCTGCAAATTCGACATCTTCCTCTTGTTCCCTCTCCCGGTCCCCCAACGTTCTTCGGCCCATTGGATCATCTTGAGAGGCCAAGCCCATCCTGTGCTTTTCCATCCAAAAAGGCCTCCTTGAGCATGGTTACTTTTTCTTCGGTTCGAAGGTGTGGCAGCAGGTGACCGAAGCGGAGGATGCATGATCCTGGTGGTCGGTATCAAAAGATTCTCCGGCAAATTCCTCGTTGTACTGGGCTTGGGAATGCTTGTCAATATCAATCATGATGGCATCGGCCTTGCAGTTGTTTCCTTCTCCCCAGTACGTGCAATTGGCTACGCTGCATTTGACATACGGCTTCATTCTCATCACCTCCCGTCTACAGGTTTCCCTTAATCCCGTGACGGATGCCTGACACATTCCTCCTCCGCTGCCTTTCCCCTGCTGGGCAAAAAGAAAAGACGCCTGCTCGGCGTCTTCGGTTTGGCTTATGGATTAAACCTTCTCGCCCTGCATGCGGCGTTGGGTGATGTAGTCGGTCTCGTAGTAGGACAGATCTTCGCGGAGCTCTTCGAAAATTTTGGAAAGCTCGATGGTCAAATCGCGAACCTCGCGGGTAGGCTTCTTGCGGAAGCGGATGGCATCCTGCCCGGTATAGGCGTAGCGTCCGTCTTCGGAATAACACTCGTTCTTCGGATAGAAGAAGCTGTTAACGCAGTTGTGGTACACATCGTAAAGCACCTTCTCGGAATACTCCACATTAAAATTAGGCCTCCGGAGGCTAACCCCAAGCTTCTCGTAAGCCACCTCGCAGAAAACAAGAAGATGACGGGAATCCGACAGATAGCCGCGGTAAAATTCGTCCATAGCCTGATCATTCTCCGAGTTAAGCTGGGAGAGGGACTGGTTGTTAAGGAATTGTTCTAGCTTGCCAATCGCATCCTTCAGTTTCGTTCGGGTGGACTCGCACAAATTTTTTACGTTATAAATAGCCATAAGTAAGACCCTCCTAGGCGGTAGCAATAGTTTCTTTCACAGAGCAGACTATACTATAATCCTAACATAAATTAAACACAAAAGTAATACGTGAATACAACGATTTCCAAGGCTTCGCCCCTGCATAAAATGCACATGGGTTCCCCAACCTACCCTTAAGAATGAAATAACCAGCCGGTTGGAGGGATAGCAGCATGAAAAAATTCGCATGGTCGGCCATCTTCCTGGCCTTTCTCGGCTTGCTCGTCATACCGCTTGCCACCCGCAACAAAAGGCCGGTGCCGCAGCCCGCGCCCAAGCCGTTAAGCGCTGTTCAGGAAATCAAATCCAAGCAGCAGGTTATCGACCGCGACGTCAGCATGACGGACGAGCTGTGCCGCAACCAGTGCACCCTGGACTTTCAGCAGACCGTCGGCCGCATCGCCGCGGAGCCCGACCGTTCTCCGCTCCTCAGCATGAAGGAAATGAAAGCCGCCCATCCCCATATGCAGCAGCTGATCTGGTCGTCCAACCATAGAGAGCTTCGCAAGGGGATAACCGAAGGATCTCTGCCACCAGCCCTGACTGCCAAAATTCAGCCCTACCTGGATACCGCCAAGAAAACGGCGTCGCAGGGAACCATCTACCGCTCCGAGCCGATCCGACACGACCAGGGCGTTTATTTTGTATTGGGCGTTCCTTCCCAGGATCATAAAGCCGCTTTGGTGGGGGTCATCAAGGAAGATCTGCTCTCTCAGGTGCAGGCCCAGCAGGCCAAAAATTTAAGAACCGTCCCCTATCCGCCCGACAACAACTGGAAGGTCGAAACGGTTCAGCCCCATACGCTGAAGGATAAAGTAGTCCGCCAGCCGGAAGACAATCAGGGAACAAGCCACTACTACAAGAACGAAATCGTCGTCAAATTCAAAACCCCGCCGAGCGACGGGCAGCTGAAGCAGATCCAAGGCGAAATCAAATCCGCCCCCGCCAAAAAGCTGGGTTACACGTATGTGTTCGCTACGGACGGCATGGATGCCAAGCAGCTGATGGGCTACTTCCAGAAATGGAATGTCGATTATGCGGAGCCCCACTACCTTTACCTGACGAACGAAGCCGACGGGGACAACCTGGCGGACACGACGGCCGCCCCCAACGATTCCCTTTACTCCAAATACCAATGGAACCTCCCCTTGATCGATACCGAGCGCGGCTGGCAGATTGACAAGGGGAACAAGGACGTCATCGTCGCGGTCGTCGATACCGGCGTGGATGTCAACCACCAGGATTTACAGGGGCGCCTTCTGCCCGGCTATAACGTGTTTGACCCGAACACCCCTCCACAGGATGATGTAGGACACGGCACGCATGTAGCCGGAGTCATCTCGGCCCTCGTAAACAACAGCCGGGGAGTGGCCGGCATGACCTGGTACAATCCCGTTATGCCGGTCAAGGTACTTGACAGTTCCGGTGCCGGGAATACGTATAACGTGGCCCAGGGAATCATCTGGGCGGCCGATCACGGTGCCAAGGTTATCAACATGAGCCTCGGCAACTACGCCGATGCGAACTTCCTGCATGATGCCGTGAAATATGCGTACGACAAGGATGTCGTCCTCGTTGCGGCAAGCGGCAATGACAACACCGGCCAGCCCGGTTACCCGGCCGCTTACCCGGAAGTGTTCGCCGTCGCCGCCGTGGATGCGAACCAGCGCAAGGCCAGCTTCTCGAACTACGGCGATTACATCGACGTCGCGGCGCCGGGCGTTAACATCGCCAGCACCTACATGCACAACCAGTACGCCGCTCTTTCGGGCACCTCGATGGCGAGCCCGCATGTTTCCGCTTTGGCCGGCCTCATCCGGTCCGTGAATCCGGCGCTTAAGAATACCCAAGTCATGGATATTCTTAGGAATTCATCCATCGACATCGGCGATAAGGGCAAGGACCCTTACTTCGGGTACGGTCAGATTGACGTGGTCAATGCTCTCAAAATGGCCCGTCAAGGGACGAACGCCGTCGTCAACACCAACATTCCCGCCGCGGCTCCTCGTCCCGCGGAACGAAACGCCCTTCAGCGTCTGCTTGACTGGCTTTTCTAGCCGATCAAACAAAAAACCGTCCCCTGCCGTCTCTGCCTCATGCAGAGCCGTTCAGGTGACGGTTGTTTCTTTGTATACCGGTTCATCCGATAATGATAATGAGAAGTTTGCCGTAAGCCGGGTTCTGTACTTCCAGTGGTCCGAACGGGCTATGCGCCCTCCCACCGTTGAAGCGACAATCATCTATCTAGGCCGCACATTGCTGTACGGCTCAAGCGACCAACCCGGACGCGCCTCGGGCTAAGGCTGTGCATCGGGTGCACTGCGTCCCATTAGGTCTTGCTCCAAGTGGGGTTTACCAGGAAAGATGTCACCAAATTTCCTCGTGGTCTCTTACACCACGGTTCCACCCTTGCCTGTGCGCTTATCGGAAGATAAACGCCATCGGCGGTCCATTTCTGTGGCACTATCCTTCAGCTCGCGCTGACTGGACGTTATCCAGCACCCTGCCCTGTGGAGCCCGGACTTTCCTCTCGCGCATGGGACAAGCCCAGCGCCAGCGATTGTCTGTCAAACTTCCCAATCTCAAATGCTAGTATACAAGGAATCCCGATGAAAAACAACCTGCAATGCCTGCCATCCCTGCCATGGAGGAACTTAGACGAATTGGAAAACTTCCGTGTTTACCTCGGAAGCGACCGCCTGCGTGCCGTATTTCTTCTCCCGCAGCTCACCGGCCAAATAGTCGGCGACCTTCGCCTTCATGATCTTCTCTACATTATGGCCCGGATCGAGAAGGCACAAGCCCGCGGCAAGCGCATCCTGCGCCGTATGATAGTCGATATCCCCCGTAACGAGGACATCCGCTCCGGCAAAAAGAGCATGGCGCGTATACCGCGCTCCGGAGCCTCCCAGAACGGCCACCTTCTTGATCGGCTTATGGGGATCTCCCACGAGGCGCAGAGCCGGAACGTCGAAAGCCTGTTTGACCTTCTCCGCGAGCTGAGCCAAGGTGACCGGCTCTTGCAGCTTCCCTATGCGGCCGAGCCCGAAGGTTCTGCCTTTTAGATCCGTGCTGTAGAGATCATAGGCCACTTCTTCATAAGGATGAGCCTTGAGCATGGCCTGGATCACCCGGCGTTCCACGCTTTCCGGAACAATGGTTTCGAACCGGATTTCTTGGGCTTCCTCCCTTTTGCCCGGCTGGCCTATATAAGGATTTGTCCCCTCTCCCGGCAGGAAGGTTCCCGTTCCTTCGATGTTGAAGCTGCACTCCTGGTAAGCCCCGATGGAACCGGCTCCTGCCTGAAAAACGGCACGGCGCACTGCTTCGTGGTGACTGACCGGCACGAAGACGACCAGCTTCTTGAGCTTGTCCGTGTGAAGCTCCTCCAGAGGACTTAAGCCGGTCAGCCCCAAAGCCTCGGCCATCATGTCGTTGATCCCGCCCTCCGCCACATCCAGGTTCGTATGGGAGATGTACACGGCGATATCGTTCTTAATGAGCTTCTCATAGAGGCGCCCGGCCGGGGTATCGGTCTGGATGCTCTTAAGCGCCCGGAAGATGACAGCGTGGTGGGCGATGATGAGATTGGCTCTCACAGCCAGGGCTTCGTCCACGACCTCATCGGTTACGTCCAGAGCCACCAGCACTTTCTGAATGTCCTTCTGCAGAGTGCCTATTTGAAGGCCGATCCGGTCCTCCGGTACCGCGTAATGCTTAGGAGCGAGCTTCTCCATCATCCCAATTACCGTTTGTCCCTTGGCAAGCATCGAATGACCTCCTTGATCTCCGCCACTTCCTTCTGAAGCACGTCCCGCTTAAGCCGGGAGGCGTCCAATTCCGAGCCCTCCAGCTGCCGGCTGATTTTTTCCAGCTTTTCCACTTCCATAAGCCATTTGCGCTCGAACACGGCGGACCCTTCCTCGATCAGATAAGGTCCCATGGCGAGCAGGCGCTCAGCGCTTAGGGAAACGCCGCGGACGGACCGGGGCTTGTAGAGCTTTTCATTCTCTTCTAACGGATCTGGGGTTCTACCCGCCGTCAGAATTTCATAAATTTTGCCGTCCTCCTCGAGGATTTGCTCGGCTTCCAGCTTCCATCCATGCTCCACCAGAAAGCGGCGGACGGCTTCCTCCCCCACGTTCGGCTGAAGGATAAGCCGGGAAACGCCCTCCAGCTTATTCAGCCCCTCTGTGAGAATGCTCACGATCAAGCTCCCGCCCATTCCGGCGATGGTGATCGCATCCGTCTCCCCCGGCTCCAGAACCGCCAGGCCGTTTCCTTTGCGGACCTCAATCCGGGCGGAAAGTCCGGCCGCTTTCACTTGCTGGACTGCCGCCTGATAAGGGCCTTGGTTCACCTCGCCGGCAATCACGGCAGGCGCTACTCCCTTCTGCACCAGATAGACGGGCAGAAGCGCATGGTCGGAGCCGATATCGGCCACCCGCTGACCGGGTAGAACTTGACCGGCAATGGTTTGTAATCGTTTGGAAAGATTAATCATCGTTAAGCAACCCACTCTGTCCATTTTTTTCGTAAGGCAAACAAGCCGATTCCGGCCAACACCAGCTTAGCAAAGAAAGCGAGCTGAAGCCAGTCCTTGGGAACCTCCGTCGCAGCCAGGCCATGGGCCTCCGGCATGAACCAGAGAAGGAACCCGACCAGCAGCAGAACCGATCCTATTTCCTTGCTGCGGAAATGAAACAGCCAGCCGAGCCAGGCCAGAACCAGGCATACGGGAAGCCAACTCATCTCCAGCCCCGCCATATCGAGATCGGGGAAACTTTTCTCCAGGAACCACCCGTACAGCAGGGCGAGCCCCACCCAGCCGCAGAAATGAAAGAGCCCGCGCCCCGCAAGGAGCCCCGTCAGCATCCACAGAAAGCTGCACGCGGCCAGAAAAGCGATGACCGCCCAGTCCGGAGCGTGTGCCTTTTGAAGAAAGTAAACCCCGCCTGCCAAGAGGGAGACCGCTCCCCCGCCCAATAAAAGACTCGATAGCAGCGGCTTCCGGTCGCGGTATCGAAAGCCCGCCGTGTACAGAATCAGAACCAGCACAGCCAGAACGGCCATTTGCAATGCCGGGGGAAAAGAGTTAAAATGAAAACCAATCAAGCAAAAAAGCCCAATACTTCCGAATATTAGGAGCCAGTGGCGTCCACGGCTTTGGCGGATCCCGGCTTGCGCGGCCTCTCTCATGGATCGGGGCTGCCCGCTGCCCTCTTCGCGATACAAATTAAGCAGAAAGTCGCAGTACTGCTCCGGAAGCAGACGGCTTCTGCGCCAGCGTTCGATTTCTTCCACTATCGTTTGTTTCTTATCCGGATTCATACGTTCCCCCCGGTTTCCCTATCCGTCCTTGGCTTTGTATGGTGAAAAAAATGACCTTTCGGCTAGCAAAAGGTCATCGTTCGTTCTATTCGAGGAAATCCTTCAAACGTTTGCTGCGGCTCGGATGACGAAGCTTCCGCAGGGCTTTGGCTTCGATCTGGCGAATCCGCTCCCGGGTAACCCCGAACACCTTGCCGACTTCTTCCAGTGTGCGGGTCCGCCCATCGTCAAGTCCAAAACGAAGACGAAGCACATTCTCCTCCCGCTCGGTCAGCGTATCGAGGACATCCTCCAGCTGTTCCTTAAGCAGCTCGTAAGCCGCGGCATCCGCAGGCGCAAGAGCCTCCTGATCCTCGATAAAATCCCCCAGATGCGAATCGTCTTCTTCCCCGATCGGCGTTTCCAACGAAACCGGTTCCTGGGCAATCTTCATGATTTCCCGCACCTTATCCGTGCTTAGATCCATCTCTTTGGCGATTTCCTCCGGCGTAGGTTCGCGCCCCAGCTCTTGAAGCAGCTGGCGGGATACGCGGATCAATTTGTTGATAGTCTCCACCATGTGGACGGGAATCCGGATCGTTCTCGCCTGGTCGGCGATAGCGCGCGTGATGGCCTGCCGAATCCACCAAGTGGCGTAGGTACTGAATTTGAAGCCTTTGATATGGTCAAATTTCTCGACGGCCTTGATCAACCCCATGTTTCCTTCCTGGATCAGGTCGAGAAACAGCATGCCCCGCCCTACATAGCGCTTCGCGATGCTGACGACGAGACGAAGGTTCGCTTCGGCCAAACGACGCTTCGCTTCCTCGTCCCCGTTCTCGATCCGCTTCGCCAAATCGATTTCATCCTCGGCGGAAAGCAAGGGAACCCGTCCGATCTCCTTAAGATACATCCGAACGGGGTCATTGATCTTGATTCCGGGAGGTAGAGACAAGTCATCATCAAAGTTAAATTCGTCGTTCTCCTGGTCCTCCCGTTCTCCTCTATCCCGGCCCATCGGCAATTCGTCTTCTTCCGTTTCGTTACCTACCTCGATGCCAAGCTCCGAGAGCTGCTCGAAGAATTCATCGATTTGCTCGGGATCCTGATCGAAGGGGGCCAGTCTCTCCATAATGTCTTTGTACGACAACGAGAGACGCTTTTTGCCCAGCTCGATCAACTGTTCTTTTACCTGCTCTACCGATTGTTCTGTCTCTAGTCCGGTATGCTGCTCGTTAGCCATTTAAAGCTCCCTCCTCCCGGAATGTCACGCTTCTTCCACTACAGGGCTTTCAGCTGTCTCTCCAGGGTTAAAATCTCACTTGCCATCTGTGCCGCCAAAGCGATTTCACCTGCGCGCTCGGCCCGGATCATTTCTTCTTTTTTATGCTTTATGGCTTCCAGCTGCGGATGCTTCTTGATTTCCCGGATATAATCGTCGATCACCTGGGGGTTCGTCCCCTGAACGGTATCCGTCATCAAAATCTGTCCGGCTGCGCTTTCCAGGCGCTCGTCCTGCAGCGCAGCCAAATAACGGCTTGCATCAGGCTCATTCCCCTGGGCATAAAAAGCGTATAAATAAGCAGCCAGTGCTGCGTGAGTTTCTATATTGAACTGCTCTCCAAGCTGCTGCCGGACGTGCTCCGCCACCTCCCGGTCATGCATCATGACCGCAAGCAGCTGAATTTCGGCGGTGTGGTAACGCGGCAGGAGCGACGGCTTCTTCTCCCTGCCCTTCCCATTATTCATTACATTATTCCACGATTTGTCTTTATTATCCCTGATGTCCCGTTTATTTAGATATTCCTGCCTATACGTATTCAACTGCTGATTAATCGTCTCGAATTCGTATTCCTGGAATTCACGGGCAAGCTCTTTGACATACTGCTCCCTCTCCAGCGGAGAGTTGACCTCGGCAATGATTTTGACCGCCGTTTCGATATAAGTCCGGATCCCTGTCTCATTGTTGAGGTTGAAATTCCTCCTGGCGTACCGGATCTTGTATTGAACGGAAGTCAGCGCCCCCTCAATAATTTCCTTGCGAAATCGGCTTGCGCCATAGCGTCCGATATATTCGTCCGGATCCATCCCGTCGGGAAGAAGGGCGATTCCGGCCGGAATTCCGGCTTTGTTCAGAATGCCGATGCTTTTGTACGCCGCATTCTGGCCGGCCTGGTCTCCGTCATAGCAGACGATGACCTGATCGGCATGACGCCGGATAAAATCAGCATGATCCTCGGTAAGCGAGGTTCCCATGGTGGCCACACCGTTCTCAATTCCCGCTCCCCAAGCCTTCAAGGTATCCATATACCCTTCGAACAAGACCACCTGTCCGCTTTTGCGGATGGCCGGTCGGGCCCGGTGATAATTAAACAGGCTGCGGCTCTTGTTGAACAGAATGGTTTCGGGACTGTTCAAATACTTGGGCTGTCCCTCTCCCATCAGCCTTCCTCCGAAGGCAATGACTCTTCCTTTGGGATCGTGAATGGGAAAAATCACGCGGTCGCGAAATTTATCCAGGTACCCGGTCCCGTCCGATTTTGCGGAGATTAAGCCGCCTTTCTCCATTAGAGGAAGAGGATATTCCCTCTTCTCCAGAAGCTGAACCAGCCTGTCCCACATCGTCGGCGCGTATCCGAGCTGAAACTGCTCGATCCATTTGTCCGTCACGCCCCGGGACCGCAAATACTCCAAGGCCGGCTTTCCCTGCTCCGTGTTCAGGAGAATGTGATGATACAGCTTGGCGGTAAATTCATAAGCCTGGTACAGGATGCTCTTCTCCTGCTGGTCCTTGCTCTTCGCTTCGTCCGGGACTTCCCACTCATAGTCGAGCTGGGCTTCCTCGGCCAGCTGCATAACCGCCTCTGGGAAAGTATACCCTTCGATTTCCATGACGAAACGGATCAGGTTGCCGCTCGCCTTGCAGCCGAAGCAGTAATAGAGCTGATTGCCGGGATTGACCGAAAAGGAGGGGGATTTCTCCGAATGGAACGGACAAAGCCCCGTCATTCGCTGTCCCTGCTTGGTTAAATGAACATATTTGCCCACCACATCGACAATGTCGTGATGCTTGAGGACCCCCTCAATCACTTCATCCGGAATGCGTCCGTAACTCATTACAACCACCTACATCCCAATCGACATGTATAGTATTCGATTATACCTGCAAATTTTCCTGCAAGACTTTCAAAACTTTTGTCAAAGTTTGTTGAAATCTTTGACGATCCTCATCCGTAAAGGGCCTAGGGCCCTTCGTATGCTTGCCTCCGCGCCGTTTCTTCGCCTGCTCATGGCGGTTCTCAAGAAGAAAATCGATGGTCCGGTCCGTATAAACCTGCCCCCGGTTGGAAAGCACCACCGCCTGCTTGGCCAATCCGATGGTGGCGAGACCAAAATCCTGGGTAACGAGGATATCTCCCTTCCCGATCCGGTTCGCTATATACAGATCCACCGATTGGTCGGAGCGATCCACCTGGATGACCGTTACCCCTTCGGCGGGAGCAAGGCGGTGATCGAAGGAGGCCACCATCCACACCTCAATCCCGAAGGCAAGCGCCGTTCGGACGATTTCCGGTTTGACGGGACAAGCGTCCGCATCGACGATAACCTTGTTAGTCACGCAACCACCGTTTTCCACTTGGATTAGCTACCGTATTACTATATACGCCCCGGCCCGGAAAAATCCTTCTTTCTTATAAGTTCATAGGGGCCGGAACATGTTTTGGATCAGGCTGGCCGTTTCCTCGACCGCCCTCGTCGAAACGTCGATAACCTCACAGCCGAGACGCTTCATGATCTGATCCGAATAGGCCAGCTCCTGCTCGATTCTTTCGGTCTTGGCATAATTCGCCGTACTCGCGAGACCAAGCGCCTTCAGTCTTTCCATGCGGATTCCGCCAAGCTTGTCCGTATTTATTTTGAGCCCGACTATCTTGTTGCGGGATACGGCAAAAAGCTCAGCCGGCGGCTTAAGCTCGGGCACCAGTGGTACGTTGGCCACTTTGTAGCCTTTATGCGCCAGGTACATAGACAACGGGGTCTTGGAAGTACGGGAAACGCCGACAAGCACGATGTCCGCCTTCAATACGCCGCTTGAATCGCGGCCGTCGTCGTATTTGACGGCAAATTCAATCGCTTCCACCCGTTTGAAGTAATCCTCATTCAGGGCATGGATCATGCCAGGCTCGTGCCGTGACTTCTGCTGAAGAACATTCTCCAGGCTCTGAATAATGGGACCTAAGAGATCGATACAGGTTACCTGATGCAGGGCGGCCTGCTCCAGCAAGTAATCCCTCAGCTCCGGAATGACCAGGGTGAAGACGATCACGGCGTTGATGCTCTTTGCCGCTCTGACCGTCTGGTCAATTCCCATCCGGTCCTGGATGTAGGGAGTTCGCCGGATCATAACCGGCACGGGCGAGAACTGGACGGCCGCCGCTTTGGCCACCAGTTCCCCCGTCTCTCCTGCCGAGTCGGAAACCACAAAAAGGGTTGGGGTTATGCTCACATCCATCATACCTCGGCTCCTCTCATCAATTCAGCCGGAAAGGATTACCAGACCAGCTTGGAGAAATCGGCAAACTGCCGGAAATCGGCGGAAATCAAGGCCAGGAGGCCCAACCGGTTGGCTTTCACCCGCTCATCCTCCGCCATAACCATAACCGCATCGAAGAAACCGGTGATCGGCTGTTCTAAAGTCGCCAAAACCTCAAGAGCCCGGTCCTCGTTCCCTTCTGTAAAGACCCGAACATAGTCCGCATGTGCCCTCTGGTAAGCTTTGAAGAGAGCTCCTTCGGCGGGATCCGTGAACAGCGCCGGATCCACGTCGGCGGATTCCGCTTTGGCGGCAAGGTTGTTGACCCGGCTGAAGGATTCGACCGCCGTCTTGAAGCCGGCGTTGGCCGTTTGGGCCGTCAGGGCGTCCGCCCGGCGGACCACCGACGCTATATCATCAATGCTCGAAGCCATGACGGCTTCTGCAATATCGTAACGAACTTGACGCTCCGACAAGACGTTTTTGACCCGCAGAGCGAAGAAGTCGTATAAATTATTACGAATTTCCTGCTCGGAACGTTTCAACAAACCGGCCTTTTGGTGGACATCCAGGGTGATTTCGAACAATTTCGACAAGGAGCAGGAGAACTTCTTCTCCAGCAGAATTTGAACGATTCCCGCCGCCTGCCGGCGCAGGGCATACGGGTCTTGGGAGCCGGTCGGAATGATGCCGATGGAGAAACAGCCGACAATGGTATCGATTTTATCCGCTATGGAAACGACCGCACCGGCCAACCCGGACGGAACCGCGTCTCCCGAGAAGCGTGGCTGGTAATGCTCGAAAACCGCCCGGGCCACTTCTTCTCTTTCTCCCGCTTTACGCGCATAGTCCTCTCCCATAACCCCTTGAAGCTCAGGGAACTCGTAAACCATTTGCGATACCAGATCGAATTTGGCGATGGCCGCGGTCCGCTCAACATTCGCTTTGTCGAGATCCGTCACCTTCAGCCACTCGGCAAGCGACAGAGAAATGTCGCGGATCCGGCGGACTTTGTCTCCGATCGTCCCAAGCTCCTCGTGGAAGACAATGGACTCGAGCCGGGAGAGGGCGCTGTCGATGGACATCTTCTGATCTTCCTCATAGAAGAAGCGGGCATCCGATAGTCTCGCGCGGAGAACCTTCTCGTTTCCTCTCGCCACAAGCTCCAGGGATTCGGCGTTTCCGTTGCGGACCGTTACGAAATGAGGCAGCAGCCTGCCTTCGCTGTCCAGCACCGGGAAGTACCTCTGATGCTCCCGCATGGAAGTAATGAGAACCTCCTTCGGAATGTGCAGGAAGTCGGGATTGAAGGAACCGAACAGAGCGGTCGGATACTCCACCAGGAAGAGCACCTCTTCCAGAAGATCGTCCTTAATCGGAATGCTCCAGCCCTTCTCGGACGCGAGACGGTTGATTTGATCGAGAATAAGAGCCTGTCTTTCTTCCACATCGGCATAAACGAATTGCTCCTTGAGCGCTGAAACGTAGTCTCCGGCCGACGACAGCTCCACTTCGCCGCCCAGGAACCGGTGTCCATGGGTAACGCGTCCGGACGGCACGCCAGCAATCTCAAAGGGAACCACCTGCTCCCCGAACAGCGCCGCCATCCAGCGGATGGGACGCACGAACCGCAGCTCCTGGCTTCCCCAGCGCATGTTTTTCGGGAAGGTCATCGAGGTGATGATCGGCGCAAGCCCGCTCTCCAGAAGAGCTGCCGTTTCGCCTCCGATGCTGCTTTTGGCCGCATGGACATATTCCACTCCGCCGAGCTCCTTGAAGTACAGCTCCGCCGGGTCAACCCCTTGGCTGCGGGCAAAGCCGAGAGCGGCCTTGCTCCATTCCCCCTTGTCATCCAGTGCGATTTTGCGGGAAGGACCTTTCGCTTCCTCGTGCCGGTCCTCCTGTTTCTCGGCAAGTCCCCGTACCAGAACGGCGATCCGGCGGGGAGTGCCGTAGGATTGCAGGGCTTCATAAGGAATATGGGATTCCGTCAGCCACTTGCCCACCTTGTCGGCCAGCTGCTCCATCGCCCCGCGGACAAAACGGGAAGGAATTTCCTCCATGCCGAGTTCAAGCAACAAATCTTTAGCCATGATCGACCGCTCCTTTCTTGTTCAGCATCGGGAAGCCGAGACGCTCTCGCTCTTCCAGATAGGTGGCCGCGCACAACCGGGCCAGGTTCCTCACCCGGGTAATGTATCCCGTCCGTTCCGTTACGCTGATCGCCCCGCGTGCATCCAGCAGGTTAAAGGTGTGGGAGCACTTTAGCACATAATCGTAGCCCGGGAACACCAGCTTCTGCTCCAGTGCTCTCTTCGCCTCTTCCTCGTACATCCCGAACAAAGTGAACAGCATCTTAGCGTCGCTCACCTCAAAGGTATATTTCGAATGCTCGTACTCGGGCTGCAGAAACACATCCCCATAGGTCACGCCGTCCACCCACTCCAGGTCAAACACATTTTCCTTATCCTGGATATAGGAGATCAAGCGTTCCAGTCCGTACGTAATTTCCACGGCAACCGGATTCGCGTCAATGCCGCCGACCTGCTGGAAATAGGTAAACTGGGTAATTTCCATCCCGTCAAGCCATACCTCCCAGCCGAGGCCCCAAGCGCCGAGGGTCGGGGCTTCCCAGTTATCCTCAACGAAGCGGATGTCATGCTTAAGCGGGTCAATTCCGAGCCTGGCCAAGCTTTCCAGGTACAGCTCCTGGATGTTGTCCGGAGACGGCTTGATGATCACCTGGAACTGGTGATGCTGGTACAGCCGGTTCGGGTTCTCCCCGTAGCGTCCGTCAGCCGGACGGCGGGACGGTTCCACATAGGCCACGTTCCACGGCTCCGGTCCGATGCTTCGCAGGAAGGTCATCGGGCTCATCGTGCCCGCCCCTTTCTCGGTGTCATAAGGCTGGACAAGGATGCAGTTTTGTTCCGCCCAGAACTGCTGGAGCGTCAAAATTACTTGTTGAAAATTCATTCTTTCCTTTCTCCCTTCCATAATGGAGTGACTCCAAACCGCAAGAAAGCTCCCGTCTCTATGCCGGACGGGGCCGGACATAGGGACGAGAGCTGATGCACCCGCGGTTCCACCCTATTTGGTCAGGAGAGTCATCGTCGCCCCGACCCGCTTTTTGGTTCTCGCCGATACTCCGGAATGCCTTTCCTGCAATCGGAGGGTGACCGGGCTTACACTTTTCCCGGATCGCTGGACACCCTGGCCGATGAGTACTCTTTCCTTCACCGTATCACTATTAGAATGAAAATATACTACCAAACCGGGCGGTCCGTGTCAAACGGCACCCGCCCGGCTAGAAATTATACTTTTCCATTTGCTCCAGAAAGCTGCGGGACTTCCACTTGACCCCCATATGAACATCCATAAAAGATCGCATGGCCGCCTTCAGCTGGACTTTCGTCTCAGCCTTAACTTCAACCGAACCAATTCTTCTCAGGTCCATCCGCTGAAAAAGCCGAAGAAGCTTCAGGGTACCGGGGGCCAGGACAAGAGCTCCCGGGTCCTTCAACCGGCAGCGGGGACAGAGAACGCCGCCTTGCATGACGCTAAGCGCCATCTGCCCTTCGTCGCTTCCGCAGGAGACGCATTCGTCCAGCTGCGGTAAATAACCGGCCAGAGCCAGCATTTTCATCTCCATGATGTGAATGACGATATCCGCGTCCTTGTCTTCCTCGATGGCCGACAAGCCGGCCTTCAGCTGCTCGAAGAGCATGCCGTTCGGTTCCTGGTCCGGGACCAGCCGGTCTACCATCTCTACCAGATAGGAGGAGTAGGCGGCCTTGTGAAGATCCTCACGCAGAGCATGGTGGGACTCGATCAGGTCCCCCTGGTTCAAGGTCCCCATCCCGCTGCCTTGGAAAAAGACGAATTCCCCATATGTAAACAGCTGCGTTACCGCCGTATGGCGGCTTTTGGCCTTTTTCGCCCCACGGGCCATCAGGCTGATTTTGCCCGCTTCTCTCGTGTAGAGGGTAACGATTTTGTGGCCTTCTCCGTAATCCGTGCTGCGAATCACGATTCCTTCCGTTCGCTTCAGCATCGCTCGGCTCCCATCTCCCATGATGTTCCGCCAGATTATTGGGCGATTTCGTTCTCCTCTTCCAAGACGGGTTCCATCTCATCCGGCTCGACCGTCGTCTCGTCCGACTGCTTGTACTGCATATAGGCATCTATGCTTCCGGTATTAGAAAAATATTGCCAGAAAAAGTCTCTCATCGAATCCATCCTCTCCTTCAAGACTGATGATTGTATTAGGATGATACCGAGAGGCAGCGCTTATCCAAGCAATTATTGGGAGGAACTATTCCTCGCGGAACCCGAGATCGCGAAGGACCCTCTCCTGGTTCCTCCAATCCTTCTTCACCTTTACCCATAGCTCCAGGAAGGTTTTGGACCCGAGGAGGGCTTCAATGTCATATCGGGCTTTTTGGCCGATTTCTTTGAGCAGAGCACCTCTTTTGCCGATAATGATCCCCTTCTGGGAGTCCCGCTCTACGAAAATGACCGCTCCGATATGCACGACGCCGTTCGGCTCGACCTTCATCTGCTCAATGGTGACGGCGATGGAATGGGGGATTTCCTCTCGGGTAAGGTGAAGGATCTTCTCCCGGATCAGCTCCGCGCAGACGAACTGCTCCGGATGATCGGTCACCTGGTCCTCAGGGTAATACTGCGGCCCTTCTTCGAGGTATTTGCCGATCTGCTCCAGAAGCGTGTTCACGTTGCTGCCGTTAATCGCCGAAATCGGAACGATCTCCGCGAACGGATACAAATCCTTATAGGCCGCAATCACCGGGAGCAGCTCCTCCGGCTGGACTTTGTCAATCTTGTTAAGTCCCAGAATAACAGGAGTCTGCACCTTCTTCAGCTGCTCGATGATGTACCGGTCGCCGCCTCCGAGGCCATCCGCCACATCGACAAGGAACAACACGGCATCGACTTCCCGCAGCGTGCTTTCGGCCACCTTCATCATATAATCCCCGAGCTTAGATTGGGGCTTATGGATACCCGGCGTATCCAAAAAGACGATCTGCATACTGTCCGTCGTGTACACTCCGTGAATTTTGTTCCGCGTTGTTTGGGGCTTGTCCGACATGATAGCCACTTTCTGGCCGACCACCTGGTTGAGCAGCGTGGATTTCCCCACATTCGGTCTTCCGATAATCGAGACGAAGCCCGATTTGTAAGCTTTTTGCATGAGTAACCTCCAAGAATCATCCTGATTAGTATTTACCCCGTCATCCCGCCCTCTTAATCACTCGGGGAGCATAAAAGCCCCGGGAAGCAAGGCCTCCACCGTCGTCTCCTGAATATCCCCCTTAAGGTTAGTCAGGTAAACGGGCATATCGGGCGGGCACAGCTCAGCCATAACCTGGCGGCAGATTCCGCAAGGGGTAATGGGACCCGGGGTGTCCCCGATAACGGCAATCGCTTTAAAAGACCGGGGGCATGACCATCGGCGATGGCCCGGAATAAGGCGGTCCGTTCGGCGCAGTTGGTAGGCCCATAGGCCGCATTCTCCACGTTGCAGCCGTGATGAATTCCCCCGTCAGCATCCACTAGCGCGGCTCCTACTTGGAAACGGGAGTAAGGCACATAAGCCTTCTCCCTGGCGTCACGCGCTTCCTGAATCCATCGATCCATATCCTTCTTCATCTGTTCCCAACTCCTTGTTTTCCGCTAAAGTATAGGCTAAACGGCATTTAAGGCATAGGCCAAACCGGTAATGAGGGTACCGGTAACCGCTCCGATGAGAAGAGCGGCAAGAGAACGGTTACGGCGGCGATATAAATGAATAAGAAACAAAAAGGCCAGGCTGTAACTGAGCAGTACAGCCAGGGTCTGCATGACCACAAGGGACAGCAGGGTGGACAAAGAAAACGCCACCGCCGTCCATAGGCTGGGACGCAGCCAGCGGTGCCGGGAGAAGCGTGTCTCCACCACGATCACCGTCAGGAAAACAAGCGCCAGGTAAAGCCAAATCGAAGCGGGAGAAACCTCCGTCCGATTGTCCATGGACTGGGTAAGCCAGCGGTCCACCGGCTCGTAGAAGACGATCATTCCGACCGCGACGGCAAAAACCGCCGTCACCAAAACGGCGGCCGCGGCTACGTCTTTTGCTATTTTGGCCAGGGGATGGCGTTCCGGCATGGCCAGGTCTACGGCACTTTCCACAGCCGTGTTGATCAGCTCCGCCACAATAACCAGGGTAATCGCGAGCAGTATAAACAGGATCTCCAGTTTAGACAGCTTAAAGAACACAGCCGAAATGAGCGTCACAAACGAAACAAAGAAATGAAACTTCATGTTAGGCTGTGTCGTCAAGGCATATTTTATGCCTTCATAAGCATAGCGGAGGCTCCGCCAGAACCGGGCTCCGGGCTTCACCGGGTAAGCCCCGCTTCCTGCAGTACGGCCTCCTGCTTGGCGATCATCTCCCGTTCGTCTTCTTCGGTCTCATGGTCGTATCCGATCAGGTGAAGAAAACCGTGAACGAACAGGAACCCGATCTCCCGTTCCAGGGAATGTCCGTATTCCTCGCTTTGAGCCTGGGCTCGTTCCAGTGAAATGACAATGTCTCCAAGGGGCTCTTCGTCTTCGAAGGATTCTTCGCTGTCTGCCCCTTCCTCCGCTCCGTCGAGGTCCTCGACCTCCTCCAGGTCGTCGTAGTTGATGTCCGGCTCGTCTTCGCCCGGCTCATGCTGAGGAAAGGACAATACATCGGTCGGCCGGTCGATGCCGCGGTATTCCTTGTTAAGGCGGTGTATTCCCTCATCGTCGGTCAAGGTAAGGGCGACCTCTCCGTCTTCGACCCCCTCCTGCTTTCCGGCGAGGGCAAGCAGGCTGCGAAGCCGGTCAATCATCTCGTCGGTCACGGGAATGCGTTCCTGTTCATTGTTCCAATACAGATGTAAGGCCATGGATCAGGCTCCTCCTGCAGATTCATTTTTTGGGGGCAGCTTCACTCGGGTATTCGATCCGGGAATGAAAGATCCCGAGGAGGGTTTCTTTTAATGCTTTTCCTATCGTATCCAATTCTTTAATCGTCAAATCACATTCGTCAAACTGACCGTCATCAAGCCGGTCCTTGATGATTTTCCGGACCATGGTATCGATCTGCTCGATGGTTGGATGGCGTAGAGAACGAACGGCCGCTTCCACGCAGTCCGCGATTCCGACGATGGCGGTCTCCTTGCTCTGGGCTTTCGGACCCGGGTAACGGTAATCCTCTTCTTTGATGGGATGCGTGGGATGATCCCCCTGCTGCTTCTTCGCCTTATGGTAGAAGTATTTAAGCAGGGTCGTTCCATGATGCTGCTCCGCAATATCCCGAATGGCCCTCGGCACGTTGTGCTCCTTCAGCATTTCCACGCCGTCCCGCGGATGTGCGGTAATGATGGACGTGCTTAGCCCCGGGTCGATATCGTCGTGGGGGTTCTCCATGTTCATCTGGTTTTCGATAAAATAGGAGGGCCGTTTCGTTTTGCCGATATCGTGGTAGTAGGCCCCCACCCGGCTCAGCAGCCCGTCAGCCCCGATCGCTTCCGCCGCCGCTTCCGCCAGATTGCCTACCATGACGCTGTGGTGATACGTGCCTGGCGTTTCGGTTAACAGCTTCCGCAGAAGCGGAAGGTTCGGGTTCGACAGCTCCACCAGCTTAAGCGGCGATAGAATGCCGAATACCGTTTCAAAAAACGGCATCAGCCCCATGACGAGAATCGCCGTCACCACCCCGTTGGCCAGAGCGAACAACAGGGCGAACCCTATGTTGGAATAATGATTCTCCAATAGATTGAGAGAAATAATGGAGACACAGCCGAAAATCGAGATCAGCACTCCCGCCCGTAAGATGGTGGAACGCTGGCTGGCCTTATGAAGAGAAAAAATAGCCGTATAGCACATGACCAGCGCAACGAAGCCAAAGCGGAAATCGAAGATCCGGTCCAAATCCGCATTAAAGATAATGCTCGCGAGGATACTGAACAGGAACGAGGAAACCACCGCCAGCGGGACATCGAGCAGGATGACGATCAGCATCGTTCCGATGGCCGCGGGGGCCAGATAGCCGACATGAGGATACTCCAGGTTTTGCCCGAGGGCTACGATTCTCATGCAGAGCACATTAATCACATAAATAATGACGAGCATCACCAGCTGCACGTTGTTGCCGTTAATGGGCAGCCGGCTTTGGCGGATATACATGTAGAGAACCAGCACCAGCAGGAAAACAAACAGCAGAAGGCCAAGCGGGGGAAGAACGTTCCCTTGGGTTTTGAGCAAGTTCTCCTTCTCCAACCGCTGGTACAGAGCCTCTGTGACCATTTCTCCCTTATTAAGCAGAATATCATTCTTGTTGGTATAGATGGTTTTGGTATTCTCTCTCGCCTGGGCCTTCGCCTCTTCCGTTCCCTTGCTGTCAAAGAACTTGTTCGGTGTTAACGAGAAACGGGCGATCTCCTGAACGAGCTCGCGCGTTGTATTCTTCGTTAGGGTCGAGGAGTTGACCAGTTCCGTCACCTTGGCTCGAACGGTCTGGGCATCCACAATCTGATCGTTCATCAGCCTCGCTACGATCTCCTTCGTAACCGGTTCCATGGCGGCAAGGTCTTCCTTGGTCAAACGGTTAAGCTTGAAGTAGCTTTCCTCCGGAAACTTGTACTGCTGCTCCATCAGCTGCTTCTGAATCTCGGCAAGCAAGGTTTCGTTGTACGGCTGCCCCCTCTCGCCAGGGAAGACAGCAATTCGTCCACGAAATCCTGACTCACCCGGGGGAAGACGGAGCGGTAATAGCTGACCTTCTCCTCGGATTTCATTTCCTGGTCGTTGATGGCCAGCTCCAGCTTGTCATACAGAACCGAAATCAGCTGCTCGTTCTTGATCGGGACGATTCGATAAACCGGCGTCACCCGTTGAGCGGCCTCTTCCTTCGCCTTCTGGGTCTCCACCGAATTCTCGATCTGTTTCGGGGCCACGATAGTGACTCCGCTTATCGTGTTGGGACGTATATCATAGGTTTTCGGTACCAGCCGGTCCGCTGTGCTGAAATAAAAAAGCATCGCCATGGAGACAAACAAAAAAAGCGGATCACAGCGCTTTGCTTCCATCCGGCTTCCCAATAATGGGATTTCCCCGATTTCAACTCTTCGTTTCGGCTCATGAACCCAGCCCTTCCTTCTATCCGTGCTTTTCCTGGTCAACGTTGTAGGCAGTGATGATTTTCTGTACCAAAGAATGGCGGACGACGTCCTGCTCCGAAAAGTAGATAAAACCGATTTCCTGGATATCCCGAAGAATACGTTCCGACTCCACCAAGCCGGATTTTTTGCCTCTCGGAAGGTCGATCTGGGAAATGTCGCCCGTGATGACCATCTTCGAGCCGAATCCCAGGCGGGTCAGAAACATCTTCATCTGTTCCGGAGTGGTGTTCTGGGCTTCATCCAAAATAATGAACGAATCGTCTAATGTTCGGCCGCGCATGTAGGCAAGAGGAGCGATTTCAATCAGTCCCCTCTCGAGGGACTTGGCGACCTGCTCCGGACCCAGAACATCATTAAGTGCATCATACAACGGCCTCAGATAGGGGTCAACTTTTTCCTGCAGGTCACCAGGCAGAAAGCCGAGGCTTTCCCCTGCTTCAACGGCAGGCCGCGTAAGGACGATCCTCTTGACCCGCCCCTCCTTCAGAGCCGTAACGGCGAGAACGACCGCCAGGTAAGTTTTACCGGTTCCCGCAGGACCGATCCCGAAGACGATATCGCTTGCCTTGATTCGGTTAATGTACTGCTTCTGTCCGATCGTTTTGACACGAATGGGCTTTCCTTTGTGCGTCGTGGCGATCTCGCCCTTAAACAGCTCCAGCAGCTGGTCGGCTTTCATCTGCTTGGCCAGCTCCAAGGCGTAGGTGATGTCGCGCTCGGACAAAGTGTAATTGTTACGGATCAGCTCGAGGAGAACCTCAAACAGCTGCTGAAGGGACTGGACTTCCTTGGAAGCTCCCTGAATAACGAGCTCTTCTTCACGAGAGTACAGCTTGGCTTCCGTCTGCTGTTCGATAAGGTGAAGGAATTTATCTTGAGGACCGAAGAGGGAAAGCCCTTCGGCGATATTTTTGAGGGGGATTCGTACAGTCTCCTGGTTTGCAGTCAAATGGCCTCATTCTCCTTGTCTGGGGTAGCTATTAGTATACGTCCAAGTGTATATGATATGTATCCCCTGTGCAAGGAGGGGGACTTCCCAGACGGCCTAGCCCCCTGTCAAAGCCTGTTCCTCCGCGATCGGCTCCTCCACCTCGATATGAAGCTTTAAATGCAGAGATCCATCGGCCTCTTTCTGTTCCAGTACTTTGGCGCTTGTGACCGAAGCGTCCTTCCCCGCTCCCCGCAGGAGTTCCTCCTTGGCCCGCTCTATTCCGAGCGCGCGCGCATCGGCCGGACTTAGGACGGTCTCCGTCTCCATCACCTGCCGGACCTTCTCCTTCAGCCAGCCGACTGGGAGGACCCAATTCCTTATCTGGAGGAGCTTTCGTTCTCCTGTCGCCCGGGAAGGACCGAAATCCTTATGGCCGTATCCCGTCACCTGAAACGCCCGGCTTCCCGCCACAAGATAAAACCGGTCGTAGGATTCTCCTGTATAAGTGTAATGCTTCTGAACAAGCGGAACCTGGACATCCGATAGATACCAGACGAGTCCCATCACTTTGCCCGCAGCCGGAACCGTCTGGCGGAACTGGTCGTTTCCGATAACGCCCGAAATTAGGACCTCGCCTTTGCGTACATAAGTATTCGGCTGGACCATAGGCTTGCCTTTCTCGGCATAGATTTGGGTTACGGTGGCATTCTTGGAAGCAATGAGGTTCCGCGGACTGACGAGATCCCTCGGCTCCGGCCGGGTGGATTCTACCACCTTGATGATAACCTTCGTCCCCTGAATGTCCACCCCAACCCAGGAAGTACCGGGAAGAGCGCTGTGCAGCTCTTTGGAGAGCTTGTCCGGCTTCTTTAAACGGAATTTCCACTGGAACGAGTATAAGCCCTTGGATTCCGCCGCCTTCAGGATCTCCTCCGTCGTGATCTTCTCGTTGCCCTCGACCTGAACCCGCCAGACAAGCGAGGAAAGAAGATACAGGCCGGCCACGAAGACTACCGCCCCACCTGCAAACAGCTTCCGTCGCCCCAGCCTGTCCAGAAAGAAAGGAAAGCCAAACCGGCCGGTCACATGGACCCGGCAGCCTGTCTCCTTCAGAAGCGGCCTCAGCCGAAAAAATCACGGATGCTGAGCCGGGCGGTCATTTTCCCGGGTCCGGCTATCCGAATATCCCACATGATCAGCTTCTTCTTTACGGCCGCGTTAAGGAGCGCATCGGTGCGCTCTCCTCGGAATTCGACAGCCACATATCCGGTCAAGGAAGAAAGAAATGGGGTTTTCACGCGATTCACCCTTATCCGTTAATATATTTGATATCCTCGATCTGTCCTTCGACGAATACTTCCTCCGGAAGAATGGCCCTCAGGACGAGCTCCCGGCCGCGGACCTCCAGTTCTCCTTGCTAAGCGCGAGCTTGAGCACTTCCGTCGAGAAATGAAGCACTCCCCGGTGATTCTCGATATAGAGCTGCATGTTGCCGACCATGGTCATCCTGGGCAGGTCCAGTACAACATCTTTGGGCACATCCAGAAGCGTTGTCGTTAGTTCATGGAGCGTTTTTTTAGGCGGCGCATGCCCTCGAACCCCTCCCGTCCGGCGCCGGCCGGAAGAAATTGGCCGTTCCTTCTTTAAAGCTATGCTCCCTTCCTTCCGTTTATGAAAAGAGCCCTTCACCGGAAGCACAAAAAAGAACGGCCCGGGCTGCCGTCCCTTCCGGGATAGCCGTCCAAACCGTTCTTTCCTAGATTCGCCTCGATAGAGAGGAGCCGACTACCGACTACTCCACCCTTACCGCCTGCTTCTGGGCAAGGAGGCACAGCTCCGCCGCTTTAAAGGCATGGTCCTGGGTCATGGCGTTCTCCGTCCGGTTCAGGCAGTCCAGGATGAGCTGCCCGAAGAAAGGATATCCGACCTGTCCGCTTACGGAGAAATGCTTGTCCCCTTCCTGGTTAACCAGATACACCTGATCGCCCTGCTTGTCGCGGGCCACATCGATATACTTGCGAAGCTCGATATAGCCGTCCGTCCCCACGATAAACGTGCGCCCGTCGCCCCATACCTTGGATCCGGCCGGGGTCAGCCAATCCACCCGGAAATAATTCGTAGCGCCATTGTCACCGACTAGCGTAGCGTCTCCGAAATCCTCGAGCTCCGGGTAGTCCTTGTTGTTATAATTGGCCACCTTGCTGTTTAGGACCTTGGCGTCTTTGGCGCCGGAGAAAAACAGGAACTGCTCGATCTGATGACTGCCGATATCGCACAGAATGCCGCCGTATTTCTCGTGTTCGAAGAACCAGTCCGGCCGGCCGGTGCCGAGCCGGTGCGGGCCGAAGCCGGTGACCTGAACGACACGGCCGATGGCTCCCTGCTCAATCAGCTGACCGGCAAAGATAGCGCTTTCGACATGAAGCCGCTCACTGTAGTAAACCATGTATTTGAGACCCGTCTCCTTTACCTTCCGGCGGGCCTGCTCCAACTGCTCAAGCGTGGTAAACGGGGTCTTGTCCGTGAAGTAATCCTTCCCGTGATCCATGGCCCTGAGACCCAACGCACAGCGCTCGGAAGGTACGGCGGCGGCGGCGATCAGCTTGACCTCGGGATCGTTCAATACTTCTTCCTCCGAGGAGGCGGCGCGGACTTGGGGATACCGGCTTACGAAATCCTCCACCTTCTTAGGATCCGGATCATAGACCCACTTGATCTCGGCTCCCGCCTCAAGAAGTCCGTTCGTCATCCCGTAAATATGGCCGTGATCAAGAGCAATCGCCGCGAATTTGAATTCGCCGGGACCGCATACCCGGTTCGGTTTCCCTTGAGGAGCATAGTTCATTCCGTCGCTTGTTTGCATAAGGAACCTCCTGTTTTCTCTGGATTGTTCACGTTAACATTTTACCAGAGATGGCCGTGAAGGGAAATGATTATTTTTGCTCGGGCGTCTTCGGCAACTCCTGGGAAGCTTGATCGCCTGGCTTCTTCGCCGAAGATTTGGAACGGCCCAACCCCCAAGGCCAGGGAGAACCGCCAAACGAAGGCATGCCGTGGTAAGTTCCTTTCGGGCTCCGGTTCCGGCGCCTTCGGGCGAGCAGCAGGGCAGCCGCAAGGACGGCAAGGATAAGCAGATCCGCCCGATGCTCCGTAACGAAGCGGGTAATCGTTTCGAGCATGGTATTTGCACCTTCTTTCGTAAGGATATACAAGCCTGTCATTGAGCCCTTAAACCAAAAAACACTCCGTTGCCGGAGTGTTTGGTTCAAATATCAGAAAGTATAAAGGATCCTTCGCCGATATTTAATCGGCAAACGATTACCGGCCGGATGACCAGTAATCCGTTTGGCCGGGGGTTGAAAGATTACTGGAGGTTCTGCTGAACCAGTTGGTTTACAAGCTTACCGTCGGCACGGCCTTTGACTTTCGGCATCAAAGCGCTCATTACCTTGCCCATATCCGCTTTGGAAGAAGCACCGACTTCTTGGATAGTCTGCTGTACGATGGTTCTAACCTCTTCTTCACTTAGTTGCTCCGGAAGGTACTTGGCAATGATGGCTATTTCCGCTTTCACGGTTTCGGCCAAATCGTCACGGCCGGCTTTATCGAATTCCTGGAGGGAATCTCTGCGCTGTTTGATTTCACGACTAAGAATTTCAAGCACTTCGTTGTCATCCAAAGTTTTCCGCTGATCTATTTCTATGTTCTTGATCGCCGAACGAACCATACGGATTACGGAGAGTTTGAACTTGTCTTGACTCCTCATCGCCTGCTTCATATCCTCGTTCAATCGTTCGTTTAAGCTCATCCGATGGATCCTCCTAGAACTTGCGCTTGCGAGCTGCCTCCGACTTCAATTTCTTCTTAACGCTAGGCTTCTCATAGTGCTTGCGCTTCTTAACCTCAGCCAACACACCGTCCTTCGCAATGGAGCGCTTAAAGCGGCGAAGTGCAGCATCGATGGTTTCGTTTTTGCGTACTTTAGTTTCTGCCACGAGATTTCCCTCCCTCCGAACAGACCGTTCCAAGACGGATAATACGGTTATCAAACTTCATTATAAGTTATGTTGAATCCGAGTGTCAACCTGACCGCACGTGTCCATCAAAAATAAACACCGGTCCCTTCCTGATCCTTCCGGATGTCGGACGGTAAGCCCCGCATTCTCTCCTCGGGGAACAGGGACTAATGAGTGAGTCCCAGCTTCTTCCCACCCAGAAGATGGTAATGGATATGGAACACGACCTGCCCCGCATCCTTGCCGCAGTTGTTCACAAGACGGTAGCCGGTTTCGGCTACCCCGAGCTCCTTGGCAATGTGCTGGGCCGCCCGGTGGATGTCCCCGATCACCTTCCAGTCCTCTTCGCCGGCATCATTCATGGTGGCGATGTGCTTCTTCGGGATAATCAAGGCATGCACCGGGGCCGCCGGCTGAATGTCGTGGAACGCCATGACATGCTCGTCTTCATAAATCTTATTGGAAGGGATCTCGCCCTTCACGATTTTGCAAAAGATACAATCCATGCGTCATTCGCTCTCCTTACCGTCAATTTCTTCTATCATATCAAATTTCCCTGCCGTTTGAAAAAACGCCTCCCCGGGCCTATTGATAAGACAGCCCCCTTTTTTAGACCGTTAGTCTAAATTCGATGGCAAATCCTCCGATCCTGCCGTATAATGAGGATGCCGACAACAGAGGGAGGGAGCTCCATGAAGCTGATGAGGTCCGCCACCCGGCGGAAGCGGGAGCTGGTCATCGAAACCGCCCTGCAGCTGTTTATCGATAAAGGGTACGAGAACGTTTCCGTGGATGACATTATCCAGTCGACCGGAACGTCCAAAGGAACGTTCTATCACTATTTCTCCAGCAAGGAGGACCTGCTGCGGGAAGCCGGCGGCAGGCAGCTCGAAACCGTCCGGCAGTGGGCGGACACCCCGCCTTCCCGGGTTCAATCGCTCGAGGGGCATGTGAACCGGCTGTTTTTAGACTTGGCGTCTGCTATTGGACCGAACCGCAAGCTGATCCGCAGCTTCGTTACCCTTTCCCTGCAGGACAACACGTTATTCACCGGCCGGAAGGATCCTTTCCGCACCTTATACGAAAGCCTTCAGGTGTGGCTGCCCGATCCCCGCAAAGCCGAGCTTCTGGTCACCGCCTACCTCGGAACCGTGCTCATTTGGTGTGCTCAGGAAGAGGCCGATCTGGTCTCCATGGTCCGCAACAACCTGTCTCTTGTCTGGTCCGGCCTAAGGAGTCACCCGGAGCCTCCTCTTCTGGAGACTTCGTATACTAAGGAGGAAACCAAAATGAAAGTTGCCGTCATCGGAGGAGGGCTTGCCGGCCTGACCGCCGCGGCCTATCTGTCCGAATCCGCGGATATTGAAGGCGTTCTGCTCGAACGCAGCCCCCATCTCGGAGGGAGAGCCTTCACTTACGAGAAGAACGGATTTACTTTGAATTACGGGGCGCATGCCATTTACGGCCTGGACCGCCACAAGCTTACGGAGATGGGGAATGAGCTGGGCCTGTCGTTCAGCAGCAAACAGGTGGATAAGCGCAAGGTCATGTACTCGAAGAACGGGCAGCTCACCCCCGCCCCGCTCGATTTCGTCAACCTGATCCGAACCGATCTGCTCAGCACGATGCAGAAGGTAAGATTCGTGGGAGAAATTACCGCCATCATCGCTCAAATCCATCAGCTCAAAAATTATGAAACTTTAGGGGATTACATTGCCCACTCCCAGGCGGATGAAGACGTTAAAGAGCTGTGGGAGCATCTAGTTTGTTCGAATTTCTTCATTTCACCGGAGGACGCCCGTAAGGTTCCGGGTCCCGTCATCAGCGAATACTACCACAACCTCTTTCTTTCGCAGCGTCCCGTCAACTATGTTCTGGGAAGCTGGGCGGTCATCACCAATCAGCTGCGGGGCAAGATTGAAACGACGGGCCGGTGGGAGATCGGCCTGCAGGAAGCGGTAGAGGAAGTTCGTTACGCAGACCGCAAATTCATCCTGCGCACGAAGCACCGGGAATTGGAGTTCGATAAAGTTATCTTCGCCATGCCGGTCCAGCAGGTCATCAAGCTTCTGCGCGGCACCGCCTGGGAGCCGTTCCTCGCCCCTTACGAGAACAACACGCCGACCGAGGTCATGGTGTACGACGTGGGACTGAAGGAAGTGGTGGCGAGACCCTTCAATTACATCAGCGACATGGACAACAAAATGTTCATAAGCGACGTTTCCGCCACCGACCATACGCTGGTCCCCGAGGGCGGACAGCTCCTTCAGGGGATCGCCTACTTAAGTGACACGTTCGATTCCGAGGAAGAGCGCAAGGCTTATCTCGACCGCAAAACCGAGCAGATGGAAGGGCTATTTGACCGGTATTACCCCGGCTGGCGCGATGCGATTTCCGTCAAAAGGGTTTCCAAGAAAGCTATGGTCGCCAGCGTGAAAAACATTTCCCGTAACGAGCTGCTTCCTACCCGGGTGGAAAACGTTCCGTTCTACTTCTGCGGGGACGGATGCACCGGGAAAGGCGAACTGGCCGAGCGGGCCTTTTCGAGTGCGAGAACCGTAGCCAAGCTCATTCTCGACAAAAAATAACGAAGCAGGAAGAAAGCCGGGATGCCCATGGGCATCCCGGCTTCTTCACGTGGGCGGAAATCCTGGATCCGAGAGGCCGCTCGGCCCGTGGCAATAGGCCGAAGGATTGGAATATTTTCATAGAAAACAAAGATAAAGTAGGATATACTACATCTATCGTAAGTACCAATCTTATCCATTAACGTCTTGATTGAGGTGCCGGCATGACTAGCAAAAGCGGGAAGGTTTTTTCGCTTGGCCATTTGATTGTTCCCCTTATCCTGGTCACCCTTTCCCTCCAAGCGAAGCCCGGCCAGGCTTTCCTCCTCGGCCTGCTTGCTCTTCTGACACTGGGCTGGGCTGTATTCCTTCTGTTCCACTCCTATTATTTGAACCGGTCTTATCCCTTCGAACGAAGAAAGACCTATTTAGCTTTTATGATGATCGACTTCGCCTGGCTGACCGCCGTTTCCTGCCTTCCGGACTGGTCCGCTTCCGAAATTCGACCGGTTTGGCTGGTCCTGTTTCCGGTGGCGCTCTATGCCTTCGAAGGGGGCATGCTCCATTCCCTCGGGATGAGTCTGCTAGGAATGATCAGCCTTTACTTGTTTACGGAATACCAAGGGCTGTCGTTCTGGTCCGTGGAAGTCTTCCTGACGGCCGTAGGCATGGCGGCGCTGGTCGGGTTCATCGGATGGCGGACGGAGCGGTTGAACCGGATCGCTTACTATGACGGCCTCACGGGCCTCCCCAATCGTCTGATGATGGTGGAGAAGCTGCAGGCCGCGCTTTCCCAACGGCGCCCTTCCTCTTCGGCCGCCGTCCTGCTTCTGGATCTTGACCAATTCAAATATGTCAACGACACCATGGGTCACGACACCGGAGATGATCTCCTTAAGAGCGTGGCCCATCGGATCGGCCAGGTGCTTCCTCGTTCGGCCATGCTCGCCCGAATGGGCGGCGACGAGTTCTCCGTGCTGATGCCCTCCCTAAGCACAGTGACGAGGCCGCTTCGGCTGCCGAGCGAATCCTGGAGGCCCTTAAGAAGTCTTTTCCCTGAATGGAGAGGAAGTCTATATCGGAGCGAGCGTCGGAATTGCGGTCAGCCCCGATGACGGCAAGGATGCCGCGGCCCTCCTGAAGCACGCCGAAACCGCGCTGTACCGGGCCAAGGAGCAAGGGAGGAACAATTACCAGTTCTACACCCCCACGGTCCATACCAAAGGGATCAAGCGGCTGCAGATGGAGACCATGCTGAGGCACGCTCTTGAGCGAAACGAGCTGGTCGTCTATTACCAGCCCCGGCTGGATGCCCGCACCGGCAAGCTCGTATGCGTGGAGGCTTTGGTCCGCTGGAAGCATCCCCAGCTCGGCATGATCCCGCCGGATGATTTTATCCCGCTCGCCGAAGATACCGGACTTATTACCCGCATCGGCGAGACGGTGCTCAAGCAGGCGTGCAGGCAGCGTCAATTGTGGAACCGTCAGGGTGTTCCTCCATTCCGCGTCAGCGTGAATCTCTCCCTCGGCAGTTCCGGCAGATGGACCTTCCCGAGGTCATTCATAACATTCTCGCCGACACGGGGCTTGCTCCCGAGTATTTGGAGCTGGAGATTACGGAGAGCGCCGCCATGCAGGACGTCAACTATGCCATCCTCATGCTTAAGGTTCTTAAAGAGATGGGGATGACCATTGCCATCGATGACTTCGGCACCGGGTATTCCTCGCTAAGCTACCTGAAGAGATTTCCCATCGACGTGATCAAGGTGGACCAATCGTTCATCCGCGGGATTAAAGACGATTCCGAGGATGCGGCCATTGTCCAGGCCATCATCGTGCTCGCCCATTCCTTGAACCTGGACGTGACGGCGGAAGGCGTCGAAACCTCGGAGCAGCTGGAATTTCTGAAGAACCAGCAGTGCAACGAAATTCAAGGCTATCTGATCGGCAAGCCGATGAGTGCGGAAACGCTGCGGGATTGGATCGTGCTCGAAAAGACGCTTTCCGCCTCCGGCAGCGGCCGCCCTTTGTTCCATTGAGCCGAAGCGGTTCAAGTCTTAAAACCTCGCGGGAAGAGTGACCGAAGCGGTTCCCCTCCTGTTCCGAAAGCCATAAGAAAGAGCCTTGGGTTCCTTGTCCAAGGCTCTTTTGACGTTCTTACAGGCTTTCGAGGCGGATGGTACTTCCTGCCCCGGAAGGCTCGGCGGCGGTCACCACCAGCCGCCGGTGAAGCCGGGCTTTCAGCTCCGGCACATGGCTGATGACGCCAACCGTCAGCTTGTCCATATGAAGCTTTTCCAAGGCACCCACCACCGTCTCCAGGAGCTCGGGATCCAGGGTGCCGAAGCCCTCGTCGAGGAAGAAGAATTCCAGCGGGTATTGCCCGCTCAATTGTATCTGGGTGGACAAGGCCAGCGCCAGAGCGAGCGAGGTCAGGAAGGTCTCTCCGCCCGACAAAGTACTGACGGGCCGTTTGATTCCCCCGTTCGCATCATCCCGGATGATGAACCCTCCGGAAGAATCCACTTCCAGCGCATAACGCTGACGGGTCAGTTGACTGAGGCGCTCGGAGGCGGCCCGGCTTACCTGCATGAGCTGCTCTTCGGCGATAAACTCGACAAAAGCATTGCCGCGGAGCACCCCTGAAGCCGGGTCAGCTGCTCGAGACGCTTCTGACGTTCTTTTTCTGGTCTTCGAGCTTCTTCCATTGGGCATGCTTCACCTGCAGGTCATCCCAGTCCCGTTCGGTTCTAGCCTTGGCCGCGAGGGCCTCCTCGTCTACCCGGCGGACCGTTTGCAGCGCATGCTCCCATTCCTTCCACTCGTCTTCGCCAAGGGTCCGCCCGGCAAGAAGACCGGTCAGCTCCTCCCTCTTGCCCTTCAGCTGCGCTTCCAGCTCGCGGTATTTCACCAGCTCTTCTTTCCACCGCTGTACCGTTTCTTCGGTCAGCCAGGCACGGCGGACCGCATCCGCATCGGCGAAGCCGCTGCGAAGAGCCGCTTCCTTCCAACGGGCCTCAGCCGTCTCCCGGGCGGCAGCCGCCGACTCACAGGCCTGCTTGGCTGCCGTGCAGCGATGGCTCCATTCCAATAACAGCGCCTCGCTCTTCTCGAGCTCTTCCCGGCTATTGTGCTCGGCGGACCGCAGCTGTTCAAGCTTTTCCTTCGTTTCGGCGATTTGCCGGTCCAAGGGCTGCGTTCCGCCGCCGGTACGGGCCGTCAACTGTGCTTTCTTCTCAGCAGCCAGATTCTGCAGTCCCTTGCCTTCGGTCTCTAGCTGAACCTGCTCCTTCTCAAGAACAGCCGTTTCCTGCTGGAGACGCTGGATGCTCTCCACTTTTCCTTCAATGAAAGGAACACTGACCTCCAGCTTCTGCTTTAGCTCATCGGCTTGCTTGTCCCTTTCCATCAGCCGGGCCGCTTCCTGGTAAGCATCCTCCCGGGAAAGACCATCCGCTTCCCTCTGCCAGCGGCTCAGGACCTCCTTCACCGCTTGCTCCGCGGCATTCCGCTTGACTTGAAGGGAATGAAGCACCGTCTCGGCAGCCTGGCGTCTCGCCGCTAAGGCGTCGAGCTCCTTGACCAGCCGGCTGCGCTCCTCCATCCGCTGCCTCAGCTCTTTGTCCAGAGCGGGCAGCTTCGCCTCCGTCCGTTCGAGCAGCTCCAGGCATTCCCGGAAATCCGCTTCTATCCGGTCCACCGGGACGTCCGATGCCCCGACTCTGGGGGACGTAGCGCCGTCCGGCCCGGTTCCTTTCTCGAGAACGGCGGCGGATGCGGCTTCTCTGCCTGCCTCGCCGGCCCCGAATGCCTCCCCTGCCCGTTCCACGAGCTGTTCGAGACTAAACTTATGCCGGGAAAGGGAGAACAAGCTCTGCTGAAAGGAAGCGGTCAGCTTATCCAGCCTTCCGATCTCGTCCTGCACCGAAACGGAGGCTGCCGATGTCTCTCTGCCGGCTGGGGAGGGATGATGGGAGGAACCGCATACGGGACACGGTTCTCCCTCCGTCAGTCCGGAGGATAACGAAAGGGCGAGAACGTTCCGTTCCTGTTCAAGACTGAGCTTCGCCAGCTTCTCTCTCCCTGCTGCCGCTTGCCGCTGCAGCAAGTGGATCCGGCTCTCCGCCTCCTGTACACCGGCGGCGGCTTCGGAAGCGCTGAGCAGGATCGGCCCCGTCGCCCGGCTCGCCTCTTCCAGGCTGGCTCCCTTCCCTGTCTCCTCTTCCTGGTAAGCCTTCAGCTGCCGGTCGGCCGCTTCCGTCTCGGCTTGCACATCGCGGAAGCCCTTTTCAAGGCTATCCAGCTCCTGCCCAAGCCGGGAAAGCTTGTGAATGCGTTCCCGGTCCGAGGCTTTAACCTCGACCAGACGGAGGGACTCCTTGATCTCCGCCTGCTTGCTCGTCGCTTTGCGGTGCAGTTCCTGCTCCTTGAGCAGCTTCTCCCCCGCCGCTTGCAGCTGGAGAGCCCGGCCCGCCCGCTCGGCCTCCAGGCTGCGTATGCGGGCCGTGAGCCGCGCCAGTTCGCTCTCCAGCTCCTGCGCCTGAGCAAGCTGCTCAAGCCGGACCTGCAGCGGCGCATCCTGCGCGGTCAGCTGCTCCTTCGCGGCGGCATGCGCGGCCCGCGCGGCCTCCTGCCGCACGCGGAGCTCCGCGAGCCGCTGCTCCAGCCCCTCGCTCTGCTCCCGGCAGGAGGCGTAATGCTGCTCCGCTGCCTCCCGCGCCTCGAGCACGGGGCGCACGCGCTCGGCCTGCTCCGCCTGCCGCAGCTCGCTCTCGCGCTGCCGGACATGCGGCTCGCGCTCGGCATGCTCGCGCAGCCGTGCGGCGAGCGCCTGCTCCTCCTGCAGCCAGGCGCGGAGCTGGCGGCGCTCCTCCCAGCCGCGCTCGGTCTCCAGCCGCCGCTCTCTCGCATCCTTCGCAGAAGCGGCCGCCTCCTCAAGGCGGGCTTTCGCCGTTTCGAGGGCTGCTTCCGAGGCGTCGCCTAAGCCCTGCTGCTCGGCAGCCAGCTGCTTCACGGCGAGGTCCGTCTCCTTGAACCGGGTGCTCACCCGGGCGTTAAGCAGGTCGCCGTACGGCTCGAGGTGAAACAACCGCTGAAGCATCTGCCGGCGCTCCTTGCCCCCTAGCGCGAGAAATTCCGCGAATTTGCCTTGGGGGAGGACGACGGCCCGGGTGAAATCCGTCATGGACAAGCCGAGCACCTGCTGAACCTTCTGGTTCACGTCGGCCACCTTGTCGGCCATCACGACCGGCTCCTCTCCCTCATAGCGGATAAAACGGCTCACGGTGTTATTCACCGATACCTCTCCGCCCCGCTTGAACTGCCTTTCGACCTTGAACCTCAGCGGGCCGCCGGCATGGCTGAGCTCGAAGACAAAGGCGACCGACAGCGTGTTTTCGGCATGATTCATAATGCCCTGCGTTCCGCCGCTCGCCCGTTCGACCTTTCCGTACAGGGCCAGCGTCATCGCATCCAGGATGGAGGATTTGCCGCTTCCCGTCGGACCGAAGATGCCGAAAACGCCGGCCCCGCACAGCGCCGTAAAATCGATCTCCTGCTTCTCCCGATAACTTTGCAGCCCGGAAAGGGTTAACGATATCGGCTTCAAGACCCCTCCTCCTTTCCGGCGGCCGCTTCCAGCTCAGCGGTTTCGTGAAGAAGCTCCATAAAAAGCTGGACCAGTTCCGTGTCCGGCTGCGCCCCGCCGGTTTGACGGGCATAGAAGCGGCGGAACATTTCGTCCATCGGCACCTGGGCGTCGCGCACGGTCTCGACCGCTTCCATCTCCGGATAGACAGGACGGATATGGATGAGTCCCGTGTGGTGCCGGCGGAGCGACTGGATCTGCTCCATGCTTAAGGAATCGCCGAGGTGCAGCTCCAGATCGATCCAAGCCCGGTGGTCCCGTCCCTCCTCCAGCCAACGGTGGACCTCCGCAAGACCGCCCTTTGCCTTCCAATGCACGAGAGGACGCCCGCAGCTCAAGGGCAGCTCCTGCATAGCGGCCGGCTTGCCGGGCTCCACCTCCAGAACGGTGACCGACTTGGCCTGTCCGGCTTCCGAGAAGCTGTAGGCAAGAGGAGAGCCGGAATAGCGGATCAGGTCCCCCGCTTTCATCGTTTGCGGACGGTGCAGGTGGCCAAGCGCCACATACTGAGCCTTGGCGCATAACGCAGCGGTATCGACCGTGTAGGCTCCCCCACTTGAATCGGACGCTCCGATTCGCTTTCCGCTCCGCCCAGCACGTACAAATGGCTCATGATCAAATTGACCGTATCGGACTTAAAGCCGGCACACGTCTTGGCCACGAGGTTCTTGATCCGGTCGGAGTAAGCGGTCCGCAGGCTGGCTTCATCCGCCTCATCGGCCAAAAGCTCGCTCAAACGGGATTCGGACGGATAGGGAAGAGCGAGAAGCGTCGCCTGCTCTCCGGTCCTTTCGATCGTGAGCGTCTGCAGGTGGGGGATGGGCAGCCCTACAAGCGTAATGCCCTGCTTCTCCGCAAGCGGCCACGAGGCGGCCAGCCGTTCCGGGTTATCATGATTGCCGGCGATGACGGCTACCTTGCGTTTTCCTCCCTCCGCGAGGCGGGAAAGTCCGTCATAGAACAGCTTCTCCGCACTCGCGGGAGGATTGACGGAATCATAGGCGTCTCCGGCCATCAAGACAAGGTCGATCTGCTCCTCGCGGACAAGGGCCACGAGCTCATCCAGAAAGGCCTCCTGCTCCTCCCCGCGGCTTCTTCCTTCCAGCGTCCGCCCCAAATGCCAATCGGCCGTATGTAAAATTCGCATGCTGTTCCTCCTAAATGCCTGGTCTTCAGTAGTATCGGCGGCTTCTGCCGGCCGCAGCTTTATTCTGGTCCACTTGAGAGAAGCGGCTCTGTCAGTCGCTCTTCGAACACTGTCAGAGAAGGGTCACCAGGGATCCGTCGGAGACATTCGTTTCTACGCCTTACGTTTACCCGTTCGAATCGTCAATCCAACGTCACAAGCTCCGCTCCATCAAAGAAATAAAGATATTTCCGGCTGAGGGGCCGTTTCCAAATGTCTTCCACCGCCCGAGCGTACAGGGAAATCTGGGTCCGGTAGCGTTCCGCCCGGCTGCCTTCCCCTTGACGGAGGGCGTCCGTTTTGTAATCGAGAAGCACAAGACCCTTCTCATCTTCAAAAAGACAGTCGATGATCCCCTGGATCATAACGGACTCTCGGCGGATCCGCTCATCCTCGTCCGGGTGAAGCTCACCTGCTTCCAACCGGTAATTAAACGGCAGCTCCCGGTGAACCTGACGGGCGCCGAGCAGCCGGGTACCGGCTTCGGTTGCGAAGAAAGCGGCAATGACGCCAGGATCGATCGCTTGAGCCTGCTCGGGAAGCAGAAGCCGGCGGGTGACCATATCCTGAACCGCCGCCTCGATATCGTCCCGGCTGAGCCCGGGCTTTAGCGGGAGAAGCTGCATGACGGCATGGTACACCGTTCCCCGCTCAGCCGCGGTTAACTTCTTCTCCTCCATAAACTTGGGCCGGCGGAAGGCCGGGACGGCGGTACGTCCCGTTCCCGGCAGCGATCCGGTAGTACCCGGGGGATCGTCGTCTCCGTTTAAGACGGCCTCGCCCTGTTCGCTCAGCCGTTTGAGCTCCGACACCGACGTTTTGGAGAAGAGCCGCGATGCCTGAGCATAGGGATATTCCCAGGACAGTCTCCGGTCGATCTCTTCCTTCCATCGTCCGGACAGGCCGGTTACGGGTAGGAGACGGGTCACCGCCTCCAGCTTCCCGCTGTTTTCCTGTCCGGTGGTTCCATCAGCCAGCTCCGTGACGGCACTCAGCTTCCAGGCAGGGACGACGGTGACCGACCAGCGGGATGGCTCCTCGGCCATCCCCGCCGGAAAGCCCTCCGGCTCTCCGGCCGCCTTCCGCAGAAGAGAAGCATCCCGGTGCCGAATCAGAGCCGGACCGATCCAGTCAAGGTAGCATTTGGCCTGCGCCAGCTCATAGTCCGGAAGAACAAGTTCCTTATGTCCGAGCATTCGGGCCCAATTCGCCGCTTGGCTTTCCAGCGATTTGACGGTTCCCGTCAAATACAGCTTCTCCCGGGCACGGGTCAGGGCCACGTACAAGACCCTCATCTCCTCGGCGAGCAGCTCCATCTTCATCCTCCTGCGGATGGCGAGCGACGGAAAGGTGGGATACGAGACCCGGAGCTCCGTATCCACGAACCGCGGACCGAAGCCCAGGTCCTTATGAAGAAGGAATCCTCCGTTCAAATCCTGCCGGTTGAACATCTTCCCCGTTCCCGCTACGAATACGACGGGAAACTCCAGGCCTTTGCTCTTATGGATGGTCATGATCCGCACTACATTCTCCTGCTCGCCCAGGGCGCGGGCGGTTCCGAGATCTCCTCCCCCGTCCCTCATCCGTTCGATGAAGCGCAGGAAGCGGAACAGTCCCCGGAACGAGGTGGCCTCATACTGGCGGGCCCGGTCATAGAGAGCACGAAGGTTGGCCTGCCGCTGGGAACCGCCGGGAAGGCCGCCTGTGAAATCAAAGTATCCGGTCTCCCGGTACAGCTGCCCGATCAAGTCGGAGACGGGGGCCTGCCTCGCTTCCTCTCTCCAGCGGGAGAGCCGGTCCAGGAAGACGCTCAGCTTCGCGGCCAGCTCAGGTTCCGGGCTGCCGGGAAACGCCTTGACTGTTCCGGCCATGGTGTCGGAACGGCCCGGGAAGCCGGCAAGGCTGTCGCCAAGCGATCCCTGTTCGGACACAGCCGCTGCCTGAAGCGTGGATGCGGCGGCTTCCGAACAGGCAAGCAGCGCCTCGTAGAAGCTTCCGTTCTTGTGCGCGGCCCGGATCCGGGCGAGCTCATCCGCCGTCAAGCCGACGATCGGAGAGCGCAGAACGCCGGCCAACGGGATATCCTGGAACGGATTGTCGATGATCTGCAGAAGCGACAGGATCACCCCGACCTCTGTGGCAGCGAAATAGCCTGAATTCAGCTCGGCATACACGGGAATGCCTTCCCTCTTGAACTCCTCCATGAAGACGCCCGCCCACTGCTGGGTCGCCCGCATGAGGATAACAATATCCCGGTACTCGAGCGGCCGGGACGGCTCGCCCTTTCGTCCGGCCGTGAGAAAGCGGGGGCCGGTCTCTCCCATAAGGGACCGGATTCGGGAGGCGATCAGCCTCGCTTCCAGAAGAGCAGCCTGCTCATCTTTCTCGGCCGATTGCTCGTCAGCGGACTCGGAATCGGCTCCTCCGCTTTCTTCTCGTTCGTCAGGAGAGAAAGTCCCTTTTCCTTCGTCCTGCCCGGCCTTGTCCACCAGAAGGAGCTCGACCGACAAATCCAGCTCGTTAGGCGGATAAGACGCTCCACAAACGAGCTCGGCGCTCGGGTCGTAGCGGATTTCCCCTACTTGCTCCTCCATGATCTGCCGGAAGAGGAAGTTAACCCCGTCCACCACCTCCTGACGGCTGCGGAAGTTGCGGGCCAGATCAATCCGGCGCCCTCCTCCCGTGCCGTCCGGGCCGAATCGCTTGTATTTCTCCAGAAACAAACCCGGCTCCGCCAGCCGGAACCGGTATATGCTTTGCTTGACGTCTCCCACCATAAACCGGTTTCCCTTGCCGTCCCGGGAGATAAGCTCCACAATCGCTTCCTGAACCCGGTTCGTGTCCTGGTACTCGTCCAGAAGAATTTCAAGATAATGCTCCCGGTATTCGGCAGCCGCAACGGATGGGACCAGCCGGCCCGGCACCGATTCGGCTCCCGTCAGAATTTGCAGGCAGTAATGCTCCAGATCCGCGAAATCCACGAGTCCTTTTTCCGCTTAGCGGTCTGGTAACGTTCCCCGAAGGCAAGCACCAGCTCCACCAAAGCCGTCATCAGTGGAGCGGTCTTCTCCAGCTCCTGCCGGAACTGCTCCACCGTCCGTCCGAACAGATCCGTTTGCAGCTTGCCGAGCCTTTCCTTGACGCTATCGCGGAGGGCCTTGACTTTGTCCTGCAGGGCTTTGTCGTATTCATCCCCTTGCACGCCTTCAGCCGTCCGAAAACCGGGTCCTGGAACGCCTGGTACATGTCTTCCCAGCTTCCGCGGGCCGCAGCGCGCCTCGCTTCGATCGCCGCAAGCTCTTCCTGCAAACTGGTCAGATAGGGAGCCGGTCCCCCGGACCTTCGGCTATTCTAACGGCTTCCTTCAGAAGACCCGCCATTCCGTTCAGCTCCAGCCTCACATCGGAGGCCAGACTTTCCTGCCAGGCGAGGTAGCCCTGACCGGAAGCGCCATTCTCTTCCTCGTCATGCCGGCCAAAAAGACTGGCCATTTCCTTAAGCCAATGCTCCGGATAAGGATGGCTTCGGGAGGAATCGTACAGCTGCAGGAGGAGACGGAAGAGGGCGGCATCGCTGCGCTCTCCGCTGAACCAGTCGACCAACCGCCAGAACGGGCTGTCTTCCTCCGCCTGCTCATAGTTCTCTTCCATCAATTCTTCGAGCAGCTCCTGCCTCATGAGGGCCGTTTCGGTTTCGTTCCCGATCCGGAACCCCGGGTCGAGGCGAATGACCTGGTAATGCCGCTGGATGACCTCCAGACAGAAGGAGTGAAGAGTCGTAATGGATGCTTTGTTAAGCAGAGCCAGCTGGGAGCGGAGGTGAGCCGAATCGGGATTCTTCTCCAGAGCGGCCGACAAGGCTTCCCGGATCCGCTGCTTCATCTCACTCGCCGCCGCCTTGGTAAACGTCGCCACCAGAAGCCGGTCCACATCCATGGGATCCGTTTCGTCGGACAGCTTACGGATGATGCGCTCGACCAGAACCGCCGTCTTTCCGGACCCCGCGGCAGCCGCCACGAGAATGTTTTCACCTGACAGGGAAATGGCATCCCACTGTTCATTCGTCCATGTTGAATCGGCCGGTTTAGGGATAACGGATGTCATCGCCAAGGTCCTCCTTTCTCTTCTCTCTCTGCCGGTGACGTTCCGGTTTCCTTGGTGCGGTCGGCATGGATTTCAAGCGTTTCCGGACCTTCCAGGGCCGAAGCCGTCTGTTCCATGGCTTCCCATATTTCCTCCCCGCTTCTCGCCCCGAACAGCCGGTATTGGTTGCCTTCTAGCTGGGCGTCGAAATGGCAGACCGGCCGGTAAGAGCAGAAGGTGCATGCCGATTTGGGACCCTGCTGGTAAGGAACAATGCCCACCTGGCCGTTCGTTATCTCCGTTCCGATCTCCCGGATGACGGAGCGTACGTATCCTCTCAGCAGGTCCCACTGCCGGGGAGAAGCGACCGAGGACACCTTGGAGAAGCTGCCGTCGGTTTTTACCGAAACCGGAATGACTTGGGAATAGCCCGTCCGGTCCTTCAATTCCCGGTCCATCAGCCGGACAATCTCCGTATCGTCCGCCACGAGTCCCTTCATTTTGAATCGTTTCCGCAGCTCCGCTTCCACGGAGTGGGCAGGCAGCCCGTTGCTCGTCTGGATGAGGGGATTGTGAACATGGAAATAGAGAACGCCAGCCGGCCGGGCTTTCTGTCCCAGCCATTGCGGCGAATGGGTAATAACGACATCCAGGTAGGTCAGCATTTGCAGAGACAGTCCGTTGAACAGATCCGTCAGGCGCAAATTCGTTTCACTCGATTTGTAATCGAGTACCCGGAGAAGAATTTCACTGCCGTGCTCGGCGCGGTCCACCCGGTCGATCCGCCCGACGATCTCCATCCGGCAGCCGTTAGGCAGCCGGAAAGCAAGAGCGGGGAGCGGCTCCCCGGGACCGAAGCCCAGCTCCAGCCCGACCGGAACGAATTCGCTCAGCTGATGGTGGCGGGCCAGCATAAGCGTGGCCTGTCCGACTGTTTCCTTCAGCTTGCGGGCGATGTAGCGGTTGCGGGAAGTGCTTAGCAGAATCTCGCTCTGCAGGCGAGGGGTCAGCTTGTCAACGATTGCAGAAGCCTTCCCCACTACTTCCTCCGGTCTCAAAGCGGCCCATTCCAGCTGGTCCTGCTGCATGTCCCGGACCACATGGCTCAGGGCGGCATGAAAGAGCTGGCCGATATCCGGTGCTTGCAGGCGGTAAATGCGCCGTTCCTTAAGCTTCAGCCCATGAGAAGCAAATTGGGAGAACGGACAAGAGACGTAGCGCTCCATTCGGGAAACGCTTGCCCTAAGCACATTCCCGTACAGCAGGCGGCTGGTTTCGGGAGCAAGCGGCTTCTCCCGGTTCTGGTACGTAAGGGAGGCTGCAAGGCGTTCCAGCGGGACCTTCCACTCTTCCCGTCCCGCGAACCAGTTATAGGCCTCCCACCACAGCTCGGAAACGGGGCGCCCGGCGGCCCCTTGCTTCAGCTGAGAATGAAGAACGGCGAGTGCCTTCTCCCGTCGGGACAGGTAGGCCATTTGCTCCTCTTCCGCGCTCTCCGGATCGGGCTCCGCCAGCAGCAGCCCCTCCCCGAGCCCCGGAAACCATCTCCGGATGGACTTGATGATTTCGGAAGGAAGCAGGGACTTTCCTTCTTCATCGGCAAGAGGGTAGCTTACCCATAAATGCTCCGAGGGGGAACAGAGAACGGAGTACACAAGCAGCTGCTCATCGAGCAGCCTGCGGCGGAGGCTGTCCGGCATATCGAGTCCCGATTCCCTGAGCTTTTCTCTTTCGGCATCCGAAAGAACAGGCGTTTCATCCGCCTTAGCCGGGAGCACGCCTTCATTGACGCCGAGCACGAAGGAGTATTTTTTCTGGGTGGAGCGGGTCCGGTCCATAGTACCGACCAGCACCTCGTCCATAGACGGAGGAACCAGGCCGAGGCAGATGGCCTCCAGGCCGGTGTCCACAAGTGCGGTAAAGCCCTCGGCCGTAACCATTTCTTCCCCCATCAGTTCGACCAGCTGATCCACGAGGTCCATCACCCGGTCCCAAACCTGCCCGTGCTCCCTCGCCTTCTCCGGCCGGCCGGACTTAAGCGCCTCTCCGCTCCAGCCCTCCAGCTTCTCCGGAACCCGGCATTCCTCAAGAAGGGCGTAGAGAGCCTCGGTCATCGCCGAGACACGTCCACCGGCGTTCTTGAACCGCTCCTCGAAGCGCTGGAAAACGGGAACGATCCGCTCGCGGCATGCCGCCAGCCGGTCGGCCTGCTCCTTCGTTCTTCCGGGCTCGGGAGTGATTCCATCGTCATCCTCCGGCACTTCCGGCTGAAGGAAGCTCCAGTTACGGTCATCCTTCCAGCGGTAGCCCTGAATGCCTCTGGCCAGGACATAATTCTCCAGCTCGTCCATTCCGTTGCGGTCGACGGACCCGGCATCCTCCTCCCCTCGAGAGGAAGGAGAAAGTCCGTTTTGACACAGCGGAAGACAGCCTCGTAGCGCCAATTATGCTGGATGATCTCAAGGGAGGACCGGATAAATTCCACCAGCGGGTGATGAACCACGGACCTTTTCTCATCCAGGAAGTACGGAATGCCATACTCGGGGAAAACCGTTCCGATCAGCTCACTGTAATCTCCAAGCTTCCTAACCCGGACCGATAGATCCCTCCACCTCAAGCCCTCGTCCCGGACGAGCCGAAGCATTTCCCTGGCGGCTCCTTCTACCTCGGCCCGGCGGTGAACAGCGGCATGAACGGAAACCGACGGCTTGCCCGTCTCTACTGGCCCATCCCGGTAAGTGCCTCCGCGGGAAGGATTCCTCAAGGCGTACTGCCTTTCCAGATGAGCTAGCATCGGACTGCCCGCAAAGCGGGGCGGCGCCGTTCCATCGAGAATCTCCGTAGACGTCGGTTCCGCCCCGTGCGCATCCAGCTGCTCCTTAAGCCGGATCATCGCCCGTGCCGTAGGGTGAAAAAGATCCAGCTCGTCCGGACGTTCCCCCGCGTCATACGGGCGGTCCAAGCATAACGTAACGGTCACCTGGCGGCAGTGCAGAGCGCACTTTACGATCACCTCAAGCTCCTGGGGCGTAAAGCCGAAGAACCCGTCCACCCAAAGCTCCGCATCACCGAGGAGGGAGCAGTCCTGCATGGCGGCGGCCAGACGGGGCAGGAAACTCTCCGTATCCAAATAAAGCCCGGCCAGCTCCGACTCATACTCCCGGTACAGCAAGGACAGGTCTTCGAGCTTGTCCTTCCAGCCCGTCCCTTCCCGGTCCGCGGGCAGTTCCGACGTATGCGCCTCCCAATCCTCCGGGGTGATGCCGCAGCGCTTCAGCTCCTTAAAGAACCGGGTCATTTTCCCGATCAGGCCCATTTCCCCTTCGGCCTGCTGAAAAACCTTCCATTCTTTTCTCCGTTTATGTATAACGCGCTGCAGCAGCATCGCCTTGCCCAGATCGTCTATAGGAACGCCTGCCGTATGTCCGGTTTCCTGCATGACCCGCCACGCGAGCCTCCGAAAGCTGAATACTTGTGCCCGGGTGTAGCCCTTTATCTCCGGAGATTCCAGAAGCGCTTGCTCCACCTGGAAGGTGGACTGCTCGGGAACGAGCAGAAGAAGCGGATGGCCTTCCGGACTTTCTTCGAGACGCTTTCGGATCTCCTTCAAACACAGGGTGCTTTTGCCGGTACCCGCCCGTCCCATTACGAACCGCAAACCCATGGTACTCCTCCTCATTGCTGCAGCCGGGCCTACCGTTTCCCAGCTCTTTTTTTCCTGTCTGCAAACCAATTTTCCTCTATTCTATCACACTTTGGCGGGAGATAGAGATCATTTGTTCGTTACTGGAAAAAGAATCCCAAGGAATTTAGGAGAAAAGCGCATAAAAAAGAGAGCCTCCTGGATAAGGAGGCCCTGTACTGGTGCAGACCTTGCAGCCGTTAAGCTTGCCGGCTCCGCACTTCAAAGATGGCAAATTTCAAATAATGCCCTTCGTCGACCCCCAGAATGCGGGGGTGATCCTTGCCCGCTCCGCGGAACTCGATCAGGCGGAGAATTTTCCCGGCATCGGCGGCGGCGGCATGAACGGTCTCAAGAAACAGCTCGGGTTTCATATGGTAGGAGCAGCTGGCCGTAACCAGATAGCCGCCTTCATTAACCAGCTTCAAGCCGTGAAGGTTGATGTCCTTGTACCCGCGGCAGGCGCCTTCGACGGCGCTTCTCGTTTTGGCAAAGGCCGGCGGATCCAGAATGACCACATCCCACGTGCGGCCGCCCTCTTCGAGCGGCTTGGAGGTGTCCACTTTCTTCTGTCCGGCGTCCGCCCGCTCTTTCCGCTGCTCGCTTCCCTTAACCTGATCCCGTAAATATTGAAAAGCATCCGCTACCACGAACTCGACCCGGTCGAGGAAACCGTTGCGTTCCACGTTCGCCCGGGCGCTCTCGACGGCATGCTCGGAAATGTCCAGGCACGTCACTCTCTTCGCCCCATATTGGCAGGCATGAAGCGTAAAGCTGCCCGTATGCGAGAAACACTCAAGAACGGTCGCCCCGTCCCAAAGGGAAAGCTTACCGGCTTTCCGTTGGCGTTGACCGGAACGGTCTTCGCGATCCCGTCTTCTCCGGTTCTTTCCTCCAGCCGGATGCCGCTGCGCCCGCCCCATCCTTTCATGAGCGGTTCGATGGCGGCCCGGTTCTCCCTCTGGTCGAAGAAATAGCCCGTCTTCTGGCCTTCCCGGATATCGACCTCCAGCTGAAGGCCGTTCTCCTCAATAAGGACCCTCTCCGGGCACTGCCCGTACAGGGGACCTTTTCGCTGCTCCAGCCCCTCCAGCTCCCGGATGGGCACATCGCTGCGCTCGTAAATGCCGGACGGTTTAAAGACTTCCACCAACGCTTCCACGATAACCTCGCGGCAGCGGTCCATTCCCAAAGTGAGAAACTGGACGACGAGCACGTCCGAGAATTTGTCCACAATGAGACCCGGAAGGAAATCCGCTTCCCCGTAAACGGCCCGGTAAGAGCTCTCGTTGGGAAGAAACCGGCTGCGGTGCCTCCGGCAGTCCTGGAAACGGGAGGTGAAGAAGGCCCGGTCCATTTCCGTAAGCGGCTGATGGTCCACAATGCGGACGATCATCTGCGAATCGGGGTTGTAATACCCGGAGGCAAGAAACTGCCCCTGGTGATTGTAAACCGGAACGACGGACCCCGGTGCCGGGTCCCCTTCGACCCGCTCCACTTCGCTGCGGTAAACCCAGGGGTGCCCGAGCTCGATCCGGCTTCGCGGATGCTTCTGCGCCCCCATACAGCCTCGGCGTTCAGCTTGGCGCCATAGGCTCCTCCGAGTTGGGTAATCTTGCGGCTGCGTTGCAAATATACGGCTGCCAACTTTTCCACTCCTGTTCATTCTGAAGGCAGGCCGGGCATATACATGGATTGACCAAGCCCCGCCTGCCCGCTTATGGATTCGTTCCGCCGTCCCCTGCGCACTCTTAAACCGCAAGGAGCGGCGAAGCTTCTCGTTTACCATTTCATCTAAAAGGAGACAAGCTTTCCATGCTGCATGCCATCGTCCTCCCGCTCGCCGCGGGTTTCGCCATGTTTATGCTCGGCATGAAAGGAATGGAGCTCGCGCTCCACCGCTGGGCCGGCTCCCTGCTCCAAACCGTGCTGGAACGGTTTACCCAGACCCCCGCCCGCGGCCTGATGGCCTCCACCGCCCTTACCGCCCTCCTGCAGAGCAGCACGGCGGTAACGGTCCTGACCATCGGCCTCGTGAACAGCGGGCTGCTGGCCTTCCCGCAGACGCTCGGCATCATCCTCGGCAGCAACATCGGCACATGCCTCACCACCGAGCTGCTCGGCCTCAGCCTGCAGCAGTATGGCGTGCCGCTGCTCTTCGCGGCGGCGGCCGTCTGGGCGTCCGCCGGGCTCGTGCCGGCGCGCCTCGCCTGGGCGCCGCATCTGCGCGCGGGCGCGCTTGCCGCCGCCGGCTTCGCCTGTCTCCTGCTCGGCATGGACGTCATGCAGTCGATCGTCCCCGAGCTGAAAGCCCGGGGCCTTCTGGCATGGCTCGTCCAGCGCTCGCAGGAGAGCCGGCTGTGGGGCATCGCCGCAGGCGCGGCCGTGACGGCGCTGATCCACAGCAGCGCCGCCACGATCGCTATGGCGATGAGCCTGGCCGCCGCGCAGGCGATTCCGCCGGAGCTCGGCATCGCGATCGTAATCGGCGCGAACGTGGGCACGTGCGCCACGGCCGTGATCGCGAGCATCGGCGGAAGCCGCTACGGCGGCTACGTTGCGTGGTCGCATGTGCTGCTGAACCTGGGTGGAGCGCTGTTGTTCTACCCGCTTCTGCCTGCGCTAACCACGGCGACGGCCTGGTTCTCGGAATCGCCGGCCGCCCAAATCGCCCACGCCCAGACGGTGTTCAACATCGTCTGCTCCCTTGCGGCGCTCCCTCTCTGCTACTTACCGGTTCTCAAAAGAATCCGGCCCGCCTGATCAATACTCGCCGATGCCCTTAACGCCGCTCACAATGGCTACACCCGAGCTCGTTCCGAGCCGGGAAGCACCCGCCTCGATCATTCTCAAAGCGGTTTCCAGGTCCTTGATGCCGCCGGACGCCTTGACGCTCATCTCCTCGGAGACCGTGTCCCGCATGAGACGGACATCCTCGATCGTCGCTTTGCCCGGGCCGAAGCCTGTCGAGGTTTTCACGAAATGGGCGCCTGCCCGTTCCGCGGCCCGGCAGGCTTCGATTTTCTGCTCGTCGTTCAGGAAGCCGGTCTCCAGGATGACCTTGATAACGTTCTTCCGGAAAGTCCCTTCCACCACATGGCGGATGTCCCGCTCGACTTCGTCATAGTTGCCTTCCAGCACCAGGCCGACCGGCAGAACCATATCGATTTCGTCCGCTCCGTTGGCAATGGCCAGCTGGGCTTCGAAGGCCTTGACTCCGCTGTGGTTCGCTCCCAACGGGAAGCCGACGACCGCACTGATTTTGACGCCGGAGTCTCCCAGTATTTCTTTACAGTACGAAACCCACTGGCTGTTTACACATACGCCGTAGAAGCGATGCTCCAGCGCTTCCTCGCAAAGCTTGCAGATGGCCTCCGAGGTGGCGTCCGGCTTAAGCAGCGTATGATCGATATAACCCGCAATCGGATTCATTTCCATCTTAGTTCTCCTCCGTGGTAAGTCCCAGCGCCCTAAAAGCCTTCTCCAGGACCGATTGATTGTTTTCATAGCCCGACTCTTTTTGCCGGTTCCACGCTTCGTGAGGCGGGAGCCATTCCACTCCGCGGATTTCCTCCAGCTGGGCCTGAAGCTCGCCACCCAGCGCCTCCACCAGGTAATAATGCACTTCCTTATCTACGTTTCCCTTCTCAGGGGAAGTATAAGGATACCTGACCGTTTCCAGATGCTGGATAATCTTGCCCCGGATACCCGTTTCTTCTACTATTTCCCGCAGGGCGGTTTCCTCAATCGTCTCTCCCGGTTCCATCTTTCCCTTTGGGAGCGTAATCACCCCATAGCGGTCTTGAATGAGTTGAATTTCGAGTCCGCTTCCCGAGCCGCGGTACACCACACCGCCTGCCGATATTTCCTGGATGCCCATCTCGTTATCCCCTTCCTTAACACCTTCAAAAGGCTTTTCACCCATCACGGCTTCACGACGTTAAAAAGTCAGCCGAGACGCAAGAAGTAAAGAAAGCTCCAATTCCTTGGAGCTTTCCCACACGATTCTAAACCGCGGCGGCCGGAGCATCGTCCAGCACGCGCACCAGCGTTCCCTTGCATTCGTTCACGCCGGCTTCGTCCACTTTCACCTTAACGATCCGGCCGATCAAGTCCTCGGAGCCCGGGAAGACCAGCTGGATGTAATTGTCCGAGTACCCCATCATGAGCCCGCTGTCCGGGGCGTCCTTGTACGTACGCTCCGGAATGACTTCCAGCACCTGGCCGACAAAAGGCTTCGCGTACTCCAGCTGCATTCTCTCGGAGAGGTCGATCAGCTCATGAACGCGGCGGTTCTTGATCTCTTCGTCTACCTGATCCTCCATGCGGGCGGCCGGGGTTCCGGTCCGCTTGGAATAAGGGAAGACGTGCATTTCGGCAAAACGCATCCGCTTCATAAATTCGAATCCGGTGCGGAACATCTCTTCCGTCTCACCAGGGAAGCCGACGATGACGTCGGTCGTAATGGCCGCATCCGGCATGATCCGGTGGATCCGCTCGATCTTCTCGCCATATTCCGCTGTGGTGTACTTGCGGCGCATCCGTTTCAGGACTTCGTCATGACCGGCCTGAAGCGGAATGTGGAAGTGCCGGCACATTTTCTCCGACCCTTTCAGGACGTCCAGCACCTCGTCGGTAATCTGGCTCGCTTCAATGGAGGAGATGCGGACGCGCTTCAGCCCGTCCACCTTATCGAGATCCCACAGCAGCTTCGCCAGGTTGTAGTTCTCCAGATCCTCCCCGTAGCCGCCCGTATGAATACCGGTCAGAACGATTTCCTGGTAGCCGGCCGATACGAGCTGCTTGGTCTGCTCGACTACACTTTCGGGCTTTCGGCTTCTTAATAAGCCGCGGGACCACGGGATGATGCAGAAGGTACAGAAGTTGTTGCAGCCTTCTTGAATTTTGAGGAACGCCCGGGTCCGGTCGGAGAATTCCGGCACATCCAGCTCCTCGAACTCCCGCGTCTTCATGATGTTGCGAACCGCATTGATCGGCTGGCGCTCCGCCTGAAACTGCTTGATCAGCGGAATGATCTTGTGGCGGTCCTGCGTCCCAATGACGATATCGACGCCGGGAATGGCGGCGACCTCGGCCGGCGACGTTTGGGCGTAGCACCCGGTTACCGCGATGATCGCCTCCGGGTTGCGCCGGATGGCACGGCGGATCACCTGCCGGCTTTTTTATCCCCCGTATTGGTGACGGTGCAGGTATTAATCAAGTAGACGTCGGCGGTCCGCTCGAAATCCACCATCTCGTATCCTTCGTTCTTGAACAGCTGCCAGATGCCTTCCGTTTCGTAGAAGTTCACCTTGCAGCCCAATGTATGAAAAGCCACGCTGGGCATAACGATTATTCCCCCATTTCTCCGGATTCATAGAAAAGGCACGCGAGCGCCACCATAGCAGCCGTCTCGGTGCGAAGGATGCGGGCTCCCAAGCCGACGGATCGGAAGCCGGCCTCTTCCGCCTGTTCCACTTCCTGTTCAGCGAAGCCGCCTTCCGGCCCTATGGCGAACAGTACACGAAGGGCCTTCTTTCCCTCCGCTGGTTGGCCGAGCTTTCCGGCCAGCGCCTGCTTCAGCTGGAGCCCGTTCTCCTTCTCGTAACAGATCAGTGCCAAGTCGGCTTCAGCCGCCGCCTTAAGCAGTTCTTTCCACGTTCGGGTCCGGTCAACGACGGGGACCCGGCTGCGGTGGGCCTGCTCGGCGGCTTCCTTAGCGATCTTCTGCCAGCGCTCCAGCTTCTTCGCTTCTTTCTTCGCATCGTATTGGACGACGGTCCGCTCCGACAGGAAAGGGAGGAATTTGGCCGCGCCGATCTCCGTGCCTTTCTGGATGACGGTCTCCAGCTTGTCCCCTTTGGGGAGGCTTTGGGCCACCCAGACCTCAATAGCCGGCTCTCCTGCAAAAGGAAGCTCCTCCACGATAAGGGCTTGGGCCTCCGTCTTCCCCAGCTCCTGAAGCTCAGCCAGAACAACCCGGTCGCTTCCGTTGCTGCAGATGACCTTATCTCCCGGCTGCCCTCTCATCACCCGCAGGAGATGGTGGGCGTCATCCCCCGTGATCCGGACCGATTCCGGACCGAACTGTTCGGGAGGAACAAAATAACGCTGCATGCGTATGATCACTCTTTTCTGCCAAAGTTCCAACCTTCATCTTACCTTTTTTACAGCCGAAATGCTACCCCCGTCCTGCAGGAGCGGGCGATTGTGCGGCTTTTGCCATCCTTTTACCAAGCTTATCCGCCGGAGCGCTTATTCATTCGGACCGCCCGAAGTGCACGGGCAACGACAACCCTCTGATAAAAAAATGGCGCCGGAGAAATTCCGGCGCCAGCAGGCTTTTGGTTTAATACGGTTTATCTTTTACCCGGTCCTCCACCGTGATCACCGGAGTCCCCGAGGTGAAGGCCTCCTTTCGGCGGCGTTACCTGCACGGTCACCTGCACGGTGCCGCTGGCCGATGTACCTGTGATCATTGCATCGCCCGGTCGGATGCCTTTCACGAGACCGGCAGCGGATACTTGGGCAACAGCCGGGTTGCTGCTCGACCAAGTGTATTCGGAGGTCACGTTCTCCGCTTCCCGGTTGCCGCGGTCCGCAAGAACGGCCGCTTGTACCTGATCTCCCATGGCCAATTGGCTCGGAACGCCTGTCAAGGTCCTGGTGTCATAGGAACGCATCTGCGCAAGATTCAACCGGAGCAGGCGGTCCATGGAATACGAAGACATGTACCTCATGTGGTTCGAGCCGGATTCGAAATTGACATACAGGTAATCCGCGCCATCCTCGTTCCGGACAAACATATTTTCAGCTGAGGTCGGAATTTGGAGCGAGCCTGTCTGGTTAACGCCGTCCAGGAACCAGACGGGAACCGCGATTCCGCCGACGGTCACCTCGGTATGCTTGGAAGCCGCATCCGCGACAATCGGCATCGTATGCCGGACAATCAGGTTGTAAGGCCGTCCGAAGTTGTTCGTTAGGAGCACTTCCCCGTTATGGAACGCCACACCCTGAATTTTGTCCCCGATGCTGAGCACGTAATCCGGTACCACCTTCTGGATGTTTTCTTCCAGGAAGCTTGGCGCCGCCGCCGGGATTAGATCATCTTCTCCCAGCTTGTAGCCCGCGATCCAGGAAAGGTGGGTTTCTCCGTTCCGGTCCTGAAGCGTATGGGTCGGGCTGACGGTATAAGAAGGCGGATTGCTGTATTCGCCCACCCACAGCACCCCATCCTCATAAGCCGTAAACGAAGAGTTGGTGACGACCCCGAACGAATCGGCAAATTGGACGAAGCCTCCGCTCTCTGCATTCAGCAAAGCTTGAATAGGCAGGCGGTACATTTTTTGCCCGAAGAGAGCCACACGTTCTCCTTGCTGACCGCCACCCCGCCGGCATGGCCGACATAGATCGAGCCGTCCGGATTTTTCAGGTGAACGTACTTCTCGAGTAAGCCCGTCTTGGCGTCTATAACGGCCAGCGTACTCGGATCACCCGAGTAATGGTAAGCCGCGCTCAGGATCCACTCCTTGCCGTTGCCCGAATAATAAGACATTCCTTGCGGAACATGTCCTTGCACAAGGCCCGGAATGACCGGTCCTTTGCCGCCGATGTCCCATGCCTCCTGGAAGCGCGATTCCGTCAAGGCGTTTGCCGGGCTCGGATCCCGCTCGGTCTGAGTCATCACCGCGTAATCGGGGGTGACGGTAATGGCGGCCTTCGCCGATTCGTTCCCCGCCCGGTCGACCGTGCTCAGCTCGAATTTCACTTTTACTTTACCCGGCAGAGCCGGCATTTTGTAGGAAGTGGCCGATGCGGGGAGCGTCAGCTCGTATTGGCCGTTCATATAAAGGCGGTAGCCCGCCAAATCCGCTTCCCCGTTCGGCTGCCAGCGGACCGTCGCCTCACCGGCCCCCGGTTCGGCTGTTAGTCCGGCAGGTGCGGCTGGAGCGGTCGTATCGCTGTTAGCGGCTTGCGGCACCTGTGAAGCATCCACCATTCCCGGTGTAGCCGTCTGCTGGGTTCCGGCCTGGCGCATGTCCGTTCCGCCAAACATTGGATAGGCGTAAGAAATGCCTTTTCGCTCCAGGAATTGACCTGCCTTATAAGCAGCGGTCACGATGACCGTTCCGTCCGGTTCGACGATGTCGACGATTCCTCCGCCATTGGTAAGGCCGCCGGCCCCGTCGCCGAGCACAATAGACGACTCCGGCACGTACTTATCGGTCTGGAAGCCGAAGTAGGAAAAGTTGAAGCCTTCCTTGTTCAGATAGCCGAGTCCGTTCGGACGAACCCAGAACTCCAGCGTCTGCTTCGGCCCGATGACCGTAGGCTGGCGGAACGTCCAGGACCAGTTCTTCGCCGCATCGTCCGGCTGGGTAAACCGTACCGTCTTGCCGTTCAGGTCAACAGGCACCTGACGCGGATTATACAGCTCGATGAATTCGAAGGCATCGTATACATCGCGCGCGTCAAGCGGCTCCGTATTCCAGGTGTCCGGTACGATCTCCGTCAAGAGCAGAGCCGGCATCGAGCTTTCTGTCGGAGTAACCGTCACCGGCTCGGTAAGGACCGACTCTCGTCCGGCCGTATCGAGAGAACTGACCCGTACCGTGACAGGTACCTCGTTCTCCAGTCCTTCGATCACCGTTTCTGCGGCCGGCATAAGAACCTTCTTGCGTACCGTGCCGTCTACATACACGTTGACGTAAGCAACATCGGGCTCTAGAGCGCTGCTCCAGTTGACCTTGACTCCTCCCACCCCTGCGGTCACCTGGACGCCGGTTGGAGCAGACGGCAATGCCGTATCCGCCGGATCGGGGGTCCGCTGAACGGGATATAGGTAACCGGGATTGGTCGGCATACTAAAGCGTTCGATCGATTCTGTGCCGAAAGCAGGGTCCGCAATGAAGTTCGCGCTGATGCTCTCTCCGACATCCTGAGGCTGGTAGGTAGCGGAGCTGATCACCGTTTTATCCGGATCCAGGAATTGAACGCCGCGGGCCGCCGTATTGGCCATTCCTCCGTTGACGATGACGTATAGTTGGTCCTCTGTGATCGAGCTGCCGTGAGCCTGGTTGAACTCGGCAAGACCGACCTGCTGCACATTTGTGTTTTTGAACCAGATCACGAAGGGAGACCCCGGCGGAACGATCTTGTCCTCCGTAATCGGGTATTTGTAAACGGTCGCCCCCGCGACATAGTTCAATTGATAGCCCTTAAGGTTGATAGGCGTCGTGGTATTGTTATACAGCTCGATGAATTCGAAAGCGTCCGTTCCGCCTGTTTTGTAATCCACGTTTTTGGTGTCGGGCGCCATCTCGGTGACCAAGAAAGAAGGAGCGGCCTGCGGAGTCTGCGTAACAACCGCCGGCTGCGCGGACACAAGACCCGCCTGGTTAACGGCATAGACGGCGAAGGTGACCGGTTCTCCATTGGTCAACCCATCGGCTGTGTAGGTGGTGCCCGTTACGAGACCAGGCTTCTGCACCCCATCCTGGTAGAGACGGTACCCCACGACGTCGCCCTCTGGAGCGGGGTCCCAGCTAAGGAGAACGGCTCCGTTGCGGGGCAGCGCCTGAAGGCCGGTCGTGTTGGACGGGAGAACCGGGATGCCCGCTATTCCGCGAAACGCGGGGGAGGCGGGCGATACATTCCCATCCCCGTACAGAGTGGATACGGTAAACGTATAGTCTTTTCCGTTCGACAAGCCGCTGTACGTGTAAGCAGGCTCCGTAACGGAAACGGGAGGCAAGCCTTCGCGGGAATAAATCCGGTAACCGGTCACGGCCGGATCGTTCGCCGGAGTCCAGGAGAGTGTAAGGCTGTGGTCTCCCCCGGCTGCAAGCAGGTCGGACGGCGCCAAGCCCGGCACCTCCGCCTGTAAGACGCGGCCCGGCGTAGCCTCTTTGTTGCCTCCGTTATGGACCATTGTGATTCCGGAGGCCGGCTGGCGGAACGAGATCCCTTTGTTCTCAAAGGTATCGTCGGTTCCGTTCACGAAGTAGGTCGCGGCAACCAGATCGCTGCCTTCCGGGTTGGCCAGGCTGATGGTGATGTCTTTCTGCGTCGAGCTTCCGTTATACAGTCCCGATACGTTCTGCAGAATGGTAATCCGCTCATCCGGCAGCTGTTCACTCGTCAGCTTGTAGTTCGCCCGAAACTTGTCGCGGGTCAGATTCAAGCCGGAAATTGTGGAATTCTGCGTCCAGACCAGTATACTTTCACGCGGGGGAATGACGGCATCCGCTCCCAGGACGCCCTCCCATTGGCTGGTGGTATTCGGAACCTTGCCCTTAAGCTTATAGCCGGCCAAGGAGAGCGGGGCGTCCGTTGCGTTGTACAGCTCCACGTACTCGTACCCGTCGTTGCTGCTTTCATTGGCCGTGTCCGGCACCAGCTCCGTAATCAGAACGGCCGGAATTGAAGCCTCAGCCGATACGGAGACGATAGGCCATCCCGCAGCGGCGGTCGTGGCGACGAGCGACAGAACGACCGACTGGGCGACGGTTTTCTTCCATTTGCGTTTCATAGCCTTCCTCCTCGTAAATGATTGCGTATGTAGAGGCAACAAAAAAAGACAACAAAAAAACTCAGGTACCGCCTGCTTTCCGGAAATGGCTTGCCAAATCAATCGTTTCCGGTGCTGCAGATAGGATTCCTGGGTTCTCTCAATGTCTCCACCCATACGGTTTTCCTATGGATAACCGGCCTCTTGATGAAACCGGTTACATCATTCCCCTCCATTATGTAGGTAAATCTTGCAAATTGCAACACCTAATTTAGTCGTTCGCGATAGAGAGTAGTAAGGATCACCACAGGATGACCGAAAAAAGCTGACGCGGGTGATTACCGTCGCCAGCTTGCCTGATTTATAACATGACCCGAGCCCGAGTCCCTATTCCGCTCATCTAGGAAACCAGATCGATGGTCACCGGACCGAAGATGGCCTGCAGAATGTTATGCATGACGCCGGCGAGAGGCCCCACCAGCGTGAAGATCTGTCCCAGGGTGCTGCTGTATAAGGGAGGGATAAAGAACATAAGCAGGAACAGAAAAACGACCCACTGCTCATACTGCTGCACCACAAGCCGGGTGCGCAGCGGCAGAAAATCCTGAAGAATGCGGTAGCCGTCAAGCGGCGGCAGCGGCAGCAGGTTGAACAAGAACAGAACGAGATTAAGCTGGACAAAGCGCTCCAGAAACAGCAGGGAAGCGGAATGTACACCCGGGTTCAACGATTGAAAGACTCCGAAGTACCCAAGCAGGTAGACGAGCAGGAACCCGAGAAAAGCCAGAATGAGATTAGCGAGCGGACCGGCAAAGGAGACGAGAATACCCATAAGCCGGGGCTTGCGGAAGTTGCTCCTTTTGATCAGCACGGGCTTAGCCCAGCCGAAGCCCAAAAGGAAAATGAGAATCGTCCCCAGGACATCCAGATGGACCATAGGGTTCAGCGTCACCCGGCCCATCGACCGGGGAGTCGGATCCCCGAATTTGTCCGCCACATAGGCGTGAGCAAATTCGTGAAAGGTGAATGCAATGACCAGAACAAGCAGAATAAACGGAATCTCGTCAATGGGATAGCGAAGAAGTCCGCCCAGATTATCCACCGTTCACCTGCGGCTTTCCCGCCACCAGGGCGACCCAGTCCCCATCCTGGAACCGGTCCTTCAAAGTGAAGCCCGCCTTCGTCAGCGCCTCCGTGACGACCCGCTCCTTACTTTCGATAATCCCCGACGCAATGTAGGTTCCGCCCGGCTCCAGTGCCTCGAATACGTCCTCCACGAAGAGCAGGATGATCTCGGCCAGAATGTTCGCCACGACCACCTGCACCGGCATGGTTACCCCAAGGTCCTCACCGTTTTGGCCGTTATCCCGAAGCGCCTGCAGCAGATCGCTCAAGCGTACGGTCACCTGATTCTCCAACCCGTTCAGCTTGGTATTCTCCTGGGCGCTCGAGACGGCGACCGGATCCAGATCCAGGGCGAGCACATGCTTCGCCCCGAGCTTCGCGGCGGCGATGGCCAGAATCCCGGAGCCGGTACCCACATCGATCACTTCATCACCCGGACGAATCACCTTCTCGATCGTCCGCAGACAAAGCGAGGTGGTGGCATGGGTCCCCGTTCCAAACGCCATGCCGGGATCCAGCTCAAGAATGATCTCTTCGGCTGAGGCCTCGTAGTCCTCCCACGTCGGCTTGATCGTCAGCCTGTCGGTAATCCGGATAGGCTTGAAGTACTGCTTCCAGGCGGTCGCCCAATCCTCATCGTCCACATCCTTCAGCTCGTAAACGGGCTCTCCCGTGTCGATGCTGTACTCCTCCAGCTCTTGAACCGACTGCTTCAAGCTTGCCAGAACGGCGTCCATGTCCGTCCCCTCGGAGAAATAGCCCTGAATGACGGCTCTTCCCTCCGGAATGTCATTAAGCGGGCGTTCGTACCATTGGCCGAGCGACGTATCCCTCTGCTTGTTAAGGGTACCCGATTCCTCTATCGAAACCCCGCCTGCCCCGAGCTCGTGGATGAAATTGGAAATCATCTCGATCGCTTCCTCGGTTGTATGTACCGTTACTTCATGCCAGCGCATGCTCATCCTCCTATAGTTACCAACAAGGTAAACCTTTATTATGGCTAACGGGCATAATAGACTCATTGTACTATAGGTGCCAGCGGGGAGCAAAGGTGAGGAAGGGCGCGAAAGGCCGCTTCCGTTAAGCTTTGACGGCGGTGGACAAATCTTTACTCAAACGCTCAATCCCCTACGGAAGCTTGTCATAGAGTAAGGTAAGGAGGTGAAGGCATGAAGGGCTCGGTAGTGGAAGAAATTGTGGCCGACGGAGGGTATGCGATCGTGGACCGCTTCCTGACCCCCAGCTCGTGGTCTCGGCCCCAGGTGAAGATTACGCCAAAGGGCGGCATTATCCATTGGACGGCCAATATTGGAAAAGGCGCGGACGCCCCGGCCACGAGAAATTATTTTGAAGGGCTGAACGACCGGTTTGCCTCTTCCCACACGATTGGAGACGACCGGATCATCATAGCTGCCCTTCCCTATTTGCCCGGACAAGCGGAAATGGCATACCATGTGGGGGCTCTGTCCTACCGTACCGACCGGTTTGGCTCTTATCCCAACGATTCCACCCTCGGTCACGAAATGTGTGTCAATGCGGATGGCAATTTTCGCGAATCCTATAAGCGGGCGGTGTGGGTCATGGCCCATTGGAGCCATCTTTACCGGTGGAACCCCCAAACGGCTGTAGCCAGACATTACGACATTACCGGAAAAGGCTGTCCCCTTCCTTTTCTAGAGGAGCTATTCGATGACGCTTACGTCCGCTCGCTTGGCTATACCCCGACGCAGATCGAGTGGATCCGCACGAATCTTCATATAGACGGGGTTCAGGGAGAGGCTTTATGGAAGGCTTACGTTCAAGATGTTTCGGAGCTGACGGATATTCTGAACGAAGGGGAATCTCGATGATTCAAGAGCTGAAACAAGCCTTGGCGGAGAGTCAGGCCAGGCAAGCCGCTCTCGAAGAGAGGATCCGGGATCTGGAGGAGCTGCAATCCCTCACTTCGATTCCGGACTGGGCGGCCGAAAGCGTGAGCCGCGCGGTGAAAGCCGGTTTGCTGCAGCAGCCCGAGGGCGGCTCGTATGACTTTTATCGGGTGCTGACCATCCTGCACCGCAAAGGATTGTTCTGACCTGGACGGCAAAAACCCAACCCGACGGATTCCGGCAGGTTGGGTTTCGTTTAACAAGACGGAAGGCCTACACCAGGCCCCCGCTTCCTCAATCTGATTAAGGGCCTGCTGATGGATGCCGTCCGGGACGATGGCCGTCAGCACAATGTTTCGTCCGCTCGGTTCCCCTTCTCCTCCGTCGCTCATTCCACTCGCGCTGGGATGCGCCGCGAGCAGGATGCCCGTGCTGCGCGAGGATACGGGGGTATCCAGCGTCAGCCCGGCCAGACTGGTCACCTCTCCTGTCAACGGATTAACCGTTCCGTCCACGGCTTCCCCGGTGTCAGGCTGAACGTATCGACGCTGACTTCCTCAGCTCCCATGCCTTTCAGGCGTTCCGCCATGGCCTGGGCCGCTTCGGGTGCGTGAAAGTAAGCCAGAATGTTCTTGGTCCCCATGTCAGCCCTCCTGTCTCTGGTCCGCGGCTTCGGCCCGCTCGGCCGCCTCCCGGTCGTCCTCGTCGGCCAGCGCTTCCGAATACTCCACGTCCTCGTTATGATCGACCGGCAGCTTGCCGGCTTCGCTTTCACGGGATTCACGGTTCATGGTATGGTCCTCCTCAATGGGGTAATTTTGCCTTTATAGCTTTCTCCGCATCGGGCCAACTCATACCAGGAGGAGCGGACGGAACCCGAGGCCTATAAAAAAACCTGCTATCGTCGCATCGCGAGAATAGCAGGTCCGGGTTAATCGCCCAAGAATGCTTTTTTCATCCGTTCAAAAATGGATCCTTGCTGCTCATGGGTATTTTCCCCGTTCAACTTGGAAAACTGCCGAAGCAGATCCTTCTGTTCATCCTTCAGGTTGGTCGGCGTGACGACGACGACTTTCACATGCTGGTCACCTTGCCCATACCCGCGCAGACGGGGAACCCCTTTTCCCTTCAGACGGAAATAGGTGTCCGTCTGGGTACCCGGCGGAATCTTCAGCTTGACCTTCTCGGTCAGTGTCGGAATCTCGATCTCATCTCCGAGAGCAGCTTGCGCAAAGGTAAGAGGAACCTCGCAATAGATGTCATCGCCCTCGCGCTCGAAGAAATCGTGAGCCTTCACGCGAATGACAATGTACAGGTCTCCCGGAGGGCCGCCCTTCGTCCCGGCTTCCCCTTCTCCCGACACCCGGAGCTGGGCTCCTTCGTCGACGCCGGCCGGAATTTTGACATGAATCTTGCGCTGGGTCTTCACCTTGCCCGCGCCATGGCACTCGCCGCATTTCTCTTTGATGATCTGACCCTGGCCGTTACAGGTCGGGCAGACTCGGCGGTTCACGATGCGGCCGAAGGCGGTATTCTGGATAACCTCCTGCTGGCCCGTGCCTTTACAGGTGCCGCACGTATCCGGCTTCGTCCCGGGCTTCGCTCCCGAGCCGTGACAGCGGGAGCAGGTCTCCGTCCGCGGGATGGTGATATCCGTTTCCTTGCCGAACACGGCTTCCTTGAACTCGATGGTCATCGTGTACTGAAGGTCGTTCCCGCGCTGAGGTGCGTTAGGGTTGCGCCGCTGCCCTCCCCGCCGAAGAACATATCGAAAATATCGCCGAAGCCTCCAAAATCGCCCGCGCCTGCGCCGCCGAAGCCGCCCTGGTTCGGATCCACATGACCGAACCGGTCATACGTGGCCCGTTTCTGGTCATCGCTCAGGACGTCGTACGCTTCCTTCGCTTCCTTGAACTTCTCTTCCGCATCCGGGGCCTTGTTGACGTCGGGATGGTACTGGCGCGCCAGCTTGCGGAACGCTTTCTTGACTTCATCCTCCGAGGCGTCCTTGCTGACTCCGAGCACCTCGTAATAATCGCGTTTACTCACCTGTTCACTCACCGCCTAAAAAAGTCCCCTTGCTTCCTTACAAACGTAAACCCCGACAAGCGCCGGGAGCCTGACAGGCCCAGCCGGCGGGTGTTGGGGGATGATGGAAACGGCTTATTTCTTCTCTTCGTCGTTAACGACTTCGTAGTCGGCGTCCACAACGTTATCCTTCGCTTTGCCGCCTTCGGCTCCGCCTTGGCCTTGAGCCGCTTGCGCCTGTTGGGCAGCCTGCTCATAGAGCTTGACGGACAAGCCTTGAACGATTTCGGAAAGCTCCTCGGCCGCTTTGTTGATGGCTTCGATATCGTCGCCTTCGAGCGCCTTCTTCACTTTCTCTTTCGCCTCGTTCGCCTTGTCGATGTCGGCTTGGTCCACCTTGTCGCCCAGGTCCTTGATCGTCTTCTCGGTCGTATAAACGAGCTGGTCGGCGGAGTTGCGGGCCTCTACCGCTTCCTTGCGCTTCCGGTCTTCGTCGGCATGCGCTTCGGCATCCTTCATCATGCGTTCCACTTCTTCGTCCGTCAAGCCGCCGGAAGAAGTGATGGTGATGTTCTGGCTCTTGCCGGTGCCTTTATCCTGAGCGGATACGTTCACGATCCCGTTGGAATCGATATTGAACGTAACCTCAATTTGCGGGATTCCGCGCGGAGCCGGAGGAATGTCACCCAGCATGAAGCGACCCAGCGTTTTGTTGCCGGAGGCCATGGAGCGCTCCCCTTGCAGAACGTGAATTTCTACGCTCGTCTGGTTGTCGGCATACGTGCTGAAAACTTGGGACTTGCTCGTCGGGATCGTCGTATTGCGCTCGATCATCTTCGTGAACACGCCGCCCGCCGTTTCGATTCCGAGGGACAATGGCGTGACGTCCAGAAGCAGAACGTCCTTCACATCCCCGGTCAGAACGCCCGCTTGAATGGCGGCGCCCAGGGCAACGACCTCGTCCGGGTTAACCCCTTTGTGAGGATCTTTGCCGGTCAGCCTCTTGATGGCTTCCTGGACAGCCGGGATCCGGGTCGATCCGCCGACAAGAACGACCTTGTTGATGTCATTCGCGGTCAGACCGGCATCGCTTAGCGCTTGACGGGTCGGACCGAGCGTTCTTTCCACAAGGCTTGCCGTCAATTCTTCAAACTTCGCACGGGTCAGGTTCATTTCCAAGTGCTGGGGAACGCCGTCTACCATGGTGATGAACGGAAGGGAGATGGTCGTCGTCAGAACGCCGGACAGCTCCTTCTTCGCTTTCTCGGCGGCATCCTTCAGACGCTGAACCGCGGCTTTGTCCTTGCTCAGGTCCACGCCCTGCTCTTTCTTGAACTCGGCCACCAGGTAGTCCATTACCGCTTGGTCGAAGTCGTCTCCGCCCAGGTGGTTGTCCCCGCTTGTTGCCTTAACTTCGAACGTTCCGCTGTCGAGCTCGAGAATGGATACGTCAAACGTACCGCCGCCCAAGTCGTAAACGAGGATTGTTTCTTCGGCATCCTTCTCCAGGCCGTAGGCCAAAGCCGCTGCCGTAGGCTCGTTCACAATGCGGAGAACTTCAAGACCGGCAATTTTACCGGCGTCTTTGGTTGCCTGGCGCTGGCTGTCGTTGAAGTAGGCCGGTACCGTGATAACGGCCTGCGTAACCGGGGAGCCCAGGTAAGCTTCGGCGTCCGCCTTCAGCTTCTGCAGAATGATAGCCGAAATTTCAGGAGCCGTGTATTCCTTGTCCTCGATCTTCTCCTTGTGGGTCGTTCCCATATGGCGCTTGATCGAGCTTACCGTACGGTCCGGGTTGGTGATCGCCTGGCGTTTCGCGCTCTCGCCTACGATGCGCTCCCCGTCCTTCTTGAAGCCTACAACGGATGGGGTCGTGCGGTTTCCTTCCGGATTGGGAATAACGACGGCTTCGCCGCCTTCCATTACGGCCACGCAGGAGTTGGTGGTCCCCAAGTCAATCCCGATAACTTTACTCATGGTATGGTTCCTCCTTCGAATAGGTGCTGTCTCGCTATAGCTCCCGTTTCCGGCGGGATTATTCTTGCCTGCTTGTTACATGCTTACTTTAACCATGGCCGGACGCAGGACTTTGTCCTTCAGGACATAGCCCTTCTGTACTTCCTCGACCACGATGCCTTCTCCGTGCTCTTCGGACTCTACCTGCATGATGGCTTGATGGAAATCCGGATTGAACGGCTGTCCTACCGTTTCCATCGCCTGCAGGCCTTCGTTCTTCAGTACCTGCTCCAGCTGGCGGGCGGTCATTTCGAGTCCCTTCAAGAGAGCTTCGAAATCCTTCGTTTCCTTGGAGGAGGTCAGGGCGCGCTCGAAGTTGTCCACGATCGGCAGCAGCTGCTCGATCACCTTAGCGGAAGCGTACTTGGCGAAATCCTCTTTTTCCTGCCGGGAACGGCGACGGAAATTATCGAAATCCGCCTGCGCGCGCAGGAAGCGCTGCTGATGCTCTTCGACCTGCTTGCGAAGTTCCTCAAGCTCGGCGGCTTGAGCCGCGCTTGAGGACTGTTCTTCGGGAACGTTGTCTTCCTTCGTTTCCTTATCCAAAGCCTCGGCAGTTTGCTTCGGCGTTTCTTCCGGTTGAGGCATGTTCTGTTCTTCTTGGGTTGGCTGGGAATCGGATGGGTTCGATTTCAACGTCTGTTCACCTCCTTAGCTAGGCTCGTCAGCCTGAATGTGTATCCCTCAGGGGCTGGAAGTCCGCATCATTCGGCCTGCGGCTCCGCCCCTGCTTCATCTTAATGACGGTGTGTATCCGTAAAACGGCGGCGGCTACTTCCCCGGCTGCCTGAATCGCATTAATCTTCACCGGCGCCGGATCGATCACCAGCGCCTCGATCATGTCCGTGAGCCGCCCGGTATCACAGTCGATCCCGAGCGTATCGCTCCCGGAGGCCGCCTGAGCGGCGCGCGCTTCCTCGACCTTCTCCAAAGGGTTGAAGCCGGCATTGATGACGATCTGCGCGAGCGGCTTACGCAGCGCTTGGCTGACCGCATCCAGGCCGAAGCCCTCCAACCCTTTGACGGTCTCGCGGAAGCGCTCGAGCTCCCGCGCGGCCGCAAGCTCCGCGGCGCCGCCGCCTGCGACACAGCCGCCGCGCACCGCCGCTTGGACGGCCGAAGCGGCGTCCTTCGCGATGCGCGAGCGCTCGCCGGCGACCTCGCGCGTGCTGGCGCCGACGACGACGGTCACCGCGGGGGTGCCGGCGCCGTCGGCCAGCCGCACGCGCTCGAGCACGCCGTCGAAGGCGATGCGCCCGGCACGGCCGAGCGACGCGGCGAGATCGCCGGGGCTCTTGCGCAGCGCGGTGCGGCGCAGCGGCTTGGCCGCGGTGAAGGCGGCGAGGCGCTGCAGGTCGCGGCGCGGGACGCGCGGCAGCAGCATGATGCCGCGGTCCGCGCAGAACTGCTCCGCCTCGGCGCCCGCCCCGCGGTCGAGCGCGATGAGCCCGACGCCGAGTTCGGCGAGCTTCTCGAGATCGGCGAGAAACTGCTCGCGCATCGCGGCGTACGCGCGGTAGCCGGCCTCCGTGCCGAGCACTTCCTCGTCGGGCCTTTCGGCCTCGAGCGGGTCGAGCAAGAGAAGCACCCGGCTGCCTTCAACCGGCCCTTCTTCCGCCGAAAGCGGCAGCTTATTCAGCAGAAGGCCCGGCCATACCTCGCTGCGCCCCCGGTCTACCGCCGTAACGGCATCCGCAAAGCGGAAGCGCTCGTCCTTAAGCTTCTCGGCTCCGAGAAGCCGGGCCGCCTGGACAACCAGGCCGGCGATGTCCTCGTGCTCCCGCCCCGCTATGTAAGCGATCCGGCTCAAGACCGGATCGTCCGGTCCTTCGACGGGACGGGACCGGCCGGCTATCGCCTCAGCGGCGAACTTGATGCCGAGCTCAAGCCCAGCCACCACCTTGGCCACGGGAACTCCTTTGACGACCTGGGCGACCCCTTCACTTACGAGGGCGCCCGCCAGTACGGTGGCCGTCGTGGTGCCATCGCCGATCAGGGCCTGCTGGGAGCGGGCCACCTGAACGAGAAGCCGGGCCGCCGGGTGCGACACGTCCATTTTCTCCAGAATGGTGACACCGTCATTCGTGATGAGCACGTCTCCCTGCTGACCGACGAGCATCGTGTCGAGCCCTTTCGGACCGAGGGTGCCTTCAACGGCGGAGCAGATCGCCCGGACGGCTCCCGCATTGTTCAGAAGCGTCGCGTGCCGGTCTTCTCCTTCGACATTGCCCTGCTTCGTATTCATAAGGCGGGTATCCTTTCCTCGGGTGTCACGCGCCCGCTATTTGTACCAACGGCCGAGAATATGGGTCATGTCCCGGGACAAGTGGTCCAGGAGGCTCATGACTTTCGCGTATTCCATCCGCGTGGGGCCGAGTATGCCGATCGTTCCGAGCGATTGCCCGTCGATCGAATAGCTCGCGGTGATCAAGCTGCAGTTGCTCATTGCCTCCACCTGGTTCTCGCTTCCGATCCTTACCTGGATGCCTTCCGGCAGAGAGGTAAACAGCTTGACGAGAGCCGGCGTCTCTTCGAGCAGGTCGAGAATATGCTTCACCTTGACTACGTCCTTGAATTCCGGCTGATCCAGCATTTTGGTCGTTCCGCTCAGGAAGATTCGGTGCTCTTCTTCCCCTTCAAGGACATTCTCCATGACCTTCATCAGCTCTTCGTAACCGGAAACATACCTTCCCAGCTCCGCCCCGATCTCGTTATACAGCTTGGAGCGAAGATGCAGAAGCGGGACGTTCGCGAGCCGGGCATTGAGAAGGTTGACCATTTTCTCGACTTCCGACATCGGAATGCCTTCCGGCAGCTGGACGGTCTTGTTCTCCACATGCCCGGTGCTCGTCACGATGATGGCCACCGCCGTCCGTTCGTTCAGCGGGATGATCTGGAGGTGCTTCAGTGTGGTGTTGAAGAGCTCCGGTCCCATGACGATCGACGTATAATTGGTCATCCCCGAGAGAATGGACGCCACGTGCTGGATCACCTGTTCCATCTCTTGCATTTTCTCAGCAAAAAAACCTTCATCATATTCAGCTCGCCGCTGGACAAGGTTCCGTATTTGAGCAGATGGTCGACGTAATACCGGTATCCCTTATGGGAAGGGATCCGTCCGGCCGACGTGTGCGGCTGCTCCAGGTACCCGAGCTCCTCCAGGTCCGCCATCTCGTTGCGGATGGTGGCCGGGCTGAACCCGACGTCCCCGCGCTTCGATATGCTGCGGGAACCGACCGGCTCGGCGGAGCGGATATAGTCGTCGACTATCGCGCTTAATATCGCCTTCTGGCGTTCCGTTAACATCTTAACCCCTCCCGAAAGCCTTCCTAATGGAAAACTGACATCGTGTACCATTGGGTCGTCTCTGCTATAAGATCGTTAGCACTCTTCTTTAATGAGTGCTAAGCGATACTACAAAAATACCAAACCCAAACATTGGTTGTCAAGTCAATCCAACCGTTTGAGTACGGCAATTTCGTCGCAGCAATCCTGCTTTTTGCAATGGACGCAGTCCTTCCAGACCTTCTCCGGAAAAATCTCCTTCGGCACAACCGTGTAGCCGATTTTTTCAAAGAACGCGACCTCATAGGTCAGCGCCATCACCTTGGGAGTGCCCATTTCGCGGGCTTCTCCCTCCAGGAAGGTAACCAGCTTCCGGCCGATGCCCATTCCTTTGTAGCCGTCCGTGATCCCGAGGGAGCGGATTTCCACGAGCTCCTTGCCCAGCTGGCAGAGCGATCCGCAGCCGACCATCTTGCCGTCCACTTCCGCCACCACAAAAGTGTCTAATGTATATTTGAGCATTTCCTTGGAACGGGGCAGCATGATCCCTTTCTCCGCATAGCCTTGAATAATCGCTGCCAGGGTGTCCAGGTCGCCTTCCTCCGCTTTCCTGCATGTCACGGTCATGTTGATCATCTTGATCCCACCTATATAATCATGAAATAGTCATTCGAATATGACAAAGTCCACTTTTCCCATTTGGCGAAAAATGGACTTATGAATAAATATACAACAGGACGAATAAACGCTCAAGACAAAATTCCAATAAACTCCCCGAAAACTTCATTCCCGAGAAGAATTCCGCGGTCGGACAGCCGGACCCCTGACTCCGTTTCCGTCAGAAGGCCAACGGCGGCCAGCTTGTCGATTCTCTCACCGAAAACCGAGCGGATGCTCTGCCCGCCAAATTGCCCGCGGAAATCGGAATCGCGCACTCCCTCAAGCATCCGAAGGCCGACCATCATGAAGTCCTCCATCGCTTCCTGGCGGCTCACTTCATTGACCTCCAGGCGGGGCAAATCCTTCCGGGTGGCGTCGATGTACGGCTGCACGCCTTTCACGTTAATATGGCGGAGGCCGTTCCAGTAGCCGTGGGCTCCGGCCCCGAGCCCGTAGTAGCTACGGTTTTTCCAGTAGGTGATGTTGTGCCGGCTTTCGTAGCCCGGCCGGGCGAAGTTGCTGATCTCATACTGGCCGTAGCCGGCGCCTTTCAGCCGCTCCATGATCAGGAGGAACATCTCAATCTCTTCCTCCTCCTCCGGCAGCGGCAGCTGGTTGCGTTCGTACAGGGTATGGAACAGCGTGTTCTCCTCCACCTTGAGGCTGTAGATCGAGTAATGCTTAAGATCCAGAGCGAGCGCCGCGTCGAGCGTCCGGCTCATGATGTCCACCGTCTGCCTCGGCAGGTTGAACATCAAATCGATGGACAAGTTCGTGAAGCCGACCTTCAGGGCCGTCTCGATGCTCCGGTAGACATCATCGGTATTATGAATGCGTCCGATGGCTTCCAGCAGAGCATTGTCGAAGGACTGGACACCGAACGACAGGCGGTTCACGCCCCCGCTCTCATGACCGACAGCTTCTCTTCATCCGTGGTACCCGGGTTGGCTTCCATGGTGATCTCTATGTCATCCGCCTGAGTCTGGAAATAGGTCCGGACCAAACGGAGAAAATGTTCCATTTGATCGGGAAGCAGAACGGTTGGTGTCCCTCCGCCGACGAAAATGGTCCGGATGGTCCCTGGCGGGACGGCCTGAACGGTCCGTTCCATCTCCCGTTCGAGGCCGTCCAAATAATCCATGACCGGCTGTCCCTTCAGGACAAAGGAATTGAAATCGCAGTAGTGGCATTTGTTCGTGCAGAACGGGATGTGAATGTACACCGCTTCCGGTGATGGGGTTCCCATGGAATGACCTTCTTTCTATGCTAAAAGGCAGGAATGCTAAGATTCCTGCCGGCTTGGTTTACTTATAATTGGTGTTACCGATTATTCATCAAGCTTGAGGACCGCCATAAACGCTTCCTGCGGAACCTCCACGCTGCCCACCTGCTTCATGCGCTTCTTCCCTTCCTTCTGCTTCTCGAGAAGCTTCCGTTTACGGGAAATGTCTCCGCCGTAGCATTTGGCGAGGACGTTTTTGCGCATGGCCTTAACGGTCTCGCGGGCGATGACCTTCTGGCCGACGGCGGCCTGGATCGGCACCTCGAACATCTGCCGCGGGATCAGCTCGCGAAGCTTCTCGCAAATGATCCGGCCCCGGTTGTAGGCCCGGTCGCGATGAACGATGAAAGAGAGGGCATCCACCTGCTCGTTGTTCAGCAGAATGTCCATCTTAACAAGATTGGAACGCTTGTAGCCGGACAGTTCGTAATCGAAGGAGGCGTACCCTTTCGTGTTCGATTTGAGCTGGTCGAAGAAATCATAAACGATTTCGGACAGCGGCATGTCATACGTCAAGGTAACGCGGTTCGAATCCAAATATTCCATGTTCAGGAAGTCTCCGCGTTTGCCTTGGCAGAGTTCCATGATGGCTCCCACATAATCGTTCGGTACGATAATGGCCGCCTTTACATACGGCTCTTCCACATACTCGATGCGGCCGACCTCCGGGTAGTTGGAAGGATTGTCAATCTCCATCGTTTCCCCGTTGGTCAGCGTAACCTTGAAGATTACGCTTGGTGCCGTCGTAATGAGCGGAATGTTGAATTCCCGCTCGATCCGCTCCTGGATGATTTCCATATGCAGCAGCCCTAGGAATCCGCAGCGGAAGCCAAAGCCCAGGGCCGAGGAGGTCTCCGGCTCGTAGCGGAGGGATGCGTCATTCAGCTCCAGCTTTTCGAGCGCTTCGCGCAGATCGTTGTAGTCCGAGGTTTCGATCGGGTACAGCCCGCAGAATACCATGGGGTTAATCCGCCGGTAACCGGGAAGCGGCTCGGGAGCCATGTTCTTGGCGTCGGTGACCGTATCCCCTACCCGGGTGTCCTTTACGTTCTTGATGCCCGCCACAATAAAGCCGACATCCCCGACATTAAGCTCGTCCACGATCCCCATGCGCGGCATAAACGCCCCCACCTCAATGACCTCGAAGGTTTTGTTCGTGGCCATGAAATGAATCTTGGTGCCGGATTTGATGGAGCCGTCCATTACCCGTACATAGACGATAACGCCCTTGTAGGGATCGAAATGGGAGTCGAAGATGAGCGCCTTCAACGGCTTGTCCGGATCTCCCGTCGGAGCGGGAACCTTCTTGCACACCTGCTCCAAAATGTCCTTGATGCCGATGCCCGCCTTCGCGGAGGCCAGTACGGCCTCACTGGCATCCAGGCCGATTACATCCTCGACCTCCTGTTTGACGCGCTCCGGCTCGGCGCTCGGCAGGTCGATTTTGTTGATGACCGGCAGGATTTCCAGGTTATTATCCAGCGCCAGGTAAACGTTAGCCAGCGTCTGGGCTTCAATCCCTTGGGCCGCATCCACGACGAGCAGCGCCCCTTCGCAGGCCGCAAGGCTCCGGGAAACTTCATAGGTGAAGTCCACGTGTCCCGGGGTGTCGATCAGGTTCAGAATATATTCTTCGCCGTCATCGGCTTTGTACTTCAGTCTGACCGCCTGCAGTTTGATCGTGATCCCGCGCTCGCGTTCGAGGTCCATCTGATCCAGCACCTGCTCCTGCATTTCCCGGGAGGTCAGCGCCCCCGTGAATTCCAGGATCCGGTCCGCCAAAGTCGACTTGCCGTGATCTATATGGGCGATGATCGAGAAGTTTCTGATTTTGCTTTGTCTCTCCCGAATGTCCGTCATTCCTAACCTCCGCATTTCACAATAAGAGTAATTATAGCAGGTAGCGGAGGCGGCATCAATGAGCGCTTGCCGTGGACTACTCCAGAAGGACATTGAAGACCGAAACGAACCAGCCGAACACGGCAGCGGCCGTCCGGCGGAGAGCATCCCCGATCTTATTGTTCAGCCGGTTGAGGAACGAATCGTTATCGGCTTCTTCGTCACTGGATATGGAGGCCATGGCCGGAACGGCAGCCGGCTGCTTCCCTGCCGCCGGGGCGGTTGCCTGGGAGGCCGGAGCCGGTTTGGAGGCAGGCGTCTTGGGGGTTGCCGTCGGCTGCGGAGTTTCCTTGGGCGCTGGAGTATGCACGGGAATCCGAACCCCCTATGGACGGCCGCGGGCCCAGGGTCCTTCCCTTGGCCGCCATATCCACCCCGAAGAAGATTCCGAAGCCCAGCAGCAGCGAGAAGATCACGAGCTTGGCGGTAAAATGTTTCATGCTCTTCTCCTCTCTAGCTTTTGCTCTTGGCATCGGCCGCCGGAGCATTTACTTTCTCGGCGTCCCAGTACAGGTCCGCGATCACCTTGGCCATCACGTCGGCCGTCCGGTAGCACTCCTCGAGCGTGTTATAAGGGCCCCCAATTTCGATCAGCACACTGTTCGGGGAAAGGGACTGGTTGTATTCGGCATTGCCGTCCCGGGCGGTTTTGCCCCAGATGCCTTTGGATAGTCCGGGCATCGTCTGCTCGAGCTTCTCCTGAATTTGGGAGGCGAAATGCTCGTTCTTTTCCCAGTTCGGGTTCTTCTGGCCGATGATGAAGAAGACTTGGGCGTAATCCTGGCCATTTATCGTCGTCGTCGTTTTCTTGCGATCCTCCGAGTCCCGGTGAAGGTCGAAGACGAATTTAATATCCGGATTGGCGGCAAAGGCCTCTTTCACGGTTTTTCCCGAATATTTGTAGGAATAAGCAAAAGAAAAGTCCTTTTCGATAGCGGTATAGTCCTGGTTGTAGCTCACCGCCCCTACTCCGAGCTCCTCGAGCTTGTCCGCAAGGCGCTTCCCTACCTGGGTAATGTTGACCTTGGCGTCGTAGGCGCTGTTCGGGTCCTTGATCCCGAGCTCCGGAAGGAACGACTCCCGGTTATGCGAATGATAGATCATGACCACCTTCTTGCCGTCCGTCGATTTCTTGGGAGGAGCCGGCGTAGCGGTCGGGCTGGGCTGCGGAGTGGGCGATGGGCTTGGCTGAGTACTGGCCGCTCCCCGGCCCCGCTCGAATTGGGATCCTTCTGAACGGGAGGCGGATAATCCTGCGGGCCTCCGTCCGGATCGGTGCCGCTTGTTTTGCGAAGCAGATAGGGAGCTTCCCCGGCAAGCCCCGGAACCTCGTGGGCAAGCATCGTTTTGGGATCGCGGGGGTTAATGTCGGTCATCACCCGGAACACGAAGCGCAGAATGTTGGTCTGCGAGAAGGTCGATTGAATGCGGTCCTCCTGTACATGGGGCACCTCCAGACCGATGATATCCATAAAAAAATCGCTGGACAGCGAAGCGGCTATTCCTTTCATAGAGGAAGCGGGAGAACTCTTCCATCTCGCATTCCCGTAGCCGGCCAGACCGAGAAGAACAAATAAGAGAAAGGTGCTAGTGGAAAGAATAAGAAACGTTTTACCCAGCACCCCCATATTCTGAACGAACTTGCGGATTCGGCTCAAATCCAAAGTAAAGGCGGTCCACTTCATCGTTTGATTCCTCCGTTCCTCGATTGCCGTCTAATAATCTATCTAATAGCAATCTATGAGCCGGCCGGATTCGATAGAACCTCCTTTCTAGTAAAAGAAAATGCAAAAAAAACCGGAAGGGAATAATTCCCCTCCGGTTATCGGCGTCTGCCGGAAGCGGCCTCGGTCAGCCGGTCTTCCGCTTCTCTTCCACGTATCCTTTTATCGTTTCCCGCACGTCGGTAAGCGCCGGGACGGTATAGAACGCACCTTGCGGCTTGACGTTGATTTCCATCATGTTATACTGCCATTCGGTCATGGCCGGAATGTAGATAGCATGAATGCCGGTTTCCAGCGCCGGAATAATATCCGTCCGGATCGAATTTCCTATCATCCACGTTTTGGACCGGTCGAAGCCATGGTCCGTGAGGATCCGCTCAAGGGAGGCGGTCGTTTTGTGCTGGCGGATAAAGATCCGGTTCCCGAAAAATGTCTCCAGCTTGAAGGCTTCGACTTTACGCTGCTGGATGGCGGCCACCCCGCCGGTATATAAATACAGCGTATGGCCATCCGCCTGGAGCTCCTCCAGCGTCTCTACCATATAGGGATAGGGCTCCACCTCGGCCTCGTAGACCGATTTGCCGATCTGGAGCAGCCATTTCTTCTCTTCCTCGTTCTGGGAGCGGCCCGTCATCTTGGCAAAGTGCTCATACGTTTCGACTAGAGACTGGGGAAAATGGTCCTCGGTGAACCCGAATTGGCTCACGCCGATGGTATCGATTTCGAGCTGCTTGTCCTCGAATTCTTTCGGATCGATCCGGTAGGAAGCGAACCAGGTGGTCATCTGGTCCTTAAACTGCTCCAGCACCAGATCGAAATATTTGTTGCAGTGAATCAAGGTGTCGTCCATATCGAATAGGATTAACTGCCTCTCCATGGGCGCTCCTCCTTCTTTCCAAGATTAGGTTTCATCTATACTAGCAAATTCTATTCCAAAAAACAAAAGAAGTTCGGACGGGCTGTTCCGTAATTTCCTGATAAAAAGAGGACGGCCGGCAGCCGCCCTACTTCGGAAATCCGGTTACTGCTCCCTGACGACGCCCGATTTGGTCCTCAACTCCCCATTGGAAGGACCGATAAGGTTTCCCGCCGATCCGCTGCTCGTGCTTCCTCCGTAGGCACCCGTCCCCGAGGTAGCCGGGAATAGCCGGGAAGCCAACGCATTGAAAATTTCCACCTGCCCGTTCAGCCCCCGGATGCTTACCTCCGGTGTCGTGTAACGGGTCAGCTCCCGGAAAAACTCGGGATTGGCCGTCACGAACACGTGCTGCAGGTTAGGACTGCTTAATGAATGCACCTTCTTCACAATCCGTTCCCGGATGTCATCAGGCAATCCACTGTGATTCATTCGGGGTCCTTGATTGTAATAATCGTAGGAATTCCCCACGATTCCGCTTAAGGTATCGTGTCTCGCATCCAGTCCGCTGGGGGCGCCTCCGCTGCCCTCCGCTTGTCCGGCCGGCACCAGACTTTTGGCTGCCGCGTCCTCCAGCTGGACCGCTACATAAACGGATGTATCCGTAACAACTGCATGGGCTGCTTTAATCTCGGGCATTTCGGCAATCTTGCCGGAGAGGTAAGGACTTAGCTCCATGCGGGTGTTGCGGTGCATAAGCCGGGGATCCATCCCGGTCGGGTTCTTTTCGGAGCCGTTCTGCTCCGCAGCCCCGAAGCGGTTGGTCGTCCCGGTGGAATACCCGCCCTGATACCCATCGTTGGTCGGATTGGCTCCCCCGGTCCCCAATGGGGAAATACCTTTGTTGCTGGTACCTCCCATGCCGGTGGAATTGCGGCTTTCGGAACCGCTGCCGACCCCGTTGCCCGCCATGTTCCCGGCTCCGTCCTTGTCTCGGATCATTGTCGTGCCCTTATAATAATGGCTCCTTACTCCGTTTTCCGGCGTGTACCGGCTTCCGCCGTCATTCGCCGTCCCGTTAGGCGTATCGTCGCAGCCGGCTGCCGCAAGCAGAAGCAGCCCGGCCGCGGCGGAGCGCCAAAATCCAATTTTCATGAGTGCAGCCTCCTTTGGGGTTGATGCTCCCCTTAGGATGGGCTGCCTCCCTTAAATTATTCGGCCGCCCGAATCCGCTTCTCCCCAGCGGGTTGAAGCTTAAGGACCGGCTCGATGGCTCCGATGGGTTCCTCGCGGTGGTTGGTCATTTGCGGCTTGTGATAGCTTTCAAGCTTGTCCCGCTCTTCCTCCGTAAGCACTCCAAGCTGGGTGAGAATTTCGACGGCTGCCGGATAAGCCGCCCGGGTTCCCCCGTCATCGATATCGAACGCTATTCCGATTCCCCGGTCTAGTAAACCGATACAGTAAGCTCCTTCCGCTCCTACCTTGCAGATCATTCTCCCTTGAGCGAGGCTAATCATGTCCGTGTCGAATTCCTTGGCTCCTCCGATCATAGAAGGGTAGCGGGTCATAGCCGAGGTGATTCGCGGGATAACCGCCCGATATTCGTCCGTTTCCACGGAGGAAGGATCACTTAACCGGGCATAAGCCAGTGCCAGCCGGGACAACGGCATTGCATGAGTAGGAAGCCCGCAACCATCCGTCCCGGCAATGAGATTCTCCGGGTCCATCCCCGAGAGCTCGGCCAGGATGCTGGCAATCCATTTCTGAAGCGGATGATCCGGATGGTAATAGGTGCCGAGGTCCCATCCTTTGTGCAGGCAGACCGCCAGCATGCCGGTATGCTTGCCCGAACAGTTGTTATGCAGGGAGAAGGCTCTTTGCCTTCCCGGATCAGCCGGTTAGCGACATCCTTGTTGTAAGGCGGGTGGATCCCGCACTGGAGAGCCTCTGAGTCCAAATCCAGCTTTTTCAGTATTTCCTTAATGGTTGCCGTGTGCATATCCTGTCCATCGTGGGAACCGCAGCAAATGGCGATTTCCTTATCCGTAAAGCCGAACCGCTCGGCGGCTCCGGATGCCAGAAGGGGGATGGCTTGAATCGGCTTGATGGTGGAACGGGAAAAATAAACATGCTCCGGATCACTGATGTGGTAAAGCAGGGTCCCCCGGCTGTCCATGACGGCTGCTGATCCTTTGTGAAGGCTTTCGCATTGATTGCCTCGTTTGACGATTGCCAAGCTTTCTCCCATTCCGAACGCCCCGCTTTCCGTATAATTGGCCATGCCTAAACAAACCTCTCCGCTGCCTACAGCGGGATGCATTTCCCCGTTCTATAAAAAGATCCGGGCCTTGACGGCCCGAACCTCTTATTCCCTATCCTTAATCGACCTTCTTGAGACGGCCCGGATTGCGGTTCATTTCCTTCAGAAAGTCCTCAAAGTTCCGGAACGAGTCATGAAGCATCAGGAGGATGTCACCCGGCATAGACATTTGCCAGGCTTGATGAAAGGCTTTCTTCTCGTCCAGCACCTGCTTGATTCGTTCCCCTGTCAAGCCGCCACGGTGAGCCCCCTGGGTCAGCAGAGCCGCTGCCTCTTCGGGCGGACGGCCTCTTAAGTCATGGTCTTCCTTCACAATGAAATAATCCGATTCCCGTCCAATGACCGTCCCCATCTCCACAATCGCCTTATCCGGGCGGTCTCCGGCAGCGGAGGCAACGGTGATCACCCTTTTCTTCTCCATCCCTTTGATGGTGGTGAACATGGCTTCTACTCCCGCTACATTATGAGCGTAATCCGCCACCAGAATCCGCCCGTCCTTCTCCAGGACATTTAACCTTCCCCGGTTCTGTTTAAGAGACGGGAAGAAGGTAATGACCTGGTTGCGGAGCTCGGCCAGCGTTTTGCCGAGCGCGTGGGCGGCGGCGAGTCCGGCCATAACATTGGCGATGTTATGAAGGGCCAGCCCCTTGATCGTCAGGGGAATGTGAGCCGCAGGCAGGAAGCGGACGGCCTCGCCGTTACGGGCGCAAACGATCCACCCGTCGTCCAGGTACCAAGCCTCTCCGCCTGATTTCACGGCCTCCCGGACAACGGGGTTATCCGCCCGGAGAGAGAAATAGACCACGCGGCCGTTCGTGTGATCCGCCATTTGCAGGCAATGCTCATCATCGGCATTAAGAATGCAGGTTCCTTCGGGCAGGACCACTTCGGCAACAAGCTGCTTCAGCTTGCGCAGGTCATCCATCGTCTCGACGCCGTCCATGCCGAGATGATCCTCGGATACGTTGGTAACGATCCCTACGTCACAATAGCGGAAAGCGAGACCTTCCCGAAGCATGCCTCCGCGTGCCGTTTCCAGCACGGCCAGATCCACCTCGGGATGGGTCAAGATGCGGCGTGCGCTGCCCGGGCCGCTGCAATCCCCGGTATCCAGCACCTGGTCGTCCACCCATACCCCGTCCGAATTCGTCAGCCCGATCCGGCGGCCCTCCTTCTTTAACAGATGAGCCACAAGACGGGAAGTGGTGGTTTTCCCATTCGTTCCCGTCACCGCGACAACCGGAATCGATGCCTCCTCCCGGGAAGGGAACAGATAATCCATGATCGCTCCGCCCACATCCCGGCTCTTGCCTTCGGATGGATAATGATGCATGCGAATGCCCGGCGCTGCATTCACCTCGAGGATAACCGCTTTGTTCGGATCGAAAGGAACCGTCACATCGGGACTGATGATATCGATTCCCGCAATATCCAGACCCACGGCACCGGCCGCTCGAATCGCCATGGAGCGATAATCGGCATGCACGGTATCCGTGACATCGATCGCCTTGCCCCCTGTCGACAGGTTGGCATTGCCAAGAACCTCGATTTCTTCCCCTTTCCTTGGAACGGCTTCCAGGCTCAGCCCGTTTTTGGCCAGGTAACATTCCGTTCTCTCGTCAAGCGGGATTCGCGTCATCGGCTTCTCGTGGCATTCTCCCCGCAGGGGATTAAGGTTCTCCTGTTCAATCAGCTCACGAATCGTCTTCTTTCCATCCCCGGTAACCCGAGGAGGAATCCGGAGGCTCGCCGCGACCAACTCGCCCCCTACCACCACAAACCGGTAATCTTCCCCGGCGAAGTATCTCTCCACAATATAATCTCTGCCTTCCTCTCCTACCTGAGTGAAAGCCGAGTGAAGCTGCTCCGGAGACTGGATATTCGTAACGACTCCCTGCCCCTGGCGCCCGTTCAGCGGCTTTATCACGAGAGGAAAACCAAGCGATTCGGCTGTCCCCGGCAGCTCCCGGGAAGAACGGACCACCGTGCCCTCGGGAACCGGCAGTCCCGCGTCCTCGAGGAGCCGCTTCGTCATCTCTTTGTCGCAGGAGTTCTCGACCGCCAAATAGGAGGTTTGGCTGGAGACAGTCGCTTGGACATATTTTTGGCGGGAGCCGGTTCCAAGACGGAGGAAGCTGTCCTTGCCGACGCGCTCCACCGGAATTTTGCGTGCCTTCGCCGCTTCGAAAATGGCCTCTGTGCTCGGCCCAAGCTTGTTGGCGTAATAAAGCTCTGCTGTCTTGGTGACATAAGGAGCGGCGTCCAGGTCTTCCTTCCCCTCGAGGAGCCCCTCCACCAGCTCATAGGCCGCATGAAAGGCATGAAGACCGGATTCCTTCTCCTTGTAATCGAAGGTAACGAAATAAATCCCTTTCCGTTCACTCGTGACCGTCTTCCCCCGCTTAACTGGTATGCCGGCCAAGTGCTGGATCTCGAGAGCCATGTGCTCCAGGATATGACCCATCCAGGTCCCTTCCCGCAGCCTTTCCACCAAACCGCCCGGGTAGCCCAAGGAACAAGTATGCGTTTTCAGAGTAGGCATGATGTGAAGCAGGCGGTCGACAAATCCGGGCAGAAGATGAGAGGGCTTGTCCTCCAGCTCCTCCAAATCGAGCTCTACCCAAATCGTTGGACGAAAGCTGTACAGGTTAGGGCCAGTCCAGAACTTGATCCGATTGATTTTCATTCTTGTTCTCTCCCTTGTGTGATCATGAGTTCGCGTTTCTGCAGGTCAAAGCGGTATCCCCCTGCTAAGGAATGAAGCCGAACACCAGAAATGGTAATGTCCTTGTTCTCGTGCGGGATGGCGACATCCACATAGGTTAGCTTTTTGCCGTCGAAGATGGTCACCGTGTGTTCTCCAAGCACTTCAAAAAGCTTCCTTCCTCCTGAACCCAAATGGCGGTGTTCTCGTCGACCCCTACCCCGATGATTTGGGGGTTATGGGCAATGGCGTTCATCAGCCGGGTAAACCGGGCTCGCTGGGAGAAATGCTGATCGATGATCACATCCTCCAGAAAGCCAAACCCCGCTCCCATCTCTACGATCAGCTGCCCGCCTCCGCCGGGGACGCTGGACGACATGATCATCTGTCGACTCATGACGGCCGCTCCGGCGCTAGTCCCTCCTATAACGAGACCTTTCCGCCAAACCTTCTGAAGAGCCGAATAGAAGGCCGTTCCTCCGAGAATGCTGGTCAGTCTAACCTGGTCTCCACCTGTGATGTAGAGACTGGCCAGCTGCTCCAGCTGCTCTTCTAAACGATCTTCCTCCGCCTCTTCTCTTGTTCTTATATGAAAACAGACCGTTCCTGGGGCTCCAATGTCCTCAAAGACCCGGCTGTATTCCTCTCCTGTTTCCTCGGGATAATTCGTGGCCGTCGTCAGAATGCCGATGGGGCCAGGTCTGGCGCGGCTAATCTCCACAAACTTCGCGAGAACCGGCATGGCCCCCGTTTTGTCCTCATTGCCTCCGACAATGAATAGATCTCCTCTGCTCATCGCTGTCGACCTCTTTCTCTCTGCTCTAGCCCCGGTGGGACGGGGTCAAGTCTGTAACTGATTTACCCAAAGCGAGAGAGTCAGAAACAAAGGGAAGCCTGGCAACAGGCGGGAAAGAAGGAAGGAAGGTTCCTAAAAGGAAAAACCGGGCGAAGGCCCGGCCGGCTGCATTCAGTGCGTATATGCCGCCACATTGTTCATGTCCACCGCTTCATGGAGAGCCGCATTCAAGCCGCTTGCGATGATGTTGGCGATATCCTCGATGAACTGATCGATTTCTTTCGGGGTTACCAACAGATCGTGCCCGACAGGATTCAACACTTCCTTGACAAGCTGCAGCCGGTCATTCTCCTCCAACCCGTCCAGAAGGCCGAAAATTTTATCGGTCCGGTCCGTCTCCTGCTTGAAATGCTCGATCATCAGGTCGATGCAGTTGTTGACAATGGTAGAGGCATAAACGACGGTCGGCACCCCGATCGCGATAACGGGAACACCCAAAATTTCCTTCGTCAGTCCTTTGCGCTTATTGCCGATGCCCGAGCCGGGATGAATGCCCGTATCCGCCACCTGAATGGTTGTGTTGACGCGGTCTATTGAACGAGAAGCCAGCGCATCGATCGCTATGACCAGATCAGGCTTGGAGCGGTCGACGATTCCCTGCACGATCTCGCTGCTTTCGATACCGGTGGTCCCCAACACCCCGGGAGCTACCGCGCTGACCTGACGATAGCCCGGGCTGACGTGATCCGGCATCAACTGAAAGAAGTGCCTGGTGACCATGATGTTCTCCACCACGATCGGCCCCAGGGCGTCGGCCGTCACATTCCAGTTGCCGAGTCCGATGATCAGCACCTTGGCATCTTTTCCGATTCCGATCTTCTTCAGGAAGTCAGCGAATTTCTGAGCAAAGAGAGTCGCCACCTGATCCTGCAGGTCCGAATCCTTATTTCGCAGCCCAAGCACCTCGAAGGTGATGTAGTGACCCGGCAGCTTCCCGATCGACTGGGCGGCTTCCCGGTTCTGGACTTCCATGAACGTCACTTTAACCCCCGTCCTCCTGCGTTTCCGTCAGGACGCCGGGAACGGCCCCGCCCATTCGTTTGGCCGCGATTTCATTGGCTTCCAGAGCCAAATCCGTGCTTCCCGCATAGACGAGTCCCTCTTCTTTTTCCGTTTCCATCGGTGCTGCCCCCTTCCTCATTTAGTTGTATTGTGCTGGGAAAAGGGATCCCTTATACGCCCTATTTACGCTATTGCTTTTTCCTATATGCCATGATAGAATATGAAAAGTTGTCAACCATCGATTGGAATGGTTTTTTGAATTAGGAGGTGAACGCAATGCCTAACATCAAATCCGCTATTAAACGTGTGAAAACAAGCGAAAAGCGCCGTCTTCGCAATGCTTCCCAGAAGTCCGCACTCCGTACGGCTGTTAAGACTTTTGAGAACGCTGCTGATGGCAATAACGTGGATAACGCGAAAGCAGCTTTGGTTAACGCAACCAAAAAGCTGGATAAAGCCGTAACAAAAGGCTTGATCCATAAAAATACCGCTAACCGCAAAAAGTCCCGTTTGGCTAAGAGATTGAACGCTCTTTCCGCCCAAGCTTAATACCGCCCAAACAAAAGCCCATCCGCTTCTTCGAAGCCGATGGGCTTTTTTGGTTCGCAAGGACTAGCCGCTCCTTCCCCAGGAGCGGCTGAGCGCCCTTGGCCGCCGCCTGCCGGCTGACCGCCCCGCCGCTCTACGCAAGACCCCTTCCCGCAATGCCCGGCATTAGCGGCCGATCTCCAGCATGGCGAGCTCCAGGCCGAGCACCTTGTCGATGCCCCCGCTCTTGATCTGGAAATCCAGATCGGCCAGCTTCGACAGGATCTGAGCCAGACGGGCACTGCTGTAGCGGCGGCTCTGGTCGGCCGCGATCTTTACCGGAAACGGGTGAAGGCCGATCTGTCCCGCGATTTGCTGGTGCGAATAGCCTTGAGCTGACAATTCCTTGACCTGAAGAATAATCCGGAACTGCCTCGCCATCAGCATGACGATCTTGATCGGCTCCTCCTTCTGCTTCAGCAGCTCGTACAGGATGGCGAAGGCCCGCTCCATCCGCAGCTGAACGATATCCTCGATCAGCAGAAAGATGTTCTGCTCGGTGCTTCTCACGACCAGCTGGTCGACAAGCTCCGACGTCACTTCTCCGCCAGCTCCCGTATACAGAGACAGCTTCTCCATTTCCGCCGCCAGCACTTCCATTTGCCCCCGCAGTAGAGGAGAAACGGCTCAAGCGCTCCGGGGGCGAACCGGAATTGAAGCTTCTCCGCCCTCCGCTCCACCCATTTGGCCAACTCCTCCGCCGAAAGAGCGGAGAACGAATGAAGCCACTTGTTCTCCTTCAGCTGCTTGACGATCTTCTTCCGTTCATCCAGCTTGTCCGCTTCCACGGTGAAAACCAGCACCGAATACTCCGCGGGTGATTTCAGATACGCCGCAAAGCGATCCACCTTGTGCTCGATCTTGCCGCTTTCTTTCGCTCCCGTCAGGAAAACGGCGTTGCTGGCAAGAATGACCTTGCGGGGCACGAAGAAGGGTGCCGTTTCCGCATCCTCCAGAACCGCCTCCAGGGGAGTTTCCGCCAGGTCATAGCGGCTGACGCCGAACCCTCTCTGCTCCGGCTCAACCAGCTCGTTCAGCAGCTGCCCGATGTATTCATTCCTTAAATATTTCTCAGGTCCGAAACAAACGTTAACGGGATTTACTTTAACCATTGTGTGACCACCTCGTCCCTTATCATACTAGACCCGGAGGAGCCTATCAATCCTTGTTCCTCCCCCTAAGGCAGGAGGGGACGATTCGGCCAGACCAAGCCGCATCCGTGCCATAAGCAGGCCGAAGGCAGCCGGAAAGCAGCACAAAGGGGAACCGCCAGGATTCCATGCCCGGACGATCCCCCTTATATAAACACCCGGCGGAAAGCTCTAGAAACTTTCCTTCTGGGCGGACAGCCGTCGCCAGTACCGGTTTCTGCTATTACTATACGCCGCCCAACGGGCTTTGGTGCACGCCTTTTCTTACTTGCGGAATTCCTTTTTAAGCGAGAGATCCACCAGATATTGGATTTTGCTGCCATCCGGTTTAAGGATTTCGTACGTCAGCTGGGTGTCTCCTACCCAGTACAGCAGATGCACCTTGGCCCCTCCGCCCCACTGGGAGTCGGAGATGAAAACGGTCTCCCCGTTGCTTCCCCGCACCACAACGGTTTGGTTCTCCACCGCGGCCTTATACTTATTCGACGGGGCGGGTAGCACCGTGTTCTCCTCTCCCGTGTTGGAAGCGGCCCCCGAACCGGCTTCACCGGTCTTACCCCCGAAGGAATTAGAGGACCTTGCGGGGTGAAGGATACGACGTTGTCCGGATTGGCTTTCCCCGGTTCAACCAATGCTCCCGGCGAAGGGGACAAGCTCGTGGATGGCGAAGGGGACGCGGCTGAGGAAGGACGCTCTCCTCCGCCGGCGAGTGCACTTCCATTCCCCTTGTTCTTGTCGCCCAGGACGACGCTGCCGCTCCCTTGCCGGGAGTGGCCTTGGGTGTCGTAGAGGCCTGCAGCTTGCGGGCGGCGTCCGCCGTCAGAGTGGGAGAAGGCTCCGCCATTACCCCCGTGGCAGGGGAAGGAGTCGCTTGCGCAAGGGACTTGGTGGTTTCCTCCGATTTAACATCGGCTTTGGGTTCGTTCCCGGCCGATTCCATGGCTGAATCAGCCATGGTCCGCTGCTGGCTAGCGACCGGAGTCGACGCCTCCTCGCGATACCCGCCAGCCATGTTGGAGGCGGCGGTGCTGTTCTTATCATTCCGTCCAATATTCCCTCCATTAAAGACCACCAAGCCGAGCACGGCCGCCGCCGCAGCCACTCCCGTCCCGATTTTCCAGGAAAATCCTTTCCCGATTCTGCGTCCCGCAGGCACCGGTATGACATCCGAGGAAGCGCTCTGCTCCCTCAAGCCGTCCGCTTCCGCAAGGCGAGGCAGAATGGAATCCACAATGCTGAACGGAGGGATGACGGCAGGCAGCTGCTCGAGCTCATCGGAAATACGCTGCAAACGCTCGAATACGGCCGCACATTCGGGGCATTGTCTAATGTGCTTAAGGAGGGTACGCTGTTCTGCGATCGTCAGATCTTGATCCAGATCCCGTTGCATCAGTTCCATCACCTCTTGGCAGCTCATCCCCGAACACCACCCTTCTGATAATCTTGAAGTAAGGATTGCAATTGCTGTCTCGCCCGGAACAAATACGATTTGACCGTGTTGATGGGCAGATCCAGTGATTCGGCAATCTCGTTGTAGGAGAAATCCTGCAGGTAACGCAGAACCACCACCGTCCGGTGATGGGGAGGAAGCTTATCTATGGCATCGTGAATGTCCTTCGCGACATAGGCGGCCAGCACCTCTTCTTCCACTAAGAGGCCGGTGGCAAACACCATTTCGTGCTCTTCGATCGAAACGGTCGGTTTGGTCTTGCGGAATTTATCAATGCAGATGTTCGTCACAATCCGTTGTACCCAAGTCTTGAACAAGGCTTTCTCTTCATAAGAGTCGATCTTGCGGTATATGCGGATCAGGGCTTCCTGGGATGCGTCCAGCGCATCCTGCTCGTTGCCCAATATATAATAAGCCGTCCGGTAAACGTGAGACTCTATCTCTCGCAATAAAGCTATCAGAGCGTCGCGATCGCCCGATTGGGCAGCTTTGATTAATTCAAGCGCTACCACAGGGTTCCCCCTTCCTGCACACTTATAGACGGACCTATGTCTAATAATGTTGCACCATGGCGCCATGATAATAGAATTTGGCCGTTTTTTTATGTAAAATCACACACACTACCTGTTACTATATCAAAAATCTGGATGCCGGTATATACAGGCACTTCTAGTAATTTACATAACTTGCTCCAAAAGGGAGACCTTCCCTTTTACCGCTCCAGCTTGGTGACAATCTCCAGCGGGCCTCCCCGGTTCGCAATGGTCATCCGGATTTCGCCCTGCCGGTCGGTCCGGTAAACGGAGGCTCCCGTGGAGATAAGCCGTTCGACCACCTGGGGGAGGGATGGCCATAAGTATTGGTCTTGCCGACCGAAATGACCGTTTGCGCCGGCTTCCAGAACTCCAGCCATTCCGGCGTGGAGGAGGTTTTGCTGCCATGGTGGGCTATTTTCAGAACATCGATAGGCTGCAGGCTCTCCGGCCGGATGCCGGCTGCGTCCAGCCTGGTTAAGAGCTCCGCTTCTCCTTCTTTCTCCATGTCCCCGCTGAACAGAAACCGTTTTTGGTACATGTCCATCAGAAATACAAGGGAGCTATCATTCTGGTGCTCCTCTTCCCTTATTTTCGTCTCCCCTTCGGAAAGCGGATATAGAAAAACCAGGCTGGTTTCGCCATCCGGGTCAAACCGCGTTCCTTCACCGGCGGCAAACAGCGGGATGCCACGATCCTGAGCGGTTTGCAGCAGCTTTCGCAGGGTCGCGTTGTTCTTCACGGTGCCATTAAAAAAGATCCGTTTCACCGGGATCTGTTCGAGAACGGCTTGAAGGCCGCCTATATGATCCTGATCGCCATGAGTAATGATCAATGCATCGAGCTTGTGAATTCCCCTCTTCTTAAGAAGAGGAACCAGCAGTTTGCGGCCCACCTCGTAAGAATCCTGCCGGTTCTTCCAATCCTCTCCCGCCTTGCGGAAACTGACCGTACCTCCCCCGTCCACAAGCAGGTTGCGGTCCCCGGGCGTATGAATCCAGATCGCGTCCCCCTGGCCCACGTCGATAAAATTCACCGTAGCTTCCCTGTTCCATTTATCGGGTGAATACCCGTAAATCATAAGAAGCGCGAAAAGAACGACCGCCGCCGCCAAAATGCCCTTATGACCGTACCAGGGCATCTTCACGGCCAGATGAACCCCTTCTCCAGCAGGAGGTGTCAAGGCTTTACGGCGTGCCGCCACGCCGATCAGCATCAGTCCGCCCAGCCCGTAATAGGCGGCAACCCAAGCTTCGCTTGGCGAGGGCCAGATGAGATGAAAGGAAGACCAGCTATCCAGGCCTTCCACGATCCGGAAGGAGAACCGGTTGATCCAAACCGTCGGCCAGGCCAGAAGCTGGCCGAGCCGCTCGGAAATCAGCCCGATCAGTAGCGCGGCTGAGCCCGCCGGGGTTACCACGAAGCTGATCAAGGGGACGAGCAGCAGATTGGCAAACCAGGAAATAAGCGAAAATTGATTGAAATAGTAAACCGATAGCGGAAACGAAGCGGCTTGGGCGACGAAGGTCACGGCCAGTGTTCCGGTTACCGTCGGACCGGCTGCCGGTAGAAGGCGCGAGAACGGGGCCACCCCGAGAATAAGGCCGATGGTCACAAGAAAGGACAGCTGAAAGCCGACATCGAGGAGGTAATAAGGCTTCCACAAGAGCATCAGCCAGCCGACCAGGCACACGAGATGGAGGCCGTCCTTAAGCCAGCCCTTACGTGCTGCGTACAAGGCGATCATGGCCATCCCTCCCGCCCGGATAACCGAAGGCGAAGCTCCGGTCAGCAGGATGTAGAAAGGGAGCAGCGACAGGACGATCAGGAGGCTTGTCTCCCGGGTCACCCGAGTCCTGGCGAGCATCCACAGCAGCACCGCGACGAATACGGCGACATGAAGCCCGGAGATGGCCAGGATGTGAGTAAGGCCGAGCTGGGAGAACTGCTGGAAGGACTCCGGATCCAGATCGGACCGGAGACCGACCAGCAGGCCCTTCATGTACCCCGCTTGCTCCGCAGGAAAGATAGCATCGAGCCGGGTGCCGAGATGATCCCGGAGCCGGTCGTTCCAGCTGAGCAGAACGGGCCAGGACAAGGGCTGGGCGGGGAGGCGATGGAGCTGCTCCGTTCCCTTAGCGGAAACCAGCCAGTGGATCCCCTGAAGCCTCAAGTAGCGGCGGTAATCGAAGCCGCCGAAATTTCTTGCCCCTTCCGGGGCTTTGATCGTGCCTTCCAGCTCGATTCGGTCTCCCCTCCGCAAAGCCAAAGCGGCGGCCTGCTCTTCCGGCTTCAGCAGCTTTACCGACACCTGAAGCTTTTCCTTGCCGTCCAACCGGCTCTCTTCGGAGAGGGAAGCTCCGTCTTCCCCGTGTACCTCCTCCGCCAGAAGGAGAAAGGACGCTTTGTCCCCGTCTACCGTTACCGGGGAAACGAGCGTCCCGCGCATAACGGCGCTTCCTTCCTCCGCCGGCCCGGCCTCCCCAGCGGGCAGCTCCAAGCGTGTGACAAGGCGACCGTCACTCCATTGGTAGTAAGCGGCAGCCATAAGAAAAAGCAGGGCAAAAAGCGCAGGCCTTCTTCCCGGCAGGGCCAGCAGGTGCAGCGCCGCCGTAAGCGCGGCTGCCCCCAGCACAACCGGCAGGGGCAGGGGCAAGCCGGGCAGCCAAATGGCCGCCGTATAGCCGGCGGTCCAGACCCATGCTCCTGAAACTACCGTAGGTTTCATAAAGGAACTCCTTCTCGGGTTGATCTCCTGCACGGACAGGAACCGTTTATCTGACAAAAACAAAGAACCTCTTATGCGTTTATGCATAAGAGGTTCTTCCTCATCCTACGATTAATTGATGATTTCCGTCAGTGTATTGGGCGGGGGCTCATAAGAGGGGATGGGCCGGAAAATAATGCCCCGCGTCTGCATCAAAAGCGATACCTTCTCGCTGTCCTTCGGATAGGGACGATGGTAGACAATCTCCTTGACCCCGCTGTTCGCGAGCATGTTGGCGCAGGTCCAGCAGGGCTGATCGGTCACATAGACCGAGGAGCCTTCCCGGTCGATTCGGTCGGTAAACAGCAGGAGGTTCTGCTCCGCATGGATGGTGCGGATGCATCGCTGTTTCTTAATGACGGACTCCTGGCCGTTCTCGATCCGGACCTCGTAATCCTCGGCCAGCATGCAGCCCGCCTCGTAGCAGTCCGGTACCCCCATGGGCGCCCCGTTATAAGCCGTCCCCAGCAGCTTCTTCCCCTGTACCAGCACGGCACCGACATGCCGGCGGAGGCACTGGGAACGGGTGGACGCCATATAGGCGATATCCATGAAATAAGTATCCCAGTCTTTGCGGCGGGACATATCAGTTCTGGCTCGCTTTGATAGCTTGATCAAGATCGAACAGAATGTCGTCGATTCCTTCCGTTCCGATGGACAGACGAATCATCCCCGGGGATACGCCGGCTGCCTTCTGCTCCTCTTCGTTAAGCTGCTGATGCGTCGTGCTGGCCGGGTGAATGATAAGAGACTTGGAGTCTCCCACGTTGGCCAGGTGCGAGAACAGCTTGACGGAATTGATCACCTTGCGGCCGGCTTCTAGTCCGCCTTTGATCCCGAAGGTGAGGATGGCTCCCTGTCCTTTCGGAAGATATTTAAGAGCCAGGTCATACGACGGATGGCTTTTGAGTCCGGCATAGCTGACCCATTCCACGCCCTCGTGGGCTTCGAGGAATTGAGCGACCTGCAGCGCGTTCGAACTGTGGCGTTCCATCCGCAGATGGAGGGTTTCCAGTCCCTGAAGCAGCAGGAACGAGTTGAACGGGGAAATCGCCGCTCCCATATCGCGAAGGAGCTGAACGCGGGCTTTGATTATGTAAGCGATGGGTCCTACCGCATCCGTGTATACCACGCCGTGGTAGCTTGGGTCCGGCTGGGTCAGGCCGGGGAATTTGTCGTTCTGTTTCCAGTCGAAGGTCCCCCGTCCACAATAACGCCGCCAATGGAGGTCCCGTGGCCGCCGATGAATTTCGTGGCGGAATGAACGACGATGTCGGCTCCATGCTCAATCGGGCGAAGCAGGTAGGGACTTGGGAAGGTGTTGTCCACGATCAGGGGTACCCCGTTCTCATGGGCGATGGACGCCACAGCGGCAATATCCAGAACATCCCCTTCGGGTTGCCGATCGTTTCGGCATAGACGGCTTTCGTTTTGTCCGTAATGGCGCGGCGGAAATTCTCCGGATCGCTTGGATCTACGAAAATAACCTTGATTCCAAGCTTAGGCAGCGTGGTGGAGAACAGGTTGTAGGTTCCGCCATAAAGGCTGGCAGCCGATACGATTTCATCGCCGGCCCCAGCAATATTTAGAATCGAATAAGTAATAGCCGCTTGTCCGGAAGCCGTAGCGAGCGCAGCAGGGGCTCCTTCCAGGGCGGCGATTCTTTTCTCGAAAACATCCGTTGTCGGGTTCATTAATCGAGTGTAAATGTTGCCGAATTCCTTCAAGGCAAACAGGTTGGCGGCATGATCGGTATCGCGGAAGCCGTAGGAAGTCGTCTGGTAAAGGGGAACCGCCCGAGAGAAAGTAGTCGGATCAATTTCCTGCCCGGCATGCACGGCCAGGGTTTCGGGGGAAAGCTTGCGTTCTTCTGCCATAAGTTTATCGATAACCTCCTAGTTATTATTTCCTATTAATTCTCTCATATTTGTATGAAATTGAAAAGCAAACAGGATCACGAACGGTTGTCTTTTAAAGCCGCTCGTCTCTTCAAGGTCCTTCTACCGAAATCCGATCCTTGAACGATTCATAGGTTTTCGGACCGATGCCCTTTACCTTCGTGATGTCTTCGGGTTTCTTGAATCCTCCGTTTCCTTCCCGGTAAGCGATGATAGCCTTCGCTTTGCTTTCACCGATTCCCGGCAGGTCCATGAGCTTCTGAAGTGAAGCCGTGTTCAGGTTGATCTTCCCGGCTCCAGCTTTGGTCCCTTCCTTGCCGGCGGAAGAAGGAGCTGTCACCGTGCCGGCGCCCGGCTCAGCAGCCCGGCCAGCCGCAGAAGGAGAGGAAGCCGCGGTCGGAGCCCCCTCCTTCCCTTCTCCGGCCGCTTTCGCGGTCCCCTGCGTCCGTCCAGCCGGCACCTCCCCTTCGGACGGCCGATGCGGTTGGGCAGCAGGAGCCGATGCGGGAGAAGGGGCCGGACTCGGGGAAACGGACGCCCCGTTCGCACCGGCAGGACTCTTCCCTCCCCTGCTCCCGGCTTCTGATCCAGCCATTCCTCGATCTGGCCGTTCACCGGCGCGAGGAGTGCCTGATCCGCCCGGTCAAAAGCATGGCGGACCCCCAGCCAGACTCCTGCGGCTACCATCGGCAGCAGCAGCCAAACGAGTACTTTTCCGTACTGACGCATAAACAATCCCATCGTTTTCTCTGCTCCTTTCCTCAATCGGCCCAAAAAGGGCCAAAAAAACCGCCTCTGCCACGAATCCGTGGACAAAGGCGGTTCTTCCGCTCCAAGTATGCTGTTGCCCTTACTATACGCCAGGAGCCGTGAGAAATCAAGTTCCTTCCTACCAGGCATGAAACCGCCCTAACCGTCATATAGTTAGAGGAGTTTTTTACCGGCAAGGACGGGAGCCTTTCTCTAGCGTCAGCAGAGAAAGTCCCGCTTTCCGTTCTTCTAATCCAGGCCATGGGAGGGAAAGTTAATGAAAACGGGCTTTATCGGCACCGGAAGCATGGGGTCTATCCTTATTGAAGCCTTCATCCAATCGGGAGCCCTTCAACCGGAAGAAATTACGGCCTCCAACCGCACCCCTTCTAAACCGGAAAAGCTGGCGGAGCGGTATCCCGGACTCCGGGCGGTCCTTACGAACCGGGAGGTCGCCGAATCGTGCCGGCTTCTTTTTGTCTGTGTGAAGCCGTCCGAATTCAAGCGGGTGCTTCCCGAAATCGCCCCTTATCTCGACCCGGAACACCTCGTCGTCTCCATCACGAGCCCTGTCTTGATCCGGCACTTGGAGGACCAGCTGCCCTGCAAGGTGGCCAAGATCATTCCAAGCATCACCAACTACGTGCTGAGCGGGGCCGCCCTGTGCATCTACAGCGACCGCCTGCAGCCGGAGGATAAGCTTCTGCTTGACCGGCTCGCCGGATGCATTTCGCGCCCTATTGAAGTGGAGGAGAGCTTTACCCGGGTGACCTCCGATATCTCAAGCTGCGGCCCTGCCTTTATGGCGTTTCTTCTCCAAAGATTTGTCGACGCGGCAGTGGAAGAGACCGGCATTCCCTGTGAAGAAGCCACCCGCCTCGCCAGCGAGATGCTGCTCGGAACCGGCATGCTCCTGACCGCCGGCGGCTTTACCCCGGATGAGCTGCAGAAGCGCGTGGCCGTTCCCGGCGGCATTACAGCCGAAGGACTTGGTCTCATGGACCGCGAGGTGAAGGATCTCTTTAATCAGCTGATCCGGATCACCCACGCCAAATACAGGGAAGATGTGGATAAGGTAGAAGCCGCCTTCCCGAGTAAGAAAACCTGAAGCGGGACCGCCCGGAAGGACGGTCCCGCTATACTGCGCCCTTACGGGCGGTTCCTCTTCCTTAGCGGCCGAGGCTGGCTTTCGTTAGTTGGCCACGATGTTGACAAGCTTGCCTTTGACCGCGATGACTTTCCGGACGGTTTTGCCGGCAATGGCTTCCTTCACCTTATCCAGTCCTTGGGCAAGCTCCTGCATGGCGGCCTGCTCCAGATCGTTCGCGACCATAGCGCGGTCGACGATCTTGCCGTTCACCTGAACGACGATCTCGACTTCATTCTCCACCGTCCAGGCTTCCTCATAAGAAGGCCACTCGGCGTAGGTAATGCTCTCGGAATGGCCGAGAAGCGACCACAGCTCTTCCGCGAGATGCGGGGCGATCGGCGATAGCATCTGGACAAACTGCTCCAAGGCAGCCTTGGGCAGCTTCTCGGTTTTGTAAGCTTCGTTGACGAAAATCATCATTTGGCTGATGGCCGTGTTGAACCGGAGGGCTTCGTAATCCTCCGTTATTTTTTTGATCGTTTTGTGCCAGGTGCGTTTGAACGCATCGGTCGCCTCCGCGTCGTTCTCCGTCAGCTTGCCCGTCAGGGTGCCGTCCTCGTTCAGGAACAGCCTCCAGACCCGGTTCAGGAACCGGTAGCTTCCTTCCACCCCGCTGTCATTCCAAGGCTTCGTCGCCTCCAGCGGCCCCATGAACATTTCGTACAGGCGGAGCGTATCCGCGCCATATTGGTTCACGATGTCATCCGGGTTGATGACATTGCCCCGCGACTTGCTCATCTTCTCATTGTTCTCCCCCAGGATCATTCCCTGGTTGACGAGCTTATGGAAAGGCTCCTTGGTCGCCACTACGCCCAGATCATACAGAACCTTGTGCCAGAAGCGGGCATAGAGCAGGTGAAGCACGGCATGCTCGGCCCCTCCGATATAGAGGTCGACCGGAAGCCATTTCTTCTGAAGCTCGGGCGAACAGATTTCCTGGTCGTTCCGCGGATCGATGAACCTCAGGTAGTACCAGCAGCTTCCCGCCCATTGCGGCATGGTGTTAGTTTCCCGGCGGGCCTTGAGCCCGGTTTCCGGATCCACGGTATTCACCCATTCCTCGTCGTTGGCCAGTGGAGACTCCCCGGTTCCGGAAGGACGGATTTCCTCCATCTCCGGAAGCTGGAGCGGCAGCTGGTCCACCGGCACCGTCTTCATGCTGCCATCCTCAAGATGCAGAATCGGGATCGGCTCGCCCCAATAACGCTGACGGCTGAACAGCCAGTCGCGGAGACGGTACGTGACCTTCCCTTTCCCTTTGCCCTCGGCTTCCAGCCATTCGATCATGGCAGCGATGGCCTTCTCGTTGGCCAATCCGTTCAGGAAGCCGGAGTTCACATGCTCGCCGTCCCCCGAATAGGCTTCCGTATCGAGATTGCCTCCCGCCACCACTTCCACGATCGGCAGGTGGAACGCTTTAGCGAATTCGTAGTCCCGCTGGTCGTGACCGGGAACCGCCATGATGGCTCCGGTGCCGTAGCCGGCCAGCACGTAGTCCGCAATCCAGACCGGAACCTTCTCACCGTTCACTGGATTGACGGCATACGCCCCCGTGAAGACCCCTGTCTTCTCCTTGGCCAGATCCGTCCGTTCGAGGTCGCTCTTGCGGGCCGCCTTCTCTCGGTACTGCTCCACGCTTTCCTGCTGCTCCGGCGTGGTAATCCGGCCGACGAATTCATGCTCCGGCGCAATGACGCAGTAGGTCGCCCCGAAGAGCGTATCCGGGCGGGTGGTGAAGACGGTGAGGTTGACCCCTCGTGCCCGTCGATGGCAAATTGAACCTCGGCGCCCTTGGACTTTCCGATCCAGTTGCGCTGCATGTCCTTGATGCTCTCGGACCAGTCCAACTCCTCCAGATCCTCGAGAAGCCTTTCCGCGTACTCCGTAATCCTCAGAATCCATTGACGCATCGGCTTGCGGATGACGGGATGCCCGCCGCGTTCGCTCTTGCCGTCAATGACTTCCTCGTTCGCGAGCACGGTGCCGAGTGCCGGACACCAGTTGACGGGCACTTCATCGACATAAGCCAATCCTTTGTTATACAGCTGGATGAAGATCCACTGCGTCCATTTGTAATACTCCGGGTCCGTCGTGCTGATTTCCCGGTCCCAATCATAGGAAAAGCCGAGGGATTTGATCTGACGCCGGAACGTATCGATGTTCTTCGCCGTGAAGTCCCTAGGGTCGTTCCCCGTGTCCAGCGCGTACTGCTCCGCGGGAAGACCGAAAGCGTCCCACCCCATCGGGTGCAGAACGTTGTAGCCTCTCATCCGCTTAAAGCGGGAAACGATGTCCGTTGCCGTGTAACCTTCCGGATGGCCAACATGCAGCCCGGCTCCGGACGGATAAGGGAACATATCGAGTGCGTAGAACTTCGGTTTGTCCGAATCCTCCAGCACCTTGAACGTTTTGTGTTCATCCCAATATTTTTGCCATTTCGGCTCCAGCTTCTGGGGGTTGTACCCTGGATGGGTATTGCCTTCCTGTGTCATGGATTATTCCTCCTTGTACTATTAACAGCGCAATAAAAAAACCTGCCGTCCCGGCCCTAAGGCCAGGGACGAGAGGTTTGAATTCCCGTGGTACCACCCTGGTTGACCCTTCCTCCCGAGGAGGGAAAGATCCACTCGTAAACCCTGTAACGCGGGTAGCGGTCCGGTTAGCACCATAAGGCATCCGGTCATCGGATGCAGCAGGCTTCACCATCCGGCTCCAAGGCGAGTTCATTCTCGGTCATCTGCCGGCTTCCACCTTCCCCGGCTCTCTGTATAAGACGCACGCGAAAACTACTAGTCCTCTTCACAGCCATAAAGTATGTACCAAATTATATGAAACAAGGAGCGGCTCTGTCAAGTCACCGTTATCCCTTTCGGGCAACGAAGAACGCCCGCTCCGTCTCTTCATCCGCTTCCCGCCATTCAAAATCGCCGTAAAGCCGCACATCCCGGAAACCGGCCTCCCGGAGCTGATCCTTGACCCAAGGCAGCGGGTAAGCCCGCTGAACGTGATGCTCCCCGAACCGGAGGAACCGATCCCCCCTCTTCCTTAACGAAGAAGGTCAGGTCGTGTTCAATTTGGCACAGCTGTTCATCAAACCCGCATGTCCAGATGTAGGCGATATCCTCCTCGTCCAGAAGAAAAGGCTGCGACCGGTAATACTCCTCCAGCAGACGGGGAGTATGCATATCGAAAACAAAGAGTCCACCCGGAGCAAGCCCTTCAAACGTCCTCCGGAAAGTTTCCGTCAAATCCGCTTCCTCGGTCAAGTAATTCAGCGAATCGCAAAGGGAAATGACTCCATCCACACGGTCCGGAAGCTCCCATTCCCGCATATCCTGCTGAAGAAAATGGACGCTTCCCTTCCCGGCTTTTCCAACAACCGCTTCTTCGCTTTTGTTCCTTGCCACCGCCAGCATATGGTCGGACAAGTCGATGCCGGTTACCTCCAGGCCTTTCCGGGCCAGGGGAATGGCAATGCTCCCCGTCCCGCACCCCAAATCGACGACGGAGGACGGGCGCCCGAACCTCTCCCAGCATTGGTCCAGAAACAAAAGCCAGCGGGGATAAGGCATATCCTCCATCAGCCGGTCGTAGTAATAGGCGAATCGCCCGTAAGCCATACCCCACTCATCCTTACTCGTTGTCTGAGGCTCCGGCTGGTGCTGCCGGCCCCGAATCCTTATCCGTCTGCAGGTACGTCCAGTTCTCCTTCTGCACGATAAGGCCTTCTTTCATAAGCTTGCCCATGGCCCGTTTAAAAGCCGATTTGCTTATCCCGAACCGCTGCATAATGATATCTGCCGGCGTTTGGTCCGAGAAGGGCATCGCCCCGTTCGGCCGTTCCTTCAGATAAGCGAGAAGCTTGTCCGCATCCTCTACCCGGCCGACTTCCTTCAGCGGCTTAAGGGAAAGATTGACGCGTCCGTCCTCTCGCACCTTCATGACCCGAACCTGTACCGTTTCCCCGACACGAAGCATCCGGGTCCGTTCGGAGGCGTGAATCATGCCGATCGCCCCAAAGCCGAGGACCCCGCCTTCACAGATCACGAAGGTGCCCATTTGAAGCGGCTTGTAGACGCGGGCTTCTACCCATTGGTTCAACCAGGAGGTCGGAGCATGGAAGGTGAGGGAGCGAGCTCTTCCTCGCCTGCCAGCTTGGCCATGAGCCGGCCCTGCCGGTCGTGCGCCATCGTTACGTACACCTTGTCTCCAACCTGAGGACGAAGCTCCTTCAGCTCCGGCTGTTCCTTGAAGGGAAGGAGCAGCTGCCTGCCGAGCCCCATATCGAGGAAGGTTCCGAACCGGTGATGGATATCGGCCACTTCCAGCAAGCCCACCTGACCGAGCTCCATCAACGGTTTTTTCATCGTAGCGGCCAGACGATCCTCGGTGTCGTAATACAGAAAGACCTCCACGTCCGCCCCTACCTGAACGGGCCCGGTCGTTTCCGTGTAATGAAGAAGCACCTCACGAACGCCGTCCGTTACGAAATATCCGTACGGCTTTGTTTCTTTGGTCACCTTGAGGGTTACGGTCGTTCCCGCCTGAAGCGTCATACCTTCTCGACCACTTTGGCATCCGACCACAGACGCTCAATGTTGTAATATTCCCTGTCGTCCCGGTGAAACACGTGGGCCACCACATCTCCCAGGTCGATCAGCACCCAGCGGGCGGTGTCCATTCCTTCCAGCCCTCTTACCCGGAAGCCGTGCTGCTCGGCTTTTTCTTGATTTCCGTCGCGATGGCCTGCACTTGGGTCTCCGAATTCCCGTGACAGATCACGAAATAATCCGAAACGAGCGAGATGCCCTCCAGGTTCAAGGCAACCACGTTCATCGCTTTCTTATCGTCCGCCGCATCCAGTACAAGCGTAAGCAGATCTTGGTTGGTCATCTTTTCTTCCCCTCCCGTTCCCTGACCTCATCGATAAGCGAATTACGCGCCATGAGCGTCATGGGAAAGACTTTTTCTCCTTTGGATAACAAGTAATGAATGGTGGAGTCAAATCCGGCTATGAGTGCTTTTTCCATGCTGGTCTCGGCCAGCCGGCGGAGGTTCGCCACTTCCGGGTAATCCCGGTTAGGCTCAATATAATCGGCCAGGCATATGATTTTATCAAGCTGGGACATGCCCACACGCCCTGACGTATGATAACGGATCGCGTCCAGCACCTCTTCATCGTCAATCCCGAATTCCTCCGCTACGACAAATGCTCCTACGGGAGCATGCCATAACGGCTTTTCGTAGGAAAGAAGCTCCTCCGGCAGGCGGTTGTCGACAATAACCTGACGCTGCTTCTCCACCGGCCAGTATTTGCAGTAATCATGCAGCAGCGCGGCGAGTTCGGCCTTCTCCGGATCTCCCCGAACCGGTTGGCCAGCTCGACCGACGATTCCATTACGCCGAGCGTGTGCTGCCAGCGCTTGGCGGGCATCTGCTTCCGTACCGCCTCCATCATCTGTTCACGCTTCATATAAACCGTTCCCCTCAATATAATCCCTGACCGGTTCCGTCACGACGTAACGAATGGATTGTCCTCCCGCTCTTCGGGCCCGGATATCCGTCGAGGAAATCTCCATTAGCGGCATCGGCACCAGTAGAACCGAGCGGCGGATTTCATCGGGAAGCTCCTCCAGCTTGATCACGTAACCCGGCCGCTCCAGACCGATAAAGGTGACCTGTTGGGCCAGCTCCCCGATCCGGTACCACTTCGGCAAGTACATGACCATATCCCCGCCTATGATGTAAAAGAATTGATGATCGGGATAAGTCTTCCGAAGAGCGGTTACGGTATCGATCGTATACGAGGTTCCTCCCCGCCGAAGCTCAAAATCCACCGCCTTGAACGCCGCGTGAGACTCCGTTGCCCTAACGACCATCTCCCACCGGGCTTCCGCATCGGCCTTAGGGGCATGAGCTTTATGAGGGGGAACGTGAGCCGGCATAAACCATATCTCGTCCAGTCCCGCTTGCTCCCTTGCCCGTTCGGCCGCCAGAAGATGCCCCAGGTGGATGGGGTCGAAGGTCCCTCCCATGATCCCAACCTTCATCCCTATCCCTCCGTTATGGAAGCTCGATCGTTTTATGATCCTTCGATTCCTTGTACAGAATAACGATTTTGCCGATGAGCTGAACCAGCTCGGCTCCCGCGCCCTCGGCCAATTCACGGGCCACTTCGTCCCGGTCGTCCGGAACGGTATTCAGGATCGTGACCTTAATCAGCTCCCGCACCTCCAGCGCTTCCTGGATATGCCGGATGAGATGGTCGTTCACCCCGCCTTTGCCCACCTGGAAGATGGGATTCAGATGGTGCGCCTGGGAGCGCAAATATCTTTTTTGTTTACCGGTTAACATAGTTTTACCCTCAATTCTGCATGTTAAAATCGTTAATGTTTTCAATTGCTGCTAAAAGACTGCTCCACGGCCTCGCGCATAGCCGCCGCCGGGGCCGGAAGCCCGGTCCAGTATTCGAAGGCGTACGCCCCCTGGTAGATGAACATCCCCAAGCCCCCGTGAACCTGGGCTCCCTCGCTTTGGCTTCCTTAAGGAGCCGCGTTTCCCTTGGATTGTAGACGATGTCGCTTACAATCATACCGGGACGGAGCAGGGAAGCGTCCAGCGGGGTTTCTTCCACGTTCGGGTGCATCCCGATCTGGGTCGTATTGATGACCAGGTCGGCGGCTTCCACCGCTTTCTTGGCTTGGTCAAGGCCCATTCCTTCCGTCGACGTGTAAGCCTGCATCGCCCGGGCAAGCTCCACCGCTCTTTCCGGCGTCCGGTTGGCTAGGGTGACCCTGGCCGCACCTTCCTTGGCAAGCGCGTAAACGAGTCCCCGCGCCGCGCCGCCGGCTCCCAGCAGAACGACTTTAGCGCCTGCCAGCTTCACGCCGGTTTCCTCTTTAAGGGAACGCACATACCCGATCCCGTCCGTATTATAGCCGGTCAGAACGCCATGGTCGTTCACGATGGTGTTTACCGCCCCGATAGCCTTAGCCCCATCGTCGATGTGATCCAGGTAATCCATGACTTCCACCTTATGGGGGATTGTCACGTTCACCCCGCGGAAGCCGAGCGCCCGGATTCCCGCTACCGCGTCCTTCAGAGTCCCCGGACGAATATGAAAGGCGGCGTACGCCGCGTTCAAGCCCGCCTCGGCAAAGGCGCGGTTCAGCATCAGCGGGGATTTCGAATGGGCGATCGGATCTCCGAACACCCCGTACATCACTGTTTGTGTATCCAACATGCGGGAACTCTCCGTTCCTCTCATGCGGTTTCCCTCCCCCGTTAAATTAAGGAATCCCTTACGGCTACCTTTACTCCTCGTGGAACATGAACCTCGAGCTCCGCTCCCTCTTCGCTGTTGAGCTTAACCCAGCCCAATCCGGAGATGAGCACATCCACCCTGCGGCCTTTGCGCACATGGATAGGATGCTTCGTAAGTGTAGGAAGCTTATCCAGATCTTGCTCAGCCGGCGGCTGAAGCAGCTTCCCCTTGTGCTCCTCATAGAGCTCGTCCGCCTTCTCCAGCTTGGTGCGGTGAATGTTGATGCTGTTCGAGACATAGCACGTAAACGATTGGCGCGGCCCCTTCACAAAATCAAACCGGGCCAAGCTGCCGAAATACAGCGTCTGGCGTTCGTTCAGCTGATAGATCATCGGGTTCACCGGCTTCCCCGGTAACAAGGCGTTAAGGTCGCGCCGCTCAACGAGCTCGGTCAGCCTGTGCTTGTATACGATCCCCGGGGTATCGATAATATCACTTCCGTCATCAATCGGGATATGCACCAGATTCAAAGTCGTACCCGGGTATTGGGAAACCGTCAGCTCCGCCTCCAAGTCGCTGTAATCCCGGATCAGGCGGTTGATGAGGGTGGACTTCCCTACATTCGTCGCTCCGACCACGTACACGTTTCGGCCGTCCCGATGCTGATCCAGCTTCTCAAGCAGGCGATCGAAGCCGATATTCTTCTTGGCGCTTACGAGGACAATGTCCGCTACCTTCAAGCCGTTTTCCTTCGCCTGCTTCTGCACCCAGTTCAATAATTTGTTAAGGTTGGTCACCTTCGGAAGGAGATCGATTTTGTTTACCACCAGGAGCACGGGATTCGTCCCGATAAAGCGCTGAAGCCCACTGATGAGCGTCCCTTCAAAATCGAAAAGATCCACAATATGCAGCACCAGGCTCCGGGTATGGCCGATCTCTCCCAAGATCTTCAGGAAGTCATCCTGCTGAAGGGCGATGCTCGACATCTCGTTGTAATGCTTGATCCGGTAGCAGCGTTGGCAGACGACCGGTGTTTTCTCAAGGGCCTGAGGGGGAATATAGCCCAGCCGGGATGGTTCTTCCGTCTGCAATTCCACCCCGCAGCCTTCGCAATGCTTATGTTCGGTATCGCGGCTCATGAATTTCCTCCTGCTTGTCGTATGGGAGCTAAGGGGTATAAGCCCCTAATAGTAGAATAGCCAGGAAGGCATCCCGGCTACTCGCGGATTCAAGGTTTTTTCATAAAGGTTAAGGCAATCTTCTCCAGCCTCCGGTTCACCTTGGTAAAAAACCTTCGTCCAAAAGAGAAATCGGCTGGACCAATATGGTATGAAGTCCCATCCGGTTGCCCCCCAGCACATCGGTCAGCATCTGATCCCCGATGACGGCCACCGCCTCCGCCGGGAGGCTCATCATCGTAAGGGCGCGGCGGAAGGCCGCGTTCGAAGGTTTCTTGGCGCTAAAAATGAACGGAATGCCCAGAGGGTCGGCAAACTTGCTGACCCGGGCATGCCGGTTGTTGGAGACGATGACCACTTTAAATCCCAGTTGCTGCACATGCTTGAGCCATTCGATCAGCTCCGGTGTGGCAAGAGGAACCTTGGCCCCGACCAGCGTATTGTCCAGATCGGTAATAATCCCTTTAACTCCGTTCTTCCAGAGCTCCGGAAGAAGAATATCGTAAATGGAGTTTACCTGCTGGCTGGGAATCAAATTGTTAAGCAAGTCTTTCACCCCAAAATTTCCCGAATAGATATTCAAAACTATACCACACTTGGCCTTTTTCGTGCAAAAGGTGTTCCAAATTCCCTAAACAAAAGCCGGCCGCCTGTCCTTAAAGCCCGGTCATCCGGGCTTCAGCATGGGACAGACACGACCGGCTCTGGATTACAGCTCTTCCCTGAGCCGCTTGAACAGCGTCGATGCCCTTCCCATTTCCTCCGGGGTAATCGGCCTCGAGCTGTATTTCGCTTTCTCGAACAAGGCGAGCAGCTGCTCCAGGTCCTTGGACAGCCACGCATCCTTATTCATCCAGCGGCTGAGCGTCTCTCGTGCGGTTTCGTGCTCATAAACGGTAAAGCCTTTGCGCCTCTTGCTTCTCATCAGCTTGTTGTATTCCTGAATGAGCTGGTGGTTCAAGCTCGCCGGCTGGCGGTAGCGGGCGACCAAACCGGAAGCCCCCGCTTGAACCAGAACCAGACACCGATGCCGGCCGCGGCTGCAAAGGCCAGGATAAGCAGAACCGTCGTCACCGGGAAAGAGCCGCCGGCTTCTTCCGCCGGAACCGGGGCGACAGGTGCGGGATCCGTTTCCGGCACCGGGGAAACCTCCGGCTGGTTGGGCAGCTGCACCGCCGGTACGGCGAAGCCGGAGGTTGGCTCGAAGGGAATCCAGCCCCAGCCGCTGAAGTAAACCTCCACCCAGGAATGGGCGTCGGAATTGCGTACCGTGTAGGTGCCGGCCCCGTCCGTGGAAAGGGAAAGATTATCCGGACCGCCGTTCTGCCTCAACTCCTCCAGCTCATCAACCGGAGAGGAGCCGGTGGAATAGCCTTTGACCCAGCGGGCCGGTATGCCGAGACTGCGGGTGAGCACCGCCATAGCGGTGGAATAGTAGTCGCAGTACCCTTCCTTCGTTTCGAACAGAAAGCGGTCGACAAAATCGCTGCTTTCCGATTTCTGCTCCCTTGGCTGGTTGGTATACCGGTAATTGAACTGAAGGTATCGCTCCAGCGTCTTCACTTTGTCATAGGGGGTCGGGGCATCCTTCGTGATCTCCTTGGCCAGCTGGCGGACCCGATCGGGAAGGGAATTTGGCAGCTGCAAGTATTCCTCCATAGCCGAACGGTTCGGCAAATCGGCGGGTACCGTTCTCAAGCCCGCTTCGTCGATGACCGGCATGTGGGAGATAACGGTGTACGTCTTCGGATACGTCTTGCCTGTACGACTCTCGGCCCAGCGGAGCTCTTGGGATTTCGGAGACCAGCGGAGCCGGTCGAACCCGGCGTTTTCTTCCCCGAGCGCCTCCACTTTGGCGATGGACAAGGCTCCAAACAGAACGGGGTACGATTCTTCATCGGACAAGGTGATGGTTTGTTTGACCTCAACCGTTTGGGCCTGGCTGTCAGGAAGGCGAGGGTCCTTCCGGAGCTCGCTGTCCTGGTTCAGCTCCTGTTGGACGGCCCCCTGTTTCTCGGCTTGGCTCTTCTCCCAGCCCTTGCCATTGTATAGCGCTCTCGTTTCGCCTCTCCAATAGCTGCGGTGCGTGGTTTCCACGGTCATGACTTCCGAGTAGTCAAAATCAAAGCCCCCGCCCAGCGTGCGGTCATTCCGGCTGTACCCGGAGGTGGAACTTCCTTTGGGCAGCGGAAGATCTACGCCGGGGCTTCCTTTGCCGCCGACCGTGATCGCTTCCCCTTTCCAGTTTTTCCAAAGGGTATAAGGATCTTTCAGCACATTCCCAACATTGGGCGCCAGCATGCCCAGCCCTACCGTACAGGTAAGAAGCAGCACGATAGGAGCGGTGATGGTGACCGGGTAATCGGAGAAATAAGCCCATCCCGCCGGATTTTTTTCCTTCAGGCCGGCGAAATGACGGATGACGAGGAGGAACAGGCCGCACAGAATCATAAGCGCCGCCTCATCCCAGAGGATCACCTGGCTGAAGGAATCCCGGATGGCGATCGCGGTAAGGCACAGCACGATCATCACGTAGATGCGCACCTTGGACTTGACCCACCACAGGGCGGCCAAATAAAGAAACCAGGCTCCCAAGCTGAACCAGGCCAACGGGTAAAAGGGCAGAAAGTTGTGGTAAATCCACTCTCCGATCGTCTTGGCCGCAACCGGAGTATAGCCGACAAACCAAACATTTAGTAATAAAATCAGCAGCAATTGAAGAATCCGGGGAATGCCCCGGCTCCGTCCGGGCAGCCATTCCGTCAAGAGGACGGCAAGCAAAGTCAACCGGATCAGGGAAACCGTTGCCGGAAGCAGCCCCCATCCTCCTCCGCAAACCACATGACGAATTGATATAGGAAAAAACCGGTGAAGAAAACGGTCAGCCGGCGCTGCCAGTCATATAGCAAAAGGGACTTCCATCCTCGGGCACTCTCCATTAACCTCTCCCTCCTAATGCTGCCGGCAGTTCCGTTAAAGCACCGACGGCATAGCCGTGGCTTCCTTTGGAATGAAGCAGCCGAATCCACGCCTGGGGATCGTGCGCGGCATCGGCCCCCACGAGAATGTGGCACGGATTCATCTGCCTCTGACGAATCCAGCCGATGGCCGACAGGGAAGAATCGCTGCGGTTCGGTGAAATCAGCACGACGAAGGTTCCCGGAACGAACATCTTGGCCCGGTCGTTCAGAACATGCAGGAGGGAGTGGGAGCCGTCCGCCTCCGCTTCCGTCAGGTGGTTCAGAATGCGGCTGTACTGCAGGCCGCTTTTCTTAGGCTCGAAATAAGCCGAATCCCGGCCGACCGAAAGAAGTCCGATCGCCATGCCGTTCTTTCTTCCGTACTCCATCAGGGAAGCCGCCGTCGATACGGCGAGCTCGAACGTTTCGTCCTCCTCGTAATGCTTGTGTTCCCTGTCCAGGACGACAATCGTTTTGGGGAGCGACTCCCGTTCGAATTCCTTGGATTTCCACGTCCCCGTCCGGGCGGTCGCATTCCAATGAATCCGGGAAAGCCGGTCGCCGTACGTGTACTCCCTCACGCCGTTGATTTGGGTCGTTTCCCGCAGCGCCCGGGTGGTCGTGGACTGGCTCTGCATGCCCTTCAGCATTTGATGCAGCTGCCTCCACTCACTGATCGGCACCGTCTGCGGGAGCACCCGGAAGCCGAGCGGAAGATCCAGCGGTCCCCGGTGCTCGAATACGCCGAAAATATCCTCCGTGGAGCACTCCGACCTCTCGAACCGGTAGAAGCCGCGGCGCAGCGGCTGGGTCCGGTATTCCACCCTTCCCCTTCGATTCCAATCCGGAATAAAAGACGACTCAAACACCGTCTCCCCTTTGTTCCGGTGGGTAAGCCGGTCGCGGACAAAAACATAAGGCACCGGCCACATGCCGGGGATATGAAGATCGATTTGAATGTCAAGGGACGTTCCCGCCTCAAGCGTCTCGTCCTGGCCGAGGTTGGCTAGCCGGCGGGAGCCGGTTACCCGGGAGATGCCGCTGTACCTGCCGAGCAGAATGTAAACCGTGAGGACCGTTACCACCACGAACGTCATGGAGGCCAGCTTCCCGCCTTGGAAGAGCAGAAAGAACAGGCTGAAAAGAAAGCAGGCCAGAACGGCCCAGAATCGCTTGGAGACCTTCGGTTGTTCGGACTTGGGGTATAGGTAACTCATGGCGTCACTTCTCCAGTCTTACAGGCACCCTGACCTGCTCGAAAACGGACCGGAGAACGGAAGCGACGGTGATCCCCTCCAGCCTGGCCTCGGCTTGAAGAATGATGCGGTGGCCCAGCACGTAAGGTGCGAGGGCTTTCAGGTCATCCGGGATGACATAATCCCTTCCGTGCAGGAAGGCGTAGGCTTTGGACGCCTGGACAAGCGACAGCGTGGCCCTCGGGCTTGCCCCGAGGTAAATAGCGGGGTGTTCGCGGGTGTTCCGGACAAGCGACACCGCGTAGTGACCTACCGCGTCGTCCAGGTGAATCGCACCTACCTTGGCCTGCATGGCGACGATCTCCTCGACCGAAGCCACGGCCTCGAGCGATTCGACCGGGTGGGCCTTGCTTTGGGAAACGACCATCCGGTATTCCGTCTGCTCATCGGGATACCCGAGGCTGAATTTAAGCATGAACCGGTCCAGCTGGGCTTCCGGAAGGACATAGGTTCCTTCAAAATCGATCGGATTCTGCGTGGCGAGAAGCAGGAACGGCTTTGGAAGCTCGTAAGCTTCCCCGTCAACCGTCACATGCCTTTCCTCCATCGCCTCCAGCAGGGCCGACTGGGTTTTGGTGGTGGCCCGGTTGATTTCATCGGTGAGCAGAATATTGGTCATCACCGGCCCCGGCCGGAAAATAAACTCTTCCTGTTTAGGATGATAGATAGAAACACCCGTTATATCGGTGGGCAGCAAATCCGGATTGCACTGAATCCGGCGGAATTGGCCGCGGATGGATTTAGCAAGCGCTTTAATAAGCACTGTTTTCCCGGTTCCGGGAACATCTTCGAGAAGCACATGTCCGCCTGCAAGCAGAGCGGTCAGAAGCAGAAGGATTTCCTCGCTTTTGCCGAGAATGCAAGCCTCGAGATTGCTCTTGAGCCGGTTAACTAGCTGAATGTCCTGGTCCCATTGTCCTTCCATTTAGGCTCTCCTCTCCGTCTGTAACAAAATCCCCCATTAGAACCTTGTCAAACCTTATTCTTGCTTATCTCTCTATAATCCAGTTTACAAGATTTCTCAAAATAAAGACAACGGTACGGCATCTAAAATTGTTTGTAAATTCATACATTTCCAAAAGTTTTCGGAAATTGTCGAATCGTGTTCGCTTTTCTCCTTCTTTAGCTCCTTGTTTACTTGGTCATGAGCATGCCAAAAAGAACCGGCATCCCCAAATGGGACGCCGGCCCTCGTAATTCCCGCATGGGCAGCCGATGATCAGCCCTTAGGCCGGGCAATCAGCGCGGCCAGGAAGGAGAAGATGATGGCGGCCGACACACCGGCGCTCGTCACGGTAAAAATACCGCTAAGAATTCCGATCCAGCCGTGCTCGTCAAACTCCTTCTGCGCTCCGTGGGCCAGGGCGTTGCCGAAGCTCGTGATCGGCACCGTGGCTCCCGCACCCGCGAACCGGATGAAAGGATCATACCAGCCCAGCCCTTCCACCACGGCTCCCAGCACAACGAGCAGGCTCATGGTATGAGCCGGGGTGAGCTTGAAAACATCCATCAGCAGCTGGCCGACTACGCAAATGGCTCCTCCGATGATAAAGGCCCATATAAATGGCATGACAGCGGTCATGGCTCAGCCCTCCTTTCCCTGTTCGATAGCGACAGCATGGGCGATGCAGGGAATGCTTTCTCCCTGTTGGAACGAGAGGGGAGACAGCAGCGCTCCCGTCGCCACGACGAGAATCCTCTTCAGCTCGCCGCTCTGTACCCGCTTGATCAGATGCCCGTAGGTGACGGCGGCCGAGCAGCCGCAGCCGCTTCCGCCCGCCTGCACCTGCTGCTTGGTCCGGTCGTAGATCATCAGGCCGCAGTCGGTAAAGGTCGTCTGGTCCATAGGGATTCCGTGCCGCACAAACAGCTCGTTCGCGATGTCCAGCCCGACGGAGGCGAGATCACCGGTGACGATCATGTCATAATGCCCGGGCTCGATCCCGAAATCCCGGAAATGCGCCTCGATCGTATCCACCGCCGCCGGAGCCATCGCCGCCCCCATGTTGAAAGGGTCCTTGATGCCCATGTCCACCACCCGGCCGATCGTCGCCTTGGTGACTACCGGTCCCGTCCCATTCGCGCTGATCACGGATGCCCCGGCTCCCGTGACCGTAAATTGGGCCGTCGGGGGCTTCTGCGATCCGTATTCCGTTGGGTAGCGGAACTGCTTCTCCGCCGTGCAGTTGTGGCTGCACGTTCCCGCCATCGCATGCTTGGCGGAGCCCGAGTTTACCAGCATGGAAGCAAGGGCAAGGCTCTCCATGGACGTGGAGCAGGCTCCGAAAACGCCGATGTAGGGAATGCCGAGGGTCCGGGCGGCGAAGGTGTTGCTGATGATCTGGTTCATCAGATCGCCGCCGACGTAGAAGTGAATATCCTCCTTCGTCAGCCCCGATTTCTCGATAGCCAGCTTCCCCGCTTCCTCGAGAAGCATCTTCTCGGCTTTCTCCCAGCTTTTCTGCTCGAGCAGCGTATCACCGTGAACCCGGTCGAACTCTGGGGCCAGCGGCCCTTTTCCTTCCTCCGGGCCTACCACGGCCGCCGCGCCGATAATCACCGGCCGGTTGTCGAACCGCCAGCTTTGATGCCCTTGCAGCATGTCAATGCCCCCCGCGTTGGCAATCCCGTGCAGGATCCCGATAAAGAAAGCCGCTACCGTACCGTAAACAATGACGGAGCCCGCCAGCTTGAACATGTTCCCGCCGACCCCGAGGACGAGACCTTCACTCCGGTGCTCAAGCGCAGCCGAACAAAGCGAATTGGCGAAGCCCGTAACGGGAACCCCCGTCCCGGCTCCCGCCCATTGGGCGATTTTGTCATAGACGCCCAGGCTTGTCAGAATGACGGATAACAGGATCAGGCAGGCCACCGTCGGGTCTCCCGCCGTTTTCTCCGTAAACCCGACTTTCTTGAACAGCTCCATCAGGCACTCGCCGATGAGGCAGACCACCCCTCCTACAAGAAAAGCTCTCAGGCAGTTGGCGAGGACGGGACGCGGCGGTTCCTTCTCCTTGGCAAGCTTCTGGTACTCCTGCTGGGTAGGAGTCAGGTTCTTCTTCTTGTTGTCAGCCATTCTACCCATTCTCCTTTTGTTGGATTTCCTGGTGCCTTATCCGGCCTCTTTGTTTTGGCGGATATGACACTATCGTTTAAGAAGCGGAGTCAGGTGCTCCACATTCCTGGTCAGCTGCATCGCTCCATCGGCATAAATCCTTTTGGACTCCCCGTTGCTCGTCGACAGGGCGTACAGCTCCAGATCGGCCTGGCATTTCTTGAGCGTAGCGAGCAGAAGCTGCTTCGTCTGCGGCTTCGGAACCTTGATCATGTCATCAAAGGTATCGATAAAGAGCTCACCGTATTGATCGGCCTGGCCGAGAAAGACGTTCTCCACCGCCACTCCGGCTTTCTCCAGCTCCGTCAGCAGCCATCCCCGGCTGAACCCGAGAGTGGACAGAGGCTCGTCCAGAATGATTCCGTCCATGATAACCGTTTGGGGTTCCGACTCCGGGGCTACGGTTATGCCAAGGTGTTTGGGCGTTAGGGGCTGGTTTTCTTTCTTGAGGAGCACGTTGATGTCACCCGAGGGCTCCATGACCGCAAACTCCACCTCGGCCACCTGGAACACATTCTTTTTGCGCAGCTCTTCGAGAAGCTCGTCGCCCGATAGCCTTTCCTTCTTCAGGTTGTCCTCGAGCACCTTGCCCTTCTGAATCAGAATCCGGGACTTTCCTTCCATCCAATTGCGGAACGACCGGCTCTTTAAGGTCACCATCTCCACGATCAGTGCGGAGAGAAACCACACCAGAAGGGCTGTCACGCCAAGGAAGTAGTGCGCCTCGATATCCGTCGAGATGAAGCCCGCCAATTCTCCGAGAGTAATCCCCACCACATATTCAAAAAAGTCAGCTGGGAAATCTGTTTTTTACCCAGAATCCGGGTCAGAACGAACAGCATCACCACCGCCCCGAGGGAACGGAGGGCGATCACAGACCACTCAGGCATATACCGGCTCCTTTCTTATGGAGATCGGTATCATTATTTGTCAAAATTGTCTGGCTTATAAATGTACATGGTTTCCTTTTTTCTGGGGAAAGTAATGCTTGTTATTCCACCAACCAACAAAGGAGACTAACCCAATGACAGTCGCTTCCCAAGTCAAAACCACTCTCGCTTCGCTCAAAAGCGCTCAAGCCAGCCTGGAAACCTTCGCCCTGAGCACCCAGAACCAAGATGCCAAAAACCTTTTCACCCAGGCCGCCCAATCCACCCAGCAGATTATCGACCAGGTGTCCACCCGTGTTCAGCAGCTCGAGAACGAGGAGCCCCAATACAAAGGCTTCTAAGCTCGAGAACACGGCATCCCCAAAAAACCGGCCTCTGCTTAACGCAGAGACCGGTTTACTCTTTAACGGATTTATCAGACGAGCAGGGCCACCACAATGGCCAGCAGGACGAACAGGACAAGAACAACCAGGGCAATCACAGATTTTCTCATGGGCACGGCTCCTGTCTTAAGCTTTCACTGTTCTTATATCTCCTCCCATCCTATTCATTCTCCCGGAAGAAAGCCATGGTCATTGGCCCAGAGTGTTCGAATTAACCCGAAGACCCGGCCGGACCCCCACAAAAAAGACCTGACGCCTATGCGTACAGGTCTTCTTGCGCATCCGCCTTTATCCGTGCTGCCGGCGGCGCCACTGGCCGAAACGGCCTTCGAACGTTTTCCAGTCGCGGAGATCGACCTGCTCGCCCCGTTTGGTCTGGTCCTGGATGAACTTTTCGAGCTCTTTTAATTCCGATGCTATGGCAGAATTTCTTTTGGATTTGTAATGAATATTTAATATCATTTTTAAGCCCCTCTTGATTATAATAGAATTGTTACACCCTCTATGAATATAACCGCTGAAGGAGCTGTTGAATCCGGAAAATTTTTTTATAATAAAAAAAGGATAAAGCGCTTTCATGTCAAATATACTATATTAGGTCTTAAGTACCCCCATCTTACATCACAGGAGAATGCCCCATGAGAAAGATCCTTCTGGTTTTCGCCGTCCTGTCCACCCTGAGCTTTACCTCGTCTCCCGCTTCCTTAACCACTTATGCCGAGAACCACAGCCTGATCACCGCTCACCGGGGAAGCTCCGGAACCGCTCCGGAGAATACGCTTGGCGCTTTTCGTCAAGCCATCGAGGACGGGGCCGGCTATGCCGAGCTGGACGTGCAGGAAACGAAGGACGGAGTTCTCGTGGTCATGCATGACTATAATGTCCGCCGGACAACTGGTATCAACAAGCCGATCTGGGATATCCGCTATAAAGAACTCCGCCGGGCCAGCGCCGGCGCCTGGTTCGGGGCTTCCTACCGGAACGAGAAGGTCCCTACTCTCGAAGAAGTCCTTGTCACGGCCAAGGGTCGATTGAAGCTCAACATCGAGCTCAAAAACAACGGACACGGGGTCCGGCTGGCCGAACAAACCGTCGACCTTATCGAAAAACATAACTTCACCGACCATTGCACCGTTACGTCGTTCGATGCCGAGCTGCTCCGCAGGGTGAAGCAGGGAAGTGGCTCCATCAAGACGGGGCTGATCGTGGGAGAAAAGCCTAAGGACCTCGAAGGCCTCTTCCGGAGTTCCGATTACGAGGTCATCAGCGCCGCTTACCCTCTCGTCAACAAAGAATTCATGCTCCTCGCCGCCAAGTACCACAAGGAAGTGTATGTCTGGACCGTCAACAACGAGCAGGATATGGCGCGGATGATGGATCTCGGGGTTGCGAGCATTATCACGAATTATCCCGATAAGCTGATGGGCCTCATGAAGAAGAAAATTTAACCCGTGTTAAACGGCCGCTATGCAGGAAGGCTGACCGCCCTGTTCCGATCGACGGACAGGCGGTCAGCCTTTTGCAAATACTTCATTAATATGCCTTCGACATGATGCAGATGCTCTTTCATTCTGTCCTGGGCGGCGTCGGGCTGGCCGGAACGGATGGCTTCAAAAATGGCGAGGTGCTCCCGGTACAGCCGCTCCGATACCGATGCATTGGAATAAAGCTCGATCCGGCGTGTTTCACGAATGGCCAGCTCCATCCGGGAAGAGATGGTGTCGAAGATCCCTTCCATAATGCCATTGTGGGTGGAGCGGGCGAGAGCCGAATGAAAAAGCAGATCCGTGCGCTCCCCGTTTCTTCATCTCCGATGTGAGCCGCCATCTCCTCCAAAATCCGGGCGAAGCCTTCCAGATCGGGGACGCGGCGCTTAAGCGCCGCGAGCCCGGCATTCGAAACCTCGAGCGATTTTCTCGCTTCGAGCAGCTCCAAGAGCTCGTCTCGGTTGGTGATCAGCTGGTGCAGGCCGGGAATGTCCACTTTGTCGGCTCCGGGCAGCCGGCTTACGGTAGAGGGCCCGCCCTGCCGGATCTCGATCAGTCCCATGGCCTTTAACGCGCTGAGGGCTTCCCTCATGGTCGATCTGCCCACTCCGAAGCGCTCCGACAGCTCCTTCGTAGAGGGCAGCCGGTCGCCGGGCTGAAGCTTCCCTTCCACGATCAGATTCTGGAGTTGTTCCGTTATATGTTCGTAATGGTTCTTCTTGGACAGCTTCGCTATTTCCATGGGGGTCTCCTGTCAGCCGTCTGGACGGCGCCTTCTATCCCATTATTATACCATACCCGAAGGGAGACTTACCCCACCAGCAGGGCATAGACGATTCCCGGCCCATGCACGCCGATCGTCAAATCATTCTCGATATCGGCGGAACGGCTCGGCCCGGAAATAAAATGAATGCCCGCCGGAAATTGCTCCCGGGGCTTCCCGTCGAATTCCGCCAGCACCTGGCCGAGCCGGGTCCGCAGACGGGAGACGGGGATAATCGCGATCATAATGGTAGGCAGCAGGCTGACTGAACGGCCTTTCTGCGCGGAGGAGGTCACCACCAGTGATCCCGTGTACGCCGCGGCGTAGTCGACGGCGACGAGACCAATGTCCGCCCCTGCGGCCATCGACATCAGCTGTTCCTTCGGCTCCCGCCCCCACACGGTCCATTCGGCGTCGGGCAGCGCCTCTTCGAGGCCAAGCGTCTCCAGCTCCTCCTGATCTTGGCGGATGAGATGTCGGGCTTTGGTTTCCTCCACGCGTTCGACGATAAATTGCTTGACCGCCTCCCCATCCGGCAGGCGGAAGGCATGCCCCCCGCCTTGCGCCAATTCTCCATAAACAAGGCGATGCGCTCTTCTTCGCTGAGCTCAAAGCCGTGCCAGAAGGAAGGCGCTCCCTTGAACGGATGCTGCGGCTTCTCCTCAAGCGGCTTGCGTCCCAAGCGGCCGGCGATATGCGCTATGAATTCCTTCTGACGCTCTCTCGACTTCTCCTCGAGCCCCAAGAGAAACGGATTCGGATTAGCCATGATGCTTCCCTCCCTGTACACGGTCCTCTATAGCCTGCTTCATCCTTTGCTCCATCCGCTGCTTTACGCCGGGATCCAGGCCCTGCAGCTCCGCCGTAACATCCTGATCCAGCGATTTCCACGATTCGCGGAAAGACTTCGGCGGCAGACTCGGTGTATGCCGGTGGGCGTTCCACCCGGCCAGCGGGCCGATGCGTGCTTTGATCACCCCGTCGCGGACCACCACGCCCTGTCCGAGACGCCCCAGCTTCAAGGCGCGGCTAAGCCGCTTGTGGCTTCCCATGACATAGGCGAAGCCCTTCATCCCGATGTTCTCGTCCCATGCCTTCTTGCCGCGCTCCACCTTGCGGTGACGCAAATAGACCAGCATGTCGTGGAGCGGGATTTTGACCGGACAAGCCTCGTAGCAGGCCCCGCACAACGAGGAAGCGTTGGCGATATCGTCCCATTCGGCGACGTTCTTGTTAAGGGCGGGAGTAAGCACCGCTCCGATCGGACCACTGTAGGTGCCTCCGTAAGCGTGACCCCCGATATGCCGGTAAACGGGACAGGCGTTCAAGCAGGCGCCGCACCGGATGCAGTTCAGGAGCTCCTGGAATTCCGGGTCTCCGAGCTGAAGGGAACGTCCGTTATCGACAATGACGATATGCATCTCCTCGGGACCGTCTCCGTCGGCTTCCCGCCTCGGCCCCGTAATCCCGGACATATAGACTGTCAGCTTCTGGCCGGTAGCCGACCGGGGAAGAAGCGTCGCCATCACCTCCAGGTCATCCCACGTGGGGATAATCCGTTCCATCCCCATCAAGGTGATCTGCGTTTTCGGAACCGTACTGACCATCCGGGCGTTTCCTTCGTTCTCGAACAAGACGATCGAGCCGCTTTCGGCGATCGCGAAGTTGCACCCGGTCATGCCCACTTCGGCCTCGAGAAACTTCTCCCTCAGCTTCCGCCGGACGAAGCCTGCCAGAATGGAAGTTTCCGGAGGGAGGGTTTCTCCCGCCTCCTTCGACAGAAGCTCGGCGATCTGGTAGCGGTTTTTGTGAATGGCCGGAATGATAATGTGGGAAGGCGTTTCGCCCGCCAATTGGATAATATATTCGCCGAGATCGGTCTCCACGGATTCGATGCCCAGCTCTTCAAGGGCATGATTGATATGAAGCTCCTCGGATACCATCGATTTCGATTTGACGACCGAGCGGGCCTGGGCATGCTGGGCGATCTTCATCGTAACGGCAACCGCTTCCTCCGCCGTCGCGGCAAAATGGACGTGAATCCCGTTGGCCCGGGCATTCTCGATGAATTGGTTGAGGTAGTAATCCAGGTGGGCAATCGTATGCAGCCGGATCTGCCGCCCTCTTTCCCTCCATTCCTCCCAATTCCCATGCTCGGCCGATGCCGACTTCTTACCGTTGCGAAGGCGTTCGGTCGTAAACTTGACCGCGTTGACAAGAAATTCGTCGTTCAGAGCGATCTGGGCCCTTTCCTTGACCGTCCCCTGCTTAGCCTGCACTGCGCTCACCGGCCTTCACCCCCTCATACAGCAGCTCCGCCAGATGCATAACCCGGACGGGCCTTCCGCGGTAGCGCAAATTTCCCGATATGTTGATCAGACAGCCCATGTCGAGTCCCACCAGCACTTCCGCTTCCGTTTCGAGCACGTGGTCCGTTTTCTCGGTCACCATCGCTCCGGAAATATCGCACATCTTCACGGCGAAGGTTCCCCCGAACCCGCAGCAATCCTCCGCGTAGGGAAGAGGAATAAGCTCCATGCCCTTCACGTTGTTCATCAAAACCGCGGGTTCATTGCGAATGCCGAGCAGGCGGGAGCCGTGACAGGATGGATGATAGGTGACCTTGTGAGGGAAGACGGCTCCCACATCCTCCACGCCGAGCACGTCCACCAGAAACTGGGTGAATTCATAGGTTTTCGATACCAGCTCCTTGGCTTTGGCCAGCTGAACGGGATCGTTCTCGAACAGCTTCGGGTAATAATGATGAATCATTCCCGTGCAGGACCCGGATGGCGAGATAACGAAATCGCTGTCCTCAAACGCTTTCAGGATGGTCCGGGCCGAGGCTTGGGCTTCCTCCCAGTAGCCGCTGTTGAACGCCGGCTGGCCGCAGCATGTCTGGACCTCCGGAAAATGCAGCTGAACACCGTACCGGGCAAGCAGCTTAACCATGGCCTCCCCCACCCGGGGATAGACGGCGTCGCTTAAACAGGTAATAAACAATGATACCTTCAAAAGGTTCTCCCCTCCTGACTTATCCGTTCCACCATGCAAAACAAGTTATCAGCTTATCAGACAAGTTGAATTCAAAAAAAGGCCGCGGACTGTCATCCCTGCGGTTTCCTTCTATTCTACTCCATATAGGCAGGCTGAACAATAGCCATTTGACGAAGGATTAAGCTAATGGAAATAAGCCTGCAGGGATCGATTCAGCTTCTCCCGGCAGGAAGGCCCCTTTCCTTCTTACGCCGGATTGACTTGCGCCGTTTCCCCATGCTACGTTAAAGCCGATACATAAAGTCGGATTAACCCCAAGGAGGATTAGTAGCTATGGATTTAGGTTTACAGGATAAAGCCGCTATTGTGACCGGCGGAAGCCGGGAATCGGCCTGGAGACGGCCGCTCAGCTTGCATCCGAGGGGCGCGCGTGGCGATCTGCGCCCGCAACGCGGCGGAACTGGAGAAGGCTGCCGCTCAGATCAAGGAAAGAATCGGCCGTGAGGTTGTAACGATCCAGGCGGACGTCACCGTTCCGGAAGAATGCGTACACGCGGTTAAGCAGGCGGCGGAAGCGTTCGGCCGGCTGGATATTCTCATCAACAATGCCGGCACATCGGCCGCCAAGCCGTTCGAAGAAGTCGAGGACGAAAGCTGGGGCTATGACCTCGATCTGAAGCTGCACGCCGCTATCCGGTTCTCCCGTGCGGCCCTTCCTTACTTCCGCGAAAGCGGCGGAGGAGCCATTGTGAACATCACCACCTCCGCTGCCAAAACGCCGCCGGCCTCTTCCCTTCCCACTACGGTCAGCCGGGCGGCCGGACTCGCCCTCACGAAGGCGATGAGCCGTGACTTGGCTGCTGATGGGATCCGCGTCAACACCGTCTGCATCGGAATGATCCGCAGCGACCAGATCGAGAAGAAATGGAAACAGACGGCTCCGGAGCTGACCTGGGACGAGTTTGCTTCTTCTCCCGAGCACGGCATCCCGCTCGGCCGCATCGGACGGACGGAAGAAGCGGCGAAGGTCATCACCTTCCTCGTTTCGGAAGCGGCTTCCTATGTAACCGGAACCTCCGTCAATGTGGACGGCGGAAAAGGGCCCGCTCTTTAAGCCGTCTTTTTGCCGGACCTTTTCGGCGATCGATAAGGGGAGTTTAGAAAAAGGCACCCGCCGGTGTCTTTTTCTTTTTGCATCGGAGAAGCGGTTTCTGGTGCGGGATCCTATATCATTCTCTCCTGAATATCGTTATATCCAGCCGAGAATTGTATTATGGCAGAGGCTGTGCGGTTTCTTATACAATCGAAACATAGTTATATTCCATTAGCAAGGAGCGATCCACATGCTATCATTCCCCAAATATTGGGAAGATTTAACGGTGCTTCAGGTTAACCGCGAGAAGCCGCGGTCGTCGTACATTCCCTATGCCGACTCCGGGTCGGCCCGCTCCCGTAAACGCGGACGTTCTCCCTATTATCGGACCCTGAACGGAAGCTGGAAGTTTCAATACCGGGAAAGCGTCAAGGAAGTGACGGATGCTTTCTTCGCCGAGAACGCCGATGTCAGCGGCTGGGACGATCTAATCGTTCCTTCGTGCTGGCAGACCAACGGTTATGATCAGCTGCACTATACCAATGTCAACTATCCGATTCCCTGCGATCCCCCTTATGTACCGGACCGCAATCCCGCCGGCTTGTATGTAAGAGATTTTGAGGTTTCCGAACGGTGGCAGGACAAAGAGCCTTATGTCGTATTTGAAGGGGTGAATTCCTGCTTCTACCTGTGGGTCAACGGGCAGTTCGTCGGTTACAGCCAGGGAAGCCGGGTTCCGGCTGAATTCAACCTTGCCCCGTATCTCCGGAGCGGCCACAACCGCATGGCGGTCCTCGTCCTGAAGTGGTGCGATGGAACTTATTTGGAGGACCAGGATTTGTGGAGATTCTCGGGTATCTTCCGCGATGTCTATCTTCTTGCCCGGGACAAGGCCCACGTCCGCGATGTCTTCAACCGGCAGACCCTTTCGGCCGATTACCGGGAAGCGGTGCTGGCATGCGAGATCGAGACAACGGGACCTGTCGGGGTAACCGCGCGGCTGAAGTCCCCGGACGGAAAGGTGATCGCTGAAGCTTCCGCTGAGATTAACGGGCAAGGCACTCTCGAGCTCAAGGTCTCCCAGCCCGTTCTCTGGAATGCGGAGAATCCCTATCTTTACCGGCTGGAGATCTCCGGCGGCAGCGAGGTTCTGGAATTTGCAACCGGGTTCCGCCACGTGGAGATCGCATCAGGGGTCTTCCGTGTCAACGGCCGTCCCGTCAAGCTTAAGGGGTTAACCGTCACGATTCCCACCCGGTGCTCGGACAAACCATTCCGCTGCGCCACATGCTGCAGGATCTCCTGCTAATGAAGCGCCACAATATCAACACCGTCCGCACCTCCCATTATCCGAACGACCCGCGCTTCCTCGAGTTATGCGATGAGCTCGGCTTCTATGTGGTCGACGAGGCGGACCTGGAGTGCCACGGAATCGGGTCCGCGGACGGCTGGAAGGAAGGCGCCTTCCATGTCCTTTCCCGTCTTCCCGAATGGAAAGAGGCTTTTGTGGAACGGGCTTCCCGGATGGTCGAGCGGGACAAGAACCACGCCTCCATCGTCATCTGGTCCATGGGCAATGAATCCGGCTACGACGCCAACCATATCGCCATGGCCGAATGGACGAGACAGCGCGATTCCTCCCGTCCGGTCCATTACGAAGGAGCCGCTCCCCATTATAAGGGAAGCACGGACGTCGATAGCTTGGACATTGAGAGCCGGATGTACGCCTCCGTTCAGGATATCGAGCAGTACGCCCAGAACGAGGCTAACACCAAGCCGCTGTTCTTATGCGAATACAGCCACGCCATGGGCAACGGCCCCGGCGACCTAAAGGATTATTGGGATGTCATTTACCGCTACCCCAAATTGATGGGCGGCTGCGTATGGGAATGGATCGACCACGGCATCGCCGCCGAAACGGCGGATGGCCGGGCCTTTTACGCCTATGGAGGAGACTTCGGGGATAAGCCGAATGACGGCAATTTCTGCATCGACGGTCTGGTCACGCCGGATCGTATCCCGCATACCGGCCTTCAGGAATTGAAGAAGGTGATCGCTCCCGTTCGGCTTGAAGCGGATAATCTGTCGGAGGGTACCGTCAGGATCACGAACCTTTACGACTTTACCGATCTGTCCGGCGTTACCCTGCTCTGGAAGATGGAGGACGACGGCGGGAAGACGATTCAGCAAGGGGAAATCCGGAACCTGGAAGTGACTCCCCAATCGACCGGTACGATCAGCATCCCCTATGAGTTGACGAGCGGGCTAAGCGGACGTGCCATTCTGACCTTATCTATCCGCACCAAGCAGGAAACCCTGTGGGCGGACGCCGGATACGAGCTGACCTTCGAGCAGTTTGAGCTTCCCGTGACCCCGGCCGGAACGGGTGAAGCCACGGCCTCCCTGCCGGCGCTCCGTATACGGGAAGAAGGCCACCGGCTGATCCTCGAAGGCTTCGATTTCCGTCATGTGTTCGACCGGTACGACGGAACCTTCACGGAGATAACCAAGCATGGAGTTTCCCTGATCAGCGCTCCGGCCAAATTCAACATCTGGAGGGCGCCTACGGATAACGACCGGAACATCCGCAAGGAATGGGAGACGAACGGATTCGACCGGGCGGTTCAGAAAGTTTACCAGGTGGAATGGAGCCGGGTGGACGAGTCCCGTGCCCGCATTATCGTTTCCTACTCACTTGGCGGCTATATCCGGTACCCTGTTCTGCATGGGGAAGCGGAATGGACGGTCGACGGCTCGGGCGAGATTCAACTCCGGACTCATGTGAAGGTTCGCGAAGGCCTTCCTTTCCTCCCCCGCTTCGGTCTTCAGCTCTCCATGCCGAAAGGGACGGAGGAAGTGGAGTATTTCGGGTTAGGTCCTCATGAATCCTATATCGACAAGCGGCAGAGCGTGAAGCGGGGGCATTACCTCCAGCGGGTGGACGAGATGTTCGAGAATTACATCATGCCGCAGGAAAACGGCTCCCGCTATGGAACCGAATGGGCGGCGGTCACGAACGAGCTCGGAATGGGCCTCCGGTTCACCGGACACTCTCCTCATTTCTCCTTCCATGCCGCCCATTACACGCCGGAGGACCTGACGGCCTCCTCCCATAACCATGAACTCGTACCGCGCAAGGAAACCATCGTCAGCCTGGATTACAAAATGAGCGGCGTCGGCTCCAATTCCTGCGGCCCGGCTCTCTTGGAGCCATATCGTCTGGATGAGAAGGAATTCGAGTTCCGGCTTACCCTTCGTCCGGTTTTTAAAGAAGACGAATAACCGAATGTCTGGTTTGCCACAAATTATTAACCATAAGCGATACAAAAAAAGGTGCTCTCCTGCCTCACGGCAGAGGGCACCTTTTTTTCCGGTTAACAAGAAAGGGAAGCATTCCGGCTCCCCCTCCGATCCTCCCGTCAGCATCCGGCTCCACCGGATTCGCCTGCCGCGACCGTCCGCTGCTTCGTTCCGGCCCCCGGTTTGCCTTTGCGGTTCACCAGCCCAATGCTGACGACGATCAGGACCAGTCCCAGGATCAGGTTGAGGGTGAAGCGCTCATGCAGAAACAGCGTCCCGCTGCCCACGGCGATCAGGGGAACCAGGAAGGTAAACGAGGCCACCTTGCTGGCATCTCCCGAATTCACGAGATGAAAGTAAACGGCCCAAGAGGCGGAAATGCCAATCACTATGCCGAACACGAGCCCGGCCTCGTAAGGCAGGTTCCACGTAATGGACGACCACCGTTCGGTCACCGAGCCCGCCGCCGTCAGTACCGCCCCGCCGATGAGGAATTGTAGGGCGACCAGCCACATCGAATCCACGCGGCCGCTGGTCTTTTTGACATAGACCGTACCGATCGCCCACCCGGCTCCGGTAATCAGCGCCAAAGCGATGCCGAGCCCGGCAACCGGCCCGTGAAGTCCTTCCAGCGAAACGGCCGTCACCCCCAGAAACCCGAGAACGAGACCGGCCACCTTCAGCAGGCTCATCGGTTCCTCCAGCCAGAGCCAGGCCAGCAGGCCGACCAGAACCGGCTGAAGATAGACCAAGACCGAGAAGAGCCCCGAGGGAACCAGCCTCAAGCCATAGGTTTGCAGCCCGTAATAGAGAATGACATTAAAGAGAGACGAAACCACATAAATGGGCCAACGGCTCTTCCATCGGATTTGACTGCGCCTCGGCCAGAGAAAAACCGCCAAGAGCAGTCCCCGAACAGGGTCCGCATACCGGAAAACAGCAGAGGCGGGGTGTAAGCCAAAGCGATTTTATAGATCGGCCAGGAGATCCCCCACGCCAGAACCAGAAACGTAAGAAGACCGGCCGTTTGAAGCCGGGACCGGTTTATCATAAGGCTATCCTTAACTCCTTCACTTGCAGATTAGAAGGTTTATGATACGCCTCTTTCGGCGGTTTATCAACCCGTTTGGGGGTCCTGCGACGGGTCTGGCTGGGCGATCGACTCGAGGAGAAGATAGTAATGGGTCACTTCTCCGGTCCGGTAATAATCGTACCAGGCCGCTAACGTCTTTTCGGAGAAAACCTCCATGGCCTCCAGCACTTCCCGTGCAAGCAGCAGGCTGCCTGCGGCACTCGTGGTAATGAGATTGCCGTCCCGGACGATTTTCTCATTGCGGTAATAGTCCGCTCCCCGATAGTCCCCACCGAACTGCTTCAAATATTCTAGCGAGTTGCTGGTATGAGGACGGTCATTCAAGAGCCCCTCTGCCGCCAGGGCTGCCGTCGCTCCGCAAATGGCTCCCACCGTAATCCCTTTCGCCAACCAATCTCTCGTCAACTCCAGCACGGGTTTATGCCGGACTTCTCTCCAAGTATCCGCACCAGGCAGAAGGAGAACCGCCGCCTGGTCGTGAGCCAGCTCGTCCACGGTAAGGTCGGGAACGATCGTCACTCCTCCCTTGGTGACAATCCTCTCCTTGGAGGAGCCCACCGTGCGGACCGGAAAGGCCTCTCCCCTCTTCACGGAGCCGAGTTCAGCCGTCACGTGCCCGAGCTCCCAATCCGCCATGGTGTCCAGCACATAAACGTACGTATAAGTCATGTCGTTCCTCCTTACGCGGGTAAGCCGCTTTCCTCACAAAATAAGGGTTATCCGAATGCTTACCCCGAACTTCTTAAGCAAAAACCTCCCAGAAGAAAATGGAATCCTTTACTGGTTGTGGAAAGGGGTTGGGGAACCCGATTAAATCTCTCTTTTTTGGTTGAAGATAGATGATATAACTTAAGAAGGCGAAAAGGTGGGACCCATGGAAAATAAAATAACTTTCAAGGCTTTGGCTCTCACGAATGAGATCGATCTAAACAAAATCGCCATCCAATGCGGTATCCCCAAAAAATATACGTGGGAACAGCCTCTCATCTTGAGAAACAAAACACTGGAAAAGATTTATCGCACCAAACTAGAGGATGATCTGCAGCAGGTCATGATCTTTTCTTTTGGTAGTGCGGTCTTTGTCAATCATGCACGCTCCGACCAAATCAAGGTCTGTCTGAATTTTATTCAAACCTTTGAGCCTGAGATCGATCTGGTGAACGTCAATCGGTATTCGGATGATTATAGTCTTCATATCGGAGAAATCGATAGGATAAACCTGACAGACGAGTATGTGGTCGTGAAGGAATATGAATATTTTTTCCCCGAATTAATCTCTACGGTCCTGGCTAAATCGGTAGCCCTCGAGAGGACGGAAGAGCAGCTCGGAATCATTCAGGATAGCCTTGAACACATGATAGACCGGCTGGAAAAAGGAAAGCTTCGGATCGGTAACAAAGAATTGGCCCAAACGACCGCCAAGGTCGTTCGTCATGAATACAACACCCTTGCCTATATCATGATTCTGGATAAGCCGGAATTGACCTGGACGCACAGCTCCGCAAGCGAGTTCTATGATAAGATGGTGGATTTCTTCGAATTGAACGATCGCTATAAAATACTAAAAAGCAAAACGGATATTTTGTATCACATCTTAGAAGGGTTTTCCAACATCAGTCATTCCATCCGGGGGCTTTTTGTCGAGTGGATTGTCGTGATTCTGATTGTGATCGAAGTGCTCCTGACCCTCTTACAAATCTTGGGTTGGCTTCCTCCCACTGATAAAAGAAACAAAAAAATGACTTGATCCACCGGGCCTCCCCTTTTCCGAGGGGTAACATCCCGTCATTTCAAGTCATTTATTGGGTTGGTAAATGGATGAATCCAATGGCGTCAATCTCCGACCCGGATCACTTCTACCTGCTTCTCTCTCAGCCGGGCAAGGAAGGATTCTTCCGTCCGGGAATCCGTAATGACCGTGTGAAGGCTCTCCCAGCCGGCGATCCGGGTGAAGGCTTGAACGCCGAACTTGCTGTAGTCGGCGAGCAGGAAAGCCCGGTCGGCAATGGCGACCATCTTCCTTTTGACGATGGCATGAAGCTCGCTGCTCTCGCTTATACCCTGCTCATGAACCCCCTTGGAGGAGAGAAAGGCTTTGTTGACGTGATAAGGATCCAGCGCCCTCTCGGCCTGCGGGCCAATGTAAGAGAGGGTTTTGGAGGAAAGCGTCCCTCCGGTGGAGATCACCTCGATCTTCTCCTTGGCGCTGAGCTCCATGGCCACCTTGATGGAATTGGTCAGGACGGTAAGAGGAAAGTCCGGCAGGAAGCGGGCCATGTACCAAGCAGTGGTGCTTGCGTCCAGAACAATCCGGTCGCCTGGCCGCACGTGCTGAACGGCTTCCTCCGCAATCCGGATTTTCTCCTGGGCGTTCGTGGCTTCCCGGACCGGAAACGGAACATCCGGCTGGCTTTCCTTGATGCTAACCGCGCCTCCATGGCTGCGGGCCAGCTTGTTCTCCCCTTCGAGCTTATCCAGATCCCGGCGGATCGTTTCTTCCGTCACCTCGAACAGCTCGCTGAGCTCGGATACCCGGATGCTCCTCTCTCGTTGACGAGGGTGACGATTTTCTGAAGCCTCTCCGCTGCCAGCATGGCCTACTCTCTCCTTCGGTTCAGTTAATGATGGTTTCGGCAAACCGGCGGTAAGCTTCCTCCCAGACCGCCGGCTCCTCCGGCAAGTACGTGTCGACGGGAAAGGACCGCCGGATGATGTCCCGGGCTTCCTGGATCCCGCTTATTTTCCCAAGCGAGATCAGCTGGACGGCCGCGTTGCCGATGGCGCTGCCCTCCGCCGGACCGGCCCATACGGGACGGCCGATGGCGTTGGCCGTGTATTGGCACAACACGGTGTTGTGGATGCCTCCGCCCACCATATGCAGGCCGTTAAAGCTCCGGCCGGACAGCTCCTCCGTCCGCTGCAGCACGGAACGGTATTGAAGCGCGAGGCTCTCCATGACGCAGCGGATGATCTCTTCCTTCGACTCGGGCACCGGCTGTCCCGTCTCCCGGCAGAAGCTTTGGATCTGCTTGGGCATATGGGCCGGGTGAATAAACATCCGGTGATCGGGGTCGATCAGACTCCGGAAAGGCTTTGCCTGGGCAGCCGCCTGCACGAGCTCGGCGAACGAACGGGAGTCCCCTTCCTTCTCCCAGGCGCTTCGGCATTCCTGAATGAGCCAAAGCCCCATAATATTTTTGAGCAGACGGAAGGTGCCGTTCACGCCGCCCTCATTCGTAAAGTTCCACTCGAGCGCCTGCGGGGTGAGCACCGGCCGGTTTAGCTCGGTGCCCATTAGGGACCAAGTCCCGCAGCTCAAGTAAGCGAACTCCTCGCCCTCGGCCGGAACGGCCGCAACAGCGGAGGCCGTATCGTGCTCCGCTACCGCAATGACCGGAAGCGGCGGCACGCCGAGCTCCTCCGTAACGGAGGCCTGCAGCGTACCGGCTGGGGTACCGGGCTGAACCGGAGGAAGGAAGAGGCTCACCGGAAGCCCGATCGCCTCCAGCAGCTTCGGCTCCCATTCTCCGCTAGCCGGATTCAGCAGCTGGGTGGTGGAGGCGTTCGTGAATTCGGATTTCATCTCCCCCGTCAGGAAATACCGGAGCAGATCCGGAATCATCAGGAGCTTCGACGCCTGCTTCAGGGAGGAGGAATCCGTTTTTCTCGCGGCATAGAGTTGATAAATCGTGTTGAAGGGAAGAAACTGAATCCCCGTCAGACCGAATATCGTGTCTTTCCCCAGAAGATCGCCCAGCTCTTCCATGCAACCGTCCGTCCGGGAATCCCGGTAATGGTAAGGGTTGCCGAGCAACTCTCCGTCCGGGCCGATCAAGCCGTAGTCCACAGCCCAGGAATCGATGCCCAGGCTTAAGATCCCCGGCTCTTCCCGAAGGGCTTTTCCGATCCCTAGCTTGATTTCATGATACAGCCGCAGAATATCCCAGTAAACCCCGCCGCCGGCTTGAACCCTGTCATTCGGAAAGCGGTGGATCTCCGTCAAGCTGAGGGTACCGTTCTCCAGCCGGCCCAGCATGGCCCGGCCGCTGCTGGCCCCCAGGTCAAAGGCCAGGACACAGGACGATTCCGTCACCAGCTGGCCCCTCCCTTACCCCGGGAAAGGATGCTCTGGCCGTACCCGCTTTCCAGGTAAGTCTTCATGGGATCAACCGGCACGCCAATCTCTTCCCGAACGGCCCTAAGCAGAGGAGCCACATCGAATTCGAATGCCCGGCGCACCGCATCCTCGGCACCCAGCACGTCTTGCCGGTCCTGGGCTTCCTTTACTTCGTCCAGGTTAATCAGCAGAGCCTTGGCATACTGGGTATGAACGTTCAGCACGGAACGGAGCATGGCCGGAATTTTGGGCTCGATGGCATGACTCTGGTCGATCATGTAGGCAATATTCGCCGCATTGTTCCGGACGCCCTCCGAACCCGCCGCTTCCGCATCCAGAATCTGATAGAAGATAAGGAAAAGCTCGTAAGGATTGACCGAGCCGACGATCAAGTCGTCGTCCGCATATTTGCGGGAGTTGAAATGGAACCCACCTAGCTTCTCCTCATCAAGCAGATACGCCACGATATGCTCGACATTCGTGCCCTGGGCATGGTGGCCGGTGTCCACCAGCACCTCCGCCTGCGGTCCGAGCTTGTTCGCCAGATTGAACGCCATTCCCCAATCCGCCAGATCCGTATGATAGAAGGCCGGCTCGAAGAACTTATACTCGATGAGCATTCTCATCTCAGGCGTCATGGCCCGGTACATGCGGGTAAGGGATTCCTGCATCCAGTGCTTGCGCTTGCGGATGTCCGCCTGCCCCGGATAATTGGTTCCGTCGGCGAACCACAGGCTGAGCACATCGGAGCCGACGGTCTTCGCAATATCCACGCATTCGAGCAGATGCTCCTCCGCCTTCTGACGAATGGCCGGGTCGGAGTTGGTTACGCTGCCGAAGATGTATTCGTCCTCCTGGAAGAGGTTGGGGTTGACCGCCCCGATGGACACGCCCAGATTGGCCGCGTGCTCCTTCAGCTTGTCGTAATCGTCCGTTTTGTCCCAAGGAATGTGGATGGCGACGCTTGGGCAGATGCCCGTCAGCTTATGGACCTGGGCGGCGTCCTCGAACTTCTCAAAGGGATTCCGCGGCACGCCCTGCTGCTTGAACACCTTGAAACGGGTTCCAGAATCCCCGTACCCCCAGGAGGGGTTTCTACCTTCAAGGCCTTCAGCTTCTCCTTCACCTTCTCCAAATCGATGCCTCTTGCCTTCTGTTGCTCCTCGAATACCTGATACGCGCGGTCGCTCATGTTACACCTGTCCCTTCCTCGGTATGGTTGGCCGCTCTCCGGCCGGTTGCCTTTCCAATACGGGTGTTACCGGGTGAAAGCCGCCGGAACGCCGCCGTCGATCGTCAGCATGCAGCCGGTCGTCTTGGAGGCTTTCGATGAAGCGAAATACACGATGCCGTCGGCGATATCCTGCGGATAAATGTTCACGAGCAACGTGGTTCTCTTGCGGTAGTACTCCTCGAGCTGATCCGGCTCAATTCCGTAAGCCGCCGCCCGCTCGTTGCGCCAGCTGGAGTTCCAGATCTGGGAGCCTTGAAGAATGGCGTCCGGCAGCACGGTGTTCACGCGGATGCCGAACTCCCCGCCCTCTGCCGCGATACAGCGGGCCAGATGGGCCTCTGCCGCCTTGGCGGTGCTGTAAGCGGAAGCGTTCTTGCCGGCATAGACGGAATTTTTGGAGCCGACGAATACCATGCTGCCTCCGGTGGCCTGGGCCTTCATCTGTTTGAACGCTTCGCGGGCTACGAGGAAATAGCCGGTTCCGAGCACGTTCATATTCAGATTCCATTCCTTCAAGGACGTCTCGTCAAAAGGACTGGAGGTCGCAAGGCCGGCATTGTTGATGAGAACATCGACGCCGCCGTAGGCCAGCGCCGCTTCGCGGAACGCCCCTCTACCTGGGCCTCGTCCGTCACATCCATCTTAACCGCAACCGCCCGGCCTTCGCCAAACTGTTCGTTGATTTCGGCGGCCGTCTTCTGTGCTCCTTCCAGGTTAAGGTCGGCGATGACCACGTGGGCTCCCTGGGCGGCAAAGGTCCGGCACGTAACGCTGCCGATTCCGCCCGCTCCCCCGGTGACGAACACCGTTTGACGTGAGAATTCCGCTTCCTTAGGGGCAAGGGTGAGCTTATACAGCTCAAGCGGCCAATATTCCACGTTATAGGATTCGTTCTCGGACAGCGAGACGAACTCTCCGAGGGCCGTCGCTCCCCGCATAACGGCAATGGCGCGGTGGTAGAGGGCTCCGCTTACACGCGACATGGCGTGGCTCTTGCCCGTGTTGACCATTCCAAGACCCGGGATAAGGATAACGCGGGGAGCCGGCTCGAACATCTTGTCCCCAACATTCCGGTTGCGCTCAAAGTATTCGGTGTAAGACACTTTAAACTTCTCCATTCCTTGACGGATCCCTTCGATCAGGGTTTGCACATCGCCGGTGGACGGATCCCACTCCACGAACAGCGGTGTCATCTTGGTATGAACGAGGTGATCCGGGCAGGCCGCCCCTACCTGGGACAGCTTGGGGAATTCTCCCCGTTGACGAAGGCCAGCACGTCGTCGGAGTCGTCATAGGTGAGAATCGTCCGGCTGTCCTTGCCGGCTTCTCCGCGGATGACCGGGAGGATAGCGGCGAAAAGGCTGCGGCGCTGCTCGGGCGTCAGGGACTGGTACCTTGCTCCTCCGAACAGCTTCTCCGGGTTAACCCGGGCCTCAATGAAGCGCTCCGCCTCGCCAATGATCTCGAGCGTTTTCTGGTAGCTTTCCGCGGACGTCTCCCCCAGGTGACGAGCCCGTGCTTCTCCATCAGCACCAGCTCGGCCTTCGGGTTGTTCCGCACCCCTTCGGCGATCATCTTGGACAAGGTAAAGCCGGGACGCACGTAAGGCACCCAGACGTACCGGTCGCCGTAGATTTCATCCGCCAGCTGCCGGCCGTTATCGGCACAGCAAAGGCTGATGATGGCGTCGGGATGAGTATGGTCCACATGCTTAAACGGCAGGAAGGCATGCAGCAGTGTTTCGATCGAAGCGCGGGGATGGCGGGAATCGATCATGCAGTGTGCCAGATACGCGACCATCTCCTCGTCCGACATCGACTCCCGCTCCATCAAGGGACGGATGTCCTCCAGGCGAAGCCCCGTAAAGTTCCCCGCCTTCATCGTTCCAAGATCGGAACCGCTTCCTTTTACAAACATGACTTCGACATCACGTCCTCGGAAATCCTTCTCCACGGTCTTCATGGAGGTGTTTCCCCCGCCCCAGTTCGCTACGGACCGGTCGGTTCCAAGCAGGTTGGAGCGGTAAACGAGCTCCCCAGCCCTTTTTCTACTGCGTTGGCCTTATCCTTGTCCCACAAATTCGCCGGCATGCCAAATTCCTCCCATATGTTTGTTTGCCTTCAGTTTATCACCTTTGATTATTTTTGTATATCTTTATTTATGTCTGTTTCTAAAGAAAAATGACAGGGACGGACCTATAGACAAGCTTTTATACGAACGTTACTAAGGACGGGAAAACGCTCTCTTGGCGTTTTTTCCTTGCCTGCCCTTATGGACGGGCATCCGGATGGCCCCATCCAGCCTCCGGCCGCCTTATTCCAGACAGCCAATCCTGCGGTATTTTACAACCAGAGGAGGTAAAACGTAAATCCATGAAAAAAGTACCTGTCTTATTGTCTGTTTGTGCCTGTGCCCTCGGTATTCTCGGAACGGCTGCTCCGGCATCCGCCCAATCCGTCGGCTATGGCTCCCAAAGCGCCGATGCGGCCGCTGTTCAGGACAGTCTGCGCAGCCTTGGTTACCTAAAGGTCGGAACAACGGGTTATTACGGTACCCTGACGACGGAAGCGGTCCGGAGCTTCCAGCGGTCCTATGGCCTTCCGGCTGACGGGGAAGCCGATTCGGTTACATTCGCGAAACTTAAACAAGCGGCTCCGAATCAGTCCGTTTCCCTCGGGCAGCTGGCCCGGATCATTCACGCGGAAGCCCGCGGAGAGTCCTTCCAGGGCCAGGTCGCGGTAGGCGCGGTGGTCCTGAACCGGGTGCAGTCGAACTCCTTCCCGGATTCGATTTCCGGCGTGATCTTCCAGCCGGGACAGTTCTCCGCCGTTAGAGACGGGCAATACCAGCTCGCTCCGGACAGCTCCGCCTACGAAGCCGCCCGGACGGCCCTTAACGGCTACGATCCGACCGGCGGTGCGTTGTTCTACTATAACCCGGCTATCGCCACATCCTCCTGGATGAAAGCAAGACCGGCCAAGCTGACCATCGGCAATCATGTCTTCACGAATTAAGACCGGAACGGGCTCAAATGAGTTCGTCTTCTCCTAAAGAAGTAAGAAAGCCCTCCTGAAGCTCGCAAGAGCTCAAGAGGGCTTTTGGTTGGAGTTGTGATCGTTTTTGATAGAGTCGGGACAGGTACCTCCGCTTATGGCCAAGCCCCTTCCCGCCTCATCGACGGATCAAAAACCAGGTTCCAGGGAGCCTGGACTCCCGTTTATCCGAATTGTTAACGGCTGCCGGCGTACTTCTTCTCGGCTCCGGCGGAGGCGTTGGGATCAGGCTTGCCCAAGAACTTCCAGAACGAGCCCCCGAACAGATCCGCGCAGTCGCGCGCGATTTCCTCCCGGGTGATCTTCCAGCCCGTATCCATCACGTCGCTGTATTTGTCATACAGCACCTTCGCAATGATGATGCGGGAGTGGTCCCATTTGTAGAGGAGCTGATCGAGCACCCGGCAGTCCGAATGCTGGGGAGTGACGCTTGCTCCAAGCAGCTCGAAGCGCATCCGCGTCATTTCTTCGATGATGCTCGGGTTGTTCAGGAACCACCAGCATCCGAATACATGAAGGTTGCGGAATTTACGCGCGGCCACGGTCAGCTCATGCTGGTCGTCCCGGGAGAGGATGGTGCACAGGAATTTGTTGTCCGGGTTCTGCGCGCAGATGTTCTCCACGGCGCTTACGTCGGATTTGCCCACGCTGTCGCCCGCGTCCCCAAGGGCGGGATTTACTTTTTGCGCACCCCGATCATCATGGCAAAAGGAATTCCGGCCTCACGGGCCACCGGAAGGATGCATTCGTCGATCAGCCTTCCTCTGACGGAAGCTTCCGGATAAGCGAAGGTCGGCGGCAGCGAAACCGCCATATAGAGCGGATTCATGCGCTCAATCCAGTCCTTCAGGAAAGAGCGGATGCTCTTCAGCGTAGTCTCCGTCAGCTCCTGCTCCACCTCATAGCCCCACTCCTTCAGCCGGGCCCAGGTCGTTTCCCATTGGTTAAGCAGCGGATCGATCCGAAGGGCGGTATGGAACCTCGAATCGGCCTCCGTCCCCTTTTCCCAAACGGCGCGCTCGGCGTCGGCGAACGGATCATTGGTCATGCATACGTTGGTGACCCCGCTCAGCTCGAACACCTTGTCGATGTATTCCCCTGTCGTCAATTTCTTGAAATACTCCCGGTAAGAAGCCAGGTCGCGGCTTTCTACGTCCAGCCCAAGGCGGTTAAGCACGGTCAATACCCCGCGGCAAGCTTCGCTGTAAGGCGTGTGGTCGAGGAACAGCGTCTGCCAGATGAGATCGGCCTGCTCCGTTTTGCTCATGGCCCAGAACGCATCGTAAGAGAGCTCCGGGTGGAAACGAAAGGTTTCCGCCACCAGGTAGTGATACGTCAGAAGCTCGTCGATGCCCCACAGCAGAATCGAACCGAAATCCTCCGTGAACAGATGGGTATGGATATCCGAAATCGGGGTGGTGTTTACCGTTTCCTGAACGACTTGGCGAAGCTCTTCCTTGGTTTGAATCGGCATGGTTGGTCCTCCCTGTTCTATTATTTGCCCAGCAAATCCAGATGCTTGCCGATATGGCCGATGAGCGAACGGTTGTAGTCGTCTTCATGCTCGCTCAGCGTGCGGTAAAATTCGTCCTTAAAGAGGGATTTCCCTCCCCGTCCTTCGCTTGAAGAAGCAGCCCGTACGTAATGTGCAGCAGCTGGCGGGCATTGTCCTCGTTCATGTAGGTGTCCGCCAACGCTTCATCCGATACTTCGTTCAGGGGAACGATCTTGGACAAATCCGTCGTTACGTGATAATAAGCCGCCGCCTCGTGGAAATGCTCCAGGGCGAACGCATGCATGCGCCGGTAGAGAGAGGATTCACCTGGGCCACCGTGCGGACGGCTTCCAGCCAGTTGGTACCGGCCGTCTTGACGTGGAAGCGGCCTTTCGTATACTTGGCGATGATCGGGAATACGCTGAATTTGTCACTGCCGGAATGAATGCTTAGCTTGTAGCCGAAATCGTCCGCGATCCGGGCATGAAGGGCGAGTTCCTGTTCAAACTGGCCAATATCGCCGATATAGTCGATTCCCTTCTGGAACTCACCGCAGAACCGGGGAGCCATGCTGAAAATCTCCACACCGCGGGAGTAGAGCTCCTTGGCCACCAGATAGTGGGATGCCGGATCGGTCGGGGTTTCCGTCTCGTCGATGGAAATCTCAAAATCTACCGGGCGTTCCGCTTTCTGAATATAGGTGTTGTAAATGGTCTCCATGAAATCGATCGCGGCGGAATAGATCAGCACATTGCGAATCAGGGTATCGCGGTCGAAGCGGATGCTCGTATCTCCGATCGAGAACGATTGGTCGAGGTAGCGCTCTTCATAATGACGGCGCAGCTCCTCCGGCAGTTGGGAATACTTCTCTTCCCGTTCTTCAGCCGACGCCTTCTCCACCGTGTTGTCGATTTTCTCCGAGCAGTCAAGCGTCAGCATCGTAAAGCCGAGCTGAAGCGCCATTTCGATATCGGGCTCGACTTTCAGGTGATCGCCGTCCGCCCCGAACCCGTCCTTGTAGCCTTCCTGAAAAGCGGCGAAGCAGGCGGCGTCGAGCACTTCCTTATAGTCCCGGCCGGTAAGATTCAGCTCCCGGATGCTCTGCTGGGCAAGAATCGGACGCACGTCGCGGCCGCGGATCGTCTCCAGATGACCCGGGGATGCGAGTCCCAGCCGGTCGCCAAGCCCGAAGGTGGCGATCTGGGTACCGAACGCCTGTGGTGCCGTATACTCAAAGTAGCGGTTAAGCACCAGCCGGTTCTCGTGCGTGAGCGGGCACCACTTGAACTCCTCCTTCACGTTCCCCTGCAGATCCTCGAATAAAGGGCCGGAGCCTGCTGCAACCAAATACTTGGTGTGATCTTTCTTCACCATGACAAGCCGGGTCCCGCCGTTTTCGTTATAGGAGCGGGAATAGATGCGGTCCTCGGCTCCGAGGCCCGGTATCGATAAAGCGCTTTCTTTATGTCCAGTCTGAATATCCATATGGATCCCTCCGTCGTCGTTAATCTCCGGCCATTTCTTACCTTTCGGTCAGAGCGCCGGGGCTCTCTACTTCTTTATACAACAAAATAAATCGATCATCTTCGCGTTTATTGCCGATTTTGCCCTAAAGTATGCATATTTTGCTGTTGAACCGCCTACAGGTTTGCTACAATGAAGGCAAGGACAGGTGAAGCCTATGAAAGAGCAAGTATGGCTCCGTTACGGCAAAGAAGAGGAAGATTTCCACTTCGATCATGTTACCCGGACGGAACCGTTCGGAAGGAACAATCATTTTCACAGTACCTATGAGATCTATTATCTGATAGCCGGCCAGAGGGCTTACTTCATCAAAGACCGATCGTACCTCGTCACCCCGGGAAGCCTTGTCTTCATCAACAAGCAGGAGGTTCACAAAACCTCGGATGTTGAGGTACCCGGCCACGAGCGCATCGTCGTCAACTTCAGCGACCGCATGCTGGAGGGAGGCTCTCCTCCTCCCCCGCTGCTTCTCTCGGCCTTTCACTCCGTTTCCCGCGTCCTGCCGCTCAAGCTTGCCGAGCAGGGCTTCGTTCAAGCACTTATGGCCAAGCTCTCCAGGGAGCTGTCCATTCAGAAGGAAGGCTATGAGTTATATATCCGCCTCCTGCTTGCCGAGCTGCTGCTCTTTGCGGGGCGTCTTGCCGATGAGACGGGAAGCCCCGAGGAACCGGCCGAAATTGACAATCCCGTTCACCGCAAAATTACGGAGGTCGTCCGTCACCTGAACGCTCGATTCCACGAACCGATCCGTCTGTCGGACCTCTCGGAGCAGTTCTATGTAAGCCCTTATTACCTGAGCCGGATGTTCCGCAAGGTAACCGGCTTTACGCTGATTGAGTATGTGCATACGATGCGCATCAAGGAAGCCCAGAAGCTTCTTGCCGAAACGCCTCTTAAGGTGATCGAAATTTCGGAAGCGGTCGGCTTTGAAAACCTGGCTCATTTCGGGCGTGTGTTCAAGAAGCTTAACAAGGTTCCTCCCCACCAGTATCGGAAGCGGCATAGGGCGGACAAGCTATTGGAATAAAGAACAAGGGGGCGTCGGGTATGGAGTGGAAGACGACGGAGGTCTGGGACGAATCGTTATGGAACGACGTGGAAAACATTTACCACCGGTCCTTCGAAGCGGACGGACGTAAGAAGGACAGCATTCTGCGCGGTGTTCTGAGGGAAGGACTCGGGTATCTGCACGCGGGATACCGGGAAGGAACGCCTGCCGCCATGGCCTTCAGCGGACGGACGCAGGATCCAACCGTCCTTGTGGTGGATTATTTGGCCGTCCGGGAAGACCTCCGCGGCCAAGGGGCGGGAATGGAATTTGCCCGCCTCCTGGCCGGATGGGCGGGCACACAAGGTTACGGCCTTCTTGTTATCGAGGTGGAGGCCGAAGATACGCCGGTTAACCGCAGCCGGATCCGCTTCTGGGAGAAATGCGGCTACCGGCCCACCGGCTATGTTCACCAATACATTTGGGTGCCGGAGCCCTACCGGGCGATGTACCTTCCGCTTCGGCCGGAAGCGGACCGGCCCTACGAAGGGGAAGACTTGTTCCGGTTCATCAACCAGTTTCACCGGAAGGCTTACCGCCTCCGGTAGCCTTCGTTACATCATGGGGCGCACGGGTTCTTCCCAGCCGGCAGGTTCGGAGGACGCCGTCTCCCCATCGGCATCTTCTGTCCTGAGGTCCGCCAATTCCTTCAAGCCCTTTCGAATGATCTTCAAGGCGATGGCCCAGGAAAGGACCGTCAGCCCGATCTGCACATAGGGAAGAGCGAAGCCGTTCGCGATCGGAAGATCCCAAGCCGCGTGGAGCAGCACGACAACGACGAACATGCGGACGAAGCGGGTATCCCGCAGCATCGTCCATTCGAACGGGCGGCTGCCTTTCACCTGGCACAGCACCGCTCCCGCGAGAGCCGCCCAGACGATATGCCCGCCCGGGGCGAGCACCCCGCGCCAAAAAATGGTCGACAGCATGGAGACCAGGTCGCTCGTAAGAGCCACCCGAAGGGCGTAACCGGCCGTCTCGAAGGCGGCGAAGCCCGTCCCTACCGCCGCACCGATGAGGAGACCGTTCAGCATATAGCGGTATTTGCGGTTGCGGAGAAACCAGACGACGGCGAGAACCTTTGCCACCTCTTCCGCTATCCCCGTCACCAGCACGCTGTCCTGGTCCCCGAAGCCCTGGTACAGAAAGAGAGCCAGGATGAGAGACAGAATCCCGCCCAGAAAGACCACATTGACCACCTTGTAAATGGCTATATTTTGCGGAGCGTTCATTTCCCAGAAGAAGACCAGAATGGTAAAAGGAACGATGAACGCCCCCATCACGATCAAGCCCGGCAGGAAATTCAGATTACCGAACAGAAGCAGTCCGGCTATCAGCATGATGTAGGATAAGGCCGCTACGAAAAACACCCGGGCGAACAGCCAGGGCTTCGGCCAGGTAGCCGCCACCTCCTCAAGGCTTGGCGTGGTCAGCGCCGTTCCAACGATGAATACCTTCTCCGCTTCCTCCCGCGTATGCCGGCGGAAGACCTCGGAGAATAGATTGGTCCGCTTCAGCTCCTCGGTCTCCCGATGGCTTCCGCCCTCCCCATCCCGGTGGGTCATCCGGTAAAAAGCGCTATGCCGCTCCCGTTCCTTCGTCTCCATGCCCCTTCTCCTCCCTGTCCGCTTGCTGCGGACATCCGTGCTTTTGAGCTTAGTTCCTTTTACCCAGCCCGATTTCCTTTCAATCTCAGGGGATTAGGTTTGGGCCGTTGCGGGGGACCCCTACCTTACATCAACGTGCTTGACTGACGGCTGCAACCTTTTTGTCAGATGGTGGTCTGCTTTATCCGCAAATGAAGTTCTGCATCCCAAATGATTGTCATGCTCATGCAGAGACCTGCCCGTCAACAAGGTTGCCGGCCAAAGCAACAGGTACAAGAAAAGCTGCCCTCCGGCAGAGTCTTCTTCCGGTGGACAGCTTTTATGGTTTGATCTTATTGATTCTGGAGCCTAACGAACCGTAAACACCTTATTTCGTGGAAAAAGAACCATTTGTGAATCTAACGAATTCTGGTAACGCTATTGGCGGGATTAGGGTTCTTTTTGAACTGAAAAAGAGCGTTTAGCGTTATGACGATTCGTCAGATGCAGCTAAGGGGTGATTGGAAGAGAATAAACATCGTACGATTCGTTACATCAGATGGGATCGCTGGTATAACACCGATTGCAGATGGACGGATATTCCGGCAAACGATGTTCCGGTACTGCAGGGTCCGCGATGTATATCCCCCAAGCTCTCCCCTGGCTCCCCCTCTGCCACTTTCAGGACAGTCTACCTATAGGGAATGCCGCCTGTTCGAGGATCTCTAATCCGGTTCAGCGAAAGATCGGCCCAGTCCACCCGAAAATGCCGCTTCCGGGATAGGCTATCTCGGGGGTACCGCAATCCGGTTCAGCGGAGATCGGCCCAGTCCACCCGGGGGACCAGCCCCTCCTCGGCCGCGCGGCTAAGAAGAGCGTAAACGGCCTGGTAGCCGCTTTCGCCCAAGTCCTCCGTATACTCGTTTACGTACAGACCGATGTGGGACCGGGTCACCTCGGGCGACATTTCCTGGGCATGGGCTTGTACATAAGCGGCGGATTCCTCGGGATGGGCCCAGGCGTACCGGACGGAGTCGCGGATCCAGCCCGCAATGGCTTCCCGGTCCAGATGGTGGCGGACCACGATGGCCCCGAGCGGAATGGGCAGACCGGTGTCGCTTTCCCACCAGGCGCCCATGTCGGCGAGCATCGTCAGGCCGTAGGAAGGGTAAGTGAAGCGGGCCTCGTGAATGACCAGTCCGGCGTCGATCCGCCCGTCCCGAACCGCCGGCATGATCTCGTGGAACGGCATCACGACGATCTCTCCCACGCCGTCCGGCACCTTCTGGGCCGCCCACAGCCGGAAGAGCAGATAGGCCGTCGACCGCTCGCTCGGAACGGCCACCCGTTTGCCGCTCAGCACTGCCGGGCCCCGGCTGGCCGCCTCTGCGTCAGCCGTCAGGACGAGCGGTCCGCAGCCCCGGCCGAGCGCACCGCCGCACGGGAGAAGCGCATACTCCTTAAGCGCCCAAGGAAGCGCGGCATAGGAAATCTTCATGACGTCCAGCCCTTCGGGGCGGACGGCAAGCCCGTTGGTCACGTCGATGTCCGCATACGTGACCTCCCAATCGGGCGCCCCGGCAATACGGCCGTGGACCAGAGCATGGAACACGAACGTGTCGTTCGGACACGGGGAAAAAGCAATTTGCATTCGCTGCATTCAGAATACCTCCCTTAACACCGCAAAGGCTTGCTCCAATGCGGCCAAAGCTTCTTTCATCCGCCAGGCGGAGCGGTCCCGCGGACCGACCGCATTCGAGACGGCGCGGATCTCCAGCACCGGCACGCCGCGGAGGGCGGCCGCCACGGCGACGCCGTAGCCCTCCATCGCCTCCGCCGCCGCTCCCGGGAAGCGCGCCGCCAGCTCCATAGCCGTAGCGGCGGTCCCGGTGACGGTGGATACCGTCAGCACGGGACCCAGCCGCACCGGCAGCCCCGCGGCCTGCAGCGCCCCGGCGGCGCGGGCGGCAAGCGCCGCGTCGACGGCCGCGAGGCTCTCGCCGAAGCCGAGCTCGTCCACGCGGCGGAAGCCGTCGGGCGTCTCGGCGCCCAGGTCCGCGGCGATGACCGCGTCGGCCACGACGAGCGTCTCGACCGCGGCCGCTCCGGCGAAGCCGCCGGCGATGCCGGCGCTGACGACGAGGCGGCAGGGCGGGCCGTCCGCCAGCGCGGCCATCGTGCGGGCCGCGGCGGAGGCGGGGCCGACCCCGGCGAGGGCGGCGGCGAAGCGGGGATCGCCCGCTAAGCCTCTCAGCACGGCCTGCCGCTCGGCGTCCACGGCCGTCATAATAAGCACCCGGGGCTCCGCCCCAGATGGAGTCGTATGTAAATTTCCCATCGTTCTTCTCCTGCTCCCGATATATTCGGCCCGAAGGCCGATTCCTTAACGATGGTATCACGTTTCCCCCTCCCCTCAACCGAAACGTCGTCGGGAGACTGCCTGCGGGAACGTTTAGAAGCCCCTCAGCATAGGAAAAACGGCACCTCCAAAGGGTAACCTTGCTTTACCCAAGGGGTGCCGTTCCAGACCGGCGGCATCACTAATGACGAATCGTTCTTAAGGGTAGAACGTGCTGGCCGGTGTCGTCGCCGGGCACCACCGGGCCTTGAACAGATGCTGAATCAGCGCATCCTTGGCCTCTTCCGTGCCGATGTAGCGAAGCGCCTCCGCCGCATGAGCGCTCACATAGCGGTTCTCATCGTCGAGCGCGGCTTCGAGAGCCGGAACCGCGGCTTCCGCCGCGCGGCCTACCCGGATAAGCGAAAGCCCGGCGGTAAAGCGCACCTGGACGTCTTCGTCCTGCAGGCACCGGATCAGCGCGGCCGTTACGTCCTCGGCCGGAGTGGCAATCATGCCGAGCGACTCCGTTACCGTACGGCGTACCTCCACCGACGGAAGGTCCAGCAGGCTTACCAGGGCCGGAACAGCCGGCGCAGCCGCGTCTCTCAGCTCACCCAGCGCGAAGGCCGCGTGATTAACGGTCTCCTCCCGCTCGCTCCGCAGGGCCTCGATGAGCCCGGGTACGGCGTCCGGCCCGGCAGCCGACAATCCATAAGCGGCGAGCTTCGAAACCTTTTTCCCGCCGTTATTCAGCTTATCCAGCAGAACGGATATCCCCTGCTCGCCGCAGCCGGCCAGCTCATAAGCCGCATTGATGGCGTGAGGCTCAAAGGAATCCTCGATTCCGGCCGTCAGCTCCTGAAGCCTGCCGGCATCCGCCGATTCGGTTCCCGCGAGGCTGCCCACCCGGCCGGACAGCCAGTTCCAGGTTTCCTTCCAAAGGGCGTCATGCTGGATGATCGGCACATGGAAAGCCGCCGGACTCACCCACTCCTTTTCCCTGTTGTCCCAGCTCGGAGCTTGGGGAGCCTGGGTACGCATGAATTCGAACTTGAGCATAAAGCGGTTTGCCCCTTTAAGGTTCGGGGTGGAACGGTGCCAGATGTCATAGTGGATCAGCGCGAACGTGCCGGCTTTTCCGCTCGCCAGCGCCTCTCCTTCCGTTTCATCGGACTCGAAGATACGGGAATCGTAGTTTTGCGTGCCGGGCATTACCCCCGTCGGGCCGAGCTCAACCGGCGTATCCTGAGGGAAATACATGATCATCGCCCACCAGGGATGATGGTTGCGGATTTTGCCGTAGCCCCAGTAGCTGTCCTTGTGCCAGCCCCCGCTTTCGGGGAAGCGTTGAAATGCCCGTGCCGGTGGGCGTGAAGCATATAATCAGGTCCGAGCACACTGGTCAGCGCTCCCGTAATGACAGGATGATCGAATACCTTTTGCAGCTCCCGGATGCGGGGAAGCAGGTTGTTCCCCGGGTTGCCTTCCTTCTCATACACGGTCTCCAGCTGGGTGACCAGCGCTTGATGGAACTCCTCCGGAAAATCCGTATTCAGAATCAAGAATCCTTCGGTAATGAACTTTCTCATCTGCTCATCGTTCAGAAGCAGTGGCGCATTGCGGCTCATGAAGGAACCCTCCTTAACAGAATCAAGAATGAAAGCGTTATTCGCTTACCCTTATTATAGAAAAGAAAAAGCACCTTCTATATAGAAGATGCTAACGAACATTTGCACAAAAATAACTTAGCCTGACACCTATCGGGGCTCTGCGACCTTCACCAGCTGCTTGCCCACGTTCTCCCCGCTGAACAACCCAAGGAAGGCCTCTATCGTATTCTCAAAGCCGTCTACGATGTTTTCGGCATACTTCAGCTTGTCCTCCTTCAGCCAGCCGGCCAGCTCCCGGACACCGTCGCCAAAACGGGCCGCATACTCCCCGACGATGAATCCTTTCATAAGCGCGCTGTTGATGAGGAGCTGGGGCTGGATACGCGGACCGATATCCGGCTTCTCCAGGTTGTACATGGAAATTTGGCCGCACAGCGGAATCCGGGCGCCTTTGTTGAGGAGCGCCAGCACCGCATCCGATACGTCCCCTCCGACATTGTCGAAATAAACGTCGACGCCTTGGGGACAGGCTTTCTCCAGTTCTTCCCGGAAGGTATCGTTCTTGTAGTTCACGGCCGCGTCAAAGCCCAGCTCCCGGATCAGGTATTCGGTCTTCTCCTCCGAGCCGGCGATGCCCACGGCCCGGGCTCCCTTGATCCGGGCAATCTGACCGACGATCATACCCACCGCCCCTGCGGCTCCCGAGACGACAACCGTCTCCCCTTCCTTTGGCCGGCCAATGTCCAGCAGGCCGAAATACGCCGTTAGGCCCGTCATTCCGAGCACGCCGAGGGCGGTGGAGATCGGCGCAAGCGTCGGGTCCACCTTCGTCACCTGCCCGGGCGTCACCGCGGCGTAGCGCTGCCAGCCCAGATGGCCGGTGACGATATCCCCTCGAGCCAGGGACGGGGTGCGCGACTCCTCCACTTGGCCGACGATGCCGCCGGAAAGCATTTGTCCCACTTCAAAAGGGGCCACATACGATTTCTTGTCGCTCATTCTTCCTCTCATGTAGGGATCCACGGACAAGTAAAGGGTACGGACCAGCGCCTGCCCTTCGCCGATCTCTGGCATCTCCGCCTCTACGAATGAGAAATCGCCGGCCTCCGGCATTCCCTGCGGCCTCCTGATTAAATGAATCTGCTGATTGTCGGACATCTCCATCCTCCTCATCTGTTCCTCACCTCCCTAGTAGTATACCCCTAGCGAACGAACCGAAACTTTCCAGAAGCCGGCTGGAAGCGGTGACTTTTTAATAGAAGAGACGGTATAGTAAGATGCATCGGGCAGCAGGCCATCGGCGGGGCTTATCCTATGGTATACTTAAGCCAAAATCCAATCAGGGAGAGAACCGATGAAGCTGGTATCATGGAACGTCAACGGGCTGCGGGCCTGCGTAAACAAAGGCTTTCACGATTATTTTCACGAGACCCAAGCCGACCTTTTCTGCGTCCAGGAAACGAAGCTGCAGGAAGGGCAGATCGCTATGGAATGCGGGGAAGGCTACAAGGAATATTGGAACTATGCGGAGAAGAAGGGATACTCCGGAACGGCCGTTTTCACGAAGCGGGAGCCCCTTTCGGTTCGTTACGGAATGGAAGAAGACCGCGAGCCCGAAGGGCGGATCCTGACGCTGGAATTCGAAACCTTCCAGCTCGTCAACGTGTACACGCCGAATGCCAAGCGGGACTTGTCCCGGCTTGACTACCGGCTGGACTGGGAGGACCGCTTCCGTCGCTACTTGCTGGAGCTCGACAAGAAGAAGCCGGTGATTGTGTGCGGAGACTTGAACGTCGCCCATCAGGAAATCGACCTGAAGAACGCCAAATCCAACAAGAACAACTCCGGCTTCACCCCGGAGGAACGGGAGAAGATGACCGTCCTGCTCGAGGCGGGATTCGCCGATTCGTTCCGCTCCCTCTACCCCGACCGGACGGATGCCTATACGTGGTGGTCCAATATGCCGAAAGTCCGGGAACGGAATGTCGGCTGGCGGATCGACTACTTCCTCGTCTCCTCCCGGCTGATGCCGTCTCTTACGGAGGCCGGGATGGATCCCCACATTCTCGGCAGTGATCACTGTCCGGTTTATGTGGTTTTGGATGAGGAAAGGATTCCTGTGGTTTGAGGGGTTGCATTCTTCATGCGGTGCTGTTCACTGTTAGTTCGGAAAGAATTAATATTAAGAGGTATGGCGGAATAAGCAAAGAGGGGCGGAAGCCCCTCTTTTTTGTTAGATGAATGGTTATTAATTGCAATTTTAATACTCAACGCCACGAACCTTAGAAAATATCATAGTATTCCTAAAAGATCCATCTACAGCACACTTATCGTTACGAAGAATACCTTCTAATGTGAAACCCGTGCGTTCCGCTACCCTTGCACTTCGTGTATTATGTGAATCACATCGAATCTCAATACGATTCGCTTGCAACTCTTGTATTGCAAAGGTCGTAATGGCATTTACTGCTTCGGTCAAGTAGCCTTGTTTTACAAAAGAGGTGCGCACCCAATATCCGATTTCAAACTTACGTGCCTCCCAATCTATTCGATGAAGACCACTGCTGCCTACAAATTGACCTGTCGTTTTATGCACTAAAATTAGTCGTAGGTCTTTACGCTCTATATATAGTAATCTAGAATGTCGTATTCCTGCTTCGGATTCTTCGATAGTAGGAATGCTCTGTGCCTATGGCATCCACGGACGTAACTCCTCAATACTTTCTCTTACTGCCTCATTAACAGAAGCTCCATCTCCCCATAAGGGCGCCCGTATCAATAGGCGTTCACTTTCGAAGCTTTCAGGTATTTCTAACAATATCGGGTCAATGTTGGTATGGCCCATGTCCTCAACTCCAAGAATATATTTCCAAAAGGCATAATACATTGATTATCTGTATTTGGAACAATTATTCCTGGGAAGAGGGAGGTCAATTTGTAGGCAGCAGTGGCCCCAGCCCCCTACCCGCTAGACTCCTCCCTCACTCCCTGCTTACGGAAATCGTTCGGCGTTACCCCGTTCGCCTTCTTGAAGCTCCGGTAGAAGTAGGACGAGCTCGTATAGCCCGTCTTCTCCGCAATGTCGGCCACTGGGTCCTCGGTCGTCAGGAGCAGCTGCTTGGCCGCGTTCATGCGGATTTCCTGGATCGCGTCCGTCAAGGTACGATAGGTCACCTGCTTATAAAGCCGGCTAACATAGATCGGCGACATCTCCAGCTCTTCCGCAATCGAGTTCAGGCACAGGTTGGGGTCCGGGTAATCCCGCTCCAGAATCTCTCCGATTCTTCGCACGGTCTCTTCCTGCTTGTCGTTCTTTCTTCCCGTCAACCGCCCCCCACCTCTTCGAAGATCCGGTGAATGGTTTCCGATAGCTCCTCGAGCGTCTCCGCCTCTCCGATAAGGGCAAGGGCCGCATCGTGCTCGCCCTCCGGCTCCAGTCCGTTGTTCTTCCGGATCGTATGAAGAACCCCGCTTACCGTACAGGCCAGCCGGGAGATCGTCATCTGCACCACCGGGTAAGGGTAATCGGAGGTATCCCGTACCATTTCCGAGAAGATTTCCATCGCTTTCTCCGTTTTGCCGGCCATCAAGCCATCCACCAGAAGCTTCTCCTTCTGAAGAGGAAACGCATAATCCTTATCCCCATGAGCCAAAATGTCTTCGGCAAACAACAGGCAGCCATGCCCGTAAAAAAGCCGGTGCAGCGAGGCTTCCCTCACCTGCTTGTAAAGGGAGACCGCTTCGGGAAGGGTCTCCTTACCGGACCGGACGTAACCGAGACGGATACGCCGAGATGGCGGATGATCTCCGCTTGAGCCGCTTTCAGCGGGTCGGTCAGCGAGGCGTCCTCCAATCGGCTCTTCTCCTCATGGGAGAAGACGAGCAGAACGTGATCCTCCGCCACGTCCGCCCCCTCCACCCGAACGAGCGGGGAAACGATTTCCGTGCTTATGTTCAGCACCGCGAATTTGACCAGCTTGATCTCCTCCCGGTACCTCTCCGTGCACTCCGGAAAGCGGTCGAGCTTGAGCATGACGAGCCGGGAGTACTCCTGGACCTGAAGCTTGGACCCACAGGCGCTCAGCTTCTCCTGCAGGATAGCCGGGGAGCCGGTTTCCCGGCCGAGCAGGAAATTGCGGATGAACTCCTCCCGAATGATGAACAGGTCGTTGCGGCGCTCGGTTTCGAGCGTCTTTAGCCGGCGGAGCACTTGGTCGATCGGCCCGTTCATCCGCCGCGAGGCCAGTACCGAAGCCACTCCTCCCAGCAGAAGAAGACCTAGGCAGATGGCGATCGTTTTCACCCGCATGGACGAAATTTCCCGGGTGATTTCCCCGTACGGCGTAACGCGGACATACCTCCAGCCCAATGCGTCCGCCGAGGTATAGGACACAAGCGACCGGACCCCGTCCACATCCCCAACGAAGTAGGCAGCGGAAGAGCCGTTGTCCAGAATCTCGGAAATGTAGGGCAGGCCGGAATAATCCGTGCGGATCGGGTCTTCCCCGTTTCTCGACAGAAGCTGTCCTTCTTTGTTAAGGATGAAGGTCTGGGCCGACGTCTCTCCGCTTCCGCTGAAATCGCGGTTCATCCAGTCCTCCGCAATGTTGATGACGACCGCAGCGCTAAGCTGCTTCTCCAACGCATCGAAGGACAAGTAGGTATAGCTGCTGACCCGTTTGGAGTCCCCTAAGGTGTAGGTTCTCGGAATCGGCTGATAAGGCAGCACGCCCTCTTGGTGATCCAGAACGTTGAGGATACCCTGGTCATCGAGCTCTTCCCGGGTCTGGGTCCCGTTTCGCAAGGTATCCGAGCTTATGTAGAAAACACCGGCATTCGAATTGTACACATAGACGGATTCGATGAAAGGCATGGACATGCGGTAATTGTCCAGCTGCTGCATGGCGAGCGTAACGTCGTAAATATCCGGCTTCGGATAGTAGATAAGCTTCGCGATGGACGGGTCCCGGTATATTTGGAACGAAAGCGTTTTGGCCGTATCGGTCATTTTGGCGATTTCCCGGCTCGTTTGCTGCAGGCTTTTCAGGTCCGATTGGGAAACCAGCCCCAGGGCGATCCGTTCAAAAAAGAAAAAAGCAAGGTCGAGGAAACCAGCAAAACCGCGGTAACGCTTACAAGCAGGCGGACGAAGATCGACTTGTAAATATTCCGGTTTTCCAATGACAATGGGATCGCTCCTTTCCTTTTTCGCAGCCGGATGGAAAAACATGTTCTAAGTAGTATACACGGAATAGAGTCAAGGTACCAGATAGATACCACAAAAAGTATAGAAATGACACCCCTGTGCCCAAAGTTCACCCTCGTTCCCCCCAAAAGTCAAGAAAATTCACGAAAGGGAGCAAGGTAAACTTTATCTTCCATCCGGACCGGGGTTACAATCAAACGCAACCGGGAAGCCGTTTACGCTGTGGCTGAGGCGGCTTCCCAACCAACAGACAGCCATTGAGGAGGTAACAAACCGGTGTTGCGCAAACGCGGATTTCTGTATGAACTGAACAAAAACAAGCTCCTGTTCCTAATGCTTGTTCCCACCCTGCTTTTCTTTCTGATCAATTCCTATATCCCGATGGTCGGAATCTATTTTGCCTTTACCCGGTTCGATTTTAACGGAGGGTTATTCGGAAGCCAATTCATCGGCCTCGAGAATTTCTCCTTCCTATGGAAATCCGGGAAGCTGGTGGAGCTCACGCTCAACACCATCGGCTACAATCTGGCGTTTATCTTTTTTAAGAACATTCTCGCCATTCTGTTTGCGGTGCTGCTGAGTGAAATTCACGGCAAATGGTTCAAGAAGATCACCCAGTCCGTCCTGTTCCTTCCTTATTTCGTCTCGTTCGTTCTGCTGAGCGCCATTTCCTACAACATGTTCAACTATGAAACCGGCTTCGTGAACACGATGCTGAAATCGTTCGATATCGCTCCGGTCAACTTTTACAACACGCCCTGGATTTGGATCTTTCTGCTGATCGCCTTCTATCTCTGGAAGCAAATCGGCTACAGCATGGTCATTTACCTGGCTTCCATCACAGGGATCAGCGACGAGTATTATGAAGCGGCCCGCATCGACGGCGCCACCATCCTGCAGAGAATCCGCTACATTACCATTCCTATGCTTATGCCCGCCTTCTTCCTGCTTCTGCTGTTCTCCATCGGCAGTATTATGAAGGGCCAGTTCGACCTCTTCTACCAGCTTATCGGGAACAACGGCCTGTTATTCAGCACGACGGACATCATCGACACCTACGTCTTCCGCTCGCTGAAGGAAACCTTCGACATCGGCATGGCGACGGCGGCCGGTCTGTACCAGTCTCTCTTCGGCTTCATCCTGATCATTACCGTGAACTACCTCATCAAAAAATCGAACGAAGACTATGCTTTGTTCTAGACCTATCCAGGAGGTGACCCTGCCGTGAATACCCGCAAATCGGAAAAATCCGTTATCTTCACATTCTCGGCCTACACGCTCGTTACCATAGCTTCCCTAATCTGCTTGATTCCGTTCCTGCTGATCCTGTCCGGATCGCTTACCTCGAACGAATCGATCATCCGGGACGGCTACCGTCTCTTTCCTAAGGAATTCTCCTCGGCGGCTTATAAAGCCATTTTCGCCGCTCCCTCTCCCATCGTCCGTGCCTATGGGGTGACCACCTTTGTAACTATCGTCGGAACCGCAATCGGCCTCTTTCTGATGACCATGGCGGGCTATGTCCTTCAAAGAAAAGATTTCCGTTACCGCAACCGCTGCATGTTCTTCATCTACTTTACCACCTTGTTCAGCGGCGGCCTGGTTCCGTGGTACATCATGATGACCTCCTATCTTAACCTGACCGACACGTACACGGCGCTCATTTTCCCGGGGCTCATGTCCCCTTTTCTAATCATCCTGATGAGAAGCTTTATCCGGACCACCATTCCCGACGAAATCGTGGAATCGGCGAAGATCGACGGGGCCAACGACTTCCGCATCTACTACCAGGTTGTCGTTCCGCTCGCCATGCCGGGCATCGCCACCGTGGGCCTGTTCCTGGCCCTGGGGTATTGGAACGGCTGGTTCCACTCTTCCCTGTTCATCAACGATCCTCACAAGTATGAGCTGCAGTATTACCTGTACAACATCATCAACACCATGTCTTTCCTGGCCGACCTCGGAGCAAGCACAGGAGTGACGGTCGCCGTCGACATTCCGATGGAATCCACGAAGCTCGCGATGGCGCTTATCGTCACCGGCCCGATCCTTCTTCTTTACCCGTTCGTCCAGCGTTTCTTCGTTAAGGGCTTGACAGTCGGGGCCGTAAAAGGTTAGTACGGAAAGAGGGAGCCTTCCGGCCGCTTTTTCCGCTGACATATTAGGACAAGAAAACAAGGGAGGCAAACTATGAGCAGCAAAGCAGTAAAATGGGGAGCACTTGGAGCAAGTTTGGCATTATTCTCCGGTCTGATGGCCGGATGCGGCGGCTCGGAACCCAAAGCCGGGGCCACGACAGCCCCAACCGCAAACGGAGGCTTGGATACATCCGAGAAGGTCGAGCTTCAGCTGTATATGCTCGGCGAAGCGCCGAAGGATCTGCCGGTGATTGAAGGCAAGATCAACGAGATGGCCCTTAAGGACCTGAACGCAACCGTCAAATTCAACTACATTCCCTGGACCGACAACACCACCAAGTACAAGCTTCTTCTGACCTCAGGCCAAAACATCGACCTGATCTACACGGCCAACTGGTTCGGCTACCAGCAGTACGCGAAGAAGGGTGCCTTCCAGCCGCTCGATGAGCTCGTTCCGAAGTATGCCCCTAAGCTGAACAGCTTCGTGCCGAAGGACATGTGGGAAACGGCCCGCATCGACGGCAAGATTTATACCGTTCCGTCCACGTACAAGGAGTATACGACCGGCGGCTTCATTTACCGGGAGGACCTGCGCCAGAAGTACAACCTTCCTAAGCCCGATTCCATCGAAACCTTCGGGGCATACCTCGACGGAATCAAGAAGAACGAGAAGGACCTGTTCCCGCTCGCTTCCGGTTTCAACATGAACAACTACAAAGAACTGAAGGTCAATCCGGCCGGTTCCTTCCCTTACGGTGTAACCGCGCCATACACCAAGCCCCAGGAAATGACCTCGTTCTGGGGATCTCCCGAGCATCTGGCCGGCTTGAAGGTCGCCAAGGAGTGGGCGGACAAAGGCTTCTGGTCCAAAAACGTCCTGAACGAGAAGGAGCTCGCCAACAACCTGGTCATCAACGGCAAATCCGCCGCACTCATGTCCCACAACCCGTCCATGTTTAACGACATGAACACGAAGACCCAAGCGGGTCATCCGGATTGGAAGCTGGCTTACTCCCCGTTCCCGTTCATTAAAGGGTACGCGACTCCCGTCAATCCGATCGGAAACGGATTCGCCATTCCGAAGAGCAGCAAGCACGCCGACCGAGCGATCGCTTTCTACGAGAAGCTCGTCACCGACAAGCGGTACAACCAGCTGACCGAATACGGCATCGAGGGAACCAACTATAAGGTCGAGAACGGTTACTATCAGATGATTGGCGACGCCAAGACGAACGGCTTCCCTCGCGAGGCCATGAACGGCTGGTCGTGGAGAAACCCCGAATACATGCTGTTCGACAAAGGCTATGACGGCGTGAAGGAAATTTTCAGCCAGCTGGACAAAATCTCCAAACCGGACATCTACTCTGGCTTCGCGGAAGATTATACGTCCTACCAAGCCGAGAAGGCCGCCCTGGAGCAAGTCGAGAAGCAATATTTGAAACCGCTTGAAATGGGTCTCGTCGACGATGTGGAAGGCGGACTGAAGATCTTCATGGAGAAAGCGAAAGCGGCCGGCCTTGAGAAGATCCAAGCCGAATACAAGAAGCAGTGGCTCCAATATTTGGAGGAAAAGAAAATCAAGTAACAAAGAAAAAGTCAACCCGTGATGGGTTGACTTTTCTTATGGGCAGGCCGACCGGAGGTCTCCGGTTGGCCTTTTGGGAATGCGGCAGTGCCCTGCGCCAAATCAGCGGGAACGGTTCCCCGCCTGCCGGGTGAGCCCATCAAAGGCACACTCGATTCCCATGGCCTCCAACGTCCGGCAGGTTTCCTCGTACGGCTCCACGCTCTGATGGGAAAAATGGGTAGCGATTCGGACCGTTTCCCTCCCGATGGCCCCTATCTTCTCCAGACGCTCCATCATGCGGCCGAGATCGCCGAAATTCAGGTGCTCCCTGCCGGAGGATCGGAAACCGAGCGTTCCTTCCATAATCACGGCATCGAAATGGTACCCCTCCAATTCCTTCCACACCTCTTCTTCGTAATAACCGGTATCCGAGGCGTACAGCAGAGTGGCGGTTCCGTCGTCGATCACGTAGTTCATTGCGTCCCCGGTGCGAAGCTGGTGGACGGCCGGCAGGGAACGGATCCGGTAGGCGCCCAGCTCGAAACGGCTTCCGGGCAGGACCGGCCGTCTCCGAATGCCGGCCTCCCGGTCGGACCCGCCCGATTCCTCCCATTTCATCCATACGGATGGAGGACCGGCGGCATCAATCTCGGGAAGCTCGGTCTCAAGACGGAACCCGCGGGCTCTCAGCTTCAGGTTATCCGGACTGAAATGGTCCAGGTGGCTGTGCGTGATAAGCACATGGCGCAGGCCCGTTAAGCTAATTCCGAAGGCAGCGCACGAGGCGAAAACGTCCGGTCCCAGATCAACCAGCAGATCGTCGTTGATTAGAACGCTCTGCCTTCTCCGCACATTCTTACCTCCCGTTAACCGGGCGTCGGTACAGGCAGGGCAGGAGCAGAACGGAGAGGGAATCCCCTCTGCCGCCCCTGTCCCGAGAAAAGTAAACCGCATGGCTCAATCTCTCCTTTTTCTTTTCAGCGTGCACAAGCCAAGCTCATGTCCCCGATGCGGCACTTAGAAACCGGAAGTTATCGAAATAAATCACCTTGGCCGCAGGCTGCTGCCACATCCAGATCTCGATTCCCTTCATCTGCGTCAAATCCAGGGCAAGATCGGACAGGTCGACGTGAATGGTCTTGCTCCGGTCCGGACGGACGAACTGGATGAACGTATCATCCGTCTTCCCGTTCGTCTGGTGGAATTTCACATAGAAATTGGCCGTTTCTCCGACATTATGCACATCGAACTCCAGGGCTTTGTACTTGGACCAATCCCCTGTCGGGATGCCTTTGCCTGCGTCCATCATACGGAAATTGGGGAACTTCACTCCCCTTTGAACTCCGCCTTCAAGGAATGCTGTCCGTTGGTCGCATATTCATCGGACAGGCTTAAGTTCACGGTGGACGAGGTCAGCTTCTGAAGATCCGCCGGCGTTTCGGCATCCTGGAAAACAACGGGAACCGTCGGCTCCTCCCCGTTAACCTGAATGATTTTGGTTAGGGTACGGGATACTCCGTCACGGGTTATGGTGAGAACTGCTTTATTCGGCCCGTTGTGGACGGCTATCTCTGCTGTGAACTTGTCATAGGAGGCGCCCTTCTCCGAAGGGGCCAGCACCCGGTCTCCAAGCCGTACTTCCGCCCCCGGCTCGGTATGGATGGTCAGTTGCCGGATTCCGCCGGTGCCCGTCACTCCAACCAGAGCGAGAGGACCTTTGTCCGTGGAGGTGATTTCCTCTGCAACGTCTGCACGGACGTCCAGAAGATTAGCCGGATCGTCCGCAAAGCTCCGGATGTTCTTGTACAGGCGGTCGTAGTAGAATTGCAGGGAATCGTGCACCGGATAATCCTTTACGCCAAGACGGGATGCCGTTTCTTTGATGTGCTGCTCCAACTGCCACAGGTATTCATAGTCCTCCATCCCTTCCCGGATGGCTTCCAGTCGGATGGTGCCGACCGGTCCGTCTATACCTAGCTGCGTTCCCGGGTAGAACAGATACCCGTCCCCGTTTGCCCCCGGAAATGCCAAAGGATCCGTCCAGACGTCTCTTGGCACGTACTGCTTGCCGTCGTATTTCTTGAAGATGGTCGTGGACCAGAAGAGATTGCCTTCCACGCCGTAATCCTTCTGCATCCACGAAAGCAGCCGGGCGCTCAGCAGCTCATCGTCAATATGATAGGACGGAAACGGATGTTTCGGATTCACGCTGGTGTACCACCAGACGTGATCTCCGGCCGCCTGCCGTTCCTGCGCATAATCCTTGTCGTACTTGTTGATCAAGGCGATCCAGTTGTTCACATCGGGAACAAGCTCATCCGTAGGCTGCGTCGTAACGAAGTGGCGGACGTCCGGCGCGATTTCCTTCATCTTCTGGGCATAGTCCCGGACTTTCGGGAAAACGGCGGGAGCCGGCTCATCGATTTGCCCGCCCAGGTAGAAGAACGCCTTCGCGAGAAGCCCTTTCTCCCGCAGCCGGTCGACGAGAAGCTTTGTTTTGGCCCAATCCGGCTGGCTCTGGGCATCCAGATACAGCGGAAGCCGGTAGGAGGTTACCTTTGGATTGAGGATATACGGTTCGGCCAGCTGGATGAACTGGTCGATGTCTCCCGTTGGGACCGGCAGATAGCTTGGGACGATGCGGCTGTCAACGGAAGCCCAGTAGTACTTGTCGAGGAACTTCCAGAACTCCTCCCCTGCACCCCGTTATGGGCATAGGAGATCTGATCCCCCATAGCGTGAAGGCCGTCTCGGAGTGACTCTCATCCGTAAGCTCGAAATCCCATACCGTCAGCCGGACGGGAATCACGATCGGGTTGCCCGTTTCGTGAAGCGTCACGGTCCCGGTATAGTCTCCCGGCTCCTGTCCCTTCGGGACTTTGACCTTGATCCAAATGCCTTGGTTCTGGTTGGCGGGCACATCCAGAAATCCGTCCAGCGGGATCAGGGCGTCCGGGTACCAGCCGGCCGGGAAAGCCCCGGTGGTCGGCTTGGTCACCTGGATATAATGCTCCCGGAACAGCTGGATGTCTTCCTGACGGATTTTGGCGCTTCCGTTCGTCTGTTTAAGCTCGCTTACTGATACTTGCAGCTTCCGAAGCGGAGTGTCGCCCGCTTTTACGATGACCTGCCCGCTCTCGTATTCGTTGCGGGCGGCTCCCATCTCCAGGTGCTGGGTGCCCGCCTCGGCCCCGGCCGGGAAGGCTTGATCGCGCAGCACTTTCTCGGAATTGGTCGGTACCCAGACCGAGAAATCCGGCGAGGTATCCGCCTTCGTAACCGGGGCAAGCAGAGCGGCCAGAAGGACGGCGGACGACAGTACGCTTAAGGGTTTGCGCAGCATAAGGGCATGATTCCTCCTAAATGGTTTTGGATAATGCGGCTGCTGGTCCTAAGAAGCTTCCGGCGGTTGGTCATTCGGTTGGAGCGGTTACTTTTTGTAGCGTTCGTAAGCGGCCGTGTAAATTTTCATGTAATCGTCCAGCCCCATTTTCTTAAGCGTAGCCAGGTAATTGTCCCACTCGGTGAACGGAGCGTTGCCCATAATGAATTTCACGGTCATTTCATCCACGTATTTGTTGATGTCGTTCGTCAGCGGGGTGAACCGGGCCAATTCCTCTTGGGTATACGTGAAGGCCGGCCATACTTCCTTCGGGTAGTAAGGGTCGATCTTCTTCACGGCTTCCTGGTTCTCGGGGAAGCTTTCGCCGCCGAAATACGTTTTCTTGGTCAGCATCGCCGGATAGAAGCCGCCCGCGAACGTGACGTATTTCTTCTGGGCTTCTTTATCCTTCTTCAGCTCGTCGCTGTAATCCAGCGTGCCGTCCGGCTTCTCCACGTAGCTCTTGTCCTTGATGCCCATGAAGAACATCTTGCTGCCTTCCTCGCTGTAGAAGTAATCAACCCAGCGAATGGTGGCTTCCGGGTATTTGTTCTTGTTGGAGATGGCGAAGGCGCCAATGTCGATCAGCGGGGAGCGGGCACGGGAAAAGACCTGGTCTCCGTGAGGTCCTTTCAGCGCCGTCATGCCCACGTAGCTGTTCGTGTCGGTGCCGAAGCTCGACTTCTCGTTAATGTGGACGAAGGAGCCGTACAGTCCTTCCTTCCCTTTGGCGAGCATTTCCGGCCCCTTGATTGTCATGATATCCGGAATGAACAGATCTTCCTTATACAGCCGGTTCAAATATTCAAGGAGCTCCTTGTAGCCCGGGTCGGCCGGCTCGAAGCGGAGCTTGTTCGTCTTGGGATCCATATCCACCCGGCCGTGGGTATTGCCGTGGTTGCCCAGCCCCAGGCCCCCTTAAGCGCATCCACAATGCCGATTCCGCCCAGCACCCCGCTAGCCGCGAAAGGAATTTCATCATTCTTGCCGTTCTTGTTCGGATCCTGGGTTTTGACCGCCTTCAAGTATTGATAATACTCCTCGGTTGTCGTCGGCTCTTTCATGCCGAGAGCATCGAGGAACTTCTTGTTGACCCAGAATTCGGAGCCGATGACGACCGAGCGGAAGGAAGGGTCGTAGAAGGTCGGAAGGGAATAGATTTTGCCGTCCGGCATCGTCAATCCCTTCTTCACCTCCGGGTTGGTTTCGAACAGCTTTTTGACATTCGGGGCGTACTTGTCGATCAGATCGTTAAGCGGAATGAGCAGGCCCTGGCTGCCGTAGTTGGCGATATCCGTGGTCGAGAACCTCGCCGTGTGGAAGAAATCCGGCAGATCTCCGCTGGCCATAAGGACATTCCGCTTCTGGGTCAGAGCGGCCGCGTCGGACGCGGGAGAGAGCTGCCAGTCGACCGTGACGTTGGTCATCTTCGCGTATTCCTTCCAGATCTCCACTTCGTTCCAATTGACGGGGGCCGAGTCCGCCCTTGCGGCAAAGACCGTCAGCTTGATCGGCTCCTTGACGATCGGGAACCCCATCGTATTGACATCCTTGGCGCTCTCTCCCGTTTTCGGAGTGGCTTCCGCCCCTCCGCTTTTGTCCGAGCACCCGGCCGCCAAACTGGCCGCCATCACCGCAGCCAGAACCGGCGGCAACGCTTTTCTTGCTTTCATACCCCAGACCTCCCATAATTCAAAGAATATTGTGAATAAGGGATGGGTTATCCCTTAATGGCACCGATGAGAACCCCTTTGACGAAGTACTTCTGCAGGAACGGATAGAGGAGCAGCATAGGCAGATTCGCCACGATAACCATGGCATATTTGATCGTCTCCCCTTCCAGCACCCGCTGGATGGAGAATTCGCCCGTCTGCAACTCGTTAAATTCTCCCCGGACGAGAATATCCCGCAGGAACAGCTGAAGGGGAATTTCTCCCGGTCGTTCAAGTAGATCATGGCATTGAAGTAAGTGTTCCAGTTCCAGACGGCGTAATAAAGCACCATAACAGCCAGAATGGGCAGGGACAAGGGGAGCACGATCCGGAAAAGCATCCTAAGGTCGCCGCAGCCGTCCATCGAGGCGGACTCGATAAGCTCATTCGGAATCCCATGCTCGAGAGACGTTCTCATGATGACAATATTCAGCACCGATACGGCCGTAGGGATGATGATCGCCCAGAAGGTGTTGACCATATGTAAGCTCTTGATCAGCAGATAGGTTGGGATTAGGCCTCCGCTGAAGAACAAGGTGAAAGCAAAGAACGCGGTGATGGCCCCTCGGCCGACGAAATCTCGGCGCGACAGCGGGTAAGCAGCCAATACCGTCATAACCACGTTGACGAGGGTACCGGCCGAGACGTAGAACAGCGTGTTCCGGTAGCCCAGCAGCACATCCTTGTCCTGAAGCAGCTTGGTGTACCCGACGGAGGTGAAATCCATCGGAATGAGCCACATTTTGCCCGTCACGACGTGCTCGGGATTGCTGATGGAAGCGCTGAATACATAGACGAGCGGATACAGCACGAGCATGGCGACGAAGATCAGCCACACGTAGATGAAGAGATCGAGAACCCGGTCGCCGGCGGATTGCTTGATCCGTCCGCCTGATTTAAGAGTCGTCTGGGTTACCATAGGCTTGTTTCCCCCGCTTTCCGGGCTATGTAGTTGACAGAGACGAGCAGCAGGAAGTTAACGGCCGAGTTAAAGAGCCCCACAGCCGCCGCAAAGCTGTACTCCGCCCCGCCTATCCCTGTCCGGAACACATAAGTCGATATAACGTCGGAGCTTTCCAGGTTGAGGTCATGCTGCATGAGCAGGAGCTTCTCCAGGCTTCCTCCGCCCATCAAACTACCCATGTTGAGTATGAACAGAATGGCGACGGTCGGCATGATGGCCGGCACATTGATATGCCAGATCCGTCTTAACCGGCTGGCTCCGTCAATGGTCGCGGCTTCGTGCTGCTGGGGATCCACTCCGCTTAGGGCGGCGAGGTATATGATCGACCCCCACCCCATCTGCTGCCAGATGTCGGAGAGGACATAGACCGTTTTGAACCAGTGCGGGTCGGTCATGAAAGCAATCGGCTCCAGCCCGAGCCCGCGCAGGGCGTGGTTGACAATTCCTTTTTGGGTGGAAAGCAGGGCGAACAGAATTCCGACGACAACGGTTAAGGATAGAAAGTGGGGGGCATAGGTGGTGGTCTGGACAAAGCTGCGGAACCACTTGGTCCGGACTTCATTGATCATGAGGGCGAGGAGGATAGGGACCGGGAATCCGATGACGAGGGAATAAAGGCTGATCTGCAGAGTGTTAAGGATGACCCTCGAGAAGTAATACCCTTTAAAAAACCGTTCGAAATGAACAAAGCCCACCCACGGGCTGTCCCATATTCCTTTCGCCGCCGTGAAGTTCTTGAAAGCGATCTGGACTCCGTACATGGGAAAGTAACAAAAGATAAGGAAATAGGCGATAACCGGAGCGATGAGCAAATAAAGAACCCAATGCCGGCGTATGGCTTTGACCAGAGAGCTGCGGCTCCGGATGCCGGCCCTGCTCTTGCCCGAGGCGGTCTGCCTCACTAGTTGTTCCAACCTTAGTCCCTCCTGACCATCTTTATCTGGATCTGGTTTGATTATGGCGTAATAGCCGCTAGCTAAGGCAGGACGGCATTTGTCGCGCAGGAAATTTCGGTTAGCCGCCGATAAGGCTCAATCGTCAAGAGCCGTCCCCCGGCTCTCATCGATTCGGCTGCCGCACAGCCTACCGCCACACTCATGCGTCCGTCCAGCGGAGAAGCCACAGGCTCCTTGCCGTATAGAACCAAGTCGATAAATTCCTTGCAGATCCGGGGATCGGCCCCGTTATGCGACCCTTCCTCCTGCTTGATTGCGTAGGTCTGATCGGAGAGGCTTCTCCAGGAAGCGGATTTGCGGGTCTGCACGTAAACCTTTCCTTCCGGCTCCGAATTCTCCAATCTTCCTTCCGTTCCGATCACGGTGTAGTTGCGCTGGTAATCCGGGGTGAAATGGCATTGAAGGTAAGAGGCCTTAACCCCGTTCTCCATTTCCATCATCACTATGCTGTTGTCCTCCACATCGATCTCCTTTCGGAAGGCGCAGCGCTGAAGGACGCCAAAGCGCGCTTCCGGGCAGGTCGTGTTGTCCGGGCAGACGGAGCAGGTAAGATCATCCGGCTTATCACCGCCGAAATAATCCAAGGATCCGAACGCCGACACTTTGCGGGTGTACGAGCCGGCCAGCCAGTGGATGATATCCAGGTCGTGGGAGCCCTTCTGCAGAAGCAGCGAGTTCGTATTCCGGGAGCTGCCGTGCCAGCTGTGGTAATAATACTCGCCTCCAAGCCCTACAAAGTGCCGGACCCAGACCGCCTTCACCTCTCCGATCTCACCGGCGTCAATGATCTCCTTCATGGTCCGGTACATGCTCATGTACCTCATGTTAAAGCCGATCATGAAGTGCTTGCCCGACGCCTGCCAGGCTTCCAAAATCCGGTCGCAGCCTGCCGTTGTGATAGCAAGCGGCTTCTCGCTGTAAACATGCTTTCCTGCCTGAAGCGCCGCGATCGTATGCTCCTCATGGCAATAATCCGGGGTCAGCACGATGACGGCATCCACATCCGGGCGCGCCAGCAGCTCCCGGTAGTCCGAGGTCACCCACAGATCCGGATTAATCCGCTGACGGTACTTCTCCCGGTTATCGGCGGACAGATCGCAGCCCGCCACGACAAGCGATCTTCCATCGGGCTGGTGCCAATACTTCGTCACACCCGACCTCCATCCCAAACCAATAACCCCCAGCCTGACTTGCTCCATCTTTCAACCTCCTGTATAACATATTTGGGCCCAAATTTTGGCCAAAGATCGCAGAGATAACCCGCTCCCCGTTAACGGATGGAGCGCATGCAGTTATCCTATTGCCCCACGGCTATCCTCGGAATGGAGAATCGCCTGCCGGAAGAGCGGCTTTTAAGAATCGGGTGTCCTTACCGAAGAAGGACGGAGAATCATTTCGAAAGGCATAACAAGCTTAAATGGGAGAGGTGACCGTTCGGCGCATTGGTCGATCAGCACCTTGGCGGCCATCATGCCGATCTCATACTTCGGCACGTGTACGGTAGACAGCGGAGGCATGGTGAACTGGGACACCTCAATATTGTCGTGTCCAACGAACGCCATATCCTCCGGAATGCGCAGCCCTTGCTCGGCCGCCGCTCTCATCGCGGAGATGGCAAGCATGTCGCTTGCCGCGAAAACGGCCGTCGGGCGTTCCGGCCCGGCTTCCTCAACCGCTCGGCCATCAGCCGGTAGCTTTCGTTTACATCCCAGCCGGTATTGAGAATCCACTCGGGATCAACGGCAAGCCCGGCTTCCTCCATCGCATAGCGATACCCGCGGTATCTCTTCTCCCGCTCCATTTCACCCGTCAGTCCGTTCCCTCCGATAAAAGCAATACGTTCATGGCCTTCCGCTATCAGATGGCGGACCGCCGTTTTGGCTGCCTGCACCCGGTCATAAGTGATGACGGGAACCGTGGAATCCGAAATATCGATTCCGACGACGACAGGCACGCTTTTCTTGATTTCTTCATAGAGGGTGGTAGGAATTCCTTCTATTATAATGATTCCGTCCAGCCGCGTTTCCTGCAGGAGACGGCTCAAGGCCGATTCGCCCTGGATTTCCTCCAGCGTCAGCACGTAGGCGAGCGAGCTGTTCTGCTCGGTCAGCTTCCTTTCGATCCCTTCCAGAATCGGAGAGAAGTAAGGATGGTTGTATTTGTTCTGGGAGCCGACACGATGCACCCGATCTGCAAGCCTTCCCGGCCCGAATTCCGTTCGTTCTTGCGGTTCTGCTTCTTTCCAAGCCCTGCCGTTTCGTAGCCCAGCTCCTCTACCGCCTTCCAGACGCGGGTCTTGGTCTCCTGGTTGATGTGGCGGCTTGAATCGTTGTTGATCACGCGGGAAACGGTGGAGATGGAAACTCCCACATGCTCGGCGATATCCTTCAATTTAGGCAAGGCGCATAAACTCCTTTATCCCTGACGGTTCAGGCTGATCTTGAATGGCGGTCCGGAAGCTCACGAGCCTCCTTATCTGTTCCTCATTTTACCAGCGTGCCGCCCAAATCGTCAATCATTTTCCTGGATATTTTCCAAAAGTTCATAATATTTGGGCCCAAATATAATCACAATAAAAACGGCTTTCTCCCTTTTGGAGAAAACCGCTTTATGGTAGGAATTAAGCGAAGCCAGGATAACTGCGCAGCGTCTCGACGAACACCTTCGGCTCGTCGATGGCAAACCGGCGGATTCCCATATCAAGCAGAGCATGCATCGATTCCGTGGTAAACCGGAAAGGGAGCACCTCGAGCTCAATGCCCCCGCTGCTGTTTCTTCCAATGTGGCCCGCAGGAAATCCGGCTGAACGGCGTAGCGCCAGCCATCGGCCGATTCGGAGGCGGCATCCTTCAGATGGATCTGGATAATATCCAACCCCTCAAAACCGGATTCGGCGGCTTCCTTGACGACCTTGGCGATCCCTTCCGGGGTTCCCCGCCGGATACCCACTGCATCGTGCGGATTTCGGGAGCGAGCCGCTTGACGGTGCGGCAGTTGGCCGGATCGTTATGGGCGAAAATAATCTGGCTTCCCACCCCGTAACGCGCTACGAGCTCCGCCAGCTTCTCCAGGTCCACCTGCTTGAAGTCGAGATAGAGCTCCCGTTCCGGATGGGCCGCGAGCACTTCCAGAATATCGGAAAGGGCCGGAACCTTCTCTCCCTTGAACGCTTCCCCGAAACGAATGCCCGTATCCCAGTCTTTCATTTCGGCGTAGGTGACTTCGGCTACCGGCTTGTTCTCCATTCCCTCCGGAACCGAGGCGGTTCTCGCCGGGGTGGCGTCGTGAATGCCAATGATGACTCCGTCCGCCGTCTGCCGGATATCAAGCTCGGGGATTCCTCCCAAGCTCCAGGCATATTCCAGTGCAGACATTGTATTCTCGGGCACCTCGGCATTCGAATTCTGATGAGCCTGCCATTGAACCGGTGACTTGTTCCCCCGTACCGTTGAAGGGTTGTTCATCCTTTCCCACTCCCACTCATTTGTATTCACTTTATGTTCATTTGTGCTTATTTAAGCATAGGAAAGGCCGGTCTCTCTGTCAAGATGTTTCCTCCCCGGAAACGAAAAAAGATGAAATGGTTTTAATTATTTTGCATCTTTTTCTTCCCGGGGAGCCGATATAATGGGACTATGTCGTTTATAACCACCAGGAGGCTGTCATGCGCAAGAAATTAACTACCTTTTACCACAATTACGATACGGCCATATGGATCAGGGTGATCGGAACGATCCTTACCTCCCTAACCAATTTCATGGTAAGGCCATTCCTTGTCCTCTATCTGTATGACAAGCTGAACTCGTCTCTTCTGCTTCCCATGATCATTATCGGACTGCAGCCGCTCTGCGGGCTGCTGGTGAATCTTTTTGCCGGAAATATAAGCGACCGGTTTGGGCGCAAGCCCGTTCTGATCGTTTCCCTGCTGATCCAGACCGTAACCTTGAGCGGATATATCTTTGCGGAAAGCGTATGGGAATACGCGGTCATTTCCATCCTGAACGGAATAGGCGCCGCCCTCTTCATGCCGGCGGCCAACGCCCAGATCGCCGACGTTGTCCCCGAGAACAAGCGCGCGGAAGTGTTCGCTCTGCTGCATACCGCCCTGAACGTGGGATCGGCAGGCGGCCCGCTGATCGGGGTGGTGCTTTTTGCCTGGAGCTCCCAGATTGTGTTCCTGATCTGTGCCCTTTCCGTCCTGGCCTATCTGATTCTCGTTTGGATCAAGGTTCCCGAAACCCTGCCCGCCTCCAGCCGGTCGGCCGCTCCCGAAACCGGACGAGCCAAGGCCGCGTTCCGGCATGGGGAGCATAAAGCGATCTATACCTTGACGGTGCTTGCCCTGCCGGTGTCCCTGCTCTATGCCCAAGTGGAATCTACCCTGCCGCTGCATCTCCAAACCCATTTTCTGGATTTCAAAACCGTTTACGCCGCCATGCTGACCTTTAACGGGCTTACGGTCATCCTTCTGCAGCTTTGGCTCGCCAAACGGACGGAAGGGCTTCCCCTATCATGTGGTCGCGGCTGCCTACGGAATGTTCTCTCTCGTCGCCCTTGGCTACGGCTTCTCCCCTTACGTGATTCTTCTGTTCGCCGTAGAGTTCCTGTTCACCATCGGTGAGATGCTGTTCGGTCCTCATATCCAGAAGGTCATTGCCCGGATCGCCCCGGTAGAACAACGAGGTCAATACTTCTCTATCTACGGGATGAATTGGCAGATCGGGCGGGCCATCGGACCGGTAGCCGGCGGATGGATGCTGGAGAAAGCCAACGGGGAAGTCATGTTCTTCGTCTTCGCCCTCCTGCTGATGGCGTCCGGGATCCTGCAGGTTATCCAAGTGCGCAGCCTTTACGGCAGAGCGGCACGGGCCTTGGAGAAAGCGGTCTAAGCCCGTGGTCCGGTTTAGGCCCCCGTTAATCAGAAAGAACCAGCTCCGCTGCCTGGAATCAAGGGGCGGACGCTGGTTCTTTTGCTGTTACTTCAAGCTCGTTCGATCTCGAGAGCTGAGTATTTTTCAGATCGGTGATCCGTACCTGTACCTTCCCGTGACCGGCTTTCTTTCGGTCCTCCTCCGGAACCCAGGCCACGAGCCTTTGGCTGCTCTCCCTTCGGGTCTCCAGCTTCCTCCCGTTCAGCCAGACGGCCGATTCCCCGGATAATCCCTCCCCGGCTACCTCAAGCCGGCCGTTCCCGTCCAGCACGGCTGCGGCAAGATGGGGCTCACCGAAGCCCAGAGAGAACGAAGGCGCATGGATAGCGTCCCGTATTCCCGTTACTCGGTAGCCCTCTTGAGCGCCGTACAGAATATCGTCTTGCAGCCTCCGGTAATCGAGCAGCTCCGCTTCGTCGATCGGATGATCCTTTCGCAGCGAGCGGGGGCGAACAGGGGCAGCCGGCGGTAGAGCTCATAGAGATAATCGGTGTAGTAAGTGCCGGGCGTTCCGAGATAATGAAGCAGATAGACTCCGAGGAAGCTCGCGTTCATCCGCAGGCTGTCCTTGCCGGGAGCGGCCGCATTGCTCCAGATGACGAAGGGGGTGTAGTGCATCTTCTCCATATAAGACGGATCCTCGGCCCCGGTAATATAACCGGTATCCCGGTAGACCTTGTAGGCATTCCCGAGCTGAGCCATATGGTCACCGAAGCAGAGGATCACTGTGGGCTCCGCGGATTCCCGGTAGTGATCGGTCAGCTTCTTCAAAGCCTGGTCGAAAGCTCGCTCCCCTTCGGCATAATTTCGGAGAATGGCCAGCGACTCCTCACTGACCTCACCGCTTACCTCGATCTCCGTCCGGTAAAATTTATCTTTATAAGGTCCATGATTCTCCATCGTATTGGCAAAAACAAAATCCGGCCCCGGCGACTCCTCCGTCGCCCGGATGATCGTATCCATCACCTGGCTGTCCTTCAGGAAGGGACCGTGAAACTCCTGGTCCATGTACTCGCTCGGAACGAAGCGGGAGAACCCGAGATGGCGGTACACGTTGCGGGAGTTGAAGAACCAGTTGTAGAACGGGTTGACCGCCGTCGCCGTATAGCCCTTGCGGGAATAAATGGAGGCAAGGGAATCCACGGGCCGGTTAACATGGCTGATATAGGCTACCGTACTGTCGGGCAGAAACCGGACGGAGTTCCCCGTCAGCACCTCGAATTCCACGTTCGCAGTCGTTCCTCCGAATTGGGGGAAAGGATCCATCCCGAAGGATAGCCGTTCATCAGGGAATGAAAGTAGGGAATCGGGTCCTCGCTGAATCGGACCTTCGGAAGCAGCGTCGGATCCCAGAAGCTCTCCGAGAGGAGGACGATGACATTAGGCTTCGTCCCTTCCGGCCATAGGGGGTTCCGGCCGATGCCCGTTCCTTCTCCCCTGGCGCGACGGCCTTCACCAATTTCCGGATTTCCGCGGGACTTGAGCCGGAGGGCCGGAAGCGCTTAAGAAATTCAACCGAATCTCCCCACGAATAAAGCAGCCCGTTGCGGGTTGCCTGAAAATCCGTTTCGTAATAGTACGGGAAGACCGGGAATTCCATCCGGAGGGAAAAGGAATCCCCAGCCATACGCTGGTGACCAGCACCAGTCCGGCCACCGCTCCCAGGAAGCGTCCTATCCCAGAAAGCGGCTTTATTCGTACTAGCAGCAAGAGGAGGATGGCTCCCGCGGCTAGGGCAGCGGTGAGGAGAAGCCCGCGGTGCAGAGGCGGATTGAGCGGGAGGAAGGGATCCCGGCCTTCCTGGGGAAGAAACCAGGTCCACAGGGATAAAGGAGCCCCCGTCCGGTTCCGGGTTACCGCGCTTATGAAGCCGGCGGTCCCCGCCGCCAGCAGCAGAGCGGCAAAGGCAAGCCGGGTGCGGCCCACCGCTCCGGCAAGCAGAAGGGATAGTCCGAGAGCCGCGAAATAATTCATCCACCATTCGTTCGGCCGTTCGAGCATCCAGGCCCAGGCAGCCGGAAACGAGGAACGCGCGGCTCCTTCCAGCACCGCGACAAGAACAGCCGGGAACACCAAATAAACCGCTGCGGCCCCGAGCCGGGGCAGAACAGAGCGCCAAGTTCGCAGATGCTTAAGTAACGGAAAAAGGGAAACGGGACGCAGGCCTTTCATTTACGAATCCTCCAAGTTCCTGATCCTTCGGCCGGCAGCGTTCTTCGGGAAAAGGGTCTCCTCCGGCTTGCTGCGGGTTACAGCCAGTGTAACACGGTTATGGCCCTTGCGGCTATTCTCTGCGGGGAAACCAGCTTTCCGAGCAGTGTTTCATTTAGGAGGATAATAGGGTAATATGTAGTTAACTTGAGGAAACGACATGGAGGGATTGCTTTCATGGAGAGAAAGCCGATCAGCTCCTTCGTCTCTTCCAGCAAGCCCAGCGCGTTAAGCTCGTCCGAGAGATTGGTTTACGACTGCTTGCAGGCGGAGAACGAAGAGCTGGACAAGACAGACATCAACCAGATCGCCAAGGCCGTCGGCATGTCCGCCATGCAGGTTAGAGCCGCCATGTTTCTGCTGCTTCACAAAGGTTTGATCAAAAGCGAAGAAGTGATTGAGGAGGCTTAACCGTTCTTCTCTCATCCTCCCCTATCCGTAAAAGCCGCCCCGATGCGGCTTTTTTTGTTGAAAAAAACTGTCCACTTCCGAAAAAACGTTCTTTCGGAAATGGGCAGCTCGGTTTATCGTATTTTCTTGAAACAGAAACACCGCGATTTTTAAACGTCGTATGACGGTGGTTACCATGGTGTCACGGCAAGAGCTGCATAAAGCCCCAGCAAGTGCGGGCTAGCGGACCAGCTTGGCCGGACCCAGGCGGACGAGGGCCCGGTTGTCCTGGAAAGGAGCCGGCTCCGGCTCCATCATGGCGAAGAAGCCCTTTCCGATCCTCTCCATATCATCGGCGGTGGCCGGTTTGACGACGAACGCTTTTCCTTGAATCCAGACGATTTCTTCTTTCTCGGAGTCCAGCAAATAATCCTCGTACGGAAAGTTTATGGTTTTGATAACGATCGCTCCCTCTGCCTCCCTTCGTTCAAAGCGCTTGTACGCTTAGGCGGGTCAGGCTTATGGTGCAGCGCCGTGCGGCACGGGGTTCGCTGCCTCCTCCGGTCATTTGGAGGGTAAGCCCCAGTATAAGGCATGCGGCCGGGAAAGATTGTTGAACGCTGTCAGGGAAACCGGTCTTTTTTCCGCTAAAAGCCGCCTTATTTCTCCACCCAATTTCCTTTGCGGAACACCGGCTCCCACGTTCCGTCCTCCAGCTCTCCATCAATATCGAGCTCGGCCGAGCCGATCATGAAATCGACATGGGTCAGGCTGACGTTGGCCCCTCTGGCGGCCAGCTCCTCCTTGCTGAGCCGGGTTCCTCCTTCCAGATTGACCGGATAGGCGTTGCCGAGCGCCAGGTGGCAGGAGGCATTCTCGTCGACTCCCGTGTTGTAGAAGATCCGGTTCAGCCGGGAAATAGGGGAATCGTGGGGCACGAGAGCGACTTCGCCAAGGTACTGCGCTCCTTCATCCGTATCGAGAAGGGCCTGCAGGGCCTCATAACCCTTTCCCGCCGTAAAATCGGTTACTCTCCCGTCCCGGAAGGTAAGCGAGAAGTCCTCCACCAAGCTGCCGTTCAGATTAAGCGGCATCGTGCTTCGGACCGTTCCGTTCGTTCCGCCTCGGGCAGGCATCGTAAAGACCTCCTCCGTCGGCATGTTCGCCACGAAATAGACGCCGTCCTCGTTCGATTCCCCGCCCCCGAGCCAGATATGGCCCTCGGGAAGCTCCAGCGTCAAATCCGTTCCCGGCGCCCGGTACCGAAGCTTCCGGTACCGCTTCGCATTCAGTCTCTCCGACACCGTATGCAGGGTCTGAATGTGCTCCCTCCAAGCCTGGACGGGATCCTCCCGGTCCACCCGGTTCATCTGAAAGATCGTCTCCCACATGGCGGGAATGCGTTCCGCCTCGGGCAGTTCGGCAAAGACTTTATCGGCCCAGGCACGGGTCGGGGCCTTCACCAGGCACCAGGTAAATTTATTGGTTCGCACATAGTGGAGGAACTTCTGTCTAGCCTCTGCGGCCGCCTTCGTGGAGGCCTTCACCTTCGCCGGATCCACGCCTTCCAGGAGATCGGGATTCGGCACCTTGATGTTCAGCAGAGCACCTCCCGCTTCCGCCAGCTGCTCCATGGAGGAAGCGATCCAGCGCGGATAATACGAGAGGGCTTCCTCGGCAGCCGACTCGTACCGAATCCGCGTGACCTCCTCATCGTCCCAGGCAACCTGGACATATTTCGCCCCGGCCTCATACGCTTTACGGACCACAAGACGGGTCAGCTCCACCGCTTCCAGCGGGGCTTCTATGTACAGCACTTGGCCGGGCTGAAGGTTTACCCCTACCCGGATAAGCAGGTCGGCATATTTCTCCAGCTTATTCTCCAATCGGATCGCTTCATTCAAGATCGTTTCGTTCCCTTCTTCATCGTTTGGTTTTTCTATTCTTTTTCCTGCTTTGCGGGCAAACGTCATGCCGTTCGCCTGCATAAAGTATAGCAGATTTTATTCTCCTCCCGGAGGTGTGTTATGGGGATTGAGCTAACCGCCCTTCACTGGGCTTACGCGGCGGTCATCGTGATGCTGATCGGATGCATGCTGTTCAAAAGAGACACGACCCTGCTGTGCACAGCAGGGATTCTGGTCATCGCCCTGCTCGCCACCCATTCGGTATCCGCTTCGGTAAGCGGCATCTTCAACAGCTTTCTGTACGCCATCAAGGAGCTGCTGTCGACCATTCTCATTATTTCCGTCATCGTCGCCATGAGCCGGGTTCTCTCCCGAACCGGGATTAACGAGGTGATGGTTTCCCCTTTACCCGCCTGATGAGGACGCCTGCGATGGCGTACTGGACGGTGGGCATCGTCATGATGATCATTTCCTGGTTCTTCTGGCCTTCCCCCGCCGTGGCGCTCATCGGGGTCGTCCTCCTGCCCGCGGCCGTCCGGGTGGGACTCCCGCCCATTGCCGTAGCCGTTGCGATGAACTTGTTCGGGCACGGGATTGCGCTGTCCGGCGACTATGTGATTCAAGCCGCCCCCAAGCTTACGGCGGATGCGGCCGGCATTCCGGTCGGCGATGTCATCAGCGCCAGCGTTCCGCTCGTCGCGATTATGGGAGTGGTGACCACCGTAACGGCCTTTTGGATGATCCGCCGGGATTTGCGCTCCGGTCGTCTTTCTCCCGAATCCGCTTCGCCGGCTTCCTTACCCGAAACGGTAGAGACAGGCGAAGCACGAGCCTACACGCTTTCCCAACCGGTCCGGCGGGTGATGGCCGCGGTCGTCGTTCTGCTCTTCTTGACCGATCTGATCGCCATGTTCGTTCTGAAGCTGCAGGGAGGAGAAGCCACCGCCCTGCTTGGAGGGACGGCCCTGCTTCTCTTGGTCCTTCTCACCATGCAATCGCATCGCGGCCAAGGGCTGGAGAAGATAACGGAATACCTCGTCGACGGCTTCCAGTTCGGCTTGAAGGTGTTCGGCCCCGTCATCCCCATCGCGGCGTTCTTCTATCTGGGCGATTCGGCCTTTACGGAGCTGTTCGGCAAAGTCCTGCCCGCCGCCTCCGCCGGAATTGTGAATGACTGGGGAGCCGCCCTCGCCCACAGCGTGCCGATCAATGCTCCCGTCGGCTCCCTCACCCTCGCCGCGGCGGGTGCCATCACCGGGCTGGACGGCTCCGGCTTCTCCGGCATCTCCCTGGTCGGCTCTGTGGCCCACCTGGTCTCCGCCGCCGTCGGTTCGGGTATCGCCACTTTGACGGCCCTCGGGCAGATCGCCGCCATCTGGGTAGGCGGCGGAACCCTGGTGCCCTGGGCGCTTATCCCCGCCGCCGCCATATGCGGAGTCAGCCCGTTCGAAGTGGCCCGCCGGAACCTCATTCCCGTTCTCACGGGGCTGGCGGTTACCACGATCGCGGCCATGTTCCTCCTCTCTTAAAGAGGAGCGATGGAGTACCGGTCCACGTAGGATCGGAGGTCTTCGACGCGGGGAGCGTCAAGCGCAAGGCCGACATAGCCGTCAGGGCGGACCAGAAAGAGGGCGTCCTCGGTATTCCCGCGGCTCCGGCCGCAGGCGTCCAATCGAAGCTGAAGAGCGGGAAGGAAGCGGAACGCGCAAAGTCCCGGATCTCCGGCGCGGCCTCTCCATAAACATGGAGCTGCCAATTGCACTGCTGCAGAGGCTCGTAGTTATCGCCGCCCGGCGTTCGAACCCAGGGCAGGCGGTCTCCCCTTGAATTCTTCCCGCTGTTCCCCGGTTTAACCCGCTTTCCCGGTAATGAATACGCGTTTGGGAAACGGTCTTGAAGGCCATTCGGCGGAGGAAGGGTAACCGGAGAAGCAGCGGGGCCAGGGTCGGGAGGAAAAACAGGCGCATAAAGCGGTTAAAGGCTTTCCTTCCCACAATGAGCTGGAAGGCTCTGTCCGTGGTGGCAACCAGCGTCCGGGCAAAAGGAAGCCGCTCCGCTTCATAGGTTTCCAGCAGGGACGGCTGGGCTTTGCCTTGTAGAACGGCGGCGAGCTTCCAGGCCAGATTGACCGCGTCCCCGATGCCGGTATTCATGCCTTGCCCTCCCGCCGGACTATGGATATGACCGGCGTCCCCGGCCAGGAAGACACGGTCCTTGCGGAAATGCTCGCTAACGCGGTGATGAACCTGGTAGGTAGAGAACCAGTTGACCCGGCGGACAGTAAGACCGGTCTGTTTATACACATAGGGCCGGATGATGTCGAAGGTTACCGTGGAAGGATCGGCTTCGTCGGGTACGATGCCGATCAGACGGACCATACCCGTGCTTCGGACCGGCAAAAAGATGCAGAAGCCGGAGTCGTCCAGATAAACGTTCAACGCCCCCTCTCCCATCCCGTCCGCCTCCACATCCGCGACATAAAATACCTGGCGGTACGTTCCGCCGGCAAAAGAAAGCTCCAGCCCTTTGCGCACAAGGCTGTGAGCCCCATCACAGCCGCACACATAGGCAAAGGTGTGCGGTTCTTCTATGCCATCCTTTCTCAGAACGGTCTCCACCCAAACCGGGTCCTGACGGAAAGATACCAGCTCCGTTCCCCACTCGACCGTCAGGCCCTGCCGATGAAGATGATCGACAAGCAGCCGTTCATGATCATCCTGCGGATAGCTGAGCACGAACGGATAGGGGCTCAGCCCTTTTCCCAGATCGCCCAGAGGAAGCCGCACCTTCTTCTCCTTCCCTGTTCGCCATTGTACGGAATCCACCGGGATCCCTCCGGCCACCACCTCGTCCGCCAGGCCGAGCTGCCGGTACAGCTCCAGCGTCCGGGCATGGACGGCGATCGCCCGGGAGGCCTCCCCGGGACCGGTATGCTTGTCGATCAGGCGGAAGGGCACTCCCTGTTTGGCGAGGCATAGGGCAAGAACAAGTCCAGTGGGACCAGCTCCCACAATTAGTACCTGCGGTTTCATCGTCATCCTCCTTTGTTTCTTCCTTTTTACCGCCCTAACGGATTCGATACGGCGGAGGGGAAGGGCTTCTTTCGGATAGTCGGATCCTGCTTTCCTTCACGGTACCACAAGGAAACAAGGGACTAGAATCCCATTGACTTCCCTGCGAATTCCCCTATCATATAAACCACATGGATACCACAGCAGCTAGATGGTCATCGTTTCCAGGTATACATATCCGGGAGAGGAGGAAGCGGCAGGAATTGCTTGTAGTTTGACACCGCTTACATATTATCCATCAAGGAGGTCGCAAAGCGATGCAAAAAATGATGAAGCGGGCTATCCCCCTTCTGACCAGCGCTATGCTCGTCGTCACCGGCTGGACCGGTGCCGCATCTGCCGCCGAAGGCAGCCGGTTGTCTCAGAAAACGTACGGAGCTCCGGAAGAACTTCTCGTTCCTAATAATTATACCGTAGCCGTGTTCAACGGAACAGCGGGCAAAGAAGACGGCCACAATGTCCTCTACGCCACAAGCAAAGGCAAGCCCGGCCATCTTAACGTAATCGATCTGGACGATTATAAGCTTCTGCGCAGCATCCCGATCGGTCCTTCGGAAAGCTCCTGGGCCCATACGATTGCCCCCGACGGATCCTTATATCTCGCCGCTGATGGTGGAGGAGCCCGGCTGTGGCATTACTCTCCTGTCACGAAGACACCTGAACAGGTAGCCCAATTTGACGGGCAGTCGGTTCCGAACAGCATTACGACCGATGAGCAGGGACGCGTCTATGTCGGAACTTACCCGGGAGGAAAGGTCTTCCAATACGATCCCGCTACCCGCCAGGTGAAGGATTACGGACGGATGATCGGCGAAGGCGCTCAGGAGTACGTACGTTCCATCGCCTACCAGGGCGGTAATGTTTACGCCGGAACCGCCCACAAGCAGATCGTTCGCGTCAACCTGGCCACGGGAGAGAAAACCGACATCGCCGGCTCCCTTCCCGTTAAAGAAGATACGGTATACGACCTGGATACGATTGACGACCGTTATCTGTTCGCCCGTTATACGGACGGAAGCGGAATCCCGGGAGAAGCCTTCCTTTATGACACGCAAACCGAGCAGTGGCTCGATGTCGTGCTGGAGAACGTAACCGGCCTTCACGAAACCGATTCGCTGAACGGCAAAATTTACTACATGTCGGACAAGAAGCTGAAAACCTTCGACCTGGCCACCCACAAGGTGGAAGAATCCGGCTTGGAGTATGGGACCGGCCTGCGGGGAGCGGATTGGGTAGAGTTTCCTAACAATCCCGACCTGCCGGGCAAGAACCTCGTAACCGTCCGGTATGACGGCGGCGCCACGATCATGAATATCGAGAAGAAGCTGGTTCTGCAATTGCCTCCGGTCATTCCGGGAGTGCCTGGCGTTGTCAACCGGGTCGCCGCTGTGTCGGAGAACCAGCTGATCACGACCGGTTCTCAGGCCCGTTCTTCTCTCGTCAACCTGACGGACATGACCGCCACTCCTTTCAGCATCGGCCAAGCCGACAGCGTGTTCCCTATTGGGGACAAAGTGTACATGGGCGTTTATCCGGAAGGGGCTCTTTTTGAATTCGACCTTAAGCAGCCCCCAAGCTTGACCAACCCTAAGAAGCTCTCTGTGCTGGGCAACGACCAAGAGCGCCTGGTTAACATCACGAGCGCCAAAGGGAAGCTGTACATTTCTACCATTTCCGGCTACGGAACACTGGGCGGTTCCCTGACCGTCTATGATCCGGCTACCGGGGAAACCACCGTCAACCGCAATGTCGTTAAGAACCAGAGTGTTCTGAGCTCGACTTATGCCAACGGTAAAATCTTCGGATCGACCACCATCCGCGGGGGACTCGGTTCCGTTCCTACGGAAGAGGAAGCCAAAATCTTCGTCTGGGATGTCGACAAGCAGGAGAAGATTACCGAATTCCCGCTGCGTATTCCCGGCTTGGACAAGCCGATCTTCATCGGCGATCTTTCCGCAGGTCCGGACGGACTCATCTGGGGAGCGGCCTATGAGTATATCTTTGCCATCGACCCTAACACCTACGAAGTCGTCAAGAGCAAAAAGTGCACTCCAAGCTCAGCTTCAGCCAATGGGCTCATCATCCGCTGCGCTGGTCCGAAGACGGCTTGCTCTACGTCCTCTTCAACGACAAGCTGACGGTAATCGACCCGGAAACGCTGGAATCCCGGATCCTGGCCAATACGTCCCGCTTTGATCTCGGCTGGGACGGAAACCTGTACCTGACGGATATGCAGACCAACACGATTTTGTATCGGATCGAGGTAGACGGAGAGGTTACCGAGGAACCGCCTCATCTCCCTGTTCCTGTACGTAACCCGGGCTTTGAAGAAGGCCTGGCCGGCTGGACCCCCTGTTTGCAACGGGAGCCGGTTATAACTATGAAGTCAGCACCGCGAAGACCTTCAGCGGGTCCAAGAGCCTGAAGATTACCGATACGCTGCGCACGGCATCCGTTGCTCTTCAGAGCGACAAAGTTCCCGTCGTTGCCGGAGAGGAATACCAGGCGAACGTTAACGTTTATATTGAATCGGGGCAGCCGGGCTTCATGTTCCGCTACTTCGACAAGAACAACGCTACGATTTCTACGCTCGAAATCCATCTGGACGAATCCCGGCTGGCCCAATGGCAGAAAGTGACCCTGAGGGGCAAAGCGCCGGAAGGTGCCGTGTATGCCAAGCTGATTGCTGTTACGTCCCGCTATAACATTTCGTCCGCTTATTACGACGATTTCACCGTAACGAAGAAGGATCAGCAAATTCCGGTCGTTTCCGCCAGCCTGACTCCTGCCGCCAATGAGAACGGCTGGAACAATGGCGACACCGTCCTGAATCTGGCTGCCGACCATGCGTGGTCGTTGACCTATTCGGCCGAAGGTGCGCAGCCGGCTGCGAAGACCACGGTAAAAGGCTCGTCCCTCCAGCTGCCGATTACGAAGGAAGGCGTAACGACGGTGACCTATTCCGCCACCAACTTCTCGGGCCTTGCCACTGACCCGCAGAAGATGGAGGTCCGCATTGACCGGACGGCGCCGACGGTACAGTTCACCGGCAAATCGGATTATACCGTTTCCGAGAATGTCTATATCGGCTGCAGCGCCGTTGACGCCCTGTCGGGCCTCGCGGACAATCCATGCTCCGCTCCGCTTGTTCAAGCTCCGGCTTATACGTTCGAGCCCGGCGAGCATACGGTTTCCGTTACCGCCAAAGACAAGGCCGGCAATACGGTTACGTCCGATTTCACCTTCCGGATCGCCGTAACATACGACGGGGTGACGGAGCTGGTTCGTTCCTTCACTTCCGAGGATCCGGGCATTACCGAAGCCCTCACCTCCAAGCTGCAGAATGCAGCGGCCGCTGAGGAACGGGGAACGCCCAAGCCGAAGCCGGCATGCTTAATGCCTTCACCAACCAGGTGAATGCCTTGACCGGCAAGAAACTGACCGCCGAACAGGCCCAGGTTCTTCTGAAGCTGGCCGGCAAGCTGTAAAACCATAAAAGGGGCAAGTCCGCTAGCCATCCGGTGAAGGGACCGCTGCCCTCCTCTATCAATGCAAAAACAGCCCGAGCTGCTCGGGCTGTTTTTTTGGCGTTATAACGGATTTCTGCTAATCCTATCCGCAAGGATAGGTTCTTTTCGAATCAGGCGAAATTGGGCAGACGCTGGTTGAGCGCGCCTTATGGTAACAAGCGGCTTCAGCCCGTCAAGACAAGCTCGCCGCCACGGCATTGTGGTAACAAACACGGAGGCGCACCACGGATTTGTCCCTTCCGTAATGAACCCGGTTCGTAAGCAGAACCGCGAAAACGTCCCGCTGCGGATCAATCCAGAGGCTTGTTCCGGTGAAGCCCGTGTGGCCGTACGAGCGTTCGGAGAACAGATCCCCGGACGCGTCCCACGGATCGCCCTTCAGCGTCCAGCCGAGCCCCCGGTTAGCGGGAAGAGTCCCCGTCCAAGACCGGGCTGCGGCTTCCACGGAGGCTGGCGACAGGACTCGCGTCCCATCGAGCTCTCCTCCCCCAGCCACATGCGGGCGTATTTGGCGAGATCCCCGGCTGTGGAGAACAGGCCGGCATGTCCGCTCACGCCCCCAAAGGCATAGGCATTCTCATCGTGAACCTCTCCAAGCTTCGGCCGTCCAAGCTTCTCATCGAACTCCGTGGGAGCCAGGCGGGCGTGGAGCTCCGGCCCTGGACAGAAGCCCGTATCCGTCATCCCAAGCGGCTGAAAAAGTCTCTCCCGGGCCGCCTGATCAAGCGGCTTCTCCATCAGGACGGCGATCAGCCTCCCGAGTACGATAAAGCCGATGTCGCTGTATACCATCCGGCTGCCGGGCATGTCCTCCAGCCTGAGTCCGGCGATCTCCTGCCACATTCTCTCCGGCGGCCAGCCGTTGCCGTGCAGGTTAAAGAAAGCGGGAAGCCCCGAGGTGTGCGAAAGCAGCTGCCTGACCGTCACGCTCTCCTTGCCGTTGGCCCCGAATTCGGGAAGAAACCGGCACACCGGCTCGTTCAAATGGAGCTTTCCTCCCTCAAGCAGCATAAGGACAAGCGGCAGGGTGACCACTACCTTCGTCAAAGAGGCACAATCGTAAATGGTCTCCGGAACGACCGGTCTTCCTGCTTCCGTCTCCCCTCCAACCGCTCCTGCGGCATACAGACCGTAAATGGCGGTCCGGCTTCCTGCCGCTGCGGTTCCTCCCGGTGTCTGTCCGTTCCGGATTTCCCCGTCCAAAAGACGGAAGGCCGCTAGGAGCTTCCTGAATCGGGCAGCCCAACAACCGATTCTCCCATGTGAATCGCCTCCTGTTTGGCTTCTTTAGATTTTATTCTACCATTTTCCTTGCACCGGTTCACTCTGCTGACACGCTATGGCAAAAGGCCGCGGATTCCTTTCCACAGCCTTCGCTGCAAGCCTTGAGATTTATTTTGTTCCGGTTGCAGCCTCCCGAGGAATCTGCTTTTTCCTTCGACGACCGGCAAAGGGCCAATACAGCAAGAGAAAAAGAACGAGAGCAAGCATTTCCTCCGCAAGCAAATAGTAGGGATACGGCCCGAACCAATCCAGGATCGAGGCGTTCTCGGGCTTTCTCGCCAGGAACATGTAATTGGCCCCCAGCCACCGGTCGATCCCCCACACCAGGACGGCCAGCCCGTTCAGGAAGAGCATGACCCGCAGAATCGAGCGCGGGACCGGCCGGTAGCCCTCCACTAACGTCATATACAGGGCGGCCAGAATGATTCCCGCATGCGCGATGAAAAATTGAAAAAACCGGAAATGAGGGAACGGATAGCCCAGCTCAGGAGTGAGGATCGCCTGCAGGGCGCCGGCGATCCCGGCGAAATAGACGATCTCGTACAGGATCCTGCTTCTCGTTACGAGCATGACGATAGACAGAAGAAGCGTTATGCTGCACAGCTCAAGCGGCAGGGTGGATTGGACGGACCAGATTCCCTGTTCCCTATACCATAGATTCAAGGCGGCTTCTGTGCCAAGAAGCACTCCCGCGAGCATGAGACGGACCGGTCTTTTGGCGAGCCTCGACCGCAAAGCCGCCATTAGGGCGATAGCGAGGAATAAAGCCGCAACCGCCAGCAGATGAGAAAGCGAGAACGCCGTAAAGGTGCCCTCATAACGCGCATCAAAATACATCCCTTTCATGCCCCCTTTTCTCTTGTTCCCTTCCTGCCTTACAGGTAGTAAACGGATGACGAGGCATTCCTCTGACGTTGGGCCGCCTCCCGTTCAGATGGTGATATACAACTCGTCCAAGATAAGGTTAAATGAAAGGGTCAGATTCGTATAGAGGAGGAACGCTCATGACTATTATTCCCTCATACCGGTGCGCGGCTGCCGCCGCTTTCCTGGCATGAAGCCGGTCACTTTTTCCCCCTGCGGTTCCCTGTCCCCCTTTGTGGAATGCTTCTGGTCCCTTCAGGACTACCGCTCCGCCCATTCCCGGGAGATTTCCATTCCCGACGGCTCCGCAGAGTTGGTGATTGACCTTGGAGGAGGGCCTATCCGGCTGTTCAACCGGAAGGGGGAAAGCCTGCTCTTCGGCGCTTCCGTGCTGTGCGGCCCCCATACGGAGTATTTTGGAATCGATACGTCCGGGCAAACGGATGTGGTGGGGATCCATTTCCGCCCGGGAGGGTTGTTTCCGTTTCTGCCAGCTCCCTCCACGAGCTGTTGAATCGGCACGTCCCGCTCAGCGCTTACTGGCCCCATGAGGCAAGGCTTATCCGGCGATTGGCGGCCGGCTCTACGCTGGAGGAACGGTTCCGCACGCTGGAGGAAGAGCTGCTGGCCTCCTCCTTCCGTCCCCTGGAGCGCCACCCCGCCGTTGTTTATGCCATGGAGGAGCTGCGCCGCTCTTCAGTCGCCAAGGTGCTGGAGAGGACGGGCTTGAGCCACCGACGGTTTAACGAGCGGTTTAAGGCGCAGGTAGGCATGACCCCGAAGCAGCTTAGCCGCCTGTACCGTTTTCAAGAGGTCTTGTCTGCCCTCAACCAAGGGGAGCAGCCCGATTGGGCGTCTATCGCCGAGGCTTGCGGCTACTGCGACCAGGCTCATCTCATCCGCGATTTCCAAGCCTTTTCCGGTATGCCGCCGAGCCGCTACCGTCGCATTCCGGAACGGCATCCGAACCACTCCCCTTATCCCCGCTAAGGTCAGAAATATCCAATACATCCGGAGAGGTCCGCGCTATAATGAAAGCCTAGTCCCTAGTCAAGGAGGCATTACGATGACCCATTCCTATACGCCAAAAGGATTTCAGACGGCCACCCCCTATTTCATCGTTCAGGATGCGGCCAAGCTGGCGGAGTTTCTGACTCAAGCGTTCGGCGCGGTGGAAGAGAACCTCATGCGCAGCGAGGAGGGGAAGATCTCACATGCGGAGTTGAGAGTGGGAACGACCATCCTGGAGCTTTCGGATGCCCAAGGTCCCTTTCCGCCGCGGACCAACACGCTGCATCTTTTCGTGGAGGACACCGACAGCTGCTACCGCAAAGCGCTTGAGGCGGGAGCCGTCTCCCTCTACGAGCCGGGAGATATGCCCTATGGAGAGAGAAGCGCGGGGATTGAGGATCCCTTCGGGAACCACTGGTACCTGGCCACCTTTCAGCGCGGGGAAGGCAAAGGCTACTACGAGGAATAGAAAAAGAGCGGGCCGCCGGCCCGCTCTTTCGTTTCCTTAGGTTATCTTCGCTCCAATAGCCTTACCGGTTCACCCTTCCAGCAGGAGTGTCTCCGGATCTTCCAGCATCTCCTTGACGGCAACCAGGAAGCGGACCGCCTCACTGCCGTCCACGATCCGGTGATCGTAGGACAGGGCGATATACATCATCGGACGGTTCTCCGATCTTTCCGCGTCGATGGCAACGGGACGAAGCTGGATTTTGTGCATCCCGAGAATGCCCACCTGCGGGGTGTTCAGAATCGGGGTTGACAGCAGGGAACCGAACACCCCGCCGTTCGTGATCGTGAAGGTTCCCCCTGCAGATCGGACAAGGCCAGGCTATTCGAACGCGCTTTGCCGGCCAGTTCTCCAATCTGGCGCTCGATCTCTGCGAAGCTCAGCCGGTCGGCCTCGCGAACGACGGGAACGACCAGCCCTTCCTTAGCCGAAACGGCGATGCCGATGTCGTAAAACTTTTTGACGAGGATGTCCTCGCCCTGGATCTCAGCGTTAAGCAGCGGGAATTCCTTAAGGGCCCCGACGACGGCCTTGGTGAAGAAGGACATGAACCCGAGGCCAACTTCGTGCTTCTCCTGGAAGCTTTGCTTGCGCCGCTTGCGGATATCGAGAATTTTGGTCATGTCGACCTCATTGAAGGTCGTCAGCATGGCAGCGGTATGCTGGGCTTCCACGAGCCGCTTCGCAATCGTGGCGCGGCGGCGGCTCATCCGGCGCCGTTCCACTCCCTTCTCCTCCCCCTGCGGGGCAGGTGGAGCGGAAACAGCGGATGGAGCCGGCCGGGAAGTCTTCTGCTCGGCATAGGACGAAACGGCGTTCGGGGAAATGCGGCGGATTCCTTCCTTGGCTGCAAGCTCCTGAAGGTCGACACCTTGCTCCCGTGCTCTCTTCCGGGCGGAAGGGGAGCCACATAGTCCACCTCTCCCGCTTCGCCGGCCTCCGCTTCCAACCGGCTGCCTTCGTTACGAACGGCCGTCGCCTGGGGAAGCGGGGCGGGAGCCTGCGGGGCCGTTGCGGCTCCGGCCGCCGGCTGCTTCTCCACTTGCGTCAGCTCGCCGGAGATGCGTTCGCTTTGGATTTCCTGTCCCGGCGCTTTCTCCCCTGCCGGCGATTGGGAAGGGGCGGCATGCTCTCCAATCCGGGCGATGACTTCTCCGATTTGGACGGTTTCCCCTTCCTGCCGCAGAATCTCCTGCAGCACTCCGCCTTCTTCGGCACTGATTTCGAGGTTAACCTTATCCGTTTCGATCTCCGCCAGGACATCACCGCTCTTTACGGCGTCACCTTTCGCGACCACCCAGCGGGTAATGGTTCCTTCGGTTATCGATTCTCCCATTTCGGGTACTTTAACGTCCGCCAATGATTCCGCCTCCTTCTTTTATCGCTCCCAAAGTACTTTTGTTTAGAGCAACCGATAGAATTCTCTGCTGCTCGTAATTGTGAATCTCTTGAAAACCGCTTGCCGGGCTGGACCGCTTCGGCCGTCCGATAAAGCGGACCACGGCGTCCTTCGGCGCCCGCGCCTTAATGCGGGGCTCCATGTAATTCCAGGCGCCCATGTTCTGAGGCTCCTCTTGGACCCAGATCACTTCCCTCAAGTTCGGGAAGCGGGCGATGATCCGTTCAATCTCGCCTTTAGGGAAAGGATACAGCTGTTCCACGCGGGCGATATGAAGCCAGCTCTTATCCTCTTCCGATTCCTCCAAGGCCGTCTCCAGATCGACGGCCACCTTGCCGCTGCAGAGCAGCAGGCGCTCCACCTTTTCCGGAACGGAACCAAGTCCCCGCTGCTCCACGACCGGCCGGAAGCCTCCGTCGCTGAATTCCTCGGGGGCGGAAGAGGCTCGGGGATTTCGGATCAGGCTTTTGGGAGCCATGATCACGAGCGGCCTGGCTTCCTCACTGTCGAGGCCCGCCGCCTGCTTCCGGAGCAGGTGAAAGTACTGCGCCGCCGATGTGAGGTTGGCCACCGTAAAATTATCCTCCGCGGCCAGCTGAAGGAAACGCTCAAGCCGGGCGCTGGAATGTTCCGGTCCCTGCCCTTCGTATCCGTGAGGCAGAAGCAGAACCAGGCTGGACTTCTGGGACCACTTGACGCGGCCCGCCGCCAGAAACTGGTCGATGATGACCTGAGCGGCATTCGCAAAATCCCCGTACTGGGCTTCCCAGAGCACCAGAGTTTCGGGCGAGAAAACATTATACCCGTATTCGAAGCCGAGAACGGATGCTTCCGACAGCGGGCTGTTGTACACCCCGAATGCAGCCTTCGCTTGAGGAAGACGGTGCAGCGGGCAAAAGCGGTCCCCGGTTTCGGGATCGTGAAGCACAAGATTCCGGTGGGCAAACGTTCCCCGCTCGGAATCCTGCCCGCTCAGCCGAATCGGCCTTCCATCGGCCAGAATCGCAGCGAAGGCAAGCGTCTCCGCGTGGCCCCAGTCCACCCGGCCTCCTCATCAAGAGCACCCGAACGACGTTTCAGGATGCGCTCGAGCTTGGGATAAACGGCAAAGCCGTCGGGCCAGGTCAAGAGCTCCCGGTTGATTGCCCGAAGCTCTTCGAGCGGAACCGCCGTCTTGTCCTCCGCCATCGGCCGGAGGCTGACCTGTTCCGTCTTGCGGGCGGCCTTCTCGTTCTGCTTGACCTCGTCCCAGGCCGCCTGCAGCTTGCCGAGCACCTCTTCCCGGATTAGGGCGAATTGCTCGTCGCTGCTCAAGCCCTTGCTCTTCAGCCTCTCCGCATACAGCTCGCTTGGAATCGGATGATTGCGAAGCTTGCGGTACATGGCCGGCTGGGTCGTTTCGGGATCGTCCGTTTCGTTATGGCCATACCGCCTGTAGCCGATCAGGTCGATCACGAAATCCTTGCGGAACCGCTGCCGGAACTCGCAGGCCAAGCGGACGGCGGCGATGCATGCTTCCGGATCGTCGGCACTGACATGCACGATCGGGATTTCGAAGCCTTTGGCCAGGTCGCTCGCATAGAAGGTGGAGCGGGAATCGCGGCTGTCGGTCGTGAAACCTACACGGTTGTTAACGATGATATGGATCGTTCCGCCGTTCTGGTAGCCGGTCAGCGAATTGAAATTTAACGTTTCCGCCACGATCCCTTCTCCGGCGAAGGCGGCGTCTCCATGCATAAGCACAGCGCCGGCCGAACCGAAGTCCGGCTTAGGATAGCCCGGCTGGGAGCGGTCGTCCTGCGCCGCCCGGGTGAATCCTTCCACAACCGGGTTGACATATTCCAGGTGGCTCGGGTTGTTTGCCAGCGTCACCCGGGTTTCCACCGTTTCCCCGGTTTTCACGGAGCGGTGGGCCCCAAGGTGATACTTGACATCCCCGGTCCATCCATAGTTGATGCCCATGGAGCCTTCCGAGGGAACTAAGTCCTTATTCGGAGCGTGGGCGAATTCCGAAAAGATTTTGCCGTACGGCTTGCCGAGGACATGGGCGAGCACATTAAGCCGCCCGCGGTGGGCCATGCCCATCAGGATATCCTTCGCCCCGTCGTGCGCCATCTCGCGGACGATTTCGTCCAGCATGGGAACGAGCATGTCCGTTCCTTCTATAGAGAACCGCTTCTGCCCGACGAAGGTGCGGTGAAGGAAAGCCTCGAATTGCTCCACCTCAACCAAACGCCGCAGCAGGGCGAGCTTCTCCTTCGTGTCGAGCGGCTTGCCGGCCAGACCCGATTCGGCCTGCCGGTTCAGCCAGATTCGTTCATCCTCTTCATGCACATGGCCGAATTCAAAGGCGATGCTGCCCGTGTAAATTTCCTTCAGGCGGACAATCGCTTCCCACCCGTTCTTAACCGATTCCGGCGCGTCCTCCCATACAAGGGAAGCCGGAAGGGCGCTTAAATCCTCGCGGGTAAGACCAAAGGTGTCGGCCTCCAGAAGGCGGGTGTCCGGCTTGTCGTTTAACCCGAGCGGATCGACCCGGGCCGCCAAATGGCCGTATACCCGGATGTTCCAGGCAAGCTTGCCGGCGTCGACAAGCTTCTTCAGGGAACGGGCGTCCGGCTTGGCGGCCGGTACCGCCTGGGCCGCTGCTCTCTCTGCAGCGGGAACCGTCAAAGCCTCGGCGCCGGGAGGCTCTCCCCACCGGTCAAAAAGCTCACGGAAACCGGCTTCCACCGACTCGGGATCCGTTGCATAACGTTCGTACATTTCCTGGATATAGCCCAGATTGGGTCCTTGATACCTGGCCCAGAAAAGGCGGGCCGCTGTCTCGTCTGCTGCCATTCAAGCATACCTCCGTTCGAACTTTACTGCTTTACTACCTTCCCTTGCTATTCTCTACAGGAGAAGAGTCGGAATCTCATCGGCCCGGTGAACTCACTAAAAGAACCTGCTATACACATACCTGATAATTCCTTACCCTTCCGGGGGACTATTCTAACTGGAAGATACCGAAGGTCTCCCTGAATCTTAACCAATTAACAGTCTTTTCCTTTTGCCCGCCAATTATGCAGGCGGTTCCGACGCTTCTCTCTTAAGGGTACCCCGGCTGACCGGCAGCCGTCCAATAGGAGAAAACGCTCAATTCCATCTAATTATTAGATCAGTTCTTAATTCTTTCATCTTGATGAACGATTAATCCACGCATGGTAACGCCGTTCTTCTTCCGCCCATACCAAAACAGACAGGTGCACATATCTTACCTTATCCGAACGCGAGGGGTAGAGCCATGAGCTACGCCCGTTACGGTGGATTCACCAGTGTGGGAGTTATCCTTGTTCTTTTTATCCTGCTAGTCATCGTGAGCAGCGCTTGGGTGCTGTAACCGGCTAATCTAACAACAAAGAGAACCGGCTTTTCCTTAGCCGGTTCTCTTTGTTTCCTATGAAAAGGAGACTATGCCATGAAGACGACAACCGAAGAGGAACGCTGCCGTTCCCTTGCCGCAGCCGGACGGTTCGTTCAGCACTTTTATCCGGACAGCCGCATCGCTATCCTGGGGGCAGCACCGCCAGCGGCAGGGCCTCCGTTTCTTCCGATCTGGATCTGGTCATTATCGACGATACTCAAGAGACCTCACATATCGTTTATAGGCAGTGGGAGGACTACCCTGTCGATGCCCTCGTTCTAAAAGGAACCGTCCTTCCGGCAGCGCTGAGAAAGGGAATTGAAACAGGCAATCCCACTCTGCAGCGAATATGCGCCGAGGGCTGGGTCCTTCGGGATGACGGGTCCGCCGGAAGCCTTATCCGGGAATGCGCGGAGGACCTTGCCTGCGGGCCCATGCCTTATGCGGAGGAGGAGATCGCCCTGATCCGCTATGAAATTCATGACTTCCTTACCGACCTTCATTGCGGCCGCCGCCGCGAGGAGGAGCTGTTCATCGTCCACCAGTTGACAGCCCTTGTCAGCGGTCTGCTCTTACGGGGGGCGGGCATTGGTCCGGGGACGGCAAATGGCAGTACCGCAGCCTGGAGCATGGAAATCCGGAAGCCGCGGCCGCCCTGGCTTCGGCTCTGTCCGCCTTCTACGAAAACCGGGACAAAGAGCCCCTGTTGAACTTCGTTCGTTCCGTCATGAAGCCGTACGGCGGGCTGGACCTCAGGGAGCTGACCATCCGCGGGCTGTTCCGGGAGGAGGACGGGGAGGATTGAACCGCCGCGGCGGACTCTCGGAACGAGGTCCGGCCGGCCATCCGCTCCTCCTGTCTTCCTTGGTCCCCTCTACTGCCTTTCCTTGCCTTGCCCCCTGCTCCCGCCTTAGGCGTGAAGGCTTCCTTCCAGCTGAGCCCGCGGCCGGCTGAAACCGAGCGGTACCTGGATCAGGCTTGTTAGGCGCCTGCCGGGCAAAGCGTACAACCGGTCGGCCTGGGCCGAATCGTACCCCAGCAGTGGATGTCCGTTCATTCCCGAGGCGGAGGCCGACAGGAGCAGCCGCTGCAGCAGAATGCCGGCCTCCATCTGCTGAATGCGGTATCCCCGGTAACCGTACCGGCTTAAGCTGTGCCGGAGGTCACCTGACGGATGGAAGACAAGCGGTACCTGGCACAGGTTAACGTTGTCAAGAGCCATCCCCTCTGAAGCTCGGCACGCTGGTCTCCGGAACGTAACCGGACCAGGGCGTGCAGCCGGGTATCATAGCGGTAGGCCCCGTCCGGAATGCCTTCCACCCCGTACATACAGCCGTACAGATCGACAGGGGGACGCTCCGTTTGATTGGATCGTCCCTCCGTTCCGCGGTCTCCCTCCCGCGGGAACCCCTGGCAGGCCTCCCGAAGCAGAAGCGCCAGCTCGGGGGCTTGAAGCCTTCGCCTCAAGGTGAAGCCCATGCCCGGTGAATGCCGGTGACGGCAGGCCTCCTCCCATTCAAAGGAAGCCCGCCGCGCCGTCGGAAGCTCAACAAGCTCCCCTTCGGGTAAATCCGAAGCCTCTTCCATTCGATCAAGAGGAACAAAGGTTTCCATCCGGGAGGCTTCATTCATGCGGATCAGTTCCGGGTAGCCAAGTTCCTTGCGGCAGCGGTTATAAGTGACATGATTCAGGGGAGGAAGCTCCCGGCACAGTCCGGCGGCCGTTTCCCCGCGGTTCTCCCCTTCTCTTTCCACTCCTCTTTCCCTAGAAGGCGTGGATAGCGGCAAGACGGCATAGACGCTCTCTTCCTCCTCCTTAATCCCGATAAGATGGTGGACCGCCCGGTCGAGATAACGGTAACGAAGCTCTGCGGCGAAACCCAGGCGTTCCGCGCCTGTCAGGAGCTGACCGAGCAGCGCTCCCGCGTCCATCCCCTGCAGCCGGTAGGCAAAGTCATAATATTTGAAATAATTTTTCCGAAAGACCACCGAAACGAACAGCGTCCCGATAAACCCGGGCAGCGGACTCCGGTCCCCCAGCGCTCTGCCCACGTAATCGTCGAAATCCCCTTCTCTCAGAAGAACCAGGCGGTGATGGGCGGCGTCATAGTGATAGACCCCATGAGGTATCTCTTCCAGCTTTAAATAGGCATACAGCTCGCAGGGATACAACCCTCCTCCGGAAGGGACAAATCGGCGGATGGACCACATTCCCTCGTCTCTCTCTCCGGGGAGGCCCCTTCCCAAACGGATTGACCGAACCTCGAAACCCCATAGCCGTACCACAGAAGCGTCCCCAGAGCCTCAAGCGATGGCGCGCTTTGGACCTCCCCCGCTCCGGTTCGCCGAGAAGGATAGGGAAGCGGGAAGGCCGGAAGACCCGGATACAGCTTATACTTTAACGGGGCGTCCTCCCAGTCCACTTCCTTCCCGGGCGGCCGGCAGAGATCCGGTTCGAAGTGAAGATTATGCACAAAGGTGTCCAGTTTCATCCCTTTCCTCCTTCCATCGGCTCATGGGAAGGGATGCGGATGCGGATTCAGTTCTTCCGGCTTGAGCGGCGCCTCCGCGTACCCCAGCATGGCCGGCACCCGAAGCACCCGGTCGAGCCCCGTGAGCCGGGTGAGATGATAGCCGAAGGTCATCGGCAGCATGCCCGGGATGAGAACCTTTACACAGTGCAGACCGTTTCGCGCGATCTCAGGGGAAGTCTGGTTCACCACCACCACATCCATTCCGCATCGGCGGAAAGCTTCCAGCAGCTCCTTCAAGTCTTCCGTCAAGTCGGAATGCCGGCTGCCCTCGGGAAACACCTCCTGGAAGCTAAGGGCAGGCCCGTTGTTTTTAAGCAGGAAATCAAGCCGGTTCTCCGCATCCGGATGGCTGTACAGCATCGAATGGTCTTCCATGCTCCTTACCTGCTCGGGATCCGCCAGCATCTCGAGGATCTTCTCCCGTCTGCTATCCGCTTTCTCATCCAAGGTCAGCATCATGGCCGCCAGCTCATGGAGCAGTCCCTTGGCGGCCCGTACCGGATCGGGATGGGCGCCGCCCGCGCAGATCAGCCGCACCCCTTCTTCCTTCGTATTCCGGGCGATCGCCCATAGACTCGGGATGCCGTGCTCCAGGGTCGCGTTAAACAGATGCAGCTCGTAGCCGGCCGCCGCTTTCATCCTCTCGATCATGACCGTCAGCTCAGGGTCGTTTGACGAATAAGGGTCAATCCGGGGGAGCCGCAGCCGGGCATACCAGGCAAGCAGAAAGGCATCCCGTTCCACCACCTCCAGCATGCCGTAAAAAATGGCTTCCTCCAGGCTGCCTCCCAGCGCACAGCCATTGGAGGTTTCATAGACATAGCCTTCTCCGCAGCCAAGGCTGTAGTAGGCAAGCCGCTCGGGAACGAGAATCGGCTTCTCCTTAAGCAGAGAATACCCCCAGACCCATTCGAGCGGCCGGTCCGGATCATGCCGCTGAAAAGGAAAGCCCGGTTCCTCGTAGCGTTCTCGGGCATGGACCCCGACCGCTTCGGGATCAAGCGCGTGCGCACTAAGGCTTCGGTAGCTGCCCCGGACGGTCGTTCGTTTCCCCGCGGAGCCACTCCGCAAAACCGTTCAAGCCCTTCCAATAGGGCGGTCGCTCCGCTGTCGGCATAGCTGTGGGTACGGCCGGCCGTCAGCTCATCTCCTTCATAAAGCGGCAGGTTGACGGTCACATCGGCAAAGGGCGACGTAAAATCGCGCACCTGCAGATTAAACAGACCGGTCCGGTGGTCGAGGTAATCTTCCGTCAAGGGCTTCCGGAGATCGTCAAGAGACCGATACCGGTAGCCTTTCCCTCCCGGCTTGGGGTTCGGGGCCAGACGGATCACGGCCCGTTCCTCCGTGTCCGGAGGAAGGTCCCCGCACGCCGGACAGGCGGCATACGGCAGCAGAATGTGCCGGGATAGTTTCCAAGTCCCCAGGTTCAGGATGGTTACCCTGGCGCTCGTTTGGCCGGCAGCCGAGAAGAAGTCCTCGGCCTCCTGAGCGGCCAGCATGGCCAGCTGGCTCAGTGCGGAGGCTGAGGCCCACGGATCGGGCCGGGGCTCCTCCTCCGCCATTTTGCCCCGCAGCTCCGCCATTTCCCGCCTGTCGCGCCCCGCCATGTAGAGCCGGTAATCGGCACAGCGGGAGCAGCCGGGGACCCCGGAGCGTACCAGCGGTCCCACGATGCCTTCCCCAAAGCTGACGTATAGCGGAAGCCAGGGAAATCCCGCCTTGCCCAATGCCTGCTCCGCGTCACGGATAACAGGCGGGTCCCAGGCATCGAGCGCGACGAGACCGAGGTCGTATTCAGGCGCCAGATCGGCGGGCAGCCCCTCGTTTATCCGGGTCACCTGGCAGAGGGACGAAAGCTTCCGGGAGACCTGTTCCGCCAGCCGTCCGGAGCCGATAACGAGAATCCGTCGGCTCATCGTGCCTTCACCTCCTTCAGTTGAACGCCGTAAAGCCCGGCCAGCGCATCCCGCCAGAAAGGCTCGACAGCCAAATCCCACAGAACGGCTTGGATACCGTTATTCTGCAGTTTTTGCAGGGCTTCCCGCAGGATATCCGGCGCCGGGAGCCGCCCCGGCCCGGGCAGGACACCGCGGTGCTGCGGCGGACGATCCGCCCTCCTTACGGCGGCCGGCGTCAGCCCGCGCTCGCGGACGGCCTCCGCTTCCTCCCTAGTTCCGCTGTTCTGAAGCGCGCGCCGGAGGGCCCGGCGCAGGGCGGATACGGGCTCGTAATCGAGCGCCCCGTACCACACTCCCTTCGCCTCTACCCAGGCAACCGGGAAGCCCCACAAGGGCTGGCCGATGGCCATGACGGGCCCTCTTTCGTAGGCCGACAGGGCCTTGAAGGCATAGAGGCATTCTTCGTCCCGAACGTCGTCCTCCTCCAGGAGATGAACGTCCTGCCGCATTTTCTCCCGGCGGGCGAGCCATTCCTTCTCCAGGCATTTCCGCAGCGCCCGGAGCACCGCCTCGGCGGCCGTCTCTCCCGCCCCTACGCCGAGGAAGCCAGGTCCGGTGCGATCGGCGCCCAGCTTCCCGGCAAGCCGGGCGGCGTAGTCCTCCACTCCGGTCAAGCCCGCTTCCATCCGGGCTTCCTCATGAGTGAAGGCGCAGCACAGCCTTAAAGGAAGCAGAGCTTCCGCCCCCGCCTCCAGGGGGTCCGCCGCTTGGACGAAGCACTGCGCAAGGGGCAGCTGCCTCGCGTCCCGCTCATCCCACATGTGGAGAATTCCCGTGTGAGGCGAGGCCAGGCTCCCGAGAAAACCGAGCGTCCGGCCCCGGTCCGCTTCAGCAGGCTCTTTCGCCAGAACATGTTCGACAGACTCCTGTTGGATGTCCCCCAACTGGTCAGCCAGCGGATGGGGAAGAATGACATGCCAGCCCCCTTCCAGGGTAAACGGATCGAGGAGATAGAGCGTGTTTTTCCGTTCTTCCTCCAGGATCCCCGCGGCGGTTTTGAGCCCTTCGAACACGATCAGATTGGCCAGCATGGCAGCGGCGGCTGCCGAAGGCTTCTGCTTCTCCACGGGGTGCGGCGGACGTAGCCGCCTCCAGACGGATTCCCAGTCAGCGCTTCCCTTCCGAACAACCGGACCCGCTATCCCCGCTTCGGGGGTGCAGAGACCCGGAAGGAAGACCTTGTTCTCCTCCCGGCAGAGCCGGTTAACGCGGTGAAGCTCCTCCCGGTCTTCCGCCTCCGCCAGGTACAGAACCATATCCGCGGTTGATACGGCCTGCCTAAGCCCTTTTTCGTCCGGCACTTGCAAAGTAACGGTTTCGATTCGGATATCCGGATCCTTCCGCCGGGCTTCTGAAGCAATTTCCCTGATCCGGTCAAGCGTTGGACCATCCTCTCCCCGGAGAAGCACCTCCACTCTCGCCGCACCCGACTCCAGCAGGGAGGTCACGACGCTGACCAAACAGCCGCCTTTTCCACAGGCCAATACTTTGGTCATGCGATACGCTTCGAAGCGGGCCGCTCCGGAACCTCCCAGCGAATCCAAATATTCAATTTGATCCGCATAGGACTGAAGCGTTTCCTCTGTAAGACCGTGCGGCCGGTCCCCGCCGGCGTCCTTCAGAAAGCCGTTCCTCGCGAGGCGCTCGGCCAGCTCGATAACCCGATCCCGGTAAAGAGGAGGAAGCCCTTCGTTAGCGTCTCCAGCGAATGCTGCCCGTTGAACATGGGCAGAAGCTTCTCCACCCAGCGGTCGATCATTTCTCCTTCCATTCGGAACGTTCCCTGGTTGTTTCGGAAATACACCCTGCCCGATGTTTCCGCCGTATAATAAGTATCGCGGTTCACCTTCGGCCTTGCCGAAAGACCCCATTGTCCCATTGGCCACCCCTCCTTGCGGCCGGGATTCGCGCCCGGCACCCAGCTGTCTTTGCCAGTTTATGTCGAGGCGCTTGTCCGTCATTCCACATCCTTCGACGCTGCGTCCCCGCCCGCTTCACCCTGCGTCGAAAAAACAAAAACCCCCGCCATAAGCGGGGGTTTCTGCGAGGGCGAGGACTTGCCGCTTTCCGCCTGCAGCCTCGGGCCTTTTGCCCTTAATCAGCGCAAGACAGCCGAAGCAGGAAGCAGCGGGATTAGTGGAAGCAGCGGGCGCACCCGGCACAGCGAGCGCAACCCCCACATCCGGCACAACCCGCACAACGGAATCCACCGCATCCGGCACATCCCGCACACCCGGCGCACCCGGCGCACCCGGCACATCCGGCGCAGCCCGCACAGCGGAAGAACCCGCCGCAGAACAGTCCACAGCGGAAGAAGCCGAAGCCTAAGCCTCCTAAGCCTAAGCCTACACAAAGGCGGGCTGGATCGGCCGCTTGCTGTGCCTGGGCATCCCAGGGCGTTACTTCCCCGGTCCGATAATCCGAAACCGGCAGGTTAAGAAGCTCATTTTGAAAATCTGTCATAAGAAATACCCTCCGTTTGACTTTGGAATGGGGCCGTCAGGCATTTGCCCATCCGGCGAGATACCACACACTATGTCAGGAGGGTCCCTCGGGTTCCTTGTCTTCGTTTTTTTTCACAAAAAAACAAGCCCGAACCCTCGTTCGAACCTGTTCACACGGTTCCGCCGTATAGAAACGGCAGCCCCTTTCTACGCACGAAACAAAATATTTCCCTGCAGGGAAGCATCATCCCGGACATCAACGGCCAATCCTTCATGACGGGCTTTTTCCATTGCTTCGATGAGCCATAACGTAAAGCCCGCGACGTTCATATCCGCCATCTCCTCCATGCTGTAGAAGCCAGCCGCATCCACCTCGATTCCGTCCGGCACCGGCTCCCCGCCCAAGTCCTCCATCTCGAAGGCGATATAGACGTTATGAACGGCTCTCGGCTGGTCGCGAAGGGCAATAATGGAACGAACCGCCGCCCTAACCCCCGTTTCCTCCAGCACCTCACGGACAATCGTTTCGTGAATGGGCTCGTGCTGCTCTATGTATCCCCCGGGTTGGTCCAGCGGCCCTTTCCGGGCTCCTGGGCGCGGCGCACGAGCAGAATTTTCCCATCCCGCTTCAGAAGAGCTCCCACCCCAACGCTGTAATGGCCCCAATGAACAAAAGAGCAGGCCGGGCATGCCATTCTTACCGTTCCGTCAAAATCTCTCTCGGCCAACCCGGTGCCGCAAGAGAGGCAGTACTTGATTTCCAACGCCATTCCACCTTTGTATGATTTCTTATCCGCTATCTTTCTACCGCCGGCAAAGGTAGGTCCTCTCTAACGAGACGGACGCCATCCCGGCATACTCCGTAGGGCTCCCATGGACAGCCTTCGCAAATGACGCCTACGTCATCCGGATGAATCCTCTCTTTCAGAAGGACGGTGATTTCCCCCAGCTTCCCCGCCAGCCCGGCGCAAGTCCAAGCCGCAGCAGGACCTCGCGGTCCCGGTTCCCTACCGTTCCCCTGCAGTGGTTCGTCTTATCCTCCGGATAAGCCCGGCAAATCTCGTCCGGTCCTTCCACCAGTTCGACGGACTGCTCCGGCTGCTGACGCAGCCTCTCATAGATCGAAGTCATGTTGGCGCAAAATTCCGCGGAATAGCCCATTCCCCGGTAGCCCAGGAGACACAGCAGATGATGCCCCCGCAGCTTGACGGTCATGCCTGCTCCCTCCTCCATCCGCTATTGCTCGTAAACCGGCATCTTCGACTATACCACGAAATGGAGACGGGCAGCGACCCTTCTGGGCAGCCGGCTCAGGAAGGACGCCGTCTTCTATGCTGGAACTGGGACCATTGAAAGAGCAGAAAGCATCCGATGCAGAAGCCGAGAATGGCGATGAAGGCGGCCAAGGCTACCATAGCGGAGAAGACATAAGCGGCCGTCTGCCAGCCCCTCAAATAGCTAACCAGTGCGCCGGCTAGAAATAACACGGCGAGAAGCTGGTTAAACTTCTGCTGGCTTTTGTCCTCCGGTATATAGTCGGCCATCGGCCGGCGGAGGAAGAGCTTGGCTGCCCGCATCACCGGATTGAAATCGGCCGCCACCCCGAGCAGACCGGAAACGAAAGGAAGGGCAAGAATCCAGTAGAAGCCCGTTGCCCAGGTCAGAAGAACGGATAGGACGATCACCCATTGATTGACGCGCACCAGCGGACGAGGAATGGAATTCGGCATAATAACCACCTTTTTTATCGGAATATTTGTAGTTTACTTCGTCTTGCCCGTTTTGGGAAGCTGACCTACGCCTGCTGTCGATTTCTGTACCTTTTTACCTATTTTTCATCGAAGGGGTTTACTTTCACCGTTTTAGAAGCTAGAATCTAACTAACTGAATATCGCTGAGTTTTCTTTCATTTGAAAGAAAAGCGGGGGAACCACATTTTCATGGGGTGAATCGGCAGGTATGCCGAAGGACGATCTCACCGTCCTAATCCGACAGCTAACCTCGTAAGCGTGGTGGGAAGGATAGATGACAAGCAGCACAAGGTCTAGCCTTGTGTTTTTTTGATTTCTATTTCCATCGTTCCCACAAAAGGTAAAATACGCCGTTCATTTTAACTTTAGGAGGGATCCGCGATGCTATGCAAAGAGAAACTGTTCGGTCTGCTTAACAACTTGGACGAGATGGACCAGAAGTCGGCCTACGCCTTCATGCAATCGCTTGACAAGCAAAACGAAGAGCAAAAGTCGAATGAAGTCCAGGCGGAAAAAGCGGACATGGAAGAGCCTAAACCAAGCAAAGCCCAAGTGGAAATTCTCGGCAGAGGATACTTTGTCGTCGGTGACTGAGGCTGTACGCAGGACGGCGGGGAATTCCCCGCCTTTCACTTCTCATCCAGGCCAAGCTCGGCCCGGATGATTCTGATATTCTCCCGGTGGCACTCCTCCGTAAAAGCCGAAGGATAAGCATGTTCCCCCTTCATCCGCTTCATCTCCCCCTCGTCTCCTTCCAGCACGGCCCGCTTAAGCCTAGCCAGGTAATCCTGGGCAAGGGTCAGCCTTCGCCTCATTTCCGTCCGGTCTGCCGTATGCCGGCCGTGTCCCGGCACCAAATGCCGAATGGCGTGACGATTCAATAGAGCCAGAGCCTTCTCCAGTGTTTCCTCATAGGCCGATGCGCTGTGGGACACGAAGGGACGTTCAAAATCGGACAAATAATCTCCCGCCAGCAGCAACCCAAGCGGCTCCACCACCGTGAACAAGCCGTCTTCCGTATGGCCCGGCGCCAGATAGAACGTGAGCACCGTTTCCCCTAGCACCAGCTTCTGCCCGTCTTCTTCCATTACATGGTCGAGCACCGGAAAGTCCACGGGATACCCCCTGTCTACATAATGAGCCGCATCAAACTCCCGAATGAGCAACAGTTGCTTTTCCTTCTCCGGATGATGATGTAGCCCCCTGGATCCGATAGTCCGGGCCTCCGGAAAAGCCTTCCACCCGAGAATGTGGTCGAAATCCCCATGGGTAAACAGTAAGTAGCATGGCCTCTCCCCGCGCACGGAGTCCACAAAGGACCGGATCTCCTGAACCTCCCCCGGCAGCCAGCACGGATCGGTCACCAGCACAAGCTCTCGGGTCCAAACCACCGTTGAGGTGGTCTGGTAAAGGGCGCTTTGGAAGACTGCCAAGCTCTCGTCCCGGTAAACAAGCATGTCGTCATCCTCCTTCGGTCCTAAGACCCGCTGACCCGGAAGCCCGCCAGCAGCCTTTCCTGCATTATAGCACGCGGCGTTCCGCACAGGGAGGGTGATAAGGATGGTGCGTTCCATCGCCCGAAAAACAAAAGCCTTCCTTAGTCCGAGACACGGATAAAGAAAGCTTTTGTTGGGGAAAGACCTAGTTCTCTTCCAGAATGGCGCGCAGGCGGCCCGGGTAATCGGTGATGATGCCGTCCACACCGAAGGAAATGGCCTTCCGCATGATCGTTTCGTCATTCAGCGTCCAAGGGTAGACGGCATAGTCGTGGGCTTGGGCGTCGGCCGAGTGGGCGGCCTCCAGCCTTCTCATGGCTACGTGTAAAGAGAAGGTCTCTACCCCGGCGGCCTCCGGAAGCTTCCAGTGGTGCTCCAGACGGTTGTCGTACAGCAGGCCGACCCGAACCGTAGGCTCCAGCTTCTTAAGGGTGGCGAGCGTGATGAAATCGAAGGAGGACACCACGACCGTTTCTACCCGGTTCTTACGGCGCATGAGGTCAACTAGCGTTTCTTCCATGCCGGCGCCGATGCCTCCCTTGATCTCCACATTAATCATCAAGCCGCTTGGAGCGAGGTCGAATACTTCCTCGAGCGTGGGCAGCTTCTCTCCGGCATAAGCCTCCGAGAACCACGAGCCGGCGTCATAACGGCGAAGCTCCTCCAAGGTCATGTCGGCCACGGCGCCCGTTCCGTTCGTGGTCCGGTTGATCGTCCCGTCGTGAATGACGATGATGTGTCCGTCCTTGGACAGATGCACATCCAGCTCAAAGGCGTCGCAGCCCTGCTCCAGGCCGAGCTTAAATGCCGCCAGTGTATTCTCGGGTGCCTCCCCTGCGGCCCCGCGATGGGCAATGACCAGCGGTTTGGTTTCGTTCGTTGCCATGTCTTTTCCCTCTCTCCTATGTCCATTTGTCTTCCTTTGCTGTCGGCTAACGGTCCGCCAGCGGCAGCAAGGAGACGAAAGAAAGCCGGGAACCTGTAAGCAATTCGACGCCGGACGGCGCCGTTTTGCCTTGTTCCTAGGTTTTCTCATCGTCTCCACCCGGTTCACGGCTTATTGGCTGATGAATGGTAAAGCATTAATTCGTGAACAAGTATGTCATGGATGATTTTGGTTGTCAAGCACAAATACTAAGCGGATGGACTGGACATCCGGGACACGGTCTGGCTGCTGCTCCACTTGGATTCGATGGACAGCACATCTCCCGTTTTGGAGATGCCTTCCAAGGCTTTGACCATCCGGTCCCCTCCTGCAAATTTCAGGCGGAAGCGCAGCTCCATCACCGGCTCCCCCTTCTCCCCTAAGACAGGTTTCTCTTCAGGGGTCATGTTTACATTTGCGATCTGGATGCCCTGCAGCCCGAATTCCGTGGCAATGCGTCCGAGGCTACCCGGCCGGTCAAAAATTTTGATGGTGACCTCCTGGTGACGCCGGTCCCGCATCAGCACCTTCTCCCACTTGTTAAGGAGAAACAGGCTGACCAGCACCAGTAGGGTCGCGAGTCCCGCGCAATAATAGAAGCCCGCTCCCACGCAGAGACCGATCGCGGCCACTACCCAGATCGAAGCGGCGGTGGTCAGACCCGATACGGTTGCGCCCGTCCTCATAATGGCCCCGGCTCCCAGGAAGCCGATGCCGCTGATCACCTGGGCGGCGAGACGGGCCGGATCCATCCGCACATTCTCTTCCGTGACGAATTGGGAGAACCCGTAAATGGACAGAAGCATGATGGCGGCCGAGCCGATGCATACGAGAATATGGGTGCGGAATCCGGCCGCATGATGATTCCACTCCCGTTCCAGTCCGATCAACCCTCCGCAGAGGGCGGCCAAGAGAAGGCGGATCGTTAAATGCCAATCCGAAATATACCAAACACCGGACATCGTGTCACGCCCTTTCTGCCGATATCGGCGCCGGCTTTGAAGCCGGTGATTTTGTTCCAGGCGCCGGAGCGGCCGGGCTTACATGGGGTTCCAGCTGCTTATCATTGGGCGGCAGCTCGTGGATGCTGCGGAACAGCCGGTCAAGCTCCTTCGCCTGTTCTTCCGCTTGAGCTTCGTCCCAGCCCAATTTCTCTTTCATCAGGGAGAGAACCTCCCCGCTCAGCCTTTCGGCTTTCGGAAGCTTGAAATACGACCATCCCGTCCTCAAGCGGACAAAATCGGCCGCGCTTACCGTCATTTCTTCTTCAATGGCATACGAGACAAGGGCGCTCAGCTCTCTCGTTTCCAGAGGGAGGTCCTTCTTCGCGGATGTCTTAAAGCGCTCGACAATCCCCATCGCTCCGGTACCGTACGTATCGACCCATTCCTGCATCGCCTCGCTGCTGACGCCCAGGCGGACACCGGCCGCGTGCATTTCCTTCTTCCAGTCGGCAAAGGAGCCTCTTCCTTTGTTCTCTCCCCGCTTATGACGATTTGGTCGGTGCTGCAGCCAGGCAGTTTCCGGCCTTCGCCGGCGTAGATCCGTTCTCCTACCAGGTCGACCACTTTCTCCGCCATTTTGCGGAAGCCGGTCAGCTTGCCCCCGGCAATGGTGATGAGACCGGTGGGCGAATGGAAAATCTCATCCTTGCGGGAGAGCTCCGACGGCCCCTTGCCTTCTTCGTAAATAAGAGGACGAAGACCGGCCCAATGGGAGCGGACATCCCCGACCGTCAGTTTGACGGAAGGGAACATGGAGTTAATGGCACGCAGGAGATAATCCCGGTCCTCCTCCGTTGTTCTTGGGGTTTCGATTGTTTTGTCATAGGCGGTGTCCGTTGTCCCCACATACGTGCTGGAGCCCCGGGGAATGACGAAGACCATCCGTCCGTCCGGCGTATCGAAATAGGCCGCCTGCTTAACGGGAAGCTTATCGTAATCGATAACCAGGTGCACCCCCTTCGTGAGGAACAGCCGCTTGCCCTGCATGGAGCCGTCGAGCCGGCGGACATCGTCCACCCAAGGTCCCGCTGCATTAACTATATGCTTGGCATAGAGCTCATAGCTCTCTCCGCTCACCCGGTCCTTGACCTCGACACCGACCACCCTGCGGTCCTTGTACAGGAAACGCACCGCTTCCGTATGGTTGACGGCCAGCGCCCCGCGGGCCGAAGCCGTTTTCATAATTTCCAGCGTCAACCGGGCATCGTCGGTCCGGTACTCGAAGTATAAACCTCCGCCTTTCAATCCGTCCGATTTGAGAAGAGGCTCGCTTTTCATCGTCTCTGTGCGGTTTAGCATCTTCCGCCGTTCCTTGCGTGCCACTCCGGCGAGCCAGTCATAAATGTATAAGCCGATGGAGGACATGAAATAACCGTACGTGCCTCCTTTATAGATCGGAAGCAGCATAGGAGCCGGGATCACGAGATGGGGGGCATTCTTGTAGAGAATCGTCCGCTCCCGGCCCACCTCCTGCACCAGCTTAACCTCTCCCTGCTTCAAGTAGCGCAGACCGCCATGGACCAGCTTGGTGGACCGGCTGCTGGTGCCCGATCCGAAGTCCTTCTTCTCAATAAGGCCAATGCGGAGTCCCCGTTCGGCCGCATCCAATGCGATACCCGCCCCGGTAATTCCCCTCCGATGACAAGCAGATCGAGAGGCTCTCCTGCCATCTCTTCCAGCTTGCCCGCCCGGCTTTCCGACGAAAATGCTTCACTCATCCAAACCCCTTCTTTCTTTGTAGAAATAAGAAAAAGCCGGCTCGAAACAGAGTCCTCCCTACGGGATATCCCTCTGTTTCCAAGCCGGCTCTCCATGGTCTCCGCCTGCTTTGAAACGATTATGCTTGTGGGCTGTGGCCCGGCCCCTCGGGACTTTCCTCTCCCGAGATGTCCGCGGCCGGCTTCCTTACTTAGTTTCCCACAAGTCGTGAGATCCGACGGACACGGCCAAAGCTCCAGCCTCGAGCGCTTCGTCGATCTCCTGCCGGGTGCCGACCAGCCCGCCCGCAATGATGGGAAGCGGGGTCAGATTGGTCATTTCCCGGATAATCCGGGGCATGATGCCCGGCATAACTTCGATGGCATCGGGGAGGCTTTGCTCCACCGCCTTGATTCCTTTCGTTACGGCATTCCGGTCGATCAGGAAGATGCGCTGAATGGCCATAAGGTCCATGTCCTTCGCAAACCGAATCAGGTTGCTTCTCGTGGAAATGATTCCTGTCGGGCAAACATGGCGGGCGACATAAGCCACTCCGCTTCGGTCCGCAGCAATCCCTTCAATAAATTCCATATGAAGGAAGACCTCTTTGCCGGCCGCGAGAACCTTCTGGACCAGCTCCTTGACATTAAAGATCGAACCCGTGAGAAGAAAGACGATATTCGCCTCCGCCTTCAGGGCTGCTTCCAGGTCCTCGGGCTTCTGAACGGCGCAAATCACTTGATGTTCAACTAGATCGACAATTGGGTACATGCGGCTAACCTCCATACGTTGCTGGCTTCATTATACCACGCAGCGTTTAGAGATGAACGACCTCTTTGATGCTTGGTATAATGTGATCCGGAGGATAGGGGCAGGCTGCGGCCGCCTCTCTCGTTCCGACTCCCGTCAGGACCAGGACCGACTTCATGCCGGTGTCGTGCGCCATCTTGATATCCGTCTCCAGCCGGTCGCCGATCATAAAGCAATCCTCGTAAGCAAGGCCAAGGTGCTCCACAGCGGCCGCCGCCGAGATCGGGGACGGCTTGCCGACAACCGCATCGATCGGCCGGCCGGTCGCCGATTCGAGCGCCGCGATGAACGTTCCGGTATCCGGGATTTGACCGTTCTCGAGCGGACAGGTGTAATCGGGATTGGAAGCGATGATGACCGCTCCGTTGACGGCCGCCTGGTACAGCCGGTTCAGCTTGTCGTACGTAAATTGGCGGTCCCAGGAAAGGACGACGTATTGAGGGCGAATGTCCTCTTCGTCCTGCCGCGGCGTAATGCCATGCTCCCTCAGCTCGCTGCAGATCGGCTCCTCTCCGATTACGTAGACCGTTTCGCCGGGCTTGACGATCTTCTTAAGGTAACGGGCCAGAATGAGCGACGAGTTCAAAATGTCGCCGAGCTCGGTCGGAATCCCCATTTTCGTTAATTTATGAGCGTAGGATTGCCGGGTGGCAATCGGTTTGTTGGATAAGAATACCACCTTATCCCCCGCTCCCGCAGCGTGCGGATCGCTTCAGCGGCTCCCTCGATAAGCCGTTCTCCCAGATAGACGGTGCCGTCCAAATCAAAAATATACCCTCTCATGACCCAGTTTTCCTCCCGTCGGCAATCGGCGGAAAAACCTAAAGAGCCCTTCACCTCAGTATACGCACTCCTCCCTTTAAGGGGAAAGACGAATACGGGTAAGGGCTCTCTCTTAGGCTCCGCCAAACCGATTCTTTTTCTTTATCGTATGCAGTATAGTACGGCGTCCCTTAGGTGTCAAGGAATTCAAACCGAAATACCCGCGTGGCGTCGTATTCCCATCCGGCTATTCGCCCGGTACAACCCGTATCGGATTCGTCTTACTGTTCTTATGCGGTTACGAAGACAGCGGCTGATGCCGGAGGAGCGAGTTGTAGAGGCGCAGCAGGGTCAACCGGCTGGGACGCACCTCATCGGCTTCCCGCAGGGCTCTCGCGACGAACTCCGGCCCGATGCCGAGCTCCTCCGTCGTGGCGGGCCCCTGTGCGGCAGTAAGCCAAGCCTGGATCCGCTCCGGTTCCGGCAGGGCCCCGATCAGCTGGCGGATTTCCGGCCAGCGTCCTTCCGCCTGCCGGGCCGCGTGCCGGAGCTCCTCCGGCAGCGCCCCCTCGGAACCGTAGGGAAGGCCGCTGTCGGCAAGCTCCCGGTAGAGCCGGGCAATAACCGCGCAGGCGGCGCCCACCTTGGCGCCATGAAGCAGCTGTCTCCTCCCCGTGCGGAGAAACTCCATTTCCCAATAATGGGACAAATGGTGCTCCGCGCCGGATGCCGGGTGCGACTGGCCGAAGATCAGCATGGCAAGGCCCGATTGGATGAGGGCCTGCATGAGCACGGATACGCCTTCCTGGGTCCGGCTGCCGATGGCTTCTACCTGATCGATGCAGGAGGCTAGCGCCTGCATCGTCAAGTCCGCCGACAGCTCATCATACGGAGCGCCGGTGACCATATGCTCGAACGTCCAGTCGAAAAGAGAAGTGTATTTGCCCAGCATATCCCCAAAGCCCGCCGCTACCATCGCGGCCGGTGCTTCCTTTAGAATATGCGTATCGGCAAAGATCGCGGAAGGGCCGATGGCGGGCACTGTAAGCTTGTGCCCGCGAATGAGAATGGGCGCTCCTCTGGAGGTAAACCCGTCCACGGACGGAGCGGTCGGAACGGACACGAACGGGAGGCCGGACGAGAAGGCGGCGTACCGGACAATGTCGTGAATCGTTCCGGCTCCAAGGGCCACTACCGCATCCGCCCGCAGCTTCTGGATCTCGAGCAGCACTTGAACGATAGAAGCCTCATCGGCCACAACGTCCCCGACGGCATTCGGGAGGACCTCGATCAGGGAGGCTCTGCTTCCATTGGCGATAAGGTCCTTCATCAGCTCATATCGAACGGCCTTGCCAATCACCGCATCCGAGACTACCACAATGGAACGGCGGCCGGTTTCTGCCAGGTAGCCGGCGGTTTCTTTAACCGCCCCGGGTTCGAGCCGGATGACCTCCGGGAAGGGAATCCCTTCCAGGCTCCTTCCCCGGGCTGCCGCCGCTTGCCGGACGGCTTCCATAATATCCAACACTATACTCCCTCCAGTCCCATCTTTAGAATTTTGGCTTATACCTGAATGATGTCGATGCCCGATTCCCGGAATTCCTTGATCTGGATTTCGGAGGCTTCCTTCCCGGTCAGGAACCGGTGGATGGAACTGGCAGGAGCAACCGTATGAAGGGAAACCTTTCCTATCTTGGTGTCATCGGCAACCACAATAATTTCCTGGGCGGCCCGGATCATCCCCTGCTTGGTCGGGACGAGCTGGGCTTCGGGGTGAGTCAGTCCGTATTTGGCGTGGATGGCCGGTGTTCCGATAAACGCCTTCTGCACATGAAGAGTGCCCAGGACCTGATCGGTGAACATTCCGTTCAGCATATAGGAGGAGTGATACAGCAGCCCTCCGGTAACGATCACATTGACTCCCGGGGTATCCCTCAGCTCCGCCGCCACGTTGATGTCATTCGTAACGACCGTTATATTCGTACGGTTCTGGAGCTGCCTCGCAATATGCATGGTCGTGGTACCGGAATCGAGAATGATATGATCCCCGTCCTCCACCAGATCGGCGGCGGCTTTGCCTATTCTCTCCTTCTGCTCGACCTGCTCCTGGGCCCTCTCCGGAAAAGAAGCTTCCATATTGGCCCCGCGGTCAATAACCACTCCGCCGTGGGTCCGCCGAAGCAGCCCTTCGAACTCGATCTCCGCCAAATCCCGGCGGATGGTCGCTTCATGGACTTGAAACTCCTTGGCCAATGCGGCAACGGTAGCGACACGCTTCTGCTTAACGTATTCCACTATCCGCATTTTTCTTTCGGCAGCCAGCATAGTCAACTCTCCAATTGTTTATTTTTACTCGATTTTGTTTGTTTTCGTTAGATTAAGAGTAGTTTAGGCTACCTTTTTTGTCAATGCGTTCTTTATCAATTCTTAATAAGAAGAGTAAGGAGGGGAACCTAAAGCGGCTGCTTTGGAGCCCGTCAGCCCGAACGCCCCTGGGAAGAGCTTGTCTCCCTCAAAACGAGCACATATGAAAGACAGGCAAGCATTCCCAATGGCAAGCCGGCCGGCTGGTGCCCTTCCTTTTGTTGGCTGGCCCGTCCGCGCATGGTACGATAACGGTAAGTCCTTTACTTTACCATTATCCGAAGGAGTGTTTCAGAAATGGGATTCGGTACCTTGGCTCACACAGCCGGAAATCTTCCCCTGAAAGAATTGACGGCCAAGCTTCAGAACCGGGGCATTGATTTTGTGCAGCTTGCCCTGACGAAAGCTATCGGAGATATCGACACCGGAACCGGAAAGCTTAGCCCGGGCCTGGCCAGTTACATAGCGGAGCAATTTGACCGCTGCGGTTTGCGTATTGGGGTCCTCGGCTGCTATATCAATCCCGTCCATCCGGATCCGGACATCCGCCGGCAGGAGATCGCCCGCTTCAAGGAGCATCTTCGGTATGCCCGGGATTTCGGCACCTCGATCGTGGCTACGGAAACCGGAAGCCTGGAGACGTACCGGCAGCATGATCCGGAAAGATACGTGGAAATCGGCTGGAACGTCCTGCGCCAAACGGTGGAGGAACTGGCGGAGGAAGCCGAGCGGTGGGGCGTTACGATCGGCCTGGAGCCGGTCAGCAGCCACACCTTGTCCAGTGCCCGGAACATGGTGAGGATTATGGAGGAGGTTCCGTCGAGCACCCTGGGCGTCGTCTTTGATCCGTGCAACCTGCTCACTCCCCGCCAATATGAGGATCAGGAGACATTTCTCGAGGAGGCCTTCCGCTTATTCGGCCCGAGAATCGTTCTCTCCCATCTGAAAGACGTCACCCTGAACGAGGGCAAGCTCCGGGAGGTCCGCTCGGGACAAGGGGGCTTCCGCACCGCTTCCTTCCTGGAGAAGCTGCAGCAGGTCAAACCTTTCGTCGACGTTTCGCTTGAGGCGGTCAGTAACGATACGTTGGACGAGACGGTCCGTTATATACGGGAGCTCGCGGGACAGCCCGTTCGCTGAACCGGGAACCGTACGGAGCGGATGCCCTCCTTTTGGCAGGAAGCTGAACTTTCATCCAAACTTCATGATAAGGGGCCGGACGGCTGATATGCTGTTCCTATAACTCTTACATGAGGTGATGAAAATGACTAACCCTCCTTCCAAACTGACAACAAGCTGGGGAGCGCCCGTCGGCGACAACCAGAATTCGATAACCTCGGGTTCCCGGGGCCCTACTCTGATCCAGGATGTTCATCTGCTCGATAAACTGGCTCATTTCAACCGGGAACGGGTTCCGGAACGGGTCGTACACGCCAAGGGAGCCGGGGCTCACGGCTATTTCGAGGTTACCCGGGACGTTACCCCTTATACGAAAGCCGCTTTCCTTTCCGGAGTCGGTAAGCGCACCCCGCTTTTCGTCCGCTTCTCCACCGTAGCGGGTGAGAACGGCTCGGCCGATACGGTCCGTGATCCCCGCGGGTTTGCGGTGAAGTTCTATACCGAAGAGGGGAATTACGACCTCGTCGGCAACAACACGCCGGTCTTCTTCATCCGCGATGCGATCAAGTTCCCGGATTTCATTCATACGCAGAAGCGCCATCCCCAAACCCATTTGAAGAACCCGACCGCGGTTTGGGATTTCTGGTCCTTGTCGCCGGAATCGCTGCACCAGGTGACCATCCTGATGTCCGACCGCGGCATCCCGGCTACCTTCCGGCATATGCACGGCTTCGGCAGCCACACCTTCAAGTGGGTTAACGCGGAAGGCAAGGGGTGTGGGTGAAATACCACTTCAAAACCGAACAGGGCGTCAAGAACCTCAGCTCCGAAGTCGCGGCCCAATTGGCTGGCGAGAACCCGGATTACCACACAGAGGATCTGTTTAACGCCATCGAGGAAGGGGACTTCCCGGCCTGGACGCTCTATGTGCAGATCATGCCCCTGGAAGACGCCGACACGTACCGGTTCGATCCGTTCGATGTGACGAAGGTTTGGTCCCAAAAGGATTATCCGCTGATCGAGGTGGGCCGGATGGTGCTGGACCGCAACCCTGCCAATTATTTCGCGGAAGTGGAACAGGCTACCTTCTCGCCGGGCACCCTGATTCCGGGCATTGAAGTATCCCCGGATAAAATGCTCCAGGGCCGGCTGTTCGCCTACGCCGATGCCCACCGCTACCGGGTTGGGGCGAATCACCAGGCGCTGCCGATTAACCGCCCCTTAAGCGAAGTGAACCACTACCAGCGGGACGGCCAGATGCGCTTCGACTCCAACGGAGGAGGGTCGGTCTACTACGAGCCCAACAGCCTGGGCGGACCGAAAGAATCACCTGCCGACCGGCCGTCCCCTCACCCGGTCTCAGGCACAGCCGACAGCACCGCTTACGACCGGGATGATCATTACACGCAGGCGGGAGATTTGTACCGCCTGATGAGTGAGGAAGAACGCAGCCGGCTCGTCTCCACCATCGTGTCGGCCATGAAGCCGGTTCCGCGTGAAGACATTCTGTCCCGGCAGATCGGCCATTTCTACAAGGCCGATCCGGAATACGGACGGCGGGTTGCCGAAGGCCTGGGCCTTCCAGTCCCGCCGGAGGAGTAAATCGTCTAAATCACAAACAAAGAGGCGTCCCGTCTAGGGACGCCTCTTTTGGCCAGGCAAGGTTGGCGATACCGGGAGGATGCGTCTACCTGCTTGCATCCCCGTACCATTAGGCAATTATGCAGACTCTCCTGCCAAGAAGGGTACCGGTCAGGGCACCGGCTTTAGATCAAGTACCGGAGGTAAATATAGGCGCTTGCCATCGCGGTCGAAAGCAGCATGAGCGGAAAGCCGTATTTCATGAACGTCAGGAAGCGGATCGGGTGATCCTCCTTCGCCGCGAGTCCGGCTGCGATCAGGTTGGCGCTTGCTCCGATCAGCGTTCCGTTTCCGCCTAGGCAAGCCCCTAGGGCCAGACTCCACCAGAGCGGTTCCAGGTTCTCCACCCCCATATTCCCCATCTCTTGAATCATCGGGATCATGGTCGCCACAAAGGGGATATTATCGAGAAACGCGGAAGCAAAAGCGCTGATCCACAAGATAAGCATGGAGGTAGCCGTCGGGTCCCCGCCTGTCAAGGCGATGGCCTTTTGCGCCAGGCTCGAAATAACCCCGGTCTCCATTAACCCGCCCACCAGGACGAATAGGCCGACAAAGAAGAAGATCGTAAGCCACTCCACCTTCGCGAAGGCCCGCTCCATGGCCTCCTCGCCTGTTAGAAGCAGGAGAACCGCCGCTCCGGCCAAAGCAACCGTAGCGCTTTCCAGATGAAGCAGCTGGTGAAGGAAGAACCCGATAATGGTAAGCCCCAGTATCGTTAAGCATTTGATGAGCAGCGGCCGGTTCTTCAGCTCTTCCTTTTCCTCCATCCGAAGAATGGCCTGTTTCTTCTCGGGGGTGGTGACGAGCTTCTTGCGGAAGACCCACATGAAAATAGGCAGATGCGCCGCCAGAATCATCAGGGCTATCGGAGTCAGGTTGTTGAGGAAAGCGACGAAGGTAAGCTCTTTGACCGCACTTCCGATCATGATGTTGGGGGATCCCCGATCAGCGTTGCCGTCCCTCCAATGTTGGAGGCCAGAATCTGCGTTATCAGATAAGGGATCGGGCTTACCCCGAGCTGCCGGGTAATGCTCATCGTGACGGGAACCATCAGAAGAATAGTGGTCACGTTATCCAGAAAGGCCGAGCCGAAGGCGGTGATGAGCACAAGAGCCAACAGAATGTGCATCGGTTCGCCTTTCGCCTGCTTGGCCGCCCAAACCGCCACGTATTTAAAAACGCCCGTATCCGCCGTAATGCTGACAATAATCATCATCCCGACCAGAAGACCGAGGGTATTGAAATCTATATGATGAATAGCCGTTTCCTGGTCCACGATCCCAATCCCAATCATTAGCAGGCCGCCGATCATGGCTACCACGGTCCGGTGAATTTTCTCCGATACGATTAAAGCATATACAATCAAGAATAAAGCAACCGCCCAAACGGCTTGTTGTTCCATGGTTTCTCTCCCATCCCTTTCTCTTTATAAAGCTTCTCTTTTTCTCTTACCGTTTCTTTCGATTTCTGGAAAGCAGCCAGCCGAAGGCAATCGAGCTTCCTGCCGCAGCAAGCCCGATCCCCGCCAGCAAGGCGTGTTTGACCGAAAGGTCCTCCCGGCTTTCCGCATAGACAATCCCTTCCAGCAGCAGGCCTACCCAGACCAGCAAAACGATCCAAAGGACGGCTGCCTTTCCCCATTCTCCCACTCGTTTCCCTCCTCTCGAACCCGCCAATAAAAAAAGGAGCCCTGTTTGTTCAGGGCTCCTTTGCGCTCAGCCTGCCCAGGCAGGACAGGCCAAAAATAAACAAGAGGAGCCCTTGTTGGCAGGCTCCTCCAGGTATGACGGTTATTTATTTGTTTGGTAGGCAATCAACAAATTAGGCACTTCTTCTACACCTTATCCCATCTTTTTTCCCTGTCAAGGGGAGGAGTTTCCAGCTCATCTGCTTCCTTACCGGTTATCCGGCCGCTCTCTTCTGAAGCAGCTTCTCCAGCTCCTCGCTTGGAACCGGACGCTGGAAGTAGTAGCCTTGGCCCTCGTCACAGCGGTGAGCCTTCAAGAACTCCAGCTGCTCGGCGTTCTCGACGCCTTCGGCAATGACCCGAAGGTTTAAATTCCGCGCGAGGGAAATAATGGCTGCTACGATGGAGGCATTGTCGTTGGCCTTCTCAGGCGTCACCTCAACGAGGAAGGAACGGTCAATCTTCAGTTTGTCGATCGGGAGCTTCTTCAGGTAGCTTAAGGAAGAATAGCCGGTTCCGAAATCATCCATCGCAATCGGAATCCCGCGGCCCTTTAGCTTATCCAGCTTTTCCATGACCTGCTCCGTATCGAACATGGCGACACTCTCGGTAATTTCAAGCTCCAGGTATCGGGGGTCCGCATTCGTTTGTTCGATGATGCCGAGGATCGTTTCCACCAGGTCCGGCTTGTTAAACTGGCGGGGAGAGATATTCACGGCAATCCCGATCGGCGGAAGCCCCGCTTCCCTCCACTTTCGCGCCTGTAGGCAAGCTTCTTTGATGACCCACTCTCCGATTGGAACGATAAGTCCGGTTTCCTCGGCGAGAGGAATGAATTCCCCTGGGGAGATAAGCCCCATCCGGGGATGGCTCCACCGGATCAACGCTTCCGCACCGACCATCTGTCCGGTAGCCAAATCAATCTGCGGCTGGTAGTGGAGAATAAATTCTTCTTTCAGCAGAGCCTTGTGAAGCTCTTTCTCCAGAAGCATCTTGCGCTCGCTGCGGCTGTCCCACGCCTGGTTATAGACTCGGTAAATGTTTTTGCCCTCCGCCTTCGCGCGGTGCATGGCCATATCGGCATGCATCATAAGCGACTCGAGGTCCCCCCATCGTCGGATGACACACTGATGCCGATGCTTGTCGTAGTAAACAGTTCATGCTCGTTAACATAAAAGGGCCGCTGGAAACTGTCAAGGATCCGCTTGGCTTCCGAAACGGCCTTTTCCTGCCCGCCGTCCTCCAGAGTCACCATGAACTCGTCCCCGCCTATCCGGTAAACGCGGCCGCGGTCTTCCATTAAGAAGACCAGCCTATCGGCAACAGCGGTAAGAAAAAGATCGCCGATGGAATGCCCCAGTGTATCGTTGATGATTTTGAAGCGGTCAAGATCCAGAAACAGCAGCGCCACCGTACGGGATGGCGGGGAGAGCAGGCCGACCAGGTCGGTATGAAACGAGAACCGGTTGGGCAGGCCAGTCAAGGTATCATGGTAAGCGAGATGAGTGATGTTCTTCTCGAATTCTTTGCGCTCGGTAATATCGTTCGAGACGAAGAGCCACTGCTTCGTGTTGGAAATGTCGATGGGCACACAGGCGGTTTGGAGCCACCTTTCCTTGCCCTCAGCATCGGTAACCCGTTCTTCCCGGTTCGGCTGACCGGCGCCGTTATCCGGCTGGTCGATCGCCTCTTGACCCGCGAGCGCCGGGCTTCCCCACAGCTCCTCCGGCGTACGGCCGATAATCTCTTCCTTCCGCCGCCCCAGCATGCGGGCCAGGGAGAGGTTGGCAAGCGTCAGGCGGCCCTCTCCGTTGCGGGCATAAATCAGATTAGGGTTCGAATCAATGACGCGGGTAAGAAATTCCTTCTGCTCGAACAAAGCATGGTTCATCTCGCGAACCACCCGGGAATGCATGACGCAGAAGGCGGTGAACACGGCGATGGCGAAGATCAGCACCGCAATGCTGCTTGGGTACAGCCCGCTGTTCGGAGACATGTTGACCATCCCCACGGTGTAGGCGATGATGGAGGTCACGCCGAACAGCGTCAGGAAGGACCGGGTTGGCCCGCTCGTCACCTTCCGGGAAAGATGAAGGCAGACGCCGATGGCCAGGAAGAAGAACAGAATGTGAGCCTTGAACAGCCAGCTCCAGTCTCCATAAACGGGAAAGAGGAAGCCGGCGGTTTTGTCCGACTGCACGACGATGAAGCTGCGGATGCTGCCCGAGGTCCATCCCGCCGCATAAACCGTCAGACACCACAGTCCGAAGGCTTGCAGCATGCCGCGGTTAATGAGCAGCTGCCAGCCGGCACTGAGCTTCCGCCGGTCGACATGCTCCTGGTAGATGACATAGGTTACATACAGAAGAGCCGCGGGAAGCATGATCGTACCGAACCGGAACAACCGGAACAGGAAGTCGATCGTGGCAGTCGAAACGTACCGGTTCGCGAACAGAATAGCGACATCCATCTGCCAAACGCTTATGCAGACCATGAAGACGAAGAGACTTTTGGAAAGGCGGGTATTGCCGAACAAAGATTTGATGGCAAGTCCCAGGCCAAGCGGAACGATGGAAAAAACAAGCATAAGATAGAACAAGGAACTCCCCCTTTCCAATGAAACCCGATATGTGGCAATAAGTCCTGTGAGGGATGTCTGGAAATAACGACTAATATTTGCCGAGAAGCAGACAAGTGTTGTTGCCGCCGTAACCATGCGCGGTAACCGCTACCCGGTCCACCGGTGTATAATGCGGCTCGAAGGCGATGGGAAGCTCTTCAAAGCCCTTTCCCGTCGATTTGATCGTCGGTGCAATAAAATTATATTCCATGGACAAGAGTGCGGCAATCGTTTGAAGGTTCCCGCTTGCCCCGAAGGCATGTCCGATGGAGCCTTTAATGGACGTGATGGGAATGCTTTCCCCGAACGTCCGCATGTAGGCCGTGTAATCGGAATAATCGTTCACGTGGAGACCGAGTGCTTGGCTGTTGATGTAAGTGGGATGTTTGTCGCCGACCGCGGCCTGGACCACCTCGGTCATCGTCCGGCCCGTCCGGTCGGAATCAAAGATGGATTCCCCGTCGTTCTTGGAGGCCATATTCTCGATAACCCCATAAATATCGGCCCCGCGGCGAAGGGCGTCGTGCTCCCGCTCCAGCACCAGCACCCCTGCCCCTTCCGCCATCACAAAGCCTTCCGTCTCCTTCGAGAAGGGATTACCCGCTTCGGCCACATCCTTCTCCCGGGAAAGGGCGCCCAGCTTGGAGAAGCTGTAGATGCAGCCCGTGGTCAGCGGAGCGTCCGACCCGCCGGCGATGCAGATGTCGGCCTGGTTCGTTTCGAGAAGCATTTTGGCCATGAGCATGGCATCCATGCCGGCCGTGCAGCCGGTGGCGAGCGTGAGCACCATACCTTTGGCTCCGATATGATAGGCTACCGCCGTTGAGAGACTCTGGGGATTGCCGGCACCGGCTCCCGATAAAGGGAATTTGCGGTACTGCCGGTTGTTGCTGAGAACGGCATAGCGTTCGATTTCAAGCAGGCCTCCGATCGACGTCCCCATAACAACGGCGATTCTTGCCGGGTCGATCGAGGAAGCCGGGACATGGTGCAGGCGGAATCCGCAGCCGACATGGCCAGCTTGGCGACCCGTGGATACTTCCGGTAGCTCTTCTCCCCTATACGGTCAAGCTCGGAGTCAACGACCCCGAGCACCAGATCGGAATCGTGAGGCCCGATTCCACGGACCAGCTGCTGGGTACAAATCCCCTTCTCCAGCACTTCTTTAAACTGGTCCTTAGTATCTACTCCTGGAGCTTTTATCCCATATCCCGTTACCACAATTCTGGTCAATTCCATCCCCACTTCGTCGCATAGTACAACCGGATTATTTTATAGGAGATGCCTTATCCGAATCTGAGCATTCTCGACAAATTGTAACAAAAAAACGGGACGCGGTATAGATGAAAATTCAAAATATTCCAGTTCCCTTATTTCCAGGTACGGTAAAGTAAGGATTCCATTGGAAATTATCCTCTACCTTTGCGGTAAAAGCCGCTTTTTCAGCCTGGGAGCCGCTATCCGGCAAGAGGGTTTGTCACCGGACTATAGACCTCTTTTGGAGCGGGTCCAGGGAGGAACCTTTCCACCATCCGGCGGACAGGGGAAGCTCTCCTGGCCAAAGCGGGAGCAACTTCCTTCTCGGGGGATTCCCTTCCATTGCTTCCCCTGCCTTACTTGCCTTCATCCGCCTTCCCTTGCCAAAAAAACCCCGGCCGATCGGCCGGGGAGGTACGCTTTATAGCAGGCGAAGCTCTATCGTATGATCAAACGGGGTCAGCAGATTGAAATGTAGATACTTGCAGCCGGGCGGCCAGGCATCGTTACGCAGCTCGCCCAGCCGGTGGTCGAAGACCCCTCCGCTGATCTCGAACCGGTCCGGTCCGGCCGCATAGATCACCGACCCTTTTTTCAGGAAATACCGGTTCGCCGCAAACTCCTCTACTCCGTCCCCTTCGACGGTCCCCTCCTGGCCCAGGACAAGGGTGATCTGGGTAAACACATCCTCCCGCTCATCCGAGAAGACGCGGAGCCGCCAGCCGCCCGTAACCGGCACCGCTTCCACCCCGAGCGCATGCTTCTGCAGATGGGTCACCGGACGGTGCTGATGCGGCAGCAGGTACCAGGGGCTCGCGCCTTCCCTTGCGGGAAGTCCTGCGAGAATCTCCGCCGGAATCGGCCCGCTGTAGCCTCCTTTTTCCATCACCGTGCGGAACGTATACCGGTCTTCTTCCACCCGAAGCTCCTCCAAGGGGACGACGCCTTATTCAAGCGGATAGATCCGTTCCTGGCCGTTACCCCAAATATCCAGGAAGGAAAGCTTCGAGTTGACGGTTTCGTCGGCTATCCGGACAAGATCCGCTACCCGGACATTGACCACGACGATGCCGTGATCCCCGAAGGGAAGCAGAGCCCTCTTCGTCATAGAGATGACCCTCTCCGGAGGCTGCAGGCTTAAAACCATCTAAATCGGGTTCAAGACTCGTTAGACCGAACGTCCAATAAGAAACAGACCGGGAGGTCCCGGCCTGTTCTTGTTATTCTCACGCTATTCTGTTAATCGAGGGAAATCATCCGCCCGGTGGCTTCCGATTCGAAGGCGGCCAGAATCACTTTGAGCGAACGAAGGCCTTCCTCGCCGGAAATGGACGGGGCCGTGTTCGTGCGGATGCACTCCACGAAGCTGTCGATGACGCCGCTTGGAACCTGCTTCTCGTTAGTGGCCATAGCCCCTACCTTGTAGATCTCTTTGGAGCCGTCCGTCAGTTCGACCGTCACCTCGTCTCCCGATTCCGTTCCGATCTTCACCACCCCGTTCTGGCACCAGAGCACCGTGCTGTTGTCCCCGCCTTTGTACTGGGTCCAGCTCGCCGTCAGCGTTCCAATGGCTCCTCCTTTCATACGTAGAACGCATACGGCATTATCGTCGACATCCGTCCCCTTCTTGTCGATGGTGCCGATGAAGCTGCCCACCTCCGCCACTTCATCGCTCAGCAGATGACGGATGAAATCGGACTTGTGGACGCCGAGGTCTCCCATCGCGCCCATGGCCGCTTCCTCCTTGCGGAAGAACCAGCTTTCCCGTCCGTCCACGCTCCAGCCCTCCGGCCCCGGATGGCCGAACGAAGTACGGAATGTCAGCACCTTTCCCAGGCGCCCGGAATCGATGATTTCCTTCGCCTTCACGTGAGGAGGCATCAGGCGCTGGTTATGGCCGACCATCAGGTAGACTCCGTTCCGGCGGGCCGCCTCGATCATCTGCTCCGCTTCCTCTGCCGTGGAAGCCATCGGCTTCTCGACCAGCACATGGGCTTTGGCATCCGCCGCGGCTATGGCCACGGGAGCGTGCAAATAATTCGGCGTACAGACACTCACCGCATCCACCTTCTCGTTCGCGAGAAGCTCGTCCACGCTGCTGTATGCTTTTCCGCCGTAGGTCTCAGCCATTTCCTCGGCACGGGAAAGCACCGGGTCGGCATAAGCGACCAGCTCAACATGAGGATTGGATGCATATTCCGGAATGTGACGGCGCTGGGCGATGGCCCCGCATCCTATAACCGCTACTCTAATGGGGTTCATGTATGATGTCTCCTTTTGGGCAATGGAAATGCCGGATTTGGTTCCATGGTAACCGAAAATAGGCTAAGATGAAATAACCGATCTCCCACAAACCTGAACTATTTGGTCAAAATCTGAACGATGGAGGCAATTGTTCCTTGAATACCGCCTTGTTGATCTGCGGCTATTCCTATCATTCCCAACCCTTTGGAAATAGCCACAAAAACGGGTTAAAAGCTATCTTTTCCGTCTGCAGACGGAAGGCCGAAGCAAAGTAAGATGCCGCGGTAAGGAATATCCTCTTCAGGCCGGGGATCTCATTCTCCTTCAGCCGGGCGACGATTACGACCTCGTGGTGGAAGAGGAGGACGGCCGGATGGCGAGCGGAGATTATTACCTGCTCTGCGAAGGCCCCTGGATCGAGGAGTGGTGGAGCCGTTCAGAGCGCCCTCCCGTCACACGAATTGTCCCGGATGATCAGCTTCTCGGCCTCTGGAGAAGCCTTGTGCAGGAAAAAACCGCAGCAGCGAAGAGAACACGGAGCTGGCGGATTGTCTGCTGCGGGCTCTATGTCTTTTCCTTGACCGGGCGGTTTCGGAAACGCTGGAGGCCGACGGAGCTTCCTTCGTCATCCGCAGGCTGAAGAGGTTCATCGAGGAGAACGCCACCTCCTCCTTCAAGGTGGAGCAGGCCGCTCACTATGCCGGCATCAGCGTCTCCCGGGCCGTCCATTTGTTCAAAGCCTTGTACGGCAAGACGATGATTCAATACGCCATCGAAATCCGTCTTCATGCTGCGGTCGAACGAATGAAATACAGCACGATGACCTTGGAGAAAATAGCGGAGACGTGCGGCTTCGCCAGCTATTCGTATTTTCACCGGGTCTTCCGGTCCCATTTCGGCCTTTCCCCGGCCGCCTATCGGGCCAGGGGCGGCGGAACGTTCGGCGCCTCGTTCGCCGCGACCTCCGAAGGGAGATCCCCCGTTAATTGGTCTTTCACGGACCATCCTACTATAATAGAAACAACTATTATCGAAACCAGAAAGGAAGCTGCCCCATGACCAAACTATTGGCTTACATCGGGTCCTATGCCGAAGCCTCCGCTCCCGGCGTCTATGCCTGCTTGTTCGATCCGGACCAAGGCGAGCTGGAAGTAACGGATCAAGCTACCGGCTTGCTTAATCCGACCTTCCTCGCCCTTGCTCCCGAACGCCACACGCTTTATGCCATCGGGGAAAGCCGGCTGGAGTCGGGAGAGCGCATCGGAGAAGCGGCGGCTTATCGCCTGGATCCCGAATCGGGTTCGCTCCGTCTTCTTAACCGGCAGCCTACGGTGGCCGCTCCCACGTGCCACATCTCTATCGACAAGACGGGACAAGCCCTCTTTACATCGAGCTATCACGGCGGATTGATCGGAGTGTCGGCTCTCGAAGAAGACGGCCGAGTGGGCCCGCTTCGGCAATCCATCGCCCATTCCGGCTCTAGCGTGCTGCCGGTGCAGAGCCAAGCCCGCGTTCACTCGCTTCTCCCGGACCGCTCCAACCGCTTTGCGGTCGTCTGCGACCTCGGCCTGGACAAGGTCACCGTATACCGCATCGATCCGGAAGGTCCAACGCTCACGAAAGCCAGTGAGACATCAACGGCGGCCGGTGCCGGTCCGCGTCATTTTGCCTTTCACCCGTCCCGGCCTTACGGTTACGTCATCAACGAGCTGAATTCGACCATTACGGTCTTTTCCTGGGACGAGGAGAACGGAACGCTGACGGAAATCGAGACGGTCTCTACCCTGCCCTCTTCCTACGAGGGGAGAACGCGACGGCGGACATTCATCTTTCCCCGGACGGCCGCTTCCTGTACGGCTCTAACCGCGGGCACGACAGCCTGGCGGTATTCGCCGTGGACGAAGAAAGCGGAAGGCTCCGTCCGCTGGAGCACACGCCTACCGGCGGAGGGCATCCCCGCAACTTCGCGCTGACCCCGGACGGCCGCTTCCTGCTCGCCGCTAATAGGGATGGAGACAACATCGTCATCTTCCGGCGGGATTCCGAAACCGGGAGGCTGACGCCAAACGGGAAGGAGCTCCGCCTCCCCAAACCGGTTTGTGTGAAGTTTATGGAGCTTTAGCCTTCAACCCCTCGTGAATTGGGTAAGGAAAGAGTAATGCTGCGCTCTTTACCGCTGCCGTCCAGGAGGGATTTAATGGTTACAGACCGTTTCTTGAGAATTTGTCTGCGCATTATTGCCGTTATGCTCATAGTCTATTTGCTGCACCTTATCGCCTTCGTCTTTCACCCGATCGGGGTGATCATCGGTCTCGTCATCGCCCCGTTTGTCATCTCGGGATTCTTTTATTACCTTCTCCGCCCGGTTATCCGTTATATGGACAACCGGAACATGAACCGGACGGTGTCCGTTCTGCTCATCTATTTTGCCATTGCCGTCGTCCTGACCATCCTGTCCATGGTCGTCTGGCCGACCCTGCGCCAGCAGGTGCTGGATTTCGTCGCGAATGGTCCGGAGCTGATAAAAGGAATCAAAAGCCAGCTCTCGCAGTGGGGAAAGGACAGCTTCATGTCCGAGCTGTTCCCCGACAGCGGCGGTTTGACGGGACGGATCTCCGCCTACCTATCCCGCGCGGTATCCTGGGTTACCGACTATTCCAACCGGCTTTTCTCCTTCGTGACCGGCTTCTTCATCATCATCGGGACCTGCCCGCTCATCCTTTATTACATGCTGAAGGAAGGCGAGAAGCTCACCGAGAAAATTCTTCTCGTGCTGCCGGTCCGGTTCCGCGGGGAAGCGGGAGACATGATGGAAGAGATCGATACCGCCCTGAGCGGGTATATCGCCGGCCGGATGCTGAGCACCCTGTTCCTCGCGATCATCACCTTTGTCGGGTTTCTGCTGGTCGGCCTGCCCTACTCCCTTCTGCTGGCCATTCTGGCTTCCGTGTTCACCTTCATTCCGTACGTGGGGGTTGTAATCGGCGCCATCCCGCCGCTCATTGTGGCATGGATCGATTCCCCGCATATGGTGCTGTGGGTGCTGCTGGTTCTGCTGATCGCCCAGCAAATCCAGGACCACCTGCTTGCTCCTCTCATTTTCGGAAAGAAGCTGGAAATTCATCCGCTCACCACGATCTTCCTGCTGTTGGTGGCAGGGGATTTCGGAGGGATTCTCGGCATGTTTCTCGCCATCCCGCTGTATATGGTGGCCAAAATCGTGACCATCCGCATCTACCGGCTGTTCTTTGCGGAAAAAGTGCAGGAGATTAAGGAAGAAGCCTAGCCTGCCAAAAATATCGGGTTCAGCGGGCGACGTACCCGAAGAACCTACAATAAGGAACAGATGGCACCGGTCCGCCGGTTGGCCCGTCTGTTCCTTTTGCGTTATGCTTATGAATATCTGGTAAAGGATCTACAGGAGGAGCAGAAGCCAAGCCGCTTACCAAGCCGATCCTATGACCCACGATATTTATCCCCTATAGCCGCATGAGCGCGGCGGAAGCGTTTTTCTCTGCGCCTAAAGCAACCATAAAAAACCTTTCCACCCGCCAACCGGCTGATGGAAAGGTTTGATTTTTTTGTAAGCCTCTTCTTAAGGAGCGGCAGGATCCTTAATGCTGAAGGTGTCCCCTCCATCGACGGTTCCATTCTGAAAGCCTTTGTACAGCCAGGCCATCCGCTGCTCGGAGGTACCGTGGGTGAAGCTTTCCGGCACGACATAGCCCTGGCTTTTCTGCTGGATGCTGTCGTCTCCTACCGCGCTGGCCGCTTTCAGTGCTTCCTCCAGGTCTCCCTTTTCCAGAAGATTTTTGCCTTGCGCATGATTGGCCCAGACGCCGGCGAAATAGTCGGCCTGAAGCTCGAAGCGGACCAGGTAGCGGTTGAACTCCTCTTCGCTCATTTTCTTCTGAAGGGGCATGATTTTATCCGTTACGCCAAGCAGCGTCTGCACGTGATGGCCCACCTCATGAGCGATAACATAGGCCATGGCGAAATCGCCGGGCGCCTGAAATTTGTTTTGCAGCTCGTCATAGAAACTCAGATCGATATACAGCTTTTGGTCCCCGGGGCAATAAAACGGCCCGACAGCTGAGCCGGCCTGTCCGCATGCAGATTGTACGCTTCCGTTATAGAGGACAAGCGTAGGATTCTTGTAGGTGATGCCCTTTTGCTTGAGCACCTCCGTCCAGACATCCTCCGTGTCGGCCAGTACCACCGAAACGAATTGCGACAGCTCCTTTTCCTGCGCCGTTTCCTGATAAGGCTGCGAAGATCCGGATTCCGTCGTACCGTTGATCATATCTCCCGGATTCCCGCCCAGCAGGGTATAGAGCAGCAGAATGATAATGCCGCCGATTCCTCCCCCGATGACCGTTTTGCCTCCCATGCCTCTGCGGTCCTCCACATTGCTGCTTCCTCTTCTTCCCTGCCACTGCATGGCGGATCCCCCTAGGTCGAATGTGCTTGTTATAAGGGATATACCCGTTTTTACAGGGGGTTAACACTTTTGGGCCGCTTACAAAATGTTCTAGTGCCTTATCCGTGAAAGAAGAACTATATTTGCGGATAAGGCACAAGTGCCTTATCCGGTAGCTTTGCTGGCGGGAAATTCCCCGTAGGCGCAAGAAAAATACGCCCGATATTCAACGGAGAGGCGGTACGGTATAATAGCGATGATATCGCAAAAAGCATTATACCAAGAAAGAAGGTCGGATGAAGATGACATCGACTCCCTCTTCCTCTTCCTCTTCCTGCTGCGGGGTAAGCCGGGGCTCCGGCCGTTCCCCCTCGGAATCGTCCTTGACTCCCTCGGAGGGTACCGTTCCTTCACTGGACGGCATGCTTCTCTTGCCCGGTGGCCCCTTTCTAATGGGCACGGACGATCACGAAGGCTTTCCGGCTGACGGGGAAGGCCCGGTAAGGGAAGTAACCCTGCGGCCGTTCCGCATCGATCCCTGCACCGTAACCAATGAACAGTTTCAGACGTTCGTCAAGGAAACCGGCTACAAGACGGAATCGGAAACGTTCGGCTGGTCCTTCGTCTTTCACCTCCTCGTCACGGAAGCGGACAAGCCGGGAGTGTCCAGCGCCGCCCAGCAAACACCGTGGTGGTGGGCGGTGGAAGGAGCGGACTGGCAGCATCCCTTTGGTCCCAGCTCGGACTTGGCCGGCCTGATGGATCATCCGGTCACCCACGTCTCGTGGACCGACGCCAACGCCTACTGCAAGTGGGCGGGAAAGCGGCTTCCGACCGAGGCCGAATGGGAATATGCCGCAAGGGGCGGTCTAGTGCAGAAAAGATACCCTTGGGGCGATCTGCTGAAGCCGGACGGCCAGCACCGGTGCAACATCTGGCAGGGCAAATTCCCGGAGAAGAATAACCTGTCCGACGGCTATCTCGGTACGGCTCCCGCTCAGTCCTTTCCACCCAATGCCTACGGGCTCTATAACGTGTCCGGCAACGTATGGGAATGGTGCTCGGACTGGTTCAGCCCCGACTGGCACCGAAAAGGTCCCCGGCGCGATCCGAAAGGACCCGACCGGGGAGACAAAAGGGTGATGCGGGGAGGTTCGTTCCTCTGCCACAAATCCTACTGCAACCGGTACCGGGTCGGTGCCCGAAGCTCCAACACCCCCGACAGCGCCTCAAGCAACATCGGCTTCCGCTGTGCGGCGGACGCTTGAGGAGAGCCGGTTGCTGCTCATGGCGAAGAACACCTGAAGGCAAGGAAGATCCGATGCATAACCAAACGAAGCAGGCGACCTCTAAATGAGGCCGCCTGCTTCGTTTATTTCGTTATGGATTCAAACAGGAACGATTGGCCGTTGCGGTAAAACCGGGGATCGTAGACCCCCAGCTCTTTGCCGTTGTCTACGATAACAACGAATGGAGACCATTCGTAAAGCGTTCTTGCCTTAGGATTGCCTTCGAAGAGGCGGTCCAAATCCGCGTCCTCCGCACTCTGCAGCCGGGCTGCCGGCTCCCAAACTTCTCGGCTCTCCCGCTTCTAACCGACTTCCTCCACGGGCTCGTCCAGAACGGCCAGCTGCAGCTTCCTTAGCTCCTGTTTCAAGACTGGCACCACATGCGCATAAGCCGGCTCCCCGTATACATTCCTCATCTCATAAGGGTCGCTCTCCAGATCAAACAGCTCCCATTCCGGAGGCCTTTTCTCCTCCAGGGACCCCGAAGTGCCAAGCGCTTCCGCATAATAATAGATCAGCTTGTAGCGCTGTGTTCGGAGGCCGTAATGGGAATACACGCGGTGATTCTCGTCCAGATGCATCCAGTACCGGTAGTACATCGAGGTTCTCCAGTCGGAAGGGAGACTTCCCTCCAGGATCGGCCGCAGGCTGTATCCCTGCATCTCCTCCGGGATGGTGAGTCCCGCATAATCGAGAAAAGTAGCCGGAAAATCAATGTTAAGCGCCATGGCTCCGGTTTCCGTCCCCGGCCTGACGGCCCGGGGATACCGGACGAGAAACGGCATCCGGAGCGACTCCTCGTACATGAACCGCTTGTCGTACCAACCGTGGTCCCCCAGAAAGAAGCCCTGATCCGAGGTATAGACGACTATGGTATCCTCGGCCAGCCCTTCCCGGTCCAAATAATCAAGCAGCCTTCCCACGTTCTCGTCAATCGAAGCGACGCATCGCAAGTAATCCTTGATGTACCTCTGGTATCTCCATTTCTTCTCTTCCTGCTTCGAGAGGCCGGCGGGCGGGGAGCCCTTCAGATCCACCTCATCCACCAGGTCCCGGTCCAACCGCATCGCGGCTTCTGAGGCCGCCTGGGCACGATGGGAATAATCATCATCGAACGTTTCCGGCTCCGGGATGTCCATTCCCTCATACAGGGAGGCATATTTAGCCGGCGGCTCCCAAGGGCGATGAGGCGCCTTGTGGTGGCACATGAGCATAAAGGGGCGGTCCTTATCCCGCCGCTCCAGCCAGTCCAGACAGAAATCCGCTGTCAAGTCCGTCACGTAGCCGGGATAGGTCTTCTTCACCCCCATCTCAATAAAAACGGGATCATGATAGCGGCCTTGATCCGGTATGACGGTCCAATAGTCGAATCCCGTCGGGTCTGCGTTTCCGCCGTGCCCCAGATGCCACTTGCCGACTATCGCGGTCTGGTACCCGGCTTCCTGCAGAAGCTTCGGAAAGGTCATCTGCCGGCCGTCGAGCGAATCACATATGGATTTGACGCCATTCAGATGATTATACTTTCCCGTCAGAATGGCCGCACGGCTCGGAGAACAGATGGAATTCGTGCAGAAGCAGTTGTCAAAGCGGATTCCCCCTTCTGCAATGCGGTCGATGTTGGGGGTCTGGTTAATGCGGCTTCCATACGCGCTTATCGCGTGGGAAGCGTGGTCGTCCGACATGATGAACAGGATATTAGGCCTTTGTCCAGCCTGCATAGAGCTTCACCTCCCATCCATTATAGAAGGAACGGGTTTACAAAGACCATGTACAAAGTTACGATCTGAGGTAGAATCACACATTCCATTTTAGGAGGTGTCCTGGCCTTGCTTACCGTGAAAAGTGTCAATTTCGACGATCATATTCCCCATTGGCATAATCGGATGAAACAGGTACAATCTAATGTTTTAATTCTTGTAACGGAAGGGAAGGTTCAGTACCGCTGGCCGACCGGCTCGCGGGTGGCCCGACAGGGCGATCTCGTTTATATCCCGGCGGGAACCGTTAGGGAGGCCCGCAACACCGAAGAGGGCACCCATCAGAAATATACGGTGCTCTTTACCTATTCGCCGGACCTTTTTCTCCCTTTGCTTCAGGTTAACGAACCGGTCGACATTCCCACCCGCCGCTTCAGCTATTACAAAGACCGGATGGAATCCCTGTACCGGCATACCCAGGAAAGCAAGGACTTCTATTCCGTCATCCAGGCGGGAATTCTTCTGGAGCTGCTCGGAACCGCCTGCCGGGACTGGACCGCTCCCCGGCTCCCTTTGAGCAAAGAAGCTCGGGTGGACAAGATCGAGAAGCATCTTCTGGCCCATTACCGGAAGACCGTCCGTCTCGAAGAGCTCGCCTCCCTCATCGGCCGCTCCCCGAATTATACGTTGACCCTGTTCAAGCAGGCGGTCGGCCAATCCCCCTTGCCTATCAACACCGGCTACGGATGGCCTCGGCCATGGACCTGCTGCGCAGCACCCCTTATCCGTGACCTATATAGCGGAGCATTTGGGCTACTACGACACCTCTTCCTTCTATAAAATGTTCCATAAAATCACCGGCCTGTCGCCTACCGCCTATGCGGAACGGGAAAGAGGGCTGCAGGATGCTCAGAACGTGGAGTCAACCGGAGCTGCCGACCCGCGCCGGCTATCCAGGCTGTGAGGCACGAGGCGGCAGCCGGTTATCCAATGCCATCTTAGTCCGGGGTTAACGCAAAAAGGAGCCTGCAGGCTCCTTTAGCGTTTCGTTTTGTTGCGGCTTACTGAAGAATAGCGTCGATTCGCTTCAGCTCTTCTTCCCCGAAGGCAAGATTATTCAGGGCGGCCACGTTCTCCTCAATTTGCGAAACCCGGCTTGCTCCGATCAGCGCCGAAGTCACCCGGCCTCCCCGCAGCACCCAGGCAAGGGCCATCTGGGCGAGAGACTGGCCCCGCTCGGCGGCAAGCTCGTTCAGCTTCATGATTTTGGCCAGCTTCTCTTCGGTTACATCCTTCTCTTTCAAGGCTCCGGACGCCCGGCTGGCACGGGAGCCCTCCGGAATGCCGGTCAAATACTTGGTGGTGAGCAGGCCCTGGGCAAGCGGGCAAAAAGCAATGCTTCCGGCTCCATACTCGTCCAGCACCTCCTGCAGGCCATCCTCGATCCAGCGGTTAAGCATGGAATAGCTCGGCTGGTGAATAAGCAGAGGAGTACCGAGCTCCTTGAGGATACGGGCAGCTTTCTCCGTCTGCTCGGGCGGATAGCTGGAAATGCCCGCATAAAGCGCCTTCCCCTGCTGGACGGCCTGATCAAGGGCCATCATCGTTTCTTCAAGCGGGGTTTCCGGGTCAAACCGGTGCGAGTAGAAAATATCGACGTATTCCAGTCCCATCCTCTTCAAGCTCCGGTCCAGGCTGGCCGTCAAGTATTTCTTCGATCCCCACTCCCCATAAGGTCCGGGCCACATGCGATAACCGGCCTTTGTGGAGATGATCAGCTCGTCCCGGTAGGGATGCAGGTCCGTCTTCAGCATGCGGCCGAACATTTCCTCCGCGCTGCCGGGAGGCGGCCCGTAATTGTTCGCCAGATCGAAGTGGGTGATCCCCAGGTCGAATGCCCGGCGGACCATCGCCCGTCCATTCTCTTCGGTGTCCACTCCGCCAAAATTATGCCAAAGGCCAAGGGAAATCGCGGGAAGCTTAAGTCCGGAGCGGCCGCACCGGTTATAAGTCATGCTGGTGTAGCGGGATGAATCGGCTGAATAGGTCATGAGTTTCATTGCCTCCTTCCGATATTGGGATGCCCGCTTCTCATTATAGTGGACATCCCTCCCGGCCGGAAGAACGGAAAAACAGGTGACTTACTTACTTGAAGGTAAGTGCCGCTGCCTCCTCGATGGCCGCTTGGGCGGCGGCAATCCGGGCCATCGGGACCCGGTACGGGGAACAGCTGACATAATCCAGCCCGGTCCGGTGGCAGAAGCCGATCGATTCCTTATTGCCCCCGTGTTCTCCGCAGATGCCGGTTTTGAGCGAGGACTTGCGGGCTCGCCCTCTTTCCACGGCGAGCTCGATCAGCTGGCCGACCCCTTCCGAATCCAGCACCTCAAAAGGATTGCGGGCCAGCATCTTCTTGTCCAGGTAATGGGACAGGAACTTTCCTTCCGCGTCGTCCCGGCTGTAGCCGAAGGTCATCTGGGTCAGGTCGTTCGTGCCGAAGGAGAAGAAATCCGCATGCTCGGCGATAGAGCCCGCCGTCAGAGCGGCACGGGGCACTTCAATCATGGTTCCCACCCGGTAAGGGCAATGCGCTCTCATGTCGGGACTTAGAACCTGTTCGGCAGCCTGCTCCACCATCCCCCGCAAAACCTTCAGTTCGCTTACGTCGCCGACCAGCGGAATCATAATGTCCGGCTGGACCTTGATACCTTCCTCGATACAACGTGCCGCCGCCTTGAAGATGGCCTCCACCTGCATGTCATAAATTTCGGGATGTACGATCCCGAGCCGGCAGCCCCGGTGCCCGAGCATCGGATTCACTTCGTGTAAGGATTCCGCCTTGCGGATCATGCGCTTAAGTCTTTCCCGCTCCTCTGGGGAGCCGGACTCGTCCAGCCGCCGCTCGAGCTCTTCCCTTTGGGGAAGAAATTCATGGAGAGGCGGATCAAGCAGGCGAATCGTCACCGGCAGCCCGTCCATCGCGCGGAAGATTCCTTCGAAATCATGCTGCTGCATCGGAAGAAGCTGGTCTAGTGCCGCCCGCCGTTCCCCTTCGGATTCCGCCAGGATCATGCTGCGCATGACCTCAAGCCTGGCCGGAGTAAAGAACATGTGCTCCGTCCGGCACAGGCCGATTCCCTCGGCTCCGAACCGGCGGGCCGTTTCGGCGTCTTCGGGATTGTCCGCGTTGGCGAACACGCGGAGCCGGCGAATGTCGTCCGCCCACTGCAGAAGGGTAAGCAGTTCCCCGGTAGCGGATGCTTCCTTAAGCGGGATGCGCCCCTGGAAGACCCTGCCGCTCGCGCCGTCCAGTGTGATCCAGTCTCCTCTCGGAGCACCTTGCCGCCGGCCTTCAGCTCCCCCGCTCCAGGTCGACGGCCATCGCCTCGCATCCGCAGACGCACGGCTTGCCCATCCCTCTTGCCACGACGGCCGCATGGCTGGTCATCCCGCCCCGGGTCGTCAGCACCCCTCGGCCGCCACCACCCCATGGATATCCTCCGGGGTGGTTTCGGGGCGCACGAGAACCGACGGCTTGCCTTCCCGGCGCCACGCCTCGGCGGTATCGGCCTCGAAGGCGATTCTTCCGACCGCCGCACCCGGGGAAGCGGGAAGCCCCTTTACCCAAACCTCGGGAACCGCCGCCTCGTCGATGCCCCTGTGCAGAAGCTGCTCCAGATGCGAGACCTCGATGCGCTGAACCGCCTCCTCCCGGGTGATCAGCCCTTCCTCCACGAAGTCGACCGCCAGCTTCAGGGCGGCCTGCGCCGTTCTTTTGCCGTTTCGGGTCTGAAGGAGATACAGCTTTCCCTTTTCGATCGTAAACTCGATATCCTGCATATCCCGGCCCGTTCGTTCCAGCTGCCGGGCTGCTTGTTCCAGCTCCCGGTAAATCTCCGGCATCCGGCTCTTAAGGAGGAAACCGGCTCGGGTGTACGGACCCCGGCCACGACATCCTCGCCTTGGGCATTAAGGAGATACTCCCCGAAAAGAACCTTCTCCCCGGTGGAGGGATGGCGCGTAAACACCACACCGGTTCCCCCATCGTTCCCCCGGTTGCCGAACACCATCGCCTGAATGGTAACCGCTGTGCCCTGATCGTCGGGGATGCCGTTAATTTTGCGGTAGACTTGAGCCCGCCGATTGTTCCAGGATTGGAATACCGCTTCGACGGCCAGCTTAAGCTGCTCGTATACGCTCTCGGGAAACGCTCGGCCGGTATGCCGGAGCAGCCCCTCCTTGTATTCCCTTACGAGCCGGCGCCACGCGTCACCGTTCAGATCTTGATCGCTCTCCACCCCTTCCTGCTTCTTCAGCCGCCGGAGCATGGTTTCGAAGTGGATCGATTCCATTCCAAACACCACTTGTCCGAACATTTGAATCAGCCTTCGGTAGCAGTCGTAGGCAAAACGCTCACTGCCTGTTAAGGAGGCTAACCCCTCCGCCGTTTTATCGTTAAGGCCAAGATTAAGAATCGTATCCATCATGCCGGGCATGGAGGTGACGGCCCCCGAGCGAACCGAGACCAGAAGCGGGTTATCCGGGTCTCCGAATCTCTGGTTTCTCTCCTTCTCCAACCGCTCCAAGGCACTTTGGATTTGCTGCTCTACAGCGTAAGGCAGCCGCCGGCCCGCCTCGAAAAAAGCATGGCAGCCGCTTGTTGTGACGGTAAAGCCGGGGGGACCGGCAGCCCGTTTCGGTTCATCTCCGCCAGATTGGCCCCTTTGCCTCCGAGAAGAGACTTCATGGCTGCGTTTCCTTCTCCAAAATCATAAACCAGCTTCAAGGTCATTCCTCCTCCCCTCCATTCCCGCCGATTCTTTGGCACAATCCTCACGGCTGCATATCCCGTAGAACCGCTTTACTCCATCCGTAGGCAAAGTAAACAAGACATCCCGGCAGTTTTTACAGATGACCGTTCCGAGCTCCATTCCCGTCTGTTCCTCTTGAGTCGTGCGATCAGGATTATACATAATAAGCCTCCTTCGGTTAATAACAACCTTATTTAGGATGATTTTATTATAATAATACGTATTTTATATTTCAATATGTCGTATTAATTATTTTTCTCTTCTCTATGGCAACAAGAAAAAGACCGTCTCCGGACAAGACGGCCTTTCCCTATAAAAATGTTCTCTTATTGTGCCTACGTTGAAAAGGGATCCCAGCTATCCTCCCCCTGCAAGATCCCCTGTACCGTAAAAGCCTGGGCTTCTTCCTCCGTCAGCTGTCTGGACCAAGCCACCCTGGATTCCGGCTTCGCCCCCGGTCCTGTACAACCGGCTTCCGCGTACCGGACGGTCCCTTCGCTCTCCGGCTTGTTCCAGTTGTCCCAGCCCTCCGGCCGGATGTGGGGCCCCATCCAGCAGCGGAGGAAAACCGTTTGGGCATGGTTTCTCCACGGCCTCCCCAGGTAAACGGATGGATCCGGGGCACTGCCTGTGAGGCGGCAGTCCAGGAACACATACCCGAACTCCCCCTTCCGGTGTGGAAGCCGCGGTGATCCAGCCGCTGCCCGTCGAATGGATTTCGCACCTCAGGAACAGCGCCGTCGCCGACCCGAAGATAAAATCGACGTCGCCTTCGATATAGCATTCCTCGTACAAGTGGCGGACATGACGCCTCGGCTGAGTATCTCCTGGCCCGCCAAAACGGGAGCGGTCCATGGGCTGCTCGGGAAGCGGACCCGTGAACAGGGTGTCTTGGCGGCCGGTGAACCGGCAGCGGCGGAAAACGGCCCGATCTCCGTCCACATAAGCGGCAACCGCCTGCCCCACTTCCTTTCCGCTCCCCGCCGTGTTGGCGAAGGTCAGGTTCTCTGCGGTAAAATCGTCTCCGCCCAGGAAGACCGAGTACGAATTAAAAGTATGATAAGGGGTTCCGTCGGGATATTTCTTTAGGGCATAATCGCTATACTCGATAACCGTTCCTCCGGCGCTTTCCCCTATCAGGGTGACATAAGGCTTGTCGATGTACAGCTTCTCCCGGTAAAGGCCATGGCGGATATACAATAGGCGCGGCCGGGAGGCGTGCTCCGGCAGCCGGTCAACGGCCTCCTGAATGCTTGTATAATCGCCTGTTCCATCCTGTGCAACCGTGATCATAAGGAACCGCCTTTCTCCCCGCATTGGCTAGGGGGCTATCGATTCTGAAATTTCAACCGGTATTGATGGGGGCTGATGCTCATTTCGTTCTTGAACACCTTGCAGAAGTGGGACGAGTTGGGCAGGCCGACCCGGGCCCCGATCTCCGGAATGGAAAGTGCCGTCTGCATCAGCAGCATACACGCATGCTTGATCCGGGTGGCCTGCAGATAGGCCATGACCGTCGTGCCCGTCGCCCTCTTGAAGAAATGGGAGAGGTGGTAGGGCGACATGTGCAGCGCCTTGGCCATCCTCTCCAGCCGGACCGGCTCCTGGTGGTGAGCCTCCACCCATTTCATCGCTTCCTCCGCACGGTCATGGTGGTCCGAATGGATCCGGATCTCGGGGCTCGGAATCCCCGGCATTCGGGTCACTTCCTTCAGGAAATTCAACAGAAAGAGAATGTAGCTTTCGTTCATTTCACCGGAGGAAGGCTCCCCGGATTGTGAAAAACGGGAGAGGAGCTCCGGGAGAGGATTCCCCGGCTTTAATCGGTAAACGGGGTCACTCCGGTAGCCCGTCTCGGTTATTTTCTGAAACGCGGTCTTCAGCAGGGGAAAGACGGCGAGGTAAGGCTTCAGCAGGCCGGGAGCAAAAATGACCGGAGTCCGGATAAAGGGCCGGTCCGGCCCCACGTCCACCTGAATCCGGTGCAGCTGAAAGGGCCGGAAGACGAGCAGCGTATCCGCCTGGATCTCGTATGTTTTTCCTTCCAGAATAAGCTGGCCGGTGCCTTCATGCACATAGGTAAACTCTGCCTCCCGATGGGAGTGAAACACCTCCTTGAACTCATGACGCGAAGTGCGGCGGTATTCGAATTCCAACGGACCGCTCCCTATGGTTTTCATGTTAGCCTCCCCTCGTCCCTTTTTGTTCATTATAGCAAGATGGGAACATTTTTTCGCAAGATTTCTTCATAAATCGAACCGGCCTTCGTTTAGGATGAAGAAAGCAAACGAAAGGATGACCTTCCCATGATTAGAGTAGCTATTATTGGCGCAGGGGCTATTACAGCCGCCCATATCAACGCTTATCTGGCCTTTCCGGAGAGATGTACCATTGTCGGGGTTGCCGACATCATGCCGGGCAAGGCCCAGGAGCTGGTCGAACGATACGGACTGAAGGCCAAAGCCGTGACCGATTACAGGGAGCTGGCGAATGAGGGAATCGACCTGGCTTCGATCTGCACGCCTCCTTTTACCCATGCTCCCTTGGCCAAAGATTTCATGCGCTTCGGCGCCCATGTTCTGATCGAGAAGCCGATGGCCGCCACTCTTCAGGAGTGCGATGAGCTTCTCGAAGTGGCGGCACAGGAGAACAAGCTGTGCTCGGTCGTAGCCCAGAACCGGTATACGAACCCCCTGATGAAGCTGAAACAGATGGTAGACTCGGGACTGGCCGGACGAATCCTGCACGCGCAGGTGGACTCCTTCTGGTGGCGGGGGTATTCCTATTACGATCTGTGGTGGCGCGGGACCTGGGAGAAGGAAAGCGGAGGCTGCACGATTAATCATGCGGTGCATCATATCGACGCTCTCCAATGGATGCTCGGCCTGCCGGTCGAGGTACAGGCCATTATGGGCAATACCGCGCATGACAATGCGGAGGTGGAGGACCTCTCCATCGCCATGCTGCGATACGGGGACGGCTCCCTCGGCCAGATTACCAGTTCGGTCGTCCATCACGGCGAGGAGCAGCAGATTGTATTTCAAGGAACGGCTGCGCGCATATCTGCTCCGTGGCGGGTAAAGGCTTCCCTGTCCAACCCGAACGGCTTTCCCTCTCCTCATCCCGAGCTCGAAAAGAAGCTTCAGGAAGCCTATGACGCCCTTCCTCCCTTGGCCCACGAAGGCCATGTGGGGCAGATCGACAACCTGCTTCGTGCCATCGAGACGAAGGCGGACGTCTTCATTGACGGGGAAAGCGGCCGTCGGACACTCGAGCTGATTACGGCCATCTACAAGTCGGCCAGCACGGGCGAGAAGGTTACCCTGCCTCTGAGGAAAGAGGATCCGTTCTATACGAGGGAAGGGATCCTGGCCCATGCCACACGGTTCTATGAGAAAAAGAACTCGGTGTATGGGTTCGAGAAGAACAACATCACGGTTTCGGGGACGTAAATGGAATAAGGCATCGGGAGCGTGCAAAAAAAGACTGTCGGACTCCGACAGTCTTCTTTTGTATCGTTATGACAATTCTTGAGCATCGCTTGGATGGCTGGCCCTTCCTCTGAATCCCGTCTTGCCGTTCCCCTACGGGTTTGGTTCAACCTTGGTCGGAAACCGGCAGTCGGGATTCTGTAAGATTACGAAGGTTAGGCCTTCCTTACTTGGCTTCCTGCCACTGGCGCTTCAAGGTTCCGATGCTGGCAGTCAGCCTGTCCTTGGCCGGAGCAGTAATTTTATCGGCATGAGGCTCGTTGTTCATATGCTCCAGGAACACATCCAGGCTATGAAGAGCTTGGTCTATTCTTCCCTGCTCCTGATGACGGGCCGCTTGCTGAAGCTGATTGGTCAGCTGGCTGGCCAACGGCTGCCGGACGGCACCGGAAGCGATGTAGCCCTCCAGGCGGGCCTGCACCAAGGCGGCATTCGTCGGAGTCGTTCCGGATCCGGATAGCGGCTCGCTCACGTTTCCGGCAAAGTCGACCGCCCGAATGGAGAAGTCATAGGAGCCGCTGTCCTCCAGCCCCGTCACCGTGTACGTGTAAGTCTCGCTTCCCTTCTCCCGAATGACTTCCGGAAGCTCGGTTCCATTGATGGAGATCCGGTAGGCTTCCACTCCAAGGTTGTCGGTGGCCGCGGGCCATTGCAGGTCCATGGTGGAGTACGTCGCATTCCCCACGGTCAGCTTGCTTCCTTCCGGCCATACGGGAGCCTGCGAATCCAACTTGACGATCATGCGGGCGACTTCTTCCCGCCACTGCCGGTAGAGCACGGGATTATCGGTAAACGTTCTCTCGTCTGCCGCTACGGCATCCGCCTTCAACAGCGTGCGGGCTTCCGCCAGGAGGCTTTCCCCTTGCCGGCCGCCGATTCGATGGAACGGCGCAGCATGTTAAGCAGGTTGTAATCCTCCATGCCATCCCGGAAATTCTGAATCCGCTGCGAAGCCAGCGGACCGTCTTGGCCCGGATAGAACAAGGAGCCGTCCCCGTTCGCGTCGCTGATCGTACGCGGATCCCAGGTGCTTAGGATGCTGTCGTTCATCGGGCCGCGATTGAGCCACCGGGTGATGTTGTAATACAGGAAGCCATCCACCTTCATCTTATGGGACAGCGGTCCCATGAGGACACGCGTATCGCTCGGCGCATATCCGTTGAACCAGTTGGGGAGCGGATACTTGACCCCGATGGCGGAGTACCAGTACACCAGATCCCCCGGGCTTGCGCCTGATCACGGGCGGCCGGGTCGAAGGCCTGCACGCCGGGAACCCAAATGTCCACAAGACCGGCCAACCCGGACGTTACGCCAAGGGATTTATCCAGGTAAGTCGTCATGATGGGAAGATTCGGAAACTTCTGCTTGATCTGGGTAAACATTTCCTTGGCCAAGGGGAGCTGATCGGCACTGGCCTCATCAAACCCGTACAGATAAGCCTGGTCGGCCAGTCCGGCTTTTTCATACTGCTCCATAGCCGCCCCCAGCTCTTGAAGAACCCGGTCAATTTCAGGCTGCCATGTTTCCCGCTTCTTCAGGTCCAGGTTCAGCCAGCCGACGTACAGGTAATAGGCCGCAAACTGGCGAAGTCCCCATTTGTCCTTAATTTTCAGCAGCTCTTCCACAGTCGGAGGAGCCTTGCGGTAGATAAGGTCCGGTTCAATTTTGAAGGTTTCCAGGAAATCGATGTACTTCTGATGCATTTGGTCGAATTCCTCTTTCCCGGCAAGGGAGTAGACCATATTTAAAATTTCCGCATTCATGGTAATGGAAGTGGGCAGCTCCGGGCGGTCCGGAAGGGCGAACGGCCAAACCTCCGCACGAACCTCCATTTGTTCAGTAATCCCGCCTTCGGCGGATAGGACGACCTTCACCCGGTAGCTTCCCGGCGTTGCCTTTCCATCCGCGTAAAGCTCCAGCCAGAAGGGCTGCATATCTCCTGCCGGAACATCGACGCTGCTGAGATCGGAACGGATCGGATCGGGAATCCATCCCTCATAGGCGACCGGCCGGTCTTCCGTAGCAGGCAGTGTGTAATGACGGGACTTTTTGATGTTCACCGATCCGAGGGAGCAATCGACGCCTTCATCAAGGAGCCCAAAGCTTCCTTTCCGTCGGGCCCCACGATGCTGGTCACCCGGGCGTTTACGCCCTTCAAGGCCGCTCCGTAAGCCATCACGACAGGCTGCAGGTTTTCATACTCGCCCTTAGCCATGGAAATCCCGGGCTCGGCGGCCGAGCACTGGCAGGGCAGTTCCCGCGGATAGACCAGGGACATGGAGTCCGCGGTTAACAGGCCCAGCTTGGCAGCCGGACGGGCGGCGCGGGCATCGGCGAAGTTCACCAGACGTTTGATGGGATAAGTCTGCTTCTCGGCCTCACTAAGCAGGGCGGAAACCGCCGTTTGAGTGAGGTCCGGCACCAGGCTTTTGGCTGTGAGGGTGCCCAGACTGGCATCCAGCCCTTCTGCCTGCGCCCGCAGGGACTGATCTTCAGGAGCCGAGCCTCCCGGAATTTGGCCTTTTGCCGTTTGAAGGAGGTTCTTGAGATCGGCTATCTTCGATTCAAGGGCGCGGCGTGACTTCTCCGCATCCAGCCTGCCCAAGATCAGGGTAAGGTGCTCCGGGCGGAATTCATAGCCTTTCGAATCCGCGCTCTTCCCGTTCACTTCCAGCCTAAGCTTGTGAAGACCGGCTTCGAGCGGCCGGGAAACGGTAAGAGCGGCTAGCGTCTTGTCCCCTGCCCCATAATAATCCATGGTACCGGCCGATTGCCCGTCCAGCTGCACATTCACCTGCCCTCCGCTTGGTGAGGGGATGCCTTCCAGGCGGATGCTATACAGACGGGGGAGCTTACCGGAAGCTCGAACTCGATAAACTGGCCCGGCTCCGTGCTTCGAACAAGCACTCCGTCCCCTTGGACAGCCGTCTCAAGCCCTGCCGAACGTCCTGTTTCTTTCAGATCTTTGAAAGGGAGGGAATGATGACTGACGAGGTATAAGTCGGTTACCCCCATTTTATAGTTCGTGGAGCCGGGAGATTTCCCGCTGTATTCGAACTTGATGATATGGGTCCCTTTCTCCAGCTTCATGGCGGTGAGGTATTCCATTTCCTTGGAAGTTCCGTAGAAATCCACCTCTTTCGCCAGCTGGCCGTCGATGCTTACCTTATATTTCGCATAGGAGGCCGCTCTCCAAGGCAGGATGTGAAGATCGTAGACGCCCTCTTGGTCGACCGGGAATTCAAAAGCGATAAAATGTCCGGGTTCATTGGCTTCCAATTGCACCGTGTTGTTAGAAGGAAAAAATTTGTAAGCGGTTGAGTTTTCGGCTACCTTAAGATCGTTGAACAGCATGGTTTGAAAGAAATTGTTCGTTTCTGTCTGACCCGATGTGTCTTCGGCTGAAGCGGACGGCATGCCGCTCACCGCCAAGCTCCCTAATAACATAACGATTAGTGCCACTGCTACGGCCTGGACGAACCTTTTGCTCCCTCTTGCCTTCTTCAACCCATCTCCTCCTCAAAATAGATAGCTGTACCATTCCTGTATCTAATTATAGCTTGGCCAACCGCTGCTTGCTATCCTTTTTTGGAAGAAAAGAAAATTATTTCTAGCTCCATCCTACAGGCCAGGAGGAACCAACTTAAGCTTACACGTCAAAATGGGCCTGGAGAAATCCATGTCCCAACTTACACTTCAAAAGAGGCTGCCGGGCGGCAGCCTCTTCGGATAACCTTCAGGTAGGGAAGGACCCACTGCAGGCTTGAACCTGCACCTTCTCTCCCCGTTTCATTCTAACGACATAAAAGGACCCGCCAAGCGGGGAGGGCTCTATCCCTTCCCCGCCCCACGTGAACGAAGGAAACCCGCCGGGAAGCTTGACCGTCGTTTCCGTGTCCCGATCGGCGCTCAGCTCGGCCAGGAAAATACCGGCTGCGGTGTCCCACTCCAGGCTGAGCCGGCCGGTATAAAAGCGCCAGTCGGCCAGCTTTCCCTTGGCCAATCTTGTGGGAAGGGCGGGAAGCAGCTTGATCATGCCCGGCTGAACCTGCAGAAGCATCTCCTGAACGGCGTTTACCCAGCCCAGGCTCGCGTCCAGCTGAACCGGCGCAGTGGGCATAGGGAGCGAAGCGCCCATTCCCCGCCAGTCGTTGTGCAGGGTGAACAGGTTCGGAAGCAGGCATGTCCGGGCGAGCACGTCCAAGCATTCCAGGGAGCGGTCCCCGTCGCCCAGCCGGGCATAAATAGCGGCCATGTGGGCAAGCGACCAGCCGGTCTGCGCCCCGAGATCCCGCTTGTCCACCGCCTTGGCAAAAGCCTGGAACGCTTCGGGATCGCTTTCCCGGGAGATTTCGTCTCCCGGAAAGACGGGATACAGGTGGGACAGATGGCGGTGGGCATACCGGTCTTCAAAATCCGGATGGATCCATTCGGCGGCGGCCCCTTCTTCATTGATCCGGTAAGCCGGAAGCCGTTCCAGCATCGCCCTCCACTCGGCCAGCTCCTCCTCCCTATAGCCCGAGGCCTTCCCCGCCCGGATGAGATTGCGGAGAAGCTCCTTCACGATCGCCACATCCATTGTGGCGTTGATCGTCGTAGGCATGGGATGCGCGAGCGGCTTTCCGTCTGCGGGCATATGATTCAGCGGCGTATTTTCCGGGGAGACGGAAGGATACAGCTTGTACAGCCCGTTCTCCTCCTGCACCAGGAAATCTTTATAGAAGGCGAGCACCTCCTGCATGAACGGAAAAGCCCTTTCCTCCCGAAAGCCTTCTTCCTCCGTAAAGCGGGCGTATTCCTCGTAATGCCGGACCAGCCAGCCCGCGGCCCCCGTCCAGTTGAGAATAACGGGGACAATCTGGTTCGGCACCCCGACGCCCGCCGTCGTTCCGGCGGGAATGTAGATGCCCCTGCAGCCGTACAGCTTCCGGGCATTTCCGCGGAAATCATCCATCAGCGATTCGTAATAGCGGAAGAGAGGAAGAACCAGCTCACTCAGACCGCCTTGGTGGGCGTGCCAATACATCATCTGGATGTTCTCGTTGGCCATATGATGGCTCCAGACCAGCCGGTAATCCCCGCCCCACAAGCCGTAAAGCCCGAAGGGTCCGGCCTCCTCCGCCGTGGAGGTTCCGCTCAGGAACAAATACCGGCCGTAAGCCCACAGCTTGCGGATTAAGGCGGGAGGGGCTTCCCCCTCGTAAGCGTCGGCCAGCCACTGCTCACTGGTCCGCTCCTGCTCTTCCCCTCCGAGCTCGAGCGAGGCCGACCGGTAAAGCGGCCGGTGCTGCGCCGTGTGACGTTCCAGCAGGCGATCATAGAGGGAAGAGAGGTGTCCGGGAGCCCTTTCCTCTTGAAGGGCTTCTCCCCGCTCTGCGGACCCTGTCGGCCGAATCAGGCCGGCGAGTTCTTCCTTCAGCCTTTTCCAATCCGCCTCCCGGCTCCCGCCGGCAAAAACTTTCACGAGCACGAGCACCCGGTCCGCTCTTTGGAAGCGGAGCCGGCCGCCGGCGGGCGTGCAGGAGCCGCCTTCCGGTATAAGAAGCATAACCGCACCGAAATCGGTGCCGTCGTCGTTGGCCGCCGCATACCAGGCGTAGGGGCCTTCCGCCCCGGTCTCGACCGTGCTCTCCAGCTCCCGGTATTCCGGAGTATCCGCCCAGCGGTCGCTCGGATGAAGCTCCAGGCCGATTTCGCCGGAGACTCCTTCCTCCGGCTTCGCCGATGCGGTAGACGAGGCAGTCGTCAGCCCGGGAAACGAAGAGCAAGCGCGAATACAGGCGCTCTCCGTCCTTCCAGGCCACGGTAATCTGCCCGCTGTCCATATCGAGCTCCCGCCGGTAGCTTCGGAAGGCCTGCTCGCCCGGCATGGTCAGCCGGATGGCGGCAAGCGGAAACCGGGAGGCGAGCTTCGTCCCGTAGCCTCTCTCCTTCAGCGCATCGGCAAGCTGCCAACTGGCTTCGAGGTACCGCTTCTCGTCCATCAGCCGGCGGGTCTCCTTCAGCGTAAAGCTGACGTCCGGCAGCTCGTCCCGCTGTCCCCAATGCCACAGGGCGGCATGGTTCAGCAGCACCGTCTCGTCCTGCACCCCGCCGAAAACGGAGGCTCCGAGGACGCCGTTGCCGGCGGGCAGGGCCTCCCGCCACAGGTTCCGCCACCAGGAGGCGGGATACCTCAAGGTCACCTTGTCCTCCCAACGTCCTTCTCTGTGCGGTTTCATAGCGGTGGTCTCCTTCAAGTGCTCTTAATTTTCTCCCGTGCTTCTTCAAGCCTCTCCATCTCGATGCTGGCCAGGAGGAGAGGAGCCACTCCCATCAGCACGTCGCTGACCACCGCTTCGCTCAAGTAATACTCATAGGAACCGTCCCGGTATTTACGTCCTCCGAGGCCCGCCCCGTGGCAAATTCCATGCAGGTGAACGCCCTGCTCATCCTCCGTCACGAAATGCTTAAGGATGCCTTCGTAAGCCCGGTGAACGACACTTTCTCCGATTTCCGCCAAATAGCGTAGACGGATGCCCTTGGCGAGCGCATAGGTCATCATGCAGGAGCCGGAGGCTTCCAGGTAATTCCCTTCCCGTCCGTTCTGGTCCATCACCTGATACCAGACGCCGCTCTCCTGATCCTGAACGCGGACCATCGCATTAGCCATACGCTCGAAAATGCCCATGAGCTGCCCCCGCTTCGGGTGATCGGAAGGAAAATGCTCCAGCGCATCCACAAGCGCCATCGCATACCAGCCCATCGCCCGTCCCCATACATGCCTCGAACGGCCGGTCTCCCCTCGCACCAGCGCTGCTCCCGGCTTTCGTCCCACGCATGATGAAGCAGGCCCGTCTGCGGGTTGCGGGTCCGGCGTTCCACCAACAGAAGCTGATGAGCCGCCTCATCGAACCATCTGTCCTCCTGGAACGTGAGGGCGTATTCCGCCATAAAAGGCGAAGACATGTACAACCCGTCGAGCCACATCTGGAACGGGTATATCTTCTTGTGCCAGTAACCGCCCTCCTCGGTACGGGGCTGTCCCGTCAGCTGGGTGATCAAGTGCCGGGCCGCCTTCCCGTATTTCTCCTCTCCGTTTTCGCGCCAGAGGCGGAACAGGTTTTTGCCTTTGTTGATATGGTCGAGGTTATAATCCTCCAGCGTATAGCCTGATATCGCGCCGTCCTCTTGAATGAACACATCCATATGCCGCTTGAGGAATTCCGTGTACCTGGTCTCTCCCGTCCAATCCCCCAGCCGGCCCAACGCCGTCAGGGCCATGCCCGCCACGTATCCCCACTGGTTCGCTATCTTCGGATGGTAGCCGTCCGGGCCGGCGGCCAGGATGGTTTCCCCTACCTTGACGGACAGGGGGCTTGAGCGGTCAGCTGCTTCGCCGATTCCATGGTTTGATGCTCCTTTCGAATTGATGGATTAAGGGGTGAAGAGAGGCAGCGAAGTGAAATCCTCCGGAACCTTCACGAGATACAAGTTGCCGTACCCATTCTTGTCGCTTGTAAAAAGCACCCGCCCGCCGGACGCATCAAACCGCGGATGAGCATGCACCTTCTGCGAATGAAAGCTGCAGCGGAGCTCGCACAGCATGCGCGGCCCTTCGTAGACGCCGTCGTCGTTCTTGCGCCACAGGCTGAGCGTCTTCACGGCGCCTTTGCCGTCCACGATGGCCTGTCCCAGCCCATCCGCATACCCGTGCCACGTGTCGAAGCCGAATTCCGTTTCCTCCATCCCCGTATTGTCGTGCCGGATGCTTCCGAAGAAGTTGGTCCCATCGGCGCGGAAGCCGTGGTAACCGACCGTCTCCCCGTCCGGGAAGAAGAACTCATGGCCCACCTTCTCTCCGGGCTCCAGCCGCTCGCGGATCCTCCAGGCCTCTCCGGTTCGCGCATCGAGTCCCCATATCCGGTGATCCACCAAATGCCAAGGGCCTTCATGGCAGAACGTTATCAGCCAGGGCAGCTTGGGAGAGGCGTTGATATGGGTAATGAACTTGTTCTGTTCATAAACCTTAGCGGCACCGCCCGAAGCGGCATCGACGCGCACGATCATGCTGTGTGGCGCCGCCTCCATCAGCTCCCGGTGCCCGACATATCCGTTCCCGAGATCGAGACGGATGCGGTGGGACAAGTCCTCCTGAACGCAGGTCCAGACGGTCTCCCCGTCCGCTCCCGCACTGACGTTGCCGAGGTGGTACCCCTCGGGGGCTTCGTAAAGGTACGTCTCCGCCAAGCTCCCCAGGTCGAGACGGAGAACCCTCCGTCCGAGCTTGACGATGGCGGCGCTTCCGTCCGGGAGCAGGCAGGCGTCCAAGTGGTCGTTGTTCTCAAACTCGGTGAGCTGCGTGATTTCCCCGCTTTCCACCTCGAGGCTGTACAGGTTCGTGCTGTTGCCCCGGTCCGATACGAACAGCAGCCGGCGTTCCTCGTCGTACCAGCCGCTTTCGGTAAAATACAAATGATGGCTGTGCGCTTTATAATCCGTCAACTGGACTATCTCCAGGCCGGTAAACCGGTCCATTGCCGATTTCCGTTCCGAAGGCCAGCGTGTTCCTTTGGCCATGCGTAACGCTCCTTCCGTGATAAGCCGGGCTATCGGCTGTGCGGCGATCGGCTCCCGGCTGAATCTACAGCCAAGGCTTCAGCCCCTCCGACTTCACCGACCAGCTTCCGTCCTGCGGAAAGCCGGGATTCTCTGTTTGCGGACCGCCTTCCCAGCCGGCCGCCATCATGGCGATGGCCGTCAGCAGCCCTCCGTTGCCCGGCAAATAAGCCGATAACCCCGGGCGCTGGTAATTGTGACCATTGGTCAAATAAGTATTTTTGGCGGCGTCCATCAAGAGGAAATCCACCGCCAGGTCGGGTTCGCCGAGCCGGGCCGCCGTCATGGCGCACATCGGAAAATCCCAGCCCCAGGCGGAGCCCCACTTCCAGACGTCTTTTACTTTAAGAAGCGTATTCCGCATAATCTCCCGGTCAATAAGTGTCCCAGGCAGAATTCCCAGTGCTCCGACCATGGAGGGATGGTCGTGGTTTTTGGCGGTAAAGGTATCCGGGCACCATTCGTGAGCAAGGTAGACTCCGTCGGCATGAGGAGGCTCCGCCATAGCGCCGGCCACTTCTGCCCAGGTGGAAGAAGGCTCTTCCTGAAGCCGCTCCGCCCAGCGGATGGCGGTCTCCAGCCCGTATTTCCAATATTCGAGCTCATAGGGAGGATTTTTGCTTCCGGCCAGCGGGTGGCATTCCTGGGCGGGAATGAGCGGCGGCCCCAGATCATACACCTTCTTATCTTCATCCCAATGGGCATAAGAGACCATAAAGTCCGCCGAGGCATACACGATCTCGCGAAAGCGTTCCAGTAACTCCCGGGTCGGATTCGCTTTGTAGCACAGCTCGGCGAGGGCGATCGGATGCGGCTGCTGCCAGATCAAGCCCGGGGCGACGGGAGACGGGCAGTGCTTGCCTTCAAAATCGACCATTTTGGGCCAGCGGGCGCCCTCATAGCCCTGCTCCGCCGCAAGCTCCCGGGCCACGGGCAGGATGCGGGTGTACCAGTCCATGCTCTTCAGCAGAAGCTCCTCCCTTCCCCAGAGCGGGAAGTGAGCGGCGTGCCACCAGTGCATTTCCAGGTGGCTTTTGCCGAACCAGCTGTTGTACATCAGGCCGGTTTCCTGTGGCGGAAGGGAGCCTCCGCTGTGCATCGCGCATAGAAATTGGGAGAGCACGACCCGGCGTTCGAGCTCATAGGCTCTCGGATCCGGGCTGCCCGAGAAATCGACGGCCGCCCCGTTCTGCCAGAACGCTTTCCAATGGGCGGCGCTCTCGGCTATCACCTCATCCACCGGTGCGATCCGAGGGGATTGGGGGCGAATCCGACGCAAAACTCCAACGTTTCCCCCTGCTCTGACATAGGGAAAAGGGTAAACTCGTGGGGACCCGTGCGCTCGAGCCTGCCGCTGCTCCAGCTCCAGCGCACCTCGTAGCGGTCCTCGTCCATGGTCCGCTCCAGAAGCGCTTCCTGACCGCCTTCTTCCAGAAGATTCGTTTCGTGGCGGTCGTCGTTCCCCCAATCGGGAAACACCGATTTGGCCCAACCCGTGTTCGTCATATCCGGAGCGGGAAAACGGATAAACACCTGCAGCCTTCCCGTGCCGATCAGCTTCGACTTCACCCGGACGCCTATCGCATCAAGAGAGGGATGGCACGCCGTTATCACCTGGACGGGAACTCCTTCGACCGTGTATTCACTGGTCAGGACACCCGACCATAGATCCAGCTGCTGGCGGATGGAGGCTACATCGGCTGCCTCGGCTGCCTCTCCCGATTCCCTTAGAAAGCGAAACGAAAGCCGCCCGAGCTGAAGCCGGTGGGGATTCATCCGCAGCCAGTGATAGGCTTCCGCTTTCTCCCCGGCTTCATGGGATACCCCACGATCCGGCCATGTGTTTCAAACGGCTGGAACTCGGCGTCGTGGTACTCATACCGGTCCTTTCCGCCCGTGTAATGCCAGCCCCAGTTGGACTGGGTGCCGAGCGGGACGTCGTACTGCTCCGGAAACGACTGCAGGCCGGTAATGTCGGCACTGAAGGCGAACTCCCCGTTACCTGTCGAGAAGGGAGACAAAGGGTCCCATTTGGTAAGCTCGGGGTTATGCCGCGTTACAATTCGTCGTCTGTCCATGGTTCCTCCTAGTCGTTCCGCCGGGTTTCTTCCGGCTCTTATTCGAGCATCGCATCCATGCGGGTCCTCATCATGTCCCGGTATTTCCCCGGGGTAATGTCCTTGAATTTGCGGAAGCTTCGGATAAAGCTGTTTTCATGCTGGTACCCGACCATCAGGGCGATGTCCGATATTTTGGACTCGGTCTTAAGTAGAAGCTCCGCCGCTTTCTCCATGCGCAGACGGGTCAGGTAGTTATAGATCGTTTCCCCGTCTCCTGCTTGAACAGCTGGCTGGCAAGCGATCCGCTGATGCCCGCCTCGTCGGCAATTTCCGGAATGCCGATCGGTTCGCCGAGATGCTGCTTCATGTATTCGATCATGCGCTGGCAGGTCAGAAAATCCTTGCTCTGGACGAGGCGGTGATAGCGCTGGACAAGAGGCTTGACCCGGTGAACAAGCTCCTCCCGGATGTCGTCCAGATCGAGCGTGTCCAGCCTTTCGCTCGGGTAGTCCGCAGCGGAATCCTCCTCCGCCTGCCGGAGCTGCTCCACGCTCTCAAGAGCGGTGCGCAGATAGGACAGGGCCGCCGTCGGGTACCCGTACTGGCTGCGCACCTCTTCTATGATACGGCCCGCCGTTTCCAGCGCCCCGGCTTCGTCCCCCGACTCAATCCTTCGCGTCAGCTCCTCCACCAGGCCTCCGTCCCCTACCGGCTCCCGGACCTCATGGCCCGACACCTGCCCGAAGGGAAGCAGCTTGCCGTAGCCTTCATACAGCCGGTACGTGAGCGCATTCTTCGCTTCGAGCAGCGCTTGGGGAAGCCGGACGATTTCCGCCTGGGGCGTGCTGATGCCGATGGAAACCTTGAACTTGAGGAGACGGAAAATCACCTGAATCGCTTCCTCGAGCTTGCGCCCGGGCTCCATTCCCGCATCACGCGGCTGGAGCAGGACGGCCAGCTTGTCCTTGCCGATATCGGCGCAGAGGACCCGTCCATTCTGCTCGAACAGCTCGCCCACAATGTTTGCGGCGGCGAACTTTAGCAGGGATTGGTCCGCGCCGGAATAGGTCCGAGCCCACTCCCCGTACCGGTCGATCGACAGAATGGCGGCCGTCACGGGCTCGGGGGTCCAGTCCGCGAAATACCGGCTCCACTTCTCCTCCATCTCCCGCTTGCCCGTGATATTGCCCGTATACATGTCATAAAGCAGCTTGGAGGACGCTTCCGAAAGCGTTTCCCGGACCAGCTGCGACAAATGGGCATGATTGCTCAGAAGCTCGCCGGCGAGCTTCTCCAGGTCGATTCCTTCCGGCTCCGCGGATTTGCGGCTGTAGTCGCTGAACAGCTGCTTGAGCCGGCGGACCGGCCGGAAGGAAGCGGCATTGATGTAATAGATCGTCATGCCTCCGAGCGCAAGCGCAGCCAGCGACACGATCAGAACGGCGTTGCGTACCGTTTTGGACTTGGCGAGCAGGCTGTCCTGTACCACGATCGACACGTATTTCCAGCCCGTCACCGGGGAAACGAGCTGGTTGACGAGCAGCTTCCGGTTCTGGTGCGTAATGTCCCCGCTTCCATCCTCCCGGAGCTCCTTCAGCGCCTGGCGGATGGCCGACTCATCGAAATCATAGTTGGAAACGGAATACAGCACCTGGTCTTCTTCATCGATGATATACCGCATGCGGTTCAGGTTGTTTAACACGGGAGGACTGAGCTTGGCAAACAGCTTGTCGTCGTTGAGATTGACGGCGACGATTCCCTTGAACTGGCCCTGAATCATGATTTTGCGGAACAGGGTGACCCCCGAGCCTTTGCCGCCCGCCCCTTCGGGGACCTCGCGCTTCTTGATGACGGTCATTTTGTCCCCGAATTCGTCCGCCACTCCGACCCATTCCGAATCCACGAAAGTAAGCCTGCTGGAGCTGTAGCCTTGCGGAATGGAAACGAAGCTCCCCTCGTCCTGTCGTACACATAGATGCTTTTGATGGAGGTGGAATTGCTGATCAGGGTGGAGAGGAACTGGTACAGCTGCGAGATGTTCGCGTATGACGTTTGGGCCTCGCTCGTCAGAAAGGTGTAAATATTCTGGTTCAAGGCGACTTGAATGGCGACCTGGTCGCTTTCCTTGATCGATTCGTCGATTACGTTCATGTTAAGTTGAAGCATTTGGCGCTGCGGCTCGCTTAATTCCTCCTGGAGCACGGATTTCGAAGTATAGTAGGAGGTCAGGCTGACCGCCAGAATAATAAGAAACACCGAAACGGTCAGAACAAGAACAAGCCGGGTCTGGGTATTCGCTAAGTTGTACCTCAGCCATTTACGGATGGATGGCGTCACGTTGAGAGTCCCACCTTATTAGGAGATTCTAGTATTATAACGCGATTGGGCCAACGTGACACGTCTTCTCCACCTCTTCCCTGTTCCCTTCCTCGTCCTAAGCTTCTCCTCCGAGGCTGTTCAGCATGGCCTGCGCCTCAATTCCGGCCAGCATGACAATGCCGATCCCGTGCGTATCATTGAGATTCCAGCCGAGCTCATGCTTGTAATAAGCATGGGAGTGCGACCAGCTCGATCCTTTGCATACGCCGTATAAATTGCCGTGCTTGTCGATGGCCCGGGTGCACAGCCCCTGCCAGCCGTCCAGCACCGCCCGGGCATAGAGTGTCGGCTCGTCCAGCCATCCTCCGCGCACGCCCAGGGCAAAACCGTAGATGAACATGGAGGTGCAGGACGCCTCCTCATAGGATTCGGGGTCCGTCAGCACCTGATGCCACAAGCCGCGGGAGCCCTGAAGCCGGGCGTAGCCCCCGGCCAGCTCCCGGTAGAAGCCGAGGATCGGACCGTACTGCTCATGGTCCTCCGGCAGCACGGACAGCAGAACCGCAAGCGAGAAGAACACCCAGCCGTTGCCCCGGCCCCAAGCCGTCCGTGAGGGCTTTCCGGCCCCCACATCATACACGTGGGACATGATCTGCCGGTCCTCCATGAACAAATACTTCTTATAGAGCAGAAGCTGGCGGGCCGCTTCGTCCACGTACCGCGAATCGCCCGACAGCTCGGCGTACCGGCAGAGGAAGGGCACGCTCATGTACATATCGTCGCACCACATTGTATTGTGCATGCTGGGGGAAACGCCGATCCGGCGGTAAAGCGCCCCATCCTCCATACGGTCCTGGACGTCTATGATGTAGCGGGCGATATCGTCCGCGCTGGCCCGCATCCCTTTAAGCGGCCGCACCCGGTCCGCGAGAATGGCCAGAGCCCCGAAGGAGCCGCAGTCGTCCAGGCTGTCGATATGCGACAGCTGGTTGTTCAGCCCCGCCGCCCCGAAGCGTTCCCGGTCCCACAGGGAATAAGCATAGGCGGAGGTGGCGAACTCCACGTGGCGCGTCACGTAATCGGCCAGATCCGGCCGCTTCAGCAGGCGGCTGGTTTCCAGCAGCCCGAACAGGGTAACGCCGAGCGGATAATTCCAGCGCCCGAAAAGCTCGTTCTCCAGAAAAGGGCGGAGGAAAGCACCGGGCTCGTCCGTCGTCCAATAAGCCTTCCCGGCTGCTCCGTCAGCCAAGGTGCTCATATCCCGGTAGGCTTCCGCGGAGAGGTCCCCCCTTCCGCAAACGGACCGAGATGAAGCCACGACCCGGTATAGCCGTGAACCTTGACCGGCGCTTTCCATGGTGCACTGTCCTCCGGTGCCAAGCCGAAGCCCCAGCCTTTCGGGCCGCAGGTGCTGTAAGCCACGAGGTGGCCGCCCTTCGCTCCGGGCTCCAGCTCGAATCGAAAGGGGCCTTCTTCCGCGGTGAAAACTTCCCGACCGTTCCAATCGAAGGTGACGGGACCGTAGGCGGTTCCCGCTACCTTAACGGTCTCGCTCCATTGGGAGCCGGCCGGAACGGACGTCCAGGAAACCGCGCGGAGACCGGGCTGCCGGCCATACAGCCGGTCCAGCCGAAGCTCCCCTTCTTGCGAAGGGGAACGCCCCGGGTACCAGGCCGTTCCGGCCGTTTCCTCCGGCTGAACGGCCGAGGGGATAAAGGAAAGCGGCCGGTCCAGGGGGCCGTATAGATCCATCCTTCCTCCCCTTCTCTTTCCACGGAGGGAGACAGGAACGCATACGGCTTGTTTTTGCGGTTGCCGGTCCCGAATTCAGCGCCGGCCCTTCCATCCTCGCCCAGAGCAAGCTCGAGAACAAAGTGGTTCCACCCCCGGACGAGCTTGATCTTAAGCTTGAGCGGAGCGGCCGTCTCCCCTTCTTCTTCCCGGGAAGAACCGAAGCACTGCTCTCCGTTGTGGTACAGGCGGACAGGCCCGTAGCATCTCAATAGGAAGATGAAATCCTGCGGCTCTTCGATCCACAGCTTCGCCCAGGCATAAATCCGCTGGCCCGCACGCATCTCCGGGAATATGGTGTTCACAGGGAAAGAATAGGTATGGTTCTCCAGCTTGCGGATGCCGCTTGCCCGGGACACCCGGTAGACAGGTGCATGGGGCGGATTCTCGCCTGTGTAGCGTTGGGCCATGACCGTCAGGACGTGCGGGATGTCGGTCCCGTGCGTCTGGCCGGCCATGCTTTGTTCCGGGTCGAAATAGCGGGTCAACGCTGCCGTCATCGTCCCTGGCCCCCTTCGCCGCTCATGCTTAGCGCGGGAGCAGGGCGGTTGCCGCCCAGCACCTCGTCGATGGTTATGGCGCGGTGTTCCTTCACCGACCGCCAGACGGCTTCGCCTGTGGAAACCGAATAGGCGCCGTCAACGGCTCCCGATAGAAGGCGGTACGGTCGGCGGGCGTCCTCTCCCATAAACAAGTCCTCGAGCAGCAGAGGGTCACCTCCCCCATGTCCGCCTTCCCGGTGAACCACGTGAATGGTTTCCTTGGAGCCGAATAAGGGGAAGTAATCGATCGTCTGAACCGGTGTCGGAAAAGGCGTGCGGGAGGGCATATGATACTCCAGCGTCTCCAAACGGCCTTTGGTCCCGTTGATGGCCAGACGGTACCCCTCGTACGGCAGGGAAAAGTTGACGGAATAGCTGAGCAGGGCCCCTTCGTTGTAGCGGACCGTGGCCGCATACGTATCTTCAATGTCAATCTGCGAGTCAAATATGCATTGATCCGGCCGGTAATCGGAATAGGGAAACCGGCTCTTTCCTTCGCTCAGGGAACCCAGATGGTCGTCCTGTACGCGCATCGTATGGCTGCGGGTATTCCAGCGCGAATAATAGCTGCACGCTTCCGTATCCTCGCAGGTGCTGCAGTGACGGCCGTCCACCTTTCGCGGGTTGGCCTCCCCTTCCGCCCCATAGTAGTTCAAGGCCCCGTAGGCGAAGACTTCCACCGGCTTCTGGCCGATCCACCAATTCACGAGATCAAAATGATGTGTGCACTTGTGGATCGACAACCCGCCGGAAAGCTCCCGGACGCGGTTCCACCGCTTGAAATAGCTGGAGCCGTGATAGGTATCAAGGTACCAGTTCAGGTCAACCGATGTAATCCGGCCGAGCCTGCCCTCGAGCACCATTTCCTTGATCTTCGTATGAATGGGGGCGTACCGGTAATTGAAGGTGACTGTCACTTTCCCCTTGCTGTTCTTCTCGGCTTCTAGCACCCGTCTTGCATCCTCGCCGGTGGTGACCATCGGCTTCTCGGTGATGACATCCAGGTCGCGCCGGAGCGCGGCCAGGATGTAGCGGGCATGGGTATCGTCACGGCCCGCGACGATAATCACGTCCGGGCGGGTCTCGTCTACCATCCGGTCAAATTCGTTCTCGGAATAGGTCCCGATTCCCGCTTGCTCCGGATACCGCGTCCGGAACAGCTCGAACCGGGCGGGGTCCCGGTCCAGCAGGCCAACCAGCTCGGAGCTTGCGGAGAAGGTCGTCAGAATCGGCTTGGCAAACATCCCAAGCCCCCGGCCGCTTACCCCGCAAATGGCATATCGTTTCTTCATGGATTTCCTTCCTTTCTATCCGATGGCAGCGTTTCGGTCTGCTGCAGGCTCTTCACACGCTTATTTCTTTACTTTGGCGTACCATTCCTCGACTCGCTTCGTCACCGTGTCGCCTCCGGCTTTCTTCCAGCGGTCCACGAACTCATCGAATTTATCGAGCGGCCATTCTCCGATGGCGATCTTCGTCAAATACTCCTGGAAGAGCTTATGGGATTGAATGTCGGGGAAGCCCTCATAGACCTGGCTCGGGAGGCCGTCACCGGCAATCCGCCGGGCATCCGCCGTGCTTACCACGAAAATGTCCTGAACCATCTTCTGCATATTCTCCGGAATCGTCTCCTTGATCCGGAGATCCATGTCTTCCTTGGTGGTCAGGTTACGCATGCCGAGCGCCAGCGGACGGCTGTCCTCGGGCGGCAGCAGCACTTTTTGCCGTCTACGACTTTATGCTGAAGGCCTTCGATGCCGAACCGGACGAATTCCTCGTTGTTCGAATCGTAGAAGAAATCCAGAAGTTTCAAAGCGGCAGGGGCTTTATCCTTCGCCGATGTCGGAATGACCCATTCCGGCTCGCCCATGCTCTTCATCGTGACGAAGCCTTCGAAGCCGTTCACCTTCGGAACCGGCATCCCGACTACGTAAGCCTGCGGGGCCCCTTCTGCATGGCGGTCAGCCGGTCGCGGAGGTTAGCCGGAAGGTGATACCAGCTTCCGACCAGGTTGTTGTTGATCTTGGCCGTCCATACATCGCCCTTGTTCAGGAACGTCTCATTGTCGAGCAGCTTCTCGGCATACAGCTCGCGGATGAACCCGATCGCCGCCTTCATGTTCTTCGTGACCCCGGCGTACTGGATTTTGCCATCATAAAGATCCCACTCCGGACTGCCCTCCCACATGGCGACCCCGTACATGCCGAACAAATGGTCCATCCACTTGCCGAATTCCCGCCCGGACGTCGGCAGCTCGTCCTTCTTGCCGTTTCCGTTAGGATCCTTGTCCCGGAAAGCCTTCAGCACTTCCTTGTATTCCTCCGCCGTCTTCGGCATGGTCATCCCGACCTTCTCCAGCCAGTCCTTGCGGATCATCGGCGCCCGCTCGGGAACCAGGAACACCTTCGGCACATAGTAGATGTGGCCGTCGGAGGAAGCCGACCGGACGATATCCCAAGCTTCTTTCGGGATGTTCTTCCAGACGTTCGGCGCATACTTCGGCAGCAGATCGTCGAGCGGGAGAGCCCCTCCTGCTTGATCAGCGTCTGCTCGACCCCGCCGATCGGGCGAAGAATGTCCGGCAGCTCATTCGAGGCAATCATCAGGTTAAGGGCTTCTGTCGGCTCCGAGCCCGGAGGGGTCGTGACCAGCTGGTATTCCACCCCCGTTTTCTCCGCGACATATTTCACATGGGCATTGTTCGAATCGGGAATACTGCCGACTCCCATATGGCTTTTGAACACCTTCACCTTTACCGGCTTGCCGTCTTCTCCCCCTCCATCCGCAGAGGAGTTCTCTCCTTTTTGCGAACAGCCCGCGAGAGCGGTGACCGCCAGCAGGGATGCGGCGGCCGTAACGGCGGCCGACTTGCCAAACAAACGTTTTCTCATGATATATACCTCCCTTTATTAGTCAAAGCTTTACTCCTTGAGAGAGCCCAGCATCGAGCCTTTTACAAAATATTTTTGCAGATACGGGTAAACCAGAATGATCGGAATGGTAGCGAACAGAATGGTAGCCGCCTTAAGCGTCGTGGTGTTGAAATCATAATCGCCCAGAACCAGGTTCACCGCCGCCAGCTCCTCCGGAGATTGCAAATAGATGCGGAGCTTCATCTGCAGGGGCCATTTGTTGGGATCGCGGATGAAGAGCACCGCCCGCTGGAAGGTGTTCCAATACCCGACCGCATAGAACAGGCTGACGGTCGCGAGCACCGGCTTGGACAGGGGCAGGTAAATCCGGAACAGAATGCCCGCATCGGTACAGCCGTCCATTCGGGCCGAGTCATCCAGCTCCGCCGGCATCCCCATAAAGAACGTTCGGATGATAATCATGTTAAACGTCCCGATCAGCCCGGGCAAGATAAGCGCCCAGAGCGAATTCATCATCCCAAGCTCCCTGACCGTCAGGAAGAACGGAATCATCGGCGCATTGAAAATCATCGTAATGATGATCCCCAGCATGAACGGCTTCCGGAACAGAAACTCCTTGCGGGCCAGAGGGAAGGCGGTCAGCACCGAGAAGAGCATGCTGAGGAACGTTCCCGCTACGGCGATGTAGACCGTGATGCCGAAGGAGGTCCAGAGGCCCCCGTTCTGCAAAATGTGTACCCAAGATGCCCATGTGAATTCGACCGGAAGCAGGAACACCTTCTTCGAATCGGCTGCGACCGGCGAGCTGAGCGAGACGGCCAGCAGATGGATAAGCGGCAGCAGCATCGTGGCGGCAGCAGCCGCCAGAAACAAGTAGTTTATCCCTTGAAACGTTTTTTCTCCGTTGGTCTGCTTCATCACCACAACCCCTGTTCTGTTTTTCGCGCCATCCGGTTAAAGATCCACAGCAGCATAAACCCGATCACCGATTGGAACAGCCCGATCGCGGTCGTTACGCTGTACTGCCCTTGCAGGACCCCTGCCCGGTAGACATACGTTTCGATAATATCCCCGACCGAATACGTCATCGGCGTCAGCAGGTTATAAATCTGGTCGAACCCAAGCTCGAGGAAGTTGCCGATGTTGAGCAGGAAAAGCACGAGTATGGTTGGAAACATGGTAGGCAGGGTGATATGGATGGTCTGCTTCCATCGGCTCGCCCCGTCCATGACCGCCGCTTCATACAGATTCGGGTTGATTCCGGCGATGGCGGCCAAATAGATGATCGTGCCCCAGCCCACGTCCTTCCAAATGGCGGACAGCACCACGATGGTTCGGAAATACTGCTGCTGCTGCATGAAGAGGACCGGCTCCAAGCCGAACCACCCGCGCACCATATTAGCGATACCTTGATTGGACAACAGCTCGAAAACGATTCCCCCGACGACCACCCAGGACAAGAAGTGGGGAAGATAGAACAGGCTTTGCACCACCCGTTTAAAAAACATCCGCCGCACTTCGTTAAACAAGAGCGCCAGGATGATGGGGGCGGGGAACCCGAAGACGAGGTGGTAAAGGGCAATGGTCGCCGTGTTCCTCAGCACCAGGTAGAAATCCTGATACGTCATGAGGTAGCGGAAATTATCCAAGCCCACCCACGAGCTTCCGGTGATCCCCTTAAAGATCTGGTAGTTCTGAAAGGCAATGACGCTGCCCGCAAGAGGAACGTATTTGAAAATCAGAAAATACAACAGTCCGGGAACGATCATGACATACAGCATCCAGTGCTTCCGCATATTGGCGAGATACCGGTTCTGTACCGACTTGGCGGTTCCCGCCGCGCTGCCTGTCATTCCTCGCTTTGAATCCGTAAACAACTCTGCCACTGGCGCAGGCCTCCTTCTTTTCGGTTAGGCCTATCGTACCTGCCCGGGCGCCCTCCTTCAATCGTTCAATCCTCCAGCCGATGAACCGATCCGGGATTGGACTATTTTGGTGCGTTTGGACAGCGCGCCATCCTTGGTTATCCCTTTTCCTTGCTTGGCTTATTTCGCATAACCCGTTAAGGCGGCATTCCCGTATGCTTCTTCAGGCCGATTGGCGGATTGGTTGATGTCCTGTTGCATCGGTTAATGAGGACAAAGACCGTAGATGCCGGTAAAAAGGCTGCCCGGTATCGGACAGCCTCAAGAATAAGGTAGCATGTTCGTTCCCACAACGGAAACGTGCGGGCAAGCTTATAGTTCCGCTTGTTCTACTAGATAGAGAAGGTCCTCCCTTATCTTTCGGACGAAGGAAACGTCCGCCTGGTTGCCGGCTAATGCCGACAGTTCCTGTTCCAGGGCACGCAGGGCGTTAGAAGTATTCTCCTTACCCTGTTGGGCCTGGTTCACTTTGGCGAGGAGGCTGTTCAGGACTCCCTTATCGAAGATAAGCCCATCCGCATACGCAGCCTCCAGAACTTCATCCAAATGGTCGAGGTCCCTTGCCAGAGGCGTCGTCACTTTAAAGGAAGCGGACGGAGGCGATTCGCCGGTTGCGTTTTTGGCTTTGACCCAATAGGTATACTCCACCCCTGGCTCCACGGTTCGGTCGTAGAAGGTCTCGACCTTGGCGTACCCTACATACTCGGCAGGCTTCCCGGCGGACTCCCGGTAAATGTTGTACTGCGGTGAAGGGTCATCCACGGTCCAGATAAGGCCGACGAACGTTTCCTCTTTCAAGCCGCTGCGGAGATCGGCCGGGGCGGCGGGCAGCGGCATGGAAAGCTCCAGAGCAGAGGAAGGCGAAGATTCCCCTTCTCGTTAACCGCCGTCACCCGATAGCTGTAGCCGCTGTTTCCGGCGCTGACGCTATCGTCGATAAACCGGGGTTCCGGGGTGCTGGCAAGGAAGGAAAAGTCGTTGTCCCCCTGTGCCTTCCGGTAAATCGAATAGGTTTCCGCATATTCGGCCGGCTTCCATTCCATCGCAAAGGAGGAGGTGGTCACCTCTCCTGCCGTTAATCCCACCGGAGCTTGCGGAACAGGGACGGCCGGCAGGGTAACCGCCTTAACGGAATCGGAACTTGACGATTCCCCTCCCGCCGACCTGGCGGCGACCCGATAATAATAGGTTGTCGCGGGGGCGACGGATTTATCGGTATAACGGGCGGACGTGGTGGTGCCGATCGGCTCATACGCTCCGTCAGGGGCTGTAGATCGGAAAATTCCATAGCTGACGGCACCCTCTACGGGTGTCCAGGCCATTTCGACGGAAAGGCTCTTCGCTGCCGTAATCTTCAAACCGGCCGGTGAGGCCGGAGAAGGCTGGGACGCATCGTAGACCGGTACTTCCACAGCGCCTGACAGCGGGGACTCCCCTCCAGCGTTAAGCGCGGACACCCGGTACCGGTAGACTCCACCGAAAGCCGCGCCGTCGTCCGTAAATTCAGGCTTAGCCGAGCTTCCTACCACCTTGAAGTAAGGATCCGTTGGGGTGGAGCGGTAAATCAAGTAGGCGCTAGCCCCGCTTACCGGCTGCCATCCGAGGGAAACGGCCGGACCCTCCGTCTTTTTCCCCTCTAACCCGGCGGGGGCAGCTGCAGGGGAGATGTATCGGAATCGGACGGCTTCAGAATAACAAAGTAGTTCATCGAGGACGATCCGTTATTGGCCCCCATGACTACTTTCGATCCAGCCGGATAATGCTTCTTGAACAGGTTGAACGTGACCGGCTGATCGTCCGCGATGGTAAGCCCCGTGTCTTCGTAGGCCGAGCTCAGCCATTCGGGCTTGGACGATATGCGCGCATCGTGGGCGACATAGACGTCCGTATCCGCGGCCAGGTAGAACGAGACCACATCGGGATTGGTGGCGCTCCTGGAGGCGACGGGCGAGCGGAGCCATTCCATCCCCTTCAAGGAATCCGGGATGGAAGCGAACCGGTATACCTTGCTTCCGGTCAGCCGGTCCCCGGCCACCAAGTCTCCGGCCTGCAGATTTTGCTGAATCGACCAGTTGGCGGCGTTGGCGGTGCCATTGCTGCTGTTGTCCGTTATGACCACATTTCGCACCGTTTCGCCATCCAGGCTTGGCACCGGCACCGGTTCGGGCTCTTCCACAGGAATGACGGGCGGCTCGAACGGGGCTCCTGTCCAAGCCGGCGGGGAGGTCGGGTAGTTCCCCGGGAACCCGGGTGCCGCCAGCTCATTCAAATACTCTTCCAGGTTCGTATAGCCGTCTCCATCACGGTCTCCGTTCCGGTCCTCCGGATCGGCGGGATTAAGCCTCTTGGCCCTTTCCCATACGTCGGGCATCCCGTCACGATCCGTATCGGCAGGGGCGGTTCCCTTCCTTAGAACCGGAAATCCTCCGGCATCCTGTTCGTTTCCGATAATGGCTCCGGTTTGCTTCCTGACGCTGTCGATGACACGCTTATCGACCGCATCCCGGTTTAGGAAGCGCCGGAATGCTTCAGTACAAGCTCGTAGGCTTCCTCGGGTTTCTGCGTATGGACCGGAGGATATTCGAAGCGCTCCGGCACCACGACACTAGGCCTTTCCGGCTCGATCATGCCGGTCCCGGTGTCCGTTCCGTCCAGAACACCGTTTCGGTTGCTGTCGATCCGGTTGTCGGCCAGATACACCTTGTAGTTCTCGTTGCCGCGTACCACGGCGTAATCGGGATTCGCGGAGTTGATGCCGGCGATAAAGGTATTTCCGACAACGTTACCGAAGCTCTTCGTTCCCGATTCCCCGCCGGCTACATAAGGGAAGCTTCCCCAGTTGTAGATGATGTTGTTGACGAAATCGATTTGGCCCTTGGTTTTGGGGTTGCGGTCGTTGTTGTGGGCATACAGGTTATGGTGCATGGTGATCGTGTTCATCTCGATCAATCCGCCCATGGAGTGGGTGAGAAGTCCTTCAGAGATGATCGACCACTGCACGGAAATGTTCTTGGATTTCGGATGATCATAATCCTTGCTCTTGATGGACAACACTTCGTCGCTCCCCCACGAGAAAGAGGAATGGTCGATCATCACGTTCCGGCAGTCTTCAAAATACATGGTGTCGTCCTGAAAGCTCTGGTGGCCCATGCGGAAACGCAAATAGCGGACGACGATGTCACTGCAGTTAATAAACCGAATGTTGTTTCCGCGGATGGTCACCCCGTCCCCTGCCGCCGTCTGGCCGGCGATGGTTAGGTTCGCTTTGTTCTTCACCACGATCTGGGGAATGGTGATCTCCCCGGAGATGTCGAATACAATCGTTCTCGGTGTGGTCCCCGCGGTCAGAAGAGCATCATGAAAGGTGCCCGGACCTGTCAGCTCATAGCTCGTCACATGATAGACCTCTCCTCCCCGGCCGCCTGCCGCCGCATACCCGAAGCCTTCCGCTCCCGGAAACGCCGGCAGCCTGTCATATCCCGCATGGGCGGCGGGAGTCGGTAGCTGCCAAAGGGACCAAACCATTACGAGGCTCATCAGGAGCCCCAGCCATCTTTTCATCGTTTACCTCCTGCTCCATGGAATGATTAACGTAACCGCTTACAATGGACGTCCGGTTATTCCGTGTTTCCGTTCAATGGTCCGCCTCCCTTCCCGTTATACCGCCATCTTACTTTTCACAGTGGGCGGGTTCAATGGCCCATTTCTCCATCCCATGCACAAAAACGATTCCCCGCCCCCAGCCGGAAAAAACGCGAAACGGCAAGGGTTTCTGCGGTTTCGGTTCACTCGCTGGCGGATCGGTTAACCGCCTCCCTGAAGCCAGTCTGCCGGCCCGGCAGCCTAATTTGCAACAAAAAAAGATGAAGCGGAAGATTCCCTACCGCTCCATCTTTATCAAAAGGCAGCTCGTTGTTTACCTAAGCCGTTACGCACGCCGAAGCGTGTAGGTTTTTCCCGCAGTCGTTTCAAAGAACCGTCTCCCGTTCGCCTCCGTTTGCCATTCGATTGGGACACCGTCTTCTTCGGCCTGCAGGTCAGACTCTCCTTCCACGAAGCATCTTTCCCCGTTCAGGGACCGGAGGTCCGCCCGCGTGAGAGAGCCTTCCTTCCACTGCAAACCGACCTCAAAGCCTCCCCGCGCCCGCAGCCCTTTCACTTCACCTTCCAGCCATTGCGGCGGGAGGGCCGGCAGCAGCTGGATAACCCCCGTGTGGGACTGCATCAGCATTTCGGCCACTCCGGCGGTAAAGCCGAAATTCCCGTCGATCTGAAAAGGAGGATGGGCGTCGAACAGGTTAGGGTATACTCCTCCACGGTGATTACCCTCCCTGCCTTCCTCAACAAGCTGCAGGAGGTTCGAGATCAACCCCCATGCGCGGGTTCCTTCCCCGAAACGGGCCCATAAGCAGATCTTCCAGGCAAGGCTCCACCCGGTGCCCTCATCCCCGCGCCGTTCGAGGGAGCATCTCGCCGCCTCGTACCATCCGGGCATTCCGTCCTTGGTCAGCTGCCGGCCCGGGTAAACGCCGAACAGATGGGAGACGTGGCGGTGATGAATATCCTCGTCCTCCCAATCGGAGGACCATTCCTGCAGCTGCCCGTATCTCCCGGCCTTCAAGGGAAACAGCCGGCTCCGGGCATCCAGGAGCGTCCTCCGGAAGTCTTCATCCGTATCCAGCACCTCCGACGCTTCGATCCCGTTCGTAAACAGATCCCAGATCAGCGCCATATCCATCGTGGCCGACGAGGAAACGGCAGCCTTCTGCCCGTCCTCCGTCACGAATTTATGCTCCGGAGACGTGGAAGGGGAGGTGGTCAACCGTCCTTGCTCATCCGCGACAAGCCAATCCAGGCAGAAGAGGGCCGCTTCCTTCATGACCGGATAGGCCGTCTCGCGCAGGTACTCCTCCCTCCTCCGAAGGCATAATGCTCCCACAAGTGCTGGCTCAGCCAGGCGCCCGCCATGGGCCACAGCGCCCAGACCGGATCACCGTGTCCGTAGTCCCCGACCGGAGCCGTCAGTCCCCAGATATCGGAGTTGTGATGCGCCGTCCATCCCCGGCAGCCGTAATTCACCTCGGCCGTTTTCCTGCCGTTATGCGACAGGTTCTCTATGTAGTCGAGGAACGGCTGATGGCACTCGGCCAGGTTGCATGTTTCGGCCGGCCAATAGTTCATTTGCGCGTTGATATTAAGCGTCCAGTTGCTGCTCCACGGCGGCCGGATCTCCCGGTTCCAGATTCCCTGCAGGTTGGCGGGCTGCGTGCCCGGCCGTGAGCTGGCAATCATCAGATACCGCCCGTACTGAAACAGAAGCTCCACGAGCCCGGGATCCCCCGCCCCGTCTTCCGACACGCGGGCATCCGTCGGCAGATCGGCCGCTTCCTTCCCGCCCCCGATCCGCAGCTCCACCCGGTCGAACAGCGACCGGTAATCCTTCGTATGATCCCGAAGCAGTGCCTCGTAGGCCTTCTCCATAGCGGCGTTTAAACGACCAGCATTTATCCGGCTCAATTCCTCCGGGTTTCTTCCCGGGGGCTTGTCGTACCCGTTGAAACTGGTAGCCGCCGTATAATAGAGCGTGGCCGTCGTCGCTCCCTTAACGCGGAGACCCGTCTCCTCTGCCCGGAAGCTTCCCTCCTCAAGGCGGACGCTTACTCTTCCTTCGAACAGCATGGCCCGGCTTGTCCCCGGATCCCCATAGACAACAGGCTGCTCCCTGTCGTAATAATTAGGATCGACATGCTCGGGGGCCGTCCCCCTTATGACGAGCTCCCCATCCTCCGCCGCCGTTTCATAAGGAAGCAGGCTGTCCAGCTTTACCATAAAATGAAGAGAACCGGGCGTAGTCGCCTCCAGACGCACCACGATCACCTGATCGGGGTACGAGGCGAAGTAACGACGCCTGTAGGTCACGTCTCCTATCCGGTATTCGGCACTCGCCGTCCCCGATACCAAATCCAGTTCCCTTCGGTAGCCTGCCGCTTCGCCCTCCGCTTCCTGATGGATCCACAGATCGCCCAGCGGCATATAGGACTGGGTGTAGGGTCCCATCATCTCCCGGCTCCTCCGGTCAGCCTCTTCGTACCGGCCCTTCGCTATCAATCGGCGAACCTCCGGAAGCACCTTCCGCGCGTTGGGGTTGTTTCCGTCCTTTGGGCTTCCCGACCACAGCGTATCCTCGTTCAGCTGAAGGCGCTCCTTCTCGATCCCTCCGAACACCATCGCTCCAAGCCGCCCGTTTCCGATTGGAAGGGCTTCGGTCCATACCCGGGCGGGATTTTCATACATAAGCTTCATCTTGGCCCCTCCTTAACAAGTCATTCCCTGTCAATAAATCATAACCCCAGCCCTTTGTACAGGGAATAGTTGGTTTCCGGTTTCCGGTTTCGGGGCCGGGAGCGGCTCAACTCAACCCGGGATCGCCTTGTCGATCGAAACCGGCGCTCCCGACCAGGCTTTGCGGGCGGTCCAATCCGCTTCTCCCTGCCAGAAGGGGGCATCGGGTGGTAACCCGAGCGCGAGGAAGACCGTGCTGCACAGGTAGAGGCTTCCCGTTGATATATAGGCTTCTCCCGTCTCCGGCTGCCGGCCGGCAAAGCCTACCGTAAGCCAGCCGTTCTCATCGAAGGTCCCGGGCATCTCGATCTGCCGGCGGATTACCGCCGTTAACGCACAGCGGACTTGAGCCGGCTCGACCTCCTCGGGCAGCTGCTCCCGCAGCGCCATGAGAGACAGGTGCTGGAATGCTCCGAACCGGTACGCGAGCGATCGGCCGATGGGCGGATAAGTCCCTTCTGGCGAGATCAGCCGTTCTTGAACGGCCGCATACCGGATCGCGCGGGTAATGACCTTGTCGCGCAGCAGCTTCCACTCGCCATATTCATCTCCGACCGCATCCAGAATGTCCACCAGCATAGGCTGGATGACAAAGCTGTTGTAATAATCCCAGTGAAAAGCCGGCCCATCCCCGTAAGCCCCATCTCCTGCGTACCACTGTTCATGCTGGCGGAGGGCATAATCCACCCGCATCCGGTCCCAGGCATGGCCCATCCGGTACAGCGCGGTTTCGATCATGGCGCTGAACAGCAGCCAGTTGTTAAAGCCCGGGCGGATCACCCTTGTCGACAGCAGGGCTGCACCCAGATTCTCGCGGACATGCGGGGCCAGCTTCGCATAAAGCTCCTGGGGAGCCCTCAGCAGCGCGTGAGCAAGGAAAGCCGCATCCACGAGCGGCTGGCTTCCCTTGTCGAAGTTCATAAAGTCCGGGGAAGCCGGATCCGTGGCGGCATCGATCGCTTCTCGGGCGAGCCCGGCGAGCCGCTCCCTCCGCTTCCCTTCTTCCCCCGTCCGGCTCCCGGTCTCGAGCCAGGGGAGACGCCGGCCAGAGTACGGCCCAGCGCTTCCAGGTGGGTACAGGACGTCCGGTCCCCGGTTTTGCCTTCTACCGGCATGACGGCACGCAGCCTTCGTTCGGCCAGCGACTGAAGAACGGGTTCTGTGATGCGCTGCAGCGTTTGAATCCAATAGGATCGATCGTTGCCCATATTTGCCCTTCTCTCTTCATATGAATTCGCTTACAAAACTAACTATAGAAAAATCTCGCTTTGAAAGCAACAACAAGGAATACGGGACAGAGTAGTCGAATAAGCAAGACAGAATATCTCTAGGAGGAGGGAACCCGCATGGAATGCTTGGGATGCCGGATCGCGAACGGAAGGGAGCCCGGCGTAAATACGGTGTATGAGAATGATCTCCTGGCCTGCGTCCTGGATATCGCGCCTTTTAATGAAGGGCATGCTTTGATTCTTCCCAAGCTTCACTATGTGGATGTGGAAGAAATGGAATCCGAAACGGCCTACGCTATTATGGAAGCTTCGCAAAAGCTTTCGCTTGTGCTTAAGAGCTTGTTTAAACCGGATGGCATCACCATTTGCCAGAATGGAGGCAAGTTTAACGACCTCACCCATTACCATATGCACGTGATCCCCCGATACGAGGGCGATGGGTTTACGTGGAGTGACCCTATTCATCCGCATGGAGCGGAAAACCGGTTAAGCCAGACCCGGGACAAGATGGCAAGGGCGTTAAGCCGTAAAGCCTAAGCCCGGGCGGCCACCATCATTTTGCGGTACTGCGAGGGGAAAGCCCGGTGTTGTCTTTGAACCAAATGCCAAAATAATGAGGATCCTCAAACCCTACCCGATCCGCTATCTCCTTTATTTTATGGTTCGTCTCGATCAGATTCCGTTTGGCTTCTTCGAGGCGGACTCCTCCCACATACTCCACAAACCCCACGCCCATCTCTTTCTTAAACAGGTTGCTGAAATAGTTGGCGGTCAGCCCAAGATGACGGGCCACGTAGTCGACGCTCAACCGGGATAGGCCATACTCGCTGTGGATCATCTCAAGCGACTTCGTGATGTTCGGGCTGCGCATTTGGCTCTTCTGAGGAGCGGCCCCCAGATGCTCGTGCAGCAGCAGCAGAAAATCCCGGAAGCTTTTCTCAAGATGCTCCGCCGAAAGCCGGCTGTCCAAATTGTGAAACACTTCGCGGACGGCCCTCTCGTTCACATTGCCGTATTTCAGAGCCTGCTTATAGAGATAGTGATACATGGCTACCAGGAAAGTAGTCATAATGGAGGGGGCCAGATGGTTGGTTTTGGCGTAATCCCTCAGCTCGCTCATAACCGCTTCACACTGCTCATAATCCCTTTCATCGATATAGAAGATGAGCCGGTTCTCAAAGGATTCGGGGTATTGGGTCTGCAGGGAGTCCTCGGTCCGGTAAAGGATGGCTTCCTCGCTCATACGCTCCCGCACCGCGTACTTCATCAGCGTCCGGGCCTCCTCGTACGACGTTTTGATAAAATCGATATGGTCATACGCATTGCCGACGAAGGCATAGGCATTCAGGGACAGGGCTCCCCTCAATTCGAGCAGCAGCTCATCCAGCAAGGGGAGGACGGACTCTTCCGGGCTGTTAAAAATCAGGCAGAACTGATTAAGCGAAACCGAGGTCGACAGAACCGGACAACGGGCTTCATAGCGGGACAAAAGGGTTTCGGCCCTTTCGGCATCTTCTTCGGCAGGCGGGCCGTGCAGATAGAGCAGGGCAACCTGAAAAGGTCCTTTCTCCAGGGCGAAGCCAAGCCTCTGTTCAAAATCCTTCCGCTGTTCGTCCGTCAGGCTTCTCTCGAGCAGGGAGCGGAAGAACTTTTCCCTCATGAGGGGGACACCTTCACGGATCGTGTCCAGCATATGGTTGTAGGCACGCCCGAGAAGACCGAACTCGTCTTGGTAGTGGGCCTGAAACTTCGCGCCCAGGTTGCCGCGCTCGACCTCGCGGATCAGCTTCACCATTTTGCGGATGGGCATGGAGATGGTTCTCGAGATGAGGCCCGAAACGATAATCATGAGCAGAAGGGAAAGGGAAAGAAAGAGAATCCACAGGCTGTTGACCCTTGTTAAATCTTTTAGCAGCAGGTCCAGCTTGATGGCGTGAATAAACACCCAGTTCGTAAGCGGATATTGGATATAGGCAACGAGGTAAGAGTCGCCTTCATAGGTTTGGATGGTATATCCTTTCGGTCCGGTCAGTTGATGGAGATCCAGCAACTGGGTGATGCCGTCTTTCGCTCCTCCCGTTGAATACAGGAAGCCGTTTGCATCCGCGACGCTGCTTGCCCCTTCCGACAGATTGGAGGAAGACAGGAACTTGTCGAAGATTTGGGGAGAGATGACGACCACCAGGTAACCGAGCAGGGACAGATCGTTTTTGTTATAAACGGCTTTGAACAGGACGACGGACGACTCCTCCCCCTCCACTTGAGGAAGGACCAATAGGGGCTCCTCCTGATTTTTGCGCGAGCTCATACCATCCCTGGTTGACGAAATCTTCGCTGGTCAAATAACCCGGTGTCATCGATAGGCTTACATTGGTGTTAAAAACATTCTTATACCGGTCCACCAGATAGATGCCTTCCAGCCCGTAAACGTTGTCCCACATTTCCCGGATCTGACTGTAAACATCATTGTAGGCCCTAATGCGTTCTTCCCCGTCCAGTTCATTCAGGTTGCCCTTAAACCTTTCCTGGATGCGCTGGGAATAGATCAGCACCTGGGAGGACTTTTCAATGCTTTGCAGATAATTGTCCAGGCTTCCCGTGTAAGAGTCAATCTGCTGCTGAATGACCCCGCCCTCCCTTTCCACGATCATGTTGCGGATGAAGGTGGAAGACAGCAAGGCAAAAGTAATGAGGGTGAGCAAGGAGACGAAGGCAAAGGAAAGCCAAAGCTTCCGGGCGAGCTTCAAGTCGTGAAATTTACGCATGAAAGCATTCATGTTCCGTCCATCCCCTTATAAATCCATATCCTTGGGCGAAGGGCCCGCCTTACAGCCCGCTCATATAACCAAGCCTTCGAGACAGCTGGGCGGCACTGCTTTTGACCATCAGCCCCATTTCCCGGATCTTTTCTTCCGACAACCCGTAAGCACTTATGCTGATAGCGGCAATGACACTGTCCCATTTGTCCCGGACCGGGGCGGAGATACAGAAAGCCCCTAGGGTAGACTCCTCGCGGTCGAATGCGATGCCCTCCTGCCGGATTTGCTCCAGCTCCCGCTTGTATTGCTCCGGAGTCCCGATCGTATGCTTGGTGAGTTGCTCGAAAGAGCACTTATCCAGAATGTCGTCGACCCGGTTCTCGGGCAACCAGGCCGTCAAGCTCTTGCCCAGGGCCGTATTGTAGACCATCCGCCTCTGCCCGACCGCGCCGAACAAGTACTGCCCCCGGTCCGGCTCCACATTCAGAAGATACAGGACGGTGCCTTGGTCCAGAATACCGAGATGGGCCAAACAGCCCGTTTGGCGGACCAGCTCGATCAGCACCTTCCTCCCTTCCGCGGTCAGGTCGGTGGAATTGGTGAACACCGCCCCCAGCTCAAAGGCCGCCGGCCCTATGCTGTAACGGTCGGAGTCCCTTACCTGCGTTACATAGCCGTGGTCCTTCAAGGTCAGCAAAAACCGGTGAACGGCACTTCGGTTCAGGCTCATCATCCGGGCCAATTCGCTAACCCCTAGCGGCCGTTTCTCCCTGACAAAGCATTGGAGAATCGTCAAGGTCCGGTCGACCGATTGAATGCGGTAATAAGGTGCTTCCTCTTCGGCAAGCTGTTGATCGTTTATCACGATAAAGCTCCTCTCCTGTCTGCTTCCCGTTCTTTGGTTCATTATATAACCGATTGTAACACATTCTGTGACAATGGTTATGAAAAATTTGGGGTTTTCCCCATAAAAAAAGACCGCCCCAAAAGACGGTAGGAAAGCGAGCCTCCGCTTGCGTACTGGGAATGCGGTAAGGGCAGGCGGTTATCGCTTTATTTACTAGTATTTTTCCAAAGATTCCACAGGGTCGGGACGATAATCGAATCGGGGACGTGGAGGAACTCCTTTTCGATCTCGGCTCTCGTCTGTTCGGACACGGGCTTTGCCTTCAGCAGACCCACATTGTTCCGTACCTGCTCCGGGGTTTCCGCCCCGACCAGCACGCTGGTGATCCCCGGGGTATCCCTCACGTAGGCGAAAGCCAATTCGGCCATCGACATGCGCTCTCTTTCGGCAAGTCGCCGAAGCTTGGCCAGCCACGGGGCGGCGTGTTTGAGATGATCGGGAAGCCTCTCGTCCTCTAGGAAAATCAGTCCCTGCAGGTAGGCACTGCGCGCCAGCACCAGCTTGCCGGATTGCCTCAGTTTCTCGAGCGCTCCCGTCCGAATGAGCCGCTGGTCCAGCACATTGAAGGGAATCTGAACCAATTCATACAGATCATCCTGAAGAGACGGCCAGATGGCCTCGAACTCCTGGTCGACATGATTGGCAAGGGAAACCCCCACCTTGTCCACCAAGCCGGCCTGTACGCATTCCTGCAGCAAACCGGTTACCTCGGCCCCCGGCTGGCCAGAATCAGGGGTGTATGAAGCAGCATGGCGGGAACGCGGATTAAGCCGAGCTTGGCCGCCGAATTCTCTAATGTGTCGTAGATTTGTTGGCGAAGCGCCGGCTTTCCCGGCTCTTCGGACAAGGTCCATTTGGAGATAAGGGAAGGAACTGTCTTGCCGGCAAAATACCGCCCCAGCACTTCCTCGGAGCTTCCATAGCTGGGTGCGGTATCGAAGGAGTGGATTCCCCCTTCCACGGCCGCGTCCAGAAGACGGGTCGCGGTCTCCTGGTCCGGCTGCCTGGTTTGATTGGCGACCCCATAGGTAAGGCCTAACTGAACCGTCCCCAAGGTGAGGGGAGATAAAAAGCTTCGGGTTTCTGCAGCGCTCATGCCTCGCCGCCTCCTTGTGGTATTAAATCTTGTCGTCCATCCCCGGAGCGGGAAAGGGGGATGCCCGAGCTTGCGGGATATCCCGTCTGCGGTCAAGCGGATCTGCCGTGCCATATCACTCAGCCTGTGGGTAGGAAACCGGTGCATGGCCCCGGACATGCTGACCGCCCCCTGTATGCTTCCGTACATATTGAAGATGGGAGCGGCCAGGCAGCGTGCCCCCTCCACCATTTCCTGGTCGTCTATGGAGTATCCTTGAATCCGGACCTGCTCGAGTTCTTGCATCAGCCGATCTTTCGTAACAATCGTGTGTTCCGTCAGCGCGGGCAATCCGCGCTCGCGAATCAGCTTCTCGACCGTTTCTTGAGGGAGGTAGGCCGTGATGGCCTTGCCGATGGCCGTTGCGTTGAAAGGGGCTCTGGAACCGACCGTATCGGTCATTCGGAGCGGCTGGGTGCTCTCGATAATCTCTACATACAGCACTTCTCCCTCCATCAGGACACCGAGATTGATCGTGTCCCCATAAAGGTCGGAAAGCTTCTTCATCTCGTTCCAGGCGGCGCTTCGCAAATTGTTCCGTTCGAGAAGATTTCTCGTCAGCATCAGCTGCTTGTAGCCGAGGCAGTATTTCCCGTCCTCGTCGCTTCGGCTGATATAGCCCCGGTTTTCCAAGGTCAGAACGATCCGGTACGTCGAGGATTTGGGCTGGTCCAGCAGTTCCGCCAGCTCCAGCAGGTTGAGCGACCCCCGGTCGGCCAGCAGCTCGATTAAATCCAGGGCTTTGTCTATCGATTGAATGGTGTAGCGTTCTTGTTTATCGGTTGCTTCTTTGTTCATGGCCGGGCCTCCGTTTGGAACTTTCGTGCGTTATCAGGACAGCTTAATCAGCTGCCCGCCATCGACCACCAGGCAGTGGCCCGTCATATAACGCGAATCGCTCGAAGCCATGAACAGGGCGGCATCGGCGATTTCTTCCGGCTGGCCGGCTCTTCCCATCGGAATCGTTCGCCGGTACTCCCCAAAGGCATCCGGGTTATCGATCAACGGCTTGGTCAGACGCGTTTCGATGAACCCGGGGCAAAGGGCGTTGACGCGGATGCCGTAGGGGGCCAGCTCCAGTGCCATGGACATGGTGAGGAGATTAATCCCCCCTTGGTCGCGTTATAATGCGCCTGATCCCCTTCCGCCGCCAGGCCGTTTACGCTGGACATGTTAATGATGGAGCCGCCTTTTCCCTGCTTCACCAACAGCTTGGCGGCCGCCTGCCCGGCAAGGAAGGTCCCTTTGAGATTGATCGCCATGTGGCGGTCCCATTCAGATTCTTCCAGCTCCAGGAAGGGAGCGGGCTTGCAGATCCCGGCATTGTTGACCAGCACGTCGATCGTGCCCCAGCGGTCCAGCACGGCGTCCAGCATCCGGCTGACATCAGCCGCATGCTGAACGTCGCCGTCCACCCAGAGAACTTCGCCCCCGTACGTCCCGATTTCTTCCGCCGCCGCCTGAAGAGCGGCCTTGTCGCGGCCCGTGATGGCCACCTTGGCTCCTTCTTGGGCGAACCGTTCGGCCGTTGCCTTGCCGATGCCGGTTGACCCGCCGGTAATCCATGCTATGGAGTCCTTCAGTCTCATACCTTCCTCCTTATAAAGCAGCCAGTGCTTTATCCACCGCAGCCAGCGTATCCGAAACTTCCGGTTTCCCGTGAACGGCGGAAACGTACCACAGCCCGTTGGAGCGGACGAGAACGCCCGCTTCGAGCATTTTCCCCGCAAACTCGGAATACTTCGCCGAATCCCTCTTGTTGAAGGAAGCGAAATCCTCTACCTTCTTTTCATCGGTGAACATCATGTGGAAGACGGGACCGGCCTGGTTAACGATTCCCGGAATCCCGTGCTTGGCGAGCAGAGTCCGTATTCCTTCGACGAGCTCGTTCGCCGTCTGCTCCATCCGGGGATACACCGCCCCCCGTCCTTGGACAACTCGTCAATCGTAGCCAAAGCGGCCGAAGTCGCGACTCCGTTGCCGTTCAGGGTCCCCAGATGGCTGACGGTTCCCTCCTCGATCAAGTTCAGGATCTCTCGGCGTCCGGCAACCGCACTGATGGCGATGCCGCCTCCCAGGGCTTTGCCGATCGTCACGAGATCCGGCTTCAGGCCAAACTTGCCGTGGGCTCCCCCATGCTGAGCCGGAAGCCGGTGATTACCTCATCCAGAATCATGACGATGCCGAGTTCCTCGGTCAGCTCCCTCATCCGCTCCAGGTAACCCGGCTTGGGAGCATGCAGCCGGAGTTGCACATGACCGGCTCGGAGATGACGGCTGCGATCTCGTCCTGATGCTCCCGCAGGGCGGCTTCGAGCCCTTCAGGGTCGTTCCAGGGGAGCAGGATGATGTCCTCCAGCGCATTCGGGCTCTGCCCGCCGGTCCCCGGCAGGATTTGCTCCGGCTGGCTGGAAGAGGACGCCCCGGTTTGGCGCATGTCCGAGCTCGGAAAAGAAGTGAAGATGGAGTCCGACCAGCCGTGATAGTGACCGTGAAACCGCACGACCTTCTTCCTGCCCGTGTAAGCCCGCGCGAGCCGCAGGGCCAGCATGACCGCCTCGGTGCCGGATCCGCTCAAGGCTACTTTGTCGGCGCAGGGCAGCACCTCCGTCAGCCGCCGGGCCAGCTCGATTTCACCTTCGTGCTGCAGCCCGAAGGTCACCCCCTGGTCATCGCTTGATGGACGTGCTCCGTAAAGCCCGGATGAGCGTGGCCCAGGATCAACGGCCCGTAAGCAAGCAAATAATCAACGTATTCGTTACCGTCCGCATCATGAATGCGGGGGCCGGCTCCGGATACGGCATAGAGAGGGGCCGGCTTCATGGCGCTTCTTAACGAGCTGGCCACCCCGCCCGCCAGATAGGCTTTGGCGTCGGCTAGAAGCTGCCTGGATGTCTCAAATGATTTCATCGGTCGTCTCCTTTTAGGGACCCATTCGCGGTAGGGGCTCTGCATCCAGCGGATACACGGGCCGGACCACGCGGTCATAGTGGAAATGCTTCAGGTTGGCGCTGCAGCAGCCGGGGGAATCGACATTAACGACATGCTTGGCGATCGGCCCGAACGCCGCCTGCCAAGCAATCGCCGATTTGGCTACGATGATCTTGAAATCGGCCGGCTGCAGACCGACGGAAAGAACGTGTCCGGCATCCCATGGAGCCGTCCTCTTCTCCGTCAGGATCAACGTGAGGCTGCCGCATTCGACGACGGCCGTCCTGCCCATGTCGGCCCTTTGTCCGGTCATGTAAGGCCCGACATGCCGGTAGGCTCCGTCAAACATCAGCCGAATCCGCCCCTTAACGGCCACCGGCTCGCCGTGCAGGGAATCGCTTTTGCCGCCGATCCGGCCTTCGAACGTTTCTCCTATGCCCAGACGGAAGGCTTCCTGAACCGCTTCCGGGTCGCAAATGACAGCAAGGGCTTTCTGCCGGACCCCGACAAGCTCGGCCAGCACGTGGGTCGCATCGGCGGGGGCTCCTCCCCTACATTATCCGAGCCCTCCGCCAGAATGACGGGGCCTTCGGGCTGGGAGAGCGCCTCGGCGACCGCCTCCTTCGGACCGGCGTACGAAACGTTGAAGGTTTCCTTCCGCTCGAGTGCCATCCGAACCAGCTCTTCGGCGCAAGCGGCCGCGAGCTCCGGCTCGCCGTTGGTCGTGACGACAAACGACATCCCGGCATCCGGCACATCACTGTAAGGAAATCCTCCCGCCACGGTTACATTCAATACCCGCGGATCGGCTTCCATTTCGAAAGCCCGGTCCATTACTTCTTTCATGCTGCCTTCTTCCGTCATCATCCCCTGCGGGACAACCAGCATCCCCGTGTGGCCGAAAGCCCGGACCGGGTCGATCTCCTTGCGGATGGTCCGGACCAGAAGATCGAACGCCTCCACAGCTCTCTCGTACATATCGATATGCGGGTAGGTGTCATAGCCGACGATCACATCGGCATGCCGGACCATATCGGGGCTTATGTTGCCATGCAGATCAAGCGTCATGGCGATGGGAAACCAGTCGCCCAGCCTCGCGCGCAGCCGTTTCAGGCATTCCCCCTCGTAATCGGGATGACGCTCCGAAACCATGGCGCCATGCATGATGAGCACGAGACCGTCCGCTGCCGGATCGATCGAAGACACGACGGCTTCAAGCAGAGCCTCGCCGGCTGCGGCGTTGACCATCCCGCTCGGCGTGGCGGCCGCATATAGGCCTGGGACGAGCTCGGCGCCATAGCCGGCGGCGGCATCAAGGACGCCTCCCATCGAGGTGCGCGTTCCGGCATAGCGGGTGCGGAAGGCGTCCCAGCCCTCCGACCACTCCCTTGGAACTGCTCCAGCCGGGTCAGGCCGGGAGCGAAGGTGTTCGTTTCGTGCAGAATCCCCGCTACCGAAATCCGAAGCGGACGGTTCATCAGGCTTGCTCCCCCGGCGGGTCGGCGCGTAGGCAATGGCGTCGATCTCCACCAGGTAGCTTCCGATCGTGCAGCCGATCGACGTCCGGGTAGGGAAAGGACGCTTCATGACGCTTTCATACGCTTTGTTGTAGCCGGGAAAGTCTTCCATGTTCGTCACGTAGGCATTGACCTTGATCACATGGTCCAAATCCAGTCCGGCTTCCTTCAGAATCGTCTCGATGTTGCGCAGGCACTGGACCGTCTGTTCCTCAATGGTATCCCCGACCACTTCGCGGGTAACCGGATCGACCCCGACCTGCCCGGAGACATAGACGAAATCGCCGGCCCGGAGGGCATGGGAGAAAGGAAGCGGAAATTCAGGGGCCTTGCTGGAATGAATGGGCTGAGACATGGATATCAAGCTCCTTTATGGATCATATAGTAGGGATCGTTACTGAACTTTCCCGCGGGCATCTACCGAAATCATGCGCTCCAGGCGTCCATCGCGGACACCCAGGAGCCGGTCGTGGAGATTGGCGATGGCGCAGCAGTGATTCGGGATGATGCCAACAACATCCCCTATCTTAAGGGTAACGCCTTCCGGTACGGAGAGCACGCCATGCTCCTCGCTCAGCCTCTCCACATACACGTCCGGGAGCTCCGGAAGGAACCCGTAGCCCCGGCGGTGCGGGCTGGTATCGTTCGACAGCGTCTTCGAACCGGCGTCGACAATGGCTATCCCCGGTCGTGGTGTACTTACGACGGTGGTGAAAATCTTCATCGCGCATTCCTCTTCCCCGATCAAGCCGGGAAAGAGCTGGGAGCCGTCTCCGAAAACATAAGCCCCGGGCCGCATCTCGGTCACGCCGGAGCCTGCGAGCTCCTTGATGAATTTCGAGGTCGGCGTGGAGCCGACGCTGATGTCCGGCACCTCTACCCCTTTTCGGCGGAGGGCCTTCTGGGAGTCGAGCAGGGCTTCGGCCTCGGCCAAGGCGATCTCCAGGCAGTCCTCCCGGCGGGACTGGCCGTAAGCATGGCCGGCATGGGTCATGAGGGCCGCAAGCCGGATGCCCGGGAGCTTCGCCATCTGGACACCCAGATCGGCCGTTTCTTCGCCGGGTTCTTTGCCGCAGCGGTTCAAGCCGCTGTTAACGTCCAAATACAGCGGTATCCGCTCGTGCAGGTGCTCCCCGAGCTCGGAGAGCCCTTTGGCTGCTTCCAAGCTGTCCACGCTGACGGAAACGCGGATCCGCTTCATCAGCCTGGCGAGACGCTCCAGCTTCAGCCGCCCCACGATCGGATACGCGATGAGGATATCGCGGACCCCTCCGTCGGCCATCACCTCGGCTTCGCCCAGCTTGGCTACCGTGATGCCGGTGGCCCCGTAGCGCAGCTGCTCCCCTGCGACCCACTGGCTCTTGTGCGTCTTCGTGTGCGGCCTCAGCCGGACGCCCGCTTGGGCAGCCAGGTCGGCTGTGGCCCGCAGATTGGCATCCAGCCGGTCCAGATCGACGGCGACGGCCGGGGTTTCTAACGTGTCCGGCAGAGATTGAAAAGCCATGACTCCTTCCCCTCCTGTTCGTTTACAGCTTCAGCTTGACAACCAGCTTGCGCAGCGGGGCGCTTGCCCGGGTATATCCCCAAGTCCGGTGAACCTCACCAGGGACCAGAACGAGAAAATCCCCTTTATACAGATCGATTATCGTCTCCCCCGGCACCTTCTCGAAGAGTAGCGCATCGTTATCCCGTAAATCCTGGACGACTTCCAATCCTTCGCTGTCGGGAGCATAGCCGATCCGTTCCTCGCCCTCGAGGATGAAATGAACATCCGTATAGGCCATATGCACCTCAGCCTTCCCTTCGGAGAGCGGCTTGGTTTCCCCCTCCTGCAGCATGATATACAGCTCATCCCCCGGATCTCGTTGCGTCCCGGCTTCAGAGCGGATGGATCACAGGCTTGGAGAAAGTCCAACGCTTCCCTCAGCTTCGGGCTTACGGCTTTTAGATGCGTGTCCAGGTCTTTCAGGTTTCCGAATATCATCGTATCCGTCTCTTCCTCTCTTCTGTACTTATCGACTAACGGGCTTAACCGAATCCCCGTGAAGAAAAACCTGCTTGACGGCCATGGCCTCATCCACAATCAGCACGTTGGCGAGCTTGCCTGCCTCAATGCTTCCCATGCGGTCCTCCTGCCGGATCACCCGGGCCGGGTTAAGGGACGCCATGCGGAAGGCCTCCACCATGCCGACGGAAGCGTGGTTCCTCATGTTGCGGACGGCCTGGTCCATCGTCAGCCGGCTTCCGGCCAGCTGCCCCAGGTGATTCCAGTTCACGTCGGAAGGGTCTCCATTCTCCACGCCCGCCTCCGGCATGGCGTCGGTAATGATGATGACGCGGTCCGTTCCTTTCGTCTTATGAATCAGCTTCAGCATCAAGGGCCGGACATGAATCCCTTCCGCATCGGGAATGACCTCCGCGTAAATATCATCATGAACGAGAACCGCTTCGTCGACGCCGACCTCCCGCGTGCCGGCATACCGGGTCGGCGAGGAGTCGTTCCCGAGGCGTTCGTGCAGTGGCAGCCTATCCGAAGACCCGACGGGACGAACCGGAAGATCTGCTCCGGCGTCGCCTCCGAATGCCCCACCGAGAACGAAATATCATACTCGGACGCTTCCTTCACGAACTGTTCCTGGCCGTCCAACTCGGGAGCGAGCGTCCATACCTTGATCCGATCGCCGGCCGTTTGCAGGATTTCCCGGTATTCCTCCGGGTCCACAGGCCGGATCGGGGAGGTGACCGCCCCGTATTTCTTGTTAATGTACGGGCCTTCCATATGAATCCCCGCCAAGGCTGAAGAGAACGGCTTGCCGGAATTCATCGCTTTGAGGATCGTCTGCAGACCCTCCCGGACCTGTTCCCTGCTTTCATTGTAGGTGAAGGTCGGCAGGATCGCGGTCGTTCCGCGGTTCAGATGAGCGAGAGCGAACTCATAAGGATGCTCCCACGACCAGACGCCGCCGCCTCCATGGCAGTGAATGTCAACGAATCCGGGAGCAATATAGTCGCCCCCGCGTCCCAGATTTCCGCTTCCTCGGGAAGGGAAACCGCTCCCCGTTCCCCGCAGCCGGTTATGTACCCGTCCTTGATGAGAACCACCCCGTCCGGAATCAACCGGTCACGGCCTACAATGGTTCCGTTTATAATGGCTTTGATGCTGTTCTCCGCCATTCGCCTGCCTCCTGTTTCCCGTCTTAGGCTCCAGCCTATCCGCCGAACGGATAAGCGGGAAGTCCGGTTGTTCGTGTCTTCAGCCGGAACAAGCCGCCCGCCAGGGGCTGCTCCTCCCTTTCCTTGTCACTCAGGTCCGCTTTCGCCGATGTGATGTACAGCTCATCCAGGCGATCCCCGCCGAATGTGCAGGAAGTAACGAGGGAAACAGGCAGGGTGATCCTCTCCAGGAGGGTTCCTTCGCCCGGATTCCAACGGGTGACTTGACCGCCTCCCCAATGGGCGATCCAAATCATTCCTTCCGCATCGACGGTCATCCCGTCGGGCAGGTCGTTCCCTTCCGGAAGGGCAACGGCCGTCCGCGGGTTGCTCAAGCTCCCTCTGGCCAAATCATAATCATAAGCAGTGACTTGGCGGGCAGCCGAATCGATAAAATACATCACCTTGTTATCGGGGCTCCAGCCCAAGCCGTTTGCGATGCTGACTTGATCGACGGCCTTCCTGACCCGGAGGTCGGTGTCCAGGCAATATAAGCTGCCGGCCCCCTTCTCCCCGCTCATGCTCAAGGTTCCCGCCCAGAACCGTCCGGCCGCATCGCATTTTCCGTCATTGAAGCGGTTGCCGGGGAGGTGCTCTTCGGGATCAAGGAGCTTTACCGCTCCTGCCGTATCCTCATAAGTATAAAACCCGTCCTGTATCGCGAGCACAAAACCGCCGGAACGCCTGGGCACGGCCACTCCGATCATTCCGTTAAGCAGAATCTGCTTATGGATACCAGTGCCCGGGTCGAGGGTATAAAGCTTCCGGGATGGAATGTCCACCCAATGCAAAACCCCTTGGAAGCTTCCCAAGTCGGTCCCTCCCCAAGATCCGCCCGGATATCGCCAACTATTTCCGGTACGCCAGCCATCTTTCCCCTCTACCTCCTTTGGATTATAGGAATACAATGTTGTGATCGGTTTTATTGAGTGATACCTTCGTTTCATTTTCACTATACCATATTCCTAATTGTGGTTAAAGACGTTTTCGCGAAAATTTCCACACAGCAAAAAGCCTCTATCCCTTTCGGGGGCTAGAGGCTCGTTTAGATGTTCGGCTAATGAAAAATATACCTTCTCATTCCGGTACCGCCAGTTGAAACACCGGCCGGTTCTCGCCAACCGCCACTTTGTTGTCGTTGCGGATTACGGCAGGAGCAAGCTGGCGCAAGCGGACAATCGTTTCTTGCCGGTCATACCCGATTTGTTCCAGAATCGAAGCGACAATAAGCGGCCATTCTTCCTCGGAGCCGTCAAGCACCTTCAGCGCAAAGCCCAGCTGCTCCCGGCGCAGTCCGAAGCAATAGACCCCTTTGGCGCCGCCCTTGGCGACAATGTTGTCATCCATGAGCAGGGTGGAACAGATCAGGTTCGTCCCGGACACCAAGCCGTACTGCCGGTTCATGATGGCGGTCAGCTTCTCTATGGCAGACCGGGTCGCTTGATCCTCCACCAAGGCGGGTACGGCAAGCTTCAAATACACCGTGGCCAGCCGGAACAACGGGATAGCAAAAACCGGGCATCCGCAGCCGTCCGTGCCGAGCACGACCTCATCTGCGGGCATCTCGGCAAGCATGGCGAGCGTATCCACGATTTCCCGCTGAAGCGGCCCGTCCGGATCGGCATAGGATTCCATGGCATGTCCCCGATGCTTACAGTAGGAAATCATGCCGAGATGCTTGCCGGAGCAATTGTGGTAGATGCGCCTCGGCGGTTCCCCTTCGCGATAAGAGCGTCGCGCGCCGAAACGGCAAGAGGATAGGTCGGTAAACAGATAAGCTGCTCCTCGGCTATGCCGGTTTTGGCCATCAAGGAGGTAAGGGCCTGGACGTGCATCGGCTCGGCCCGGTGGGAACCCGCCATAACGGCGACTTCATTCTCCTCTAACCCGAACGCTTCCTCCACTCCCGCCTTGATCGCCGGAAGCGCCTGAACCGGCTTGCCGGACGAGCGCAAGTAGGTTAAATACTCCGTGTCTCCAACCGCGTATTGGATTTTCCCGTTTGCGCCGACACCGCAAATATGGCCCATGTGGATGTTTTCCACCGTATGGCCCCGGTATTCCTCGACCAATACGGCGGGTCCTGTGATTATCTTCTTCTCCGTCACGTAGCAAGTCCTCCCCTTAACTCCATATCTGCAAAGATCTGTTTAATCGCCGCGATCCTCATCGGATCTATGTTCCCGTCCAGCGCACCGCCTTGCCTCACGCCCGTTCCGAAATGAACCTGGCGCACTCCGCTTGAACGAATAAAGGCTTCCAGAGATTCAATCTTCAGGCCGGAACCCGCCAGGATAGCGATGTTCCGCTCACGGCCGAGCGTTTCAAGCTTCCGCAGCTTCGGGACGGCGTCGAGCGCTCTCGGGTGTCCGCCGGAAGTGAGAACCGTCGTAATAGACGAAAACCCCTTTAAGGTTTCGAGGGCTTCCTCTTGATGGAGCACCTCATCGAAGGCCCGGTGAAAGGTGACCGGTTTGCCGCCGGCCGCATCAATAATCTTCGAAGCGCCTTCGCATCTATTCGGTTATCCGCGGTTAAGGCCCCCAGGACAAAAGCATGCACGCCGGTCTCGGCAAGAACACGAATATCCCGTTCCATGACCCGGAGGTCCTGCTCGTCATAGACAAAAGTTCGGCTGTGGGGTCGGATCATCACATTCACGGGAATGCCGTCCGCCGCCTCCAGCGTTTCCAGCACGCAGCCGAGACTTGGGGTCAATCCGCCTTCGGACAATGCACTGACCAGCTCGATCCGGTCGGCACCGGCCCGCATAGCGGTTCGCGCTTCCTCCGGTGTCACCGCAATCACTTCTAACAGCATGCCTCTTCCCTCCTTGTTGTCAACTATAACTCTTTCTTGGAAGCTCGGCACCGCATTCCGGGGTCCACTAGATACCCATTTTGTTATCGTAAACAATAGGATATCTCTTTTCAATAACGCTAAGGTCCCATTCCACTGGATTCGCCCTCTACGCTTTTGATTCCTCCTTTGCCCGAATGGTATAGTTTAGCTAGAGATAAGGGGAGCAGCCGACGGGTTAACCAATTCGGGAAAAGGGAGTGAGAGTATGCAGAAACGGAAGCTGGGCAAACAAGGCTTGGAAGTGTCCGCCCTTGGGCTAGGTTGCATGGGAATGTCCGAATTTTACAGTGGAAGGGACGATAAGGAGTCTCAAGCCACGATCCGCCATGCTTTGGATCAGGGGATCACGTTCTTGGATACGGCGGATATGTATGGGGTCGGCCGGAATGAGCAGCTGGTGGGACAGGCCATCCAGGACCGCCGCGACCAGGTGATCCTGGCTACGAAGTTCGGCAATGAGCGGGCCGAGGACGGCACGTTTCTTGGAATCAACGGCCGTCCGGAATACGTGAGAAAGGCTTGCGAAGGCAGCCTCCGCCGCTTGGGCGTCGACTATATCGACTTGTACTATCAGCACCGGGTGGATCCCCAAGTTCCCATTGAAGAGACGATCGGCACCATGAAGGAGCTGGTCGAGGAAGGGAAGGTCCGCTATCTGGGGATGTCCGAAGCCGCTCCCGAGACGCTACGTCGCGCCTTTGCCGTGCACCCGATTACCGCCCTGCAGACGGAGTATTCCCTTTGGAGCCGGGATGTCGAGGACGAGGTTCTTCCCGTATGCCGGGAACTGGGCATTGGATTCGTGCCCTACAGCCCGCTTGGCAGAGGGTTCCTGACCGGCCAAATCCAAACGTTCGAGGACCTGGCGGAAGACGACTACCGCCGTCATTCCCCCCGCTTCCAAGGAGAGAATTTCCAGAAGAACCTGGAGCTGGTTCAGCGGATTAAAGAAATCGCCAACGAGAAAGCCTGTACCCCTTCCCAACTGGCGCTTGCCTGGCTGCTGGCCCAAGGGGACGACATCGTTCCTATTCCCGGTACGAAACGGATTTCCTACCTCGAGGAGAACATAGGCGCTTTGACTGTCACCTTGAGCGAGGCTGATCTGGCCCGCATTGAGGATGCAGCCCCTCAAGGCGCAGCCTCCGGAGACCGCTACCCGGCGGCCGCCATGAAGAGCCTGAACCGGTAGTCCTGCGTACCGCAACCTAACAGCCCTCCGAAGCTTAGCTTCAGAGGGCTGTTTTCGTGCTATCCATCGAGGGGAGCCGAGAGCGGACAGACGGGAGATGGCGATCTCCACCATCCCTTTGGCTTTATCCAATTTCCCCCTTTCGTGTTAAGGTTTCTAGAACTTTTGCCGACGCCTGTTGCCTATTGGCCCGTTAAGCGAAATAATAAGGGAATCTGCTTTATTTTTGTAAGTGGAACGAATCAGCCGGCAGGCTTTCTGCTTTCTAGATAGAAAGGTGAATGGAACATCATGGAATTAACACAGCCCAAGCTTCAAGGAGACGCTGCCCGGGCAGCCTTTCCCTCTCTCTGCTTTCCCTTACCGTTGGGGCGTTTGCGATCGGGATGACAGAATTCGTCATCATGGGTCTTCTGCCTAACGTCGCCGAAGACTTGAACGTCAGCATTTCCGCAGCGGGGCAGCTCATTACCATGTACGCGCTGGCAGTAGCCGTAGGGGCCCCTCTCTTGACGGTGCTTACCCACAAAATCCCCCAGAAGAAATTGCTTTGTCTCCTGATGGTGTTGTTTATTGGGGGCAACGTCCTCTCGGTCTTTGCCCCAAGTTATGCCGTCCTCATGGCCGCCCGGATGATCACGGCCTTAACCCATGGGACGTTCTTCGGGGTCGGTGCGGTGATTGCCTCCCGCCTCGTCCATCCGGATAAACGGGCCGGAGCCGTCTCCATGATGATGGCGGGTCTTACCATTGCCAATATCATCGGCGTTCCGATGGGTACTTATATCGGCCAGCATATGGGATGGCGGGCCTCGTTCGGTTCGATTGCCCTCATGGGGGCCGTGACCTTGGTCGGCATCCTTCTCTTCATCCCGTCCCTCCAGAAGGAGCAGCCCGTCAGCGTCCTCCACCAGATTAAGGATATGGTCAACCGCAAGCTCCTGCTGTTTCTGGTGATCGCCGTTCTGGGGAATGCCGGCCTGTTTGCCGTCTTTACCTATATCACCCCGCTGCTCGTGCAGGTGACGGGCTTTGCCGAGCACAGTGTAACCTGGATTCTCATCCTCTTCGGCTGCGGGGTAACGGCCGGCAATCTCCTCGGCGGGAAGCTGGCGGATTGGAAGCTGATGCCTTCCTTGCTTGGCCTGTATTTTACGATTTGCGTTATCCTGACCGCCTTTACGCTCACCGTTCACCATCCCGCTGCCGCCGTCGTGACGATATTTCTATGGGGAGCCGCTTCCTTCGCCGTCTTCCCGGGGATGCAGGTCCGCATCATGAGCTTGGCCCGGTCGGCACCCGCTTTGGCCTCGACCACTAGTCATTCCGCCGGTAACCTGGGCAATGCTACGGGTGCCTTCATCGGCGGAGCGGTGATCACCCATCTGTCCTTGACTGCTCTGCCGTGGGTCGGTGCCGTTCTCGTGGGACTCGCCCTGGCTCTTGGGATCGGCTGCTATCTCGCAGAACGGAGAAATCCGATGGAATAAGGTAAGGGATAGAATCAACAGGAAAAAAGCAGCTTCCGCGAAAGAGTAGATTCAATATGGGTTCAAAATAAAACGGATTGAAGACACCATGGTCTCCAATCCGTTTTCTTTTTATAGACAGTCTTTCGCGAACACGAAGGTTCACTTCTTCTCACCCTACCAGTTGTTGACTTCTTTATCGCTTCCTGTCTCTTATTGATAATCGGAATTCCAGACACGGGCCTTATAGAAGGCGCCGCCGGTTACCATCCTAATATCGTTCGGCAGAACGAAGTCAACTTGATCGGTGGTCCAGGTGTATTTCGTTCCCGCCTTCTGGTTCGTCATGACGACCTGGCCGGACGGCTGGTTGCTGATGCTTTTTACCCAGTGGTGATTGATGTCACTTGCGCCTTCATAGTTTTCCAGCCAGGCGTCCTCTGATTTGCTGTACTGGTATACCTTGGTATTGGACGTGACCCACAGCTTGTCGGTATCCCCGTAAACGGCAAACAGATCATGTCCCCAGTTGGTCGGCAGGCGCTTCCGGTGAATTTCTTCCAGAATCGGGGCATCCGGGGTTCCCTTGACTTTCAGCTCCACCAAATAATAGTCTCCGACCGCCCAGAGCACTTCCCGCTCCGGATCCCATAACACACCATGAGCGCCTGGGAGCGTAAACTGGGTGTAAGTAGAAGAATCAGGACCTTGAGATGCCGTATAAAGTCGTACCCAGCCGCCCGCGCTCGCCGCTACGGCGACATTTCCATCAGGCAGCAGCTCGGCGGCATGCGGGTTGCCGCCCACGATCACACCCCATGTTCGGCTGTTGCCTGACGGATAGGGGACGACGGCGGCAAGACCGCGGGAATCCGTCACCAGCATGTATTTCCCGCCTGTCCGGCCTTCCCTCAGCTTGACGTCGGACGGCAGTCCCCATCCCACCGTGAGTCCCTCAAATCCGTTAGACTCGGACGGAGCCCACGACCATTTGAGGGCGTTTTTGTCATCCCAATTGCTTTTCTCCGGGTCATAAACACGAATTTCTTCCGAGCCCTGATCGGTGACCGCCACCCAGTAATCCTTGTGCAGCCCCGGACTGGCATAGGAAGAAGGGTTGAAAACAAGCAGGAGCATGACAGCGGCGGCCGATACCAGCAAACGGGCTTTCCACTTACTCTTGAACTGATTCAAATTCAGGACCTCCTAAACAGGATTTTAGTCATTCCTTACTTGGACATAGGGCTCCGGAACACTCCATTCGCAGCAAAGGTCCTTCATCATTTTGGAATCAGAGGTACCATTTTCCACCCCTGCCTAAACCAAGTGTAGGATGGTTACAAAACTTCTGTCAATCACAAAGCCTTAATAATTCCGAATGGCGGCCCTAGTCCTCCCGGCAAATCGTTCCGGCAATGTACCGGCAGTCCGATTCGTCGTAATAGTAATACGTGATCAGGATGCTGTCGTCCGGAAGCTGAACCGAGCTGGTATACCCGATATCGGTGCCGAGTCCGTCTTCCCGCAGCACGGTTTCCTCCACCTCTTCAAAACCGCACTCCGCATCCAGCAGGAAAGCGCGGACCCCATAGGGCTCCAGCCGGTAGCCATAGGAAACGAGCACCCGGCCGCTTCGCAGACGAAGGGCGTGAAAGGGGCTCGGGGAATAAAAGGGACGTTCCGTCAGTCCGCCCCAGCTCTTTCCTCCGTCCACGGATTCCGCCGTCAGGAGCGGACAGGCTGTCTCGGGGGACCCTCCCTTCTGTTTGGGGGCCGTCCGGATGAAGGCTACCAATTTACCCGACGGTGCCAAAAAGAGGTTAGGTTCCTGAAGCTTATAGTCCTCGTGCTCCAGAACGGCCGACAGCGTCCAGGTAAGCCCCCGGTCCGTTGTTCGGACGATGGTCATCTTATCCCCGAACTCGTTTCCTCCATAGGTAGCCAGGACAAGGGATCCATCCCCAAGCTCAGCGGCATTGCCCCGGACGGCGGCAGCGCCGGCCGAAATCCGGACCGGGGCGTCCCAGCTTGCCCCGTTGTCCGTAGAACGAATGGAGTACAAGCCTTCCAGTTGGCCGACCCATTTGTCTTCCATGACATGATCCGCCGGCCTTAGGCTCCTCCCTCCTCCTTGGCATTCGCCTTCCAGGTAAAGAACGTAGCTAACAAAGTGTCGTCCTTCAGCACGTTCAAGCAAGGATCCTGTATGCCGTATAGATAATCGTCATGCAGCAGGTTAGCGGCTGTCTCCCAAGAGGTCCCGCCGTCCGAGGATCTCACATAAACCGCTTTGGAGGCCGGATCGATATGCATATGCTTGCCGATTAAACGCCGCAGATCCCGGCCCTGGCGAAAGCCCACCATCAGCGTTCCATCCGAAAGAGAGACCGCGTTGGGAAAAGTATTGTACTGTCCGTCTTTGTAAATCACCAGGTCTTTGATTTTCCGAAGCTTCATCCTCGTTTCCTCCTGAGGGCCCGACACCGGATTCTTCTCCGGTTCAGGTAATGGTGATTTTTCTCGCCAGTATGGTTTTGCACGGCACGCCGTCCGCTCGCGGGTACTGGAAGTCCGAATACACCAACAGCGCCTGCTTACCGTTCAAGGCAATCAGGCCCGCATAAGCGCAGGTGTCCTGATTAATCCCCTCCTGCGGCCCGGAGAGCATGACGGTTTCCCGGCCGCTCCAGACCCGGCATTCCGGATCCTGCGAATAACGCAGGAACAAGCCGGGCCGGCCGTACACCGCCAAGGTTATGCCACTTTCCGGCAGGTGGAGAAGATTCGGCCACACCCCAAGGGAATCGAATACGGCCGGCCGGCTCCACGTCTTCCCGTTATCCAGCGACCGGCTCTCGTACAAAGGGCCAATGCCGTGGCCGGCCGTCGTGCGAAATAACGCATAAAGCGAACCGTCCGGAAGAAAACAGACATCCGGCTCCGTAAATCCGTCCCTAAGCAGGCTCTTCTCATCGGCCTGCGGGTCCGGCTCATAGGCAATGGTGCTGCGGTACTCCCAGAACCGCCCTTCGTCGGTCGAACGAAAGAATAGACAATGGAAATGAACCGGTGCCTGATCCGCGGTCCTGGCATGCTGGTAGTGGATCCCCCAGATCGAGCCGTCCGGCGCCGCTCTCATCCGCCAGAAGGCGGAATGGGGAAGATAGCCGGACTGACTCATTTTCAAGGCGTCCGGAATCTCAATGAACACCTGCTCCTCCTTCCACTCCGTTTCCCCCGCCTTCTTCCTCTTGAAATAGAAGGCCTGATGGCCCTTCGGCAAATCCTTCACCCTGTAGTAAGCTTGGAGAGGTCCGTAGGAGGACCGGTTCTCCGATACCGGCTCTCCTTCAATGGCACGGGACGGTACCTCCTCACTCTTCTTAAGATAAGGGGCCAGCCGGTCCCCGCCGGCAAGCTGGAGCCCTGTCTCCATAGGAGGGGTCTCCTGCCAGCTTACCCCTCCGTCCCCGGAGACGGCATACCCTTTTGGCAGCCCGTAGGCGAGGATGGAATCCGCCTCCTTATGGAATTCCACGCACAGCCGGCCGTCCGGCAGTCTGTGCGCAACAGGGAACTGCCAAGGTCCCCAAGCCCGAACGGTTTCCGGAGCCTGCGAAACGACTACAGGTTCGCCAAGTTCCACTCTTCCTTCCATCCGATGGTTCACCGTCATTCCCCCTTAGGTCGGCTGCTGGTTCTTCTCCCGGGGTTAGCCCTTGAGCGAACCTACCATGACACCTTTGACGAAATATTTCTGAAGAAACGGGTAAACGAGAATAATAGGCAAGGTAGCGGCTATAATCGTCGCCGCTTTGATCGTTTGGCTGGTCACCTGGGAAGTAATCTGGATGTACGTTCCGGTATTCGTCGGATCGATCCGGTCCTGCTGCAGAATTTTCTGAACGAGCAGCTGGAGCACATAGTCATGCTTATCCCGTAAATAAATCATGGCATCGAACCAGGCATTCCAATGGCTGACGGCCGACCATAAGGCAATCACGGCAACAATAGGCATCGACAGCGGCAGCAGAATGCGGTACGCCACCTGCAGCGGGTTAGCCCCGTCCACGATGGCGGATTCCTCCAGCTCCTTCGGAAACGTCATCAGAAAATTGCGGGCCAGGATAATGTACCAGGCATTGGCAAGAGACGGCAGAATCAGCGACCATTTGGAACCGATCAAACCAAGCGACTTCATGTTCAGGTAAGAGGGGATCAAGCCTCCATGAAAAAACATCGTCATCAGGATGTACAGGGTTATCGTATTGCGCAGGGGCAGCTTCCTCTGGGAGAGGGCGAACGCCGCGCCAAGCGTGACGAGCACCGTCAAGCCGGCCCCCACCACGGTCCGAAAAACAGTGTTGGCATAGGCGTAGGAGATGATGTCGGACCGGAATACCTGCCGGTAGGAATCCAGGTTGAAACCGTGCGCCCAGAAACGCAGGCCGAGCCGGTCCACATAAGCCGGTGCGGTCAACGACAGCATCAGCAGATCCCAGAAGGGGTAGAGGAACAAGAGGGAAAGCCCGATCATAAAGGTATAATTGCCTATATCAAAAAGCTTGTCTGCGAGCCGTCTATGATTCTGAGCATTCAATCCGTTCACCTCACCATAATCCGTATTCGTTAAACCGTTTGATGATCCAATTGGCGGACAGCACCAGCACCAGGCCCACCACATTCTTGACAAGCCCGACAGCTGTTGAGAACCCGTACTTCGTCTCCAGCAAGCCTACGCGGTACACATACGTGTCAATGACATCGGCCACATGATAAACGGCCGGGTTGTACAGGTTGAAGATTTGATCGAAGCCGGCATTCAAAATCCCGCCGACGCTTAAGATAAAGAGAATCGTCATGATCGGAACGAGCGAGGGAATCGTGATGTAGCGCATTTGCTGAATACGGGTGGCGCCGTCGATTCGGGCCGATTCATACTGGTCCGGGTTGATACCGGCCATGCCGGCCAAATAGACGACGCTTCCCCATCCGACGCTTTGCCATACGTGGCTCGCGATCAGCACCCCGACAAAGTAATGGGAGTCCGCGAGGAAATAAACCGGCTTCCCCCAACAGGGTAATGAGGTAGTTAACGGCCCCGCGGGACGGGGAAAGCACCTCGATCAGGACACCCGAGAGGATGACCCAGGACATGAAATGGGGCAGGTAGGAAATGGTTTGCATGGCCATTTTGAACCGTTTGTGAACGAGCTCGTTGAACAGCAGCGCGAGAACAATCGGCGCCGGGAATCCGAACAGAATATGAAGGGAGCTGATCACTACCGTATTCCTCAGAATGCGCCAAAAGAACGGATCCGTGAAGAAGCGCTCAAAATGCTCGAAGCCGACCCAGGGGCTTCCTATAATCCCCAAAGCGAATTTGTAATCCTTGAAGGCGAGAATGACTCCGTACATGGGGACATAATGAAAGAGGAAGAACCCGATTAAAGCGGGCGCCGCCATTAAATAATAGTAGCCGTATTTCCCATTCGGACGAGCCAGACGCTTTCTTCTGGCAGCTGCAGTTGAAGCACCGACAGCGGTACCGCTCACCAGCTATCCCTCCTGTCCTATATGATGGCCAGCTCTTATTTTTTGTTGACGGCGTCATACTGCTTCTGGTATTCGTCGATAATCGCCTGTCCTCCGACCTCGAGGAATTTCTTCTTGAACGCGTCCCATTCCTTGTCGATATCGAGCTTTCCGGTCATCGCGTTCGTTTCGAACTCCCGGACAAGCGTGTTGACCGCCGCTCCGCTTTTGGCCGCCGCTTTGTTGGTGGAGGTCGTGACGAAATTGACCGTGTTGTAGACGACCGGGCTGTTCATGGCGATGTCATAGGCCGGAATATCGACTTTATAGATGATATTCTTCTTCTGGTATTCCCACGTGTCCGGGCGAAGGGCAAAATACTGGTTCGACCCCTCCGCTACCGTTTTATCCACGTTCTGGTATTCCGGCGTGACCTGGATTATCCCCTCGGGTGTCCGGGTATATCCTTTGCCCTCTTCTCCATAGAATACACGGGTCCAGAATTCATCGTCCGCGGCAAAATAATCTTTGATGGCCATGATGCGCTGGATTTTCTCGTCGCTTGTGTCTTTCCCGAAGCCGAAGCCGAACTGCATTCCGGGAAAAGGAATGTTTCCGGTAGCCTTCTGCCCGTCCGGTCCCGCAAACGGCTTGAAAAACTCAACCTTGGCATTCGGGTTATTGTCGGTCAGCATTTTCGTTAAGTTGCCCACCGTATTCGAGGCATACCACCACGGATGGTCGGCCAGAACGCCAATTTTGCCGGTGCTCCATTTAACCCGCTGCTGCGGACGCTGGTCGGTGATCGATTCCGGATCGATCAGCCCTTCTTTATACCAGCTTTGAAGGATCTTTAAGTACGCCTTGTAGTTATCGGTGGTAGCGGTTGCAGAAACTTTGCCGCTCTTGTCTGCATAGTAGTTCACATCCGGAGCGCCGATGCCGAAAGCACCCTTCAGGTACAGCTGCAAGCCGTGGCCGCCGTATGTGTCGTTCTTCCCGTTCTTGTCGGGGTCGTTATAAGTAAAACGTTTCAGCACTTCGTGATACTCTTCCATCGTCTCCGGCATCTTGGTGATTCCCACGTTATCCAGCCAGTCCTTGCGGATGGCCATGACCCAAGGCTGCAGCTGGGCATAGTTGAAGAAAGGCACACTGTACAGCTTGCCGTCATAGTACATGGAACTTTTTACAATTTTGGGGTCGACCATGCCCTCCAAAGCTTTCATCCAATTCGGCATGAATTTACGGAGCGTTTCCTCGGGGATTTCCTTGAAGACGCCTTGGTCCATGATCGCGCTATTTCCTGCCAAGGTTCCGTTCAACCGGATAAAATCCGCGGTTTTCCCGTCGGCAAAATAGAGATTGACCTGCTCCTGATTAAAAATATCGATGGGAACCGGCTTGATGGTGACGTTGAATTTCTCCTCAATGAGCTTCTGCATGGGGGTTTCCCCGTAGATTTTGCCGATGGCGTTGTGTCCCATCCAGGTAATCTCCAGATGCTTCTTATAGGGGTTCGATGGATCGACTTGTGGATCCGAACCGGCGTCTTGGCTTTCCGGGCCTTTGCCTTTTACACAGGCAGACAACAGCAGACTAACCGCCATAACCGAAGTCGTCAGGACGATTAGGCTATTCCCCTTAGACTTCCTTTTCGTATCCAACATACGCATTCCCCCATTGTAGTATCTTGCAACGGCAAAGCGTATGGGAAGCTTTTGACCTTCGCTTCCCTGCCCGCTTACGTCACTGTCTTAATGGTAGCCCCGCCTCCGGGGCTCGCCAATGAGGCAATTCTTACGCGAGGGGGCGATTTGATGACATAGGTAAAAAAAGTCCATCCCCGTAAAGATAAGAGTATCGCAGGCTATCCCCGATTCTTGCGGTACTCGCTTGGAGTGAAGCCCGTCATCGCCTTAAACAGCTTGATAAACGAATTAACCTGCGAATACCCGAGTCGGCTGCTGATCTCCTGCACCAGCAGGTCCGTCTCCAGAAGAAGCTTTTGGCTGCGACGGATCCGTTCCTTGTTCAAGAAATCGGTAAAGGTAATTCCGCTGTGCTCTTTGAAGATTCGGCTTAAATAGGCCGGGTTAAGATTGAGGCGTTCCGCCACCATGGTCAGGGAGGCTTCCCCGCATTCCGTCTCCAAGATGTTCTTAGCTCTCTCCACATGCTTGTTGTTCTTCTGTTCGAAGGCGTCCTCAATCCGGGACGTCATCGCCCGGATCAGCCCCTCGAACCATTCGAGCATGGACCTCCATTCGGTCTTCTTCAGGAAGACGGCGAAGACGGGCTCGCGGTCGGGCAGCATCTCCTTCCCGTCTATGCTCAGCTCCCGGGCCGTCTCCATTAACCGGACAAGCAGAATCAGGAAGATTTGCTGCACCTCCGTGAAGGAGGCATGGGCCGGGTCGGTGCATACCTCTTGGGCGAAATCGCGGAAAATGCGGGTGGCTTGATTCTCGTCGCCATTCTTGATGCTGAGGATAAGCGAGATTTCCTTTTCTTTCGGATAAGGGGCGGGTGCTACGGATTCCATCCGGATATCCCCGGTATAAACCACGCTTCCCCCGGCAAACTTGCGGTAATTCAAGGCTTCCTTGGCTTCCCGGAAGGCACGCGGCAGATCCCGGACGCTGTCACAATAGCCTCCGATTCCGACTGTTCCCTCCAGGCCATGGGCAGCCAGGAGCCCCTCCCGAATCCGTTCCGCCGCAGCGAAGACCACCGCCCTCTCGCTTTCCTCCGCGTTCATCAGCACCACGATCCCCCCATCCGCCAGCTCCACCAGCAAGGAATTCCGGGACGATCCGCTGGCAGCGGCCATCGTTTCCATAACGGACAGATGCTCCAGTTCCCGGCTCTCGATATCCGGGGCCGCCTTTAATTCTCTCCAGTCCAGAGAGACCAGAAGAAGATAGAGGCCCTCCGGCTCCAGGGAAAGGCCGAAGAATGCCATTTTTTCCTGTGCTTCCTCTATTCCGCAGCCCGGGCTCCTAAGCAGCGAGCGGACAAATTTCTCCTGGTAAGCCGGGAAGCTCTCCTTCAGCTTCAGCTGCAGCTTGTTCCGCGCCTCGAAGGCGTCGGCCAGGCTTTGGCCGATCAGCTGAAACTCCCCTTCGACCGGCTTGCCGAATCTCCGGTATTGATAAGCTGAAGCAAGCGGAGAATGGGCTTGTACATGCTTCTGCTGCTAAGGAAGGTGAGAACGGCGGATCCCAGAAGGAGCAGAAGGGTAACGGTCAAGAAAAGCCTTTGAACACGGACCGAGCTTTGGTACATTTTGTTTAAATCGGCAATGCCCGCGATATTCCAGCCCAAGCCTTCGGAGGATTTCCAGGTGATGAGCCGTCCCTCCCGATCGAGCTTGTGAAGGGTACGGGACCCGGTTGTCGGATCGGAGGTCACGGTTTGTTCGGTGATGGCGTGGGAGACATTGTCTATGGCTTCGGCCGCTTGGGCGTCGTAAAGGAGGGGGACCCGTTCTGGGAGAAGGCGGCGATGGAGAGATTGCTCTCCCCGAGCCGGCCTACGATATTCCGGTAGATGGCTTCCGTATTCAAATTAATAATGACGCAGTAGCTTTTGGAGAAGGGGCGAAAAATAACGGGAACCACCCGCAGGGTACTCCCATCCGGCTGAACGGATTCTCTCACCTCTTCAATCATCGGATAGCTGAGGGTATTCTCTTCCAAGCCCTTGTCCCAGCCTTTGTCGTAGAAGCCGGCAAGGGGATACTGCCGGTAGCCGGATGTGAAGACCAGTCCCTTGTCGTAATTGACGTAATAGATCGATTGGATGTATTTGTTCGAGGTTCGCAGCTTATCGAGGTTTTCCAGCAAGGCGGCCTTGCTGTTGATATAGTTTAGGAGAGCCGGCATGTCGTCCGATTTGTACTTGTCGTCAAATTCGTTGTAATAATTGTTCAAGGAATAGAGCTCGAATTCGGCGAAGATCCGGTTCGTCATAAAGAGCGCAAAGCCGTCATTGATCTGCTTGACCACCATCTCGAGGGATTGGACGATTTGATTCACATACCGGTCGTTGGCCTTTTCGATCTCCTGGCGCATGGAGCTTTGAACATTGTGGTAGAAGAAGAGGCTCATAACGATGATAGGCACCAGACAGATCAACATGGTAAAGGTGACCATTTTGAAATAGTAATGCTTATGGCGGACGATGGACCAGAGCCTATTGACCAAGGAACCCACTCCTTTCCAAGAATGCCAAAAGAAAACCTGCTTCCTTCTTCTTTCGCTCTGGCCGCCGCCAAACCCTCCTTCACCGGCAAGAAGATGCGTGCCTCGGGGCATGCTCCATACAAAAAGACCTGCCAACCGGCAGGCCTCGCTTGCTGAATGGTCCAAGCTATGATGTTGTTTCTAACGGATCAATCCGATGGACTGCATGCACGTTCGGACCTTATCCTCCTGCTCCGGCGAAAGGGAAGGGGTATAGTCCGCGTGAAACCGGCCTTCGAAGCCAAGCCGATTCATCGCCGCCGTAAAGCCCGGGAACACCCCGACCTCCACGAACATATCCCGAAGCTTCAGAATACGGTCCAGATCGTCGGAGGCCTGCCGGGTGTCTCCCTGCTCCAGGCTTCTGTACATGCTTCCCGCCAAAGCCGTCGTGCAGCTGAACATGCCGTCCAGGTTTTTGCGGATGCCGTACGCATAAGCGGTATCGAACACATCCAAGCCGCTGAACAGGATGTGAAAATCCGGCTTGATCTCTTCCTTCGCCCGGCTCAGCACGCGGGCGGTCGGCAGGTCTCCGGTCTTGATGCCCCCTATGTTGGGATGCTTCATCAAATCTATCGCCGTGGCCGCCGTGATCTTCGTCTTCGTCACACCCGGAAGGTCGTACAAATAGACCGGATAAGGCGATAGGTCGGCGATATGCGTAAAAAACGCAAGGACTTCCGATTGGGTAAGCGGGAAATAGTAGGGCGTGGTCGCGACCACCCCGTCGATGGGAAGTCCCTCCAGGCTTCGGATCCGATCCGCGACCCGGCCCACCGAATTGTCCATGACCCCCACTTGCACGGGGCAAACTCCTTTGCGGCTTCTACCGCAATCCGTGCCACTTTCGCATATTCGGAGTCCTGGATAGCGGGCTGGATCCCCATAGAACCCATCACCAGCAGCCCGGAAGGGTCCGCCGTCAGCTGGTCCTCGACGTGCTTGACCAAGCTGCCGGCCAGAAGCCGGCCCGAGTCGTCAAGCGGTGTTCCAAGCGCCGTATAAAATCCGTCTTTCATCGTCATCTTCACTCCCTTATCCTCAGCCAAATGATCATGCCTAATCCTGAGTCTTTGTTATGGCTTCAATGATGCTAGCAAATATAACGGTTGTCCCCGCTCCACCTTCGGGGTTCCCACCACCATCACAAGGTACCCGTCGGCATAAGCGCGAACCTCCTGCCTCTCGGCGCCCGTTAAGCTGACAATAGCCCCGATCTTATCCCCGCAGGCAACCTCAGACCCAAGCGGCACCGCAGGAATAAAAAATCCATCCGTCTCCGAAACAACGGAAGCATCAAAATTGCCGTCCCCATAAATGGTTTTAAGGGGAACCGGCTCCTTATCCAGCTTCCAGCGCTCCGGGCCGGTAAGCATGCCCAGGTGGCGCATGAGCCGCAGCGTCCCCGTAAAGAACGCTTCCGAATCCTCCGGGCGGATTCGCTGCCCTCCGAAAGCCTCGGTATACAGCCAGGGAATGCCTAGAGACTGGGCGGAGGAAATGCTCCGGCCCCCGGCAATGTCGGTGTGCCCCCACAGCAGAGCGGTTCCGAAGGCTTCGGCTGCGGCACGGGACCGGCGGCCAAGCTCGGAATCCGCATGGTAGTATCCGGCCAAGGTCGCCACGGCATAATGGGTCCCCCGCTGTGCAGATCCAGCAGGAAATCTGCTCGGGTCAGGAACCGGTGGTGCAGCTCGAACGCCAGCCTTTCCGTCAAGGAACCGTTGGGATCGCCCGGAAAAGCACGGGCCAGGTTCATCCCGTCCTCCGGGGTGATTCGGGTTCCGCCGCGATAGGCATACGGATTAGCGGCTGGTACCATGATCAGCCTTCCCCGGATATCGTCCGGCGACAATTGGGCGTAGAGACGAAGAATCGTTTCCATTCCTTCGTACTCGTCTCCATGTATGCCTGCGAACACCAGAAGACAAGGGCCTTCGGCCGGTCCCGCCAGCTGAAGAACCGGAAGGAAAAGGACTCTCCCGAATCGCCCGGGAGCTTCAAAGAAGAAGAAATTTTCCGGCCGGGAAGACAATCCCCCCATACCTCTTCCTCTTGCTTCTGTATGATGGGATAGGTCATGTGCCTGCCTCCTGTTTGGATCATCTTTCTATGATTCCGCCTTACACGAGGCGGAGCGGGGCTTCCCCCGTTCAAAGCGCTCATGCGCCTGCCGGACCGGTTCATCCGCCTTATGCAGAACAGCGGGTCCGTGGCCGGGGAACAATTGCCCGACGGGGAGCTTCGCCATATCCGCTATCGTCCTCCGGTAATCCTCAAGCGAGAAGTCATACGTATTCAGGACGGCAAGCTTTCCCCCTCGAAAACGGCATCCCCGCCAAAAGAGCTTGAAGCTCCAGGCAGCAGAAGGCCATCATATCGGCGCTGTGGCCGGGTGCCGCCAAGATCCGAAGAGAGAGGCTCCCTACAAGGACAAGGTCGCCCTCTTTCAGAACTCTGTCTACCCTACAAGACTCAAACCGATACTCCGGAGGATAAACCCCCGCCCTTCTCGCATCGGGCAGGGAGATCCGCTCCTCATCCCCGCTTGCCAGGATGTCGGAGGTTAGAGCTCCGGCCATAATCTCGGCTCCCCAGCGCTTCTTCCAATAGGCGGCTCCTCCGGCATGATCGGCATGGGCATGGGTGAGGATCAGAGCCCGGATCTTCTCGGGCGGAATTCCGTCCGCGATGAGGTTAGCCTCAATGGCTCCCGGATTTATCCCCGCCCCCGCATCGATCATGGCATACTCGCCGCCCCCGTCGAGTAGGAACACATTGCAGTCGAACGGACTGCTGATACGGTAGCCCAAATCCCCTCCGCCCACAACATACACTTGTTCCGAAAGCTTCATGGCCCCGGGTCCCGTCCTTCAAGCGGCTCGAGGCGTACCGGTTTCCCCAACTTGGCGGACTCTTGAATGGCCCAGGCTACCTGAACGGCTTGCAAGGCATCGAGGGGGCGCAGCAGGTTCGATGGAGTCCCGGTCCTTACACACTCGATGAAGTGTTCCAGCTCGGCCGCCAGCGGACCCCGCATCTGTCCGTGAAGCTCGAACCCGTTATGCAGCGAGAGGCCCTCCGTCTTGGCGTTGTCCGTCCTCAGCACGCCATAATCCGGCTCTTGGATTACCAGGGAGCCGTGGGAGGCGGCAATCTCCATCCGGATATCCGCGAATGACGGGGCCCCGTCCGGCAGCAGCCAGTGGTTCTCCAGAATACCGATCCCTCCACGGCGGAAGGTCAGCATCGCCCAGCTGAGGTCGGTGGGAGCGCCGGCATCCTTCGTATCCTCCGTCCCGTTGGTGCCGACCGCCATCACTTCCCGCACCCGGTCCTCCATATACCATTGCATCAGGTCGATGTCATGAATGCCCAGAATGAAGACCGGATGAATCCGGTTGTAGATCGGAAAAAACTTCTTCCCGTTGTTACGCTTGGCATAGATGGACCGGATCGGGCCATGGCGGCCTTCCTCCAGCTCGGATTTCACCGCCGCGTAGCGGGCATCGAATCGCAGCACATGCCCGACCATCAGGTGCCGATCATAGGAAGCCGCTGCTTGAACAAGCCTCTTCGCTTCTTCGGGAGTGTGCGCCAGCGGCTTCTCAACAAAGACGTGGGCTCCTGCCTGCAGGGAAGCGAGGACCGGCTCGGCATGCAGGTGCTCCGGGGTCAGCACATCCACCGCATCGAGCTTCTCCCGGCTCAGCATCTCCTGCCAATCCGTGTAGCTGTTGGCTTCCGGGAACCACTCCTTGAAAGCCTCGAAGCGCTGCGGATCCCTATCGCAAATGGCGGCAACCCGGACATGGGGCATCTGGCGCCAGATACGGCCATGCAGGGCGGCAAAGCGGCCCAGCCCGATGAGGCCTATGGAAATCGTGGTCATCCTCTTGTCACTTCCCTCGGTTAAATGTCCAGTCCGTCGGCCGGAAGCAGGGGAACCGGTTTATCGGCGGTCATGGCCGACAGCCTGGCGCTGTCTTTAAAGCCGGCTCCGCTGATGACACAGACGACCCGCTGCGAGCGGTTCCCCTCCTTCCCCTGCAGAGATTTCATCATTCCGGCGACGGAGACCGCACCCGCCGGCTCGCAGAAGATTCCTTCCTCTTCCGCCAGCTGCTGCTGCACTTCCCATATCGCTTCATCCTCCACTGCAAGAGCCGAGCCGTCGCCCTTCTTCATAATCGATAAGGCCACCCTGCCGTCAGGTGGATTCGGAACTTGCAGCCCGGATATTTCGGAGGTGGAGGCCCCCGGTGCCGGCTGTTCCTCTCCTGCTTCGTAGGCTCTCACGATGTTTGAGCAGCCGGCCGACTGGACGGCGACCAACTGGGGCTTGGCGGAGAGAAGACCATATTGGACCAATTCCTCAAAGCCTTTCCATACGCCTACAAAAAGTCCCGCCCCTCCCGCAGCGGTATAGACCTGGGTAGGTACGGTCTGCAGCTGCTCGGCCAATTCGAAGGAGATGGTTTTGACCCCTTCCATGGCGTAAGGGTTATAGCGGAAAGCGGTAATCATCACCTCCCAATCCTTCAAGCCGGCCGCTTCAAAGATTCGACGGAAAACCGTGTCTCCCACTTCCGGGCTTGTTCCGAACCCGGCGACTCTTCTGACCCGGGCGTTATGGACAAGCACCTGGGCCAGCTTCGTCTCTGCCATATGCTCCAGCACGAACAGATGATAGGGAACGCCCGCCCTCGCGGCATAGGCGGCCACGGCGGCTCCGGCATTGCCCGAGGTGGTGCCAATGCAGGCCTTACGGCCATGGGCCAGCGCCCAGGAAATGCCCATGGCGGCGATCCGGTCCTTATAAGAACCTGTAGGGTTGCTTCCTTCATATTTAAAATACAACTCCCCGAGCCCCAGCCGTTTCTCCAGTGAAACGCTTCGGATGAGTGGGGTTGCCCCTTCCCCAAATAAACCCGGTGGTTAAGCGGCACAGGAGGCAGAAGCTCCTGGTACTTCCAAATGCCTGCCTGCCCTTCGTCCCGCCAGCCTGCGGAGGGGGCATCATAATGCATCAGCAGGACTCCGTCTCCGCATACCGGGCAGGCGTACAAAGCCGGATTATCGGTACGGTGCTGACATGTGCTGCATACGGCAAACATTCGATCCCCCTATTGGTCTATATAACGCCTCAGCGGTCTCAAATGGCGGTCCATTTCCCGCTTGGCCCCCGCCATATCTTTCTCCCGGATCCGCTTGACGATAGTCCGGTGCTCCAGAAGGGACAGCTTCATCCCTTCCATGCTTCCAAAATGCAGCTGCCGGATATTGATAAAAAAGTCGGTCAGCACTTCCGAGAACTCAAAGTAGGTATGGTTGCCCGTTGCTTTAAACAGGGTCCGGTGGAACTGAAGATCCTCTTCGGAGGGAACCTGCTGCAGAGCGATTTTCCGGTTAAAGGCTTCATTCCATTCTTCCATCTGACTAATCAGGTCCAAGTCGTAATGCTTGATTGCCATCTCTACCGCCCCCAGCTCCAGAATGCGCCGTGTGGCCCACAATTCCTTCATGCGGGTTTCGCTTTGCTTCCAGCGGAAGGACATTTGATCCAGGATCGGCTTCAAGGACAACCCGTCCACGTAGATCCCGTCACCTGTTTTGATTTTGACGATGCCGAGCAGCTCCAGGGATTTAAGGGCCTCTCTTACCACGGTGCGGCTTACCTCAAGGGATTCGACCAGCTGCTTCTCCGAAGGGAGCTTATCTCCTTCTTTCAGTTCCCGGTCCAGAATAAAGCTTTTGATTCGTTCGGTTACCAGGTGGGAAAGGTTTACTTTTTCCGGTTTATCCACTGTCTTTCCCTCTCTCTATTCGTCCTTGGAATGGAAACGACTTTCCGCCGCCCTCCTGAACATCAGCCCTTAACGCCTCCCACGGTGATTCCCCTCACAAAGTATTTTTGGAACATCAGGAACATGGCCAGAACAGGGATAAACCCTAAGGTCGCCCCCGCCATCTGCATCCCGTAATTGGCATTGAACTCGCTGATCAAGGTCGAGATGCCGACATTGATCGTCATCTTGTGGGTGTCGCTCAGCATAACCAGCTGCCAGAGATAATCGTTCCACGAGAAGGAGAAAATGAAGATCGCCAGCGCCCCGATGCCCGGCTGCACGTAGGGAAGGAAAATTCTTGTAAACAATCCGATTTCGGAGCAGCCGTCCATCCGCCCGGCTTCCAGAAGCTCGTTCGGGACGGTAAGGCTGAACTGCCTCATCAGAAACACCCCGAAGGGAAGCGCGAGCGTTGGCAGAATGACGCTTGCCAAATGATTAACGAGATGCAGGTCTCTCATCAGAATGAACATGGGCACCAGCCCGAGCTGCCGGGGAACCATCATGGTCGCGATAATCGCCCCAAAGATGAGGCCCCTTCCGGCAAACCGTTTCTTGGTCAAGGCATAGCCGGCCATCGTGGCGATCAGGCAGGTAAAGAACGTCGCGAGACCGGCCACCAGCACGCTGTTGACCAGCCAATCGAAGACGGCGCTGCTCTTCATCAGGGACTTGTAGTTCGTTAAGACCGGCTGATACGGGATTAACTCCGGCGGCATTTTGATAGTAATCGACTGGCTCTTGAACGAACCGGTTATCATCCAGTACAGCGGAAATAGAAAAAACAAGGCTAATGCGTAAAGCAGGAGGTCGGAACCCCATTTCAGCAGCCTCATCTGATTGCTCCTCCCCTTCCTCAGTATTCAACGTCCGTTTTCAGAAACCGGAACTGAATGATGGAAATGATGAAAATCATAGAAGCCAGAATGACGCCCATGGCACAAGCCAATCCCAGTTTCCCAAACTGGAACGCCGTCTGGTAGAGAAGGTACATGACCGTTGTCGTTCCGTAGCTTGGCCCCCGCCCGTCAGCAGCTGAACGGCTACAAACGTCTGAAATGCCCCTATCGTGCTTGTAATAACGACATAGAGAACGGTCGGCTTCAGCAGCGGAAGGGTAATCCGCCAAAATTGGGTCCACACCGAAGCCCCGTCGATGGAAGCCGCCTCATAATAAGAGGGGGAATGCTCCCTAATGCCGCGAGGAAGAGAATGATCGGCTGTCCGACACTCCATGTCACCACCACGATCATGACGGAGACCAAGGCGGTTGCCGCCGACCCGGACAGCCAAGTCACCGGTCCCAGATTCAGCAGGGACAGCAGGTAGTTCGCAATCCCGTTCACGGGGTTGTAGATCCACAGCCAAGTGGTCGACAGAATAACCTGAGAGGCGATAATGGGCAGGTAGAAGCTGGCCCGGAAGAAGGAAGCGGCGGCCGCCGACTTATGGATAATGAGACTGGCGGCAAGGATCGAGAACATCAATGTAACGGGAACCACCCCTGCCACATACAGGAAGGTGTTGAGCAGAGCCCGGCGGAATACCTCGTCCTTGAAAAGGGATACATAATTAGCCATCCCCACCCATTCCTTGTTCCCGAGACCGTAATCGAAAAGACTCAAATAAAGGGCATCCACAAACGGATAAATTTCGAATAAGAGAAACACAAGCAGAAACGGGGCGATGAAAAAATATCCCCAATAATCCTTCGCCAGCCGGCTCGACATGGACGGCTGCCCCCTCTCTCCCCAGCATTCTAGGAAGAAGGCTGCCTTGGTTAACCGGCAGCCCCTTCCGTCCAGCTTTATTTCGATGCGTTCTTGACTATTTCATTCGCCTTGGTTACCCACGCATCCAGCGCCTGCTGAGGGTTTTCTTACGCGTGAACGCCGCCTGAAGCTCCGGCGTGAAAGCAGCCCGGGTTTCGGAATAACCGGGAATCGCCACCCCGATGTTCCCCGCGTATTGGAAAAGCTTCAAGGTCTTGCCTTGAGCGGAGTTGGCATCGTAGCTTCCCGCCAGGGATTTGAGCGGAACGATAATCGAAGGAAGCTTGGTCAGCTTGGACATGTTCTCCTTCGTGTTGACGAATTTGACGAATTCCTTGGACCATTTGATTTTGGCTTCGTTCTTCGTGTTCCACACCCAATAGCTGGAACCGAAAAGCACCGTGTTCGAGGATTTTCCGTCTTTGCTTGGATAAGGAACCAGATCGACATCGAACTTTTTGGCGCTGCCTTCGTTCCATGCCTTGTTAAAGGCCGAGAAATTCCCGATGCTGCCGAACGTCATGGCGACCTTGCCCTGAAGGAACATTTCGTTGATGACCTGACCGGCCTTCAGTCCCGCCGTTCCGGGAGGGGTCAAGCCTTCTTCCACCATCTTGATCAGATATTCCAGCCCTTCTGCTCCTTGGGGAGAGTTCAGCACAGCCGTCATGTTGTCGTCGGCCCAGGTTTTGGCCCCGAACCCCCACAGAAACATGTGATGGCCCTGGTCGCCTCCGATATCTCCGGCATAGGTTCCGAAGCCATAAATTTGCTTGGAGGGCTCGTTGACCGCCTTGGCGGCTTCTTTAAACTGGTCGTAGGTCCAGGTTCCCATGTCTTTCGGGAGCAAATTTTCGGCGTTCTTGGCCTTGAACAAATCCCGGTTGACCATCATGGCTGAGGCGGTGAAGCTGAAGGGATACATGTAGCTCTTCTTATCGACGGCGAGCGAGTTAAGGACGCCCGGATCAAAGTCGTCCTTCTGAATGATGTCGTCCAGCGGGACGAGCAGGTTCTTTTGGCATAAGTCAATGGCCAGCCAATGCTGCCCTCTTGAATGTCGGGGAGAGCGTTCGTGTTGACCGCGATGCTGATCCGCTCCTGAATTTTGTCATCCGGCTGGGCTACGATGTTGATCTTGACATTGGGATTGGCTTTCTCGAAGTCCGCTTTGTACTGCTTGTAAATGTCTTGCAGGTCCGCATTGCTGTCCGTCCACCACGTGAGCTCCACATTTTCGGCCTTAGGCGATGACGAAGCCGAATTGCCTGGCGCGCTTGAGCTGCCTGCGCCCGAACCGTTCGACGGACTGGAACAAGCCGATACCATCCCTGCAATCAATACCATGGACATCCCGAGAAACATTTTCCGCTTCATACCCATGAGCCTCCCCTTTATATAGCCATTTTGCCGAACTCATGATGACTGGATTTTATGTATCAGATGAGTGGCCCGGACTTCCTCCGAAGAAAGAAACGACCGGTCTGTTCATCATTAGGCACATCCTCCATTACTCCAACCAGAGAAAAATTATAAGTTTACCCTCTTAAATATATAATGGTTAGACCAGATTACCGATTTATTCTCATCCTATCGGCTCCTCCACCAATTGTCAACGAAAAACTCGTTATCCGCTTAAAGAACCGGAGGATCACCTGCTCCCTTCACCAGTTGCTCCATCCGCCATCCAGCACGAGATTATGACCGGTCACATATTTGGAAGCGTCGGAAGCCAGGTACACGACGGCGCCCTTAATATCGTCGTTCTCCGCCATCCGGCCAAGCGGCGTACGTTCTATGTACTGCTTGAGAAAAGGCTCGGAACGGATTTCCTTCTCCGTGCCGACCGGATTGTAACCGCCGGGACTGATGCAATTGACGCGGATGTTGTCCTTCCCGTAGAAGTTGGCAAGCCATTTGGTCATCCCCACCAGTCCCCATTTGGCATAGGTGTATTCTATTCCGCTGGTCATGTCGGTTCCGGCATAAACAGGAAAATGAGGACCCAATATTCCCTGAATGGAAGAAATGTTAATAATATTCCCTTTGTTCTTCCGACGCATCATCGGGATGATGGCTTTGTTAAGAAGCATAACGCCAAGTCCGTTCACCTGCTGGGCCTGCTGCCAGCCTTCGGGTGTCGTCTGCTCCAAATCATTCAGTCCCGTCCGCGAAACGGAATTGTTGACAAGAATGTCCACCCCGCCGTATTCCTTCTCCATAATAGCGGCAAAAGCGGCAATGCTTCCTTCGTCCGACAAGTCCAGCTGCACTCCCCTTGCCTCATAGCCTCTCTCTTGAAACAAACGGGCTTGACGCTCACAATTCTCCAGGCTGCGGGAAGCCAAAATAGCCGTTGCCCCAGCCTCGCATAAAGCTTCCGCAATGTGTGCCCCATACAAGCCGGAGCCGCCCGTCACAACGGCCACTTGCCCGTCCAGCTTAAACATATCCATCACGTTCATATCTTCGGTCGGCCTCCTCTCGATATTATGGTCATACCATTATATACATATATAACGCAGCCTGGGCTTCTTGTAAATGATTTTCCTTAAGGAAAATCTTTCAGCACGGAGTCCAGCCTGACGATTTGCTGCCGGTCTCTGGCTTGAAGAGCAGCCGAAGCCGCCGCTACGGAATGAAGGGCCGCTGTTCCGTCGAACAGAAGCTTTTTATCCTCCTCCATAGGCTTCCCTTGAATGGCTCCGCAAAAGGCTTGCATCTCCCTCCGCATGGGCGTGCGCAGAAAAGCCGGCGGACGCTTCTGCGGATCCCCATAGATCACGCCGCCATCCAGCATCCGATACAAGCGGACCCGCTCCGCATCCTCGTCGGGATCCCCGTGCAGCCCGATAACCGCTTGGGTCACGCCACCCGCCCGCCACTCGACGACCGAATTCCGAAAGTCTATTTGGATCGCCCCTTCGGAGCCGTTGATCTTGATATAATGCTCTCCCCATTGAAAGCCCGAGCCGTATTGCAGCGTGCCGAAGCCGCCTTCGGCAAAGGACAGGCTGACGAGCAGCACATCGTCTTCATCTCCAAATCCCTCGCCGGTATGGGCCAAATTCCCCGCCATCATTCCTACGGAGGAAACGGTCCCCATCAGCGCCACCACGAGATCCAGCTCATGAATATGATGGTACAGGTGCCCCCCGCTTCGTCCTGCCTCTTCTTCCAGCTCACCCCTTCCTGCTTCTTCTCCCAGCCCGTACGCTCCGCATGACAGACGAGGGGCCGGCCTATTGCACCCGAACGGATCCAGCTCTTGACTTGTTCGATTCCACGGAAGAAATGAAGAATATGGCCGACCATCAGTTGGACCTTTGCCTCCCGGCAAGCCAGCACCATCTCACGGGCATCCTCCAGGCTCAAGGCGGCCGGCTTCTCGCAGAAGACATGCTTGCCGTGACGCGCGGCCGCCAGAACGGCTTCCTTATGCCGATGATTCGGACTGGCCACCACGACAGCGTGAACGTCGCTCCGGCTGACCAGCTTCTCCAGCCCCTCCTCCAGCTCACAGCCAACCTGTGCCGCCACTTCCCTGGCGCTTGGTCCGCTCCCTCCCAGAACGGCTGTTACCTTAGCCTCCTCCATTTCCTGAAGGATTCTCGCGAACTCCCCGCCAAAAAAGCCGCAGCCGACCACTCCGAAGCCGATTTTCTCCATAATCCTTTCTTCCTTTCCAGGTAAGATTCTTCTTTCCTTGTGCCAGCTGCGGCAAGAACCGAAGGCTCCGCCTCCGGTTCTGCCGCTTTCTTACGCAGGGTTGTCTGGACCCATACCATTCGGCTGGCTGGTCAAGGCCAAAGCCATTGCCGCTAACGCCTCCGCCTGCTCGTCGGAAAGCTTCTTGCCCTTCTGGGCGGAAACCTCATGCAGGAAGGCGTCCGTCTGGCCATGCTCCAGCTTTCCCATCAGCGAGTTGGCCACTCCGGCGTTCAAGCCTTCTCCCGCCCACTGCTTAAGCAAACGGATCATACTTGGCACACTCGCCTGAATCTCATATTCCGCGGCCTCCGTCATACGATGCCCCGCCTCATCAACGGCCACCGCCTCTACCCGATGGGTACCGATTCCTAACCGGTAAGCCGGGGAATCGACCAGTGGAGAAGAGCAGGAGCTGTACACTACCCCCGAGACGGTGTCCCCGGCGGTGCAAGCGATTCGCACCTGCTGGTCGACGGTATAGATGGCGGCACCGGTTATTTGGATATCCGGCGGAGTCTTGTCAATCGGAATGTCCGCAGCTTGGACGGCCTCCCCATTTCCCGCTCCATCCTTAGAGCGGTACAGAAGGGGATGCCGTCCCTCCTCCGTTATCCGGATAGGAGTAGAATAGATATGCCACGACTGGCCTCCATCGAGACTGTACTCGGTATGATCCACACCGGAGAAGTCATCGGCTGCCGACAGGGTGACCGTTACGTCATCCGTATACCAGGAAGTCTGCTTCGTACCTTGCACCTCTGACTGCGTCACCGGAGGGGTGGAATCGGACTTAAAGCCATAGCTGAAGAGCTCCGCATTCTCCAGGTAAAATTTCACTTTTACCGGTTTACCGGCAAACGAAGCCAATGCCCCCCTGCCCGGCAAAACGGACCGTGCCCGAGAAGGTGTCCCCGGTTACCGCCTCCGAAAGGGGAACGAGCACCCGGTTCTCCCTATCCAAAATCTCGGCTCTTACGCTGCCGCCTGCCCCCGTCCTGGCATTGATAACCAAGGTGTTGCCCTCAAACAGGACCGGCTTGGTTGTCACAGTACCGCTTGCCGGCGTATGGACCGAAACAAACCGGCCCTTCTGCCATTTGGCCAAGCCGATCTCCCACGTATAAACGCCAGACGGATTCGTATCCGGGTCATATCTCCAAGCGCTGTTGTAGATGGCATCGGCCGCATGGGTGGTGTTGCTTCCGTTGTAGTACATCCACACTTCATTCCCCACATCCAAGGCATGCATGGCCGTATACATCCAGCCGCTGTCCCAGTCGGAAACGGCTGCATTGTCCCGTGGGAGCGGACTGGGCAGATCCGGATGAATCCGGGCTGTTCCGGTTGGGAGGACCGGTTCGCGGAAATCCCGCTGCCACGTTCGCTGGTCTCTTGAGAAAGCCAGCTGAACCTCGCTTACTCCGTCATCATCCCCTTTCTGCGGATTCTTGTTATTAATATAATGAACGAGCGGGAAACCGATCATGCCGCTTTCATGAGGATAGAAAGCCGTGGCATAGATGTCGGCCCGCATGAACCCCCGGTCAAGGGGCGTCTCAAATATCGGCTTGGCACGGTCATACCGCTCCGCAATCGAAGCAAAGTTGTTGTCGATGGCATCGGCTTCCAAGCTCTTGATGGTCGGAGTCCACTGTTCGAAATCCGAGGACGTGGAAGTATGGAAAATACGGCGCAGCCGATTGCCGAAGCCCGGATCGGATTCATTGCTTTTGGTCATCATCACATATTCCTGACGGAACCGGTCCCAGACCGTGATGGCAAAATCGTAGCCCAGCACCGCCCTCTGGTTTTTGTACGTCCACTCGATCCCGTTAGGAGAGATCAGCGTGCTGGTGTAGTATTGGCCTGCCGAGCTGGCAAAGTTAAACATGGCCATCTTGTAGCGTTCGGCAGCCGGAGCGTCCGGATCCTTTCGAACGCTGGCGGAATAGGCCGAAAATGGAGTTCCATTCACCGTTAGCTTATAATCCGGACTGCGTTCCCAATGCAGGCCGTCGGGGCTTTTGGCATAATAGCTGGAGATGCTGTTGTTATTCGTATTCTGAACCATATACCACATCTCAAATTTTGTGTCGGTTTCGCCGGCGTTGTAGATTACATCCCCACCCATAATATACCGCCATTCGTCCCCTGGCCCGACTTCGATGATCGGATCGGGGGATTTTTGACCCGCTATCACTTGCCAGGACACCTGGTTCGTGGACTCCACCAGATCACGGCTCACGAACAGCTGCGTAGCGGAGCCGATGGGATAGGGAGTCTCCAGGCGGGTGGGATCGGCAGGCCCGGGCTGGTTCGCGGCAGGCGGGGCGTAGACCCGAATCTGCGACCGGGCGGCACCGGACAGGACAAAGGAAAAGTCGCTGTCGCGGTAATTCGTATGGATTTTCAAATACCTGGTGGTTAAGGGTTGCTCGAATCCGATGGTATAGACGAGACGGTTATCGATCAACGTTTGGCTCCATCGTATCTGTTCGCTTGGTATTAAGGTATAGCGGCTGTCGTCCGAGCTGGTGTAGACCGAATAGCTTGTCTTGTCGCCCCGGGCGGCAGAGTTAGAGTCCGTCAAAGTAACGGCACCGACGGTCTTGATGCTCCCCATGTCCATTCCGAGGCTGCGTCCGTTGTAATCGAGGGCGAGGTCGGCCGAATGGCCCCAATTCCGCATCGGGCTGCTTTCCGGGTTGGCGTCCTCATCCAAGTAACCGATCCGGGTAAAGCCCAGCTGGCCTCCCAGCTCGGAGCCTGGCCCGTACGCCTTAACGTCGCGCTGGAGATTCGTTAGCTGCCACTTCCAGGACGAATCGGAATAGAGGGAATTTACTTTGAAGAATTGAGCTTTCACGGGAGCAAAGGTAAACCGGTGAAGCGTGCGCCCCTGCTCCATCCGGCTGTCGAAACGGACGCCGCTCATCTCCACCGGGGTCCATGCGGCATTATCATCACTGTAATAGAGCTTATAATCGGCCAGAGTGCCGCGGGAATCGGTATTGCTGTCGGCGAGCTCCAGCTGCGAGACACGGGTCGGAGAGCCTAGATTAATCCCGACGCTCCGGTTCTGGTAATCCATCGCCGCCGCACCCTTATACGCCCAGCTTCCCACCGCCTGGGTCCCATCGGGATCGTTGTTGACGTATCCCATGGTTGCGGCCTGAATTCTCGTGGCTTGCCCGGGGGATCGCCCGGGGTAAAGTGCACGCTCATCACAGCCTGCAGGCTGCTCTGGGTCAGAGGATCCCGGGCGCCTGGAGCAAACCGGCCATGTACCTTCACATACCGGCCGGTTTCGTGGAAGCCATCTAGAAGAATGAGGCTGCCTTCCTTGTGAAACGTCCAGCCGGTGACAGGGCGGTAGCTGTTCTCCGTTCCATTGTTGGTGTCGCTCACATAAACGGATAGCTCCGCTTCGGTTACGGCATTCCATTCCTTGCTGTCCGTGAGACGGATTTCGTTAAAGGATTGAATGGTGCCGAGATCCACCCCGATGCTCATGGTCATGGAGCCGAAGGAAGCGGCGCCGGTACTGCCAAATTGGGCCAAAGCCCCTGGGTGGGACTCGCGTCCGGTTCCAGATAACCAACATTTCCGGGAAGAGAAGATGCACGGGAAATCGGCAGCCCTCCGAAGGGCTGCAGCAAAATCATGAGAACCCCTATGATTACGGGGCTTCAAGTTTCCAATCCCCTTCCTCATCCTGATAACCCCTCGCTACGCTTAAAAAACAACGGAGTACAAATGACAATCCTGCAGGGTCAGATGGAGCTTGACGTTACGTCCAGCCCGCTCCGCCCCCCGCAGGGAGCTCCAAGGAAGCTCCAATCGGGTTCCGTCTTGGCCGGAAAGGTGGCACGCTTCCCCTCCTTCTAACGGATTGCCCGCTTCGTCGGTCAACGAGGCCGTCAGCGTTCCCGCCCGGCAGTCTGCGTTAACGAAAAGCTTCTCCCCTAGAGGAAACGGCTTGGTGATCACCAAGCCGGGTTTCTCCTTCCGGCCGGTTAAGGAGACGAACCCGTCCTCCCGCAGAGTGGCCAGACCCATTCCCCGGATAAACTGTGCCTGCTCCGATTGCTGGCGTTTCTCCACCCTGGCCGCCAGCTCCTCGTATAAGGCTTTAATCACCTCCTTCTCGTACACCTTCCGTTGGCCGAGCTTGGCCTCCCACTGCCGCTGGGCGGATAACCGCCCAAGGAAGTCCCTTTCGTTCTCGAACCAGGCGATCCAGTTATGCGGACGGTTCATCGCCTGGTAGTAGAAATAGATCCGGTCGCCTACCGGAACGGGCTCTTGCACGGAAAACAGGAAGCCGCTGTCCCATTCATCCTCCTCCCCCAAAGGGAGAAAGCTGTCCGGCTTATAGCCGGCGTAGCGCTTATCCCAATGGATGCCGTCCTTACTGAACAGAAAGACCGTATCCCCCACCTGGGACTCGGTATAATACGCATTGAGCAGCCCCACATAGTAATCTTCATAGGCGCTTACCGAAAAAAATAATGCTGCAAATCGACCGGGTCGGCCCCGTCCACCGTAATAATTTGTCCGTGCTCCGTCCAGTCCCGGAAATTCCCGCTTGTTCGAAGCCCCACTACTCTCCGGATGGCGGGAGCGTTGTCATGGGCCGTATACGGGGAAGCTCCCTTCGTCAGTAGCTGAATGTGATAGCCGTTGTACCGTCCGTTCTTCTTATCCACCATCACATTAAAGGCGTCGTGGCCGCGGAAAACGAAATCTCCTCCATTCATCCGCGTCCAATGGATTCCGTCCGGAGAAGCCGCCGCCCCCACACCATGGAGGCCGGTTTCCGGCGACCGGTCAAAGTAGAGCATTTGGTATCGCTTGTCCGGATCGGGCTCCTGTTCGTCCCGTACGATCCGCTGGATGTTGAAATTCACATGCGGAACCCCGGGGCAGCCCGATTTCATGACGACATTGGGAAAAGTCGGATCGTCATAAACTCCCCAATCCGGCGCTTCCCACGTTATTCCGTCCCGTGAGTTGTAACAGAGCAGAACCGGTTCCTTGGCAGCGTTCGTGCTGGCATACCACATCTGAAACAGCCGGTTCTGAGCGGTGTACATGACCGTCTGGGGCCCTCCATGGAAGGCGTTTCCGGCCATCAGCGGATTGGCCCGGCATTTCTCCGGACGGTGGGGGACGAACCTCACCTCCGACCGGTGCTCGATAGAAGTGTCGTCCCAAAAAAGCAGCTTTCCCATGCAAGCTCCCTCTCCTTTATTAAATGCTACCCTTTGATCGAACCGACGGTAATGCCTTTGACAAAATACTTTTGCAGGAAGGGATACACCAGCATAATGGGCAGTGTGGTCAGGATGACGGCGGCCGAGCGGACGCTGTCCTTCGAGAGGACCATCAGCAGATCCTGGGAGCCGCCTCCTTGGCTTGGATCGAAGGAGGTCAGCAGTGTCTTCACCAGCATTTGCAAAGGCCATTTGTCCGGGTCATTCAAATAAATGGATGCCGGCACCCAGCTGTTCCAGAAGCCAACCGCATAAAACAATCCGATCGTAGCGAGGGCGGGAAGCGACATCGGAATCGCGATCCTTCCGAGAATCGTCACATCGTTCGCCCCATCCAGATAAGCGGATTCCTCCACTTCGCGGGGAGCTCCATAAAAAAATTTCGAAGCAAGAACATGTTCCATACGCTCAGAAAGGAAGGCACCATTAAAGCCCACAAGGAGTTTTTCAGCCCCAGCCCTACCACGAGAAGGTAGGACGGAATAAGACCGCCGCTGAAAAACATGGTGGCCATGACGAACAGGGTGATGGCATGGCGGTACGGCAAGTATTTTTTGGATAAGGCGTATGCCATGCCTCCGGTTACCAGCAGACAAAGCCCCGTCCCCACTGTGGTGACGAACACCGAGTTGGCAAAGGCCCGATAAAGAAAGGTATTGTCCACCAGCAAGTATTTATAGGCATAGAAGGTCACGTGCTTGGGGATCAGGGTAACCCCGTATTTCAGCACATCCTCATTGGACATGAGCGATTGGCTGATGACGAACAGGAAAGGCAGGATGATGCTGCAGCAGAACAGAAGCATAAATGCGCTATTGGCGTAATCAAATGCCGTCTTCCTTACCATATGCCCTCCTTCCCCAACCTCTTCACGATGTAGTTGGTGACAAGCAGGAACACCAGACCGACGACGTTCTTAAACAATCCGACGGCCTGTGCGTACGAATACTTGTTGTTAATCAGGCCTTCCCGGTAAACATACGTATCGATAATATCGCCGACGCTGTATACGTTCGGAGAATAAAGCAGCAGCACCTGCTCGAAGCCCGCATTCAGAATGCCGGCGACCGCAAAGATAAAGATAATGGATAGGATGTTGGCCATCCCCGGAAGGCTGATATAAAGCATTTGCTGAAACCGGCCGGCCCCGTCCATCTTAGCGCTTTCGTATTGGGCCGGATCGATTCCCGCCAGAGCGGCCAAATAGATGATGCTCCCCCAGCCGACTCCGGCCCATACTTCGCTTCCAACCAGGAGGGGACGGAAAAAATCCGGACTCGCGAGCAGGTTGGTTTGCGGACCGCCCAGGTTCATGATGATTTTGCTGACCATCCCGGTTGTCGGGGACAGCAGGGTCAGGATCAAGCCGGAAAGGATAACCCATGACAGGAAATGCGGCAAATAAGTAATGGTCTGAACCACTTTTTTGAAGCGGGCATGCCGGATTTCATTCAGGAGCAGAGCCAGGATAACGGGGGCGGGAAACCCGAACAGAATTTTGTAGCTGCTTATCAGGAGCGTATTGCCGATAATTCTTCCGAAATAATACGACTGAAAGAAGGCGCGGAAATGGTCCAGACCCACCCATTGGGGGTCTTGGAAAATGGAGCTCACCCCGGCGTAAGGGCTGAAGTTCTGAAAGGCGATGACGATCCCATACATCGGAACATAGTGAAAGATCACGACATGCAGCAGCCCTGGCAGCAGCAGGAGGTAAAGGAATTTATACCTCCAGAGAGGGAACATCCGCCCTTTTCGTTTGACGGCCGCCCCGTGAGGAGCCGAATGGAGAACGCTCTTATCGGCAGGCGCGGCTGGAGACCCCTTCAAGGCGTTTCCTCCTTTCTTACAAGGAGCGTCCTGCCCCCGTAAAGGGAAAGCAGAACGCGGACCCTTTATTTGCTTTGCTCCGCATAGTCGGCATTCCGGTCCTCGATCATTTGCTGGCCCCCATTTCCAGCCATTTCTTCATGATTTTCTCCCAGTCGCTGACGGGAACTTCCCCTGTAAAGACCTTTACTTTTTGTTCATCCAAATAGGTCTTCATATCGTTCAGCCGGGAAGAAGACTTCCATTTCGTTTGATCGTAGAACACGGTCTTGTCGATGGAGTCAAACCGCGGAAGGCTTTCGACCTGCTGCTTCTTCAGGTTGTACTGCTCGCCAACCCAGGTTTTGATCGGCCAAGCCGGCTTGCCGTCCCATACAATGCCGACCCACGAATATTTCGCATAATACTTGGCTTTGTTAATATCCGTTTTGTCGTCGGAAATGAATTCGATCATGCCGTCGGGAAGCATATTGTAGTTCTCCCCGGCCACCCCGTAAGTGCCCAGCAGCCATCCGTCATAGGTTCCTTCGAAATTGAACAGCTTCATCGCTTCTTCCGGATGCTTGCTCTTCTTGAAAATCACCATAACGGTTCCGGCATAAGAGGTTGTCTCCAGCTTGTTGATTCCCTTGCCCTCCAGCATGATCGGCTGGTATTCCGCGTCGGGAACCGTCTTGCGCAGGACGTCATGAGCATTCACAATGGTGGAGGAGAACCAGCCGGCAACGGTCCCTGCTTTGTTCTGGGCGATGACCTCCTGCTGCTTGGCCATGTTGGAGAGCAGCATGTCGGGCCAAATGTACCCCTTCTTGTTCCATTCCACGAATTTGGCCATCATCGCCGAATAACCGGGATGGAGCTCGGCCGGCTTAAGCTTGCCGTCGCTGTCCTTCCACCAGGCCATAGCTTGAGGCAAGAAATTCGGGCTGAATATTGTCTCCAGCTTGCCGAAGTTGCCCCATCCGGTCGTGAGCGGATAGGTATCGTTCTTGCCGTTACGGTCGGGGTCCCCATTCTTGAAGGCGTCCATGACCTTCTCGAAGTCTTCTATGCTTTTGGGAACGGAAAGCCCGAGGTTCTTCAGCCAGTCCTTGCGGATTTGCAGCGCGTCCGGCGTAATGACGGGAGCTTCCCGGGGAATCCCGAGAATTTTGCCTTGGAAGGTAACCTGCTTGAAGGCTTGCGGCTTCACATTCTTCTTGAGGTTCGGCCCGTAGGTATTCAGCAGGTCGTCTACGGCGATGATGGCATTGTTCTTATACAAGTCGATGGCATCGCTAACGGAAACTTCGGCAAAATCCAGCTGCTCGTCAGACGAAAGCATCAGGTTCCGTTTGCTCGCAAACTGATCGCTCGGGGTAAAGATAACCTCCACGTCCGCTCCCGTTTTTTCTTGGATGAGATCATGCACATGCTTCTCCTCGGGTGATCCTTTGCGGTCATACGATGGATTGTAGGACAACGCTACAATTTTGGCCGCCTTCTTCGGAGCGGCTGTGTCGGCCACCGCCACCTCCTTGTCCTTGGGTGTTCCGGAGCTGCATGCTGAGAGCATGACAGCAAGTGACACGGCTGAAAGAAACCACGCCTTCGACCTCCCCTTTCCGCTGCTTCGTCCCATCCTTCCCATTCCTCCTTTGGGTTTTCTTTGGTTTCCTGGACTCGCTCGGCTTTAGCTTGGTGATACGGTCATCATGGTCGATCAACCGGCCGGTTTCAATCCCAAAATATTCAGATGGCTTGAAATTCCTAGGGAGAGGCCTATGGTTACAACGATCCGAATATCGTTACAATCCCGCCGGGCCATGATAAAAGCCCATGGGCCAGGGTTGTCATTCGCTTACGGCTGCCGGTTGTGGATGAGCTGGCGGTACTCCGATGGGGTAATGCCGGTGTATTGCTTGAACACCTTCGCAAAATAACTGTTGCTGTTGAAACCGGCCAGGATACCGACGTCGGATATTCTAGCGGCCGAATCGGCCAGATGCTGCTTGGCTTTCTCGATCCGGTATTCGTTTATATATTCGACGGGCGTCCGATTGTAAAACTGCTTGAACAGGGCAATGAGGTGCTGCTTGGTTACGCCGGCTGCTTCCGCCAATTCGTCCAAGGAAAAGTTAACCCGATACTTAGAAGCAATGAAGGCTTCAATTTTGTGAAAATAGTTTTTGGTATCCCCGTCGTATTCCTTCTGAAAGGTTTGAAATTTGGAGAGGAAAAATTGCTTCACTCCCGTGATGTTCATGATCCCCCGCTCCGTGATCAGCCGGTTCAGCTCCTGAAGGAAGGATAAGCTTTCTTGTCCGTACAGGCGAAGGAGCAGGGAAACGGTCAAATAAAAATTATAATTGTAGTCCACCACCGTAAGCTTATCCGAGAACAGTACATCCAACGCTTCGGAATAAGCTTTCTCGTTATGCTGCCGGATCGCCAGCTCCATCTCTTCTACAGCGGGAATGGCCAGATTCCGGGTTTCATAGTCCATGGGCAGCTTGCTGAAGCAGTAGACATCCGTATTCGAATAGATCCGTCCGATGTTACAGGCATACATCGCTTCCGTGTACGAATTATGAATATCGGGCAAGGAATGAACGCCTCCTACGCAGATCATCAGCTGCTCTAGCAAGTCCCCGTCCAGTTCAAGCATCAGCTCCGTCAGAAACCGGTTAATATCCGGATCGGAAAGCTGAACAAGCGAGATCATTTCCCGCTCCTCCCGGAAGAAGTCTGCGCGGAACATTTTGGCCAGGCGATCCTCCACCATCCCCAAGATGGAGGAAGGGTCCGGGACGGCCTCCTCCCCGTGCTTAATCATGAACACCACTACAAGTAAATAAGAGGAATAAGCCGGAAGAAATCGTTCAAGATCGGCACCCCGGGGCTGCGGGTCTTTGATTAACCGGTACAGCATGGTTTTCCTCCATTTCACCTCGTTCTCCTCGGCACGCTGGGCGATATGGCGAAACGGTTTATACAGATACCTAAGGCCCATTACAACAAGAAGGAGGAGTAACACCGAGGCGGCAATAGCGATTGTCACCATTCTTCCGCGGAGAACGGTGACATCGCGGTAGAGAAGACGGCTGTTCACTTCACTCACAAGCTTCCAGTTCATGGAGTCCAGCTGGTAAGTGTTGATCTTTCGGTCGGGCTTGCTTGCTTCAAGCCCTGAGAAGGTTTGGCCGACGAGTGCCAGATTGGGATGATAAAGAACGGTCCCTTCCGCATTCGTCAAATAATAATCGTAAAGCTCCGGGTCCACGTTCAGCTGTTTCAGAAAGTCATAGTAGATTTTCTCGATGTCGAGGTGAATGATCAGGCTGTTTCGATCCTCTGTCACGACCGGGAGCTTGCCGATTAGATCCACGGTATAGTGCCCGTCATCTGTCTTGGTATCCGTCGTCTTTACTTCATAAAAGGACATGCGGGAGACCGCCGCTTCCATTTCCGGATCAGGACGATACCTCATGTTCCGGTCAATGCCGTAACTGGGAATGAGCATGTACTTCTGATTTTCGTTGTATAGGGTCACTTCTTTGATGTAAGGGTTAGCAAACTGCTTTTCCGTCAGCAGCTGAAGCGCTTTCCATTTGCCGCTCTCGGTTTGAGTGCTGGCAAAGGCTTTCTCCGTCATGATCGAATTGGCCAGCTCCCTTACCTGGCGGAGACTGTTATTCATCAGCACTCCGGTACGGGTAAGCTCGTTTTGATTTTTGGAATTAACCATCTCCATCGCTTTCGTAATGACCAGGTTGATGTTGTACGAACTAAACAGCAGCAGCGGCAGACTGGAGACCATCACCATAACCAGCAACGCTTTTACAAGGAAAGTATACTTATCTTGTGACGTCATCCGTTTCGCCTCCTCCTTCAACAGCCGCCGGCTGACTCGTCCCTATTATTCGCAGCGGAGAGACCGGAAAGCTATTCCCTATTACTATCTATACTATGGTCTAACCATAACATGAATTTTCTTGTCAGCATAGATGGGTTTGGAGAAGGGGTCGGACTAGATTGTTAACAACGAAAATAGACGCCCGCTATAAGCGGGCGCCTGCCAGTTGGTTGAGGTTGCTGACTAAGAATAACCGGATAGCGGTTACGATCGATGCAGAAGCTTAAGGAGCTCATCCGGCGCGGTAGGAAGCTGCAGGCTCAGAACAGTGTTTTCACCAAAACGCACCTCGGTTTCTACGCTGCTGCCCGCCTCCTTCGTTTCCGCCTGGAGGACGCGGTCCGCCTCCCCCACATCGAAAGCCAGAAGGAAGCAGGCCTTCGAGAGGGAATGGAAATCCAACGTCCGGGCTTCCCCGAATGGATCACCAGATCGACGCTTACCTGCGCCTCTTCTTTATGAATCTCCCAGAAGAAGTCTGTTTTCCCGCCAAAGGCTCCATAAAGCTTGCCCAGCTTAACATGATGGCCGTCCACCCGGACATTCACAAGATCGCCCTGCCCGTCAACGGCTACCTGATCCAGGAGCCGCCGATTTCGAAGCGCAGCCTTAGATCCGAAGCGGTGATGCGTCCATGCACGGGGTTCAGGTTAGGGTGCGTGCCGCCGCCGTTCGTTGCGAAGGTCACGCCGAGCAGAACGCTGCCTTGTTCTTGAATCCCGTTATAGACCGCCGAGCAGTAGTCGTAGCCGTCGTGGAGAACACGGAAGTGGATATACGTGCAGGCCGGCCCGTTCGAGAGATAAGCCAGAAGATTGCGGCACTGGTTCCACATGATATTGGAGCTGAAGCTGCCGACGGAAACCCGCGGGTTCATATAGAGATAAGCTTCTCTCGAGCTTGAGCCGTCCGCTCTTTTGGCGACCGCTTGTTTTCCATGCCTTTCCTGCACCTCCCGGTAAAGCGGGTGGTACTTGGCCGGACAGGAGATCCGGTTGCCATACCAGGTCAGGTTATAGATCAACTCGCTCTCCGGGAGCAAGTGAAGGTGACCCTCACACGCCATCTGGATAAAGAGAGCTTCTCCGGCGGAAGCAGCTTGTCGTAAGACCGGCTGTGCGGCCCGGCCCACTGCTTCACCGCAGGATGAAAATGATAAGCAGCCATCTCCCAGGCCCCGTCCAGAAGCTCTTCGATCATGGCACGGGCTTCCGGGCTCTCCGTTTCCGTCGCAATGCTCGAAAGCTCTTCAATGGCAACAATGGTGTACGTGGGGCTGTTGTATTCCTGGAAGGTGCCCTGCTCCTTCGTATGCCGGTAGAAGCGCTCCAGCCGGTCAAAGCCGTAGAGGCGAAACTTCTCTTCTCTGAAGTGCTCCCCCGCGATCAAGGTGACGAAGGCCCCCATGATGGCGATGTTCGTATATTCCGGTCCGACATTCCGCTTGATGATCGCCTCACAGCTGTTGTAGATGGCTTTCTTCACCGCCGCCCTTAGGGCAGGCGGAAAGGAAGCCCCGTGCCGGACGTCCGCCAGCACCAGCTGTTTTCCGCAGAAGTCCGCCCAATTCCAATCAGGCGGGGCCATTTGGGAAAGCGGCTCCTCGTAGAACCAGGACCAGATTCCGTATGTAGGGGATGCCGGGTCGTCGTCCTGCAGAGACACGATTTGCTCCAGGATGGAGAAGGCTCTTTCCCGCCAGGTGTCCTGGCCGCTGTCAAGAAGGGCCACCGCGTACTGAACGGTTTCCCGCGTCGGGTGAACGTAGTCCGCCTGCTTGATTGTCGTATGGTACCCGGGGCTGCTAAAGGGCCTTCGCAGCATGCGTATCGACGCGTTGTAATCAGGCTCCCTCTCTTCCAGCGCCTTAAGCAAAGCGGCCCTCCCTATGTCCGTGCTCATCGTCCTTCCTCCCCTGCCTTAGCCGCTTCGAAGGCGTTCAACAGCATCAGCATCAGCCCTTGCCCATACAGGGTCGGGTAACAGGCGATGCGGTTATAGGCTTCGACTGTTTCCATGACCGGGGTTCCGCCGGATACCCCGCTCACACATCCATCAGCTTCGATCCTTTCCGCCAAGGCGGGAAGGGCCCGATCGGCTGCTTCCGCGAGCTCCGGAGAGAGCCAGCCGCTGCGGATGCCGCGCAGAATTCCGCATGCGATGCCGGCACTGCCGGACGCCTCGCGGTAATAATCGGGATGGTCCATGACCGTGCTCCACAGCCCGTCGTCCTGTTGATACCGGATGAGGCCCTTCATCAGACGCTCATACCTTATCCGCAGTTCATCGGGAATTGGGGCAAGCCCTCCGACCTCCGAAACAATCTTCGGTATGCCGGCCGCCACCCAAGCGTTGGCCCGGGTCCAGCGGGCGGCGGACATATGATCGGACGTGATGCAGTTCCAGCCGTGAAACAGAACGTCCGTCTCCTTGTCCTGCAGCAGCCGCATATGAATCAAGGATTGCTCCACTGCTTCCTTGGCATATTCGGCATGGCCGGTCAGCCTGGCCGTTCTTGCCAGGAACAGCACCGCCATAAAGACCGTATCGGCCCACACCTGCTCGGGGAATTGAGCCGCCTCCGTTACGGTATGCTCAAAGGCCCCTTCCCTTGTGCGGGGGCTTCCCGAAGCAGCCAGTTGGCAACCCGGACGGATGCTTCATAATAATAGGAATCACCCGTGTGCCGAAATAGAGGAGCGTAAATCGCGAACGGCGCAATCGAGTTGATGACTTTCAGCTCCGCCGACTTCACCCGGTTGCGCTGCTCCCATTCATGAAGATCGTCCAGGACCTCGCGGCGTTTGAAGGTTTCCCCGTACTCCAACATAGCGATCACTCCGACGCCCGGGACCCAGTCCCAGGCCTCCCTGTCCATCCCCCATTGCCTGGAGTGATCATGAATCATGTAACCGTAGACGCGTGCTGCTGTTTCCGCTATGGGAATCATGCGGTTTGACCTCCTGATGATAAGGTAAAGTTTCCTCGCAAAGGCTGCAGGAACGCCGCATAGAACGGCTCTTCCTTATCGCCCTCTTGTTTCCACATCTGCACACTGATCCGGGGAGAGGGGCTTCCGCTGTCTTCTCCGCCAGCGGCGATGATACGCACCAGGTAAAGGTTCGCCTGCTGGTCCTCCGCCTCTGCCTGGATATAGGTTTCGGAGCCCGCTGCCGCCAGCCACCGCAAGGAGCGGCTAGTCAAGTCCAGCCCCTGAGGTTCGGCATGGAAACGCAGCTGGCCCGATAGTTCCCCTCCCGGCGTTCGCTCGCCCTGCAGAGTAAAGTGAAGCTTGCCCGCCTTCTGGCCGAGAGGACCTCCGCCCCCGGGGAGCGGAAGAAATCCGTTCAGGCTGGCCGTGTCCGGCAGGCGGTCCGCAACAAGTACAGTTGCGATGGTGGATGCCGTCTGATAGTAAGGATTCGGCTGAATCTCATAGCGGATCTCATATAATCCGGCTGCCAGCTGAACCGGTAGATGAGCCGTTCCGGAAGCATCCGTCGAATAAACGGCCTCGGTTACCGCCGTGTCGCCGCGGGTGCCATTCGGAAGCAGCCGGGTAATGACGGCCCCCACGGGGATGCCTTCCATCCGGCCAGGCTCCGCATCGTTCTGGACCAAAGCAACGTCAAGCGTCTGCCCGCTTCCGACGGTTATCAGGGACGGACTTGCCGCCGTCAAGGAGGCTTGCTCCTTGCCGACCGTCAGCTTGGATTCCCCTGTGCTTTCTTTGTAGGCCGAGCCGGCCTTGGGCTTGTATAGGGCGCGCGTCGGGTACCCGACGGTTTCCGCCGAGGAACCGGCTCCCTGCTTGATCGTATAGCGGATCGACGCCGTTCCCTCTTGGTTCGTAACGGCAGAGCCGACCAAGCCCTCCTCCACTTCAAAATCTACGGATTCGCCGGCGATTGGCCGGCCGGCCGGATCGGTTAAGGTGGCCCTAAGCTCGATGGAATCGCTGTACGTTCCTTCGGCCGGCTCCAGCTTCAGCTGGGAGCCGGGCTTCATCCATTCGATCGTCCGGAACAGCTTAGGATCCTTGGCTCCTCCGATACCCGAGCCCCATTCGATATAACCGCGGCGCTGTACGCCGTCGTTATCGTTTAAGAGAAGCGAGAAACTGACGACCTCGTCCGTTTCCGGCCGGATCGGCTTTATTTCGGACCACGGAAGAGCCATCTCATAGGTGGTCGTATGCTGGGCCTCATCCCGGACGATGACAAGCTTCCCATTGTCAAGGCGGCCCGTCGGAAGCCCGGCCGGCGAGAGGAACCGGTAGATTTGCGGGCCGGCCGGCGTTTCCGCCATCCCGAATTCGTACCAAGCCTTGCTCTCTCCCGGTACTCCGGCGGCCAGGGCGAACTGAAAGCCGTCGTTCTGCCACTGATCGCCTCCTCCGGCGGGATAAGCCCACACATTGTCGGTGACCTTCGCGCTTATATAGAGGTTATCCCGGTCGGCATTCAGCCAGACCAGCCCGCTGGCATCGTCCGTACCGCCATAGCCGGAAATTTTATTGTTTGCCTTCGATAGATCGATTAAGGGAGCGGCGGCCGGATCGTCCAGAACGCCGTCCACCTGAACGGTTTTGTAGGCAATGGGGTTATATTCCACTTTGCCCGAGAGGGTAATCGGTCCGAAGCCCTCCAGATCAACGGTCACTTGATAGGAGTAACTCTTGTCATAATCCACAGGACCCACATCCCACGAGAAGGTCTCTTCGGCGAGCGGAGCCACCTCCCTTCCGGAATCCATGGAACCGGTCTGAGCATTCATGGCCCAATCCACCTTAAGAACACGGAGCGATTGGCCGCTAAAGCGGTTCGTTACGGTCACGTTCATCTTCCCAAGACGGGCCGTTTCATCGGCCACTACGGGACGCACCCGAATCTCGTAAGGCTCGCCTATCCGAACCTGATGGGTCAAGTAACCGATTCGTTTCCCTCCGGAGAGAAGGTCTCCCCGGACATGCTTGATACCGGTGTGATCAACGGATCCGAGCTTTAAGGTGCCGCTAACCGTACCATGAGCGTCAGCCGCCAGCTCTACCGTCTGGTTCTCGGAAGCCAGCGAAACCGACAGCGGCTCAGCGAGCGGGTTGACCATTCTCACATCGAGCTGCACCTTCTCCGTGGCAACCGCCTTATCTCCCGAGGTCACCGTAAAGGTGGAATCCTGGACCAACCCTTCGATCGTTCCTTTGATGTAAACCGGCTCTCCGCTCAAGGTGATATAAACCTTTCCATCGAGCGGGGTGTAGGTTTGGGTATTGCCCATCAGGTCCGTGATGTCCACCGGCCCCGAGGTCTTAATCGCCATGGATTGGGAGCTCAGCGACCAGGCGACGTGAAGGTCCGTCCCCTCCTTGCGGAACGCATAGCTGTAAATGCCGTCCGGTGTCGATTCTTTCTGGACGTAATCCGCTCCGGTCAGCTCCCGGGTCATGGCGGCGTAGGCCGCATAGGCCGGCTTCGGGGTATGCTTTCCTTGGGGGTCGGCGGCATTGCGGATAATCCCGAAGTTGTCCTCGTTGTAATCCGCCTTCGTTCCGTCATTCATGAAATCGTACCAGAAGATTTTCTCAACGCCGCCCGCCAGTGCCAGCACGTGGCCGCGCACCAGATAATCCGCCTGCGTCTTCTCATCGATGCCTCTGCTGTCTTCCTGCGTCGGCCAGCCGAACTCGCTGATCCATAACGGCTTGGATTGCCCGTTGTTGTATTGGCGGATCAGGTTCTGGACTGCGGCCAGCTGGCCGATCAAGCCTTCCGGTGCCGCCGGATATTGATAAGGATGAATCGAAACCGCATCCATATATTGTAGTCCGCCAAGCTTGAACACCTCTTCCATCCAACTCAGCGGCACGCCGGCTGTCGCCATGCCTACTACCGTAACGTCCGGCCTTTCGGCTTTTACCGTCTCAAACGTTCTCTTCAGAAGGGGTAGTAATAATCCGGCCTCGAATCCGCGGGACCGTTCCCCCGGTCGCCGAAGGCGATGTTAAATTCGTTGTACACCTCAAGCCACTTCAGCTGGGTTCCGTAATGATCGAAATACGATTTAGCATAGTCGGCGAACCCTTGGCGCCCTTCGTCCGTATAAGGCGTGCTGTTATTGTCATAGAGCGGGTTGTTGTAGCCGGCCACGAACAGCATGTCCTCCTGCCGCTCTTTCAGCTTCGCCATATAATTGTCCGGCACCGGGGCGAAGGTGTACTGGCCTTTCTGCTTCTCGATTCCGTTCCATTCGATTCCATCCCTTACGTTCTTGGCTCCGGAAGCCTGGATAAGATCAATCAAATCCGGGCCCCAACCCGTCCCGGTCCGATGCAGATGGGTAGCAAACCCGAACGGGGATTCCGGTACCGCCTTCACATCGAAAGGAGACAGCACGGCAAACGGCGTGCTCAACACGACCGGCTCCAGGCCGGGGGCTTCCAGGCTGAACCGGATGGTAAAATACCCCCTCTGCTCTACCGGTACGGAAAGCAGAAGTTCCCCTCCAGCTACAGGCGAAGAGCCTCGTTTCACTTCCCGTCCCCAAGCATCCTCCACGATCCATTGAGCGCTGCTTCTTCCGGTCCGAACCTTAAACTGAGCCGATTCCGGCTGCACGAATACATGGCCTTGCTTGACCTGCACGATTTCGTTGCCCGGCATGCGCACGGTCACCAGCGGGCCGTCCGTGCTCCAGCGCCCCGCACTGTCTCCCGCCTGCACTTGAAAGGTGTACCGGCTGTCGCTTTGGAGCCCGTTCAAGGCAAGCGTGCTGGCTGTTGCCGGAATCTCCTGAAGGAGAGCGCCGTCCTTGTAGAGGCGGTAGCCCGTAAGCTCGGCCCCGCCGTAAGACGTTGGCTTCGTCCAGCTAAGCTTTAAGGACGATTCCTGCACATCGGTCGCCGCGAGCTCACTTCCTGCCGGCCAAGACGGGGCGTTCCCATCCGCAGGCAAAGCGGAAATAAGCAAATATGGCTTATGGATGTCCTCTTTGCTTTTGAATACAGTAGCGTAGCCCGGAGAAATCTCCTGGAACAGCGAGAAGGTCGCGAGGCCGCCCCTGGTGCCTGCTTGCGAAGGTAGGAGGTGACGTCCACCTCGTTCCACTTCATCGTCCGGTTAATCGTAAACTTGCCGAGATAGTGTTCGGTGTCCGGCTTGTTGGTCCACGTGATGGACTGCTCGCTCCAATCCTGAACTTCACCCCCGGCTATCGAGGTAGGTAAAGAGGTCGGACCCGCTTCGGTAATCGCCCCGTAGATCATTAGCTTGGCGGATCCGATCTCTTCGGGCTTCATCCCGTTCAGATCAAACCGCAGGTAGGAACGCCGGGTCAGATCGGCGACATTGTTCTTCACCAGCAGATCCGCCGATTGTCCGAAATTTTTGTCTGCCGATGCCCCCGCGTTTACATAAGCGTCATCCGTGGGGATCCTCGTCTGGATGGTGCTGTAGATGGGCCCGTCGGTGCTCCAGCGGCCGGCCGAATCCCCCGCCTGTACCTGGAACGTGTATCTCTTCCCGTCCGGCAAGCCGGTTACCGTATACTCTTGCGTGGTGCCCGGCAAGGTTTGAAGGAGCTCCCCGTTCCGGTAAACGCGGTAACCCGTTATCTCCCCGCTGCCCGAAGAGGCAGGAGTCCAGCTTAAGGATAGAGCGGATCCCGAAGCTCCCTTTCCAAGCAAGGCGCTGCCGGCCGGCCAGGATGGGGCGTCCGGCTGAACCGCGGTATCAGAAATAAGCAATTGAGGCTTATGTAAGGAATCTTCCTTGCTTTTGAACGTGACCACATAGCCGGGAGAGGTCTCCTGGGTCAGAATCAGTGTGGCGGTTCCGTCCTCCCCGGCTTGCTTGCGGATATACGAAGTCACGTCCACCTCGTACCATCCCGCCGTAGGAGTGACGTCGAACCGGCCCAGATAGAATTCCGGCTCCGGCTTGCTTCCCCAGTTCAAGGTGGATTCCGCCCAGCCGTCCTGCCCTCCGCCGTAAACGGAGATCCGCACGCTGGACACCCCCGGTTCCGTCACGCTTCCGTATATCCTAAGTTTGGCAGAGCCTACGGCTTCCGGACGGTAGTTCTTCGCATCAAAGCGAAGGTAAGCCTGCCGGGTCACATTCGGATCCGCGGCTTGATATTTAACCAACAGATCGGGAGAACTTCCGAACGATTGCTCCGACTTGGTTCCCGCATTGGCATACGTGTCATCCGTCGGGGTCAAGGGCGCTTCCGCCGCCCATACCGCCGAAGCCTCGTAAAGCCCTGCTGTCCACAGAAGCAGCGCGGTCAGCAGTGCCGCCATCCCCTCCGGAAGGTCCATGCATGCCGGTTTCGTAATCCTTTCATGCTTCCTTTCCTCCTCGCTCATCTTTATAATAAGTTCCGTCTTATTGCCTTCTTAAGTAAAAGCCAAACGGCAACGCGTATCCATAGACAATAATCTTTCCATAAGCAAAACTCCGGAAAACCGAAAAGGTATACGAATGAAAAAGGTAGATGGGCCTTTTTGGCGCAAAACCAAAAAAACGGCTGCCTGAACGGCGCCGCTTTCTGTCGGTATCCAATTGAAGCTTGGCGTTTTACTCCTGTCCTCTTGCCGGAGTATTCTGCTTGCGGTAATCTCCCGGGGTGACGTTCATCACTTTCTTGAACATACGGATAAACGAAAGAGAATGAGTATACCCCACCTTTATGGCAATATCCTGGACCGGGGCCTTCGTTTCCTTCAGAAGATCCTTGGCATGGCGGATTCGCAGATGAGCCAAATAATCCACGAATTTCTCCCCCATTTCGTCCTTGAACAACTGGCTGACGTACTTGGTATTCAATTGAAAATGATCACTGATCATCTGCAGGGATAAGTTGGGGTCATCATAATGATCTTCGATATAGGTCTTGATGTCCTTAATCAGCGTATGGCCCGAGCGTTTCTCGCGCATCCGGCTCAGGTGCCGGAAGGCTTGGCTCAGGAGCTCCGCATACCGTTCTTCCAGTTCATCGAGCGTTTCAAAATTCTCCACGGCGGCCATCATCTGGGGGTGGATCTCACTCTCCCAGAGGCCTCGGTATTCCTGGGCCATTTCCTTAAGCGATTGGTTCAGATGGTAGCATAAGTAATTCGCCGCAATGACGATTTCTTCCTTCGAGCTCAAGTTGTTCCGCAAATTCATGAACACTTCCCGGAAGATCGCCTCCCACTCCTCATTGTTCTGCTTGAAGCAGGAGGAAAGCTTGCGGATGACCTCCAGGTTGTCGTAGATCGTATGAACCGACTGGGTCTTCATCTCGGCATACAGAAACGTACCCGATCCTCCGAGCACCGTCTTGTATTTCAAGGCGTTGATCGCATCCTCATAGGAAAGAGGAATTTCGCCCACCTCTTCGACACCTGAGCCAAAGCCCGAGGTCACGGAAAAATGAAGATTAGCCTCCACCCAGCCGATCAGCTCTTCCCCGAGCTTCTTCAGAACCTGCAGGCTTGTCTCTTCTTCAACCGATGTTCCAAACAGCACGCCGAGCCTTTCATTGCCGATCCATTCCGCCCATACGGCAAGGTCATGCTTCTCCGCCATTTCGCTGACCACGCTTTTGACAACGAATTTAAGCAGACTTTGGTCCCGCTGGTTATATTGATTCTGGAATTCCTGGTACTTGTCGATCTCAATCACCGCGACGAAGAGCCTCCGCTTGTCCCCGGCCGATGTCAGCCCGTTCAGCTCGCCGTTCCAATCCTCGGCGGTGATCACCCGGCTGCCCGTAATCGCTTCTTGAAAAAAATATTGACGCCGGTACAGCAGGTCCTCACGGAACTGCTGGTCGTACTCGTTGGACTGCTCGATGAGCCGGCTCAAGGCGGTTTCAATAAAGCGGAACTCGTCCTGGCCGCTCGAAGCCGCAAGCAGCTGGGTTCTCTGCACGGCGAACTGGCGAATCTGGTCGACGATCATTTCCACCGGACGGTAATTCCGCCGGGTAACGACAATGAGCCAAACCGCTCCCAGTATAACCAATCCCGCCGCTACCCCAAGCCAGATCCAGTGAATATGGGAAAACACATAGAACAAGCCCCCGTCGTGAAGCCCGCTGTGAATAACCCACCCGGTATAGCTGGAAACGGCGGAATTGATCTCCGACCGCATGCGCGTATCCGACGTATTCAGAAGGAAGGTTCCGTTCTGATCCTCAAGCTGGATGTAGCTGAACTTCGAGCTGGACATTTCCATCACGTATTTTGCGATCTTGTCCACCCCGACATTGACAACGAGAAACCCTTTTTCCCCTCCCAGCAGCGGCACATTCCGGACAAGCGTCACCACGTTGACCGGGGACTGGTCGGCAAACTCCCGGTAAGCGCGCACGGGCAGCCATTTAGGCGGCGCCCCGTTCTTCAGGACCGTCCTCGCGAATGCCTGGTCGCCAAACTGGCTGAGCGGCATAAGCGAATTGGTGCTCAGCACCATTTCATCGGCCGTCCGGTATAAATAAATGGAGTCGATGAGAGGAAGGCCCCCGACGAACTCCCGCAATTTTTCCGAAGGCACCACAAGACTTCCGAACGTATCAAGCGACGGTTTGAAGTAATAGTCCTTCAATCCGTTATTGGAGTTCGATTCCTTCATGATCTGCTGGCTGATCAGCTCCAGTGTCCGGTCCAGCTGGACGAGCACCTGCTCCATGAACACTTGATTGGCCTGCTTCGCCTCTTCGCGCGACACTTTGTTGACGATGACAAAAAAGAGAATCGACAAACTGAAGATAACGAGGACGAAGATCGGCAAATAGGAAAGAAGCAGCCGTTTGAACCACTTACCCGGCATTCCCGTCCCCCCAAACTTGATGGATACTTCCATTTATTACTGAAGTTATTATTCTGAGCAATATACATCTTTCTGTCAATAGACATTCCCGCCTCGACCGGAAGCGTGAAGGCGGTTTAAGCCGGTCATTTCATGAAAAAAGGCGCCTTTGAGAAGAAGGCGCCTTATCCGCAATGCTTTATTTCTTTTCGTAAATATCCGTAACGGTTACGATTTTGTCTTTGTTCTTGCTGTAAAAGGTGTTGTACCATTCATCGATTTTTCCGCCGCCGGCCTTCGTCCACATGTCCTTGGCCGTTTGGGTGGCTTTCTCCGGCGTATAGTCCTTGGTCACGATGGCCTTCGTATATTCATCTCCCAGCTTGGATACGCTCTGCTCGATCATATCCAGCTCGTTCGGCTTGGCCGGAGCATTCAGGAAGAAGCCTGGCATAGGAGTAGCCGGATTCAAGTAGATTTTACGGGCCGTTTCCAGAATGGCTTTGTATTCCTGCCCTACCGGGGAGCTCGTATCGATCTCCATGATGCGGGGATCGCACTTGCGGGTCGCATCGGTCGAGCTGCTTACCATCGAATAGTCGGCGTTCCAGTCTTTTTCCTTCTTGTTCTTCTCGAGGTTAACCGGGGCCGGGCAGCCATTGCCATCGAGTTTATAATGCTCGCCCTCGAGTCCCCACTTCAAGGCCTTGACCGTGTCCTCTTTGTTCAGGAAGTCGATATATTTGATGACGGCAACCGGATCCTTGGCGGCGGCGTTAACCACTCCAGGCGTTTGAGCCGGCGGATTCAGGGCGGGAACGAATTGACCGAAGGAGCTCTTAGGCAGCGCGATCGGCACAAGCTGGGCGTCCGCCACGTTTTTCTTCAGGGCCTCGAAGGTCGCCTTCACGTCCGCCCACTGCATCGTATAGAAGCCGATCTTGCCGTTGACAAAATCCCGCTTGGCCTTCTCCCCATTGGCATCCGCCGCGAAATCTTTATCGATCAGACCGTCCTGGTACAACCGCTTCTTGAAGTCGGCAATCGCCTCCATCTGCTTCCACGGATAGACCATTTTGCCGTCCTCCAGAGCATAGCCGGCGCCAGGCAGACCAAAGATCCAGTTGAAGATATTTTGGTTAAATCCGCCTCCAAGGAGATCCCGAACGTATCCTTCTTGCCGTTGCCATCCGGATCGTTCTCGGTAAAGGCTTTGGCGACATTATACAATTCCTCGGTTGTCTTCGGCACTTCCAGGTTCAGCTTCTTCAGCCAGTCGTTCCTCACCAGGAAAACCCAGTTGATATCCGTTTGGGTGAACGCTCCGACCTCATAGAGCTTGCCATCGTCCTGGGTACCCAGCTTGCGCAGGATCGGATACTTGTTCAGGAGAGCCTTGTATTCCACGCTGTGCTTCTCGATCAGGTCATCGAGCGGCATCAGCTGCTTCGAGGCATACCAGGCATTCTTGTTCAAAGGATTGTAATCCTGAATGAAATCAGGCGCGGAGCCCGAAGCGAGAAGGACGTTCAGCTTGTCTTCCGGCTTGTTGCGCGGAATGGGGACGAACGTCACTTCGGCCGGAGCATTCTTGTTAATCCAATCCGTCCAGCGGTTCTTGTCATAGGTCCCTTCCTCAGCCGGCACCCTGCCTCTGTCGTAGACCATCACCGAGATTTTGCCCTTCTTGCCGTCAGCGCCCTCCGAAGCTTTCCCGGCGCCTTCACCTTTATCCCCTTCTTTGCCGCAGGCTGCGAGTAAGGAACCCGCCGCCAGAACGGTCGTCATCGCCAGCAGGGCGCTTTTCTTTTTGTTGATCATCCCGTTTGTCCTCCCTTTTTCGAATAAGCCAAGCTTAGATATTCATGAATTGGAGCATCCTTCCTGCCGGCCTCACCTCCACCTGTAATCAACCGAGCCTTCTCTATCCTTTGATCGAGCCGATCATAACCCCTTTGACAAAATACTTCTGCAGGAAAGGATACACGATCAGCATCGGAAGCAGCATGGCGATGACACCGGCCGATTGAATCGACTGGGGGTGACCGACTGGGTCAGGTCGTCGCTGAACTGGCCTTCCGTCACCTGCTGGGCCAGCTGGCTGTTCATGATCATCTGCTGGACGAGCACGGTCAGGTTATGCTTGTCGGAGGAATTGATATAGATCATAACATTAAAGAACGAATTCCAGTGGCCTACCGCATAGAACAGCACCAGGGTGGCGATCACCGGCATGGACAGCGGAAGCATGATCTGCATGATGAGCCTCGTTTCGCTGCAGCCGTCAATCCGCGCCGCGTCCTCCAGCTCCCCCGGGATGTTCTCGAAAAAGGTTTTTAGAACCAGAAGGTTGTAGACACTCACAAGAGCCGGCAGCCACAAGGCCCCATAGCTATTGACAAGTCCCAGGCTTTTGATCAGCAAATAGCTCGGGATAAGGCCGGCCGTAAAGAGCATGGTAAAGACGATCAATAGACTGAGCGGCTTTCTCCAGTAGAAATACGTCCGGGACAGCGGATAAGCGGCAAGAATGGTGAAGAGGATATTCAAGGCCGTCCCCACGACGGTGATCACCACGCTGTTCTTAAAGGCGTTCACGATGTTGGTCCCCTCGATCAGCAGCTTATAGGAATCCGTCGTAAACCCGACCGGCCAGAGTCCGACGAATCCGGACATCACCGCGTGCTCCGAGCTTAAGGACAAGGAAACGATATGCAGAATCGGCAGGATGCAGCTGATGCCGAGGAGCCCCAGCAGGAAGGCATTGACTCCGTAAAAAATTTTTCTCCTAAAGATGTTCTCATCCCGTCACTCCTTTACCATAGCCCTTGGCCAAATTTCCGGGCGATTTTGTTCGCAGCGAGCACGAGGACCAGGCCGACCAAGGACTGAAAGAAGCCGAGCGCCGTCGTTATACTGAACTGACCGCGGCCAAGCCCCACCTCATAGCTCCAGACGCTGATGACGTTCGCGATATCGCCGACCATCGGATTCTTGAGCACATAGATTTGATCGAAGCCGACATCCATGACATGCTCCATCGAGAGAATCAGCATCAAAATAATGACGGGCGCAATGCCGGGAATCGTAATGTGCCACATCTGCCTCAGCTTGTTGGCCCCGTCGATGCTCGAGGATTCATATAAGCTCGGGTCGATATTGCCGAGAGCCGCCAGGTAGATGATGGCCCCGAACCCCGCTTCCTTCCAGATGCCGGAGCCCAGAAAAACCCCGAGCCAGGTGGACTTGTTATAAAGAAACTGGATTTTCTCCCCGCCGAGCGCCGAGATGATTTTGTTGATGACGCCTTGTTCCTGGGCGAAAATGAGAACCACAAATGAACCGATAATAACCCAGTTCAAAAAATGCGGCAAATACACCAGCGTCTGGATCGTCCGTTTGTATACCATTCCCCGCACCTCATTAAGGAGGATGGCGAGAAGAATCGGGAAGGGAAAGGATACCAGAACCGACAGGATGGAGATCACGAAAGTGTTCTTAATGATCGTGACCATCATGGGGCTATTGAACAGAAGCCGGAAGTTATCCAGTCCCGTCCAAGGGCTGCCCAGAATGCCGTCAGCCAGGTTGTACTGCTTAAAGGCTATGATGAGCCCGCCCATCGGGACGTATTTGAACAGAATAAAATAAACGAGGATCGGCGAGAACATAACCATGAGCGGGATGTTCATCCGGAAACGCCTTCTCCTTTGCAAGCGCAGAGCGGTCTCCCGGGAAGCGCTCAGCTGAACAGTAGGATTACTCATCTCTCTTTCTCCTTATCCGCCATTTTTGTAACGGCCTGATGTTTACGGTACGTCTCTTATTCAAACGCAAAAGAGGAAGTAACACCATAGACATGTTTCGAAGAGGTATACGATAATCCAGTTCCGGCGCGGGTTTGCGGAAATTGTATATCGCCGATTATTGAATATGGGGAGGCCGGGATCCGGGGATTTCCTCGGGAAAACAGCCAAAAAGCCCGCCGGTGCCGGCGGGCTTTAGAGGGAAGACGTTATAGTTCTTCGGGCGGGATCAGGCAGGCAATTCCGGGTTATACTCCGGCAGCCCGCTCACCCAGGTTTGGTTGCGGATCGGCTCCAGGATGCGGAGCACTTCCTTCAACAGGGACTCGTCCATCGGCTCCTCGGTCCATAGGACGTTGCGGCGGATATGGTCCGGGTTGGCCGTGCTGACCAGGGTCGTGGGGATGCGCTCCTCGGCTGTCGCAAATTGAACGGCGAGCTTGGCGAGATCCGCCCCGTGGCGTTCGCAATAGGCGGCCGCTTCCCGGCACACCCGTTTTATTTCCCCGCTTGCGGGATGCCATTCGGCCACCGGGCGATGACCCAGGAGGCCCATCGAGAGCGGCGAAGCGTTCACGAGGCCGACTCCCCGTTCCTCGAGCAGGGGAAGGATAGTAAGCAACGCGGTGTCGTTCAAGGAATAATGGCAGTAGGACAGCACCGCATCAAGCGAAGTATGGGCAAGGGCCTTCTCGAAAACGGTCAGGGGAAGCCCCGACACGCCGCCGAACCGGATTTTGCCGGACTGCTTAAGGGTCTCCAGCGCGCGGAACGCCCCTTCCGCCACCTCCTCGAACGGAACGAATTCGATATCATGGAGGAACAGGATGTCCACATAATCGGTCTGCAGCCGGGCCAAGCTTTCCTCAACACTTTGCAGGATGCGGCGCTCCGAGAAATCGAACTCCCGGTCCCCGTAACGCCCGGCCTTTGTCGACAGAAGGAACCGGTCCCGCGGGATCGAAGCGATCGCTTTACCCAGCACCGTCTCCGCTTTGGTCAAGCCGTAATAAGGGGACACGTCGATCAGGTTGATGCCGCTGTCGACCGCTTCCTCCACGGTTCGGATACTTTCCGATTCATCGGTTTCCCGAAAAACGGATCCTAGTGACGAGGCGCCGAAGCTAAGCGCCGATACCCGAAGCCCCGTCCCTCCCAATGTGCGGTACTTCACCTTCATCGCCCTCTCTTTCTTGGTCTCTCTTCCGATAGGGTACCATGAGAGAAGAGAGCAAAGAATAGCGGCCTATTGCAAAAACATACCCGATTTTGATATGGACCTAGATCGGCTGCAGAACGGTTTCCCCGGGGTTCTATCTTTCATCTATAATGCAAAAAGAGGCCCTTGGGCCTCTTCCTTGTTTAATCATCAAGACAGGTTTAAGAAAGCTTCGTCTTCTTCCAATCGTCCGCAAACTTGGCCATCCCTTGATCGGTCAGGGGATGCTTGGCCATTTGTTCGATGACGGAGAACGGCATGGTGGCGATATGAGCGCCCGCCATCGCTACCCGGGTCACATGGTCCGGATGCCGGACCGAGGCGGCGATAATTTGGGAATCGAAGTTGTGAATGCGGAACAGCTCCGCGATTTTCGTAACCAGCAGAACCCCGTCCTCGGAGATGTCATCCAAGCGGCCGAGGAAAGGAGATACGTAAGTGGCTCCCGCCCGCGCGGCCAAGAGTGCTTGATTGACGGTAAAGACCAGCGTCACGTTGGTTTTTACGCCTTTGCGGGTCAGGTAACGGCACGCCTCCAGCCCTTCGAGCGTCATCGGAAGCTTGATGGTGATGTTCTTGTCTCCGTTGTTGATCTTGATCAGTTCATTGGCCTGTGCAATCATGTCTTCTGCCGTAAGAGCATCCGGCGTGACTTCGGCCGAAACGGATTCGACCTCGGGCACGGCCTGCAGGATTTCGGCAATGCGGTCCTCAAATTTTACTCCCTCTTTGGCAACCAGTGAAGGATTGGTCGTAACCCCGGACAACAGTCCGACTTTATAAGCTTTCTTGATGTCCTCTACGTTGGCCGTGTCAATAAACAGTTTCATCGTTGACAACCTCCTTGGAAAGTAAATTTACTTCAGGATTTCTTTAGCCAAACGAACGGCGTTGCTTACGGAGAAACCGAACGATTCCATGACCGCTCCTCCTGGTCCGGAGGCGCCGAAGCTCTCGATCGACAGCACTTTCCCTTCCGCTCCCGCGTAACGGTCCCAGCCGAGGGAAATTCCCGCTTCCATGACCAGGCGCTTGGTCACCGAATCCGGCAGAACCTGCTCTTGGTAAGCGTCCGGTTGACGGTCGAACTGCTCCCGGCAAGGCATGGCCACCACACGAACCGAAAGCTGCTGCTGCTCGAGCTCCGCCTTGGTGTTCAACGCAAGTGAGACTTCCGAGCCGGTCGCGATGAGGATGAGGTCCGGCTGCCCATTGGTTTCTTCGAGGATATATCCGCCGCGCGCCACCCCTTCGAGGTTCCCTTTGGTCGCCTCCAAGACAGGCAGATTCTGCCGGCTCAGCACGAGGGCGACCGGCCCTTCCGTTTGCTGCAGCGCATACGCCCAAGCGCTTGCCGTCTCGTTGGCATCGGACGGCCGGATCACCGTCAGTCCCGGGATGGTGCGCAGCGCGGCGAGGTGCTCCACCGGCTCATGCGTAGGCCCGTCTTCGCCGACGGCAATCGAATCGTGGGTAAACACGTACACGACCGGCAGCTTTTGCAGGGCCGCGAGCCTAATAGAGGGGCGCAGGTAATCGCTGAACACGAAGAACGTGCTGACGAACGGCTTCACGCCTCCGTGCAGGGCCAAGCCGTTGCCGGCCGCTCCCATCGCATGCTCCCGGACGCCGAAGTAAACGTTGCGCCCTGAATATGATTCTACCGCAAACTTCTGTTCTCCGCGAATATCCGTCATCGTCGAGTGGGACAGATCGGCACTGCCGCCGAAGAGCGAAGGAACGATACCCACCAGATGATTGATGGTCTCGCCGCTCGCGACCCGGGTGGATAGCGCCTTCGAAGTGTCGAAGGTGAGGATGTCGCCCGCCTCCAGAGAGACCTTCCCGTCCATCGCCCGGTCGAGCTCCTGGCCGAGCTCGGGATGCTTCGCCCGGTAGGAGCGGACCAGCTCGTTCCACTCTTCTTCCTTGGCCTGCCCCTTCTGCCGGAGCTCGGCGTAATGGGCCTTCACTTCCTCCGGAACGGTAAACTCATCCTCATACGTCCAGCCGTACGCTTCCTTCGTTGCCTTGGCTTCTTCCTTCCCGAGCGGGTTGCCGTGGACTTTGTTCGTCCCCGCCGCCTTGCTGCCGTACCCGATGATGGTGCGAATTTCGATCAGGGTCGGCTGTTCCGTATTTTGCTTGGCGGCCTGGATCGCCTCGGTGATGCTCGACAGGTCGTTGCCGTCCTCCACCCGCAAATATTCCCATTCGGCGGACTCCACTCTCTTCTTCATCTGTTCCCCGAACGAGAGGGACAGAGGCCCGTCAAGCGAAATGTCGTTCGAATCATACAGCACGATCAGCTTGCCCAGCTTCATGTGCCCGGCCATGGACATCGCCTCATAGGAGATGCCTTCCATCAAGCAGCCGTCGCCCACCAGCGCATACGTATAATGGTCGACGACCGGGAAAGCGTCGCGATTGAATTTGGAGGCGAGATGCGCTTCCGCCATCGCCATTCCGACGGCATTGGCCAATCCCTGCCCGAGCGGTCCCGTCGTAGCCTCTACTCCATCGGTATGGCCGAATTCGGGATGCCCCGGCGTCCGGCTGTTCAGCTGGCGGAATTGTTTCAGGTCCTCGATCGTCACCTGATAACCGAATAGATGCAGAAGGCTGTACAACAGCGCCGAGCCGTGACCGGCGGACAGCACGAAGCGATCGCGGTTAAACCACTTCGAATGGTTGGGGTTATGGTTCATGACATTTGCCCACAGCGCATAAGCCATCGGGGCCGCCCCCATCGGCAGTCCCGGATGTCCCGAGTTGGCGCTGTTGACCGCATCGATCGAAAGCGTCCGGATCGTATCGACGGATAACTGCTCCACCGTTTTAGTTATAAGCATAGTTCTAGTCCTCCCAAGCTCTGGTATCCTGTATCTGATTCCACTATAATACGGATATACTCCATACGAGTAATGAATAGATTCCATAGGAGCCATAAATCCTGTCTATGACCATAAACTATGAATTGTACAAAGTGTTTTACTGGGCCGCCAAGACCAACAGCCTGACCCAGGCGGCCAAAATGCTTCACCTGACCCAGCCGAGCGTCAGCCACTCCATCAAACAGCTGGAGGACCGGTTCGGCCTCACCTTGTTTTACCGCAGCTCCAAAGGCGTTACGCTTACGCAAGAGGGAGCCGTCCTGTTCTCGTATATCGAACAATCCCAAACCCTGCTCACGCTGGCGGAGGAGAAGATGGCCGCCCTCAAAAATCTGGACAGCGGCGAGCTGAGAATCGGCGGCAGCGATTCATTATTCAAGCATTACCTGCAGCCCTATCTCGAAGAGTTTCACCGGCTCCATCCCGGCATCCGCCTCCACCTGAAGCACGGAACGACGCCGGAAATCATTGCCTTTCTGAAGGAAGGCTCCATCGACATGGGCGTCGTCCGTTTGCCCATTGTGGATCCTCAGCTGAAGGTAAGGGAGAACATCCAGCTGCAGGACGGCTTCGTAGCCGGCACCCGCTATTCCGAGCTGAAGGGAAGGAAGCTGTCCCTGGACCAGCTTCTGCAGTACCCGATCATCCTGTTCTCCCGGAACAGCCGGGCCCGGACAGGCATTACCGAGCTGTTCCAAAGCTACGGGTATGCCATCAAGCCCGAGATTGAAGTTGGGAGCGTGGAGCTGCTAATTGAATTCGCCCGTAATGGTCTGGGCATTTCCTACATCACCCGCGAATTCGTAGCCAAGGAGCTGGAAGAGGGGTCCCTGTTCGAGATTGAGCTCGACGTGGACATCCCTCCTTCCCAGGTCGGCATCCTGACCATGCGTCAGGTCCCCCTCTCCACCTGCGCCAGTCAATTTATTGAAACGATGGAATGACCGGCCGGGTCTCTTCCCTCTAATGAAATAAAGCGTCAGACCCGCCATGCAAAAAGGCGATCGCTCCGGTGCTTCTCCGGTTAGCGATCGCCTGCTTATTCGTTATTCTTCTCCTGCTACTAAGCGAGCTCCACGACCCGCCGTTCCAAGCCCGACCGGTTAGCCGCTAATGTGAATTCGAGTGTTTTCAGCCCGTCATCATAGTCGCAGAGAATGGGCTCCCGGGAACCTGTGGATACGGCCTGAAGGAAGGCCCTTGCCTGTTCAAGAAAGGCATTCTTCTCGGACGTCCAGGTCTGCTCGCCGCCCGCATCCTTAATCAGGAGGGTTCTTCCGTTCCCGCTTAATTCCAGGAAGAAGTCGCTTCCGTACACCCGCACCTCGTTACCTGGATGGATAGTCGACATGCAGGATTCGGTGAGGCTGCCTACCGCTCCCGACTGCATGGTAAAGGACAGCGCGCCCGAATCGTAAATGGTCGCGTCCGGGTCCAGCTGACGGATGGCCGTTTGGCCGAAGGACGCAAAAACCTCCTTGAACTCTCCGGCGGCATACCGCAGCAGGTCCACCTGATGGGTGGCCGCATCCACCAGATTCCCGCCCGACAGGTCCAGCTGCTTCCACCATTTCGAAGGATGACTTCCTCCGAGACGACTCGCCTGCACCAGGTGATAAGGCTTGTTCTGCAGATAGTTCTTGGCCCTCTGTACCGTATCGTAATAGCGCAGGACATAGCCGACTGCATGGAGGACGCCGCTCTCCCGGATTACCGCTGCTTTGCGGCGGACCAGCTCCAGATCAACGCCAAGCGGCTTCTCCACGAAGAAGGGGATTCCCCGCCGGGCTGCCGTCACCTCCAGTTCCTCCCGCGCAAAAGGCGGCACGCACACATAGACGGCGTCCACCTGGCTTTTGTCCAATACTTCATCGGCACTTCCGGCTGCTCTGGCCCCAAGCCCGGCGGCCGTTTGCTCCGTGGCTTCCCGGTTTACGTCGTACACCAGGACGACCTGAGCTTCAGGAATTTCTTTCAGCTGCAGCATATGATGCTGGGCAATTCCGCCCACCCCAATAAAACCTATTCGCAAAGTCATCGATTCAGCTCCTGTTCAAGGGGATGCTTCCGTTTAGGGAAGAAGTCTGCCGGCCGTCAGGCGAGGCCACGCCTTCGCTTGTACGAACCCCTCGGCGAATCCTGCGCCGCACTGCAGGCCTCGGAATTTGGAAACGGTCCGCACGAAATCCAGAAAATCGATGCCGTCATGCTCGTAGAGCCAGCGGATCTGACTTTCATGCGCAGCATTCATGGCGATCTTGGTTTCGATATGATCGGTAATGTCGACGTACTCCTCCGGCAGGAAGCCGACACCGGCCAAGGTGTCCATATAGAAGATAGGCGCGACCTTCGGATGAGCCGGAGCCGGCACCGAAGCCTCATAATAGGGAACGGTGGCGGAGAAGCTCGCATCGAAAACCGCTTTGGACACCTCCATGTGATCTTTCATGTAGTCCTCGGGAGGGTGGGTAATGATAAGGTCAGGCTCCGTTTGGCGGATCACGTCAACCAGCCGCCGGACCCATTCGTCGTTGTCGGATCGGACGGCAAGATCGGGGACATCGAGGCTGATGACCGTCGCTCCGATTAAGGCGCCTGCGTTCCGGGCTTCCTGCGCGCGGATCCGCTTCAATTCCTCGGATGGAATGACCTTGTGCCCCTTGTTACCGTTCGCCACATGAACCATGGTGACGGCGTGGCCCTGCGCCGCATATTTCGATAACGTTCCCCCGCAGCCGATCTCCAGATCATCCGGATGGCAGCCGACGGCCAGTATGTTCATAGACTAGCTCCTCTCCATGGGATTACCCTAAGTTTACCATATATTGGCGGCCGATTACCTAAGAAATAAGCGGTCTGTTTCAGCGGGGACAGCGCTAAACAAGAACAACCTTGGTCCACAATCAAGGACCAAGGTTGGTTGGCTTGTTCTAATCTTAGCTCAGTTTTCCAGGATAACGGATGCCTGTTACTTCTTGCCGCCAGGAAGAACCGTAACCTGGAAGGCCGACGTGGAGGCCAGGCCATCCTCGTCCTGCACCGTCAAGGTGATGGTGATTTCTCCCGACTGCCCCTTCACAGGCTTCAGCTTGACGAAGCGCTTCTCACCGTTCCAGGACAGCTCGATTTGACCGTCCGGCACGAGAGCCTGGTTGCTGGAATGAGCCGTGACGATCAGCATACCGGCCGGCGTACGGGTATCGGCTGCGTTAAACACAAGCTGGCCCGTGCTGGCATTCGCATGGATCGTCAGGTCCGGCAGGGTCGTGATCGTCGGGGCGACGGCCGGCTTTACCGTCACATTGAAGGAAGCGGTGGATTGGTAAGTCCCGTTCGTCACCGTCAGCTCGACCGATGTGCTGCCCGTTTGATCCGGTGCCGGCTTCAAACGGAGAACACGGCTGGAGCCCGTTCCGGTTATTTCGAGATTGGCCTGCGGAAGAAGAGCTTCGTCCTTCGTAACGGCCGTTACTTGTAACTGGCCCGCCTCCACATCGTTATCGCTTACCGAGAACGGAACCTCCACGGCAGCCGAGCTTTCCGGAACCGTCAAGTCCCCGATTGGGCTGATAACCGGATAATAGCTGGCCTCGTCGCGGGTAACGCGAAGGGTAAACGACTTCGATGAGGTGAGGACGCCATCGCTTACCGTTAAGGTAATCGTGGTTTCCCCTGTCTTACCGGCCGCGGGTACGATCGTTACCGTCCGGCCGGCTCCCGTTCCGTTCAAGGAGATGCCGGAATCCGGAACAAGCGCCGGGTTGCTGCTCGAAGCCGTCACGGTGAGTGCACCGGCTTCGGTTTGCTGATCGCTCACGGTAAAAGGCAGGGTCTGTGGGGCGGCATGCCAATCCCACACTTGATCCTCCGGCCCGCCCAGGACAGGGGCCGTATTCTCGCCTACCGTCACGGTAAGGGCTTCAGAAGCCGCCTGTTGGCCTTCAAAGCTTACCCGGGCCGTCAGGTTCGCCGTTCCCGGAGCTACGGCGGTAACCGTATTTCCGTTCACGCTCAGAATGTCAGGGTGATCGGATTCATACGTGATCACGGCTTTGCTGAAATCCCGGTCGGACTGATTGGCCATGCTGAGCTCGGTGGAAACGGTGGCGGATTCACCCGAGAGCAAACGAGGCTTTGCAAGAACAGGCTGGGAAGCCTTCAGCGCGATCGGCAGCTTGTACAGCTTCGTACCTTCCGTATAATACATATCCCCATTGTCGGCCAGCGTCAAGTTGTTAATCGTTTTGCCCGGCAGAACGGCTTTGGCTTCCAGGGTCTTCGGATCGATCGCATACACCTTGCGTCCGACCGTGGTGTACATAATACCATCCTTGGACCAGCGGATATAATAAGGCCGGAATTTGCTCGTGCTGTAAGGCGATTGGGTAATCTTCTTCGCTTTGACTACCTTGTAGGTAACGGGATCGATGGCAAAAACCGAGGCATCATAGCCCGCGGTCGTGCTGACAAAAGCATCCTGAACCCCCAGATCAGTCCGTCCGGACCGAGGGACAGGTCCCCGATAATCTTGACTTCTCCGGTAACGCCCGGAACCTTCGGAGTAAACGAATGCTCCACCGCCCCCGTCGAAGGGTTGAACACGAATACCTTTCCTTCCGTCGTGGGAGGGGTAGGGCTTACCGAGCCCAAATAGCCGTACACGGTCGTGCTGCCGAACAGCTTCCCGCTTGGCTCATAATATTGAAGGCCGATAATGGTTTGGTTCGGGATCAGGTTCGGATACGTCTTGTAGGTAACCCCGGTTACGGTTCCGCCGGCATCCTTCTGCTCCTCTAGAATGGACAATGCTCCTTCAAAGCCGCTTGCCGGGAACGTTCCGGTGAACAGTTTGCCCCCGCCGCTTTTGATGATATAAGGGCGATTCTGGTTATCCGCGATGTCGAGGGCAAGGCCCGGATTGCTCCAGCCGAATTCGTTATAGTTCAGCGGTTTGGACATATCGAGGCGGTACATTTTCGCACCCGGGTAGGCTCCGAAATACGCGGCATCCCCATAGAAACCGACCCCTTCGGACTGATGGAACGCGGGAACGTTGTAAATGAGCTTGTCCGTTGAGGTGTCCATCACGCTCATGCCGCGCTGGAATCCGCTCATGTAGAGAAGGCCCTTGTTGTACTCCAGCACATTGACGCTGGTCCCGATCGCCGCGAGCTCATCGAAGATCGTCTCGTATTCGCCGCTTTCCGGCTCGAAGACGAAGGTTTCGCCGAACGCCGCCATGCTGTACAGCGCCCATTTACCCGCGAACCGGCCGCTGTCCGCCTTCACCCATTGGGATACTTTAAAGGCGGTATCCGGCAGGGGCTCGTGAATGCTTTCCACCTTGGCCGCCGTGTTGGTGGTCATGTTATAAGAATAAAGTTCATCGTTCAGCTTGTAATAGATCGTATCCGGATGGTCTGGATTCGGGGCAGAGATCTTGGCTTGGAAAGGAAGCGTCTGGATCAACTCGAGCGTATCTTCCTTTACCACATGGAATCTATCCCCGCCGTAAATAAACAAGAAGCCGTTGTAGCTTTCCACCTCACCGAGCTTCCTGTCCTTCTCCCCCGTTACGCCGGGAATGGTCAAATCTTCTTTGGCCAAGGTCTTCCGGTCGTAACGGACCAAGCCGCTATGGCTGCCTGTTCCCACATACAGATACTTATCCGTCACCCCGAGGCCGATAGCGTAGGCTTCGCCTTCCTTGGCGATTCCCAGATTCCGGAACTGCCCGGTGGCAATGTCGTATTCGTACACTCTTCCGTTATCGGTCGTGTGGAAGGTGCCTCCGTAAATTTTGCCGTCCGGGCTGGCTTTGACATCGTACATCGTCGTGGTCCCCGTCGGGTTGGTTCCCAGGTTCTCAATCTTCTGCGTGGCGACCACATAACGGTACAGCTTGCCCGTCGAAGCAAAATAGATGTTCCCGTCCGACCCGCGGTCCATCCCCCAGATCGTGTCCGTGGCGCCCTCTACCCGCTGCGAGAATTTCTGCTTGCCCGTCAGCAGGTCCACTACAGTGAAGCCGGCCGGCGAACCGGTGGTCGTTATGTACTGCTCTTCTTTCCCATCGGCACCTACTCCGATCACCGCGCGCTGGGAAATGCCGATCTGAACCGGCTCACCGAGATCAATACTTGTATCCGAATAAGGCAGTGTGAGCGTGCTCGTCGCCGTCTTCTCCTCCAGCTTCACATCATCCAAGAAGGCGACCGTCCCCGTTCCCGAAGCCCCATAATAAAAGGAAACTTGGGCATATTCCGCCCCCGGAGGAGCTACCAGCTCCTGCTCCACTTTGGTCCAGGATCCGACCGTGTTGGCCAAATAATTGAACCCCTCGGTCATGGTATTGCTGCCCTTGGTTTTAAAGTGCACATAAAGGCGCACGCTCTTCGCTTGAACATAAGCTTGGGTTTGAAATCGGTAGGTTTTGCCTTCCGTCACCGGAAGCATCGAGCTGAATACTTGAAGAGACGCTTTGGAGTCGTTATCGATCATTCGCAGGCTTTGGGCTCCGGAATAACTCCTTTCCTTCGAAACTTCCGCCTTCAAATTGTCGTTGAAGGTGCTTCCCGCCGGGGTAGTGGTCCAGCCCGGGATGCTGCCGTCTCCCGGAACGGCCGCTTCAAAATCCCCGTTGGCGACAGGGACCGGCACATAGCCGGGATCCGAAGCCGCCTGGGCCTTTGGAGTAAAAGCAGGGAAAACCAGAGCGGCGCTGAGCGCAATCGCCAGCAGACGATTTCCGTTCAAATGAATTCCTCCTCTTGTTTTATCGCCTAGACTTTTGAAGAATGATAAAATAAGCTTATCACCCTTCAAGGACTTGGGCATATAATGGTATATTTATAGCCTACAACGCTTTGTATACGCTGTCAATGAGAAGGAATTGTCTCCTTCTCATGGCATCAAAGGTTTTTATCGCCTACATCATCTTTTTCTGCAACCCCATTTTTGTGATATAATGCTAGTAAATTTTATTAAGGAATCGAGGAATAACCATGCCGCGTCCCAACCGAAGCGAATATATGGCCCGGACCCAGCAGTTAATCGCCTACATAAAAGAAGAGATCCGGAGCGGCTCACGCAAAGAGGGGGATTATCTTCCTTCGGAGGTGGAACTGGGCCGGATTTTTTCCTTGAGCAAGGAATCGGTCCGTAAGGCGCTGGATGTTCTGGTGGAGGAAGGGCTGATCGTCAAAATCCGGCGGGTGGGCAACAAAGTCCGGCTGTCAGCCCCATCGTCCGGAAGTCCGGAGACTTCTTCTGACGGCAGGAAGGAAGACCTTGTCTTGCGGCTCGCCTGCTACCCTCCCTGATCAAGGAAGGAAGGCTGCAGCATGCCGTGTCCGAATACGAAAGGCAGCACCCGGGCACGACAATCGAGCTGCTTCCCGCCCCTTTCCCACTCGATTATGCCGATCTTGGGATGGCGGATGTCGTAACCGTAACGGGGTGGGATGCCCTTAAACAGAAAGAGAAGGATGCCTCGCTCTCGCTTTTGTCGGAAGCCCCGGAAACCGAATATGCCCATCCCCTTCTCGCCAAGCCCTTCCTGGAGGAAGGCGGAGGATCGAAAGCGTCCCCTTTTGTCTTCTCCCCCGTGGTGCTGTGCTACAACCGGAAGCATTTCGAGCAGTGCCGGATGGAAGCCCCGCATGCGGGCTGGACCTGGTATACGCTTCTCAAAACCGCCCGAACCCTTCACCGGCAGCTGGAGGTGCGCGGCTTCGGCGCTCATATTCAGTCCGTCAACCGCTGGCCCGTGTTTCTTCTGCAGAACAGCTTCCGCTTTCAGCACGGGGAAGGCCAGCGGGCAGCCGAGGATCCGGCCTTCTGGGACAGCCTGCGCATTTCCCGCGACTTGATTCACCAGCAAGGCGGGCCGGTTCTCTGGACGGAAAGCGATGAGGATGTGGAGCGCTGGTTTAAGGAAGGGAAAGCCGCCATGATCCTGACGACCTATTTCGGCTTGAACCGGTTTCTCGATACGGAGCTGGATTACGGCGTGGCTCCCCTTCCCGCTCTCCGTTCGGACGACACCCTTCTTCTGACGACAGGCTTGGCCGTCAACCGGCTGACGCCCCACCAGGAGGAAGCGCGGAAGCTGGTCCGCTACCTTTGCTCGGCGGAGGTCCAGGCCGATGTCCGTCGCCACACGCTTACCTTGCCTGCCCATCGGGAAGCGTTGAGCCTGAAGAACGGGTTAGCGGGAAACCGCCCTCAAGGGGAATCCGTCTATCGGGAGCTGTGGGACCGCTGCCGGCTGTATTCGGACTTGAATCTCAGCACCGGTGTTCTGGAGGCTGTCCGGGAGGAATTGAAGGCCTACTGGTCCCGGCTGGAGGATGAAGCCGAAGCCAGCGAACGGCTGGAAGCGCTGCTGAGCTAGTGCCTTACCCGGCAGCTTTGTTGGCGTAACGGAACGGATAAGGCACGAGCAACTAAAACGGCCACAGGAGATCCTGACAGGGTCTCCTGTGGCCGTTTTGGCATGCCGGGCGCCGCTTAAACGTAGGGACGACGCGGCCCTTTTCACCTATCGACATTTTCGATGAAATAAGCTAAAATCATGCTAGGTTTCATATTTGTGAAACTTTTTCCTCGAAAGGAGGGCGATCATGACCCAGCAACCCCCAAAGTCAAATCGGCGGATCGGGTATTGGATATCTTCGAGCTTTTCACCGGGGAGAAGGAATCCTACAGCCTGACCGAGATTGCCAAAAGCTTGAACATGCCTCCAAGCAGCACGTACCTGATTCTGCAAAACATGTTGAATCGGGGGTATTTGGAAACCGACCGGTCGGGCAAGCAGTTCCGTATCGGGTTCAAGCTGTTTACCATCCGCTCCGGCTACATGCGCAACACGAGCCTGACCGGTGAATTCAACCAGATCGCCGAGAGAATAATAGACGATTTGAACGAAACGGTCTGCCTGGCTATCCGAACGGAGGATCAGCTGCTTTATATTGGAGAGAAGGTGAGCACGCATGCCCTCCGGTTCAATCCTAACCTGGGCGGAACCCTGCCCCTGCATGCAACAGCCTCCGGCAAAATCCTGCTCGCGGATCTGACCCCCGATGAGCTCCGCGCCATCTACCCGTCCGAGCAGCTCGAGAAGGTGACGAACAATACCATCCCCACCTACTCGGATCTGCTTAAAGAATTGGAGAAGGTAAGGGAACAGGAATTTGGATACAACATGGGCGAGACCGTGGACGGCGTCCACTGTGTGGCCGGTGCCGTACGGGATGCGGAAGGCCGGGCGGCGGCTTCCGTCAGCATATCCATCCCCGTCGTTCGCATAACCGGCGAAGTCTGGGACAACGTCCATGACTGGATCCGCCGCTCCTGCGAGGAGCTGAGCTATAAGGTCTACCGTCAGTATTAAGTGCTGTCCCTCCGTAAAAAGCCCTTCGACGTCTGTCGAAGGGAAGCTTACGAAAAGAGATGGAGCCTCCACCGGCTCCATCTCTTTTCTTATAGGGAAGGCCCTTGCTGCAGGTAGTGTCAGGCCCTTCCGCCCGAGCCGCAGAGCCAGTCCGCCGCATTCCGCAACAGCCGCCGGACCTCCGGGTGAAGGAAGGTCGGAGCATGATGGCCGGGCATGACATAGACGAGCCGTCCCGCCCCGTGCCGCGTCACCCATGCGGCCGGCCAGACTTGTCCCTGTGCCTCATAGGTCAGCACCACATCTCGCTCTGTCTCGGGATGAACCTCATACTGATAGGGCTCCTCCTCCAGAATAAAGGAGGAGATTCCCTGCAAGAGGGGATGATCCGACTCCCTCACCTGGAAGCTTAGAGCCTGATAAGGCGGATGGCCGGTGAAGCGGGCCCCGAGCAGCTTGTACAGACTCTCATGCGCTTGAAGGGAAATGCCGTTATGAATCACCAGCACCGCTCCCCCTGCTCGACATAGGCGGTCAACCCTTCGGCCAGCGAGCCGCTTACCGTTTCCCCCAGCAGTCGGTATAGGACAAACAGAGATCGTAAGCCTTAAGCATCCCCTCGTCCAGCTGGTTGTAATCGGTGCGGCTTTCCAAGGCAAACTCGTCTTCAAGAATACCACGAAGCTCCTCTTCGATCCGGTTCATGGGATGATAAGGAGCCCTCTCGTTGTCCCCCATAAGCAATACGCGTTTAGGTGCGTTCATCCGCTCTTCCCTCCTCTAAGCATTACCATTCCATCTTCTCCCCTGGTAGGTTAGGAAAACGGGCTGTTCCCCCTTGTATTCCTCATGCCGGGCGGCCCAGCCCAGAATGGAGCCGGCGGCTTCGGCAGGCGTCAGGCGGCCGCTTTCATCCAGCGTCCCCCGCATGTAGCTGCGGACATGGCCGGGATGAAACACCATGACCTGGCCTCCCTCTTTCTTGAGCTCATTGTGAATCAAGGCCGACTGCATGTTGAGAGCCGCCTTGGACATGCAGTAGGCGAACCAGCTTTCCCTCCAGCAGGTGCCGATGCTCCCGGCCTCCGAGGAGATGTTGACTATGAGCTTTGTGTTGCTCCCCATCACCAAGGAAACCAAGGCATTCGTGACCCGCAGGGCACCCAAAGCGTTGACGTTGTAAACCTTCTGGATTTCTTCCATATCCAGCGGATCCGTCACCTTGGCGTGGATATCACCCAAAATATCCGCATTGTGGAGTCCCCGCTTCAACGGGGACTAATCGACCCGGGAAAGCGTCTTGCCTCTTTATCCTGCTTCTCCTTGGAAGCCGGCGCCGTACACCTGATAAACAGGTTCCGTGGCATTCTCCTCCCATAGGATAAGCGAAAGCGTCTTGTATGGCCCTTTCCCGTCCCCGTCATTCTGGAACATGAGGCGAATGACATACCGGGCTCCGTCCCTTGTCGCCTCCCCTGCCAATACATGGCATTCCCGGAGACCAGAAACCAGTTGACGGCTTCGACGATGAACTCCTTCCCTTGCGGCTCCGCATGAAGCTTACCCTTCCCCGGTCCGATGTTGAGGTGGAGCCTCTTGGCTTTTTCCCCGAAGAAGCCGTCGCCCTCCAGCTCGATGAAGCCGGAAGCTTGAAGCGGGCTCATGGCAGGATCGAACACGGCCAGCTGGGAGACCGTATGAACCGATTCGTAGTATGGATTGGGCAGAAGCTGGGCTTCCACCTGATAGAGTCCGCTCGGCAGATGAACAAGGGCCCGAACATTCCCTTCGCTGTCCGTCCGGTAGACGTGCTCCGTAACCGACGAATCGATCTCCGACAGGGTCCCGTCGGGACGGATGGCCGAAATCGTAAACCGAACCGGAAGTCCGGTTAGAGAACCTGCGCTTCCGTCCTGCTCCTGAACTACCTGCACGGAGAGGATCTGATCCCCGTCTTGGCTTGCCTTGTCAGGTCCAGTATAGAGAAGGGATGATTTCTCCCGAGCAACGGTCAGGCTGCCGGATGCGACGCTGCCGCGATAATAATGGGTGTCGTTCTGATAAACGGAAGCGGTGACCGGATAAGTGGTGCTAGCTGTCTCTCCCGTTACCCTAAGACCGATCGGATAAGCCAGCGCGGCATAACCGTCCGCATCCGTCATGGCCGTGCCTACGAGCGTTTCGCCCGCCATGAAATGGACCTCCGCCCCGGAGATCGCCGCCCCCCTTCCTCTTTCAGCCAAGCCTCCAAAGAAACGATGTCACTGTATTCTCCTTCCGCCCGGCCGGCAGTCAAGCTTGTGGCGCCATAAATGGTAAAGCGGCTCGTGTAAACGGCACTATTTCCGGCGTTGTCCGTTGCCGTCACCTTCAAGACGTGAGGTCCCTTGGCCGTGACCGGCGATCCGGCGGTCCAAGGGAGACCGTCTACTTGCACGACCGTTTCTTTAACCCCGCTCCCGGCATCTTCTACCGAAATGACCGGCGTGGTCTCCTTGTCATAGCTTTGTCCGTCTTCCGCTCCTGTCACAATGATCTCCGGCGGTGATGTATCGGCGGCTCCTCCCAGCGTGGCCATCCCCCAGTTCCCCCGGTTGCTGGCATTTCCGTCCAGTCCGTTCCACAGCCACTGCCGCAGCCGGCGGACCCCGTCCTCACTGTCGTCAAAGCCGAAATCGAACCGCATAGTCTGCCCCACCGCCGGACTTACGTTCAGATGATTCCAGGGAATGGCGGCTTCCAATGCATACCCATCCCCGGAAGCATGCCGCCGGACCGTCATGTCGATAAGAGGCTGTTCTCCCGTATTGAACCATCTCCAATAAGGCTCACCGTTATCCTTTAAACCGGCGCTCAAGATCAGCTGACGGTCGGATACGAGCAGCCCCTGCCGGACGTCCGTCTGCTCCGGGCCGACAAACAGCTCGACCCCGTCGCCCTTCCATAGGTTCCCGTCGCGGTAAGGATTCATCATCGGGGTAGGGTCCGTGATATCTGCGTAGAGGTACAGATGCTCCGAATCCCATGCCCAGTCATAGGCTGCCTTCATTCCGGAGCCGCCGGTTCCGACAATGCGGTCTCCCGACTTCAGGATCACCTGGCGGGCGGAATCATATCCGTCGTCCCGGATTCCGTCGATTTGCATAGGAGTGGAGGTGCGGCCAATCTTCAAGGTACGGTTGGCCGGACGGTCGATCTCGCCGAAATCATACCGGAACGGTTCCCGCTGTCCAAGCACAACGCTGTAAATATCGTCGTTGCTCTGTTTCACCCCTTGAAGGAAACCCTTGTAAGGACGGTCCGCGACGTTGACCAGACCGGTGTTGTATCTCTCCCCGGTGTAGCCTTCCCACCAGCGGCCGGTGGCGGGCTGGTCGAGATAATTGAACCAGTGTGTGCCGACGACGTAACCAAGTGATGCCGTCAGCTCGACGTAATTCCGGTAGCGGAACTGCCGTTCCTCCTGGGTATCCACAGGGATCACGCCGGAATTCAAGCCCTGCTCCGCCGTGCCGAAGTTAAATTCCGTGATCATGATCGGCTTGCCGCCCGATTTGTCATGAATCGCCTTCAGTTGGCTGATACTGGCATCCTTCGCGTAGTAATTGTAGCTGATCACGTCAAAGGAGTTCCCGGAAGCCTCGGCGAGAATGTCGCGCAGTCTGGCATTCTGGGCCGTTTGATTCAGCCAGCGGTCGCCAAGCAGCAGGTGATTCGGGTCATACTTGCGGAAGACTTTGGAGATGGTCCCGTATAGCGTATCAGCGTACACCTTTATAAACTTATACATGTCTTCCTGCGCCGACTCCGTCTTCACGGTTAACGCCGCCTCATCCAGCTCGTTAAAGCCGGTAAACGAAGTGTTCCAGGCGGTATTGAACGCCGCGATATCGCCGTTGTACCAGCTCTCGAGCAGGTCGACCAGCTTGCGCTTGGACGCCACCTGACTCGCTTTCGCCTGGGGAATGACCGAGGAGATTTTATGGAAGTGAATCTCATTCTCCATAAAATATCCGATAAGAGCCGGGTCCTCCCGGTAGGCGGGCAGGCTCTGGGCCAGAACCGAATCGATGTTCTGCTCGGCGTTATCGGCGAAAATATCCAAGTAATGCAGCCCGCTTACTTGTGCCCAGGCCATATTCGCCGTTGGCAGCATTTTCACATGCGGAACGCCGGAGGCCGTGGCGTAATTTCCGGACCAGGCTCCGACGGTGTTGAAGCCCCATTTTTGAATGCGGTTCATGCCTTCCCGGACAAAGGACTCTTCTTCAAACGGAACCCCGAATTTACGGATGCGGTTCGCGATATAGTAGGAAAGATCCGTGCTGCCCCCGCGGAAGGCCGTAGCGAATTCTCCGGTTTTCCCGGGAATCCACTCGAAGCTTTTTCCCTTCCGGCAGTCTGCGTGTACGTTTCATTGGACGAGATGACATTAACGCCGAGACTGAAAAACACATTCCCATCAGGGGTGACCATCACCGTACGCCCGTCGGCTTGCTGAATGCTGAAATAACCGGTGGCCGAAAGCCCATACGGCTCCTCGCTGTCGGCCAATCCCCCAAACCGGTCACGTCCGGAAGGAACCGCCAGGCTGTTGTAATATTGCTGGTCCTCCGTCACATCTTGACGAAGCTGGGCATCCTCGGTCACCTTTTCCGGGAAGCTGGCCTTTACTGCTTGACCGTAGCGGTCCATGGCCCAATCGGACTTGGAGTAATACTGAAGCGTTTTCACCTCACTCGGAGCCAACCCATCTTTCTGCGCATAGGTATCGAAGGAGGTTTGGGTCGATATGGGGATAGGCCCTTGGTAGAGCTGATACGCCGTCTCTCCCGATTTCTTGTAAAAGATTTGGGCACCGGGGGTGGCGCTTGTAAGGGTTATCTCCGCCGCCCCTCCAACGCCGTACCTGACGGAATATTCGGCATAGGGGAACCGGTGTTTAGGTTCAGGATGACCCGGGACACTTGAGGGGTCCAGAACTTGTCATTGCCGCTGATGACAATCTTTAAATACCGGGTGCCGGCCGGCAGGCCAATGGCTTCATAGGCATACATTTGCCAGCTGGAAGCGGCCGGCCCGGACATATACACATCCGCCACAACCGGCACATAGTCCGTGCCGTCGGCCGAGGTGAAGAACTTCAAATCGACCAGAGGCGTTCCCGTCCAGTAATAGGCGGGAACCGTGAACGATTCCATGTCATAGGACGTTTTATACACGAACGTGCCGTCCGCCGTACTGTTCCGGGTGACCCGCTTCGTGTCCCCTCCCAAATATTGCGGGTTCGAGGTATCGAAGACCACGTTGGCGGAATGGCTGTACATTTTGGTATAATCGTTCAATTCATCGATAAGCCCATCACTTGCGGCATTCGCTCTGCCGGCTATTGGCGAAAGCAGCGGCATGAAGATACACAGCACAATCAAGAGACGGATGATGCTTTTGGCAGATAACATGGGATCCTCCCTATTTTCCGGCTTAGGCCGAGCCTGCTTGCTCCTCTTCCTTCTTGGCCCATTCCCGTTCTCTGAATTCACTGGGCGTCAAGCCCGTTATTTTTTTGAAAATGCGCGTAAAGCTGTTTACATTGGTATAGCCTACCGCTTCGGCGATGTCCCGGATTTTCTCCTGGCTGCCCGCGAGCAGCTCCTTCGCTTTTTCTATTCGGATTTCCATCAGGTAGTCGATAAAATTGCTTCCCGTATACTCCTTGAACATTTTGCTCAGGTGCGACACACTCACCCGAAAATGATCCGACAAATAATTCAGCGACAAGTCGCTGTGCCTATAATGGGACTGGATATACTTGATGATCTTGTCGACGGATTCGCTTTTCTCCCGGCTGTTCCGCTTGAGGCGGATGCCCTCGATGTAGCCCGACAGGATGCGTGCGGCAAACTCCCGGATCTGCTCGAGGCTTTCGTACTGCTCCAGCGTTTCGGACATGCTCTCGGCCGGGACGAGCTCCTCATGGGCCACGCCGATTTCCCCGGCTACCACCGCTGCTTTCATAAGCAGCTGCACGATCAGCTGCTTGATGGTATCGGGTGGGATTTTGGACGAGGCAAGCTTGTCGAACCAATCCTTCAGCTGCTGGCTCATTCTCTCTTCGTCCAGCACCTTGACGGAATCGATCATACCCTCCGTCAGAGCAAACAACCGATGGAAGGCTCCGAAGCCGTAGTCCTGAATATCGTCCGCCGCGATGATGGTGTTATCCCCCATCACCAGCTTGTATTTGAGAGCTTCCATGGACTGCTTGTGGGACAAATGAATGTCCTGCATCCGATGAACCTCGCAGCCGATTCCGATGGAGATGGTTCTCCTGAACTGGTCCTGCAGGTAATTCTTCAGCATATCGGCAATGGCAACGGCGCGAAGAGCATGCTTCACGGGATCCTCATCATCGAAGCTGAGGATAATCGCGCACTGACCGTCTTCCCATTCGATGGCGGCTCCTTTGCCTTCGGCATTGATGAGCTCCTCCGCCACGTTGCAGAGGGCATAGGCATACAAGTGTAGATCACGCTTCGAAGCCACATCCGCTTTCCGGTCGTACTCGGCGCTCATGACGATGAAGTGCTTCGAATGCAAATGCACGCCCACCACCTCCATGTACTTCTCGATATTCCCATAGGGCCGGGGAAAGTTGGTGAGAAGGTCCATCAGGAGCCGCCACTTCATAATCGGCTTGCTTTCCTTGATTTGAGCCTGGAGCGATTCGCTGTCCGTCAGGATGTTCTGGACGGCATTCTCGAAGCGGGCGAATTCGTTCCCCTTTCCCCAGTCCGCCCCTTCATAAAGCGGATGGGCATTCAGCTTCTTGCTCAGATTCATAAGGAAACGGTTAAGCGGATGGAACGTCCACAGCCCCAGGAGGACCGCAAGGACGCCCGCCGTAAGGAACAGAAGCAGGGCAATGATGATGAGGGCATTGCGGATTTTGATGAGCGGCTGGTTCAGTTGAATTTCCGGCACGATATTGACGATCTTCCAGCCCGTGTAGGGTGAGGTCACGTAAAAGACGGAGCTAGCCACATCTTGCGGTGATGCTTTGAAAAACCCTTCCTCCCCGCCTTTCATAACTTCAGAAAGGACAGGGACTTGGCTCATATCCTCCCCGAGCTTGCTTTTGTCCGCACCCGACATCAAGCTTCCGTTAGGCCCCAGAATGAAGATGTCGCCCATCATCCGGCTTTTGGCATCGCTCAGCAGCTGATACAAGGCTTCTTCCTTAATATTTACGGCAACGGCTCCCCGCCGGAAGCCCGGGGAGTGGATAAGCGGATAGGTTCGTACGAGCGTGACGACATTGCGGTAAATCGGAAAGTTCGAGGCGCTCAAGGGAACCCGGCGGGTCGGCAGCCAATTCGAATAGCCGTCGTACTTGGCAAATTGGCTGATCCAGCTGGAATCCTCCGGGGTCTGCTCCTCCTTGATCGCTCCACCGGAAAACAGCTGGCCCCGGTCATAGGAATACAGATCCACGGAGTACACATACTCGCCGGCGTTAACGAATCGAGTGAAATAACCGCTTAGGCGGTAAGCGTTGTCCCTGCTCTCCGCTTCGGTCATGGTGTGATCGAAAAATTTATTGACCTCCTCGTTCGCCAGCATCTGGATCGTTTCTTTGTCAATCGCCTGCAGCATCAGTTCGATCTTATGATCGATCTGGCTCAGCATGGCGATATGCGTATTCGTCGATTCATACTTCAACCGGCTTGTGGCCACCCAATAGGACAGGAAGGAGATGGCCGAAACGACGAGGAACAGAAGAATAAGCAGCACCGCAACCGTTCTCTTCGTCGACCGGTATTGAAAGATGCTCATCTCCTGTTCCCCCTTATCGCTCTGTCTTATTTAAAATTGGTTTTGTTCTTCTCGTACCAATCCTGAGCCTGCTGCTCCGCCTTATCTCCGCCCAAACGCTTCCACTCCTTGCGGATATCCTCGATCGCCTTCTCGGCCGAATAGTTCTTCCCTTGGGTAACCGACTTCGCCCGGATCTCATCGATCGTCTTCTGGAAGGAGGCTTTCAGCTCGTTGATTTCTATAATATTAGGCTGATAGGGAATGTCCCGCCTGAACTTGTTCTTGGTCGCGATCGTCAGCGACTCCGATTCCAATTTGGCGAGCTTTTGGGACAGAGGATCCTGAGCCGCCTTAATCAGCAGATCCTCCGGCTTCTCTGTCATCGGCCGCAGCACCGCATATTCGTTCGCGTACTGAACTTCCTTCTTGAATTTATCGGCATCGGTTTTCTGTGGAATGCCATTCACAAGCTTATAATGAACCCCTTCATTGCCGTTCGATAACGTAAACCAGCCTTTGTCCATCAGCCAATCCAAATATTGAACGGCGGCTTTCGGGTTTTTCATGTTCTTGTTAAACGTCACGTAAATATAAGCGGGGGTTTCCTGGTATAAACCGTACTTTCCGTATTTGGTTGCGACAGGCTCCAGCGGAACCGGCTCGGCATTCGGGTTGTTCGCGAGCAGATCCCGGTTCATCGTCGTGGTCGTCCCGCCCCATTGGCACAAGCAAATGCCGGCCTTGCCCGTCGTCCACAGCTGCTTGGCTCTGGAATTGTCTTTGTCCGTGAAGTATTCTTTGTCCGCTAGTCCGAGATCATAGATGGTTTTCTCCGCCGCAAGGGCGTCGCCGTACCGGTCAAGCGTCGGGCCGTATTTCATCTTCCCGTCTTCCAGATACCAATCCACCCAGTCTACGCCGAACATGGCCGCATACACATCGCCGGTTGTGTAGCCGATAATCGGCACGGTATCCGCTTTGCCGTTGCCGTCCGGATCCCGGTCCTTGAACGCCTGGGCGACCGCGATAAATTCCTCCATTGTCTTTGGCGCCTTCAGCCCCAGCTTATCCAGCCAATCCTTACGAATCCATATTCCATGGTTGGCTACCGTGCTGATGGTCCTCTTCGTCGTAACCGCATATATTTTCCCATCAAAGGTAATATACGGCTTCAACTCTGGGTTTTCCTGCAAATATTTTTTATAGGACGTGCTGTATTTGTCAATATATTCGTCGATGGGCTGAATAACCCCTTGGGTCACCAGGTTGCCGATATAGTTGCGGTCGTATTCCCAAATCAGATCGGGGGCCTGGTTGGAGGCAATCAGGACGTTCAGCTTGTCTTGCGCCTGATTCCGCGGAACCGGCACGACTTTCAATTGGATGCCGGACTGCTCCCGGATCCACTTGACCCAGCGGTTCTCCTCGTAGGTTCCTTCGTCGCTCGACACCTGTCCCCGGTCAAACATCGAGATGCTGACGTCCTTCGGCAGCTTGTCGTATTTTTCTTCCTGCCTGCCGTCCGCCGGGGATGGACCGCCGGCGGCGCCCGATGAATCGGTGCCTTTGGAGCATCCGGACACCACGACCGCGGCGGCAAGGCAGACGGGCAGGGCCGCCAGGGTCCATTTTTTGACTGACATGTTCATTTGACTCCTCCTTGTTATCCAACATACTTTTTTACCATGTGGCTGCAAGCGTCTGGAAAATCATCCTTTTACGGAGCCCATCAGAACCCCTTGACAAAATGCTTCTGCAGGAACGGATACACACACAGAATCGGAAGAATGGATAAGACGATCGAAGCGGCCCGGACACCTTCCGGCGTGATGGTAGCCTGCGAGACCCCTCGCCGTTCGTGGTGCTGAGCAGCTCGGGTCCGATGTTCTGCATCATTTGATACAGCTTAACCATAAGGGATAGTTTATCCGTGCTTTTGATGTAAATGAGCACATTCATATACGAGTTCCACCAGCCAACCGCGTAAAACAATGTCAAGGCGGCCATAACCGGCAGGGAAAGGGGAGGATAATTTTCCACAGAATCGATAAATCCCTGGCTCCGTCGATGGCGGCGGATTCCTCCAGCTCTTCGGGCAGTCCTTCAAAAAAGATTTCAGAACAAACATGTTATACGCGCTGATCAGCGCGGGAAGCCAAAGCCCCCAATAGGAATTGAGCAAGCCCAACGTGCTGACCAGCAGAAAATTCGGAATCAGCCCGCCGCCGAAAAGCATCGTAAACAGGATCGCCATCAGCAGGAAGTTACGCCCCTTCAGGCGCCTCTTCGAGAGGGGATATGCCGCTAGAACGGTGAAGAGCATATTAAGGGCCGTACCGACAACGGTAAGAAGGACCGTGTTCTTCATCGCCACAAGAAGCTGTCCGTCGGCAATCAGGTTGTGATAGGCATCGAAGCTCAGCTCAATGGGCCATACCGACACCTCACCGGCGTTGATGGCGCGGCTGCTGCTGAAGGATACGGCCATGATGTTAAGAAAAGGAAACAAGGTGGCGCAGGCGAAGCACGCCAGCAGGATCGCATTCAGCGCCCGGAACCATCCGGATGATTGAACCATGCTACCACAACCCCTCTCCCCCATCGCCCGGATTAAGCGATTGACCGAAATGACAAGAAGTAACGATACGACCGATTGGAACAAGCCGAGCGCCGTCGTATAGCTGTACTGCAGGCCTACGATCCCCCGCTTGTACACATAGGTGCTGATGACCTCAGCCACGCTGGCCACCGTTGAATTTTGCAGGGAGTAGACCTGCTCGAAGCCGACATCCATCATCCGTCCTACCTGGAGGACAAGCAGAATGGCTATGGTGCTCCGGATTCCCGGAAGCGTCACATGCCATACCTGCCGCAGCTTGCCCGCTCCGTCTATGGCCGCCGCTTCATACAGCTGCGGATTGATCGCAGCCATGGCCGCCAGGAACAGGATGGTTCCGAAGCCGGCCTCCCGCCATATGCTGGAGCCGACGAACGTAATCGGCCACCAGAAGGTGCTCGCCATGAAGTAGACCGGTTCGAGCCCGAACCCCTTCAGAATCGCGTTGATGACACCCGTACTCGGCGACAAGAGCGCAATCACGATCCCGCCGAGTACAATCCATGACATGAAGTGAGGAATGTAAAGAAAATTTTGCAGGACCCTTTTGTACATTTCCGACCGGACTTCGTTCAGCATGAGAGCGAGCAGGATCGGAACCGGAAAGGCAAAAACAAGACTGTACACATTCAACAGAAGCGTGTTCCTCAAGATCTGAACAAAGTCCCGGCTGGTGAAAAGCTTTCGGAACTGATCCAGTCCTACCCAGGGACTTCCCCATATTCCTTCCGATAACCGGTAATTTTTAAAAGCCATGACCTCGCCCAGCATCGGCAAATATTTAAAAATTACAAAGTACAAGACGACCGGGACGAGAAGCAGATATAAATATTTGTCCCGTTCCCAATGCTTGCGCCACCGCTGCGCTCTTGAATGCATGGGTACCTCCTTTCTTCATTTGATCCCTCCGTTTAAATGAGATGAACTTTCGGCCTTCAATGTAGCACGAGGGGCTGCCCAGGGAAATCTACAAGGCTTGCTTCGATATACATTAGCGGTTTTTGGCCGTCTTCTTTTTTGTGAATGCCCACCATTTTTGATCGAAGACCGATTTATCCACACAAAAAAGCCAACCAGAAGACTCTGGTTGACCTGATTTATTGGAAATTCGTCGGTATGATGATTTCTCAACTCTCCTCCGCCACCGGGTACATGGCGCGCAGGTTCATCGTCGAGTACGTCAAGTGCCGGGTCAGAAGGTCGCTGCGCTTGGCCGCTTCCGTAAGCGGGAGATGATCGTGCGTCTCGTTGTACACCCGGTAGAAGCCTTCGGCATAATTGACTCCCGCCGCCCGGCCGTATTCGCCGTTGAAGGATTCGATTAATTTCCTGGCAAAAAGACCGCTGTAGCCCTGGCTTTTGAACTCATCCATGGCCCTGACCTTCTCTCCCACGACCGGAGTGATGTCCACGAACACGTCGTTGCGCAGGCCGTTCAAGCTTAACCCGTCCATCGGACTTACCGGAAGGGTAGTAAGAAAAATCTGTTTCACTTGAAATTCTTCGTGACCGTCCAGATTTCTCAAATAGAGCGACACTTTGCTTAGGGCGGCAAACGCCATTTGGGTCGCCAGGGTATGGGGATTATGAAACGCCGGGTTCATCGGATAATCGCAGATCACTATATCCGGCCGTTCCTTGGAAAGCTCCTCGGCAATCCGGTTGACAATGTCTTCCTGCACGGTGGAGTAATTGTCGTCGTAATCGAGTAGGATCAGCTTCGAAATGCCGATGTGCTCGGCCGCGCGCTCCAGCTCCCGCCGTTTGTTGAGCGCGATTTCTTCCAAGCCCGCCTGTACGAGAGCTTCATCGGGATTTTCTTTTCTCCACTCCTCCGCGTACTTGTTCGGATGGAGCCGCCCGCCGTGCGTCAGGATAAGGGCGACGACTTCGTCCCCCGCTTGGCATGAAGCGCCAGGGTGCCTCCGCAGTTCGTAATCGTGTCCGCGGGATGGGCATAAATGGTCATCACTTTCATGGAACGTCCCTCCTACTCCGATGTTTGGCGTATCCGTTTGGAAAACGCGGGGCGGCCGAACGGCTCTACCGGAATCACGCCCTGCGGATTATGCCCGAACTCGTCAACTCCCCGGACCAGATAGCTCAAAAAGGCCGGGTTGCGCTCCAGGTCGCAGCGGACTTCGGTTGCCGAGTAGCGCAGGATGTAGCCCACCCGCCAGCGGTCCGAATCGTTGCCGGACGAGCCATGCACGATCGCGTCGTCATGCAGGGAGCACCCGCCGGCCGGGATGCTCATCGTTACGGCATCCTCCGTGCTGAAGCGGCCCTGCTCCAGCTCGAAGGACAATACGGAATCGTCACCGGCCAGCCGGTGCTTGATGATGCCCGCTTTATGGGATTTCGGAATGACCTGCATCGCGCCGTTCTCTTCATCCACATCCCATAACGCTATCCAGACGGTTACCGTATTATGCGGAGAAAGCGGCCAATAGTAAGCATCCTGGTGCCAAGGGACGATTTTCGGTGAGTGGGGAGCCTTCACAATAAATTCACTGCCCCACAAATAGAAATTAGGGCCCAGCAAGCTTTCGACGTAGTCAAGCAGCTGAGGCTCGACTGCCACATCGTAAAGCCATCGGCTCGTTCGGTGCCATTGCATAATATCCGACGGGTTCTCGTCTTCCTGCAGCAGACCGGCTATCCGCTTGTATCCTTGCTGCAGCTCGGTTAATTTGTCTCCCGTGAAGACGGGAGGCAGACCGGTTAAATAACCGTTTTCCCGGTAAAAACCGATTTGCTCCTCGGTTAATTTCATCTCTTTCCCTCCTAGGCCATAAGATTCGGAAGCCGGCACCCGTTACCAGGCGGTCCAGCCGCCGTCCACCACGAGATTCGCCCCGGTCATGAAGCTGGAGGCGGAAGACGCCAGCAAAAGCACTGGGCCGATTAGCTCCTCCGCTCTTCCGGTGCGCCCGAGCATCGTCTTCTCGCTCAACTGACGAAGAAACGCCGAATCCTGCTGGACCGCCGTATTCGGAAACGGACCGGGCGAAATGCAGTTGACCCGAATCTTCTTGGGCGCCAGATGCCCTGCGCAGTACTTGGTCAACTGGATGACCGCCGCTTTCCCTGCGCCGTAATTGACCGGATTGTTCGCTCCGCTGTCTCCGTAGATGTGGGGATCGGGGGAAACCATTCCATACATCGAGGCGAAGTTGACGATGCTTCCGCCGCCATTCTCCTCAAGATACGGAATCACCTCACGGATACAGCGAAAGGCGGTACCGACCGCTCCATCCATACCCTTGAACCAGTCTTCGTCCGACATGGCATCCACGGTCCCCTGCTTGCCGTAGCCGGCTCCGTAGGTGGCCGCGTTGATCAGCACGTCAATATGGCCGTATTGTTCTTTGACCGCCCGAAAGGTCCGTCGGATGGACTCGGTGTCCGAGACGTCGCATTCCCGAAACTGAATGCGTTCGGGATCCGCCGTTTGCCCCCGAAACTCAGCCCGATCGGCTACCACTGCGGTTGCCCCGCAGGCCGCTATCGCTTCCGTCAAGGGAGTGCCAAGAAACCCGCTTCCCCTGTGAGGATGACGACCTTGTCGTCCAATGAAAAGAATGGCTCCATCCGCTTGCCTCCTCTTTTACTTCGCTGTGTAGCCGCCGTCCACCGGAAGGTTCGTTCCGGTTATGTACAGGGAAGCGTCGGAAGCCAGGAAGATAACGGCTCCCATCAGATCGGATTCTCCTGCCATCCGGTTCAGAAAAGTGCGGGCGCTGTATCGTTTCACGAATTCCTCCGGAGTTCGCTCCGTCCAGAAGCCGCCGGGGCTGATGCAGTTGCACCGCACCTGACGAGGACCGTAATAAGCCGCCGCAAACCGGGTAAAGTTGATCATACCGCCCTTATGAAAAAAGTAATCGGGCACAAAACCATGGAAGTCCAGCCCTTCATACAACTGGCCGTCCGGGCCGATCATTCCTTGGATGGAGCCTATGTTGATAATCGACCCGCTCCCCTGTTCCGCCATGACATCGCCGAAGGCCCGCGTAATCAGGAACAGGCCCGTCGCATTGGCCGTCATGCTTCTCGCGAAGGATTCCGCCGAATCGTCCCAGCCGGACATCGTCCGGGCCACCGCATTGTTGACCAGAATATCAAAGCGTCCTTCGGTGGAGACGATTTCGTCGCGCATGGCGAGAATGGAGGCTTCGTCCTCCTGCTCCATATAGAGAGCGCGAATCGAGCAGCCCTCCGAATGGAACTCGTTCTCGATAGCGGAGAGTTGATCTCTTCGCCGGCTCGAGATATACGTTCGGGCCCCCGCTTCCACCAACGCCTTCGTGATCTGGCGGCCGTACTTGCCGGCGCCGCCTGTTACAAGCGCTACCTTGCCTTCCAAGGAGAAGCTGTTGAAGATACTCATCGTTTACCGCCCTTCATAAAGGCCACCCGGCCGCTTCTGCTTATTATGGGAAATATCGCCTACCAATTGGCTGAAATACTGGCCAAGCCCCACGACATCCGCTCCCACGCTGATGAAGCTGTAGCCGAGATCGACCAGTTCGTCCCAATTGCCCGTCCCGCCTACGGTTCCGGCGAATTTGCCGTGAACGGCGGCCCGCTCGGCAATGCGTCTGCGTGCTTCCAGAAGGGCGGGATGATCGAACCGGCCCGGGGCTCCGATTCCTTGGCTGAAATCACCGGGACCGAAGAAGATCATATCCAGCCCGGGAAGGGCCAGAATCTCCTCCAATTCGTCCATTGGTTCGGGGTCCTCGATCTGCAGAATATTGAACCGCTGCTCGTTGGCCTGCTGCAAATAATCCAGAAAATCGATCTTGCAAAAAGCACCGTCCGCGTTGCCCCCGTCGACCGGCCTTCGGCCGAGCGGATGGAATTTGGTTTGGCGCACGACCGACTGGGCGTCGGCCAGGCTCATGATATGGGGGACCATGATGCCTGTCGCATCCATCTCAAGCGGCTTAACCAGATCGCTGTAGCTCCCCGGGCCACCCGGACGACGATGTCGACGTTATATGCTTTGGCGGCCAGAATCTGTTTCTCGACAGCGGACCAATCATTCGGAACATGCTCCATATCCGTCCAGATGCAGTCGAAGCCCGACATGGCCGCCATTTCGGCCACCCGGGAATCTCCCAGATTCAGCTTGGTACAGAGCGCCACCCCCTCCGCGCATTTTCTCCAGCACGCGGCTCGGTCTCATCGCCCATTTCGTTTCCTTCATCCCTGCTCTCCTCCTTGAATGCGAGCCTATTTCTTCCTAAAGCGCGCTGATTTCGTCCAGCCTCACTTCCCGGCCTCCCTCTTCCCGGCTGCGGATGCCCGCAATCACCATCTTCATCAGCTCTGTTGTTTCCGAGAATGGAAACGGGCGGTTCCCGGTCCGCAAGTAATTCACGAATGCCTGAAGCTGAGCCTTGAACGAGTAGAAGGAATCCTTGATGGCTACCGTGGCGTGATCCTGCGTTCCGCATAATTGCAGAACGCCGAACGACCCGTACATGTCGCTGACCGCCGCCACTACGACATCCGCGCCGCTTGCATGCTTGAAATGAACGATATTTCGGTCCTGGCTCCCTGTATTCCGCGCCGAAAGGAAACCCGGGCCAAGGATAGGATAGATCCCTTCCAGCGCATGAATGCCGTATCGCTCCCAGCTTTTCGGGGTGGTAATCGTGGCGAAGCGGATGGAGCCAAGATTGTTCGTTGACAGCTGATACGGGAGGTACTCTTTGCAGTACCGCATCGAGCTCGAGGAGAGGATCGGCCGGCCTTCGGCCACCCAGCGGGAGAACGTCTGCAGATCCTCTTCCTTATCCACAAGGGGCTTATCGACGAATACCGGCAGTCCCGCCTCGACGAAAGGCCGGCAGCGGGCGACATGCTCGTGCCCCTTATCGGTCGCCACGATAACCGCGTCGACTTGACCTAAGACCTCCTCCGGCCTTTCCACCACATGAGGAATAAGAGAAGCGCGCGAAACACGAACCGCATCCTCCGGGTCGTCCGTCCAAATATGGGTAACTCTCGCTCCGCTGATCTGCAGCGTTTCCTTAGGCTCCTTATTTAGGTAAGCGGGAATGGCCGGATAAGGACAAGCCGCCATCTCCTCGGGATCGTAGCCGTTAAACATGGCGCTCCAGGAATAGGGATGGCCGTTTCCATCCACCATGCCCAGCATGGCGATCCGGATAGGCTCCCGTTCGGCAATAGGAAAAGCTGTCATCACATCAAGATCCTTTCTGCCCGAGGATAATCACAACAAGGAAGGCGGGAAGGCTACCCCTTCAAAGCCCCCATCGTAATGCCTTTCGTAAAATACTTCTGGAAATACAGAAACAGGGCCAGCACGGGAAGCGTAGCCAGAAGCGCACCGGCCATCGCCACACCGTAATTGATCTCGAGCTCCGATACCTTCTGGGCCACCTTGACCCCTACAGGAAGCGTAAAGTTGGGCATATCCTTCAAGACGATCATCTGCCAGACAAAATCGTTCCACGAGTTGACGAACGTGAAGATCGCCAGAACGCCGAGACCGGGCTTCGACAAAGGAAGGATGACCTTTACGAACGTCTGCCATTCGCTGCAGCCGTCGATCTTAGCTGCCTCAATCAGTTCTCCGGGGAGCGTCTGCATGAACTGCTTGAGGAGAAACACCCCGAACGGCCAGCCGACTAGCGGAAGCAGCACCCCCAGAGCGTATTGATCAGATTCAGCGAGTTCATCATTTGAAACAGCGGAATCAGAAGCACGGTATGCGGAATCGTCATGGAGGCCACCATAGCGGCAAACAACCACTTCGATCCTTTGAAGGATATTTTGGAAAAAGCATAAGCCGCCATCGAGCTCGTCGCCACGACCAGAAGGGTGGCGACCACGGAAATGAACAAGCTGTTGTAAAGCCAATGAACGACGGGGAACTTTTGGAACAGGGTGGTGTAATTTTCCCAGGTAGGCTTCAGCGGAAACCATTCCGGCGGGATCTGCAGGGCGACCTTCAAGTTCTTGACGGAACCGATAAGCATCCAATAGAACGGCCACAGAAAGAAAAGGACGAATACGCCCAGGATCGCATTTCCCGCATATAAAGGCATCTTCCTTAGCAACATACGTTTCGTCTCCTTTCTTAGTATTCCACGTCCGATTTCAACACTTTGAATTGGAGGAACGCGATCAAACAAATGATGACGCACAGCACGATTCCCATGGCATTCGCTATTCCAAAATTCATATTGATAAAGGCTTCCCGGTAGATAAGCATCAGGATGGTAGTCGTCTTATACGCCGGCCCTCCGCCGGTCATCAGAAGGATAATGGCGAAGATCTGAAAAGCCCCGATCGTGCTGGTCACGACCACGTAGAGCAGCGTCGGCTTCAGCATGGGCAGCGTAATCGATACAAAGGTCCGGACCGGCTTGGCCCCGTCCAGGGAAGCGGATTCGTACAGCTCCGCCGGAATGCCGTTCAAGGCCGCCGTGAAAATGACGATGGAGCTGCCGATCGAGGTGGTAAGCAGAATAAGAGTCAGGGAGAAATAAGCCCAGTCCGCCCCGAGAAAATTGACGGGGGCCATGCCCAGGGTTTTCAGCGCGTAATTGGCAAGTCCGAATTGATTGTTATAGATATACTCCCAAACCATCGCCAAACTGACGAGGGAAGTGACGCCGGGAATATAGAAGGTCGCTTTAAGAAAGGACTGCATTTTGTTCGAATGGGTATTGATCAGAACCGACAAAAAGAGGGAAAGCACCGTGACCGCCGGAACCAGCAGGACGACGAAGAGCAGAGTGTTGGAAACCGATTTTCGGAACAGTTCGTCCTGGAGGATGGTTCGGTAATTGTCCAGCCCCGCCCAGTAGTACTCCGTGTAATCAAATCCGTACAAGCTGGATTTAATGGAAGACAGGATCGGATAGACGACAAAAGCAATAAAGAAAACAAGCATGGGAAGCACAAAAAGCCATCCGTTTAGTTCCCTTTGAAGCTGCAAGCGCCCTAACTTTTGGAGCTCATCCTTGTTCTCCTTTCGGGAATGGACGGGTCATAGGCTGCCCCATAACCCGCCGCGTTCCCTTACTTGTTGTATTTCTTAATGACATCGTTGAACTTTTTCGAGATGTTGTCGATGGTCTGCTTAGGAGTCGCATTCTTGATAAACATTTTTTGCATTTCCGGGAACATGGCTGCCCTCATCTCGGGATAACCCTTAATCCCAAAGCCCGGATCGACGATCGGCCAATCTTTGGCCTTGGTGGACAGCTTAGCCAGGAATTGCAGCTCCGGATCTCCCTCGGTCCAGGCCGGTGCCTTTCCGAATGGGTTGAAGGTCTTTAGAGCGTTGGAGTAGAGCGGATTCTCGACCTGCATCCAATAGAGGAAGCGTTTCGCCCATTTTTCCTTCTGCGCATCGTTCTTCTTGAACACGACCCCGAAGCCGGTCTCCATCTTCAGCGCGGACTGCCCTTTCTTGGGAGACGGATAGTTAACAAACATATATTCATGCGGTCCCACTACGCTTCCATCCTTGAGTCCGCTCTTTACGATTTCCGCGTGGGCGGCCGCCCCTACCACCATGCCGTTCTTCTTCTGCTTGTAGTAATCGAGAGCGTTTACCGACGAAATGGTTTCGGGGTGGGGAGTAATCAGGCCTTCATCCAACAGCGACTGGAAAAAGGCCAAGGCCTGCTCGCCTTCCGGTGAATCCGCCGCCGTGTATTTCGTATAATCGTCGTTATACAATTTGGCGCCGAAGGCCGTCATCGTGTTGTAATACAGCTGGTCTCCCTGCTCGTTGAGGGCAAACGCCGTCAGTCCGTAAACCCCTTTATCTTTGTTGGCCACCGCCTTGAGGGCAGCCTTGAATTCCTCCGGCGTCCAGGTCCGGAATTCATCCTTCGGCAGCAGATTCTCCGCTCCCGCCTCTTTCCATAGGGATTTGTTCAGGATCAAGGCAACCAAAGTGGTGGAATAAGGCATGGTGACGATATTGCCTTTCACCGACACCATCTTCATCACGTCGGGATTCTTCTTGATTTTCTCCAAGTCGGCGGGAGGAATAACGTCATCCAGGGAGGCCAAGGCTCCCATTTGGCCGTAAGCCAGCGTCCGGCCCGGATAATCAAGCAGGATATCCGGCGTGGTTTTGGAAGCAATTGCCGTCGTTACCTTCTCGTTGATCCCCTCGAATGGAACAATTTCCACATTAACCTTTACGTTCGGGTATTCTTTGTTCCATTCTTTGATCAAATCGCTCTTGATCCAGTCCCCCGCCTGCTGCCCGGGCAGCGTGCCGCTCGGGGTTGCCCACAAGGTCAATTCCGCTTTTTCATCCTTGTTGAGTTCCCCGGCTTGGCGGAAGACGAGGTAGATGGAGAAGCGGATGGCGAACTGCTCGCGGACTTCGTCCCGCCGCTGCATCCCACGATGGAGACCATCATGGTCATGGCCAGCAGAAGGGGACCCCAGGTTCTTTTGAAAGGCTGCTTCCTGCTCGAATGGGTCATTTGGTTGTTATCCTCCCTTTTTGTGTACTCGGCTTCGACAATTCGGAAACCAGCGCCTGTAGCGCTACGGGTTTAAAGGTACCATGCCTCTTCGGGAATCGGTAAGGTTAAAATTGTACGAAAGCAGGCCACATCCCTACGCTCGGGCATAAAAAAGGTGGAATTTAACCGATTTCGTAGAATCTTTACTATATTTTAAAAGTAACCGTTTGCAAACAAATGATCTTTTTTGCCCGCCCTTCCATTTTCCCATAAAAAAACGCCAACCAGAAGACTCTGGCTGGCCTGATTATCGGGGGAACGACCTTCCCCAGTCGGCTCCTCCCTGACCTTGAAACCATTCCAGTTCCAGGAAATTGTGCTACACTGAGGGTGAAAAAAGTAAGGATCTCATAAGACAAGGGAGGAAAAAGAGAATGATAAAGAAGAATCAGGTCGTCTTGTTCCAGGGCGATTCCATAACGGACGGCAACCGCGGACGCAGCCAGGACCTTAACCATATTCTCGGGCACGGCTATGTCTTTCTTCTGGCCTCCAGGCTTGGCTGCGAGCTGGCGGAAGAGACCCCCTTGTTCGTGAACAGGGGAATTAGCGGCAACCGGGTTTCCGATTTATATGCTCGCTGGAACGAAGACGCCATCAGCCTCAAACCCGACCTGCTCAGCATCCTAATCGGCGTCAATGATGCCGCGCGGATCCTAAGAGGCGAGCCGGGCGGCGCAACCGACCGGTTCGAACGAGCCTACCGGGTGCTTCTCGAGGAAACGAAAGAGGTTCTTCCTCATACCTCCCTTGTACTCTGTGAGCCGTTCCTCGTTAAGACGGATGCCACCGCTGACCGCTGGGAGGAATGGCGAAGCCTTATGGCTTCTTATCAGCAAACCGTTCGCGAGCTTGCGGACCGGTGTGGCGCCCTCTTCGTCCCTTTCCAAGAAACGTTCGATGAAGCCTGCGGAAGGGCCCCGGCTGAGTACTGGGTCTGGGACGGCGTTCATCCGACGGCGGCCGGCCACCATCTGATGGCGGAGCAATGGCTTTCTGTGGTCCGGGGACAGGGGTGGATATAAGGAGCACTAAGGCTCCGAGAAGCAAAGATAAGAATAGAACGGATTCGTATTGGTTCTCAAAGTCATCTCTCCCTTATTGGTTTTTTTAGAATGCGGCCAACCCGTAGTACAGGGTGTACAGAAGAGCTCCTATGACGATGACAGCGGTGGACAGAACAGAAAGCCAACGAAACAAGGAGTCATACGTTTTTTCCGAATCGTACCTCTTCTTCAAAGCCATTTTTCCTCCTTCCCTTGATCCCTTTTAATGTAAAATCCCCCTATAAATAGACCGAGGCACCCCGTCTTTCAAGACGGAATGCCTGTTGGCCCCACCATATCATGATGGCCTGGAAATGTCAAAGTAAAGCAACCCCCATCTTTCCATTTTCGTGGTAGACAATTCCCGCCGTTGTGCTATGCTACACTCAAGACCCTGGTAAGGGTCTATTTTTCCATAGAGGAGGATTGCGGTATGGTTTTCCGATTTATCGAAGTGCGGCCAAACCGATTGTCAGGTAGAGTGGGTGAAATCTACTATGAGCCATAGTCTGCTGACCCCGGCCTTTAAAGAAGCTCTGATCCGGCAGCTGGTCTATTTTGATGAGAACCGCCATAGCTTGATCGATCCCCTTGCCACCTATACTCACGGAGAGAAGAAGGAGCTTAGGTCGCTGCTGCTGGAATATGAGAAGCGGATCGAGAAGCTGGTTGCCGGCTTCGAGGAGGATCTCCTGCAGTCGAGGATTCTGATCGGCTCCACGGTGGTGCTTCAGTTTGAGGGAGAGTCGACTTCGGAGATCTATAAGATCGTGCTGCCTGATGAGCTGGGCATGGAGGAGAATCGCATCTCCTGCCTGTCCCCCTTGGGAAGAGGGCTTCTGCTCGCCAAATGCGGCGACCCTGTAACGATTCGTACCCCGCAAGGCGATTATTCGGTAACCGTGCTTGCTAACGAGTATGAAGAGGGAATGATTGGTAAGCCAACGGTCCCCGAGCTTGGTGGGTTATAAGTAAAGTTATTGCCTCCGCCCCAACACAAAAAAGGGTGTCCCAAAAGCCATGACAATGGTAAGGGACACCTCTTTTTCATTTTGTTATTTCACTTCGACGACGAACGGAACGGTGAAGACTTTGCCGTTTCGCTGAAATTGACCCCAGATTTTATAAAGGCCTTTATCCGGGAAGCTGGTGACGAATTGGGCATCCGGCCCTTTGGCCTTCTCCTCGACGGGATGAACGTGCAGATACTGCTCCGTATCCTGGCTTAGGATCACGACATGACCCACAGCCCCCAAGTAAGGCTCCAAATCGGTGATGGGCTGCTTGGTTGCGGCATCCGTAAGCTTGAAATTCAAGGCGAACTCCTTGCCCGCTTCGGGATGGTTGTTCAGAAGCTCGACCTCCACCCCGTCCACCACCTTGGAATGAGACGGGTCAGGCTGTAAAGCAACCGGTGCCTTGCCCGTTCCTTCAACGGTGATCCATTCCATCTGGGTCGTTTTGGTTCCCCCGGTGGGGACATAATCGGCAATTACTTTGTACTCTCCGCCGGACGGGAAGGAATTCGTGATGACAAATTCCCCTTTCCCCTTATACTCCGGATGGATGTGATTAAAGTAGGACATGTCCTTGCTGACGACAATCAGGTGCAGAAGCTTCTCATGCTCGATGTCGAACTTGTCGACCGGGTTCCCATCCTTATCTTTAATGTGGATTCGAATGGTAGTGTCTTCACCGGCTAGCGCATGGTCCGTCTTCCACTCCGCTATGGTGACCAGGCTGGCTTTCTCATTGGAGCTTTCTTGCGCATTCGCTCCGCCGTGTCCATGGGCGGAAGATTCCGGATTGCCGGCGGTCCCTTGTTCGGCAGCCGGTGCCGATTGCCGGTCTTGTCTACCGAAGCCATAACCGGCGAAGAAGGACATCACGGCCAATAAGACCACCAAAATAAACTGCAGCTTTCCATTCATCGGCTTGGTTCTCTCCTCTGGCTTTCGATCCACATTCTGCAGACGCAAGGCATTCAGCACAACGGAAACCGAGCTGAGGGCCATGGCGGCGCCCGCCAGCCACGGTTCCAGGTAGCCCAGTGCGGCTACCGGAATGCCGATCACATTATAAGCAAGAGCCCAGAACAAATTCTGTTTGATGTTCCGCATCGTCTTCTTGCTCATCGAGATGGCGTCCGGAATGCTGGTCAAGTCCCCCGCATTAACGTAACATCGGCGGCTTCCATCGCCACATCCGTCCCCGTCCCGATGGCCATTCCGATATCGGCCGTGGCTAAGGCCGGGGCGTCGTTGATCCCGTCTCCAACCATCGCGACGGTTTTCCCCGACTCCTGCAGCTTCTTGACCTCGTTCGCTTTCCCGTCCGGCAGCACTTCCGCCAGCACATGATCGATACCGACTTGGCCGGCAATAGCCCGGGCCGTGCGTTCGTTGTCGCCGGTGATCATGACCACTTCGAGCCCTAGCGCTTTCATGCGTTCCACCGCAGCGGCGGAGGTTTCTTTAATCGTATCCGCTACGGCTACCATTCCCGCATACCGGCCGTCGACGGCGATCAGCATTGCCGTTTTCCCCTGGGCCTCCAGCTCGCCCATGGCCTCGAACGCCTTCTCGGCCTTGACGCTGTATTGCGCCATGAGCTTCTTGGTTCCGATCAAGATACCTCTGCCTTCGACAACGGCCATGATGCCGTAACCGGGAATCGCCTGGAAGGAATCGGTGGGCGGCAGCTCTATTCCTTTGCTGCGAGCACCCGCCACGATAGCCTCCGCCAGCGGATGCTCGGAGTTTTTCTCCGCCGCGGCGACCCAAGCCAGCAGCTCGGCTTCGCTGTAGTCCGGTTCTGCCCTAACATCGGTCAGCTCGGGCTTCCCTTTGGTGACCGTCCCTGTTTTGTCCAGTACGACGGTGTCGACCCGGTGGGTATTCTCCAGGTGTTCCCCGCCCTTAAATAAAATGCCAAGTTCCGCCGCGCGTCCGGATCCCGCCATGATGGACGTAGGGGTAGCCAAACCCAAGGCGCACGGGCAGGCAATGACGAGAACGGCAATCGCTTTCTCCAGGGCCGCTGCCACCTCACCCGGTTCAACGGCAAAATACCAGATCAGAAAGGTAATGACTGCAATGCCCACTACGATCGGTACGAAGATCCCCGAGATCACATCCGCCACCCGCTGGATAGGAGCTTTGGAGCCTTGGGCTTCTTCCACAACTTTGATGATTTGCGACAGCGCGGTTTCTTTGCCGACCTTGGTCGCCTTGACCTGAAGGACGCCGTTCTTGTTCAGGGTGGCTCCGATCACCGGTTCACCGGCTCGTTTCTCGACGGGAATGCTTTCGCCTGTCAGCATCGATTCGTCGACCGCCGACACGCCTTCCATCACCACTCCATCGACCGGGATCTTCTCCCCGGCTTCACCAGGAAGAGATCGCCAACCACAACCTCTTCCACCGGAATATTCCTTTCCTGACCCTCGCGAATAACGGTGGCCGTCTTCGCTTGCAGGCCCATCAAGGACTTAATGGCCTCGGAGGACCGCCCTTTGGCTAACGCTTCGAACAGCTTGCCGAGCAGAATCAGAGTGATTAAGACGGCTCCGGTCTCATAATACAGAGCCTCCGGGATTCCCCGGATAGTGACATAGAGGCTGTAAAAATACGCGGCCGATGTCCCCAGTGCGACCAGCACATCCATGTTGGCACTTCCGTTACGCAGTGCCTTGTAAGCCCCTATGTAGAACCGGGCCCCGATGAGAAATTGCACCGGTGTGGCCAAAGCGAATTGGAACCACGGCTTCATGAACAGCTCCGGGACCCAGATCCAGGAGGTAAAAGAGAAGTGCCCGACCATCGCCCACAGCAGGGGCAGAGATAGAAGAGCCGATAGGATCAGCATGATCTGCTGACGGCGTATTTCTTTCTTGCGGCGATCCCCGTCCGGCTTGGCTTCGGTTTTGGGGATGGCCCTATACCCCAGCTGCTCCACTTTTCGGATCATATCGGCTGCCGTTACAACCGACGGGTTATACTCCACGTGAGCGGTCTCCAGCGCCAAATTCACGCTGGCCTCGACTCCCTCCAGCTTGTTGAGCCCTTTCTCAATTCGGGTGGCGCAGGCGGCGCAGGTCATGCCCACAATGTCAAAATCAGCCGCTTCCCTCACGGTGCCGTAGCCCAAGTCTTTGATCTTCTGCTCCACCTGGGACAGCCTCACTTGGGAAGGGTCGAATTGGACCGATGCCTGCTCCAGCGCAAAATTCACATTCGCGGAGGAGACGCCGTTAAGCTTGTTCAATCCCTTCTCGATCCGGTTAGCACAGGCCGCGCAGGTCATCCCCGTGATGGGAAGAACCGCCTGCCGGCCGGTTGCTGCGGAAGCCTCGCTCATTGCTCTCACCTTCTTTTGCAAGAAATCCTTGTCTTACGATACCTTACGATACCACGTCGTAGCCTTGATCTTCGATCGCTTCTTTAATGGTGTCCAAGGTCACGGCATTCTCATCAAATTCAACGGCTACCGAGCCTGCTGCCAGGTCTACCTTGGCTGCAGCTCCAAGGTTCTTGACGGCACCTTCCACCGAATTTACGCAATGCCCGCAGCTCATGCCCTTGACGTTCAACACTACCTTTGTCATAAGAATTCCCTCCTGGTAATAATAAAATGGTTTTGTAACTTAAAATGGCTTATTTTTCTTTGCAAATTCATAATACAATACCCCCTACCCTATGTCAAGCAGAAAAAAGGACCCGGCCGATTTCTCCGTCCGATCCTCCATTGGTTTTTGGTTATCCGTTATTTTCGGTGTGACAGGATCCAAACCGTTGTGATTCCCAGGGAAAATAGAAGGATCCCTACCAGCAGAACCCCGCCAAGCAGAGGCAGATTTAAGGCAGAAGTCAGAATCAAAGCCCCCGCAGCGGCCCTTATCCAGCTGCTCCGGTAGGAAGCGGCCCGGATCTGTTCCCCGAGCCAATGGCTGAGCACGGTAAAACCCAAGGCAAACGATACCAGAGGATAAATGCCGAGAACCAGAATAAACGGAATTCCCACTACCGTCAGCAGAAGAAGCAAGGAGGCTGTTCCAAGAATTAGCCCGGTAAGCAAACCGGTGGAGAGCATTCGCCCCGGAGAACTTCTCTTATGGGTTTCGACGAATGCTTGCAGCCGCTGCTTTCCAAGCAAGGTTAGGAGAATGGGAACAAGCATCAAGACCAAACTCCCCCCAGCTGAAGGATCCATATTCCAAGGGCCAGTCCCCCGCCCACAAGAAGGCTGCTTCGCGTAGCATCGTCGAACGCCACTTGGATGACATCGTCGGCTACGCGGGCACCCGGGTCCTGAACCAGCTTTCCGCCTATCACCAGAACCATCCCCTCGATCTGAGCGGTAGAAGAAAGCCGGGCGCTGCCGTTCAAGACCACAACGGAGCCCTTTACCGTTCCCCGAATGCCGGCATCCCCGCCAACCACCAACACATCATCCACCGTCTCATTCTCCGGTACGGTAATGCTTTGATGCTCCAGGAGGGTTCTGGCCAAGGCCGTCTGGGGAACCAGCAGTACGATAAGAAAGAACAGCAGAACAAGAGGCATTCGTTTTCTCATGAGGTTCCTCCTCCTTGCAGGGCAGCCGTCTGGAGCAAACGCCGAAGGAAGTAAACGGACAGAAGCAGGATAATAAGGCACAGAACCGCCATGGATGCCGTCAGGGCGGGTATGGCGGCGAGCGAGCCAAGGATGCCGTAAGCAAGCACCCCCGCCGTTTTTGCCATAATCAGAAGAATGGTCATCCAAGGAGATCCCGCGATAACCCAAGCCAAAAGCGCCAGAAGCCCCGCGAGGGACACCGTAAGCCCTTTCCAGCCGATCGACGAAGCTTCCCCTGGCCGTGAATTGCCTGCATAACCTGCCATTCTATATTCCGCGGCGCTCCCACTCCCGAATACGAAGTGACAAGCTGCTGCTGCATGTCGAGAAGCTCTTCCACCAAGCTGCGGCAGTCCGGGCAATCCTTCAAATGATTCTCGACCGCCCTGCGCTCTTCCTCCCCGAGCTCCTTGTCGATATACGCGGTCAATTGGTCTTCCGGATGAGTCTTCATTCTTCTTCCCCCTCTCATTTCCTTTCTTAAGGAAACCCTTGCCGCATGCAGCCGCGATTTTACCGTTCCGACGGGAATCTCCAGAAGAACGGCTATTTCTTCGTACCGATAGCCCTGCAGGTCATGAAGAAGGATCACTTCCCGGTGCTCGACCGAAAGCCTCCCCAGAGCTTCCCGAATATATAAGGGAGTTTCCTGATCCCGCTTTCCTTCCGAAGCCGCCTCTTCATAGGGGCCGCCTTCCACCCTGCGTAATTTGTCCCTCTTCAAGAGACGGTCCTTGCACAGATTGGTCACAATCCTCATCAGCCAAGAGGAGAACGCATACTCGCTTTCCAGACCGGGAAGGGCGTAATACGCTTTAAGAAAGGCCTCCTGCGCCATATCCTCGGCTTCCATCCGGTCTCCAAGCATCCCGTAAGCATGGCGGTATACCCGGTCTTTATAGAGAGTGACCAGGCGGGCAAAGGCGTCCTTTCCTCCTCTTCTCGCCTCTCCGATTAAACGGTGAAGTTCTTCATCCACACAAGTTCATCTCCCTGCCGCCACCGCCTTATGCTTGCCGGCTTCTCTCCGACAGCAGCCGGAAAATCTCCAGCAGAACGACATTCAAGCTGAGCCAGACTCCGCCAAAAGCAAAGCCTGCCGCGACATCGCTCGGATATTGAATCCCGAAGTAGATCCGGGTGATTCCGACAAGCAGGCTTATAAGAATGACCGACAGAACACCGGCCATGCGAAGCTTGACCCCTCCGTAATGCCGAACCCCTAAGTAGACAGCTATCCCCACCACAATAAGGGAAAGAAGGCTTTGCTCGCTCGGAAAGGTATAGGGATCCCGTAATCCGGACGGAAGAGGACCGGTCCGATGGAACAAATAGCGAAGTCCCTCATCCAGGGCCTCCCCGCCCAGTACGACCAAGCCAAGAAAGGAGAGCTCGAGTCTCCGTTCCTTTCCCTTTAGCAGAATCCATAGAGCCGTAACCAGGATCAAAGGTCCCCAAAAATAGTAAGTGCCGAGCATGGCAAACCGGTTCATCCACACGGACCAGCCGGAAGAGAACAACTCGCCGATTAGGAACGTCGCGATTTCATCAAACATGGAGAATTCCTGAGCCAGGAAATCCTGAATCATTCCGATGGCTAACGAAAGAAACCCCACCAGAACGGCAAAAGCGGAAATCAGTAGAAAGCGGACGTTTCCCGCTGTATGGAAGCGGGTAAGCCCTTTTTCCAGAAGAAGGGTCGCTCTGGCGCGCCACTCCTCCCGGCGGTTCCGGTAAAAATAGACCATAATAAGAAGGAAGGCTGTGCCAATTCCGCCGATCAGCAGATAGCGGTTGATGGTATGATGATACAATTCCCACTTCGGACCAAGCAATTTTCCAAGTGTAAGGAATACCCCGACCCACAGAAAGGCTCCTGAATAAGCGAAAGCGGCATACTTGCGAAAGGAAAGCCGTGTCGTTCCCGAGAAGTATCCGGTGATATGACGAACGCCGGGAATGAAGTAGGCCACCATCAAACTTACATTTCCGTATTTTTGAAACCAGTGAGAGACCTTATCGAGCTTGTCCGGTCCCATATGGAACCTGGCCCCGTATTTCTCAAAGAAGGGCTTGCCCAGGCGAAAGCCAATCCAATAAGACAACGTCATCCCTGCCGATGCCCCTGCTCCAGCAAGGAGGATAGCAAGCGGCAAGCTCAATTTCCCTTGAAACACGAGCAGCCCGGCGTAGCTCAGAAGGACTTCTCCCGGAAGAGGTAAGGCCAGCATCTCCAGAAATAGGGCGATAAAGAGGATCCCATATCCGTAATGCTCCAGCCAAGCGGTTAAAAACGACAAGGTGCTCCTCCTTATTGAGGGCCTGAGCGTATCTCAGTACCTTATTCGGAATCGTTGCGGTCTGGAATAGAGGCGAGAAGGGAATATCCTCCCGCACAGAGAAAAGCGGAGCCCCCTCGGCCATGGCAATCGAATCGAACGCAGAAAAGGGATGGCTGCAGACAATAAGATAGACCAAAACGCCGATCAGCAGGAAGGGTAACGACAATAAGGCATTTGCCCGTCTCATGCTGCCTCTTTATTGCGTTTAGGGTGGATTCGCTGCTCGATGCTTTCGTAGACCAGAAGGCCGGCGGTCATCGCTCGGCTTGCGATGGGAAGGCGGATAAACAACCGGTGAACGGCTGCTGCCGACAATATCCCCAGAACGGCACCGGCGATAACGTCTGCCGGATAATGGACACCGGTCCATATCCGGGAGAACGAGATGAAGGTGGCAAGCAGCAGCCAGAGCGAACCGGCCTTTCTCCGGAATAACCAGATGGAGGTGGCGATTACAAAAGCACCGATGGAATGGTCGCTCGGGAAGGAAGCGTTGGCCGCATGATCGATAAGACGGTGTACGTGATGGGTCACGAAGGGCCGGTTCCGGTAAAACCAATGGCTTAAAATATTCCCCATCCCGAAAGCCAGGCAAGCGGAAAGGAGAGATTCTCCTACCATTTTTCTATTTTCTCTTTTACGCGTGAACCAATACACGATAATCCCCAAATAAAATAAATATTCGGCATCCTGCGATAAAAATCGCATGATTCCGTCCAGCCACGGCGTACTTCCCGCCAGGTCATTGATCCATTTAAAGATGGCATAATCCATTTGTGTCCCTGTCATGATGTCTCTTCCTCTCTTGTGTTTTTAAAAGAAAGGACTAAGGTTTTCTCCGTTTTGTTCATCCCCACCCCAATTTTTTTACGATAAACCAAAAAAGCCGCGCAGGGCGCGACTCCTTCCGGACATCTTCGTTGGCATGCTGCCCCTTCCCGGTCCATCCTGACCGACATTTCTATCGTCTAGGATTTAACCGGAGCGGAGCTCACTTTCCGTCACCCATTTATGGTTCTTCACTGGGGCTCCCCGGTAGTCGGCGTATAATCGACCATATACACCGTGGTCGACTCGGCGGAATCGATCGTCGCCTTCGCCCCTTTCATTCCCGGCATGTGGTCCGCCTCTAACGTAACCTGGGCACCGGGCTTGAGGGCGCCATCGCCGGCCTCCTTGAGCTCCTGCTGGATTACCCACTTATGATTCTTTACCGGCTGCCCGCCGTTGGTCGGCGTATAGGACACCGCATAAACAACCGTTTCGTAAGCTCCGGCAATCGTGGCCGTCGCCCCTTTCATCCCCGGCATGTGATCCGCCTGGATAACGGCCTGGCTCCCCACCTTGTATTTGGGGTTCTGGGCTGCCTTTACTCCTGCGGGTACTTCGCCTGACCCGGAATGATTCATCCCGGAATGCTCCATGGCGGGCATACTTGCGCTCGGCGACGGTGTCGGGCTAGCTTGGTTTCCGCATGCGGCTAACAAGCTGATCGTAACGGCGGCGGCAATAGCCATCCATCTTCTGTTCATCTTCTGACCTCCTGCCGGTAAAAATTAGGTTTTCCGGAATCCGGCCATTCTACCCGGCCTGGAATTCTGGCTACCATCAGTTTACCCGGCACTTGTGAAGATCTCATGTAGGTTGGCCGTTCCCGGACAAAGAGTCGCGATTTTTTTGCGGAAGCCGGATCGTGATCGTGGTTCCCCGGGAGCTTTCCGCCCAGATGGCCCCCCGTGAGCCGTGACCAGCTTATGGACGATTGCCAAGCCCAGACCGCTGCCGCCGGTTCTCCGGTTGCGCGACTTGTCGCCGCGGTAGAAGCGTTCAAAGATAAAGGGCAAGTCCTCCCGCCGGATCCCGCTGCCCGAGTCCTGCACACGGATCAGCACGTTTTCCGCTTCCTTGATGGCCTCCACCCTAACCGTTCCTTTCTCCGGCGTGAATTTCAGTGCATTGCTAAGAAGATTCACCAGGATCTGGACCATTCGGCTGCGGTCGGCATGAATATGGATAGCCGGGTCGCAGCGAAACGATAGGGTCACTTTCTTCTCAAGATAAGCCGCGGAAACAAGCTCCACTCCCTGTTCCAGAATCAAATCCAGCCTCTCTTCCTTGCGCTCCAGCTTAAAGGCGGGGGAATCCAGGTGCGTCAAGTCTTCCAGCTCGGCTACCAGCTTGGTGAGACGTTCGATTTCTTCGTAGCAGGCCCGGATGCGTTCCGGGGTGGGCTCCCATATCCGATCCTCAAAGGCCCTCATGTGGCTTTTTAGCGTGGCCAAGGGAGTTCTCAGCTCATGAGCGATATCTTCCGTCATGGTCACCCTCAGCTGTTCCTGTTTATGAAGCTGCGCGGCCAGTTCGTTCAGAGAGGCTCCCAGCTCCGCGAGTTCATCGCTGCCCCCGACCCGGACCCGGGTATTCAGCTGCCCGCCGGACATCCGTTCGGCCGCCTGCTTCATGTCCACCAGCGGTCTCGAGATCCTTTTTGCCATATAAAATCCGATTAGAACCGCAAGAAGGATCGATCCGGCCAGCGTCCATACGATGGACTGAAGAAGGGCCTGCTCCAGGTGAACATTAAATTGGGACGGGTCATGGTCCATGCCCCCGCCTGGTCCTGAAACATGGAAAGGTGATAATGAACCGCGAGGCTGACGCTTATCGTGGAAATCAGCAAAATACAGGTAGCCGTGGCGATGATAAGGAATGCTAGTCGCCTGTGGAGCCGTTTGGTCATGTCTCTCCTCCGGCAAACCGGTAGCCTAAGCCGTAGACGGTCACGATGTACCGGGGATTTTTGGGATCCGGCTCAATCTTGTGACGGATGTTCTTCACATGCTGATCGATGGTCCGTCTGTCCCCGTCAAAGGTATAGCCCAGCACCAGGTCGACCAGCTCTTCCCTTGTAAAATGCCGCTGCGGGTATTTGGCTAAGGCCACCAGCAGCTTGTATTCATTGGGCGTTACATTCACCGGCTCCCCATGGCAGAACACCATATGCTTCAGGGAATCGATCACCAGATGGCCGTCCTGGAAGGATAGACGGTCGGCAAGCAGCTCACGGTCATCGGTTCGGCGGAGAATCGCCCTCACCCGGGCTACCACTTCCCGTGGATCAAAGGGCTTGATCAAATAATCGTCCGCCCCGAGGGATAACCCTTTGATCCGGTTGTTCTCCGAGGCCTTCGCCGTCAGCATAAGAATGGGAACGGAATTCCGCATTCGGATGGTTTGGCAGAGCTGCTCCCCGTCCCTATCGGGAAGCATCAGATCAAGGATGATGAGATCGACGGACGTACGCTCCATTTCCCGCAGGGCATCCGTCCCCGTCGCGGCCTCCACCGTTAGGAAGCCTTCCTTCCTTAAGTAGGAAACCACCACATCCCGGATCTTTTCTTCATCGTCTACTACCAGTATTGTTTTCACTTAGGCTCGTCTCCTTGAATTATGGCCATTTTTTGGACTTGTACAGCGCCCATTTGGGTTTCCTCCATCTCCACATAGAGCTGTTTGAAGGTCGTAAGTTCCATTTGGCATCGTCCCCTACGATAGAACCGGGCACAGCGAGCTGCTCCGGCTTAAAGAGGTAACCCCTTCCTGAAAGCAAGGTGAAACGGCAAATTTCTTATACGCCACTTTTCCCACGCTCCTTCTTCCTTTAGCCCGTACAGCCGGCAAGTTCAATCGATCCTGAGTTCATGTCTTTTATACCCCTGTAGGGTATATTTTCCGGGATAAAGAAGACCCCCTGTTGGCGGCCCCATGAGCTAACGTCTGGCAACAATTATATACAAATAATCTGTTGGAAAAACTCGCTTCTCGATTATATAACCTGATGCTTGCAGAGCCTGTTCCATTTCCTCAGAGCCAATTCGAATTTCCACAGGTGGGCCTATCGGGCTTTGTTTGGGCTCCCATTCCAAAATAAGGATAGATCCCCCAGGTTTCAGTACGCGATTGATTTCGGCTAAACTCAAAGATAACGGTCGAACGGCGTGTAACGCCAAGGAAGCAATAACTATATCTATCGATTTATACCAGACCATTCGTCATATGCGCTGCTGGAATTGAAAAATAACCGGTTCCCGCTCCAAGATCCAAGATTTGATGGTTTTTCTGAATAGGAAGCAAGCCTAATAATTTGTCAGGGGGCATTAATTTCTTTCTTACTGCACTTTCCAGAGCATCTTTATTATCGGGGTTGAACCGGTGTTGATCCATCTCACACCTCCAAAATATCGCCTCAGGCAGCGAATATCGCCTGATTCCACAACGGTTAATGATAATATAACATCCCCCCTACCCTACTCAATTCTTATTTAGTCCTTCCTGATTCCGGATAACCAGGCCTTTTCCACACGTACCAATCCACGGTCGCCATCGACTAACAGAAAATCCCCCGAAACTCCCTTCCGTCTTTTGTCCATCCTGCTGAAAACCAATGACTTAGTGATGAAGACTAACCTTCTTCGATCCGTCCGGTCGTTCCCCGCTCATGGAGAAGGCTAAGACAAGGGTAAAGGCCGCCGGAATCAGTGCCCAAAGGAACATATGGGAGATCGATTGGGAAAGCGCCGCGGTCAGTTGGTCGAGTACATCCGCCGGAAGGAGGGCTCTTGATTTCGAGGAAAACAAATCACCTTGATTTTGAGGATTTTCCAGGAATCCCGTATTTGCATTTCGCTCGAAGACTTGTCTTTGATAGATTCCGAAAACACTGATCCCTATGCTCATCCCAAGCGAACGTATAAAGGAAATGGTAGAGCTGGCCACTCCGCGCTGGTTGTGCTCAAAGGGATGCAGCGCGGCGATCGTCAGCACCGAAAAGGAAGAGCCCATTCCAAGGCCGGTCACGATCATATAAAGAATAAGGAAGGTCTTGGAGGAATCTGGAGATAACGTACTTAATAGTCCGATGCCCGCAACAAATAGGAGGCTGGAGAAAATCATTACCGTCCGATAGCTTAAATGAGCGATTAAATGGCCCCCGATTAGACTGGCTGCGACGGCTCCAAGCATCAGTGGCAGCAAAATATATCCCGAATTGGTTGCCGTTCCTCCCATCACACCCTGTACAAAAATAGGCAGGTATAACGTACAGAGGATAAACGTCCCGCTGTAAAAGAAACTGGTCATCGTACTTGCGGCAAATAACCGGTTTTGGAACATAGGGAAGGGGATGATGGGCTGCTTGGCCTTGGTTTCGGCGATAAGGAAGCCGAGAATTAGGAGAAGGGAAGTGGTGAATAACCCTATTATCACGTTTGATCCCCAAGGGAACTCCTTTCCTCCCCATTCCAATCCAAGCATTAGACATACAATCGCAGGAATTAGCGTAAGGATCCCCAGCCAATCGATTGGCTGCTTCTCATATCCTTTCGCTTCCCGATAGAACCATGAAATAAGAACAAGAGATACCAGACCAATCGGTAAATTAATATAGAACACCCAGGGCCATCCGATATATTCGGCAATATATGCTCCTAATAAGGGACCGGAAACGGTGGACAGACCAAAGACGGCTCCGAACACCCCGACCATCTTCCCTCTTTTCTCCGGCGGAAACAAGTCAAAAACAATCGTATGGGCAATCGGGATCAGGGCACCGGCCCCGAACCCTTGAATCGCCCGGTATATGCTGAGCTGGGTTATAGACTCTGCCGTCCCGCTTAGACTGGATCCAATCAAAAAGACAATCAGCCCAAACAGAAAAAAACGTTTGCGTCCGTACATATCCGATAGCTTGCCAAAGAGGGGCATGCCCGCCATTTCGGCGACGATATAGGCGGAGGTGACCCACACAAACCGGCCGAATCCCCCAAGTCGGATACAATGGTTCCCATGGCTGTAGCGACAATCGTATTATCCATACCCGCCATCAATACCCCTAACATTAACCCGGCGATGACTAGGCCTAACCTGCTTTGTTTCTCCATGTGAATGAGCTCCTTAATTATAATTAATTTAGAATCTAAACTAAATGGCATATTTTTTTTGTTTATATACTAAACTAAAAGGGTAAAAAAATTTATTCTTCTAAAAATTCTATAAGTTTTTTTACTCCTTTCTCAAAGGATTGGAGTTCTTCCCTGCTTAATTCGGTCGTGATCCAGTCGTCAAACCGCTTAACATACAACTCTTCATGAGCGTGATAGGCAGCAAGTCCCTTCTCTTTCAATCCAACGGTCACACTTCTGGAGTCCTGAGGGTTAGGAGTCCGAAGGACCAGATCCTTCGATTCCAGGCGTTCCACGATCTGACTTACCGCCCCTTTGGTTACCCCAAGACGGTCAGCCAGTTCACTCATCAAAATGCCATGGCCGCTGCCTATGGCATCGATCGTATGCATTTCACTTGGCGTTAAGGCTCCGCCTGTACCGAAGGTACGCGGCTGCCGTTCCCGGCGTCTGATCTGGTGAATCAGCTTGCCGATCAAGAAGCTTGTTTTGGTCATAGGCCACTTTCCTTTGCTTTAATGTCCTTACTCGGATTTTAGTTTAGTTCATAAACTATATTCCGTCAAGAAAATCGAAGGAAGAAGAGAGCCCGCCTAACCGGCAGGCTTTCTTCTTAACCCGCTGCTCCCACTCTTCGCTTGCTCGTTCGCTTGCTTGGCCATCAGGAGCGGAGAGCTTGAATAAACTCATCCGCCTCATACACAAAGCCGAACAGCAGGGCTACATACCACAGCGCCATCTCCTTACCCAGTTCCTCCCGGATCGTCTCTTTGTTCTCGATAGCTGTAACGGCTTGGCGGACGGTCGAACAAAGCATTCCTCTTTTCTGCATATCCGCCATTCCGCCAGGAGAGAGAAGCAAGCAGCCGTTAATGGCAAAGCCCACGTAGATCAGATGATTGATACCATCGGCTTGGCACAGGGCAAACAATTGATCGGCATTCCGCGCAATCCCTTCCTCTCCCTGAGGCCTTGCTTCCGGAGTAAAATCGATGCGGCGGTGTCCCTGCCGGATATCCTCCAGGTTGTGGGTGCCCGGGTGGCAAGACCGGGACCTGAACGCCCACAGCTGATCGGTTAAGGGACTCGCCGCTGCTTTCTCGTATTTCTCTTCCGCGTCACCCGCAAGCCGGACCGCTCTTTGGTAGCCGGGGTACGGCTCATAATAGGAGTGACCGGGAGCCACGACATGAAACAGCTTCAGCGGAGAACGGCGGACCGCCTCGAGCAGAGGAGGGAACACGGTTCTGCTGATCTCATAGGACCGGGGGATATAATCTACAACCCGGTGCCAGCCGGGGTAATCGTCCCAGGTTCCGCAGTCCCAGGCATGCATCACGACAACGGCCGTTCTCTCGGGATCGATCTCCAGATCCGCTTTCTTCCAGCCGCCGTAGGCCTCCGCAGGGAATTCAAGCTCACGGTCGGCATCGAACTGCTGGTAATATTTCGTCGGGATGACGATCCTGCTCATTCTTCCGCCCTCCACTCGTAGGAAAGAGGAATTCGGAAGGGATCCCCTTCTTGAAGGTCGTACTCATACCCGCGGGAAAAATCGTATTTGTCCGCCCAGGCCCGGATCGTAGTGACGTCACCGATCTCCACCACCAGGCCTCCATCCTTATAGGGCTTAAGGCTTGTGAATTCATAAGCCGCATTGCGTATTCCATCGTTCTGAATATAGATATAGCCGCGCCCCAACCGGATATCGTCTATGGGCTGGTCCAGATGCACGCTGATCTCATTCTCCAGTGACAAGTCCTTGGTAAATCCGGTTACGCTGCCCGTCAACGCCGCATAGCTTCTATCGATAAGCGTGCTTCCTCCGGCACGGAGTATGGTACCGTCACAGACGTATCCATATGTGGGGGAACCGTTAACGATCGAGCACATGCCGAAAAACCCTTTTACCTCCACGAAATCATCGACGACGTAAAGCTTATCGGAATGCAGGGCTTGGAAAAGATAATCCGTTCGCCCGTTCGCGAAAGTTATCTTCACGGCAGCGGCGTCACAGCCCACGGACAGCTCCCCTTCGGCTTTAACCGCCACCGCTTCCACCCTCTTAATTCGGCTCTCTCCCTTATATGCCTCCAGCACCGAGACAAACTGGCTTTCCAGAGCTTCGCCTTCCCGCCGGGCGAGCATATAGGTATAGCTTTTGGGGTTACCCGGCTTGTTCTGGGGAGGCTCGCCCTGGGCTATGATCACTTCATCGACCGCCGACACCATCGTCAGGCGCAGATGGACGTCCTCGCTTACCGACTTCACGCCCCACGTATCCTTGGCCTTCCAATCCACGGAATAACCGGAAGGCGGGCTGCTGTCCCGCTCCACGTCATAGAGATAGTTAAACCCGCTTTCCGAAGCCATATCATACTCCGGGTCGGCATAAGCAATCATTTCACCGGCATAGGTCCCGGCAGCTTGCTTTTCTAATTGAAGACCTTCGGCAAGAGCTTCGCCTTCCGGTCCATGAAAGCTGTAAAGATGCTCCGATCCGCCCTTCACCCGGAAAAGATCGAGTAAGTACGAGGCCTCGTCATCCACCCGGACCATGGCGGTCGTCCTGCGGTAAAGCCGGGTATGCGGATACACCTGAGGGGCCTCCACATCGATCAGCTGAACCTGGGCCCCTCCTTCGAAATGATGAGGAACGGCGACAACCTGATTGGATTGAGGGGAGCGGTCCACCACCACGGTATTGTGCGAGATGGTGTTGATCGTCCACCTCTTTCTCTCATAATTGCCGTCCGCAAAGCACGGATAGCCGTGATCGGGAGACAGATCCATGCCATAGGCGTATATTCCGATGTTCAACGTGTCCTTATGCCCATGCCCCGTGTTTCGCCCGTAGTATAGGGTCAAGGCCCGCTCGAAATCTCCTTTTCCGTCCCGCAGGGCGGCAAAGCCGTAACCGGTCGTATTGCAGCTTCCGGGCTCGAAGGGTCCGTGCCGGTCCACCGCCTTCTTCATTTCATCCAGGACCGCCTCATTATCCGTGAAGATATCTCCCCGCAACCCCTCCCATTGGTTCCCGTTCAGGAAGTAGGCGAACCGGGCCAGCAGAGGGTCACCGGTTTTGGCGAAGCCCGAGACATACAAATCCGCGCTCCCGATAATGCCGGGGTCTCCCGCACGCTTCGTATCCCCGATAGATGGCGTGTACTTACCGAGCATCACATACGGGGTAAGCATGTGAAACAGCTTTCGGAATTTGGGGTAATCGTACAAATCGAGAGGAACCCTTTCTCCCTGTCCGCTTAAAGCATCGGCTACGAGCTTTAAATTCCCCAGCCAGCCGCTGTTGTAAGCCGGCGAGGCTTCGTCGCCATGTCCGTCCCGGTCCACGTCGTTGACGAGAATGGTCAGAATGTTGCCTAACGGTCTTCCCTTTCGTTCATGGGTTTCAAATAGAAAATCGATCCATTCCTTCGTAAGGGTAGGATGGTCCAGCACGACGGCCGCCAAAGCGAGCGCGCTTTGGTGCATGCCGACATTGCCGAGAATCTGTCCGGCCTCGATGGCCGGCTTTACCTGCATAAGAATGCCCTGCTCGATATTGCGCCGGACCGCCTCGACGGAATCTTTCTCCCCGAGCATCGGGTACTGCTTGGTTTTCAAGCTCAGAAAAGCGGTAATTTCGGGGGAATCCATTCCCGGAAACAGAGCGTCGTAAGCCAGAACAAAGCTGGCCGCAAGACCGGTTTCCCAAATGCTCCCCACTATTTTGCCAAGGCCCGTCAAGCCGTGTGAATTTCGGAAGCCGTCCTTCCACAGATAAACGGAAGAATCCATATCCGGGTAGACGTCGGCGATCCGATCGAGCAGGATGGTTCCGGCGGCCGCGTAACGGGAGTCGTTCGTGTATAAGTAAGCTTGGCTGAATGCTTCGAGGGCCTTCGCAATTCTTCCTCCATACCATAAATGATAATGGTTGTAATAAGCGATGAAGGTGTACCGGCGGGTTTCGGGATGATCATGACCGGGGTCCAGCCAGCCGTAGCCGTCATCGACGCACCAGTTCTCGTCCCGGTCCGGATACAAGGTATTGGTCAGCAGGCTTCGGTCCGCGCGTGCCGGATCGAAGCGGGAATGCTCGTCGATTCCGCTCCGGTAGTAAGCCCCGAAATCATTGGAGGGAAAACCGTGCGGCAGCTAGGACAGGTGACCTTCCAAGGAGCATTCGCCGAATCGGTGAGCCACGGATAATTGCCGAACCGGTCGATGTCCTTCTTGCACACCGGACAGCCCCTTACTTGGTTCACCCCGTAGCTGCGCGGAAGGTTTTGGGTGGTGACGAGCTCCCAAAGGCCGTCATGGCCGTCCTGTAAATACAACTCCGCCGCAGCAACCGCCTCTTGGCAGGCTTCCTTCGCCCAGGGATGCGTTTCGATATTTTTTCGGGCAGCGGCGATCTTCTCGTCCGTGTAGAAGGACCGGGCCTGTTTGATTACCGCTGATGCTGAAAGACTCATGGGAAATCCCCTTTCGCTTAATCCTCGATATCGTAGCAATAGAGGCGTGCGGCAGGCGTACAGTAAATTTTCGAGTTTTCCTTATCCATATGAAAGCCGAGCACCCAGCCTTTGGTTTCGGCCACGACGGAGTAATCATCCGTTTGCCTGTCGTACCGGAACAGCTTGTTGTCTCCCGCGCCATAAAGGATGTTCCGGTCGGTAATATCCATTCCCGGCCAAATGGCGTGTTGAATCGGAAGGTCCTTTTGCCACACCATCTGCTTCTTTACATAGTCGTAGGCAAATAAGATTCCGTTACCGGTCAGCCCGTAAATCAACCCGTCCTTGTGTTTGATCGAAACGATTTTCTTGGCTCCCTCTACCGGATAGATCTCATGGACTTTCTTCTCCTGATCCAGGTCCCAAAGAAATAACCTCGCGTCTCTTGTCGGGGTGACGGCCCCTGTCCCCACTTCGTTCGTTGTGGCGGCGCACAGATATCTTGTTCCGGGAATGCTGTCCAGGACATAGACGGACTGTTCATCGACGATGCCCCTCCAAACGGTGAACTGCTCCGTCTGGGGATTGAACCGGGTCAAGGCACCCGAAACCTCTCCGTAATCGGGTACGGAAGCGATATACAGGTTGCCGTCCTCTCCAGGGATCATGCTGATGGGCCGGTTCTGCTTTTCTCCAATGACCCCGATTTCCCGGGGATTGTTCTCCGCCTCTTTCCCCGGATCCCATGGTCGGCCCGGGTCGTATACCGAAATATAGCAGCCCGTATAGCTGGCCACATACAGCTTCCCGTTCCAATTCGCCATGGAATAGATTTCACCGCCGGTGGAGGGGGTCGGATTCCCCAGCTTAACGCTTTCCCCGTTTCGGGATCATACCGGAACATGCGCAGGGGAAGTGCGGAGCTGCCGTAAATTTTGTCATCCGGCCCTTTGTGCACCATCCAGAGCATTAACCCGCCGGATTCATATGTGAGCTCGTGAACCTCCTGAAGGCCCCGCTCATCCTCGATGATGATCTGCGTGTTCGATACGGACACAACCGTACGCCCTTCGGACAAACGGGGCTTCCCAATCGGTCCGATCTGATCCACACGGACCTTCTCATAGCCCTCCACCTGATAACAAGCCCCGCTATTGGGGGACGTTACATAAACATTTCCGTTATCATCCTGCGTCATAGCAGCGAAGCCCGTCGTCGTCTCCGGCACAGGGATAACCTGTTTCTCCCCGGATACCGGGTCGTAGATCCCCACCTTGACCTGCTTGGTTCCCAGAGAGGCGATCACCTTGCCGTCATGGCGAACTTTCACTTGGCGGCAGTAGACCAGCTCTTCATCAAAGGCGCCCAGGTCGCTGACTTTCTCCGTGCTCATATCCAAAGCAAACAGCTTTCCCCCGGATAGGTCCCTCCGTAAAGCTTTCCGTTCCCGTGAGCGAGGGACCAGATGTATTCTTCCCCCGGCACCGCCTGACCCAAATCCACCATCTCATCCAGCTCCGCGTCATAACGAAGCAAATGTCCCTGATAGTAGGTGCCCAAATACACCCGTTTGCCGACAGAAGCGATCCCCCAGGCCCCCTGCTTAGCCTCGAGATGAGGGTCATTCTCCGCCCGATAGGCGGTTGTTTCTCTCGTATCCACGTTATATTTCAACAGAAGCACAGAGTACTCATACTGAGTTAGGGATATGTAGATACAATTTAATTGCCCGTTCTCGTCCCGGCCCACGGTGTAGCCCGGATTAAGCAGAGCTCCTTCTTTCACAGGGGCACCCAAATCCTTGAACATCCTATCCACTCCTATCCCTTTTGTTGAAAACAAACCATAAACTCCCTGCAAGGGGACAGACGAAATCATAGGGAAAAAGGGCTGCACGACATGCAGCCCTTAAGGAATCCGATACCAGGGCCCAGGCTCCGACGGCTATTCTCATGCGGAATCCTTCCTCTTCCCTATTGTTTTGCCGCATTAGTCGTATCGGGTTACTTGAACGTTCCGATGCGGCCTTTCCTTCAGCTGCTCGGTCAAGTTTGCGGCTGCCGCTGCGTCCAGGACGACATCCGCTCTCCCGTGCAGCTGCAGAATGGTTGCCGGAAGCCCGGTCGAAACCGGGCCAAGCAGGGCCTTGGCCACGATAGCGGCTTTGCCTTCGCCAAGTGCCACAAGGCAGAGGGAACGCGATTGAAGCACGGTTCCCAGGCCAAAGGTAATGGCATGGGTCGGTACCGCTTCCACAATCCCCCGAAATAGGGAGCATAAAGCTGACGGTTGCTCTCGGCTATCGGGGTAACGTAGCAGGTGGCGGGAATGGCCGGTTGAGGCTCGATGAAGCAAATATGGCCGTTCAACCCGATGCCCATTAACTGCCAGTCTATTCCACCCGATTCGCGAATGGTTTTTTCCATTAAGTCACATTCGGCCTCAGGGTCTTCTGATGCTCCATCCGGAATGTGCCACCGGCTTGCCGGTTGACGGAGATGGTCGAGCAGATGCTTCCGCATATAGGTGTAATAGCTTTCCGGATGCTCCTTGGGAATCCCCAGCTGCTCGTCCGGATTGATGAGAACGGCTTGGGACAAATCGATTTCCCCGTTGTTCTCCCGCCGGACCAGCTCCTTGTAAATTCCTGCCGTAAGCGGGGTGTTCCCTGTCGTCATGCCGAGCACCGCATGGGGCTTGTTCTTAACTTGCTCCGCCAGCCGATCGACGACAAAGCGGCCTATTAGCTCCAAAGGTAGAATATGAATATGTACCATGGCGAAGTTACCCTTTCTTATTAGGAGACATTCTGTGTTTTCGTGGTTTGCGATTCTTCCGTCTGGGGCAAATCGGCAGCCACCCTCTTCAAACACGGAACGCCAAATCGGGAAAACACCCGTTCGGCCGCAATCGCCGCTTGATCGGGGGCTAACGGAATCCAAATAACGGCATCGGGCTGAATAGCGCCGAATGTGGAAAGCTGCCCATCCTGGCCAATCCTAGCAGACATCTCCCTGCGGCTGCGGTACCACCGGTTGATCTGTTCGGCCGTCCAGAAGGCAAAGCCCCGGTTTCTGGCTTCCGAGATCACCTGGCGGAACGCTTCGCGAACCGGCTCTTTCGTATGGATATGAAACTGGTGGAAGAGGAAATGGGCGACCCCTCCACTTCCCGGACCCCTTCCAGGAAAGGAACAATGATACTGGAATCGGCCCATAGAGGATGGCAGTCCATATCCTGGGTCAGAAAGCCGATCTCCAGCACCGGATAGAGCCGGTTATTCTCGTCCGCCCACGAGATGGGGAAGTAAGGCTGGCATGTGCCAAAGAGGAAGCCGACGTTCCCTTTCTTACTCGGTCCTCTCGTTTGATCGACTTCGATCTGCCGCTCCTCGCACCACCGGTAAAACTCTCCCCAGCCTTCGTAGCGGGTATAGTGGTTTTTGTTGGAGGTCACCTTCTCAAGCTTGGCTTCCTCCTTCAGCCAATCCAGCTGCCGGTTGAATTCGTCCTCTCCCCATCTCCCTCCGTCCAGGGCAAGCGCATTATAATGAAAGCCCAGCTCATGGCCGTCTTCCTTAACTTTCGAGTAGACGTCAGGGCCGTATCCGGGCTCCAGCATGCACCAGGTGCTCTTGACCCCGCATTCCTTCAAGAGCTCCAAGGTGGACCAGGCGTGCTCATCCTCATTGATATCGCTGTCGTGGGAGAGTAAAGCCACCTGCTCCACTCCGTCCGGCCAATAGCCGATGAACGGCAGCGTCAGCCCCAGGCTCACGACCTTCTTCAACAGATGGCCGATCACCATCTCGCGCCAATAATCCCCGTACGGCTTCGCGAAATACGGGTTGCCCGTCTCCGTGAGGGTGCGGTCCCACTCCCAGCTAAGCTCGATCTGATCGTCCGCCTTCAGAATGCCTTCATTGACCAAGGCCGACCCGTCCGGTGCCGGAAAGCCGTCTTCCCATACCGGTCTCGAGCCCTGCTGGAAGGCCACGATCGTCTCCCCGACGTCGACCGCCCAACGATCCAGGGAACCCGAACCAACCGGGAAGCTTTGCAGGGCATCGCCGGCTTCTTCCCCGTTCGGCTGTCCCTTAAGCAGGACTCCTTCTCTAATCACATCGCTGTCCGGATCGGATTCCACCTTCCAAGGCCGGGCATTGTGGAAGCGGACCCTTTCCGCTTTCGGATAAGCCCCGCCCGGGCGATAGTAACCGGGTCCGGTGTTTCCAACCGGTAAAGCGGACAGCTTGGGCGCCATGACCTGAAGGTTCCCATAGGCTATCACCGTACCGCCCTGCTCCATATAGCTCCACAGGATGGCGGCGGTCTCCGCGTCTTCTCCGGCCACCGCCGCCACAATGACATCGTAGGAGGTGTCAATGGTCTGCACGCCGGTCAGCACCTCATAAGGAATCCCCCGTGAGCCAGCACTTCCTCCAGATAAAATTCAAAAACGTTGACCCCGTGCCGCCACCTGCGCTCAGACGCCCCTTGGTCCAGCAGCAAACCCACCTTGGCCATTCTCGGTAGGGATGGATTCATCTCTTCCCCTTCTTCCTAACCTTAATAGTTTAGGCTACCCTTTGACCGCACCGACAAATTGACCGTGAATAAAATACTTTTGCACGAACGGATAAATGACCACAATCGGCAGGATGGTGATCATCAGGGCCGCCATCTTGACATTCTCGGGATGGACAGCCAAATCCCGGAAAGGGTTTGCCGGGTCCGCCTGCAAAGCGGAGGTCGACAAGATCTCCCTCAGCTGGTACTGCAGCGTCCACATGGATTTATCCTTGATGTAAAGCAGCACATCGAACCAGGTGTTCCAGTGGCCGACCGCGCTGAAAATAACGAACGCCATCGTCATCGGAAGCACAAGGGGAAGCACGATTCGAAACAGGAGGGAAAATTCGCCCGCTCCGTCCATTTCGGCGGATTCCATAAGCTCTTTGGGCAATTGATCGATGATGTTTTTGTAGAGAATGATTTGAAAGGGGAGACCAATCCGGGCAGGATGAGTGCCCAATACGTGTTTCCCAAGCCCAATCCCCTCACCAGCAGGTAAGTCGGAATCATTCCTCCGCTGAAAAACATCGTGATTAGGATATAAGTGAACGCCACTCTCCTGCCTACAAATAACTTATGAGCCAGCGCATAGGCGGTACATAACGAAATGCCTACGCCCAGAACGGTATTGATAGCGGTCAAGCCGACCGTATTAAGGAAGGAGCGGATAAAGGTGCTGTTTCCAATGATCTGCATATAAGCATTCAGTTGGAACCCGACGGGCCACAAGCCGACTTTGCCGGAGGTGATGGCACCGGGGCTGCTGAGGGAAACGGAGATGGAATTGATAAATGGCACCAGAATCGAGATGCTGAACACAATGAAGAACGTATAATTGAATATCTGGAATAAGGTGCGCGAGAAGGAACGGTAATGAACCATAGGTTGATCCGCCTTTCTAATAAAGTCCCATGCCGGACAGCTTCTTGGATATCCGATTGGCGGTTACCAGCAGAACGAAGCCTAGTATGCTTTGGGTCAGCCCGATCGCCGTAGACAGACTATATTGGGATTGCTCCAGTCCGATCCGGTAAATGTAGGTGCTGATGACGTCCGAAACTTTATAGACCAGCGGATTCTGAAGCAGAAACACCCGGTCGAAGCCGACCGAGAAAATACTGGACAATCTCAGAAGAAACAAGAGCGTGATCATCGGGGCCATGTGGGGAATGGTAATGTGGATCGCCTGCCTCCAGCGGCTTGCCCCGTCGATCCAGGCCGCTTCGTACAAGGAGCTGTCGATTCCGGCAATCACCGCGAAATAGAGGATCGCCGACCACCCTACCCCTTTCCAAATATCCGCAAAAACGAGAATCCCTCGGAATAGGCCCGTCTCCGTCATAAAATAAATCGGCTGGTAGCCGAACCATTCGATGACCTGATTGAACAGGCCCGTTTCCGGGGACAGGAAGCTGTAAAACACACCCGAAACGACGATCCACGATAAAAAATGCGGCAGGTAAGACACCGTCTGCATGACGCGCTTGAAGACGCGGCTGTACAATTCATTGGCCAGCAGGGCGAATACAATAGGGGCTGTAAAGCCGAACAGGATATCGTAGACGTTCAGTATCAGCGTGTTGCGAAACACATTCCAGAACTTTTCATCCGTTAGAAAATACTTGAATTCGGCCAGGCCGACCCATTCGCTGCCCATGATGCCTTTGTATACCGAATATTTCTTGAAGGCGATAATGATGCCGTAGATGGGAATGTAATGAAAGATAAACAGCAGAATGGCGGTCGGTGCAAATAAGGTATACAAGGAAAGCATGGTTTTGAGCTTGAATTTGCGGTGTCTTCCTTTCTTCACGGCAGCCTGCTTTTCGACGCCGGCCACGACTCCATTCAATCCGGTCACCTCCTGTACGGGTCCTGTTACGAAGGGGCCATTCCGGGGCGGCGGGAATCCGCTCACCCCGAGACGATACCCTGGTGTTCCCTTACCAAGTCACCTTTTTAACATTCAGCCCTTTCAACTTCTCTTTGTTGGCATCGATATATTTTTGCATCGGGTCATATTTGAGGCTTCTGTATTTGGCTTCCCACTTCTTGACTTCCCCATCGAACTGGTCCATGGTGATCTTGCCCATAATGGCTTCGGACGTGAACCGGTTGATGTCCTGCATGATTTCCGAATTCTTCTTGACCACTTCATCGGGGGTCGAGTAGCCGACAATGGAGCCCAGGCCGTTCGCCTTCGCTTCCTCTCCAAGCGCTTTGACACTGTCATAGGCTTTCTTGTACTTGTCGGGGCCCATTTGCTGCTCGTACGTCGCCAGCTGCGCATCCTGTCCATCCGTATAGCCGAACAGGAAGGCCATGGATTTCACCCATCTGCGGCTATCGGCACCAAGCTTCTCGGCAATCGGGATGCGCTTGCCGTCCTTCATTGTGTAGGTTTCGCCTTCCTTGCCCCAGAAGATCGCTTCCCGTAGCTTGTCGGACGCAAAGGCTTCAATGACCTTAAAGGCCGCATCCGGGTTTTTGCTCTTCGACGAGATGTAAAGCCCGTGATCGACAATCGGGTCGTTAAGGGTATTTTGCGCATATTTCGGGTCCTTCAGAACGGACGGATATTTCTTCAGAGCGGGAGCGAATTCAACCCGTGCATTCTTATCGGCAATATCGGTACCCGGCAAGGCTACCAGTCTAGCGGCCCCGGGCATAAGCTGATCGGCCGAATTCCATTGGAACAGAACGTTCTTTTCCTTCCATTTGGTTGCCCATTTGGCACCGTCCGTCGTGGCAAACTCTTTGTCAAAAATGCCTTCCGCATAAAGCTGGCGGTATAGCTCTACGGCAGCCTTATACTCGGGAAGCACGACGTTCGGGATGATCTTGCCGTCCTGGATGCGGTATCCATAGGGGTCGGCCCCGTACAGCATGAAGAACACCGCCCCGCCGTACCGGAACATGTAATCCCCGACAACCCGGTTGGACATCGGAATCGAATCCGGCTCCGCCTTCTTGATTTTGCGGAGCACGTCTACCCATTCCTCAACGGATTCGGGCCACTTCCCCCGTTGTACTTATCGAGCAGGTCGGCCCGGGCCATGACTCCGGAGCCCTGCGGTCCTTTGTCGTACACCATCGGGATCCGCCAGTTCTTGCCGCTGACCGGATCCTTCGCCAGCTCCATCATCTGGGGGTAACCAGCTTTTGCAGGATCGGAGACTTGTCGTAATACGGCTTCAGATCGATGAAGGCTCCATCGCGCGCGGCTTTGTAGGCAGGCTCGGGATAGTTGGTATGCAGGATGTCGGGAAGATCGCCGGAGGACAGCATCAGATTGAATTTGGTTTGGTACTCGGCGTAGGGGACGGTCTCCATCTTGAGATCCACCCCGGCCGTTTCCTTAACGATGTTAATGAATTCATTGTTACTGAGATCCACATCCGCCGGAGATTGGAGACCCGCGTTATTGAAGAACATCGTGAGCTTAGGCTTCTCTTTGGATGTGGCCGATGGAGCGTTGTCGGAAGCGGACGGAGACGAGCCATTGCCGGTGCAAGCCGATAGCATGGCCCCTATAACCATAGTGGTGATCAGGACTGACGGAACCCTCTTCATCTTCATTCCTGGAACCTCCCGTTTCGATCGATTAATGAACCCTCATACCTGCTTGGTTACGCCTACCCCAAGTTTCACCCGCCAGAAAGCAACTCTTCCAGTTCAAACCGGTAAATCGTGGCTTCTACAGCAAAATACAACTGCTCCTTTCCGGCGATAACGGCCGTCCTCACCCGGCCCGGGAGCGGAATGGTCTTCACGATGGACAGGTCGTCCCGGCTCATCAGAAGCAAGCGGCTTCCGCTGAATACGCCGATTAGGGCATCGTTAAGCCGGATCATCCAGCTGCAGGGCTCATCAATCGCCATCTCGGAGATAAAGCTCATCGACGCGGGATCGAAGAGGCGGACGCTTGGGCCCGCTCCGACGAAGACCCGGTCCCCATCAGCCAGAACGGCGTTGCCCGTCACAACATCGGGCTCGAAGGTGTGCAGGTGCACCAAGCCCTTATCCGGAGACCAGACGCCGAAATGGCAGGGCTCGTTCTTATAGCCGAGCCCGCTTGCTCCTCCGTTGGTGGTGAAGTAGAGATACCGGTCGTCCGAGGTCAAGCCGCAAACCTGCTGCTCCGGAACGGGGTCAGCCCAATGCTCCACTTCCAGCGTATCCGTATTTACCCGGGAGAGGGCTCCTCCGTAGGTGCCGTATTTGGCCGACCAGCCGGTCCAGAAAGCACCGTCGGGTCCGATTACGCTGCGCCCTTCGGGCCGTATGAAAGCCGGACGGACCGGGCGAAGGGTTTTCGGATTGTTATTGTACAATTGATCCCAAGGCAGCTTCGGATCGTAGACGATATGGTCCCCGCCCACATAAGCGGATAGAAACAGACGGCCTCCGGCGAACCGCATGCCGTACACCTCTCCCCCACATCGGTTACCGCGGAGGAGTTCCAGTACTCCCCGCTTGCCGGATCGTAGGAGAAGATGGTTTGCCCTAACCCGCAGCAGCCCCAGATGTTTCCTTCCTCATCCACAATTAATTCGTGAATGGCGGTAGGGGGCGCGTCGGTCGGAATCTTCTTCAGCTCAACTTCTTGGCCCGGATGATCCAGAATAAAATAATCCTGGCCTCGCACCCCTGCGATCCGTCCTCCGGACAGCTTCTTGATGCCGATGGGCTTTCCGTTCGGAAGCGTAATTTCCCGGGAATGAGCCGCTGCTTAAGCCCGTCCGCGTCCACCAGGCGTTCGAAGGACTGCGGATTGTAGAAGACCAGCTCCCCTCCTTCTCCAGGGCCAGAAGCTCCTCATGCGCTTCCCGGATCCGATAGCCCGGCATTCCGAATTCCCGGAAGGTTCCGCTTTCGATGTGAAAGGCTTTGACATCCTCCGAATCGTAGCCGTAGGTGATCAAGATATACCCGGGAAGCTCCCCGTGCAGATACCGGCTGTACAGATTCTTGGAGTTATCCGACACCCGCCCCAGGTTCTCCAGCACATGATTGTGCGGATCGTATCTCATAAGGGAGCAGTTCGGATAAGTTCCTCCATAGATCATTCCGTCCGAGCCTTCCACGATGTCCCAGAAGTAAGTCTCGCCTTCCGCCTTCAGCGGCTCCGCCCACGTACGCGTTCGCAAATCAAAGCTGTGCAGGTAAGCATATTGCGGGCAGGTGCCGACAATCAGCTTCTCATTGCGCCAATTGACGAGTCCCCACGCCCCCGAATCTCCCGGAAGCTCGAACGATTCGCCGGCTCCGGTCAGCGTGTCGATAAAGACCAAGAGCCCAATTCCGCCGGGCGTAAAATTGGATAAGACCAGCTTCTCTCTTCCGTCCCAGGGATCAACCATTGAGCAATAGTTGAAAATCGTAAAATTACGGCACGGCTGGCCAACAAGCGAGTAAGACGTTTGCGAAATCATCGGTATTCCTCCTCTTGCTCCTAGGAGCAGTCTGATGGGATAGCATCCTAACCTATAAAACAGCTGACTTGGTTGGTTAACTTGTATCACAAACCTGCCTGTAAGGACTGCCTAATCCGGCTCCGGGATATCGCAAGTGGGATTCTTCCAGCCTTCCGTTCAGGAAGTTGCCCGCTTTATACATCTTGTCTTGAAGCCATGGCTCCGTCCAATCCTTCAAAGCACTGGCGGCTGACAAATCCGGCACCGTAAAATGGTTGTTTGTCATCGTGACGGATTCCAGACACTCCTCGCTAAGTGCGATGATCCCCTCACGTTTTGCGCTCTGCTCAATAGTAATCTGATTGCCGTGAATGTTGAGTTGGCTGCACATGGGCAGATTAAAACAATACCCGGTGGCCTGCCGGATGAAGGCCTGATTGCCGGAGATGTCTAATTGGACTTCCCTCCGCTCCTTGCCCGATGAATTGTGCAGATGGATCAAATGAGTAATCCTCCCCGCCGCCATCTTATTGTTCTTGATCTGAATCATTCCGCGTTTGAAATTAAAATAACAACGAATCGGATAGGCCGATCCGTGATTTAAACCAAAATCGACAATTTCGTTGCCTTCTATCAGGTAATTGTGATATTCCTCGGGAAGCAAAGCAGCGGAATACGGGCCAAAATCGATGCCGCTGATCCAGGTATACGGGTCCGGTATGTCCAGGCGGTCCACCTTCATGCCGGATATTAGATTGCCCCGGATAATGACGTTGCCCGTCCTCGCTCCCTCCGTATAGATTCCATAGAGGCGATTCCCATGACATATATTCCCTTCGATGATCGCCCCGATTCCTGCATGCAGATCAATGCCTTTTCGGTAATTGAAGCAAGCCCGGTTGCCGATAATTTGGATATGACGGGGAAGCTCCCGCTGAAACCCGCGCAACCATACCCCGTCCCTCCATCGGGCGGAGAGCCCTGATACTCCAAATCACAGTCCATGATGCTGAGCCGCTCCACATTCCCAAATAACACCCCGGCGACCCGATTATGGTGAAGGTAGCATTTATGAACGTGGAACCGCTTGGCATATTTCGAGGCGTCTCCCGTACTCACGGTGATGGCGCTGGCATTAAAGCCCGACGCCTCGATATTCTCGATGCTTACATCAAAGCATTGCCGGAATCGTAAGGCGTCCACCTTGCCGAGATAGCTTTGTCCGCATTCGGAGTAGAAGAACCCTGCATATTCCAGCCGCAGATCTCGAATGGTTACGTTACGAATTCCTTCCCGAAAGACGAACAAGCTTGCCGTTAGAGGAATGTCGCCATCCTGCTGCTCATAGGTGTATAGGAGGTGGGAGCCGCTGCCCTGACCGCAGAGACATACCTTGTCCGAAAGGATTTCAATGGATCGGGTAATCCGATAGGTACCAGGCGGAAAATAGACCGTGCCTCCGTCCGGAATGGAGGCCAAGGCTAGTCGTACCGACTCCGTATCGTCAACGGCACCGTTGCCCGCGGCACCGAACTGCTTCACATCGGCGAAGCTCGAATTCACATGCTGGTATGAGGCCATATCGCTTCCCCTTTTCTGGAATACATAGTGGATTCAGGAAAGTAAGCGCTTTAATTTATGTGTGTTTTGAGAGTTTGGAAGCAAACTGGACAGGGGGCATTCGAAAGAAGTTGATTCTTAAGAGCGTTGGAGATAAAAAGGAGGTTATGTACTTTCACCTGTTCTACTGCTGTATCTTACCTATACCGCAATTATAGGGGGAGGATTAACAATTGACAATCTTTTTTTAAAAAAATTTAGGTTCGCCGCCAACCAAAAGATAAGGCGCGATTATGGCAGATAAGATGGCGGCCTCTGGTCGTTTGCCTTGGTCTAATGTAAAGGGCTTGCCGACCGGCAAGCCCTTTACAACCAGATCAAAAGGAATATCTCCACAATTGAGTATCGTTATGTTTAAAATACAGGTTGCCGATTGGGTCGGCCGCCAGCATATCCGCACCGTCGGACCGCAGAATTGTTATCGCTTTATCCGCTTTATTAATTTTAAATAAATACTTGCTGCCAATCGTTCCATATAGGGAGTTCGGGTCCTTCTCAACGGCAACGAGGTCGGCATCCCGATAATTCCCTTCCGGGAGCGACACATCCGGAAACTTCTCAGCGAAGTACTCGAACGCACGGGATTCCGGATCGAACACAAACAGATAGCCTTCCGCGAAGCCCCACAATTTCCCGTCAATGAGCTTCAGTTCCGTAATCGCGGTCAGCTTCCTCCCGCCTTCTATGGCCGGCAGGCTGTATTCGGCCGTCTTCGACTGGGTTACCGGATCATACACGAACAGCTTGGCTTCTGTCTGTGACGGCGTGCTCGAGTAGCCGCCCCGGATCGTGGATCCGCCGTACAAAAGACCGTTATAGTAGGCAAGGGCTATAATACTCTGGTCTTTTACGATATCCTTATGGACGGCAGCGTGGCCTGTCGTGTAATCATAGACCGACAAGGCTCCCGGTCTCGACCCGGTAGTACCGGCCGTCCCCATAAATACCCGATTGTCCCCGTAAGCGATCGCTTTCGGCCTGTTCTGCTGGTAGGCGCCCGAGTTGATCAAGAGCTTGGGATTGACCCCGGACTCCAAGGCTGCTTAGGATCGTACTCATACAGCCCTCCTCCGGGATAGGTGCCAAGATATAGCTTGCCGCCCGCGGATTCCATTTTATCAATTTGGCTGATCGGTGCATAAATGTACTCTGGCTGGTTGTCGTTGGAATCCCCGCCGAACGGATGGTAGACGCCTAGTCCCCCGTACAAGTAAGCGCTGGTATAGATCTGGCCGTCAGGCCCCGCCCCGATCATATTAATCGCCCCGGCTATACGCGGGGAACCTTCAACGCGCGAAACATGGAACGCTCCGTTTTGCGGGTTGTATTTGATGAGGTTCGTCTCATAATTTCCGTCCGACAGAGCGACAAGCGTTTTTCCCGGATAATTCGCCTGATCCTGTAACGTTACCCAGCCGTAACGCTGAATCCTCCCCGGAATGGAAAGCCCGAGATCCGTTACTTGCTTGGACGCCATATCGTAACGGGTCAATTGGTTCCCCTTGGTGAAGTACACGCTTCCGTTATTCTCCGGCGATACACGAGGCGCGGTGCCCGTCGTCGACATCTCCTCCGTCGAAGTGACGGTTCCATCCGGGCCGACATCCACCCGCAAAGCCATCATATACCCGCCGATCGCCACAAAGACACGGTCGCCTGTGAAATCCACCGTACCGGCCAGCGTAATGGATTTGTATTTAGCAGGCAAAATATCGTCCATTTGGCCGGTGGCATGGTCGTATCGAATGATGGAGGCGTTCGGCCCCATAGCCAAATAAGAAACGTTGCGTTCCTTGTCATGGGCCAAGGCCCGGAGATACTTATACGTTTGTCCCGGGGGCTGGTAGAAGGGAAAGCCTCCTATCGGTTTGGCCCCTGCAGCCGGATCATACTCAAAGAAGCCCGCTCTTCCGTAAGAACCGCCATAGACCTTACCGTTATTACCCGCCGCGAGATCGAAGACGTAAGATTCCCCTGGCAAAGGCTGGCCCAGATCCGCGATGGACGACTCTCCCTCCACGTACTTGTAATCTGCCGTTGGGATAGGTACCAAGGTAAATTGTTCCGTCCGTAGCCGTCGTTGCGGCCCAGGCACCGGTAGGATTCACGCTCGCACCCGGTAAAGCTTCGCTTGCCGTCACCTTTTCGGTATTCGCATCGATCACTTGCATGATGGGACGATCGTTTGCATTGCCCGTAATAACCGAATAAATCAGGTTCTCATGGGCTCCCGCTCCAAAGGTGGCCCCCAGGGGTGCCGCGCTCCCCACCTGTACGCCAAGATTGGTGTAATCCTTCGTAAACCGGACATGGTCCCAATAAGCTGTTCCCTCATTGGATTTGCTGGAATGCAGCAGGATTTTCGCATAAGATACTCCTGCAGGGGCTGTCCCATTAACCTGGATGGTTTTCCAGGATTCCGAAGGAGAGGCGGTCGTAGACGATTCTACAAGCATCCGGCCGCTGCCGTCATAAAACCGGATCGACAATTCGGCCTCTCCGCTCTCGACCCGAACATCGGCAAAGACAACATAAGCCGTGTCCGCTTGAGCCTCCAGCTTCCCGCTCTCCAATCCGATCGCCCGGGATTTTTTGGCGTCGTATATTCGAACACTGTGCTCGCCCTCGCTCGCTTGACGATCCGTCACTTCGATCCTGCTGCCCTGCTCGTCCACGTCGTTTCCATTGTCCTTGTCCACAAACTTGGTCCAGTCAGCAAGAGCTTGCTCAAAGCCGAAATTGCTGACAGGGATATCCGATGCGGAAGCCCTGTCCCCCATGCCGGAGAACGCCAATAGAACCGACATTATCGGGACGGCCCATTTTCGGAAGCTCCTTTTGTCCTTTGCGCTGTTTCCGTTCACTTAAACTCCTCCTTCTCTCCATAAAGAAATCACTTGCCTTTATAAGAGTAAAATCTGGATGCTTAATGGGACGGGCCGCTTACAAGCGGGCGCGGATGAAATGTTAGCGTTTGCAGGATGTTGAATCTTTAGATAATTTGAGGTATAAAAGAGGTATGTATCTCCACCTATTCTTTAGCTGTATCTAACCTATACCGTAATTATAGAGGGAGGTTAGGTTCTTGACAATCCTTTTATCCTACCTTTCATTTAATTTATCCGTTTTATCATATTAATCAGGGGAGTAAGCAAGGATGAAAAGAGAGAATGAGTTCGTTTATTTAAAATTTTATAACAACCTGAAAGAGCAAATCCTGTCCGGCTTGATCGAACCCGGTTCTTTTTTGATGTCGGAATCCGACCTGTGCCGGCATTACGAGTTAAGCCGCAATTCGGTGCGCAAGGCGTTGGAGCAATTGGTTAACGACAACCTGGTCATTAAGAAGAACGGTCAAGGAACGATCGTCAATCCCGAGCTTGTCATCGACCGCTCCCCGTCTCAAACGCTGCATATCTTTGCGCCTACTCCGGCCACGTTCGTGGACACCATCCTCCCTTCGCTTATCCAGGAATATAAGGTCCGTTATCCGAATGTGGAGGTCAAGATATACAGCTTGCCTTATAATGTAAGCTTCTTGCAATCCATCAAGAAGTATATGGAGATGGGGATTATCCCCGACCTTATCTTGCTGTCGGATATGCATTTCCCCGAGATCTCTAATAATTCGGCTTATGAGGATCTTGACCTTACCTTGTCGTCTTCCTTGGAGCGGCTTTATCCCAAATTAGTCGATCGCTTCACCGTAGACGGGCACATTAAGGCGGCCCCCATCATGTTTACTACCGTTCATCTGGTCTACAACCGGCCATTGTTCGAGCGCTCCGGGGTTCCCCTTCCGGGAAAGGACTGGTCCCTGGAGGTTTTCCTGGATGCCGCCCAAAGGCTCACCCTCGCAGATGATAAAGGGATCATTCGTCAATACGGGTTCGCCATTATGCCGAAAACGCTGCGCTGGCCGGTCGTTGCTCTCCAGAACGGATTAAAGCAAGTCGGGAACGAGGAGGAGCTGTCCCGAACCATTTCGTCCTCGCTGGAGTTTCTTCAGGACTTGATTCACCGGAAGCGCTGGGCTCTGCTCTACCGTCTCGCCCACGAACGAAATCCGTTCTTCTACGGCAAAGCCGCCATGGTTCTGGCAACCGGCTATGAGGTGTCCCACTGGACCCAGGATAAAATGGCCTTCGACATCGGGTATGCTCCCCTTCCGTTCGGTCCCATCAACGCGACCATCCTGCGCTCCAACGGCTTCATGATTCCCGAGGCCGCACGGAAAAAGGAGCTGGCGAGGTCCTTTATCCTAACCGCCCTGTCACCGGCCGTTCAAGCTAAAATAGCGGAAGGAACTCCTTACCTGTCGGTCATCCGGCCGGTTAACGAAGCCATTCACTCCTCCGACTACTTGTCGCAGGTGAATGCTTTGGAGCATCAGATGGAGGAAAATTATTTCGAAACGGAGCTTTTTTCCGATCTCCACCAAGCCTTTGATCTGGATGCGGACATGGATCTTTTCTGGCTCGGCTTGGAGGAGCCCGCCGAGCTGGACTCCTTGTTCCGCCAGATCTATAGGGAGGGAAAAGCTGATTCCTAAGAAAAGCCGTCCTAACGACACAGTCGTCGGGACGGCTTTAGTATTTTAGCGCTCCATATCGGTTATAGGAATATTCTTCCTATCCACCTGGATTGTCACAGGGGCGGCAGCGTGGAAACGAACCGGCTCCTCGGTCTCGAACCATCCCGTTACTTCCAGGCTTTGCAGGCCTGCCGGGAGGGTTAGGGACTCGCGTCTGATTTTTAAGGTGAGCTCCAGATGATCCGCATCTTCCTTAACCTTAACGGATTCGGGAATCACGGAACCATTCACCCGTATGTCCTCCGTCTTCACACCGGTCCCCTTATAAACGTCCGGGAGATCGACCCGGATCGTAAAGACGCCGTTGTTGATGGTGATAGTTTCCGGCGTTGCCGAAGCCGTTCCCAGCACCCATACTTCAAAAGATTTCGTTTGGGTTATCGTATGACCGGCCGCGTCCGCCGCCGTGATTCTGATTTCGTTTAGGCCGGGCTTCGTCAGCAGGACAGGTGTATCCTGCATGATGTCTCTGCCGTTCAGCTGCACGAGAACCGACTGTAAACCGGAAACTGCGTCATAGGCGGCATGGGTTACGGTTAAGGACTCACCTTCATTGTAGCTGTCCTTTACCGAGGCAAGATCGATCACGGGAGCGGTTCTATCCATCCGAAACGCTTCCTGCCGCTCGGCTTCGACATTCCCCGCTTTGTCTATGCTGCGGTAATCGAGCGTATGGGCGCCGTCGGCTTCGACCGTCACCGCATCCTCATATCGCGTCCATTCCGATCCATCCAGGCGGTATTCCGTATAGTCCACACCCGAAGCCTCATCCTTTGCCATGAGGCCAACGCTGACCGGAGTGACATACCAGTTGTCCGAGCCCCGCTCCCCCGTCATCTGGACCGTCGTAACCGGGGGTACCGAATCGGAGTCGAGGATAACTTGAACCGTCCAGTTGACCGAGGTTTTGTCGGCTGCCGTCACTTTGTACATCACCGGCTTCGTAAAATCCTGTACTGAGCCGCTGGAGGGAACAGCTGTCGTTTTCTCCGACGTGGTGAGGGCCGGGGCAAGCGACCGCATGTCCGTTCCGGCCTTGACGTGAACCGTCACGGTGCGGCTGCTGAGGTCGATCTGGGCTTCTCCGTTCTGAGCCTCTCCCAGCGAGAATCCGGTAATCCGCTTGGAAATGGCTCCGTCGCTCATGAGCTGGACCTCGGCCAGCTGCGGAGCATACACCCGAGAATCGTGATCCAGCTCGATTTTGACGTACTGGGTACCGACCGGCAGATCGTCCTTGGGCTTTACGTTTATCTTTTTCCAGCAGGAAGTGCCGACAGGCTCCGTGGCCGTGTAGGCAACCGGTGCCCACGCCTTGCCGTCAGAAGAGATGAACAGGGCGGCCTGTTTGTCTAGCTCAAGAGGATGGGCCGGCGGCTCGACGCAGGGATAAACGGTCACCTGGAAGTCGACCAGATTGGGAGCGCGGTAGATAACGGATTGCGCCGTATCGGAGCTTCGCTTCAGTCTTCCTGTATCGCCTCCGAATAAGGGCGCATTCGAGCTGTCGAACTGCCAGCCTGTCGTATGCGAATCGCTCTCGCTCCAGTCGTCAAGCGGATCGACGATCACGGCCGGTCCCACAACCGGGTCCGGAAGCGGACCGTCGGGATCCAGGGTCCGGTACAGCGTCAGCCGGGAGATCATCGGCGAGTAGACACGGGCGTCATTGCTGAGAACAAGCTTCAGATACGCATTCCCCGGATCAAGCTTCTGACCCCCTCGAAACGTCGTCTTGTTCCAGCCGGATGACGTCGTGGTGATCGGATCGTTCGTCAGCGCGACGGCTTTCCACTGCTTGCCATCACGCGAGGCATAAACACTCACCTTGCCGGCAAAACCGTCTCTTGCATATGCTTGTACCGCAAAATCGCTGATGTTCGGATAGTAGTAAACCAGCTCGCCGGGAACGTCCGTCCCGCTGCGCTTCAGCAGCGACAGGTCGCCCTCAAAGGCGGAGGAGTTCTTCTCGAACATGAGATTCGCTCCGTGAGAGAGCATATTATCGAACGTGTCGAGCGGATCGGTGAACGCTCCAAATTCCAGGGCGAGGGAGCCGAGCTCGACGGTTCGGACGGGGTCGCTCTTTGCGAGCCGGACCCGAAGGAACAAGGAGCCCTCCGGCAGCATCCCGTCGGAAAGGACTGTGAACTTGTTTATCCCGTCCTCCGTCGGCACCGGCTCGTCAATGGTAAGAGGGACCGGTGTCCAGTTCTGTTCATCCGCCGAGACCTCCACGTTCAGAAGGCCATCCAGCGAGGACGCATTAGCGAATCCTTTGACCTTGAATCCGATTATTTCCTCGGCCTTGTACTCGATAAATTGCCCTTCGCTTGAAGCGCGTAGTCTGGAGTAGTCTCCTTCAAAGCGGGTGTCCGCCTGAGCCGAATCGAAATCCCAGCTGAGCGAGTGCTTGTAGGCTTTGCTCCAATCGTTCAGATCATCCGCCAGCACATACGATATCGGCGATTTCGTAAAAGTGACCGCGCCAAGCTGAGGTGAATACACGAGCGGATCGTTGCCCAGCTCGATTTTTATATATCGGGTGCCCTTCGGCAGGGGTCCCGCTGGAGAGAAATTGGCGCGGTACCAGTCGTTGTCCGTATTCTTGACGGGCGTATCCGGAGTTAGGGCGACCGCGGTCCACGTGCGGTTATCCGGCGAGGCATAGGCCTTGATCTTATCCGCGAATCCGTTCCGGTAATGCAGACGGGCGGAGAACGTAACGGGCTCGTTCACTTGGTAGACAAGTGATTGCGGCACATCTGTGCCGAAACGCTTCACACGCGAGCTGTCATTGGCAAAAAACGCCGGGTTCCCGGTATCGAACAGCAGAGAGGCTTTATCGGACAGCGAGAATACCCGGGAGAAATCGTTCAGTTCGTCCGTAAAGCTCGCCGGTTCCTTCGGCGGCTCGGGAGCCGGAGGCTGCTGCGGCCATACGTCGCTGCCGAGATTGAACTTGGCCTTGAACGTCTGCCCTTTCGCTCCGTTCACGTTCACCTGGAACCGGATCGTCGGAGACGTTTGATACACGGAAATGGCCGGATCCGAGAGCCACCCGCTGTTCGGGTTCGCGGCCTTCGCAATCTCCATGTCAATCGTCCCGCTGTTGGCTTGGGTCGGATCGGAGATCGAAACCTCCAGGGTCTGATCGCCGTTTTCCTTCATCATGACGGAAGCTTTGCGGTTAACTTTCACCGTACCGACCTGCTTGATCTGGTCTTTCCAGAAGTTAATGCCCAGCAGGTTCAGGGTAGTCTCCCGGACAGCCTGGGCGTCTGCCGTATTTTCCACCACCTCGATGTCGGGGGCATCCGCATACGCTTTCACCTCGTCCGGCGCACGATTCGGCAGAATCGTATACGCATAGCTGCCGGCGGGGCTGCCATCTGCCCCTGGGCTGCGGCCGTGGTCATACCAGAATGCGGCGTAGTTACGAGTATAGGCCGTCGTATCCTCTCCACCGGAGTGCGAGTTCTCAGCCGGCGAACCGGTCCGGGCTTCGCGAAGGGCTTTCAAGTCCGCCCCTCCCGGGAAGTAATAGCCCACATCCGAGCCGCTCCCATTGCCGGCAAGGTGAATCCAGTTGGTGCCCGGCAGCGATTCCGACCAGCCGAGGGAGGACGGCTTGACGGTTCCGTTTACGGTGAGCGCATTGTCGCCGGCCGCATTCAGCTTGCGGTTCTCGACGATGGACTCAACGGTGTGGCCGTCCCCGCCTGTAATATCGGAGCCGAGTGAGACAATTTCATTGTCAAACATAAACCAGGATTTCTTCGCCTTCAGCGTCTCGTCAACCGGATGAAGCTGCATGCCGCTGATCCCGTACAGGCCATCCATCTCCGTGCCGCCGACCCAATTCTCCCCGGTAAGCCGGCTCTCGGGGCTTTCCGTGGAAGGAAACTCCAGCTTGATGAAGTTCGTACCCGACGGAAGCGGAGAAGCCGGACGGATGATAACACGGCTCCAACGGGAACCGTCTACAGGAGAAGGGAGCCCAGCGCGACCGCCGCTCCTTTCCAATCCTGATTATCGGACGAGTAGAAGAGCTTGATCCCGCCGTCCAGCGGCCGGTTGTTCAGCGTATAGACGACGGCTTCCAACGTCGAAATGTTCGGCTTGTTATACATGACATACTCCAGCGTGTCATCCTTGCGTTTCAGCCGGTTCGTGTCGCCGCCCAGCGGGTCGTTTACAAATTGCCAATTGTTAGTGTAGCGATAGAGATTATCGGCGTTTGCCAGATCGTCCGTCAGCACGCTACCATTCGTGTTTATCGTAACCTGGCCGATTTGCGGCGAGTCGACATCATCCGGATGGACGGCCTCCACCGTAATGCCCGGCAGCCGATATTTGTCGACCGTGGCCCAGTAGTAGTCGCCGAATTGATTCGGATCGCCGGTATACAGGCTGGTGCGGCCGTCATTCACGTGCCAGCCCATCAAATTCTCGTAATTGATCGCTTCGTAGTTGTCGATCCGGGAGGAGCTCATTCCGACGCTGAACGCCGCGTTCGGCCTCAGCCAGCTGAACCGGTCCATCCGCGGGAACGGCTTATACAGCGACAGCTCCGGACGAACCGGCACGCTCGGGTCGTTCACCAATGCTTTAATCTTCGTGTTGAAGAAGAGGTCCCGTTTCGAGAAATCAAATTTGTCATCCGACGTCACCAGGTACTTGATGAAGCTCTTAAGCCTCATCTCATCCGCTGTTCCCTTCAGCATATCCGCCACCTTGTAGGCCGGGACCATAATCGAGTTGACGCCGTCCGCCCCGTCGTAGCGGCTTAAATAACGGCCGGCCAGATTGTCGAACAGCCGGTTGCGGAAAATAAGCGGCTCATAGGAGCGGTAAATCCATTCCTTGATAATGGTGCTCTTCGAGCTGTCGATCGCCCACTGCGTGTTGCCGAGCAGATAGATCAGATCGACTGACGAACCCAAATTAGATAACCCATAGCCGGATGTATACGGATGAGCGCCGTGCTGGATGAACGAGCCGTCCTCGTAGAAGCCGTCACCCGAAGCCACAAAGGTAAAAAGAGGTCCAAGCGCATCCCGCCCTTGGCCGATAACCGTCCCATCCTTTGTCAGAATACCGAGCTGGGACCAGATGAGCGATTTCCACGCCAGGTTGGCTCCGCTGTTGCCCCAGCGCTGTCCCATGCTCGTGCCGGTATCCTTCGGCGTTACCACCCAATGCCGGATGGCGCTTGTATAGCGGCTAAGCTGATCAGGCGAGAGCCTGTCGTACAGGAGAGCCATCGTGTCTTCCAGAGCCCAAGGGGCGCCGATCTCCCAGACGAACCAGTTGTTGTCGGTGGATTGCGTCCCATACGGCGTCTTATCGTTATACCAGTTGGTGTTCATCCATTCGAGCGCGCTCATCATATCGGCTAACAGCCCCTCATTATGATACAGTGCCGAGCCTTCCGTGGCATAAGCGACCGCCATCGAGCGAATGCGTGAATACGAGTCCGTGATGTGCTGGTTCGGGTACTGGGTGGCCAAATCCGGGAACAGATACGTGCGATCCGCCGCTTTGTTCATCTCATCCCAGATCCTCTGGGCCGTGCCGGCGGTCTTGGCGACGTTGGCGGCTACATCCGGATCGGCCGTGTCGATGCCGGCTCCTCCCGTGAAATTGGCGGACCATTTGGCGATCAGCCCGCCGAATTCGTCCTCTGCGGCGGAAGCCTTGGTGGAGGGGCCGATTGGTACGTAAGAGGCAGCTACTACGAGAACGAGCATCAGATGAAGAATCATTCGCAAGCGGGGGCCTAGGCTTATGCGGCTGATCATGGACAAAATCCTCCCTTTTTGGACGGATATGATGGAATAAAGTAAAAAGAAATGCTGCAACCCGGCTTTGTCAGAATGGCAGCATCTCTTTCTTGTTGTTGCCTTAGGTGTCGGGTTATCCCGCGACTCCCTCGGCATTAAACTTACGCACGTGCTGAACCAGATCGTCAAACGATACCCAGGAGATGCCGACCTTCTGGTCCGCCGCTCCGTAAGCCATAATCAACTCGCCGCCGACAACGATTCCCGCGGTAGTAAACAGGCATGGGGTCGGGTAATCCGACGGCATTTCCCATTCCTGCTTGGCATACATAAGCCGGTCCGGGCAGCGGTGGACGACCTCCGGAAACCCGTTTTCCCGTTCTTCGACGATCATAAAGGATTGGGTATAGCCGAAATGAACATCCTTTTTGCCGTGATAGGAGACCAGCCACTGCTTATGCGCAATGCGGAGCGGCGGCCAGCTTGCCCCGACCCGATTGGCCTCCCAATCGAAGATACCGGTTGCCAGAAGTTTATGTACCGCCTTCGAGGAAGCGAAGTCCTCCATCCGCTCGGCGGCGGCGATATAGATGGACGGCACCTTCACCTGGTCTCCGCCCGGGAACGGAACCGGGTTCATCGGGCGGTGGAGCATCACATACTGCAGCTTGCCGTCAATAAGCATCTTCTCGGGAAACAAGAAGACATCCCGATTGTCGCTGACATGACCTTCGTTCAACGGGCATACATAGGTGAATGCTTCCTCGTAAAGGCCTGCCCTCAGCTTCTCGAGATCCAGCTTATAAAGAACGGTGACGGTGTCGTTGGTGCGGGCCGTTACCGTGAAGGGATCGCCCCCATCCTGCACCCAGTCCGGCACATATTCATATTTGGTGATGACAGGCGGTTCCTGATCGGCAAGCCAATAGGGCCCCGGCGGGAACATCCGGCAGGCTACGCTCACGTACAGCTCTCCCTCCACCGGAAAAATCCTCGGATCTTCGATGCAGCCGTTGGAATAGTCCCTCACCCGGTTGCCCTGCACATCGGTAATGTAAATATCCTCCTTCTTTAAATTCAGAGCCGGCGCTAGGGCCGGGCGGGTAAAATCGGGTGTCCAGGTTTCCCCCGGTCGTCGCTGTATGCATAGCCGAGAAAAATGGGAAACGGGTCGTGACGGCCTTCCAGCCGCTTCTGCGGCCACGGACCCGTGGCCCGGAACAGCATGTGCAGGCGATCCGAGTCCGGATCCTTCACAATCGCTGGGTTGAGCACCATTTTGCTCGCCCAGTCACAGCCGGCTTGCGGCTCGATGGCCGGTTTAGTCGAATAGCGAAAATTCGGTTGCATGTCTATTCCTCCTAAGTATCCATCCGCTTGTTGTCTCATTCGATTACTCCTATCAAGGCCAGTGCCAGGTGTGTCCCCCGGCAATCCGGCTTGTTTCCGTGAACCACCTCGAGCTCAAACCGATGCTCTCCGGGCGGCAGGTCGTCGGCTATCGGACTGACCCGGTACCAGCCGTGGTCGCCGCACCATTCCGGACGCTCCCTTTCGGATACCTCCCACGCGCCGCCGTCCAGCCGGTATCGGAACTCCGCCGATGCTTTTCCGAAATCGAAGCCGAGCAGAAGCCCCCGTCCCTGAAAGGAGAAGGCCAACTTAGCTCCTGGGGCGGACGTGTGCAGCACCCGATCCATCCAGACGAGATGCGGCCACCGCCGGATTGTCCAGGGACCCTCCAGCTCGACCTGCGCGAAATCAAGTGCGTAGGCGGATGCCCAGTTCGCCGGATGGTAAGCTTCCGGCAGCAAGGGCTGCTGGGGCTCGTCGCCGAGAGAAGCGTGCGCCCCCTCCAACTCCCGCTCGAGAAAGGCTATGACGCTTTGCCCGTAGCTTAGACTGCCCCGATGCGTCGGATGCAGGCCGTCGGGAAGCCACTCCTCCCAGCTCATCCGGCCTTTGCAGACCTCATTCCAGGCATGAAGCCCCATCCATACGGAGCTCAGCCGGTAATGATCGGCCAGTTTCTCGAAGTCCGCTATGGAAGGCGGAACTCTTCCTTCCTGCATATCGGCATACATGGCCTGCGAATACGTGTACGTCAGCACAACGTCCCGCTTCCCGTCCGCGAGCAGCTTGCGCAGCAAGCCTTCCGGGACCGCATGCGCGCATCCGGCTCCATGTCCTGGTCGTTCACCGCAAATTCCACGAAGACCAGATCACAGCCCCGCCGGATCAAGTCCCTCTCCGTTCGGAAAACGCCCAGCTCGCTGCCTGTCGCTCCGATGGCCGCGTTCTCCACGAACAACCGGACATCCGGATAACATTCCGCAAACCAGGCAATGACCGGCTCCGGCCAATTGTGACGCGGCCGGGCATCCGTAATGGAGCCACCGATGAAGCCGATCGTTAGCTGTTTTCGTTCGATCGCCCGCTTAAGCAAGCCCAGCTGCGAACGATGCCTGATCTCTTGCATAGCTGCCGTCTCCCCTTCCCTAGGTGGTGCCCTCATTCTAATTCATCCGTACGGCTCCCTCTACATGAGCAGCGTTCGATTTTACCCGGTGATGTTCAGGGATTTTAGGGAGGAAGCCTTTCCTTGCCTAATAAACCTTGCGTGCCCAGCCGCAGAGCTTAGCCACGGCTTCCGTATAGAAATAATCGCCGTAAATCAGAGAGACGTCGATTCCCCAGCCGGCCGGCTTGTTGGCGGTGCCGCCGGTCAGAATCGCTTCGTGCTCCGGACGATTCCAAGTGGCATACCTTTCGGTCAACGCCCGAAGCATGCGTTCCGCCCCGCTCCGGTACAGCCCGGCCTCCTCCGCCGGCACGAGCTCTGCAAGCTCCAACAGACCGGAAGCGGCGATGGCCGCGGCCGATGTATCGCGGGGTTCCTGCTCGTGTGAAGGCAGCCGGAAATCCCAGTAGGGCACCCCATCCTCCGGAAGATTGGCCAGGAAGTAATGGGCGATTCGCTTGGACGCCTGTAAGTAGCGGTCGTCCCCCGTAAACCGGTAGACATTAGCCAGCCCGTACAGCCCCCAGGCCTGGCCCCGGCTCCAAGAGGAATTCGGGCCGAAGCCCTGGCCGCCGAGCGCCCGGTCGTACGCCCCCGTCTCGGGGTCAAACTGTACGATGTGTCTGACGGAGCCGTCCTCTCGGACGAAATGCTCGAGCACCGTGTCCGCATGCGCCCGGGCCATATGCTTGTACCTCGGGTCACCGGTGGCCTCCGACGCCCAGAACAGAAGCGATAAGTTCATGGTGCAGTCGATGATGGCCCAGCCTTCGTCTCCGTTCCACTTCCAGGCACGGATGAACCGGCCGGCCAGGTTGAACCGGCCGCACAGAAAATTCGCCATCGAAACGGCACGGCGTTTCGCTTCCGGGTCTCCGGTCATCATATGCTTCATGACCGCCGTGTTCAGGAATTGAAAGCCTACATCATGAATAAGATCGTGGTCGCGGGTCATCCAGCTTTCGATTTCCTCGTCCCATCGCCAGGCCGCCCCCTTGTATTTTTCATCGCCCGTTCGGTCATACAACAGCCATAGGATGCCGGCCCAGAAGCCCGACACCCAATTGTCGGTCCTAATGTCCTGATAAACGCCGTCTTCGCCTGCCAAGTGGGGACACCGGTCCCCCAGCTGCTCCATCATCCGGTCCGCCTTCCGTTCGAGCTTCTGCCAGACCGCCTGCCAGTCCAATCTCTCCACGCCGTCAGCCTCCTAGAAAAGGATAGAGAGGAAGGACCTCGGCCTTCCTCTCTTGATCCCCGCTTATTTTTTCTGCTTGTTGTTGTAGTACTCGGTGGCTTCCTTGATCATCTCGTTTCCGCCCTGAGCCTTCCAGCTCTTGACGAATTCATCGTAGGAGTCGAGCGGCTTCTTGCCGAGAATAATTTGAGCGGCCGCTTCGCGCCACAGGTTGCCCTCCTTCGTCAAATCGGGGAATTGCTTGGCCGACGCGAATACCGGTGCCCCCACCAGGTAATTTGGAATGCCTTCCTGGCGGGCCGTGTTCCAGGACAGGTCCAGCTTCTCAACAGCCGCATCGTTGCCTAGCTGCACCTTAAGCAGATCCTTGTTGTAGCTTACAATGGAGAACAGCGTTTGACGCCACAGGCTGGTTTTGTCATCGGCGTCCTTCTTAGCATCGTACGTAAGCTTGCCGCCGTCCTTGTTCTGCGTAATACCCGGCACGCCGAGGAAGACGAATTCCTGGCCTTCCTGGGAAGCCAGCCAGTCGAACATTTTGACGATCGCTTCCGGGTTTTTGGCTTTTTTGCTAATGGTAAAGACCTTCACGATCGGGTTCTGGACGTCGCCGACCGCGGCGGCCCCAGGATCCTTCGGAGTGGGGATCGCAATGACATTGGCTTTGCCGCCTGGAATCGACTTGTTCAGCTTATCCTGCCAATCCCAAGCCAGCTCGGTGACATGGTTCCAGGACCCGGCCAGGTCGTTCTGGATTTTCTGCTCCCACACGTTGCGCTTGTTCGTCATGAATTCGCTGTCGATGAGCCCCTCGTCGACCATCGTCTTTACATAGCCCAGCGCTTTCTTGAAATTAGGGGTGATGTAGCCCGGCTGCAGTTCGTTGTTAACCAGGTTGTACGTATGCAGATTGGCCCCGAACATTCCGAACAGATTCTCGCTCCAAGAGAAGTTTTCGCGGGCGGTGAACGGAATTTCATCCTTCTTGCCGTTGCCGTTCGGGTCTTTGTCGCGGAAAGCGCGGAGCATGGTCAAGAATTCGTCCGGCGTCTTCGGAATGTCCTTGATCCCGACCTTATCCATCCAGTCCTTTCGCACATAAATGACGCGTCCGGAAGGAGCATTGCCGTTTGCGGTTTGCGGAATCCCCATGATCTTGCCGTTAAACGTTACCGCATCCCAGGCTTCCTTGTTGATGGATTTCTTCAAGTTCGGTCCGTATTTATCGATCAGGTCGTTCAATGGAATCGCCTGATTGTTCTGCATCAGATCGGCATCCACGCCCCAATCCTGCACGACGTCCGGAATATCTCCGGCCGCATATTTGATTTTCTTCTGCGCGGCATAATCGCCGTGCGGCAGGAACGTAATGTCCAGGTTGACGTTCGCCTTCTGTGCCATGTACTTGATCGTCGGATTATCCATCACATTGCCTGTCGGGACGGGCTGGCTGTGATCGGAGATCATCAGGCGGACCTTCGCCGGTTCGGCCGGCGCATTGCTTGCTTGCGGACTTCCGGCTGCCGGGCTGGACGAGCTCTCTTTGTTGTCCGCGGACCCGCAGGCCGTAAGCGTCGCCATCGTGCCGGCCAGAAGGATGCTGACCCACTTTTTGGTGCTTTTCATACAATTTCCTCCCCTTTGGTGGTGGTAAACAAGTTCATCTATATGAGGGCCATGCCTTCATATCATAATGGATAACGCTTACTCCTTCACAGAGCCTAGGGTAGCCCCCTTGATAAAATGCTTCTGCAGAAACGGATACAGCAGCACGATCGGGGCCGTGGCCAGGACGATGGTCGCCATCTCAAGCGCTTCGGGGAGCAGCTTGATGGCCGATTCGGCAGCGGCCGCGCCGGCGATATCGTTGCTGTTTCCTTTGGCGATCAGAAAATAGATGTACAACTGCAGCGTCTGCATGGAGCGGTCGTTGATATACAGCAGGGGTCCCATGTAATTGTTCCAGTGGCCGACCGCGTAGAAGAGCAGAAGCGTGACAATGATCGGTTTGGACAGAGGCACGACGATGCGCCAGACGATGGCATATTCGCTCATCCCGTCCACCCGGGCGGCATCGAATAAATCCTCCGGGACGGAGCGGAAGAACGTGATGCACAGCATCATATTGAAGGCGCTGATCGCGCCGGGAATGATGATCGCCCACATCGTGTTCAAGAGCCCGAAGCTTTTGACCACCAGATACATCGGAATAAGGGGAGCCTGAAAAATGATCGTAAAGATAATCCCGAGCAGGATCACCCGGCGCCCGCGCAGGTAAGATTTGGACAACGGGTAGGAGCTGAGAATCGTTAGCACCATATTGACCGCGGTCCCGATGACAACGACCTTCACGGTCATCCAGCCGGCGCTCCAGAAAGCCGGGGTTTCGGCCACATACCGGATATTTTCAAGCGTAAAGCCAACCGGCCATACCCAAACCTGGTGCTTGACGAGCGCTTCCGTTTGGCTGAAGGCGCCCGCCACCACATGCAGGATGGGAAGCATGGCGGCCAGGCTGATCAGAACCAGCAGAGTGACGTTAAGATAATCGAAGATCGTTTCGTCGGCTGATTGCCGGATCCGGGTGCGGGGCGAAGCGTTCTTGGTGGCGGCTGTTGACATAATCCTTCCCCCTTTTAATATAAGCTTTCGCCGGTGGTCGACCGGCTTACCCGGTTGGCGAAGACCAGCAAAGCGAAGCCAATGAAGGATTTAAAGAGACCGATCGCCGTCGTCAGGCTGAATTGCCCGCTGATGATCCCCTGCCGGTACGAGTAAGTATCGAGCACATCGCCCACCGAGAAAGTAATGGGGCTGAGGAACACGTAGATTTGCTCGAAGCCGACATCCATGACATTGCCGATTTTCAGCAGCAGCAGAATCGTAATGGTCGGCAGCAGGCCGGGCAGCGTGATGTAGAGAAACTGCTTCCAGCGGCCGGCCCCATCAATCTTGGCCGCTTCATAGAGGGAAGGACTGATCCCCGCAAGGCCCGCAAGAAAGATAATCGTGCTCCAGCCCATTTCTTTCCATATCCCCGCCCCTACCACCAGGGAGCGGAAATATTCCGGAGCCTGCAGCAAATTGACGGCCTCTCCTCCAAGCTCCTGCAGAAATTGATTGAACATTCCGCTCTGCGTCGAGAACATCATATAGGAAAGACCGTATACGATCGTCCAGGATAGAAAGTGCGGAAGGTAAATGACGGTCTGCACGGTGCGCTTGAACGCCATCAGCCGAAGCTCGTTCAACAGGCAGGCGAGAATGATCGGCGCCGGGAAGGCAAACACGATCGAGTAAGCGCTGATAATGAGCGTATTTTTCATCAAGCGGTAAAATTGGGGATAGGTGAACAACTGCTCAAACCACTTGAACCCTACCCACTCGCTTTGGAAGAAGCCTTCGAAAATGTTGTAATCCTTAAACGCGATAACACTGCCCAGCAGCGGGACGTATCGAAACGCCAGGAAATAGACGAGGCAAGGAATCAACATGATATACAGCGGACGATGCTTCCATACGAAGGTTAGGAAGGAATCCTTTCTTCTGCTCCCGGAGCGGAAGCGGTCGGGCTGCTGGAGGGCCGCCTCTGCTTTGGTCATTGGTGCATGCTCCTTTCTGGTTCGTGTCTTTATTGTAGCGCCTTCGGCCCTGCTTTCGGAACGACCCAATCTTTCGATTGTACCGGGGGATCTTTCGGAGTTCACAAAAAAGCACGCGGTCCGGGTACGGCCTCGTGCCTCTCTATCGGTAATGCTTAAGCCTCCAGTCTCTTCCGGTAATCCTGGGGACTTAGGCCAAACACCTTCTTGAACAGCTGGGTAAAATGGTCGACATCCTCGTACCCGACCCGGTTCGCGATCTCGTAAATCTTGAGCGAATCGCTCATGAGAAGGTCCCGGGCCTGACGCATGCGCTCCGAGATGATATAGTTCCAAATCGTCATTTGGGTTTCCTGCTTGAACAGCGTACACATGTAAGCCTTGCTGAGAGAGACCGTTTGAGCGAGCTCGGTCAGGTTAATTTTGTCGGCATAATGCTCCCCGATATAGCACTTAATGCTTTCGACCAGCTTCCCCATGTGTTGGTCGCGTCCGCCGGCCCTGGCCTCAAACAACCGGTGGGAGCCCTCCTCCAGCCGCCGCACGGCACAGAGCCGGTAATAGAAGCGCACCGAGTCCCGGCGCAGTTCGTTCTCGCCGAGTCCGGCATCGTCCCCTTCCTCCATCGTCAGCTTCAGCTTCTCCTTCCTCAGCTCCTCCAGCACGGCGTGCGTCCAGTGATTGGCGAGCGCCGGAAGCAGATCGTGCCGGGCACCTGTCCATTCCTGGAGGGCCTCCAGCGTGTCAACAATAAGGACGGGCATCGTCTCCACGCGGCCCGTCTGGACATGATGGACCCAGCGGTCCAGCAGCACCCGGCTTTCCGGCAGCCGGCGGATAAGAAGCTGAGCGGCTTCCGCCTCCCGGTCATGGAGCAGCTTCCGTTCCGCCCTCCCAAGAGCGGACTCGAGAAGCGGCGGATCGATCGGCTTCAGAATATAATCAAGCGCTTCAAGCTGCATACTCTTCTTCGCATATTCGAATTCGTCGTAGCTCGAGATGACAAGCGTCGCCATCCAAGGATACCGTTCCTTGATGCGCTCGATCAAGACGAGACCGTCCATCGCGGGCATTTTGATATCGGTAATGCACAGATCGGCGTAGTACTCCTCTAGCCACTCGAGCGCCTTCACCCCGTTGGCTGCCGTACCGGACACGATCGAGGAATTTCCGTACCGCTCAATGGACTTCACCAGACTGTTTCGAATAAGCGGTGCATCGTCCACAATAAGAATGCGTATCATGCGGCTCCCCCTGCTGCAGCGGTAAAATTAATCCAATAATGGTCCCGCCTTCCTCCGAGCGCTCCACCGTAACCCCGGTATGCGCCTGCGGATAGAACATGCGGATGCGGTAGTGAACGTTCAGGATGCCGACACGGGACAAGCGCTTGTAGTGCCGCTCCGTGACTTCCTCGGCGAGCACCTGCTGAAGCTCCTCCAGCTTAGAGTCCGGTATCCCTCCACCGTCGTCCTGGATGGCAATGCGGAGGTAGCGTTCGTTCCAGACGGCCGCTTTTAATTTGATATTCATCTTCTCCCCCGTCACTTCGTACCCATGCTTGATGCTGTTCTCGACAAAAGGCTGGATCAATGCTTTCAGGCAGGTCACCTGACGAAGCTCGTCCGTCATATCCACGGTAAGGGAAATTTCATCCCCATACAGGATAGTCAGGATGTACATATAATCCTTCAAATGGGAGAGCTCCTCCTCCAGCGTGACGACGGTATCCTGGTAGCTGGAGGTGTACCGGAGCATGTTGGAGAGCGCCACCGCGGTACGTCCGATGTCTTCCTGATCATTCAAGTTCGCCATCGAATTGATCGACTCCAGCGCATTATACAGAAAATGGGAATTTATCTGTGCCTGCAGAGCGGAGAGAACGGCCTCCTGCTGAAAAAGGCGGCTTTCGGTCATTTCGTGAATGGAGCTCTCGATCCGGTCCAGCAGGCGGTTGTAGGTACCGGCAAGCTCCGCCACCTCGTCCATCCCCTTCACCTCCACCCGCCCGTCGAAACGGCCGGCGTCCGTTACCTTGATCGTCTTACGAAGCTCCTTAAGCCGCTTCGTAATGGAGCCGGAGACCAGGAAGATAAGCAGAGTCGATACGACGAGGCCGGCAATCGCGATGAGAATCGTCATGTTCTTCACCCGGTAGATGCTTTGGGCTACCTCTTCGTATGGAACGATCACGAGCATGTGCCAGTCGGTATCCGGCACCCTCTGGTCCACCACCATCTGATTCACGTAGAAGAAGGAGGAGGACTCCGCACGCGACATTTCCTCCATCAGCCCGGAAGGAATCTGCTCGCCGATGCGGCCGACATTCTGGTGCACGATGATTTTGCCGTTCTGATCTACGATGACCCCTTCGCTCTCTTGCCCAAGGCCGATCTCCTGCAGAATTTCCTGAGTCGGCATGAGTGAAATGTCGACGGCCAAATACCCGTCCCGATTGCCGTATTGGAACTTCTGGACAAAGGTAAGCACCGGCGTCTTAACCGGTCGTCCGGTCCCATCCGTATAGTGGGTGCTCTGGTTCGTCAGACGGACCATCCGTCCGGACAAAGTAAGCTCCTTGAGCCAGCTTTCCTGGGCCATGGAATAGTCGGTGCGCAGAATCAGGTTGTATTTAACTCCGGGCGAACGATAGATGCTTTCGTTCCCGTTCTCGTTGTACATCCGGACGGACAGCACTTCCGGATGGAAGCGGACGAACGGATCGATGTATTTCTGTTCCATCGCCCGGTAGCTGCGGAACAATTCGTACCGGTCGCCGACGTCCGCCTTCAACCAGTCAGCAAATTCGGTGCTGCCGCCGATGGAGACGAAAAATTGCTCGTTGTCCCGGTTGTACCGGCTGAAGTTCAAATTGGCTTGCTTCATGATCTGGCTGCTGAAGCGTTCCACATCGCTCTGAATAGTGCGCGAGGTATCGACAAAGCTGAATACCCCAACCGCCGACAGCACCAAGACGAGTATGGAAACAATAACGGTAAGGAGCTTCCAGCGCAGCGAGCTGCGGATCAGGCGGAGCATGGCGTTTCCTCGCTTTCTCTGTGACTTTCTTCTTCGCTCCGATACCTTCTATTGTAATAGGGTTGCTCCCGTCTCTCTACCCGAGAATCGTTCGAAAGTACCCGATAATCGTCTACACGAATCATAAAGAGAACCCATCCGATAGAAGGAGGGTTCTTCGGCTTGACCTCATTTTATTCTCCCGCGCATGGCCCCGTCGAATCGCCCGGAATGATGCGCGAAGCAACCCGAACCGTTTCGAACGGGCGGTCGAGATGCTGGAATCGCCAAAGGAGCTGCTCGAACGCACGGGACCCGATCTCCATCCCGCTCACTTCCGCTGTTGCAAGCTGGAGAGGAATAGGGGCCATGTCCGGCTGCTGCTGCATATAGTCAAAGCCGGTGACGGAGATATCCTGAGGAACGCGAAGCCCCTTCCCTTCCAGATAGGCGATTAAATGATAGGCAATCAAGTCATTCGCGCAAACGAACGCGGACGGAAGCTCCGGCATCGAATCCAGTCTTGACGCAATCTCGGGCAGCTTGAAATAATTGTCCGGACTCGGCTCCACAAGGCAGTAATCCCGCCGAACGGAGAAACCCGCATCGGTCACCGCCCGCTTAAATCCGATCCATCTTTCCATGAACGATTTGCAGTTGGAGACATCTCCGATAAATCCAATCTCCCGGTGATTCTGTTCGATCAAGCAGGAAGTCAGCTCGAACGTGCTTTGCTCGCTCTCCATTAGCACGGAGTCGCACAGCAAATCATTGGTCCGCTCTTCATAATAGCCGTCAATCAGAACGAACGGAATCTCGAGCCGTGACAGAGCCCGGGCAAATTCCTTCCGTGTAATCCCGGCCAAGACAACCCCCTCGGGCTTAAGCGCGGTGATCGTCTCCGGGACCCGGCCCTGCTCCAAATCCTCGTCGCTTAAATAGTTAAAGAGCATCTGATAGCCGTGATGGCGCGACGCTTCCTCCACCCCGCGCAGAATATCCCCCAGAAGCCCCTCTGAAAGATATTAATCGTCGACTTGATAAGAAAGGCGATTGTTCTCGTATCCTGCTTGTGTCTTACCATGGAGACCCGCACATTGATGTCCTTCGGCTGGGCGTTCAGAAACTTCTTGTATCCAAGATTAAGCGCCGTTTCCGTGACGAGCTTCTTGGTATGCTCAGGGATATCGGGATGATTATTGAGGGCCTTGGAGACCGTGGTTCTTGAGACGTTCAGCATATGGGCAATGTCCATAGTCGTGTACTTTTTCTTCATGAGCTTCCCCGAATAAGAAGTGGAATCCTTCAATCGCTATTTCCCTGATCTTACTATAACACAATCTTAACATAGGTTAAAAACATTAATCCTTTTGTTCAAATTAATTCTGATGAATTTGAAGAAAGGACCAAAAATATCCCATTTTTCCTGATCAAATAATAATATTCTTAAAATTTGTTCAGTTGACTTTACAATCTTAACATTTATATGTTTTAACAGTATTTACGAATGTTAAGATTCCACCTTATAATGTGGTTAAAGAAAACGCATACAAACAAGGGAGGATTCCAGTGAAAAAGAAACCGTTGGCAGCATTGGCAATCGGACTCACTTTAACCTCAGTCGTTACCGCATGCTCCGGTACAAAATCGGCTCCATCCAAAGAAGGGCAAACAACTCCGGACAATGGGGAGAACGGCAGCCCTCTCAAAATGAGCCTCGGGGTAATGGGCGGACCGAAAACACCCAATTCCTGGGTTGAAAAACAACTGGAGGACACCCTCACCCAGAAGCTGAAGCGTCCGGTCGACATCATCCCGGTCTTCTACCCGGATTGGTCCCAGATGAACACCAAGATCAATCTCCTCATGAGCGACGAGAAGCAGCGTCCGAATATCGTCTGGACCGGCGATACGAAGGAATACCCCAAATGGGTTCAAGCCGGGCTCGTTCAGGACTTAACCCCGTCTCTTCAGAAATACGGTAAAGAAATTATCAATTATTATACGAAGAGCACCATGTTCTACCACTGGAGTCCGGAAGGGGAGGTAAAATTTACCGGCTCCCTGGTGACGTGCCGGAAGCCGGGACCATGACGACGCTTCTCCGCAAGGACTGGCTCGACAAGCTCGGCCTTAAACCGCCCAAGACGCTCGAGGAGTATATCACCGTCATGAAGGCGTTTACTCACAATGATCCTGACGGCAACGGAAAGAATGATACTTACGGCCTTGCCGGAGACAATTACTACCGCAGTCTCGTTCCCTTCTTCTATGCCTACGGAGTGGACCCTGACAACTTTATGAAAATGCCGGACGGCTCCGTTAAATTCGGCTCTGCCCTGCCTCAAGTGAAAACGGTGCTGGGCATTCTGCGCGATCTGTACAAGGACGGGGTGATGGATCCGAGGATGACGACGATCGCGAACAGCGACAATACGAAGGTCGATCAAATCATCGTCTCGGGCAAGGTTGGCTCGATTTACCGGTTCGTCAGCTATTTGAACCCTTCCTACCCGGCCACCCAATCCTTTAAGGCCAACAATCCTACCGGCGAGTGGTTGGCCATCGATCCGGTGACCGGTCCGGACGGCTTCGGTGCCGATCAGCCCGATCCGCAGATCGGCTGGTGCTACCTGCTTGTCACCAACACCGGCAAGGTGGACGATGCCGTGAAGGTCCTGAACGAGATGGCGACACCGGATACTTTCGCATTGATCAATTACGGCAAGAAGGAGGAGCATTACAAGATCGGAATGGCCAATTCAAGACGCTTGTCAATCCCGAAGAAGCCAACAAGCTCGGGTTTGCCAACTTCGACTGGTACATTAAACGCAAGGATGCGGCCAACCTCACGAACACCCCGGAGGTGACTAAGCTCTATGAGCATAACATCCAGACCACGAAGGGGATGCGGGACAAAATTTATTTTGCCAAAGCGATTGACCGCCCGGCATGGGATAAGTACAGTGCGGACGTGAAGAAGCTTCGCGAAGAGACGTTCTGGGGCATCATTACGGGTAACAAGCCCCTCTCCGCCTTCGACGAATTCTTGTCAAAGTACGAGCAGATCGGCGGCAAGCAAATAGACGAGGAAGCCAACAAGCTCTTCAAATCCGAAGAAGCCGAGCGAAAGGAATTCGACGCCTGGTACGACAAGAATATAGTGCCTTACAAAAAATAAAGGATCAGGCTCGAAGGAAGGGCAGCTCCGACGGGGCTTGCTCTTCCCCCATTCTCATGGAAACGGAGGATTGAATCATGGCGATCAAGACCGAGACCTTTGCCCCTGCAAGCGTCCCGAGCAAACGAACCATCGTCAAGGAGCTGATAAGGGACAAATACTTGTACCTGCTGCTCTTCCCCGGAATGCTGCTCCTTCTTGTGTTCCGTTATGTTCCGATGTACGGGGTGGTCATTGCCTTTAAAGACTACAACATCTTCGCCGGGATTCAGAAGAGCCCGTGGGTCGGCTTCGATAACTTCAGCCGGCTGTTCCACTCGCCTGACTTCGTCGAGATTTTACGCAATACGATTGTGATCAGCGTCTATAAGCTGGCCGCCGATTTTATCGTGCCGGTCATCCTCTCTCTCCTGTTGAATGAGTTACGCAACCAACGGTTCAAACGAGTCACCCAGTCGATCGTCTATCTGCCCCACTTCGTGTCCTGGGTCATTTTCGCCGGGATCATCGCGACGTTCCTGAATCCCGTGGACGGGCTGGTCAATTACATCCTTCAGGCGTTTGGCGGCAAAGCGATCGATTTTCTCGGAACTCCTTCCTATTTCCGGTCCATTCTCGTGGTCTCGCATGTGTACAAGGAAGTCGGCTGGAGCACCATCATCTACCTGGCTGCGATGTCCGGTGTATCGCCTGAGCTGTATGAGGCGGCCCGAATCGACGGGGCGAACCGGTTCCGCCAGGTATGGCACGTCACGCTCCCGGCCATCCGGCCGGTTATGATCATTCTCTTCATTCTGAGTCTCGCCAACATATTGGAAGCCGGCTTTCAGCAGGTGTTTCTGCTTTACAGCCCGCTTGTCTATGATGTGGCGGATATTATCGACACGTATGTTTATCGCGTCGGCCTGGTCGATGCGGATTACAGCTATGCCACGGCAACCGGGATCTTCAAATCGGTCGTTTCCATGGTGCTGATCATTTCCGCAAATGCAATCGTCAAAAAATTCGGCCAAGAAGGGCTATGGTAAAGGAGGGAGCGGCATGGTCGGGACATCAGCAGGCGAGAAAATGTTTAACTTATTCAACTACGTGTTCATGTGTCTCTTGATGGTCGTCATGATCTACCCGTTCTGGTATATGATCATGGGTTCGCTGAGCGATTCGATCCGGGCGACCGGAGGAGGTTTTTTCTTATCCCCAAAGGGTTTTCCCTGGAATCGTACAAGGCCGTGCTCACGAATGTCTCTTTGCTTTCCGGCTTCCGGGTCACCGTCTTGTCCACGATTGGCGGCGTAGCCGTCGGCACCTTCTTTACGGCAACGACAGCCTATGCCGTATCGAAGAAGAGGCTGCGCGGTCGCCTGCTTTTCTCTTTTCTCATCCTTTTTACGATGCTGTTTAGCGGCGGATTGATCCCCACTTACCTATTGATCAAAAATCTGCACATGATGGACACCTATTGGGCACTCATTCTCCCCAATGCGATCGGAGCCTGGAACATCTTCGTTATGGTCAGCTTCTTCCGAGGCATCCCGGAGGAGCTGGAGGAGGCGGCCAAAATCGACGGAGCGAACGATCTGACGGTCTTCTTCCGGATCGTGCTTCCCCTGTCGAACGCCGTTATCGCCACCATCTCCTTATTCATTGCCGTCTCCTATTGGAACGATTTCTTCTCTTCGGTCCTCTACATCAACACCAAAGAAATGTGGCAGCTGCAGATGGTGCTCCGCGATCTGATCAATAACACGAACGCCGCGCTGGAGTCTTCCGGTGTCAATGTCAGCTACCAACGAAACATCTCCGTGTTCACCGTAAAGATGGCGGCGATTATCGTCGCCTCGATCCCGATCCTGATCGTCTATCCTTTCCTGCAGAAACACTTTGTCAAAGGGGCCATGATCGGCTCGATCAAGGGCTGATGGAAGGGATGGCCCTCCCATCCCACATTCGATAAGGAGAAAGTCATGACAATTCTTAAACCATTGCTGAACGATTGGAATTTCAAAGCCGCCGGGGAGAACGAGTGGCTCCCGGCTGCCGTACCGGGCTGCGTGCATAGGGATTTGGTAAGAAACGGCGTTATTCCCGATCCGTTCTTCGGAACCAATGAATATGACCTTCAATGGATCGACAAGAAGGACTGGGAGTATGAAACATACTTTGATGTTTCCCCTGATCTGCTGAAAAGCGACCGGGTGGAGCTCGTCTTTGAAGGATTGGACACTTACGCGGAGATTACCCTAAACGGCCGGCCCCTCCTTCGAACCAACAATATGTTCCGAACCTGGAGAGCGGATGTGAAGACGCTGCTCCAGCCAGCCGAAAATCATCTTCATCTCCTGTTCCGCTCGCCTGTTCATGAAGGTCTAGCCATTCTGGAGACCAAGCCTTACGGTCTTCCCGCGATCAACGATCATTCCGAGGATGGCGGACTTGGCGAGCGTAAGGTCAGCGTATATGCCCGTAAGGCGCCTTATCACTACGGCTGGGATTGGGGGCCCCGGTTCGTAACAAGCGGCATTTGGCGGGAGCTTTACCTCGAGGCCTGGTCGGATGCCCGCATGGCGGACTTGTTTATCCGTCAGGACGATGTCACGGCGGACCAGGCACGCCTGACCGCACTGGTCGAGGTGGAGACGAGCCGCGGCTGGGAAGGAGAGCTGGTCCTGTCGAGCGACCGGGGCCACTCTTGGACCAGGCCGGTTTCGCTTACACCCGGACGTCACCGGATCGAGCTCAAGGTGGAGATCGATCGGCCGGAGCTCTGGTGGTGCAGGGGCTCGGTGCGCCGGCGTTATACTCCTTCACAGGGGAGCTGAAGCATTCAGAGGAGGTTACGGCAGCGCGGACGGTCCGCACCGGCTTTCGCTCCGTTCGGCTTGTCCGGGAGCCGGACGGTGCCGGTACCTCCTTCTATATCGAGCTGAACGGAGTTCCCGTCTTTGCGAAAGGGGCGAATCATATCCCGAACGACAGCTTCGTTACGGAAGTGACAGCAGAGCGCTACCGCCATGAAATAGCGACGGCAGCGGAGTCCAATATGAACATGCTGCGGGTCTGGGGAGGAGGAATCTATGAGCAGGACGTGTTCTATGATCTCTGCGACGAATACGGACTACTCGTCTGGCAGGATTACATGTTCGCCTGCAGCATGTACCCCGGAGACCCCGCGTTTATCGAGAACGTGCGTGCCGAAGCCCAGGACAATCTCGTCCGGCTGCGTAACCATCCCTGCCTTGCGTTATGGTGCGGCAATAATGAAATCGATGCGGCCTGGTCCCATTATTTGGAGGACGCCGGTTGGGGCTGGAAGGAGCAGTATCCTGCGGATGCCCGCCGTGAAATATGGCAGGACTACCTAGAGCTGTTTCATAAGGTACTCCCTGAAGTTACCGAGGCCTATGCACCAGGGGCCTCCTATTGGCCGTCGTCTCCGATGGCGGGTCTTAGCGAGGACGGGACCCGGCATTCCGGCTATACATCCCAGAGCGGCGACATTCACTATTGGGGCGTATGGCATGCCGAGGAGCCCTTCGAAAACTATAACCTATATGTCGGGCGCTTCATGAGCGAATACGGCTTCCAATCGTTTCCCGAGCTGCGGACGGTTCTCTCGTACGCCCGTGAGCATGATCTGGAGCTGTCCTCGGACATCATGCTGGCTCACCAGAAGAACAACCGGGGCAATCTGCTCATCCAGAGCTATATGCGCCAAGCCATGAACGAGCCGAACGATTTCCGTTCGTTCCTCCACATGAGCCAGCTGCTTCATGCAGATGCCATGCGAATGGCCATCGAGGCCCACCGCAGAAGGAGGCCGTTGTGCATGGGCACGCTTTACTGGCAGATGAACGATTGCTGGCCCGTCGCTTCCTGGGCGGGTATGGATTATTTCGGCAGATGGAAGGCGATGCAGTATGCCGTGCGGGAAGCCTATCAGGATCTTACCTTGTCGATGGACAATCGGCCGGGGGATTCGGTGGCGGTGTATGTTTTGTCCGATCTGCCCTATGCCGTTCAGGCTTCCTTACGCCTTCGTGTATACGACCGAAGCGGGCAGCTGCGCTCGGAGCCATACAGAGAATCCATTTCTGTGGAAGCCGGTTCTTCTTTACTAGCCGTGAATCCTCCCGTCGATAGCCTCTTGCAGGATGCCGCACCGGAGGACCGTTTCCTGCTTGTGGAGTTGGAGAAGGACGGAGTTCTCACTGCCCGTCGTGTTCACTATTTCGTTTCGGCCCGACAGCTTCCCCTATCCCGCCCGTCCATTCGAATTAATGAGCTTTCGGAACCCGACGGTCCAGTCTACGTGCTCGAGACGGACGTATTGGCTTCCCGTGTCTGGCTCCTTTCCGAGAAAGAGGGCTGCTTTAGCCGGAATGACTTCGAGTTGATCCCGGGACAGCCGGAGCGGATCCTTTTCTACGCCCGCGACTCCGATCCGGAGAATCCTGCGTTCGTTCGATCCTCCGCGGGCAGGTTGAACGTCACCTCCCTATTCGATCTATGCAAAAGTCCCCCACGCCCTCCATCGATCAGCCTCAGGAGGTGCGTCATGGATAGAAAGCCTTTTGCCTACGGAACGGTTCTTAAAATCCAGCGGGAGTATTCGCTCCCCGACATTCGCCGGTCGCTCTCGCAGATCAAGGAGCTCGGCATGAACACCGTCGTCATCTGGCCGGCGGTGTTCTGGTGGGAGGACCGCATACTGCCCTCTTATCCCTTTCACACCGGACAAGAGATCCTGAAGATGGCGGAGGAACTCGGGCTGCAGATCATCATGGAGCTGGCGGGGCAAATTACGTCGCTCGAGTATGCTCCCGACTTTCGAATGAAAGAAGAATACTTCTGCGTCGACCCAAACGGCAACCGGCCGAATCTGGGTGCGATGCCCTTCGATTGCCTGAATTACAATCATCCGGAGGTAAAGAGCCTTATCTCACGTCATTATGAGGAGGCCGCCCTTGCGTACCGCGATTTCCCGGCTTTGTACGGCTACGATATTTGGAATGAGACGATGTTCTCCTCTTACGACTCTTACACACTGGACATCTTCCGTGAATGGCTCCGGAACAAATACGGCTCGATCGGGAAGTTGAACGACGTATGGGACCGCTGCTATACCGACTGGAAGCAAGTACACTTTACCAATTGGCTGTGGGCAAGCGTGATGCCCATGGTGGATTATAACCAGTTCAAGAAGGAGAACGTCGGGATGCTCCTGAAGGAATGGGCGGCCGCCGTTAAGGCCGTCGACCCCACTCGTCCGGTCATTGCCGACAATATCGGCTCCGGGCTGGTTAACGATTGGGCGTACGACCGGCCACAGGATGACCGCAACGTAGCGGAGAACGTGGATGAATTCGGCATCTCGCTCTACCCTAAGGTGACGCCCCCGGTATGGGGCCCGCGCTACGCTGGGAAGTGCTCGCCGCAACCCGCTCGTGCTCCAAAACCGGCCGCTTCTGGATCTCCGAGCTGCAAAGCCACCACCAGGCGTTGTTCAACCCGGGCAGCCTGGTTCACCCGCATGAGCTCCGCTGGTGGAATTGGGAAGCGATCATGAATGGGGCCAAAGGGATCCTCTATTGGAAATGGCACCCGTTTCCAAAAGGCCTCCAGACCTTCGGCCGCGGCCTGGTCGACAGCCGGTGCGACCTTACTCCCCGGGCGGAAGAGGCGAGGCGGATCGCCGACGTCCTAAAGAGCAAGGCCGCTGCCTTCGAAGCTTGTATGCCGGTCCGCCCAAAAGCCGCCATCCTGTATGATAAGCTGAATCATGATTTTACCAAGGCCTTCACCATGAACTATCAGAGCTACTTGTCTACGTCCATCTACACCGATTCTATCGCGGGTTTGTACCAGGCACTTTGGGACAATCAGGTGGAAGCCGACTTCGTCACCCCGAGTGACGTGGGGGACGATAGGCTGGGCAGCTACCGCGTTCTGTTCGTGACGAACCAGCTTAATGTCGATGATTCTCTCGCAGCCGCCCTGATCCGATATGCGGAGAACGGCGGAACGATCGTCTGGGACGGCAAATGCGGGGAAATTGACGATAACGGGCTTCTGCACGCTGCCCTTCCCGGCGGCCCGCTGAACGATGTGCTCGGCTTGCGCTTGCATGACGTGGATATCGAAGGCCTGCAGCTCCATGCGACCAGTCATGGCCAGGCGGCTGCCGGATTTCGTATAGCGGGCCATTATGAGCGGAAGCTGCTTTCGCTTGAAAAACCCGACGTTGAGGTACTCTTCGCCTATGAGGATGGATGGCCAGGCATTACGCATACCCCTGTCGGGCAAGGCATTCTCATCATGATCGGCACGTTCCTGTGGCTTGGTTATCAGCAGCATCAGGACGAGGGGGTTAAGGCGTTCGCCGGAGGACTGGCCGACCGATTCGGCCTTCGGGGGTGCCGGGCTGATTCCGATCTCTTGAAGGTCTGCGCCATTCAGAGCGAAAGCACGTGGATCGTCTGCGCGTTCAACTACTCGGAACAGCCTATAGAATCTTGGGTAGAACTTCCGCTCGAATGGGAGTCCGAGAACGAGGAAATCGCGCTTCCTATGCCGTTACCGATTTGAATACGAATCTCGAACTGATCGCGGAGAAGGGCAAGGAAACCCTCCGCTTCCCCTGCCGGCTGGATGCCCGTGATGTTTCCGTCTGGAGCGTGGAACGCCGATGAACGACCTGCTTGCTTATCTCCAGCCACCGCGTCCGCTTAAGCTGCACCGAAACCGAGTGTGGCGCACCTACAGGGGCGGTGCCCTGCTTGACCGGTGGCAGGGGAAAGATGAACCCGTCCGCGACGGACATTATCCGGAAGAATGGGTGGCTTCTACCGTTAGAGCGCGCAACCCTGGGCGGGAGCCCCTGCAGGACGAAGGACTCAGCCTGCTTGCAGGGACATCCGATCCCCCTTTCCTTGCTGTCGCTCTTGGAAGCCATGCCTGGGCAAATGCTCGGCCAAGGGCACGTGGACCGCTATGGAACGAGCGCGGGCGTTCTGGTCAAGCTCCTCGATTCGGCCGAACGGCTGGCCATTCAGGTGCATCCGGACCGAGCGGTGGCGCAGCGCTTGTTTGGCTCCGAGTACGGCAAGACAGAGGCGTGGGTGTTTCTCGGCGGAAGGCGAATCGATGGGGAAGCCCCTTACGTGCTGTGCGGCTTCAAACCTGGAATGACACGGGAGAAATGGGAACGGTTATTTGCCGATCAAGATATGGAGAGTATGGTTGCGGCATTGCATAAGGTTTATCCTTCCCCCGGGGACGTCATGTTGATCCGCGGTGGACTCCCTCATGCGATTGGTCCCGGCAATTGGATGGTCGAAATCCAGGAACCGACCGATATCACTATCCGGACGGAACGGGTCACCCCCTCCGGGTTCAAGCTGTCCGATTCCTCCATTCATCAAGGAATCGGGTTTGAGAGGATGTTCGAGTGCTTCGATTATCGCACGTATTCGGAGGAAGAACTGCTCCGCAAGTGCCGGCTCCGTGACCGGATCGCAGGAGCCGGTGCCGGGTGGAGGGAGCGAAAGTTGATTGGGTACGAGGATACGCCGTATTTTGGATTGAACCGGTTGACCATTGAGGCAAGTTCGAACGGTCCCTTCTGGGAATCGGACGGCCGGTTCTCCATTGTCATCGTGCTGTCGGGTCAAGGAAGGGTCATGTGGGCCGGCGGGGAATTGCCGATTGAGCAAGGAGATTACCTGTTTCTTCCGGCCCATCTGGGGCAGGTTCAATTCGCAGGGGGTCAGGATGGATCTCTAGAGTTGGCCCGCTGCTTTCCACCGTCGGTGGAATGATCCGATAAGAAGAATCGCGACCTTGACGGTTAGTCTCTCCCGCAAAAAATATTATTGATGGTCGGACAGACGTCCCTGTCCCTAAACAAAAAAACCTACGAACCCGTCAGTGACGGGATCGTAGGTTTTTTCATTACCGGAAATCCGGTGGAATGCGCCGGGCTACGCCCGTTAGGATGGCCGCTTCGATGACGGCATGCCTTACCTTGCTGACCACCTGTTCATTGAAAATACTCGGAATGATATACTGCTCATTCAGCTCGTTGTCATAGACAACGGAGGCGATCGCTCTTGCCGCCGCCAGCTTCATCGGCTCATTGATGGTCCGCGCCCGGCAGTCCAGCGTTCCGCGAAAAATCCCCGGAAAGACGAGAACATTGTTGATTTGATTCGGATAATCGCTTCTTCCGGTCGCAAATACCCGCACATGCGGCAGAGCCTGCTGAGGGTCGATTTCGGGATGGGGGTTCGCCATGGCGAAGACGATGCTGTCCGGCGCCATTTTCTGGACGTCCTCCGCCTGAAGAAGACCTCCCGGGAAACCCCGATAAAGACATCCGCGTCGACGATCGCCTCCTTCAGGCTGCAGGGCTTAGCCTCGACCTGGGGCTGCTTGGACAGCCAGTCCCACATCGGAAGCTCGTAGCTTCCGCCGTACACGATGGCCCCCTCGCGGTCCACCGGCACCAGCCGGGTGATGCCGGCCGCGAGCAGCATTTTGCAGATGGACACGCCCGCCGCCCCGATGCCGTTCACCACGACCCGGATATGCTCCATCCGCTTGCCGACGACTTTGAGCGCATTGATCAGGCCGGCAATGACCACGACCGCCGTCCCGTGCTGGTCATCGTGGAATACTGGAATGTCCAGCGTTTCGGCCAGCCGCGTCTCGATTTCGAAGCAGCGGGGAGAGCTGATGTCCTCCAGGTTGATGCCGCCGAAAATAGGACTGATCGCTTGAATGGTCCGGATGATTTCCTCCGTATCCTTCGTGTCAAGACAGATGGGAAAGGCATCGACGTCCGCCAGCTGCTTGAAGAGCATGGCTTTGCCTTCCATAACGGGTGCTGCGGCATGAGGCCCGATATCCCCTAAGCCAAGTACCGCCGTTCCGTCCGAAATGACCGCGACAGTGTTTCTTTTGATCGTCAGCGAGAAGGCCTTCCGCGGGTTCTCGTGGATGGCGGTGCAGACTCTCGCCACTCCGGGCGTATAGACCCTCGACAGATCATCGCGATTCTTTATGGATAGATTGGGCTGAATCGAAATCTTCCCACCCAAGTGAGCCAGGAAGGTACGGTCGGAGACGTTGATCAGCTTCGTCCCCGGAAGCTCCTTAAGCGCCTGGATCACTTCCGTTTCATTGGAATCTCCCACCTGCACGGTAATATCCCGCACGGAAAAATCCGGCCCCGAGCGGATCACGTCAATGGACGTAATATCCCCACCGGCCTTCGCAATAGCCGAGGCCACCTCTCCGAAGTTGACCTCCGCGTGAATCAGTTCCATCCGGATCACTACACTATTGTAGGACATGTTCTTCCCCCTAAGCAGTTAACAGCTCTCGATCAACCGCGCCAGCAGCCCGGTGCGGAACGGGATTTCCCCGATTCGAATATATTCAAGCGGCGAATGGGCATAATCCCCGCTTGCTCCTAACCCGTCCAGCGTCGGAACCCCGAGGGCGGCAATAAAATTGCCGTCGCTGACCCCACCCGTCGACGTTTCTTCCAGCACGAAGTTGTTTTCCTCTTGAGCGATCCGTCTCGCCAATTCGTACAAGGCTCCCGACGACTCGGTACGTTCCATAGGCGGACGCGTCATTCCTCCCGTCAAGGTCAAGCCGATTTCGGGATGAAAGGGACGGAGCGCCCGGAATTCTTCCTCCAGCCGTACGGCATCCTCCCTGGAGGAGACCCGGACATCGATCTGCGCCTCAGCGTATTCCGCCACTACATTGCTGCCGATTCCGCCCTGAACGACCCCCACATTGACCGATCTTCCCGTCGTGAAGTCCGTCCAGGCGTGCAGCCGCTGAATCTGCAGGGCCAGCTCTTGAATAGCGGATACCCCCTTCTGGGGATTCACCCCGGCGTGGGCGGATTTTCCCCTGAGGATCAATTTATAACGGCCGCTCCCTTTGCGTGCCGTCTTGAGAGCGCCGCTCGGCTCCATCGGAGGCTCCAAGACGAAGGCGGCATGCGAGTCCAGAGCCGTCCGTTCAATCCAGGCCCGCGAGTTCGGGCTCCCGATTTCCTCGTCGCTGTTGATCAGCAGGATCACCTGTTTGTCCGCAGGGAAGCGACCCTGGTCCTGAAGGGCTTTTATCGCGAACATGGCCTGAAGGAGCCCGGCCTTCATATCATAGACCCCGGGACCGTAGGCGTTTCCGTCACGGATGGTAAAAGGACGTTTGCCGGCTTCCCCTTTCGGCCAAACCGTGTCGTAATGCCCGACAAGAACAATCTTCTTGTAGCCGCTGCCCACCCGTCCCAACAAGCGGTCGCCTGCAACGGGATGGCAATCCCTCTCCACTTGTCCGCCGGTCAGCCGAGTGAATTGGGCCGAATACCAATCGGCCATTTTATCGTTAAGGGCTTTATCCCCGGAAGGGGAATCTCTATTAACACTTTCCTCCAGAAGCCTCAGAAACTCAGGAAGATAGGATCTAATCTGTTCTTGAATGGACAAAGGCATCTTTCAAAACCCCATTAGTGGGAATGCGAGTTGGATCCGAACAACCGGTCGAGACCGTAGACCCGCTCCAAAATAATAATAAAGAGCAAACTAAACAAGATGACAACCGACGATAGAGACGCCACTAAAGGATCAAGGGACTCCTGCATATGGCTGAAAATCGCCAAAGGTAAGGTGGTTGTGGAAGGAGATACCAGGAATAGGGACACCGTCACGTTGTCAAAGGAAGTCAGGAAAGCAAAGACCATGCCCGACAGGATGGCCGGCTTCAACAGCGGCATGGTGATGTCTTTAAAGACATGGTAGGGCTTCGCTCCCATAATGTAAGCCGCCCGTTCCAGCGTATAGTCGAAGGAGCTGAGCCCGGTCAGCACCAGCCGTACGACATAAGGAATGGAGATTAGAATATGGGAGAGCAATAGACCGGTAAAGGTCCCGGCCAGCCCGATCCGGGTAAAGAACAGCAGCACCGCAATGCCCACAATGAGAGCCGGCACGGTCAAGGGCATGAGCAGAAGGCTGTTGATGACGCCGCTGCCGCGAAATTTATACCGGTGCAGGGCGAGTCCCGCCAAGGTTCCGAGAATACCGGAGATCACGGCCGTTAAGGCGGCGAGCTTAAGGCTGAAATAGAACGAATCGATGAATTCGGGACGATCCAAGATTTTGGTATACCATTGGAAGGAGAACCCGACCGCCGGAAACGACAAATACTTGACCGAGGTGAACGAGGTCGGAATCACGACCAGAAGCGGCGAGATGACGAACAGGACCACCAGGAACGTAACGACGCCAAGAGGCGAAGGCTTTTTGATCATGAGGAGAACACCTCTTTATAGCGCTTGGTTTCGACCAGCCGGGTAAACAGCGTGACCAAGCCGACTGTGGATAACAGCAGCAGGAACGAGATCGCCGCCCCGACCTGCCAATTTAACTGGGTCATGATCTTCTCGTAGGCAATGACCGGAAGCACCTTGACGGAAGTCCCCCCATCAGGGCGGGGGTAACGAAGGAGCTCATGGACAGACTGAACACCAAGGTCGACCCGGCCAGCATACCCGGAAGGGTGAGCGGAACGATAACGGTAAAGAACGTGCGGACCCGGCCCGCTCCTAGAATGGAGGCGGCTTTATATAGAGAGCCGTCAATTTGATAGAGACTGGTCGCCAGGGCCAGAACCATGTACACGATAAGGGAGTCGGTCAAGCCGATCACTACGCCAAGCTCGTTATACATGAGCCGGATCGGTTTATCGATCAACCCGAGCTTAAGCAGGGAGTTGTTGATGAGCCCCTTCTCCCCCAGCATGATGACCCAGCCGAAATTCCGGATGACCACGCTGACCAGATGGGGAGCGATAATCAGGAACGTAATGATCCCTCTCATTCGGTTCGACACCTGGGACATGTAAAGGGCAACCGGATAGCCGAGCAGAAAACAAGCTCCCACGGTCAACAGACTGAGCTTTATCGTCCGCCACAGAATCTGCAAGTAATAGGGATCCTTCACGAAAAGCCAATAGTTCTCGAACGAAAATTGCTCCTGCTTGTCTTGAAAGCTGAGGATAAGAATATAGACCATGGGCAGGAGGAACACGCCGATCAGGATGACGATAGCGGGGGCGAGCAGCAAGACGGCGGTTCGCCGTTTCCGGTTGCGGCCGTCCTTCATGCCAAGCTCTCCTTCCGCGGGAAGACGAATACGTCGTCCGGGCTCCAGTCCAGCCATATCGGCGCACCCGGCGCCAGCTGGGCGTCATGCTCGATGCTTTCTACGCGCACGACCATGGTGGTTTGCCCGATGTCAACCTCGCATTCCGTATAGGCGCCGAGGAAGGAAACCAGCTTGACCACGCCTTTGACCCGGTTGCCCTTCTCCGCCATCTCAACATTCACGTGAATGGAGATCTTCTCGGGACGGACATAGATGGATACCTTCTCCCCTGTCGTCAAGGGAAGGCCGCGTTGGACGGCCTTTAGCGAAAGTCCCCCGTCTGTCGTAAGGCCAAGATCATGACCGGAGAGCTGGCCTACCGTTCCTTCGATCCGATTCGACTTCCCGATGAACGTATGAACGAATTCCGAAGCGGGACGGTTGTAAATATCCCAGGGGTTCCGATCTGCTCGACCTTGCCATGGTCCAGCACGACGATCCGGTTGGACATGTACAGGGCTTCTTCCTGGTCGTGGGTGACGAAGATAGTGGTGACCCCGATTTCCTGCTGCAGCCGCTTCATTTCATCGCGAAGCTCTTCCCGCAGCTTGGCGTCCAGGTTGCTGAGCGGCTCGTCCAGCAGAAGCAGAGACGGCTCCGTGACAAGGGCGCGGGCGATCGCGATCCGCTGACGCTGTCCGCCGGACAATTGCTTAGGGTACCGGTCCGCCATATGCGGAAGCCGAACCAGCTCCAGCACCTTCCCTACCCGCTCCCGGATTTCGGGCTTGGCTACCTTTCTCAGTTTAAGACCGTAGGCTACATTCTCGAACACGGTCATGTGCGGAAAGAGCGAATACGTCTGAAAAACCATCCCCAGTTCGCGCTTGTTGGAGGGCACCCCGTTCATTCTCTTCCCTTTGATCAGAAGATCGCCCTGGTCGGGCTCCAGGAAGCCGGCGATCATATTCAAAGTTGTTGTTTTGCCGCACCCCGAAGGGCCGAGAAAGGAGATGCACTCTCCCCGCTCGATCTGCAAGTTAAAGCTGTCTACCACAATATTAGAGCCGAAGCGCTTCTGGATATTGATCAGTTCTACATCATAGCTTTTGCTCACGGTCTTCACCTATTTTCCGACTTTTGGAGCGACTTCTTTATTGAAACGGTCCAACCAGTCTGGGGTGCTTTTGCCAACAACCTCAAGATCAAATTTAACGACTTTCTTACGATCGAAGTTCAGCTTGCTCTCGATGTCGGCCGGCAGCTTAATATCCGTGGCCGGATGGTAGTACAGCTTCTCGCCGTAGAGCTTCTGAACCTCATCCGACAGCAGGAAATCGATAAACAGCTTGGCCGCGTTCGGGTTCTTTGCACCTTTTACAAGAGTGGCGACATTCGGAACCAGGTTCGTCCCTTCCTTCGGTACGACGAACTCCAGGTTAAGTCCGGCATCCTTCTGGACCAGGCTTCTCGCTTGCGTCCAGGTTGTGTAGGCGGCCGTTTTGTTCTGCATATCCTGCTGCAGCTGTGCGGAGCTCTTGGCGAACGTAGGCAGGTAGCCTGCGATCGTCTTGAACTTCTCAAAGCCCGGATCCATGCTCTTCTCGGAGCCGCCGTTGGCGTAAGACAGCATGATCAGGGCCGACCGGCCGAAATTGCTGGAGATTTCCGCGATGGACAAGTTCCCCTTCATCTCGGGCTTCGCCAGGTCGTTCCATGACTCGGGAACCGGCAAGCCCTTGGCTTTTACCAACTCGGCATTGTAGGATATCCCCATCGGGGTAAAGTTGACGGCGACGCCGCTGTTATCCTTGACTTGGAGGTCAGCGCCGACCTTCTTCATATTCGGAATATCTTTATCGGAGAGGGGCTCCCACAGTCCTTCGACGCGGCCGCCTTCCTGCTCTCCTCCTTCAATAACCGTCAAATCGATCTGAGGGAAGCTTTCTGGGCTTTCACCTTGGCCACGATTTCGGTGGATACACCGGAGACGTAAGACAGCTTCACATCCGGATATTTGGCGTTGAATTTCTTGAAAATTTCATCCTTCATCATTTGTTCAACCGTCGCGCCGTTGCCCGCAATCACCAGCTGTTTCTCAGGAGAGAGGGTAGCGGCAGCCGAGCTTGAATCAGCGGGCTTGGCGGATGAATTGGCGGTCTTGTCGGACGTCGAACCGCATCCAACGAGAACCGTTCCTAATACAGCTGTGATGGTTAGCAAAGCACCTAATTTTTTCATATGTACCCTCCCGTAATTCGTTCACCATACGTGAACACTGTTTTCTATTTATGAATCTCAAGTAAGTTTAGCATGCGCTTACAGTCATTCGCAATCTTTATTTTTCAGCTAGGAAATTAAATTTCCTTATGCTAAACTATGGCAAAAAGTAACGGGAGCTTCCCTAAGGAGAGAATGAAGTGAACATGGATAATCACCTTTCATCCGTCAAGAACGGCTGCCGGCTGCTCAAGATATTTCTTGACTCTCATACGGAGATGGGCGTGACGGAACTGAGCAAGCAGCTGGAGCTTTCGAAAGGAGCGGTCCATAAGCTTCTGATGACGCTGGAAAGCGAGGGCTTCATTAAGCAGAACAAAGAGAACAAGCTGTACTCCCTGGGGTATACTTTGTTAGAGCTCGGCAACCAGGTTCTCCGGAACCACAATCTCACGGATTTCGCCAAGCCTTATCTGGAGAAGCTGGCGGATCAGACGCAGGAGCTCGTTTGCCTGTGCGTGCGCGACGGATACGATGCCATCTATGTGTACAAAGAGGAATCCAAGCACCCGATTCGGTTCAATGTGGACGCTTTCCGCCGGTTTCCCCTCTATGCCACCTCCGCTGCACGAGTGATCCTTGCCTTCCAGAGCGAGGCTTTGATAGACGATGTCCTCTCCAGCGAGATCCGTACTTATACTCCCTCTTCCATGAGGAATCCGGCGGAAATCAAAGAAAGACTGATCTCCATACGCCAGGCGGGCTATGAAATCAGCTCCAATATGCGCAATGAAGGCGTCACGGGAATTGCGGCTCCGCTTAGGGATACGAACGGATCCGTTGACGCCTCGATCAGCATCATAGGCCCTAGCGATCGCGTCCTTCCGGTTGCCGACTCCCTGGTGAGGGACGTCGTGAACACGACAAAAGAGCTCTCCAAGCAATTCGGGTACCGTCGGTAAGCGTTTGCTTATCGGGTGACCGCCTCCAATCTCCACAAAAGTAAACACGAAAAAATCCCGATATCATGAACATATCGGGATTTTTATCGTGTTTAGATCAGACCGGCCTGCTGCAGCAAGCGTTCGATGACGACGGCCGTTTCCGCACGGGTGATGTTTTGAAGCGGGAAAATTCGGCCGTCATACCCCTCGATGAGATGATGGTGAATATTGGTTGAGGCCGCCTCGCGGGCCCATGGGCTGACATTGCCGTTGTCCTTAAAAGTATTCATGAGCGGAGTCTGCTGCTCCGGGGTCAGCACCGTTTCGACTCCGGCCAGCTTCATCGCCCGGGACACCATGACCATGGCTTCCTCGCGGGTGATCTTATCGTTCGGACGGAAGGTTCCGTCCTCGTACCCTGCAATAAGCCCGTAGGCGGCTCCAATGCGGACCGTTTTCTGGAACCAATCGCCCGCCTTAACATCGGCAAATGTCTGGTCTTTGTCCGTATGGTGAAGCCCTAATGCCCGGGTAAGAATAGCCGTAAATTCGCCTCGGGTAATCTCATGGTCCGGCAGGAACTCCTTTCGCTCGAACCGGAAATCACCAGCCGCGCGGCCAGGTTCTCGACGCTTGCTTTTGCCCAGTGGGTGGAGATGTCCTCGAACGTTTTCTTGTTGGAAATAACCGAGTACGTACTGTTGGTCAGGCTGTTAAGGACCGCCATTACTTTTCCGTTGGCTTTTGTCACCTTCGTCGGGACGTGACCCGCTCTTCCATCCGGCAGGATGACGACACCCGTCGTGATTTGGCTTGGATCGACGCCGCTCGGAATGACAATCGTACGCTCTACGTAGGCATCGAAGGTCTTCACTTCGATTTCTTTGCCCTGCTGGATTACCCTTATCGTGAAAGTAACCGCAGGAGCTATTCGGGTGATGCTTCCCCTGATGGATCGTTTAATCGAACGTCCGCATCCGGAACCTTGGTGACTTCGATCAGGACCTTGCTGTCTGAAAGCCCCGCGTTCGAGCCGAGCAGTACCAAAACGGAACCGATATCGATTTGCTCCACCGGCAGCCGGTATTCGGCTGTTTCGGTTTGAATGACGAGTGTCGCGTTTTTGTCCTCCATAGCCTGGACCAGCTGGGCGGTAAGCTCAGCGGCTACCGAAGAGGAGCCGTTACGGACGGGAATGGTGATGATCACCCCGTCTTTTTCCTTACTCAGCCGGTCGTTCAGTTTTTGAGGATCGAAGACGACCACTGTTCGTTTTCCATTAGCATCCTCTGTGACCGTACCGGAAGCGATATCCCCCTGAGACGTACCGTCCAGGATGATGGCTAGGTCGTTGCCGGAGTTCCCCGGAGGATTTCCGTTGTTATCTCCATTTCCATTTCCGTTTCCGTTGCCATTTCCAGGTCCATTTTCGTTCCCGCCGTCCGGGTCTTGGCCGCGGAGGTTGGTGATGTTAATGGTCTCCACGGTCTGGTTGCCGGCGGCATCCAAAGCGTAAACGGTGTAAATTCCGTTGGCGGTAACATCAAATCGGGTTTGTGGAAGAGAAAGGGCCGTTCCTCCGCCATATTCGAAATACTCGGCTGTCCGGTCACCCGCGGCCCATCGGATAACCATCAGTTTGTTGCCGGTTTGGCTGCCTTCTATCGCATACGCGACTTCGATGGTGACTTTCGTACCGGTCGGATGGGTCGGAGAATACGTTAAGGTCAGTTGGGGAGCCGTTTTCACTATGTTCTCTACCTGGATGGACCGCAGCTCTTCATTTCCGGCTGCATCTTTCACATAAACGGTGTACACCCCGTTGGCGGCTGCTTCAAAACTAGGAATCGATCCCCCTGTCGATACCTCTGTTCCACCCTGGTGGAAATAACCGGCTTCTTGATTGCCTTCCGCCCATTTTATCGTGGCGATGGTATTGCCTGATCCGATGGCTTTCGCATCCACCAATACGGAAACGGATCCATTGGTCGGCGAAACGGGGGATGGGCTGAGTTGGATTTCCGGCTTCGTGCGGTAAATGTTACCGATTCCGATGGTTTGCGCCGATTCATTTCCGGCCGCATCCTTCACCTTAACCGTATAGTCCCCGTTCCCTTCCGCTTGGAATTGCCCGTTGTCCAGCGGGTAGTCCCGGCCTTCCGGATCCGCCCAACGAATAGACTGAACGGTATTGCCGTTCTCACTCCCGTAAACGGATGCCGTTACGCTAACCGTCACATTTCCATTGGTCGGGGCTTGATCATAGCTAAATTGAATGGTTGGGTTAACTTTCAGAATGTTAGCGATGATAAGGTCTTTGGACGAAAGATTACCGGCTTGATCCACGACATAGACGGTATAGAGTCCGTTTTGATCAGCCGCGAATCCCCCGCCATTCGTTATCACCGACTGTCTCGTTCCGTTTTCCCACCTGATTTCTTTTACGCTGTTTCCGGCATTCTCTCCATATACCGTAACCGCAACGGTAACTTGGACATCCTGATTGGTCATGGAAGTGGTATCCGGCGTCAGCGTAATAACCGGTGATTGACGAACGATGTTGCTGACGGTGACCGTAACCACCGCTTCATTGTTCGCTAGATCTTTAGCATAAATGGTATAGGTTCCGTTTTCCGTCACGTCAAAATGATAGTCGTTTAACGGAATGGCCGTTCCCTCTGCGGCAAAGTCCGCGATAGTCTTAACGCCGGCCGACCATTTGGCTTCCTTGATCCCAATGTCGGTCGAAGAGAAGGTTATCTTTACGTTTCCGTTTGTAACCGAAGGATTCGCCACTTCTGCCGTAAGCGCAGGGGAAGTCTGGTGAATCCAAATCTCCACCCCTTGGGTTTCATAGAGGTTACCGGCCCGGTCCGTCACCCGGAAGTACAGCTTATGCTGGCCCTCTTGGGAGACGACGAACGGATCGTTCAGCCGATACGGTGACCAGGTTGTCCGGTCATAGGAAACCTCTGCTTTTACAATATCGCTGTCTGCGCTTGTGACAGACGCCGTTACCGCCTGATTCGTCCAGGTGCCCGGCGAATAAGGCCGGCCGTCAGCCGTTGTCAATCCAACCGGCTGAAGGGTAGGATTGGTTTGATCGATGGTTATGGTACGGGACACAGAGGTTTGATTTCCCGCCTCATCGGTGGCGGTCAACCTAATGGTGCTTGTCCCTTCTCCTGCCACGATCGGAGACGTATAAGGCTTCTCAGGATCGGAGTTTAAGGTATAGGTCAACACCACATCGCTGTTGGTATCCGACGCCGCTGCCGTTACCTCTATGGCCTGGTTCGTCCATGTGTTGTCGGAGTACTCCGAATGATCGGCTTTCGTCATCGATACGGTAATCACCGGATTGGTCTTGTCAATTTTAACCGTTCGGGTGGCTACTTCGCTTCTGTTTCCTACTTGGTCGACAGCCCGCAAGAGGATGGTAAATTCCCCCGTTTCGGTGAACGGTAACGCCGCCGTATAAGGTGTCCACGTCGCGCCCCCGTTTTGTGAAACTTCAATGGTCTTGACACCGCTATCCCCATCCGAGGCGCTTGCGGTAACGGTCACACTTTGCCTCGTCCACGTGTTGTCCGGGTAGACGCTGGTATCCTGCTGCACCGCCGACACGGTCAGAACAGGCTTGGAGTTGTCCAATCGGAACCGGTTGGAGTGGCGGTACGCTTCGTTTCCATTGGCATCTTGGGCGATTATATGCAGATACCAATCGCCGTCCCCGGCTTCTTGGCGAAGCTCATCGCCGCTCGCAAACGGTGTCCAGCTGCTGGGGCTGGGCCTGGAAGAATCGGTGGTCCAGGCATATTTTAAGCTTGAGGGGTCTATGCCGCCGCTTCCCCGGCTGTAACCGTCACCACGCTGCCGGCTGTTTTACTCCATGCTTCCGCTCCGTTCGTACCAAATACAATTTGAGGCAGGCTGACAACAGTGGCCGAATCCGTTGCCGTATTGTTGCCTGTATTCGTCTCGCCCCCGCCGCTGACGGCAGCAGTATTGACTAAGGTTCCAGGAGCATCCCCCGCTACGTTAACCGTCAGCGTTACCGGATAGGTTCCACCGGGCGCCAGGGCATCCGACCGGGTACAGGACAAGGGGCTGAGGGAACAGGTCCATCCTGCACCGCTCATGGCCGTCGCCGTCAGACCGGAAGGCAGCGCGTCCGTTACCGTCACCACGCCGGAGGAGGGAATCTGCCCGCTGTTGGAAACGACGATCGTGTACGTCGCCCCTTCCTGCCCTTGCCTAAAATCCCCCGTATGAGACTTGGACACCCTCAAATCCGGCGCACCGGTAATGGTTAAAGCAAACGTATCCGTCATGCTGTTCGTTATCCCGTTAATCGTACCGGTTGCCGTGACCGTAATCGTCACCGTACCGACCTGTCCGGCCTCCGGGGTCAGGCTCAGCGTTCTCTGTCCCCGGTTCCCGTGACCGCTATGGAAGAGTTTCTAACCTTTGTCTGATCCGACGAAGTCCCGCTGATCGTCAAGTTTCCAACGGCCGCATCTCCAATATTGAAAGGAACGTCGAGCGCCGATCCGCTTACAACGGATTGGTTGGGAAGATCCTCCAGGACAGGATACGTCTCCACCGCCCCTATATCTACCGTCGCCGTCTCGTTGCTGTCAGCGGAATCGGCGATCCGGTTGATTCCCCGCTGGTCCATCGCGCCGGCATGGGCATTGTTTCCCGCATCCAGAGCGGGACTGTTGATTTTCAATCCATGCGTCTGGGTACGGCCCCCGTTATCGGCAAGCGGAAGCAGCCCGGCGTCCGCAACCCCTGTCAGGTTTCCGTTACTCCCATTCTCCAGGTTCAAGGAACCGCCTGTTCCGATCAGATTGAAGGAACTGGCGATGAGCAGGGCTCCCGACGAATCCAGATCACTAGGAGAACTGCCCTGGCGGTTACCGGCCACGATCGTATTATGCATGGTGAACGAGGGATTATGATTGAGGTAGAGTCCCCCGCCTGTTCCCGCTGCACTGGTCGTATTATTGGAGATGGTATTGCTTTTCCAAAGCGCGGCCCCAAAATTATTATCGACGTAAGCCCCCGCTCCCTGCTGGGTTGCCGTGTTGCCGCTAATGGTTGTATTCTCCACGGTGGCCGGCGCACTGGTGTACAACCCTCCGCCGTAGCCGTTCATCACCTGGTTGCCTGAAATCGTGGTTCGCTCGATTACAATCGTTCGGGCGTTTATAGTGGCCGTAACAAAGGCCATTCCTCCGCCATACCAATTATTTAGAACGGTCGAGGTCACCTTGTTATTCGAAATGTCGGTTTCGGAGACGGTGACGTTCATGTCTCCTTCCACATAGAGACCGCCGCCTTTTTCCCCGGCCTGGTTGCCCCTAATGACGGACTTCGAGGAAAGGAAGGATCCGCCTTTGAACCCGGAAACATAAACCCCGCCCCCTTGAGCCCCTGTGGTACGGGTGGAAGCATTGTTTTCGACAATGGAATTGTACAGGGTAATTGTCCCTGCGTTCCCCGTGTCCGCCCGAATCCCTCCACCGTAGCTGTAGTAGTTGCCCCCAGCCTCGCCGTTCCGAATCGTCAGAGCTTCAAGGGTAATGGTAAAGCCCGTATAGTCAAGATTTGCATTCAAGTCAAAGACGCGGTCTATCTTCCCGCCGTCGATTACCGTGCCGGAAGCATTCCCCTCCCGGTTGCCGTTCGAACCGATAATCGTAATATCCGAGTTGATATCCAAGTCCCCGCTTAACGATTCATCCTCGTCCATTCCCGCGAGCATTAACGTGTAGGTTCCGGCAGGCAAAATAATCGTATCCGCTCCCGGCTGCGCATTCGCCTGCATAATCGCGGCCCGGAGCGTGCATTGGTTCAGGCTGGTATTCAAGCATTGATTGTCTGAGGTGGTGGTATCCGGCGCATCTATAAAACTATTTACCGTAAAAGTGGCAGCCGAGACGTGAACGGAGCCGATCACGAAGGCGGCCGCCATGAACAACAGAAGGAAGGCTGCGCGCATAAGCCCCATTCCGAGCCCGGGGGTCTGAATCCTTTCCTGACGATACCCAACATCGTTCCCTACTTTCCATTTCTATTTTCGATGGTTGTCAAGAGGGCTATGGCCGTGATGGAAAAATCCCCTGCAAAGCAATGATGAAGTTCAAGCCCAAGTAAGGCTGCCTATTGTTATGCGGCTGGCTTGCTCCTGCAGCCCCTATCGCCGCCGGGTGCATGCTTACGAGATCAGAAGCATCTCCGTAGGCGGGAATGCCGCGGCGTCCGGGTGTAGCGGACCAAAGAACCCCTCCGGAATTTGAGCATTGCCCGGCCCCGGACCGGAAACGGGAACATGATTGTGAACCGGCATTTCCGTCGTGAGCAGGGTTACCATGGAAGTCCCTCCGCTTGCTCCCTGAATCCGATTGGTAAGATCTTGACCCTGTCCGGCCCCCATAGGCGAGGCTCCCGACAAATTAGGAAGGGCAAACGTCGTTTTCCCGTCTCCCCCGTACATCGTACCTAATAGGGAAAAGAGCGCGGTGTTCTGTATCAGAGGGATGAGCTGTCCGTTGCAGAATGCCCATCCCTTGGGAGCAAAATTCCCCGCAAAAATGCGGATCTCCCCTATAAATGGATCCATTTCGTTCCTCCTCAGTCCCTTGTCGGGTAAATTCCGCTGATACTAATGCAGTAGTTAAGTACGGAGTAAGGCTGCATGTTCGCATGGGCCTGGTTGCTTCCCGCACTTCCCATTGCGCTTGGGGCCATCGTCGTTGTGGGGTTCGCGCCATACATGCTGGCGGTTGGAACGGCCCAAAGCTGGCCCGCGGGATTGACTTGCGACGCGGCTTTCGTGGAACCGACTACTCCATGGGTATGGGCCGGCATCTCATTCACGGTCAAAGTATGGGCTTCTTCCCCGGCGGATTGTCCCAGCGTCACTCCATTTCCAACGTGAACCGGCACCCTCCCGCGCAAATCGGGAAGGGCGAAAGTCGTTACTCCGTCTCCTCCGTAAGTGACTCCAAGAATGGAAAATAAGGCTTGATTCTGGTTAATAGGCAGCATCTGACCGTTGCACTGCGCCCAACCTCTTGGTGCATAAGTAAAGGCAAACGCCTGGATTTCGCCTATAAAGGGTTCTGACATAAGCCGGTTCCTCCTTAAATGGTTCTTAGCTATAGGTTAAGTCTGAGACGGATAGATCCCATAGGTGGCGATAATAAACCGGATCGGCAGGAAAGGCATCATGTTCTCGTGTGGCAGATTCCCGCCTGCAGCCGAAACCGCTCCATTGTACATCCCCGCTGTTCCGCTCGTCTGCGTGGTATAGGGAGTTAAAGCAGACTGCGCCCATAGGGCATTCGCAGGGCTGCTTAACGTCCCGGCTTCCGCCTGCGCCCTAACGGGATGGCTATGGGACGGCAGCTGCCCCTGCAGGAGCGTAACGGTCTCCGTACCCGCCTTTTGCCCTATCATGTAGCCCGTACCGGTACGGGGGTTTTGCCCCATATGGACCGGTACGCGGCCCTGCAGGTCCGGAAGTCCGAAGGTTGTAACTCCGTCTCCGCCGTATATCGTACCAATTAGATTAAACAGCACGTCATTTTCCGAAATCTGCAGCAATCTTCCGTCACATAGCTCCCATCCTACCGGAGCAAAATTCCCTGCAAACATTCGGATCTCCCCGACATAGGCCTCACTCATCACTTACTCCTCCATCCGCCGTTTTCATTCGGTTAAAAACAATCTCATACCGATACCCGCCCTGCTCTTGACCGATCGGGACCATAAACATCGGTTCTTGGCCGAAGCGTTCATGCCGGATCCAGTAAGTGCCTTGCGGAAGGAAAGGATTCCCGTCCCCCGAAACACCAAGGAAAAATGCTCAAAGTCCTTTCCCGCCTGGAACTCTTTAACGCTGAGCAGTTCCAAAGGAACGATGCCGTCATCGAAGACGACCTCTACTTTGTCCTGTACCAATTGCCGGAATGTTGCCGCGGATAGTCCGTTCATGCTAGGTCACCCCTTCTCTTCCTGCTGTTACAGCTTGCTCGGGATGCCATTCCATTCGATGGTAAACGTCTCCCTGCTCGATTACCCGAAAATGAAGCCTTTCGTATAAGCGGACCGCCGGATTGTCGGTCTGTACGCTTAATCGCAGGGGAACACCGGCTTTAGCCGCCATGGACTGCAGCTCGCGGATCAGTTCGCTGCCTATGCCTCGCCATCTGCATTCGGGAAGGAGAGACACATCCGCCAAAATCCACTGGTCGCTGCCCCGCCAGATCAGAACCTGCCCGACCCGCTCCTGATTATGGTAGAGGATGGAATGCTCCGCTTGCGGAAACCGCTGCTCATAGGAGCGCCGTTGAAAGGTATACTGCATGGCGAGAAACGCCTCCGCCTGTTCCTTTCCCCAGCCCCATGCCGTCATTTCGTCGCTGCGCGTGCTTGCGTATAATTGATACAAAAAAGGGGCGTCTTCCGGAGCCGCCTGTATCCGTCGGATCAAGTCACAACCTCCATCTTGTAGGTTTCCGATAAGATCGTATATACTACTCTAGTAATACCATAATTAGGCATTTGTCTCTAGTATTTTTAGTAGAAACTTGAATTTCATGATTTAACTAATCTTTCTAAATACCTTATAGGGCAGGCGATTCATGGATGGATTACAACAGACCAATTTCCCGTCGCAAATTTCTCACTTACGTCGGTACCGGGGCCGCAACTGTGGCGGGCGCTTCCACAGGCTTAGGCCTTATTTGGAAACCTTCTCCAACCGCCGCTGCCGCAGACCGTTTGTACGATAAGAAGTCTGCATCCATTCCCTCAACCTTCAACCCGATTTCCCCTCCTCCCAGGATGAACTCCTGCTCCCCAAAGGCTTCCAATATGACATGGTCGCTTCCTATGGCGATAAAATAAATCCAAGCGGGGACACCTTCGGCTTTAACCCGGCGTTTACCGCCTTTTTTCCTATGGATGATACGGAAAACCATGGCCTGCTTTATGTCAATCACGACAGTTCTTCCACGGCCGTCCACGGAGCTCCTGCGAACGGCCACTTTTCGGCCGGCCAAATCCGCCAGATGCTCTACAGCCAGGGCGGCAGCGTCGTGGAAGTTTACCGCAGCAAGAAGGGAAAGTGGACGTTAGATCCTAATTCTGCTTATGCCCGAAGGATCACCGGTCTGGAACGGGCGGAACTGACAGGCCCTGCCCGCGGCACCGCGTCGGTGCGTACGGCGGGGACCGTTCAAGGGACACTCGCCAATCATTCCGGAACGGTAACCTTATGGGGCAGCGTCCTGTCTGGAGAAGGATTGTACGATGAAGCATGCCGTGACGCAGGGCTGAATCCGACTCACTATGGGTGGGTTGTCGAAGTGGATCCGTTCGAACCAAAGTCCGCAATCAAGAAGCACAGCGCACTAGGCCGTTTCCGCCACGGAGGAATGGCGATGGGACTAGGTAAAAAAGGCCGTCTTGTCGTCTATATGGGCGACAGGTCCAACCATGCCTGTCTCTACAAATTTGTCAGCAAAGAAGCTTATCAGCCGGCCTTGGGCAAGGAAAATGCCAAGCTGTTGAACGACGGAACGTTATATGCCGCCGACCTGGTTAATGGCGCTTGGATCAAGCTTTCAACCGCTGCTGTCCAACAAACGCTGAAGGACCACGCTTACCAGCCGCCTGCTGTGCTGCAGCGATCGAAGGAGAGTCTGCTGGAGCTGTTCCGTGAGGAGGCCGACGTCTATGTCTACGCTTACGAGGCAGCCCTCATCCTCGGGGCAACACGCACCGACCGCCAGGAGGGCGTAGCGCTGCATCCGGATACTGGGGATCTCTATGTGGCCATAGGCCAAAATGTTGCGAACGGCAACATTCACGGCTATTTGGCCCATCTCTCCGAGAAAGATGGCGACGCCGAAGCGCCAGCCTTCCATTATGATAGTTTCACGGCAGGCGGCCCGCAGAACGGATTCAGCTCTCCGGGCAGCTTAGACTTCGAGCCTAACGGAAACGTCTGGGCTTGCTCCGCCATCGATGCCGATAAAGTGAACAAAGGAAGCTTCGCCGCTTTGCAAAATAACGGGCTGTATGTCTTCTCCACCGCAAGCCATACCGTGAATACCCCGGTCCAGTTTGCTTCCGCTCCGGTCGGAGCGCACTTCACCGGTACAGCTTTCACCCCGGGGAGCGCACCCTGTTTACCTCTCTGCGGTTTGCGGATACGGGGAACGGGAAGATCCCTCAAGGCCGGAATGCCGATGCGGGGGCTCCCGTTCCGCTCTGGTTGCCATAACCGGATTTTAAGCCAGTAACGATGAAAAGAGGCGCAGCTAAGCAGCTGCGCCTTTTTCACGAGAAGCCTCCGTATTTATCCGCTTAAGCCGGCAGGCTGCCCCTCGGCCCCGATCATCCTACATCCTCACTTCTTTACCGGATTCGGCCGACTGATAAAGGGCGGACAATATTTTGATCATATCCACTCCCTGCTCGGGAGTAAGGATGGGCACGCTGCGACCTTTTACGACATCGATGAAATGCTTCAAATGCTCCCCATGAGGTGCCTCGTTCTGTTTTAAAACCGGTACCAGATCGGTAAGCTCACCCATTGTTTCCGTGAAAATTTTGAGCTGCCCATTTTGAATGCGGGATCCTGCCTTCGTGCCTCTCAGCTCAACATAATTGGTTCCTTCTTCAATATTGGACGCCCAGCTGAACTCAATCTGCAGGGTTGCCCCGTTATCGAAACGGATAAAGCCGGTGGCCAGGTCCTCTACATCGAACATTCCATCTTCTTTCTTCTCCCCGAAATCGCTGTCGATAGAATCGGACATGTCGTTATTCGCGAATTTCGTATAGGTGGCCCCGGTCACCGCAATCGGTTTAGGATTGCCCATGAGCCAGACGGCCAGATCAATCATATGCACACCAAGGTCGATCAGGGGGCCGCCGCCTGACAGCTCCTTCGTTGTAAACCAGCCTCCTTTGCCCGGAATGCCTCTGCGGCGGATCCAACCACAGCGTCCGGTATAGATTTCCCCCATTCCGCCGCCATCGATAAAGAGCTTTAAATAACGGGAGGCTGCCGTAAACCGATTGTTGCGCATGGCCATCAATACTCTTCCGCTTTCCTTTGCCACGTCCGCCATTTTCTGTGCTTCTTCAGGGTTGACGGCATCCGGCTTCTCCACAAAAACATGCTTGCCGGCCTTCAGACCGGCAATAGCTATTTCCGAATGGAAAAGATTCGGTGTGCAGATATCGATAGCGTCAATTTCCTCATGCTTCAGCAGATCCTGATAATTCGTATAGGCGTAAGGAATCTTATAGTGGTCCGCGTACTCCTCCACCCGCTCCTTGTTTACGTCACAGACGGCTGCAATCTCCACTTCAGGGTGCTCTAAAAGCGGTTTAAGATGGGCTGCTTTAAAAATATTTCCCGTCCCGATAATGCCCAGCTTTATCTTGTGTTCCATCGGCTTACCCCCTATTTCCTTTTCCACTAGAAGGAAAAAGCGGAAAACGGTCGCCCCTCCGGCAATGCTGTATTGTCTAGTGGGATGCAGCCGCTTTCCGCTCTTCTTGTTAATAATAAATCATGACTTGATCCTGTCCGGAATGTGGGACCTTCAGCAGCAAATACCGGCTATCTTCCTGATAGGCCCATCCCTCAGGGGCGCCGTTCAAGTCATCGGTTTCGTTCACCACGACGTCGTTGATCGTTATTTTTCGCGGTTTCTCCCTCATGGCTATCAGTACATGACTTGTTTCACCGGCTGGATAAGCCAGCTCAAAGGATAGGAGATGCTTCGTGTCGGCGGGAGAAGTATTCCTGATATCCGCCAGAGAAGTTACGCGAGCTTCGGCGCATTCCCGTTTATCGAGAACAGGCCCAGGACAGCCGGGAATGGAAACGGATTGGACGTCGGGATTCGGCCCCTTTCCTTCCACGAACCGTTTCATAAAGATTGTCTTTACAATTTCCTCGGGATTCAGCATAACGGTGTCCGAACGGCTGTTGGAAATCAATCTCCAGTTGTCCGGATAGCCGCCTCTCCACACTTCATCCTTACCGGACGCCTGCTGCTTCTCCGCGCTGGCCAATATTCCGTCCGCTATCTGCTTCCAAGGCCCGGAGCTGTCGTAGCGGGCGAGATCCAGCACTTCATAAGCATATACAAGACCGTTCCACTGCACGGGTGAAGCCAGCCAGGAGTTAATGTAAGCGGAAGCACCGAAGATGGGGATGGTGCCATATTCCATCATAGGCCGCTCCTGCACTCCCCAGGTGTAGACAAAGGGCAGGCCTGCTTGCGCCCATTGGGCGGATTTTCGCAGATAACGGTCCTCACCGGTCATCTTATAGGCCTGAAGGTAAGCTCCTGCGGCATTTCCTGCGGCAAGGATATCGGGCGCATGCAGAGGGACCTCCCACGGCTGACCGGCACGCGGCACTTCCCCCATAGAACCCAGGGCGGCAAGTCCCTTAAAGCCCGCCTCTTCCGCTTGCTTATTGCCTGTCATGGCCGCATATTTCAACAACTGCTTTGCGTTCAGAGCCGTCTGTCCGAAAAGGGGAGTGCCGTTTTTGCCGAGGGGAGGATTAAAGGCATTCTCTCTGTCGTATACCCAGGCGCCTGTAGCATCCTGAGTGTCCATAAGAGCCTGCATCTCCCCTTTCAATCCTGCCAGCATCTCCTCCATGTATCCGACATGGAAAGCAGCCTGAAACTGCGGGATATGGTAATCCGGATCGCCCAGCTTCTTCTTGTCTGCCATGGCGCCGAGCGCCTGCGAGATGACCTGCTCCACTTCCGGTTTCCGGTCCGGCTCAGACATGCCCAAGAGCTTAAGGCTTACCATGTCGGCAGGATACTGATTCGTTCCCCAAGACAAGATGTTGACATGGCGCCAACCGCTCGTTGCCGAATCCCAGTAGGTTCGCAGATACGCATCTAAACCAAGGTCTACTTGTTGTTTAAAATCATAGACCTGCGGAGCAGCAGGCAGTGCGCCTTCCTGCTTCATATACAAGTCCACCGCTTTGGCAACGGAATCCGCTTTCGAGACCGTGATTCCGGCTTTAAGTTCGATCGGCTGCCCAGCCTTCAAAGGATACGCCGTTTTGGCAAGCTCCTGATTTTCCTTTACCCAGGTCGGCACGCTTAACGCGGACAGCCCCATCACGTGGTTGCTTTGGTTCTCGACCCAGTTGGGCGAAGCGAATTTAGCTGCTGGAAGCTCATGGACTCCATCCCATTTCTGATGAGGGTCCCAGCTCAAGCTGACGAGCTGCCCGCCTTGGCGGACCGCCATTAACGGAACCGTAATCTTGTACGGATGAGGAACGAGACGCAAAGAGTCCGGTGTGTGAATATCCAGCTTGCTGGAGGATACTTCGTCTCCAACCAGCCATTCGAGCCCCGGGAATAAGGCTTCCTCTTTCGCGCTGCCGAAGCTTCCTTCCCCTACTGTAAGGACCGGTCCAGTCATATTCAGCAGTTCGGCATCTTTATCTGATTGAATATGCTGCTGGGCCCGAATTTGTACATCGTCGTTCTTCAGAGCAAACCCAAATTCGTAGCTCCAACTTCTGCCTGCGGAATCCGTTGTCTCTCCCTGGAACGTAAGCCTCTGCTCACCTGCCTCACCTCCGGCCTCGGCCCGGGTTGGGTGGAAAGCGACGGTTTCCGCGCTGTTATCCCCTTGACGCACAACGGCACCGGCAAACGGCTGCGTGCTCGCCATCAGCTTCCAGCCCTGTTCGTCCTCCCATCCATAGACCTGATACTGCCCATACCCGAAGCCTGATTTGGGGGCCACGAAGCGGATGCTCGGATTCTCCAGCACAGCATCACCGGTCACAGGGTCCACATAGGCCCGCGTACCGTCCGGCCTGCCGCCCGGCAGCGCTTTGTTTTCCTTTAGGACGGGCAGGGCAACGGAATAGCCTTGTTCGTATCCTGCGGCATGGAGATGGACCCCGACTCCCGATGCACTTTCCGATGCCGCTTTTATTTTCCAAGTGACGGTCTTCGTATCCCCGGGGTGCAGATCCGGTAGAGGTTGAACACTTTCCCCTCCATCCATCCCCAGCCCCCGGAAAGGATAAGCTCCGCCTGAGGGCTGAAGAATGCTTTTCCCCCGGTGTTCGAGATATCAACCGTAATTTCAGCATCCTCCCCGGCATGCAGAGCCGGCTTGGAGCGCTTTACGGATAAGTTGGCACCTGCAGGACTGGATACGAACCGCACTTCATCAAGAGTTAGGACGGCATTCGTACGATCCCCACCCTCCAGGTCGAGGCGCAGCTTCGTGATCTTCCCTTTCCACATCGGGTGGTCGCCAACGGGAATCACATATTCCCTCATCGCCCCGTCCGCCGTAATGGTAAAGTCGAACCGGCGCGTTTCCGCATAACCGGACGCAGTGTCCGTCGCAAAGAAAACGGATACGAAATTGCCCGCTGTTGCAGCCATCCGGATCTTAAGGGTTTTGTCCCTCTCCCCAATCACGCCTTTCAGGTTATCAATCCCTAAGTTAGGATCCGAGCCGGTGACCGTTGTCCGCAGCAACCCGTTCGCAATGCTGAGGGGAGTGAGATGATGGATGGGAATCCACCCTTGGGAGTCGCCGTCTTTGTTCCAGTCGTACACCGGCAGAGCAACGCTTTGGAACCGGACATAGTCGGTTTCCCATGACGCTTCTCCCACAGACCCCGTATAATCCAGACGGAGACGAACGGTCCGGATCGTGCCCTTCCAAGACGGATGCTCCCACATTTTGACTACGTATTCCTGGTAGTTCCCATCGGGAGAGATGGGAATACGGATTTCATTGTCTTCCGTATAATCCGGAAATTCATCCGTCGTGAAGGATACCTGCAGAGCATCCGCGGTCCCGCCGGACACCCGGGTTCTGATTTTGATTTCGCCCAGTTTGTCTGCCGGCTCTCCAATGATGCCCGACTCCATGGCTGGGGCGGATCCATATACCGCAGCTGAAACACTTCCGGATTGCGCTTTAAGTTCGCTTAAATCCCGGACGGAACGCCAGCCGTCCGTTCCGCTGAAGAATTCAAAGCTGAAATCCGAATGCTCCGCGATCCGAATGTAATCGATACTGATTTCGGAGGGCACGCTCGCGGCCGGCTCCAAGTCCATTCTCAGCCTCCGTACGATTCCTTTCCAGTTCGGATGAGTACCCGCGCTCACGGTATACTCGTGAAACTCCCCATCGGATTTAATCGGAATCAGGATTCTCTTGCTTTCGGAGAGTCCCGGGTAAAGATCGGTATCGAAATAGACGGCGACGGAGTCTCCTTGGTCGCCCGCATCCGCACGGTAAACGATTGATCGGCGGAAGCCGTCAGCCCGACGGGATCCGGCCCATACCAAAACGGATCCGCTTTGTTTAATTTCAGCTGCAGGCTTCCCTCCTGTACCTGATAGCTCTCCACACCGTTCCGGGACTTCATCCAGCCTTCGGCATTGCCGTCTTCATTAAACTCATAGTTGATGGAAGTCGTTGTCCCCGCTGCCGAAGCACCAAAGGGAACGGGAAACCCGGTGCAGATGATGAGGAAAATAAGCACGGTCACGAGCGTTCGGAAAGTGCGATTTCTTTTCATTCGATCCACCTCCATTAATGGTTGCGATGATGCCGCTTCTCGATGTGGATATACATTCGGACGACAGTGTCCGCTGCCTGAAACCAGGTTCCACTTTCTGCTGTCATCCCCTATAATCCCTCTCCTCCCTCCCGAACGGTGACGCGGTGACGGCCGCTGAGCAGCACCTTTACGCCGGCGGGAACGGACAAAGTGCAATCGAGCACGCCGTCTTCCCCTTTCTTCCACGCCGCGCGGACAGGGCCGTAGCGGGTGGGGACGGTGCCTTCCGCCCAATCCAGACCGCCTGGATGGGGCTCGAAGCGGATCGCCCCACCTCCCGATTCGGACACATCCATTCCCAAAACAAACTGCGTCAGCACATAAGTGGGAGAAGCCCCCAGCCGTGACAGAAGCTCACCGGGATATGGTCCATCAGATAGGTCGGCGTGTTGCCTTGGTACGGGCTGGGCACCGTACAGGCAGGAGTGGACGGATCGAATGTCTCCCACCAGGTCGCAGCCCCCTCTCCACCATGCCTCCCCAGTACGAACGGACCAAGCCGAGCGCCTCCTCCACCCGGTTAAGCCGAACCAGGCTTTCCAGCACAATATGATAGAAGAAGGCCCCTTTCAGCTCCGGCGTCCGTCCTTGCAGGAACCATTCATCCAGGAAGTGGTTGGCCTCTTCCTGCTCCATCACCCCACACCAAATGGCGGCAAAATTGGTTTGGGCCGTTATGGAAGCTGATAGTCCTCCCGCTTCGATGCAGTCAGCGAATACAGGGGAGCACGGAACACGCATCTTCCCGCGGATGGCTTCCCGAAGGCGGCCCGACCGCTTAAGCCATTCGTCTGCATGGTTTGTTTCACCACCCGCTAGGGCCAGGTCCGCCGCTGTTCGCAGCGCTTTGTAGTAGAAGCAGGACATAGCGGTGACCCGGTCCCTGCGGTCAATATAATCCGCCCAGTCGATAAAGCACCACCAGCCCGGCCTGTCGGCTCGAGCGAAGAGGCCGTCCTCATCCTCCTGCTTTTGAAACCATTCCATAAGCCGGCAGACGGAAGGCCACACTTTGGCAAGGAAGGACCGGTCTTGCGAGAAAAGCCAATGCTGGTACACGCCGAACAGCCAGTGCGCATTGAAGTCCGGAAGCATGAACGAGTTTCGCTCGGGCCCTGTACCGGGTATCGATCCGTCCTCATTCTGGATTCGGGCACCCTGCAGGAGGCACTTCCGGAGCAGAAGTTCGTCACCAAATACATGGTAGATGACCTTGCCCATCACCACGGCGTCCGCCACCCACAGCGCCTTCTCCCGCAGCGGGCAGTCTTCCAAGTGATCCTGGCTGTTCACCAGCGTCGTGTAGGTGCCGATTTCCCATATCCGGTTCAGCAGGGGATCGCTGCAGTGGAACAGGCCGGCCGGGCCAAAATCGTAATGCACGGACTCGGTCTCCAGCCGGGAAATGGTGACGGAGGACGGAGCGGCTTGCAACGTCACGTACAGAAAACGGAACGCCCGCCGGCCGAACGGCTTCAGCCGGTTTTCCCCATGCTTCAACACGAAGGTATCGTAGAGCTTCAGATCCAGCGACTCCCCGTACCATAGCTGCAGCACACCGCCTTCGGGCGCCGTAAGCTCCAATTCGGGGTACCCGACCACCTCCTTGGAGTAATCGAAGACAACCCCAGGAAGAGAACCGGGTTTCCTCGCATCGATGGTCATGCCGCAAACTTGGTCGGAAGAAGCCAACATGGTCTCTTCCCCCGATCCAGCCGAAGTTGGCATCCGTTCGGACGATGGCTTCCGGCTTCAAGAGTTCCCGGTGCAGAAAAGGGATCTCCCGAGGCAGAAGCCTCGGCCATCGGGCATCCGGTGCACCGGGCCGTTCCAGTCCGATCGCACCCTCCCAGCCGGAGTCGTCATACCGGACACCTTCCCATCCGTCTTCCCGGTCAGCCCTGTAAATCTCGCGAAACCCATTCCAGAGATGCTGCCTGGAAACTTGTTCCACCCACCGGGGTGACCTGCGCACCTTCCAGGTGGAATCGCTTGCCATGGTGATCATTCCGGATCCGGTTGCCATTTCAAGCTCCGCAATCATCCCGCCCGCCCCCTGCATCTGCCCGGTGACGATATCCGTTGTGCCGAAGTTATACGAGAGCACCGCGAGAACATTTTTCCCTGGCAGCAAGTCCCTTTCCAACTCGTATTCGTCGTAATATTTCCAGTGCTGATCGGAGGGAGACGGGCCTCTTCCGATTTCCTTACCGTTCAAATAGGCCCGGTATTCCTGGTTTGCGGAAATGAAAAGTTTCGCACGGAGAGGCGCCGCGTCCAGCAAAAATTCTTTTCTAGCCTCCAAATATACATTGGGTGTATCCTGCGGCAGCTTGATCCAGATCCATTCCGCCTGCCAGTCCGTTTTCATAGGAATTTTCCTTCTCCCTGAGAAAGGCAGAGAGTTGACGCGGCCTGGCTGCCGGTCCCTCCCTGCCTGTTCTCCCTTGATTTACTGTAAGATTTTTTGTGCGTCTCCTGTTACTCCTTCCGCCATACCAATGGCATCCATATGGAAACTGCCGGCCGCCCAGCGAACTCGGTCCGTCGGTTCCAGCCAGATTTTGATTTTGGTCACCTGTTCTTTATAGGCCCAATCGTTCAGGTTCACGGCAATAGTGCTCCATTCTTGCGGCTTTACATCAGCGGCGGCTTCCAAAACATGACTTCCGCTGTAAACCTTAATGCGTGCCGTGTAAGTGCCGGAGGCTGGCCCGTCAGTCGGATGGATGCCAAAGAACAGATAGGGCTTGCGCTTAAAGCTAAAGGGTGTGTCGAATGATTTAGAAACCCCCGCACTTTCTCCCAATTGGACACCGCTGTTCATGAGGACCGCTTTTAGGGAACGGGCGCCGTTTAGCTGCAGGGAACTGTCGGACTCCACCCGGGAGACATATTCCGCCTTTGCCCAGCCGTCATCCGTACTTTCAAAATCGGAGATCATCTTCGCGTCTTTCAACTGCTTCGGCTCAATCCGGACCGCTGGGTTTTCCTGCGGAATTTCCCGGAGAGCGAGCTTTGCCGGATCAAAAGCCGGTGCGATCTCTCTCCAATCGGAAATGCCGATGATAGACTTAGCGAATTCCGTTACCTCAAGGGAGCGGCTCGTATCGATGTACTTGAACACATCGTAAATATACTTGTGTTCATACGGGATGTTTTTTGCTCCGCTGATGTCCGGGTCGTGCGTCCAGAGCCCAAGGTTCAAGCCGTATTCCCCCGCGTGGTCCACATGGCGGTGGAGAATAAACGAATCGATGCCGTCGAGAAAATTTGTGATGTAATAGGCATAAGCATAGGCCGCAGCCTGTATCTTCTGTCCTTCAAGGGAATTGTCCAGACTGTGGAAGCCCTGCTCGGACAGGATGATCCGACGAGGCTCGCCGTTATACAGCATACGGGACTGCTTCAAATAGTCGACGAGGACATGCAGGTTCTTGAAGGTGATCTTCTTGGTATCAAACCGGTCCGTCGAAGTGGGAGCATTCCATGCCTTCGGATCGAACAGGTTTTCCGGATAAGGATGATAGGCGATGTTCCAAGGGATATCGCCTTGGCTCATCATTTCTTGCTGCAGCGTGTCGACGATCATCCGGCCGTCGTAGTTGGTTCCAGTGGACGGCAGATCCTCATCCCAGTTATGCGTCAGGGAGATGTAGACTCTTGCCTGGCTGTAACGGCTCTTGAGAACCGTGTTCGTCAGGCGCACGGTCCGGCCGTAATCCTCGATAAACTCTCCGACCGATTTGCCGGATCCCATGTTATACCAGGCCTCGGCCGCGTCTACCTCGTTGCCGACGATGTAATTGACCGCTCTCCCGTACTGCTGGTCCTCACGGGTATACCGGTCAGCCAGGAAGGCGGTAATCGCCTTATAGTAATTGGTGCCGGTCTCATCGGTCGTATTGAAAGCATAGACAATTCCGTTATCGCCCGCGTCCGGATGGATCAGGTAGCGGTTAGGCGTCGTGCCGTCCATATTTTCTTTGTAGGCGAGCAGGATTAGGGAGACCGTCACACCGTTATCCGACAAGCTTTTGATATTGTTATCGTTCGCCTCGACCCAATTTTTCTTGAAGTAGTAGTTCTGGCCTTCATACTCGTAAACCACCGTGTTAGCGGGGTTCACATTGCCATCGATATACAACGCGCCCGTATAAGTCACGTTCAAAGCGGCATGGCTGATGCCCAGATCCTCTGCGTCGCCAATCATCTGCACCTGCAGACCCTTTTACTTGCCGCTGTTGGGAAGGGATATCGATTCGGCGCAAGCGCTTCCGGATTCGTGACGTAGTGAGCCCGGTCAATCAGTTCGTAGGAACCGTCCGCAAGACGGGCCGCTACGGCAAATTTGGAAAACAGTCTGGAGCGCCCGTTCGTGTCTTTCAAGTCCGTTTCAAACGAAAAGTTCGCCGAGACACTTGCTTCGGATAGAGGGGTTTTCCCGGTTAATGCCTTCTCATCCTCGTAAGGCTGCAGTTCAAAAAAGGCAAGGCTTCCCGATCCGTATTTGGTGAGAGCTTCCGGCTTGATGGACCCTGCGATGACGATCTTGTCAAGGGAACCTGTCAGCTCATGCCTGCTGATCTCACCGGGATAGACGACGATGGGAGCCAAATTCTTGAATCCGATTTTGTCAATCCCGATCTGACCCGAGCTCGCTCCGTTACTACTGAGAAAAGTAAGCTTGAACTGCTTCAGCAGCCCGGTCCAAAGGGAATTGGCGGACAAATTGAAATCGTAATCCGCGTATCCGCTGCTATTGGGCTGAATGTCGAACACCGCCGACTTGGCTTCATTCCACTCCGGGCTCTCCTCGGTGATCCAATCGATCCGGACCCGGTCGAACGCGGAATTGTTGCTCATGCTGACTTCCAAGGTGTTCAGCGATCCAATATTGTGAAGCAGCGGCGGGGAAACCAGCACGGGAGCGGTATCCGTTACGGTAAGGTTCAGTTCTCCTCCCGCTGCACTGGCTGAGGCGCCCTGGGCCGTAAAGCCCTCTGTCTCCCCCTCGGTGTTGAAATCCATGTCGAGCGTATTCGAACCGCTCAAAAGGTCAATCTGGTAATTGCCGCCCCACCAGGCATAGCCCGGGTCGCCGTCCCGCAAGCCGGCGAGATCGTAATTAAGCATGAAAGAGAATTCGATCTTGGTAATCCGGTTTCGGTTTGCCCAGTCCGCGACGGATACGCCAACCTCATTCCAGCCGTTGGGATTGATCTTTACGATGCTTTGGAACTTGTCGTCGCCATTGTACAGGCTTACCCGAATCAAATAATCCTCGGTTTTCCAGCCATAGGCATTGGCGGCAAACGTCAGGTACTTTACGCTCGAGAGGTCAAGGGGGACGGAAAATTCCTTGTACATCGTTCGCCACTCGTACGCCTTGACCTGTCCCGATACGGCCTCCAGAACATGGGTGCCTTCATATGGAGATCCCGGACTGTTTGCCGTTTTGGCCGTATAACGGACTTCCGACACTCCTTCTCCCTTGCTCCATTTCCCCGGGGCGTCCACCGAATCCGGTGTGTTGAAGTCATCGATCTTGATGGAAGGATAAAAGCCAGTCACATGCCGCACATTTGGAGATTCCTGCAGGGTGGAGTCATACTTCCCCGCCAGAACGATTCCCGACGGGATCCACTGGAGTCCCACGGCCAAAACCAATGCTACGAGCAACAGTCTGTTCCACTTTGTCATCTTCTTCCTCCTTGTTATGTAAAATTCGCTCGGAATCGAGCTTCAACCGGTAATCACCCTTCCGGGAAACCGGACGGATTTATCCATGCTGCCCTCCGTCACCTTCCATTCCACAAGAATCGGCCCTTCGGGTGTGCGGACAGCCCCCTGCACTCGGTGAGCCCTGGCAGCGCATTTGGCCTAAAGTCAAAGGTCCGGTAGCCCGGTTCAAGCGGCTGGATCCCGAGGATATAGCGGCTGATCCAAACAACGGGAGTGCCCGACCAACTGTGGCAGAGGCTCATCCGGTAGGACCCGTAAGCCGTGTACGTCGTCTGGGCATCATGATAATCCTCCCCGCGGGTAAGCACAGTGCTCTCCCAGAAGGTCGTGGCGCCTGAATCCAGCATAGAGCCCCAAACAAGGGAAATGGCCTCCCACGCTTTTTCGTGAAACCCATGCCGGGAGCAGCAGTCCGCAAACCAATAAGCGGACAGAGGGGTCAGCGGGTCCTTGAGCTCGCAGTTCAAGAGAAACGCCTCTGCTTTTTCCGTGGAAACCGAGCCGCTCATGATCCCGAGAAGAGGGGTGAGCAGCGCCGACGCGTTCTCCAGAAACGCTTCCTCAGGAAGATTAGGCCCCTCTCCTCTTACTTCGATACCAAGCTCGGGCACGTGAGCGGCCAGCCGGCTGATCTGTGTCCTCATCAGTTTATAAATCGCGTTCAGGCAGTACCAGGACTCCTCAGCACCCATCGGCACCCATTCGATAAACGAGACCTCCTGCCGTGCATGCGTCAGAAAGAATCCGGTCTCCTTGTCGGTGTTCTCTTCGACCCACCGGAGATGACGGGCAATGTCCTCCCTAAGCTCCAGAACAAACGCGGCATCGCCCGTCTCCAGATAATAATCCCACACTCCGCACAGCCACCATAAGGTGTAGGAGGGAATGGAGTTCATCCAGTAACCGTAAGGTGTTTGACCCAGCTCCCGAATGGAACGGCGCAGGACCGAAAGATCATCCCATAGAACATAGTCCGCCTTGGCCGCCATGTAGATATCGTAAGCCCAATTTAGGCGATCCCTTTTAATTCCGTCCCACAATCCGGTCTGATGGCAGACCGCGCTGGTATGTACCGAAACGTCGTAGATCTTCTTCATCAACAGATTGTCACATTCCAGTCCTCCCACCTGCTTCATGGGAACGCCGACCGTCTCAAATTGGATTTCCAGGTGGAATCTTTCCTCCGCACCCGCCCCCACGATGAACTGAACCATTTTCATGCCCTGGGGATTCGTCACAAAACGGCTCCCCGGCTTCACGACGGTGTGCTCCGTGATGCAGGAATCATAGCCGTGCAGCTCATGCAGCGATTCCGCCCCGTTCCATACTATCTCCACTTCGTCTGAGCCCCGGTTCTCGATATGGAATCGGATGTTCATCTCGGAGGGAATTCCACAAGGGCCTGGGGCATGTCGGTCCAGTCCCGTTCGGCCTGCTGCAGGCGAAGTGCCTTCCACTCGTTTTGCTTCATCAGATGATAAAAAATATAGCGCTCGTTCCGGGCATCCGTCTCACCGAGCTGGAGCGGCCGAACCCCGTTTCCGGTCAAAATCAGGGAGCCTCCGCGAACTTCGGCTCCGAGACCCGAGGCGGACAGGCAGTTAATGCTCTCCATGCGTTCGGCGGAAATGTCGCCATATCCGCCGGCCACAAACCAATCCGGCGCGTTGTCCAACTCGCCGTATGGCTCCTCCCCGAGCCTGCACACCATCTCCGCCCGGCCGTCGTCCGCCTTCCATGTTTCGTCGGTCGGAAGCCAGAATCCGTCTCCCTGAAGATAAGCGATACAGCCGACGGAGCGGTCTTGGAGATGGATGTTGATGGGATGGATCGGCATAGGTTCACTGCAGCGAATCTTTAAGGTAAGGGTATGGACACCCGCTTCCAGTACATCCGGGAAGCTGTCAACACAGGTAAAGGCCATCGATTGCCGCGGATGCTCCGAGATGGCGCCCAGCAGGCTCCCATCCAGTTCCACCTCCACATAGCCCGTACAGGCTATGCGGAATTCCATCCCCTAGTCTCTCGTGTGAGGGTAAATTGTCTGCTCAAGTGGACCATCCTCTGACGCTCTCGGTCCGGATGCCAAATCCAGCTCGGGACTTGGCGAGTTTCCATAGGTTTGGTCATGGTTTTTCTCCGTTTAGGGTATTTGCGAACCTTTACATCTTAAGCGCGCCCTGCGTAAGTCCTTGAATGTAGTATTTCATGCCGAAGCTGAACAAAGCGACGAGCGGGATCGAAGAGATCATGTAAGCGGCGAATTCCACGCCCATGTTGGTGATGCCGAATTGATTTTTGAACTGCGTGAGGCCGACGCCGATCATCTGGATTTCGTTGGATTTGATGGTAAGCAGGGGCCAGATGTACTCGTTATAAATACCGACGGATGACATGATGAAAAGCGTCATCAGCACCGGCACGGTAAGGGGAAGAACGATTTTAAGAAATACGGTGAATTCCGAAGCCCCGTCTATTTTGGCCGAGTCGAACAGTTCATTGGAGAGCCCCCCATGAAGCTCCGGCAGAGAAAAGTGCCGAATATTTGGCCTCCCGCCGCCGCGCTGATAATGATGACCCAGGGGGTGTTGACCAGCCCAAGGTCGGCGTAAAGGACATAGGAAGGGATTAACGTCAGGACGCCAGGAATCATCATGATCGCCAGCATCATCATGAAGAGAATCTCCTTGCCGAGAAAGTCTTTCTTGGCGAAGGTGTAGCCCGAAATGGCCGACAACAGCACGACCAGGATGCTGCTGATAGCCGCATACCCGACAGTATTCGCCGTATACCGCCAAATGGCCTTGAAGGCAATCTCATAGTTCCCCATCTGCGGTGGGGTAGGAAGCGACCAAAAGCCTCCGAGGATTTGGGCATTGGTCTTGAAGGAAGAAATCAGGGTAAAAAGAATGGGACCGAGCGTAAGGATTACGATGAGACCAAGAATGGCGTACAGCACGGCCTGCTGGGCGATGTCAGCCTTTTTGCGAAGCTGGACCGCCGGTTTTACCATACCGGTCCGGGGAACAAGCGTTTCCGATTTAGTCAACCTAATCACCCCCTTTAGTCGGCAGTCTTGATAAATTTCATGTTGATTACGGTGATCAGGAGGATTACAAAGAACATGCTGACGCCTAGAGCGGAAGCATAGCCCAAATCACCGAACTTCGTGGCCGCATAATACATCTGTAGAGCGGGTACGTAGGTGGAATCCATTGGCCCCCTCCGGTTACGATAAGGATGGAACCGAAATCCTGTACGATGCCGATGAGAGCCAGCACGATGAGCAGCTTGAACTGACCCGCAAGCAGCGGCAGATGGATGGAACGGATGATGCGGAACGACTTGGCCCCGTCCAGTTTGGCCGCCTCGATCACTTCGTCCGATATGGCAATAAGCCCCGAATACATCACGAGCAGCTGCATGATGCCGATGAAAGGAAATCCCATAAAGATGATGGCCCACAGCGCCGTGTCCGCGTCGCCGAGCCAAGGGTGGGCGAAGGAACCAAGTCCCATGATGTTCAGAATCTGATTGATCAGTCCGATATTCGGGTCGTACAGGTTTTGCCAGACCAGAAGAAAACCGACGGACGGGATGACCATGGAAATGACGAATGAAGTCCGGAACAGGTACTGGGCTTTGCTGTTTCTCAAATGATAGATCAGTTCCGCCACAATCAACGGAGGAATAAGGGTCTTAAACAGACCGGTGACCACGAGGATGAGGAGGTTGACCGTGCCTTTGGACACATAGGGATCGTCCAGCATTCTCCTGAAATTATCCAGGCCGACGAACGTACTCCGGGATCCCGGATTCCAATCATAAAGGGAATGGAAAAGTCCGGAAAGAGACGGATAGTAAAGAAAGACAAGAAGGAGCGAGAAGCTTGGAAGCAGCATGATGTAGGCGTATTTGTCCTTCCATAAACGCTTATAGAGGTGCGGAGTCCGTTTAACCGTCCAGAAGATCAAGACTACGGCCAGAAGCACCGCCGCCGCGATCGAACCGTATTGGATGGCCTTTTGCCGGAAGGCCGCTTGTTTGCCTTTCTCGAGAAGATGCCCGACCTCATACTGATAGACCGCTCCTTTGTCAGATGCGGCGTACAGGTGCTTGCCGTCCGGACTGAACCGGATCTGGCGTCCGGCCCCCGCTTCTTTGGCCGACCAAAGCTCCCGGCCCTTCAGGCTGCCTACATAATACTTGCCTGAGTAGTCCGCATAAGCCACATAATCGGCACCGCCTGTAATATGAACGGATGTGATAACGTCTCCGGCAGGGAGCTCGGCAAGCTTATTTCCGCCTGCATCCAGGATCACGACCTTATCTTCCGACGAACCGACCACGGCAACCCCTTCATCGGAGATGGATACCGAGTTGATGCTGCCCGAAATCGACGTTTTGACGACAAGTTCCCCTTCCCTGTTATACACGTAAAGGAACTGGTCGGCTCCGGCCGCGGCCAGCCATTTCCCGTTGGGAGAGACCTCGGCGCCGGATATTTCAATCCCGACTGGGATTTCTCTTACGGTTTCCCCTGCTTATTCAGCAGGTGCACGGCATTAGAGCGAAAAAGCGTTATCGCAATGACTTCTCCGTCTGGGGTGGATGCAATCGATTTGACCATCTTCCCCATGCCTTTAGACCAGACGGGCTTGCCCTCGGCATTGAGGAGATATACATGCTGGTCGTCGGAAGAAACCAGCAATTCCCCGGTGTCCAGCATCGATACGCCTGTTATGACGTTCTTTGCTTCAAACCGGTAGACCTGCGTACCGTCGGGCTTGAGCACAAACGCAGCGGCGTCCTGAGTGCCTACTGCGATCCGCTCGCCGTCGGATGCGACGGATAGTGAGTTTACGTTCATTTCCTTTTCCATTTGCCAGAGGGGCTCCGCCATAGCCGGATGAGCAAAAAGCAGCAGGGAGCCGGCCAGCATTAGGTAAATAAGGAGTTTTTTCATGGGTTCTCCCTTCTTCCGGGACGATCATTGTCCTTTGCTCCGCGTCGTGACGGACGCGGAGCAAAGAGAGGTGGTTGCTTACTGCCTGACCGGAGGCTTGCGTTCCGGGTGCTCCAAATCGGAAATCTCCCATTTCTTGCGCTCTTTCATCATGGGCTCAAACTTCGAGTCAATATCAGCCTGGTACTGCTTCATGAATTCGTCTACGCCGATCTGCCCGCTGAAATACTTGGAGATCAAGCCGACATAGCTTTGTACGGAAGGCTGATAATCGTACAGGCCGCGTGCCAATACATTGCCCGGGCTCGGAAGTCCTTCCGTGTTTCCGATGGCGCTGAAGGATTCGAATGCCTTCTTCATGCTTTCCGGCAGCTCAATGTTGTTCAGCATCGGGGCACCGGTCATCGAGGCGTCTTTGGAATTCTGAACGGCTTCCATATATACCTTGAAGCCTTTCGGACTGGTGAAGTACATCATAAAATCAATGTCGAGGGCGGTTTGCTCCGCATCCTTCTTGACGAAACCGTAAAATCCTGTATTGACATGGATCGTGCGGGCCGGCGCCTGGACAAGAGGACCTTCCATCGAAGGCATGTTGAAGTAGCCGAATTCAAACGGCTTGACTCCGCCGCTCTCCCCTGTCTTCTCGGCATCCTTGAAATCCTTTGGAAGCTGCCAATAGGAGGAGGGAAGGGCAACCATCGTCGCCGCCTTGCCCGTGAGGAACAGCTTGTAAGCCTGATCCTCCGACATGCCCATAAAGCCTTGGGGAGCATAGCCGAAAAGCTTTTTCAGGTTCTCATATACATCTTTCCATGCAGGATTGCCTTCAATTTTGTACGGGCCTTCCTTGTCGTGGATAGCCTTCAGCATGCGGAGTTCGTTTGGTGACACCTTTGCCCGCGCATCGTTATAAGGATCTTTTAAGTCAAACTTCCAGGTATCATCTTTCGGCAAATAAGTATAGTCCCCGCTCTTTGAACGGATCTGGTTGATGTAATCCCGGAAGTATTGGTCCGGGAATATTCGCATCAGCCAGCCGGCCTGGCCGCTCCAGAGCGAAAGGGCGTTTCCGCCGATGGAGAAAGGCGTATAACCGGCGTCCTTGATTTTTTGAAAGGCGGCCATAAGCTCATTGAAGGTTTTGGGAGGGGACGAAATGCCCGCCTTCTGGAAAATCTCTTTGTTGTACATCCACAGAATCTGCACGGACTCAATGTTCAGGGAGTTGAGCTGGTCAAGCTGGGGATCTTCTAGATTGATACCCATCCCCTCCAGGTTGAGAGCCTCCTTCCAAGGTTTGCTCGTATACGGATTGACTTTCTCCAAATAAGGCTTGAAGTCGACAAATTTCTCTTTTGCCAGCTCCGAGTTTTCATTCGTCATGATGAAGTCCGCTTCCGGTTTCCCGGCCGCAAACTGGGCCTGCACCCACTCACGGTAGCCCTGTGCCGGTTTGACGTCAACAATCACCTTAACGTTCGGATGCAGGGCCGTGTAGGATTCCGCCATCTTGTTCCAGACTTCCGCCGATGCTCCCCGGAGATTGACCCGTATGGTACCTTTGAGCGTGTCCGCGGTCGGAGCAGGAGTGCCCTGTGCCTTTAGTGTTTCCGCCGGTTTGACGCCAGGGGACTCCGTCGTCTGTCCGCTCTTTGTGCATCCCGTGATGCCGACTGCCATAGCAAAAGTCAGAAACGTATTCGTAACCTTAATAACCTGCTTCAAGCTTTTCACTCCCCTATGAATGATTGAAACCGCTTACGAAACTGCCTGAATTTCTTATTAGCCTGCCTCCACCTGTACGTGTTAAAAGGCATCACATCCTCTCTGTCGCGGTATAAAAACGTTTTTGCAAAGGCAAGGAAGAAGGCTTGGATGGTGTGCTGCTATTGGGGCCTCATCCAAGCCAGTTTTTACGCGGATTCTCTTGCATGCAGGGTGCAGGGCAGGACTATTCTTTGGGTGTCGTCATAAGAGATGCCGCCTTCAATCAGCTGAATCAAGAGATTCGACGCCTTATATCCCATTTCAAGCATCGGCAGTTCAATGGAAGTGATGGCAGGACGGGCGGCCTGGGAGATGATACTGTTATCAAAACCCATTACCGCAAGATCGTCGGGTACTTTGTAGCCCAGGTCCGTCGCTTTCTCCATAACGCGAGAGGCTATGACGTCCCGGCCGGCGATAATGGCAGTCGGACGCTCCTTCAGATTCAAGAGTCTTTCCGTCTCGGCATAGCCGCTGTCGGAAGCAAAGCTGCCATACGCAATCAATTGGTCATCAACACCACCGAAAAAGGCACTCATCGCCCTCCGGTAACCGGTCAGCCGGTCCTGGGAAGCGTCGACCTCAAGGGAACAAGGGGTGATAAAAGCGATGCGCTTATGGCCTTTTCCGGCCAAATACTCTACCGCCAGGTAGGCACCCTGCTCGTTGTCCGCGTTCACGCTGTGACACTGACAGTCTGAGGAAGGGCGGCCTAGAAGAACGAAAGGAAACCGTTTGGCAACCAGCTCTCGGTAAGGCGTCTCTCCCATCTTCGTTCCCATCATGATCAGACCGTCCGCGGACTGTTTGCGGTATACGTCCAGCAAATGATCGTCCGGCCTTGCCGCTTGGGGTTTCTGAAAGGACAGCATGACATCATAGTTGTAGCTTCCTGCCGCCTGACCCATTCCTTTGATGACATCCAGCAAAATTCCGTTCTCCAACCCATCGGCCGTTTCCGAGACAGCAAGCCCGATGTTGTTGGTCCTCTTGGTGACCAATCCCCGAGCGGACTGATTGGGGCGGTAATTCAAGCGCTCGATCGCTTCGAAAATCCGCTTCTTGGTCTCTTCCGCTACGTGAGCGGAACCGTTCATGGCGAAGGAAACTGTACATACAGCCACTCCTGCTGCTTTTGCCACGTCCTTTATCGTTGCTGCCATAGTAGTGTCCTTCCCTGTTTCATGGTTATACAAAACGTTTTTGCAAAATCGCTTTTGATACCAAAATACTACCATACCTAAGTTGTGTCAATATATTCCTTTAGGTATAATTCTGCATCAGAGCTTCGCCGTACTGCTGCCGAAGCGCAACCAGCTTGGCGAGGCTGCTGTCGAGGCCCCCCGGCGGTTTCTCATGAGCCAGACTTCCTTGTACTCCAAAAGGATCCCGTCCAAGTCTTCCAGGAGCAGCTCCAAACGGCGCTCCCTTCCCGACAGATCCGAAGAGGGATCCGTCTTAAACAGACCGAGCTCCGCCCCATGCAGGACAAGCTTAATAGCCAGCGCATATTCCCTTTTAACAAGGGGAGCGTCGGAACATTGCGGCATTGCTTCTTCCAGCTCCTCCGCAAGCGCCGCAACCTGCTCTTTGACCCTGCTGAAGTCTTCCCTTCCGGGATCCGGTAGCTGCAGGAAATCGAGATCCGTATTTGTATCGTTTAATTGATGATAATAGAGCGTGCGAAAGACGCCGCTGCCGTTGTATGCGGTCTGCTTCTCCAACAAATAATAGTTGCCCAGGTCAACCGCGAATTGACCTAATCGGCATGAGCTGTCCTTGAATACGTACCGGTCCAGGTAGGCCGGTACATCAAGATGGCGGTTTCGTTCCACGTTCCAGCTTAGGGCAGCCCCGTAGACGAATCCGGCGTAACTGACCGGCAGGGGCTGCCAATGGCCGCAATCGCCCCAATCCGTTATCAGGTATCCTGCTGCACCGTACTGTTTGCCGTTCACGGCGGCAGTCAGCAAATTGGAGTTCATATTATCCGTCAATCCGGTAATGGAGTTCCAGCTCGATGTACCCGGGCAGACATAATAGGGAATCCCGGCCGCCTGAAAAGCGGTGCAATCCTCCGCCGACGGACGGCTCGCATGATAGCCCCACTCAAGAACGATCACGTCCTTCGGCAGCTCGGAAATCAGGTCCGGATGCTGCTTGATGATATCTCCCCAGAACATCATCTTTTTGCCGTAACGGCTGACCAGCTTGTGTACCTGCAGCAGGAACTCCAGATAAACCCGGCCCTTGCCCCGCTCCTCGCAAGCTGCCTTGCTTCGGCCCTGCCCCAAATCGAAGGTTTCATCGCACCCGACGTTGAAGAGACCGGAAGTAAAATAGGGCAGAAAATCACCGTAGGTACGCTCAATCAGCTCCAGGCTTCTCTTATCCAGTGGATTTAAGGTCATGGGCTTGTCATACCTTCCCCATGGCGCTTCGCACCCTGTCGGACAGTCCGCCAAATCATTGAATTCCTTTCTTTCAAGCCACGGAGTCATATGTCCGAAGCTGTTCTGATTAGGAACCAGCTGGATAAACCGCTCCCTGCAGTATTGGTCCAGGAGCAGGATCTCCTCGCCTGTGACCGGCGTGCCGGACTTCCACACTTCCGGAAACGATTCGTAGGCGAAAGAGAAGCCTTCCACATAAAGCTGAAGCTGGTTCATCTTCAAATCGGCCATCAAATCCACAAGGCGGAACAGGGTTTCCAGCCTGGGAATTTTACTGCGGCTGATATCAAGCATGATCCCTCTGGCTTGAAAGTCGGGTTCATCTTCGACGTTCATGCAGGGCAGCTGTTTTCCATACTGCATAACTAATTGCTTAAGCGTACTGACGGCGTGGAAAGCGCCGGCAGGAGAGGCATACCGGATCAAGATCCCGTCGCTCGCGATTCGGAGCAGGTAAGCTTCTTCATGGGTTATCCTGCCTGCCATTCGGTCGAATCGAAGCAGGTTTAAACCCATTGGCAGAGTTCGGACTGCGATGGCCGGTAAAATCCCGGTTACGCGGTGTATGGACTCCTGCAGCCTTTGAGCAATGGGAAAAATCGCTTGCTTGTCTTCCTCCGGGAGGCTTATTCGATACCCGCTGGTAAGCCTCAGGACGGACGGCAGCGGCTCCAAGGACTTTGGGTTGGGCACCAGATTGATAAGCTCCTTCTTCATTGCCTCATCTCCCCAACTGGATGATCATACGGCCTTTGCAAAAACGTTTTTGCACCTTACGAATTGAAGATACTACCAAAAGGAAGCGGTGTCAATTGCCTTTTTCCTTCCTTATTCGATATGGATGGAAAAATACAGTAAAAGACCTGCCATCAGGCAGGCCTCCTATTAGAAAATATTTCGGGTTTCTCTTCAGCCTTAAAAGACCAATTGATTTCTTCCGCTGTCCCCCGCCGGTCCGTCCGGCACCTTGGCCAGCTTCTCCATTTCCATACTGGCCAAAATAAAGGGAGCCTGCCCCATGAACTGATCGCTTGCCATCTCCTCATTTATATAGTAGCTGTACGATCCATCCCGGTAAGGGCGGTTGCCCAACCCGGCTCCTCTGCATATTTTATGTAAATGCACGCCCGCTTCGTCTTTCTCCACCAGATGCTTAAGCAGCCCTTCATAGCCCTTGAAGGCGAGCTTGCGGTAATAGCGGGACAAGTAGCCCAGCCTGACCCCTTTGGCAAGGGCATAGATAAACATGCAGGTGCCGGAGGCTTCCAAATAATTGCCTGTCCGGTTGCCCTTATCCAGCACTTGGTACCAAAGTCCGCTGTCGGCATCCTGCACCTTCTCCAGGGCTCCCATCATCCGTTCGAAAACTCCGGCGATGGTTCCTCTGTTGGCGTGATCCCGAGGGAAATGCTCCAAGGCGTCAACGATCGCCATAGCGTACCAGCCCATAGCGCGGCTCCAGAAATGCAGAGACTTTCCGGTAGCCGGATCACACCATTCCTGCTCCTTGCTTTCATCCCAGCCGTGATATAACAAACCGGTTCTCGGGTCTCGGGTACGCCGTTCTACGGTCAGGATCTGATGGGCGACCTCGTCAAACAGATTCTCCTGGTCAAAGGTTTTGGCATATTCAGCCAAAAAGGGAGAGGACATGTACAGTCCGTCCAGCCACATTTGGAACGGATAGATTTTCTTATGCCAGTAGCCGCCTTCCGTCGTCCGCGGGTGCCCCTTCAACTGGGCAGCCAGTAAATGGGCGGCCTTGGCATAGCGCTCTTCCCCGGTGCGCTGGAACAGAGGGAACAGCACTTTTCCCTGATTGATTTGGTCCAGATTGTACTCCTCCAGCTCATAAGTCCGAATGGCCCCGTCGGGCTCCACGAACAAATCCATATGCTTTTTCACATAGTCGTGGTAGTTCTCCTCCCCGGTCATTTCGCCTATTCGGTGCAAAGCCAGCAGCATCATACCGGGGACATAAGACCACCGCGCCTTGATCTGCGGATGATACCCTCCCTGTCGGTTTGGGCCAGGATGGTGCCGGCCATATCAACTGCCCATTGCAGGTGACTCATCGAACATTCCCTCCTACTCATTGATTTTATTCGCTTAGCCTATTCGCGATCGTCCCATTGGTCGGAACAGCTTGAACGGTTATCGGGGCCGCCTGATTCCCAGCGCTGTCCACGGCTGTTATGGTGATAACATTCATACCCGGCTGCAGCGTGATCGGATCCGAAGTAAAGCTTAGGCTGCTATCCAGCTTCGTTGGAACTCCATTCACCTTCACCTGTGCCTTCTCACTAACGGCTCCACTCAAGCTCCAAGGCGTCACATCGATATTATAGTGGTTGCCAGTTTGTCGGCCGATAGGCTGGAGCGTTACCTGCGGAGCTATCGCATCCTCGACTCTCTTGACGTCCCCCTTCGTTAATGTTTTGCCGTTCTGAGATTGGGAGTCACTGCCCACTACCTTTACATAGACCCTGTTTTCGTAGTAACCCGTAGTCTTGGCGATCTTGAGCAAGTTTAGCGCCCAGGAACCGGCCCAGCGGTATCCGTTGCGGCGTTCGGCTTCAATCTCTAGAATGTTGTGCTTGATGATTCCGTCACGGCCAGAGAAGATCGGGAGGTTCGTTCCGATTTCGTAGAATCGGTACCAGATCGTGCTCGCAGGATCCGGAACGAAGTAGACGTTGTTCTTATCTCCGGAAATGTAAGTCATGCCGGATAATTTGTGCGCGTCAAACCAGGACAAAGCCCCTTCCACGGCCCTTTTCACTTCCGGTGTTTGTTCAGGAAGGGCCATCAGATACTTGATAATATCGACGGATTCGGCCCCTGCAATGGAGGGATGCTCATAGCTTCTCGCCTCTTTCGGCTCATAGGTTACAGGATCATGCTGGGCGCACCACCCGGCTAGTTCGCCATCCGAGACAATCTGGGACTTAAGGATATAATCCAGTCCCAGGTCCAAGCTGTTCTGTATCCGGCCGGCTAAATCTTCCGTTACCATATCGGTGTTAAACGGGTATTGCTTATCCCTTGCCATTCTCAGAACGTTCATGACCCGCATCATGGCGTTATCGTTAAAGGTGACGTAATCCGAGTAATTTCCGCGTGCAGGATAGACCTGGGGCCAGCCTCCGTTCGGGTACTGCATCGTCAACAGAAACTGAAGGCCCCGCTCTACCGCCGCCTTGTATCGGGCTTCGCCTGTCTCTTTGTACATTAAAGCAAGAAACAGAATTTCATTGGTCGTCGCATTGTTATCAATCGTTCCGATATCTTTCCCTTCGGCGGTGCGCCAACCCGATTTGTTCTCTTTCCCATCCCATTCCCTTCCATATTTATCCTTGACACTATACTTGTACCAGCCGCCCTCGGTTGTCTGCCAGGTCAACAGATTGTCGGCCCGCTGCCTGTCGGTTGCCTGATCTCCCGTATAATAATTTCCATCCTGGAACGGGATACTCTTCGGATTCTCGGCGACCGTTCGTGTAATCGTGGCATCGGGATGGATCGCTTCCTCTGTCTCCAGGAGCACCGTCGTCAGCCCCTCGGCGTTCACTCCCTCAGTCACCTTCTTGACGGTAAACTTCTTGGTCAGCATCGGGTTAAGGCTGTACCAATCTCCCAAGGCCGCGTCAAGCTCCAGATCCCCAGGCTGAAAGGAGGCTAATCGATCGTTGAAGGTGACCCTTATCGATGTGGTGGTGAGGGCCTCCGCCTTCAAAATCTCCAGCTTATCCGCACCCGCGGAGCCGGCTGTTAAGACACGGGGACTGACGATAGTCATCAGCAATCCTAATGAGCAGAGTGCGGGTAGAAGAACCCTCCATTGTTTTCTTGCCATTTACTATTCCTCCTCCAACTTAATCCTTAAGCGGATAGCAAGCTTAGGCGGGGTCCTTTATACCGTCGAACCATGGTCAACCCGGCCATCCCTTTTTCCCAATAGTTCCCCCTTCCATCCTTGATCTTGTAAGCGTTTAATCAATGGTAGATTATCACAAATTTCACCCTGTTATTTTTATAATTTTGTCTCTTTTTTTCGATTTTTTGTCTTCTCTCTCTTATATACTGGAAGAAATGGTGATAGGATAATCGAAAAGCTGCAGGAAAGCGAGGTCAGACCATGGACTCTGTAAAAGGGACCAAGCATCACATCGGGAGCGAAGGCGAATTTGCCATCCAGTACCTCTACCGGGAGGGCTATTCCATCATGCCTGCCCCTCATTCCCATCCTACGTTTGAGTTGTTCTACGTGCTTGATGGAGGCCGCTGTTTTTTTGTAAATGACACCATACACAATCTTGAGAAGGGCGACTTGATGTTGATTTCCCCGCACGACCTGCACCGGACGTCCAGTTCCGACGCTCCAAAATGCGAGCGGATTCTGATCAATTTTTCAGAGTCGTTTATCCGCCCTGAAATAGCCAGAGCCTCCGTGGACCTTATTCCGAAAAATAAATCCCCTTTTTACCGGTTCCCCATAAATGAACAGACTGCCATCGAAGAGATCCTGCACCAAATGCTCCAAGAATGTGAAACGAGGGGCGCTGGATTCGAAACGTATGTCCGATCCCTGCTAATCAAATTACTCCTTCAGATGTACCGGTACGAGCACAAAGAAAATCAGGTGAACCTGACCAAGGCTCACCCGATGCATCAGAAAATATCAGAAATTGCTTCTTACCTGGGCGAACATGGTCAACATAACTTGAGCTTAAAGGAAGTAGCCCATACCTTTTATATCAGCCCCGCCTACCTAAGCCGCATCTTTCTCAAAATTACCGGTTTCAAATTCAAAGAATATGTTCTGCTTGTACGCGTGCGCCGGGCCCAAAGGCTGCTAAGGGAAACAAAACTACCTATCGGGCTGATCGCGGAAAAAGCGGGATTTGAGCATACTCCTCATTTCAATGTCGTTTTCAAGAAGCTGACAGGCGATACCCCGGGGATTATCGTAAAACCTATACCACCCACCTAATCGAATAACGCTTCATACGACGTTTACGATCACGCGCCGGTAGCGGGTCAGTGCCGGAGTTCCGTTGTCGGTGACGGCGAGGATGATGTGCATCGTGCCGTTGCGCAGGACACGTTGGGTGGGAACGGTAAACCAGGCCTTCGGTTTATCGGCGTCCTGAATCGGGACGGGATCCCCGCTGCGGGCGTTGGAGGTGGTAAAGGAACCGGCCTCGCCGTAATAGAACCAATGATAGGAAAGCGTGTCGCCATCCGGGTCAAACGAGCCTTCAGCGCTAAGCTCCACGCGTTCCCCTGGCCTGGCCGTCAGCTCGGCCGGGTGACCCAGCTTGGGAACGGGCGGATGATTGGCCTCGCCATAGGACTTGATCGTCCAATCCATTCGGGCCGCAAAATCATTCTGAAAGGCGGAACGCCATCGCCAGATTGTCGCTTTGTTGCTCGTATGCCAATGGCCGTCCACACCGAGAACCTCATCAGCGGCATCGTTCCAGAATGGCCGGGTCTCCGGCTCGAGAAAGCTCTTCTGGATAGGAGGGGTATACCATTCGTAACGCCCTCCCCAGCTTCCCCAATCCGGGTGCTCCGGGCTGCCGAGTCCATTATTAATAAGATAGAGGAAAGTGGGCGTGTCGCCTTCCATGAGAAACGTAGCTTGCGGGTATTGGGCACCAAGCGGCCCCTTACAGCGGATGTTATCATCCAGCCATGGATTGTCTACGATGCTAAAGTCGGCACCGGTAAAACGGCCGTGAAACCGGTCCCCGCTAATCCCGCTCCAGGTTGCAAAATGATAAGCGCCGCCGCTGTGATAGCCGGGACTGGCGATATAAAACAAGTCAGGGAATGTCTTGCGGATCCAGGGACCGGAATCGTCTTGATCGGAGATCGCGTAAACCCGGAGACGGGACACGAATTGATCGAGCTCTGCTGCCGGACGCGTAGCCCGGACCTTCCAGAGGGACTGGGCCAGAACATTCGGGCCGCCCCAGATCAGGACCCATAACGGGCGGGGGTCGTCGCGGTCGACGGCCTCGATCAACCGTTCGGAGCCAGAGGAATCCTTATCGTCCCCGACGGCTTCCATCCCATAGAGAGGAAGCCCTTCCTTGATGATGGATAGCAAATACCGGCCATCCGGATAACCGGGCTCGTGCTGTTCCAGATTATCGCGGACTTGGCCGTAGGCTTCGACGATTTCCCGGATCCGCCACGCGGCGGTTTTATCCCTTTGATGGATCGAAGTGGTGGCGACAAGTCCTTCCACGTCCCAGTGATTGGAATAGGTAAGAAAGCGCACCAGCGACATGGCATCGTCGGGTTCGTTCTCAATATCGGTCAGCACAAGAACGCGGGGCTTGCCGTTTGGTTCCTCCAGGTTCATGGTTACCTCCTTATGGCGGATAAGCCGTGGCTTCATCCGGTATGGGTTAACACGGAACGGACCGCCCGCAGCCAGCCCTCATAGAAGCGGCCGCGAAGCTCGGGCTTCATCTCCGGAATGTAGCTCTGATAGGGGGCGCTTGGCGAAGGAAGGTCAGACGGGGAAGACCAGAAGCCTACGGCCAGTCCGCCCAGATAATAAGACCCCATGGCCGAAAGCTCGGCTATCTTCGATTTGACAACGGGACGATTCAACAAGTCCGCTTGAAATTGCATCAGGGTCAGATTGTCGGAGGCTCCCCGTCCGTACGGAGCTCCTGTAGAAGGATCCCGGTTTCTTTCTCCAATAACCGAACCGCGTCACAGACTTGATAGGCCGTGCTCTCCAACGCGGCCCGGATGATATGTGCCTTCCCCGTACTTCTGCTCATTCCGGTGAGGAAGCTCGCGCATAAGCATCCCAGTAAGGCGCACCCAGCCCGACAAAAGCAGGGACGAGATAGACCCCTTCGTTCGATGGGGCTTGTGCCAAAAGCTGATCCATCTCCTCGAAGGTCTTGAACAATCCCAAATTATCCCGGACCCATTTCATGCTGTCTCCCGTCGTTCGAATCACAGCCTCCATCGCATAGGTGATCCGGCCTCCCCTCCCCCAGGCGATAGCGGTTACAAGTCCGTTCCCGGAGGGAGAGGGCTTCTCTCCGATGTTCATTAACAGAGAAGTACCGGTTCCATAAGTAGCCTTGGCCATTCCCGGTTGAAAGCATTGATTTCCGTAAAGCGCAGCCTGGGAATCCCCGATGATGCCGGTGATCGGAACCCGCACCTCCCCGAACAGAGCGGGATCTTCCGTATACCCGTATCCATCATCGGAGAACTTCACTTCGGGAAGGAGTCTCGAGGGAACACCGAACTGTTCACAAAGGGCTTCATCCCAGCCCAGCGTATGAATATTGAACAGGGAGGTCCGGCTGGCGTTGGTATAATCCGTAGCGTGAACCTTGCCCGCCGTAAGCTTCCATAGGATCCAGCTATCGATCGTGCCTGCCAGCAGCCTTCCCTCGTTAAGCTTCTGCTCCGCCCCTTCCACTTCCTTCAGCATCCATCCCCATTTGGCTGCCGAGAAATACGGATCCAGCATTAAGCCGGTTTTGGACCGGACCTCTTCCTCTAATCCGGCCGCTTTATAGGATTGGCACTGATCCGCTGTACGCTGGCATTGCCACACGATCGCCGGATAAACAGGCAAACCCGTTAGGCGGTCCCACATGACGGCCGTCTCGCGCTGATTGGTTATCGTTAGAGCGGCCAGCTCGCCGGGTTGAATACCGGCCGTCTGCAGCACGTCAAGCGCTGTCAGTTTGACGCTTTCGTATATCTCCAAAGGATCATGCTCTACCCAGCCGGGCTGCGGATAGATCTGTAGATGCGGAGCCGAGGAGCGAGCCATAATCGTCCCGGCCCGGTCGAAGACCAGGGCCTTCGTACCGGAGGTGCTTTGATCGATCGTCAGGATATAGTCCTTCTTCATAAGTATGGACTCCTATTGGCCGAGAAGCTGAAGGGCCACCCGTTTAAGGTTATCCGCACAAATCCCGTAATGCTTGAAGACCTCCGGCGTTTTACCCGCAATGGCCGGCTCATCCGGAATCCCGAGGATACGCATGGGCACCGGCTGATGCTGAACCACCACCTCGGCCACCGCTGCTCCCAGTCCTCCCAGCACGCTGTGCTCCTCCACCGTGATAATAGCGCCCGTTTCCTTCGCCGCTTTCACGATCGCTTCTTCGTCGAGAGGTTTAATCGTGTGCATATTCAATACCCGGCAGGAAATCCCGGCTTCCTTGAGCGCTTCGTGGGCGTCAAGGGCGACACGGACCGTCTCACCGGCGGCGATTATGGTAATATCCGTGCCCTCGCGCATCGTTACAGCTTTCCCGATGAGGAATTCATAGTCTTCCGAATCGTAGACGTCCTCGACCGGATTGCGGCCGATCCGCACATAAACACCGCCCACATGGTTGACCAATGCCTCCGTCATCCGCTTCGTTTCATGCCGGTCGGCGGGCAGGATCACCGAGAGTCCCGGTATCGCCCGGGCTACGGCTATGTCCTGTACGGAATGATGGGACATGCCCAGAGCCCCGTAGCTTACGCCTCCGCTGATCCCGATAAGCTTCACGTTGGTTGCGGAATAAGCGACATCCACCTTAATCTGTTCGATGCTGCGCATGCTAAGGAAGCAGGCGGGTGAGGTGACAAACGGCTTTTTCCCGCTGTGGGCGAGTCCCGCCGAGATCCCTACGATATTCTGCTCGGCTATCCCCACCTCGACGAACTGATTAGGAAATTCATTGGCAAAAGGCGCCATGGCCGCTGATCCCCGGGAATCACTCGCCAGCACCATAATATCCTGGTCATCCTTGGCAAGGTTCAGCAGGGTCTCGCATATGACCTGCCGGTTGGCGATTGTGTTCATATTAGCAAACCTGCCCTTCCCGTTTAAGCTTTTCAATAGTAGAATCCAGTTCGGACAGCGCTTTCTCCCATTCCGCATCGTTTGGCACATGATGATGCCAGTGGGCCACATTCTCCGCAAACGATACCCCTTTGCCTTTGACCGTATTAGCCATGACGAGCGTCGGCTTATCCGCCACCTGGGGGACCGCTTCAAAGGTTTGCACCAGCTCCTGCATGTCGTTGCCATCGATCGAAACGACGTTCCAGCCAAAGGAAGCCCATTTCTCTTCCAGCGGTTCAAGGCCCATGACTTCATCGGTGGGGCCGCTAATCTGAAGCCGGTTACGGTCAATGATGCCGATTAAGTTATCCAGCTTATAATGGGCGCCCGCCATAGCCCCTTCCCATACGGAGCCTTCCGCTTGCTCGCCGTCCCCCATCAAGCAATAGGTACGGTACCCCTTCCCAAACCGTTTGGCGGCAAGCGCCATTCCAACGGATACGGCTAGCCCGTGGCCAAGGGCGCCTGTGTTCATCTCGATCCCCGGCACCTTATTGTTAGGATGGCCGATCAACCTCGTTCCGAACTGGCTGTACGTTAGAAGCTCTTCTTTAGCAAAAAACCTCTATCGGCCAGAATCGACCACAGCGATTCCACGGAATGGCCTTTGCTTAACACAAAGCGGTCCCGGTTCTCGTCTTGCGGATGGTCCGGATCGATATTCATGACCCGGTAATACAAGGCCGTCAGGATGTCCGTATTGCTGAGGGAACCGCCGGTGTGCCCGGTTTTGGCACGATGGATAATCGTCAGCAGATCCTTTCGGATTTGGGCGGCTTTTAGCTGAAGCTCTACTATTTCCATATGCCCTCCTTAGTTATAGGCCCTTTCCTCTAATCCAGGCCTGAATTTCATTTTCGGTCGGATCTACGGGATCCGGTGTTAACCCGGGGATATAGTGGCAGGCTTCGTATAAGGCCGGAATGACGTTAGCGTGAATCCCCACGGAATGGTGGACGTAAGGACCCTTAACCAGCTTTTCTTCCCATAGAGGCCAGTCGTTCACTTCGACCCACACGTAAGAACCGCGGGTGTAGGGCCCTTGAATTCCCTTGGCGCGCCCAAGAAACAGCTGGTAATCGCCATGATCTCCATCAAAACGCGCCAGCGTCATATCGCCTCCCTTGATTTCCCCTCATGCGTTCCTGGGGAGTGGTCATCAAACAGAAAATGCTTACGCAGCTTCGGTTGATTCTCGACGGAAAGCGATACCGGGAAATTGCCGCAATGAAACAAAAGCTCCCCGTTGGGATTCTCCGGGTGGCGGATCGTCAGATCGGCGAAAAAGGTAGGAGCTTGATTCATCGAGGCCGCCTGAACCATAACGGAGGTAATCGCCCCGTGGATGTCCGTCTCGCAAGTGACCGGAATTTGTTCGTCCGTCAAGATGGCATTCGCCAGGCAGGGCATAATCCCCATAGCATCCTGCAGGGAAGACCAGCATTGGATGGCGATCGCGGAGCTGCCTGTCTGCCGGGCGTACTGTCTCATGGCGACTTTCAACGAAGCGATCCGCTTCACATCGTCCTCCGTGACCTCCGACCAATCCAGCTTCGCTTTGATATAGTCTATCGCCTCCGTCAGCTCGGAGGAACTTCCTTTCTCGATCTGCTTCGAGGCCCGCTGTATATCGACAAGCGTAATGGGATGCACCTCGATGCCAAACCGCTCCAGCAGCTCACCCTCATTGCAAATCATGGTCCAGAAGGAAGACGGACGCGGTCCGATTTGAAGGATACGAAGATGGCGGAACTGGCGAACGACATTAGCCGCCGAGACGAAATTGGCAAATCCCCTTTCGAATACCGGATCGTTTACCCGTGTATTCGTTATGTAGGAGAAGGGAACGTTAAACCGGCGTAACACCTTGCCTGTTGCGAACAAGCCGCACTGCGTATCGCGAAGACGGGTTCCATCCTCGAGAGGAGCTTCGTCCCGCGGTCCCCACAGCAGCACCGGCTTCCCAAGCGCTTTCCCGACCCGGGCCACAGTATCCTCGGTTCCAAAGTTGCAATGAGGGAAAAAACGGCGTCCACCTGCTCCTGCTTAAATCTCTCGATAATCAAGTCCGCGTTAATATTATCATCATAGAGAAGTCCTTCCTGGTTCAGCCCTTCCAGGTCAACCAGGTCCAGGTCGAGGCCGAAGCTCTCCACCTTTTCTTTAATCATGACCTTGTACTTGAAAGCATCCTCTGCACTGAATACAAATCTTCGTGTTGGAGCATAGCCGAGCTTTAGTTTTTTCATTCGATGAAACCTCCGTAGGGGAATAATAAATGCGGCTGGTTGTTCTGGATGATAACTAAATTTTAGATTCCATGTTTAGTTCTTTTCTCGTATAAATGTATGTTATCATGGCCATATTTCCATGGTCAACCATTGTTTAGTTAAAATTTAAGTATTATTTTATATAAATTTCAAATTCTATTTATCTTCCTCTCTACTATTCCGAAGAAAAGTTCTAATTAGCAATATAAAATTTTCTTGTAAACAGCAGATAAACCAAAAAAAGCCTGCCTCAAAATACGGCAGGCTTTTGGCGTTCGTTTATACTCCGGCTTGTTCGATTACTTTTTGTTTTTCTGAATTTCCTTCTCGGCTTCCTCGTAAGCCGTCCGCAGTGCGGTATTCAGATCCATATTTCCAAGGGAGAGATCGACCAGCTTGGAACCTATCGTCGATTGAACCGGGGAATCCAATTCCGACTTGGGGGAGATAGGAGCGGGCTTATTATAAAATACGGCACCAAAATTAATATTCTTGTCTTTGTATTTCGTTTCCGTGGCAAAGCTCTTCTTCAAGCTGTCATTCTTAAGAACAGGCATCACCCCTTTTTTCGAGTACTCGTTCTGATATTCTTCACTAGTCAAGTATTTGATCATCTGGAAGACGATATCTTTGTGTTTGCTCAGAGAAGTGGTCGAAAAGTAGGTGGGATACATCTGACTGCCAACCCCTGGAAGCTGTTTATAGGTAGGCAGGGAGACCATATCAAAATTCATGTTAAGGAACTCGGGTTCATTGATAAACGGCAGATTGGACAAATGAGCGTACATGGCAGCCTCATACGTTTTTTGCCATTCATTCGCGTAAGGCAGCTTCTTACCCAACTGCTCAATTTTCGCTTTGTATCCGCTGTCACTCGCCGGTTGAATGAAGGAGGTCTGAAGGAGGGTTTTCCAAGATTCATTCCAATTGCTATCTGTATACGATGGAAGTTTGGTCTTGGGGTCCACGTAAGGGATGGAGAATTGATTTACGTTCATAATATGCTTAGGAGAAACGACCAACCCTATATATTGCTTGCCATCAACGGTTTGATTGAATTTCTTGGAGATATCGATAACTTCATCCCAGGTCATTCCATCCTTCAGGTAGGGAACGCCAAACTTATCAAAAATATCTTTATTGTAATAGAGGACCATATTATTATTGTTTACAGGCAATCCCCAGATTTGACCATTCCCGTTTGTTTTTAGCGCATCGATTAGAGAGGGTTCGAAAGTGTCGAGATCTACCTGATATTTCTTAATGAGGTCCGTATGATCAAATTGCAAATTATATTTGGGCAGAGTGCCGAAATAGCCTCCTATCGATTCGTAATACAAGTCGACGGTTTCACCGGAAGCCAAAAAATTATCGATCCTTAGCGCATCGTTCCCTCTTGGGCTGATAAATTTAAAGGTAACATTAGGAAATTTCTTCTTAATGGCATCTCCGTACCGATCGTTCCATGACGCTTCCGAATCACCCGGAGCGGAGAATACGGTGATCTGGACAGGTCCGGTTTCCGCTTGTTCCCCTTTATCCGGGGTTGCCTCAGCCTCGGGGTTGCTCTTGGTGCATCCAGCCGTCCAAACCGTTAGAGCCAAACCCAAACAAATAAATGGGATCTTCTTCATTCCTTTTGCCTCCTTTAAATTCAACCTCTTTTTTCCTTGCGGGTGCCAGACTATAAGATGTCAAAAGGTTCTAAAGACAGCGGTCCATACGTGATTGAAAATCCCTCAGGTAGGATTCCCTCCACCTACTGACCGTTTTGGCTCCTTTATGGGAAGCCTCCGCCAAATCGGATTCTAACAAGTCCGACCACCAATGGGGATACCGGTCAGGATCATACCCTAGTCTTGCCGGCGATTCTCCTACACAAGTAAACTCTCCGGTTTGGCCGTCCAGCTCCGGAATCTCGCTCTTCGTCGCATAGGAGAAGAGCCCTGTCCTCTTCGGCATATAACGGACTCTGTACTTCCCCTCCCCACAATAGAAACCTTCAAATTCCTGCTCCTCGACCACGAGGAAGAAAACAGGGCGGTCTGTGGGAACCGCTGGATCCGGTCCTCGAAACACTAACTCCAGAACGCCAAATACCTCGATCCGGTCCTCCTTGCAGGTGTTTCGCTCCAACAAGTAAGCGGGCCGGCTCAAGACCCTTGTAAACCTCCCGCCCCAACCAGGCTGTTCGGGATCTTCCGGGTTTCCTTTAAGCAAGTACGCAACCGATGGGGTATCTCCCATTTTGATGCTTCCGTTTAAATGTTTCGCAAAATACTCCCCCAAGGCGCCATGTCCGCTTATGTGGTTGGCCACAAAAGAATCATTACCAAGATAGTTTTCTTGATTTCCTCCCACAAACCACCCCCGATAAGTGGAGTTATTCTCGATTATCCATAGCTTAGGGAAATTCTCCCGGATGTACTCATAAGCATTCAGCCCCCATTTTTTATTGGGACCCCCTATGTAATAGACCCTCAGTTTATCCTGAATGCCCGGGTCATCATGGAGTGCTTGGGCAAGGTCCTCCAGCAATCCCCAAACTAAAAGATAGAGCGGACGTTCATCCTTCTTTCTGGCACAGTGGATGATCCAATCCGATCCCTCTGTTGGGTTGGAGAAACCCCGGTAGGGAGCAAAGTCTATCGTGCCTTGCTTGCTGATGGAACGCAAATAATGGGAATCGGGGTAATTTTCCGAATGAGCTCGTAAGGAAAGGTAATCACGCTCATATTGGTCTATTACTTCCAAGATGTGTTCCTTGCGGCCATGACTCCATGGAGAAGAGATAAGACCTTCCGTATCAAACAGATCGGAGTATAGAAGATAATGCACCAGGGATTGAAAGTCATCCGGGTCACTCCCGCCAATATCGGTTGAAACGATTACTCGATACCTTTCCCCGTTTAGCGCTCCTTTGGTTAAAGGAATCCTAACCACCGCCTTTTCTTGAAATCGTTTTCAACAAAATCAATGCCCACTGCCCGTCCGCCTTATCCCCTCCCCTTACAAACTAAAATTTTATTTCTTTTTCATTTAAAAAATGCTCGGCGTTACATTTACCAATTATGGATTTATTAACCTTAATCCTTCCAACTTTATGTTATCACTGTAATTTTTGATGTGTCAATCACTTTTTATATAAAATTTAACTAATTTTTTAGTGACATTCCCTCCTCTAATCTAAGCACTATTAATGAAAGAAAAGAATAGGAGCAGTTAACAAAAGTTTAATTTTCTGCTTAACCGGACAAAATTGGAGTTAAATTGTTTATTAAGTTTAGTTGATGTAATATGATTTTTAGAAAACAACATTTCCAGCGAAATACGGAGGGGCCTCACATGAGAATAGAAGATATCGCCAAGTTGGCTAACGTTTCCAAATCGGCTGTGTCCCTTGCCCTAAACGGGAAACCGGGAGTTAGCCAGGATACCCGGAATAAGATTATGGAAATTGTCCGGGTTCAAGGGTATGTGCCGAAGTATACCCGGACGGAGCGGAGCTCGGTTTCCGGAAATTCCATTCGTTTCGTCGCTTGTACTCATGAAGGCATCGTAATGGAACACTATAACCAGCAGCCTTTCTTCATGGAGCTCATTCATTATCTTGAGGAGAAATGCCGCAAGCGGGGACTTGTCTTGTTGTTTAATACCGTGCCGGCCAATGAGCTGAAGGGCAGAATCGACGAGCTGGAGCAGGACTATGAGTCGGGCGGAATCCTATTACTCGGGACGAATCTAACCCGCGAGCAAGTACGGATGATTTCCGCCCGCTATCGCAACCTTGTCGTTCTCGACACCTGCTATCCTACGCTGGATGCTAATTTCATCGTCATGAACAATACGCTGGGGGCTTATCAGGCAGCTCAGCATTTGGTCAATCAGGGCCATAAGAGGATCGGGTATGTGGCGTCAAGCGTTCGCATGCATAATTTTGATGCCCGTAAGGAGGGCTTTATTAGCGCTCTTCACGAGATGGGCTTGGAGTTGGCCGAACGAGACCAATTTAAGGCAGCCCCCACCGTTGTTACCGCTCAAGCCGAGTTTATATCGGCCATTCGCGCCAGCCGGGATGATTTGCCTACCGCTCTTTTCTGTGAGTGCGATTATATGGCGATCAGTGTAATCAAATCTTTGATGGAGCTGGGGATTCGAGTCCCCCGCGATCTATCGGTAGTGGGTTTTGACAATATTCACGAAGCGGTTGTGATCTCCCCGGAATTGACTACCGTCCATGTGGAGAAAGAAGCCATTGCGGACACCGCCGTATCCAAGCTGATCGAATTGATGGAGAACAGAGGAACGTCCCTCACTACCAAAATTCAAATCGATACCAAGCTGATTGTACGCCATTCTTCCCGCGCTCCGTCCGGCTCCCCGGGGAACCAGGAAAGGAACCAGAGCGTAAAGGCCGGCTCCTTCAGGCTCCCTCTTCCTTCGAGTAAGCCTGGTAACGATTGGGGAGCTTAATCATAAACCGGGAGCCCTTTCCCACTTGGCTGGAAGCCGTGAGCTCGCCGTTATGCGCCTCCACCAGAGCTTTGGCAATACTGAGCCCCAGCCCGACACCTCCACTGAAGCGGGAACGGGATTTGTCGGCGCGGTACAACCGGTTAAAGATGTACGGAAGATCCTGGGTGCTTATGCCGATGCCCGTATCCTCGCAAGCCAGGAGGATGTGATCCTCCGTCCAATCCGTCATTAGGGTAACCCTGCCTCCCGGCGGGGTATATTTGATGGCATTCAGGACGACATTCGTCATGACCTGAACGATTTTGTCCCGGTCGATTTCCGCATAACAGGGAACATTGGTGGCTTCGAGCTTAAGCTTGATCCCTTTCTCCTTAGCGAGCGCCTTGTGCTGATTGTAGATCTGAAGAGTCAGTTTAACCATATTCGTTCTCTTGATGATCATGGCGAACCGGGCGGCCTCCGCCTCCGAAAGCCTTTCCAGGTCGTTAACCAGACGGGTGAACCGTTCGAGCTCTTCATATATTTCCTGCATTTGGGCAGGGTCCGGCTTAAGCAAACCATCCACCATCGCCTCCACTCGCGGAAGCACCGAGGTCAGCGGGGTCCTCAGCTCATGCATGAAATCCTCCATCAACTGGTGCCGCCAGTCCTCCTGCCTCTTCAGCTCCGCCGACATGTTGTTCAGGGTAGCGGTAAGCCGGCGGACTTCCTCCGGCCCTTCCAGCGGAATCCGGATGCTCCGGTTCCCCGAGCCAATCTCTTCGGCCATCCGGTACACCCGATTCAAATGTCTCGACAATCGCTTGGCGATCAGGTAGCTGACCACGACGGCAACAAGAAAAAGAAGGGAATACAGCAGCTTGGTGCGCCATACAAGGCTTTCCTGATACCCTTGTATGGCGGGATTCAAGGAAGTGCTTTGCTCCCGGTCGGCCAATCTCAAATAACCGAGCGTCATGCCATCGTACAAATAGGGCAGCTCCTTTTCGATAACCGCGGTTTGTTGGCCTATCCGCTGAATGGTTTGAAACCAGACAACGGAACGGTCCTTGTTCCGGAACTCCATAAGGACCCCGTACAAAGCGGCACGTCTTTGAAGCCAATCCCTTTGATCCAAGGTAAGCGGCTTATCCCTAATCCCATGCTCGCGCATATCGTCCAGGAGCAGATAGCCGGTCCTTTCCAAATCCCTCGCAACGAATCCATTAAGCATTTGCTGGAGATTGAAGCTCGTCACATTGGTCACCAGAATCAGGAAAAGGACAGAGACCATCAGGAACGCAAGAAAAAGCTGCACGTTCATTTTTCTAAGAAAACGGCGAAGCTCGTTCATGTCTCCCCATCCGCCTTCACCCCGAATTTATAACCGAGGCCGATCACGGTCACGATATAAGTCGGATGGCCCGGGCCGGGTTCGATCTTCTTCCTCAGGTTTTTGATATGGGCGTCCATCGTACGGCCGTCCCCCTCGAAACGGTCACCGTGGATCATGTAGATGAGCTCTTCCCTATGAAAAATCCTTCCAGGCCGCGCGCTCAAAATCTCCAGCAGCTTATACTCCGTGGCGGTTAGGCTTACGGACCGGCCTTCGACAAGAACCTGCTTCTCTTCCGGGAAGATCACCATTTGGCCCCGCTGAAAGATCCGCCCGTTCCCCCTGGCTTCCTTGACGGCTGGAGTCACCCGCCGCATAAGGGCATGGATGCGGGCGACCAGCTCTTTGGCCCGGAAAGGCTTTATGATGTAATCATCCGCGCCCAGGTTCAAGCCTTTGATCGTATCGGACTCCCGGGCCCGGGAGGTCAGCATAATGAGCGGAACCTGGGATTGCTGCCGGATGGTCCGGCACACGTCTTCTCCCTGCAAGCCTTCGAGCATAAGGTCCAGGATGACCAAATCATAAGAGGCCTGGTGGAACATTTGGCAAGCCTCATGCCCGTTTGGCGTACAATCGGCGGTCCACCCCTCGTTCTCAAAATACAAAACCAGCATATCCCGAATTTTCGGCTCGTCTTCGATAACCAAAATATGCATTTTCTCACCCCGCTTTCCTCTATTCTACACCCCCTATTATTTTCCTATCTCCTCTAGAAGTCCCGATTTTCAGAGCTTCCGCCGTTTCTTTTCCCTATTCTCCTTTGCTATTCGACCAGGCCGGTACGTTCCACGCCTTCTATGAACCAGCGTTGGGCGAACAAATATAGGACAAGCGGGGGCAGAATGATGAGGAACGCGCCCGCCATTTTGATCGGCTCATCAAATAGGGAAGGACCGCTTTCGCCGGCCTGCGCCGCGAGCTGCGCGCTGATCTGGGTAATGCCGAGAGACAGCGGAAGGCTTTTGGAGCCGCCCATATACATCCCCGGTGTATAATAATCGTTCCAGGTCCACACGAAGGAGAACAGGAAGACAACCAGGATAGCCGGCCTTGCCAGAGGCAGCATGACCCGGGTGAAGACACGAAGCACCCCGGCTCCGTCCATCCTCGCCGCCTCTTCCAGCTCCTTCGGCTGGGTGGAGAAGAACTGCCGGTAAATGATGACGAACAGGGCTCCCTTAAGCCCGTGGCCGAACAGGGCGGGCACAATAATCGGGTAGTAGGTTTTCATAACATGAAAGATTTGACTGGCCGCGATCAGATTGGGCAGGATGATAACCTGCGGGGGGACCACGAAAGTCAGCAGAAGACAGAAGAACCAGAAGGACTTAAACGGAATGTCCAGCCGGGCCAGAGCATAACCGGCGACTGCACAGGATAACGTCTGCAGCAAAGCGACCGAAGTAGAAAGCAAGAGGCTGATGGTGAATGCCTGGGGGAACCTCACATGAATCCACGCATCGGTGAGCGTGCCCGTAAAGATTTCCCGGGGAATCCAACGGACGGAGGGATCAAGCAAATCCGCCGAATTTTTGACCATGGAGGTGATCATATAGAACAGCGGATTCAGGTAGATATAGGCGGTATCGATCAGGATCAAGTAAATCATGACCCGGAACAGTAAGCCTTTGTCGGCCTCCTTGCCAAGAAGCAGGTAGCGGGTCTTCTTAAGCCAAGCCCGAAGAGGCGGCCGGCCTGCCCGGAATCGGGCGGGATTAATCAATGGCTTGCTCATGTCTTCCCTCCTATCGGCCTGCCGGTTTTACGCCGCGGAAGAAGCGCGTAAACAGGAAAAAGATAATCCCGAGAAACACGAAGATGATTGCAAAGTAAATCCAGGCAAGGGCGCTGGACCGGCCGTAATCGGTCGTATTCACCTGGGTCAGAATCGGATTTCCCGGATAGGTAAACAAATCCACCGTGGTGTAGATCAGGTTCAAGAGAACAAAAGGCAGCATGGCCGGAAGGGTAATTTTCCAGAAGACCTCCCAAGGGTTGGCTCCATCGATCCGCGCCGCCTCATATACGGAAGGAGAGATCGTCTGCCTCCCCGCCAGAAAGATCAAAATCTGCACTCCGGAATACCAAAGCACGAGAACGAAGGAGCTTAAAACGGCGACAATCGGCGATGCCCACGAGGGGGCAGATACGTCACAACCAGGGAGGAAAGATTATACCGTTCGAGAAAATCAAGATTGCCTTCTCCCTGGGTAATAAATTCCGTTATGACCTGTCCGGTCGTAAAGATAACCGGCAAGAAGAAGACGGCCCGGAAGAATGTGCGTCCCCAGAAGTTCTGATTAAGAATAATGGCCACGAACAGGGAAAACACGACGATGATCGGCAGCATCAGAACGGCCTGCCGCAAAAACGGAATCAGCTGGTTGTACAACAGATCGGCATTCTCGAACAGGATATATTTGTAGTAATAGAATCCTTTATACTGGAAGCCGATTCCCGTTGCCGTTATTTGGACCTGGTGGAAGCTCATATAGAACGAATAACCGAGCGGAAAAACCATAAACAGGAGAAACCCCACTATCCAAGGAGTAAAAAACAAGGTCCCCTCCAGCTTGCGGATCGTGGAGGAAGGCAGGCGGCGCAGCAACGTTCTCATGGCTTAGCCCCCTTTGCACAACCAAGAAATTCTCCGGCTCTACCGGACGCCCTTCGTATACATAGGCACTCGTGCCGTAATTAACGACTATGCGTTTGCCGTTCCCGAAGGTCGTTTCCCTGACCTCCTTGGTCAATATGCGGTGGCCGGTGATAAACTCATGCTGCACATCACCAAGCGCCTGGTTCCACTTCTGGAATTCCTGAACCGCCGTCTGTTCCCAATCCTGGGGGAGGGACTGTAGTAAGTAAGATTCTGCACGTACTTAAGGTTCTCGGAGCTGCTGCCGGTAAACAAGTAAGAGGGATTGGCCCCGTATTCCAGGTCACGAAGAAATTGCTTATTGAATTGATCCCTCTCATTGGAGGGCATGGAGGTATAGGGTATCAGACCGTGCAGGGCGATCTGCAGAAACGGAATCCCATCTTCCGAGAACAGGTCGTTCGAGAAATCATCCTCAAGCCGCGCTACCCCATCCATTAGAGGGGCCGCAAACAGACTGGAACGATAGCCAAGCACCTTGCCCACCCCTCCCGGAGCTTGGTTATGATGGCTTGCTGCTGACCCATACTCTCCTTACGCGAGGCTCCGTATTTGCTGTTGTAGTCGCTGCTTAGATACTGGCCGATCCCCTGGAGTTCCACTCCATCCACCCCCAGCTCTCGGAAGTACCTTATATCCTGATCAACAAGCTGCCGTACAAAAGACAGGCTGGCGAATTTCTCGATAGGCGTTCCTCCCAGATCCCTTACTCCATGAACCCGTGCGGAGAATCCTCCCGCCCCGGACGTGTTGCGCGAATAATCCGTACGGAGATACACCGGAACGTTCAGAGAATGGGCAAAGGTTACCAAATCCTTCATTCCCTTCTCTCCCCCAACCGGGAGTCGACAACGGCTCCTCCTCCTGTTTCTCCGTATCCGCCTTTCTGCCAGCCCCAATACCGCAAGGCCATGTTATCGATTCCCAGTCCATACAGCCGCTGGATCATCTGCATGGCATCGATGGTCGTCGTGGCTTTGACATACCGGTCCCCTAACAGCCCTTTGGCGGAGTCCCCGCCCACCACTATGATATCCATAGGAACTTTGCCGCTGCCTGAGGAAGCTGGTTAAGCTTGTAAGCTTTCATTAGATAGGTGCGGTACCGCTGGGCCATTCCGGCATAATCGGAGGCCTGGCTGTCGAGCAGCACATACCGGGTTACACGGTCCCCGCTAAAGCGTGCCTCTTTGTTATAAGTATCGAAGGAACGTTCTTTCTCCCGGTTGGTGACTTGCCGGTATTTCTGCCGGTAATTGTTCTGTCCGGTTATCCAGTTATAGGTGCTGTAAGCTCCGGCGGGAGACGCCAGCAGGTCGGCGTATTCGGCCCCCTCTTCCAGAATCGCAAGAAACCCCCGGTCGCCGCTTTTCGCCCCATAGACCGGGGCGCTTATTTTGTGCCTGGCGTTGTTGCTATAATCGTCACTGCTCTTTAATTGGTAAGCCAGGTCCTTGCCGAACACCGGCTCCTGGTAAATGCGGGTGGCATTCGTGCCGCCTTCCTGGAAACGGATCAACGCACCCGACCCGTCGGGTATGAACAGGTAGCCGTCCTGTTCCTCCGAGCGTTCCGCCCCGAAGAAAGGATAAAGGCGAAGCCACAGCAAGCTCAAATTTTCTTCCTTGATGCCGGAATCGACGATGCGGGTGACGACCGAATCCCCTTCCAGCTTCACTTCGATCGGCACGGAAAGCTTCTTCGACGGCATATCGAAGGTCAGCCGAAAGCCGCCGGGGAAGGTTTCCAGCTTCTGAATGGTTCCCTGCTCCTCCAGAAAATTGGTCTCCTTCGGCTGCGATTTGTTCGAAGTCAAATCTGCATATTGAAACATGAGCGGGGAACGGAGATGAGTTCTCCAAAGCCCAACGGTCGTTTCCCTGCTCCATTGAGCTGGATTGGGATACGAGCGCCATACCCTGCCGTCCTTCTTATCTTGTACAAGGAAGTGGGCGGTCTTGGTATCCAGCTTAAGGGTCAGCCTGTCATTCTCCCCGACCGTCTGGAGCTTCGACTCATCCGGAAGCTCCGCCGGTCCGGGGCTCACCTTCAGAGCACCAGGCGAATTGCTTGCTGCCGCGGAAACGGAACGGTTGATTCTCCCCACTTGAAGGTGAGTCGCGACATAAACCGCCACCCCCGCCAAAAGCAGCAAGACCAGACCCAGGGGGATATGCCGGGTAAGGTTCTTCATCGCAGCCTCACCTCCTGATAGATTTCGAAAACGAACGACTTCAAATCACTGGAAAGCCCGAATACGGTTAGAACCAGAACCGCTCCAATGAGAAAAGCAAATGCCGTAGAAGCCAGATTGACGGCTGTTTCCCCCACCGAGTAATTCTGCAGGGATTGCACCTTCCATACGAAAAGCAGAAGCAGCCAAATGATCATGGCCGAATACAAGTCGTTATAGATGGCCTCCTCCGAATACGTCATGATGTTGGAGAGGAGAGCAAGCGGGACCCCTACCAGGATGAGCGGCATAAGGGCATAGCTGCTTGCGATAAACACATCCCGAAACCGCCCCTCCCCTTGGAGAATGGAACTGACCAAGTAGTTGCAGACGACCCAGCCGAGCCACAGGACGATAAATTCAATAAGCAGAATCAGCATATTGAACTTATAGGGATTAACGGGGTTGAAAGGAAAGCCGGTATACAGCTTGGCAAACACAAGGGACCCGAACGCAACCAGAAGGATAATAAGGGCTCCCGGGTAGCTGCCCTTTCCTTCGTAACGCAAGGCGCTGAACCCATCGATCGGATGACGGATAATGGTAAACAAGTGCTTGAGCTGGACAATAGCCGGGTTGGCACTGCGCTTTCGGCTCCTCCAAGCCTTTCTCCAACGGGTCTCCCGGGTCAACCGTCCCAGGAGGAGAAATCCGGCCGATCCCAATGTGAAGATCGTGGCCAGCATGCTGAAGTTTCGTTGAAACCATTTCAGCCTGATCTGCCAGTAAGCGTCCGAATACCCCTTGCGGTTGCCTCCTCTTTGGAAATACTGTTTGGCCTGTTCGTAGTCCCCCTTCTTGTAGGACGCTTTGGCTAACCCCAGAAGAGCCGGGGTAAAGAACGTATTGTACCGGAGAACCTCCTGCCACGGAACCTCGCTTTCCTCATACCGGCCTTGCAAGGTTAAGCCGTTGGCCTTGTTGACGAGTGAACCGAATTCCGATTGACGGAACCACTGAATGCTTCCTTCCTGGCTGTCCAGCACGAGAAGGTCGCCCTTCGAATTGGAATCGATCGCCGCAGGGGCTTTGATCAAGCCTAGCTGGGTTGCCGCGTCCGTTTCCCCTCCCCCAGAAAAACAACAGGTTTCCGTTCGCGTCATACTGACTGATGACATGGTAGGAGCTGTCGATCGTGGTTATATTTCCGCTTCGGTCTATGGTCAGATCGATGAGCTGCGGTTTGGCGTAGCCTTGTCCGCTTACATATTTCCGATCCCGTGGAGCGTATTCCCCGAACGTACTCTTGTTCTGGCTGCTGTTATACTGAAGCATATTCTGCCCGCGAATGTTGAGCTTCTTGACCTGATTCTCGCTTACGTTGCCCGCTGTGGTCGTGTAGATGAAGCCATTCTTGTCTACGGCGACACTGCTGATGGTCCCCGGGAGCTTGCTGATTTCGTTGGCATACATCTGTTTGGGGTAGAGGGCTTTTTTAATTTTGTCAAGGGTGGAAAGCTCCGTCGCATTGGTGCCATAGAAGCTTTGAAATTCCCCTTGGGGATCCATCTGAAGCAGCCCCTGGTACCCCCGAGCGTCGCGATATACAGAAAACCCCTTTTGTCCACGACTAGCCGGGTCGGATCAAATTTAAAGGAATCCGGAAGGAAAGGGGATTGGGGCTTCTCAAACTTCTGAAGCAGCTCTCCTTCGCTGTTCAGCCTGACCACCCGTTTGTTACCGGTGTCCGCCACATAGATATCCCCTTCCGTGGTGATGAACAAGCCTTCCGGCTTGTTCAGAGGGCTTTCGGGGACGGTCAAATACCGGAGCCACTTCCCTTGGTCATCAAACTCGACAAGCCGGTTGTTTCCCGTATCCGCCACATAGACATGATCCTGCCTGTCAATAAACAGATCCTTGGGGCCTTTGAGCGGCGATGCCGCCAGCTTGTTGTCCTTGTCAGGCGCCTTCAGCCCTTGTCCCACCAGCTTAACGGGAGTATAAGCCGGCTGGGTCCAGATGATGGTGCCTTCGCTGTCCTTCGAGCGGGTCGAGTACGGGTTGACCTCGGCCGCCGCAGGCAGCGCCGCCGTAAGCATGGTCATGGCGGCGAAGCCGGCAAGAACAGCACGCCGCAGCCCTTTAAAGGGACGTTTCCTTATCAAGCCCATTGCCTCCTTCCTGTCTTATTTGATTCCGGAATGTGCCATGGTCGTAATGACCTTACGCTGGAAAAACAGGAATATTATGAAGTTCGGCAGGAACATAATGAGTGCCGCCGCTGCGGCCGCCCCTGTCTCGCGACGCTGTTGGCCAACCCGTTCGTCAGGGTTGTCAAAAAGAACGGGAAGGTTTTCATGGTTTCCTCCTGCATGAACAAGGCCGATGCCTCCGTGCTGCTCCAAATGCCTTGAAAGGCAAGGATCGAGATGGTGGCCACGGCCGGCATGCAGATCGGGATGACGATGCGCAGGAAGATTTGCCATTCCCGGGCTCCGTCGATCTTCGCAGCTTCCAGCAGCTCGTTCGGCACCTGGTCGATGAATTGCTTCATGAGAAAGACGCCGACGGGAGCGGCCAAATTAGGCAGAACATGCGCCCAATAAGTATTGATCATGTGAAGGTTGACCATCACCAAATACCGCGGAATGGCGACGGTTTCCGGGGCATACATAAGCGAAAGCAGAATGACCGCGAACAGCGTCCGTTGTCCCGGAAACCGGTGCTTGGATATGGGATAGGCACATAAAGCACTGACCACGATCGTTCCCACTACAACCATGACGGATACCACAACGCTGTTAAAGAAGTAACGGGAGACCGGGACAACCGACGAGCCGGTCACGGCAAACAGTTCAACGAAATTTTGCAGGGTGGGCTTGCGGACGAAAATGTTCGGCGGGTAAACGAACAGCTCGTTGTACGGCTTCAGCGAATGATTGAAAATATAGAAAAGCGGCAGCAGCATAAAAAGGGAAGCCAGCGTAAGCAGGACATAAAGCATCCATTGAAAACCGTCCGTGCCATTAAGACGGCTCCGGCGGCGAAACGGAAGCTTGTTCCAGGCTTTCCCCATAATGACGGACAGGATCATTTATTCATCCCCTTTGGTGCCGAACAGCCGGAATCCTAGCCGGTTGGACACATACATCATGATTAGCAGAAAGACCGAGATCGACGCCGCATAGCCCATCTCGAACCGGACCGCGCCATAATCGTCAATATGGCTGATAATTAACGTTCCCGAATATTGCGGAGTCGGAAATTGGCCGGAGAGCTCCGTTCCGATCGCACCCGCCTTGAAGGTGCCGACAATGGCCATGACCGCTCCAAACAGCATCTGCGGCTTCATCGAGGGGATGGTAATGTACCAGATTTCCTGCAAACGGCTCTTGATGCCGTCGATTTTGGCGGCTTCGTACAATTCCCGGTTTACCCCAAGCAGACCGGCGAGCATCGCCAGGAAGCCGACCCCCATGCTGGACCAAAGCGTAACCGCGATCATCGAATTCATCAGATAAGCTTTATCCAGAACCCACTGGATCGGCTTCTCGATGAGGCCCCATTTCAGGAGAAAGCTGTTCAAATACCCTATCCGGTCTCCATTAAGAAGGGGAGCCAGATGATTCCCATCGCAATGCCGGACGTAAGCGATGGGGTATACATGGCAAGGGCATACCAGGGGCGGGAGTAATTGGGCAGATGGGAGATCAGCCACGCCAGCAGGAAAGCCGCTATATACCCTCCCGGCCCTACGATAATCGCGAACTTGATGGTATTGGGAAGCGCATACTTCAGAAAGACGATATCCTGGGAAAGCAAGTACTGGAAGTTCTTCCAGCCGATGAAATGCGGCTTCTCGATCGCGTTGTAGTAAGTGAAGCTGAGTGAAATCGCGACCAGGACGGGAACAAGGATGAAGGCGGTAAACAACAGGACAAAGGGAGCGATAAAGGCATAGGAAAGCCGATTCTTCCAAATCCTTTCGGCCAGTGTCCTCATCCGAAGCAGCGGTTTCCGCCCCGTGCGTTTAATGGCCGCAGAGGGCAATGCCGGATTATTGGAAGACATAGCGGTCCACTCCTTCCCATGGGGTCTTGACGATCGGCAGATCCAGCGTATGCAGAACCTTGCCTTGAGCATCGACAAAGCCGAATTCCTGTTCCTTCCTCATCATTTCACGGTCCGTATTGACGATCGCCTCTTCGAGCGATTCCCGGTCATTCATTCCGTCCACTACCGTCCGGTTCCAGGCATTCGTCAGCTCCCGGGTGAGGAAGTAGGAGCCCGGAAGGTTGGGAACTTCCTTGTACCAGCGCCACTGCTCGAGAATAACCTTCAGATCTTCCTTCGGCCACGGCAGCTTCGTGAACGCTTCGATATTAGCGGTATTCCAGCGAAACTGGATACCGTTGAACGATTCGAGGTCCGAGCCGTACCTCTCCTGGGTTTCGGCGGATACGAGCCACTTCAGAAACTCCCATGATTCTTTCGGATGCTTCGTATTCTTGTAAATAAATCCGGTCGTCTGCCCTCCGGCGGCCCATCTGGCTACCGTCCCATCCGCCTGCTTCACTCCGGGTATAGGAGCAATTCCCCACCAGCCGGTTAGCTCCGGAGCCGCCACGGAAAGCGTCACATACGTGTTGTAATCCGCTACTCCGATGGGGAAATCCCCTTTGCGGAAATGCTGATAGAAGCTGGGCACGGACTTCTCCAAGTCATAGATATTAAACAAATCGGTCCACTGCTTGAATCCCTTAAAGGCTGCCGGTGTATTCAAGTTGGTCTTCATGCCGTCGCCGGTAAAGAATTCCGCTCCGTTCTGATAGAAGAAGGTCAGGAAGTCGCCGGAAGGCACATAGAAGTTGTAGCCGCTCTGTTGGAGGCTCGGCAGCATGTCATAGACGTCGTCCCACGTGTCCGGCACCTGTAAGCCGAGGCGGTTCAGAATGTCTTTGCGGTAGAACAGCACCTTGAAGGACTGGGTTTCCGGCAGGGCATAGTACCCGCCGTTATAATAGAACGGCAGCAGCGCCCCCGGTGCGAACGTCTTCGTCACTTCCTGGAAATCGGGGTATTGGCTGAGATCGTAAAGGGCATTCCTCATGGCGAAGTCGGTTGATTTGTCCTGCGGCTGGCCCAATGCGACGTCCGGGGAAAGCCCGGCGGCATTCGCCAGGACAAGCAGATTCTCGTTCTGGAGAAGATTAACCTTGACCTTGATCCCATATTCCGGTGTAAACGACTCGTTAGCGAGCTCTTGCAGAAGATTGACATAATCCCGCCCACGGTTGACCCAAACGTTCAAAACATCCTCGTCCACCTTGGCCGCATCCCTCTTGCGCGTAAAAGAGTACAGGAAGTTGCGGAAGGATCCGTTAATCTTCTGCCAGAAACCGGCTTCCATGGCAGGCAGCTCCGCTCCCGCCGGAATAAGGTAAAGCTGATCCAGCTTGAGCGGCGTTTTGACGAGGACCTCCTGAAGGCTGCCCACCTTCTCGATCATATTGGAGATATCCTCCATATGGTAGGGAATGTCATTCGGGTTCTTCAGGTAGTCCTTCAAATCCTGAATGGCCGTTTCCATCGTTTGCAGCGTATTGTCGCGGCGGTGGTTAGCCTTCAGCATGCCGTCCGCCATTTTCTCCAGCTCCGCCTTGGCTGCTTCCAGACGTTTGGGAAGGTCGGGGAAATCCTGAGTAACCTTCCAGGTGCGGTTGGTATCGACTTCCCCTCCGGTCATCCCGCGGATGTCTTGATCCGCCTGCCTAAGGGCTTCAACCGCACGGTTTCCTTGAATGATCACACTTTGAAAAGGCGCCACCGTCGCCGTCATGCTGATCGTATGCTTGCCTTTCTCGAGATAAAAGTCAAAGAGCTCCGCCGACTCCGTGCCCAAAATAGTTCCCTGCCACTTGGGGGAATAAGGAAACCGGTAAGCCAGCAGCTCGCTAAAAGGAACCTTGCCGTCAATCTCTATGGTCCGGAATACGGACATATTGGAGACATAGCTCTGCATGGAGCGCATGGCGATCCGATACCGGCCGCTCTCGGGCACCTCAAACGTCCAACCCGCCTGCTGCCCGCCGGTCTGCCAGCGTTCTCCCCCAGGGAATTGAAACGGTCATACCCGTCTGCGAAAGGCACCGACAGCGGATCATGATCCGGGGTGAGCTGAATCGCCACATCATTCTTCCAAGCCATTTCCTCCGCCTGTATGGTCACCACCTGACTGTTCTTGGGTTGACCGGCAGGGTATTCCTTGGATACGGTTGGATAGCTCGGGATCGAAACGGGAGGCTTGACGGCAACGGATTCGATGACGACCGGATCCGACCCCGTAAACCGGAGCGTGTGTTTGCCTTTGCTCAAAAACCACTGAAGAGGCTGCTGGTAGCCGCCCGCGGAATCGGCCAGCGTCTGGTTGATCCACTCCTGTATTTCCACGGGCCGCGGGCGAATGTCGTCTCCGAACTCGTCGCGCTTGACCGGCAGATTATCCTTGAATTGACGCCGCAGGGAGAGGGCCCGGGCTTCCCGGTAAGGGAAAACGCCGTCCATCTGAAGAGATAGGTTAACCGGCCTTCTCACCGTGGAACCGGCGGGATCCGAATAGGTGTGATAAGTCAGGGCGATTTCGTATAGGCCGTCTTCCGGTATGTCCACGGTGTATTCAATCCAGTTGTCCCGGCCGCTTTTCCACAGCAGAACCTTGTTCTTTCCTTCATAAGATCCGCCTTCGGAAAGAGCAGGGTCGGATTGAGCCGTGATGGCGGATCCCGGCAGGGTGACCGTTTGCGAAGCCGGCTTATAGCCTTTCTGCTTCCATTCCTCCGCCACTTCCTGATAGAACGGCCCCAGCTCGCTCGTCAAGGTGTCTCTCCCGGGTGGGGCCGCTTTGATCGGAGCCGTACGGCCGGCGGCTTCCTCTGCCTGTCCCTCCTGCGGCACCAGGCCCGGTCCAGCCAGCACGGCCAGGGCCAGTACGGCATGAACCCAGCTCAGCAGGCGTCGCTTTTGTTTCATCCCTTCGTCATTCCTTTCCCCGCTATCGGGCATTAATCGATAAGCCGCTCCCCGGAGTCGCAGTCAAAGAACAACGTGCGGTTCATATCCACGGCTACCTCCAGCTTAGTATCCTCTTCGTACGTATAGCGGGGATTCGTCCGGACCGTAAGGTTGGTCTTCCCGCCGATGTCGAGGAGAAGGAAACGGTCCGCTCCCATCAGTTCACTCAGAAGATGAAGGCCGGGAATAACGGCGCGGGGAAAGGCTTCAAACATAATAGGCTCCACACTGATGTTCTCGGGACGGATGCCAAGGGTGACAAGCCGGTTTTCCAGCCGACTCTCCCTCAAAGCAGACGCCTTGCCTGGCGGAATCTCCAGCGCAAACCGGTTCGTATGGAACTCCAGCCGCCCTTGCTCCTCCAAGAGTCTTCCTTCGATAAAGTTCATAGGGGAGACCCGACGAAGCCGGCCACAAACGTATTGGCGGGGTTGTTATAAATTTGCTCGGGAGTATCGACCTGCTGGATAATTCCGTCCTTCATGACGACGATCCGGCTGCCCATCGTCATCGCTTCCGTTTGATCGTGCGTAACATAAATGGTGGTGACGCCAAGCTGTTTATGGAGCTTGATGATTTCGGTTCTCATCTGCACCCGAAGCTTCGCATCGAGGTTGGACAGCGGTTCGTCGAGCAGGAATACCTGCGGCTGCCGCACGATGGCGCGTCCCAACGCCACCCGCTGGCGCTGGCCTCCGGAAAGCTGCTTCGGCTTCCGGTCGAGAAAGGATTCGATCTCCAGCACGCGGGCGGCTCTTTTGACATTCAGATCAATTTCGTGCTTGGGGAGCTTGCGCAGCCGGAGCCCGAAAGCGATATTCTCATAGACGGACATGTTGGGGTACAGGGCATAATTTTGGAACACCATGGCTATGTCACGGTCTTTAGGAGGCAGGTCGTTAATGAGCTGGTCTCCGATATATATTTCTCCTTTGGAAATATCCTCGAGTCCCGCCACCATCCGCAGGGTAGTCGACTTCCCGCAGCCGGAAGGGCCGACGAATACCATGAATTCCCCTTCCCGAATCTCCAGATCGAAATCCTTGACCACGGGCAAATGGTCTTTGCCATACTGCTTGTAAACGTGATTGAACAGGATACGCGACACTTTAGCTAATCCCCCGTTCCAGTTGGATTGGAAACGCTTTACTAACAGCCTAAAGGACCGGTGTGAAGATGGTGTGAAGGAAATAAAAAAGAACCGCGATTCCGCGGCCCCTTCTCCTCCATCCCCCTGCCGGGAAGTTTTATTTGTCCGGCGCCCCTTCCATTCGTTTCCGGTAATTCGTCGGGGTCATCCCGGTAAACCGTTTGAAGAGTTTGGCAAAATATACCGTGTCCTGGTAGCCGAGCTTCCAGGAAAGGTGCTGCACGCTCATTTTACTGTGCTTTAAGAGCAATTTGGCCTCCTCCATCTTCAGCTGGGTCACGTACTGGAGGAACGATACCCCTACCTTCTTCCGGAATAGTTTGCTCAGCCAAACCGGGGAGATAAAGAGATGGCCCGCCACCTCTTCGAGCGTGACCCGCTGAGACAGGTGAGAGGCGATATAATCAATGGCCTTCTGCATAAGGTCTCCGGTTTGCGGGTTAACGAGTTCGCCCAAATGCAGGAAGTGAGCGGCAACCCGCTCGCGGAGCTGCCCTTCCCCTTCTGTTTCTCCAAGCTGCTCCTCCAGCCTCGAGGCATCCAGAACAGGATGCTGGAGCGCGCCGGATTGTTCAAGAAAGCGATGAATGTCCTTTATCCACGCAAGGGTTCTTGCTTCCAGGGGCAGCCCGGCATCTGGAGAAGGAGGCGGCAGGGAGGCGGGAAACCGCTCCAGCACCTCGCGGATCCCTTTTTGTTCCCGGCGAAGAGCTCGTCCAATAAGCGCATTTGATCCGATTGGCCATCCGTCTTCGTTCCCAGAATAGCAGCAGTCCGATCGTAACGAAGAACTTTATCACCCATAAAGCGCTGATAAGCCAAAGCTTCCATCGCCTGGGTGAGTCGATGCGGCCATTCTCCCCAATGAGAGGCCAGCCTGCTGATGCCAATGGCGATCCGACCGTGGGTATACCTTTCCATGCTGGCTACCCAATTCTGCGTAATGGTTTGAACATGGTGCAGGGCCTGCTCTTCCCCTCCCTGCGACATCTGTTGCGGTAGTCCGGCGACAAGAATCCACCGGTTCCTGCCTTGCGGAAGCAGCACCGTATGCTCCAGAGGCTCGGTTAACTCGCTCAGCACATTATCCATGGCGAACTCGATCAGCTGCTGGTCCTTCCAATCCTGAATGGCATTCTTGTAGCCGCTCAGCTCAATGGCCATGACGGCACAGGGCAGCGTGCGGATCCACTCAAGCTGCAGGGGACGAATCGTTTCAAGGAAGGTCTGGTCGCTGTAGAAGCCCTTGCCTTTCACGAGGCGGTTAACGAACTTCTGCTGAAGCCGTAGCTGGGCTTTCCTCCACATTTGCAAACTAACCTTGCTCTCCCGCTCCCATTCCCGGATCATTCGGACCACCACATCCTCCACCTGCTGAGGCTGGACAGGTTTAAGCAGGTAATCCACCGCTCCCAGCTGGATGGCCTCTCTAACCGTATGAAAGTCCTCCCGTTCACTCCAAAAGCTATTTTGTGAGGATGCTCCTCCCTTATAAGTAGCTTCACCCAGTCAGACTCCCCGCCGCCGGGCAGCTGAATCTCACTCAGGATAAGCTCCGGTCCCCTTTCCTTTGCGATACGCAGCGCCATATCGCCATTCGGGGCCGTATAAACCTGTCCGACCCCCATCTCGTTCCAGGCGAGGCTGTCCGTTACCCATTTCCTCATACGGGGATCCGGATCAACAAGGAGTAATGTATACATCGAGCGCCCCCATTTCAAGCAACTATACTGACACAACCATAACACAAATTCCCCAGTCAGAATAGATTAACTAAGGAGATTCGGTCGATTATTCGATCAAGGATGTAATAATACCTAACATTAAATAGGGTTTTAGCTATTTCGATCGATTTTGTATAGGAATACCTCACTCCAACTTCACACGAAATGCTTTATAATTTAGTTCAAAGCCAGATTAAGGGATCAGGAAAGGGGGCTATATCCGATTATGAAAGCCGTGAAGCTCGCCTGTCAGATCAGCTTGATCACTTTGTTCGTACTCGCCGGTCACCTCTTGGCGGAGCTGTTCCGCGTCAACATTCCAGGCAGCATCATCGGGTTGCTTTTGTTATTCTTGAGCCTCCAATGCCGCCTAATCCGGCTAGAATGGGTGGAAGGCGGCGCGTCCTTCCTGCTCGCCGAGATGCTCATTTTTTTCGTTCCGGCCGCTGTCGGAGTCATGCAATACGGGGACCTAATCGCCGCTGAGGGCCTTCGGATCACCCTCGTGATTATCCTGAGTACCATACTCGTCATGTCCGTTTCCGGCCTGCTAGTCGATTATATGAACAAAAAAGGAGAGAAACGGACTTATGACCATCCTTGTTCCCATCCTCAGTTTGATTGTGACCGTTGGAGTCTATTTGCTTTCCAAGAAAATGTATAGACGGTGGAAGTGGTTCGTCTTCTCCCCCTGCTCGTCAGTCCGGTCGTGCTCATCGGCTGCTTGCTGGCCACCCGTACCTCCTACGACGCCTATGCCTCCGGGACGCACGTTCTGCTTGATTTGTTGAAGCCCGCAACCGTCGCCTTCGCCATTCCGATCTACAAGCATCTTCCCCTGCTGCGGAAGCATGCGGCCGAGCTTATCGTCAGCGTAATGCTCGGGTCGCTTTTGGCTTTTGCCTCTTCCATCCTGATCGCCCGGTTGTTCGGTCTGGAGCTGTCCATGCTGGCGAATTTGGCGCCAAGGTCTGTCACGACACCGATTGCGATGGCCATAACCGAGAAAATAGGGGGCATTGCCTCCTTGACGGCGGCTTGCGTCATCGTCACGGCGATTCTCGGGATGTTCCTCGGTCCGCTGCTGATCCGCTTGCTGTCCATTCAAACGCCCATCGCCAAAGGCGTCATGCTTGGGATGGGGGCACACGGAGGAGGTACCTCGAAGGCCTTTGAGTTCGGGCCTGTGGAAGGTACGGTTTCCTGTCTGTCCATGATTGCGGCGGCGGTCGTCAGTCTGGCTTTTGCCCCCTTGACCTTTCCCCTCCTGATGAATGTCCTCCGCTGATGCTTTTCCGGTAAGGGATTTCCCACTCCCAGCAAAAAAAGACCATCAGGCGGTCTCCTGGGCCCTGATGGTCTTTCGTGTTCTCCGCCCACGCCCGGAAACGGGCTGGGGTCAGCTTCTTGTGAAGGGGTAGCGTTCCGCGTACGTTTGGGACAACCGCCGCAGCTGCTCCACCTCCAGCCGATTCGTAACGGTGAATTCTCCAGCGTCTTTAGAACGGCTGTCGCAGCGCCCAAGCACTCCCTCCAGCATCAAATAATATTTGGCATTCACCGGATAGAGCTGCTTTTCAATGAAGGAAGCCATCGTGAGGACCGCCTGCAATTGGTCCGCCCCTTCGGGCTCTGCTTGCCAGTTATTCAGGAGCCAAGCATAGAGCTCAGGATGAAAATTCGCCATAACCCCGCTGTATCCCGCCACCCCAAGCTTAAGCGTCTCCAGCAAGGTCGCTGTGTTCGCGTTGAAGATTTTAAGCTTGCTTCCTTTCACCGCGTTTTCCTTTGCCTTAATGCTCTCTACGTCGCAGCTTGTATCCTTCAAGAATAGGAAGCGCCCGGTGTCCGCACACCACCGGAGCATCTCCGGCGTTACGAGGCGCTTGTACGGATAAGGACATTCGTACAAGCCCAGCGGCATAGACTCCGGAATCCGGTTCAGAAGACGATCCAGCCTGCTCTTCCAGATTTCATCCGACTCCTCCTGTGCCGCCATCCGGTTCGTAATCAGCACGAGGGCATCGATTCCGGTTTCGGCGAGCCGGTTCAGCTCGGTCACCTGCTCCTCCAAGCTCTCGGAAATATGGCCGGATGCTATGACCGGCACCCGTCCGGCTGCCTTTGCGGCGACGAAGCCGGCCAGCTTCACGCGTTCCTCCAGACGAAGATAGAACATTTCACTCGATTGGCATACGGCGAACAAGCCGCTGACCCCGCGTTCGATATACCAGTCGATCATGCGCTCCACCGCCGCATAATCGATTTCCCCGTATTCGTGAAAGGGGTAATCATAGTAGGCCAGACTCCATCCGGAATGGAGTGATTCATGTGTCTCACTCCTCCCATACGATCTCCCAGCAGACGATCCGTTCCCTCTTCCAGGTGTACACGATAAACGTCCGGTCGCCCTTAGCCACAATCGCGGGGTAGGAATACTCGCCCGGTTCGTTCTCCAGCACGAAGGCTTCCTTCCATGTCTCACCATTATCTTGTGATGCGCTGCAAATGAGCGGGGTGCGGGCCGCCCAGTTGCCTTCCACCGGATTGTGGACGAGCACGAGCGTGCCGTTTGGAAGCTGCGCCAGGTCGATGCCGCTATTGTTGTTGACGAGCGTCGTAGGATAGGCTTCGCTCCATGTCTCCCCGTTATCGGTGGAATCGCTTCGGTAGATGTATCCTTCCGTGCTTCGAAGCAGCATATGAACCTGGTCATCGCCGGACCACAGAGTCGGCTGAATGATTCCCTTGCCCTTTAGCTTCGAATGATCGATCGGCACCCATCCACTCTGCGTCCACGTCTTCCCTTCGTCCCTGGAGATATCCACAAACGAGTCCCAGGCCTCCTCCGTTTCGATCGAAGCCGGAGCGAGCCACGTGCCGTCGCGGATGATGATCGGCTTGTTGCGGACTGGCCCCCTCCCCCGTGATCGTCTTCCACGAGCTGGACCGGCTCGCTCCAGGTCCGCCCGTTATCCCGGGACAGGATCATCCGCGTGTACCAGCCCGGGATCGTATGGCCGACTTTGTAGAAAAGGATAACCTCGCCGGAGTCTCCTTGGAACAATACCGGATTCCAATGCGGAAGTCCGTCCTCCCCCGCTATTTTCCATGGAGCCGACCAGACTCCCGATTCCCTTCGAGAGCACCAGATGTCCACATCCGGATCGCCCTCCACCGTTCCGCCGAACCAGGCGGCCAGCAAGTCCCCGCCCTCCAAGGCCAGTATCGTAGAAGCATGGCAGTTGTTAAAGGGCCGCTCCTCCTCAAACAGATATTGCTTGACCTGACTTACCGTCTTCATATGCTTTCTCTCCCTTGTTTACGATAATCATTGGGTGAAAGTCCTTCGATCCGTTTGAACGTTCGCAGAAACGTCGTCCGGTTCGGGATGCCCACCCTTTCCCCGACATCGGTAATGCTGGTATCGGACTGAAGCAGCAGCTCCTTCGCCTTCGAAATCCGCAGGTGACTGATGTAGTCCGTAAGGTTCATCCCGATCCTTTCCTTGAAAACCCTGGAAAGATACTTGGTCGAGACATCAAGCTCCTCCGAGATTTTCTCCAAATATAAATCCTTCGCGAAGTTCTCTTCTATGTAGGCCATGATGGCAGATATAAGGGCATTGGATTTGTTCATTTGCTGCTGGCTCGAAATCGTGCTGGTCACCGAGCTGAAAAATTGGAACAGCAGCCGCTTCCGGTCCTCAATATCCGAGGGCAGTTCATTAGGGCCGCTTAGCCGGCGGTGCTCGGCCTCGGTAAGAAACGTGGCCCGGTCAAGCTCTCTTTCGAGCAAAAACGAAGCCCCGTATTGTAAATGGCGGAAAGCAGCGCGCTCTGGTCATGATAGGAAAGCACGAGCTTGTCGCCGCTTCCCCGAAGCACCTCATCGATCATATGCGCAATGCCTTCCATGTCACCCAGCTTAAGGAGGCTGAGCAGCTTCTTCTCGTCGGAGAAGGAGTACTGGACGTCATGACGGATCTCGATATCCTGTGACCAAATCGTTTGGAAATGTTCGTCCGGCTTCCGATGCTGGAGCGCTGTCATGGCATCCCGGTAGGACCTCGTCACCCCGCTCAAGCCAGCGTATTCCCTTCCGATTCCGATATGGATGTTAATATAGGCGGAGTCATAACGGAAGGTTCTCATGAAGCTGTCGAGCCCTTTGTGCAGCCCGTCCAGGGCGGCCTGCCCGCTCAAGTCGAGCACGCAAATATACAGGTTATCCGTTCGCTCCAGCACGTAGGTCTTCACATAATCCTGAAGCATTCCCCATATCAGCTTCCTGAATTTCCCTTGGATAACGAAGCGGTCGACATCCTGGATCGCCGTATAGAACGTCTCTGTGAACCCCAGCTGGACCGCGCAGCACAGGTAGCGATCTCCGGTAAAACCGAGATGATGGCGAAGCATCTTCTGCAGGTCCTGCTCGCTGACGATCTCATGCCCTGCTGCCAATTGCAGCAGCGTGTTATCCAGATACTCGCGGGCGATCGAGTGAACCTCATTATCCTTATGCTGCAGAACTTCACCCATTCGGCGAATCGGATTATACACCTTAAAGGCGAACAGGAACGAAAACACGCAGCTGATCACAACGAGCACGCCGCTGATCACCCAGGTCATATTGAGAATGCCCGCCGCCTGCTTGTGGAATTCACTGATCGGGGTCACCGCGTAATAAGTCCAGCCATACAGTTCCGAGGTAACGGCGGAGGCAATATACGATTCGTTCTGGAGCTTGATCTCACCGTTTTTCCTCACTTTACCGCCATCGAGCCTGTTAATGGCCTGTACGGCGTCGGCATTGGGGAAGCCCGGGTTGGACGTCAGAATCATGTCTCCGTTGCGGTCGACGACCATGATCTGCGTCTCGGCATCCACATTGCCCATAACGTTCTTAAGAATCATGTCGATCGGAACCGTGGATACGATGACGGCGCTGTAGCCCCGGATCATTTTGACCGAAACGAACGGAATCACCTTCTTGGTGGCGAACATCGTTTGCACGTCGGTGACTTTCAGAATATCGATCGGCGGTGACGTTTGCAGCCGCTCCTTCCAATAGTCGGGGCTGTAATCCTTAAAGCTGTACACCCTCTCAAAGAACGTATCGAAGTCGTCCATGCCGGCGCTGGAATAAATTTTACGATCGTCTATGTATACGAAGATATCATCCACGAAATCGTTAATATTCGAGCGCGTTCGGGTAATGCTGCGAATGATGCCCTCAAGCTGGGAGCGCTCCAAGGTGGTATACAAGGGATCGGGCTTAAGCAAATTTGATACGAGCGAATCGTTGAAGAAGTTAAAGCTGATCACTTGCACCGTGCGCATGTAGTTATCTAGGGTCCGGCTGGAGGCCTGCAGGTTAAGGGAGATTTTTTCATTGAAATCCCGCTGCAGCTTGTCGGTAAAATGAAAATAGGTATAGAGGCCGATCGCGACAATGGGGATCAGCAGCGACAAAAAATAGAGCAATATTTTGAAAAACAACCGGTTATGCCGCACTCGCTCCATCCATTTTCGCATGCCCGCCCCCTTTATCTTTACTCAAAAGCAGCAGGACCGGACGGGATCCGATCCTCCTGCCATGGACGCCTACCCTATTTCGTACGGGCCAGGGCGTCGTTGTAAATTTTCTCGAGCTCGGGCGCACCTGCTGCGTTGAGAGACTCCGCGAACTTATCGAACTCGGTTAACGGCTTCGCGCCCATTATGAATTTTACCACGTCCTGCTCGAGAGGGTCCATTTTGGTCCGAATTTGCTTCACCTTGTCGCTCTCTTCCTTCGTTAAGCTCGGGCCGATCCCCGGAATGACGTAGGCGCCGGGATCCTTCTTCAGCTGATCGCTCCAGCGGACCAGGTCGGGCGACGAGATTTGGGCGTTCGGCCTTTCGTCAACAAGCGGCGAGATGGCAAGCAGGCCGGCCCCAACCTCGGACTGCATGGCGCGAAGCGGATCCGCCGACGTTTTATATTTGGCGATGAGGCTGTCGAGCATCTTCGGCTGCCCGTTTACGATCTCGTACGTCTCTCCCTTCTTGCCGAAGTTCGAGGTTTCCGCCCCCTCGGGACTGTACAGCCAGTCGAACATCTTGATCACCGCAACAGGATCTTTCACCTTGGAGCTCACGGCATAGTTATCGGCCAGCCAGCCGCGTGCATAGAGGAAGCCCCTCGTTTTACCCTTGCTGTTCTGCAGATAAGGCATGACTTCCAGCTTCGCTTCAGAATCGCTTTGCTTCAAGGCGTCGTTGTAATTCAAAGCGAACGAGTTGTTGTCGTAATAGAAGAACGCTTTGCCGCTGCTCATTTTTTCCGCCCATTTTTGCTGGGTGTTGACGGAGAAGTCAGGATCGAGGATTTTCTCGCTGTACAGCTTGTTCAGATAGGCGAGCACCTCTTTGAATTCCGGCTTGCTCGTGCCGTACACATAGCTTCCGCCCTTAACATCCGGATCGTAGTACAGCCCATACCCGCTTCCCATTCCGAGCGAAACCGCATCCAAGAACGAACCCATTCCTCTCGCCGACCATGGGGTCGATTCCGGATAAGCCTCTTTCATTTTCTTTAACACGGTGTACAATTCGTCAAAGGTTTTGGGAGGGGCCAGATTCAGCTTCTTCAAAATATCCGATCGCATGACGAGTGCCTTGCCGAGTTGAATGTTGTTCTGAACGGCAACCGGGAAGCCGTATAATTTGCCGTCCACATAAAGCCGCTTGATTTCCGGATTGTCCTGAATGACCTTCTTGAAATTCGGCATCTGGTCCAAATATTTCGTAATGTCGAGGAAAACGCCGGTTCGGCCGTATTCGTTCAGGTCGCTTGAAGATACGCTGAGAATATCCGGAATATTATTCGTCGCGATTAAGATCTTTTTTGTCCTCATAATTGCTTCCCGGTACCGGCTGCAGTTCAATTTTGACACCCGTCTTGGCGAAAATCTCCTTCAGCACCGGAGTGTCCGCCTTCAAGGCCTGGGCCGGATGTTCGCCGCGCATAAACTGAACGGTCACTTCTTTCTTCGGCTGGGCCGACACGTCCGTGCCTGCTGCGGCACTTGGCTTGGGAGAATCCGTATCCCCTGCGGAAGTCTTCGAGCTGCATCCGCTTAGGGTTGCCGCCAGGGCCAAGCTCGTTCCAAGGAAAACTATCGTTGGTTTTCTCAAATCACATCTTCCCCTCTACTGAAATAGAATCATCCTTTGAGCGAACCGATCAGAGCGCCCTTGATGAAATACTTCTGGATAAACGGATAAACAAGCAGGATCGGAAACACGACGATGATGATAACGGCGTATTTGATGTTGGTGGCGGTAACACCCGCGAATTCCCCGCTTAGCTGCTGCGTCTGGTTCGTCATGTCCCCCATGACCACCATATTGCGAAGCATGATCTGGATCGGATACTTTACCTTTTCATTCAAGTAAATCAAGGCCGGGAAGAAGCTGTTCCAATGCCCGACCGCATAAAACATGGAGATCGTCGCGAGAATCGGCACGGAGAGCGGCAGAGCTATGCGCAGCAGGACCGTGAGCTCATTGGCTCCGTCCATATGGGCGGACTCAAAAATCTCCTCCGGCAGCCCTTGGAAGAATGTGCGCATGATGATCATGTTCCACGCGCTGATCGCCCCCGGGATAATAAGCGCCCACATCGTGTTCACCATCCCGAGCTTTTGAACGAGCAGGTAGGAAGGGATGAGCCCCCCGCCGAAGAACATGGTGACCACGATCATCAAGGTGAAAAAGCCTCTTCCGTAAAAGTCTTTCTTGGACAGCGGGTAAGCACACAGAATCGTACAGCAAACGTTGACGATGGTGCCGACCACCGTGTAGACGATCGTGTTCGTGTAGGACCGGAAGATCAAAGGATCTTCCAGGATCAGCTTATAGGTGCTGAAGGTAAAGCCCTTCGGCCAGAAGGTCACGTCTCCCCGCAGGACCGCCCCTCCATCGCTGACCGAAACGACGAACACATAATATAGCGGATAAAACATGACAAAGACAAGGATGAGCATGAACACAATGTTGAAGCCATCAAATAGGCGCGAACCGAATCCCTGCTTCACGGCAAGCCGTCACTCCTTCACCATAGGCTGGTTTCGCTGACTTTTCTGCTGATCGTGTTGCCGATCGTGAGAAAGAGGATCGCCACGACGGAATTGAACAGCCCCACCGCGGTAGCGTAGCTGAAATCGCTCGAAACCAGCCCCTTCGGTATACATAAGTTGCGATAACATCAGACGTTTCGAAATTCGAGCCGTTTTGGAGCAGCAATACCTTTTCAAACGAAACCGACATCACCGCGCCGATGTTGAACAAGAGCAGCACGATAATTGTAGGGGCGATCCCGGGCAGGGTAATATGCCGCATCTGCTTCCAACGGTTAGCCCCGTCTATAGTAGCCGCTTCATATAAATGAGGGTCTACCGACGTTAGCGCCGCCAGATAAATAATGGAGCCCCAGCCGATGCCCTGCCAGATTTCGGAGGATATGTAGATACTTCGAAACCACTGCGACAGCATGAGAAATTGAACCGGTTCCATCCCGAGCCATTCTAAGAAATGATTAATGACCCCGTCCTGCGCCATAAAATTCACGATCATGCCGACCACGACGACCGTTGAAAGAAAATGAGGCAGGTAGCTGATCGTCTGGACGAACCGTTTGAACATCCGGTGCTTGAGCTCATTCAAGAGCAGCGCCAAGATGATCGGGGCAGGAAAAGAGAAGATAATGTGATAGGCCCCCAAGACGAGTGTATTTCGGACCAGCTTGTAAAAGTAAGGGTCGGTCAGGAAGCTCTTGAAATAGGTAAGCCCTACCCAGGAGCTGCCGAACACTCCTTGAAACACATTGTAATCCTTGAACGCGATCAGAATGCCGAACATCGGGATGTAGTGGAAAACAAGATAATACAGAAAGGGAATGACAAACATCAGATAATACAGCCGGTTTTTCCGGATTAACCGCTTGTGCCGGGACAGCTCCACCGGCCGCCGCTTCATCGTGCTAATCACTTCGCTTATGTTCGTCACCTCCATGTCGTTGTACTAGGCTCCTAACCTCTGGCCTCATCATAAACCCGGCCATCCTGGATTTCCAAGCAGCAATTAGGGCTTCCATGCGTCGTTTTTCTCCCGAAGGCCCCATGATGCATTTTTCTACCTGATGCAAAAATCCGCTTATTTCCTAACGGGACAAGCCGTTGTCCCTTGAAATACGGTAGCCGCTTGTCCGATTGGCGTTTTGAAAAAATAAAACTGCCATCCCCCGTACGAGTAAGGGTATGGCAGTTTCTCCGAACTTCTTTCCTTATTAAATAAAGGATTTGGTCATGATCCAATCGATTTGTTTTTCTTCCCCCATGTAGAAAGCGTGGTCTCCCGTTTGAACAAACCCCATTTTTTTATAAAAGCGGATGGCATTCTCATTCTTTTCCCAAACCCCTAACCAAATTCTCTCTTTATTCCGCTCTTTCGCTATTTCTATAGCTTTGTTTATTAGATCCTTACCAAGCCCTTGTTTATGATGCTTCTCCCTTATATAGATCCTCTCAATTTCGAGCGAATCACGCCCCATTGCCTCCGATTGCGCGTCATCCGTATTGATCTTTAAATATCCGGCCATTTCCTCATTTGCATAAAGAAAATAAAATTCAGAAGAGGCACGGGATACTTCTTTCTCCAATTGGGGCAGGTTAAACGCTTTTTCCAGATAGGCTTTCATGGTTTCAGGTGAGTTTTTATTCCCGAAGGTCTCTTTAAAGGTTTCGATACTAATCTCTTGAAGCAGACCTAAATCGTCAACGGTGCACCTTGTCATCTGTATAGTCATAGGATCCTCCTTCATAAAACTCAATAATCTCTCTTATTTCCCTTCTTCACATACTCCCAGTCCGTTTCTACATTTCTCCTGATTTTCAGCAAAAGGTTATACAGGAGTTCCGCTTCCCTTGCGGTGAATCCCGTCAGGGCAACGGTGTTGGAATGATCGTTTTCCCTCTTGATAAAAGGATATACCGCCTTTCCTTTCTCCGTAGGAAACAGTTTTTTTATTTTTTTGTTATGTTCATCATCTCTCTTCTCAATAATGCCGTTCATCTCCAGTTTCTTTACAGCACGGGCCGCCGTGGTTCGATCCACCTTAATCATTTCAGCTACCTTCTCTTGAATAATCCCTGGAGTCTCACAGATCCGCACGAGGTATAAGTATTGTCCTCTGGTCAGATCGAGATCTTTAAATTCAATATTGCTGATCGAATCCAATGCCCTTGCGATCATTCCGATTTCACGAAGAATTTCCTTCATTATTAACTCCTTAGGACGTATTTACTGCATCTAAATAATAGCCTTCTTATGTTGCATTTGCAACAATAGTGTTCCCCCTAAACCTTTAATCAAGCATTATTCCACAAGAAGAGATGGCACAAGCGAGCGGCAAAAAAATAAACCGGTTGAGCCTAAGGGCTCATCCCGGTCGTTTTTCTCATGAGAACCCCCAGCGATAAACGATCGGGGGAACCGAGTAATCATTTTTGAATGCCCGGGTAAACGAAAATAAATTCGGATACCCGGGAGACAAGGCGATCTCAGTGACCGTCGCAGCTTGGCGGCCAGGATGAATTCTGTTAAGCCGGTTTGGGCACGGTGTAAAATGAACTTTTTCCTGGAAGAGTCACAGGCCGGCCATCTGCTTGCGGTATTCTTTGGGCGAGACTCCCGCTATTTTGTTGAAGATATGCGTGAAATAATTGGAGTCGTTGAAGCCCGTGGCTTCGGAAATTTCGAATATTTTCATATCTGTACTTTTCAGCAGAAGCTTCGCTTTTTGTACGCGCAGGTTCTGGATATAGCCGGTTACACTTTCCCCGGTTTCCTTTTTAAACAGATTACTGAAGTAGCTGGGGTTGAGATGGACATGGGCCGCCACCTCGGCCAAGCCGCATACCCCCATGTATGACTCTTCAATAAACCGGATAGCCTGCTTGACTGGATTATCATTCTTGCTGGCAAGCCAGTTATTGTGAGACTGCAGGAATTCATGGATATATCCCTGCAGCCATGCCGCAATATCCTCCGGCGTCGCACATTTGTAGACAGTATCCCACTGTATGGGGCGCACAGCCATTTGCCATTCGGGAAACTGGACCTGCACTAGCCGAAGAATGGCAGCAGCCAGCAGCAGCGCTTCAATCTTGGCGGTTTGCGGGGGCAAATGGCTGATCCGGACGGCTTGCTCCTGCAGCTCACGGCTCAGCCGGCTGTTATCCTCCGACATAAGCCAGGTTACAATTTCCTTCTCCTTCTCGTAAAGGGCCGTCTGGTTGAGCAGTGATTCATTGGCAGAACCGTAGTCCCTGTCCCCTTTCCGGCAATAGCGTCTGTAGCCCTGACGCAATTCCTCCGTACTGGCGCATAGCCCTTGTCCGCTGTATTCAAGAGCCAGCCTCAGATAATGATGGACCGAATCGGTGAGTATCTGCGGCCATGAGGGGGATGTGTTCGGCTGGGAAGCACTCCGGTCCACCAATAAAGCCCACTCCGAAGCGTTCATGGGAAACAGGCGAAAGCCGCCGGGAAACCATTTATTCAAGTGCTCCCCGGCAATATTGGCGAAAGCAAACTGCAAAAGCGGCACATCCTCGGCGGAATAATGCTTCTCCGGGGGAAATAGGTAGGAATACGGAGAAAATGAAGCTCACATTGCTTCAACCGCTTCAGCAGAGCCTCCACCTCTTCCCCGCTGCAGGGCATGCCCATAATGGCCGAGCGCAGCTCGCTGTCTTCATGCTGGCGCTTCCAGCCCTCCACCAAGAGCTGAGACTGGCTTTCTTCAATCAGCTGCACATAAATCCGCTCGAGTACGCTTAATATATCCGTTTCCACACAAGGCTTCGTGATAAAGTCCAGCACACCGAACTTGACGGCGGACTGGGCATACGAAAAATCCTTGAATCCGGTTACAATTACAATCTTCGTCAGCCAGCCGCGGCTTCTGATTTCTTCTGCCAGCTGCAGACCATCTATATGGGGCATCCGGATATCGGTCAGCAAGAGATCTGGGACACAATTCTCCATCATTAACAAGGCGTCCCGGCCATTGGCCGCTTCCCCAGTTACTACCCACTGGGCGGACCGCTTCCCCACCAGTTTCAGCAGCCCCTTGCGGAAGTTAGGCTGATCCTCTGCAATAAACAACTTGCCCTTCACCCGTTTCCCTCCTGTTGACTCCCCAGTGTCCCGGATCTAATAGGAAGCGTCATGTGAACAACCGTTCCTTTTCCTTTACTACTGGTAATTTCCACTCCATATGAGGGTCCGTATACCAGTTGAATGCGCCGCAGCACACTTTTGTAGCCGATTCCTGTCTTATCGCCGTCCGGCAGTATAGCCTCCGCCTCTGTCAAGGTTCTCAGGGTTTCTTTATCCATACCGCATCCGTTGTCAGCCACCACGATATGCAGCGCCTCATTTAACAGGAGCGCTTTAATCCGCAGCACCCGGTCTTTCTCCATATCACGGAAAGCGTGCACAAAAACATTTTCCACCACCGGCAGCAAGAGGGATCGCATCATCCGCAGACTCAGCAGGGACTCCTCAGCTTGGATAATGGTTTCAATCTCGCCGGTGAACAGCTCTGTCTGGATCTTGATGTAATTGCGGATCTGGTGCAGCTCTTCGCCAAGAGTCGTATCCGTCTGGACAGATTTAAGGGAATACTTCAACATCTCCGAGATGGCGTTGATCAGAAGCGCCGCCTCCTCCTGATCGTTGCTGTACAGCTTCCAATACAGCTCATTGAACAGGTTGTGCAGATAATGAGGGTTCAACTGTGCCTGGATGGCCTTCAGCTCCGATTCCCGCTGGCTGATCTGGGCCAGATATACCTTATTAATCAGCTCGCTCACTTGCTCAGCCATGCTGTTGAAGCTGTCTCCGATGAAGCCCAGCTCATCGCCGGAATCCACTTTGACACGGACCGTGAAATCGCCGGAACGCAGCATACGCAGTCCCTGCATCAGATGGGCGAGAGGAGTGAGGAGCGTCCGGGTGGAAATCGTAATAAGTAGTGCACTGAGCAGGATCACGCCGATTCCGGCAAAAGCCAATACCTGGATGATGTCTTTATTTTTCCTCTGTATCTCCTGCAAGGAAGCCCCTCCATATAGGGTAAAGCCTGCCGGAATCAGCTCGTGGCGGACAAACAGATAAGTGATACTATTCATTTTGACATAACGAGGATAATGTGCCTTTGTCAGTTGCACGAGTTGCTCCATCTCGCTCTGATCGGTATTGGAGTAGAGCACACCGCCTGTAGGCTCCAGCAGCAACACCTTGCCGCTGCTGTTCTCCGTAAGATCCCGCAGCACCTTGGATACCAAGCTTTCCTCCATCACCATCACCATGGTGCCGTACGGGATCAGCCTCTCATTGAGCATCCGTCTGGCTGCAACCAGAACTGTTCTGCGGCCCTCCGGATCAATGGTGCTGGCCGCCTCGGCTCGGCCCCAGACCATATTCCCCCGATGGGGCTTAAGTTTTTCCATCATCCTGGTCAAGTCATCCGTTCCCGGCTCTCCCGACGCACCGGTTTTGGAGAGAGCCGTCATTTCCCCGTCCTCATTGTACAGGAAAACGGAACGGATGGACGGCGCATCCACCAGCAGCATATTCAACTGCTCTTCCACATACTTGCGGTTCTTGAATTGGGTGTAGGAATCGCTTACGGGAACGACGTTCTCCCTGAGGAACAGTTCGATGGACGGATTCAGGATAATGGATTGGGATACGCGGTTGATTTCCTGGAAGGTCATCTCCAGTCTGGCCAAAGCCTGTTCGTTGGCGATGGAGAACTGCTTGCTGATTTCATCCTCCATTAACTGGATATTTGACCGATAAACCATCCAGCCTGCCACGGCAAAGGCAAGGGTTACCATACACGAGAGCAGCACGATCAGTTTGATCTTGAAGCTTCCCTTTATTTTTCCGGCTATATAACCCGGCCAGCTTGTCGGATGCAGTCGACTCCTCTCCCCTTTGAATTTCATACTGTGTTATAAAACGCTTCCTTCCAAGCAAACAAGGTTTACATTTTACCTGTCTACGTAGGGAGGAAGCGCATCACATTCCGGTCCGGTTTACTTGAATTATTTTAAAGCTTCATACAAGGCAATAAGAGCAAGGGACTGTCCGTATGCCATTGGCATAATGGTAATGTTTTTATAATGGTCTTTATCCATTCCCATACCGGTTCCGGCTGACACATTCAGCACGGTTCCATCCCCGCTGATATTTTGACAAACCGCCTGGATGGCCTTGTCGGCAACAGCCTGATAGGAGGAATCCAGAATACCGGCTTTTATGCCTTTTAGGATACCCGCGGCAATTGCGGCCGATCCGGATACCTCTTCATAGCTGGTTGGGTCTTGTAGGACGGTGTGCCATAGACCGGAAACGGCCTGGAGCGGAACCAGAGCGTTGACCTGAGCCTTATACGTATCGACCAGAAATTGACGGACACCCGGGTTCATCGTATCCTGGCAAGTTTCCAGGTAATCGACGAGGCCGTAGGTGAACCAGGAATTGCCGCGGCACCAGAAGATGCCGCCGAAATTATCATTGCGCTCGAAGCTCCAGCCGTGGAAGAACAGTCCGGTACGTTTGTCGAACAAGTACTTGATATGGAGCAAAATCTGGTGTACTGCTTCGTGCTCCCACTCCGGCCGATTGAACTTGCGCCCGGCCTGGTTCAGAAACAGAACCGCCATAAAGAGCGTATCAATCCATAACTGCCCATTGTGCAAGTGGATTCCATCCCGGTTGCCAATGGCAGTGACTGTATGCTGGAAGCCGCCTTCCTTGGTCTTGGGCAGCTCATGAACGAGCCAGTCCGCGTGATCCCGGCATAGCTGTTCCAGCTGGTTGGAAGGCTCAAGCTGATCTAGGAGCAGAACCAGAGCCAGATAAGGGGCGGTCGTATTAATGTTTTTTGACGGCAGACCAACCTCAAAATTGCGGGAATACCAGTTCTGAAAAAACTTTATATAGCGGTGATCGCTGTAATACTTCTGCAGCTTGTACAGACCATAAAGACCGATGCCTTGGGGCCAGTCCCATTCTTCAATTCCGAAATCCCGTTGGACAATTCCTTTTCTTGTATCGGCCTGGACCACGGTTTTATCCTTTTCATAGTCGCTGCCGCCCAGATTCATAAGCTTGTCCACTACCAGTCCGATTTTTTGAAGCAGCATTTCATTTGTCATGATTCCTATACTCCTCCTCATATAAAATGTTCCGAAAGCAAACTTGGCCCGGCCTTTGCCGAACCAAGTCCTCATTTATCCTATTCCAGGCCCTTCAGCCCTTATTTGTGCTGGGAGCGTACCAACTCCAGGATATCCTTACCTAGGAAGGCTCTGTCCTTATTTTCTTTATACCAGGTATTCATGAATTCTTCTATCTGTTTGCCGCCGCCTCTCTCCCAGGCAGCTTTGGCATCAGCAATGGCCTGCTCAGGGGTATAGGGGGCCCCGCCGATAATGCCTTTGGTATAGATGTCCTTGATTTCCTTGTCGATATTGGTATTGATCACTACCAACTCGCTCGCCAGGGTAGGCATATGCTCATAGTGACTCAGCGCGGGATACTGGGCCTCGGGATTAAGTAGAAACTCGTCGGCTTTCTTCAACATGTCCAGACCAGCCTTCTGGTCAGGATCACTCATGTCGAACGCAGTGGTGGAAATCAGAAGCGGATTCTCTGGGATCGAGTAGAACATGGAGTAGTCCATGGCCCAATCCAGTTCCTTGGCATTCTTCGCAGGATCAATGACCTTGGGAAAACCGTCCGCACCTTTTTTCCAATGCTCCCCTTCCATTCCTTTTTTCAGAATCAGACTGTTCTCCGGCTTGAGGATGAAGTTAATATATTCCATAGCAGCCTTGGGATTTTTGGCCGCGGCATTGATCACCGTGGTCATTTGAACCGGATTGACCACATGGTGAACGAATTGCCCCATGGAAGACTTGGGCTGCGCCATTGGCGCAATCTCCGCCTCCGGAACAATCTTGCGGAGCGTTTTGACGTCCGTTACCGTACTCTCAAACCAGTTGCTGACAACAGGAGGAAGATAAACGCCTATTTTTCCGTTCAGATAATCCTGCTTGGCTTTGGCCCCATTCTTGTCCGCCAGGTAATCCTTATCGATAAGCCCTTCCTCAAATAACCTTTTCTTGAACTTAAGAGACTCCAGCGTATTATCCCAAGTTCTGATAATTTTGTCATCATTGGAGATTTTCCAGCCGTACGAGCCGAACATGGAATCCACCATGCCGTCCGAGGTGTAGCTCATATTGGTTCCATAAGTATCCTTCTTCCCGTTGCCGTCAGGGTCCTGCTCAACGAATGCTTTCAGAACGACAAGCAATTCGTCGGTGGTCTTCGGAACCTCCAGCTTCAGCTTTTTCAGCCAATCCATCCGGATAAAGGCTACACTCTGCAGATGGGGCTCATTAATTTTACCAATTTCGTAAAGCTTGCCGTCCGGCTTGGTGCCTATTTTGCGAAGCTGGGGGTACTTCTCCAGCAGCTTCTGGTATTCAGGGGCATATTGCAAGTAATCGTCCAGAGGCATCAATTGCTTCTGCTGGTACAGGGAATTCCGGAACCCCGTATCATAATCATTGACAATATCCGGCGCACTGCCCGATGCGAACAACACATTCAGCTTCTTGACTGCCTCTGCCCGGGCCACCGGCACAAACTTGGCCGTAACGGGAGAATGCTCATTGATCCACTTGGTCCAGCGGTTGTCCTCAACCGTTCCCTCCGCTGCGGGAATATTCCCCCGGTCATAATTGGAAACGGTAATTGTGGCTTTTCCTTCAGCTTGCCCTTCTGTCCCTTCTTCCTTTTGACTGCAACCAGCTGCCCCTGCTGCCATAACCGCCGACAGTCCCAGCGCTAACGTAATCTTCATTTTTGGTGCCAATGTTTGTCCAAACATGTGGAATCCCCCTCATCAATCTATGATACATTTCATTGTTCCCGCTAACCCTTGATAGAGCCCAGCATAATGCCTTTGACAAAATATTTCTGCAGGAACGGATATACCACCAGCATGGGCACAACCATAACCATTACCCCAACCGCTTTCAGCTTTTCGGATACCATTTCCTGCTGCTGCATCATATCCATGGCCGACATATTGAAGTTCCCCTGAATTTGCAACATCCCCTGAACGATAACGGTAAGATTCAGCAAATTCGTCTTATTGATGTAAAGAATAACGCTCATGAACATGTTCCAGTAGCCCACTCCGTAGAATAACGTCAGCGTAGCCAACATGGGAAGAGATAAGGGCAGTATGATGCGCATGAGCAATTGGACCTCGCCGCAGCCATCAATCTGGGCGGATTCCGCCACTTCTCCCGGGATGCTCTCAAAATAGCTCTTCATAATCAGCATATTATAGGTGCTGATCAGCCCGCCAAACCAGAGGGACCAGTAAGTATTGGTCAAATGCAGGCTATTCATGACCAGATAGGTAGGGATCATCCCTCCACTGAAGAGCATGGTGAACAATGCGGCCGTTGTGATCGGTTTGCGGGCGTAGAGGTAACGGCGGGATAAGGGATAGGCCGTCAGCACCGTGGCCAGCATGCTCAAGGCCGTTCCGCATAAGGTAATGATCACGCTGTTGGTTAAGGCGCGCAAGGCCGGTGTATTCTCAAAAAGTATCTGTAAACGGTGAAATCAAGCCCCACCGGCCAGAACCAGACTTGACCCAGGTCAACCGCATGCCCTGAGCTTATGGACAGCGCAATCAGATGCAGGAAAGGCAGAATGCAGGTGAGCGAAACGATGATCAATACCACGTGAATAAAGATTACAAAAATTTTTCCGCCTGTGGATTCCCTCAAGAGGATTTCCTCCTTTCTTCAGAATAAGCCCTGATCGAATTTACGGGCTAGTGCATTAGCCGACAGCACAAGCACCAGACCGACAAAGGATTCAAACAAGCCCATGGCTGTAGTCAGGCCAAACTGGGCCTGTTGCAGCCCCACTTTGTACACGTAGGTGCTGATGACCTCCGCTTTCTGCAGGACAGTGGGATTCTGCAAATTGTAAACCTGGTCAAATCCTACCTCCATCAGACGGCCCATTCCAAGAATCAGCAGCAGGATAATCGTAGGACGGATGCCTGGCAGGGTGATATGCCAAATCTGCCTAAGCTTGCCTGCGCCGTCCATCCCCGCGGATTCGTACAGGCTGGGGTCAATGCCGGAAATAGCGGCGAGATAGATAATAGCGCTGAAGCCCATCTCCTTCCACATGCCCGAGCCGATAAAGATGGCGATCCATGAGTTCGCGCGGTACAGGAAAGGAACAGGCTCCATCCCCCATTGGCCCAGCAGCTTATTGATGGTACCTCCGTCAATGGAGAACAGGGTCAGGATAATGCCTGCAACGATAACCCAAGACAAAAAATGAGGCAGATAAATAATGGTTTGAATCCAGCGCTTCAGCCAGCTCTTCCGGACCTCATTCAAGGCAATGGCAATAATAATCGGCGCAGGGAACCCGAAGATCAGGCTCAGTACGCTCAGGTTGAGGGTATTCCAGATAATTTGCAGCGTGACGTTGGACTGGAATAAAATCTCGAAATACTTCAAGCCGACCCACGGACTTGACCATATGCCATCGTGAAAATTGTAGTTTTTGAAAGCAATCACAAGACCGCCCATAGGCAAGTAGCGGAATATCAGATAATAAAGCACTCCCGGTATAAGCATGACAAATAGGGGAATATTCTGCCGAAACCGCTTTGTTTGGTAAAAGCCTCTTTCGCTGCCGGTGCTCTATCCGTTCCTACGGCGGCAGGCGTTGTTTTCATGGTTTCCCTTCTTTCCTACTGAAAGTTTTTGTTGGATGTGATGCTTATAATGTACCGCGATTGGTCCATTCCGGGCCTTAAAAATCTTTAGGTCTTTCTGTGCGATTTTTGTTTCTCCTTCCAATCAGCAGGAGTTTCCCGGATTCATCGGACCATTAAAGCCGGGAGCGTAAGGCAAAAAACAAGGAGCCGGGCGGATGTTCCCGCTTGGCTCCTTGTTTTTGCCTGCGTCCACAAAGCTCCTGCCACTGCTGCTTGCAGCAGTCTGTCCGGCGTAACGGTGCAGAACAGTAATCAGTTGTTCCCGGGCAATGGAAGCTTCAGGGTGTAGTTGGGATAGTGAGATTACTGTCGCCAATTTGGGTATCTACGCCGCTTTTACCGCTGTCCTTTTGATATACACCCACACTAACAACACAAGAAGCTGTGTAGCCGCCGTCATTAGTCGTTACAGTAATAACTGCTGTACCTGCGGCATGAACTGTTACATGCCCATGTCCATCCACGGTAGCTACAGCCGGATTGGAACTGCTCCAGGACACCGTCTTGCTGGCTGCGTTAGCGGGTGCCACATTGGCGTTAAGCTGGACAGTCGAAGCCCCATGGTTGGTATATCGTTGGGCGGTGGTCTGCTTAAGGCTTACACCCGTCACATGGACTGGCTGAGTCCCCGGATTTTCCGAATCAGTGTACAAGCTTACGGTTACTGTACATGTATCACTGTAACCGCTGTCTTCCGTGGTTACCGTAATAACAGCTGTACCTGCGGCATGCACCGTCACAAGCCCATTTCCATCCACGGTAGCTACTGCCGGATTGGAGCTGCTCCAGAACACAGCTTTGTTGGCTGCGTCAGCGGGTTCCACCTTTGCGATAAGCTGGATAATCGAGTCCCCATGGTTGGTATACCGTTGGGCAGTGGTCTGATTCAGGCTCACCCCGATGACATGCTGAGTATAGACTGCAATGGTCAAACCCACAGGGGGACTAGCTTTATGGGTATCCGTCTCAGAGTAACGAACCCAATAAGTCCCGGGAGAAAGATTGGCGATCGTATCCCCTTCTACCCTCAACCAAGTGCTGCCATTGTCGGAGGACCACTCCATGGAGGGGCTGACCCCGGTGATACGTCCATCGTTGGCCCCAACCGCTGTTTCATCGGTGTGATTGAGCCCCTCGGGCGCAGCCATCGGTCCTCCGATAACCATCGCTTTGAAATCGTCAAAGTCGATGGAGGCGTTGGCATAGCCATCGATGCCGAACCGCTGGGCTGTCAGCTTGTCGCCGCCTGTGTGTCGGAAGTTGTAGTCCGTGGCCACCTCAACATCGTCTATATAGACGGTATAAGTCTTGGCGTCCCAGTTTGCCACCATTTTGATTTTGTACCATTTATTTAACTGAGAGTCTTTGACCTTAACCTTGGTGGATGGTCCATTCTGGACTATAATTTTCCCCGTATCAAAGGCTGTAACCATGGAATAATTGCCTGTGCCGCTGTCATTTCGCACCATGGCGCTATTGGCGTATTGGAAGCTAGTGTTTAGTCTGGCGCGGTATTCGATGACGATACGCTGATCTGCCTCAGCCTTTACCTCGCCTGCATACGGCAGGAATAGGTTTGCCTTGCCCGATGTAGCGGTTGTGGTCAGCCGTAGGAATTTATTCCCGGCCTCTTCCTGCACCGTGGCGGTAGCGCCATTGGTCAGATCCTCGGTGGTAATGCCGTAAGGGTACTTGCCAACCGTATCGCCGGAGAAATCCCGGTAAGCGTTATAGATTACGCCGTTCTGAATGCTGTTCAGCGAACCTAATAAAGCCTCTTCCGCTTGAGCAAGCTTATCCAGCTCCTCGTCAAACTGCTCTTTGCTCAGATCGGCGTTTACAGCCATCTCTTCCGCCTTGTTCACTTCGGCCACGAACGCATCATACTTGGATTGGCTATAGTTGCCAAGCCCGTCGCCCAAAGGATAGGAGAAATTCGCCAGCTTGCTGCGGAGTTGATTCACAATCTCATCGAGGCCCCATCCCGGAATAACGTTTACGGCAACGGTGGAAGGATAATTACGGCCATCCAGCTTCAGGGTGACAGGCACCTGAACAGTGCCCAGGGAGCTGAAGTCAAGTCCCTCCGGCTCCCAGCTGACAACCTCTGCCTTCTTCGACTGGCTGTTGTAGACAACATCAACAACGCCGGGCTGCCTAGGAGCCACTCCGGAAGGAATCTTCACTACGGAAGTAACCTGAACCGCATCAGAAGCTGCAATAACGGTCAAGTTGAGCACTGCTTTCTTGCCGTTGTATTCGGCTGTAATAAGAGCTGTACCCGGTTTAATCGCATATACCGATTGGGTCACAGAATCCGAATCAATCCTGACCACCCCAGGATCGCTGCTGGTATACTGGGCAGCTGCTGTCACATTCTGAACCTCATAGTTGTTATAGTATGCCGTTACCTGCAATGGTCCGCTTGTCTGCCCGCTGGTCAGGATGCTGGGCAAGCCGCCGATGGCAACGGCCTGCACCGCTTTAGGCTCCGCTGCAACGGTAACCGTGGCTGTAGCCGTTTTTCCGTTATATGTCCCGGTGATTGTGGTACTGCCCGCACTTACAGCTTTAACCCTAACCCCACCGTCAATAACGGCGACCTTCGTATCGGAAGAACTGAAGATGGCTCCTGTGTCAACAGCGGTATAGGTAGTGCCTGTTACGTTATACAGGGGCAAGCTGCGACTTTCACCGAGCCCCAACGTGTACCCCGGGACATCGAATAACATTTCCGATGCATCCAGCTTAAATAGATCCATGCTGTCAATTTCGGCAAGGTTGTTCCCCTTTGAGAAGCGGAGAATATTGTTACCTTCCCTTAGATAGACTTTCGCCGTGGAGAGCCCCCAACGATTCGTACCGGAATAGACAATGTTCAAATTGGCGCCGGAGCTCCCATTGACCGAAAAAATATGGGAGGCATCGGCCGCATTGGGTGATCCGTTGGCATTGCGCACGGACAGCATATAAAATCCCGTCTCCGGCACGTTTACGGTAAACTGGGCATAATCTTTGGCGTTCTTGATATTGGCGATTTTCATTCCGCCGGAAGCGGTGCTTTCCATCCGGACAGCGGGAGAAGTTTCACCGTTCGGATCCTTCACCAGCAGCCCGTTTTCCGCTTCATAGCGCTTCCGCAGCGGCTCGCCCGAAGGCCTTTCAATCGGTGTGTTCGGATCGGCCGGCTCCCCCAGATTCGGCGTATTGTCTGCGTTCCAGGTGAACTTCTGCGTGTGGACTTTACGGGTCCATCCCGATCCCGGCCAGCGGGCGGCATGGTAGATGATCCAGTCCTCTGAACCGTCAGGGGACGTGACGATGCTGTGGTGGCCCGGGCCGTAAACGCCATTGGCGCTGGAGAAGATCGGCCTGTCTTTTTTCACCCAGGAGCCGGGATTCATCAAATCGTCGCCGATCTTGGCCGTAATGAGCCCAAGACAGTAACTGTCTGTCCAGCTTCCGTTTGCGGAATAGATCAGATTGATCGTGTCGCCCTTGATCGTAACCTCGGGGCCTTCGTTGATTCTGGCCGGGGACGATTCCCAATCATATTCAGACGTCGAGAGCAATACCCGTTCCGAGCTGATGGTTCGCGGATCACTCATCTGCGCAATATATAAATTTTGGAAGCTCCCGTCCGTTTCTTCCCAACCGGACCAGATGAAATAGTGCTTCTCATTTACAGTCAGCACCGTGCCATCGATCGCCCAACGGTCGGTAGAATCGGCAATCTTCCCTTTGAACACCCAGGTGCCGGTCAACGGATTTTCACTGGCGTTCTCCAGCACGTACATGCGGTGATTTGCGTTGGTTCCGTTGTCAGCCGCAAAGTAAATATACCATTTGAATTTGCCATCGGTATCCTTGAGATAGTGCATTTCCGGCGCCCAAACATTGGAGCTGTACATGGTGCCCTTAACCGGCGTCCAAGCCAGGCTCCTCTCGCCCGCCTCAATGCCGGTGATGGTCTTAGCTCTGCGGATCATGATGCCGCTTGAGTTGACAAATACGTTGTAATAGTAGCCGTCCGAGTGCTTGTAAATCCAGGGATCGGCTCCTGTCTGCATGATGACATTGTAGAAATCCGACACATTCTTCCCCTCCTGTGCAGACGCCGAATCCGGTTTAGCTGGCGTCGGCTCTGCCGCCGCAGCCACTCCGCTCCATTGCGGCAGTATTAGCAGCACTGCAAGACAAAGCAGTAGATGTCTGAATTTTTTTGACCATGTACAATCCTCCTTGGAATCAAATCATCCTGTTGTCTATGGCGTTCATGTTCACCTGGAGAAGCCAAAGGATTCCCCCGAAACGAACTGTCGAAGCACCGCCATTCAGCCCTGATGAGTTACATAAACTGCTTTCATTTTCTCGTTTCCTTGTTGTATTGGTTTTTTCCGCTCGTTTCCTCATTCTACCTTTCGAAGAATCTTATAATTTTTTTTGTAACTGTTTTACAAAATGGTTGCTCAACACAAAATGATTGTTCTGATAAGGGAGCAATATCTCATTGAAACAATTTCCTCCTTAGGGAATTTTATTTGGAGCTTTTCGACAGACAGGAAATGATCATTCAACAATGAACCGCTTTCCTTTCCACTAAAAGCTTCGCTCCATGGATGCTTACACTGTACTGTGTTCCCTCCATTCCAGGCCTTAAGAATCTTTAGGTCTTTCTGTACGATTTTTGTTTTTACCCTAAATCCGCTTACAAATGGACTGTCCGACTGCCGACTGCGTGGGATCGAGTAGAAGTCTTCATGTTCTCCGGAGCTTCTTTGGCATCTTAAAACTCGAGTTCTTGTACACAAGAATTTTGAGAATATCGAGCATTTCAAAGCAGAACTGGAAAAACACAAAAATACTACAATCACAAACGATAAAGGCAAGACTAAAAGGCATGAGTCCAGTATCTCCGTGACTGACCGAGAGGCCAAATCCTGCGGACAAGGGAATGCTTTCCATGTAGCGATGGAACGTATCCCCCGGCATGTAATAGATAAACTCTGCGTATTCATGGTCCTATTCCTGAAGCATAGTCGCTCCCCTTGACCCTCTTCTCTTCATAGATCACCCAAAACAACAAAATGTATAATTTAATATAACAAAATGCCATATGATAATCTCGATAGTTTCAATATCATCATAGTAGGAGGCGGTATACTTGATGAAAAAACCTAACATTTTGCTAATAACGAGCGATCAGCAGCATTGGAATACCATCGGGTCCTTTAACAAGGAAGTCCACACCCTAATTTGGACCGCTTGGTGCAGGAAGGGACTACCTTCACCCGGGCGTATTGCCCGAATCCGACCTGTACCCCCAGCAGGGCTTCCATCATTACGGGAACGTATCCGAGCCAGCACGGGGCTTGGACTTTAGGCACCAAGCTGCTGGAAGACAGACACACCGTAGGAGAAGACTTACAAGCTGCCGGATACCGTACTGCTCTGGTCGGAAAAGCCCATTTTCAGCCGTTGAAATCGACAGACGAATACCCGTCTATCGAAGCCTATCCGATTATGCAGGACTTGGACTACTGGAAAACGTTTAACGGACCGTTTTATGGATTCGACCACGTGGAGCTTGCACGGAACCATACCAATGAAGCCCATGCCGGGCAGCATTATGCGCTGTGGCTGGAAGAGAAAGGGTGTACGAATTGGCGGGACTACTTCCTGCCGCCTACCGGGACGATGGATCGTTCGATCACATACAAGTGGCCGATTCCGGAGGAGTATCACTATAACACCTGGATTGCGGAACGTACGAATGCTCTCTTAACGGATTACAAGGAATCGGGAGATCCCTTTTTCATGTGGGCCAGCTTCTTTGATCCCCATCCTGAGTATTTAGCGCCTGAACCATGGGACACCATGTACGATCCGGAAGCCCTCACGATTCCCGAAATGATTCCCGGAGAGCATGATCAGAACCCCCGCATTTCCGTAAAACCCAGGAAGACCATCCGGATTTCAGCGACCTGGCCGAGACGGGGTTCGGTATTCACGGCTATCGCTCCCATCACTATTATGAGTACGGGACCAAGTTCAGATTGACGGACTATGACAAAAGAAGCTGGTAGCCGTTTACTACGGCATGATCAGCCTGATGGACAAATACATCGGAAAAATCCTCGACAAGCTGGACGAGCTCGGGCTTTCGGAAAACACGATCGTCGTATTCACCACCGACCACGGCCACTTCTTCGGACAGCATGGATTACAGGCCAAGGGAGGTTTTCACTATGAGGATTTAATCAAGCTCCCCTTTATTGTGAAATACCCGGGGCAGGTACCGGCCGGCCACGTGTCGGAGGCCATGCAATCGCTGGTTGATCTGGCCCCCACGTTCTTATCCTTTTGCGGCATCCCCATTCCTCACGCCATGACAGGCATCGACCAACGGGATGTGTGGCTCGGCCGTAAGGAAAAAGCAAGGGATCATGCCATCTGCGAGTTCCGTCACGAGCCCACCACCATCCACCAGAAAACCTACGTCGACGAGAGGTACAAAATTACCGTTTATTACAATCAGAGCTATGGTGAAATCTTTGATCTTCAGGAGGATCCAGGAGAGCTTCGCAATCTATGGGACGACCCGGAATCCGCCTCCCTTAAGTCCGAACTGCTGCTCAAATACGTATGGGCGGAGCTTGGCAAAGAACCGCTGCCCATGCCGCGAATTCATCACGCGTAGGGATAATGGACAAGTCTAGACCCCTTTATCCTTTCGGCGACCAAATGCACGTATAATCTCAGGCGGACCTTAACAAAAAAATCACCTTCTTCTGCGCCGGATAGGCTTCCAAAGAAGGTGATTTTTCGTTATTCTACCGAAATCGGCGTCACCGTGAAATGATCTAGTAAGCTTTCACTGTTGAAGCTTCTCACGCCAACGCTGCCATGAGTGAAAGCCGTTCCGCTCCGATCCGTATACTCGATAAGCGGGGAATCCATGTCCCCCACATAAACTTGGATAAGTGTGCCTTTCGCCACTACCTTCATATGCTGCCAATTCCCGGCCGTTCCGGTCAACGGCGTTCCGGTGAAGTACTCGAAGTTATAATTGAATTTGCCGAGATGGACTCCGTCCGTAGTCAGATAGGCAGCGTAACCTTGTAGAAAGTCGTCTCTGTTCTGCCCCAGTAACGTTCCGTCGGCCGGATTGTTGACCCGGAGAAGGAGGCCCGCATTGCCATCTCCCTGCGTAAGGGAGCCTAGTTGGATATCCGCCTCCACGATGTAGTCCGACCAGCTGCTGTCGCCGATAATCGATTTGGGATACCCTTTGGGCCCGGATTTATAGACGCCCTGTTTAGGCAGGTCGGGGTCGTTGTGGAAACGGAAGCTGTAAAAATCGAACTCGCCGGTTACGATTTCCGCTTTAATGGTATGGCGGCCTGCCGGAAGGACGATCCCGTCCTTCGTTGCCGTCCTCCACTCGTGAAAACCACCTGTATTCGGAATATCGACAATCCCGGTAAGGTCGGTTTCCTCATCAAGCCAGAATCTGACCTTGCCGCTATCCATGCCCGTTGCCACTCTCAAATCCAGCTTATAGGTACCGGCTTCGGCGATGTTGACATCATACTCCAGCCATTCGCCGGTTTGGTTCCACCCAGTCGTAAACCCTTCCGGCAGCAAACGGATATCGACGTCGTCGGAACGGTACAGCCCCCGAATGTTATCCGGCGTATTGTCATGGTACGCGACTCCTCTCCTCCATTCCTGTAATCCACGGCATGTACGGTGCCGGGCAGCTGGAGCGGTTCATCGGACGGCCGGAAGGAGAGACTGGCGAACTCGTATTCCCCGTTAACGATTTCCACCTTGACGGTATGGTCGCCTTCCGGCAGCGTTAAGTCTCCAAGATCAACGTTTCTCCAGTTATTCCATCCTCCGGTATTGGGAATGTCGACGATACCGGTCAAGTCCGTTGTATCATCGAGCCACAACCGGATTTTCCCGCCGCTAAGCGCCGTTGCGATCCAGACTCTTACGTTGTAGGCAGCAGACTTGTCAACGTTAACATTATACTTCAGCCACTCGCCGGTCTGGTTCCAGCCGACATTCCAGCCACCCTTCGGATTGACGCGAATGTCCACCCCATCATTCCGGTATTGGCCGCCGATATTCGAGGCCGTATTGTCATGGTAACCGACCCCTTCACCGCCTGTGTTATAGTGAACGGCTTCGACCATTCCAGGAACCGGTTGAGGAGCGTCGAACGATACGAACTTCAATCTTGCAAAGTCATATTCTCCCTTTGCCGTTTCAAAGGTAATCGTATGCCGGCCTTCCGGCAGCTGGAAGCTTGGGGACAACGTGGTTTGCCAATTGTTCCATCCCCGGTAGCCGGAATAGGAATCACACCGGTCAAATCCGTTTGGCCGTCCAGCCATATCCGTGCCCCATTGCCGCTGAACGTTGTCGCCGCCGTAACTTCGACCCTGTACGTTCCTGCGCGTTTCACGTCAATGTTGTACTTGAGCCATTCGCCGGCCTGATTCCAACCGACGTTAAGCCCGTTGAAATTGGTGTTCGTCCGAATATCGACGGAATCGCTCCGGTAAGCGCCCCTATGTTATCCGGCGTGTTATCATGATAACCGATCCCTTCACCGCCCGTATTATAGAACGGCGCTTCAATGATCCCCGGGACCGGTTTCGGCTTGTCAAACGGAGGCGTTTCCCCGTATCGACCCGCCAGCCCTGCTCGAATTTCTTCCAGCCCGCGTCGTCGCCGTCATCGAAATCATCGGAAAGGGCGGCCGTTGCGGCGGAACGGCTGAACTTAAAAGTTGCCAAATCGAAGGATCCTTGGCCGGAAATCACTTTGAGCTTATGCAGCCCTTGCGGAAGCCGGATATCCTTCAGCACCAGGTTGTTCCATTGGTCCGTTCCGCCTGTCGGAGGGAGCCGCACCATGTCCGTCAGCCCTGTCGATTCATCCATCTCCAGCTTCAGCCCGGCATCGGCCGCAGCAGCGTACCGGATCACAACATCATAGGTCCCCGCTTCGGACACATTAACGTTGTAGGCCAAGTTACCTTTATCGAGCGATGCGACATCATAACCGCCTTCCGGATCCTTAACCTTACGGATCAATCCGGCATCGCGATCGGACTTGCCGTTTCCCTTCGAGTTGAAGTGAACGGCCTGAATCTCACCGGGGATCGGTTTGTAGGCGTCTTTAGCGCTGCTGCCGCCCACTTTGTTGCTGAAAGCGGTATAACCGAATTCCGCCTGCACATCGGTTGTGGAATAACCGATCCCGCCTTTGCCGAGCCGTTCAACGGAACGGGTTTGCTTCAGCATGCCATCCACATAGATGCGGTAGTCGAAACTTTCCTTCTCCACGCGGATTTGATGCCATTTCGTATAATCATAACCATTCGGAAGAGGCGTTGTTTCCCGAACGATTTCTTTACCATCGACACGGAATACCGTCTCCAGGCGATTTTGATTACGGTTCAGAAAAGCAGCTCCGTAATTGTTCTCATCCTTATAGGAGAATACCGCTCCCGCCAGCGGATCGTCGCTTGTTCCCTGCTCCACCTGCTTCAGGTTGAACTCCGCTGTGAAGCTGTCGTCCGTCTGCTTCTGAGAAAGAAGGACATGAGACGGGGAGCCCGGTTCCCCCATGCGTTCTGGTACAGCGTATGGCCATCCCGGATTCCCCAGCTGCCTCCATTGACTATTTTCCAGTCCTTTCCTAAATCCTTTCTCTGGAATCGGTCGCTGAAATCAGGCATGGCCGGATCGGGCTGTTCGGATGTTGTAGGGCCGAGAACGGCCATCTTGTCCCCGTTCCATACGATCCGGTCCAGGTTCAAATTCCGTCCCGGATCGGCATGGCTGTGATAGACGATATAATCGGAATCCAGATCGGGACCGCGAACGATGGAATTGTGCCCCAGACCGACATGATCCCCTTCCGTATCGAGCAGTATCGGATTCTGGGAGGCCGCCGGGACGAACCCGGAAACCGGATTCGTGCTGCTCGAATAATCCACCCGGTAGGCATCGCTCCATACGTGATTCCCGGTATACGTCATATAGTACTTTCCATTGCGTTTGATGACCGTCGGCCCTTCCGTCCAGCCCTTCATGGCCGCTCCCGTATTGGATTTCGCCCCGAATGTATAGGGGTCGGACATCGGGCGGGCATCGATATTGCCATTGCCCGTACTGTAGAAGTACCACTGGCCGTCATCGTCGATGAACACATGTCCGTCAATGCCGGTAACCTTACTGCCGGTCTGGGCCGTGAAGGGTCCTGTAGGACTGGAGCTCTTCAGCACCCGATGGCCCCGCGGCGTTGAGCCGTCATCTTGAAGAAGAGCCGTGTACATGTAAAAATCCCCGTTCCAGTAAACCACCTCCGGAGCATAAGCTCCTTTTGTAACGGGCTCGGTTGCACACAGACCACGATACTCCCAGTGCACCAAATCCTCCGACGACCATACCTTCACACCGGGCTTATCGTCCACGGTACTGGTATATAAATAGTAGACTCCGTTAAATTTCAAGATAAACGGGTCGCCTTCCCCATAAAAGGTACCGTTATTCCATTGCCAAGAGTCCGTGACGACTTGCGGATTGCTGTAAGAGAATCCTGTTGCGGGAAAAGTCGTGATCAAGACAGCCGCGAGCAGCCCCATCATCCACTTTCTCAAATCGATTCAGCTCCATTCTCAGGATAGATTGATTTCCCTGATCTTCTCCAGCGGCACCTTTGGCTTCCGCTCCTCGGTCAACAGCCCGTTCACCTCTTGCTGAACGTCGGTAATCTGGGTATAGCAGTATCCTACGATATAGCCCGTCTGCTTAATCGCTTCGTGAATGCCGCGGAATCTTTCCAGAAACGCCTCCTCTGAAGCGACCTGACCGCCGTATCCCCAGCCTTTGTCGGACTGGAAGGCGATGCCGCCGAATTCGCTCACGATAATCGGCTGTCCCTTGTAGCCATAGCCGTCGGCGAAGGCGTATTTCCATTGGTTGAACGTCTTCTCGTTGTTCACGATTTCGTCCTTATTGGCATAGCGCTTAAGGAATTGGTCCTTCGTTTCCACATAATCATGCAGCGTCAAGATATCGGACACGGTATGCTCCCAACCGTCATTCGTTATTACCGGGCGGTTCGGATCAAACGCCTTGGTGAGGTGGTAGATCGCTTCGGTGAACTTCTGCTGCCGGCGGTCTTTGAAAATGTTCATGATGCCCCAGGATTCATTGAAAGGAACCCAGGTGATAATGGACGGATGATTATATTGCTGGCGAACGATTTCCATCCATTCTTCGGTGAATTGCTGCACCGCCTTGTCGTTAAATTCGTAGGTCGCCGCCATCTCGGACCAGACAAGCACTCCCTTCACATCGCACCAATACAAGAACCGGGCATCCTCAATCTTCATGTGCTTGCGCACCCCGTTATACCCCATCTGCAAAAGGAGGTCGATATCCTCAATCAGCGCTTCCTCGGAAGGGGGCGTCAAATGGCTGTCCGGCCAGTAGCCTTGATCCAGGAGCATCCGTTGATAGACCGGAACATTGTTCAGGAGCACTTTGCCCTTCTCGATCGATATTTTTCTCATGCCGAAATAAGAGTAAACATGATCAATCGCAACGTCGTCCCGGTATAGGACAAATTCCACATCGTACAAATTCGGACGACCCGGGGCCCAGTAGCAGCGCTTCCAAGGCCCGTTCATCTCGTGAACGAGGTCGACCTCGAGCATAAGCCAGGGGCGGTCGATCGTCAGGCTAGCCCGTTTGACCTGGCGTCCCTTCATCGTAATAATCGCTTCCAGTCGAAGCTTGCTGTCCGCCTGCACATCGCCATTCACCTGGTACTCGAATCGAACGGATGAGGCGTCTACATCCGGCGTGATTTTTACCGAATCCACGTATTCCTGGTCTACGTATTCCAGCCAAACCGACTGCCAAATGCCCGTCGTCTGCACATAGAAGCATTCGAAGTTATCCTCCACCCAGCGCTGTTTGCCGCGCGGCTGGGTAGCATCCTTGCTGTCTTCGACCTTCACCGTCAGCTCATTCGCGGACCCGGCCGTCACGTAAGGGGCAATGTCGAATGAAAATGCCGCGTACCCGCCTTGATGCCTTCCGACGTATTCGCCGTTGACCCATACGGTCGCGATATAATCCACCGCTTGAAAATGCAGGAGAATTCGCTTGCCAGCGGCTTCCCCAGGAATGTCCAGCGATCGGTTATACCAGACGCAAGGATGGTGGGCCTCCTCGCCGATGCCGCTCGCCTTCGTTTCATAAGTAAAAGGAACGAGGATGTGGCGGTCTCCTCCGAAGCTACGGTGCCACCCCTTGGCCTTCCCTGCGTCTTCATCGTCGAAGCCGAAGCGCCACTCGCCGTTCAAATCGACCCAGTTTTCTCTCACAAACTGGGGTCTCGGATAATTTTTAATATACTTCTTAGTAGTCATAGCGTCCTTTGCTCCTAGGTTCCCGTTATTTTTGATTTCCCGTTACCGTCAATGGTGAGACGATCCAAGCCGTCGATACCCCGCGAAGGCCTACACGGCCGAGCAGAAATGCGTTCGGGTCCGTCCATCTCAATATTGGCTCGCCGCTGCCATCTGCGTAAACTGCAATCGTCGTTCCCTTTAGTTTTACTGTAATCCGGCGGGTCTGCCCGGACGAGAAGGCAAGGGGCGCGGATGCCATTTCGGCAACATTCTCATAGCTCGCTCGCGACAGAACAGCCTTCCCGTCTTGAAACACCAGCGAGTATCCCATGTAAGCTTCTTTGACCTGATCCTTGAATTCCGACTCGTTGGAGGTCCGCAGCAGAACCCCGATCTCGTCCGTCGTCGCTTCTTTCCGTGTCAGATCGAAGCTGACGGTATAATCCGCCCAGCCGGAATCGCCGCCGAACCGGTTGACCAAGCCGACGGACGACGGCTTAATGACCGACTGCTCCGGCACAGGCGCCGTCAGACCCGCTTCCACATACCGAAGGGAAATATCTCCCTTCCCCCGGCGCAGCGACAACCACTGGGTCCCTTTCTTCAGCTCAACCTCGCCCAGCGGTATTTTCGTCCAGTCGGCATCGTCTGCGAATAAGGAGGGATCCAGCTTGATTTCCTTTTTCGTCCCGTTCGCTTCTAATACGAGCGTCGAGCCCTTCGAGGCTTTGGAAACGTTGACGGACACCAGGTAAGGGCCCTCTTGGCGAACGTTCACTGGAAAAGAGAGACCGTCCCCTTGCTCGAGAGCACGACGGCATCGCTGCCGTCCGGTGTAAGGCCCGAGCGGACGCTTGGATGGCCCTCCTGAACGCCGTGTACGGCTTCCATCGAACCGGGTAGAGGCTTGACCGCCTTCCGATCGCTGCTGCCCCCGCTTCATTGGAAAAGGCGGTGTAATGCAAATCCGGCTTCACCCCTTGAGGCCAGCGATAGCCCATGCGGCCGGGTTTCGCGGCCATGGACGCTTGCTCGAGCTGAAGCAGCCCGTCCCAGAACAGCTTCGTGCCGGTGCCGTCCGACTCAATCCGGATCGTATGGAGCTTCGTCAGGTCGGTGTCATCCGGCAGCGTCTTCTTGGCCGCAACCGTCTCCCTGCCGCTCGTGTAATCGATCAGCGTCAGCTCGTTCTTTTCTCCGTCCACACGGGCGGACCGGTAGTTGCCCGAATCCCCGTAGGCGAATAGGGCTTCCAGGGAAGACGTCGCGGCATCCCCTTTCCGCTCGTTGAATCGGAAGTTATATTCGGCGGTATAGAGGCTGCCCGTGCCCGTTCGGGTCAACACCACCTCGCTCCCTCCCGCTTGAACCGTACGCTCCCACTTGTCTTCGGATGGAGTTTCACCCGGCACGTCCCGGAAGTCCGGCAGCCGAGGCGCTTCCTGCGGCGCACCGTGCGTCGGCCCAAGAACAGACATCTTATCGCCGTTGAAGATAAGCCGGTCCAGGTTCAGCCTTCGAACGGGAGGCCCTTCTGCGGAACGGCCGATCAGGTTATGGTAAACGATATAATAAGAATCCAGATCCGGTCCCATAACGGTCGCACTGTGGCCAAGCCCGTTAAAATCTTTTGCAGTGGAAAGAAGGATCGGGTTGTTCTCCGGTATGGTATACGTACCGATCGGAGATTCGCGGTTTACTCCATAGTTGACACGGTATCCCGCGCTAAAGACGTGATTGCCCGTATAGGTAATGAAATAACGTCCGTTCCGCTTGATGATCATGGAGCCTTCCGTCCAGTGCCCCAGGGAGGCGTTCAGCGGCTTGTCCGGTTCAATCGTAAACGGATCGGCCATCGGGCTCGCCATAATGCCTCCGAACTTGGCATGCGTGAAATACCATTTCCCGTCATCGTCGATAAAGACGGAGCCGTCGATGGTAAGGCCGAGGTTGTCCGTCTTCTTCACGAACGGTCCCGTCGGCTTGTCGCTTTGCAGGACATAATGCCCTTTGCCTGCAGGGGAAGTGTACATATAGAACAGCCCGTTCCAATAAACAACCTCCGGCGCATAAGCACCTGTACTGACGGGATCCTCCGTCACCAAGCCTTCGTAGCGCCAGTTCACAAGATCGCCGGAGCTCCACGCCTTCACTCCGACTCTCCCGTCCTTCGTGCTGCAGTAAAGATAATAGCGGCCGTCGTAACGAAGAATGTAAGGATCCCCAACGCCGTAATCCTCCCATTCTTGGTCCAGGACGAACGGATTTTGATACGTTTGATTCAGGGTGATCGCCATTCGGTTCGCCGTCCCCTTCTCTTCTGCCGGATGCCGGGAGCCAAGCACAATCGCCGGGACCAAAAGGCAAGCAGCCGCGATAGAGATCCAAATTTTCTTGATCTGCCTTATCCTCCGCATGTTGTAGGTATCCTTTATCGAGTGATTTCCATAATATATACGGAATGGGCTTTTAACTCACAGGTCACTTGACCATCGGCGAAAGATAGTTCACGGGCTGCAGGGACAACGGAATTCGGATGATGCACGCTGTTTAAGGCTTCGTAATCGTCCGCAGTTAATTCAAGCAGCCGGGCTGCACCTGCCTCTGTGAACCCTCCCAGCTGCACATCGGCGACCGTATTTTCGAGGCTACGGTTCACCATGAAGATGGTCAGCTTATCCCCATTCGCATTCTGGCAGGCCACGACATCCAGATTCGGCAGGTCATCCAGCTTAGGTGCAGCGGACACCGGGCTGTTCACCTGGAAGCTGCCGCATTCGGTATGGCATTCCACCACATAAGCCACGTCCCGGTTGGCATACATTTGCATCACATAATAGGTAGGGGTCCCGTATACGGTTAACGATTGACCGCTCCATCCCCGGGATTTGCCCCGGAACTGATCGGCAAAGTAATCCCCTACCCGGATGCATCCGCCAAGCCAGCCGTTGACAAGATCGGAGAAGCTTCCGATCTCGACCAGATCACCGTTTCGGATAAATTCATTCAAATTCGCGGCATTAGCCACCGCCGCTTCCAAGGTGTGCTCGTTCGGAAGCCCTTTGCGGATCGTATTGGGATAATACATCGTATTGTATTCCGTGACGGCCACTTTAAGATGGCCATACCGTTCATCCGAACCGAACATCTCTCTCAATTGATGCAGCGTTTCCCGCGTCCACTCCGGATAAGAGACTATGGCTTTATACCGCTCATCCTTCGGCGTCTGTTCCTTCATGCCAAAACGATTGTATCCGTGATACAGATGCAGCGTTAAGTAATCCATCTGCTCAGCGGCCCGGTCCAATAAGGTCTTGTTCCAATCCATTTGGGTATGCCCGCAGGCGAGCAGCACGATCCCGGGATCGGCAGCCTTCATGGCTTGGGCAAAGCGAAGGTAGCGTTCCGCAAATTGCTCCGCACTGCAATGGCCGACCTGCCAAGGTCCCCAGACTTCATTGCCGATCTCCCAATATTTCACGCCGTAAGGCTCGGCATGCCCGTGTGCGGCTCTCAGCTTGCCCATCGGGGTATCGGCATCGCCGTTGCAGTATTCCACCCACTCGGCCGCTTCCTCGGGTGTTCCCGATCCATCGTTTACACAAATAAGAGGCTCTACCTTCAACTCACGGCAAAAGGTAAGGAACTCATCCGTACCGAAATATTTATTCGTCCAGCCTCCCCATGCCTCGTTCACTACACAGGGCCGCTCGTAAACAGGTCCAATGGCCTGCCGCCAGTGATAGGCGCTGATATAATTCCCTGCGAGCCGCATCATCCCGGCGTTTAAGTCCTTCGTCCTGTCCATGACTTCTTTACGAACGATACCCCTGCTATCGGAGGGCAGCAGGGAAAGATGATCCAGCCAAAGCATCCCGGTGGATACATGGTCCAGCCATGGCTCATGTTCCGAAGGAACATATAATCGGAACTCCGCCTGCTCGCAATCCCGTTCAACCGTAAGACGCGATTCATAGTGCTTCCAATTATGGCTGTCCAGATTGATCCTGGCCGAACCCAGCACTTCTCCGCTGTTCTTATCCGCGATCTCCGCCACAATATAGTTAATTTCAATGGAAGCTCTAGCGTATAGAGCCAAGGAATAGCCGTCCCGGTCTTGTTTTACCGCGATGGCTTGCCTTACGCCTGCATATCCCCCGTCCTGGCTGTAGATCCGAATCATCTGGCTGTGACCGGAATGATGGGCCGCAGCAGGCTCAAGAGCATAACTCGTGCTCTTCCCGTTCGTATACGGACGCCAGCTTCCGGAAAGTCCTCTGTACGTAATGTCTATGCTTTCAAAATCCATATCCGAAAGCGGATAGGCCAGCATGGCATCCATATGATCGCGAATGTCTTCCACAAAATGTCCGAACACATAAGGATTTATTTTGGTTTTACCGATTGGATTGGGATCTATCTTTATACTTGCTCTGGATTGCCTCATATGCGCAAACCTTCCTTCCCTCCGTTATCCTTTTAACGAGCCGATCATGACGCCCTTCACGAAATGCCTTTGCACAAACGGATACATCACCAGCACCGGCAAGCTGGAAATAATGATGACGACATATTTGACGCTTTCGGCCAGCAGAATCTTGGATTCCATTCCGACACTGCTGTCAACCGCATCCGCCTGACTGACGAGGAGTACTTCACGCAGGACGAGCTGCAGCGGGTAGAGCTCCTTGGTGCGAATATAGATCAGCGCATTGAAGTAGGAATTCCAGTGACCTACGGCATAGAACAGGACCATCACCGCCAAAATCGGCTTGGACAAGGGCAAGATCACATGGGTAAGCAGTTTCCAGTTCGAGCACCCGTCGATATGAGCCGCTTCTTGAATCTCCCAAGGGATGCTGGATTGAAAATAGGTTCTCATGACGATCAGATTGTAGGTGGCAATGGCGCCCGGAATGATGAGCGCCCACATCGTATTCACCATTCCCAAGCTTTTCACGAGGAGATACGACGGAATAAGACCCCCGCTGAAAAACATCGTCAGCGTAATAAAGAACATAATGACTCCCCGCCCGGGCAGGTCTCGTCTGGAAAGCGGGTAGGCCGCTAAAGTCGTCATCAACAAATTGATCGCTGTGCCGACGGTCGTATAGATAATGGTGTTGCCATAGCCATTCCATATTTTCTGGTTCTGAAAAACGTTCTTATAGGCTTCCAAAGTAATGTGTTTAGGCAGAAGATACACTTCGCCGTTCAAGACGAGTGCAGGATCACTGAAGGAAGCGCTGACAATGAAGATCAGCGGGTACAGCACCACGATTAAAATAAGAACGGCCAACACGTTGACGACCGCATCGAATCGTTGTTCGTCCGACTTCCTTTTCTTGATTGCTTGTTTCCCCATCGACTGGCCCCTCCTCACCATAAGCTTGTCTCGGCCTTTTTACGGGCAAAGCGATTTACCAGAACCAGCAGCACCAAGTTAATAACGGAGTTAAACAAACCGATGGCCGCTGTATAGCTGTATTCCCCTTTGAGAATACCGGTCGTATAGACGAAAGTAGAGATGACATCGCTTGATTCTATATTGAGATTATTTTGCATTAAGAGAATTTTCTCAAAGCCGACATTCATAAAATGGCCGACATCCAGAATAAGCAGGATGACGATGACCGGGAGTATGCCCGGAAGGGACACATGCCAGATGCGCTTGAGCCGGCCGGCCCCATCCATTTTGGCCGCTTCGTACAGCTGCGGATTCACTCCGCTCAGGGCCGCAATGTAGATGATGGATTGCCACCCCATGTTCTGCCATATGTTGGAACCGATGAAGATGGTTTTAAACCATGCCGCCGAATCCAGAAAACGAACCGGTGCTGCGCCGAAGGCCTGGAGGATCGAGTTCGCCGGACCTCCCCTCGGAGATAGGAACAACATCAGCATGCCCACCATGACGACGACGGAAATAAAGTGTGGGATATAGGTCACGTTTTGTACGATCTTGCTGAACGTTTTGCTCCGAATCTCGTTGATAAGCAAAGCCAATAGGATCGGAATCGGAAAGGCAAACAACAAGGAAAACAAATTGATCGATACGGTATTCCAGAGCAATCTCCAGAAGTAATAGGATTCGACAAAACGCTGAAAATGCTCCAATCCCACCCATGGGCTCGCCAGGATGCCCTTGGCCGGACTGAAATTTTTGAAGGCGATTTGCAAACCGTACAAAGGTCCATAATGGAACACAAGGTACCATACGATGGGGAGAAGCAGCATAACGTAGAGATCGTAACGACTGACAATGGATTTAAAGAGACGCCTCGATTTGGATCGAGGCGCAGCGTCCACCGGAATTGCTGTACTTTTCATCTATAAACCTCCAACCATCATGGGGTCTTATTTTTGCTTTTTGAGGTTGTCGTAAGCGTCCTGGTACAGCTTTTGCAGCTCGTCAATTTTCATTTTCTTCAATGTGGACTGAAACTCATCCCACTTATCGAAGGAGAGCGCGCCTGCAATGAACTTGGTGCTCTGCTCCTCGTAGTATTTGTCGATATCGTTGCGCAGCACGTTGATTTTTTGAGCCGTTTGCTCATCGAACATAGGGGCCGCGTAGCGGATCTTCGGCATGTACGGATCGAGTTTCTTTTGAGCCTCCTGAACCTGCGGCGGATTGATGTAGGAAGCTACCTTCTCGCTGATCAGATGCGGCGCTCCGCCTCCGGCGTATGGGGTAATTTTGGATTGATTGCCCGTCGCAAGGAAGGCGTCCGTGTAATAAGGAATCCCATCGCGAAGCTCATAGTTCTCTCCTTGACGGCCGAACCGCAATAAGGTGGAGCCTTCGTCGCCGAAGAAATAGTCGATCCAACGCATCGTGGCTTCCGGATGTTTATTTACCGAGGTGATGGCAAAGGCTCCAAAATCCCTTGGTACCGGAGCAGCCAGCTGCAATCTGTCGCCGTGCGGTCCCTTGAGCGGGGCTATCCCGATATATTGATCATTCACTTTCGTATCCAGCATCGGATTGTTCGTCTGATCAAAGAAGAAGCCGGTGTTGCCTGTCCCTTGCTTGGCCAAATATTGAGCTTCCTTCTGGGAGAACAGCTCTTGATCGAGCAGCTTTTCCGAATACAGCTTATTCAGGTACATCAACAATTCTTTGTTCCGGTCATTTCCCATCCAAATATTAACCTTGTCATTCTCCAGGTTGATGTTATAACCCAATTGGAAATCGAGTCCAAACGAGCCGCCCATGATCGGGACGATGCTCAAGCCGTTACGGGCCGTCATAGGGATCTCGTCCGGCTTGCCGTTGCCATTCGGATCTTTGTCCCGGAAAGCTTTCAGCACTTCGTACAGGTCGTCCGTCGTCTCCGGCTCCTTAAGGTTCAGTTTCTTCAGCCAGGCTTGATTCATCCATTTTTTATCGGTTCTGGCTGAGCCCACGGTCACGATTCCCGGGATGGCATAAATATGGCCTTCGGGCGTTGTAATCGCCGAACGAATCTCGGGATAGGTATCCATCAGCTTTTTCAGGTTGGGAGCGTAGGTATCAATAAGCTTCTCCAGTGGAATTAATTGACCGGCCGAACCATAGCGAATCGCTTCTAAGGGAGTAAGACCGGAGCGGTACAAGGCATCGGGAAGCTCGTTCGAGGCAAACAACAGATTCTTCTTCTCATTGAAACCGTCCGTTGGCGCCTCCAAAAATTCAACCTGAATATTGCTCTTTTTTTCGTATTCCTGGAACACCGGCATATCCTTAAACGGCCCATTGGTTGGTGCAATTCTGGTGAACATCTTTAACTTGATCGGTTCTTTGACAATGGGAAAACCATTCGCTGAAATACCATTTGTCGCGGCATCTGCCGTAGAGCTTGGCTTTTCCTCCTTGTTCGTACTGCATGCGGTAAGCGACATGCCCGAAACGACCAAGGTGGAAAGCACTACCGTCCCCCAATTTTTTTTCATTTTCTTGTTCCTCCGTTCGATTGGACCCCACCAGAAAGTAAGCGTTTTCTGTCGGTTGCATTTATTATAAAAAAGGTTCGTCTTTCGGTGATTCCAAATATTTGACTTTCCATTCTACTTATTTGACTGTTTCCGGCTATCCATGTAAGCCTGCGGTGTAATACCGGTTATCAGCTTAAAAACTTTAAAAAAGTAAGTATAGTTAAAAAAGCCGACCTGGCTGCTGACTTCTTTCAAAGCATAGGAGCCGGATTCCATGAGCAGACAGCTGGATTTAATGCGAACGTGGTTTAAATACTCAGTGAACGTCATTTGGGTTTCCTCTTTGAACAACCGGCTTAGGTAGGAAGGGTTAAGATTCAATTCACCCGCTACGAGTTCCAAAGATATGTTGGAAGCATAGTGGTCCGCAATAAATTGAGTGGCTTTCGAAATATGGCGCGAATAAGGTCCTCCGGCATGCTGTTTCTTAAGCTCCTCCATCAGACATGCGCAGTAGTGCAGCAGCCATTGCTCCAGTTCGGCCAAGCTTCCCATTCGGCCAAGGTCATTCCGGGAAGGAAATAGCTTATTGTCCTCCTTGGAAGCGTGAGGGAAATGTCGTTTCCAGAGCATTTCCACCATATGCAGCATCTCACTTACGATGATTTGCACCGTCATGGAGTAGACGGGATAACCCTGCAGCGAAGCAAAAAGGGTGGAAAGGATGCGGTTCATTCTTTCTTCATTTAGCTGCTCCAAAGAAAGCAGCAGCTGCTTCTGCTCTTCCATAGCCAAAGACTCTCTCCTCACGGGTGTATTTGACCCTTGATGGAGCCTGTCATTCATGGCCTGGTTGGCCTTGCTGTAGCTGTCTCCAAGCTGCTTCAAGCTTCCGCATAGCGGCCCTGCCGTGTGGACGCATTTTAAATTAAGGAACTTCTCAAGGGAATGGGAAAGGCTGCTCATCGCTTGCTTCATTTGGGAGGCTGCCGTGTGCTCACTTCGATCCGCCGAAGAAAAAGGACAATATAGCGCCCCTCTCCCACATAGGCTACGGTTCGCCTCTGAATGTCGCCGATCGCCATCTGCATGACATCGGCCGCCTGCTGCACCAGCCGGTTCTTCTGTACGTCGGTAAGCGTTTCCGTCAATAGCAAAAAAGGAACGAGCTGTACGGCGGCGGCTCCATAATTCTCGGAATCCGGATAAAGCTTATTCTCCCGCGCGTAAGCATGCAGCTCTTCTCCGGCTGCTTGCGGATCTCTGGCTAAGTTCGCTACGTACTCGCGATGAATAACGGGACTGAGCTGCTCAATCATTTGGGTATGGACTCTGCGCGCCTCCTGCTCCTGGTCCTCGTGCCGCAAATTTTGTACCGCTTTATTCAGAAGCGCGAGTAGGGAATCCGGGTTCAACCGATGCTTGAGCAAATAATCCATAGCCCCGTTCATCAGGCAAGTCCGGACATAATCATAATCGTCATAGCTGCTGAGCATGATCATCTTCACCCGGGGAAATTGATCCCGGATCAGGCGGCTCAATTCCACCCCGTTCATGACCGGCATGCTCACATCCAGAATGACAATATGCGGGGTCAGCCGCTCCATCATGGAAAGAGCCATCGACCCGCTGTTCGCTTCCCCGCATATGGTGAACCCATGGCTTTCGAAGTCCAGCATGCTTTTGACGTCGTTACGGGCCAAGGCTTCATCGTCAACCAACAATACTTGAAACATTTATCATTCCTCCTTCTCCAGCAGCAAAGGGAACCGGATCAGCACGTTGGTAAACGTACCCGGTTCGCTGCAAACCGACACTCCGTAAGGCTCTCCATATACCCGGACGATGCGTTCATGCACATTACGCACCCCCATTCCGCTGAAGCGGCTGCCGTTCTGGCTGTTCCCCCTGCAAAAAGAGCCTCGATCTGCTCCTCGGACATGCCCTTGCCGTAATCCTTGACTTCAATTCTGAGTTCATGGAGCTGCTCATAGATGCGGATCTCCACCACTCCCCCATGCTCCGAGGAAGCGATTCCATGAATAATGGCGTTTTCCACAATGGGCTGCAGCATGAGCTTTAAAACACGGCACCGCAGCAGTTCTTCCCTTTCTATTTCGATGTTCAACTGAATGGGTTCCACATATTTATACTTTTCAATCGTTACGTAGCTGCTGACATACTGCAGTTCGTCCTGCAGCGAAAGATATTCATTTGAATTTCCCAGCACGCCGCGCATAAGTTCAATTAAGGATTCGGATACCTCCACAATATTCGGTACCCCGTTCAGTTTGGCCAGATACTTGACGGTGTTCAGCGTGTTGTAAAGAAAATGGGGGCGGATTTGAGCCTGCAGGACAGCGAGTTCCGCTTCCCGTTTCTCCCTCTCCGTTGTCCGGATCCCTTCAAGCAGACGATTTACCTCCTCTACCATCCTTTTGAAGGCTAGATAGAGCTGCCCGATTTCATCCTTGGAATGAATGACGGTGGCCGGGGGCGTCAAATTGCCGTCCATCACCCGCATCATCATGGACCTCAGCATTCGTATATTTTTGGTTATTCTTGAGGAAACCTGCAAGGTGCCGATGACGATAAGGATAAACACGATAATGGACACTTCAGCCAATAGATTGCGAATCCGTACCGTTTCCGTTAACAGCGATTTCATGGGGATCAGCGCCAGCGTAGACCATCCGGTATAATCCGATTTCCGGCTTACCGCAAGGTAGCTTTTTCCATTAATCACTCTCTCAACCGAAGCACTCGATCCGGCCAGCTCCTGGTTTAGTTTCAAGACCGTTTCCTTGTCCACAAGGCTGGCTCGCGGCTCATAAATAAATTCATTCTTCTCGTCTGCCACGTACAGCATACTGTCTGATGTTGGTTTAACATCGTAGATCTTCTTAATAAAATCGTCATTGAGATCGAACATCACCATGCCGATTGTCTCCCGGTTATATCGAATCTCACGGCCGGTTACGATCGAACTGCTGCCCGGTTGATGATAATAGGCATGTCCCGAGCCATTCTGCAGAAAATACTGCATCATCGGAGCCTGGATTATTCTCTTATCGAGCCAAGGGGAGCCAACGTAAAAAACCTTTCCGTTCATTCCAATAACGGAAATCCTAGAAATATAAGGCTTGTAAGCGATTACGGCTGACAGAAACTCCTCGATCCGCTTCTGCTCTTGGAACCACTCGTAGCTGGGCTCCTCGGTATGGCTTTGCAGGGTAGCCAGGACGGTGCTATTGGTTACGACAACCGTATTCAATCGGCTGATTTCTTCCAACCGGAGATTCAAGGATTCGTCCGCCTGCCGTATGCTGTCCGTAACGGAAGTAAAGGCATTGTGTTTCACCGTTTCTCTCATATACAGATAAACGATGCTTGTCACGGCCACGATCCCGAGCAGGGTAACCAAAGTAAAGGCAACAAAAATTTTCCCTTGAATGCTTACACTAGGTGAAATCAGCTTTTTGATGGAGAAAAAATTCATACGTCAGGCCACTCCCTATCTATTATCCTTCCGGCCGCCATTATCAGAAATAACCAGGAAAAAGGGAAATTCTTAAAAAACTGGGTAATTTCAGGCGCCCCATTCAGAAAAACATAAAAATCAAGCCCGGCGGGGAGCTTGATTTTTATGTTTTTCCTGCATTCTCCAACGTTTCTCCTTATACCGGATTATCTTCTGAATCTCATCATACTAGAACACGTTGAAAATGAATATAAGGCTTTCAACCGGCGAATAAAGAAACCGGAGTTATTCCATAATACGGAAGATACCCAAACACTATGGATTTGGAGCGATGCCCTCTGCGTGAACGCGGGATTTACTCCTTTCTGCAAAATACGGGAATCGTCTGGAAGTCCGCTGCCGCCTCCGCACTTTCCTGGGAAGCGGCACGGCTGGCAGGTTCCGCTCATCCTTATTTGGCGCCGATCACCGTCATTCTTGTGATCCAAACCACGATCGCCGGTTCGCTTCGCCACGCCTACCAGCGGATTCTCGGAACGGTCATCGGCGTATTGTTGACGGCCGCCGTTGCCCGCCACTTGGGCATCCACTGGTGGAGCATCGGGTTGTTGATCTTCGCAGGGACAGGGACCGCTAGAGCATTCAAGCTGAAGGACCCGGTCCTGCATCAAGTGGCGATGAGCATCCTGCTCGTGCTGATATTTGAAAACCATACCACCAGCTATGCTTGGGATCGGATCCGCGATACTCTCATCGGTGCGGCCGCCGGAGTGCTGCTCCAATACATGGTGCCGCCCGATTACACGCAGAAAGCCGGACAAGCCGTAACAAAGCTGGCGGATCATCTGGCTTCGGCCTATGAAAGTACTTCAGCGTGGATCCAAACAGGTTGTTCCTCTGACCGTGAGCAAGCGTGGCGCCGGAGTTTGCAGGGGCTATTGAAGGAAATGCGCCGGACCGATCAGGCTGTCCACAAGGCGGCCAAGAGCCTTCAATTTAATCCCTGGTCAAAGCGCTCGAAAGAGCGGCTGGGCGACCTGAAGCAGCAGTTCGAAACCCTTCGTACCGGGCATGACCGCTTGTCCGGCATGATTCGAAATTTGGAGGAGTGGTCGTTATCCGGTTCTATCCCGCCGGATGAGAGGCAGGTCTGGGCGCAGACCATGCGCGGCTTAGCGGGAGCCATTACGCATTGGAGCCGGCAGGTGCCCGCCTCGATCCAACCACAGGGTTCGGGACCGGCGCATGCTTCGCCCGTGTCTCTTCCCGGGGCGGATGGCTCCACCTTGGAAGCTAATTTTTCTCCTCGGCTTTGGGCCGGGATGCCGCTCACGTCTTCCTCCTGTTTTCCCCTTCTCCTTCCCCTCCGGAAAGAGCCGTTCTTTGAAGGAGATCGTCATAGCACTCCGGCGTATCAATATCGAAGAAAAGCTCAGTCTCCGGGAAACGGATGATTTTGCCCTGCTCCGCGAACGAACCTCGAAGCAGCCGGCGGGCGCCTGCGTCTCCGGTCAGCCGCATAAGCTCAGGGAACAGGACGGAGTCCAACAGGACCGGCGGCTGCGGCACCCTTCCCCTGCCCGGCTTGCGGCGATGAAGGCAGGCCTTCCCTTCTCATCCGAGAGTCCATGGTATTCGTCGAGCAGACGGTTAATCGCGGAGGACGTAAGAAGAGGCTGATCCCCCAAGAGCACGACGACCGCCTCCGCGCCATGCCGAAGGGCTGCCTCCACTCCGCAGCGCAGGGAGAAGGCCTGCCCATGCTCCGCATCCTTGCAGGGAACCATATGCACCCGGCTTCGATCCGGACCCGCCGCCCAATCCTGCGGAAGCCAGGCTGGTGCGGCCGTATCACCCGTGATGACAAAGATCCCGTCCAAAGCGGAGCCGCACGCGGCGGCCAACGCTGTGCTGCCCAGCGTGCCTTCCCGGAACGGGAGCTCCAGTTTGGGTCTCCCCATCCGGCGGCTCCTGCCGGCGGCAAGAAAAACTCCGAAAACCCTTCCCCGATCCCTCACCATTGCTGCTCCACCCCCGGTACCGCTTTATCCCGGTAAACGCGGATAAGATCCGCCAGCACACTCACGGCAATCTCCTCCGGGCCTTCCGCTCCGATAGCCAAGCCGACCGGGGTCCTAAGCCTCGGGGGAATGTCTCCTCCAGCCAGCAGACGGGACGCTCGTTTTCGGGGACCCAGCAGCCCCAGGTAACGAATGTTTGTTTCAAGCAGACGCCTCAGCCATTCCCGATCGGTTTCAAAGTGATGCGTCATCACCACAACATAATCCTGGGCAGCCAACTCCCTTTCCGGCAACCCGTCTTCCGGACCACCCAAGAGGCAGAGATGGGCGTCGGGAAAGTACCGTTTAGAACAGAAGGCAGGCCTCCGGTCGATTACGGTCACCGAGAAGCCCACACCGGCCGCCATCGCTGCGAGCGGACGGGCATCGGGACCGGCGCCGATCACAAATAAACGGGGGCGGGGCTCCCAAATTTTACGGAAGTAGCGAATACCGTGGATATGCTTATTACGGGCGCTCCCTCCTTTGCCGAGTAAGCGGCTTGATCCGCTGTCCGGGAAAAAGCGGTATTCGGCCGCAGCGCCTTCCCCGTCCAGCCTGCGGATGGCCGCTACCCGTCGTCCCTGCTCCAATTCCGCCAGCAAGTTCCGCAGGCACTCGCGCAGCCGGGTAGGAACCGGTTCCACCAGCACCTCCAGAATCCCGCTGCAGCCGGCTCCGCTTCCCCACCCCAGATCATCCTCCGGACGCATATCATACTCCAAGAGCCGGGAATCCCCCGCTCGAATTCCTCCCGCCTCGCAAACAGTTCGTCCGCACGCCCGGCGAGGTCATCTTCCAGACAGCCGGCACTCAGGAGCCCGATCCGCCGGCCATCTTCGCAGAACAGCATGGAAGTCCCCGCCTTCCGGTAAGACGAGCCCTCCACCCGGACGATGGTCGCCAGCACACATCGCTGATCCGTCCTCACGACGGCTTGTAAAATATCGAACGACTCTCTCATTTGAGGGCCCCCTGGCCCGCCGGCAGGTTGTCATCCCCGGTTCCTTCACCCGGATGGGCCAGAACTTTTTTAACGGCCGCCTCAATTTCCAAATAGCCCGTACAACGGCACAGGTTTGATTCCAGCCACTCCTCGATCACGTCTTTCCCTGCTCCGGGAGCCGCCTTCATCAAAGCATCGATGTTCATCAGGAAGCCCGACGTGCAATATCCGCATTGGAAGGCAGCCTGGCGGATGAACTCCCGCTGCAACGGTTCGTTCCGCAGCCCTTCGATCGTTCGAATGTCGGCGGCTGCCGCTTCGAAAGCGAGCATCAGGCAGGCCTTAACCGGAACGCCGTTCACCTGAACCGTACAGGCACCACAGTCTCCGTTCATGCAGCTTGGCTTGGAGCCCGTCAGCCCCAGCTTTTCCCGAAGCACCTCCAGAAGAGTTTCCGATGCGCGGACCGTTACCATTCTTCGCTCCCCGTTGACGGTCAACTCCAGTTCAAATGGCACTGTCCGACTGGCCATGCCATCCTCCTCCTTCCAGCATGGTTATTGCCTCAAGCAAACTGAGGCGCAGCAAATGGACACGGTAGGTGTCCGAACCTAGGATGTCGTTTAGGATTGGAGCGGGTACGGCCCGAACCGCCGTCTCGATACGTGCGGCGGGCGGCTGTCCCGGCTGGTTAAGCTTCTCCTCCATCTCCGCGGAGCGAAACGGAAAGGCGCACAAGCCGCTTATGGCGATTCGCACCCGGCCAGCCCACAGCAGGGCGGCAACCGTGACGAGCGGATAATCGTTCCTTCCCACTCGGGTACGTTTCCGGTGATAGAAGGGAGCTTCGGCATAGCGGCTGTCGAGTCGGAGCTGCAGCAACAGGTCATCTTTGGGCAGTCTTTTCCCTTCCGAGAAAAGGGTTTCCACCGGGATCAGACGCATGCCAGCCGGCCCAACCACCAAGCCTTGGGCGTCGGCCAGCAAAAAGGGCAGGAGAGATTCCCGGTAGTGGATGTGTCCGCACACATTGCCGCCGAGCGTTGTCTTGTTCCTCGTTGTCCTGTCGGACAAGTGTCGAAGGGTGGCTTTCAAAAGAGGGAATCCGTTCGCCGCAGCAGCCTCCGACAAGGTGAGGGCGGAACCGAATCCCCAGGTTCCCCCTTCCGTATGCAGCAGGCGGCCTTCCGGAACGGATTTGATGTCGATCACCGCCCCGGTGTACAGGCGGTTCAGGCGGGCCATGGTGATGATCTCCGTTCCGCCCCCATAGTAAAGAGGCTGCCGTCCTGCCTTATCCAGCCGTTGATAAGTTTGGACCGCTTCTGCCAGCGTTTGCGGCCGATGATACTCAAAGTCAAAGGAAATCAAAGGCCGCTCTCCCTCTCGCACGCCAGATGGCTTCCGGCCACAGCGGCAAAACGTTCAGCTCCGCACCCGCAGCGAGGGACAGCGCATTTGACAGCGCTGCCGGCATCGCGATCAGCCCCATCTCTCCAATGCCCCGGGCACCGTAGGGCCCCGTCATAAGCGGGGTCTCGACGAAGTCGATCCAATGGTCCGGATGCTCTCCGAAGGGAAGAAGTTTGTACCCGCGCCAATTCGGATTAAGCACGATTCCTTCCTCGTTATATTGAAAGGTCTCCCGGCTCGCGAAGCTCAGTCCCATGTTGGCGCCTCCCATAACCTGCCCCCGGGCCGCCAGCGGATTCAGGACATGCCCCGCATCCATCACCGTAAAGGCTTTCAGCAGGCGGTAGCTGCAGTCCCGGGCATCGAATTCGACCTCTACGGCCTGGGCGCCCACGGTCCACCAGGGGCCCGGCCTTCCCTTTCCCGTCTCGGGGTCAAGATGGGTAAGCCTGGGCATGATATAGTTTCCTCTTCCGATAATCGGACCGCCTATGGAATTCCCGTTGGGGTATTGATAGCCGAGCCCCAGCTTCTCGATCTCGATGCCGATTCCCGGGTTCTCTCGAAGAAAGACACGTCCTCCCGCCACTTCCAAATCTTCCGGCTCCGAACGCAGAACCTGCGCGGCAAGGTCCCTCAGCTGGCGAATCGCATCCTCGACCGCCTCCAGCACCGCCCGGCCGACCAAAAAAGTCGTGCTGCTGGCCACCGTTTTCCAGTGATGGGGATCATATTTCGTATTCACGGCCATGGTGACATGCACGTCATCCACGCTCATCGCCATTCGCTCAGCCGCGATCATCGCGAGCGTCGTTTTGGAGCCTTGGCCCATATCCACGGCGCCGATATTGAGGTTTAGGCTCCCGTCGGGATTGAAGGTCACCACAGCTCCCGCGCTGGCATCCGTCGGACTGCTCGCGGCTTTCCAGAAGCATCCGACTCCTATGGCGCGAGACTTATAAGAAGGAAGGCCACCCGGCTCCGGTGTGCCCGGGCCGAGCGCTTCCCGTAGCCGCCGGATGCATTCGCTGACATCCCCGACATTGCTGTCGGTCACCGGTTCCTGCGTCGGCGAGGTGTCCCCGGGCCGGATGGCATTGCGGAGACGAAGCTCTAGAGGATCGATGCCCAGTTTTTTCGCCATCTGGTCCAATGTGCGCTCCATCACGAAGGTCATCTCCGGATGCCCGTATCCCCGGAAGGCGGTGGCATAAGGATGATTGGTGTACATGCAGTAGGAGTCGCAGTGAAGATTCTCTATCCGGTAAGGGCCGGAGCAGTCGCTGGCCGCTGCTTTCGTGACAATGCAGGCCATGTCGGAGTAGGCCCCGCTGTCGAACCAGTAGGCTATTTGTGCCGCCATGATCGTACCGTCCCGCTTGCACCCGAGCTTTATCCGGGCTTCCAGCCCGATATGGCAGGGCGACATGACGATATCCTGCTCGCGGGTATTCGCCACCTTAACCGGCCTTCCCCGACCGCCTTGGAAGCCAGTACGGCGATGTATTCTAGCTGGACCGAGCCTTTGCCGCCAAAAGCGCCGCCGACAAGCGGCACATTGACGATCACCTTGCCCGCCTCTATTCCGAAAAAGCGGCTGACCAGCTCTCTCACCACAAACGGTCCCTGCGAGCATGTAGTAAGAACGATCCGCCCGTCCGGCTTGATTTCCGCCTGAGCACAGCGCTGTTCCAGGGCGGAATGGTCGGAGGTATTGAAAGCGTAAGCTGCCTCTACGATCTCGTCACTCGCAGCAAAGCCCTCCGCCGCATGGCCTTTACGGATTTTGACATGGTTCGCAATATTGGTTCCGGGAACGGGATGTACTTTTCCATAGATCCCATACTCGCCGAGTTTTTCGTGGAGGAGTGGCGCTTCCGAAGAATAAGCGGCAGACGGCGAATTCACGACGGGCAGCTTTTCATACTGAACGCGAATGCGGTCCGCAGCCTTTTGGCCTGCGCCGGATGATCCGCCACCACTATGGCTACCGCCTCTCCGAAATAGCGCACGCGATCTATGGCCAAAATCGGCCGGTCCGCGATGATCGGCCCCGTCAGCAGAGGGGCATCGGTTCCGGTGACAACCGCCCGTACCCCGGGCAGACTCATGGCTTCAGATGTATCGATCGAGACAATCCGCGCGCTTGCCAGCGGACTGTTCAGCACCCTGGCATGCAGCAGCCCGGGTGCCGCCAAATCGCGGACGTAGCGGACAGCACCGGTTACCTTGTCCCAGGACTCTTTACGGGGGATGTCTTTTCCGATTGTATTCACGGTGCCTGCACTCCTCTCCCTTCACCATTGTATGGGAAGAGCGTTTCGTCCCATTCCATCTTCGATAGGGGAAGCGTTGGAGCACATAAAAATAGCCCATCACCGTAGAACGAGGCAATGAGCTTTCTGAATCTTTCTATACCACATTTGCAGATGCCAATGAGGAAGCCGCCCTTCCCCCTCCTTATGGGAGGACCTGAGGCAGCTTCCGTTCACCGCTTCACCTTATTTAGTAAGATTTCAGCGTTACAGCACGGCTCTCTCTTCCACGAGACGCACTTCCCGTCCGCTCGCGGCGGATTCGTAAATGGCGGTGAGGATCTTGATCATGTCGACTCCGTGCTCCGGACGAATCGTCGGCTCGGCGCCGTTCCGCACGCAATCGACAAAGTGAAAGATATTCTCGGTATGCTGCGGCTTGGCTTTTGCTACGTTCAGCACCGGATGGATGTCCGCCAGCTGCCCGGCTGTCTCGGAGAAAATCTTGAGGCTGCCGTTCTTCAGCGAAGCGCCCGACTGCGTACCCCGGAGCTCGACGAAGTTCATTTCTTCCTCGATATTGGAAGCCCAACTAAACTCCATCTGCAGAGTGGCCCCATTGTCGAACCGGATAAATCCCGTCGCCAGATCCTCTACGTCGAATATGCCCTCCGCGTTTCGGTCGCCGAACTGGCTGTGCGAGGAATCGGACACGTTACTGGCGGCGAACTTGGTATAGGTCGCCCCGCTGACCGCGATTGGCTTAGGGTTGCCCATCAGCCATAACGCCAAATCGATGAAATGAACACCCAGATCGATCAGCGGGCCGCCTCCGGACAAAGATTTGGTAGTAAACCAGCCTCCCTTGCCCGGGATTCCCCTCCGGCGAACCCACCCGCACCGGCCCGTATAGATCTCCCCCATTAAGCCTTGATCGATGTATCGCTTCAGGTAGCGGGAGCCCGGAGCGAAACGGTTGTTGCGCATGACCATCAGCAGCTTGCCGCTCCTCTTCGCCGCGTCGGCCATTCGCTTCGCTTCCTCGGGACTGACGGCGTCCGGTTTCTCGCAGAAAACGTGCAAGCCCTTGTTCAATGCTGCAACGGCAATCTCCGAATGGTATAGGTTCGGCGTGCAGATGTCGATCGCGTCCAAGTCCTCCCGCTCCAGCAGCTCCCGGTAATCTTCGTAGGACGGCACGCCGCCCAGTTCCTCCGCTACCGCCCTCACCCGTTCTCCGTTTATGTCGCATACCGCGACGATCTCCGCTTCCGGGTGCCCCAGCCATGCAGGCTTATGAGCCGCCTGAAAAATCCCCCGGTTCCCACGATACCTACTCGAAGTGCTTCAGTCATTTGTCATTCCTCCTTTAAAGGTTTCCTTCCAGATACCAGTATAAGATTTTACCGGCGAAAACAAATGACCAATTAAGGAAATGGTTGACTTATCTTGCAAGAATTCTTTAAAGTGAGAGACAAAGGAGTGACGATCATGAGTCATACGGAAGCGGTCGTTTACAGCGTCGGATGCTCTAGGCATACCCGATTATTCGTCAGCGGCCGGACACCGGCCCCTACCTCCACTTACTTGATTCGGCTGCAAGTAAACGGCAGCTGCCAAGCGTCCGTGAACGGAGAAGTCCATACGATCCGCCCGGGCGACCTCCTGCTTTTAAAGCCCGGCGACGACTATCTGCTTCGAATCGACGCCGAAACCAACGAAAGCCGGGACGGGATTCAGATCGAAAGCACGGATTATTACCTCAGCTGCGGAGGACCGTGGTTGGAAGCCTGGTGGAGCCGCGCCCGGTTTCGGCCCTGCACCCGAATCGCGCAGGATGAAGGCATACTCTCGCAATGGCGCAGGATCATTTTTGAGAAACGCAACATTTACGAACGGAACGAAGAGCTGACGGACTACCTCCTGCGCGCACTCCTGCTGTCGCTTGAACGGCTGGTACGCCGGGCCGCGGAGGGCAACGAGGCGAGAGGCGGATCCTACGTCCCGTATCGGATCAAGGAATATATCGAACACCATGCCATCGAGACGCTCACCCTGGAGCAGATCGCCAGAGCTGCGGGCGTCAGCGTGTCGTCGGCCGCCCACTTGTTTAAAGCCGCGTTCGGCCAATCGATCATGCGGTACGTCGTCGACATCCGTCTCTCCCTCGCGGCCGAGCGCATGCTTCAGAGCGGGCTAAAGCTGGAGGAAATCGCCGAAGCCTCGGGCTTCGTCAGCTATCCTTATTTCTGCCGGTCCTTCCGCACCCGGTTCGGCGCATCGCCCGGCGAATACCGCTTGCGGAATCAGCTGCAGTAAGCATGGGTTGTCATGCCTCCAACCCGTGCGTTTATCTCTGACCCACTCTTGGAAACAGAGCAGCTTAAGCTTATTCCTGGGTAAAACAGAAAAACTGCCATCCCCTAGCACTTCACGGGTTATGGCAGTTTTCTTATTATCGATCCCTTTTTAACTGCTGCGAGTTTGCCTGACGCCTATTATTTATGAAACTAACCTAAGCTGCTCGACCGGGGCATCTTCTGACCAGCAGGAAGTAAGCTAGCATCGCTGCGGCGCTGGTTAATAAAATAATTACGCCCAGCGGAACGGCAGTGTCTTCACCCGCAATGCCAACTAGCGGAGACACGATGGCTCCGAGCAAAAAGGGAATGACACCAAGCAGCGCAGCAGCGCTGCCCGCCATATGACCCTGGCTCTCCATGGCGAGCGGGAATGCTGCCGTTGAGGTAATGCCGATTGCCGCTACGAAGAAAAACAGCGGAATCACCAATGCGAAAAGCGGTCCATGGACGATGGCCACCACTAAGACAGTGACGCTTGCCAAGCAGGCTAGCCCTAGGCCGAACAACAGAAAGGTGTGTTCGGTTACGCGATGCGCCATCCGCCCGACCAGTTGGGAGCCGATGATCAGGCTGATGCCGTTCGATCCGAATAAAAGTGCGAATACGGTTGGCGAGGCTCCGTAAATATTTTGATAGATAAAGGGCGTTCCCGAAACATACGCGAAGACCCCCGCGATCATAATGCCCTGTGCCAGCATGTAGCCGATAAACTGGCGATCTCGCAAGAGCGATCCGTAATTCCGCAGTTGCTGAACAAAATTGCTGGGCCTGCGGCGATCCGATGGCAACGTCTCCTGCAGCCCCCATTTTGTCATCGTCCATAGGTAGATTCCCAGAAGTGCCAGCGCTATAAATACACCAATCCAAGTAGTGAAAGACAGAATCCCACTACCGGAAACCGGTGCGACGAGCGGACCCAAATTACCGACAAGCAAGAGCAGGGAGAAAAATTTGGTGAGCTCGTGACCGCTGTATAGATCACGTGCGATAGCGCGGGAAATGACAATGCCCGCCGAAGCGGCAAAACCCTGCACGAACCGGAAGGCAATCAACAGCCCGATATTTGGCGCAAATGCGCAAGCTAACGAGGCGATGACATAAACGGCCATGGAGAGAAGCAACGGATTGCGTCTACCGTAGACGTCGCTAAGCGAACCCATGATGAGCTGGCCGATGCCGAGTCCAAGTAAACAAGCGGTCAGACTGAGCTGCACCAGCGAAGCCGTCGTATCGAATTGCTTCACAATCTGCGGGAACGCCGGTAAATACATATCGATAGTAAAAGGCCCGAGTGTCGAAAATAACCCGAGCAGCAAAGCCAGTCTAACCACATGCTGATTGTTCTTGTTGGTCATAATAAAGAGAATCTCCTATTCTTCCTTCCCTATCCAAGTCTCTTAAAGCAGAAAGTCTGTTTTTCATCCTATCACAACCGTACGGATTCCGACAACAAATTAAATGTGCAGGCTGAATCCTGCTATACGTTTATCCGCAGCATTCCCAGAGTTAGTGCCTATGTGTCAGCCACCAACTGCTAGACCATGGTTTCCCGTTGATTACGTCGGCCGTGCATGGCGGCCGCCTTCTTATCGCTATACCGGGTTACCCATAGGAACACAAGGAGCGCAGCGAGGATGAGAGCCGCCATGGCCATATACCAGTCGTGGATGCTGTGCGAGAAGCCGCTCAGTGCCGTAGCGGTGGCCGTACCCGCACCCGGCTCCGTGCTGAGCAGCAGGCCCCCGCCGCAGCGCCAAGCATCATGCCGAGATTTCGGCAAAGCGCGATCATGCTGCTCATTAAGCCGAGATTCTGCTTCGGCGTCCGGCTCATGACGATGCTGTTGTTCGGCGACGTGATCAGTCCCATAGACCATCCAAGCAGCACGACGACCGCGATGACGTAAAGAGTGTGGGAATCCGCCGACAGAAAACTGAAGGCGGCCAGCGAAACGGCCATGCTCCCCAGCCCTGCGATAATCAGCGGCGCCGAGCCGAACCGGTCGGAACCCGTCCCGCTCAGCGGCGCCGAGAAAATCAGCGATGCCGGATAGGCCATGACGATCAGCCCGGCAGCGGCCGGCGGTATGCCCATCACGTTACGAAGAATAACCGGCAGAACGAGCTGGGTGCCGAAGGCCGCGGCATAGGTCAGAATAGTCAGAAGCACTCCGAAACCAATGTAGGGATGGTTGAACAGGGTGAGCCGGATAAACGGACCGCTCCCTTCCGCCGCCCGCTCCCAGCGCGGAGACAGGCTCCGGCGTGCGAACCATGCGCCGAACAGAACGGCCAAGCCCAGCAGCAGCCATACGGAGCCGGAAGCCCACCCTTGGGTGGTTCCCAGATTGAGTGCTGTAACCATGCTGGTGAGCGCGACGGCAAACAGAGCGGCACCCGGATAATCGGGCGCACCGCTTCCGGCGGTTCGGTCGGCCGGAATGAACCGCTGGGCCAGCAGCCATGTACCCAATGCCACGGCTGCCAGCAGCCAAAAATTCGCCCGCCAGGAGAGCCACTGGATGATCATGCCTCCGAGGCTTGGCCCTATAAGGGCTCCAGCGGCCACGAAGGTGCTAACGGTCCCGAGTGCGCGCCCTCTCCGCTCAGGCGGAAAAAGGAGACGACCAGTGCCATGTTGTTTGCCTGGTACATGGAAGCGCCTATTCCCTGCACTATGCGAAAGAAGATCAGGGCAGGCAGACTATTTGACAGAGCACAGAGCAGACCGCCCGCCGCAAAAATAAGCAAACCCAGGTTGTGCACGGTCCGCTTTCCTTTTCCGTCTCCCAATGAACCCATAAGAGGGAGACAAACGGAGATGGTAAGCAGATAGATGGCGACCACCCATTGGGTGGAGGTCATTGTACTTTGAAAGTCGCGCGAGATATCTAGAAGAGCGATATTGAACATGCCCGCTGACAGGTTGGAGAGGAAGGCCCCCAGGCAGATCACATATTGAATTCTGGCAACCGATGTTGTTTTCAAATTCAGCTTCCTCCGTTCTTGGATCCAGGCCGCCGCTCGTCATGATCCCATAATGGAAAAGGCAGCCCCGGCGATGAAAAGCCATCTCCGAAGCCGCCTCCTTGTGCCAAGCGGGGTTCAGCCCGCGGTTGTCACGTCTACGGCAAGTGCAGCCCATGTCTCGATGAGCTCCTCAGTGGTAACCACGGAGCCAAAGAAGCCGTCAATATTCTCAAGCGTCATGTTATGCGCATCCCGGGAGAAGGCAGCGCAGGCGTCAGCCACAAAGGCGATGTTGTAATCCAGCATGTACCCGTGACGAGCGGTGGATTCTACGCACACATTGGTGCTGACGCCCGTCATCACCAGAGTCTCGACCTTCAGCGTACGGAGTACCGAGTCCAGCCGGGTGTTGATAAAAGCACTGTAGCGGTGCTTGTTGACGATAATATCATCCGGAAGCGGCGTTACCTCGAAAAAGTCTGCCCCCCATGTGCCCGTCCGGCACACATCGCCGGAACGCCCGTCGGAACGGACCGTCCATGCGGCGGAGTCGGTTGCCCGTTCATGGAAGGTCTGGATGAAGATAACGGGCACATCCTGGCTGCGGGCCGCACGGAGCAGTTCGTGAAGATTCGGCATCATCGCCTTCACGCCGCTGACATCATTTCCCCGGCGCGCGCAAGCCCCTTCCGGATGGCAATAATCATTCTGTACGTCCACCACAATTACGGCGGTTTTCTCTGGCTTCAAGTTTTCTTTAACCATTCGCATCCTCGTCACCTCATATAAATGGATTTGTTATTTCCCGCTTTTTACAAACTGCATGTCCACCAAGCCGTCATAGGTATACGAGTCGGTGAAGATACCCGTCTTTTGCATGACATCCATGTCGTTCTTGAGTGCCGTCTCCGATATCAGCCCGTCCAGGCTCCACAGATTGTCCGCGTAGGCCCGATCAACCGAAGCTTTAAGTGCCTCGGGTGTCATGGTCGGGAACTCCAATTTGGCTTGTTCCGTCAAATACGATTGGTCATCCTTGATTTTTTGCAGCACCTCTACAATCGCATTCACAAACCCCTGCACCGTTGCCGGATCTTTGTCGATCGCGGATTTTTTAACGCTGAGCACGGAGTAGGCATAATCGCCAAGCGAATGGAACTTATAAAAGGGCTCGTCCCATACGCCTTTCGCCATGCCGTCGCTGACCTGAGGCTCGGCGCCATTCGCCACTTCCGCTGCGCCCTGCTGCATCATGGCGACGACGGCGGAGCTGTCCGCCGGTTCCAGAAGCCGCGAATCCTTGTCCGGATCCAGACCGAGCTGGATCAGCAGATAGCGGCTCAGCAAATTCGGCGTACCGCCGTGACGGCCAACGATCAGCTTCTTGTCCTTGAGGAACGCCTTGAGGTCCTCCGGCGAATTGCTTTTCGGCCCGGTGCCTTTCTTGGCCATCAAATACACGTTCGCCCGGTTGACAACGTTCACGACGGAGATGATCGGATCGTCGTTCTTCCGGTTTGCCATCGCATTCGACTCCGGTCCGCCGATCACGCCCCAGGCGTCTCCGCTGACGACTGCCGTCACATGGGTGCCGCCCGCAGCGGTAATCACCTTGACGTCTAGACCGTACTTTTTGAAATAACCGTCTCGCTGGGCGATATAGAGGGGCAGATAACCGATGGAGTGAAGCGGTTCCGCGATGACCAGCTTCTTCAGGAAGCGGGAGCGGCGGTCGTCCCGCCGGCGCCTGGGGTACTGCCCGCGGCCGATACGTTCCCCCCGCTTCACTCTTGCCGCATGCCGCAGCCATCACGGCGAGAATGCAGATACAGATCAGGACAACCAGCTTCTTATGGGTACGCAACATGGTTTCAACCTCTCCCTTGGCCGTTAGCGGCCTCTCTTTTTGTCCAACATTTTCCCTCTCACCGGCAGCTTGTGCCTTTACTGCTTGATAAAGCCTTTGGACAGCCATTTCTCCAGCGCCACGACACCCCAATACATCACGATGGACAGGATGGACAGCGCCACGACGCCTACCCAGACAAGATCGATATCAAGAATCGTGCCGGCGTAAACAATCATCCGCCCGATTCCTTGGTCGGAAGCGATAAATTCGCCGACGATTGCACCGGCCAGCGCAAGCGCTATGTTGATGCGCAGGCTGCTGATGATCCATGGCATCGACCAGGGCACCACAACCTTCGTGAACACCTGATACCGGTTCGCACCGAGCGAATACATCAGCTTTTCCATGTCGGGATCGACGCTTCTCACGCCGCTGTAAGCGGAAAGCGCCGCTACGATGACCGTCAGCGCGAAAGCCAGAACCACCTTGGAGAAGAAACCGATGCCCAGCAGGATAACGATGATCGGAGCAAGCGCCAGCTTCGGCATGGCATTCAGAATGATCAGGAACGGCTCGCTGATGAGAGCATAGCGTCTCGACCACCAGAAGGATAACCCGAGCAGCGCACCGAGGAAAGTTCCGGCGGCGAACCCGATAATCGTGGAGCCTGAGGTGTACAGCAGATCAGACAGTATATGGTGCTTCGCAATCTGCTCCCAGGCGGTTTGGGCTATGGTGACGGGGCTGCTCCAATAGTACGAGTCAAGCCAGCCCATTCGGGTAAAGCCCTCCCAGACCGCAGCGATCAGAATCGTAATCAGCAGCCGGCCCAGCGCGATGATGCGCTTATTCCGGCGCTCCTTCTGCTCCTCGTCCTGGATGAGCGGCACCTCGCTCCGCTGCTCTTCCTTCTTGTTTATGTTCCAGATAACGGCCGACTTAAGCACTGTCGCTTCGTTTTCCATTTTCACGGGTATCCCTCCATACTTAGAAGCTTAGATTCAGGAAATCATTTCGGCCGACTGGGCAGCCTGCTGCTCCTCGGAAAGCAGGCCCATCAGGTAGTGTTTTAGCTCCATGAACGCTTCCGACGTAAGATCCTCCTGCTTTCGGGGACGTTCCATGTTCACGCTGACTTTGGTCTTGATGCGGCCGGGCCGTGCGGTAAAGACATAGATGTCGTCCGACAGATAAATGGCTTCATCGATGTCATGAGTGACGAACAGCACGGTTTTACCGAAATCACTCCACAACTGCAGCAGCCAGTTCTGCATCGTAATCCGCGTCTGGGCATCCAATGCGCCGAACGGTTCATCCAATAAAATAATGTCCCGGTCATACATCAGCGTCCGCAGCAGCGCCGCCCGCTGCTTCATGCCGCCGGACAACTCGGCCGGATAATGCTTATCGAAGCCCTTCAGCCCATATTTCTCCATAAGCGGCAGGGCACGTTCCACCGCCTGCTTACGCGGAACGCCTCGGATTTCCATGCCGAGAATAATGTTATCCAGAATGGTGCGCCACGGGAGCAGCATGTCCTTCTGCAGCATATAGCCGACATGTCCGGTCTTGCCGATAATGTTCTCCCCATCCGCAAGGACTAGCCCCGTCGAGGGAGGAATCAGGCCGGCGATGATGTTAAAGAGTGTGGACTTCCCGCAGCCGCTTGGCCCGATAATACTGATGAAGCGGCCCTCTTCGATCGCAAGATTCGTCTCCTGCATGGCGGTAATGTCCTTACCTCCTTTTCGAAACATTTTACTCACGCCGCTGATCTCAATCTTGATACTCATAGCGCATCCCTCCTGATCGTGATGGACAAGCAATAATAAAAAAGCCGCCGGTTCTGGGGACGGTCACAAGGGGGTTGTGTCCGTTATCCCCGGAACTGACGACAGGCCGTCTCTCCAATGAGGAGCTACAACATATCATTCAGATAGCTTTCCACGTCCCGATCGAGAATCACGATCGTACCCGAATATTCGGTCTCAATATCGTAATCCTTCAAAATCGCGACGATATTTAATTGGAACATCTCTTCAAACGTCTTCTTGATCTCCGCCTTGAAATGCTCACCCAACAAATTATCCATCTTCCGGGTGGTATCACGGTCTCTCCCGTCAAGCAGACTGAGCACGGGCACCCTGTGGTTAATGGAAAGAATAATAATTTTGTTACCGATAAAGTCGACTTTGGTCCGGTTAACGCCCGCACTGAACATTCCCCTGTTGATTTCGTTGTACAATTTAAGAATATCTTGTTTCAAGCTTCCGGCTGTTGCTTTCAACTCAACCACCCCTTTTAATGTTATATTACCTTACATAAATGTGGGTGTTTGCTTTGATATTTTTTATTATAGCTTGAAAAAGAATGCTGTCAACACTTTTATGTTATTATTTATAACATGATAGAAGGACAGGAAGTCCGCCGCTTAGCCCAGCGGCTTAAATTAAGTTTACATGTAATAAGTGTGATTTCCTTAGCTCCATCATAAAAAAGCTGACCCGCACTGAGTCAGCCTTGATTTAGAATCCTTTGCGTTCGAGCCTTTGAATGGTATCGCCATACGATAAACACGCCGACTAATACGAACGTGGATAAGAACACGAGCAGCATCACGGGAAGAAGGTTTCCAGCTATCATGATCCATGCAAACAGTAACGATACCGGACTTGTTCCTTTCAACATTTTGTAAAAAACACCCATACGTCCCACTCGGAACAACGCGGTAGATTCAAGTAGTAGAATGAGAGGGTTGCCAATCATGCCGAAAATCAAGGGGGTTATGATCCATAAGGGCAAGGTGAAACCTGCGGCATAAGCCAATAGATAGACCAAACCCGCACCAAAAGCTTGCATGAAGAAATCGAGATGCGCTGACTTTAATTTGCGCGGATTTGAAAATATTTTGGTCCAAGGTGGGGATTGATCGTAGTATACAGCTGCAAGCGGCAGAGATAAAACGACCCCGATCATAAACGATACAAGCCCCCATTGTAACAATAGATCATTCATATAGATCGCAGCTCCTTTTCGTTAACGACAAACCTACCGTCACACGGCTGACGGATGATACAAGCGTGCCAACATTTTCTTCTTCATGATGAAGCGTCTATCGATCCAGAACGCGATAAACAAAGCCACTAACACCGTAATCAACAGATTCTTGTAGGTTGCAAGCGGAAGCAGATCCCCTTCCAATTTGATTCCGGTGGAGCGGTATTCGAACCGTTTTACAGCATGCCTGGCAGTCAGAATATCCTGTTGCTTAGCTAAGTCCTCCAACGGCGCTTCGAATGCATATCGATTAGGAGCATCGCTATGGATAAGGAGTGTCTTTTTCGAGTTCCCTTCCCCATTCCAACGCTTAATCTCCGCTGCTGCTTGTGTTTGGGCGTCGCTGCCCGGAATGATCATTTGGTCCAAACGAGGCACTTTCGATATCGAATTTCTGGCCAGCAGCTGTAGATGATGTTTTGTCGTAATGAGTGCATTGGAATTGGAAACGGTCAAGAGCTGTGTCGTTCCGGTATCACCATAAGAATCAAAGATCGAAGATAAGGCGATCTCGTCCATCCCGTTATAAAGCATTACAGCCACCTTCTTCTTATCCCAATGGAAACCAATATTGAGCCAATAGGTCGCAAATTTAATATCACTGTGAAAAGGGTGGTCTACCTCCGGATGCTGCACGAATGGATAGGAAGGATAGTGGATATCGTTGGAAATCCGTGCAGCCATAGGTTCACCCAACTGCCGCTCAATAAGGTGAAGCACGGCATCGATACCGGCACTCTGGCCCGCCGAGGAGATCGTATGGCCATCATCCACATAGCGGACATTATCTTCCCATTGCGTATCCGGATATTGCTTCTTTAGGATGGGAATGAATTGCCAATGTGAGGTACCCGCTTTCCCTTTCAACATTCCTGCGTCAGCTAAATTAAGTGCCCCTCCACAAATGCTTATGAATGTCGTCGTTGTGCTGCCCGCTTGTTTTTGGATCCAAGCTCGGGTCGGTTCATATTTTGGCGAGTTAATTTTGGGCATGTAAGGAACCACAATAATATCAGGACTTTTATTTAGCAGACGATCCAGGCCCTCATAAGAATAATGGGGAATTACATCCAGCCCGCCTGAGAGGGACTTTACGCTGGTGTCCGGCGCCACGGCGTATACATTATAAGCATCTGTCATGGATAACAAGGTGTAGGGAATAAGAAAGTCGAAGTCCTCCGTCGTTATGGAAGAATCCGATAACACGACAGCGACGGTCGGTTTATGAGGATTGTAAGGAGGTTTATCCACGACCTGCAGGGAAGGAACCACCTCATGGCGGACATTGTAGTAGAAATCTTTCTTGTGACGATTAAATCCATAGAAACCAACACCTCCAACAAAGATAATCACCAGCAATAAATACACGGTTAAACGCAGCAAAACCCTCATCATAGGAACGCCTCCGACATCTCATTTTGATTTTGTTTGGTAAAGCTCCTTATAACACCCCTTCGATTGAAGCAGCTCTTCATGGGTCCCACTTTCGACAATCTCATCTGGGCGGACGGCGAATAGCCGAATAGCCTCCTCTCTAAGACTGGATTCATCTTATCGCAGGAATGAGCGATCCAACGCGCAATGGTTGCGTGCTGCCGCGAATAAGTCAGGTACCTTAACCGCAAATCCTTGCGCGTTCCACGCAAAAAAACGCCCCACCCTAGTCAGGGTGAAGCGGTCAACAAAAAAAACGCGGAGGGATCCCTTCCGCGTTTGAATAGTTAGATTAGCATAAGTCCTCAACAGGTAATATACCGAGGCTCTTCGCCTTACGAATCGCATCCACACGCGAGTTGACATGCAGCTTCTGAAACAGCTCCGTCAAGCCATATTCGAGCGAGCGCTGACTGATCAAGAGGAATAGCGAGAATGAGCTCTTCACGAGTGGATGTCTTAGATATAAACCCGGAGACACCGGATTCCATTAGCAGATTGAAATGCGGTGCAATTTCAAAGCCCGAGTAGATGAGGATAACCGCATCCGGCATGTACTCGAGCAGCTTGCGCGTCAAGTCAGCGCCGTTGATATTCGGCATATATAGATCCAGTAGGATGACATCAAATTTAGTTAACCGAACCAAATCGGTAACAAGGAAGACATCCGTCTCGATCGTGACGTTAATGTCGGGTTCTGATTCTAAGAGCATTTTGGTGCCCTCAACCACTGATCGGTGGTCGTCGACTAGCAGAATATTCATGACTCTCCCCTTTCCGTTGGGTGCTTGGGAAACCGTAACGCAGCGTGGAATCCCTTACCAGGCGCTGACTGGAAATCCACCTTTCCTTCCATACTGAGCACCCGCTTCTCTATACCTGCGATCCCCATATGCTGGAACGAGCCTTCAAGTCGTGATAAATGTACACCTATGCCGTTATCCGAATAGTGGAATGAGATTTGCTCGCCAGTATCGATCAACGACATCGTCACCTTCGACGCCTTTGCATGCTTCGTGGCGTTATTCAGCAGCTCCTGGACGATCCGGTAGACGCCGAGAATCTGATCCTCGTTCAGTGGATCGTTCATGTTCTCTGCATGAAATTCAATTTTGTAGTTGGCAAACATTCGCGAATAGTTGAACAAGCTCTTAAGCGATTCAACCAGCCCCATTTTCACCAGAAAAGGAGGTCTTAGCTCGTTGCACGTGATTCGGGATTTGGTGGATCGCATCCAGCAGGCCCTCCTCAATGCCTGAGAGCTGTGCGCCTAGTACAGCTTCGAAGACGTTGGACGACCGCAATGATTCCAGCTTCCGGTACCAAATAATTAGATCCTGCAGCACCGAATCGTGCAGGTCACTGGACAACGATGCGCGCTCCTTCTCCGACAGTTTAAACAGCAGCCGAAGCATCCATCTGGGTGTTTCACTCCCCGCAACCGTCTCTTCCATACGCTTCATCAGGTCTTCTGTCCGGTATAGGTTATCGTAAAGAATGGTCACGTAGCGAACGGCCGTCTGAAGCCACTTCTTCTCGAGCTCAGGAAGCGGGCGGTCCAGCCCGATCGACAGCCATACGGGCTGCGGCTTTTCCCCAATTCGGATCCGAATGGTATGTTCGTCCGAATCTAATGGCAAAGCGATGTCAAAGGTTTCTTCAATCCTAACCTCTTGCACTTTAAGCACGACCCGCACCTCGTCGATGAGTTTGGCTTCCAGCTCCGCCACTTTCATAACTCCTGCAAGATCCGAAGACAGCTGATTCAAGCTCGACTGCAGAAAGTTGGAACGTTCCTCACTCCGGGTCAGTTCCCTTTCCTCCTGCTTTCGCTTCGTAATATCTTTAAGGATGCCGTGGATTCCATTCAGCTTGCCCGACAAGAGAATCGGCACGAACGTGATGCTCACGATCCGTTCTCCTTTCGACAAATCGGCTAGCCGGCATTCGATATCCCGAGGCCTTCCCTCACGCATAACCTCAAACAACGTTTCATATACCATGCCGTGATCCTCATCGAATATCATCCCGATGAAGCATTGATTCTCCATCGTCTCCCGCCGGATCCCCGTAATTCGCTCGAAGGCTGCGTTCGCATGTTCAAAATAAAGCCCTTCCAGCACGATCGAGAATACACCGTCCAAATTATACTCGAACAGTGACTTATACCGCTGCTCGCTCTCTTCCAATGCAAGCTCGGCGCGTTTCTTATCCGTGATGTCGAGCATAATACCGTCAAGCCGCTCTACTTCTCCCTTGTTGTTCAGGTGTGGATGAACAATCGATTGCCCCCACCGCTGCCCTTCGGGATGATGGGTCCAGCGAAACTCTTGGCGGACCGGTAATCCCTGGCTAAGCTTCCCCTTCACTTCGTTTACCAAGAGCTCATTATCGTCCGGATGTATATGATCATGCATCCGCATCGGATTCTGAATGACTTCCTCTCTTGGCAGGCCGGTGATCTTCTCACCGCTCTCGGAGAAAAACATAAATCGCGAGAAATCCTTATCCGTCGACCATACCGCGGCATTGACGTTGTCGAGGATATTCTCGAGCAGCCGCTCCGCCTGCTTACGCGCCGTCACGTCTCTAACCACCGCTACGACGTAGTTGACGCTGCCGTCTGCAAGAACGGGCATAACTTTGGTCTCTGCTTCCAGTATGCGGCCGTCCGCGTGCTGGACTCTGTAGCCGACATCGATCGGGGTTCGGGCTTGTACCGCTTGAGCGAGCGACAGTCTAACCAGCTCCCGGTCCTCCGGTACAATGATGGCGAAGGCATCGGTGCCCTCATACTCCTCTGCGGTATAGCCGCTCTGCGTATAGATGGACGGTGATACATATCGAACGATGGCTTCGCTGTCGACCACCACAATTGTATCTGACGTATGCTCGGCGATGATGCGAAACATTTCTTCCCTGCCGGCTGCGATTGTACCCGCCTGCTTACCGGTCATAGACTAACACCTCTTGTCGCATTTCATTCTCTTGTTCCATTATAGCGGCAAATCCTACTTTCTCGTCACGCAAAAATGAGGGCATTCCCCGCAAAAGTTGACTTATTGCCGACTGAAGTAAGCAACCCCTACCCTTTGGTGGAACGAATGGCACCTTTCGCGGGAATTACCAAGCCTTGGCCCATACCATTGTCGTTCTGGTCAGCATGAAAGCTTCGCTGATGGCTGAGGTCGGCTTCGATTCAAGTAAGGGAGAAGATTTTGTGGCCGGGGTCTGGGAAGATAGCTTTAGGAAAATGGACCCGCATAATGTCCTAGCCATGTATGGAATGGCCAACTTGCAGAAATGACCCATAAGAGGGTCACTTTTTACAAAGTGTCCTTCTTATGAGTCACAGTTTTTTCACCCATGCAATTTTAACGTTCACTTCTTCACGACTGCAATTGTGAATTTAAGCTGCTCTTCACAATTGCAGTGTGGATCATGCAGCGACACGTCTTTCTTCGTTTTTTTCAGTGACCGAAGGTGCATCAGAATCTCATTCTCCATGCAGCGTGCCGCAAAGGTCGCGAGCTTCGTCCCTTTGTCAGGCGAGTAAGATTCTATGGCCTTTATCAAGCCTGTGCAACCTAATGTCAAATACACGGGCTTTATGATTTTCGAACCAACGATATCGCATCTCAATACACTGCAGTCTGTTTTATGATGCTTTCGACCACAATCGAAACATCGTGGTCTTCTAGACACTGGGGATTTAGGACAAGCTCGTCTCCCTGAACATCGACATGAATAATAGGATCTGAATTCAAAAGTCGACTTTGAAACTCCGCGGCCGAAATATCACAATGCTTAATAAACACTCTTGGTATGATAGCAGGCTGGATTCCCGGACTTACAGGAAACCCTCGACGCACCTGAATACTTGGAAGTTTAGATAATTTCTCAATGAACGCAGACACCATCGCTTCCCAACGGTTCATTTCCTGATCATAATCTTTCCTGACAAATAACTCTACGGCCTTTACGATACCTGCAATAGTCTCCTTGTCCAATTTCATGGAGCGCCCAATGCTGAAGTTTGGAAAATTATTCGCATTACATGCTTTTATCCATTCTTCTCCACCAAGAATTAGTCCGGATGATTGCGGGCCGCGAATTTCTTTTCCGCCGCTTAAGATCACCAGATCCGCACCTTGATCCAAATAACCCGTCACATTGGAAATCGGGGGAGTTCCGCCGCAGCATCGACAACGATAGGAATATCATGTGCCTTCATAATGCGGGATATTTCAGGAAGAGGTATAGATCCAGGGATCCGCTGCGCGGCCGCCACATAAAAAAGCATGGAGATATTACCTTGTAAAGCCTCTTCAATCGTCCCGATCGGATCCGAAGATGCCGTGTCGACTTCCCGTATGCGAGCACTTGTTAACATCAGGGCCTGCTCATAAGGCAATCGGTGACTCTTCAGCATCATAATCTCATAGGGCGCGCCGTTAGTGACGGGCAATTGAGCGGCCTGGAGAAGATCACCCTTTGTGATACATGCTGCGGCCGATATCGCGATTCCTGCAGAGGCTCCGGAAGTAATGCATACCGCTTCAACCCCCAGCAGCCTTGCTATTCGCTCACTTGCTCTTGTATACAGCAGGGAAATATCCACAAAGGCTCCCGCTGCTTCTTGCATGGCAGCCAGCACTTCCGGAGCCATCTTGGAACCGCCAATTTTCGTTAAGGTTCCGCAAGCGTTTATAACCTTCGGAACCTCTAATAATTTATAGATATCCATAGGGTCAGGAAGCATCTGTAGACAAATAATAAAGGTTACCCTCGCCTGGGTGGTATATATCCGATAAGTAAGCTGTCGCTTTACTATAGGTACCGGGAGCGCGATGATCTTCCGGAATGCCTGAAGAGGGAAACATATTACCATTTGGAAATGAGCGGGGAACCTTGGTTGCCGGGTGATCCTTATAGGACCTTGCTATGGCATCGATTTCCTCGTCCGAGGCTGTGTAATCGTATTGGCTATCCGTTGTTTCCGCCCAAGAAGGGATATAATAAATACCGATCGGAAACTCTTTATTCATGTTCTCCCACCTCTTGCTTGTTAATAGGTCCATACGGTCTGCAGGAACAGACCGTTATGGACCTGACTCGAGACATTTTAACTAAAAATAAGAGATTGGGTAACGATCAACGAGAAAGAACGAAATCGTCGAAATACAAATCATAGCCGTAGGCTTCCGTTTGTACATACAGAGTCGCAGAGGTTAACTTTCCGGTCCAAGCAATATTGAGTGTTTTGGAACTCTGAGTCCATTCCGTACTTTTTATGGTTTTCCAATCCGTATTCACCCATTGCGTTCCTAAAGAGTCCTCCAATCGGATGGCAATTTGGGCTCGGTCAGAGGCTCCGACTGCAAGCTTCAACCAACCGGACAAATGATATTTTCCCTGCCCACTGGTTAAAAGAAGAGTAGTTACGTCTTGGGCGGGACTGCTATATAATTGCGTTCTTCCCGTAATCTTCGCGCTGTAGGTTCCTGTATGTTTATCGGTTGAACTAGTCGTCAGCATACCGGCATAAGGAGTTGACCATGAAGTCGTTGTACCGCTTTCATAACCTGGATTGGCGAGAAGATTACTCCCTTTATAGACATGAAAGCCGTCCACTACCATATAAATACCCGACTTCTTGATTCCTTTAATTGTGTGGGTGCCATATGACAGACCTGTCTTACTGTACACTGCTTGCTGGGAATTATGGGTTGATGTGCTTAAGGTGCTAACGGTTTGCTGGAGGATATTGTCGATGTAGATATCCACATTGCCGCCACTTGTGTCCATATCCGTAATGAAATCTACACCCGTCCCTGTAAACGTGTACTCGAAGTAATCATTATTCGCGGTCGTATAATGCAGATCATTCCCGTAGTCACCGCTGCCGCGGCCGCTGCTATATCCCCAGCCCGCACCGGAATAGGTGATCCCCGCATCATTATCATTCGTCTTCGAAGCTGTTCTCACAATGCTTCCTGGTGTCACCTTGAAATGATCGAGCACCATATAAGTCCCCGATTTCTTTACTGCTTTAATGGTATGCGGGCCATTCGACAAGCCGGTCTTGCTATATACGGTTTGGCCTGCTAAATGAGACACGGCACTGTAGGTGCTAACCGTCTGTTGGAAAACGTTATCAATATAAATGTCCAGATTGCCACCGCTAGGGTCCTTTTCCGTAACAAAATCTACTCCCGTGCCGATAAACGTAAACTCTACATAGTCATCGTTGTCACTGGCATGATGAACGTCATCGCCATAGTTGCCTACACCGCGCTGCATACTGTGATACCAGCTGCTTCCAGAGTACCTGATGGCTGCGTCGGAATCATTTAGGTTGGAGGAAGGCAAGATAAAGTCGGTCGATATGGCATATAATTTGCCTTCTCCAGGAAGGAATGTCGACGAGATGTTCCCCGTCGCATTACTGTAGTTGGTACTTACCTCCCCGCCTGTCGATTTGGAGATCTCCGTTACCGCAGAAGGCTTGGAAGGGAGATTAAAGCTCAACGTTTTGCTGTTAGCGTAATCCCTGTTCACGACCATTACATAACTTCTGCCGTCTTCGTTGGCGAAATGCGACACGATCTGGTCGTATGCGGTCGTCGGGTTCCAGAAATAATTGGCCGGTATAGGCGATGTTCCGGAAGGAATTGTCCCTTTAAAATATACATCGCGGGAGGTCAATCCCATCAAGGTGGATCCCAATTGCTTGACTTCTCCACCTAAAGTTTGAGCAGGTATATAGAGATCCGTCTTGTTTCCATTTCCATCCATGATGGCAGGAGTGAAGTTATTCGGGGTATAGATTTCAGGTTGAAACCAGGTAAACCAGTACAATCCTTTTACTCCGAAAGCGAGATTGTTGTAAACATTCCACCTCAACTCATTTGCATTAGGGCGGCGATAGCCTGCGAGGTTATCTCCGTTTGCCTGGAGATAAGCCGCAGTCTTCAAGTTGTAGGATAATCCTGCTGCTCTTAAATTGGCCAGATCTTGATAATAGTAACTCCCAATACTCCCGTCATCTTTAAACGGGTAGGTGTCCATAGACAAGTATTCTAGTTTAGAAGCTCCAACCGTTGTTACCCATTTTTTCATATAACTCAGATGCTCGCTTGAACCGCCAGGCACTCCGGAATCGGGAAACATATTTACATTTGACATCGACTCAGGATGATTCAATAGAAATCGCTGATAAACATAGGCGGCCCTAGGGAATTCATACTCGTGGGGTTCATCTTGAATGTAATAACCGGCAGTTGCAGGATGGTTCTTATACGAGTTTGCAATCGCATCAATATCTGTATCCGAAGCCGGTGGCTGCGGTTGTCCTGTCCTCGTTCCCATTAAATATTCCGACCGGGTATCCGAGACCTGCACTTTCATTCCGCGATCACGGGCCAGATCCAGCACGGTAGTCATTTCGGCAATTGTACTGGGCTGGTTTGTATTCGGATAGAAAGTTTGCAAGACATTTATATTCGCATCCTTAATGTAATCATATTGCGTAGCGTTGGTGTAAGGGTTGGTTGGAACATAAAAAATTCCCATTACAAATTCTTCACCAGCGGCTTTAGCGGGGGAAGCAAATAGTAGAGGAATCGAAGTCATCATGCAGATCATTGAAATGCCCACCGCAACAAAACGTTTAGTTTTGGACGCTTTCATGAAACACAACTCCCTACTTTTGATAGATTCTCAAGAACCACCACACAGATGTTCAATAACACCTTATATCTTATTGTTCTCTAATCATCACCCCCTTTAATTTACTGAATACACAGGACCTACCCTTTTACGCTCCCCAGTACGATTCCTTTAACGAAATAGCGCTGCAAGAACGGATATACGAGCAGGATAGGCAATGCCCCTAGAAAAATTTGCGCGGCTTTGGCCGTCCGATCGGACACCCCACTCAGATCATTCATCGATTCACTTGTCACTTTCGTCATATCAATACCGAACATTATGGTTTGCAGATAGGTCGATAACGGGTAGTTATCGTGTGACTTCATTAAGATCAAGCCATCGAACCACGAGTTCCAATGACCTACGACTGTGAACAACCCTATTGTGGCAAGGGCCGGCAGGGATAGTGGAGCATAGATTCGCCAAAGCACAGACCAATGACTCGCTCCATCAATCGAAGCCGATTCTTCCATTTCTTTGGGCAATCCCCGAAAGAAATTAAGCAAAAGTATGATGTGGAACACGGGAACTGCACTCGGCAGTACTAGAGCCCAAATCGTATCCATAATCCCTACCCATTTGATGGTCATATACCATGGAATCAATCCTCCGCTAAACAAGATCGTAAATACGAAAAACCATACATAGGCGGTTCTAAACTGAAATGCGTTCGTTTCTTTGGATAACGGATACGCGACTAGCAGCGTAATCAGCATGTTTATGACCGTGCCAAGCAGGACTCTCTCAAGCGTAACCCCTACCGAGGTTAGAAAAGCTGGCTTTGATAGAATGAACGCATAGGAGCTTGTAGTAAAGTCAACCGGCAACAGTTTGACTAGCCCCGCGCCAGCAGCATTGCTGTTACTGAAGGACAAAGCTAATATATGGACAAGTGGCAGAATACATATAATGGATAACGACACTAGAAAGGCAATATTCCAGAAATTAAAGACTCGATACCCCATACTCATTCGATTCATGGAAAAGTCCCCCATCTAGAAAATTCTATAGTTAGCAAATCGATAAGCAAGAAAATAGGATAAAGAGATCATGATAAAAGATACTACGGATTTAAATAAACCAATCGCTGTCGCCACACTATATTGCGCTTCTTCCAAACCGACACGGAAAACGATCGTATCGATGATATCTCCACTCTCGTAGACGGACGGACTATATAAATTGAACACTTGATCAAACCCGGCATTCAGAACGTTGCCTAAACTAAGCGTTGCCAGAAGAACGATGATCGGAAGGATGCTGGGAAGCGTCACATGTAAGGTTTGCTTCCAACGGTTGGCTCCATCGATTACGGCTGCTTCATATAGAGAAGGATTAATGCTGGTCAAAGCAGCAAGGTAAACAATCGTATTGAAACCGAACTCCTTCCACACGTCGGTCAGGACGATCGTGATTGGAAACCATCGGTTGTCGCCGAGGAAATAAATAGGTTCCATCCCGAATCCCTTAAGAATTTGATTTACAATTCCTTGCGAAGGAGACAGGAGATCAATTAGAATTCCCCGAGAATAATCCAGGAGAGAAAATGAGGCAAATAAATGAGTGTCTGTACCCTCTCTTTAACCAATCCTTACGAATTTCGTTCAGTAACAAAGCAATGATGATGGGAACGATTTGCCCGATTATGATCTTAAGTCCCGCAATATAAATCGTATTCCATAACACACGGATCGCATTGGGCATATCCCATACGTACTCGAAGTGATCGAAGCCTACCCACGGATTATCAAAGTAGGGGCGGGCAGGTAAGAATTTCTGGAATGCCATCGTGAGACCGAAGAAGGGCACGTAGCTAAATATGAGGATAAGAATGAAGCCTGGAAAAATCATCAAGTGAAGGGGATATTCTTTTTTCAATTGTTTCAACCGCATCTGATTACACCTCATTATAAAGAAAGAAAGGGGAACTCATGAAAGTTGCTCCCCTTTCTTCCCGTTTCTGAACCAGTCCTATTGCTTGGCGTACCAGTCATTTACTTCCTGGGTAATCTGATCGCCTCCAAGCTTCTTCCAGTTCTCGACAAATGTGTCGAATTCATCGATTGGTGCAGCCCCCATAATGATCTTGGTGAACGCTTCTTTGAGGAGAGTATCCAAGGTGCCGCCCTTTCCTCCCATGGTAGGGGTTGGAGAACCATAGAATTGCGTCCGAAGGAACCGTTTTTGGTTGACGTATTCATCAATGACTGCGAAGGAGCCTCCGGGGCCGAATACACCGTGCATGCCCCATCCCTTAATATCTCCATCCAAATAAGCCTTGACCGGCTTATAGTCATTCTTGAAATTCGGTTTCATAAAGGAGGTATCGTTGGTTTTCAAAGCTTTCTGAATCTCTTTGTATTTATCCATATTCGTCGTGATCGGCGCCCCGGCCAGTATGGCGTGCTTAAACGCCTCGACACCGTCCTCTGTCGCTCCGTAAACCTCTGGCTTATATACGGTGTCAAAAGATACATCATACCAAAGATTAAGCATTTTAATGGCTGCTTCCGGATTCTTCGCGCCTTTCTTGACAACGTAATATTGCGGAACCTGGAATGGTAATTGAGCCATAGCCGGTTTGTCGTCAACGGAAGGAATCATATAAGATTTCCATTCCATATTCGGGTCCAGCTCCTTACCGCCTTGCAACGGCCAGAGAGGTGTCCACATCATGCCATAATACATGCCGATCTTGCCACTCGTCGTCGACTCTGCGACTTTGTTTACATCCTTCGTTCCGAATTCTTTGTCAATCTGCTTAGCTGCATACATTCTTTGCAGAACGGCGAGAGCGCTTTTCATTTCCGGTTGGATATTGCTGTTGACCAGCTTACCGGATGCATCCTTGATCCACGTGTTGTAGTAAGCATGATGTCCGTTCAAGAATCCCTCGAAGCCGGCAAACCCGCTGCCAAGGTCCTTCGTCAAGCCTAGACCTAATGTATCAGCCTGCTTGTTTCCGTCGGGGTCCTTGTTGGTAAAAGCATCCGATATCGCAAGCACATCCGCCATCGTCTTCGGCTCGGGCAAATTCAATTTCTTCAGCCAATCTGTACGGACCCACAGAATCGGAACTTCGTCGATATCAGAGCCAATACGAGGAATCGCCATCAGTTTGCCATCGAATGTCGCCGATTTGAGAGCGAGTCCACCGTCCTCATTTAGTACTTTCTTTACATAATCCGATGAATATTGATTGAAAGTTTTCGTGATATCTTCGATTTGTCCCGCTTCTACCAACTGCTTCAATTGATTCCCGTTTACAACAACGATATCAGCCAAATCGTTACTTGCAATTGCCACATTCAGCTTCTGTGCGTACTGATTTGCAGGTCCTTGGAAGGTCCATGCAAATTTAACCTTGATGCCGAGTTTTTCCTCGTATAGCCGTGTCCATTCGTTATTTTCAGCCGAATCTCCCTTAGCATACTTGGTATTATCGTCATAAGGCCGTATGACGCTAATTTCAATCGGCGGATCATACTTACCTGCCGCATCCTCCGGAGCCGTCGACGCCCCTGTCTCCTGAGCACCTTTACTGCATGCCGCAAGAATCGAAGTGAGCAGAATGATGACGATGAGAATCCAGGCGGCCGACCGTTTATTCTTCATTCTCCATTTCCCCCTAAGCAAATTTTATTGTGGCCTCTCTTGCTGTCTTGATTATAGGACCGAATGAAGATCTTTCCTATCAGAGGATTTTAACTTCTCTTGACTTATGATTACGACTTTAACCGTTTATTAACTCCCGGTATTCTTGCGGCGTATACCCGGTTGCTTTTTTAAAAAACGTGTGAAGTAAGACGCTGATTCAAAGCCTACTTTTGTTGCGATATCCTGTATCTTGCTGTTTGAAACTTTTAGCTGTCTCTTGGCCTCAACCAATCGTGCATTCATGATCGTCTCGGTTAAACTCTCCCCTGCTAATTGGCTGTACAATCTAGATAAATAGAACGGATTCAAAGAAACGAGCTCGCCAATCCGTGTCAGGGAAAGATCATCCGCAAGATGCTGTTCGATGTGTAATTTAATTTTGTTAACCAAACTTCTCTCTTGCCGCTCGACCGAACCTTCTTTCAGGCTAAATATCGCTTCTCCGATCAAAGCTAAGTCATTCAGCGTATCCTCCCAGTTGGAGTGATAATCCAGTTTAAGCAACCTGTCCAAATCTACGCTCTCCTTTAACGTATTCCATAAGCCTTCTTTCGTTACGTATGTCATTGCCATCGAAAAAAGCTGAAAGGATATAGCCAACCGCAAGTCCGGGTCGGTAAAAGCGTTATCATTGTTCATCAAATTCGACAGCTCTTGTACGAATTCTTTTTTATTATTGCTTTCCAGACATTTCAACAATCGGAGTGTGTATTGATCGATCCTTCTCAATTGAACATCCAGGGATGGTGTGACGGAATATGGCCTTGTATCTTCATCCACAAGCAAAAGCTCATGACCCATCCCAAGACTTTTTCTCATTAAACGCTGTAGTCTCTCGAATTGATCGGGGATAAGCGTCCATGCGGAAAACTCGCCAGCTACTGCAAATGATAAGGTTACTTTTAAAAGTTCCTTGCAAGTTTGTTGAATCCGTTCCACCATACCGAGAATCATCCGATGCCACCTGCGGGTTTCCTTTATTTCTTCCTGGCATTTAGGTTGGATAAGCCAGACGACCTTTGATTTGTCATAGGTAAACGAATGCAAGGCAACCGAAGGGCTCATATACTCTTCAGCGATATTCTGAATAGCGTACAAAATCAGCATTTTATTAAACGAATCCATATCCAGTCCGGTGTCCACCTTGCCTATAAGCAGCAGGACTGGCAAGCACTCTCGCAACGGCAGATTCAAATCGTTAATTTGATCTTGAACCAGGACCTTTGAATTCAGTTCACCGTGAAGAAGCTCGTATAGAAATTCATTTTGTAGAAGTGGAAGTGCAGCATGAAGCTGTAAGCGTGCTCGTCCAACCAGAACTTCTGCCTCGATCTCCCGTTCCAGCTCTTTCAACGCTTTTCCAACGGCGATTCTGATTGCCTGATCACCTTCCGTCTTTAGAATGTAATCAATCGCCCTATAATGGATGGCTTGCTTAATATAGTTAAAATCATTGTGTCCAGTGAGAAAGATCACCTTGCATCTAGGCCAGTGTTTCAGGATTTGCTGCTGCAATTCAAGCCCGTCCATTCCTGGCATTGATATATCGGTCACCACGATATCCATCACGGCCCGCTCAAACCAATCGATAGCCTCGGCTGCTGAGCAAGCTTTGTATACCTCCAAATCCTTAAAATCGGCCTCTTTAATCATGCCTGCCAGTCCGTTCACGATAAAAGGCTCGTCGTCGACTATCAAGATGCTTCTCATGCTCTCACTCCTCCCGTTCGCCGAATTGTGCGGCAGGTATATGCATTTCGACTTTCAATCCGCCAAGCGCGCTTCTGGAGGCTTTAAGTCCATAATCTTTGCCGAATTTCAGCCGCATTCGCAGTTGGACATTGAGAATTCCCGTTCTTTCGAAAGATTCGGACCATTTCATCTCAAGCTTCTGGCAGAGAAGGTCCAACGCCTCCTCGCTTAAATCATCTCCGTTATCTTCCACCGATACGATGATCAGTCCAGTATCTCTTTTCTCAATGGACAAAGCGATGAGCCCCCCGTAACCTTGGATTTCAGTCCATGCTGATACGCATTCTCCACCAAGGGCTGCAAGATGAGACGGGGAATGCTCACAGAATGAGGTCGTACCGCAAAACTGGAAATACGGGCATCAACTCGGTTGTAAAAACGCAGCTGTTGGATTTCGATATAGGCGATTGTATGGTTCCATTCTTCCTCCAATGTTGCCACATCGGAGGAGTTCCGCGTAATGTAGAGGAAATACTCGCCTAAATACTTCGTTGCTTTTGAAACGTTATCCACATCATGGGCTTCCGCCATTCGATGAACCATGAAGTAGGTATTATATAAAAAATGCGGGTTAATCTGTGATTGAAGCTGCTTCAGTTCAGAGTGCTGGGCCATGATCCTGGACTCGTAGCCATCTTGAATAGACTGCTTCAGCTTTCTCACCATCATATTGAACTGACCGTATAAATACTGGAATTCATCGTAATTCTTGTGCTGTATAGATAGAGAGAGATCTCCTTTTTCCACTCTCCGGAAAGCACGTACCATTTTGCGTAAAGGAGAATGAATCAACCGGAATATCCAGTAAGAGAATCCGAGGAGGATTAAAAGGGACATTCCAGACATAATCCAGAACCAGGTGCGATACTTGTTCAGCGGGCCCAGAACTTGCTCCTCCGGGACGTAAATGACCAAATCCATGTTTAACATGGATGACCTCTCGAATGTAACGTAATACATCTGATTATGGATGGTTATGGTTCCCTGGCCGAACCTCACTTCCTCCGGCTGCCGATTCACAAACCGTTTTACTTGCGCTAATACCGAATCATCAGCGTGGCTATAAAGGGTCCAGTTCTGCTTTTCGTTAAATAAGAGCGCTCCTTCTTTCTTGTTTGTAACGATCTGCTTTAGGAAATTTTGCAAGCCTTGCTGGTCCATCTCGGACTGTAACACATAAACAGGAGGTTTACTGGAATAGGAGGGATTCGGGTAAATAGAGTTAATGAGAAGTTTGCCCTGCCAGTACACGATAGGTGAAACCTGATTCCTTTGAAGCTCCTGAAGTTCCATTACCTCTTCATCTGTCATGCCTTTTTCAAAGGTCAAGGAAAAAATCGTTTTGCCAATCAAAGGGATGTAGGCCTTGGCTTCCGTCACATAAAGGTTCGAATTTTTCATGACCCAAAGCTTATTCTGCACTCTCTTCTCCATGAGCATCACTTCATAGTAAGGCAAGATCGAAGAAACCATACTTAACTTGGTGAAGTCGTCATCCAGCACGTATTGCTCGTGGAGTCGGGTAAGGCGTTTCATTTCATCCTCCAATGAATGCATATTCGACTGAACACGCGATTTCATGGATGTCAGCATTTCCTCCCGGACACTTTCCGCCCCCATCCGGTTCATTTGCAGGCTGACAAAAAACAGGGGAACAATCGCGAGCAAGAACGCAGAAAGCAATTTAGGGAGAATGGTTAAGTTGCGTATGACCCGGGTCCACATTGATTAACACATCCTTGTTCGAAGTGAATATCGATGTGTTACAACTTCTCGTCAGAAGCCCATTATTCCTGTTGACCGCGTAAGGAGAGGGTGCATTTCCTGTCCGAACAACCTTTGTATGGATGGTATGTAGAAAAGACTGCCACTAAATGGGGCAGCCTCCAATACCAATACACATTACGTCAACAAACTTTCATTTCATGCCTATGAATGCCAAGAAATACAAGAAATGCCCGAAATCATTTGGATGGTTGATATTATTCAACAACAAGCTTTCGGGCGTTTTGCCAACATTCAGTTCCCGTCTCCACTGAGTGTGGACATCAGCCACCCCAAGTCCGTATTCATCACCAAGGCGGCGGAGTACCTCAGCAAACTCCCCTATTCGTCCGCTCGTATGAAGCCACAGGGGTTGGGCTCGCATGGCGTTACCAGAATGATATCCGATTCGCTTTTCATCCGAATGGTTTCAATGATATGCCTGATATTTCTCTCGTAATCCTCGAGTGAAACGCCAAGTCCGTGCTCATACAGGTTCTGGTCATTCATCCCGTATCCGATGGATATCAGATCCGGCTTCACTGGCAGAACGTCGTTTTCCACTCGTGAGGCTCCTCCCAGACTCGTTTCTCCTCCGATCGCTCTATTCATGATGTGAATGTTCCCATCGGGATACAATCGACTAAGGTATTCAGCGAAGCGGTGATAAAACGTAAATCTTTCTTGGGTTGCCTCCCCTCCTGCGCTAATGCTATCCCCATAAACAACAAAGACAACTTCTTTCCCTTCCTGAAGCTTGGCTGCTGCCCTCGGAATGATGGCCGCGAGCTTGCTGCTCCCCTGATGGTATTCGAGGTCGGAAACAGCGGCTTCCCCGTCATATACCGCATAAACCGTATAGGCGCGATTGCTGTAAACTTCATACTTTGTATGATCGAAATCCGTAATACCGTACAACGGGTGTACGGACCAGTCTGGTATACGGCTTCCCTTCATTCTGCAAATGGTGGCTTTTTGATAATCGACCACGTAGTCCAACCCTTCGACATATTCGATCAAGTTAGGACTCGCCGTATCTGAATCGCTCAGAACGCGCACTCTCGTGCCGCTCACAGGCCGCCTTCTTAGGGGAAAGCCTCTTCCTTCACGAAAACAAATGATTCCGGATGTTGTAAATGATTAGTTTCAGTCAAGGGTTCCTTATCCTCCTTGCACTTCAAGGTACGTTTCCGGTTTACGCCAGTCGAGTACGACTCCAAGGAATGCTTCTGTTTTTTCCACAATCATACGCCATGCTTCCTTCCCTTCGGATACAGGGACAACATGTGTAATTAACGGAAGAGTGGTTAATCGACCGTCGGCAATGGCGGCCAGCGTCTCGTTCATCCGTTCAGTTGTCCATCCCGATGGAGTATGAAGTGTTATCTCCTGAAGCTCGCAACGTCTGGATGTCGATCAATCCGTCTGCCCCTAAGAAACCGGCCGATACCAAATGGCTGTTCAACCTCATTCGCGGGCGAAGCGCATGGAACAAAGGCAGTGCCCCAACGCTATCTACTACTACCTGGATATCCGACAAGCTTTCGATTACCTCCTGCATCCCCGTCTCTTTAAGATGAATTCCTTGAATGCCATCCGGCAGCAAAGCCAACCGATCAGCTCTTCGACCGAGCACTGTAACCTTTGCTCCTCTCGCCCTAAGGGTCTGAGCAGCCCAATTCCCAACAAGTCCGTCGCCTATCACGACCGCAAACTCTCCTGCAGATATATGGGGTCTCATACCGCAATTGTACCCCACCTGAGCCAAAACGAGCGGTGCGTACGCCAGGCTTTCCGGACCTTTATCCGGCAGCCTCCATACTTGACTGAGGTGTGTCACAGCGGGATTCACATGGCCTCCCGTATCGAACGCCATCCCGTCCACCGCGCTGATTGAGGCGAATACTCTATCTCCGGGTTGAAGCCCGCGAACGGCATTGCCAATCTTCTGGACAATGCCAACCTTCTGGTAACCCGGAACCTGAGGAAAAGGCAGCACGTCTCCCTGCCGGGTCACCTGCTCACCGGAAACCCGCTCTCCCTTTAGAAACGACTGCTCCGTGCCAACGCTGATCCATGAGTATTCCACCTCAATGACAACATCCTCAGAGCCTGGTTCGGGCGTCTCTACATCACGGAATTCTACTACGTTTACTCCGGTAAATACAATCGCTTTCGCTTTCATAATTGCCTCCCGTTATCTTCCAACTTTATAAATCGGTCTGTGGATACGAGTAAACCTTGATTGCTTGCTGGGACTGCAGAAGCGAGATCGTTTCTTCGTAACGCGAGAGCGGAACGTGATGGGTCTGCAGGCATTCCGTATTAAGTCCTTTGTTCACTACCAAATCCAGTAGCAGCGCCTGATCCTCCTTACCAAAGCGGCGATAGCGGTACGATTCCAGCCTCGTACCTTTGAACCATAACTTGTCAGTGTATCTGACTTCTCCCTTCAACACTCCGAAAATAACCAAATGATGATCGATTCGTTCCAATACACTTTGAACCGAAGCGGCCGCGCCTACACAGTCATATCCAAGATCAAACCGCTCTTCGCCTAAATCTTCCGTATGCCTGGCTTCGCCTATGCCAAGTCCGTTTACATAGTTGATTCGTTCTATATTGATATCCACTGCGACTACACGTGAGGCTCCCAGCAGCTTTGCCGCTTGCAGAGCCAGAATCCCCGCCGGGCCCAGTCCTGAAACCAACATTGATTTCCCCTGGATATCTCCGAATTGAAGCAACCCGATCAATACGCATTTCAGCAACTCGAAGGAAACGGCTTGCTTCCATGTCACTTCGTCCTGCAGCTTGATCAATTCATGCTCACGATAATTCAATGATTGTGCATACGCGCCTGGATTTATGAGATGTTCCAGAGCAGCGACACGATCGCCTACCTTGAAATCGGTTACCTTGCTCCCTACCGCCGTTACTGTTCCTGCCATTTCATGTCCAGGGAAGCCGAGCGGAAGCGGATATTCCGGTTCTTTAGCGGGATCGAACATGTCTTTTCCGCTCATCATGCTGATATCCCACCGGGGACAAGTGGACACGATATGAATACACACGGATATTTCGTCATCTTGGGGAGTAATCGGTCCGGTATCCACAATGGTGTATTTGCCCTTCCCCACAATTTGCAAACTTTTCATGCAACATGACATCCTTTCGTAGCATAATTGGAATTGATGGTCTGTATATCGATAGAGTACACTAAATTCAAAAAGATTTATTTGCACGGTCTGTACCGGTTAGTGATCCCCAATGCTTTATAAGCCTGTAAATATAGGAATTTGGGTCAATCTGTTTTGTACGAAATATAACAAAAGGGAGAACTTCGTTATGCGGGTATCCTCATTCGGAATCGGCACAATACATCCGGAGAATGAAATTGAAGCGGGGGCATTCATCCTTACAGCTACGAACTGCTGTTTATTTCTGCAGGTGAAGTCCGTTTTCAATGGTCTTCACACAATTGCACTGCGGCAGCGCCGGCATTGTTTCTCATACCGCCAAATACCCCGCATTTGTTGGCTAGCGTAGGAGGGCCAAGCAGTTACAAATTTATTATCCTCGAAGATGTCGCTGAGCCTGCAGGGTACGAAGCGCACTTTCCCGATCCCGATCGTTGGAACGCCTTTCAATCCATCGACTCGTTCTCGACAACATTAATGACATCAAAAATTTTTGAAGCCGTCGATTTCGTTCACCATTTATGTAGCTCGGGTACATCAGCACAAAATCCTGTAATCCAGCAGGCGTGTACTTACGAGGTGTTAAAGATTCTACAACTGATGAGCTATCAGCTTGAGCCCGTGCAAGATTCTGCGACTGCTCGCGATATGCCGAAGACTAGTACGGAAATTGTCCAATTTGTTATCAACTATCTGGAGTGGAGATATCGTGAGCCGATCACCATCACCGCAATTTCTAAACTTATGTATGTCCATCCATCCTATCTCATTCGTATTTTCAGGGAGCAAACCGGTATAACTCCTGCCCGATACCTGCAGAATTTGCGCATTAAAGCGGCAGCAAGCTACTTGGCAAGCAGCGATATGCCAATCCGGGTTATCGTTGATCAGACCGGATTTAACAGCGTTCATTATTTCACCAGGTTATTTACGCTGGTGTATGGAATGAGCCCGGCGAAATGGCGGAAGGATCAACGAAATTCTATTGGTCGGCAATAAAGAAAGCCCCCATACGGGGGCGAACAAAGACTACCAATTTGTTGAATATGGGGTTCCTCTTTTTGCAATGTGGGCCATGGCGGCTTGCTCCTTTCAGGCAGCCTCTATTAGGTAGATGGAAATAAGCAAAGACCGGTCTGACAGGCTCAGGAGTCGTTGCTCATACGAAGCATACCGCTATCACAGCCTTATAGTGTGTTCTCCGGGCCCAATAGTTAAGACGACTGTCCTTTGTGGAAGACGGACTTCAAGTCTCCCTTCGATTTCTTGTGGGATGGACAGCACCAGATGAATCGCATCTTCATTCATCCTCTCCCATCTGACGAACAAATTGCCCTGGACAGTCCAAACCTTTGCCTCGGCGAAGGTCAATGATGCAGGAATATAGGGACGAATGACCATACTTTTGAATCCAGGCGCAGTAGACCGTATCCCGACAATATATTCTTGCAGGAGTCGTGCCGGGTATCCATTCCACGCGTGGGAATGGCTTTCGATATCTTCCCATCCTTCCCACATCGTCATGGCGCCTTGAGTGATCATGTAGCCCCATCCCGGATACTCCCTCCGGTTCAGAATGGCGAAAGCCTCCGTCTCTCTACCATTATCAAACAGCATTCGCAACAGAGGGAGCGACAATACGGTGCGGCATTCCCATGGCTTGTCCGCCACAGCTCTTATCGCCTTCTCACGATCATCATCCGGAACCGCATCTGCGTACAAGGCTAGGGCCGTTACACCTTGATGGGTTCTAATGGAGTCTGAGCTATCCTTGAATTGTGCCGATTGTCGATCATATAAATAAGTAAGAATACTTCCTTTCAATCGTTCCGCCGCCTCATAGTAATAAGCATGATCCTTCACTTCCCCGATCACCGAAGCGGTTTTGCTTGTGAGCCGTATCGCTTGAAGCAGCTTTATCTGCTCCACGGTCAGAAATTCGCCTTTATGTTCAACGGATGGATACGGCCAGTCGCTAATGTGCCAGCCTTTGCCGATCGGAACGAGTCCTGTTGCCTGGTCCAACTTGAAGAGAAAGTAATCGACCATCCGACATAGAGGCCCATAAAAAGCGGCCAGCTTCGATACATCGCCGGATGCCTCGTAAAGCTTCCACAACAGCGTTGCATAATGTAAATCCCATTCTGGAATCTGGAGCCGAAAATGAGGATTATCGGAATTGGACGGCGCAACGAAGGGGAATGAACCGTCATCCAATTGTACATCTGCAAAATCGCTCAGCGTCTTCTCAAGCAGAGCAATCGCATCGAAATTGTAAATCAACGCTTCCGCCTGCAAATCCGCATCCGCGAGGTATTGGGCTTGTTCACGATGAGGGCAATCGACAATCTGCCCCAGCATATTGTTCTTTTGTGTACGAATGCAGGCGTCGTATAAGGCATTTAAATGCTCATCGGAACATCGGAAGCTTCCGAAATAATCGATACCCGTGTATGCCGCGCACACCGTAAGCTCTGTATCCGGCTCAATGGGCAGGGGATATCCGCACACCTCGAGATAACGAAAAGCCTTGTAAGAAAAATTCGGCTGCCATTCCTCCAACGGCGACCCGCGCATCGTATACTGATCATAATAATTGTCCGATTCCTCATTACATACGTTGTGTTTAACTCTCCCGCTTATGTCCAGATCCTCTGAATATCGGATACGGACCGTTGTACCGGAGATCCCTTTCAGTTTAAACTTCGGCCAACCGGAGACAATTCTACCCGCATCGAATACTTGGGGCATTTCCTCGTCACATCGGGTTGATTCAGGCAAGTCGAGCTTTACCAATGAAAGTTCTTCTTTGATTGCCCCTTCAGGGACGCACTGCCTGACCATTGGCCATTCTTCCCGGCCGATTCTCGCTTTCTTCGCTTTTGTCGTTTTTAACGTATAACTGTATCCCCCATTGCGCCAACCCGGCTGCCACTTTCCCGCATCATAATCCTCGATAGCCGACACCCTGCGGTTTTGATGGTAGGGTGTTCCCGTACGGTGCGGCGGATCAACAAGCGTATCCCAGGTCGTATCGGTCTTTACCACCTTCTTCTTACCGTTTTTGTATGTCAGGTGCAGTTCGAGCCGGAAACCGGGAAGGCCATCGACATAATTTTGTCCGCCTCCGCCTAAAAAATGGGCATCAGCCGTGATGCAATTCACGCCTTCCCGCAAGTAACCGCTGATTTCATGTACCGTATACAGCTTTCTCTTCCAAGGGTTAGTTGGTGCGGGCGTGCCAAATCCGCCTATTCTTAATCCGTTCAAATAAACCTGGACATAGTGATGCGCCGATACATACAAACGAGCGGCCAACAATTTTTCACCAACATTAAATTCTTTGCGGAAATAAGCAAAATCGTTGACACGAATTCGCCGTGAGCGCCAAATCCAATCCGCTACCCAGTTGATCATAGAACCCCCTCCGAAACTATTCATGTACTGATTGAATTTGTTTCTGCCTCAAAGCGGTCGCTTCAATCGGACCTGCGATCACTTCCCGACTATAAAACGATCGGCACAGGATCCTACGTTGGATAAAATGACCGAGTACTGCTTGCCCATCTATCCTTCCCCCTTGAATATTAGTTTACTGTCGCTCTTGCATCAGGTTGATTCGGTAAAACTCGCTGTCAAGTGACCGGATCGCCTTAACTTCATCAAATGTCAGCCGTTTGGGCTGGCCGAACGCGCTCGCCAGTAGAAATATTTTAGCGCTTTCCTCAGCGACTTCCGTACGGTAATAAGCTTCTCTCAGGTTGCGTCCTAGCGCCACAAGACCGTGATTGACAAGCATCAGCGTGTCGGCTTTCATAGCCTTGCTTACCACAGCATCCGCCAATTCCTGAGTTGTGGGAATGATATAATCGATAAATTCTACTTCCCCAAGGAGCGCCGCCTGATCGGGGAAACATACAGGCAGCTCCCTGGATACCAGGCCCAGAGCTATGCAGTTGACCGGATGCGTATGAATGATCGCTGTTATATCCGGACGTGCTCGAAAGATATCCAAATGCATCGCCACTTCCGAAGACGGCTTCTGCTCCCCCAGTCCGTATTGTCCACTATTCAAATCAACCGTACACCACATCTCCGGCTCGATCTCTGATAAGTCATAGCCGCTAGGCGAGATCAGCATTGTAGTCCCGTCCCTGACGCTGATGTTGCCGCCCGGACCGGCCACAAGCCCTTTAGCAGCGAGTCTACGCGCATACTTGCTCAACCCTTCACGATGGTTCGCCATTATGACATCCCCCATTTACACTGAATAATAACTAATTCAATTGTATTTCAGCGGGAACGTTAAAGTCTTTGCACGACTTGAACATCAATTGGCGTAAGGCTCATCAATGTTTACTATTGTTTGGCTCTAAACTTATATTTTTTTGCACAATATTGACTGACTCGTATGTTGGTATGAAGTCATCTTCTCTCTCCCCGATTCGTCGGCTAAGTACCGCGCCTAGTTCGCCCCGTATCACATGGTTGCCAGCATAAGCCGCAAGAGAAACTGCTATGATATTGCTTGCATCAAGTCGTTAACTTTATCAGCTCCTAGCTCACGAGACCATATCCTTTATCCCTTTACGTCCATTGCATTTAAACTCCAGAATGAAAAAGCAGCTCGCCTTAGGGCAAGCTGCTCGTCCCACTCACTTCATCACCTAATAAAACTCATGATAAAGCTTCATCAGCGCGGCTGGCTTTCAACTTCATATTTCAACATACCGTCCCTACCTTTTCTTTGATCATCCGGTTAATCCGCTCCCGCATACCAATGATCCATTCGCTGCTCATTTCGTATCGGGTGAAAGTGACCGGCTCCTTCATCCCTTCTTCCACGCACTGAAGCGTTTCCTGCTTGCCTGCCAATGCTTCCAGCAATTGCAGTGCCCGGACGTCCTGCATCGCTTCGCGCAAGACAGCCAAACGGACAGAGCTGACCGGACCTTCCTTCCCCGGATAAACGAGAAAAGGATCGCCCGAAGGGAAAGCTTGGTCGGCATCGGTGACTAGATACGGATCGATCTCCCTGAGTGACTTCTGCGAATACCAATGGTTGTATCCCCAATGAACGCCGATCATGCGGGTTCGTGAAGAAGGCATATTGAAAAAGCGGTTGGACAGATGGTCTCTGTATTCGTTGCAGCAATAATACGCCCACAGATTCGGCGTCTTGTTGTCAATAAATCGTCCGTTATGCCCGGTGGCCACAACCGGGTGCGACAACAGGCCCGTAGAATAGAAATCATATTCCGAGAGGGCGTCGATAATGGGGAAATTGCCCAACAAAGAACGCACCAGCTTGCTCGCCTGAGTATAGGAAGGAAGATCATTCAAACCCGGTTCATCCGATAAATGAAAAAAACTGCAGTTTTCCAACTCATGTGTTCGAATCCGCTGAATCAATTCCGGAATAAACTGGGTGAGGAAACAGCGATAATCTTCTCCGGCCGCATCGGTTTCCCAGCCAAAGACTCGCTTCTCCTCCCCGTTCACCGTCGCTATGATTTTCGGAGCGTGTTTTGCGCCCCCTTTGCGTGAACAAATGTGAGAATTCGAAATACCGGAGGCCCTTTCGACGGCACAATTCGATCCATCGGTCCAATCGTGAAAAATCAAACGCATACCGGCTTCCATCCTGCTGCACACCGATGAGCTGCACCGTCGGCCGTTCGTTTCCCGGCAGCATTTCTAGCGGCGGAGTGAATAAAGGCGTAAGAATCATATTCATTCCATATTCCACATAGTTCGACAAATAAGATTCAATGATCGTCCAATGAGCCTCCGAAAACACTTCCACGTTGTACAGAGTAGCAAGACAGTCCAGGTAGAACCATTCCGTGTGGATCAGCTTCTGCTCCGGCAGCTTGACCCCGATCGCTTCGAGCCGGAACGCTTCCGCACCGAGTTGGCTGCCTGATTCGTCCTTGAATCGGACATGTATGTCGTGCATTCCGGAAGTTACTTTCTCGGTGAGATGAACGGTAATCCACAGGGATCTCTATTGATTGGGAGGAAGTTTAACCGATTCATTATCCAAGGGATAGAGCGGATCGGGATACAATCCCGGTGTCGTTCGTAACAAAAAATCATCATGATCGCTATAATTGGGCAATGCAGATGGCACCAATCCGACCCTTCTGACCGAGATATTGCCGGCAAGCTCGGAATCAATGGAGATGCTCATTTTCAAATGCGCTGACGAACGATAGGCAACTTGAAACGCAAAGTACTCGCCGATCAAAGCGGAACCTTGACGGTATGCTTCTTCCCTTAACTCTTCATCGGCAAAAACTTTTGCGAGGGAAGGGATGCATCTGGTTTCAAACTTCGGTTTCGAATCCATAATATAATCCCCTCTTTCGGGATTGCCGATCCGTCATCCTCCTCTACAACGTCCTGCATTCTCTTCTTTCAAATGCCTTCAGAGCCTCCGAAGCCGGAGCAGAGCCGAATCTTCCTCCAGAAGATCGTGGAACCGCAAACCATCGTTCATTAATTCGTGACCTGTTTTCTTGACCGTATGGTCCTTCGACAGCCAGGCAACCTCATATGGCTGTTCTTTCACCAGGTTGTAGAAGTAGATCGTCCTTTCCGCCTCGGCACCATGCAGACGGAAGACGAATACCAAATGTTCGTCTCCTTCCGGCAGGCTGTACTGGAATGCCGACCAGCGGTCTCCCCGGCCTTCCCGTTTAGGCTGCGCGGTCAACCGGTACACGTCGGCTTTCCGGACAAACTTTTTCACGACATTCTTATAGAGAAGCGTGTGTTCTTCCCATCGGTCCGCAACCCATGCAGGGAGATCGGGAAGCTTTTGCGAGAGGCCGTATTGCCCAAGCATGGAAATGCGGGTGTAAAAGTCCAACTGATGTGACTTTAATTCGGGACTTCGCGGGTCAAAAGTTTGCTTCGGATGGTTGCCCATCCATTCGGACCAGCTCCAATGCAGACATACGTCGGGCGCCAGCATGGTTGACGCGCCCCAGACCGTCTGCAGGCTGTGTTCCGGCCAATCGGCATCGCTGAGGAAGGTCGTATGCGTCTGCCGCAGGATGCCTAGGTCGATCCGAAGTCCGCCAGACGCACAGTTTTCCAGCACCACGCTAGGATGCTTGTCTCTTACCCTCTGAAGAGTCCGGTAGTAGCCTTGGTAATGCTCGAACAAACCGTCTCCGGCTCCGTGTCCATGGTCGGTCCGGCTGCAGCCCGCACCTGGATTGAGGTTGAAGTCAAGCTTGATCCAGTCGCAGCTGTAACCGGTGATCAGGCGGTCCAGGGTTTGATAAGCCCACTCTTGGACTTCAGGATTGCCGAAGCAGACATAACCCAGCCTTTCGCTGCCGCGGGTGGCGACAAATTCCGGATGCGTCTCCGCGAGCCGGGCGCTCTGGCCCAAGGCTTCAATCTCACACCAGAGGCCGAACTTCATGCCCTTTTCATGAACATGATCCGCCAATACTCGAAGGCCCCGCGGAAAACGAACGGTGTTCACAAGATCCCAATCTCCCCGGTAGTCAAACCAGTGGGTGCCGTCGTCCATCGGCCCGAACCAACCCGCATCCAGCGTACACAGTTCCAGGCCCAGCCGGGCTGCGGCATCCGCATTGGCCAGAAACCGCTCTTCGTTAATATGGATGTCTTCATAGCTCCACCAATGGTTCCACTCGGCCGGGAGAGATTCAGACAATTCGTTGCGCGGATACCAATGGTTTCTTCCTGCGCGGGCAAACGAAATCGAGGTCGTATTCAGATCGTTGCCGGAACCGAGGGCAACCGCCACATGGACGCTTTCCATCGAATCTCCCGGCGAAAGCTCTTTGCTGAACTCCCAATCATGGAGTCCTCCGCTGATTTCATAGCCTCCGGCCGCCGACGGCTCGAAGCGGAACACCCAGTTCCCTGACCACATCGCGCTGGCGGTCAACAGTTCTCCGTCATCCCGGAATAGCGTAAACCAGGGATGCTGCCCATTTGAGGAACGTCCCATTGTGGTTTCAAGCCGCTGAGCGCCCGACAACGTTTCCCGGACACTTTCAAATTCCGCCCCCAGCCGCTGGTGTAATACATCAACTCGTATTCTGCCTTGGGAACCGACAGAAGAAAGGAATCCACCCGCTCGACTGTCACCGTTTTGGAACCGCTGTTCCGAATCTCAAGCCAGTTCTCCGTAAGAGCGGTACCTTTAAACAGGATGGAATGGTAAGTGATTTCAAGACCGTCCGGTTCATATTGCATACGGGCAACAAAATGGACGGAACCGTCATGCAAGTTTCGATTCCCGGTTTCTACGACGGTCAGGTTCTCCGTTTGGCCATCGATCCGCTTCCCGTCCGCATACAAGGCAAAAACCGCATGGCTCACGTTCGGATTTAACCAAGAAACCCCTTCGGAAAGAGAAAACCGGCTTAGCTTCAGACCCTGATCCGTGGCGAATTCCACGATCTTTCGTTCATTGGAAAAGTTGAAGGTCCCGCCTTCGACGTCCATTGGCTCCCCCACCTTATAAGGGCCGGATCCCAGGAAGGGTATCCGGCCAAGTTTTGATTAGGATGCATGAAATCAGAGCTCTACCGTTATGCTCAACTCGCGGCTCGTTGCGGTTTTCCCGTTCCAGGAGACGGTCACTTCCAAACCCGATTCGTTTCGAATTTCCGCAAACAGCCGTCCATTGTCCGATTTCACGGAAACATCGACACTCGCATTCCCGACCCGGGCGTTTTTCAAACGAATCCATTTGCCCTCCCAAGAGGAAGGGAGATTCGGCCGAATCACGAGCTGATTCTTGTAGGCTTCCGGCTGCAGGCCGATAAAATGGGAGACGACCGGGACAACCATGGCGTAAACGGTCCAGGCCTGCACGACGCAGCCGTAATCGGGAGACATCTCGCTCATGGATCCCGGCAGCACCTTCGAGAACGAGCGGTTCATGCGCTTAAGCAAATCCAGCGACGCTTCCGCATGGCCGTACCGGGCTTCCGCAACCGCATGCACCCCTGTGCTGATCGTCATCATGTGATGGGTGAAGTTGCCGGACAAATAGGAGCCGTACTCCCCGATGAAATCCTCGTTTCTCATATTGGCAATGGCCCGCTCGCCTTTTTCCCTGTCGGCAATCCCTGCCTCCATCGGCGTCGAGATGACCCAGTTTTTATTAATGATCCACCCGCGGTCCTCGTTCTCATCCTCTACTTCATCCAATATCTTCTCGAGGTAGGCCCGGTAATCGTCCGCTCCCCGCCTCACGGCCAGAGAAACCATGAAATCCACCTTGGGCACGATATCTTTCTTGGGGGCGACCGCGTCGGCATACAAGCCTTCCCGCTCGTTCCAGTACCTATCGTTCACCGCTCTTACGATGCGCTCGGCCAGTTCGCTGTAATGCGCCGATTTCGCCTCGTCGCCGAGCTCCCGGCTCATGGAAGCGAGGGCCTGCACCGCTTTCGCCGTATACACGGCTGAATCGATCAGCTCCATGTTCAATCCGGCGATCTCGATAATGCCGTAGCCGGAAGGAAGCAGATCGCCATCGGGGTCCATTTCGCCCAGCAGCCAGTCCATGCCCTTCTCGCAGTACGCGATATTTTGTTCCAAAATGCTCTTCTCGCCGATCCAGCGATACATCTCCCACACCAATGCGATATAGTGCGCGGTTTCCTGGGTATTTCCCGTATTGCTCACGGCGCCCATCGTCGTAACTTCGTGAATGATCCGGCCGTTGCCGTTCGCTTTGACGGAGGCATCGTGAATAAGACGGGCTGTATCCTTGGCAAGCTGGTGATCCCCAAGCGCAAGCACACCCTGGAGGGAATAAGAATTGTCGCAGCCAAACCACCATGGATAGGTCGGAGAGCCGGCTGTCAATCCACGGCCGTAACCATCCACCTGCTGCACCAGCCATTGGTTGTTCCATTTGACCCAGGCGAAAATTTCGTTGAATTCCGGCTCGCCTTCGACTTCAAGCTCCGCCCGTTCCCGGACCGCCTCGCAGGCGCGCTTTTTCGCTTCCAGCAGCTCATCGTAGTTTCCGGCAAGGGCGGAATAGGACTTCTCGCACTCCTCTTTGGATACATACGATCCAGCCACATACAGGTGGAACGTCATCCTCTCTTGGGGCTGCAGCGTAACGGTGGCTTCGAATTTCACCCCGCGCCCGTTTCCGCTTGTAAATTCCGGGCCGTACAATTGGCCGCTCTCAAACCGGTCACCCGGCAGGTCCGTGCCGATCAGGGCAAACCAATCGTTCTCGCTGTCCTTCGCCAAAGCAAGCCGGTCCGACTTTTTCTCCAAGACGTCTTCTTTGCCGTCGCGAATCCCTACTGTCTCCGAAAACCAGACCGGACGAAGATCGGTGCGCGCCAGAAGCTCCAGATTCAGCCTCGTCTCCGTTTTCGAGTAGTTGAACAGTTCATACTTCGCGATAAAGCCCTTTTCCAGCTCGGGCGCAAACTGCGTGCGCTCCACAGCAACGGGAATATGCCCGAGGTTGTGATCGTAGCGGAACTGGTTCCCCCACGGATGGGAGATGAACTCATCCGCTTTGGACCAGACGGAGATTTCGCGGTCTAGGTCTGCAATTCGCAGCCAAAAGCCGTCCAGCAGCTTGATCGGATGGAGCCAAGCCCCGCCCATCTCATTGGCGATGTGATGGCCGAAATCCGGAAAATGGCCATCCTGCGTACCGATGAGCTTTATGTATTCGCCTGCTGTCAGGTATACGTTGAACGGGTGCTTGCTTTGCTTCTCGATCATTTCTTGTTGTCCTCCTTGGCGTCGTTTTCTGGTTTCCCGCTTCGTTCCGGGCATCCTAAAACGAGTGCGGGCATCCGCGAAAGATGCCCACATCTCTTTGTTATAGGGATTTATCCATTACGATTACTTCTTATTTTGACTTACATAAGCATTGATTTGACTCTGCACTTCTTTCATAACATCCTGTAGCCCGGCAGCGTTCAGCTTCTTCATCATTTGGTCTTTAACGCTGTTGTAATCCGTTACGCCCATGCCCAGGTTCGGAATATATTCGCCCATAATGGCTTGAATGTTGCTGATCTGGGATTTAATTTTGCTTTGGTCCAGCGTGAAGCCGACGAAGGGCGTGACTTCCGATTTGCTGTCCCATTTCTTCAAAGCTTCGATATCTTCCTTCGGATAGTTCGTAGAGAAACGGGCAAGACGCAGATCGTTCCACATCCATACGTTTGTATTGTACTTGTTTGCATCGGGAATACCCGAAGTATCCACCGCATTGCCGGCCAGCTTGTAGTTAACGCCTTCCACTCCGTACGACCAAAGATCGTAGTTCGCCTGGTCTTTTTTAATCCAGTTTATTAAAGCCACCGCTTCGTCCGCATGCTTGCTGGTGCTCGGAACGGCCAGCATATTGTCCCCGGCCGAGAAAATGTAGCGCTTCTGGGGCTCCAAGTAAACGGTTTCGACTTTTGCCCCCTTCACGTTGCCCGTGAGTGCGTCAACCCGTTCGGACGCTCTGAAAATATTGGCGGCGATGGCGGCCACCTTGCCGTTATCAAATCCGCCTTCTCCGTCAAAATTAGGATCGTTAAACAGCCAGCTTTTATCCTTCCATTCTTTCTTCTTCGCCACAACTTGGGCAAAGGCAGGGGAATCCAGGAACGATTTCACGGTGTGCGTGCTGTCGGCCGGATCGATATAAAGCGGATACTGACCGCCGTCGCCGACCGGGAAGTAGTAATTGGCGTAGACCGGGAACAACTCCTGAATGTTGTCGCCGACGATCGGGTGCATGTTGGATTCATTTTTTTGATAGCCGCAAAATATTGCTCCAGGCCTTCTACGGTAGTGATTTTCGGAATCCCGTATTTCTCGCGCAAGTCGCCGCGGATATTATACACGTTATTGAATCCGGTCATCGGAATCGCTCTCGGTACGGCGTACTGTTTGTCTTTAATTTGACCGCCCTTGAGCACGTAGTCAGGCCCATTTTTGATCAGGTCCGCCCCGTTTTTTTGCAGGTCGATAGGCTGATAGACCTTTTTCGCTACCAAATCGGACAAGGTGGAACTGTGGGCCCAGGCCAAATCGTAAACGGTTCCGCCCGCAACGTTGAGGGCCAGTTTATTGAAGTAATCGTCGAGGTATTTAAAGTCGACTTCCACGTTCAGTCCATCCGCTTGCAGTTTTTTGTTGATCGCCTGCAAGGCAGCCTTTTGCCCTGGAGATTCCTGCCCCGGGAAAGCGGCGGTCAGTTTGACCATTTCTTTGCTTTTGCCGGCACCGGGGCTTTCACTGCTGCTTGCCTGTTTGTCTCCCGAGCTGGTGCAGCCGGTAAACAAGGCTGCGGACAACGGAACGGCAAGCAAGGCGACGGCTGTTTTTCGGATACCCATCATTTTCATTTCCTCCCTTTAATGGAATAGCTGATATATCAAAGAAGTTTTTATACCAATCTCGGATTTGGGTATAAAAATTTCTTAAAACCAAATCACCCTTTGACTGCGCCTATCATGATCCCTTTGACGAAATATCGTTGGATAAACGGATACAAAAGAATGATGGGACCAATTGTGATAAACATCGTGGCGATCTGGAACGTTTCCGGAGGAACTTTCATATCCCCCATCGCTCCAGTCTGCCGGACAAGGTTAATGATGGCTTGAATCCGGTACAGCATATATTGAAGCGGATACAAATTGGGGTTATCGATGAACCACAGCGCACTCGCCCAATCGTTCCAATAAGCCAAACCGATGAACAACGTGATCGTTGCGATAATGGGCTTGGACAACGGAATGATGATGCCGAAAAAGGTTCTCATGACTCCGGCGCCGTCCATCTCCGCCGATTCGATCAGTTCGGACGGAACGGTTGCAAAATAATTCCTCATCAAAAATACATTAAAGGGAGAGACCAAACCTGGCAAAATTAACGCCCAAATCGTATTCTGCAAATGCAAAATTTGGGTGATAACCAAGTACCAAGGCAGCAAACCCGCGCCGAAAACCATGGGAATGTAAAAAAACATCGACACGGCGTTCCGGTATTTGACCCGCTTGATCGACATGGCGTAACCGGCCATCCCGCAAATGATGAGCGACAAAAGGGTCCCCACAATCGTCACCAAAATGGAAACGCCAAAACTTGTGTAAAGATACTTGCTTTTAAAAACCGCTTGATACGCCAGCATCGAAAACTCGCTCGGGATAAGCTGGTAGCCGTTGTCCAAAATACTCTTCTCACTGCTGATCGAAGCCATAAAGGCCAAGACAAACGGGTATATGCAAGCGATTGCAAAGAACAACAGAAAAAGCTGCATCAAAAGCTGGGCGATATAACCGCTAAATGACAGTCTCCGCATCGGTCTTCTCCTTCCCCTCCTGCTTGTTAGAACAAAGCGCTGTCTTTGTCATATTTCCGTACCAGCCAGTTGGACCCGTAAACCAATAGGAATCCTACGATGGACTGATACAATCCGACTGCGGCTGTTGTCCCGAAATCAGCGGCCTGTTTAATCGCCCGGAAAACATACGTATCGATGACATCCGTATTTTGGAATAACAGTCCGTTATCCCCGATGATGGAATAGATGGTCGCGAAGTCACCGCGCAGCATGCCGCCAATGCTTAACAGAGTCATGATGATAATGGCAGGCATCAGCATGGGCAGCATGACGAGTCGGATTTGCTGCCAACGGTTCGCTCCGTCAAGCGACGCCGCCTCGAACAAATGATCATCAATCCCCGTGATGCTGGCAAGATAGACAATCGTGGAATAACCGACCACCTGCCATAAGTGGGCACCGATAATAATCCAGGCCCACGGCGCCGGATTCTGCGACCAACTGATCGGACCGTGTCCGAAAAACCCGAGAATCTGGTTGGCGATGCCGTTTTGATCCGAAAAAGCGATCTGATTTACGATCTTGCCGACGACGACCGCAGAGATGAAGTAAGGCAAGAACATCAGATTTTGATAAATCTTGCTTGCAAATTTTAGGCGAAGTTCATTTAATAGAATGGCGATAAGAACAGCGAAAAACGTTGTCCAAACCAAGTAGTTCAAATTGATAAAGATGGTGTTGAACGTGGTCCGGAACGCGTAGGCGCTCGTAAAGAAAAATTTGAAATTGTTCAACCCTACGAAGGGACTGCGGAATTTATCCACAAAATTAAAATCCTGAAAAGCGATAATGATTCCCGGCATCGGTAAATAGGAGAAGAGAAATAGAACGGCTGCGGCCGGCAGCATCATCAAATAATAAGGATAGTTTCGCTTCATCTCGTGAGCAAACCCGTTTTTCTTCTTGCCGATTGTTCTCTGCATTTTACCGGAAGCACCTCCCTCGGTTGAAACGTTTCTCCGCCCCATTTAAGCAACTTTTCCCAAAACGTTTCGGAAAAGAATGGCAAAGCTTTCAGCTAACCCGCTTACAACGGCCTCTAACGGAAAATCAATCGTTTCATATAATCAACGGTGAATTGAACTCCTTTATCCCCAAGCTCCCCTTTCCACACTTCGGAGTGAGGCTCGATGCTCAAGCCGCCGTTATAACCGACACCGTACAAGATGGCCATGAAGGTTCCCCAATCGGTTTGGTCCAGGCCCGCCGGCGGGTCGTCGAAGTGCTTGCCGTCTATAATGACCGAGCCCTTGATATGTACATGGAGGAACCGGCTGCCCCATTCCTTCATTTCCTTCAAATAGTCTCGTCCACCATACCGTGCGTGAGACGGATCGTATTTGAGGCCGAGCTCCGGCAGTTGCCCGTGAATCAGCCGCCAGGCTTGATCGTTATAGACGAAATTGTTCCAATCGCAATTGTAAGTAGCAATTCGTACGCCTTTGAATTTGCCGTATTCGATCAACATCGAGAAAAATTGGATAGCGGAGGACACGTTTTCTAAGTAAGACCGCTCCTCAACATAGTTGCAGCCGGCTATAAAGATAGGACAGCCCAGCTCGCTAGCCGCGTCGATCAAGGTATAGGCCGCCTGGAGCTCCTCTTCGATTACGCTGCCGTCTTTCGCAATCAGGACCGCGCCCCAGCGTCCCATTGACCCGACCGCCACACCCGTGCGCTCGCTTGCTTCTTTCAATTGTTGTACGATTCCCGCAAACGCATGTACGTCCTGCTCAACATTGATGCAAAATTCCACAAACTCCAGTCCTAACCTCTTGGCGTAGTCAAAGCCCTCCGGTTTCGGCGAAGTTATAACGCCGAGTTTCATCGTCATTTCCTCCCTTAGCCTGATTTTTCCGAAACGTTTTCGAAAACGAGAAAAAATGGTGGTTCCTTAATCGGGAACCCGCTTTCTCGTGCTGTCCCGTATGAGGAGTTTGGAAGCCATGACGCGGGTATAGCCGGGGGTGCCGTCTATCATCTCAAGCAGCATATTGACCGCTGATGTTCCGATCTGAAACCGGTCCTGATCAATTGTCGTCAGCTGCGGCTTCATGATTTCGGTAATCTCGATTCCGTCGAAACCCACCACGGAAATATCATCGGGCACTTTAAACCCCAACTCGGACGCTTTGCCGAGCATGCCGTACGCCATCAAATCGGAGGCACAAAACACGGCCGTCGCCTTCGGGTTTTTCGCAATCAAAGCGGCAAAAGCTTCCCCGCCCCCTTCGATTTCGAAGTTCGCGTGCGCGACCTTTCCTTCATCGTACGGCAAACCGTTCTTCTCAAGCGCTTTCTTGTAGCCCTCCAGCCGAAATTGGCTGACGGCGGCCTCCTGATGACCGTTGATGAAGAGAATGTGCCGGTGACCGTAGTCGATCAGATGCTGAATCGCCGACATCGAGCCACCGACATCGTCGCTGATCACGCTTCCGACACGGTCGGAAGGAGCCGGCACTCCGAGCAGCACTGTCGGCACTCCCGCTTGGACGGCCTGGTCAATGTAAGGGTCGTTGATTTTCAACCCCGCCAGTATAACGCCGTCAAAGCTACGCCTGCGGCACAGCTCCTTGTACTGCAATTCTTCTTGCTGCCGGGTGTTCGTGCCGATCAAAAACACGTCATAATGGCGCAAGCTGGCCTGCTCGTTCACGCCGCAAATGATATCGAACAAGAAATGATGCCCGCTTCTTGTCGTTAAATTGGAGACGACCAGACCGATTGTATTCGTTTTCTTCAACACCAGGCTTCGCGCCGACGAATTCGGTTGATACCCCAATTGTCTGGCAATTTTCGCAATCTTCTTGTAGGTATCCCTGTTGACGTCCGTATGGTTGTTTAGCGCCCGGGATACGGTTGTAATGGAAACACCAGCCAACTTAGCGATATCTTTAATCGTTGCCATATCTCACCTGCTATCCGAACGGATCCGTTGTCTATTTCTGAAAACGTTTTCATAAAAAGTATAGCACTCCCGTTTTTCCATGTCAATCATTTCTGCAAACGTTTCGGATCACGTATGCAGGAAATTTCCGGTGCCACAATGCAGATAGATATCGGAGGAAGCCCCGATGCTGCATAGGGGCTTTCTCCTTTCGTGTTATGAGTACGAATACCCTACCTGAGTCCTTCGCGATCTCCCGCTGGGTCCTTTCCTCACCGCCCTGGTCGGGGCCGAAACGGCCGCGGATGGAGCTAACTCTATTCCTTTTCACATAAGCATTTTAACAGCACCATGGCCTCTTCGTACTCCGGTTCCAGAACCAGCGCCTCGCGTAGATAGTCCATTGCAGCTTCTTCCGACCCAAGCTCGTAGCTGCAGATAGCCAGACAGTACAGGACAGTCGGTACCGGCTCCCCTTCTACAACCTGTAAAGATGTCTCCAGGAACCCTTTCGCATCCTCGTACATGTCCATCTCGAACAACACAAGACCGGCGTCCAGCGCTAGATCATATCCTTGATCCATCGCATAGTAAGAGGACCACATGGTGTGTATGCCTAATTGGATATCCGACTTTTCATCATCACTAGCCCCTGGCAGCAGGTTAACGATACGATTCGCGCTCTGGATGAAAAGCTCCGCATCGTACCCGCCCAAACGCCAAAAGGCCAAAATTTGCTGCAGTTCCATCGTCTCGATATGCGAGTCTACCCATTCCTTCATGCTAAAGAAGTCATCCGGACCAAAACGTTCGATAAACCTCCGGTAGGCCAATCGGGTATGGGTATAACTCTTTGGCGTTTCCAGCATAAGGATACAACCGACATTTATATTTTTGTAATGATGCTGGGTGAAAAGGGACTGTGCACCTTTTTGCTCAAACACATGCCGAATGGCATGATAGTTTGCCGTTATCGAGAAGCTTCCGTGATGAATTAACTGGGGCGGCTCCGCAAACTTCCAGTTCTCCAGCAGGTGGTCGCCTTTATCAGCGGTTAGCAGCAGGAACCCTGACTTTGACAGTTGATTCAGCCTCTCCAGACATGTCAATCCGGTAACCGGAAACAGAATATGGGAATCCTCAAGTTCCTGCCGATAAAGCTCGATGACATCATGATACGGGTATGAGTCTTCTTCATATCCAGGTGCTCGGCGATACTCGTACGTTAGTGTTATTTTTTGCAGGGCTTCTGACGGTTTACGCAGGTCGGAATCATAATGCCGATCCATTAAAACATCACATTCAAACGTCTTTCCATCCCCCACATAGATCAGCTCTTGCGGAATACTGTCAAAAAAATAATTAGCGATGATCAGCAAAGGCTGACTTAGATCACCTGGCCGGATGGTTGTCTGGGAGACGACCAAATCCAACTCCGTGTCATGTACGGCATCAAACCTTGCGAAATCCAGGAGTCCCTGCCGAATAAAAGGTTGAAGAGCAGGATGGTTTTCCCAATTACGAATATTTTTTAACGCTAAATCCGTCATCACATAGCGAAAGGGGGCAGCACAATATCTGCATAATCTCTCAGGGCGCATAGCTGTTGCAGGACATGAAAGGCGAGGCGCCCCACCCCCGCTCCCAGCTCCAGGATCGTAACGGGTTCAGAACTATCGCCTCTCTCGGCCCGATCTTGAAGAAACCCGAAAATCACTTCGGCATAGGCTTCAGCGATCATGGGGTTGCTCGTTATATATTGAGGAACTTGGTCATTATTCCATGCCTTCCTTCCTTGCTGTTCATAATAAGCCCTCTGCAAATCCCAGATCGGTGCTTCGCTGAATCGGAATTTCTGTTTTGCCTTTTCATTCATTTACAACAAACCTGCTCTCCTTGATTATTAGGGACAATCTGTAGTATCTCCACTGCCAACAAAATGGAATAGCTCTTGAATCGTACCATATTGGCAGGCTTAAGGCATAACAGGAAGCCAAAAAAAACAGCCCGCCCCAAAGGCAAGCTGCTCGTTTCACTCCCTTCTTCACCTTATAAAACTCATGGTAAAGGTTCATCAGCGCCCGCTTCTCGATCCGCGATACATAGGAGCGGCTGATGCCAAGCTCCTTCGCAATTTCCCGCTGGGACCGCTCTTCCAATATATCCAAATGTCCATAGATTTTGGACTTCTCAATCTTCAGCTGCACCTTCTCCGCGACATCGTCGCTCTCGGTCCCCAGTGGATCATGCAGCGACACGTCTTTCTTCGTTTTCTTCAGCGACCGAAGGTGCATCAGGATCTTATTCTCAATACAGCGTGCCGCGAAGGTCGCGAGCTTCGTCCCTTTGTTCTAACATGATGTTTTAGTCAGCGAAAAAAGGCCGCCGATTGAATCGCGGCCTTAAGGTGCGATGTTGCGGGATTGTATCCATTAGTGGAACAACTTTATGGAAGTTACTCGGTTAGAAAATTAAGAATCTCAGGAAGAGCGACGTCGCTATGTGATCCAAGTCCTGGAGCAAAACTCCGGATCGGTTTGCATCGCTTTGTACCATGGGAGACGCTCCAGCGGGGCATCAACTTCAAGCTTGCACGGCCCCATGACGGCCGAGCCGTCGAGGCGAAACCGAGAAGCCCTTGAGCCAGCCCGTTGGGAATCAGGCTTCCGAGGCCGTCCGGTCCCCAGCTGTGATTTTTGTCGCTCAGGCGCTGTACAAGCGGTTGACCGCCCATCTTCCAGCAGGCAACGATATTCGTTGTAACGGTAATGCACGCCCAGGCGGGCCCATAGTTCACACTGTCATTCGGTGTGGCCGGTTTATACGTGACGTCATCTGGTGCGTAATAGTCGGGGTCTCCGGCGTCGAACGGCGCTTTGCTTGAGAATTGGTCATCGGCTTCTTCCCTTCCCTTAGTCAGCTCTTAATCCACTCCAGATTAAATGCAGTGAACAGAATATCTCCGCCTTCTCCTTCATACAGCAAGCCGATCCTTTTGTCAGGTAGAACCGTTAAAGACGAATACCAGTAACTTCCCGGAGCAATCGTTCTGGAGTAGATCCAAGTCTTCCCTCCATCTTCGCTTAAACGCACGGTGCCGTTTATCCGGCTTTCGGTGTCGGCCGGGTTCGCGAACAGGATCCGTTCTTTGCCGTCGCCGGGATCCGGATAGGTGATGACAGTCAGTTGACAGTACGGCTCAAGCAAGGCATCTGCAAAGGCAACGTCATTTTCCCACGTCGTTCCACCATCAAAGCTCGTTGCAACTGCCACTCTTTTCCGGTCCGACGTATTTCTCATGTAGAGCTGTAAAACACCGTTTCTCAGCTGAACGACCGCCGCCTCGGTTAACTGGGCCGGCCACACATCCATCGTCATGGAATCAAGACTCTTGCCTCCCCAACTCCTTCCGTCGTTGGGTGATTCTCCTCTATGCCAGGTCACGCCATGATCATCGCTGTAAATGACCGCCGAAGACTGCATCCCGTACGAATTGGTGAAGTAAACCGGAAAGACCAGCCTGCCGATATACGGTCCTTCGTTGATCACGATTCCGTTGCCCGGGCCCGTTCCCATAAACTTCATCCAGTCGGCTTTGACTTGGAAGTTAAGATCCCTGGGCTCCGACCAAGTCAAACCGTCATCCTGGCTTTGAATGATCTGCAGATAGGAAGTTCCCAGCACATGCAGACTTTCAGGTAGCGTGCCGGGTTTGAAATAGATGTTTCCGGAATACGCACCCCCTTCGTAAATGTCTCCGTTGGGCAGTACCTTATAGGAGATAAGGGCTCCGGAACTGTCAAACACCTCTCCGTTCGGTCCAAGTGTAAACTTATGGTGGTGCGCATCGAACAACAGCTTACGGCCGTCGGGGGCAAACCCGGTGCCTTGCTGCGCCTGAGGATAGCCGTATCCGCCCGGGAAGTGATCGAAAATCAGGAACAGGGTGCCGGTCGCAGGATCCTGCAGCAACGCGGAGTCAATTACGGAGGGCGCGTCAGGCCCGGTTCCCGGATAACTTGCCACCACTTGGATCGGCTCCCAGGTTTCACCCCCGTCCAGGCTGCGCCGGATTGCCATTTTGATTTCATTCGGGCTGTCTTCGCTGCCCGGGATGCGTTGGTCGATTCCTGCAAGGATCGTTCCGTTCCGGGTAGTGAACAAGGCAGGAATGCGGTAGCTTTTGGACCCGAACATATGGGGCCCGAAGAGAACCGCCGGCTTAGTCTTGTAAGGCGTTGTAGTTGGAAGCATGAGGTCCCCCATCTTGTACTAGTTTTGGTGACTCCACTTTAAAGTACATTTCAGTACTTTTCGGTTTGCGGCTTACTGGCATGCCTGAGCTCTAAAAGCCAGCAGTCTCTCATTCCGCAGCCTGACTCGCTCCATGTCTGCGTCCGTCTACGGCAGCAGCGGCAGTCACGGAGCTTAGCACGAGGAGATAGAGGGCACGGCTCTGGATTTACATGGCCGACGCAGCCCCTAATGGCTGGTTCGCCTTAGCCGGCAGACCGTTCAAGCCCAAAAAGCGGCGTACGAGCCATACACCGCTCCTTGATCAGAATTTCGAGATGACACGCAGCAGATCTTCGCCTCGGCCGAGTTTGTAGCCGGCAGAGGCATACCGGACGGTGCCGGAAGGATCGACGAGCAGCACGATGGGGAATTGCATCGGCAACTGATCTTTGAGCCCGGCGCTGACTGCGTTCCAGCCCTCATACACAGCATCGCTGGAGAAAACGGCTAGTTCAGGCATATCAGGCCATGGGTGCTCGCCTAATGGAACATTTACTTTGTCATCACCGGCGAACAGAGCGATTCGCCCGCCCCAGCGGTCAAAATCGGTTTTGCGTTCGCGGATCTCCCGGATCAAATGCTTTGTCGGTTCACGGTCCGGTTCAACCCAAGCGAGTACGGCGCCTTTGCCGTTGAGCCATTGGCTTAATGTGCCGCTGCCTGCCAGCCAACGGGCCGCCTCATCCCCGAGTTCGCCATAGGCGGCATCCGGTTGTTGCATTTCCTCGCGAAGAACGACCTCGACGCTTTCACTATCCCCCGGACCGACCTTAAACGTATGCAGCCGGATCAGCACGCTGCCGTCTGTCAATCTGCGGCCGGTCGTGAGCCGATAAGTTCCGGGCAGGACATCGAGAATCTCGCCGATCAGCCCATCGGCTCCAAAGCGGTATTGGAGGGTCCGGAACATCCCTTCTTCATGGCGCGCCAACGTATAATGAAGAAAATACTCGGCCTTTTCCCCTTCCGGAACCGGTCCGGTTAACGTAATCCGGCCGGATGTGGGCTTCGCTCCGGAAGCGCCGGACTGCATCTCGGGAAAAGCGTCGTGCCAGTTGCCGTCTTCCCGGTATTGCGGCCTTCGGTCACCCGGTTCGAGACGGGAAGGCATACCCAGGCTGCGAGCGGCAGCTACAAACAGGATATCCCGGGAGATCCGATCAGCCGCTCCCAACTCCAGTGACCCGCGCGGTGTCGCCGAACCTTGATAGTAGGTATATCCTTGCATGATTTTGATGTCATTCCGGATTCTGTCCGCCAATTCGTAAGGGCTTGTAACTTCGTAGAAGGCGTTACGGAAAAAGGTCCGGTAAGGGCGAAGCATTTCAAACAGGACACGCGGGTTCAGCACATAGGACGCAAAAATGGAATCCTCCGTATCGCCTTTGACTTCCATCGCCCCGTGAAGATGTTCATTAAGGGTCGGCCGGAAGGTATCCGTAAGATCCTTCTCATTGATGACTTCAAGCAGGCGGAGCGCCCAGCCCCCAAATGCCGGTGTTTCCTCGCGCAAAAAGGCTGCGATCTCTTTGCTGTTTCCACGCGCTTTGCGAAGCACATTCCATACGCGGTCACCCGGCAAACCGAGCTCCTCCGCAAGCTGCGAGGCTTCCGGCTCCTGTACGAAAGTTGCCTCATAGGCTGCGCGAAGCTGATCTTCCTCCTTCAGCCTGCGGTTGTTCTCTTCTCGCTCTGCGGGCGTTGTTTCGACGTCTTCTCCTAAAGCCGCCGCGGGGGTGAAAATCAAAATCGGCCGTCCCGGCCGTTGGGCCGTCACCCAGCTTAAGGATAACGGCTGCAGCATCCGAAGCCTGAATAAAACCGAATGCCCAGCGTCCATCCCGTGCGGCTTCAACAAAGAGATCCCCGAATCCTGTCGTAAGCATGGCGATCCCGTCCTCGCCGGTTCTCAGCTTGGCAAGTGGAGACAATTCCGCATAATTATAGACCTGCAGGTGGACGTCCGCCCCCGCGACAGGACGGCCTTCCGCATCTTCAACCCGCACGGACACGCTGCGAGTGGGGGCATAATTCGCGAGCAAGTTAATCTCCGTATGCCAGGTATCGGCGAAGGTGATTTCCTCCGGTCCTGAATAATTGGCCGGAATCCGTGTGTTCATCAGCATGCCTCGCCGGGCCGGATCCACAAACCATCCTTGGTTCATGCGAGGTTCAGGCTCGCACGCCCCAAAGAACCCCCATTCCCCATCCACCCATGCCTCGACCCAAGCATGGTTGCTGTCACAATGAGCCCACCTTGGGGTATAGACCTGGCGCGCCGGAATGCACAGGCTGCGGAGCGCGGCTACAGCCAGCGTCGACTGTTCCCCGCAGCGCCCAAGCGCCGTGCGGATTAATGTCCTCGGTGATACCGTACGCAGATCGTTGCCGGTATAGGTTGCTTTTTCGTGGCACCAATGGTTCACTTCAAGTACGGCCTCTTCCATCGAAAGCGAGCGGACGCGCTCATAAATTTCTTCGAAGAACCAATCACGGTGATCCTCCACATTCTCATTGTTTACACGATACGGAAGAACGAAGTAAAGAAAATGTTCATCCGGAATCTTGATGCCCCACGGAACCGTGCGGCGGATGCGCAGCGTATCCCGCACATGCTTCAAAAACAGCTCTCCGTCATAATCAGCCAGGTCGTTCAAAGGCATGTAAGCATAAAGAAACATCAGGGCAAAGCGTTCTTCTTCTGTAAGCGGGCAGTCAAAGACACCGAACAAATTACGATGACGTTTCCATGCGATGGCTCGCTTTTCTTCAAACTTGCCTGCGACCAATTGCGACAGGTTGCCGTCCGCCGGTACAAGTCCAGTCATGTTTAGCTTCCTCCCTCTCTCCATAGCTTGCCGTCTTCCCGGATATGCAGTCGGCTTAGGCCGTCCGAAGCGGTTGCCGAAATATCGAAAAACCAGGTCCCCGCTTCGATCCGGGGCTCCATCGACCATCTCGTTTCTCCTTTTAGGATCTCCCAATCGCTGCAGAAGGCTCCCTTCTCCGCATGATACTTGCGTTCCAAATAATACAGCTGCCGAAGCTCCCACTTGGTTTGGGCATCCGGATCCACACCGGGATCAACGGGCCCGTCCTCCCCGGCGAACCACAGATATCCCCAGAGCTCGGGATAATGCATATTGATGAGCCCCATTGGCGACCATACCCAGTTTTCTTCAGGCAAGGTGCGTCCTGTTTCGGGGTTGGCCCTCTTCACGTACTGGCCGTCTTTCACCTCTACATGCCACTCGACACGGGAGAAATTGATTCTCCAGGAATCGCCCGGCACGGGAGCTCTTCCTCCGGCAGCGCACTCCTTAAGCGATTTCCAGGGAAGAGCGATCTCCACGCTCCACCCCCGGTTTACGGCAGAGGGATTGTTCAACTCCCCGTCGATATGTACGGCCGTCTTCAGTCCCTGGATGTCCCAACCGTTTACCGGAGGGCCGCCGTCGCGGTAAGGCTTCGGCAAAAGCAGATCCCAGACCGTTCCAAGGGCGTTGATTTCAAGTTCATAATACAGATGGGTATCGCCGTCGGGATCCAGAAATATTTCAAAATCGTTATCATGAAAAATAACGGCATCGCGTTCTCGAACGTTCCCCCAGATTTCATCTTCTTCCAGGAGCGCCCCGACGTAGAGGTACTCGTCGTCCCACAACATCTTGGCCCGCGTCCGCTTCCAGGGCTTCGGCTTGAGGTCGCCTTCAATATCAACAAAGTCGGATGTCCACGGCGCCTTCTCCCAAAAGGGGAATCCAGCCTGCCGTTCATAGCCGGCTTTCCTTGCGCTCTCCGGCATACATAATGAAGCGGCGCATAAGGATCGAACCGGGGAATCGGTACAGGGCCCAAATTCACACGGAACCCTCCTTCCGACGGAAGCCGTAGGTTACGATTTTCGCCTTCCCAACGGTTTCCTTCAGGGTGCCTTTAGCATCCGCCGCCAATGCCTCACCGACGGTCTCAAGCAAGTCGCTTCGATAGAACGTGCAGTTGTCAAGATCGGGGCGAACCGACAGCTCTGTCATCCGCTCTGCCAAATTCACCCATCGCGCTACAAAATCGCCGGTTTCGGCCGACGCCTTCCATGATGAAAACGCCAGGTGAGGCCCCTCCCATTCGAGGAAAGAATGTCGCGGTCCCACTGTGCCCGGATGCACATCCGTCTGAACCGATAGCAAGGGAATTCCAAATTGATACGCATCCCGATAAGACGCCTCCCAAGGGGTCTCCCCGACCTCGTGGGGCATAATGCTGAATTCAACTGTATGCTTACCGATGCACTGTGCACCCGGAGTAGGGAAATACCCCCAATCTCCAAGCTCGCCTACCGCACGAAGCAGCGTTACAGCAATGGTATTTTCCTGATCCGGCAGAATTTCGTATTCTTGAAGCCCGCGATTGGCGACGGTTATGCCGGCATCCTCGGAAGCCACTGTAACGAACGCGCTCTGATGCTGGCAGTTGCTTGGATTCGTCCACCCGGAAGCCGGCCTGTTGTCCCGTTCCACAACCTCAAAGATGGAATCCGCATAATGTTTGCCGGTTTGGAGCCCCGTTGGAATGAAGACGCGGAGTCGGTGCTGCTTCGCCTGGTTGTCGAATTCGGTTTTTATCCCTACCGCTCTCCCGCTCTTCTCTAAGGTGACCAGCGATCGAATCATCAGCGGTACCGTTTTGCGGGAACGACCGGACTTCCGGGAGGTGAACCACACCATCTCCGTCATTTCACTCTGGAACCGTTCATCCGCATCATCAGGAATGTCCAGTTGATGGATAATCTCGAAAGCAGCCCGGTACGGAGTGTTTTCTACGAGACGGATATCGGCGGTGAGCTTCGCGCGTCGTTATGGGAACATCCGTGTCCGGCTGCCGATACATATATTCGTTCCCGATGTCACCGGTGTCCTCGTAAACCCCAATCCCCCGATAGATACGTCCTGTAGCCTTGTGGGAGATGGTAAGTGATCCATTGTCCTCTATGGCCACGGCAAGGTACTCGTTCTCCATCACGTGATCTGCGGTAATCAGACTGGTTGGCGAAGCCGGCATCGAATCCTTCTTCCGCACCAATGCGTAGGAAGCCAGACCCAGGGCAGGAACCTCCATTGCTTCAAAGGTTACACGTACACGTCGCGTAAGGTACGGCTGACGGAAGCGGTCGCCGGGCAGATCATAACCAAAATCCGTTCCCTGGTCCGCAAGGGTGAACGGAACGTCGGCTCCCGACCCAGCGACCAACGTTAAGCCGCTAAGAGAAACATTTTTGACAAGGTGCCGCATTTCCTCGATTTCGATGCCTTCTCGAAAATAAACCCGTTTCACGTCAAGCTCGATCGAAACCGTTCCACTCCGGGCCCAGCCCGAACTGTTGACGACAATGAACGATGTCGCCCCCTCACCCATTCCTTCAAATAGGGACGTATCCACTTGTTCGGCAATGGCTTTCAGGCTGTCTTCGAGTATCGCTTCCGCCACGTGGCGGCTCTTGCGAAACCGCGTCACCATCTCATCGTGCACCTCATCGATGCTGCAGCCGCAGATGCTGTCGTGCGGATGATTCTGCATGAGTGTTTTCCAGGCGTAGGTGAAAAGATGATGGGGGTAAGGTGTCCCGAGCATCGCAGCAAATGCTGCTGTGGGCTCGGCCGCTTTTTCCAATAAGGTCTGGCCGAGATGGTTCATCTGTTTGAGATAGATGCGCGACGAAGCCGTGTTAACCAAAGTTCCCCATCCATCGGTACGCTGGCTGCGCAGTTCGCCTCGGATTACGGACAGGCTGTCGGGCAATGCGTTTTTAACCGCGTCGATGTAATCATTAAAGTTCGAATGGACATAGTCGACAGCAGGATAGAGCTCCCGAGCCGTTTGAAGTGCGGAAGATAGGTCCGTTTGGATCGGCTGATGATCGCATCCGTTCATAAATAATAGATGAGGTGTCGAGGCGAATCGCTTGGCATCCGCAAGCTTGCGGTTCCAATATTCCATCGCTTGTTGGCGGTCGGTCGGGACTTCATTTCCGTTGCTGTACCAGTTGGCGAAAAGAATGCCGAGTACCTGGGAGCCGTCCTTGGACTCCCAGAGCATTTCCGAGTAAGGTGACTTAAACTCCTCCTCGTGCTGCACAACGTTATTGAAACCGGTCGGCGTTACGCCTCGTCCGAATACGGCCGTATCTATTCCCGCCTGCTTCAGCATCTGCGGTGCTTGGCCCATGTTCCCGAAAGAGTCGGGAAAGTATCCCAGCTTGGAAACAGCCCCGAATGCCTTCGCATCCTGGTGTCCAATCTGCAGGTTCCGCACGTTGGCTTCACTGCTCGTCAGGAACTCATCCTGAAGGACATACCAAGGTCCAATCTGGATACGCCCGGAGCGGATAAGAGATGCCAGCTGCTCCTTGCGTTCAGGGTGCACTTGGATAAAGTCCTCCAGAATGATCGTCTGGCCGTCCAGATGAAAATAGCGGTAATCGGGGTCGGATTCCATGACGTTCAGGAGTGTATTCATCAGCTTCACCAAGCGAACATGGTGTTTCTCATACGGTAAATACCACTCACGATCCCAATGGGTATGCGAGATGATATGGGCAGTCGTGCGTTTATGATCGGTCATTCTTCCTACCCTCTCTTTACGGTGCCGCGAGCTGAAACACCGGGCGGTTCTCACCAACCACTTTATTGTTGTCATTTCGAATTACGGCTGACATAAGCCGGCACAATCGATTTATTATCCTATAATCCCCGTCCGCTCTACACTCTCCACAAAATAACGCTGGGCAAACAAATACATAATGACTAACGGCCCGGTCACAAGCAGCACACCGGTACTCAGTAACATCGACTGGTAGACGGGGTCGGGTTCCTTGCCGACCGCAGCACCCATATCCATAATCGAGGTGGATAAAACCTTCAGTTGGCTTAAGTACAAACTGACCGTGTAGCTGTCATTCCACTGCCAGACGAAGGAAAACAGCAGGACTGTCACGATTGCCGGAATCGTGTTGGGGATAATAATGCGCCGGAATGTCATGAAGATGCCTGCGCCATCGACATAAGCGGCTTCCTCCAATTCCTTGGGGATCCCTCGGAAGAATTGGCGGAAGATAAAGATGTACAATCCGTTTTTCAATCCCATACCGGTAAAGGAGGAAATAAGAAACGGCCAGAAGGTATCGATCAAATTCAGGCTGTGCTTGCCGGTCAAGAGCGGAATCAAGCCGAACAAATCGAAGTACCGAAAAGTCATATACACCGGGATCATGATCGTCTGCGGCGGCACGATGATCGTGAAGATCACCAGCATAAACAAGACGTTACTGCCCCAGAATCGCAGTCGGGCAAAAGCGTAAGCAACCAGTGAGCAGGTGAAGAGTTGAATAATCGTCGTTCCTGATGAGATCCACAAGGTATTCCATAATGCGGAAACATAATGCGTTGCCTCTATGGCGAATTTGATATTGTCCAGAGTAAAGTGGCGAGGGACCCAAAGCACGGTAGGATCATAGATGTCCAGTTTGCTGCGGAAAGCGACGGAGATGCGCTGAAACAGCGGGAACAGAATAATGAAACAAAACCCCGTGATCAGTATGCCGCGAATGAGCTTCCAGCTCCATGTTTTAAGCTTTTTGCCGGGATTATGGCGTTCAATCAACCGTTCTTTGAGCAATGCGGTGCCGCGCACGGGCACTCGCCTCCTTTCTATTGGGCCATGCCTCAAACGTAATAGAACACCTTTCGGGAAATCAATCCCACGGATATCCCAAGCACGATCGCGACGACGGCGAAATAGATCCATGCCATGGCCGCACTCGCCCCAAAGTTGAACGTTTGGAAGGCGGTTTGGGAAATCAACTGGTTCAATTTGTTGGTATTGAATGAATCAATAATCGAGTACACGGTGTTCGTCAGGATGAGAGGCGTTACCATCGGAAAAGTCACTTTCCAGAAAATTTCGTAACCGGTAGCCCCCTCCAGCTTCGACGCCTCGTACAATGACGGTGAAATGGATTGAAGGCCTGCGAGAAAAATGAGAATTTGCACACCGGATGAGCTTATAATCTCATAGATCCGGTCGACTGCTCCCGTGATGTATTGAACGAGGAAGGGGGCCAGACCTGAATCGATCATCATTTTTTTAGCTCGAAGCTTTGCAGCAAGGATGAGCTTCCGTCTGTGCCGCCATCGCTGGTTCCGAGCACAGAGGAGCCGACAAAGCTGCTGATGTCTAGATTGGCTACCGCGCTTGCCGCCAGAATGACGGGAAGGAAGAAGATCGCCCGCGCCAGCGCACGTCCGGCAAACTTCTGGTTGAGCAGAACGGCGGCGAATAGACTGAAAATAATAATGATCGGCACATTAACCACCATATCGATGACCGATTCGGCAAGTTTCCGGTTGAACTCCGGATTCTTCACAAACAGATCCGTGTAGTGCCCGAATCCTCTGTAATCAATCTGGAAGCCTTCCGGAACCAGATTGATGTCGCTTAGGCTGTAGCGAAAGGATTGAATAAGAGGCAGAATAAACAACAAGATCATGCCGAAGAGGAGTGGCGAAGCAAAAAGCACGCCGTACCAAGCTTTTCTTTGTTCCAACGACCATTCGAATTTCTTTTTCATATTCAACGCTCCTTGGCTGCGTAATTCCGTGCTTCGATCCGGCTGCCGTTTACGAGGACCGGGTACGGGTTCGTGTTGACGGTAATTTGCATGCCATTTGAGAAAGTTGTTTTCGTTACCCCGTTTGCTAACCGGCGGTGTCCGGTGATCGTTTCGCCGCGGACTTTCTTTAACACAGGATTTGCTCCCTGGTACATCGCAACCGCGCTATCGATCCAGTCCGCCGCATGCAATGCGTATAGATCATCAAAATCTGTGTTTTTCACGAGCGAGGAGTCCCGGTAAAACCATTGATAATAAAAGCTCGAGCCCGTCTCTAGAGCCTGAAGCATGCGAAGCTCCGGATCCTGCCCGCCGCTCATGTTGAATGGTTGGCCGGCAATGTCAAAATAACCATGGAGCGCGATTTGGTAAACAGGTACATCTTGATCCGTTAGATTAAAGCCGCTGCTTCGGGTCGGAGCTTCTACAATAATATTCGCATAAGGCAACAGATAAGCATTGCCGCCCGTCACCATTAGACTTTCATTCTTTTCGGTGAGCTGCGCCACTGCTTTCTTAGCGAGGTCCACGGCCGCCTGTCGGTTTATCGAAGCCTCAGGGGTGAAATCTGAATTCGCTTCATCGCCTAGGTCTCTGAGCGACAAGCCCGGTACTCCGAGTTTCCGATAGTGTTCGGAAAACTTCGACGCGACGGTTTGCAGCGCAGCGGGGAGAGCAGATAATGCGTGCGACCGCTCTCGTTCTGATAGCCGGTGACTCGATCGTACTCGTAAACCTTCGCTTTCGTGCCATCGAGAAACAGGGAGGTCTGCTTACTTTTTTATACATTTCCAGTAATGCGACATCCGGGTAAAATCCCACACCGTTAGTCTTTGCGTAGCTGACCAGACTGTCGAACGCTTGGCGGCCGCCAAGTTCGCCTTCCAGCTTGATGTCCGTAGGGCTCGTGTGGCGAATGCCGTCGTTAAACCAGCCGACATATCGCAGATCCAGGCTGTTGACCCCCTGTGTCTTCAATTGCTTCAACAGTTCCTCTGCTTCCTTGTAAGTCGTTAAAGCTTCCGTGGAAGTGTACGGAAGGCCGATGAATGACTTCTGTTTGCGGAAGGCACCTTGCAGTTCAACGATGAACGGCGAGTCCCCCGTATTGGTCAGTTTCTTCAGCTCCGCCTTGCGAACAAGCTCATCGCGGTATATCCCCGCCATACCAATGTAATCGGCTTGAGCGTCGTTCAGGAACCGGTAGCTGATCGTGTAATCGCCTTTATAAGGTTTCTTCTCGAACCTCGACACCGAGCTTTGCTTTGTTCCCGACGTTAACGTGTAAAAGTCCATGGACACGATGCGAAAGCTGGTCCCGATATAATTGTACGAGTGGTTCCGGCCGGCGATATCAGCCGTTACAGAGGCCATCGCTTCCCCGTCCTCAATCAAGCCGATGAAGGCCCGGTTGCCTCTCTTCATACCGAAAAGGGGAGGCGGCTGGTTTCATTCACCTGCAGCTGTTCTTTCGTATGGAAGGCGCCGTCTGGACCGTAGATCGGCTGGTTGAAGGGCTCTGCAGTCAACTTGCCGCTATTAAGGTTAATCAAGGCACCGGAGCCATCTGGAACGAGCATATAACCTTGATCGGAGGGATCGGCAGCGCCAAAATAACCGAGCAGCCGAATCGATGCGATAGGATACGCATCGGGGTATACCAACTCACTCCCCGGCATCTTGACGGTTAATCCTTCTTGATTCAGTGTGTAATGAAGAACGACGGTAAAGTGGATCGTATCCTCTGCCTTCTGCATGCTCACGTCATTCGCTTCGTTATCTTTAGCCGCTTCCTCTTGGGTATAGCCGATTTCCTCCAGCGTTTTCGATAAGTCGGCGGCAACATAATCCTGAAGTTTGTACGGTGTGTAGATACCCTTCGCTTGATCCAACTTGAACTTGAAGGCGATGTCGTCGCGTTTTGCCTGCTCTTTGATTTTGTTAAGAATTTGTTCTTCGAATCTTTTTTGCTGATCGCCTGCGGGATGTTGTTGAACGTTTTGGTGATCTTGCCAAGTTGGTAGGTTACTTTAATCCCGTTCTCTTCCTTCTCGATTTGAAACTGTTTTTTGCTGACACTGTCGTCAAAGCTGTTGAAATTGTTAGTCTGGCCTTTGTCGTTGTAATACGTCAATACAAACTGAGAGGCCATGTCAGCTTTATACTGAGGAGATGCTTTCGGATCCCGCTCCCGACCCGGTGGATTGGAAAACCAGACAAAACCACTCCGCTTGTCTTTGAGTGCGATATCCCCTTTTGTCTTGTTCACGTATAGCGCAAACGTTTCGTTCTCTGCAGCCAACTCCATCCCCGTTAACGCTTGGAGCTCCTCCGCCGTATTCCCTATAGGCTCAGATACGGTCGCCTTGTCCTCAATCACGCGAACGGCCCCCGGTTCACTTGCCGGCGCAGCTTGAACGGTCTTCGTCGGACTCGCAGAAGTGTCCTTTCCCGTATCCCCGAACGCTGTTGCACTGGTAAGGGCCAGCATGCCGGCCAGAATACCGAGCGCCATTGTTTTTTTCCTTGCAGCCACTTTCTTTCCTCCTTAGACCCCGAATCCATCCGTCAGAATCGGAATGACAATTCCCGAAAGATGGAAATGGCGAAGCTGATCATTTGCTGCAGCATGCTGAAGAATAGGACACCAAGGAACAGCATGATGCCGATGACAACAAGGGTTAGCAGCATCGTTGCGACGGTTTTGCTCGGCGTATACTGATGAACCGTCATGGTTCCGACAAACAGCAGCCAGATAAACCATACCAAAGCCAACCCGTCCAACAGGTAATAGAACGATGCTTCGTTCTGGGTAATCACGTTGCTGTACAAGGTCTGCGGCAGATAGATCACGAGGAACGGCATAAGCGCATAAGCGGTGGCCATGACGATCTCGCGGAACTTGCCTTCCCCATCCATCAGCGTCGTGAGCGACCAGTTGGCGACGCACCAAAGAACGAAGGGAAGGACGACAAACTTCAGCGTATCCAGGCTGTTCCATTCTGCCGGATTGCTGAAATTAACGACAAATCCGCTGTACTGCTGCTTGATGATCAGGAAAACCACCAGGGCGAACAAGATGGCGAACGCTATCTTGATACGGCCTTTGTGTTCGTACTTCATCTCCCAAAACCCGTTGAACGGATGAATCATCGTATAAAACGGGTTTCGCAGCATGCCGACTTCCTCGTAATATTGTCCGGCGAGACGGCGTCCGCCCCATTTCACCGCAAAGGCAATGAAGGCGATGACGATGGCTGCGATGAGAACGATCGTCCCGAAATGACTTTGGACCACTTCCTTGCGGTAACGCTTAAACGCCTCCGAATACCACTCCCGGTTGTTGCCGAGCTTGAAGTAGGTGATCGCTTCCCGGTTCTCACCTTTCTTTAAGAGCGACTTCCCGATGCCGCTATAGGCAATATCGTAATTGGCGTTTAACTGAAGCACTTTGCTCCATGCGGCCGTCGAAGCTTCGACCTTCCCATTGCTGATATTAACGACGGCTTCGCGAATGAGCGAACCATATCGGGTCGGAGATAAGGTCGTGATGCGCCCGATGTCCCGATCCAGCACAAGAACCTGTTCTCCCTGTATGGCGATGGCGACGGGCGTTCGGAAATTGGATTGCTGGGAACCCAGTCCGCCGAATTCATACAGCAAATTCCCGTCCTTGTCATAGGTAAAAATACGGCCGCGCTTGGAATCCAATCCGCTGTACATGCCGCTTACGTCTCCGGTGACATCGACAAAGATGGAGCTGCCCCGCCGGCTTCCAAGCATCAGGTTGCCGATATCCCCCTTGGGAGGAAAGTAACCCTTGCTCCGAAGGATATCGGCCCCCGAAGGATTCAGCTTTTTGATGGGCTGATCCGAATCTTCCTCCGAAGTGGTTGTAAAGATAAAGCCGTCCTGCCCGATATCCAGATTGTTGAACTCCAGCGGAATGAACTGCTCCATCTGACTGCGCTGCGTCTTGGTAGAAATTCGCTTCCAGAACAGGTCGATCGGGTTGAATTTCACCTTGTTGGTTCCAACGAACCCGTCGAACCTGCCGTCCGAATCAAATTCAAGAATGCCCTCGTACGATCCCTTGCTGACAACATAGATTCGGTCGGCCCGATCGACGGCTAGCTTCACCGGAGTGTATTGGAACGTATTGCGCAGGAGGGGTGATTTCGGCTCCCCGATCGTTCGGACAAAGGTGCCGTCCTCTTTCACGACAACAATTCGCCTGTTCCCCGTGTCGGCGACATAGATCTGCCCCTTGCCGTCGTGAAAGACGCCTTCCGGTCCGTTAAAGGTATCGTTGGTATGAAAGCGATCGATCACGCGAGTCACTTTCATCTCTTTATTCATAACGAGAATCCGGTTGTTTCCCGTATCCGCCAGGACTATCGTTCCATTCGCCGCCACATGCAGATCATTCGGCGTCTTCAGTGCTCCGACACCCAAGTCGATTCCGTTCGCCACACCGGCGACGGCATACGGTTCAGGTGCGGGAACGGGTTTTCCCCAGAATGAATACGTATAGGTTTCGGCTGGCGAAGCGAAAGCGGGGATGGACCAACCGATCAATAGGAAGGCCGTGAACATGGCCGTTAACACTCGTCTCAAGCGAATCCCCCGTCTATTCCTTCAACCCCGATGTTGACATCGTCTGGATGATGTTGCTTTGCGAAACGATAAATACGGTAATCGGCACGATCATCATGAGAAGCGTAATCGCGGCGACAGGCCCCGTCCGCACAAGACCGCCGCTCGCAACCTGGCCAAACACATAGTCGACCGTCTTTAACTGCTCGCTGTAAATAAATTTGTGGCTTACGGCACCCGACGTCCACAGCCCCTGGATGGAGAAAATAATCAGCGTCAGCCAGGCCGGCCTGACGATCGGCATGACGATCTGCCAGAAGGTGCGATACTCGCTGGCTCCATCGATTCGGGCCGCTTCCAGAAGCGAATCCGGAATCTGTTCCATAAATTGCTTCATGAGGTATAAGCCAAGCGTCATGCCGAAGGCCGGCAGGATCACGGCCCAATAGGTATTGATCAACCCGAGCCAGGTGATCGTCATATAGTTCGGCACCTGCGTGACGTAAGCCGTAAACATCAGGGAGAGCACGACGATATGGAACAGGATTTTATGTCCCGGAAATTTGATTTTGGCCAACGGGTATGCCGCCGCCGAAGCGATGATCACATGACCGACTGTTCCGATGATGGCAATAAAGAATGTATTGAACACATACCGGGAGAACGGAACCCATGAATCGGCAAAAATATCCTTCAAAGCAAAGAAGTTATTCCATGTCGGATGATGAACCAACAGTCTCGGCGGGAACAGAAAAATCTCGTCAATCGGCTTGAATGCGTTGCTGATGGTGAACACGAGCGGCAATCCCATAAAGCATGCCACTCCGCATAACAAGAAGAACAGCAGCATATCGACCAACCAAGAACGATTGATCCGTTTGCGAATATGGAAAATGGCTTTCATCCCCTTACTCCCCCACCTTCCGTAGCAGCCGCTGCGTGAACAGGTTCGTCAGAAGCATGATGGCGAACAGAACGGTAGCAATGGCAGAGGAGTAACCCATCTCAAAACGGATGGTGCCGTAATCGATCAAATGGGTAACAATGGTATTCGCCGCGTAATCCACACTCGGGAATCCGACCAGGTTCATCGATATTTCCGCTACGGCGAACGAACTGGCGATCTGGATGACGGCTCCGAACAATAACTGCGGGCGCATGGCCGGAAGCGTAATAAACCATAATTCCTGCCAACGGTTTCGTACTCCATCGATGGCGCCTGCTTCATAAAGCGTCGGATCAACGTTTTGCAAACCGGCGATGAACGCAAGAAATGCCGTTCCCAAACTGAGCCACAGCTGCACAATCATCAAGATGACAAGCATGTACTTCGTATCCTGCAGCCACTGAATCGGCTCCAGGCTAAACCCCCAGTTCATCAGGAAGGAATTGGCGAACCCATAGGAGTCTCCCGAAAAATAAGCTGCCAGATCAAGTAGGTGTTTCCGGATATCGAGGGTGCGTACAAGATCAAAGTCATAATGGCACGAATCTTTGGAGGCAGTTCATTCACCAGCCATGCAAAAAGGAAGCAGGCCATGTAGCTGATCGGTCCGGTGATGGCGGCGAACAACAGCGTATTCTTCAGTGATATGAGGAATATGTCGTCATTCACGAATAATTTCGCATAATTGCTCCAGCCGACCCATTCGGGGGATTGGAGCATATTGAAATTGGTGAAGCTGAGTGCCACCGACATTAAAACCGGGAATGCGGTAAAAGTCAAAAAGATTATGAAATAAGGGGCTAGCAGTACGTAAGCGTGCTTATACTTTTTCATATCACGCCATACCAGGCGAACACGTTCTTTAAGATGAGAGGCGGACATCGAGAGCATCCTGCCCCCCACAGTACGGCTGATTTACTGGCTTGCGGTTTCATCTCGGGTCCCCTCATTTCCGGTAGGGAAGTTTGAATTCCTTGCGTTTCGCCGTAATTTCGTCATTGATGTACTGCACGTAGTAATCCAGAGATTCGCGGGGATCTTCGCCTTGATTAACAACGCGCCGGAAGGCGTTATCGATATGCCGTCCCGTCAGATATCCGCCCGGCACTTCGGGAATTCCGCGGACCCATTTCGACTGAACATCCAATTCCTTCAAGTCCCGGACCGGCCATGGCAACAGGTGAAACGCTTCGATATTGGCGGTCGGGTATCGGGCCGATTGGCCGAGTCGGATTTCCATTTGCCGTCCAAAATCCAACTGTGTCTGTTTGCTGGTCCACCATTTCAAAAACTCCCATGCCGATTCTTTATCCTTGGCTGCTTCGAACATGACGGACGAGGTACCGCCGCTGCCGGTTTCTCGATGAATGGTGCCGTCAGGGCCCGTCGTGCCGGGTACAGGACCAAACTCCCACAGTCCCTTCAATTCGGGAGCGAATACACTTAGTTTGTTGTACATCGTATAGTCCATAATACCGATTGGCATTTCCCCCGTACGGAAGCGGTTGGCAAAATCAACGGTGAGAGGCAGTTTATAATTGACATACAAATCGGTAAGTTGTTTGAATGCCAGCATGGATTTTTCGGTGTCAAGCGCACTCGCCTGTTGATCCTCGGTGTAGAATTCACCGTTTTGCTGGGAAAGCATCATCGCAAAAGCAGGATTCGGGGGAGCGCATTGCTGGTGACGACTTCGTTGCCCATCATATCCAACGGCTTTTGCTCCAGCCCGAATTCGAGATGGTGCTTTTGCAGCTCCGGGATCAAGGTATAAACTTCCTCCCAGGTTTGAGGAACCTTCAAATGCAGTTCATCCAGGATATCTTTACGGTAGAATAGCATCGGGAAGGTCTGTTGCTCGGGCATTCCATAGACTCCACCGCCATATTCGTAAGGCACAATCGCGCTTGGCAGGAACCGTTCCTTCACCTGACCAAAATCGGCGAACTTGGACAAATCGACCAGGGCGCCGCGGCTTGCGAAGTTGACCGGCGTATCGTTACCCATCTGCAGCGCGATATCCGGGCCTTTTCCCGCCAGCGTTGCGGGAAGGACAACATCGGCCCCAATTAGCCTCAATTTAACGTTAGTTCCCGTCTTTGGCGTGAATTCGTTATCGATCAACCGTTTCATGACCTGTACCTGATCCCGGGCAGATGTCATCCATACGGTAATGCTTTTGCCCCCGTCATCTTCTCCGGAAAATTGATCATATTTTTCATAAAAAGAAGCAAAGAACGATTGGGTGCTGCTCCGGAAGTGTCCCCAACCCGATGCTGTTGGTGAGGGTAGCTTCGCTCCCGGAGTACTTACGATCAGATAGTCAATCGCCAGAGGCTGTTCGGGTAACGTCAGCAGCCAGCTGCCCAGCGCTCCGACATTTCCCTTGAACGATTCAAGCCGCGAAGGAACCGTCTCAGGCTTGGCGGCCATATCTTTCAATTGATAGGCGAGCGTATGAAGCAATGCTGAGTTTTCATTGCTCTTGCCGGACGAGCCTTCAATAATACTTGCAATCTTATCCAACAAGCTGCTTTGTTCGCGAAACAAAGGCACCATATGGGGAATGCGCTCTTCCAGTTGATAATCCCGGAACTGATCCGGAGTTGTACTGGTGTAACTGATAATTTGCCGGTACATATTGTTCAGCTGAAGAATGCTGGCTTGTGTTGCCCTCAAAATAGGTGCCAAGTCATCCAACGTCACTTCTAGGCGAATCTTGTGTTTGCCCTTTGCCAGATACACGGAATAAGGGTTATCTGCTCCCTCGCCAATAATCTTGAACTGCCAGTCACTGGAATACGGAAAACCGATCCGGTTGGCCTCCGCGAACGGAAGTCTGCCGTCAATGTACAACCGCCGGAGTGACGACATCCCCCGCAAATAATTTTGATGATTTTTGAATGCTATTTGATAGAGGCCGTCCTTGGGGACGTCCACTTCCCATTCGATCCATTGTCCGGGCATTCTCCACGAGTACCCGCCGCCCGCATTGTTGCGGAGCTTGGATACGCTGAATGGTTCATTGGCCGGATCCGACCTGTCGTTATAGGCTACGAGCGTCTGGGAAGACTTGTATGCAGCCTGCTCACCTTGTATTTTGATCAGCACCTGATCCGCGGGTTGATAGCCTTGAGCTATGTATGTTTTCATCAAATCTTTGTAGGATGGCGGGCCAGGCGGGTTTGTTAATTTGATAGAATCAATAGCCATCGATTCTTTCGCCGATGTGAGCTTGAGCCTATGGGTGCCTTTAGAGAAGTAAAACAGGTAGGGTTCCGAATAATAGCCGTTGGAGTCACGAAGCAATTGGCTTTGCCACATAGGCTCTTCCGCTTGATCGGGGATAATATCGTTTCCGTTATCATCTTGTACGACTTTTTGTGTTGCATCCTTCCACACACGGGAGAATACAAAACTTCGGGCTTCCGCGAAAGGCAGCTCACCATCGATGGCAAGTTCGCGTTCCATATCGGAATCTTTGCCCTTCACGTTGTAATAGCTGATTTCAATATTATAAAGCCCCGTTTCCGGGACCTGAAATGTCCATTCGATTGATCCGGTTTCCCCGGTCAGAACGGCTCTTCGCGTACCGTCGCCAAGATCGTCAGCGAAGGTTGGGGATATGCCCTCTGCCTTATCGAAGTCTTCGCCTTGAATCACGATGTCCTTTTCCGGTCGGGAGTCTTTTGAATATCGAGCGATATAGGCATCGTAGCTTCCCGGATTGACGGAGCCTTTCATATTTTGGAGTCCTGATACATCGAGCGGTCGATCAACAGCTTCTGCCCTTGCGGCAGAACCTCCGCCAGCCAACAGGGTCGATGAATAGATAATGATGGATATAACAACAAGGATGGCGATCGCTTTTACGATTGGCCGCCGCATGGCTTCTCCCCTTCTCTTAAGCAGTGACCCCCAATCTTCTTTACCGCAGAACGGCTTCGAGATCAGGGGCACTGTTTTCAAGAGAACTAATAAGATCGAGATTACTGCTTCGATTCAGCAAGTAATTTGTCAATGGCCGCATTGAATTGGGGTTTTACCTTTTCAACGGCACTGGACGGGGATTGCTTGCCTTTGGTGATGTCTTCGACGATCTGTCCAAAATACTTTTGGCCGTCGGGAACCGAGAAATAGGATATGTAATCAATGTTTTCGGACATTAGTTTGCGGGTTTCAACCAGCTCAGGAGTCGGGTAAGCCGATTGCCAGCCTTGCAGGGAATACTGCTTGCCTTCCGGTCCAAGGTTGATTTCATCGTAGATCTTCATGGCAACTTCCGCATTCTTGGAATACTTCGGAGCGAAGTACATGTTGCCGAACTGGGTATAGGACTGGTATTTGTCCGACTTCGGGCCTTTAGGGAAGAACACATACCCAAGCGTCGTATCTTTCATGTTGTCGCGAAGTCCATTAAATTCCCAGCTGAAACCGGGATAGAGGACGTCTTTGCCGGCAATGAAATCCTTGCTCGGATCGTTCGTAGACGGATCGAATGTCTTGTCGCTATTGTACAAATCAGACACAAATTGCAGAGCTTGCATCGAATTTTCATTGTCAAGGCTGAATTTGAATTGGCCGCTCGCATCCTTCTCAACGCTTCCTTTGTTCACATAAACCAGTTGCTGAGCAAGATCGAAGACCCTGCCGCTCGGAAAGCCATATACATCCGGCTTGCCGTCCCCGTTGGTGTCTTGCGTTGCTTTCTTCATAAAGTCGCGGAATTTATCCCAAGTCCATTCGCCCTTCTTCTGCAATTCGAAAGGATCTTCAAGACCAAGCTTCTGTACCATTGTCTTGTTGTAGAAGATACCGTACGGGGAAGGCGTGCCGTCATAGTAGCCATATTGCTTGCCGTTAAAGCTGCCGCCTTTGCGCATCCAATCGTTGTATCTCGAGCTCTTCATATCAATCCAGCCGTCGATCGGTTGGATAAGTCCTTTGTTGGCCAGGGTCGGGAAGGACCAGAACAGCTCAAGGACCACCACATCCGCAAACGGTTGGCCGGCGAGCGAAGTCGTCGTGAAGTTCTCCACATATTTGCCGTAGTCACCAAATTTAACGAACTCAATTTTGCAGTTGTATTTCTTCTCAGCTGCATTTATTAAGTCAGTCTGTTTTTGAGTGGCCGCATCGATTTTGTCCGCAGGAACTTTGCGGGGGTCTGCGTCGTCCCACCATTGACCTATCTTGATGGTTTGCCCGCCCAAGTCCGGAACTTTGGCCGGTGAAGCTGTCGCGGCTGAGGTGCTGCTTTCGGGACTTTTGCTCGGCGAACCCGTCTCGCCTGCCGTACTGCTTCCGCCACCGTTACCGGAACAAGCAGCAAGTGTTAAAACGAGCGGGAGAACGACAGACTTCGAAACCCATTTAAGCGCTTTCATTTACTTCATACCCCCATCGATCGGATTTAAGGAAGCAAGGTCTTCTGCAAAATATTCGTACACGGATGGGCTCCTATTGCAAGGAAAAACAGGGAGTCCACCTTCATACGAAGCTGTTTCGCAGTTATTCGACATCAACGCTTCCAATAAAAACAGGAAAAATAAATTCTATCTAGAAACACTTAAGCTAGTTGTTTGCGTCAAACGAGCATGTAAGGGCATTCAAGATAGATATAATATTTCCCCTGATTTATATCCGTATTATATATTCACTTTTATGGTTTGTAAATAGTGGGTATATCAATATTGGAACAAAAATCATATTTCTATATCTTTTATCATATTTCTATATCTTTTCAGGTCCTTTGACCTAGTTTTCTGAGTCGTCGTCTATTCCTTTTGGCTGTTTTCGGGTAGATTGTCTTTCGATGAAGTTCACAGGCACCACATTGCGGGTTTCGATGCCTTTATCTTGATATATCATTCGCACCACTAATTCAGCAGCCTTGTATCCAATTTCATAGTAATTCTGCTCAACGGTCGAAAGCGGAACTTCTAAATGCTGGGACATCTCTTCGTTATCGAACCCAACGATGGCCACCTTCTCCGGTATCGGGATCCCCATTTCCAAAGCGCACTTCAATAATTCAACACCAACATAATCATTCTCCGTTAGTATTGCCGTTACCCCTTTGTGCATCAGATCATTGAGAAGCGCACTATAGAAAGCTCGAGCATTTTGATCGTTCACTTGCCGGTAGTAATCCGTAATGACGATTTCGGGATCAATCGTCAGACCGTTCTCGCGGTGTGCCTGGCAATACCCGAAGTAGCGGTCGCGAACCGTGCTCCGGTAGTTGATGCTGATGCTCGATACGTAGGCAATTCGGGTATGGCCTTCTTGGATGAGCCGTGTGGCGGTCTCATAGCCGCCGGCATAGTTGTCCGATGTCACGCTCGCAATTCCCAAACCGTCAATATACTGGTCGATGGTGACGATCGGATAGCCATTGCTATGCAAGGCACTGAGTATTTCGATATTGCCGGAAGAGCTGACCGGGTACAATATGATAGCACGGCTGCCGCTCTTAGGCAGTTTTGTCAGGAGTTCTCGTTCTTTCTTTAGGCTCCAATCGCTGTTGTGTATGCTTAAAAAGTAACCGTGCGCATCCAAATAATCCGATGCGCCCTTCAGGTTGTTCGGCATACTGTATGAGGCCATGAAGGGCACGATCATCGATATGATAGGGCTAACCAATTCACCGCGGTCTTCGCGTTCCCCAAGCAGCTTAACGAAGCTTCCGCTTCCGCGCTTCCGGTAGATCAAACCTTCTCGCTCCAGCTCCACCAATGCACGCTTTGAGGTAATGCGGCTGACCCCGTAAAGCTCAGCCAACTCCGCCTCCGTGGGGACTTGCGCCTCTGGGCTGTACTCCCCCATGGTGATTTTCATCTTCAAATCATCTTTTATGACCATATACAAAGGTTTGTTCTCATTATTAATCACAGAATCACATCCATTTTTCTTCCTTAGAGTTTTAAAGCTAAACCATTCTTATACCAAACTTATTTCCTTCGCAACAATATGATATATTTTTGTGACGTGAAAAGTCAACTAAACGCTTTTTCTCCCATTGTCTACCTGAATACGGATGCCACCATATTCAAGGAAAAAGGGGGAACCCCGTCTTGCAGCTAAGAGAGTACGTGATATAATTGGTATATCTTTTTCATCAGGGAGGTTATGGGCAAGTGCAGAAGTGGTTCGAGGAAGCGAAGCTTGGAATATTCATTCACTACGGGATCTATGCGGTTAACGGAATTGCAGAGTCTTGGTCCTTCTATAACGGGAGGATCTCACACGAAGATTATATGAAGCAATTGGAAGGCTTTACGGCCAAAAACTTCGATGCGGATAAGTGGGCGGATCTCATCGCAAAATCCGGGGCTCGATATGCCGTATTGACGACGAAGCATCATGATGGCGTTGCGCTATGGGATACGCAGTACTCCGATTTGAACGTTGTGAAGAAGACCCCGGCCAAACGCGACCTCATCAAAGAGTATGCCGAAGCCATCACCAAAAAAGGAATCCGGCTCGGGATGTATTTTTCTCTCATCGATTGGTCCCATCCGGATTACCCCAGTGTATTCGAAGGTGGCCGAGTACCGGATGACCTGAGTACAGTCAACCGTTTCTCTAACCCGAAAGACGGCATCCAGGATGAGAGCAGATGGCAGAAGTTTCTCGAGTTCAATAACAACCAGCTGCAAGAACTGTTAACAAACTACGGGAAAGTCGACCTTTTGTGGTTTGATGGAGACTGGGAACGCAGTGCCGAGCAATGGAATCTGCCTGCCTTTAAACAGTACCTCAAGTCCTTTAATCCTGAGTTGATCATCAACTCTAGGCTGCAGGGCCATGGCGATTATAGAACGCCCGAACAAGGTCTGCCGATCACCAGGCCTGAGGGACCCTGGGAATTTTGCACCACCATCAACAGCTCTTGGGGATACCAGCCGCAGGATAATCACTACAAAACGCTGAAACAAATCATCCGGATGTTCTGTGACTGTATTACCCTGGGCGGTAATATGCTGCTCGATATTGGACCCATGGAAGATGGATCGATTGATCCCAGACAGGAAACTATTTTACTGGGTCTTGGCGATTGGATACGAACCCATGAAGAAGCTGTCTACGAGACGGATGAAGGAATACATACCCGGTATTTTTTGGGCGGCAGCACGGTATCCAAAGATCGGAAAACCCTCTATCTATTCGTTTATGACGATCCCAAAGAAAGTGTTTGCCTTAAAGGGCTATCGAATAAGATCAATCGAATTACCGTTCTTCATTCGGGCAAAGAGCTCAAGCATGCTATCCATGGCGGAGTGCCTTGGTTCAACATCCCGGGAACAACCTGGATTTACATGACACCTGAAGATGCACACGAACATGTTTCCGTTTTGAAGCTGGAGCTTGACGGGGAGTTAGATATGTACGGCGGCTCGGGTGCCGTAGTAACGCATAATTAATAACAGAAGCCGAAAGGTCAGTTAGACTTTAGATGAAAGCAAAAGTCGCAAGGGGCAAAATATAGAGACTTGTAGAGTTGGAACCAAGCGGGTGACCTGCGAATTCAGAAGCTTTGTTGAGACTCTGCTTTGCAAAAGAAAAACGAGCCTAGAATCACTTCTAAGGCTCGTTTCGTCTTTAGGGTTTTAGCGAATACGAAAAGCCAAGCTCCGAAATCGGCAGCTTCCCAAGATTCCATCGCGGCGATTCGTTAACAGGATTTTCTTAACAAGCAGATAAACTCCCTACTCAGTGGCTCCTCTCCCATTACGTATCGCGTGAGGTTGACGGCGGAACGATTGGCTGTAGGGAATAGAAGGCTGTTCGTTTTTTCTAATTGTCTTTTATACGGGTCACCGGTTACTTCTTCGATTTCACTTCTTCACCTTATAAAACTCATGGTACAGCTTCATCAGCGCCCGCTTCTCGATCCGCGATCCATACGAGAGACGAGCGGCTGATTGCCGAGCTTCTTTGCAATCTCGCGTTAGGTCCGTTCATCCCCGCCCTAAACAATCAGTACGCTTTAGATCCAAATAGTCCGTGCCAAGCATTTTGCGAGGACAAAATCAAGAATGTTCTTCCTTTTTAGCTTCGTGTTGCCCCTTGTCTGAGATTAAAAAGATACTTCCCAATATCACAAAAAGGCCGACAAGCATCCCCTTCGTAATAGGTTCATTTAGAAACACAACGCCCCAGAGCATGCCGAATAAGGGAATTAAGAACGTGACGCTTACCGTTTTGGTGGGGCCGATTCTGGCGATTAAGTAGTAGTAAAGAAGATAGCCGGCAGCCGTACTGAAAAGGGCAACGCCCGCCACAGAGAGCGCCGCCTCCGGTGAAATGGAATTTGGTGTCGGAAGTTGAAACAGCGTGAATGGAACAAGAAGCAGGGCTGCTCCCATTTGTTGTCCATAAGCGATCGATACAGGGGGAATACCACGGAAGGTCCTTTTTGCATATACACCGGCCAAGGCGTAAGATACCGTAGAAAGAAGGGACAAGATAGTTGCCGCTATTTCTTCTACTGTAAAGGCGAGGGGACTCCACCCAACCAGAATGATCACGCCGGCCATGCCCATCAAAATGCCAAACCACTTCTTCCAGTTCAGCGTTTCCTGCAGCCAAACCCCGGCAGCAAGCGCGGTAAACAGCGGTGTCATGGAATTAATAATGGCTAACAAAGAGGCGTTCAATTGAAGGGACGCTATGGCGACGAAGGTAAAAGGGATCGCGGCATTTAGCAAACCGATAATTAAGTACTGCTTCCAGCGTTGAAAGAATTGGGTGGATACCCCCATCATAGAAGCATATAACAATAAACCGGCTGCAGCGAGGGTTACCCGCCCTTGAGCGGTTAGAAAAGGACCGATTGCCGGCGAGGCGATCCGAATAAATAAAAACGAAGCTCCCCATAATGCGGCGAGCCCAAACAAAGCTCCCATGTCTTTCGTTCTCATTCTTTTACCTCTTTGTTTGTTATCGGACGAGAGATGACAAAGAGCCCGCCCACCGGCAGGCCCTCTCCTTCACTTCTTCACCTTGTAAAACTCATGATACAGCTTCATCAGCGCCCGCTTCTCGATCCGCGACACATAGCTCCGGCTGATGCCGAGCTCCTTCGCAATTTCCCGCTGGGTCCGTTCATCCCCGCCCGTGTCCAGCCCGAACCGGCCGCGGATGACCTCCTGCTCCCGCTCATCCAATATATCCAGATGTCCATAGATTTTGGACTTCTCAATCTTCAACTGTACCTTTTCCGCGACATCATCGCTTTCGGTTCCGAGTATATCGATCAGGGTAATCTCGTTGCCTTCTTTATCCGTTCCAATCGGATCATGCAGGGATACGTCTTTCTTCGTTTTCTTCAATGACCGAAGGTGCATCAGGATCTCATTCTCAATGCAGCGCGCCGCGAATGTCGCGAGCTTCGTCCCTTTATCAGGCGAGTAAGATTCGATGGCCTTTATCAAACCTATGGTCCCTATACTAATTAAATCTTCCAAATCTTCCCCTGTATTATCGAATTTTTTTACTATATGAGCGACGAGGCGTAGATTGTGCTCAATTAATAGATTACGAGAAACCTGGTCTCCTTCCTGCATTCTTTTCAGGTGCTTCATTTCATCGGCTTCCGCCAGCGGCTGGGGAAATGCATTGTTCTTTACATACGAAACGAGGAGCATTAATTCTTTAATGAAAAGCGCGATTGCCGCAAAAAAACCAGGCACTTGCCGCCACCCCCAAGATGAGAATGGTTTAGTTTATGTGGGCTAGGGCCTACAAGTGCCTGTACAGGGGAAAAATATCGACAATTGGCAAGGGGAAGCCGCCTGCACTTGCTTGCGATAAATGGATAAACATGCATGAATCAAAGACACCGATTATATGGGTCAAAAGTTGGGGCTATACGTCAAACCAATGGATGGATAGGGGCCATTTAGAGGACGTTAGTAAACCAGACCCGAATATGAACCTAAATTAACAGGAAATGTCCGTCGCCGTCCGGGGCGTCCCTTTTCCCATCAGAAATGACTTTGTTAGGGAATTTGCAAAAACTCCGTGCACGGTACGGAGTTTTTGGCATGGTTAGCTACTTTGAATGATCTAATTTACCAGCTTTGTAGTACGTGCCTTTGGAGCATGCTGCTTCAAAATTTCCTTTAAGACTTCAAGCTTAACTGGCTTACTGATATAATCATCCATTCCCGCGTCCAGGCATTTTTCCCGATCGCCCTTTAACGCATTTGCGGTCACCGCCACGATACGAGGCTTCTTCTCGGATGCCAGTTTTTCTTTGAGCATCCGCGTCGCTTCTAAGCCATTTAAAACAGGCATGTGGATATCCATAAAAATGATATCAAATGATTCCTTAGTTGCAGCCTCAATCACTTCTTCGCCGTTCAAGACCACGGATACTCGGTGCCCCATTCTCTCCAGCATTTTCTTCAGCACCAGGGTATTGATCGCGTTATCCTCAGCAATCAATATATTCGCCGAGTCTATTGATGATGAAACGTGTTCATCTTCATTGATGTCCTCAACCGTTTTTTCGTTTAATCTGATCGTGAAGTGAAAGACGGAACCGCTCTTCCCGTCACTTTCCGCATAGATAGTTCCTCCCATCAGTCCGACAATTTTTCGGCTAATTGCCAGTCCCAGACCAGTTCCATCGTGCCTGCGGCTCATGAAACTGTCGATTTGGGCGAAAGGTTCAAAAATGTCTTCCAGCCGGTTGGGCGGTATCCCTATTCCCGTATCCGTCACGATAAATTCCAAAAGCTGATTCCCTTTTGCCTTTTGGACCTCAATGGATATCTTTCCGCTTGGCGTAAATTTGACTGCGTTTCCGAGCAGGTTCATGAGCACTTGTTTGAGACGTTCCGCGTCCCCGTATATATAATCGGGCACATCATGATTAATCGTGTAGGCCAATCCCACACTCTTTTCGTCCGCCTTCTTGGATACAACAGACAGACTGTCCTTGATGATCTTCCGCAGCTCGAACGTCTCCTCTTGCAATTCGCTTCTTCCCGATTCGATTTTCGAAATGTCCAGGATGTCGTTAATGATAGAAAGGAGTGTTTCCCCGCTGTTGCGGATAACTTCAATGTAATCTCTTTGTTCCTCGCTGAGTTGACCATCGAGCAAGAGCTCGGTCATCCCGATGACGCCGTTCATCGGTGTTCGGATTTCATGACTCATCATAGCCAGAAATTCGCTCTTGGCTTTGTTGGTGGCTTCCGCCGCTTCCTTTGCTACCACCAGTCTTCTCTGTTCGGAAATATCCTTGCAAATGAGATAGAAACCGATGTTTTGACTATTCACAAAAATGGGAGCAATACTTGTGAGCACTTCAATGACCTGGGCGTCCTTGCCGACAAGCGTATCGATTTCCCGTTCGACCGTATTGTCATGAAGCGCGTCAGCGAGAATACGCTCCACATTCGGACGACCGATCAGATCGGCAAGTTTTTTGCCCCTAAGCTCGGTTTCAATTTTATAACCCGTAAGTTTCTCGGCCATGGCGTTTCCGTTTATGATCTTTCCTTTCAGATCAAATGACAAAATGGCGTCATGGTTATACTGTTTCAGAGAAGTGTACCGTTCCACGGTTTCCTGAAGCCGAATTTCCGTCTCTTTCTGCTTCGAAATATCGATCACTTGGGCGATGTAATGATGCGGCGATCCATCCGTGTTGCGGAATACATGAACGGAGAGGAGCGCCCAGACGGTTTCGCCGTCTTTTCTTACGTAGCGCTTCTCCAGCTGCACTTCTGTTTCGTTGTTCTTCAATAATCGCTTCAAATCATCTATGTTTTTAACCGTTTCATCGGGATGGGAAAAGCATCCGAATCGCATGCCCTTGATCTCTTCTTCCGAATAACCTAGGATCCGTTCCATGGCAGGGTTAACAGCTAGAATCAAACCGTCAGGAGCAACAAGACCAATACCAAAAGAAGCAAAGAGAAATACTTGGCTGTTGAAGGTATCTTGGTCCAAGTTTACGCGATGCATGATTTGACCTCCAATTTATAAAGCAATGAATGTTGTTCATTCGATTAAGAAGACATTACTCCATAGTATATTACCCTAAGTTCCTATTTTGAAACTTAAATCTAACGGGATCGGACACTCCAACCCTTCCCCAAAACGCGCCAAAGCCCTCTAAACGGAAAGCAAGCTTCCACTAGAGGGCTTTTTTAATAGGCTTGGTGCCGTTTCTCCTTATCGGGTCTTCCGATCCGTTTAACCGTTCCGTACGGCAGCCACGGCATCAATCTCTACGAGCAGATCGTAGTTCAGCTCACAATAGACCAAGGTTCGTGCCGGGTAAGGCTCTTGAAAAAACCGGGCGTAAATGTCATTAAATTCGCCATAGTGGCTCCTATCACTCAAGTAGACGTTCACTTTTACGATATCCGATAAATCCAGTTTAAAGGAGGCCAACACCTCGCGAATGTTCTCCATCGTTTTGACGGTCTGGGCTTCCAGATCGGGTCCGACGATTTCCCCGTTCCCAGATCAAGGCCGCCTTGGCCCGATACGTATACATACCTGTCCGTCTCTACCCCCATGGAGAAAGGCATCTTCTTCTTGGGAGACGATAATGCTTTATCGTCCATCTTTCCCCTCCTCCCTTCCTGCCTGACACGTATCCCTGCCATTCCCCTTTCCATAATGGATGCTGAGCTCCGGGGTTTCCAGCCGCTTGCCGAGATATAAGGATTCCATGGCCAAATCGATCATCCCCGTCGTCATAAGTGTTCTTTCTATAGGAAACGGCGGCTTACGGGTAAGAATGAACTCCTCAATGAGCCGGGTGAAGGTTTCGAAATGACCGAACGGTCGTTCCAATTCGCTGTTGCAGCGAGCCGCGGCCGTGGTCCCCTCCACCGTGCGGAAGGCGAAGCCCCATTGCTGAACCAGCTCCAGAAAGTGCACCACATACCCTTTGGTGCCGTCCTCGTAGTCGATCTCGAACAGCACCGGAGCCGGCTCCTTCTCCCGCAGCTTCTCCAAAGAAACATCCGGGTAAGTGCGTAGGGCCTCAAGCATCAGGTCCTCCGGCCATTCCTGCCGGTCAGCCGCCTCCCACACCGATTCTCCCATTCTTGCGTTGATCGAACGGACACCGGTCTCGCCCGCCTCCCTTTGCTCCGTGAGCGTCTGAAGAACCTCCAATGCGTGATAACCGTAAGCTTCGATACCAACCGAGAAGCTGACCACGAGAATTTCCTTCACCTGGCGGAGAAGGCCGGTGTCGTAAGAAGGAACCTGCTCGACGAACGGGATGGACGATCCCCCATGAAAGGAATCTCCTGCTTCTTGAGCCGTTCAAACAGGAGGACCGCCTCCCGGAAGTCGTAGGACAAATGCTTGTCGGAGAAAACCGGAACGTTTCTCTGCAGATCGGACAGCGTTTGAAGCACCTCGTTCAGTAACCGGAAGCGGGGATACTGCTTCTGCTTCTTCTCGTTCACGGGGTAATCGCCGTGCTCCCCGATGATGATTACCCCGTCTATCCCATTCTTGTTATGAGGGTCTGTTATGGCCTCCGCAATGGTCGGGTATATGGGTATGCCTTTCTTCCGGGTCTCCTCCCGGCTCATGTCGTTATCCGGTACCTGGTCCGTATAAAGGGAAACCACTTCGATTCTGGGTGAATACCCGTAGTGGCCAAGGAGCCGGCCCAGGATAACATCCGCATGGGAATTAAACCGGTACTCGGTTACAATCACCGCGACTTTAGGTTTCTTCCACTCTGTATTCGTCGAGGTCATAGGCTATTCTCCCCTGCTCCATCGATCGGTACACCTGCACCAGCCAATCCGCCACGCTCCCGGAAATGGCCTCCAAATAAAGCTTTCCTTTCTCGGCGGTGGCTTTATGAGGAGCGTCCGTGAAGCCGTCAGCTCCGGTCAGCTCTCCGTGACGGCCGATAAAAGCGCCCGGCGGCCCCGAGTTGATCCAAGGCCGTTCCGTATGAGAATCCGTGATCCGTTCGGTACGAACCAGTTCCTCCCGGAGAGCGAAGATGGCGGCAGTTTCGAAGCCTCCCGCGTGTCCCGGGACCATCCCGACCTCGCCCGCATTCCTCTCCTGAAGGGCCTCACGGGACACACTCCAGTAGGAAGCCGATGCCGTCCAGATCGGATGCTTGACGGCCAGGTCGTTCGCGGTCTGGTGCATGATCGGATCGTTCCCGCCATGTCCGTTAAGAAAGACGATCTTGCGAAATCCGTTGGAGACGAGGCTTTCTCCCATATCCCGAAGGATCGACAGGTACGTAGCCGAAGAAAACGAAAGCGTTCCTCCGAACGAAAGATGATGCTGGGAGCAGCCGATGGGAAGCATCGGACACAAGAGCACCGGGATGGAATCGGAGGCCTTGCGGACCGCCTCCTGTGCCAGGTGCCCGCATATAATGCTGTCCGTAAAGACCGGCAGATGGGGGCCATGCTGTTCCGTTGCAGCCAGCGGAACGACAGCCATCCAGCCGTTTGCCGCTTTCTCGGAAATTCCCTCCCGGGTATGGTCCTGATACAGCCACTGTTTCATAGTCGGAACCCTCCATCGGCCGAGTACAGAGAAGCGGTTACGTAAGAGGAAGCGTCCGATAATAGGAAGGAAGCCACCTCGTTGATTTCATCGGCCCTTGCGCTGCGGCCTAGCAGGGTGATGTTCCCCATCATCTCCCGGAACGAATCCGGCGGGGACTCCAGGAACTCATCGGACTTGAAATCCCCCGGAACGAGCACATTGGCCCGGATTCCCTGGGAAGCATAGTCCTTCGCCACCAGTCGGGTGAATTGGTTCATTCCGGCTTTTGCCGTTCCGTAAGCCAAATAGTTATGCAGCGGAACCTGGCCGATGATGGAAGACGTATTCACGATGGAACCGCCGCCGGAGCGAATCATCAGGGGCAGCATGTACTTGCAGACGAGGAACGCGCTGGTCAAGGAACCGCGCATCGAATTCTCCCACTGTTCCAGGGTTAGCTCCAGCAGCGGCTTGGCCACGTTTACATATACATTATGGTAGAGCCCATGCAGCGCGCCAAACCGACGGCCGATTTCTTCGGCCAGTTCCTGAACCTGCACTTCATCGGTTACATCCGCCTGAAAGTATTGGAACCGCTCCTTTCCATAGTGCTCCACTGCCGCTTCTACAGCAGGATGCTCCTGCAGCGCCTTCCGGTCGCTGGCCGCGATCGTCGCTCCCTGCTTTAGAAAAAGCCGGATGGCGGAGCTGCCCAATGTCCCCAGCCCTCCCGTGATCAGTATGATTTTTCCTTCCAGTGAACTCACCTGAGACCGCCGCCCTTCGAGTAGAAATCAGTTGGATGGTTTCCAAAAATATCCTTACCGGACCATCCTACTACAAAACCTTTTTCCTATCAATGAATACTTTTTATATACAAAAAAATTTAATTTCTTGCAAATTACTTTTAAGAGGGTTCCCGGTGATTCCCCATGCTCATCCTTTTCCTTCCAGAAGCTCCTTGACAGCAATCGGCTTGCCTTCCCGAATCGACCGATTGGCCGCCGCTCCTATTAGAAGGGACATGGCCCCTGCCCACGCCCCCGCTAGTTGCCCTAGAGGGTCTGAGCTTCCGCCTTCGAACAGCATTGCTCTCAGACGCGAGTCCCCTCCTCCATGGGCGCCGGGAGACCGGGGACTTTCATAAAGGATCCGTTCATTCCTCCGGTTATACAGCTTGATGGCTGGAGGGGGTTCCGCTGCATGGGGCCCGCTATAATACTCTTCCGCCTCCAGCTTCCCCTTCGTCCCTTGAATCGCCACTTTCCATCCCTCATAAGGGCTGTTTGTGGACAAGGAATAGGTCAGCAGCGCCCCTCCCGAGTATTTTACGTTAACCGAGAAGGTGTCTAAGATATCGATCTCTTCAGCGAAAACACAGGCATCCCGAAAATACCCGTCCTCCTCTTCCGCTTCCAGGTAATACCGTTTGGCGAACTCGTCTTTCGTGATATCGTAGTTGAACTCACAGGAGGTTGTATGGGTACACGTGAGGCACCGCTCTCCATGCGGTCTTCTGCCCTCTCCAAACACATTCCGAAGCCCATAGGCGTAAAGCTCCTCGGGTTCGTCCTCCAACCACCAGTTGATGAGATCAAAATGATGGGTCGACTTATGAACAAGCAATCCGCCGCTGTTCTCCATCCTTCTGTGCCACCGCCGGAAATAATCCGCTCCGTGAACCCCGTCGAGGCTCCATTCCATATGGATGCTCCGGATTGTTCCGATTGCTCCATCCTTCAGCAGCTGTTTAATCCTGGCCATATGGGGCATGAACCGGCAGTTAAACGTAACCTTCACGCTTCTGCCCGTTCTGCGCTCCGCCTCCAGAATGGCTTGGCATTTCTCCGCATCGATCGTCATCGGCTTCTCGGTAATGACATCACACCCGGCTTCCAGAGCGCTGACGACATAAACATGATGAAGGTGGTCGGGAACCGCTACGATAATGATTTCGGCCCCGCTTTCGGTCAGCATCCGGTCAAATTCGGTGTAGACGGGAACCTTTCCGCAATCTTCGCTTAATCGTTCCGCCCGAATGGGATTGACGTCGCAGACGCCAACCAACCGGGCCTTTACTTGGAATTCCTCCGTTAAGGGCTTGGCAAACATATGCAGGGCCCTGGCCCTGCCCCAACGAGCGCATACTTCTTCACCTTAACCCCTCCTATCCGCTTAAGAGGACCGGGGAACGAACAAGAAAACCTAATGGGATTCTTGAGCATTCCCCGCCCTGCAGCTCATCCTTACGGCGAGATCAACCCATACGGTTTAATCGTCGGAGCCCAGTAGGAAACCGAAGCCCCGCTTAATGCCACGGAATAAAGTTTATCCACCTGCACGGTATTTCCGGACACATAGAGCACCTTGCCGACCGAATTGGTCCCGGCTACCAGGATGTAGTCGCCTACCTTAATGTTGGCCGAATTGTTAACCGTTATCGTGCTGCTGCCCGAGGTGGTATTGGCCGTTACCCCGCTTAACGCCGCGTTGTCCCGTACGAAGTCACCCGATAATCGGTATAGCTGCTTCCCGGGGTCAACTGGCCCGTATTGATAATGGTGCCGCCGCTGTTATAGGACATTTAGGTTATGATCGGGAACGTATCGCTGTAATCGGTCACGCGATGAACGACTGGTACCCGCCGTTGTCCCTTATAGGTTTGGAACCTCTTTCCTATTTGAATCTTAGCACAGCTGTTTTTTCCTAACAACGAATTTTTTTCATATTCATAAAAAAATAACGGCGTTGAACCGCGTCCTGGCGTCCCCCGCCTTTCTTCCATGCACAAAAAACCGGCCAAGAGCTTACTCTTGACCGGTTTTCCTTTCTTAGACCTGTTTTCCTTTCTTAGACCTGAACCGGGGAGAACACGATGACTTCATACTCGTCCAATTCCGGCAGCCGGACCGCTAACCCGCCGTCCAGGCGGGTGACCGGCAGGGCTTCTCCGGAACGCAGAGCGGATGCCGCCCACTCTCCCTCAGGAATATCCTTGATCCGAATGGCGACATCGCGCTGCCTCAAGATGCCGGTAAGGGGCCGGGTCATCGACCCGGTATAGTTGATGAGATGGAGGATGAGCGACTCGTCCTTATGCCTTAGGGAAAGTTGAACGGATTCAAGCTCCGCCTCGAATTCCACTTCCACCTGCGGGGCGGACATGGCGGCCGCCGCCTCCCCGAGCATCGTGCGGTATTCGGGCAGTGAGTAGTCCGCGTACATCGTGTCCGCGTTCCCCGTCAGATAGAGACATGTCCCTTCTCCAAATCTGTTTCGAATGGCAAAAGGATGCTCCGCCGCAGGAGGCAGCTCACAGTAACGGGAGACCTGAGGCTCCCGGTAAAACCCGATGGAGAGGGCATCCGCAGCCGCCTGGCCTTCCATGACCAGCCCGGGAGCGGGTAGAAGGGTCTGGTCAACGGAACGAAACAGCTCTTCTCCTTCGGGAACCGGAACATGATCATATTGGCAGACCCTAACGGCGGTATCCCCTTCCAGCCCGAAAACATCTGACAAGGCCGACGTTTCCAGGGGCCTGCCGTATTCGTCATAGAAGCCGGTATCGAAGGTCGCGATCAGCTTGCCCCCTTCCGACACATACCGGCGGACGGCCTGCGCTTCGGAGGCGGATAGGCAGCTTACGCCCGGCAGGATCATGGCTTCGTATCGGCTCAGGCTGCCGTCGGTGAGGGACGTATCGTCCAGAAGATCGAACGGAATCCGGCTGCGTGACAGGATGTCGAACCATCCGTGGAACGCTTTGCGGGAATCGTTCTTGCGCCGGTCCCCGACCGAAGTTTTGGCATCGGTAAAGTCGGTTTCCGCCGCCGTCGTCTGGTAATAGTTGGCGGTTGCATAGGACCACACGAGGCCGATTCTTGCGGCGGACGAGGTTCCGGTGTACCATTCCTCGTGCTCCTTCAGGAAGGCGTTGATCTCCCTGACCGTCTGCATACGGGTGTCCCGGTTGTTGTCGTTATACACCCCGTACCACGTCCAAGCCCCGTGAGCCACGGCCATTGCATGGGCCAGCCACGTTTCGGCCGGGGTCAGCAGATAGCGGGACCACGGCGACTGCCGGCCGGCGATAGCCACGCAGTACGGCTTGCCTCCGGCCTGGGCCTCCAGCAGAAGAGCCGTCGCGGCCGGCTTCCAAACCGGAAGGGTCCGCAGGTCCCCGCCCAGGAAGCCCCTTCGGCCAACAGCATGTCCTGGTAGGGAACCGTCATACGGTTGTCGCGGCTGCACAGCCGGTTCGGGGCCAGTTGCGGGTTGTTCATATAGATGATGGCCTCCGGCCGGTGCTTTTGAGAACCAAGGACGAATCCTCCATGAACCGCGCGATAGAGCTTCTTCGGAAGGCAGCCCACTCGATGTCCTCCCGGCTCCCCGGCCGGGGAGCCGCGGGAGCTTCATAGCCATATTCGGCCTGGAACCGCTCCCGGCAGGCCGGGCAGTGGCACCCGTCCTCGCGGAAGATCGGGCCATCCAGGAAGATCCCGCCGATCGCATAACGGGCCAGCGCGCGGATCGTCCCGAAGGCATATTCGCGGAAAGACGAGTTCACGCAGGAGTAGCCCCCGGCTCCATACGCGCTCGGCAGCATCCGCCCGTCTTCCCCGAGCTGCAGCCATTCGGGATGCCGCTCCGACAGAGACGGGGCCAGCCAGTGAACATTAAAATACACTAACGGACGCAGCGCCTCCGCGTCATAGGTCTCGACGATTTCCTTCAAAACATCCTTCCGGACCTCCAGCGCCACCTCCGACGGGTAAAAGGTAATCCCGGACTCCCCAGGGAAACATCGTTTACCTCGACGTGCTCGGCATTAAACCCCAGTCCCAAGCGGATCCGGTACTGCTCCTCCACGTTCAAGTTCTCGAACCGGTCCGGCTCAGGGGGATAAAGTCAATGATCCGCATGGGCTTCTCGTGCCATCTTCTTGGTATGGTCATAGGCCTCTCCTGTCTTTTGGTTTTCTTTCTTCCCCAGGATAATCCACCCGTCCCTCTGCCGGCGGACAATGGTTGCATAACGGGTGCCAACGTTTGCGGATTCCGGCTTCACCTTGATTTGAAGGTTCCAAAACCCGGAAAATTATAATATGATAGATACCGATATTATCCAATACATAGGAGAGGTGTCATCATGCCGTTGGTCGATATGTCCTTGGATAAGCTTCATGCTTATCAAGGCCGAAACCCCCGTCCCGAAGATTTCGATGCTTACTGGGAGCGCGCACTCGAAGAAATGAAAGCAGTGGATCCGCAGGTCGAGCTGGTGCCTTCCGCATTTCAGGTTCCGTTCGCGGAATGTTTTGACCTGTATTTTACGGGAGTTCGCGGAGCGCGCATTCATGCCAAATACGTGCGTCCCAAGAAAGAAGGAAAGCATCCGGCCGTCGTTCAATTCCACGGCTACACCGGACATGCCGGGGACTGGAGCGACAAGCTCGTCTACGCGGCCCTGGGCTACTCGGTCCTGTCCATGGACTGCCGCGGCCAAGGCGGCTCGTCGGAAGACACCGGCGGAGTGAAGGGCAATACCCATCACGGGCACATTATCCGCGGGTTGAACGATCACGAGGATAACCTGCTCTTCCGTCACATCTTCCTTGACACCGCCCAGCTTGCGGGAATTGCCATGGGTCTGCCGGAAGTGGACCCTGAACGGGTTGGCGCCTACGGCGGCTCTCAAGGCGGAGCCTTGACGATTGCCTGTGCGGCTCTCGAACCGCGGATCAAGCGCCTCGCCCCCATCTACCCGTTCCTGAGCGACTACCGCCGGGTATGGGAAATGGATCTCGCCGCCAACGCCTACGCAGAGCTCAAAACGTTCTTCCGCCATTTCGATCCGCAGCATAAGCGCGAGGATGAAATTTTTACCCGCCTCGGGTATATCGACATTCAGTACTTGGCCGAGCGCATCCGCGGCGAGGTGATGATGGGCGTCGGCTTGATGGATGTCACCTGCCCGCCTTCCACTCAGTTCGCAGCCTATAACAAGATCACCGCTCCGAAGAGCCTGGAGATCTATCCGGACTTCGGCCATGAAGGGCTGCCGGGCTTCGGGGACAAAACGGTTCAGTTCATGCTCGGGCTGTAAGCCGGCAGGAGAACCGGCCTGCTCCCAGGTGCCAAGCCTGGCACCAGGCCGCGATCCTCGGCCGCCCAGCACGAAAAGAACGGTTCGCTTAGGCGGACCGTTCTTTTCGTGTGGGACAGGGGTTTCGCGCTCCGCGGGAAGCCCCTGATCAGGCGGGACTTCCCCGGGGACTTCTCGATCACGCGGAACGTCCCCGTTCCGAAGGCGAGCAGCTCCCCGTCGTCATTGCACGCGCGGGCCTCGGCGTGAATCATCCTCCGGGAGCTGTGGACGATCTCCGCCGTCACCGTCACGGTGCCCTGACGGACGGGGGCCACATAGTGAAGGTGGAGATTCGTCGTCACCACCGTCTCTTGGGGCCTCGACACCATGGCCGCTATGCCCATGGCGGAATCAATCATGGCGGCATGGACCCCGCCATGAAGAATCCCGATCAGGTTGAGATGATGAGGTTGAATGCCGAGCGTCACGACCACCTTCTCCCGATGGCATTCCCCGATCTGACAGCCAATGAAATCCCAGAAGGTTCCTTCGGCGGCGCGGCTCAATTCCTTCAGGTAGGCTTCCAGCTTTTCGGAACCGGCCTCCATGCTCTCCTCCTCCTTTTTATTTAACTAGCTCCTCTTATCCTGCACCGTTTCCCTCTTCCGATTCACTAGACTGCCGGCGAATTCGTTCCGCGTCCTCCTCAATGAGCTTGCGGCGGAGCACTTTGCCCACCAGTGTTTTCGGCAGGCTGTCGCGAAACTCATATACCTTCGGCACCTTGTAGACGGCAAGCCGTTCCTTGCAGAAGGTGTGGAGCTCCTGCTCGTTCCTCTCGGCTCCTGGCTTCAGCACGATATACGCTTTGACCGTCTCTCCGCGGTAAGGATCGACGATTCCCGCCACAATGGCCTCCTCCACATCGGGATGCTCGAACAGCACCTCCTCCACTTCGCGCGGGTAGATGTTGTAGCCTCCGGCAATAATGAGGTCCTTGCGCCGGTCCAGAATGTAGAAATACCCATCCTCGTCCATCCTCGCCATATCCCCGGTATAGAGCCAGCCGCCCCGCAGTGTCTTGGCCGTTTCCTCGGGCCGGTTCCAGTAGCCCTTCATGACCTGCGGCCCCCGGATGGTCAGCTCCCCGATCTCGCCCGGCGCCACCTCCTCATCCGTTTCGGGATGAACGATCCTCGCCTCCGTATCGGGAAACGGGATGCCTATGGACCCGACCTTGCGCTTCTCCCAGATCGGGTTGGCGTGGGTGACCGGAGAGGATTCCGTCAGCCCGTACCCTTCAATGAGCCGCCCGCCGGTCAAGCTCTCGAACCGTTCTTGCACCTCCAGCGGAAGGGGGCTGCCCCGCTTATGCAGATGCGGATGGAGGAGAGATCGTACCGGGCGACCGAGGGATGATTGATAATCGATATATACATGGTCGGTGCCCCGGGGAAGACCGAGGGCTTCTGCCGGTCCATGATCGCAAGCAGTTGATTGATCTCGAACCGTGGAACGAGAATTAGCTTGCCGGCGAGATAGACGGCCTGGTTGAGAAGCACGGTCAGCCCGAACACATGAAAGAAGGGCAGAGCCGCGAGAAAGGTTTCCTTTGCCTTCTTAGCCCGGTAAAACCACAGCTGGGTTTGGATCGTATTCGCAATCAGGTTGGCGTGGGTAAGCATCACTCCTTTGGCAATACCGGTCGTTCCTCCGGTGTACTGAAGGAGGGCCAGGTCTTGACCGGCCTCTACCTTCTCCTCGATCGGGACTGAGGATGCGCTTTCCAACAGCTTAACGAAGGAATAAACCCCGTTTCCGTAGGCGATTTTGCGGTAGGTCCCCTCCCGTTTGGCTTTGAGCGGGTATAGCAGGTTTTTGGGAAAAGGCAGATAATCCCGGATGGACGTGACAAGGACCGGTCCGGTCCCTTCGGCGCCCGCGGCTTTTTGCACCCGGGAGAGGAGGAGGTCGAGTGTCACGACCGCCTTCACCCCGGCATCCTTCAGCTGATGCTCCAGCTCCCTCGGTGTGTAGAGCGGATTCGTCATCACGACGACTCCTCCCATAAGAAGCGTGCCGTAATAAGCGATTACGGTCTGCGGGCAGTTCGGCAGCATAACCGCTACCCGGTCGCCCTTCTTCAAGCCAAGATCGGCCAAGACGTGAGCAAAACGATAAGCAGAATCGAGCAGCTTGCGGTAGGTCATCTGAAAGCCCAGGAAATCGAGTGCCGGATGATCCGGATAATCACGGGCGGCCTCCAGGAGAAACCGGGCCGCATTTTGCTTCGGGTATTCATAAGTCGGCGGAACTTCGGCGGGATAATGGGCTAACCATGGACGGTTGGACGTGTCGACCACCCCTCTTCCCCCTTTTCAGCATGCAAGGATGTACGGCCTACAGAATATACCTCTCAGCTTGAATGACTCTCGCTCCGACTTGACGCTTCAGCTCTATCGCATTCACCGGACTGCGGCGGGTCAGCTTCTTCAGAACGGAGAGTTGGGTTCGCAGCATATCCCCCGCCTCCATGGCGGCGAGCACTTCCTTCGCCTTTTCTTCTATCCGGCCGAAGGCTTCGTGTATGAATAGCGTGGTCATGTTAACCGCAAGACCGGCTTTTGCTTCCCCATTCCGGTCGAGGAGCTTTCGAGTACGGGCGAGAGCACTTTCGGCCGCGTAGACGTCGATCATCATATCGGCGAGACGGCTCAGCACCTCCTGCTCCTGCTCCAGCTTCATCTGGTATTTCTGCACAGCCTGGGCGCCCGCCAGGAGGAAGATTTTCTTCGCCATTGCGATCAGATGGGCTTCCTGCTCCAAGGTCCCTTCGAACACTTGAGCGGGCATCGGCTGCAGAAGCTCCGCCTGCATGCCCATCGCTTTTTGCAGGAGAGGCAGCTCTCCCTTCATTGCCCTTTTGATCAAGGTTCCGGGAATCAGCAAGCGGTTGATTTCGTTCGTCCCTTCAAAAATACGGTTGATCCGCGAATCGCGGTATATCCGCTCTACTTTGTATTCCTGGATATAGCCGTAGCCTCCGTGAATCTGCACCGCTTCGTCCGCAATGTCGTCAAGGGTTTCCGAGCCGAACACTTTGTTGATCGAGCACTCCAGCGCATACTCCGCGATCGCCTTGGCGGATTGGCTTCCCGCGTTCGGGCTGTCCGAATCCACCTCGCTTAACGCATGATCCAGTAGACCGGCCGTGCGGTAAACTATGCTCTCGAGCACATAGGCCCGGGTATTCATGTCCGCGAGCTTCGCGGCGATTAAGGGAAGGAGGAGATCTTCCGTCCGAACTGGGTGCGTTCGTTGGCGTATTTGGCCGACAGCCCGATGGCGTCCTTGGAAGCCCCGAGGCAGCCCGCCGCCAGCTTGAAGCGGCCGATGTTCAGGATATTGAAGGCGATGAGATGCCCTTTTCCCGCCTCCCACAGCAGGTTTTCCGCCGGCACCCGCACGTCCTCCAGAATGAGCGGACAAGTGGACGAGCCCTTGATCCCCATCTTCTTCTCCTCGGGGCCGATGCTTACGCCCGGCATGGTCCGCTCGACGATGAAGGTGCTGAACTCGGTTCCGTTTATTTTGGCATAGACGATGAACACATCCGCGAAGCCGGCGTTCGTAATGAACTGCTTCGTTCCGTTCAGCACATAGTGGCTGCCGTCCTCCGACCGGACGGCCGTGGTTTTGGCCCCGAGCGCATCCGAGCCTGAGGAGGGCTCCGTCAGGCAGTAAGCCGCTATTTTCGCTCCGGTCGCCAGCTCCGGCAGGTAGCGCTTCTTCTGCTCCTCCGTTCCGAAGTAGACGATGGGCAGCGTTCCAATCCCGACATGGGCCCCTACCGACAGGGCGAAGGAGCCCGCCTTCGTCAGCTTCTCATTGATCAAGGTCGAGCTTACTTTATCCAAGCCTAGTCCGCCGTACGCCTCCGGCACCTCCGCCCCGAGCAGCCCGAGCTCGCCCGCCTTGCGCAGCATTTCCACCGTCAGCTCGTAATCGAGCTTCTCGATTTCCTCATCCCGCGGGACCAGCTCGCCTTCCACAAAGTCCTCTGTCGTCTGGGCGATCATCCGGTGCTCCTCTGTAAAATCCTCCGGACTCACCGTGCCCTTGTAGTCAATTTCGTCGATAATAAAGCTTCCTCCGACCGTTCTGCCCATGCTCTCACTCCTTTGGCCGCTTAGTGAATTCTATTCCGCATGAACCTCGAATACGCCGGCGGCTCCCATTCCCCCGCCTATGCACATCGAGACGACTCCGAGTCCCCCGCCCCGCCTCCGCAGCTCATGAATAAGCGTTGCGGTCAGCTTCGTTCCGGTACAGCCAAGCGGGTGCCCCAGCGCAATCCCCCACCGTTGACATTGACCTTGCTTTCCTCGAGTCCCAGCTCCCGGATGACATGCAGGCATTGAGAAGCGAAGGCCTCATTGATTTCAAAAGGGAAATGTCGTCCTGCGCCACCCCCGCCTGCTTGAGGGCCTTCGGGATGGCCTTCACCGGCCCGACTCCCATTATCTCTGGCTCTACCCCGGCGAGGGCAAAGGACCGAAAGGTCGCAAGCGGCTTCAGTCCGAGCGCCTCCGCCCTCTCCCGGCTCATCACCACGGCGGCGGCGGCCCCGTCGCTCATCTGCGACGTGTTGCCTGCCGTAACGCTGCCGCCGAGCCGGAACGCCGGCTTCAAGCCGGCCAGCACGTCGACCGTCGTATCCGGCCGGACGCCCTCGTCCGTGTCGAAGACGAATGCTTTCGTCTTCACCCTCCCTGCTCGTCGACCTGCGTCCGCTCAACGGCTAGAGGCACGATTTCCTCACAGAACCGGCCCTCGGCCAACGCCTGCGCCGCCTTCGCGTGCGAGGCCGCGGCGAACCGGTCCTGGTCCTCGCGGCTGACGCCGAAACGGTCGGCTACGAGCTCCGCCGTGTGCCCCATGCCCATGTACACCTCCGGCATCCGGTCCACTATCCCCGGATGCGGGGACGGCTTGAAACCGGTCATGGGCACATGGCTCATGCTCTCGACCCCTCCGGCGATGACCACATCGGCATGGCCGAGCATGATGCGCTCCGCGGCAAAGGCTACCGACTGCAGCCCCGAGGAGCAGAACCGGTTGACCGTCAGCGCCGGAACCGTCACCGGAAAGCCGGCGTAGAGGGAGAGAATCCGGGCGAAGTTAAGCCCCTGCTCCCCTCCGGCATGGCGCAGCCGATGATGACGTCCTCCACCTCCTCCTTCTTCAGCCCGGGTGCCCGGTCCATCACGGCTTCGAGCACCGCCTTCCCCATATCCTCCGCCCGCGTGTCGGCCAGGCTGCCTTTCTTGGCCCGGCCCACGGCGGTGCGGGCGATCGAAACAATAACGGCTTCCCTCATGGTCCATCCCCTCTTTCCTTTGGACTAGTGCCTTATCCGCAAATGAAGTTCTGCTTTCCTGTTGAATTTCGTGAGCATCTGGAGGCTTTCTCCCCACCAAAGTTACCGGATAAGGCACTAGCTTCCGATCGAAGCTCCCTAACGGCGAGATCGAGGGACTCCTTCCCGCAGCTTGGGTAAGCCAGCCGCGTGAGAGCCCCCGCCTTCCTCTTAGTTGCGAAGCGCTTTGCCCTTGGCCAGCATGTGCTGCATCCTGGCTTGGGTCTTCGGCTCCCCGCACAGGCTCAGAAATGCCTCCCGCTCCAGGTCCAGCATGTACTGCTCGGTCATCAGCGACCCGGCGGGCACGTCTCCTCCCGCGAGCACATGGGCGAGCTTGTTGGCGATGAGCAGGTCGTGATCGCTGATATAGCCTCCCTGTCTCATCCCCAGCGCCCCCAGCTTCAGCACGGCCTTGCCGTCCGAGCCCGCCGCCCGGATCTTCTCCTCCGGGGCCGGCTCGTATCCCGTCTGGGCTAACCCGAGAACGGTCTTCTTCGCTTCGTAGAGGAGATGATCCGGATGAAGCACGATCCGGTCCTCCGGCCGGAAGAGCCCGAGCCTCTTCGCATCGTGGCCGCTCGTGGACACCTTCGCCATGCCGATCGTCTCGAACGCCTGGTTAAGGTGCGGCTGAAGATCGGCGTCCGGCAGGCGGGCGGCACGGCTCGCCCGCAGCGCCAGCTCCTTGCAGCCGCCTCCCGCCGGGATGAGCCCGACGCCGACCTCCACCAGGCCGAAATACGTTTCGGCCGACGCCACAATCCGGTCGGCAGGCAGACAGGCCTCCACTCCGCCGCCCAGAGTCATCCGGTGGGGAGCGGCGACAACGGGCTTTACGGACCGCTTCAGCTTCAGCATGGTGTTCTGGAACAGCCGGATGATGCCGTCGATCTCCTCCCATTCCTCTTCCTGAGCTTCCATCAGAAGAAGCATGAGATTCGCTCCAACGCAGAAATTCCGTCCCTGGTTGGCCACCACAAGCCCTTCGAAATTCTTCTCCACCTCCTCCACGCTCTGCTGAATCATCCGAAGAATGTCCGCCCCGATCGCATTGTTCGGCGAATGAAACTCCAGGCAGGCCACCCCGTCCCCCAGATCAATCAAGCTGGCGCCGCTATTGGAACGCACAGTCCGGTTCCGCTCCTTCAGATCCTTAAGGGAGATTCGTTCGGGACGCTCCTCGAGCTGCCGGTACTCTCCTTGAAGACCCCGAACCGCTTGCCGCCCTCCGACCGGTAGAAGCTGGTCTTTCCTGCCGCGATCCATTCCCTAACCCAGGCGGGTACGGACTCCCCTTCCTTCTCCATCCGTTCCACCGATTTCACCAGCCCGATCGCGTCCCATGTCTCGAAGGGGCCCAGCTCCCAGTTGAAGCCCTTTCTCATCGCCTCGTCGATGGCCTCCACCGAATCGGCTATTTCTCCTACCTTGTCCGCCGCATAGAGCAGCACCTTTTTGAGGATCGTCCACGCCAGCTCCGAGTACCGGTCCCCTCCGGCCAGCAGCGCTTTCGTCTTTTCGCGGGCTCCTTTGGCCATTTTGGCCGCCTCCAGGGAAGCGGAGGTCACCTTCCTCTGCAGTGCGTATTCGAGCGTGGACAGATTCAGGAGAGAATCTCACTTCCGTCCGGTCCTTTCCGTTTCCGATAAAAACCCTGGCCCGCCTTCTCTCCGAGCCATCCGTTAGCTACCATCCGCTTCATGACGTCCGGGGCGGCAAACGCTTCTTTCTCCTTTGCGTCCGTGACCTTGCCGTGCACATTGTCGGCAACATGCAGGAACGTATCGAGACCGACCAGATCGAGTGTCCGGAAAGTCGCGCTCTTGGGCCGTCCCATGGCGGGGCCGGTGACCGCATCCGCCTCCTCTACGGTGAACCCTTTTTCCAGCAGCTCCCGCAGGGTAACCAGAAGGCCGTATGTGCCGATCCGGTTGGCGATGAAGTTAGGGGTGTCCTTGGCGATTACGACGTCCTTGCCGAGCTTCTTCTCTCCGAACTCCTTCATCCGCTCCACCAAAGCCGGGTCCGTCTTATCCCCCGGGATGATCTCCAGCAGCCGCATGTAGCGGGGCGGGTTGAAGAAATGCGTACCGAGGAAATGCTTCCGGAACTCCTCGGAGCAGCCCGCCGCCATTTCGTTAATGGAAATCCCGGAGGTGTTGGAGCTGACCACGGTCCCCGGCGTCCAGTTCTTCTCGATCCGGGCCAGAAGCTCTTTCTTCACCGAAAGATTCTCCACCACCGCTTCGATGATCCAGTCCACACCGGACAGTTGGCCCAGGTGATCCTCGAGATTCCCGGGCCGGATGCGCTCGGCAAACGACTCGTCGTATAAAGGCGAAGGCTTCGTCTTCTTCAGCCTGGCAATCGCCTGGACTGCGAGCCGGCTTCGTACCGCGGGATGCTCCAGCGTCAGACCCTTCGCCTTCTCCTCGTCCGACAGCTGTCCCGGTACCACGTCCAGCAGCAAGCAGGCTATTCCCGCGTTCGCCAGGTGGGCGGCGATGGCCGCCCCCATGACCCCCGAGCCGATGACCGCCGCTTTGCGAATCGATTGGTTCATATGGACTTCCCTCCGTTTGGTCAATGGTATACTCGTTAAGCTCTAAAACTCCCTCCCCGGTGAAAAAGCGCGCTCTACCATCATTCAGGCAGGGGGCGCTCCCAAAACCGACTGCTCCAGCAGCTCCGCCACGTCCCGCGCCTTCACCCTGTCCTCGGCCTCCTTCATCTTCGTCCCGTCTTCGAACATCGTGAGGCAGTAGGGGCATGCGCTGCTGATCACCGTCGGCTTTAGCTCCAGCGCCTGCTCGGTGCGGGCCACGTTCACCCGCTTGCCCGCCGTCTCCTCCATCCACATCATTCCGCCGCCGGCGCCGCAGCACATCCCGTTCTCCCGGGAACGCTCCATCTCGGCCAGTTCGACTCCGGGAATGGCTTTCAGCACCCCGCGCGGCTGTTCATAGATCCCGTTGTATCTGCCCAGATAGCAGGAATCGTGATAGGTGATCCGCTCCCTCACTTCATGCCGGGGGACCAGCCGGCCCTGGCGAAGGAGATCGTCCAGAAGCTCCGTATGATGAAACACCTCCACGTCCTCCAATCCGAATTCGGGGTATTCATTCTTCAAGGTATTGTACGTATGAGGACAGGCGGTTACGATCCGGCGGACACCGTACTTCCGGAGGATCGCGATGTTCTCCTGGCACAGCTGCTGAAAAAGAAACTCGTTGCCCATCCGCCGGGGGTATCCCCCGAATTCTTCTCCTCGCTGCCCAGAATGGCAAAGGAGACGCCGGCTTCATTCAGGAGCCGGACGAACGCTTTCGAAATCTTGCGGCTGCGGAGATCATACGACCCCATGGAGCCGACGAAGAACAGGTATTCGAAGCCGGGATTCTCCTTTACCGTCGGGACGGAAATTCCGCCTATTTCCCCCGTCCATTTCGGACGGTCGTTGCGGTTCAGCCCCCAAGGGTTGCCCTGCCGCTCGATGTTCTGCATCGCCCGCTGGCCTTCAGCAGGGACGCTCCCCTGCATGAGCACAAGATGCCGCCTCAGGTCGATGATTTTGTCCACATGCTCGTTGCCCACCGGGCATTGATCCTCACAGTTGCGGCAGGTAGTGCACGACCACAGCTCTTCCTCCGTCATCACATCACCGATGAGCTCCAGCTCCTCCGGCTTCTTCTCCTGGGCCGCCCAAGCCGATCGTTGCCAGTTCAGCGTTGGCCGGATATCCGTGATATCCTCCGAGTCCCAGCCGGTCCGGCCCTCCTGCGTTTCCTCAACCGCATGGGTCGGCGCGGAAGAGGAGAAGGCAAACGCAGGCACCCAGGGAGACTTGGCGGTAACGGCGGCGCCTTTTTCCTGTAGATGGTCCCTCAGCTTGGTGATCAGGTGCATGGGGGACAGCACTTTGCCGGTGTTGGAGGCCGGGCATACGTTCGTACAGCGCCCGCATTCCACGCAGGAATAGAAGTCGAGCATCTGCTTCCGCGTAAACTCCTCGATCTTCCCCACCCCGAACGATTCCGCCTCCTCGTCCTCGAGGTCGAGCTTCTTCAGCCGGCCCGCCGGCCCCGTTCGCCGGAACCAGAGGTTGACCGGCGCGGTAAGGATGTGAAAATGCTTCGACTGAGGCACGTATACGAGGAAAGCGAGCAAGATCAGCAGATGAGCCCACCAGGAGGCATAAAAGGCTGTTTTCGCCGCTGCCGGTGTCAGGCCGGAGAAGAGACCCGCAACAGCCGAGGAGAGCGGAGCGTAGCCCGAAGCCTCCATCCCGAGCCAAACCCGCTCGAAGCCAAGCGATAGAAGAACCGACATCATCAGGAAGAAGATGAAGAACACGACGATGCTGGGCTTCCAGCCTTTTTCAGCCGGGGAGCTTCTCCCCATACCGCCGGTAAGCGGCGTAGGCCATGGCGGCCAGGACCAGGAAAACGGTCGCTTCCTGGATAAAACCGAACGCTTCGTACCCCGGCAACGGGAGATGGCCTCCTTCCGTCAGCCCTTTGACGATCAGGTCAAGCGCACCGAACTGCAGCACGATGAAACCATAGAAGATGACGATATGCATGAGGCCGCTCTTCGGGTCTTTCAGCAGCTTCTTCTGGCCGAATACCTGAGAGAGATAACCTCGAAGGCGAGCCTGCCCTGCTTGCCGGAAATCGGCTGGCTGGCCGAGCCTAATATAGAGGTACCGGTGATACACGGCCTTGCCGAACCAGTAGAACCCTAAGCCGACGACCGCCAGGAAGAGAAGAATGCGGATGGTCTCTGCCGCCATAATCGCCCGTCCTTTCCATTTTTATTGCGAATCATATTGAAAGCGATTACATAACCTCAACAACAAAAATCTTATAAGAAAGCAGAGGGCGCGACGTTTCCACGATAATGCCGGGGCAGATCAACCACACATAAACGGCAAAACCTTCCAGAAGAGCGTTGACAATCCGTTCCGATTCTCATAAGATTAAGAAAAATGAATGAGTATTCATTCACTACACCTGAATTCTAACACCGAGGTGAGCCGATGGCAAGCAGGAAAAAGGAAAAATACTCTCAGATTTTGGAGGCCGCCCTAAAAGTCATCGCCGAAAACGGCTTTCACGGGTCCCAGGTCGCCAAAATCGCCAAGGAAGCGGGCGTCGCGGACGGCACGATTTATTTATATTTTAAGAACAAGGAAGATATCCTTATTTCTCTCTTCCGTGAACGTCTCGGGGATCTTGTCGACATGTTCAACTCCCGAATCGAGGAGACCGATTCCGCCAAGACGGCCCTCCGCAAAATTTGCGAAATCCACTACAACGAGCTCGAAAGCAACGTTAACCTCGCCTATGTCACCCAGATTGAATTGCGCCAGAGCTCCCTCGAGCTCCGCCAAGAGATAGGACTTGCCGTCAAGCCATATATTGAATTAATCGGGCAAGTGCTGAGGAAAGGCATGGACGACGGGGACTTCCGTCCGGATCTTGACGTCAAGCTGACCCGTCATCTGATTTTTGGAGCCATGGATGAGGTGGTCACCTCCTGGCTGATTTCCGGTCGTAAGTACAGCCTATCCGCCCAAGTGGACAAAACGGTCGAATTTTTCCTGCGGGGGTTGGAGCAGGGATAAAGAGGAGGATTCATTCATGAACATTTATGTTTTGATGAAGCAGACCTTCGATACAGAGGAACGAATCGTGATCCAGGACGGCCAAGTGTCCGAGGATGGCGTCAAATTCGTGATTAACCCATATGACGAGTACGCCGTCGAGGAAGCCATCCGGCTGAAGGAGCAGGAAGGCGGAACGGTTGTGGTTCTGTCGGCGGGACCCGAACGAGCGGCTGAGGCCCTCCGGACAGCGCTTGCCATGGGAGCGGATGAAGCCGTCCTGCTGTCGGACGACCGACTTCCGCAGGATGAATACAGCGTCTCCAAAGCTCTGGCCGCTTATTTGGCTGCCGAGAGCTATGATCTCCTGTTGGGCGGAAATTTCTCAGTCGACCACGGGGCCGGTCAGGTCGCCATCCGCCTCGCCCAGCTGCTGGACCTCCCCCATGCCTCCTCCGTCACCAAGCTGACCGTCTCCGGTGGCAAGGCAGTGGCCGAACGGGATGCGGAGGGAGATGCCGAGACGGTGGAGGTGACCTTGCCGGCGCTTATCACGGCACAGCAGGGATTGAACGAGCCCCGTTACCCTTCCCTTCCGGGCATCATGAAGGCCAAGAAGAAGCCGTTTCGCCGGCTGACCCTGGAGGATATAGGCTTAACCGAGGACGATGTCGCCCCCGTACAGAGAGGCTTTCGCTAAGCCTGCCGCCGGAACGGCAAGCCGGCCGTCTTCTTAAAGGAGATCCCGCCCAACAGGCGGCAGATCTCGTTTCGTTGCTGCGCACGGAAGCCAAAGTCATCTAACCGAAGGAGGTTATCCCCATGAGCCGAATGTTAGTCGTCGTAGCGGAGCTTCGAGGCGGTAAGCTGCGTCAGGTTACTTATGAAGCCCTTCAAGCCGCCAAGACGGTACAAGAAGACGGAGACAGGATAACAGCGGTCCTCATCGGCAGCGGCTCGGAAGCGGAAGCCCAGGAGCTGGCCAGTTACGGCGCCGATGAGATCCAAGTCGTGGATCATGCCGATCTGGCCTCCTATAATCCCGAAACCTACGCCGCCGCCCTGCTTCCTATCCTAAAAGCGGTCCAGCCTCATGCCGTCTTCTTCGGGCACACGGCCTTTGGACGGGATCTGGCTCCGATGACGGCGGCCCGCCTGCAGGCCGGGCAGATCTCGGATGTGGTCGCCATCCATCGCTCGGACGCCGGCCCGGTCTTTACCAGGCCTCTTTACGCCGGAAAGGCCTTCGAGGAGAAACGGTTTACGGGAGGGCCGATGATCGTCACGGTCCGCCCGAATAACCTTCCTCCCGCCGAGCCTTCCGGGACGACCGCCGGGATCATTCAATCGGCCTATTCCCCTCCGCCTTCCCTGCGCACCGTCATCCGGGAGGTAATTCGCCAAATGACCGGTCAGGTGGACCTGACGGAAGCCAAGATTATCGTTTCCGGCGGGCGCGGCGTGAAGAGCCGGGAGGGTTTTCAGCCCTTGGAGCAGTTAGCGTCCGTTCTCGGCGCAGCCGTAGGAGCTTCCCGCGGCGCGTGCGATGCCGGCTATTGCGAGTATGCCCGGCAGATCGGGCAGACCGGCAAAGTCGTCACGCCTGAGATCTATATCGCCTGCGGCATCAGCGGCGCCATTCAGCATCTGGCCGGCATGAGCCAGTCCCGCATCATTGTGGCCATTAACAAGGATGCCGAAGCACCGATTTTTCAAGTAGCCGATTACGGAATCGTCGGGGATCTTTTCGAAGTCGTTCCGCTTCTCACCGAGGAATTCCGCAAAGCGCTGGCCTAACGTGAGATGCTTGCTTCTCTTTCGGGGTGACAGCAGGCCTCCCTATTAGCGGCCCGGAAATGCTCCGGGTCTTTTTGCCTTCCACTCCCTCCCCTGAACATCTTCTCTTGATTTACCTCTGCCTACTGAACATCAACTCCGATCCCCTTATGCCCTCCCTGGAGCGGCCTTCTTTTTAAGTTAGTATCACTTCACACCTATCCTTCCACCTCCCGCCAGCCATCCCCCTTCCTATCCCGGCCCTCTCCCGCTCCCCAAATATTCCCATGTTTCATAAGCCTGCCAAAGGGTTAAGGTTACCAAGTGTCTGCACGAACGATCCGGTCAAGAATCAGGAAAAACGGCCATCCGGATTCTTGGGCCGGCTTTCTTTCGTTTATTTTTCGTATAACCCGCCACAGGATGCGCAAAGTAATGCTAATCAGCCTGATTACAGAGCGGGGAGAATCTAGCTCAGGGAGGTCCACATGTCCATAGTCGAAGTAAAAGAACTTACTAAAATTTTCGGCTCCGAACCGGAACGAGCCCTCTCCTTATTGGCGCAGGGCCAGAGCAAAAAGAGCATTCTAGAGAAAACTAAGCAAACCGTGGGCGTTAATCGGGTCAGCTTCGAAATTGAAGAGGGAGAAATCTTCGTCATCATGGGATTGTCGGGGAGCGGCAAATCCACCCTCGTTCGCCTGCTTAATCGGTTGATCGAACCAACGAGCGGAAGCGTCCTTTTGAAGGGCCGCAACATCGTAGAGCTCGATGCCTCTGAGCTTAGGGAAGTACGGAGGAATCATATCGCCATGGTCTTTCAGAAATTCGCCCTCTTCCCCCATCGGACCATTGTGGAGAATATTGAGTACGGACTTGAGATCAAAGGGGAATCTCCGGATACCCGGAGAGCGAAAGCCATGGAAACCTTGGAGCTCGTCGGCTTAAAAGGCTACGAGGACAGCTACCCCAACCAGTTAAGCGGGGGATGCAGCAAAGGGTAGGGCTGGCCCGCGCCCTTGCGACCGGCCCCGATATTTTGCTGATGGACGAAGCTTTTAGTGCCCTTGATCCGCTTATCCGAAAAGATATGCAGGACGAGCTTCTGGATCTGCAACAAAGAATGAAGAAGACCATTATTTTCATTACGCATGACCTGGACGAGGCTCTGCGAATCGGTGATCGGATCGCGCTTATGAAGGATGGGGCGGTCGTTCAGATCGGCACTCCGGAAGACATTATGATTTCGCCGGCGAACTCTTATGTCGAACGTTTCGTGGAGGATGTGGATCTATCCAAGGTGCTGACCGCCTCTCACGTCATGCGCCGTCCCGAAACGATTACTCTGGACAGAGGTCCGCGGGTTGCGCTGGAACTCATGAGGGAAAGTGGGATTTCCAATCTATATGTAGTGGATCGCTCCAAAAGCTGATCGGCGCCATTAACGCCGAAGATGCTTCGGAAGCCATCCGAAAAGGCCAGAAGCTGGAGGATATCGTGATTCGGGATGTTCCGGTGGTTAGACCCGACCAACTTCTGAATGAGCTATTCGATATCGTCGGCAACACTCGCATTCCGGTGGCCGTCGTTGGAGAGAACGGCCGGCTGCAAGGAATTATCGTCCGCGGCGCGGTCCTGGCTGCCTTAACGGGAAGCACTGATATTCTGAAACGGGAGGAAGATAACCATGCCTAAACTCCCGTTGGACCAAATCATCGAGGCCATCGTGGCCTGGCTCGGGACCAATGTCAAATTCTTGTTTGATTTCATTTCGGGGATGATCACCGGCATCGTGAATGCCTTCGCGCTAATCTTTCATTCCTTGCCGATTGTGGTCGTTATCCTCCTTTTCACGGCTTTGGCCTATTGGCTCGGCCGTTGGGGACTAGCGGCCTTTGCGGCTATCGGCCTGCTGCTAATCTGGAACTTGGGCTTCTGGGACCCCACGATGGACACGCTCGCACTGGTGTTAACCGCCGCTTTGGTCTCCATCATTTTCGGTCTCCCTCTCGGGATCTGGTGTACGCGAAACCGAACGGTGGACCGGGTCCTAACCCCCATACTGGACTTCATGCAGACGATGCCTGCCTTCGTTTACCTTATTCCAGCCGTAACCTTCTTCGGATTGGGGGTCGTTCCGGGTGTTATCGCCTCGGTCATTTTCTCGATTCCTCCGACCATCCGCTTGAGCAAGCTGGGCATTCATCAAGTGCCGGCCGAACTGGTGGAAGCAGCCGACGCGTTTGGTTCGACCTCTTCCCAAAAGCTGTATAAAGTCCAGCTCCCGCTGGCTTTGCCAACCATTATGGCAGGGATCAACCAAACCATCATGCTGTCCCTTTCCATGGTGGTCATTGCCTCCATGATTGGAGCACAAGGGGTAGGGGCGGATGTGTACCGATCGGTTACCCAGCTCAAAATCGGAAAAGGCTTTGAGGCGGGGCTTGCCGTTGTTATCCTGGCCATTCTGCTCGACCGGATCACCCAAAGATTTGTGGGCAATCCGAAGCGCGGCCGATCCGCCCTTATGGGCAAAGCTCCTTGGATTCTCGGTGCGCTGGTTGTTTTTTGTTTGGGAGCCGGTTTGTATCAGGTGCTGGGAACGGGCGCTAAGAAAGGGGATACGGTAGGAAGCCAAGTCAACTATACCATTGTAGGCATCGACCCCGGAGCCGGCTTGATGAAGGCCACAAAAAAGCGATTCAGGACTACCAACTGAACGACTGGAACCTGCTCGAGGGCTCCGGAACCGCCATGACCGCGGCACTGGACAAAGCCTATAAGGCCAAGCAACCCATTATTGTTACCGGCTGGACGCCTCACTGGATGTTCACCAAGTACGATCTCAAGTATCTGGACGACCCTAAAAATTCATTTGGAGGATCCGAGGAGATTCATACCATGACGCGACTTGGCCTTAAGTCCGATCAGCCCTCGGCTTATCAGTTCCTGGATAAATTTAATTGGACTCCTACGGACATGGAGCAAGTAATGGCAGGGATCCAGGAAGGCAAAAAACCGGAGGAAGCCGCAGCCGCTTGGGTGAATGATAACCCGGATAAGGTCACTGCTTGGATTGAAGGAGTGCCGAAAGCTCCAGCGGGCCAAAAACTGAAGCTCGCTTATGTGGCCTGGGATTCCGAAATCGCCAGCACCAATGTTGTTCGTGCCGTACTCACAAGCAAGCTTGGGTACCAAGTGGATATGCTGCAGGTAGAAATCGGACCCATGTGGGCCGGAATCGCAGGCGGTGACGTAGACGCCATGGTAGCGGCCTGGCTGCCTACCACTTCTAAGGACTTCTACGACAAGTACAAAGGGAAATTCGACGATTTGGGGGCTAACCTATCCGGCACTAAGCTGGGCTTGGTCGTACCGAAATACATGAACATCAACAGCATAGAAGATCTGAAGAAATAAGGCCTTTGCCCATAAAAAAAGCGGGCCGGATGTAGAATCCTCTACTCCGGCCCGCTTTTTTTATCGGGTATCTATCTCTGCACGTTTAACAGCTCGCTTCCGACGAACACTGGGACGAATAAGCCCGGTTAGCCACTACTTCAATCCCCGGGTAATAAACCTAGGCCTCGTTTGCCCTTATAGGATCAGGAAGAACCGTCGGGATCAAACTTATCCAAGCGGAGACCGGTAAGGTGTCCTAATCTTCCCTGACTTCCACGCTTTTTCGATTCCTGGCATCCTGGGATCTTTGAGACCTTTCGTTCCTTAGAATTTCAAGACTGCCGCTATTCTTTCGATGATACGGTACTCTTCCTTTAGTCCTCTACAAAAGAAAAAGAGCCGATTTCTCGACTCTGTCATTGGCTTTATTGGTTGCGGGGGCAGGATTTGAACCTGCGGCCTTCGGGTTATGAGCCCGACGAGCTACCGAGCTGCTCCACCCCGCGTCAATCATAGTCAGGTTTACAGCGTCGCCAAACGCTGTGAACAAGAGAGGACACCATAATCAGACTCGCTGATCAAGGCCTATCCCTTGTTCCCTGAAAACTGGAACCGAAGCTTACGTTGTTTCATCCTTTGCTCCCCTACTTCGTGCTCTCGGGGTCCCCGAAAAGTAATCGGAATCACCTTCGAAGCCTCTGCTTCACTTTTTGGGGCCTAGATTAAGCCCTCGACCGATTAGTATTCGTCCGCTGCATGCTTTACAGCACTTCCACGCCGAACCTATCTACCTCGTCGTCTACAAGGGGTCTTACTAACTGGGAAATCTCATCTTGAGGGGGCTTCACGCTTAGATGCTTTCAGCGCTTATCCCGTCCGTACTTGGCTACCCAGCGGTGCTCCTGGCGGAACAACTGGTACACCAGCGGTACGTCCATCCCGGTCCTCTCGTACTAAGGACAGCTCCTCTCAAATTTCCTGCGCCCGCGACAGATAGGGACCGAACTGTCTCACGACGTTCTGAACCCAGCTCGCGTACCGCTTTAATGGGCGAACAGCCCAACCCTTGGGACCTACTTCAGCCCCAGGATGCGATGAGCCGACATCGAGGTGCCAAACCTCCCCGTCGATGTGGACTCTTGGGGGAGATAAGCCTGTTATCCCCAGGGTAGCTTTTATCCGTTGAGCGATGGCCCTTCCATTCGGTACCACCGGATCACTAAGCCCGACTTTCGTCCCTGCTCGACCTGTACGTCTTGCAGTCAAGCTCCCTTCTGCCTTTGCACTCTGCGAATGATTTCCAACCATTCTGAGGGAACCTTGGGGCGCCTCCGTTACGCTTTAGGAGGCGACCGCCCCAGTCAAACTGCCCGCCTGACACGGTCCCTCTCCCGGATTCACGGGAGGAGGTTAGAACCTAGATACGATCAGGGTGGTATCCCAACGTCGCCTCCTCACAAGCTGGCGCTCATGACTCTCTGGCTCCCACCTATCCTGTACAGATCGTACCCAAGTCCAATATCAAGCTGCAGTAAAGCTCCATGGGGTCTTTCCGTCTTGTCGCGGGTAACCTGCATCTTCACAGGTATTAAAATTTCACCGGATCTCTCGTTGAGACAGCGCCCAAGTCGTTACGCCATTCGTGCGGGTCAGAATTTACCTGACAAGGAATTTCGCTACCTTAGGACCGTTATAGTTACGGCCGCCGTTTACTGGGGCTTCGGTTCACAGCTTCGCTTGCGCTAACCGCTCCCCTTAACCTTCCAGCACCGGGCAGGCGTCAGCCCGTATACTTCGCCTTGCGGCTTCGCACAGACCTGTGTTTTTGCTAAACAGTCGCTTGGGCCTTTTCACTGCGGCCCCCTCGGGCTATTCACCCTACCGAGGCACCCCTTCTCCCGAAGTTACGGGGTCATTTTGCCGAGTTCCTTAACGAGAGTTCTTCCGCGCGCCTTAGAATTCTCTTCTTACCTACCTGTGTCGGTTTGCGGTACGGGCACCTTCACCTGGCTAGAGGCTTTTCTTGGCAGCATGAGTACAAGACCTTCGGTACTGTAATTTTCCCTCCCCGTCACAGCTCAGCCTTAACAGTGTGCGGATTTGCCTACACACCAGCCTCGCTGCTTGGACAGACTCTTCCATCCGTCTGCGTCTCTTCCCTTCTGCGTCACCCCATCGCTCGTAGCGGTTTACGGTGGTACAGGAATGTCAACCTGTTGTCCTTCGACTACGCCTTTCGGCCTCGCCTTAGGTCCCGACTTACCCTGAGCGGACGAGCCTTCCTCAGGAACCCTTAGGTTTTCGGCGGACAAGATTCTCACTTGTCTTTTCGTTACTTATACCGGCATTCTCACTTCTGTACTGTCCAGCACTCCTTACGGTATACCTTCAACCTGTACAGAACGCTCCCCTACCCATGCCTTGCGGCAAGCCATAGCTTCGGTGGCGTGTTTAGCCCCGTTACATTTTCGGCGCAGAGTCACTCGACCAGTGAGCTATTACGCACTCTTTCAATGGTGGCTGCTTCTAAGCCAACATCCTGGTTGTCTGGGCAACTCCACATCCTTTCCCACTTAACACACACTTGGGGACCTTAGCTGATGGTCTGGGCTGTTTCCCTCTTGACGATGGATCTTAGCACTCACCGTCTGACTCCCGGGGTCCAAGTTCATGGCATTCGGAGTTTGACTGGACTTGGTAACCCTTGGCGGG
>CP106741.1:3030000-3652500 GCA_030323305.1 Paenibacillus sp. CC-CFT747 | reverse complement strand
TGGAGGCCCTTCCTATGAAGCGAAGAATCGAATACGACCGAATCACCACGAAACAGATTCTTAATCGGGTGACCACCCCCTCCATGCCTTTTGAATGGTCCATCAATCCCTACAGAGGCTGCCAACATGGATGCAGCTTTTGCTACGCCAGGGCGTTCCATTCTTTTCTCGGAATGGATTATGACGATACGTTCCAGAATCATATTCTGATAAAAGAAAACGCCGCCGCCTCGCTGGAGGCTCAACTGGCCAAGATGGCCAAAACTAAGGGAGGTCTTAAGCAGATTGGCCGCATTGCCATCGGAACGGCGACCGATCCCTATCAGCCCGCGGAAGCCGCCGAGAAGCTTACCCGGCAGTGTCTCGAGGTGCTGATGCGTTATCCGGTCCCGCTCACCATTACCACCCGGTCCCCACTCGTCCTAAGGGATCTCGACTTGCTGAAGCGGCTCCCGGTGTTATCGGTCAATTTCAGCCTTCAGACGATGAATACGGAGGTCTGGAAGGCGATGGAGCCCTCTACCCCATCACCCGCCAAGCGGCTGGAGGCTGTTCAGGCCTTGACGCAAGCCGGAATACCGGTCGGCGTCTTCATGGCGCCTATCCTCCCCGGTTAACGGACCGGGAAGCCGACCTACGGGCCGTCATGGAGAAAGCGGCGGAAGCCAATGTAAGCTTCGTTATGGCCTCCTACTTGCGGCTCACCCCGGATGTTAAGGTGTGGTTCTTCCGCAACCTGGAGGAGAAGTATCCTCATCTCGTTCCCCTATATGCCGAGCTGTACCAGGCTTCCGCCTATTTGCCGAGAGCTTATAAGGAGCCCAAAGATGCCCTTATCCGCTCGCTGCTTAAGGAGTACCGGCTTAACGATACGGACCGGGACGGCCGTTTTTTGGAAGCATGACCGCTTCCAAGGGGATTACGGGCCCGCATGGAATGGCCTCTACCGCCGAAGGAGCGTCATTCGAGACTCAACCGGAGCCTGTTCAGTTAAGCTTTACATTTGCCTAGTGCCTTTCCGGGAGTATTGTTCTGCTTCCCCTGATGATTTTCGTGCCTATATAATAAACAACCCCCTCACGGCCTTTTTGCAAAGCCGGAGGGGTTGTTTTGTTTGATCTCTAAAGAAGATTAGGTTTATCGGTACAGCCAAACCCTCATGAGCGAAAGAAGCTGGGTGCTGTTGACCGGCTTGGTAATGTAGTCCGAAGCGCCAGCTTCAATACATTTCTCGCGGTCTCCCTTCATGGCTTTGGCCGTCAGGGCGATGATCGGCAGCGATTTGAATTTCGGTATTTCGCGGATCGCGCACATGGTCTCGTAGCCGTCCATTCCCGGCATCATGATATCCATTAGGACAATGTTAATGTCCGGATTCTTTTCCAGCAGGTCAATGGCATCCCGGCCGCTTTCCGCCGGAATGACCCTCATCTGGTGCCTTTCGAGAATGGTGGTAAGAGCAAAGATGTTACGGATGTCGTCATCGACGACCAACACTTTTTGTAGGCAATCATCTCGTCGGTTTGGTGAATTTTGGTGAGGGTGGATTTCTGCGTATCGGTCAGCTCGTCGGCTTTCAAATGCAGATAAAGCGCCGTTTCGTCCAAAATTCTAACCGGAGACTTGACTTCCTTCAAGACGCAGGTTTTGAGCAGCTCCTCCAATTCGAATTCTTCTTCCTTCGACAGCTTCTTCGAGGTATTCATAATGATCGGAATCTCTTTGTTCGGAGAAACTTTGAGCAATTCCCGGATAAATTGGATTCCGCTCATGTCCTCCAGATCATTGTCGAAGATAACAGCGTCGAATTCTTTTTTGAGCTGGTTCAGAGCTTTGCGCGGCGTCTCTACAGCCGTGATATTCACGTCACTGCCCTCGACCGCTTCCACAATCTCCTTCCGCTGGTCCGGATTCATGGCCAGAACCAGCAGATTACGCGTGGTTCTCTCCGAGAAGGCGAGGATCTTGTCCAGGGCTTTATCGAGCTCCTCGTTCGTCACCGGTTTGCACAAATAAGCATAGGCTCCGCGTTGGAGAAGCGGGATCCGGTCGTCGTCAACCGTGATCACACAAATGGGAATATGACGTACGTCGATATCATTCTTCATGTGATCGATCACCGACCAGCCATCCACTTCCGTCATCCGGATATCTAACGTAATGGCAGCCGGCTTGAAGTGACGCGCCAGCTCCAGGACACTATTGCCCTTGGAAGTAACAATGGCTTTCATCCCGCGTTTGCGGATCGTATCGAGGAGAATGCGGGCAAATTTCTGGTCGTCCTCCACGATCAGGAAAACGGTATCCCCAGGTAGAATATGGCCCCGATCATCCTCGAGCTCTTCCGTGCTGTTGCCGATAAAGACGCTTGGCAGATCGATCTTGGTCGGCTTCAGGTCAATGACCTCGGGCACATATTTCGTCGCCGCTACCTGGAATTCCACCTCTTCCGGAGTCATTTTGGGTTCCTTCTCCCGGAGCAGCGCCGGTTCGAGCTCAAGCGGCAGGAACAAGGTAAAGATACTGCCGCGGTTCGGTACGCTGAATACCTTGATTTCCCCATGAAGCATGTGGCTGATCTCACGGGAGATGGCAAGGCCCAGCCCGGTTCCGCCGTATTCCCGGCTAGTGCTTCCATCCGCTTGCTGGAAGGCTTCAAAAATGATTTGCTGCTTGTTCTCCGGAATACCGATTCCGGTATCGCTCACCGAGAAGGCCAGCACCATTTTGGCGTTGTTAAGGATCTCATTATCGTTCGCCCAGCCTTCCTTCACCTGACGGATCAGGAGGTGGACCTGCCCTTTGTGCGTGAATTTGAACGCGTTCGAAAGCAGGTTGGTCATGACTTGCTGGAGCCTTTTCGAATCCGTTGTGATCCTTTCCGGCAGGGTAGGCTCCATTTTGATCTGGAAGTCCAAGCCCTTGTCAACTGCCATGTGAGAGAACGTCCTCTCCAAACTGTCGGCCAGCTCGCTAAGCTTAAATTCGTTCATCTCCGGTGAGGCCGTTCCCGATTCGATCTTGGAAAGGTCCAAAATATCGTTGATCAGGTTAAGCAGGTCAAGCCCTGATTCATGAATCGTCTTAGAGAACTTAACCTGTTCCTCCGTCAGATTCTCGTCCACATTATCCGACAGCTGCTCCGACAGAAGAAGCAGGCTGTTAAGCGGAGTGCGAAGCTCATGCGACATATTGGCAAGGAATTCCGATTTGTACCGGGAGGTCAGGGCCAGCTGCTCGGCCTTTTCCTCGAGGAATCGCTTGGCAAGCTCCACTTCCTTGTTCTTGCTCTCGACCTCGGCCTTCTGCAGCACGAGCATCTTGGCCTTCTCCTCGAGCTCCTCATTCGTGTGCTGCAGCTCTTCCTGCTGCTGCTGGAGCTCTTCGGTCAGGGACTGGGACTGCATGAGCAGCTCCTCCGTCCGCATATTGGCCTGCATCGTATTCAGAACGATCCCGATGCTTTCCGTCAGCTGATCCAGGAAAGCCAGGTCGATCGGCGTAAAGGATCGGAACGAAGCGAGCTCCATAACCGCCAGCACCTGATCTTCAAAAATAACGGGCAGAAGAACAATGTTTAGCGGTGTCGATTCTCCGAGCGCCGAATTGATGCTCACGTAATCGCGCGGCACATTCGTCAGCAGGATCCTCTGCTTCTCGATGAAGCATTGGCCCAAGAGTCCCTCCCCCGCCTTGAACTGGTTGGACAAATGCTTGCGTTCCTGGTAAGCGTAGCTGGCAAACAGTTTAAGCACCTGTTCGCCATTGACTGTTTCGTTAATGAACAGCACGCCGTGCTGAACGGAAACGAGCGGAGCGAGCTCGGACAGTATCATGCGGCAGACGGCATAGAGGTCCCGCTGTCCCTGCAGCATCCGGCTGAACTTGGCCAAATTCGTCTTGAGCCAATCCTGCTCGGTATTGATGCGGGTTGTTTCCTTTAGATTCCGAATCATCTCGTTCAGGTTGTCCTTAAGGGTCGCTACCTCACCGGCGGCCTGCACATCAATCGCACGCGACAGATCACCGTTCGTTACGGCCGTCGCCACATTCGTGATGGCGCGGATCTGAGTGGTAAGTGTCTCGGCCAGCATATTAACGTTGTCGGTCAAGTCCCGCCACGTTCCGGATGCTCCCGGAACGCTCGCCTGGCCGCCCAGCTTCCCTTCTACGCCAACCTCCCGCGCCACGGAAGTAACCTGCTCGGCAAAAATAGCGAGCGTATCGATCATGTTGTTGATCGTTTCGGCCAGCTCGGCGATCTCGCCCTTCGCTTCCACCGTCAGCTTGCGCTTCAAATCCCCGTTCGCGACGGCGGTCACCACCTTGGCGATTCCCCGAACCTGATCGGTGAGGTTCGTCGCCATGATGTTAACGTTATCGGTGAGATCCTTCCAGGTTCCGCCAACTCCCCGGACCTGCGCCTGGCCGCCCAGCTTACCGTCCGTTCCCACCTCACGGGCCACACGCGTAACCTCGGAGGCAAACGAGTTCAGCTGATCCACCATTGTATTGATCGTATTCTTCAGTTCGAGAAGCTCGCCTTTTACGTCGACAGTGATCTTCTTCGACAGGTCGCCGTTAGCGACGGCCGTGGTAACGTCCGCAATGTTCCGCACTTGGCTCGTCAGGTTCCCCGTCATGTAGTTAACGGAATCGGTCAAATCCTTCCACGTTCCCGATACATCCTTAACGTCCGCCTGGCCGCCGAGCTTCCCTTCCGTGCCGAATTCACGCGCCACGCGCGTAACCTCGAAGCGAAGTTGCTCAGCTGGTCGACCATTGTATTGATGGTGTTCTTGAGTTCCAGAATTTCCCCTTGAGTATTAACGGTAATTTTCTTCGAGAGGTTCCCGTTAGCGACAGCGGTGGTCACCTCGGCGATGTTCCGAACCTGATTGGTCAAGTTGCTCGCCATGTTATTAACACTCTCGGTCAAGTCACGCCATGTGCCGCCTACGCCTTTAACCTCGGCCTGGCCGCCCAGCTTCCCTTCGGTGCCAACCTCCCGGGCTACACGGGTTACCTCTGATGCAAACGTACTGAGCTGATCGACCATCGTATTGATCGTGTTCTTCATCTCAAGAATTTCGCCCTGCGCATCGGCGGTTATCTTCTTCGACAGATCCCCGTTGGCGACGGCCGTCGTCACGGTAGCGATATTACGCACCTGATTCGTCAGATTGCCCGCCATGTAGTTAACGGAATCGGTCAGATCCTTCCATGTGCCGGCAATGCCTTTCACCTGAGCCTGACCGCCGAGCTTCCCTTCGGTGCCAACCTCATAAGCCACGCGCGTTACCTCGGAGGCAAACGTGCTCAGCTGGTCGACCATTGTATTGATCGTATTCTTCAGCTCTGAAATTTCTCCGCGCGCCGTAACGGTGATTTGCTTCGTCAAATCTCCCTTCGCGACAGCGGTGGTGACCTCGGCGATGTTCCGAACCTGATCGGTCAGGTTGCTCGCCATGTTGTTAACGCCGTCCGTCAGTACCTTCCAGGTCCCGGAGACTCCCTGAACGTCCGCTTGTCCGCCCAGCTTGCCTTCAATTCCGACCTCGCTTGCGACACGGTTGACCTCGGAGGCAAAGGTGCTCAGCTGATCCACCATCGTGTTGATCGTGTTCTTCAGCTGCAGCATTTCCCCTTTGACGTCGACCGTAATTTTCTTGGTCAGATCTCCACTGGCTACGGCTGTAGTGACTTCCGCCACGTTCCGCACTTGACCGGTCAGGTTGCTCGCCATGTAGTTCACGCTCTCGGTCAAGTCACGCCATGTACCACCTGCGCCCTCCACCTCGGCCTGGCCTCCGAGTTTTCCTTCGGTGCCGACCTCGCGGGCCACACGCGTGACCTCGGAGGCAAACGTGCTCAGCTGATCTACCATCGTGTTAATGGTGTTCTTGAGCTCGAGGATCTCTCCCTGGAAATCCGCCGTAATTTTCTTCGATAGATCTCCCTTCGCCACCGCCGTCGTCACCGCCGCGATGTTACGCACCTGATCGGTCAGATTGCTCGCCATGTAGTTGACGCTCTCGGTCAGATCACGCCAGGTGCCTTCCACTCCGGCGACCTGGGCCTGACCGCCGAGTTTCCCTTCGGTTCCTACTTCGCGGGCCACACGGGTAACCTCGGATGAGAAAGTCCGAAGCTGATCCACCATCCGGTTGATCGTGCTCTTCATTTCCAGGATTTCGCCCTTGGCGTCAACGGTAATCTGCTTCGAGAGATCCCCGTTGGCTACGGCCGTCGTGACCTCGGCAATGTTACGCACCTGGTCGGTCAACGTGCTCGCCATGTAGTTAACGCTCTCGGTCAAATCACGCCACGTGCCGCCCACGCCTTGAACCTCGGCTTGGCCGCCCAGCTGACCTTCCGTCGCCACCTCGCGTGCCACACGCGTTACCTCGGATGCAAAGGTACTCAGCTGATCCACCATCGTGTTGATCGTGATCTTCATTTCGAGAATTTCGCCCTGCGCGTCGGCCGTGATTTTTTGGACAGGTCGCCGTTCGCGACAGCCGTTGTCACCACCGCGATGTTGCGCACCTGGTTGGTCAGATTGCTCGCCATCGAATTAACGCTGTCGGTCAGATCCTTCCAAGTTCCCGCCACACCCTGAACATCCGCCTGGCCGCCAAGAATGCCTTCCGTTCCCACCTCGCGTGCCACACGCGTAACCTCGGAGGAGAACCGCCGGAGCTGGTCGACCATCGTGTTCATCGTGCTCTTGAGCTCCAGAATTTCCCCTTTGGCGTCCACGGTAATCTGCTTCGATAGATCTCCGTTCGCGACCGCGGTCGTCACCTCGGCGATATTCCGCACCTGGTCGGTTAAGCTGCTCGCCATGTTGTTAACGTTGTCGGTGAGGTCTTTCCACGTACCGGAAACCCCTTGGACGTCCGCCTGGCCGCCGAGGATCCCTTCCGTTCCGACCTCGCGCGCGACCCGGGTGACCTCGGAAGCAAAGGTGCTCAGCTGATCCACCATCGTGTTAATGGTGCTCTTCAGCTCCAGAATCTCCCCTTTGGCATCGACGGTGATCTGCTTCGACAGGTTTCCGTTCGCCACAGCCGTCGTCACATCCGCGATATTCCGTACCTGGTTCGTCAGGTTGCTCGCCATCGAATTGACGCTTTCCGTCAAATCCTTCCACGTTCCGTCCAGGCCGGTAACTTCCGCCTGGCCGCCGAGAATTCCTTCGGTACCTACTTCACGCGCAACACGTGTCACCTCGGAAGCAAACGTGCTCAGCTGGTCCACCATCGTGTTGATCGTATTCTTCAGCTCCAGAATTTCGCCCTGGGCCTCTTCCGTTATCGTCTTCGTCAAATCACCGTTGGCAACGGCCGTGGTGACCACCGCGATGTTCCGCACCTGATTCGTGAGGTTGCTCGCCATGTAGTTAACGCTTTCGGTCAAATCACGCCACGTGCCGCCTACTCCGTTAACCTCGGCCTGGCCGCCGAGCTTTCCTTCGGTACCTACTTCACGGGCGACACGGGTTACCTCGGAAGCAAAGGTGCTCAACTGATCCACCATCGTGTTAATCGTGCTTTTCAGCTGGAGAATCTCGCCCTTGGCATCCACCGTGATCTTCTTGGAGAGGTCGCCGTTGGCCACCGCGGTCGTAACCGTCGCGATGTTCCGCACCTGATCGGTCAAATTGCTCGCCATAAAGTTAACGCTGTCCGTCAACAGCTTCCAAGTACCCGATACATTCTTAACCTGGGCTTGTCCGCCTAATTTTCCTTCCGTTCCTACCTCATAGGCCACCCGCGTAACTTCGGAAGAAAAAGTGGACAGCTGGTCGACCATCGTATTAAAGTTATTCGCTGTTCTTAGAAACTCGCCGGTTAAGGCGCGTCCTTCGGTCTCCAGATCGATCTTCTGGGTCAGGTCGCCGCGGGCGACCGCTCCAATCACCCGAACCATCTCAACGGTAGGCTGGGACAGATCGGTGACGAGCCCGTTCAAGGAATCGGTAAGGGTTTCCCAAGAACCGGAACGATTCTTCAACGTAAACCGGCGGCTCAGCTTCCCCTCCTTGCCGACGACATTGGCAACATCCTGAACCTCGCCTACCAGCTCCTGCTGCGTATCCATGATTTCGTTGAAGGTATCGGCGATTTTGCCTGCCAGACCGCTCTTGTCGTAAGGAAGCCTTACGGAGAAGTCTCCTTTCTTGAAAGCCATTAAAGCGTGGAGCAAATCCCTCGGATCCAGATGATTCTCATTCTGATTCTCATTCTGCTCCGGCGTATTCGTATCCTGATTGGCCATGGTCCGGTTCCTCTCCTATATAAAGTCGTTAGGCCGCACCGTAATAGGGCAGCAAACTGAAACATACATTCTCCCTCTTCATTTTATCGGTTTTTGTCATTTCCGGGAAGAACCAATTTAATGGAACGCCAAGCATCGGCAGCAGGCAGCCCTATCGTTTATCCTTCCCGTATTGCCACAAAAAAAGGCTTTTCCGCTGATAGGCTGTGCCTTTCTAGCGAAAAAGCCAGACCGGAAATCCGTACCCGAGCCCGGGCCGGTTTCCTTATCCGTTTATAGAACTTTAGCTAAAAAATCCTTCGTCCGCGGATGCTTCGGGTTTCCGAAAAGCTCCTGCGGCTTGCCTTCCTCCACCACGACGCCCCCGTCCATGAAAACGATCCGGTTGCCGACCTCGCGGGCAAAGCCCATCTCGTGGGTAACGACAACCATGGTCATGCCCCCGGAGGCGAGCCGTTTCATCACGTCCAGCACCTCACCCACCATCTCGGGATCCAGGGCGGAGGTCGGCTCGTCAAACAGCATCACATCGGGATTCATGGCTAGGGCGCGGGCAATCGCAATCCGCTGTTTCTGGCCGCCTGACAGCTGTCCCGGGAAGCTCGACGCTTTGTCTTCAAGGCCTACGAGCTTAAGCAGTCTCCTCGCCTCCGTCTCGGCTTCCGCTTGAGGAATGCCTTTTACCTTGCGGGGGCCAGGGTGATGTTGTCCATAATGGACAGGTGAGGGAACAGATTGAACTGCTGAAACACCATTCCCATCTTCTGGCGCAGCTTGTTGATGTCCTGCTTCGGATCCGTAATGGAGATCCCTTCAAAAACGATCTCCCCGCCGCTCGGAGCCTCGAGGAGATTCAGGCAGCGCAGGAAGGTGCTTTTGCCGGACCCGCTCGGCCCGATCACAACAACCACCTCGCCCTTGGCTATCTCCATATCAATCCCTTTCAGAACATGCAGATCGCCGAACGCCTTCTTCAGTCCGGTTACTTGGATCATTCCGTCCTCATCCTCCTCTCGGCAACTCCCAGCAGCTTAGACAGCGTGAAGGTGAGAATGAAGTATAGAATGGCAGCCGCGACAAGCGGCTCGAAAGGCCGGTAGATGGCCCCTTTGACGACGTTGGCGTTGTACATGAGCTCATGAATCCCGATGACCATGACGATCGAGGATTCCTTGATGACGACAATAAACTCATTGCCTAGCGCCGGAAGAATGTTCTTGAAAGCCTGGGGCAGAATGATATGCCGCATCGCCATGCGTTTGCTCATCCCGAGGGAACGGGCCGCTTCCATCTGGCCCTTATCAATGGCCTGGATCCCGGCACGGAAAATTTCCGCCACATACGCTGCACTGTTGATGGACAAAGCCAAGGCTCCGGCTACGAAATCCGGCATCTCGAGAAACTGCGAAAGCTGGGGAAGGCCGTAGAAGATGATGAACAGCTGAACGAGAAGCGGAGTTCCGCGGATGAACTCGATATAAGCGGTGGCCGCCCAGCGGAACGGCTTGATCTCCGACATTTTCATAAGCGCCAGCAGAATCCCTAAGAGGACCCCGAGCACTACCGTCACGAGAGACAGGTAGATGGTGATTTGAGCACCCTTCAGGAAATAGTCGTAGTATTCAGGCAAAAAGGAAAAGTCCACTTACCCCACCCTACTCTGCCATTTGGGCGGAAGCGTTCTTCGTAAACTCATCGATCTTCTTCCCGCTGATCAGCTTATCGATGGTTTTGTCCACTTCCTTCACCAGGCTTGGATTGTTTTTCTTGATGGCCACCGCAGAGCCTCCTACCGCCTCTTTCGGCTTGAGACTGGAAACGGCAAGCTCTTTATTCTTATCGACATAAGCAGCAGCAACCGGCAGCTCGACGACGAGCGCATCCACTTTATTGGATTTCAGCTGAAGCATCAGGTCGGAGACGGATTGCAGTCCTTTAATATCCGCATTCGGAATTTGGGTTTTGGCGATTTCTTCCTGGATGGAGCCCGTTTGGACGCCGATCCTCAAGCCTTTCAAATCGTCCATGGATTTATATTTGTCTTTGTTGGCAGCCGGTACGACGACTCCTTGCTCCGCCTGGTAATAAATTTTGGAGAAGTCCACACTCTTCTTGCGCTTCTCGTCCGGTGTCATGCCGGCCAGGACAATATCGACGTTCCCGGCGGTGAGAGCCGCCAGCAGGCCGTCAAAGCTCATGTCCTTAATCTCCAGCTGTACCCCCAGATCGGCGGCGATAGCTTTGGCGATTTCCACATCGAATCCTACAATTTCGTCCTTGCCGTTCACCTTCTTATGGAATTCATAAGGAGGGTAGTCGGCGCTTGTCCCCAGCACGAGCTTGCCCGACTTCTGGATATCGGCCAGCTTGGTGTCCTTGGCCCCGCAGCCGGCAAGCATGGCGACAAGACTGACGGCGAGAAAGCCGGTAAACATTTTTCTAAACATGAATAATTCCTCCCTGAATGTCTATCGTGGTGTATAATTATACAATGGTCAATAACTCAGCCATTATAAAAGATTTCCCGGCCGGATTCAACTGTCATTTCTTAGGCTATTGTCGGCCGCGCGGATATTTCTTATGATATAGGAATAATCTTTTTTACACGAAAATATGGGGGATGCATCATGAAATCCATTATTCACCAAACCATCGATCATTACTCCACGCGCTTCAAGGAAATCTCCCACTATATAGGGCAGCATCCGGAGCTGGGGCATGAGGAGTTTTTGGCCTGCGCGCGCTTGACCGAAGAGCTGCGTATGCATGGGTTTACGGTGGAAACCGGTGTGCTCGATCTGCCTACGGCGTTCCTCGCCACCTACTCGTCGCCTAAGCCCGGTCCCACAATAGCCTTTTTGAGCGAATATGACGCCCTTCCCGACTTGGGCCATGCGTGCGGGCATCACCTGATCTGCATGATGAGCATCGGTGCCGCCGTCGGGCTTAAGGCCGTCATCAATCAGATCGGCGGAACGATCCGCGTATACGGAACGCCGGCAGAGGAGTCCAAAGGAGCCAAGGTCCCCATGGCGGCCGCCGGCCTGTTCGATGATGTGGATGTCGCCCTGATGGCACACCCGTACCATTCGTACATTCCGTCCGGCACCTCCCTCGCCATGGACGCCATCGAGTTCGAATACTTCGGCCGGCCGGCCCATGCGGCAGCGAGCCCGCACGACGGAATCAACGCCCTGGACGCGGTGCTTCAGCTTTTCAACTCCATCAATGCGCTTCGCCAGCAGCTGCAAAGCCATACCCGGATCCACGGCATCATCACCGAGGGAGGCAAAGCCGCCAACATCATCCCTGATTATGCCGCGGCGCAGTTCTACATCCGTTCGGCCAACCGTCCGTATACCGACGAAGTGGTGGCTAAGGTGCTTCGGTGTGCGGAAGGAGCCGCGCTTCAGACGGGAGCCCGCCTCCAAACGTCCAACTATGAATATTCGTACGATGATCTCGTGACCAACGCGGCCCTTTCCCGGACCTTTACGGAGAATTTGATCGCTTCCGGAGTCCGTCCCGACGAAATTCTGGAGGAGAAGGACAGCGGATCGCTCGATCTCGGGAATGTCTCCCGGCATTGTCCCACCATTCACCCGTACGTGAAAGTCATCGAGGAGAAATACTTGCTTCATACGCAGGAATTCCGCGAATCCGCCATGACCGAACGTGCAATGGAAGGCATGCTACTAGCCGCCAAAGTGCTCGCCTCCACGGCTTACGATGTTATGACCCGCTCCGGGCTGCTCGAGGAGATCAAGGAAGAATTCCGCCGCAGCGTACCGGAGAGAGCGTTCCTTGAGCTTCAGCCTGCGGGACGTTAGAGCGGATGGGGCTCTCGCCCCCTAGCGTAACGACTTCGCCAACGTTCTCGGACGGGCGCGTTTACCGAGGGGAGAAACGCTCTGCCGGCTAACTAATGCCTATAACCAAAAAGGAACCTTTAAGCCCCAGTGCAGAGCTTAAGGTTCCTTTTTCGTGTACCCATCCATTCCTCTTAGCGGGCCATCCATCCGCCATCGACGCAAAGAATATGCCCATTCATATAAGCGCCTGCCTCGGAGGCCAGGAAAACGGCCGGCCCCTTCATGTCGTCAATGGTGCCCCACCGTCCCGCTGGAATCCGCTCCAGAATTTGCTGGCTGCGGTTCGGATCGTTCCTAAGCGCTTCCGTATTGTCGGTCGCCATATAGCCGGGAGCAATGGCGTTCACATTCACGCCTTTGCCGGCCCATTCGTTGGCCAGGGCCTTGGTCAGCCCAGCCACCGCATGCTTGCTGGCCGTGTAGCCGGGTACATTGATGCCGCCCTGAAAGGACAGCATGGAGGCGATGTTGATGATTTTGCCGGAGCCCTGCTTGATCATTTCCCTGCCTGCGAGCTGGCAAAGAAAATAAACGGAATTCAAGTTAACGTCCAGCACGTCGTGCCAATCCTTAGAGGAATGCTCTGCAGCCGGCGTGCGCCGGATAATTCCGGCGTTGTTAACCAGAATATCAATCCTGCCAAAGCGGTCCAGCGTTCCCCGGACGATCTCCTCCAGCTTGCTCTCGTCGCTGACATCGGCTTGAATCGCATGAGCCCGGCGGCCCAGCGCTTCCACCTGCGCCTTCGTCTCTTCCGCGCTGCTTCCGTTGGTCACGAGGACGACATCGGCTCCCGCTTCAGCCAAGCCTACGGCTAGACCTTGTCCGAGACCGCGCCCCGCTCCGGTAACGACGGCCGTCCGGCCGGTTAAATCAAACAGCTTCATCTCTTCACCCCATGGTTACAGGTCGATGCCGACTCCGGCATTCCGGTACCTTTCGGCCCGTTCCGGAGTCAAGCCCGAATCCGTAATAATCAAATCCAAATCGGAAAGCTTAGCAAAGGTCAGCAGGGCGCTCTTGTCAAACTTGCTGTGATCGGCCACCACATAAACCTTCTCCGCTCTCTCCATCATCGTCTGCTTCTGCTCCACGAGAGCCCCGGTATAAATCGTCAGCCCGTATTCGGGATGAATCCCCGTGGCGGTAATGAACGCTTTGCGGATATTCATGCGGCGCAGGGCGTTCACCCCTTCTTCCCCCACAAGGAGATTGCGGGTTCGCTGCCCCCCGGAACAACCAGCCGAATCCGGTCCTTTCGGGCGAGCTCTCCGATGATGTACACATCATTGGTGATGACGGTAAGCGGCTCGTTCTCGAGCAGCTTGGCCAGCTCCAGTGTCGTACTGCCGCCGTCAAGCGCTATGATATCGTTCGGTTCGATGTAACGGAGGGCCTTCCGGGCAGCCTGCAGCTTCTCGGGCAGCAGCTTGGTGTTGGGGGTTTCCACGGACAAAAGGCCCGCGTCCTCCTCCACTGCCAGAACCGCCCCGCCTCGCATCCGGCGCAGCAGGCCCTTCTGCTCGAGCTTCTCCAGGTCTTCTCTAACCGTTTTCTCCGTTACCCCAAGCAGGCTGCCAAGCTCCGAGACGGTAACCGACCGTTCCTGCAGCAGCTTCTCCATAATGATTTCATGACGTTTGACGGACAGCATAGGACCTCCCGATTGCCTTATTTCAAATCCTGCATCGCGACGGCATCCATATCCGAGAACTGCTGGTTCTCCCCGGCCATGGCCCAGATGAAGGTATAGTTGGAAGTGCCCACTCCGCTATGGATGGACCAGCTTGGAGAAATGATCGCCTGTTCGTTGCGGACCACCACATGGCGGGTTTCGGTCGGCTCGCCCATAAGATGAAACACCACACCGTCTTCCGGCATGTCAAAATAAAAATAAACCTCCGAGCGCCGGTTGTGCGTATGGCACGGCATCGTGTTCCACATGTTGCCCGGCTTGAGTATGGTCAGACCCATCACGAGCTGGCAGCTGCGGATTCCTTCTTCATGTATGTATTTGTAAATCGTCCGCTCATTGGAATTCGTAATGCTCCCGAGATGCTGAGGCGTAGCCTCACTGATGGCTGCCTTGACCGTAGGATATTCCTTATGGGCCGGTGTGGAGGTGAAATAGAAGCGGGCCGGCTCCGAAGCCTGGTCGCTCTCGAATACGACATTTTCCTTGCCCAAGCCGATATAGAGGCAATCCTTGCTGTCCATGGAGAACTTCTCGCCGTCCACGGTTACCGAACCTTTGGCGCCCACATTAATGATTCCGATCTCCCGGCGCTGGAGGAAGAACGGTGCCCCCATGGTCTTCGTGTCGGCTTCAAGCTTGATGCCTTTATCCGTAGGGATCGCCCCGCCGGTAATGAACCGGTCCACATGACTGTAAACGAGCTTCAGTTCTCCGGGAACAAACAGACCGGGAATGAGATACTCCTCGCGGAGCTTCTCGGTGTCAAACTGCTTCGTCGCTTCTGGATTGGTCGCATAACGAATTTCCATAATGGGATAAAGGCCTCCTTATTGGTAATGAGGTCATTATAACACTAAGGTTCGAAAATGTGTACTGTCGTTCGATAATGTTTTAATTTCGAACCTTAACGGACCGACCGATCCCTCTCTGTCCTAAAAAATGAAAAACCCCCAGCGTCCGCCAGGGGTAACTGCTTTTTAGGCCTTGCGTTTGGAGAGAGAAACGAGGAGGGAAAGGGCTCCTAGGACAACGGCCGCGATGGACAGATACAGAGGAAGCTTGGCATTGTCCTGGGCCAGCTCCATGCTATGGCTGGAATCGGCTGCTCCGTGGCTGTCCGTGGCCGCACCGGCCGGTTTCGCCTTAACGGTCGTCACGGAAGCGGGCTTGTCCGAGTCAGGGGCTCCCACCCACTCGACCTTGCTTCCGTCCGCCGCGGTCTGATAGGCCTTCCAGGAAAGAGAGGTCGCCGTATCTCCGACTTTTCCCTGCATATTGAACTCGGCGAATTCGGTCTTGCTCAAGCCCGGCCCCTCAGCGGTCCAGATCATGCTCGTATTCTTGCCGGAAGCGTCCTTAACGAACTCCACCTTCCAGCCCGGCTTTGGCTCCACGCGGCTAATTTCGGCTTCCGGCGGAATTCTCACCTCCACCTTCACCGTCGGGGAGTCGCTCTCAGTCGGAACCCTTACCGTGAATTTCTCATAAGCCCCTTGTACGGATTCTTTAGGCATCACCGTTACGTGCGCACTTGCCAAGCCGCTGAACAAGGTTAGCCCAAGCACGATGGCGGAAACGTAAACCGTCCATTTTTTCATTATTAAAATCCCACTCCTTTAAACTTGGTTGCTCCTTTATCAAGGTAACCCAAAAAGGGGCCCGGCACTATGACTCCTCTTGGCTATTTTTGTGACACAAAAAGAACAAACCGCCCGGAAGGACGGTTTGATAAGAAGACGGCCGCTCGAAACAGGATACCCCTTAAACGCGGAACTTCGAGAGCGACTCCTGAAGCGACGTGGAAAGCCCCTCCAGATTCTCGGAAAGCTTAACGAGGCCCTCGCTGACGCTAAGCTGTTCGTTGCTCAGGGAGGCCACCTCCTGCGAAGTAGCAGAGGATTCCTCGGAGACGGCGCTTACGTTGCTCATCGCTTCGGTCAGCATGCTCTGGGAATTCTCCAGCTGCTGAATGGACTCGGTCACGTCGGAAAGCTGATCGACGAACCCGCTCATCTGCTCCTGCACCTTGCCGAAGATCAGCTCAGCTTCTTTCACCGATTGGATCTGCTCCTTAAACAGTGGATAGGCGTCTGACAGAACCGCCACCGTCTCGTCAACTTCCGTCTGGATCGTCTCCGTAATTTCACCCACCACTTGAATCGACTGCTTCGACTGCTCGGCCAGCTTGCGGATTTCATCGGCTACCACCATAAAGCCCTTGCCGGCGGCTCCCGCTCTTGCCGCCTCAATGGTGGCGTTCAGAGAAAGAATATTGGTCTGCTTCGTGATGTTGTTCAGCATCTCAAGAATTTTGCGGATGGATGAGGTGCTTTCCTTCAGCCGGTCGACCTTCTCCACCATGGAACGGGTCATCTCCTCGGTGGCTCCCGTTTTGGTGGTCAGCTCAGCCATGTACTGCGTTCCCTGCCGGCTGGCCTTCTGGACCTCGGAAGCCGCGGCTCCCATCTGAACGTTGGACTGCACGACCTCTTTCATCTGGACGCTGATGTCATGTGTCAGTCCGTTTCCTCTCTCCGCTTCGACCGCGAGGCTGGAAGCGCCGCTTGCAATCTCTTCGGTGGCGACGGCAATCTCCTTAGCGGAGGTCGCCGTCTGCTTCGAAGAATTTAGAAGCACTCCCGCAGTCGACAATACCTCGGAAGCAGAATGGTTCGTCTGCTGAACCAGACGGGTAATCTGGCTCATCATTTGATTGAAGCTGGCGCCCACCTGACCGATCTCATCCTTGCTGCTGAAGTTCGTTCGTACGGTAAGATTCCCCTGTTCGCCTTCCTTCATCAGGTTGCGCAGCGTTTGCAGCGGCTTGCCAATCATCCGGGCGACCAACCAGCCTGCAATGGAGACTACGACAATGGAGAGAAAGGCCATCCAATACGTGATGTCACGGATCTTCTTAGCTTCGCTGATCAGTTCCGAAACCGGCTCCACGGCCGCGATGGTCCAACCGGATACCTTCATCTGCTTATAGACGACCAGCTGGTCTTGTCCGTCCAGGACCGCGTTTTTCGTCTTCGCCCCTGACAAGCTCGCCTCTTTCTCTTCTTTCGAAAGAGGGATCTCAAAGGTACTTCCGACTTTGGCCCGATCGGCCGCCCGGATCAGCAGATTGTCATTATTGAAGATGCTGATATAGCCGGTCTGGCCGATTTTGATCTGGGATACGTACTTATCCAGGTAGCTCAGCTGAACATCCATCAGGAGGACAAATTCCTTGCTGCCCAACGTGGCATTACGAAGCACGCGGGCGACGCCGAAATAGTTCTCCTCTCCCGAAACCGCATACCCGCCCTTGCGGCTCTCCAGCCAAACAAGAGCTCCGTCTGCCGCGACAACCCTTTTGAACCAGTCTTCTTTCAGATAGGAGCCTTCCCGGAGAGCCGCGTTGGTGGATATCGCGCCTACCCCTATCACTTTGGAGTTCTCCGTCAGTCCGACCAGGTGCATGGCCGCAATCCCCAGTTTACCGCTGCTGACCATATTCAGCTTGTCGTTGATCACCTGGGTTAGAGCCAATTTCTCATAAGCGGTTGTCGATGGGTCATTGTAGCTGGTCAGGGTCTGCATGAAGGAGGAGTCCGTCAGAAGCTGCATGGACAGATCTTCGTAATTGTTCAGAATCAGCTCCAGCTTATCCCCCGTTTGCATCAAGGTCTGCTCGGTGGCTTCCCCCATTTTGGTCTGGATGATCTTTTTGGATTGACTATAGGAGAAAAGCCCTACGATCAGAACAAGGGAAGTGGTCAGGGCAAAAAAGTCAAAAACAGCTTCAAGCCCACCGAACGGATCGGATTCTTAGCTTTAATCGCTTGAAGATTTTCCTTGTTAAGCCGGCTGATGCCCTCCTTTCCCGCCTTCGAGAAGGCACCTTTGAGCTTGGTATACATCGAATTCATTTGGGTCCACCGTCCTATTTCTTATTCGCTTTCCCTCTAAATTCGACATGGTTTTTGAAATTCCTTTCCTTCTTTACCCAATTTTAAGAAAAAATTTATGAAAAACTTCCTAACTTTTTCCAAATTGTTCTTTGTCCGCATTAATGACCTTATTCCGCCGAACTAAAATCAGCTAAAAGTCCCATCTGGCAGCCGAAATGACCAAGAAAAAACTCCCGAAGCCCATACGGGCTGCGGGAGCAGCAAGTTGTTCCGTTATTTGGTTTTTCCTGACTTTTTGCGCATCATATCGAATTCCTTAACGGGATGGTTGATCCGAAAGCGAACCCGCTGCATCGGGTGGCGGGCGGCGTCCAGCTCGTTGCCCTCTTCGTCCCAGAGCGTGTCTACCTTCTGCTTAAAGAAAGTGCCTCCGGGTCCGAAGAACTCGACCTCCTGTCCCGGTTTGAAGTGATTCCGCTGCTGAACCGTGACCATCCCTTCGGCTTCGTCATAGCCGACGACAAGTCCCGCAAAATCATATTCGTTCGGCTTGTCCTCCGGTGCGAAAATTTGGTCCTCATGGTCCGGCATTTCGTAGAAGAAGCCGGTATTCAACGGCCGATTGGCCGCCTTGTTGATTTCTTCCACCCATTCCGGCTTAAGCACGTAGCCTTCCGGATCGGCCAGATAGGAATCGATGGCCTGCCGATAGGCGTTGACGACAGTTGCCACATAATGAATGCTCTTCATCCGGCCCTCGATCTTGAAGCTGTCCACCCCGGAACGAATCATGTCCGGAATATGATCGATCATGCACATATCCTTCGAGCCCATGGAGAATGCCTCGTCCCCCTGCTCGAACAGCGGATTCTCTTCGGACTCCGTGAACAGATCGTACTTCCACCGGCACGATTGGCAGCATCCGCCCCGGTTGGAATCCCGGTCGGTGAAGTGATTCGAGAGCACGCAGCGTCCGGACCAAGAGGAGCACATCGCCCCATGGATGAAGGTTTCGATCTCAATGTCCACGTGTTTCTTAATATCCAGAATCTCTTGCATGCTGTCTTCCCGCGCCAGAACGACCCGGTCGACTCCATTCTCTTTCCACCATTGGACCGCCTGCCAGTTCATGGTAGACTGCTGGGTGCTCAGGTGAACCTCCAGCTTCGGAGCCGCCCGGCGGCACGTTTCAATAATGGCCGGGTCCGCTACAATAATTGCGGAAATCCCGGCATCCTGAAGGTTGCGAAGATAGTCCTCGATTCCTTCGATGTCTTCATTATGGGCATAAATGTTAGCCGCGACAAACACCTTGGCCCCGTAGCGGTTGGCAAACTCTACGCCTTCCTTCATCTCCTCGAACGAGAAATTATCCGCATTCGAGCGCAGGCCGTATTTTTGGCCGCCGATATAGACCGCATCCGCCCCGTAATGAATGGCGAATTTCAGCTTCTCCAGGCTGCCCGCCGGAGCCAGAAGCTCTGGTCTCGCAAGCGGCTTGGCCTTCGTCGGTACGACCTGTTGGGTTGTAGTTTCCATGATCTTCACCTCAATACACTTGTTCTTTATAGAAAAATCCGTATGACAAGGGCCGGTTCCCGGGCTGAACCCGTTCTACCGCCTCCAGCCATTCGTCTTGAAATTCATAGTGCTCCGGATCCGCCGTATAAGCATCGACTACCCGGCGGTAGGCTTTAACCACGGCCTCGTTATAGTCCGGTGTCTTCAGGAGCCCTTCGATCTTGAAGCTGTCAATCCCGCCCTCCATCAATTCGTGAAGGTTCTCCAGCATACAAAGGTCCTCGGAGCTCATAATATGCGTCCCATTGCGGTCTTCGTAGATCGGGTAGCGTTCATCCCGTCTCTCCGCTTCGATCAGGAAGAGCCCCTTCTCTGGAGAATAGGTTTCCCCTTCGGCTTTGCGGCCGAGATGATTCCGGTAATTGGCGACCAGCTCCCGCTTGGAATGGTAGATGTTCGTGATGCCGTGAACCTGCACCTGAACCTCGACCTCCGCCTTGCGCTTGATCTCGAGAACCTGCTCCAGGTTCAGCTCTCGGGCGAGCACGACCCGGGTCGCTCCCTTCGTCCCCCAGTAGTTGGCCGTCACGTAGTTGGTCGACGTCATCTCGGCGTTCCAATGAAGGGGAAGGTTCACTCCCGCCTGCCGCATGGCAATAAGAACGGCCGGATCACCGAACACGAGCGCATCGGTTCCCGCCTGCTCCACCTGCTTGAGATAGTCCGGAAGGCCCGCCAGCAGATCGTTGCTCATGATATTGTTGACGACCACATAAACCTTGGCCTCCCGCTCATGTGCCCGCTTGGCCGCTTCCCTTATTTCCTCTATCGTAAAATCGCCCGGAAGCCTCATTCCGTAAGTGGATTCCCCGATCGTTACGGCGTCCGCTCCCGCGTCTATTATCTTCGTTACTTCCTCTAACGAGCCTGCTGTCGCGAGCAGCTCGGGTTTGTATCCCAATGCGTTCACCTTCTTATAAAATTAGGCCTATCCTTTATCTTATCACATAAAAGGGGATGGAGCCATCCCCGCCAGCCGTTATTTTTTGCTAAGCTCGATGTTCTTCAAATGCTCGGCGTACGTCACGGCAAAATAATGCTTATGTGAGCCGTCCTTCCGGGTTACATAGTACATGTAATCGGTAGCGGCCGGTTCCAGAGCAGCCGCTATCGCGGACAGGCCGGGACTGCCGATCGGCCCCGGAGGAAGCCCTTCCTTGCGGTAAGTATTATAGGGACTGTCGACTTCCAGGTCCTTCTCCATCACCCGCTCGATAGGTAAGCCCAAGGCGTAAATCACGGTGGCATCGATCTGAAGCCTCATGTTCTGTTTAAGCCGGTTGTAGATGACCCCGGCGACGAGCGGACGCTCTTCGGGAACCGCTACCTCCTTCTCGATTAGGGAGGCTACGGTCAACAGCTGGTGGAACGTCATGCCTCTTGCCTTCAGCTTCTCCTGCCATCCTTCAGGCAGCGCCTCCAGCTTACGGGACCACTCGTTCAGCATCCGTTCCAGAATTTGTTCCCCTGTGCTCGATTTCTTCATCTCGTACGTTTCCGGAAACAAGTAGCCCTCAAGCGGGTGCTTGGCTTCCGGAACGGCAGGGAGCGGCTCGGGAAGATGGACGCTTGCGGGAACGGGCTCGTCCGCCAGCTTGGTGAAGCTGGCGGCATCCAGAATGCCAAGCTCGGCCAACCGGTCGGCAGCCTGCTGGATCGTGAAGCCCTCGGGTATGGTAAACCGGATCATCTCCTCCTTCACGACCTCTCCTTTATTGAGCTTGTCAATAAGGCCGTCCAAGGAGCCGCCGGGCGTCATCTCGTATAAGCCGGCCTGGAATCGGCTGCCCTGTTTCTTGTATTTCACATAGCCGGCGAACACGGCGGCGTTCCTCACCAGCCCGCTCTCTTCGAGCAGCCGGGCAATCTGAAGCGTACCGGTTCCGGAGGGAACCGTGACCCGGACAGGTTTCCCAATCGCCGCCGGCTGAAGATTGGCATAGACGTAGCCGGCCGCCGCTCCGATTATTCCCAGTACCGCGGCTGCGGCTATAAGCCATGCCCTGTACCGCCATCTCGCGCGAACCGGTGCCTCTTCCTTGCGCTCTACCACGTAAGCAAACTCCTTTCCCCTTCAGAGGGATCAACGTTTAGGATTGGGATTACCTTCTAAGGATAGACAAAAAGAGCAGCTTTTACGCCGCTCTTCTCATCCTACCATAGGCATGCTTTCAAAAGCTAATCCTCGTCAAAGGAAAAGGTCATTTCGTCGTACAACTCCGCCATGCTCTCCCACTCTTCGTCGTCTTCGACGGTTTCGAGCAGAAGCCGGCCGCTGCCGTCTTCCCCGATGTGGAACACATCGATTTCGTCGAGCTTCCTCATCGCCTCCGACTGAAGCACCGCATACTTCCTCTCTCCAAGGGCGAATTCCGCCAGGATCCGGAACGGCTTGGAATCTCCTTTACCGGTATCGAGAACAACTTCTTCGCCGTAAGCGTGCTTGAGCAGATCGAGCGGTTTGACGTCACTAACCCGGTATTCCGGCATGCTTACCCCTCTTCTTCCTCGGATTCAGCCATCAAGGTGTTGAAGGTTTCTTCCACAATGTTCCATTCCTCTTCATCATCGATGGTGAAGAGCTGGAGGTCGTCGCCGTCTTCCTCATAACGAAAAGCATAGACTTCGTCCGTTTCTTCGTCTTCGGCCGCTTCCACCGGAACGACCATCATGTACTTCTTGTCGGAGCCGTCCACTTCGAATTTCATGATCACTTCGAATTCTTCTTCGTTGCCCTCGTCATCCGGAATATAAATGATTTCCGGCTCTTCCATGTTCAACTCGTCGTTTGCCATAGATAACCTCACCTCTTCGTCTTGGAATCGAGAAAATTTTGAAGAATAAGCGCCGCCGCCATTTTGTCGATGACCAGCTTTCGTTTCTTTCGACTGACGTCCGCTTCTATTAATGTACGCGTTGCGGAGACCGTAGTCAATCTTTCATCCCAAAGGTGGACCGGCAAAGATAGTATTTCCCTTAGCCTTTCCGCGAATTCCATACAAATCTCTCCGCGGGGGCCTATCGAACCGTTCATATTCTTCGGGAGACCGACGACGACTTCCGTCACCTCGTATTCTTTAACAATTTGCTTCAGGCGGTTCATGTCCTGTTCTTCGTTCTTCTGTCTGCGGATGACTTCCAGCCCTTGGGCCGTCCAAAGCATCTCGTCGCTTACGGCAACGCCAATCGTCTTGTCCCCGTAATCCAACCCCATGATTCTCATGGCCCAACTCCCGGCTGCTTACTTGTTATGTTGAAGATAAGAACGGACAAGCTCTTCGATCAGCTCATCCCGTTCTCTTTTGCGGATGATGCTTCTTGCGTTGTTGTGTCTGGGGATATAGGCCGGATCGCCGGACAGAAGATACCCGACAATTTGGTTGATCGGATTGTAGCCCTTCTCCTGAAGGGAATCGTAAACGGAAAGGATCACTTCCTTGGGCGAGTTCTCCAAACCGTCCGCTTTGACGTCAAATTTCATTGTCTTATCCATGGAACTCATAACCGGCACCTCCCGAATAACTGGATTGATCTAGAAAAAGCTGCGGCCTATAGTGTGATATATTCTTCACGACTCGGCGAATTCCTGTCATTCCCCAAAAATTCCTTCCTCTTTCGCCTTTGGAAAGGAAAGGATTACCGCTGGGCGGCTATCCATTCCTCCGCCTTACGTAGGGCGTCTCCCAGCTTGGAGGTGTCCTTGCCTCCGGCTTGCGCCATATCCGGACGGCCGCCGCCGCCTCCCCGCAGGCCGCCGCCGCTTCCTTGACAATTTTGCCGGCATGGAAGCCTTGGCTCACGAGATCCGGGGTAACCGCCGCGACAAGATTGACCTTGTCATCCGCCGTAGAGCCAAGAACAATGACGCCGGAGCCGATCTGGCCCTTCAGCTCATCCACGGTCGTCCGCAGGGAATCCATGTCGGCCGAGCCTACCTGGGCAGCCAGCACGCGAACTGCTCCGATCTCCTTCACCTGATCGATCAGGCTTCCGGCCTCTACCCGGCTCAGCTTGCTCTTCAGCGACTCATTCTCACGGCCGAGGTCCTTCAGCTGCTGAAGCAGCCCGTCCACCCGCTTGGGCACTTCAGCCGTATTGGTTTTGAGGAGACCGGCGGCCTGCTTGAGCAGGTCGAACTGCCCGTCCATATATTCGTAGGCATGGCGCCCGGTAACGGCTTCGATCCGGCGGATGCCGGAGCCTATTCCGCTCTCGCTCACCAGCTTGAAAAGTCCGATTTGCGAAGTGCTTGCTACGTGGCAGCCCCCGCACAGCTCTATGCTGTAGTCGCCAACCCGGACAACCCGGACGATGTCTCCATACTTCTCTCCGAACAAAGCCATGGCCCCCATCGCTTTGGCTTCGGCAATGGGCATCAGGCGGATGTCAAGCGCCGTTCCCGCCCAGATCTGGCGGTTGACCCGCAGCTCGATGTCCTGCAGCTCTTCGGCACTGATGCTTCCGAAGTGTGAGAAATCGAACCGGAGCCGGGAAGCGGTGACCAATGATCCCGCCTGGTTGACGTGCTCGCCCAGCACTTCTTTGAGTGCCTTGTGGAGCAGGTGGGTAGCGGTATGGTTCTTGATAATGTCTTCCCGCAAGGAGCGGTCAACCATAGCCTCCACCGTTTCGCCTTTGCGCAGCGTTCCCTTCACGATCCGAACCGTCATGACGTGTTGTCCATGCGGGGCCTTGGAGACATCTTCCACAACGGCCTCTACACCCGAAGCCGTAATCGTTCCGTGATCGCTGATCTGGCCGCCGCTTTCCGCATAGAACGGGGTGCGGTCGAGAATAATGCGGCACGTTTGCCCTTCCCCGGCCAAATCCACCATCTCGTTATCGAGCACAATGGCGAGAACTTTAGCATTAGTTACCAAATCATTATAACCAACAAACTCGCTTTTAACCGTTAAGTCCGCCAGCGGACCGCCCTGCACCTTCATGCTTTCCGTGTCCTGGCGGGCGGCACGCGCTCTCTCCCGCTGCTCTCCCATGGCGCGGTCGAAGCCTTCCCGGTCTACCGTCAATCCCTGCTCCGCGGCGTAATCCTCGGTCAGATCGAAGGGAAAGCCGTACGTGTCATACAGCTTGAAGGCATCGGGTCCGGAAATCCGGTCGACTCCTTCCTCGCGGGCCTTCGCCGTCAGGTCGGCCAGAATGGCCAATCCATCAGACAACGTCTCGTGGAACCGCTCTTCTTCGGTGCGGATAACCTTCTCGATAAACTCGCGCTTCTCCACCACCTCCGGATAGTAGCCCCCATGATCTCGCCTACAACGGGCGTTAGCTTGAACAGGAAGGGCCTGTCCATGCCGAGCACTTTGCCGTAGCGGACCGCCCGGCGGAGGAGGCGGCGAATGACATACCCTCTTCCTTCATTCGAAGGAAGAACCCCGTCGCCAACGGCGAAGACGACCGTGCGGATATGATCCGCTATTACTTTTAACGCAATATCGGTCTCAATGGATTCCTTATACTTCACACCGGCTTCCCGGCAGGTCGCTTCTATGATGGGAGTGAACAAGTCCGTGTCGAAGTTCGAATCCACATTCTGCAGAATGGAAGCAAACCGCTCCAGACCGGCTCCGGTATCGATGTTCTTGTTGGGAAGCGGCGTGTAGCTGCCGTCCTTGTTATGGTTGAATTGGGAGAACACCAGGTTCCAAACTTCGAGGAAGCGCTCATTCTCCCCTCCCGGCCAGCATTCCGGGTCGTTCAGATCGCCATAGGCCTCGCCGCGGTCATAAAAAATTTCGGTGCACGGGCCGCACGGGCCTTCGCCGATGTCCCAGAAGTTCTCTTCCAGCTTGTAGATGCGGTTCTCCGGAAGACCGATCTTCTTGTTCCAGAAATCATAAGCCTCCGTGTCTTCGGGGTATACGGTTACCGACAGACGCTCCGGGTCGAAGCCGATCCACTTGGGGTCGGTGAGGAACTCCCACGCCCAGGTAATGACTTCTTCTTTAAAGTAATCCCCGATGGAGAAATTCCCGAGCATTTCGAAGAACGTATGGTGGCGGCGCGTTTTGCCCACATTCTCGATATCGTTCGTGCGGATGCACTTCTGGGCGTTCGCGATGCGTGGATTCTCCGGCTTCACCCTTCCGTCGAAGTAGGGCTTCAGCGGGGCCATCCCCGCATTAATCCACAGGAGAGAAGGATCGTTATGCGGCACGAGCGGTGCGCTCGGTTCGATCTTATGCCCCTTCTCCGCAAAAAACTCCAGCCATTTCCGGCGTATTTCACTTGCTTTCATCTTGAATGCCTCCATTTGCCTAATAATCGTTCCGAACCCCAAAAAACAAAAAAACGCCCCTGAAAACAGGGACGAATCATTCGCGGTACCACCCTGGTTATTGCCCAACCCGTTTCCGATGAGCAATCGCCTTGTCCGGACGATAACGGGTCCAACCGGTGGAGTTCATCCACGCTCCGGAACCGGCGGGGCTTTCCTTCGTCATGAAAGGTTCTTTCAGCAGCGGCATCCGCATGGACACCGTGAACCTTCTCTCTGGTCGACGGGCTAAAGCCTTCTTGTTCCATCTGCGCTTTGTTACGCAAATTATAAGGGATTCTCTTCCTTCATGTCAACTTTTCAGGTCGTTCGCCGGTGGATGTAGTACCCGTAAAAATGCTGGACAAGCACTTTCAGCACCGCGAAGAAAGGGACCGCTAGTATCAGCCCGACCACGCCCGCAAATTCTCCCCCGACCAGAAGGGCAAAAATGATCGTGAGCGGGTGCATGTGCAGCGTCCGGCCCACTACCTGCGGGGAAATCACGTTTCCTTCTAGAATCTGCACCGCCGTATTGACGATGATGACGTAGACGACCATCTTCCAGGAAACCGCCGCCGCCATCAAAATCGCCGGAGCCGCCCCGAAGAAGGGGCCGAGATACGGGATGATGTTCATGAGGGCCACCACGCTCGCCAGCAGCAGGGGTACGGCATGCCGATGATCCAGTAACCAATGTAGGCGAGCAGCCCGACGATCACGCAGACGAGCAGCTGGCCGCGGATGTAATTGCCGAGCGCCCGGTCGATGTCGAGAAACAGCTTCACGGTCTGCTTGCGGTGTTTCTTGGGGACACTGGCCAGAATCCCCCGCTCGATGACCTGGAAATCCTTCATAAAATAGAAGGCCAGGAACGGGATAATGAACGCCACGAAGAGCATGTTGATCGTATTGCCGATCCCGTTGATATAATCCGTGATCATGGTGGACACTCCGGTTTCCATCTTCGTAAGCGCCCGGTTGATCCCCGCTCGGACACTGTCGGGAAGATAACGGTTCTCGTTGAAATCGTTCATGATGCTTTGAGCTCTCACATTCAGCTGCGGCATGTGTTCATTCAACTCCATCAGCTGGCGGATGAACATAGGAATAAGATTCATCAGAATAACCGTCATGGAGGTAATGAAGACGGCATAAATCAAGAGAACGGCCACGGTTCTCGGTACCTTGCGGTGATGCAGCAGGTTGACCACCGGGTTCAGCACGTACGAAATCATCAAAGCCACGGCAAACGGCATCAGGACCGCCTTCAGAAACAGATAGACGCCGGAAACCAGCGGCCGGAGCTGGGCGAACATGTAGAGGACGGCCAGACTCAGCAGCGTATAGACCAATGCCCGGAACCACCGGTTCCTCGTAAACCTATCCACTTCTCCCACCTCGCTAGCCGTCTTGTCCCTGTCTTACGGTTAAGCTAGTATATGTGAAGAGAAGCCAATTTAAGCGTGCCCTTCTATGAAAATGTTTGTCCCTTTCCGGAAACGGCCCTACAAAAAATCCGGGTTTGATCCAAACCGCCCTGCCGGCGGCTTGGATCAAACCCGGATTGAATTCCCAGCGTTAGTTGACATGAAGCTGAGGAACCGATTCTTCAAAGAAGAGATCGTCCAGCGAGCTCAACGTCCCGTCCTCTTCGACCTGAAAGACGGACATTTTCTCTCCGTTCACGGTCAATTCGATAAAGCAGCCCCAGCAATAAAACTGGTGGGAACCAATTTTCCCAATGTCCTTGGAATTGCAGTTTGGACAGCGCATCATCAATGATCACCCTATTCCTGTTTAGTGAGTGGTTTAACTTCCAGTTGGCATTGAACCGGGACAAGGATGCAATCTTCGCCCATCACTGCCTTTCCGGGTAAGGGAAGCCATTTGCGTCCCTCGGTTATGTCGGACAGAAACCCGTCGGTCAATTCAAAACCTATTATTCTTTTATCCAATTCTTCCGGGAAATAAACATCCTCCGTTAAGCCTAATTGAACTCCATTGACGGTGAGCACAGGCAAACCCGATAATTTTCGCCGTCCTTCCAGCAAAAATATGGCTTCGTCCGAATCCGAACATTCTGTGACAGCCTGTCCGCCATCGACCGTAACGGCATCCTCGCCGATTGAATAGGCATCCTCCCAGCGGATGCAGCGGGGAGCAGTGAACCAGGTTTTGGTTTCGAGCAAGAGAGAAACCGCCTCCCAGTCCCCATTCATCACGAGGTCCTTGACCGTTCCCAGCTGCTTACCCGAACGAAGATCGATGACCGGAAGTCCTATTATTTCCTTAGCTTTGCGCATTCCGTCCCTCCTGACCGGTTCCCGATCGGCCGTTTCTATCATTGTTGGCCAAAACCGGGACGGCTATTCCGAGAGGGGAAAAGCAGGCGGACTCCCGCCAGGTTATGTATTACGGATTCGGCGCACAATGGTTGCAGTTTCTTGCGCCGCCCGATGAACTTCTTCTTCCGTCGTTCCAGGCCCGAAGCTGAACCGTACGGCCGAGCGCATAACCTCCTCCGGAAGGTTCATCGCTTTCAATACGTGGGACAGCTCCAAGGAACCGGAGGTGCAGGCGGAACCGCTTGCCGCGGCAATGCCGGCCAGGTCGAGATTCATCAGCATGGTTTCAGAGGAAACCCCGGGAAAGCTGACGTTGAGAATATGGGGCAGCCGGTAGTCCGGATCCCCGTTAATGACGAAGCCTTCCTTGGTTAAAGTTTGCTCAAGTTCCCGAATCATAACGGTTCTTAAGGTGTTGAGCTTGTCTCTCTTCGCCGGAAGATCTTCATAGGCAAGCCTTACCGCTTCCGCAAATCCGACAATCCCTGCTACATTCTCGGTTCCGGCCCGGCGGGAACGTTCCTGGGTGCCGCCGAACAGCTGGGGGACAGCTTGGTTTGGCCCGCTGCATAGAGCGCTCCTATCCCTTTGGGTCCTTGAATTTTGTGAGCGGAGAAGCTCATTAAATCAACGGGAAGCTTATTTAAATCCAACTCCTCCACGCCTAAAGCCTGAACCGCATCCACATGAAAAGGAATGCCGTGCTCCCGCGCAAGGTTGCCGATTTCCCGGATGGGCTGAAGGGTGCCTACCTCGTTATTGCCGTACATGATAGAGATCAGGATGGTATCGGGGCGGATGGCCGCCCGGACGTCTTCGATGGAGATTCGTCCGGTGGAGCTTACAGGAAGGTAAGTTACACGGTAGCCTAGCTGCTCTAACCGGCGGCAGCTGTGGAGAACGGCATGGTGTTCGATTTGGGAAGTGATGATGTGACCCGGGAGCCGGCAAGGGAAGCCGTCCCGAATAAAGCAAGGTTGTCACTCTCTGTTCCTCCGCTTGTGAAGACAAGCTGTCTCCCGGGGAAGCCGAGTCGGGCTCCGATGGTATCCCTCGCCTCCCTAACGGCATTTTGAGCGGACCGCCCGAAGGCATGAAGGCTTGAAGGATTTCCGAACCCATGCGTCAAATAAGGCATCATCTGTTCCAGCACGGCCGGATGAAGAGGGTGGCAGCGGCATAATCCAGGTAAATGGGATTCATGAAAACCCCTAAATGTAAAACATATAATTATCGGTTTGGCCCTCGTCCTTGAACGTGATCAGCGATTGCAGCGTCGTCGAATCCAGCACGCCGGCAATGCTGTCGCGGATACGGACCCACAGGTCCCGTTTCGCCGGATCGTCCTCATCGGTGAAATCGACCGGGCTGATCGGTCCTTCCAGCACCCGGATGATGTCCCCCGAGGTGATCTCTTCGGCCGGCTTGGAGAGGATGTACCCGCCGTATGCTCCCCGTATGCTCTTCACGAGTCCGGCGTTGCGCAGCGGAGCTATCAGCTGCTCCAGGTAGTGCTCCGAGAGCTGGTGCTTTTCGGCGATGCTTTTCAGGGAGGTGGGCCCTTCCCCGTACTTGACGGCAAGCTCCATCATGATCGTTAAACCGTAGCGTCCCTTGGTTGAAATTTTCACAGCGGCACCTTCTTTGCATTATAGTCTACTAGGATTAAAAGAATATTAATTTCTGCCGGCTGTCCGCCTGAAATTTTGGTAAGCCTCTATATAAAACAGCGGAACCTTATAAGCATAGCCCAAAATCTTCTGTCCGAAACCGTTAGCTTTCCATAATTTCTTATAAACACGGCGGAATGCCCGCCATTCTCCATCGGTTACTATGGTAACATAATCCGAACAAACATGGGAGAGCAACAATGACAACTTCATGAAAATAAATGTGGTACAATAAGAAACAGTTTCTTATTCAAAGCGAGGTCGATTTCAATGACAACCCATATAGATAAACCGCGTGTCGTGCTCGGCATGTCGGGAGGCGTCGACTCCTCCGTAGCCGCTCTTCTTCTTAAAGAGCAGGGCTATGAGGTCATCGGGATCTTCATGAAGAACTGGGATGACACGGACGAGTTCGGCGTTTGCACGGCGGAGGAAGATGCCGCGGATGTGCGCCGCGTCTGCGCCCAGATCGGCATCCCCTGTTACACCGTCAACTTCGAGAAGGAGTATTACGACAAGGTCTTCTCCTACTTCTTGGACGAATACCGCAAAGGACGTACCCCCAATCCCGATGTCATGTGCAACCGGGAGATCAAGTTCGGCGAGTTTCTGAACAAGGCGCTGGAGCTTGGGGCGGATTATATCGCAACCGGCCATTACGCCCGGGTGGAAAAAGCAGAGGACGGCTATCGTCTTCTGCGGGGAGTCGATTCCAATAAGGATCAGACTTATTTCCTGAACGCCCTGAATCAATACCAGCTGTCGAAGGCCATGTTCCCGATCGGCCACCTGCCGAAGCCCAAAGTACGTGAAATCGCCGAACAAGCGGGCCTGGCTACTGCGAAGAAGAAAGACAGCACCGGCGTTTGCTTTATCGGGGAGCGCAACTTCAAGGAATTCTTGAGCCAATACCTTCCCGCCCAGCCGGGTGAGATGCGCACTCTCGCCGGGGAAGTAAAGGGCCGTCATGAAGGCCTTATGTATTATACGCTCGGTCAAAGGCAGGGCCTCGGCATCGGAGGGTCGGGCTCGGGCGAGCCATGGTTCGTGGCGGACAAGGATCTGGAGAACAATATTCTGTATGTGGTCCAGGGCGAGAAGGACGAAAGCCTCTATTCCACCGCTCTCTATGCGACGGATGTAAATTGGATCAGCGGACAGCCTCCGGCTGGTCCCTTCACCTGTACGGCCAAATTCCGGTACCGCCAGCCGGATCAAGGCGTCACCATAGAGTTCCGCCCGGACGGGACGGCTCATGTCGTCTTCGACCAAGACCAGAAAGCCATCACCCCGGGGCAGGCGGTCGTCTTCTATGACGGAGAGGTTTGCCTGGGCGGAGGAATCATCGACAAGGTGGTCAAAAAGGCCGGGCTGCCCGCCGGGAAGTAAGCAAGTGAAAGAATATCAGCAAATCCGGCAAAAAGCCGGAAGCAGGCCATCTGCTTCCGGCTTTTTTGCTTTGCAAGGCCTTATTAGGTAAGCATAAAACCTTCGTTTTGTAAAGGGGCTCGGTTCAATTTCTTCAAGAGGGGTTAAGGTAATGGTACTTGTAAAGGCGTCCGAACTTTCCACTCAAGGAGGAATGATCCATGCATCCATTCGTCAAAGGGTTGCTTTATGGAGGAACTTCCCTGTTGGCAGCCGGGCTGTACTGGTATATAAGCGGCTGTTTTTTTCATATGGGGAAGCTGCCGGGAGATCTGGTTTTCGTAAAGAATCACGTTTATTTCTATTTTCCGCTCATGAGCACCATCCTGCTCAGCCTGTTCGCATCCGTGATTCTGGGCTTCCTGCGGCTCTTCCGGCTGGTGAAGGCCAGACAGCCGGCTGCGGTTCGGGTCCACAGCCAACCCGGTATGTCCGGTCAAAGGTGGACCGGACCGATGCAAGGCCAGCGCTGAATACTTGGTAACGAACGGTAGATTGCCTAACGGGCTTGACGACACCAAGCTGCTGGCCTTTGGGACTAATCTTAGGTCAGGCAGATAGCATTAGGACGAAGCAGGCCGGTTGCGCCGCCGCTGCTGGTTCACCTTCATCTTCTCTTCCATTCCCTGCTCGCTCGCCTCGAAGAAGACTTCCTTCCCGAGACTGTCCGGAAGATATGGCTGGTCCACATAGTGCCCGGGGTAATCATGCGGGTACCGGTAGCCGACATGACCGAGCTTCGCGGCCCCGCTGTAATGCGCGTCTCTAAGGTGATGCGGCACTTCGGCGGATTTCAGCCGGTCGAACGCCGCCGTGATTTTGGAGAGGGTTACCGGAATGGAATTCGACTTAGGGCTCTCCACCGCAAACAAGATGGCTTGGGCGATCACATATTTGGATTCGGGCCAGCCGATCTTGTGGTAGGCGTCCATCGCCGTGACGGATTGGACCATCGCCTGCGGGTTGGCGAGGCCGATGTCCTCGCTGCTTGCCACGATGAGCCGTCTCAGGAAGGTCATCGGGTCCATGCCGAGCTTCTCGACGGCATAGAGGAACCAGAAGAGCGCGGCGTCGCTGGAGCCGCGGATGCTCTTGTGAAAAGCGGAGAGGACATCGTACTGGGTGGACTCGTCCGCTTTGATCGTGGGACGGCGAATCGACTCCTCCGCGACCTCGAGCGTGAGGCGGATGGTGCCGTCCGGCGCCGGCGGCGTGGTGAGCGCGGCGAGCTCAAGCGCATTGAGCGCCCGGCGGATATCGCCGTTCGCCATGCGCGCGATGTGCTCGAGGGCTTCCTCGTCCGCCTCCAGCGGAAGGAAGCCCAGGCCGCGCTCGCCGTCGGCCAGCGCCCGGCGCATGGCGGTCAGCGAGTGCTCGTGCGTCAGCGCGTGCAGCTCGAAGAGCGTCGACCGTGAGAGGAGGGCGCCGTTGACGTGGTGATACGGGTTCTCCGTGGTGGCCCCGATGAAAATGATGATTCCCTGCTCGACGGCGGGAAGAAGAGCATCCTGGCGGGCCGTGTTGAATCGGTGAACCTCGTCGAGGAAAAGAATCGTTTTGCGGTTATAGAGGGCTTTGGTCTGCTTTGCCTGCTCGATGACTTCCCGCACATCCTTGACGGAGGCGTCCACGGCGTTCAGCTTCACAAACTCCCCTTGGGTCCGGTGGGAGATGATATGGGCGAGCGTCGTCTTGCCGGTCCCCGGAGGGCCGTACAGCAGGATGGACGAGATCTGATCGGCCTCGATGGCCCGTCTTAGAAGCTTGCCCGGCCCTACGATGTGTTCTTGTCCAATATACTCATCCAAGGTTAACGGACGCATCCGGTCGGCAAGGAGCTTGGCTCCCGGTGTGTTCTCGGCCTGGTAAGAAAACAAATCCAAAGCGTTCACGATCCTTTGCTGTCGGGCTTGAGGACAAGCCTGAAGGGTGATGAAGCGAATTGAGCATGGAAACACCAAAAGGCATGCCGCCCGTCCGCGTAGAACGGGTTGCATGCCTTTAGTATACCATTCGGAACAAACGTTTGTCATTGGATGGCCTTCGACGCCAGAAGGTCCCGGACCACTACACTGGCGGCAATCAGACCCGCCACGGAAGGCACGAACGCATTGCTGGAAGGCGGCTGCTGGGCTTTGCGGATCTCGGAGGCCGCATTCCCCACTACCTTGGTCACTTCCTCGCGAGGTTTGATCGGCTCCTCCGTAGAGAAGACGACCTTAACCCCCTTGTGTATCCCTTCCTTGCGCAACTTCTGACGGATGACCCGGGCAATCGGGTCCATGGTGGTCTTGGAAATATCGGCGACCTGGAACCGGGTAGGGTCCATCTTATTCGCGGCGCCCATGCTCGAAATGAGCGGAATCTTCCGCTGCAGGCACTGCTTGATGAGATGAATCTTGTACATGATCGTGTCTGAAGCATCCACGATATAGTCCAGCGGATACTCGAACAGCTTCTCATAGGTTTCTTCGGTGTAGAACATCCGCAGGGCGATGGCCTCGCATTCCGGGTTGATGAGGCCGATCCGTTCCTTCATGAGCTCGGCCTTCGGCTGGCCGACAGTGGTCAGCAGAGCGTGAATCTGCCGATTGACGTTCGTGATGTCCACGACGTCCTTGTCGATCAGAATGATCCGGCCGACCCCTGTGCGGGCCAGGGCCTCCGCCGCGAACGACCCGACTCCCCCGATTCCCAATACGGCTACGGTGCTGTTCTTCATGATGTTCAGGCCTTCCGGTCCCATGGCAAGCTCATTGCGGGAAAACTGATGCAGCATGCTGGCTCCTCCTTTTCTCGGATGTGGCCTTCTTCTTCCTTGTTATGCCTTGCCGGCCGGCTGCTTGATCGCAACCTTGATCGAAAGCTGCTCCAGCTGCTTCTCCTCGACCTGTCCAGGGGCATCGGTCAGCAGGTCTGTGGCGCTGGCCGTTTTCGGGAAGGCAATCGTTTCACGAAGGTTGGTGCGGCCGGCAAGCAGCATCACCAGGCGGTCAAAGCCGAATGCGATTCCGCCGTGCGGAGGGGTGCCGTATTCGAAGGCTTCGAGCAGGAAGCCGAATTTCTCCTGGGCTTCCTCCTTGGAAAAGCCGAGCGCCTGGAACATTTTTTCCTGCACATCCCGCTTATAAATCCTCATGGAGCCGCCGCCCACCTCATAGCCGTTCAATACGAGGTCATAGGCTTGAGCACGGATTTGGCCCGGGTCGGTGTCAAAATAATGCACGTCCTCTTCACGCGGACGGGTGAACGGATGGTGCTCCGCCACATAGCGCTTCTCTTCCTCGTCGTAGCCTAGCAGCGGGAAGTCCACGACCCAGGCGAATTTATACTGGCTCTCGTCAATGAGGCCGAGCTCGCGTCCGATCTTCAGGCGAAGGTTGCCAAGCACATCGGCTACCACTTTCTTGTTGTCGGCGGAGAACAGCAGAACGTCTCCGTCCTCGGCTTCCAGCCGTTCGGTCAGGGCGGCGATCTCTTCCGGAGTAAAGAACTTCACGATCGGCCCTTTCCACTCTCCGTCCTTCACTTGGATCCAGGCCAGGCCTTTGCCTCCGTAGCGGGCCGCGAACGGCTGAAGGTCGTCGAGCTCCTTGCGGCTCCAGTTTCCGCAGCCCTTGGCGTTCAGAGCCTTGACCTGACCACCGCCGGCGATAACGGAAGCGAATACCTTCACCCCGCAGTTCGCCACGAGGTCGGAGATGTCCTTAAGCTCCAGGCCGAAACGCAGGTCCGGCTTGTCGGAGCCGTATTTGCCCATGGCGTCCGCATAGGTCAGGCGCTGGAACGGACGGGGAATGTCCACGCCCTTGGTTTCCTTGAACAGGCGGGCCACCAGCTCTTCCATCATGTCCTGCAGCTGATCCTGGGTCAGGAAGGACGTCTCGATGTCCACCTGCGTGAATTCCGGCTGGCGGTCGGCGCGAAGGTCCTCGTCCCGGAAACAGCGGGCGATCTGGTAGTAGCGCTCCAGTCCTCCGACCATGAGCAGCTGCTTGAAGATTTGCGGCGATTGCGGCAGGGCGAAGAATTCGCCCGGATGCACGCGGCTTGGCACCAGGTAGTCGCGGGCGCCTTCCGGAGTGCTCTTGGTCAGGATCGGCGTCTCGACCTCGATGAACCCGTTCTCGTCCAGATAGTCGCGGAACACTTTGGCGGCCTTGGACCGGAGCCAGAGCGTTTTCTGCATTTCGGGACGGCGCAGGTCCAGATAGCGGTATTTCAGTCGAAGGGATTCGTCGATTTCAATGCCGTCTTCGATGAAGAACGGAGGATTTTTGGCCTGGTTGAGGATTTCGATTTCGGTGACCTGCACTTCGATTTCCCCGGTCGCCAGGTTCGGGTTCTTCGTCTCTTCGTCGCGCTCGACCACCTTGCCTTTCACAGCCAGCACGTACTCGTTCCTAGCTTTGTCGCCCGTTTCAAGCGCTTCTCCCGAGAAATCCGGATTGAACACGATCTGGATCAGCCCGCTGCGGTCGCGCAGGTCGATAAACAGCACCCCGCCCAGGTCGCGGCGTCTTTGTACCCATCCGTTCAGGACGACGGTTTCCCCTACGTGTTCTTTGCCTAATGCCCCACAATGGTGCGTTTTCATCATAGCCATGTTCTTTCCTATCCCCTTACTTTTATAGTTTGCCTGCTGGTTTCAGCCGGATTAAGCCTGCTTCAAATAGTCGATCAGCCCGTCCAGCGGAACATTCGTCTGCTCTCCGGTCGCCATTGTTTTGACGGCCAAGATTCCCTGGTTCAATTCGTCCTCCCCGAGGATGGCCACATAACGCGCGTGATACCGGTCGGCGGATTTCATTTGGGCCTTCATCTTGCGTCCCAGGTAATCCTTCTCCGCCAGAAGACCGGCCCCCTCAGCTCATAGAGCAGGGGAACGGCCCTTTTCTCCGCCTCGTCCCCCATGGCAACCAGGTAGACGTCAAGTGGCGGCTGGGCCGGGATTTCTACTCCCTGGGCTTCGAGAATGAGGAGGGTGCGCTCCAAGCCGAGTCCCAAACCGACCCCCGGCTGGTCGTTTCCTCCAATTTGCCCGACGAGTCCGTTATACCGGCCGCCGCCTCCGATCGTATCGATCGCTCCGATTCCCTCCGCCTTGTATTCAAAAGCGGTATGGGTGTAATAATCCAGCCCGCGAACGAGACGGGGGTTGATGTCGAACGGGATGCCCATGCCGGTCAGATAGTCCTGGACCAGTCCGAAGTGGGTCCGGCATTCTTCGTCGAGCGAATCCAGAATGGAGGGGCGCCCACGAATTTGTCCTGGTCCACCTTGCAGTCGAGCACCCTAAGCGGATTGCGGTCGATGCGGGATTGGCAGTCCTTGCACAGGGTCTCCTCATCGGGTTAAGGAAAGCAAGAAGCGTTTCCCGGTAGGCCTCTCTCGATGCCGGGTTCCCGACGGAATTGATCTCCACCCGAAGCTCGCGGATGCCGACCTCCTTGTAGAAGGTGTAGCCAAGGGCGATGACCTCCGCGTCGATCGCCGGGTCGGTGGCCCCGAACGCCTCGATCCCGAACTGGTGAAGCTGCCGGTACCGCCCGGCCATGGGACGCTCGTAGCGGAACATCGGCCCGATGTAGTACAGCTTCGTAACGTCCGGCTCGGCGTACAGCTTGTTCTCCACGTAGGATCGAACCACTCCGGCCGTTCCCTCCGGGCGAAGCGAGATGCTGCGGTCTCCCTTGTCGAGAAAGGTGTACATCTCCTTCTCCACGACATCGGTGGTCTCTCCTACTCCGCGCTGGAACAGCTCGGTGTGCTCGAAGATCGGGGTGCGGATCTCCCGGTAGTTGTAGCGCCGGCAGAGCTCGCGTGCTTTGTTCTCCAGGTACTGCCATTTCTCCACCACTCCGGGCAGAAGATCCTGGGTGCCTTTTGGCTTCTGAAAGCTCATCTATGTGACCTCCTTTGAAATTGCAGCTGGCCGGATCCCCCGGCAAAAAGTAAAAATCCCCCGCCCCTGACTTCAGTCAGGGACGAGAGATTGACAACCAATCACCCGCGGTACCACCCGGATTCGGGATCATTCTTGATGAAGAGCCTACCGGCTTACGCCAGCACTGGTCTTCCTCTAAATGCATCCCCTCTCGCGGTTAACGCCCGCTATTACGCCTGGTGACTACTAGCGAAAGCTGCCTAAACAGCGTCCGGTTTCCCCACAGGTTCTCCGGGAGGTCTAACACTCGCTCGTCCACGGAAGCTTTCAGCCGGAGGCTTCCTCTCTGAAGTGGCGGTTTCGAATGCCTTTATCCCTTCAACGAATCACAGAATCAAACAGAATTTAGTTATGATTGTAAGTTCCCACCGGGCAAAAGTCAAGCCCGCATTCAGTAGTCGGCCGAAGAAACAAAGAGACCTGCGAAAACGGTCCGCAGGCCTTAAAGGAAACTATATGATTAAAAGGGGGTCATGTTTGTAGTATAGCGCCCGGACATTAAAGGATGATGAAGCGCTCGTTACAGTTATGTTACATTTCCTTAAGGTATCTTATCTAACCCCGAAAAGCATCAGAACCGGACATTTGCCATTGCTTCCAGCACGTCCTTGAGAATCAGATAAGTCTCTCCTTTGGTCAGCTTCTGCTTGTCGGTGATGAGGCTGACGGTCTTGTCGGTGACGACCCGCATCGAAACCGCCTTCTGCTCCGCCTCCTCGGGAGTCGTCTGGATTCCCGCGAGAAGGGCGGCGGTATACACCGCTTGCTTATAAGTTAGAGGCTGCTTGGCCGGCTCTCCCGTCACCTGCTTCAGAGCTTGGGACGGGTCACCCTTCAGCACCGGAGAGAATACCCGCTTCGCGGTGAGAAGAAGGTTAACGAAGCCTTGCGGATTCGCCGGATCGTCCAGCTTGAAGTCGTTCGCCACCTTGTCGTGAACTGAGCCTACCATTCCCAGGTAAACCGCGGCTTTGAGACCCGGATACGCCTTGTGCTTCATGTATTCGGTGCCCGGCTTGCCGTCCGCCGAGAATGGCTTCAGGTCCATTCCCTGCTTGTTCAGGTTGTCTTGCAGCTGGCTGATCAGGTCTTTCTTGTCCGCCATCTGCCGGAAAGTCACCCCTTGATCAATGGCGATTTTGGCGGCCGCACCCGCCGCCTGGGCCGTGGCCATCCCAACCGGGATGACGCGTGCGCTTCCGTGAGCGAGAGAGTCGAAGCTCGCGCTGCGTCCCACCACGAGCAGCCCGTCCACGGCCTGCGGCACAATGCTGCGGAACGGAACGGCATACTTGTAAGGAGCGAGAATTTCGAGCCCGTTGTCCTGCGGAGAGATCCTCTGCAGGTCTACCCGGTAGGAGCCGAAGGCGATCCGGTCCGGGAAATCCCGGTTTTCCAGCACATCGATGATGCTAAGCCGGTAAAGACCTTTAATGTGGCGGGTCTCCCGCACATAAAGCTCGGGCGCCATTCCGCCCAGCTCCAGATTGGCGAATTCCGGATAGAGCTTCTTCATGTACGCCAGAATGTGGGGCAGTTCGTTCTCGGCAAGCTTGAAGGCTTTCGCACGCGAAGCGGGATCGAGCGGGTCAATGCCGAAAATCTGCATGGCATTGATCAGGATCGTATCGTCATTCTGCCGGCCCACATTAAGCCCGCGCATTTTGATCTGATCATGGGTCGGAGGGTATTTCTGCATTTCTCCGAAGCCCCAGGCGGAATGCTCGTCCGCCCCCGTTTCGCTGTTGTTGTCATTGTCCAGCCGGATCCGCACCTGCTTCCAGAACGCGTTGTCCGCATTCTTCAGACGGAAGACGACTGTGACGGCCATGCGGTCATCCGGCCGCTTCAAATCTTCCCGTCCCACGGTATAGGGAACGCCGGCCGCTGCGGCCAAATCGGCGTCCTGTGTCGCGTCTATGACCTCCTTAGCGCGGATGGTCTGTTTGCTACCATTCTCAAGCGTGACTTGAATGCCCTCGAGAAGCTTGGTGCCCTCCGTTCCGTCCTTCATCAGAGGCTCGATGGCTTTGTTTTTGAGGGAAACGTCAATGTTTTTCTCATTCCTGACAAGAGTATGGAAAGCGTTGGCCCCCGTGTTGATGTCGAAGGACGTGCCTTCCACCATATCGTACCATTCTTTGAATATTCCATTGTTGTAGACGGCTCTCCTCTGGCCGGGAAGCGCCGAAGGTTTATCGCTGTCATAGTTGTTGTCGATCATGTTGAGCCACCCCAGGGTCATGAGACCGCCGAGGATGTCCCGGTTCTTTCCGTCGATCAGCAGCGTGTGCAAGCCGTTCCGGGCTGCGGAAACGGCCGCCGCCACGCCTTCCGGGTCGGTCCCCACTACTATGACATCATAGCTGTCCTTGGGCTTCGCGACGGTATCCACCTTAGTCAAAGGCTGGGCCACTCCTTCCGAAACGGAAATGCCCCCGCCGTATTTCTCCTTGTAATACAGGTAACTCCCGCCCACCGCCAAAAGGACGATAAATGTTGCAACTAACGTAATCCAAGCTCTCCGCATCAATTCAAACTCCTCAACCTAAGAATTAGAATGCCTGCGCCTGTTAAGGCTCAATCTTCCCTAGTTTAACATAAGTTGAAGAGGGAAGGAATTTACCAATGGGATGTCAAAAAGACCTGCCGTTTCCAAGGGAAACCGGCAGGTCTTTCTGCTTTGGCGGACTTCCGCTTTCCATAGGCCGCCGGAAGGTCCGGCCGGTTAACGGCGCATCGTTCTCGGGACCAGCTGGACAACCTCGACAGGCTGCAGCGCGTTTTTTCGAAGGGAGGGCCTCCGTTCTCCCGGCCCAGCTCGGATACGGTGCATTCCCCATAGGGGGCGGGCAGGGCAGTAGCCACGGCGGACAGGAGGAGGGCTTCTTTGGCCGACCGGCGCATGCGACTCACGGCTCCTTTGCAGAGAATGCCTCTAGTTTCCCCCGAAAGCGAGCCGCTTAACCCCGAATACGGCCAAAGCCGGAAAGCCCGGGAGCTTCCTCCCGGGCTTTCCTCGTAAGTGCTCATTTGCTGTCGATGATCAAGGTCACCGGTCCCCAATTGACCAGCTGGACGTCCATCATCGCGCCGAAAACGCCCGTTTCCACCATCAAGCCGGTCTCACGCAGGAGGCCGTTGAAGCGTTCATAGAGCTCCTCCGCCTGTGCGGGCCGCGCGGCCGCCATGAAATTCGGCCTCTTTCCTTTGCGGCAGTCTCCGTACAGGGTAAATTGCGAGACGGACAGGATCTGCCCGCGGATGTCCTGAACGGAAAGATTCATCTTCTCCGAGTCATCCTCAAAAATCCGAAGGCCGGCCACCTTATCGGCCAAGTACCGAGCATCCTGTTCGGTATCCTCATGGGTAATTCCCACCAGGACCACCAGTCCCTGCTCTATGCTTCCCGTAACCTCACCGTCTACGGTTACGCTCGCGGCCTTGCTCCTCTGAACAACCACTCTCATGTCCGGTTCACTCTCTTCTGTAACGCTAGGTTTGCATAATCCGCGTAACGGAATAGACATCCTCGATCCGCTTGATTTTCTCGACGACCGAGTGAAGATGATCGATATTCCGAATGAGGATCGTCATATGAATAAGGGCCATCTTGTTCTTGTCCGAACGGCCCGAAACGGCCGAAATCATCGTCTTGCTCTCCGATACCGCCTGCAGCACCTCGTTCAGCAGCCCCCGGCGGTCGTGGCCGGTAATCTCGATCTCGACACTGTAATTGGCCTCGACCGATTCCGCCCATTCCACCTCAATGACCCGGTTACCTTCTTCACCGTCCCCAACGGGAATGTTCGTGCAGTCGGCCCGGTGGACGGACACTCCCCGTCCGCGGGTAATGTAGCCGATAATATCGTCTCCCGGAACCGGGTTGCAGCAGCGGGCGAACCGGACGAGCAGGTTGTCCACACCCTTAACCTGAACGCCGTGGGTCGGCCGGCTCTTCTTCTCGGGAGCGGCCTTCACTTCCTTAATCTCGCTCGTCAGCTGAATCTGGGCGGCTTCCTCGTTCTCCTTGCGGAGCTTCTCGGTCAAGCGCGTGCAGATTTGTGCTGCGGTAATTCCGCCAAAGCCGACGGCCGAGAGCATGTCATCCGTGTCGTTGAAATTAAACTTGTTGGCGACCTCAAGCATCTTGTCATCGGTCATCACCGTGACCGGATCCAGGGCAAGGCGCTTCAGCTCACGCTCGATCGCTTCCCGGCCTTTGCCCACGTTCTCTTCCCGCCGCTCCTTTTTGAACCACTGCTTGATTTTGCTTCGGGTATGGGAGGATTGGGCGATCTTCAACCAGTCCTGGCTGGGGCCGTACGAATGCTTGGAGGTGAGAATTTCGATAATATCCCCGTTCTTCAGCCGATGATCGAGGGGAACGATGCGTCCGTTCACCTTGGCTCCGATGGTCCGGTTCCCGACTTCCGTATGGATGCGGTAGGCAAAATCAAGCGGGACCGAGCCGGCAGGCAGCTCGATAACCTCCCTTTCGGGGTGAAAACGAAAACCAGATCGGAGAAGAAATCCATCTTCAAGGACTCCATAAATTCCGAAGCGTCGTTCGTCTCGCTCTGGAGCTCGAGGATTTCACGGAACCAATGCATTTTGTCCTCGAAGTTGCCGGTCGGCACTACCGTTCCTTCCTTGTAGGCCCAGTGGGCGGCGATTCCGTACTCCGACGTGCGGTGCATTTCCCAGGTCCGGATCTGAACTTCCAGCGGTTCTCCTTTAGGCCCGATCACGGTGGTATGAAGCGACTGGTACATGTTCGCCTTCGGCATCGCGATGTAATCCTTGAACCGCCCCGGCATCGGCTTCCACAGCGTGTGGATAATGCCAAGGGTTGCGTAACAATCCTTGATGTTGTCCACAATAACACGGATGGCCAGCAGGTCATAGATTTCGTTAAACTGCTTGCCTCTTGTGGTCATCTTCTTATAAATGCTGTAAATATGCTTAGGGCGTCCGGAAATGTCGCTGTCTATGCCCATCTCCGACACCTTGTCTTTGATGTTATGGATAACGTCCTGAATGTACTGCTCCCGCTCCGTCCGTTTCTTCTGCATGAGATTGACGATCCGGTAGTACTGCTGGGGGTTCAGGTAGCGGAGGGCAATGTCCTCCATCTCCCACTTGATGGCGGATATCCCGAGCCGGTGGGCGATCGGACAGAAAATCTCCAGCGTTTCGTCCGCAATGCGGCGCTGGCTCTCCTCCGACTGGTATTTAAGCGTACGCATATTGTGAAGCCGGTCGGCAAGCTTAATCAGAATGACGCGGATGTCCTGGGCCATCGCCACGAACATTTTGCGGTAGTTCTCATTCTGCTGCTCTACCTTCGACTTGAATTTGATTTTCTCCAGCTTGGTCAGCCCGTCCACAATCATGGCGCACGTTTCGCCAAAATGCTGCCGGACGACTTCCAGGGATACGGTTGTATCCTCGACCACATCGTGCAGAAGAGCGGCGATGATCGAGGTTGCGTCCATCTGCATGTTAACTAGGATGTCGGCGACAGCGAGCGGATGCAGAATATAGGGCTCCCCGGATTTGCGAACTTGTCCCTCATGGGCCTGGTCGGCGAATTCGTAAGCTTCCTGTATTCTTTTCAGATCGCTTTCCTTGATGTAGGCGGATGCCTTGCCGATTAACTGCTCAATGCCCATTGACAAACCCTTTCCGTTTGCATGTTTTAATCCATTATGCCCCTGAACCCGTGACTTCGTCAAGAAACGAGTCGTTTGACCCCCGCGGGCAAGAAGAGCCGCCTCTCAATGAAGATATCGTCGGATTTTGTCAAAAACCCTCTGCCCATCCGGTTTCTTTTCTGTTAAGATAAGCGATGGTGAATTTACCCTATCCGTTAACTTTCCAAAGGAGGATCCCCCATTGTCTCGTGTCATCCAAGTGAATGAACGGCCGTCCGCCGCTGAATTCATTCCCTTAAGCCTGCAGCACCTGTTTGCCATGTTCGGCTCGAACGTGCTGGTGCCCATCTTATTCAAGGTGGACCCGGCCGCCATTCTGCTCATGAACGGAATCGGCACTCTGCTCTATCTTCTGATCTGCCGGGGAGAATTCCGGCGTTCCTCGGGTCGAGCTTCGCCTTCCTGTCGCCTGTCTTCCTAGTGCTTTCCAAGGGTTCTTACGAAGCGGCGCTGGGCGGCTTTATCGCCTCCGGGATCGTCTTCATTCTGGTGGCCCTGATCATCCGGGCGGCGGGAACCGGCTGGATTAACGTGGTCTTCCCTCCGGCGGCGATGGGAGCCATCGTCGCGGTCATCGGCCTGGAGCTGGTTCCGACCGCCGCCGATATGGCCGGACTCATCCGTCCGCTGAACAATCCTCCGGCTGACTGGAGCATGAACGCCAATACCGTCACCGTCTCCGTCATTACGCTTCTCGTCACGATCTTGGGCAACGTGCTGTTCCGCGGCTTCCTCAAGATCATCCCGATTCTGATCGGGATCATCGTCGGGTATATCGCCGGAGCGCTGTTGGGAATGGTTGACTTCACTCCCGTGGCCCAGGCCGCCTGGTTCGCTCTTCCCGATTTCCGTACCCCGGTTTTCGACTGGGCGAGCATCGCGGTTATTCTGCCCGCTTCGCTCGTGGTCATTGCCGAGCACATCGGCCACCTTATCGTCACAAGCAACATTGTGGGCAAGGATCTGGCGAAGGACCCCGGGCTCGATCGCTCCCTGATGGGCAACGGCATCTCTACGGTGCTGTCCGGCTTTGTCGGGTCCACGCCGAATACGACCTACGGGGAGAACATCGGAGTACTGGCGCTGTCTAGGGTCTACTCGGTATGGGTCATTGGCGGCGCTGCCGTTTTCGCCGTTCTGCTCTCCTTCCTCGGTAAGCTGGCCGCCCTGATCTCCACGATTCCTACGCCGGTCATGGGCGGGGTGTCCTCCTTCTCTTCGGGGTCATCGCCTCTTCCGGGATCCGGATGCTGGTGGAAGCCAAGGTGGATTACAGCCGTCCCGTTAACCTGATTCTGACGACAATCGTTCTGGTCATCGGAATCAGCGGCGCTACCTTCACATGGGGCAACTTCTCCTTGAAGGGGATGGCTTTAGCCACGGTGGTTGCCATCGTTCTGAGCCTGCTCCTTAAACTCTTTGAAAAAATCGGCTGGAGCAACGAATCCACCGATTCGGCTCATTAGCCCCTCCCTTTGCGGAAATGAAAAAGCCTGTTCCGGTTTGCGGAACAGGCTTTTTTAATGGCTAGGTGTTTAATGCAGTCGATAATCCGAGGATGCCCCAGGTCTAGTACTTAACCAGCGAGAATACGTCTACGCCTTCCAGCTTGTCGCGCCCGTTCAAATAACCGAGCTCAATCAGGAATGCCGCTCCGACGATTTCGCCGCCGAGCTGCTTGATCAGATTGATCGTGGTAACGAGGGTGCCGCCCGTTGCCAGCAGATCGTCGGCAATGAGCACCTTCTGGCCTTTCAGGATGGAATCCTTGTGAACCGCCAGCTTGTCCTTGCCGTATTCGAGCGAATAGTCGGCTTCGATCGTTTCGCCGGGAAGCTTGCCGCTCTTGCGAATGGGCACGAAGCCAACACCCAAAGAGTAAGCAAGCGGCGCCCCAATGACGAAGCCCCGGGCTTCCGGACCGGCTATGAGATCGATCTCCTTATCGGAGACGGCCGCCTTCATGGCGTTGATGGCTTCCCGGTAAACCGGCCCGTTCTTCAGCAGGGTGGTAATATCTTTAAAACGGATTCCCGGCTGCGGGAAATCCGGAATGACGCGAATGTGTTCTTTAAAATCCATGTGGGTAGGTGACCTCCGTTAATGAGTTTTGGGGACAGACTGAAGCAGCAGGCGGGTCAGCTCGGCGGCCGAAGAATAAATCAGCTGCTGCTCCACCTCCTGAAGCCGCTGCCTTTGACGAAACCGCTCCGATTGGGTGAATTCCTTCTTCGCCGGAGCAGGAACGCAGCGGTAATCGGTCCCCGTATATTCGACGAGTGAAAGCTCTTCAAACACTTCCATAATAAACTTAACGAGCGGCCGAGACAAGCCCGAGCGTTTGCTGAAATAGTTCAGGGGATCTTCCCGGCTGCCCCGGTATGTATTCTCCTGTCGGACGACGGCATACACCTGCTTGAACATGTCCCGGGTCGGAAGAATCGACTGATCGGCACTAGGATATTCCCGGAATACGGCATAGATTCGCTCCACGCCCCCTAGCGAGCCCAGAACGGCTTCCAGCTGCCCGATGCTGCGGGGAAGGGAGTATAGAACCAAATCCCGGACGGCGCCCGGTTCGGCAGCCGGATCGCCAGGCTCCAAGGAAACGATCGATCCGTCCTCTTCCGCCATCCAAAGGCGGGCACCGATGGAATCCGCCAGCCGCATAGGCTGGCGCTGGTCCCCTCGCTGAATACCAGGAGAACCCGGGATACGGCGGCTTCCTCCTGTTCCCTCCACGCCTTCCACCGGTTGTCCAGATCCTGGATGCCCCTCCAGTCGAATACCTGAACGTCGGGAACGCGAATGTCCTGGATGATGAGCTGGGATTTCTTGGATCCGTTCCATTCGTTAATGGAAAGCTCCCCGAGCACGTCCACCCGGGAAGTGGGCGAGATGCGCTCCGACAGGAAGCTTTTGCCAAAGCCGAGGGCATCGATGGTACAGCCGTCTTCCGTTTGGTGGGCCAGCTGAAATTTAATGTGCTGCTGTTCCTTTCCCATGACCTTGCGGTCGAGCACCCGAAGGCCGTGAAAGGCGAATTTCGGTGTGGGATTGCCCATCCCAAAAGGGGCCAGCTTCTCGAGCTGCCGGATCCACTTCATCGGATCTTTGTCCAGCTCGCACTGAAGATCCACGTTAAGCACGGGCTGGTAGTCCTCTTCCGTCAGCCATTCCGAGGCGAGCCGCTGCATGCGCTCCTGAACTCGGCCAGGTTATCGGCGTGAAGCGACATGCCGGCTGCGGCCTGATGGCCGCCGTAGTGGGTAAACAGCTCGTTGCAGCGGGTCAGCGCCTGGTACAAATCGAAGCCCGGAATGGAGCGGGCGGACCCTTTGGCCATGCCTGTCTCGGGATTAATGCCGAGCACGATGACCGGACGGTAATACTTCTCCAGAAGCTTGGAAGCGACAATTCCGATAACCCCGACATTCCAGTTCTCCTTGGCGACCACGAGCACCTTGTCGTGCCCTTCGGCGATCGATTCCTCCGCCAGCTTGACGGCTTCTCCGGTCATGTCCGTGACCAGCTGCTGCCGTTCCTTATTGAGCCCGTCCAGGACGAAGGCCAGCCTCTCCGCTTCCTGCTCATCCTGAACCGTCAGCAGACGAACGGCGTCCTCCGCCCCTTCAAGTCTCCCGCTGGCATTGATCCGAGGGCCTAGGCCAAAACCGATATGTCCGGCAGTCACCTCTCCCCGGTCGACTCCGCACAAGCTGAGCAGCGATTTGATGCCGGGGTAGGCGGTCGTTCTCATCCGTTCCAGGCCCAGCTTCACCAGTGCGCGGTTCTCGTCCTGCAGCGGCATCAAGTCGGCTACCGTTCCGATCGTCGCGATTTCGAGAAGCTCGACGGGGAGCTCTCCCAGGAGGGCGTGCGCCAATTTAAAAGCGACTCCAGCCCCGGCCAGCTGCTTGAAAGGATAGGGACAGCCCGGTTTCTTGGGGTTAATGACGGCCAAGGCATCGGGAAGCTGTTCCGGCGGCTCATGATGGTCCGTTACGATAACCTCCAGGCCCAGGGTTCCGGCGTAGGCAATCTCTTCCTTGCGCTTATCCCGGTATCCACCGTGATGATCAGATCAACTCCCTGCTCCTTGGCTAGCTCCATCGCCTTCTTGTTTAGGCCATAGCCTTCGTGAACGCGGTGAGGGATGTAAAAGTCGAACCGGGCCCCGAGCCTTCGGAACAGGTGAATGAGCAAAGACGTGGAGCTGACGCCGTCCGCATCATAATCTCCGTATATCCGAATGAATTCCCCGTGTTCCAAGGCCCGTTTGATCCGGCGGACGGCGGTTTCCATCCCGTCCATAAGAAAAGGATCATGGAAATGATCCTTTCCCGCCTGCAGGAACCGTTTGGCCTGCTCTATGGTAGTAATGCCGCGAACCGCCAGCAGCCGCGCTACGACCGGCTCCACTTTAAGCTCGTGGGCCAATCGATCGGCGACGGCAGGGTCCGGCTCGCTGATGTTCCATCTGGCTTTCGAATAAAGCATGTAATCTCCTTTCGTTTTGGCGGTATGCTTAACCCATTCTTAGTGAAGAAGCGTAGGATAAAGATCGGCATCCGCTTCCGGACTGCTTTTGTAAGGATAGCCCGGATCGTAAGGCTGCACTTGTACAATGACTTCCGAAACATGAATAAACCGTTTAAGCAGATAATGCCGGACCATCTTGGCGATTTCGCTGCCTTCCATCACACTGATTTTGGGATTGACGCTTATTTTCGCCTCGACTACGACATAATGTCCTTGTTCTTTGGCTTTCAGATCATCGACCGTAATAACCCCTTTAACACACTGAACCGCACGGATCAGCTCCTCAATGTCATCACGATGCAGCAGACGGTCCATGGTCTGATTGACGGCCTCCGCCACCAGCCGGTAACCTGTCTTGAGGACAAGCAGGGAAATAAAGAGGCCTGCCGCCGCATCCAGATAGTAGAACTGGGGAATGTCGTAATAGCTTCCCGCAAGTGCTCCTGCAATTCCGATAAAGGCGGCGAGCGAAGAATAAACGTCCGAGCGCCCCTCCCACGCTCCTGCGACCGACAACCGGTCGCTTAGGCGCCGTCCGGGTTTCTTGCCGTACTGGGCCAGCAGCTGCTTGCCGATCATGGTAAGGAGCACGATGACCGCCGCATACCAGCTCGGAGGGGTCCCTACTCCGTGATAGATCGTCTTAAGCGAGCTCAGGGCAATCTCCAAGCCCAGCATAAGCAGCAGCACGGAAATGACAATCGCGCCCACGTACTCGGCATTTTTCCGTCTTCCGGCATATTCTTCGTCGGATGAAGGGGAGGTCCGGGTACCGACCAGCACCGCTATCCATCCTACCATATCCGAAGCCGAATGGGCGGCATCCGCCAGCAGGGCGCGGCTTCCCGCCAGCCAGCCGAACGTTCCTTTGATTACGGCAAGAAACATATTCCCGACAACTCCGACCCAAGCGGCATTCTCCGCCTGTACAACTCGCTTAGTAGACATCCGGCACCTCTTGTGGGAAAAGTATAAATACGTTCAAGACATGGCGATCAACAATGGTTCCCGTCTTGCGAACAGGACCTCTTAAACGGAAGAGTGCTAAAGATATCACTTGCTGGCGGCATATTCAACCTCGAAAAACGAGAAGCCGCAAGAAGTCTGCGGCCCGTTTCGTCTATTCTTTTGCTGGCGTCAGCTTGCCCTGTTTCATCGATTTGTTTTTCATAACCAGCCACAGGGGGCTTGCAATAAAGATGGAGGAGTAGGCTCCGCAGAAGAGGCCGAGAATAATGGCCAGAGAGAAGTAGCGGATCGACTCGCTGCCGAAGATGAACAGGCAGATGGCTCCGACCAGAACGGTAATGACCGTGTTGATCGAACGGGTCATCGTTTGCCAGACGCTGGCATTCACCAGCTTGGCCAGATCGTCGAAATTCTTGAGCTTGGCAAAGCGCATGTTCTCCCGGATCCGGTCGAAGATAACGATCGTATCGTTGATCGAGTACCCGATAATCGTCAGAATGGCAGCCAAGAAGGGAAGATTGACTTCCCAGCGGAAGATCGAGAACAGGCTGACGACGATAAACGCGTCATGCAGCAGGGCTAGGATAGCGGCCACTCCGAAGCGCCATTCGAAGCGGATGGCCACATAGATGATGATGCCCAAGCTCGCGATCAAGACGGAGTAAATGGCCTTTTGCGCCAACTCCTTCGCCATGGTGGTATCCACGGTGTTCTCCTCGAAGCTAACCTTATCGCCGTAGGCTCCGGAGAAGCCGCTCTTGATCTTGGCCACCTCTTGCTCGGTCAGCACTTTATCGAAGCGCAGCGAGGCCCGCTCCCCGCCGACCGTGACGCTGGGGACTTCCTGACCGGCTTCCTTCACCAGCTGCTCGGCCTTTGCTTTGTCAATGGCTTGTCCGGCCGTTACGTCGATGGTGGTTCCCGCCTTGAAGTCCACGCCCGTTGACAGGCCGAAGATCAGCAGGGAGGCGATTCCGATAACGGTGATGATAAGAGACAGCGTAAAGAACAACCGGCGGTTCTTGACCACATCGAACCTTACATTGTAATTATAGCGCATGAATTTCGTCCTCCTTCACTCCAAAGTTCCCAGGTTTCTTGGCTGCATTGGAGCGAACAAGCAGTTGAAGCAAGAAGCGGGACAAGAATACGTTCGTGATGAAGCTGACCAGAATACTGAAGATCAGGGTAAGGGCAAAGCCCCGGATGGCCCCGGTTCCGATGAAATAAAGCACGGCACCTGCCAGAATGGTCGTGAGGTTAGCGTCCAGGATGGTCCGGAAGGAGTTTTTCGAGCCCGCCCGCAGAGCGGACAGGATGCTTTTGCCGCTGCGGATCTCTTCCTTGATCCGTTCATAAGTAATGATGTTGGCGTCGACCGCCATCCCGATTCCGAGAACGAAGGCCGCAATGCCCGGCAGCGTCAAGGTAGCGTTCAGCAGAACGAAGACGAGCAGAAGCAGCCAGCTGAACACGATAAGCGTGACCGTGGCCACAATACCCGGCACCCGGTAGAAGAAGAGCATGAAGAGAAGAATCAGACCGACGGCAATCAGGCCCGCCATAACGGTGCTGGTCAAAGACTTCTGCCCGAGCGTGGCGTCCACCTGCTGGGTGTATTTCTCCGTCAGCTTAAGGGGAAGGGCCCCCAGGTTGATGGTATCCGCAATATTTTTGGCTTCGTCCAGAGAGTAGCTTCCCGAGATGGTGGCCGTTCCGTCCGTCAGCACATCCTGAACCACGGGAGCGGAAAGCTCCTTGTCATCCAGGTAAATGGCGAGCGGCTTGCCGAGAAGGCGTTTCGTCACATCCGCAAATTTGTCCTTGTCCTTGACCTGGATGGAAATCATCGGACGGTTGTACTGGTCGTACCCCACCTTCGCCGCACCGGGAACAAAATCGCTTCCGATCATTTCATTCTTCCCGTCGGGTCCCCGGAAGGTAAGCTCGGCCGGCTTCTTCAGCGTCTCGCGGACTTTAGAAGAGTCTACCCCGCCCGTAGCGATCCGGACGCGGATGCGGTCCTGGCCCTCCGTCGTAATGTCGGGTTCCGCAATTCCCGTCTTGTTCACGCGTTCCTCGAGGCTTCGCGCCGTTTCCGTCAGGGATTCCTTCGTGACCGGCTGGCCTTCCTCAAGCGGGGTGGCCACATAAAGGATTTCGAATCCCCCTTCAAATCCAAGCCGAGCCGTACTTTGCTAACCAAATACGGAGTCGTTGCCCCCACTACGGCGAGGAGCAAGACCGAAATCAATAAAAATGCCGTAAACCGTTTGCGATCCATGCTAGAGTTAAGCTCCCTTCCCTATCCAATATTCCCATTATACTCACCCTCCAAAAACCAGTCAATTTCATGAAAAAGCTTTCAGCCTTCCTGCGGTGCCGCCATTCGGCATGAAAAAAGAACCTTTGCGGGGTTCTCAGAAGGGCGCTCCTTTGTAAGCCTGCATCGTAAGCCAGTTCATATAAGACGTAATTTTCAAAGAGAGGATGTCATTGACCAGACGATGCAAGGGCGGTTCGCCCGTCTTCTCGTACCGGGCCCGGATGCAGTTCCAGATGTCGTGAGCGGTCACCTGCTCGTAGCCCAGCATGACGAACTCCTCCGCTTTGCTGAGGCAAAGCGCCTCAATGGCCTTCTCGCTGATGGGTTCCACCCGGTCTTCTTCCATTATGTTTCTGCCCTCCTTACCTTCCTCCCTTCCCTATTCGCCATGATAGAAGGAAATCCTTCCCGCCTTTTGAAGAAACCCCGTCCAGCAAGCGGCCGCCCTTCCTGTCCAAGAAGAAAGCATGAGCTTGGCCATCGTCCGCATAATCATAGGTAGACGGCGTTGAATCCAAGCCAGGAAGAAGGTATCCAAATTGACCAACTACAAGCAATCCTTTATGAAAGGCACCCTAATTCTGCTCGCGGCGGGAATCATTAACCGGATTCTCGGATTCGTGCCCCGAATTACGCTCCCCGGGTGATCGGAGCGGAAGGGGTCGGCCTGTATCAGATGGGATACCCCTTTCTTATCGTCATTCTTACGCTAACAACAGGGGGCATTCCGCTTGCCGTCGCAAAGCTGGTCGCGGAGGCCGAGTCGGAAGGAAAGGAAGCCCGGGTGAGGCACGTGCTTATGATGTCCCTTGCCCTTACCAGCGGCTTGAGCCTGCTATTCACCGCCGTCTGTCTCGCAGCGGCTCCTTGGATGACTTCCGTTCTGTTCACGGACAAGCGCGTGTACTGGACCTTCCTCTGCATGAGCCCGATTATCCCTATCGTAGGCGTTTCTTCGGTCTTTCGGGGTTACTTCCAAGGCAGGCAGAACATGATTCCGACCGCCGTTTCCCAGGTGACCGAAACGCTTATTCGTATCGTCGCCATGCTGGGGCTTTCTCTGCTCCTGATGCCCTACGGGCTCGAATATGCGGCAGCCGGAGCCATGCTGGGGGTGCTGATCGGGGAGATAGGGGGATGCTGGTCCTTCTGCTGGAGCATGCCCGCACCCGGAAAGCCTACAAGCTGTTCAAGCGCGCCGCCATCGGCAGCGGAAGCTCCTTCGGAGGAAGAAAGGATGCCCTGCGCCGGCTGATTCGGCTTTCCGTTCCGGTAACGGCGAGCCGGCTTGTCGGATCCGCCTCCTACTTTCTCGAGTCCATTCTCATTGTGCAGAGCCTGGCTATCGCCGGAGTGGCAACGGTGGCCGCCACCGTGCAATATGGCGCCCTGCAGGGGATGATCATCCCCATTCTGCTGCTGCCAAGCGCTCTCACGTTCTCGCTGTCCACTTCTCTTGTTCCGTCTCTATCCGAAGCCGCCGCCCGCAAGGACATGCGGACCATCCACAGCCGGCTTCACCAGTCGCTCCGTCTCGCCCTGGTGACTGGCGCCCCTTTTGCCGTGTTTATGTATGTGCTGGCCGAGCCGATCTGCTACTACCTGTACAAGAACGGGGAAATCGGCGTCATGCTCAAAATGATGGCCCCCGCCGCTTTATTTATCTATTTCCAAGCACCGCTTCAAGCCGCCCTTCAGGCCCTGAACCGCCCGGGAGCCGCCTTGGTGAATACGCTGATCGGCTCGGTGGTCAAGCTGGCCCTCATCGCCCTCCTGGCGACGAAGCCTCAATTCGGCATTCTTGGAGCGGTGATGGCGATTATCGTTAACATCATGCTCGTCACGCTGCTTCATTGGAACAGCGTAGCCCGCCTGTTGAAGTTCCGCATGCAGGTGTCCGACTTTCTTAAGGTGGGCTCGGCCATGGGAATCACGGCCGTCTGCTGCTGGTTCATCGGCTTTGCCGGGACCACCGAAACCTCTTTCTCCCGTTTGATTCTATCCCTCTCGACCGGGCTGCTCGTCTACTTGGGGGCCATCCTTGGATTCAAGCTAATCGAGCCCGGTGATTTCAAGCGGCTTACCCTTCTTTTCCATAAAAAAAGATAACGTAAGGAAGCTTATTTGTCCTTTCGGTCGATAAACAGCCGGCCTTTATAATCGATGGAGCAGAAAAAAACATCCTTAACATCCTGGACGCCCTCCGCCTGCAGCCGGTTTTTGAGCCAAAATCTCGTTTGCCCGAGCTTGGCGAGCCCCTCCTCCTGGACCTTTCCATCCATGATGACAACCGCCGGCAGGCTTTGCAGCTTATAGTCGGCCTTTGGCCCCGGAGCCTCCTCCGCCTTGTTGTCCTTCTCCACGACCGTCAGCTTGCCGGAGGTTTCGAGGATCGCGAACTCCACATCCGCCACGTCCATCACCCGGTTCTGCCTAAGCTGAACAAGGAGATCATCGAGACTGTACCGCTGCTTTCTCATCTCTTCCCGGTTCATCCGGCCGTTCTGAATCAGGATGCTGGGCCTTCCCTCAAACCAGGTTCTCAACGTTTGGTTGCGCAGCGAGACCAGGGCCAAGGTAATTTGCAGCGCAACCAGCGTAAGAATGGGAATCAGCCCTTCTCCAAGCGGTTTGCCGGTATCCTCAATGACGAACACGCCGATTTCCGCAATCATAATCGAAATGACCAGGTCCACCACCGAAAGCTTGCCGATTTCCCGTTTGCCCATAAGCCTCATCACCGCAAAAATGACCACATAAATAAGGATGGTCCGCAAAACCAGTATCCCATACTCCACCGGATTCCCTCCCGCGCCTCCCGGCTTCCAATTACCAGATAGTCTGGCCTGCGGATCCCGCCCCCATTCGAGCCCACTCTTCTCCCGCCTTACCAATTTCAAGCAGCAGCCGAATCCTTCTGGCGGACAAACCCGGTCATATTCCGGACAACCATCCCATAGAATGGTGGAAAAGGAGGTTGCTGCGGATGAAAGCATGGAAAGATTCGGAAGCCCCCGCAAAATGCCGCATGTCTTCTCGGGCCTGCTCTACGCCTTCCTTATTATGGGGGAGCCGCGTTTATTCTAGCTCTGCTCCTTCTGCTTGGCGGGCAGAAGGAAGAATCCCTTCCCGCTTCCCGTTACGTCATTCACGCCATGTCCCTATTGGCCGGAGGCTTCATGGCGGGAAGGAAATCGGGAAGCCGGGGCTGGTATGCGGGCGGAATGACCGGGCTTGCTTACAGCGCCATTATTTCCCTTACGGGTTTTTTGGGCTTCGACAAAGGCGTGGATTGGACCAGCGTGTGGTTCACCGTTGGGGCTTTCCTGGCAGGTGCCTTAGGCGGGATGACGGGAGTCCAAACCAAAAAATAACACGTCCTTCTCTCATCTTCACTCCCCCTTAACAATTGTGCTATAATACTTAGGTTGTTGAAGCGGCCCAACCGACTGCCTTCGGCCGGTATAACTTGGATTTCACGGGCGGAGGGGCCGGTTATTCCGGTCTTCCGCTTTTGCCTAGATTAGGGGAGCCTTATGATTCTGTTCCACTCCATGACCGAAGTCACTGTCTGGATTACCGTAGTCGTCTTTTTTCTTCTTCTGTTCGCCTTGCGCGTCAATCCGTTCCGGGCGGCCGGAGCTTTTGTTCAGGAACTGTTTACGAACCGTAAATTCCTTCTGCACTTTCTTGCTTTGATCGGCATTTTGTTTATGAACAAAGTGGAGTTGATTCTGGAGAACCGGATGGTTCAGAAGAACGACTTCACTTCCGATATTTACCGGCTGGAAGGCGATTTTGTAGCCGCGGTTCAGCATCTCTTTCGAAGCGACTGGCTGACGATCGCGTCAAGCTTTTTTATGTGGTGGTCTTTACCGCCATCATGGTGGCCTCACTCGGCATCTACACCTACCAGAAGAACCATAAGCTGTTTTACGCCGTTTGTTATGCCATGATGTTCAATTACATGATCGCCATTCCGTTCTATCTGTTCTTCCCGGTTAACGAAGTCTGGTACTACGCCTCCACCAAAGTGGAATTTCTGATGACTTCCGTCTTTCCGACCTTCGAACAGGAATATCGTCCCTTGTCGGGCTTGAATAACTGCTTCCCGAGCCTTCACACTTCCCTATCCGTCACCATGGCCGTGATTGCGTGGAAATCGAACAGCGTGTTCTGGCGCCGGTTTACGATTGGCAGCGCGGCGTTTATCATCTTCTCGATCTTCTACCTCGGGATCCACTGGCTTACGGACATGTGCGGCGGTCTCCTGCTGGGCTTGTTCGCCGGAACCATGGCCCTTCGGTTAAGCGAAGGCCGCAGCCTCTTCCAGAACTACGTCGTGAGCTTTCTCAAGAATAGGGAAGTCGGCAAAAACGGTTAAACGGACAGAAACGTCCGAAGCTCGGAGAATTCCCGGATTCAGACGAACGTAATCTCAAATAAGCACCTATCCTCTTTTCGGACGGCCTGGCGGCCATTCCGGTAAAGCGGAAGGTGCTTTTGGTTGCTCCTGCTCCATAAGAAAAACCCCGGATAGTCCGGGGTTCGCCAGGGCCTTGCAGGAGCCTGCTTATTTCTTCTCAGGCGCCGGAGCGGCCACTGGGGCAGGTGCCGAAGCGCTTACGGAATTGATGGCCGAACGGTCAAACGTCAGCTTGGTTGCATCGTTGACCCTGAGGACGACCGTTTCGTCGTTAATCTCCATAATCGTTCCGTGCAGCCCGCCGATGGTAACGACCTTGTCCCCCTTCTTCAAGCCGCCCAGCATCATGTTGCGGGTCTTGCTCCGTTTCTGCTGGGGACGGATCAGGAGAAAATACAGCACCGCAAACATCAAGATGATCGGGAGCAGGGAATAGAGGAAGCTGCCCGATTGCTGGGTCGTTGTACCTTCCGCTAAAAACATCATTCCAAATGCCTCCTTTCGGTTAGTGGATCAGAAACCCCTCTCGTTCTCCTTCATGCCATACTGCTCAAAGAACTCATCGCGAAAATCGCCCAGCCGGTCCTCCCGGATCGCCTGCCGCACCTTTCTCATCAGATCCAGCAGGAAATGAAGGTTGTGATACGTCGTCAAGCGGATTCCGAAGGTTTCATCCGCCTTGATCAGATGACGGATATAAGCGCGGGAATAATTCCGGCACGTGTAGCAATCGCAGTTCGGATCGAGCGGCCCGAAGTCTTCCATGTACTTGGCGTTGCGAACGACCAGCCTTCCCTGGCTCGTCATGCAGGTGCCGTTGCGGGCAATCCGCGTCGGCAGCACGCAGTCGAACATGTCCACTCCCCGGATGGCACCCTCAATCAAGGCGTCGGGGGAACCGACCCCCATGAGGTAACGGGGCTTGTTGGCAGGGAGCAGCGGCACGGTATAGTCCAGCACCTCATACATGAGGGGCTTGGGCTCGCCCACGCTAAGTCCACCAATAGCATACCCCGGGAAATCCATGGAAGTCAACTCGGCGGCACTCTGCCGGCGGAGGTCCTCGAACATGCCTCCCTGGACGATGGCGAAGAGGCCCTGATCATTCGGACGGGCATGGCTGCGAAGGCAGCGCTCCGCCCAGCGGGTCGTCCGCTCGAGCGACTTTTTGGCATATTCATGCTCAGCCGGATACGGAGGACATTCATCAAAGGCCATCATAATATCCGATCCGAGGGCATTCTGGATCTCCATGGCCTTCTCCGGGGAAAGGAACAGCGTATCTCCGTTAAGGTGGGATTTGAACTGCACGCCCTCCTCCGAAATTTTACGCATCTCGCTCAAGGAGAAGACCTGGAAGCCTCCGCTGTCCGTCAGAATCGGCCGGTCCCAGTTCATAAACCGGTGCAGGCCTCCCGCCTTCTTGATCAATTCATGGCCGGGCCGAAGAAACAGGTGATAGGTATTGCTCAGGATGATCTGCGCATCCATGGTTTTGAGCTCTTCAGGGCTCATCGTTTTCACGGTAGCCTGGGTGCCCACCGGCATGAAGGCCGGGGTTTCGATCGTCCCGTGCGGGGTATGAACCTTGCCCAGCCGGGCCCCCGTTTGTTTGCACGTTTTGATCGGTTCGTACGTAACCGCCATAAGTTTCATCCGTCCTTTTATCTGCTAATAAATAAACATGGCATCACCGAAGCTGAAGAAGCGGTACTCCTTCTCCACGGCTTCCTTATAAGCCCGTAAAATGTTCTCTCTTCCCGCGAGGGCGCTGACCAGCATCACGAGAGTCGATTTGGGTAAGTGGAAATTCGTCAGCAGGGCATCCACGACGAGCAGGGGTACCCCCGGATAGATGAAAATATCCGTCCAGCCCGAGCAAGGCATCAGGGTTCCTTCCGGAAGCCCGGCATCCCGGCTAATCCGCGCGGCCGACTCCAGCGTCCGGGCCGAGGTCGTCCCTACCGCCGCCACCTTGCCCCCTTCCGCTTTAACCCGGTTGATCAGCTCGACGGTTTCGGGCGGTAGCTCGAAATATTCCTCATGCATCCGATGCTCCTCCACCTTGTCGGCGGAGACGGGACGGAAGGTCCCGAGCCCCACATGCAGGGTCAGGTAGGCGATATGAACCCCGCGCTCCCGAAGCCTCTCCAGATAAGCCTGGGTAAAATGAAGCCCGGCCGTCGGAGCGGCCGCCGACCCTTCATGCTTGGCGTAGACCGTCTGGTACCGTTCCTTCTCGGACAGCTGTTCCTTGATGTAGGGAGGAAGAGGCATCTGCCCGAGACGCTCCAAAATTTCCGCAAAAATTCCTTTATAGGTGAACCGGAGCACCCGGCCCCCCATGTCGCTCGCCTCTTCAATAACAGCGGTAAGCGGAGCTTCCCCACCGGCCCCCGCTTCCCCCACGCCGAATTGAATCTGTGCCCCAACGGGAAGCTTCTTCCCGGGCTTGACCAACGCTTCCCAGCGATCCTCTCCGAGGGCCTTCAGAAGCAGTACCTCCGCCTTCGCTCCGGTATCCGCTTTGAAGCCAAAAAGCCGGGCTGGAATTACCCGTGTGTCGTTCAACACGAGTACGTCCCCGGCTTTCAGAAATTGATCCAGCTGCTCGAACATCAGGTGATCGACCGCCCCCGTCTCCTTGTTCAGGGCCAGCAGACGCGAGCCCGTCCGATTGGGCAGGGGCGTCTGGGCAATCAGTGATTCGGGCAGCTCATAATCAAACAAATCTACGTTCATGTATTCTTCAGTCCTTAACGATAGTAGCTCCGGAATAATAGTATGTCAGAATGTAGCGGTAATCATTCCCTTGCTCCGCCATAGCCCGGGCTCCCCATTGGGACATGCCCAAGCCGTGGCCGTACCCTTTTCCGGTGAACAGAAACTGGGCGTCGGCCGTAGCAAGCCGTACCTTCCCACCACCGTCCATCATATACAGATTGTCTCCTTGAAGCGGCGTGGAGGTTCCTTGTGCGCTCAGGACATTCAAAGTGCCTGGTCCCCGGCCCGTTATCTCCTGCTTCGTTCCGTTTGCTCCTAGTACAGTATACCGTCCGGTTTCCTCGATATCAAACAGCGTACTCGGGAGCCCGTTCAGCATGGTACGGAAGCTGTCCGCGTAAGGCACCTTGATTTCGCTTCCGTTAACCTTTAAGGAAATCACCCGGTTGGAAGGCCCCTCGCTCCGGTCTCCAGACGGGTCAGCAGTCCCAACAGCGGAGACGTCAAGCCGGCGTTAATCTTCGGAAGCAGAACATCGGCTTTATAGGGACCGCGAATCCAGGCGTACTCGGTCGATTCCGGTGTACTGCCGATAATGGTGACGCGCTCGGCCGCAGCGAGCTGTCCGAGGACTACGCTGTTATTCTGGTTCGTTGTAGGAATCGACCGAACATTGACCACTTCGGTAGCCTGGTAGACCGGCAGGCCGGCCGGGTTCTTCGTGCCCGTGTCCTTCAAATAGGAAGGATGAACATATCCGACAGCGCCGTCCTTACGGACAACCTTGTACCACACCGGCTTGTCCTTCGAAGCTCTTTCGTCCGGACTCGGGACGCTCTTCAGGTAAGGAACACCGGCGTTCCACACTTCGGAGGATTCCGACGACATGCCTCCGGCATTGGACGAGTAGTAGGGAGTGATCAGAGCCCCGGTCTTGTCGGCCAGCATTTCTCCGCGTGTCGCTTCCACGGCCTGGGTTACATCCGCATATTCATTTCCGTTGTATGCCTGGTCCGCCACGCTGTCGCTTACATGGGCGATCCCGTATTTGAGTCCCGCCTTCGCGGCGTAGGTTCGGGCCGCTACCGCCTGGGCTTTCAGGGCTTCCTTAGGCCATCCCGTATTCATCTCCGAGGTGACGACCGAATACAGATACTCCTCGAAAGGAAGCTCGTTAATGACGGCCAGCTTGCCGTTGAAGGGGCTGAGTTCGATCGTTCCCCGGTAGGCCCGATTCTTCTCTTTCACTTGAATCTTCGACTGCCTGGGCGAAACCAGCACCTTCTCCCCGTTGCTGTTGAAGGAATAATGGGTGAGGCCCGAAGCCCCGTTCGTGCTGGCCGAAACATCCGTCCGTTTCATTAGATAAGGAGCAGCGGCATCCAGAGGGGCAAGCGTAAGCCCGGGAGCGGCCGCAAGGGCTTGTGCCTTAACGGCTTCTAACCGGCCGGCTTCGCTTTCGCCGCCGAGCCACAGTGAATAAACCGGAATGCCGGCGTTCTCCTGAAGCACCAGCTCAGTCATGACTCCTGCCGCAGCCAAGGCGCTCTTCTGCTTAAGGGCTTCGGCTTCGCTCGAAAAGCTGCCGGCATTCCAGTACAGCGTCCCCCCAAGCTCATCCCGGCGGAATAGGCGGCCATCTCAGGCTTGGAAGTGAGCGTTGCCTTGGCTGCCGTTGCCTCGGCTAAGGTCACATAGGGACCCGCCACGACCTGGTAAACCGGCTTGCCCAGGCTCTCATTCTTATAGATAAAGGAACTTTGCCCGGCCGCGGCCGTACTCTTGCCGGCGGCTTGCGCCGCGGCCCAATCGCCGGTCGTCAGCACATTGACGGAATATCCGTTCAGACTGGCTTTGACCGCTTGGGGACCATTGACGGTATCGAGCGGAGCCGCTCCCGCAGCCGTCCGGATTCCCAGCGTTAATCCGCCGTCGGCGGAAAGGGTGACACTTGCGGTGTTGACCTTGTATTTATCCGCATTGATATACAAGGCGACCCGGATCGTATCCAGCTTGGGAGCAGCGGCCTGAGCCGGCTTCTCCCATAAGGGGAGCCCGCCAGGGCAAAAGTAACAGCAGCAGTCAGGATAAGCTTCGTAGGACGGTTCAGCTTCCATTTCATGGGGCAGAGAATCTCCTTTTGGTCGTTAGCGTTATAAAGGGTTAGACTCCCCTCCGCGTAAAAAGTTGCTGCTTACGTCCGATTCTCGGGAGGCTCCATGCCCAAATGACGGTAGGCAAGCGGAGTAACCGCCCGTCCCCTCGGGGTTCGCTGCAGAAAACCGATCTGCAGGAGATAAGGCTCGTAGACGTCTTCTATCGTCTGGCTCTCTTCCCCGATCGTAGCCGCGATGGTATCCAGGCCGACCGGCCCTCCGCGGAAGTTGGTCATAATGGAGCGCAGCATCTTATGATCGACCTCATCGAGTCCAAGCTCGTCCACCTGGATCATCTGAAGGGCCATCCGGGCCATTTCCAGCGTAATGACTCCGTCTCCCTTCACTTGGGCAAAATCCCTCACCCTTTTCAGCAGACGGTTCGCAATGCGGGGCGTTCCCCGGGATCGCATGCCGATCTCGGCAGCCGCCTCCCCGATAATCGGCACCTCAAGAATGTCCGAAGCCCGGCTGACGATAAAGCTGAGCTCGTCGTTGGTATAATACTCAAGCCGGCTGACGACGCCGAAGCGATCGCGCAGAGGAGCGGACAGAAGACCCGCCCGCGTCGTCGCCCCAATCAGGGTAAACGGCGGCAGGTCCAGCCGGACGGAACGGGCGCTCGGACCCTTGCCGATAATAATGTCCAAGGCGAAATCTTCCATAGCGGGATAGAGCACCTCTTCCACCGTCCGGTGGAGCCGGTGAATTTCGTCGATGAAGAGTACGTCCCCTTCCTGCAGGTTCGTCAGCAGGGCCGCGAGATCGCCCGGCCGTTCAATAGCCGGCCCGGAAGTAGTCCGGATGTTGACGCCCAGCTCATTAGCAATGATATTGGATAAGGTCGTCTTGCCGAGCCCTGGGGGCCGTACAGGAGCACATGATCCAATGCCTCTTTGCGCTGCTTGGCCGCTTCTATATAAATCTTCAGATTCTCTTTGGCTTGCGTCTGCCCTATATATTCCGCCAAGAAACGGGGACGCAGGCTGAGCTCTACCGCCTGGTCCTCCATCATCAAGTTGGCGGAGATGATTCTGTCTTCCATGAAGTCCTCCCTCCGGCCTCTAACCGGACCCGCCGGCAGAAGCCATAACCGTTAGCCTATGGGCCGTCGTCTCTCATCCCGTAAAGGGTTCGGGGCGAGCCCGATGAGGCTTAGAAAACGGGCTGCTTGCCCCTGTGTCCCGTCAGCCGCGGAAAAGGACCTGCAGCGCCAGCTTCACCAGCGCGTCCGCCCCTTCCGTTCCCGTAGCGGCTTCCTGCACCGCCGGCTTCACGCGCTCCACCTCGGCCTCCGTATAGCCGAGGGCCTGGAGCGCCTCCTTCGCTTCGCTCCACGGCCCCCGCGGCGCGGCAGCCGGGACGGCGGCGCTCTTCCCGACCGGACCGGCAAGCTGTCCAACCGGAAGGTCGGACAGCTTGTCCTTCAGGTCGAGCACAATCCGCTGCGCCGTCTTCTTGCCTATGCCGGGGAGGCGGGTCAGGAACGCGACATCCTCCGTGTAGATCGCGGAAACCACCGCCTCCGGCTCACCGGCCCCGACAATCCCGAGCGCCACCTTAGGTCCTATGCCGCTCACCTCCAGAAGCCGTCGGAACAAGGTCTGCTCCTCCCGGCTGCGGAATCCGAACAGGAGATGGGCGTCTTCCCTCACATGGTAATGAATAAAGAGCGTAACGCCTTCCGCCTCACCGGCCTGCACGGCATAGGGATTGGCGCAAAACACCCGGTAGCCGACTCCGTTCACATCCAGCACCACGTAATCGGTTTCCCGGTGAACGAGGCTTCCCCTCAGAAAATCAATCATCGTTTCCCCACCCCGTTCAGTTTGTCCGTCAGCACGTAGGAATGGGCGTGGCAGATCGCCACGGCCAGCGCATCCGCCACATCGTCCGGCTTGGGCACGGCGGAAAGGTTAAGAAACATTCTCACCATTTCCTGCACCTGCTTCTTCTCGGCCTTGCCGTACCCGACCGTCGCCTGCTTCACCTGCAGCGGAGTATACTCTCCTACAGGAATTCCCTTCTGCACGGCGGCCAGGATCAGCACCCCCGGGCCTGAGCAACGGTGAAGGCCGTTGTCACGTTGCGGTTGAAGAACAGCTTCTCGATCGCCATAGCGTCCGGCTTGTACTTCTCGATGAGATGAACCGCCGAATCGTAAACGTCCTTCAGACGCTGGCCGGGATCCGTATGGGCTTCCGTCTGGATGCTTCCGTACTGAACCGGAGTCAGCTTGCTTCCCTGCTTATCGATAAACCCGAAGCCGACAATGGCGATCCCCGGGTCAATTCCTAAAATGCGCAATCCACTCTCTCCATTCCTAAAGCGAACATATGTATCGTTTTTTTCATTATAGCAGATTATCGGCCCCCTGAGTACCGCCCTCCCCGCCCTCTTCCCCAAATAAAAAAGAAGCCCGCATGGCGGGCTTCTTAGGCTAACCGGTGACAAAACCTCTTTCTATATCCAAAGCTTGGCATCGCGGCCCGCCTTTCACGCGTTCGGCGCTTTGCCTTCCGGATGGTCCGTTACGGCAAAATTGGAGAAGGTGGAGATGACGCTGTTGTACTCCTCCACATCCGAGACGCGGATGCCCGCGTGAAGCTGCTCCCAGGTTTCGATCGGGAGGCTGCTTTTCAAATATTGAAGATTGAGCTGGAAGAAGGTCCGAATCACCTTGTCATTCTCCGGCACACCTTCAAACAAAGACAGGTTCCCGTTCTTGTCCAGGCCGAAGTAAGCCCGGTCCTTGCACCGGCTGGAGAGGTCATCCACCCGCTCTGTAAAATGAACGCGCCCTTCCGAATCCAAGGAAACCTCCTGCGCCGGATGCTCCTTCCCGTATTGGAGAACCGCTTCCGGCTTCCACACGCCGCTGTCCTCCGTCTCCTCGCCGCACAAATAAATCCTCTCCAGCAGCACGGCCCGGTCCTTCGCGCTTTCCTTCACCTTCTGCAGCGGGTCGTCTCCAGCGGGACGTTTGCTTGCTGCGACCGTCTTCATGACGGGTGCGTCCGGCTCCGGACCCTCTTCTCTTGAACCCACCCATGCCACTCCTGCGGCAAAAACCCCGGCAGCCAGTATCCATGCTCCTAAAGAAAGCCAGCGCTTGCGCAGGCGAAGCTTCTTTCTCAGCTGTTTCAAAAGGTTGGAATAGCCCATGGCAAATCCCCTGTCCTGAAAGTTGTTTCTAGCTTTTCCAGGGGGAAGGGGGATTATGCACGGAGCGTTTCCTTACCGGTAGTAATTTAACCAGGGCAAATTATCCCGGCTGTCGGCCTTTCTTTCGGTCTTCTCGTAAGCCGGCAGAGCGTGCAGCGTCGCCTTGGAGGACGATTTGGCTTTGCTCTTCGCAGGTTTGCGGATGGGTTCCTCCGGTTCCTTGCGGAAGGAGGAGATCGGAACGTGATCCTCCTGACGGCCTCCACAGCCGCAGCCGCAGTCCTTTCCACCTTCGGCTCCGAGGACGGGATTCTCTTTTCCTCCTCCGGTGGGATAAGGAGGATAGCCCCAAGGCATGGCCCCTCCCGCATACGGGTTCATATACCCGGCCCCGTAGGGCTGCATGCCGTAAGGCTGGGCTCCATAGGTCTCCATACCATGGAGGGCAGGCATTCCATAGCCGGGCGCCGCATAGCTTTGCGGTCCATACGCGTAACCGTGCATGCCGTAAGGGTCCATTCCATAGCCCGGCTGGCCTCCCATTCCGTAAGGGGACACACCCGGAGCTCCGTACGGCATCATGCCGGCGTCCTGACCATGAAGCCCAGGAAACGGTTGATTCTCAATCGGCGATGTTTTCTCGGCCGGTCCGGTCGGGGCAGTTTCCAGCGGGCTGACCATGGAGTTTTCCATAGGACTGAACATAGCATTGGTAACCGGGGCTGCCATCATCGGGCTCACCATTGCGTTGTTGACCGGTGCCGTCATCATCGGGCTCACCATCGCGTTGTTGACCGGAGCCGTCATCATCGGGCTTACCATCGTGTTGTTGACCGGTGCTGCCATCATCGGGCTCACCATCGCGTTGTTGACAGGCGCCGTCATCATCGGGCTTACCATCGCGTTGTTGACCGGTGCTGCCATCATCGGGCTCACCATCGCGTTATTGACCGGCGCCGTCATCATCGGGCTTACCATCGCGTTCTCCCATGGGGCGGCCTTGTTCTCTGCCGGGCTGATCTCTCCGCATCCGCAGTCCGGGCCCATCATTCCGTATGGCGCCACTCCGCCATAAGGAGGAACAGGAGGATATCCGGGTACCCCTTCATACGGCATAATGCCATGCGGCATGCAGTAATCGGGATGCATCGGGATCATGTGATGCCCCCACGGCTCCGACATCATGCCGGTGCCATACGGGGAAATCGGAGCATTCTCCATCCCTTCGGCCTGGTAAGGATAAGGAATGCCTGCGCAAGGATCCTCCTTCTGGGCGGGACCGGTCAGCCCGGGATAAGGCATATTAGGATGAGGCTGGTAGGCCATCGGCGAGAGGAGGGGCGCATTGGGTGCAGCCGGCCCTGCTCCGAGCCCGCCCACCTGCGGCATATTGGGCATGGCCTGCATGGCCCCGAGTTCCGGAAGGTTCGATGCCGATTCCATGCCCATCATCGGAGGATAATTTCCTCCCCGAAAGGTGCCGCTTGGGTTTGGCTGTACGGCATGGCATAGGGATTCGCCTGCGTATAAGCAGAAGGCATGGCGTACCCTGTTCCCATTACTTCCGTTGCCGGCTCGTGGTACTGCTCGAAAGGATGGACCGCCTGCCCGGCATAAGGCGAGACGGATTGGGCCTGTGGAGCATAAGGTGTGGGGACGGCTCCCTTGTCGGCCCATCCTCCCTTCTCCGCCGGTTTTTCCTTCTGCGCCGGCTTCGCGGTCTCCAGGGGAGTGCAAGGGGAACCGGCTCCGCTTTGGCCGCCGGGTTCACATTCGGCACGTTGATCTCTTTCTCTTCCAGGGGAGCCTCCTTTTCTTTGGCAAGCGGAGCGACAATCGGGTTCTCCTTCTCCAGAGGCTTAACCTCCGGAGCTTCTTTCTCCTCCTGAATAGGAGCCGCTTCCTCCTTATTCTCCTCCAGCGGCATCAGTTCCGGCACCGGGGCATTGTTCTGCTTTTGGATCGGACTCTCCATCGGCGCATTGTTCTTTTTCCCCGAAGGCAGGATGACATTCCCCGCCCCCGCCTCGCTCGTGACCGTCGGTCCATGAATCGGAATGAAGACGCTCATGCCGGTCATCAGAATGTTCGGGTTCGTGAGCTGCTTGTTGGCGTTGATCATGGCCTGCAGGGAGACTCCATACTTCTTGGAGAGCTTCCAGAGGGTATCGCCCTGGACCACCTTATGTTCAATGGTGCCCGGAGGAGGCGTAACCGGAACCGACCCGGACGGGATCTTGATTTTGGCTCCCACCTCCAGCATATCGGGGTTCGTCAGTTGCGGATTGGCCGCAATGAGCTTGTCGAGGTCCACGTGATACTTTTTGGACAGCTCGTAAAGGGTATCCCCTTTCTTGACCATATGAATTTTCAAAACGGTTCCCTCCTTAATCATTTGCAAACGATACTGGGGTCCTGCCCAGAATGACATTACAGTCTATGCACGGAAATGGGCAATTGACATCCCTCTACAAAAAACTCCCTTTCCCGCCGGCAGGCGTAGAAAGGAGTTCTTCAAGTGCTGCTATTCGTATACTTTCACGCCGTCGATTTCGACGACGCTGCGGAATTCCTTAAGCAGATGGGTCGTGATCGGGCCGGCTGCTCCGGAGCCGATAATGCGGGCATCCACCTCGCGAACCGCGATAACTTCCGCCGCCGTGCCGGTGAAGAAGACTTCATCGGCGACATAGACGTCATGAAGGGTAAACGGCTCTTCCTTAACCGGATAGCCGACCTTCTGGCAGATTTCGATAATGGCGGCACGGGTAATGCCTTCGAGAGCTCCCACATAGCAGGGAGGCGTGTAGACGACGCCGCGCTTCACGATAAAGATGTTATCGGACGAACCTTCGGCTACGTAGCCTTGGGAATTCAGCATGATCGCCTCGCCGACTCCGGCCAGGTTGGCCTGGATTTTGACGAGAATGTTATTCAGGTAGTTAAGCGATTTGATCTTCGGGTTTAGCGCGTCCGGAATGTTGCGGCGGGTGGACACCGAAACGGTCTTGAGCCCGTTCAGATAAGCCTCTTCCGGGTAAATGGCCAGCTGCTCCACGATGATGATCACATTGGCCTTCGGGGAGCGCCGGGGGTCCAGCCCCAGGTCTCCGGGCCCGCGGGATACCACGAGACGGATATAGCCATCGCGGAGCTCGTTCTTGCGGATCGATTCCACGAGCACGTTCTGCATGTCGCCAAACGAAAGGGGAATATCCAGCATAATGGACTTCGCGGAATCATACAGCCGGTCCAGATGCTCCTTGCACTTAAAAATGTTCCCGTTGTAGACACGGATGCCCTCAAAGATTCCGTCTCCGTACAAGAACCCGTGGTCGTAAACGGAAACCAGAGCCTTGTCCTTCTCCACAAACTCGCCGTTTAAATAAATCCACTGTGCCATTGCTGCTACTGCACCTCCGCATTATGGTAAGAATAACTGGGATAAGAGCCCATCAACCGAACCTGGCAGCCGATCGCCTCGATTTCAGCCAAGGCCGAAGGCAGCAGAACCGTGTCCATGGACATTTCGATATCGATGTAGAAATAATAGCTTCCAAGCCGAAGCTTGGTCGGACGGGACTCGATTTTGGACAGGTTGATCCGGCGCCAGGCAAACGCCGAAAGCACCTGATGCAGCGCCCCCGGATAATCCTCGGGTAGCGTAACCAGAATGGTGGTCTTCACGTTTTGGGCAGGCTTCAGAGCGGGACGATCCCGCCCAATTAGAATGAACCTCGTGTAGTTGTTGTCATGGTCGGTAATGTTCGAGGCCAGCACATCGAGCCCGTACTGCTCGGCCGCGATGCGCGTGCCGATAGCCGCCGTTCCCACGAACGGATGCTCCTTTACCATGCGCACCCCTTCGGCCGTGGAGCTTACATAGACGAGCTCCGCGTGAGGCAAATGCTCTTTCAAGAAAGAACGGCACTGGGCGATGGCCACATCGATGGAGATGACCTTCTTGATCCCGCTATAATCGGGTTTATCGGTATCGGACCCGGCGTCCTGGCGGTGCCCGATCAAGTTCTGGATGGACGGATAGACCCATTCCGCCTGGATGGGCAGGTTAACTTCTTCGCTGACCAGCCAGTCCATATGCAAACGGACAGAGCCTTCGATGGTGTTCTCGATGGGAATGACGCTCAAATCCGTCTCCCCGGTGACCGTCGCCATGCAGACATCGGAAATCAGCTTATAGGGAATGTATTCGTGCTCTTCCCCTGCAAAAAAATATCGCACCGCTTCCTGTGAAACCGTTCCGACGGGTCCCAGATAGGCAATCCGCTTCATACCCGGACCTCTCCTTTGGTTTAGCAGGCTAATCCAAGCCCTTGATTAATTGAACCGCATTTAAAAAATATACCACAAGACCTGACAAATTTAAAATGAAAGAGGGAAGCCGCCAACAAGAAAAACCCTTGACCTCAAGGGTTTTGGACCGTTTCTCCTTGGATGCTCTCGATCAAGGTCCGATTTCCCGGCGTTACGTTCCAGCACTGGACGCCGCTGCGGCACGGCTTAAGCAGCCGGATATCCGCCTCCACCTGGTCGGAGCGGAAGGCCTCCAGAAGAAAGCTCTCCAACTCCTGCTGCCTTCCGGCCTTGGAATCGACGAGGGCAAGCACAGTGGGCCCCGCTCCGCTCAGGGCCGCCCCGAGCGCCCCGTGATCCGTTGCCTCCGCAAGAATCCGTTCCATTCCGGGAATCAGCGCGGCGCGGTAAGGCTGGTGCACGGCGTCTTTCATGGCCTTCTCGATCATGTCGTACCGCCCGGTTGCAAACGCCGCAACGAGAAGCGAGCTGTGGCCGATGTTGAACACCGCATCGCCCATCGACACTTCCTTCGGCAGGACGTTCCGTGCTTTCTCCGTCGCCAGCTGGAAGCGGGGAATGGCCACCATGACCTCCAGACTCTCCTCTGGCTCGATGCGGATGTATTCCGCACGTTCTCCGTCCCAGTAAGAAACGATCAGCCCGCCGAACAGGGAAGCCCCGACATTATCGGGATGCTTCTCCATAGCGGCCGCCATCTGAAACAGCTCGTCGTCCGACAAAGGACTCCCGATAAGCGCATTGGCTGCCGCCATCGCCCCGACGATGGCGGAGGCGCTGCTGCCGAGCCCCGGGTGAGGGGAATCTCGCTGTACATGGAGATCTCCAGTTCCGGGTAGCTTACTCCTGCCCGCCGGAACACATCCTGTGCGACCTTGTAGATGAGATTGGACTTGTCGGTGGGAATGCCCTGCATTTCCCCGCCGTGGAGATGAATGACCGTCTTCTCGGCGAAGTCCATTTCAATCCAAGAGTACAGGTTCAGCGCCATGCCGAGGGAATCGAAGCCCGGTCCGAGATTGGCCGTGCTGGCCGGAACCTTCGCGCATACTTTGGTAGGGTTCATGAGACCGGCTCCTTAATGCTGCTGCGCGAAGTTCTGCGCTTCCAGACGGGAGATGGCCTCCATCACGTCCTGCTCGGTATCCTTGACGAGCACCGGCTCGGCGCTGACGCTCTTGATGGCGATGTTAGGGTCCTTAAGGCCGTGCCCGGTCAGGACGCAGACCACGGATTCGCCGCCCTTGAAGTAGCCTTCCTTCTTCAGCTTCATAACGCCCGCAATGGATGCCGCAGAAGCCGGCTCGGCGAAGATGCCTTCCTTCGAAGCGATCGTCCGGTAGGCATGCAGAATCTCTTCATCGGTCACATAGTTGATTTGGCCGCCCGATTCATTCGCTGCGTTCACTGCGCTGTCCCAGCTCGCCGGGTTTCCGATCCGGATGGCCGTTGCGATCGTTTCCGGGTTTTTGATCGGCTCTCCCTTAACAATGGCCATGGCTCCTTCCGCCTCAAAGCCAATCATCTTGGGAAGCGAGGAAGAACGACCCTTCGCGTGGTATTCCTTGAAGCCTTTCCAGTACGCTGTGATGTTCCCGGCATTCCCTACCGGGATGGCCAGGAAGTCTGGAGCTTTGCCGAGCTGATCGACCACCTCGAAGGCAGCCGTCTTCTGGCCTTCGATCCGGTACGGGTTAACGGAGTTAACCAGGGTAATCGGATGCTTGGCCGTAATTTCGCGGACGATCTCCAGCGCCCGGTCAAAATTCCCTCGATCGCAATGACCTTCGCCCCGTAAATGATAGCCTGGGCCAGCTTGCCGAGGGCGATGTTGTTGTTAGGGATGAGCACGATGCAGTTCAAGTTTCCGCGAGCCGCATAGGCAGCCGCCGCAGCGGATGTGTTGCCCGTGGAAGCGCACATGATGGTGCGGCTTCCTTCCTCCATCGCCTTGGCCACGGCCATAACCATGCCGCGGTCCTTGAAGGAGCCCGTCGGATTAAGGCCCTCGTATTTGAAATAGACATCCAGATCCAGCTCATCCGACAGCTTCTCCGCGCGGACAAGCGGGGTATTGCCTTCCTGAAGGGTCAAAAGCGGCGTGGCGTCCGTTACAGGCAGATAATCGCGGTACGTTTGCAGCAATCCCATGTATCTCATTGTAATAACTCCTAACTGGTCTATAGATTTAGCCTTCTACGCGGTAAACGCTTTGGATGGTTTGAATGACGTCCATGGTTTCAAAATGCTTGAGCACCTTTTTCATGCTGGCCTGATTGGCATCATGAGTAATGATGATGATCTCGGCCTTCGGGTTGTTTGCATTGGGGTGCTGAAGCACCGACTCCAGGCTGACTTCATGCTCGGCAAACACTTGCGTGATTTGGGCGAGCACGCCCGCCTTGTCCTCCACGTGAAGCAGAATGAAGTTTTTGGCGGAGATCTGCTCGTCCGTCTTCAGCTTCTTCTCCTTGTAGGGAGCAAGCACCTTTCGGCCGTTGACACCGAGCCTCAAGTTCTTCACCACCGCCACCAGGTCCGCCACGATCGAGGTAGCCGTCGGAAGCTCCCCGGCGCCCGGTCCGTAAAACATCGTTTCCCCGACCGCTTCTCCGTATACATAGACGGCGTTGAATACTCCGTTTACAGAGGAAATCGGGTGGGACGTCTTGACCATGGTCGGCTGAACGCTGATGGAAATATGGTCGTCCTGGCGTTCGGCGATCCCGAGCAGCTTAACCTCGTAGCCGAGCTTCTTGCCGTACAGGATATCCTCCTTGGTAATTCCGGTGATGCCCTTAACCGAGACGTCGCTCAGCTCGACGTTAACCCCGAAGCCGAGGGAGCCCAGAATGGTCATTTTGCGGGCGGCATCCAATCCCTCCACATCGGAGGTCGGGTCCGCTTCCGCGTAGCCCAGTTCTTGGGCTTCCTTCAGCACGTCCTCATAGGCGGCGCCTTCTTGGCTCATCTTCGTGAGGATGTAGTTGGTCGTTCCGTTGACGATCCCCATAATTTTGGTTATTCTGTCGGAAGAAAAGCCCTCCGCCAAAGTACGGATGATCGGAATGCCACCGGCCACGCTCGCCTCGTAGAGGACGTCGCAGCCGTGCTCCACAGCCTTCGCCAGAATCTCCGTCCCGTGCAGCGCCATGAGATCCTTGTTGGCCGTCACGATATGCTTTCCCCGGCTCAAGGCATCGAGAATGAAACCTTTGGTCGGTTCGATGCCGCCCATCACTTCTATGATGACGTCGATCTCCGGATCGCGGATGATGTCCCACGGGTCGTCCGTCAGCTTCCCGGCATCCACCGCTATGTTTCTTGCTTTGGACGGATTCTGCACCAGAATCTTCTCGATTCGGATCGGGGAGCCTACCTGCCGCTGCAGATCCTCCTGATGTCCTTCTACGATCCGCACCACTCCGGTGCCGACCGTTCCCAAGCCAAGCAGGCCTACTTTTATCGGTTTCATCTCTTTAACGGAACCCTCCTGTACATTCGGTATCTATAAAAGGCCGACCGCCGGGCTGACCGGCGATCTCCTTCTATTCGCTTATCGGCATACTTCGGGACACCGTGCCCCTGCCGTCTTACCCTTGGCCGACGAGAACGGCGCGCTTGACTCCATCCTGCTCGTTCAGCTTCTTCATCAGCACGTTCCAATTGTCTCCCATATGGGAGGTGTCCGCGGAGATCACCACGTTCGCCATGCCCTGAAGGGGAATGGTCTGATGAATGGTCAGCACATTGCCCTCCAGGCCGGCGATTAACGCCAACACCTTGGACAAGATGCCGGAGCGGTGCTCGAGGTCCATGGATATGGTCACGATGCGTTCCCGGTCCAGCTTGCTGAGCGGGTAAATGCCGTCCTTGTATTTATAGAAGGCGCTGCGGCTTAACCCTACCTGATCCACGGCTTCATGAATGGTCTTCACCCGTCCATGGGCGAGAAGCTCCTTGGCCTGGATCGTCTTCAATACGGCTTCGGGCAAAATGTCTTCCCGCACCAAGTAATATCGCTCCAATTGATTCTGGTCCAGCACCCGGAATACGTCCTCCCCATGTAGACTGTTGTTTCTGTATAGTGGACATTATAACGAACTTGCATGGATCCGGCAATAGGCAAAATTCATAAAGGAGAATCCAAAGACATGAGATTACGTATGATAGCCGCGGCTATGCTGTTTAACGGGGACGATCTGCTGATGATGAAAAGAGCCCCCGAGCGCACCCTGCATCCGGGCATGTGGGCGGCCGTAGGCGGTCACCTGGAGCCGCAGGAGCTGAACGATCCGGAGACCGCCTGTCTACGGGAAATTCACGAAGAAACGGGACTCCTCCCTCACGAAATCCGGAACTTCAAGATGCAGTATATCCTAATCCGGCTGAAGGACAACGAGATCCGGCAGCAGTTCTTCTATATTGGAGAGACCGTACGCCGGAATGTGAGTGAAACGGGGGAAGGAGAGCTGCATTGGATTCCCCGGAAGCATGTGCTTCAGGAGGACCGGCATATCCCTTTCGTCTACCGGTCGCTTCTAGAGCACTACCTCACGTTCGGCCCCGCTCCCCACTTGTGGGTGGCCACGGCCGGCTGGACGGACGTCCAGGCTCCAGGTACGCCGACTCTGCATTGGACTCCCTTGCTCGATCCGAATGTCATCTGATGGGGCTGACGCATGACCCTCTTGGCCAAGCACTCTTCCCCCCGTTGGCCGCACGCAAAAAGAACCTTCCGGTCCGCAAGCCGCGGCGGGAAGGTTCTTCGTTTAGAAAAGCGCGAGGCTCCTGGCCCCGTCTCGGTAAGTGAGCGGAAGACGGATGGCCGGGTGGCTATTCGTGCTCCACAAATTCAAACTCAAAGTCCGCAATGCGGATCGTCTGTCCGTCCACCGCCCCGCGGCGGCGCAGCTCCGCGTCGATTCCCATGTTCCGCAGGATCCGCGCGAACCGCATAACGGCGTCATGCGAGCCAAAGTTCGTCCGCTTGATGAGCTTCTCGAGGCTCGGACTTTCGATGACGAAATCCTCGTTGTCCCGGCGGATGGTGTAGTCCTGCTCTTCCCGCTTGTCCAGACGATACACCTTGCGCTCCTCCACCTCGGCCACTTCTTCGACCAGCGGCTGATCCGGGATGGCATCCAGGAGATCGGCGGCTTTGTAGAGCACCTCCTGAATCCCTTGGTTGGCGGCAGCCGAAATGGCAAAGATCGCACGGTCGGTTCCCGTTTCGGCCAGCTTCCGGCGGAATTCCTGCAGGTTCTCCTCCGCTTCCGGAATATCCATCTTGTTCGCCACGATCAGCTGGGGGCGTTCCTCCAGCTTGGCATTGTACAGCTTGATTTCCTCGTTGATTTTCAAGTAGTCGTCGAAGGGATCCCTTCCTCCGAGCCGGACATGTCCACCACATGAAGGATCACCCTCGTCCGCTCCACGTGCCTCAGAAATTCATGTCCGAGGCCGACTCCTCGTGGGCCCCTTCGATCAAGCCCGGAAGATCGGCCATGACGAAGCTGCGCCCGTCCCCGACATCCACGACGCCGAGGTTCGGCGTAATGGTCGTGAAGTGATAGGCTCCGATCTTGGGCTGAGCGGCGGAAACAACCGACAGCAGGGTCGATTTGCCCACGCTGGGGAAGCCCACGAGACCGACGTCGGCCATTACCTTAAGCTCCAGCACGATCCAGCGTTCCTGGCCTTCCTCCCCGTTCTCGGCAATCTCCGGAGCGGTATTGCTCTGGGTGGCGAAGCGTGTGTTACCCCGGCCCCCTCGGCCTCCCTTCGCCACCACAACCCGCTGGCCCTGCCGGGTCAGGTCGGCAATCACCTCCTGGGTATCGTCATCGATGACGATCGTCCCTGGAGGTACCTTCACGATCATATCGTCGGCATTCGCCCCATGCATGTTCTTGTTGCGTCCCTTCACCCCGCGGTCCGCTTTGAAATGCCTCTGGTAGCGGAAATCCATCAGCGTGCGTAAGCCTTCGTCCACCACGAAGATGACATCGCCGCCGTTTCCTCCGTCACCACCGGCCGGACCGCCTTCCGGGACATACTTCTCCCGACGGAACGCCACGACTCCGTCGCCGCCGTCGCCGCCTTTTACAAAAATTTTCGCTTTATCTACAAACATGAATGCACCTCATTGGTTATGAAATGGGAGCCGGATCGTCACCGCCGCTCCCTCGTCTTCTTCGTTGTGTTCCAGTTGGGTCCCATCCGGATAGGAGTCTCTAAGCCCTTCCAGCCCTTGCCGGAGATTTGCCTTATCCATAACGCCGGTATAGACGAAATCAAGCAGCAGGCCGTCTTCTTCCAAATCGAAAGCAAGGCTCAGCACATTCGGCTCCCCTCTACCGCGTTCTCGCGGAAAAGTTCGACGGTTCGGCGAATAAGCTCTCCTGCTTTCTCGCTGTCCAGTGGCAGCTTGGTGAGCACGATTTCCCTTTCAATCTCGATCTCGAGCTCCATGGCTTTCTTATCCGTCCGGTACGAGTAGAAGTAGACGATAAGCGAAGGAAGGCCGAGCTTCGAGACATAGCTTTCCCGGTAGGCGTCTGCGTTTATTTTGTCCATGTAATCGAGCAGCTTATCATATTTTTTCAACCTGATGTACCCGAACAGCACCTGGAAGTCGTTCATCCAGTCATGCCGGTATTCGTTCATGGCCTTGATCAGACGGTTGTTCTCGGCCGCTTCTCGGTGTTTCCCCTGCTCCTGAACGCTCCTTCTCCAGCCGAGAAGGCCCAGCAGGCCCAACAGGGCCAGGATGACCCGGTACGGCCAGTCCATCGGAACCGCGGCCAGACCAGCCAATGACGCAACAATTAAGGCAACAGCAGGCCTTTGCAGGCTGCTCCAACGTTTCATGGTATCTCTCCCGTTCCGGCAACTCCGTCAATCCCGTCCCCTCAGTATACCACAGGTCCCCCAAAAAGTGGAACCGAGATTTCTCTCCCCACAAGAAAAAACCCCGGCGTCGCCGCCAGGGTTCGATCGGATCTTCCTTATCTTACACTTCTACAGCGGCTGCAACCGGAGCTTCTTGAACCGGATACACGCTCACTTTCTTGCGGTCACGTCCCCAGCGCTCGAACTTCACAACGCCTTCGACTTTGGCGAACAGGGTGTCATCGGAACCGATGCCCACGTTGTTGCCTGGGTGGATCTTCGTTCCGCGTTGACGAACGAGGATGCTTCCTGCCGTTACCGTCTGGCCGTCGGCACGCTTAACGCCAAGGCGCTTCGCGATGCTGTCGCGTCCGTTCTTGGTGGAACCTACCCCTTTTTGGATGCAAAAAGCTGAAGGTTTAATTTCAACATCTCGGTTACCTCCTTCTTTACTTAGTGGTCTTCCAAAGCTATATATTTCCCGTAGGACTCTTCAATGGAATGAAGCATGACAATCATCGATTCGAGAAGCAGCTGGACTTGCGCCTGCTGGTCCTCCTTCAGATTGCCGGGCACCGACGCCTGCAGGAATCCGTTCTTCATCTTGCTTAGCATTTCCACTCCGGTCAGCTTCTCCACGGCATTCACCGTGCCGACCGTCACCGCAGATACACCGGCGCAGACGATGTCTTGTCCCGGATCCGCATAGCGGGCATGGCCTTCTACACGAAAAGCACGGACGGTCCCTTTTTCGGCTCTCTCAATAAGAACTCGAATCATGGGTTCCTTACGCTTGGATCTTGTCGATCACAACTTTGGTGTATGGCTGACGGTGGCCTTGCTTGCGACGGTAGTTCTTCTTCGCTTTGTATTTATACACGATGATCTTGCGACCTTTGCCGTGCTTTTCTACTTTAGCGGATACGGAAGCACCGGAAACAACCGGAGCACCGATTTGCAAACCGTTGTCATTGGAAACAGCCAGAACACGGTCAAACGTAACCGCATCGCCCTCGCCGACCGTCAGCTTCTCGATGAAGAGAACGTCGCCTTCTTGGACCTTGTACTGTTTACCGCCCGTTTCAATAATAGCGTACATTGTTGCACCTCCCTCAATAGTAAGACTCGCCTATGTCCAGGTGACAGGGCATCCGAGAACGCTCCATACTTAAACCCGACTCGTGCGGTTGGCAACACACTGAACTATTCTACCATAGCCACCTGAACAAAGCAACGGCTAATTGGGCTGCCGCAGAAGCTTTCTTCCGGCCGGTTACTGCCCGTACAAAGGGTGATCCTTGGAGTGCACCTTCCCCGAGCCCCCGCAGTAAGGACAGCTGTCGAAGAACTGGCCGTCCAGCGCCTGGCGGTTCTTCTTGCGGGTCAATTCGAAAAGGCCCAGCTTCGTCCAGCCGATCATCAGGGTCTTGGTCCGGTCGGCGCGTGCGGACTCCTCCATCTGCCGGCGTACCGCCTGGCGGTGGTTCTCGTCCTTCATGTCGATAAAATCGACGACAATGATCCCGCCGATATCCCGGAGCCGGAGAAGCCGCACAATCTCACGCGCGGCCTCCATGTTCGTTTCGAACACGGTCTGCTCCAGGTTCTCCACGCCCGTATACCTCCCGGTATTGACATCAATAACCGTAAGCGCTTCGGTCTGGTCCATAACCAGGTAGGCGCCGTTGTTCAGCCAAATTTTGCGGCGGAAAGCCTTCTCAAGCTCCTCCGCCACGGGGAAAGAATAGAACACCGGGATTTCCCCGCGGTACACCCGGACGCAGCGGGCCAGCTTCGGGGCCGTGTCCTTCACCATGCGGCCGATCTGTTCCGCGAGCTCCTCGTCATCCACAACCAGCTCGTCAATCCCGTCGGTGAACAAGTCCCGGGCCAGGCGGGGGACGAGGGCCAAGTCCTGAAACAAGAGACAGGGGCTTTCTGAAGCGAAGCCTCCTGCAGGACGCCCTCCCAGACGCCGTGCAGTCTCTCCCAATCCCGGCCGAGCGATTCCGCCGGCTGGCCGGCCGCTATGGTACGGAGGATAATGCCGTCTCCGCCGCTTCGCAGCTCGTCACCGATCTGCTTCAGCCGCAGCTTCTCTTCATTGGACTCGATCTTGCGGGAAACCGCCGTATAATCGGCGTTTGGCATATAGACGATCCAACGTCCGGGCAAGGTGAAATGGGTCGTGACCCTTGCCCCTTGCTGCCGCTTGGTTCTTTTTTGACCTGAACGATGAGCTCTTGACCGGGGCGGACCAGCTCTTGGATGCACGGCTTGTCCGCGGGCTGCTTCTCCAGGTGGGCGGGCAGGAGATCGTCCCGGTACAGAAAAGCGTTCTTCTCGAGACCGATGTCCACAAAGGCCGACTGCATGCCGGGAAGAACGTTCACCACCCGTCCTTTGTACAGATTGCCGGCCCGTTCCTTCTCGCCCGTCTGCTCCACATAAAACTCCGATAACCGACCGTCCTCCAGCAGCGCCGCTTTGCTTGTTCCGTTTGCATGATGAATGATGACCTGCTTCACCGTTCCACCCCCGGTCTTTCCTGCTTCCTATTCTACATGATCAGCTCGGAAACCGCACGGCCCGTTTTGGCATCAGTGAAATAGGAGTCGATCAGCCTTCTCTCCGGCAGTACCCCCGGATTCGGCCTTCAGGGCCGCAGACGTAGATGAGGTGATGCCGCTCCTTCATCAACCGGCGGGCCACCTCACCGACCGGAGCATGTTCGTGGACAAGGAGGGGCTGGGCAGGGATACCCTTCCCGCGTTGGCGGGCCGCCGTTTTCTCCCGGCTCATGAGAAAGCGGATAAACTGGTAGGGAAGGTGCCGGTAACCGTACCAATTGGAATAGAGAAGGAAGACGCCGATCATGAGAAGATTGAGGTGAAGACCGGCTGTGGACAGGGTAAGAAGCGTTCCCCAAGCAGCACACAGGAAAAGGCCAGGCTGCTCCAGGCGCAGAAGAGCATGGCGCGGTGGTAGCTGACCCAGTAGCTGAGCAGCGAAAGCAGCACCTTCCCCCGTCCAGCGGAAGAACCGGCAGGAGGTTGAAAAGCCCGAGCATGGCATTGGCCTTCAGGAAATAATCCCACCAGCCGTCGTCATCCCAGCCTGCAGCCTTCATCAAGAGGGCCAGGGCGATCATCCAAAGGTTCTGCAGAGGCCCCGCTAAGGCTACCCACAATTCTTCGCGGGCCGGCATGCTGCCGGATTCCTCCACGACGGCCACTCCCCCGAACGGAAGAAATTGCACTTCCCGAACCGTCCAGCCGAACGCTTTAGCCGCCGCGACATGACCCATCTCGTGAATGAACACGAGCCCGAACAGGGTTAGCAGCTCAACAAAATAACCGGTCGCCAAGGAAAGCAGCATAAGCATAACAAACAGAGGGTGGAAGCGGTAAGCCGTTCCTCCCAGGTTAATCAAAGCGGACCACATCCGCCGGATTTAGGTACTCCTTGTCCTTCATAACGGCAAAATAAAAGCTTCCCCGGCCCGTTTGGCTGTTGAGCGAGGCTTTGCCGAGCGCTTCGCCGCCCTTCACCCAGTCTCCGGCGGCCCAGGCTCCTTTATCCAGCAGCCCGTAGGTGGTCTGCAGGCCGTTCGCGTGCTGAATAACAAGGGTATAGCCGGAGGATTCCTTCCGTCCTGCGGAAAGGATACGCCCGGTATCCATGGCATGAATGACCGTTCCGGGCTCCGTCTGCAGCACCACCCATGGGTGAGAATTGGCAAAGGCAGACACGATGGTGCCGCGGGCCGGGACGTGGAAGGCTTGCAGGCTCTTGGAGGCAGCCTTGGTCTCTCCCTCCTCCCCCGGATGAAAAGCCGGAAGGAAGGACGGCACCGCGCCGAATCTTTCTTCATACCAGACGGCGGCCCGGGTAAAATCCCACTCCCGCGAGAGCGATTGTCGGACCACCGCCTGGACATCCGCGGCCCACGGGGCTTGCACCTGGAAGAGGCCCCATACCGCGGCAAACAGCACCGCGCTGACCGTCAGCCTCCATCCGATGGGACGAACCGGCCTCCCCGGCCGGTCCGTCTCCCACTCGGGGAGGGTTGGGGGCAGCCCGAGCAGCTGCCGCTCCTTAAGCTTCCATACATACTCGGGATCCTCGAACCGCTTGTCCGGTGGTGACACCGGCAGCGGCGGGTTGTCCCGATAACCTGTTGGGAAACCGCTTGGCACTCTTGGGTTACTCGGGGCGCGCTCTTCTGTCGCTTCCGGCCGCCCTCCCCGGCTTGTCCTCTCCTGAATTTCGCGGATCCGGTCCTGCCGCCGCTGCCTCACGCTCGATATCCTTTCCATATCCGTGCCCCCGTTTCGCGATAGCTTGTTTACTCTCATCTTATGAAATGGGGATAGGGATTTATTCCGTTTCGCGCTTGGAGACGGACGGCCACCGGGAGTAGACGTTTCTACAAATAAAAAACCTTCCGTCGGCAATGCAACGGAAGGTAATGGTAAGGAGAGGCAAGAAAGACACTCAGGTTCGGCCTTCATTCCAGTTCGTCCGGCTTCTCCTGGTGAACTCGGATGCTCATGACGAGTCCGATCGCCACCATATTGATCAGCAGGGAGGTCCCCCCGTAGCTGACGAACGGAAGGGTAATGCCGGTAATCGGCATAAGGCCTATGAGCATGCCCACGTTCTCGAAAATCTGGAACACATACAGGGAAACGATTCCCACTATGATGTATGAACCCCGCAAATCCTCCGTCTCCATCGAGATAATGATCATCCGATAGATCATGATGAAGTAGAGGACAAGCAGGATGACGGCGCCCCGGAAGCCGAATTCCTCTCCCACCACGACAAAGATGGCGTCGGAGTAAGCGACGGGAATAAAGTTGCTGTGAACGGAGGTTCCCTTCAGATAGCCGTTCCCGGTCAAGTTCCCGGAGCCGATCGCAATCTTGGAATTTTCACCCTGGAAGTTGGTGTCCCGGCTGCTCGTTTCCGGGCTCAGGAAGGAGTCGAACCGCTGGACCCAGTGCCCCCCGCCCATCGCCTCCATGACCTTGGAGACTTCATCATGGTAAGAGCTGAACAGAAAGACGAACAATCCGATGCTCCCCGCCACCAGCGTCGTCCCGATCAGCACATGGAGGAATTTGATGTTTCCGATCCAATACATGCCGAGCAGGATGACAATGAAGATAATGGCGTTCCCAAGATCGGGCATGAGGACGACCATCGCGAAAGGAACGGCCACAATGACGCCGATCGGGATGACATCGCGCAGCAGCTCCAGCTTCTCCCCTTCCCGCCGTCCGATGTAAGCGGCTATGGTAATGATGAGGATCAGCTTCACAAGCTCCGCCGGCTGAAAGTCCATGTTAAGTCCGGGAATGGTATACCATCCCCGCGCCCCGAAATAGACTTTGCCGAGAGGGGTATACAAACCGGCGAGAAGAATCAGCCCGATGGCATATAAATAAATGGAGGATTTCAGCAGCCACCGGAAGTTAAACAGCGCCACTCCAAAGAGGGCGACGAATCCGACCGCATAGAATACCAGGTTCTTCTTATGAAAGCCCATATCGGCGTATTTCGAGCTGATCGTAGCGCTGTAAATCAGAAACGTGCTGATTACCATAAACGCTAGGAGGATAAGGACAAGGGACCAGTCAATTCTTTTAAACTTGTTTAATAAGGGAAACATCTTATCCTATCCCATACCAAAAAATTTCTTCATCTTAGCGAACATGCTCGGCTTCTCGTTCAAAGACATGAGAGGAACCGTATCCCCCAGAATCCGTCTCGCGATGTTGCGGTAAGCTACGGCCGCCCGGGACGTCGGATTCATAACCGTCGGTTCTCCCGAATTGGCAGCCTTGATGACGTGCTCATCATCCGGAACAATGCCCAGGAGATCAATCGCCAGCACCTGGCAAATCTCGTCGATGTCGAGCATTTCGCCCTTCTTTACCATATTCGGGCGGATCCGGTTCACCACAAGGCTGGTCGATTGCATGTTCTCTTTCTCTAAGAGGCCGATGATCCGGTCCGCATCCCGGACGGCGGCGTTCTCCGGAGTGGTCACCACGATGGCTTTGTCCGCGCCGGCTACCGCATTCTTGAATCCCTGCTCGATCCCGGCCGGACAGTCGATTACAACAAAATCAAACTCTTTCTTAAGCTCCAGAACGATTTCCCGCACACTCTCCGGCGAAACGGAATGCTTATCCTTCGTCTGCGCAGCGGGGAGCAGGTACAGCTCATCGAACCGCTTGTCCTTGATAAGAGCCTGCTTCAGACGGCATCGGCCCTCTACCACATCGACCAGATCGTAGATGATGCGGTTCTCCAGGCCCATGACGACATCCAGGTTCCGCAGACCGATATCGGTATCGACCATGCAGACTTTCTTCCCTTGAAGCGCCAGCGCGGTGCCGATGTTGGCCGATGTCGTGGTTTTTCCCACTCCGCCTTTGCCTGAAGTGATGACAATTGCCTCTCCCATAGGCTCACTCCTCTCTATTTGTCGATCCGGGCAAGCAGGCTGACAGGCCTGGACCTCTTCCGGCTGCCTCGGCCCTAAGGCCGGATACGGTGCAGGTTATGGATCTTGTCGATCTCCATCGCTCCGTCCCGGATATAAGCGAATTCCATAAAGGCCTCTTCCACGCCCCACTCATCCGGCGGACGGCTGATGACATTCGCAATTCTCAGCTGGGTGGGTCTTAAGTGGGAAGCACCGATGATGGCATCCTCCTTGCCTTCCATTCCGGCGTGAGCCATCCCGCGCAGCGACCCCATAATGATAATATCACCGGACGCGAGAATCGATCCTCCCGGGTTAACATCTCCGAGCAGCATCAGGTTACCTTCAAAGGATACGGTCTGGCCGGAACGAACCATTCCCCGGATCACCTTGAACTCCTCGAGTCCTGGAATAATCTCATCCGTTACAGCCTGCTCCGTTTCGATCGATTGGACGAGAAGGTTGCCCCTCTTCCCGATCAATTCCCGGATCTGCTCTTTCTCCGCCTCGTTCAGAATCCGCTCTCCCAGCTTGACCTGAACGTAAATTTGAGGGCCGGACAAAATCTTGTTGTGGGTTCCGGTCAGCTTCTCTTCGAGCTCCGCCAGCAGGTCGGTGTAGCGGCAGGTGTCATCCAGGACGAACAGCAGGCCTTCCTTGACTCCTTTTATATTCACATGCTGCTTCTTGGCTGGTGCCGTCATAAATGGGTATACCTCCTGGCCAAGAATAACGGCCGTCCGTCCTCGGCGGACGGGGATGATGGAATGGGCTTTACACGTCGCCGTTGTAATCCTCCGTCCGGACGCCCGCTTTCACTTTCTCGAGCAGCCTCCGCATCGGGACATAAATGACGAGGGCAAACAGCAAATTGATCAGAATGCTCGGCAGCATCTGGTACAGGAAGATGCGGTTGACGTCGGTGTGGATCACCTGAAATACACGGTAAATGCCGTAGATGAGCCACTCGAAGGCGAAGTTGCCGACCGTCACCAGAAACATGCTCGTCAAAATGCTGCTGTAGGAACGGAAGGAAATGAGACCCGCGGCGTACCCCAATAGCCCCATGCATAAGCAGTAAGGTCCGATCATCGGTCCGTAATAGACGATGTCATGAAGAAGGCCGAAACCGGCCCCGTAAAGTAGCGCGGTATGCCGGTTGACATAGATGCCTATTAGAAGAACCGCCGTCAGAAGCAGGTGAGGAGCGACGATTACGTTCTCCTGCCATTCCGGCGGTATGATCCATTTAAGCCAAGTGCCTTCAATAAGAAATAAGACGAAAAGAACCAGGGTTAATCGGTTGCGGTTCATAGGCTCACCTCATGTCCGGGACTTCGACGACAAGCACTTCCCGCAGGTGAGTAAATTTGGCGGCAGGCTCCACCGTCGCCATATAATTCAGACCGAAACGGTCGACTTCCTTCGTCAGCACCTTGCCGATGACGATGCCTTTCGGGAAGATTTCTCCGAGTCCGGAGGTAATGACGATATCATTCGGAGCCAGCTCGTCCGTCTGGGGGATTTTGGTCATCACCAAAGCCTGCTTGTCGATATCGTAGCTCACGATGCCAAAGGAGGAATCCTCCTTGCCCTTGATGGTGGCGGAGATTCCTTTGGCCGCGGCGTCGGAATCATTGCCGGTCAGCAGCTGCACCTTCGAATGGAAATCCGTTACATGGGAGATCCGGCCGATCAGCCCGTCGACCGACATCACCGCCATATTCGGCTTAATGCCGTCCCGGGTGCCGAGGTTAATCGTGATCGTACTGCTGTAGGTGTCGGGACTGTAGGCTACCACCTCAGCCACATGATAAATATAATTATTAGCGGCTTTCTGCTGCTCCGTGAAGCCTAGTAAATCCTTCAGCCTCTTGTTCTGGGCTTCCAGGTCGTTCAGCCGCATCGTATCCCGGGCATACTGGGACAGCGTCATCCGGAGGGCTTTGTTCTCCTGGTAAAGCACCCGCAATTCCCCGATATCCTCAAAGACTCCCGCGATGAAGCTGGCCGGCTTGTTGAACAAGCCCTGCGTCCACGAGACGGTATCCGTAATGATTCTTTCCGGATAGGTGAGTTTCTCCCTCGTCCTCAAGGTCAACCCGAACAGAGTCATAAAGAATATCAAGGAAAGCATCAGCACAAGCATCTTTTTATTCCCCATAAGCTTGAACAAGACGGCACACCTTCTATAATTCGTTTTTAACGCTTGGATCTGCCGGAAGAGCCGCTTCTTACTTTAAAGAGATGAATGTTGTCGAGGGCTCGTCCGGTTCCGATGGCCACGCAGTCAAGCGGATTCTCGGCCACCATGACCGGCATTCCCGTCTCCCGGGAAAGAAGCTTGTCCAGGTTGCGCAGAAGTCCGCCGCCGCCAGTGAGCACGATGCCGCGGTCCATGATGTCGGCGGCAAGCTCCGGAGGACATTTCTCCAGCGTAATTTTGACAGCGTCCACAATGCTGTTGACCGTATCGGCCAAAGCTTCCGTTACTTCGTCCGATGTGACCGTCATAGTCTTCGGCAGTCCGCTGACCAGGTCGCGGCCGCGGATTTCCATCGTCTCGCCCTTCTCCATGGGCAGCGCGGAGCCGATCTCGATCTTGAGCTGCTCGGCCGTACGCTCCCCGATCATGAGGTTGTACATGCGCTTGATGTATTGGGTAATAGCCTCGTCCATTTCGTCTCCCGCGATTCGGATCGAGCGGCTGGTGACAATGCCTCCGAGGGAGATGACGGCTACCTCCGTCGTGCCCCCTCCGATGTCGACCACCATGCTGCCCGTCGGCTCCCATACCGGAAGGTCCGCTCCGATAGCGGCGGCAAAAGGCTCTTCGATCGTATACGCTTCGCGGGCCCCCGCCTGCTTGGTGGCATCCTCTACCGCCCGCTTCTCCACAGCCGTAATACCGGAAGGAACACAGACCATGACATTGGGATGACGCTGGAACAACACCCGCTGCTTCTGGGCTTGACGCAGAAAATATTTGATCATCGTGGCGGTCGTTTCGAAGTCGGCGATGACGCCGTCCTTCATAGGGCGAACCGCGCGGATGTTGCCGGGGGTCCGGCCGATCATCTTCTTGGCGGCTTCTCCCACCGCCTCGATCGTTTTCGTATCCGTCCGAAGGGCGACCACGGAAGGCTCCTCACCACGATTCCTTTGCCTTTAACGTATACAAGGGTATTCGCCGTACCCAAATCGATCCCAAGATCCTTAGTAAATCCACCGAACATAACTAATTTGGCTCCCTTCAATGGCAGCGCGCAGCTGCCATCCCATTATATTACATGTGTCCTTTTTCCTTCAAACTCACAAAGCCCGTATCCGCAATGATGATGTGATCGAGCACTTCGATTCCTACGATTTGGCCCGCCTCTACCAGACGGGCGGTGATTTCGATGTCCTCCGGGCTTGGCGTAGGATCCCCGCTCGGATGGTTATGTACGCAGATCAGGGAGGCGCTGCTGCATTTCATGGCAGCACGAAACACTTCCCGCGGATGGACGATGGAAGCGTTCAAGCTTCCCATGGACAGCGTTTCCTGGGCGATGACGTGATTTTTGGTATTCAGAAACAGGCACACAAAATGCTCCTTCTGAAGGTATCGCAAATCCTCCATGAGGAGCGCGGCGGCATCCCGGGGAGAACGAATGGTTATTTTATCATGCAGGGACGCCCGTGACAAACGACGCCCGAGTTCAATGCCTGCGCGGATCTGGAGGGCTTTGGCCTCTCCTATTCCTTTAACCCGCGTAAGCTCGTCGACGCTCATATCTACCAGGTTACGAAGCGAACCGGATTCCTTCAGAACCCGCTCCGCCAGCCGGACAGCCGATTCGGCTACCGTCCCCGTACGGATTAGAATGGCGAGCAGTTCCGCGTTGCTTAATGCTTGAGCCCCAAAATGCAGCATGCGTTCTCTAGGTCGTTCTTCATTGGGAACATCGCGCAAAGTGATGCCTGGCGACTCCATCCATTCCCCTCTTTCTTGCAAAATTCTATGTAATTCGATGCAAGGCACGAATCCATTTTATTATTATACCATGTTCTGCCTGACTGACAAACCGCCTATTTTTTCCGAAAAATTAAGGATAGACTGGAAAAACCAACCTAAACACCGGAAGTCAGCCGCCCCGGAAATCTTCCATCTTTCGACAAAGAGGAAGCGGCCGGAAAGGCCTCAGGCATGAAAAGAGGGTCCCTGCATGCGGCAGGTCCCCTGCTATCGGTTGCCGGATATAGAAGGTTCCTTCCTTCCAGACCGGAAGGAAGCTAACCGCGGCCCTCCGGCTGCCCAAAAGGGTTGATTCCAAATTCTAGAAGCATGGAATACAGAAGGTTCATCGGAAGGCCCATGACGGAGTAGAAGTCTCCGTCGATTCTCTCGACGAACAGCGATCCCAAGCCCTGCACGCCGTAGGAGCCGGCCTTGTCCATGGGCTCCCCCGTCGCGATGTACGCGAGGATCTCTTCGTGACTCATGGGACGGAAGGTCACCTTGCTGACCGAGTGGCCCACGGCGGCACTGGGTTTCTCTGTCTCGGCTCCGTGCCGGAGGCGGTAGCTCATGGACGGTCCGACGGAACGGGCCGCGGCAGCGGACTCCTGAGCCTGCTCCGGTTCACCGGCGGCCAGGCAGGCGACTCCGCTGAAGACCTCGTGCGTGGAGCCCTGAAGACGGGTCAGCGTCATGAAGGCGTCCTCCCGGTCCCGCGGCTTGCCGAGCACCTCTCCGTCCAGTACCACCACCGTGTCGGATCCGATAATCACGCCTCCCTGCAGGTCGCGTTCCTTTCGGATTAGCTCGCGTACGGTTTCGGCCTTGCGGAGCGCCAGGGTCTCTACGATCTGAGCCGGAGAAAGCCCCGGCTCGACGGTTTCGTCGGCATCGCTTACCCGGATGACGTAAGGAAGGCCAAGCGTCCGGATCAGCTCCTGCCTTCGCGGAGAGGAGGAGGCCAGAATAAGCGGATGAGCGTTCAGTGACATGGGAGGCTCCTTTCGACAGCAAAGATGTCGGATTTCTTCTTAGAGCTTGCGGTAAATCCAAAAGGCGGCCACAATCCCCAGGATGCTGATCAGGTTGAGACGGATTTGGAGCGCTAGCGAATACTTGATAATGTGGAGATCGGCCCGCGGCTCCCAGGAAATCTCAGCCGATTTGGTCAGAAAAGACAGGGCCTTGACCGGCTCCAGCAGCTGGGAAACAATAGCTCCGGTGATAAGCCCGATGACAATAAAGATGATTAACGTAAACGCATTTTTTTCATAGAATCCCTTACCTTATGTAGGATGAGTAAGAGGCCGAAAGCCTATCCCCCATTATACGGTCTTGTCCGGAGAGATACAATCGCATCACCAAAAACCGCCGGAGCTTGAGCCCCGGCGGCTATCCTTCCGCTAACGAGTGTTCTAGGAGGCCCCGATAATCCGGAGCAGCTCCTTCTCGGCCAGCACGAACTGCATGAGATTTGTCTGCGCATTCCAAAGCGTCGCCGTGGCCGGTGCCTCCTTGTACTTGTCGAGAGACAGCTTCGCCGTGTTCATGGCGTTGTTCATCTTTTGGAGAGCGGTTTTGGCTTCGGCGGTAGCGCCGGAGGCGACCTCCGCCTGACCGGCCGTCCATTGGTCGTGGGCCTTCTTGACGGCCTTCATCGTAGCCTCGTCAAGCGGCGTCGGCTTGGCTTCCTCGAGATGAACGAGGGTCAGCCCGCTGATCATGCGGAGAAGCTGATCGGATTGGGACAGGTAGGTTTGAAGAGCCTCCGCTTTGCCGTTCCAGCGGATTTGGGAAGCCCCCGCCACCGAGACCGTTTTGGCGTAGACTTCGATCTTCTTGTCGATCAAGCTGGCGGTGACGGCTTTGGCGTCTTCCTTGCTTGCGGCAATGCCGGAGTAGACGAAGACGGTATCCCCCGGCTCCGTAACCGCCGCTACGCCCTTCTTGCGGATTTCGGCCGCCTGGGCTTCCGCTGCCTGGGCCGTGCCGAAGCCGCCGGTCTGCAGGAACGTGTAGGTTCGGGCTGGGATCGAGGCCGCTGTTCCGGCGGCCGCCTGGGCTGAAGCCGGTACGGAAGCGGCATCCGGCTTGGTGCCGCCCGCTGTCTGCGGGTCCGCCGTGCCGCTCTTGCCGGCGGATACGGCAGACTTGGAGCCTCCGCCGCCCGTTGCGGACGGCAGCTCCTTGGAACCGGAATCGTCCGAGAACAGCGACAGGACGAAGAAGCCGAGGAGGGCACCTGTGGCCACCGCCCCCGTCACGGAAGCCGCCACCTTGATCCAGGGGTTTTGGAATACCGGACGGTCCGGACCGTGCTCGGGATATAGCCCCTCTCCCGAACCGTCCGGGGCGTTTCCTCCTGGTACGGTTCGTGCCGGTCGTCCTCCACATACCCCGTCTCCGGGTGATGCGGCGGCCCCCATTCCTCCAGGTCTGTCGTGGAGGCTTCCCGGGACGGACGGACCACCTCCGGATGCTTCTCCTGGCTGTGCCGGATCAGCTGTTCGATGCGGCGTGTTTCGGCGTCGAAGGGGCTGCTCCACGCCCCGTAGTCATTCGTATATTCGTTCAACGGCTGGGGATCCCCCACCACCCGAAATTCCTCTTCAGAAAGAGGGATGACCTTCTTCTCCCCCCGGGAGGCTGGGTTCCTTTTCTCGGGTCAGGCTGGCGGTCCAGACGGTAAGTCAGCCGGGCTTTGTTCATTGGTTATCGCTCCCCTTGTCCATCGGTTATACTGCTATCCTATGAGACAAGAAGGGCATTTATGTTTCGTTCTAGCGGCCTTGGGTGCATGGGCGAATGCCTGCGATAAGCGCCTGGTATTCCTTTATTGTAGCAGCCGAGACCGCTCCTTCTAAGGGCAATTCGGTCGCTTTTCCGGTACTCTTGTGACGTCTTTGCCCCTTGCGGTTATCTTCTTTAAGGGGCGGTCCGCTCGATCAGCAGCAGGAGATTACGGATGATATGATAAGGATCCTTCACCGGCAGCGCGACGACACGTTCGACCGATTCCCCCGTCCGGGTACGGATCTGGATCCATTCCCTGCCCTTATCGGACGGAAATGTTTGGAATGTGTAAGCATGGACGAGGTCATACCATTCCAGAAAGCCGGTGTCATCCGTCAGCTGATAAGCGAGCTGGCACGCATAGAGGGCTTCCGAATGAGGCCACCACAGCTTCATGTCCCATGTCTCCTGGATCAGTGCCTCGAAACGCTCCGCTCCCGGATGCGGGTCGCCAGCAGGCACCCCTCCGTCCAAATCGACGTAACGGAGGAGTCCCCCGTGCTCCCGGTCCCAGCCCATCAAGAGTGCTTTTTTCAGCGCGGCGGAGCAGGCTTCGATCATCTCCCGGTCGCCGGCTTTCTCGGCCTCCGTCAGGACGAACCACAGGCTTTCAACGCTGTGGCCCGGGTTCAGGTGGCGCAGCAGCAGGGTCCGCGGAGCGTCCTCCGGCCGGCCGGCGGGGATTACCTCCCGGATCCGGCTGGAGGAGTCGGTGAACAAACTCACGATACGCCGAGCATATTCCTGTGCCTTGCCCCGGTAGGCGTCCGCTTCCCCTTACGCCCCAGGCCCTCCGCCGCATCGGCCAAAGCTTGGCAGGAGTTGAGAAGAATCATGGCGTAGCCGTGCGCCTCGCAGCCCGCAGGGATGGGATACGGCTCGCTTCGTGCCGTTCCCGCTCGAACCCGACGCTCCACATGCTCGAACAGGCTCCCCGCCTTGCGGTAGGGTTCTTCCTGCCCGGTGGCCCGGGCGTATTCGGCGTTCCCCATCACGACGAAGCAGTCGGCATAGAAGCTGATGTCCTGCCCCTCTCCCGGGATGCTCTCAAGAGGTTCGCCCTCCTCCGTCAGGAGAAACCGGCAGCTTCCGTCCGGCAAATACACATGACGGTCGATGAACTCATACGTCCGCTTCGCCTCGCGGAAATAGGCTTCCGCCTCTTCGTTCAGAATGCCCCGGCGGCACAAATCGCCGAGGCGCGACCAGATCCAGAGAAACCTCCCCTGTGACCAGGTAAACTTATCCCGGTGGAGGAGCGCTTCTCCCCGGTTGTCAAAGCCGGTGAAGACCCCGCCATGCCCCGGGTCGACGGCTTTTTTCCAGAAAGGGAGAAGCTGTTCCGTCAAATGACGGATATAGAAGGAATGAAGTTCGGTTCGATTCATCAATGATCGTCCTTTCTGCATAGGTGGCAGCCAAGACCAAGAGCGCCTGTTCAGGTTTTCTTGTCTTTAAGCGCCTTACCTTTTCTTTACTTCCTACTATCTATTTTAGATGGAAACCGCTTCCTGCCAAGAGCAGTTCTGTGCAAGGAACCGGACTTTTGTGACTTTTCCGGAGAATTTGGACGAAAAAAGAAGCCTTGCGGCTTCTTTTCAAAAAGTACCCCTTCCCATCCATAAAACGGAACGGTCCGCTTCTTATTTAGAGGCTTGGCGAAGAGCCTTCGCCAGCCCGTCCGCGGCCTTCCAGATGTCGCCCGCTCCCATCGTAATGACGAGGTCGCCGGATTTCACTTCCCCTTTAAGCATCTCGAGCACCTCTTCCTTCGTCGGAATGTAACGAACGCTCGGGTTGCTGTTCTGCCGGATCAGGTCCACCAGCTTCGCGGAGGTAATTCCCTCGATCTGCTTCTCCCTGCCGGGCTGTAAATATCGGTGATGATGACCTCATCGGCCTCTCCGAACGCGCGGCTGAACTGTTCGAACAGGAAGTAGGTCCGCGTATAACGCTGCGGCTGGAACACAGCCACGATCCGCTTGCCGGTTGCCTTGGCCGCGCTGATGGTCGCCTGAATCTCGGTCGGGTGATGGGCATAATCGTCGATGACCAGAATGCCGTCCGTCTCCCCCAGCACCTGGAAGCGGCGCTTCGCTCCGCGGAAATCGGTAATCGCCCCCGCCGCCTTCTCAAAGGTCAAGCCGGCTTCCAGACAGGCGATGATGGTGGCCAAAGCATTGTAAACGTTGTGCTTTCCGGGCACGGACAAGGTCACGCTCCCGAGCCGGGAACCGCGGTAGTCCACATCGAAGGATACCTTCCGGTCCCCCAGCTGAACGTTGGCAGCCGTATAATCGGCGTCCTCCTCCATACCGAAGGTAATGACCTCGCTCTTGATCGCGGGGATCATCTCCTGCAGGTAAGGATCGTCGCTGCAGACGATCGCCTTTCCGCCTTCCTGCACCTGGCTCAGAAACTGGGCGTAAGCACCCTTCAGCTTGTTGAAATCACCGTCGTAATTCTCCAGATGGTCCGCTTCGATATTCGTCACCACGGAGAGATACGGGTGATACTGCAGGAACGAGCCGTCGCTTTCGTCCGCCTCGGCAATGACGTAATCCCCTTTGCCCGCCTTGGCATTGCTGCCCAGGTTCATGATCTCGCCGCCGATGATGTAGGTCGGGTCGGTTCCGCACTCTTCCATCACCAGGGCGATCATCGAGGACGTCGTCGTCTTGCCGTGTGCGCCGGCGACCGCAATGCCCTTGCGCTCGTTCATGAGCCGGGCGAGCATCTGGGAGCGGTGAAGGATCGGGATGTTCAACTCCTCCGCCTTCACTCTCTCCACATTGTCCCGAGAAGCTGCGGTGGAGTACACCACGAGGTCCGCTCCCTGCACATGGTCCGCCTCATGCCCGATGAAGACCTGAGCGCCCTTCGCGGCCAGCTTCTCGGTCAGCTCCTGCTGGGCGAGATCGGAGCCGGATACCCGGTATCCCATCTCCAGCATAACCTTGGCAATGGCACTCATTCCATAACCGCCGATGCCGATAAAATGCACGTGTTCTGTCGTAGTCAAGTCTGCTCACCAACCTTTTTCGGAATCGGACTGATACAAAATCCACGATCGGACATCGGAGATTAAATAGAGCGTGCCGGATACCACGGCCAGATCCTCGGGCCCGGTCAGCCCGCCTAAGAGCTTAAGCGCCTTCTTCCAGTCGGGCTCCACGAAGATCTCCACCCGGTCGTTCAGCTGGCTTCGCAGCTGCTCCACCTGCTCCGCCAGCTTGGCGGCCGGAAGGCCTTTGTGGAAGTCGGGTTCCGTAATCACGAGCGTATTCACCAATGGCAGGATATGCGTCAGGAAGCCCGAATGATCTTTCGTGGAAAGCATGCCGATCATGAGGCGAAGCCGGTCGTACCGATAGGTCTCCTTCAGCGCCGCCGCCAGGGTGGCTGCGCCTTCCGGATTGTGGGCCCCGTCGAGCAGAATCCTCGGCTGGTCCGAGATCATCTCCAGCCGGCCGGGCCAGTGGGTTTCGTACAGCCCCTGCGTCAGCGCCTCATCCTCAAGGAGTAAGGCGTAATACTGGCGAAGCACCTCCAGCGTCATGACCGCCACTGCGGCATTCTCCATCTGGTGATGGCCGTTCATGGAGATCGGAAGGTCCGCTATCTGCCGGAAGGGACCGCTGAAATGAAACACCTGCTTGTTCAGCTCGGAGGACACCGTCTCATAGGAGTACTCCCGGTTCATAAGATATAGGGTAGCCTTCTTCTCCCGGGCCGTGCGTTCGATCACTTCCTTCACCTCGGGCTGGTCCACCGCGCTGATGACGGGAACCCCCGCCTTGATGATCCCCGCCTTCGCTTGCGCTACCTTGACGAGCGAATCGCCGAGGATATCCATATGGTCGTGCCCCACGTTCGTGATAACCGTAACCACCGGGCTGACGATATTCGTGGAGTCGAATTCCCCGCCGAGCCCCGTTTCCCATACGACATAATCCGGATACGTCATCTTGGCAAAATAAAGGATGGCGAGCGCCGTGCAGATCTCAAACATCGTCGGAGCCCCGAGCTCGGTTGCCTCGATCTCATCGGCCAGCGGCTAAGCCGGTTGGCCAGCTCGAGCAGCTGCTCCTCTTCGATATCCTTTCCGTTAAAGCGCAGCCGGTTGGTAAACTTCTCCAAGTAAGGAGAGGTGAACGTCCCCACGTCATACCCGCTTTTCTGAAGAACGCTCGTCAAGTAAGCGCAGGTCGAGCCTTTCCCGTTCGTTCCGGCCACATGAATAAACTTAAGCCTCCGTTCGGGGTGCTCCAGAAGTTCCATGAAGCGTTGCATCCGCTTCAAGCCGGGCTTGATCCCGTGAACGGGGGCCCTCCGTGTAATCCAGTCCACCGCTTCGGCATAACTGCCGAAGGCGGGGACGGATGTGTCGCTAGTCTTCATCATTCCAACTCATCCTTTTACTAATATATGAAAAGACGCCCCGGAATTGTCAGGGAATTTGACCAATTGTCACAGGACGCCTACGATTCATTCAACTATTCTTGGAGCTCGGCCAGCCGGGCGGTCACCTTAGCCCGCTTATCCGCATAATCGGCCAGCTTCGCCTTCTCTTCCTCGATCACCTTGGCCGGCGCCTTCGCCACGAAGCCCTCGTTGGACAGCTTCTTCTCGATGCGCTCCACCTCGCCGTGCAGCGTCTTCAGCTCTTTCTCAAGACGCGCGATTTCCTGCGAGATGTCGATCAGCCCGGCAAGCGGCAGGTAGAGCTCGGCACCCGTCACGAGGGCGGTCATCGCCTTATCCGGTGCCGCGAGGTCTCCGCTGATCTCAAGCAGAGAGGTGCTGCAGAAGCGGCGCAGGTACTCTTCGTTACGGGAGAGGATACCCTGGTATTCCTCGTTCGCCGGCTTCACCAAGAGCTCGATCTTCTTGCTCATCGGCACGTTCACTTCGGCGCGGATATTGCGCACCGAACGGATGATGTCCATGAGGAGCTCCATCTCCCGTACGGCTTCCGGAGCTTCGAATCCGGCCTCGTAAACCGGCCAGGAAGCGAGCGTGATCGTCTCGCCTTCATGCGGCAGGTGCTGCCAGATCTCCTCGCTGATGTACGGCATGAACGGATGCAAGAGGCGCTGGGTCCGGTCAAGCACATAAGCCAGCACCGAGCGGGTGCTTTTCTTTGCCGCCTCGTCCGTTCCGTAAAGCGACAGCTTGCTGAACTCGATGTACCAGTCGCACAGATCGTCCCAGATGAAATTATACAGCAGACGGCCCGTTTCCCCAAATTCATACGATTCGTTCAAGCGGGTGACATCGCGTACCGTTTCGTTCAGGCGGTGCAGAATCCAGCGGTCGGCGGTGCCGAGCTCTCCAGACAGGTCGATATCGGCTGCGGTCATGCCTTCCAGGTTCATGAGGGCGAAGCGGGACGCATTCCAGATCTTGTTGGCAAAATTCCGCGCCTGCTCGACCTTCTCCCAGCGGAAGCGGAGATCCTGTCCCGGTGTGCTGCCCGTGGAGATCATGAAGCGCATCGCATCCGCGCCGTACTTCTCGATCACCTCAAGAGGATCGACTCCGTTGCCTAGCGACTTCGACATTTTGCGGCCCTCGGCATCCCGTACGAGACCGTGCATGAGAACATCCTTGAACGGGATCTCCCCGTGAATTCGAGAGCCGTAAAGATCATACGGGCCACCCAGAAATAGATGATGTCATAGCCCGTTACGAGAACATCGGTCGGATAGAACCGCTTGAGGTCCTCCGTCTGCTCCGGCCAGCCAAGCGTCGAGAACGGCCACAGCGCCGAGCTGAACCACGTGTCGAGCACGTCATTGTCCTGCTTCAGCTTGCTGCTGCCGCAATGGGAGCAGGCTTCCGCTTCTGTGCGGGACACTTGAACCTCACCGCAATCCTCGCAGTACCACGCGGGAATCCGGTGGCCCCACCAAAGCTGGCGGGAGATACACCAGTCGCGCACGTTCTCGATCCAGTTGAGGTACGTCCGCTCGAAGCGCTCCGGTACGAAGTTGACACCCTTGCCCGTCTTCTGGGCGGAGATGGCGGCTTCGGCGAGCGGCTTCATCTTCACGAACCACTGCGTGGACAGATACGGCTCCACCACGGCTCCGCTCCGCTCGCTGTGCCCGACCTGGTGAACATGCTCTTCGATCTTCACGAGCACGCCGAGCTCCTTCATGTCCGCGACAATCTGCTTGCGGCATTCGAAGCGGTCGAGCCCTTGGTACTTGCCGGCGTTCGCATTCATCGTCCCCGTCTCGTCCATGACAAGAACCTGCGGAAGATCATGCCGCTTGCCGACCTCGAAATCGTTCGGGTCGTGGGCGGGGGTGATTTTGACCGCACCGCTTCCGAACTCCTTCTCGACATACTCGTCGGCCACCACCGGAATCTCCCGGCCGATGATCGGCAGCACGAGCATTTTGCCCACCATGTCCTTGTACCGCTCGTCCTCCGGATGAACCGCTACGGCCGTATCCCCGAGCATCGTCTCCGGACGGGTTGTCGCCACCGTAATCGAACCGCTGCCGTCCTTAAGAGGATACACGAGGTGGTACAGGTTGCCCTGAACCTCTTTGTACTCGACCTCAATGTCCGACAGGGCCGTACGGGCGGCCGGGTCCCAGTTGATGATATACTTGCCGCGGTAAATCAAGCCTTTCTCGTACAGACGGACGAATACTTCCCGAACCGCATCCGACAGCCCGGCATCCAAGGTAAAGCGCTCGCGGGTATAATCGAGGGACAGGCCCATCTTGCCCCACTGCTCGCGAATCCGGTTCGCGTAAAGCTCCTTCCACTCCCATACCTTCTCGAGAAACTTCTCGCGGCCCAGGTCGTGGCGGCTGATTCCTTCCTTGCGGAGGTTCGTTTCCACCACCGCCTGGGTGGCGATTCCCGCGTGATCCGACCCCGGCAGCCACAGCGTGTCGAAGCCCTGCATCCGCTTCATGCGGATAATGATGTCCTGCAGCGTAAAATCGAGCGCATGCCCGATATGCAGCATCCCCGTGACGTTAGGGGGCGGGATGACGATCGTGAACTTCTCGGCATCGGGTCTTGTTCCCGCCGCGAAGTAATTTCCTTTCAGCCAGTACTCGTACCATTTGGACTCCGCGTTTTTCGGATCGTACTGGGTCGGCATTTCGTTCTGCGTTTTCGTTTCGTTAGCTTCCGCCATGGGTAACCCTCCAAGATATGAAAATAAAAAAGCCTTCCGCCCGCAAAGGACGAAAGGCTTAAGCTTCCGTGGTACCACCTTCATTCCGCACCCATGAAAAGGGCACGGCTCTCAAACAGATAACGGCTGCGGCCGGCAGGGGACGCGGCATTCCATGAATGCGGCTTAAGGCGTTCCTGCAACTCCGGGGCGACTTCGGCAATTACATCCTGCGGGGCCTCTCAGCGTAACGGCTCCACTCTCTGAAGGGTTGGCTGCCTACTCCTCCCTTTCCAAGTCTTTCACCTATAGTTCCTTCCTATAATACCATATTCCCCGGGACAGTCAATGTTTACGGGGAGGTTAGCGGCTTTTTCGGATTCCCGGCATGACTCCGGAACCCTTCTTCTCTATTACAAGCATATCCAGGTTTGTCCAAATCATAAGCTAAAAGCAGATGAAAATTTGGATAGTGGAGGCAGCCCGATGCAAAGATGGTGGTGGAAGGTGCGGTTTACGGTCAGGGGAGTGATGCTGCCTCTGATTTGCATACAGTTCGTTCGGACGCTTATTTTTCCGAATCCCTTCGATGTGTTTCTCCTGTTCGTGTTCTTCCTGCTTTACCTCGGCTTCTTGTTCAGTCTTTACTAAGACCTCCCCCAAAAAGTGAAGCGAATGCTTACGAAGCCTACTCCGATTACTTTTTGGGGACACCCGACAAGATTAACCCCAAAAAGTGAAGCGGATGCTGTCGAAGCTATTCCGACTACTTTTCGGGGACCCCCACCCAGTAAACCTAACCCGACAAGATCAACCCACTGACAGGATCAATCCCCAAGCCATACCAAAACAAACCCGGCCTCTCTTGGCGAGCGGCCGGGTTTTTGTTTGCAGCGAGGGTCAGGGAATATAAATGATCTGCCCCTCTCCGATTTCGGGGCTCGCCAGCCGGTTGAAGAGCTGGATCTCGCGCGAATTGATGCTGTACCGCTGGGCAATCTGCTCCAGGGTCTCTTCCTTCTGCACAATGCAGATCCTCATCCTCTTGAACCGGTTCTGCTCCTTCTCCTCCCCGATGAAGAGCTTCTTCCATTCCAGCGCGTCGCTCGAAACCGGCTCGGGGGCAGGCTCGGCAGACTTGATGGCGGCCTTAGGCTCCCGCTGGACCGCCGCCTTGACGGGCTCCAGCGGATTCGGCAGGATTCGGCTGCTGACGGCCGCATGGCTGTCAGCAGCCGCCTCTGCCGCCGGGTCCTCCGCTACTTCCTCCTGATAAGTAAAATAGGAGGAAACCGGCTGGGCCTGGGGCTGTCCGAACACCGGCTCGTACTCCGGCTTATCCGGCTGATGGTAAGCTCCCTGCTGCTTGGCGACCGGCTGGTGCACCGGTGCCGGCTCTTCCGCCGCCAGCTCCTGCATCAGAGGATTTTCGTTGAATTCCTGAACCGGCTCCTCCTCGGACTCGGCTTCCGCCAGGCTGTAAGGAATCTCCTGCTCCGGCTCCCGGTAGGTGGGGGATCCGGCTGATGGACGAAAACCTCCTCATCCTGGGCTTCCTCCCAAGCCGGAGACGAGCTGTCCAGCATCTCAATTCCATGCAGCGACAGAACTCCCGTCACATTCAAGCTGCGGTCGGACAGCTTGTCGATATCGAACTGGTCGATCTCGACGCGTATGTCCTCAACCCGGTGGACACGGTTGAAGGGCATCGTAATCTCAACCGGAATCAAATGCTCCAGCCGGCAGCCCAGCTCCCCGTTATCGCCTGCATACCGGCCTGAAAGAAACAGGTGGCCCTTGATGACCGCATAGTCTCTTTCTTCCGAAACCTGAATATGAGGAACCAGCTCCGCTTCCTCCAGTTCCCTTACACCTGCCAGTCCATCCGGCAGATGAACCCGTTCGTAAATATCAAACCTCAACCCGGAACGCTGCTCCGTCATCGTTCATCCTCCCTTCATATGCCTAACGCATTTCCCTAACATTATATGGATGAGGGAAGGGGAGCATGACTATATTTTCCCTAGTGCCTTATCCGGTGGCTTTGTTGTCGAGAAAAACCTCCGGATCGAAAATTAATAGGACAGCTGACCAATACTCACGGATAGGCCACTATTTCTAATAACGCCCGGCAGGAATTACTAGATAAGGCGACAAGGTTCAGCTTTTCGAGCGGTTTCGAAGCCATTCCAGCGTCCCGGCAAAATCGGAAGGAAAGGGGGCGTCCGCCTCTCTCTCTTCACCGGTCAGCGGATGAATCCAGCGCAGCTTCTCCCCATGAAGCGCCTGCCGCTTCATGCCCGCCACCGGACGGCCCCCGTACAAGGCATCCCCGATAAGCGGGTGGCCGAGATGGGCCAAATGAACGCGGATTTGATGCGTACGCCCGGTTTCGAGCCGGAGCCTCACCCACGTATGGGCATCGAACGACTCGACCACCTCGTAATGGGTGACAGCCGGCACTCCGGTGGGGCTTACCCGCCGCCGGGAAGCATGATGGCGGTCCTTCCCGATAGGAGCGTCCACGGTGCCTTTCCTCTTCGGCAGGCGTCCCTCGACGAGGGCGGAGTAAATGCGTTCGATTCTCTTTTCCCTCATCGCGGCATCCAGCCGGATTTGAGCCCATTCATTCTTGGCGTACAGCACGGGACCCGTCGTCTCCTCATCGAGCCGGTGAATGTGACGCACCCGGCACGCCTGTCCGCTCATTTCATAATAGGAGGCGATCCCATTCGCGAGCGTTCCGCCCTGCCCCGGACGGGACGGATGGACCGGGACACCTGCGGGTTTATCCGCCACGAGACAAAAATCATCCTCATACCGAATAGAAAGATCCATCCATTCCGGCTCATACCCGCCTTCCTCCGACGGAAACAGATGGAGCCGGACACGGCCTCCCTTGTATGGAATGCCTCCGCCGGCTGCGAGAGCCCGCCAGAACTTATCCGTACCCGGCAGCGCTTCCTTTACGGCTCCTTCCGGAGACTGGCCTTCGCGGAGCTCCAAATGAAATTCCAGCCATTCTCCTTTGCGTACGGCTCCCCTGATCATGGCTTCCTCGCCGCCGCGTACAGAATGGCCAAAAAAGGAGACCGAATCCGGCCACAAACAGGAGCAGATCGAGCGGAAATCCATAGAAATTATATTTTCCCAGCAAGAGATAAACCTCCCTCTGCATCAGCGCCCTCAGGGGCATAATCCATAAATTTTAACAAATTCCTTATACTTTTCAAATAGACTCTATGGTAAGATAGAGCTGGTATATTCAGGTTATGCACTTTGAGCACCAGGAGGAAAGTTAATTTGAGTTCTACGGTTCCTAAACTCGCCGGAACATCCGGCGGGATGCGCAGCTGGAGCTGGTACAAGAAGAGCTTGCTCGCTATTGCCGCCGCCGGATTTCTGGCGTCCAGTTTTCTCTTCCTTACTCCGCCCGGACTCACCATTCGTGAGAAGCTTGCGGAGACGGTCATCACGACCCAGCATCGGAATTGGGCATGGATCTTCGTCGGTGCCGAACAACGGGACCGCATGGTCGCCCAGATGCAGCAGGACATGGAGGAGATGGGCAGCGGGCATATCGACACCAGCAAAATTATCGTACCGGCCAAACGCCCGGTAGGGGATCTTATAAAAGTAGAAGACATCTCGGGGCAGTTCTGGAAAGGCAAGAAGATTTACGTTTATGACCCCAAATCCATCCGGGTCGTCGTTCCCGGCAAGGTCGGGGAAGGGGAAAAATCACCTCCATGGTGGAACGAACCGGAGCGGTGGCCGGCGTTAACGGAGGCGGTTTCGACGACCCCGACGGCCTCGGCAACGGCTTCGCCCCCATCGGCTTTATTATGTCCGGCGGCAATTTGCTGTTTACCGGACTAGAGGGAAGCATTCCCCAGCACGTCGTCGGTTTTACGAAGGAAGGCAAATTAATCGTAGGCAAATACAGCATTAACGAGCTGATCGATCTGCACGTAACGGAAGCCGTCTCCTTCTATCCCCGCGTCATTGCGGACGGCAAGCCGCTCATTACGAGCGGGGACGGCGGCTGGGGCCGCGGACCACGGACCGCGGTCGGCCAGAAGGCGGACGGAACCGTCATTTTCGTCGTCATCGACGGCCGTCAGGCCCACAGCGTGGGGGCTACTCTTAAGGAAGTGCAGGATCTCCTGCTTGAGGACGGGGTGATAAATGCCGGATTCCTGGACGGAGGGGCTTCTTCCGAGCTCGTGGTCGGCGATGAGCTGCTGACCAAACCGTCGAGCAAATATGGGGAACGCCGTCTCCCCTCCGCCTTTCTGGTTTTTGATGATCCGTCCTCCTACAAGGAGAACAATCCGTGGAAGGGACTCGATCACATCGATCCCGGCGGTGCGGCGACTCACGAGGAATACCAAAGGGACCTAGCCGCTCAAAAGGCCGCGAACAAGGACAAAGGGACCCCGACGCCGGCCAAGACCGCATCACCTTCGCCTAAGACGTCGGAATCGGTCAAACCGAGGGAAACCGACGAGTCTAAGCCGACGGCCACCAGAACACCGGCCAAAACCGATCCTCCGGCTTCCACCAAGCCGGAACCGACCGCAACGCCTGCACCGGAGACGGTACCGCCCAAGCCGACACCGAAGCCGTCGGCCCCGGCAGCCACGGCAACGCCAGGTACTACGCCACCGGCAAGTACGGCTCCAACAGCGGCATCACCTGCCTCTTCGGGACCTGGCGCCACAGCTGCACCGGCAGGGTCATCCCCGATAGGCGGCAAGACCAATTGATCGGTCTGTTATCGGACTTATCTAGGAAAGCACAACGGCATGGGCAGAGCAGGAAGCTGGCTTGTTGCCCCGATGCCTCCTCCCCCGGTTCCATCAGGAACCGGGGACTTTCGTTTTTATGGGAGAACCGCTAGGAGAAGAACCCTTCCCCTATTCGGCTAACGCAGATTCAAGCATAAAACGAGGCCGTCCCTAGTCATCTTGGATGACGATGGGAACAGCCTCGTTTTTAATGCATCATCCAGCCGCCGTCCACGTTCAGCGTCTGGCCGGAAATGAAGTCACTGTCGGACGAAGCCAGAAACAGAAAGGCTCCCTCCACATCAGCCGCCACTTCCCTCCTAGAAAAGCATTGGGCTTTGGCCAGGAATTCCCCGCTTTCCCGGATCGTCTCCCCGCTGACCTTCTCGTACTCGGTCTCGGTGAGCACCGCTCCCGGGGTAATGCAGTTTACCGTGATGTTGTACTCTCCCACCTCCCGGGCGAGAGCCCGCGTGAAGCCGACGATGGCTCCCTTCGAAGTGACGTAATGAAGAAATTGCTTCTGGCCGGTAAAGAACGTGACCGAGGAGACATTGATGATTTTGCCGTATCCCTGCTTCTTCATGTAAGGAAAGACGGCCTTCGCACAGAAGAATTGGGAACGCACGTTTACCCCCATAATGCGGTCCCACTCTTCTCCGGTAATTTCGTACCACGTCTTACGCGGGTCCATGGCGGCGTTGTTGACCAGAATATCGACCGTTCCATACCGGGCGGCCGCTTCCTTCACCATCGCCTCCACCTCGCCCTCAACGGAAACATCCGCCCCGTAAGCAAAAGCCTCTCCCCCTCGGCACGAATTTCCTTGACCACCTGGTCGGCGAGCTCAGGGTGGGACCGGTAATTGATCACGACACGGGCTCCCTCCCGGGCGTACCGCTTCGCCACCGCCGCTCCTATCGAACGGGACGAACCGGTAATCAGAGCGGTTCTTCCTTGCAGCTTCATCGTCCCATCCCCCTGCGGCACAGGAGCCTCCTTGAAGGGCCGGCCGTGCCAGTCTCGTGTACTGCTCCAGAATTCCCCGGTGGCGGAAAACGGGCGGCTTCCAGCGGCTTCTTCTTTCGTCGAAGGCCCGTTGGATTTCGTCCGGTGTCTTCTCTTTGTCATCAATGCCGACCACGTCAATGGACCGGTTCGGAATGTCGATACGGACGAGGTCCCCTTCCTGGACAAAGGCGATCGGGCCGCCCTCCAGTGCTTCCGGGCCGAGATAGCCGACGCACGGTCCGCGGGTGGCGCCCGAGAAGCGGCCGTCCGTCACGAGCGACGTCGTGAGCGAGAGCACCGGGTCGGAGGCGATCAGCTCGGAGAGGAAGAACATCTCCGGCATGCCGACCGCCTTCGGCCCCTGGTAGCGGACCAGGACGACGTCGCCCGGCTGGATGCGCTTCCCAATCAAGGCGTCCACCGCTTCGCGCTCGCTGTCGAACGGCCGGGCCGGGCCTTGATGCACCTGCATCGAATCGGCTACCGCAAACTTTTTGACAGTCGCTCCTTCTGGAGCAAGATTGCCCGTAAGCAACGCAAGGGAGCCTTCGTTCTTGAGCGGCTTGCCGATCGGATAGATGAGGTCCCGGCGGTTCAGCTTGTAATTCGCCAGGAACATCTCGGCGAAGGAGCGCATCTCGTTCTTCCGGTAATGCTCCAGGTTCTCCCCCAGCGTATGACCGGTGACGGTTAGGACGTCCAGGTGAAGATGCTCCCGGATTTCCTCCATAACCGCCGGTACGCCGCCGGCGTACCAGAACAGCTCGGTCGGGTAATGGCCGGCGGTTTTGGTATCCACCAGCACCGGAATGGTCCGGTGGATTTCATCGAAGCGGGAAGCCTCGAGCCGGATTCCCGCTTCCTCGGCGATGGCTATGAGGTGCATGACCGCATTCAGCGAACCTCCGATAGCCGAATGCACCATGATCGCATTCTCGAATGCTTCGCGCGTCAGAATATCCCTAGGCCGCAGGTTCAACTCCATCAGGCGCATCACCTGCTGGCCGGCGGCACGGGAGGCGCGCCGGATCTCGGCGTTAACGGCGGGAATGAGCGCCGTCCAGGGCAGGGCGAGACCCAGCGCTTCCGCCATCACCTGCATGGTCGCGGCGGTGCCCATGTATTGGCACGCCCCGCAGGTCGGGCAGCAGGCCCGCTGGAAGGCGAGAAACTCTTCCTTCGACATCCGGTTCTTCTCGACTTCCACGCTCATGTGCCACAATTCCTCGTTGCTGCGCAGGCACGGGCCGGCACTCATTGCGCCTCCCGGCACATGGATGGCGGGGATGTCGAGGCGGGCGATGGCCATCAGATGGGCGGGAACGGCTTTATCCCCTGCCGAGGTGAGCACCATCGCGTCGAATGGCGTCGCCAGCGCATGGATCTCCACCATAGAGGCGATCATGTCGCGCGAGGGCAGCGAATAATGCATGCCTCCGTGCGCCTGGGCCACCCCGTCGCAAATATCGGTGGTGGTGTAGATGGCGGGCTTGCCCCCTGCTGGAAGACCCCTTTCTCGATTTCTTCCACGAGCTCGCCCAAATGATAGGAACTCGGATGACTCGCTCCGTGCGTACTCTCTACGAGGACCTGCACTTTGTCCAGATCCTCGACCGTCCAGTCCATGGACATTCTCAGGGCATCGCCCTCGAAGCTGATTTTGCGCACCTTCTGGCTCTGGCGCTCCTCCGGCTCACCGGCGGCGGACCGCTCGGGGGCCGGCCAGAATTAGAACAATCCATCGGTTTCTTCCTCCTTACATTGCTTGGTCCTCCCGTACAGAGGATGCTCCGTCCAATCCTCCGGATCGTCCAAAGGATAGAACGGACGGTTTACCCGGCGGAAGGGAAGGCTTTTCAAATTAGCCGAGCTGTACCCCGGCGTATCGAGAATAGAAATGGATCTGGCCAGCTTCTCATAGTCGGCCCGGAACTGATTCGCGGACTTCACCACGACGACATCCGCATCTAGGGGCTCCAGGCCCATGCTGCGGTACATTGCCGGGTCGCCGGAGAAGGTCGGCCGCTCGGTCAACAGGACGGATACGCGGCCCGTCTCGAAGACAGCACAGCGGCCCATGAACGCCTCCGTGTTCTTGGCGTACCCGCCCTGCAGGGTGAACCGTCCGTCCCCGATCCGGCGAACCCGGCCTTGCACCTCAAGCGGCAGTCCGAATCGGCTGCCGGCGCTGCCTTCACAGCCGTACCCGAGCGGCAGAATGAGCTCCTGGCCGACGCCAGCTTCGACCGCACGGTCCACGGCTGCCGGGTCCACCATCGTAAGCAGGCAGCTTCGGCTCCGGTGCAGGCCGCTTTCGAGAAGCGCTTTCAGGACGGCGTTGCTGTCCCCGGTGGAGCCGGCGCTCGGGCTGTCGGCCGAATCGGAGAAGACGAGAGGCCCTTCCTTTTCGGCCCGGCTGCAGCTCCGGACAAGCCCGATCATTTCCTCAAGACTGAGCAGCCGGACGTCAAAAGCCTTTCGAAGGCTCCAGAACAAGTCCGCAAGCCGTTCCGCTTCCCGAACGCCGTCTTCCCTTCTTCGCGCATCCCCAACGACCACAACCGTGCTGCCGGCTTCTTCGATATCGAGCCAAGGTTGCATAGGAAAGAGGGACGTGACGAGCGAATCGCCCCGAGCCTCTCCTTTCTCAGCCTCCATCCAGAGCTCGGCAAAGGGACCGGATGTTGATTGGCTGTTCTCCGCCGGTACGATCAGCGGAAGCTTCCGCATGGTCACGAAGGGCCGGATCTCTCCCCGTACCGCTGCAAACAGAAGCCGGGCGGCTCTCTTTCCCGTCTCGTAAAAGTCCGTATGAGGGTAGGTCCGGAAGCCGACCAGTCCGTCCACCTGCCGAACGAGCGCCCTCGTCACATTCGCATGAAGATCCAGCGATACCACCAAGGGAACGCCCGGCCCCGCCGTCTGCCGGATGATTCCGGCAAGCTCCGCTTCGGTGTCGTCGGTTCCTTCCGCTACCATGGCCCCGTGAAGGGCGAAATAAACGCCGCCGACCGTACCCGCCTCACGGACCGCTTCCTGCAGCCGTCTCCGAAGGACCTCTTTCATCTCCCGGAAAGCATCCGCCGTCAGCATGCCGGAGGAAACCGCGTTGGCGGAAAGCACCGGGAACGTTTCCACTCCCTCTTCCCCGGCGGCCACCAGGAAGCCCTTTAGCTCGTTTTCGGTTGTAATGCCTCTTACCGCTTCCCCCATCAGCCAATGATGCCGGTAGAAATCGTCCATCGTGCTTCGGACGGGACTGAACGTATTGCTTTCCTGAATGATGCTTCCGATCAGAATCTTCATTCTCTTACTCTCCCGCCGGTCTAGCTGGAGTCGAAGGCGACCATTCCAGCAGGGTAACACTGTAAGCCGGAAGGAGCCAGCTCAGTTCTTCGCCTGGCTCCACCCTCTGCTCCTTACGCAGATCGAACCGGTGATCATCGTCGATGCTATAGATTTGGACCACGTACGCCGATTCTTGGCCTTCCCACCGGACGGTATGGAGGCGGACGGACGCTCCGTATCCCGTAATGAGCACGGCTCCGCTCCCGTCTTCCTGCGTTCCGGCAACGGCGCAGACCCCCTGTCTTGTCATCTATAACGGTCCGGATCCTCGAGGACAGCTCCGTCATCCGCTGAAAAGCCTTGAACGTGTAATACGTCTTCTGGGGCACCCCGTGATAATCGAACAGCCCGCAGAACAGGGCCGTCGGCTGCCCGTCGTAATAATTGGCGGCATCCACCCTTTCATCCTGCAGCAGAGTCAGGACAGTCGCCGTGAAGGCCGCCCCATGGGCGTTTTTCTGCTTGTCAAAGTTGCTTTTGCGGGCGTATTCGTTCCCACGGTGCCAGATCTTCGTGAAATCGGACTCCAGAAAGTTCCACTCATTCAAGTGGCTTTCCGTGTCCAGGAAGCCCCGGGAGTCGAGCTCGGAACGGACATGGCGGGCATGCTGGACGATTTTGTACGGGTCCCCGGTATAGGTATGCCAGGTGAAGAAATCCAGGGAAGCTTCCGCTCCTCGCAGTAATCCAGGAAATCCGTAAGGAAGGGAAGCATCGGCCGGGCGGCCGCGTAGCCTCCTACCTTTAGTTCGGGGTTATGCGCCTTGATGGCCTTTGCCGTCGTTTCGTACAGCTCGAACAATTGCAGGGAGTGCCCGACCACATGCGTTCGTCCAGGTCAGGTTCGTTCCATACTTCCCAATACTCGATTCCATGGCGGAATCCGCCGGCCCAGCCTTCGTTGTAATGGCGGATAATGTTCACGCAGATCCGTGCCCATTTCGCATAATCCCGGGGCGGGTGCACGTAGTACTTCCGCTTCGTATGCTCGATGCTTTCGCCCAGCCGGTAGACGATCTTCGCCCCCGTATCGAGGATGGTCTGAAGGTATTCGTCCGTGCGGGAGAAATCATAGCTGGCCGGATCCTCGGGATCCTTGTCGAAGTCCGGAAAAATGGTGTGGATGTCGACCTCCCAGGCATGAGGCCAGTTCGGGTCGTGAATACGGACAAGCGGGATGCCCGCTTCCTTGTAATAAGCGGTGACGTCGATCAGCGAACCGTAGCAGACGGGGCCGTTGTTGACCCCATGAAGCTTGCGGATAGAGCCGGCCGGTTCGTTGAGCTTGATCTGGATATCGGACATGCGAATGGACCTCCTAAAGCGGCTCTCCCGCATTTAGCGGAAGATGATGATCCCGGTATTCCTGAGGGGTCATGCCGAATTCTTTTTTGAACACTTTAATAAAATACGGGGTGTTGAGATAGCCTACCAAGGCGGTGATTTCATAAACTTTCATCTCGCTGCTCTTAAGCAAATGGACCGCTCTCTCCATCCTCACCCGGTGCAGGTATTCCTTCAAGCCTTCTCCTGTCTCCAGCTTGAACACCTTGGACAGATAAACGGGATGCAGGTGGACCTGCTCGGCCAGCACATGAAGGGATACGTCCTTCTCCAGATGCGTGTGGATATAGTCCTTGACCTGCTTAACGGCCAGCCCCCGGGTGTCCCGGATCTCCTCCGAGTTGTCCAGGGAAAGCCTCCGGCAGAGCCCGAGCCCCCATTCCTTCATACGGGTAACCGAGAGCAGCTTGCTCATCTCCGGGAGCCCGTCGTGCTCCCCGATCCGCTCGAACAGCTGCCCGAGCGTTTCCTCGTTGACATGAGCGTAATGGTAGCAGGCGGAAGCGAGAGCGTGGTACCACTCGGCAAGCAGCTCCGGCGAATCGATCCATACTTGGTCCAGCTCCTCCGCGATTCGCTCGAGCTTCCGGGCCGCCTCCTCCCACATGCCCGCTTCGAACAGATGGAGAAGCGAAGGGGGCTCATGCAGTGTCTTCAGCGCCGCCGCAGGAGCCTTCACCGGATCGTTCACGGTCATGAGCAGGCCCTCGTCCTTGCCGATTCCTCGGCGCATGGTCTTCAAGGCGGACTGGTAGCTGCCCGGCAGCGAATCCGGATAAAGGGCGGGATTGCCAATCACGACGGAGATTTCGCTGTGCAGGAAGAGCATCACGCTGTGCTGAAGCTGGCTGCATAGGCGGGAAAGGAGCTCCTGGCCGTTGCCGTTCCCTTCCGGCTCTTTGCTTCTCAGAGCCAGCACGAGGTAATCGTAGCGGTCCCGGCACGACCAGGTTTCGAAGAACGGGCCGAAAATCTCCTCGGCCATATTCCCGACCGAGAACTCCATAAGGAGCCGGTCCCGCCGGTTGTACTCGTGGAATCGGCCTTCCAGCCGGATCAGCACCAGGGAAATGGGGTCTCCCGGGGCAAAGGGAACGCCTATCAGCGAAAGGCTGTTTTCCGAATCCACCCGTCCTTGCTCCAGAAGAACGGCCAGCATCTCCGACTTCAAGGCGGGCTGATGTTCCTTCAACAGCTCGGCGGCCTTCCGGTAGACGGCCGACTCCTCCCCTTCCTGCGTCAGCTTGCGGATAACCTTACGGATGGAATCCGTCAAGTCTTCGTCGCTGACCGGCTTCAGAAGGTAATCCGCCGCCTGGAGCTGCAGCCCTTGCTTGGCATACTCAAATTCCGCGTAGCCGGTTAGCAGAATGACTTCCGTATGCCGGGAGAAGCAGCGGATTTGCTCGATGAGCTGAATGCCGTTCATTCCCGGCATGCGGATATCGGTGATGACGATATCAATAACCTGCCGTTTGACGATATCAAGCGCCTCCTGGCCGGAATAAGCGCAGAGCACATCCTCTACCCCAAGATCTCCCCATGGCAGGGTATGGGCGATGGCATCGACCACGCTTGGCTCGTCATCCACAATCAGCAGCTGGTACATGGTCTTCTCCTCCCTTATGTAGAGGGTGACGGTTACCCGTACGCCTCCGTTGCCTCCCGGCGAGAAGAACAAGCCGGAGCCTTCCCCGTACATCAGCTTGATCCGCTGGTTGACATTCCACAAGCCGAAGCCGAAGCCTCCGTCGTCCTCATTCTCACTGCGGTTCACGTACCGCTGCATTCTCTCGAGCTGCTCCGGTTCCATGCCGGCCCCGTCGTCTTCCACATACACCCGGTATTCTCCATCCATGGCTTCTCCCGTGATCCGGACGGTTCCCCGGCCCGGCTTCGGCTCGATGCCGTGAAGGACGGCGTTCTCCGCCAGCGGCTGAAGCATCAGCCGGGGGATGCGGAGAGCTTTCATCTCTTCCGGCACGTCAATCTCATAGGCGATCCGCCTCATGCGCAGGTTTTGGATTTCCAGGTAATTGGTTACCACCGACAGCTCTTCCGCGAGATTGGCCGATTGGTTGGCGAGACGGGTCGTATACCGGAAATATTCTCCGAGGTTCAAGGCCATGGCGACCACCGCCTCCTCATCCCCCATCCGCGCCGTATTCTTGATGAAGAACAAGCAATTGTACAGAAAATGCGGATTGATCTGCGACTGCAGCTGCTTAAGCACCGCCTCCCGGGAACGCAGGCGCTCGGCGTACACCTTCTCCAGGAGATCCTGGATCTGCTCCGTCATGTCATTGAACCGTTCGAACAGGAAGGCGAATTCCGCTCCGCCGTTGAATCGGACCCGGGTTCCGTAATCGCCCTTCTGGATCCGCTGGACGTGCCGGATGAGGACCCGAATGGGAACCTGGACGTTCCGGTACAGCATATAAGCGGCAAAAAGACTGAGCAGCAGAAGCAGCAGTGTCGATCCGTAAAAGAAATTCCGCGTCTTGGTCACCGGAGTCAGGATGTCTTCCATCGGCACATAGTCGACGAGGTACCAGCCCAAGTTATCCAGCTTGAGATAGCTGGCCAAGGACTGCCTCCCTCCGTGTCGACCGTGAAATGCGTTCGGGCCTCTTCCAGACTTCCGCCTCCGAGCTGGCGGATGAGGTCCTGGGAGCCCGCCTCGTTCAGGGTGCGGTTGCCGATGACTCCGTACTGCGGGTGATACAGGAATGGATCTCCCTGTCCGTTCGCCTTGTACTGGTCGAGCATATCCTGAAGATAGGAAGGCGAGAACGAAGTCCGCACAATGAGCTTCGCCGTCTCCGGACGGTCGTAGGCGTTAATAGGGTCTACGGCGAAGTAAACGAATTCCGGCTTGACCTTCTTCCCGTTCGACTCGGTCACATAAGTCCAGCCTTTTGTAATCTCCCTCAAGAGTAGCGTCTCTTTCAAATCGACCGAAGCGCTCGATGTGGAGACCATTTCCTTCGTCAGACGGGAGTAGACGGTGATGTCCGTCATCCACCCGCTGATCCCCGACTGCAGGTTGATGTTGTCGAGTATCATCCTAAGCAGCCGGTCCCGGTCGAAGCCCGTTCCCGACAGCTGGCGGAATTCCAGCTCCCGGATGGAGGCGTCGTTCGACATGGCGATGGAATTCATTGACAGCTGGTCGATTTTGCCCTCCATCTGCTGATGCAGGAAACGGAGCTTGTTCAGGTTGTTCGTTTTCATCTCGTCCTCGATGACCCGCACAGCCGTCTGGTTGGAATAGGCGAAAAGCGCCATGACGGGGATCAGCAGCCCCATGATCATCCCGACGATTTTCGTATAAATCGTTAGCTTCTTGTCCATTTGCCGGTTCACCGTCCCTGTAGTCTGACCGAGGCGCTTAGAGCCTTCTCCTAAGATGCCTTCTCTGCCAGGGTGGGAAATCCTTCTACCGGGCTCTTACATAAGAGGGAAGGAAGAAAGGGGACCTCTTGCTTAAGGAAAGTCCCCTGCCCTACCGGTTATTTGGCTCCTACGCTCTTATACCATTCATTGACTTCCTTCGTAATGGCGTCTCCGCCCTGGGTTTTCCACGTCTGAATGAATTTGTCGTAGGCCTCTACCGGCTCGTCGCCGAAGACGATTTTGCTGAACGTTTCCATCTCCAGCTTATTCAGATAGTCCCCTTTGTCCGTCATCGTGGCCGTGGCTCCTCCGGTATAAGCGGTCATCACCCGGTTCTGGCGCTGGTTCCACACATTGCTCGAGGATTGAATCTCGATCGGCGGGGCGAGCTGGGACCAGTAGCGCTCGTACGGCGTTTGCGGCTTTCCGTTCTGGGCGAGGTTGACCAGCGCTTTGATGTTCTGGGAAGGAATACGCGGTCCTTGGGTCATCAGCAGGCTGTAGAAGAACACGCGGACGCCGCCTCCCGGGATTTTGGCCAGATCGGTCGTGACCTTGCCGTCCACTTCATCCCAGTCATAGCCCTTCGCCCAGCCGTTCTCGAACTCGCTTCCCGCCTTCGGATCGGCGACGTTGTCAAACAGGTAGTTGCCATAGGTAAAGAATATTTCCGGATTCTTCATTTCCTTGTTGATGAAGATCGCCCCGCTGTAAGGATGCGTGGCAAAATGCATCCCTTTCCCGTTCGCCCCGACCGGCAGCTGGAACGTCTGCAGCTCCGCCTTAGGGTCGTTCTTCGTCAGGTCGCCCATCGGCCAGGCCTCGGACCAATACGGGCCGGTGAAGGTGCCCGCTCTTCCGGCGGAAACATAAGAACCGGCTTTGGCTTCGTCCCATACTGGAGCTTCCTTGGGAATGTAGCCCTTCTGCACCCAAACCTTCAGCTTAGCGAGCCCCTGCTTCACGCCCGGCTGAATGGAGCCGTAGGCAAGCGTCCCGTCGGCCTGCTTCTGCCAGATGCCCGGAATCGCCCCGTAAGCCCCGAACAGCCAGCTTACGCCGAAATGGTTTCCATAGGATTTATCTTTCTTGAAGCCGACCGACAAGCCGAAGGTGTTCTTCTGGCCGTCTCCGTCGGGGTCCTGGTTCGTGAACGCATCCAGTATCTTTTCGTAATCGTCAATCGTTTTGGGCGGGGCAAGATTGAGCTTCTTCATCCAGTCGCCGCGCACCCACATAACAGGGTCGTTGTTGTAGTCATAATCGAGGGCGGGAATGCCGTAGCGCTTGCCGTCCCGCGTATATTCGTACCAAACGGTAGGGTCTTCCGCCATCGCTTTCTTCCACGTCTCGCTCGCATACTTGTCAAAAAGGACTCCCGCGTCCTGGAACCGTCCCGATTCGATCAGCAGCCGGGCCATCTCGCCCGAGGCATGCACGATATCCGGCATCGGCTCGTTCGCCGACAAGGCGAGCTTCAGCTTCGTGTCATAGGCGTTGTTCGCGTTGACCACCGACCACAGGCTTTTGATCTCAATGCCGAGCTTCTCCTTCGCCCAGCGCGTATGCACGTTGTCGTCGATCGTCTCCCCGTTCTTGAACGTAGCCGGGCCGGGTACTCCCCGAACCGTCGTAATCGTAACGGGCGGGTCGTATTTGCCGTTCGTCATCTTCTGCGACGCCGTTTCTTTCGGCTGGGCGGTGTCTCCGCCCGTTTTGGAGCAGCCGAAGGATGTACCGGCTAATGCGAGCGTAAGCACCGTGACCACCACTTGTCTTTTTGGCAAGCGCAACTTGTTCTCCCCTTAACCACTAGTTTGGGTCTTCCCCTCAAATCATAAGGGAACTTCCGGGACCGCGAAATAACACTTTCTAAACACGCCATGTTTTTTTATTAACATCGCCGCCCGGCCTTTACAAAACATTATAAGGAGTTAAAAAACGGTATATAGGCCTCAAAAAGCCTATGCTAGAATGGGGGCGAGTGCCAATCTGTCCGTAAATGAGGTGTGACCATGAGCACAACTGCGCATCGGGAATCCGCACTTAGCCCGGCTGCCAAAAAACCGCTGTTTGCGAAGCTCCGCAAATCGTGGGCGTTTCATTTTATGCTGCTGCCCGGTGTTATCCTGGCCCTTCTGTTCCATTACCTGCCGATGTTCGGCGTGGTCATCGCCTTCCAGGAATACAAGCCCTACCTGGGCGTAACCGGGTCCGACTGGGTCGGCCTGAAGCACTTCCGCGCCATTTTCGAACGGATCGACAGCCTGCAGGTCATCTGGAATACGCTCCTGATCGCGGCGCTTAAGATCGCTTTCATGATTCTCGTCCCGGTCGTGTTCGCACTTCTTCTGAACGAGGTCCGCAAAATGGCGTTCAAGCGGCTCGTCCAGACGCTGGTCTATCTTCCGCATTTCCTGTCCTGGGTTATCCTCGGGGCCATTCTGACCGACCTTCTCTCACCGGAAGGGGACTGGTCAACCGGGTGCTGCAGGAATGGTTCGGGATCCCACCGGTGTTCTTCCTCGGCAACGGAGACTGGTTCCGGTTTACCGTCGTGACAAGTGAAGTGTGGAAGGAGTTCGGGTTCAGCACCATCATTTACCTCGCGTCGCTCGCGGGCATCAATCCCGAGCTCTATGAAGCGGCCGAAGCCGACGGAGCCTCCCGCTGGAAGCAGACGCTTCACATCACCATCCCGAGCTTGGTGCCGATCATGACCGTTTGCGCGACCCTTTCGCTGAGCAGCATTCTGAGCGCGGGCTTCGACCAGATCTTTAACCTGTACAACCCGCTCGTCTACGACAAAGGGGACATTATCGATACGTACGTTTACCGGGTCGGCATCCTGAGCCAGAAGCTCAGCTTCGCCACCGCCATCGGACTATTCAAATCCGTCGTCAGCTGCCTCCTGATCCTGTCGGTCTACCGCATCGCACTTAAGACGGCCAACTACCGCATCTTCTAGAAAGGAGGGGGACCCTTGTACCACAAAACGCTGCCCTACCGCATGTTCAGCCTCTTCAATTACGTATTCCTGGCCGTCATCGCCTTCCTGTGCGTGCTTCCGCTCGTTCACACCCTAGCCGTCTCGCTGAGCGGCCGCGCTCCGGCCAATGCGAACCTCGTGGGCCTGCTTCCGATCGATTTCACCTGGGACGCCTACCGCAAGACGCTGTCCAACGCCAATTTCCTGCACTCCCTCTGGATCTCCGTGATCCGGACGGTTATCGGGACCGCGATCGCCATGGCGGTTACCTTCCTCACGGCGTATCCGCTTTCCAAGGAGTCGGCTGTCTTCCGCAGCCGGACGTGGTATTCCTGGTTCTTCGTCATTACCCTCTTGTTCGGCGGAGGACTTGTGCCCACCTATATCGTCATCCAGAAGCTGGGGCTGATGAACTCGCTCTGGGCGCTGATCCTTCCGGGCGCCATCGATGTGTGGCTGCTTGTGCTGCTGCTTAACTTCTTCCGGGGCATCCCCCATGCGCTGGAGGAGGCGGCGCTGATCGACGGGGCGGGACAATTCCGCATTCTACTGCTCATCTACCTGCCTCTCTCCCTGCCGGCTATCGCGACCCTTTCCCTGTTCAAAATGGTCGGCCACTGGAACGCCTGGTTCGACGGCCTGATCTACTTGAAGAACATTCAGGATTATCCGCTCGCCACTTTCCTGCAGACGATCCTGATCCAGATCGATTCCACCCAGCTCTCTTCTCTCGGGCGCGAGATGGAGAATATCTCCAACAACACGGTAAAAGCGGCCCAGATTTTCATCGGGGCGCTTCCCATTCTGATGGTCTATCCGTTCCTGCAGAAGTACTTTGTGAAGGGAATGGTCGTCGGGTCGGTTAAGGAATAAGCGCACGCCAAAAAGGAGATGCCCGGTCTAGCTGGCATCTCCTTTTTGATCAACGACATAACGGCCGCCGGCTTATCCGCCGCGGCGTCAGAAAAGGCTCTGCCCCTGCTTCCTGTCATTTTGTAAATCCACAAGAAGAAGGAGTTTCGAGTTTTCCGCCCTTACCTGGTTTTCTGGCCCTTGCTGCTGTTAGCCACCGAAGGCAGCCGTTTCACACTGCTCACCATAGCGGAATGGCACAAGGGGCACGACGGGACATGCTCGAAAGCAAAATTATCCCGGATCCATCCTTTGCAGGTTTCATCCCGGCAAGTCCATACCTTGGTTTCTTCATGCGGAAGATCCTCCAGCGGAATTCGTTTGTTATACATAACAAGCCCTCCTTATGATCCCCTGAATAAGAAAAAAGCTGCTCCACCAAGAGGATAGAGCAGCCTTGCGATTAAGCTTGTTTTAGTATACTTTAACTACATTTTCGGCTTGCGGTCCACGGTTTCCTTGAACCACTTGGAATTCCACGCGCTGGCCTTCGTCCAGGGACTTGAAGCCTTCGCCTTGGATTGCCGAGAAATGAACGAAAACGTCGTCTCCGCCTTCTCTTTCGATAAAGCCGAAGCCTTTCTCTGCGTTAAACCATTTCACTGTTCCTGTTTCCATTGTTTGTTGCCTCCTATTCATTGTCAAACCCATTACCTTAAAAAACAAAAATCACATCAGGACAAAAGGCTATCCCCTAACAAATGAGAACCTTTATCCTATGTGACTTCAAGGTTTAAATTTGCTTGTAAATCCATAATACCATAGCTGAGCCTCAATAGCAAACGGGAGGACGGGGTGCCTCCTGGAGGCTGTCTGCCCCTTACGGGAAAGAGCATAGAAAAAAGCCTGAGGAGCCTCAGGCTTTCCCTTTGATAGCCGGGGACCGCTTCCCATCACCAGGATGGACTTACAGCCCTTGGAGCGCCTCGCGGTTCGCGGCTATCGTCGCTTCGATATCCTCATCGCTGTGCGCCGCGGACACGAACATCCCTTCAAACTGGGAAGGCGCGATCACGATGCCAAGGTCGAGCAGGCGGGAGAAATACCGGTTAAACCGCTGGAGATCGGACGTTTTGGCCGTCTCGTAGTTCACAACCTTCTCCGCCGTGAAGAACGGGCACACCATGGAGCCCACGCGGTTGATCGTGCTGGCCACCCCGACCTCCTCCGCGTTGCGGCGGAAGCCTTCCTCGAGCCGGGCCGCCTTGCGTTCCAGTTCCTCGTACACCGCCGGGGTCAGCAGGCTCAGCGTCGTGAAGCCCGCGGCCATAGCAAGCGGGTTGCCGGACAGCGTGCCCGCCTGGTAGATCGGCCCGCTCGGGGCGATCTGCTCCATGATCTCGCGGCGTCCGCCGTAAGCCCCGACCGGCAGCCCCCGCCGATGACCTTGCCTAGGCAGGTCAAGTCCGGCGTAATGCCGTAAAGCCCTTGGGCGCAGTGGTAGTCCACGCGGAAACCGGTCATCACCTCGTCGAAGATGAGCAGGCTGCCATAGCGGGACGTTACGTCGCGGAGCCCTTGCAGGAACCCTTCCGCCGGTGGAACGACGCCCATGTTGCCTGCTACCGGCTCCACGATAATCGCGGCGATCTCTTCGCCGAACTTCTCAAAAGCCAGCTTGACCGAATCCAGATCATTATACGGGACGGTAATTGTGTTGACGGCTACCCCTCCGGCACCCCCGGGCTGTCCGGAAGACCGAGAGTCGCCACACCCGAGCCCGCTTTGATCAGCAGGGAGTCCGCATGGCCGTGGTAGCTTCCTCAAACTTTACGATCTTGCTGCGGCCCGTATAGCCGCGGGCGAGCCGCAGGGCGCTCATGGTCGCTTCCGTTCCGCTGTTCACCATGCGGACGATATCGAGCGACGGCACACGATCGCAGACGAGCCGGGCCATCGCCGTTTCGAGCTCGGTCGGCATCCCGAAGCTCGTTCCCCGCTCGGCCGTCTTCTTCAGCGCCTCGACGACCTCCGGATGGGCATGCCCCATAATGAGCGGCCCCCAAGAGCCGATATAGTCGATAAACTCGTTACCGTCGATGTCGTATACTTTGCTGCCCTGCCCGCGTTCCGCAAATACTGGCGTCAGTCCTACGGATTTAAATGCCCGGACCGGGCTGTTCACCCCGCCGGGGATGACCTTCTTGGCCTCCTCGAAAGCTTCCCGGGACCGGCTGTCCCTCCGGCTGCCTGATTGCGTCATGTGAGCCACCTGCCTTACTCTATGAAATTTGGTTTATGCGTTAGCGTTGCCCCGGCGTGCCGGTTCCCGCCAAATGAAGCAGACATTCCTCAGCCGCCTCTCGTCCCTGCCGGATGCAATCGGGCAGCCCGACTCCATGAAAGCCAGAGCCGGTGACGAAAACGCCGGGATGCTTCTCCTGAAGCTCCTTCCGGGCCTCCCGGATCTGATCCAGATGACCGACGGGATACTGGGGCATGGAGCGGTACAGGCGGTTGATCTCATGGAAGAGCGGCTCCGCCTCGATCCCCATCAGCTCCCGGACCTCCTGCTTCACCTTCTCGACGATCTCCTCGTCGGTCATGCCAGTCCAGCCTTCCTCGCCGGATCTTCCGACATAGCAGCGCAGAACGACTTTATCCGGCGGAGCGATATGGCACCACTTCGTAGAGGTCCACGTGCAAGCCGTGATGAAGCGGCCCTCCTTGCGCGGAATGACGAAGCCGGAGCCGTCGAAGGACGTCTCGATCTCCTCCGCGTTGTAAGCCAGGATGACGTTGGCCACCGAGATATAGTCCACCTGGCCCAGCCGCTGGACGGCGGGGAGCTCCGGAAGCAGCTCCGCCATCGTGTAATTCGGCAGCGCCAGAATCAGGCTGTCCGTCTCGTACACCTCTCCGTTATCCATCGTAACGCGGGAGCCGCTTTCCGTCCGATCCACCTTCACCGCCGCGGCGGTCAGGCGTTTCACTCCCTGGAGCGCTTCATGAAGAGCATCCACCAGCGATTGAAGCCCATTCCGGTACGAGAGGAACATGCTTCCCCTCGCCGCTTCCGGAAACGCCTCCTGGCTCTCGGCCGAGGCGGCGGAAGCCTTGCGGCTTTCCTGCATGCCCTGGATGAGGCTTCCATACTTCTGCTCCGCGTCCTTGAACTGCGGGAAGGTCGCCTGCAGGCTCAGGGCATACGTATCGCCAGCGTAAATGCCGGCAAGAAGCGGCTCGGCAATGTTCTCGAGCACTTCCGGCCCAAGCCGCCGCGAGAGAAAATGTCCGAGCGATTCGTCGCCCGGATCTTCGCTTTTGGGAAGGGTCAAATCCTCCAGCGCCCTTGCTTTGCCTTCCGGGGAAACGAGGCCGGTCTCCATAAAAGCGGTCAGATCGGTAGGAATGGCCAGCACCATGCCGGCGGGCATCGGATGAAGCTTGCCGTGATGAAGAATATACGAACGCTTGCCCTTGGCGCCTTGGCCCACCAGCTCGTTCTCGATCCCGAGATCCCGGGACAATTCAATGATCGGGAGCTTGCGGGCCAGGAAGGAATCCGGCCCTTTCTCGAGCACGAAGCCGTCCCGGCGAAGCGTCTCGATGCGTCCTCCCCATTTGCCGCTCTTCTCCACCAGGGTAATCTCCACGGGAACGCCCTTCTCCTTAAACAGCTTCTGCACATAGAAAGCGGCGCTTAATCCCGTTATGCCTCCCCCGATGATCATAACCTTACGGGCAGCTTCCTGCATGACTATCCCTTCCTCTCCACTTCCGCCGCCACCACATCGCTAAGGGTTTGCATGTACAGCGGGTCGGTATTAAGCGACTCCGTCCGCTCGAGATGGATGCCAAGCTCAGCGGCTTTCCGCTTTGCCTCGATATCCAGGTCGTACAGAACCTCCAGATGATCGGAAACAAACCCGACCGGGCACACCAGCACGTTCTCCACGGCTTCCTCCCGCTTCAGCGTCTCCAACACGTCGAGAATGTCCGGTCCTAGCCATGGGGTTGCCGTCCGCCCCGCGCTCTGCCACGCGAACTGCCACTCCTCCACTCCCGCCCGTTCCGCAACGGCTTTTGCCGTTTCCAAAAGCTGCTCGGGGTAAGGATCGTTCATCTCGAGAATCTTCTCCGGCAGGCTGTGAGCGGTAAAGAGAACCCGGACTCCCTTCGCCGGCACCCCCTCGAACAAGCCTAGTGCCTTCTCCACCCTCTCCGTAAGGGCTTGGATAAGCGAAGGATGGGTTTGGTAGCTTCGAACAAAACGGATCGAAAGCCCGGTCTCTTCCGCTTTCTCCTTCGCCCGCTTGATATAGCCGCCTACGCTCATCACGGAATAATGAGGGGCCAGCACCACGCCTACCGCTTCCGTAATGCCCTCCTTGGCCATGGCCTCCACCCCGTCCTCGATGAACGGACTGGCATGCTTAAGTCCTTGGTAGCAGCGGAACTCATAGTCCGGGTGCTCCCGGTTCAGCGTTTCTTCCAAGGCGCTTACCTGCTGGTTCGTATTCTCCCTCAAAGGGAAAAACCCTCCCACGATTGCCTCATAGCGGTCGGTCAGCTCCTTCAGCTGCTCGGCGGAGGGAGGGCTGCCCCGGCGGATATGGGTGTAGTAAGCCTCCACCTGATCCAGGCTTTCGGGGGTGCCGTACGACATCACGAGAACGCCGATCGTCTTCTTCGTCATCTACTTGCCTCCCTTAACGGCCGCCTGAAGAGCCGTCCGCGAATAGTCGTGCACGAAATCGGTCAGCTCCTTCAGCTTGTCGAGCGACGCTTCCGGGAACAAGCCGTGTCCAAGATTGAAAATATACCCGGGGCTCTGGATCCCCTGGTCGATGATCGCTTTGGCCTGCTCCTTGATGACCGCCATAGGGGCCGTCAGCACGTAAGGGTCCAGGTTGCCCTGAACGGCAAACCGGTTGTCCGTCCGGCGCCGCCCTTCCGGAATAGCGACCCTCCAGTCGAGGCCGATGACGTCCGCTTGAAGACGGGTTAAAGTCGGCAGCAGCTCTCCCGAGCTTACCCCGGGAAGTAGATTTTGGGCTGCTCTAGATGGGAAATCTCTCGGAATATCCGTTCGATGGTCGGAAGCACATACGTCCGGAAATCGGAAGGCGCCAAAGCTCCAACCCACGAATCGAACAGCTGAACAGCCTTTGCCCCGGCCTGGATCTGCGCCTTCAGGTAGGCGATGACCATATCGCCCAGCTTGTCCATGAGCTGGAACCAGACCTTCGGCTCGCCATACATCATTTCCTTGGTACGGATATAGCTTTTGGAAGGACGGCCCTCGATCAGGTAGCTCGCAATGGTAAAGGGAGCCCCGGCGAATGTAATGAGTGGAACGGTGAGCTCCCGGTCCAGTATCCGGATGGTCTCCAGAATATGAGAAAGGTCCCCTTCCACATCGATCGGGCGCAGGCGAGCTACGTCCTCTGCCGTCCGGATCGGATTGTCGATAACCGGCCCGATGTTCTTCACAATATCAAAATCAATCCCGATGGAAGCAACCGGATTCATAATATCGGAATAAAGAATAGCCGCGTCCACTCCGAGCTTCTTGACGGGCATCAAGGTAACCTCGGCCGCGAGCTCCGGCTGCCGGCAAATTTCAAGCAGGCTGTAGTTCTCTTTAATCTTGCGGTAGTCCGGATCATATCTCCCCGCCTGGCGCATGTACCAGACCGGAAGCACGTCCACCTCCTGCTTGCGGCAGGCGCGGATAAACGTATCGTTGTAAGCCATCAGCGTTCCTCTTTTCTAAGGGACGGCGCCGGAAATCCCTTCCGTACGCTCCCGTTTGCTACTTACAATTATGCCCTATTTGCCTACGGGTAACAACTCGGGCGGACGTCAGAATCCGACAAATCTTTGACAAAGGGGGTGAGGTTTGGCGGAAATGGCAGATAGGGAAAGGAAGGAATACCGCCCGTCTCGAATCGGTCGCTGTCCTTCTAAGGAGGACGATCGTCGGACAAAAGAGTCTGGCCAGCAGGAAAAGCCGGACCTGCTGCCAGGTCCGGCTCCTTGATGAATCCTTCGCTTCTTTTACTCTTCCTTTACGTACGCTACCTGCCCGTTTTCGAGCGCCTGCACGGCTGATAGAGCGACGGCCAGCGAGCGGACGCTGTCCGCGTAGGTGGACCGGATCCAAGCGGGATTTCCTCGCGGATGGCACGGCCGAACGCCTCCAGCTCCAGCCGGTAGAGGGCGTCCTGGCTTTCGTAGGCCACCGGCTCCCCTCCCGCCGTTCCCGTCAGCGTCCCCTTGCCGAGATCGAGCGTTAGGTCAAGCTCGTCGGACACGATCTCCAGCTGCATCCGGAAACCGTTATAGGCCCAGGAATGGGTGTGGCTCTGCATAATTCCGTTCCGGTACCGGAGGGTAAGGGAAGCGCTGTCCTCCACGGTGAAGTCCTCTCCTTTGGGGACCGTCCGATTCCCCTGAAACCCGGAGGCGGCCTCGACATCCCCAAATAAATAACGGGACAGGTCCAGCACGTGGATCGCCTGATCGAAAACCGGTCCGCCCGACCGTTCTTTATCAAAGAACCATCGAGGCGAGTCCGGCCGGATGGCAAGGCCGTCCAGCATGCAGCTGCGGACCAGTGCGACCCGGCGGCCGGCGATCAACTCCTTGGCCTTCTGCAGAGCCGCGCTGTAGCGGTACATGAAGCCTACACTGTTCATCACGCCGTATTCCTCCAGAACGTCGCTGATCCGTCGCGCTCCTTCCAGGTCGCGGGCCGGAGGCTTCTCGATGAAGCATGGAATGCCCCGCACGGCCGCTTCTTTAACCAGCTCGTACCGGTGCTGGGGATGGATGCAGATCAATACCCCGTCCGGCTTGGTCTCGTCCAGCATGCGTCCATAATCGGCATAACCGGGAACGGAGAACTTGGTGACGACTTTGGCCAGCATTTCGGCATTCAGGTCGCAGGCTCCGACAAGCTCCATCCCTTCGATTTGCTTCAGGCTGCTCATGAGGCCCTGGCCCTGCCAGCCCGTTCCTACTATTGCAATACGTACCATAATGGCTAACCCCTTTTCCGTTGGTATCCGTCGTTTCCGTTTCTACTGCCGGTTTGATTCCGAACCGGGTTCCTTCCCGGTCGGGGCTCCTTCCTTATGGCTCAAGCGCCAGCTCCTGCTTCAGCCAGCGAAGCCCTTCCGCACAATCCTCCGTAGGATCATGGTCACCGGATTCCTGCTCGATAGAGATTGTCCCCTCGTAGCCGATTTCCCTCAACGCGTCCACGCAGCCGGCTATATCCGCCACCCCTTGGCGGAGCGGCACGGAATGATGGGTCCCCACCTCCCGCACGTCCTTCAGGTGCACATGCAGGAGCTGACCCTTCAGCTGCCGGATGGCTTCCGGTGCCGGAAAGCCTTGGGTGGCGAACCATCCGGTATCTACGCAAGCCCCAAGCCAATCCCCGTACTCGCCTATGACCCGGTGGATCTCTTCGGGATGCTTCTCCGGATGGTTCTCCACGGCAACCCGGATGCCGTATTCTTGGCACAGCCCGTAAACGGCAGATGCCCCTTCCGGGGACAGCCCGCTTGCGATCTGCTTGATTCCGAGCATCCGACAAGCTTCGAAGCACAGCCGCGTCCAGCGCGGCCATCTGAGGGATCTCCGAGCGAGCACGAATACCCGATGACCTCCAGCTTGTGTCTCTCCCACACCGCTTTCATTTCCTCGGCAAGAAAGGGAGTCATGAATTTAGGAAAAGCATGGGCCATCCACAGCTCCATATGCCGGAACCCCGCTCCGGCGATATCCGCGCAGATCCGGTCGAATTCCTCGAGGCTCGCCCGTTCGATGACCCTTCGCTCCGCTGCTCCCCACTCGTCCATGCTGGTCCGGTACCCTGAAGCCCTCCCGAAATAATTGGCGCTGATCATCGCGATCTTCACCGCTGCACCGTCCTCTCTTCAAAAAATCAATATGGTGACCTAACCTTGTTTTATAAAAGAGCTATTCTCCCTTATAATCATAAAGAAAACCAGGAGACATTTCGTTCGGTTCCTTGACCAAAATCTTCACTATGTTGATCTTTCAGGAGGCCAACCTATGCTTCTTTTGACCGAAAGCCAGATGCTGGATCCGCGTACAGGAGTTCATTTCGCTTGGCACGATACCCTTCTGTATTTATCCGGAACCCCTCATACCCATGAATACTTCGAGCTGTTCCTCATGGCGGAGGGCAGGCTCCTCCATCGCATCCAAGACAAGATTCTGCCCCTTGCCGAGGGGGAGCTGGTGTTCATCCGCCCTTCGGATGTGCATACCTATGAAAGCGCCGGAGATGCCCCTCCCGGCTCGTTAACTTGGCGTTCTCCCGCCAAATGGTGGCCGACCTGTTCGTCTACCTGGGACTGGATCCGGCGGCTCATCCCTTGCTCACCTCCCCGCTGCCTCCTTCCCGGCGGCTCGATGATGTCAGCCGGAAGAAGCTTATCCGCCGGCTGGAGCGGTTGACGGAAATCCCTCCTCCCGGAAGGAGGAGATTCGCCTGCTGGCCCGTTCCCTCATTGCCGAGCTTCTCCATCAGCATTTCCTCCGTCCGGAGGAGCCCGAGGATTGGTTTGATCGGCTGGTCGGAACGATGAGCGAGCGGGAGCATTTTGTCGCGGGCATCCCCCGGCTGCGGGAGCTTTCCCCTGCTCCTATGAACACGTCTGCCGGCGCTTCAAGAAGACGTTCGGGTGTCCCCCTTCGGAGTGGATCAACGAAAGGCGGCTCGCCTATGCCGCCAATCTGCTACGCCACACGGACCGGAGCGTGCTGGAGACAGCCGGGGAAGCGGGCTTTGACAACCCCGCTTACTTTCATACCCTTTTCAAGGCCCGCTACGGGGTGACCCCTCTCCATTACCGCAAGCGAGAAAAACGTCTCCTGATCCCTTAAGCCGGACGAACTGCTCTCCTTGAATCGGATCCCCAATCAAAAAAACCGCCCGCTCCCATAAAGGGAACGAACGGTTTTGAAGGTTCTTGGAACGAAAATCGCTTGAAACGGAAGGAACGATTTGCCGAAAAGCCTGGCCAGCCCTTAACGGGCTCGCGCTTACTCGCCCTTCTGCCAGCGGGCGGCATCCTTCGCGTGGTAGGTGATAATCATATCCGCCCCTGCCCGTTTGAAGCCGGTCAGCGTTTCGGAGACAATCGCTTTCTCGTCGATCCAGCCGTTTGCGGCGGCTGCTTTTACCATCGAATACTCGGCACTCACGTTGTAGGCGACAACCGGAAGGTCGAAGTTGTCTTTGACCGAGCGAATGATGTCCATATAAGCCAAAGCCGGCTTCACGATGAGCATATCCGCTCCTTCCGCCACATCGGAATCCGCCTCACGGAGCGCTTCCCGGGCGTTCGCCGGATCCATCTGGTACGTTTTGCGGTCACCGAATTGAGGGCCGAATGCGCCGCATCGCGGAAGGGGCCGTAGAAGGCGGACGCGTATTTCACCGAGTACGCCATAATCGGCGTATGGTGGAAGCCCTCCTCGTCAAGCGCCGTACGGATGGCGTGCACATACCCGTCCATCATGTTCGACGGGGCGATGATGTCCGCTCCGGCCTTTGCCTGCGAAACGGCGGTGCGGGCCAATAGCTCGAGCGAGGTATCGTTGTCGATTTCGGCGCGCCCGGTCGATGGGTGATGGTGAATCATGCCGCAGTGGCCGTGATCGGTAAACTGACATAGGCACGTATCGGCAATGACGAGCAGATCGGGGTACCTTTCTTTGATGAAACGGGTCGCTTCCTGTACAATCCCCTGGTCGTCGAAAGCGGACGTTCCCTGGGCGTCCTTCGTCTCCGGAACGCCGAACAGCAGAATAGCCTGAATGCCGAGGCCGACCGTTTCCTCCAGCTCCTCTTGAAGACGGTCAAGCGAGTAGTGGTACACGCCCGGCATGGAAGAAATCTCTTCCTTGATTCCCGTTCCGTGCGTGACGAACAGTGGATAGATCAGGTCGTTTACGGTATAGGCATGCTCCCGCACCAGGTTGCGCAGGGCCCCCGATGTGCGGAGCCGGCGGTTGCGTACGATTGGAAAACTCATCAAAATAACCTCCTTGGATTAAGACGGCAGGCCTTGTTCCTCGCCATAGAATGACGGGGGACAAGGCCAAGCCGGATGTAAGTATGCCAAAGGACTTCGTCCTTATTGTTCTTTGGAAACCAGGGCCTCCACCAGCGACGAAATGGTAGCTTGCTCGGATACGCGAATGCGGGTCCAGCCGGCGGCTGCGGCGGTCTCAGCCGTGACCGGGCCGATGCAGTAGGCGGGAAGCTCCTTCAGCTTGGCCCTCAGCTCTTCCCCTCCTGCCTCAGCCAAAGCCGCCAAGAAGTTCGTTACGGTGGAGGAGCTCGTAAAAGTCACCGCCGTGATGTCGCCATCCTGCAGCATCCGGACCACGTCTTCGCCGCCTTCGGTTGAAGCGACGGTCTCGTAGACGTCGACTTCGGTTACCTCCTGGCCGAGCTTCCGCAGCTCCTCCGGCAGGTACGAGCGGGCCAGGTCGCCACGGGGCAGCAGTACCCGTTCTCCGGCCTGAAGCCGCGGGGCGATCTCCCGCAGCAGATCCTCGGCCTGGAAGGTGTCGGGCTGGGAGTCGACGAACAGGCCGCGTTTCTCGAGCGCTTCCGCCGTCTTGGGCCCCACCGCGGCTATCTGCGCCTGGGAAAGCAGGCGGATGTCGAGACGACGTTCCCTCAGCTTGTCGAAGAAGAATTCCACCCCGTTCACGCTGGTGAAGATCACCCAGTCGTAACGGGAAAGGCGCTTGAGCCCTTCCTCCAGCGCCTGAACGGCTTCCGGACGGGATGGAGGCTGCAGCCGGATCACGGGGAATTCCACGACCTCGCCGCCCAGCTCATCGATACGGTCGGCCAGCTCGCTTGCCTGGCTGCGGGAACGGGTCACGAGCACGCGCTGCCCGAACAGAGGCTTGCGCTCGAACCAGGACAGCTTATCCCGCAACGTGACGACTTCCCCTACGATGATAATAGCCGGAGACTTGAAGCGGGCCTCTTCCACCTGCTCCACGATCGTCGCAAGCGTCCCCACCAGGGTCCGCTGCTCCGCCCGGGTTCCCCAGCGGATGACGGCCACCGGCGTCGCGGCCGGCTTCCCGTTCGCAAGCAGCACGTCGCGGATGGAGCCGATGTTGCTTACGCCCATAAGGAAGATAAGGGTGCCTGTTGCCGTGGACAGCTTGCCCCAATCAATATTGGACGTCTCCTTTACCGGGCATTCGTGCCCCGTCACGATCGCAAGGGATGAAGTAAAATCCCGGTGGGTGACCGGGATGCCAGCATAGGCCGGCACGGCAATCGCTGAAGTGATGCCGGGAACGATCTCGAATTCAATGCCGTTCTCTGCCACGAGCTCGGCTTCCTCCCCCACACGCCCGAATACACTCGGATCGCCGCCCTTCAAGCGGGTCACGATCTTGCCCTCCAAGGCAAGATCGACGAGCAGCTGGTTGATGACCTCCTGCTTCAGGGTATGGCGGTCGGGCAGCTTGCCCACGTAGATCTTCTCCGCCCCCGGCTTCATATGCCGGAGAAGGGCGGGATTGGCGAGCCGGTCGTACACCACGGCGTCCGCCTTTTGGATGGCTTCCAGCCCTCTCACGGTAATCAGCTTCGGGTCTCCGGGACCCGCTCCTACCAGATAAACCTTCCCCTTCGCCATCTCCCCAACTCCTATCCTCTATCCCGTAAAAAAGCTTGATTCCTTCCGGCACTTCCCCGGACCCTGCTTGGTAAGAGCCGGAACGCACCCGTCCTCCGCCGCTCGTTCATCGCCCGGCTGAATCCTGCCGGCCGCCTTACGCTTCCGGCTGCTCCCGCACGGCGGCGAGGATCTCGTCCGCGCCGCGCGCGATCAGCTCCTCGGCCAGCTCGCGCCCGAGCGCTTCCGGATCGGTGCCCGCCACCTCGCTGCGAAGCAGGCGTCCCCCTTCGGGCTCTCCGACCATCCCGGTCAGCGTGATGGTCGCTTCCGCCGGGGAGGCGCCTTCCGCCAGCTCGGCGTAGGCCCCGATCGGCACCTGGCAGCCGCCGTTCAGTCGGGCCAGGAAGCTGCGCTCCGCGCTCACCGCGAGGGCGGTGGCTTCGTCGTTGTACCGGCCGAGCAGGTCCACGAGGAAGCCGTCGTCTCCGCGGCATTCGATGCCGAGGGCGCCCTGGCCTACGGCCGGAATGCAGAGCGCAGGCGGGAGGTACTCGCTGATGCGGTCCTGCCAGCCCATCCGGTACAGACCGGCGGCCGCCAGCAGGATCGCATCAAAGCCTTCCGTCTCGAGCTTGTGCAGCCTCGAATCGATGTTGCCGCGGATGGATTGGATCCGCAGGTCGGGACGGTAGGCCTTCAGCTGCGCCGCCCGGCGGAGGCTGCTTGTGCCGACCAAGGCTCCTTGCGGCAGGTCCTTAAGCGGGATATTCCCCTTGGTAATAAGGGCATCCCGCGGGTCCACCCGCTTCGGCACCGCTCCGATGACGAGTCCCTCGCGCCTTTCCGAAGGCACGTCCTTCATGCTGTGCACGGCGATATCGATCTCTCCGTCAAGGAGCGCCTGCTCGATCTCTTTTACGAACAAGCCTTTCCCGCCTACCTTCGAAAGGGTCACATCGAGAATCCGGTCCCCCTTGGTGACAATCTTGCGGATTTCAAATTCACACTCGATCTCATGCTCCCGGCTCACCTGCTTCAGCTGGTCGATGACCTGGCCGGTTTGGGTGAGCGCCAGAGCGCTTTGCCGGGTTCCGACAGTAATCTTTCTCATGGTCGTTCTCCTTTGTCAGCATATTTCTCCAGTATACCCGATAGCGAGCCCGGGCTGCACCCGAGCCGTTCCAGCACCTCTTCCCGAAATGCCAAAAACCGCCCGGTGCGGATAAGCTCCGGAATGTCACATTCCGACAGGCTTCGCAGCAGACGGCCTCTCATACCCTGATCCTCTATCCGTTTCTTAGCCGCGGTGCGGAATTCCGCCAGAAAGTCCACATAGGTTTCGTATTCCGGGCCGTACCGGGAATCCAGTTCCCGGATCAGCTTCCGGGCGGCGGCCGGACCGGCCCCTGACGTGGACACAGCCACCAGCAGCCTTCCCCGGTGCAGCACGGAGGGAACGAGGAAATCCCCGGTTTCGCCCTCGTCCGCCGCATTCACGAGGACCTCGGCTTCCCGGGCTTCCTCGGCCACGAAGCGGTTCACGGACGGCGAGCCGGTGGCCGTCATAACGAGGAACGCCCCTTCCTCCTGAAGGTCCCCGGCCCGGTACTCCCGGTTCAAGAGGTGGAGTTTCCCGACCGCCGCCAGCTGCCGGAGTCCTTCCGTGGCTTCCGGCGAGATAACGGTCACCTTCGCCCCGGCCGCAAGGAGGCCGGCCGTTTTGCGTTCGCCGACAGGCCCTCCCCCGACGACGACGGCTTTTTTGCCCTGCAGGTTCAACATTACCGGATAGTAGGTCATCTTCTTCACATCCACACCCATTGGTGAAAGCCCGAAAGCCAGTTCGTGAATATAAAATTAAGCAGAACGACGCCAAACGCATACAGGTTCCAAATGGCCAACCGGCGGCCGTTCGCCTTAACCGAGAGGCGCAGGAACAAGTAATACAGGTAGCCCACAAGCACCAGGAGCGAGTTCAGCACCTTCAAATCCCCAAGCTGCTCCGCACTGCCCTGAAGCACCACCCAAATGAGCCCGAGGGAGAGAGCCGTGATCAGCAGGGGCGTTCCGGCGATAACCGCGCGGTAGGCGTACCGGTCCGTCTTCTCGAGACTCGGCAGGCGCTTCATCGTCACCGACCAGTGCTTCTCCTTCAGCTGCCGGTGCAGAAACAGGTACATTCCCGAGAACACGGCGGCGATGACAAAGGCGGCATAGCTGCCAACGGCGAGCGTAATGTGGATGAACAGCAGTTCATCCGACACCTCCCACCTTCCGAGCATCGGCGTCACCCGCGGATTGCTGAAGATGTTAAGCGCCAGCACGGAGAACCCCACGACATTCACGAGAAAGACGAACAATTCAATCCGGAAGAACCGGTTGATGATCAGCGAAACCGTGACAAGGAGCCAGCTAAAAAGGAACAGGGTCTCTGACATGGCGTAAGCCCGGTCCACGTGGTTGTATACGCTTAACCCGAGATACGCGGTCTGAAGGACCCATACAAAAACAAGCAGCCCTGTGCCCATCCGTTTGGCGCTCCGATTCGCGCCGATGAAATCAGAGAAGTAAAACAGCAGGCTCAGGGCATATATATAAATGATTGCATCATACATCCAGCTTGGAGACACCATGCTTCCTTTACCCCCAAAAGTGAAGTGAACGCTGCCCGAAAGACCATCTGTTCCTTTTGGGGGACCCCTACCTTCTTAATAAACCCGGAGTCCGGTACTTCTATTCAGGATGGCTCAAGGGCCCGCCAAAACTTCCTTGGGCTGCAGGCTGAGGAGGGCTTGTCCCGGTTTAACGGACTCGGTCTCCCATTTGACGGCCTCCGTCTTCTTCGCTTCGGGTTTGGCCTCTTCGACCAGCTCCTCCAAAGCAAACAGCTTTGTAAACATTTCGAGAGCTTCTTCCCCGTTCCGCTCCCCGGCCATCTCCTTCACCCTCAAGATAGGGTCGCGGAGCATCTGGTTCATCATGCTCTTGGTGAGCTTGCGGATGACCTTGATTTCCCTCTCCTCCAGCTCCGGCAGCTTCTTCAGAAGGCTCTCCATCACTTCCTCGTGGATATGGCTCGATTTCAGCTGAAGGGATTGAATGACCGGACTGACGCCCAAGGTTTTGAACCACTGGTTGTACGCGTCCATTTCCTCCGTGATCATCGCTTCAATCTTGACCGCCTCCTGACGCCGTTCCTGCAGGTTGCTCTGAACAATGATGTCCAGGTCGTCGATGTCGTACAGGAAGACGTTCGACAGCTCGCTGATCGCCGGATCCAGGTCGCGGGGAACCGCGATATCGATCATAAAGAGCGGACGCGATTTGCGCTTCGGCAGAACGGCCTGCACCATCCGTTTGGTGAGGACGGTATCCGCCGAGCCGGTGGAGGAGATGACGATGTCCGCCTCGACCAAAGCTTCCGGCAGGCGATCCATCCCGTAGGCGGACCCGCTGAATTTGGCGGCAAGCTCGGCGGCCTTCTCCTTGGTCCGGTTCACGACGAGCACTTTAGCCGCTCCGTTCGAGTGAAGGTGCTTGGCCGTCAGCTCGCCCATTTTGCCCGCTCCGAGAATTAGTACGGTCTTGCCATGGAAATCGCCGAAGATGCGCTTGCCGAGCTCCACCGCGGCATAGCTGACCGAAACCGGGTTTTCCCCGATGGACGTCTCGGAATGGGCTCTTTTGGCCATGGTAACGGCTTGTTTAAACAGGTTGTTGAACAGGGTGCCTGTTGCGCCCTCCGCCTGGGCGAGCAGGAACGCATCCCGGACCTGGCCGAGAATCTGGGTTTCCCCGATAATCATGGAATCCAGGCCGCTCGCCACCCGGAACAGGTGCTGAATCGCCTGGTTGTCCTCGAGAATATACAAATGGCTGCTGAATTGCTCCCGCGACACGCCGAACCATTTCTCAATGAAGGAAAGAAGGATGTTCCCGCACATCTGCATGCGGTCCACCACTACGTACAGCTCCGTCCGGTTGCAGGTGCCCACAATGATGCATTCCATAATACTCTTGGTGCCTTTAAGCTCCGCCAGCGCTTCCGTCATCCGGTCCGCCGGGATCGCAAATTTCTCCCTGATTTCGACAGGTGCCGTCCTGTAATTGAGACCGACCGCCAAAATATGCATTGTGTTCACCTGCCCCTCTTGTATGTAACAATACTCATTATATCACATAATAAAATATGTATAAGCCGAGAATATGAATAAATTTTGAAAAGCCGGGAAGCCGTTTTCAGCCTCCCAGCGGCTTTTTGCGGAGCAGCTCCTGCAGCTCTTTGTCGAATTTCCGCACTTTGTCGTTCTTGGACGGGATCAGACGGTGATTCGGCCCCATGAGCCCTCCATACTCTTCATACAGCCTCTGGAAGAGCTCCGCGGCCTCCCCGATAAGCTGCGTTTCCTCCGGCTTCAACGTGCGCCTGCCGCCGATTTGGAGTCTTAGCAGAACCTGCTGAAGCTGAGGAAGGGAAGCGAGGTCCGCGAGCCCCTCCTCCTCCATCGCCGCCGCCAGCCTCTCATGGGTAAACTGGGCGGAGTAAGCCGCAAGCTTCAGCGTGTCCAGCTGCCCCGTATCCTGTGCCGTGGCGGCCTCCCGTAGCGTGCTGTTCAGCAGCTCCATCTGAAAGAGGGAAACCTCAAACAGACTGTAGGAGGCGTCATGCCGCGAGGTCACATTCTTGTACCAATCCGCGAGCTGGTAAACCGGCCAGCCCACCAGCACGGCCAGCACCACTATAATCAGCCAACGCCCGTTGTGCTTTCTGGTCAATTCGGTCCCTCCGCTCTTGTCCTCCCGCTCTTGCCTTCATTGTATGGGGGCGGGACAAAACAAATGACCATGGAATTTCTTCCATGGCCGAGGATTACCGATTCTATTTTATTACGGGCGTAACCTTGTTACTTTACCGCAACAGCTAGCTTGATTTCAGGCGTTTCCACTTTCAGTTCACCGAGACCGCGAATCAGCTTCTTGGCATGTACCTCTGCCGGCTTAAGCACGGAAATCATATGGTCAATCGCCAATTGGGGATCCACCGTTTCACCGCATGTATAACAATCCAATGCAGCAAAACCTCTCTCAGGATAAGTATGAATGGAGATATGGCTTTCCGATAGCATGACCAACACCGTTGCGCCTTGAGGCTCGAATTGTTGGGCTTGAACGGACAGTACCGTTGCTCCGCAAACCTCAGCAGCCTCTACCATTTGTGCTTGCAGCCATTCCGAGTTGTTGAGAAGGTCAAAATCGACTCCCCAAGTATCAACTGCTACGTGTCTTCCGAAAGTTGAGTATTCCATCTTCCGGTTCCCCTTCCTAGGAATAAAATTGTTTGATTTCATCCGCTAGGACCTACGTCATTCACTTCCCGAGGGAATAATCTCTCGCAACATACAAATGTCCTGAGTGAATCCTGGTTCCTATAAAGTTTTCAACGAAAATAAAAATAACATCTATCGGGTAGAAATGCAATACCTTTTGGAAAGAAATTTTGAGAGGGCCGGGGGACTTGGTGTGTTCCGGTACATGCACAGCTTATGCGGAAGGCCATCGTAACGTTCATTCTCCCGTATGCCTATTCTTACCCGAGCCTTCCAACGGAAAAAGCCCCCTTCCGGGAGCTCCTCCGAATGATAGCATCCTATGCTTCAAGCGCAAACATGCGCTTCGTCACCATGCGTAAATCCTGATCGATCCGCCCTCTGGCCGCCGGATCTTCCGTACGGTTGCGGAGATCAAGCAATTCATCCACCTGCCCATGCAGGCTGCTAATCTCGCGTTCCACCTCATCGAGCTTGAAGAGGCGCTCCATCTCACCGAGCGTGTCTTTGTATTCATAAACGACTTTGTGACGTCCGTTTTTGAGCTCTACGATCTTGGTCACTTGCCCCCGCTCATATTGGTACATCATGGAGAAGCCGGTATAATGGCGATTCACCAGCGCGCTTCCCTTGAAAGCGGAAACGGCTTTGCGCATCGCGTTGGCGAGCTTCTGGCTGCTCACCCTGCAGGATCCCGTACAAACATACTTACCGGCATTGCGTTCGAAGGAAAGCACAATTTCTCCATCGGCCTCATCTTGAAAAACAAGTTCCTGACTTCCGTTATCCAGTACCTTGACCTGCAAAGGCGTTTGATTCTCGACAAAGAGCTGGATAAATTGGTCCATTTCGGCTTCCGTTAATACCAGGCAGGTTTTGACATACTCCGTCGCTAACCTTTGTGCCATAAAAATCCCTCGATTCTGTTTTTTGAAACGCTTGGGTCATTCCGCTTGGCGGTCTATTAGTAACCTTTAACCCGTTCGCCGGGTTATGAAACAAGGCCCAATATCCACCTTACCCATAATAAGTATACTACACCTTGCAAAAATATTCTTCCTCTTCGAACCGAAGAATTAGCCGAATTTTTCGGATAATTCGCAAAAAAGCCGGAAGAAGAAAAGAGAACCTCCCCTATTCTCTTTAATTCAACGACCAACTGCAAGATCTTTCGAATTCCACGATAAAAAGCCAGCCGGATCGGGCCGGCTGGCCGTACTATGCAATGCAGCTATTCCGCCGTTTCGGGCTGTTCCTCCCGCTCCGCCTCGTCTTCTCCGCGAATGGTCTCGAGGATGAGCCCCCAAAGCTCGTCCTTGCCCACGCCAAGCTCGGAGGAGAACAGCAGGATGCGGTCATCCGGCTCCATCAGGAGCTCCTGGCGGATCACCTTCAGATGCTTCTGCCATTTTCCCTTTGGAATCTTGTCGGCCTTGGTGGCGACGACGCAGACCGGAATATCGTGGTGCTTCAGCCAGTCGTACATCGCCATATCATCCTTGGTAGGAGGATGACGGAGGTCGATGATATGAAGGATGAGCTTAAGCGGCTCCCGCTTCGTTATATATTCCTCGATAAACTTGCCCCAGACGGCTCTCTGGGTTTTGGAGACCTTGGCATACCCGTAGCCGGGGAGATCGACAAAATACAAGTCGGAATTAATGCGGTAATAGTTCAAGGTTTGCGTTTTGCCCGGCTGGGAGCTTGTCCGAGCCAGGTTCTTACGCTGAATAAGCCGATTGATCAGCGAGGACTTCCCTACATTGGAACGCCCTGCCAGAGCAATCTCCGGCAGAGCATCCGTTGGGTATTGTCCCGGACCAACCGCACTGATGACGAATTCCGCCTGGTTGATCTTCATATAGGTGTTCCTACTTTCTTATTGAACCTGCAGCGGGCGGACGAGGGCATGTTCCAGCACTTCGTCCATATGGGCTACAGGAATAAAGGTCAGATTCTCGCGAACACTCTCCGGAATGTCCTGGATGTCCTTCTCGTTGTCCTTGGGCAGAAGAACGGTCTTGATTCCGGCCCGGTGGGCGGCAAGCGTCTTCTCCTTCAGGCCGCCGATCGGCAATACCCTGCCGCGGAGCGTAATCTCTCCGGTCATGGCCACCTCGCGGGAAACCGGCACGTTCGTGAGGGCCGAAATGAGCGCGGTCGCCATCGTGATTCCGGCCGACGGTCCGTCTTTCGGGATGGCCCCTTCCGGAATGTGGATGTGAATGTCGTTCTTCTCGTGGAAGTCGACCGGAATGTCCAGCTGGGATGCCCGGGAACGGGTGTAGCTGAAGGCCGCCTGCGCGGACTCTTTCATGACGTCTCCCAGCTTACCGGTCAGCGTCAGCTTCCCGTTGCCCGGAATCACGCTGACCTCGATCACGAGGGTATCCCCGCCGACCTCGGTCCAGGCAAGCCCCGTCACCGCTCCGATCTGGTCTTCGAGCTCGGCCATTCCGTAGCGGAATTTGGCCGGTCCAAGATAGTCCTTAAGGTTATCCGTCGTGATAGTGACAGACTCCCCGTTATGCGTGACGATCTCCTTGGCTGACTTCCGGCAAAGGCTTGCCACCTGCTGCTCGAGGTTGCGGACGCCGGCTTCGCGGGTATACTCCCGGATAACGGCCAGAATGGCGGCCTCCTGGACGTCCAGCTGCTCCGGCTTCAAGCCATGTTCTCTCTTCTGCTTAGGAAGAAGATATTTCTCGGCGATATGAAGCTTCTCAATCTCCGTGTAGCCGGGGATATAGAGCATCTCCATCCGGTCGAGAAGCGGCCGCGGAATGTTGTGGGCGGCATTGGCCGTGGTGACGAACATCACGTTCGACAGGTCAAACGGCAGCTCCACGAAATGATCGCTGAAGGTGCTGTTCTGCTCCGGATCCAGCACTTCCAAGAGAGCCGAAGCAGGATCGCCGCGGAAATCCATGGCCATCTTGTCGATTTCATCGAGCAGGAAGACCGGATTGGCGGTGCCGGCCGTCTTCATGCCCTGGATGATGCGTCCCGGCATGGCTCCCACGTAGGTGCGGCGGTGTCCGCGAATTTCAGCCTCGTCCCGCACCCCTCCAAGGGATACCCGGATGAATTCCCGGCCTAGAGAGCGGGCAATGGAACGGGCGATGGACGTCTTCCCGACTCCCGGAGGACCGACAAGGCACAGAATCGGCCCTTTCAGCTTCTGCACGAGCTTCTGGACGGCCAGATACTCCAGTACCCGCTCCTTCGGCTTCTCAAGCCCATAGTGATCCTCGTTCAGAATCTCTTCCGCTTTGGCCAGATCGAGATCGTCCTCGGTTTCCTTCGTCCAAGGAAGAGCGAGGAGCCAATCGATATAATTGCGGATGACGCCGCCTTCGGCTGAAGAGGCGGGCATTTTCTCCAGGCGGTCGATTTCCTTCTCGATCTTCTCCCGCACCTTCTCCGGAAGCTTCGCCTCGTTCATTTGACTGCGGAGCTCGTCGATTTCGCCTGCGCGGCCCTCCTTCTCGCCAAGCTCCTTCTGGATCGCCTTCATCTGCTCACGAAGGTAGTATTCCTTCTGAGTTTTCTCCATTTGCTTCTTGACGCGCTGGCTGATTTTGCGTTCGAGCTCCAGAACTTCCCGCTCATTGTTCAGAATATCGAGGAGCTTCTCCAAGCGAGCCCTTACGTCGATCGTCTCAAGGATATCCTGCTTATCCTTGATCTTCAAGGACAGATGGGAACAGATCACATCGGCAAGACGCCCCGGCTCATCAATATCCGAAACCGCGGCAAGCGTTTCCGGGGTGACCTTCTTCGAAAGGTTGATATAATGTTCGAACTGGTTAAGCACCGTCCGCATCAAAGCGTCGATCTCGGAGTCCGTTACGATCTGTTCCGGAAGCTCCTTAAGGTTGACCTCGTAAAATTCCTCATTGGCCAGAAAATCCGTCACCTCGGCACGGGTAACGCCTTCCACCAGAACGCGGATGGTTCCGTTCGGAAGCTTAAGCATCTGTCTGACCTTGGCTATCGTTCCCACCCGGTAAATGTCTTCCTGGGTCGGTTCTTCAATATTGATTTCGGACTGGGAGCAGAGAAGAATCAGGCTGTCGTCCACCATCGCTTTCTCCAGCGCCTTCACCGATTTCTCGCGCCCCACATCCAAATGGAGGACCATGCTTGGGTAAACCAGCAATCCCCTTAACGGAAGCAAAGGCATTCGTCTAGCCTTCGATTTGTTCGGTCCCATGCTCATGCACCCCCAATGGCACTTCTCTTTCAAAGCTGTAGAGTCTATTTTAGCAAATGTCCAAACAAAACACCAATTTCCCCATCAAGGCTTGTCGGCTCCTCTCGATTCCGCCTGAAGATACGGTAGCGTTGCAGGGAGGCTTTGATCAGCAAGCGCAGGCAGGATGGTTTCCGCCGGTTCCGCCGCGATGGTCAAGCCAAGCGCATTCTCGAGCACCTCTTCGATGGTGTCCACGGCAATGACTTCTACACCTTGAAGACCGCTGAAAATTTCCTGCCAGTTTTCCCGCGGGATGAGCACTTTGGTAGCCCCTGCCTGGAAGGCGGCTTCCACTTTGGCTACCACTCCCCAATCGGCTTCACCCGGCCATGAATGCCCACCTCTCCGGTCATCGCGAGCTTGTTGTCCACCGGAATGTTTTTGATGGCCGAAACGATAGCCGTTGCCATCGAAATGCCTGCCGACGGCCCGTCGATGGGAATTCCGCCGGGAAAGTTGATGTGCAGATCATAATCGTAAGGCTCCATGCCCAGCTTGCGCAGGACCGTCAGTACGTTCTCCACGGAGCCTCTGGCCATGCTTTTGCGGCGAAGGGTCCGGGAGCCTCCTCCCACTTCCTCTTCATCCACGACACCGGTGATGTTGAAGGTGCCCTTGCCCCGCCCGGCCGGAATGGCGGTCACTTCAATTTCCAGCAGCGTGCCAAGGTTCGGTCCGTATACCGCCAAACCGTTCACGAAGCCCACTCTAGGGGCGGATGGGACCTTCTTGTCGGGTCTGGGCGGGATCTGGCTGCTGTTGACCACCCATTCGACATCGGCTGCGGACAGCGCCTGGCGGTGATCGGTCATGGCAAGACCGGCGGCCAGCTGAATGACATTCACCGCTTCCCGTCCGTTGGTGGTATAGCGCTTCACGACCTCGACCGCTTCCTTGTTATCCGGAAACCCGATCTTGCGGATGGCGTTCGAGGCGATCTCTCCGATTTCCTCCGGCAGTAGAGGACGGAAGAATACCTCCATGCAGCGGGACCGGATGGCGGGCGGAATATCCTGCGGCGTCCGGGTAGTTGCTCCTACCAAGCGGAAATCCGCGGGAAGCCCGTTCTGAAAAATATCATGGATATAGGTCGGGATGTTCGGGTCCTCCGAGCTGTAGTAGGCGCTCTCCAGAAAAACCTTCCGGTCCTCCAGCACCTTCAGCAGTTTATTCATCTGGACGGCGTGCAGTTCGCCGATCTCATCGATAAACAAGATTCCCCCGTGGGCCTTCGAAACCGCTCCCGGCTTCGGCTGAGGAATTCCGGCCACCCCCATCGCTCCCGCCCCTTGATAGATTGGGTCATGAACCGAGCCGATCAAAGGATCGGCAATGCCTCTTTCGTCAAACCGGGCTGTCGTGGCATCCGTCTCCACGAACTTGGCATCTTGACGGAAAGGCGAGGCCGGGTTCTTCTTCGCCTCTTCGAGAATGACACGGGCCGCTGCCGTTTTGCCTACACCGGGAGGGCCGTAAATCAGAATATGCTGCGGGTTAGGTCCGCATAAGGCCGCCTTCAGAGCGCGAAGTCCTTCCTTCTGGCCGATGATTTCCTGCATGGAGCTGGGCCGTGTTTTCTCGGATAACGGCTTGGATAAAGAGACGGAACGAAGCTTGCGCAGCTTCTCCATCTCCTTCTTCGATTCCCGGTCGACGGCCGAACGGTTGGTCTGCTGCCCCCGCAGCAAATTCCAGAAATACATGCCTATGACAACAGCAAAAAACACTTGAATCACCATCAGAATCACACTTAAACTCATCTGGATTCCCTCCTCGCTTCTAACGGTTAGTATTCCCAGCGCTGCTTTCAGCTAATCGTTGGGAAGCCGGCTTCCCGCAACATTTGGCAGGCAAGTCCCTTTCTTCAGCTGAGCATCTTAAGCAATAAGACTCTATTCCACTATATTGATAAGGGAGAGCTGCCTCATGAAACGAACCTGCCGTTCCCTTCTGCTTCTTCCCTCCCTTGCAGCTTCCTTGATTTTGCTCGGGGGTTCTCGGAGCCGGAGGTTCACCCTCTTCACGTCCAGGTAGACACGGTGCTGCTTCCTTCCGCCGATATCGTTATCGATGCCGGTCATGGGGGGATTGATGGAGGAACATCGGAAGGAAGCCTGCTGGAAAAAGACATCAACCTTGCGATGGGACGCAAGCTTTACGACCATCTGACAGGACTCGGGTACCGGACCGTCTTGGACCGGACGGGAGATTACGCACTGAGCGAGGACAACCAATGGATGCCCAACCCGTCACGCCATCTGCGGGATCTGGGGCAGCGGGCGGGTATAGCGAATCTGCTGCATCCCCGTGTTGTGCTCAGTCTGCATGTGAACACCAGCTCCCGAACAGGCAAATCGGGCGGAGTGGTGCTGTACTCTAAGGTGAATCCGGAAAGCCATCAGCTCTCCCGCCTTCTTCAAAATTCCCTCAATCGTGTTTACGGGACGAATAACGTCCCGGTCTTAGGGAAAACCTTTTACATTCTTAAACGAATAAAAAGCCCCACCGTTATCGTGGAGCTTGGTTTTCTTTCCAATGCGGCGGACCGGGCCAGGCTCACTTCACCCAAAGGACAAGACGAGCTCGTTCAAGCGTTGGGCGAGGCTGTGCGTCAATTTTGGAGCTTGCCCGCAGACTCCGGAGATGCCTCTTCCTGATTCCCCCTCGTTTTCACCGCGATAAATTCGCTCAAGGTTAGGAAGGTAACCTCCGGAGAAAGCTCCAGCACTGTTTTCTTCAGCTCTTCCGCCATGGGAACACCGGATACCCCGACATGACCGATCGCAGTGCAGACCCGGTTCTGGTCGAGCTTCTTCTTGAAGAGAGCCAGCTGCTTGATAATATGGCTCCGGCTGTAGACATCGTCAAAGAACAGCTGGTTCTCCTCGGTGCGGACGCCAAGCTGCTTGGCGAGAACGGGCACCTGGCTCCGGTAGCTCGTGCGGCTGTCGAAGAATAAGAGCTGCCTCTCCCGGCAAACCTGAAGAACGATTTTCATTACCCGTTCATCAGCCGTCGCCTTCGACCCCATGTGGTTGTTCATGCCGATGGCATAAGGAACATCGTCAATGGCGGCTTCTACCCGTTTGCGAATCTCCTCGTCTGATAGGTCGGTCGTAATGGGGTTGGGGCCCAGCCAGCTTTTCTTGCCTTTGACCGGTTCCATCGGAAGATGGACAAGCACATCGTGCCCCAGCCGGTGGGCCCACTCCGCATCCCGCTTGGTCGTGGGCAGGAACGGCATGACAGCCGCTGTAAACGGAACGGGGAGCTCCATCATCTCTTTCGTTCCTTTGAGGTTGTTCCCAAAGTCATCGATAATGATAGCCGCCTTCTTTACGGAAACCGGGTCCGCCTTTCCCTTGCCCGCCGGAAAAGCAAGAGCCGCTCCCAGAGCCAAGGCGCAAAGGACCATTTTACCCGCATGACTTATCCACTTCATAGCCAGCCTCCTAGCCTGCTAACAGGTTGTTGGTAGCTATGGTATTTGTTTACGAAGGGACAATTATTCCCCTGGAAATATTTTATCGGCCTAACAATGAAAAAACAGGCCTTCTTTTGTAAGAAGACCTGCCTATAGGAAGGAAATCAATGCTTACGGCCGGGGATTACTCCGGTCTTTTCGTATTCATCCACAATATGATCGATTTCTTTCTTCAGCTCAGACAGAAGATCGGCTTCGGGAACCTTTCGAACCATTTCTCCGTAGCGGAACAGCATTCCCTCGCCGCGGGCGCCGGCTATGCCGATATCCGCTTCGCGGGCTTCTCCCGGTCCGTTTACGGCGCACCCCAGCACCGATACTTTGATCGGCACCTTGATTTTGGAAATGTATTCTTCCACTTCATTGGCAATGGAGAACAGATCGATGTCCAAGCGTCCGCAGGTCGGGCAAGAGACCAGGGTCGCGGCGTTGGAGATCAGACCGAAGGTTTTAAGCAGCTCCCGGGCTACCTTTACTTCTTCCACAGGATCCGCGCTTAAGGAAATCCGCACGGTATTGCCAATTCCGAGAGAAAGCAGGGCCCCGATTCCAGCGGAGCTCTTGATCGTACCGGAGAAAAGCGTACCGGACTCCGTTATCCCCAGGTGAAGGGGATAACGGAACGCCTCGGAAGCCTTCGTGTAAGCCGCAATGGCCATCGGAACGTCCGAAGCCTTAAGGGAGACGATGATGTCATGGAAGTCCAGCTCTTCCAGAATTCCGATGTGAAAAAGGGCGCTTTCGACCATCGCCTCCGGAGTCGGATAACCGTACTTGTCCAGCAGGTGCTTCTCCAGCGACCCGGCGTTAACGCCGATCCGGATCGGAATGCCGCGTTCCTTGCAAGCCCGGACAACGGCCTCCACCTTATCCCGTTTGCCGATATTGCCCGGGTTAATCCGGACCTTGTCGATTCCATTCTCAATAGCCGTCAAGGCCAGCCGATGGTCAAAATGAATATCCGCGACCAGCGGAATAGAAATCTGCTTCTTGATTTCCTTAATGGCCTCCGCAGCCTCTTTATTGTTAACCGTTACCCGAACGATTTGACAGCCGGCCTCTTCGAGACGGTGAATTTCCGCCACCGTGGCCGCAACGTCCGCGGTTTTCGTCGTACACATGCTCTGGATAATGACTTCGTCGCTTCCGCCGATCGTCAGGTTACCGACTCGGACGGGTACCGTATCTTTACGATGAAACATACCGGTTTCTCTCCCATTACACCAAACATCCCCCGCTCCGGATGATTCCACTTACTGGAAGCCACCCGGATTGGAGGTGTCGGTTTTATAGTATGGAAAGCGCGTTAGGCGCTCTCTTCCTTCTTCTTGGGGCTGCCTTCTTTAGGCGTCAGCGTCGGCGTCACTTTATCCTGTACGGTTTCCTTCGTCACCACGCAGTTGGAAACGTCGGTGCGGGAAGGAATTTCGAACATCACGTCGAGCATAATGCTCTCGATGATGGCTCTCAGGCCGCGTGCGCCGGTGTTCCGTTTGATCGCTTCCTTGGCAATGGCATCCAACGCCTCCGCATTGAACTCCAGGGCCACGTTATCCATCTCGAGCAGCTTCTGGTACTGCTTCACGAGAGCGTTCTTCGGCTCGGAGAGGATACGGACCAGAGCGGCTTCATCAAGCGGCTCCAGCGTAGAGATGACCGGCAGACGGCCGACGAACTCGGGGATCAGCCCGAATTTCAGCAGGTCTTCCGGCAGCACCATGGACAGGTACTCACCCGGCTTGAGATCGGCTGTTTTGTGTCCGTCGCTGCCGAAACCGATCACTTTCTTGCCGATCCGGCGCTTGATGATGGACTCCAGGCCGTCAAAAGCTCCTCCCACAATAAAGAGGATATTGGTAGTGTCGATCTGGATGAATTCCTGATGAGGATGCTTGCGTCCTCCTTGAGGGGGAACGGAAGCAACCGTACCTTCGAGAATCTTAAGAAGCGCTTGTTGTACGCCTTCTCCGGAAACATCGCGGGTAATCGACGGGTTTTCCGATTTGCGGGCCACTTTATCGATTTCATCGATATAAATAATCCCGCGCTCGGCCTTCTCCACATCGAAATCGGCCGCTTGGATCAGCTTAAGCAGAATGTTCTCTACGTCTTCCCCTACGTAGCCCGCTTCCGTTAAGGAAGTGGCGTCCGCAATGGCAAACGGAACATTCAGGATCTTCGCCAGCGTCTGGGCCAGAAGGGTTTTCCCGCTTCCGGTCGGTCCGAGAAGCAGAATGTTGCTCTTCTGAAGCTCGACGTCTTCGGGCTTCGATTGGGAATTAATGCGTTTATAGTGGTTATAAACGGCAACGGACAACGATTTCTTGGCTTGGTCCTGGCCGATAACGTATTGATCCAAAATATGGCGGATGTCCTTCGGTTTCGGAACATCCTTCAAGTCCAGCTCTTCTTCATGACCGAGCTCTTCTTCCACGATTTCCGTGCAAAGCTCGATACACTCATCACAGATATAGACACCCGGACCGGCGACAAGCTTGCGCACCTGGTCCTGCGATTTGCCGCAGAAGGAGCATTTCAGCTGGCCTTTCTCTTCGTTAAACTTAAACATTGGATCACCCCTTGTCATTCAAATCGCTACGAGTGATAACCTCATCAATCAGCCCATAGGCTTTGGCTTCTTCGGCGCTCATAAAGTTATCCCGGTCGGTATCGCGCTCGATCTTCTCCAGCGGCTGTCCCGTACGCTCTACGTAGATTTGGTTCAGCTTCTGCTTGGTCTTGATGATCCAATCGGCGTGAATCTTAATGTCCGTCGCCTGCCCGCGCACTCCTCCGAGCGGCTGGTGAATCATCACTTCGCTGTTGGGAAGCGCAAACCGCTTGCCCTTGGCGCCTGCCGTAAGCAGCAGGGAACCCATGCTGGCCGCCAGTCCTACGCAAATCGTAGAAACATCGGGCTTGATGAACTGCATAGTATCAAATATACCCATTCCTGCGGTTACCGAACCACCCGGCGAATTGATATACAGGTGAATGTCCTTCTCCGCGTCTTGAGCGGCGAGGAATAACAACTGGGCGATTACGAGATTCGCCACGTCGTCGTCAATGGCGGTGCCAAGAAAAATGATTCTGTCCTTCAGCAGCCGCGAATAAATATCGTAAGACCGTTCACCCCGGGCCTCTTGTTCCACAACCATAGGTATAAGACTCATCCAGCCACAACCCCTTACTCGTCAAATATTGCCGCTTACCAAACATTTTATCATGTTTAAACAGCCGTGTCATTTTTTACCCGGTTGTCACCGAATTAGAAACAACACCTCCGGACAGCCTGTCTGCCTATCCTTCGGATTCCGTTCCCTTAGCCTATTCCGGAGAAAGGAAACTTTCAGATAGTTCAAAATACTTTTCCTGAAAAGAAAGGCACGTTTGGTTAACGCGCCCCTTGGTTCCTATGTTTACGCTGCATCCTCAGCGATCTTGCTGTTTTCGACCAAAAAATCTACCGTCTTGCGCACGGTGAGGTCGTTCTTCATGCCGGCCAGGCTGCCGTTCGCTTCCAGAATGCTGCGGATTTCTTCCACAGAACGCTGGTACGTCTGAGCCATTTTCTCCAGCTCGGCTTCGATTTCCTCATCCGTTGCCGTAATGTTCTCGGCTTTCGCGATGGCTTCCAGAACCAGATTGTTGCGGACTCGCTTCTCGGCGTCTCCGCGCATTTGCTCTTTTAGAGCCTCTTCGTTCTGGCCGGAGAACTGGTAGTACAGCTCCATGTTCATGCCTTGCCCCTTCAGGCGGTTCTCGAACTCCTGGATCATTTGGCCGATTTCGCTTTCGACCATGGCAGCCGGAATGTCGAGCTCAGCCGCTTCGGCGGCTTTGTCCACGACGAGGTTTTCTTTCTCGCGCTGGTTGGCCTGCTCTTTTCTTTCCTTTACGCGCTTCTCGATATCCTGCTTGAACTCTTCCAGCGTTTCGAATTCACTGACGTCTTTGGCGAACTCGTCGTCGAGCACCGGCAGGTTCTTGCGTTTGATGTCGTGAAGAGTAACTTTGAATACGGCCGCTTTGCCCTTCAGCTCCTCGGCATGATACTCCTCAGGGAAGGTCACTTCAATGTCCTTCTCTTCGCCCTTCTTCATTCCCACCACTTGATCCTCAAAGCCCGGGATGAAGCTGTTGGAGCCAAGCTCCAGGGAGTATTTCTCGGCTTTGCCGCCTTCGAACGCTTCTCCGTCGACAAACCCTTCGAAATCGATGCTCGTGATGTCCCCGTTCTCCGCTGCGCCGTCTTCCACGACAACCAGCTCGGCATGACGCTGCTGAAGCTGCTTCAGCTCGGCATCAATCTCTTCTTCCGTTACGTCGGTGTTCAGGGCCGGAACTTCGATGCCCTTGTAGTTGCCGAGCTGTACTTCAGGCTTAACCTGAACCTTGGCGGTAAACTTCAGGGCTTGTCCCTTCGCCATTTGCTCCACGTCCACCTCCGGACGGTCAACCGGCTCGATTCCGGTTTCTTGAATCGCCTCGAAGTAAGCTTCCGGAAGAAGAATATCGAGAGCGTCCTGATAGAGGCTTTCCACGCCGAAGCGGGACTCGAACAGGGACCGTGGCACTTTTCCTTTACGGAAGCCCGGTACGTTTACTTTTGCCGCTACTTTCTTAAATGCCTTATCCAAAGCGACTGCTACTTTCTCCGCTTCCACTTCCACGGTCAGTACGCCTTGGTTCTTCTCTATTTTTTCCCAGCTTGCTTTCATTTTATGCTTTCCCCTCCAAAAAATGTACCTGACTTTTAACACGCAGCCTTTATAACCATTCCATTATAATCATAAAACCTTTTCATTTCAAGGCATTCGGAGAACTAGTCCCTCAGACCGGTTTAACCGAGCGCATAAAGTTCTGCATGACCTCGTAGGCCTGCTTCCAATGGTCTTTGTTCTCGGTCGTAATGCCGTACATCTCCCGGATTTCCTCCACGTCCGCTCCCCCTGCATGGACTCTTGGATAACGGCGTGCAGAGCCGCCGCCCATACATCCATCTCGTCCTCGCTCCGGGATAGGAGGCTGTCGTACGCGGGCGAGCCGTAGATGAAAGCAAGAAAATCGGCCCACGTATGCTCGGCAAAATAGGACAGCGTCGGCTCCTTGACCTCGCTGACCTGCTGCACCCTCCCGATGATCTCCGAAAATTTGGGTGGAAAGTCTGCGAGCGAAAGCGGCGTATCCTCGATATCCAGCTGCTGGATTTTCCCCTGCCGGCTGAACGTGACCGGGCCCTCCGCCCCTCTCCGTTTAAGAGCTTGAAGCCCCTTGAACAGGACGATCGGATGAAGCTTAGCCGTCCGGAGCCACTGGATGAGCGCAGCGTTGATACCGGGATGCTCCGCATAGGTCAGCTGCTCCAGGGCAAGAAGCATCTTCTCGACGGAGGTGCCGCTGAACAGGCTCTGAAGCAGCCGGTCGACATACCGGCTGTCGGCTTCGGCTTTATCTTTCACCGTGCGGCTCAGCATATCGGTTTCCGACTCCTCCGGCTCCTCCCCGACGGAATCCCCCGTTTCCTCGGGCCGCATCGTCTCCAGCCAGCCGAGAAGCGCCGCCCATTCCTCATCGGCCCGGGGATCCCCGCTTTCGCACTGCAGCAGAAACCTTAGCAGGTTCATTGCTTCCCCGTACCGCTCGGTTTCGAGCATCCGGGTCAGTTCAATCTGGTAGAAATCTATCGTTTTGGGAAAAAGGATAACATTATCCTTGTTAGGCTGTTCGATGGTGTTCCGCTCCCTTCCAAATCCTCCTACCCCGATGGTATCCGTTTGCCGGCCAAAAAGCAAAATCCGCGCCAAACCGCCAAAAAATAGCGGTTGCTTTTCCGATTTTCCTATGCTATTATTACTCATGTTTCGCGGAAAATGCGGGTGTAGTTCAATGGTAGAACGCCAGCTTCCCAAGCTTGAGGCGAGGGTTCGATTCCCTTCACCCGCTCCACTATTCTATTCCGTGTCTATCCTGTCCTAGTAGCTCAGTTGGATAGAGCACACGCCTTCTAAGCGTGTTGTCGGGGGTTCGAATCCCTCCTGGGACGCCATTTCTTACATAGCAAACCGCCCTCTCGGGCGGTTTTTTTATTGTGTCCAAGCCTATCGTTTTCCCCCGATCCCGCTGCCCGTCCCGCCGCGGACAGACATGATCCGTTATCGTTCCGCATATCGTTTAGCAGTAAGCGATGGTGTCGAAAGTGAACACGTCATCGAGAGTTCGTATCGAAAGGGATGAAACCTATGTGCGGAATTACAGGCTGGCTGGACTGGCAAAAGGATTTAACCCTTCACCCCACCACCCTTGAAAACATGACCGAAACGATGGCGGCCCGGGGTCCTGATGCTTCGGGCACCTGGATCTCCCGGCACTGCGCCCTCGGCCACCGGAGACTGAGTGTCATCGATCCGGAGAACGGAGCCCAGCCGATGACCCGATACCACGGCGATCATTCCTTCACCATCGTATACAACGGCGAGCTGTATAACGCCCCGGATCTGCGCAGGGAGCTCGAAACGCGGGGCCACCGCTTCCGGACCAACTGCGACACCGAGGTTCTTCTGCTGGCCTTTGTCGAATGGGGGAAGGCCTGCCTTGACCGGCTGAACGGCATATTTGCTTTCGCGGTATGGAGCGATGAGAACCAAGAGCTCTTCCTGGCTAGAGACCGGCTTGGCGTCAAGCCGCTTTTTATTCCGACCTGGGCTCCGTGTTTCTGTTCGGCTCCGAGCCTAAAGCGATTCTCGCCCACCCGGACTTCCCCGCCGAAGTGGATGCGGAAGGGCTGGCGGAGGTGTTCGCGCTCGGTCCCGCCCGGACGCCGGGCGTCGGTGTATACAAACGCCTGTCGGAGCTGAAGGCGGGCCACTGCATGACGGTTGATGCGAACGGGGTTCGCACGGCCGCTTATTGGCGTCTTGTCAGCCGGCCGCACCTCGACAACGTAGACCAGACCGCCGAAACGATTCATTTCCTGCTGAAGGATACGGTCGAACGGCAGCTCGTGTCGGATGTGCCGGTCTGCACCCTTCTGTCCGGCGGCCTGGACTCCAGCGCCCTGACCTCGCTTGCCGCCCTGTATTACCAGGGAACCGGACAGGAGTGGTCCCCACCTTCTCCGTCGATTACGCGGACAATGACAAGCACTTCAAAGCGAACGCCTTCCAGCCCAACTCCGACGCGCCGTGGATCCGCCGGATGACCGAGCATTTGGGGACGGAGCATCACTGGGTCGAATTCGATACGCCCGAGCTCGTCGCCGCCTTGAAGGATGCGATCCGGGCAAGGGACCTTCCCGGCATGGCCGACGTGGACGCTTCCTGCTTCTCTTCTGCCGGGAAATCAAGAAACACGCCACCGTGGCGGTTTCGGGCGAGGCGGCCGACGAAATATTCGGCGGCTATCCTTGGTTTCACCGCGACGAATCGTTGAAGGCGAACACGTTTCCCTGGTCACTCAAGATGCAGGAGCGCCTTGCCGTCCTGAATCCGGAAATGACGGCTTACATCCGGCCGGAGGCTTACGCCGCGGAGCGGTACCGCCAGGCGCTTGACGAAGTTCCTTACCTCGACGGCGAGAATGACCAGCAGCGGCGCATCCGTGAAATCTCTTACTTGAATGTGACGAGATTCATGCCCACTCTTCTTGACCGCAAGGACCGGATGAGCATGGCGGTCGGCCTGGAGGTCCGGGTCCCCTTCTGCGATCACCGGCTGGTGGAGTATGTCTGGAACATCCCTTGGGAAATCAAGACGGCCGGGGACCGGGAGAAAGGCATTCTCCGCCGCGCGCTGAAGGGGGTGCTGCCGGACGATGTGCTGACCCGCAAAAAAGCCCATACCCCAAAACCCACAACCCTTCGTACCTGGCGGCCGTCCGCCGGTGGGTGCTGGAGATTCTGGACGACTCCTCCTCTCCCCTCCTGCCCTTGATCGATGTGCCCCGGATCCGCCAGCTGGCCTCCTCGGAAGAGGCGGACATGAACATCCCCTGGTTCGGCCAGCTGATGAGCGGGCCGCAGCTTTTGCCTATCTCGGCCAAGTGGACACCTGGCTTCGGGAATATAAGGTCAGCGTCAAATAATCGAAACATCAGCCCAACTGCTAAGCAAAAAGGCCTCCCTCGGGCGGCCGGCCTACATCAGGCCGGCGTCCGTAAGGAGGCCTTTGGTCGTTTCAGGGAAAACAAATAGGATCAGGTCCGCTTCTCCAGCACCTGTACCAGCTCGTGAAGCGCCTGGGCCCGGTGGCTGACCGCATTCTTCTCCTCCATGCTCATTTCGGCCAAAGTCTGGCGGCTGGCCGGGATGTAGAATAAGGGATCGTAGCCGAACCCGTTGGAGCCGCGCGGAGCCGGCAGAATGTACCCCCGGCATTGCCCCTCCACCGTTAGCTCCTCCCCATTCCCAGGGTCGAAGACCGCGAGAACGCAGACAAACCGGGCGGGGCTGTAGACGAGCGGCTGCTCCCTCCCCGGGGCGGCTTCTTGCCCGGACGCCTGGTCCGCCGTCACCGGCAGAGAGTCCCCTCCGCCTATCGGCCGAAGGCCAAAGGAGCCAGCTCCTTCAGCAGCTTGGCGTTGTTGTCGGCATCGGCGGCATGCTCTCCGGCGTAACGGGCGGAGTAAACGCCGGGAGCCCCGTTCAGCGCATCCACGCATAGGCCGGAATCATCCGCAAGAACGGGAACCCCGAGAAGCTCCGCTATCGTGCGGGCCTTCAGCATCGCATTCTCGGCGAAGGTCGTTCCCGTCTCTTCCACTTCGGGCAGCTCCGGATGATCCAGCAGCGAACCGACCGTAACGCCGAACGGCTCCAGCAGGCGGCTGAATTCCTTCGCTTTGCCGGCGTTGCGGGTAGCGACAATAATCCGCTCGTTCAGCTTCATGTGAGATTAGCCCCCAATCTTGCCGGCGATGGGACCGAGCGCCTCTTTCTGCACCTCGATCATCGACAGAATCCCCGCTTCGGCGGAAGCAAGGAGGAGTTCAGCTCTTCCCGGCTGAACGGCGATTCTTCGCCTGTGCCCTGCACTTCAACGAATTTACCGCTTCCGGTCATCACCACGTTCATGTCCACCTTGGCTTTCGAATCCTCTTCGTAAGCAAGATCCAGGTAGGTCTCTTCATTAACTATGCCTACGCTCACCGACGCCAGGAAATCCGTTATGGGAAACTTGGGCAGGTTCTTCGTTTCGGAAATTTTATGGATCGCCATGGCCATCGCGACGAACGCTCCCGTAATGGAAGTGGTGCGGGTCCCCCGTCTGCCTGTATGACATCGCAGTCGAGGGTAATCGTCCGCTCTCCAAGCCTCTCCAGGCTGACGACCGAACGCAGCGCCCGGCCGATCAGGCGCTGGATCTCCATGGTCCGCCCACCCAGCTTGCCCTTGGCGGCTTCCCGCTGGTTGCGTGTTTGGGTGGCGCGGGGCAGCATGGAATATTCTGCGGTCACCCAGCCCCGCCCCTGCCCTTTCATGAACGGCGGAACGCGTTCTTCCACTGACGCGGTGCAGATCACCTTCGTTTCCCCTACCTCGATAAGGACCGAGCCCTCGGCATGCTTGATGTAATTCGTTGTAATCCGGACGGGACGCGTCTCGTTGTTTTGTCTTCCGTCTATTCTCATTCGATATCCTCCTGGAACGGCTGCAGCCTCTAGTGCTTGGAATTGGCGTTTCTTCTATAGGGCAAACCAAAACTCTATATAGTTTAGCAGAGCCGGAAGGGAAAAGCATCCTCCCTTCTGCTCATCCCATCTTTCTTGGGACGCGATTAGCGGAAGGGGGCCGGAAATGAATTCCCGGCCCCCACGGACTGCCCTATTATGCGGAAGACGTCAGACGTTTATTCCGCCGCCCCCTTATAAGCGGAATAGGTTGCCCTAAAGCTTAAGGGGATTAATATGGGTCGGACGCATGACCGGCTGGCTGTTCGTCTTGTTATCCGTCGTGCTCACCTTGGCATCTCCGTTGACCGTAATCTGGACCTTGGAGGCTTTCGTGTTCTCCGTCAGGGAAAGAACGACCGCCTGGACGGCATCGGCCGAAGCCTTTTTATCCTTGTCGAGGAATTTGCTGCTGAAATCAACCGTAACCGTGCTGTTGTCATCGGATTGCTTAAGCTGGAGCACCTCGGTCCCGAGTGTCATGACCGCTTCGAGGCCTTTGTTGGCAAGCGGGCCCTTGATCAGCTCATCCACGGCGGCCTTGGCCACCTGATCCGTCCGCTTCACCATCCGGGTAACCGGCACATAGTAGCCGTAATGGTCGGCGGTATGGCTTTGGAAGTACAGCGTTACGGGAACGGACTGTCCCGGATTCACCCCGGGGCGATTTCCAGGTTAATCCCCATAGCACGCGACAGCGTCCCGTCCAAAGGAGTGGCTCCCATCGGCATCTCCGGCAGCTTTTTGCCCTCTACCCGAAGCTCCACCTGCTCGATGGAAGGAAACCCGGTCAGTGCCCACGTGATCGCTTCGATCATTTTACGTTCATCCTGCACGTTGTAGTTGGTGAATTCCTTGCTGAAGTCGACGACGGCGAGCTTGCCCTCCGTCTTGATGTCGAGGCTTTTCACCTTGGTTCCTTTCGGCAGCAGGGCGGTAAAGCCTTTGGGGAGCTGGGCCTTAGGAAGGCCGTCCTCCACCATGGACTCCAGCGTTTTCTTGGCGATTCCTTCGGTAGAGGCGACCGGCAGGCTGACCGGGGAAACAAACCCCTTGTCATCCTTGAAATAAAGGGTGACCTGGGTCGACTGGGCGTTCTGGGAGGCGTTGTTCTTCTGGGCATCCTTAATGACCGTCTGCAGCATGGTCTCGGTATCCTCGCGGGGAGGGTCGATGGATTGCTTTGCGCTATCCTTGCCGAGCAAGGAACAGCCGGAGGTCAGCATGACGACGAGCGAGGCGGCCACGAGCAGGCGAACGGGTTTGGCGGGCTGCATGGATAATCCCCTTTGGGTAGCTTGTTTACTCTATGTATACGAGCCTCCATGCATTTTATAACCGCATTTTGTCCACAATGAAGGTGTTGTCTTATCCGTGCGATTTATCGATAGAAAGGGGACCGTCTGGTGACGTACAGCCTGAACAGCGAAGCCGTGGAAAAGGCCATGAACGAATGGCTGACGAAGCGCGGGGTAAGACGGGAGGATATTGCGGAGCTCGTCTACTTGGCCCAGCAGGAGTATTATCCGGTTCTGACCATGGACGAATGCCGGGAAAGCGTGGACAAGGTGCTCGCTAAGCGAGAGGTGCACAATGCCATCCTAACGGGAATCCAGCTTGACATCCTGGCGGAGGAAGGAAAGCTGCTCTCCCTCTCCAGGAAATGATCGAGAACGACGAGAAGCTGTATGGCTGCGATGAAATTCTGGCTCTGTCGATCGTGAACGTCTACGGAAGCATCGGATTTACGAATTTCGGGTTCCTTGACAAAACGAAGCCCGGAATCGTCGACCGCCTGAACCGCAAGGGCGGCCCTATGCTGCATACCTTTCTCGATGATATTGTGAGCGCCATCGCGGCCTCGGCCTGCAGCCGCCTTGCCCACCGCAAGCAAGCCCATGCGGAGGAGCATGAGCTGGTTTAGCCGTCAGGCCAGGGTGTGCGTTTCTTATCAGCCGTGCCGGTAGAGAATTCCGCTCGCCGTTTCTTCCTCTTTCACCCTTCCGTCCGCCGCCAGGAAGAAGAGATGGGCCAAGGTTTCCGCCATCGCAAACCGAAGCTGATGAATGGACAGCCGGCTGCCGAAAAAGCCGATGCATAATTCATAGGCCGTCAGGGGCTCTCCCGTCAAGGCGCCTGCCATGCGGTCGAGTCTCTCCTCGTGATGAACGATGAGGTCCAGCGCGCGCCGGGAAAACCCCGTAAAAGGCTCCCGGTGGCCCGGATAAGCTCTCTCGACCTCGAACCCGCTTACCCGGCGCAGATCCTTAAGATAGGTGGCGAGCGGGTTCTCGTCGATGCCTGGAATGTAGCTGACGTTAGGAGAAATTTGCGGGATAACGTGATCCCCGCAGATCATGGCCAGCGTATCCGGATCGTAGAACGAAAGATGGCCGGACGCATGCCCTCCGGTCTCGATGATATCCCAGTCCCGGCCCCCATCCGGAGCCGCTCTCCTTCTTCGAGAACCGTCACGTCAGGCTGGGGGCTGATCTGGGGAAGGAAACCGTCCATATGAACGGTCAGCTCGTTAAGAAGCTCCTCCGGCATTCCGTGACGCGCGAACAGGTCCCTGATCTCGGCCGTTAACGGCTCGCCTCTTCCCCACAGCAGACGAGCCTGCCGAAGTCCTTCGGGCGATAGGCGGACAGGCGCCCCGGTCCGTTCCTGGAACCAACCGGCCAACCCGTAATGATCCGGGTGATGGTGGGTAAGGACTATGGAGGAGATGTCGGAGAAGCCCAGCCCCGCTTCCCGAAGCTCCTTCTCCCAAAGCTCCTCGGAGGCGGGCGTATGAAGCCCCGGGTCGATAACGGTTATCCCGTCGTCGCCCGCGAGCAGATAGCTGTTCACCCAGCGGAGAGGAAACGGAAGCGGGACTTTGACTTGATGGATGGTTCCCTTGACAAGTGTTTTCATGAGGAAGAGGATTCCTTTCTGGAGCCGACAAGGATAATTCTCGGCGATTCGTTCTCGTGATAAGGTTCTCCGTTGTAGCCGCCGTATATGCAGTCCAAGCGAAGGCCGGACTTCCCGGCGAAGGCCCGAAAATCCTTCAGCCGGTACAGCTTGACCTGCTCGGTGTAATGTCGGGGAGGCTTGCCGGTCTCCTCCAGCGTGATCGTTTTGCGGACGAAGCCGTTCTCGATGATCCGGTTTTCCCGGATGGTGACGGCCCCTTCCGTTCTTACGGACTCCGGTACGAGATGCCGGGCTACATGGTCCGGATTGAGGAAATCGACAATGAACCGGCCTCCCGGCTCCAGCAGCCGGTGAATTTCGTGAAAAACCGCCTCATTTTGCTCATCGTCATCAAAATAACCGAACGAAGTAAATAAGTTCACGACGGCGTGATAAGGGCCTTCGAGCGGGACTTGCCTCATGTCTCCCTCTACCCACGTAATCTTCCGTCCGGTGTCGCGGCGCCGTGCTTCCTGGAGCAGGACGCTCGAAAGATCCATTCCGGTCACCCGGAAGCCGCATTCGGCCAGGGCCAGGGAATGCCTTCCCATTCCGCAGCACAGATCCAGCACACGCGAGCCTTTCGCCAGCTGAAGCCAGCGGATCATGTTATGGACTTCTACCTTGGCTCCTTTGGCATCCCGGTGTTTATAGACGAGCAAGTAGTCCTCGCCGAAGCTTTCTTCATACCAATCCGTCATCTCGGCTCCCCTGCCTATTCATCCTTATCGCTTCTGCATCTTCTTCCAATTTAGTAGGTTAATGCCCCGAATGCAACCTTTTGCCTGCGGTTTGCGGCGGCACCGGCCTTCTTTGTTTCTAGCTTGCTTGCTTGGTGTAAGAATGGAAGTAGATCATTTTGGTGTCTGAGGAGCTGACGATTCATGCATTTGGAAGCCTTTCATCACGGGCCGCGCAACAATTGGGCCTATGCGTACGACAACGAAACCCTCCACCTTCGTTTCCGCACCAAGCGGGACGATGTGGAAGCCGTCTATGCCGTAACCGGGGATAAATACGATTGGAACCGTACGGCTGCGACACTCTCCATGGACAAAACGGCTTCTGATGCCATCTTTGATTACTGGGAGGTTGCCGTAAAGCCTGCCTTCCGCAGGCTGACTTACGGCTTTAAGATAACCGCGGGCAGCGAAACGCTGTGGCTGATCGAAACCGGCATCTTCAACAGCGAGCCCCACCCACCCGGGGGTATTTCGAATATCCTTATCTGCATGAGATCGACGTGTTCAATCCTCCGGAATGGGCCAAGGATGCGGTTTTCTACCAAATCTTCACCGAGCGCTTCTGCAACGGGGACCCCGCCAACGATCCGGAGGGAACCGAGCCTTGGGGCGGTCAGCCGACCACCACGAACTCCTTCGGAGGAGATCTTCAAGGGGTCATGGACAAGCTGGATTACTTGGTGGACCTGGGCGTCAACGCCATCTACTTCACCCCGATCTTCGAGTCCCCGAGCAACCATAAATACGATACGATTGATTACAAGAAGGTAGACCCTCATTTCGGAACGAATGAGCTGTTGAAGGAGCTTGTGGAGAAATGCCACGAGAAAGGCTTGAAGGTCATGCTCGACGCGGTGTTCAACCACAGCGGCTCCCAGTTCCCCCATTCGTCGATGTGAAGGAAAAGGGAAAGGATTCCCGTTATGCGGACTGGTTCCATATTAACGAATTCCCGCTTGCCATTCATGACGGCATCCCGTCTTACGATACCTTCGGCTTCTTCGGGGACATGCCCAAGTTCAACACGGCGAACCCGGAAGTGAAAGAATACCTGCTCGATATCGCCCGTTACTGGATCGAAGAGATCAAGCTGGACGGCTGGAGGCTGGATGTGGCCAATGAGGTCGATCACCACTTCTGGCGGGAATTCCGCAGCGTGGTCAAGAAAGCCAATCCGGAAGCTTACATAGTGGGAGAGGTATGGAACGACTCGATTGTGTGGCTGCTCGGCGACCAGTTCGATTCGGTCATGAATTACCCTTTCTCCAATAAAATTCTGGAGTTCTTCTCCCAGGACCATATGGACGGCTACTCGTTTGCAAACAGCATGGGCTCTCTTCTGATGCGCTATCCGCAGCAGGCGAATGAAGTGGTCTTCAATCTTCTCTGCAGCCACGATACGCCCCGGGCCCTGACCATTTGCGGCGGGGATAAACGGCGCTTGAAGCTGGCCGTCGTCTTTCTCCTCACTTACATGGGAACTCCCTGCATCTTCTACGGCGATGAAATCGGACTCGAAGGCGGGAGCGATCCCGACTGCCGAAAGTGCATGGAGTGGGACCCGGAGAAGCAGGACAACGAGCTGTACGACTTCTACAAAATTCTGATCTCTCTGCGCAAAAAGAATCGCGCCCTGCGTTCCGGCCATTTCCGCTTCCTGCAAGCCGACTCCAATGACCGCCGGATCATTTACGAGCGGATGGACCATCATCTGCATTTCATGATCTACATGAACAACCAGGAGGAGATTACCACCATGACCCATCCGTGCGAAACGGATGACTGGCGGGACGCTCTATCGGGCGAACATGTGCCGACCCAGGACGGACAAATGGTGATCGAGCTCGAGGAGTTCGGCTACCGGATCTTGTACCGCTACCTGGATAAGGAGAACAAGCCCGAGCTCCCCGAGACGCGGATCAAGCTTTAGTCCCCTTGTGGCAAGCACGGCGGATTAAAAAACAGGCCCCCTCTACAACTAGAGACGGGCCTGTTTCATTAGGAAAATGATATCGGGATAAGTCCATACCGCTGGAAAGGGAAGCAGGTTACGCCTGCTCGGCTACCATCCGGTTCGTCAGCGACCCGAGCTTCTCAATCTCGATCGTCACCACGTCCCCGTCCTTCAGGTAAACCCGCTCTTCCTTCGGAAGACCGAGCACCACGCCCTCCGGCGTTCCCGTCAGAATAATGTCGCCCGGTACGAGCGTCATGTGCTGGGAAATGTAGCTGACGATTTCGTCACAGGCGAAGATCATATCCGACGTATTGGAATTCTGCCGGACTTCGCCGTTGACGGTACATTTGATGCTAAGTTGGTTAGGATTGCCGACTTCATCGGCCGTGACCAGGTAAGGCCCGAGCGGGCTGAAGCCGTCGCAGGATTTGCCGAGCAGCCATTGGGCGGTACGCATCTGAAGATCGCGGGCCGACAGATCATTCACGTTGCAATACCCGAAGACATGATCAAGAGCGTTCTCTCGGGAAACATACTTCGCGGTGCGTCCGATGACGATGACGAGCTCGGCTTCATAATCGACCTCCTGCGTGACCTTCGGAAGAGCGATGTCTTCCCCTGAGCCGCCAGGGTATTGTTAAACTTGTTGAACAGAATCGGGTATTGAGGGATGGGGGCGTTGGTTTCTTCCGCATGCCGGCGGTAGTTGAGGCCCACGCAAATGATTTTGTTAGGACGGGTTACGCAAGGACCCAGCTTCAGGCCCTTCTCCGGCAGCAGACAGGCTTTCTGAAGCGAGTTGTCCCCGATTACCCGATCCGTCAAAGCTTGAAGACGGTTCACGGCATCGCGGCCCTGTTCGATGGCTTCATGAACATCAAGAACGGCCTTTTCCCCCGCAAGCTCCGCCGCTTTGGCCACATGCACAATCCCCTGCTCCGTATGTACCCCCAGCTGATACTCTCCGTTATGGACAAAGGTTACCAATTTCATTTCCCATTTCCTCCTCCGTTGGATAGGTTAAGCGTTCTTGCCGAAAACGACGCCCCCGTCAATGTAAAGCGGCGATCCCATCATAAACTTGGACTCCTCCGACGCCAGGAACAGAGCAGCTTGGGCCACATCCTCCGGGCGGCCGAGGTCTCCACTCAGCTGGCGGGTCTTAAGAGAGCGGTAAGCCTCTTCCGGGTCGTCATAGGATTTCTTCAGGTAGTCCTCTACAAAAGGAGTCAGGATCGTTCCCGGTAGCAGAGCGTTGACTCGGATTCCATAAGAAGCGTAATCCACCTGCATGGATTTGGTCAAGGCCAAAACGGCCCCTTTGGTTGCGGCGTACGACGCCCGGCGGGCCAGTCCGATTTCGGCGATACAGGAAGACATGTTGATGATGGACCCGGACCGGCGTTCCATCATATGAGGCAGGACGTATTTCGAAGGGAGGAACACCCCTTTGATGTTGATGGCCATGATGCGGTCCCATACGTCCTCCTCCAGCTCGTGAAGAGCCCCGACGCCGCTTATTCCGGCGTTGTTGAAGAGCACGTCGATCTTTCCCGTGCGGGAAATAATTTCGTCCGTCATGGCCTTCACTTCATCAGGCTTCGTCACATCTGCCCGAACGAAGAAAGACTCTCCTCCGGCCGCCCGGATCTCAGCCGAGGTTTCCTCTCCTTTGGCCGCATCCAGGTCATTAATGACGACCAATGCTCCTTCTTCCGCAAAACGCAGAGCGGAGCTCTTACCAATCCCTGAACCGGAGCCGGTAATCAGCGCCACCTTTCCTTGTAAACGCATACATCATTCCTCCAAACGTAGTTTATTGGGATAAACGCTCGGCAAGCCCAGCGATTTCTCCGATGACCAGGTCCCTCTTCTCCCGCCATACATGCTCCGGCATGGAGCTGCTGACGGCAGCGGCCACTATCCCGCCCGAGCCGAACACGGGGGCGGCGCAGCAGATGAAGCCCATTACGCACTCCTGCGTATCCAGCGAATAGCGCTGGGAACGGACCGTCTCCAGCTGCTCGGCCAATTGGGCATGAGACGTGACCGTATAGGGAGTAAGCGCCTCCAGTTGGGGATGGCTTTCCCGGTAACGGTCCAGCTCCCCAGACTCTGCGAAGGCCAGCAGGCATTTGCCGAGAGCGGTCGCATGGGCCGGGAATCTCATTCCGGGATTGGAAGCGAGCTGAACGGGCGTGGGAGCCTCCTCCTTCGCCAGATACAGAACTTCATATCCGTCCAGCTTGGCCAGCTGGATCGTCTCTCCGATCCGCTGCTTTGTTTCCTTCGCTTCCAGATGAAACCGGTCCATAAGGCTGTTGCTGCGGTAATAGGACTGGCCCAATAGACCGAGCTTCATGCCTATGGAATAAGTGGCGTCGCCGCTGCGTTCCAGCCACCCCAGCCCCTCCATCGTATGGAGCAGCGAAAACACGGAGCTTTTGTGAATCTGAAGCCGCTTCGAAAGATCGGCCTGCTTCAGCCGGAACGGCTCCTCGGCCACCAGCTGGAGAATGGCATGGGCTTTGTCCAGCGCGGGAACACGGTATTTGGTTTCCATGCGGCTTTCCTCATTTTAATCAAAATGGATGACAATTCGAGTTTTATATACAAAACCGGGTTTTCTATAACAACTGCACTCATCGTACCATTCGTGCCACCCCCTGTCAATGTAGAACGGAGCGGTCCGGGCCTTGCTGCAAGCCTATTTTTAAGGGCCTTTCGCACCAAGGCCCTGCCCTTTTCATACTATACTTTGACTGTATCCCTAAACCTTGTAACCTACACAAATCCCGAGCAAGGAGGGGTGACACTAATAATGGGCAGCGATCACAAAAGCAAGTTCCTGTTAACCCATCGCGAGCGTGAGGTTTTTGAATTGCTTGTGCAGGACAAAACGACCAAGGATATCGCACAACAGCTGTTTATCAGCGAGAAAACCGTGCGGAATCACATATCTAACGTCATGCAGAAGTTGAATGTCAAAGGCCGTTCGCAAGCGGTTGTAGAGCTGATCAAGCTTGGGGAACTGAAAATCTGAAAGAACAGCAATGCGGTCCTCTGAGCCTTCTTTCCTCTCTGTCCCGGAGATGCGAAAGGGGTTTTTCTCCGTGCTCCATGAAACCCCGTAACCAACGTCAGATGGCCGCTGAAGCGCGGCTAACGAAAAGAACCGACCGGGTTTCCAGTCGGTTCTTTGGCATTAGGGAGTAACGGAAGCGGACGGAAGCCCCGATCCTGCGGGAAACAGACGCGAGACGATGGTCCCGAACTCGCGGATATAGCCCTCCAGCGGCTTGCCGCTCTTCGTGTGCGCCGGAAACCGGTCGATCCGGTCGATAAAGTCTGGGTGGGCGGAGACGAAGACCTCCTTCAGCCCGGGATCAATCCGGCGGGCGGCCTCCGCCACCTTGGCCTTCAGCTTGCCGGAGACCTCACCCACGTTCGCGCTCTGCCCGGGAACATCCATCACGGTGTCAGGGTAGCCGTATTTGACGATGATGCCGATATACCCCTTTCCGTCGATAACAAGGGCATTGGCTCCGGTCACCTCGTCAAGCGCCGCTACCGCTTCGGCTATTTGGGGTTGAAGAGCAGCCGTAGACGGGGAGCCCGGATCATTCACGCTCTGGGCCTGCACCTGCCCGCCGCCGCGGCGTGTCCCTTGGACATATTCCTTGCCGGTCCGGGGTGCACATCCTGGTTCACCCGGGTGCTGTCCCAGGTGGCCCCGTCGGGGTTTTCGCTTTTGATCGACAGGCCCGGACCCGGCGTCATTTTGTGCTTGTTGATGTCCGTCGCCCCTATTCCCATCTCCCGGCCGCAGGCCCCAAGCGTAACCAGAGCCAGAAGGAGGGCTGCTGCCGTCATCCCTTGTGTTTTCATATATGTCCTCCCGTGTATGTCTTTACAGGTTAGGGTGCGCACTGCCGGGAGGGATTATGCCGCAAGAGGGGCCAAAACCGGCTGTCCTGATTCTTCCTGGCTTTAGGCAAATCGAACCCCCATCAATCCGGTGACCAAACCGATCCCAACGCCAAGCAGGCACGCGGCCAGCCAGATTTTTCGACTTCGGGCTTCTTTAAGGAAATACCAGCCTACCAAGCCTAACAATAACCCTTCCACCAGAAACCACGGCTCAAAAAGCATCAGATCCCACAGCACATAGGTATCCTCCCGGAGGCTAAAGGTTCCCGTCTCCAAACCGATCCTCCCGCTCATTTGAAGGATTCGATAAAGGATTCCAAAAATGCCGTGCGAAGCGGACAACGAACATCCCGCCAAAGCTAGAAAGAGCAGCACATAACGAGTCGCTCTGCCTTTATTTCCATAGATAAAGGCCAGGCCTATGAACCCGGCAACGGTAAGAAACACGGAGGCAATCCCATTAATCGATTCGAAATAGCTCAATTGTAAGATATCAGGCTTAAGAATGCCCACCCCCGTGTGCCGCCCATAGCCCAATAAAGATGGGGAAGCATATAGGCAATGGACCAAATAAAAACGGCGTAACCCGACCAAAGAAGTCCTTTTGTTATCCTTTGAACCTGAACCTGCTCATTCATCGGAACACCTCATCCTCTATTTATTCGTTGGCGATGCCCCGTCCTATCCATCTTGGCGTTTGCGCTGAACGACGCCTTGCTCCCAAGCCAGGACAGCCGCCTGGGTCCGATCCGCCAGCTGCAATTTGCCAAGGATATTGCTGACATGGCCTTTCACCGTTTGCTCGCTGATGCCCAACGCTTGCGCAATAGCCGCATTGGCGTTTCCTTGGGCAATCAGGCGCAGCACTTCAAGCTCACGTTCGGTAAGATCGTTAAAAACGTTCGGAATATCCTTTCGTTCCTCCCGAAGCTCCTGCACTACCCGTGCCGCCACACGGGGATGGAGAAAGGCTTCGCCGACACACGCTTTTCGGATGATATCCGCAAGATCGCCCGACTGGACATTCTTTAACACGTAAGAAAGAGCACCCGCCCGCAAAGCCGGAAAAATATATTCGTCCTCCTGAAAAGAGGTCAGCACGACAATTTGAGAATGGGGACTGCTTTTCTTAACCCGGCGGATCGCTTCAATGCCGCCTATTCCCGGCATCGACAAATCCATCAGGACGACATCGGGTACCCGTTCGGCTGCAAGAGCTTCCGCTTCCTCTCCCGAGGCCGCTTCCCCCACGATCCGTAAGTCGGATTGGGTTTCGAGAAAGGAACGAACTCCCTGGCGCACCAGGCTATGATCGTCCACGAGCATAATGTGAATTTCCTTGGTCATTGGTTTATTTCACACTCCTGTCGCTTCTTGGCTTCTGTATAATTGGCTTCCTTATGATTTGTCGTCCTTTCGCCCCTCTTCCGCTATGGCTGCGGTCACGACAAAGCCTTGGCCCGGCTTGCTTTCATAGCGTACCTCTCCATGGAAGGGGAGAAGCCGCTCGGCCATGGAGAGGAGACCGACCCCCTTCCCCATCTGACTGGAGACATCACATCCCCGGCCGTTATCGGCTATTGTCAGCCTGGTTGTTTCCGGCAGGAAGAGGAGTTGAATATGAACTTGACTTGCCTCGCTGTGGCGGGCCACATTGGACAACGCTTCCTGCGTAAGCCGGTACAACGCTTCTTCAAGCGGCATCGAGATCGACCTCATCCCCTGGACGTGAAATATGGCCTCGATCCCTGTCTGTGCCGCCCATTGCCCGGTTTGCTCCCGCAGCGCTTGCGGAAACCGTTTCCCTTCGAGCATGGCGGGACGCAGCTCATGGATGAGGTTCGTGAGATCGTCCTGCACCTGCCCCAGCAGCTCCTCCGCTTGTTCCAGCCGGGTGAGCGCTCCTTCCTTCCGCTGCAGCAAAAGCGCCTTCGCTCCGCTGATTTGCATGAAAAGCGCAAAGAGCTGCTGCTTGATGCTGTCATGCAGATCACGCGACATTCTTCCTCTCTCGTCCAGCGCGGCTTGCTCCTGGCGCTCCTGCACAAGGTGCTGGAGTTGTTCGGCCATGTGATTCAACCGCCGGGTCAGCCGCCCCATTTCATCTCCGCCGGGATCCTGCACCAAGACGGAGAAATCACCGCGGCTCCAATGGTCGGCAGCATTCGCTAAGGTGCCGAACCTCCGGATCAGAGGCCGGGAGGTGACCGCGCCAAACACGGCGCCCGCCGCTCCGACACAAAGAACAATGATGACCGAGGCCGGAAGCAGGAAGCTCACGCCGATTCCAAGCCATAACGAGGAGCGGATATGGAGGTCATCGGCTTGGAAGACGAGAACTCCAGCCTGCTTTTCCAGGGCTTCAAGCGGAACAAGCACGAGAACTCCCGTTGATGCGCTGTGACGGGTTAAGGTTCCGCCAGGGTCCGGGCTTTCAAGATAAGTTCGCAGCAGCTCCCTGCCTGGTTGGAAAGCTGGGATGACAGCATAGCTCCTTGCGGCGGAGGGAGGTGCCAGCCCCGGTTGACACGATAACTTGCCCTTGCAGGTCGACCACAGCAAACAGGCCGGTGTAAGAAAATACTTTGTCCACCGTTTGCTGCTGCTGCTTGAGCCATATCGCTAAGCCTGTACGATCGGGTCCTTGATCGCCCGCCAGCAAAGGAGCGGCTGCGTTCGCATTGCTTTTCAAGGCAGTCGTCAGCAGAAAGGATCGCGAGGCATGCATTCCCCATCCCAGCCCCGCGAGCAGCAACAGCTCCACAAGGAGCCACGCCAAAATACTGATCAGCATGTAAGAAAACGTCAGCCGCCCATGCAGCTGCCGAAAGGACTTGAAATAACGTTTCGGCACCAAACTCTCTCCTCTTTTGTACGCCGTCTGCCTGATCCTCCTTCCCTGGCCCCCCATCAGGAGAGGGAGGGCGCGGCACGAACCCGCCGCTTCTACAGAGAAGGATACATCAGTCACGCGGATAGGGGATGCCCCCAGCGAACCGTTTCCAACCATACTCGAGAGGCAGGCAAAGCAAACCCTCTCCCTTACGGCGGTCTGCTTGGCTGACTCACTCTTTGTACTCTATTACTTTACCACCTTTATTCTTAAGAGGGTTACCATCCCTTTCCAGTTAGCACCATAAGATTCCTGATAATCCCCCAAAAATGACATCAAAAAACCTCGATCAACAAGGATCGAGGCTTTGGTCTGGAATCGCCGTTATAATCTCTTACTAATCATGAGAAAGAATGTTGATAAGCTTACCAAAAGGGTCACGGACATAGAATCGCCGAACGCCCCAAGGCTCATCAGCAGGGCCGTATTCTATCGGAAATCCCGCTCGCTTCATCCCTTCTAATGCAGCATCTGCATCATCGACTTCAATCGATAGATCAGGGGTAGGTGTTTCAGACCCACCCTGTGAGGCAAAACTAATTTGAATGGTCATCTCCTCTTTTAGGCCATAAGTTCTGATCCAACCATGATCCATCATGACATCAAGGCCGAGCACATCCTGGTAGAAGCATTTAGCTGCCGTGATTTCCTTCGTATTTATATTGGCGACAATTCGTTTGACCTTCATTTCAAAACCTCCCATTTGGTGGATATGGATTAATTGCCTGTCCTTCCCTATCATGTTTACCTGATTACAGACGCTGTCTCGGATCCTCTATTCTTTCGTTTTTGTCATCCCTCATAATCAACATCGCGTTCAAGAACAAGCCTAGCGAGATTACGGGATGTGCCGCTGCCGCGAACCCGATTTCTTCCTAGAAGACAGCCGTCGCTAAGATCAAAAGGATTAGGCCGACTAGGGAGACTTGAGCAGAGAGCCGATCGCTGCCGGGAAAGGGTGCACCCGCTCCTTCCAGATTCCGTACGGGGTGAACTCGTCGACTTTCCGAAAAATATCCGGATTCACATTCAATTCCCGGAAAATGTCGTAGGCATCTCCGGCATAGAGTGCGTGCGAACCCAAGTTGAAGTGTATTCCCTCCTTCTTATTCGTGATCGCCCTTCCTCCCACCTGGTTCTGGCTTTCCAGAACGACGACGCGTTTTCCGCCCCTTGCTAAATAAAGGGCTGCGGTCAGTCCGGCAATACCACCCCCAGAATGGCCACATCATATTTTGCGACCATGAGAAAACCTCCTTCACGTCTTGTCATTAAACAAGACAGGAAGGAGGCCGAAGATGTGACAAAGGGGAACAATTTCCCTTGTCCAAAAAAGTTAACTTAATTAATTGGAAACACTTGCGCAAAAGGTGCGGTTTGTTGGTCACTCGTTCCTCCTTAGGCCGTCTGTATAACAAATCAGGCGAAATCTTTCCTAACATGTGCTTGCGCTCTATATTCATAATCCACTGCTGGTAAAGTGTGTACTGTATGTATGTGTGTATGTATGTATTGACACCTCAGCTAAAATGGGGTACCTTCTTAGTATCAGATACTAATACCTGGTACTAAATAAGGAGGAACCCTTTCATGACCTACCGAGCCAAAGTGACCGCCGTCGGTTCTTATGTCCCCGATACCATTCTCAGCAACGCCGATCTGGAGAAGATGGTCGACACGAACGACGAATGGATCGTTCAGCGTACGGGCATTCGGGAGCGCCGGGTGGCGGGGCCGGACCAGTTTACGAGCGACCTCTCTATCGAAGCCGTGAACCGCATGCTGGCCCGCTACCCGGGCACCGTGGAGGATGTCGATCTGGTCATCGTCTGCACCAACACCCCGGACTATCCGTTCCCGAGCACGGCGTGCCGGGTGCAGAATCATTTTGGGATGAAGACCGCGGGTGCCATGGATCTGAACGCCACCTGCGCCGGCTTCGTCTACGGGCTTCATACGGCGAACGCCCTGATCCTGTCCGGGCTTCACCGCAAAGTGCTGGTCATCGGCGCCGATACGATGTCGAAGATTACGGACTACCGAGACCGGTCCACCTGCATCCTGTTCGGGGATGGAGCGGGGGCGGCGCTGGTGGAGCGGACCGAGGGCGAATCCGGCTTCCTCGCCTCCTTCCTGGATTCGGACGGCAGCGGGGGCCGGCATGTGTACCGGGCGGGCCTGTCGGAAACAATGGAAGGCGTCCCGCTCGAGAACGCCCCCTATGTCGTGCAGAACGGCCGCGAAGTGTACAAATGGGCCGTGAGCACCGTCCCTGGCGGCATGCATCGGCTTGCCGAACAGGCGGGCCTTGCCCTAACGGAGGCCGAATGGTTCATTCCGCACAGTGCGAACCTGCGGATGATCGAATCCATTTGCGAGAAAAGCGGCTTCCCGCTCGAGCGTACCCTGGTGAGCATGATCCGCAACGGCAACACCTCCGCGGCCAGCATTCCGCTCGCCCTCGACGAAGGACTCCGCGAAGGTCGTATCCAGACCGGCGACCGCCTGCTTCTATATGGCTTCGGCGGCGGTCTTGTTCAGGCCGGTCTGCTCCTCCGCTGGGGATAACTGCCGATAAGGCTCTAACCCCAATAAAAAAAACCGCCGGATCGGCGGTTTTCCATGCAACAGCTATTCCCTAAGTAACGGGGCGGAGAGAGGTCTCCGCCCTTTTTTCAGTCGCTCCATCAGCCTCGGCGTCCCATTACGTCGCTTCCTTGGCAGCCGCGGCTTCATTCAGCTTGAACAGATATTTGCCGTGGATCATTTTAATGAAGGACTCCACATACACCGGGTCAAACTGCTTCCTGAACACACTTGAAGCTCCCGGATCGCCTCGTCGAATGTCTTCGTCTGCTGGTAAGGACGCTCGGTCGTCATCGCATCGAAGGAATCGATCACGCACAGGATTCTGGCCAGCTTGGGGATTTCCTCTCCCTTCAGCCCGTAGGGGTAGCCTTTGCCATCCACGCGCTCGTGATGCAGCTCGATTAGCGGCAGAAGCTCCTTGTACTTGTCGATGGCCGAAACGATTTCCTTGCCCCAGAGAACGTGCTTCTTTACCGCTTCCCATTCCTCGGCCGTCAGCTTCTCCTTCTTCTGAAGAATCGATCGGGGAACCTCCAGCTTGCCGATATCATGGAACAGGGCGCCCAGGATCAAGGTTTTCTTCTCCGGATCCGTCAGCGGGACATAATTGCAGAAGTCGACGGCATAGCTGAATACCCTTTTGCTGTGCTGGAAGGTGTAGATGTCCTTGGACAGGAAAATTTTGAGCTGCTGCTCGATTTCCTGAATGTCCTTCTCGATGTCGAACGTTTTCTGGATAATGGACTGTTCATTGTAAATGTGAACGAGATTCTTCCCTTGGGCCTTGGCAAAATACATCGCCTGGTCGGCCTTATCGAGAAGCTGGGATTTGTCGTGGATTTCCTTGCGGTATTCCGCCACTCCTGCCGAGAACGAAAGGCACCCATGGGCGAGAATCTCCACACCTTCAAAATAGGAATCGTTCGCTTTCTTGCGCAGCGCATTGACGAAGGCGAAGGCCTCTCTCTCACTGCGCTGCGGCATGAGCACCGTGAATTCTTCCCCCCGTACCGCGCCACAATGTACTCGTTTCGATCGCATTCCTCCAGAAGAAGCTTCCCGAAAAACTCCAGCAGCTTGTCGCCCTGCAGATGGCCGAAGGAATCGTTGTACTTCTTGAAATTGTCCAGGTCGAGAATCGCTACGCTAAAGGTCATATCCGAGGCTTTGGCACGGGCAAGCTCCTTCTCGAGCAGCTCCTCAAAATAACCATGGTTGTAAAGCCCGGTCCGCTGGTCCTTGGTCGCCTTGTCCGACACCTCTTGGTACAGAACGAAGAGCTGCTTGAAGGTCGCCGACAAAAGCACGCAGATGCCCAGGAACAGGAAGAGGCTGAAATAGAAGTTCGTCTGGAACATGACCGTCAGCATAAGCGATAACAAGAGCGTGCTCACGTAGGCCGCCAGGCTTTCGCGAAACATGCCTCTGATAATTTGAAAGAACTGGTCTTTTACCGACAGGTAGTAATATACCCCGAGGGCAAGGACGTTGACGATGAAATAAGAGAGCAAGGCGGCCACATAAGAATACACCGCCTCCGTCTGGAAGCTTCCCACCGCTCCGCCCGACAGGCGGAAAACATGATAGGCCGACGTAATCATCAGGCTGTAGCAGGCGAAATTGACAACATGCTTCCACCACTCCAGACGCTTGTAGAACGGGGACAGGGCAGCACTTAACACGAGCACATACAGGGTCATATTTAAGCCGAAAGTGAATAGACAGGCCAGGTAAAGGGCCGAGTCCATGCTTTGGGAATTGTTTTCGGGAGGAAGCCGGAACATGAAATGATCCAGAAGCAAAATGGAGCCCACCATGGAATAGAGGACCACCCATTCGGGATTCACGGGCATGGTCCACCGGATATTCCATAGAAAGCTCAACGTTCCGAGGACGGATAGGAAGGTAATATAGTGGTTGACTTTTAGCGAGAGGAACCGTTTGGTTCCAGCTGGTGCATCCATGGCCTTCGACCTTTCTGGGGTGATATGGAAGAGCGGTAACTCTTCCATATCATGCAATACAGGAGTGCATTCTGTCTAGCCGCCGATTTTGTAGCCGGAGGTAAGAGCAACGACAACGGAAGCAACGATGACAAGGTTGAAAAGAACCGCTTTTACGTTGATTTTCATTTTTCATCACCTCCTTCATAGAATATCCGGATGTCCCTATCCGCTTACGACCTCACCTGCTGCAGGTGTTGGTTCTTCCTTGGGATGTCTGGGCAGCAGAAGCTGCTGGATGAAGAAGAAAATGCCGATATTCATGACCACATCGCCGATACTGATAACTTGGCTGCGCGGATACGGCTTGGTCAGCGGGATGATATCCCCCAGGAAGCCGAGATGAGTGGCCTCCGTCAGCGCCTGATGCTTTCCGTACAGGACGCCGTTCTTCAAAATCTCCACAAAATAAGGATCGAGAATCGAGGCGGCTTCGAGAGACACGGGCATTCTCCCCCGTTTGCCGCGATAACGATGAAATTCAGGAGGACGCCGGCCGCAATGACAATAAATCCGGGCTGGTGCCGGTTGAGCCAAAGAAACAGCAGCCCGACCAGATACACCCCGATAAACGAATAGGGACCGATCGCCGCTACCCAGGCGTATCCGGATTGGAAATGGAAGACGGCCAGCTGCAGGACAAGCAGTCCGGGAAAGACCCACCCGTATTTCAAACGCAGATCGGCGAAGCTTCGGAGACTCCCGCCCCGGAACAAAGCGACGATTAGGGAAATGAGGATGCCGTCGAAAACCATCGAATCTCTCCCGACTGGAATATTTTATAGAAGTAATTCGTCGGATTCTCGCCTATTCCTCCTTTTTGAGAGTCGAATGGCGAAATTTTTTTACAGATATTGGCGAACGCCAAAAAACCTTGACGCCAGAACGCCAAGGCCGCTAACGGCTTACTCCTTATTCTATTGAAGCTCTGCTGTGCCAATCCGCCAGGAATTCTCTAAGAGCGTCCCTCCAGGGGCGCAGCTCGGAAAATCCTCCTGCCCGGATGGCCAGGTGATCCAGCACGGAGTAGGCCGGCCGGGGAGCAGGACGCGGGAACTCCTCCGTTCGGCAGGGAATCACCCGGGTCGGGAGCCCCGCCTCCTCGAAAACCGCCTTTGCCAGGTCGTACCAGGTGCACGCCCCCGTATTCGAGGCGTGATAGATGCCGTACTGCTCCGAGTCCACCAGGCTCCCGATAAAACGGGCCAGGTCGGCCGTATAGGTCGGCGAACCGGTTTGGTCATGGACGACCTTAAGCTCGGGACGGCTTTTCGCGAGCTCGAGCATCGTTTTGACGAAATTCGAGCCGTGACCACCGTACACCCAGGAGGTTCTGACAATGAAATAGCGTCCGGACAGGGCCTGGACGCTGCGCTCGCCGGCCAGCTTTGTTTTGCCGTATACGCTCACCGGTCCCGTTTCGTCATATTCCTTGTACGGGGCCGTTCCGTTGCCGCTGAACACGTAATCCGTGCTGATGTAGCATAGCTTGGCTCCGATTTCACGCGCCGCGATGGTCATATTGGCCGTTCCCGTCACATTGACGCGATAGGCCTCCTCTTCGTCCGACTCCGCCCGGTCCACAGCCGTATAGGCCGCCGCATGGACAACCGCATCGGGAAGGAACTTCCGGGCGGCCGACCGGCAGCGGGCCAGGTCCGTAATGTCGAGGCCGTCCCGGTCCAAGCCGGATACCTCGTGGGTTTCCCCCAGAATGTCCACCAAATCCCGGCCGAGCTGGCCGCCCGCTCCCGTCACTAATATCCTCACGCTGGTCCCCCTTCCTCTCCGTGCCGGCTGGAGCCGTCGTCCCGGTAAGCCCCGGAAACGATACGCTCGAGCCACTCGGGGTGGGACCGGTACCAGCCGATGGTTTCCCGGATGCCCCTCTCGAAAGGATAGGCGGGGCTCCAGCCGAGCTCCTTTCGGATCTTGGAAGCATCGATCCCGTACCGGCGGTCATGACCCGGACGGTCCTCCACAAACGTGATCAGCGATTCGGGACGGCCGAGCTCCTCCAGAATGGTGCGGACGATTTGAAGGTTCGTGCGCTCGTTGTTTCCGCCGACGTTATAGACCTCCCCGGTCTTCCTCCATGCAAAACCAGATCGATGGCGCTGCAGTGGTCCTTCACGTAGAGCCAATCCCTGACGTTAAGGCCATCCCCGTATACCGGCAGCGGCTCTCCCTTAACGGCACGGCTGATCATAAGCGGGATCAGCTTCTCCGGAAACTGGTAAGGGCCGTAGTTGTTCGAGCACCGGGTGATGACGGCGGGCAGCCCGAAGGTTTCCACGTAAGCCCGGACGAGCAGATCGGAGCCCGCTTTGCTCGCGGAATAGGGACTGTTCGGGGCGAGCGGCGTCTTCTCGGTGAACAGTCCCGTGTCCCCGAGGGAACCGTATACCTCATCCGTTGAAACATGGACAAAGCGGGAAATCGCGTGCTTCCGGGCGGCTTCGAGCAGAACCTGGGTGCCGTTCACATTGGTTCGGACGAAGACTCCCGGGTCCTTGACGCTGCGGTCGACATGGGACTCGGCGGCAAAATGCACGACCGCATCAAGCCCTCCGCTGAATATCTCTTCCACCCGCCCCTCATCCGCAATATCCCCTTGGACAAAGGAATAGCCCGGATGGGTCCGGACTCCGGTCAGGTTGTCGGGATTGCCGGCATAGGTCAACAGGTCATAGTTCACGATCCGGTATCCGGGATACTGGCGAAGCATATAGAGAATGAAGTTGCTGCCGATAAATCCGGCTCCTCCCGTTACAAGTAGCTTCATGGCTTAAAGGCTCCTATTCAAAATGTAAATCCCGTCTCCCGCAGACGCGGAAGGGAGCGGTCTTTGTCCGACATGAGCGGGTTCGCCACGGGCCAGTCGATCCCCAGGTCAGGATCGTCCCAAGCGATCCCCCTGTCATGCTCGGGGAGTAATACTCATCTACTTTATACAGAAATTCCGTCCGGGGAACAAGGGTGCAGAACCCGTGGGCAAAACCTTTGGGCACCAGAAGCTGGCGCTTGTTGGAAGCGGTCAGAAGGAAGCCCGCCCAGCGGCCGAAGGTCGGGGACGACCGGCGCAAGTCGACGACCACGTCATACACGGCCCCGGCCGTCACCCGGACAAGCTTGGTCTGGGCTTTCGGGGGCAGCTGAAAGTGCAGCCCTCTCAACACTCCGGCCTCTTCCGACAAGGAGTGATTGTCCTGCACGAAGGCGAAGTCCCCGGCGACCGCCGCAAGAGCCGCCGCATGATAGGATTCCATAAAGAAGCCCCGGGAATCGGAATGGCAGACCGGCTCCAGCAGAAAGACCCCTCCAAGGCACAGGGAATGGCTTTCATCCTTCGTTCCCCCTTCGCTTATAATCCCGAAACCACGGTAAAATGGTGGATGAGCCGGTTGACCTCGGGATCGTCCGGCGCCAGAATCCCCAGCCCGTGATGCGCCGTCACGGCGTGAAAGGAAACCGGAACGGAGCTCTGTTTAATGAAATCTTCTACCGCGGTCCGCACTCCGTTCTTCGGCCCTCCTTCCCGCAGGGCATGATTCATCCCCTGGTTCACCCCCCTTCCGCCAGCTCCGATTGGCCCGGCAAAATGCCTAGGGTGGAATACGGCTGGCGGTGCTTGCTCGGAATGGTGGAGGGATTGTAATAGAGGTCCCTCCTTCCATAAGGCCACTCGATATCATGCAGGAGAACGAGGGGGAAGCGCGGAAGCTTCTCGATGATTTTCAGCTCATGGTAGACGGTATACCAGTTGTGGTCCCCGTCGATCAACACGGCATCCACGTCGCGGAGGACCGGGAGCACCTCCAGGCTTAAAGCCTGAAGAAAACTATGATGCCCTCCGTATCGCCGTTTGAGCTCCTTAAACGTAAAATGAGGGGCTGGATCGATGATGGTCAGCGTTCCTCCGACCTCGTTGCAATAATCGAGAACTTTAACCGTATTATCGCCGGCCAAAGCCCCGATCTCGACAATGTGGCGGGGCGTAAATTGCTTAAACAACGGATAAATGAGCGAATCCCAAAAACGATGCATCGTGGTCCCCCTGTCTTAAGCGAGATCTTTAGGCAGAGATCGGCGCCTGCCTCCTTAACGTTTTTTGGCCGGGAAAGCGGCCGGGTATCGATAAGGATTGGTCATTTGCCGCAGCCTGGCATGAAGCCAGAGCTTACCCGGACGGCTTCGGCGCCGCTTACGAAAGGTCAGACCGAAAAAATGAACAGCCAGCTGACGCTGGCATCGGCTGATCGCATCCAGATTGTCCCGGATATGAACGGCAAGCGGATCGGACGCGGCGGAGCAGTCCGCCGCACTGGTCAGAATCCGGGCCAGTGCCTTCTGGCTTTCGGCGAGCGACTCCAGAATGTCCAGCTTGATCCGGTTCTCCCGGCCCCGCCCGCTCATTTGTCTCCGCCTCCGAAATCAAACATGCCGCCTGAGCTCCCTCCGCTTGAGCCCCCTTCCGATTCCTTGCCCGTTTCGAGCAGAACCTTGAGGTTGCGGGCCAGACCCCGCTCCATCTTGGTAATGCCGTCTATCACTTCGATCAATTGGGTATGAAATTCGAGCGTGAAGGCGGAAACCCCGTCATGGTCCTGAAAGCCGGAATGGTCCACGTGCCTGTTCAGCCAATGCTTCGTCTTCTCCGCTTCCATCACTTTTGCTTCCAGAATGCCGGCGACGTGGGCCTGCATGTCGGCCGTCGCCTCCAGCAGCTTTAAATAGGCATGCTCCCTTTTCACCTTCCGGGCCTCCTTCCGGCGCTCCTGTCCGTTCCGCCTTCCGGGACAGGGCGCCAGGCTTTATTCTTGTTCTTCGGGCTCTCTCAATTCCTTGATCGCCGGCTCGAGCATGTCGGCAATGGCGTCCTCCAGGTCGGCCAGGCTGTTCAAGTAAGCCGCGATGTTTTTGGTATGGTCTCCGGAATGCTTGATGATTCCCTCCAAGCCGCCCAGAGTGGGCCCGTGGCCGGGAATGTCGCAGACCATATCCGCCATTTTGCCTATTTTATGCCGCTCGGCTTCCAGCAGCCGGGCCAGCTGCTGCTGGGAGACGACCAACTGCCGAATGATTTTGGTAAGGTGATGCTCCACGATAGTTGCTCCTCCTGTCTCACAGCCTGGGGAATTCTAATGTCTTGTCATAAACCGCTATAGCGATCCAATAATCACTATATGCAGCAGCGGGAGGATGTGGTTCCGGCTCGACGCGAAATGGGGATCGGTCTCCTTTCGGCTCCTTACGGTCAAGAGGCTTCGGCCAGCCCTTCGGGGCCGGGTTCCTTCCGGTGTCCTTCTCCATAGCCGATTTGGAAGCCTTCTTCATAGCCGATCTTAAATCCTTGGCTGTAGGCGAGCTTCTTCATCTTGCGCCGCTTCGCCTTCTCCCGGCGCCGCTCTCTCTCCTTGTGCTCAGCCCGGCGTTTCCGGCGTCGGTCGGCCGACCCTTCTTGTTTTCTCCGGGCGGGGTAGGAACTTGAGCCTTTCAAGAGCCGCGCTCTCCGGCTCGTTTTCTTGGCAGAGCGTCGTTCCTGCTTGGATCTTCGCTTGTGTTCCACGCTTCATCCCTCCTTAAGAACGGGTGATCCGTTCCAGTATCGTCCGGATCCGATCCGGGTAAGTATGCTCCATTATCGTGCGCCGGAATCCGTTGAGGGCGGCTCTTCTCCGTTCCTCCTCATGGGTGAGGTAGTATTCGATCTTCTCGGCAAGCTCTTGCGGGGTGGAGTACGTGGCGATTTCCTGCCCATCCCGGTAGTACTGGGGGAGATCCTCCCGGATGTCCGACAGCTGGAACGCTCCTGTTCCGGCGATTTCAAACGTGCGGGGATTAACCGACAAGGCCGGGATGCCCCGGAGGTTGAAGGTCTGCTCCTTCTCGACAGCCGCCCGGTGCAGGTTGATGACGATCTTGGCGCCGTTGTAATAGCTCGACGTTTCCTCCGGCGAAAGCCAGCTTCCCCGTTTCAGCTTATCTTTGCGTATTTTGGACTTCAGCAGCTTGTAGTTCTTCAGCCGGTTCCACCACCAGCCGGAGAGAACCAGATTCTTGGTCGAAAGATAACGTGCCACCTGATCGATAAAAGCAAGCCGGTTCCCGAAGGCCGTTCCGATAAAGCAAACGTCCGAAAGATAAGCGATGTCCGGCTTGCGCGGATAATAGACGGAAGGGTCGGCCGGTACGGACAGAAAATGGACGTTCCGGCAGCCGAGCGACTGGTACAGCTCCACGCAATTGCGCTCTTGGGTAAAGATGTAGTCATAATGAGGGGCAAGGCCCGCCGTCCAGTCGGTAAAATACGGATCGTCCACGAACCAGACGGCCGTGGCGGTTCCTCCCCGGCGAATCTCGTCAAGCTGGCCAAGGGGTAGGTTGAATCCGTTCAGCACGAACAGGAGATCCGGCTTCCAAGCCGCGGCTTCCTCCGCCACATTCCCGAAGGCCGAGCATTCCCGCACCTCCTGAACCTGCCCGCGAAGCGCCCCTGCAATCCCCTGGTCTAGGGCGGAGTAGGGTACGCCCACCCCCGGCGAGACGTAGAGCACCTTTAAAGGGAGACGAGGGAAAACTTTCTCCCCAGCTCCCGGGTAATGGCGGCGCACCCTCCAAGCCGGATTCCCTGCTCCCGGCCCGCCAGGAGGCCGTCCTTCCTCCCTGCTTCCCGGTAACGGGAGAGTCCGGCTGATTTACGGTTGACTTTCATTGGAGAACCCTCCCACCGCTTCCAGCAGGCGCTGCAGCCGGCTGGCGTACGTATGCTCCTGAAGCGTGCGGATGAGAGCCCGGCGGGCCATCTCATTTCGTTCGTCCTCATGCTTCAGGTAATACTGGATTTTATCCCCTAATTCTTCAGCGGATCCGTAGGTTTCGATCTCCACGCCTGGCGTGTAGCACGATGGGAGATCCGCCCGCCGGTCGGTCAGCTGCAGTACCCCGCAGCCGCTGATTTCGAACGTCCGCGGATTAACGGACAGCGCCTCCACGCCTACCCGATTGAAATTAATCTTTTTTCGTTGAATGCCCGGTGTTGGTTAATGACCATTCGGGCTCCGCTGTAGTACAGAGCCGTCTCCCCGGGAGACAGCCAGCCGTCGGTTCTGAGGTGATCGCGGTACTTCCGGTAGCCCTTCATCCGGCGCCACCAGAGGCCGGAAATAAGCCAGCGCCTGCCTGCCAGGCGGGGAGCAAGCGTTCGAAACAGGGTTATCCGGTTGGCGAAGGCGTTGCCGATGAAACAGACGTCCGTATGATGACGGGCCCCGCTTCTCCTCGGATGAAACGTCTTCGGGTTCATGCCGAGCGGCAAGTACCGGACGTCTTCGCAGCCAAGACCTCGATAGAAAGGGACACAGCCCAGCTCCTGGGTAAAGACATGGCGATAATGAGGGGCAATGCGGACGGTCCAGTCGGTATAGTAAGGATCGTCGGTAAACCAAACCGCGGTCCGCAGGCCGAGGCTTCGCATCAGAGCAGCCTGCTTGACCGGAAGCTTAATTCCGCTTAGAACGAGCACAAGATCCGGCTCAAAGCGGACGGCCTCCGCTGCCGTTTCCCGGCTGGGCGCGATAACGCCGAGTTCCCGCACCATGCCGCCCAGCGCATCGATGGCAGCGGAATCCAGGCTGGAATAAGGTTCTTCCATGCCGGATGTAACGTACAGGACCCGCCAATCCGAGCGGATGACGGCCGGTGCAGTGATTTGTCCAATCACGGCTTCCAACCGGGCCAGTCTTCTGCCCATCTCCTCTCCCGCCTGCCGCCCCAGCCTTAGGCCGAGCTCATGAGCGCGGGCAGCCCTCCGCGCCTGCCGGCTTCCTTCCTTGCTTCTCCCCATGCTTCAGCCTCCCCATACCGCGGACAGGAGCTCCGTCATGCGGTGAAGATACGTATGCCGGGAGCGCGTCCGGACCAAGCCCCGGACGGCAAGCTCGAGCCGCTCCTCATCCCGGGACAGGTAGTAGTCCAGCTTCGCCGCCAAATCCTCCGGATTGCGGTAGGTGACCAGGTCCTGGCCGCCGGTATACATCCGGTGAAGCTCCTCCCGGTCGTCAGTCAGCTGCAGCACCCCGCAGCCGCTGATTTCGAACGTCCGCGGATTGATCGACAAGGCGGGAATTCCCCGGCTGTTGATCGTTTCTTCCGCGCTGTCCTCCCGGTGCAGGTTGATGACGATTTTGGCCCCGTTGTAATACTTGGCCGTCTCCTCCGCCGACAGCCAGGTGCCTTCCCGCAGCTTATCCTGCCGGATGCTGCTCTTCAGCAGGTCGTAGCGCGCCAGGCGATCCCAATACCAGCCGGAGATGAACACTTTCTTCCCCGCAAGGTAAGGGGCCAGCCGGTCAAAGAACGCCCGGCGGTTCGCAAACGCCGTCCCGATGAAGCAAACATCCGACCGGTAGGCCGGCTCCATCCTTCTCGGGTAATAGACGGCCGGATGAACCGCAAGCGGAAGATAGAAGACCCGGGGAGAACCCGCCTCCTGAAAAGGGGAGACACAGCTGATTTCATTGGTAAACACGTAGTCGTAATGAGCAGCCAGCTGCACATCCCAATCCATCCGGTAAGGATCGTCGAGAAACCATACGGCGGTAAGAATCCCCATGTCCCGGAGGCGATCAGCCTGCTCCACCGGGAAGCGGGTTGCGTTCAGCACCAGCACCAGGTCGGGACGGAGGTGGGAAGCGAGCCCGGCGATCTCTTCCGTCGCGCTCACCGACGTGACGTCCCGGACCAGCCGGCGCAGCGCCGCCTCTATTCCGCTGTCGATCGCCTCGAAGCCTTCCCGGACATACAGCACATGGACATCCCGGCCATTCACCGGCGTTTCGGGGATGTGGGTGAGAGCTCCTTCGCAGCGGCCGAGACGGAACCCGTCGGCACGGCCTGCTCTCCTTCCGTGCCGGCGCCCCCGCTTCCATTGATGGCGTATGGCGTTCATCGGTCTCCTCCTTGCGGTTAGTGGATCGACAGGGCCTCGGCGGTCCTCTGAAGCTCGCCATCCCAATGGGAATGTTCCTGCCGGATGTACTCCAACGCTCGTGTCGTAATTCTTTCGCGCAGTTCCCGATTGGTAACGGCATGATATAGCGATTCATACAGGCAGGTGGCGCTCGGCTCCGAGAGAAGGCAGTTCTCCCCGTGCCGGAACAGCCAATGGTTCCACTCGTTGTTGTTCGTCACCACCAGGCTTCCGCAAGCCATCAGCTCCAGGGGCGGATATGAGGGATGCCGGGTGGACATCAGAGCGAGACCGGCCCGGCAGGTCCGGTACAGCTGACCGGTCTGCTCGTAAGGAAGCATACCCAGATGGCGGACAATGCCCTGAAGACCATACCGGGTAACGTCCCATTCGGCCCCCGCGCTCACGATGTCGACCTTCCCTCCTAAGGTTTCCTTCAGCTTCCTCAAGGCGGCCGCCGCCAGCTCGAAGCAGTTTCGCGCGGTACCGGGACGGGCATAGAAGAACAGCCGGCCCGGGGACTGCGCCTCCCGGAGCGCCGGATCCGGGTAGAAAATCGCCCGGTTCACCGCCGGAGTAAAGGCCGCCCCCGGCCGCCGTGCTCCTCGTAGCTTGCCAGAAGTGCTGGGGTGTTGCAGATGCCGTCAAAGCCGAACCGGTAGGTGGCCATCACCTGGGAGCTGGTGGAGCCGGAAGGGTAGAAATAAGGTTCGTAGTCCTGCATAAAGTACAGCTTCCGGCGGACCCGGTTGAATTTGAGCAGAGAATAGGCGGTGGTCCACAGCGTACAGATTCCGAGATCATGGTCGGGCAGTCCGTCGAACCGGTAAATATTCGGCAGCGGATAGACGGGATTGCCGGCAAGGCCCGGGAACGCTTTTTGGATGGATGCCGAAATCGGGCTGGTGTCCTTCATTCCTACGATCGCAAAGGAGCTGCGGATGCCGTACCTTCTTTGAAGGAAGTCGGCAAACCGGAGGATGGTATGCATCCCTCCATAGAAGGGGGTTTCGAAGTAGGGCAGGAACCATAAGGCGGTCCGGTAAGGTCCATGCGGCGCCTGGGAGCCGGCCGCCAGGCTCGCCCTCAGCTCGTCAGGAGTAAAGTCGTAAGCGTGGGCAAACACGGTGGCCTCGTACATATAACGATCCGTCGTTCCGGGCGGAATGGACCGGATAAGCCGGTACTTTTTCTTCAGCTTCGCATATTTCCTCTGCATTTTCTTAAACCGGGCCTGCAGTTTCCCCGCCCGCCTGACGAGCCGCGCGATCGGCTTTTGGTACGGGAGCCTCTTGAGGATGCCTTTCGGACGGCTGTCGCTCCCTGCCTTTTGGCCAAGGGCATGGGCTCACCTCCTATTAATCTGTGTCTAACAGACGGGCCGCCGCTTCGTGAATGGAACGGTGGGTTCCGGCATCGGTCCACCATCCGTTCAGAATGCCGTAGTGGAGCGTACCTTCCACTGCGTAAATATTGTTGACATCCGTAATTTCGAGCTCTCCCCGGTCGGATGGCCGAATCCGCTTAATCACGTCAAACACCCCGTAATCATACATATAAATACCGGTGACGGAGTAACGGCTTTTGGGGGTTTTGGGCTTCTCTTCTATAAAAAGAATCTGACCGTTCAACAGGACCGGAACGCCGTACCGCCGGGGATTGTCGACCTCCTTCAGCATGACGCGGGCTCCTCCGCCCTGCCTTTCGTATTCCGAAAGCTGATCCTTCAAAGAGTCTTCAAAGAGGTTATCCCCGAGAAGGACGACTAAGTTCTCCCCGGCCGGATGAAGCCGTCCGCCAGGGAAAGGGCATGGGCAATCCCGCCCGCTTCCTCCTGGATCCGGTAGGTGAGGCTTACCCCCACTCCGAGCCCGTTCCCAAGTAATCGATGAACCGGCCGGCGCTGTGTTTGCCGATCACGAGCATGATTTCCTTAATCCCGGCTTCGGCCAGCTTCCGGATGCCGTAATGGATCATCGGATATTTCCCCACAGGCAGCAGATGCTTGTTGAGCAGGCTAGTCGCGGGGTGCAGCCGTGTTCCCTTCCCTCCAGCCAGTATGACTCCTTTCAATGGACTACCCTTCTTTCTGTATGAATTGGCGCGGATCCAGATCCCACTTTTTGATGAACGCATCGCGGTTCCGGTGTACGATTTGACCGAGCCTTTTCTTGTCCAGCTTAGAGAAGCTCGCGCTTCCGTGATGGTGGACCGACACATCCCCCGCCAGCATTAACCGGTAGCCGGCTCTTCTGGCGCGGTAGCAATAATCATCATCCTCGTAATGTCCGGGAGAGAATCGCTCGTCAAGCACTCCGATCTTCTCCATCAGCTCCCGCTTGAACAAAAGGCACAGGCCGACGAGACGCTCCACCTGCTGCCATTGCCCGGGGTCGGAAGCGCGGGCCGCCGCCAGCGCATGATACTGCTCCAGATCCGCATAGTCGGCGGGCCGCTGCTGAATCCCGCTCACGATGTTGGAGCAGGGCCCGACGATGCCGACCGTTTCGTCGCTGTACAAGCAGGCCAGCATGTTCTCAAGCCAATGGTGCGTCACCACAATGTCATTATTCAGGAGAAGCAGAGCGTCCCCCGTTGCTATTCGCAGTCCCAGATTGCAGGCGGCAGGGAAGCCTTTGTTCACGGGCAGGGAGACGAACCGGATCTTCTCCTGGCGGCAAAACTTTACCGTGCCGTCTTCAGAGCCGTTATCGACTACGATCAACTCGTATGGCTCCGGGGTATAAGCCCTTATAGCCGTTATGCATTCGATCAACAGCTCCAGTCCGTTATAGGTCGGGATGATAATGCTCGTCTTCGGTAAATCCGTCATCTCCCCACCTCCGCATATTCGCGTCTTCTCATGTGGTCTTTGTAGTGCAGACGGCTCCCGCTCTTATGAAGGGCCCGATGCAGGGCCTCCAGGTGATCTCCGGCAATAAGCCGGGACACGGGATTAAGATGACCGGAATTGGAGGCTCTTCTCCGATTTCCCCGGATAATGTTGACGCTGGCCGGGGCTTTAATTCGAAGACCGGACTGTATGGCGATTACCTGGGCCAAGGGAGGTACAGCCAAAGCAGCCGCTCCTATTCGTTCCAGCGCCTTTCGGGAAAGCGCATGGGGGACGGCGGTGAGGGAATTGGCCATAAGGTCCGGACGGCCGAGGGCGCGGTTCACAAATTCCTTTACCGTGGAAACGGCGTCCCTGCGGCTAAATGGCCGGAGGTACGGCGTAATGTCGTTAAGGGCTACATCCGCTCCTTTTTCAATCTCTTCGACGAAGTGCAGCAGCTTCTCCGCACGAATCGGCAAGTCCCCGTCTGCAAATAGCAAAATATCCGACGTGGATACCCTTGCCCCTATAGCCCGGCCCACATCATGACCCAAGGGCTCTTCATAATGAAGAATCGTTACCCCGGCACGGTGCTTCCTGATCTTCTCGAAACTTCCGTCGGTGCTTCCGTTTACGACGGCGATGATTTCATGAAAGGGCAGCCGGTCCAGTTCGTTTAGTACCCGCTCCACCGTTTTTTTCATTTCGTATGCATAGCACGATCCCGACCTTGCTTCTACCCGGAAAAGGAAGCCAGGGACGGTACCGTTCTCCACTCTCCTTGCAGAAGCCACGGAAGAATCTTCGCGCCAGTTGTCGGGACGACTCTCTTGACAACGTTCGGGTTCTCCTTCCCTTCCATTCGTTCCAATAGCGGTTCATGACCGCCTTCGGGGTTTCATGGCCGAGCCGTTCCTTTATGAATTTGGCCCCGTACCGCCGGCCTGCCCGGTAAGCGCGGACAGCCATCGAAAGCTTCCTTCTGCCCCTTCCCCCAGAGGATCTCCTCCTCACCTTCCCGCTGCTCCCCTTCATTTCACCATCTCCCTCAGCCGATTCAAATCGGTCAAATCCCCCGCGGGTTCGTATGGCGAAGCAGGTAATCAATGGCTTCCAAATGGTCCCCGATAATAAGGGCAGTCAGCGGATCTTTACGGCCTCTCGATTTGCGCGGATTGGTCTTTCCTACGTCATAATATCGGACCGCCCGAATGGTTAACCCTTTATGCGCGGCTATGGCCTGGGCTTTGGGCGGGACCGCCAGATGTTCGAAGCCTATCGTTTCGGCCGCCTTGCGGCTCATTGCGTGCGGAATGGCCGTCAGAGAAGCCCCTTCAGCTTGGGCATGGACAAAAAGGCATTCAAGGCATGCTTGGCGAGAATGACCCCGTGCACTTTTTCCTTCCTCTCGGGCCGTTGTATTTGTTTAAAGCAACATCCGTCCCCTTCTCTACAGCACGAACCAGATGACGCAGGGAAGAACCCGGCAGCAAGATATCCCCATCCGTAAAAAGCAGAATGTCTCCCTTGGCTTCTTTAGCCCCAATGCTCCGTCCCACATCGTGGCCAAGCGGCTTGTCAAACGTAATAACCCGGGCCCCCATCTTTCGCGCCAAACGGCCCGAGCCGTCGGTTGAGCCGTTTAAGATGACGATGACCTCGGTATTCTTGTTCACCTTGCGGGCTTCCCGGATAACAGAAGCCAGCGTCCGGGCCTCATTCATGACGGGAATGATGACGGAAACCTTGGGCTTGGAGGGATTCGTCAGGTCGGTCCGGGCCTTATTGCTCCTGCTTGTGCGCGGTAACGCCATATTTACCACCTCCCGGATTTGTGCCTTGGTTTAACCCATTGTATGTACCGGAGCCCTATGTGCAACGGCATTCGTACAGGTCATCCGGGCTGGAATGGAAAAACGGGAAAAACGCCTGCTTGGGCAGGCGTCGTTTCCTTAGGATAGGGTGGAATATGAAAACTGTCGTATCCCTTACAAAGGGAGGAAGAGAAGGAGTGGGGCGATCCCGGCTGATGGTTATTTGCCGGGGGACACCCCGATGGAGATCCAGGTCAGGATGGCTTCGAAATCCGGACTAAACCGGGCGCGGATGACTTCAATGATCGCTCTCTCCGGCTCGCGGGCTTTGAGGACGGCATAGCAGGAAGGGTGGCTCGTCATCGCCGTAATGGCATACTCCGCATCGGGATAAGCCTTCCCGAACGGAATAACGACTTCGATCCTCTCGTCCTGTGCCAGAAAACGGAATGGCTGAACGCCGAACTGCTGCAGGCTGCCTGCCTGTGCATCGATGGTCCTTACCGCGGAGGCTAGAGCTTTAGCCGAGGCTTTCGACGGCCGCGCTGCAGGCTCTGCCTGCGGCCGAACCAGAAGCTCGGGGGCCAGATGATGCGCCTGGATCGAGCCCGGCGCCAGCTGGCGGGAGCCGACCGCAGAGTCGGCCAGCTTCGCGGCGGTAATCGAAGCGTCGGCTAATGCGGCTTCGGTCACCGAGTCAGGGGCCAGCTTCGTGGCGGTTACGGAAGCGTCGGACAATGCGGCCTCGGTCACCGATCCAGGGGCCAGCTTCGTGGCGGTCACCGAGGCCTCAGCCAGAGCGGCTTCCGTGACGGAGCCCGATGCCAGCTTCGCGGCCGTCACCGAAGCCTTTGCCAGAGCGGCTTCCTTTACAGAACCCGATGCCAGCTTCGTGGCCGTTACGGACTGTTCCGCCAGCTTCGCTTGGGTCACCGAGCCGTCCGCCAGCTTGGATTCACTGATCGACGCATCGGCCAGCTTCGAGGCGGTCACTGAGGCCTCAGCCAGAACAGCTTCCGTAACGGAACCCGATGCCAGCTTCGAGGCCGTCACGGACTGATCCTCGAGCTTCGCTTCGGTCACCGAGCCATCGGCCAGCTTAATTGTGGTCACGGCGGCATCCGTCAGCTTCGTCTCGGAAACGGACTGATACGCAAGCTTTTCTTCCGTTACGGCCCCGTCAACCAGCTTGGCTTCGGAAACCGAGCCATCCGTCAGCTTGGAAACCGTCACGGAATAGTCGGATATAGCGGATTCCGTTACAGAGCCGAAAGCCAGCTTCGAGGCTGTCACGGACTGATCCTCGAGCTTCGCTTCGGTTACCGAGCCGTCCACCAGCTTGGAGGCTATAACCGAGCCATCGGCCAGCTTGATTGTGGTCACGGCGGCATCCGTCAGCTTCGTCTCAGAAACGGACTGATACGCAAGCTTTTCTTCCGTTACGGCCCCGTCAACCAGCTTGGCTTCGGAAACCGAGCCATCCGTCAGCTTGGAAGCCGTAACGGAATCGTCGGATATAGCGGATTCCGTTACGGAGCCGAAAGCCAGCTTAGAGGCCGTCACGGACTGTTCCGCCAGCTTCGCTTCGGTCACCGAGCCGTCCGCCAGTTTGGAGGCTATAACTGAGCCATCGGCCAGCTTACTAACGGTGACAGACTGATCGGCCAGTTTGGACGTGTCAACGGAACGCTTTCCAATCTTATCGCCCGTCACGGAGTTATCCGCCAGCTTGTCGGCCGTCACGGCCTTATCTTGAAGCTTATCGGTTCCCACCGAGGCACTTGCCAGCTTAGCGGCCTGAACGGCCTCGTCGGCGAGCTTCTCCGAGGTAACGGAAACCGCAGCCAGCTTATCCGTGTTGATGGATAGATCCGCCAGCTTAGGTGAAGTGACAGAGCCGTTGTCAAGCTTATTGGTGGTCACGGAGAAATCCGCCAGCTTTGCTTCCGACACCTGCCCGTCGGCAAGCTTATCCTCGGTAACGGAGCCATCCGCTATTTTCCCGCTGGTTACCGCGCTGTCGGCCAGCTTCTCTTCGGTCACGGAGCCTTCCGCCAGCTTGGAAGAATCAATGCATTCCTCCGCCAGCTTGGAGGTAATGACGGCTCCATCGGCAAGTTTTCCTGCCGTTACCGAGCTGTCGGCGAGCTTGTTTTCCAGAACGGAGCCGTTCGCAAGCTTGGCATCGGTAACCGATCCGTCGGCAAGGGCGGGTGCCGTTACCGACGCATCCGCGAGCTTCTTCCGGGTCACCGACCCGTCGGCCAGCTTCGTCTCCGTTACAGAGGCTTCCCTAGTTTCTCCTTCGTCACGGCTTCGTCCGCGAGCTTCTCCGAGGAGATCTCTCCATCGGCCAGCTTGCCGCTCGTGACCGAACCATCGGCGAGCTTGCTGCTGTCCACGGCGCCGTCCTGAAGCTTAGCGGACGTCACGGCACCGTCTCCCAGCTTCCCTTCGGTTACGGACCCGTCGGCCAGCTTCGCTTCCGTCACGGCGGAGTCGGCGATTTTGGGCTCCTTGACGGATGCGTCTACGAGTTTAACACTGGTGACGGCGGCATTCGCCAGCTTGGCGGCCGTCACGGCCCCATTCTCGATATGCTCCTCGCCGATGACTTCGTGGGCAATCTGCTCGCTCCCGACGGCCCGCGGGCCGATATGGGCGTGCTCTACTGACCCGTTCGCCAGCTTAGAGGAAGTTACGGAGCCGTTCGCCAGGGTGGAATTGTCGATCATCAGCCCCCGGATCCGGGCGGCCTCGATGGTCGGGTCTTCCAAATGCTCCAGCGTAATAGCGCCTTTGACCAGCTGATCGGAGCCGACAATCCCTGGTTGAAGATGGACGGCACTAATGGCCCCCGGAACCAGATGAGCCCCTTCCACCGAACCGGGGACCAGCTTCTCGGCTGTAATCGAGGCGTCCGCCAGCTTAACGGTCGTCACGGCTCCATCTTGAAGCTTCCGGGCGGTCACGGCCTGGTCGGCCAGATGCTTCTCTCCCACGGACTCGCGGGTGAGGTGCAGAGAGGTGACGGCCTCTGCCGTAAGGTGAGCCCCGCTGACCGCCTGATCCGCCAGCTTCTCGGCCGTTACCGAGCCGATCGCCAGATGGTCGGTTTTCACCTCGCCATTCTTCAGCTGCATCCGGTCGAGGCACGATTCGGATAAATGCTCGGGCGCAATGGTTCCCACTCCGATGTGGACACCCATGACGGCTCCCGGCTGGATATGCCTTCCTTGGACAGCCCCCGGCTTGAGGTGCTTGCCGGTGATCAGCTCCACGTCAAGCTTATCGCTCTTGACGCTTCCCGGAGCGAGCTTCTGTGCCGTTACGGAGGAATCCTTCAGCTGAGGGGTGCCGACCGCCTGGTCCTGAAGCTGCTCCGAACCGACGGCCTGGGAGGCCAGATGCTTAGAGCCTACGGCTCCGGGAGACAGATGCCCGGCTCCCACGCTCTGAGGACCGAGCTTCTGCCCGGTTACCGCCCCATCGGCCAGCTGCTGGCTGCCTACGTTGAGCGGCTTGATCTTGCTCCCGGCTACGGCCCCTTCGGCCAGCTTATCCGTCGTCACCGACCCTCGGTCCAAGTGAAAGGTTTTGATGATCTCGGCCGGCAGATGGTAACCCCGGATCGTTTCCGGCAGTATATGCCGGCTTTCAATCAGCTCTTCCGCCAGCTTCTCTCCCGTCACGGAGCCGGGGGCGAGCTTCTCGGCCGTCACGGCTTCATCGCGCAAATTCTCCCGTCCGACCGACCGGGCCTGAAGCTGCTCGAAGCCTATGGATTGCGCCGCCAGATGACGCGTCTGAACCGAATTGGCCGACAGGCTTTCCGAGGTGACCGAAGCTTTCTTCAGGTGCTCAGAGGAAACGGAGTCCGGGGCGAGGGCAGCCGATTCGACAGAAGCGTCAGCCAGCTTCCCTGCGGTGACGGAGCCTTTGGCGAGATGGCGCGCTTGAACGCTACCCGCGGCCAGCTTGGAGCCGGTTACCCCTCCTTCGGCCAGATGCTCGCTGCCTACGGCTTCTTCCGCTATCTGCATAGAGGTAACCGAATGCCAGGCCAGCTTATCCGTCGTAACGGAGCCGGTCTGAAGAACGGCGGCGGATACGGATTCGTTCTTCAGATGCTCGGCACCGACCGCTCCCGCAGAGAGATGCTGGGAGTGGACTGTTCCATCGGCCAGATGCTCCGGCATCACGCTGCGTCCCGTTAAATGCGAGGCTCCTACGCTTCTACGCGCGAGATGCTCGCCTTGGACGGCTTCTTCCTCCAGATGAGCCGGACCGATGCTCCCCGGCTTGATCTTCTCTCCGGTAACAGCGCCGTCGCGGATTTTGTCCGAGGTGACCGCTCCATTCGTCAGCTTCGCGGAATTCACGGCATTCTGGCCAAGATGAAGGGACTGGATCGTCCCGCTCTTGATCTTCTCTCCGCTCACCGCCTGGTCCTGAATCAGCTCATTCGATATGCTGTCCGGATGCAGATGGCGGGCCAGAATGGAGCCGTCGGCGATTTTCACGGAATCGATGGTCTTGTCGGCAAGCTTCTCCGAGGTAATGCTGTTATCGGCCAGTTTGTCTCCAGTTATGGACCGGTCTTTCAGCTTGGCGCCGGTAAACGAAATATCGGCAATGTGCCTTTCCTCCACCGCGCCCGGGGCGATTTTGCTGCCCGTCACGCTTCCGTCCTTCAGCTTCTCCTTCTCTACGGAGTAATCATCCAGCTCGTTAGGACCGATGCTTCCGGGCTTGATCTTGGAACGGTCTACGGCGAACGGCGCGAGCTTCTCCGTCGTGATGCCCGCATCCACGATATCGTCCGTGAAGATGACGGCCACGGGACCAAGCTCCGCCCGGCGTTCCTCCAGAATCTCCGGAGCCTTCGATTCCTCCGGTTCGGCAGGGAAGGCTTCTTCCCGGCTTGCCTCAACCTTAGGCTCCTCGGCCAAGTCAGGCTCGGGCGCGGCCGGCCTTTCAGGCAGCTCGATCCGATGCAGTGAAACCGGCTCTTCTTTGGATACGGGTCTATCGGGTGCGGCCGGCTTGGCTGGCTTCACTTTTCTTTCCTCAATCCAATTCAATTCCAGCGTGTTGGCGTCGTATAAGGTGCCCCGGTTCCGGTTCTTTTTCAACCCGCCAGGGGAACCATTGCGTTTTTTCATGCGCTTGCCCCTTTCTGCCTAGAAAACTAGTCATTTGTAACATATGCATTCACCCAGTTCCGGGTCCCGGCCCAGCCAAAAATAGTTGAAAGCCCAAATGTTTCCCTGCCCGGCCCTCTGTCTTGTCTTCGAGCGAGGGGCTTGTCCGCCGGCTCACCGCCTCCGGCCAAACCAAAAAACCTTCGCCGCTAAAGCGAAGGCTGCCTACTACAGCATCCCGAGAAGAGCTTGGGCAAATGCCTCCTGGCGTTTATAAGACGGCAGGGCCACATAGCGGGGATACCGCCAATCGTACATCCGGATGGCCCGCACCAGCGGGTACGGCAAAACCAGGAGCGCATAAAGCACAAAGCGTTCGTCAGGACCGAGCGGTCTTTTGCGGTCATACTCCGCTATGGCGGTCATTATTCCATCTGCGTTCCACGGGCAGTTGCGGTGGAGAATATGGGCGAGATCCATAACACGGACGTTCAGCGAGGCGTTCTCCATGTCGATTAGATGAAGCCGGTGGGAACGGTCCAGCACCACGTTCGGGTAATTGTAATCCCCATGAACGAACGCCCCCGCTTTCCGCTCCGTGGCCATTAAACGTTCGACTGCAGGGTCGGCGAGCAGCTCCTCCCCCTCTCGCAGTAACGGAGGAAGCCATTGAGCTCCGGATATGTGGTTATTTCCTTACGGTATTCGGCAGGCAGCCGGAGCAACTGGTCGTAGCGGACCCGGTTGCTTGGTGCCCCTTCGACATCATAGCCCTCGGCTTGGTTGTGAAACTTGGCCAGCGTCCGCAAGCCTTTGCGGAAGTGGGAGGGATTATGGTAATTCGGATGCTTCCCTTTACCCAATTGGTCAGAAGCCAGTATTTCCCCCGGTGACACGTCCACAGCTTATCCCCTTCGGGGGCCGCAAGCCGCGGGGTGTACCGGTACCCTTTGCCCGTAAGAAACAGATTGATGCGCGCAAGAAAGGCGACCTCTTCCTCCGGGAACGAAAATGGCTTGTAGCAGTAGTCCTTTCCATCGGCTCCGGTGATCCGGTAAACGTCCCTTACCCTTCTCTTCTTCTTGATACGGAAGCCGAATTCGCTCCGGAACGCTGACATCAGCGGCATGCCGTTTCCTCCTTATCCTTCGGCCCAATAATCCAGCCATCGCACCGCCAGCAGCCGCTCCTCCCAGGTAGCATCCAGAATGGCCAGCATGGAAGCATCGGGTTGGCCTGCTTTGGCGCGCGAGCAAACATACCAGGCCTCTCTAGGCAGCCGGTAGAGGGCGCTGACCAGCCGGCGTTCCGTCTTCTTCAAAGGCCGAATCTCCTCGTACCCTTTCAGAAAGGCCTTCATCCGGCCGGGATGAAAGCCTGCGGTATTGGTGAGGGTCTTGACCAGATCGTAGTAGCTCGAGCCCCTTTCCATCGAGTCCCAGTCAATGATCGAGACCTTTCCTCCTGTCACGATGACATTGGGGCGTGTGACGTCCCGGTGGACGAGCGGCGGGGCCTTTCTCTCCCCTCTCAGCAGGGCCTTGACCTTTTGCTTCTGCAGACAAGCCATTGCTTGGAGACCCAGTTCCCGGCAGCGGCTGCCGTTCTCTCGAAACCAGCGGCCGGCCGAATGGTCCTGGCTCCGGACAAACCGCATATTCCGGCCAAAGGACGTGTGCTGCCTTCTGATCTCCTTAAGAAGGGATCTAGGGGCCGGCGGCAAATTCAGGCGCCGCGACAAGGTATGAAGCCGGGCCAGCACCCGGCCAAGCTTCCTCAAGTGGGATAGGCGTCCGTCCAGCTTGCTGCCGTGAACCCATGGCGTTACATAGTACATCCGCCCTTTCGCGCTTACCCAGAGCTTTCCGGACACGGTTCTCTTCCACAGGGGCATGCCTCGGAATCCTAATTTGCCCAAACGGGCGGAATAGGAGGCGAGCTGCCGGATTCGGCGGCGGCTGCCTTTGAAGGGCTTGATCATCAGAGCCCCCGTTCCGTTTCCGCCCGGTAAGCGGCCAGTCCATGATAAGCGGAGCGGTAGGCCTTGAGGGAATGAATTTTCCATCTATAGGCGCGTTCGATTGTTCTGAAAACGGATTTCCGCTTCTTTAGATGGGACATCCGTCTTTTTCCTCCCTTCCCGGAGCGAATGCTGAATCTGATTTCGAATCCACCGACCCACAGAAGGCATTAGGCGGTGAAAAGGATCGGTTTCCAATAGTGTATACAGCGCCAAGGAATTACGTTCGCAGGAGAAGGGCGAGGAAACGAAACAGGCTTCCGCCTTGCCGGGACTTTCGATCCATGCCAAAAACCCGGACCTCCGCTTGGGAGCGGAAATACGGGTTCATAAGAATAGAGGACTGATTTGGATTACGCTTCCATTTTATCCTTTTACAGAACCGACGAGGGCTCCTTTGGCAAAATATTTTTGCAGGAACGGGTAAACCAGCAGAATGGGCACGGTCGCAATCACGATAACGGCCATCTTGACGGTCTGCTCCGGCGGCTGGACGAAATCGTTCGCCGTATCCGCGCTGATCCCGCTCGCCACGAGAACAATCTGGCGGAGCAGCACCTGCAGCGGCCATTTCTCCGCATCGTTAATATAGAGGATCGCGCTCAGGTAAGAGTTCCAGAAATAAACCGCGTAGAAGAGCGAGATGGTGGCAATCACCGCCATGGAAAGAGGCAGAACAATGCGGAACAGGGTTCCGAAATCGCTGCATCCGTCAATCCGCGCCGATTCCTCGATCCCGTCCGGCAGGTTCATGAAGAAGCTCCGCATGATCACGAGGTTGAAGGCACTGACGGCGTTAGGAATAATCAACGCCCAATAAGAATTGATGAGGCCGAGTTCCTTGACGACGAGGAAGGTCGGGATCAGTCCTCCGCTGAACAGCATCGTGAAGACGATCAGGAAGTTGATAACCTTGCGGCCGTCCAGATCGCGTCTCGTCAAGCCGTACGCCATCAGGGAGGTGGTGAACATGCTGACCGCCGTCCCGACGATGGTAATGCCGGCCGATACCCCGAGCGCCTTGAAGACCGCGCCCGTGGAGAGCACGTACCGGTAGGCCACGAGCGTAAAAGTTTCGGGAATGAGGATAAACGGCTTCCGCGCCATTTCTTCTACGGTGGCGAACGAGCTCATGAGTACGTGCATAATCGGAAGAAAGACCACAAGAGCGACGAGCAGAAGAAGCAAATAGTTGAAGATGTCGAAGAGCCGGCTGCCCGCTGTTTTGTCCTTTACCATCTCAATACACCCCTTCCTCGCCGAACCGGCGGGCCAGCCAGTTGGAGAGCATGACCAGCGCGAGCCCGATAAAAGATTTGAAGAAGCCGACAGCCGTCGTATAGCTGTACTGCCCCTGCTGGACGCCTGCCGTGAACACATACGTGTCAAAGATATCCATCACTTGACGGTTCATGGAATTGATTAGCAGAAAAACGTGCTCGAAGCTGTGGTCCATGACGCTTCCGATCCGGAGGATAAGCAGCACGATTACGACGCTTCGGATGGCCGGAAAGGTGATGTGCCAAATTTGCCGGAACCGACCGGCACCGTCCATGCGGGCCGCCTCGTACAGCCCGGGATCGATGGAAGCGATCGCCGCGAGGTACACGATGGTTCCCCAGCCGGCTTCCCTCCAGATCGTCTGCAGAATATAGAGAGGACGGGAATACGCCGAATCGAGCAGGAAATTGATTTCCCCGAAGCCGAAATAGCGCAGCATTTCGTTGACGATGCCCCCGTCCAGGGTAAGCATAACGAACGAGATCGACACGACGATCACCCACGACAGAAAATGAGGGATATAGACGATCGTCTGGACGATTCTCTTGAAGAAAGGATGGGCCACTTCGTTCAGCATAATAGCGAGCACGATCGGAACTGGGGTATAGAACACGATATTTAACAGAAAGAGACTGAGCGTGTTGCGAAAGATCCCCCAGAAATCAGGGTCCGTAAACAGCCGGTTAAACTGCTTGAAGCCGACCCAGGGGCTGTGCAGAATTCCCTGGAAGGGAACATAGTCCTGAAAGGAGATGATCAGACCCCACATCGGCAAATATTTGAAGACAAGAAAATAAACCAGACCCGGCAGGATCATGAGATACATATACCGGTTGCGCACCACCCTCCGCTTCCATGCACTTCGGGTACGGGGGCTTGGGCGATGCGGTTGGCGGCCGTCACGGTCTTCATTATCTATTCCTCCTCCTCTCGGATGGAAGGGAAGGCCCGGCGGGGACCTTCCTTTCTCCGTCCTTCTCCTTATTTGCCCTTGGCATACTCCGCGTTGTATTCCGAAATGATCTGGGCCCCACCTTGGTCCTGCCACTTCTTGATGACGTCTTGGAAGCCCTTCTCATCGATCTTGCCCAGAATGAACTGATACGTGCCGTCCTTGATGATATCCTGCAGCCGGTTGCCCTTCTCGATCGCCGTCTTAGAAGCAAGCGGAGCGGCCGGATCGGCAATGGCGAACTTCTCGGCGGCCTTGACCAGCGTGTTAGCCTTCTCCATCACCGGGAGCGTATAGAACGAGGGGGTGATGTTCGTGGTGTCAGCCAGCGCCATTCCCAGGTACGGGGTGGCTTCCTTTTCGAGTTTTTTGACGTCGCTGTCCGGAACCACCTTGCCGTCCTTCTTCGTATAATGCTTGCCTTCGATTCCGTATTTGAGAAGGTCGGCCACCTCCGGGTCAAAGAACTTGTCGAACACCGCCAGCAGCTTCTTCAGGTCGGCCTCGGTTTTCACCGACGATTTCGGGAACAGCATCAGCGAGCCGTAACCCGGCAGCGACCAAAGCCCCGGCTTTCCATCCGGGCCGTTGATGGTATTCGTGACGTCAAATTGGGCCCCCGGCACGTTCTTCACCGTCTTCTCCTGCATGGTCTTGACGTCCGGCATGTTGCCGATGTAGACCCCGGCCTTGCCCGTGTACATCAGATTCTGCTGGTCCGCCTTGCTCGTAACTGGAAAGTCCTTATTGATCAGCCCTTCGCTGTAGAGCTTCTTGAGGAATTTCATCGTATCCAGGTACCCTTTGGTCATGAAGTCGGGAACGAGCTTGCCGTTCTCCACGCCCCAGTTGTTCGGGGTTCCGAACCAGGAGCTCAGCGCCTTGAAGGACCCGTAGACAAGATCGTTCCGGTCGGCGAGCCCGATGGTGTTTCCGCCTCCGCCCAGATCCGCCTCCTTGAATTTCTTCAGCATGGTATAGAGGTCGTCGGTTGTCTTCGGCTCGGCGATGCCGAGCTTATCTGCCCAATCCTTCCGGTAAATCACCCCGGAGCGGGCCAAATCCCTCTCCTGGTAGAGCGAGTAGATTTTGCCGTTGATCTTGGTGTTGTTGAGGGTGTTCCCGTTCAGCTTGCTCAAGTTTTTGTAATCCTTTAAATACGGGCCGACTTCCCAGAATTGGCCGCTTTCGATGGCACTGCGCACAAGCGCCACGGAGGCGGCGTTCTTCAGCCACGCCACCTGCGGAAGCGATCCGGTGGCGAGTGCCGCCTGGAACTTCTCGTCATAGTTGCCGTCCGGCACCCATTGTACGGTGAATCTCGCATTGGTTTTCTCTTCCAGAGCTTTAAGCACTTCGTCGGAAGGCACCTCGGGCGTATGAAGATCGGCCATCATGGTGATCTTGAGGGGCGCGTTATCCGACGGATTGGGGCTTGTGCCCGATCCGGCGGCGCCGCCTGTTTCCTTGCTCCCGCAGCCTGCCAAGGCCGAAGCGGCCAAGACGATGGCGCTTGCCGTACTTGTCCATTTAACCAGCCGTTTGGTGGATACCATTGCTCGTTTCCCCTTTGGGTAATGTGAAGCTTCCCTTTGAGCCTACGTCCCGGCGTGGATGACGTAAACAATCATTCCCTCAGCAGAAGGGGCAGAAAGCCGGCCGTTCCGCGGTTTTCCAGGCGATCTGAGGTAATGATTATGCCTGTGATGCCATGAAAAAAGCCGCCGATCCGCGAGATCGGCGGCTTGCTTTATTTAGTGGCTTCCCCGGGCTTGGCCGCATGAGCCTGCGCCAGCTCTTCCATGACCTTGTCTCCGCCAGCCTGGCGCCACAGCTTCACTTGCTCCTCGAAGCCCTTGCGGTCCAGCTGGCCGAGAATGTAATGATACGTGGCATTCGTGATGATGTCCGATAATTCCGTCCCTTTCGCATCATACGTAGGAGAAGAGAGCCCGAGCATCGGATCGCGGATCAGATGCTTTCCATTGTCGTCGGTCAGCCTCTGGGCCAATACGACAAGCGGCTGCTGTCCTTTATCGCTGAGCCGGAGCAAGCCGGGATTGCTGATGTTCTGAATCATCAGGGAGTAGAACGGCAGCACGTTGGCGTTCCGGTCCTCGTTCATGCCTGGTTCGGGAGCGACCTTGCCTTCGATGACCTTGTAATGCTTGTCTTGAATGCCATACCGGAGGAAATTGGTCGGCCCGGGCTCCAGCATCCGGTCATAGACAGCCAGGATGCGCTTGAGCTCGCTCTCCGTCGGGATGGCCCGCTTGGAGAAGAGGAAGATGCCGCTGTAATCCGGAATGGACCAGATGCCGAAGCCCTGGGGCCCTTCGATCCGGTTGACGAGCGCGAGCTCGGCGTTGGGCTGGATGCGCTTCAGCTCGTCCTGCAGCCGGGGAGCGTCATCCATGGCCCCAACCATGACCCCCGCTTGGCCCGTCAGGAAACGGTACCGCTGAATCTGCTTGCTCGTCACGGCAAAATCCCGGTTGATCAAGCCCTCGTCGTACAGCTTCTTCATGTAATCCATCGTATCGAGGTAAGCCCCCGTCATGAAATCCGGCTGCGGCCGTCCATTGGACAAGGTCCAGTTGTTGGGGGTCCCGAAGTACGAGGAGAAGGTTTTGAACGCCCCATAGATCAGGTCGTTCCGGTCCGTAAGCCCATAGGTGTCCGCCTTGCCATTGCCGTCCGGATCGTCCTTCGTAAACCGGCTCAGCAGCGTATACAGCTCGTCCGTCGTCTCGGGAGGGCGGAGCCCAAGCTTATCCATCCAGTCCTTTCGGATGATGAGGCCCTGCCGGGAAGGCCACCTCTCCGAATACAATCCGTAGAGCTTCCCGTCTACCGCCGTCTGCCGGAGCACCTTCGGGTCCAGCTTGCTGAGATTGGGGTAAGCGTCCAGGAACGGGCCGATTTCCCAGAACATTTCGGAGCGAATGGCATTTTTGAGAAGATAATAATCGGATTCGTTGACCCCGGTCACCTTCTTCAGCGTATTCGTCTCCACCGCATTGAGCAGCTTCTCCCGGTAGATGTCGCTCGGCACCCAATCGATCTGCAGCTCCGCTCCGATCATCCGGTTGAAGATATCGAGCATCTCACGGGAAGGCTCGCTTGGTTGATGCAGCGTTACCATCAGGCTGACGGGTAAGGCATCCGTCCGCTCGGGATGGGTTCGTTCTTCCCCGGTGCAGCCGCTCAAAGCCAAGGCAAGAAGCCCGATCGCCACCTTTCCCGCTGCACCCAGAGCCGCTCCTGCCCTCATGCCATCCCCCGCCTCCTTCTCCATTGGCCGTTTGATATTACGCATTATACCTCAAGTTCCGCGTTGCCCCAACCCCTTACTCTTGTTACAATGTAAGCGATATCTCAACGGGAAAGGGGACACGGATGCGTCCTATCAGCTTCTTTACCAAAATGATCGTGTTCGGCTGTATCCTCTGCACACTGCCCGTCCTCTTCCTCGGGTTCATTTCTTACCAGCAATCGGCCAAGGAGTTTCAGAAACAAGTGAACCGGAGCCAGGCCCAGCTGCTCGGCCAGATGAATTCCAAGGTGGAGGAGACCCTGCTGACGATCAACCACGCCCTCAATCAGCTGATCAATTCGAATACGATGGCCAAAGCCTTAAACGAGCCCTACGCTCCGGACCATTTTGAGATGTACAACAGCCTCCGCAAGGAAATCAGCAGCACCCAGTCCTTCTATACGAAGCTCGACGATGTCGTGATCATCAACTTTCAGAAGAATTGGATGATCAAAAATTCCGGCTATTACCGGTTCGACGAATATCTCCACCATGCCCAGATTTACGGGGAGAGGCTCATGCCCCGGGAGACTACCTGGATGCTGAATCCCACCGTGTGGTTCTACAGCGAAGAGAAAGCCAACGCCATCTCTTGTCCCTACACGATCAGCCTGATCAAGAAGCTCCCCGTGAAGGCGCTGGAGAAGGACGGGCTCGCCTATGCCAACCTGTCGGCGTGCGGAATCGCGGATATTCTCCACTATACCCCGCAGCCGTCGGAAACCGTCATGATCCTGGACGAGCGGGGGCAGCTGCAGTATCATTCCAATCCGGCCCTGATCGGCCAATATGCGGCGGATACGGGCTTCCTTCCCGACATGAGCGTCCTCTCCCATGCCTCGGGACAATTTGAGACAAGCCGGAACGGGGAACGTTATACCGCGACTTATTTGAAAAGCGATTTTAACGGCTGGATTTATGTGTCCGTGATCTCCCTGGACCGCCTGCTGATGGACACAAAGAAAATCGCCAACTATACGATTCTGGTCTGCGTCCTCATCATCCTGACCTTTGTCGGCGTCACGCTGATCGGATCGAGGCGCATGTATTCTCCCATCGGCCGGTTGATGAACCAGCTCGCCGAAAGGCTTCCGGGCAAGGAGAACGGCAGGAAAGCGAACGAATTCGAAATCATCGGAGACCGCATGCAGGCGCTGTATCAATCCAATTCGGCACTGGAGCATGAGGTGCAGCACCATCTGCAGCAGGCCCGGACCTTCTTCCTGCTCCGCCTTTACCAAGGCTCGGTAAGACGAAGCGACCTGGCCGAGAAGCTGGAGCTGTTCGGTCTCGGCGAGAAAGCCGGAAGCTGGACGTACATGGCCGTGCTGACGCTTCAGATCGATTCGCTGGAGAAGACCCATTACGGCAAAGAGGATTCCGATCTGCTGCTCTTTGCGATCAACAATATGATCGAGGAGCTCATTCCTCCGGAAACCCGGTTCCCGCCTATCTTCATCGAGCAGACGCAGGTGACCCTCATCGGAACGGCGGAGCCGGACAAGGAAGCCTTCGCCGACTATTTGTACCGGACGACCGAATCCATTCAGCAAAAGGTGCGCGAGGTGCTGAAACTCGGGATCAGCATCGGCCTCAGTCTTCCGTTCGAGGAGGTACGGGCCGCTTCTATCGCCTACCGGGAAGGACACGAGGCGCTCAAGCAGCGCATTCAGCTCGGCAGCAGCGTTATCATCCAGTATGCGGACGTCAACAGCGGACGCCACCAGCTCGCCATCGACTACCCAAGCGGCTTGGAGAGTGAGCTCGTGGACGCGATTACGCTGGCGGAGGAAGAACCCGCCCTTGTCCTCCTCGGCCGGTTCATGCTGGCGGTTTTCCGGCACGAGCTCACCTTGCAGGAATACCAGGTGTCGGTCAACCGCCTGCTCAACAAGCTGCTCGGAGTCATGCAGGAATCCGGCATTTCCCTGCACCAGCTGGATACCGGCGGCAGCTCGCTCTATGAGGAGCTTAACCGCATTCAGCTCGCCGACGAGATGGAGGCCTGGTTCCGGAAGCGCCTGCTGCTTCCCCTTATCGCTATCTTCCGGGAACGCCGGAACTCGCAGTACCGCAACATCTCCGAGCAGGTCATCGACAGGATCGTCAACCATTATGATACGAATTTGACCATCGAGTCGTGTGCGGCGGAGCTTCATTACAACGCCAATTATTTGAGCGGGGTCTTCCGCAAGGAAACCAACCAGACGTTCAGCGAATATCTTCTTTCCTACCGGCTCCACATGGCCAAGAAATGGCTGAAGGAAACGGACATGACCATCAAGGAAATCGCGGAGCGGCTCCAGTACCTTAACTCCCAGAACTTCATCCGTTCCTTCCGCAAACAGGAGGACATGACCCCCGGCCAGTACCGGGAGAAATACGGGAGAGCGGATTAAGCTTCCCCTCCGTCCGGGCAAGGAAGCTGGTTTCCGAACTTCCAGCTTCTGCAAAATTTTCGATAGATTCCAGCCGCCCCTCATAGTACAATAGTCCCAGACCGGTAAAAATGGGCCCTGCTGCGGCCCCTTTTAAGACTCTTTCACTGGCCGGCTCGGAAAAGAGGGTGGACATGAACTGGAATTTTTTCATCACGGCCTATTTCAACTCCGTCTTCGGAGCCCTTATCGCGCCTATGTATGTCCGTTATCTGCACAAGACCGGCAAATTGGACGACCGCTTCCACAATCTCCTTCTGCTGTTCTTTCTTCCGTTCTCCTTCTGGAGCTATCACTTTCTGTTTGCTTTGGGTGTAAACTCCTCCCTCCCACCGTGGAAACACTTGTTTCTGATCCTGCTGGCCGTGGCAGAGGCATTCGGAACCAAGAAATATATCCGCCGCCTGTTTACCATCCAAACGTTCAACACCGGCCTGTTCCTGCGCAAAGGCACCTTGGCGGCGGTGTATTTCGTTGTGTTTGAAATTCTGTATCACTTGCTTATCTTCGATAAGGAAAGCCAGCTTTCTCTGAATCTCTCCGCTTTTGTGCTGACGATCAGCTTGTCGCTCGGCATCTCCTTCTCCGCCTTGAGGCTTCTTATTCTGCTGAGCCGGGAATCGTCCGAGCCGAGATACCGGAATTGGCTGTACGCGGGGGCTTTCTTTATCGGGGTGGCCCTCACCATCAATCCGCTGCTCATCACCATATCGATGATCGACCCGCAGGCGGCGAACCTTCCCTTGAATTTCAACTCCTCCCTGATCCCCTTCTCCCTTCAGGCGGCCTGCTGGGTGGCTCTGCTGCTCGTTCCCGACACATACGGCGAGAAGGTCCGGCTGCGGGAAATCGAGAAACGCGAAGAAACGGAGCGGTATTATCATTCCTTGTTCCGCCACAACCCGGACGGAGTGCTCGCCTTGAACCGGGAAGGCCTCATTCTCCAAGCCAACACTTCTTCGGCAGGGATGTCGGGATACGAGGAAGCCGAGCTCGTCGGACAGTCCCTCTCCGCGCTTCTCCCGGGCGTCTGCTTAACGCTTCCGGAGGATGTTCGCGCGGCTACGCAGCTGCAGGACGACACGTACGAAACCTGGCTGCGGAAAAATCAGGGACGGCGTTCTCCGTCCGGGTGACGACCATTCCGATCATTATGGATAACAAGGTAGCCGGTGTCTACGCGGTGGTCAAAGATATCGAGGATGCCAAAGCCTACCAGAACCGCATTCACCATCTCGCCTACCACGACGAACTGACCGGGCTGCCGAACCGCCGTTATTTCATGAATGAATTGGCCGCCCGCGCCGCCGAAGCGCTGACCGGCTTCGCCGTGATCTATGTCGACCTCGACCGGTTCAAAAAGGTCAACGACCTCTTCGGCCACAGCTTCGGCGACCAGCTGATTACGGATGCCGCCTCCAAGCTGCGGCAGCTTCTCCCCAAGAGCAGCATTCTGGCCCGGCTCGGCGGGGACGAGTTCGTCATTTTGGCGGACGGTACGGCAGACAAGATGCTTCTTCAGCCTCTATTAAGGAAGATTGTGGGGTTGTTCGGACAGCCTCTACTCGTCATGGGGCAGGAGGTTATCCTGTCGGCCAGCCTCGGGGTTGCGTTTTTTCCAAAGGACGGAACGGAGCCCGACGAGCTCATGAAGAAGGCGGACCTCGCCATGTACGAATCCAAGCGGAACGGGGCCCAGCACTTCCATTTCTATGAGAACACGATGAAAGCCGCCGATCTCGCGGACATTTTGCTGGAAAACGACTTGAGAAGGGCCTTGGAGCGCGGGGAAATGGAAGCCTACTACCAGCCGAAGGTCGATCACAGCACCTCCGCGGTAATAGGAGGCGAAGCCCTGCTGCGCTGGCGTCATCCCCGGCTTGGGCTTGTTTCTCCCGCCCGCTTCATTCCGGTAGCCGAGGAGACCGGGGTAATCGTCGAGCTGGAGCGTTGGATTATGGAGGAGGCCTGTCGCCAGAACAAGCGGTGGCAGGAGGAAGGGCTTCCCGCTATTCCGATCTCCGTTAACCTGTCTCCCTCCCATCTGTCGCAAAGCACCATTATCACCACCGTTACGGAAGCCCTGGGCAAAAGCGGGCTCGAGGCCCGCTATCTCGAGCTGGAGGTCACCGAAAGCATGATGATGCATAACGAGGAGCGTTCGATCCAAAGGCTGCATCAGTTCAAGCTGCTCGGTCTTTCCATCAGCATGGACGACTTTGGCACGGGCTACAGCTCCTTAAGCTACTTGACCAAGCTGCCGATCGACATCTTGAAGATCGACCAATCCTTCGTCCGCCAGCTGGAGACGGGCAGCCGGGCAATCGTGGAAACGATCATCAGCATGGCCCGGCTGCTGTCGCTTCAGGTTATCGCAGAAGGCGTCGAGACGCTGGAGCAGGCGGATTTGCTGGCCTCGCTGGGCTGTGTTCAGGTACAGGGCTACTGCTACAGTCCTCCCGTTCCCGCAGCCGAATTCCGGCAGCTTCTGGAGCAGCAATCGTTACCGCCGTCCGCCGGCTTTCAATCGAGCTGCCTTTAGCTTCCGCCTCCCCTGTCCCCCAGTCTTGTCCGCCCATGCTGTTCACACCGAGGGTGATCAAATTTACCGAAGCCGGCGGCGTGAAGGTGTATGTCTACCAACGGAACGAAGCCGGCCCCGCCTTCGATCTCGAATTCGTCGTCGAAGTTTCCGGGATCGGCATTCCGGAGGATAAGATGGGCTACCTGTTCCAGCCCTTCACGCAGATCAATTCTCCCTCTCATCGCTTCGGCGGAACCGGGCTGGGCTTGTCCATCTGCAAAACGCTCTTGGAGCTCATGGGCGGCACCATATCCGCCTCGTCCCACCCGGGAGACGGCACGATGTTCAGCTTTACGATTCCGTCGGCTTATCCTGGCAGCTTCGCACAAAATGTAACACAACGGTAATGAACCGTTAATCCCCCGTTAATGTTCATCGCCTATACTACTTATGACCCCCTTTTAAAACATATACTTTGGACCTGCGGCCCGATGCTGCAGGTCCCTTTTTTGTGCGCCTAAGCGGTCCCCTTTCAAAAATGCTTATATCCCGCTGAAAATATTGTTATATCCATCTTCGGACATGCCTTATATAATGGCATCAAACCCAAACCCGACAAAGGAGCGAGATGTGAATGAGTGCTGAACGTCAAATAAGATGGGGCATTCTAGGGGCCGCCGGCATTGCCAAACGGGCCGTCATTCCCGGCATTCAAGAATCGGAGACGGGCGTTACCGCCGCCTTAGCGAGCCGGGACGCCGAGAAGGCCAAACGGGCGGCGGAGGAGCTGAATATCCCCGTGTCTTATGGAAGCTACGAGGAGCTGCTCGCCGACAGCAGCATCGACGCCGTGTATATCCCGCTGCCCAACCACCTTCACAAGGAATGGACGATCCGGGCGGCCGAGGCCGGCAAGCATGTGCTGTGCGAGAAGCCTATGGCCTTGACGGCCAAGGAAGCGGAGGAAATGGCGGAGGCGTGCGCCAAAGCAGGCGTGGTGCTGGCCGAAGCTTTCATGTACCGGTATCACCCGCGCTACACCCGCCTGAAGGAAATCATCCAGGCCGGAGAGATCGGGGAAATCCGCGGCATCCACGGCACCTTCACGTTCAATAACGCAAAGGACGCGAACAACGTGCGTTACAAGCGGTACATGGGCGGAGGCTCGCTGTATGACGTGGGCTGCTACCCGATCAGCGCCGCCAGGCTGATTCTGGGTGAGGAGCCCCAGGCCGCTACCGTTCATGCCCTGCTCTCGCCCGAGCACGATGAGGTGGACATGATGGCCTCCGGGCTGCTGGAGTTCTCGAAGGGCGTCGCGCTGACCTTCGACTGCGGCATGTGGGCGGCTTTCCGCAACACGCTGGAGGTGGTCGGCACCGACGGCCGCATCGAGGTTCCCTCCGCTTTTATCGGACCGGCGAACTTTAAGGTCTTCACGCGCGACGGGGAACGGGAGGAAGAATTCCCGCAGCTCAACCAGTATGCCCTGCAGGCAGACACCATGGCGCGTGCCATCTGGGGAGAGGCCGACCTGCCCTACCCCGCTGAGGATGCCATACTGAACATGAAGGTGCTGGATGCCTGCCTGAAATCGGCCAACGAGCGGGTGCGCGTTACCCTTTAAGCCAAGGCCACCGATTGGACGGCTTCACCCAATCTCCCACTCCAAGGAGGAAACCACTTTGAAAACGATTCAAATCCCCGGCCTGGACCGCGGAGTTTCCCAGTTGATCATGGGATCGGACTATTTCAATCTCCGCAACACGGAGAAGGTTCACGAAATGCTGGATGCCTACTTCGAGGTGGGCGGCAACACCATCGACACCGCCCACATTTACAGCGGCGGAGAAAGCGAGCAGGCCATCGGCCGCTGGATGGCCGAGCGCGGCAACCGCGAACAGGTCGTCATCTTCACGAAGGGTGCCCATCACGATTCCAAAGGCCCGAGGGTGACCCGGGAGGCAATTGACGCCGACCTGGCGGTGAGCCTGGAGCGGCTCCGAACCGATTATATCGATCTCTACGCTCTTCACCGGGACAACCCGGAGGTTCCGGTCGGCCCGATCGTGGAAGCGCTCAACCGTCACATTGAGAAGGGCACGATCCGGGCGGTCGGCGGCTCGAACTGGACCACCCGCCGTCTTCAGGAAGCCAACGAGTACGCGGCGGCCCACGGGCTGACCGGATTCTCGTTCAGCTCGCCGAACCTGAGCCTGGCCAAGGCGAACGAGCCGTTCTGGGCCGGCTGCGTGTCGGCCGATGAAGAAACGCTCGACTGGCACGAGGCCAACCGCTTCCCGCTTCTCTCCTGGTCCTCGCAGGCAAGGGGCTTCTTTACCGGCCGGTTCGGCCCGGAAGACCGCACGAACGCCGATCTCGTTCGCGTCTTCTACAGCGACGACAACTGGGAGCGCCTGCGCCGCGCCGAGCAGCTCGGCAAGGACAAGGGGCTCAGCACGATCCAGATCGCGCTCGCCTACGTGCTCAATCAGCCGTTCCCGGCCTGCGCCCTCATCGGGCCGCAGAACACGGCAGAGCTGAATTCGAGCGTGGAAGGGGCCAGTGTCACCTTGACGCCGGACGAAATCCGGTGGCTGGATTTGCGGGACCGCGGGTAATCGCGTTCATGGCGGCGCAGACTGTCTGGGCCAGCCGGCTTAGATAAGGCCCCTTACCCGTCCGGTTATCCTCTACTTAAACGGCAATCCCCAACAAACAAAGTCCGCTCCATAAAAGAGGAGCGGACTTTTTATATCCGAGCTGCAGCAGAAATCAGGGGTGAGACGTATTCACAGCCCCGGCAATCGGCGCTGTTAGTTAAGTCTGAGAGTTCAGTGTTTTATCTTGTGCCGACAATGACACATTTGATTTTCTTCGAGTCCACATAACGACAGGTATAAGCAAAAGGGCGAGGCCCCCTCCGGCAAGCGACAGAGTGGAATAACTTGAATGAGCGACGACCATACCGGACAGCGCCCCGCCCGATGCGCCAGCCAACGCGATCAGCACATCGATCCTCCCTTGGGTTCTCGCCCGCGTGGCAGGCTCCGTTGCATCTACGATTATAGCCGTTCCGCTAATCAGACCAAGGTTCCAGCCGAGACCCAGCAGGGCAAGTGCTACCGTGAGAAGAAGCATGGAATCCCCAGGGGCAGAGGCCGCAACAAGCCCGGCAATCAGCAAAACAGCACCCGATGCGATGGACATTGCTGTCCGACCGATCCTATCGACAAGGAGGCCTGTCACAAGCGAAGGTAAATACATAGCGCCAATATGGATACCGATTACCAATCCTACATCGCCCAGGCTGTGGCCATGATGTTTCATCTGGACCGGCGTCATCGTCATAATGGCAATCATCACGATCTGCGTCAAAAGCATGACGGTGGCCCCGACCAGCAAGCCCCGGGTGTTATTTGTCTTAGCCGAGACTGCTGACGGTTGAGTCGAGAAGGAGTGGACATTAACCGCTTTTGCAACAAGGAGAGGGTCCGGCTTAAGGAAGAGCAATATGACGATGCCGGCCAATATATAAGCAGCGGCTCCAAGGAGGAACGGTCCGGCCAAGGCCGGGACGCCGATCGATACCGCAAAGCGTCCCATCACCCCGACCAGGTTGGGTCCGGCCACTGCGCCGAAGGTCGTCGAAACCATCGCAATACTGATGGCGGTTGCCCGCTGTCCGGGCTTAGCCAGGTCTGTACCGGCATAGCGTGCCTGCAGGTTGGTCGCGCTGCCGGCACCATACAGGAGGAGCGAAGCAAAGAGAAGAGGAATGCTTTGAATGACGGCAGCCCCTACTATGCCAATAGCGCCCATACCGCCTGATAGAAAGCCCGCAGCGAGTCCCAAGCGTCTGCCGTGACGCTGGGAAAAACCGCCGACCAACCAAGCGGCTGCGGCGGAACCAAGCGTGAGCAAGGCGGCCGGAACACCTGCGTAGCTTTCCGATCCCAACATATCCTGCGCAAGAAGTGCACCCACCGTTACTCCCGCTGCAAGACCTGCACCTCCAAAAATTTGGGAAAGAACGACAATGAACAAAGAACGCCTATACAGTTTTTGTTGCATATCCTGGGAGTGGACATATTCTTGAAGTGGATTGTCCTCATTCCGAGGTTCCTGCGTCATCGCCTAGAACCACCTCTCTGATTGTTTTGAACCTCTTGCCGCTCAGTCGCCTAACCTCGAGGGGAGCTCCTTCAGTTAGCATGGGACGCTGCGTACTGCTTCCACTCATGCACACCTTCTTCCAATCGAGAGGCGTTTATGCCCTTGCTTCTGAGAAGCTCGACCGCTTGAAGCGACAAGAAACAGTAGGGCCCACGGCAGTACGCCACCATTTCCTTGTCGCTGGGCAAAGAGGATAAATGGTGCTCCAGTTCTTCCATTGGTACGGAAATGGCTCCCGGAATATGACCCACTCTGTATTCTTCCTCGGGACGGACGTCCAGCAGAACAACCTCCCCTTTGTCCATCCGTTCCATTAGAGCATCAAAGCCGATGGGTTCGACATCCCTGTAATTCTGGAGGATTTCGGTCTTCAGCCGCTGAATCTCGACGAGCTGATTTTCGCTGAACCGGTGCAGGGAAACCATAAAATCCGCCACGGCCGGTTCGGCGATTTCATAAATGACATAGTTCCCTTTCTTTTGAAATCGAACTAACCTGGATTCATGCAGGGTTTGCAGGTGCTGCGACACATTGGCGATACTCATTCCCGTCATCTTAGACAGTTGGTCGACCGACTTAGGCCCTTGAGAGATGATGTCGATCAGTTCCAACCGTTTTGGGCTGGATAGGCACTTCCCGATCCGCGCAAATTCCTGATAAAGCCGGTCCCTCCATTGACGTTGTATGTACAGGTCATCTCACCTCAACTATTCAATTAATTACTTGAATAGTTTCAATGTAAAGGCTTCTCCTCTTAGAGTCAAGTAATCTTTTCGGGGAAAATAGACTGCCCTTTAGCAACGACAGAAGGAGCAGCTGCCGTGGCGGCAAGCTGCTCCCTGGATCGCTGAACTAACGTTTCTCTTCTTGAGGCGGGAATCGCTCCCTAGGGGGCCAGCAGCTTCCGGATGTCGGCGTTGATCGCCTTCACGTCTGGTCCGGATGGGCGGGCGTCGGTAACGCCATACTTGGCCTTCAGCTTCAGAATCCGGTAGACGGACTCGTTCAGCCTTTCCTCCGAAAGGGTTCCGTCCGCTGCGGCTTTTCGCAGGGCCTGGATGACGGTGGTCTGCTTCTCGAAATCATGCCCGACAAGGACGATATCCCCTCCGGCCAGAATGGCTTGAACCGCCGCCTGCCCAATGGAATAGTTCTGGACGACCGCCCCCATCGTCATGTCATCCGTAAAGACCACTCCGCCGAAGCCGAGCTGCTTGCGGAGAACGTCGGTGATGACCGCCTTCGAGAACGAGGCGGGATGCTTGCTATCCAGCTTCGGAAGAAGCAGGTGGGCCACCATTACGGCGTCGGCCCCGTTCTTGACCGCCTCGGCAAAGGGCACGAGCTCCAGCTTCTTCAGCCGGTCCATGTCATACGGGACGACGGGAAGGCCGATGTGCGAATCCACCGACGTATCGCCGTGCCCGGGGAAGTGCTTCACCACGGACAGAATCCCTTCGCTCTGCAGCCCTTTCATCTCCGCCACGCCGAGCCGGGATACCCGTTCGGCACTGCTTCCGAAGGAGCGGTCGCCGATGACCGGGTTATCCGGGTTGCTGTTCACATCGAGCACGGGGGCGAAGTCGGTATTAAGCCCGAAGCCGGCCAACTCCCGGCCGATCAGCTTCCCGACCTGTCGGGTGAGGTCACTGCTGTTCTTCTTCCCGAGGCTCCCCATGCTGGGGAATTTCTCGAATTCGTCCGGAAGCCGCGTCACCCGGCCTCCCTCCTCATCTACGCTCATCCACAACGGGATGGAGCTCGAAGCCCGGTTCGTATCCTTCAGGGACGTAAACAGGCGAAGAGCCTGGTCCGTGCCGGTCAGGTTGACCTTGAAGAAGATGAAGCCGCCCACCTTGTAGGTGCGGATGAGCTCCTTCGTCTGCGCATTGTTCTCCGTCCCGTCCATGCCGACCAGCACGAGCTGGCCGACCTTCTCCTCCCGCGTCATGGCCTGGAGCTTGTCCCGGATGGCATCAGGCTGCGGGGTCGGCGAAACGGCAGCCGCTGTAGGGGTCGGCGCCGCAGGCGGCGTCGAGGCCGGAGCCGGGGTGCTCGTGACGGAGGCGGTGGTCCCGGGCGATGATACGGGAGGCGGAGACGCTGAAGCTGCTCCGGCCCCCTGCCCTCCTCCTTTCGGCCCGCAGCCTCCGGCCGTCAGAAGGCCGGCCAGAAGAAAGCAGCCGGCGGCCCTTCTCCAGGCTCTGGCTGCGGCTGCGTTCCTTTTATGCGTATGATTCGTGGGATTAAGCTTGGTCATGGTATTCCTCCTATCGGCCACCGGACTGCCTTAGTGGGAAGAGGAAGTGGTCTCTGCCGAGGCAATCGCCTGCTGAACCCGGGTCACTCCCTGGGACATGGCATGCCCGCCTCCGACCGCAGCCGCCACCGCCACGGTTTCCATAATCTCCTTGGAGCTGGCTCCTTCCTGGAGCGCTTCGTTCACATGCACAAGCGTGCAGACTTCATTGTTGGCGAACAGGCTGATGCCCAGGGCGATCAGCTGCTTGGTTTTGGCGTCGACGGCCCCTTCCGCGAAGCATTCCCCGGTAAACCGGTTGTAGGCTTCGACCATTCCCGGAGCATGCTCCTGCAGATGGCCTACTCCTATTTTGTACGCCCCTACCTTCTCTTCCGTGAGGTTGTTCGGCATAATCGGTGACACTCTCCTTAACGTTAGTCTACCTTAAAGAGTTCCACCTTTCCTGCAAAATATTCCCTCCCTACTCCTCCCGAAGCCGGAGAAGCAGCCCGTGCAGAATCCGGGCGATGCCGTAGAGACCCAAATAAGCCCCGGCCAGCAAGAAAAGCTCATTCTCGAATACCTTATGTACGTTGGTCATAAAAACGGTTCCGTCCCGGCGGATTTCGTAGACCGCCTGAGCCGCGATGATGCCGAAAACTACGGCGGCGACCCAAGCCAGGGCGTCGGACAGCCAGCGGTACCTCCCCGCTATCCACTCCGCGGCAAGCAGCAGAACCGGCCCGAGCACGACTCCCACGGCAAGCAATAGGCTCATTTCCTTCCCTCCCTTTCGAGCGATTGGCCATGCCAATCTATGGATATAGATTAACCCATTTCCGTTCCTTCCTAACCCCTCCGGTCCTCAAGCCTCCTTAAAAGGAAAGGAAGAGGGCAGTAAGCGAGACAAGCACCCGCTGGACGGCAGGCCAAAAAGCCGTCCCCCGCTCAGCAGCGGGCAGGACGGCTTTCACAGGCAGCAACAGGAAACGGAGCTTTCGATGCCTTAGAAGGAAGTGTTGTTCGACTTCCCTATTGATATTCTATACGCATACCAGGGCTTACCCGCCAACCAAGCTACCGGATAAGCCACTTGCTTACATCTCCCGGTACCCCGTATTCGCCTTCACCAGAATTTCATCGAATTTGGCGCTAGAGGACGGGCGGCTGGAGAGCAGGGTTCCGACGATGGCCCCGAGGAAGCCAAGCGGAATGGAAATGATGCCCGGGTTCGTCAGCGTAATAAGCGGATCCCCCGTGAAAATCGCCTTGCCCGCCGGGCTCCAGACGCTCGGGCTTACGGCCACCAGCACGATGGCGCTGATCAGCCCCGTCAGCATTCCGGTCACGGCTCCGGCGGTATTGAAGCGGCGCCAGAAGATCGTGAAGAGAATGACCGGCAGATTCGCGCTGGCCGCCACCGCGAACGCGAGAGAGACGAGGAACGCCACGTTCAGCTTCTGGGCGGCAAGCGCCAAAAGGATCGAGATGACGGAGACCGCTACGGATGCCCAGCGGGCGGCGGTCATCTGCTCCTTCTCCGTTGCGTTCCCGCGGCGGACGATGTGCGTGTAGAAATCATGGGCGAACGCCGAAGCCGCGGAGAGCACGAGGCCGGTCACCACCGCTAGAATGGTGGCGAAGGCGACGGCCGAGATGAACGCAAAGAGGAAGTCGCCGCCAAGCGCCTTGGCGAGCAGCGGAGCCGCCATGTTGCCGCCTGGATCGGCCGCAGTGATCTCCTTCGCGCCGACGAACTGAGCCGCCCCGAAGCCGAGGAATACCGTCATGACGTAGAAGATACCGATCAGCCAGGTCGCATAGACGACGGAGCTGCGGGCGGTCGGGGCGTCCTTGACGGTGAAGAACCGCGTCAGAATGTGCGGCAGTCCGGCCGTGCCCAGCACTAGTGCCAAGTTAAGCGACAAGGTGTCGAGCGGCACCTTGTATTTGTTGCCGGGGTTCAAATATTTTTCTCCGAGCGGGGTAGCCGTCTGGAGCGACTGGAACATCTCGGTCACGGAAAAATTAAACTTCGCAAACACGATCAGCGAGATGATAAACGTTCCTCCCATAAGGAGCACGGCCTTGGTGATCTGCACCCAGGAGGTGGCGGTCATCCCCCGAAGACGACGTAGAGCGTCATCAGAACCCCGACGATCGTTACGGACGTCAAGTAATCGAGGCCGAGGAGCAGCTTGATCAAGGACCCCGCCCCCACCAGTTGGGCGATCATGTAGAAAATCGAGATGGTAACCGTGTTCAGGGCGGCGACTCCCGCACCTTTTTGTCGTCGAAGCGGGCGGCGATCATATCCGCCATTGTGTATTTTCCCAGGTTCCTGAGCGGCTCCGCCACCAGATAGAGGACCACCAGGTAGGCGACGAGAAAGCCGATGCTGTAGAAGAAGCCGTCAAACCCCGAGAGGGCGATCGTTCCGGCAATGCCGAGGAAGGAAGCGGCGGACATGTAATCGCCCGCAATGGCGAGCCCGTTCTGGTAGCCCTTCAGCCCTCCCCGGCGGTATAGAAGTCGGAGGTGGAATTTGTTTTTTTGGCGGCAAAATAAGTAATAACGATGGTCAGCAGAACAATGGCCAGAAAGAGCAGAAAGGCAGTCGTGTTAATGGATCCCATAGGTTACCTCCCCATTCCGCGGCGGACGTCCTGCACCATCCGGTCGAATTCGGCCGCTTTCCTCGAATAAAGCACGCACAGTCCCCAGGTCATCAGAAATTGGGCGAAGGCGAACACCCATGCCCAGGAGACGGGACCGAAGGCCGGCTTGTTAAGAACGGTGGTGTACGAAGTGAGAATCGGCAGCGTGAAATAGAAGGCGAAGAAGAACAGCGTCCACGGCAGGATAAATCTTTTCTTGCTGCTCATCAGCTTCCGGAAGGGAGCCGACCGGGCAACCTCGGTGAAGTCAATTCCTTTTTGAGCCATGGCATACGACCTCCAGCAGTGGAATGGACGGCGGACAAGCTTCGTAAGCGCTTCCACCATCACCCTCATTATAATTCCCGTTCACCAAATCGTCAAAATACCATTTATTCTTCCTGCCTCCAGGTCCGAAAGAATTCCAGGTAAACGGCTTCCCCTCCTTCTGAACGGGCGCTTATACCGAGAGCCTTCGAGGGATTTCCTTTCCCAAACACACCAAAAAACCGGCCCCCCTAGGGAAGCCGGTATCGGTAAGCCGCGGGCTTTAGGATCTTGAGCCCATACGGCGATGAATGAGGAAGACATAGACGAGCACCGAGCCGATATCCGCGGCGGCTATGACCAGCCCCATCGGCAGCGCCGTCCCGCTCCCTCCGAGCCCCACCAGCGGAGCGACCAGCGCTCCGAACAGCAGGGACATCAGTCCGAGCAGGGCCGAGGCGCTCCCCGCGGTACGCCCGTGATTCTGCATCGCCAAGCTGAAGCCCGCCGTCGATACGATTCCTACGCAGGAGACGACGAGGAACAGCGGTGGAAGAATCCAGGGCAGCGGTGCCTTCATGGCCAGTACGCCGAGAAGGCTTACCCCGCCGAAGGCCGCGAGGAGAAGCCCGGCGATCAGCAGGCGCTTCTCTCCCACCTTGGCCGCCAGGCGGCCGGTGATCTGTCCCGCCAGAATGATGCCCGCCCCGTTCATGGCGAACAGAAGGCTGAAGCCTTGGGGGAAACCCCGTAGATCTGCTGGATGACGAAGGGAGATCCGGAAATATAGGCGAACATGGCCGCCGTCACGAGCCCTTGGGCGAGCGCGTAGCCCATGAACACCCGGTCCTTCACGAGGGTGCCGAAGGTGCGCAGCGTGTTGCCGAGTCCCGCCTCCGAGCGAAGCCTGGCCGGCAGGGTTTCGGGCAGGCCCAGCAGCACGCCGGCCAGCATTAAAAGGAGATGACAGAGAGAACGACGAACAGGCCCTGCCACGGAATCAGCTTCAGCAGCTGGCCCCCGGCAATGGGCGCCAGAATCGGCGCGGCTCCGTTCACCAGCATGAGGAGCGAGAAGAACTTCGTCAGCTCCGGGCCTTCATACAAGTCGCGGACGACCGCCCGCGAGATGACGATCCCCGCGGCGCCGGCGAAGCCCTGCAGGAAGCGGAGAACGATCAGCAGGCCGACCGACGGACTCAGGGCACAGAGGAGCGACGCGGCGGCATAGACGACGAGGCCTGTGATAAGGGGCCCCTTTCGGCCGCGGACATCGCTGATCGACCCGGCGAAGAGCTGCCCCACCGACAGGCCGAGCAGGCAGGCGGTCAAGGTCAGCTGGATGATCGAGGTTCCGGCAAGAAGTTCTTGTTCGAGTGCCGGCAGAGCGGGCAGGTACAGGTCGAGCGACAGGGGACCGAACGCCGACAGCGAGCCGAGCAGGATCGCCATCCAAGTACGGCGTGAGCGGGCACGCCCTCTGTCGTCGGGTAGAGGTAGGGATTGGGAAGCCGACATGGTGTAGGTTCAAACCTTTCTGAAGAGCATGGCTCCTGAAATTAGTGATTTTACGTCTCACAGCATACCTCAAAAAGCGCCCGAACGGAAGGCCTGCTCCTTCTGTCGGACGCTAGCGGGATGCTGTTTCTTTTTCCGGTTAGGGTGCCAGCCACCGTTCCTTATTCTGATCGGCAATCTCTTCCATTATGCTGGCAATTCCATTTGTTATCTTCCAATCCGGATAATGGGCTTTAAATTTGGATAAATCCGTTACATACCAGATGTGGTCTCCCTGCCGGTTGGAATCGGAATATTGATAAGCCATGGGTTTACCCGAAATCTTTTCCGCCAGCTGAATGGCTTCCAGCAGGGAAACGTTGGATTCTCTTCCCCTCCCAAATTATAGACTTCTCCCCGCGTCTCGGACTGCTGTAGAAAGCGTGGAACGCTCTTACCACGTCACGGGAATGAATAACGTCCCTCACCTGCTTTCCTTTATAGCCATAGATGGTATAGGGAGTGCCGGTAACCGCGCACTTCATAAGATAATTGACAAATCCGTGAAGCTCCACGCCGGCTTGACGAAACCCGGTCAGCACGCCTCCCCGGAAACAAACCGTTTTGAAATTAAAATATTTCCCATATTCCTGTACCAGTAAATCCGCAGAGAGCTTGGAAGCGCCGAATAACGAATGCATGCATCCATCCACACTGAGGTGCTCGGGAATACCCATTTGATACGGATGGGCGGGATCGATTTCCCAGCGGAGCTTCTGTTCTACGAGAGGGAGCCGGTTGGGATTATCGCCGTAGACCTTATTCGTTGAGGTGAAGACAAAGACCGCTTCCGGACAGTGCTGCCTCATGGCCTCCAATAAGTGAAGGGTTCCCTTCGCATTCACATCGAAATCGACGACCGGATCCCGTGCCGCCCAATCGTGAGAAGGCTGTGCCGCCGTATGGATGATTAATTCAATTGCGGAACCATATTTCTGAAAGATTTGGTCCATCGCTTCCTTATCCCGAATGTCGGAAGAAAAGTGAACATAGCTTTCCCCAGCAAGGACTCCAAGCGCCGCCGGTTCCATAGGGTAGATCCGGAATCCCCGAAGAAGGTCTTCCTCATATCATTATCTATTCCGACAACGGTAAATCCGAGTCCCGCGAAATATTCCACCGCTTCGGAGCCAATTAAGCCCGAGGCGCCGGTAATCAAGGCCACTGCCACTGGAACCCCTCCTTATGTCGATAGTTTATGTGGGAGTTAGGGTTGGGGTAACGCAGGCACTTACCCTAATCAGCCGTCTACGGGAGAAGTGCCGTGTCCAAAGTCCGGGTGGACCATAACCTAAACTATCCATGCTTAAATACAGGGAAACGTAAAGGAGGTCTCCGGATTGAGTACCGAGGTCAGCATTATCATGAATTCCTACAACAAATATCCGATGAATCTATTCAGCTTAATGGCCCTTAAATACCAAACCTTCGATCCTTCCAAGATGGAGGTTATTTTTGTGGATGACGCTTCGTCCGACCGCACCCCTAAGCTTAGCCGTTTCCAAGCTCCCTTTCCTTTCCGCTACATTCGCTCCGATAAGAATTTGGGCCGATCGGCTGCCAAAAATGTCGGCATTGCCGCCGCTTCCGGAAAAATCATCATTATGCTGGATGCCGAAATGCTCGTTCACCGCCGTTATGTGGAAAGGCATTACCGCTACCATTCTCAAGAAGACAATCTTGTAGTAACCGGATGCATGGGCCACAACGGAATGTTCTCCGTCCTTCACCCCGCTTTTAACAAAACGCAGTTCAAACATTTCTACTCTCTTATCCGCAAGCGCCCTCTTCTTCGCAAAAAATGGAGATTGACCTCTTGGAGCAGAAGGAGAAACATCCGGAAGCTGGCGGCTCGAATCCAAAAGAGGAGCCGGCCTGTCCGGCTGCTGAAAGAAGAGGCCATCAAGAACAGGAAATTTCTTCGCTATACCTTTAGCGACCCGCTCCGGCCGGAGGTCCTGCGCAAGTTCGGCAGCCGGTACGAAGGGTATCATCTGCCCTGGTATTGTGTGGTGACCCACAGTCTTTCTTTCCGGAGAAGTCTATATGAGGAGGTCGGCCCTTTCTATGAAGGGTTCGAGGGCTGGGGATTCGAGGATTGGGAATTCGGCTACCGGTTATTCAAGCATGGGGCTAAATTCCTCGATGACGGCCGCACGCCTATTTATCATCAGGAGCATCCCACTCAACCCTACGCCTCCATAAAGAGCGACAACTACAAAAATTACCGGAAATTTTACCAGAGGCACCGGGACTTTGAAGTGGGCATCCATACCTTGCTTCTGCTCGGCATTAAGGATTTCGTTTCCATAAACGATCTCGTTTCCGAGTACAAAGACATGACTTCCGACTCGACGGAGAAGTACCAGATGTTTCTAAACACGAGTATGACCTTGTTTGAGAAGATAGCCGACCGTTTCGTAAACGAACAACCCATCAAGAATCTGAGCGATGTCCTGTTTGAAGAGCAGCCGGGAGCCTATGAAGCTTTCCAAAACGAGCTTTCCCTGCTGAGAGAAGAAGGCCGGTTTCCCGGTCTGGTTGAGTCTTTCCAGGAATTATTGGAGAGGTAGGTGGATAAGTTGGCCTTCGACGTCAGCATTATTATCCCGACTTATAACAAAAAAACGGAGGTTAGGTTAACCCTGCATTCTCTCGAGAAGCAAACCTTCGACCTTTCCAGAATGGAGGTTATTCTGGTCGATGACGGGTCAACCGATGGAACGTTAGAGAGTCTGCAAGGCTATTACCCAGCCTATTTTTTGCAGTGTCTCCGCAGCGAGACCAATACCGGACGCTCCGCCGCCCGAAACCGAGGAATTCATGTGGCAAGCGCTCCCCTGCTCATCTTCCTGGATGCCGAAATGATTGTGGAGCCGGATTTTGTCGCCAATCATATGAAATATCAGGAGGGAGCCGATAACCTGGTCGTCACGGGTGTATTTACCGGCTTCCGAGGCCTTTACTCCATTCTTTCCCCTTCTTTCAAGTATAACCAGTTCAAACACTGCAGACGGATCGTACGGAATTGGCCATCGATTCGGAAGCACTGCACGACCGCCCGTACCTTGAAGCAATTTATAAAGAAAAAAGGCCGGCCCATACAGCTGGTCAGGCTTGAGCATATCGATTCCGGGCTGTACAAAAAATTGTCGTTCGAGAAGTCTTTCTACTACAAAAAGCATGTCCTCGCCCATTTTGGTCCGGAGTTAAAAGGTTTTCATCTGCCTTGGATCGGTTTTCTTACAGGGAACATTTCGGTAAAGAAGGCATCAGTGGAGAAAGCCGGTTATTTTGACGAGAATTTCCAAGGCTATGGCTTTGAGGACTGGGAGCTAGGCTACCGTCTATTCCAGAACGGCGCCCGCTTCTATGCTGGAGAAGAGATTGTGTGCTACCACCAGGAGCATGCTTTTTCGGAGTCCGCCCGCAATGGGCAGCTTACCGGTAATTTATTGAAATTTTATGAGAAGCACCATGACCTTGGAATAGCCTTGATCGCCCTTCATCAAATGGGAAGACTAAATTATTTTGAGATCAACCGGACGATATACGAATATTACCATTTGAAAGACCGGTTCCCGGATTCCTTCCGCTTGTTCAGGGACCGTTTTGTCCGGGCGCTCCATACCCTGCTTATTAAAAGAGCCCGGGGCCGTAAGGTGACGGGCTCCCTGTTGTTCTCCAACAAGAAAAAACCTAAACTTCTCGAGAAGCTGACCGCTCAAAGAAAAGCGTTAAGCCGTACAGGAGAATATAAGCAGCTGGCGGCTGTTTTCGGTATCCTCCTTCGTCTATAGATCAGAAAAAATGGCTTGGAGGAAACTCCGAGCCATTTTTTTTGAGTTAGATGTGGAACCATGCAGGAGTTCGTTAGCTCCTGTTATTTCCCAAGCCCTTCATAAACATAGCCCCATTGAAGCATTTTCCGGGAATCCAGGACATTTCGGGTATCCAGCAAATAGGGAACCTTCATCGCCGGCCGGACCGATTCCCAGTCCATCGACAGATAACAATCCCAGTGGGTGAGAAGGACGGCAGCGTCCGCGCCAATCAGGACCTGTTCCGGGCTTTCGCAGTATTCCACAGCGAGACCCGGATTGAGCCTTCTGAACATTTCCATCCCCTGGGGGTCATGGACTTTGACCCTGGCCCCCAAGCTCTCCAGCTGCCGGGCCATAACCTGAGCCTGCGTCTGCCGGGCATCATCCGTATTCGGCTTGAACGTCAGGCCGAGAAGGCCGACCGTTTTACCCGGCAGGGATTTCAACCGGGACTGAACCTTGCTTACGCAGTAAAGAAGCATGCGGTCATTGGCTTTCACGGCAGCCGCTGTGATCGATTGCTCGCATCCGTATTTGCGGCTTGTGGCAAGAAGCTCGGCTGTATCCTTCGGAAAGCAGCTTCCGCTCCATCCGCTGGAAACCTCAAGAAATTTATGTCCGATCCGGCTGTCCAGCCCCATTCCTTTTGCGACGTCCGTGACATCGGCACCCAAGGTTTCACATAAACGCGCCATTTCGTTGATGTAGCTGATCTTGACGGCCAGGAAGGCATTGGAAGCATATTTGATGAGCTCGGCGCTTTTGGTGCCCGATTCGAACCATACTGCGGGAGGACGGGTATCCGGTGCAGGGACCACTCCTCTCAGCATTTCATACCCTTCCCTATTCAGGACGGGTCCATAAAGCGACCTCATGACCGTCTTGGCCCTACTGCTATCGCTGCCGACGATGATCCGGTCCGGGTAAAAGACATCCTCCACGGCATACCCTTCCCGTAAAAATTCCGGGTTGCTAACGACGTCAAAGTCTTTTCCGGATGTCAGCCCTGACGTCTCTTCGATAAGAGAACTTACCAGATCGGCTGTTCCCACCGGCACGGTTGACTTGTTAACGATTACCGTATAATGATCCGGATTCAAATGTCTGCCTATCGTCTTCGCCGCTTCCTTGACGTAGCCCAAATCCGCTGTTAAATCAGCTTTGGATGGGGTTCCGACGCAGATGAACACAACCGAGGCACGGCTTACCGCATGGTAATCGCGAGACGCCAACAAGGTTGTTCCCGCGCATTCCTGCAGCAGCTCCTGCAGACCCGGCTCATAAATCGGGCTCGTTCCCGTACGTATGGCTTCTATCTTCCGGGAGTCCAGGTCGATAACGGTGACGGTATGGCCCAGAACAGCGAAGGCGGCGGCGGTGACGCTTCCTACATAGCCTGCGCCGATACAAACGATATTCATAGCTCCCCTGCCTTTTTCCTCGAAGGAGTTGGGAATAAGCCTGAATCGTCCGCTTCAATCCTTCCTCCAGAGGGACAAGGGGGCTCCAGCCAAGCACCTGCCGGGCCTTCGTTATATCGGGGCGGCGCTGCATAGGGTCGTCTTTAGGCAGGGCCTGATAAACAATACGGCTTTCCGAGCCGCTTATCTGTTTGACTTTCCGGGCAACCTCCAGGATGGTGTATTCTTCCGGATTGCCGATGTTTATGATTTCACCGTCCGCCTTGGATTCCCTCATCATGAGCAGCAGCCCCCTTACCGTGTCATCCACATAGCAGAAGGACCGGGTCTGGGACCCGTCCCCATACACCGTAATATCCTGTCCGGTTAACGCTTGGGTGACGAAATTGGAAATGACTCTTCCGTCGTCATTGCGAAGCCCTGCCGAATAAGTGTTAAAAATTCTTGCCACCTTGACCGGTACCCCGAACTTCGTAAAGTACTCGTAGCAGTAGGTTTCTCCCAGTCTTTTGGCTTCGTCGTAGCAGGCCCGGGGTCCCCACGTATTGACGTTCCCCCGATAGGATTCGGATTGAGGATGAACGGCCGGGTCCCCATAAGCTTCACTGGTACTGGTATACAATAGCTTTGCCTTGTTTCGACGGCACAGCTCCAGCATTTGGCAGGTTCCCCTTGTATTCACCTCGATCGTTTCCAGGGGATGGCTTTGGTAGAACTTCGGCGATGCCGGAGACGCCAAATGATAAATTTCATCAGCCCGTTGAAGCTCCGGCAGATCCATAACCATAGGCGAGGCGGCGTCCCCCTGAATAAACAGAAACCGTTCCGATCTTTTTAATTTCTTGATATTGTCTTTTTGTCCGGTAGACAGATTATCCAACCCGATCACAACGCAGCCTTCCTTAAGCAGCTGCACCGCCAAATGATAGCCCAAAAACCGGCGGCCCCGGTAAGGACGACCTTTCTCATGTTACTCACCCCGCTGTGCATTAAGGAATAGTACCTCCGTCCATTATGATATGGCAAAGGCACAAGAACGACCTGTAGGTCTGTCTAACCGACTCCAAAATGGGCATGCCTGGGCAATTACCTGTGGGAAAAACAAAAAAGCCGGAACCCCTTGCGGGCCTCCGGCTTCTGACACGTTTAATGGCTATTCTAAATTGCGGAAGGCGTCGGCTGCCTTCACGTCCCCCTTCAGGCTGCCGTTCTTCTTCATCCAGTCGATGACCGACTGCCAGGAGGCTTCGGTCTGGGAGCCGAATTTGTCCTTGCCGTTGTCCATAAGCGGGAGAAGCACCTGGAGGCTCTTCTTCTCGATCTCGGGATCCAGCTCGAATTCCTTGTTTTGCTTGTCGAGCACGGTCTTTAGGGCTTTGTCCGGATTTTTGGCCGTGTATTCCTGCCCTTTGCGGGCCGCCTGCCAGAAAGCCTTGATGGCATCGCCCTTGGATTTGAGCCCATTCTCGCTCGCCGTGAGCACAAGCTCGTAATAGTCCGGCACCCCGAACTTGGCCGGGTCGAGGGCCACCAGCTTGATGCCCTCTTTCTCGAGGAGCAGCTTCTCATGGTTGATGTAGCCGCCGATAATGGCGTCAACCTTGCCGGTGGTCATGGCCGGGATGAGGTCGTAGCCCACGTCGATGAATTGAACCTTGGACGGGTCTCCCCGTCCGCCTTCACCATGGTGGTCACTTTATCCTGGTCAATCGGGAAGGACGGGTAGCCGACTTTATGCCCGGCCAGGTCCTTGGCGGACTTGATCCCGCTCTTCTCGCTTGCGAATACCTGATTCAGCGGATGGCGGACGATGGAGGCGACGGAGACGATCGGAATGCCCTCGGCGCGCGACAGTGCCACCTGCATCTGGTAGCTGATGGCAAGATCGGCCTTGTCGGCAGCGAGCAGCTTAAGCGCATCGTTCGTGTCGGCCGGAGTCTGCAGGTTAACCTTCAGCCCGGCTTCCTTGAAGTAGCCCTGCTCCTCCGCCGCAAACAGGAAGCTGTGAACCGCATTCGGATACCAGTCGAGCAGGACCGTCAGCTCCGTCAGCGGCTTATCGGCCGGCTTTCCGGTAGGCGTTCCGGAAGCCGCCGGCTCCTCCTTCTTGGCGCAGGCCGCCAGGCCTAAGGCCAGCACGCCGGCCAGCAGGAGCGAGCCTGCTTTTTGTAAATTTTTTCTCATGGGTAACCCTCCACTTTGTATGGTTTCTATTAATCTTTGCCGTACTGCACGAATTCTAACGCCGCATCCGCTTCGTCAGCCGGGCCTCCAGCGCCCAGGCGAGAAGGAAGAGCAGCAGCCCCATGACGGACAGCAGGAGAATGGCCGCAAACACCTGCTCCGCCCGCAGCATATTGGACGCCCGCTTGCTGAACATGCCGAGTCCCGCCTCGGCCCCGAGCCACTCCCCGATGGTCGCTCCGACTACGCTGAAGGCGGCGGCCATTTTGAACCCGGTGAAGAAGCCCGGCATGGCCGAAGGAACCTGCAGCTTCAGGAACAGGTCCCGCTTTCGCGCCCCCATCGTCTTCATCAGATCGCGGAGGTCCGGATCGACCGTCCGCAAGCCGTCCACCGTATTGACGGTGACCGGGAAGAAGGTGAAGAGGATGACGACGGCGATTTTGCTCCAGATCGTGTAGCCGAACCACATCACCATGACAGGCGACAACGCCACGATCGGAATCGTCTGCGATATGACCACGAGCGGGTAGACGGCCCGCCGGGCCAGCTTGGAGCTGTGAATCCAGGCCGCCACCGTCACTCCGAAGAGGACGGAGAGGGCGAGACCTGCGAGTGCCTCCCGAAGGGTGACCACGGAATGCTTAAGGAGCACGTCCCGCTGGTCCCACAGGGCGGCGAGAACGCCGGAGGGACGGGGCAGAATGAAGTGCGGGATGTGGAATACGACGGCAGCCGCCTCCCACGCCAGCGTCAGCAGCACGAGGAAGAGCAGCGCCGGTCCGTTGCGCCGGATCATCGGTCTTCGCCTCCTTCGGTGCCCGAGCGGACCGGCTGGCTGCCGGAGCCGACGCCGTCCGGCCCGGTGCCGCGCAGCCGCTGCAGCACCTGCTTCTTAAGCTCGACGAAGGCCGGGTCGAGCGTCGTCTCGTAGGTGCGCGGACGCGGCAGCGGCACGCGCACCTCGTGCAGACGCCGGATCGGCGTCTCCCCGACGAGCAGCACGCGGTCGGACAGGAGCAGCGCCTCCTCGATATCGTGGGTGATGAACAGCACCGTCTGCCGGTGCTTCTCCCACATGGCGAGGAGCCACTCCTGCATCCCGACCCGCGTCATCGCGTCGAGGGCGCTGAACGGCTCGTCGAGCAGAAGCAGCTCGGTGCCGCCCAGCACCGCCCGCAGGAACGCGACGCGCTGCCGCATGCCGCCCGAGAGCTCGTGCGGGAGCCTCCCTTCCGTTCCGGCGAGGCCGAACGCCGGCAGCAGCTCCCGCACGCGGCGTTCCGCCTCCCGGCGCGGGACGCCCTTCAGCTCGAGCGCGAGCGCGGCGTTCTGCAGCACGGTGCGCCACGGCAGCAGCGCCGCGTTCTGCGGCATATAGCCGACGCGGCCGAGCAGGCCGGCAGGCGGAGCCGCAGCGGCCCCGGTCGCGCCGCCGCCGTCAGGCGGGCCGGCGATGGCCGTGCCCGCGCGGCCGCGGAGCGTGATACGGCCGCTGTCCGGCTCGAGCAGGCCGGAGAGGAGGCGGAACACGGTGCTCTTGCCCGTGCCGCTTGGGCCGAGCAGCGAGACGAACTCGTTGGCCTCCACCTCGAACGAGAGGTTATTTATCAGCGCCGGTGCCGGGGAAAGCGGTAGCTTACCCCTTCCACCGACAGAATCGGTTCATTCATTCCTTACCACATCTCTTTCTTGTAAGCCATGTCCCAGAACCGGTATTCGAACCGCGAAGCCGTCACGAAGAGTTCCTCCAGCCTCTGGAGCGCCGGTTCAGGCAGTCCCTCGGCCAGCCGGTTCATCCGGTCGATGAGCCAGTCCGTAATCTCGCCGAACTTCTCGGAGGCGTAGGTTAGAATCCACTCCCCGTAGAGAGGGTGATCCAAGGCCCCGGGGTAGTCCTTGAACACGACGCCCACTTCCCGGTAGCTCCACATGCAGGGCAATAAGACCGCCACCAGGTCGGCCAGGAGCCCTTCTCCGCCACTCCCAGCATATACCCGGTATAGCCGAGCGTAACCGCCGAAGGCTTCGTGTTCTCGAGTTTCGCCCGCGTTATGCCGAAGGAGGAGGCCAGCCGGCGGTGGGCATCCATCTCCCCATGCAGGGTCGAGTGCACCAGCTCGGCGAACCAGGCCATGTCCGCTTCCTCCTCCGCCTTCACGATCCCGAGGGCAAAAGCTTCGCATAGTCCAGCAGATACACATAATCCTGGCACAAATAGAAGGCGAACCGGTCCGGAGCCAGGGTCCCTTCTCTTAGTTCATACAGGAAGGCATGGTGATGGCTTTCCTGCCATATGGGCCGGGCTGCGGCGTACAGCCTGTCCGTAAAGTTCTCCATTCGCGGTCCCCCTGACGTATATAAATGAACAGCCGAAAGGCAGGTGCTGGTACAGGCCAATGCAAAAAGGCCCGCGGATAATCGCAGACCACAAGGCATGTGCAGGCACACGTCGAATTCTCTACGCTGGCATTATCCAGTTCAGATTAACGGTCAGCGACACCCGGTCGCACTCTCAGCCTGACTTCATCAAGCCCCCGCATTCCCTATTCAGTTGATATCACCATACACCAATCTCCCCCAGGTACGCAAGGAGATTTTGTATCCCGTCCGGTTCACCGGGGGTAGCCGACTGCGTCCTCCCGCTTATTTCCTCCTGCGAAAATGGCTAAAGAATTGCCGTTTTTGTTGATTTGGCGGCGGTTCTGTGTCAAGATATTCGATAGACCTTTCATTTACAGACGGAACAGGAGAACTGACTACATGGCCAAGCGTTTTTTTCGGCTGCTGACCGAGCTGTCCTCGCGCAAATCGGTTTCCCAATTGACCGGGGTCTTCGCCAAATCCGGAGCCAGCCGGCGCCTTATCCCTTGGTTTGCCAAGACATACGGAATTCGGATCGAAGATGCCGAAAAGCCGGTTTCCGAATACAAGTCGCTTAACGACTTTTTTACCCGGCGCCTGAAGCAGGGGCTCCGTCCGATCGACCTGACCGCCTCCGTGCTCGTCAGTCCGGTGGATGCCCTCATTACCGGCATGGGCGAAATCCGGACAGGCCAGCTGTTTAATATCAAGGGGCAGGATTATACAGTCGATGAGCTGCTCAACCAATCCCCCGCACCGTTAATTATAAGGACGGCTTTTATTTCGTGCTCTATTTGAGCCCCACGGATTACCACCGGATTCATTCTCCGGTGACGGGCCGGATTATCGAGAAAGAGCATATCCCCGGGAAGGTATATCCCGTCAACGAGTTCGGCCTGCGCCATATGAAGCGGGTGCTGAGCCGCAACGAACGACTCGTAACCTACCTGCACAACGAATTCGGCGAAACGGCCGTAGTCAAAGTCGGGGCGATGAATGTAAGCAGCATTCAATACGTCGAAGGTCTCGGGGATACCCTGCAGATCGGGGACGATCTCGCTTATTTCGAATTCGGCTCCACCGTCGTCCTTCTGATGGAGAACGGCACATTCGATGCCAGGGACGATCTGGATGTCGGCAGCAAGGTGCGCATGGGCGAAGCGCTCGGCCGCCTGCACGCGAAGGAATAAGGCTTCATTTTATAAGGTTAATCTCAAGGGGATGAGGGCGCTCACTCCCTTTTTCTAAATTCAGGAGGGAAATCCGCATGTCACTTGCCGCGAACGTCCAGCCGGCCGCCAAGCCCACGCTTTACCGGATCCTTTTTGCCATCGGCCTGGTACACTTATTCAATGATTCCATTCAATCCGTTATTACCGCCATTTATCCCATTCTGAAGGATTCCATGAGCTTGAGCTACGGCCAACTGGGCTGGATCGGCTTCGGGCTCAGCTTCACCGCCTCTCTCATGCAGCCCGTTGTCGGCATGTATACGGATGCCCGGCCTTCGCCTTATCTGCTGCCGCTCGGAATGGGTTCCACCTTTATCGGGATGCTTCTGCTTGGTTTCGCGCCGAGCTACCCGCTTGTGCTGCTTGCCGTTGTCTTCGTGGGCATCGGTTCGGCCGTCTTTCACCCCGAGGGCTCGCGTGTTTCTTATATGGCCGCCGGAAGCCGGAGGGGCTTGGCTCAGTCCATCTTCCAGGTAGGGGGCAATGCCGGGCAGGCGCTCGCCCCGATTCTCGCCGTGTTCGTGTTCTACCCGCTCGGCCAGCATGGAGCCTTCCTCTTCATGATCGTGGCGGCCGCCGCGATCTTCGTACAGCTGCAGATCGCCAAATGGTACGGGGAGCAGCTGCGGGTGAACCCGCGTGCCAAGGAGCGGCCCGTCCCCGGACGTCCGGCACCGGTACCAAGCTGGCCGTGGCGGTCACGCTGCTGGTCTTTCTTGTTTTTGCCCGCTCTTGGTACCATGCCTGCATCTCGAACTTCTATCTCTTCTATTTACATGAACACTGGGGGCTGTCGGAGCAGAACGCGCAGCTGTTCATCTTCAGCTTCCTCGCCGCCGGTGCCGCCGGAACGTTCTTCGGAGGCCCGCTCGCCGACCGGTTCGGACGCCGGAACATTCTGTTCCTGTCCATGCTCGGAGCCGCGCCTTTTGCCCTGGTGCTGCCGTACGCTCCTCCCGCCATAGCCTTCGTGCTGCTGCTCATCATGGGCTTCATTCTGCTCTCGAGCTTCTCGGTGGCCGTCGTCTATGCCCAAGAGCTCATTCCGGGCAAAATCGGGACGGTCTCCGGCCTGATCACCGGCCTTGCCTTCGGCCTCGGCGCCATCGGCTCGGTCTTCATCGGCAACCTGATTGACTGGACGTCCCTGCCCTTCGTCATGAAGGCCTGCAGCTTCCTGCCGTTAATCGGCCTGATGACCTTCTTCCTCCCTTCGGATAAGAAGCTGAAGGAATGGTCGGGAGAGTAGACCGAGAAAAATCTTGAGTTCTCCTGTTTAAACTTGCCTTCCTCTCAGCATTCCCTTGCTGAAACGAATAGAAGCGCCTTCTATTCGTTTTCGGCAAGGGTTTTTGTGTTGGTCCGGGCTTCCTTTACGAATAGGTAAGGGTTAATCTGGAAACGATATCCGGGTAGAAGAAGGGAGAATTACAGGACATGAGGAATCCTTCCGACTCCGCCAGGCTGTCGAGCCATCTTGACCGGAACAGGGAACAGCTGTGTACCTTAATGGGAGACAGCTCGGACTTCGTCGTCCGTGATCTTACGCTCCATCGCGGCTCCCTACCTCCCTGCCGGATCGCCTTATTCTATCTGGACGGAATGATCGATAAGCAGGCGCTGCTCGATACGGTCATCCCTTCTCTGCTGGACCGTGGACGGTCTTACGAGTTTCAGGCTCGAGAGCTATCGCTGAATGACCTGAAACAAAGCATCCTCGGCGTTGGCGAAGCCAGCTTTGCAAAGGAAATGGAAACAGCCCTAGAACTCGTTATGTCAGGCAGCGTTCTGCTCCTTTTGGACGGTGCCGACCAAGGATTGCTGCTTGCTCTCCCGGGCTGGGAGGAACGCAGCATCACGGAATCAAAGACTCAGTCAGTCGTCCGCGGCCCGCAGGAATCCTTCACCGAAACCTTGCGAACCAATACGACCTTGGTGCGCCGACGAATTAAAGATAAGGAAATCCGGGTCGTCTCCTGCAAGGCGGGCAAGCAGACGAGAACAGATATCGCGGTCATGTACCTGTTGGGCAAGGCTGATGCAGAGATGGTGAAGCATCTCCTGGACCGGCTGGAGTTATATCCGCTGGACCGCGTTCTGGAGGGAGAGTATCTGGAGGAATGGCTGGTTGGCAACCAGGCCTTTACAATCTTCCCGACCGTTTATAATACAGACAGACCGGATACGGTTGCAGGAGGACTGATGGATGGGAAAATTGCCGTCTTTGTAGATGGCACCCCCTTTGTCCTGCTGGCCCCTTCGGTTTTCGTGGACTTTATCCAATCCGCCGAGGATTATTACCAGCCCTATTTCTACAGCAACGTTATCCGGATCCTGCGCTACATATCGTTATTCATTTGCTTGCTCGCTCCGTCCGTTTATATCGCTTTGACCACCTTTCATCAGGATATGCTCCCGACGCAGCTTCTCCTAAGCTTGGCCGCCCAACGTGAGGGGATTCCTTTCCCTGCCTTTGTTGAGGCCGTGCTTATGGAGGTCACTTTCGAAATTTTGCGGGAGGCCGGGGTTCGTATGCCCCGGACGATCGGGCAGGCCGTATCCATCGTGGGAACGATTGTCATCGGGCAGGCGGCCGTCGAAGCGGATATCGTCTCTGCCGTAATGGTCATCATTGTGGCGATCACGGGTATATCCAGCTTCGTGATACCGGCATATGCAATGTCCATAGGAATTCGTCTGCTGCGGTTCGGCTTAATGGCTTCGGCCGCCTCCTTCGGGGTGTACGGATTAACGGTCGCCATGATTATCATCATTATCCACCTTTGCAGCCTGGACTCTCTGGGGACTCCGTATCTGGGTCCGGAAGCCCCATTTCACAGAAGTAAGCAGAATGATGCCATTCTCCGGTTCCCCCATTGGGCGTTCCGCACCAGAAAATCTAATGATCAGGGGCAGAAGCGATGAAGCGGCGAAGAACAATACTACTACCCTTACTGGTCTGCCTTCTGCTGCCGGCTCTTTTGACCGGCTGCTGGGACCGCAGGGAGCTCAACGAGCTCTCGGTTGTTCTAGCTATGGGAGTAGACATGGTCGGCGGGGAGTACATGATCACCCTGCAAGCCGTGGACCCATCCCAGATGACCAAGAAGCGCTCCTCCCAACGCTCTCCGATTTTTATTGTCTCGGAGAAAGAAAAAACGATCTATGAAGCATTACGCAAAATAACAACAAAATCTTCCCGCAAATTATATGCCTCCCATCTTCGGCTTTTGCTTCTGGATGAGAAGGTTGCCAAAAAGGGGATATCGGATGCCCTCGACTTGATTCTCCGCGATCATGAGCCTAGGCCAGATTTCTACATCGCCTTGAGCAGAGGATACACGGCGAAAGACATCCTTTCCCTCGTCACCCCCTTCGAAGTTCTTCCCGGTGTCGAGCTGTACAAGTCATTGCAGCTTTCTGAAAAACAGTGGGCTCCTACTTCCGCCGTTAACGTGGTAGAGCTGTTCCAGATGCTCCGGAAGGAAGGACTGGAGCCGACACTGACGGGAGTTACCGTGATTGGAAATGTGCGTAAAGGAAAGACCAACCAGAACGTCAAGGACCCCACCACCTATGGGGAATATCAATTTGGGGGGATCGGGGTTTTTCGCGGTGACCGGTTAATGGGCTGGCTGAACGAATCGGACAGCAAAGCCTATGACTATGTCACCAACAGGGTCCATAACACGGTGGGGAAAGTACGCTGCCCGAGGGGAGAAGGTTATTTTGTCGTAGAAATCAAACGATCCAAAGCGATCCTCGAGCCCTCTATCAAAGAGGGGAAGCCTGAGTTAACGATCCATATGAACATGGAAGGGGACATCGGGGAGATGGAGTGCAAGGCGGATCTTACAAAGGAGCAGGATTTTGTGGAATTGGAGCAGGCGGGAACCAAGGAGCTGCTCCGGATCGTTCAAGAAGGTGTCCGTCACGAGCAGGAACAGTATGGGGTCGACATCTACGGGTTCGGCACCGCTTTCCACCGGCATAATCCTGACCAGTGGAAGAGCTGGAAGTCCGATTGGAACGAACGCTTCAAGGAGATGCCGGTCACGATCAAGCCGGAATTCAAGCTGCGTAGATTCGGGAAAATCATCTCCCCGCTGGAAGATCTCCCCAAGGACTAACGGGTTTAGGAGGAAGCTTATGGCCGTCAACATTTTTTTATTGCTAATCGCTTTGACTGCGGCCTTTGTGGAATACAGGGCTCTGTGGAGGGGTAAGAAGCTCCGTGAATTCGGGTTCTCTGCAGGCCTGTTTACGGTTGCTCTTCTCCTGAACCTGCTATCTCTCCTCCATGTGGATCTTCCCAGTCCATTATCAGGTATCCAGATGGTGTTCCGGCCCGTCAGTTCCCTGCTTGATTCCATGCTGAAATAAGGGAGGAGCAACATCCATGCAAATCACACCCCGTCAGGCAACGCTTTGGTTCATTCTTTATCAGGTGGGCAGCGCCATTCTGGTGTTGCCGTCCACCTTGGCAACGGTAGCCAAACAGGATGCCTGGTTAGCCGTGGTAGCGGCGCTTGGTCTTCACCTCCTCTGGTTTCCCCTTTATAGAAGCATCGCTGTTCAGATGAAGAGCCAGACGTTTGGCACCTACATGAATGCTTTGTTCGGCACCGCCATCGGCAAAAGCCTCCTGTTTGTTTTCATTCTTGGCTTTCCCTACCTGATCTTTGTTCTTACCCTGAGGAATTTGGGGGATTTCTTGACTACCTCCATTATTACCAAAACGCCCGTGGAGATTGTTTATGCGGTTATGCTTGTTGCCGTGCTGTATGCGCTACGGATGAAATTAAAAGTGATCGGAAGGGCTTCCGAAATTCTGTTCCCTTTGGTACTCCTTTTGTTTGTAATCCTGACGGTATCATTGCTCCCCAGCGTAAAGCTTCAAAATGAGCTTCCCCTTCTAGAAAACGGTCTGAAAACCGTATTCCGAGCCTCCATCCCTTTGGTCGCCTTTCCGTATCTGGAAAGTATCCTGTTCTTGTTCTTTGTTCCTTACCTTGACCGAGCCGAACGGTGGAATAGCGCCGTGTTCAAGAGCTGCATGATCAGTGGTATCCTGTTTCTTATCTGTACCATGGTCGTCGTCGGGGTGCTAAGCGCCGAGGTAACCGAGAACCTGCCTTTCCCCAGTTATTATGCCGTGCGTACCGTCAGCATAGGAAATTTCTACGAACGCTTCGAGGTGCTGGTGGCGATCATATGGTTCGTGACAATCTTCTTCCGGCTAAGCCTGCTGCTGTTTGTGTCGGCTAACGGCCTTGCGGAGGTGTTTTCTCTCAAGGACACCAAGCCTTTGCTGCTCCCGTTGGCTTTTGCCGGAATCTATATGGCCAATGCCGCATGGCCTAATCTTACCTTCCTTCTTGAGTTCTTTAATATTTGGCCCTCCTATGCCATGATTTTCGGTTCTGTTTTTCCGCTTCTTTTCTGGGTGACGGGACGGGTAAGAAAATTCTAAGCAGGAACAAGGCTCAGGGTCTGAGCAAGCTTCCGCACAAAAAGGACACAATCCCTGCCGCTAATGGCAAGACGTGTCCTTTTCCATTGTAACCTCTTCCTTAATTAAGCTTCTTTTTGGCCGCATCTGTCATTTTGTGGTAGATCATCTTACGATCTTTCAGCTGTGATTATCCTTGAAGAATCTTGGTAAACTCCTTGCATGCTTCCGGGTAATGCTCGTCCACCTCTTCGAGCAGATGCCCGGCCGGAGACAAGTCTCCGCTTCGGCCTGCTAGCTCCAAGCGCTCGAAGTAGTTGGCGAGCGATTTCAGCCCCAGGCTCGCGCTGGAGGATTTCAGGTCATGGGCGAGGGCGCGTGCCTGCTCACTGTCCTGCTCTTCAACCGCCTTCTTCAGCTGATCGATCTTGTTAGGCGTATCCTGGCAGTAAAGCTCGAAGAGAGCGCCCAAAATGGAACGGTCCTGGTCTTCGTTCAGGGCGATGATCTCCTCAATGATCTGCAGGTCAAGCACTGGAGCGGCATTCGGCTCGGGAGAGGCTTCCTCCTTGACAACGGCCTCGCCCGGCATCCAGCGGGAGAGGACTTCCTTCATCTTCTCCAGGTTGACCGGCTTCGTCATGTAGTCATCCATTCCCGCCTGAATACAGCGGTCCCGGTCACCCTGCATGGCATTTGCCGTCATGGCGATGATGGGAAGACGAGGCAGGCCGTTCTCCTTCTCCCAGTCACGGATCCGGCCGGTAGCCTCGAAGCCGTTCATGACCGGCATCTGGTTGTCCATGAGCACGAGGGCGAACCGGTTCCGCATGATTTCTTCGAGCGCTTCCTGGCCATTGCCGACTGGAATAACCTTGAGGATCCCCAGCTTCTTCAGCTGCAGCAGGGCGACCTGCTGATTGATGGGATTATCCTCCGCCAGCAGCACCGGCAGGTTCAGGTCCTTGCCTTTCAGGGAGGCGGTGAATTTCCGTCCGTCCGGTCCCTCGCCGGCGGCCCTTCGGTCTTCGTAGGTAGAGGTGACGGAATGCTTCTCCAGCTCCAGCTCGAACCAGAACGTGGACCCTTTGCCCAGCTTGCTCTTCACTCCGATTTTGCCGTTCATGAGCTCCAGCAGCCGTCTTGAAATCGAGAGGCCCAGTCCGGTCGAGCTGTATTTATGGGTAAAGGAATTGTCCGCCTGGAAGAACGGCTCGAACAGCTTCTTGACGTTCTCCTCCGAAATCCCGATTCCCGTATCCTTGACCTCAAAAAGCAACCGCTGCTTGGCCCCCGTATCGGCCAGCAGGTCGACGTTGATGTCGATCCGCCCCTCCTCGGTAAATTTGATCGCATTTCCGACGAGGTTAAGCAGAATTTGCCGGATTCGGTCCGAATCCCCGAGCAGGTTGTTCTCAATGCCGGGATGAATCCGGTGAACGATGGCGTTGTGACGCTTGTCCGCCCTCGGCTCCATCAGCTGAATGATATGATCGATCAGTGTTTTGAGCTGGAAGCCCTTGATTTCGAGCCTCATTTGACCCGCCTCAATCTTGGACAGATCGAGAATATCGTTGATGATCGTCAGCAGCAGGTTGCCGGAATCCAGTATGATGGATACCGACTTCTTCTGCGCATCCGACAGAGTGGAATGATAGAGCAGCTCCGCCATGGCGATGATCCCGTTCATCGGGGTCCGGATTTCGTGGCTCATCGTCGCCAGGAAGGTGCTCTTCGTCTGGTTGGCCTGCTCCGCACTCTCTTTCGAAAGCTTGAGCTCGATGTTCGTCTTGGCCAGCTGCCTCTGCAGAGAGACAAGCTCATTGTTCAGCGCCGAGAACTCATCATAGGCCTTCTGCTCCTGCTCGAGCTTCTGGATCATCTCCTGGGACAGCTTCTTGATGGTATCCCTAAGCGACACCATCTGCTGGTTGTTGATCTTCATCAACTCATCATAGAAATACGAATAGATCGAATTGTAACGGGACCCTACGACAAGGATGTTCTCCTCAAAGAGTCCTCCGTTAAAATAGAACAGCTCCGTTCGCTCTCCTAAGGTAAGGTTCAGCTCCCAATTGAAAACGGCTTTGTTATCTTTGACTTCCTTCAGAAATTCCTTGAATTTCAAGGAATTCATCTCATCCATAATGGAATGGACTCCCCGGGTGGGGTCCAGCTTGCCGGACAAGTTCAAGTCGTCCCTGATGATATGGGCGATTCGACCGTCATGGTCACAAAGCAGGGAAATAACGGTATCCCGATCTTCTGTCACGAATAACCTCCCATTCGATAGCCGTTCCTATGGCTTTAACCCGCGGCCCCGATCAGGCCGGTTGCGCTGGCAATCGCTTGCTTGGCATCCCGGGCAAAGCCGTCCGCCCCAACGCTTCTCCAAAGCTCCTGGTCGATGTTAAACGGCAGTCCACCCACGATAATTTTCGTATCCCGGCAAGCCTCGTGGCTGCGGATCTCTTGAATCAGTTCCTTTACCAGGTTGACGTGAAAGGTCATGGTCGCGGAGATCGCCATAACGTCGGCCTTCTTGTCGATGATGGTCTGGATAATCGAGCGCTTCGGTACGTTGGCTCCTAAATAATAAGTGTCCCAGCCTTCCATTTCGAAAAAATCAGACACCATGCGCAGGCCGATTTCGTGAAGCTCCTCCCCTACGCAGGCGGCGACGAGATTCCGTCCCTTGCGGGCTGTGGCGAAAATATAAGGATACAGCTGCGACATGATCATCTGCGTAGCCGCCGTACAGTAATGCTCCTGGGCGACATTAATCTGATTGGTCTGCCACAGCCGTCCGATCTCATATTGGGACCGTTGAAAGATATGGAGATAGATCTCTTCCACCGTCCGCGTGCGGGCGAGCTGCATGATCAGCTCGCTCGCCGCCATCCGGTCTCCTTGAGAAGCATCTGGGTGTAGAGCTCCGCTTCCTGTTGGAGCGGCGTGCCTTCCTCCAGAAAGGTCGGGCTTTCTCCAAGAGGCAGCTCTACCTGGCGGATGGCCGGGTCGAGATAATCCTGGACGGTTTCGAAGACTCCTTCGTCCACTATTTCCCGGATCGCTTCCTTCATGGCTTTCAGGTTGACCGCAAGCTCCTCGGACGTTACTTTATAGCCGGCAAGCAGGGTCTTGAGCCAGCTGATGTAGCTGGAGAATAGCAGGGGACTCTGCATTTGGATGCTTTCGGATAAATATTTCAGGTTATATAGCGTGTCCTGGCGGGTGCGCCTGCGGCCGTTCTCCCCGAAACGGACCATCAGGTCCGGCTGCTGCTCATACTGCATTCGGGTAACGAGATCCGCCAGCTCTTCCTTCCGCTCGGCGATGATCGACCCAGCGGTTTGATGGGCACTCCCTGTAGTCGTCTTCTCCACGGCACTCCCCTTTATTCTGCCCGGACGAGGAACCGGCGCACAGTCGGCTTAATATTCGCCAGCTCCTGATCCGGGTATTTCTTCTCCAGCTCATGAATTCGTTTGAAATCTTCACTGGTCACCCAAGAGACATAAGCTTCTTTCGTCTCCCAGGTCATATGCACGGTCAGCTCCTCCGGCTTGGCTTCGTTCTGAAGCAGCTGGAAAGAAAGAAAACCCGGCTGCCGGTCGACCGAGCGGGACCGGTTCTGGTACAGACCGATCACCTCTTCGGCTTTTTCTTCCGGAACGGTAACGATCGATTGAACAATATACATGAATCCCCCTCCTTCTATGGACAGTGGGCTTTTTTTCTTTTCTAAGACCGAAAACAGGAGGCCGCTGGTTCTCTGGTCCTGCTACCTCCTGCCTGTCCTATACGTTTTTTCCTTATGCTATTATAACATAAATCTCATAGCTGCACTTAATCACTTACCTCTCGTCCTCTCCTAACCGTTAATCTTTGTCCCGGAAAATGCCAAAAAGCCCCGCCTTCCGGCGGAGCCTCTGCTTCGATGGAACCAGTGCCTTATTTGGTAACTTTGTTGGCAAAAAAGCTTCTGTAGGGTGCACGATAATCAATAGGAAAGCAGAACAACACTCACGGATAAGGCACTAAAGGGGTCAGGGCAGACCTTTCGTGCAGCCCGGGACGAGCAGGCAGATGCCCAGAACCAGACAAGCGGCCGCAAACAAATACGATTTCCACTGCTCGGACATGGACTTCCTCCTTGGATCGAATCGGCTGGATTAGGACCGCCAGCCCCCATGGATCAGGTCCCCGGCGGTAATCCGCAGCAAGAACGAGCTCCGTCTCACCCACGTTGGCGTCAGGGGGCAAGCTCCCGGGTGTAAACTTAGTCCTCCGGGGTTCTCTCGCCGGGCCGGCTTCCGTTATTGTACGCCGTCTTGTCTTCCCCTTCCTCCGCTTCTCTTATTTTTGGACGGATCTCCCCTCTTGCTGACCGTTGAAAACCGCTATCCGACGCTGCTTCCTCTCCTTTCCGCCGCAGCATATTTGCGGGTATGCCAGTGGACCTCCGAGTTAAATTCGGAGAGAGCCTCCTTCAGCCTGGCGGCGATTTCCCCGTTCAGCTCGAAGCCGTCCTCCGTCCGCTGGATTTGGGAATCCAGGAGGAATACTCCTCCGAGGAGAGTGGGCGAGCCCAATGCCGACAGCACCGGCTTCAGGGCATAATCGATGGCGAGCAGATGGGCGATCGTGCCTCCGACGGCGAGCGGAAGGACGATTTTGCCGGCCAGTCCCTTCTGCGGGAGCAGATCGAGAAACGCTTTAAGCACACCCGTATACGAGGCCTTGTAGACCGGGGTGGCGAGGATGACCGCATCCGCCTCCTCCACAAGCCGGTTGGCCTCCAGGATGGCCGGACTGTCGAATTTCGCATGAAGCAAATCCTCCGCCGGCAGCTCCCGGACGTGGATCCATTGGGCCGTATGGCCGGCCTCCCGGACGAGCCTTTCGGCGTAATCCAGCACCCCCGTCGTTCTTGACGTGATAGACGGACTTCCTGAAATCAGTATCACTTTTCCCATGGTTGATCTCCTCCCGATTGTCACTTATGGCAGACAGCCATAAAAAAGACCTACTTCCCTAAGCTCCAGGCTTAAGGCGGCAGGTCTCCGGCTGTCCGGTAGACGGAATTATTCGGTTTATAAGGCTCTATTGGCCGGCGGTACAGCCGGAAACGTCCTGCCTGGAGTTGCTGACGGCATCAAACCGCTTACGCTCCGTTCTCTCAATCTGCACTATCCGCCCTTCATGGACGATGATCTGAACGGAACCGTACTCCATCCCGGATAAGCTTTTTACAATGCGGCTCTTACACAGATCGTCAATCTCCAGAGGCTTTGCCATGCTTTTTCCTCCACCCTGAATAGTGTTTAACCTAAACGGCCAAGCTAATTTTGATTATCCCCATCCGTTTAGGCGGATTTGAATCAAATAAAATAGCTCTGAGGAGCCATCGTGAAGCCGAGCCATTCGATGGTTTTGCCGATCAGCTGTTTGACGCTGTCTTCTGAGGAATAAGTATGATCCGCGCGGTAAATGATTTCCTTGTCGCAGTGGCCGGCAGGCCGGATCCGGAGGACCTTCTGGTACAGAAAGCTGTAGTCGACGGGAATGACCTCGTCGCTGGTTCCATGCGCAAGAAGAACGTCCCCAGGGAATTTCTTCACCTCTTGAAACGGATGATGCTTGGACAGGGATTCGAAGAAACCGGCGGTCAGGCCGTAGCCGTAATAGTCGGCTCTGCCTTTCCCGAGGACTTCCTCATAGAGAGGCCGTCCCACAATGCGGACGATGTCGTTAAACGGATTGGCTACCGGCGACCACAGCACGAGCTTGTTGACCCGGTTGTCTTCGACCGCCGTGTGGATTGCCGCCGCGCCGCCCAGACTGTGCCCGAGAAGAATAACCCGGTCCGGGTCAGCATCCGGTAAGGAAAGACCGAAGTCGATGACGGATCTCGTCTCCGCAATCAGTTCATGAAGTCCGCCGCGGCCGTAGTCACCCTCGCTTTCCCCGCAGCCGGCATAATCGAAACGGATCACCAGGAACCCGCTGGAGCTGAGGGCTCTCGCCGTCTTCACGAAGAGACGGTCCACCCCAATGCGGTTGCCGAGGAAGCCGTGACAGATGATCACAAGCGGCTTACGGGCAGGAGTTTGATTCCCCTCAGCAGGGGGTCGGTGAATGGTGGCGGCCAGCTTTCCGTTAGGGGAGGCAATGACAGCTTGCTGTTCCATAGGGATCTCCTTTCGATAGATGCAGGAGAGGGAGTTGCCCCTGTCCTTAACCTATAATTCCTATTGTCTTACTTGGTATTAAAGTTATATTAGCATCTTGCACCCATGCCGTCAATTGTTTTTTCTCCATTTAGCAGAAGTATAGGCATTCCCTTGGCGTTGCATATTAGAGAAGCATTCTCACGGGTTTTTGATGCCCGCCAAGCCATTCTTAAGAAGGAGTTGAGGAGTACATGGAAGCCGGCAAAAAATGGGACCTGATCTCCCTCGCCTCGATTCCTCTTATCATGACGCTCGGTAATTCCATGCTCATCCCGATTCTGCCGGGCATCCGCAAAACGCTAACGGTTACCTCCCTGCAGGTCAGCTTGATTATAACGGTATACTCTTTGGTCGCGATCCCTTTCATTCCTATTGCCGGAATTCTATCCGACCGCCTGGGCCGCAAAAAGGTGATTGTCCCGAGTCTTATCATCGCGGGTCTGGGAGGAGCCCTTTCCGGATACGCCGCCTGGAAGCTCGATAACGCCTATCTGTACATCCTGATAGGACGGGTCCTTCAGGGTGTAGGGGCCGCCGGGGCGGCGCCGATCGTCATGCCGCTCGTAGGCGATATGTTCCACCGCCAGAAGGATGTAAGCAGCGGCCTGGGGCTGATCGAGACGTCCAATACGGCTGGGAAGGTCATCAGCCCCATTCTCGGCTCCCTCCTTGCCTCCTGGATCTGGTTCCTGCCCTTCTGGGCCATTCCCGTCTTCTGCCTGATCTCCATTCTTATGGTGCTCTTCCTGGTCCGAACCCCGAAGGACCGGGAAGCGCCTCCGGTCAGCATGAGAAGGTTCTGGAAGCATCTGAAGGCCATCTTCAAGCAAAAAGGCCGCTGGCTGTACGCGATCTTCTTCATAGGCGGAATCTGCATGTTCGTGGTCTTCGCCACGCTGTTCTTTCTGTCGGGCATGCTCGAGGAGCAGTACGGCGTCGACGGAATTCGGAAGGGAAGCATCCTTGCCATTCCGCTGGCTGCCCTCAGCCTGACTTCCTACTTCACCGGCCGGGCTATCGGCCGGAACAAGAAGAGGATGAAGTGGCTGACCTTCCTCGGGATGCTGTTCCTGACGGCGGCCGTGGCGGCCTGCGGGTTCTTCCATCCTTCGCTCTATGTGCTGATTGGCCTGCTCTGCCTGTCCGGGATCGGAATCGGACTCGCCCTCCCCTGCCTGGACGCCTTCCTTACCGAAGGAATTAAGAAGGAGCAGCGCGGCACGATCACGTCCATCTACAGCAGCATCCGGTTCGCCGGGGTAGCCGCCGGCCCGCCCGCCGCTTCTATCCTGTCCGACCGCTTCTCTCCGGCTCTGATGTTCTTCGTTATTGCCGCCACCTGCCTGGTCTCTGCCGTGCTGTCCCTGTTCGCCATCAAGCCGGGCAAAGCTCCCTCTGGCAAACGGAGAGCCCGCACCGTCACCCGGGGCCGGCGGTCGGGCCAAGTCATCTTCACGAGCCGGACCGGCTCCTTACGCAAGGAAGTCTTGTTTATCCCGAGACGTCCCCGCCGTTCCTGATTATCCTTGGCGGTGAACCACCATTTCCGCCGTGACCGGGTAATGATCGGACGCATCCGTCTCGGTTACCCAGGCTTTCGCGGTGATGCCGGGACTGACGAGTACATGATCGATCTCGCCTCCGTAAACGAGCGTCTTCATCTGGCGCTGCAGATGAACCTTGGCCCAATGCTCCTCAATCGGCTTCATCAGCCGGTTTCCGGCCCCCATGTTAAAGTCACCGAGCAGCACCGCCGGGCCTTTAACCTCCTCCAGGCTCCTCATCAGCAGAGGGACCTGCTTGCGTCTCTCCCGCTCCGCCACCCCCAGGTGGGTATTGATCACCGTCAGTTCTCTTCCCTCTACCGCCACTCTTACTTTCAGGACGCTCCTTCTCTCCGTCAAGCCGGGCATGAAGGAGAAGGACTGATCCAGAATCGGGAAGCGGGACAGCAGGCCGTTGCCGTACTGAAGGAACCTCAAGTTAAGGCTCGGGGCGAAGGCGGAATGCATGCCGAGCTCCCGTGCGAGGAGCTTGATCTGGTCCTTCCATCCGCTGCGGGGCTGGTACCGGTCCACTTCCTGCAGCGCCGCCACATCGGCTCCGGAGCGGCGGATCACCTCAGCAATGCGTCCGAGATCCGTTCTTCCGTCCATCCCTTCCGCCCGGTGTATGTTGAAGGTCATGATTTTCAAATGCACAAAGCAATCTCCTTTGCAGGCGCAGCCGGAGTCGTCCCGCCATCCGCCCAAATCTGTACGCAAATGGTAGCATAAACGCCGAGGAACGGGCAAATTAACGGCCTCTGCTCGAAAAGCTCCGTTCCCCTCACCCTTCCAAAAATTGTGTTTGAGTCCTATCCCGAGAGGGTAAAAATGAGGGATGGGCCAAAAGTAAGCCCTTACTTATAGCTGACGGCAAGTGCCTGTTCCGGAAGGACGGCATCTCGCTTGTCTTGTGCTGTTTTTGTGCTGCCGGCTGATCAACGAACCGAACGTCAAAGGAGGAATCACGGCATGTCCACCGACCGCAAGACCTTCAAGCCTTTCTTGAGCAAGCAGGACCCTTGTCCCCCGTTGAAGGAGAAGGTTTACGAAACTCCTCCGAACGTGTACCTGGGCTTCCAGCCGCCCGGATTGGAGCAGTACAAGCCCGAAGACGCCCTGGACAAAGGAACGCTCTGGCCCGCCTTGTTCGGCCCCTACAGCAATCCCTTCACCAAATCCAAAACAAAGGAGTCCTGATGATGAGCACTACCATCTCCACCAAATCGCTGAACCTGCTTAAAGAATTGCAGTCCACCGATTTTGTGCTTTTCGAGCTTACCCTTTACTTGGATACTCATCCCGATGATGAGGAAGCCCTGAAGCAGTACAATGAGCTGGCCGAGCAGCGCAAGGAAGTCAAGGAACGGGTGGAAGCCCAATTCGGCCCGCTGCGCCAAGGCGAACCGCAGTCCTCCACGAGCTCCTGGGAGTGGAACAGCGCCCCGTGGCCGTGGCAGATCTAACTTTATCCCGAATAGTAAACTCAGACTGAAGCAGAAGACACCCGCTGTCTTTCGATAGACAGACATTCCATAGAGACGCATATCCGATAGGAGGCTTGATGATTCCATGTGGGTTTATGAGAAGAAACTGATGTACCCCGTTAAGGTCAGCAAGTGTAATCCCCGGCTGGCAAAATATTTGATCGAGCAGTATGGGGGAGCCGACGGCGAGCTTGCTGCCGCGCTTCGCTACCTGAATCAGCGGTACACCATTCCGGACAAGGTAATCGGGCTGTTGACCGATATCGGCACGGAGGAATTCGCCCACCTGGAAATGATCGCAGCGATGATCTACAAGCTGACCAAGGACGCCACTCCCGATCAAATCCGGGACGCCGGTCTCGAGGATCATTACGTGACGCACGGCAGCGCCTTGTTCTATCATAACGCGGCCGGAGTGCCATGGACCGCTTCTTACATAGCGGCCAAGGGAGACCCGATCGCCGACCTGTACGAGGATATCGCCGCCGAGGAGAAAGCCCGCGCCACGTACCAGTGGATCATCAACCTGTCCGACGATCCCGACCTGAACGACTCCCTCAAATTTCTGCGTGAAAGAGAAATCGTCCATTCCCAGCGTTTCCGGGAAGCGGTCGAGATTCTTAAGGAAGAGCGCGACCGCAAGAAGGTTTTTGACCCGTTTGGCGGGAGGACCCTCTAAAGCTGACCTTACTAGTGTCCCCAAAGGGAACTCAAATAAAAGGACGAAAGCCGGCAATTCAGGCTTTCGTCCTTTTTGGCTTCGGTTCTGCCTGCCGCTTCCCTGCTAGACCGCAGAAAGTCCTCTCGGCTATCTTTCTCCTATCGTTCCTTTCCCTCTCTTCCCGAAGGACAGATTTTCCTTCCGCACTCCGGTGACCCGCAAACGAGTTTTCCCCCAGTGATACAGATTGCCGAGCAGCAGCCCGATAAACAGGTACATCAAGCCGCCGAAAATGGCATAGACCAAGGCTCCCGCTCCGGCGGCGACCACCCCGAAAACAACCTGTTCCTTCGGTTTGGCGGGGGAAGTCGGAGGGTCGGTCAGCATAAACAAGCCGAAGAACAAGGCGGCGTTAATAAAAGGCGGCCGAAGCGCGTCAGCCGCGTCTCCCGTCCCGTTCAGCCCCATCAGCAGCAGGAGCACGAAGTACGTTCCGAAGAACGCAAACACCTGCGGGTACTTGTTCACCCGGTCGGTGACCGCATAGCCTCCTGCAAGGAGAACTAGGACGGTCCACGCCGGAAGATCCCCGAACGCTCCCCACCAGCTCTGCCCCGTTCCGAATAAGACGATGGACAGCAGAAGCCCGAAGGCGGCGGGATTAAAGACAGGCTTGTTCTTATAGGTAAGAAAATGCTTGGACCCTATCGCAAGAACCGCCGTAACGGCGGTCACCGCCCAAGAGGCGGTCGTGCTCAGGACCAAGGCGATAATAAGGCCGGTGATGGCCGCACCGTCCGGAGGCACGGGCTTCTTGCGGGTCAGCTTGCGCAGGATCATATCCGCGAGCACGGATAAGCCGACGGCCAGGATGGCGTTTCCGATCCCTTTCCCCTCCCCCGAACCGAGGGAAGCGAAAACAAGACAGGCCGTTAAAGCGGCGGCGACATATCCTTTTGGTGATTGAATCCATTGGTTGAGCGTCATGATAATCCCCTTCCTGCTTGTACGATTGATCCGTCCGCGGTAACGAGGACCGCGGCGGCTTCCGCCTCCTCCACGAGCCCCAGCCCTTCCCTCCCCATAACGAAGACAGCCGTAGCCAGCGCATCGGCCATCATGGCATAAGGGGCGATAACCGAGCAGCTGGCCCAATCCCCGGGCGACCGCCCCGTGGGGGATCGATCAGGTGGTGGGTGCCGGGATGAAGCGGACTTGGACGCTCATAGCCTCCGGAGGTGCAGACGGCCTGATCCGACAACGTCATCTCCCAGATCGTGCTATCTTCCTTCAAGGGATGCCGAATGCCGATTTCCCATGGCCGGCCGTGCTCGTTCACCCCGCCTGCATACAGGTCCCCTCCGGCATTAATCCGGAAGCCCTGCATCCCGGTAAGCTCCCGGGCAGCCAGGTCGATCGCAAACCCCTTCGCCACCGCCCCCAGGTCGAGAACCAGCGGCTGAAGCAGGGTGACGGAGCGGTCCTCCCGGTTCAAAACAATATCCCGGTAGGTGGCCGAGTCCGAAACGGCGCTCCGCATCGTTTCTCCGGTGAGATAGTGCCGGTTAAAGCCCAGGCCCTCCATCCGGCCGCCAAGAGAGGGATCAAACCTTCCTCCCGTCCATTCCGCCAGCTCGAGAGCGAATTGCAGCGGCTCATAGAGCAGGGGGCTGATGGAAACCGGCGTTCCGGCCGATGCCAGGCGGCAAACCGTCATCAGCTCGCTGTCCAGGCTGAAGCGGCTGCACGCCTGCTCCACCTTCCGGAAGGCACCGAACGCCCGCTCGATGCGGGCCGCCGCCTCCTCCTCGGTTACTCCGCGGCCGGGTACCGCCTGGATATCGACGAACGTATCCATGTACCACTTGGTTCGTCTCGTCTTCATCAGGCGTTCCTCGCCTGGTCAAGGGCTTGCTGGACAGCGCCCCGGAAGGCTTCGGTGCTGTAGGTCGCTCCCGATACGTTCGCTACGCCGGCGCTTTGCTTCTGAAGAACCTCGCCCGGCAGGCCGACCACATCGCTTTCCGAGTAATGCATGGCGAACCGGCTGATCTCGACGTCGGTGATTTTGTCGTTCTTTATGGTCACCGCCACCTGAATGGAGCCTCTTCGGTTGCTCCCCATCCCGGTAAAGGTTCCGTCCTTGTAGGTATTACGGATGGTCCCTGCCTTGGTGCTCTTGCCAGCCGTGGATCCGCTCCCCGTCGACGGGCTTCCTTGCGCCTGCGGGGACGGCTGAATCTGCTGGGCCGCCGGCTGCTGCAGGAAGCCTCCGTTTCCGTCGCGGCATAGCCGGCCGTATAGACGGCTGCCAGAGCCGCGGAACACAGAACCACCCATTTTTTGTTCATTTTCGCCATTGGTTTTCCCTCCTGCTATCTGTCTTATAACCCCCGATAAGCTTCATTATAAGAGAGCATTCTTTAAATTTTCTTAAAACCAAAGGATCTGCTACAATGAACAGAATATTGAGGAGAAAGGCGGTAACCGGCATGCGTGTACTGGTGGTGGAGGACGATCCCTCCCTGCTTCGAGTGATCCGAGACCTGTTGGAAAGCGAGGGCTTCCAGACCGACACCGCGTCAACAGGCGACGACGGCTATTACTTGGCGGAGCCTGCTATCCACGATCTTCTCGTGCTCGACGTCATGCTGCCCGGCATGAGCGGCGTGGAGATCGTAAAGCAGCTGCGCGAACGGGGAGTCCGGGTTCCCATCATCCTGCTGACGGCCAAGGATTCGGTGGAAGACCGGGTGGCGGGCCTGGATGCCGGGGCGGACGATTACGTAACGAAGCCGTTCGCCGTGGCCGAGCTGATGGCCCGGGTCCGGGCGGTGCTGAGGGGGCGCGGCGCTCTCGGTCCGCAGGGAGAGCTGACGGGGGCCCCATCCGGCTCGTTCCGGCGGCACGGGATGCGTTCCAGGGAGAAACGCCGCTGCATTTGACGGCAACCGAATACAACCTGCTGGAGTTCTTTCTGTGCCACAAGGACCAGATTCTCACCCGGGAGCAGATTTTCGACCGGGTATGGGGCTTCGAGTCGGGTGCCGCCACTTCGGCGGTTGATGTGTACGTGCACCATCTTCGCAAGAAGCTTTCGGCCCATGACGCCGGCTCCCTCCTCCAGACGGTACGGGGCATAGGTTACCGGTTCCGGGGAGACTCCCATGTTTGCTAGGACCCGGCGCCGGCTGGTTCTTCTGAACGCCGCCGTTTTCCTTCTAATCCTCACGGTCTTCAGCTCGTGGCTGTACGTTCACATGCGTTACCGGCTGTTCCACGAAACCGACGAGATTCTCGGCAAGGCGAAGGAGAGACTGGAATCGCTGCGCAATCCGTCCGAATTCCTGAGGGGCGATCATCTCGATCCGGGACAGGACGAGAACACGGTTTACTTATTCTGGAATGCCAAGGGAGAGCTAATCGGGCAGCAGCCCAAGCTTTCCTTCCCGGCGGAGAAAACCGCATCCTTTCGGCAGTCCGATAAGGATACCCCTTCCACCCTGGCCGTTGACGGCAAAGAGTACCGGCTGCTCGTGTTCGAAGCGTCCCATCCGGGCACGAGCTCGATCACGTCCGTCAGCCTTGTCCGGAATCTGGAGGATGTGCATAACACTCTCCGTGCACTCCTGTGGGATATTGCGGCCGGCATTACCGCCGGAGTGGTTGTTTCCGTTCTCGCCGGCCTGTTCCTTGCGGGCCGCGCGCTCGTCCCCATCCGGCTTTCCTGGGAGAAGCAGCAGCGCTTCGTGGCGGATGCCTCCCATGAGCTGAGAACCCCAACGGCCGTTATCCATGCCCAAACCGAAATGCTGCTGCGGCATCCCGACCGCTCCATCGAGGAGGAGAGCCCGCGGATCGCCCTGGTGCTGCAGGAAAGCAAGAGGATGGGTAAGCTTCTGGACGACCTGCTGACCTTGGCCCGCTCCGATTCCAATCAGCTTCAGATTCATCCGTCGGCGCTTGATCTCGCGTCCCTGCTGGGGAGGTGACGGAGGCGTTCCGGCTGCTGGCCGGCATCAAGGACATCGAGATAACAACCGCCGTCGAGATTCCCCTGTCTCTATGGGGAGAGGAAGCGCGCATCCGGCAGCTCATGGCCATCCTGCTCGATAATGCGCTGAAATACACCCCGCCCTCCGGGAGAATCGAAGTAGCCGGCGGGTACCGGGGCCATGCCGTCTATATCCGCGTCACCGATAACGGCAGCGGGATTTCGGAGGAAGACCTCCCTCATGTGTTTGAACGCTTTTACCGGGGAGACAAAGCCCGTACGCGGGCCGAAGGAGGGACGGGACTGGGCTTGTCCATTGCCAAATGGATTGTGGAGGAGCATGGCGGGAGTATTCAGCTGGATTCCCGGCCGGACCACGGAACCCGGGTGGAGGTCCTGTTCCCCCGATCGAAGCGTGCGGAGCCGTAAAAGCCGAAGGAAGGAAGAAGAGGAGGAGATTCTGCATGTCGGCCGAATGGTTCGATATTTATGACGAAGCCCGGCGCCCCATAGGAAAAGCCCCGCGGGAGGAAGTTCACCGCGAGGGGCACTGGCACCAAACCTTTCAATGCTGGATCCTAACCAGGGAAGACGGGGAGCAAGAGGAGCCCTCTCTGCTGCTTCAGCGGAGACACCCCGGCAAGGACACCTACCCGGGCCTGTTCGACATCACGGCCGCCGGCCATCTCGAGGCGGGAGAAGACGTCAGCGACGGAATCCGGGAGCTCGAGGAAGAGCTTGGGCTCGCCGCAGTCTTCGGTAATCTTACCCCGCTTGGCTGCCTGGCGGAGGAAAGCTTCATCCGTCCCGGGCTCACGGACCGGGAATTTTGCCATGTCTTCCTGTACGCCTGCGATCAGCCGCTGGAGGCGTACCGGCTGCAGCCCGAGGAAGTGACCGGACTCGTCCGGGTGAAGCTCCGGGAGCTTACGGAGCTGTGGGAGGGAACGCGGGAGAAGCTGACGGCCCGAGGGGTGGAACTAGGAACGGACGGGGATCTCCAGCCCTTCTCGTGTGAGCTCGTCAGGAATGACCTGGTGCCCCACTCGGACCGGTACTACCGGACGGTCTTCGAAGGAGTACGGCGTTTCCTGTCCGCGCCATGATTTCGGCGGCCTCGGCCAGTTCGGCTTCGCTAAGATGCGAGAACCCGAAGATGGCCGAAGGCCGGTACCCTTCGAGAAAGCCCCCTCGGTTCCGCTCCACCGGATGCCCTCCTCCGCGCAGGCCCGGCGGAACGCCTCGAACTCCTCGGCGCTTCCTTTCCACCACGCAAACAGATGGAGCCCCGAGTCGGAGGGCACCAAATCGAACCACGAGCCGAGCCGGTTCCGCAGCTCCTCCTCTAGCAGCGCGAACCGCCGGCTGTACACACGCTTCATCCGGCGCAGGTGCCGCTCGTAGTGGCCACCCTGCAGAAAGGCCGCCAGCGCCCGCTGCTCCAGGAACCCCGAAGGATACGGCTCGTACAGCTGCTTCGCGCGGACGAAGGCCTCCTTCAGCCCGGGCGGCAGCACCGCGTAGCCGATGCGCAGGCCGGGCAGCATCGTCTTCGAGAACGTGCCGATGAAGACGACCCGCCCTTCGCGGTCGAGCAGCTTCAGCGGCTCGATCGGCCGGCCCCTGTGGCGGAATTCGCTGTCATAGTCGTCCTCGACGATGACCGCCTTCCGCCGGCCGGCCCATTCGAGCAGCTGCTGGCGGCGCGCCAGCGGCAGGACGGCGCCGGTCGGGAAGTGGCGGCCCGGCGTGACGAAGAGCAGGCGCGCGTCCCAGTCCTCCACGCGGAGGCCGCGGTCGTCCACCGGCGCAGCCAGCAGCCGGCCCCCGGCGGTCCGGACGGCCGCATGAATCCCGCCGTAGCCGGGATTCTCGACGACCACCGGGTCGCCTTCGTCCACGAGCAGCTGGGTGAGCAGCGCGATGGCCTGCATCGAGCCGTTGACGATGACCACGTCGGCGGCCTCGACGGTCATCCCGCGGGCGCGCCGCAGGTGGCGGGCCACCATTTCCCGCAGCGGGTGGAACCCCTCCGGGCCGCCTTCCCCGGAGTCTCCGCGCTCCCGCACCTGGGCATGGAGGGCCCGGTTCCATTCCGCATAGGGAAACAGGGTCAGGTCCGGCAGGCCCGGCATGAGCGAGATCCGGATGGGATTCCCGTCCGGGACCCGCCGGTCCGGCTGGGCCGCCGCCCTCTTCCCCCAGGCGGACAGCCGGATCCCCTCCCTCCTCTCCTCGGCCTGCGCCGGGCTTGGCCTTTCGTAAGCGGCAAAGGTCCCGCTCCCCCGCACCGCCTCGACATAGCCTTCGGCCGAAAGCATATCGTACACCTCGTTCACGGTGCCCCGGGACAAGCCGTAGAGTTCCGCCAGCTCCCGGCTGGAGGGCAGCCGCGTCCCTTTACCGAGCGTTCCCGACGTCATCGCCTCCTTCAGCGCGTGATAGAGCGCAAGCGACTTCGTGCGGTGCCGTCTTCTCATGCTTTGATAAGCGATTTGAAAATCCATAGCCCTCCCTCCCTCAAGTGGTCTATCCGGAAATGACGGAATTGGTTCTTTTATCATACCAGTTCTTCCGGTATTTTAGATAGAAAACGTTTGGAGAGGAGATTGTCATGAGAAGAAACGAATTCGCCGTAACCGAGCTTCAGGAAATCGAGGACTTTCTGGGAGAGATGTCCTTCGGCTTCCTCGCGATGGAAGGAAGGGACGGATGGCCGTCCATTACCCCGCTCAATTATGTATACCTGGAGGAGAAGCTTTATTTCCACGGAAGCCGGGCGGGTAAGAAGATGGACGACCTTAAAGCGTCCGGCCGCTGCACCTTCCAGGTGGCCAAGGAATATGCCCTGATCCCTTCCTATTTCTCGGATTCCCGGCTGGCCTGTCCCGCCACCTCCTATTTCAAATCCGTTCAGCTTCGGGGAGTGGCTGCTCCTGTAGAGGATTTGGAAGAGAAAGCCCGCGCCCTGTCCGCCTTCATGGTCAAGCTCCAGCCCGAAGGGGGATACGACCCCATCACGACGGAGGATAAGGATTACCGGGCCGCCCTGAAGGGGTGGCCGTGGTCAGGCTGGACGTGGAAGAGATCAGCGCCAAATTCAAATTCGGCCAGAATCTGAAAGAGCCCGTTCGCGAGCACGTGGCCGGCGCCTTGGAGAACCGCGGGCAGGAGCTTGATTCGGAAACCGCCGCTTTGATGAGAAAATACTGCCCCGCCCATCGCGGAGGGGTCCTCGAGTAACCCACAGCCTAACGGACACCGGCTGCCCCCGAATAGTGACGCGTTACCGCAGAAGTGATATAATATCACCTAATGTCACACGGCCCTCCGGTGTCCTTGCCACATGGCCGGATGCGCCCGATAAACGATTGATTGGAAGGATGGAAGTCATGAATCCACTGGCGCAATCCCTGAATGAAACGATCGAACAAGGCAATCCCCATGTCTACTCCATGCTGTCTAAGCTGGGCAAAGAAATCTATTTTCCCAAGGTCGGCATCCTGAGCCAGTCCGCCGAAGCGAAATCGAAAGCCAAGAAGTACAATGCCACCATCGGGACCGCTCTGGAGAACGGCAAGCCGATGCATCTAAACGTCATCCAGGAAACCCTTTCGGCTTACAAGCCGGTGGATCTGTACCCCTACGCGCCGCCCGAAGGCAAGCCGGAGCTTCGCGCCGCTTGGCGGGAGAAGATGCTCCAGGAGAATCCCTCCATGGAAGGCCGTGCTTTCAGCCAGCCGATCGTAACCAATGCACTCACCCACGGGCTCAGCATCGTGGCCGACCTGTTCGCAGAGAAAGGCGACAAGGTCATCATTCCGGACAAAAACTGGGAGAATTACGAGCTGACCTTCGGCATTCGCCGCGAAGCCGAAATCGTGAACTATCCTTTATATAATGAAGCGGGAACCTTCAATGCTGACGGACTCCGCCAGGCGATCCTCGACCAGAAGGACGCGGGTAAGGCCATCGTGGTGCTAAACTTCCCGAACAATCCGACCGGCTATACCCCCGGAGCGGCGGAAGGACGCGAGATCGTGGCCGCCCTTAAGGATGGAGCCGAAGCGGGGATCAACCTCGTGGTGGTCACCGATGACGCCTACTTCGGGCTGTTCTTCGAGAACTCTCTTCACGAGTCGCTGTTCGGGCAGCTGATCGACCTGCACCCCCGCCTGCTCCCCATCAAGGTGGACGGGGCGACGAAGGAAGAATATGTCTGGGGCTTCCGCGTAGGCTTCATCACGTACGGCGGCAACGGGGCCGGCGTTCTGTCCGCTCTTGAGCAGAAGACGCTCGGCATTATCCGCGCCACCATCTCGAGCGGACCGCACCCTTCCCAGACGTTCGTGCTGCATGCCCTCACCTCGCCGGACTTCCACGCCCAGAAGGAAGAGAAGTTCGCGATCATGAAAGGGCGTGCGAACAAGGTCAAGGACGTGCTCGACAGCGGAAAATACGACGGCGCCTGGGAGTACTACCCGTTTAATTCCGGCTATTTCATGTGCCTGAAGCTGAAGACGGTACATGCCGAAGAACTGCGCCAGCATCTCCTTAACGAGTATGGCGTCGGAACCATCGCTCTCGGAGAGACGGATCTGCGTGTAGCGTTCTCCTGCATCGAAGAGAACGGCATCGAAGAGCTGTTCGACCTTATCTATCAGGGAGTTCAGGATCTGCAGAAACGGCCGTAATGCCTTATCCGTGAGTATGGTACGGCTAAGACACTTAGCCCTACCCTTGAAATCACAAAAGCACCTCCTGTCCGCGGGATTTCCCGTTGGTCAGGAGGTGCTTTTAAGTTAAGCGTCATCTTTTGTGTTTAGGATTATCTTACGCTTTAGACTTCGTCCGATTGGTCATGTTCTGCAGCTGACTCATCAGCTTATCCCGGGTTTCCTTGTTCCTAAGCAGGTAGGCGGCTCCCAGGGCGACGGTCGACAGGATTGTTTTCTTGCTTACGGCCATGGTGTTTCCCTCCTTGATATGTCTGGTTGTAGGTTTCCCTAAACCATAATACCCCGTTTCGGGAAGCCTCAAACACCCCGTGCCTGCGTCTCAAGCGCCGTAGGTCCGGCTCTGGAGCAGCCGTTCGAGCCGGCCCAGCTCCTCCGCCAGCGCCAGCAGCCGGCGTTTCGCCTTCTCCTCCTGCCGGGTCTCCCCTTCAGCCGGGCTTCCCGGTAAAGGTCGATCGCCAGGTTGATGGCTCCCGCCAGCGTTTCCTTTAGGAGCCGCAGCGTAAATTCATCCGTATCCTTAAGCGGTCCGTATACCCCTTCTCCCGATGGCTGTCCGTCCGCATAATGCAGCTGCTGAATCCCGAATTTGGTCAGGGTAAATTTATCTCCGTTGAGCCGGGCCGCATGAATCAGCCAATCCACCAGCTCGATGAAATCTTCGTTGTCGATTCTTAAGTAATCCGCCCGGAATTGATAACGATTTCCCTTGCGAAACAAATAAAAGCACAGGTTGTTGTCCTCCTGATCAAGGCGGATCATCGTAATTTTACGCCCCGGCTTCTCTTCCACCTGCAGGCCAAGGGTCCGGGCCGCCTGCTTCCACCGCTCCAGTACCTCCGCCGGGATCTCGCCTTCCAGGCTGCGGTAAATGACCAACCCTTCCATAAACCCCCTCCTCCCTTTTATGCTTCACGCGCCTCGACTGCTTTTGCTCCCAGCTTATGAAGGGAAGGGGCGGCAGGTAACGGCGGAGACGCTTCCTCCGCCCTTTCGGGCCGATGCCCAGGCCGGCCTCCGGGAGAGCTGCGGACAAGACCGTGCTTCCGGGTTCGGTAGGCATTGGACTATCCAAGGACTCGTCCGCTCTTAAGACAAAAGCCAAAAAGCAGCTCCCGGCAGAGAGCTGCTTCTTGGCTTTGACAGCCGCCGCTGGCGGCGGCTGCTTCTTACGACTGGCTGGTCGTTTGGCCTGCCTGCTGGCCATAGGGCTGGCCATAGGGCTGCCCGTAGGGCGAACCGTAAGGCTGCCCGTATTGCTGCCCGTAGTGTCCTTGATGCCAAGGACCGTAGTGCCCGTAATGGTGCCAGGGATGGGAATAGCCATGATAGCCGCCCGGGTATCCACCGGGATAGCCGCCTGGGTAGCCGCCCATCTGGCCTCCGGGATATCCACCTGGATAACCGCCAGGATAGCCGCCCGGGTAACCGCCTCCCGGATAACCCCGGGATAGCCTCCGGGGTAACCTCCTGGATAACCGCCCGGGTAGCCGCCCATCTGACCGCCGGGATACCCTCCCGGATAACCGCCTGGGTAGCCGCCCATTTGGCCGCCCGGCTGGCCGATGCCGGGAATTTGGGAAACCTGGCGTTCCTCTGCCGTCTCCCCGATCCCTTGCTGGTAAAACTCATTCTCTTGAGACATGCTGAGTTCCCCTTTCGAATTAGACATATGACACGGTATGCACGAAAGGGGAAAAGGGACACTTGCCCAATGGATAAACTTTTGGGCCGGGCCTCAAGCTTTATGGACGATCCGCCACCAGCGTAAAGGTTTTGGGAATTCCCTTGTCGTAAACCTCGGAGGACTTGTTCGGCTCCTCCAGCAGGAGCCGAATGACCAATCCGGCCTGCGCACAGGACGTAACGATCTCCCCGAGCGTCCAGCGTCTCAGGAGGGTCTTGGGAAGTTCCTCCTGCTTGTCCTCGGGCAGGAACTTCAGATAGGGCACCTCCACCTCGGTCAGCTCCTCATCGAAATAATCTCCCGTCACCTTATGCTTGCGCGTCGTATGGCGCGTTCCTTTGGAGGAGATGAGCTTGGTCGTGAACGGATGGAAGTCCTGGAGCACCAGGCGTCCTCCGGGACGGAGCAGCCGGTACACGGTATTCATCAACGGGGCCAAATCCGTGAAGTAATGAAGAATGCCGAATTCCATAAACGCGATGTCGTACGACCCGTCCAGCTCCTCCTCGGGCAGCTGCGTGACGTCCGACACGAGGTACCGCAGGGGAACCCCGGCCGCTTCCGCCAGCTCCCGGGCATACCGGGCGTTCTCGGAGGCGATGTCCACCACGGTGACCCGAGCCCCGAGAAGCGCAAGGGCGACGGCCTTGCAGCCGTGGGAGCCAAGCAGGTTGACGGCTTTCTTCCCTTCCACGCCGCCCAGATGCTCGTAGAGGCCCGACAGCAGGGCCAAGGGATCCGCCTTGATCTTTTCCGCCGCCTCGGCCGGCGTGCCGTACCGGTTGAGCCAAGCCTCGTATGGGCTCCGGTTCCAGGCTTTTTCGTTAATGCTGCTCTGTTCGTTCTGCATGATGGCCTCCTGGCGCCTGTTCAGGCACGGTTCATTTCCGAATCCTTCCCATTCTCTCATTATCGGCGGCAGCGGAGCAAGTCATCCCCCGGGTTGAAACGGGCTTGCGTCCGTAGGAGGCTCCCAGTCAACCAACCGAATTCGTTAACCTCTGGGCGGATGCCTGCATAGGCTGTAACCATCCAGGGCATGAGGAAGGTGGGAGACATGGCGTCCATCGTGAATATTTTCTGTATGAAGATCAACAGCATCTCGAATAACGGCTCCGTCAACATCGGGGAATCGGTTCACAGCGACCATACCGCCAACACCAAGTCCCAAGGGGTCAACTCCTCCTACGGGGACGGCTCTCCGGCCGAATCCGCCATGAAGAATGTGTTTGTCGATCCGGACTTCAACGACATGGGGGATATTCTCGACCCGACCAATGCCAACGTAGTGCAATCCTAAGGAGGGAATCCTATGCCTTTTCAAATCAACATCGCCAATTTCAAAATAAACGGCATCTCCAGAAACGGAAACATCGACGTGGGCGCCAACGTCCAGAACAGCCATACGGCCAATACCAAAATGGTAGGGGCCAACTTCTCCGTGGGCGATTTCTCGCCGGCCTTCTCCGCTATGAGCAATGCTGTGCTCGATCCGGATATTAGCGATCAGGATCAAATCGCGAATCCGTCGGCCCCGCTTGCGAATCAGCTGTAACGGCAGAGGGCAGCCGGAAAAAAGCGAAGCCCCGGTTACCGGTGCTTCGCGGCCTGCCGGACGGACCGGCGGTAATAGGAGGGCGGGACGCCGTACAAGCTTTTGAACAGCTTGCTGAAGAAATAGAGGTCCGAATAGCCGACGGCTTCGGCGGCCTGCGTGACATTCATAGCGGTTTCCGTGAGCAGAACCTTGGCCCGGTCCATCCGCAGCCGGGTGATATACTCCTTCAACGAATAGCCTGTCTGGGCCTTGAACAGCCCGCTCAGGTAACGCGGGGAGAGACCGGCCAGCCGCGCGAGCTCACGATAGTCTACGGGCTCTCCCAAGTGCTCGCGGAGGTAAGTGATCACGCGTCGTACGTCCTGCCGCTGCTTGTACGAGAAGGCCGGCTTCCCTTCCTTGCGGGCACGGACGCGGAGCAGCTGCAGCCACAAAAGCTTCAGGAGGAGGCCGAACTCCTCCTCCCATCCCGCTTCCTGGCTCTCCCTGCATTCCAGCAGGCGATGGAAGTCATGCTCAAAGGAGTACGGGTCCTCGACGGTCGTCCTCCTGTCGGGCAGCCACTGCGCCTCGGGCGACTCTTCTTCCGGTACGAAGGCCGTAAAATGCAGAAAAAGGACGAGCAGCCTGTCCTCCGGCTCCTGCTCCGCCTCCACCCGGTCGCCAGGACGAAGCAGGAAGCATTCGCCCCGCCGGGCCTCGTGCCGCTCTCCGTTAATGGTTACGAAGCCGCTTCCCTCCATTACATACCAGAGGTCGTAATCCGGAAGCGGCGGGGGCCGCCAGCTCCAGCCGGGCTCGCAGCGGGCTTTGCCGCTGCCGGCCGCGGCCCGGAAGGTCAGCCGGCCGACCGGGTACAGCTTCTCCATCGTCTCCTCCACCCCTTTTGCATCCATCGCACCCTTCTCCCTCTCATTGTAGCACAGGGAGGCGCCGGCGTTTGCCCGGCCTAAGCATTTACCTACAAATTTACGAGCTCCTCCTCCATGGCTTGGCGGGGTCCCCCATGCTACGCTAAAGGCATCAAAACCAGATCTGGCAAGGGAGGAAGGAGCATGAGCGTCAATCCGAGAACCCCCGAGGAAATTAACCGGGAGCTGTACCCCCGGACGGGCCTTTACCGTGCTTTGGCAGAGGGCACGGAGATCGGGGAAGAAGAGAAACGGTTCTATCGGGAGCAGGGCTTTCTGGGCGTGCAGGGCTTTCTTACAACAGAGGAAATCCGAAATGCGGTGCAGGCCTTGGCGGAGCATATCAACAGCGACGAGACGAAGGTAAAGGTCCAGTTTACGAAGCCGAAAAGTGAGCTGAGCAGCCGCGGGGAACGGGAGCTTTCGGTCCGCAAGGTGTACGATTTTGTCGAGGAGGAAGAGCGCCTTCGGGCCATCGCCTGCAAGCCGATGCTCCTCGAGGCGGTCGGGAAGCTGCTCGGAGCAAAGCCGAAGCTCGTCCAGGACATGGCCCTGCTGAAGCCGCCTTTCGGCGGGGAGAAAAGCCCTGGCACCAGGACATGGCCTATGGTCCGCTCGCCTTTGACAAGCCGGTGATCGGCGTATGGCTTGCTCTGGATGAAGCCGATGAGGACAACGGCTGCATGCAGGTCATTCCCCGCTCCCATATGGACGGGGGCGTGCCCCACTACGCCGTCCGCGACTGGCAGATTTGCGATGCGAACGTCCCCGTGGAGCGCAACCTGGCCGTCCCGCTTAAACCGGGCGGAGCTCTGTTCTTTCATGGCCTCCTGACTCACGGCACCGCCCATAACTTCTCGGCCCGGCGCCGCAGGGCGCTGCAGTTCCACTATGCCCCCGAAGGGGCGGAGAAGCTTCATCCCCCGGAATACAAGCGTCTCTTCACGAACGAAATGACCGGGGCGGAATGCTGACCGGCCCGCTGTCATACATTTAGGATAAGCCGGCCGCCTTCCGACCAGGAGGGGTGCGGGCTAATCCGGTGAACGGCGCCGCAAGCAAACGGGGGCAGGCCGATGGGGGTTAAAGGTTGGATCCATTTCTTCATCCGCGGCGGCGCGTCCGCCTCACTCCAAGCGAGAATGTCCAAGCTGGAGAAGGAAATCGGCCGGCTGAAGGAGCTCGAGAAACAGATGGAGGAACTGAAGCAGCTTGCTGTCCCTCCTGTCCCGGCGGACCCCGATAAGAAGAAGGAGCCGGCTGACGAGCCGAAGCCCGAAGGCTCCACCACGATCATCATCGAGCATATGAACGTGGAGAAGGTGATGGTCGGCAAGTGGGACATGAGCAGCAACCTGGGCCAGCTCGGCATCCGCGAGTTGACCGGACGGCTCAACATCGGGACGGTCTACGGCGAGAAAGCCTCGTCAGGCCCCGGCGCCAAAGCCCCGGCCTCTCCCTCTCCGCCCGCCGGCCCCAAAGTTACGCTGACCAAACGAAAAGGGTAAGAAGCGCTCCGCCTCCAGCGGATCCTTCTTACCCTTTGCTTATGGCTTGCCCCTTACCGATGCAGAACCCGGGCCGCCTCGCTCTCTTCCCCCTCTTCGGCATGGACCAGAACGAGCACTTTGCCGTCACGCAGGTCATCGTCATAGCGCTTGGCCTCATCCTCGTTAAGCCCAAGCTCGGTCAAGGTGCCGGTATAGCCTCCGGCGCTTGCTCCGATGGCGGCTCCCGCTGCGGTAGCGGCCAGCGCACCGGCCACGAGCAGCGGACCGACGCCGGGAACGGCAAGCGAGCTCAGGCTGACGAACAGCCCGGCGGCACCGCCTATGACCCCGCCGGTCACCGAGCCTCCGGACAACCCGTCCGGCGTCTGGGCTCCGGTCGTTTCCTCCAGCTCCTCCAAGGCCCTCTTGTCCTTCGTTACAACAGTGATGCTTTCTTCCCCATAGCCTGCTTTTTTCAATTCTTCAATGGCGTTGACCGCCGCTTCTTCCTCTAGATAAACCCCCGCTGTCGTCCGGTTCATGAGCCTTTCCTCCCTGTCTCGTGTCTACGCTGTCTCTTTATCCTTTACCCTTGGGAGGAAAAAGCCAATCAACCGAAGCGGGGTTCCCTTCGCACCGGGTCAGGGGCTCGTCACCGGGGTTTCCGTATATAGGAAAATCTCGCTGCCGATCACTTCCACCTGATAGGTTTTGACACAGCCGCGGTCCGGCTCCTGCACGTCCCCGCTGCGCAGGCATACTTTCCAGTCATGAAGCGGGCAGTACACATTCCCGCCGGACACGATTCCTTCCGACAGAGGCCCTCCCTTGTGGGGGCAGCGGTTCTCCACCGCCTTCACTTCCCCGTTCGACAGCCGGAATACGGCGATTTCCTGTTTGCCGAGGGACACCACCCTTCCCCGCATGAACGGGATCTCCTCAATGCTTCCCACCGGATATCGGTTCATCTGCTCTCCCCGCTTCCTCTGCCTGAGCCAGGCCGTTTTTTTGATCATTTTTGCCATTTGGGCTATTCGGACACTACCGAGATTCCGTCGTACAAATCCGCATACTTGGGGCGGTTGTTGATGACTTCCTTCCAAGGGTCCGTCAGCTTCTCGAGCACCTTCTCGACCCGGGTCAGCAGGGCTTGGCGGTTGGCCGTATTCTCGACGACCGCCTCCCGGATGGTATCGAGGCCGATCCGGACGACCCATTCCGAAGTCCGCTCGCCGTAATTCCCCGTCTCCCGGTAAAACTGAAGATAGGCCCCGGTGATGTCCATGACCTCCTCCGACGTCTTCACCTTGCAGAGCAGGTCGCCCCCTCTCAGCTTGACGCCTCCGTTGCCGCCCGCATACAGCTCCCAGCCGCCATCGACCGCCACGACGCCGAGATCTTTAATGCCCGACTCCGCACAGTTGCGGGGACAGCCGGAAACCGCCATCTTCACCTTGGCCGGCGTATTCAGCCTCTCGTACTTCTTCTCGATATCAATGCCCATCTGGATGGAGTTCTGGGTGCCGAAGCGGCAGAAGTCGGCGCCTACGCATGTTTTGACCGTCCGGAGCGCCTTCCCGTAAGCCCAGCCCGACGGCATGTCGAGGTCGGCCCATATGCTCGGCAGGTCTTCCTTCCTCACCCCGAGCAGGTCGAGCCGCTGACCGCCGGTTACCTTGACCATCTTCACCCCGTACTTCTCGGCCGCATCGGCAATCCGTCTCAGCTCGCTTGGCGAGGTGACGCCCCCGTACATGCGGGGAACGACCGAATAGGTGCCGTTGTGCTGGATGTTGGCGTGCATCCGCTCATTCACGAAGCGAGAAGCCTTCGCATCCTCATATTCCTCCGGCCACACCATGGCCAGGTAGTAATTGAGCGCCGGGCGGCACTTGGAGCAGCCCTCCTCCGTGCTCCAGCCCAGCACGTTCATCACCTCGCGCATGTGGGTCAGCCGCTTCTCCCGGATCGCTTCCACCAGCTCGTCGCGGGACAGTGTCGTGCAGGAGCAGACCGTCTCCTTGACCGGCGTTTCGAAGCCGTCCCCGAGCACATGTTCGAGCAGCTGCCCGACGAGCGGCTTGCAGCCTCCGCAGGAGCGGGAGGCCCCGGTGCAGCCCTTGACGGCATCCACTGAGGTCAGCCCTTGGTCCCGGATGGCCCGGACGATCGTCTCCTTCGTTACCCCGTTGCATCCGCATATGAGCTCATCCGGCGCCATGGCCGCCGCCGCATTAACCGGTGCGCCGCTCTTGGCGGACGGGCCGCCGACGAGAGACGCGTGAAGCTCCGGGGTCATCTCCGCCCCGGTGCGGATGAGCCGGAAGAGCGTGCTCCCTTCCGACGTATCGCCGAACAGAACGCCCCCGATGATCCGCCGGTTCCGCAGAAGCACCTTCTTGTAGACGCCGTTCCACTCGTCATGGACGCAGACGGCCTGGATGTCCTCCCCGTCGACAAATTCTCCGGCGGAGAAGACGTCGACGCCCGACACCTTAAGCTTGGTGGACAGCACCGAGCCCCGGTAAGGAGGGGTCTCCGTGCCGCACAGCGTCTTGGCCAGCACCGCGCCCTGCTCATAGAGAGGGGCGACCAGTCCGTAAACCGTTCCGTTGTGCTCGGCGCACTCCCCGACGGCATAGATGTGGGGCTGGTCCGTCTGCATGTAGTCATTGACGACGATTCCGCGGTTGACCCCGATTCCACTCTCCTTCGCCAGGCTCACGTTCGGCCGGATGCCGACCGCCATCACCACCAGGTCCGCGTCCACCGACGTTCCGTCGGCGAACTCGACGCCGGTCACCCGGGCATCGCCGAGGATCGCCTTGGTCTGCTTACTGAGCTGGAAGCTCATTCCCTGCCGTTCCAGCTCGGCCCTCAGCATCCTGGAGGCGGGTGCATCGAGCTGACGCTCCATTAAATTGTCACAAATATGGATGACGCTGACCTCCATGCCGAGGTTCAGCAGCCCCCGTGCGGCCTCCAGTCCGAGCAGCCCGCCTCCGATAACCGCCGCTTTGCGGTGATGCTTAGCCGTTTCGATCATCGTCTCGCAGTCCTTAATGTCCCGGAAGGCGATGACGCCTTCCTTGTCCGCCCCCGGCAGCGGGAGCATAAACGGAAGCGATCCGGTGGCAAGGATAAGCTCGTCGTAAGCCTCCGTCCGGCCCTTGTCGGTGCGGAGGGTGCGGGAAGCGGGATCAACTGCCGTGACGGTCTCTCCCGTATGAAGCCGGATGCCGTTCTCGGCGTACCATTCCAGCGGATTAATGACGATGTCCTCCACCCGGGCGCTGCCCGCGAGAACGGAGGAAAGCAGGATGCGGTTGTAATTCGGATGCGGCTCGCTTCCGAACACCATAATGTCGAACTTCCTGTCCGACAGCTTAAGAATAGTTTCCACCGTATTCATCCCGGCCATCCCGTTGCCGATCAGCACAAGCTTCTTCCTGTCCATAGGATCACTCCTTCAATCGTTTCGGATTTGTCGGGGCCTTACCGGTCCCGGATGCCGGCCCACTCTTGAATGTTCAAGGGTTCAGGCCTTCTCGGCTTTGACGGCGCAGATTTTGAATTCGGGCATGGAGCTGACGGGGTCGAGCTTGTCGTTCGTCAGCCGGTTGATGCACAGCTCCCCGCCCCAATGAAACGGGACGAAGATGGTCCGGGGGTGAATGCCCTCCGTCACCTTCACTTCGAACACAAGCGAATCCCGGCGTGAGGTGAGCCGGATCCGGCTTCCCACCCCGAGCCCCACGGCAGCGGCCAGACGGGGATGAACCTCCGCCACCGGAACCGGCGCCTTCTTCAGCAGCGCCTCCGTCCGGCGGGTCTGCACCCCGCTCAAGTAATGATTGGGGAGCCTCCCCGTCGTCAGCACGTATGGATACTCGGCGTCGGCCGGCTCCGCCGGAAGCTTCGGGGTAATCCCGAACAGGCGGGCCCGGCCGTCGGCGTGGGCGAAGCGGCCGGTGAACAGCATCGGCGTCCCGGGATGCTCCGGTGCGGGGCACGGCCAGTGCACCCCTTTGGCCCGGATCAGCCGGTCGTAGCTCAAGCCGCTGTAATCGGCCGGACCTCCCGCCGAAGCCCGGCACAGCTCCGCGAAAACCGCCTCGATGGACGGATAGCGGAAATACTTGCCGCGTCCGAGCTTCTCCGCCAGCCGGCAGAGGATTTCGTAGTCCGGCAGGCTCTCTCCCGGAGGAGGGAAGGCCCGGGGACGGTGGAACACCCGCCCCTCCAGATTGGTCAGCGTCCCTTCTCCTTCCAGGAAGGAAGAGCCGGGAAGGAGCCAGTGAGCCCGGGAGGCGGTTTCCGTCTCGAACAGATCCACCACGACGAGAAGCTCCAGCTTGGCGAGCGCCCTCTCGACAAAGCGGCTGTTCGGACTCGAGACGACCGGATTCGAGCCGAGCACGATCAGCGCCCGGATCTCCCCTTCGTCGATCTTCTGGATCATCTCGTAGGCGGAGACGCCTTTGCCGGGCAGCTCGTCAGGCTCGATCCCCCACACCCCGGCTACATGCCTCCGGGCGGCGGGATCCTCGATCGAACGGTAGCCGGGCAGCTGATCCGCCTTCTGCCCGTGCTCCCTGCCGCCCTGCCCGTTCGCCTGCCCGGTCACGGCTCCGTAGCCGCAGCCCGCCCGGCCGATTTTGCCCGTTAGGAGACAGAGGTTGATGTAGTTCAGCGTGTTCTCCACGCCATTTACCTGCTGCTCCAACCCCCGGGCGGTCAGCACGATGCCGGTCTCCGCCTTGGCGAAGCCCCGGGCTATCGTCCGGGTGACGGCCTCGAGCACTCCGGTCAGCTCCTCCACCCGCTCCGGGGTAAACGGCCGGACCGCTTCCTCCACCTCCGCAAGACCGGTCGTCCGCTCCGCCACGAACCGGGCGTCATACAGCTTCTCCCGGATCAGGACGTTCAGCAGGCCGTTCACGAAGACGGAATCAAAGCCCGGCTGCAGCCTGACGTGAAGGTCCGCCATTTTGGAGGTCATCGTGTTGCGGGGGTCGGTGGTGACGAGAATCGCCCCGTTCTTCTTCGCTTCCATCAGATAAGGCACGAGGGTCGGCTGGCATTCCGCCACATTCGCCCCCGCGATGATGATGTACTTCGCCTTCGGAATTTCGCTCAAGGGGAACGTCATCCCCCGATCGAGCCCGAAGGCCCGGTTCGAGGCGGCCGCCGCCGAGGACATGCAGTATCTTCCGTTGTAGTCGATATACCTCGACTGCAGCGCTACCCGGGTAAACTTGCCCAGGAGGTAGCACACCTCGTTGGTGAGCGATCCTCCGCCGTAGACGGCGACGGCATCTTTGCCTTCCTTCCCTTGAATAGCCTGGATCCGCCCCGCTATGTCCGTCAGCGCCTTCTCCCAGGAGACCCGCTCCCACTCCTTCGTTCCTTCCGCAGCCGCCGGGTCTCCGGTGCGTCCTCCGGTTCTTCTAAGCGGATGTAGGATCCGCGAAGGATGCCGGGCGTGGTCCAGCGCATTCAGCCCCTTCTGGCACAGGCGGCCGGTCGCCACCGGAAAATCCGGACTCGGCTTGACCATATACCCGGCCGGCCCGTTGTTTACCGCCAGCGGGTCCTTCCTAACCAACGTCATCCCGCACTGCATGCTGCAGAAGCAGCAGTGGGATGTCAGATTTCCGGCTGCCTCCATGTTCTCCCCGCTCCTTTTTCTCTCTATGGCATATCGGCCTGCAAGGTCTTCCCGTTCCCGGGCTGTCCTCCCGCGTTAATAATTCACGCCGCTGCCGGCCGCCGCCCACGTCTTCTTCCAGTTAAGGGATCTCAGGTAGAACAAGAGCGAAGCGGCGAAAACAAAGCAGCCGGCTAAGAGAAAGCCCGTGGAGAAGCTTCCCGTCGTTTCCTTCAGAGAACCGAGGGCAAAGGGAAGCACAAAGCCTCCGAGCCCGCCGGCCGCCCCGACTACCCCCGTGACCACGCCGATTTCTTTAGGAAACCGCTGCGGTACGATCTGGAAGATGGAGCCGTTGCCCATCCCAAGGCACATCATCATGCCGATGAACAGCAGAAGCGCCAGGTACTGGGAAGGCAGAGTCGACAAGAGAAGCAGCTGCACGGAAATCAGGCCGAAAAGCACTACCAGCAGCTTCATGCCGCCGACCCGGTCCGCCAGATAACCCCCAAGCGGCCGGAAGAAGCTTCCCGCTATGACGACGGCCGTAACGATGTAGCCGACTTGAACCTTCGTCAGGCCGCCCGCCACGACGGCTTCCCCGTACTGGTCGAAGAAGAAGATGCTCAAGTACGTGGAGAAGCCGACGAAGCCCCCAAAGGTTATCGAATAGAAGAAGCAGAACCACCAGGTATCGGCGAAGCGGAACATGTTCAGATAATCCTTCAGCTTCTTGGCGGGCGGCTGGTTCGGGCTGTCCTTCGCCATCAGGGTGTAGACCCCGAAGACAAGCAGAAGCGGGATAAGCGCCATCCCGAACACCGAGTGCCAGCCGTACGCTTCCGCCAGCTTCGGCCCGAAGAACGTCGCGAGCGCCGTTCCGCTGTTCCCGGCTCCGGCGATCCCCATGGCCAGACCCTGGTATTCCGGCGGGTACCACCGGCTTGCGAGCGAGAGCGACACCGCGAAGCTCGCCCCGGCGATGCCGAGCAGAAAGCCGAAGGCGTGAACCTGGTTAAGCGTCGTGCCGCCGAGCCACCCCCACAGCAGAGGAAGAACCGTCAGCCCCATTCCGATCATACCGGTCCGGCGGGACCCGATCCGATCAGCCAGAATCCCCATCGGAATCCGGAAGATGGAGCCCCCTAAGGTCGGAATGGCGACCATAAGGGCTTTCTGGGAGGCTGTTAACCCGAAATCCTTGGTAACGAACAGGGACAGCGCCCCGAGCATCACCCAAATCATGAAGCTGACATCAAAATACAAAAATGCCGATACCAAGCTGGGCCAATGCCCCGCCTTGCGAAAAGCCTTTGCGTCCATTTCGTTGTCCTCCCTTATTTCATTTGTTTGCCTTTGCTTGCATCGGTTGAAAAAAGACAAAAAGGAGCCTATCGTTAACAATCCGATAGGCTCCTTTGCCATAGAGGGACACGCCATTGTGCCCCGAAAAGATATGAGATTGGTTTGATTATAGGATGGAGAGAGTGAATATGTCAATATACTTAACATATATTTTTTAAACGGGGAGGTGGGAAGCGAAAATTATACAGAAAGTATCGACACCTCCGCTTGGTTTGTGGTATTTTTATTTAAAATGTAATGTTACCTAACACGATTAAGGAAAAGGGGGACCAGCGAATGACTTTGACTATGCTTCTTATAGATGAAATTCATTCGGCCGATTCCGCGGTCCTCCGGCAGGAGCCGGCGAAGCGTCCGCATTCGATGCTCGCTTCCTGCGGATACGAAGTCAGGCGGGTGCCGGATCTGTCCTCGCTCCCCGAAGAGGGGAAGGCGGATGCCGTCGTCCTCCGCTCCACGCCCGAACGGCTGGTGGAAGCCGGGGAAGAGCTCCGCCGCCAGTCCTCCCTCCCCTGCTATGGTGGTATGACGGGGGAGCCCTTCCCGAGGTGCCTTATGACCAAGGGGCGGAATGGGACGGCATGCTTTCCGCCTACATGACCGCGGACGAGGTGCGGTGGTCGGTCGGGATCAGCCTGCTCAGCTTCCGGCGCAAAGAGCGGCTGCGGATGGAGAACGACCAATTGACCGAACGGCTGAATGACCGGCGGTGGATTGAGCAGGCGAAAGAGATTTTGTGCGAGATCAAGAAGATTCCGGAAGCCGAAGCCTATGAGTTTCTGCGTAAACAGGCCATGAATGAGCGCAAGAAGCTGGTGGATGTCGCGAAATCGATCGTCAAGGTCTACCAGCTGCTGCGCCAGATGGATAAAGGAGGAGCCCGCTCATGATGGATCTGATCAAAGAAGTCGGAAGAGGCCGCAAAGGAGCCCGGGACCTGACCCCCGAGGAAGCAAGGCGAGCGGCTGAGCTCATTCTGTCCCGCGAAGCGTCCGCCGTTCAGATCGGTGCTTTCCTGATGGCCGAGCGCATCAAGACTGAATCGGCGGAGGAGCTCACCGCTTTCGTGGAGGCGTGCCGGGCCCGCTCGCGCCGCTGGCCGATGGCCGGCGGCATCGACTGCGCCGGGCCATACGACGGGCGCCGAACGAGCTTCGCCGCCACCGTGCCGGCGGCGTTCGTTCTCGCCTCGTGCGGCCTGCCCGTCACGCTCCACGGAAGCGCAGCGCTTCCGCCGAAGTGGGGCATCACGCTGCCCGACGTCTTCGCCGCCTTAGGCGCGGACCTCACCGGCGCAGCCGGCGACCGGCTCGCCATGGCGGCGGAAAGCACGGGCTTCCTGTTTGCCCCCACGGAGAAGTGGTGCCCCGCGCTGGCGGGACTCCGCCGCATGCGCGAGGATATCGGCGTGCGGACGATCTTCAACACGGCCGAGAAGCTGCTGCGGTTCTCGGATGCGCCGTATATGGCGATGGGCGTGTTCCACGGCACCATGTTCGAGAAGATGGCCGGCATTCTGCTCGGACTCGGGGTCCGCAACGCCATTATCGTCCAAGGGGTCGAAGGCTCCGAGGACCTTTCCGTCGAGAAGCGGACGCGTACCGTCATGGTCCGGGGAGGACAGCATCATGAAATGCTGATTATCGACCCGGCCGTGTTCGGCCTGGAGGCGGCTGCCCCCGAAATGGAATGGTCCGCCGAGCGGCAGGCCGAAACGGCCCGCGGCGTGCTCGAGGGCGGAGGGGGCCCGCCTTCCGGAACATGGTAATCCTGAACAGCGCCGTCCGGCTGTGGGTGGCGGAGCGGGTCCCCTCCATCGAGGAAGGAGTGGCCCTGGCACGCCGAACGCTGGACGGAGGCACCGCCCTGCGCCGGTTCCAGGATTGGCTGGCCTCAGTGAAGCCCGAAACCGGGAGCTTCCTCCGGGAAGGGATAGAACGGAAGCGAGCTTGACGGGGGAACAGAAAGGCCGTGCCGGATGCCGGCACGGCCTTTCTGGTGGGCAGGGGATACGGGGCGTTTTGCCACGGCGGAGTCTCCATCCCCTGTCACCTGAATTTTCTACCCTGGCCTCCTGATTAGCCCAAGGTACGCGGGAAACCCACCCTACCGAGGGATACGTTAAGTCGGGTTTGCGTTCGTGTCAGCAGGCGAGGATCTGTAGTTCAAGAACTTCCCCTGCTCTCCAACTAGACACGCTCGATCCGGCCGGCTTCTCCCGCTTCCTCTGGGGTGACCCGGGCCAGCTGGTTCAGCAGCTCGATCTGGAAACTGCCCGGTCCCTCGTCCCCTCTTAACCGGGCCGCTTTCTCGGCCGCCATGCTGTAAAGAGCGAGCGCCGCAGCTGCAGCCTGGACGCCGTCCGGCTCCACCGCGGCGTAGGCCCCAATGATGGACGTGAGCAAGCAGCCCGTTCCGGTCACCCTCGTCAGGAGCTCGTCCCCTCCGCGTACCCGGAAGGTTCTCGTCCCGTCGGACACGGCATCCTCCGGCCCCGTTACCACGACCACGCAGGACAACCTTCGCGCTGCCTCCGCAGCAAGAACGGTTAGGTCCTCTCCCCTCCGCCGGCGTCGACTCCCTTGATGCTCCACTCTTCTCCGATCACGTTGGCGATCTCCGCCGCGTTCCCGCGGACAATGGAGATCTTCAGCTCGTTCAACAGAGCCCGTGCCGTCTCTGTCCGGTACGCTGTCGCTCCCGCCCCTACGGGATCGAGCACGACGGGCACGCCATGGGCGTTAGCAGAGGCCCCGGCCAGCTTCATAGCGGCAACTTCCCGGGCGTTCAGTGTGCCGATGTTCATGACGAGCGCCCCGGCGATCCGGGCCATGTCGGCCACCTCTTCCTCCGCATAAGCCATGACCGGCGAAGCACCTACGGCAAGCAGCCCGTTAGCTGTAAAATTTGTTACCACGACGTTCGTAATGTTATGCACGAGCGGCTTGTCCCGCCGCACCTTCGCGAGCAGCTCCGCTGCTGAATTGCCTTCCATATCCGCACTCTCCCTTTGGAAATAAGGTTAGCCAAAACTCCCCTGACCTGGTGGTCGGGGAGTTTTGGCGTAATGCCGGCTAGCTCAATGTTAGAGAATCATTCCGCCAGCCCTATTTAAAATGACGCCAGTTCTGCTTGCTGTTCTCGAGCAGGTGGGCGAAATCATTATCGAGCCGCTTCTGCTCCGCCTTGCGGGCTTCCTCCACCTGCTTCCGCTTGGCTTCCCGGCGCTTTTCTTCGTCGGCCTTCATTTCGTCGGCCTGCGCCTTCAGCTTTTCCAGCACCTCGGGGCTCAGCAGATCCTTCAGCGTGGCCGGTTTCTCGTCACCCGCCTTCGGACGGGCGGCGGGGACCTGTCGTTTTTTGGCCATAGCCTTTCACCTCGGTTAAGTTTCTACGCCCAGTATAGCACGAATGGCGGGGATAGGCACGGCCTGGAAATAGGGGCTTACGAGATAAATAGTTTACCGTTTTTGGGAAAACCTAGGGATAGCTTCCGGCCGTCCGGTCGCATGAACGTTAGGAGAGGAGCAGTTGGAGTGAACGAGACGCTGTTTCACGCAAGCTTCGTCGATTACCTGATTATCGCGATCTACTTTGTTTTTGTTATAGGCATCGGGTTTCTGATCAAAAACCGGCTCCGGACAGGAGAAGATTTCTTCCTCTCCGGCCGCTCCATTCCCGCCTGGATCACGAGCCTTGCCTTCCTGTCCGCCAACCTCGGGGCTTTGGAAGTGCTCGGCATGGCGGCAAGCGGCGCCCAGTACGGGATGCTGACCGCTCATTATTATTGGATCGGGGCCATTCCGGCCATGCTGTTCCTCGGGTTGTACATGATGCCTTTCTACTACTCCACGAGAATCCGCTCCGTTCCCGAGTATTTGAAGCTCCGGTTTAACGAAGCGGCCCGGGCCGTCAACGCCGTTTCCTTCGCTTTGATGACGGTCCTTACGTCGGGGATCAGCCTTTACGCGATGGCCCTGATCTTCCAAACGATGATCGGCTGGTCGCTTACGACAAGCATTATCCTCTCGGCCGTCGTGGTTCTTATTTATGTCGGGCTCGGGGGTTAACCTCGTCCATTTACAATGAGGTGCTGCAATTCTTTCTCATCTGGTTCGGCCTTCTGCTCATCCCCTTGCTTGGCTTGAGCGACCTGGGCGGCTGGAGCGGCATGATGGACCGGCTTCCCGAGAGCTTCGGCCATCTATGGGCGAATGTGGGCACCGCCTCCAACAATGCCATGGGCATCGATTGGCTGGGCATTGTTCTGGGGCTTGGCTTCGTGCTCTCCTTCGGGTACTGGACGACGGACTTCCTCGTCGTTCAGAGGACGCTGGCCGCACGTAACATGCGGGCCGCCCAGAACACGCCGGTTATCGCCTCCCTCTTCAAAATGTTCGTCCCGCTGCTCGTCATCATCCCGGGGCTGATCGCCGCCGGCCTGTTCCCCGAGATCGGGAAAGCGGGCGGACCGAGCTACAACCTGGCTCTTCCTCTGCTGCTGCAGAAATATTACCCTCCCGGCCTGCTCGGCCTGGGCCTGACGGCAATGCTCGCCAGCTTCATGAGCGGGATGGCCGGGAACGTCACGGCGTTCACCACCGTCTGGACCTATGACATTTACCAGGCCTACCTGAACAAGAACGCCGACGACAAGCACTACATCGCGATGGGCCGGTGGGCCATTGTCGTAGGAATTATTATCAGCATCGGGACGGCCTACATCGCGGAAAGCTTTCCGAGCATTATGGACTATATGCAGACGCTGTTCTCGTTCTTCAATGCGCCGCTGTTCGGAACCTTCCTGCTAGGGATGTTCTGGAGAAGGGCTACACCATGGGGAGGCTTCTGGGGACTGATCTCCGGAGTGGTCAGCGCCTTTCTGCTCTACTACCTCATTCCCGAAGGGTACTTCGGGAGCGCGGCGGCCGGCAACTTCTGGCGCGCCTGGTGGGCGTTCGTAATCACGGTCGTCATTACCGTCGTCGTCAGCTTTATGACAAAACGGAAGCCGGACGAAGAGTTGAAGGGGCTCGTGTACGGCTTGACCGACCGACCCCATTACCAAGGCTTCACGTGGTACAAGCGCCCCGGGGTGCTGGCCGGGATAGCCGCCGTTATTCTGATCGCCTTGAATCTATGGCTGTGGTGAGGAGGAAATTGTCATGAAACGGCTGCTGGATCTGCGCTTTCTGATAGGTCTATTGTTCGTTCTGTATGGAATCATCCTGGGGATTTACGGCCTGGCTGTGAACCCCCGGACCGTGGTAGGCTGGAATTTGAATTTCTGGTGGGGCTTGCTGATTCTGGCCGTGGGGCTCGGCTTCCTGATCTGGTCGAGATTCGAGGAAAGCGAGGACTAGCCCCCTTACCGACGGCAAAAAAGCCGTGGAAACGGGGGCTGTCATAACAGCAAAGCCCGGGAGCGACATCTCCCGGGCTTTCTTTTATAATCGGCCAGCGGCCTATTTATGCTGCTAATCTTCTTACTTGATTTCGATCGAGCGGACGAGGTTCTCCCAGCCCTTCAACTGAACCAGTGCGTTAGGCACGAGCTTTGCTGCATCGCCGATGATTTTGAGCTCGGGAGCGACGTTGTAGGTTTTGACCTGGGTCTGGTTGCCGTATACGTTATCGTAAACGGATTGGGTGATCGTCACCGAAGCGATCTTGCCTTGGTTGTTCCAGGTGGCATAGTTGAAGACACCGTCAACCGTGAACTGCTGCTTGTCATCGGAAGCCTTCAGCACCTCCACGAATACCGCAATGTTGTTATAGACCCTTACCTTCACCACATCGCCCACCTGAAGATCGGTGATCGCAGCACGCGTTCCGTTGCGGAAAACGAAGGTCGCCGGATCCAGCGTCACTTGAGTCTCTTTGCCGTCCTTGTTAATCGTCAGCACGTTGCCGGAAATGGCGCTTACCTTGCCCGCTACCACTCCCTGCTCGCGGCCCGGCAGGTTCTCGCCCGTACGGTCAAGCAGCGCGGCCAGCTCGGCACGGGTTACCGGACGCTCCGGACGGAAGGTGTTGTCGTCGTAGCCGTCGATCAGTCCCTTCTCGATGGCGACCGCCACATAGCCGACGGAGCCGGCCGGAATTTTGTTCGCATCTCGGAAGGGAAGCTGGGTGTTCATCTTGGCATGGGCTTCCGCATCCAGCTTAAGCGCCTTCACCAGAAGCGTCGTCGCCCACAGGCGGTCGGCCGGCTTCTCCGGTTGAATGGCGTTCTCGTCTTCGCCGAACAGGTCGTTCTCAAGAGCCACGGCCACATACCCGACAGCCCAAGGATATTTCTTGGCCACTTGATCCCCATCGCGGAAGTTAAGCTTCGTGCTCATTTCCTCGGCCGACTCGGCCTTGTCCCGCAGCCCCATCAGACGGACCGCTGCCGTAATCGCTTCAATCCGCGAGATAGGCTTGCGAGGCTGGAAGGAGCCGTCCTCATAGCCTTCGAATACACGGGAGGAAGCCAGGCTCGCGATGTATCTCATCGCCCACTCCACGTCTCCGCCCTTGATATCATTAAAATTAATAATCAAATTCAGGTTGCCGATCCGAATGTTCGGCTTAACCGTCTTGAAATCATCGCTTTTCCACTCCACCCGGTTGTCTTCCTGGTGTCCCTTGCCGCCCTTGTCCTTACCGTCCGCAAAAGCGGATGCCGACCCCCGGCTACCATAGCCGTAGCCAAACCTCCAATGACAAGTTTCTTGAAAGGGTAGTTCTTTTTCATTGCGATAACACTCCTTTTCAGATGTCTAATGATGAGGAAAATTGTGGGCATGGCCCGCTGACAATGATAGGTTTCGCCTGTTCTTCCGGCAATTGTGGGGGTGGGGCAAAAAATGGTAGACTTATATCTAGCAAAATAAGACAGAAGTCGCATAAGGAGTGTATCCATGTCGAATCGCCACATTTTCCGGGCCCTGGCGGCCCTCTTTCTCCTGCTTCTCGCAGCGGCTGCCATCTATCAATGGTCGGGAACCAGAGAGGCCTCGGGGCCTTCCGATGCCCCTCCCGACAGAGCGGCAGCGGGATCCTCCGCCAAGCCCACTCCGAGTCCCGTGCCGACCCCCATTCCGGCCGTGGAAGAGACCGCGGATGTCGTCGTGGTAGGCAGCGAGCTCGAAGGAATGTACCTGGCCCGGGCCGCCGCGGATGAGGGCCTGAAGGTAAAGGTGATCGATCCCCGGGAGAAGCCGGGCGGGCAGCTGCTCCAGGGCGAAATGCTCTTCTTGGACGAAACCCGCGATGAATCGGGCAAGCTGCTCGTTCAGGGAAGAGCCAAGGAGCTCTTCGACGGCTTCCGCAGCGGCAAAATCCGCAAGCTGGCGGAATTTACGGCCTACTACGAGAAGCTGCACCAGGGCATCCCGATCGAATCCGGGGTGGTTCTCGACAAGGTCGAATCCGTCACCGGCGCGGGAGGACGGGACGCCATCCGCTCCCTGACCTACCGGAAGAAGGACGGCACCCTCCACCGGGTCACCGCCTCCTATTGGGTCGAGAACACCGATTACGCCGCTCTCGCTTCCCAGCTTAAGGTGACCCGTCTGCCGGGGCTTGAGAAGTTTTACGGGCAGGACGAGATCGAATACATGAGCGCCGGCATGATGATGAAATTCAAGAACGTCGACTGGACGCGGTTCAACACCCAGTTCAATGCCCTTAGCGGAGCGGATCGGAGCAAGAAATTCGGCGGCGGGAACGTGAACGAGAGCTTCGCCATCGGCCTGTCGGGCATGACCAACGCCTACAAGCCGACCAATGACCGGGTCTTCCTGAGAGGCTTGAATGCCGTCAGCCAGCGGGACGGGGAAGTGATCATCAATGCTTTTCTGATCTACACGGTAGACCCCTCCGACAGCCGGTCGGTCGCCGAGGCGATGGATCTCGGGAAGAAGGAGATCCCGCTTATCCTCCAGCATTTCCGCAAAAGCCTTCCGGGCTGGGAGAATGCCGAGCTGAACGGGTTCCCGAATTACTTGTATATCCGCGAATACAACCATTACGAAACGGATTATGTCCTTAAAGTATCGGACGCGCTCGGCGCCCGCATGTTTCCCGACAATGTGAGCATCGCCGGGTATCCGCTGGACTTGCAGGGAACGAGCGCCAACAAGTGGGGCATCGAGATGGGCCGCCCGGACAAATACGGCATGCCTCTGCGCAGCTTCCAGCTCAAAAATTACGACAACGTCATCCTCGCCGGCAAAAACGTCGGCTCCTCCGCCATCGCCTACGGCAGCGCCCGGATCCAGCCGAACACGGCGCTCGCCGCCGAATCGATCGGGGTTATTCTCGGCCAGCTTAAGGGCAAGAAGCCCTCCGGGAACTGAAGGAGGAGGATTGGCCGGCTCTGCACCAGTACCTCGCCTCCAAGTACGGGATTACTTTGACGGGAGTCAAAGGACATAACAAGATCGCCGGCTGGACGGACGAAGAAATCCGCAAGCTCGACAGCGGGGAAATCATTTATCCTTCTTATGTAAACAAGCGCAAATAAGGAAGAAAACAAAAAGGCACTCCTCCCGCACGGCATGCGAGGTGAGTGCCTTTTTGCCGTATAACCGTTGCCAACCGTCCTTGTTGCAGCGGACGCCTTTCCTGGTCGCCCCACCCTACGCTTCAAAGGCCATAGGAAACTGCCTCAGCACCCCGTATGTCATCGTGTCCGCCATCTCCATGGCCTGGGCTTCCATTCGTTCATTCACATCGACATTCGCCTTGTAATTCCCGGCCAGGCGGGTAGCGGCCTCCGCGGCAACCAGCTTAAGATGCTCGTGAAGCATCTTCTTCCACTCGGTCTCCGTCCAGTTGGGGTTGATTCGGGCGAGAAGAGCCGCAATGTCGTCGGCATTCCGGTACCACCGCTTCTCGGCTTCCGCCGCTTCCGCCTTACGTCCCGCCTGCAGGTCCTTGACGAGCTCGGCGGCAATGACCAGATGGTCCTTAAGCAAAGCGCCGAACCGGTCCGCCGCCTTCCCGTAATACGGTTCCAGGGCCGCCGCGAAATCGTCCGGGTTGCGGAGGAGCCGCGCGGTGGTTTCTTTCTCGTCGGGAAGCTTACCGACGATGCTGTTGATCGTCAATCTCGTCCAATACACATGCTGCACCCACAGGGACTGAGAGGTGCGGTCCAGCTCGACCGCCGCATTCGTCCAGGTCCGGGGACTTCCATCCGGGAGTCGTAATACCCGTACGGGGAGGGAAAGAAATAAGAATACATGGTAAAGTCTCCTTTTTCCGTTCTCATCGTACAGTATATAGGCAAAAGGCCCCTCAGGTGCTTAGAGACGGTTACCCTCCAAGCTCCACGTCTTCCAAAGGAACATACCGGTTCGTTGTGATTTCCTGATAAATCCGGAAGCGGGTCACCCGGAATGAAGGATAAGGGGCAAGAGCCTCCGCCACCCCCTCCTCCATTTCGGCCAGCTCCTCCTCCGATAACCCCCAGTACGTCTGTCCCAGCGTCAGGTGGGGAACGTATCGGTCCAGCTCCGAGTACCTGATCATCTGCTCTTCCGTAGGGGAAACGGCCCGGACCAGCTGGGCGTGCAGGCCATAGAGCCCCATCGACCGGACATCGAGATACAGGACCGCGCGGGCAAACCACTGGGTTTCCCCAAGAGACAAGGAAAACCCGGGGAACTCTGCTCCGATCTTCCGAACTCTCTCCAGCCATTGCCGGTCTTCCGTCAGCCCGCTCTGGGCTTTTACGGTAATATGAGGCTCCACCAGCTGCGGCAGCCGGCTGCCGGGCCATCTTTTTTGAAAAGCGACGATCTTCTCTACATATTCTTCCGGCGGCACGATCCCGATAAAATGCTGCATCCTTTGTCCTCCTCATTGTCCCAACAAAATAAGTGTCACGAAATGGAATATATTGGATGAATTATGAGCTGTTCCTTTCCTTCTGTCAAGGTTTAATTCAAGATTATAGAAAGAAAACATGAACGATCATTAACAAAAATGAATTAAACCGAAGGATTTTGATTGACAAAACGGAATAAACAGGAATATACTGACAGCATCACCGGTGATAATCTTATACGAAAGAGGTGTCTCCCTTGTTTTCTGACGAACGTCGCGACATCATACTGGAGCTTCTGGAGAAGAACGGCCGTGTTCTGGCCAAGGAATTGGCCGACCGGTTCGAGCTGTCTATCGATTCCATCCGGCGGGATCTTACCATCATGGAGGAGAAAGGACTGCTGAAACGGACTCACGGCGGAGCCATTCCCGTCTCCCCCGTACGAAGCGCTCCCCTCCCTGCGGAACAGCGTTATGGGGAAGCCACACCCCGGCAGAAAGCTATCGCCAAAATGGCCGCCTCCTTCATCCGGGAGAACGATTCCGTCTTTATCGGAGGGGCGGGCATCCACTACGGCATGCTGGAGCATCTGCCCGACTGCTCCTTTACCGTGGTGACCAACTCCGTTACCATCGCCGACGCTCTGAAAGCCAAAGAGTCGGTGGAGGTTTATCTGATCGGCGGCAAGGTCAAGAGCTCGGGCAACATCACGGATTCGCTCGCCCTCGATTTTATCCGCCAGTTCTCGTTAGACACCTGTTTCCTTACGGGAGGAGGGATTTCCGCGAACGGCATCACCACCGCCACTCCGGAGGCGGCGGCGCTCAGCCGCGAAGCCGCAAGGGTGTCCCGGAAGGTAGTCGCCTTGGCTCCATATGATAAAGTGGGGCAGGACTTTTTTGCCAAGGTTCTCCCGGCAGAAGACATAGACGTGATGATAGCGGACGACGAAGCAAGCCTGGATGTCATCCAGGAGCTGGAAGCCAAGGGGGTTAAAGTCCTAATCGCCCGGACGGACGGGGAAGCCTTATGAACCCGAGCCGCCTCACCTCTTGTTCCCTTGCCATGGCTGCAGCAGGATGAAGTAATAACTCGGAGGTCGTAATCACAAGGGTGGGGCGGCCTCTGAGTTATTAAATAAAAAAGCCGGCGCCCCTGTATGGGAAACGCCGGCCCTATTAGGTCTCGATAGTTACTGTCGAAGAACTCGATTGGAAGTTTCTCTAGAACCTGAAAGCCATCGAACTCTCTGGCTGGCTTAGTTATCGTCCTCGTGATGCCCGTCTTCCTCATCGTGTTCGTCTTCCTGGTCGTCGTCCGCCTTAATATTCTTCAGCGCTTCCTTGCCCAGCCGATCCTCCAGCTGCTGCTTGTAGAGGCTCTTCAGCCCTACATGCTTGCCGAACGATTCCCAGTATCCGTCGCTGCGAGGGCGGCTGTCGTAATCGGACGGCACGAGGCCCGGCACCTTCTCGCCGACGTGGCCGATCGCATAGTTTTGCGCCGTTGGCGGCTGCTGACTCGTTAACTCTCCTTCCGTGTTCCAGGTCACGTAATTGGCGCCCGCCCAGCCGTGGCCGCTGCCGAGCCATGCCCGGTCGCGGATCGAGATCGGGGCCTTGATGCTGTCGAACAGGCCGCCGACCGACCAACGGTGATGCGGCTCGCTCGTGTTGTAGTTGTCCGTCGCCGTGCCGTCCAGGAAGACGTTCGGCCCCTGCACACGGCTGTCGACGACGAAGGCGTGGCGAGCCGTCTCGACGTGAACCCGCTGTACGAGGTTCAGCTGGCCCATGATGTGGAAGACGTAACGTCTGCCCCCGTAATGATGCTGACCATGTCGTACATCTTGCTATCCTGTACGGTAATCCACTTGGCGTTGCGGCTCATCTGGACAAGGGAGTAAGACAGGTGATAGCCCGTTACGTTGCGCACCCAGCCGTTCTTCACCGCGTTGAACACGACGAAGCGTTCGGCATGCAACTCATCGGCGTAATACGGGTCGGTCGTTCCGTTGTCCATCACGGTGTCGATCACGCTCGGATCGAATTCCGTATCGACCCGCATGTTCTCGACGCCGACCTGCTCAATGCGCGCATCGTCGCTGTATTTGTACAGCTGGCCGCCGCCCCACTTGCGTTCGATGGCGTTCGCAATCGGCGCATCCACCGTCACCGTATTGCCGTCGACAGCCGTAATTATCCGGTCAAAGTCGAGGTTGAAAGCCGTCCACTGGGTCGCTCCGCCGCCTGGCCGGTTGTAAATGTAGTCCATGCCGATCTCGTGAATCCAACGGTCGTTCCCGACCCGGCGGACGACTACCTTGTCGCCGACCCGGTAGGCGCTTGCGTCGTCCACATGGAACGAACGGGCACCGGAGGGAACGTAAAGGTCGGTGATGTCCTTCTTCGATGCGGGATCGAGCGTAAGGCCCACATTCTTACCGATTTCGATCAGATTGCGCGCCTTGCCACCCGTACCGTAAATAAGCGTACCATCCTCGCCGTCGCCTTCGCCGCGGAGCACGATGCCGCCTGCCGTTATCGTGAGCGTACCGGCCACCTCATACTTGCCTTTCTTCAGCAGGACTGCGCCCCGGAATCCGTCCTTGCCCGCCGGCATCTGCGCCACCTGGTCGATGGCCGCCTGGATGCGCGCCGTATCGTCGCCATCGCCCGGCGCTAGGGTCACCTCCGTCTTCACGTCCGGCAGCTTCACACCGCCGCCTCCGTACCCCGCATTTGAGAAATCGAGAATCCGGTTGCCCCGGAAATCACCGACGTACACCAGCTTACCCTTCTTACCGGGGAAAGCGATCCCGCTCTGGTTCTTCGGAATGTCCTTTTCTTTCCAAGCCGTAAAATAAAACGAATCGTACACCGGGGCCTTGCCCGCTTGCTCGATCTTCAGACGGAGCTCATACTGTCCCTGCTTATCCGCCTTGCCGGGCAGCGTAAGCTTAACCGACTCTCCCTTGACAAGCGGGGTTTGCGGAACCACTGCCTTTGCGGTCTCACCGTCCAGCAGCAGCGTGCCGCTTATCGTGCCGTATACGTTGGAGCTGACCGTAACGCCCGGATAGGTGTCGCCCGGTTCCAGAAGGGCGGGATGTCCGATCTCGGTCTTCATCCTCGGATGGGTCAGCGTCGAGTTCACGACGATCTCTTCCGTCCGGAATTCGTCCGGATCGTCGACGACCGCCCACAGGTCGCCCGTCTTCACGTCCGTCCCGTTGACCCTTACCACGGCCTGAATGAGGGCAGCGCCTACCGTATTCGCTGTAAGCGTTCCTGCCGGGTCGATCGTAACGTCCGGTGTGGTGGACAGGAAGGTTTTCGCGATATTCGTCAGATCGATCGCTTCTCCGGTGTCAAGCTCGCCCTTCAGTGTCATCGGCTTCGCCGTGCCCTTCAACAGGCGGATCTCGCCGTTAAACGGGTACTCTTTCCCTTCTTCGTCAACGAAATAAATCCGCTTCAGGTTATCCGGCGCCGCTTGTTCCGTGCCGCTGTAGACGGCCAGCTCGGACAGCTGCACGTTCAGGTCCTTGCTGAGAGTGAAGTCGACTTTGACATAACGCGCCTCGACTGCCGGGAATACGGCCGCTTCCGCAGCGCTGAGTCCCTGGTTTTTGACGTACGCCTCCGTCCAAGCGATCGCATCGTCCGATACCATAATCTTGTACTCTTTCAAGTTATCCGCGCGATTTAGGCTGAGCAGGACTTTGTTGAAATGCTTCTTTGCCCCCAAATCGACATACATCCATACGTTCATGTTGTCTTGGCGGTCTGCAGCGGCCGGCTGCCACACGGTAGCGGCATTGCCGTCAACGGCGTTCGCGGCCGTTCCCGAGCTGGCCTTGGCGGGGTGCCCGAGCGCAAGATTGACCGCCGGATCACCTACGGCGGAAGCCTGCGATTCCGCCGAGGCGACGAGAACCTGAACGAATGGCAGCAGCGAAGCAACGACACTTAGACAAAGACGTTTGAACCTGATCATGGTACGATTTCCCACCCTTCCTAATTTGAAATCGCTCTCATGATAGCATCCGTCCCGTTTGCCTGAACATGTCGTTTCTTTCGCTGCCACTGTGTTTTCTTAAGACCGAATGGGAGGAGGATCGCCTTAAGGCTGTCGTACCGACCCGTTAGGATGCCGGAAAAAAGCTGCGCAAGGGAAGCTATGCAGGGATGGATAAGTCAAGGGGTTGCTATGCGGGGGTTGCTCTATATGGCAGCAGAGGCGAGTCTCAGGACCCGCCTCTGCCAGTGCAAGCTATTTTTCTCGAATGCCATACCGCTTAGCTGCGCTCTCATACAGCCACATACGCGCCAATTCGAGCGCTTCCTCTTCGTCCAGCCAACCGGCGCACACCCGATCGGCGAGGAACTCGGCTAATGCCGTCCGGATCAGCCACACTTTGCCGTAAACCCATTCCATACACCGCGAGTCGGAGACGACCAGAGACGACTTGACCGGCGCCAGCGCCTCCAGCCGGTACTGCATGACCGTCTGGTAAGTGGAAGAACGGAAGTTGAACCACCACAATCCGCCCGTGTGCACGTTCGGGTAATTCCAAGCCGCCTGTACGACGTCTAGGTTGTTAATCTCCGAAGCGACGACTAGCTCGAACGGGCCTTTGTACCGGTCGAACAGCCCGGTCAGCTTCAAAATCCGCTCGGGATCGTTCGCCGGCACCGGTTCGCGGCCCCAGGAGCGCTCCACGCCCACAAACAGCTGCACAAACAACCCATGCTGCTCGGCGGCCGCGCAAATAGCGTGAAGCACGTGGACCATCGCCTGGTCGTGCGTGATTCCCGCCTTCAGCGCAAATGTCCGGTTCGCAGCCTCCGTCATGCGGCCGAGCGTCGTCATGATGCCCGGGCAACCGCTCTCCCGGTAGCCGCGGAAGAGCTCTTTCAGCGTCCGCCGGACAGCCTCCAGTTCTTGTTCGGGGTCGGGACTGCCCGCCATAGCCTCGGCCCAACGCACCAGCCTTCCGTCGATGCGAGGCACGAGCACGGCATTGCGGCGCATCCCGACAAAGGCAGCGTGGTCCGGATGATTGACCACAAACTCCCGGACCCTTGCCCGGTCGGCCACCTCCTGCGCCCAGTCCATGCGGACGGCCGCAGCCTTGACGGCGGCGTCCGCCGCCCGTACCGATGCTGCGTCGGTCAGCTCGATGCCGTACAGATCGCGCATGATCCGGGTGAGCGCCTTGTTCATCATCGTATGCTTCGAGGCGCGGTGAGCGGCAAGGAAGGCCTCCATCCGCTTGTCTTCCGGCAGCTCCGCGGCATCGGCCGGATAACCCGCCGCCTGCAGCTCGCGAAACAGCCAGAAATAGTGGGCGATCTCCCAGAAATCGGCGGCTCCAAGCCTGCTGCCTACTAGGTGGGTATGCGTATCGAAGATGTCAATATCGCCGATGGCTTGCATCAGGCGTTCCCGCACAGCTGCTTCGTTCATTGTCCCGCCTCCCCATTGAGTCTAATGCGTCTCCAGTTACGACTTGATAGAACCAACAAGCATGCCCTTGATAAAGTGCTTCTGCAGGAACGGGTACACCAGCATGATCGGAATAGTCGCGAACACTATGACCGCCATCTTGAGCCCTTCCGGCGAGATGAGGTTGATCAGGTCCGACGTGATATCGGAGGCGCCCATATTGTCGGTAATGACGATTTCCCGCAGCCGCACCTGCAGAAGGAGAAGCGACCGTTTGTCGATGTAATAGATGGCCTGCGAGTACATGTTCCAGTTGCCGACGGCGTACATGATGCCCATGGTCGCCATCACCGGCTTGGACAGCGGCAGCACGATCTTCCAGATCATGCGGAATTCGCCGCAGCCGTCGATACGGGCCGAGTCGAGCAGCTCGTTCGGCAGGTTGACGAAGAAGGAGCGCATGACGAACAGGTTGTAGGCGCTGATGGCACCCGGGATGATGAGGACCCACAGCGTGTTGAGCATGTGAAGGTTTTTGAGCAGCAGGTAGTTTGGAATCAACGGCGCGTGAAAAATCATCGTGATGAGCACGAGAACGAGCGCCGCTTTGCGGTACAGGTATTCCGGCCGCGACAGCGGATAGGCGAGGCTCGCCGTTGCGGCGAGATTGATGAGCGTGCCCGCAACCGTGACGATGACGCTGTTGCGGAAGGCGAGCCACATGGTGGCGTCTTTCAGGATGAGATGGTAATTCTCCGTCGTAAACCCGACGGGCCACAGACCGACAGCCCCGCTGTTGATCGCGGGAGCATCGCTTAAGGACTGCGCAATGACGTGGAGCATCGGAAGCACCATAGCCAGACCGATGACGAACATCAGAATCGTGTTGAACCACTGGAAGGCCCGCTGGCCGTTGGTTAAGAGCACGACAATATCCCCTCTTTCCGATTAATACAGGCCTTCGCCGCTTGCCTTTTTGCTGAGCGAGTTGCCGGCGACGATAAGGACGAGGCCGACGATTGATTTGAACAACCCGATAGCGGTCGTATAGCTGTACTGGCGGTCGACCAGGCCGGCCCGGTACACGTAGGTGTCGAGTATTTCGCCGTTCTCGCTGTTAAGCGAGTTGAGGAAGACGAAGACGCGCTCGAAGCCGAAATCGAGAAACCGTCCGATGTGGAGCAGGAACAGAATCGTGATGACCGGCAGAATGGAGGGCACGGTGATCGCCATAACCTGTCTGAACTTGCCGGCTCCGTCCATCTCGGCCGCTTCGTACAGGTCGGGGTTGATGCCTGCGATGGCAGCGAGATAGATAATCGTTCCCCACCCGCTGTCTTTCCAGATGCCCGACCCGATGAGAATGGTCCGGATGTAACTGTTCTCCCCAAGGAAGTAGATCGGTTCGATGCCGAACCAGCCGAGCACGTTGTTCACCACTCCGGTCGAAGGGGACAGCAGAGCGACGACTACACCGCCCACAATGACCCAGGACAGGAAGTGCGGCATGTAGATGACCGTCTGCACGACGCGCTTGTACCCTTGGAAGCGGATCTCGTTGAGGAGAAGCGCAAGAAGGATCGGAATCGGGAAAGCGAAGACCAGATCGTATGATCCGATAAGGAGCGTATTTTTCAAAATCATCAGAAATTCGTGGTATTCGAACATACGTTGAAAATGCTCGAGCCCTACCCATTTACTGTCCCTAATGCCTCTAAAAATGTTGTAGTCCTGAAACGCGATGACCGAGCCGAAAAGCGGAATGTACTTAAAGATGACGAAATACAAGAGTCCCGGAATTGAAATCGCGTATAACGGCCAATGCTTCATGATGAATAAGCGCTTGGCTTTGCTATCGTTAAACGTCAAAATGCCTTCGCGGGCGATGTCCATTTTGGAAGCCATGTCGTCTCCCCTTTCTGGTGATCGGGTTGTCCCTGTTTGTTGGTCTCATCATACTATAGGGGGTGGGAGAGCCCATGTGGTATCTTTGAGGCGACCTGTGTTTTTTTATGATCAGGGCAATCCCGGCACAAAAAAGAGAGACCGCCACGGCCGTCTCTCCATCCGTAATGGCTATCCCTCGCTTTTCCGCACTCTTGCCCCTGCAGGGCCGCCCCGCTTACGCCCCTGGCCCTCCGGTCCCCGCGTTGGCGGAAGGACACTGGGTCACCTCGAAGACGAGCAGGCGCAGGTCTTCCTCCGTGTGATTCTTCAGGCCGTGGCTGCCGAACGGCCGGTTCAGGACGGCATCGCCCGCCTTCACTTCGCGCGTCTCCCCGTCCATCGTCATCAGCCCGCGGCCTTCGAGAATGATGTACATTTCCTCGTCGTTCTTGTGCCGGTGGTAACCGATCGAGGTTCCTGGCGGAATGACGGTGTAATACAGAAACCGGAGCGGCGTTGCAAAGTCGGTCCCGCCGTACAGGCGGACGCTCCGCACCTCTCCTTCGCCGTGATGGCTTACGCCCGGTGTGAGCTCCGCCTCGAGAAAATTTCTGACCTCCATGCTCCTCAGCTCCATTTCCATTGGATGGCTTTTACGCATAAGCCGGAATCCTCCGGCAGGCCGTCCACCCGCAGCGTGAGCGTATACTCGCCCGCTTCCGGGATGTCCGCATGACCTATTCCCAAGCGCCGGAAGACGAGACCGCCCCCGTCGCTTCAATGGCAGCGGCAAGCTTAAGCGGCGGCACCTCGGAGTGCGCCGGCTTCGGCGTGACGGCCAGCAGCAGATTGCCTCCCGCCGCCCCCGCCCCGGCACCATACGTCACGGTGACTCCGAATCGTCCCGGCCCGTTTGTTCGGAATGACCAGGACGCTTCGTCCCGCGGGCTCTGCCAGCCGATCAGGTTGTCGCGGTCCTTCTTCCCCGTGTCATAGCGTACGCAAGGACCCGCTAGATCCGCGTCGAAGGCGCCGAACACGTTCGGATAATCGGCCTCCACCAGCAGCGCCACGGGATTCGCATCCGGCTCGCCCTCGAACTCCAGCGCTACGACCGGGATCGTAACGGAATCGTCCATCACGGGGAGCTCGATCTGCAGATCCTCGCCGCCGAGACGGCTGACCGGAAGCGGCAACCGGTCGGGATCGGCAAGCAGGTAAGCGCGCTGCACCGGATTCCGTAATCCGGGAACGACCAGCCGGCCGCTTGCCGGCGGATCGAACAGGTAGCCGTAAAGCGTGCTTCCCTTAACGGTGCAGCGCCCCCAGGGCGGCTTTCCGATCGGACTCTTCTCCGTGCCGTATACCGCCTCCCCGTTCCTCTTCATCCACGCGCCCAGTTCGTCCAGCAGTTCGACCGACTTCGGATCGAACGCGCCGTCGCCCGTCGGTCCGACGTTAATGACGAAATTCCCGTTCAAGCTCAGCACGTCGATCATCTGCCGGAGGACGGCTTCGGCCGTTTTCCAGTTGGTGTCGTTCGCCTTGTAGCCCCATGAATCGTTAAGGGTCGCGACCGACTCCCAGTCCTTGCGGGGGACACGCACGTGCGGCTGGTTATCCGACGAATTGCCGTAATCGCCGAACGGCTCCTTCCAGACGCGCCGGTTCACCAGGCAGTCCGGTTGCACCTCGCGCACTTGGCGGACGAACGCCGCCCCTTGCTCCTCCGTCAGCTTGTGACCGCAGTCGAACCACATGAGGCCGATCGGCCCGTATTTTTCCAGCAGCTCCTTGACCTGAGGCAGGGCAAACGTGTGCAGATAGCTCTCGTAGCGGGTCCGCTTGTCTTCGTTCTCCACCCAAGACGGAACGTCGTCATAGGCGCCGATGTTCCCCGGGTAATCCCACGTATTCCCCTGGGAATCGGGATGATGCCAATCCATGGAATGCGAGTAGTAGACGCACAGCTTCACCCCTTCCTCGCGGCATGCCTCCGCCAGTTCCTCCAGCGGGTCGCGTCCGAACGGCGTCCGCTTCGCGATGTTGTAGTCCGACACGTCCGAATCGTACATGGCGAACCCGTCATGATGCTTGGCCGTGAAGATGAGGTACTTCAGCCCGGCCCTTCTCGCCGTGCGCGCCCACAGCTTGGCATCAAAATGCTCCGCCCGGAAATCGTCCGCAATCGTCTCGTATTCCGCAGCGGGAATTTTGGCGCGCAGCATCAAATGCTCCGCGTAGGAGGCCTTGACCTCCTCGCCGCGCCAGATGCCGCCCGGAAGCGAGTACAGGCCCCAGTGAACGAACAGCCCGACTCTCGCTTCCCGCCACCACGCGAGCCTGCCGTCATGTCCTTCCGCATCCGCCGCTTCCGGGCGGAATTCCGTTAGCTCTTCCGCGTTGTCCATTAAATCTTCCCGTTCGGCCATCCGGTTTCTTCCTCCTTGCCATCAATCGGTGCGCGGCTGCCGCTTCGCGGGCAAAGCCCCGGATACCGGCATGCGCATCGTCATTTTCGTGCCGACGTCTTCCTCGCTCTCGATGCTCAGTCCGTACGCGACGCCAAATACCATCTGAATACGCCGGTGAACGTTCATGATACCGATTCCCCCGGCGCCGGAAGACGATTCCTCGTTGCCGTCCGCCAGCCGGTTGGCATCCAGCCGGTCCCGCAGCTCCTGCAGCTTCCAGGCGTTCATGCCGGCACCGTTGTCCTCCACGCTGACCCAGAACGTGTCCCCTTCCTCGCCCGCGTCGATCCGAATGAAGTGATAGTCCTCGACGCCGTCCGGAAACGCATGCTGGAACACATTCTCCACAAGCGGCTGAAGGGTCAGCCGAACCATGTTGCGGAGCAGGTAATCCGGGTGTACGGCGACGTCCGCCTCGAACTCCCGGCCAATGCGGTGCTGCAGCACGACAAGGTAATACAGCACGTGCTTCAGTTCGTTGGCGACCGTCACTTCCTCCAGATCCGTCTTGACCGAATAACGAAGCATGTAAGCAAGCGCCTTAACAATTTCGGAAATTTCCTTCGAATCGCGGATGACCGCATAACAGACGATCGTCTCCAGCGTGTTATAGAGAAAATGCGGGTTGATCTGCAGCTGCAGCGACTGGAGCTCGGCCTTCTGCCGCTCCATCCGGCTCTCCTGGTCGCGCAGCTCGGCCTGATATACCTTGTCCACGAGCTCCGACAACCGGTTGACCATCAGGTTGTAGCGGACCGTCAGCTCGCCGATCTCGTCCCGGTGCTCGGGATGCGGAATCATCGCCCAATTGCCCTTCTCGGTCTGGCGCATCGCGCTCTTCAGCTTCCGGATCGGCTCCGTGATGGATCGGCCGAAGCGGACAGCGAGCCAGATGGCGAGCACGAGTGTGAAGGCGCCGACAATAAGCGTCGTCGTGCGAATCGTCTCGGACGGCTTGCGCAGCTCGTCAACCGACATGGAGACGACAAGGCGCCAGTTCCCGTAATTCGAGGTCCGGCTCATGAGCTCCCAGTCCTTGCCGTCGATCGTTCCTGTGAAGGCGGCGGATTTCGCCTCCAGCACCGGCCCGCGGATTGACTCCGGCACTTCGGAGCCGATCCGGCTTTTGTCCGGGTGGTACACATACTTGCCCTCGTCATCCGCGATGAAAAAATATCCGTTCTTGCCGAGGTCGATCCCCTTCCACAGCTCCGACAGCTCGGCGGCGCGCATCTCGATGCCCAGGATGCCCTTCGGCTCCGTCGAGGAGAGGCCGCGGATCCTCCTGACAAGCGTCAGCATCTGATTCTGCTGCGCCGGCTGGATGCTGTGATTCAGCACGGACAGCTTGCCCTGCTCGGCCGTATTGGCCTTGTAGAAGTCGAGCTGTCCACGGATCTCCTCCTTGGAGAATGAACCGCTTCCATTATCGTTGAAGAAGTAAATAGCGTTCTCGTTGAAGCTGAGGAGAAAGATGTTCGCGATCTCCGGATTCCGGATGAACGCCGGCTCGATGCCGAACTCGCGGATCGACTTGCGCAGTTCGTAGTAGGGATAGCCGTTCTCTTCGGGCGGCAGGTCGATGAACCGCTTAACATCCGTGCTGTTCAAGAGAGAGACCATGGACCTTTCGTAGGCCCGGATATACAGATCGGTATGATGAACGGCATTGCCGACCACCTGGCTGAGCTGGTTCTCCACCAGCTGGTCCAATTCGTCCGAAGAGGCCCGGTACGAGAAGAAGCCGACGCTCGCAAGCGAGATCAGGATGACGATCAGATACGAGAGCAGCAGCTTCGAGAACAGGTTCAGGTTTTTCATCGGATTCCCAGCTTCGACCGGTATTCCGACGGGGAAAGCCCGAATATTTTCTTGAACGTCTTTGTAAAATGCGGATAATCGTCGTACCCCACCTCCGAGGCGACGTCGACGGTGCGCATGTGCGGAACGGACAGCAGCTCGCTCGCCTTCTCCATCCGGCGGTGGATGCGGTAGCTGACGAAAGTCTGGTTGGTCATTTTTTTGAACAGGGTGCTGAAATAGGTCGGGGTAATGCCGACCATATCGGCCACTTCCTTCAGCGAAATCTCCACGGAAAGATGCGTGTCGATATACGCCTTCGCTTCCTCCATCGGGTCCTTGAAGTTACCCCGGCGGGCGGACAGCAGGTCGGCCATGGTCGTCTGCAGCCGAGCCTCGAATTCCCGGAACAGCTCGGCTTTGGTCGCCGCCTCCAGAGGTTCCTCCAGAGCGGGCGTCGCGGTCCGCTTTTTCTCCTTCAGCTGCTTCTGCAGGAGAGCCATGATGTCGTGCAGCAGATCCTGAAGCTGCTTGGCCGGCAGATTGGAGCAGTGCTGCCGCCACTCCTCCATGAGCGACGACATCTCGTCCGCCTGAAGGGTCCAAATGCTCATCTCCATGCGCTCTACCCACTGGACATAGCGGGATACCGGGATATGCACCTGGGGCATCGTCCGCAGGATCTGATCGAACACCTCGTACAAGTCCGGCGGAGTAACCGGCTTAAGCAGGTAATGCTTGACTCCATAAGCCAGGCATTTCTGGGCATAGTCGAAGTCGCCGAAGCCGGATACCACCACCATCAGAATGTGAGGGTAGCTTTCTTTGACCTGGCGGCACAGCTCCAAACCGTCCAGGCGCGGCATGCGGATGTCCGTCATCAGCAGGTCCGGCTCGGCGTCACCGATGATGGTGAGCGCTTCCTCCCCGTTAAGGGCCGTTTCGATATGGGTAAACGCCGGGCTGTAATCCTGCGCCATTTTCATTAAGCCGCTGCGTATAATCGGTTCGTCGTCGACGATCAGTAATCTCATGTCTGCTGCCCCCTCTTGTTCCCTCTTCTCCAACATGATCTTCCCTTGGACAACCGGGAGGAAAACGGCGACCAGCACTGGAAGGCCCGCCAACGGACAAGCCAATGCAGCCGCCTGCACTCCCCGTTCTTAGAGCTTACTATGCGTGGACGGATTGAACAATATGACGGGACCCTCCCTCGTTCTGGTTCTTGCTGTCAATCCGGGGTCGGCTTACGTTGGCCGTCCCGGAGCTTGATCCTGCAGTTGGACAGCATTATACCGGAGAGAGCGCAGAGAACCCAGGGAGAAACTTGAGGTGAAGCTGTGTTTTTTTACGATCAAAAACGACCGCATCACGGGGATTCCGGCAGACGCTCCAGTCCGTACCGCCATGCCGGCAAGCCGTACAGATAAGACGTCTCGGCTCCCCCGCGCTCCACGGTGGACGTGCCCTTCCAGCGGCCATCGTCTCCCCGGATGACCTCCGCCGACAGCCACACCTGCCGGCCATCCTCGTAATCGAACGTCTCGCCGTCGTCGTCGTACAGCACGCCCCGGCCCGGCGTATTCCCGAAGTGGCACCATTCGACCGGCACCTTCGCCCCCGGCTTGGGCACGTGAGGCAGCGCCGGCATGAGCGGAATCACCGCACCCTCCCGGACAAAGACCGGCAGGTGCCCGAGAGGGCAGTCTAGGCGCACGACGCCGCCGCCTTCGTAGCGGACGCCGGAGTCGAGCCCGTACCAGCCGCCCGGCGGCAGCAGAACGTCCCGCGAGGTCTCTCCCGCGAAGAGCGGCGCCACCAGCAGATCGTCGCCCGCCAAGTATTGGTCATCCCATTCGCGGACGGCGGTCTTGCCGTAGGCTCCGTCGGTCGTGTTCAAGGCCGTCTTGGCGCGCCCGACGGATTCCCGGTAGGCGGCCGCAGCTTCTGTGAAGCCCTCGACGAGGGGCATGGCCCTGAAGGGAGGAACGCCCTCGTAGCGGTACCGGGCGAAGGCGGTATAGAAATACGGCAGCAGCCGCATGCGCAGCTCCAGGCAGCGGCGGATGAGGGCTTCGGTTCCGGGAAACGACCAGGGCTTCGTGTCGTCCCCCCAGGCGTTCAGCATAGCGAGCGGGGAGAAGACCACGGTCTGCATGCGGCGGATCCAATCCTCCTCGCTTACCGCCTTGCGGACCTCGGGGGTCCAGAGCAGCCCGCTGAAGGAGGCGCTGCAGAGCGCGCGCACGAACTGGCGGTGATCGTACAGGTCGGAGTACAGGACATACGGCATCGGAGCCGCACCCGCCCCCGAAGCCCGGACCAATCCGTAGGTGCGCCGGTTGCAGCGGCGGTACAGGTCGTCCGTCATCTTCTGGAAGAGCAGGCCGTACAGCTGCCGCATCTGTTCGCCGTCCAATCCGGACGGGAATTCGGCGTGCGCCGGGAACATCCAGGCGTGGTTCGTCAGCTCGCTGCCGTCGCACTCGTCGTGCTTGTAACCCGATATCCCGATCGCGACGTGCTCGTCTTCATGCTGACGCTGATAGACCGCCTGCGCCTCGGGCACCGTATAGTCCGGAGCGATGCCGCCCCATACACCGTGCGTGCCGGCATAGGGCTCCAGCGCCGGATAAATGCCCGCCTGCGGCGAGACGTACGGATGCTCCCACAGGTTGATACGGAAGCCGTGCGACCCGAGTTCCTTAACGAAGGCCGCCGGGTCGGGGAACCGTTCCCGCGCCCACTCGTAGGTCACCGGATAGCTGGCGCTGTGCCAGCCGGGCTCCAGGCCGATGACGTCGCACGGGAAGCCGCGCCTGCGGAACTCGAGTGCTTCGTTGGCCGCCTCCGAGGCCGTGTACAGGGCCGGCACGCGGTGCCAGAAGCCGAGCCCCCAGCGCGGCGGCAGCGCCCCGCCGCCGCTCCAGAGCGTATAGCGCCGGACGGCATCGAGCGGAGTCGGCCCCGCGAACAGCACGATGCGGCAGCCTTCGGGCGGAAGCCGGAGCTCCAGAAACGGCGAGACAGGCGTCGCCCTCCAAGAGGAATCCGTATTCCGGTCGGGCGTCCGCTCCGCCGTGAAGCTCTCCGTGCGGGGAACCGTGGATCCGCAGTGGAACGTCACGACGCGGGACGTATCCGCCAGGATGCCATAGCCCCTCGCGCTGATCAAAAGCGGCACGGGGGCGTGCGATTCGCCCGTATCCTGCTTCGGATCACTGTTGACGCGAAGGAAGCGGGTGCGCCCGCGGTGATTCATCCGCAGCAGCTGCAGGCCCAGCCCGTACAGGGGTTCGTCCTCCTCAAGCGGAATCCGCAGCAGCGTCCAGCCCTTCCTCCGCTCCACCGTGAGTTCGCCAAGTTCAAACGGCAGTCCGGCGGTTTCCATGGCCGCGAGGGCGTCCGCGAGCGGCTCTTTCCCCATCCATTCGAGCGGCGACACTCCCTCGGGCTCTCCAATCACGCCCGACCATACGCCGGGGGCGGTCTCCCGCATCCAGTCCGTTCCCTTCCTGCTCATGCCGAGCCCTCCTTCCTCTTCCACGCTGCCGCCGTATCGCCATAGTGCGGACGGTCCACGGAAACCGCCCGTTGTTCCCGGGCCGATTCCTTGGCTGCCTGCACAAGCGCCTGGGTCTGTATATAGTCCGCGGCGGAGGTGTCGGGCTCCGTGCCTTCCCGGAGCGCCGTCAGAAACTCCTCGAGGATATCCGCCCGCTCCGCGGTTCCGTCATCCTCGACCGGCGTGCGGACTCCTCTCCGGACGAGCGCAACCGACTTCTCCGTCAGCTCGATCGAGCCTTCTGTCCCGTCGATCCGCCAGTTGCCGTGCCACGGGGTCGGTTGGGCGTGCGAGGTAATGGTCCCCGAGTACGTCGCCCGGATGCCCCCTTCCAGCTCGACTAACGCCGCCGCGTTATGGTCTTCCGCCTCTCCCCAGGCGTTCAACGGGCAGTACCGTTCCGCATACAAACGAATGCCTTCCACTCCGGCAAAATAACGCATCATGTCAAAATGATGCACCGCGATATCGTCGAGCAGGCTGACCCGGTAGTGGCGCTGCACATGGTGGTACCGGTTGAAGACGGCGTCCATGGACGACAGACGGCCGATCGCCCCGTCATCGATCAGGCGCTTCACCCGCCGTGGATCGTGCATGCGCCGGTAATTCTCCGCGATCATGAAAGGAATGCCCTCGCGCACCGCACGCTCCGTCATGCCCGCCGACTCCGCGTAATCGAACGAAATCGGCTTCTCGCACACCACGGGCAGCCGGTAATCGAACGCGAGGTGATTGACCGGACCGTGCGCATGCGGCGACGTGACGTTGAGGAGGAAGTCAGGCCGCTCCTTCTCTATCGCCTGCTTAATATCCGTATAGAAAACACTCCCCTGTGCGAGCACCTTCTCCCGCAGCGCCTCGTTGGGATCGACGACCGCCGCCTCGATTCCCTTCTCCCGGAGCCGCCGGTACCAGCTCGTCCCCGCGGCCCCCATGCCGGCCAGAATCGCCTTCATTCCGTCTCCCTCCAATCGGCTATCGGGAATACCTGGTTCCACGTATTCGATGCGCTGCGGAACCCGCCCGGCCCATCGGCGACCGCCGCGAACAGGTGAGTCGGCCTGCCGTCCTGGAACAGCAGGAACGGCCGCTCCAGGTTGCCTAATGTTTGTTCCGTGCCGTCATCCCACCGGATGCGGCGCGAATACGACTTGGGCGGATCGGCGAGCCGCCAGTCGCGGCCGTCCGGCGAGAAGGCATGGATGCCCCCGTGCTTCTCTCCGCACAGCGTGCCTTCCATATCCTTCGCGATCAGCTCGTAGCCCGCGTCCGTCTTCCAGACGAACGGGTCCTCGATATGGAACCGGTCCGGCGGGAAGACCGGATTGTCGGAGAGCACGCGGTACAGGCCCCGGTAATGGTCCGCATGGGCCGCGCCGATCGTCATTCTCCCGTGGACGTTGCCCTCATAGCGGCGGGCTTTGTAGATCAGCAGCACCGAGCCGTCTTCCTGGACGCAGGGTGCGGGATTGGACGTAAGGAAGCTGTCGAAGCGACCGGGACGCGTGTCGAGGATCGGCGCGTCCAGCCGCTCCCACGGCCCGAAGACGCTCCTCGACACCGCCAGGCCGACCCGCTTGCCCGCGCGTGCCACAAGGACGCGCGGGTCGTCCAAAGCGAGCTCCTCACCCGGCACCGGCTCGGGCAGCGGATGCGTGGTTCCCATGTAATAGAGCAGGTACTCATCCCCATGCTTCACGATGTGCGGATTGTGAGTCGCGCGTCCGTCCCAATATTCCGCTCCCCTCGCGGGAAGCACCACTTCCTCGAACGTATACGGTCCCTCCGGCCGGTCCGCCGACGCCCGGACGACTTCCGAGCCGACGAGCCAGCCGGGGTGCATGGGCAGATGCTTGGGCCAGCGGGAAGCAAACAGATGGAACCGTCCGTCCTCCCCTTCACAGCGCTTCCGCACCAAACCCAGCTGCCTTCCATCCGGAACCCGCCGTTCTTCGGAGCGGGAAGCAGACGGTCAGCCAGATGACCGAGCGATTGTTTGTTCATGTCCATCCTCCTTCTCATCACTTGCGGGCCCGCTTCCGGCAAGGCACCCCTCCGCCTTGACCCGAGGCCCCTTTGGGCCACCCCACTTGCAGCGGCCCAGGAAGGCACCGGCCGATCCATCGCCTGCCGCCCGCCCATCGGGGACGGCCATTTACCGGTGCGTCCATGGGCGCAGCCAGGCGTCTATCATGCTGCCGCCGATGAACAGCACCGGGTTTCCTTGCGGAATGGGCATCGGTTTCATCCTTTATCCCTCCAGCTGCGGAGTCAGCCTATAGGCAGTTCCCGCCGACACTCGGAAGACGGCCGCTCCGTCTTCATGAACGGCTGCCACCGTCTTCCCCTCCACCGTGCATACCGAAAGGGGCTCGGACGAACGGACACGGCAGACGCCGTCGCGCCCCGGTCGCACCACTGCCTGCTCCAGTCCGCCTTCCCGCCAGCGGATATCGACGCCGGCCCCGCCGCGGGCGCGCAGCCCCGTCACTTTCCCGGCGGGCCAGGCGGTAGGCAGCGCGGGAAGCAGCTCGATCTCCTCCGCGTGGGATTGCAGCAGCATTTCCGCAAGACCGGCCGTCCCGCCGAAATTGCCGTCGATCTGAAAAGGCGGATGACTGTCGAGCAGATTCGGGTAAGTGGAGCCGGTAAGCAGCATCCGCAGGTGGTCGTACGCCGCATCCCCGTCTCCGAGCCGGGACCAGAAATTGACAATCCACGCCCGGCTCCAGCCCGTATGGCCGCCGCCGTTCGCAAGGCGCCGTTCCAGCGTACGCCGGGCGGCGGCGGCAAGCTCCGGCGTGCGGCGCTTGTCGATCTGCTCGCCCGGATGAAGGGCGAAAAGCTGGGAAATGTGGCGGTGGCCGGGATCCGCTTCCTCGTAATCCTCCAGCCATTCCATCACCCCTCCGTGCCTGCCGATCTGCGGAACGGGCAGCCGGGCTCGGGCTTCCACGAGACGCTCGCGGAAGCCCTCATCCAGGCCCGTAAGACGGGCCGCTTCGAGGCAGGCGCTGAAGAGCGCATACGCGATCTGCGAATCCATCGCTGGCCCCATGCACAGCGTGCCCGGTGTCCCGTCCGGGAGGAGGAACTTGTTCTCGGGCGAGATCGAGGGCCCCGTTATGAGCCGTCCCCGCTCGTCCATGACCATATAGCTGAGCAGGAACTGCGCGGCCTCCTTCATGACGGGATAAGCCTTCTCCCGCAGGAACTCCTCATCCAGGCCGAAGCGGTAGTGCTCCCACAGGTGAAGGGACAGCCAGGCCGCACCCATCGGCCAGATGGAGCTCGTCACGAGGACGCCTTCCACCCGCGTCTCCCCCACAGATTCGTATTGTGATGCGCGACGAATCCTTCGCAGCCGTAGAGAGTCTTCGCCGTTTGGCGGCCGTTCGGGCGCATCCGTTCGATCAGGTCGAACAGAGGCTCGTGGCATTCGGGCAGGTTGCACACCTCGGCCGGCCAATAGTTCATTTCCGTGTTGATGTTAATGGTGTATTTGGACTCCCAGGGAGGCGTGTAGCTGTCGTTCCAGATGCCCTGCAGCGTCGCCGCCAGACTGCCGGGGCGCGAGCAGGAGAGGAGAAGGTACCGGCCGTACTGGAAAAAGAGCCCGATGAGGCCCATGTCCTCCCGCCCCTCCTTCATGCGCTCAAGCCTCCGATCGGTCGGCAACGCCGCCTCACATTCGCCGCCGTCCTCATCGGTGCCGTCCCGGTTCCCGCCGGACAGCCACAGCGACACGCGGCCGAATTTCTCCGCATATTCGGCGGAGTGATCCCGCTTAAGAGCGGCATAGCCTTTGGCTGCCGCCGCTTCCACCCGCCGGAGCGTCACCTCAGCCGGGTCCGGCGAACGGAACGTGGATCCCGCCGCCACCAGAAGCGTGACGGCGTCCGCGCCTTCCACCGAGAGGAAGTCGCCGACTGCCTTAACGCGGCCTCCTCGCACACCGCCTTGACGGTGCAGGCGAAGCTCACGCCGTCGCGCCCGCATTCGCCGTCCATCCGGATCGTATCGGAGGCGACGGGACGGCTGCCCCCGTCGAACGGGCGGCGCATCAGATTCGCACCGAAGGTCAGCCCTCCCGCCGTGCCGCTCTCCAGACGGACGACGAGCACGTGGTCGGCCGCGCTGCTGAAATACGCCCGCCGGAAATCAACTCCGTTCAGCCGGTACCGGACCGTAGAGACCGCCGTTTCCAGGTTCAGCTCCCGTACATATTCCTCCGTCTCCCGCTCGTGACCGGCAAACCAGAGAAGCAGGTCGCCCAGAGGCTGGTACGGGGAATAATATTTCGGTCCGGACATCAGCGCGATGCGGCTGAGGTGCTCAGCCTCGGCCTGCCTCCCCTCCGTCAGCAGACGGCGGATTTCCGGCAGGTACCGGAGCGCATCCGGGTTGTCCGCGTCCTTCGGTCCGCCGTACCAGATCGTGTCCTCATTGAGCTGGATCTTGTCCTGGGCGGCTCCCCGAAGATCATGCCGCCCAGCCTTCCGTTGCCGATGGGCAGCGCCTGCTCCCACTTGGCCGCCGGCTTGTCGTACCACAGCCGCAAGCCGGACGGCTTCTCGTTTGGGTTCATTGCCTTGTCCTCCTTCTTGTTCGTGAGAGTGCGGCCATATTCCGTTTATCTCCCGCAAAGAAGGAAAAGCATTTGCCCCGCTTTCGCAAGAACAAATACTTTTCCACGGGGCCGGTATTATTTCCGGTTTTCCATTACGAGGACACCGTTCTTCTTCTTGTAGCGATCGTTCGCTTCCTTGAGGATGTCCTTGCCGCCCTTGTTCTTGTACTCTTCGATCACCTTCGGCCAGTCGGAGATCGGCTCCTTGCCGTAGATCATCTTGACCATGTGGTCGATGATGAGCTTCGGACCGACGTCGTCCCCTGCGGCGCGGCGTCCGGATACTTGGAGCTGGCTTCCAACGCCGGAACGAAGCGGACGGAGCCCAAGCCTTCCTTCGAAATGATCGTATCCATGTAGGTCATCATGTCGCGGCCGTCCTGGGTCAGCTCTTCTCTCGCCTTGTTGTAAACGACGTCGTGTACGAACCAGAACATGCTGCGGAAGCCGTCCTCATCGATCGCTTCCGTGGTCGTCGGCGGGGTGAACTTCACCTTGCCGTTTTCCATCGAATACGTCTCTCCTTCGATTCCGAAGGAGAAGTACCGCTCCGCCTCCGGCGTCGTCATCCACTCGAAGAACTTGACGATCTCGATCGCTTTTTCCTTGGAAACCTTCTTGTTGATGTAATATGACGTATTGATGCTGGAGTACAGGAGATGGCCCCCGTTCCTTCCGGTCCGCGCGGGGAGGCGACGATGTCGATCTTGGCGTCCGGCACGGCGGCCTTGACCTTATTGCGGTAGTTGGACAAGCCCTGCGCGTTGGCGGACCACATGCCGACCTTGCCCGCTTCGATGTTCTTGCCGTAGTCCGTAGACGTGATCGAGGCAAAATCCTTCGGAATGAGCCCTTCGTCGAACATGGTCTTAAGCACGGTCAGGGCTTTGGTCATGTTCTCGACGTCGAAGAACTTCGGCACAATTTCGTCATTCTTGACTTCGAACTGGCTCGGCAGCACGTCGAACGATCCCAAGATGGTATCCGCGTATTTGAAGTTCTCGCGCATCTGGTACGGGTTCTCGACGCCGTTCTTCTTCATCGCCCGCATAACGTTCAGGAACTCGTCCACCGTCTTAGGAGCGGGCAGGCCGGTCTTCGCGAGCAGGTCCGACCGGATGAACAGCGCTCGCCGGGACGGGTTGGACAGCCAGGACGGGATGCCATAGATCTTTCCGTCGTAGCTCGTTTCCTGCCAGGCTTCCTTCGGTACCGCTTTCATAAGATTCGGCGCGTACTGCTTGAGCAGATCGTCGAGCGGCATGAAGACGCCCGCTTCCACCGAACCCGACATGCCCTTGGAGGTGGCCCCGCCGACATTCTGCACGACGTCCGGAATGTCGTTCGATGCGAACATGAGAGACATCTTGGAGTCAAAATCCTTCAGCGGAATCATCCGGATGTCGAGATCGGTGTTCGTCACTTCCTCGAGCTTCCTGACCCACTTCTCCTCGTTAACGTTGGTCGATTTCTCCGCAAATTTATTGCCGCTCGTCGTCATGGACATCGAGAATTTCAGCTTCTCGTTCGGTTTGGCCGTGCCCGTTCCCGCACCTGTATCCGCATTCTTATCCCCGCTTCCGCAGCCTGCGAGGGAACCGACCGACATCGCTCCGGCCAGAATTGCGCCCAGCACTTTTTTCATAATTCGTAACCAACCCCGTCTGTTTGAATTAACCAGTCCATTCCCGGTTATCCCCATCTTACCCGCCGTCCTCTCCCTCCGGTATGTATTTTTTTACGCTCCAGTTGTGTTTGTTTTCGAATGGCGGTCACTCCCCCACTATGCCAATACCAATTCCTGACAACCAGCAGCGGGGAAGTCGGAACGCAAAAAGAACAGACCGCTCCCTGTCACCGGAGGATCTGTTTCTTGACGGGAGCTGCCTCTTCAGCCGCTCTTCTTCCAGTAGGCCGATCGGCTTCGGCCCGCGGCCTTCCTTCCCTGGCTCAGGCAGGTAAGGCCTCGCGGGCTACCGGGCCTCCTGCTCCTTGCCGAGGTAAGGGGCCACGAGCTTTTGAAGCTTGCCTATGCCCTCCCAGGGGTCGCCTTCGCCCAGGTAAGTGATGGAATAATACCCGTCGAAGCCGACACCCGAGCATAGGTCGAGGCAGCGCTTATAGTCGGCCTCATCCGGTTCCGAGTATTTGTCCAGCTCCGCTTTGGCATGAACCGTTTCCGCATGCGGAAGCACCTCGCCCAGCTGTCGTTCCTTGTCCTGCGGGAAGTTGCCGAAATCGGCCGTGAACCCTATCCGGTCGTTGCAGTGGCGAAGCAGGCTCAAGCAGTTGATCGACGTCGAGGCGAGGTTCCCGATGTTCTCCGTCACCACCCGGACGCCTAAGCCGGCCGCATATTCGGCGAGCCCGCATAACGCATCGGCCGCCCGGTTCAGCGCTTCCTCGTCATCCGGTGCTCCTTCGCCCGCCATAATCCTTACCCGCTCCGCACCCGCCCGCGAGGCATGGTCGATCCACGCCCTGCACCAGGCGAGGTCGGCTTCCCGGCGCTCCTTATCCTCGGTCGACAAATCTCCGTAATCCAGCAGCAGCGAAGCAAACTCCACTCCCGCCTCATGAAAAGCCTTCTTAACCCGGTCCAGGTAGGCCTCGGTCGTATCCGGGAACTGGGCGTAGCTGATCTCGGCGGCCTCAAAGCCTTTTGCCTTAAGGACGGCCGGCAGCTCCAGCAGGGAAAGATCCTCGGGGTTCTCCTCCACCTCGGTCACCTGCTTGCGGTAGACCCGGTCCCAGGTAACATTGCGCGTCGGACCCAAACGGCGTTCCAGGCTCCATGTATTTAAAGATAGCTTCGGCATCATGATTCCCTCCTATCGGTTATGAAAGCTTCCGCCGCAATGGCTTATACCTTCTTAACCGGAAGAGAGCCGTCTGAATAACCGAGCCCCCAACCGGCGCTAGCCGGCAAGTTCCTCCCGGACCGCCCTCGGAAGCTTCGCCACCACGAGGTCGTACGAATGGTCGATCATGGCCATGACGTCTTCCTCCGGAAGGGAGCCGTCCAGGACAACGGTATTCCAATGCTTCTTGTTGAGGTGGTACCCCGGACGCACGGCGGAGTGCTGCTCCCTCAGGTTCTCGGCGATGACCGGATCACATTTCAAGGAAAAATGGCAGGCCTCCGCGTTTTCCGCGATTAAGGCAAACATGCGGCCTCCCACTTTGACGACGAGGGGCTCGGGTCCGAACGGGCGGTCTTCGACGGCTCCCTTCTTGCTCAGGCAGTACCGGATCAAGGCTTTGGACATGGCACACTCTCTCCTTATCGATTAATGCAGTTACTCCTTATTGTAGGACAACCTTGGAAAGAGAGCCAGTCTTTACGAGGGAGCCAAAGCTTAATCCGGACCCCCTCCGAAAATATCCTCATTGCCTCTCCGGTTGTCGCACCATACCGCGAAGATTTGGCCGTCCGGCTTGTAATCGACGCCAATGTAATCGCCGATGAAAGGAGGCCTAAAGGCCGATTTCCGCACCGGGTTGAAGGAAACCGTCGTCACCCGGCGGTTGCGGAAGCTTTCGCCGCCGTTGTTCGACTGGGCGACGTAGACATCCAGAAGATTGGGTTCCCGGCGGTTCGTGTAGTACACCACACTGACTTCCCCTTCGCGAAACGGCAATGAAAGGAAAGAAATTTTGACTGGACAGGGGGCTGTTGTCGATACGCTTCGGTTTGGACCAGCTCGCCCCCTTGTCGTCCGAGACGGACAGCAGAATGTGGGCGTTGCCGTTAAACCGGGTATCCTGCCAGACGGCGTAAAGGCGCCCGCAGTGCGGCCCGTGCGACCGGTCCACCCCCAAGAAAGACAGCGTGAACACCCGGAAGGTAAAGGATTTGACAGGAAGCTTCCGGTTAAGGACCGGGACGACGGCCGAAACCCTCTTCCGCGGGGTAAAGGTTCTCCCCCGTCGAAGGAGCTACGGAACTCGTACGTCGCCGATCGGCTGAAATCGTTCCTCGAGGCCATCCACCCGACATAGACCTCGCCCTCCGGCCCGATCGCGACCGTTGTACCGAGCTGGTTAGCATCGAGCGCCGGCGTCAGCCGCATCGGCCTGGACCAAGTCCGGCCATTGTCCTCCGACCTCACGAGAAAGATGGAGACCCTGGTGGAATTCTGGGTATACCGGGAATAAGCGACATACGCATGGTTCCGGAATCGCCGGGAGGTGGCCGGCGTAATGGCCAGAAAGGGCTTGTCGTTGAATACGCTGGGCGAGGTGCGGCCCAAATCCAGGATTTGGGGCCCGCTGAAGGTGGCCCCGTTGTCCTCCGAGCGGTAGAGGACGATGGAGCCTTTCTCTTCTCCAAGATAAGCCGCCCCGGTGATAAGAAATAGCCCCCGGCGGCCGGCGGCCGCAACGCCGTCTCCTGAGAAAGCGTGGTCCGGCGGCAAAGGCAGCAGCCGATTGGTGAAACGTCTTCCTCCATCCGTGGAGCGGTATACCCCGATTCTCGGTTCGCCGTCCGGAGCCCGGTAATCGTTGGCCGTCGCCAGCACGATATGGTTTCGGATAGCGACACTCGGTTCGTTCTGTGGTTTGGAGTTCGGAGTCAGATTGACATTAACGGCCCTAATGGCCTTCGGTCTTCCTTTTCTGCGGACAGAAGCCGATGGAGCCGAAAGCCGCGACAGGCTTCCTGCCCGGACAGGGGGCAAGGGTCTCTTGAAGTTCACGGGAGTTCTCCTCCTTTGGAGATGGTCGTTACTACCCGTTATATGGAGGCCGGTGTCCCGCCGCCTGTTCATCTGTCCCGGGTTGATCCAAAAATGGTCCGCCCCGGAGTGCCCCTGCCGAAAGGAATACGAAAAAGGCCGCCTTCGAAAGCGGCCTTTAACGGCAAACGCGCTTAGCTTCCTAGTCTTGAAGAAACCGGCTCCTTAAGAGCCGGCTGCCCGCAGCGCCAGGCTTTCCTGCATCGCGAACTGGTTATGGTACAGGTTGGCGTAGGTTCCGCTCTGCCGCAGCAGCTCATCGTGGGTGCCGGACTCCGCAATCCGGCCTTCCCGGATGACCAGGATAAGGTCGGCGTCGCGGATGGTCGACAGGCGATGGGCGATAATGAACGCCGTCCTGCCCACCAGCAGCGTGTTCAAGGCGTCCTGGATATGCTGCTCGGTCTCCGTGTCGACGCTTGAGGTCGCTTCGTCGAGGATGAGTATCTTCGGGTCGGCGAGCAGCACCCGGCCGAAGGCAAGCAGCTGCCGCTGGCCGATGGACAGCTTCGAGCCGCGCTCCTCCACCTGCGTGGCGTAGCCGTCCGGGAACCGGGAGACGAACTCGTCGACCCGGACGCTCCTGGCCGCGCGTAACATCTCTTCGCGGGTGGCGTCCTTTTTGCCGTAGAGGAGGTTCTCCTCAATGGTCCCCGAGAAGATGAAGGAATCCTGCAGCACGATGCCCATCTGGCTCCGCAGGGAGGAGAGCGTCACGTCCTTCAAGTCGGTCCCGTCGATCGTCACGCGGCCCGAGGTTGGGTCATAGAACCTCATGATGAGGTTTACGATGGTGCTCTTGCCGGAGCCGGTCGGTCCGACCAGCGCCACCCTCTGCCCCGGCTTCACCTCGACCTTCAGCCCGTGCAGGACGTCGGCTTTATCCGGCTGGTAGCGGAACGAGACGTTCTCGAAGGCCACCCGCCCGCGGATCGGGGAAGCTCCCGGGCACCGGGACGGTCCTTAATCTCCGGTTCGGTGTCGAGAATTTCGAAGATCCGCTCCGCCGAAGCCATGGCCGACAGCAGCTGGCTGTACACCTTCGACAGAGCGCTCAGCGGCCCCCAGAACCGCCACAGGTAATTGATGAACGCCACGATAAACCCGACCGACAGGTCCCCGGAGATGACCCGCGAGGAGCCGTACCAGACGACGAGGCAGGTGCCGAGCATTCCGATCAGCTCGACCAGCGGCCAGACCATGACCTCCAGGGAGACGGCGCGCATGAAGGCCTTTTTATTCGTCGTGTTGATGCCGCGGAAGCGTTCGTTGTTCGCCTCTTCCCGCGAGAAGGCCTGGATCACCCGGACCCCTGAATCGTCTCGTTCACATTGCCGTTGATGGCCGACATCGTTTTGCGGGACCGGGACCAGGCGCTTTCGATTCGCGGCCGGAAGCGGGAGACGAGCAGATACAGGAACGGAAGCACCGTAAAAGCCATCAGCGCCAGCTTCCAATCCCAATAAAGCAAAATAACGACAATTCCGATCAGATGGGTAAACTCCATGAGCAGCGTAATCAGGCCGCCGTTGATCAGCTCGCCGATGGCATTCGTGTCGTTCGTGATGCGCGACATGATTTTGCCCGCCGGCCTCCCGTCGAAGAAACGGAAGGAAAGTGCCTGCAGATGGTCGAACAGCTGTTGCCGGAGCCCGTACAGAATCCGCTGGCCGGTGTAATTGACGAGCCGGATCTGGAAGAAGCCGAATCCCCACGATACCAGGCGGATGCCGAGAAGCGACAGCCCGACCACGTGAATAACCGAGACATTCTTCTCAAGCATGCCCTTGTCGATGGCATAGCGGATGAGCACCGGCTCGCTTAGGCTCAGCAGCATGTTGGCGACCACGATAACCGCCACGATCGAGAGGGTTCTCACATGCGGCCGGAGATAGCCGAGCATCCTTTTCATATAGGTTTTGTTAAAAGGGCGGTCCTCCGCCTCCTCGAGTGAATCCCACTCCACTTGACTCATGTCCGCCTACCTCCCTTCTCCCGCCGCAGCCTTTAATTCCGCCGCATCGGCTTCCCGCTCCTGTGTGCCCTGCTGCAGACGGAACAGCCGCCGGAAGAAGCCGTCCTTCTCGTAAAGCTCCTTGTGGGTGCCCTGCTCGGCGATGGTCCCGTTCTCCAGCACGATGATCCGATCCGCCCGCTGGATGGACGAAAGGCGCTGGGCGACGATGAAGGTCGTCCGGCCTTTCATCACCGCGTGCAGGGCGTCGTGGATGGCCGATTCCGTCGCCGTATCCACGCTGGCCGTGGCCTCATCAAGCACCAGAATCGGCGGATCCATGAGGATGGCGCGGGCGAGAGCAACACGCTGCCGCTGTCCTCCCGACAGCCCGACCCCTCTTTCCCCGACGATCGTCTCATATCCATCCGGCATCGTGAGGATGAAATCATGAATCTGGGCCTGCCGGGCCGCCCATTCCACCTGCTCCTGGGAAGAGTCCGGGCAGCCGAAGGCAATGTTGTCCCGGATCGAGGCCGAGAACAGGAACGTCTCCTGCGGCACGATGGCGATCTTCCGCCGCAGTTCCTCCAGGTTGTACTCCTTGACGTTTCGCCCGTCGATCAGGAGCTCTCCTTCCGTGACGTCATAGAACCGGGCGAGAAGCTGAATCAGGGTGCTTTTGCCGGAGCCGGTACCGCCGAGAACGGCTACGGCCTCTCCCGGCTGGACCTCAAGCGACAAGTGCTTCAGCACGTCCCGCTTCTCTTCGTCGGACGCCGCCGGATAATGAAAGGAAACCCGCTCGAAACGGACCGCCCCCGTCATCCCGGCCGGCCGGATTCCTCCTCCCGGCGGGGAGTCCACCGCAAGCGGAGTGTCCAGAATTTCAAAGACGCGGGGAGCCGCCTTCGCCGCCTGCTGCGTAATGTTGACGAGCCAGCCCAGCATGTTAAGCGGCCAGATGATGCCCCACGCATACCACTGGAAGGCCATCAGGGTGCCGATGGACATCTCTTCCCGGATGACGTACAGGCCGCCCACCCAGTTCATCAGCAGGAACACCACCCCGCCGTAGAAGCCCATCAGCGGAAACGCCCCGGCCTCGAGCTTCGCCCGGGACAGGTTCGACTGGAAATTCGTCTCGTTCCGCTCGTCGAATTTCGCCTTCTCCTTCTTCTCCTGAGCGAACGCTTTGACCACCCGGATCCCGGAAATATTCTCCTGCAGGGTGGTCGTCAGCTTGCCCATCTGCTCGCGGATGTCCCCCCAGGCCGGTCCGACCTTGCGGTTGAACTGCCTCAGGGAGACGAGAATCAGCGGGATGGTCACCATGCTGATCAAGGTCACCTTCCACTGCATCGCCAGCATGACGACGAACGTGCCGGCGAACGTAAGAAAGCCGGTAATCAGGAACATGAGACCGAAGCCGGTGAAATTTTTGACCGCCTCGATATCACCGGTCATCCGCGACATAAGCTGTCCCGTCTGCGCCTTATCGTAATAGGAGTAGGACAGTCTCTGAAGATGAGCGTACAGCTTCTGCCGGAGATCGAAGATGACATTCTGCCCCACGAGCTCCTGGGCGTAGCCCTGTACGTAGCTGACTCCCGTTTTGAGCAGCTGCCCCAGCCCCAGCATCAGCGTATAGAAGATCACCACCGCCAGGCTTTTCTCGGCAATCCCCTTATCAATGGCCTGCTTCAGCAGCCAGGGGGCCAGCAGGTCGAAGGCCACCCCCGCAGCCAGCATCGTAACCGCCAGGGCTACCCAGCCCTTGTAGGGCCGGACAGAGGCAAACAAACGGATAAACACCTTCATGACATCCCTCCTTTTGCTCGTTCTGGTCTAATTTGGTAATGGACATAAAGGAATGGTAGCATCTCATGCCGCACTCCGGCAATAGGAGAAAAAGGTTTTATCCGTTCTTCCCCGAAGCGGTAAAAAAGACGGCGGAGCCGAGTCCCGAACGGTGATACAATGATTAAGCCGGTTTCCTTGGATACCAGTAGGTGTAACTATGAATGAAAGAGCTTCGCCGTTTGGCTGTGTCCCTAAGACCCGGGGAACCGAACCATCTCTCTCAGAAAAGGAGCAAAGACATGGATAGAAAGCCTTCTACCGAAAAAGAAGGGGAGGAGTTCACCCCCTCGCGCCGCCGGCTGAGCAAAGCTTGGGATTACCTGAGACTGGGCGCGGTCAACGCCCTGATCTTCGGGATAGCCGGGTATATGTACGCGTACCAATACCGTCCTCTTGCAGAACAGGGACCCGTTATCCTCCCCATCTTCGTCATCTGTGGAGCAGGCTGGGGCGCATGGTCGGCGTACCGCTGGCATCGGCGCTAACAGAAACGCAAATGACCCGCAAGCGGGGCACATTTTACATGTGTCCGTCTTACAGGTCATCGTTAACTAGTGCCTAATCAGGTAACTTTGTTGACGAGAAAACCTCTGGGTACGTACGAAATTCAATAGGAAAGCAGAACAACACTCCCGGATAAAGCACTCCCAGCTTCCTTCCCGGGGTATCCTGTTAATCCCGGGCCTCGCCCTGGAACGCCTCGGTCATAGACCGCAGCCTTCCTGCCGATTCCTTCAGGGCGCGGGCCGAGTCCGCGATCTCCTCCATCGAGGCGAGCTGCTCTTCCGCGGCCGCGGCTGCGTTCTGCGACTCCGCCGCCGAATCTCCGGAAATGCGCGACATTTCCTCCATCGAGGCGGAGATTTGCTCCGTGCCGGCCGACATCTGCTCGGCAGCCGCGGATATTTCCTGAATCTGGCCGGCCACCTCGCCCGTCTCCGTCAGAATAGAGTGGAGGGCTTCCCCGCCTCGTTCATGACGGAGCGCCCTTTCTCCACCTCCGCTTTGCCCCGCTCCATCGCTTGGACGGCCCGGCCGGTGGCCTGCTGAAGGCCGGAAACCAGCGCTTCGATCTTGCCCGCCGAGGCTTCCGACTGCAGGGCCAGCTTCTTCACCTCGCCGGCTACCACGGCGAAGCCCCGGCCCGCATCCCCGCGCGGGCGGCTTCGATCGAAGCGTTCAGCGCGAGCAGCTGGGTCTGCCCGGAGATCTCCTTGATGACTCCGATGATCTCGCCGATCTCTTCCGAGCGCAGGCGCAGCGAGCCGATCTCTTCGGCGGTCCGGCCTACGGAGTCCCGGATCGCCTCCATCTGGGCATCGGCTCCATGTAGAGCCTGCTGTCCGGTCTGCGCTTCCCGTGCGGCGGCAGAGGCCCGCTCCGCCGCTTCGGCGGACGACTCGGCAATCCGCTGGACGGCGGTCGCGAGCTCCTCCATCGCACGGGTCGCTTCCTGCACGCCGTACAGCTGGGTCTCGGTTCCCCCGGCCAGCTGCTCGATCGAGGAGGTCACCTGCCGTCCCGCCCGGGTCGTTTCATCCGAAATCACGGAAAGTGCTTCGGAGGAGGACGCCAGCTGCTCGGAGGTCAGCTTAATTCCTCCGACCAGTCCCTGCAGCTGGGCCACCATTTCGTTAAGGGATCGGGCCAGCCCGCCGAGCTCGTCCTTACGGCCGGCCGGCAGCAGGGCAACCGCCAGGTTTCCCTTCGCGATTTCGCCGACCTGGCGGCTTGCCTGAAGGACCGGCCGGGTGATGGATCGGTTCATGTACCAGAGAATGCCGCCGCTGCACACCAGGAACAGAACCACAATCCCATACAGGATATTCGTGCTGGTCCGGATCCCTTCCTTCAGCTCCGCGGCACTAGCCGCGAACAGTTCATCTACCTTCTGCTCCGTGGCGAAATACCGTTCCTTCATCTCCCGCCAAACGGGAGTCTCCTCCTCCACAATAACTTTGAGCGCTCCTTTGGAATCAGACAAGGCCAAGCCGATCGCTTTTCTCTGCAGCTCCACATCCTTCCGGGACAAGTCATTCAGAGCCTTGATCTCTGAGGGATCGAGGCCGTGCTCGGAGGAAAGGGGCTGAAGCGTCTCCAGCAGGGCTTCCGAATCCTTCACCGCGTTATTGAAATTATCCATCGCCTTGGCATCGTTCGGATTCAGGAGCAGGTTCCGCACCGCCTGTCCCCGTTGGAGCCCCTGGGCATATACGTTCTTGTATTGGGACAGAAACGCCACATCCTCCTCAGCCAGATGGCGGCTGTCTCTAGCGGCAAGCCCCAAACTAACGATTCCGGTCAAGGATGCCGACATGGCAAGCAAAATCAAGACGGCGAACATCAGCAGCATTTTGGCGTTTAACTTCATTCTTCTGTCTCCCTGGTGCCTTTTTGTGCGGGTTCCGGTCTTACGGGATCATGGAAGGAACAGGGGTCCAGTCCATTCGCAAAACCAAGCTGTAGATAGGCACGTGTAGTCTTAAGGACCTATTTCCAAGTCCTTTTTCCTACGTATTCGACAAATTCAGACGGTTTCCTTCTCCCTCCATGAATTTTTTCCCATATAAAAAACCTGAGGCTGTCTGCTAAACAGTCTCAGGCATCGTCCCCTAGAGGAGTGCATGTTATTTCGTTACCGGAACCGCCGCTCCATAATATTCCTCCAGCGTTATGCCTTTCGCGGTGATTTCCCGGGCAATGGTCGTGCCCACGTACCGGATGTGCCAAGGCTCGTACTGGTAGCCGGTGATGGCCTCTTTTCCTTTCGGGTAACGGATGATGAAGCCGTAGTCCTGGGCATGGGCCGCCAGCCAATCGGCTTCCTTGGTGCCGCCGAAGCAATCTTCCGCGGCGCACTTCCCGGTACTCCCCGAGACGTCGATAGAGAGCCCCGTCTGGTGCTCGCTCTGGCCGGGGAACGCGCTGAATTTGCGGGCCTCCGCTTCCCCGTGCTGCTTGACGTAATTGTTGAAGAGGACCGTCTGGGTCTCATAGGAACGGAAGCCCGAGACACCCCCTAGAAGCACCCCGTCCTTGCGGGCCCCGGCAAAAGCTTCTCGAGCGCCCCGGCCGCTTCCTTGCGCATCAGCCGCTTCTCGTTCTTCTCCTTGAAGATGAAAGGAACGTTCGGCTCCACGAGATCGGGAGGCCGGTAACCGTCTGGCAGCGAGCTCTGCTTGTTGATGAGCACGGCAATGGAGTCCGGCTTAGCCGTGACGGTTCCTTCCGGTGCCGGCTTGTCGGACGGTTTGTCCGTGGGCTTTGCCGTCGGCTTGCCGGTCGGGGAGGCGGTTGGCACGGCAGTTGGCGAAGGCGAAGGTTTGGTTTCGCCGGCCGGAGAAGCCGGGACGGAAGAACCCGGTGTGGGCGTTGAGGAAGCCGGCGCGGGGGAAGGCGAGATCTGCGGGGAACCGCTCGGATTCGCCGACGCCGACGCCGAGGCGGAGGCCGTCGGAGCCGGACCGGCAGCGTCCTTCTCACAGCCGGCGAGCACGGCGGTAAGCCCGGCCGCCAGCAGGAAAGCTTGTATTTTGCGGGAATGAGTCGTCATGATTTGAAATCCTCCTGATGAATGTACTGTTATGTAGTCCTAGACGGAATGAGGCCATTGAATGTTTCCGGGAATCCCCTAAAATTATACCCACACGGTTAAGAAGAAGGAAAGGAAATTCCCTCCCATGTCCAAAGCGGATAATATGCTTGCGATTCTCTGGATGCTTAAGACCGGCCGACGCGTGACCGCTCAGCGCATCGCCGAAGAGCTGGAGATTCATATCCGGACCGTCTACCGGTATATCGACGCCCTCTGTGCTAGCGGCGTGCCCATTCTATCCGACCCCGGCCATAACGGGGGCTACAGCCTGCTGGAGTCCTTCACGGCGGCGCCCCTGTTCTTCGATCTCGAGGAACAGAAGGCTTTGATCCATGCCGCCAAGTTCGCCGGCGAGGCCGGTTATCCGTTCGGGGAAGCGCTCGATCGCGCGGTCGATAAGCTGCGGCGTTACACGAACCCGGAGCAGAAGAGCCGGATCTCCCGGCACGAGGAAGGGCTCGAGGTGATCCCTTCCCTTCCGAATGCCGCTCTCGCCGGCGTTCTTCAGGAGCTGGAAACAGGCGCGGCCGACGGCCTCTCCCTCCAATTAGAGTACCACAAGGGCTTCGGGGAGTCTTCTCCCACGACACGCTTGATTGATCCCTATGGACTCGTCTACTGGAAGGGCAGGTGGTATATCGTGGCCTACTGCCATCTCCGCGGCGAGATCCGCAGCTTCCGCGCCGACCGTGTCCGAAGCCTGCTCCGCACGGAGGAAACCTTCCGGCGGCCCGAGAACTTCTCGGCAAGAAGCTATCTGATGAAGAGCTTGATGCCGGAGGAGGACGACGGAAGCGAACGGGTCCTTATCCGGATCGGGGGTCAGGCCCAGGCTCTGACCGACTTGAGCCGCCACCACCTGATCGCGTCCGTACTTGAGGAAGGCCCCGCGGATGAGCTCCGCTTCCGCGTGGAAGCGTCGTCCGTTCTTCGGTACCTGCCGTATGTCCTGCTTTCTTACGGGACATCCATCCGGGTCCTCGAGCCGGCCGGGCTGCGGGAGAAGCAGCTGGCGCTGGCGGAGGAGCTGGCCGCCCATTACCGGGCGGAAGATCCGCTGTAGAGCCTTATCCGGCAACTTTGTTGGCGAAGCCTCAGCAGGCGCACACTAATCCATAAGAAAGCAGAACTTCATTTGCGGATAAGGCACTTACCCCGGCGCCGCTTATGCCGTCCTCCTGCCAGCCCTTCCCGCGGTCCCGCGGCAATTACCCAGGGGACCGCCGGGTTGGGCAACCGTTCCCCTATCTGCTATGATAGGAGCAGTCACTTTCCAGGAGGCAGGGAGGAAGCCGCATGTTCCTTATGGCGGAAGATACCGCCCCGGTCAGCCATCCGGTGCTGGCCCAGCTCATGACCTATGCGATGGTCATTATCGTAGCGCTGTTTTTGCTCGTGGGCCTTGGCCGGGCCGTCGGGTTGACGTTGGCGGACCGACGCAAGAAGAAGAACCAGAAGAAAGAGGAGTGAAGCCCGGGGCTTCACTCCTCTTCTTGTCACCGTCCCGGTTCCCGTCAGGCCTGCCTCTTATCCGCCCGCGAACACTGCTGCCGCGACGATAATGGCGGTCAGCAGAAAAGGAGCGAGGGTAAGAAGCCAGCTGATCGTATGGGCGTAATTCAAGGTCCAGCCCAGGCCGACCCGCTTCTCGACCAGAATCGCCGCATCGTCCGGGTTATAGTAGAACAAGCCGCCCTTCCAGTGAGAATCGTCATCCTTCAACAGGAAGCCCGGCTCCCGGAGATTGAGCTTGCTCATTCGAACGGCGTACAGGATGGAAACGGCGAGGATGAGCAGAGTCAGGCCGATGGCTCCCGCCTCCACAACACGCACCCCGAGGAGGCCGGCCAGCCCGAGCTGAATGAGTCCGAACAGCAGATTGACCGGCACGGCCAGCATCAGGAGGAAGAGCGAACCGGCTCTCCGGTAAGCCAGGCTTCTTTCCCGGGACCCTTCCGGGTCCGAGGGGTTCAGCTCCTGCTTACCCCGGGTGACGGCTCCCCCGCTACGGCGAGAAGCCCCGTGACAAGGAGCGAAATAAGGCTCGGTGTAAAGATAAGACCGATGGATTTCGGCGCCGTCCGGTCCACTTCCCCCGCCCCGTTGTAGTGAACATTCAGGACATCGGGAAGGGTAGGGTAGTACCAGGCGGTGGTTCCGGCGCTTGCGGCAAGAATCAACAGGGGCAGCACATACCAGCCACACCCCGGGGTGGAGCGCTGCCGGTGAAACGCCGTATCGACGGCCACATACCGAGCGGTGGGAACCGTCCAGTCCCGTTCCTCCTTAAGCCGCTTCAGCCGGCTTCGTGCCTGCAGGAAGAGAAGCAGAGTGACCGCCGAATAGACGAGGAGCAGCGCCGCATGCCAGAGAGCCGCGCCGTCCCGGTCTACCCAGGCCGACAGGATCCCCGCCCCTATTCCAAGCAAAATGCCGGCCAGAACAGACTGCCCCATATAGCGCAGACGCTGCCGGCGGACCTCCTCGTCCCCATACCGCTCAGGCGGAAGAGCAACTCCGAAAGAGACCGGTCTTCGGGACAGATAGGGAACCAGGGCCGATATGCCCACAGTTATCACCCATACCACAGCCAGCATCCCGTAGAAATAAATTCCGTCCATCAGCCTTCCCCCTTATTCCGTGTCAAAGCCCCGAAGGTTTCCCGGACCAGCCGGAAGAATTCCTCCTCTTCCATCCCCCGGCTAACCGCTTCGGCCGCGAGGGGACGAAGCTGGTCCTTCAGCCGGCTGCGGAATTCTTCCGTTAGGCCGGGCATCGGGCCGGGCTGGACGACAACGCCCTTCTGCCGGTGAACCTGAATGAACCCCTCCGCCTTCAGAATCGAATAGGCTTTGTTCACCGTATGAAGATTGATTCCAATATCGGCGGCCAGGCTGCGGACCGAAGGCAGCGGCTCTCCGGGAGCCAACCGTCCGTCGGCTATGCCTTCGATAATCTGATGCACGAGCTGCGTATAGATCGGAAGCTCCGATTGTAAATCGAGCCGGATGATCATGTCCTCACCACCGCTTCTAACTGTTATATATAGAATATAACAGTTAGATCATAGAGTCAATAAAGAAAGCCCCGCCGCTAGGCGAAGCTTTCTTTGGGAATGGCCATGGAGACTCCTACGGGTTCAGCCTCTTCTCCACTTGTCCCGGGTCCACTTGTAGATCACGTTGATGCTCAAGCCGAAGCTGACGATAATGCCCGAGAAGGCCACCACAAGCGCGATGTATTCAAACACCGAATACTCGAGAAGCTTGCTCCAGTCGATCTTCCCCTTTAGGTCCTCGATGACCTGGTTCATGCCGTAAATTCCACTGATGACCGTATAGACGGTGAGAATCATTAGCAGGTAATTGGACCGCCGCGTGGAGAATTCCTCCATATACTGGAACAGGTCGTTCAGCGTTTCCTTGACATCCTGGTAGAGCTCGCTGTTGCCGAACCGGTCCCGCAGCCGGATGAAGATCTCCCTTCCTGCGACTGCGTAACGAGCTCGAGGAAGAAATATTTGGCGGAGAACATGGTGATCGAACCGATCAGGTCCTCGATCTCTTCTTTGTTCTTCTCCACCCGTACCTGGGAATAGCGGTTCGACAGCTTGAGCAGCACGATTTTGTGGAAGAGGTTCAACAGAAGCCCGTAATAATACTCCCCGTACATCTGGTTGGCCATCCCCACGGCCCTTTCCTTCGGAAGGTTCGTCAGGCAGCTGAACGAGTTCTCGTCGGTTACGTAAAACGTATTAGGAGCCCAGCGGTTGTACGTATGGTCCCGGCAGTACCATTCGATATAATCCGGACTGCTGGCGCTGAGGTAAGGGTCCCCCTTCTCCGTCATTCCATCAATGCGGGCCGCCCGGTACAGATCCTCCTTATGAAGCTCCTCCCCTTCCTCGAAACCGTAGAAGGATTGGACGTACATCCGTTCATCCACAAAGAAAGGCATCGTCTCGAAATAAGCGCCTTCCATCTGCGAGGTATCGAGAAACGGCAGAATGCTTGCCGCCACAATCTTGAAAATGAACTCCTCCACCTCTTCATACTCTTTGTCCTCATGCACCACGAAGGTCATATCGTCCTGCTCATCGATATCCTGGAGCACCCGGAACCGGTTCGCAAACTCCAGCGCTTCGGTGAAGTCCACACTAGAATCGGTCATCTCGGTCCGGACCGTAATAAACCCCAGGTCGAAAGGGCAGAGAATCACATCCGCCGACAGAATGCGGAAAGGGATATTGACGAACTTCGTTTTGAGCAGACAATGCAGATCAAGCGACTTCGAATAGCGTTGGAACGACTCCGCATCCTCTTCATGGGGAAAAAGCACATTCGCGGTAAAGGGAAGATAGTACCGTTCCATGGTGCGGTGGGAAACCCGGTACTTCTCCCCGTAATAAAGGTCCTGCTGGTCCATATCGCTTAAGCGAAAGGGCCGGTACCCGTCTTCCCCCAGCTGGAGCTTGAAAGCCTTCTGGCTGTCCGGCTTGGTCGAGAAAGGAAAGACGAATTGAAACAGGGCCGCATTGAGCTTCTTACTGCGGATCTGAGCCTTCTCCATCCTTATCCCCCTTTTTTATCACTCTGAAGACAGAGGATTCCGGAGCTTCAGCCAAACCGTCACGGCCCGGTCCCCGAACACGATCTCCCTAACCCCAAGGGCGGAAGGGAGCTGCTCATTCACTCCAATCTTAAAATCCCCCGGATTAAGCCACCCTTCGGGAATCGTGAACCCTCGCACCGAAGCGTCCCGGAACACGGCCGTCAGGTTGGGGGATTGCCAGCTCAGGTCATAGCGGAGAACGAGCCCCGCTCTGACCTTGCCGCGGTAAAGCAGATTGACATGGATGTTGACGATGTCCTTGTCCCGCTCGAGCCTCGCTCCCGTCACCGTTACCCCTGGAGCCAGATTAGGGTTCTCGCTGAGCCGCTTCTTAAGCAGGTTCTCCAGCTCGCTGTCGGTGATTTCCACGGCAAACTGCCGATTGCGGATGAGGTCCTTGAATTTGCTGGTGAAATCGACTTCCCGGTAAGCCAAGTCCAGGCTTTCGGCTGGCCTGACATACCAGACCGCCGCGGCGGCAAGACCGGCCGCGGCCAGCACAAGAACAAGCAGAACGAGAAGGAGCCGCTTCATGCTAGCGGTCCTTCGCCGGCTTGTCCTTCAGCCACTTGGGCGCTCCCTTGTTCTTGCGGTCGCGTTCCCTGTCGCGTTCCCGCCCTTTCCCGGCGCCCGCCGGCTTGCGGGCCTCCGGCTGCGGGGCCTGCCGCTCCTCCGTCCCGCCGGACGCCACGGAGCGCCAGTCCTTCGCGCTCGGGCGCCCACTGCCCGCGGCTGGCTGTACGCCGGCTCCGCTGCTCCCGCGGCCGCGACCCGCACCGGAGCGTTCCGGACGCCCTCCGGGCCCGCCGGCCGGACGCTCACGCCGTTCGGCGCCCGCCTCCGCGGCTTTGCCGGAGGAAGCGGCGTCCGTCCCGGCCGCACCGGCGGTCCGGGCACTTTCGCCGGCGCCTGCCTTCTCCCCGCGCTGGCGGCCCGCCCGGACGCTGCGGTTCTCCTCCGGGCCTACCACCTCGCCGCTGTACATCTCCTTCTCTTCGATGGGGATGCCGAGCGTCTTGGCGAACTTCTCGATCAGGGACCGCTCCCGGTTCGCCGCCAGCGAGAGGACGGTTCCTTGGCGGCCCATGCGGCCGGTCCGCCCGGCGCGGTGAACGTAATGGTCAGCGTCCATAGGCAGGTCCAGGTTGATGACATGCGTCACCTCGGGAATGTCGAGCCCCTGGCGGCTACATCCGTGGCGAGCAGCAGCTGGAACCGGCCCTCCCGGAAGCCGTTCATCACCCGGGCGCGGTCCTGTTTGCCCGCGTCTCCGTACAATCCCTCGATGGTTAAGCCGACGTAGCGGATTTTGGCCAGCACCTCCGCCACGCCTTCCGTTTCATTAATAAACACAATCGCCGAGCGCGGGTTGTAATGCCGGACGAGCCTGCGGAGCATGTCGATCTTGTCGCGGGGTTCCGTGACGAAATACAGATGCTCCAGCGTCTCGGCCGTCCGCTGCTCCGGCTTGACGTCGATCTCCTCCGGCTCGTTCATCCAACGTCCGGCCGTCCGGCGGATCGCTTCGGTCACCGTGGCGGAGAAGAACAGAATTTGACGGTCCCGCAGCGCGCTTCCGAGGATGGACTCCACTTCCTTCGCGGAGCCCAGATCGAACATCTGGTCCACCTCGTCGACCACAATGGTCCGCACATAGTGCATGGTGAGCTTTCGGAGCTTGATCAGCTCCATGATCCTTCCCGGCGTACCCACGACGATCGAAGGCTTCTGCCTAAGCCTGTCGACCTGGCGGGCGAGAGCCGCCCCTCCGATAAGAGGCTGCGCCGTCAGCTCCGTCCCTTCGATCAGCTTCTCGATTTCCTGCAGGATCTGCATCCCGAGCTCCCGCGTGGGCACGAGCACCACCGCTTGTACATGGCGGGCCGAAGCGTCGAGCTTCTGCAGAACGGGCAGCAGATAGGCAAGCGTTTTGCCCGTTCCCGTCTGGGATTGGGCGATGACGTCCTTTCCCGCCGCAATGACCGGAATCGCCCGGGCCTGGATATCGGTAGGAGCGGAGATTCCTCTCTCCTTCAGGTTGGAAATCAGTCTTTCCTCTATGGGCAATGCTTCAAAATCGGTAGCCATGATCGTCCTCTTTTCCATGAATCTGTCGTGTAGTTTATTATCGCTTTCCTGCAGACAAAACACAACTTTCGACAAATCCGCGGGCGGAAGGCTTCCAGGCTTCTAGCGGGGGAGACGCTCGGACAAATAGAGCATTCTTTCCCCGGGGACGAACATTTTGAACCGCTGAAAAGGATACGCCCGGTGAAGATAATCGACGAAGTAAGCGGGATTCTCCGTATTGGCCGCGAAGAGGTCGTAATGCATCGGAATGACGAGCTCCGCCCCCACCGCGTCGGCCAGGTCCGCCGCCTCGCGGAAGGTCATATTGCCCATCAGGTTCTGGCCGAAGCGCTTAAAATCATGCCCGTTGATCGGCAGACAGGCTATCTCGATCGGATGCTTCTTCAGCTCCTCCACGAGCTCCGGGACGGCGAGCCCGTCTCCCGCATGGTAGAAAACCAGCCCGTCCATATCGAGGATGTAGCCCAGAAAGCCGTGATGGCCGGACTCATCCGTGAAATACTCCTCGTGCTTGCAGGCGACGGGCTGAATGCGAATGCCTTCGAGCTCGATAGCCTCCGTTACCTTGGCCGCGATGATCCGGTCTTCCGAGATGCCGATCTCTGTCAGCCTCGCGGTATGAGGGGCCGGGCAGATGAAGCGGGCGTTCGGAGAGCTTTTGCCGATTCCGTTCAACGTATAAGGATCCAGATGGTCCAGATGATCATGCGAAATCAGCACGTAATCCGCATTCGTCACCTCCTCCGGCTTCAACGGAGGCGGGAAGTTTCTTCTCATGTCTCCTCCAAGCTCGGCCGAAAGAAACGGATCGAAATAGAGAATACGGCCTCCGCGCTTGACGGCCATTCCCTCCTGGCCGAGATGCCACATGGCGATGCCATCCGCCGGAACCTCCGTGCGGTTGATCTGTTCAATCAAAGCTCTTCCCGTTCGGGATCCTTTTCCCGTCTGGCTCATGTTGGGTTCCCCTTCCTTCTATTAAAGTTTATTCTTGCTATTACAAATTAACCGGTCACTGGACTATTCAAAGTTTACCCCCGAAAAGGCTGGATGAAAAATCCGGTCCCAACCGCCTACCTTCGACAAATATCAGCAAAACGACAGGTTCAAAAAAAAGTTACTTTTTTCCTGTAACAAAAACCCAAGTTATGGTGTCCTTTATAATGTGCGAGCGCACAACTATCTTAAGGAGGGATACCCATGTATCCAAAGAACTACCGTATTCGGAAACTCCCCTTCATCATGATCGGCCTCATACTGACTATCCTGATGAGCGCCGCAACCGCCTCCGCCGCTCCTAAGGAGCATGGGGCCAAGACCTCTCCGCCCCCAATCTCCGACAGCGTTACCCGGTACTTCCCCGGCACGACGACCGGCTCTGCGACCTCCGGTACGGACTCCTCGGGGAACATGCAGTCGATGGGCAGCGACTTTGACCCTAACCATCAGTATCTCGCCACCGGCAATGTGACCATCGGGTCCCCGGGCAACGGCAACATTCACTACAGCGGCTCCACCTATGCCTCCGTCATCGTTGATTCCATCAGCATCTCCCTTACGGTTCAGCGCTGGACTGGCTCGAGCTGGGTTGACGTGGCGTATTCCCCGTTCTGGGTCCGCTTCGATTCTCCCTTTATCGGAGAAGGAACCGATACCGTCCAGCCTAGAGGCTACTACTACCGCGTCATCGGGTATCATTCCGTCGCTCATAACGGCGTAACCGAGAACGGCACGACCGTGGGCAGCTATTATCTCGTCAACTAATGCTTGAGGCGGTGCCCTGGGTCCGGATCTGTCCGGCCCGGGAGCACCGCCCTTTTTCATCCTTCTTTGAAGAGCGGATGATCTGCCGCGGCCGACAAGGCACCCCTCTGATAATCCCTTTTTTCCTCCCGTTTGCCGAACCCCGGACTAATAAGCCCTATTCCTCTTCCGGCCTGCCTTACCCCGGACTATCGAGCTCCAGCTCTTCCATCCTCTTCTCCACATACCGGGTATCCTTCAACGCGTGATAGGTTTCCGCCTTCTCCACGACCACGTCCGTGTTGTATTCGGGAATGCCTGCTTCCGGCTCATAAACGCCTTTGCGGAAGAGAACATTGCCCTCCGGCCAGAACAACTCGACATTGCCGGGAGCGATGTTCGCCGTCTTCATCCGGGCGTGCATCAGCCCGTTCCGGTTGTAGACGACGACGGCGTTTCCCTGCTCTATGGAAAGGGCGGCCGCGTCTTCGGGATTCATCAGAATATCGTACCGGTCCGCCCCGTTGAAGGCATCCTTCTCCCCGAACACCATGGAGTTGAACTGCTTCCCCCGGCGCGTCGTGGCGAAGAACCTGCCCTCCGGCTTGCGCAGCTCCGGGAGCTCGACGGGGATCAGGCGGCCGCGGCCGTCCGGGGTCGGGCATACTCCGCCCTCACACAGCCAGGCCCCGCCCCACTGGAACACGTCTCCCTTCCCGCGAAGGTGCTGGATGCCGTCGTAAGCCGGGGCCGCCCTGGCGATTTCCTCGCGCACGGCCGCCGCATCCCGGAACGCCGCCAGCCGGTCACCCTCCGGCTTCACCCGGGCCGCCAGCTCCCCGTAGATAAACCATTCGGCGCGGGCTTCGCCGGGACGCGGGCCCTCGATCTCCGGTGAATAATAAACCATCCGCTCGGTGGAGGTGGACGTTCCCCTCCCGGCTGCTCGTAGCGGGTCATGGCCGGCAGCACGATGACTTCCTCCCGGGCGTCCAACAGCGTCGAGGTGTTCAGCACAATGTCCTGGTGCACCCGGAGCTCCACGTTCTCCAGACAGGTGCGCACGAAGTCCGGATCGGGCATCGTCTCGAGGAAATTGCCTCCTGACGTGTAGAACACCTTCAGCCGGCGTTCATGGTCGTCGGGAAGCCGGGCGTTCTCCAGCGACACCCCGACGATGTCGCCCTGCCAGCGGGGGATAGGGAAGCCCCAGACGCTCTCCATCCGCGTGATGTCCTCTTCCTTGAACTCGCCCCCCGGCAGGGAGAACGGGTCCGCTCCCATCTCGCCCGAGCCCTGGACTCCGCTGTGCCCGCGGATGGGCATCAGGCCGCAGTGCTCGCGGCCGAGAAATCCGCGCAGCAGCGCCAGATTGGCCACCTGCGAGATGTTGTCGGTCCCGAACCGGTGCTGGGTCAGGCCCATGCTCCAGACGAACACGCCGGAACGGGCCCCGGCCAGCAGCCGGGCGAACTCCCGCATGCGCTCCCGGGACAGCCCGGACGATTCCTCCAAGAGCTCCCATTGCTGGCTCGTTACATGCTCCCGGAGCTCCTCGTAGCCGTTGACATGCTCACGGACGTAAGCATGGTCAATGGCCGAGCCCGTCCGCTCCTCCTCCATGTCGAACCAGTGCTTCATCACCCCGTGCATGAAAGCGATGTCCCCACCGATGTTCACCTGGTAGAAATCATCGGCGAGCTTCGTTCCGAAGAGAGCCGACTCGGCGATGGAAGGGATCCAATACCCCTCCATAGCGGGCTCGCGGTAGGGGTTGATGACGAGGATCTTCGTGCCCCGCCGTTTGGCGGCATACATGTACTTCGTCGAGACCGGCTGGTTGTTGGCCGCCACGCTTCCCCAGAACACCAGGACGTCCGTCCCGATCCAGTCCTTGTAGCTGCAGGAAGAGGCGCCGATGCCCACCGAGCGCTTAAGCGCGGTCTTCGACGGGGAATGGCAGATGCGCGAGGCGTTGTCTATGTTGTTAGTCCCGATAAACCGGGCCGCCTTCGCGGCGGCATAATAGACTTCATTCGTGATGCCCCGTGCGGTCAAATAGAACGCGAGCTGCTTCGGATCGATGCTGCGGATCTTGGCGGCTATCCGGTCCAGTGCTTCGTCCCAGGAGATCCGGCGGAACGAGCGCTCTCCTTCTGCCGCAGCAGCGGATAAGGCAGCCGGCCCAGCTTGCGCAGCGCCGTGCTGTCCAGCTTCCGGAGCTCGGCGATGTCCGCGTGAAGCTGCTCCGGCTGGATCGCCGGCATCGTATTCAGCCGCAGGACATTAAGCCGCGTCGTGCAGACGTGCGGTCCCGTAAGCGTCTGGTCATACAGACCGGACACCCCGAGCGCACAGCCGTCGCATACGCCCTGCGTCAGAATGCGGTAGGCATACGGCAGGCTGTCCCGGTTCTCCCAGACCACCTTCATCGTATCCCGGATGTGGTGCGGCTTGATCCGGCCGAGACCGAACGGCACCCGGCTTACCCACAATCCGGGATCGGGCCTGGCGGGCAGCCGGATCCGGCCCGTGTGCTTGGTTTGGCCCATAACCTTCCCCTTTTTCTTACAGAAGCAAAAAAAGCCCTCGAGAACGATTCCGGCTGGAATTCATCGTCTTGCGGCACGTCAGGACAAACTGCCTCTGCTTGTGGAAAAGGACAGGACCCGACCGACAACCCTTCCCAGCAAGGGACCTCCTGTAAGCGTTATCAGATTCACTGCCCAGTATAGCAAAAGTCCCCGGCCTGTGCCAGGGACTTCCTGCTTGCTTGATCGTCAAGTCTACCTCCTTCGGTTGATGCCCGCCCGCCTTCCTTGGGGAGGTCAGGAGAGCTTTTATTTGGCGCTTTCCAGGATGCGGACAACCTCCTCCTTCGGCAGCTCGCTCATGATATAAATAAAGGAAGAGGGCTTCCTGAGCAGAACTTGCACCCGACTTTCCCTAGTGATCATAAGTTTTCCCGGGTTTCCGTTAATTTCAATATCGGTCACGTGGTCCGTAAACTTCTGGGAGAACTGATTAAAGGTAGCCAGCGTCCGTTCGGTGATCTGGAGGATCGGCTTATCCCCGCTCTTGTAGATGAGGTTGACCCCTTCGAAGGTCGTTCCGTTGGATTCATAGGGAATGGCAAAAGCAAACGAGTAGCCGTCAGGAAGATACGCAGGCTTGGCCAGCGGAAACGACAGCCCCTTCTCCGCTTCACTCAGGCTGAGCATCCCGTTAACGGGGTCCACTGGGCGCTTGTCTTTCTGCTCCTTCTCCCTCCATGCTGCCCTTCAAATTCGGCCGGAGGAGAATCCGTCTTCGCCCCGGAGGTATTCTTCTCATCCACCCCGTTAAAGAACGTAACCAGATCGCCTTTTAAATTATTCAGCATTTTGGTAATGGGATTATACGCATTGGTCTCCACCGGCACACTGAATACCGTTCCCCCAATCAGCAGAGAAGCCGCGGTCACGGCCACCATGGCTACCCGGCGTTTGCCAAGCCTCCTCCTCCGCTCTTTCTCGAGCTGAAGGGAAACCTTCGCCCAGGAGGCCGACGGATCCGGCACTTCAATCCGGTAGCTTTCCTCCAACGCCTTCTTCCACAGCTCGTCAAACTGTTCCTGATCCGAATTCTTCATTCTCTTGTTCCCCATTCTTCATGGAATCGGTGCCGGATGGCCTCCCTCGCCCGGTAAAGCTTCTGCCGGACCGTTCCTTCTGTCACATTCAGGGCGGCGGCCATTTCCTTATAGGAAAGGTTCTGAATCCAGCGCATCTCGATCATCTGACGGTAGTCGGGCTTCAATTCATCCAGGTAACGGGCGATCGACTGCCTCATCAGACGAAGCTCCACCTCCTCCTCCACCGGAAGCGCTGCATTCGGAAGGGAGGGGTCTCTATGTTGAAAGACATCTTCAGCGTCCAATTCCTCACGGTTTCGCGAAAATTTCCTAAGATGGTTGAGGGTTACGTTGCGGGCCAGCGTCTTGATCCAGCCCTCCAGCTTGTCCACATCCTTCAGCTGGTCGGCCTTGCGGATGGCGCGGAGAAACGCTTCCTGAACAATATCCTCCGCCGTTCCGTGGTCCTTGAGAATGAAATAAATAAGGGGATAGACCATTTGGTAGAACTCGTAATAAATGCTCTGCTGCAGGCTGCGGGGAAGGCTGTAATAATTTGAGGTAAAAAGAAGGACAAGATGATTAGGCATGGGTACCTCCACGAATCGGCAGCATCATTTCTTGCTCAGCATCCGGATGGCCACCCGGTCCAAGAGCCGGGGAAACAGCTGATACAGCTTTACGCCCGCATTGGCGGTAAAAGGGAGGTTGACCTCCGCCTTCTTCCGTTCGATCCCCGCTATCACGGCTTCCGCCACCTTCTCCGGCTTAAGCATAAACCAGCGCACATTGTTGACATAGGTTCCCGACGGGTCCGCCCTTTCGAAGAAGGGGTGTCGATGGGCCCCGGGTTAACGGCCGTGAGGCCGATTCCCGTGCCGGCAAGCTCCTGGCGGAGACAGTTCGTGAAGCCCAGGACGGCATGCTTGCTCGCGGAGTAACCGCTCGACTTGGCGGAGCCGATCTTGCCTGCCATGGAGGCGATGTTCACGATATGCCCCCTTCCGGCCTGCCGCATGGACGGCAGCACCGCCTTGATGCAGCGCACGGTTCCGAAGTAATTGACGTTCATCATGTCTTCGATGGTGTCGAGGAAGCATCCTCCACCCGTTCAAAGACTCCGTAGCCGGCATTGTTGATCAGGATATCGATCCTTCCGTACCGGGCCAGAATCTGCTCCGCCGTACGGTTGACCTGTTCCTCCGAGGCCACATCCATCGGAATCGCAACGGATGGACCGGGCAGGCCTGCCGCGATCTCCCGGAGCTTATCCTCCGAACGGGCCGTCAGGATGAGCTCGGCGCCAAGCTCCGACAGACGGCGGGCCATCAGGGCGCCTATTCCGCTCGACGCCCCTGTAATCCATATGATTTTATTGGTAAACGATGTCTTCATCGCAATGTCCTCCTGAAGCCGGCTTTGCACCCTTATCGGTCCTGAATATAAAAAAGCCGAAAAAGCCGGACCGGCTTTCTCCTGCCTTTGTTTTCCTTTTTCATTATACCTGATTGGGCCCTGACAAGTATACGGGGGTGGAAAGAATGCGGAGGCGGCAATGATATGAACGCGCAAAAAGCCCTGCTCCTAACGAAAAAGCGGGGACTTTGTCAGCAGGCCGGCTTGCTCGGCGTCAAGCCAAACGTTACATTAACGAACGAGAATGGGTAACAACCTTCGGTCGACAAGATGCAAATTAAAAAGCTTACCCGGCTAAGGGCAAGCTTCTGATTCCGTTCTTACACCTGGCCGACCCAATCCTCTCCGGCGACTTCCTTCCAGCGGAGGCGGATTTCCTCCATCTGATCATCCGAGAGCTTCCTGGAACCAGCAGCTCGGCGTTCTGCCCCCAGCGCCCGGGATTGTTCGTGCCGACGATCGCCGTGTGAACGCCCGGAAGCGAAAGGGTGAAGCGCAAGGCGATCCCCACCGACTCCTCCAAACCGCGGGTAAGGAAGTCATAATTGAGCTCGCGCAGGCGTTCCCAATAGACCTGATGGTATTTCTCCGAGGGCGGTTCGGCGCCGGTCTTCCAGGCCGCGTTCGCGATGGGACGTTTGGCAATGACCCCCATCCCCCGTTCCCGGGCCTCCGGAAGAATCCGATCGATCCCTCTCTGGTCTGCAATGTTGATGGAGGTTTGAAGCGAATCGAACGCTCCCGTTTGGACGGCGAACAGGGCCGCTTCATTCTCGCCGCTGTAGCCGATGTAGCGCGTTTTGCCGGCTTCCTTCGCGCGCTTCAGCACGTCAATGACGTCTCCTTGACGGAGAATGTCCTCCGAGCAGCTGTGCAGATGAATCAGATCCACGTAGTCGGTGTTGAGGCGCTTCAGGCTGCGGTCGATGCTTTCGGCGAGCATGGCCGGATCCCAGTCGGGGCGGTCAAAGCCGGAAGCATGTCCGCATTTGGTGAAGAGGTAATAGTCGCCCCTCCGTTTCGAGATCGTCTTTCCGATCAATTCTTCACTCGTGTTGTAGCATTCCGCCGTATCGATGACGTTAAGCCCGGCATCCAGAGCGCTTCCGAGCAGCTTGTCCACCGTTTCGGGAGAGGCGCCGGCAAAGCCGATTTCGGCACCGCCAAAGCCAAGAATGCTGACATCCATATCCGTCTGTCCGAATCTTCTTCTCTCCATACCGATGATCATCCTCTCGTTTAGGTGGAATTTTGGGTACGGTTACATTGTACTCCTATGGGGTGGGAAATGCGAACGGGGTTGGGTTTGCCCCGCGATTTTGATAGGATAGAGTCGAAAGCCGGCGTCCTGCAGCGAAGCTTGACGGACGCCTTCACGCGTTTGACGAAACAGACATTGGCCAACGGGGGTTACGGAAATGCCGGGGTTTCTTATCGATTTGGATGGAACGATGTATGCGGGCACCCAGCCCATCGAGCATGCCAAGGAATTTATCGGGGAACTAAGGAGAAGAAGCCTTCCTTTCTCTTCGTCACGAACAACTCTTCCCGGGTGCCGGCCGAGGTGGCCGCCCACCTGCGGGACATCGCCGGGGTAGAGGCGAGGGAGGAGGAGATCTTCACCTCCTCCCAGGCCGCCGCCCGCTATGTCGCCGACCGCAAGCCCGGAGCGCGCGTCGCCTTCATCGGCGAGGCGGGCCTGGAGCAGGCGCTCGCCGGGGCCGGGCTTCAGCTGACGGAGGAGGCGCCCGATTACGTCGTGCAGGGCATCGACCGGGCGTTCTCCTACGCCAAGCTGGAGGCCGCGCTGCGGCATCTGCTGAACGGGGCTTCGTATGTGCAGACGAACCCCGATCTGCTGCTGCCGACCGAGCGCGGCCTGACGCCCGGAGCCGGAGCGCTCGGGGCCTCGCTTGCCGCCGCGGCCGGAGTCGAGCCGGTCGTCATCGGCAAGCCGTCGCCGGTCATCATGCGGTACGCGATCGAGCGGCTCGGGCTGGCGGCGGACGACATCTGGGTCGTCGGGGACAACCTCCGCACGGACATCGGCGGGGAGCCGCAGCCGGCTGCCGGACGGCGCTCGTGCTGACCGGCGTGGCGACTCCGGCCAACTACCGGGAGCAGATCGAGGCGCTCGGCATCCGGCCGGACGTGACGGCTCTTCATCTGGAGGAGCTGCTGCGACTGCTCGGCTAAAGGAAAACGGGTCAACCGGCGGGGACCCCGTCCCCGCAGTTGACCCGTTTTCTGCGTTCCCCTGCTCCTCCTTCGAAAAAGACCTCTGCCCGCAGGGAAACTACCCTTCCCGCATCCGGCTGCGGTAAACCCGTTCGGGTCGGCCCACCGTCCCATAAGCCAGATCGGCCTCCAGCTCTCCTTTCGAGACGAAATATTCCAGGTATCGCCGCGCGGTGGAGCGGCTCACGCCCATACGCCGGCCCACCTCCTCGGCTGTCACACTCTCTTCCATCTCCCGGATAAAGGCCGAGACCTTCTCCATCGTCAGCCGGTCTATTCCTTTCGGGAGATAAGCGGCCGCCCCTTCCCGGCCACGGCCGGGAACGGCTCCGCGCAGAAGCTCATCCACCTCCTGCTGCCCGACCTGGCCGCTGCTCTCCTCCAAGGCGTTCAGCTTGCTGCGGTAACGGTGGTACTGAAGCATTTTTTCCTGAAAGCGCTCGAAGATGACCGGTTTGATGATAAAGTCGCAGACCCCTCCGCGGATCGCTTCCCTCACCGTTTCAATCTCCTTGGCCGCCGTAATGATGATGACATCGGTCCTCCGGTAGCTGCTTTGGATGTAGGAAAGCAGGTCAAGTCCGTTCATATCGGGAAAATAAAGATCAAGAAGAACGAGATCCGGCTCAAACACCTCCAGATGCTCCCTCGCCTGCTTCCCGTCCGTGGCGATGCCGACCACCTGAAAGCCGGGAACCTTCTCCAGGAAACGCCGGTTGATCTCGGCAATGCGCACGTCATCCTCCACGATCAGCACTTGAATCATGGCCCTTTCCTCCTTCCCTGTTTGGGGACGACCACCGTAAACACCGTCCCTCCCTGCTCGCCCGAAGCGTACGTCACGTACCCGTTCAGCTGCTCGGCCGCCTGCTTCACGAGGGCGAGGCCAAGCCCGCGGTTTCCCCCTCCTTGGTCGAGAAGCCGGATACAAAAATCCGCTCGCCTGCTTCCTCGGGAACTCCTTTGCCGGTATCCTCCACTTCCACGATGAGGTCCTCCCCAAGATCCGTAAGGAAAACGGTCACCCGCCGTCTGCCTTCCTCCTGATCCAGCACCGCCTCCATCGCATTGTCGATGAGATTGCCAAGAATGGTGACCAGGTTGAACCGGTTGACGGAGGAGGGGATATCCTTGAAGGTGCTTTCCGGGTCCACGACCAGCTCGACCTTGAGCTCGTTCGCCCGGTTGAACTTGCCTACGAGCAGCCCCCGAGAAGCCGGCTCGGAATCTCTTCCATAATGAAACCGATAAAGTTCTGATGCACGTCCGTTTCGTGCGTGATGAGATCGATCGCCTCCTGGTACAGACCGAGCTGGATCAGCCCGGAGATCATATACAGCTTGTTGGAATACTCATGCGTCTGGGCTCTCAGCCCTCCCGCATAGAGCTTGACCTGGGCTAGCTCCTCGTTCAGCCGATACAGCTCCGACTTGGTCCGGAAGCTCGAGACCGCCCCGATCACCCGGTGGTCGTCGTCAAGCACCGGGAGCCGGTTAACGACGACTACCTCATCGCCCAGGATCATCTCCTGGTCGAATTCCGCCTGACCCGAGGCGATCACCTCGACAAGCCGGGAAGACGGAAGCAAGTCCAGAATATAGCGGCCGGTCACCGTTCCGTTCTCCGGAACCCCCAGGAGCTGAAGCGCCGTCTGGTTGGCGAGCGTAATGGTCCCCGCCCGGTTAACCGCGAGAATCCCTTCCCGGATCGATTCCAGAACGGCTTTCTTCTCCTGGTACAGATGCCCGATCTCCTCCGGTTCGAGCCCCAGAATGCTCTTCTTGACCCCCGGGCGATAAGAATTGCCCCTCCCGTCCCTCCGAGCAGGGTGAGAAAGGCGATCAGGAGAACCGTATTGCGGTAATGCACGGCCTGCTCGTTAATGTCCTCCAGCAGAAAACCGACGGACACCACGCCGATCACGTCCCCGTTATCGTCCAGCACCGGCGTCTTGCCGCGGAGGGACAGCCCGAGCGAGCCTTTGGCCTCGGAGGTGATGGACCGGCCCTCGAACACCGGCCCGTTGTCGCCACCCACCATATCCTTGCCGATCCGGTCCGGATCGGGATGGGAGTAACGGATGCCCTGCCGGTTGCCGACGACGATGAACTCCGCCCCGGTCTCCACCCGGATCGGTTCGACCAGAGGGTTGATCAGGCGGGCGGGGTCCGGGTCCTGAAAGGCCCGGCGGATGTCCGGCATCGCCGCCACCGTTTTGGCTATGTTCAGCGCGGTTGCGCCGATTTGCTCCTTATGAGAGGTGGTCCACATGCGCTGAAACGAGAAGGCCAGCACCACGATGACCAGCGACAGCAGCGAGCCGATCAGAAGAATAAGTTTGGTTTGCAGCTTGAGCTTCACGGCTTCCCTACTCCTTTTGCCTTCATTGTATAGCAGAGAAAGCGCAAACACTCATACTTTTTATGAACAAAATGACCAATATAGCCAGTATCCAACTTATCCCCATAAGCTATTCAAACCAAAACGGAGCATGGTAATCTCCTCTTACGAAAGCGCTATCACAATATAAATAGGGGAGGACATAAGCATGCAAAAGAAAGCAAGATGGACAACAGGGGCGTTCGCCGTTCTTATGGCGGTCAGCCTGACGGCCTGCGGCAGCTCCAAAACGGTGCAGGGAACCGAAAGCGGTTCCAAGGAGAAAGGCTCCTCCTACCCGACCAAGCCCATCACAGTCGTCGCCCCGTCCGGCGCCGGCGGCGCTGGGACAAAACGGCCCGTTCCTTAACGAAAATCCTCTCGGAGACGAAGCTGGTCAGCCAGACGATGACCGTCGAGAACAAGCCAGGCGGCGGCGGAACGGTCTACATGGCGGAGTTCGCCACCAAGGAGAAGAAGAACCCTTATACGCTCATGGTCAGCTCCCTCCCATCCTCATCAACAACCTGAAGAAGGAAGGAAGCAGCCCCTACGGTTATAAGGACACGACGCCCCTTGCCCAGCTGACGAAGGACTACGGGGCCATCGCCGTAAAGGCCGACTCCAAGTACACCGACTTGAAGGCCCTTATCGCCGACCTGAAGGCCGACCCAAGCAAGATCACCATGGCCGGGGTTCCTCACCCGGATCCATGGACCATCTGGTCTCCATTCTGCCGGCCTTCAAATCCGGAATCGACCCGAAAAGCGTCAAGTACGTCTCCTATGACGGCGGCGGCGAAGCCGTAGCGGCTCTCCTCGGGAACAACGCCACAGCCATCGGAACGGACGCCTCCTCCCTCGAGCCCTACCTGAAATCCGGCAAGGTCAAGGTTCTTGCCGTGACCTCGAGCGAGCGGCTGAAGGGCACCTTCAAGGACGTCCCGACCTTGAAGGAGCTCGGAATGGACACCGAATTCAATATTTGGCGCGGAGTTTTCGGACCGAAGGACATGAGCAAGGAAGAGCTCGCTTACTGGGAGAAGACCCTCAAGGCGATGACGGAGAAGGAGGAATGGAAGAAGGAGCTTCAGGCCAACACCTGGGAAAGCGACTACCGTAATTCCGCTGACTTCATCAAGTTCCTGGGCGAGCAGGAGAAGCTCGTCAAAGACCTGCTTACCGCGCTGAACATGGCGAAGTAAGCCGGAAGAGGTTCCATTCCTGGAGAAGAGAGCCCTCTCTTCTCTTTCTTTTTCCAGCCTTGAAAGGAGGCACGTTCATGAACAAAACCTTTGACCGTTACGCCAGCCTCGCGTTCTTCCTGGTCGGCGCGGCCTTCGTATGGGAGAGCCGCAAGATCAGCGCTACCTCCTATGGAAGCAGCGTGGGGCCGGATATTTTTCCTATGGGGCTCGGCATTCTGATGATGCTCCTCAGCCTGAGGCTGTTCTATGAGGTCTTCCGCAGCCGGCCGGATGGGGAAGGCAAACCGTCTCTCGACTACAAGCGATTCGGAATCATTCTGGGGACCGCCGTTCTCTATGCCTTCTTTCTGGAGGACATCGGCTACGTCATCGGAACGACTTTGTTCCTGTACGTCGGATTCCAGGTAATTGAGCCAGGCAAACGGCTGGTGTCCCTTGCGGTCTCCGTCCTCTTCTCGGCCGCCGTTTACTATTTGTTCGTTGTGCTGCTTGAGGGCTCCCTGCCCGGCTTTCCCGCCTGGTTCTCGTAAAGCCCGGCCGGAACACGCCCTCAGCCCGGATTAAAGCTCTATAAGGAGGTGCCCCTATGGGCGTACTGGACTTTCTCGCCAACGGCTTCGCTACAGCCCTTCAGTGGCAAAATCTTCTCTTCGCCTTCGTGGGCGTGCTGATCGGAACGGCGGTCGGGGTGCTCCCCGGCATCGGCCCCATGAGCGGAGTCGCGCTCCTCATTCCCGTCACCGCCAGCATGACCGGCGGGCTCAGCCCGGAAGAAGCCGCCACCAGCTCGATCATCCTGCTTGCCGGCGTCTATTACGGCGCCATGTACGGCGGCTCGACCACTTCGATCCTGCTCAACACGCCGGGCGAATCGTCGTCCGTCGTCACCACGCTCGACGGCTACCAGATGGCGCGGCAGGGACGGGCGGGAGCCGCCCTCTCCATAGCCGCCATCGGCTCGTTCGCCGCCGGATTGTTCTCCCTTGTGGCGCTGGTCTTCCTCGCCGGACCGCTGTCGGACGCCGCCATCCGGTTCGGACCGGCCGACTACTTCTCGCTCATGCTGCTCGGCTTGGCCGCGGTGAGCGGCCTCGCCGGCAAATCGATGACGAAGGCGCTCATCATGACCGTCTTCGGCCTGCTCCTCGCCACCATCGGAATGGACAGCGTGTCCGGGGTGGCCCGGTTCACCTATGACCAGCCGGTGCTCTATTCCGGCCTGGAATTTCTCACCGTCGCCGTCGGCCTGTTCGCTCTAGGCGAGGTGTTCAAGACGATTCTCGAACGGGATTACGCGAGCGGCGAGGTCACCAAGGTCGGGCGCATTCTGCCCACCCGCCAGGACCTTAAGGACAGCGCCGGCCCGATCGCCCGCGGGTCGGTGCTCGGCTTCTTCATCGGCATCCTTCCCGGCGCCGGAGCGACCCTCGCCTCCTTCTTCAGCTACATCATGGAGAAGAAGATCAGCAAGAACCCGGCCAAGTTCGGCACGGGGGCCATTGAAGGCGTGGCCGCTCCGGAGTCGGCCAACAACGCCGCCTCGGGCGGGGCGATGATTCCGCTTCTGACACTCGGCATCCCCGGCTCCGGGACCACGGCCATCCTTATGGGAGCTTTGATCATGTACAACATCCAGCCGGGCCCCTGCTCTTCGACGAGCATCCCCAGGTGGCCTGGGGACTCATCGCCAGCATGTTCATCGGCAACCTGATGCTGCTCGTGCTGAACATGCCTCTCGTCAAGGTGTTCGCCAAGATCATCGAGACGCCGGCCAAATACCTGCTTCCGATCATTATCGCCATCTCGGTCTTTGGTGTCTACGCCGTGCAGGCGAACACCTTCGACCTCATGCTGCTAATGGGCTGCGGGCTCGCCGGCTACTACCTGTCCCGGCATGACTTCCCGCTCGCTCCGCTCGTGCTCGGCCTGGTGCTCGGGCCCATGATCGAGAACAACATGAGGCGGGCCCTGACCACCTCGAACGGGGATTTCTCGATCTTCCTCGAGAAGCCGCTTTCCGCCGTCTTCCTGATCGGCGCCGTGCTCTGGATCGTCATCCCGCTGCTCTTGAAGCTGCGGGGACGAAAGGTGCTCGTCAGCGAGGAGGGCTGAGCTTCGGGAGTTACACTCAACCAAGCCGCCCCGGCTGCAGAGAATGGAGATCCCCAAAAGGATCCCGTTCATCGGCCGGCGGGCGGTTTTTTTCCGTTTCCAGCGTTTCCTTTGCAGACTTCGTCCCTTGGATGGAAAACCGGGCTCTGATCGCTGTTAAAATTTCCTGTTTAGATGGGCCGGATGGCGGCTAAATGTTACTAAAGGAGGGATCACCGATGCCATGGACGAAGGAAGATTACCCGCCATCCTTGAAAAATTTTATGGCTCCCATCCGCAACAAGGCGATTGAGATCGGAAACGAACTGCTGGAGAAAGGCTATGAGGAAGAACGGGCCATCTCGATTGCGACGGCCAAAGCCAAGGAATGGGGAGAAGACCACGACAAACAAATCCACAAAAAGTGCCATTGAGAGCCTTATGGCCGGAAAGGAGGGATACGATGCGACGAGGACCGAAGCCGGATTTCACCCGCAAAGATGCGCAGGATGACCTCTTTTACGAAATGAAATTCGAATCCGTTAAGGAAAGATGGGTGCTGCGTAAGGAAGGCTCCGATCATGTACTCCGGGCCGCCGACCGCAAAACGGACCTGCTTCAAGCCGCGCAGGAGCGTGCGGAATCGAAGCATGCCCATTTGAAAATTTACCATGCGGACGGCTCGCTGGAAGTGGAAACGGACTATACCAAAGACAGCCCGCATTTCCGCTATCCTTCCAAGTAAGCCTGCTTCTATCCCTTAGGATGCGTCGGCCTCCCTCATTGAGAGGGAGGTTTTTTGGTGTTGTCCATGTAAAAGGCCCGTTAACGGAAAGGAGCGTTCCTTCCGCTAACGGACCCCTACTTTTTCTCGATAGGGATTCATTCCCGTAGGTTCCTTTCATCCCTTACCGGTAATCGGGATCTTCGTGACCCCTACCACTCCGCCACCGAGCCGTCCTTGTGCCGCCAGACCGGGTTCTTCCAGTCGTGGCCGATCCCGGCCATCTTCCGTACCTGCTCTTCATTGATCTCGATGCCGAGCCCGGGGCCTTGGGGAATATCCACCATGCCGTTCTTGTAGTGGAACACGGACGGGTCCACCAGGTAATCGAGCAGGTCGTTCAGCTCGTTGTAGTGGATGCCCAGGCTCTGCTCCTGGATGAAGGCATTGTGCGCGGTGGCGTCCACCTGCAGGCAGGCGGCGAGGGCGATCGGACCGAGCGGGCAGTGGGGAGCCACCGCCACGTCGTAGGCTTCCGCCATGGCGAAAATCTTCTTGCACTCGGTTATCCCTCCGGCATGGGACAGATCGGGCTGGATAATGTCCACGTGGCCGGATGCGAGCAGATCCTTGAAATCCCAGCGCGAGAACATCCGCTCCCCGGTGGCGATCGGAATGCTCGTGTGGGCGGCGATTTCCTTCAACGCCTCGTTGTTCTCCTGCAGCACAGGCTCCTCGAGGAACATGGGCCGGAACGGCTCCAGCTCCTTGGCGAGAATCTTCGCCATCGGCTTGTGCACGCGGCCGTGAAAATCGATGCCGATGCCCACCGTAGGGCCGACGGCGTCCCGGGCGGCGGCGATCCGCTCCACGGCCTGATCGATGGCGGCATACGAGTCTATGTATTGGAGCTCCTCCGTCGCATTCATTTTGACCGCTGCAAAGCCCGCCTCCACCGCCCGCCGGGCGGCTTCTCCGATCTCGCTCGGCCGGTCTCCGCCGATCCAGCTGTATACCTTCATCGTGTCCCGGCACGCCCCGCCCAGCAGCTGGTAAACCGGCGCGTTGAAATAGCGTCCCTTGATATCCCACAGCGCCTGGTCGATGCCCGCTATGGCGCTCATCAGCACGGGGCCTCCCCGGTAGAAGCCGCCGCGGTAGAGGACCTGCCAGTGATCCTCGATCCGCAGCGGGTCTTGGCCGATCAGGTAGCCCATCGCCTCCTCCACCGCCGTCTGCACGGTCCGCGCCCTTCCTTCCACAACAGGCTCTCCCCAGCCGCAGATGCCCTCGTCCGTTTCAATCTTCAGAAAGAGCCAACGCGGGGGCACGAGAAACGTCTCAAACCCGGTAATCTTCATAGCCAGCCACTCCCTTTCCCATTAGGAATCCGCTTTCACGGTTAAGTTTACCAGACGGCACCTTTAAGAGAAAGTTAAGGTTTCGCCCATGCCCGCTTTAAGAATTGTCCCTTATACTCAGAGAATGACAGGAACATCCCTCCCGTGAGGCGGAAGCTCACCGGCTTCCTGCGGGCATCCTTCCGGCTTGCCTCCTTCCGCCGCGAGCCTTCCAAGGACCGCTGCCCGGAGCACCGCCGGAAGCCTTGCCTTTCCCCAGGCGGTATGGTTAAGTAGGGATAGTTCCCCCTGGACCTGCAGGAAAAGGGCGGGCCTGCCAAATTACAACAAAGCGAGTGTACCCTATGGCCAAAGAAACCATTCTCCTGGTCGATGACGAGAAAGAAATCCTCGACCTGCTGGAAATTTATTTAAAGAACGACGGCTTTCACATTCTGAAGGCGGCGAACGGCATCGAAGCGCTGGACGTGCTGCAGAATCACGAGGTGGACCTGATCATTCTTGATGTGATGATGCCCCGGATGGACGGCATTGAAGCCTGCCTCAAAATCCGCGAACGCAAAAACATGCCCATCATCATGCTGTCCGCCAAGAGCCAGGACATCGACAAGATCCTCGGCCTCAGCACCGGAGCGGACGACTATGTGACGAAGCCGTTCAATCCGCTCGAGCTGCTGGCGCGCGTCAAATCCCAGCTCCGCCGTTACCATCGCCTTAACGTGCAGGATGCCCGCAAGGAAAACGAGATTGAAGTCGATGATCTGACGATCAATATCGATACCCATGAGGTGAGGATCGAGGGGCGGGAGGTCAAGCTGACCCCGCGAGAATTCGCCATTCTCGAGCTGCTAGCCCGCAACCGCGGGATCGTCTTCAGCATCGAGCGCATTTACGAAAGCGTGTGGAAGGAAGCTTTTTTCGACTCGGAGAACACCGTCATGGTGCATATCCGCAAAATCCGCGAGAAAATCGAAGCGAATCCGCGCCAGCCTCGTTACATCAAGACGGTATGGGGGTAGGCTACAAAATTGAAACTTAGCCGCATCTTCCCTTTCAACTGGCTCGGAGACCTCTTCCGCTTCCTGCGATCCACGGTCCGGCTTGGCAAGGAAAATGTTCAGAGCTCCCTGCGGCTTCAGCTGATCTTCACCTTCGTCATCTGCCTGCTGGCCTCCGTGCTCACCTACTCCCTGTCCGACGCCATCCTGGGCGAGGTCAACCGGGCCCCCAGTTTGACTATACCGCCGACATCAATAACATGGACGAAGAAGCGCGCAACATTGCCGGCTATTTGAAAATATCGCACACCTCGGACCCTGGTAAAGAGGACGCCCGCTCCTTTCTCCAGCGTCATATTGAGCTCAGCCAGTACAAAATCATGGTGCTCGATCTGGACGGGAAGGTTCTGCTGAAAAGCAAGGATGCACGGGAGACGACCGTCGATCTTCATAACCTGTTCACGAACGCCTTAGAAGCGCGGAACAATCCGGATAATCTCCGCCGGGAGTACACCAGCTTCTACCCGATCGACCTGGATGGCCAGAAAGGGTACCTCGTCGTAAGCGGCATTCCCCAGCCGACCATTTATTACGTGAGGGACGGAAGCCCTCTCTCCATTCCTTTCAGCATTGCCGTCTTCATCCTCCTGTTCTACCTGCTCACCAAACGCAAAATGAAGGACCTCGAGCGGCTGACGAGCGGACTCTTGGAAATCTCCCGCGGCCGGCTCGATTACCGGGTGAAGCAGAACAGCCGGGATGAGCTCGGGTCGCTGGCCAACAACATCAACCGGATGGCCGAGGAGCTGCAGAGGACGCTCGAGGAAGAACGCCGTGCGGAACGAACGAAGAATGAGCTAATTACGAATGTCTCGCACGACCTGCGGACGCCGCTCACCCTCATCATGGGCTACCTCCGGCTCTTGAAGGACAAGAACTTCGAAGACGAGAAGCAGGCCGACTCCTACATCAGCATCGCCTACGGCAAGTCGGAGAAGCTGAAGGGCTTGATCGACGACCTGTTCGAATACACGAAGCTGACCAACCACGGCATCCGGATGCACCAGGAAAGGGTCTGCCTGAACGAGCTGCTGGAGCAGCTGATCGAGGAGCTGGTCAGCCACGCGGAGGAGAACCAGCTGCAGCTCATCCGCAGCCTGCCGGCGGAGAAGCTGAACGTCTCCATCGACCCCGACAAAATGATCCGGGTGTTCGAGAACCTGCTCACGAATGCGATCAAGTACAGCCACAAGCCCGGCACCGTGAAGGTAACGATGACCCCCGACCCGGACGGCTATGCCCTGGTGACCGTGGTCAACCAGGGCGACCCGATTCCGGCGGACGAGCTGCCGCGGCTGTTCGACCGTTTCTACCGGGTCGATGCGGCCCGCACGTCTTCCGCCGGCGGCTCGGGTCTCGGGCTTGCCATCGCGAAGAGCATCGTCGAGTCGCACGGCGGCGAAATCTGGGCCGAAAGCGAGGAGGACGAGGTCCGCTTCTGCGTGCGGCTTAAGCTGTCGTAAGCCGGGATTCTCGGACCGCAGCCGTTTGAGGCGTCCGTTGAAGAATAGCAAACAAAGAGCACCTGACTCCCCAGGAGGGAGTCAGGTGCTCTTTGTTTACGGTGACTGCGTGGGCGATTTAGGGGATCCAGACAGAATCCCGTGCTCTAATCAGACTTTCGGTAAACGGGTACACCCTCCCGCAAGGTGAGCAGGACGTCATAATTCGCATCCAGAAGGACAAGATCTGCCCTTTTGCCCGGGGAAAGGGAGCCCCGTTCCCGTTCCTCCCCTATGATTTCCGCGGGAGTAAGAGAAGCGAGCCGGGCCGCTTCATGAGGGGCGAGCCCCAGCGCCTGAACGGCATGCCGCACGGCACGGTTCATAGTGAGCATGCTGCCCGCCAGCTCTCCGCTTTCGAGCCGGACGGTCCCTTCCCGGACCGTCAACTTGCGGCCCGAGGCTTGCCAGTACTCCCCGTCGGGAAGCCCCGCCGTATGGACGGCATCCGTGATCAGGCACACCCGGTTCAGCCCTTTGCAGCGAAGGAGAACCTGGGCCGCCGCCGGGTGAACATGCTGAAGATCGAGAATAAGCTCGGCGCTTACCTCATCGTTAAGCCAGACGGAGGCGGCTATTCCCGGACGGCGGTGATGAAACCCGGGCATTCCGTTATAGAAGTGGGTGCTGTGCGTAATCCCCTCCCGCAGCGCCTGCTCCATCCTGTCATAATCCGCTCCGGAATGGCCTGCCGATACGACGGCGCCTTTCTCCCGGAAGAAGGAGATGACCTCCTGCGCTCCGGGGAGCTCGGGAGCAAGGGTAACGAGACGAATCCGGTCGCCGGAGGCCTTCATCCACCGGCGGGCTTTCTCCACGCATGGCGCTTGAAGCCATTCCGGATTTTGTGCTCCCCGGTAAGCCTCGCTTAGAAAGGGGCCTTCCAGATGAACCCCCAAGGCTTCCGCCCCCATGCTCTCTTCCTCTGACGAAGCGTAAGCCCGGACGGCTTCCAACGCCTCCGTCAGCCGTTCATCCGGCAGGGTGGAGGTGGTGAGGAGCAGACCCGTTGTGCCATGGCGGGCATGAAAGGCGCACATCCTGGCGAGCGAACGGGGATCCCCGTCCGATACACCGGCCCCGTCTCCACCATGAACATGGAGATCGAGGAAGCCGGGAAAGACCCACGCCCCTTCCGCCTCCATGACCGTCTCCCCCTCTAAGCAGGGAAGCGCCTCTCCTATCTCCGCAATCCTTCCGTTACGAAGGCGGACATCCGCTCCATACCGCGTGGACTCCGGCAGGACGACATTCCCCTTGCGGATGAGCCCGTCTATTCTTTCCGCTCTTTCCATTGGTTACCTCCCCGTGTACCGAATCCCTTAAACCGGTGCTGCCGGATCGTGTTGATTTATAAGGAGCTGCTATCCGTTTGGGCGGAGGAAGCTTGGATGGCAGCATGTTTCGTCATGGCGTACCGGGCCGCCCCCAGAATGCCCGCCCGGTTTCCGGTGACGGCAGGCTTAACCTTTACGGATTCGCAGCCGGCTTCTTCGATCGCCCTCTCGAGCCGCAAGCTCCAGCTATCATACGTCTCACCCACTCCTCCGCCGAGAATAATGAGCTCCGGGTCGAAGACCCGCTGGATGTTCACAAGCCCAACAGCCAGACGGAAGACGAACGCCTCCACTACCCCAACCGCCCGCGGGTCTTCCTCCGCGAGAGCCTGCAGCAGCTTCCGGCTGTCCCAGCCCGGCACGGCCGCCGCCGCATCGCGGGTCAAGGCGGTTCCGGAGGTGTACTGCTCGAGACAGCCCTTCTGTCCGCAGTTGCAGACCCGGCCACCCGGCTCGACGATGATATGCCCCACCTCTCCGGCTCCGCCGTGGACGCCGGGGATGACCTGCCCGTTCCAGGCAATCGCCCCGCCGACGCCTGTCCCCATGGCCAGGTAGGCGAAGTTCGGGTGCCCCGCAGCGGCACCAAGCCAGCCTTCGCCCTGCGCCGCCGCGTTCACATCGTTATCGATGAAGACGGGAAGGCCGAACGTCCCCTGGATTTCATCGGCCAAACGGACGCCGGTCCAGCCGGGAAGGTTGCTGGTCGCAAAAAGGACGACGCCCGCTTCCCGGTCGATGCTGCCGGCGGACGCGATGCCAATCGCCTCCACCGGGCCTGCCTGCTCGATCAGCTCCCCGATCAGCTCCCGCATAGACGCGAGAATGCCCTCTCTTCCGAGAGCGGTAGGCGTCGGCCGGGAAGCCGTGGCCCGAAACTGCCCCAAGCGGTCCACGACCGCTCCTTTCATGCCCGTTCCGCCCAAGTCTACGCCGATATAAAGGGAATCCTGGCCCATAAGCGTTTTCTCCGGACGGCGTATGCCCTCTGCGAAACGTGCGGTGATGCTCTGCGGGCGGGTGATGGCCCCGCCCACCACGACGAAATCGGCACCGGCCTCAAGGGCGGCTGCCGCCTCCTCGGGGCGGGAAATGCCGCCTTCGGCCACGACGGAGCCCTTCAGCTCCTCCGCCAGTCTGCGCACCAGGTCGAGATTGGGCAGAACGGTGTTTTCCGTATATGGCGTGTACCCGGACAAGGTGGTGGAAACGTAATCCGCACCGTAAGCGGCCGCCTGAATTCCTTCTTCGAAGGTGGAAATGTCGGCCATAACCCGAACCCCTTCTCCTTCAGAAGGCGGATGGTCTCCTCCAGCGTCCGGCCGTCCGGACGGGGACGGGAGGTGGCGTCCAAGGCTACGATATCCGCTCCCGCCTGGTGAACCGCCAAAGCGTCCTCCAAGGTCGGGGTTATGTACATTTCGAAGCCTTCGTAATCCTTCTTCCACAGACCGATCACCGGCAGGCTGACCGCCGCTTTAATAGCGGCCACGTCGGGCAGGCTGTTGGCGCGGATGCCGCCGGCGCCTCCGCCCGCGGCCGCGCGTGCCATGGCGGCCATGTGGTGGGAGCCGTGAAGCGGCTCGTGCTCCAGCGCCTGGCAGGAAACGACCAGGCTGTTTTTAGGAATGATGCTCATCGGGTGCCCTTCTCTCTATATGGATTCTTACGGGAACCTGCCCGTTATCTATACGGCATGAATCGACGGCCACTTCAGCTCCACTCCCGCTTCCTGAAGCATGGACTGGTAGTCGGCCAGCAGGCTTTCCTCGCTCCGCACCTGACGCGGCACCGCTCCCCGGGAGAGGCAGAACGCAAGAAGGTAGCCGACGGACTCTCCGATGTTCCATTCCACCGGATGCAGCCGGTAGCAGCCGTTCGTGATATGAGTCGTTCCGATGTTTTTGCAGGCGGGCAGAAGGTTGTTCACGCGCACCGGCAGAAGGCTGCCGAGCGGAATCTGGAACGGCAGGGAGGAGACGTCGATATACGTCCTAAGCCCCGTGCTCGGGTGAAGGTCGATCCGGTAAGAGCCGACGCCTACGGAATCCGGATAGTTCTCCGCCGTCCCGTCGGGCCGGAGGTCGGGATTCAGATGCTGTTCCACCACGGTCAGCTCCGCACGGATGCGGCGGGATTCACGAACATAGTGGGTCTTCGCCAAGCCGTCCTCCGTCCCGACGATATCGGGACGCAGACGCAGGCCGGGATAGCCGGCTTTGCCGTCCGGCCGCGGGGCTTCGGTCTGCATCCAGTACAGGAGCGACAGGCTGAGCTGCCGGGCCCCTTCGAGATGCTTCGCCCTTTCCTTCGCGGGCACGTCGATGATCGGACCGAGCCAGTAGTCGTTGGCCGGCCAGTTCACATTGGTCACATCGCTCTTGAAGGTGCCTTCGCGGAATTGGGACCGGTCGATGAGTCGGCGGTATTTCCACAGGGAGAACGATTTCCCGTCCGGAAACAGGCTGTAACGCACCGGCTCGAGCGTATGGGGAACAACGCCGGCCCAGCTGAGCTGCTTGTCCGGCCAGAAGTCCGCCCGGTAGGCGTTCCAGAAGTCATACTGCGCCGGCTTCGGGATCGTAAAGTCTTCCCCTTCGATGTAATCCATCGCAAAGCAGTGGGTGAAGGCCTGCATGTCCATCGGATCGGCGTCTCCCTCCAAGGCATGGGGCTCGCCGGTTTCCTTAATGGATTCGCTTCCCGTGACATATTCCACGCCGGCCAGAGGCAGCACATCCCCTTCTTCCGTCGCATCGACAAAGTAAGGAGCGGTGAGCACTATCTGATCTCCGGTTAGCGAATCGGCTACGGTTACGGAACGGACCGAATCCTCCTCGGTCTCGGCGTTCACCGGCCGGCAGCCGTACAGAATCGTCAGCCTTCCGCTGTGAACATAAGGCGCCAGCATATCGCGGAGCACCGCGAGAGCAGCTCTCGGCTCGTGGGCGATGCGGCTGACCGTAGCGTTGCCGGGGTTAAACGGCTGGTGAGCGGGCGCCGGCTTGAACAGCGGGAAATTTCTCGCGTAATACTCCCTTACGCGGCTGCGGAATTCCCGGTAGCTTGCCGTGCTTCCGAACTGCTCGATCCACGGATGCTCGTCGGGCGGCACCGCCTGGCTCGTCAGCTGGCCTCCGATCCAATCCGTTTCCTCCGTCAGGATAACCCGGTGACCGGCTCTTGCGGCGGCCAGCGCCGCCGCACAACCCCGGTTCCTCCTCCGATAATGACGATATCGGCTTGCAGGTGTTTATTCATTCGGCTTTTCTCCCCTTCCTAATCGTTAACGGATGCCTTCCCAATAATCGGCCGCCGCCTTCTGCAGGCTTGGCGCCCGGTCGTACAGCAGCAGAGCCGGCACGTGAGACAGATGAGCCAGGTCATACGGTGAGCCAAAATGAACCAGCTGGACCTTGCCCGGACGGGCCGCGGCAAAACGGTCGAGTGCGGCCAGCACATCAGCCGGAATGGGCTTGTTATGCGTCAGGGCGAACAGCCAGCTTCCTTCTTCCGCTTCACACTGCGCAAGAAAGCCGGGCAGCTCCGCGAACGAATCCAGCTTGTGCTCCCTGCGGATTTCCGCTCTCCCGCGAAGACGGGCGGCGAAGAAATCCACCTGACGGTCCCAGATCAGGGTGACCGGGGATGCTTCCGCCTCTTCCCTGGTAGGCACCGCAAAACCGTTCGAGGCCGACAGAGCCCTTCGCGCCAGCTCGTCCGCTGTCTTCTGATTGTCCTCCCTCTCCAGCTTCTCCGGGTCAAATGGCGGCTGCCGGAAGTCCTCCCGGGTCAATCCGTACTTAGCCTTCTTATCCAGAATCCGCTCCACCGAAGCCTCCAGACGCTCCATGCTGATCTCCCCTTGGCGAACGGCTTCGGTCACCCGGTCGATCATAGCCTGGCCCTCTTCCGTGGAAGCCGGACAGACGAGCAGAATATCCGCGCCTGCCAGAACGGCCATGACGCAGGCTTCCGCCTGGCTGAACTGGGCTGTGATCCCTTTCATGGACATGCCGTCCGTTACGATCAGGCCCTGGAAGCCCAGCTCCTCCCTCAGCAGTCCGGTTGTAATCGGGTAGGACAGCGAGGCGGGAAGCTGGGACGGATCGAGCGAAGGCACGGCGATATGCCCGACCATCACGGCATCCACTCCGGCTTGAATAGCGGCGCGGAACGGCGCCAGCTCGAAGCGGTCCAGCCGCCCGCGGTCAAGGGAAGCACGGGCAGCGCATAATGCGAATCCACCTGGGTATCCCCGTGCCCTGGGAAATGCTTCGCCGTGGCCACCATGCCGTTGTCCTGGTAACCGGCGATGACCGCCTCGCCCATCCGCGCCACCCGCTCCGGATCCTCTCCGAAGGAATGCGTGCCGATAACCGGATTCAGCGGGTTGTTGTTCACATCCACCACGGGGCTGTAGTTGAAATTCACACCCATGGCAAGAGACTCCTCCGCGGTAATCCGCCCGGACTCGTACGCGAGCTTCGCTTCTCCAACTTCTCCGACCGCCCGGTTCTTGGGAAAATGCACCGCCCCGCCATCCCGCAGCTTGCAGCCGGCGCCGGCTACCAGATCCGCCGAGAGGAACAACGGAATTCCGCTTCCTTCCTCCAGAGCGCATGCTTGCAGCTCGGCCGTCAGCTCATACACCTGCCGGGGATTATGCAGAATCCCCATATCGAGAAAGATTCCGCCGGCTTTCCACTCCCCTGCCGCCTTTCTCGCCCGGGGAAGCTCCTCCTCGCCATTCAAATAAAAGGCAAAGAGCTGGCCCACCTTCTCTTCTAAGCTAAGCTCCGCCAGCATCCGGGCTCTGCTTTCCTTGCTCTCTTCCACCATAATCGTCTCCCTGTCTGTAAGCAACCCCTTCTTCGAGGCGCCCTGCATTCTTTTGTCTCCCTTACTCAAAAACCGACTCATCCAGCAGGCCTAAGAGAAGTCCCGTTCCGATCATGGCCTGGGTCCAGCCGCTTTCCATGCAGTACGGCCCCCAGCCGGTGTCCCCGTTGTTGCCGAAGTATTCCCAGCGGTTCAAGTCGAACGCTCTCATCCAGCCCCCGTTGAACCGGGCGTCGCCGCTTGCAATCTGAATCCGGCAGAGGAATTCCCTCAGCTCTTCATATTTGACCTTGTAGGCGGAATCTCCTGTCGCTTTCCATGCTTCCCATGCATTCATCAGCAGAAAATTGTTCGTGTAGAGCTGGTCCGCGATGCCCTCGCCATTATACAGGTACACCCCGGCGTCCTCCTGGCCGAACCGTTCCGGATCCGGATTGTCGGCTTCCTCAATGGCGCCCGAGGCATGCTGCCGCGAGAACAGCTCCTCCGTTACCTTCCGGAGCCCTTCCCGGATCGTGCCCGTGGAGTCATAGGAGCTCAAATAGGAGAGTGGAAGCAGGAATCGTCCAAGCCCCGAGGTCCGGCTGTACATGAAGGCCAGCTTATCGGCATTCTCTACAAGCGTAATGGTTCCTTTAACGGCGGTATCCAGGTAGACCTGCTCTCCCGTCACCCGGTAAGCCTGAACGAAGGCGGCATGGGCGATGCTTTCAAAATGAGGGTTCCAGCTTGCGTCAAGCTGCACCGCAGATTCCCGGCCTTCCTTGCGGAGAACGTCCCCGAGCAGCATATTGGCCCGCAGCCCGTCCGGCCGCTGGGTGGCGAGCATCGCTTCCGTTACCGCAAGGCCCCTCACCCGGTACTCCTCCCGTCCGGTCTGCCGGTACAGGTACAGCAGCACGAAGGCGGCCCAAGCGTTGTCGTCGGTAAAGATCTGGTCCGGCTTCTCCTCCGGGAAATCGTACCACTTGAAGAATCCATAGGTGGCCGAATCCGGCTCCATGTCCTGGTAGCCCCCTTCGAAAAGGGACTGCAGCAGACCGTGCGCCGCCTCTTCCCAAGCCTTCTCTCCCAAGGCCTTGCCATACAGATAGAAGAACAGCGCCGTGTGGGCGTGGCAGTCCGGCCGGCGGTCCGCCATCAGCCTGGCCGTTACGGAGTGAACATTCTCGTGCACGCCTGCGCTCCCGTCCCTTTCCGGCAGGATGCCGGAGTCGAGGAACCACCTCATGACCGCTTTGACCGCTTCGTCCGGATCGGTTCCGCCCGAAGGACGGATAACGGGCTCGGGCTCCCCGAAGGAAACCCCGGTCCGCGCCGACAACGCCGTAAGCACTTCCTTCCACACGCCGTTAGGCCGGAAGGCGGCCGGCTCGGTGCTTCCGAACAGGGAAAAGGCGCTGTACACCGAGGTCCCTTCTCCAAGAGAACGCACGAGAAGGGCCGGATAAACCCTTTCCCCTTGTGCCCGCTCCGCCTTGTGCGTCTCTTTGAAGACCCCGTGCTCGAGCAGCACCTCGGCATGAATCGGGAAGCCGTACGCCATGGCCCCGTCCCATTCCAGAAGGGAGCCCGCTGGCCCTCCCGCTTCCGTTACCCGGAGCTTTTCCATCGTTCGGCGGGTTTTGGGGAAATCCTGCTTCCACCCGAACAAACGGGAACCGGCAAAATCAAACGCCTGGATCATTTCGGCGTACAGGACCCCGCCTTGGCGCACATAGTGCCAGAGCCTGTGAATCGTTTCCCGCGTAAGAGAGCTCTCTTCATCAAGCTTGGGAGAACCGATCAGAAACACCGCCTGAAACCCGGTCAACTCCATGGCCTCCAGCTCTGTTAGCGCGAATACCTGCTTGTGAGGAAGCGCCGGTCCCTGCAGAGGGCCGGCAGTAAATACGGCAACACTCATCTTCTATCCCACCCTTTTGGTTAGTCCTATCTTTTCCTACGGTCCTCGGCCCGCCACGTGCTGCAGCTTCTTTCGGATCGACATAGAAGGCCGCCGAGCGCATCGCAGCCGTCAGCTCCCCCGAAGGGGTTAAGCCTTCGTATTCAAACTAGAGGGGAGCACTTCCCCTGCCAAGCAGCGTTCTTCCCTAAAGCGGAAATACTCCTCCACGGCAAAACGCCCCAGCGCATGAAGCCCGTTATTGACCGCTCCGGCAATATGCCCGGTCAGCACCACGTTCGGCAGCGTGCGGAACGGATGATCCGCGGGCGGGGGCTCCGGATCGGTCACATCCAGGCAGGCCCGGATGCGTCCCCGCTTCAGCTCGGTTATCAGAGCCTCCTCGTCCACGAGCGAGCCGCGGGCGAGGTTGATGAGGGTCGCTCCTTCCTTCATCCGCTCCAGGCGGCCGGCATCGATCATCCGGTACGTTTCCGGTAGCTCGGGTGCGAGAACGGTCACCACATCGGAACGGGCGCACAGCGTATCGAGATCCACCAGCTCCGCTCCCCATGCATCGGCCTGTTCCCGGGTCAAGGTGGGGTCGTTCAGAAGCAGCCGGACCCCGTAAGGCCGGAGGAGCTCCATGTAATGCCTCCCCGCATGTCCGGCTCCGATGCAGCCCACGGTGGACCCATACATCTCCCGGATGCGGGACCGGGTTCCGTCGCTCCGGTAGCCCCACCAGTTCTCTGTTCTCACTTTATGGGTAATTTCCCATATGTTCTTAAGAGAGACGATCGTAAGCCCGAGCGCCGTTTCCCCGACCCCCGGCTCAACACCGAAGCGGCGGACGATACGCGGATCCCCCTTGCCCACAGCTCGGGGGTGACGACCGGCTTTACCGAGCCGGCCGCATGCAGGACTAGCTTCAGGTCCGGGGCCCGGTCGAGAATGGCCTTCTCGAGAAGCGGGCATCCCCAGGAGGTAAAAACCGCGTCGGCCCCGGCTATCCATTCCGCCGCCTCTTCGGAGGTGGGATTGGCCGTTCCTTGATTAACTATCAATTCGATTCCGCTGTTCTCAAGCGCTTCCAAGTGCTCCGGAAGAAAGACCCGCTCGGTCACGTGCTTTCCCGGCAGGAAGACAATCTTCCTCATCGGCTTCCCTCTCTTTCTACCCTTGGCGGGCGATAAGCCTTTTTATCCTTCTATTGTGCAGGCAAACCTGACGGGAGGACATGCTTCGATCTTACGAAAAAGAGGAATATATTAAGGTTTTGTCCATCGCCCTATCTCCCGGGATTCCCTCCTATAACGTGGAACACGGCAAAAAACCGACCGGGTGTCCCGGTCGGTTTACCTGTTTACCTTTCGCGGCGCTTATCTGTCGGCATCGCCCAAAAATTCCCGCATGAGGGCAAGCGGCCGCTCCGGCTTGTCCCATCTCATGATGTCTTCTAGCCCTAACCTTCTTCCCCCGGTGGCGTGGAAGGCGGCGGATAAGGTACGACCGGCAGGCGGATGACCGCCTTCGTCCCCTGTCCGGGCGCCGTGACGTAGGACAGGCCGTATTCCTCGCCGTAATAGAGCCGGATTTTCTCCACGACGTTGCGGATGCCATATCCGCCTTCGCCGCTCCGGGACTCCTCGAGCAGTCTTTCGGCCTGCATCGGGTCCATGCCTATCCCGTCGTCCTCCACCTCGAGAACGATGGTGTCCCCAACACGGCAGCCCCGGATGCAGATGGCGCCGCGCTCCCCTTCCTCCTTCTCCCGGATGCCGTGAAGCACCGCGTTCTCCGCAAGCGGCTGCAGAAGAAGCTTGACGGCCGCGAGCTCCTCCAGACCGGGCTCGATCTCGAACCGGACGTCGAGATTTCCCGAGAAGCGCTTGTTCTGAATGTCCAGATAGATCCGGACATGCTCGATCTCATCCCGCAGCGGAATCACATCCTTGCCTCCGCTTAAGCTGAGACGGAAGAATTTCGCCAGCATTCCGACCAGCTCGCTGATGTCGAATGCCCGGTGCTTCATGGCCATCCAGTGAATCAGCTCCAGCGTGTTGTACAGAAAATGCGGGTTGATCTGCGCCTGAAGCGCCTTCAGCTCGGCATTCTTCTTCGCCGCGTCGGCCTGGTAGGTTTCCCGGATGAGCTGCTTGATGTTCTCCCTCATCCGGTTGAAATGCTGCTGCAGCCAGCCGATTTCGTCCCGGCTTTCCACGGGCAGCGCCTGGTCCCATTTTTCCGTTTCGATTCGGCTCATATGGTGGACAAGAAGGCGGATGCGGCGGGTAATCCCGCTCGATACGCCGATAGCCGTCAGGACCGCGATAACCACGAATATCCCCAGGACCGCGAGCAGGTCTCTCGCGAGAAGCCGGCTTCCTCCCACGATCTCCTCCTGGGGAATGACCGCGGCAAGCTGCCAATTGGTTCCCTCCACCTGCTTGCGGATGAGAATCGACCCATCGGGGTTATGGCCGGAGCCGGCTTCTTCTTCGGCTGAAAGCTCTTTGTCCGCTTCGGTATACTCCTTGAGAATGGTGCCGATCTTCGATTTGTCCTTCGCGGAGATAACATAGCCCTGGCTGTCGAGCAAATACACTTCCCCGCTGTTCGTAATGTTCGTCTGCTGGATGATGGTGCCGAGGCTGTCTTCGAGGACATCGACCGACAGGATGCCGGCCGGCTGTCCGGTTGCCGGGTCGGCGGACAACGGCCGGATGCAGGAAATGATCTTCTGCACGCCCCGCGCATCCAAATAGTTGTAGTCATAGGTCGGCCGGCAGTAAATGCTCTGCTGGTTGGCGAGCATTTGCTTGTACCAGTCTGTCCCGGCGATTCCCGCCATCCCGAGGATGGTGATGTTCTCCCGGGCATAAAGGGCGTTGCTATTGACGAAAAGCCGTATGCTGTAAATATCCCGGCTCGTCTGGACCGAACGGATGATTTCGATCAGCTTCTGGTAATTGTCAATCTGCTCCCGAAGGGAGGTATCCTCCCCTTTCGTTCCGAGGATTTCCGTCAGCGTCGGGTTCAGATACAGGTAGCTCGAGACATCCTTGATGTTATTCAGCTTGTAAGACAGAAAGGTATTGGCCTGCTCGAACGATTTGCGTGTGGATTCCACCACCCGGCTTTCGATCATCCCGGAGGTACGCTGGTAGGTGATCCAAGCGATCGTCAGCACCGGGACCAGAATCAGCAGCAGATAGGTGAGGAGCAGCTTCCCGCGGATCCGCATGTTCAAGAAATAACTTCGCAGCCGCCGGTATCCCGTGCCAAGCATCAGCCGTATTCCTCCAGTGTATCGCGGTATTCGGAAGGGTTGACGCCGGTCAGCTTGCGGAACACCTTCGAGAAATAGTTGGCGTCCTGGTAGCCGACCATCCGGGCAATTTCATAAAGCTTTAATCCCCTTTCCCGGAGGAGGGCCTTCGCTTTCTCGATCCGGTAGGAGGTAATGTAGTCGTTAATGGAAACTCCCCGGTCCTTCTTGAACAGGAGACACAGGTAGGTGGGGGTCAGATAAACATGGCCGGCAATGGCCGCTATCGTAATGTCGGCATCGTAATGCTGGTGAATGTATTTCAGAACATCGCGGATGACGGATCGCTCGACGGGCGCCTTCTCCCCGAGGCTTTCTTTGATGATCTCCAGGCGGCGGGCCATGAATTGCCGGACCGTATGAAGCTCGCCGGCCACGAACACGTTCGACCACAGCTCATCGTTCTCGACCTCCCACATGGCCTCGGGGGAGATTTTGGTCATAGAGACATACCAGAAGAAAAGCTTCTTGCGCACCGACTCCACGTCCCCTACCGGATGACCGAGCAGCTCGTCAACCGCTTGTCCCAGCCCTTCCTCCGCCTCGGCAAAATCATTCCGTCGCAGCGCTTCCTCAAAGCGCTTCAAATGCTCCTTATTGAACAGAAGCAGATCGTCCCGGCGGGTTCCCGGGAGCTCCCGGTGCCAGAGCACGCTTCCCCAGCCCCGGTAAAATTTGTATTGAAGCGCATTCACGGCTTCTTCATAAGACTCTTCCGCTTGGGCAAGCGAATGAATGACGCTGCCCACCCCGGCCGAAACCGCGGCCCCGGCGTCTCCTTCTTGGCGGCCAAGAGAGACCATCCGGTTCAGCCAGAGGGTCAAGGGCTCCAGGCGCCTCTCCGATTCCAGCGCGGCCATCGCGACTCCCCGCCCGTCCACTACCGCGGCGAGCACCGTAAGCCCATGAACCGCCGCTTCCTTGGCCGCCTCCCGGCTCCAGGCCTCCCGCGCCTCGGCATCAGCAAATGCCGCCGCGCAGCATACCCAGGTTCCGGCTGACGGGAAGGAGGGGTTCAGCATCGCGAGCTCACCGAGCGTCCTCTCCCACTCCAGTCCCGAACGGGCCGACGGGCTGACCAGCCGGCGGATCACCTTGCCGGCTACCTCCGGCCGGCTGGTATCCCAGCTCTCCCGGATGCGCTTGGCACGGAGGCTCTCCTCCCGGGCCCGCCGGATGTCCTCTCCCGTCCGCTGGAGAAGCTCCTCAAGCTCGGGGATCTGCACCGGCTTCTCTACATAATCGACGGCCTGCAGCTTGATCGCCGTCTTGAGATAATCAACGTCCGTATATCCGCTAAGAAAGATAAATTTGCAGGCGGGCGCCTTATCCTTAAGCGAACGGGCCAACTCCAAGCCGTCCATGTGCGGCATGCGGACATCGCAGACAAGCAGATCGGGCGTAAGCTCGCCGAACCGTTCCAGCGCCTGACGCCCATTCTCGGCCATGCCCACCACCTGCATATCGAAGCGGTCCCACGCAATAAATTCCTTCAGCCCTTCTCTCGTCATTTTCTCATCATCGACCAGCATGACTCGAATCAAGACAACCACCCTTTTCCTTTTGTGCCTATTCCTGATGAATGCTTCAACGGACCAATTCCGACTAGCTTTTATTGTAGCACTAAACGGGAAAATGGTCCTGACATAGTGCCTTATCCGGTAACTTTGCAGGTGAGAAAACCTATTAATGCGCAACTAAACCCGTTGAAAAGCAGAACTTCCTTTGCGGATAAGGCACTAGGACGTTAATCCCAGGGAAAGGAGTAGAACGGTGGTGAATTATATCCATAATATGGAATAAATGGATGATAAAGGGAACGAACGAATCCGTTGACCGCTCACAAGAAAAAGCCTCCGCCCGGCAGAGGGCCGGTCGAAGACTTATCCATAACCTTATTTCTTTTGGAGGAAGCGTACCAGTCGGACAGCTCCTTCAGGACATCGTTACCGCCCTGCGATTTCCACTGCTGCACGAAATTGTCATAGCCGGACAGCTTCTCGGCCCCCGCAAAGGCTTTGATGATGTAATCGGACTCCAGCTTGTTCAGCTTCTGCATGTTGGTGCCGACCACCGGAAGCGGTGGAGCCATCAGCGTCGGATCCTGCTTCGAGACGCTTTCCTGCTTCTGGATCTCTTCAAAGGTGCTGTACAGAATAGGATCCTTGCGCACACGGAGGAGCCAGTACTCTTTGAAGGCCTTCACGTCCGTGCTCGTAATGAACCAGTCGGCGTTGCCGCGCGATTCGTTGAACTTCGGAAGAATCGGAACGAGCTTGCCGTTCTCCGTTTTGTATTCTTCGTTTTCTTTCCCGATTGCGAGCTCCTTAAACGTATCCGGCTGAACCTTCGCATCCAGGTATTTCATGGCGTCTTCCTTATGCTTGGACGATTTCGGGATAGCGATGTACCAGCTTACGCCCCCGCCCTGCAGCCAGTTGCCGACTTGTCCGTCCTTGCCCTTCAGAGCCGGGATCAAGGTGATTTTGGCGCCCGGCGTTGTTTTCTCCAATGCCGCGGTTACGGCCGGAGCAATTCCCCATCCGTAGGTGATGACGCCGGCTTTGCCGGTGGAGAACTTCTGCTGGACGGTTGCCGTTTTGTTAACCGGCCATTCGGGGTCCATCAGGCCTTCCGTATACAGCTTGTTCATGAAGGCGAGGTATTCCTTCATGCCCGGATCGTCCAAGCGGTTAATCAGCTTGCCGTTCACATCTTTCCAGGTAGTTACGATACCGAAGGCGCCAGAAATTTCTGGAATCATGCTCTCGAAGCCGCTGAAAGGAACAATGCCTTTCTTCTCCTTGATGGCTTTCAGCAGGTTGTAGAACTCGTCGATCGTCGTTGGAACCTTCATGCCGAGTTCATCGAGAAGTCCCTGTTGGATCGCAAGGGAGCTGCCGACGAAAGCTTTCGGATGCTGCTCCGGAATGCCGTAAATTTTGCCGTCCACCTTGGCGTTCTCGAACGATTCCGGAAGGTTGACGCTCTTCAGCGTCTTTCCGTATTTCGCGAGCAGGTCGTCCAAAGGCTCCAGTGCTCCCTGGGCGGCCAGGCGGTTATATTGGGAGCCCGACAGCTTCAGAATGTCGTACGGCTCTTTGTTGGCCATGAGCAGATTGAGCTTGTCGTCGGCGTTCTCTACCGGTAGCGCTTCGTATTTCACCTTGTAGCCGGTTTTCTCTTCCAGAAACTTAGCCGTCGGATCCTGGTTCGGATCGAAGTTTTTGGCAAAGCCGAGCTGACGAAGCTCCGGCTTCGGTCCGTCCGATGCGGCGGGCGTGGAGCCCGCTTCCGAGCTGCCGCCTTTGGAGCCGCAGGCCGAGAGAAGAGCAGCCGACAGAGTAAGGGCCAAAGAAGCTTTCAATACGTTTTTCATGGATGTCCCCCATTTGTATGGATTTGGTCTTGCCCTCTTGCTTATATATCATGAAGGGCGGATACGCCCGTTCACTTCTGCTGTCCGCGCCTTACCCGAATGCCCGAACCGTCACGGCAAGGCGCTGGTGAGGGTTGGCTGTCAGCCCTTTACCGAGCCGACGAGCACCCCTTTGACAAAATACTTCTGAAGAAACGGATAAACGAACAGGATCGGCAGGGTCGCCGTGATGATCGAAGCGGCCTGTACGGCCTCCGGCGTCGAATTCAGATCCCGGTTGATGTCCACTTCCCCCGCCATCTTCATGACGTCGCTCGTGGAATCGATCAGCTCCTTCAAGTAAAGCTGAAGAGGCTTCAGAGCCGGGTCGGTGATGTACACCATGGCGTTGAAGTAGCTGTTCCACAGCGTGACCGCATAGAACAAGCCGATGGTAGCAAGAACCGGCATCGACAGCGGAAGAATGATGCTGAACAGGATGCGGACATTGGAGGCTCCGTCGAGCTTGGCCGACTCCTCGAGGCTTTCAGGAATGCCCTCGAAGAAGTTTTTGACCACCAGCATATTGAAAACGGCGATAAGGCCCGGAACGAAGAGCGACCAAACCGTGTTGACCATGCCGATCTTCTGCATGAGCAGGTAGGTCGGAATCAGACCGCCGTTGAACAGCATCGTGAAGATGAAGACAAGAAGAAGCGGTTTACGGAAGGCCAAGTTCGGCTTCGAGAGCGGGTAAGCGGACAGTACCGTAAACAGCAGACTTAATAATGTTCCCAAGACGGTAATGAAGGCCGTAATTTTGAATGAGTTGAGGAACTGGGTGTTGCCTAGCACGAGCTTGTAAGTGCCAAGCTGAAAATCGATCGGGTAAACGGTCACCATTCCCGACACGACGGCGCCCTCGCTGCTCAAGGACTTGGCGATGATGTTCAGAAACGGGAACAGGGTGGCCGCTCCGAGCAGACAGAAGAACAGATAATTTGCCGTGGTAAACAGCTTGTCTCCGAAGGAGGTCCGGATGCCGCCTGATTTCCCTTTACGCCGGGGAGCCGCTGCATTCATTTGTGCCATTACCAAATGCTCCTTCCGAGGTACTTTTTACAAAGCGCGTTGCCGGTTACGATCAGCAGGAAGGCCACGACCGATTCGAACAGCCCGACCGCCGTTGAGAAGCTGTAATCCGAGGCCCCCAGGCCGACCCGGTAAACATACGTTCCTATTACATCCGCCACATTATACACGACCGGGTTGTACATGACGAGGACCTGCTCGGTCCCCGCCTCCAGCATGTGGCCGAGGCGCAGGATAAGCATCAGCACGATCGTGGAGGCCATCCCGGGCAGCGTTACATGAAGAATTTGGCGGAAACGGTTCGCCCCGTCCATGCGGGCGGCTTCATACAGCTGCGGGTCAATCGAGGAAATGGCCGCCAGGTAAACGATGGTGCCCCAGCCGACCTCTTTCCAGCCTTCCGTCACGACGAGAAGAGAGCGAAAAATGCCGGGATCGAGGAAGAACGGAATGGGAGACCCTCCGAGCTTGGTGATGATCGTATTCACGATCCCTCCGTTCACGGAAAGCATGTTGATGAACAATCCGCTAACGATAACCCAGGAGATGAAGTGCGGCAGGTAAACCACCGACTGCACCACCCGTTTGAAGAACATTTTGGTCAATTCGTTCAGGAGCAGGGCAATGACGATCGGGGCGGGAAAAAGAAAAACAAGCTTATACACGCTGATCAGCACCGTGTTAGTCAGAACATCGAAAAACTGGTCGTTGTTGATCAAGCGGTTGAAATGCTTAAGCCCGACCCAGGGGCTGTCCTGGATGCCTTTGAAAATGGTGAAGTCCTGAAAGGCAATGACCAATCCGTACATAGGCGTATATTTAAAAATCGCCAAAAAAGCAGTCCGGGAACCAGCATGAGGTACAGGTCGTAATCCTTTCGGATGCGCTTCCATCTGCTCAGCTCTTGAGCCTTCGGCTTCGTGCCGAGAGCGGGGTCTTTGGATGCTATGTCCATTAGAGGCCTTCCTTTCTAGTTGTTCTGGGTTCTGTCTTTATTGTCTCTCGGAGGGCCTTCTTACGAAATACTGCAATCTTACGATTACCAAGAAAATATTATGATTGTGTAAAGCTGCCGGGGCGGGAAGGTAAAAAGCCCCAAAAATTGAATAGGGCCGATTCGGAGAGGCTGGCCATCCACCACCTGCTGGCGGTTGAGCAGTACTTCGGTCCCTTCTCTCCGCCGTTAGCGGAATGGCGCTTTATCCGTCAGTACTCCGGTCCCTTCTCTCCAGCGTTTAGCGGAGTGGGCCTGATCGTCTGTGTGTTCCTGCCTTGTGAGGTGTCGGTCTGCTTGTTTGTCGCCTGTGTGTTCCTTCCTTGTTTGTGTCGATCTGCTTGTTTGTGTCGATCTGCTTGTTTGTCGTCTGTGTGTTCCTGCCTTATGAGTGTCGGTCTGCTTCTCATTACCTTTCGTGCGCATACGGAGGCCATCCCGCCAACAAAGGTACCGGATCAGACACTAGCGAGAGGAGCGCCGTGGATTTGGACTATTGAAACGGGTAGGCGGACAGACTGACAGAACAGATAAAGGAACTAGGATCCTCTATTTCCTCTCTTAGGACTGCTTCCCGGTAAATAGAGGAACTCTGTTCCTATTATGGGGTAAACAGGCTTGGGAAGCCCGTTTACGGGCGGAATAGCGAACTGCTGTTCCTCTATTTTCGAGGGAACGCTACTTTTCCGGGCAATAAGATATCGGAGTTCCTCTATTCCCGGAAAAACACTCATTAGCCGGGCTATAAGACCGGACCTCCTCTATTCACAGGGAAACGTTCCTTTTTCCGGCTTCTTATACGAGAGCTTCATTAATAGAAGCTGCCTCAGCTGCCAATAGTACGGCAGCGCAGCCTCGTAACTGCCTGCCTAGCACAAAGAAACCGCACAGGTCTTCAAGAGACCCTGCGGCTTGTTTTCTGGTTTTGTTGTCTGGTTTTGTTTTCTGGTGTTCTATTCCAATCCTAACCCAAACCAAAACAATAAACGACTACACCCCATGCAAAGGAGCTAACCCATGATTAGCTCCTTTGTCATTTTGGTCGATCACCACATTCAAAGCCTCTTTGCCAAAGAGGATCCCCCGGCTCAGGCAAGCTCCCACTGGTCCTTGACGAACCTCAGGGCATCCGTCCCGAGCCGCTCCAGCTCCTCCACCGTTTCATAGCCGCATTCCAGGCAGATGCGCCCTTCATACCCGGCGCCCTTCAGCGTGCGGAAGAACGCCCAGTAATCGACGCCCCGCTCCACCGGCTGTCCGGGGAAGTGCCTGTCGCGGTCGGCGATATGAACGTACGCCAGCAGGCCCAGGTCGGCGGCTTCCTCGAGCATGTCGGCTTCCTCCCGCTCGATCAGCATGTGGTACGAATCGGCGGCGACGCGGACATGCGGCAGGTACAGCCGTGCCGCGAGCTCAACCGCGTCCTCGAGCCGCTTCACCACATTGGTTTCCTTGCGGTTAAGCGGCTCGAGCGCGAGAAGGAGCTCTTCCTTCGCAGCCGCCTCCTCGGCGGACGCCAGGAACCGGGCGAGCTGCTCCACGCCCTCTTCTTTCGGGAAGCCGTCCGGCACGGAGCGGACCTTTCCCCCGCCCAGCACCAGCACCTCCGCACCGAGGGCCTTCGCCAGGGAAGCGACTTCCTCATATAGGCCTCCAGGACGGACAGCTGGGCGTCGGGCCCCGTTACGGGAACCTGCGGCGGGAAAAACCCGCTGAACGCCGGGACGGGAAGTCCCGAGTCCGAGATGATCCGCTTCGCCTGCTCCAGAGCCGCCTCCCGCAGGTTGGCGAGCGGGGCGAGCGACAGCTCGGCAAAATCGAAGCCCGCCCGCTTCACGGCGGCAAGCCCTTGCTCCAGCCGGCCGTGAAGCACGCTAACCTCATCCGGCTGCACGAAAGGCAGGTATAAGCTGGCTCCCCATTTCATCGTTTCATTCTCCTCTCTGGTTACGGTCAACCTGTCAGGTTCAACCTCTCCGTTCCATCATACAACATAGACGGCGGCGGGACCAACCGGCTCACCCGGGAAGGGCCAAGGCCGAGCTCCCGCCAAAACGAAAAACGCCCGAGACGGACCCAGTCCATTTTCGGGCGTTTCCCAAGGTTCAGGCACTGCGGCCCTCTCCGATATAAGGCGGCCAAGCGTCAAGCATTCATCCGCTGCGGCTTGCTTCTTCCCGCAGCTCCCGCCCGGTAAACGGTGAGCGCCAACACAATCGCCGCCGACGCTCCATACAGAGCTTGGACGGCGCGGGACGGCGTATCCGTTCCCACCCCAATCCCGTGCAGCAGGGCCATGATGAACACCGGATAAGCGAGCATATGCAGCATCCGCCACCAGCGCCGTCCGAGCACATTTTTCAAATCCGTGGTGAGGAACACGACCAGCATCCCGTACTCGGCCAGCGTTCCTAAGCCGTTCCACAGCGGGGCGTTCGCCGCCGCAAACGGCACCAGGAGTTCCTTCCACCCGAAGGGCATATAGGCATCGACCACCAGCAGCATGGCATGGCCGACGCCGATGAAGAACCCGGCGCCGAGCGTAACCGTATGCAGCCGGTAAACAAGCGCTTTGGTCCGGCTCCGCCGGTACGGCAGGCTGTAGAGGATCCCCAGGCAGATCCCCACAAACAGAAGGCCGTAGGACACGAGGCCCGAAACGCGGATGATGGTCCAGGTCGGAAGCGATACTATCCACTCAGTTAACAAAGCCATCCCTCTCTATTCCCCTATCGTGCGGTCGATCTCCCGCCCCGTCCAGGCGTCCCTCTTCTCAGGCCGGCCGCAATAGATAAGCCGGCCCTCCTCCGTGAAGCAGAAGGCCGAATAAGACGGCGCCCGCTCGCGAAAAAGCTTAAGGCCTTCATCCGAGCCCAGAATGCACAGCGCCTTCGCCCAGGCCTCCGCCAGCGGAAGACGGGGACCCGCCACCGTGCACTGGACGATATCGCTCCGGGACGATTCCATCGTCCGGGGATCGATCAGGTGATGGCGCTCTCCCCGGTCCGTCGTCCAGCGCCGTCCGAGTACGCTGGAGGTGGCGACCGCCCCTCTGCCGCTCACGGCGAGCATGCCGGCATCCTCGTCGCCCTTCCACGGGTCGGCCGTCCCGACGAGCCAGCTTTCGCCGGGGGCGAGTGCTCCCCAGACGGAGAGGTCTCCCCGGCATTGACGAGCCCCGCCCGGATGCCCCAGCGGCCCGACAGCCACCCGGCGAGCTTCTCCGCCGCCCAGCCCTTCACCACCCCGCCCAGGTCTAGGCGGGAGCCGGCGGCCAGGCGCACCGCCTTCATCCCCGGGTTCCATTCCATACCCGGCCGGACAACGGGAACGGGGCCGCTGCTGGAAGCCCGGCTCGGAAGCCGCTCGTACGATTCCCGGTAGCCCGAGGCTTCGAGCGCCTCAAGCAGCAGGGGACTGAACACCCCCTGCGTCTCGCGGGTAAGCTGCTCCGAGAGGCCCAACACCTCCGCCATCGTATCCGAAACCATCCCCAGAGCCCCGCCGCTTCGATTGATCCGGCTGAGCTCACTGTCCGGACGGAAGCGGCTGAACACTTCCTCGGCAAAAGCAAACCAGTCGGCGGTGTACGCCTCGAGTTGGCCGATCCGGTCGTCTCCCTCCTCCAGCACGAGAATCGTCTCCATGTCCGTATTCATGGCACGGAAGGAATAAGTATGCAAGGTTGTCGTCATGATGAAGCCCTCCTCGTGCCTTTCTTTAAGCTAAGAGCGGCGCGTCCGGGTCTGGGCCCGCGGGGCCGCATTCGGCTGGCTGCCGCTAGCTCCGCCGTTCAGCCGGGGATCGGCCGCCTGGCCGCCGGTCCCTCCGGAGCCAGGGCCCGCCTCTTGGCCGCGCACGGCTCCCATCGAACGGTCCGCGGAGGGACCGCCCCTGCCGGGCTGGCCGCCCGGGGCTCCTTTTCCCCGGGGCCGTGCCCCCGGCCGCGGCGCTCCATTCCCCGGTCGGCTTCGCGTCCTGGCAGGCTGCCGCTTCGCGGTCCGGCGGTCATTCCGCTGCCGTCCCGGCCCGCCGGACCATCCCGGCGTTCCGAAGCCCCGCCTCCCGCCCCTCCGGGCGAGTTCCTTCCCGCCTGCCACTCCTCATAAACCTTGTCCGTTCCGGCCGCCGGCTCCGTCACCGAGCCTTGGGCTGCCGCCTTCTGGCGGGCTTCCTGGAAGGCCGGCTCCGCCTTCACCGAGTTCAGCATGAGGGCAGCGGCAGCGACCGCTCCCGCGCCAACGCCCCATTTCCTCCATTTCCGGTGGATGCCCATCCGGCTCCCTCCCTTTGTCCTGCTTCTACCTCCAGTGTAGCGGAAGAATATGAAAAAAAGATGAAAAAGCACCCGGTTTCTCGGGTGCTTGGTTAGCAAACGGAAGAGGCGGAACATTACCTACCGTATGCCGTTAGAGGTTTGAGCCATATGAAACAAAACATGCTTGCTTAAAGGACTGCTTTTCTCCACTCTCGGGTGATGGAAGGTTTTAATAAATTTCATCCCGATTTTGGCCATGACGTTTTTCGACGGGTGATTAACATCGGCGGTAAAGCTATAAACGTCCGTAAACCCCAATTGGTTAAATCCATAAGGCAGGCAAGCTCCCGCTCCCTCGGTTGCATACCCTATTCCCCAAGCCTCTTTTTTCAGCCGCCATCCAATTTCCACACATGGGGTAAAATCAGCCGCGAAGGTTGCCCTGCTAAATCCAATAAACCCTATAAACTCTTTGCTTTCTTTGACTTCTACAGCATAGAACCCGAATCCGCATTCGTTAATCTCGGATCTAATGGATTCATAGAGCGCCTGGGTTTCTTCGGTGGATAAGGTTTTGGGAAAATACCTCATCACCGTTTCGTCCGCATTCAGCCGGCAAAAGGGCTCCAAGTCGTCTTCTTCCCAGTCGCGCAGCCGCAGTCTCGGTGTCTCGATATAGATCATTCCGTGCCTCCCAACGAAGGATTGATGGCCAGCAAAGCTGCCCGACATCCGCTTATTCGGCTGGCGTTATAGCCCGCCCTCTTCTTCCGGCGGCTCCCCTCCGTCTAGGGAGGACGGGACGAACTCGAGCGGCTGCCCCCGCTCCTGCAGCCTCCCGGCTCTGGCGTCGGTGGCCAGCCGCTCCAGCCAACGCTGCTCCGTGCTGGCCCGCTCGTAGCCTCCCCACATTAGGTGGAGGACGGAACGTGGGACGGTCAGGCGGTGCTCCTCGTAAAGCCTTCGCATCTCCTCCGCCTTTGCCCGGAAGAGGCCGATCTTGCGCTCGAAGGCCTCGGCGAGCAGCTCGGGATCGCCGTGCTTGGCAAAGGCGAGCGCTGCCGACAACGGGTGGATGCCGAAGCCGGCCTCCTCCACCTGAGCGAGAAGCAGCTCCTGAAAAAGCTCCCGGCCCGCCTCCGTAATCCGGTATATCGTTTTGTCCGGGCGGCCCGGCTCCTTGACCAGCTCCACGGCCTCCACGCGCTCTTCCCGGCGCAGCTGATCGATGGCGTAATAGAGCGACCCGTCCTGGATCTTCATGTAGTTCTGCATACGGCGTTCCTTCATGGTCTGACGGATCTCGTACGGGTGACGGTCCCCCTCCATCAGCAGCCCAAGAATAACCAGCTTCATCGTCATCGGCTTACGTTCGTTTCGGTTCCCGTCCCGGACGGGCGTTAGGTCCGGCCCCTGCCGGGCCAGCGCCTCCCCGCTCCCTGGCCGGCGGCAGCCGGAATCTCCAGCCGGGCGCGTCCCATGAACAGAATGCAGATGAAGCCGAGAATGCCAAGCAGAACCGACCATTGGAAGACGAAGGAGATGGAATCCGCCAGTCCGCCGAGCAGGTTATGCAGAGCCTCAGGGGGAATGCGCTTCTGAACCTCCTCCTGAAGAAGCCCTCTCCCGTCCCCGATCTGCCCGGCGAAAGCAGGATCAACGGCATTTCGCAAGCTATTTTGCAGGTGATGGGACTGCAGAGTACCGAACACGGTTACCCCGATGGCCGAGCCGATCGTCCGGAAGAACGAGTTGAGAGAATTGACGCTCCCCGGAAGCGCATCTCCACCTTATGAAGCGCGGACAAGGACAGGACCGGGAAGGAAGCACCCATGCCGAGCCCGAGCAAAACCATATAAACGGTTATGATCCACCGCTTCGTATCAATGGAGATGGTTCCAAGCAGGAACAGAGCGACGGTCACGAGCACGACCGAGACGAGCATGATCGTCCGGTAGGTGGCTTTCCCCGCGAACCGCCCTCCGACGGTACTGCTCGCCACCACCCCGAGCATCATGGGCGTCAGCACAAGGCCCGCTCCCGTCGCATTGACGCCGAACACTCCCTGGATGAACAGCGGAATGTAAGAGGCACCGGAGATCATGACCGCCCCGTACAGGAAGCTCACCCCCATGCTGGAGGAAAACAGCCGGTTATGGAACAGCCCGAGCGGGATAATGGGATCCGCAGCGCGCTTCTGCGACCACAGAAACAACCCGAACAGGATCACGAAGCCCGCCAGCAGGCTCACGATGGGCCAGGAGGTCCAGGCGTACTCGACGCCTCCTACCGTTTTGCCTCCGAGCTCCAGGCCGAACATGAGACAGAGCACCGTTCCGACCATGAGAATCGTGCCGAGCCAATCGATGACGGCCTTGCGGTGGTCGACCGATTCGTGATAAGCCGCTTGAATGAGCAGGAAAGCGACGATGCCTAACGGAAGGTTGATGTAGAAAATCCAGCGCCAATCAACGTAATCGGTGAAAAAGCTCCCGCCAGCGGGCCGAGCACGCTTGAGATGCCGAATACCGCTCCGAACAGCCCCTGCATCTTCCCCTTTTCTCCGGAGGAAAAATATCGAAGACGATGGTGAAGATGATCGGCATGAGGGCTCCGCCCCCAATCCCCTGAATCGCCCGGTACACGATGAGCTGGGTCATCGATTGAGCCGTTCCGCAAAGCGCCGAGCCGATCATGAAGACGACGAGGCCAAGGATAAAGAACCGCTTGCGTCCGTACATATCGGACAGCTTTCCGAAGATCGGCATGCCCGTCACATTGGCAATGAGATAAGCCGAGAATACCCAGACGAATTTATCCAGCCCGCCGAACTTCTTAATAATGGTCGGCATGGCCGTCGAAACTATGGTCTGGTCTAACGAAGCCAGCAGGAGAGCCAGCATCAATCCGATAACCGTTAACCGGGTATTGGTCTGCTTGGTTACCATGGGATCGCCTCTTTTCCATTTATATGTAAACTGCTTTACCCATTATATTCAAATTTGAATAGGCTGCCTAGTGCCTTACCCGGCAACTTTGCTGGCGGGAAAACCTCTAGAAGCACACGCCAATCAATAAAAAAGCAGAAGTTCATTTGTGGATAAGGCACTAGCGGCCATTTCGCGTTACAATGGATAGAAAACTCGAGGCCGTTTGTTACATGAACCCTTACGAGAACCAAAGGAGAGCCCTATGACCGAACGTACGATAGCCTGCCTGCATGCCCATCATTCCAACATCGCCTATTTCGACTCCCTTCCAAAAGAGAGCGGGTTGTCTTTCGTTCATTTCACCGAGCCGGGGCTTTCCCGGAGGCTTGCCGGAGACGCCGGCTTCACCGAGGCTCAAGCTTCCGCCCGTCTCGCCGAGATGGTGCGGTGGATCGCCTCCTGCCGGCTGGAGGCCGTCCTCGTCACCTGCACCCAGTACTGCGCTCTCCTGCCGGAGGTTCTGCAGGCCGCGGTTCCGGTCTACCGGCTCGACCGGCTGTTCTTTGCCGGCCTCTGCTCCATCGAAGGCCCGCAGCGGATCGTCTTCACCAACCCGGCGGGCGTAGAGCCCGGCATGGCGGAGCTGAACCGGTATGCGGAATCGGCCGACCTGACCCTTGAGGCGGAGCCCCTGCTTATACCCGACTCGTTTGAGCTTGTCATGAGCGGCCGCCAAGAGGAGTACCGCCGGTTGGTCACGTCCTTCCTGGAGCGGAACGCCTCTTCCTCGGACCGGCCGCTATCCGTCTTTCAGCTGTCCATGACGGAAGCCGCAGAGCAGGCGGAGCGGACCACCGGACGCCGGATCGGCCACCCGATGCGGGAGGTGGCGGCCTTTTTGCAAGGGCTCCCGGCGGGAGGCAGGTAACGGAAAGGAAGCGGCGGGAATCGTCCGGGAAGGCATGATGACCCTAGGGACGCGGAACTTCCTTAGCGATAAGGCAAGGATTGGCAGGAACCAAGGCTTCCTAGGCGGATAAAGGTCCGTGACGGCGTGAGCTGCCGCTTCCTGTAGGAGTCGCAGCAGACACGACGTTCACGTCCACTTGCTCCTGTCTCCTCGGCTCTTTTGGATGCGGACCAGCCTAATGAACCGTAGCGTGATTATTCGCATCCAAATGTCCCTAAGCTTTTTCTAACGAATCGTAGACACGCTAAACACCCCTTTCGGGTCAAAAGGGTGCCCCTTCCCGCGAATTAGCGTTACCAGGCTTCGCAAGACTTGCTCTGGACCTTTTTTCAGCGGTATAAGGTGCTCCCGATTCGTTAGCCAGGTTGATACCGAGTGCCTTATCCGTGAGTGTTGTTCTGCTTACCAATTGACCTGGTGCGCATACGGCGGTATCCTCGCCAACAAAGTTATCGGATAAGGCACTAGGCAATACACCATACAAAAAGCTGTCCCTCCGGTAGAGTGATCTACTTCGGGGACAGCTTTTGCTTGCTTCTGCCATATAGCTTGCGTTAGTGCCATATTCGCAAATGAAGATCTGTTCCCTATTGATCTTCGTTCGCCTACCGAGGCTATCTCGCCAACCATGGCAACCCGCTCTGACCCTACTTCTGCTTAGCGGCCCGCTTGGCTTGGACGGCGGCCTTGATATCCTGGCGAAGCTGCTCGTTCGTCTTGCCCTCCACCGGCACGTTCAGCTTCTCCGCGGCCTTCTGCAGCTGGGCCGTGTGCCTCGCCTTCAACGCTTCCTTCACGGCTTCTCTCAGCTCCGCGTTCGTCTTGCTCTCCACGGCAATGCCGAGCCGCTCAGCCTGCTTGTGCAGCTGCCCGACCTTCTTAGCATGCTTCGCCTTCACGATCGCCTTGACGAGCTGCTTCGCGCTGAGCCCTTCCGTCGAAATGCCGAGCTTGGCTGCCTTCTCTTGCAGCTTAGCCAGCTTGTCGGCCTTCTTCTCCTGCTGCGCGGACGCTGCGGACGTCGGAGTGCCCGCGTCGGCGGCGAACGCCGGTACGGCCGCGAACAGCACGGCGGTGACAGCGGCGGCGCCTATCCATTTTTTGATCATGGCTTACCACTCCTCCTTGGGTAGGATCAGACCGATGACGGCCTGTATCTCCACTTTACCCGCCAAATGTATCAAAATCGTTTCACTTTACCGGAGTTACCGGCGTTACCGGAAGAAGGACGGTAAAGGCCGTCCCTCGCCCGGGCTCCGATTCCACGCCGATCCTTCCTCCGTGAAGCTCCACAATGTGACGGGCGATGGTTAGGCCGAGGCCCGCCCCCGGGGTATGCCGGCTGGCGTCCGCTTTATACAAGCGTTCAAACAGACGGCCGACGGCTTCCCGCGGAATCCCCGGGCCGTTATCCCGTACCGTGATCCGGCAAGATTGCGGCCCTTCCTCCAAGCCGACCGCGACCCGGGTTCCAGCAGGATTGTGCTTGGCCGCGTTGTCGAGCAGATTGAGCAGAACCTGCCGGAGCCGGTCCTCATCCGCCGAAATGGCCGTCCCCTGCCCGGCACCGTTCCGTTCCACCACGAGCTCGATCCCGCCCTCCTGATAGGTCTTCCTCATCTGCACCGCCGTTTCCTCGACCAGCCGGGCCAGGCAGACGGGCTTCCGGTTCAGCTCGACCCGGCTTTCCTCGAACGAGGAAAGCTGCAGCAGATCGTCGATCAGCTGGCTCATCCGGCGGGTTTCCTTTAGGGCGATGCCCGTGAATTCCTTCTCCTCCGCCGGAGTAAGGATCCCATCCTCAAGTCCCTGCAGCGAGGCCCGAACCGTGGTCAACGGAGTCCGCAGCTCGTGGCTGATCTCCGAAAGAAACCTTCTCCTCCCGGCTTCCACCCGTTCCAGCTTCTCCGCCATCTCGTTGAAGGAGCGGGCGAGATCGCCCAGCTCGTCCTTGCCGGCCGGCTGGACGCGTTTCGAGAATTCGCCCTCGGCAATCCGGGCAGCCGCTCCCCGCATGGCGATAATGGGGCCGACGAACCGCCGGGAAACATAAAACAAGACGAGCGCGGCCGGCACGGCCATCCCAAGCGAAACGAGGAGCAGAATTCGGTTGATCCGGTTGACAAGAGAGGTCATGGAGCTGACCGGACGGTAGACGAAGGCCGCGGCCACCGTTTCTCCGCCGCGCTGCAAGGGGAAGCCGAGAATCATCATGTTCTCTCCGGCATTGTCCTGGAAGGGAGCGGTGCGGCTTATCCGGCTGCCCTCCATCACCTGCTTGACCCAGCGCCCCACCGCGGGCTGCTCTCCGATGCTCAGCAGGTCGCCCTTCATGAAATTCAAACGTTTGCCCATGATGCTCGTCCGGACATCGGTCGTTTTCTCCATCGTTTTAAGCCCCTTGGTAAACTCCACGATCGTCAGGCTGCCCTGGCTCCACTGAAGAAACAGGTCTTCCACGGCCAACGCCTGCGCCTCCAGGGTCTTCCGGCTTTCTCTATAAACGTCCCTTTCCAGAAAGAAACCGATGGTCGCCGACAAGCCCACGATCGTCACGAGCAGCAGGGCCAAATAAACTGTCAGCCATTTGCGGAAAAGGGAGTTCACGGCGGGCTCCCCTCGAACCGGTAGCCCATTCCCCATACGGTGGCAATCTGCCAGCCCTGTGCCGTTCCGCCCAGCTTGCTTCGCAGGCGCTGCACGTTCAGATCGACCACCCGGTCTTCGCCTTCATAGTCTTCGCCCCAGATCCGTACCACCAAATCCTCTCTCGGGAAGACCCGGTTGGGGTGCTTCACCAGCAAAAGAAGAAGCTCATACTCCTTTCGGGTCAGCGCGACGGCCTCGCCCTGCACCTTGACCGAAGCGGCCTGCCCGTCTACCTCGAGATTGCCGAACCGGTACCGGTCCCCCTTGCTTCATCCCGAGAAGGCCTGGTCCGCCGGAGAACGGCTTCCACCCGGGCCACCAGCTCATTAGGATCGAACGGCTTAACCAGGTAATCGTCGGCTCCCAGCTGCAGCCCTTCTATACGGTCGTGGACCTCTCCCCGCGCCGTCAGCATGATGACGGGGACAGACGAGCTTTGCCGGATTCTACGGCAAATTTCCCAGCCGTCCATACCGGGCAGCATCAAATCAAGCAGGATGAGGTCGTAGCGGTTCGTTTCCGAGAGCGCCAGAGCTTCCTTCCGTTCAGGCTCGTATCGACCCCATATCCGCCTCTTTCCAAGTAGAGCTTCGTTATCCGTACAATGTTAGGATCGTCGTCCACAAGCAGCAAGTGCGCCACAGTCATCCCTCCTGTCTTCTATTATACAGGAGCGGAGGCTTCCTTCTAGGGGATCGCAGCAGACACCGTGATCACGTCAACTTGGTCTTGTCCCCTTTGGATTCGGAGCCAGCCTAACGAACCGTAGCGTGCTTATTCACGTCCAAATGCTCCTGCGCGTTTTTCTAACGAATCGTCAGCACGCTAAATGCTCCTTTCCGGTCAAAAGGAGTCCTTTTCCACGAAATAACGTTACCAGGATTCGTAAGACTTGTCCTGGACCCTTTTTCAGCGATATAAGGTGCTCACGATTCGTTAGCCAGGTGATTATCCCGTGTAGGCAAACCATTCCTTTATTGCCATATGGACGGAAACCCTCTATAATGGAAAGAAATCAAAGATCGGAAAGTCACGGAGGAGCCTGTCACACTGGCTTCTCTTTGTTTTACTCACTTGACAAATCTTACCAAAATGGGAGGACTTTCCGTGGGCTCGAAACCGGCCAACCCCCGCGTCTACAAACTCTTCATGAGCCATACCTGGAACCACGGCAACGCCTTCTTCGAGCTTTACACCCTACTTGGCAGGAACAAAAGCTTCCACCATCTCAGCACCCTCTCCCCCGCACCTTGTCCATCATGAGGTACGGAAGCAGCGAAATCCGCCACGAGCACATTACCCGCAAAATGAAAAACTGCGACATCGTTCTCGTCATGTGCGGGCTGTACTCCGCCTACGGGGAGACGATGAGGGAAGAGATGAAGGTCTGCAAGGAGCTGGGCAAGCCGATGATCGCCATCGAACGCTACAACGAGAAGCTGACCTCCCCGCTTGTCAAAGAGAGCGCCGACCGGGTCGTTCCCTGGAATTCCCGCCGGATCATCCGGGCGATTAAGGAACTGACGTAAGGCAAACGAAAAAGCGGCCGTTCCGAACAGGTCCTCCTGTCTGGAACGGCCGCTTTCATTGACTTGTCACCCGCTTTATAGCCCCGCCAATCCGGCGCGCGGCCTCCTACTCCATATCGATGATCTCCGCGCTTCGGATCAGCTTTTTTGCAGCAGCAAAAACATAGCGGCTCTCACCTGCAGCGGACTCATTCTTACGGCTTTCGCGATCTCGACAAGACTGGCCCGGCCGGCGGCCGGATGAGCCTTCATATAATCGTACAGCAGCTTCTCGGGAGAACTCAGACTCACGACTTGGGAAGCCGGGAAGGCTTCCGGCTTATCGTTGTTCATTCTGATGGGTACGCCTGCCTTTATTGTGGTTTTGGCTTTCGGACGCTTTCCTTCCCTATCTCTTACTTAAGAATGCCCTTTTCTTTCAGAAATTCCTCCGCTACCTTCTCCGCCTTCAAGCCTTCCGAGTCGACCTTCGCGTTCAAGTCCTGCATGTCCTTCTCGCTCACTTGTCCTTCGAGCTTAGCCAGCGCATCCTTAAGCTTCGGATACTTTTCAAGCACATCGTCCCTCACCACGGGACCCGCATCGTACGGCGGGAAGAAGGACTTGTCGTCTTTCAGCACAACCAGGTTGTTAACCTTGATCTGCCCGTCGGTCGAGTAAGCGTCAATGACATCCACCTTTTGGTCCGTGAGGGAACGGTACATAATTCCGCGGTCCATCCCGGTTGCTTCCTTAAAATTCATGCCGTACGTCTTCTGAAGGCCGGGATAGCCGTCCGGACGGTCAATGAATTCGAACTCGGAGCCAAGCGTGAGAGAACCCGCCACCTTCACCAGATCGCTGAAGCTCTTCAGCTTGTATTTGTCGGCCGTCTCCTGCGTCACCGCCAGGGTGTACGTGTTATTGAAGCCGAGCTTGTTCGTAAATTGGATTTTGTCCTTCTTCAGCAGTTCCTTCGCTTTGGCCAGCGTCTCCTCCGAGGTCCCGGTCTTCTGCTGGTAGAAGTTAGCCACGATGGTTCCCGTATACTCCGGGTACAGCTGGATATCGTTGTTCTGCAGCGCCTTCCAGGCCACGTTCGTGCCGCCGAGGTTAACCTTTCTCTCTACCTTCAGGTCCGTTTCCTGCTCGATGACATCGGCCATCATATGGGCCACGAGAATGTTTTCGGTGAAGTTTTTGGAGCCGATCGTGATGCTTTCCTTGCTGCTGCCGGAGCTGCAGCCTGCCAGAGAGGCGGATACCGCCAGTGTCAAACCAACTATTGGCCATTTTTTCATAGTATGGAACTCCCCTGTATCTTTTTGTCTAGTTTGGTGTGCCTTTTTGTTGTTTAGTGGTTTCGTAAGCCTTTCGGAGTCGTCAAGCGCTCCAGATACCCCAGCAGAAAATCGAGCACCAGCGCCAGGATGGCGGCCGGCAGAGCTCCGATCAGAACCAGGGCGTCAATGTTGCGGGTAATGCCGAGAAAGATAAAATCCCCGAGGCCTCCCGCCCCGATAAAAGCCGCAAGCGTAGCCGTACCGACGTTAATGACGGCCGCGGTGCGGATTCCCGCCATGATGACGGACAGGGCAAGCGGAAGCTCGACCTTGAAGAGAATCTGACCATTGGTCAAACCCATACCCCAAGCAGACTCGATAATGGAACGATCGACGTCCTTAATCCCGGCGTAGGTGTTGCGTATGATCGGGAGTAGCGAATAAAGGAACAGGGCCGCGATAGCGGTCTTCATGCCGATTCCGAAAATAGGAATCATGAAGCCGAGCAAGGCAATACTCGGAATCGTCTGAAGAATCCCCGCACCGCCCAATACCCAGGTCTTAAGAAACGGGAACCGGGTAATCGCGATGCCGAGCGGAATGCTGACCACAATGGCGATGGCCATCGAGATCAGGACAAGCTGAATGTGCTGCCCGGTGGCGGCCAGGAGGTCTTCCCCCGCATGCTGAATTGATTGATGACTTGTTTCCATAAGCTGTCGTTCATATAACTTCCTTCCTCCTGCCCATTGGTCCGCAAAAACCGTCAAGAGGCTCGACCGGGTCACGATCCCCGCTATCCGGTTGTTCTCGTCCACGACCGGAAGGATGCCGAACTTGGCGTCGGTTATGGCCAGAAGCGCGTCCTTCGCCGTTCCGCTGACCGGCAGCACCGATTGGGCCGGCACGCACACTTCTTCGATCGTCTGGATCTGTTCCAGCTTCGCCTGCAGGTCATACGCGGAAACGATGCCGACCAGCTTCGCCTGCTCATCGCCGACCAGAAGTGTATCCGTCCGACGCTTGCGCATGAGGGACAGCGCCCGGGCCGGAGAAAGCGACGCGAGGGCCGTCACCGGATTCTCCCGCATGATTTCATTAACGGAGATAAAGTCGGGATTCTGGTAAATCCGGTTGCGGCCGATAAACTCCTCCACGAAGCCGTGCGCCGGCTCCCGGAGCAGCTTCTCCGGCGTATCGAACTGAACGACCTCTCCATCCTTCAGGATGGCGATCCGGTCGGCCAGCTTCAGCGCCTCGTCCATGTCGTGGGTGACGAACACAATCGTCTTGCGGACCGTTTTCTGCAGACGAAGCAGCTCGTCCTGCAGCTGTTCCCGCGTAATGGGATCGAGCGCCCCGAAGGGCTCGTCCATGAGGACGATCTCAGGATCGGCGGCCAGAGCCCGGGCCACCCCTACCCTCTGCTGCTGCCCGCCGGAAAGCTCGCGGGGATAGCGGGAAGCGAAGGTGTCCGGGTCGAGGCCGATCAGCTCCAACAGCTCGCGCGCCCGCTCTTTGCGCTTCGCGGCGCTCCATCCCTTCAGCTCGGGAACAAGGGAGATGTTCTGCTCAATCGTGTAATGGGGAAAAGTCCTACCTGCTGGATGACATAGCCGATATTGCGGCGCAGCTCCACAGGGTTTTCCCCGGTAATGTCTTTGCCTTTGATCCGGATGGTTCCCTCGGTGTAGGGAATCAGCCGGTTGATCATTTTCATAGTGGTTGTTTTCCCGCAGCCGCTCGGTCCGATGAACACGATAAACTCGCCTTCCTCAATCGCGAAATCCATCGATTTCACGGCCCGAAAGCCATCGGGATAGGTCTTGCTCACTCCTTCAAAGGTAATCATGAAAAACCCCTTCCTGTTTCTGTTGTCTCTTACCCTTCCCCTTAATTGGAATGCCTCGTTCTTGCAGAGCTTGGCCGGATAATAAGCCATGGGCGGAAAGCCTGGTCATTCGCAGCCGTACCAGAGGTGATCATTCGGGTATCGCCTATTATACCTATTTCGACGCAAACTGACAACCTCCATGGTTTTATTAGGTTGTTAGTTGAAGATGAAAATAAAAAATAGACCAGCCGGAAAACCTTGGCTGGTCCTGGTATATTAGGGGCTATGGCGCCTGGGAAATCAGGCGGTCCGACAATCTATCCTTCTTCATCTTCGGCATGCTGCTGATTGAGGAATTGCTCGGCTCTCGCTTGAACCGGACCGTCTCCCACCACCACCAGCACATCGTCCGGCTGCAGGATAACGTGAGGGCCGGGGGAAATGGATACGCTCGTCCCGCGGCGCAGCGCCACGATGGTCGCCCCTGTGTTCTGCCAGAATTGCAGGTTGGCAATGGTCTGGCCCACGGCAAAGGAATGAGGCGCCACCTTCACCTCCATCGGGTGATAGGGCTTCAGGTTCTGCAGCCGGTCCGAGGCGTGAATGATTTCGTTCAGGAGCTTCTCGAATTTGCGGTCGATCTCATGCTTCTCGTGCAGCAGCATCTGGATATCCTGCTTCAGAGAGTAGACCGACTTCAAGTATTGGTTGCGGTTGATGTACTCATAAGCATTTTGTTCCGAGAGGATGATAATCTCTTTGCCCTGCGAGACGGATACGATCGACTCTTCCTTCAGCAGACTCATGGCTTTGCGGATGGTCTCGGGGAAACCCGGTACTGGCTCGCGAGCAGGGACCGGCCGGAAATTTTGCTCTGAACGGGGAATTCCCCTCTGACTATACGTTGGGCTATATCCAAGGCGATGGACTTATAGCTGGCCATTTCCTGCATCGCTATTGCTCCTTATAGTAAGGTATGAGACGCCTAATTCGGGTGCGCCCCTTCTAAGAATACTCCCTTTCTCATTATAGTCAACCGGTTCCCTTCTAACCGCTTTTCGCGGGAAAACCGGCTCAGCCGGAGCTAGGGCCTTATCGGTAACTTTGTTGGTGAGAAAACCTCTGGATGCGCACGAAAATCAATTAGGAAGCAGAATTTTACGGATAAGGCACCAGACCGTTTATCGGGAAGGAGCCGGAAGAGCCGTCAAGGTTACGTTAAGCGTGCGTTCGCTTCCATCCGGCTTGTACACCTTCAGAGCCACGGAATCCCCGATCTTGTGCTTGAACAGCTCGGCATGCAGGGTAACCGAATCGGTGATTTTGACATTATCCATGGAGGTAACGATATCTCCTTTCTCCAGACCGGCCTGCTTGGCTTCCGGAGACAGCACCGCGGCCACGACGACTCCGTAATTCACGGGAGCCTGGATGCCGTAAGAAGCCGTCAGCTTCTGCAGGTCCCCTGCCTGAATCCCGAGTGCCGGGTAGCTGACTTTGCCGTTCTTCCTCAGCTGGTCGATGATTTGACGGGCTTCGTTAATGGGAATCGCGAAGCCCATCCCTTCCACTCCTTCAGTGGCAATCTTGGAGCTGTTAACTCCGATCACCTTGCCTTCGATATTGCACAGAGCCCCGCCGCTGTTCCCGGGATTGATGGCGGCATCCGTCTGCAGAACGGCCTGCTCGTTCAGGAATTGCCCTGTGGCCTCATCGGTTACCGGCATCATCCGCTTGGTGCCGCTGATCACGCCGACGGTCACCGATTGGTTGAATGCTTGCCCCAGGGGGCTCCCGATGGCGATGGCCGGTTCGCCGACCTGAAGCTTGTCCGAATCGCCCAGCTCCGCCACTCCCGTTACGGCGGCCGCCGGGATTTGCAGAACGGCCAAGTCGCTGTACGGATCCCGCCCGATCAGCTTCGCTTCGGTGTTCTTGCCGTTCGGCAAAAGGACCTCGAGCTTCGCGGCCCCCTCCACGACATGATTATTGGTTACGATGTAGCCCTGGTTATCGTAAATAATCCCAGAGCCTTCTCCCTGGGCCTTGAGGCCCGAACCGCCCGGCACATAATTGACGACCACCACGATAGCGGGCTTGACGGTCTTGGCCGCTTCGATAATCCTGTCACTGACGTTCCCCTGTTCAGCTTGGGCAGCCTGAGCAGGCTGTGCCGGGACCGCCGGATCGCCGGCTTGGACGATTTTGGCGGATGCGGCTTCGGCTGGAAACCCATTCATCTGAACCACTCCGAGTGCGGCCCCCGCCCCCACGACGGCGGACAGCAGCATGGCCGCCAGCCAGGAGCCCCAGTGCTTCCCGTTCTCCCGTTCCTTCTTCTCCATGAGCCCTTCCTTCCTTTCTTGACGTTATCGGTACTTCCCTCACGTAAGTCCGTCTTCTCCTTACCCGATTTGCACCCTATTCACGATAATTGGTTGGCATGCTTACTAAATGCTCACACCCTAAAATTACCACTAACCGTTTCGTCTGAATCATTACCCCCGAACGGCAAACAGCCCGGATCCTGACGGATCGGGCAAAGATCAACTGGACCCGCAGGACCGGTTATTTATCCTCCGACTGTTCTTCTTCCGGCACCTTATTCAATTGGAATCCGGGTGTGCGGAGGATCGGCAACCGGAATGCGCACGATAAGCAGCCCTTCCTGCAAAGCCGCCTTGACCGGTCCGCAGACGCCCTCGATCCGGCGGGGTAGGACATAAGAGCGCTCGAATTCCCCGCGCCGGCGCTCCGACAAATGGAGGGCTTCACCCGGCAGCCCCGTCCGGACGATGCCCTTCAGGTGGAGCTGCCCGCTGTTCAGCGACAGCTGAATATCCTCCTTCCGGACGCCGGGCAGGTCCACCAGCACGAGAATTTCCTGGGCGGTCTCCGCTATATCGGCGCAAGGGTATCCAGCCGGCGGGGGCCGTTCCGGTTGGGGGAAGCCCCTCCTCAAAGAGGAATTCTTCGGCAAGCGGGTTGTCGAACACTTCGGTCCAGAACTTTCCGCCGGTAACCGTTTTGGCCATTTCCATCCATTTGTTGAACTTCTCCGTATCCATCGGTACCCCTTCTCTCCCGCATAACGCCAGGATTTCACGGGCAGTCCGTCTTCCGCAACGGCCCTTCTTCCTAAAGCATATTGGGCGCCCGCGTTTTCATACCAGCCGCCGCCGATTTTTCGGATGGATCCTCGGAAGCGAAAGCCTTCCTTCTTTTGCCTTCCGGCCGGGTTGGTCTTATAATGAACACAATGAAATCAACTTAGGGCGTATCGAAGGGGGACGGCGGATGAACATCAATCAATTGGAAACCTTATTAATGATTTCCAAAACGATGAGCTTTCGCAAGGCGGGGGAATTGCTCAACCTGACCCAGCCGGCGGTATCCGCACAAATCAAGAGCCTGGAGGATGAATTCCAAACCGTCCTCGTCGACCGGAACCAGCCGGTTACTTTAACGGACAGCGGACGCGTCTTTCTCGAGCATGCCCAGCGGATTCTTCAGGTGGTGGAGGAGATGAAGCAGCGGCTGTCGGACCTCGAGAACACGCCGCAGGGGCATATCAATCTGGGGACCACGACGTCGATCGCCATGCAGATTCTGCCCCGGGTGCTTTCTTATTTTCAGAATCAGTATCCCCTGATCAAGACGAGCATCTATTCCATGCCTTCCTCGCAGATCATGACGAGCGTAGAGAACGGAAATGTCGACATCGGCATCGCGTACCTGTCCGACCGGACCCCGGCCTGGAAACGTCCGTCCTGTATTATGATAATTTCGAGCTGGTGGTCTCGCCTTCCCATCCGCTTGCGCGGAACAGCCATGCCACGATGGAGGACTTGAGGCACATCCCGTTCATCATGCTTTCTCCGGACACGGCCGGCCGCCGGTTCGTCGATCAGCTGTTCCGCCGCTGGAACATTACCCCTATGATTGTGATGGAGCTGTCGAGCAGCGAGGAAGTGAAGCGGATGGTGGAGCTTAATCTGGGGGCCGCCATCATCTCGAAGCTCTCCATCGCGAACGAAACGAGGCTGGGCACCCTGCGGATGCTCCCGGTCAACGAGCTCGACATCAGTCACCCGGTCGGGGTCATCTACAAATCCGGCCGCTACCTGAGCTCGGCCATGCAGCAGTTTCTAAGCGACCTGAAGGGCATGCCCGAAACCCAGTTCCTCGGCTCGGAATAACGGATTTCGACTTTACCGGAGAGATCCTAAGAGACCACTATAAAACCAACTAAATCAACGGAGGGACCGGATCCATGAAATTCGACCTGCATACCCACCATAGCCGCTGCGGCCATGCCGAAGGCGAAATAAGGGATTATATAGAGGCGGCTCTGAAGGCGGGGCTTCAAGTCATCGGCATTTCCGACCACTCGCCCTATTTCGGCAGCAAGGAAGACCACGCGGAGCCCGGCATTGCCATGGCGAAAAGCGAGTTCACCCACTACATCTCCGAGGTGCTGAAGCTTAAAGAGGAATACAAAGACCGGATCGAAGTGCTTCTCGGGGTGGAATCGGATTTCTTCCCGGAGCACGCCGACCTGTATAAGCAGATGTATGAGCCCTATCCGTTCGATTATATTATCGGGTCCGTTCACCGCTCGGGCGGGGTGAGCATCTTCAACAAGAACCGCTGGAAGGGGCTCTCCAAGAACGACCAGATCAAGGCGAAGGATGAATATTACGATCTGATCCGCCAATCCGCGGACAGCGGCATGTTCCAGATCCTGGGCCATATCGATGCGATGAAGGGCTATTACCCCGAATTCAGCCGGATTCAGACCAAAATGGTCGAGGAAACGCTGAAGATCATCGGCGGACACGGAATCGCGATTGAGGTCAACACCTCGGGCAAAACCAAAACGGTAGGAGGCTGGTACCCGGCCGACGATATGTTGGAGAGGGCCTTGTTCTACAACATTCCGATTACGTTCGGCTCGGATGCCCATCTTCCTTCCCGCGTCGGGGACGATTGGGAAGAGGTGCAGCGCAAGCTCCGGGAGATCGGTTTCAAGGAGTGGGTGTATTACCGCCGCAAGGAGATGCAGAAGGTTCCGCTGTAAGAGGCTCTCTCGGCCCTGCCTGGCACGCTATGAAGCGGCGGGCGGACCATGACCCTGAAGCAAAACAAATAACCCCTTTACGAAAACGCCGGGGACGGCGCTTCGCAAAGGGGGTTTTGTTTGAAGAGGCCCAGCTCTGGAAGAAGCTCGCGCAGCATGGAAAAGGCCCTATGAGGGCCTTCCGCTCTGCGGAGGTCAGCGTCTTCCCATGACTCTTCGGATCAACCGGAAGAGGAAGAACAACACTGCCGCCCAAAGGATGATGCCGATGAGCGAAACGCCGCCACCGTATCCGCCGTAGCCCCCGAACCCGAACGGGTTCAGCAGGCTGCCGAGGAACGTGCCCGCCGCCAGGCCGCCGAAGAAGCTGCCGAAGCCCGTCCGGCCTGGAGCAGCCGGCGTGCGGGTACCGGGCTGGCCGGCGCCGGGCCGGGTCACGCCTGCTCCCGGCGTCACGGCGCGGTTGCCGCCCCGGTACCCGCCGGCCGGGGACCGGTAGCTGCCGCGGCCGGAGCGGTAAGCCTGCGGCTGCAGGCCGTCCTCCTCCGCCGGCTCGTTCACCAGCGGTGGCGGCACAACCGGAGCCGCTTGGGCCGATCTCGGCGTCTCCACTGCTGGTAAGGCGGACACTGGAGACGTCACTGCCCCGTTCATTAGAAGCAGCAGGAAAATCGTAAAGCCGGCTGCTAAACGCATAAAACTAACCCCCTATCCAATTGGTCAGGATAGGGGTAGTATTTGTCACTTTCTCCTGCTTATTCCGCCCCGCTCCGGCTGTAGACGAGAGGATTGAGCTCGGTCGCGGCGATTTCCCCGGGGGCCGTTCCGGGAAACCAGGTCTTGAGATCGTTTTGTCGTGCAACGCTGTCCGGCTCGATAGCGCGGGTTCCATCCGCATAGTAGATGATCGTCATGACTTCCCTCATCCGGTCGGTCGGATTTCCCGGCGCGCTGTGCAGCGTCCAGCCGGCATGAAACGTAGCGTCCCCTGCGGCCATGGCCCCATACGTCACCGTCTCCAGCTTTTTGCCCTCGATGTAGCTTTTGAAGGTGCGGTGGGATTCATCGGAGATCTGCTCCCGGCTGAGAAAACCGTTCTTGTGGGAGCCGTTGACAAAGGTCATGGAGCCCACCTCCTCCGTTACCGGAACAAGCGGCATCCACATGGTGATGGTGTTCATCGTATCGAGCGGCCAGTAGATCTGATCCTGGTGCCAAGGGGTATGCCCGCCTCCCGGCTCCTTGAAGAGAGCCTGATCGTGATAGATCCGCACCCCGTCCACCCCCATCAGATCGGCGGCGATTTTGGCGAACCGGCGGGCCAGAACGAACCGGCGGACGGCCTCACTGCGGCGCCACAAGTTGCCGATCTGGATAAAAGCCTTCCCGTAGGTGTCCCTTTCACCGACCGGCTTATCGTGATAATTGAGCTCTCGGACCAAACTCGCAATAAGCGGCTCATACGAGGCTATCTCCTCCGGAGACGCGGTGCCGGGAAGGTAGATATGGCCTTTGTCGCGATAAGCAGCAAGCTGCTCCTTTGTCAACGCATATTCCTCGGTCAGGGCGGGCAGGTCGTTGGCTTCGGACTTCCTGATCATGGGCATCCCTCTTTTTCCAATGGTATACTTGTCTTATTCAAGCGAAGCGGTAAGATGCTTCCTGAATTCCATGCTTCCATTATACTTACGGTCATTGGGTTTGGCTTTGTACAACCCGCCTGATCTGTTTGTCTAAACCGACTGCCCAAGGAGGCTTCCATGTCCTCTTTATCCGAGTGGATGGCGCGCCATCCCATTGTCCCTTATATCCGCGAAAGCGATTATGCCATTCGGCTTCCCTGGTCATACCCGGAACGCCGCCTTCTCGATTACCTGCTCATCTACATCCAGGAAGGCGAATGCTTGTTTACCGTGGACGGAACGGACCATTTCTTCGCCAGCGGGGAGTGGTGCCTGATCCAGCCGGGCAGCCGGAACGCCCTAAAGGGGCTGACCTCGACGATCACCCCCTTCGCTCATTTGGATCTATTCTACAATCCTATAAGGGAGCAGAGCTTTCCGACACGGGCGGGCCAGATCGACCTGTCCGCCTATTCCGAGCTCATGCAGCCGCGGCTGAACGACATGACGGGCATCCATCTTCCGGTGCGGCTCGTCCCGCGAAACCCGCTTGCCTTCCGGGACCGCTTCCTGGAGACGATCGGGTGCTGGATGCAGCGGTCGCCCTTGCAGCAGCTTAAGGCCCAGTCGCTCGCGACGGACCTGATTCTGACTATGCTGGAGGACCATACGGACGAAGAAAGCGTCAGCCGGACGAATCCTGAATCGCTGAACGGGATCCCTTCCTTCCTCTCGCTGCGATTATCCGAGCCGCTTTCGGTTGCCGAGATGGCCCGGCGGGCCAACCTGTCCCCGTCCCGATTCACGGCTGTGTTCCGGAAGCGGTTCGGCACCTCTCCCCACCAGTATCTGCTTGAATTAAGAATCCGCCATGCGAGGGAGCTGCTCGAAACGACGCCGCTCAAGCTAGAAGAAATCGCCGAATACTGCGGCTTCTCGGACATCCATCACTTCTCGAAGGCCTTTAAGAAGAGAACGGGAGTCTCTCCGGGAAGCTGCCGCCCCTCTCAAGGGGTTCGGCGGTAACCCGGGGTTGTCCCCGTTTACGCCCTGTCCTCTATAGCGCGGGACACGTAGTCGAACAACAGAGCTTTGGACAGAATGGCGTTATGCTTGCCGGCCAGCGCTTTACGGACAACCATGACCAAGTCCCGGGAGGGAACGACGAACAGGTACTGTCCTCCGAACCCCAGAGCGAAGTAACAGTCGAATTGCCCGTTATGCTCCTCCGGTGACACCCACCAGTGGTAGCCATAGTGGCCGTAGATGGGCGGTTCGTAATGAACGAGCCCCTTGTGCTGGATCGAGGTCGATTCCCGGACCCACGCCTGCGGAATCAGCTGTTTCCCGAACCAGTCGCCCTCCCGTAAGTAGAGGAGGCCGAATTTGGCCAGGTCCCGCGAGTAGAGCTGAAGGCCCGCTCCTCCTTCGTTCACGCCGTCATGGCTCTTCCACCGGGGAGACCGGAAGCCTAACGGACCGAACAGATGCTGACGGGCATAAGCCAGCGCACCCAGCCCGGTAGACCGGGTTAGAATATCCGAGAGGAGCTGGGAGGCGCCGGAATTGTAGGTGAACGCTTCGCCCGGCTCGTGCCCGATCGGCTGCTTCAGCACATAGCGAGGCCAGTCCGCCTCCTTCCGCATCTGGAAATACGGCTTGTCAAAATCCGGCCACTCGAAGCCGGGCGTCATCGTCAAGAGGTGCTTCAGCCGAATGGAGGCCAGCCGGGGATCCGCTTCTTCCCGCGTCCATTCGTAGAACTCGCCCAAAGACCTATCGAGATCTTGGATTTCTCCCCGTTCCATCGCGATTCCGATCAGGGCGGACAGGAAGCTCTTGGTCATGGAATACACCTGGCCCGTCCGGTCCTGCCCCTTGTCGTGCCATTCCCACACCAGCCGTCCGCCGCGAACGATCAGGACGTCTCTCATTTTCCATTCGCGGAGACGTCCTTCCATCTCCTTAAGAATCTCCTGCTGAAACCCGGCGTCTTCCGGCCGTCCCTCCGGCAAAAACGGGTCTTCCCGTTCGCTTATCATGCGGCTCTCCCCCTATGCGTTACTCTCGATTCTCTCTATTACCCGTTCTTTCTTCTGATTCGTTCATTCGCCTCGAGCCCCGCGGCTTGTTTTCCGTCTAGCGATAATGGGTAAAATTAAACGGGACAAGCGTTTTGGTACAGGCAGGATCCCGATTGGAAAGGAGTGTTAACCCATGGACAAATTATACACAGCATCCGCTACCGCCGTACATGGCGGACGGACCGGTTCGGTCCGCAGCTCGGATGGGAAGCTGGACTTTAAGCTCAGTATGCCCAAGGAACTGCAGGGAGACGGAGGAGAAGGCACGAATCCCGAGCAGCTGTTCGCCGCCGGATATGCTGCCTGCTTCGAGAGTGCCCTGCTGATGGTGGCCCGCCAGAAAGGGCAGAAAATCGAGAACGCCGAAGTCACGGCCCAGGTCAGCATTGGAAAAGACCCGGCAGATGGAGGCTTTCAGCTCGCAGCCGTCATGGAAGTGAAGATACCGGGAATGGACCAGGCGACGGTTCAGGAATTGGCGGAAGCCGCCCATCAGGCGTGCCCCTATTCCAAGGCCACGCGCGGCAACATTCAGGTCGACGTAAAGGCCTCGGAATAACGCAGCCGAAGGGGACGAATGCCCACCGTTCGGCGGAAGCGCGGAACGCGGCGGCACTCGTCCCGTCCGTGCCGGACAGGCTTTACCGGGGGTGCGGACCGGATAGGTGGCTTCGCCTGACCAGGCAAGTGGCGAACGGGGCATCGCCCCAACCCCCGGTAGCCCGCGCCTTCAGCCCTTCCGGCTTCTGATCCAGAAGCCGGAAGGGCTTTTGGCCCACGCGCTCTTCTCGCCCCAACCGAAAAAAGCCCCCGTCTCCTGGAGATCCAGGAGACGGAGGCATTCGGTACACACGAGAGGTCGGCCGGACGAGAGGCCGGGCTCCCCGAGGATAACGGCCCTGCTTACACCGGGGGCAGCCTATTCGCCGCTCGGGCGGGACATTCTCCACCGGTTGAAATCCAGAAACTCGCGGAACTGCTGTTTGTCCACGCCGGAAGACATCGCTTCCCGGACAATATCATACCATTCCGGGTCTAACTCGATTCCCGGTCTTCCTTCTTCTTCCCCGTCGATCAGGCGATCCACGGGAACTTTAAGGACGGCCGCAATTTTCTCAAGAAATTGGATGGAAGGATTCTTCTGGATGTCCCTTTCCAGGCTGCTTATATACGATTTGGCCACGCCGGCCCGTTCGGCCAGCTCCGTGAGAGACATCCCTTTCTCTTTGCGTAACTGTTGAACTCGTTTACCGATCATTCCGATCTTCCCTTTTAGCATAATGGTAACTGAACAGGTCAATGCTTGCATTATACCAGAGTTCTTTGTAACGAACAATTAGGATTCTGAAGAAAAAGACCCTTTACAGACAGAACTCTCCTACTTTTTGCCCATGTCCTGTTCCCTGCAACCGCTGCCAATGGTTATTCGGGTTGAGTGTTGGACGACTCGATCTTATTCTGTTTGTACCACTTCATAAAATCTATGATAATCTTATATTCATGAATCTGGTCCTTGTCTATTCCCGACCTCTTCAAGGCATAGATAAAGTCCATCCATTCTTTCTCGAATTTATGAGGACTTTCGGCATCCGCGGCAAGTTTCAGCAAGGTTTTGAGATCCACCTTCAGCACCGAAGCAATCTTCTCCATCACATGGATCGAAGGATTCTGCTTAAGATTTCGTTCGATGTTGCTTAAATACGACTTCGAGATTCCGGTTCTCTCCGAAAGCTCCGACAGGGTATACCCCCGCTGCTTCCGGATATCGGAAATGTTTTTACCGATCATGGCGTTAATCACTCCACCGTTATCTTATAATTTCGATCATCCTCTTGCCTTTTAGTAGGTAAACCCGAACATCTCACCCCCTTAGGGCCAAAGCATACGTACGAAAGCTTTAACATAGGGTTACTAGTAAAGGAGGCTCCCAGCTATGTACGAGAGTATGATTTCCTTTATGAAAAGGTCAAAAACGGCTTACCATAGAGTTATGCATCTTTATCATACTGTGCTATATAACGATTGCCGGGACCAAAACATGCGGGAAAGCCTGTATATCAAGCTGAAGCAACATGAAAGCAAAATGACCAACCGCTCTTGACCGGTTCGGTGGGGCGGGCAGAATCCGCGTTTAATAGGAATGCGGCTTCCCAAGTCTTTCTTATCGGACCCCTGCGCGCCCGCGGGCAAGTGTACGAAGAACACACTCGATGACCCTCGTCTGGTCGGGCTCGCTCATGTTCGAGCCGGACGGCAGGCATATTCCCCGCTCAAACAGCCTTTCGGCTACATTCTCCTTCTCGGTGTGCGTGTAGTACCGGGCGCCCCGGAATACCGGCTGCAGATGCAGCGGCTTCCACACCGGTCTGGCCTCGATGTTCTCTTCCGCCATCATGCCGAGCAGATCCTGAACGGTCCCCTCCGCTTCTTCCTCCAAGGTAAGAGCCGTCAGCCAGCGGTTCGACCGCGTGCCTTCGAGCTCCGGCATGAAACGGATGCCGGGAACCGAAGCCAGCTCCCGCCGGTACCGCTCGAAGACAGCCCGGCGAGCGTTCACCCGGTCCGGGAGAACCTCCAGCTGTGCTCTTCCGATTCCCGCCAGCACGTTGCTCATGCGGTAGTTGTACCCCGTTTCGCTGTGCTGGTAATGCGGGGCCGGGTCCCGGGCCTGGGTGGCGAGGAAGCGGGCTTTACCCATCGCCTCGGCATCGTTCGAAACGAGCATCCCACCACCGGAGGTCGTGATGATCTTGTTTCCGTTAAACGAATAGATGCCGAAGGTGCCGAAGGTGCCGCTCGCCTTCCCGCGGTACTCCGATCCGAGGGATTCCGCCGCGTCTTCTACGAGGGGAACGCCATAGGACCGGCACAGCGCCACAATTTCGTCCATGCGTGCGCTCTGCCCGTACAGGTTCACGACGATAACCGCTTTGGGCAGGCGGCCGGACCGCTTGGCGTCCTGGAGGGCTCTTTCGAGCGCTGAGGGGGACAGGTTCCAAGTGCCCGGCTCCGAATCGAGGAACACCGGCTCCGCTCCCTGGTACAGAATCGGATTGGCGCTGGCCACGAACGTCAAGGTGGAGCAGAACACCCGATCCCCCTTTGTGACGCCGAGCAGCCGAAGAGCCAGATGCAGAGCCGCCGTACCGGAGCTGACGGCCGCCGCCGCTTCCACATCGACGAAGGCGGCGAGCTCCTTCTCGAAGGCATCCACGTGCGGACCGAGCGGAGCGATCCAATTGGAATCGAACGCCTCCGTCACGTAGTCCCTTTCTTTTCCGCTCATGTGCGGGGAAGATAAATAGATTTTAGGCTTGTCGCTTGCTGGCATGTGGGTTTCCTTCCTTTCCCCGGGTACCCCGGTTTCACGATACGGCAAATGGCTGAACGGCGAGCGTCGGAGCCGGAACCCCTACAATCCGGGCGGGCGTTCCCACCGCGGTAGAAGCTCCGGGCAGGTCGCACACGACGGTGGCTCCGGCCCCGACCAGGGTCCACTCTCCTACGCTCATGCCCGGAATCACGGTGGCCCCGGCTCCGATCAGGGTGCCTTCTTTCACGTTAACAGCACCCGTCAGCGTGGCCCGCGGGGCAATGTGGCAGTAATCCTGAACCCGGCAGTCATGTTCCACGATCGCTCCCGAGTTGATAATGGCATGGCTGCCGATTCGGGCATCGGCGTTAATAATGGTGTTCGCCATGACCACGGTCCCCCGTCCCAGCGTGGCGCTCGGGCTGACGACGGCCGTCTGGTGAACCAAGGAAACATAGCTTTCCGGGGCAGGCCGAGCTTCGCTACAATGGTCTTTCTTACGGCATTGTTGCCGATGGCAATCACGACCTGAAAGGGGCCGGCCAGCTCAGAGAGCTGCTCCATAGAGGCAAGAGGGCCGGTATACCGTCCCTGGTCCAGCACCAGCCTGTCGTACCGGTCGTCGAGAACCGCACACAGCCGGTAATGCCGGCTGGCGCGAATCATGTCCTGAATCACCTTGCTGTGTCCGCCATCGCCGATCACGGCAATCTTCATTCGTCCTTCCCCTCTTTTCCTCCCGGATTACGATCCCATAAACTTCTCCATCGTGACGTGATTTCCATGACTGATTCCTTCGGATTTAAACACCTTGCGGATCGTCATCAGCAGAATGGTCATGTCGAGCCGGAAGCTGCGGTTGTCCACGTACCAGACATCCAGCTTGAATTTCTCTTCCCACGAGAGGGCATTGCGGCCGTTCACCTGGGCCCATCCGGTAATACCCGGCCTCACCTCGTGCCGTCTTGCCTGCTCCGCTGTATAGAGGGGCAGGTAGTCCATCAGCAGCGGCCGGGGCCCGACGAGGCTCAAGTCCCCTTTCAGCACGTTGACAAGCTGCGGGAGCTCATCCAGGCTGTACTTCCGCAGCCTCTCTCCAAAAGGAGTCAGCCGAAGCTCATCCGGAAGCTCCCGGCCGCTTCCGTCCCGGGCGTCGCGCATGGAACGGAATTTGTAGAGAACGAAGGGCACCCCGTTTCGTCCCGGTCGCTGCTGCTTGAACAGGACAGGCGCCCCCAGCTTCTTCCGGACCAGCACCGCCACCACCAGGATGACCGGGGACAGAAGGAGCAGAAGACCCGCTGCAACGAGGGTATCAACTATACGCTTCACCTGGGTTCCTCCTTATGGTAATCAATAGATAAGCTTGGCGATCCATCGGCTCAGCTTCCAAGCCGGGTAGCTCATATGCGAGCAGCGGTGGCCGTCCACCGCCACAAGCCACCGTCCGTCCGTGAGCCTTAGCTGGTCGACATGGTGCATGCCGTCCTTGTGCCAATCGCCTTCCCGGTTCGTTGCGCCAAGAACGCGGCCTACTTCCTCTTCTTCATAGTCGTCTACCGTCAGCTTGAGGATCCGGAAAGCGCTCACCGACCCTCCGTAATCCGGATAGGCGGATTGGGTATACCGGTAAACCGTCTTTCCGTCCCGAATCACCCTTCCGCCCGGACGGCTGATTCTCTTGTTATGGGTCACAATCGGGCTGCAGGCATGCTCGGACCATGGGCCGAACAGGTCCTCGGCATAAAACAGCCGAAGGTCGCCTTCTTCCGTGCCCGCGAACATCCACCAGCGGCCCTCCGAGAAGAGAAGAGATGGATCCAAATACCGGACATTCCCGAGCAGCTCCCCGGCCGGCTCCCATTCATAGGGGAAGCTCTTGGCTTTGTAAAGCTGAACCCGGTTGGCTTCAATGGACTCGGGAAGCATATACATCTCTCCGTTGTGCTCAAAGACTTGCGGATAGGAGAGGTGAAAGCTTTCCTGCAGAACAACCCTTTCGTAAAACCATTCCCGGCCGTCCGAGCTCGAGGCTACCGCAATTTCTCCCCGGCCTGAGGCCTTGTTCAGGACTTCAAAGAACAGATAATACTCCGACTGATGCTGAACCAGGAACGGATCCGCGACGAATTCGGCCGGAACATCCGTGACGTCGGCTGCTGCTAGCGATGGTTGGCGCAATAGGGCGTCATTCGGAGAGGCCGTCAAGCCATTCCCGGCCGGGAAGACGTGTATGGACCAAACCGCCACTTTCATTCCTTTTCGCACAAGTGTTACCCAATGGTGAATCTTCCGGATGCATGGTGCCTGGATGCTTCTCACAAAACTCCTCCGATGTCTAAACTGGAAGCAGAAACTGTCCGGAATCCGTTCCATTTCGCAGTATGATCTAGTGTCTTATCCGGTACCTTGGCAGGCCGAACCTTAGACGACTACCGCCCCATAGGAGCGGGTCTCTTCACGGGCGATTTCGGTCCCTGGGCTTCGGTAGCCCGCCGGATTGTTCGCCTGCCACCGCCAGGCGTCGACGCACATTTCCTCGATGCCTCTCTCGGCGCTCCATCCGAGCTCTCTCTCGGCTTTGGACGGATCCGCGTAGCAGACCGGTGCGTCTCCCGGCCGGCGATCCGTAAGCGCGTAGGGGATCTTCGTTCCGGTCATTCTTTCGAAGGCGGCTACCAGCTCGAGCACGCTGTACCCCCTGCCGGTTCCCAGGTTATAGGCTTCGATGCCTTTCCCGCCCATTACCTTCTCCAGCGCCTTCAGATGCCCTTCCGCCAGGTCCACCACATGGATGTAATCGCGTACGCCCGTTCCGTCCGGCGTCGGGTAATCGCTGCCGAATACTTTCAATTCCTTATGGCGGCCCGCCGCCACCTGCGTGATATAGGGCATCAGGTTATTGGGGGTCCCGTTCGGGTCCTCCCCGATCCGTCCGCTCTCGTGAGCCCCGACCGGGTTAAAGTAGCGGAGCAGCGCTATGCTCCACTGGGGATCGGAAGCGGCAACATCCCGCAGCATATCTTCAATCATCAGCTTCGTCCGGCCGTAAGGATTGGCGGCACCTAGCGGATAATCCTCGCGGATCGGCATCTGCTCCGGGCTTCCGTACACGGTGGCCGACGAGCTGAAGACCATGGTCTTCACGCCGTATTTCTCCATGACCCGGCTCAGCACTAAGGTTCCGGCCAGGTTGTTGTGGTAATACCAGAGGGGCAGCCGCACCGACTCTCCCACCGCTTTAAGCCCGGCGAAGTGAATGACCGCCTCGATCCGGTTCTCTGCAAATACATGATCCAGCTCTTTCTCGTCGAGCAGATCGACCAGATAGAAGCTGAAATCCTTGCCGGTCAGCTCCCGTACTCTCTTAAGCGCCTCCAGGCTGCTGTTGTACAGGTTGTCGACCACCACCAGGTCATAGCCTGCGTTCAACAGCTCTACACACGTGTGGCTGCCGATATATCCCGAGCCTCCGGTTACGAGTATGGCCATTCGACGACACCTCCTATTGGAAGAAGTTTATAAAATTGCTTTCGTACCGCATATTCAAGCTGACGACCATTTCGAAGAAATAATAGACGAAGTAGACAATAAAAATGACGTAATACACAAGTCTTTGCTGCTTCACTTCAAAAAGGCTGATAATCCAGGAGAACAGCAGACACGCATAAAGACCGAAATAAAACGTAAACCGGGCAAAAATCCAGTTTTGGGTGGAAATGATCATAAAAACAAAGGAGATCAAGCACATGTTGACCACGATATCGCTTTGCGGGAAGAGCTTCCTCAGCTTCTCCCGGCCCAAGTAAGCGAAAATCAGCGGAACTCCGGTAACCGCTACCCGTATGATATTCGCTCCCCTTCGGAGAAGTTCTTATAATCACCGTACTGGCTGTTCTCGAGCACCGAGAAGAGAGCCGAGGAGAACTGGTTGAAGCCGAGTACAATCAGAACCGAGCCGAGCAGCAGGACCATCGTCGTCCCGGACCAGGCCTTTCGTCTCACGATAAAATAAATGGGAATGAGGACAAGGGCGCTTTGGTGAAACTGGGAGGCGACCAGAATGACCAGAATGTATTTCTTCCAGTCCCCGTTCAATAAATATTTTGTTGCCCCAAATGCGACGGCGGCCGCCAGAAATTGGCGGATTCCGTTCATCGACATCAAGAACATTCCGCTGGTTATGTATACATACAGCCCCATTTCAAAATAACGGGAGTACTTCCATAAGGTCAGGACCACAAGAACATTGGTAATCAGGGCTACTACAAAGACAAGCACCTGAGGATCATGGGAGAAGGTCTGCAGCATCATCTGAAAAATATTGAAGCCCACGTCCTTCTTCCCGAAGATGTTATCCCAGGTAAAGGTGGTATTCTCATACGAAATCATGTAGAACACGGTATCCCCAATGTTTTTTTGGAGGCCGGCTACGAGAACAAGGACCGCCATGGCCGCCAAAGCCAGGAAAAGATTGGGGCGAACCCCCGTCAGAGAGGACGGCCTCCTGCTGACAATCCGGGAACCCCAGGATAACAAGTAAACCAGAAACAGGTTTGCATAGAAGACGGCCATTCCTTTCCTCCTTCCTCCGGGCTAGTGATTTTGGGCGATAGCCGCTTTGTTCTTATTTGTAATGTAAGCATATAGGGCAAGGCCAAGCGGTAAGGCAAGCAGGGTCGTCCACCGGCAGGGAGATTCTTGAAGAAACTTATAGTTACGGGTCATCAGACTGCTCGAGACATAATGGACCGATTCCCTAAACTTCTCCTTATAGGTCGGAGCGTACCTCATGGCCGCTTGCCGGAAAAAGAGAAAGCCGCGCGGGTTCCGCTTGTACTGCCGCAGCATGTTCAAGCTGGAGCCGTCCGTCAAATACTCCACATGGCAGAGCACCTCGTTCATGACAAGCAGCGGGTAATCCTGATCGATCAGCAAATATTTATAGCTGAGCGGGCAATATTTCTCACCGGGGAACAAGGGATACGGCGGATACCGGCGGGTCAATTCGGACCGGTAAACGAGCTTCTTGTCCCCCTTTACCTTGTGAAGGCCGTATAAGCCGGAGAGGGTGGACTCCTTCAGATGGGGAGGCATTTGCGTTCCAATGATTTGTCCTTCCGGGGTAGCGTCCAGTCCGACCAATCCCGCATAACGATCGCTGCCGTGCTCTCTCCAGAAGGTAACAATCCGTTCTACTGCGTAGTCCGACAGGTAATCGTCGGAATCGATACAGACATTAAGCTCCGTATCGACCAGCTCGTAGGCGGTATTATGAGCCCCGTGCATCCCTTGGTTAGCTTGGTAATGGTACCGGATCGGAACGATTCCTTCCGCCATCCATTCCTTCACGAGCTCCTCGGTGCCGTCGGTGGAACCGTCGTCAATGATCAGCCAGACGAAATCCCGGGAGGTTTGACGTTTTAAGCTTTCGTAGCATAGCGGCAAAGTGTAGGCCCGGTTATAGGTCGGGGTGAACACCGTCAGTGTCGGTTTCATCTTGTCGTCCTCCCGTCTAAGCCTGCCCGGCCGGCTGGCCTTGGCCCAAATAGAAGCCGGTCAGCCATTCGGCCATCGACCGGGTATCGTAACGCTTTCTCCGCATCATTTCCGCCGTATCCGCGTGCTCGTAGGTGGAGCCGAGAACGGCGTCCGCCCATGCTTCCGGGGAACTCTTCAACGGAGTGAACCGAACCCTGCCCGTCACATCGGTTTCCGGCGTAATGGTATCGGATACCACACAGCGCAAGCCAGCGGCCTGAGCCTCGACCAGCACCACCGGAAGTCCCTCGAACAGGGAAGGAAAAAGGAACAAGTCCATCCCCTGCATCAGATCGGGGATGTCTCCCCGAACACCGAGAAATTTGACGTGGGGGTCAGCCCCAGCTTCTCGGCCTTCTTCTCGATCGCCGGTCTCAGATGCCCCTCTCCCGCCATAACCAGCATGGCGTCGGGCCGGCGGTTGTGGACGGCCTTGAAAATATCGAGCAGCAGCGTATGGTTCTTCTGCTTGTTGTACCGGCCGACGTGACCGATGACCAACCGGTCCCCAGCCTGCCATTCCTTCCGGATCCGCTCGCGGGCGGCCGGATCGTACCGGTAGCTATCCACATTGACGGCATTGTTCAGGACAACGACCTCTTTGGATGCGGCGGGATCCTTGCCGAACAGCCACTGTCCCGCATGACGCGAGCAGGCAAAGAACCGGTTCGGGTGATCCTTCATTGTATAACGCGCGTAGAGCCGGAAAGGCAGCTTCAGGTCGAGCCCCAAATCGCTCAAGTGGCTGTGGGCGATCCGGCATGGTACCCCCGCCTGCTTCGCCGCCCGGAGAACGAAGGAGCTGTTCTCGTTAATATGGGAATGCACAACCGGGTAATTCGGATGCTCCTTGAAGAACAAATCCAGCTTTTGGAAGTATAGCCGGTAGCTGCCCGGCCGAATGGCCGGCATTCGGAAGATGCGGCCGCCCAGGCTGATAATCTCGTCATCATAATGACCCTTTTCTTCCCGGTGAACCATAAAGTCGAATTGGATTCGGCTGCGGTCCATCTGACGGTAATAGTTCATTAGCATCGTTTCCAGACCGCCCCGGTTCATCACGGTCACGACTTGAAGCACACGTATCGTTTTCAGAAGAAGTCACTCCTATTTGACAATCTTTCGTAACCTTTCCATGGTCACCAGCATGACGTAGAAGCCAGCCGCGAACCGGAGCTTTGCACATAGATAGAACGTTCTCCATACCGCCGGACAGTACGCCATTTCGAACGCCCGGAAAGACTCCCGGATCCGTTCGTCGTTCAGAATATCGTTCAGCTTGCGGACTTTGGCCACGGCGGCTGCTGTATTACCAGCTCCCACTGTATTCAATCCCAGTCCGAGCGTATTGAGACAGATTCGGTTGTTAAGCGCCTCATAATAGGAAGCGGGAAGTCCGTTTTCGTTCAAGAAGCCTTCGATCATCCCGTACAGACGGAACCATTGCTCCTTCAAGTCCGGCTTATAACCGGAGGTGACGGAAGAGGCATTGGCCCGCCAATAATGGTAGAACGGCCTGTTCAGCATGACGAACTTCTCTGCATGATAGAAAGCGTGGATGTTAAAAAGCGAATCCTCGTTCGTTCCCACCAAGTGGAGATCCACAAACGCGAGCCCATTATCCTTAAGAAGATCGCTCCGGTATAGCTTCGACCAGACGGTCCCCCAAGCATCGAGATAATCGGGTTGGGCGAGTTCTTCCTTGAGCGGGCCCACGAGCCTTCTCATTACCGTTTCCCTCAGCTCCTCCCGGTCATAAGTTACCTTCGCCGGCAGATCGAATATCTTCTCCTTGCTGTGGGTACCGAACTCCCGGGTATAGGTGCACATGACAATATCCGCCGCCTCCCCCACCGCAGCCCCAAGCATCTCGGCATACATACCGGGATCGACCCAATCATCCGGGTCTACAAACCCAATGTAGTCCCCCTGGGCTGCTTCTATGCCGCGGTTTCGGGCCGACGACACGCCGGCGTTCTCCTGTTCGAGGACGACGATCCGCGGATCCTTTTCGGCATACTCCCGGAGAAGGGCTCCTGTCGAATCCGTCGACCCGTCGTTTACGGCAAGGATCTCAATCGGCTGCAGCGTTTGGGCAAGCAGGCTGTCCAGACACCGGGCCAGATAAGGCTCCATGTTATAGATAGGCACCACTATACTTACCTTCGGCTTCATGCTTATCCTCCAAAGAATAACGCTTGTATATACCGGTCAGCTCTTCCTTAACCTGACGGAGCGAATAGAGTCGAACTCTTTTGGTATTCTCTTCCCCCATGCGCCGGCACAGCTCCGGAGAGCGGATCAGTTCCAGCAGCCGTGAGGCAAACCGCTGCTCCTCCTCATCCGGAATGAGAAAGCCGTTCACCCCGTCCTCGACGAGTTCGGAATGGCCCCGGTTAACGCTGGCCACAAGAGGAAGCCCGCAGGCCATCGCCTCCATAATATTGACCGGCAGCCCTTCCCGCCGGCTGGAGGCGACGGCAGCATCACACAAGGGAAGCAGCACGTCAATATCCTTGCGGTGTCCCAGGAAATCCACCCGGTCGGCTACCCCAAGGCGGATGGCCGTGGCCCGGCAGGCTTCCTTCAAGGGACCGTCTCCTGCCAGTAACAGACGGGCTTGTGGTGCTTCCTTATGAAGGGCGGCCATGGCCCGGATCAGAAGCTCCTGGTTTTTGTTCCCATTGAATTCGGCTGCATAGAACAGCAGGAATTCCTCCGGCCGGAAGCCAAAGGGCTTTCTTCCTTCTCGCTTCTGAACATCGTTCTGCGGGCGGAAGCGCCCCGTATCCACGCCAACTCCGTGGACATGCTCCAGTCGGCCGGCATGGAGCCGTCTCCGGGCAAGAGCGTGATCCTCTTCATTGATGGTGATCAGGCAGTCGGTATACGAGGAGAGGAATTTCTCGATCGGGTAATAGACGAGCCAATTCAGAAGCGGAGCCCCTTTGCAGAAGTGGAACCCGTGAGCCGTGTACAGCACGCGGGTTCCTTTCTTCCGTTCCCCGCGCGCCGCCAAGCGGGCGAGGACTCCTCCCATCGGCGTATGGCCATGAACGAGGTCGTATCCGTTCTCCTCTATGATGGTTTTCAGCATGGTATAGGCCTGGAGGTTCTCCCGGCGGAAAGGCGAACGTTGAACGGGAAGCTCGAACTTGCGGTCGACATAGGGAAGCTCCCGGGAACCGCTGGCGGCCACGTGAACCTCCCAGCCCTGCTGCCGGAACCACTGCAAATACGGGAGATGGAAGGCCTCAAAATGATAATCCACCGTCGCACAAAACAAAACCTTTCTGCGCATGCCGGCCATCTAGCGGATCAATTCCTTCTCTACAACCTTGGACAAATAGTCCAGCAGGCCGTACCGCAAATCCTCGCGCCTTAACGCATATTCCAGAGTCGTCTGGATAAAGCCCATCTTCTCCCCTACATCGTACCGGGTTCCTTGGAACTCATACGCATAGACCGCTTCGTGCCGGTTCAGCTCAGCAATGCCGTCGGTCAGCTGAATTTCTCCACCCGCGCCAGGTTTCTGGCTGCCGAGAATATCGAAGATAGCCGGGGTCAGAATATATCGGCCGAGAATGGCCAGGTTAGAAGGAGCTTCGCCTTTGGCCGGCTTCTCCACCAAATGACGAATGCTGTGCAGCCCTTTCTCGATCTCCGTTCCATCGACAATCCCGTAACGGGAAACCTCTTCATCGGAAACAGGCTGAACACCCACGACGGAGGACTCGAAGCGGTCGAACTGCTCGATCATCTGCTTCAGGCAGGGCTTCTCGGCATGAACGATGTCGTCTCCAAGCAGAATGGCGAACGGCTCATTGCCGATGAATTTGCGGGCGCACCAGATCGCATGCCCTAGCCCTCTAGGTTCCTTTTGTCGGATATAATGGATATCCGCCATGGTGGAGGACTCCTGGACGGCATTCAGCAGGTCTAGCTTGCCTTTCTCGAGCAGATTATGCTCGAGCTCGAAGGAGCTGTCGAAATGATCCTCAATCGCCCGCTTGCCTTTCCCCGTCACGATGATAATGTCTTCTATTCCCGATTCAATGGCTTCTTCCACAATGTACTGAATGGTCGGCTTGTCAACGATCGGCAGCATTTCCTTAGGCATCGCTTTCGTGGCCGGAAGGAAACGGGTACCGAGCCCGGCCGCCGGAATAATGGCTTTTCTCACTTTCATACGGTCAACACTCCTTCTAGGCCGATAGGCATCGGTTTCGGTTGGGGGCCGGCTTCACGCGGTTGTTCGCCAGGTCGAGCAGCCGGGTTCTCAGCGCAGCTTTATCGAGCGACGGGTAGGTCGAGAGAATCTCCTCAATCTCGTCTATGTACAGCTTGGCGGTTTTGCCGATGTAAATTTTGGGGTAAACCTGCTTGTCATGTACCTCGTCCGCCTTCAGCAGCTCCTCGAACAGCTTCTCGCCGGGGCGGATCCCGGTAAACTCAATTCCAATTTCCTCCACCGAGTTTCCGGAGAGCAGGATAAGGTTCTTAGCCAGATCGACGATCTTGACGGGCTCTCCCATGTCCAGGACAAAAATCTCCCCTCCACGAGCCAGCGAGCCAGCCTGGATGACAAGCCGGGAGGCTTCCGGGATGGTCATGAAATACCGGACCATGTCCGGGTGCGTGACCGATACAGGACCTCCCCGCTCAATCTGCTGCTTGAAGCGGGGGATGACGCTGCCCCGGCTTCCCAGCACATTGCCGAAGCGCACGGCGACGAACCGGGTCGCGCTTACCTTGTCCATATGCTGGATCATCATCTCGGCGAGACGTTTGGTCGCCCCCATGACGCTCGTCGGGTTAACGGCCTTGTCGGTAGAGATCATGACGAAGGTCGTGACACCGCATCGGCTGGCCGCCTGGGCTACGTTCATCGTTCCCATTACATTGTTGCGGATAGCTTCATCCGGATTCCGTTCCATAAGCGGTACATGCTTGTGAGCTGCGGCATGATAGACGACATGGGGACGGTGCGCACTCATAACCCCCATCATCCGCTTGGCATCCTGGATATCGGCGATCTCGGTAATGAATTCAATCCGGGTTCCGGCGTACAGGTCTTTCAGCTCCATCTCGATGGAGTAAATACTGTTCTCGCCGTGACCCAGCAGAATCATCTTCTCAGGCTTGAACTTGGCCACCTGCCGGCAAATTTCCGACCCGATCGAACCGCCGGCTCCCGTAACGAGAACCACCTTGCCAGTTATCGACTCCGAAATTCCGTTAATATCGAGTTCCACCGGCTCGCGACCAAGAAGATCTTCAACCTGAACGTCCCGGAACTGGTTGACGGAAATCTTACCCGTCATGAGATCCTCGAGCATGGGAAGGATTTGCGTTTTGGCGGCCGTCTTGGCGCACTCCTGGGAAATCGCGGATAAGTCTTTGCGGCTCAGCGACGGAATGGCGATCACGATATGATCGATGTTCCATTCCTCGACCGCCTTCTCAATGCACTCCACTCCCCGATAACAGGAATCCCCATAATATCGAGATTGTGCTTCTTGGCATTATCATCGATGAAGGCCACGGGAAGCAGCCTTGAATCTTGGTTGCGGACCAGATGGCGGGCCACCATGGTGCCGGCCGCGCCCGCCCCGATGATCATCGTCCGTTTCATGTGCGGGTCTTGCTTCGTGTACGTGTCGCGGATCACCCTCCAGCAGAACCGGGAGCCCCCAATCAACAGCATGTGGATCATCCAAGTGACCGCAAGCAGCCGGAAGAACGCTTCATGCACCACGAGCAGCTGAACGGTAGCGGTGATCAGAATGGAGAACGTGACGGCCTTGAAAATCGTCAGAAGTTCTCCGACGCTTGCATATTCCCAGGCTTTTTTGTACAGCTTGTAAATAAAGGAAAAATAATGATGACTGAGCAAAAGAACGATAGAACTGACGACGACCGGCAGCGTGATGACGTTAAACGTAGCATTGACGAGGAAACGGCTGAAGAAAATGGCAGTCAGGACAATGGTTGAATCGAGCAGGATCAACAGCGAGAATCGTTGGCGGTAAGTCAAGAAGCTCACCCTTTCATCTAGTGAAAATAATCATTAAAGTTCTTGATTATGGGTTTCCCATGGCAAAACCCATAATCAAGAACTTTATAGAACAAGGGCATTGAACCCATCCTCACACCACACTACCGACGACTCGCGTCTAAGGCCCGAAAGCCCACAGCATGGCCGAGTGACTCCTTGGATAACGGCTAGGAGACATCACCGAAAGATTTGGTATGCTGGATTGTGTTCTTTATACAGAACAACTGGGCAAAAAAAATGACAACACACTTATCTGCCGATCAATTCGGCTTTTTCGTCAAAAACATAGGCATTTCCCGAAACTCTTAATCATTAGTTTAGTTCTTTATAATGAACATGTCAATATGCTTATCGTTTCTCTTGAGCAGCAGCATGACGGGGCAGCTCGACCAGCTGACCTGGTGTTATTTTTCCGCTTGTGGCTTGGACATTGCTGACCGGAGCTTGCTTGTCCGTCACAATAATGCGAGCTTCCGAGCGATAGGTATATTGTCCTGCCTTAATAAGTGCCATGGGAATAGTCCCCCTCTGGAAAATTTTCGTTCATTAAAAAGAACGTTCTTTATAAAGAATATTTCATTCTCCCCTATTTTGCAATCTTTATTTTCCTTTTCTTCTGCATTCTCCTTCAATTATTGTGAAGAAATTGACAATCCCAGCAAGAAATCGACAAAAAAAGGAAAAAAATATTGAAATTTGTCCCAATTGCCGATAAAGTAAGCAACGGGAGGTAAGATATGAAAACAATTTCAAAGGCAATGCTGTCGTCGCTCTTGGTCCTTGGTTTGCTTCCTGCCGCTAATGTTTCCGCTGAACCCCCGAGCACTAGTCTCATTGCAAGTGCTTCGGTAACAGCTACCGGGGCCGACGTTCTGCCCCAGAAGGTTTATGAGCTTGAGCTGTCGCGCTGGGGAATCTACAACAACAATACCCACCCGGTCGAGACGACCGAGGGCCTGAATAAGGCGTTGAAGTGGGCGTCCGAGCAAGGATATACCGTATTTAAGGTGCCGGCGGGGACCTACCTGATCCGCAAGGAGGACGGTAAAACTTTCGATGATCCCAAAGCTCGGATTAACATGGTTTCCAACATGACCTTCCTCATGGACGATAAGGCTGTTCTCCAGAAGGAAACCAACGGATATCCAAGCTATACTCTCTTCAAGATCGGCCCAGGGGTTAAGAACGTTACCCTTAAGGGCGGGACATACCAGGGAGACAAGGATACTCATAACTATTCCACCAAAGGTACTCATGAGGGCGGCTACGGAATCATCACGAGCGGCGCCGAGAAGGTAACCATTGATGGGATCAAGGCGATAAACTTTACCGGTGACGGGCTGTCCGTCGGATCCATGGGAAGCCTGGTGGATGAATATTATGCAGGGGAATTCAAATCCGGTTCCGTTGATGCCCAAGGCAAGCTCATTCCGGATTCCAGCAAGACCCGACTGGAGAAAATTCCGCTCAACCATCCTTATTTCCAGATTCAGAGGACCTTTCAATTCTTGAACCAGCAGAATCTGACTAAAGAAGCCGTAAATTATATTACCTACTTCTACAAAGCGGATGGAACTTTCATTAGCAGCCTAGATGCGAAAGCCGTTAACCGGCCGATGGGCTGGGGAGTGAACGACATTCCTACGGGTGCGGCCTATATGAATGTCGTCTTCCCTGTTGCCAAAGTAGACCCTAAGGTATACCTGGAGTTCTGGATGCAGGGCGTTTCCCGCAACGTAGTAGTGAAGAATTCGGAGTTCGCCTATAACCGCCGGCAGGGCATTACCGTAGGAGGCGCCCAGAATGTTCTAATCGAGAACAACCGTATTCACGATATGAAGGGCACGGCCCCGCAGTCCGGGATTGATCTGGAAGCAGGCTATCATCTCAATGACAAGATTAAAATCAAAAGCAATGAGTTCTATAAGAATCAGGCTTATGATCTTGTCCTTTATGATGGCCAGAATGCTATAGTAGAAGGAAATCATTTTGCTTCCACGTCAATCGGGTTAGCAATTTCTGAACCTTTCCAAGACGCCTTAATTATAAACAACCACTTTGATGGTTCGCGAATTGTGGCATACAATCGTTCCCTATTCAAGGATAATCGCATGAATGACGGAACGGCCTCATTCATCGGTAAGAACCTAACGATCGACGGAATGCAGTTTACGGACTCGCTCGTTAATCTCGCAAGCACGATGCCGTACGGAATTCAGGTCTCAAATATTACGGCCACTAACACTAAGAAGAAAGACACAGCTTTTAATATCAACAAGAACCCATTACGTATCTCTAATCTTACGATTATAGGCCAGGCAGGAACTGACAGCTTCGGCGGAAATGCTCCAGATGGAAGTGTCTTTAATAATTTAAAGGTAGTTGGCTTCAATCGAACGCAAATTCCTCGTGGAACCTATAATAATTGCTTGTTCGAAGCAGCCACAGGGCAGCCTGGAGTTTCCGTCAATAACACAGGAAACTATGAATTTAATGGATGTACGTTCACTGCTGTCAAGAACCCTCTGGAAATTAACAACATCCATGGAATACCGGATTCCGTTACTGTGAAAGGATCCACCCTCAATGTTACTGGCGATAACAGCATGGCGCTCTCCCTTCAGGCCGGTCATAAGATTCTGATTGAAAACAATCGGGTCAATGCAGGCAACTATCCGTACGAGACCCTTGCTGCTGTCCAAGTGAACGGCTATTGGGACCGGACGAAGCCCAACAAAATAGGACAGCTGACGATTAAAGGAAACACGATTCAGACCAAGAGCAAGGCAGTGGGACTCTCGACCATTTATGCGGGGACCGGAGCCCCAGCGTTTACTTTGGAGAACAACACTTTGATCGGGTCCATTGGAAAGTTTAAAGGGAACGATCGGATCACAGGAACCCTCCTTAAGTGATAAGAAAGAGGAACCTTCCATTAGGGAACGGTTCCTCTTTTTTTAAAGACGTTGGGAAGTATCCTTCAGAGAAAAGAACACAGTTCTATTACAAGTTTTTGGGGAAGTCTTCGCAGGTACAGCTTCTTACCCAGCCGATACATATATTCCGTATCCTTCTTGTAAATCGCCTCTAGAAAATCCTTAGGGAAATGCTTGAGGCATCCTTTATTGTTCAGGCATTCTCTTACTTTCTCGTGGGTAAGGTAACGGTGGATAAGCTGATTAATCTGGACTTTATCCAACCTTCCCACAAACAAGTTATACAGAGAACTTCTTAGCAAATTTAGCAGCATGATGCAAATGCCATCGTATTCCTTTTCCTTGGTATCGGGGTAATATCTCTCCACAACCGTTTTCTGGATCTCATAGCCGGTTATCATATCCTCAAAGAAATAAGGCATGTAACGGCTGGTTAGTCCACCCGCCCGGTAGTAGTATAAAGGCTTGCATATTATCTTGAGTCGTTCCGTATGGAGAAGCAATTCAAGATTATAGAATAGATCGTCTCCAAGAAATTTTACCTTATTCAAAAAATTATCGTTATCCAGAAGCATCCTTCTCTTATACAATTTCCCATGAAGGGTAGCTGGAAAAGGATGTCCCCATAAGTAAGCAACGGCAAGCTTCTTACGAATTTCTTCTTTGAAAAAGAACTTATCTTCTTTAAAGTACCAGCTTTTGTTACTTTCCTTTGCCCAACCCAACACCTTATAGGTGTTGCAGACAACAAGATCTAAATCATTCTTTACAGTTTCCTCGTACAAAATGCGAATCATATCCCGATCGATCCAATCATCCGCATCCACAAAAACCACGTAATCCGAGCGGGCCGTTTCTACACCTACTCTTCTGCTGGCAATGCTTCCCGCGTTCGGCTGACTAATAACAACAATCCGATCATCCCTCGCGCGGTATTTCTCACAGATTGCCAAGCTCCTGTCGGTCGACCCGTCATTAACCAGAATAAGTTCCAAACTTCGAAAGGATTGATTTAGAATGGACTGGATGCATTTCTCAAGCTTTCGGGCAGCATTATAGACGGGAACTACAACACTGACACTGTCCATTGGGGTTCACTCCTTGGCTAGGGTACCGAATCTACCTAGCGGGCTTCCGCCAGGTTGGGCTTGATTTTTTTGACCATGGTGGAAAGTAAGCGAGTTGCGATCCCCCAGAGATAGCGAAACTCCTTTGTTCTCCTAAAGAGGAGTACATACACTAGATTTGGAATCAACGCAGCAGCGAAAGCTCGCACCAGAAGCATAGGCCACGTCACAGAGGAAAGCCATCCGCAAATCCAAATGGTAAACAGGCACGTGGCCACCCCAATCGCCGCATAGAGAAAGTAAGTCAAGAAGTACGAACGCAGCGGACAATTGAATACTTTACGGTAAACGAAGAACGGAGTCGTCCAGAATGGCACGGCCATAGCGCTGATCAATGTTCCCAGAAACACACCCGCTATACCAATCTCCTGAACAAGCCAGATGGAGAACCCAAGATTAATAACGGCCTGCACCAGAGGGACATACCGGTCTTCATGAAAAATTCCTGCTGTATTTTTCATGGTGGTTATCGCATTTCTCATTCCTCGTTCATAAAAAGTGACCATTAGTACGATAAGAACCACGTTGCTCATGAGGTAGGATGAACCTATCCATAGACGGACAAATGGTTCCAGAATGACATAAAGGAATATAGCAAAGAAGGAATACAGCCAGAAATTAACTAGCCAGTAGACCTTATATACGCTGTAAATCTTGTCTTTGGTTTCTTTTGCCACCAGGTTGCCAATACTGTGATAGAGGTTATTGAAGATTTGATTGATAAAGGTCCGGCAGATCTCGATCAGCATATTATAGTTGGAATACAGCCCCACCGCCGCCACGCTGACAAAGGAGGATATGATAATATTATCGGTCCCGAAGATCAGATAAGTTCCCGCGTTCTGGAGAACGATTGCTCTTATGTTCCGTATAATGCTATTCCTCGTTTCCCAATCCAGTTTGCCTGTAAACTTCTCCTTCAAATATGGATACATCCGGTCGACTACGCAATATAGGAACGCACTGCTTATCAAAGTGACGATGCATTCCACAACAAGGTAGTAAATAAAGTTCTTGGTCCAATACAGCACCGCAATCTTAAGGCCCATCGAAACAATAGAAGATACCGAGAACACTATGGTAATAATATAGCTTTTCTGGTTGACGTTTAAGAACGAGCATTTATGCTGAAACAGGTAAGGCAAACAAGTGTTAAATAGGAAAATGAGAAAAATAAGGTGAATATGATCAACCTGAGCATCCTTGACGAAAAAAGAGAGGAACGGCATGACAGAGACACCCAACAGAAAGACGACGGACGCAATCACTAAATAAGCCTTCCTGTAGAGGTTCATCAAGGATTGAATGCGAGGCCGGTCATTCTCGGCTACTGGTTTATACAGGCTATAGATAATGCTGGACCCGATCCCCGCTTCCGCAAGTGAAAGCATGGCAAGGATGTTGGTGAAAAGCCCATTTACTCCAAGGTATTCTATCCCAAGTATATTGATAAATAACGTCCGGGTAAGAAAACTAAGAACAGTAATAACCAGTTGGTTTCCTAAGCCTGCAGTAATATTTATTAGAGAGTTCTTGGTCCTCATCTTTATCGCCGCATTTCCTTAATTATTTATTCATCGTACCCAAAACCATTCTCCAATTCTTCCTTTATTTTATTTTTTTGCTGTTGAGTCTTGTAAGGCCAGTAAGTCTCATAAACGGGCTTTTCTTTTAACAGTTGCTTATGTTTCTCCAGATAATCACTTGTTTTTCCGATAACTCTCGCAGGATTTCCTGCAACTATGCAATTGTCTGGAATACTTTTTGTGACAATTGATCCTGCTGCAACAATAACATCGTTTCCAATCCTAACATTACAGAGAATCACACTCTTATAACCGATAAATACTCGATCTCCAATGATGACTTTTCCTATCTTCGACTTCCCAAAATGTAATTTAGTGCTTGCATCGTGTGCAAGTATGGCACTATTGGTGATCGTGACATCATCCCCAATCTCTACCAGCCAACAATGGCCATAGTCTATATAACTGTTAAACATATGGAAATTCCTGCCGTAAGTTAATCCTCTCTCTCTTAAAATTTCGAGTTCCGATTTGGGATTTAGTTTGTTCTTCACTCTTACTTTTATGGAAGTAACTATCCTCTTTAACATTCACTGTAGCCCCCAATTAATTATCAGAATTCATCAACCGGATGCAGAATCCTTGAGTGAAAGGAAGAATGTTGAAGTTCATGGAGTAAACCCCAATGTCCTTCGTATCCCCTTGTGAGAAATCCACCGCACCGTCTCTTCGTGTGTTCTTCATTAAGAAGGCGATAGCCTTCTCCGCGCTGGCCCGGCACGGCTCCGAAATCTCCTCCATGGCTGACGCCTTACGCATGTACCAGCCAAGGGTAGCGGTAGCGGAGGAATCGGCCGAACATTCCTGACGGGTGACCGTCCAGTTCCATCGGCCGTCCTCCTGCTGGAAAGCGATCGCCGCTTTGGCAAACCGCTTCACACTCGCATCGAGAAGCGGCTTGTAGAGATGATTCGCCGGCAGTTCTCCCCAGGCATCGATGAGCCCGATGGCGAACCATCCCAGCCCTCGGCCCCATCCGAACAAGCCAAGAGGTACCTTACTCTCCGTATGGTAGGCATGGCAGGGGATCGAACGCTCCTCAAGCATGCCGTGCTCCTCGTAGGCGAGTATTTGCCGTACAGCAAGATCTACGCATTCCTTGTGGCCGTAGCGGATTCCGTAGGAAATCAGAAAAGGGCATATAAATCCGATCGTATCGACATACCGGTAGTTCTTCATAAACTTGCGGTATTGAACGGTACCATCCCCTCCGATATGCTCTCTTATCATCTCCCAGGTGGCATCCAGGGCTCTTCGGTAGTCTCCGGGTACTATCCCCTCCACCTTCATCAAGGCGTAGGCGAGAATAGCCCCATCCACCAGCTGCGGAAGCTCTCTCCATTGGCCATTGTCGTCTAATTTGGCTTGAAGGTACTTGCTGATCTCCGTCCGGGTGGCAGGATCCTCCTTTCTCTTCATCTGCTCCGCAAGGCCAAGCAGCAGGGCAGCCTCTTGCCAGTGCTGGATGGCGCTTTTGGTATAGTTGCCCTTCCACATATCAATGGCTATCAGCCGGGTATTGTCGGTTACTTTGATCTTGGGCGTGGCATTCAGCCATTTGACTCCACGGGCGGTGATGGCGGCATTCCAGCCTTCTTGGTCCGCATACCTTCCGATGTGAATTCGGCTCACCCAATCCTTGAATAGAGGCACCAGATCAATCAAGAAGAGAAGGGCCACCCCAGAAGCAGCACCAGACTGATGATCGTTACGGCTTGCAGCATGAAGAATTCCTACCTTTCGGGCTAGTTAAACATGGCATATAATTTGTTGATTTCCGCCTCCGTACCGAGCGGTTCGTCCGCCAGCTTCTGCTGAAGCCTTCTGCGGAGTTCTTCATCGTCCAGTAACGTCCGAATGGCCAGGCTAAGGGCTTTCGGGTTCATTTCCGCTATCCATCCATTGACTCCATGGGTAATTTGATCCTTGGCGGTGGGGAAGTTCGTGACGACAATCGGCTTCTGCAGGATCTTGGCTTCATCGATGGCTATGGATTTTCCTTCGAAACGGGAGGGCTGTACATAAATGTCCGCTTCCTTAATGTACGGGTAAGGATTTTCCTTAAGCCCCAGGAGATAAAAATGATTCTGCAGTCCGTATTCGTCGATTTTTCTCTGCAGCTTGGCCCGGTCTTCCCCTTCCCCAATGACGGACCATTGGACGGGGTACCCGCCCTGCACGAGTTCACGGCACGCCTCAATGGCAAGCTCGAAGCCTTTTTCATAGCTTAATCGTCCCACTGAGACAATTGATTTACCATGAGTTTTGTTAAATCCTGAAGCATTCTCAAAGGACAACTTCATGATCGCTCTAGGCGATACTATGTTATACATCAATTGAATTTTGTCCTGAAGTTCCGGGAAATTCTCACACAGGATTTCTTTGCATCTTTCAGATACTGTAACCAGATAATTAAGTTTCTTGAAGTAACTTTGATCCAGACTCGAGTCCATTCCCATTTTTTCATAATCGCTATGAATAAACCCAATTACCTTTTTAGCTTTCACTTTATCGATACAAAAGTAAATTGGATTTTTTTCAAGATAGCCTATAGCAACATCATAATTCTGATCTAATGGTTTTAAAGATTTTGATACATATTTCCAAACTCGCTGTTCACAACGAGCGCTATTGCTTTCCCGCTTGAATACGAACCCAGCCTGTATTCTCGAAATCGTTAAGCTCACCTTTCCTGAACTTAAACTATTAATCACCGCCTGCTTAGCGGGCATATCAAAATATTTGTATTCTGTCGGTTCTTCTAAAATCCTTATTTCACTTGGGAGCTTTTTGAGAAAGACCCCTTCGTGCTTAAAGAGATACAAGTCCACTTCATATTTGGAATAATCAATAACCTCTAACAGAGAAACTAAAGCCTTCTCCGCTCCTCCGCAATTCAAACTGTTCATCACAAACAACAGCTTTTGTTTCATAGGCTTCACCCGTTAATTATTTGATAAAACTTACCGATCTCGTCTTCCGTTCCTAATTTCATCTTAGATAAATTAAGGGATAGATTCTTTCTAACTGTTTCGTTATTTATCAATATCTCTAATCCATTGGTGAGAGCTTCAGCCGATCTTTCAACAATTAAACCATCAATCCCATCTTTTATCTGGTCTTTTGCTGTACTGAAATCAGTGATAATTATGGGCTTATTCAATATCTTAGCCTCATCAATGGCAATTGACTTTCCTTCAAACCTAGAGGTCTGGGCATAAATATCTGCTTGCTGAATATAAGGATAGGGATTTGATTTAAGACCTAGTAGTTTAAAGTGATCACTTAACCCATAATTTTCTATTAACTGAATTAATTTTCCCCTTTCCTCCCCATCCCCTATAATATTCCACTGGATATTATAACCTCGATCGATTAACATTCTGCAACTTTCAATAGCAAGCTCAAACCCTTTTTGATAATGCAGCCGGCCTATGGAAAGGATCACCATTTGGTCTTTTTTTTGTTATACACATTTTTTTTAGTCTGCAAGCACATTTTACTAATCAACCGGGGGGACACGATATTGTAAAGTACATCTACCTTCTCTTTTTTGTCGGGAAACCTATTAATAAGGACATTAGCACATTCTTCGGAGACTGTTATGATATGATCTAGCTTGTTGAAGTATTCATTATCAAACTCAGGATCCATGCCCAATTTATCATAGTCAATATGAACCCAACCGATCTTCTTGGACGCCTTTATTTTGTCTACACATAAATAGGTTGCTGTCTTTTCAAGAAATCCAATGGCCACATCGTATTTCTTATCCAACTGATCAATCGCCTTAGAGATATATTTCCAATTATATTGTTCTCTTCTAGAAACGTTCTTTTGGGCTCTGTTTTTTATGGAGTACATCATACGACTGTAAGCCAGAGCAGTGTGACCTTTCGCCAGAAATCTGCCCATTGACTTTACCAAGGGCAAAGTAAATTCATCATAAGTTTTTGTTAGGGAATAAGATTTACTTCTTTAGGAATGAATTCCATAAATAATCCAGTGTGATCTAAAAGATATAGGTCTACGTTGTATAACGTGTAATCCATATTGTTCAAAAGGTTAACCAAGCTCTTTTCACCACCGCCGGCTGTCAGGCTTGGTATGATGAACAGTAGATTCTTCTTCATCTTGACACCCCTTATTGAACCAATGCATTTAAATAATCAACCGCTTTGTAGGACATGGATTTAATTTGCGGGATAGATGAGCCTAAGCGTTGACGAATTTCTTTCTCTTCTGATAGCATTTCATCAAATTTTTCGATTAGTCTGGTACTATCTGAGATTTCATTCAAAGAAAGTACAAGCTTCTCTTCACCAAAGAGATCTTTAGCAATACCTTTTGACTTCACACTGTAGCCAAGTACCATGGTGGGAACGCAATTGGAGTAAGCGGCTATAGTAGCGTGAGTACGAGCCCCGACAAAGAACCTCATACGAGCGATATAGCCTTTGTACTGAATAGCATTGAGGTTATTTGGCAATAAAAGAACACGACCGGTGTCCTTATACTTATCGTAGTAAGAATGTAATATTTCGTAATCATCATTACCGGCCTCAATAACATGTGGTGTAAGGGCAATCGTCATATCAGTTGTTTCCAAAATGTGCCGAATCAGATTATCGATACTTGCTTGAGATGACTTGTTTTTCTTCCAAACGAGTGGAGAAAAGTTAAAACCTACTGTGTTTCCCTGCTGCCAGCCTGGGGGTATTCCAACTCCTGCTTCTGCATCGTGAAAGCCGCATCCGCACACAGTTTGACATTTTGGAGGCCCTTACTGTGTAGCATGTTGTAGGTCAATGATTCGCGTGCAAGAATTAAGTCGAATTGCTTCAAATCCTCCAGCTTACGAGAAGACATGTCTTCTTCGCCGATGGAGCATCCCCAGAGGACGAGTTTCTTGCCTTGAGCCTTAACTCTACGGTTAATCTCATACCAACCCGGTTGTTCGCCATAGCAGTAGTTGTCTCCACCAATCGACAGGCAGACGTCCATCTCTGGAATGTGTTTCACGATGTTGTTGTGAATACGGCCGAGTGCGTAAGATTCGTCCTTGAATAGCTTCACTTTGACAGAGGAAAGAAACCAATCATACGAAAACTTTTTAATTGGTAGGCTGGCCCCGTCATAAATCCCATCCAGCTTAGTAATGATTCTATCCGTCTCCGGTTTCTCTGAGGCTAAATAAATTTCTGCATTATGTATGCGTTCTTTAATAATTTCTGTAGACGATCGGACTATTGCTTCACATCCTCTATTCAAACTGCCTCCATGGGCAAACATCATAATCTTCATTCCCAAACTCCTCCTGTTTATTTATTTCTCATCCGGCTATAGAATGTGGCAGCAAATAAACCTAATGTTGATTGCCTTCGAATCATTTCCGCGATAAATCTCTCGTACCTTCCTAATGTTTTGTATACTTCCCCGTAATAATCCGGGAGAGCCTCTTGGACGAGGGGATGACGGATCATCTGGCGGACATAACCTAAACGCTTCCTTAAGCTCCACTCATCGGCTGCTTTCAAGTACACATATGCGAACGACATAACATTATGGATCAACCGGATCGACAGGAGACGCCGGATCTTATTCTTATCCTTATAATTCGGCAGAAGCTCGGAGTAATCCATCGTATGGACTTCCAAAGCTCGCTGGAAATAATCCTTGTCCCGAAGGTTGCGGGTAGCGCTCCCTGCTGTTTCCCGGTAATGATACCCGGTGTACCGAATAAACTTGATTCGTTTAGCCCGTTGAAAGGCCCTCATGTTAAATATCCCGTCTTCCCCCAGCGCCACCTTTAGAGGGAACTCTACCCCGTTGTCCTGGATGACGGTTCTCCGGTACAGTTTTGTACAGGCTGTATTGAGTTGGTCTGTTTTTATAAAATAGGGGAGAACCTCCTCCTCAATCTCCTTCGTTCCCATTACCAAACCGGCAGGAAAAGGAGACTCCGTCACCACTCTACGCCCTTCCAGCTCAATCTCTAAGGCTGAGACAACAATGTCACACTGGTCATTCTCTGCTTCGCTATATAAAGTCTCTAAAAAGTCCAAATCCACCGAATCATCGGCATCAACAAAACCTAAATATTTCCCTCGTGCTACCTTAATGCCAGCATTTCTTGCTGCACTTACTCCTTGATTAGCCTGGTTTATGAGGATAATGCGATTATCTTCCTCTTGATATTCCTTAATAATTCGTTCACCGTTATCCTTTGATCCATCATTTACAAAGATGAACTCGCTCTCATGCAAAGATTGGGTAAGAAGTGACTCAATACAACTCCTTATATATCTTTGGGCATTAAAGACAGGTATAATGACGCTTACTTTAATTTCCACAGCCTACCGCCTCCTCATACCAACAGATCGAGCTTATCAAGTTCATATCGGTTATTAAAATCCCTCTTCATCAAATTCGTTGTTAATGTGTTCCTGAATTCTGGATTAAAGTAAAGTTCCTCTATTCCATTAGCAATACCAATAGCATTTGGTTCACATATCAAGCCATCTTTTCCATTATCCACTTGGCTAAAGGAGGTTGGATAGGCTGTAACCAGAACAGGCTTTCCCAAAATTTGTGCTTCGGTTACCGTAACGGCCTTCCCTTCATAACGAGAGGGTTGAATGTAAAGATCACATGCTTTAATGAAAGGATAAGGATTGGTTTGCTTCCCCAGAGGATAAAGCTTTCTTGCAAGTTATTTGCTGCAATCATTTCCCGCAACTCACTCTCATAACCGCCATAACCAACAATATGCCATTTAATATGGTTGAGGCCTTTATCATGTAAGATCTTCAGCGCCGTTACAGCTAAATCAAATCCTTTTACATAAGACAACCTACCAACTGACAGCAGATTAAAGAAATTATTATCAAATGTATTTTGGGACGATTGCTCAGCAAGTCTATTAACGATTAATGGCGAAGTAATATTTTCAATTTGGACAATCTTTTCTTCCAATAAAGGATATTTCTTTAAAAATGCAGCAGTACAAGCTTCAGAAATGGAAGCAATATAATCAAACTTGCTCCACATGGACAGATCAATTCCATTATCAATTTCTAGAGTACTATAGTCAGTATGTATCCAAGCTATCTTCTTTGCTGCCGTTACATTATTAGCGACAAGATCATGTGGCCAAGCGTAACTGATAGCAAGATTATACGCCTTATCCAATTTAGGCAATATCCACGATGCATACTTAACCGCTAGCTGCATCTGGATATAGGCTGAGCCTTCCGTATATTTAAGGCGTTTTCCCTTAAACTCCGCCAGCAATTTGCTAATAACACGTACGGTGGATAAGGTCAAATATCCTTCTTTCAATGATTGGACAATGGATTTGCGAATTACTGAATAATCCCCTATTTGCGGCAGAACATTTACCTTATCTGGAATTAAATTCAGAAAATCCCCTGTATGATTGCAGATAAATAGATCTACATTGTATTTTTCGTAATCCATTGCTTCTAACATATTTATTAAACTTCTTTCAATCCCACCAATTTCCATATCAAACACGGAAATTAATATAGACTTCTTCATTTGTACCTCTCCATCTGCATTATGTTACTCGGTGCCATTCCATAAGGAGTTATTGTCTTTTCGCGCTTGTTATAAAAAATACTGTTGGCTGGGACATCACCTTTCACTACGCTTCCTGCCGCAATGACCGTATTGTCGCCGATACTAGTATCCCTCAGTATCACGACATTTGAACCCACCCATACATTTTCTCCAATGATTATATTGCCCTTGATAAGGTGCTCACCATTATAATCTTTATAATTATGATCATGATCATTGATAGAAACATTCGGAGCTATCTTTGAGTTATTCCCAATCATTATTTTATTGACGCAATTTATGTTGCAGTTGTCGTTAATAAAGACTTTATCACCGAGTATAAGCTGCCCTCCGTGATCCATACGAATACTTGCATTCTTTCTAATAAATACATTCTTGCCAAAAGTGACCTTAGACTCTTTGTCAAATATTTCAATTTTACTGTTGGCTTGCAGGGTTAGATAGGTAGAACTAATATTTCTAAAGTACATGATTTTGTAAATATACCCTCTGAACAGTCCGACACATTGTGTCAACAGCATGATTATTGTTATGTATAGCCCCCGGCTTCGGATCTCATTTTGAAGAGTATTAATGATTTTTATTATCATAGTTTTTCTCCCGAAGTTATTTAATAATTTCCCTAAGCTTTGCTATGTTGTGGCCACCTATGACTTTAGCTATTATCTTCTTGATCCTTCCCTTCCACCGCGTGGAAGGAGGCAGCCAGCTTTTGTAGAAATGGTGCATGGCGTACGTACGGTCCGTCCGGAAGGTCCGGCAGTTGATGTAATCGTAAGGGGAGAAGTACGTCTGCGGGTAAAAGGCACCCAGTCCTTCGATCTCCTGGTATTCGCCGTTCGCCCGGATGCCGTATTCCCCTAGAATACGGGTGATCAAGCCGACATTCGTGCCGCTGTCGAAGCTTCCGTCCTCCTTGAGGAAGGGCTTGGTGGCGTAGGCATCCAGGAATACTTGAATCAGCCGGTTGCCTGGGGCGCTCCCTATTGTACTGGTGGCGATATAATTCTCCTGCTCGAACCCCCAGAAGGAGTCGTGATGCAGTAAATCATCAAATGGACGAAAAACCTCCACATCGGTATCCAGGTAGATCCCCCGTAATGATAGAGGGCGTAGACACGGGCGTAATCGCTCACAAACGCGTATTTCCCGGCTGCATAAGCTTCCTTGACATAGGTATTGCTCTCCAGATCGGTATTGGATTCATTCCATTCCATGAAGGTGTAGCCGGGCAGATGAGCTTTCCAGCTCTCCATGCATTCCCGAACAATATCCGGCATCTCCCCTCTTCCGAACCAGCAGTAATGAATAAGCTTCGGGATCCGGATCTCAGCCCCGGTACCGGTGGACATTGGGCATTCCTCCTGCAGGAAAGTCGGGTCGGCGAACTTCGGTCCGCATTCATTTACAACCCCAATTAATTCTTTATAAAGAACAGCCATTCAAAAAAAAGAGGCACTGCCTAAAAGCTAAAAAGAACAAGGAATTGTCCTTCATTTCCTGTATCTATTTACCATAGTAGTTCTTTATAGTGAACATGTCAACTCGAAAAATGTCGATCCTCCGCTCGCCCGGTCATCGGCTATCCAATCGCAGCAACCGGCGTATCCTTGGCCTGCTTGCCAAGCATCCGGGAGAACAGACCCGCCGGCTCCTCCGCCAGTTGAAGATAGCCGCCCTGCTGGACGACCCTCCCCTGGTCCAATACAATGACCTGGTCCGCGCTGCGGATGGTGGAGAGGCGGTGAGCGATCACGATCAGTGTCAACCGGCCCTTCAAGCTTTCCAGCACCTGCTGGATCTTCGCTTCGTTCTCCGTATCGAGCGCGCTCGTCGCTTCGTCCAGCACAAGGATCGACGGTTGGCGAAGAAGGGCTCGGGCGAGAACCAATCTCTGTCTTTCTCCTCCGGAAAGCCGGATTCCCCGGTCTCCGATAACGGTATCCAATCCTTGGGGAAGCCTCCTCACGAAGTCGGCCGCGGCCGATTGTCCAAGTGCTTCCCACATCTGCTCCTCGTCCGCCTCCGGAACCATCATGTTCAGGTTCTCTCTAATCGTCCCATTAAATAGGAACGGATCCTGGGGCACATAGCTCATCGACCGGCGGAGCGAGAGAATCCGCTCTCCTGCCAGCCTTTGGCCATCGACGGTGACTTCTCCGCTTTCCGGCTCGAGCATCCCCATCAGCAGGTCGACCAGCGTGCTCTTGCCCGCTCCCGACCGGCCGACGATCGCCGTCATTTCATTCGGCCGGACACGGACCTGAATGTCCTTGAGAGCATAGCCGCCGTCCTCGCGGTTATACCGGAAGGAGACGTCCCGGCATTCCAATCCTTCCTGGATGCGGATCGGCTTCGGCAGGGGGTCTATGGTCGAAGCCCCTGGATTTCCTCTGCGGCTTGGCAGTCCCTCTGGAGGGCTTGCAGAGATTTCAAAGCCGGTACGGAAGAAGCGATCTGCTCCAGGCTTGATTGAATACCGGTAAACCGGGGCCACAGACGGGAGAAGATAAGCATGACGATCAGGAGGGATTGACCTTCCGTCTGGAAGAGCATGACCGAACCATACAGAAACAAGGCCAGCACCACGGCGGACGACAGCTTGTAATACAGCTGGGAATTCAGGCGGACGCGGGCCTGTGCCTGCCGTTCCCGGCCGGCCTCTTCACACCAGGCTTCCATCCAGCTTTCGCGGGCGCCCTCCAACCGGTTGCTCTTGATGTCCTTAATTCCGTTGAAATGATCTGTGATGCCCCCAGGTAATTCCGTGCGAGCCCATTCATGCGGCCTCCCAGCTGGCGGGATTTGCGGATGAAGGTACGGGAGAAGAAGGCGAGCACGAGGCCGCAGCCGAGCACGAACAGCGTCAGCTTGGCGGATAGCCAGAAGGCAATGGCGATCTGGATAACCGTAAAGACCAGCGAGGTTAGAAATTGAAGGAAGGTATAGGTTCCGTTCGTTACGGCCCCCAGCTCTTCCGTCATGGAATTGATAAGATCGGTTTTCCTCCGGCGGATGAAGAAGCTCCAGTTCGCCCCGAGCAGAGACCGGTAGGTTTCCAGTCGGATGTGATTGATAAATCCCGTGTGCAGCCGGGTATCCCGGAGACTCAAGCTCCGTTGGATGAGGCTTTGCCCGGCCATCAAGGCCAGGTAAAGCCCCAGAATGAGCAGCAGACCGGTCGAGCGCGGAAGATCGGCCACAAACGAAAGTCCCTTCAGAAATGACGGCAGACCGGCTGCTTGGTCCACAATCCCGCTTAGGCTTAGCAGAGGAAGCAGCAGCAGCATTCCCGCTCCGTCAAGTAGGCTGATCAGAGCCATGCCGAGCAGATTCAGGTAGAGAATTTTGCCGGCGTACCTATGCAGTTTGCGCGTGAAATACAGAATGGGCTCCATGGCTTTCTCTCCCTACGATAAGGCTAGCTTCTTGGTTTTCCTCCACATCCACAGGAAGGGACGAAGGGGGAAGTACAGAAAATGCAGCGGCTTCGGCAGAAGCAAGGTTTCGGCATCCTCGGGATACGGATAGAGGAAGCTCATCACGAACAAGGCTTTATGATAGGGCGACATCAGTGTAAACAAGTGACGTTTATGGTAGCGGGACACCTCATCGGGAAGCGGCTCGGAATGAAGGTTGATCATCCGGCTGACGTAATACAGCGCTCCTTCCGCGTGACGGCGGGCCCGCTTCGTTCCGGCGAGCTTGGCAAGCCCGGGGAAAGAGGGGTCCCGAGCAGGGCGGATGCCAGCACCAACGCCTGGCCGGCGACGTGAGTCTGCTTGAACTGGCGCAGCAAGCTTACTAGACGGTCTTCCTCCAGGCTCTGGACGGAGAGCCGGTCGATATCCGTCAGCCAGCGGAGCCGGGACCAGCCGTGCCGGGCTCCGTGGGTGACGAGAAACAGAAATAAATCCTCTCTCCCCAAATAATAGACAGGATACCCGGAAGCCTTGCTTATTCTCCTGTTTGCCCACAGGTCTTCAAACGCCGGCTCCGTCCCCGGTCCGGGACCCAGCCGCCAATGGACCTCCACCTTGAAGCCTTTGGTATGGTGGAGGAAGGTGACATGGTGATGCCGCCATTTCCAATCATTCAGAATCGTTTCGATGTATTCGTCCTTCTCATAGCCCAGCCGGCTTAAGAGTGCTTCCGCTTGCTCCAGGTTATCCAGAGGCACGAGAATATCCAGATCTCCGCAGGTGCGCTGGGACAGATCGCCGTAGAGATCGGCCGCAAGAACCGGTCCTTTAAGAACGATGGTGCGAATATCTTCCTCTTCGAGCTGCCGGCACAGGCTGTTCATTTCCGCTCCGAGACGAAGCATTTCAAAGGTGTTGGCCTGATAATCCCGCTGGAGGGACTTCATGACAGGAGCGAGAAGAACCTCCTTCCCATGCGCGCGCAGCTTAGAATAAAGCTGGGGATAGACCCGATGATGGCGGGCCAGCTGCACCAGTAGCTCCCCGTTCAAGCCGCGGAGCTCCTCCGCGGCTTGAACGGTTCCTCTTCCCGGAGCCCCTGCCTCCTCCCTTAATAGCTGAAGGAGCACGGCAAGCTCCCTGGAGAATTCGGTTGTGTCCAATCGGAATGTGTCCATCCTGTTCCCCTTTCTTCGTAATCTTACCGGCCCGGGTTCTTGGCAAATTTGCCGACAACGGCAAACTTTTCCCTGCCTTCCGCTCCGGTTATGAAGTAAGGCCCGCTGCGCAGCCAGGCATGGGCGATCAGCTGACCGGCCTCATCCCTTCCGGTCCCCAAATAAAGGGTACTGGCAATTCTCCTGCGCTTCAGCATGATTTGGGCGGCAATGGCTCGGACGAGGCATTTGCTCTCCCAAGGGGTATGCCGGCTCATGACTTCCACCGCATCGTGAACGAGCACTAGCGAGCGGTGATCGGCCGGAATCTCGTCCTGGGTGGTCTCCTCCATACTCTCCCCAAGCGACGGCGCTACCTTCGCAAAAGAACGCGAGACTTGAATCCGCCCCCAGCCCATCAGAATATAGGCTTCCGCCAGCAATAGCATCGACGCCAGATCGAGGGAAAGGAACTTCCTTATCTTTTCTGCCGTTCCCATAAGGAACCTCCCTCTCCCTTAAGAAATAACGTGCTTAGCCTTGAATCTGGATCAGGCCTTCCCTGTGAAGCATTTGAAGAAAGGAAGCGACGTGCTCTTCGCATTCGGCCGGTTCAACGGCATATTCCTCTGTCAGTGCCGTCACCAGTTCCTCTACGTTCGAGCCCTTCTCCAGCAGTTCCCAAATTTTCCCTCCAATTTCCCCCAGGTTGTAGTACTTGCTGTTATGGATGCTGAGCATCACCTTTTCCCCACCCATATTGCTGACAATGTTGCCTTGGACCGGGATAATGCGGTCGGTACGAGCTATCGTCTGGTTCGTCATGTCATTGGTCCCCTTTCCGGATCGTATCGAGAATGCATGAGACTAACTGAGGTACGGAAAAGCCGGTCGATGGGCGGTTCAGCCGGAAACATCCGGCATGCTGCGTAATAGCCGCCGAGGTGCTGAAATGCCAATCCGTCAGGCCGAGTCTGGGAATCAGGAAGTGCCGGTAGGTGTGCTGTAACAGAAGAGGAAGGCTTTGCAGTTTCGGGACGGGAGCCATCTCCACTTCCCGTTCGGCGGTCTTCGTCAGTTCGAATAGGCCGGCGAGCGGCTGGGGTTCCGTGCAGAATTGAGAGGAAACCGGTACGCTGTACTTGGTCTCGCGACCGTAGATGGATTCGAAGCCTCCGGATTCCATTCCAAAATGGTCGAGGCTCTCCTGCCACAGTTTCTGCTGAGGATAAGAGGGGTCACAACCGGGACCCTGTCCTCTCCATCGAGCGTTACCGCTATCACATCGTCACTAAGCAGCCGGTATCCCTGGCTCATGAGAGCAGAGGCGAGCGTGGACTTGCCTGCCCCCGAATCCCCTACGATGGCATAGGCCCGGCCATCAATGGAAAGGGCGCTTCCGTGAAGAGGGAATATCTTTCTCTGCATAAGAATCGAGCCCATGCAGGTTCCGAGAATATACAAACGAAGCAATGCCGGGTCCGCACCGGGAACAGGTGAAACGGTTATCGTTCGTCCCTTCTCAACGGCAAAAGATGCGTGTTCCGGGATGTAAAAACGTACTATATGATCATGGACCAGGTGGTGGTAAGGCTGAGCCATCAGCTCCTCCTCGTCCGGCACCGGGCCAAACTTGATTTCAATATCCAGGTTCGTTTCCGGCCCGCTCCAAGGAGCAAGCTCGGGCAAGGGAACTTCACTTTCTATGCGGAATCCAAATGCCTGATAGGTAAGGTCTTTCCCGATTACGGGCATGTCTGTTCACCCCAGCCGTTGATCAGGCTATGTATGAAGCCCTTATGCCCGTAGTGCATAAGGGCCTATACATGCCTTAATTAGCATGATTGATTAGCTCGTGAAACGAGGGCTGCTGCTCCACTGACCAGGGATGTAAGCTTCGTCCGTGAAAGGGCCGTTAGTCGTGGATGCTGCCGTTGCTTGAACTTCCAGAACTTCCAGAGCAGGCTTCTTCCATTCTTTTTTCATTTGGGTTCACCTCCTTTCAAGCATGTTTGGTCATGAAGCGATAGACGATGAGGCTGCGCATCAGAATGCGCAATCCGGGATCCAGTACATCCTCCGGGCGGACGCCTTTCTCCGCTTTTCCTGCGGCCGCCTTTATGGCTTCCATGTTGAGCCATTCCCCCATAAGGGGGTCCCGGCTCATCTGCTGGGCTTCGGCTACAAAAGCGGACCATTCCGGGATCATCCGGTGTACCCAATCGGCACCCTGCACTCCCCGAACGGTGTGATTCAAGCGCACCATATCGGGCAGCTCCCCTTCGGTCGACCGGCGGATCAGCGCCCGGTCCATCCCGTCCCGGACATACTGCTCTTCTGGAACAGAGAGGCAGAACCGCACGACCCGAATGTCATTCGTCGGATCCCGCTTCCATACCTTGTAGCGGAGAGACAGCTTGGCGGCGAGCGAGTTGCTCGCGTTCCAGTGAGACCCGTCCTCGAAATGCCGATGCCTCTGGTCAAAAACATTGATGGCGCCGAACCATCCCGATTCGTCCATTCCGTGCTGCCTTAACCGACTGTAAACCTGAGTCCGGCGGGCGAATTCCGGATGGATGAGAGCGGGAAGGCGGTACCCCTCCCGGGAGAAAAGCTTGCCGGCCATCGGGAAAGCCGCCTGTGCGATTTCGGGAAGTCTCCGGAACCGGCTTCCCCTGCATTGCGGCTGTAGAGGTTAAGCTCCCGTGCCAGACGCACCCACTTCAGTTTCTTGAGGAGAAGACCGTAGTAGTCGACGGCCGAACCCCATGAGATGGTGAGGTTTCCCCTGCCTCCATTCAGCAGGATCCCCGCCCGTTCCTCGGCTGCCTTCTCGAACATTCCCTTCAGCCAAAAGGAATTTTCGAAAAATTTATACGGTGATTCCATGGCTCCGAGAAAGTCATCCATTTCATTGAAGGGGGTCCTGCCGGGAAAGTGGAGATAGTGGTCATGGATGCCTCCGACGTGATCCACGGTCGACTTGATGAACGGCGTCTCATCCGCCAGTAAGCTCCGGGACGTAAAATCCTTAAAATCCGGACCCGGTATGTAGCTGAACGTATGAAGCGTTTTGTTCCGGCTGCGGAGTGTTCTGGCGGCGAAGCTTACGATAGACCCGGAATCGAGCCCCCGCTTAGCTGTGCTGCCACTTTATGATGGGTTCGCAGCCGGGAATCCACCGCTTGCTGGAATACCTCACGGAAGGCCTCGACATATTCCCCGTCGGAAGAGATCTTCAGCTCCTTCTCCGGAGACCAGGCGTCATACTTCCGAAGGGTAACTCGCTCCCCTTCCACCGTAATGCTGTGGCAGGGAGGAACCTGTTCGATCTCCCGGTAGACCGTGGCGGTGACATCCAGTACGTCGATCATCCCGCTTACTGCGAGATATTCGGCCATCCACTGCTCATTGATGCTCCGGTCGGTTCCCGGCAGCTTCAGCAGCGGCCGGATCAGCGTACAGAAGGCGAACCTGCCTCCGGCCCTGGTAAAGTAAAGTGTTCGCCCTCCCGAGAAATCCCTTGCTCCGAACAACCGGCGTTTGCCTTCATCCCAGATCATGAAAGCAAAATCCCCGATCAGGTACTTCGGCGCCCGCTCTCCCCACCGGGCATAGGCGAGTCCGATGAGGCGGCTGTCCGGCATTCCGCTGCGGTCCTCCCGCTTGACCTGAAGCCGGTCGAACAGCTCCTGCCGGTTGTCCAGAATGGCATCAGCCGTGACGGCGATCCGGTTGACTGAATCATAATAGGGAAGCGTTTCTCCGACGGATTCGGGTGTGATCCATTGGGACAGGCAGCCGAGAAATAGGGGACCATGATGCCAGGCCTGGCAATCGTCTGCCGGATGATGGGCCATCGCATCCATCATAGCCTTGGCCCATTCACCGGATAGCGAGTCTTCTGAGAAGTTGTAGATCCCGGCAATGGCGCTCATGGTTTCCTCCCCGCTTTCTTCTATGGTAGTGTCGTTCTTTTTAAAGAACGACAAGGGATGACTAATTCCCGTCCAGGCGCATCGGCGGACCGGCTGTTCTTCAGCACGGCTTTTCCCGGCCTTTGCGTTCTGTAGGGCCTACGTTGTTGTTCTTTATAAAGAACAAGGTTAGAATACCATCTTGCCTATTCGTTGTCAATCGCTTTTCTTTTTTATTTTTCGACTTTTTTTGTTCCCTGGCTCAAGGCCCGGATCAAGTGCCGCCCTCTCTGTAGATAGAGGGGAATCAAGGACCCGTGGCGGCTGTCCGTCAGTCCCTTCTCCAGCTCGAAGCCGGCCTCCACGCGGGAAGGAAACAGCCACCGGGCGGCTCCCGGCAGGGCATGAAGGAAGGAGTCAAAGAGCATATGCTGCGTGACCAGCAAATTCCGGTAACGGCCAATGGCCCCGGGGGATGCTGTCCGTGTTCCGGCTCCCAATACAGCCGTTCGGGCAGCTTCCAGAGAAGCGGCTGAATGGCGTGAAGATGCGGAAATTGACGGTAAAGGACGGAAAGGGTCCATTTCAGCCTGCGCGAGGTTCGATCGACAGCCGCATCCCGTAGGAGCCTGGAATAGTCCAGACGGTCCCCCAGCACATGAACGAGCTGAACCAGATCAAGCAAATATTTGGCCGAATTCAGGTTATGCTTCCAGCCGTGAAGGGCGATCATATAGAACTCATGATAATCGGACAGCCTGCGGATATAGCGGAACTTTCCGTACGGCTCGGAAGCAGCCCAGAAGGCATCCATTGTGAGCGCGGAAGTGTTCTCCTTCAGCAGACCCCAATGAAGCTCCACTGTCAGCGGGACCGGAGTATGCGGCAGCCTGCGGCTGAAGCTCCGGTGAAAGTGGGCGGGAATCCGCTCTTCTTCCTCGTCATATCCGAGGGAACGGACGCATTCCTCCGCTGCCTCCAGGTGAACGGGATGGATGAGCAAATCGATATCCGAAGTCGGACGCGCACTCGCCCCGCTGAAATAACGCTCGGCAAAAGGCACTCCCTTCAGCGGAATGGCCGGAATCCCTCTTTCCTCCAGGCTCTGCAGCAGCTTCTGCAGGGAACGGCCGAGATAGAGATTCAAGTACAAAGAATCCGACCGGACCTGCTGCAGCCGATTACGAAAGAATGCCGGGACCTCCTCCAGCCGGTTCCGGCTGTGCAGAAGATAGTACACCTGGCAGCAAATACCGGATTCTTCTATTTGCCGAAGCGCCTCCTGGTACTGAGGGGTCTCCGAAGCCGGGGAAGCTTGCCCGAAGGGTCATACAGCGATCTAAGCAGGGTATACATCAACCGGCATCGGCTCCTTATCCTTGGTCTCCTTCCGATGATGAAGACGGCGGTACAGCCCTTCCGCTTTCACCAGCTCCTCGTGGGTGCCTTCCTGCACCATCCGGCCTTTGTCCAGGACGACGATCCGGTCCGCATCCCGTACAGTGCTCAGCCTGTGGGCGATCACAATAGTGGTTCTTCCCTTCATCAGCCTCTCCAGAGCCGTCTTCACGTCCCGCTCGGTTTCCGTATCCAGTGCAGAGGTTGCCTCGTCGAGCAGCAGCACCGGAGCATTCCGAAGCAGGGCCCGGGCGATGGCCAGCCGCTGCCTCTGGCCGCCCGACAGCTTCGCCCCCAACTCCCCTATCGGAGTATCATAACCATCGGGAAGCGCCATAATCTCTTCATGGAGGCAGGCATTCCGGGCCGCCTCCCTCAGTTCCGCTTCGGTCACACCGGGTCTTGCGCCTAACAGATTCTCCCGGACCGTCCCGTCGAAAAGGAAGGTTTCCTGGGAAACAAGCGAGAAATAGGAGCGGCGTTCCGCCAAATCCATAGAGCTTCCCCTCCTGTCGTCCAGCCAAATCTCTCCTGCCTCAGGCTGCTGAAAACCGGCCAGCAGCTGCAAAAGGGTCGATTTCCCCGCTCCGCTTGGCCCGACGACGGCCACCGTTCTTCCAGCCGGAACCGTAAGCCGGAAGTCTTCGAACAGCCGTGTTTGTCCCTTATACCGGAAGCAAAGGCCTTCGAAGCGGATGGCCTTCTTAAGCGGGGCCGGCGGTATGTATTCCGGCAGACCGGTTGCCGGTACCGGGGCGGAAAGCAGGGGGCGATCCGGTCAAGGGCCGCGAGCGACCTCTGGAAGGAAGCCCACTGCCCGGCGAGCCCCGTCAGCGGGTAGACGAGGTGATTGACCAGGTTGAGAAAGGTGAGCAGGCTGCCTACCGTCATCATCTGAAGGGAAAGAAAGTAAGCGCCCAGTCCGAGACTGGTCATAAAAACGACCGAGCTAACCGCGAAGCCCCCGCCTGAAAGGCTCCGCTCAGCTTCGCGTTCTGCCGTTCCAAGCGGTACAGCTCCCGGTTGAAGCCGGCATACTTACGGTAGAGCATCCTCTCCAGAGCATAGGCCCGCACCACTCCATGGCCGCGAATCGTCTCATTCAGCAAGCTGCTCATGGTGCCGAGCAGCCGCTGGACCTCACGTCCGTTGCGTCGAAGGAGCCAGCCCGACGCCGCCCCGGCGGCAAGGGCTGCCGGAGCCGCGCACAGGCTGACCAAGGCGATGGTGCCGTTAAGCTGATAGAGGTACACGAAGACGGCGGCATAAACCACAGGGAGGCGGAGGATCTCCATCAAGCCGCCGCCCAATACCCCACCGATGCTGTGAAGGTCGTTGGCGAACCTCGAGACGAGGTCTCCCGAACGGTGCCCGGACAGCTCGGAGGCGGGGAGGAGAAGCAGTCTTTTGTAAAGAGCTTTTTCCATATCCCGCTTTACACCGGTAGTGGCGGCGGTTTCGGCTAACGCATGCAGGTAAGCGATGGCGGCGCTCGCCGCCAGAAGACCGGCCCCAAGCAGCAGCAGGCTTTTCAAGCGATCCATTTGCGTATGAATCGCCGCATCGGTTAAAGCCCCGTAGTACCAGGCGTAGACGAGCGTCTGGGCAAGCTCCAAGCCGTACAGCACCGCCAAAGCGGCATAAGCCATGCGGTGCGTCCAGAGATAGGGACGAACCAGAACTATGGTCCGCCTCAGCTCTCCGCCTATTCGTTGAATCCGAGTTGCGACCGTGCTCATCAAGATAATAAACGTTCCTTCCAATCCAAATATCTTCTCACGATCGGAGAAGTGAACGGCAGGTTCATAGCGGCGAACCGCCATACGGAAGCCGCCATCGGCTCCAGCCTTTCCCCTGCTCGTCTTCGATGAACATAGGCAAGCTTCCCCACGATGCATCCGGCTTCGATCGGCTGATCATAACCCACATTCGCATCCCCCTTGCAGACATATCCGGTTTCTCCGTTATCCTTCGGCAGGCGTAGGCATCGATGGGCTACGAGGCGGCCGGCTTGGTCGTGAAACAACAGAATATCCCCCGGACTTATATCCGGAGCTTTAACGGGAACAAACCGGCAGATCATGCCTTGCCGGATGTAGGGGAACATGCTGGATCCCACCGCCGGTAAATCCATGTAACCCTGGCTGTGAAGCCGATGTCGGATCAGAGCAAGCTCCGTCTCAAGCCGCTTCATGCTCAACGAGTCCGCAGCGCACAAGATGAAGGAGGAACTCCTCCAGCTCTTCGCGGGCCGAGCCGGCCGGTACCGTATAGTGTCTGCCCAGCTTCTCCAGAAGCTCTTCTGCGCTTCGCGGTTCGGCAAGCAGTGACCAATAGAAGCCGCCGGTTTCGTTCAGCTTGGTAACCGTGAACTGATCGGCATCTAGAATGACCCATTCCCCTTCCATATGAACGGTGTCATAGTCCTTGCTCCGGACATAACGGATGGTCATGAAATCAGCTCCCAAAAGGTGTCGTTCTTCTGAAAAAACAGCTCGTAAACGGGAACCGCTTCTGTAAGCGTAACCAGAAGGCTGAAGGCTTTACGCGTCTCTTCCGGATCATGGGCCCAGTAGAAGACCTTATCCGTCATTTGAAGAAGCGCGCTGGGCTTAGAGATCGGATTGCGGAGATTAATCGGAGACTGCTTCAAAAGCTGGATGCTCGAAAGCGGGCAGACGGGCTGATCCGGCGATCCGTGAAGCTCGCTCCGGAAGGGGGAATCGTATACCGTTATCTTTCTTGGCGTAATCCGGACCAGCGTGGCCTCGTCGGAGAGAAGCTCCCTCGGCTGGGACAACTGGGCGGCGGTCGATTTGCCGGCTCCGGAAGGTCCCGCGAACACTACGGCCCGCCCGCGGTCCACCACACAGGAGGAATGAAGCAGCAGCCCCCATTCGTGATGAATCAGATAAGCGCTGTACAGGTTCATCAAAGCGTGTTTTAAGGCAAGCTCATTATAAGCCGAGATTTCGGAGTGAATGTAGTCGCTCTCCGTCTCAAGCAGGTAATCCGCACGAGCATAGGAGATCACTCCCCCTGCTTGGTGATTTCAACATGATCGTCCACAAAAGGAACCCCATACCCTTCGTTCACTTGAACGAACAGGTCGGGCCTCCGGCTGCTCGAGAAGCTGAAGCGGAAGCTCTTCTTCAGACCGGCCAGCAGTCTCTCTGACCGGCAGACAAGCTCTACACAATGCTCGCCGATCGTCGTATACATGGGTATCATAACATCCCCCGGATCTCCAAAAGGAAAGATGGAGGCCAACTAACGGCGGTTGGCCTCATGCTTTGCTTACTTGCCTTTTCCATTCCCGTTGTTCCCGCCGCCGTTATGCGGCCCGGTATAAGGGGGATTGGGATACTGGATCCCGCCGTTTCCCGTCCCGGGGTGATTCAGGTTTCCTCGGCCCTTGTTCCAGCTTTGAGCGGTCTCAAAGCGGATAGGCCGATGCTCCAGAACAAGCGGTCGCTGGTACTCTTTCAAGGCTAACCCCTCCATTCGACTGGACTTTTACGTCCATGTTCATTATAGCGAACAATGGCGTTCCTTGTAAAGATCACTCTGCTATTCCTCTACGGAGCGAAGGTACCGAGCAGCCTTTCGGCTTCCCCGAACGGAGTCTCGACCGTTTCATAGACACGCAAGGAGAAATCCCTCACGGACCGGATGGAACGGATGTCTATCGTTTGGATTCCGCTTTCGACTCTGCCCTCTCCCGTGAGCGGAAGCAGCTTGGCCCCAAGCGTATTTCCTTGGCTGTCCAGCAGCTCGACCTTCATCCGGGTAAACGTCTGATCCACCACGACCTCGTCCTGACGGGTGACGGATAGATCAAGGTTTACCTTGTACGTGAAGGTAGTAGCCTGCGGCTGGGCCTGCTCCGGAGTAACCGTCCAATCATTAAGCTTCACCTGGAACGGGTAGAAATCGAGTCCTTTGACGGACGGCTTAATCCCGGTCTGAAGAGAAGCAATGGTTGCCTTATAAGGGGCAGCCGTCACTCCGTCCAGCAGCTCCATTCCTACCCGGTCGCCTTTCTCCGATGCCGGGAGAACGAAGGAATAGTAAAGCACATACCCGACATTGGGCATGAGAGAATCGACTTTGGTGCTTTGGCGGGTTCCGGCATATTTGCTGCCGTCGGCGCTTACCCACTGCGTCTGAAAATTCGGCAGGGGAAGGGGCCGGTCACTCCGGTTGATGAGCTTGAATTTGGCGATTCCGGACTTAAAGCCTCCTCCTTCGCTTTCATTCAGGTGAAGGTCGGCCAAGGCTACCTCCAGTTTCGGATGGATAAGCCGGTTAAGCGAATCAAAGGGGATCCGGCTGTTCCAGTCATAGGCGACGGGCTTACGGATAAAGGGCTGGGCGTTGCTGTCCTCGGGAAGAGTGACCGCCAGGCGGCCCACATAATAGGTGACGGTCGTTTTGTCGTCAGCGGTAAAGGTTTCCGGCGTCAGCACCATCAAGCTGTGAAGGTCGAGCCGATTCTCGATAGGGAAAGTAAAATGAACATAACGCTGCTCTCCGGGCTCCAGGGTAACATTCCCCTGCTCGAGTCTTTGTCCGGTGTAGGCTTTATCGGATAAAGCGTTCAGCCGGAAATCCGGGATCGAACGCTTCTCTTTGCTCTTGTTCGTCACCAGCAACCGGACGACGGTCGTATTTCCTTGCGGGGTGATCTGCTCATCGAGTCCGTCCGCCTTGAATTCCAGGGCGGTCGTCAGATCCGGCAGGGAGAAGGAATCCCCCATTTAACAGAAGCGGAGGGCTTGTTCCATACCGTTCCCTCCCCCTCCATTCCATTCCTCCCACGGGAACAGACTGGATGTAGGTCTCTTTCTTCGGATAGACATACTCATCCACCTCTACCCAAGACAGCTCCTCCAACGAAAACTCGTCTTCCCGGTCAACCGCCATCATATAGCTTACTTCGACTGACGTTCGGGGCTGAATGGACCTAGGATTGGAGGCGCTCGGGCTCAAAGTATAGGAAACCCCGTCCGTCGTCTTGGCCTTCAATTCCAAGTCGGGAACACGGGTCACCCTCGTCCCCTCGTTGTATAATTTCACCACGGCTCCGATGCGGGTGCCTTCGGCCGTTTTTTCGTTCAGGACAGTTTTGACAACGGCGCGAACCGAGTTCGGAAGATAATAGCCGGCCGCCTGCATGGAGGCGGGAGGACTCTCCTGGGCAATCGCCAGATATGGCGCGCCGGGCAGCATCAGGGCCCCCGACAGAATCATCACCGCGACAGTTTTGGTACCTTTTCTCTTCACTTTGCCGTCACTCCATTTTATGGGCTATTCCGCAGCAGCGGCTTGAACTTTCTCCTTGTCCTTCAGCTGACCGGGATTGGAGACCACAACGGCGTCCCCTTCCTTCAGCCCGGCTACGATTTCCTGGTTGTCCTCGCTGACCCTTCCAAGCTCCACCTTGCGCTTCTCCACCGCTTCGCCGGCCACGACGAAGAGATAATGATTATCTCCTTCGTTTACGACGGCATAGGACGGAACCGCAAGACCGATCTGCTCCTGTTCCTCCGTCAGTTGAACCGCCAGCTTCATGCCGGGATTAAGGCTCATATCCGGATTCGGAACTTCCAGGTTAAGCTCGTAGGTTCTAGTTTCCGGATCCATGATTTTGGAGAGGAAGCTGATCTTTCCCTTCTTGCTTTCCGTCTGGCCCGGAACGGTATAGGTCAATTCCGTTTTGCTGCCGATCAGCTTAACATCTTTCTCCGACAGCTGGGCCTTGATCTTGATGGGATCGACCTTCTGAAGATGCCCCAGCTTGGCCCCTGCGGTACCGGCATTCCCGGCTCGAGGGTGGTCAAATCGGAGATGATTCCCGTTACGGGAGCCTTAACCTTGTAATCCTCCATTCCCTTCTCCACCTGCTGATAAGTCAGCTGGGCGTTCACCAGAGCCGTCTCCAGCTCCGAGAAGGAGGAAGCCGGTTCGGCCAAAGCCTGCTGCTTCTGCTTAAGCTGTTCCAGATCCGTCCGGGTATTCAAGAGACGCAGCTCCAGCTGGTACAGCTGCTCCTTCGTGGCCGCTCCCACATCATAATCGTTCCGGGTCTTGTTATAGGTACGGGTGAGCTCGGCGATCGTCTGCTCCAGCTTAACCACCGAATTGCTCATCTCGAGCTTCTGGGCTTCCCACTGCTTCTTGGCATTATCCTTGGCCCGGCTGATCGCGTCCTGGGCGGTCTTGACCGCAAGCTTCGCCCGGTCCCTCTGGGCTTCGGAGTCACCCGAGGTCAAGAGAGCGATGACTTCACCCTGCACGGCCCGGTCCCCCGCTTCTTCGTCAGCTGGCTTATCGTTCCGCCGGCACGGCTGATGATTTCGAATTCGGCCGAAGCCACGGCATCCGCCGGCCGCTGGACGGGATCTCCCAGCTTCTGGCGGGAGGCTTTGATGACCTTCACGGTCTTGACCGTGACCTGCTCGGCGGAGGCGACGGACTCGGCGCTTGGCGTCGTCCCCGAGCAGCCGGCCAGGAAGGCGAAGCTGAGAATCAGGATACCGGCTGCTCTCCCGCCGGCTTGGATGCGGTATGGCTTACATCTTTTCTGCCTCATGACGGTTTAATCCCTTCTTTCTGCAGCCGGCCCGGCTGCCTAGTGCCTTATCCGTAAATGATCTTCTGCTTTCATCAGGCTAGGTATACAGGTACGCCTTCGCTTCCTGCTTACGAATTTTGTTCCATACGATTCCCAGCAGGTTCACTTTGGCGTGCTCCAGTTCGGAAGCGATCCGTTTGGCCGCGCTCCTCTTCACCTTGCCGAATTCAATAACGAGCAGCACCCCGTCGCATTGGGCCGCCACGACCCGGGAGTCGGTGGAGGGCAGGACGGAGGACGTATCCGCAATAATCAGATCGTAGTTCTTCCCGAGCTCGGCCAGCAGCTCCTTCATTCGTCCGGAAGCAAGCAGCTCCGTCGGATGGAGCGGAGGGGCGCCGGCATAGACAACCGACAGATTCTCTACCGGAGATTCTATAACGATATCCGAAACCTCACAGGGACGGCTCAGGAAGTCGGCAAGCCCCTTCCGGCCGGTTTGGCCGAATACGGCATGGAGGGAAGGATGGCGGAGATCGGCATCCACCAGGACCACCTTACGGCCCAGCTGGGCGTAGGCGGCCGCCAGGTTCACGGCGGTGGTGGTCCTCCCTTCCTTTCTTCCCGGGGAGGTAACGACAATGCTCTTCAGCCCCTGCTCCAGGGAACGGTCCAGATTGAACCTAAGCGACCGATAGGCTTCTGAAGTGATAGAGGCCGGGTGGTTCTGCATGACAACGGAGGTTTCAGCGGATGGTTGCGGCATATGTCGTTTCCCCTGCCTTTTCCCGAGATTGGACCCGGCTTGCCGGCCGCCGTTCCTTCGCTTTCATTCGCGGAATGACGGCAAGGGCGGGCTGCCGGAAAATGGTACGGACGTCCTCGTCCGTTTTCAACGTATCGTCCATGGCTTCCAGAAAGAGAATGAGTCCCACCGCCGCCACGAACGAACCGACGAAGCCGAGGAGGATGATCTGATTGGATTTCTTGTTGATGGGAACCGGATGCTCCTTGGATTTGGCCGGGTTAAGAATGGTGACGTTGTCGACCTTCATGATCTTGGGGATCTCCGCACGGAATACCTCCGAAACGGCGTTGACGATCGTAGCCGCCTTATCGTAGGAGTAATACTGCGCCGCAATGGTCATGATCTGGGTATCGTTCAGGCTCGAAACATTGATCATACCGATCAGCTGTTCCGAGGTAAGGTTGAGGTCCGGGTACCGCTGGACAACCTTGTCCATAATGGCCGGTGTTTTAATGATCTCCTTGTAGGTGCTGATCAGGCCGATGTTGACCCCGATGGCTCCGTAATCGATTTCCTGCCGGCCGAGCTGCTCTTCGGTGACCGTTTTGTTCACGATCAGCTTCGTCGATGCCAAATAAACCGGACGGTAGTTGGTCGAGCTGTAGAGCGAAGCCAGCACGGTCCCTCCGGCAATGAACAGAACAAGAATCCAGAGACGCTTCTTCAGAATAAACAGATACTCTTTAATGTTGATGTCCACCTTCATTTCTTCTCCCTTCGACATTCCGGCTGCGCCTCATATTCTCTATAAAGAACAGGTTCTCAAAAAATAAAGGCCTTTCTCATCACCGCTGCATGAAGATAACAGAAATTCCTTACCCATTCCATACTAGTTCTTTATAGCGAACATGTCAACATAATCTTGCAAATTTTGCAGCTCAGCCGTAAATCATCGCTTTCGGGGAACTCTAACGCTTTACCGGTCCCGAACCGCTAAGCGTTTCCTGAAAAAACTGCCGGATTTCTTCAACCGTAAGACCCATACCACGCGCTTTCGAAATAAGCTCCATCCATTCCTCGTCGATCTCGATTGATTCCCAGGTCTCCGCGGACATAATCATTCCCTCCTTTGTCTTAGGGGCTAAAAGCAGTGCGTCCAACCGTCCTTTTCTATGTGGTTTCGAGAATGGCCTGCCGGCCGTCCGGCAGGCCTTATGTATTAGTAGCAGAACCACTTCTTCCAAATCTCGTAAGACTCGTCCAGCTGGCATAAGCGATCGTTCTTCTCGCACCAGTCTTTGGCGTCTTCTCCATTTGGCCAATTGATGTGGAATTCCCAGCTGTCGTCATGCGAGAACAAGGACCCGAGCCACTTGCTGAAAAAACCGTATTTCGCGTCGGTGACCTCCAGCCCGCCGGATGAAGCATAAGCGCTTACGGGACTCAGCAGGAAGCAAACCAGCACGACAGCCGCTGCCCATCTTTGAAGTCTCCCCAATGGACATTCCCCTTCAGAAATAACGAACAAATATTGTTCTTTATAAAGAATATACAACAAGCACAAGCTTTTGAGAAGGACTAAATTAGGTCCTTCTCACGTGTCTCGCAAGGTGTGAGACTACCGTACTTCTCCCCATTCAAAAACCGTGATTTCCGGCCGGCAGTGCAGCCGGATGGGAAAGAGCGTCGTCCCGATGCCCCGGTTCGTATAGACGTGAAATCCCTTCTCCTCGAAGGAATACAAGCCGATGGAATACTTCTGCCCGAGCTCGGGCGTGAACAGGCTGCCTATGCCGGGAATCCGGATCTGGCCGCCGTGGCTGTGCCCCGAAAGCTGGAGATCTACAGAGAATTTCATCGCGGTATCGGCAAAATCGGGTTCATGGCAGAGCAGAAGAACGAACTCCTCCTGCTTTGCTCCAATCAGCGCTTTCTTCAGATCGGGCTGCCCGTAGATCATTTCGTCCACTCCGGCCACTCGGAACCGCTCGCCCCCTTTGCCCACGGGCCGGTTCCCGTTCACAAGCACCGTGAAATCGGCCTTCTCCAGGACATCCCTAACGCTGTCCGCTCCGAGCCTCATGTCATGGTTGCCCAGCACGGCGAATTTGCCGAGCTCCGCTTTCAGCCGCGATAGGATGGGGATGATGCCCGGATTGACGCGGCCGTACTGGGAATCGAACAGATCGCCTGTAAAACAGATGAGGTCGGGCTTCTGCCGCTGGACAAGCTCGGCCATATGCGCGAGCCGGTTCACACTATAATATTTGCCGAGATGGGTATCGCTGAACTGAACCACCCGCATGCCGTGAAAAGCGGCCGGGAGGCGTCCGGGAGCCAGCTTGATTTTCTGAATCTGGATCCAGTAGCGTTCGCCGAATACTCCGTACAGACCTCCTGCTCCGAGCAGCATAGGCAGAGCTCCCGCCGCGAACAGGCTTTTTCTTAGAAACGTTCTTCGGGTTAACCGTGAATCGGCCATATCGGATACCTCCTTCCTGTCGGGGAATTCCCGCCGTGCCGTTGGCGTCTCAAACGGGATATTAAGGGGAGAAAAGGCTCGCGCCGCTCCATACTCGTCCATGCGGTTTACGCCGTGCTTCATACTATAATTTACTTCCGGTAAATAGGACTTCTCTCCTATACGGGATCCAAAAGGGGTGAGGCTATGTATCTTATTGAATTGAGCCGGTGGGGCATTAATCAAGGGCTGCCCGCCAAGCCCTACACGCCTGCAGACTATGCCATGGCGGATGCGAACATTCAGGGAATCAACCGCGCGCTTCGTTACGCCAGGGAGAACGGGTACCCGGAGGCGGTGCTGCCGGAAGGCTCTTACGCCCTATGCTACCCGCGTGCCATTGAAATGCAGAGCCATCTGACGTTCCATCTGAACGGCTCCACGCTGAAGGTGATCTACGACTCGGACACCAAATCTCCCTTCGACCCCCGCACCACGACGGACTACTACAACTTCGGCGGCAAAAGCATCGTGTTCGATAACGTAACGGATGCTCATCTAACAGGCGGTACGATAATCGGGGACCGGGACGACCGCAGCTTCCTGAACCCGAATGAGGCCCGAATGGAAGGCACCTACGGCGTCTCTTTTCAGAGAAGCACACGCTTTAGCTCAATCAGCCACTGCACCGTCCGGGATTATATGGGGGACAATGTCACCTTTGCCAGCACTGCCTCCCGGGAAATAGCGGAATTCAACTTAAATCTGACGCTCGGTGCCTTGGATTATACTACAGGACAGCCTGTCCCTTCCAGCAATACGCTGACCTCCGGCTTTCTCTCCCTTCCTGCGAATCCGTCTTACTCTTCCTTTCTCGTGGCCGGTGCCGGTTACGCCCGCCTGACCGCATTGACCACAAGAGAAATCGACGTCTTCTATTACCGGGCCGACAACAGCTTCCTGGGCTCCCTGCGCCGAAAAAATCTACACCGACATCACAATCCCCGACGGGGCCGCCAAGATGCGCCTGGTGTTCTTTAATGAGACCTCACCGGCCAAAAACATGCAGCTTACGCTGAAGTTCGGTTCCATTCCCCATCACAACACAGTGGAATACAACGAGCTCTTCAACGGACACCGGGGCGGCATTACGCTTGGGGGCAGCTATAACGTGCTCCAGCACAATGTTATCCGGGACAATGGAAAAGGAAGCGGCCGCTTTCTCGACGGGAAGCCTATCTTCCCCGACTCCACCCGCTATGCCGTCAACCAGGAGGACTCCTACGGAGACAACTGCGTCATCCGCCACAACCTGATGTACGGCAGCAACCACGGCATTCTCGCCGGCTGCTATTCCCTACATGTGGAGAACAATCACATCTATAACATGGATTCCGTCGGCATCAACCTGTACAGTCTCCGGTTCGCCGTTCTGAAGGGCAATGTTATCTACAACTGCGGAACGACCCTCGGGCTGATGAATTCGAACTTTGCAGACGCGTACGTGGAGATTACCGGCAATTCCCTTACCGGCGGAAATCTCTCGTTTTTCGGAAACTCCACCTATCAGGTCCATGTAACGGACAATCATCTAACGGATATCCCTAACTTGAATATGGGGGCGTCTGAGCTTACTGTCTTCCGCGGCAACCGGATCCGTTATTCTTCCCTGGTCACTGCTCCCGTGATCACCATCAACAAGCTGGAAGGCTGTGTCTTGGACTCCTCCGTTCCGCGGGACATCACCCTGAAAACCTATCGTGTGCTCGCCAGCACCTTCAACAATGTCCGGGTCAATCTCCAGACAGTTAACGGAATGGCGGCCAGCGAAAAAATCTACATGGAATTCTGCACCTTCCTCGACAGCGCGGTCAATAACCACATCTTCGGGACCAAAAGCCGGGAGGTCACCATCGTACGCTCCTCCTTCACCGATACCGTTCTGAAAGCCGGCAATATCAATACCCCCGGTTCCCAGGCCGTTACCATTGTGGTAGATTCCGAGCTTACTTCGAACAAGCTGACCGCTCTGATAGAAACCGATTTCAACCAGCCGGGCGGCACTATCCGCCTTACCCGCTCCACGGTACTCCTCAACAATTCCAGCTTCGCCTATCTCGTCGACCATACAAAGCCAGGCGTCCGTTCCGTCTTCACCCTGTTTCTTAAGGACTCCACCATCCGCTATACCGGTTCCGCTCCATTAAGCGTGGCTTATTACGACACCGCCAATCCGATGATTCGGGTTATTTCCGTCAACACCGGCCTGGATAATGTAATCCTGCTCCCCCCGCCCCCGCCCTCTATGTGGACTATGATCCAGAAAAGACTTACCAGACCACCGTTTCGCTTGCGCCGGACGGGCCGGCTTTCTCCGCCACTGTCGTTCATAACCTGAATACTAACGCTCCTTATATCCTTATCCTGACTCCCGACAATCAAGTCATCCAGCCCGCCGTCAAGATTCTTGATCCCAACAGGATTCTGATTACCTCTGCGACGGCCCTTCTTGTAAAAGTGATCGTTAAGAAGCTATAGGAAAAAGGACTGAACGGCAAGCTCCTTTCCGCTTTCCGTCCAGTCCTTGTCTTCTTGGTTACTCTTGCTTTATCCGAAAGCGGGACACAAGCGCCCTCAGATCTTCCGCCATTTGGGAAAGCGACGCCGCCGAATGGGTAATTTCCTCCATGGACGCCAGCTGTTCCTCCGCGGAAGCCGCTACATTCTGGCTTTCGTCGGAGTTCGTCGAAGCGATATCGGCTATGGACCGGATCGAAGCGACCATATTTTCCGTTACCATGGAAATTTGCTCCGAATAATCCGACACCTGCCGGACAAGCCCTTCCACCGACGAAATCTGGCTGTGGATTTCATCGAACAGGACACCCGCCGCGTGAACGGCCTGAAGGCCCGTTTCCACTTCAAGGATAGCCGCATTCATGGCCTCGTCCGCCTGTCCCGTCTCCGTCTGAACAGTCGTAATGAGGCCGCTGATTTGGCGGGCGGACTGATCCGTCTGATCCGCTAATTTGCGTATTTCGGACGCCACGACCGCAAACCCCCGTCCCGCCTCGCCGGAGCGCGCTGCCTCGATGGCCGCATTCAGCGAAAGCAGGTTCGTCTGCTGGGCAATGGAGGAGATCATGCCGATGATGTGGCCGATCTCCTGGGAGCGCTGGGACAGCCCGCTAATCGTAGCGGCCAGCTCTTGAATCAGCCTCTCGATGTTGTCCATCTGGGTTACGGCTCCCCGTACCGCGGCGTCGCCCTTCTCCGCCCGGCTTGCCGCTTCGGTGACCGCGGCGGAGGCCTGTTTCGCATGCTCTGTAATGTGGGTGATTTTATCCGTTACGTTCTCAATCATTCGGGTGCTCAGCTTGATGTTGCCGACCTGGTATTCCGCTCCTTCCGCGACGACCTGAACCGAGGAGGCGATCTGCCCGGTCACGACGGAGCTTTGCTCGGCACCCGCCGTCAGCTGCTGAGAAGAAGCCGCGAGCTGGAGAGAAGCCCCATGTACCCCGCCGAGGATTTCGTTCAGCGTTTCCGTCATCCGGTTAAAGCTCTCCGAAGCCCGGCCGATTTCATCCCGGCTGGTGACCGTCACCTTCCCCGTCAAGTCTCCGGCTTCCACCGCTTCAATGGCGCCCTTAAGCCGGTTAATCGGCTTGGTCAGCCCGTGGGCAAAGAAATAGGAAAGAACCAGCCCGCCGATAAGCACGAGGAGGATCAAGACGATGGAATGGACCGCCATATCCTGAACCGGCTTGCCCAGCTCGCTTGCAGGAGCGCTAAGCATAACGACCCAATTCCCCGAAGTCCTGTGGGCCAACCCAAATCGGGTTTCCCCATTTTCTTGGAAGAGGAAATGCGTAACCTCCCCTTTCTTTGCCGCATCCAGGGCCTGGAGGACTTCCGGGGCGTAGTCGGCGGCCTTGGCCTTCATCATGCGGTCCTTGTCCGGGTGCTGGATAACCTGGCCCTGGGAATCGAACAGGACGGCATAACCAGAGTCTCCGAAAGTCGACTCCGATATGGGCTTGGTGACCTCCGCAAGCGGCAGGGAAGCCGTATAGGATCCGACGACCTTCTGCCCGTTCAACAACGGAACGCCCAGAATGACGGATAATGATCCGTCCACCTTGGAAGTGACCGGATCGGAAACCGTGGTCCGGCCTTCCGCCAGTTCCTTCATAAAAGGACGGGAGGAAATGTCGACCGCATCTCCTTTGTGGGTCACCGCCTTGGTTCCGGTCAGATCGTGGGCATAAATGATAGCGGTAAGAGCCGGATTCTGCGCCTGTGCCTGCCGGACGAACTCCAGCTGCTTGGAGTCGCTGCCTATGTATGCCGCCCCCGTTTGGGCCAAGGTTTGCAGAACGGTCAGGTAATGGGACAGGTTGCTGTCGAGCTTCGAGGCAATCATGCCGGCCGTCGCTTCCGCGTTGCCGTTAATTTCTTCTTCTAAAGCCTGGGAGGCTTTGGACAGAGCAATGAATGAAGCCGAAACGAGAGCGGCCAGGAGCACCAGGCAGGTGAACAGCTGCAGCTTCAGCTTGATGCTGCGGAGGCGAAATCGGCTGCGGACGGACGATGAATGCTTTACTTTAGTGGCCAAGGCTATCCCCTTCTTGTTTGTTGTCAGTATTTGGTACATACATTGTAGAATTTTTGTCGAATGTTGTCAATCGTTTAGTTCTTAAGAACCACCTTGGAGCGAACGGGAAGGGAATCTTCGCGAAAGGAACCACAAGCTGCCTTCCGGAACGGTAGATTCATGGTCAAAAAGAAAACCGTCACCTACCAGACATGGCAAATGGCGGCTTCCCGATCGTTTATAAACTTGTTTAACTGTCAAAAAAACCTTCAGCCCATCCTCAAAACGGGGGGAACGTTTTGTAGGGATAAACAGGTCAGTTGAGCCTAAAGCTTATCTATAGGAGTGAGGGTTAGGCGTCCATCCTTCTGTAAGGAATAGCAATGGCAAGAAGACCGCTGATAATTTAAGCAAAGGAGAACATTCATGACATGGTCACGAGTATCGCCACTATTATCGACCGAATAACAAAGTCTCCCGGAAGGAAATCTGTTTATCATTTTACGAGAGCGAAAAATTTAACTGCCATCGCACATTTTGATTCTTTATGGTCAAGCCATCGTATTTTGCCGCACTCCGAAGGCGAACGTCGCTTGACAACTAACGAGGCCTATCATGAAGGTTTTGAAATAACGGTTAATCCGAATCTTCGTATTCCTGCAAATTTAATGGAGAGAGACTGCACCGTGGAACAATTCCGATCTTACCTTAACAGACATGTTTTCTTTTGGCCCACCCGACAAGATTGTTTCAAAATGTTGACTACTTATCAACGAAGAGAGCCTTCCGAACTTTTTGCCGTGCTGGAACTGGAAGCGAGTCCGCTGCTGCTGGCCCACTGGAAGTCTGTCCGTTTGTCCAAGTACGACTCCGGCAGTTCGCCCCGATTTCCAAAGAACTGCAAGTACAGAAAGAGCCTTGAAATGTTTTTGCCTCTTGCCGATTTTGGCCGCAAGAACGATTACTCCATTCCCGTAATACCCTCAGAAATCAAAGAAATCCTAATTGAAAACCAAGCATGTTTCCTTAGTCGTTTTTTGAAGGGCGTTTATAGTGACAATCCTGAAGAGGTACCGATCAATTGGTCAGGCTTATCTAAGTCATTACCTGTTCTTTTTGAATGATTTGGCACGCTTGGTAATGCTTTTATTATGGCCATGTTGAGTCCATCGGCAACCACAAAAAAGAGGACCACGCCAACGGGGCGGGTCCAAGTTATATATTATTAAAAAAGGGGGTCTTGTTTATTATCATAGCCTTTACACATTAAGGAAGCGTAACAGAAATATTTCATTTGTGTTACAAATTTCACCCTCCGCTGCCGGCGTTTCCTGTCGGAATCACGTACTGGGCGTAAGAAATCCACTGTTTGGAGGCAAAATCCCGGCCTTTTAGGACCACGGCATTCGGAAAAACCTGAACCACCAGGCCCTCGCTTTCATCGCCATCCAGCGGTCCTGCTTTCACACTCCAAGGCTCCGAAGCGGAGGAGGTGTTGACCATAAGAAAACGGTCGCGGTACACGCTGTTCGGGCTGCCGAGCAGGTAGTGCGTATGGCTGTTGAACATGATGACCTGGGGATAGGCGTCCAGAATCTGCTTCAGCTCCTTATGCTGCACCACTCCGCGGGCTTCGTTGCTTCCCGTTACGGTGAAAGGCAGCGGCTGATGAAGGAACACGAAGATCGGCTTGTTAAGCTCCGCCCCTTCCTGCAGCTTCTCCTTCAGCCAGGAAAGCTGGGTTTCCGAAAGATACGCATCATCGCCATTATCCGGATTCGACTGGCGGAACTGTTCGGATCCCAGGAAGATGAAATGGTAGTCTTTGATCCAGGCGTCGTGATACAGCTTGTCCATTCCGGTAAACGTCAAGAAACGGTTGATGGAAGCCTGCTCGGTCTCGCCGTTCGGGAACCCGTCCGGATTCCAGCTGTCTCCCCTCAAGTAAGCCTTATAAAATTCATGATTTCCGATGGTAAAATGAATGGGCGGATGGTCGGTCGATTCCAAAATCTCGCTCAGGACGCCGTAGTCGGAAGGCCTGCCGTTCCCCAGGTCCCCGTTGATGACCATCGTATTAGCTCCCGGATTGATCTCGGCGAGATCCTCTAAAGCCGCTTTGAACTTCCGCTGCGATTTGGCGTCCCCACTCTGCACATGAATGTCGCTCAGGACGGGGAAGGATAGGATAGGATCCTCCGGAGCCGCCCCCGCCCTCACCGTAAATCCGCATAGTCCGCATAGCAGAACAGCCGCAATCCACTGTTTTTTCATCAGCTTCCCCTCCACTCGTGTTGTATTGTTATATTACCCATCTTTTCCAGGGGAAAACTCGAAAAATAGGGCATTTTGTCTATGGAGGAAGGTGGATTGCATGCTCCGACGGGGTAGCGTATAATGCGGATACGAACCACTTATTTCAAGCAGGGAGGCTTTTCATGTCCGATTACCACCATCTTCACCATGTCAAAGAGCAAAGCAAGTCCAAACGCACGCTGTGGACCACCCTGCTGCTCACCGCGTTCTTTACCATCGTGGAAATTATCGGAGGCCTGGTCTCCAATTCCTTGGCGCTTCTCTCCGACTCGGCTCACATGATATCCGACGTGCTCGCCCTCGGGCTTAGCATGGTCGCCATCTATATGGCTACCCGGCCGCCGACTTCCAAATATACATTCGGTTACCTGAGGTTCGAAATTATCGCCTCGTTCCTGAATGGGCTTGCGTTGGCGGTGATCGCCGTCGGAATCTTCGTCGAGGGCATCAACCGGATGATCCATCCGGAAGAGGTGAAGCTCGGGACGATGCTCACGATCGCGGTCATCGGGCTAATCGTCAACATCGTGCTGACCATTGTGCTGAGCCGCAGCATGAAGGAAGAAGAGAACCTCAACGTGCAGAGCGCCTTGTGGCATTTTATCGGGGATCTGCTGAGCTCGGTTGGGGTAATCGTTTCCGCCATTATTATCTACTTTACGGGTTGGACGATCGTGGACCCGGTTATCAGTATCGTCATCGGCGGTATTATTTTTGTCGGCGGGGCCAAAATTATCCGGGAGTCGTACCTCATTCTAATGGAGTCGGTACCGGAGCAATTCGACCTCGAGGAGATCCGCCGCGACATCGGGCTAGTGGAAGGCGTAGAGGATGTTCACGAAATGCACCTGTGGGCCGTATCTACGGATCATTACTCGCTCACCGCCCACGTCTTCATCGACGAGAAGATTCAGCCGTTCTGCATCATCCTGGCCATTAACGAAACGTTGAAAAACAAGTACGGCATCGAGCACTCCACCATCCAGATGGAGCATGCCAAGATTCATCCCCACGGGGAGTACGGGAAGGAATTCCTGCGGCATAAGGAAGAAGAAGAAAAAGCGGAAGCGTAAGGCCTGGAGCCTTCGCTTCCGCTTTTTCTTGGTCATACCCGTCCCTGCCTAGACTGGCGGAACTCTCCGGGTGTCATGCCGGTCAGTCTGCGGTAAAGCCGGATGAAATAATTGCCGTTCCCCACCCCTACCCGGTCCCCGATCTCCTGAATCGTCAGATCCGTATTCTCCAGAAGCTCATTCGCCCGTCCGATTCGGAGCCGGTTCAAGTACTGCAGCGGGCTTAGCCCGGTATGCTTCTTCAGGCAGCGGGAGAGATAATCAAACTGAAAATGAAGCTCCTCCTCCATCCGTTTCGCCTGAAATGGCTCTCCGGCATGACGGCGGAGGTAGTCCACGGCCTTCTCCGCGATCAGCTGGGAACGGGAGCCCTGTCCTCCTCTTGCCGCCCCCTGCAGCCGGACAAAGAATTCGGCGAGATGAGCGTGAAGAGACACCGCGCTGCCAAGGGAGAAGGCCCGGTGAAGCTCGACCATCCGTTCTAGCAGAGGACGGAGAACGGCCAGCTGGACCTTTCCATGCTTCGGAAGGTAGAGATACTGGGGAGTCGGCGTCAAGTCCCGGTCCGTGTCCTGCGGCAGCAGGCGGGACCAGGGAACGTCACCGGCCGGCAGCCTTCTCACCGGATCCGAATGAAGAAAATGAACCCAATAGATTTCCGTTATTTCGTCTGCCGGCCTATGACCCCAGTGCCGCCGACCCGGCTCCAGAAGAAGCATGTCCCCTTCCCTCAGTTCGTACTCCTTCCCCTCCTCTGTCATATACAGACAACCTCCGGCTACAATCAGCAGGTCGTACACACGGAATATGCGGCAAGCATGCTTCATGCCTACCGGCCAATACGCATGGCCGACGGTCAGAAATTGGGGCAGGGGCGGGATGGCAAGCTCCAAGCAGTCCATAACAACCTCCGGTTCTTAGATCGTTTCTCGAGGGAAGTCGAGAATAAGAAGAGATTCTTCGGTTTCCTTCTTTCTTAACGCCATATTACGGTAAGTCGCGGCTCTCAACAAGTCGAAAATGTGCTATATCCATCCGGAATCGGCTCTGTACGCCTTCTCTAAGAGCGGTTACATTAGAAAGCAAGCAGGCGAGTCAAGCCCTTCCTTAAGAAGAGGATCACCCCATCAAGGAGTTGAAGAAGCATGCGTTTCCGGCAGGTTCATCTCGATTTCCATACCTCGGAGGCCATTAACGGAATCGGTAAGCATTTTGACAAATCCCAGTTTCAAAGAATGCTTCAGAAGGGACATGTGGACTCGGTCACGGTGTTCTCCAAATGCCATCACGGTTGGGCGTATCACCCTTCCCAGGCCAACACCATTCATCCCGGCCTTACGTTTGACCTGCTTGGGGCCATGATCGAAGCTGCGCATGAAATCGGCGTGTTGACCCCCGTTTACCTGTCCGCCGGCCTGGATGAGAAGCTCGCTCGCGTGCATCCCGAGTGGCTGATCCGCAACGCCCAGGATGAAACGAACTGGGTGAAGGGCTTCCTGAAGCCCGGCTATCATCAATTTTGTATGAATTCCCCCTATCTCGACGTCCTCCTCCCCCAGATTGAAGAGGTTACCGCCAACTATGACGCGGACGGCATTTTCCTTGACATTGTCGGGGTTCGGGAATGCTACTGCCATTCCTGTGTGGCTTCCATACGCAAGGAAGGCGGAGACCCGCGCAATCCTTCGGATAGGAAGCTCTTATGGGAGCGGACGTATGCGAACTACACGAAACGGGTGGCGGAAACGGTCCACGCGCTCAAGCCCGGGATGAAGATCTTCCACAACGGCGGGCACATCCGAAGAGGAAGGCGGGATCTCGCTCGGATGAATACTCATCTGGAACTGGAGTCCCTTCCGACCGGAGGCTGGGGCTACGACCATTTCCCGTTATCCGCCCGCTATGCCCAGCCTCTAGGCATGGAGTTCCTGGGCATGACCGGGAAATTTCACACGAGCTGGGGAGAGTTCGGCGGCTATAAGCATCCGAACGCCCTCCGCTACGAGACCGCCCTCAGCCTGGCGAACGGAGCCCGCTGCTCCATCGGGGATCAGCTCCATCCCGAGGGGCTCATGGACGAAGCGACGTACGCCTTAATTGGCTCGGCGTATGAGGAAGTGAAAGCGAAGGAGGAATGGGCCCGCGGCGCGGAGAACGTAGCGGATATCGGCCTTCTGTCGGTGGAAGCCGCCGGTCCCGAAGAGAAGGAGACCCGCACCGCCCAAGCGGATGCGGGGGCGTTCGTATCCTGCTGGAAGGAAAGTACCTGTTCGACGTGCTGGACAAGGAATCCGATTTCAGCCGCTACAAGGTCCTTATCCTGCCTGACGCGGTGGTTGTCGAGGAGCCTCTGCGTGCCAAGCTGGAAGCCTTCCTCTCCCAAGGTGGGAAGCTTCTCGCTACCGGACAATCGGGAATCGATTCCGCGAACGGGACATACGTCCTGCCATTGGGCATCCGGTGGCTCGGCGAGAATCCTTACCGGCCCGATTATTACCGTCCACTGGAAGGAGGAACCGGACCGTTCAAGGACGCCGCCTTCATTATGTATGGGCCGGGCCAGCGCATTGAGCTTCTCGAGGAGGCAGAGAGCTGGGGCGCCGAGAAGACCCTTATTTTAACCGCGACGTGTTCACCTTCTGCTCCCATCAGCATACGCCGAGCAGCGGCCGTTCCGGTGGTCCCGGCATGGTCGAAAGCGAGCAGGGGATCTATATCGCATGGAACGTATTTACCGACTACGCCGAGAAAGGCAGCCTGGTTCTGAAGGAAATGGTTCGCTATGCGCTCGACCGTCTTCTTGCCGGACGGCATACCTTACGCACCAGCCTCCCTGCCCAAGGGGTCGCGACCGTTCAGCACCAGAAGGACCAAAGCCGTTATGTGGCCCACCTTCTTTATGCTTCTCCCGTTAAACGGGGAACGGGCATCGAAGTCATTGAGGATATTCTTCCGGTTTATGACGTGGAGGTGACCCTGCGGCTTCCTCAGCGGGTTAGGGAGCCTATCTGGCTCCCCAGCGCCAGCCCCTTGCCTACACCGAAGAGCTCGGCTCAGTCCGCCTCCGGGTACCGAAGCTGGAGAACCATCAAATGATCGTCCTTGATTATTAAGCCCATCCGACAGGAATCCTCATTATTTCCCGGGAAAAGCCCGCTCGGCGCCGTAGAGCGGGCTTTCTTTCTCTGCTCTCTTGGTCCGTTCTCCCCGCTCTCCCTTTCCCGCGCTCCCCTCCTATCCATACGACTTCAGCCTCTGTCAGCCCTTCCCTTCCATCATTCCTATAACCAAAAAAGCCTCCGTCTCTCCGGAAGGAGAAACGGAAGCTTTTGGAACGTAAACCTCTTACATGCCCAGCCACTGCTTGAACAGGTGCTTGGTCGTATCTTTGTTCATGGCCGCGATCGATGTCGTCAGCGGAATGCCTTTCGGACAGGAGCGGACGCAGTTCTGCGAGTTCCCGCAGCCTTCGATGCCGCCGTCGTCCATCAATGCTTCCAGACGCTCGTCCTTGTTCATCTCCCCTGTCGGGTGGGAGTTAAACAGACGCACCTGGGAAATGGCCGCCGGACCGATGAAGTCCGTCTTCTCGTTCACGTTCGGGCACGCCTCGAGGCAGACCCCGCAGGTCATGCACTTCGACAGCTCGTAAGCCCATTGGCGCTTGGATTCGGCCATCCGCGGTCCCGGACCGAGATCGTACGTTCCGTCGATCGGAATCCACGCTTTGACCTTCTTCAGCGCGGCGAACATGCGGCCGCGGTCGATAACGAGGTCGCGCACAACCGGGAACGTGCTCATCGGAGCAATGCGGATCGGCTGCTCCAGCTTATCGACGAGCGCCGTACAAGCCTGACGCGGCTTGCCGTTGATCACCATGGAGCACGCGCCGCATACTTCTTCGAGGCAGTTGGACTCCCAGCATACGGGAGTGGTCTTCTGCCCGTTCGAGTTCACGGGATTGCGCTGGATTTCCATGAAGGCGCTGATGACGTTCATGTTCGGGCGGTACGGGATTTCGAATTCCTCGGTGTAAGGCTTCGCATCCGCACTGTCCTGTCGGGTGACAATAAACTTGACCATTTTTTTGTCGGCTGCTGCTTGCGCCATGATCAATGTCCTCCTTTTTCTTATCCGTGGTGTAGTCACGCTTACGAGGCGGAATCAAGGACACGTCCACGTCTTCGTATTCGATTTGAGGGCCGTTCGCCGTGAACTTGGCCTTGGTCGTCTTCAGGAAGTTCTCGTCGTCGCGCTCCGGGAATTCCGGCTTATAGTGAGCCCCGCGGCTTTCGTCGCGCATAAGGGCGCCAAGCGTCATCGCTTGGGCAAGCTCCAGCATGTTGCCGAGCTGACGGGTGAACGCCACCCCTTGGTTGTTCCAGCGGGACGTATCGGTGATGTTGATCTTCTTGTAACGCTGCTTCAGCTCCTGGATCTTGTCCAGCGTCTCCTGCAGCTTGCTGTTGTAGCGGACGACCGTCATGTTGTTGTTCATCCACTCGCCAAGCTCCTGGTGGATGACATAGGCGTTCTCGCTGCCGTCCATCTTAAGCAGGCCTTCGTATTTCTCGGTCTGTCTCTTCTTCTCGCTATCATAGACGCTTGAGGAGAGATCTTCCGCATGCTTGTCGAGCCCTTTGATGTACTCGATCGCTTTCGGACCGGCCACCATCCCGCCGAAAATGGCGGAAACGAGGGAGTTCGCGCCGAGACGGTTCGCCCCGTGAATGGAATAATCGCACTCACCCGCAGCGAAGAGGCCCGGGATGTTCGTCATTTGGTTGTAATCAACCCAGAGTCCGCCCATGGAATAGTGAACGGCCGGATAGATCTTCATCGGAACCTTGCGCGGGTCGTCGCCCATGAACTTCTCGTAGATCTCGATGATCCCGCCGAGCTTGATGTCGAGCTCTTTAGGGTCTTTATGCGAAAGGTCAAGGTAAACCATGTTCTCGCCGTTGATACCGAGCTTCTGGTTAACGCACACGTCAAAAATTTCCCGCGTCGCAATATCCCGCGGAACGAGGTTTCCGTAAGCCGGATATTTCTCTTCCAGGAAGTACCAAGGCTTGCCATCCTTGTAAGTCCAGACCCGTCCGCCTTCACCGCGCGCGGATTCGGACATGAGCCGGAGCTTGTCGTCCCCCGGAATGGCTGTCGGGTGAATCTGGATAAATTCTCCGTTGGCATAGTAAACGCCCTGCTGGTAAACCGCACTGGCCGCCGTACCGGTGTTAATGACGGAGTTCGTCGTCTTCCCGAAGATGATTCCGGGACCGCCTGTCGCCATGATAACGGCGTCGGCACGGAACGTATGAATTTCCATCGTGCGGAGGTCCTGGGCGCTGATCCCGCGGCAGGCTCCGGTTTCGTCGAGGACGATCCCCGTGAACTCCCAGTGCTCGTGCTTCGTCACGAGACCGGCCGTTTCCCAACGGCGTACCTGCTCGTCAAGAGCGTACAGAAGCTGCTGCCCCGTAGTAGCGCCGGCAAAAGCCGTCCGGTGATGCTTCGTTCCCCGAACCGGCGGAAATCAAGCAGACCTTCCGGAGTCCGGTTGAACATAACGCCCATCCGGTCCATCAGGTGAATGATGCCGGGAGCCGCTTCGCACATCGCTTTGACGGGAGGCTGGTTAGCCAGGAAGTCGCCGCCGTATACGGTATCGTCGAAGTGTTCCCACGGAGAGTCGCCCTCCCTTTTGTATTGACCGCCCCGTTGATGCCCCCTTGGGCGCATACGGAGTGCGACCGTTTAACCGGCACTAGGGAGAACAGGTCGACCTGCACGCCCGCCTCGGCCGCTTTGGTGGTTGCCATCAGGCCGGCCAGACCGCCGCCGACTACGATTACTTTAGAATTAGCCATGATTTCGGTTCCTCCTTAGCCGTGCTTAATGGATGCTGTGTCTTGGAATTCCGTTCCGGTGAAGGCGCTCAGGGACAGCACGAACATAACGGCCATCACCACGAATACGCCCATCCACACGTAGCTGGAAACGCGCTGCGCACGCGGGCCGATCGTAATCCCCCAGGCCACCAGGAAAGACCACATTCCGTTCGCAAAGTGGAAGGAAGCCGCTACGATTCCGATTACATACAGAGCGAACACGATAGGCTGGGTGGCGATTTCGTGCATCCGGACGCCCAGATCTTCATGCGCCACATTGCCGAGGGCTACCTGAATGCGCGTTTCGAAGATATGCCAGGCAATAAACAGAAACGTAATAACCCCGGTTATCCGCTGCAGCGTAAACATCAGGTTGCGGAAATATCCGTAGTTCGTCACGTTGTTGCGTGCGGTATAGGCAACGTACAGGCCATAAACGCCATGGTAAAGCAGCGGCAGGTAAATGCCGAAGATCTCCAGAGCGAGTACGAGCGGCAGGCTGTTCAGCCAGTTGATCTGGTCGACAAAGCCCTGATGCCCTTCTTTGAACGCGGTATAGTTGGTCAGCAGGTGCTCAATCAGGAAAAACCCGATCGGAATGACCCCGAGCAAAGAATGAATTTTGCGGTAATGATAAGAATTGGCCCTCATCGTTTACATGTTCCCTCCCTTAAATGGTGAAGCGGCTTTAGAAGCAAAACCATCTAACATTGTACTCCCGCCGGGTACAAGCGTCAATAAAATGTCAAATTTTATCGAAACCTAACAACCGGGTCAAGTGCAGCGTTCATTCTTGTGAACGGATTGTGACATACTTTAATAGTACTCCTCCCAAGCTTATAATGGAAATACTATTTTCTTATAATTACTTATAACAAGAAAACATAAGCAGGAGGATGTCCTTGCATGGAAAATATGGACGTATTCGCGGATGTCGTGGAGCAGCAGAGCCTGAATCGGGCCGCTCAGCTTCTGAACATTTCCCAGCCGGCGCTGTCTCGCAAAATTATGAACCTGGAGGAGTCGCTCGGCGTCCGGCTCTTTGAACGGAAGGGCAAGCGGCTCGAATTGACCCGGGCAGGCCAAATCTGCTACGAGTACGCGATCCAGATGCGCCAGCTCAACCGGGAGTTCATCCAGGCCATGAACCGCTTTAAGATCGGGGAGCTACCCGCCAGCCTGACCATCGGGGCTAGTCTCACTACGCTCCAGTCCACGCTGCCCGATCTCATCTCCTTCTACACGGGCGGCAGTCCCAACACCGACATCAAGGCGCTCACAGGCAAGACGCATGAGATTGTCTCCCTGGTCAAAGACCATAAGGTCGATATAGGCCTCGTGGCTTCCCATATCGAGCAGCCGGGGCTTCATTGCGACTCTCTTTTTGACGACCACCTCTGCCTGGTGCTCCCCGCCCTGCACGAGCTGAGCTCGGCTGCCTCCGTAGGGATGAGGGAATTGGATCACCTCCCGATGATCCTATTCTCCAAAGGGACGTGGTACCGCATCATGATGGATGAGATTTTTCACCGCCACAACGTATTTCCCAATGTCAAAATGGAAATCGACTCCTTCGAGGCGATTCTCCGGCTGGTCTCGACGATGGGCACGGCCACCCTGCTGCCCATGTCCTACCTCCGCAGCCGTCTGCTGGAGAACAACGACCTGTGCATCCGCCAGCTGCCGGAGCTGATCCAGACCAAGCGGACGACCTCGCTCGTCTATACCGACGAAGCCGCCCGCGACGGTGCCATCCGTTTCTTCGTGGAGAAGGCGAAGGAATACTTTGCCCGAACGGATGCAGGCTGATGGACCCGGGAGCGAAAAAAGACCCAATAGCCCCTATAATTCCACGGAGAGGATGGGATATACATGAAAGCCTGATGTTTTGACCATTTTGGAGGGCCGGATGTGCTGGAGTGGGAAGTCTATCGTTCCGGGTCAGCCGTCCTTCGGTCAGAGAGATCCCTCCCCTTCTATAGAAGAAAGGACGAGTTTCCCCAGTCGTACAAGGGATTCTCGTCCTTTCTTTTAAACAGGGTGTCCTGGAGCCGGGTAATCCGGAAGGTTTCAGCGTTCGGCACCCTCTTCCAGACCAAGCCGGCGGGCGGCATAGCCGGTGGTGCTCGCCTGAAGCAGAATGGTAATAAGAACGGCCAGGAACGTAACCGAGGCGATCACGTCGGCATGTGCGATTCCCGTGGCGGCGATCATGCCCGAGAGTGCTGCCGGGATTACCCCGGTTTCCCGCACCCAGAACATGAACGCGATCTCTTTCCACGTCCAGCCCGCCCGACGGTCCGGAAGCGTGGAGGCGAGAACGGTCAAAGGCCGGGCGATCAGCAGGAAAACCGCGAGCACCGCAAGACTCGGCCACAGGTACTGCCCGATCACCGCGAAGTTGACCTGGCTTCCGAGCAGAACGAAGATCAGCATTCTCATGATAATGGTGACATTCTCGGAGAAATGCTCCATCTCCTTCTGTTTGTCCTCCATATCGAGCCGGAACAAGGAAGCGTTGCCCCAAAGAAGACCCGCCGTGAAGGTGGCCATAAAGCCGCTCACATGCAGGGACTCGCCCAGCAGGAAAGCGGCGAGCGCCGTCACGATCATGGCGATGGTCGTATAGTCCCGCAGAACCCCTAGGTTGATGTGCGCCACCAGGAACGAAGCCAGAAAGCCGATCAGGCAGCCCACCAGAATCCCGCCGACGGCCGTCGTAAGGAAATCGGCCACTCCGGAGGCCAGGGTGACCTGCTTGGTTCCGGTTACGACAGCAAGAATCGAGAAGGTGAGGATGGAGCCCGTCGCGTCATTGAAGGCAGATTCGCTCTCCACGGTCTCCCTGACCTTCGGCCGGATTCTCACCTGCTTGAACACCGGGATGAGCGTGGCCGGGTCGGTGGAGGAAATAATCGCTCCCAAGAGAAACGAGTAAGTCCAATCCAGCCCGAGAAGGAAGTGGACCGCCGCCGCGGTAACCGCGCAGGTGATCAGCACCCCCGGCACACTGAGCAGGGAGACCGTCAGCCAGACCCGGCGAAGTCCTCCGAGCCGGATGTTTCGTCCCCCGTCAAACAGGATGAGGGCGGAACCCGCCGTTAGAATAAACTGATTCGTAAGCGAGCTGCTCGACTCGTTAATCCAGTGCAGCCCTTGACCGACCAGCATGCCGGCAAAAGAAAAAGCGCCACGTCAGGCAGCTTAAGCTTGCTGGCGAGTTTGCCGGCGGTCATGCCCAAAAGGCAGATGGAGATGAACAGCAGAAGAATATGATGAATCATGACCGTAGTCTGGCTTTCCATGCCGGGCGCCTCTTTTCTGGTTTTATGCGTTTACCGCATTCTCGAACGTTTCGATCTGCTCGTTGGTGCCGATAACGACCATGATGTCATTCTCCTGCACGACATCCTCGGCGGTCGGGGCGATGATGACCCCGTCCTTCTTGTTGATGGCCACGACGCTGCAGCCGAAACGGGCCCGGGTGTCCAGCTCCTTGAGCGATTTGCCGGATAGTTTGCGGGTGGCCGAAAGCTCGGCGATCGTATATTCCTTGGACAGCTCGATGTAATCCAGCAGGTTCGGGGAGACAAGCTGATGGGCCACCCGGACCCCCATATCCCGTTCCGGGTAGATGACCCGGTCCACGCCCACTCTTTCGAGCACTTTGCCGTGAAGGGCGGAAAGAGCTTTGCCCACCACCTTCTTAACCCCGAGGTCCTTTAGAATAATGGCGGTCAGGATACTTGCTTGAATGTCGTCTCCGATCGCCACCACCGCGCAGTCGAAGTTGCGGATGCCGAGTGAGCGCAGCACCTCTTCATCATTGGAATCGGCTACCACGGTATGGGTCAGGTAAGCATCCATTTCGTCTACGATCTCTTCATTTTTGTCGATGCCGAGAACCTCATAGCCCAGCTCGACCAGTTCCTTAGCAAGACTGGAGCCGAAACGGCCCAGCCCGATGACAGCATACTGACTTGGTTTCATACGTTGTCTTCTCCTTCTCCCTGCGGGACATTATCCTATCGTTACTTTACCTTCCGGGTATCGGTATAATTCCTTCTCCGGTCTAGGCCCTAATGCATAGGCCAGCGTCAGCGGGCCGAGGCGGCCGATGAACATCATCAGGGCAATGAGGATTTTGCCGATGGTGCTGAGATCGGGGGTAAGCCCCATGGAGAGCCCCACCGTACCGAACGCCGACGTGACCTCGAACAATATTTTAAGGAAGAAGTAATCCTCCGTTGTCGAAAGCAGCATGGTGACGAAGACCACCAGGAACAAGGCGAAAAAGGTAAGGGTAATGGCTTTGTAGATGCGGTCCTTCGCCAGCCGGTTGCGGAACAGGACGATGTCTTCCTTCCCTCGAATCATGGCAATCATGGCTCCGATAAGAATGGTAAAGGTCGTCGTCTTCACCCCGCCCCCGTTGATCCGGGTGAGGCCCCGATAAACATAAGAATGACCGTAAAAAACTGGGTCGCCTGCCTCATGCCCGCCACATCGATCGTATTGGCTCCCGCCGTCCGCGGGGTTACCGAGGCGAACAGAGATGCCCAGATCTTGCCCGCCGGGCTCAGCGGCCCGAGCGTAGCGGGATTCGTGAATTCGAAGGCGCAGATGACCATCGCCCCGAAGACGATCAGGAAAGCGGTGGCGGACAGCACGACCTTCGAATGCAGGGAGAGCTTCCGCGTTTTGCGGAATTCGTGAACGTCGGCGATAACGATAAAGCCCAATCCCCCAGAACGATCAATGCCATAACCGTGAAGTTCACAATGGGATCGTCCACATAGCCGGTCAGCGAGCTGAACTTGCCGGTGATTCCGCCAAACAAGTCGAAGCCGGCATTGTTGAACATGGAGATGCCATGCCAGACTCCATAATAAAGGGCCTTGCCGAACGGCATATCGAACGACCAGCGGATCGTCAGAAGCGCCGCTCCCGCCGCTTCGATCGTTAAGGCATAAAGAAGGACCCGGCGGATCAGCCGGACGATGCCCTCCATGCTTCCTTGGTTCATCGCCTCCTGCAGGATAAGCCGCTCCCGTAAAGAAATCTTTTTGCGGATGACCAAGGCAATCAGGGTTCCCATGGTCATGAAGCCCAAGCCGCCGATCTGAATGAGAAGAATGATGACCACCTGCCCGAACAGGGTCCAGTGGGTGCCGGTATCCACCACGACGAGACCGGTTACGCAGGTAGCGGAGGTGGCGGTGAACAGGGCGTCCAGGAAAGGGGTGTGGATGCCGTCCGTCGAGGCAACCGGCAAGGTCAGCAGCGCCGCTCCGGTCAGGATGATAATGGCGAACCCGATCACCAGAATTTGCGGCGGGGTCAGCCGGAACAGACTGAATTTTCGTTTGGACACGTTCATTCTCCTCTTGCTTACATGGAATTAGGCAACAAAAAAAGACACTGGAAAACCAATGCCCAAAATGGTATGGCTCCTGACATACAGCCTACGAGGTTAGCTGACGGATTCGGGTCGACAGGCCCCCTATTCGCATAACTAGCGAAATTCACCCCATGGTACAATGGTTCCCCCGTTTTCTTCAAGAAATTCGGCTTTATTCAATTGATTACGATTATAGCCTGCTTCCCTCCGATTCACAAAGTCAATATTAACGGAAAAGAACGGGTTTTCATGAAAATTGGTCTTAATCTTTCATAAGGCGGGGAGCTAGCTTTCATTTGATCTTCTTTGCCCGCTCTTGCCCTTGCGCACTGCTTTTCCCCGCCTCTCGCCCGGGTCAAGCGCGGCCGGTTGTACCGCCCTCAAGCAAACAGGTATAATGATTTGTAACATTTCCATAAAAAGGGGACATGAGATTGCTTCCATTCAGACTGAACCGGAACCTGCTTCTGCTTGCTCTTGCCGGGGTACTGATGTACTTCGGGGTCATGGCCTGGAACGCTCTGGCCGGCGGTGGCGGGGTCGACGAAGAAATGGGCCGTCCGCCCGTTACCGAGGAAGCGGCCCAAGCCGCAGCGTCTGCTTGGGCCGCCCGCCAGTTCCCCGGCTTTACGCCCGGAAACAGCAGCGTCACCTACCAGAACGACAAATCCATGAGCGCCTACGTGGAGAAGAACGACTTAACCGCCGAGTACAAGAAGACCCTGTCCGGCAAGGTCCCCCTCGACTACTGGCAAGTGGAGATCCGCGAGCAGAACGGAAGCCGGCAGCTGTCCGTCCGGGTCGGCATGGAGCAAGCCGTCGTGACCGGCTGGAAAACGACCGGCCCGAGAACCGGCCCGGCGGCCTCTGACCGCACCCAGGCGGACCAGGCGTTGGCGTCGGCCGGCTACGAGCCCGCCCGCTTCACCCCGGTCCCGGAAAAACAAAAAACCCCCGGCAACTTCGTGTACCAGGGCAAGGACACGGCTGTGGGGGAAGCGCGGCTGGTGCTGAATGTAGAGGTCGGAGGCAGCGAGGCGCTCTCCCTCCTTCCTTCGTTCGAACTGCCGGATGCTTTCACGGGGTACATGGATAAGCAGAGCCGGAGCACGAAGTGGATGCTCGGCGGCTCCCTCTTTTTACCTTTGTGCTTGGGGTGGCCGCTATCGTCTACACGATCCGCCGCCGCAAGGAAATCTCCTTCTCCCGGGGCATCCTGCTGACCTTCCTGTTCGGGGGATTTATGTTATCCATTCCGTTAATACCCTTCCGCTGATCGCCGCCCAGTCGGGAAGCGGGAATCTGATGGCGGTCGCCATCGTCACCCTCGTCTTCACCGCGATCGTCACTCTGCTGCTTGCCGCAGCCAACTATTTCTCCCTCCTGGCGGGAGACGCGCTGTGGCGGAGAGAGGGACGGAACCACTGGCCCCGGTGGAACGAACCGGGCTTCGGAGAGCATGTCTATTACAGCATGGGACGCGGGTATCTTCTGTTCTTCTTCCTAATGGGATCCCAGCAGATTCTTCTCCTCTTCGCCGAGAAGTCCTTCGATGCCTTCGGGGTCAACGACCCGACCCAGTCGGTGTACAATATGCTCTGGCCCGGCTTACTCCCCTTCTCGCCTGGGTGGCAGGCATCTCGGAGGAGGTCACCTACCGGTTCTTCGGCATCGCCCTGTTCAAGAAGCTCCTCCGCTTCGAGTTTCTGGCGCTCCTGGCGCCCAGCCTTCTGTGGGCGCTCGGGCATACCGGCTATACGATCTACCCTAGCTATACCCGGCTGTTCGAGGTCGCGGTGCTCGGTCTGCTGTTCGGCTATGCTTTTCTCAAGTACGGCTTCTATACGGTCATGTTCGCCCATGTCATCATGGACAGCTTCATGATGAGCTTCTCTGTCATGACGACAGAGAAGACCGCCGGCTTCGTCCTGCTAGGCCTCTTCTATATCGCCCTGCCGGCGCTCGCCGCCGCAGCGGTTCTGCTCCTTCACCGCCGGTTCAGGAAAGACCCTCCGGAGATTCCTTACTCTCCGGCGCCGGTTCCCCCTGGAGCGCCTCAATAATCGTGCGCGCCAGCTTATCCCCGAGTCCGAGAGGCCGGAAGTCTTCGACTGCCGCCTCCCGGATTTTTTAATGGAGCCGAAATGCTTAAGGAGCTGCTTCCGCCGCTTCTCCCCAATGCCCGGAATGGCATCGAGCTGGGAAGCGACCATCGACTTGGCGCGGGTGTCCCGGTGGAAGGTGACGGCGAAGCGGTGAACCTCGTCCTGGATGCGCTGCAGCAGGTAGAATTCCTGGCTGTCCCGGGGAATCGGCACGGGGGCGGGCGGATCGCCCATCATGAGCTGAGCGGTCTTGTGCTTGGCGTCCTTCACGAGGCCGCATACGGGCACGAACAGCCCCAGCTCATTCTCGAGGACGTCGACCGCCGCCGAGATCTGCCCCTTGCCGCCGTCGATTACGATGAGATCGGGGAACGGCAGGTTCTCCTTCAGCACGCGCTCGTAGCGCCGGCGGATGACCTCCTCATCGTCTCGTAATCGTCCGGCCCTTGAACGGTGCGGACCTTGTACTTGCGGTATTCGCGCCGGTCCGGCTTGCCGTCCGTGAACACGACCATCGCGGATACGGGGTTCGTCCCTTGAATGTTCGAGTTGTCGAACGCCTCGATGCGGCGGACGATGTCCGTCCCGAGCCAGCGGCCGAGGTTCTCGACCGCCTTCGTCGTCCGCTCTTCGTCGCGCTCGATCAGGCGGAACTTCTCGTCCAGGGCAACCCGGGCGTTCTTCGCCGCCATGTCGACCATCTGCTTCTTCAAGCCGCGCTGCGGAAGATGCACCTTGATCTTCAGCCACGATTCCAGCGTCTCCTTGACGTCCGCCTTCTCCCCGGCCGGGCCGGCGCCTGATGGAGCCTCATCCTCGGCCGTCGGCTGCTCTCCGGATGCGTCGAAGACGGCCTCATCCGGGTCCGCTTCCGCATCCAGCTCGCCGTTCCAGTCCTCGAGGCGGTCCGCCGTTCCATCGCCAGCCGGCATCTCGGGAACGGCTCCGGCTGCCTCCGGCGCGGCGGGGCCCGGCTTGGAATCGGCGGCAAGGCCGCCTTCCGCCTCCCCGGCCTCTTCCGCCTGGCCCGCGAGCACCGCCTCTGCCGCCCGGCCCGGGGCCGCCGCAGGCTCGCCGGCTCCAGCCGCCGCCTCCGCAGGTCCCGAAGGCAGCAGGACTTCCTTCGGTAGCGCCGGGTTGTCGCTGTAGTACTGCGTCACGAAGCTGAGGAAATCGTCGTACTCCTCGCCGTAATACGGGAAGACGGACGCATGACGCTCGATCATTTTGCCCTGGCGCATGTAGAAGATCTGCACACACATCCAGCCCTTGTCGACGGCATAGCCGAAAATGTCCCGGTCCGTCATGTCGCTCGTCGTGATCTTCTGCTTTTCGATGACCGCGTCGATGTTGACGATTTGGTCGCGCAGCTCCTTCGCCCGCTCGAAATTCAGGCTCTCCGCCGCCTCGTGCATCTTCTTCTCGAGCTCCTGGCGGATCTGCAGCTGGCCCCCGCTCAAGAAGCGGTTGATGTCCGGCAGCATCTTCTCGTAGGTATCCTCGGGCACGTCGAACTCGCAGGGAGCGACGCACTGCCCCATGTGATAGTACAGGCATACCTTCGGAGGCAGCGTGCGGCATTTGCGCAGCGGGTACAGCCGGTCGAGCAGCTTCTTCGTCTCATGAGCCGCGTAGGCGTTCGGGAACGGCCCGTAGTACTTCGCCTTGTCCTTGTGCACCTTGCGGGTCACCTCGAGACGCGGGTGCTCTTCATTCGTTATTTTGATATACGGATAGGTCTTGTCGTCCTTCAGCAGGACATTGTACCGGGGGAGTGCTTCTTGATCAAGTTGCATTCCAGAATCAAGGCCTCCATGTTGCTCCCCGTCACGATATATTCGAAATCGCGGATCTCGCTTACCAGGCGCAGCGTCTTGCCGTTATGGCTGCCTGTAAAATACGAGCGCACGCGGTTCTTCAGCACCTTGGCTTTGCCGACATAAATGATCTTGTCATCGGCGTTCTTCATCAGGTAGCAGCCCGGCTGGTCCGGCAGCAAGGCAAGCTTGCGTCGGATCGCTTCCGATACGGCTTCCGGCATGGTCCTTCTCCCCTCTCCCTTAACCCCCAGAGAACACGTCTTTCGTCTCCACAACAAAAAGGCTCTCTTCCCGGAACTAGCAGAAAAGAGCCTTCTTTACACGGTAAGAGGATTCCCGACATCGGGTTCTTACTGGTGTTTGGTCACCACGTTCTTCAGCGCATCCTTGGATTGGAAGCCTACTACTTTATCCACCGGCTGGCCGTCCTTGAACACAATCAAAGTCGGGATGCTCATGACACCGAAGCGGGATGCGGACTCCGGATTGTCGTCCACGTTGACCTTGGCGATCTTGACGCTGTCGCCCAGCTCTTTATCCAATTCTTCCAGCACCGGCGCAATCATTTTGCACGGACCGCACCATGGTGCCCAGAAATCAACCAGAACCGTTCCTTGTCCTTCGACTTCACTCGTGAAGCTTTGGTCGGAAACATTTACGATAGCCATGGTAAATCCTCCTCTATAGACGTTATGAATGAAATGCTTTTCTTATATTATCTTACCTTTTTCAAGTCGACAAGTCAAAGTATGCCAAGCTTCCGGTCTGTTTAATACAAGACAAATAAAGGATCACCGGGTTCACAAATCTGTCAAAAAGATCCGCCAAGCCCTTCCGGCTCCCCGCTTTACAAGCTTGCGCGCATTTGGGTATACTACAATAAGGCAACGTTTGCGAACTAGGTTTAGGAGGGAAAGTCATGAACGAACCGAACCATCCGGAGCTGCACGTGCTTGAAGAACCGACCAACGACTTTATGGACGTGGCTATCGGATTTGGCGCTATGTTCGGATTTCTGTTTCTGATCGGGATCATCGCCACCATCATCACCCTGTTCTAAATCCATCCCACATGGAAACAAAGCCCGGTGCACCCGCACCGGGTTTTTGCTTGCTGCCGAAAGCTTCCCTTCCCATCGTGTCCATCCAAAAAAGGCACCGGAATAACTCCGATGCCCCTTCCCTTATTTCCGGCGCTCCCTTATCTTCCCCGCTTGTTAGCCCCGGTTACCGCAATCACATCCACGAAATGTCGGATGCGGTCCATGATGCGCTGCCCCTTGAACTCCTCTTCCCCGTCCCGGCTCGTGAAGCTGAAATGCTTTTCAAGCCCGTCCAGGTCGTAATTGGAGGTGAAGAAGGTCGGCTTGCGGTTCATCCGGTAGTTGAGGATGGTGCCCAGCACATGATCGCGGAGCCACGGGTTCATGTTCTCCGCCCCGATATCGTCGAAGATCAGCAGGTCCGTGTCTTTCAGCATGTCGATCGTATCCTTCAGCCGGGCCGGCTCGTTGAACATGGCCTTCAGGTCCTCGGAAAAATCCGGCATGTACACGATCGCCCCCGTGTAGCCGGCTTTGGCGAGCTCGTGAAGCATGTAGCACATCAGGAACGTTTTGCCCGTGCCGAAGCTGCCCGACAGATACAGCCCCTTCGCCAGCAGGCCGTTCTCTTTCGTCTCGTCGATGTATTTCATCAGCGCGTTGACGGCCTTGACCCGCTTGCGGTCCATCGTCAAAATTTCATCCGCCGAATACCCCTGCTCCAGGGAACGCTCGTCCACATAGAAGCTGCGGATCCGGCTGCGGATGGCGTCCTGGGCCTGCTTGGCCATGAACTTCTTGCAGGACACCTTCTGGTCGTAAATATGGGTAGCCCCGTTGACCGTCTCGGCCGAAAGCAGCGTGTAATGCCCCTGCATATCGTTCGGGCAGTCCTCCAGCCCCGGGCAGCGGGAGCAGCTGTTGTATTCCTTGATGTATTGATAGACCCGGTTCATGTTCAGCTTCAGCTCCGAATCGGTCACCTGGGGATATTTCATGCGCCATTTGACGACAAGCGGATCCGCCAGCAGCTGCCTGCTCTTCTCCTCCGCCTGCTGCAGACGGGAAGGGTCCAATACCGATTTCAAAATCTCCGACAACGACTCCATTCGTCCGTCTCCTTTCCTTGTGCCCGGTCATCGCCTTCCAGGGAGGCCTTCCTGCCTATACTCTCCTCCGTCTTGGCCGGGCCATCCGTCTAGAGCTTGCCGTCCAGCTTCTGGGCGAGTCTTCTCATTTCTTCAAATTCCTCCGCCGACACGGGATCGTCCTCCGTCGTATCCTGCCGCACAATGGGGATGCGGGGCTTCGGCTTCGTCCGGCTCTTGTAGCCGGTTTGGCCCGAAGCTTTGGCGGCCGCCTGCTCCTTGTAGCGGATCTGGGCCCGTATGTACTCGACTGCCGACTCGTACGTCGTAACCTGGTTGGCCAGCATCTCGGCCGCCACGAACTCAATGGAGGCCTTCGACCAAGAACGGCGTTCCGTATGAATGTAATGAATCAGAACGTTGATGACTTCCTCGCTCAGCTTGTAATTCAGGTCGACCTTCTCGAAGATATCGAGGATCCGGTCCGGAATCTGCCCCTGGGAGAAAAATTTCTTAAGCAGCACCGTGTAAGGCTCGTTGCGCAAAATCATGTTGTACTGGTGCACGTCGCACTGATCCTGAAAAAGAGCCGGCACCTCCAGGTAGTAAGCCATCTCCACCGGCTTCTCCTCGGCGGGAACGGTCTCGTCGGAGCGCAGCGGGACTACCTTCTGCAGGTGGCGCTCCACCTGCTCCTCCCTCTTCTTGCCCTGCCGGTAAAACAGGTTGGCCTTGTACTGGAACGCGTCCTTGCGCAGTGTCCCTTCCTCGTCGAAGACGGAATCCTCATCGAGCAGCCGGCACGTTTCCTGCAGGGAGAGATCGTATTTCTTCGCCATGATGTTGATTTCGACGAGCTGGTCCTGGCGGTCGTTCAGGGCCTCCACGAAAGCCCGGTTGCGGGATCCGCGCGGGAAACGCATGATGATATCCGAATAGGTAAAGCCCTTGGTCGTCACATCCAGCTTCGCTTTCGAATCCCGTGTGGAAGCCGTCTGGTGAAGCGCCTGCTCCAGCTCGTAATCGATCACTTGGGTATTCAGGCGGAACAGCTCGTAGAACGGAACCGACAGGTTCTCCGCATTCGAGCCCTCCATCCCGCCGGGCTCCGATGCCACCAGCTCGTCCTTCAGGGACAGGAGCATGTACTTGCCGACTTTGTCGCGCAGCAGCATGGTGAGGTGCTGGTTTTTGAAAAATTCCCCTGGCGACAGGGGCTCGTACAGCTGGTATTCATAAATATAATCGTCCGCTGCGGGAAGAAACCGTCTTGTCGTCTGCAGCAGGCCGACCGCTTCGAGCTTCGAGGTCTGTTCGATGAAGAACTTCCGTCCCCGCTCGCCGGGCTCCAGCTCAAGCGACAGGAACAGCGAACGCTGCTGCTCCAGGGCCGAGAAGCCGGCCCGGTCCGCCGCAAGCTGCTGGCAGAGCGTGCTGTACACGCTTATGGCATAAGCGCCGACCATGGGCTGGTAGATTCCGCCTAACATGCGGTAATCGAGGCTGCTTAAGGAAAAATCACGATAAACGCAAAACCGGTGATTCTCGGTAAAATGAAGCAAATTGGTAATTCTCATCATGCCCAACCCCAATGTTCAATTAAGACTTGTACCCTTCATTGTAACACAGCCCGGCCGTCCGTTGGGAGAGAAAATGCTGGGCGGATAAGAAAGGGGAGGAATCAAACGGACATCCTCCGGCCAAAAAGAAGAACCTCTCCGCTCCAGGAGAGGTTCCGCGTTCATTCGCTGCTGATGATCTGCCGGATCAGCCGCTAAAACATTTTGAAGCCCTTCACCCTCAGCATCCGAATCGTATAGCCGCTGGCAATGGCGCCGCCCAGCCCGCTGATCATCGGAAGAATATCGGCGATCGAATAGCCGGTCAGGTTGTTCCAGAATGTATCGGAGCCCCAGCTCCAGTAGACGAGCCCAATGACGAAAACCACATAGGCGTAAATGGGAAACCAGGTCGTCTTCATCAGCATGTTGATGATAAAGCCGAGCCCGAAGAACATGACGAACGCAAGAATGATCAGAACAACGTTCTGTAAAATATCTACGATCAGATTGCCGCCGGTTGATGCTGCACTCACAGGTCTTCACTCCTATTGCTGTCTTTCGGGGCCGCGAGGGCAATCCATCGGACCGCACGTCGCTTACCGCGCACTTCCTTATATTGTAGCGCACGGCCCAAGCGGATGTAAAGGTTTCCCTGCCCGGCAGGGAAGCTCCCGGGTACGACAATTGTGTGACGGCAGAGGAAAGACGATTTGGTGACGGAGGGGGCGCCGTTTGCCCTTTGGGTCGAAGTTGGCTACAATAAATAGAGCCAAATCACACTGCTTAAGGGGTGTAACCTAACATGAGTGAAGCCGTACAAACGTTGGAGGGCTGGTATGCTCTTCACGATTTCCGCACGATTAACTGGTCTTCCTGGAAATATGTTTCGGATGAAGAAAGAGCCCGCTCGCTGGACGAGCTGAGGTCCTTCCTTGAAGAATGGAAAGCCGTCGGCGAAAGCAAGACCGGCAGCACGGTGGTATACAGCATCGTCGGGCAGAAGGCGGACATCGTCTTCATGCATCTGCGCGAAACGCTCGAGGAGCTGAACGAGCTTGAAACCGCCTTTAACAAGACGACCTTCGCCCAGCACACGATTCCGGTCTACTCCTATGTATCCGTCGTGGAGCTGAGCAGCTATATGGCGAAGCCGGGCGTCGATCCTATGCAGGATCCGGAGATTGTGGCCCGCCTGAAGCCCCAGCTTCCCCAAACGAAGCACATCTGCTTCTACCCGATGAACAAGCGCCGCTCCGGCAATGACAACTGGTATATGCTCGGCATGGAAGAGCGCCGGTCCATGATGCGCAGCCACGGAATGATCGGCCGCAGCTACGCCGGACGAGTGAAGCAGATCATTACGGGCTCCGTCGGCCTTGACGATTGGGAATGGGGCGTCACCCTGTTCTCCGACGATGCCCTTACCTTCAAGAAGCTCGTCTATGAGATGCGGTTCGATGAGGTCAGCGCCCGTTACGGGGACTTCGGCGACTTCTATGTCGGCAACCGGCTGGATGCTGAGAAGTTCGAGAACATGCTGCAGGTGTAACGGCCTGACCCAGGCTACATTATGAAAGAGATATATGGAAAAGGAGAGCCGGGCGGCTCTCCTTTTTTACGTTATTATCCCTCGGTTGCTTGGGAAGAACGTCAAAAGCGCTTCTTCTACCGGGACGTCTCTTCCTGCCCGCCCGTTTGCCCGGACGGGAGCAGGCTGACGGCCAGCAGGTTCACCAAGGCGATTCCCACGAGGAGAAGGAAGACCATATGAATCCCTGTTGCCAGCTGCTCCGGGGCATGGTCCGTTGCATAGCGGTTGAACACCGCCCCGAACACCGCCACCCCCACGGTCTGGCCGAAGGCGTTCATCAGGGAATTGGTGGAGGTGGCCACCCCGCGTCGGGAGGCGGTCACCGAGGTCTGGATCAGAACCATGGCAGGAGTCGTCATGCAGCCCATCCCGAAGCCGATCAGAATCAAGACGCCTGCGAGAAACCAGTAAGGGGATGCCGTGGATACGAAAGCGAGCCACAAGGAGCCTCCTGCCACGAAGGCAGCCCCGGTGACCACAAAGGTTTTCGGGCCGAGCCGGTACATCAGGCGTCCCGACAGGTTGGCCGCTAAGGGCCAAGCGAGGGACATCGGCATCAGCGTGAGTCCCGAGCTCGTCGCACTGCGTCCGAGAAGCGTCTGGATCCACATCGGAATATAGATGGACACCCCCGAGACAACGCAGAAGGCCAGAAAAGCCATAACATACAGCAAGGTCATCCGCCGGCTGCGGAACAAGTCCAGGGGCAGCATCGGTTCCGGGGCACGCTTTTCAATCCCTATGAAAGCAAGCAGGAAGACAAGAGCCAGAACCAACAGCCCGATCACCACACCCGAGCTCCACGAATAGCGGATGCCGCCGCTTAACAGGGCATACAGCAGTGCGGTGATCCCTATGGTGAAGGTCAGCGCCCCGGCGTAGTCAATGCTTTTGGTCTTCTTCTCGAAGGGCTCGTGCAGAGCGCCGACCACCAGCCCGAAGGCGATGATTCCGACGGGAACGTTCATATAGAAAATCCACCGCCACGTGACGACATCGACGAAATACCCGCCGACCAAGGGTCCGAGGAGCGCGGCGACCGACCAGACGGAGGCGAATACCCCCTGGACCCTCCCTCTCTGCTCCCCGGGTACAGATCCCCGATAATGGTAAAGGTCACGGGCGTCAGGGCTCCCGCCCCAATCCCTTGAATAGCCCGGAAGATGATCAGCTGGGGCATCGTCTGGGCCGCTCCGCAAAGAATGGAGCCCAGCACAAAGAGAGCCAGGCCCCACACAAAGACGGACTTCCTCCCGAAGAGGTCGGCGAGCTTGCCGAAGATGGGCGTCGTCACGCAGGTGGCCAGCGTATAGATGGTGAAGATCCAACTCACCAGGGCCAGCCCTTTCAGCTCGCCCATGATGTGTGGCATCGCCGTACTCACGACCGTCGTATCCAGCGCTCCCACAAACAAAGCAAACAGCAATCCTACCGTTACCAAGGACCGGTTGGTCCTGCGGGCTTCCTGCATGGCGGCCCCTCCTTTCCTTCGCTTCTATAAGTCTTGCCTTTCCCGGATCAAAATAAAGGGACCGCCTGAGCTGTGTCAGGCAGTCCGCTTATCACTCTTCCTCATCCTCTTCCTGCCGGTTCAAGCCGGCCAGGTAAGCTTCATCCGCCTTGTCCCTCTGACGGCTCTTGTCCTTCAGCCTTTCAATGGCGGGGAGGATTAAGGTATCGATTTCCTTCTGCACGGTATAGACAAGATCGTACCGGTTCTGGCTTTCCAGAAAATGACCTACATCCATCAGAGCATTATACCGGTCCAGCTCATCCCGGGTCAGCAATCCTCTTACTTGCACGCTGCAGTGTCTCATCGCTTATCCTTTCAACTGAGCCATCCGAAATCTCTAGAAACGGCCCTTCTTAAGCACGAGCGGAATTCCGCCGATAATGTACAGATACCGCATATCGATCAGCTTCTTCATCATCGCCGCGGAATAGCCTTTGATCTTGTACTTGCCGACGATGCCGATGGCCTCTCCCCTGCCGAGGGAGGCGACGGTTCCCTTGTTGGAGAACTTGAACTCCCTCGGGGAGGAGTTGCGGATGGCGGCAATCAGGTTGTGCGCGCAAACGTCGGCCTGCTGCATCGCGATCTGGGCGGTCGGCGGATAAGGGCGTCCCTGGTCGTTCAGGACGATCGAGCAGTCCCCGATCACATAAATGTTCTCGTATTCCTTCGTCCGCAGGAACGAGTCCACGACCACGCGTCCGCGTGACGTTTCGAGCCCGGCTTCCTCGAGCATGCGGTTGCCGCGGATTCCGCCGGTCCAGATGACCGTAGCGGCCTTGATGACTTCGCCCGTGGCCAGAATAACGCCGTCCGGCGTGCATTCCTTAATGGCCGTGGCGATTTTGAACGTGACGCCCTTGTCCTTGAGAACGCCCATCGCGTAGTCGACGAGCTCGGGGTCGAATCCGGGCAGGGCGGTAGGCGCCGCCTCCACGTTAATGATTTGAACGAGCTCGGGATTCACGTCGAACTCCCGGCACAGCCTCGGAATGCGGTCGGCCAGCTCGCCCAGGAACTCGATGCCCGTAAACCCGGCGCCGCCTACGACGAAGGTCAGGTAATCCTTGCGGGTCGGTTCTTTCTTGAACCGGGCGAACTGGTATTCGATGTGTTCGCGGATGAAGCGAACGCTGTTGATGCTGCGAATGTTGAGCGAATACTCGAGAAGGCCCGGAATGCCGAACGTTTCAGGCTCTCCTCCCAGTCCGATCACCAGATAATCATAGGAGAGGGTGCTGTCCTCCAGAATGATTTTCTTCTCCTGGGGCTTGATTTGGAGCACCGTCGATTTGACGAAATCCACCTTGAACTCGTCGATCAGCTTGGAAATTTCCACGCGGGCGTTCTCCGGATTGTCCGTCCCCGCAGCAGGCATATGAAGATGGGTGGTTATATAATGATAATCGTGTTTATTGACCAATGTAACGTCCGCTTCATTATAGTTCAGCTGTTTCTGCAGGCGGATGGCGGTCACTATCCCTCCGTACCCCGCTCCCAGGATGACTATTCTAGGTATTCGGCTCATCTCGTATCCCTTCCATCGCATAATGTATGATATATCTCTATTTACCCGTTGGCCGTTAGCTTCAAATCGCCATTGATTTTTATGGTTTACGCCTATCGGCTGATCCGGAACGGCACTCGAACGGCAGGCTCCGGATTATGCGGATCCGTTCCGCCGTACAGGAGAAAGTAGGCAGACTACTCCCCTATTTTCATTAATCATATGAAATAATAAACGTTACCCCTGGAAATAGCAAGCGCTAAATTGCCCGGTTTTCCCTATTTGTTACAGGTGGCCGGGACAGGGCCGGAACGTTCACCGGAAAACAGCCTTTTACTTCCATTTAAGAGGAATAGACGCTAAAGGCCCCTTATCCCCGGATAACTCCGAATGGTCGCAGATGGACCTGGTAAAGCCGCCTGGCTACCGCTGGAAGCGAATAAGACATCCCTGGACAAGCCATCAGAGAGTTTTATACCCCTAGGGTTTCTTTTTGGTTTATCGTTTGTATATAATGGGTAGGATTGGAACTAGCTGCGGAGGTGTCAAGAAAGTGTCTGAACTAACCAACCAAGAAGAAATTGTCGATATTCTGATTATCGGGGGAGGCCCGGCCGGCATGTTCGCCGCGTTCTATGCGGGAATGCGCCAGGCATCCGCCAAAATCATCGAAAGCATGCCCCAGCTCGGCGGACAGCTTTCGGCCCTATATCCGGAGAAATACATCTATGATGTAGCCGGCTTCCCGAAGGTGCGCGCTCAAGAGCTTGTCGATAATCTGAACGAGCAGATGAAGCATTTCCCTGTCGAGGTGTGTCTTGAAGAGAAGGTTACCCAGGTCGTTAAGAAGGAAGAGCGTCTCTTCGAGATCACGACGGATAAAAAGGTGCATTACAGCCGCGCCATCATCATTACGGCCGGTGTAGGGGCTTTCGAGCCGAGAAAGCTTGAGCTTCCCGAGGCTGCCCGCTTCGAGAAGAAGAACCTTCATTATTTCGTCAACGACCTGAACGCCTTCCAGAACCAGAAGGTGCTCATCAGCGGCGGCGGAGATTCCGCCGTGGACTGGGCGCTCATGCTCGAGCCGATTGCCGAAGAGGTCACGCTGATTCACCGCCGGGACAAATTCCGGGCTCATGAGCACAGTGTCGAGAATCTCATGAACTCGAAGGTCAAGGTCGTCACGCCTATGGAAATTACGGCGCTGCATGGAGACGAGAAGATTGAGCAGGTCACCCTCAAGCACGTCAAAACGGGCGAAGAAACCGTTCATGATGTGGATGCCGTCATTGTCAACTTCGGGTTCATCTCTTCCCTCGGCCCGATTGCCGAATGGGGCTTCGAGATCGACAACGGCTCCATCGTCGTCGACTCCCGGATGGAAACGGACATTCCCGGCATTTTCGCCGCCGGCGATATTACGACTTACCCCGGCAAGCTGAAGCTGATCGCCGTAGGCTTCGGGGAAGCGCCGACCGCCATCAACAACGCGAAGGTTTATATCGATCCGACGGCCAAGTTGTCCCCCGGCCACAGCAGCAATATGAAGATATAAGATGACCTCCGGCTGCCGCATGAGCTTCAGCCTGCCACATATTCCTATCCGCCAAGGGTATCCTACCTGTAGATCATTCCGACAGGAGGGATACCCTTGTCTTATGCCTGCCCCGTGTGCAACGGCTTTGAATCCGTGGATGCGCTCTGCCCTTCCTGCTCTTCTTCCGCCGCCGACCAGGGAAAGATCCATGATTTCTACGGTCCTTATTCCCCTTACCGCCCGACCGACGAGCTCGCTATGACGAACGGCTTCCGGGATCTGGCCGAGCACCGGTGCGTTCATGTCTTCTGGTGCCCCGCCTGCGGAGAAACCTTTAACCGGATGATCGAGGAGTGGAGGGTTTCCCGATAAGCACGTATGTAACGGCATACGTCGTTCCCGTAACCAGCGTGAACAGGGAAACGAAGAAAACGGGGTCATTCGTTCCGATCCGGCTCAGGTCGTCCAAGAGCTTCCCGGGATCGAGCAGCGCATCCCAGCTGTTCCAGCGAAGGAACCGGCCCACGTACACCCCGATTCCACCCAGCAGCAGACCCAGGACGGCGAATCCCCAGCTGGTAACCGCTCCCTTCGCCCGGCGGACCAGATTTTGAAGAAGATAGAGGGAAAAATGTCCCAGCATGAGACCATTCCACGCGCAAAGCGTAAGAAGAAGTAGGTCGAACCAGGCGGAGGTGCCGTCCTTCCAATAGGAGAAATGAATGAAATCCGTGATCACATAAGAGGCGTTGGGATAGAACAGAAGCCATAGAAGAGCAAGTGGAATCGTCAGGCCCCTGCTGGCCGCCCCCTTCCAGGACAACCGGACATGCCGAAGCCCTATGGCGAAGAGGAAAGGCACCCAGGCAAGAAAGAGGTTCCACGTGAGAAAGGCATAGAACCGGCTTCCGGAGGTCTCTACCCGGTACAGGATTAAACAGTAAGCGCACAGCGTCATGACCGCCGATACGATCAGCCATCTGCAGACAGGCTCTTCCGCCCCCGGTTTTCGTTTTCCAATCGCTTCCGCCTCCAATCGATGGGTTGTCGTGTTTCTACTTTAAGTAGGACGTTTAAAAAAGAGTAAGGTTTCATGTTACAGAAAGGAAGTGCCGATCATGTCCAAAGAACCGTTATTACCGGCGGAGCCAGTCCGGGTGGATCATCAGCTTACCCGGTATGAGCATCAAACGGATGAGGAGTATGTAAACGCCAATTTCTGGGCCAAGATGAAGAAGAGCGCCTCCAAAATCCCATTTATGCTTGATGCGGTGGCCATGTTCTATGCGGCGACCGATCCCAAAACGCCGAAGTGGGCGAAAGCCGTCGCGTTCGGTGGCCTGGCTTACTTCATCCTTCCCATCGATGTCATTCCTGACTTCCTGCTTATTGCCGGATGGACCGATGATGCGGCGATTCTGGCGGCCACCCTCAAGACACTGGCCTCCCGCGTAACCGACGAGCACCGGCAGAAAGCCCAGGAATGGGCGGACGGGGAAAAGCATCGGTATTAAATGTACCCATCTAAATCAAACAGCTCCCGGCTGATCCGGGAGCTGTTTTCATTTCCTTATTATTCGTTCCGGCTCCGCCGCAAAATCAAGGATTGGAAATGCGGGGTTCCCTCGCCAAGATGCACCGTGCGGAATTCTTCCACCTCGAATACCTTCTCCACGACTGCTGCCAGTTCGTCATCCGGGTACATGGAGAAGTATCGTTTGGGCTCGTACGTATCCTTCTCCCAAACCCCATCCGAATCCACCCCGCCGTACACCCCCATGAAGAACAGCCCTCCCGGGACGATAATCCGGCGGATTTCCGCCAGAACGTCCGGCAGATCTTTTTGGGAACGTGCAGCAGGCAGTTTAGGGCATAGACGGCGTCGAAGGTTGCCTTCGCAAAGTCGAGCCGGTAGAAATCCATAATACGGGCGTCCAGCCCCTTCTCCCGGCAGAGGGCCGCCATCTCCTCCGACAGGTCCGCCGCGGTAACCTGAAGACCGGCTTCCTGGAAAAACAGGCTGTCCCGGCCGGTGCCCGCCCCGATCTCCAGCAGCCTGCCCCGTTTCTCCTCCTGCAGTTTGCTTAAAAAGCGGCTGCGTTCGTTAATCTTCCAGTCCTGCAGCTCCGACCGGTCCCGTTCCCGTGCCATTCGGTTGTAGGCTTCTCTCAACGGTTCTTTATACAAGGAAATGGCCGCTCTCTCCCTTCGAGTTTTGCGTCATTATACCCGGATCTTGGTCCATCAGCAAGCAGGAAAACCAGGCAGCCGCGGCTAAAGCTCCCCTGTGAACACGGGTTGCGTACGGTCCGGGTGGCAGGTTTGGTCGGCAGGCCAGGAGCGGGTCAGCCTGCCTGTCCCTTCTCGTCAAACAGCCCAAAGCGGTGAAGAATCGTCACGAAGCGGTGGACGTCGTAGTTCCCCCGTGGTCTTATCCACCGTTCCGCTTGGCCCCCGCTTATACAAAAAACCTTCCGTTCTGTACCTGCGTACAGTCCGGAAGGTTCGTTCCCGCGCCAGGGCGCGCTTAAGCTCTTAATCGTCGCATTTCTCCGCCAGCTGTTCTTCCTCCGGCTTCGTCCGGAAGGAGCTTCCGCAGCCGCAGGTGGCGATGGCGTTAGGATTGTGAATCGTGAACCCTCCGCTCATGCCTTCGTTCTTGAAGTCGATCTCGACACCGTTCAAATATTTCTTGCTCTCCTCGTCCACCACTACCTTCAAGCCGTTCAGCTTCAGCTCTTCGTCGGTCTCCTTCTGCTCGTCATCGAAGCCCATGCCGTAGGAGAAGCCGCTGCAGCCGCCCGCCTTCACGCCGACGCGGAGGAACAGGTTCGGAGCTTCTTCAGACGCGAGCATTTTCTTGATCTGCTCGACAGCCGATTCCGTTATGTTAATCATGAGATGACCTCCCATCCTAATTGCCATATGGCGGAACCTTGTTGGTTCCTTCTATAAAAGTATACTCCGTTCTCCCCAGCTTCTCAAGGGCACAGGAGGTTAGACGCGCTGCTCCACCCGGTTCATCCGATAAAATTCCAACAGGAGCTCGTCCAGATTCTCGCTGCACTTGACCACATCCGGATGAAGAAAACCAAGCTCGTTGGTCAGATGGACCATCTTCTGCCGAGCCAATTCAATCTCCGAGTTAATCCTCTGGTTTCTTTCCATTAGAAGCGTCATTGCTTTAACACCTTGCCTTTGAAAAAAGATCATTGGAGCTTATACAACCATTATACGAAAACCGGAGAAAAAAGGAAACGGAAAACCGCCAAAAAGTTCCATAAGCTGTCAATGAAATCCTCATGATTCCACAGTGCACACGTATTGCCCCCTCCACCGCCTAGGTTTATAATAAGAGGGTTGATTGCAACAAGTTTCACATGGACGGCGAAGACGACAGGACTGGCCGCGTTCCGGCAGGCAGCAGGCTATGCTTAACGCGAGGATCGTTAATTATTAAGGTAGCGGGGAGTGAATGGAGTGGGAATTGTTATACCTACACCCGATAAACGAATGCAGGAGATTGCCACCAAGGTGGAGCACGGTGAACGGCTCACGTTAGAGGACGGGCTTTTTCTTTATCAATCTGACGATTTATTGTCCATTGGTCAAATGGCCGACAAGGCGAACCAGCGGCTGAACGGCAAGAAGGTTTATTTTATCGAGAACATGAGCCTGTATTTTACCAACGTTTGCGAAGCCCATTGCGCGTTCTGCCATTTCCGCAGGGACGAGGGAGAGGAAGGGGCTTATACCCTGACGCCCGAGCAGATGTTCGAATTCATCGACAAGCACCAGCAGGAAGGGATGAGGGAATTCCACATCACCGGCGGGCATAACCCTCATGTTCCCTTTGATTATTATGTAGGGTATGTAAAAGCTTTGAAGGAGCGCTACCCGCACGTCACGATTAAAGCCCACACCGCCGCGGAGATCGAGTTCTTCTCGCGCATCAGCGGCCTGAGCTACAAGGACGTGCTGCAGACGCTTCTGGATGCCGGGCTTGGTACGCTTACTGGGGGCGGCGCCGAGATCCTTACCGAACGGTACCGGGAGAAGATGGGCGTAGGCAAGGCTACCTCCGACCAATGGCTCGAGGTCCAGCGGACGGCCCATGGCCTCGGCATGAAGACGCATGCCACGATGCTGTACGGGTCCATCGAGACGCTGGAGGAACGGCTTATCCATATGATCCGTCTCCGCGAGCTGCAGGACGAAACCGGAGGCTTCCTGGTCTTCATCCCGAATGCGGTGCAGCCGGCGAGCGTGAACGCCGGGATCAAGCGCCGGGTGGCAGCCTTCGACGATCTGAAGACGATTGCCATCTCCCGCCTTATGGTGGACAACATCCAGCATATTAAGGCGTACTTCATTAATTTGGGTACCCAGCTGACGCAGATCGCCCTTTCCTTCGGCGCCTCGGACGCCCACGGCACTATCGTCAAGGAGAAGATCAGCCATGCGGCCGGAGCTTTGTCTCCCGAAGGGCTGACCAAGGAAGAGCTGGTGTGGCTGATCAAGGGAGCCGGACGGATTCCGGTCGAACGGGATACCTTTTATAACGAAATCAAGGTGTACGAATAGCTTGGCGAACGACAATAATGGGTATATTATTTGTAATTCGAGCCTTTCGGGAATACACCCCTTAGAAACGACGTCTGAATCATAATGTAGAGAGGGGTTTCATTCATGAGGAATTTGGTTGTATTGGGTGGAGGATACGGCGGCTTGACCATCGTTAATGAGCTGCTGGAGAAGGAGTGGCCGAGCGACATTGAGGTCACCCTGATCGATCGTATGCCTTACCAGGGATTAAAAACGGAATATTACGCACTCGCCTCGGGAACGGTATCGGATGTGGATATCCGGGTCGAATTCCCGACGGATCCGCGCATTACGAAAACCTACGGGGAAGTATCCGAGGTGGATTTGAACAAGAAGCTGGTTTATTTGCAGGGTCAGGACCCGATCAGCTATGACTGGCTGGTCGTCGCCTTGGGCTGCGTGGACAAGTTCCACGGCATTCCCGGAGCGCAGGAATTCGCGCATGGCATTCAGACGCTGTCGCAAACCCGGATGACGTACACCCGGGTAAATGACGTTATGCCGTACGGACAGGTGACGATTGTCGGGGGAGGACTGAGCGGTGTGGAGATGGCCGCCGAGCTTCGCGAAAGCCGGCCGGATCTCAATATCCGTATCCTGGACCGCGGGGCCAGCATCCTTTCCTCTTTTCCGGAGAAGCTGCAGGTGTTCGTTAGGGAATGGTTCATTAAGCACGACGTGGAAATGATGTCCCACGTATCGCTGTCCCGGGTAGAGCCGGGCATTCTGCACAACCAGAACGAGCTCATCTACACGGATGAGACGATCTGGACCGCCGGCATCCAGCCGAGCCCGGTCGTGCAGAAGCTCGACGTGCCGAAGGACACGACAGGCCGCGTGCTGCTGAACGAGTACCACCAAGTGCCGCTCCATCCTGAGGTGTACGTAGTAGGCGACTGCGCGAGCCTAACCTTCTCCCCGAGCGCCCAGGCCGCAGAGGCCCAGGGCAAACAGGTCGTGGAAGTGCTTCGCGCCCTGTGGAAGGACGAAACGCCGCACCTTGGCACCATCAAGCTGAAGGGCGTACTCGGTTCGCTCGGAAAGAAATCCGGCTTCGGCCTCATGGGCAAGAAGACGGTTATGCTCGGCAAAGTCCCCCGGGCTCTCAAGAGCGGGGTTCTCTGGATGTCGAAGCGTCACTTCGGTTAACCGACCGGACGCGGGACGAAAAGCGGTTTGACCGGGGGTTGGAGACGACCCGCCCGGCTTACAGGTTGTCGAACAGCTTGTCCAGCTCTTCGAGCTCCTTAAGCTTGCGGCCGATCTCCTTCTCCAGCTCATCCACCGTCGCAGCTGCGACCACTTCGCCGTTTACGAGCGCATAGGGTTCGGCGTAGCATTGCCCGCAGTTGCCCAGGCAGCCGTATTCCAGGACATCATAGTCCGGGTTCTGCTCCAGCTTCTTCATGAGCCGATCGGTGCCGTGATGCATATTATTGGTGCAGAATTCAATGATGGGTCTCATGACGGGTTCACCTATTTTCATTTTGTCTTTATTGTACTATAATAAAGTAAGAAAGGAGTTGGAGCAAATGAGCGAAAACGCACAAGATACCATGTACGATGAAGTGCTGGAGGTTCTCGATAAGCTTCGCCCGTTTCTGCAGCGCGACGGCGGCGACGTAGAGCTGGTTGACGTGGAGGACGGAATTGTGAAACTGAAGCTGATGGGTGCCTGCGGAAGCTGCCCAAGCTCGACCATCACCTTGAAGGCCGGGATCGAACGCGCTCTTCTGGAAGAAGTGGAAGGCGTTCAAGAGGTCATGCAGGTATTCTAATTCCGTTAACCGATTCCCGTTAAGCTTTCTTTAACGGATATACAGAAAGCCCTGAGCGACTCGACTCAGGGCTTTCTTGCGTGTTCAGGTGAACCCGGATAGCTGGCTATAGCTTGACGCCTCCCTTAAGAGAACGGATGGGATCGAGCCCGCCCGAGACGTCGATGATATTGCCGGTAAGGAAATCCGATTCGGGCATGCAGAGGAAGGCGATAACTCGGGCGATGTCTTCTCCTGATCCGGGTCTGCCGCGTGGGGATTCCTCGTCCGCCAAATGTTCCACCTCGCGGATCAGCTTCTCCTTGTTCTCCCCGCGTATATCCCCGGGGCAGATCATGTTGACCGTAATACCGCTGGAGGCTTCCTCGACGGACAGCGTCTTGGTGAAGGAAACGAGCCCCACCTTCGCGGCGGCATAGACCGCCCGGTGAGGCCAGCCGGGGGCCTCCGCCGCATGGCCGAAGCCAAAATGAAAAATGCGTCCCCACCGGTTCCGGCGCATAAACGGAAGAACCAAATGATCGAGCGCGATGACCCCGGTCAGGTTCCCGCCCAGCAGATAGGAGATTTCCTCCTCCGTGTAGTCCGCGAACAAGCGGCGTTCGCGGATGAAAGGCCCCGCATTGTTCACCAGGATGTCGACGGCTCCGAACTGCCTCTCCGCTTCTTCCACAAGAAACCGGATGTCCCCGGTACGGGTCACATCCGCCTGGATGGCGGTGCAGCGCACCCCCATCCCCCGAATTTCCTCACAAAGCCGTTCCGCCTCTTCCCTGCTGCGGACAAAGTTCAGCACAATGTCGCAGCCTTGACCGGCCAAAGCAAGAGCCGTCCGTTTGCCCAATCCTTTGGCACTGCCCGTTATGAGAGCCACCTTGCGTCTTTCCATGCTCGCCCTCCCGCTTGACCTCTTTCTCTCTATTCAGTATAGAGGAAAACCTCCGGATGTCCAAACACGCTGAGCACCGGTTGAAAAGGATTCGCGAAAAAAAGCCTGCCAAGGTTCGGCAAGCTCCGCTCTTCCTTCCGGCCGGGACCGCAATCCCTAAGCTTCCGGCTCAACCCTTCTGGCTCGAGGCAAGCGATTCAAAAACGGTGCTGACCGTAAGGCAGACCATTTCGAAGCCCTGCTCCATGTCCTTCAGGTTATCCTGGATGTTCTCCACCGGGGACTGGGCCTCCGGCGATTCCTTGGCGTTCATCACATCGTCCACGAGCTCCTCGTTCATGGCGTGAATCTCCGTGTTGCGCTGCTGCCGGAGCCGGTTTAGCGGCCCTTTGTATTCGTTCTTGAGGTCAAACAGCTTCTGCTCCAGCTCGGACGCAATTTCCCTCTCGTGCATTTGCCGCAGCACCGTAAAGTACGAAAAGCGCGGCATAACCTTACCGGTTTCGAGCTTCAGCAGGTCGTCAAGAAAGGAGCCCATCTTGTCCAGAATGGAGAACAGCCGGATGAGGGCGTTTTTGTAAAAGTAGACATGCCGGTGATAGTTGTCGAGCTCCTCTTCCTCCATTTCCTCGATATATTGGTGGGAGACGAGCTCGCTGTATTTGCGGCTGCAGTACAGGCTTTGCTCCAGCTCGTCGAGGGAACGGGTGAAGCCTTTTGCCCACACCTGGAGGCAGCGGAGCCGCGAATCGGCTTCCCCGCTCCGGTTCTCGATCTTCTCCAGCACTTGCTCATACCGCTTCAGTGAAGCGTTGGCATCGGCCAGCACGCCGCTGTCTTGGCGTCGTTCTTCATTAAAATAGATCCGGAACATTAGCCTCCCCTCCTTTATGCTTGATTGGATTTCCCCGCAGCCGCCGGCAGAATGGGTTCGGGGGCCGCTTCATGGCCTGCATCCGGTCCCGCTGAACCAAATACATGGCAACGAGAACGCCTGCCCCTCCGAGCACCTGGTTCCAGGAAATGCTCTCTCCGAGCAGATAAATGCCGGCGATGGCGGACGTGACCGGCAGAAAGTACCCGTACACCGAGGATTTGAACGGTCCGAGCTTCCCCAGGCTCCAGTTGTGAACCGAGAAGCCCACCAGGGTGGCGAGAAACGCCGTGTACAGAAGGCTGTACCACCCGGCAGCCGGCATGGCCGCCAAATACCCGGGGGTGACCTTCCAGATGACGACTGGCAGCAGGGAAACGGCGCCCGCGGTCATTTCCAACGTGATGAGCAAAGTCAGCGGGTAACGATTAACGAGCCGGTTCATCCCGATGAGATAAAGCGCCCCGAGGAAGCTCCGGAAAAGAAGGAGGACATCCCCTCTCAGGGTGTCCGGGCCGAGATGAAAGCCCTCGTTTCCTCCGGTCACAATCACAATGACCCCCGCAATGGCGAGAGGAAGCCCGAGAAGGATGCGCCACGTCAGGCGCAGCTCCCGCATCAAGAGAGCGAGAATAACCGTCACTACCGGCATGAAGCCTCTTCCGAGCACCGCCCCGTTCGCGGCGTTCGAATATTGCAGGGCGTAGGACAGAAACGCCTCCATTCCGACAGCCGACACGGCTCCGAGCAGAAGAATCTTCCCCAGGTCACCCTTTTTCATACTCAGGCGGATGCGTCCTTTGCGAAATCCATAATACGTATATACCCACAAAAAAGGCAGAATGATCAAATAACGAAGGCCGTTGAAGACAAAAGAATCCCAGGCCGCTCCCCCGATCTTCATGGAGGAGATGTTGATGCCCCACAGCAGGTAGACAAGAACGAACCCCAGATGGGGAAGCATGCCCCGCAAGGCGTTTGGCTTCATCCTTCTATACCCGGCTTCCCGCAAAATACTCGCTCCAGCGGCCGTCCACCAGCTTGACGATGTCCTCACGCGGGAACAGCTCGTCCGGATAGCCCGGCTTCATCCGGGCATCAATTACGAGCGGCAGCTCGTAAGCGATATGATGCCGGTTGAGGCTCGAACGGGCGTAAATATCCGCCGCTGGATTGAAGCGCGTGAAGACGGTCCAGAGGAACGCCGTCTGTCCGCGGGCAATCGCGGTGTCATCCGCCAGAATGACGAGAGGCCAAGAGGGCAGCCGGTCGCCCGCCTCTTTTACGAGCCGTTCGGCGAGCTGGGGATCCTCTTCATAGGATGCCCCCGAAACGACGAGACAGCCCCGGCAGTACACTTCCGCTGCCCGTATGCCCGGCAGTTCCCCTCCCTCGTAGGCGGAAGGCAGCGCGCGGACCGGGTCCCCTACGCCGAGCAGGACGGCCTTGCTGCCGTGGTTAAGCTGATGACCGGTATAATCCAGTGTATCGTGAGACGTATAGTTGAACAGGAACAGATCCTGCCTCGGGTCGAAGCGCTCCAGCACCGTTTCGAGCAGCTGCGGGAAATTCGACAGGTCCACCGGCCGGTCGGTGAGGATCAGGAACTTGGTCAGCGTGAGCTGCCCCTCCCCCAGGATGCGGAAGGCCGAGCCGATCGCTTCCCGCTTGTAGCTCTCCCGGACGACCGCCGCAGCGAGGGGATGAAAGCCGGTTTCGGCGTAGGTCCACAGCTCCTTGACCCCCGGCATGACAACGGGAAATGCAGGGGACATCAGCCGCTGCAGGAATTCTCCCATGTAGTAATCCTCCTGACGCGGCTTGCCCACAATCGTTGCCGGATAAATGGCATCCTTGCGGTGGTACACGCGGCTCACCTGGAAGACGGGAAAGTCGTGAGTAAGGGAGTAATAGCCGTAATGATCTCCAAAGGGCCCTTCCGGCCGCCTCACATGAGGCGGCACTTCCCCGCAGATGGCGAATTCCGCCTCAGCGACGAGCCGGTGGCCTCCCTGTGGATTCCGGGTGACGGGCAGCTTGCCGCCGAGGATGAAGGAGGTCATCAAGAGCTCCGGAAGGTGCTCCGGCAGCGGAGCAATAGCAGAGGCAATCAGCGCGGGAGGCCCTCCGAGGAAGACGGTCACCGGCAGAGCCTGGTTCCGCTTCTCGGCTTCGTGGTAATGAAAGCCCCCGCCTTTGTGGATCTGCCAGTGCATCCCCGTCGTGTGGCCGTCATACACCTGCATGCGGTACATGCCGAGGTTGTGCTCCCCGTTGTCCGGGTGCTCCGTGTACACGAGAGGCAGGGTGACAAAGGGACCCCCATCCTCCTGCCACGACGTAATAACGGGAAGCTTAGCCATGGGAGCTTCCGTGTCGCATACCTGCAGAACCGGCGCTTCCTCCGGCGAAACGTTCTTCGTTCCCACCTTCATCAGGTTCCACAGAAGGTCCTTCTCGTTCCATAGCGCTTTTGGTGTGGGCGGGACAAGCGTATCCTTCGCCGCCAGCACCCGCTTCATGAACTGCTCGGGCCGCGGCCCGAAGGCGAGGTCCACACGGCGGCTCGTGCCGAACAGGTTGGTCACCACGGGAAAAGCGCTTCCTTTTACATTCGTAAACAACAGGGCCGGCCCTTCTTCGTCGATGACGCGGCGGTGAATCTCGGCGATTTCGAGGTTGGGGTCGACTGGAGCGGAAATGATATGCAGTTGGTTCTCCCGGCGGAGAACCTCTAGAAATTGGCGCAGATTGCTATGTACCATCGGTATATCCCTCTTCTTCCCATGATAAGGTAGGCAGACCCGATAAAACAGGTTTCGCTCCCCTGCCGGATAAGCAAGGGAGCGAGGGTCTTCGTTATAGAGCGGCGGCTGTCTTCTGGGGCCCCGTGACCCACAGCGCGCACAGGTAGCTTAACGTGGAGAACAGGGCGGCGATAATCACGGTGTGCAGCAGACTGGCGAACAGGTAGCTGTCCGTTCCCAGGGCAAAGGTAACGAGCGCCCCGCTGAACACCTGAACGACTGTGAGTTGAAAGGCCACCCGTCCCGCCTTCGCCATATCCGGGCGATCCGTCTCCCGGTTAAGGCGGTACATCAAGTAAGCGACGAGGACGAACAGCAGGACGGCTCCAACCCGGTGAATGAACATGATGCCAGTGGCTCCCGTCAGGCTTGGCACGACCTCCCCCGCGCACAGCGGCCAATCGCGTCCGCAGCCGCCGGAGGAGTCAGTATGGCGGACGTAAGCTCCGAGATAGACGACCACATACGTGTAGACCGCCGTCACCCACAGGAGGATGCTTGTCCCGCTGCTCAGGCCTCCCGGCCGGCTTCCGCCCCCTTCCGCTGCTGGAAGGTCTCGCTTCGACTTGCGGGCAGGCATTGGCACTTTCGGAGGTTTCATCCCCGAATCAGGCACCCGCCGGAGGGCCATCACGAGCAGGAAGGTGCTGGCGAATGCCAGTAGCGAGAAGCCGAAATGGAGCGCCAGCACGGAAGAGGATTGGGGCCAGATGACGGCCAGAGCTCCCATGGCGGCCTGAATGACCGTAAAAAGAGTGAGGAAGCCGCATAGAACCGGGCGTCCTTGCGTTTGATATAAAGATAAACACCGACGGTGGCCCCGAGAACGAGCAGGCCCTCGATTCCCGTGACGAACCGGTGGCTGTATTCGATCATCGATTCCACGGTATAGGCCGGGATGAACTTTCCGTTGCACAGCGGCCAATCGTCACCGCAGCCGCGTCCCGATTCGGTCTTCGTCACGAGTGTCCCCATGAGGAGAACGAGAAACATCCCGATGCAGCTGGCTAATGCGAGTTTGCGCAGCATATATTTCATTAGAATCCCTTCTTCTGTCTTGTGGTTTACCGCTTGTGAAAATTCTTACACAAGACTCATTATAGCCATTCTCCCGGGCTAAAGCTATTGATGAATTGTGAACAAAGCACCTGAAGTCACCGAAAAAAAGACCAGGAGCATCCCCCGGCCCAAAAAAGAAAACCGCCTGCCCGATAAGGGCAAGCGGCATACGGTCAGGAGCGCATCGCAGAGGCAACTTCCAGCGACCGGTCGAGGAACTGCTCGATTTCCTCGCGGGTTTTGCGGAGCTTGCTGACGAAGCGGGTCAGCTCCTTGCCTTCGCTGAATACGATAAAGCTCGGGATGCCCAAAATGTTAAGCTCGCTGCACAGGTCGGGCAAGTCGTCCCGGTCCACTTGAAGGAAGGAAAGCCGGTCCCCATACTCTTCGATCAGGGAAGGCATAAACGGCTCGATGTAATGGCAATCCTTGCACCAGGTGGTTTTGAACACGGCTACGGTCGGTTTCACGGCCGCGGTAAGGTCTCTGAACTGCTGCTCGGTTTTCACTTGTTCCATGGTAATCCCTCCGCCTCTTTGGTTAGTCCCTGTTATAGCATGCCCCGAACGGGAAGTCAACGGCGGGCGGCTTCGCTTCATCAGGAGCCTCCCTCTTGTCATAGGGCAGGCGGCTTTCGCCCACAATAAGCGGGACACGGAAAGAGCGGACGGTAAGCCTATTTGAAGGAGGTCCCCCTACATGCTACGACCAACCGGAAGAAGCCCCCAAGGGTTCACCGAGCGGATCAAACACGCCGCCGGCGGCTGGCTTCACCTGCTTTACGGGAAAGCCGGCGATTTCCTGCAGTCCCTGCATCTCGTCTCTGGGTCGCGCAAGCTTACCGTATCCGCCGCGGCGCGCAAGAGGCTGCAGGCCCGCCTGGAGAGGGAGCTTGCCTGGGCCGCAGCAGCCGCTGAAGGGACAGCCGCCACCGGGCCAGGAGACCCTCTCCGGGCTTGCCGGACACCCGGAGCCCCCGGGGCTCCCGGATCGCCCGGCGCTCCAGGCGCTCCCGGTGCGCCGGGCGGGTTCGGGGTGCCCGGGGCGGGCGGCTTTCCCGGCGCCGTCGGCGCACCCGGTGCTCACGGAAGCGGCGGCTTCCCGGGCTGGCCCGCAGGCGGGCACGGCGCGGCGGGAGTAGGCAGCGGCGGAGGTCCCGGCCCGGCCGATCCGGGAGAGGACGACCCGGGAACGGGCGGTCCCGGGAATCCGGGAAGCCCTGCCCCCGGGTCGTCCCGGCCGCTGCCGCCCGAGGAGGCGGAGCGCTTGCTTCGCCGGATCCGCCGGGAGACCGCGGAAGGCAACCGCAACAATGTGACCCGAACGGCGGCCTATTGGACCTTTTACCGGCAGCACGCGGAGCTTCATTGGGCGTTCCTGGCCCATATGGTTTCCCGCAACGGCGGCTGGAACATGACCGACCTGAAGGGGATTTTCTCCCCGTCTTATCAGCGGGGCCCAGCGCGAGCGTATTTTTGAGATGCTGGAAGCGGCCAATGCCCTGATCTTCGGCGATGCCTATCCGCAGCTTCTGCTTTACCAGGAGAGCCTTAAACGCGGCACCAACCTTTCCGGTTATCTTCGTGATCTCGGGGTTTCCTCTTCATGAAGGCGGTATGGGACGACTTCTGGGAAAACCGCGACCCGGTCGTGCTGACAATCGGTCTTATCGTAAACGAGCAGAACTACATCCAGGGCCGCGTGGTGGAGGACCCGCATTACCGGAAGCATGTGCTGGAGACCCCCGCTTTTCAAGCCCAGGCTGTTCTTCAGTTGAATCAGGTTCTCTTTCCATACCGCTCCTCCGGGCCCGACGGTGATAGCACCGGAACGGCCGCTGCTCCCCAGGCGGACGGTCTGGCCGGCCTCATTCTGGAGGACTTCATGGACCTCGACGAGCGCATCTCCTTCGGAACCAAGCTGTATGCGATTCTCTTCGGCCTTGCCGGGACTGGCGAAGACGTACGCCGGTTTGCCGCCGGGATACCCCATACCGGATCTCGCTCGGACTATTGGCCTAAGGTGTTCGCCCCCCATAGAAAAACCCCTCCGGTCCGGTTCCCGAAGGAAAGGCTGGAGGGGTGCGGGGTGGTAAAGGGCAGCGAGCGGCTGTACAGCCCGGCTCTGGCGGACGCCTGGCCGGACCGTCCGGTTACCGACCCGGCCGTTCACGATTGGTGCGGCGGCACGGCCATGCTGCGCTATTTCCGGAGCATCCAGGCGCCCTTCCCCATCGAGATCACGCACGAGCAGTGCCTGGCCTTGAAGAAGCTGGAGCTTGCGGCTCTGGCCGGCAAGCTCATCTCCCCATGACCCGGGCGCCCTTCCTGACGAGCTTGCGGATAGGAGCCGGGTAGCTCTCCAGGTCCTCCGCCGTGACCACTTTGGTCAGGGCCAGGAGCACCAGGTACAGCCCAAACATAACGGCGCCGGCGACCGCAGCCTGCAGCAGGTAATCGAGCTTTGCCGGGAACCATCGGATGTACCGGTGCCCCAGCCATTCTACTGCCACTCCAGCCGCGATCATGAGTGCGGCCGTTACCGTTAAGCCGATCCAGCGGCGGGTATCGAAAATGCGGAAGTCGGCCTTCTGCTTCATCGTCCGCAGGTTAAGCCCCATCATGACAATGAAGCAGAGGGCGGTCGCGGTGACGATTCCATAAATGCCGAGCAGCGGAGACAGAACGTAGTTCGCGAGCAGCTTGACGGCTATGCCGATCACGACATGGCCGACCAGCGGCTTCATGGCGCCCATCCCCATCAGGATGGCTCCCGACGTCTGCATGACGATCTGAAAAAGAGCCGTCGCCGTCAGAAGGGCTATGATGCCGAAGCCGTTCTCGTCGGGAAAGAGCAGCCCGTTGATCGGGCGGGCGGCCACCGCGATCATGATGACCGCCGGAAGTCCCGTCAGAAGAGACAGCTGCAAGGCTTTCGCCGCCTGTCCTTTCACCTGGACGAGGTCCTTCTTCGCGTACGCCGAGGAAATGATCGGCACGATGGACTGGCTGAGCGCGATCGCGAGAATAATCGGAATGCCGGCGAGCGATTGGGCCCGTCCGGCGAGAATCCCGAGCTGGTCGCGCGCCGCCTCCCAGCCGAGGCTGCCTTGGAGCAGCGGGATCACGGTACTGGAATCAATAAAATAAATGAGCGGAACGGCGAGCGAGAAGAGCACGATCGGAATGGAGGTCCGGAACAGGCTCTTGTAGATCCGCTTATAAGGCAAGGCGGCCGCATGCTCCATCTCTTCTTCCGTCGGAACCTGCCCCTCTGCCGCGTCTCTCTTCTTCAGACGCATGGCGTAATACAAGAGCACGGCCACCGCCCCTACGCTTCCCATGACGCCTCCGAAGGAAGCCCCGGCCACGGCCCACATCTGTCCCCAGCCGATGGCCAGGAACAGGTAAGCGAGCCCGATCGCCGTAAGGAGGCGCATGACCTGCTCGATGATCTGGGACAGGCCGTTTGGCATCATGTTGCGCCTTCCCTGAAAATATCCCCGCATGATGGCGATCAGCGGAAACAGCAGCAGGGCCGGAGCCAGCGCCTGGATAGCCAGGGCCGCATCCGGATCTCCGCTTCGTTCCGCCTGGAAAGGAGCATAGAAATACAGGAAGACGGTCATGATTACGCCCGCCACCAAGGCGAACTGGATCGCCGCCCGGTAAATCCGGTTGGCTTCCGCAAAGCGGCCGAGCTCCATCCGCTCCGCCACCAGCTTGCTGAGTGCGCTTGGAATTCCCGCTGTCGCAATAGTCAACAACAGCATGTAAATATTAAAGGCAATGGAATAGGTAGCCATTCCGCTGTCATGAATGAGATAGACGAGCGGTACCCTCTGGACGACCCCGAGTACCCGGGCGACCAGGGCGGCCGCCGCCAGGATGACGGTACCTTTGATCAATGAGTCCTTCGACAAGATGGATCCCTTCTTTGCTGAGTAATCCGAGGAAACAAGGCCGGCCGGTGCCTGCACGGGTCCCCTATAAAGGAAAGAAAGCCGCAGGCAAGCTGCGGCTTAAGGACTAGCGCCTTATCCGGAAACTTTGTTCGCGAGAAAACCTCCGGATGCGCACGAAAATCAATAGGAAAGCAGAGAAGCACTAACGGATAAGGCACTTTCACCGCTTACCCCTGCGGCTGTTCTTCTCCGTGGGCCTGCTTCGGCTTGATCGTTTCCAGCGGCTCGTTGAAGCCGTAGATCGGCATGGCTCCATGCTTCGGAACGGCCCAGCGGACGGCATTGGAGATGACCCGCAGCACCTGCTCGTTGTAATAGGTCGGGTACGCCTCATGGCCCGGACGGAAGTAGAAAATTTTACCCTGCCCGCGATGATAGGTACAACCGCTGCGGAATACCTCGCCCCCTTCAAACCAGCTGACGAACACGAGATCGTCCGGCTGCGGGATGTCGAAGTGCTCCCCGTACATTTCCTCTTCCTCCAGTTCGAAGAACAGCCCGATGTTCTCGGCGATCGGATGAGCCGGGTCCACGACCCACAGGCGTTCCTTCTCGCCCGCTTCCTCCAGCGGAGGTCGCAGGAGGTACCCATGAGGCGCTTAAAGATTTTGGAGAAGTGGCCGGAATGAAGCACAATCAGCCCCATCCCCTGCAGCACACGCTGGTGGACGCGGGCGACAATATCGTCGGTTACCTGGTCATGCCCCTTGTGTCCCCACCAGATCAGCACATCGGTTTCCTTCAGCACTTCCTCGGTCAGTCCATGCTCGAATTGGTCCATGGTAGCCGTACGGACCGTAAAGTCATCGTTCTCGATCCCTTTGGCGATCGCCGTGTGAATGCCTTCCGGATAGATCTTGGCGATATTCTCGTCTTCTCTTTCATGAAGGTATTCGTTCCAGACAGTGACGCGTGTCTTAATCATGGAAATCATCTCCTAATGGAAAAGTGGTTTATGTAAAATTACAGCACCCAGAGGATGAAGAGAAGAATCATAATGAGCTGAAGGATGATTTTGACAATCATGCTCGAGAAGAAGCCGACCAGGGAACCGACTCCCACCTTAAGCGACTTTTGGATGTCTGAGCCGGCGAGCAGCTCTCCCGCCACCGCCCCCGCGAAGGGACCGATGATGAGCCCCGCAAAAGGGATAACGAAAGGGCCTACAATAAGCCCGATCGTGCTGCCAACCACGGAGGCGCGGGAGCCTCCGAACTTTTTGACCCCGAGGGCGCTGATGACGTAATCCCCTACGAAAATGGCGGCAAAAATACTCGTCTCGAGCGCCCAGAACCAGAAGCCGAACGGTTGGAAGCTCACCATGAAGCCATAGACGAAGAACGCTGCGTAGACCGCCACCACACTCGGCAAAATCGGGTAAACCGTTCCGATCATCCCGATGACGAACAAAGCGATAACCAGAATCCAAGCAGCCCATTCCATCGTGCTACACCTGCTCTCCGAAAATGTATTCGCGGATAATCCGCGACACCCCGTGCTCGTCGTTCATGACGGTCACCACATCGGCTGCCAGCTTCACTTCCTCCTGCGCGTTGCCCATGGCCACTCCGAGCCCGGCGGATTTGATCATGGTGAGGTCGTTCTGGCTGTCGCCCATCGCGATGACCTCTTCCATCTTGATGCCGAGCAGGTTGCACACCTCCATGATTCCGCTGGCCTTGCTGATCCCCCGCGGGTTGATCTCGAGGTTATCCGGATGGGAGTTCGTAATCTCGAACAGAGCCATGTCCTCCAGCTCTCCCCGGATCTTCTGCAGCACTTCCTTGTCTTCGGTAAAAAAGCCGAATTTGAGCCAGGTTTTGGAGGTGTAGTCATCGGTCCATTTGTCCTTGTTGTACAGCCCTTCGACGGCATAAGCCCAATACCAGGTATCGTTCTCGACGGCCATGGCATACAGCCGGTCCATCCATTCCTGCTTCATGATATGGCGCTGCAGCAGGTCGCCGGGCGCCCGGTACACCTCGCTGCCGTTCACCGATACCATCGGGGACTCCAGCTTCAATTCTTCCACGTAGGGCTGAATCGTCTGAACCCCGCGTCCGGTGGCGAACATGACGGTTACCCCCGCCTCGATCGCCTTGTAGATCCATTCGGTGTTCTCGGGAGAGATCTTCTTCTCCTCGGTCAGCAGGGTTCCATCCATGTCGAGCGCAAGCAGTTTATACCGTCCCATCTCTACTCCTCCGTTATCTCTAATTGGCTGTCTATCTTTAACCGGCAAGGAAGGTTTCCCAGGCTCGGCCGGCTTCCGTCCTTAGGATGGTTTACGCCGGCCAAGCTCTCGGGAATATCCTTAGACCGCGGCAAAAGCACGGCTCGGCATCTCCTGCATGTAGGTGGCATGCCACAGGGCGAACACGTAGATAACCCAGATGCGGCGGGCGTAATCCCCTTCGCCGTTCCGGTGCTTCGCCACCATGTTCTCCACGGCCGCCAGGTTCACGTAATCGCCGATGCCCCCGCTTGAATCTGCTCGAGAATCAGGCCGCCCTGAGGACCCTTCAGCCAGTCGCGAAGCGGCACCGGGAAGCCGAGCTTCGGCCGGTTCAGGATCGGATCCGGAATGATTCCTTCCATCGCCTTGCGGAAGATGTACTTCGTCGTCCCTTCGGCCAGCCGGTATTCCATCGGAATGCGGCGGGTCAGCTCGAACAGCTCTTTGTCGAGGAACGGCACGCGCAGCTCAAGGGAATGAGCCATCGTCATCTTGTCGGCCTTCATCAGAATGTCGCCCGGCATCCACAGGTTCATGTCAATGTACTGCATGCGGGTGACCGGATCCTGGTGCCGGGTCTTCGAGTAATACTCGGACGCAATCTGAATCGGATTCCGGTAGTTGCTGAGCAGCTCCCGGCCGGAGTTCAGAATCCCCGCCTTCATGTCCTCGCTGAAAATTTTCGCGTTCCCAAGGAAGCGCTCTTCCAGCGGAGTGGAAGCCCTCAGCAGGTAGTTCCGGCCCTTAACGCTTGCCGGGAGGGCGGACGCGGCGCCGTGCAGCATCCGCTTGAGCGGAAGCGGCAGCCATTCCAGCGGCTTCAGGGACAGCGGCTCGCGGTAGATGCGGTAGCCGCCGAACAGCTCGTCCGCCCCTTCGCCCGAAAGGACCACGGTCACATGCTCTCGCGCCAGCTGGGCCACGTGGTACAGGGCGATGGCCGACGGGTCGGCCACCGGCTCGTCCTGGTGCCAGATGGCCTTCGGCAGGACGTCGAAAAAGTCCTTTTGGGAGATCATTTTGGCATAGTGCTCGGTTCCGAGGGCCTTGGCCGTCTCGTTAGCGATGGTCGTCTCGTTGTTAGGTCCTTCGAAGCCGACCGAGAAGGTGCGCAGAGGCTCGATCCGCTTGATATGGGCCGCGATGGCCGTCGAGTCGATGCCGCTCGAAAGGAAGCAGCCCCGTTCCACGTCGCTCACGAGGTGATGAACGACGGAATCCTGCAGCTTGGCGCGAATTTCCTCGACGTATTCGCCGAAGGGGCGCTGAACGGGCTCGAACATCGGGTCCCAGTAGCGGTGCAGCGACATTTTGCCGTCCGCGGTCAATTTGATGTAGTGGGCCGGGGAAGCTTCTGGATGCCCTCGAACATGGTGTCCGGCTCCGGGACGTATTGGAACGTCAGGTAGTTCATCAGGCTCTCGGTGCGCACCGCGCGATCGACAACCCCCGCCGCCAATAGACTCTTGATTTCGGAGCCGAAGGCGAACCCGTCCGGGTTATAGTGATAATAGAAAGGCTTGATGCCAAAATGGTCACGCGCACCTAGCAGCTGCCGCTTGTTCCGGTCCCAGATCACGAACCCGAACATGCCGCGGAGCATCTTGACGCATTCGTCCCCGTACTCCTCGTACAGATGGACGATGACCTCGGTGTCCGAATGGGTACGGAACACATGGCCCTTGTCCTGCAGAATGCGGCGAAGCTCCTTGTAGTTGTAAATTTCTCCGTTGAATACGATCCAAACGGTTTCATCCTCGTTGCAGAGCGGCTGATGACCCTCGGCCAGGTCGATAATCGACAGCCGGCGGAAGCCCAGTCCGATCCCCCGCTCGCTCCAGAAACCGGAATCGTCCGGTCCCCGGTGGGTGATAATGTCCGTCATGCTCTTCAGAACTTCCTGCGCAGGCTCTCTTCCGTCAAAATGCATCAATCCAGCTATTCCGCACATCCGGTTCCACTCTCCAAACGTTATGATCTATGTAGTCCTGCCGGTGACAGGGTACGCTTCCAGCCGGGACAAACGGTCTTATTTACGATAAATAAGTATATCACAGATTAGGGGAGGAACGAAATCAAAGGCAAATTCCTCTAACTGAACCCATTTCCTCTTTTCGAACCGGACAAAAAACGATACAGTTAAAGGGATTTGGACCCCTTAAGGAGGAGATTGCATTGATCAAAGGCATATCGACAGCAGGCATTGGCGGCTTTGCCTCTCTGGAGGACTACATAAAGAAGGCGTCCCAATACGGCTTCGGCGCCGTGGATACGAACAACGTCGGGGAACTCCGCAAGTTTATCGGGGAGAGAGGGCTCGAAGGAGCCCGGGCATTCCTGCAGGAGCACAACGTGAGGATCGGCTCCATTGGTCTTCCTGTGGAATGGCGCCAGGACGAGGCGCGCTTCCGCTCGGACCTGACCAAGCTGGCCGCGGACGCGGAAGCCGCCGCCCAGCTCGGCTGTACGGCGTGCTGCACGTATGTGCTGCCTTCTACGGACCATGACGCCGTCCGGTTCATGGCGGTGGCCACCCGCCGGCTGCGCCAGGTCGCTCAGGTGCTGGGTGTTTACGGGCTCCGCCTGGGGCTGGAGCATGTCGGGCCTCATCACCTTCGCACCGCTTGGAAGAATCCTTTTATCTGGGATCAGGACAGCTTCCTCGACTGGTTCGAGGCGATAGGCGAGAAGAATGTCGGCTTCCTGTATGACGCCTACCATTGGTACACCTCGGAAGCCAATGTCGAAGATATCCGCCGGCTGAAGCCGGAGCAGATCGTGCATGTGCACCTGAACGACGCCAAGCCCGTTCCGGTTGCCGATGCTCTGGATAACGACAGGCTGTATCCGGGCGAAGGAGTCATTGACCTGGCCGCCTTCCTCCGCACCTTGAAGGAAATCGGCTACAAGGGCGTGGTGGCTCAGGAGATCCTGACGAAGGAGAAGCCGGAAGGCTCCCAGGATGACCTTCTGCGCCGCTCTGCGGATGGCTTTGCGAAGGTTTATCAAGCGGCCGGCTTGGAATAGGCGATAAGGAGCTGCACGCTATGCCCATTATGGAAAATGATATCACACCCTTTGAAGCCGGAATCCCCTGGCTCAATTCCTTGCGTGCGATGGACGAAAGCCTCTTCTTCGCTCCGATCGCGGAAGGAAAATGGTCTCCCGCTCAAATCGTGAGCCACCTCACCGCCTGGGACCGGGTGCTCAGCCGGCAGATTCTGCCTCAGCTGCTGGTTGGAGCCGAGGTGGAATCGCGGGATTACCGGGAATGGCAGACCGTTAATGAGGCGGCTGCCGTCTACGCCCACGGGGGAGTATCCGCTGCGGGGCTTTTGGACGAGGCCGTCGAAGCACGCCGGGAGCTCGTCCGGGCTATTCGGGAATGCGATGCGCCTCCCGAGGCCCGGTTCCGAATCGCCCATGGGACCGAAGGCTTCATGGAAGAAACCTTTTCGGGTCTGCTGCTCGACTTCACGCGGCACGACCGGCATCATCGGCAGCAGGTTGATGCGGTTTGGAAAGTAGAGAAGCCCTAACACCGGCTGAACCTTAACGATACGGAGTAACCGCCAAAGCCCCGAGTTCTCAACGAGACTCGGGGCTTTGTTTGTTCCTTCCGCACCATAAAGAAAGCCAAACCCCTTGAAGGCGGCTTGGCTTGGATGTGTAATGCCCATACGTTACGTCTGACTTCCCGCTTAAGGAAGCAAAGGCTTGGGCGGGTTGGCTGGAGGCCCTTTCGGTCCCGCCCCGTCGAGCCCGATGTACTGATCGTAGGCATCGAAGATGTGCCGGGCGATGGGCGCCGCGCCGTAACGGCCGAAGCCTCCGTCCGGCACGACCACCGCTACCGCCAGCTTGGGGTTGTCGGCAGGCGCGTAGCCGATGAACACGGCGTTGTCGATCTTGCCGCGGCCGCCGATCTCCTGCTGGGAGGTACCGGTCTTACGGGCAAGCGCATAAGGGAAGTCGTCGAAGCCTTCGACTCCGCTCTTCATCCCGTCCCTCAGCACGTTCCAGTAAGTATTGGAGAACTTCTCCTCATTCAGAAGCTTCGGCTGGAAGGTTTGAATCACCTGACCGTCGTACGTCTTGATTTCATTGACGAACTGCGGCTTGTAGCGCTTGCCATGGTTCGCCAGCATGGAGGCGTACTGGGCGAGCTGAAGCACCGTGTACCGGGCCTGCTGCCCGAACGAGCCTTGGATCAGAGAGTTCTGGACACTGGAGACCTTGCGGTTCGTATATTCCAGCGTTCCCGCGTATTCCCCGGGCAGCCCGCTTTCGGTCGACACACCCAGGCCGAATTCCTTCATGTAGGTGTCCCATACGCTGATGGCCTTCTCTCCCCCGTTGTACTTGTTGTACAGCCGGGCGCCGACCATCGCCGCCATGAAGGTGTTGGAGGATTTCTCAATGGCTTTGGCCGCATTGATGGATCCGTTTCCGACCCCATCCGAGTTCGGGATTTTGGCGTTGTTGTCTTTTCCGTACAGATAGACCCCCGTATCATAATACTGTTCCCATGGGGTGAATAACCCTTCGTTCAAACCGAGCAGAACCGACAGAGGCTTGATCGTCGAACCGAGAGGCACGACGGAGGAAGGATGCTTGGCCCGTTCCTTGTCATCCAGAATATTAGGGAGCTGGTCCCGAATCGTCCCATTTGATTGTAGGTATTTGATTTTGGTCCAGACATCTTCCGCAATCTTCGCGTTCGCATACACCATCGGGTCGTAATCCGGCATGCTCGCCATGGAAATGACCTTGCCCGTATCCACCTCCATCGCGACCGCGTAACCGGATATGGCTCCTTTTCCCTGGAGAAGAAGGAATCGTTGGCATGCTGAAGGAAGGAAATATGATCCGTAATGGCCTTCTCCGTGGCCAATTGAACATCCTTGTTAATGGTGAGAAACAGATTCTTTCCCTTCTCGGGAGGCGTAATCTCCACCTGGCCGACGATCTGGTTCAAGGAGTTGACCGGATAATTCTTGCTCCCGTTCTTGCCCCGGAGGACGTCTTCATACATCAGCTCCAGGCCGTCGGTTCCGACAAACTCATCCTGCAGGTAATCGTCCTGCTTCTCGCGGTAGTTGTTATACAGGGTGCTCTTCGTTGTGACGACGCCCTTGAAGGGACGCAGGTAGCCGATGAGCTGAACCGCCACACTGTCCTGATCGTAAACCCGGGTGCTTTCTTCGCTCGTTTCCACGCCCGGCAGCTCGTCCTGGTGCTCCGCAATATATGCGATTTCCTTTCGGTTCAAGCCCGACTTGATCCTCCGCGGCTGGTAGTTGTAGAGCTTGGCCCCGCTTTTGCGCTTCGTCCCATCCAGGTTATAACCCGTATCCATCAAGTCGAAGATTTCTTCTACGGTCAGCGGATCGGCGGTTTTGTCCCCGTAATTCTTGAAAATCTCTTCCAGCTTGTGGGCAATTTCAATCTGCTGCTCCACATCCTGTCCCGGGGTAATCTGGTAGAAGAGGGACTGGGTGGAGGTCGTCCAGGCAATCGGCTTGCTCCCGGAATCATAAATATTGCCGCGGATCGGCGGGATCGTGACATCCTTGCGCGTCTGCTTGATCTGCTTGGCGTTAAGAGCCGGCCCCTCAATAAACTGGAGGTAGGCAAGACGAACAATCAGAACGGAGAACAGCACGAACGTGGCAAAGAAAAACATATTGATGCGTATGGAAAAATGGCGGCGCATCCGGCCTTCCTTCTTCTGCGCCTCGTCCATGTTATCGGTATGTTTCATGAGGCCCTTCCTTTCTTTCCCTAAAGCAATTCCAGAAGAGAGCGGATTCCCTCCCCTTCCATATAATCGTACCGTTTGATCTTGACCGCGTCAATTCCGACCTGGGCGGGTGCCCACAGATCGTTGTGCTCATGGTCTCCTATATACAGAACGTCCTTGGCTTCGAGACCGGCCTCCTCCAGCGCGAGACGGAAGATAGAAGGATTGGGCTTCTCGATTCCCACTTCCGTCGACACGATGACCGGGTCGAAGTACGACAGAATGCCCTTTGCCTCCAGAATATGCCGAAGAGTCGGAGCAAAATTGGATATGACCCCGAGCCGGAGCCCCCGCTTGGAGAAGGCCTCCAGGCTCTCCTCCACATCCTCGAACAGCTGATATTGCTCAGGAGCCGTAAACACATCGTACATCTCGTGGCAGCAGGCGTGAATCTCATCTTCCGTCCATTCCTCCTCGGCTCCAAGCCGGTCCAGAATGAACCGGTACAGCTGGATCCAAAACTGCCGGTCGGATTCCGGCGAGCAAACCTCGTCCGGATTGAGCTGCTTGCCGTAATAGAACAGCTGAAACGCCTCGTGAAAAAGCCCCCGATCTCGTCCTCCTCCCGGTGGAAAGAACGCTGGGCGAGAAATTGCCTCATGATCAGACGGGCGGCGGGAATCGTCATCAGCGTATCCCCCACATCGAAGAACACCGCCTTGTAGGCCGTAAGCGGCTTTGGAGCAGAGCCCATGGCGCACGCTTCCTTTCTCTTTTGGGATAACCGCTTCCTTGCCGCATCCGGCGGAGGAGAGGTAGAAAGAGAGCCCCGCTTCTTCCTTAAGGAAAAAGAAGGACTCCCGAAAAACGTTCAGGCATGGCCAGACAAGCTCAGAGAAACGGCCTGCTACACCTGACGGATGTGCGTTTCGTCAAAGTTGGCCGGGTTGAACCAATTGAGGCCGCTCGATACCCAGGTGGAATCGAGGGGAACCCAGCCTTGCGCCAGCTTAACCTCGTTCCACGCATGAGGGCCGTAACCGCCCTTTCCGTCGTAGCCGAGCCCGGTCACGACCTTGCTCTCCAGGCCGACGGACTTCGCCATGACCGAATAGAGACGGGAATAATCGATGCAGACGCCCTTGCGCGTTTCGAACGTGTCCTCCGGGGTCTGCTCCTTCCAGATTCCCTTCTGCTCATACAGGTCGACTTTGCCGTAATCGTACTGCACCCGGGTTCCGATCCACTGGTAGAGGGCTCTCGCCTTCTCCTCATCCGTCTTCGCCTTGGCCGTCACCTCTTGGGCCGCCTCCGCGATATTATCCGGAATGTTGGCATCGACCACCTCGTACTTGCGCTGAAGGATCTTGTTGAACTCGGATTCCATCGAACGGGTCAGCACGGGAAGCTGCTCGGAAATCCACTTGCCGGTCACCGGCTCGATCACGGCGGTAGCTCCCGCCTGGTACAGCCCGGATTTCTGGATGTACTGCGCTGCTCCGCTCTGAGGGAAGAGGGACGTGACCACGAAGAGACACGCGATCACCAAGAGCGCCCTACCGATTCCGGCCACGGACCCAAGGATCGCTCCCGATAAGCTGCTGAGAAAGCCGCGGACGCCGCCTTCCGACCGGCCCTGACCGGTTGCCACACCCATGCCCTCATGAAAAAGGAGGTAAAGGATGCGGCTCGCGATCAGCTTGACGACCGAGTAAATGATCAGGAAGAGAATCGCCGACCGCATCAGGGAGAAATCCCGAAGCCCGGTCACGAATGTATAGTAAAGCTGGCTCAGGGCATCCAGTTCCCGGTTCGGAACCTCAATGCCTTTGGCCGTCAGCCACGCCTGCACCTGCGGGGACAGCCACTCCGTAAGCTTCCAGGCCAACAGGATGCCGAGCACGGTGGCGGCCAGCTCCCCAGCCGCGTAAACCAGCTGGCGTGCCGAGCCGGCCGCCCCCTGCGGGCGCCTTGGATAACGGAAGCCGCCACCACAAGCACGATAGCGGCCGACAACAAATTAACGGGAGGAATCGCCTTCAGCCATTCCGCCATAAAGCCTCACCTCTTATGCAGGGCACGCTGAGCCATACGGAGTTCGGCATGCCCTATAATACGCCATGATGCCGGAGGATAGTCTTTCCTTCCGGTTTTATTGATTTTGCTTGGCGGTATCGATAAATTTCTGCACGGTCTCGTCTATTTTCAGGGTAAAGGTCTGGTTCATGACCGTCACCTTCGCTTCATTCGACCCCGGGGTGCCTTCGAGCTTGACGTTCTTGCTCGCGACGGTATAGCTTCCGTCCGGGTTCTTCGTGTACTTGGCTTCCTTCGCCTCGTTGATGATCAGGTTAAGGGCCTGGTTCTTCACCGATTCGGTTACGGCCGCCGCCGCTGAGCCGTTCACTACCGATTCGCCCAGTCCCGTCAGCTGGTCCTTGTAGGTGGACCCGTAATAAAGCACGACGCCGATCACGGCGAGGACGATCACCCATTTCAGCACCGTTTTGACCAGCTTGATCACTAGCACCAGCACGAGGAAGGCGATGATCAGCACGAGCCATTTTTCCTGCAAAAAAGCGGTCCATTGTTCCACAATCCATACCCCCATTTTCTTATCGCCTTGTTCTGACGGGACAGGTTATCTTGGCCGCGGGCCAGCGCCTTATCGGGTCACTTGGCACTGGACGTCCTGTTATCTGTTTACCCAAGCCGGCGCTCTGTTCATACTCTCTTACACGGAAGCAGAATCCTTCAGGCTAAACGAGAACCGTGCGGCTCCCGCCCGCTTCCCTCTATCATACTACAGGTGCGGAGGCGTCTTCATCCCTTTTTCGCGGGGCTCCCCTTTTGGTGGGCCCTTTCCCCACCCTAGGGAACTTGTTCGGCCGGATCAGGTCTAGCCCGGGGACAAGTCGCGTAAACGTAAGGAGAAGACTAAAGAGACAGGCAGGTGTTTTCCGGTGAAAACCGCGGTTTGGCTTTATTTGTTCATGTTCGTCGCCATTTTCGACCTGCATGCCCAGTACCCGATCCTGTCGCCGTTCGCCATTTCCCTCGGGGCGACTCCGTCCTTCATCGGGCTCATTCTCGGCGTCTACTCCATCACCCACCTGCCCGGCAACCTGCTGGCCGGCGTCGGCGTTGACCGGTACGGAAGCAAGACGTTCATCGTGGTCTCCCTAATCGCCGCCGGTATAGCGCTGTTGTACCAATCGCAGGTCACCGACCCGTGGCATCTGCTCATCATCCGCTCCATCAGCGGCTTCGTGCTCGCCTTCCTATCGCCCGCCTGCCTGGCCCTCCTCGCCAAAATCGCGAAGGACCGTATCCAGCAGGGCAAGCTGATGGCCGGCAACGGGCTCGTGCACACGCTGGCCTCCGTCGTATCCCCCGCAGCGGGTGCCTACCTCGTGGCGAAGCTAGGCTTCTCCACGTCCTTCACGCTGCTCGGCTGGGGGCTCATCCTGACCGGTCTATTGGCCATCCTCGGCGTGCGGGAAGCGCCCGCCGCCGATGCGCCTGCGGCTCATGCGGACCGGCTGCACCTGCCGCAGGCGGCCATCAGCAGCACCAAGGAGAGCGCCCCGGCCGACGGCCCGATTCCGTGGCTGTTCTTCGGCATTCCGCTCGCCATCAGCTGTTCCCAAGGCATCCTCTTCTTCGAGCTGCCGCTCATGAAGGCCGCCCAGAGCTCCATCATGAGCTCGGGGCTTCTCTTCTCCATGGTGAGCCTGGGAGCCCTGTTCACGCTCAGCCTGCTCTTCCTGAGCCGGATTTCGGCGTTCCTCCGCACCTTGGGCGGAAGCCTCGCTCTTGCCCTCATCTTCTTCGGGATGTCCGTCCACTGGGGCGTCCCTCTCTTCGCCTCCCTCTTCCTGATCGGAATGGCGAAGGGCGTCATCTTCCCGGCCATCGCCACCCTGCTCGCGGGCATAACCCCCGACCGGAAATACGGCCGGGTCTTCGCCCTGCTGTCGGTCGCGTTCTCCGTCGGGGCGTTCCTCGGCCCGGTGCTGGCCGGTCAGCTTCGGCTGCAGCTCTCGCCTTATTTCATCGCGTTTCTCGCGCTGATGCTGGGGCTTACCCTGCTGCCTCTCGGAAGGCTCCGCCTCATCGCCGCTCCCTGACGGTCAGCGCGGGAAGAGACCGGACGGGCTGCTTTCGAGCCCGAGGGCTTTTTCCCCGGAAGAATGGGTATCCGCACAGGCCATCTGCCCTCCTCCGCCATACCCTAGGGTATAGACCTGAGGGTCAGGAAAGGAGGACGCACACATGTCAGCATGCGGAGGATTCGGCGGACTTTACACTTCGACCGCCTTCATTCTGGTCCTGTATATCCTGCTCGTTATCGTGATTGGAGGAGTTTTCATCTAAGCGGATTTCCCGCTTGTGATCGGTAGACTCTCCTGTCACCCAGACCGCCGGACTCGCTCCGCGGTCTTTTTTTATGGGATGGACTAGGTACTACGATCAGATGAGCCTAGCCATTTCATCCCTCTTCCGCGGGGACAACCGGCCGGTTTTGGGGTATGGTATTACTAATACCGGAGCTGCGGGAGGACAAGCCATGGAAATCGCCATCATCGTGGAAGGGAAGAACGATAGAAGCCGGCTGAGGAGAGTCATCTGCGACGAAGCCCTCATCGTCATGACAGGGGGAACACCCGGAACGGAGCAGCTCGCCCGGCTGCGCAAGCAAATCGGCGGCCTGCCGGTCTACATCTTCACGGACAATGACGCCTCGGGCAAAAAAATACGCGCCATTCTCTCCGACGCCTTTCCGGACGCCGAGCAGATCTACACGCGTCGGGGGTATGCGGGGGTGGAAGGCACCCCGAGGAGTATTTGATTCAGCAGCTGGAGAAGGCGGGACTTGAGGATCTGATCATCTACCCTCCGTTGATCGGGGAAGCGGAGCTACGCTATGAACTGCAGCAGGTAGATCACAAACGACACCGTAAAGATGCTGAACACGGTAGAGGCAAAAACAGCCTGTGAAGCGAATTCCGGCTCGTTGTCGAATTCGACGGCGAGAAGGACGCTGCTAAGCGACGTAGGCACGGAGCAGGACAGCACCAGCGCCTGGGCCATCGGCCCCGTGAAGCCGAATAGGAGCACCACCAGAAAGCCGAGCGCCGGCCCCGCCGCCAGCCGCAGGAAGTTCGAGAGGAACACATCCGTCAGATTCAGCTGCCACTTCATGCTGCCGAGCTGAACCCCGAGGGTGACGAGAGCGGTTGCAATAAAGGCGCCGGCGACATAGTTGATCGGCGTGTACACAGGCTGCGGAATGGGCACATGAAGCCCCCGCATCAAGAAAGCAGTCGGAATGACATAGATGACCGGCATTGAGGCGATTGTCCGCAGGGTGGCCCTCAGTTCGTTTTTGTGGGCGTTTACACTATAGACGCCGTACGTATTCGGCAGCAGGCTCTGCATCATCATGATGATGATCTGGATGGACTGGGTGAACGGATCTCCCGCGAACACCAGCTGGTTAAGCGGAATGGCGTAATTGGCGCTGTTGTAGAAAAGCACGCTGTTGCGCATGGCGCTCTTCATCCCTTTGGTGTATCGTTTGACCCGGATAACCAGCTCGACGAGGCCGTATTGAAGAATCATGAAGACGGCGAAATACATAAGCACCTGCCCCAGGATGGCGAGCGAGATAGCGGATTCATAAAGCATCTTGAACATGATGGCCGGCGAGAACAGGTAGAAGTTCAGCTTCGAAAGCGTCTTAATATCCAGGTGAAACGCCCTCTGCAGGAGGGCGCCCAAGGCAATGAGAATGGAGATCGGGATGACGTTGCTGAGCAGAATATGTGTAAAATATACCATGAGGCCCTACTCTTTGCTCAGGAAGAGGATGTCTTCCACGATCTGGTCGGCGCTTAGATCCAGGTCGCTGCCGCCGTAATAATGACGCTTGATGCCTTTCTTGTCAACGATGAAAATGGCGTTCGTGTGAGTAAGCGAGCCGTCCTTCTCTTCAATCACCGATACTCCATACTGCTTCGCCAAATCCCGGGTCTCCTGTTTCCCTCCCCGCAAAAACTGCCACCCGGCCGGGTCCGCCTTGAAGGTTTGGGAGAATTCCTTGAGCCGTTCCGGCGTATCCCGGTCGGGGTCGAAGGACACGGAGAGGATCTCGGCCTTGTTTCCGAAAGCCTTCTTCTCCTTCAGCTTCTCCTGCACCTGAGAAAGAACGTAAGTGGTTGGCGAGCAAACATCAGGGCAGGTCGACCAGAAGAAATAGACCAGGCGCACCTTTCCGTCGTAGTCGCTGAGCCCCGTGCTTTGGCCCTGAAGATTGGTAAGCTTGAAATCCGTGGCCGGACCCATCGGGGTGTGCGGGAACTCCTTCTTCATTACCGTCTTGTAGCCGATGGCGGCGGCCAGCGCCAGCACGACGACCACGGCTGCGATTTTGAACCAGTGCTTGGACAGGGTATTCATCTTTTCGGTACCCACCTTTGTATAATATATACTGGTAATCGGGGCTCCCGGGGCAGCGGGACCCGTTCTCCATGCCAATCCGACAAAACGGCCACCCCCGGATGGGATGGCCGTTAGTTTATTTCAGGGCGACCGTATCGATGACCATGATGATGAACAGAAGCGTCAAGTAGTTGATCGAGAAAAGGAAGGTCTTCTTCGCCCATTGGGTCTCGTCCTTGGCTTTAAAGCCCTGAACGCACAGATACAGCCAGATCAGTCCAAGAATCGGGCCGGCAAACAGGAAGATCTCCCCTACATACCCGTACGTATAGAGGAGCACGGGAAGCGGAACGAGCGGGACGACATAACGCAGCATGCTGAGCTTGGTCTGGAACGTTCCCTTCACCACCGGGAGCATCTGGTAGCCGGCCGCTTTGTAATCCTCCAGGCGCCGGATGCCCAGCGCCCAGAAATGAGGAGGCTGCCAGAGGAAGAGGATGGCGAACAGAACCGCCGCCCCCATGTCGATCGTTTCCGTAACGGCCACGTAGCCGATAACCGGAGGCACGGCACCGGAGATCGCCCCCACCACGGTATTCCAAACCGAAGTCCGCTTCAGCCAAGCCGTGTAGATCCATACATAGACGAACAATCCGAACAATCCGAGCAGTGCGGCCAGAGGGTTGACCAGAAGGCCGAGAACGCTCGTCCCGATAACGCCCAGGGTAATTCCATACCCAAGCACGACATTCGGCGAAAGCTTCCCGGTCGGCAGGGCGCGCTTGCGGGTCCGTTCCATCTTACCGTCAAGGTCGCGGTCCAGGTAATTATTGAGTACGCACCCGGAGGCCATAACCAGAGCGGTTCCGAGAAGCGTGAGCACCATCAGGCCCCAATTGATTTCCCACTTGGAAGCGATCCAGAAACCTCCGAACGCCGTAATCAGATTGGAGAAAATAATCCCCGGTTTGGTCAAATGGTAAAAATCCTTCCACGTTACAGGCCCTGCTGCGGCCTCCGCCTGCTCTTCCGTGGAACTCATCTCCATCGTATCGCTGTAGTGCAATTGTTTATCCAACGTAGTACCTCCTTGCTTTATCTTGCAGCCGTTAAGCCAATTAACCGATTGAATAAAGTTTATCCCCGGCAGTCCATTGTCAACCTCTTCATCATAGCAACCCGGGGGGCTTTTACAACAAGAGGGATGAGAAATTCATACAATTGTCGAAGTCCCCCGATGGCTCTGTCATGGTTTCGACATCCGATTAATACAATGGAGGTAAGGGTGCCTGGCTTTTGGCCAAGGCTTCCGGTCCGGCGGATGCCGCTCCTTTCCTCGCCGGACGGAAGGATCCCGGGCCGAAGCAGGCAGAAAGGAAGGGAGAAGTGATGGCTGTCATTAAAACGAACAGCAACGACCGCAAGCTGCTCGCCCGTTTGATGCGGGCGGAAGCGGAGGGCGAAGGCGAGCAGGGCATGCTTATGGTGGGGAACGTCGGGGTTAACCGTGTGCGGGGCAACTGCCTGGATTTCAAAGGGATCCGGTCGCTGGAGCAGATGGTCTTCCAGCGTCCCGGCGGCTTCGAGGCGACCGTCAAGGGATACTTCTACCAGCGGGCGAGGGACCGGGATCTCCGGCTGGCCAACCGGGTCATCAACGGGGAACGGGTTCATCCCGCATCCAATGCACTGTGGTTCTTCCGCCCCACGGGAGCTTGCCCGGGACAGTGGTACAACCAGCCGAACAGCGGCCGGTATAAAAATCATTGTTTTTTTCTCCCACTCAGGCAAATTGCTCGAATATCTACAATACTTATTAACTAGTGCCTTATCCGGCAGCTTTGTTTACGAGAAAACCTCGGTAGGCGCACGAAAATCGCTGGTAAGCAGAACTTCATTTGCGGATAAGGCACTAGTGCCTTATCCGGCAGGCTGGCACAAGAACGGTCAGTAAGGGAGGAATGAAACGGATGATGCAGTACCAGCCAGGCAAGACCGGCCAGATCGGCAACATGGGCTTCCCGGGACAGGTCGGCGGAGCATCGAACAAAGCTCCGGGCGGAATGGGGGCTCCGGGGTACCCCGGCGGCGGAGGCTACGGTCCGGGTTATCCGGGTATGGCCCCAGGAATGGGCGGCGGAATGATGCCGGGGATGGGACCTGGCATGATGCCCGGCATGGGAGCGGGCATGGGTGGAGGAATGGGAGCCGGCATGATGCCCGGCATGGGCATGAGCCCGACAAGCACGCCTCCCCCGGTGCCGTCGGGAGCCGTTATGACTCCGTCGGGGGAACGGTCGCCTCGGCCGAGGCTTCCCAGCCTCCGCTTGAGCAATCCTACATCGAGAACATTCTGCGGATGAATCTGGGCAAGACCGCCACCCTCTATATGACGTACGAGAACAATAAGGAGTGGAACGCCAAAATTTTCAAGGGCCGCCTGGAAGCGGCCGGCCGCGATCACATCATCATCAGCGATCCGCAAACCGGCACCCGCTTTCTTCTGCTCATGGTCAACCTGGATTATATCACCTTTGAAGGTCCGCTCAACTATTCCCTCTCCTTCGGGTCAGCGGGCGGCGGCACCGGAAGCGGACCGGGCGCCCGGTAACCGGCGCGGCAGACCGGGCAAGTTTTTCTTTATCAGCCAAGACAAAGACCTCCGTTTCTACGTTCTTGTAGAGACGGAGGTTCTTTTATGAACAAATTCTGGATTTCCTGGGGGAAACGCCCTTGACTGGGGTCCCTTCCCATCCGCTGCCTGCCCCGGCTAACGCCGGGCTCGTTATTTCGCCGCCGGACGCTCCAGCGCTTTATCCGATTCTCCGGCGTTCTTATTCGCTTCCTCGCGGTTCTTCCGCATCTCCTCCACCGTCTTCACCTCAAGACGGGCCGCTCCACGGTAATCCCGGGTCGGCACGAGCGGGCCTTCGGCGAGACGGGCTTTGGCCGCCTGGATGGCCTCCCCGTATTGCGGCAACCACGCCTCCTGTTCCGCCAGCATCTCGTCGACCATCTGCCACACCTCTTTCGGGTTGCAGACCGCCCCGACCAGCGGATCCATCAGGAACGCCTGCCTAAGCAGCCGGTCGTCTCCATGTACGGCCGCCTCTACGGCAAGCCGCTGCACCGAGATGCTCGCCTGGCAAACCGCGGCGCAGCCGAGCGGAAGGTCGCCGACCACCGGCATGCTGATGCCGTTGCGGTCCACGTAGCCCGGCGCCTCGATGATCGCATCGTCCGGAAGATTGGAGATGACCCCGTTGTTGACCACGTTAAAATGCCCGCGGTACACACGCCCCGTCTCCAGCCCCTCGATGATGTAGGAGCCGTGCTCTTCGCCGCGGGCTTCCGGTGCATACTTGACCGGCGCTTCCTTCATCCAGTTAGGAAAATCCGTCTCGAACCAGCGGCGGCCCTCCGTGCATACGCGGAGGTATCCTCCCGTTTCTCCATTGATCCAGCTTCCCAGATCGATCCAGTCCTTGATCTCCTCCGGACGCTTGCGGTACCAAGGAAGGTATTCGCTTAGATGGCCGTTCGATTCCGTGCTGTAATAGCCGAAGCGCCTCAGCATGTCGATCCGGACTTTCTCCGTTTGGCTGTATTCGGGATGATTCTCGAACGCCTCAAGCAGGCGTCCGGTCATGTCCTCCCCGTTGTGCTTTACCTGAATGTACCAGGTCTGATGGTTGATGCCGGCGCAGATGATGTCGACCTCTTTCCTCTCGAGTCCAAGCGCCTTAGCGATTTGCCGGTGTCCTCCCTGGACCCCGTGGCACAGCCCGATCGTGCGTACGCCGCCGTACTTGTTGCACGCCCAGGTTAGCATAGCCATCGGATTGGCATAGTTCAGCAGCAGGCACCCGGGCGCCGCCACTTCCCGGATGTCTTTGCAAATCCCAAGCATAACGGCGATGCCCCGCTGCCCGTACATGATCCCGCCGGCGCAGAGCGTATCGCCCACGCACTGGTCGACGCCGTACCGGAGCGGAATGTCCACGTCCGTCTGGAAAGCCTCCAGCCCGCCGACGCGGATCGTTACGAAAACATAGTTGGCCCCCTTCAGAGCCTCGCGCCGGTCGGTTGTCGCCTGAATGCGGATCGGCAGCCCGTTCTCGTCAATGTCCCGCTGGCAGAGCCGGGTCACCATGTCGAGATTGTGAGGGTTGATATCGGTAAACGCCACCTCAGTTTCGGCGAATTCCGGCACGGACAGCAGGTCGCGCAGCAGCCCGCGCGTGAAGCCGATGCTCCCGGCTCCGATGAAAGCTATTTTGAATGCCATGGTTTCCTTCCTCCTTACGCTTCCAGGATTAGATCTCCCTGAAATCGTAGCATATGGGGAAAGAAACGGTTTTCACGATCTTGACTTGTTCCGTGCCAAAACGTATAAAATCTTAACCTTCCGTCTCCGCTCCCTGATGGGTCCGGAAGGTGCGGCGGTACCCGGCCGGCGTCTGGCCGGTGTGCTTCTTGAATACGGCGCTGAAATACTGACGGCTGTTCATGCCGATATAGCCTGAGATGTCGATTACTGGGATATCCGAATGGGCGAGCAGCATCCGGGCCTTCTCCACCCGGACCTTGGTCAGGTATTCCATCACCGTGCAGCCGGCTGACGCCTTGAACACACGGTGAAGGTAACCCGGATGCAGGCTGACCGCCCCGGCTATGTCCTTCAGCTGAAGGTCGCAGTCATAATGGGAGTGAATATACTCCGTCGTCTTGCGGAAGTAAGAAGAAGCCGGGCTCGCCCCCTCCGTATCCGTTTCTTCCGCCATTCGTGCTATTTGAAGAATGAGCCGCGAGAGAAGGAGCTGCACCATCGTATCGCGGCTTCCCCTGCGTTCGGACAGCTCCAGCACGAGGCTTTTAAGGTGGGATACACTTCCCCGTCGTCCTTCAGCAGCCAGAATGGCCTGGGCTTGGCCAGAAACCGGCCGAGCTCCTCCCCTCCTGCGGCCAGTTCCCGAAGGCAGAGGCCGACGCCTCCGCCTGACGCAAATTCGAACTCTACATTCAGCATACGGCAGGGATCGCCTACGAGCAGATTATGGCTTACGTTGGCGTCAAGAAGGACGAAGTCCCCCTTCTTCAGAGAAAGGGAAGCCCCTTCGGTATCCACGACACAGGCTCCCTTCAGGACGTACATGATCTCGACCCGATCATGGGAGTGGGCGTCCATCCGGAATCCTTCCCATTGACGGAAATAATAAGCGCTAACGCGGGGCCGGTACTCCTCTGCCAGCAGCTCCGGCCGGTACAGGCTGTTGGCTGCCTCGTTTAACCCGCTTGCCGTTTTTGCGGCAATAGCCATGCTCGTCAAGCTTGACATGCTGGCCCCTCCCGTCTGACCCTTCTGGTTTAACCTTACCGGATGAGGGCCGGTCGGGGCAAGAGAGGAAATGTAGTGCTGCCGCCCTCTTATCAAAAAGGCCGGGCACCGCCCCGTTGTTCTTCTAAAACCAGTAGACGGATATCATCCGCCACTTCCCGTAGGTTGCCGGCAAACTGATGCCCCCTGTCCATGAATTCCCGGGTATGCGCATGCGGAAGCTTCTCGGCATAAAGGGCCAGATGCGAGCAGGGCACTATCTTATCATCCCGGCTGTGGTAGAAGACTATGGGCCGGTAACCGGTCAGCTTACGCTCGGAGCCTTCGCACAAACGGTATTCCTCGACCTCCCAGCCCTCTGCTCCCCAATAAGGCGGGGCTATCAGAAAAACACCTGCTGGGGGAGTTGGCGGCTCCTCCTCCGAAAGATACTTCAGCAGAAAGGACGCCCCAAGAGAATGTCCCGCCCAAATCGCCCTTCCGCCTCGGGACATTAGGATCTCGGCCACCCTGTCCCGCCAAGCCTGGTAATCCGGCCTGTCCTCATCCGGCATCTGCGGATAGACGACCTCCACTTCCTCGCCCAACTGCATTCTCAGATTCTCTGCCAGCTTTCGGTCCGCCTCATAAGCCCCTTTCCCACCGCCCTGCAGCAAAAGAAGCCATGTTTTCATTATTGCTCCTCCTTAAGTCGCTTTTCAGTCATCTCTCTCCCCTTCACCTTAACATAAGCCCGTCCCGTGGTTTTCTTGCCGATTGCTCATTTGAACAAAGAACCCCCGATTCCTTAACGCGTTTCGGTTCGTAACCGGCCATTCTGCTCTCGAAGCCTGTCGGAAGAACAAAAACCCGCGACGTCACTTTGTCTAAAGTGTCCGTCTTGCGGGTTCTCATTTTTCGCGAGAGGCGTTAGGCTATTCCGCCGTCTTCAGCCCCCGCTGGTCCTTGTACTGAAGCTCGAACAGGCGGTAATAGTACCCCTTCTGCGCCAGCAGCTGATAGTGGCTCCCGATCTCCCGGACCCGTCCTTTGTGCATGACGATGATCTGGTCGGCATGCTGGATGGTGGACAAGCGGTGGGCGACGATCATCGTCGTCCGGCCCTTGGAGATGCGGTGGAGCGCATCCTGGACGATCAGTTCCGTTTCGGTATCGATGTTCGACGTCGCTTCATCGAGAATAAGGATTTGCGGCTTGAAGGCGATCGCCCGAGCAAAGGACAGCAGCTGCCGCTGGCCGAGCGACAGGCTGACCCCGCGCTCTCCAAGCGGCGTATGGTAGCCGAGCGGCTGCCGGCGGATGAAGTCGTCCATGTGCACCATGCGGGCCGCCTGCTCGATCTGGGCATCCGTGATGGAGGGATCGTTCAACCGGATGTTCGAGGCGATGTCGCCCGTGAACAGGAAGACATCCTGCTGCACCACACTGATGCAGCGGCGGAGCTCGTCAAGCGGGATGCGGCGGATGTCCACCCCGTCCAGCTTGATCGAGCCTTTCTGGATGTCGTAGAACCGGTTGATCAGCTGAATGATCGAGCTCTTCCCGGCGCCGGTCGCCCCGACGAAGGCGATCGTCTGGCCCGGCTCAATCTTGAAGCTGACGTCCTTCAGCACCCAGTCCTCGTTCGTGTAGGCGAACCACACGTTCTCGAATTCGATCTCCCCGCGGACCTGCTTCGGCAGCGAGACGGGCTGCTCCGGCTCGGCCATGCCCGGCTTCTCATCGAGCATGTCGAAGATTCTTTCCGCACCGACCATGGAGGTCTGGATCTGGTTGTATTTCTCCGCGAGGCTCATGAGCGGCTGGAAGAACTGGCGGATGTACTGCGTAAAGGCGTAGACCACCCCGAAGGTAATGCCTCCTTCGATGACATTGAGCCCTCCGTACCAGATAAGCAGCGCAATGGCGAGGTTGCCCATGAAGCCGATCGCCGGCTGAAAAATCGAGTTGATGACCGTGCCTTTCATTCCCGCTTTGTAGTAGGCCGTGTTGTGGCTGTCGAACTGCTCCCACTGCCGCTCCTCCCGGATAAACAGCTGGGTGATGCGGATTCCGGACAGATTCTCGGCAAGAAAGGAATTCAGCCGGGACAGAATCAGCCGGGCCCGGCGCTGCGCCTCCCGGACCACCTTGCGGTAATAGAAGGTCATGAGCGCCAGCACCGGAAGCACGGCAAAAGCAAGCAGAGAAAGCTTCAGGCTCATCTGAAGCATAATGATCACGATTCCGATCACGACGATGACGTCTTTGATCAGGTTGACGACCACTTGCGAGTACAGCTGGTTAAGGGACTCCGTATCCTGGGTGACGCGGACCACAAGCCGCCCTACCGGATTGCGGTCGAAGAACGACATCGACATCCGGCTCAGGTGGGTGAACAGCTTCTCCCGGATGTTGAAAATGATCGTCTGCCCGGTATATTGAAGCAGATTGCCCTGAACATAGTTCAGCACGGAAGACACCACGACCGTAATCAGGAACAGCACCCCCAGGTTCACAAATCCCCGGTAATCGTGCTGGCGGAAGGCCTTGACCTGCTCGGCCTCAAGCGGAACGGCCGGGTAGGTCTGGCCGCTCATCACAAGCTCGGTTTTCCCGCCCGCGTCCTGCCTAACCTCAGGGGCTTCCTTCTTGCCCGCCGGAAGCCAGCCCTCCGCCATGTACTCCCGGTCGTTCACCTCTACGATCTGCCGTTTAGCCGCGGTGGAAGGCAGCTTCGTCAGGTCCGCGTCTTCCCGCACCCGCACGTATACCCGGCCGTCTACCTCGGTGACATCTCCGAACCGGGAAAGCTCCTCCGTCTTGTCTGCCGTATCGGAGAGCATCGGCCGGTTCAGCCCGTGAATGTGCTCGTCGATGGCTAGCTTGAGCAGGTAAGGACGCGCCAGGTCCGCGACCACGATCAAGATGGCCAGGACCAGGCAGAGGCCGATCATTTTCCAGTACGGCTTGGCAAAAGCCAGCAGCCGCCCGAGCAGCTGGGAATCGGTGAAGTCTACTCTTTCTTTCTCTTTATGAATGTTCATGCCCCCGCTGCTCCTCCCCGCCGGTTATAATCCGGATTCCGCACCGCCCCGGCGGCAATCTCCGCCTCCGGCCCGTCAGCGCCGTCCGGCGGAAGCTTCTCCGCTTCCTCCTCAAGGAGCTGCTTGCGGTGAATATCCGCGTAAAGGCCGTTCAGCGCCAGCAGCTCATTATGCGTTCCCCGCTCGATAATCCGCCCCTCGTCCAGAACGATGATTTGATCGGCCGCCTGAACGGAGGAAATCCGGTGACCGATAATGATCGTGGTCCGGTCCTCCATGACCGAATGAAGCCCTTCGAGGATAAGATCCTCGGTGATCGTATCCACGGCGGACAGGCTGTCGTCGAAGATCAGAATCGACGGCTTCTTGATGAGGGCACGCGCGATGCTCACCCGCTGCCGCTGGCCGCCGGAGAGGCTGATCCCCTTTCGCCGAGCGCCGTATCGAATTTATTCGGAAACTCAATGATGTTGTCGTACACCTGAGCGATCCGGGAAGCCCGCACCACCTCGTCCTCGGTATACGGGCGGGGATCGAAGCTGATGTTATCCCGGATGGTGGAGGAGAACAGGAACTGATCCTGCGGAACGATCCCGATCTGGCTCCGGAGGGTTTGCAGCGGAATCTCGTGAATGTCGTTTCCGTCGATGAACAGGGTGCCTTTGGGCGGATTGTACAGCCGCACGAGCAGATGCACGAGTGTGCTTTTGCCGCTTCCGACCCGGCCGACGATGGCGAGACTCGAGCCCTTCGGGACGTGCAGGGAGACGTTCTTGAGCGTCGGCTCCTTGGCCTCCGGATAACGGAATGTCAAGTTGCGTACCTCGATTGCCCCCTGAAGCGACTTAATCCCGGGATCGGCCGACACATCGTCCACCACGTCCGGCTCCGTATTCAGAATGGCGAGAATCCGGTCCTCCGACGCTTTCCCGCGCTGAAGCTGATTGACGACCTTACCCAGGTTCTCGATCGGCCCCATGAGAAGGGAAAGATACGTATTGAAGGCGACGAACTCCCCGAGTGTAATGGTTCCGTTCAGCACAAGAATCCCCCGAACACGACCGACACGAGGAAGCTCAGCCCCACGATCGCCGAAGAGAGCGAACCGAACAAGGAGTTGGACCGGACGAACCGGCGGTTAAGGGCAACCGCGCGCTGATTATCCTTCGTGAACAAGGCCCTCTCCTCTTTCTCTTGAACAAAAGCCTTCACAACCCGGATGCCGGCGGTAAATTCCTGAACCCGGCTCGTCAGATCCCCCACGGCCTGCTGCACGTCGGCCGACTGCTTCTGGATCTTTTTATTGAAGGAATAGGCCAGAATGCTTAGCATCGGCAGTGGCAGCATCGTGAGCAGCGTAAGCCACGGATTCACCGAAGAGACCATGGCCACGACGGTAATCGTAATGAGCACCACGGCCTCCAGAATGTTGAATAAGCCCCCCATGGTGGTCTCCCGGATAACGTTTACGTCCGATATGGCGTGCGACATCAGGTCCCCGATCCGCTGGTTGTTGAAATAGGGCGCGGACAGCCTCTCCCAATGGGAGAAGAGTTTCCCCCTCACCTGCATTTCGAGCCTGCGCGACATCCGGAAGAGATAAATTCTCCCCGTGGAACGAAAAAAGCAACCCCGAATCCCGCCCCTATCATACCGGCGGCATACCCGATTGCTTCTTGGTACGTTAGCACGCGCTGCTCCAGCCCGTCCGTGAATCTCCCGAGAAGGTTAGGGATAAGCAGCTGCATCAGGCAAGAAACGGTAACGAGTCCCGCTCCCAGTAAATAAGCCCAACGATTCTCCGCGATATAGGCGCGGAATATTGACTTTTTTTCATCCGGTCTCCCCCTTCCTTCCTTTTCCATACTATAGGTTATAACGAAAGGAAGAAGGAAACCATGGATATCCATGCTTGAAAAGATGGACTATCTTACTTTTTGAAAATGCCAAATATGAACCTTGTCCTTGCCCCCGGACACCATTCCGTTAAGCTTCGCCCATGGACCGGTCTCGTCGTTCAGACGCTCCTCCTTCAGCCTGAGGTAGCTTTCTTTATCGAGCCCGGACCAAAGTTCCACGAACAGGTTGGGCTGGTCGCTGCCCTCATACAGCTCAAACCGTGCCCCTTCCCCCATGCTTTGCATAAACTGCAAATAGTCCTCCCGCGCTTCTCCGTCAATCCGGTATTCCACGAAAACTTTATTCACGCCGCCGCTCCATTCGTTTATTTTTTGGGTAAGGAAATGGTACAATAACAAAAACCGATAGCTCACAGTCAGGAGGGGTAACGTTGGACACTGGTACACACCTGGTTATTGGTTTGGGGCTCGCCGGGTTGGCGCATATCGACCCCGTTGTCGCCGCTGATCCGCATACGGCCGCAGCCGTAATGGCCGGTACCGTTCTCGGCTCCCAGGCACCCGATCTGGACGGGCTGCTCCGTTTCCGAGGGAATGCGGTTTATATACGCAACCACCGGGGTACCTCCCATTCCCTGCCCGCTTTGTTCCTATGGGGAATTCTGATTACCGCCCTGGTTTCGCTTATTTTCGGGGAGCTTCCGCTGCTACACCTCGCCCTGTGGACGTTCGGAGCCGTCTGCTTCCACGTCTTCACCGATCTGTTCAACACATACGGTACCCAGGCGGCCAAGCCTTTTACGGAAAAGTGGATCTCCTGGAACATCATTCACATTTTCGATCCCTTTATATTCTTCTCTCATCTGGCTGCCATCTTCCTGTGGGCCGTGAAGTTCGGAAGGCCGGAAGTGATTTTCCCGGTACTGTACGGTCTAATCGCTCTCTATTATATATGGAGATCCGTTCACCATTACCTGCTCGAGAAGCGCATTGCCCGATTGGATACGGACTTCCACCCCGAGGATAAAATTTTCGCCATTCCGACCGTCAACCTGAATGTCTGGAATGTCGTCAAGCGACGCCATGACGGGACCTATGTTATTGGGGACTACCGCAACGAGAAGCTGCGCTGGATCGACCGCGTTTCCTGCCATTCTCATCCGGCCATCGACGCTTCCCGCCGCCATCCCGATGTGGCCGCCTTCCTCTACTTCTCCTCCTTCGCCTGCGCGGAGGTACGGGAGCTTGAGAACGGCTACGAGGTCCGGTGGGCCGACGTCCGCTACCGGCACCGCAAGCAGTATCCCTTTGTGGCCGTCCTGCGAATGGACCGCGACTACACCCCGCTCTACTCCTATGTAGGGTGGAAGAGCGAGTCCCGCATCGAGAAAAAGCTGAGCGCCGACACGATCTGACCGGAAGCATCCAGTGACAGCCGGGTTCGCCGGTGCGCCGCTTCGACAAGTACCGCATGGCCTGCCGGTAAGCCGAACAAGCCTCGACGCAAAAGAGCGAGAGCTCGGGGAAACCCCTGAGCTCTCTTTCTGTGAAGCCATACCGCACGCCCCTATTATGGAAAGGAAAGTGACTTTAGATGAACAAACCGTTAGCCCTGCTTCTCGCCTGCGTTACCGTAGCCCTCATGCTCGGGATCTCGTGGAGCCTCAGCCTGCGCCGCCCTTGGCTCGCCCTCGGGTTTGCCGCGGCCACGATCCTGTTTATCGGCTTCAGCTTCATTCTGAAGGCAAGAGCCCGCCGCCGGCAGGAGGCGAACCGCGACCAGGGTTAGCCTGCTCGGGCCGGGAAAGCCTATGGCTGAACGAAGCCCATCCGCTCTTTCACCTGGCGCAGAATAGGAGCCGCCACTTCCGAGGCTTCGGCCGCGCCCTTCTTCAGGACGTCGAAGATCATGTCCGATTCGCGGATTTCACGGAACCGCTGCTGCAGCGGCTCAAGGACGCCCACGACCTGCTCGGCCAAATCCTTCTTGAAAGGACCGTAGCCCTGTCCCTCGTATTTCGCCTCGATTTCCTTCACGCTTAAGCCCGAACAGTGGCTGTAAATCGAAAGAAGGTTGCTCACCTCCGGCTTCTCCTTCGGGTCGAACCGCACCTCCCGGCCGGAATCCGTGACAGCGCGGGAAATTTTCTTGCGGATCACATCCGGAGGATCGAGCAGCGTGATGAAGCTTCCCGCGTTCGGGTTGCTTTTGCTCATCTTCTTCGACGCATCGTCAAGCGACATGATGCGGGCGCCCACTTCCTGGATGTAGGGCTCGGGTACGGTAAAGGTATTACCGAACCGGGAATTGAAGCGCTGGGCCAGGTCGCGGGTCAGCTCCAGATGCTGCTTCTGGTCGTCCCCTACCGGGACCAGATCCGTGTTGTAGAGCAGAATATCCGCCGCCATCAGGGACGGGTACGTGAACAAGCCGGCTCCGACAGACTCCTTGCCAGCGGATTTGTCTTTAAACTGCGTCATGCGCTCCAGCTCGCCCATGTAGGTGAGCGTCGTCAACAGCCACCCGAGCTCGGCGTGCTCCGTAACCGTCGACTGCAGGTACACGCTTGCCTTGTTGGGATCGATGCCCGCCGCCAAATACAGCTCCGCCACCGTTCGGCTCTGCTCCCGCAAAGCTTCCGGTTCTTGAGGAACCGTTACCGCATGCAGGTCCACCACCATGAAGAAGCATTGATGGTCGTGCTGCAGCTTAACGAAATTTTGAATCGCCCCGATGTAATTCCCCAGGGTCAGCACCCCGCTCGGCTGGATACCCGATAACACTCGTTTCATTCGTATTTCCCTCCCGGGCTTTCCGCCCCTTGTTTTACTTGTGATGCCTTGTGCCTTATCCGTGTTCGCCTATCGAGGTTTTCTCGCCAATAAAGTTACCGGATAAGGCACTAAAACCACGCAAAAAAGGCCTAACGCCGCAAAGGGACGTTAGACCGTGGTGCCACCCTAATTCACCCGCCCCGAGGGACGAGCCTTTGACGCTCCGGTAACGGGGAGCCACTTCGTGCCGCTTACTTGGGAAACCGCCCTGCTATCGCTAGACAAGCTGCGGAATGGTCCGGTTCGGCTTTACGCTCCGGGACCCATTCGGCGGAAGCCTCCCGCCGGCTTGCACCACCCGCCGGCTCTCTAAGAAGAGAGGATCATTCCGATTACTTGTTCCCATCCTTGCGTTTTCATTAACATTTTTATTTATTATACCCGCTCCCCCGGGAAAGTCAAACCTGCCCGGTTCGTTGGCGGGAGACGGTTCCTTTTGCTACAATAAAGCGATAGCACCGACCCTACTAAGGAGTGATCTTCGCCTATGATCAAGCAGGAGATTTTGCAGGATACCTTGGTTTATACGATGGAGAACGAGCAATTGCGGGTCTCGCTCGCTCCTACGCTCGGGAACAACCTGTTCCGCGTCTACGACAAGACGGCCAAACGGGAAGTGCTGTTAGTTCCTGACAGCATGGACAGCCTGGTGAAGGCACCGGGACACAGCGGAACGCCGCTCATGTTTCCGCCGAACCGGGTCCGCAACGGCGCCTTTCATTTCCGCGGACGCGACTACCAGCTGGAGATCAACACTCCGGAGGGTCACCACATTCACGGGTTCCTCCGCAATCATCCTTGGAAAGTGACCGATTCGGGCCAGCAGGGCCAGGTCAGCTTCATCAAATCCACCTTCGCCTTTGCGGAGCACCCCGATATCCTGAAGCAGTTTCCCCATGCGGTCATTATCGAGATGACCTATGTGCTTGAGGGCCCGACCTTGGCGCAGAAGGTGAAAATCATCAACCACAGCAACGCCCCCGTTCCGGCGGCATTCGGGCTGCACACCTGGTTCCGGCTGGACGACGAGCCCGAGAAATGGACGCTTGAGCTGCCGGTTACGGCCATTTGGGAACTGGATAAGGAGAATATGCCAACGGGCAAGCTTCTGTCTCTTGGCGAGTACGAGGCGCTGGCCTCAACCGGCATGAATCTGAAGGGCCTGAACCTCGACACTGTCTTCCAGATCGGGGACAAAGGCCGGGAGGCCGTACTCCGTAAGGAAGGCTACGAGCTGCGTTACCAAATCTCCGACCTCTATAAGCATTGGGTCATTTATACCCGTGGCGAGGCGAAGGACATCATCTGCCTGGAGCCTTACACCTGGGTGACCAATGCCCCCAACCTGGACTTGGATCCGTCCGTCACCGGCATCATCGGGGTTGAGCCGGGGAAGGCGATTGACCTGGAAGTGACGCTTGTGGTGAACGGATAACTTTCAATTGAAGTCAAAAAGGCTCGAATCCTTAAGGGATTCGGGCCTTTTCCTTACGCAGCTTCCTGTAAGAAAGCTTACTCCCCGGCCGTGTACCCGGCTTCCGCCAGCGACAGCCTCTCCAGTAGCTCCCGCACGATAGCCGGCGTGTCCTTGACGAGCGGCTTGTAGGCGAGCCCTTCCGTAAACGCCAAATAGTCCTCGGCGAGCCGCCGGACCGCTTCCCGGTATTCCGCCTGGTCCACCTCATAGAAGGCCAGTTCCCGGGACGTCCCGTCCGGGCTCTCTTCGAGCTCCATCAGCCGGATACGGCCGGCCCCTTCATGCTCCACCCGGAAAGAGTACGCCCGGCATTCCGGATCCCCGCAGCCGCAAACGAGGAACGGCATACGGCTCCACTCCCCGGGATCGGCCCAGCGGTTGGGCTTCGTGTCCTCCAACGCGCTCAGCAGCAACGCCGGCAGGCCCACATCCACACAGAGGGGCTCGTCGACAATCGTTTCGCCGTCCACTTCCAGAACCACATCCGCATGGATGATTTGCAAGTCCCGATCCCAGCTGAACCCGTCTGCCTTCAGTTTGAACATGGTGCGGTTCCCCCGTTTCCTTCGTGACATTATACGTCAGTATAGCATATTCCCTTCTCCGGAGGCTTCCGCTCTGCAGGCGATCCCTGTCCCGATAAGAGGCGGTATTCTTTTGGTGGGAATTACCAAAAAATTCAGTGAGTAGAATTTCCGCTCCTGTTCATACTACCTATTACTGGAGGTGATAGATATGGGAAGCGGACAAAGCCGTAGCAGCAACGTCCTGGTAGTGCCTCAAGCAAACCAAGCCCTGGAGCAGCTGAAATATGAAGTAGCTCAAGAGCTGGGGATTCAAATCCCGCAAGATGGCTACTATGGATACATGGCAACCCGTGACACCGGTGCCATCGGGGGTCACATTACCCGTCGTTTGGTCCAAATCGCCGAGCAACAACTGGCTGGTCAATTCGGAAACCGTTAATTGACCTTCCCCCGCATGGATAACGAAGAGCTGTGAAGTTGATCCGACCTCTATGCGGGAACCTACTTCACCTGACAAAAGCAACCCGGCTGCTCCATTGGAGCAGCCGGGTTTTTCGATGCTTGACGGGCTGGGAAGGCTTGCGCCTTACACCGTTTCCCGGATGTCTCTCTTCGCTTCCTTGTTCATGAACAGGCTCGCCATGTTGTAATTCGATTCAAACTGGAAGCTCGCATAGAGGCTTTCTTTTTTGACGGCGAACTCATAAAAAATTTCCCCATGCGTCCAGTTCTTCTTGTAGCGGAGCGAATCCACCGCCATTTTGCGGAATTCATGAAAATGGAGCTCGGTCAGCCCCTTCTCAGCCGCCTCAAGTACCCCGCTCTTGCTCTCCATCGGGTTGTGCTTCACTCCGAATTTCCCGACGACGTTGTTACGGACTTGAATAAACACGATTCCGGAAGAAAGATGGCACAGCTCATCCTTGATTTCGCGGAAAACAATCTCAACCTGCTTGGACAGGGGGAGTTGTTCCAGAATCACTAAAGTCCCTCCTTTGCTAGATAAAGTAAAATTTATGTAATATTATGCAGGTCTTGAGACCTATTATATAGGGGGACTTTTCAGAATTCAATAACTTTTTTTCCATTTTCTGCACGTTCTTTATTGGGAACGTAGATCCTAAGCCCCACCTGCCATTAAGCGCTTCCACAAGCTCGTTACCTTCCGGATAAAGAAGCTCGTACAAATGGAAAAAACCAACCCGCTGGAGCCGGGCTGGCTGCTGAGGATTAGTTTGGAAATACCAAGGCGGAGATCAGTCCAGCGACTCGGCATTGATCTCAATGATGTTGCGGTCGGGATCCAGGATGTACAGCTGGGGAAAGCCCGCTCTCGCATTCGGTCTCGCGTCGTAAGGAATGCCGGCCTCCTCCGCCCATTGGACGGCCTGCCGGAAGCTCTCCACCCGGATGGCAAAATGGCCGTCCCGCGAGTTGATCTCGCCGCTGCGGAGGGTCTCGCCGTCATAGAGGATCAAGTGAAGCTGCTGGTTGTCCCCGAGCGAATACCATGCTCCGAGGAAGTCAAAGGGGGCCGCTCGAGCGGTTCCAGTCCCAGAACGCCTCCGTAGAAGGCTTTGGAGCGCTCCAGGTCGGTCACATTCAAGCTTATATGGTGCAGATACGGTTTTATCAGCATAAGCGCTCTCCTTTAGGCTCCAAAGGGGCGTAATCCTGCCGCTGCAGCTCCAGGAGCTTGGCGAGCGGGATTCCCGTTTTCTCGTGAATTTCCAGCATGGTGCTGTTCGGATGAGCTTTGATATAGCGGCGGAGCTCGAAATAATACTCGTCATTGGCCTCTTGGCAGTCGCGGCAGTAGGCCGATTTCTGGCGGAGAAACAGCTTCCCGCATTGCTTGCAGTTGGATAACGCCATTCCAGGTTCACCTGCCCGGGGAGTAATGGAGGGGTTCCGTCCTTCGTCGTTAGAATTCCGGCTGCCCGGAATCTCTGGGGTCGTTGGTTGGAAACAATTCCAGTATACCATGGCGTCCCTTTCCATTAATTGGGCTTATAGTCCTAAATCCCGGGGCAGCCCCCCCCCGAATCCCGATTCCCTATTTAGTCATTTCCAGGAATTGGTGTATATCTTCGACACAGAGTCCGACGGCCCTATCCCAAAAATCGGGCTGCTCCAGGTCGACGCCGAGATGCTTCTTCGCCAGCTCCTCCACGGTCATGCTGGCCGTGTCGCGAAGCAGGGCAATGTAGCGGTCTTCGAAGCCTTCGCCCTCCTTGACGGCCTGGGCGTACAAGCCGGCGCTGAACAAGTAGCCGAATGTGTACGGGAAGTTGTAGAACGGGACGTCGGTTGCATAGAAATGGAGCTTCGCCGCCCAGAAATGCGGATGGTACTCGCCGAGAGCGCCGCTGAACGCTTCCTTCTGCGCTTGCACCATAAGTTCGTTCAGGCGTTCGGTTCCGACAAGCCCTTTGCGGCGCTCCTCATAGAAGCGGGTTTCAAACAGCAGCCGGGCATGAATGTTTAGGAAGAACGCGACCGTCCGCTGGATTTTGTCCTCCAGAAGGCCGAGCTTCTCTTCTTCGCCCGCCTGCCGGATGGCCGCGTCGCTTACAATCATCTCGGCGAAAGTCGAGGCCGTTTCAGCGACGTTCATCGCGTACTCCTGCGCCAGCGCAGGCAGGTCGTCCATGACGTACTGGTGGTAGGCATGGCCGAGCTCGTGGGCGAGCGTGGAGACGTTGGAGGCCGTCCCTCCGAACGTCATGAAGATCCGTGTCTCTCCGCTCACCGGGAAGGACGTGCAGAAGCCTCCCGGTCTTTTGCCCGGCCGGTCCTCCGCCTCGATCCACCGCTTCTCGAAGGCGAGCTCGGCGAAGTCCGCCATCTTCGGGCTGAATCGGCGGAACTGCTCCACGATGAGGGCGGCTCCCTCGTCGTAGCTGTACTCACGGCCGGAGCCGCCGATCGGGGCCTCCACATCGTGCCAGTCGAGCGTCTCCGTCCCGAGCAGCTTCGCCTTGCGCTGCAGATACTCAACGAGAACCGGTTTGCTGCGGGCAATGGCGCCCCACATGGCGTCCAGCGTCTTCTCCGACATCCGGTTGATGGCAAGGGGTTCCTTCAAGACGGAATCCCAGCCCCGGTTCCGGTAAAGGGCAAGCCGGAAGCCGGCGAGATGGTTAAGGGCGTCCGCGCAGAAATCCGCCTGCTCCTCCCAGCTCGCTTCCCACTGCCGGAACAGCTGCTTCCGCTTCTCCCGGTCCGGCGTATGCAGCTTGTTGTACATCTGGCCGGCGGACAGCTCCACGATTTGGCCGTTATCCTCGTAAGGAATGCGCATCCGGCTGACCGTCGTATCGTAGAGATCGCCCCAGCCGTGGTAGCCGTCAACGGCCAGATCGTTCACGAGCGACTCCTGCTCCGGCGGCAGCTTCTCCTTGGCGAGTGCGCGGCGTTCCTCCAGGGAGAAGGCTACCCCGGATACCGGCGGCTGCTCCAGCAGACGGCGGAAAGCTTCCTCCGGAAGCCCGGTCAGCAGACGGTCAAACCGGGTGAGGGCGGATTGATAGGCCGCCGACAGTCCCTTGATCCGGCCGCCCAGCTGGACGGCCCGCCGGTCGCTCTGGTTCTCGGCCGCCAGACAGCCGGCGAATGATTCCGCTTCCCTCAGCTTCTTAAGGATCGTTTGGAGGCTGCCAAGCAGTGCGGGGATCTTCTCGGCCCGCCGTTCTTCGGGGAGCTCCTCGGCCTGGTCAAGACGGCCGGAGAATGCCGCGGTTTCCTCCGCGATTCCGTCCAGGAAGGAAGCAAAGGCGGGAGACCCGCTCCCCCTTCAAAGATCGAATCCAGCTCCCAGGTCGGGTTCAGTGGCTGCTTCATTCCTTTATCGTCCTTTCTATCGGTGGGATGGTGGTTCCATCCTCCCATTTAATCATACTTCCCCCGGCAGGGTAAAACGAACGCCTCCTCTTCCGGACGGGAGACCTTACACCGGCCGAATCCCCCTGACGTTTGCGGTCCTTCCGCCAGTATGATTAAATGTAGTCAAAAAGCAGCCTACCTTTAGAAAGGATGACCGCTATGCGTCCCCTGCAAATTTCCCCGGAAACGGCCGTTAAATTATCTGAAATGCTCAAGGTGCCTCTTGAGAACCTGATGCACATGCCGCAGCATATTCTGCTGCAGAAGCTGGGCGAGCTGGCCAAGCAGCAGGCCGAAGAGGAAGAAGCCAAGAAAGCGCAAGCCCCGGAATCCGAAGCCCCCGGACCGCAATCATGATTCCATTCGACCGCACCTGGCCGTACGAAACCGTTCAGAAGGACGTTTATGTCCGGGAATGCCCCTTCTGTGGCAGCGAGAACGTTCTGCTCCCCTTGCGGACGAAGGACCTGCAGCCGATCCGCGAAGGAGCCAAGAAGCTTCTGGTCTTCCCCTGCTGCTACAGCCGGGTAACGATCATCGACAACGATGCCGATTACCTGCTCGCCGACCAGCCTCTGCGTGGAAAAAGAACGGACAGAACCTGAATCCGGCATGGCCTCTAGCGGCCATGCCGCTTTTTGTTTCCCACTTGTTACGTCCCGGAAGCTTAATCTTTCCTATAAAATTAAAGAGCTGTTCCCCTAGGAAAAGAGGGAATTTTTGTTATAATATAAATTGAGACTTTGTACCTATTCCACATGCAAGCGAGTGGTTCTAATGAACGATATCCTCGTCCTGGTGATGAACGCCTGCGCCTTGATGACCATTAGCTATATAGCCATTAAGCTGCGCGGCCGGATGGGAACGGACCGGCTTCTTCCCGTTTCCCTATTGACGGGCCTAGCTTCGATCGTGATGATGGCGCTGCCTCACCCCATGGGCTTTCCCATGCATGACATGAGGTACGCCCCGGTCATCATGGTCTCGCTGCGCTTCGGGGAGCTTACGGCCTGCTCTCGACCGTTCCTCCCATTCTGTACGCCCTTCTCTTTCGGGAGGCCGACCCGCTGCCCGGCATTCTTCACGGTCTTCTGATCCCATCCATCATTTCCTCCTTCTTTCACAAGGGCGAATACCGCAGCGGCTACAGCCGGATCAAGATTTGGGATGGGGTAGCCATTTGCTCCGTTCTGTATCTTCTGCGCTTCGGGACCACGCTCTATGATCCCTCCTCCCGCGGACTAGTAGCATTGGCAGGCAATACCGTGGAATGGGCCGTCTCGATTGTCATGGTCTTTCTTCTTATTGCCATGCTGAATGAGGAAAGCTCGGCTTGGTTCGACCAGCGCAAGCTTGAGCTGATGGCCAGCCAGGACCGTCTCACGCGGCTGCCCAACCTTAGAAGCTTTATGAGAATCGCCGAGAACACGCTCAAAGAACAGCCGATCGCCATCCTCATGCTCGATATCGACGACTTCAAAAATTACAATGACCGGCTCGGCCATCTGCAGGGAGACCAGCTTCTCCAAGAAGCCGGTGCGGTGCTTAGAAGCGCAGCGGGAGAGAAGGACTATGTGGCCCGCTACGGTGGAGAAGAATTCATCGTCATGTCGAGCGGCTGCGATGACATCAGCATGGCGGTACTCGCCGGTAAGCTGTGCCGGACGGTCAGCGACTACCCTTTCCCTAAGCGAGAGGTGCAGCCGGACGGACGGATCACCATCTCGGTGGGAGCCGCCGCCGCGAAGCAGCCGAAAGAGGACCTCCGCCGGCTGATTGCGCAAGCCGACGAGGCCCTCTATTATTCCAAGCATACAGGCAAAAGCAAATATACCATCTATGAAGATACCCTGCCGGCCGTCATGAAGGGACACGGAAGCCGAATCCCCGGCGCCTGATCCCTGACGGCCGGTCGGGGTTCAACCAGCCGGCGTGTTACGACTCTTCCGCTTTCGCGGCCATATCCTGCCGGGTGACCTCCCATTGATCGCGGGAGGCCCGAATCATGGCGGCATCCATGATGCTCTTGTCGTTCACGACCCGCGAGAACCACTGCACCGCTTCGGAATACCGGCCAAGCCGGCGGTTCAGCTCACCGAGCAAATACATAAGGCGGGCATTGTTGACACTGCCCCCTTCCCGTTCATAAACCGAAAGATAAGCCTGCATGGCGAAGGCAAGGAACCGCTGCTCCTGGGCGTGATCCTCCTTCTCCCGGTACAGCCAGGCGATATGATGAAGAAGACCGGCGATCACCCGGTCTTTTTCTTGTTTGGCCTGGGCACAGACAAGGGCCAGCTTGTAGGTGGCAAGAGCGTCCTCCCAGGTCCGGCTTCCCCCATAATCCCGGAAGGACCAGTTCCGGCCGACCTTCTCTTGAAGGGCTGCCCGATGAACCGGTGCCAGCTGGGGATGAAAATTTTCCGTAGAGGCATATCCGCACGAGGGGCAGACGGCCACCACATAGTAGTCGGGATTGATCTCCTTGAACACCATATAGAAATCGCTCTCGGTGCGGACCGGTCTTTTGAAGCTGCTCCGCACCCGGGAGGTGGTAAACTCCCGTTCACAAACCAGGCAGGTGTTCTTCGTTTGGTACAAGGGCTCCAGCATGGGGGTCATCCTCTCCGGCTTCTGGCTGCGTCGCGTGGGCTCAGCTGTTAATAAAATGATAGGCCGGGGCTTTAAGCCGCTCCAGCACGAAGCCTTTGAGGTCTTCCTCAAGCTGGAGGCTGTCCAAGGCGCGGCTCATGCAGCCCAGCCAAGCATCGGCCCTCTCGGGGGTAATCGGGAACGGCAGATGGCGGGCCCGCATCATCGGGTGTCCGTACCGCTCCGAATAGAGAGGCGGTCCCCCGAAGAACTGGGTCAAGAACAAGAACTGCTTCTCCCGGACGGGCTCGATATCATCGGGAAAAAGCGGACCGATCAGCGGATTCGCCTGAACCAAAGGGTAAAAGGCATTCACCAGCTTCCGGACCGCTTTCTCTCCGCCGATCGCTTCATATAAGGTAAACTCTCGGTTGTCAGGCATAACGGTCGTACTCCTTCTTCCTGTCTTCAATAATCCGCATCGTCTTCAGGGCCCATCAAATTCTCCTTGATGACGAACACATAAGCACAAACCAACAGAGCCGTAATTACACTGACCATAACGACCAGCTCCCCTATGTGTAGTGTCTCTATATTGTACCACAAAAGCCCAGTCCCGAGCAGATACCCGGCATGTACTTCTTTCTCTCCTCATATAGGTAAAAAGAGTTCGGCGGGACGAGGCTTCCCGCCTTCTACCCGAAAAGGAGGAGAATCCCGATGTCCTCGCTGCGCATCCATTCGCTTTATCTTCCGGCTGCGGCCTCTCTCGCCTTCTTCGTTCTTCTGCTGCGGTTTCCGGCGGAAGGCATGGAGGCCGCGGTAAGGGAGTCGCGATCTGGTGGGACGTGCTCTTCCCGGCCCTGTTCCCTTTCTTCCTGCTGTCCGAAATGCTGCTCGGCTTCGGCATCGTCCATTTCTTCGGAACGCTGCTCGACCCGCTCATGCGGCCGGTTTTCCGCATCCCCGGAATCGGCGGCTTTGTGATGGCGATGGGCTTCGCCTCCGGCTATCCCGTAGGGGCCAAGCTTACCGCACAGCTGTGGGAGCAGAAGCTGATCTCCCGGGAAGAAGGGGAACGGCTGGTGTCTTTCACTACCTCGTCCGACCCCATCTTTCTGATCGGGGCGGTGTCGGTCGGATTCTTCAGCGACGGAAGGATCGCCCTCCTGCTCGCCGCCTCTCATTATGGAGCCGCCATGCTGCTCGGCTTCCTCATGAGGTTTCATGGCCGCGGCGCGCCCGCCACGCCCCTGCCTTCCGACAAAGGCGGAGGGTCCCTCCTCCGCCGTTCCTTCGATGCGATGCATCAGGCGCGAATCCGCGACGGGCGGTCGATCGGCACCCTGCTTCAGCAGGGAATCGCCACTTCTCTGTCTTTGATTTTCGTCGTCGGGGCCCTGGTCGTCTTCTTCTCCGTGCTGATGGAAACGATGAGATCGAGCCATCTCTTGGATTTATTTTACGGATCGGTGAATACGCTTCTACAGGGGGCCGGTTTTCCGCGGGCGTTATCCGAGGCGGTGGTGAACGGCTTTTTCGAGGTTACCCTGGGGGCCAAGGCTGCGGGCCAGGCCGGCCCGGCGGTTCCCCTGGTCTACAAGGCAGCGGTGGCAGCCTTCGTGCTGTCCTGGGGAGGACTGTCCGTCCATGCCCAGATTGTAAGCCTGCTCCACCGCACCAACCTGCGGTATGCCCCCTTTCTCGCGGCCCGTCTGCTGCATGCCGTCATGGCCGCCTGTCTGGCCGTCCTGCTGTGGCCCCTGATGAGCGGCCTGCTCGGAACCTCCGCCGTCATGGCCTGGACCGGCACCCTTCCTCCCGCCGAGGTCCTTGTGAAGGAAGCGGTTTTCCCGCTTTCCCTTACCTTTTCCGGATTCCTTGCCGTGCTGCTTGCCGTCGGATTGGTTTTGCATTGGTTTTCCAAAAGGAGGTATAATGGGTTGGAAAAATAAAGAGAGAATGCCGCACTGCCATTATTCTTCCCTTATAGAAAGAGGTGCAGTCCGTTCATGGAGAGAAACCAACCCGTCCTTCCCGATTCCTTAAAGCAATTGCTGCCTTTATCCTATAATCTGTGGTTCAGCTGGAACGCAGATGCCGTCAAGCTGTATGAACAAATCGATCCGGAACGGTGGGAGAAGGTCAACCACAATCCCGTGCGAATGGTGCTGGAGACTTCCGCCGAAGCATGGGACCGGCTGGCTTCCGATTCCTCTTACCTCGAGCTGTACAGCAAAGTGGCTGCCCAGTGGGAGCAGTATGAGAGCCGCAAAGCCTGGTACGGGGAGAAGCATCCCGAGGCCGGAGGCACGATTGCTTATTTCTCCGCCGAGTTCGGCTTCCACGAATCCCTTCCTATCTACTCCGGAGGCTTAGGCATTCTGGCGGGAGACCACTGCAAATCTGCAAGTGATTTGGGCCTTCCCTTTGTGGGCGTAGGCCTTCTCTATAGAAAAGGCTATTTCCAGCAGCGGCTGGACTCCTCGGGCTCCCAGCAGGCGCTCCGGGTCGACTATGATTTCAACCAGCTGCCCGTCCGTCCCGTTCAGATCGGCGGCAGCGACGTGATCGTGGAAGCCGGCGTCGGCGACAGCCAGGTCAAGCTTAAGGTCTGGGTCGTTCAGGTCGGCCGGGTCCCTCTCTATCTGCTGGATGCCGATCTCGAAAGCAACAGCCCGCAGGACCGCGAGCTTACCTCCCAGCTTTACGGGGGAACCAGGATATGCGGATCGCGCAGGAGATCGTCCTCGGCGTCGGCGGGGTCAAAGCCCTGCGCGCCCTCGGCCTGCAGCCGAACGTGTACCATATCAACGAAGGGCATGCCGCCTTCCTCTCCGTGGAGAGAATGAGGGAGTATGTTCACGCGGGGGTTCCTTACGACACCGCCTTGGAGCTGATCCGCGCCAGCACGGTGTTTACGACTCATACCCCGGTTCCGGCCGGACACGATGCCTTCCCGGTCGGAATGGTCGAGCATTACCTTCATCCCCTTCTCTCCCAGCTGGTCTATGAGAAGGACCGGATCCTGGAGCTCGGCTACGACGGGGAGAAGGACCTGTTCAACATGACCTTCCTCGCCATGAATACGGCGTCCTTGCGGAATGGGGTGAGCAAGCTTCACGGCCATGTTTCCCGGGTTATGTTCCGGAGCTTCCACGGCAATATTCCCGTCGACGATGTGCCGATCGGCCACGTGACGAACGGGGTCCACATGCAAACGTGGCTCGCTCCCGAGCTGCAGCAGCTGTTCGACCGGTTCCTTCCGGGAGGCTGGGTGGAGCGGCAAGCGGAATCCGCTGTATGGGAATCCCTTCGACTCCTTCCCGACGAGTCCCTGTTAAAGGTCCACTCCTCCTTGAAGGCTAAGCTGATTGATTTGGCACGCCGTAGCCTCCAAGAACAGCGGCGCCGAAACGGAGAATCCGAGGAGCGGATCCGCGAAGCCGGAACATACCTTAATCCGGATGCGCTCACCATCGGCTTCGCCCGGCGTTTCGCGACTTACAAGCGCGCCAACCTCCTGTTCAAGGACCTGGAACGGTTGAACCGGATTGTCAATCATCCGGAGCGCCCGGTGCAGTTTATTTTCGCAGGCAAGGCCCACCCCGCCGACCACCCGGGTCAGGACCTGATCCGCGAAATCTACCGCGTATCCCAGATGGATGCCTTCAAAGGCCGGATCGTCATTCTCGAGAACTATGACATGAGCCTGGCCCGTTATCTCGTGCAGGGCGTAGACATCTGGTTGAATAACCCGCTCCGGCCGCTCGAAGCAAGCGGAACAAGCGGCGAGAAGGCGGCGATGAACGGAGCGGTTAACTTCAGCGTCCTCGACGGCTGGTGGGAAGAAGGCTATAACGGCACGAACGGCTGGGCCATCGAAGCCGATCCCCATGCCGACTGGCATACCCAGGAACAGCAGAACGCCGAGTCTCTGTACACCAATCTGGAGCGCGAAATCGCTCCCTTGTATTACGAACGGCAGGAAGGATCTCCGCAATGGGCGGAACGGATGAAGAACTCCATCGGCACCCTGGCCCCCGTCTACAATACCCATCGGATGGTGCAGGATTATACCGAACATTTCTACAGCCGCACGATCGAGCGCTTCCGTCTGATGAGCATGGACGGAGGAGAACAGGCCGCCCGGCTGGCCGGCTACAAGAAGTTTATTCGGGAGCATTGGGGGCTTTGGCGGTGAAAGCCGTGACGGACGACCCCGCGGTACCCGCTCCCCCGGGAACAAAGAGGTCAAGGCCGACCTGTATCTCGGTTCCATCCGCCCCGACTATGTGGGAGTGGAGATCGTCTACTACGCGGAGAATCCTCGGGGAATCTGGGATCCGGTTCCCGTGCCGCTGAAGCCGGAGGCCGATCTTGGCGATGGGGTGTTCCGGTTCCGGGGGCAGATTCCTTCCCATCTCGTTCACATCCAGCATTACTCCGTGAGAATCCGGCCCTATCACCCGCTCTTCGCCCACCGGTTCGAGGTTCCGCTGCTCTTCTCCACGGTGAAGTAAGATCCGGTTCGGTTGACCCGGTTGTCCGTTTCCCCTACCTTGTCCTATGCCGCCTTCGGGCGGCATTTGCCTTTAAGAGGCGGTTTTGATTAAATAGAGAAGAGATAAGGCTTAAAGATAAATGCCCTCCGGGAGCAGGAATTCACGAAGCAGCCGGGGGACTCTATTATATAGCGAGCAACGGTAGGAGGGGCCATTTTGAAATATTTCGTAGTCAACCGCGGAGACGAGGTTTCCCAGCAGCTTAATGAACGGTTTCATGTCCTGGCCAAGGAATACGGCATGGTGCTGGACGAACGGGAGCCGGACACCGTGCTGTCCATTGGCGGGGACGGTACCATGCTGCAGGCGTTCCACCGGTACAAGGATCAGCTGGGTCGCCTCTCCTTCGTCGGGCTGCATACGGGACGGCTTGGCTTTTTTGCGGACTGGTTTCCCGAGGATCTGGATTATCTGGCCCAAGTCATGGGCAGCGAAACGAGTCCCGCCACCATCGTCGAGTATCCTCTTGTCGAAATTCAGATCCGCACCCAGGAGGGAACCGAAACCCATGTCGCGCTTAATGAATTCACTCTAAAAGGCGTCGAGGAAACCATGGTGGCGCAGCTGAACCTGAACGACGAGACATTCGAAATGTTCCGCGGCGACGGAATCTGCATTTCCACCCCTTCGGGGAGCACGGCCTACAACAAGAGTCTCGGCGGGGCCCTCGTGCATCCGTCCATCGAGTCCATTCAGATTGCCGAAATCGCGTCGATCAACAACCGCGTTTTCCGGACGCTCGGCTCGTCCATGATTCTGCCCAAGCATCATCACTGCGATATTTTTCCGCAGGCTAACAAGCATCTGCTCCTGACGCTCGACCATCTGAACGTCCAGCGCAACGACGTGGTGTCCATCCGCTGCAGCGTAGCCAACCAGAAGGTGCGCTTCGCCCGCTACCGTCCGTATCCGTTCTGGAACCGGGTGCAGAAGTCCTTCATCGGATTGGACATGAAATGAGGCGCAGGACAAGCCCGGGCACCGGCTTCGGGAACTTTACGGAAATGGTAGAGTAGCTCAAGGGAACCGCAAGAAGGAACGGATCCCGAAACCCCGTAAGGGGTTTTTGCGCTTGTCCGGACCCGGATGAAAGGAGAAGAAAACATGACGAAACCGAGAAAACAGCTCGTTCTGGACGCGGGGGAGTGCTCGCTTCCGACCTGCCAGCCTTCTGGGAAGGGCTGGCCTCCGCGGCCGGAATGGCTTACGGGGACCTGAGGGAACGGTACCAGGCCCAGGTAAGGGAAGCCCTCTGGACGGGAAAAATGAGCGAGGACGCCTTCTGGGCTTGGGTGGAGCAGTGCTGCCCTTCGCTTAGCCGGGCCCAAGGCCGCCGCCTGCTGCAGGAAGCCCTTGTCCCGCTGCCCGCTCTCGGCCTGCTTCCGGAGTGGAGCCGCTATGCGGACCTGCACATCCTGAGCAATCACCGGGCCGAGTGGCTTCTTCCCCTGCTCGAGCCGGTCAAAGGGCATTTGGCGGGAGTAACGGTCTCGAGCGAGACCGGGTTCCGCAAGCCCGAGCCCGGCATCTATGAGCGGGCCGCACGCCTCCTGAAGCCCGGCTTCCCGATCCTGTTCGTAGACGACCAGGAGAGAAACCTGGCCGAAGCCTCCCGGCTGGGCTGGGAGACCCTGCTGGCCGATGAGAACGGGGCATGGATGGGGCAGGTCGGGGCTTGGCTGAGGAGGGATGAGGCTTAAAGCTTATCCGCAGCCCTAAAATAAAAGAAGCTGTCCTCCGGCAACCTGCTTGCCGGAGGACAGCTTCTTTTATGGATGCTCCTGGTGGACCCGCATCGTTCTGCGTTTGCGACCGGTACGGCCTGATCTACGCTAATGTAAGGCGGGCGGGCAAAGATCCCGCCACCTGAACTACCCTTGGCTGCTGCCGGAAGACGTTTCTGGACCGCCCGGACCGCCCGGATCGCGCGGTTCACGCGGGTTCGAACCGCCGCCCTGCTCCGCCCGGGGGCGCTGCTCGCTGCCGGCCCCCTTCGCTTGCCCGCTTTGCCCATCGCGCTGGCGCGGGCCTTGGCCGTTCTGCTCGCCGCGAGGACGCTGCCCTTGGTCGCGGACGGAGGCTTGCGCCTGACCGCCCTGCTTATCGCGCGGTCGCTGGCCCTGGCCGCCGCCCGGGCCGGGCCCTTGCCCGCTTTGGTCGCCGCGCGGACGCTGCCCTTGGTCGCTGCCGGACACCTGGGCCTGACCGCCCTCCCCGCGTGGACGCGGGCTGCCGTTCGCATCTCCCTGCCCTTTCGGCTGCGGGCGTCCCAGATTCGACCGGTTCCGGCCATGCGGCTGTCCCTGCTTCCTCGAGTCGCCGCCTGTCCGGTCGCCTCCGTTCCCTTTGTCCGCTTGTTTGTCCACCTGCTTGTCCGCTGCTGCCGGCTTGTCCGGCCACAGTCTCTCGGACGGCTGTCCGGAAGAGCGGGGTGCCTGTCCTTTGGACGAGGAAGCCTGCGGTTCGTTTTGGCTTTCCTTGGCGGGGCCCGGAGAAGGCTGCGGCTTCCCGGATGCTTGCCGCTTGTTCGCATGCATCTGCTGCCGGGCGCTGCGGGGGATGAAGACGGGGCCCTGCCCGCTTCCTCCTTCTGTCTCCCGGTCTCCACCGGCTTCGGAGACCTCTTCTGGCGTTTCCTCCTCAGGCGGAGCATGCTTCAGCGTTTTGGCATTGGTGCGTTCGATGATGAAATAAGCGCACCCAAAATTGCAGTATTCGTTCAAATAATCCTCCAGCCCGCTGATGGAAAACTCCTTCGAGCCCTTCGGGTTGTTGTCCTTGAAGAACCCGCGGAGACGAAGCATGTTGTAGCCCCAGTCCCCGACAATATAATCGTACCTCTCCAGCACCTCGCTGTAGCGTTCCTTGAACGCCTCGAGGTTCCAGCCGTTCTTGTTCTCCTTAATCAGTTCATACGTGTTGCCGCCCACATAAAACACCAACGGTCTCCTCCTTAACGGGCCGGTTCCGGCTCCCGCCCTCTATTTCCCCGCTCCCGATGCGGATTCCACCTGCTCACGGGCATGGTAGGACGAACGCACAAGCGGTCCGGATTCTACGTGGCGGAACCCGCGCTTCAAGCCTTCTTCCTTGAAGTCGGCGAATTCCTCCGGCGTGTAGTACTTGGAGACGGGCAAGTGCTTCAGCGACGGCTGCAGGTATTGGCCGATCGTCAGAATACTGACCCCGGCCGCCCTCAGGTCATCCATCGTCTGCAGCACCTCTTCCCGCTCTTCCCCTACCCCGACCATGATGCTTGATTTGGTCGGAATATCCGGGGCCATGTGCCTCGAACGGCTCAGAAGCTCCAGGGTCCGCCGGTACTTGGCCTTCGACCGGACCCGGTCGGACAGCCGCTCCACCGTCTCGATGTTATGATTCAGAATGTGAGGCTTCGCTTCCAGCACAGTGCGGAGGGACTGCTCGTTGCCCATGAAATCGGGGATGAGCACCTCCACGCTGCACAGGGGCAGCCGGCTTTTCACCGCGCGGACCGAGCCCGCGAAGATGGAGGCCCCCCGTCCTGCAGCTCGTCCCGGGCTACCGAGGTAATGACGCAGTGGCGCAGCCCCATTTGTTCGGCCGCCTCCGCCACCCGTTCCGGCTCCTGAAGATCGAGCTCCGTGGGCATCCCGGTGTTCACCGCGCAGAAGCGGCAGGCCCGGGTACAGGTGTCGCCCAGGATCATGAAGGTGGCTGTGCGGTTCGCCCAGCATTCGTATATATTGGGGCATTTGGCTTCCTCACACACCGTGTGAAGGGTTTTGGAGCGCATCATACCCTTGATTTCCTTGAAATTGTCTCCCGTTTGCAGCTTGATTTTGAGCCAGTCCGGCTTGCGGTCCAGCGATTTGGATGACATGCAGGTTCCCGCTTTCTATGTAGAGTCTGGCCTTATCCGGTAACTTGGTTGGTGAGAAAACCTCTGTAGGCACACGAAAATCAATAGGAAAGCCGAAATTCATTTGCGGATAAGGCACTGGTTTGCTCATTCTTCCATTATACCATGAAAATGCCTGCATACCACAATCCGCAAAGCGCGCTCCCCGGCCTCGCGAACAAAGGGATACGCAAATCCCGATCATTCTGGTATGATTAAACGAAAACACCGTCTTTCGTTTCGCGGATGAAAAGCCGTTTTGGCGGGTTCTTCTTCAAGTCGATTCCCGTTACAACCGAACGACCGAACGTGAAACCGACTCGGAAGACGGCGACCTTTGCTGCATGGATGGAGGCAATCCCATGATTATCCGCGATGCGGGTCCCGAGGACCTGCCTGGCATACTGGCCATTTACAACCGGGCCATCGTAACGAACACCGCGACCTTCGATCTCGACGAGCAGACGCTCGAAGAGCGGAGCGAATGGTTTTCCCACTACGGGGGCCGCTATCCGATTGTCGTAGCCGAGGACGGCGGAGAAGTGGCCGGCTACTGCTACATTTCGCCTTTCCGCCCGAAGAAGGGCTATGATTTGACGGTGGAGTCCACCGTCTATATTCACGAAGACCATTGGGGAAAAGGCTTGGCCCGTGTCCTGATGGACGAAATCCTGAAGCGGGCCCGCACCCTCGGCTATCATGTAGTGATCGCCTGCATAACGGGAGGCAACGAAGCCAGCATCCGGCTGCACCGCCGGCTGGGCTATGAGCTTTCCGGGCACTTGCGGGAGGTCGGACGGAAGTTCGGGGAGTGGCAGGATGTGTTTTTTTATCAGCTGACCTTGGATTCCCCTCCCCTTCTTCAAATTGTGGTAAACTGGACGGGAAGCCGGAAGACTAGCGGCGGCCACTGCCTCGGGGAGGAAATTCCCTCCCCTGCGAGGTCCGAGTGGTTAGGAAAGACGGCGGACAACCTTGTTGAGGAACGGGCCGCCAAGTAAGCGTTTCAAAAGACATGGCAAGGCTGGGTTAACCTGTGAGGAGGAATCAGGCATGAGTGAACATAGACCGATGGATGAGAAGAACGAGTGTCTCGGGCAAATTCTCCGCGGCATGGAACGGGTAATGGTCGCTTTCTCCGGCGGGGTGGACAGCACCTTCGTTCTTAAGAGAGCGCAGCAGGAACTGGGCGACCAGGTGCTTGCCGTCATTGCGGCTTCCGAGACGTTCCCGAGCCGGGAATTCGACGCCGCCGTTCAGCTTGCGGAAGAAATGGGCGTGCGCGTCTACAAGACCGAGGTCAAGGAATTCGAGAACGCCAATTTCGTGGCGAACAATCCGGACCGCTGCTACCACTGCAAAACGGGCCTTTACTCGCACCTGCAGACGCTGGCTGCGGAGCTGGGGTACCCTTTCCTGCTCGACGGCTCCAACGTGGACGACCTGGGCGACTACCGGCCCGGTCTGCAGGCGAAAAACGAGCAAGGCGTGCGAAGCACCCTTCAGGAGGCCGGTTTGAAGAAGGACGAAATCCGCCAGCTGTCGAAGGAGCTCGGGCTGCCCACCTGGAACAAGCCGTCCTTTGCTTGTCTGTCCTCGCGGATCCCGTATGGAACGAAGATCGAACGCTACAAAATCGACCAGCTGGACGAAGGGGAATTCTTTCTCTCCACACTGGGCTTCTATCAGGTCCGCGTACGGCATCATGATAAAATCGCGCGGATCGAGGTTATGCCCGAGGAGTTTCCGAAGGTGCTGGAGCATCACGACGCCATCTATGAGAAGTTCCGCAGGCTCGGCTTCAACTACGTCACCCTTGACCTTCAAGGCTACCGCACGGGGAGCATGAACGAGGTGCTGAGCGCCGCAGCGCGCGACAAAGTGAGGGAAGCCTCGAAATGAACAACAGCATGGAGCACATTCTCAAGCTCGTCCAGGAAGGCGGGCTCTCGATAGACGATGCGAAGCAAAAGCTGGAGGACCTGGCCCGAGCCAGCGTTCTCGAGGAAGGCGTGGCGGACATGGGCTTCGCCCAGCTGGACATCAACCGGGAGAAGCGGACCGGCTTCCCGGAAGTCATTTTCGGCGAAGGCAAAACGGCGGAGCAGCTCATCGCGATCTTCAAGAAGCTCGTCCAGCATGCGGACCGCGTGCTGGCGACGCGCGTGGATGCCGCGAAGGCGGAGCTTCTGACCGCCGCCGTCGGCGGAGCGACGTACCATCCGGCCGCCCGGGCGGTGACGTGGTTCAAGCACCCGATTCTGCGGGTGCATGAAGGCTACGTCGCCGTCGTCTGCGCAGGAACGTCCGACCTGCCGGTGGCGGAGGAAGCCGCGCTCACCGCGGAATGCATGGGCAGCCACGTGGAACGCGTCTACGATGTCGGCGTGGCCGGCATCCACCGCCTGTTCCGCCGGCTGCCCGTTATCCGCGGCGCGAACGCGATCGTCGTCGCCGCCGGCATGGAGGGCGCGCTCACGAGCGTCGTCGGCGGCTTGGTGGCCAAGCCCGTCATCGCCGTGCCGACCAGCATCGGCTACGGCGCCAGCTTCCAGGGCATGGCCGCGCTGCTCGCGATGCTGAACTCGTGCGCGCCGGGCGTCTCCGTCGTCAACATCGACAACGGCTTCGGCGCCGGATACTATGCCGCCCTTATCAACAAGAACCTGTCGAAAGGATGAATGCGATGAAAATCGTTTACTTGGACTGCTTCTCCGGGATCAGCGGAGACATGACCCTCGCCGGTCTTGTGGATGCGGGAGCCGACCGGGATTACATAGAGACGGAACTTGCCAAAATCACCCTGGAGCCGTTTACGCTTGACTGGAGGCGGGTGAACAAGCGGGGCATCTCCGCTCTGAAGCTGGACGTGCTGCTCGATCCGGACGCGCCCCCAAACACCACCGCCATTATTCGGACATCGTCCGCATGATTGAAGAAGCCGGCTTTAGCGAGCGGACCGTGGCTTTAAGCCTGGCCATCTTCGAACGCATCGGCCTCTCCGAGGCCAAAATCCACGGAATCCCCGTGGAGAAGGTGCATTTCCATGAAGTCGGAGCCATCGACTCCATCGTGGACGTCATCGGCGTCGCGCTCGCCCTGGATTCCCTGGGGGCGGAGAAGATTTATAGCTCCCCGGTGCCGCTTGGCTCCGGCACGGTGAAGTGCGACCACGGCATCTATCCCGTTCCCGCCCCGGCCACCTTGGATATGATGAGGGGGCTACCGATCGCGCCGACCTCTTACAAATGCGAGATGACTACCCCAACCGGAGCGGGCATCATTTCGGGAGTGGTGGACGAGTTCGGCACCGGCCTTCCGGCGATGATCGTAGAATCAATCGGCTACGGCGCCGGAACCCGGGACCTGCCCAACCAGCCTAATGTGCTCCGCGTGATCGTGGGACGGACGGAGCCTCATCTGCACTGCCATGTCCATACGGAGCTGCCGGCGCATGAGCACAGCCACAGCCATTCCCATGGGCACGATCACCATCATCACGATCATGATCACGGCCACAGCCACCACCATCACAGCCACGATCATGACCACCATCACGACCATGACCATTCTCCTTCACAGGATGGACAGGGACACGGCCATTCCCACGATCATTCTCATGATCACGGGCACCGTCATTCGCATGATCACGGACACTCCCACGACCACGGGCAGAATCATGAACACACGAGCGCGGGCCGCTCCGCCGGTCTCCAGGTGGAGAAGACCGTCCCTCTTGCGGACGCCTGCCAGGATTCCAATCCCAAGCACAGCCACTGAGGCAAGCTTTCCAACCGGCTGTCGCTTTGGCCGTGAGTGTTTTTCTTCTCATGAGAAACCCCCAGCCCCTTCCGTAAGGAAAAGCTGGGGGCTTTTTGCTTTAAGGGCTATCCTCCAACCGGTAGACAGGCCCCGCTATTCGTCTGCTTGATTCCCATTCTTAAGAGCACCGCGAACCCGCTCCCTTAAGTCCTCCATCTCCCTCTGAACCTCCCGGATCCGGTCTACCTTGGCTTCGATCATAGCGAGCTGCTCGGTCAGCCTCTCGTTCAGATCGGCCAGCTTCTCCTGCCGTTCCTTCTGGTCCTTGGCCGAACGGTAGCCGGCCCGGTCCTGGTCCACGATGCCGCTCAGCTCCAGAAAGCGCTGAAGCTCCACAAGCGAGAAACCCAGCACCTCCTTGGCCTCGCTTACCTTGATCAGGTGGTCCACATGCTCCGGCGTGTACCGCCTTACCCTCCCTCGCTTCGCTCAGGGGGACTCAAGAGGCCCATCTCTTCATAGAAGCGGATGGTACGCTTGGTCAGGCCCGTCTGCTTGGCCACCTCGTCAATTTTCAGCCAACTCATCGCCGTCCTCCTTCCGCCGAATAAGCGCGCCGCACTTCCTCGTACACTTCTTTCAACGGAACGCCGTGCCGGCGGGCCGTCTGCTCGCATTCCCGGAATTCCGGAGCAAACTGCACGCGGCGCCCTTGGTAGTAGCCGGCTTTAACCGTAATCGGCCCCCATGGCGTATCCACCTTCTCCATCACCCGGCCGAGCCGGTGGCAGGAAGCCCGCATGTACCGGAGCCCTAAGGTACTCGTCTCGGCAAAGACGATGGCTTCCATCTGACCGAGCCGCTCTTCTTCCACCAGGACGTTCAGCATCAGGCCGGGGCGGCCCTTTTTCATAATAATCGGGATCCAGTAAACGTCGTTGGCCCCGGCCTCCAGCAGCCTGTCCGTCACGTACGGAACATGCTCCGGGTTCATGTCGTCCAGGTTCGCCTGCACGATCACCATGCCATCGTCCACATGCTCCTGCCCATGATTAAACTCCATGCTTCTTCCCCATCCTTCGTCCTCTTCTTTCCGCTAGTGTAACAAAAATCCCCTCCGGGGCAAAATGCGCTCTTGGACCCCCATGGATAAAAATGAAGCACCCGCACATCCTAACGATACCTGGTTACGGCAAAAAGACACCACCTAGGAGGGATACACGGATGGGTTATTCTTTGCGCTTTCGAGCCGCCGCCATTGTCCTTCTGGGCAGTATGGCGGCCTCTTCCTGGACCGCCGTCCCGCGCGCAACGGCCGAGCCTGCGTCCGGAAAGTCGGCTGCCGTGAAGCCTTGGGACGCCCGGAAGCGGCTGCTGGAGCAGGTCAGCGCCGCCTCCGGCGTGCCCTGGACATCGCTGGCCGCCGTCGATCAGTACGAGCGTACGATCAACACCGCCCGTAAAAGGAAGGCATCCGCTCCCTTGGCCGGCGTTTACTATACGGAGGAGGAGTGGTTCGGGGCCCTGAACCCGGATCATTCCGATCCGTCCGCACGTACCATCGCCCTCTTCGGGGGAGCCGGGACCGATGGCTCCGGGGACGGGTTGGCCGATCCGGCCAATGACCTTGACGTGCTGTCCTCGCGCGTCCGCCAGCTGACCCGCTTCGGAACGGGGGCGGACAATTGGAAAATCGGGGTTGCCGGCGTTTACGGTTCGGAGCGGGCGGTCGAACGGATCGCGCAGTTTGAGAAGATCTACAATCATTTTCAGAAGCTGGACCTGAATGATCATGCTTTTCCGGTGCCTCTTAAAGCGAACTATTCTTACAGGGGAACATGGGGCGCCAGCCGCGGCTGGGGAGGCCACCGGATCCATGAAGGGACCGACATCTTTGCCGGGTACGGGGTTCCCGCCCGCAGCACCTGCTACGGAATCGTCGAAGTCATGGGCTGGAACAACTACGGGGGCTGGCGTATCGGCATTCGCGATGTCAACAATCTGTATCATTACTTCGCCCACTTGTCCGGCTTTGCCAAGCCGCTTAAGCCAGGGATCTTGTCAAACCGGGCCAGGTCATCGGCTGGGTAGGCAGCTCGGGCTACGGCAAGCCGGGAACCTCCGGCAAGTTCCCGCCTCATCTCCATTACGGCATCTACAGGGACAACGGAACCAAGGAATGGTCCTTCGATCCCTATCCCATGCTTAGGCAGTGGGAGAAGCAGGAACGGACCAAGGGGCTGAAGGTGGACGCGGTTAAGCCTTAAGCGGGAGAATGCTAGAGACTTGGCTGCGATCATCATTCCTTTAAAGGCCGCTCTATCCTTCCTTTCATGCCGAATGCCCGCGCTTTTCACCATCTCACGGATAAAGCCGCTGTCTCCTGTAAAGGGAAACAGCGGCTTTATGGCGGTGGGGCCGTCGGGCTAGTACCCGAGAATCTTAGCAAAAGATCTCCAGGCGAAGGGGCACGATTCGCGTTCGGCTTCCCCGCCCCTTCTCCTGCTCTCCTCTCTAACGTCTAACGCTCATTCCTTTGCTGAATGTCCCGCACGTCCCGCAGAAGTATCTCTGCTGCAGCGGTAGAGAGATGCTTTCCTCTTTGAGCCTCTATTTCCTGGATTAGCGCGTCCAGGCTGCCCGTCTCCAGCTTCTGGAGCAGGCTGTTGGCGATTCCCGAATGGTCGATCCAGGACATTGCCGCAAACCGTTCGATCAGCGCCTTGACCGAAGCCGAGTCCGTCCGGGTTTCGAAAAGGATCGTGACGCTGCTGGCATTCCCTGCCGCGTCGGAAGCCGTCACATCCAGCGAATGCCTGCCGAGCGGGATCGCCTCTTCCCCGGACACGTCCTGACCGTCCAACCGCACCTTCGCCTGCTTCCCGTCCAGACCGGATAAACCGTCGGACAACATTACCTTAGGAGTAAGCTCCTCGCTGTCCGCATAAGCCCGGCCCGGTCCCGGCTCTGTTACAATAATGGCCGGCCCCGTCGTATCCAGTAGAACGGTAGCCGTACGGGGATTCTCGTCGTTCCCCGCTTGGTCCGTGGAATGGTAGGTAATTGTGTAACGGCCGTCCCGTTCCAAAGGGATAGGCGACGTATACGGCTGCCAGCTCGCTCCGCCATCCAGGCTGTATACCGTGTCCGCTACCCCGGAGGTCGCATCGGTCGCTTTCAATGTGACTGTTACCGGGTGGACGTACCAGCCGTTCGTCCCATCCGGCTGATCCGGAGACAGACTGGCCGTCGTTTCCGGTGCCAGGCGGTCAAGACGGAAGGAGAGCTTTTGCGGCGGCTCCGCATTCCCCACCAGATCGACCGAGCGATAAAGGAAGCCGACCGCTCCGCTGTCCTGATCGATGGTCACCGGTGCCGTATAAGGGAGCCAATTCGCTCCACCGTCCAGACTATAAACGGTTTCCGAAATAGTGGACGAGCGGGCTCCCGGCAGGAGCTGCACGGAAACCGGATGTACGTACCAGCCGTTCGCCCCATCGGGCTGGGACGGAGTAACGGTCGCCTCCGTCATTGGCTTCCGTAGCTGTGTGACGACGAGGTCGTCGAATGTCAGATTGTCAAAACCGCCAGCGTAGAAACCGATCGTTCCGGATGGATGATGGGACGGATCGGCAGCTTTCAGCTTGAGCACGCCGTCGACAAACAGGCTGATATCGGCCCCGTTGACGATAAGCTCCACGTTATACTCCCGGTTCGGAGCCAAGTCCTCATTAGGCAGATCGGATTTCTTAACGGTTGCCCAGGCCCCGTTGTACAAAATCCATTGGGAAGCCCCGTCCGCTGTCTTGCGGTAGCCGATACGGCCCCCGCTGCCCGAAGCAAGGCGGTCGAACAGGTAGAACGTTGCCGCGCTCGGAATAACGGACGGCGTCTTCAGCTTGAACGTCAGATCGTAATCGGAGAACGATCTCGGAGAAGTGGCGGAGGCCCCTTTCAGCAGCCGGTACTTGTGGTTGCCGTTCTCCGTAACGATGCTTCGATTCGGGTCGACCGGCCAGCCGCCCCCTCCGGACTCGAAATCCGTATGAAGCAGAACGTCCGATACGACGACCCGGCAGGAGGCCGCGGCCTGCGGATTCTCGGCCGACCTGACGGTAATGACCGCCTGGCCCGGCCCGACCGCCGTCACCAAGCCGTTCTCGTCGACGACAGCTGCTTCCGGATTATTGGACGTCCAGGTAACGGAACGGTTGACGGCATCGGAAGGATCGAAGCTCACCTTCAGCTGCAGCTTTTCATCCGCCCCTATATTCGCCTGCTCCCGGTCCAGTTGAAGACCGGCCACCCGGGTGCTCGGAACCGACAGCTTGATGTCGTCAAACAGAAGGTAGTCGAACCCGCCTGCATAGAAGCCGATCGTCCCCGACGGATTATGGGAAGGATCCGTTGCCTTCAGTTTCAAGGTATCGTTGACATACAGGCTGATGTCGGCTCCCTTCACCAGCAGCTTGACGCTGTATTCCGTATTCGGCGCCAAATCCTCATACGGCAGCTTGGATTCCCTGACAGTCGCCCAGGCGGGATTATAGAGGAGCCATTTCGACGTCCCGTCCTCGAACTTGCGGTATCCGATGCGGTCGCCGCCGTTTGCCCCCAGCCTGTCAAAAATATAGAAGGTGCCCAAGGCCGGCATCGAAGGCGGCGTTTTCATCCTGAACGTCAGCTCATAGTTCGTATATTCATTAGACGAGACAGCCGTTGCGCCCTTCAGCACTTTGTACCAATGGTTCCCGCCTTCTTCGATGATGGCCCGGTTCGCATCGGCCGGCCAGCTGTTGCGTCCCGTCTCGAAGTCGGTATATTCGTAAATGCCGTCCCCCACTACCACCTCTACGCGCACCTCATCCTTAAGTAGCGGATTGTCAGCGGAGGCGACCGTGACGACCGCTTGGCCGACACTCCCTCCCTTAAGCTTTCCATTGCCGTCTACCTTGACGACGGCAGGGTCGCTTGAGGCGAAGGTGAGCTGAGGACGGGTCGCGTCCCAAGGCAGCACGGCCGTCTGCAGGTCGTAGGTTTTGCCGATGCCGACGGTCACGCTCCGGTCGTAAGCCCGGACTCCTGGACCGGAATGGTATCCGGCGATAGATACGGACCAGCTTTCCCGACGATTCCGATTTCGTTGAAGGGAATCGGCTTGAAATCGGGAATTTGCCGGAACACCTCCGCATCGCTCTTCAGATTGAGGTCACCGGCCGCCAGGTTGACGAAGCCCGGATCGTGGTCCGTCACCCAGTTGTTGGCATACTGCAGCAAATTGTACTTGTCGTAGGCCCCCTGCGCGTTCGTTATGCTGCTGCGAGGCTTGGTGGGGTTATAGATGACGTTGCCCTGATAGCCGTTCGTCTTCGGATAATACCGGTCCTCCGTGAAGAAATCGGCGAGCTCCGGATATTTCTCCAAATACGGAGTCCCCACGAAGTTGTTGTACTTCTCGAACAAAGCCTGCCATTTCGGCATATAATTTTTGGCTATCGGTTTGTCCGGATCGCTGCCGAGGTAAATATCCGCATAATCGTAGGGAACCTTACTGTCGATAAACAGGTTGCCCCGGGTGTTGATATGCGCGCCGCCGTTATTTTTGATGGCGGAATTGCCCATCCGGTAGAAAATATTTTCTTCGATCGTCAGCCCCATCGTAAAGTTATCCGGGTATACCCCTTCCACTCCCGCCTTGGCTTCGCCGATATGGTGGAAATAGTTGCGCCGGATGACCGTTCCCCGCTGCTGCGGCGTTTCGCCGGCGTTCATGTAGATCGCGCCCAGGTCGGAGAACATCTTGCACACGTCATAGATGTTGTTGTATTCGACCAAGTGATCGTTGCCGAATATCAGGATGCCCGGGTGCGGGGCGTCGTTGATTTCGCTATGGGACACCCGGTTCCCTACACCGGTGAGAATAACGCCAGGGTTGTAGGCTTTATGGTAGTAGGCGAAATGGTACAGGTGGGAGTTTTCCACATAATTATTTCCGGGCTCCAGCGTTTCCCGGCTCCCCCGTTCAGGATGACCGCCGTTCCGCCGATATGGTGAATGCGGCTGTTCACGATCCCGTGATGGGTGCCCGTCGCCGCCGCAAAATCGTTGTACAGCCACCGGCTTTGCGTATTGATCAGCACGCCGCCGTTCGTGAAATTGCGGATGTCGCAATGCACCAGCCGGACGTGATCGCCGCCCATGACGACCACGGCCGAATCGCGGCCGTTCTCCAGGGTCAGATCCTCGAAGGTAACGTACGAAACGCCCAGGGCGTTGATCATCGGCGTCTTCAGCATCGAAACGGTAAGAGAGGGATGGTCCGCCTTGAAGGCTGCGGTCGGCAGGAAGTACAGGATGCCCTGCGTGCGGTCGATGAAATATTCGCCGGGCATGTCGATTTCCTCGAGCAGGTTTTGCGCGAAATGGAAATCCGGATACCAATTTTTGAACAGCCCGCTCATTTCCCCGTAACGCAGCGTAATCTGCTTGTTCAACGTATCGATCGAAGCGATCTTGTTATACGACCATTCCCAGCTGTAGCCGAAAATGCCGTCAAGCCAAATATCATCCGCTTGCGTCCAATATTGCGGCCGGTCGTAGGTATAGCTGAACGTGCCCCCGCGATCCTGCAGGTCGGCGTCCTTACGGGTCGGACCCGGATCCAGAATATCGCCCATCTGAACAGTTCCGTTATTGGGCCAGCGGGCGAGCGTCATGTTCTCACCGTCTACATACAGCTCCATCGGGGGAACCTGGCTGATGTCATTCGCCTTGTAGTACCCGTGGCGGCTCATCACACCGTAGTCCGTGATCCCGTGACCGCGCAGATCGACTTGCAGCACTTTGGTCCGGGCGTCGGTGCTGATGATGCGGTTTAAGACCGCTGCATCCGTTACCGGGGTGAACCAGCTCTTCTCTAGCGATTGGCCGCCGGTCAGCCGAACGGTTTCTCCGGGAAAAGCTTTATACGTAATGGGTTTATCGGCTGTGCCCGAATCCTGGGCATCCAGCTGAAAGGCCGCCGTTCGTTCGTAAGTGCCGCCCCGCAAGAAAACCGTCACTCCCCCGTCCGGCAAGCCGGAGTCGTGCTTAAGCTGGCGGATGGCATCGCGCGCCCGCTCCGGCGTCCGAAAAGGCGCCCCGATCGTGCCCGGGTTGGAATCGCTTCCATCCCCTGCCACATAGAAGGCCGATTCCGGTAATCCGGATTCGGCCTGACTGGCGGGAGGAATTATCAGGTTGACTAGAAGTGCGGCGATCACGAGAAGGATGGCTTTGGTTCTGAACATACTCTCTCATCCCTTCAAGGAAGTTATCTTGGCGGCAAGCGGAACGATATCCGTTCCGTCACCCCTTAACCGAACCGATCATCGTTCCCTTCTCGAAGAAACGGAGCAGGAACGGATAGAGCACCAGCACGGGAAGCGAAGAAACGATCACCGCCGCCATCTTCAGGCTTTCCGGTGCGGGCGGGATCTCGCTTACCGTCGACGTAAAGGCGTCCAGCCGGTTCTCGATCAGCATCTGGCGGACGATCTGTTGCAGCACGAATTTCGTTTGGTCGGTTACATAAAGCAGGTTATCCATAAAAGCATTGATGTGATAAACAAGCGACCACAGACCGATCGTCACCAAGGCGGGCATCGACAGCGGCAGCATAATCCGGGCCAGGACGCGCAAATCGCTCGCCCCGTCGATTCGGGCCGCTTCGACGAGCGCATCCGGAATCGAACGGAAGAACGAAATCATGACCAGCACCTGGAAGGCGTTTGCCGCATGCGGCAGGACATAGACCCATCTGGTATTAAGCAGATGGAGCTCCTTTAGGAGCAGGTAATGCGGAACGATCCCCCCGTCGAAGATCATCGTAAAGAGCAGCAGCATGACCAGCACCCGTTTCCACGGAAATTCCTTGCGGGACAAAGGATAGGCTGCACATACGGTGACGAGGAGGGTCAGGACCGTCCCCGCTGCCATGCGGAAAAGGGTATTGCCGAATCCCGACCAGATAAACGGATACTTCAGCATTTCCTTATAGGCATCGAAGGTGATTTGACGCGGAATCCAATGAAAGCCGCTCCGCAGCGCCTCCCCCGGCTGCTGAAGGAAACCGACAGCACGTGGATAAACGGGTAAACCACAATAACGGCCAGTAAGCCGAGTACGAGGTAAATCAAACAAACAGCAAGCTTATCTTGCCAGGTGCCGGTTCTCATGCGGCCGATCCTCCTACCATAAGCCGCTCTCCCCGCGGCTCAGTTTGCGTACCGTAATATTCGCTCCCAGAATCAGCAGCAGCCCGACCAGCGATTTAAACAAGCCGATGGCGGCCGTGTAGCTGTACTGGAATTGCTGCAGACCGACGCGATACACATAGGTATCGATGACATCGCCGGTTTCATAAGTGACGGGATTGAGCAGATTGATGATTTGCTCGAAATTCGCACTTAGGAAGCCTCCGAGGCTAAGGATAAACATGATGGCCACCGTCGGCATAATCGAAGGAATGTTGATGGCCGTCATACGCTGCCAGCGGTTCGCCCCGTCGATCGTCGCCGATTCATGCAGCTCCGGATGAATGCCCGAAAGAGCAGCGAAATAGATGATGGAGCCCCAGCCGATGTCCTTCAGAATGGCCGAACCGACGACGATCGAACGAAAATATTCCTTCTGCCCCATGTAGAAGACCGGCTTCCCCCGAACCACTTGACGATTTCGGCCACCACTCCCGTCGTTGGCGAGAGAAAATAGATGACCAGGCCCGACATGATCACCCACGAGACAAAATGAGGCAAATACATCGTCGTCTGCACGAAGCGTTGAAAAAAACGGGAACGAATCTCGTTCAGCAGCAGCGCCAGCAGGATCGGGGCCGGAAAGGCGAACAGCAGCAAATACAGGTTGAGCAGCAGCGTATTCTTCAGCAATCGATAGAAGTCCGCTGTATGAAACAGCGCTTCAAAGTGCTTTAGCCCCACCCAAGGGCTGCCCCATATGCCGTCCACGACGCGAAAATCTTTAAACGCAATCAGTACCCCGTAGATCGGGCCGTATTTGAACACAAGAAAAAAGGCAAACGCAAACAAATAGAGGGCAAACAGCTCCCGGTGCTTCCACATGGTCTTCATTGTGCACGTCCTCAAGCCGGATTCGATCCGTCCCCGGCTGGGGAATGCCGCCCAGGCTCCGGGGACGTGGAATCGCTTCTCAAGCCGGTTATTTTTTGAACTGCTTCTGGTACATGTCGTTCGCTTCCTTGGTCAGCTCGTCTCCGCCCTTCGCTTTCCATTCCGCTACATACTTATCGAAATCGCTGAGCGGAATCTCCCCGCTGATGATCTGGGCGAAATACTTTTGCGTCAGCGCGGTCAAATCCTTCTTGTATTTGCCGTCGGACGGAAGTGCGGCGAACAGCAGCGCATCGGTCCAGTGCGGCGCGGACGAATACTTGCGAACGGCATCGTTCAGCTTCGGATTGGAATACTTGTCGCGGTAGCTGCGCGTCGTGATGTTGCCGAGCGAGAACAGACGGACGCCGATCGCATCCCGCTGCTCCTGCTTCTCGAATCCCGGCAGGAATTTGGTCGCGCCCGAGGCTGCCCCGCTGTCCGCAAAGTCCCATTGCGTTCCTTTAACGCCCATGCTCGTCATATTGATCGTCTCTTCATCGCTGCTCTGCGCCCGTAAAATCTCGAATATTTTGTTCAGCTTGGCGGGGTCGTCCTTAACCTTGTTGCCCAATACGACGTAATTGCTCTTGATCCCCCAGTCCCAGCTGCCGCTGCCGCCGGGGCCTGCCGGATTATGGCCGAGCGCTAGCTTGGCATTCGGATTCACGCCTTTCATGGCTACCACCGTCGCCCCGTCGTCCAGGGCGGCCTTGCCAATCTGTTCCTCAATGACGCCGATCCGATTGTTATAGAGCTTCTTGCGGTACGAATCCTGCGTGTCGGTGATGAATTCCGGATCAATGACGCCGTCGGCAAACCATTGGCGCAGCTTGGCAAGAGCTTCCTTGGCTTCCGGCAGGACGGACCCGTTGACGATCTGCCCGTTCTTCTCCTGCCACATGGTAGGCTCGACTCCGTAGGCCCCGAATATCGAGTAGAAGCCGGCCGACCAGGTGGACGTTGCCGTACCGGTCAAGCCATAGGTGTCTTTCTTTCCGTTTCCGTCCGGATCGTTCTTAGCGAAGGCATAAACGGCTTTCTCGAACTCATCCAGCGTTTCGGGGAGCTTGGTGATGCCCACCTTGTCGAGCCAATCCTGGCGCCACAGCATAGTCAGATCATAAGGCTTAAGATCGATAAACATCGGGATCGCCCATAGCTTGCCGTTAAACGTTACCGTTTGGAAGAGCGCGTTGGACGATTCGACATCCTTGTAATACTCCGGCATTTTCTCCTTCACCATCGCCTGGTCGATGTTCAGAAGCACGCCCTGCGCCTGGTAAGCCGATACGTTCGAAGGATCACCCAGCATGAACAGGTCGGGCACCTCGCCGGAAGCGATACTCGCGTCCGTCACCTTGACCGGCTTGATCTTAACGTTGAATTTCTGTTCCATCCACTTCTGCACCTGGGAATCGTTAACGACTGCATTGGCCTGGAAATGAATGCCCCACGTGATTTCAATCGGTTTCGTGGAGGCACTGGGCTGGCCGGCTTCGGCTTTATTCTTCTCTTCTCCGGAACACCCGTTGAGAAGGCCCGCCGCCAAGGCGGCCGCGGTGACGGCAAGAACCGGTTTGTTTATGGATTTTGGCACCAAAATCTCCCCCGCTGACAAGTTTGAAACGTCGTTCCCCCTAAGGATTGCCCGGCCGGGAATTGGGAACGGTTACAACTTTTACGATATCCGCCGGCTTGCGGCCGCGCAATCGTTTCATTCGGTTTCCGTTATGTTTTTCCTTTCCGGGGCCGGTCTCGGGCGATTATGTTATCCGATTTCTCGTATGTTTTTCGCTCTTCACCCTATTCGCACCTGCAATCCGTGCTATAATTTGCGTGATGCCGTCTTAAGGCTTCGCCTGTTTTGTAAACGCTAACACGATAGGAGGAAGATCCGGATGACCGGTCGACACGTGATTCGAAACCGATCGTTATTCATTAAGCTGCTGTTGTCCATGACAGTTATCGTCATCGTGACCGTCATCCTTATCTCCTCGGTGACGTATACCATTTCCGCCGACATGAGCATTCAGAACTCGATCGAATACAACCAGTCGATTCTGCGGCAGCAGCGGGAACTGATTAATAAGGAACTTTACTCCGTTAAAAATGTAGCCACGAGCACGATGATGACCCAGTCGTACCTGTATCATACGCTGAATGACAAGCTGAGCGTCGACTCGCTGATCGGCCTGTCCCGGATGGTGGAAGAGCAGCAAAAGCTGAGTCCGTATATCGATTCCATCTATCTCGTTTACAGCAAGCTGGACCTGGTGCTGACCTCCCGCCCTGATATGAAAATGTCTCTGCTTTCCTCTTTCGCCGACCGTTCCTGGCTGCCCGAAATGAAGCAGGAAGAAGGAAGCCGGACGGTGTGGCTTACCGAACGGCCCAACGGTCTTGCTCCGGGAATGCAGGCCACCAGCTTGATGCAGAAAATGCCTCTTATCGGTCCGGTCGACGGCGCCGTCCTCATCAATTTGAAACTCGACTTGCTCTTTACCAACTTTCTGAGCCATTACCATAACAAAAAAGGAACGACTCTTGTTCTCGGGCAGAACGGGGAGCTCCTCTACGGCGAAACGGAGGAGGCGGCGGCCCTGGCCCCTCAGCTGGACGGCACAGCCTTATCGGCCGCGGGAAGCGGATCGTACGTGGACGATCAGCATCGGATTGTGACCTTCACGACCTCCGATTTGACCGGCTGGAAGTTCGTCAACTTGACCAAGCAATCCATCCTGCTGCAGGGCTTGAGCCGCATCAAGACGATTGTGGCCGCCGTTTCCGTCCTTTACGTCACGGTCGCGCTTATCCTCTCCTTCTATATTTCGAAGAGGCTGTACCGGCCGCTTAAAGGCGTCATGGCCTACATCAGTGTTTCCAATGCGGCTTCCAGCTCCCCGCCGGGAGAGGGAACGAGCCCGGAATCCGCCCTCCCGCCCGCCGATGAAGCGAGCTTCATCCGCCAATCATTCGAACGGTTACGGCACAGCCGGGAAACGATCCTAAGCGAGAAGAGCCGGGTGGAAATGCTGCTTGGCGCCAACAAGCCGGCCATCAAGGAGAAATATTTGAGCGATCTTCTGAAGGGTCGGGCGGTGAGCGGCGCTCTAGACGAGGATGCGGCGGAGCTGCTCGGGCTGAAGCTGGATTTTTCCCGTTATGCCATCCTTACCTTCGAGCTGGGAGAGCCCAAGCCGCTGAACGACTCGGCCGACAAGCTTCATTATCATTTGCTTCAATACGGATTGATCGAAGAACTCGGCGCGGAGATTGATGGGGAAATCTTTGCGAGGGACGAGGAACGGACAGTCATTCTCCAGGCGGTTCCGGCCGGCAAGGACGACCTGCCGGTCGAGCTCGCCAAGCAGCTGCAGAGCCATATGGAAAGCCGTTACGGATGGATAGTCACCCTGGGCATCAGCCGCATCCATTCGGGGGTTCTATCGGTCCAGTCAGCGTACGAGGAGTCCGTCGAGGCGCTCAGCCTCAAGATGTACGTTGGCCAGGGCGAGATTATACCGTACGCCATTGTCAGCAGCTGGAAGCAGGATGAAGAGACGTATTATTATCCGTACGAGCTGGAAAAGAAGCTGCTTCAGGCCCTGCTGCAGCTGAACGAGGAAGAATGTGCGGCGACCATCAGCCGGATCACGCAGGAGGTGGTGGAACGCCGGCTCGGCAAAGCCAATATCCAGCAGCTGTTCTTTCAGCTAAGCGGCGAAATCGCCAAAACCCTTGTCCAAACAGGCGGGGACATCTCTGTCGTGCTCGGCGACCGGCCCTTCGTGCTGTCCGCTGTCCAGACCCTTCGTGATATGGAAAAAGGCCTGCAGGGGATGTGTCATCAAATCATCGCGCATAACCGGGAGAAGCGGCTGAAGATGAACGATCTTACGCTGCAGCTTGCCACCGAATTCATGGACCGCAACTTCAACAACAACATTACGATCGAAACGGTTGCCGCCCACGTGCAGCGCAGCACCTCCTTTTTGAGCCGCATCTTCAAGGAAGCGACGGGCACCACGATCAATGATTATTTGATCCATCTTCGGATCAAGCGGGCCTGCGAGCTGCTGCGGCAGCCGGCCTGCACGCTGGAGGACATTTGCCGCGAGATCGGCTACTCCAACGTCAGCTACTTCAACAAGCTGTTCAAGTCGCGTACGGGGCATACGCCGGGGCAGTACCGGCTGCTGCTGGCGGCGGACCCGTCTCCCGGGGATAGCCCCGATCCTACCCAAACCTCTTAACACCCAAAAAGCCGGCCGGCTCCGTCTGGAGCTCGACCGGCCTCGCCCTTCTACACCGGCGGCCGGTGTATCCTTCTCTTCATTCGATCCCATAGATCCGCCGGGCATTGCCCGCGTGGATCTTTTCTTTCTCCTCTGGATCGAGCCCTTCCGGAAGCAGAGCCTCAAACAAATCGACGACGTCCCCGTAGCCGCCTGCCTGCAGGGCAATCGGCCAATCGCTTCCGAACAGAAGCCGTTCGCATCCGAACGCTTGGAATAACCGATCCACATACGGCTGGAGCCGCTCTGGGCTGGAGCCGCCGGCCATGGTGATCATCCCCGACAGCTTGACGGCCACGTTCGGGAGCCGGGCGAGCCGCTCCATGCCGGTTCCCCACGGCTCCAGCTGCCGTGCTGGTATGGCAGGACAGCCCAGATGGTTGACGACCGCTTGGAGCGCCGGCCTTTCTTCCAGATAGGCCGCGACCGCAGCCAGATCGCCCGGCTGCACGAGCAGGTCGAGCGTCAACCCGGCCTGAGTCAGGCTGTCGAGCGCCGACCGCAGCCTGCCTCGGTCGGCGGAGGGCCGGTCCCGGCGAAAAGCGCTGCCGTTGATGCGCACCCCGACGAACCTTGGGTCCGACCGGAACGATTCCAGCTGCTCGGAGAACCGTTCGCCGAACGGGTCCAGCCCTCCGCTGACGCCCGAGATGACCGGCCAGGTCTTCGCCAGCTCCATCAGGAAAGCCGTTTCCTCCGCGGTAGGGGCCGCCTGCACGACGATGAGGCTGTCTACGCCCCAGGCGTGCAGTGCCGGAAGCAGTCTCTCCGGCAGGTAGTCTTGGTAGAGGAGCTCATTCTCCGGGTTCAACCAGCCATAGTCCCCGCGCTCCGGCATCCAGAAATGAACGTGGCTGTCCACGTACATGGCCTATCCCACCTCCTTGTCTGCTCCGACCGGTGAGACCCGATCGGGCGCTGGGCGCTCCTTCTATTCCGCCGGGAACAGACTCTTCCCCTGGAACAAGGTGTACACCCGTTCCAGCTCGTCCGGCTCAAGCCCCCGCCCGTCGCAAAACGCCATATTCGTGCGGAGAACCTCAGAAGTGGCCGCCCCGGTCAGTGTAACGTGAATGGCCGGCTGAGACAGGCTGAAGCGCATCGCCGGCTCAACGAGCCCAAACGGCTCCGTACGGCGCAGAAAGTGCAGCTCCTCGATCCGCTTAGCCGCCTCTTCCACAATGGCCGGACTCAGAAACGGCGCCGGCGTATCGGCGAGCAGGCCCAGTCCCAGCACACTGCCGTTGATGACCCCAAGCCCGTTCTCCGCGGCGAGCGGAAGCAGCTCGTCCTTAGCCGTATGATCGATCAGCATATACCGGGCATAGAACTGGATGCTGTCGAACTCGTTCAGCCTAACGTAACGCAGCAGAAGCGGCAGCACCCTTGTCGAAATCCCGATAAACCGGATCTTCCCTTCTTCCCGAAGCTTCTGAAGCGCCGGCAGCGTCTCTCCGACAATCGTTTCGTACGGGACGTGCTCCGCATCGTGAATTTGCAGCAGATCGATCCATTCCGTTTGCAGCCGTGTCAGGCTTTGCTCAACGGACCGGATCGTCTCCTCGTAACCGAACGATTCGCCCGGCCCCACCGCCTTCGAGGCCAGAACGACCTGACTCCGTCTGCCTCCGCTAAGCGCCCGGCCGATTCGCCGCTCCGACTCCCCGTTCCCATAGCTCGGCGCCGTATCGATGAAATTGATCCCGCCGTCTATCGCCTCATGGATCATCTTCTCGACCTCGCGCTCGTCAGCCGGTCCGAAAACGCCGCCGAGCGGGGCGCCGCCCAGCCCGAGCTTCGATACGCGAAGGCCGGTCCGCCCGAATGTGGTATATTCCATTTCCCATCCCTCCTACTGTAGATTGTAGGGAAGTTCCTCTATAATGAAATAGCCAGAGTTCCCCAACTTATGGCATATCTTCTCTACTTGAAGGCGAGGCGGAGGGCACAGTGGAATATCTTTATATGGAACCTATCGGACTGACCGATCTCGAGGTGCTGGAGGTCGGTACCCAGGCTTGCCCCCGGACACTTCATTCGGTCCCTGCGTAAGAGATATGTACATTCTTCATTGCGTTCACAGCGGATACGGGACTTACACGGCGGGGGACGGACCGAAACGATCGGACCGGGCGGGCTGTTCCTGGTCCTGCCGGACACCGTCCATGCCTACAGGGCCGATCCGGCCGATCCCTGGCATTATTCGTGGTTCGGTTTTGCCGGTACGATGGCTCCCCGGCTGGTCGGGCAGGCCGGTTTTGCCGCTCCCCTTCCGGTACGTCTTCCGGATCCGGCGCTCCCGGTTGAACCGCTGTTCCGGAGTGTCATGAGCATGCGGGATCAACCGGCCAAGGAGCTTCAACTGACCGGGCTGCTGTACCGGATCTTCGGCATGCTGGCCGAGCCCGACGAGGGCCCTCCGCTAAGTGCCGACGCCGGCCATCACGTGCGTAAGGCCATTTCCTTTATGAATGCCCGCTATGCCGATCGTCTCGAGCTTGAAGATATGGCGGAGCATGTAGGGCTGGACGCCAAGTACCTGTGCCGCCTTTTTCGGCAGCGTCTATCCCTGTCCCCTTACCGGTATTTGACCGATCTGCGGATGGCCAAAGCATGCCGGCTGCTGCGCCGGCAGCTTCTCTGCATCGCTGAAATCTCCCGGTCGGTAGGCTACCAAGATCCCTTACATTTCTCGCGAATGTTTAAACGGACAATAGGCCTTTCCCCCACCGCTTATAGGGAAAAGGCTAGACGGGAAAGCATCCATGACCAAGAAGACGGCCGACAGGAGCAGCCGGCGGATTCCTCCCTGCAATAGAGGCAGAGGCATGCCTTGGGGTATGCCCTACCCCTCCTCTGGTATGATCACCTGAAGGTAACGGGGCAGAATTCCGAGTTCAAGCGGCAGCATGGGTCCCTCCTCCCCGTCCACATTGGTCTTGACGGGATCCGGAGAGCTCACCGTCACCTTGCGCGAGGTGAAATAATCGACATCCTTATGGTTCTTTAGATGGCCCAGCAGGAGGGACAGCCCCGCCGTCACCGTGTGGAAGATAGAGAGGTCCCGGATGACGAAGCAGTGCAGGAGGCCGTCGTCCACCTCGGCATCCGGAGCCAGCTTCTCGAAGCCGCCGACCGAGTTCGTCAAGGTGACGAGAAGAAGCGGCGAGTCTCCCTCCCATGTCCCTCCGTCATGGCGGATTATCAACGGATGAGTGGAATGGTTCATCAGATCTTTAATGCCTTCCTTCAAATAAGCGAAGGCCCCGAGGCGGGACTTGTCCTCCGAGGTAACCGCGGATAAACTTTCCGCCAGGGAGCCGGCCGCCACGACATTGGCGAACCTCTCGCCGTTTACCCGCCCCATATCTACCGCCTTCACCCGCTTCGAGCGAAGGGTTTCGATGGCTTCTCCGGCATCCAGCGGAATGTTCAGTGCCCGCGCATAATCGTTGACCGTTCCCAAGGGAACGATCCCGAGCTTAGGTCGGTGATTCTGGTCCGTAAACCCGTTGATCGTTTCATGAAGCGTGCCGTCCCCTCCGATGGAGACGATCAAATCATACTTATTCCGGCAAGCTTCGATGCAGAAATGAGTGGCGTCCAGCTCTTTAGCGGTTTCCTTGACCGAAACTTCATAACCCTGCTCTTGCAAAAGCTCCTCCACCCTTTGAAGATGGTTTAGCGCTTCCTCTTTGCCGGAGGAAGGATTAAGAATGACCATAGCTTGGGGCATGGGAACTTTCCTCTCTGTATAGGTTTTGACCGACTACTTACCTTTACCCATAAGAGGCGATGCTGCTCATTCCTCCGAACATAAAGCAGATGGCCTGCTTTTTTCGGCGCGGTGATATAATCAGGATGTCGTCAAGCAAGAAAACCTATCCTGACGCCGGCCTTGACTCTGACACCGGTGTCACCCTTTATAATCGGGTTACCGACATCATCGCGAAGGAGCGTTCCACATGCAAATCGGGGAGCTTTCCCGCCTGACCGGCGTCAGCATCCGTTCGATCCGTTATTACGAGAAGCAGGGCCTGATCCGTCCGGATCGGCTGGAGAACGGGTACCGGGTCTACAACCGGCTTGCCGTCGAACAGGTTCGAACGATTCAGCTTTACCTGAGGCTCGGCCTCTCCACGGAAGAAATCGGCGGCTTCCTCCATTGCGTCCTGCAGAACAAGGAGGCCTTCTGCCGGCAGATTCTTCCCATCTACCGAAGCAAGCTGGAGGAGATCGGGAAACAGATCGACCTGCTGACGATGCTGAAGGCGAACCTGGAGGAGCGTGTGGAAGCGATTCTGTCGGAATCCTCTTCCGACCAGGAGTGATTCATCCATGTCCATCCCTACCTCTTCGGCTGCCTTCGAGCAGCAGCTGCTTTCCGGAGGCTTGACCCTCGTCGATTTCGGAGCGCCTTGGTGCCCTCCCTGCCGGGCTCTTCTCCCGGTTCTCGAGCAGCTCGGAGACGAGTTCGCCGGGCAGCTGAACGTGCTGCAGCTGAATGTCGACGAGACCCCCGAGCTCTCGGCCCGCTTCGGCGTCCTTTCCATGCCGACGGTCATCCTCTTCAAGAACGGTCAGCCCGTCGAGAAGCTCGTCGGCCTCCGTCCGAAGCAAGTCTATGCCGCCCTGCTGAAGAAGCATGCCTGACCCACCAGGCCGGGACAGCAAGTCCCGGCCTTCTAATGCAGCCGGTCTATCGGAGAAATAGCCAAAGGCCACCCATAAGGATGGCCTCTCGCGTTAATTCGTGTTATTTTTCTCTCCGACTACTAACCCCAGGGACAACCAGCGTCCCTGATCCTCGAGGATAAATTCCTTTCCCCATCGTAATAACGAAAATTATCGATCATCCATTGTAACCTTCCGAAAAATAATAGCTTTCAGAGACCGACAAACCATTACGAAGGAATAGTTCTCTGTTCCATTCGAGGGTACGAAGCATTTTTTATAAGAGACAAGTAAATCAAATCATAATCTCCTTAATAAGCGAGGCCGCGGTTCCAATGTTTGTCCGTGCTGTACAAGCAGAGTATGTAATCAACCTGCTCATGCCAGGCCGCTTCAATTGGGGACCGAAGGGCTCAAAGTGGTTAATCCCGTGATCCGTCGTAACCTATCCTATAAACTAACACCGGACATGCTTGCGTTTGAAACCGAGCTTCCCCTGGCTTCTGCTTTTTGAATGGTTTCCAAAGCGTTCAGAATCTTGCTTTTCCCCTTGTCCTGTTTGACTTCTACCGGGCAAACGGCCTTCGCAACCGAGACCGCCTGCTCATGAAGCGGCAAATAGGAAGTCGCCACGGTGTATATGTACTGGTTCATGGCATATTTCGTACGCTCGGGAGCCTCGTCAATCGTATCTTTCACCTGCTGCAGCATCCCGGCAAGCTTGTCTTCCGAAAATTCACGGTCCGGACGGCTGCCCAACAGCCAGCAATAACAGCTCCAGCCTGCCGACATTCTCAAGTCTTCGCCGCTTGCGATCCACTTATCGGCCACCTCCTGCGCAATATCCGCTTCCGACAAAGTAACCGCCACAACATAATCGGACAGCATATAGAAATAGGCCGAATCCAGCCAACGGTCATAATCCGCCTCCGTCATCGAGTTGGGCTCCGCTATGATGCCCGCAAAGTACATGGCGTCGTAATTTCCTGTGGCATAAAGCTGCTCCGCCAAAGCTTGATTGAGCTTGGTCTTCTTGAAAATCGGCTTCATTTCTCCTGTCGCCACGCCAAAGAGAGGCTCCCGCGCGCCATTGGATAGATACATTTTCTTGAGTCGTTCCTTGCCGAGCTCCTCAAGCTCCTGCATAATCATATCAAAATTCATTCTTCCACCCTTCCTTCCATCAACTGCGGATGACCTTTCTCCTCGGACCATGAGCCTTGCAACATTGCCATACCAAAGTTTCCATTTTTAATTTACCTTTTTTCCAATATACATGATGTGTTCCGCTAAACTTAACAAATCTTCACGTTCACACACCTGCTCTGCCAAATCCAGCCATGCCGCTACGGCCTCGGGGGATTGTTTGAGGAGTTCCGGGTTCACGCAAATATAAAAAACTTTCGCAATTAAGCAAATGTAGCTTTTCCAGTTTAAACTGTTCGAAGAAGGGAAGCACCTCTTTGGGGCGGATGAAAAAATTTTCCGTAAAGCCTTTCCCCACAAAATTGGAATCCTCCACTATAACATTGAGTTCTGATTTTCGATCGGCATTCAGGATTAATTCTGGGTTCGAGATCAGGTAATCCCAGACAAACGAATAAGAAGATACGAAGGCCACAAAAAGAGTTCCACCAGGCTTTAATTTTTTTATACATTCTTTTATCGTTTTAACCCTGTCGGCTTCCTCTTTAAGATGATACATGGGACCCATACATAGAATATGGTCATACTCTTCATCTTCGAAAATGGATAAATTACGGCTGTCTGCACATACGGCGTTAATAGGCAGGTTAAGCTCCTTTGCCTTGTTCAAGGCATACTCCACATTGGTTTGCGACAGATCCGCCAACGTCACCTTACAGTCCAAAGCCGCGAGGTAGAGCGAGTACTTTCCGGGACCCCCGCCCAAGTCTAATACTCTGTCATTTGGTTTAACATAACGGGTAATGAAACGCTTGCTAATCTCATACTCGACTTTGTGGCGCTCCAGGCGCCTCCATTCATAGTTAACCGTTTCATCATAAAATTTTCTTACGATCTCTACGCTATCCATATAAGCACCCCTTAAAAGTTATCAATAAGTCTAGCCGTAGCTAAATAAAAAAATCCCCCCAAGACCTTACAGACTTAGGGACGAGATTTTATTGTACCCGTGGTGCCACCCAGGATTTGCTAATATGTCGCCATATAAGCCTCTTCCTTTTGGGTTCCGATGGGCTGCTCAGAGGCTTTCTTCCTTATCATGGCTTTCAAATATTGGAAATAGTATACCAACTATTCCCCATCCTTTACAACCTCTTAAATCCTTTATGTTGCGGTCTCTTTTATAAGACTCGCTTCTGCTGCGAGAAGTAGAGTATAGTAGAGTTGAAAATATATTCCAGGAGGCTGCAGCCATGTCACAGGAGATTTGGATTAACCTGCCGGTCAAAGATGTGGAAAGGTCCACTGCCTTTTTCAATGAGATTGGATTCCATGCGGTGAGCATTGGTAACGAGAGAGCCAAGCTTGCCATTGGCCAAACCACGATTCTGCTGTTCCCGGATGCGGCGTTTGAGAAATTTACAGGTGCCAAAACCGCAGATACTTCCCATAGCGCAGAAGTTATATTTTCCATTGGCGCTGAAAGCAGAGAAAAAGTAGATGCTTTTATTCAAAAAGTAGAGTTAGCCGGAGGAAGCATCTTTGGCAAACCGGGTGAAAGTGACGGCTGGATGTACGGAGCAGGATTTGCCGACCTGGACGGCCACCGCTGGAATCTGCTGTACATGGATGAGAGCAAAAGGCCGAAACGCTAATACGGAACGCCGGTCCCCTGCTTAAGGTCACCGGCGTTTTTTTACGCGGCGATTTCGCCAGTATTGTTTCCCAGCCACGATCCCGCGATTCCGGCCCCTCCCTGCTTCTCCACCTTCCCCCCTTCCTGCCCTCCGTAACCCCACCCAAAAAATAACCTGGGGCACTTCCCCCAGGTCCGAGTTCAAAACATCCGCTCCAGCTCCTCCACAATGCAGCTCACATACCCGACCGCGGCCCGGATCGGCGCGGGGCTGCTCATGTCGACGCCGGCCAGCTTCGCCAGCTCCAGCGGGGCGAGCGTGCCGCCCGCCTTTAGGACGCGCAGCCAGCGGTCCACAGCCGGTTGGCCTTCCGCATCCATCATCGCCGCTACCTGCGTGGACACCGTCAGGCCCGCTGCATACGTATACGGGTACAGCCCCATATAGTAATGAGGCTGCCGCATCCAGGTCAAACCCGCGCCCGTGTCCAGCTCCACGGCGTCACCCCAAAACTCCCGAAGCACCGCTTCCTTCAAGGTGGTCAGCTTGACCGCCGTCAGCGGGGTGCCGAGCTCGGCCGCTTCGTATACCCGGCGCTGCATATCCGCCTCCAACAGGTGGGTCACGAAGTTGTGGAAGTAGGTATTCATCAGCTGAAGCAGCACCCAGCGTTTCAGACGCGGCTCCTCGGATTGCTTGACGAGATGGCGTGCCAGCAGCAGCTCGTTTAAAGTCGACGGGGCCTCGATGAAGAACATGGAAGGCCGGAAATTGACGTAGCGCTGCGTCTGAGCCGCCAGCATAAAGTGCCCCGCGTGCCCCAGCTCATGCGCAAGGAAGAAGGCGCTTCGCATCGTGTTCGCCCACGTCAGCATAATGTAGGAATGCGCCCCGTAAGGGCTGGAGCAGAACGCCCCCGTCGATTTGCCGATATTGTCCGCATAATCGACCCACCGCTCTGTAAGCGCCGAATGGATGATGGCTGAATATTCCGTACCCATGACAGCCAGGGCTTCCTTCAGGAGGCGGCCAGCTTCCTCTATGGTGATGGAGGGACTGAAGCCGGGATCAAGCGGAGCCTTCAAATCGCAAAACCGGATCCGGTCCAGCCCGAGGACGCGCTCCTTCAGCTTGGCAAACCGCCGCATTGCCGGAGCAAGTTCGATTCGTATCGTATGAATGACATTCTCGTAAATCTCCTGCCCGACCTCCTGCGGTTCCAGAAGCATATGGGTGACCGAGGGGTACCCCCGCAGCCGGGACAAGACCGTCTGCTTCTTCACTTCCGTCGCGTAAGCAGCCGCAACCGTATGGCGGTAAGCCGTAAGCGTGTGCGTAAACGATTCAAATGCCGCCCGGCGGAGCACGGGGTCCGGCGACTGCTCATAGTCCTCCTCGAATATGGCGAAAGATACAGGCTTTTCCTCTCCGGCGCCGTCCTTAACCGGGGCGAACGTCATATCCGACAGCTTGCTCCTCTGGTAGACCGTATACGGCGAGCCGAGAATCTCTCCGAGCGCTGCCAGTGCCGCCTCGGTATCCGGGGATAGCGCGTACGGCTTCGTTCGAAGCAGGTCCAGCAAGCTTTTACGAAACACGCCGAGCTCCGGCTCCTCCTCCAGAAAGCGCTCCAGCAAGCCGTCCGGCATGCCCAGCAGCTCCGAGCGAATAAAAGCCAGTCCGGCATTAACGCGGGAGATCAAATCTCCCACTCGCGCGGAATTCGCTTGATAATCCGGATTGGTCCCGTCCTGCGCCTGTTGAAGCTTTGCGTAAGTAGCAGCCCGCACCAGCTTTACCTGCAGCGTTTCCTGGGCCTGCAGACATTCGGCAACCGTACGCGCCCCTCCCCTAGCTTCCCGCGAAAGGCTTCCAGTACAGGCAGCATACCCTCTATTTCGGCTCGTGCCGCTTCCCAAGCCGCTTGATCCGCATACAAGTCCTTCAAATTCCACGTCAGCTCCTCTGGAGCCGACTCCCTCGTCATCCGCACCTTCATCCCTCCATTGCTTCCGAATCCCAATCCGTCAACCTGTGATTCAATGGAACAAAGGCAGCCGATCGATTCTGATCAACTGCCTTCGGGTAAGTTTTTTAATTTAACGTGCCGGTTCGTCCTTTGAGCTCACCACGGTCGCGTTACGTTTACTTCTTGGATTGATCGTGAGGCACCGCGACTTGGACGGAGACGAAGGCCACGTTCCCTACCGCGTCCGTCGCTTTATACGTCACCGTATAGATGCGGCCGGGGCCGTTCCCTCTCGTTCCGCACGCAGCTGGAACGACGTCGTCGGCGCGCCGAGGACGGCCTGAATGTCGCTTGGATTCGCCTTCAGGTCATTGCTTACGACCGAATGGAGCACAACGCCGGCCAGGCCCGAATCCGTATCGCTCGCGTTCCACGTCGCGTTAACCGTCACCAGCTTATGATTCGCTGGCCAGAGCGTCGTCTTGTCCAGCTGGACGGACAGCTGCGGTCCCGTCTTGTCGATGTTGCCGACCGCATAGCTCGCGACATCGGATGAATGACCGGAAGCGTCCACGCCCCGCGCATACACGACACCATTCGCCGAAAGCACAATCGGTCCTTCGTACGGCATCCACTCGCTGTTCGCGCCGATCCGGTATTCTTTCCGGACGGCGCCAGCCGGGTACTGAATCGTGACCGTAACGCCGTCTTTCGTCCATGCCGTCGTATCGACGGAAATGGACGGTGCGCCTACCCGCGTCTCAATCGCCCCGATGTCATAGGCAAGACCCATCGGACGCGGATTGCCCTCAAAGTCAACCGGCACCTCCACCGGGAGCGCGACTCCCGTGTCGATCGCCGCCTGCGCCGTCACCGGATGGAGGCGGTAGTCGCCCCCGCCGCGTCGAGGAGCCAAGAGGGTGAGGCATTATCGATATTGTGGCTTGCCGTGGCCTTCCCGCCGTCACGCAGCTTGATGGGCTGATCCATCAGATTGTTTCGGATATCCCCGTCGCTTGCGGAGAACCGAGATTCAACTCCGCCAACGCCATTCGGCGCGATGCCCAGCATGGTATTATTGTACACTTTAAATCCCGTCGCCTTGTTCATATACACCGCCGTGTCCGTGGTGCCGTAGACGACGTTATTGCGCATGATCCCTCCGCGATGCTCGTAGGTCTGGTCCTGATTGCGAAAGAACGACGCGCCCGAGCCGCCGCCGCCGAACGACATGGCGATGAAGCTGTTCAAGAACACATTGTTCTCCACGATCGTATCGATGGAATTCGCCTTGGCGAAGAACGCGTAGGCAGGAGCTCCGGTCGGCTTCAAAGCGTTTTCGAACCGGTTGCCCTGGATGACCCAGCCTTTAGACGCAATCAGGTCGACACCCTCAACCTCGTCACGCATGCCCGAAGTCGTATACCCGATCAACGAGTTCTTGACTTTGCCGTAATCGCTGTAGCCGTTGCCCGAGCTCAAGCTGAACGTCGTCTTGAAGCCGCCCTCCCCGTTATCCCACGTCTTCACATGATCCGCGACGAAGTAGTTAGAGCCGTCGTTGACCTGAATAGCATGGAAATACGTATCCTGGATAGTCAGGTTTTTGAACGAGACGTAATCGGAGTTGTTGACCTTGAAATTAATGTCAAGCGAGGTATTGTTGATCCCCATCCCCTTCACGACCGTATCGCGGAAATCCGGAGTCGCGCCTTGAATGGTTATGTTGTTTCTGCCGGTAATGGAAATCGGCACCGTCTGATCATAGGTGCCCGCTTCGAGCGTAATGATCCGCCCGCTCTCCGGAGCTTCGTTAATCGCCTGCTGCAACGCGCTTAGCGAGTTAACCGTGACGGCATCCGGCGTCGGGACCTTGATTGCCGCGCTTGCCGCATTCGACAAGCCGGACACGTTGCCTGCGGCGTCTAATGTCCGAACCGCAAAGTAATACGTCTCCCCGGGGTCAACTCGGTCACCTTAAACTGCATCGCCGACCCCACCGGGCGCTGCGGCAGCTCGTCTTCCGCCTGCACCGCCGAGCTCCAGCTTGCTTCCGTAATCGGCGACGTGGCGTAGCGGACTTCATACTTCGCCGCATTGCCGAGGCTGCCGTCGTTGCCGGGCGCCGTCCACGTCAGCTGCGCTGATCGGAAGATCGCATTGCCGGCCTTCAGGTCGGCAGTGGCCGCCGGCGCAACCGTGTCAACGGCCGGAGTCGTGACGGTCGCCACGTTCGACAAGGCCGATTCATAAGCGAAGTCCCGCGTCTTCAACGCGAAATAATATTTAGTGCCCGCCTTTAAGCCTTCGACGACCAAGCGTTGCGCCGTTCCGGCGGACATCGGCACCGGCTCGTTCGGCGCTTGAAGGGCGCTCGCCCAGCTGGTCTCCTTGATCGGCTCCGTGGCGTAGCGGACGTCGTACTGGAACGCCGTTCCGACGCTGCCATCATTGCCTGGTGCCTTCCAACGGAGCTCGACCTCGTTCATTGTCGAACCCGTGACCGCCAAATCCCCGACAGGCGCCGGCGGCTCCGTGTCTTCCGGATCCGCGTATACTTCGATCTCTACGGGCGTGTTGACCAGGTTCAGCTGTCCGTTGACCCGAATGTGTCCGTTCGCCCAGAAGCGTACGTAACGGGCGTTGACCGCTTCCGCAAGATTAATGTCCTTGCCGCTGCCGTCGGCCGGCTCCAAATATTCCGCGTCCGTCCCGAACCCGAGGCCGGAGCTGTTATCGCCGTCATTGTTGAACACCGTGACGACCCCGCTTGTGAAACCCGGATCGTTCGACAGTTGAACCACGACGTCCCGAGCGGAACGGTACACGCTGGCCGAGCTGCCCCAGTCGCTCCGGATGTTCAGGCGGGTGATGCCGTACGCGCGGCCGAGGTCGACTTGGGCCCACTTGGGACCCGTCGCGACACTGTACAACACGTACTTGTCGCGGGTGGTCACGCCGTCCGTCAGTGCGGACAGCGGCTGATTGCTCGTCGTCTCCGCATTCGTCGTCACCGCCTTGTTGCGCGCGATGTTCACGACGGAGAAACTCGAGGCCGCCGCAGCCTGTCCGAGTTCGGCATTAGATACAGCCGTCCCGACTGCAAGCGCTTTCGGCGTGGCCGACAAAGCAAGGCTGGTCGATAACAAAGCGGTCATAAGAAGGGCGTTCATCACGGGTTTCTTTCCAAAGGAATTCATTCGGATATACTCTTCCTTCCTCACAGGAATTTTCTGCTGCGGTCACGATCGCGTCCTGAGACGCGACTGTCCTTCCTCCTTCCCCGCCGGGTTGGGACAGGAATCTCCCCATCTTTAGCTTCACATAGACTTCGCCGAATCGCCATTAGGCTGAATTGTCTTATTCTCGGACGATCCCAAACCAAATGCTGATCGGAAGCATCCGCATAACTAACCCTGCCTATTCTTACAAAGGAGGACTGGCTCCGGTTTGTTCACTCCCCGGCATGCTGATCTCTCTTTTCCTCGCTTCTTTGTACGGCAATGTTGTGATAATCGTCGCTCCGACGAGGAGAATTCCGCATAAGATGACCCGAACCGATGCCGCATGGCCCAATAGGAAATAATCCAGCACGGCTGTCGCAGCAGGCTCCAGGCAGAACAGAATGGATACCGTCACCGGCGGCAGCCGGCGTTGGCCGAAGACCTGCAGCAAATTGGCCGCAATCGAGACAAAAGCAACCATATACAAGACTCCTGCCATCGTCATCGGCTGGGCCAGCAAGGGCCGCAGAGCCAAGCCGCCCGGATGGAACCAGGCATAGACAAGGGCCGTCACGGTAAAATAAACGGCACAACCCGCCACGGCAAGGAAGGACACCTGGATGACCGATGCCCGTTCTGTCAGGAGCATCCGATTGGTTATAACGATGGAGTAAGCATAGCCGAGCATACCGACGAAGGCTAGACCGTCTCCCAGCTGCAGGGCGTTGTCCTGCGGCTCCACCAGCAGCGCGATGCCTGTAAGCGCAAGGACAATCGCCCATTTTTCGACGCGAACCGGCTTGTCCCCGTCATGGAGCCATCTCAGCAGCGGAACGACCCCGATGATCAAGCTGTTGATGACTACCACTCTGGTCGGGGTCGTATACTGCACCGCATAGATGGAGAATAAGCTCAGAACAAAATTGGCCAATCCGTAGGGCAGCAGCCCGATCCTCCAAAGCGAAAATGGAATTTTCATTATCGAACGATGGAAGCAAACGGTATAGAGGACCGCCACGGCGGCATACCTCCAAAATTGGAAGAGCACCTGGGGATACTCCATTGCTGCCGTTTTCATGACGATATAGGACAGGGCCCAAATCAACACTGCGCCAAGCAAAGCCGAATAACCGATCAATCTACACCCCTTGCCCGCCGTTACGGCAGCCTTTAATGAAAAGTGCGTGAGAGCAGCCGCAGTAAGTCATCATCTTTTAGCAGCCTCGTCCTTCCGTCGAGCCGGAACGTATCCGTCTCATTGTAATAATGGGCATCCGCCAGGCTGGTATTCATGTAACTTATCTTCATTTCATAGGGACCCGGGATCGAATAGGCGCTGCACTCTTTTCTTCGTCTCACGGCCTCTCCCATAACTCCCCCGATTTCCGCGTAGACCCGTTTAGGCGCCTTAAGCAGGCCGGAATGCCGGCCTGTCGCTTTTTGGTCTCGTAGGTGAACACCGAACCCAGCTGGTGCTTCGCTTCGGCACAGGTTTTATCGTCACCGGAAACAAAAATAACCGGGACCCCGTGCAGCCCAAACAGAAGGGCTTCAAAGCCGATTTCGCCGATTGGCGCACCATTGAGCTCGAGGCCATAAATCTCGGCAAAGCTCCAGGAATGATCCAGTATGGCCTCCCGGGTTCCCGCCATGGCGTGATACCCGATCAGCACGGCCCCGTCGAAGGTGGCGTCCAAACCGGGGAAGCGATTGGCCATTACCGCCGGACCCAGGACATAGGATGCCGAGGGATGCAGGCGGTCATATAAGAAGTTCAAGCCGGTGGCGTGAGCATCCTTGACGATGATCTCCTCCGCTCCTGCTTGGACTAAGGCTTCGACTACGGCGTTAACTTCATCGGTCAGCAGCTGCCGCGATTCCGGGTACAACAGCTCTCCCCGTGTCGTTTGTTCCTTGTAAGCGATTCCCGCTATTCCTTCCATATCTACACTGACGTAAATTTTCATCCTTCCCATCCTTCCTGCCTATTCGTTATGTACCTAGAGTGACACAGGTTCGACCCCTTCACCATTAGAGAGAATTGTCTTTTGCCGAGTCAATTCATTCCTGATGAATCCCCCCATTGTGCAAAGGAATAAGGCGGAATATGATTCCTATAAGCCCAGCAAAACATGGGCAAGACAAGGAGACAAGACATGAAGCTGCTAATCCTGTCCGATGTACACAGCAATGTCGATTCGCTGGAAGCGATTATCCGGAAGGAAAAGGATTCCGATCTGATTTACTGCGCCGGAGATCTGGTGGATGTCGGCTTCTATCCGCAGGAAGTCATCGATTGTATTCGGGAAAACAAAATTATTTCCGTCAAAGGAAATCATGATGAACTCGTCATCCAAACGTTTCGCAGTGGCAAGCATCTCGAAGATCTTCCGGATGACCAGCTTACGTGGCCGATTGTAAACGCCAGAAAGCTAAAAGAGTCCTCCATCGCTTATTTGGAAACCTTACCGAAGCAAATCGATTTTCAGTTCGATGAAGTCTCTTACAGCTTGCAGCATCTCTACAAAGGCTATGAAACGATCGGCAGCTTACAGGAGTTTATGGTTTTTGGAATCAACAAACCAAAGAAAATCGCCCCAAGAAGAGGTTGATTTTCGGCCATACGCACATCCCGTCCGTCACCTATCTAAGTAACGACTGCTTATGGATGAATCCGGGCAGCGTAGGGTATAACCGTCCCGAAGATCCTTCTCTTGCGGCTCATTATATTACGATAACGAACGGTACGATCGAGCTAAAACAGGTGGTGCACGAAAATAGAATTGGGCGGTCGGAACTGAGCCGTCTTTTTGCCGAGCGGTATGATGGGAGCCGGGGATGAAAGGGTAATCGAGAAAAGGGCCGTTTCGGAAAGCAGCTGCCTGCTTTGCGGAACGGCCCTTTTTCTTGCTTGTTACTTCTTGGATTTCAAGGTCTCCTGATAAATGTCGGTGACGTCTTTGTTTTGTTTATCCAGCCCTTTAGCTTTCAAGGTTTTCTCAAGATCCGCCCAGATGCCGTCCAGCTTAGACGCATCCTTCTCGAGAATGAACTTCGGAAGCGCTTTGCCCCACTCCGCAATGGCTTCCGTATTGAATTTCTTGATGTCGTCCGTCCATTTGATCGTGGATTCGGCGAACCCGTAATCCTTCTCTGTTCCCTTAACCAGAAGATCCGCCGGTGTTTTCGCGCCGTATTTCGCAAGCGTTTCAACGGAGACGGCATTCATGTTTTTGGAAATCCAGCTTTGCGAGCTTTGCCACATGGCATAATCGCCATCCGACAAAGTAAATCCGGAAGCATAATTGGTCGATAGAGGACGTGCATAACCCATCCCCAAATCTTCCCAGAAGGTATCCGGCTTGTTCTTATATTCGTTAACCAGCCAATCCGTCACCACCCGTTTGCCGTTTTCCACTTTGTAGTATTTTCCTTCGATTCCCCAGCCCACTAGAATCTGGTTCTCCAATTTGTACATATCGTCGTAGAATTGGATGATGCGTACCGGGTCCTTGGCGTTCTTCGTAATCGACAGCCACATGTCCCCGCCCCTGCTCGGGTTCGTGCTAGGCTTCACGCTCAATTTTGTTTTTCCGGGAGCGACGATATCAAACGAAACGTAGGTACGGTCGACCATATTGTTTTTTTCCAGGGAGCCGTTGCAGTTTCCGCCTCCGCCGAAGATAACGAGCACGCGGCCTTGGTTGCATTTCGTCGTAAACTGCTCCTGCGTTTGGACCAAGGATTCGGGATCGAAAAGTCCTTCCGCATTCACTTTGTTGAAAAATTTAAAGAGGTCGGTATAGCCGGGCTCAAAGAAACGAAGACGCGCGTTGTTCTGATCGTCGACGAAGTATTGAGCGGTCGTTGGCAAGCCTGCATAAGAACGGGCAGCGGTATCGAATACATTATACAGCTGGTTAGCGGCTCCATAGTTGGAGAAGCCGATCGTTTTGCCGCCTCCGATCTCCGGGTATTTCTTCATGTAATTGGCGACGAGATTACGGACGTCATCCAGTGTCTTGATGGGAGGATAGCCCGCATCCTTCAGGACAGCCGATTGAATGGCGATCCATCCCGCTTGATTGAGATTTTCGACCTTCTTCGTTGGAGGCTGGAGAAGCCCGTAAATCTTTCCGTCCGGCTGCTGTAAGATGGACAGGTCATTATTGAAGGCCTTCATGATGTTGGGGCCATGCTCCTTGATCAGCGGGGTCAGATCGAGAACGGCTTTCGCGGTAATGTAGGACTGCAGCGTGTTATCGTGAATATTGATGACTTCCGGATAATCGTTTGCGGCAAGCCAAACGTTCATTTTGGTCCGGAAGTCGCCGGTAATGACATCCCACTTGATGGTGGCGCCGGTACGCTTCGTAATTTCCTGGGCCACTTCATTGTTCCAGTTGATTTTCGGATTGTCCGTGTTCATCGTGAAAGTAAAGGGCGTTTTGGCAGGTGGTCCCGATGCTGTAGGGGCGCTGGAAGGAGACGGCGAATTCGACGGGGCTGCATCTTTCGAACACGCGGTAGCCATTAAGCTTCCGGTCAATAACACAGCGGCTAACAGATTGATTTTTTTCTTTTTAGCATTCGTCTGTGACCTCCGATTCTTTATCGTTCCATTTATTTCAGACTGTCTCCGCGTAAGGCCGGTTGACGGAGCAGCCGTGAAATCAATCCTTCATAGCCCCTAAGGTCAGGCCCTTAACGAAATATTTTTGCAGGAAAGGATAAACAAACAAAATGGGGAGCGTGACAAGAATGGTCAGGGTGGCCTTGATGGTCATAGGTGAAATGATTCGAGGGCCATTGTTATCTCCGGAATCGGAAGAATTGGTCTCGACGGTTTGAATCATTTTTTGCAATTCATACTGCAGGACCGCCAGCTTCTCGTTGCGGCTGTTGTACAAGTAATTATCGAACCAGGAATTCCATTCGTTTACGGCGACATAGAGGGCTACGGTTGCGACGACCGGCAGGCTGATTCTTAAAATGATCAGGGTGTAAATCCGGAAATCGTTCGCTCCGTCAATATAAGCAGATTCCACCAGCCCTTCAGGCAGCTGCTCGAAGAATGTCCTCATAACAAAAATGTAGAAGGCGCTTACAATGCCCGGAACAATATACACCGCGAATGTATTCATTAACCCGAGGCTCTTGATCAGTAAGTAAGTGGGGATCAGGCCTCCACTGACATAAATGGTGATCACGAGTATGAAGCTGAACAGTTTCCGAAAGATAAAATCCCTCCGGCTGAGGACGTAAGCAAGCATTCCGCAGCAGAATACGGACAGCACGGTTTGAATCACGGTACGGAGCACGGAGTTGATCGTCGCTCTCACCAGCTTATCGTTCTGGAACACATAGAGGTAGTTCTCGAGAGTAAATTTACGCGGCAGCAGATAAAGGCCGCCTTTTAAGGCATCCGTCGTTTCGTTCAGCGACAGAACCAGCAGATAAAGAAAGGGGTATACGGTAGAGATGGCCGCCACAGTCAGAAGCGCATATAACAGGGCATCGAAGATCCGTTCTCCCGCGGTTCGGTGTTGAAGCATAGTCGAGATCTCTCCAATCTTTAAAAGAGGTTGGCTTGGTATCTGCGGGCAATCGCATTGACGATCAGGACCAAGGTAAGGCTGACGACCGAGTTGAAGATCCCGACTGCCGTACCGAAGGAAAAGTCGCCTTCGTTAAGCCCCAGCCGTAACGCGAGGATCGAGATAACCTCGGAATATTCCGCATTGATGACGTTCCCGAGCAGGAACTGCGATTCGAAGCCGCCGGTCATCAGGTTGCCGATGGACAGGATCAATAGCAGGATCACGGTAGGCATAATGCAGGGAATGATAATGTACTTCACGCGCTGCCAACGGCTTGCTCCATCCACCTGCGCCGCATCATATAAGCTCGGGTCGATTCCCGCGATGGCCGCCAGATAGATGATCGCTCCCCAGCCGAAGCCTTTCCAGGAGAGAATAATCGTATGCAGCACCCAAAACCATGTCGCTTTCCCGAAGAAGAAGATCCCTTCTTCCGCCCAACCCCACTTGATGAGCAATTCATTGACGAGGCCGTTGTCCGGGGACAACAGCATGACGAAAATATTCGCCACGACGACCATGGAAACGAAGTGAGGCAGATACGTCATCGTCTGGACGATGCGGACGAATGTTTTGCTCCTCAGTTCGCTCAGCACGACGGCTAGTCCTATGGAGGATAAAGTTCCTACTAATAGCTGCATGGTGTTCATGGCAAAGTTGTTGCGGAGAGCCTTGATAAAATCGTCATGTCCGAGCAAAGTTCGGAAGTGCTCCAATCCTACCCATTTGGCTTCCCACAGGCTTTGTCCGATATTATAGTCCTTGAACGCCATCAGCCATCCCCACAGGGGGACGAACTGGAACAGCGCAAGGTGCAGCATGATCGGAACGGACATCCACAGCAGGATATGCTGTTTCCTTACCCGTTTCCAGAACCGAGATCCCCGCACCGCTGTTATATTCGTGCTGGGCCTCATCGTTTCCATGTCCGTCATGGTATTTGTCTTCACTTCCGATTCGCCTCCGTCCTGTTTGTCATCATTATATCCCCTCCCCACGCCCACTTTGTACCTCTCAAAGTTATTCTTTACTGGGTGATTATTAAACTTTGCCGTTTTCCGCTTACGCAAGGGATTACAGAACAAACCGGGATCCGTATAATACGGGTAAAGGGGGCGAGCTAATGAAAGCGGGAAGGTTCGGAATTATCGGCTGCCAGCATCCGCATATCGGAAATTTTATTAGCGGGATGCTGAAGCTGGGGTATACTTGCGCAGGCATTTATGAGCAGGAAAACGGGGAGCTTGCCGGAAAGCTGTCGGAGACTTATGGGGTACCGCTTGTATCCGACCCCGACTCTCTGCTAGCCTCACCGGAGGTTGAAGTGATCGGATGTGCTTCGATCAACGCGGAGAAGATCGATGTCATCGAGTGGTGCGAGAAGCACGGGAAGCACGTAATGGTCGACAAGCCGGTCGTGACGACCGACGAAGGCCTTTCCCGGCTGAAGGGCGTCATGGATCGGGGGCGCATCCAGATCGGCATGCTGGTCGCGGGCCGTTTCAGTCCGCTCCTATATTCCCTGAAGAAGCGGATTGACGCGGGGGAGCTGGGCCGTCTTCTCTCTATTACAACGCGCAAGCCCCACCGCCTCCATCCCGCCAGCCGTCCGGCCTGGCATTTTTCCAAAGAACGGAACGGCGGCATTATCATCGATCTGCTCATTCACGACATGGATTTGCTTCGTTATTTGACGGGCAGGGAGATTTCGGATCTGGAAGGCTTTATTGCAAAAAACGGGTTTCCGGAGTACCCGGATTTTTACGATTCGGCCGGGGTTCAGGTGTATATGGAGGATGGTCTTGCCGCCCAGTTGTATGCCGACTGGTATACAGCCGGCAGCAGCTGGACATGGGGCGACTGCCGAATTTTCGTAACCGGCTCCAAGGGGAGTGCGGAGCTTAGGCTTTCGGGTGACCCGCTTATAGCGAAGGAAGGGTTGCTGCTGCTGGTGACGGATACGCAGGCTCTGCACAGAGTCGTGCCCGAATCGCCGCCCGTCACGATTCTGGAGGATTTTATGGGCAGGCTTCAAGGACATCCCGCCTTACAGACGCATGAGGATATTCTCAAAGCCTCCCAAGCCGTTATTCGTGCGGATCGGCAGGCCAAAGTCATCAACCGTACGGCACCGCTTTAAAGCTTATGGCTTACCCCAACAAAGTTACCGGATAAGGCACTAGGATGATCCCCGGCAACGTCGGGAGGAATCACCGTTTGGCTGTTATTCTTTTACGTTCGCTTTCGATCTTGTCCAAAAAGTCTACCGCACAGTCCACCGTCAAATCGAGCAAGCGGCGGCCTTTGTCCGCTGTCGCTTCTTCCGGAAAACCCCAGTACCCGTCTGCTGTCATTTCCGTCACGTCGAAATAATCCATAAAATCCTGCGGCACCGTGGTAGGCTCCTCCTCCGGAATGATATCTTTAACATGTTCCGGGCAAAGATAGAGCATAAGGGACGTTTCCTTCTCTCCGGCATGCAGGTCGCCCTGCACATGCTTGGCAATCTCATGCAGCCGGTTCAACGCGATAGTGGACGGGATCAGGATCAACTCCATCTCTTCGCCTCTCTCCCGGAAATCCCGGTTAAGCTGGCGGATCGTGGGCTTCAGGATCCAGTTGCCGCCGTGTCCGCTGAAGAGGACCAGCCGCTTGAAGCCCGTATACCGGAGCGATTCCGCTATGTCCCGGATAACCAACGCTAAGGTATCCGCTTTCAGATACACCGTTCCCTTGCTCTCTCTATGCTCGATCGATGAGGAAATGCTCACGCAGGGCAAGAGATAAGCATCCAGCCTTTCCGCCAGGCGGGACGCGATTTCCTCCGCAATGATCGCATCGGTCCCCACCGGCAGATGGCTGCCGTGCTGCTCGATCGCCCCAACCGGCAGCACCGCCGTAAAGCACTCTTTCGTTTGAAAATCCATTCTGGTGCTGAACATATTCAACATTTTGCAACCCCTCCCTTTTCCAAAGGAACTTATGGATGCGCCTCCAAGTAATTTATCGCTATCGCGGCAAGCAGGGCCGAACCGAACGGCATGGCGCTTTCATCAAGATCAAATAACGGATGATGCAGAGGATAGGCGGTCTCTTCCCCGCCGCAGACGCCCAAACGAAACATAACGGATGGCACTTGCTGCGCGACAAAGGCAAAGTCTTCCCCTCCCATGGTAGGGTTAATCAAATCCCAGCTTTCCGAACCCATGACCTGCCCGGCTGTTCTGGTAAAAAGCTCGTACATGGAATCATCATTCACCACGATCGGATAACCCTCCCGCAGCTCAAGCTCGTATCCGGCACCGAACGCTTCCGTAACTCCCTTGACAATGGCTTCAACCTTTACCCTCATCTGTCCCGGAGCTTGGGGTTCAGCGTCCGGACGGTGCCGAGAAGTTCCACCTCCGACGCTATGGCATTTACCGCATGCCCGCCGTTAATCTTGCCGATCGTGACCACGGCCGAATCGAGCGGGTCCACCTGCCGGCTGACAATTTGCTGAAGCGCGGTAATTACTTGAGCCGCAATCGGAATCGAATCTACCGTATGATGGGGACCCGCCGCATGTCCGCCTTTTCCGATAATTTTGATCCGGAGGAGTCGGTAGCCGCCCAAGCCGGTCCCTTGGAGACGGTTATTTTGCCGACGGGGCAAAAAGGCGAGACGTGAAGCGCAGCGGCCGCATCGACCTTCGGATCCTGCAGGACACCGTCCTCTACCATCGCTTTCGCTCCAGCCCCTCCTTCTTCGGCAGGCTGAAACATAAACTTGACATTGCCTCTCGGCAAGCCCCTCTCCGCCAGGAGCTTGGCCGCCCCCATCAGCATAGCCGTATGGGCATCGTGTCCGCAAAGATGCGCTTTTCCCTGTACGGTCGAACGATAAAGCACCGATTTGCCGTCGGGGATCGGCAAGGCATCCATATCCGCCCGCAGCAGGAAGGTGGGTCCAGTTTCCTGACCGCGCAAAAGTCCGACTACCCCCGTCTTCCCGATTCCCGTACGGGTCTCCAAGCCCAAGCTTCGGAGGTGATCGACGACAATGCCTGCCGTCCGATGCTCCTCATAACCCAATTCCGGATTACGGTGAAAATCCCTTCTCCACTCCGTCAGCTGCCCGAGCCAGGATCTAGACGTTTCCAACAAGCGGTTACTATCCAACGCAGCTCCTCCTTCTTTCCATCGCTGAGATTCCTTATAAAGCGGATTACGCCTCCAACTTATCATATATTGTAATAGTTAACTATGTTTTCTAATTGACCAGCGTAAGGATTTAACTTGCGTACCCGTGGGACCCGGATGCCGGGAGCAAAAAAAGTATGAATATAAAAACACAAAACCCGGCTAATAAACGCCGGGTTTTGTTAGGAAGATGCCATTTGCAGGTAGAGAAATCAGCTCAGACCCGCTTTCGTTAATCCAAATGCCGCATCAGCAGTACCCGGCACCGTCTGGAAGGCGACGTTAACGCGGTTCCAGGCATTGATCGCCATGATGGAGAAGGTCAAATCGGAAATTTCCTTCTCCGACAATTCACGGCGAACACGATCATAAAGGTCATCGGACACCCCATGCTCGGGTATTTTTGTCAAGATCTCGGTCCATTCCAACGCGGCCCGTTCCCGTGGGCTAAACAGAGGCGATTCCCGCCAAATCGAGATATGGTAGAGGCGCAGCTCGCTCTCCCCATGGATCTTGGCCTCTTTCACGTGCATATCCAGGCAGAATCCGCACCCGTTGATCTGCGATGCCCGGATATGAACAAGAAGACGAATCTTCTCTTCTATCGCGCTATCCTTCTCGGCGCTGCTGAATTCCATCAGCTTCTTAAAAATTCCGGTGATTGCTTCATATAATTTACACGTTGAGCCATGAACTGCACCTCTTTTAACTTAATTTTGATAAGGCGTTTGCCTTTCAATGATATAACGACGCTCCGATGGATTCTGTGACAATCAGGCTTTACGGTGTTCCCTTATGCTGCCGATTATCCATAAAATCATGTTCTTGAGCGTATTGGAAATCCGGATGTTGTGCGGGCTGTAGATGACGAACGCCAGCCAGATGACCGCTATGATGCATCCGATCAGCTTCCAATTTTTATAGCCGGTCCACTCGGATAACCCGTAACTTAGGATAAACAAGCATACCGATACTTTTATAAAGGCCCCGAAAATCCAAAGCGGAATGTAAAAAGCATCGATATTCTGAACGAAATTCAGGATGGATACAAACTTCGTCATGGAATACACGGGGTAGACCATTTCAGCGGCAAGATTCGGTCCGGTAACAAAAAGAACAACCAGTGTGGCCAATACGCCCCACCCCATCGCAACCGCCGTTCCCCATAGGATCGCACGCGAGACCGTTTGCTTGTTCTCGGCGAAAAAGAACAGCATGAGAATGATCGAAGGATCGACCATATAATTAAACGATCGAAAAGTGCCCTCCAGAATAGAAAACCACCCGGAGTCGGCATAAACAGGCAAAATCCTCTTCATATCCATGTCTTGAAGATTCAGAAACAGCTGCACATACAGCACAGTCACGAAAAAAGGGCCGATGATTTCCGCACAGCGGCTGATGGCCGTAATTCCCCGTTTATACACCGCATAAGCAACGAGAACAATCAAACAGAATAAGATGACGAACATTGGCGTGTTAGGAAGGATAACCAAATTGTGGAAATCCGCTGTTCCTTTTGCTAAAAAGGACATTTGCATGAACCAATGCAGAAAATACACGGTGACGATGATTTTGCCGAGTAAGGTTCCCAATAGATCCTTCATGAAACCGACTAACGTTTTTTCCTTGTTCTGCTTGCATACCCGGAGAATGAGCCAGGTAACGGCCATCATGATCATGCTCCCCAGCAGAATGGAAATCCAACTATCCTGGTGAGCTTTCTCAGCGGCTAATTTGATGGGAAGATAGGAAAACATGATCATGGAGGAGATGCTGATCATCCAGAACATCTGATAACCGCTTACTTTCACCCGGCATCCCTTCCTCTCCGTATTCATTTCAAAGGTGCGCCGCTCACTCCGGTGGATCGGAGCAGAATATCCGCTTTGACGCTAACGTCTATATTCTTAAATTTTTCATCCCAATCGTCTTCCTGGGATTTCCACCAATAAGGTTTTTAGCGATGAAGGTACTCGCCGATGCCGAATACATCCGGCCCCCACCGCTGGACTTTATCTAACGTATCCTGCAATTCCTTTTGGATTTGCTCGTTGATCCCCTTCTGAAGCTCAATCATGTTATCGGCCTCGGACATGTCTTCTTGGGATGAATTTTCCAGAAGGTAAGCCTGCGCCTTCACAGTTAATACGATGCGTTTCGGATCTTGGCCGGCAGCGGAGGAAATCCGGCGGTGAAGTTGGGTTAAGCGCAGCGATACTATGCCATTTTTCCATGGGACCGTTGCCCCATGATAGGTGCCTTTTCCCATCATCCAGAGGGCTCCGGAGCCTTCCTCGACATCCAATAATCCTTTAATTTTAAGATTATGGTCCAGAACGGCGAAACCGGATAAGACGGCAGTCGGATCGGTTTTTTTAGGGCTCCTCTTCAAACTTTCGATTTGGAGGACCGGGATCAGAGGCCGGCTCCTTTTAAGAAGCTATCGATAAGGAATTGCCTCGAGGAGAACCCGCTCATCCCGTTAATCTGCAGCTCTTTTGCAGCGCCTATGCTGGAGAGAGATTCTATAGGATGTTTAAGCATGATGAACTCCTTGGCGCTGCTTCCTTTAATCATGACGATGATGTCCCTCAGATTGTTGGCAGGATCCCGGAACAGTTTATCGAACAGTCTTCTTACGTCGTTCCGCCGAAAATACTCTTCGCTGATCGCGATTATGCTGCGATGGTTCGTAATCAATCGGCGGGACATTTTAAACTGTCCCCAAGACGCCAGCCAGTTGATTCGGTTCGACAAAATCCGTGCAGCCGGAGGAAATAAGCGCAAGGGTAAGAGAGACGCAAGCCAGGAGGACGAATCGGATCATGTCTGACGCCCTTTCTTATTCCCGCCATTCTTGATCCAGAAGGGATAGCGGATGATCAGGTCTTTAAACCGTTTGCCGTCGAACGGGGCTATCGGGCTCATAAACGGCTTACCGAAGGATTCGAGCATGACGAGGTGAATCATTAAGAAGATCATGCCTAACGCAAAGCCCATGAAGCCGAGCAGGGCCGAAATGAACAGCAGAAGGTACCGGATGATTCGAAAGGGAAGGGCAGCGCTATATCTCGGGATCGTGTAAGCCGCGATGCCCGTTAAAGAGATGACGATGATGATCGGCGTCGAGATGATGCCGGCTTCGACGGCGGCTTGTCCGATTATCAGCGCTCCAATGATGCTGACGACCGAACCGAGCTGAGTGGGAAGATGAACGCCGGCTTCTTGCAAACCGTCGAATATGATCATCATTAGAAAGACTTCGATTACGGTCGGAAACGGCGAGCTTTGCCTCGCGGCCGCGATACTGAGCATGAGCGTGCTGGGGATCATCTCCGGATGGAAGGTCGTCAGTGCTACGTACAAAGCAGGCAGGGAGAAAGAGATGAAGGTCATCAGGTATCGGATGAACCGGGTTAAAATGACGAATACAAATCTCTCGAAATAGTCGTCCGCCGATTGAAGACCTGACCAGAAGGTAATGGGAAGAATAAGGGCAAGGGGGTTCCGTTCGTAAGGAGAGCGACTTTTTCCTCTAGTAAACAGGCGGTCACGATATCCGGACGCTCGGTATTCTGGATTTGCGAGAAGATGGAGAAAGGGCGATTCTCGAGCCATTCTTCGATATAGGCGGAATCGATGACGCCGTCTAATTCGATCTCGCCGAGCTTTTTCCTTACTTCCGATAATACTTTCTCGTCCGCAAGGCCCTGCATGTAAGTAAGAACCACTTCGGTCTGCGTGTATTTGCCTATCGTATAAGACTCCATCTTCAGATCCGGATGAAGGATCCTTCGTCTTATCAGCGACGTGTTCGTCCGGATATTCTCGACGAATCCTTCCTTGGATCCTCGCAAGGTCGATTCTTTTTTCGGTTCTTCGATGCTTCTCTTCTCATAGCCTTGGACCTGTAAGAGGAGCGCAGAAGCTTCGCCATCTACCAATATCCCCAAACTTCCTTGCAGGATATGCTTAACCAGGTCTTCGAGGGATTCATCCTTCTTTACATTCGTTAACGGGAGCCATTCGCGGCTGAACATCCCGGCAAGAGACTGCATACGGTCAAGTCCCTGCGGTAACCCGCTATAAAGAAGCGGTTTCAGAATGTTGCTCTCTACGCTTTGCAGTTGAGTCATTCCATCCAAATAGACAACCAACAACAGGGTTTCATCCTCTAAAATAAAAGAGCGGAATACCACGTCCGAGCAATTTTCGAATTGGTTTCGGAGATAGGCTTCATTGGCTTTAAGACTCGTGCTTATGGAACTCATGGATGGTCACCCCCTTGGTGGATATTATGAACGGTGCGGGGGGGATCTTATCCTATGCGGTTTTTGCTTGTCCTTGTCACAAAACCGTCCTTATTCTCGTTTTATTAATAGCGGAAATTGGCGAAAAATTAAAAAAGAATGGAAGGAAATAGATGCAGGAGCTGTATACGAAGTATAAGAGGCTGTTGTTCAAGCTCGCCTATCAACTGACCGGATCGGTATCGGATGCGGAGGATGTTGTTCAGGATGTTTTTCTAAAGGTCTACGACGTGCCGGAAGATAAATTGGCTGAACCGAAAGCTTATCTTTGCAAAATGGTCACGAACCGCTGCCGGGATTTACACAAATCGGCGCATAAGAGGCGGGAGGAATATTTCGGAGAATGGCTTCCGGAGCCCTTCCTAAGTTCGAATGAGGATTCGATGGAATCGGTCGTCCGCGACGATCTTCTGTCTTATGCCATGATGGCTCTGCTGGAGCGGCTGACCCCATCGGAACGGTCCGTTTTTGTTCTTCGTGAGGCGTTGGGTTTTGATTATCAGGAGATCGCCACACTCGTTGAGAAAAGCGAAGCGAATTGCCGCAAGCTCTTCAGCCGTGCGCATGCCAAGATGGGGCTTACCTCCGAAGAACTGGTTCATCGGGAGTCAGCTGACTATGAGTGGGTCCATCGCTTCTTGGCCGCACTCAAACAGGGGAACATGAATCAACTCTTATCCATGCTTGATCAGGAGGTTATACTAGTCTCCGATGGAGGAGGCAAAGTCCAAGCCGCCATCAATCCGATCCTAACGCCCGATCGTGTGGCACGGTTTCTTCTTGGTCCGATCCGCCAGGTTTGTACCATGGATGAAGCCGCGGTTAAAGTCGTTGAAATAAATGGGCAACCCGGAATTATTCTTTCATCCCGTAAGGGCGTTGATTCGGTGTTGATGCTTCATGTCGAGGGCCATTTGATTCGCAACTTATACATTGTCCGAAACCCCGATAAACTGAGTCATGTCATCAAATAAAATTTATTTCCCGGCTTTATCCGAAGTGCCGCTGCCCGTTACGCCCGACCCGGTCATGGTGGATGGACCGGAGCTTCCTCCCTGGGCCGCCCCGGGGCCAACGCTGAGATTCGGCAGCGAGACGTTCGGAGGCAGCGTCCCTCCTACGGGATTTCCTTTGTTGTCCATGTAGTACATTGGGGTATCCCCGACGACGAGCACGTACGAGATGGGAAGCTCGGTCTCAACGATCTCCGGCTCCGCATCGAATGGGATGATGATCGTAACCTCCGCGATGATCCGGATGTATACCTCCACCAGCACCATGTTGATTCCGACATTTTGCGAGCGCGTATTAAGATCGACCTTGGCCGCCCCGGCCGGCACCAGCCGGATTGGAATATCCGGTCCGAACGAGGCGAGAATGGCGCTGTTCATCGCCTGCCCCAAGGGAATGTGCTCAGGCATGGCTTTGAGGTTGGCCAGCGTGCTGTTGACGCGGTTAACCGTATCGGCTGTTATCTTCACATGCTCGGCATAATTCAGCATGAAGCCGGCCGTCTTGCCGGCATTGTCCGTTCTCCACTCGATCAGCTTATCGAATTGGGTTCCCTGGGCAATATGATCCGTAATGGCCGAGTTGATCGATTGGGTGGCGAGCTGCTTCAGCCGGATTTTGGCCAGGTTCATGAGCGGCGGCTTCAGGTTCTTCTCGATGTAGATGAAGGATTGAAGCGACACCAGCAGAACGATCACCAGCGTGATGAAAATATTCCGCTTTATGCTTTTGGAGCGCGGCCGGCTTTTCCACCTCCGCTTGACCAGTGTCATGAACGGCCTCCCTCCTTGGCTCGCCGATGGGCACCATCGTCCTCTTGATCACTTTATGCTTGCCCCGCCCAAAAAAGACGGCCCTTCACTCCTCACCCGTTGCCGGTGCAGCAAAAGAGACGTCCCTACGGACGCCTCTCTTCCCCACTCTCAAGCTTGGGCTTATTCCAGAAAGTCCCGGATCTGCTTGCTGCGGCTCGGATGCCGGAGCTTCCGCAAAGCCTTCGCTTCAATCTGGCGGATTCTCTCCCGCGTGACGCCGAATACCTTGCCGACTTCCTCCAGCGTCCGGGCTCTTCCATCGTTCAAGCCGTAGCGGAGACGGAGCACGTTCTCCTCCCGCTCGGTCAGCGTATCCAGCACATCCTCCAACTGCTCCTTGAGCTGGCTCGATACGGCCATATCCGCAGGGGCCGACACTTCCTGGTCCTCGATAAAATCGCCCAGAAGCGAATCCGGCTCTTCGCCGACCGGCGTGTGCAGCGACACCGGCTCCATGACCAGCTTCATGAGCTCCCGCACCTTATCCGGTCCGGTCTCCATGGCGGCGGCAATCTCTTCGACGCTTGGCTCCCTGCCGAGGTCCTGATGAAGCTGGCGGGAAACGCGCGAGAACTTGTTGACCGTCTCCACCATGTGGACGGGGAGCCGGATGGTCCGGGCCTGATCCGCAATGGCGCGGGTAATGGCCTGGCGGATCCACCAGGTGGCATAGGTGCTGAACTTGAAGCCTTTGTCGGGGTCGAATTTATCGACGGCCCTCATCAGCCCCATGTTGCCCTCCTGAATGAGGTCCAGAAGCAGCATTCCCCTGCCCACATAGCGGCGGGCAATGCTGACGACCAGCCGGAGGTTGGCTTCCGCCAGCCGGTTTTTGGCCGCCTCGTCCCCCTGCTGAACCCGGGTCGCGAGCTCCAGCTCTTCTTCAGCTGAAAGCAGCTGCACCCGGCCAATCTCCTTCAAATATAGACGAACGGGATCGTCTACCTTAAGATCCTTAAAGGAAGGCAAGTCCTGCTCCTCTTGGTTATCGAAAGAGCTGACGGAACGCGAGGCTTCCTCTCCCCGTACATCCCGTTCCCGATCGGTTTCCGTTTCCATTCTTCCGACCTCCCTTAAGCTTGGTTTCCGTTAGAATCGCCTAGTTGACATCCACCCGCCATTATGATATAATTAATTATGTATGAATCATTATGGCTAAGTTGAACGTGACAGCTTTTATCATATCATTTTCTTCGCCATTCTGCAACTCCTTTCCTGCTTTTTATTCCTCTATCTTTTTAACCATTTGACCGTCCTATGCTCACCCTCTAGCAGCCTGCCTGCTCGGGTGGGCTTTTTTGATGGGCTTTGAGCTCCATCAAGCTTGGCCAGAATCAGCAAAGCCAAGGCCTTCTTCCGACGGAGCGTTCGCCTGAAGCATCTCTCCTCCGCCTATCCATCCGGTTAGGAAGAAGCGGGAAAGGGAAGCCTGTAGGTATACGCTTGGGGAGGGATTGTTATGCCGCTTCAGAACCCGGACAAGATCGAGAGAATCGGAGGATTCTACAAGAAAGTCTCCGCCACCAACCGGGAATATATCGAATACTGGACTCACGAGACTCTCTTTAAGTGGGATTTTTGGCTATCCTGGAGCTTTGCCCTGATCCCATGGGCTCTCTGGTTCCGCTTCCGCAAAAGGAAAGCACCGGAAGACTTCTGCTTGGCGGCTTTATGGCGCTGATCATTTCCTCCTGGTTTGATTTTATCGGAGTGGAATACGGGCTTTGGTATTACACGGGACTTGCCATTCCTACTATCCCTAGCTACGTCCCTTGGGATTTCTGCCTGATTCCGGTCATGATCATGTTCTTCATACAGATCAAGCCGGACGCTTCTCCTCTTCTGAAGGCCGTCATTTTTGCGGGAATCAGCGCCTTCGCCGGGGAGGCTTTCTTCCAATGGCTCGGCTTTTACCAGCCTCTCCACTGGCGGAGCTGGTGGTCCTTCTTCATCTACATTCTTCTTTACGGGGTCTGCCACATGATTACCCGGCTGCGCACGTTCGAGAAGCTTTAGATCCGGTACAGCCCAATAAAAATAGGAATGGCCCTCTAGTGCCTTATCCGTAAATAAAGTTACTGGATAAGGCACTGGACCATTCCCCTTGCCTTCCGGCACTCGGTTAGGTTTCTTTACCCGTTTCCTTCAGTATGCGCATGGCGTTCAAGACGGCCAGCAGCGTAACGCCGACATCCGAGAAGACGGCCTCCCACATAGTGGCGAACCCCAACGCCCCCAGCAGCAGGAAAATCCCCTTTACCCCTAAAGCGAACCCGATATTTTGCCATACGATCCGCCGCGTCTTCCGGGCGATGCGAAGGGCGGCGAGGAGCTTCGACGGCTCGTCGGTCATCAGGACGATATCCGCGGCTTCGATGGCGGCATCCGAGCCGAGTCCTCCCATGGCGACGCCGATATCCGCCCGTGCCAGTACGGGAGTATCGTTAATCCCGTCGCCAACGAAGATCACTTTGTCCTTCCCGGATTTCTGCTTATCCAGCTTCTCGATTTCCTCCACCTTATGCTGGGGGAGCAGCTCGGCATGGACTTCGTCCAGCCCCAGCCGGCGGCCCACCGCCTCCGCCGTGGCCCGGGCATCGCCGGTCAGCATGATCGTCTTGCGGATGCCCATTTGCTTAAGGGCCCGGACCGCTTCCGCTGCGTCCTCCTTCACTTCATCCGAAATGACGATATACCCGGCGTAAGCTTGATCGATGGCCACGTGAACCACGGTTCCGGTATCTTCGGGTGGACCAAAGGCAACGCCTTCTCTTTCCATCAGCTTGGCGTTGCCGGCCAGCACCTCTTTTCCCCTACGCTTACCTGGATCCCGTGTCCCGGGATTTCGTTATAGCCGCTCATCCGGCCCCCGTCCAAAGCTTTGCCGTAAGCTTGGCGGATTGATTCCGCGATAGGATGGGTCGAGTGGGCCTCCGCGTAAGCGGCGTATTCGAGGAGCTCGTCGGGGGAGAAGGATCCGGACGGCTTAAGGGCCGTCACTTGAAAGACCCCTTTGGTAAGCGTCCCCGTCTTATCAAAGACGACGTAAGCCGCGTCATTCAACGCTTCGAGATAGCTGCCGCCCTTCACAAGCACCCCTGCCCGGGAAGCGGCTCCGATTCCGCCGAAAAATCCGAGAGGAATGGAAATGACCAAGGCGCACGGACAAGAAATAACGAGAAAGATCAAGGCCCGGTAAAGCCAGTCGCCAAAGGTCGATCCTTCCACCAGAAGGGGAGGAAGCACAGCGAGCAGCACGGCGATCCCGACCACCACAGGCGTGTAGGTACGGGCAAACCGGGTGATGAAATTCTCCGTAGGGGCTTTCCGGCTGCTGGCCTCGCGGACCAACTCGAGAATTTTGGAAACGGTCGATTCCCCGTACCCCTTCGTGACCTCTACGGTCAAGAGCCCGTTCTTGTTGATGGACCCGCTCAGCACCGGATCGCCTTCCGCTACCTCCTCGGCACGGATTCGCCCGTCAGGGCGGACGTATCCAGCTGGGAGCTGCCTTCCCGCACGATACCGTCGAGCGGCACCTTCTCGCCCGGCTTGATGAGCAGGCGGTCCCCGATCCGAACCTCCTCGGGCTTAACTTGCTTCGAATCCTTACCGGTAAGGAGATTGGCATAGTCCGGACGGATGTCCATCAAGGACTGAATCGACCGGCGGGACCGATTTACGGCCAGTCCCTGGAACCATTCCCCCGCCTGGTAGAACAGCATAACGGCTACCCCTTCGGCGTACTGCCCGATGGCAAAGGCTCCGATCGTCGCGAGAGCCATCAGGAAATTCTCATCAAACACCTGACCCCTCACCAGGTTGCGGACCGCCTGCAGGACAACCGTTCCCCCAACCGTGACATAGGCGAGCAGGAACAGGCCGAGCTCCGGCAGCCCGGAGACCGGAGCGAACACCCCAACTGCGGTGAGGATCAGGCCAATTGCGATCCGAATCAGCAGCACCCGGCTGCCGCCGGCTCCGTGATCGTGGGAATGCCCATGCTCTCCGTGGTCATGCGAATGCCCCTCTTCCTCCCGGGCATGGGCATGACCGGCGTGATCAGCGTGGCCATGCTCATCCCGGCCCGCTTTCTGTACCCGGATGTGAGGCTCCAGGGAGCGGATCTTCCGGACGGCTTCCTCCCGAACGGCATCCTCCTGTCCCGCCGGGCTTTCCAGTCTCATCGTGCGGGACAGGAAATCGACGGAGCAGGAGGTCACCCCGGGAATGCCGCTCACTCCCCTTTCCAGCTTCTGTGCACAGTTGGCGCAGTCCAAGCCCAGGAGAAGAAGCTCCTGCTTATGCGTTTGCTGCTGCCCGTTCGAACGGCTCATGCTTGTCATCCCCTTAACAAATGAGCATTTATTCATATATTAGAATCGTATCCCCATTATATTCAACCCTTGAAAGGAATGTCAATGAGACCGGCCTGGCCCAACGAAAAAAAGGCCATGAGACGGAAACGGTAGTTCATGGAATTTATTGAAGTCCCTTATCTTAAAGAAGTCTTCTTTGAGGTCGTAAGCCATTTTTAGCTTTGGATAGTTTGCTGTCCATAAAATCGAGCAAGAGCAAACAAGCGTCTAAGGGAACGGTTAATCCGCCCCCTTGACTCGTATAGTGGTCGCCCGCCTCCGCTTAATCGATGGCGAGGACAATCTTGCCGCGGCCGTGCCTCGTTTCGATCAGCCGGTGTGCATCCGCGGCCTTGTCGAGTGGGAACGTCTGCCGGATATGGATGCGCAGCTTGCCCTTACTGTGCAGATCGACAAGCTCGGCCAGGCGGGCGGCGGAGCGCTGGCTACGGATGACGCGGAGGCCAAGCTCGTCGATAAGGTCGTGAGCGGCGAACGTGCAAATACAGTTCCTGTCCTCCACCAATTCGACTGAGGCCCGCACCGCTTCCGCTCCGGCCGTATCGAACGCAGCGTCGACGCCGTTCGGCGCTAGCGCCCGCACTCGCTCGACTAGACCCTCCCCGTACGTAACCGGGATGGCCCCGAGGGACCGCAAGTAGTCGTGGTTGCTCTCGCTTGCGGTGCCGATAATCGTCGCGGCCCCCACTCCTTCGCCAGCTGCACGGCAAAGGCGCCGAGCGATCCGGCCGCGCCATGGATCAGCACCGTATCGCCCGGTCCAACGCCGATGGCTTTCATGGCGATATACGCGCCTTGGCCGTTGCCGGTCAGCCCGCCTGCCTCTTCCCAGGTCATGCTGCCGGGCTTGTTTACGATTTGGTCAGCGCCCACGACCACATATTCAGCGTAACAATTCAATAGCGCGAAGCCAAGCACCTCGCTGCCTACATGAAAACTGGTAACGCCTTGGCCCACTTGATCGATGATGCCCGCGAACTCGTTGCCCGGAATTTGCGGAAGTTGAATGGCGACGCCCTGCGGAGTCCAGCCGCTCCGTACGCCGCAATCGTAATGCTGTACCCCAGCCGTTTTCACCCGGACCCTGACTTGCCCTGGCCCGGCCTGTGGATCGGGAAACGACATAACCTCCATGACCTCGGGTCCGCCGAGCGAACGAAATGCTGCTGCTTTCATAGTACAATCCTCCCGTGTTACCAATATCTGTAGTGCAGTTTACCGTAAAGTTTTTAATGCGCCGCTCCATGCGATCAGTTGATCTAACATTGCGTTTATTTTATCAACGTGCAGTTCGGTAGGTTTAAATGTTTTGAAGTTTTCAAAATCCGTAATTATCGATAATGTTGGATGTGCGCGAACGTCCGCTACGAATAATTCTCCTAAAATTCCACGTAAATGTTCGGCTGCGCGGGCTCCACCCGTTGAACCATAGCTAACGATGCCGGCTGCCTTGTTATTCCATTCGTCGCGGGCTGAATCCAGTGCATTTTTTAATGCTCCCGTAATGCTGTGATTGTATTCTTGGACAATAAAGACGAACCCGTCCAAGCTGGAAAGCTTTTCTGACCAAGAGATTAATCCAGGCTCGTTGCCTGTGCCTTCTCCGAAAAAAGGCAATTGAAAGTCTGTGATATCTACGATTTCATAATTCGCATTTCCACGCCCGTCGGCAATTTCTTTTACCCAGCTTCCTACCTGTGGACTTACGCGGCCTTGGCGTGTACTCCCTAAAATAATGCCGATGCTTAATTGTTTCATTTTGACCCCTCCCATCAATCAATGTTTGCCCGTTTCAAATAAACCTCTTTTTGAACGAATAGAACAACAAAAGGCCCGCATGCAAAACCGCAAGAACCAAGTGAATATTGCTGTAAACGAACGCTGCCGGATGCGGGTTTAACACCGTATTTGCTTTCCTTACATGCTTTATTTTACAATCACTTATAAATAAACAAAAATATATCTTAAACCATAATAGTTATATACTCGGGTGTATGGGAAGGGAAGACGCGTATGGAGCTTCTTCAGTTGCGGTATTTTCAAACGGTGGCCCGTATGGAGCACATGACGAAGGCGGCACAGGAGCTGCGCATCGCGCAGCCTGCGCTGAGCAAGACGATTTCAAGGCTGGAGGAAGACGTAGGGGTTCCGTTTTTCGACAGGCACGGAGGACGGATTCGTCTTAATGTGTTCGGCAAGGCGTTTCTGGACAAAGTCGAGAAGGCACTCGCCCTGTTGGAAGAAGGAAGGAAAGAAGTGTCCGAGCTAGCGGGACTCGAACAAGGGAGCATCCACCTCGCTACATCGACGCTGGACCGGTTATCGGATGCGCTGGGTGAATTTCTAGCGCTTCATCCGGAAGTCAACTTTCGGATTACACAGGCTTCAATGGAAGAAATGACGCATTTGGTGGAGGCCGGCGATGTCGACATGTGCTTTACGGCGCTGCCGATCGATCGGCCTGACATTAGCGCGGCGTCCGTCTTGAAGGAAGATGTTTATGTGGCTGTTCCCCCACGACACCGTTTTGCAGGGAGTAAGAGCATCCGCTTGAGCGAGCTGGCGGAGGACCCGTTTATCGGGTACAAGGAGGGGTTCCATTTCAGCAAATGAACGATTTGTTATTCCAAGAAGCCGGGATAACGCCTAACTTCGCCTGCCGGGTAGACGAGCCTGCCGCCATTGCAAGTCTTGTCCGGGCCGGACTGGGAGTTGCGCTTGTAGGAAATTGCGGCGGCCCGAACTCCCCACTGAGCTTGCTGCGTATTGAGTTCCCCGTTTGCCAGCGCAATTTCCAGATCGTTTGGCACGAGAAGCGGTACCTATCCCTCGCTGCACGCAAGTTTCGCGACTTTCTCATCGGGTACTTTGCCGAAGCGGGGGAAGCGGGTTGAAATGGAATGCTGCTGCGCCAGATATTTGTAGCTATTAATAATATCGAAAAGTATAAGGCAGCATTTCATGAAACAAATCTGACCGAGACCGAACTTTTAAGCAAATTCAATAAATAAAAGGAAAGGGTTAGTGCCGACAATCGGTACTAACCCTTTTTACCACTTAATAATTCAACGCCTTAACGTTATGCAACTCAGATCGTGACTGACTATCTTATTCTACTTACGCCGCCTTATGGATGGGAAATATGCTGGTACGTTTGCAGAAAGATCTGCTCCACGTGTTCGTCCTCCAGGGAATAATAGACCGTTTTCCCTTCCTTGCGCCGTTTAACGATCCGCAAATTCCGCAAATAGCGAAGCTGGTGGGAGATCGCCGACTGCCCCATATCGAGCACACGGGAGAGATCGTGAACGCACAGCTCCTTCTGGGCGAGCGCATAGATCATTTTAACACGGGTAGGGTCTCCGAGAGCCTTGAACAATTGGGCCATTTCCTCGGCTGTCCCGTTGTCCACGAGAGATGCCTTGATCCGTTCGCTTTCCTGGCCGGAGCCTTCACAGGTCTTCTCGCATTCTTCCCGTTCGGTCTGTACCATAAGTCGCCCCTCCCTTCCTCTTCATGGGAAACCCATTTTATCCGATCATATCAAAAACCTTCCGGAAATTGAAGCCCTTCCCGGTCGCCGTACGGCTCCAGCAGCCCCTTCTCCAGGCAGATCGCAACAGCCAGTGTCTTGATGCTTTTCCCGAATTGGATATAAATCTGTTCGCCGTTGAGCTGCACAATCGTGCCCTGTCCGAAGACCCGGTGCTTGACCGCCATCCCCGGGCCTAGCTCCTCCCTCTTGCGAATGGCGTTAGGGTTATGCGGGATCTTGGCCTTCGTCACGTTCCGACTTTCAGCCATTTTGCCGTTTGCGGACAAATCCGAGCCCACCGGTCTGGGGATTGGATCGGGTTCGGGCGGATGAGCCAGGTCCCGGACCTCCGTTACGAAGACGGAATCCTTGACCTCTTTCCCGTCTCTTTTTCGGTACCCGATCAGCTCCAGGTGCTTCCTCGCCCGTGTCATCCCCACATAGAACAGGCGGGTGGCTTCCTCCATTAGATCGGCGTTCCCCTTGTCATCGGAGGAGGGAACCGTCCCATCCACCAGGTCGATCATATAGACCCGCTGAAATTCAAGCCCCTTGGAGCTATGAAAGGTAGAGAACGTTACCGCATTCTGGCCTTTGCGGCTCCTTGCCGTCTTCACGGCCGCTTCCAGATGCTTCAGCCGGTCGGCAAAATCCTCCATCGTAGGCAGCGTATCGGCGATCTCCTCGAGCGTGTTGAGGATTCCGATCAAATACTCTTTCCGGAAGCCGAGCCTTTCGCACATTTTCTCCAGCGCCTTCTCGTAGCCTAACCGGGACCGGATGACCCGAATGGCATGGCGCGGCGGCATACCGTTCATTTCCCTAAACGTTTCTTTGCAGGCTTGCAGCTGCTTGATCTGGTAGTCCTGCAAGGGGACATAATTCAGGAGATTATCAAACACCGACTCCTTGTTATCGATCCCTTTGACAGCGGCCATCTGCCCCTTGCTTATATACCCGTTCATCTTCAAATGGATTTTCTCGACCAGCTCGGGACGCTTATCGGTAAAGGTGATCCGCATAAAATTTAGAATATCCTCCACGACCCAGTGGGAGAAGAACCGGTTGTCAGCATCCTTCAAATAAAAGGGAATGCCCGCCCGGTCAAATTCGTTGAGCAAAGCGATCGAGGAGGAATGGTTGCGGTACAATACCGCCGCTTCCGATAAATGCTTGAGCTTTTGAATTTCCCGGACCAGGTATTTGGCCTGGTAGACATAATCGGCAAAGGACTTGAGCTTAATAGGCTGATCCGGCGGATTATGGGTAAACATGTTCTTGCCGTATCGTTGTTTGTTCCTCTTAATAAACTGATTGGCCGTCTCCACAATCTCCCGGGAGGAGCGGTAATTCTGCTCCATATACAAGACAGCGGCATCCGGATAAGCTTGCCTGAAGTTCAGAAGGTAGGACGGCTCCGCCCCGCGCCAGCTGTAGATGGACTGGTCGTCATCCGCCACCACGCAGAGATTCCGATGCTCCCGCACCAGCTTCTCGATAATCGCATGCTGAACGAGGGAAGTGTCCTGGCTCTCGTCCGTCAGGACGTAATCAAACCGCCCTTGATCCCTCCGTAGAAGCTCCCGGTCCCCAGCCAGAGCCTGCTCCGCCATCGTCAGCATGTCGTCATAATCGATCAGCAGCTTTCGGTGCCCCGACTGCTTGTATTCCTCATACGCCTGCAAAATATTAACGGCCTGCGGAACCTCCGTTTTAATCGTTGACCAACGGTCAGGAGGTATCATTTTATTTTTAATAAAGCTGATGTAGGTGGTCAGCTCCTCCATTGGTCATCGGTTATCGTTTCTCCGACAAGGGAATGAAACAAATGGCGCAGAATGATTCTCTTATGCAGCGGAAGCTCGCTTGAATCGAATGTCTCCTGCTCTCCCTTTTCCAGGTCGCCTTCAATGATTTGATAAGAAGTCCCCGTTCTCCGAAAATGATTCCTAACCACCTCGAAGGCATAGCTGTGAATCGTGGAGAAATCCACGGGCGGAAGGTGGGAAAAACCGCTTGAAGCGCTCTTTCATATCGTTGGCCGAAGCCCGGCTGAACGTAACCGCCTTGATTCTTGCGGGATTTACGCCTCTTTCCTCGATCAGATAGCCGATCCGCATGATGATCGTCGTCGTCTTGCCCGACCCGGGAGACGCCAGCAAGAGCAAGGGTCCCTCCGTCTGGAGTACCGCCTTCTTCTGCACATCGTTTAAAGTAACGCCTAATTCGTTCGTCTTGCGTGTAAAGAAATCTTCCTTAAGCTTCATACCTTATTCCCTTTCACCCATTTAAAAAGACTGGAAGGGATCCGGAGAGGCTCCGGCCGGTTCCAGCCTTTGTGAAGAAGCTGCAGGACAGCCCCTTATTATCCTTCGGTCACCTGTAGTGCCGCTGCCGCATGGCCTCGTACAGCACGATGCCGGCCGCCATGGCCGCGTTCAGTGATTCGGCCCGGCCCCTCATCGGGATCGAGATCCGGCGGCTCACATGGGCTTCCGCTTCGGGAGAAACCCCGCTTCCTCGTTGCCGATCACGAACCAGGTCGCGCGGCTCAGATCGGCCGTGTAGCACGTGCTCTCCGCCTGCATGCCGGTGCTCAGCACCTGAATGCCGGCTTGGGCCGCTTCAGCTAGCAGCTCCGGCAGATCGGCCTCCACGACCGGCAGGTGAAACAGCGAGCCCATGGTCGACCGGATGGTCTTCGGGTTGTACACATCGACCGTGCCGCGGCCGAGAATGACGGCGGTGGCCCCGGCCGCGTCGGCGGTCCGGATGATCGTGCCGAGATTGCCCGGGTCCTGAATGCCGTCGATGGCCACCACAAGGCTGTCCTTCCCGGTCAGCGAATCGGTCCGTGGGGCCACCGGCTTCGCGGCTATGCCCAGCACCCCTTGGGGCGTCTGGGTGTCGGAGCATTTGGCGAGGACGGCCTGACTCACACCGATCACTTCCTGGTCGGAGGTGAGCCGGCTCTCTACCTCTTTCGGCAATCCCTTATCGAGAGAATAAAGAACCGTCTCCACGGGGATGCCGGAACGGAGGGCTTCCTCGACCAGATGAACCCCTTCCAAAAGAAACTTCCCCTGGCGGTCGCGCCCTCGCTTGACCAGCAGCTCGGTCCACTGCTTAACCCGGGGATTCTGAACCGATGTTATGTCTTGTGGCATGTCATTTTACTCCGAATAGGTTTTTTCGAATTTGATTAAATCTTCATTGCGGCCCACCACGACGAGAATATCCGTCGGCTTGATCAAAGCGTTGGCATCCGGCGCGATATTCATATCGTTCTCATTCTTGATCGCCATCACGTTGCACTGGTGACGGGCCCGGATATCGAGCTCCTTCAGACTTTTGCCGATAAGCTTACCGGTAGCCCGGATTTCCACGATGCTGTAGTTGTCCGAAAGCTCGATGTAATCGAGAATGTTGGGGGAGATGAGGCTGTGGGCCACCCTCTGTCCCATATCCCTTTCCGGATAGATCACCTTGTCCGCTCCCGTCTTGGTCAGCACTTTGCCGTGCAGCTCGTTCTTGGCCTTGACGAGAAGGGTCGGAACCCCGATATCCTTCAGAATCAAGGTCGTCAGAATGCTGGCCTGGACGTTCTCTCCGATTGCCACCACGACGACGTCGAAATTGCGGATGCCGATGGCCTTGAGGGCGTCCTCATCGGTGGAATCCGCCTGAACGCAGTGGGTGACGATGGCGCTCATTTCCTGCACCCGTTCCGCGTCGGAATCGACGGCCAATACTTCATAGCCTACCTTGGTCAGCTCCTTCGCCACACTGGAGCCGAACCGGCCGAGCCCGATTACGGCGAATGTTTTCTTCATAGACCCGCCCTCCCGGTTTCTTTTCCATTTTGTCCATTATAGCACAGCCCATCCCCTTTAGCCCAAGGGTGCATATAACCGGGCGGAGCGGAGCATAGTAAGGCAAGGAACCAAGAAACGGAGGATGAACCCCATGATGTTGAGCTTGCGTCAAGCGATCGTGAAACGGGTGGAAGGAAAGAACGCCGAAGAGCTGCGGGAAGTGATCGAGGACTCGATCCGCGGGGACGAGAAGGCCCTCCCGGGACTCGGCGTGCTCTTCGAATTTATTTGGGAAAACACTTCTCCCGAGACCCGGGAGGAGCTGGTCCAGAACCTGATGAAGGGGCTGCCCGAGAATCCCGCTGCCACCTCCTAGTGCTCGTTGCATATAACAGACCTTCCGGTTCCCCGGAATCGACAAAAAATCCCCTTTCGCGTCGGCGAAAGGGGATTTCCCTTTATTCCACCAGATGGCGGGGCAGGCCCATGGGCAGAAGCTCAGGAGCCTCGCAGGTGCTCTGCATGTTATAGTGCCGGCCCTCGCTTGAGGCATCATGGAAGCCGTGCATGGCTTCCAGCACATGATAGGCGAGCTCTCCGTTTGCCCGGTGGGGCCGGCCGGCCTTAATGGCATGCGCCATGTCAGCCACGCCGACTCCGCGGGCATTCTCCGCGAACCCGTGTGACAGCGGCATCTCGCTCCACTCCTGCGAGCCCTTGCGCTTCAGCCGGACCGGCCCGCCGAAGGTATTCGGATCGGGGACCAGCAGCGTCCCCTCGCTCCCGTAGACCTCGATGCGGGGGAGCGTGTGTCCCCCGGGGACGTCGAAGCTCGTGAGGATCGTGCCCACCGCCCCGCTGTGGAAGTCCATAATGCCGGCCACGTGGGTCGGAACCTCCACCTCGATCTTCTCCCCGAATTTCGGCTTGCTCGTGATCGTCCGCTCCGCGAAGGAAATGCGGGCCGAGCCGGTAATGCGCTGAATCGGACCGAGCATGGCCACAAGCGCCGTCAAGTAATAGGGACCCATATCAAACATCGGGCCGCCGCCCTGCTTGTAATAGAAGTCCGGAGCCGGATGCCACGACTCGTGACCGCCCCCGGCCATGAAGGCCGTGGCTCCGATCGGCGTGCCGATCCAGCCGTCCCGGATGAGCTTGATGCTCGTCTGGATTCCGCCGCCCAGGAACGTATCCGGTGCAGATCCGACCCGCAGCCCCTTCTCCGCGGCCAGCTTCAGAATACGCTGCCCTTCTTCGCGGGTAACCGCAAGCGGCTTCTCCACGTATACATGCTTGCCCGCCTCCAGCGCCTGGAGGCACACCTCGGCGTGCGCCTGGGGGATCGTCAGGTTGATGACGATCTCGATCTCGGGATCGGCGAGAAGCTCCGCCACCGAGCAGCCTTTGGCAATGCCATGCTCCTCCGCCTTGGCCTTCGCCCGCTCCACATCGAGGTCGGCGCAGGCGACCAGCTCCAGAATGTCAAAGGTGGCGGCGTTCTTGAAATAAATGCCGCTTATGTTTCCGCAGCCGATAATGCCCAGCTTGACTTTGTCCATGAGTCCTTCGTTCCTCCTATTGGGTGCTATTTCGCGGCCCAGACCATCCCGCGGCGCATCATTTCCAGCGTTTCAGGCATCGCGACGATGTCCGCCTGGTGACCAAGCGAATTGTAATAGACCTTGCCTTGTCCATAGGTTTTCGTCCAAGCCACCGGCATCTCGGTATCTCCGAAATCCGTTACCACCAGCACCCGGATGCCCGGGTCCACATGCATGTAATACTGCTCGGAAACGACCTCGAAGTCCTTCATTCCCTGAACGAGCGGATCGTTCGGCTCCTTGATGCGCACGGTGTAGCGGATCCCGTCACCGCCCGGATGGGCTACCCACTGGCCGCCGACCATGAACTGGTATTCGGTTTCGTTGCGGAACGAATCGCCCATGCCCCCATGGCATCCGGCGATCCCGGTACCGTTGCGCACCGCTTCAAGCAGAGGAGTCAGCTGCTCCTTGGTGATCTGGCCCATGGTCCAGACCGGTACGATCAGATCGGTTCTAAGCAGCTTCTCCGCATCGAGAAAAGCATCCAGCGTATCGGATACTTCGACCTCGAACTGTTCCTCCCGAAGAACGCCGGCGAGAAGCTCCGCCACTTCCTTCGGCTGATGGCCGGACCATCCGCCCTGTACGATTAATGCGCTTTTCATATTGGTTTACCCCTTTCGGCTTTACATTTCGGTTAGCTTCACCCAGCGGCGTTCGTCGATGGAGCGTTCCACCGCCGCGAGCACGGCCTGGCACTGAACGCCGTCCCGGAAATTCGGAACGGGCTGGCGGTCTTCACCCAGAGCCCGCATGAATTCAAGCAGCTCGTGGGTAAACGTTTGGCCGTAGCCGATCGTATGGCCGGGCGGCCACCAGGCCTCGCTGTAAGCATGAGCGGGATCGGTCGCCAGAACGCGGCGGAAGCCCTGCACGTCCTCGGCATCGTCCGTGAAGTAAACTTCCAGCTCGTTCATGCGTTCAAAATCAAATTTCACACTGCCCTTGCTGCCGTTGATCTCGAAAGCGTTCGTGCAGCGGTGTCCGGGGGCAAAGCGGGTCGCCTCGAAGCTGCCGAGAGCCCCGTCCGCGAACCGGGCCAGGAACAGCGTGGCGTCGTCCACCGTCACGGGAGCCTTCGGGGCGTCCTTGCTCCCTTTGGCGCTCAGCCCCGTCATCGAATCGGCCGTGGGCCGCTCCTTGACGAACGTTTCGCTCATGCCGATCACCTCCTCCATCTCCCCGACCAGGAAGTGAGCCAGATCGATCAGATGGGCGCCCAGGTCGCCATGCGAGCCGGACCCGGCAATCTCCTTCTGCAGCCTCCAGACAAGCGGAAAGTCCGGATCGACGATCCAATCCTGGAGGAACCAGGCGCGGAAGTGATGAATCCGGCCGAGTCTCCCTTCGGAGACGAGCTTCTTCGCCAGCTGGACGGCCGGAGCGAACCGGTAGTTGAAGCCGACCATATGCTTGACGCCGGCTTCTTCCACCTCCTTCAGCATCTCCCGCGAATCCTCAAGCGTAAGAGCAAGCGGCTTCTCGCAGAAGATATGCTTGCCGGCCTTCGCGGCTGCGAGCGCAATCTCCTTGTGCGCGTTGCTCGGGGCGTTGATATCGACGAGCTCGATCTCCGGGTCCGCGAGCAGCTGACGCCAGTCGGTCACATGCGCCTCCCAGCCGAACTGCTCCGCTGCCTGGCTGACGCCGTCGCGGTCACGGCCGCAAATCGTTTTCATGACGGGCTTGACCGCATCCGGAAAAAACATCGGGATGTCCCGGTAAGCTTGGCTGTGGGCCTTGCCCATAAACTTGTAGCCGACCATTCCCACCTTAACCTTCTTCACTCGATACACAACCTTTCTACGGTTCAGAGTGTAATGCTCCAGCGCCTTATCCGGTAATGCGGATAAGGCACTATTCCCGGCTGCGGAGAATGCTGGATTCCCGAATCACTAGCCGGGTCGCCAGCTGCTCCCGAAAAACGGTTCCCGGATCGCCCTGGTCGAGCACCTGGAGAAGCCGGTCCGCGGCAAGCCGCCCCATCTCATAGAACGGGACGTGCACGGAGGTGAGGGGCGGCTCGGTCATCCGGGCGGCGTCGGAATCGTCGCACCCGGCAATCGCCACATCGGTGCCGGTTTCGAGGCCGAGCGCCCGCAGTCCCTGCATGAGGCCCACCGCCATACGGTCGTTGGCGGCAAAGACCCCATCGACCCGCTCCCTTTCGCGGTAAACCGCCTGGGCCGCCTGTTCCCCGCTCCGGCGGCTGTAATTGCCGCCGAGCTGAAGCAGGGCGTCCGGGTCGAGTCCCGCTTCCGTCACCGCTTGGCGGTAGCCTGTCAGCCGGTCCCGGCTGTTGGAGTATTCCGGCGAGCCGTTCAAGAAAGCCACCCTCCGGCAGCCGCCTGCGATCAGGTGCTTCACGGCTTCGTAGCTGCCGCTCGCGTGATCGGCATCGACCTCGTTAAACTCCTCGTCCGGGAACCGCTGGTTGACGAGGCAGAAGGGCAGCCTGTGAGCGGCAAGGCGTTGAAGGGCTTTCCTTTCCTCCGGAAGATCGGACGCCCCGAGAATGACGCAGGCGTCCACCTTCTGGGAATGATACCACGTCGTATAATCAGCCGGTGCGCCGGGCGTTCGGAACAGAAGAAGAAGATCATACCCGTGCTCCCGGACCGCTTCCCCGATTCCGCTTAGAATTTCCGAGAAATAATAGGTGGAGAACAGGTGTACCTTGGGAACATAGGGCAGAACGACTCCCAGGTTTCCGCTCCGGCGGCGCGCAAAGCTCCGGGCTATGGCGTTCGGGATATAATTCAGTTCTTTGGCCGCGGAAAGCACCCTTTCCTTCGTCTCTTCCCGAATCGGACCCACCCCGTTAAGAACCCGGGAGACGGTCGCTTCGGAAACGCCGGCTAGATCGGCCACTTCCTTGCGGGTAACCATGCTGCTTCCCTACTTTACCATCGATTATGTACACGCGTTCATTTTACATTCTGATGTACACGCGTTCATTTTCTCAGAGCCCTCTTTTTTTGTCAATCCTTTTGTTGGGAGCGCTGTCCTATAGGCCAAAGCAAAAAGACCGGCCCTGTTTAGGCCGGCCGTCGTCTTGTCCTCCGTCCGAACGTCAGTCCTTTCGGAGGCAGGGTTACAACCGCTTATAAGCTTTGGCGTACCGGTAAATCCGCCGGAAGATTTCCTTGTCTTTTAATGTGCGGAAAATGTACGGATCCGGCCGCGTGTTGACTTCAAGAATCCAGGGACGCACCTTTCCGTCCAGCGCCACGTCGAGTCCGACTTCCTTCACCCCGGGAAACCGGCTCCCCATCCGTCTGCCCACCCGGACCCCCAGCTCCTCGAGCTCGCGGATCTGCTCTTTCTTGCGGCTTGGCGACAGATAGGGGTCAGCAGCTTCTCCACGGGCTTCAGCTGCCCTCCGCTGTGATAATTCGTGACGATCCTCTTCGGGTGCGCTACCCGTCCGATGATGCCGGTCGTTTCCCACTTTTGATCCAGGTTGGTCTGGACCATGACCCGGAGGTCGAACGGACGCTTATTGTAAGTAAGCATCGGAATCCCTTTTGGGCGAGATACTTCCTGCCCTTGATCACCTTGCGGAGGGCGTCGTACAGTTCGCCGTATACGCGGAAATGGTAGATCTTTTCCCCCGCCTGGTACTTGTACTTATGCCGGCGGCCTTCCCTTCTCTCCACCCTCATGACTCCCTTGCCTTGCAGACCCGAATCGGGCTTGATATAGACGGTACCGTAACGCACCAGCATATCATGCAGCGAGGATCTGGTCATCTTGACGGTCGCCGGAATGTAATCCCTTATCGCCGGATCCGGCAGAAGGGCTTCCGTCTTCCTCCACTTACTGGCTACATACCTGCTCAACACAATCTTCCCCTTGTTCGTTGGCTTGATGAGTTAAGAATGGCTGCGGTACAGCTCGGCCAACCGTTCCGCCGTCCGCTTCCAAGGAAAACGGAGGAGGATATCTTCCCTTGCCTTCTGCCCAAGCTGCTTGGCGAAGACGGGATCCTTGAAGAGCTTCTTCAGCTGCCGGCTGAAGCCCTTGGGGCTCCGGTAATCGCGGACCAGCAGTCCGTTCTTCTTGTGGCGGACGATTTCCTTGATTCCGCCCATGCCGGAGGCGACGATCGGCAGTCCCGTGGCCATCGCCTCCACGTTGACGAGCCCGAAGGCCTCATGCTTCTGGGAGGGACAGACGAAGCAGTCCGCCCCCCAGTAAAGCTCATGCATGTCGGGATGCGGGACCTGACCGGCGAACCGGGCGGAGACCCCGAGCTTATGGCTCAGCCGCCGCATGGAGCGGGCGTAAGCGGAATCGGCCGTGCCCGCCACGAGAAGCCCGACCTTCCGGCGGGAGCCCATCCGGCGGACGGCGCGGATGAGCACATCGACTCCTTTGCGAGGGATGATCCGGCCGGCATAGGCCACGACAAACTTGCGGCCGAGCCGGTACCGCTTGCGCACCCTGCTCCGTTCCCTGTCCGTGGGCGGCCGGAACCGGTCACTGTCCACCCCCAAGTGGACATAGCGGATGGAAGGCCTCAGACCGGGAAATCTGCTGGTGAGCTTTTTCTTGAGGGAGGCGCTGTTGCCTACAATCAGATCGGCCTTCTCCAAATCCTTCTGCACGCGTTTCTTGCTCACATACGTCAGGGAATGGAGGAACACGGATACGGGCGTTTGGGGAAGCTCCTCTTCACCATAGGCAGAAAACGGGGGCGGTTGTCCACCTGAATCCAGTCGAATTCCTTGCCTTCCATATACGCGATGACATTCGACAGGTACGTCATCGGGTCTCCGGAGGGAACGCGGATGATGGTTAATTCCCCTTCCGTTGTGGTGCCGTTCAGTCTGGAGGACGTACGGCTGATCAAGGTGACTTTATGCTCCTTGGCGAGCTCCTTAGCGACAGCCAGCATGCAAATCTCCACCGAGCCTCCCCGGGAAGGAACCGGTAAGGTTTCCGGCGCAATCATGCAAATATGCATTTAGACACACCCTTAGCTCTTTGTACGGACGCCTCAATACCAACAGTTTATGACCCGGCTTGTATTTGGGAAGGGCCAATGGACAGGGGGATTCGCCGGATTGCAGGTGTTCGAAACTTCCCTCACGCCAAAAAGCCGTCCGGAAGCCCGGTTTCGGGCTTGGGACGGCTTTCTTACGTTATGGGGGCGGGTTCGCCTTTCTCAAGCGGCTCCCTTCCCGGATGGCAGGCGAAGCTGCAGGCGGCCTCCGCTAAACGGGGTCCGAATCGAGCTTGCCATGAGCTCTGCGCTGGGGGCTAAGCCTTGGCCGGTTCTAGACGAGCCATATCCGGCCTGTATTCCACATACGTCGGGTTATGGCCGCAAATCATAAGGCCTTGTCCCCAGTTGACATGGACGTTCTTCTCCGGAAGATCCATCGGATCCCGGAACTGATACAGCACGTTGCGCCTCGTCCGGGAGCTCCGGTTGACGTTCGAGCCGTGAACGGTCAAATAGTTAAAGAAGAGCACGTCTCCCGCCTCCGCCGGACAAGGGGTTCCCATCGAGATGGGGTATTCCTTGTGGCTTAAGAAATGCGAGCCTACATGAGGCATCGGGCCGTTCTTGTGAGAGCCCGGAATGACGTGGAGGCAGCCGTTCTCCTCGTCCGCGTCGTCGAGATGAAGGCTTCCGGCCATCATCGTATGGCTGACGTGAGGAAAATAAGGCTGATCCTGGTGCATGGGGAAGGCGGCGCCATTCTCCGGCGGCTTCACTAGCATCTTGCTGTGGTGAAGCTGAACGTTCGGCCCGATCAGCTTCGACAGGACCGCGCGCATGTTCGGATGGACGGCGGCCCGGGTGAAGGCCGCATCCTGGTAATGAACGTCGTGGAAGCCCTTCAGCACCAGCTTCTTCATCTCCTCGGGGAGAGAAAGTCATTGTTCCAGGCGCTGTTGCGGTCATACTTCGATTCGGCCGCGCGTTGAAGGATGCCGTCAAGAGCGGTTCTCATCTCCGCCACTTCCTCCGCGTTAAAGACCTTTTTGACGAGAAGGTACCCGTTTTCTTTGTAAAATTCCACATCTTTCTCGCTTATCAAGTTATTCGCCTCCCTGGTCAATCTCTGAATTTGTCTATATTATAGAGGGATAAAGCGTTTGCGGTCTTTGCATACGGAAGACACTTTTTTGCACAAATCGGACATAAGGAATGGGATTATGTACAAGGACGCCTGCCGGAATGCCTCTCTCGTGTTGAATGTGGAAGCGCTCGCCCTGCCGGGAAACGGAGTCTCCTTTCAGGTGCATTACTGGGGAGCCCAGCCTGCGCATTACGATAACCCGGTCCATCGTCATTCCTTCTTCGAGGTGTGCTATGTTCTCGAAGGTACGGGGGCTTACCTTGACGACGGGGAATGGTTCGAGCTGCGGCCCGGAACCCTCTTCTGCTCGCGCCCGGGCATTTGGCACCAGATTCGAAGCCAAGAGGGCCTGCTGCTGCTGTTTACGGCGTTTGAGGCAGAACCATCTCCTCCCTCCCCTGAGGAGAAGGAGCGCTTCCGCAAGCTGGGGCAGACCGATAACCGGGTGGTCCACGATGCGGAAGAGTCCGTATCCGCCCTGATCTGGCGTTCCCTTCACCTGAGGGCGGCCCGGGCGGTGCCGAATGACGGGCTGGTCCGGTCGCTCGCCTACTCGCTTCTCGCGTCGCTGCCCGAGCTTTTTCTCGGCAAGGAAGCGGTCCCTGATTCCCGTCTCCCGGCCAAGAAGCTGCCTTCGGTGCAGCTCCATCAGGCGAAGCTGTTTATTATGGACAACCTCTCCCGGCCTCTGCACCTCGAAGCGGTGGCGGACTACCTGCACCTGTCCTCCCGCCACTTGTCGCGGCTCTTCTCGGAGGAAACGGGCCTGACCTTCACCGCCTACGTCAACCGGGAGCGGATATCCCGCGCCGTGGGCCTGCTGAAGACGACCACGCACACCATCAAGGAGGTGGCGCAGTTTACCGGCTTTGAGACCGTCCATTATTTCACCCGGGTGTTCACCGCGGAGATGGGCATCCCGCCAGCCCGATTCCGCCGGGAACAACTGGAGCGCGGTCCGGACAATGGGTAGCCGGGCACGGCAGCCCGGCCTTCGGGCGCTTGTGTCACAACAAACGGCAGCCTTCATCGGCTGCCGTTTTCTGCGTGATATATCCTGCTTTCTCTAATGATTTATTCCGTACCGACCTAAGGAAAGAAGCACACCATAGGCGTGCCCCTTCCATTGCTGCTATTCCTTATTCATCGTGCTGATGTCGATGACAAACCGATACCGCACATCGGAAGCCAATACACGCTCCCAAGCTTCATCAATCTGATTCGCGGAAATAACCTCGATCTCAGGAGCAATGTGGTGTTCTGCACAAAAATCAAGCATCTCCTGCGTTTCGCGGATTCCCCCGATCATCGATCCTGCAAATGACCGGCGGTGACCGATCAGGGAGAATACATTAACGGACAGCGGCTCCGCCGGTGCGCCGACATTGACGAGCGTGCCGTCCAGCGCCAGCAACGAAAGGTAGGCATTCATATCGACTTTCGCGCTGACCGTATTGACGATCAGGTCGAACGAACCCGCCAGTTTCTTGAACGTTTCCGGATCGCTCGTGGCATAATAATGATCGGCTCCAAGCTTCAGCCCGTCCTCTTTCTTCTTCAGGTATTGAGACAGAACCGTCACCTCCGCCCCCATGGCATGCGCCAACTTCACCGCCATATGGCCCAGTCCGCCAAGTCCCACGACCGCTACCTTCTTGCCGGGACCAGCTTCCCAATGGCGCAGCGGCGAATACGTCGTAATGCCGGCGCACAGCAGCGGGGCGGCGGCGTCAAGCGGAAGCCCGTCCGGGATTCGAACCACGAAATCTTCCGTTACGACGATATGAGTAGAATAACCGCCCTGCGTGTATTGCCCGTAACGGTCGGTTGCGGCATAGGTGCCTGTATTTCCTTCCAGGCAGTACTGCTCCTCTCCGTTGTGACAGTTCACGCATTCCCCGCACGAGTCAACCATGCAGCCAACCCCCACCCGGTCGCCAACGGCATACTTGGTGACGTCCGAACCGACCTGGGCTACAATGCCGGCGATCTCGTGACCCGGAACGAGCGGGTACTGGACCGGTCCCCATTCGCCGCGGGCCGTGTGAATGTCGGAGTGGCATATCCCGGCGTATTTTATCTCTATTAGAACATCATGCGGCTGAAGGTCCCTGCGCTCAATAGTCGTGAGCTTGAATGGACCGTCTGGGCTGAATACAGCGCGTGCATTAGCATTAATCATGGTATAATTTCCTCCACTTCATGATGGTATAAACACTTCCCAATTAATCAACACCTGTTTATTATAAAGGAAACCAGGATGGTTTCAATGGTTAAAAAACCGCCATTCGTTGTTTATTAAACAAATTAATAAAGATTGACTTATTATTAGTCTATTTTTTGAATAGTCACCGTAAAATCACCTTTCGTATCTTGAAGCTTTTTTGTGAAATCCTCCAGTCCGGATTCGATCTTCCCTAATTTGACAAGTCCGCTCGAATAACTCCAGTCTTTATAATACAGGTTTACATCTTTCCAAGGAGCGTAATAGCCCAAATCTCCAACCTCCGGATCGCTTCCTGGTGGCGCATCTTCTGTAGATAATTCTTTTTCCAGGATGGTCAATTTTTCGAAGCCGCCAAACTCCTTAAAGGTTAGCGTTAACGGGAGCCTGGACAGAAAGTCGCGGCTTGTCGGATTATCATACATTTTCACAATGAATTCATCAGGATTCATTATTAATTTTAGCCTAACCTCTTTCGCGCTCTGATTTTCTTGGTTCGAAGAAGCAGAAGGTTGGTTGGCTTGGAAGCTGGACTCCTCTTTTCCCCCGCAAGCCGCAAGGGAAGCGACCATCACCAAAGCAAGAAGCAAATCTAATCCCTTTATCATTCGATTGGTATCCCCCTATGCCATTCGTCGATTATTCCACAAACCTATATCTGTTGTTCAGTATCTTATACAAAGTTATTTACCCCGGAAGTTTTCGAGCAGGGGCGAATCTATCCTTTCGGAGTGTAAGGACGGCCAAACTCAATACTAGAGATAAGAAGCCTGCGATTACGACATACGATGTACCCATTCCTGTTATAAAGAACCCGCCTGCCGCAGCACCTATGGTTGTTCCTACGTTGGTGGACGATAAAAATAACCCATTAGCGAAATCCGGTGCCTCCGGAGCGGCGGACGTCATTAAATATTGATTCAGATTCCCCCCATACCGGCCAAAATCCCCCAAATTAGCGTAATGACCACCATAGGCTGGCTAAACGGTCCCAATAAAAATATCGCGAGGTATACGCCGCCCAAGGCAAAAGGAAAAGATGATACGACCCATTTAATGGCATGCTTCGTAAGCAGCTTTCCCGCCAATACGTTTCCCACAATATTAGCGCCGCCGTACAGGAATAGCAGGAAACTAATGGGATTCGGCGCCATATGCGTTACCGCCTTCAGATACTCCGCAAAATAACTATAAACGCCGAATACGGCAGAGTTTAACAAAAGGACGGCCGCTGCAGAAATCCAAGTGATAGGTTTCTTTATGACTGACAATTGAGCTCCGTAAGAAAGTCTTCCTTCAACAGGCATAGAAGGGACAAAGAACAAGGTAGCAAGGAATACCATGCCGTTTACAACGGCAAAGAATATCATCGCCATTTGTAAAGAAAAAGCACTCGCCAAATAACTCGCGATGGGTACACCGACTACCATACCGGCGGAAACACCAATAAAGACTTTTGAAACGGCCTTGGGAACTTCTTCCTCGGTCACCGATTTAGCGGCTACGGTAAAGGCCAGCGAGCAATAAACCGGATGAAAGAAGGCGGGAATAACACGGGCAAGCAGGACAACCGTGAAGGTAGGCGCCCATACGGAAACAACGTTTCCAGCAACGAAAACACCAAGTACGAGTAACATCACCTTCTTCCGATCCATCCCCGAAAACAATAACGGCATGGTAGGACCGGACACGGCTACTCCTATGGCAAAAAGACTCACCAGCCATCCGGCTTGTGAAATACTGACATCAAAGTGTTCCGCAAGGGAGGGCAAGATTCCGATAACCCCCATTTCGGTATTTAAGATGCCGAACACGCCCAGGGTTAAGATGAAAATCAACAAATGCTTTTGCTTAGTCAATAGAAACACCTCGATTTAAAGATTTGCGGCATCGGGAGTTGAGTCGCCTTTGTGATCACCATAACCGACAAGAAGTGTGTAAACGAAATTTATTGTTTAATCAACCTACGTCTATTATTATAGAGAAGAGATCGAAAGGTTCAATGGATAAAAAACCGCGTTTTGTTGATAGACCAACAAAACGAAGGAAGATGTTTATTATTTAAGAAAGTCAGGTGGAATTTACGATGGCCAAGGTGGACCGACGCATTCTTAAGACACAGGAATCCTTGAAAAAGCGGTCATTGAGCTGATGACCGAAAAAACTTCGATGACATTACCATTCAGGAAATAGCAGACCGGGCGAACGTAAACAGGGGAACCATCTATCTTCATTACCAGGACAAATTCGATTTGTTGGATAAATTGATCGAAGCCCATATTCAAGAAATTAGGGAAATGGGGGAATGGGCTTGCAAGCTGGATTGGAGTAATGCCCTTGAACCTTTCTTTGACTACTTCGAGAAAAATTATTTGTTTTTCTCGACCATGCTGGCGAGCAAAGGAGCCCCTTCCTTCCGTACACGACTGCTGGAATTTATTATGGAAGGGTTTAAAGGGGAAATGGACAATGAGGGTGGAAGAAACGAGGAGTTATATGAGGACGTTCTGCTGCAATACGCCGGGAATGCTTATGTAGGGGTAATCGAATGGTGGATCCGGAACGAGATGCCTTATCCCCCTCAGACCATGGCGAAACAAGCCGGGACTCTGTTGGGAAGATCTCTATAGGTTGGAAAAGCAAAAGTGTCCCGCCTAATGGCCGGGACACTTTTGTCTTTTTATAGAGGAATCATCATCTGCAAGGACAGGAGAAAATGTCCTCCGGGGCCTGCTCCCCCACTTAGGGAGCGGTCTCCAGAAACTTCGCCGTCGGGTTCTTCTCCATCGAGGTGCGAAGGGCATACTCATTCTCGAACAGGGCCACGTAGTTGTCCTTTTTGTCCTTCACGAGCTGCGAGTTGACGCGGAATTTACTCGGGTCGATCTTGTCGTCGACAATCCAGCGGGCGAACTGGTAATTCGTCCGGTGCAGCTGGATTTCCACGCCGTATTCCGCCCGCATCCGGTGCTCGAGCACCTCAAACTGCAGCTGCCCGACCACGCCGAGAATCGTATCCTCGAAGCCGATCGTGCGGAACACTTGGATCGTGCCCTCCTCCGTCAGCTGGTCGATGCCCTTCTGATACTGCTTATGCTTCAGGGCGTTCTTGACCGTTACCTTCGAGAACAGCTCCGGCGAGAAGGTCGGCAGCTCGTCGAACTCCAGCTCCCGCCCTTGGGCGAGCGTATCGCCGATGCGGAAGATGCCCGGGTCGAACAGCCCGATGATGTCGCCCGGATACGCGTTCTCGACGATGTCGCGGTCCTGGGCGAGAAACTGCTGCGGCTGCGACAGCTTGATCTCCTTGCCGACCCGCACGTGCTTCACCGCCATGCCGCGTTCGAATTTACCCGACACGATGCGCAGGAACGCGATCCGGTCACGGTGAGCCGGGTTCATGTTGGCCTGGATCTTGAAAACGTAGCCGCTGAACTTCGGCTCCGTCGGCTCGATCGGTCCCGCCGAGCTGTTGCGCGGCTCCGGCTTCGGCGCCATCTGCAGGAAGTTATCGAGGAACGTCTGCACCCCGAAGTTGTTGATGGCGCTGCCGAAGAAGACCGGGGTCAGCTCGCCGCGCAGCACCTTCTCCATGTCGAGCGGGTCGCCCGCCACGTCGAGAAGCTCCAGGTCCTCGCACAGCTTCTTGTGAAGGAACTCACCGGCGATTTCCTTCACCAGCGGGTCCTCGTAGCCGTCCACCTTGCGGACGCTGATGTTCGTATGCTCGTCGCCCTGGAACAGCTCTACCTGCGTCTGCGCGCGGTCGTACACCCCGTTAAACTGCTTGCCCGAGCCGATCGGCCAGTTCATCGGGTACGAGCGGATGCCGAGCACTTCTTCGAGCTCCTCTAGCAGCTCGAACGGGTCGCGGCCCTCGCGGTCCATTTTGTTGATGAAGGTAAAAATCGGGATCCCCCGCTTGCTGCAGACCTGGAAAAGCTTCTTCGTCTGCGCCTCGACCCCTTTGGCCGAGTCAATCAGCATGACGGCACTGTCCGCCGCGGTCAGCGTGCGGTAGGTGTCTTCCGAGAAGTCCTGGTGACCGGGCGTGTCGAGAATGTTGACCCGGCAGCCCTCGTAATCGAACTGCATCACGCTGGACGTAACCGATATCCCGCGCTGCTTCTCGATCTCCATCCAGTCGGAGGTGGCGTGCTTGCTGGCCTTGCGGCCTTTAACCGTACCCGCGAGGCGGATGGCTCCCCCGAACAGGAGCAGCTTCTCCGTCAGCGTCGTTTTCCCCGCATCGGGGTGGGAAATGATGGCGAAGGTGCGTCTTTTATCAACTTCGCTTTGAAGCTCTTTCTCTATGGAGGTAGACATGAAGGTAATTCCTTTCGTTATTCAGAATCTTGGGAAGAGTTGCGGAAAGCGGCTACGCCTTTCGGAGCGCCACCTTCCATTCGGAGCCTGCAATCCAGGAACGGGAGGTGAACTCCCTGGCGCGGACGACGACCTTATCTTCAAAAACCTGGACGTACAGCCCCTGAGCTTCGTTCTCGCGGTCGTTCTGGAATTGCCGGTTCAGCACCCGTCCGACGGACGAGTTCTGGAACCAATGGAAGCTTTCTTTTACATAGTGAGGCTGGCCGTTCTTGAAATCCTGATGGGTATGGCCGGAGAACACGAAGACATTCGGGTGCCCCTTCAGAATGGCGCGGAACCGCTTCGCCGGAATGACCCGGTGCGCCCCTCCGTCACTGCCGGCTTCGGGCAGCGGCTGATGAATCATAACGAACACCGGACGCCCTTTCTCCTGCCCGGCAAGCTTAGCCTCGAGCCACTTCAGCTGCTCCTCCGAATACCAGCAGCCCTCGCTGACCTCCGGCTTCTCCTGAACGTAAGCCTCCTGCGACATCATAAGGAACGTGAACCCGTTCACTTGTCCTTCGCTGTAAGGCTTCTCCACCTCGAAAAATTGCTGGAAAGCCCGGCGCGAGCCTTCGTCCGTCTTGCCGTTCGGCATCGTCTCCCGGCTGAAATTATCCGATTTGTCCATCCAGATATTATAGTAATCGTGGTTCCCCATGTTCGCGTAAACCGGAGGAAGCTTGTATTTCTTCATTACTCCGGCGAGCTCCTTGTAATCCCGGTCCCGCCCGTAATCCGTCTGATCTCCGGTCATAATGACCGCTTCGACCCGCGTTTCGAATGCCTTAAGGTCATCGAAGGCATGGCGGAGATGCTGCGCCCGTTCCGGCAGATCGGGATTGATATGAAGATCGCTCAATATCGCAAAAGACAGCAGAGCCCCGCCCGTCTCCGCAGCCCCAATGAAGGCCTGCCGACCGGGGGATGGCTCTGCCGTCGCGGCGGCTGCCACACTCTCGCCTTCCGGGGCGGTAACCGGCCGGGCGAATCTCCATAATCCCGTTAAGCCGATCGCCCCGGCCGCTGCCGTTCCCAGCAGCCAGCGCAAAAAGCGCGTCTGTCCATAGCACCCTTCCTTCACTCTATGCCTATAGGGAAACCCGAACCGACCGAGCCGCATGATGACTTACAATGGTACCCCTCCGTTACAGGGCCCTCTCTCCCTTATCGGAATAGGCTTCCGGGTAAAGGGTCGATGGCCGTATATCCTTCTATTATAGCCTTTTTCCCGCCTGCTGCACACCACTCCCTACCGTTCCCGGTAAAAAACCTTAAGCCCGATGTCCCGGCCGTAATTGCCGAATCCCCGGCCGAACAGGGTGAGCCCTCCCACATGCCTGGCGTTCGGCTTCACCTCGAACCTCAGCGTCCACTGCTTAAGGCCGGGCTCAAGCTCGGCGATCTTCACCTTGGACAGTTCCTCCCCATCGAGAAAGGTTCCCTCGTTCGTCACCCGGAGAATTTTGAGGAAGCCGTATTGATTAATGTTGGCCGGCCACCATTCCGGCGTGCAGGCTCCCCGCTGCCCCCCGAAGTCTCCCGGACTTGTCCACGTGCCGACCTCCTTCCCGTTGATGGAGAAGGTGATGTCGGATGGCCACTGCTCGTTAATGCCCGGCGCTTCGGAGCCGAGCTCGAAGGACAGCTCCAGTTCCTCGGGAAGCTGGCTCGTCAGCAAATAATTCGGAATCTTGTATTCGACGAAGCCCTGGCCGAACCAGAGAATGCCGGCGTTGACTCTTTCCGGCTCATAGAAATAACGGGGATCGTCGAACTGGCCGATCATCTTGGCCGTCGTTGCCAATCCGCACGTCGGCCGGATATCGAAGTCGGTATAATGGCCGACGGGAACCGTCGCCTCCACGAACGGCCTTTCGAGCCCGCGCCCCGCCGGGAAAGCCACCTCCAGCCGGTTCACGGCGAGCCGGCAAACCTTCTGGTTGCCTCCGCCGGACTTTCTCGGCTCCGCCACGATCAGGCCGGCCTGCTCCAGCTTCCGGACGTGCATGGACATGATCGCGCTGCTTAAGCCCAGGCTCTCCGCCAATTCCTTGACGTTGTGCTCCTTAACCGAGAGCAGCTCGATCATTCTAAGCCGGACCCGGCTCGCCAGCGCTTCGTACACCGGAAGCCATTCCTCCGCTGCGGTAATCTTCATCCGTCTGTCTCCCTCTCTTCCATTCGTTAACCTATATATTAATTACTTGCGTGGGCTTAAGCAAGCCGGGATTATTTATTAGCCGCAAGTCCAGAAAGAACTTGAAAAATTTTAGGATGGAGTTATAATCTAAATATTAATATTTTTACTATTTAATTAATATTTGTATTAACTTATTAGGAGGACTTATCATGACGCTAACCGGTAAAGCCACCCTGACCGTGGACAAATCTTTCAGACTTGGGGAAATTGACAACCGCTTGTACGGCTCGTTTATCGAGCATCTGGGACGGGCGGTTTACGGCGGAATTTACGAGCCCGGTCATCCGGCCGCGGATGAAAGCGGTTTTAGGAAGGATGTCATCGATCTCGTGAACGAGCTCCAGGTTCCGATCGTCCGTTACCCGGGAGGGAATTTCGTCTCCGGCTACAATTGGGAGGACGGGGTAGGCCCGAGGGCGCAGCGCAAGAAGCGGCTCGACCTCGCCTGGAAAACGCTCGAGACGAACGCGGTCGGCACGAACGAATTCGCCGACTGGTGCCGCAAGGTGAACGCCGAGGTGATGATGGCGGTTAACCTGGGCACCCGCGGTCCCGACGAGGCCCGCAATCTGGTGGAATACTGCAACCATCCCTCCGGCACCTACTGGAGCGACCTGCGGATCTCCCACGGCTACGAGAAGCCGCACGGCATCCGCACCTGGTGCCTCGGCAACGAGATGGACGGCCCCTGGCAGATCGGCAGCAAGACGGCTGAGGAATACGGCCGCGTAGCCTGCGAAACGGCCAAGGTGATGAAATGGGTCGATCCGACGATCGAGCTCGTCGCCTGCGGGAGCTCCAGCCGGTCCATGAAGACCTTCCCCGAGTGGGAAGCGACGGTCCTGGACCACACGTACGAACACGTTGAGTATATTTCCCTCCATACCTATTACGGGAACCGGGACAACGACACCCCGAACTTCGTCGCCCGCTCTCTCGATATGGACAGCTTCATCCGTACCGTCATCTCCACCTGCGATTATATCAAGGCCAAGAAACGCAGCAAGAAAACGATCAACCTGTCCTTCGACGAATGGAACGTGTGGTTTCACTCGAATGACCAGGACAAGAAGATCGCTCCATGGACGGAAGCGCCTCCTCTCCTGGAAGACGAGTATACCTTCGAAGACGCCATCCTTGTCGGCTGCATGCTGATCACGATGATCAATCATGCCGACCGCCTGAAAATGGCCTGCATCGCCCAGCTGGTCAACGTCATTGCCCCGATTATGACCGCAAACGGCGGCGAGGCCTGGAGGCAGACGATCTTCTTCCCGTACCGGGACGCCTCCGTCTACGGCCGGGGAGTCGCGCTGCAGCCGATCGTCACCTCACCGAAATACGATTCCAAGGATTTTACCGATGTCCCTTACCTGGAGACGGCGGTCGTCCACAACGAGGAAGCCGGGGAGCTCACGCTATTCGCCGTCAACCGCAGCCTGGACGAAAAGCTTCCTCTGGAAGCCGATCTGCGGAGCTTCGGCGGGCTGAAGGTCATCCAGCACATCGTATACGAGAACACGGATCCGAAGGCGGCCAATACCCGCGAGAATCCGACCAACGCCGTTCCCCACCACGACGGGAATGCCTCCGTGGACGGCGGCCGCCTGACCGCCGAGCTGCCCGCTTTCTCCTGGAACGTCATCCGGCTGTCGGTCGCTCCGTAAAGCCCGGCCCGGAATGCTAAAAAGCTGTGAGCTCTGCCTTCCGGCAGACTCACAGCTTTTTTATCGGCTTTCCGTCATCATCCGCCGGATGGGCTCACAACTCCAGCTTTACGGCTTCAGAACAACCTTGATGCAGTCCTCCTGCTTGTCGTCGAACACTTGATACGCATGAGCCGCTTCCCCGATCGGCAGGCGGTGTGTGATGATGTCCGTCGGGTCGATCTGCCCGGTCTTGATCTGGTTGTACAGCTCCGGCATGTAATGGATAACCGGGGCCTGTCCGGACTTCAGTGTAATGTTGCGCTCAAACAGACGGCCGAGCGGAAACATGTTGTACTTCAGCCCGTACACCCCGATCAGCTGGATGGTGCCGAACTTGCGGACGACGTCCACCGCCAGGTCAATGGCGCTTAAGGAGCCTCCTTGAAGCTTCAGCTTCGTCTGTACCTTCTCCATGACCGACTTCTTGGCATCCATCCCCACGCAGTCAATGACCACGTCGGCTCCACCGCCGGTGATTTCTTTCAAATGGCCTTCGATCCCCTTCTGCTCCTCAAAGTTGAAGATCTCTACGTTATTGGTCCGCTTCGCGTGCTCCAGCCGGTAGCCCACATGATCGACGGCGATGACGCGTCTTGCTCCCTTCTGCCAGGCGAACTTCTGCGTCAGCAGGCCCACCGGCCCGCAGCCGAGCACGATCACGGTATCCCCGGCTTAACGCCGGCATTCTCTACGCCCCAGTAAGCGGTTGGCAGAATGTCGGAAAGAAAGAGAAGCTTCTCATCCTCCATCTCGGCATCCTCCGGTACGACGAACGGCATGAAGTTGCCGTAAGGCACGCGCAGGAGCTCGGCTTGACCGCCCGGCCAGCCTCCGTAACTGTCGGAGTAGCCCAGGTACCCGCCCGTGTCCTTCGTATCGTTGGCGTGGTCGCACTGGCTCTCCATCTCATGCCGGCAGAAGAAGCATTGGCCGCAGGAAACGTTGAACGGGATGACGACACGGTCTCCTTTTGGACCCGGGTCACGTCCGGCCCGACATCCTCAACGATGCCCATCGGCTCGTGGCCGATGACATAATCGCCGTGCATGCCCGGGATCTCGCCGTGATAAATATGCAGGTCCGATCCGCAGATCGCTGTGGTGGTCACCCGGACAATGATATCATCCTTCTTCTCGATCCGGGGATCCGCCACATTTTTGACTTCAATCGATTGAGTTCCTTGGTAGGTAACAGCTTTCATCATCTTGCCCCTTTCCGTGCTTGGACTGGAGTGCGCCGCCTGAAGGACGAGGACTCCCTAACCCTTTACCCAAACGAAGGGGTAACGAAAAAACCGTTCCGGGCAGGAACGGTTTTTGCGGGGTGGCGGGGAACCTTTTTATCGCGGCAAAGCGGTTTCCTGCCCTACCACGTCTTGTAGCCCGTCGATCCGGGACCGCCCCTTGGATCATCTCCATGACGGGAATGGTGTAAGCGATCAGGATGAGCACCACCGTGATGCCGAGCCACAGGCTCCACCGTTCCAGAATGCGCGGAGTGGCCGCTTCCGGCTCCATCGGCTCGCCGATCGGATAGTCCGTATGGCCCTTTGGGGCCTTGAGGAGAGCCAGGAGGTTATAAATCATGAGGAGCACGGCGGCAAAAAGAATCATGCCTCCGATCGCCATCGCCACGTGGTAAGGCATCCACAGGACGGCGTCCGGATGATTGTCATAGGTCGTGTACGCCGTGCGCCGGGGGACCCGAGCAGTCCGACCGTATGCATCGACCCCGACATGAAGAACATTCCCACGCACCAGAGGATCGTCTGAATAAGGCCCAGCTTGTTAATCCGCGGCGTCAGCACCCGGTTCGTCACGACGGGAAGGAGCCAATAGGCGATTCCAAAAAGGTTAGGGCTACACTCGTCGCCACCGTCAGATGGAAATGCCCCGTCACCCAGAGGGTGTTGTGAACGACGGCATCCATCTGGTTGCTCGCATTGATCAGCCCGCCGGCCCCCGCCGGGATGAAGACGAGCATGCCCATGAACGGGGCAAAGAAGCGGACGTCCTTCCAGGGAAGCGTTTTGACCCAGCCGAACATGCCTGTGGCTCCCTTGGCCCGGCCGCTCAGCTCAAAGGTAGCGAAGAGCGAGAACGCCGTCATGAGCGACGGAACGACGACCATAAAGGTGAGGATGACCTGTAGAAACTTCCACTCGGATGAAATGCCGGGCTCCATAAGCTGGTGATGGAAACCGACCGGGATCGAGAACAGAAACAGCAGGAGAAACGACAAGCGGGCCAGAGCATCGCTGTAGATCCGCCCTCCGATAAGCTTCGGGATGATGACGTACCAGCAAATATAGGTCGGCAGCAGCCAGAAGTAGACGAGCGGATGGCCGAAGTACCAGAACAGCGTGCGGCTTAAGAGAACATTGACCGTCTCCACCCAGCCGAACGACCACGGAATGAGTTGGACCAGCACCTCCGCCGCGACGCCGAGGGTCGCTACCTGCCACAACAGCATGGTGATGACGGCCATGAAAGCGAACAAGGGAGTGAGCTTGCCCGAATGGGTTTTCTTCCAATAGCGGTACTGGTAGAAGACGCCCCAGCCGCTGATCCAGCTGCCCACGACGACGAACACGAGGGCGACATAGAAGTAAGGAGAAGCCTTCATCGGAGCATAGAAGGTGTATAGGACCGTCGCCTTGTTAAGCAGGATCAGGATGGTGCCGAGCACCGTTCCGAACGCCATCAGGCCGAAGCCGGCCCAGGCTCCTCTGCGGACAACGGGCAACAGGCTGCCGCCCGTCGTGTGCGACAGGCCGGAGTACAGGAAGCCGATGATGAAGAAGGTGGTGAAAATAAGCGCCATCAGCACCCCGTGGGCGGTCAGAAGCTGGTAATAGCCAATGCCCGCCGGCAGTGTCAGCACTCCTCCCCGGACCATCCCTTGAAGGACGCTGGCGATTCCTCCTAAGAGAAGTGCCCCGAAGGCGAACAGGATGTGGGCCAGCACCAGCCCGCCGTCACGGCGGTCGAAGGGCTTGGCGGAAGCATTTTGCGGTTGAATAGGATCCATCGTGGATACCCCGTTTCTTAGGCGCCGGACGTAAGCCCGGCTTATTTCGTCTGCCGGTTGCGGGAGGCAGCCCGGCCGGATAAAAAGTCCGTTACTTCACGACGATAACCGTCTTCATCCATTCGTGGGCCGCGCCGCAGTACTCGTTGCAGAGTACCAGGTACTCGCCCGGCTTCGTGAAGGTGTAGGTCGCATGGTTGATCTCTCCGGGCAGGATCATCATGTTGACGTTCGTCCCCGGAATTTCGAAGCCATGAACGACATCCGAGCTCGTGATTGTAAAATGAACCGTGGACCCTGCCGGAACCTCCATCCGGTTCGGGGAATACCCGAAGGTGAAGGCCGTCATGACCGCCTCGTACTCGTGATCTCCCGTCTGGCGGAGGCCCGGCTTGTCAAAGGGAGCGGTCGTCTTCACTTGGGCCGGATCGATCTTATGATCGTGGGCGTGGCTCGTCGGCGGCGCCATGCCCATGGCGAAGGCGGACACTCCGATGACAAGCAGGAAGACGGCCAGCATGGCCATGCCGAACGCGAGCCAAATTTTTTCCAATCGGTGAATGTGCATGGGATTCCCTCTTTTCTAAATGCTGGTTGGCGTTCTTAGTGCCTTATCCGCAAATGAAGTTCTGCTTTCCTTATGATTTTCGTGCGCCTGCAGAGGCTTTCTAGCCAACAAAGTTACCGGATAAGGCACTAGTTCCGGTAGAGGAACAGCAGGAAGACAAGCACCCACGAGGCGGCTAGGAATCCGCCCAGCAGAAGCACGGCGGCAAAGGTTCCTTTCAGCGCCGGCTCCTGCGGAGGGGAGGAGGCAGGCTCCACGAGTGATGCCTGGTTGTCGGCCACCCGAGAGGCTTGGCCGCCGGCGGTCAGGGGAACTTGCCGTTCCGTCCGCTCCCTTCCGGGCTTCCCCGACCCGGATAATTCCGGTCTTCCCTTCATCTGCTTGGGTTCCCCCGCCGAAATCCCTACTTCCGAACTCCCCTGTTCCTCATGAGATGCGGCAGCTTTCTCCGGAGCCTGCCTGGATGGGTGAATCTGCGTCTTTTGCGGTGCAGCCATCGCCGTAACCTCCTTATCGCTTGCGCGTTCTTGATCTGCCTTCAGTGTAGAGCAGAAGAACGGAATGCTCTGTGAAAAAAGTCACAAGATCAAGCCCAAATAGAAAAAGCCCATGGGCGCTGGTAAGGGCTTCTTCTTCTTCTTCTAGGCGGATCGCCATACGGGGCCGAGCAGCTCCTTCCCTGCCGGGCCATCGGTCGAGCCCCCAACAAAAAACGGCCCTCTTGTGGAAGAGGACCGTTCGTCGTTCATTTTATAAATTCGCTATAAGGGAAAGCCTCAGGGTCCGCCCTAGCCTCAAGGGAAATGCCCCTATTGTTACGGTGCCCCGCCCTTCCCGCTTACTCGGTCCGGTTCGTCACCCAGACGACCTCGCCTTCCTCTTGGCCGTTGATCGGCCACCAATGGAAGCCGTCCCGTTCAAGCAGCTCGTGAGACTCCTTCGGCCCCCACGAGCCGGCCGGATAGAGCCGCAGGTCATCAGCCCCTTCGTTCCAGGCGGCCTTGATCCGGTCGACATACTGCCAGGCCAGGGCCACCTCGTCCCAGCGGGTGAAGTGCGTGGAATCGCCGCGGACCGCGTCGAACAGCAGCCGCTCGTAGGCCTCCGGTGTGTTGATGCCGACCTGGCAGCTCTGGCAGAAATCCATCGCCACGGGGATGATGGTCTCGTCCGAGCCCGGCTCCTTGGCGTTGATCTTCAGGTAGATCCCTTCCAGAGGGTGCACCCGGAAGACCAGCAGATTCGGCTGAAGCCGTTTGTTTTTGGCCAGGTAGACGTTGTCCGGAATGCTCTTGAACTCCACGACCACCTCGGTGGTCTTGACCGGAAGCCGCTTGCCCGTCCGGATATAGAACGGAACGCCCGCCCAGCGGAAGTTATCCACGAACACCTTCGCGGCAAAATACGTCTCCGTCACCGAATCCGGGTTCACGGAATCCTCCGAGCGGTAGCCCGGCTTCTCCTGCCCCTTCACCGTGCCGGCCGTATATTGGCCACGGACTACATTCTGGCTGACTTCCTCGGAGGTCGAGAAGCCCCGCAGCGAGCGGAGAACCTTAACCTTCTCGTCGCGGATGTCTTCCGGATGCAGCCGGCTCGGCGCTTCCATCGCCATCATGGTGACCATCTGCAGCATGTGGTTCTGGGCCATGTCCCGCAGCGCCCCGGAATGGTCGTAATAGCCGCCGCGGTCCTCCACACCCACCGTCTCGCTAAGCGTGATCTGGATGTTGGCGATGTACTTGTTGTTCCACAGCGGCTCGAAGAGCGTGTTGGCAAAGCGGACCACGTTGATGTTCTGCACCATTTCCTTGCCCAGGTAATGGTCGATGCGGTAAATTTCCTTCTCCGTGAACACGCTCTGAAGCTCCGCGTTCAGCTTCTCGGCCGAAGGCAGATCGAAGCCAAACGGCTTCTCGATCACCAACCGGTGCCAGCCGGAGCACTCGAGCACCCCGCCCTCGCGGAGATTCTGGGCCACACTGCCGAACAGATCCGGAGAAAGGGCCAAATAGAACAAGCGGTTGCCCGCGATGCCGAACTGCCCTTCCAGCCGGGACGCCGTCTCACTGAGCCGGCGGAAGCCGTCGACATTGTGAATGTCGAGCGGCATGTATTCGAAGTGTTCGGCAAACCGGATCCACTCCGGGTTATCCGCACCCGCTTTGTGGCGGGCGAATTCCTGAATCGACTGAAACACGTCGTCACGGAACTGCTCGTTGGTGCGCGGGCGCCTCGCCAGTCCGACTACGGCAAACTTGTCGGACAGCTTTCCTTCGCGGTACATGCTGTATATGGCTGGGTAGAGCTTGCGGCTCGCCAGGTCACCGGTCGCTCCGAACAGGAAGATGACCACACCCTGCTCGCGTACGCCGTCCATTCTCATTTCGCTCATTGTCATCATTCTTTCTGTATGTATTTGGAAGCTGGGATGGGCTTGGGGTCTGTTCCCCTAGTGTAGCATAGGAAGCCGGAAAATGGCCATTCTTCCACCTTTCCTTTCTCTCTATTGTGCGGCAAAAAGGAAAAGAAATGCAATCGCCGGAAAACTTTCTAGTGACAAATCGTCTTAATCGGCGTACACTGATTCTCAATCTAACCAGACGATGAAGAAGAAGAGTAAGCAGCCCCAAGCCGCTTCAGAGAGCTGATGGCGGGTGAGAATCAGTGCGGCAGGCTGCCGAATGGGCTTCGGAGTTCCGGACCGAACGAAGGGCGTCCTCTACCCGTATGGGCAAGGGACGGCCATCCTTCCGGTAGGCTGCGGCGGGACGTCTCCCCGTTACCCGAGACAGGCGCCCAGAGCGCCGGATGGAAGAGCGCCGAACGTTCCTTCCATCCATCAGAGGGAGTCCGTCAAGCGGACTAAGTAAGGTGGCACCGCGATAACCTCGTCCTTAATAAGGGACGGGGTTATTTTTATTTTTTGGCTTTTGGAAAGGGGGTGATGGCCGTGGATGACGGCTGGTGGTGGCGCTGCGATCTTAAGAACCTATACCAAACAAACGGAGGAATGAACCATGAAAGAACGTTTGCTGTCCGGCGACCGGGTGACGGGCAAGCTGCATCTCGGCCACTACGCCGGGAGCCTCAAAAATCGCGTCGAGCTTCAGTACCGCTATGACACCTTCCTGCTGCTGGCCGACGTGCAGGCGCTGACCACGCACTATGACCGCCCCCAGTTGATCGGGGAGCATTTGCGCCATGTGGCGCTGGACTACCTGGCCGCCGGAATGGATCCGGACCACGCTACCTTCTTCATTCAATCCCTTGTTCCCGAGATTGCGGAGCTGACCGTCTATTTCTCCATGTTCGTCACGGTCAACTCCCTGCGCCACAATCCGACGGTCAAGGCGGAGGCGGCGGAGCGGGGCTACACCCAGCTCTATTACGGCTTCCTCGGGTATCCCGTCAGCCAGGCGGCCGATATCGCCTTCTGCAAGGCGACACTGGTTCCCGTCGGGGAGGACCAGCTCCCGCATATGGAGCAGACCCGGCGGATCATCCGGCGCTTCCACGAGCTCTACCGCCCCGTTTTCCCCGAGCCCCAAGCGCTGGTCGGCGATTTCCCCGGCTCCCCGGACTGGACGGCCGCGGCAAGATGAGCAAGAGCCTGGGCAATGCCATCGCGCTCGACGCGTCCTCCGAGGAAGTGAGCGAGAAGCTGAAGAAGGCGAAGACGGATCCCGCCCGCATCCGCCGGGACGATCCCGGCCATCCCGAAATCTGCCCCGTCTTCGCCTACCACGAGGCCTTCCGTCCGGAAGGGGCGGCGGAGATTCGCCGGACCTGCTCGGCCGGAACCATCAGCTGCACCGCCTGCAAGGAGAAGATCGGCTCGAGCCTTAACCGCCTGCTGGACCCTATGAGAGAGCGCCGTGCCGCTTTTGCTTCCCAGCCGAAGAGGGTCGACGAGCTTCTGCTCGAGGGTACGGCTCGGGCGATGGCAATCGCCGCCGAAACCATGCTTGAGGTAAGGGAAGCCATGGGGCTCGCTTATTTTGGCGGAGACCCGCGATAGCCGCCTTCGGCCCCCTGCTTACCCCCTCCCGTCCCTCCATCTAAGCCCTGTCCGGACCGGCCCATGCCGGCGGATGAGGAGGCCTCTTACAATTGGGCGCTTCCCCCGGGCATTCGTCTAAGCCGCGGCCCAGCCGGCGGAATAGGATGGAGGGAAACCTGATTCGTGGAGGTGTTACAATGTATCCGATTCATCCGGTTACCGTGGAATCGTGCAAGCCGCACTACGGCCGACTTGTCTGTGCTGTTATGCAGGACGGTACGCAGCATATCGGCATTCTGAGCCGGGTTCACGGGGGCAAGCTTTACTTAAACGAGGACGCGAAAACAATTTCAGCCTCAACCAGGAGCAAAGGCAAAGGCAAGGCCAAGGCGAAATCCGCCGCTTTGGGACCGGAGGGCTTTCCCCTCCTCCCGGACTGGACGGCTTCTACCCCCGCCTCCCAACGCCTTTGGCGGAAGGCTTGTTCTTGACCTGACGGCCTTGGCCCTGCTGTTCCTGGTCCTCTTGTAAAGCCCCTGCCCCTGCCAGCCGACCTAAAAACCAAGCCAAAAAGCCAAGGAACGGGTTTCCGTTACCTTGGTTTTTTGGGTTTGGTTTAGAGGGCGGCTTCCGGATAAAGCGCTAGGCTTCTTCCCTCCGGCGCTTATAGAGCCGCCATCCCACCAGCGCCGCGGCGGCTGCCCCGTATCCGATATAGAGCAGATAATGATGCATGGTGTGGGAGAAAGTGAGCCAGGATCTGCCGGCCATTCGCCCCAGGGTGACGAAGACGAAGGCCCAGACAAGCCCACCCGGAGCTGCATACGCGAGAAAGGTCCGGTAGGGCCAGCCGCTGATCCCGGCCGAGTAGGCGCTTAAGTGCCTAACGCCCGGGATGAAGTAGGAAAGCGTCACGGCATACCGGCCGAACCGGGTGAACCACTTCTCGGTACGCCGTAGCTTCTCCTCCGTCAGCCCGATCCGGGCGCCATACTTCTCCAGCAGGGAGTCCCGAAGCGCCGGCCGATCCAATAGCTGAACGAAACGCCGCTTATGGCTCCGGCCGATGCCGAGAGGAGTGCGGGCAGATAAATCAAGTCTCCCCGGTAGACGAGGTAGCCGGTAAAGGCCATCAGCACTTCGTCGGGAATGGGGAGGCCGATAAGCCCGAGCATCATAGAGGCAAATATTCCGGGATACCCGAGACGGGCCAGGTAACCCAGGATCCGCTGTTCCATAAGAGACCCTACCTCCTATAAGGCTGACTATCTCTCCTGGTGCCTTATCCGTAGTGTTGTGGTACTAGTATACCCGAAAGCCCGGGCTCTCCTTACCGGCCCCTCTCTTATCTCCGCAGCCAGGCAGGGAGGAGGGATTCGCTCTCTTTGTCTTCCGTCCCCTTCAGGTAGTGCTCCACCAGCCTATCCAGACGAAACAGCTGATGCCCGTAATCGTACATGGCGGATGCTACGATGGTCAGCCTTACGGGGCCGTCCTTCCCGCCGTCCATGCGGCAGGCCGTCTCCTGAATGAACGCCTCGTTCTCCCGCTCATTCAGATGGGAGGCGCTGTCGGCTTTGATTTTGCCGTCGAATTTCAGCATGATATGCTCATGCAGCTTGATCAGCCTCTCCAGGTGGGCGTCATACCGCTTATCCGTCTCCGCCGAACGCGCCGCCTGAAAATAGTGCTGCTCCACCACGTCAAGGACGGTCAGTCCCGTCCGGAGGCCATGCAGCATCTGCTTATACACCACAAGAAGACGCACCTGGCCGAACTTTCCTTTTCTCAGCCGCTTGATCTCTTCCTCGAACAGCTTGTATTTCTCCGACAGGGAGTGAAGGGAGTCCTCCAGTCCCCGTTTTTCCTCACGAAAAACCTTTTCCTTGATTTCGTCTGAGATGACGGTGCGAAGCAGCAGCGAAAGCTTGTCGAATACCGTGTGAATCTGAACGATGAACTGCTCTTTCGGCCTCGGCGGAAAGAACACGATATTGATCAGGCAGGCCGAGGCGATCCCGATTAAGCTTAACAGGAACCGGTTCAAGGCAAATTCCCATTGTCCCGAGGCTTCCATGACCGCAATGACGGTGACGAGAGTCAGCCCGACGGTCTCCTCCATGCCCATCTTGAGGCAGATCATGATGACCAGAATGCAGACGAGCCCGACGGCGATCGGCTTATTGGAGAAGATGGTCCCCGCGCCCATGGCGAGTGCGGCTCCCAATGTGTTGGTTTGAAGCTGCTCGAGGAAATACCTCCAGGACCGGTAAATGGAAGGCTGCATGGCGAAGATGGCCGCCACCGCCGCGATCACCGGGGGCTTGAAGGCGAGCAGGTCGCTAATGTACAACGCCAGCGTGACGGCTATGCCGGTTTTGAGCACCCTTGCCCCGAACGTCATGCCCTTCCCTCCTTTTCATTAGTCTTGCCTGTTTCTTCTTACCCAACTATACCGGCAGAAAAAGACGGCCGCGGCCGTCTGATCCCTTGAACCTTCTATTTTCGGTATTTCTGGCTCATCCCCCACATAAAGACGCCGCAAATGATAATGACGGCGATGACAACGATCCAGGTGGAATCCACGGTGGCTCTCCTTCTTCCTGACGCGATTCCTCTATTGTAGCGGGTCGTCTTCTCTCCTGCAAGGAGGCCGGTTACTTGGCTTCTTTAATCCCGTACAGCTCCGGAACCGTGACGAAGGTGTAGCCGTTCTGCCTCAAATAATCGATGATCCGCGGCAGGGCTTCCACCGTATTGTCCAAATTGCCGTTCTTTCCGCCTGCGCTGTGCTGCAGAACGACGGCGCCCGGGGCGGTTTCTTTCCTAAGGTATTCCAGGATGGTCTCCACCGGGGTAGCGTCCCAGTCCCGGGTGTCCACGGTCCAACCGGCGAGCCGGTGCCCCGAAGCGGTCACATCCGCCTGCACCTGCTTGTTGACGGCTCCGTAAGGAGCACGGAACAGCGAGGGCACATAGCCCGTAATGCTCTTCAGCGTCTGGTCGGTCCGGCTGATTTCCTTAAGAATCTCTTCATCCGGAAGCTTGGTCAGCTGGGCGTGGTCCCAGGAATGATTCCCCAGAGAATGACCTTCCGAGGCGATCCGCTTGATCATGCCCGGATAAGCTTCCGCATGCTTGCCGATGACAAAGAACGTGGCTTGGATATGCTGGGCTTTCAGGATATCGAGTATTTGCGGAGTGTACTTGCCGTCGGGGCCGTCATCGAAGGTGAGGGCCACCTTCTTTGCCGGATCGGCGGGAGGATAAGTCCCTCCCCCGTCTGCGGCTTCGCGGGAGCCGCACTCGGCTGCGGCGTGGCCAGCGGTTCCAGGCTCGGTGCCGGGGATCCCGTGACGGCCGGCGTGGCCGAAGGCTTGGGGTCGGCCGGTTTGCCCGGGCTCTGTGCGGTCCCCGGCGGTACCGTGACGGCGGGTTTCGGCCCGGCCCCGTCCGCCTGGACGGCTTTGGCCGGCAGGGCCGGCCCATCAGGCGGTGCCGCCTCGGCCTTAGGCAAATTCACAATCACCGCGGCCGGCGACGGCTGCGGCGGAACGGCGGAGCGGCTTTTGCGCTCCTTCGACAAAACCTCCGTCGCTCCTAGAGCGGCGGCCGCGGTTACCGCGCAAACCATCAAAAGGTGGTACCTCCGCAAACGGGGTTTTTTGCTCTTTTTCTTACTCTTAGGCATGCACTTTCTTCTCTTTCTACTATATAATGACAATCTATCAAATATAGTATAAAACGAAGAAAAAGTTTTGTCGCCGCTTAATTTTTTTGGCGAAAAAAGAGAGGCCTACTCGACGAGGCCGTGCCGGTACGCGTAGATGGCCGCCTGCGTCCGGTCCTCCACGCCAAGCTTCGCCAAAATATTGGTCACATGAAACTTGACCGTCTTGATGCCTATGTAGAGCTCATCCGCCACGTCCTGGTTGGACTTGCCCGAAGCGACAAGGCGAAGCACCTCCATCTCCCTCTCCGTCAGCTCCTCATGGGGAAGCTGGGACGGCTTGGGCTGGCGGAAGCGGTTCATCATCTTCGAAGCGACCTGGGATTCGATGATGGGCTGGCCCTTGGCGGCCGCCCGGATCGCCTGGGCGATCTCGGTGGCACGCGACGTCTTGAGCAGGTAGCTGAACGCTCCCGCTTCGATGACCGGATACATTTTCTCGTCGTCCAAGAAGGAAGTCAGGACGATGACCTTGCACTCCGGGCAGATTTGCAGGAGGCGCCGGGTGGATTCAATCCCGTCCATCCCCTCCATGACCAGGTCCATCAGGACGACGTCGGGCTTGTATTCCTGCGCGAGCCGGATGCCGTCCGCCCCGTTGCTCGCCTCTCCTACCACCTCGATGCCTTCCTCCGTTCCCAGCACGGCGGCCAGACCGATTCGGACCATTTCGTGATCGTCCACAAGCAGTACCTTGATATCATCCATGCTCGTACCGTTCCTCCCTTGGGCCGCCGAGAAGCGGTACCCGGATTTCAATTCTCGTTCCCTTTTCGGGAGCCGTGACGATATTGATCGTCCCCCGATCTCGCTGACCCGCTCTCGCATCGACACAAGCCCGTAGGAAGCATGCTTGGCGGAATCGAGAACGAAGCCTACTCCATTGTCGCGGATCGTCAGACGCACCGCGTCAGGCGGATGGACCAGCTTGATCTCCATCTTCGTGGCTTTGGAATGCCGCAGCGCATTAGACAGCGCCTCCTGCACGATTCGGAACAGATGGTCCTCGATTCCCTTCGGCAGCTGGATTTCCTCGTCCATGTCCCAGCCGATCTCGATCGGAACCTTGGCCTGAAGCTCGACAAGAAGCTCGCGAAGCCCTTGGGAGAGCCGCTTGCCCTCGAGATGGACGGGGCGCAGATGAAGCAGAAGCGCCCTCATCTCCGACTGGGCGACCGACGACATCTCCTCGATGAGGAAAATTTGCCGCTGCGCCTTCTCGAAGTCCTTGTCCAGCGTCCGGCCGACGGCGGTAGCGGTCATGGAGATGGCGAACAGCTGCTGGCTGACGGCATCGTGCAGGTCCCGCGCCAGCCTTTGACGTTCTTCGACAACGGCCGAATATTTGGCTTTCTCGGCCAGCTGCGCGTTGTTATTCGACAAGCGCTGGAGGGAGGTCACCTGCTCCTCCCACTTCTTGCCGATCCGGTTGACCTGATCCCCGAGACGGCCTATTTCATCCTCGCCCAGCTCGGGAACCGTCCGGGAGAAGCTTCCCTTCTCCAGGTACAGCATGCCTTCCCGCAGCTGCTCCAGCCGGCGGCTCGTCCGGCTTCCGTTCCAATAGCCGTAGGCGGCGCCTATTCCGGAAACGACGACCAGCAGCATTAGGCCGATTCTGACGCCTTCCTGCCAGGTCTCCACCGGCTTCAGAATGCCATAGGTATTCAGCAGGTAAATCACCACGCCAAAAAGAAGGAGGCCCAGGAGGCACGACTCCCACATGCTGCGCCAGATCATATTGGTCAGTCGTTTGTTCATCCCGGTTCCTCCTTCCTTTCATGGCGCGGCGGCCTGGGCCGTGTCCTCTATAAAACTTTTATGTCTATATCTCCTACGATAAAAGAAACGATCAGTTTCACCCGGTTCTCCGCACTGGCGTAATTAGGGAATGCCAATCGAGCCGGTTCATAACGCCGGCCCCTTTGTCCGCGCCTACATCCAGCTGGCCGAAGAGGATGCTGCCCTCGACGCACACGCCCACATCATCGGGAATGATGACGTCGATATCCCCGACAAGTCCCCGGAGGACAAGGGTCACTTCCTTCTCCTCGAAGATGGCAAGCGACAGGTCCAGCCGGGTCTCTCCCACCACATGGCTGTAGCTCATACTTCTAAGCACCCAAGGATCCTGATCGTGCTTGACGCTTTGGATGAAATGCTTGCGTTCCAAGGCCGGCCCCTCCGGCTGGACATCTCTCGTTTTCAAGTAGTAATAACCGACCGCTATGAGGACAAGAGCGAGGATGACGGTAAAATGCTCCCCTGCCACCAGCAGTAAGCCTATTCCTAAGATGACGTAACCCTTACGGTCCGAGTTCCCCCGGATCCGCTGGATGCCAAGCAGAATGAGCAGGATCCCGATAATGGAAAAAAGCCGACCGTTTTCTCGATCAGCAGGAAAAGACCCGCCGCAATCAGGAGGAGATACGTATTCCGCTGTCTGTTGTTTCGGCTGTTGTCCATCTCGCACCTCCCTGCGGGCGTGTCGGCTGTTCTTGCTCAAAGGAAAAGCCATAAAGGCGGGTTGCTTGCCCTATGGCTTAATCCTAACCAACTATATCATAATTTTTCGGCCTGCTCAAAGGCATTTTAGGGGCCCGGCCGGGTTACCGGCCGGCTTCCCTTGCTGCCCCAGCTCCTTTGATTAAGCTTCGGATCCGGGTTCCCGGCCTTGCTCCGGTGCGGACGGCGCCGCGCTTCCCAGCTTGCTCTTCAGCAGCTCCAGCTGCTCATCGACCTTCTGCTGCTTGGCCGTATCCACCGGCTGGTAGGAGCCGCCTGCACTTCCCGGAGTATAAGGAACGCGGGCGATTTCAGCCTGAACCTCCATCTGCATGATCTTCTCCTCCATGCGGTGGAAGCCGCGGGCCGCCTGGCCGCCTCCGATAACACCGTTGTACGTAACCTGGGCCATCTGCTGCTTAGCCTTCGCCAATTGGGCGCGGGAAACCAGCTCGTTGCGCTTGTTGCGCATTTTGTAGAATTCGTCCTTCATTTCGTGAAGCTGCTTCATCAGGTCCTCGGCCTGGCCTTTGGACTGGGCGTGCATATCCGTGTACTCGGCCAGCTTCTGGTCGTAGTACAGCTTCTCCTCAAGCGCCTGGCGGGCAGCGGCTTCCTGGCCGTTCTTCAAGGCTTGAGCCGCCTGGGCTTCCCGGTCGCCGGCCAGACGGGCCGTTTCCTGCAGGTGCTGCTGCAGCTTGCGCTCGTTGGCGATCTGCTTGGCGACGGTCACCTCCGCCTGGGCGATTTCCTCCTCCATGTCGCGCAGGTACTGGTTCAGCATGAGGATCGGGTCCTCTACCTTATCCAGCACTTCGTTAACCGATGCTCTCGTCATATCCTTAATCCGCGAAAATACTCCCATGTTATACCTCTCCTTTTTCGTTTTCGTATTTGGCCAGCTTGGCGCGAAGCTCTTCCAGTTCTTTCTTCATGGCTTTCTGTTCAATGGATTTCATCATCTCGTCCAGATCGTCCTTGGCCGCCTGCTGAACAGGCTGGGCTTTCGTATAGGTTGTCGTCCCGCCCATCGGATAGGAAGGGACAGGGGGCGAGGAGGGGAAGAAGGGGTCGTTAAACACCGGCTCCTTCGGGATCACGAGGCTCGCGATAATGTAGATGGCGATCATGGTGCCGGCCGAGAAGAAGGCCGTTACCACGAAGACGAGCCTCAGGAGCGTCGCATCGACGTTAATCATCTCGGCAAGACCGCCGCATAATCCGAACAGCTTGCTGTCTCTTCGGGACCGGTACAGTTTGGTCATCACTTCATCAGGACTCCTTTTCCAGTTTTTGGCGAAGCTTGTTCAATTCCACCTCAAGGGCGGATTGCAGAGCGCTTCCCGCTTCGTAGGCGGCCTCCCGCGTCATCCGGCGGACGTCCCGCAGCGACCGGGCTTCGAGCTCCCAGGCGGAGACTTTGTCCTCGAGCCGGTTAAACATCCCGGGCGTGCCCGCCGCACCGGCTCCCGCCATTCTCTCGTTCATCCGCTGCTGCAGACGGACCGTTTCCATCCTCGCCTGGTAATAGCTTCGCTTGGCGGCGACTTCGGTATACTCCGCCTTCAGTTCCTTTAGCTGCGCTTCGAGCTCCAGCAGCTGAGCCTTGCATTCCTCGTACAGAGCTCCATACTGGACGCTCTTTTCTTCGTTCGTTATCTTCTCCTGGAGAGCGAGGCGGGCCACCTCTTCTTCGCCGGCCTTCAAGGCGACGAGCGCTTGCTGCTCCCGCTTGTTCTTCGTCTCGAGCGCCGTCAAGTACTGCTGGCGCAAGGACTGGGCATGACCGAAGCATTGGGAGTGAAGCTTCTCCGATTCCCGGATCTGCTCCCGCTGCCGCGCCAGGTAGTTGTCGATAAGCCGAACGGGATCTTCCGACCGTTCCAGCTTGTCGTTGAGGGTGGCGACCGTCATGTCCCTCATCCGCTTAAGTATGCTCATGCTTTTATGTCCCCTTCCCCGAATTAATACGCTCTGCTTCTAAGTACCGATATTCCGTAGGCGATCATCCCAATGCCGATCAGCAGGCCAATCAGTCCGCTCAGCTTGCCGAAGAGGATGATGCCTCCGAGAATCATGAGCGCGAGTCCGATGATTTTCTTCCCGTTCTTCAAGCCGATGTAGCCGAAGACCAGCATGGCTACCGGAATGATAAGGCCCATCAGATGGCCGAGCCCCCAGGCGAACTTGTCAAACAGGATCAAGGCGCCGCAGACGATAAGGACCAGGGCGAATCCGCTTTTTCCGTTCAGTTTCATATTCGTTCACCGCCTTTCCCGATGTGTTCTCTTCTTCATGTCTTTATTGTAGGGCAAACGGAAGCCGGCCAAAACGGACCCTCGGCGGTTTATGGACTGGACCTTAGTCGGGGTTCCCACCCGGACGTAAGATCAAACAAGCCGTAAGCCCACCGGAAAAGGAGCGGAGGCAGCAAAAAAAGGCGAAGCCCGGGGCTTCGCCTTCGTTATCTACTCATCACAAGTTCGGTTGAGGAAACGGCTCAACGCTCGTATTCCTCATCCTGCTGCGGGTCGGGCACGAGCCCTTCCTGCTTGAGTGTCTTGTTTGTTTTCATTCCGTCCATATCCTTGCCGAGCTGCTTCATCTCGTCCAGATTCGGGGCCATTCCGTTCATAACCTCATGTACATTGCGGTTGGATTTATGGGAAGAGTCCTTGATTTCATGTTCTACGACGGTTTTGAGGTCTTCGTTTTTATATTTTTTATCCATTTGAATCTCCTCCTCAGAACTTCAAGCTATAGCCTTATTTACCCGGCAACCAAACAAGTGAAACAGGATCGGCCGGATAAAGGGCCAGGCCGGTGCCCCTAACCAGCTTATGCGCGGGAGGAGCGGATAAGACCCGGGGAGCTTTCCTTAGGAAAAAGACCTGCCTTCGGAAAAGCCGGCTTAACGCGGGAAGGGACCGGGCTGCCTTACGCTTGAGCCTGGCACTCGGAGGAGGCGGCGGCTTCCGCTGCACCGGATACGCGGTATTCGTAGTTTTGCCGGCTAAGCTGAAGCAGCTCAAACTTTAAGCCCCGTTTCGGAATGGTCAGACGGATTTTATCTCCTCGCAGGGCGTTTAAGGCCTTGCGGACGGCGGCCGGGTTGCCGAGCCGGTTGACGATGAGCTCGTCCGGACGCTGCTTCCCCTGTACTGCTCCAGAAGAAAACGGTCGCAGGCCTCGTCCGGCTCCACTCCTTGTCGAGGCCAAGAAGGACAAAATCCCGCACCATTCCTTCCCTCAGCTTGGTGATCATGACCTCTTCTTGCCCGAAATAGAGAACATCCTGGTCGATGGCCGCTTCCCGGTCCACGATTTGCTTCGCATAGGTTTTTTCCAGGAGCCGGATGTGGTGAAGCATATTATTAGCCTTCTCGAATTCGAGGTTCTCGGAATATCTCTCCATCTGCCGGTTCATTTCTTGAAGCAGACCGGCTCCCTGATTCTCCAGCAGGGAAGCAGCGGCGGCTAACGTGCGGGCATACTCCTCATCGCTTATCCGGCCTTCGCAGATGCCGCTGCATTTGCCGATATGGTAAAGAAGGCAGACCCGTTTCGGCAGAGACCGGCAGGAACGGATCTTATAGTGATCCACCAGAAATTCCAAGAGCGCATTGCGGAACCGGGAGCTGGCATAGGGGCCGAACCGTCTCTCTCCCGGGATTTCGGCCGCATAGGGCTTCTCGGGTCGTCCCTTTCGGGTCTCTCCTCCTCTCCCGGCGTCCGTCTTCTCCCGGGCGGTTCCTTTGCGGTTGCGGTAGTAGACGTCAAATCGCGGATACGGCTCGTCCGTCAGCTTAAGATAAGCATACCCGCTGTTGTCCTTCTTGAGCGCCCGATTGTAATAAGGCTTGTACTGCTTGATTAAGTTATTCTCGAGCAGCAGGCTTTCCGACTCGTTGTTAACGAGCACCACCTCAATATCCGCAATCTCGGCGACGAGCTGGCGGGTTCTCTTCTTGGGGAGATTTCCCCGGAAATAAGAACGAAGGCGGTTGCGGAGATTTTTGGCCTTGCCCACGTAGATAATTCTTCCGTCGGAGCTTTTCATCAAGTAGCAGCCGGGTGATTCCGGATACCGCTTGGGTACAAAAAGAAAAGACATGCGCCGGGCTTCCCTCCTGGTTTACAATTTCGTCTTTGGCGTCGAGGGTGTCGAATGCTTGTTCGATTTCTATGTCTATTCTACCTTCGTTATGTAAACTTTTCCACCCAATTGAATCGGTTTCCACGAAATGGTCAACAAAAAAGCCCCGCACCGGGCGAAAGCCCGATACGGGGAAAGTGGACAGATGGGTTAGGAGACCGGCTTGGCGGTTTCCTGGGTCTTGGGAGCTGCCGTCGGGGTAGGGGTAGGGGCAGGCGCTGGAGCTTGCGTCGGAGCCGGCGTGGACGCCCCGCCGCTTCCGGTACCGCCCGTCGTCGTGCCGCTAGTTGTTCCAGCGGACGTGGTCCCGCCGTTCGCCGTACCGCCCCCTGTCGTACCGGCGGATGTCGTTCCACTGCCGGATGGGGTTCCCCGCTCGTCGCGGTGCCGCCCTCCGGTGTCTTGCCTCCAGTCGCCGTCGAGCCGCTGCCCGACGAAGTACCGCTGCCGGAAGCCGTACCGCCCGATGGCGTACCCCCATTATCCGCCGTCGTGCCGCTTCCTCCTGCCGGGGTTCCGCCGGTACCGGCGCCCCCGGCTTCCCTTTCCCGCTGCCGGAAGCCGGCACATTCGCCTCCTTGGCCGGCGGCTGCGCGGCTTTCTCTTCCACGGGTACGGGCTCCGCCGCCTTCGGCTTATCCCCTGCCGCTCCCTTCCCGCGGAAGCGGTCTTCACGGCCGGCGGCTTATCGCGCGGCTCGTTGTAGGATTCGCCCGCATCGGCGAATTGGGTTCCCGCCTCGGCATTAATCCGCTTAATTTCTCCTCCGGCGACGGCATAGCCGTCAGGCTGGCGGAAGGCCGTCACCGGCTCGTCCTTCAGAGCCCGGGTCATCACCTCACGGAACAGCGCGGCCGGAAGCTTGCCTCCCGTCGTCGTGAGGTAATGCTCCTTATTCGTATTCGGATAACCGAGCCATACGGCGGCCACCAAATCAGGCGTATAGCCCACGAACCAGGCATCCTTGGAGCCGTCCAGGACCTCCCCGTTCTTATTGCGGAACTCGGCTACGTTCGGCAGCTGCACGGTACCTGTCTTGCCGGCAACCGGGCGGTCCATTTTGGCGTTCGTTCCCGTCCCTTCCTGGACGACCCTCTCCATCATGGCCGTCATGGTAAAGGCGGTGTTGGCGTCGAGCAGCTCCTTCACGACCGGCTTGGCCTCATGAAGCACCTTATCGTGGCTGTCGGTGATTTTGGTAATCGCATAGGCCTGGGACAGCTTACCTTCATTGGCGAACATCGTGTAGGCCTGGGCCATGGCCAGCGGATTCGTTCCCCGGGTCATCCCGCCAAGCGCCAATCCGAATACCCGGTCCTTGTCCAGAATCGGCAGGCCGGCCTTTCTTCCGAAGTCCATCGCCTTCGCGATGCCTACTTCCTTCATCAAGGCGACGGCCGGAACGTTATAGGACTGGGCGAGGGCTTCTTCTACCGTGACCCAGCCATGGAATTTTTCCCCGTAGTTGTTCGGCTTGTAGTTACCGAAATCCGTCTCCACGTCGTTAATCAAATCCTGGGGCTTGAAGCCGGCCTGGAGGGCAGGGGCATAGACCACGATAGGCTTGATGGCCGAGCCGGGCTGCCGTTCATTTTGCGTGGCGTAGTTGAAGCTCCGGTATTCGCGGCTTCCGGTCCCTCTTGCTCCGACCAGTCCGCGGATTCCCCCGGTTTTGGCATCCAGCAGAACGATGGCGCTCTGCAGCCCGCCTTTATCTTCAGGGAAGAAGGACGGGTCGTTGTAGACCGCTTCTGCCGCTTCCTGAACTTTGGGATCCAGATTGGTGTAGATTCTAAGACCAGCGGACAAAACCTCCTGCTCGTCCATCTTGTATTTGTTGACGGCCTCACTGATGACATGATCTACATAGGAAGGATACTTATTGGACTCGGCAAGACTCGATTTCTCCGCCAGCCGAATCTCCTCGGCCTGGGCCTTGTCCCTTTCCTCCGCCGTAATTCTCCCTTGCTGCGCCATAAGGCTTAAGACCAGGTTGCGCCGGTCCTTGGCCTTTTGCGGATTGGCTACGGGTGAATAGCTGTTCGGAGCTTTCGGAAGCCCGGCCAGGAGGGCCGACTCAGCCAAAGTGAGCTCTTCAGCATTTTTGCCGAAGTATACCTGAGCGGCCCGTTGAAGCCCCCAGGCCCCCTGGCCGAAATAGATGTGATTCAAGTACATCTCCATGATCTGATCCTTGGAATAAGTTTGTTCGATCTTCAAAGCGGCGGCGGCTTCGCTTATTTTTCGCTGGAGCGTCTGCTCCGGGCTGAGCAGCATCGTTTTGGCCAGCTGCTGGGTAATGGTGCTTCCTCCCTGCACGACTCCCCCGTTTCTCAGATTCGTATAAAGAGCCCGGCTCAGCCCTTGAAAGTCTAGTCCGTGGTGCTCATAGAACCGGCTGTCTTCCACTGCCACGATGGCATCTTTCATGGTTCGGGGAAAATGGGAAACCGGTATGTATTCCATACGCGAGCTGGTCAGCTCCGACATGATTCCGCCGTTCTTATCGTAGATAATGGTGGACCGAGGAGGATCCGTATCCAGCTTGGAAATGTCCGTCGCCTGGTACATCGCCCACCCTTTGTTTGCCGCCCATCCTCCTGCGGCCAGTCCAATCACCAAGAAAACCAGCAGGGACCATCCCGCCAGCCTGACTACCCAGGACCTCTTCCGAGGCTTCTTCCCGGACTTCTTGACCGCCCCTTCTTCCTTTCCTTTTCCGTGCTTCATGGTTGTCCCCCCACGTATCCTGTTTTACCGTTACTTACCACACGACCGGGTGGACCAAACAGGAAAATGGAAGGAAGTTTACTTTCCTTTACCATAAACATCCAAATTCGCAAGCGTCCATAGAGTGATTTCCCGCTGAAACGGCAAGTTTCCCCATGGGCCTGTCCCTAAATGACAAAAAACAACCCCCGCTTTAAATAAGCAGGGGTTGTCCAGCCTGAGTCTCCAGTCCCAGGGGGCCTCTATGACCAAAGCCCGGGAAGGACTTCCTTTAGAAATTGAAATTGTCCGGATCCGCTCCGAAACGCTGGTTCTCGTTCAATGCATCGATTTTGGCGATGTCCTCTTGAGTCAGCTCGAAGTTAAAGATGTCCGAGTTTTCCTTGATCCGCGACTCGGTAACCGACTTCGGAATCGTGACGATTCCGTTCTGAATATCCCAGCGCAGGATGATCTGGGCGACCGATTTGCCATATTTGCCGGCGATCTCGACCAGATCGGGGTGATCGAACTTTTTGCCCTGCATAAGCGGGCTCCAGGCCTCGATCTGAATGCCCTTGTCCCGGCAGAATTGGCGGAGCTCGCGCTGCGACAAGAGCGGATGAAGCTCGACCTGATCGACAGCGGGCGTCACTTCACAGTCAGCCAGAAGGTCCTCGAGATGATGGACGTGAAAATTGCTGACGCCGATGGCCCGTACTTTCTTCTCCTTGTACAGCTGCTCCATCGCTTTCCACGTTTCCTTGTACTTGCCTTTTACCGGCCAGTGAATCAGGTACAGATCTATGTAATCCAATCCAAGCTTGCTCCGGCTTTCCTCGAATGCCTTCAAGGTGCTTTCGTAGCCCTGCTCCGAGTTCCATACTTTCGTGGTGACGAAAAGCTCCTCACGGGCCACTCCGCTTTCGCGGATCGCCTGTCCAACGCCTTCTTCATTGCCGTAGACGGCGGCGGTATCAATGCTGCGGTAGCCGGCCTTCAGCGCGTTCTTCACGCTGTCGATGACTTCGCTGCCTTCCTTTACCTGCCACACTCCAAAGCCGAGCCATGGCATGGCAACCCCATTGTTCAGTGTCGTCGTATCGGTGATGTGTTTGCCCATTCTGCTTTCCTCCTTCTGAACGTGTCTGTTTACACGGGTATAATACCACACCAGCACGCCCAAAACAAAAGAACCCCCGAATCGCTTCGGGAGTCCTGCCGCCTGGTTGGCCCGGCCCTGCTGGGCAGCGGCCGCTTCCAACCATCAATGCCGAATGTCGGGAGCCGCCGGCTCCGTCCCTGCGGATCTTGTCAGACGGGCCTTCAACTGGGCGAATTCCTCCCGCGTCAGCACCCCGTATTCGACAAGCTTGGCCAGCTTATACAGCTCATCGGAAAGCGTGACGGTTTCGGTCGAAGCCTCCAGACCGCGGGTGAGCCGTTTGGCGAGAAACGTCTTTTTCTGGCGGTTCAACCGTTCGATAAATTTCTCGGTTTCCTCCCGGCTCGGCTTGCTGCGAAAAAGTCCAGATTCCCCTCGAATCCGCCTATGCGGATGTACGAGTCGTAATGCATCCAGCACAAGAAGCCGCAGAGCGCCGCTGCCCCGAGACTAACCAGTCCCGGGCCAACCGGCCGTTCGATTCCTTGCCCGAACAGGGAAACCATAAAGAACGCGGCGGAGAGGGCAAGGAAGGCCAGCGCCCCGAAGAAGGATTTTTGGGAAACACGGTGAATTCGACCCTTCGGCTGCTCAACTCTTCAAAGGGCATGAAGTATTCCATCTTTTCGAGCCATCGCTTCGTGGAATAGACCAGCCCGTTGTCCACAATGCGAAAGGTTTTGGTGGTGAGCTTGCTTCTCTGGACCAGCATGGCCTCTCCCCTTATTTCCCTGCCCATTTCCGTTCCCGGCCAAACGTCTTTCTTAACGGTGCTGGACGTTTTTTCGACCCTTACTGTTATGTAAGCCAATTAGGCCGGGAAGAAACAGGTTTCTTAAGAAGAAGGCCGTCCCGTCAAAAAGTAAAGAAACCAAACCGCATGATTCTGCTCGTCGGCCGCCGCGCGGCGAAAACTCTCGCTGATGTAAGGATCGGATGCGGTGTTCGCCACTTCGTGATAGAAATCAACCGTGTCCTGCTCATCCTCTATCGCGGTCCTAAGGCCTTTGGCGTACTGCTTGGCACACTCTTCCGTCATCTGGGGGCTCGGCTGCCTACCCGTCAGTGACGTATAGATCCCCGTAAAGGTCCGGTAATGACGGACCTCGTCCTCGCGGATTTCGAGAATCCGCTTCTTTTCTTTCTCGGATGGGGCAAGCTGAGCCAGCTGGTTGTAGCAGACAATCGCGCTGTATTCCCCGTTAATCGCCTTAACCAGGTCGTTAACCAGCTTCGGATCCGGCGCCGGCCGGTAGTAAGCATCCGAGTAGGGGTTCCCGTAATAAGGGTACATGGTTCTTTCCTCCTCCTTGAACGGTCTCTCCTACAGCTTATGGGCCAATGCCCGGAAGTGTGCCTGGGGGCGAGAAATTAATCGGTTAAAGGTTAACCGAACAAGCCGAGGGAATATAGAAAGATGAGAAGAATCATAACCGGAGCCACATACCGCAGCACAAACAGCCAAATCCGGTAAAGCGGCCCGGTCAGTCCGGCTTCTTCTCCCGCCTTCTTCCAGGCATAGCCCGTGAACAAGGTAACGACCAGTCCTCCAACGGGGAGCAAGACATTGGAGGCGGCGAAATCGAGCAGGTCGAAGTAGGTTTTTCCCCAAGGGTGAATCTGCTTAGAGGCCCTCCAACCGACAGGGCGGATGGAATTCCCACGAGAAAAATCAGGGCAGCTGTGCTCCAGGCGGCCTTCGTCCGGGCCAGCTTCCATTTTTCCATCGCGTAGATTACGGGCACCTCGAGAAGAGAAACCGCCGAGGTGAGCGCCGCGATGGCCAGCAGAACAAAGAAGAGTCCGCCGAAGAAGGTGCCGTACGGCATCGCCCCGAAGGCGGCCGGAAGCACAACGAAGATCAAGCTCGGTCCCTGATCGGCCTTCAAGGCGAACGCGGCTGAGGTAGGGAAAATAATCATCCCGGCCAGCAGCGCATAGAACAGATCCCCGAGACCGATGGCCGCTGCCGCCCCGCCGAGCGACTGCCGCCTGTCGACATAGGCCCCATAGGTAAGCATGGTTCCCATCCCAAGGGAAAGCGAGAAGAAGGCATGACCAAGGGCAACCAGGGCGGATTCCGCCGTCAGCTTGGAGAAATCCGGCTTCAGGAAGAAGCGCACTCCCTCCATGGCACCCGGAAGCGTCAACGCCCTCCCCATCAGAACAAGCAGAATGACGAGAAGAGCGGGAATGAGAATTTTGTTGAACTTCTCAATGCCTCCCGATATGCCCCTTGCCACGACCCAGCCGGTCAGAGCCATGACGACCAGAAGCCAGAAAACCGGAACATAGCTTCCGCTGAAGGACGCGAAGGTCCCCCCGTAGTCGGAGCTGGAGAATAGGCTGCCCGTAAAGGAAAGGAAGGCGTAATGAAGCGTCCAGCCCGCCACCACCCCGTAGAAGGACAGAATCATAAAAGCTCCCAAAATCGCCAGAAATCCAAAAGTCCCCCATACCTTTACCTTGGACAGATTGCGGAAGGAGGTGTAGGCACTCCCCGGCCTCCCCGCCCGATGGTCATTTCCGCAAGCAGGACGGGCAGTCCCACCAAGACGAGAAAAATAACGAATAGCAGGAAGAAGGCGGCTCCGCCATATTTGCCCGTAATATAAGGGAATTTCCACATGTTCCCCAGACCGACCGCGCTGCCTATGGCGGCAAAGATAAAGCCCGAGCGGCTGAAGTGATCCGCGCCGGTTGGCGGCTGACCGCCGCTAGATTGATTGGACATCGATTCATCCTCCTTTCCATTTGCGCAGATAAGGCACTAAGTAAGGTTTACCCATTTCCGGGAGGTCTTAGCCGCCGGCGGCCAAGACCTTGACGGCGGGCATAACAAAAGACCAGTCCGACTGCCGGACTGGTCTTCTTAGGTGAAGAAGAGAAGGAGCATCCTTGCTTCCTTCTTCAATACTCCTTCTTCGCGGAGGAACGGGTCCAAGCCTGGAAAGGCTCGCCGGTCGCCGCCGTTACCTTCCGGATCATGGGAATCGACCTTTTCTCCATAGGCCGGTCCAGCTCCTCGTAGATGAAGGCATCGTCAAAGCCTATGGAAGCGGCATCCTCCTTCGTGCTGCCGAAGTAAATGGCGGCCGGACGCGCCCAATAAAGAGCCCCGAAGCACATCGGACAAGGCTGGCAGCTCGCATACACCTCGCAGCCGGTCAGCTGAAAGCTTTGGAGGCGGCCGCAGGCTGCCCGAATGGCCTGAACCTCGGCATGGGCGCTCGGGTCGTACTGAGCGGTTACTTCGTTGACTCCCGTTCCGATGACCTGCCCGTCTCTCACGATCACACAGCCGAACGGACCGCCGTGGCCGCTCGTTACATTGTCCGTGGCAAGGCGGACCGCCATTTCCATGAACCTCTCATCGTATGTCATCTGGTCACTCCCTTCTGAGTTCCGTCCTTTACCGGTTAAGGGATGAAGGATCGGAATTCCCCCGCGCTGCCCTAAAGCGGCATAAGCCGGACCGCCGCTTGCTTGCCGCTCAGCTGGATTCCGGATTCTTTGGCGCCGCTTCCGGCCAAATCGCGGGCGAGCCTTTCGAGCAATTCCTTGGCTTGGGGCCCTTCCTTTCCCTTCAGCCTTATGGTCAGCTGGACGGCGTCTCCGCCCCGCAGCAGCTTCTCCGCTTGGCGCCGCTTCGTCTCGTAGTCATGCTCCTCAATCGCCGCAGTCAGACGAAGCTCCTTCACCTGAGAGCTCTTCTTCGCCTGATTTTTGGCTTCGCCCCGGGCGGCAAGCACGCAGGGGGCGGGCTTGAGGCCAGCGTGAGGCACACCAGATCGGCTTTGGCTTTTCTGGCCATCTCCAGGGCTTCGCTCGTCGGGAGGATCCCGAGCTTTTCGCCGTTCAGACCCGTCAGGTCCACCTCGGGGGCTTTGATCTTCTCATTTCTAATCAATGCGTTTCCCTCCCGTTCCATTCCTCCCACCGGGACCGGTACTGCTCCAGCCGGGGATGCAGAGGCTCCCCGTTACGCTCTATCAGGAGCCTTGCCTTGCGGATCCATTCCTCAAAGGAAGAGTAACCCGCCACCTTGTTGGCATAGCCGCCAGGGAGGAAGACAAAATAGGGACCCTTGTACTTCTCCATTAGAAACCCCAGCGAGGTCTCGACCGGGGTATACTTCTTCCTTTTTCCCTCCCACGTATCCACGGTGACGGAAAGCGGGTACTGCTTCCCGTGGATCACTTCCTCCACGGCTTTAATCCGCTTCGAATAGGGAATCGTGCTCGCGATCCCCATCCGACGCAGCGTCTCCTCGGTCTGAGGGTACAGCACAAGCTTGGTGAACCCGCGTTCTTCGCACAAGCGGATCATCGCTTCGAGCTGTTCCTCGTCATATTCTTCAAAGGTCCCGAAGACGAACAGCGTTCCCTTCTTCCCCTCCGGCTCCGGCTCATAGCCGAACGGCACGGACTTGGCCTCGCGCGCCATATGGCTCCCTCCTTGTCAGGTCGTAATCGATTCTGCCCAGACGGGCAGCAGCCGGCATTAGAAGAAATCCAGCAGGTAAGTCTGCCTGGCTGGAACAAGGGACTCCAGCAGGTTTACCGCCTGATCGTCTCCCTGAAGCCGGCCGGTTCTCAGAACAAAGCCCGGTCTCTTATAGCCGATCAGCACGGCCGCCAGCGTCTGGATATCACAGGCAAGGCCGGCCGGAGCCGCTTCCGCCCCTTCCCGGTGATGATCGTCGGTCGGAGAGCTTTCGATACGCTGAACGCTCGCCCGGCCCTCTTCATCCACGGCCACGCGGTAGGAGCCCCGGTTCCATCCGGCCTGCAAATCCTCGAGATGAAGGACGAACTCTCTCTTACCTTCTCCCGCCGTGAACGGATACTGCTCCAGGAAAAGGACCGCATCCACAATGCGGGCCATGAAATAAGGGACCGTTTCCTGTTTGATCCGCGGGTCGTCGAGCAGGAAAGGCAGTTCATCGTCCCCGGGTGCGGTCAGCTTGTACAGCTCGGCCATCGAATCATGATCCGACGTAAACTTCCACAGACTGCGGCGGGCCTGCTCGGTCAGGTACACGAATTCGTGAATTTGCATTTCCTTGTTTTTGACCTGGTAGATCATATACCCTTCTGGCTCTCCCGACGGATTGCGGCAAACGACCGAACGGCCTTTTTTGAAGCGGAAAATGCGGTCCTGCCACCACTCCTCCGTTCGCACCAATGTGCCGTTATACCGGCTGGCATAAGCTTCGTACAGGCCATTAAGAAGCTCCCAATCGGCCGTTGCTTCGATTTGGCCCTCCTGCAAGGGATAGCGGGGGAGCTGCTCCGCCGTGAGCTCGTACTTGCGGTAGTCCACATAGGTTTCCCAGCCGTAGCGGCGGTAAAACCCGAAGGAGAACGGATGGAGGAAGGAAAGCGTCCGGCCCTCCTCCTTCATCACCTCCAGGGCATGCTGCAGCAGCTGCCCGACCATGCCGCGCCGGCGGTATTCGGGCCAGGTCGCGACACCGGCGATTCCGCCCATATCGAACTTCCGCCCGTGAAGCCATACCTGCATGGGCATGAGCATCAGCTTGGCCGCCAGCGTCCCGTCTATATAGTAGCCGTAATGCTCCTCCGGCTTGATTTTGGCCATCCGGGCCGCCCTTTCTTCCTCGGTGAATTCGTATTGAAAGGCAAACTCGGACAAGCGAATGCTTCTCTCGTAATCCTCCCGCCTCATGGGCTGGATTCCGTTCATATCCTTCGTTCCTTTCTCGATGGAATTTGGCTTGCGGCCTTGCGGCGGTTGACCTACCCTCCCACCTTAAGGGGAGCCGCCAGCACAAGCTTACCGCGCGGCTGATCCCCCACGGCGTCCGGCTCCAGCGTGATGGCCACCGTGTCGTAGCCCTTCGGCTCGAAGGTGTAATACATGGCCCCCTTGCCGTCATACGGCAGGAAGGTGCCCGCGCTGTACTTGTCATCGCCCTTGATGAGCCAAACCTGGAACGCCTCGCTGCCCTTCAGCTCGGGCAGCTTCTCCGCCTGCACGACCAGGTGCGTGCCTTTGTCGTCAATGACGATGGTGGCGAGTCCTTGGGCGACGATGTCCTTCGCCGCCGGATTCAGCGTCACCGCCTCATTGACTTTAAGGCCCTGCACCGGGCCGTTCGCGGAGGCGAGCTGCCCGCTCAGCCGCTCGACGTCGCCGCGGAGCCCGGCCGTGTACACGCCGAGCCCCACGAGGGCGGCGGCGAGCCCGGCGGACACCCAGCGCCAGCCGTGGCCCGGCTCGCCTTCGCGGCGGCGCGAAGCCGGAGGCTTCGGCGGCGCCAGCCGAGCCCGCTCCTCCGCGCGTCGCTGCGACTCCGCCCGCTGCTTCGCCAGGGCCGCCTCCTTCGCCCGTTGGGCGTCGCCGGCCGGCCCTTCAGCCGCGACCGCCTCTGCGGCTCCCCGGCTCCGCGCTTCGGCCCGGGCCTGCGCCTCCGCCCGCTGCCTCGCCATCACGCGTTCCCGCTCCGCGGCGGCAGACGAAGGGACCGCTCCGCTCTCCCGGCTTGACCGCTCCGCTCCCGGTGCGGCATCGGCTCCGCTCCCGCTTCCGGCCGGTCCGCCGGCACCCGCTTCGGTGTCCGCCGATCCGGGCTGGAGCCCCTGCCCGCTTTCTTCCCCGTCTTGGCGGTTTTGCAATCCCGCATCACTTCCAAGGACGCGCGACAAAATGCGCTCCTTCATGCCGGAGGGAGGCTCAACAGCTTCCGAGGTCAGCGGAAGCACCTCCGTAATCCGGGCGAATTCCTCCACCCGGCTTCGGCATGTGGCGCAAATGGCCAGATGCTTCTCGTAGGGTTCTCTTTCTTCGGCGGAGAGTGCATCCAACACATAGAGCTCCGCCCAATCGCACAAGGTTTCCTTGTGATCACTCATGTACACTCCCCTAACTTCCAGGCTGGAAAGCCGCTGCTGAAGATGCTTCATCGCGAGCCTCACCCGGCTTTTGACCGTCCCTAGCGGCAGCGAGGTTTGGTCGGCGACCTCCTGCTGGGTATAGCCCTGGAAATAAATCAGCTCCACCACCTGTCTCTGGTCATGGTTCAATTCGTTTAATGCCCCGCGGACCTGTTCCCCGATCAGCTTCCATTCCACCTGCTCCTCCGTAGCCCGGGAAGGATCGGGAATAATCGCCCACTTCTCCGGCTCCGCCGGCTGAAACGGAATGCGGGACTGTTTTTTGCGAAGCAGATCAATCGCTATATTTCTTGTAATGGCACACAGCCAGGTGGACAGCCTCCCGCTCGATGCATCGAAGCGCTCCGCGTGATTCCACAGCTTCATAAACAATTCCTGAACGACTTCCTCCGCCGCCATGGCATCCCGAACCATCCGGAAGGCAAAGGAATAAATCAGCCGTTCATAACGGTCATACAGAACCTCGAGGGCCGCGGCATCCCGTTTGGCCACGAGATGCATCAAGTGCTTGTCATCGTTCGGTACGTTCAAGTTCAAACGCCCCTTTCCCCATTCCCTCTATGTAAAGTATTCGGATCCGCGCCCATCTTGGATTCCTTTTTCTTCTGAAGATTCACACCTCTTATAGAATAGTAGAAAAAAATTATTTAAGCAAAGTGATCCAACATGGCCTTCCCGCCGTTACAGGGAATAGAACCGCTTGCGCAGGCGACCTAAATTATTCCTAAGGAGTGACAAAGCCATGAGATTATTGAAATCCAAGCTCGCTCTTCTGTTGCTGTGCTTCTCTATCCTTCTCCCGGCAGCCGCAAGCGCCCACACGCCCGCCACAACGGGACCGGCTGCTGACCTTAGAGCGGCCCTGGGTCAGCTGCTAGGCGAGCATGCCTTCCTTGCTATTGCAGCCATGCAGAAGGGGTATGACGGGGCTCCCGACTTCAACAGCGCCGCCGGTGCCCTGAACAAGAACACGGACGATTTGACCGCCGCCGTCGCTTCCGTTTACGGCAAGGAGGCGGGGGACGCGTTCAAAGCGATCTGGTCCTCGCACATCGGCTATTTCGTGGATTATGTCAAAGCAACCGCTGCCCAGGATGAGAAGGGTCGTCAAGCGGCAGTCGCCAACCTCGAGAAATACCGTTTCGAGCAGGCCGACTTTTTTGCCAAGGCCAACCCGGCATACTTTAAAGCCGACGCCATCGCCGACGGCCTGAAAATGCACATCAACCATCTGCTGATGGCGTTTGACAGCTACGTGAACAAAGACTACGCCAATACCTACAAGGATCTTCGCACGGCCTACGCCCATATGTTCCTAACGGCCGATGCGCTGGCCGGGGGAATCGCCGCTCAATTCCCGGATAAATTCCCGTCCATGGGCCAAGCCAATCCGGCCTCCGATCTGCGTTCCGCTCTGGGACGTCTCCTCGGGGAGCATGCCAATCTGGCGATTCTGGCCATGCAGAAGGGCATCAGCGGAGCGGCTGACTTCCCGAATGCAGCAGGCGCCTTGGCTATGAACACCGACGACCTGACGGCAGCCGTTGCTTCCGTTTACGGCAAAGAAGCCGGAGAAGCGTTCAAGACCATCTGGTCCTCCCACATCGGCTATTTCGTGGATTATGTGAAAGCCACGTCTGCCAAGGATGAGAAGGGACGTCAAGCGGCGGTCGCCAACCTGGAGAAATACCGCTTCGAGCAGGCCGACTTCTTCGCCAAGGCCAACCCGGCTTATTTCAAAGCCGACGCCATTGCCGACGGCCTAAAAATGCACATCAACCATCTCCTTATGGCATTCGACACTTACGTGAACAAGAACTATGACGCAGCTTACGAAGATATTCGCACCGCCTATGCCCATATGTTCCTGACAGGCGACGCCCTTTCCGCCGGAATCGTCGGCCAATTCCCCGACAAATTCCACGGTCCGGCGGATATGGCGAAAACGACCGTATGGATGAAGCTCAACAGTGGAGAGTTTAGAATCAATAACGCCGTTACGTACATGGACACGACGCCTTTCCTTTATCACGAGTCCACGTTCATTCCAATCCGATATCTGGCGGAAGGCCTGGGCGCTGAGGTCACTTGGGATAACAACACCCAGACGGCCTGGATCAAAGCAGGCAGCGATACGCTCACGTTCTGGATTGGCAAGAACTACATGGAAGTGAACGGCATGCGTAAAGAAGTCGGCTCTCCGGTCATGCTTCACGGAGGCAGAACGTCGGTGCCGGTCCGCTTTATCGCCGAGCTTCTCGGTTGGGATGTGCAGTGGAACAACAGCGACCGGTCCGTTACCCTAACCAAAGCGATGGACATGAACCACTGATTTTATCTAGCTGGAACGTTTCCTTCCTCCTGCGATAACCGGCATGCTAGGATCTTCTCTCCCATAAAACGATAGATATTTCAGAAGCGGGTACCCGAGCCCGCTTCTTTTTTGTGGCCTGCCCCCTCTTCCTTGCCGCCTATTGGTAACATTTACTACTAAAAAACCTCCCGGCCGCTATGGTATTCTGGGCTTATCTGCTGGTAAGGTAAACGCTTTACTGGACATTCCATGGATAAACATGAAACTGGAGGGATTATCGATTAGCATGAAGAATACCATTCCTGCCGTCCTGCTTTCCGCCGCCCTGTTTCTGAGCCTGGCTCCCCCTTCCGCCTCTGCGGCCTCTTCCACCGTGCAAACGGCCAAGGTCGTCTATGGGGTTAACTTCCGGACACAGCCTGCTCTCAGCAGCAACATTATTCGCATGCTCCCTATCGGGGAATCGCTGACTATCCTGGAGAAGACCAATTCTGCCTGGTACCGCGTAAAGGACAGCAAAGGACAGATCGGGTATGTTTCCACCTTGTCCAAATACTTGACGCTCTCCTCCACTTCTTCTTCGACGGGTTCCTCCTCAGCCGGTACGGCCCGCGAGGCCACTATAGAGAAGGTCATCGCCTACGGCATGAAGTACCTTGGTACGCCGTACCAGTGGGGCTCGGACCGAAGCACGGACACCACGTTCGACTGCTCCGACTTCGTGCGCTGGATTTACCTGAAGCAGACGGGGATCAAGCTGCCTTACGGAGCGAGCGGCCAAGGAAGCTTCGTTAAGGCGGTCGGCAAGACCACGACCGACTGGACCAAGCTGAAGCGGGGGACCTCATGTTCTTCATGAGCTACAAGGGAACCGGAGCCTCCGCCTATTCCGGAGTCAACAAATCCAGTCAAGGCATTACCCACGTCGGCCTGTACCTCGGCAACGGCAAGATCCTCCAAACCTACTCGAAGGAGTCGGGGGCGTGAAGATTACGACTATTGGCAAAAACCATTGGGAGTACCGGTTCCTGTTCGGCGGTTCCGTCTTTTAGACAAGCGGACAAGCACAGGAGCTTTCCGCCATCCTTGTCGTTATTTTATTCTTTCTTACATACCAAAAAGAGCGCCTTCGGGGCGCTCTTTTGTTAGCTGTATACCCTTTCCGTTATCCCCCGATTTGCGACATGCGGCGAACCGTCGGGGTATGGGAAGGCGTCTGATTGATCAGAGCCTGGGCCATTTCATGATTTTGCGGCTTAACGTCGAGTGCCCGGAAGAAAAGCTCCGCCAAGGCGCGGTCGTCGCCGATGTACCGCCTTACGTTAAATTCATCGGACCAGTACAGGCATGGCTTGATATTGCCGTCTGCGGTCAAGCGCAGGCGGTTGCAGGCCTCACAGAAGTGGTCGCTGACGGGGTGAATGAGGCCGAACCCGCCCTGCCCGCCTTCAATCCGGTAATTGCGCGAAGGGCCGTTGCCGTAGACCTCACCCGTCGGCTCAGCCGTCCAGCCCGCCTCCCGGCAGTAATCGAGCACCGTGCTAAGCGGCAAATACCGCTTCTTCCAGCCTTCATCGTCGTGTCCGATCGGCATGTACTCGATGAACCTCACTTGAACCGGTCGTTCCCTGGTCATCTGAAGGAAATCCCCGATTTCGTCGTCATTCATTCCTTTCATGAGCACGACATTGATCTTGATGGGACCAAGCCCGAGCCGTTCCGCGGCATCAAGGCTGTCCAGCACCTTCCGGATGTCTCCGCCTCGTGTGATGGCGGAGAAGCGGTCGGCTCTAAGCGAGTCCAAGCTCAGGTTGACCCGGGTCAGCCCCGCTTCTTTCAAGGCTTCCGCCTTTCCCGCAAAAAAGATACCGTTCGTCGTGAGGGCTATGTCCTCAATGCCCGGAATGGAGGAGAGCATGCCTACCAGCCGGGGAAGGTCCTTGCGGACAAGCGGTTCCCCTCCGGTCAGCCGCAGCTTGCGCACCCCATAGCCGGCAAGCACCCGGACCACCTCTCGAATTTCCTCGAACCGGAGCAGGTGCTCATCCGGCTCGAACTCCATTCCTTCCTCGGGCATGCAGTATACGCAGCGCAGGTTGCATTTATCCGTGACCGATATCCGCAGGTAATCGTGGATCCGGCCGAATTTGTCGATCAGTTGATTCTGCATGGGTTCCCTCCCTGCCGGCCGCCCTTTCCGGGCGGACTGTCTCTGCTTCCATTATGACACAATCCCGCGTCAAAATATATCCCATTGCCGGCCCGCCAGGCTTGCACACCCGGCAAGCGCTTCCTATAATGGATAGCATGGGAATAGGAAAGAGTAGTAGGGAGTCTGTCGCCGGACAGGCTCTTTTTCAAGTTTGAATCCATGAATTCATCCTCTGGAGGTCCTCTGTATGCATTCGGAAAGTGTCGCGGCCGCGCAGCATTATTTAACTTATCTTCTTGTGATCTTCCTGGTGGGAACGCTCGGAGGCAAGCTGGCCGGGAAGCTCAGGCTGCCGGATGTCGTCGTGTTTATCCTGACGGGCATTGTGCTCGGCCCCTCGCTTTTGGGAGCCGTCGATATTCCCGCCTCTTCTACGGTAAATCAGCTTATCCTGCTGTTCGGGGCCTGCTTTATTATTTTTCACGGGGGGATGATTACCGAATTCAGCGTTCTTAAGAGGGTGTGGAGAACCATCAGCCTGCTTTCCGTGACGGGAGTGCTGATCACTGCCCTTATAGCGGCTGCCGCGGCTTATTATGTTTTCGGGGTGTCTTTTCTGACGGCTCTGCTGCTGGGCTCCATTCTCGCTTCGACGGATCCCGCCGCCTTGGTTCCCATCTTTCAGAAGTTTCCCATCCGCCGCCGGGTGGCCCAAACCGTCATTTCGGAATCCGCCTTTACCGATGCGACCGGAGCGATTATGGCCACAGTCGTTTTCGGCCTGCTGACGGCGGAGGGGGCGATCAGCGGAGGAGCGGTTATCGGCGAGTTTCTTCTGCTCGCGCTCGGCGGAATGGTGGTCGGGGTCATTACCGGAGGCATTGCCGCCTTCCTGATTTCGGAGAACGACCGCGGGCTGCTCCGGGAATTTACCCCGATGGTCGTGGTCATTACCGTTCTTGGGGCTTACCTGCTGGCCGAGAAGGTACACGCAAGCGGGTTCATGGCCGTATTCGTGGCTGGACTTATGATCGGAAACGTCCGGTCGCTGAAGCTTACGATCCTTCCGAAGGAAGAGCACGCCGCCCATCAATTCATGGATGCCGTCGGGCTGAAGCTTCGGATGCTGATCTTCATCCTGCTCGGAAGCCAAGTGGACTTTTCCGTCCTCCGGCAGTATGGGCTCCCGGCCCTTCTGGTCGTCTTGGTCTTCATGCTCATTGCCCGGCCCGTTACCGTCCTGGCAAGCCTCCTGCCGGACCGCGGGGCCGGCTGGTCCCGAAGCGAAGTGCTCTTCTTCTTCTGGACACGGGAAACCGGAGTCATCGCCGCAGCTCTTGCCGGCATGGCGGCGGGGGCCGGACTGGCCGAAGGGAAGCTGATCTCCGCCGTCGTGTTTGTGGCCATTCTTCTGACCCTTCTTATCCAGGCCGGCACCACTCCGTGGGTCGCTAAGAAGCTGGGCCTCATGGAGGCAGACAACGGGTCTGGCCCGAAGGAGGAGCAGGGAGCATAGGGCTCCCCGTCTTCGATCCGCGGTTCGGAGCCTAGGGCACCCCGGGACTTCCGCAGCGGGAGTGTCGTTCGCTAACCGCGGTGCCGCTTAATCGAAGCAGAACCAAAAGGACACCTAAGCTGCTTAAGCAGCCGGTGTCCTTTTTCGGCACCGTATACGCATGTTCCGGGTAAGCCTTTACCGGTCCATGGCCTCCAACCGGGGACGAAGCCACTCTCTCCAGCTCTTCGAGAGCTCCTTTACCTCTAGCAGCTGGAGAAGCCCTTCCCGGTTGTCCGGTTCGTGATAAGCGATGCCGTTGGCGGCCTCTACCGTCACCTGAAGCGGATGCCGATCCACCAGCCTAATGGCGTCGCCCGGGGAGACCTCTCCCTTCTCAAGCACACGGAAGTAATACCCAGTAAGCCCGGTAAGCTGGACGCGCTGGGCCAGATCCGGAACGTCATGCTTCCGGGCGAGCTTAAAGCAGGGCTGCCGGGGCTGGCTGACCTGCACCAGGGCGCGGCCGAGCCGGTAGGTATCGCCCAGGCAAACGTCCGATTCCGTCAGGCCGGAGGCCGTCACATTTTCCCCGAACGCCCCGTACGCCAGCTTACGATTCAGCTCCTTCTCCCAGTAGGCATAATGCTCATAAGGATACACGCAAACGGCCTTATCGGGGCCTCCATGATGCTTAAGATCCCCTTGGCCATCTCCTTCAAGGTTAAGCTCATTCAGAAAAAGCGGCCCGTGAACCGCCTCTTTGTTAATTCCCGTGTACAGCTCCTGCCTGCCGTACCGCATCGCGGCGGGCTTGCCCACCTGAAGCGATTCGATTATTCCCTGTCGCGGCATTCTTGACAACCTCCTTTGATCCCTTCGAATGAAGAAAAGCTTCCGCCCGGACACCTTTGCATGGGGAGAGGCCGTTTGGCCGGAGCTCCCTTTTCTACCTCTGGGAGAGCGTGGTTATTCTTTAGTATAGGCCAAGGTACCGGCTGTCGGCCATAACGGGATGTAAGGAGGACCAACAAAAAAACAGCCTGGGCACAGGCTGTTGCTCGCTTTCCTTCACTGGCTGCCGGTTCCCAAGCCGGGTCTCGCTCCATGCCTCTTGTCTATCAGGTTCTTCCCTTCACCCACGCGTCGTTGTCATACCCGCGTGCTTCCCAGTACCCGATGTGCTCCTTCGGAATAAGCTCGATGGCCTGAAGCCATTTGACCGATTTGTAGGCGTACATTTTCGGGACCACGAGACGCACCGGACCGCCGAGGGTTTGGGGAATCGGCTTCCCGTCGATGAGCACCGCCACCATGACATCGTCCATGGCCGCCTGCTCCAGCGAAAGCGCATCGGTGTAGACCCCGTCCCCCGAATAAAACTTCACGAACCGGGCCTCCGGCTTCACTCCGGCCAGCTCCAGCAGCTGGGAGAGGGCGATCCCTTCCCAGGTGACCTGGTAGACCGACCAGCCGGTCACACAGTGAAAATCGCTGACCTGGACGGTACGCGGAAGCTTGAGAAAGTCCTCCCAGGAGTATCGCAGCGGCTGGTCGACGAGTCCTTTGATGGTGAATTCCCAGTTGTCCGAGGCAAAAGACGGAATCCGCGTGACCGTGTACTCGCGGAAGTGGCCCTGCGCCCCTCCCCTGCCGGGGTCACGGACGCCGGCTGCGGCTCGGGAGCCGGAAGCATGCGGTTGCCGTCGCTCCCGCCTGCATAGGCCTCCAGAGCCGACCCGCCGTCATCCGTCGCCCGCTTCAGCCAGCGGTAGAACGCCGGGCCAAGCGCCGCCAAGAGCACGCCGGCGGCCGTCAGCCGCACGAAGGTGCGGCGGCTGAGCCGGTGGCTCTCCCACGGCTGCCGGGGCAGCGCTGCCTCCGCCGCAGGCTTCCTGCGGCGGCAGCGGCCTCCAGCAGCCGGGAACGCCGCCCGGCGGCCTGCGCCTGGCGCTCGCGGGCCTCCTCGCGCTTTAGCCAGCGGCTGCGCGAGACGGAGTGGTACAGCGCGTAGGGCACGCCGACCCAGGTGAACAGGTCGTGCGTGAACAATGCCGCGCTGCTCCACTCCGGCGGCAGGTGCCGCAGCTGCCACAGCAGCAGGCCCGACACGCTCCAGCCGGCCAGCATCAGCAGCACGATCCCCAGGTTCCACTGCTGGGGAGAGCGGCCTTTCAGCTGGCGCAGGTGCTTGGCGATCAGCGGGACGTAGAGCGCGAGCAGCACGACCGAAAGCAGGCCCAGTAAGATATGGGCCTGCTTCAGCCACACGCGCACGATCCCGAGCGGGCCGCGAATCGCCTCCAGGCTGAGCAGAATACCGCTCACGGCAAGCAGCAGCACCGTCCAGGCATTCCAGGCGTGCAGGCGCTTCAGCTTTCGGCCATGCCCCTCCTTCAGCCATCCCCTCAACCGGTCCATCTTACCCGCTCCTTCCGCTCGTTGGGTTTGCTGCTTTCGCCGGGAAGAGCGGAGGCTCTATCCCACGTTTTCCAGGTGCTTGATGCAGTTCATCAGGAGACAGGTCCAAGTCTCCTCCGCTTTTTCCAGGACGCAAACCGAAGTATTGGTCAGCTTTGCGATTTCCTGGCCGGGCAGCAAGGTCTCGAGTGTGATTCCAATCCAGGCCCCGTGGCTGACCACCAGCACTTTTCGGCCCGGATACGTTTCCGTAATTTCCTTCAGAAAATCCAGGCTCCGTTCCCGGACGCTTTCCGCGCTTTCCTCGCCGTGGTCGAGCTCCCGCCAATTCGGCCCCCATTGCTCGACACGCTCGGCCTCCACCGTACCGTCCAGCCGGCCGTGGGTCTTCTCGCGCAGGCGGACATCATAGCCGTCCACCGGCCGGCCCATCGCTTCCGCTATGGTATCTGCGGTCTCACGTGCCCGCGACAGGTCGCTCGAGAAGATGAGGTCCCATCCTTCAGCGGCCAGACGCTTTCCGAGCATCCTTGCCTGCTCTTTCCCCAACTCGTTGAGGGGGACGTCATGCTGGCCTTGGGCGCGCCCCTGCACATTCCAATCCGTCACCCCATGTCTTACAAAACCGATTGTTGTCATTTCCGTTCCTCCTGAACTCCTCTATTATAAACTACGGATAAAAGGACAAAAGAGATCACAATCATCGCCCCCGACCATACCCAGGCGGGGGTCCAATGTCCCGATTCCACTGCGACGTAAATGGCCGAGGGAACCGTTTGGGTGCGGCCCGGAATGTTTCCGGCTATCATGACCGTCGCTCCGAACTCCCCTAACCCTCTGGCAAAACCGAGAATATAGGCGGACAAGAGACTCTTGGCCGCAAGCGGCAGCGTGATATGCCGGAAGATCTGCCCTTCCGTCGCCCCCGAAGAACGGGCCGCTTCCCGGAGCTCTTCCGGAATTCCTTCGAATCCGTTTTTGACTGTCATATAGACAAGGGGAAAAGCCACGACCACCGCGGCGATGACCCCGGCTCCCCAGGTAAACACAATGGGCTGGTCCCACAGCCACTCAATCGCCCGTCCGACGGCACTTTTTCGGCCAAGCATCATCAACAGAAGAAAGCCTACTACCGTGGGAGGGAGAACAAGCGGAAGTAGGAAGACCGTCTCCAGGACGGTTTTTCCCCGAAACCGCTTTCCCGCCATTCCAGCCGCGACCGTCACCCCAAGGAGAAGCACAAGGACGCTCGCCAACCCATTGATCTTAAGGGATAAAACAACCGGCTCCATCCATTCCCTCGCATTCATTCAGCCTGCACCCGTTCCGCCCAGCCAGAACCCGGCATAGGCTAGGAGAATGCCAAGCGATGCGCTGATGCCCAGATACATCACCAGGGGAGCCCAAGCTCTTTGAAGACCAAATTGCAGCGATTCATAGTGAAAGGTCGAGAACGTCGTATACGCTCCCATGAAGCCGGTTCCGATCAGCAGTTGAGCCTCATGACCCGCTCCGGATCCGACAAGCCAACCGAGCAGAAAAGATCCGGTCAGATTAACGAACAGCGTTCCCCGGGGAACGCGCCCGCTGCCCTTTTGCCCTAACCAGCGGGTTACCGCATATCGGCCGATCGCCCCCGCAAAGCCTCCTATACCGACCAGAAGGCAGTTCCCCAGCATACCCACCGCCTCCAGCCTCCTCATGGTTACTTTATTCCTGGTTTCCTTTACGAAAAACACTTTCCCAGACGGGATCCCAGATGAAGGGACCATCCTCCATATTTGCCCACCTTTTACTCTATGCCCTTAGCGTGGGAAGTCCTTCTTCTTACTGAGGGTTAAAATCCCCTCGGCCGAATAGACAGGGTAAAGAGTATCTTACCAGCTAGCCGAATAGGCAGGCATGAAGAATCTTTCACGCTCCGCCAATTTGTAAGAATCTCGAAGAATCTAATCCGCTCAGCCAATTTGGAAGAATCTCGAAGAATTTAATCCGCACGTCCCGAATGGACAAGCTACTCAAGCTTAGGAGAGCACACGGTCGCCTCGTCCCCGTTTTGCGGCCACATGCCCAAGGCCAGCCGCTCCGAGTCCGGCCCAGATGCTAACCAGTACATAGACAGCGGCCATCCCGGCATGGTGTGTCTGAGCCATGCGGACGGTCTCCACGCTGAAGGTCGAGAAGGTCGTAAACGATCCGATAAAGCCGGTCCCTAAGCCGATTTTCCAATAGGGGTGGACCGACGGATGATCGAGCAGATACGTCAACAGCCCGGCGAGCAGAAAGCAGCCGATCACGTTGGCAGTCAATGTCGCGGCCGGGAACCGGTCCGGCTCCCAAGGCAGCAGGAGCCCAATAGCATACCGCAGTAGAGCTCCGGCCGCACCGGCTCCGCCAATAATAAAATAAATCACAGCTTCTTCCCCCATGCCTCCGCCCATTTCTGCAGCTCGTCCATCGAAGCCTTCAACGCTTTGCCTTTATCGGTTAATTCGTATTCGATGCGCACCGGCGTCTCTGGATACACCCGCCGCGTAATGAGACCTGCCGTCTCCAGTTCCTTAAAACGCTCCGACAGCATACGGTCGCTCATTCCCGGAATAAGCTCCGATATATCTTTAAACCGTTTAGGTCCATCCAGCAGCACCCGGATAATCAGGCCGGTCCACCGTTTTCCCAACAATTCGAAAGCCGCCTCAAATTTAGGACATAATCTGTGATCGTGCTCCACTGTAATCAACTCCTTAGCATTATTTTATCATAGCCACTTGTCAAAAGTAAGCCACGAGGAATAATAACCTTACCAAAAGTAAGTTGATTACATGAATAATTAACGGCAGCCTCTACTTATGACTCCACTTTCCCTTCTAAGGGTAGGTCCATTCTGGCTCTTTCCGCTCCCCATTGCCACGAAGTCTTTTTCCCAAAACACCTTCACCGGGCTGGATCCACCAACGGCTGCTTCCTTTGAGGGAACTTTCTCTTCCCGTGGCCCTTAGCATGCGCCGAAACGCTCAAAAGGTTGCATCTCTCCCTTCCCTTGAGACCTCTTGCCCCGCGGGAAAGCCGATCAGGATGTCTAATCCTTTACAAGACAAGCCCATCCCGTCAGCAAAAGAAAAAAGCACCAATCCCAGAAGGATTGATGCTAGTCTTATGTAGGTGGTGCCGGTGAAGGGACTCGAACCCCCACGGTTTCCCTCACGATTTTGAGTCGCGCGCGTCTGCCAATTCCGCCACACCGGCCTGATGAATGAATATCTAGTTATCTAAATAAAATGGCGTGCCCTAAGAGATTCGAACTCCTGACCTTTTGATTCGTAGTCAAACGCTCTATCCAGCTGAGCTAAGGGCACACGTGGCAAAAACCTGGTGCCGAGGACGAGACTTGAACTCGTACGGTGGTCACCCACCGCAGGATTTTAAGTCCTGTGCGTCTGCCGATTCCGCCACCCCGGCAAATAAAAGAATGGAGGCACCACCCAGATTCGAACTGGGGATAAAGCTTTTGCAGAGCTCTGCCTTACCACTTGGCTATGGCGCCACCATATTCTATGGAGCGGACGACGGGAATCGAACCCGCGACCCTCGCCTTGGCAAGGCGATGCTCTACCGCTGAGCCACGTCCGCATGAAATGGCTGGGGATCAAGGATTCGAACCTTGGCATGACGGAGTCAAAGTCCGTTGCCTTACCGCTTGGCTAATCCCCAACATTTATAGGGTGAAACATAAATGGGGCGATCGACGGGAATCGAACCCGCGGATCCCGGAGCCACAATCCGGTGCGTTAACCACTTCGCCACGACCGCCATTATTATAAAATTGGCAGGGGCAGCAGGAATCGAACCCACACCAAAGGTTTTGGAGACCTTTGTTCTACCTTTAAACTATGCCCCTATGAAATGGTGGAGGATGATGGATTCGAACCACCGAACTCGTCAGAGAACAGATTTACAGTCTGCTGCGTTTGGCCACTTCGCTAATCCTCCATATAGTATAACAAAAAACAATGGTGCCGTCGAGAGGACTTGAACCCCCAACCTACTGATTACAAGTCAGTTGCTCTACCAGTTGAGCTACAACGGCGCTTCAGTGGTGGCTCGGGACGGAATCGAACCGCCGACACGAGGATTTTCAGTCCTCTGCTCTACCGACTGAGCTACCGAGCCTTACTGTGCTTTTGAAGATGAATGGCGGAGCTGACGGGATTCGAACCCGCGGTCTCCTGCGTGACAGGCAGGCATGTTAGGCCTCTACACCACAGCTCCATGTTTGGTTGCGGGGGCAGGATTTGAACCTGCGGCCTTCGGGTTATGAGCCCGACGAGCTACCGAGCTGCTCCACCCCGCGATAGTGTATTTCATATGGTGGAGGCTGACGGGATCGAACCGCCGACCCTCTGCTTGTAAGGCAGATGCTCTCCCAGCTGAGCTAAGCCTCCATATGATGTGGTGACCCGTAGGGGATTCGAACCCCTGTTACCTCCGTGAAAGGGAGGTGTCTTAACCCCTTGACCAACGGGCCTTAATGGCGGAGAGAGAGGGATTCGAACCCTCGAGACGCTTGTGACGCCTACACGATTTCCAATCGTGCTCCTTCGGCCAACTCGGACACCTCTCCATGGCTCCCCGAACAGGACTCGAACCTGTGACAACTCGATTAACAGTCGAGTGCTCTACCAACTGAGCTATCAGGGAATATTTAGTTCTCAAAAAGACTTTCCTATTATATCAAGTGAACGACTTCTTGAAAACATGTATTTTCAGGAAATTCATTCCTTGAAAACTGGAATCGAAGCTTACGTTTGTTCATCCTTTGCTCCCCTACTTCGTGCTCTCGGGGTCCCCGAAAAGTAATCGGAATCACCTTCGAAGCCTCTGCTTCACTTTTTGGGGCGTAGATTAAGCCCTCGACCGATTAGTATTCGTCCGCTGCATGCCTTACAGCACTTCCACGCCGAACCTATCTACCTCGTCGTCTACAAGGGGTCTTACTAATTGGGAAATCTCATCTTGAGGGGGCTTCACGCTTAGATGCTTTCAGCGCTTATCCCGTCCGTACTTGGCTACCCAGCGGTGCTCCTGGCGGAACAACTGGTACACCAGCGGTACGTCCATCCCGGTCCTCTCGTACTAAGGACAGCTCCTCTCAAATTTCCTGCGCCCGCGACAGATAGGGACCGAACTGTCTCACGACGTTCTGAACCCAGCTCGCGTACCGCTTTAATGGGCGAACAGCCCAACCCTTGGGACCTACTTCAGCCCCAGGATGCGATGAGCCGACATCGAGGTGCCAAACCTCCCCGTCGATGTGGACTCTTGGGGAGATAAGCCTGTTATCCCCAGGGTAGCTTTTATCCGTTGAGCGATGGCCCTTCCATTCGGTACCACCGGATCACTAAGCCCGACTTTCGTCCCTGCTCGACCTGTACGTCTTGCAGTCAAGCTCCCTTCTGCCTTTGCACTCTGCGAATGATTTCCAACCATTCTGAGGGAACCTTGGGGCGCCTCCGTTACGCTTTAGGAGGCGACCGCCCC
>CP106741.1:2577500-3025000 GCA_030323305.1 Paenibacillus sp. CC-CFT747 | reverse complement strand
CGTATTAGGCAGCAGGGTATATTTCTTCAAATCCAAGCTCTCAAGGAAATTAGGCGCATCCGGCTGGTCGATCGGCAGTCTGCGGATGGCGAAGGTCAGAACCTCCGTCTCTGAAGAAGCTACCGCCCCGCTCTGCACCTCCAAAGAAGAAAACTTACCGGTTCCAAGAAGAAGCCGGGAATGAAACGTATAAGGTCCAATAACCAATTGCTCCGTCATAATGATGTATGCCTCCTGTTTGGGTTTATCCGCCGCCGACAAAATGAACAATTTCTACCCGGTCCCCGTTGCTTAGGGGGTTTCGGAATATTTGCTGCGGTCTACGATGCTTCGATTTACTTCCACCACCAGAATTTTGTTCTCGAGCTTAAACGTACTCAGCATATCCGCCACGCTTGAGACGTTCTCGACCACTCTGGCTTCACCGTTCACAATCAACTCCACCCTCTCCACCTCCTTACCGGTTCCACGGGGCTGACGTTTCCTGGCACAACCAGCGATCATCGGTCCGCATTAAAAAAGCCGGCCCAAAGGGGTCGGCTTTCCTGGAATTTTCTATCCATTAAGCTGCATCCCACTTCCCTACGCTGGTATAATCCAGGGGCATGTTTTCATGCCGGACAGGTTCCAAGGGTATCGTCTCAGCCCTCAAAAGGGCACCCCTAGTGGTAAACTATAGAATAAGTATAGCATAGTTCTTCCTTACCGGGTATAGCGGAGCTCGAATCGGCTAAAGCTGTCGTCAAGCGGCACGGCCACTTCCCGGATAAGCGATTTCTGCACGAGCTTGTTTAGCAGCAAAGACAGCTGGACCTGAACGTCCACCAGCTCCTCCTGGTCCTGAATTTCCGCCACGCTCCAGGGCTCCTCCCGGCTTTCCAGAATGCGAAGGAGAACGCGGCAGCAGCTTTCCATTTTGGAAACGACGGAGAATTCACAGGCCAGCAGAACGAGCTGTACCCGCTGCAGAAGGGATTCCCCGCTTGAAGTAAGCTCTTCATACAGCTTGTACACTCCGGGGTTGATCCGGCGAATCTGCTGCCACACCGTCACCTCGGGATGAATCCCTTGTTCAATGATGGCCATCCGGGCCCAATGATGCAAAGCCTCCAGCAGATTGCCGTAAGCATCCATCAAATGATTCTCCAGGACATATTCCTTGCTCTGCAGATAGGTTCTGACGAAAAGGGAAAATTCCACGAGGAGCTTCTGCTCTTTAAGGCTTTCAGGAAATTCGAGCAGATGATTTCGGAAGCTTTCCAGATGAAGCTCTTTATCCAATACAATCTCTCCTTGCAAAATCCAGCGAATTACGTCCCGTTCCGGGCCGAAGTAGGCCCATCTTTTCAAGGAAGTTTCCGTAAGACGCCGTTCTTGTATCCTGTATCCGTCTTTTATATAATGAAATAGATTGCTAGTCGGACTATCTTCTCTGGTTATGATAAGAACGACCAGATCGAAACGGTCGGTTAAAGCCGCCAGCTTCGTTTGATTATGAAAGACAAGGACACCCGTAACTTCCTCATCGTTCTTATATTGATCGACCCAAGCTTTAATGACTGCTTCCATCCCTGATCCTCTCCTGCTCTACCTATTCTACATTTGAGCACCGTTTTCCTGCACGGCGGACCAAATCACATGAAAAGAAAGAAGATGAACGCATGCTTTTGAAATCAAGCAAGGTTAATGAATTTCGCCTGTGGGGCTTGCTCCTTACTATGATCGGAATGCTGATTATGATTGTGGGGCTGGCCGGGATCGTATTCAACTGGGGAACCTTCGGCCGCATTCTTGCTGCCATATTCCTCGTCCTCGGCATGATCAGCATTATGGGGAGCATGGCCGTTTACTTCTGGGCCGGGATGCTGTCCACAAGCGCCGTTTCGCTGGAATGTCCCGAATGCGGACGCATGACCAAAATTCTCGGCAAAACCGACCGGTGCATGTTCTGCAAAACCATTCTGACGCTCGACCCCTCCGCCGCCACAACCAAACCGGAAGAACTGGAGCAGTCTTAAAAAGCAGCCCGATCCTTCCCAATAGCTTCGGTCACATCAAAAACCGCAAGTCCGTCAGCCGGGCTTGCGGTTTTCTTATGGGTTTAGGGCCTCTTCTCAAGCGTTTCCTGGATAACGGTCCAAATGTCCGGTGTTTCGAAGGCGCGGCTCCAGGAAGCCACTCCCGCGAGGTCTAATTTTTTGGCTAGGTCTACCCGGCTCTTGACGGATACGGCATCCTCGATCCAGATCTTCACGGTTTTGTCATCCTCGGTGTATTGAACATAATTCTGACCGGCCTCCTCGTCCCAAGCCGGCGTCAGCTTCTTCTCTTCTATAATTTTCTGCACCGCTTCCATAGAAACGGCTTTGGAGGTAACGGCGGTCTTGCCGTCCTTCGGCTGTTCCGTCCATACCCGGGTGTAGAAGGGCATGCCCAGAAGAAGCTTCGATGGAGGGACCGCGTCCTCTTTTATAATTTGGACAATCCCTTTCTCCACCCACGGCAGGGAGGCGACGGAGCCGGCTTTGGGACTGGTCGCCCAATGCTCGTCATACGTCATCACCATCATATAATCGACCACCTCCCCGACCGCCCGGCGGTCCATAAACCGGGAGTACATCTCGGAGCCGTCCTTAACGGCCACATCGATTGAAACCACCAGATTCTGCTCATGAAGCAGGGGAACCATTTCACGGACAAATTGGACGAGGTTCTCCTTCTCTTTCAGGTAGATGTTCTCAAAGTCGATATTAATCCCCTGCAGGGAGTACATCTCGGCGTAGGCAAGAAGCTGCTTGATCATCTTCATTCTCCGGTCGTAGGTCGACAGGGCTTCCGCTGTCCGTTTGGGCTCAAAGCCGTTGCTGAAAAGTGCCCAAACCTGGTAGCCCCGGTCATGCGCCCATTTCAAGTAGGCGGGATCCGCCAAATTCTGAAGGTTGCCTTCCCCGTCCAGCAGATGAAACCATTGGGGGCTGATCACGTTAAGTCCGGGCATAGGACCGATTTTGGTGGTGTCGACCGCCTTGGCTGCCGTCACCTGCTGCCAGGTCAGGTTAATCCGGCTCCCGGTCGGCTTCCAGGGAGGTGCTCTTTCTCTTTGACGGGGTTAGGGATCGTTTCGATTCGGCTAAGGATGAGCTCCGACTTGCGGACATAGCCGGTGTAGCCATCCTTCTGCTGGACATGGTACCAGCCGTTTTCCTCTCCCCATATCATCACTTCTTCTTCGGGCGGCAAATCCGCATAAATTACCGACTTGACGGTAGGCTCCGCACGAAGCGCCCGGGTCTTCCCCTTGGAGGAGGCCGGCGTTTTCCCCATTGAACGGAGTCTCCGCCTTTGTTTACGGTTACAAGATTCGTCTTATCCGATTCGTGAATAACAAAGGAATAATATTCTTTAAGAGGATCCACCGGCAGATAGAGAGATTCTCCCTTCTGTTCCACGGCAAAGCGGATTTGGAAAGGCTTCTCGTTAACCAGGGCCGTCAGCTGGCTGGTCCGGAGACGGACCACTTTATCCTCGGTTGTGATGATAACGGATTGACTCGGCTCCTCGTAGCGAATCGTAGGATCTATTTTCTCTTTGATGAAGGCATAGGGCAGCTTCAGCCCCTCCTTCTCTCCCAGCGCGGACCGTTCAAGAAGCTCTCCCCGGTAAAAGACAGGCTTGGTTAATCCGTTAAAGGAGGGGGTTTCGTGTTGGCTATTGGGCCAGAGAAGCCAGCATCCCCAAGCCAATAATAAGCTGATAACAAAAAGCGATAAGAGCCAAAACCAAATTCTCCGTCCTCCCGGCTTGGTGCGGGGCGGGCGCAGCGAAGATTCCATGATGCACTTCCTTCTGCAAGATCATTCGATGAAAGCGGCTGTCAGCCCATAAAAAAAGACCTGCCCGAAACGCTTCCTTCGAGGTAGGTCCATTATACTATATTTCCATAAAGTTGACTTCCGAAATCTCTCAATGCGTCTGAACCGAACGACAGCTCGCGCATGTCCCGTATACCTCAAGCCGATGTCCCTCTATGGCAAAACCGGTTTCCATGGCCGCGGCATTCTCCGCTTCTGTCAAAACCGGAAAGGTGAAATCCGAAATTCGCCCGCATTTGCGGCACAGCGCGTGATAATGGTTGGACATATCCGCATCAAACCGGCTGGACGCATCCCCGTAATTCAGTTCTTTGACCAGGCCGGAATCGATAAATACCTTGAGGTTGTTGTAGACCGTGGCGACACTCATGCTGGGGAAGCGGGAGGACAGGGCCTTGTAGATATCGTCTGCCGTCGGATGAGCCGTGGTCTCCAACAGGTACGACAGGATGGCGTGCCTCTGGGGAGTCATCCGGACACCCGTCACTTTGAGCTTTTCTATGGCTTGTTGGAACCGTGGAACCATTGCTTTCACCGCCCGTGTGGTTTGTCTCTCATTTTACGCGCGCTTTTTGCTTTTTGTCAATGAAGGAAACCGCTGCTTCTCAGCCCGTTTCCAGGGTAATGCTCCTCACCCCCGCCACGGAACGGATTTCCTCTGCTATCATCGCCGCCATATTGGACTTGGGGACTTTAATCAGGAGGGTCATCTCCATATAAGGAACATCACGGTCGGACTCCTCCTCCATCACCATCTTGCGGACGCTGATTCCTCGCTCCTCCAGCTTAGCCGAAATGAGGCCGAGCGTTCCCGGCTTAGGCTCCGTCATAATTTTGAGGGTGTAGATGCGCTTGTCGCTGAAATACTTCTTCTCGATTTTGTTAAACAGCCAAAGACTAAGCAAGGACATGGCCGTGGCTGTAAAGGCACCGAGGTAAAACCCCGAACCCACGGCAAGTCCTATGGCCGAGACAATCCAAAGAGAGGCGGCCGTGGTTAAGCCGGTGACGGAAAACCCGTTCCTCATAATGGTTCCCGCGCCGAGAAAGCCGATTCCCGGAATAACCTGCGCCGCCAGCCGGGAAGGATCCAGCCGCACGTTCGTTTCGCCGGCGAAGTCCTCAAACGCATAGATAGAAATCAGCATCAGCAAGCAGGACCCCAAGCATACCAGAATATGAGTACGGAACCCTGCCGGACGATTGGTATGCTCCCTCTCAAATCCGACTAACCCTCCGAGCAGCAAAGCCAGCAAAAGACGGACGGCCAGATCGACCGGTTCGATCACCCAGGGGCTCATGAAACTCCTCCTTTCCCTACACTTCAAAATCCCTTTAACCCGATGAGACAGCCGGTAAACCAAAAGATGCCTAAAAAATAGAGCCGGCCGCATACGGTCTCCCGCTGCAGCCGGCCCTGCCGGACTAAAACTTCTGCGTGCCTTTACTTTCGATCTTTGCGAAAGGTCGTTAATGCCACCCCTTCGGCCATTTAAAGTTCTTCCGTCGGCTCAAAGCCATGCTTCTTATACAACCGGACGGCCGGTTCATTGAGGCTGCCCGTGGATACGACAAAACGGGAAATCTCGGGCTCCGCGGCCTCCAGATGGAGCAGCAGCCGGCTTGCGGTGCCTTTGCGGAAATAATCGGGATGAACCCCAAGACGGCAAATGGTCACCTGGCCTTTAGCTTTCGTATAGGCCAGCATTCCAGCAAGCTCCTCATCCTCAAATGAGCCCAGGAAGCTTTCTCCCGACCTTCTCAGCGAATCCATCGAGTCCATTAAGGGAGGAATATCCTCGAAGCCGATGATGTCGGCCTCCACTCGATAGGAGGCCTGCTGAAGCGCCAAAACCTGCAGCGCCTCGCGGTTATCGTTAAGGTTCAATAAGCGGATCATAGAGGCGGTTTACCCCTCAGCTTGTCGACGATCAGCTTGTTCACAAGGCCCGGATTGGCCTTTCCTTTGGATTCCTTCATGACCTGGCCGACGAGGAAGCCTACCGCCTTCTCTTTACCGGCTTGGAAATCGGCGACGGATTGAGGATTGCTCTCGATCACCTTGTCGACGATCGCCTGGATCGCTCCTTCGTCACTGATCTGGACCAGTCCCTGCTCCTCAACAATCTGCTGAGGAGCTTTCCCGGTAGCGAGCAGCTCTTTGAAGACCGTCTTGGCAATTTTGCTGGAGATGGTGCCTTTCTCGATCAAACCGATCATTTCCCCGAGGCCTTGTCCGGTGATTTTGACGTCGCCGAGCTCTAGGTTGTTCGCATTGAGATAGCCGAGCAAATCGCCCATGATCCAGTTCGACACGGCCTTGGCGTCCTTCGTATAGGTGAGGCTTTCTTCAAAGAAATCCGCCAGCTTCTTCGAGGAGGTGATGACCTCGGCATCGTAGGCGGGGAGATCCAGTTCCTTCGCGTACCGTTCTTTACGGGCATCGGGAAGCTCAGGAATGGTGCGGCGGACGGCTTCCAGCCATTCTTCGCTGATGGCTAGCGTTACCAGATCCGGGTCCGGGAAATAACGGTAATCGTGGGCTTCTTCCTTGCCGCGCATGGAAATGGTGCGCCCGGCCGCGTCGTCCCAACGAAGGGTTTCCTGGGTTACCTGCCCGCCGCTGTCCAGCACTTCGGCCTGCCGGATCTCTTCATACTCCAATCCGCGCTGAACGCCGCGGAAGGAGTTCATGTTTTTCAGCTCCGTACGGGTGCCGAATTTCTCCTGGCCCCAAGGCCGGATGCTGATGTTGGCGTCGCAGCGAAGCGAGCCCTCTTCCATTTTGACATCGGAAACTTCGCAGTACAGCATAATCGCCTTCAGCTTCTCGAGGTAGGCGCGGGCCTCTTCCGGCGTGCGGATATCCGGCTCCGATACGATCTCGACCAGAGGCGTTCCCACCCGGTTGAAATCCACCAGGGAAGCAAAGCCGCCGTCCACGTGCGTCAGCTTGCCGGCATCCTCCTCGAGATGAAGACGGGTAATGCCGATTCGCTTCGTCTTGCCGTCCACCTCAATGTCAATCCAGCCGTTCTCCCCGATCGGCTTGTCGTACTGGGAGATCTGGTAGGCTTTGGGGGAATCGGGATAAAAGTAATTTTTACGGTCGAACTTCGTGTCCGTATTGATCGTACAGTTAAGTGCCATCGCGGCTTTCATCGCATACTCCACCGCCTGCTTGTTCAGCACGGGCAGAACGCCTGGATAGCCCAGGCAGATAGGGCAGGTATGGGTGTTGGGCGGGGCTCGAACGAAGTGGAGCAGCCGCAGAAGATTTTGGAACGGGTATGCAGCTCTACATGAACTTCCAGCCCGATGACCGTTTCGTATTTGTTGGTTGTCGTCGTCATGCTTAGAGGTCCTCCTTCCTTCTAAAGTTGGGGTCTCGCTTTATGAAATTCCGTGTTCTGTTCAAAAGCATGGGCGGTCCGAAGCACCGTCGCCTCGTCCAAGGCTTTTCCGATGATTTGAAGCCCTACAGGCAATCCGTCCACCGCTCCGCAAGGAATGCTGATGGCGGGAATGCCCGCGAGGCTGACCGGAATGGTTAAAATGTCGTTCAAGTACATGGTCAGCGGGTCGTCGACCTGCTCCCCGATCCGAAAGCCGGAGTCGGAGCCGTAGGCCCGATGATCACGTCGTATTGCTCAAACACTTTATCAAAGTCCTGCTTGATGAGCGTGCGTACCTTCTGCGCCTTCAAGTAGTAGGCATCGTAATAACCCGAACTGAGCGCATATGTTCCGAGCATAATCCGGCGCTTCACCTCGGCTCCGAAGCCTTCACTGCGGGATTTGCGGTAAAGCTCGATCAGGTTGTCCGCATTATCCGTCCGAACCCCGTACCGAACCCCGTCAAAGCGGGCCAGGTTGGAGGACGCTTCCGACGAGGCGAGCAGGTAATAGGTGGCCACGGCGTATTCCGTATGAGGAAGAGAGACCTCTTCCCAGGTCGCGCCAAGCCCCTCCAATACCTTCAAGGCGGACAGCACCGATTCCTTGACCTGCGGAGCCACGCCTTCGCCCATGTATTCCTTCGGAACGGCGATGCGCAGATTCTTAACGTCTCCCGTTAAGGAACTGATATAGTCGGGAATCGCCGACTTAAGGGACGTCGAATCCAACGGGTCGTGCCCGGCAATGGCCTGCAGCACGTAGGCGGTATCTTCCACGTTCTTCGTGATCGGTCCGATCTGGTCCAAGGACGAAGCAAACGCCACGAGGCCGAAGCGGGAGACGAGCCCGTAGGTCGGCTTCAGGCCGACCACGCCGCAGTAGGCGGCCGGCTGCCGGATGGATCCCCCGGTATCGGAGCCCAGCGCAAAATACACTTCCCCCGCCGCTACCGCCGCAGCCGAGCCTCCGCTCGAGCCGCCCGGAACGTAATCCAGGTTCCATGGGTTGTAAGAAGGATGGAAGCCGGAATTCTCGTTGGAGCCACCCATGGCGAATTCATCCATGTTAAGCTTTCCAATCGTCACGGATTGGGCTTCGCGAAGCTTGCGGACAACCGTCGCGTCATAGATAGACGTGTGGTTGGACAGAAACTTGCTGGCGCAGGTCGTTTTCCATCCTTCCGTATTCATGTTGTCTTTAATCCCCGCGGGAAGGCCGTACAGAAGCCCTCTTTCTCCCCTTTGGCCAGCTTGCTCGTCCAACGAGAGGGCGGCTTGACGGGCCCCTTCTTCGTCAACGGACAGAAAAGCTTTTACCTTGGGGTCCACTTCTTGGATTCTGTGCAAGGATTCGTTCACCAGGTCCTGGACGGAAAGCGTCCGGTCGGCGAGATTGTTATGTATCTCTTGAAGCTTACGTTCAAACAATGACAACTTGCCCAACTCCTTCCCCTATCCAGCGTATTATTCCAGTACGGCCGGGACTTTGATTTGGCCATCCTCTTCGTCCGGTGCGTTCCTCATCACCGTCTCGACCGGAAGAGAAGGCCGAACCTCATCCTCGCGCATCACATTCGACAAAGGCATCGGATGGCTGGTCGGCTCGACCCCTTCTGTATTCAGCTCATTCAATTTCTCCGCATACTTCAGAATGGCGTTGAGCTGCCCCGTGAACACCTGCTGCTCCTCAACGGACAATTCGAGCCGGGCCAGCTTGGCTACGTGCTCCACATCTTTAATGGTTACGCTCATTTTATCTCCACCTCGCTTCGTCCTCAAAAAAGCGTCTTCTTTGGCCCCCTGGCCGCTGACTTATCTGCCAAGGCCCGAAAAGATGCCAGAAGCCGCAAATCATGCTTTCCATTATATATTACTTGTTTTTTTTACTCAATCGCCCAACCTTTTCTATTTAATTCCTTGCCCGAATGGTATAATGGTATCAAATTTTGTGTCCATTTTTAGGCCGTAAGGCCTATATTTCGATGCCATCAAACTAGGAGGCTCCTATGTCTTGTCCCACCTGCAGCCGTGTGGAACCTATCCAGGATACCGGCTTCGTCCTGATCCGCAAGGCTGATTCCCGTCTAACCCCTATTCTCTTGGAGCATGGCTTTATTGTTGACGAGCGGGAGTCCCATCTTTCCGTTCCCTATGAGACCAAAGAAAGGCTGCTGGATTTACTGAAGGCCTTGAAGGCCTCTTCCGACGCAGGCGGCTCCCCTCCATCTACCTGACCTCTGTCCCGGGTCTTGTTCCCCGTCCGGATTCTTTCGGCCCCGTGCGAACGTATTTTGCCCGGATGGAGCAGCATCCGTTGGTATCGATCATTCAAGAGAACCAATTCACCAGTTTTCTTCAACCCATCCTTTCGCTACGGGAAGACCGGATAACGGCCTATGAATGCCTGCTGCGGCCGTCGCCGGAAGGCAGCTCCTTCCGTCCGTTCGAGCTGTTCGAAACCGCCCGGGAAACAGGGCTGCACTCCTTTCTTGACCGGTCGGCCCGAATTTCCGCCATCGAAACCACCGCCCGGCTGCTGGAGCGCGGAATCAAGAGGTTCGTCAACTTTCTTCCCTCCTCCATCTACAACCCCAATTATTGCCTGAGCCACACGTTTGCCGCCATCGACCGGCTGGAGCAGGATCCGCAGGATTTCGTATTCGAAGTGGTGGAAACCGAGAAAATTGAAGACATCCGCCACCTGCAAACCATCTTCGAGGTCTACAAAAAGAACGGCATGAAGGTCGCACTGGATGATGTCGGATCCGGTTTTTCGACCATCGAGGTAATGCGAAGACTGGAGCCGGACTATGTCAAAATAGACCGTGGCTTAGTCGATCATTGCGACGAGGACGAGAGCAAGCAGGAGGAAATCCGCCGTATCCGGGAGCTTGCCCATTCCTACGGAGGACAGGTGCTCGCCGAAGGAATCGAGCGGAACGAGGAGCTGGCCTTCTGCCGTTCGATCGGCCTTGATCTCGCCCAGGGATACTTGATCGGCAAGCCTTCGGATAAACCGCTGTAAGGGGATACCGGACAACACAAAAAGGTGCACGGTCCGGTCCCCTCCGGTCGTGCACCTCTTCTAACTTAAGAAGTCGGCTTTAGATCCAAGCCTTCAAATTAACCTGCTTAATAAATTCGGCCTGGCTGGTGACTTCCTTGCTCACTTCCTGAGCAGCTTCCACCGGCTCGCCGTTCATGATTCTATTAAACAAATCTTCGTTTCGGGTGGCAAGCGCAAAATCAATTAAGGCTTCCCGTTCGACACGGTCGGCTTCCTGCTGAAGAAGAATGTCCTCCCCTTCAATGTCTGAGGCCGGTACGAAAACATGCTTGTTGGATTTTGGCATACGAACGACATAATCAAAGACATTGTCGGCATTACGATCATAAGCAATAATGAAACCATAATCGCCTACCGGAAGATTTTGTTCCAAGCTATCCGACACGATGTAAACCTTTTGACCTAAACGCAGCATGGTTCTTCCCCCTTTTGCCCCGTAAATCCGATGTGCGTTTTATTAAAAACTTACAGTTGCTATATATCCTACTAAAAAAACTAGAGGTGTCCAATGAAAAAAGCCGGTTGGGGCGTGACGGCCTTGCTGCTGTTCCTGCTCTGGTCCGGGGCGGTCCCTTCTGCGGCGGCTCATGCTGGGAATACCGGGTTTTCCACCCTGAAGGTGGAAGACCACAGCATCCGGTATGACCTGTTTCTGACGGAGATGAGCCTGCTTCCCTATGACAGCAGCCAGGACGGCAAGGTGACCAAGGAGGAGCTGGAAACGGGCCACATCGGCGACTATTTGTCCCGCCGGCTGTCGTTATCGAATGAGGGGTCCCCATGACCTTCCGCCTGGAAGGCATAAAAGAGGAAAACAAGGATGTAATACCGGGCTTCACCTTTCATCTTGTTTACCGATCCGGCTCGGCGGTTACCAGTCTGCTCGTTCAGTATGAGCTCCTATTTGATGATTATGATCGGGAGCACGTCAACCAGCTTGTCCTTCTGGACGGTCCCGACTTTGCCGACCAGACAATCTTTAATGCGGATAACCGCTCTTACCTCTACATATCGGAGGAAGACAAGGGAATGCTTCCCGTGCTGGGGCAGTATTTCATCCAGGGAATCCGGCATATCTCCTCCGGCTATGACCATCTGCTGTTCCTGCTCGTCCTGCTGCTGGCCGCCACCCGGCTGAAAGAAGCGGCCGCCATTGTCACGACCTTTACAGCGGCCCATTCCCTTACGCTTATTCTAGCGGCTGCCCGGATCATCGTTCTTCCTTCCCGATGGATCGAAGCGGTTATCGCCTTAAGCATCGCGTACGTAGCCTTGGAGAATGCGTTCGCCCGCAGAACCGTTCCCCGCCTCCCGCTTGTCTTTCTTTTCGGGTTGGTGCATGGGCTGGGGTTCGCCGGCGCCTTGGCCGAGCTCGGTCTGCCCGAGCGGAATCTCGTCGCCACACTGCTGTCCTTCAACCTGGGGGTGGAGGCCGGCCAGCTTGCGTTGGTCCTAGCGGTTTTCCCGATTCTTCTGCGGACCCGCTCGAGAGACTGGTTCCCGGCCGCCTCCCTAATTCTCTCCTTGTCGGCGGCGGGACTCGCTCTCTATTGGATGATAGAACGAACGGGATGGCTGGGGTGAGCCTGCAAGCGGAAACGGATACCTCCAAGACGGACGAAGCTTATAAGGCGAGCTGGCAAAGTCAAGGCGGCCTTCTGTTAGAAAACAAGCTCGGAGGAGCCTTTGATCTCCCAAACGATCGGCCCGAGCACCGGATACGTCCTTGGATATTCCAAGCGGATAATCATGACGACGGCCGGACGCTTCAGCTCGACAGAATAGCTGTAAGCGGGATTCGAATACCGATAGGGGAAGACATGATCCTCGTTAATGACCTCAAAGGCCAGCAGGTCCACCTTCGCCCTCAGAAAGGTGTCCGGAAGAGGGGTGTTGGATTCATCCAGCCTCATATTCGCCTGAAGGTAACGGAGTGCCGTCGCCCGGGCCTCCCCGGATCAATCGAAACGATCCCTCTCGCGAGCTTCGCGGCGTCCGCCTGCTGGGCGGCGGCATGAACCGCCCGGTTAAGCGAGTGCTTGGCGTGAAACAGCGTATGCATGGAGATCTCCTCGTCCGCTTGAAGCGCGTGCAGAACCATGAGGAAGCCGGCCAGCAGAGTAAAAAGAATCAGCTTGTACATGACGGTTCACCCGGCTTCCGATCTTTTAGGGCACATATTCACTCATCTTCATGCCGGCTGCCGCCATCCGTTCGTCCGGGCCGGGCGGGACGATTCCCGCCAGCCGGTCGATCTGAAACAGGTGCTCATACGGATAGGAGATTCTCAGCCGGATGCCCGTTCCCCTCTGGACCGGGATGTCTGGATCTGTCGCGCCAACTCCCGTTGTGGTGCTGATCTCATACCGGATGTCTCCGGGGCGGAAGCCGCGTTCCTCCAAGCGGCTTCGCGACTCGAGAACTGCATCGGGGCCGATGAAGCCGTTGCTTCCGTTAGCTCCCACTTCCAGCATATAATCGACCTCCTTCTGAAGCACCGCCTGCCTTACGATAAGGACATGCTTGTAGATCGGGGCAAACATGAACCAGCACAGCAGAGCGGCAAACATAAGAAAGACTACAATTTGTTTCATGTTCACCTCGGCTAAGGATTAATGCTTTGGATGGTGCGGTTGACCGCGGCTCCTCCCTCCTTCACCTTTCCTTTCGTTCCCTTCTCGCCGGCCGTCGTTTCGTTATAGACGACGACAACCGTCATAATCAGCAGCAGGGTAACCAGAATCTGTCTCATGCCGGCCCCTTAAGGAGTAGTGGGCTTGGAGGGACTGACCAGCGTACCGATTTCGGTGTTGATGCTTTCCCCTTGCTTTTGATCATGCTCTTCGTCCCGGTGCTGTCCTTGTCAATAATGGTGGTAAACAGAATAACGACTACTATTAAGAGCATCACCGTCATCAAAATGTTTCTCATTATCCTTCATCCCCTTTATTTCGGTTAATTTAATTGTTGAAAAAGCTTCTGTCCCTCCTGCACCCATGGGTAGATAAAGATCCGGAACGTGTTCAGGATCGGAAGGCCGGCCAGCACAAACAGCAAATAGGATGTCGTTTCTTTCTTCCCCTCCTTGATTAAATCAAGCTTGTCTTTAAAATCTTGAATCCTCTGCTTCAGAAGCTCATAGAACGCCTCATGCTCATGAAGCCGCATGGACTGCAGCGTCTCCGCAAACCCCGCCCCGTCATCCGTCCCGAGCCGGTCCTTGAACGTGCGGAGGGCCTGATCCGCATCCTGGTACCAATCGTTGAGCAGCTGCCTCAGGTCATTCCTCAAAATGCGGGTATACGGAAGGCAGCGGGTCAGCTTGCCGTGAAGATTCATCCGGGAGCCGTTGTAGTACAAGAGCTGATTGCTCACGGCATAAATTTCCTTCACGATGCGGTAGCTCCGCTGACGGACCAGAGCCTCGAGCACCGGCTTGTCGGCAAGCAAAGCGGCAGCTCCCAAAAAAGCCGCCAGCATCCAATACAGGGAGGGAGATAGAGAAGCAGGACCGGATGGCTCCTGCCCGCGTATCCCCATAATCCCGCGGCCAGCATGAGAACAAGCCCCGCCCTCCTCAGCAGCTCAAATCGAAGCACAGGAAGCCGGATTCCCGCTCCGGCCAAGAGCTGCCTCTTTTCCTCCATAGAGTCGGAGTCCCCGCGAATCCCAAATGCCTTCAGCAGGGAGGCGGGAGGGAGCCGGACCGGCTCCGGGGCACCGGGCTGGCGGAACACGACTCTTCTTTGGCGGACGGGAATCAGCTGAAGCCCGTGGTAGAAGGCCGCGAAGCCAAGACCAAGCAGCAGGGCGTTTTGCAGCCAGAGAACGATTTGCATGATAGGGGTTTCCCCCATGGTTCCGCCTCCTTACATCCTCTTCATCGAAAGATATAGGCCCATCAGGAAGGACGCGAAAATCATCAGCCCCGCATCGAGCAGCATGTTCCTTCCCCGGGATCCAGCACATAATAGGTATAGGCGTTGTTGTAATTGATTTTGAAGTTCACGAACAGAAAGACGCCGAGAAACAAAACCGGGGAGAAGCTGGCGATCCGGATTTCCATCAGCCGGGTACGCTCGTTCTGGTCAAAAAGCTGGGCCCGCCGCATGTCCATGACGAGATCCCGCAGATTCGCGCTCACGTCATTGCCTTCGAGCATGCCGATCCGGATAATGCTGACAAAATAGTCACCCCAATGGTGCCCGAGCGTCAGGGCAAAGATCCTCAAGCTGTCCTCTGCCTCTCGGCTCGTGGACAAATTAAGATGCAGCTGCTCGAAGACCGGCTTCAGGGGATACCGGATGCGGTCGTCGGCAAGAGCCGTACGAAGCACATTGCGGATGTTGGGATGGGCGGACAGCACGTAACATTGGTAGAACACCTCGACGGCCGGCAGAAAATCAAGCCGGGTCTTCAGCTGCAGGGAAATCAGCCTCATTCTCATAAGGAGATAGGGCAGCGCTCCGAGAATCGCGGTCAGGGAAAGAACGCCTTTGATGTTGTAGAAAAGCAGAAAGCCGCAAGAGAAGCCCCCGAGAAGAAGGAAGAAGGAGACGCTTAGAAACATTCGTACGGACATCCGGGTCCGGTTCGATTCCAGCAGATCCTTCAGATGAACCGTTAGTCCCTGTAGCTTCTCCGCCCACCCCGTCACTTTGTCTTCCCAAGGGGAGGAGCGGGAATAAATCAGGCGCAGCCTGGCTTTCCTCTCGCCGATGAAAAGGTGCAGAAACCCTCTCAGCGAAGCGAACAGCAGCAGGAAGAGCAGGAGCAAAAGGGCATACTTGGCGGCCGTCAGCATGCGGAGATCACTCCCGCTTCCACCAACCCGGCAAGCCCCTCCCGGTCGTATCTCCCCATCCGCTGAACGGCCTTTCGGGTAAACTCCCCGGGGAACTCCCACTCCTTCTTCTCCCGGTCATACCGGACCAAATCGCGGACCGCAACCCCGCCTTCCTTAAATTCATATTCCCCGATCCGGACCAGCTTTCTTTTGCCGTCGACTACCGCCATCTCCAGACCGATATTCGTGACATAATCGGCGATTCGTTTGACCAGCTGTTACTTGAATCAAAAAACTGCCAAATACAAAAAGCAGGCATGAATCGGACGATTCATGCCTGCTTTTTGTTTGGATACAAGTTGGTACATCGAAAAAAATCACTTCTGGCACGATAAAAGGTTAATCTAATTACTCTTGGCAAGTTAACATGTTACTAGCATGAGCCTTTGGAGCCAGCCGCATTGTCACCTACCTGTTCTACAAGAAACTAAAGCCAAGAGGCTTTCGGTTCCAAGGCTGGTCTTCCGCCCTTTTGCCCTGGTTCACTGTCAGCTTCAGCTTTCCTTCTAAAAAGCGAATCACCGATTCCATGACGCGCTCCCCGGCACGTTTGTTGCCCACGAAAATGTTTACAGTCGTCCGCATAGCGGACAACTCGTAATCCTCTCATTGGATTCATCTCTTCCGTATTTACGTCGAGGTCATATTCATCAAAGCAATATACTTTGCTAAACTGTGAAGTTGCTAGTCCGATCTTTCTATCTCCTCTTGTTAGCTCTCTTCTTATGAGTTCTTCTTTCGAGCATATCACACCTATAAATTGGTCGAAAAATTGATCGAGACATTCATTAAACCTTTTGTCATTGTCGATTACGGTATCTACTATTACGTTAAAACCCATTTCTGATAACAATTTAAACTGTCTAATTAGGAGATTATGGGATCATCAAGTATCTGTGCGACAACTTGATCATCTACTTCTCTTGTAGGTTCATCTGAAAATATATTATCAATAAATTCATTGTAATTATTAAAAAAACTTTAGCCACCCATACTTTGTTTTGTGTGTACACGTATTGCACCACGATCTTCTTTATATGAGGAAATAATATTACTTAGGATTAATTGATCAAGTAACTTATAGTTTAATTCGTTTGGTTGAAGCAGTGGCCTTTTTCTTTCGGCAATTTCCGAATATGGAGGCCCTAACTTCGCCAAATTGTTAATTATTTGGTCACTTTCCATATCATTCATTAGTCTGGTCATTACTGCTACTTTGATTTCAACCGTAATTTGAGTATTCATTAAGAAGTTAAATAATTCTGTACTTATTTTCTTACCATATTCTAATATAAAATCGGATATAACATTTCCCAACTCTAAATGTGTTGGGGAGAGTTCACTAACAATTAAACTTTGAATAATTAGCCACTTTTGATCTACACTAAAACATTCAAGCTGCAATAACTTAACTATTTCATCCGCATCAAGCTTATATTCACCTAAAGTTTCCATAAATTTTTGCGGTTCTTTAAAAATAAGTAATATTTGTAGATATTCACCTGTGTTTCTTTGTTTTAGTTCTATAAAATTTTTGGAGATAAAGCTAATATTCCATTGTTAATCATCGCCCGAATCCTTTCAATTGACAATTCTTTAAGCGGATACCCAGTAAAGCGATGTAAACTCTTCGAGATAATGTTAAAAGACTCATCACTAATATTTCTTGAGTCTATAATCATTTCGGATATATCTTTCAATTCTTTGCTCAAAACACTTTCTAGAGCAGATAACTTATATTTTGATAACTCATTAGCGATTGTGTCTTGATTTAAGAAGGAAGTTGCCACCTCGTCGAGTTGGTGCCTTCCTAAGTATTCGATTAGGTTTTTCCATGTTGGCCTTAGTTTATTGTTTATTATTATTTCTGGCCAAAGTTCAAACGCTACAATTTTCTTAAGATCTGTTATCAATACTTTTTGCTTACTTATGATTCTTTGTCTTAAGTCCACATCAATTTCATTATTGTTCAGCAAGATTGCTATTACATCCTCTTCCTCATTGATTATCCCTTGATCCAAATAAACACTATCGATATATTGATTAATATTTTCATCTACATAACCTATTAGTTCAGGACAATTTGATTTTAATATGTTTTCAAAGAAAAGAGTCTTATCCTTAATAGATGCTCCAAAGGTCTCTAGTAATAAGTCAATGTTCGGTTGATTGATTTGATAATAGTTATTTAAATAAATATGCTCAAAAACTTTATTAGTTTGCGGAGCAGGTGACATAACTCTGAATTTAATATTTAGAGCAGTAATAATCTCATTAATCTTTTGGTGTTGGGAGTCATCTGTCAATAAACCCAAAAAATTTTTCTTTTCCTCTATGTAATTAACTAATATATTGTCTTTGTTCATTAATTTAATGTCGTCAGTAGAAGCAAAGTATAAAATATCCAGTAAATATGCTTCCTTTTTTTCCTCAGGATACATAGAATCAAGTTGAACAAACTTCCAAAATCCATTCCATTCCTTACTAAGTTCATTTATGAATTTTTCCTTATATGGTGTATTATTTCTAAAACTGTCTACAAACTCAATCGACTTCTCTGATTCATTAGATAATTGGTACATTATCGATTTAAAGAAAGGGTTGTAGGCAAAATTTGAACTAAAAAGAAAGTTTAATAAATCGATGTTAAGAATCTCTGGTCTCTTAAAATCATTTGCATATAATCTTTCAATAACTTGAATTATCTTATTCAATTTGTAATTAATAGGTAAGCTCTCTTGATTCTTTACACTCATTATGAACCGCATGTCATCTATTGATACACTTCCAGGATAAAAATAGGTGATATATTGGTGGTATGTTTCATCGATATATCCATTTCTCAGCAAAAAAATAAGTAATCTTTCTTTCTCAATTTGCCCCTCGAAAACCTCTTCTAACGAACAATCGTTAATTAATTCGACAATTGAGTATAACTTTATTTCTTCTTTTAATTGCTTTAACTGTTGCAGTTTTATTTTTAGGTCATTTAATCGATTTTCTATTTTTATTTTAATTGCTTCTTCACGTAGAAAGTAACTTTCTCTAGTGTTAAAAGCAGTTACCAATTCTTCATATGTTTTATCTACCCAATTGTAACCATTAAATATTCTTACAGAACTCGTTTCTCTAATATTAGTTAACATTGTTTGTGTACTACTCACATTGTAATTACTTCCATCAATCGCCACTGTAGTATTATTATTGAAACCAAATATTGCGAAACCATAAGCAATAGTTAATTCTTCAATAGAAGTTAAACTCTCCTGCTCTGTACGAGTGATTTTTGACTCAATTTCATCTATATTATTTGTTATCCCAATTATTCGGTTGTGAACAAGTTCGGTCTTCTTCTGAAATACGCTATAAACCATCCCTTCATTAAAATGTAATTTAGCGAAGTCTGATGGATAAATGTTTTTATAGACAATCATGGCAAGTAGGTTATTGGGGATCAATTTAATTACGCCTAACTTATTTTTATATAAGATATACTCGTTAAAAATATTTTTAAGTATTCTCATATCATCAATATATATTGTAATGTCGTTTATGAAATTTTCTGTTATCCCGGCTCCAATATTGTCCCTTTTTAACTTATCCTTTAGAACTTCGCCGGAGTTAGAAGAATTTATTATTGGTACCACCGGTATAATAAAATCAAAAAACTTGGTTCTATTTCTACTTGTTTCTAAATCATCTTTCTCACCGAACATGTCATCTTTAATAGCATATACAAAGGCAACCTTTCTGTTTATCTTCTCAGAGTTATTGATTAGTGAATTAAAGCTCACGAAGATTTTCAAATATCTCCAAATTTCTAAACCTATCTAAATCTTCAAAATACACAACATTATATTTTGTTACTTCAAAAAAATACAAAATCTCATCAATAAATTTTGAAAAGACCGATTTCTCAGCCATCACTTCTAAAGTGGTATTCTTTAGAGAAATTTTGCTTAACCTAAAATTTTTATATAACACTTTGTAACTATGAAGTAAAAAAACATACAAAAAAGCTATTATGTATAATACAAGTGCACTTTTATATAGCTCTTGATTCTTAAACTCAATAGCAAAAAACGTATTACTTAATATTTTTTTCAATAACCCTGTTTTAAATAATTCAATTCCACAAAAAACAAACAGAGAAGAAGAAAACAACCAGGTTAATAGCGATGAATCTTTAACGTTAATGATTCTCTTAAATCGAGAAAAGGGTATCTTATTATCCTTTACCTTATAGAACATTTGTTGCAAAATACTTTTCTCTAGTGATTCAACAGCCTCAGTTCCTGTTCGTTCTGCTTGTGTGGTTAATAACGATATATTTAAAAAATCATATCTTTTATTATTTATCTTTTCAAAAGTCTTTAATAAGCTACTTTTACCAGAACCATACGGTCCTGATAAAGCAACATTTTTTATTTCCTTATTTTGCAATGACCAGTCTAATGCATTTAGATAGGTTCCATCAGGATCGACATTATCACTTGGGACCAATGGTTCATATAAGCTTTCAGTAGACTTACTTTTAGATTCAATTAAAGAGTGAAGCTTTTCAAAAATAGCAATTAATAATACCAGAAGATTGTTTAAGCAGTACAATAACTTAGCCTTCATAATTCGGTACCCCTTGTTTTTAACATATAATTTGATGTTTATTATTACTCTACATACCTTAATCCAAACAGCTATTAGAGTGTTGCATTCGTTAAACTATATTCCTGTTATAAACTATTTGTTACTCAAAATAAGCTTTATAAACAAGAATCATTGGTTTAATTTAAAAAGAAATGAGGCTATATTTATGTTGAAATCGGGGTTCAACCTCTCTACCGATGCTCACCTGAAAGCCGCTATGTTTAATCGAACAGAAGTATTAGTATAAAAACAGGGCCTTATTCTGGAATCCTGCGGGATTGAGAAGATCACTGAGCACGCTGTTTCCGTTTACTGAAAACTATTGCTATGTTTTTAAGAAATGCCACCCTTGAATCGCAGTGGTCTAGATACTTTATGACTTTTAGGATTGCTTAATTTAATTTGCGGTTTTGAAAATATCCATAATTCTCTCGATAATGGTTGTCATTTCTCTACTCCGTGTTACAGTTGGTAATATTTTCTTATCAAAATATTATCACAAAGTTGTACTAGCTGGAAACCAGTCGTGGGATCGGTCCCTTGTTAAACCACCAGTTGTCCAATAATATTCTCGTCATCCTTGGTCTTTTGCTTCTTGCTTGACTTGATGTTAGGTGATGTTGATGGCAGTTTTCTCAGTCGGCTCGAACGCCTTGGGAATGTCCTCAATATGGGATTGGAGTAAAGGTAGCCGATGTTGAGTTGCTTCAGATAACGAGGTAGTATCCTCTATTTCGTCTCGCAGGAACAGATCGCCCCCAAATTATGGACGCAATCGCGACTCCAGCAGGTGAGGTAAACAAATACAAATCCATTAATGAGGAGGTGTAGTAAATGGATGAGCTCACTTTAAAATTTCACAAGGCGATGCTTAACATATATCAAGCTGCAAAAAGAGATTTGGGCTACAATGCGAACCGTTTTGTTCAAATGCTATCATCGCCACAAGAATCGATCCGGACTGCTAAAAGATTTGTTGTTTCCCCAACACCAAGCGATGGCTTTTCCGAATTATGGAGGAGGGGAAGATTAGACCTTACTGTCGAGGCCCTTGTTGGTTATCATTCAGAATTTGAATCTCTCTTTACAGAAGAAGAAATAAGCGCCGCGCGCAACCGCCTGGTGAAAATGGGTTATAAGCCGAGCTAATTTTTGCTCGGGCCGTATTCAAATCAAAAGCCTTTCCATGAAAAGGATTACTGACCTTAGGTCTCGTTTCCAAGGCGAGTAGGGAAACCCGTGTTGGAAATTCTGCTCATCTAATCTTTCTTCCCCTGCCTTCAGCGTATTTTTAGCGAGTGATGTTAAAGATTGTTTAATGTTCTGGGATTTCCTAATGTAGCATAGAAAATCTTTTCCGAGATATATGGATCATAAATATGTGACCGATTCGCAAGAGGAAGTTGAAAATAAATGCTCTTCAGGAAACCCCTAAACTCCCTTTTTTCTTCTTCTATTTGATACAACAGGACAGTTATTTTTACAGCGGCATCCTTCAGCCTACGGCTTCTACCAATAGCCTAGCCTATTATAAATGCCGATAGTGCAGAACGCCACTTTCCACCAGCAGTTATAAAACCCAAAAAGGGCTGGCTGACCGCATCCAAGGTGAAGCGGGACGCGTAATCGTGAATAAGCCGACCTACACGGCCATCAGCCTTGACCTGTGCGGACAATAAGGACGTGCTGGGCATTTGGATCGACTCCAACATCTAGCTCAGCGTCCACGTCCTGAACGAGCTCAAGAACCGCGGCGTGCAGGATATTCTGATCACCTGTGGTGGACAACCCAACCTCACCGACTTGTCACAGGCTATTGCCGCCTGCTATCCAAATACATAGATTTAGAATTGAATTACCCACCAAAACCGTAATTCAACACGCTATGTATCCTATAAGAATCTCGTTAGGGTTCCGATTTAAGCCCATCTACAAGGCCGCAATGAAAGGAGCTCGACCGCTTTGAGGAAACGTGGGGCACCAAGTTTCCGCTCATCATCCGTTCGTAGTGAAACAACTGGTCTGGGATTGCGCCCTTCTTCAAGCATCCGTCGGCAACCGTAAACTAATCCACACAACGAACACCATCGGAAGCTCAGCAATGTCACAAAAGGCAAGAGGATCTTCCCAACGGACGAAGCCTTAATCAAAATGCTCTATCAGGCGACCTTAGACGTTTTCCGCAAGCGAACGGTGGCAAATTCAATATTGGAAACACATTCTTGCAGCTCTCCGTCTTTTTCCCCGACCGCATCGAGCAGCATTTATGCTAAGATTTCACTGTTTGTCGGTTTACAGCCCCTTCTACGTGTAGAAGAAGACGTGTAAATATCTGATTTCATCGCTTGCGTTTTTATCAGATGAACCATACTCTAGTAAATACTTTCCCGTCGATTGCATCATCACTGAGTTGGTCGCTTCTAATCACTAGTTAAGAATTTCTATAGCCAAGCTCAAACAACGTGTCTGACCAGATTTGATGCATCGACTTATTAAAGAAGAAGGCAGAACCAAGTCTTCTTCCAATCTCAGTTGTTGATGGGTACTCTCCTGAAAAGTGTAGGCAAAGTATTAATTCCCTCAATTGCGATTCTTTGTTTTGACGTGCTCGATACTTTTGTTCTTGCTCAGATGCTTTATATCGTTGCATCAAAGAATCATATTGTGAAGGAAAGAGGGACTTGATTAGTCTTTGCTTTACACCCAGTTCAGTTGCAATTTTTTGCGTAGACTGAATTACAGCACCTGCTTCTAATTTTTCATTCATTATTTTTTCTAGTTGGTCAAATGTATAATCTTTTAAACGTCCCTTATACTTTCGAACACGATTCGAATACTCCTGATATTTCTCATCAATCGTACTGCAGATCTCTGGAAAAAGTTTTCTGAGCCTTCCTCTATCCCTCCTTATTCGCGCTGCTATCATAGCTAAAGTCTCCGGTGGATTAAGCGTAGCTACCAACTCATTCAATTCATCTCGCAAAGCTTTCAACTGCTCCGGGGACTCGTGAGCGATCAAATGCTGCCCCGGATAATACCCCTTCTCCGCTATACAATATTCTTGGTAACGTTCAGCTAGCCGACGACAGTGTTCCGGGAAATTCATACTCAATCTTCTTCGCGTTTGTCCAACATGCTCTGCAACCTTATTTAAAGAAAGCGGAGGATTAGCTCGCAATAGTTTATTTAGCTGTCCGAGTATCCGTTCTTTATCCCAGTCCCCGCTTTGCATCGCCACCTTTTTTGTTTGACATTTAACACTCGCATGAATCAAAGCAACTAACGGTGAGAGGTATTTTTCGTCAAGCAATTGATGAACGGGAACTCCAAAGAACTGCGCCAGTTGGACACCTAGTGGCAAGGAGATCAAGTGCTTGGTTAAATACTTTTCTGCTATAATCGCTTGTCCGACACCTATGCGGCGTGCAAGCTCACTACCCTTGTCTTCACAATGCAACCGTCTGTATGTGTCCACTACCTTTGGAATGCATGTGGCTTGCGGCCTTGAATCGACCTTCTGGGAGGCAGCGATCAATTCCAAAATGCAGGTAGTCCCCCCAGCAGTAACATCATATTCATTTGTTGTGCGGCACTCCTCCTCCTTTCTTTCCGAGAAGCTGCAGTGGCATTTGGGACAATACCCCAAGACAAGTCCCCGTTCAAAATATCTTGGTTGATGCCCGCATTTGACGCATGCTGATACCAAATCTCTCTTATGTATGACGCACTTGGGTACCGCATTAAAAGTCCAAGCCAAGGGTTCGTAGATAGGCAGCTTCTTTTCTAATTGTTCGCCTATGCAATAAGGACACCAAGACATACGCTCACGATGGACATGGCTTAATGAAAGCACATCAGTCCAGCTGCTTAGACTGAGTGCATGGACGTCCGACCGCCCTGTCGCTTTTTCCAGCAACGCCACCAATTGAGGCAGTAACAGCAGCCTTCTCGTTGGGCCATTTAGAACATATGTCCACTGAGAGTAAAAGCTTTCCCCATTCCTTACATGTTTTAATTGTGAATCCGAGAGGATATACCTGATTAGCTCGACAGCCTCCAGACAGTGCTCTTGAGCCAGTCGATGAAGGTAACTTCCCAGACTTTCCGCCTGGGAAGTTCCTATACCAATTGGCTCAACTCGCCGGTAGAGTGTTCCTTCTATTGTGGTGTTTAAGTTATCAAGCATCATCGATTTGTTTCCCATTTTACCCCTCCTTGCTTGGATCCAAGCCCACTTTGTCACGTTTCGGTCTACGCTGAAAGGCGTTGCTCTTGCTCTCTCCTTTTTGTTCAACCAGCGTCATGCCTAATTGAATACGCAGGGATTCTGCTGCCTCTGCTTGATTTTCTTCCATAATTCTTTTTCGCCTTGCTTCACAAACTCCAGTAATTTTTTTGCTCGGGGTGCTGATAGAGCTGCCTTGCCCAGATGGATTTTTGTGATCATTTCTTTTGGATTTTGATCACACAAAGCATAAGATAATGCTTTGTAAAGCAATTTGTGTAAGGCACCTCCGCATCCTATGGTTCGTTCATAGCAAAAGTCGAAATATTGTATCAAGTTAGACTCTTCTCTCAGCGGAAGATGTTGCTCATACGTGAGAAGCAGCTTTTTAAAAGCCTCTCTCTCCTTCTCGTTTTCGTAATGGTATCGGGGGAAATGTACATCCACGCCTCGATTTATAAGTTGATCACTTAGATCCCGCATCTCCAGCAGCTCATATGTACCGAAAAGAACGATCGGTACCGTCGTTGAATTAATCAGGGATTTTAAATTATCCGTTTGGTCAAGCACGCTTCGATTTGCCGGTATTTTCGTAAAGTGCTGCGCTTCATCTAGCAGGAGGGCTGCAGGATTATTGTTTCTAAGACAGTTTTCCACCGATCTGCGAAGCTGAAGAGCGTCCCCGTTCCTTCCAAATCCACTTGTGATTATTTTATTATCTGTGTACAACACTTTTTTATCGATAAGCGGCTCATCCATAGCAGTGAGCAGACGGATGTAAAAATCCTTCCAAATGCTTCCGTTTGTTTGTGGCGGTACGATTTCGACAAGGACTGGCCCGTCCATCTTCTGATTTACTTTTTCTTTTAACCGTTCTTCTATAATGGTTGACAATTTCGATTTGCCAACATGAGACGGCCCGTATACAAATATGATCGTTTCCGGCGGTGAGTTTTCAATCTTATATAAAGTTTCTTCAACCTTTTCCTGCAATATAGGATGGTTACAGCGTCGACTTTCGAAGTAATCAAGTCGTTCGTTCGGAGTGCTATCCAGCAGCGACTGTGGAAACATTTTTGGTAGTTGTTCTCTCACTATAGTTCACCGTACCCTTCAAATTCTTCTGTGCTGTCTTCATACATGTTATCTATCAGATCTTCATCAAAAAACATCTCTTCATCTGTATCGTCTACATCACTTATCGTATAAGCTGAATGCCTCTCCAAGTCTTTTTGCCGTTGCACTGACACACTGTGGTCCGCCTCAGCTTCTTGAATAAACCGAGCCACCATCTTTGCGTTAACCGTAAAGTGTTTATGATTTTGCTTGTTGCGTGCTTTAATCTCCGTTGTAATCATCTCTATCTCTTTTTCCGTTCTGCCTTTCAAAGTGGAATAGTATTGGGAAAAACATTTAACCCACCGATTATGCGCGTACACGTAGGCCACTCCCATATCAAAAGGGTCATAACGCACCGGAACCTGTTTTCTGGCTAACTTGGCATTCTTCAATTGCGTATTATTGTAATAAAAATTGTTCATTTTCACCCCGTTTACCGGATGAACCATTGCTGTGCCTTTTCTTGTGGATGGGAGCGTAAGGATAATGAAATCCTCATTATAAGCAATGAGCCGGTATTCCCTGTTGCCGCTTAACTGGATGGACTGCTCATAAGCCTCTCTGGGGTTCATCCCCAATGCAGGATGATAGAGCTCATCGTGTACTTCATACGCATATTTGCAAAGTTGTTTATGAAATGATTCAAACGTCCATGTGGCATGCTTTTTGGGGTCGACTTCCTTAGTCATTTGACGCGGTTTCTTTGTGGATTGGGTGTTGCCAATTAGTGCATGGATCACTTGGGTATTTGTCTTTCCAAACAACCGTTCTGCAACCGAGCCATATTTAGGCTGACCAGGCGGCCGCACTTTCTTCGTTTTTCCGTACATGGCTAACAGAGTATCAAAATACACACTTTGAAAATCTTTGCCTCCGTCCACAACAAGCACATCGGGTATCTTGGAGTGCCGTTTCACACATTCGCGGATTACCATCATGCAGCTCCGATAACTCGGCGGATCAAATGTTAGGTAAAGCGCCAGGATTCTTCTGTTAAATGCGTCTGTCATATAGGTGACCCAAGGCTTCCCGAGTTCCTTGCCCGTTTTGGAATCCACCAACACGATATCTAATTGGGTATGATCGATATGGGCAATCTGAAAGACCCTGTCTCCGTGCCGCGGTGTCGTATACTCCAGATACAGATAAGGGACGCGGAAGGGATAAGCCGCTCTTTTCCCCTCTCTTTTTCGCATTCTGCGTTCAATATCTACCTCCTGAATTGTTGTCGAAAAGGCCTTGTAGGAAGGCACCGGGTAATACCCCTTCTTTTCACATTGATCCGCAAAGGCACCGTATGAAACCGCAATCCGCTTTTGTTTTATATTCAAGTAATCATTTTCGATATGGTCTTTCATCAAATTCTTTATCTCTTGTTCAAGCCGTGAATTGCGGTTTCCCTTCTGTTTGTGTTTTGGAAGCAGCCCTACATATCCCTCACCGTATATCATCTCTGCCTCTTTAAACCGCTTCGTCCAATCCCGGACAGTTCTCATCGGGATGGCTACCGATTCGCCACTGGCTACTTTTTGCAGCACCTCCATGCGTTGATTTGCAATCCGGAAATCAACGCTGTCTGCCATCTTCAAGAGAGGTGCTGCGCTTTTTTGCAAGTTTCGGCTGGAAGGCTCAGACCAATGATGCTTTTTGTGGCAACCAGTTTTTCCAGTAACTCGTAAGACAATTGTGCAACATTATTGTTTATATCCACCGCCGTGATATTCTTTTCTCCAATATTCAGAAACGTCCATTCTACCCCGTCCCAGTTGATCTTTTCGCCCGGTTTGATCTCGAGCAAAGATAGCTTATATTGGACGGCAGATTCTGACTTTGTGTTCAGTATAGTTAAAGCACGGTATAGTTCTTCATCCAGGTACACCTGCGCAAATTCCGGCTCCGCGAGGGCAAATTTATGCAGATCAATATAAAAATAGTTACGAACAAGAAGCGTATACAGCGTATCCGCCGTCACTCCTGCCGTCTTTGCCCGTTTTAATAAATCAACCAGCAGTATGCCGGGGTTCCCTTTAACAATATCGACGACTGTGTTTTTATCATGATCTGTGTATCGGGGTGTCTCCTCTAGCAGATAGTCTTCCAGGAACATTAAATTTCGATAGTTAATAGTCTTCTTGCCATCCGGATCTAGGTCGTGATTAATTTTATAGTACAATCCAAGCGGTGCCACGGCTTCTTCTCCTGCGGGGAAACCCAGTTGCCACTGGTATCTGTTTCATACCTGCCAATGTATTTTTCACTACCCTCCAGCAATTTTTCATGTGGTTTGCATTCCTCGTAGCCCACACTTTCCCGGCGTATGATGAAGTAATCCGCTGTATGAGAATGCGAAATATTTTTACCATTTTTGTCCCGGTACTTCAGCTTGATCGGTTTTGTCTGATCGTAATATTCGAGTACGTCTGGATCATGCTCAAATTCATAAATTGCCCGTAACTCCAAGGTGTGACTTTCAAATTGAATAGTGAGGCCCATCTTGGTGCTGGAGTAAAACCCGGTAACATTATTATTGAAACTCTTGACTCTTCTAACCGGTTCTTGTTCACGGATTCGCTGAATGTACGCCTTCGTCGGTTCAGTAATCTGGTTTTTGATGCACCACAGCTCGAACTGCTCTTTTGTCAACATCACTACTTCCTCCTCACATTTTCAATACTCGTATATATACATATATAAGAAGGGGCGCCTGATATTTTATCAGGCGCCCCTTTTGAAACCATTGTATGATATTTTTTTGTTCTTTAACTTCCAGACTCTGAGCATATGGATCCCTCTCCTTTATTAGGCAATCTACCTTACTAGACTTACCGGATTATTACTCGTTTATACTTTTGGTCATGACCACTTTTTTGCCATCTTTCGTATACGTCTGGATAATGCAGCTTGGAGACGATTCTTTTTTTAGAAGGTGTTCGATCCGCCGAACTGTAGGGTTTATGCCGTAATCCAAAAAGAGCTTGATTGTTGCGTCGATTTCAGCGATACGCTGCTGCCTTCGTGCTCTTATTAACCTGTCCCGATTCTTCTTTCCTTCCTTCACGATTCTGACGCACAGATGGGGATAGTGTTTCTTCAAGGTTAGAATATGAACATTTGCAACACTTGCAGCTTCTCGTAATGTCACGATATGGCTGCTCTTCTGCATCAAAGTATTAATTTCATATTCGATTTTAGTTTTCATAATAGAGTCTAGTCTTATCGGTTTTTTCTTCTCCTCATAGATTGATTTGCCCCGCTTACATCTATTTTTTGATGGCCGCTTACCACTTCCGTACTCCTTACGTCACCGTTTGTAATCTTCAGAAGCTCAACAAACGCGATATTCATCTTGAAGGCAATTTTCAATAAACTCTCTATGCTGGGGTTATGCTTACCTTGCAGCCATGAATAGACGTTGGTCTCAGGCAGTTGGAAATTTGCCGCAAATAACCGTTTGTTCCCTCCGTAGTGCTGCTGGATATAGAGCTTTATATTATGGATCGCATTAGAAATAACTAAGTCGGCAGCCCCATGCTGGGTAAGAAGCAATTCATTTACAGTTCGGCTAACATATAAGTGCCAGGGATCGTTTATTGACTCTAGATTTATCGTAAGATCCCTGCCTAGCCAGTAACCACATTTAGAACAATGTCCAGCCCGTGCTCTATTCTCGAAATAATAATTATGGTTTTCACATACCGGGCACCTCTCTTCTAGTGGTGCTTCATGAATAGGACACACGTGCACAATATTAAAACACCACAAAAGTTGATCATAAGCAGTCCCTAAAATCGTTTTCGATTCTTCATAACAGTACGGGCACCATCGTTTTAATCTGCTACTTAAATACCAGTCACTTAGTACACTGCGAAGCGGGACCATCGTGAGTTTTGCCAGCCCTTGATACCCTGTGGCATGCTCAATTGCCTGCGCAAAATTGTCTGCTCCTTCACTTGCCCCATTCACTAAGAACGACCTTTTATAAAATGGCGATCCGCCACCACGGTGCACCATCTGTTTTATGCTTTCGTTTAGCTCAGAATTAGAAATCACGTATTTTAATAACGACCCCGTTAGGCAGCAATGTTCTTCAGCTAATCGAAGACAATATCCGGTTAAGCTTTCAAGGGGCCAACTGTTATATTCAATTGGCTTCAGTTTGTATAGAACCCCTCTTCCCTTACGGATCATCTACGTTCCTCCGCAACCTATTTTGTGCAGCCTGATACGTTAGCCGTACATTCCTTCATTCAAGCTTAGTTTCTCTTTTATTTCTTGCAGTGCCTTGTAATAAGCGTCAAGCGATGCCTGGTTGATCATCATATGTTCAATTTCCGTAGCGACAAAGAGCTCTGCGGTTTCCACTTCAAAGAGAACAAGCTGGCCCGTGTTTAATGGATTAAACAGCACCGGTATTTTCCATTCCCCATGCACTCGCGCATTTTCAAACCATCCGTGTTTTATCATCAACGGATGGGAATAGATCCGGTTTTCAAAAATTAAACCTTGACCGGTAACAGCTGCCATACGTAATTCGATTGGTTTGGTGTCCAACTGTTTTCACCTCCTTAATAACGGTATTGGCTAAATAATCGTTTTTGATACTTATATGTATCATAAATATATTTTTGATATGTTTTCGCTGATGTATCCCAAAATCTCTATTGATTACACTTAGGTACAAGAGGTGTGATTAATGGACAAGCATTACGTGCTAATTGCTATTGGGGAACGTATTCGTGACCTTAGAAAAAACAAAGGCCTCTCGCAAGAAGAACTTGGCGAGAAGGCCGGCTTTCATTTTTCTTATATTGGTGGCGTTGAAAGGGCAGAAAAAAATATATCCATTCTCAACTTGGAAAAAATCGCAACCTCATTAGATACCACAATAGCGGACCTCTTCTCCTATACCACTAGAAAAAGAGGAAAAACAGAAAAAGACCGTTTGCTTAACCAAATACATGTTAAACTGCATACCTTAACTGCAGCTGAGCTTATAAAAGTAAATAACATTATAAATGAAATATTTGATACACATTAAGTCTAATCTGAAATGTTATTTAACGACTCTTTACTGAGGATCGCCAAACCGTTCCCTCGGCGGCTTATGGCTGGCTTGCATCTCAAATTCACTTAACTTAGCCCGATATTCCGAAGACACATATTGAGTGATGGATGAATTAAATCAATACTATAGCACTTTCAATTTATTAAATACATTACGATAAGATCTGACAATTCCAGATTCAAATGAAATGGTATCCCCATCATACATCCATGTTTCGAATGTACCGGATCCTGTAATAGATGTGGGTGTTCCCATGGCTGCCAGCACCTCATTTTTTGTAGAGCCGACTTTAAACGGGGCCGAATCTTTTACTAGTTGGCCAATGTTCACCTTCAAATCACCACTGATGTTTACGTAGCCTCTGACGTTTCCCGCCTTATTAAAAAAAATACTGTTTCCTTTATACTCCCATGTTTCATTCTCACCCGCACCAGTAAGCAAGGTTGGTGTGCCCATTGTAGCGAGGACTTCTTTTTCGTCGATCCAATATTAAAAGGTGGTGCCCCCTCCACTATATCCCCCACTCGGATTTTCATCTTGCCCGAAAAGTTGGTATAACCTATAAGTTTGCCGGAATCATCAAAATTAAGCGTATCGGATTCGTACATCCAAATGGATCCAAAATCACTTGTAGGTGATCCCATCAGTTTTCTTATGGCTTCTTTCCCTAATCCTAGCGTAATATACGCCGTATCTTTCTGAATGTCCGTTGAGGATAAAGTGGTCGATTGTAGCTGAGAAGACGATGGCGCTTGACTTGAAGGGTTTGGAGCGGGATTCGTCACCCCCAAAGATTGGCTCATGAAACGCATTATACTAAAATCGTCTTCGTCGACCGCTGCTTTACCGGCTACTAATTGCTTTGCAAATTCGGCCAATGCCCGTTGCCCTTTATGCATATGGTTTTCGTTTGCAGGTATGAACTCATCTGTATAATACTTTGGAAAGTTATTGGTAACAAAAATTAACCTACCACTTTCCCGGTCAACTTGGTACACATCATCCCAATAAGGCATTTCAGCGTTTGAAAGGTGTGAGAACATAAGCTTCTTCGGTACAATCACTTCACTCTTCCCATCACCATCGATATCACGGAGTGACGGGGCGTATGTGTCCTCCATCTTTATTTCCTTCAGGCTCCCCTTCACCTGGTACCGAATTGTTGCAGTCCCAAGCCCACTATTTCCGCCCGCCCAGCGAAAAAACAAATCCAAATCCTTCGAGGATTCATATTTGTCATGCTCACTTATTTCTGTGGCTGAGGCAGCTGGAGTGGGACTTGGCACAGGGCTTGGAGTCACTTTCACCGTTGGTAGGGGTGTTTGTCGGATCGTTGAGCTTGAAGTGGGATGTATATCGGCAAGCGCCACAGCGTCCCAATGTCGTTTTGACTGTACGGCAACTAAGGAAAATACAAGGATCGCGGTAAGAATTGCGACGAGCCCGCCGATTCTAATGTACCTAAGCCAGCCAAAAACAGGAAATGGGGTGGCCGGCACGCCATTGGCATGGTTAGGATCGACGTTTGTCCGCTCTTGTTCAGTCGGCCCCTTTTTATGTACGGATTCGATCGGCTCTTCGTCAGGTGGTGTGGCCTGCCGCGGCGTATCTTGCTTAGCTCCTGACTGCTGAGTGTTTTGCGTATGATGAGCGATATGTATACGAAGTTCACGGTCATAGGCTTCACGTTTTAAATCATTACTGAGTATTTCGTATGCGTGCCTGATTCTGATAAATTCCTTATCGCTGCCGCCAACATCCGGATGTTTAATCTTTGCCAGCGAGCGGAAGCCTTGCTTGATCTCTTGTTTGGTAGAAAAGTTTCTTATCCGCAAAACCTCATAATAGTTCTCAAACAGGGTCATACGCTCGTTGTTTCCTTTCGTCGTTCCTTCATTTCCTGTTGTTCAAATAGTAATTCCATCAAGCCATCACGGTCTATCAGTCGAACATTTACCCTTTTCGCCATATCCTTTGCTTGCTCTGTAAAGCGCGAATTCGTAACTAACCATGCTTCGGAGCAATTGTAGTAAATACTGCCAGCGCAAACAGCTTGCACAGCACTGTTACCCACCCGGTTTCCATTGCCAAAGCGTTTAGCCTGAATTGCGATTCGCTTTTGATCTTTAGAAATAATGACATCAACACCATTATCTCCGCTCTGCTTTGTCAGCTCCGCTCGATACCCCAAGTCCGAAAATAACAGTTGCAGACGTTTTTCAAATTCAAGGCCACTCATTTCATCAATCTCTCGTATTCCTGAATATCGGAACCGTTCTTGCTTCTTCGCCGCCCGATCTTTCCGCTCCTGTTCCCTCCTGAATCGTTCAGCCCTTTCTGCCGCTGCCCGTTCTGCCCGCTGTTTATCCTGCTCAGCTCTTTTCGCTTCTTCCGCTGCTCTTTGTTTCGCCCGTTCAGCTTGCTCTTGCCGTTCCCTATGCCGCGCTTGTTCCTGGGCCTTTATTTTTTCCGATTGCGTATTCATATCGTTCAGCCTGGTCGTCACTTGTAATCTGGCTTTTTTATTGGTTACATAATCAAAGGTTGCATAAAAACCCAGCAACATAGCACCCAATCCAGCTGTTACATAGGTGATAACCGCGAACGTGGGATTATAGCGCCAATATTTATTGATCAGCAAAAATGCAAAGAAAAGGAGAATTACCGTTAGGAGCAAACCGGACAGGATTGCAATACTAATGTTTTTTCTGCCGGTCTTCCCTGTGGTGTAAAACGCATATAACTGATCATAGTAAATGCGCGTGAAACAAGAATCACAATATTCCGGCAAATAATGCTCCGACAACCGAGTCACTTGGTTTTGTCGATATTTTCCTGTCATGATATTCCTGCAGCTTGGACAATAATCAGTACGATTCAGGCACCTCAGCCCCTCCAATAATTCCGTCATATCATGTTTCTTTGCTTCTATCCCTAGTAAATTAAAAAAGTCGGCCCGCTTTGGTTCTGACTTTTGGACTATTCCCCATGAGTTATCTTGTCGCAAATTTGAGAAGTAGCGGCTGCTTACTGATGGAGCGAGTGGCCAACCAAGTGTCCTACTGGGAAATTAACTACAGAGAAGGGTTCGTTGACTTTTAGCATATCGCTTGCCACAGTAGAAAACTAGTCGATAATCGTCCTTCATTTGCAGAAAAAACCACTCGAGAGAGAACACCTGCTTTAGCAGAGTTGCTGCCATAAGGAAAGTCCCGGATAATTTCTATTGTACAGAGAACTTAATTGGTGATGATTTACAGACAACCTTTGGTAACCACGGATGTAACCGCGGCAACCAACATACATATTCCCTCTGGTTTAGCCTGATTGTGTTCTTATGTTTTTTCACAGGCAGCGATTCAGCGGCATATTCCCGCAAAGGTTAAACTTCTGCACCAGTTGTGACCCCCAAGATGCCAGTGCGTGTTATGCGTTTGTCCCTATTAAACTGAAGTGTCTTCCTTCATCTGTACAAGAGACGGCCAATTACGAAGCAAATGTAATATTGATGGTCATTGTCCGTTCAGATCATTTTGTACCCATAACTCTTAACCTCTACATGAAAAACCAAAAAGCACCACCAAGATACAGGGTTTCCTGTAAGTTGGTGGCAGTTTGAGTGATTAATTTGGCAGAGAAATCAAAGTTCATATTGCAAAAAAATCTGATAAAAAAGTGGCCAAATGAAATCCTTTTTAATTGATAAAATCTAATTGCCTTAGCAAACGTTTCAACATTGTGGCAGCTTGCGCTCGATCAGCTGTATAGCCTGCAGCAAATTGGCTGTTGTTCATGCCTTGAATGATACCCGCTTTTACTGCTTGGGCAACTTCTTCCTCAGCCCATGCACTAATAGCTTGCTTGTCAGTAAAACCTGCCAAAAGTTGCGAGGTTATTCCTGTTGTATCAATTGTCTGTCCTCCTACCTTTAACGCTCTGGAGACCAAGACGGCCATTTGCTCCCTTGTGATCTTGTCCTTCGGACGGAATGTACCGTCCTCAAACCCTTGGACCAACCCGGTTCTAACGGCGGTCTCCACTTCCCCAGCATACCAATCAGTAGGGCTGACATCATTAAACTTCGCAGATTCTTCATCTGGCGTTAACCCTAGGGCACGAACCAACATCGAAGCAAACTCTGCTCGAGTCACATCAGCGTATGGAGAGAACCGATCGACAGAGATTCCATCAATGATTAGCTTTGAAGCAAGAAGGTTAATATCGTCTTGAGCCCAGTGCCCGGTAACATCGCTGAAACTCTTGTCAGTCTCAACGACTAGATAGATACTGTTTCCGTTTCGTTTCAATGTGACCTGGGTTCCCCCATCTATATCCGTAAATAATGCTGGGACATAGGAAAAGGTTCGGGTGCTCGGATTGAACAATACGGCTGCTGTTTTTCTTTGGTTTACCTTTTGGGGTAAATCTAACGTCCGGGATACGTAGGTAGTGCCAAAATTGTTTACTTCAAACTTTTTTCCATATGCTTCAGCAGTAATGTTGAAGTCAATAGGATTTCCGAGTACTTTTATACCTAAATTTTTCGCTTCTGTCGTGATGTCCTCCATCACAGAGCCAGAAACCTTCTCCATTGATATCGTAAAGTTAATGTCCTTGGGATCTGCCCCTAAGTCTTTTGCAATAGAATCCACATTTAGGAGTTTTATTGGTAGATCGTAACTTGCATCATTGTACTTAATTCTGATAATCGCAGCAGGTGTTTTGACAGCAGCCTCCTTAATTGCACTGGAAGGCAGTACGATATTTGCAACTGCTTCAGTGTTATCTATGAAGATAGTAATTCGCTGACGTTCTTTTTCTACTTCAACCAATTGTGCAAGTGCTTTCTTAATGATTTCATTGTCAAGAGTCACTTTCACACTATTTTTTCCTTCGTATGTTTTCTCTAGCGTTGAAATAGACCTAATTTCGATTCCATCTTCCGTCTTCGTTATGGGTGATGGAGTTGGCACAACGATGACTCCTGGATTCCCCGTGTAGCTTCCGTTGTTTGTAGTTCCGTTATTGCCCACTTTAATGGAATTAAGCTGAGCCATGCCTAATGGCCAAATGTAGCCTCTATCAAAATTGATCCCGACTGCTAAATGAGCTTCATATTGTGATCCGGCTGCAGCAGGCAGCTTAATTTCATCCCCTGAGCTCGTTGGTGACAGTTTAAGTTCATATGTATGATCCTTAACCATCCAGGTCTCCGATGTAAGCATGAGTGCATAGTCTAATGGAGCTCGCTGCCATTGTCCCTCGAGCAAATATGGACTTAGGGCTGGCTCAACTGACCTCACTGCGATTGTTTCTGAAGTTGTCAAGTCTTCAATCACAAAATCAGATGCGGTTAATTTCGTGCTATCAATCCACATTTTTAGCGAATCTGTATAAAGCGGGAAATGTATTTCAATAGCATTTGAACCCAAGCCAGCATAATCGAATCTTTCTGTATACGCATTGGAATTGATAACTGGTGTGAATGTTACAAGCGACGAATTGGCCGGTAAAAGTTTCCCGGTTTGGCCCACGAAAAATCCATATTTGCCCTGATACGAGGTGCATGTAATATATTGATATCCGTTCCATCGAATGACGAATAAATGTAACTGCCAGCTTGATATACAATGTCTGTGACCTTGGAATCTGCTTCCACCCTTATCTTTTCCGGAAACATTTGTAGATTAGTATAAAAGTCTCTTAGGAAAACGTAATTGTACTCGTTGTTGCGATCATCGTACATAGTAATATCACCTAAACGAGCATATGTCCCATATGTTACTGTCGTTACGGCATCACCTTGATATACTTTAATCGTCACACTTTGGGGATCCTTTACATAAACACCTCCTGCAAGTCCCCCCTTTCTGGGTAAAAGTAAAAGTTAAATAAGGAATTGCTGGCAAAGCTAATTAAGGGGCTTAAAAAGGAGAGAAAGAGACAAATCACTACTGCTAGACTTATTTTCCCAATATCTTTTTTCATTTTCAGCTTCCTTCTAGTTATTGTAAATTACCTGATTAATTTTACCAGACGTTTGTCTCTTTGGATAGTTCAAATGCACTAAAATCACAACATACCATTGAGTCTTAATACCTGTTCAATGTCTGCCAGTAGCTTCTTATATAAGGGCTCATTTGGACTCAGGCGAATTGCCTTTTCAAGTTCTATTTTGGCCAACATAAAATATTTAAGATCTCTCTTTTCATTGCCGAGCATTAGATAAGCCTTAGAAGATTCGTAATGAGTTTGGGAAGACCACGGTAGAATGCTAGTAGCTTGGCCGAACTTCTGCTGAGCTCCATCAAAAGATCCATGCAATGCTAATCTTACCCCAGCTGCTTTCTCAGCATATCCCACAGCCAACAAAAAACATACAATGAAGCCGACTGAGGTTACAGTCCCAATAATTGTTTTAGCCCTAATTGATGGACGAACAACAAATGGTCTGTCATCAAACTCTGCTGCATAAGTGGCCAAAATGATAAACAACCCAAATATCAATGGGAAGCTGAAATCAAAATCAAACCCAGCATGCAGAAGTAGTAAGCTCCCTGAAATAAATAGACCGCTCCTCAGGTAATCTTCTTCATGCTGGCTTGCTTTTTTCCACCTGCTCAATGCAAGGTAAAAGAACACAACTATTAAAAAATACAATCAGCCCAAAAACACCAATATCCAAGGCAACCTGAAGATATTGATTATGGACATATTTCACATAATAATCTTTTGAGGCGTATTGATAATACTGAACACTCCATCCTCCGCCACCAGCACCACGCAGCCAGTAATCTCGAATCATTCTAAGGCTATCTTGCCAATATAGAAATCGAAGCTGAAGTTCGGATGACTGCGGCTGAATACTCTTAGCTCTTTGCAGGAAAAAAAGATATCGTGCTTTATTAACATTGCAAATATAAGACTAAGGATGTGTACAAAAACCAATTTGACAATTTTGTTTTTTGATCGAATCTGGTCAACTAGGTATAGTAAGGTTAGTATTGTCAATATCCATAACACCCAGACCGACCGAGAAAAGGTCAAAAACAAGCCTGTAAGTTGTACAACTAAAATAAAAAGCATAATGATTCTCTTTTCTCTTACATACATAATAATGCTCCAAACAGCAAATACAGCAAGGAAAATAGCGAAGACGTTCGCATATTCTATGGTGGATTCAAGCCGGCCCTGCCGCTGAAGATTAAATAGAATACCAATTATAACGGTTGAGGCTGAAATCCAGGAGCCAGCTCGTAAAACACGAAGAAAGTCTGATTTCCCGAGATTTGAAGCCAAAATAGATAAAGGAATAAGATTTGTTATTTTTATGGCTTCCAATATTGCCTGTTCCGTATCAATCGAATAGATGACAGAAATCCAATAAAAGAAGATAAAAACTACAATAGCTATCTGCAATCGTTGAATTTTGTACTCAGAAGATCTGCAAAAGATATACCCTGATAATCCAATTAAGCAACCGGATGAAGCAAGGAACCCGAATTCGTAAAAAGCCTTGCAGCAATCCACCAAAAAGTATATAAGCTGCTAATATAATGAAAGACAAGTTATACATTTAAAGCCTCCGCTGTCTGTTCTAGCTCCATTAAGCTCAATAACTAAGTTAATAAACTACGGACCTTGTCACCCGCAGTGCGTGGCCTGGGAGCACTGCTCTCCCCGATGGAAGCTCTTGCATTGTTTTCGCCAGTACTGTTCCCTCTCCTTTACCCAATGAGAACTACCACAAATTACACATGGAAACGTAACCCAAGGATCCGAATTTTTGAATAATCTCCACCAGATATTTCTCGTATAATTCTTCCGCCAATATCCCTAAGTACTATCTGGCCGTATTAGTCGTAATCAATCTCTTCAACTTAAGAAAGTACCAACTGCTTGCGTTAAAAACCCAGTCTTCTAGCATTCTAGAGCCTCAACCGCTACCGTTGGAAGAAGGTAAGAATTTGCCGATATCGTGGAGTTTGCCCGCCAGATAGCTCCATTTCTTCGCCCCGAATGCTTCAGCATGCTCAGCGGAGCGTCTCGCCACTCCCTCCAGATGATCGGATAGCAACTGCCAATTGGCCATATTGGTATCCTCGGTTCGGTGTGCGTAATACAGCGGCAGTGACACTCCTTTCCGGCAAGGATAGGTACATAGCACTAAAGAAGTTTAAACCTGAAATTCGACAAAAAGATTGGAATATCCTTCCTCGTTGTGTATTTTTCGGTGACTGCTTGATATGCCCTCTTTTACTATCTGATATGCACTTCGATGCAATGTTGACGCTCTTTATAGCCTATCTTGCCCTTAGACTCAAACTCGGCGTTCGTCTCGTCTAGATTCAGCACCCTACTGCACACCGTGTGGTCTGACTCCACCAGGCTGTCTGAGTTCGATCGAAAAATCAGGTTTTTCCCTGCATCAGGGCCAACACGCGGCCAGTTACGTCAAGGTTCTTGTTATATGCCAGCATCAAGCCCCAACGCTCTTGATTTTTCCACGTTTATGACTTGCAGCGGTGTTTCTTTCGATCCCGGGACTTCGATTGCTTGCGACGGTTCGGAGTCCTTTTCCCTTTTACCGATTAGAAAAACAACATTGGGGTTAACTGTCATAAAAACTACTCGTAAGAAACGCCGCTCCTGCTTCTTTTGTGGTTTACCTTTCGCACCGTAATATAAGGTTTACTCGGCCAGGCGGTGATCGGGATTACGACAAACCTTTAAACTTTGAAGATGGCCTTTGCCTCTTTAATATACATGAGACTTTTTAACACTTTTTGCGTCTAATTAGTATGGATAAACAAGGAGGGAAGTCATGAAGAATATTCTCCTCCCGGCCGCTCTCGGAATCATATTAGGATTGGGCGGCGTCGCTTACGCAAAAGAGGCGATCCTCGGCAAGCCTACAATCGTTTCCGCATCTGCCCAGACCGAGACTCAGGAGACATCGAATAAATCTGTTCATCCCTACGACCGGGAAGGCCTATCGGCCGTCGATCCCACAGGAGGACCTAACCAAGACCTTCTCGTTCTCGAGCCCGATCTCATTAAACAGATCAAAAAGATGAACGACTCCGGGGAATGGATGAACCGAGTCGCGCTTATCGCCAATCTTCACGCAATGACTCACCAGAAGATCAAAGCCGATGATATCCGTCACTCAATCAAGATGACCCAGGAAATGATTGATCTTATGGTCGTGAATATTAAGAACACAAAGGACCTCGACGATCCTGTCCGGTCCGATGTGCTTTCTATAGCCGAGAACTGGAAGGCCGGGGACTTCACGCAAGCCGATAAGGATCACAATTACTTCTGGACGCTTCAAGGTGGTACGATCGGCAAAGCGACCGGGATAGCAAGTCCCGAAGAAGAGAAAGCCTTCATAGCCGAGAACTTCGCCGATGGACGGGAAACCTCTAAATAATCCGAACGATATAAGCTGCCTGGAGAAAAAAGAGCAGGATTTAAAAATGTCGATTGCCAATCTTGTAAACCATTGAAGGGACTATCATGAAAAGACTAATTTCAAGAATCGCCGCCCCTGCCGCTCTGTCTGTTGCCTTGGTCTCTTCAACACTGTTTCCGTCCTTGGCCTTTGCCGTTGATCCCCGTGAAATGGGTTTCCCGGAGAAAATTGAGCTTCCCCAAACGACGCCTCTGCTCGATATGAATGGAACGGAGACGGGTTACGTTTTGACCCCTCAAACAGTGACCGTCCTCGAATCGTTTGGAGATAATCACAATTATATCGTCGACACATGGATCGGGCCGATGAGGGTTAACGATTTCAATCGAAAGCCACTCTATCCAGTCGGCGACTTTGTAGGAAAGACGATTCAATTGACGAAGGTGACGCCGCTTCATAACGGTCCAACTTATAAGCCTTCCGGTTATGCCCTTGCGCCTCAACCAGTCAAGATCATCGGGGAGACCGGAATATATTTGATCGTCGATACTTGGGTCGGACGTATGACGATCGACAAGCGAGATGTCCAGTAACCAAAAAAAGGCCGCTCTCGATGAGCGGCTCTTTCTTTGCCTTTACTTTTTGAAGTTCTTCTCGATGAAGGCCTTCTCCTCTTCTGACGAGAGAATCCCGGTCGCCTCTCCGACCGTTCCTCCTTCAAGCGTCCAGAAGTAATTGTGATCCTTGTCGACCTGTGAGAAGCCCCCGGCCTCCCATCGCTTCACGATCTCGAGGAAGTCGTTCCCCTTCTCCCAATCCTTGCCGAATTTCTCGACGATCTCGCGAGCTTCCTTGATGTGTTCCGGCGTCATCTCGACGCTTAACCATTTATCGTCGGCTTTTACTTTTTGATGCGTCATGTGATGAAGGAGAGCAGTCATGTCGTCTTGTGTAACTTTCGATAATCCGTTTTTGACGGCTTGGAATTCCTCGTCGACGTATTTGTTATCGACGCCATAAAACTTAGATTCGCGAGCATATCCCGACGGCGAAGGGCTTGGAGATGCGGACGGTGACGGGCTCGGTGTAACTGAAGCGGACGGCGTAGGGGAAGGAGCGGGAGCGCCTTGATCTGTATAGGAAACGTAGGCGGTTCCTCCGGCAATAAATACAACGGTGGAAGCGGCGACGGCGATGATCGACTTCTTGAGTTTTGACATATGAGTTCCTCCAATAAAACATTTATAAATATTCTATTGCTCGTATCACCTTGTAAAATTAATAATGATTCTTACCCCTGTACGTCGAGCCCTGAAAAAAGCGGCTGGGTCTGTGTAAAGATAAAGATAGTCCAGGTGTATAATCATTTGTAAACCCCACAAGTGTTCTCCTTCTTACGAAAAGGATTGCCTTTATACTATCGGCAGATATGATGGTGTTTCAAGTGCCATTGGACACTATATTTTGATATTCTTGTAAATGTTCTGTTAATACAGTAAAAATCAGTAACATATTCACCGATAATAATGTAGACAAAATTAAGAAGGAGTAATGTTTTCATGTTTATTGTATTTTTTCTGCTCTTTATATTCTTCCTGTTGCTTACCATCAAGCCCAATCTTGTGTTCAAGAATGGCAAAATAACACGGAAGCACACGAGTGTTTCAGCGATTGTGTTCTTCATTTTATTTGTGGTACTCACTCCTAAAGATGAAACCAACGCGTTGAGTTCCAATGCTACACCAATACCAACTGCTTCTCCAACGTCAAATCCGACGGTTGCTGCAGTGGTTAGCCAGACAGTGGCACCCGCCACTACACCACCTGATACTTCCCGCTTAAAGGCAAAAATTATAAAGGTGACCGATGGCGATACGATGGACATTGACTTGAATGGGAAAAAGGAGACGATTAGGCTATTGCTGGTTGACACTCCGGAAACCGTGCACCCTGAAAAGCCTGTCCAACCTTTTGGTCCGGAGGCTTCCGCATTCGCTAAGGAAACGTTAACCAACAAAGAGGTTGAGATCGAAAAGGATGTTTCCGAACGTGATAAATACGGCCGGCTGCTTGTCTATCTCTGGGTTGGAGATAAAATGTTTAATGAAATGCTTTTAGAAAAGGGCCTTGCTCGAGTCGGATATGTGTACCCGCCAGATATTAAGCATGTTGATCGATTTAGGGAGATTCAGAAGACGGCCCAATTAAGCAAACTCGGAATCTGGAGTATCGAAAACTACGCGAGCGAAGAGGGTTTTGATGACGCTATGACCCAATCACCAAAGCCATCTACGGCACCTGTAAAGCAAGCGGACCCGCTTCCAACGGAAACACCAAAACCTACTTCATCACCTAAGGCCGAAAGTACAACTGCTCCCAAGGCCCCAGTACAAACAAAGGCGCCGGCTGCCAATGTATATTATAAAAACTGCTCTGAAGCAAAAGCTGCAGGAGCGGCACCGGTAAAGTCGGAGATCCAGGTTACGGAAAACATCTGGATCGTGACGGGGATGGCATTGGTTGTGAGAAGTAAATAAATAAGGCCTGCTGAATTATTTTTCAGCAGGCCTTATTCCTTCCCCTTTTCTACATCCAATTATTACATATATTATTTATGGCTGGAGGCAAAAATGGACTCTATCTTAGAACTTGGACCATTCGGCTTCATATTACTTCTGCTTATCGTGGGCCCGTATTTAATGACGTGGTATCACAAAAAGTGGACGGCATTGACTAGCATCTTGGTGAGCTACGGAATATATGCCGGACTATTTATCTTTTTTATTATTGAAGGAGAAAAAAAGATTAGCCAATTTGCCCCTATCAATAGTCCGCTGGCGGCGAGCGGCAGCACTAGTGCACGGCTAGCCACAATCCGCTTCATGTCACCCCAGCGGCGCTGGATGGCGACAAAAATACCCATGAAGACGAATGACCAGACAACCCGATGCGACAAAATCTCACCTGCCGGCCGTTAAAAAGCTTCCAATAAAGCGGGAGTACGCCCCACATGATATACGCGATAATGGCTTGATTAACCCGTTGTTCATAATCGTTTCCCCGCTTCTCTATCTGATTTCTGAACGGATTATACTCTTCGATCCGGCTAGTAAAGGAAATATCTGGTCTGTCGAGATCCTTTTTTGCTCTACACTTAATTTCAAAACTTTATCATACGGGTAATAGTATAAATTGCTGACATTACAATTTGATCAATGGAGGTAATATATGAAAAAATTGCTCGAAAGCTTCTCCCCGTTGTCATGTCAGCCGTGACTCTACTGCCGGTAACGTCCGCAAATGCTGCGCCATACGTTGAAGGGTCAAACATAGTATATGGTAAGGAAATAGGTTCACAATATTCGATTGAATTGCGCCGCATGACCGACATTTATAATGCCCCTACCGATCCTTATCCTATCGGGGCCTTAGCACCTCAAATAATAAAAGGCTTCAAGGAAACCGCGAAAGGTAATGGCGAATGGGGACATTGGTACAAGGTTGAAACATGGCTTGGCGATAAATGGGTTTATGCCGTTCGTGAATTCATACACGAATCAAAGCCGTTCCAAAGCGATACTGTTAATGTTGGAAGTTATGGGGATATTCCAAACGATTTTCTCGGAATCGTTTACATTGAAGGGGAGCTTTATGACGAACCGTTTTTTGACACCAAAACTCCGTTTGCGCTTGGTAAACAAACAGGAGTGCAGGCGGTGGATTACTCCCCAGATCTTCAAAACGGTAGGGGGTGGTTCAAGGTTAAGACCTGGATCGGTGAAAAATGGGTTCACCAATTACGCCGCAATCCTCCAAAAATATAACGAATCGATTCGGCGCCCTTCAGGGCGTCTTTTTGTGATGGACAAGGCTATGTTAAATCTCAATGTTTTTTCGTACAACGATATAACCTCCCGGCAGAGAGCAGGTTATTAAATAATCTTATACTTAACAAATACATTATGTATTTTCATCGCACATCGGTCCTTCCGTCCATTATATCCTCGATCCAATCAACATCCAGAAAACGATTTTTGTCTTGTGGCCGAGGACTATACAGAGACGAATGGAACGAATCCTATTCCAGCATATAAAATTAGACAGGCAAATGATCACCCGACTTGGATTGGGAGAAAGGTATCTGGGTTGTCTGAAAGTACTGAGTACGTTCGTGTCATAATTTCACCTTCGATGACTGTAGAGAAGGCCGCTGTTACGCTCGCCAGGGACGTAACTAACTGGAACCAGCAGGATTTCGTGATGTGGGCTCATGAAGCGATCCCAAAGATCAGGACATTACCACTTGACTTCACCGGCGCCGGAAATGAAGCCTGGCGTGTAAAAGCAATGCAAGCATATCGTGATGCAGGTATTGACCCGCTATCCTTAAAGGACGGCCTAATGAGATCTCCAATCAGCATCCTAGAACAAGTATAAAAACTCAACTCTGCTCTACGTCTGCAACACGGACGTAAGCAGAGTTACTTCTACTCAATTCTCCCGTCGATCGGCACGTACCGAATCTCCTCCCTCACCGTATCGTCGAGCACGACTGGTGGGCATTCATTTAGGAGAAAGCCCTCCTCTCCCTCAAAGTCAAATGCAAAGAACGTTCCCCAATCATACGTCCCTTCCTTCAGTTACACTTCGATTGACTCTCCTGCCTTCACAACCTGATTTCTCATAACGCTTCTCCCTTCCTCATACCAATAAAAGCACCCGTTCGGGAGGGCCTCGTACGTAGTATCAAAAGTGTCAGATCAAAACGTTAACCATTCAGGAATTCTCCCATAATAAAGTTACCCTGCATGGATATCAATCCTTGCGATTTTTTTAGAAAAGTACTCTTCATATTCCTTCTGAATTCTTTTATTACCCTTAAAATACGCGTTATCAATCAGCAATCTACCCTCCCTTTGTTTTTCTTCTGACCAGTTCTTATCCCACTCAGCTTGCGTTTCCATAACAGTTCTTCCACCCAAGACTTGGCGTATTCCTTCATCTGCCTCCATCATTGCATTCTTGGTCTGTATAATTCCAGGCTGGAAACAATTCAAGCTGTCCGTTACGCGTCGTAAAACAACTTCCGTTTGCTCAGGCTTTAATAATGTATAAGGATATTTTTCTTTGAACTCGCCAACAAACTTATCTACATATGCGGGAAAAACAGTCTTTTCCCATAAAAAGACCAAGAACATTGCAGAACCAAAACGTATTGTAAAAACGAGCTCTGCCCTTCGGATCTTCATAAGATCTTTCTCAACTGGAATCTTTCGTCTCATATCAAATGCTACTCCATTCACCAATATTCTAGGTGAATAATAGACGTACAATGGCAAATATGGGCCTATGGGGCTAAGTAATAACGCTTTATCTTCACCGAATGCGGTCATATCAACATGTACGCCAGCAAATATGGATACGGGTGGTATCTGTGATGATCATTATGCAATATATAGCTGAGTACATTATGATACCATTCACTGCCAATGCCAGAAGAACGACAGACATTATACGTAATTTTCAGTAACCAGCGATGCAGCATATGGTAATCATACGCGATTTTCAACTCCGGATCCCCGACGTACTTTGAAATAAAATAGTCGCTTATGAGTTTTTTTCCGTAAGCATCTAAAGGCGAAAGCAGTTTATTATTACAATTATCACAAACGTCTTTGATGGTGTGTCCTTTATTATCTTTATATACGAGGCTTTTATCTGTAGTTGTATTAAATGAAACGTCCTGTTCGGGATACAGCTCTAGAAGACCGTTTGGAATAACATGTTCCCTTGTTAGACCCTCTTTTTCTTGAAAACAATACATACATTTTGGCAAAGAATATGTTCCTTTCGTTTGTTTAATGATTAACAACATGGTGAATTATACCACTCCGCAAAGCTAAGCGTATAATTTGTAATTAATTGGCTAGGAAGTGCTTAGTGGCAGACGAGCTGAATTGGTTAGTTTTATTTGAGGAAAAATACAGTGGAAATAATCCCGCCGCATGGATATGTTTGTACAAAAATACTTCATGAATTTCACCTTCTTTTCCTTGATATCAAGTTTGTTATTTAAGGCTATCGGAATATTTGAGCATATTGATTTTCAATTTCCCGAATAAGGCTTTTATAAACTCCAGACATGTCATCTAGCCATTCTTCTATTGTGTTATATTTGACAGAAGCATCGGAATAATCATCTAACTCACGAACGATTCTGATAATATTGGGATCAAGAAGATGTAAATTTTTATACAATAAAGGGCTGACTTTTTCTTTGTATTTATCTAATCTAAATTGACTTAGGCCAGTATCTTCTACTTGAGTAAATTCAAATATGCCATCTAGTCGCAATACCTCATTGTATACCCCAAATTCTTTTTCTCGTCTTTCCAATTCCTGTTTTCGTTTTTCATCCTCAAGAGCAAATGTTCTTGTTTTAATATCCTTAGCATTATCATTCCTTGTCTTCAGATAGCTTGTAAGCAAAGTACTAAGCGTTGTTAGTGCAGCCCCTCCAAGAGTTCCCACAACTGCGATCCAAGCCGTTTCTGTTTCCAAATGAGATACACGCCCCTACTCAAGTTTAAAACCTCACACAAACATTTTCGGCGCAGCTACACTCAAAACCTGCTCAGATCCACATCGTACCTGACATCCTCAAAAGAATGAAAAAGGATTCGAAATAGCATATCGAATCAAAATTTTAAATATCGAAAATGGAGGATTAGAATAAGATATGGTTTTTGTTAGTCAATACTCGTGCCGCAGGGATTCCCTGCGGCTTTATATTAGTGATGTGCCGGACATACCAAGAATTTTTTATTGTAGATACAATTTGTGCATTTAGGGATCTCGTCAAGTTTGTTTTTAGGTGAGTGATCTAAGATTAGACGTTGGATTATCAATCCATCTCGATTTGCTAACGAGTTCATTACTTGAATATATTGCGAAAATAGACCCAGATATTTTTCATCGTTCAAATCCAATGGTGTCAGCTGCGTTAACCGGTAAGGTCTCCCGTAATGACGATAGGACGTCGTATGTTTTTCATTTGGATCCCGGAAATAACGCAAAAGGTAATAGTCGTCGATATTGAAATCTTTCAGGAACTTATAACACCAAATTTGTGCGTGATTGGACTTAAATTCGGACAAGTCTAGGTAGCGCATTTCTTCAACCAATTTGAATTCGAACAAGTAAATCCGACCGTTTAAGTCCAAAATCAGATCCGGCTTGCCATTCATAGTGATGCCAATTTTATTGACATATATGGGAAGGAGGCGCTGATCTCCATGTTTAGTTCCATCAAAAATTATTAGGGTTTTGTCCCTTTTGAAATGATTTAGCACCCAGTCAATGCAGCGGTGCTCATTGTTTTTACCGACAATTCGATTGAAGGCTCTTTCGTTAAAAGGTACTTGACTTGACTTGCGATCATATTTCTTATCCAAAAGCCATTTTAGACCGCAATACACGAATTCTCCGAAATCTCTTGGCGTAGGCGAGTTAGCTTTCAATCATTTCGTCTCCTATTTTGCAGACTGGAATGTGTATCTCGAGTTCTAATTAATCCATTAACAAAATCCCTGAGCTACTTTTTACAGAGGCCCCTTTATTGTCCTACTGATTTCTTATTGCTTAAAAAACAATTCTTCTTTTATGTATGAATTACCTTTATTATACAGATGCATCACTATTTATAGATGGAGCTTCCGATATGAATATCAGATTTGGAGGAAGATAATCCTTACGTCGCCTACTGCTCCGGCTCGTTATTTCAATTCACGCTCCCACATGGGGAGCGACCGAATTGCTCACCCCCGCTTCCAATCCTCGGCCATGTTCATTGGGAAGGTTTTTGGAAGCCTTCAGATCCATGAGGGATAGGACTTTGGCACATAGGCAGAAAGGACCTTCGCTCCTTCATCTATCTATAAGATAGCATCCCCGACCAATTCTTGGATAGTAAAAAGCGAACATCTAAAAAAATCAATAAGTCCCATGGTCTATTTTCAATCAGGTCATAATACCCTGTCACTTAATAAATTATATTGTTACAATTATTTCCTGTGACCACCATAAAATGGTTAATATGTAATCAATACTTTTTTATGGGCATAATATCAAGTTCGCTAAAAGGAATAGTTAATAAGGAGGTTGATAAAACTAAATTCTTGATTTCCTGAGTTCATCCTAGACAATTTAAGCATTAGTTTTAGTTACGGAAACTATGTATCTTTTTAATCAAGATATGATAACTTATTGACAATTTGATACATAGATTATATTGATTAATTTGTTACTTAAAACCCTTTATTAATTTAAATACGTTAACTATTCTTTGGACACCTTGTATTAAGAGAGGTCACCTTATTGCTACAATGCTTTCTGAGAATCGAAGCCTGGGACGTACTTCGTCTCCGGAAAAAATGATGTGACTTTACGAATCAAGACAAACCTATCCGTGGATTTATGCTGGCCATAATAAATTATTAAAGGAGATATTGTTATGAATAAGAAAAAATGGATTGCGTCTATTTTAGCTTCTACTATGGTGTTTGGAGTAACAAGTACAAGTTTTGCTGCATCAAATAACTCACAGTCACAGCAACAAACCAAAACAATTCACAATGAAAAATCTTTAATTTCAAATGGGGAAAATCTTGGGAAATTGACACAAGATACCACTATAACTATATCAAAAAAAGGTTCTGATACATTGTTTACGGTTACTGAGAATAATGACTATGAATTAGCACCTAGTTTTAAAAGTATTCCAGAGTATCAAAATAGATTTGCTGACAATTCACAAACAAAAAATTATAGAATTACAAGTGATAAAAAACTTTATCTCAACGGCGAATTACTTGATGTAGGTCATAATGCAAATGAACAGGGGCTTATGACAATCAGTAATGCTACAGGGGAGTACCCCAATATAGTCACTATTACAGCACAAGTGATTATTCAAGCTTTACCTTTGCAACTTATAGTGATGTTGATTACTCCGGTACAGATGAATATGATTATATGATAGCAGCCGGTTCCAATATCCAAAGAACCATCTCACCTACACACCCTTTATTTAATTCAGCTAAGTCTGCAATTGACGCATTTGAGAATGATTACGATGATTTTTATTTTAATCATAATGCCTTATTGCTTAGTGTAGGTATTCTTGTTGTTACATGGGAGACAATACTTGGTCTAATTGCTGCCGGTGGAGCTTGCTGCGATTCTAGCAGCACAAGTAGTAAGTGACTTTAATAGTTGCGAAGATGATATTGCCGATGCTTATGGATATGTATCTCACTTTTAAAAATCTCTAGAATTATTTAAAGGACATAATATAATATTATATTATGTCCTTTATTATGGAGGTGAACTTGGTGATATTAATAGTTGGATTATTCCTTTATTTTTTAATTGTAGGAATGGTTATTTTTAGATTATGGAAGTATAAGTTCCAAAAGTTCAACAAGGAAAATATCGGTTTACTTATAATAACAGGTATGATTGTAATATTACTTAAAACTCAAGAGAATTGGTACCTATTATTGCTTGGATTGAATCTAATCTTAGTTTCTCTCATTATCAGCAGATTACTAAAAAAACAAACTGAGCCAAAATGAGGCTTTTTATATCTAATACAATATTTAACAACGAGCACACCGTCTAAAGAAGGATGTGCTCTTTTTTGGAATATCGAGATCACAAGGAGGAAGACAGCAGTGATCGTTACCCCGTCAAGTAAACAGTTATAAACTCCCGCTCGGGGAGCGACGTTGGCATTCCCTACCGGCTCCAATGAAAGCATGTTTCAATCCACGCCGGAAGCGGTGAACCTTGCAGCCGCCGCTGGAATGAGGGTAAGAACTTACCGAAGTCGTGGAGTTTGCCCGCCAGATAGCTTTATTCCCCTGCACCGAACGCATCGGCATGCACAGCAGTTCGTATCGCAACCCCTTCCAGATGATCGAATAATAACTGCTAATTGTCCATATTGGTATCCTCGGTTCGATGTGCGTAATACAGCGGCAGTCCCACTCCTTTCCGGCAAGGATAGGTAGATAGCACTAAAGAGGTTTATACCTTAAATTCGACAAAAAGATTGGAACCTCCTTCCTCGTTGTGTATTTTTCTGTGACTGCTTGATTTAACCTCTTTTACTATATTAGGTGCACATCGATGGCATTGTTGACGCTCTTTATTTATAATTATTTGCACTGTCTAAGTTCTATGATAATAATTCTCTTATAAGTATTTACTCTTTATTTGTCGATAAGTATATAAGACTGATGATTACTCCTTGGTCAACTCATGATTTCCCCTCCAATTGCTCATCCTAATTACACCTTTATAAATTATTAGAGTTACGATTTGTCGGGCAGGTGTAGAAGCCTCATTGAAGCAATCTAATGAAGCTCAGCAGCCAGTTAGCATTGGGGTGATGGCAAATAAATTATATTTTCATCGTACATAGGTCCCTCCGTCCATTATATCCTCGATCCAATCAACATCCAGGAGAGGCTGATACAGATCCTCCCCCATTCTAAACCTTGCATTCTCAAATTTATTTTCATTAATTGTACATTGGTCTAGCATGCTCAGCATTTTATGGGTTACTGCTCCTAATTTCAAAAGAATCGACCTTCGCCTTCGAAAGGTTTCATTTTGGAATAACAGTGTTACTATTCTGCTTGCTTCTTCCATGATGCAAGTAACGTCCCAATCTCCTCCTTTTAGAAAAACGCCTATGGAAATACTTGTAACCTTGTTGGAGATCGCAATCAGGGTATATGCTGCTGATCCACTATGAAAAAGATGAATCCAACACTCACTTCCTGAGCTGATAGGAGTGAGAATTTTTTCCGACCAGTTCTCTCCGGCCTCCCATAAGATTGGCTCTTTGTGCAAATAATCCATTGAAGCGGCCCATACCTCTTTTTGAGTCCCTCTAAAATCCATAATAATATCCATTCCACTATCTCCTCCTTCATTTATTTTTGTAACGTAAAGAAGGACCGGACAAATAAGGGGTAACCCCTTATCCGTTCGGTCCTTCCGCCACGGTTTGCATACTAGATTGAATTTAATATACTAGATATTTCATTAATTTACAACTCTTGAGATTCTTTTCTTCCATTTGTTCTGTCATTCAAGCTAAAAAGTGTGTTTTCCGAACACGACAAGGTTTGAATGATATTGAAACACTGTACTCTTGGCAAAGCTTCTCCAACTTTGCACGGTTGAAACTTGTGTATGGGTTTTGTATCACCGAAACTTGAGCCGGTGTAAACTTCTCAATGATTGCTTTTAAATCATTTACACCAAAAATAGGAGTCCATAAAGATTCGTGGCCAACAATATTATTCGTAAGATTATCTTCAATAAGAACCACTAATGGCCGCTCTGCTTTCATCATTGCATTCATAATATAAACATCAAGCTTATCAATATGAAGTGTTAGTTTTTTAAACTGAGGTGTCTCGTTCCTCTGATTATTAACGTAATCCATCTGGCTCCTCCTATTTAAAAAGATTAACTATAATGAATAGCATTGACAGCTTTATAGATTTTAAACATCCGGTCCTATATTATCTTAGTCTCCGGTCTCCCGTCTCCTTTATTATTGAGGGGATAAGGAAACATGAAAATATTTACCTACGGATAACGATAATGGGACAATAATTTGCTATTTGGATGGAATGTATAACGGGGGTTTAAAAGCATCTCGTAATGCAATAGGTAACTATCTATATAAGAAAGGTCATGGGCTGACTGATTGCTTTACTGTAAAAAGCCTGCAAGGATGCGTAACCCAGTCCATAAATGGAGCGTTCAACAATACTTAGAAGGTATAACCGAGTAGACTTAACAAGTCTACGTGAATTGTTTCGGAGATATCTCTTATTGAAGAAGACCATGCCGCGGCATGGTCTTCTTGTCAATTCGCTTGATTTAAATAGCCGTTCTGCCGCGCGTGAGTAATGATCCTCGTCAAGGTTTGAATATCTTCGCTGGCAATGTAACGGTCATCATCATGCTTGATCTGATTGCGAAGCTGCTCAATCTCTTTCTGCTGCTTGGCTACCGCTTGTTCAAGCTCTTTGATGTACGCGAATACTTCAGCGAGCGGCTTTTTGCCACTTTTCGTCTTGTAATTACCGTGCGAAATTGCCACTTCCTGTTTTACCCTGTGTCTGCCTTTTTTGGCACCTTTGAACGCTAACAGGGCATCGAGATGATGTTTTCTTACGGCACTGTTCCATCGAAAGCCACAGGCCGCTGGTGTCCTTCCAAGTTTCTCAGCTGCTTCTTCAAAAGCTTTCAGCTGCGTGCTTCCATTTTCGAGATAACTAAATACGATATCAGTCAGCAGATTATCATGCTCTGCTGACCAACTATCTTTGCGTTCCATAAAGCACCTCCATTATATAGGAACCAGTTTTGACCACTTAACCTATACTTATGCAGGAGCCTAGAGTTATGAGAATCTTATATAAATGTTAAATCGATTTATAGAGATTACCACATAAAATAAAATCAAAGGGTAGCGGAAACACCGCACGCAAAATAGCCCAGGAACATGCTTGCAAGCTGCTTCCCTTACTTAAATGAACGAAGAATATACAGTACTTGAAAATTTTATCATGTCTGGAGAATGCTTGGTGCTTCTCAAGCAGAGGTCATTGTTTAAAGGCCCATTACAAAATCGCTTATATGATCCCCTTTCCCAGTAACTCATAAGATAATATTGCCATGCAAAATAGAGCGGCAGAAATATCATGTCAAACTAAATGAATGTCGATAATATTCTGCAAATTAATCCAGGTAAAATCATCATTATGTATGAGCTTGATATGCTTATTATGGGTGTCTATTTTATCAATGCAGCCTATGAGTACAGTATTCTCATATTCATCAAAAACCGTGACGCTGACCTTTGTATCGGTGAATATTGCTTCCGATATCACCCGCACTAATTCAATGATTCTCTGTTCGTCCAGGATTGGTTTTTCCTTGATGTTCACATCCCTTCTATAAGTAATAATACGTTCTCGATGCTCGGGAAGCATCATGCGTGATGCCTCCCATATTCCATTACCAACTAGTTTCTTTCCCATATTCACACACCGCCCTAAGAACGTTTGTTCTTATTATACACTGGATTAATCATATTTAAACAGATATCTCTATCCAGCCTGCCAAGTAGTCATGTAACTGCTACATCGGGTGATGTAGTATTGATGCCCCCTGCCATATGATTTAACGGAATTGCCATTGCTCCATGGTTCTCAAAATTAGTCTGGTTATTCAACGGGGACGTGGAGCGGGTAAAAGAGAGAAAAGGGGGCTGGCCATGTGCGGCAGATTTGCGTTGACAAATGATTTGAACGAAATCTTAAAGGCCTTTCATATCAACCGAAACGAATACGAGGGCTACGACAAGCGTTTCAACATCCCACCGACTACCGAGATACCAGCGGTGATCGCGGCCGACGATAAGCGGGTGCTGCGGGGCTTTAAATGGGGGCTGATACCCTTCTGGTCTAAGGACGGAAAGAGTTCGTATTCGATGATCAATGCACGAGCCGAGACCATCCAGAAGAAGCCGGCATATCGAAATCTGCTGGATCGCAGAAGGGTCATCATTCCGTCCTCGGGATATTTTGAATGGAAGAAGATCGGCTCAGAGAAGCAGCCGTATCTCTTTCAATTAAAGTCCGGTACCCCGTTTGGATTGGCCGGCCTTTACGATACCTGGCGAAGCCCAGAGGATGAAACCGTGTGGAGCTGTACGATTATCGCCACAGAACCGAATGAAGTGGCGAAGAAAGTACATGACCGTATGCCGGTGATACTGGATGAAAGCGGAATGGATACTTGGTTGGATCCGGCAATGATGGATAAGGATGTCCTGACATCGTTGCTTATGCCTTTTCCGGCAGATAAGATGAGATCATTCCCTGTCTCAAAAGCCGTGAATAACGTGAAGAATCAAGGCGAGGAGCTTATTAAGGAAGTTGTGATCAATAGTAAATAAATCTAGCCCACTTCCCGTAACATCGGGATAAATTGTTGTATTTTTGAGAGACGAAAATAATCACCATAGCCGTCTTGAGCAAATCTATATAATAAAGCGGTTCAGATCTTTCGTGAGTAAGGCATTTTAATTAGCCATCAGTTGTTCAGTATGGCGCCTGGGCACCTGGAGAGGCCCTTATGAAAGGCCGATGCCGAGATGCTTGGTTGGATTATGTCTGTAAATAAACCAACAATAATATCTGGAACAAATAATGACCAATTTACTAATTTCGACACCTTTCAACTTGGCTATGTTAATTTTCATTGTTGATATAAAGACAAATATACCCCAGTCTATAATAGGCGGGTTATGTTTCGGGAGATTTTCATTCACCCAATCTCATATAAGTGTTCTTTCTTTAAATCCAACGGGGAAAGGACAACAGGAAATTAACATATTCGACATTGTTGTTTAATATTCCCTGCTGTCTGCCCAAATCACCCTCATGTATGGTACTTAAAGAACCTAGTTTTTCAATGGCTGTCTGTACATCGTTCGTGTAGCGACCACCACATCCATGTCAACTATTGGCTTCCTGGTAAACCTGGAACAAACGTGCTCCCGACATGCTCTATCTTACCAATAAAGTTCTGTTCTAGAGGGACCCGGTAAACGGCCTTACCTTCAGTCATCCCCGTTAATGAAAGGTCACTCTTTGCATCGCCACCTCAACAAAACAAAATAAAGGCCCCCACATAATGTGGGTGCCTTTAAGATGATGTTATAGCTTAATAGGTTTCATTTCGATTTCGCCGACGTTGCATTTCCGAATGAACTCGGACATTGCAGTCTTAGACTCGGCTGTATGACCGCCGGGAAGAGTCAGTGGACCGGTAGGATCGATGATCCGAGCTTCTTTAACACCAGTTGCTCCAACAGTTACCCGTATAGGTTGTCCATCGACATTTCGGACACCAGACAAGAGTTTACGAGTTGTCATAAGATCACGTCCTTTACTTATAGTATTACCAAATCAATTATTTTGACACAATACCATTGATACCCATGTTGCGCCCCTTAACAGGCACAGTATGGATCGCATGCGCGAAGTAATCACTCTTGGTCGTCGTGAGTATCAGTGCCAAGAATCCTGCGTGTCCAAGGTCAAGGCTGATCTTGCCAGCAAGCCCAAGGAGCAGCCAAGCAATTTTTTGAAAGTGAAGAAAGCGGGAAAGCTCGGACACTATGAATTTTCGCCATGCCTGCTGACTGGATGGGTTCGGTAACGCGGATGGGAAGTAAAGGTATCAGATGCTTTGATTCAGGTATCTGGCCGGAGTGGATAGCGAGAATCTGCGGACGCAGTTTAACGGACAATCGGTAGACTGCGGGGTCGTTAAAGCGATCACCGTCGAAGTCGCCGCGGCGCTGATGATGTCTGATCTCAATGGCCAGCGCAAAGGCCGCGGTATCATTTGGCCTGGCAGTTAAGGGGATAAACAATTCTCAGAACAAAAAAGGGCGGCTATGTAGTCGCCATATCGCTATTCACCAAGCAGTGCGCGTTTCATATTACTAATGATACCGTATAGACGGGACCAATCCCCCAGTCAATGACTCCAGTTGCATCATAGGTCGAAAAGAGGTCCTCAGCGAGCTTTATATGACTGTGGAACTCTGGATAGATTCTGAGGAGTTCAGAAGCTTTGCACCGTTCTAATAAAGCCCGGTAGTGTACAACCGTCTCAAGAGGCTCTTTGTTTGCTACCCTCACTGGACTTGCAGCCTCTATCGAGACTTCATGAACGGGGCGGTTAAACACCGATTCATGGTGTAGAGGCTTTCGAGTTGATGCTGGGTGTACCTCTCTCTTGGAGGTTGAGGCGGGAGAAGGCTTTCTTACCCTACATGCTGCTTGGATTGCAGCCATTTGTTCTCGGTACTGGACATAAGCCTCATCAAGCAAGGAATGGGAATGTCCGTCAAAGTGCATCTTTAGGTAGATATTCTCGTTGTGCTTTGGGAATATAGGCAGCCGATTTACTAAAATATCGTGGTATTTGGCTGTTGAATGGCCAAGTTGCTGCAACATGCCGCACTCATTCAGTTTGTCAATATAGTTATACATTGTGAAGATATAGTTTGCCCCATCATCGGTATGTTTTGCAATCCGAAGGGTTCCCTTCTTCCGCATGTCGATAAACCGTTCTTTTGTACGATCCAGCCAAATGCGTGGCGGTTTGTTCTGCTTTATGCAATAGTCATATTGTTCGGAAATCTCGTTATACACCCAGAGTTGCCATACCTGCGGCGGGGTAAGGATGAGGTCGGAGTGCTCCAACTCCAGTTGGAACAACCCGGGTAAGTTCTCATCGGTAAATCCATGCTTTTTGCAGAGTCTATCAAAAAGTCTTTGCTCTGCAGGGGTAATCCGGCCACGGAATTGATGGCGATCCAAGAAAGCGGATTTGTAAGCGTCTTTAAGTGCGACCCTTTTCTTTTCCTCATTCTCCCGAGCACGACGTGCTTCCGCCGCTACCCGCCTTTCCTCTTCCCTTGTCCTGCGAAGGAATTCTTGTTTTTCCCGCTCCTCAGCTTGTTTTCTAGCCTGGTCCTCCGCTAATTTCCGACGTTCGTAATTATCAAAGTCCTTGACCCAGAGGTTTCCCCCGCGAACTCTGACCCCTTCAAGGGGAGATTGGAACGAGGCGGCTTTAGATAGCTCCCCGCCGAACAAGGAACCATCACGAGTTATAGAAATGGTTTTGGTACCGGGTTCAAGGTATTGAATGCGGTTTGTCTTCTTGTGGAGTGCGCTCTCAAGACCAATCAGCCGGACCTCTTCCTCTCCGCTGCGCAAAATGTCCGAGCTTCAAGATCCAAAAGTCTTCCACACCGGCATGCTTATACAATTCGTGTCGTTCCAACCAAGCACTCCCGGTAATCCGGGAGCATTGAAACTCGAAGGCCCAGCGCTGTCCGGAAGGATGCAGGATCATTACATCGGATCGCTGTTTCGTCTCAGGCAGGTAATATTCGAGTTCAACCCGGCTTTCAGGATAGAGGAGTTTGAGCCATTTATAGAGGACAAATTTGCCCAAACGATGCGTCCCCGTTTCGGGTTCCGAGAAAGGGTTGGGGTTGTCGCATTCCCGATGATGATAAAAGTGAGGGCGCTTGGTTCCAGCACGATACCGTACCAAGGCTCTGCAATCCGGGCATATTAAATGTCTGGCAGAAGCCAGGTTGCGCAGAAAACTCTCCTCTTCTTCAAATGAGCAATAACGAAGCTCATTATCGGATACATGTTCGGCAATAAACATAATTGCACTCCAATCCGCTAAAGGGACTACTTAACTTATAAGTTGTTTTGGCAATCGGACATAAAAAGTACAAGATCCATACATGCTCGTCCCTCCTAACAAAAAGCGGGAACCCCACCTGCTTGATCAGAAAGGAATGGTTGGATGTTCTTCTAAATCGAGCTTGTATGTAATTTCAGGATATGCTGTCCGGACAGGCTTCTGCGCTGGCAGATCCTCTTTGTTGACGTTAAAGAGCGCGTAGTTGGTATATGGTGGATGAGTTTGGTGGATGAGTTTGGTGGACGCCTTCGTATTTCACGCCGTTATATCCTATATGACTGCAGCAAGTGCCGATGTAATTGGGCAGAATATAGGCCCGCTTGAGTGGATTGGATTCCTCGTTGGGTTCGTTGAAGAAGCCTCGGAACCCTTGATCGAAGTCGCCAATATCAAAAACGCGGAGGATCCGATTTTATTGAAATTCCACTACGTCTATTAATTCATCCGGGGAAGGATGAACCTCATAAGGGAGGGCTGTGTCACTGTCCGTCACATAGAGAACGGGTACACCAATCGTGTTGTATCGTCCGTGTTGCGGTTTCCCTATTGGCGGAGCCCACAATTCATCTTGGGTGTATGGCCTGGTCATATCCTTCTTCCTTGTCCTTCCCCTGAACATGGTCGTATTTATCGGCACGGTTACAAACATGCCGGCTTCAAAGAGGGCTTTTAGTGCTTGATAAATTTTGATGCCGGTCTCGTGCTGGTAAGCAAGCATGGGGTAAGCTAACAGATGTTCTCTGAAATTAAACATGTCCTCGAAGGAGAGGTCGATTCCATATTGCTGGGCGAAGGATAGGAAATTTTCGACATCGAATCCCCAGAAGTTGCCGATGTCCTTTCGGGTGTAGAGGTAGTCTTCAAGTGTAAAAATCCCGCCGTCTGGATTATGGCTTGAATGCTCATTTTCGCGGCCGTACCCGCATCCGCACTTAATCAGCCAAGCAAAGCGTTCTATATGTTCTTCCGGTACACCCTTATCATAAAGATATTCTGATACACTCATTCCGCTTAACGCATCGTCCAATGACATACGGGAGCTAGTATCGTGGGGGTCATCATTGAATATATGTACAAAATGGGCACGTTCATTGCCTTCACAATGCTCGCAGCCTCCAATGTCCGCAGAAATGAGGTCTGCTAGTTCTTCCAGTTTATCTTCGGGTACAGAAACTATAAAGTATTCTTGGCCCTCAACAACGGTCCGCTGGCATACTTTACAGTGGATCGACTCTTCCGCCGTTTTAGTCAGAACATCTCCATGCATGCTTAGAGACTTCCCATTTATACGGAAAAGCTTATCCAGTTCTCTATGGCAATCTGTGCAGTAGTCTTCTTCATCGATGCTCAAAAGTGTCCAAAGCAAAACGTCTTCCCCTTTCGTCCATCGGAGTAGGAATCGGCCGAGCATATTCTTCAAACCCCTCCTTGTAAAGGTGCGGGTTAAACATTTAAGTGATAGTCGTTGTCTCTGTCACAACTGTAAAATGTCATAGGTCATTTATACTAATTCCACAAATATTGACAAATTCCTACTAGCTCACGTAGCAACAGGAAAAAATCGAGAATGTGGCTCGTATGCTATAGAACAATTAAGAACTGCGGGAATGAATTATTTCACCGCCTCGCACAACATTACATTTGATGGCCTGCAGGATAAACTCATGCGGGGATACTTGCTTCGTCACAGTCGGACAAACAGCACTCCTTTCCTTTTTACCTGCAGCGTCTGCAATCGGTACGAGAAGTCCGCGAAGCCGTCGGTCTGCGCGAGTGGCATCGTCCAATGACTGCTGCTCGATTGCAGACGGGCGTAATGGGATTAATCTCGGTAAATTAACCAATTACCGCCTTATGGTCGATAAATTGATTATCAAGTATACGGAGGGTCAAAATGGCCGGGATAAAAGATAATCAGCTCAGTTTTAAAGGAAAGCCAATCTCTCGACTGGATTTAATAGATGAAATAATAATTATGGCTGAAGCAATGAATATAACGAACATCCAAGGATGGGACGTCACTTCAGAGGACAAAGCTTCACTAATAGCATCAAAATTATCAGCTGGTCAATTGATGAGTGTTGCAGACGAACTTCTGTGGATTGAAGAGGAAAGGCTGGAGAATGTTGAAGTTGAGTCTGTTCCTGAAGGAGCCTACATAAATCCCCTGGAAATAGTTGAACGGTATAAGAACGGAGATAGAAGCACAAAAAATTTATTTGAAATAACAGCACATTCAATTGAGTGGAGACACTTGGTTCCCTCGTTCATAAAGCCGCTAATCCCCACATGGAACGTAGATACCATAACTATATTTTATGAAAAATGTAAAAAAGTACTTTTAATGTCTTCCGGCAAGCAGGCCACCAAAGTTAGAATATTAATTTCTAATTTATCGGAGTTGCTTTATGAGGAGGGCAAAGAACAAACAGATAAAGACATGGAAATTGACATCACGGATGATGATAATATAGCTGAACTTGTGATGTTTCGCGTAGAGTCAATTATACTCCCTCACGTCGAAGTTATTGAGAAAATTGAAAAGAGTAGGGGAAAGATAATCTTTTGTGATATCTGGGACCTGCCTTTTACTGAATCCCTAAAAAAAGAGGTTAAAGAAAGAGATCAATGGAAATGTGCTGTTTGTGAATCAGAGAGCGATCTTCATGTTCATCATAAAATTCCACGTAAATTAGGAGGAGTCCATCATCCTGATAATCTTGTGACTCTCTGTGCCTCCTGTCACGCTTCAGTAGAAAGTGCTCATCTAAAAAAGCATTTGTAAAATGTCTTGCAAATTTTCGTAAGGTCAAAGCTTTAAAAACCATAAACAAGGATCTACCCGTAAATAAGGCAGCACTTAAACAACAGGTAGAAGAGAAACTCGATTATTTACTTAATCAACTTAGCAACAAAAATGAGGCACTTGCTAAGGAGGTAGTTGAAATAATGTCTAGGTTGGAAATTTTGTTTTATAGTAAATGAATAACTTGTTGGTTCTTTACTATGGTTTGATTCGTACAGGAATGACCGATGTGTAGCTTATGAGTTAGTTCGTCACTGAGCACATTCCCTTACTTTAATCCCATAGGTTAACGCTGCTTTGTGGTGCAATTATTGAGAAAAAGCCTTTCGCTTTTTACCGAAAGGCTTAAGGTCAATTATTGAGTAAGCGAAAGAGGTGTTCAATATTTTGATTAGTAATGGAAGTTTGTTGGCTGATTCGCTTTAGCAATTGTTCACGCAATTTACGCCGATTTTGGATGATTATATGTTGGGGGACATCCTCGATCAGACGGTTCGCCGAATATTCATTTTTAGTTTGTCTTAGAATTATAATTCCAACCTCCTTTTGAAGACCTTATTACTTTACCTAATCAGGCAAGAACTAGGAAAAAGTACAAGCAGTGCCCGTACCCCATCAACGTCAAAAGACTTCGAACTGAGTAATGATCCCTTCTAAGTTGTAAGACTTGGCTCTCTATTTAGGTGTGCTATCCTTTTTTTAAGGGATAGAAGCATAGCGCCTTTCGCCTGCTTCCAACCAAGCCATATGACGAGTTTGGGTTAGGATTTAACCGAACATCTACCCCACCATCTCTCAGATTTTGAAGAACTTGTTCAAGCAACCCGTGGTTAGGTTTTTTCGGCAGAGCAGCCACCAGGCAAGTAATATCGCGTAGATCCACCAATAGGCTGCGAAAATGAGATATCAGTCCCTAAACAGAAAGTGAATAGAGCACCCGAAAGTGCTCAGCGTAGTTGCTTAATTTAATTGTTCGACCGCCGTGCTCATGGATCCTAACCCGTTCTGGTGCTCAAAATCTTGGAATGTTTCAAATTGAGCTGTTATTCTGGCATTTGGAAGTCGGATTGAATGGCTCGAATCTCTTCGAGACCATTAGCAACACTAAACACATATTGTTTGGCTTCCTTTAAGACTATTACTGTGACCATTCGTTCACCTCCTATATGAGTCTAGAACTCTATTCGTTAAGGCCCAGAATGATTTGTGCAGCCTTCAGCGCCTCTGTCTTGTTCTCACCATTCATGATCTCCTCGAGGACATCCAATGCTTGGGTTTTTAATCGCTGTATTCTTTCTGCCTGAAGAATGTCCTCATCATTTACAGTTTCTTCTTTGCTAAGTCCAACGAGCGGCAGGATTAGATCGAGATGCTTGCTAAGGTCAGCACTTGTTCCTGGAAATTGTAGCGATTTTAAAAGCGGTTCGGGTAATTGGCCTCGATTGATCGGTGTTTTGTTAAAGTACCATTCTACATGGCGGAAATGCGGAAATCCTGATCCATCTTTGTCTTCGTCAAGTTGAGGATCATAATCGTAGTCGCTTTTGATCTTACATAAGTAAACGTCACGCTGGTTATCATCAGGTACCACAACGAGATCACCAATTGCAAATGTCTCTAACATTCGGAAGACATTTCCTGTTCCTTTTTGCCACCCTTTTGCTTTTAATCGCTGTCGGATTTCGGAATAAGAAATTGACCGCAAATCCGATTTCAGTGGATATCCAATAGCAATCCGATTATGCTTCAGAAAAAACGGAAGCTGATTTGAACCATGCGGCATTGGTCGAAGCAGATAAGCTTTCATTTAAGCCCTCCTCATATTAACAAATATGTGAATATTATATTTATATTATAATAAGGGTAGGTTCATTTGTAAATATGTGATTATTATAATTGACAATATACTTTAAAAGCCACAATTATGTTAAGTAGAGTAAAGGGCTGGGGATCCCAGCCCCTCCTCATCAAACCGTACGTGCAGTTTTCCCGCATACGGCTTTCCGACGTTCTTCATCCAGGGCAGTACGGTTTTTCCATGTGCATATTGTTTTCAGTCCTGTGCGTTGAAGCAAAACATGCATCTCTGACCAGTTCCGCTTACGCTTCCTGTGTTTGTTATTCCAGAACAGTCTCAATCTCCTCAGGATGTACCAGTCCACTTTCGCCAGGAAACGGTTTGCCATACTTCGATCCACATCCAGATGAGCATAAAAGTTACGCCATCCTTGGATCATCGGATTCAGCAGCTCGACCATCAGCTTTAACGGCCAGTTTAACCTGCCTCTAGATGCCGTTTCTTCCTTCACACGAGTCCGCATCTTCTTCATTGCTTTCTTCGATGGAAAGCTTCGCAGTCGATATTTTATCCCGTTTTTATGGAGGTAAGGCATTTTCCGATGATGAAAACCAAGGAAGTCGAACCCATCCTGGTTTTCCCACAGACAGACTAGCTTTGATTTGGACGTGTTCATGGTCAATTCCAGTTTTCCAAAGATCGCTTTAAGGGAACGAATCGCTTCGAGCGCCTGCGGTTTGTATCGGCACAGAATGACCAGATCGTCGGCATACCTTACCAGCTTTCCGAGATGAGAAAACCGTTTTTCCCATATCGTATCGAGGTAGTTGAGATAGATGTTGGCCAGAAGCGGAGAGATTACGCCGCCTTGTGGGCTGCCAATCTCCGTTTTGTGCCATACGCCTTCCTTCATTACACCTGCTTCAAGCCACTGTCTAATTAACTTCAGAATGCGCCTGTCGCAGATGCGTTCTTCGACCAGTTTCATCAGCTTGCTGTGGGAGATATTATCGAAGTAGCCTGTAATATCTACGTCGACCACCCAGTTGACGACACCCCAATTGATGCTATCCCGGATGCTCTTACTAGCCTGGTGAGCCGACCGTTTGGGGCGAAATCCGTACGAGCAATCTTTGAAATCTGCTTCGAATATGCCCTCGATCACCAATTTCGTTGCCATCTGAATCGTCCGGTCACGGACGGTTGGGATACCCAAGGGACGTGTCTTTCCGTCCGGCTTCGGAATCTCTTTCCGCTTGACGGGAGATGGTCGGTATTCCCCATTCATCAGCTGGTGTCTGATCTCTTCGATGAAGGATGCTTCGCCAATCTCTTGAACGATAAATGCGATCGTTTGTCCATCAATTCCGGCACTGCCGCGATTGGTCTTTACCCTTGCCCATGCTTCTTGCAGGATATCCTTCCGGAATACTTTGTCGTACAGGGCATGAAACTTACGCTTGGGGTTTTCCTTAGCCGCAAGATAGAGGGTATTTTGGAGTTGTCGAGCGTTTTCATTGGTGGCGTTAGCCGTGTATTCGGCATTCACTTGCTCTTACCTCCTTGATATCCCGTGAACGAAGTGGGGTATTGCCTTTCGGCGCCCATCCCTCCCCGGGGTTATGTTGTCCACCGGATCATTGGTAATATGGCCCCCTCCGACTCCCTTCCCGCAAGCTCACCATTTCACCTTTAGGGCTTATAAGTTTGCTCGTTACGAAAAAAAAACTTCGTGCGGGGGAGGGTCTCCCTAGTTCCAGACACAACTGTCTCTACATGCCGCTCCCTTTACACCGGAGGGTTCTTTTGCGCTGCATTCCAAGGTCTTCGCGCGTTCCATGGCCTTCGCCGGGGCAGTCGTGGCTCGGCTCCCTCTTGTCCCTTTCGGGTTCACTTTCACGATGCGGTAGGATTCATTTTCATTACGGCCTGCAGATTTGCTTCACCGCGCAGAGCGCGACTTTTCGCAGGGCTTCAGCCACCGGTTTTCGCCGACGTCTGCCTGCTAGCTACGGGGCGGCTTGGTCCCTACCCCGACTGAACTTGCATCAGTAAGTTGTGCCTAGCTTAGCTAGGCGCGCACTGCCCGATAGTTGAGCCAATTGCTGTTAAATTCTAAAATCCAGTTTTTATGCAGCATGGTAACTGCATACCTTCGGCTTAAACTAGCCAGCCGGCGAGTTGCGAATATGTCGATCGAAAAAGACGATAGTAGTCCAAAGAACGTCTTCCCAGCCGAGGTTGCCCCCTTGGAGGCTGTGATTTGCCCCTTTGATTGCCAGAATGCTGGAATTAGGTAGTGCTTCGTGTAAAATCTCAGCCTGATCGAAAGGAACAATCTCGTCTTCAGTACCGTGAATGATCAAGAATGGTGGCGCGGCATCCGTTACGTATGAAAGAGGGCTGGCTTTCTTTGCTTTTTCCGGATGATCTCGTACGTATCCGCCGATTAGCAACGACTCCATCGACTCCGGCGAGTCATGGAAACCGACCAACATCTGAAGGAAATCGACGGGAGCCGACCAAGCGGCAACAGCCTGCACGGAGCTGGAAATTTCGAGATACTCGCTGTAGCCCTCTAATTCTTCGACCTGGCCCGTCGTACCGAGCAAAGCCGCCAGGTGTCCACCGGCTGAATGCCCGAACACGCCGATACGAGCCGGATCGGCTCCGTAAATTTCGGCATTCGCCCGTAGCCAACGCACCGCACCCTTCGCATCATGCAGCTGCGCGGGATAAATCGCTTCGTTGCTCAATCGATAATTGATGCTGACGGAGAAATAGCCATGGGCTGCGAAGCGACGAACGAACATTCCGCTCTCCGAAGGTTCCGCCTTGTCCCCCCATAACCATGCACCCCCATGAATGCATAATGCGATCGGAAGCTTCCCAACCGGCTGTGCCGGCATGGCGATGTCGAGCAGCAACGGCTTTCCGTCCGCTTCTCCATAGATAACATCCGAAATCACTTTGAATTCTTGTTCCAACATCGCTTGCTTCTCCTCTCAATAGGGAGCCCGCTTCGAAGCGAAACTGACGGGCAGGATCCAGCATACATTTCTGACGACCAAGATGCCGGCCGAAGTCTCTCGTCGACCAACCAACTCAATGTAACGTCTTTAGTTGTCCGCGTTCAATTATGCTAAGATGGCCATTCATGTGCTTCTTTGTTTCTAGCTGTCGCACTTCATTTACAATTGTCTTATTTAAAATTTCTTAATTAAATTTATATATAGAAGTATATCAGATTGATATTCTGGAAATAATTATTGATGGGCGGATGGTAAAGGGATGGGGAAGTCTGAAGTTGTAATGAAGGAAACTATAAATTTTAATATTACATGAAGGAAGGTTACTGTTGTCCCGGTGTTGCAAACTACGTAATTAAATAAAAGTATTTATAAGGGCTCAGTGTTAAGCTAGCAGCAATTACTCGATTTGGCATACGCACATTATATGCCACAGCCCCTGAAACTACTTGGCCGGGGTCTTATTTAAACTCACTTGCTTTAATAACCAAGCTTTTCTCTCTAATTATACCAAGTTTATTCCTATTCCCAAATATTTAGGCTAGCGTTGAATCGTTCCTTAAATCCTTACGTAGAGTAATGCGCTATTTTTTTATATCACAGCACTTGCCTAAGAATTAGAATGAAGACCAAGTCATTTCTTTTTCTTATAAATCAATTAAAATATCAAAGTCATAAGGGCTTAAGCATAACCTGCTTTGGCTCTTTTTTATTTTGAATTCAGCATCATGGAGGTATAAGTTTGCCACAAATTTTTGAGGGCTTTTATTTGCCGCAGGGGCAATCTTATGGGTTAAGTGACACCAGCCGGTCCGGGTTCATCCCTCTTCCATCCATCATGCACATATCGGTAATCGCCTCCGGCACATCCTCCAACTGGTTGACGTGCACCGAGGTCATGCTTCCCTCATGCCCTCTCGTGCAGGCACGGACATACAGATTGGCATCTTCATCCCGGATCTCCGCATGCACAATCCGTTTCGGCGATTGGCGGAGAGCCAGCTTAAAGGCCTGTTCGCCGGAATGCTTCGGGTCGGTCTCGTCCATTTCGTACTCTATGATATTCCGGTCCGGAAAATCCCTCTTCAGCATAAGCTCAAAGCGGCCTTCGATGGTTACAATCCGTTCCTCCTGGGGCAGCTCGGAAACAAGTGCCTTGATGAGATTGGTCTTCCCGGAGTTCGTTGGGCCGATGATGACGAGATTAAAGCAGGAAGCGAGCAGACAGGTGAGCAGCCTCCGAATGGGCTCGTTAATCGTTTCGTAGATGGGCAGGCAGAGGGTTTGGAGAGTAAAGCTGTTCATCGTGTAAAAGCGGATGGTCAGCGTCGGCTCCGCCGTATATCCGTATCCCGTCATGGTGACGCGGGAACCATCCTTCAGCCTTACCTCCGCCCATCTTTTGCGGGGATTCAGCGTGTCGTTGTTATACAGCACCAGATTCTGCTGAATCCGTTCCACATCCCGTAAGGAATTCATCTTCACCGGGGAAGGGCGCGAAGTGCCGCCCCGCACTTCGAAAATCTTGGTTCCCACCACCTGGATTTCCTCCAAGCCCTCCTTGTTCTTGAGCACGAGCTCCAGCACGTTCAGTCCGATGACCTCGGCAAAAATGGCTTCCGCCAGCGTCCCGTAAGTACGGTTCGGAGGACGAATGTCCCCGATCCGTTTCTTGGCGAGCTTGTCCTGGATGATCATAAGGATGCGAAACCGGTCCTCCTCATACCCCAGCACCGCGCGGTTTAGCATCTCTCCATACTGCTGCCTTTCTTCCTCCGACCGGCCCCGGCCCGAGGCCAGCTCGCTGCGGATCTCTTCCGCCCAGCCGTCAAAAATCCGCTTGGCTTCTTCCTCCGCCTGTCCCCGGCCGGCTAACTCCTCCGCCGGCATCTGACGGCCGTTCTTGGAATTGGCATAGGCCAGCAGGGAGAACTTCCCTGGCATCATGCGCACCCTCCTCTACACGCTTATTCGGGGAAACATCCGTTCCTTCATGGTCTTTCGGGCTTTGGCCGGAGCGGGAGCAAGCCCGCTCATCTTCATTAAATAATCCGCAACGGAGTCCAGCTGCCGGCGCAGGAGCGGCTGGCCCGCCGCCCATTCCGTCAGCGTCCCCTGATTGATGAAACGGGTTACGTCCGGATACCGGGTCAGCTCGGCCACCAACTCCACTCCCATGTCCTTGGCGATGTCCTTGGAGCGAATTCCTCCGCCCCCTCCCGGATCGCCTCCGTTCACAATCAGCCGGCAGGCCGATAACGGGATTCCGAGAAGGGAGCACGACGTGCGCATCCACCTCTGAAAGTCCTCCTGAAAATGCGTAATGTCAGGAGTGGTGACCACGAACCGCTCGGAGGCCTGTTCCATGGCGCAAACGGTGGCGGCATTGTCCCAATACGCGTTCACTTCGGCGATAACCAGATCGAATGCCTCCTCGGCTACGCAGAGAAGATGCTCCACGTCCTCCGGCTGAAAAAATCCGCCTGCTCCCTCAGCAGGCTCCCGAAAAGGAGGGACAGGCCGTCGGCGCCCGGCACCTTCTCGCAATGCTGCATCAGCCTCTCCTTGGTGAGCGAGCGGGATTTCAGATCCGCCCTCAGGCTGTCCAAGGAAGCGGGAGCTTCGTCTATGCCCAAGTACCGATGCAGTTTCGAGCTTTTGAGATTGAGACACAGGTAGCCGATTCTCCCTCCGGTTTCCCTGGCGACGGCAACGGCAGCGGAATACGCAACCAGCGTCGTGCCGATATTCGGGGTCGTGCCGATGAAAACGGCTACCCTTCTCCTTCCCTCTACTGGCAGGATCTGCTTCATGGTTCCACTCCTTTCGGCGGAAGAGGAAGGGATGCCGAGCTGAAGGCGATCACCAGCTTGGACTGCTTGCTCCGGCAGGCTTCGTCTATCCGGATCCACTCCTCCTCCGTCAGGTTGAGATTGATTTGATCGATCGCTCCGTTTGCCTCCCGGCGGGAGGCATACATCTTCTCCGCGTCTCCGCTGAACCGGGAGGTCATGGCGGACTGCTTCGAATCATCCACCTCTACATTAGCGGCGGACTTCACGGAAGCAACGGTAATGTCATGGGGGAACAGCCGGATCGCCCCCTCCTTCCCGGACAAGTACAGCCGGACCTGATCACCCGCCCGGATTCCTCCGGATAAGGAGAGAATATAGTCCTTCGGGATCTGGAAGGTAGCCTGGCCTTCCCTCGGCATGAGATGAAACCGGTCCAGCTTCCAGAGAAGCACCGGCTCTTTCCCTCCAAGCGGAACGAGATTCTCCTGGCCGACCAAGTCTTCCACCCTTACGGCCATTTGCTCCCGGTATGCTCCCTTTACCATCGGCATAACCTCCAGCATATCCTCCGTAAGAAGCGTCCCTGCCTTGATGAATTCCTTAGGGACGACGACCCCTACCGTCTGCTGCAGCTCCACCTGACGGATTTGGAGCAGATACACCCCATAGACCAGCAGCCCGGCCAGAAGAAGGGCTCCGGTACTGATCACTAAGTTCCTTTTTCGGTTCAATCGGAAACCTCCTTGCCTGTAAAATCGTTTTCCGTCATACGGAAAAATAAAAAGGACGCAGCTAAACGGCTTATGCCGTAAGCTTGCGTCCTTCGCAAACAGTCGATATGCAATTGGATAAATTTCACTTTAGCAGAAAGAGCCGGTCCTGTCCATACCCAAACCTCCAGGTTTCTGGTAGACAACCCGAAAACCGGATCCCTGCTGCCCTGGAAATGTTCTTAACGGGTTACACGTACGGATTGTTGTCCCTCTCATAGCCGATGGTCGTCCGGGGTCCGTGTCCCGGGTAAACCTTGACCTCATCATCGAGGGCGAACAGCTTGTCCTGAATCGAGTCCAGCAGGGCGTTCTCGCTTCCTCCGTATAGGTCGGTTCGTCCCACCCCGAGGCGGAAGAGAACGTCCCCGCTGAACAGATGTTCTCCCATCAGGAAGCTAACGCTTCCCGGCGAGTGTCCCGGCGTATGGAAGACGCGGATGGTTTGGCCGAGCAGGGTCAGCGTCTGCCCTTCGTCCAGGGCATACTCCGCCGGCTCCGTCACAATCGGGCCGCCTAGTTCCGGCCAGCGGGCCGATCCGTTCTTCTTCGCGTCCGTCAGCCAGTCGGCTTCCGCATCGTGAAGATACACCGGACAGCCCTTCAGCTTGCGAACTTCGTCGACCCCGCCGATATGGTCAAAGTGGGCATGCGTCAGCAAAATCGCCTCCACCTCCAGATCGGCGATCCGCCGAAGCAGCGCCTTCGGATTCATCCCGGGGTCGATGACGACCGCCCGCTTGGCTGCGGGATCGCTCAGCAGGTAAGCATTCGTCTCCAATGGCCCGAGTGTGACCGTTTCGATTTGTATCATAGGCTCCTCCTGCCGGCTGTTTCGTTAGTCAATCATACGTTAACTTAGAACGAGGAAATCAAATCGCGCAATTCTTTCACGATGACCGCCTGGTAGCCGGTCCCTTCCCCGTACTGCTTCATCATCTCGGCTCGGGCCACCTGGATATTGTCGTTATAATCCGGCGCCTCCCGGTCGGGATTGTGCTTTTTGAATTCTCTCATAACGGCCTGCACGTGCTCCGGACGAGGTCCCCATTGACCGAGAACAAACCCGCCGGTATCCGTAAAGATGACAACGGGAATGGACTTGCCGCCCATCGTCAGAAACTGGTCCATGATGTCCTCATTTTCTTCCTTTATCAGAACCTCTACCGGCATTCCGCTGTTCTCCAGCGCCCGAAACACTACCGGAACGTTGCGTACCACATCCCCGCACCAGTCGGCGGCCAGAATCACGCAGCGCAGGTCGTCGCGGTTGCGGAGGGATTCGAAATACTCCTTATCTTCCGCATCGGTCCATTCGAAAGCGTTATAGTACTCCTCAAACTTTTCCTTGTTCTTCTGCATGGAATCGATAAATGCCTGCGGCTTCAGCCCGGTTCCGAGTGAGTTAGCGAGTTTTTTGCCATCGTGTGACCAGCCTCCCGAATCTATAGTATGGGTAAACCAAAAAAGCCTTCTTCCTTTATTGTAGCAAACGTCCGCCCGGTGTCCAATCAGCGCTTCCGGCGGTTCAGAAGGATCTTGATAATGAAATACAAGGCCGTAAGCCCGATAGCCGCTGCGAGAATGGGCTTCGTGTAGGGTCCCGCGATTTCGTCGATCTGCTCATAATTCTTCCCTAGGGAGCTAAGCTTCTCCCCGAGCCAAATAAACAGGATGGACCAGGGAATAATGGCAAGCGTCGTATAAAGGGTAAACTTGCTCAAGGGCATGCGCGCCATTCCCGCCGGGATGGAAATGGCATGGCGGACTACCGGAATGAACCGCGCCGTGAAGATGACGCCCGTCCCGTATTTGGTAAACCAGTTCTCGGCCGCGTCGATATGCTTCTTGTGGATCAGCAGGTATTTGCCGAACTTCTCCACAAACGGCCGGCCGCCGTAGCGCCCGATCCAGTAAACAAAAATCTGGGCGATAACGCCGCCGATCGTCCCGAAAATGACCGCTTCGACAAAATTGATTCTTCCCTCGCTGACCAGATAACCGGCATAGGCAAGTACAATTTCACTGGGGATGACTTCGATCATCAGCCCGAGCATGATGCCCCAATACCCCAGCCCGGTTAGAAACTCCAGAATGTTATGTATCCAATCTCCCATCTCCACCCTACTTTCTTCTAGTCTCCATCCTCTCTATTCTAGCATAAACCATCCCTCAAACGGAAAGAAAGAAGCCCCCTGCCATACGGCGGGGAGCTTCCATAAGCCAATCAAGAGCAGGTGAGCCCGGCTGTGCGTTGCAGCCTGGGATCCGCTAAGAACGGGGACCGAAGAGAAGCGTCAGGCTCCGGAGCCCGAAGCTTTAGTCCGCCTTGCTTCCCGCCGCGGATACTTCCGGAGAGGTCAGCTTGTCGTAGAAGTCCACGAACTTGTCGCGGTCCTCGCTATCACGCAGGGCCATAGCCACACGCGGGTGCTCGTTCAGGTGACCGGCCACCATGTAAGGGATAATGTAACCCCACTCCCAGGTCTTGCGGATCTGGAGCATATGGCGCTCAATAATATCCAGAACGGGACGAAGCTCGTAATTCGTGTTCTTCAGATGGCCAAGCAGAAGCTCCGTCGGGCAGTTGCCGGCCGCGCGGCCCATACCGTATACCGAGGAGTCCAGGTAGGTAACCCCGTGCTGGAGCCCCGTCAACGTATTGGCAAAGGCCAGCTGCATGTTGTTATGCGTATGAATGCCGAGCTTCTTGTTCGGGAGATGCTTCTTGAACTTTTCCACGAGGAATTCGATGTCCTTCGCATCCATGCTGCCGTACGAATCGACAACATACACGATGTCCACCGGGCTCTTGGCAATTTCTTCGAAGGCTTCTACCAGCTCGTGGTCGAGCACATGGGAGAGCGCCATGATGTTAAGGCTCGTTTCGTAGCCCTTGTCATGAAAGGTCTGCACGAGCTCCAGCCCCTTCTCCACGTCCTTGATGTAGCAGGCTACGCGAATCAGGTCCAGCATGGAATCCTCGCGGGGAAGGATGTCGTTCTCGTCCACCCGGCCGATATCGACCAGCGCCGAAAGCTTGGTGGCCGTCTTGTGCGGAATAACGTCCCTCAGGAAGTTCTCGTCAAGAAAACGCCATGGACCGGAATCCGCGCCTTTCAGCAGCTTGGGGAGTTCTTATACCCGATTTCCATATATTCCACGCCGGCATCGCTTAAGCCCTGATACAGGTCTCTCACGAAATCCACGCTGAAATCCCAATTGTTAACCAGCCCGCCGTCGCGGATCGTACAGTCCAATATCTTGCAGTTGTCCTTGACCATGTCAAACTTCCTCCTCCGGTTCCTTTCGCACGTTGGTGCTTTTAAGCAGTAAAGAATATTCTTAGTTATATCACGCCGTAACTAAATTTGTCAATCATGAGCGGACAGGTTGCCGCATACCCTTAAGTATCTGCAACCCAATTTCTTTCCCTGGGAGGGACAAGCCATGATCGTATCCTTCAAAATCAACCGGGCCAAGGTATTGTTGACCGCCGGCCTATGCGTCGCCGCTGCCGCCGCATTCCTCTACTTCCGGTACGAAACGAAATCCGCCGAAACGATGGCCCAAGCCGAAAACGCAAGGGTCATCCCGATGGTCACCGCCGAGCTGAAGGCCAAGGGCCCGGACGGCAAGGATGTGGAGGTGTACCGCTGGTCCCCCGACACGATCCCGGTTAAGAAGGAGAAGCCGTCACCCTGTCCATCCGGGGCTTTAATGGGGACGACCACCACTTTGTCATCGAAGGCCTGGGCGTCAAGGGCCAGGTCAAAAAGGAAAGGAAACGACCGTCTCCTTCACCGCCGAGAAAGAAGGCATCTACAAAATCGTGTGCCTCAACCACTCCGATGCGAGCCATGAAGGCCCGATGGTCGGGTATATCGTGGTTAACTGATCAGGCGATTCGCCGCTTCGGCAAGTGACCTCCGCTCCCTCCGCTGCATAGACATATACTAACAGAGGGGCAGGTGGCTTGTCACATGTATCAACCGGGCAAAGAAAAGCATGCGGACCCGAACAGCATTCCTTCCGCCCGCAAAATCCGCCGAGCTTGCAGCAAAGAGCTGTACCGCACGATCAAAAGGCTGAAGGTATGGATTCCTCCGGAGCAGGTGCTGCAGGCCGAAGAGCTCTATTACAAAAAAGTAATCCTGAATCTTCCCTTTATCGTTGAGAACGGCAGCAACCGCAAGCTTCTCGCGGACTGGTTCGAGGAGAATGCGGCTTCCGACATCGCCAAGCTGTGGAACCTGGAGCCGGGAGCGGTAGCATCAGCCTTCCGGAATGCTTTTGGAGGCTGACGGCTGAGGCTCTTAGGGCTGGCTGACCGGCAGGGTAACGTCAATGCAGGTGCCCTTGCCGATCTCGCTGCGGATCAGCATATGGCCTTTATGATTGGAAATGATCTGTTGGCTGACCATAAGCCCGAGCCCGTTGCCGGATTCCTTGTTCGTAAAAAGGGCTCTCCGAGACGATGGAGCTGATCGGCGGGAATGCCGCAGCCTTCGTCCACGATGCGAACCATTACCCGGTTCGCATCTATTTTTTGAGGGAGATCTTCAGCTCTCCCCTTCGTCCATGGCCTCCAACCCGTTCTTCACCAGGTTGACGAACACCTGCTTAAGCTGATTCTCCACACACTCCACCTCGGGAATCCCGCTCTCGAACTCGGTAACCAGCACGACGTTGGCCATGATGGCCTGAGGCTCCAGGAGAGCCACGATATCCCGGAGAATCTGACCCAGATCCTTGCGGGAGAAGGACTGGACGTGGGGTTTTGAAAGCACCATAAATTCGCTTACGATGAAGTTAATCCGGTCAAGCTCTGAAAGCATGAGCTCCAGATGAGCCGGCTTGCGGACCCCTCCCTCTTTCTGAAGCTGGACGAATCCCCGCAGCGTGGTCAGGGGATTGCGGATCTCATGCGCAACCCCGGCGGCCAGCTGCCCGACGACGGAGAGCTTCTCCGAACGGCGCAGCATCTCCTCCGTCTGCTTGCGTCCGGTAATATCCCGGGAAATGGAGGCCACCGCCACCACCTCTCCGCGGCTTCCCCGGATGGGAGACACGGTGGTGCTCACATCAAAGCAGCTGCCGTTCTTCCTCCGGTGCACCGTTTCCACGTCCGTCACCTGGCCGCCTTCTTTGACCAGGTTATTGATCCTCCCCATTTCCGCGAGCCTGTCCTCCGGAACGAGCGGGAGCCGTTCGCCCCGGGCTTCGTTCGCGTCCCAGCCATACATCGTCTCGAAGGCTTGGTTCGTCAGGATTGTTCTTCCTTCCAGATCCACTACCTGAATGGAGTCCGACGTGTTGGTGATGAACGATTCCAGATACTGCTTCGTGGAATTCAGCTCCTCCACCGTCTCTTTAAGCCGGGCCGTCGAAGCCTCGAGATTGCCCGACATGACATTCACCCGGTCGGCCAGCAGACTGAACTCATCGGTCCCTCGTATGGTGACGGGGGGACCGAAGTCTCCCGCCGCGATGCGATTGACCTTCTCTAGAATGCGGTCCAAGGGACGGATGAAATAATCGGCAAACAAATAGCTCGTGGCCACAATAATGGCGAGCAGGAGAAGGGAAATGAAGATGTGCTTGACCAGCTGCTCCTTAAGCACCCCGTAAACGGCCGCCGAATCCGTGACGATTCCAATGACAAGCGGTCTGCTGCCTGGAATGGGAATGAAGCTCTTGATGACCCTTCGGCCGTCGGCCAGATTCCCTTCGGTCATCAAGGACCGCCCTTCCTCATGGACCCGGCGGATTTCCGCTTCATCCCTTGCATCCGGAAGCTGGTAGGTTCCGAACCGAATCGGCTTCCTTGCCTCCGGTGTCAGCTTCGTGCCATCAGACAGGGAGTAAGTAGAATCCCTCCCGAAATATTCGGGATTGAATCCAGTCATTTCAAAAAACATCGGGTTCTCCTTCAGAAGCTTGTTCACCAGCGTCTCCGGTCCGGTAACCCGGTTGAATTCTTCCAGGAAATTCCCTTTCAAAAAAGGGCTGACAATATAATCCCTCGATCCGTCGTTATAATACCCCCATTTGTTAATATGATCGGGATCCGTCGTGGAGATCTCCAGAGGACCGGACCAGAAATTCGCCAGCTTCTGCCCTTGCGGAACGGTAACGATATGGCTGGCCATAAGCTGGTCCAACGCCGTGTACCAGTAGCCCAGCTCTTTGACCCCTTTGTTAACGGCTTTGGGATCGGACGATTTCACCACGACAATATCGTCGTTTCTTCTCTGCAGCAGGGAAATATGGGAAACATCCAGCTTGTCACTGAGCTTAACCAGCTCTTCGTCGGTCACCTGACGGATATCGGGATCGAGCTCACCCAGTGCCGAAATGGCGGCGAGTCTCAGCTTTCCCCCAGCTGTTCCTGTAAATAAGCGGATGCCCGGTCCGATTGTTCGACGACGACAGCGATTTCCTGGGCAACCATCCGAACCTGTCCCTCCAGGTCCCTTTTTAGGGTATCCCGCGAGGTATAGTAGTACAGGACGATATTAGCCGACAGGATAATCGACAGAATGACGGAAATATACAAAGACAATTTCATTTTAATCGACAAAAAAAGCCCTCCCGTCAAACACAATGGTGCCGTCCTGGGATAATATTCTACATTTTTCCACAAAATCCTCTACAAGTCAGGGAATTGGCGAAAACCGGGAAGGCCAAAAAGGCCCCCTTCCGGCCGTAAAGCCAGAAGAGAGCCTATGAGGGAACGATTCACCTTCAAATGGAAAAAATCAGGGAAAATCGGGCGGTCGGCCGAAACCTTCGGACTCGAAAGCCTGTCCGGTTGAAGAACCCGGCTGCCCGGATAGCGCTTTCGTTACCGCGTTAGGCTTGCTTCGGTTGAAAGAATTCCAGGCGTTCCCCGTCGGGACCGTAGAAGAAGGCGATCTGAACGCCGCCGAGAATAGTCTTCGGCTTCTCGTCGATCAGCTTCACCCCAAGCCCTCTGAGACGCTCCACTTCCGCTTCGATGTTGCTTACCGTAAAGGCCAGATGGTCGACCTTGCCGGCGGCCGGGATGTCATCGCTGCCGCGCCCCACGAGCTCCACCTGAATGTGATCCGTATCCGGATAGGACAGGAAGGAAAGCTCCACCCCGTTGTCCAGCTTCTCCCGGCCGACAAGCTCCAGGTTCAGAATCTCCGTGTAGAATCGAATGGAAGCGTCCATGTCCTTCACCATAATGCCGACATGCTCTAGTTTATGTATCATGGCTTCTACCTGCTTTCTTAATGGAATGGTATGAATAACGCCGGCAGCAAGGCAAGCGCTCCGGTCCTCCCCGTCCGGCTGCAGGACAGCCGGACGGGTTGAGAAACCGGGAGCTCCCGCCTTCGGGAAGCCTTGCCGGATAAGAATTTCCGAAGCCGGCGGAGATCCTGGGAGTCTTCTGCCTTAAAGCTTCGTTAAGATTAACGGGCCGTCCTTCGTAATGGCCAGCGTATGCTCGTACTGGGCGGACAAGCTGCCGTCCACGGTACGGGCGGTCCAGCCGTCCGCATCGACCTTGGCCTCGTAGCGTCCGATGTTCAGCATCGGCTCAATGGTGAGCACCATGCCTTCCTTCAGCCGGGGCCCTTGCCCGCGGGTCCGTAGTGGGGCACCTCCGGAGCCTCGTGCATCTCCGAGCCGATGCCGTGGCCGATAAACTGCCGTACGACCGAATAGCCGCGTCCTTCGGCGAAGGTTTGGATCGCATTCGAGATGTCTCCGATCCGGTTGCCGATCACGGCCTTCTCAATCCCCCGATAGAGGGACTCCTCGGTCGTTTCGAGAAGCGCCTGGGCTTCCGGGGAAACCGTTCCGACCGGATAGGACCACGCGGAATCGGCGAGCCAGCCGTCGAGGTTGACCACCATGTCGATGGTCACGATATCGCCTTCCTTCAGCGGCTCCTTCTTCGGAAAGCCGTGGCAGATGACGTCGTTGACGGAGGCGCAGGTGGCGTACTCGTAGCCGTGGTAGCCCTTCTGTTCGGGCGCCGCCCCGTGTTCCTCCAGATACTTCTCGACGAACTGGTCGATCTCCCAGGTCGTCACGCCGGGCTTGATTCTCTTCTTGATTTCCTGATGACAGGAGGCCAGCAGACGGCCGGCCGCTCTCATCTTCTCTATTTCTTCAGGGGTCTTGATTATGATCACGCTAACATCCTCCTGCAGGTCGGTTTTCTTAGTATATGACAGCACCCGGCAAAGGAGCCTTGGCTGCCGCCTTTCCCCGCTCGGGGCCGTTTCTTGCGGCAAGCACGTGATACGGGCACCCTTCACGGTCCAACTGACATCGGCAGAGGCCGGTAAGTAGTGCCGGGGGCTTTTTTCGCTATACTTGATTCTATCATTCCCCTATGGATCTGTAAAAACCCCCGCGCCTTAGCGGGCTTGACCCTTGGAACCTAATCCCACCAAAAAGGAGATGTCCGCTCATGTATATCGTAACCTCGGAGGAAATGCGCAAGCTGGACCGCCATACGATCGAGACGATCGGGCTTCCCGCGCTTGTGCTCATGGAGAATGCGGGAAGAGAAATCGCGCGGGAAGCGCTTGAGCTTGCCCGGGAACGGGAAGCCGCCGGGCACCGGCTGCGCAAGCGCTGGCTCATCCTGGCCGGCAAGGGCAACAACGGCGGGGACGGCCTCGTTGCGGTGCGCCACCTGCTCGAGGCCGGCGTCCGGGCCGAGGTCGTCTACGCGGAGCCGCCGGAGGCGCTCGCCGGGGAAGCGGCCGTGCAGCGCGACATCGCCGCCCGCCTCGGGGTTCCTTCGTTCGTCTACGGAACGAAGGAGATCCCGTGGGACGGCTATGACGGCGCCATCGACGCGCTCCTCGGCACCGGCGCCAAAGGCGCGCCGCGCGGCCCCTACGCGGCGCTCATCCGCGAGGCGAACGCCGCCGGCGTGCCGGTCGTCGCCGCGGACGTGCCGAGCGGCCTCGACGCCGACACCGGCGCCGTGCACGAGCCGTGCCTCCGCGCGGAACGCACGGTTGCCCTCGCTTTCCTGAAGCGGGGGCTCGTGCAGTTCCCCGGCGCGGAAGCGGCGGGCTCGGTCGCCGTCCGACCGATCGGCATCCCGTCCGCGCTCGCGGAGGAGCACGGCGTGCGCGTGCAGCTCGTGACGGAGGCGGTGCTAGCGGAGCTCGGCCTCGACGTGAGCCGCAAGCGGAGCGCCGACTCGCACAAGGGCAGCTACGGCCACGCGCTCATCGCGGCCGGCACGCAGCGCATGAGCGGCGCCGGGCTGCTCTGCGCGAAGGCGGCGCTGCGCACGGGCTGCGGGCTCGCGACGTGGGCCGTGCCCGCGAGCCTCGCGCCGCATCTGCTCGGGCGGCTGCCCGAGGCGATGCTCGCCGGCATCGCGGACGCGGGCCACGGCGACTGGACGCACGTGGCCGCGGACGCGATTACGGCGCTCGCCGCCGAGCGGGATGCGCTCGCGATCGGGCCCGGCATGGGCCGCTACGCGGAGGACGCCCAGTGGCTGCGCGAGATCTGGGAAGGCGCCGATTGCCCGCTGCTGCTCGATGCCGATGCCCTCAATATGCTGGCGGAGGCGTCCGACTTCGCCTCGTGGCCCCGCCGGGAGGCCGGCACCGTGCTCACGCCTCACCCCGGCGAGATGGCCCGGCTCGCCGGGACGACCACCGCCGAGGTGCAGAAGGACCGCATCGGCCACGCCAGCCGGTATGCCTCCGAACACGGCGTTACGCTCGTGCTGAAGGAAGCACGTACCGTCATCGCCGCACCGGACGGCCGCGTTTACCTTAACCCGACCGGCAATGCGGCCATGGCGAAGGGCGGTTCCGGCGACGTACTGTCCGGCGTCATTGTAAGCCTGCTTGCCCAAGGGCTGTCCGACGTGCAGGCCGCCTGCTTCGGAGTGTACCTGCACGGACTAGCGGGGGACCGGGCCGCGGCTTCCCGTCTCACGGACTCCTCTCTTCTGCCGGGCGATCTGGTGGAACATTTGTAGAATTGGCATCGTAAGCAAAACGGCTTCCTACCAAAGAACCTTTCTCCAGCTGGATTCCTGCTTGGAGAAAGGTTCTTTGGGCATGGGCGCTTGTTCCTTTAGACTGCCTGGTGTCTTACGTGAGTGTTGCTCGGCTTCCTATTGGTTTTCGTGCGCATACGGATGTTTTCTCCGCCAACAAAGTTACCGGATAAGGCGCTGGTTCCGTCTTCCGAGCTCAATGACTGGAGCAGGCCGCCTGCAGCGTTAACTGGAGGGGCTCCCCTCCAGCTTGGGACGCACCACTTTTCCTTCCCGGTCAATATACAGGGTATCCTGACCGCTGTCCGTTCCCGTATAAACCACCGCAAGCCCGTTACGGAAAGGAAAGGCCTCTTCATACTTGGCCTCGATCACCAGCTGCCCTTTCGGGTCAATATATCCCCATTTGCCGCCCTTCTTAACGGCAGCCAGTCCCTCGGAATATTCCCTGCCATCTTCCCAAACGACAGTCCCGGCGTTCTCTCCATTCGGATGGATATAGCGGAAGCCTTCCCCTTCCGAAACCCCCGCGAGGCCGCTTGAGAAGCCGGTCGCCCGGGTAAACCGCCGGTCCGTCAGAACTGTTCCCGACTTGTCGATATAGCTGTAGGTACGGTCCGGGTATTCGACTTTGGCTAAGCCTTCCTTGAAAGGATAGGCCTTGACGTAGTCCTTCTGCACGATGGCCAGCTTCCCCGACTTATCCAGAAAGCCTTCCCCGGGCACGTAAGCAAGCCCTTCCGAGAAATCTCCCGCCTGGGCATAGGAGGTTTGCAGCACCGTCTTTCCGCTCCGGTCGATATAATAATGCTCCGAGCCGCTGTCGATTTTGGCCAGCCCGTCATGGAATCCCCCGACACGGGCATCGGCCGGCAGCCGGCCGAGGTCAAGCACCGTCTGTCCTTCGTAGTCGAGGAAGACCTGCTTCGTTGCCTTCTTGACATAAACGAGCCCTTCCGAGATTTCACCCGAGAAGTCAAAGCCCGAGGCAATGACCTTCCCTCCCGCGTTGATCAAAGCGGCCGGCTCCAGACCCGACCCCGGCACGGGATTGACCAGGGAAATTCCGTCCGTTGAAGGAAAGGACAGCCGGTACTTCGGCTCGGCCACCGTTTCTCCCTTTTGGTTCATGAGCCCCCACCAGCTGTCCGTTGTGCCGATCTCAAACAGTTCATCTCCCGTATAGGCAGCCGGCCGGCTGCCGCCGGAAGCGGATGGTCCGTTCGCTTCCCCTTCCTTAGCCGGTGCTGCCGGGGAGCCTTCGGGCCGGCCACCCCTTCCGCCTGCACGGATGGTTCCGCTGCCGCCTGCACGGTGTCCGACATCGCCGCCGGGCGCACAAGCGGGGAAGCTCCGGAGCCGACCGACTGGCGGGTATCCGACGAGCAGCCCCACATGCCCAGCAGGGCAGCCGACAGCAAAGCGGCTCCGCCGCTTTTAGCTAGGTTCATCTCTTTCGCCTTCTTCCCTTTCAACCTGTACAAATTGTTTACCCTGCGTCCGCTCTGGTTAAACGGATAAGGCGGGAACAAATGCGAACGGATGTTCCTATTTCTCTGCTCGTGTGTTATAATTTGGACATGCACACAAGGGAATGGCGGCTCTGTCAGGGCGGTCGGCTCGCTCCCGTTCCCAGCAGAAGGGGGTGATGTGCTTATGGAAATGAAAGATGCTTTGACGCTGATGATTTCATTCGCGACCCTGATTGTGATGATTTTGGCTTTTCCCAAAAAAATAGACCTTGGAGCGTCCCCTCCGCGGTCTGTCGTATGCGATTGGAGCCGATTCTTCGTGCGCTCGCGCAGGTGTTCCCGGCATCTGCGCTTCGTGCCTGTCCGCCGTTTTTCGGCAGAATTCCATTTGAAACTAGGTCCCTTGTATCAAAAAGAGTAGCGGATCCCCATGCCTAAAGGCGCATAACGGAGGCCATTCCGCCTTGAAGAATTTTTTTCCATCCCGGCGTTTATAGGCATAAAAAAAGGTTAATACACAGCAGAAACGTTCTGCTTTCCTATCCTAATCAGGCCTAAGGTCTTAATTTTCGGTTACTGAGGGTAGGGAAGTCCAATCCCCGTCTCGAAAGGAGGAGTCCCGGTTTGCCGCCCAGTCCTAACTAACCGTTTAAGCGCCGCCTGTACATAGGCCTGTCCGCCCCGGTTCTAACGTCCGCTCTTTGTCAATAAAATATATCAAAAACGAGGTGCTGCATGAAGAAAGCGTACCAACGCCCTATGGCTCTCGTCCTTCTGGGCACTCTGTTGATGTCGAGCTTCGGCCTTGGGGCCAGCGCGGATGAACAGCAGAATGGACAAGTTTCGCCCACCGTTACGGCAAGTACCTACGGATCGGATACCGTAACCGGCGACACGTACGGTCCGGGTTCCGGAAACCCCAATCAGGGAGGAACAGACGCGCCAACGCCTGGTCCTCAAGCCTGCACAAGCCCATCGGTCGACAAAACCTACGTAGGCCCTGCTGTCATCAGTTTAGCAGATAGTGCTGCCACCGGTAAAGCCAACGTGACCTTCACCGTGAAGCAAAATGCGTGCGTCAAGGTAACGGTCTCCAGCTACCGCTATCCGCTTAACGTAGTCGATAAAGTAACCGTGGCCGGCGCTCCTTACCAGGTTCAAATTCTTCATGCTTCCGTAACCGGCATCTATACGGGAGGCAGCAGCGCCCGGGGTACCACGTATACCGTACCCGTCGATTTGCCCGATTGGGGTCCCTACCAGGTGGACGGTTACATGGGAGACAAGATTACCCAGTTGTCCCTTGGAGGACATCCTCCGGAGCTCCTCTTCATTGCAAAGGTCAATAACACCGTCGGGATCCCTACTACCGAGTTGATTAAAGCCTGCGATGGAGCGGCCTCTTACCCTTTGAACTTTACCTTGAAAAACAAGCTGGATGTGGAGTTGGATTACCGGTGGGAGTTCCAAGGAACGGATATGAAAGGCTCGGCGGTGCTGGGTCCTTTTGAATCGATTCCGCTGACAGGAACGTTAACACCGCCCGGCAAGCTGATCGTTTACGCCCACGGCCAGGAAACCGCCTCCTTTGCTTTTGAGTCCGGCACCTGCCCGCCGGCGGCATCTCCGACGCCGACGCCAACCCCTACACCTACGACTACACCTGCGAATACACCGACTCCTACACCTACGACTACGCCTGCGAATACACCGACTCCTACACCTACGACTACGCCTGCTAACACGCCAACTCCTACACCTACGACTACACCTGCGACTACACCTGCGACTACGCCTGCGAATACGCCGACTCCTACACCTACGACTACACCTGCGAATACGCCGACTCCTACACCTACGACTACGCCTGCTAATACGCCTAGCCCGGTGCCGGTTATCACTCCGAGTCCGACAGGCGGAGGGACGGCATCGACCGGGACCACTCCTTCACCAAGTCCCGATACGGCTTTGCCGAGCCCAAGTCCTGGTCCGTCGACCGTTCCGGGTATCGTCATAGGCCCGATCAGCAGCCAGCCTCCCGCTTCCGACAATAATAACGAGTTGACCCCGGTTAATCCGGATCAGACGCTTGCGGAAGGCACCCAAGGGAACGTATCCGAGGAAACGCTGCTTGATGAGCCTTCCGCTTCACCCGTCGACAGGCTGCCCCAGACGGGCGAATCCCGGCCCCTTGGCCTCTATGCGGCAGGCCTAAGCCTGATCGCAGCCGGCGTTCTCCTCTTGAGACGCCGAAGCAGTAAGTAATCCGGGAAAGAGGAGCCGCGGCTCCTCTTTCTTTTTAACCTCTAGTCATGAGAAAGGAGCCGCCATGCGCAAAGCAGCCGCCTTATTAGCCCTCTTGTTGGGAACGGTTCTGCTTCTCTATCCGACGGCCAACCGGATGTACGGCGACTACCGCCAGAGTCTTCTGCTCGCCGAGGCGGAGCGGATGGCCGCCGATGCGGAGGACGCAGCCGAATCCGGGCTCACCTCCCTGGAAGAAGCGGGCCTGGAATTGAACCGGCTGCTGGAAACGGAGGAGCCCGATGCCGGGGAAGGCCCGATGCCGGAAGCCGCCAAGCCCAAACCGGCCGTATCTTCTCCCTCTCCGGCTGCGAAATCCGCTCCCGCGGCAACAGCGAAGCCCGTTGCCCGGAAGGATGACCGGAAGGCCGAGACGCCGGTAAACCCGGCAAACCCGGCAAAACCAGCCCCAAGCAAAAGCCCGCCCTCGCCTCTTCTCGGAGTGATCGAGATCGATGGAATCGGACTGAAGCTTCCCGTCCTGGACGGCATAAACTCTGCGAGTCTGAAAATAACCGCCGCCCATATGCCGGGCACTGCCCTCCCCGGGGAGGTGGGCAACTGTGTGATAGCCGGCCACAACAGCTACACCTACGGCCGCTTGTTCAGCCGGCTTCACGAGCTCGAGGCGGGAGATACCGTCACGCTTGTCTACAAGGGAACCCCTATGCCTACACCATCTATGAGAAAAAACGGTAGCTCCCGACGATCTTACCGTTCTGAACCGCAGCAGCCGGGACAAGGTGCTGACCTTGATTACCTGCACGGAGGACGGATCGGAGCGTACGGTGCTTCACGCCAAACTGCCCTGATCCGCCGCTGCCGCCAACCAGGTTACCGGATAAGCTGCTAGGAGCGTCCCTCTTGTAGGGGCGCTCCTTTTTGGCATTAAAAAGAGAGGGCGCGTCCCCTCTCCTCTTCACGTTATGGTATTATCGGGAACCAATGGGAAGCAGGAAGCCGTAAGAAAAACAGAACTCCGGAAGGGAGGGCAACGGTGCGTCGATGGTCGGGACGGGGTTAAATGGCGGGTTGACGGGACTCTTTGGCTAACGCCTCTCGTTCCTGGGCCTTCTGGATCCGGATGACGAGAAGCTGCAGCAGGTTGGCGCGCAGTTGTTTGTGTTTGCAGCGGCTTAGTTTCTTCATAATAAATCTTTCAATGGACATAAGAATCAACTCCTTATCAAGGGTTTCCTTTTGTCTATATTTTCCTTTATGAAGTCTGTATCTATTATATAAACAGGCCCCTTTCCCTTGAAACGGATTTTTTCCACAAATCCACATTTTCATGTGGATAGTTTCCCCTCTTCCTCTCACTTGTACACAGAACCCAGGCGCCATGCGGACTTTCCCTCCAAGCTTTCGGCAAATGAAAAAGCCTGCCCCTGTGCATAACCAGGACAGGCTTCTTATAAAGGGTCGGTCATGAGTGGGTTTCGCCTCCGACGCAATTGGTTTTAAGTTTTAGGGGGATCTACAGACCGGCTACCCAGCAGCCCTCTACGGGAAGACCCTCTTCCTGCCGGAAGAACTTGCTGCGGATTTTTCTGGCCTGGTTCTCCATCCATTCCTCATAGGGATTGGACACTTGGTAAGGCTCGGCCACTTGACGCTGGTCCTCCCATAGGCATTCCACCCCCGCTCCGCCGGCTTCTCCCTTGAACATTTTGCAGCCGGAACAAAAGTGGGCTTTATGTTCGGGATCCAGGGTCACCACACGGTTGCGGAGACAGCAGTAAACTTGGTTATCCTCATTGGCAATGTTGACATGGTTAATTAACACTAATCATCTCTCCTTTTTCTCTCTTTTATTTAAACAGGTCTTAATCAGTATAATCACTCACCGTTAAAATTATGATCGAATCTTGTAAAGAACAAATAAAAAGAATAGATTTGTCCATTCGACAGGACTCTCTCTTTCCGTGGGGCGGCGACAAAAGCATCGAAAGGCATGCCGGGGAGCCGGGAAGGCGGCCAAACACAGGGCGGGACTATGGTATGATGGTAGAAAAGGAGGCGGGGTTCATGTGCGGAAGATTTACGCTTATCGTAACGGTAGAGGAGCTGGTGGAGCGGTTTGGCCTCGAGGAGGCGCCGCTGTCTTATGTTCCGAGGTTCAATGCCGCACCGGGCCAGATGGTCCTGGCCATCGTGGCCAAAGGCGGAAAGCGCCATAGCGGGATGCTGAAATGGGGGTTGGTGCCTTCTTGGGCGAAGGACGAGAAGATCGGCTACAAGATGATCAACGCCAAGGCCGAAACGCTGACCGAGAAGCCTTCCTTCCGGACCGCCTTTGAACAGAGGAGATGCATCATACCAGCGGATGGGTTCTACGAATGGAGAAGGCAGGACGCCGGCAAGCAGCCGATGCGGATTGTCCGAAAGGACCGGGAGCTTTTGCCCTGGCCGGCCTCTACGACACGTGGACGGCTCCGGACGGCCGCCGCGTCGGCAGCTGCACGGTGGTGACGACGGAGCCGAACGAGCTGGTCCGGGACATTCATGACCGGATGCCGGTCATCCTCCGGCCGGAGGGCGAGGAGCTCTGGCTGGACCGGGACGTCACCGACCCGTCCCTCCTGCAGCCCCTCCTCGTTCCATATCCGGCGGAAGCCATGAGCGCGTACCCGGTCGACCCGAAGGTGGGAAATGTGAAGTACGACACCTCGGACTGCGTGGAGCCTTATGCTTGGAGATAAGCGGGTCAGCGGTGTGAGGTGTCGGGGCCCTGTGAGCACGGCTGCTCCGGAGGCTTTATCCCCTCCGGATAAACGGACAGAACGGCGGCGGTGATCTCCCGGGCCATCGTCAGGACCCGGTAGAGGGAGGCCTGTCCCAGCACCTTATACGGATTCGCCGTATTCTCGGCCACAATGGCGAGCACGGTATAGTCTCCGACAGGAGGCAGAGGCTTTCCCATGGATTGCCCGGGATTCAGGGGACGGTCCGAAGCTTGAAAGAATCCGACGGAGGCGCCGACGCCGCAGTCGACGGCGATAATGGGCCGGCCTGCCGGGATTTCCTTCAGCCGCTCCACGAGATTCGAGGAGTCACAGGGCCGGGCAAGCGTACCGATAACATCCGGCCATCCCGCTTCTTCGAGCAAGGTTCCGGTGAGGGGCCCCAGCGAATCCCCGGTGGAACGGTCGGTTCCGACACAGACCAAGACGGGAAGCCGTTCCCCGGTTCTCTCCCGGATCATTTCCAGAAAACGGGGCAGCCGGGTGCCCGGAATGACGGATCGCATGGAAGCGGGCATGCCTGCATTCTCCTTTTACCCAATAGTCTTTACCTTGTCAAACCCGTTCGAAACGGGTATTTAGACCGTTAAAAAGCCCCTGCCTTGTCCGGCAGGAGCGTCGAAGAGCGGATTATCTTCCAAACAGCACCCAGGCTCCCTTCCATCGCTTAAGAAGGAGGGCGATGCCCCACGGTACGAAAAGGGACAGAAGGAATCCCACCCAGGTCGCGGCGTGATAGGCGAGGCTTCCGACCGGATAGACGAAGGCTGTCCGCCACCAGCTCAGCACCGCCGGATGCATGAAATAGATCGCAAAAGACGCGGCCCCGATGGACGTCAAGGCGGAAGTCACCTTGGAGAATTTCAGCAGCTTCCGGCCAATCCACAGAAAGCTGAATGCGACACAAACGGCGTAGCCGTTAAACAGCACCTCGTATATCGGCTGTCCAAAATTGATATGCTGGTTCGCCAGGACAAAGTACATCAGCAGCGAATACCCGATAAAGACCGTCAGCCCGAATAACCACCAAAGGTTCCTCTCCGCCTGCCTGATTTTCTCGTAATTCAGCCCCATATAGCCGCCTACGCAGAAAACAGCGATATAGTTAAACCAGAGCGACGCCCGGTGCTCGAACGGATGAACATAAAAGTGATAAAGGAAATAGCCGACCTGAACCGCAAGCCCTAAGACAATGAGGTACCTCCCGATGACCGGACGCCAGCGCACCAGCGTCATCAAGACCGGGAAGAGCAGGTACAGCTGAACGATGATGATGATAAAATACAAATGGTAAGACGTATCCGCCCATTGAAGTTTCTTCAGAAAATCCCAGCCGTCAAGCTTTACGTCCGCGAACGAATAATGCACGAGCCACTGGTTGTAGATATAGTAGAAGAACGACCAGATCAAATAAGGAATGACCACGAATTTAATCCGCTTTCCATAGAAAGCCAGCGCCTCCCGGCCGCTCCATTTGTCGGAATACCGATAGAACAGCACGACACCGCTCAACAGCAGAAACAGAGGTACCGCAAAGTTGCTGAATTTGTTAAGCGCCAGGTAGAAAATTTGGGACCGGCTGCCCACAGGTATGTAATAAGAAGCTTCGGAGGTTCCGTGAATCATGAGCACCGCAAGGATGGCGATAGCCCGGACCAGATCCAGCTCCATGATTTTTGCTTTAGCCAAGATGTGTTCTCTCCCTTTGCCTGTCTTAAACGCTATCATTATACAGCAAAGGGCCCTCCAAACCAAACGGTTGTTGATTTATGTAAATTGCCTAGTTCTCCCCGATTATCCGGCCCGCTGCTGAAGAGGCGCTTCCACGATCTCCAACCCCCGGAAACAAGCGCTTAGTTGAACCAGCATGGCCTCCGCCAGTTCGCGGTCCATCGTTTCTCCCAGCTTTCTGCCTTTGTAGCTCAGTACATATTTCACCCTTCTCCCCTCCTTTCCAGTATTCGGCATTATAGAATTCGCGCAGCCTTCCGCTCTATAAGTCCGTCGACTTATTATTTTTTTATATTTTTTTACAAGAAAAACAGATTCCATCTCGAATGGAATCTGTTTTTCTCCTGTTGTCTGCCTATCGCCTGGACAAAAGGATTAATGGCTGCGCTCTTCGAACGTGTGGCAGCAAGTGTCGGCTGTACCGGATGCATGATCCGTATGCCGGGTGTCATACTGCTCTCCGCCCTTGCTCTGCGGAAGGGACCGATCGGAGTGGCGATCCACCTCGATCATGATCACCTCGGCGCTGCAGTTGTTGCCTTTTTCCCAATATTCACAGTTGTCAATGCTGCATTTCACTTGTGGATTGTTCATGCGGGATCACCTCCTGATCGTTATTACCCCCTCCTTTTCCCCCTTAAACAGCAAAAAGCCCCGATCGGGGTTCGGGGCTTTCCTCTATAACCGGAGACCTTGCGAGTAAACTGATTAAATTCTCCTCAGTAAAAACCGGAATTGCCCCATCGCAGCGGGATTTCAGCCGATGCTAGACTGAATGGTAACCTATCCGATGAAGGAGACAAGAACCTCTATGGACAAGATAGTGGTAACCGTAGGCATAGAAGCCGGCGATTTGACCGGTCGAGCGAATTTGGCCATTCAAGCGGCAATCGATTATGCAGCTCAGCTGGGAGGAGGAACGGTGCGGATCGGACCCGGAGTATTCCGCTTGGACAGCACTCTCCATCTCCGCTCTCGTGTAACGCTGGAAGGAACACCGGGTCAAACGATTCTGCTGCAGGGGAAGGAACGTTCATCGGAGCTTGCGGCCGATGCTGATCTGCACGAATCGCAAGTAACGGTGACCGCCCCCGATCGGTTCGCGGTCGGTCAAACGGTAGCCATACGAAAAGCGTCCGTGAGTATGGGGTTTGGCGATACGGTTGCTGTCATCACCGGCAAGGACGGCTGTGTTTTATATCTTGATCGCGAGCTATACTCCACCGTTCTTGTCAGCAGCGGAGGGATCGTCACAACCCAGGCTTCCGTGATCAGCGGCATCGGCTGCGAGGACGTGCAGATCCGTCACTTGATCGTGGAAGGCAATCCCCAAAACGCGACGTTTGCGGAAGGCTGCCGGAACGGGGGCATTTATTTGTACGGGGCCCGCCAGGTGAAGATCGAGGACTGTTCGGTAAGAGACTTTAATGGAGACGGAATAAGCTATCAACACTGCACCGATATTCACGTCGTCGATTGCGAATCTGTCCGCAACCAGGGCAAAGGGATTCACCCCGGGAGCGGCACCTCCGGCACGCATATCCGAAAAAGCCGTTTCCTGAACAACGGCATGGACGGGATTTTCCTGTGCTGGAGAGTGCAGCACAGCGTCGTCGAACAATGCAAGGCGGCCAGTAACGGGATGAACGGTCTGTCCATCGGACATAAGGATACGCACAACGTGATTCGGCATAATGATTTTTCCGATAATGGATATTACGGTATCTTCTTCCGGAACGAGCCGGAGCCGTCGTCTGCGAGCTACAATCGAGTCGAAAACAATGTGCTGATGGATAACGGCTCCGAGAACATGGGGTTTGTAGGGATTCGCATTCGCGGCTGTACCCACGATGTGGAGCTGGTGTCGAACCGGATCGGCTTTACGAAAACCCCGCAGGAACGCACGATCGGCATCTGCCTGGAGGAACACACCTATCGTATTCAGATGAACGATAACGAATTTGTCCAATGCGGCATGCAGACGCACAGCCACTGGCTTCCGGAGCTGCCAGAGAAGCTGGCCTAGCGTTCACCTGAGTCTCCTTCAGGTGTCAGGCTCAGGCGTATGTTCATTAAGAATCGGATGGGTCAGCTCGATCACGGTCCCGCTTACGACCGGGTCCAGAATGCGAAGACCGAAGCGTTCGCCGAAATAGATCATCAACCGTTCGTGGACGTTGCGCAGGCCGACCCCTTTTCTCTGATTCGGAGCCGCTTCCTGCGGCGAAAGCAGCGAGTCGCGAAGCTCCTCCGGAATGCCCGGTCCGTTGTCGATAATCTCAAACCGCAACAGGGACGGCTCCCGGTAGCCCTTGATGAAGATTTTGACTTCCTCCCGATCGCCGACAACCCGGGTTCCGTGCTTGATCGCATTCTCGACAAGAGGCTGGAGCAGCAGCCGCAAACAAGGAAGCCGCATAATTTCCTCGTCTACCATATGAACAAGGCGAATGGAAGCACTCTGGCGGGCATTCTGGATGTTCACATACGCCTTCACATGCTCGATTTCGCGCTCTACCGTCGACAGCTCACGCCCGTCGTTCAGGCTGAGCCGCAGCAAATTTCCGAGCGACCTCACCATCTCGCTAATATCGTCGGCTTTCCGGCTCTCCGCCTTCCAACGAATCGCTTCCAAGGTATTGTACAGAAAATGAGGATTGATTTGATGCGTCAGCACTTGGAACTCCAGCTCTTTCTTATTCTTGGCTTCTTTCTCGGCACTTTGCACGAGCTGTTCGATTCGCTTGGTCAAATGATCGAAGCCGCGGAAGAGCCACCCGATCTCATCCGCCCGTTTCATGTAGGGGACGCCGGTAAGAAATTCCCCGCGCTCCACTTTGCGCATCGCTTGAACGAGCTTCTGGATCGGATTGGTGAAATGGCTCGTCATGTAAGCGATCGTACAGACGGACAGCACCAAATAAAATAGTAGAAACAGCAGGCTGACGTGCTCGATCCCCGAAACCGGCCGAGTCAGAACGGATACCGGAAGCAAGCTGACGACCTTCCAGTCATCCAAGCCTAGCGTCGAATACGTCACCATATACTTGACGCCTTTGATCTCCACGGGATCCATGGACTCCGGCGCCTTGCGCAGATGCGCACTCAAATCCGGGGAGTCTATACGGGTCCCGATCAGCGACTGGTCCTGGTGATAAATGATCATGTCGTTCTCGTCGAGCAGCATGACCTGCTGTTGATCGAGCATTTTGACCGGCGCCAAATAGTCCCTCAGCGTACTGACCTTAATATCGGCCGCCACGTAGCCGAGCGGCTCCGACTTGTCCAGCCCGTACAGCTGCTTGATCTTGGACAGGATCGGCTCTTTATACAAGACGCTGTTGTCCTGCGGCAGGAACAGCTGCCAGAACGGGGACTTCATCTCGGTCGCCCGGCGGAACCATTCCTCCTTCTCCACATCGATGCCCTGATAGATCGCATCGGTAAACGAAGGGTAACGGGAAGGCTGGATCGGGAAAATCCGGATGGAATAGGCGTGAGAATTGGATCGGAGAATACTCGAATACTGGATGAGTTGAGAGGCAATTTGCATCTCGGCGAGCGTATCCTCCGGCTCGATGCTCAGCAAATGCTGCATTTCGGCCGAGTACATAGTCTCGTTCTGCGAAATATCCACAAGGTCCAAGTAGTTATCCAAATTTCTAGCGTTCTTGTCCATCATCTCTTTGGACACAACGGAGCTTACGTTCTGAATGGCTTTGACGGATTTGGAGTAAGCGAAATAACCGATAAAAAGAAAAGGCAGCACCACCACAAGAAAAAACAACAGGATGACCTGGTGACGGATCGAGAATCGATGGATAGGCGCCACGGTTTGCTTACTCATGCTGGTTCCCCTTGCTGTTTCGGTACTCTTGGGGAGTACAGCCGTACTTTTCTTGAACAATTTGGAAAAATACACGGGATCCTGGTAGCCGATCCTATAACTGATCTGATACACCTTGTAATTCAGATCGGCGAGCAGCTCCGCCGCCTTGGTCATGCGGACATCCGTCAAATATTCAAGGAAGTTCATACCGGTTTCCTTCTTGAACAGCTTGCTCAGCCAAACCGGTGTGACGTGAACATGCTCCGCCACCATCTGAAGCGTTAAATTCTCGTTATAGCGCTGATTAATGACGCGCTTCGCCTCGTGCACGATCTGGCTTCTCGTGTCGAATTGCGCTTTCATGCTCGCGGCCGTCGTGAGCAGCCGGATCGTTGCCTGCTTCTGCAGGGACTCCAGCGTATCGAAGCGCTCGAGGTGCTCCCAGAGCAGGATCGGATTCTTCTCCCACGACGTATCGTTCCACCCGGACCGGTGCGCGGTTCGAAACAGCTCCAGCAGCCATTCAAACGTCTTCTGCTGAAGATCGCGCGGATGTTGAACGTTCCACGATTTGACGAGCCGGGGAAACCCTCCATCGTTTCTTGAATATCGTGCTCCGTGCCGTATTTCAGGATTTCCACCAGTTCCTTCGGGTTGTCGAGCCGAACTTCAAGGTTTATCTGCAGGTCATCTTCCAGCTCATCGGCGTCCGTACGGCCGTATACCTTGAGATAGACGAGCGAATCCAACGCTCTCCGGTACAGGTCGTGCAGGCGTGGAAGCGAACCGGTGGTGCTAGCCGCTCCCCAATTCAGCCGGATGCCGAGCTCTTCCCCGATCCGTAAGCATGCTTCCTTGGCCAACCGGTCGAGGATCCCCTCCATTCCTTCCCCATCTTCTACAAGGGCGACCCAGGCATCCTCTTTGGAGTGGAACAAAGCATACCGGTCCAGCTGCCATTCCTTAAACAGGAGATCGAGCTTCTCCCCCAACATGCCAAGCAGCGCATCCTTGTCCTCCGGGCCTTCTGCACCTGTAAGCGCCCTTAAACTATCGACTCCGAACATTATCAAGCGGAGGTCCCCCGGCAGCAGCCACTCCAGATTCAGCTGCTTTAGCTTATGGTGGACCCGTAAAACCTGATCTTCCCGGTATGGTTTCTCGATGAGGTTCCTCAAGAGCTCTTCCCTCATGCGCGGAATGGCCAGCTCATAGCCTTGCTGGATAAGGCTCCGGTTCTGTTCTTGGGCAACGTGCTCCCGGATCCTCTCCAGCGAGACGGCTACCGCCTTCTCGAGCTCATCTTTGCTGATCGGCTTAAGCAAATAATCCGAGACGCCCAGTTTGAACGCTTCCTTCGCATAATGAAAATCATCGTATCCGCTGATGACGATGACTCCCCTTCAAACCGGTCTTTAACGAGCTCCTCAAGCAGCTGCAGTCCGCTCATGCGCGGCATGCGAATATCGGTAATGATCAAATCCGGACGGTACCGGCGCGCAAGCTCCAGCGCCGTATCCCCGTCATCGGAGTCCAGCACCTCGTCGACTCCCCATTCCGCCCAAGGCAGCTGGGTGACCAGACCGCCGCGAATTTCTTTCTCATCATCAACAACCAGTACCCGGACCAAGATACCATCCCCTGTCAGGACCATGATCTACACGACAGTATCGAATCGGATTTCTATAACTAACTCTCATTGTGCTTGTTGTTCGTCAGCCTTTGCTAGGTGCCAATCTTAAACTATCCCGGTTATTTTTATCCTCCTTCTAGTTTCTTCCTACTTTTCTTCGACGCGAACGGTCCCCCACCTCCTAAAATGGAAAAAAGCACCAGGCCGTTGGAGCGGCCTCGGTGCTTCGATCAAACAAACAATGGCTCAAGATGTTCCGTTACTTCGAGAACCCCGACGATCTCTTCATCGGAATTGCGGACCGGATAATAGACCGTCTCTCCTCCGTCCCGATCCCAGCGTGTCGGCCGCCCTGCGAACGCGCGCAGAATTTCCGGCCATAACGGCTGAATGTAGGTCCCCTCGCCAGGTAAGGCGCGGCCGGCTACCATAACTTCGCCGTGTGAGGAGTTTTCCGGCCTCTTGATCCAGAGGGCCGCATAAGGCGCCCGCTGCGGATCGATCCTTTCCGTCAAGAGCAGAACTCTTTTCAGAGCATTGAAGTTGTCTTCCACAAAATCGATCTCGTCCGTGACGGCAAATCGGCCCTTGGCGCCGGCAACAAGGAGCGGATACTCCTTCCGTTCGGGGGGCATGACGTTCTCCAGCATATCCCCCGGGAGAAACAGGACGCCCAGCCTGGCGATTTCCATTAAACTATAGCGCGGTCGGTTCATGCGCATCTCGCCCCCTATCCCAGTAGGCCCCATAGGGCTTGCTTCAAGTCATTGAACGTTTCCGGCGGCTGATCCCGGTGCAGGGTGGCGCTCGGCGCCTCACTCAGCATGCCGTCCAGCCAAAGATACGGAGGCCGATCCAGGAAGTCAGGTTTGTCCGACCACCACGAGCCGGGCTCGATTCCGAGCGCCTGACAAACGATCTCTCTAATGCGGTCCCGGCCGCCCTCCGGCTGACGGCGGATCCACTGCTCCATGCAGTCAACGACCTGCATCGCCCCCTCATCGTCTTGAGTCGGATGGACGGAAGGGGCCCGAAAATTCCGAACAGCTCATCTCCCGGATAAAAAAGCGCAGCCTGGCCGTCCGATTCCGGCGTGACGTGCCAATTGTCGCCCCAAAGCGTATTTTCCCAGAAGCAGAACCCGTCGACGCCTCGGGCTACGGCAGTGATCGGGGAAATGACGGTGCCGAGCAGCGGCTGTGCGATCGATTGCGTGCCGCCGTACGTCCACACTTCGTCTCCCGCTTTGCGCAGCGATTCCAAGCCTTCCGGGAACCAGGAGAACATTTGCTGATTGACGACCCACAGCTTGATGATGTCGGCGTATTTCTCGAAGTGGAGGCCGTAGCTCCAGCTTGCGTCCGTACGGAAGATAACCTTCGCTCCGTCTTCCCTCTCCAGCACGTCCTTCGCGAGATCGTAATAAATGTCGTTGACCTTCTCATCCCAGACGAAACGCGTTTCATCTCCGTCGTACGGGAACAGCTTATATCGTTTCTTATGGTTCAGGAACAGCTCGAACTTCGTGTGAAGCCAGCCCATCTCGGTAAAATGGCGATGGAACTCCTCCAGAATACCCGCAAACTCCGTCCGGTAGCCTTTCGTCCCGAACTTCACATAATCGGCCGGCCAATGAAAATTAAACGGAAGGTACAGATAGGGCAGCGGGATGGCCCCTCTCTTCGTGTCCTTGAACGCGGATCCGTCGAGATAGGGACCATAATGCTCGTCGAAGCTCGACCAGTCCTTCACCCGCATTTCTTTTCCTTTTCCCTCCAGCTCGGGAATGAACGTCGGAGGGATATCGCCGGAATGGGAGTACGGCAAGTAGTGGAAGAGGCAGCGATGCTCGTGGGCCATGCGGTAAAATTGCTTCTCCACCTCAAAATACGTTCCGTCTTCGTAGCGGTTCTCGTTATTTTTCAAGTAGCGCATCCGTCTGGACAGGTTGTCGGCGTAGCTGTTCAAATCCGCGATCAGGAACGACTCGTTCGGAACGACCGTCTCCAGCGCCTTCAAGCGAAAAGAGTGCGTGTCGGTCCCGGCCCCTGTCGTGACATGAAGGCGGCCTTCATAGTCGCCCGGCCTGATGCCTTCGGGGATGAACAGGTCCACCCAAACGGCGGCGTACGTTTGCCCTTCTATCGCATTAAGTCCCGTCACGGCTGCAAGCGTTAACCTGCTAGACGGCCCCTCCTCGAGCGGTACGAGCGCATCGGGATAGTAGCGTCCTTGAATCCGATGGAACCACTGCGAGTAGAACGAGAATTCCGCGGCCGGTATTTCCCCGTATTCCCCCTGTACGGCTTCGGACCGAATACGTACATCACCGATGGAACCGCCGTCAAGCCTAAGGATGATTTGAAAGGAAACATAGGCGTTTCTTGGAGAAATCAAGGCCAGCGAGTCCTGCTTGAGCCCCTCAAGCGAACGGACACGCGCCTCTTGCTCCAGCACTTCTCCGGTTTGCGGACAAATGCGGATCATATCGTGGATCAAGTAACAGTTGCTCATGGTCCGTCCCCTTCCGCTATTCATGTACAGGTATTCGTGCGTCAGCCTCGAAACTCAGCCCCGTTCAACGCACGGATCGTAATATCGGAGGCGGCGAGCGCCGTCTTCTTCCGATTTGCCGCCATGACCGACTTCCGCTCGCCCGGCATCAGATTAAAGTAATTGTCGGAGAACATCGTATGGTCGATCGGGCATTCCAGCTTCACGAAGCGGGCGAACGTATCGGTCGCTATCTCAATCTCGATCCCGTCGGGATGCTCCTTCTGGGTAATTTGCAAGCGGCAGGGGCTGAAGCGCAGCTGCTTCTGCTCGGCGAAGAAGTAATGGTTGTCATAAACATCATCACGTGCGCTTCTTACGAAGAGGAAATGGCTTCTTCGGTCAATCACGCCGAATCGCCATTCGATCTCCGCAGCGGAGTACCGGACGAGGCATTGAGAGCCATTCGGCTGAACAAGGACCCGGAAGCTCTGTTCATAGGTCGGGTTGCCGAAGCCATTTTGCACCCCCACGGTTATCGTATCCTCAAAGCTGTCGTACCGGTCATTCGTCACCCAGACGGAAACGCCTCCATCCTCCTCGTTCTTGAAGGAAAGCAGAATCGGGTTATAGAACCGGCGGGCAAAATAATACGAAGCCTTCGGAAACAGGCAGAAGTCGATCAAGCTCCAGCTGATGCCGGGCCAGCAGTCGTTCAGCTGCCAGATGAGCGAGCCGCTGTTCTCCGGCTTTCGTCTGCGGAAATGCTCGACGCCGAACTTCAGCCCCTCCGCCTGGCAGAGCATCGAGAAATCGATGTATTGATCCAAGTCTTTCGGAAGCCCGGTATAAGCGGCCATCGTGATGTCCGCCTTCTCCGGCTCGTAATCCTTGTTGCGGTAATCGAGCTCGAAGCTGCCGTAATACAGCTCCGATTCGGGAAGGTAACGGCGCAGCGTTTCCTTCACCGTACTTCCGTGGATGCCGAATTCACTGCTGAACTTTGACGTATCCTCGGCATATCTCCGGTACGAAATGCCGTAAGCCGTCACGTCCATATTGGAAGCTTCCCGTACCGCCTGGGATAAACGTCGCCGGCCCACACGGCCCAATTGTGCGTATCCCCTTCGGAAAAGCTGTTCGGATCGTTGCCGCCCCATGGCGAGCTCGGCCAGTACAAGCGGGTCGGGTCCAGCTCTTCGAGCAAAGCCGGCATCAGCTCGTGAAAAATCTTCTCCCCATAGAAACGGTAATCGCTTCGATAATACATTTTCTCGCTGTGAATCGCCTGGTTCTCGTTGTTGCCCGCCCAAATCGCGATGCACGGATGGTTTCGGAGCGCCTTCACATTAGCGATCACTTCCTCGCGCACACTCGCCATGAAGGCCGCATCGAAATCGGGCACCTCGCTGCACGAGAACATGAAGTCCTGCCAGACGAGCAGCCCTTGGCGCGAGCATTCCCGATAGAAGATGTCCTTCTCATAGATACCGCCTCCCCATACGCGAAGCATGTTCATATTCGCTTCCCGCGACAGAGTGATCAGGTCGGTGTACCGTTCGTCCGAAATCGCACCGATGAAATTATGAGCGGGGATCCAGTTGGCGCCCTTCGCATAGATGGGTTTGCCGTTCAGAATAAACGTAAACCGCGGGCTTCCCGTTTCAGATTGCAAGTTCACTTCCATGGTCCGAATCCCCACTTGATCGAATGCCGTATCGAGCAGTATACCCGTTCCCGACTCCAGCAGCCGGACGGACAAGTCGTACAGAGCCGGCGTTCCGTGATCAAACGTCCACCAGAGCCGGGGCTGCTCCACTTGGAAACGGACGACCGCTTTGCCGTCTTTCACCTCGGCCTCATACCGGAAGGTTTGGTCGTGCCCTTCCAGAGTGACCTCTGCTACCTGCGGAAGCTCCGAGCCGTGCCCGCTCACCTCCACATCAACCTGCACCTCGGCTTCGTCCGGCCCGATGGACAGCGTTCGGAAAAACAAGTGATTAATAACAGCCTTCTCCACCACCTGCAGCCACACGTCCTTCCAGACGCCGACGGTGACGATGCGCGGACTCCAGTCCCAGGAGAAGTTGGTGGCGCACTTGCGAAGCCAAATCCGTTCGTAATTGACCTTCGCCCAGAAGCGGGACACGTCCTTCGTACGGGCGTACTCCACCACGGGATCGAAACGAACGACCACCACGTTGCCTTGCTCCTTCAGCTTCCCGGTCAGCTTGGCGCTCACCGGCACGAACATATTGTCGGAGACGGCGACGGATTCCCCGTTTACGAACACCTCCGCCAGCGTGTCCAGTCCTTCGAAGGTCAGGAACGTGTCGGAGTCGCTCTGTGTATCCGGACGGTCGAACTCCATGCGGTACACCCATATTTGACGCTCGATCCACCGGCATTTCTGATCGTTCGTCGAAACGTACGGATCCTCGATTCGCCCGTGCGCCAGCAGCGTCGAATGGACGTCACCCGGCAGGGCGACTTCCAGCCAATCTCCCACGTTATAACCCGTACGATGAACGGCTGCCGGAATCTCCTCCAGCCGGTCAAAGCCTTGCAGCTTCCAGTTTTGATTCAGCTTGATCTTGTGCGTCATGCTCACGGTATCGCTTTCCCTTCCGGCCTCGCCGCTTAGGCGAGTGTCTTGTTCTTCTCTCTAACCAAGCGGGCGACAGGCTTTTTGCTCCGAACTTTATGCGTAAATCTGCGGGTTTTGCCGGCGGCACTCTTCCATTACCGCCATTTGCTGACGAACCTGCTCCGGTGTGACTTCGAGCGGCTCCCCGTTTACAAGCGTGCGATACAGCATGAGATACAGCTGCTCGGTCATGCTTTCGAAGGAAGTTCGATTATCCGGCAGCTGCACCTCCCAGCTGTCCGAATGCCAGGTAAGCTGTTCGTTGCAATAGGCCGGCATCCCTTTTGCATTAAGAAGCGGCTCCCGAGTCAATTTCTGCTCCGGCGCTTCTTCCGGCTTGAAATACTTCCACTCCAGCTTGGACGCGTTCCCGCGAAGGCCGCCATTCGTGCCGTGAAGGATGTACGTGTCCCGCGAATAGGCGCTACACGACGATATTTCCAAGTCAATCGTCGGCCGTCCCGGACCGCGCATCAAAATTTTGACATAGTCCTCCGCATCGCCGAACGTGTTGGCCCGGTCCATCACGCACGTAATGTCCGGCATCGTGTCCGTCCCGAACAATTGCAGCGCCATATCGACGGGATGCGGGCCGGTGTTGAGCAGGTTGCCGCCATTGTTGCTTTGCAGCGTCTGCCAGTCCCAACGGCGGGCGAAGCCGCTGTACGTGAAATCGACCTGAACGATCCGGCCGAGCACGCCCGATTCGATCACTTTGCGCATTTGGGTAAACGCGTGGAGATAGCGAGACTGCTGGAAGACGGCCAGCACTTTGCCGGCTTTCTTGGATGCGGAAATCAGGTCGTCTACCTCCGCTGCCGAGCGGGCAAGCGGCTTCTCGCAAAGCACGTTAAAGCCCCGGTTCAGCAGCTCCAGACTGATCGGATAATGTTGGTGGCTCGGCGAAGCATTGACCACCAGATCAAGCTCTTTCTTCTCCACCATCTCTTCCCACGTCGCATAGGCGTTGCAGCCATATTCCTCCACCGCAAGCTGCCGCCGGTCCGGAAGCGAGTCGGCTACCGCCGCGATTCGATAATAGTCCGGTATTTTGGCCAGAAGATTGCCGTGAATGTCCCGTCCGCTTCTGCCTTGTCCGATAATGCCAACCTTTACCACTCGTTCGCTCATGTGTATATACGCCCCGTTTCCAATAGAATAATCCTGCCAACCTTCCTCTGGGCAGGGCCCGGCTACAGCTCGGCAGCTAATGCCCGCAGCGCATCCAGAGTCATCCTCGTGCCGGTCATCGGCTTACCGCCGGCGGGCACGAAATGCGTTTCAATCGTAAACAATCCGTCATACCCATCTTCCAAAAGAGCCTTGAGCTGGGCGACCACCGCTACCTCTCCTGACCCAAGCGGCACGCAGCGGGATGATCCGCTGGCCATTCGATATGCGTCTTTGAGATGGACATGAGCAAGCGTATCCTTGACGCTTGCGTAGCCCGCCGGGAACGCCTCGCGCCCTCCGTATGCTTCGTTGCCGGGATCCCACAGCGCCCGAAGCGACGGAGAATTAACGGCGCGTATCAGGTCCGCCACTTCGGAGGCGTACCCTCCGTTGCAGGAGCCTTCGTTCTCCAGCAGCAGAACGACGTCCTCCTTCTCGGCGAGCGCCGCCGCTTTCTTCAAATGGCCGACAATCTCGTCAAAATACTTCTCCGGCTCCTGCTCCCGCCAGAACGAAAAGATGCGGATTCGCCGGGTGCCGAGCTTATTCGCGATCGCGATGACCCGCTCGAGATTGGCCGCCTGCTCCTCTACCCCCGTCTCCTTCTGGCCGAAGGTGTCGCCGGTGTCAACGATCCGGGAAGGATCAAGCGCACACTTGAAGATCGGGGAGGCGAGCGCGGTTACGGATAAACCGTGCCTCCGGATCGCCGAGTTGACTTCCTCCACCGCTACATCGTCCAGCTCGGCTGCGTTCACTCCGTCGACGACGCGAATCTCTACATGCTTTAGCCCCTGTTCGCGAATCCAATCCAGCGCTTCTGCAAAATCAGGGGATACTTCGTCCGTCAGGACGCCTACCCGGTCCATGATCATAGAGGGTATCTCCATTCTTCCTTATAGTTCGAAACGAAATCGCTGCGGAAAGGTTCGATAATCCCTCAATTCGAACGGCTCCGTCGGCTCCGCCCAGGGAACCCCCATCTCCGCGAAAAGCCTGCCGCTGTGAAATGCCTCCCGGATGGCCGTTTCAATCCCCTCGATATAACCCGCAGGCTCGCCTTCAGCTATGGGACGACGAATGTGTGCGGCCGGGATTGGCTTAATCCGGCCCGCCGATTCGAACGCCCCGTTCGCGACAAGGGTGAACAGGCGCGCGGATTCGATAGAGACGTCCAGGCGCTCGTCGAGTCCGTCTAGGGATTGAATTAAGTTCCGATAACGCCGCTCGAGGAGTGTGCCTTCGCCGCAATCATGAACCCGCTCTTCTCCATCCGCGTACACCGTAACTTGATTGGCGTAATTCCACTCCAGCGCCCCGCGGGTGCCCTCGATTCGAATGCGCTGCGGCTCGATTTCTCGTGCGCATAAGGTCACATAGAACGTAAGCTCCGTTCCATCGCTCATCTCCACGCGCATCGCCGTCGTGTCGTCACTCTCGATTGCGCTCGCATGATACATCTCGGCCGTTACGCGCACAGGCTCCGCCGGCTGGCCGGTCGCTTCGCCCGATAGAAGCTGTGCCAGATTCACCATGCTGTAGAGCAGATGAGCCGCCGGGTTATGGAAGGAGCCGTCCAGCACCAGGTTCCCGTTCACGCTCAGCTTGCCTGCCCAAGGCGTACGGCGGAAGTACGCTTCGGTCCGCAGCAGAATCGAGAGGCCCTTGATGCGCTTCACCTCGCCAAGGGCACCGGAGGCCACGGTGTCGGCAATCGTTCTCTGCGCCTTCGAGGACGGAGTCATGAAATTGACGGCACACCTCTTCCCGGTTCGCCGGGCGGCATCCGCAATCCGATCGACCTCCTGGATGGTGGCGCCCGGCGGCTTCTCCAGCAGCACGTGATATCCGGCTTCCATCGCATCGATGCTCATCGGCGCGTGAAACGAAATCGGAGTCGAGACGATGACGATATCCGCTCCCTTCTCCGCCGCCAGCATGTCCCGGTAATCCCCGTAATGCCGAATGCCCTTTTCCCGGATGACACTCATGGCGGCATCCGGGATGCGCACATCGCTCACCGCAGCGAATTCTAGCAGCCCTTCGGTCTGCAGCCGGTTCAACTCGTTAAAATGATTTCGGCCAAAGCCTCCTGCCCCGATCAGCAGCACCTTCCGCTTGCCCAGCGCGCCCACCTCCTCTTTTGGGGTTGAAACCATAAGGAGCGAATTCTTTCTACAATGCAACCGTTTTCCCGCTTTCCCGGCTTTCGTTGGCCGCTTCGATAAAACGGATAATCTCGATCGTTTCTTCGTGAGGCACCGGAACTTGGCCCGATTCAAACATTCCGATCACCCGCTGCATCAATCCGGCATACGCTCCCATGCCGTCTGCAGCCAGGTCGGCGAACCGGCTTCCTTTTTCCCGATGAATGACAGCACCCGCCGTTCCGTTCGGATGGGGGTTTCCGCGCACAACTCCGATCCGCCCGTCCGCCCATACTCCGGTGATCACTTCCTGATCGCCTGCCCGGGTCGCGGTGACGGCCGTACAGCCCGTTCCCATAATCGCATACAGCACTTCCACGGTGTGAATGCCGTACCAGTACCAGCCGGGCTGCGTCGGCATGAAGTCGATCACGCCGTAGCTTTCCGCCCCTTGATCGGTCCGTTCTCTTCCTCCTGAAGCGCTGCGACCAGATGCCGGGCATACCGGCGTACGGATGAGCTCATGCACGGAATGCCCTTCTCTTGCGCGATGGCCATAATGGCACGCGCATCGGCGCTGCTGACGGCGAGCGGCTTGTCGATAAACACCGGCTTGCCGAAGGACGCAACGGCCCGGAACTGATCGAGATGCACCCTCCCGTCGACCGACGTAAGCAGGATGGCGTCCGCTTGCTCGGCGACCGCTTCGGGCGAGCCGACCATCTGAACGCCGTACTCCTCCGACAGCTGCTTCGTAAAGCCGTCCACCCGGTTAATGCTGAGCGGAAAATCGGCCGAGCCCCGGGATAGCCGACCTTCACACGGAAACCGGAATCGAGGAACAGCTCATAGTCCGGATTGTTCAATATTCTGGTAAAGGCAATGGCATGGGACGTATCCAGTCCGATCAATCCGATTTTTTTGGAAATGGTCACAATGGTTCGCTCCTTTGGTAAGCCGAATTATTCCCATCCCATCACTTTGCCGTCGCTGGCGGACGAGGCATAGATAAGCTCGATAAGCCGGACGGCGTCTCTTCCGTCCTCCCCGGTGACGGCCGGGGACCGCCCTTCGCGGATCGCCCCGATCACATCCATAATCTGCTGCTTGTGATACGTGTGGGATACGTTTCTGGGGTTCGACGCGCTGCTGCCGGCTTCGCTTAAGTCGTCCAGGTCCGGCAGCGGCACGCCCGGCACCGACCAGTGGACGATCCGGGTGCCTTCGATCTTGATTGACCCTTTTTCCCCATAAAGGTGGAATGTGGGGTCGTAGCCCGGCACCATGCTCGTGGAGCACATGACCGACGCAAAGGCGCCGTTCTGAAAAGTGAGCAGGGCCAGCCCAATGTCCTCCGCTTCCATCCGGTGCGTCTGCGTCGCGACTCGGCCAATGACGCTGCTCACCTTGCCGGCCATCCACAGCAGGAGGTCGATCGAGTGAATGCCCTGGTTCATAAGCGCCCCGCCGTCCTCCGCCAGCGTCCCCCGCCAGTCCGCGGAATCGTAGTAGGACTGGTCGCGGTAATACGGACGGGAGATTTCGAGCAGCAGCAGCTTTCCGAGTCTTCCTCCTCCAGCACTTGCTTCACCAGCCGATGATGCTCGTTAAACCGCGATTGGGAGATGACGGAGAGAACGAGTCCGCTCTGCCTCGCCATCTCGATCATGGCCGAAGCTTCGGCTGCTGTCATGGCGATCGGCTTCTCGACGATCAGGTGCTTGCCGGCCTTAAGCACGTCCCTGCCGATGGAGCCGTGGCTTCCGCTCGAGGTGCAAACGCAGACGACATCGATGTCGGGCCTCTGCAGTAGCTGCGTATAATCCGTCGTCCAGGAGCAGCTGAAGCGTTCGCCGGTTTGCTGCGCTTTGCTCCGGTCCCGGCTCGCTACCTCGACAATGCGCGCACCGTCCGTGTCCGCCATCGCTTTCAGATGAACATCGGCAATGGCGCCGCATCCGATCAATCCGAACCCGGTCATAAAGGCATTCTCCTCCCGTCTTTATACGTGTCGAGTAGGCGAATCCGGGTACGGTCCCAATCGAAGAGGACGAAATCGGCCGGGGCTCCGACGTCCAAGCCGGTCTTCGTCGGCAAATCCATGAAGAGCGACGGCCGGATGGAGGCCATGTCCCACGCTTCGGGCAAACCCGCCAGCCCGTTGTTGACGAGGTGTTCGATTCCCCACGGCAGCATCTGCCCCGAGCCTGCAAGCAGCTCCGGAGTGTCGCGCAAATGAATCCGGCCTTCCTCCGTCTTGACGACGTGAATCCGCCCATGGGAATGGTAAGGACCCGGAGCCAGCCCGCTCAGATGAACGGCGTCGCTGACGAGCATCGTTTGATGCCCCTTGGTCTTCATGACGACCTTGATGAACGAATCCGGAATATGAAAGCCGTCCGCAATCAAGCAGGTCCACAAGGCGTCGTTTGCCAGCTGTTCCCACAAATAATTCGGATGCCGCGGCAGAGTCAGATGGGCGCCGTTGCCAAAATGAGTCGACATCGTCGCTCCGGCCAGCACCGCCTCGCGAATTTGCTCGGGCGTCGCCGCCGTGTGGCCGATGGACACCTTGACCCCGCTTGCGGTGCAGCGCGCGATGAACGACGCGGCGTCCGGCCATTCGGGGAAAGCGTAAGGAGGCGGATTCGACCGTTCGCCGCCTCTTGCCAGCGCTGGAACAGCTCCCAGTCCGGCGCTTTCGTGAAGGCAAGCGAGTGGGCGCCTCGCGCACCGTCCTCCGGCGAAAGGAACGGTCCTTCCAGATGGATGCCGGCAATGCAGCGGGCACACTCGCGGTACGCCTCACACGCCTCGGCGATCGTGCTCATGGCCGTTTCGATCAGCTCATCGGCGTTCGTCGTCACCGTCGGATAATACGTGGTGACCCCTTCCTTCCAAAGCGCCTCCGTTGCGGCCATGACGCGCTGCGGATCCATCGGAAACTCATTGAAATCATGGCCCCTGTAGCCGTTAATTTGCAAATCGACTAAGCCGGGAGCAAGGAAAGGGAGCGGCTCCATATCGCTTGGCCCGCTTCCTTCCGCTTGCGGATCGCACGCCTGCATGTACGCGATTTTTCCTTCCTGAACGGTGACCTCCACCGCTTCGTTCGTACGATAATGGCGTGCCCGTATGGTAAATGGCGTTCCCATCGGCTCCCCCGCTTCATCCTTTTACTGTCCTATAGGAGTCAAGATTAGCTTACAGGCTTATCGGGCGGCAGACGATGTGGCAAATGTGATGTTTACTGGGAGGATTTTGTTCAAGTTAGCGAAGGCTCCATTAACAAAACCTTCCTACGTGCCCGGGCATCGATAAGAGTGACCCCGGAGCCCCAGCCTTGCGTGCTTCGGGATACGGCCGAACGCCAAAAAGCCCCGAACGGAATTCGGGACTTCTCTTCTATAGCGAGGAGGACTTTCTAACTGCCTAGGTCACGCATGGGCGGCGGCATCCTCGTCGGCTTGCTCCGCCAGCCGCTTCTCGAACAGCTCCACCAGCTTCGCATGCTTGCGCAGCGACTTCTCATGGATCAGGTTCAGCTTTCCGTTGTCCATCACCCCGAAGGCTTCGACCATCTCTTCGTTCTCCTGTGTCCAGTCGAACCCGTCCAGCATGAGCAGGCTGTTGGTCCAGCCTTCCTTGTATTTGTCGCCGTCGAACAGGAAGCCGTGTGCATACAGCGCCAGGCTTTCCTGCATCACCCGGCTCGAACTCGTGAACTGCGGAAGTCCCGGCTGCTCCGGCATGTACGGAATGACGGTGTTGAAGAATTGGTGCAGCATCTCCACATGCGCCGACAGGTCCCTGCGGATTTTGCGGGCCAATTCGTAGGATGGCTGCATCCGGCCGGAAAAAGCATGCAGGCCGTCGAATACAGCCAGCTGTAAGACGTGAAGTTCTTGTTGAAGGAGGTCAGGTTGCTGCGCTTCTCGACACCGGCTACCCGCAGGAATACATTATGGTCCACCACTTGCTGCAGGACGACATTCAGCGGATCGGTCGAATCGAAGGAGTGCCCCAGCTCCTTGCTGACAAGCTGCACCTTGGAGTTGATGTCCCCGAACAGCTGCTGCTCCTGCTCTTCGCTGAAGCCGATGTAGACTTGGGCGGACAGCTCCGTTTCGAGCAGGTCGAGGCGTCTTGCCTCCATCTGCTCCACCAGACCCGTCATCTGCTCGAGCTCGGCGGCAATTTCGGTGTCTTCGGGTTTTTTACGCTGTTTAACTTTAAGGGCCGAAACCTTCTTCTCGTACTTGCGCACTTCCTTCTGCATCTGCTCGTTTACGTGCCCGAGCGCCAGAATCCGGTGCTGGCCGTCGAGAATGCTCAGCTTGGAGCCGTGGCGGAGAAACAGCCTCTCGTCCTCCTTGGCGAGCTGGTTCACATCCCGAAGGGACAGGGTGACCGGGCCGAAGAAGACGTGGTCGAGCTCCCGCTCCTGGAGGTAATTCCCGATCTTCCGGCGTTGGCCCGCGCTCAGCTTACGCTGGACCATCGGGTCGATCATCGTGTAATTCAACAAATCCGAAACCTTCAGCGAAAGCGTGGCCAGGCCAAACTTCTCGCAGAAGGGATAGATGCTCATAGGCAATGCCAAGCCGTCCATCAGCCGATCTCCTCCTGTTCCCCTTCACGAATCAAGAACAAATGGTTCTGCTCGTAAAATTCTTTAATGAACTGGTAAGCCTTCATGATCCGCGAGCGGCGCGGAAGCCTGGCTCTTTCGTCTCCCGTGTAAATGTCATCCCACTTGATATACGGAAGAATCTTCATCGCATGCTGCAGGGAATAACGGTTGAACTTGGCCGTCTTCACCGACTGCTCGTGGAAGAACAGAGCGAGGGCGAGCTGCACGTTCTCCGACCAGCTCACTTCCCCGGGATTCGGCTCCGGCAAGTACTCGAGCAGCTTGGAGAAATAGAGGGACGCATTGCGTAGATGCTCCTCCTCGTCCTGCTGCGTGAATTGATAGCCGTTGTTGCGGGCCGCCGATTTCATCCGGCCTTCGAAGAACGCCGCCAGAATCTCGATCAGCAGATGATAGGAGAAGAGATACTCGGGACTCTTCCTCTCTCCGAGAACGTATCGACGCCGAGCTCCCGGAGCGTAGGGTCATGCTCGGCCAGCCTCGTCGCCAGCACATGATAGAACCGGCGCTGGTCGCGCAGCACGGCAAGGTTGCCTCCGATTTTGCGGGGAAGCTTGTTGATGTCGGAGAAGAGCTGGCGTTCCTGCCGGGCGGAAATGTCCAGATAGAACATAACCGACATCGGGAAATCATACAGCCGGCTGAGCTGCTCCGTGATCTCTTCGATCCGGTCGTACTCCCGGCGGTCCTTCGCCCGGGCCATGGCGCTTTGAAGCGTCTCCATCAGGCGCTGGAAGGCGGCCAGCCGGTGCTGGCCGTCGACCACATAGGCCTTCTCGATCGGCTGCATTAGGTAGACGCCATCCTCGGCGTCATAGCGGCCCGCCCCCGGGACGACAAAATAATGCCCGGGAAATAGATGGCCTGGCGGCCTTCCAAATAAAGTTTAATATAGTCCATCAGCTTGGAGAGATTAGCCGGAATCAGGCTCCTCTGCACCTCCAGGTCCACCTCATAGATGGACAGGAGCTTGCTGACAGGCAGGGTAGTGGACAGCGTCTGCTGACCGAAGGTACTCGCAAGCCTACCCGGAATTTCCACATAGGACCCGGACTTGCGTTCTCCCATCAATTCCGACAGGGAAGAAATGGTATCCATAACTTTCCTCGCTTTCTTATATTCTAGTGCCTTTCTTAAGAGGAACGGCGGCCGGTTAAGTTAAAGGGTACCTGCCGGCTGCTCCGCTGCGGCTCTTGTGCCGCCGGGACAGCCGGCAGGATCGGAATCGAACCCTACTATATACCATTATATAAAAACTATGGCTCTCCTATACCCTCCAAGACAGCGGGATCCGAAATATCCCTTATTCCTTCGGATGAATCATCTCTTCCGGCCGGACGAAGGAGTCGAACTGCTCCGCCGTCACATATCCGCTGCGCACGGCCGCTTCCTTAAGCGAAAGGCCTTCTTTATGCCCGAGCTTTGCGATGGCTGCGGCCTTCTCATAGCCGATATGCGGGTTAAGGGCGGTCACGAGCATTAAGGAATCCCGCAAATAGCGGTCGATGACCGCCCGGTCCGGTTCGATGCCGACCGCGCAGTTGTCGCGGAAGGAAACCATCGCATCCGCGAGCAGCCGGACGGACTGAAGAAAGTTGTAGATGATCACCGGCTTGAAAACGTTGAGCTCAAAATTCCCCTGGCTCGCCGCAAAGCCGACCGCCGCGTCGTTGCCCATCACCTGGCACGCTACCATCGTCATCGCTTCGCTCTGGGTCGGGTTGACCTTGCCCGGCATGATGGAGCTTCCCGGCTCGTTCGCCGGAATGATGATCTCCCCGATTCCGCACCGGGGGCCGCTTGCAAGCCACCGCACGTCATTCGCAATCTTCATCAGATCGGCGGCGAGCGCTTTAAGCGCCCCATGCGCAAAAACCGCCTCATCATGGCTCGTCAGCGAGTGAAACTTATTGGGAGAAGACACGAAGCGGGTTCCTGTGATCCGGCTGATCTCTTCCGCTGCCGTTTCCCCGAACCGCGGGTGGGCGTTCAATCCCGTACCAACGGCCGTCCCTCCGATGGCGAGCTCTCTCATCGTATCCGTACTCGTTCGGATCATCTCGGAAGTCTTCACGAGCATATGATGCCAGCCGCTGATTTCCTGCCCGAGTGTAAGCGGAGTCGCATCCTGAAGATGAGTCCGGCCGATTTTGACAATGTCCCGGAAGGCTTCCATTTTATCGGCAAATGTGGCCTTCAGCTCTTCAAGCGCCGGCAGAAGCCGCGTTTCGACAGCCGTCACGGCGGCGATATGAAGAGCCGTTGGAAAGGTATCGTTGGAGCTCTGGGACCGGTTCACATCATCGTTCGGATGAACCCGCTCCGTATTCCCCTTCTCCTCGAGCAGCTGATTGGCCCGGCGGGCGATCACTTCGTTAACATTCATGTTGGACTGGGTGCCGCTGCCCGTTTGCCAGACGACCAGAGGGAAGTGCTCGTCCCACTGCCCGTCCCGGACTTCATCGGCTGCCGCCGAGATGGCGTCGGCCCTCTCCGGGTCGAGCTTGCCCAGCTTGAGATTGGCCTGGGCGGCCGCCTTCTTCAGAACGGCGAACGCCCGGATCACCTCAAGCGGCATTTTCTCCGTTCCGATCTTGAAATTCTCCAGGCTCCGTTGCGTCTGAGCGCCCCATAATTTATCAGCGGGAACCCGAATCTCCCCCAGTGTATCTTTCTCCATACGGTAGTCCATGCTATTCGCCTCCTTCCCCCCATTATACCCGTTTCCCCCATCCCTTTAAAACCGAAGGGAATGCGGCTTCTTCGTCCCCTTCTTCGACATTTGAAAGCGTTTTCCCTTTCTGTCGAACAGCGGTCTGTCAAAAAGTTCGGGCACTTTCCAGAAAAAAGGGTAAGAATACAAAGATAACTATCCTGCGAGGTGATGAAGCATGCGAAAGGTTCTAATAACGGGGGCTGGAGGAACGATTGGAAGCTGCTTGTATGAAGGCTTGAAGAAGACCGGACGCTACGAAATCGCGGCGGCCGACCTTCACGAGGACCGCTCCCGGGGAATTCAAGCGTTTGATGTGACGGATAAGGACAAATGGGTCGAGCTGACCCGGGGCATCGACACAATCCTTCATTTTGCCTGGGCGAAGGACGAAGAGGATTTCTTGGGCAAGGTTCTGCCCATCAATGTCACCGGAGCGTATTATATGTATGAAGCCGCCCGGGTCAACGGCGTGCGCCGGGTCGTCTTCGCGAGCTCCAATCATGCGACCGGTTTCTACCCCACCGGCACCTCGATTACCCCCGAGTCTCCTTACCGCCCCGACAGCTTCTACGGGGTAAGCAAGGCCTACATCGAGCTGCTCGGCCGTTTCTATACGGACAAGCACGGGCTGGAATCGGTCAACATCCGGATCGGAAACTTTCCTTCCGACAACCGGCCCCACTCCGAGCGGTCCGGTCACATCTGGATCTCGAACCGGGACATGGTCCAGCTGACGGAGCGCTGCATGGAAGCCGAGCTTAAGGACAAGTTCCTCGTGCTGTACGGGACGTCGCGAAACTCCGACAATTACTACGACATTAGCTACCTTGAATCGCTGATCGGGTATAAGCCGCAGGACGACGGAGAGAAGCTTATCGAGGAAGCGGAAGCCAGAGGACAAGAGGTCAAGCAGGATGAAACGGCCTTCCAGGGCGGGGGCTACACGCAAAAGAAATCCAAGTAGCACAGAGCCTGCTTGGTGCGGCACCGTTCCTCTTGTTTCTTCGACCTGATGGAAATCAAGAAGGTTGGCCGGGGGCAGCCGAAAGGCCAGCCCCTGGCTTTTTTATTTCTCCTGAACCTCCTCCGGTTTCCCATCAACCTTTTGCAAGGGGTAGTGGCATTGCCGCTTATAGGCCATGTTCCGTCATAGAAACCTGTCGCCTGCCCCTTCATTCGACGGCGGGTCACATTTCCTGGGAAATAGACTCGAATGATCCTTGTTGAACTTCGACATTTTGCAGCCGGTAAGCTTTGTCGAAAGCAGAGCACTCTTCGGGCAGGCCCTGCCCCTGTCCATTCCCTCTCCCGGTTTGTCATGAAAATGTAATCCGCCGGGTTATTTACATAATGTCTCCTTGCTAGTACTATTTGGGTATGGAGTCTATCACATTGATCTATCAAGTTTGCTATATTAACCATTATCTAACAGGGAGTGTAGAAGATAGAATTGAACGGTTATCCTATGCACAGAAGCCGCCTGAAGTCCCGACCGCTGGAGCATTATCTTGAGCGCCACCCCCGACTGCTTTCCGGCTACCAGAGGATGCACGGCCTGTGGGCTGTCCTCGGTGCCTTGCTTCTCGCCATCCTGTTTGTCGCGTCCATAAGCGCTCTCATTCTGCGTCTGTCCCCGATCGAGCCCTTACACGCCGAAGGAATGGGTGAAATCATTACGACAGCCAAATACTTGGACTTGAGCCCGATCGCCGAGGTCGAAGGAAAGCCGGCCGCCCGCCCTTTCTATTTCACCACTCTTCATACCATGAAGCTGAACAACCGGCTGGATGCCCTGCGCTCCGCCTTTTTGCTGGAGAACACCAACTCGATCAAAATCGCTTCCTACGCTCTTTCCTCCGACCTGGATTTGACGACCGGAGATTACAGCCGTATCAGCAAGTTCTCCCTCTACCGGAGCAGCGAAAACCTTACTTATCTGGCTTATCAATACGCCGGATTGCCGGCGGATTTCCCGACCAAGGTCATTATCGTCTTCCCGCTTGAGAATTACGAAACCGGCAAGGCCTTCAAGCCGAACGACGTCATTCTGGCCATTAACGGCAAGCCGGTCTCCACGTGGAAGGAATACGCCGAGGTGAACAATCAGCTTCCTTCGGAAGAGGGATACACCGCCCTCTATAAAGTGCAGCGGGGAAAGGATGTGCTGGAGCTTCCCGTCACCTTTACCGAGAAGAACAAGAAAGGAGCTTACATCAACGGCCTCTATGCCGCCGAGGTTAAGGATTTCCAGGATGCCGTGGAGCCGGCGAATCTTGTCACCTTTACCCGTCAATTCTCGGGAGATTCGGCGGGCTTGATGATGACGCTTCAGCTGATTCAGGAACTTTCCGGTAAGGATTTGACGAAGGGGTACTACGTGGCGGGGACCGGAACCATCGACAAGGCGGGCCGGGTCGGGGAAATCGGGGGAATGCCTCTGAAAATCATGACCGCCGACAAACAAAGAGTCGACCTTTACTTCGTTCCGAAAGCGGTCGAGGAAACCGACCGGAACGAACAGGAAGCCTTTAAGACCGCACAGACGATTCACAGCACAATGAAAATCGTGCCCGTGGCAAGCGTGGCGGATGCCCTCGACTACCTGGACCGGCTTCCGTCCAAGAACCAGGGCTGACCCCGGCTCTGCAGCTTGACTGGCGGAGTAGGAGCCTTACAGGCTCCAGCCGGCAACCTCAGATAAGCACTAGAGCCTTATCCTTAGCTCTTTAGCGCCGGCCCAACACTCACGGATAAGGCACTAGCTGCCGGTCGTCTGGCTGTCATCGGCGGAGCCTGCCGGCTCCGCCTGTTTCGGTTCACACAGATCCGTCAGGAGCCAGTCCTTCGTGCCGTCCCGCGACAGAAACCAGACATGGGTAAAAGCCCCGCCCGGCTTGCACAGCATTTCGCGGTATTTCAAAATATCCGACATGCCGAAGGAAAGGGAAGCATTGCGGATCAACAGAGCGATGGGATAATGATCAGCATAATGCGCCTTCTTCTCTTCCTTGCGCCGGATAAGCTTGTTGAGCTCGGCAATCAAAGTATCCAGTGTTTCCCACGCATGCTCTTCCTCTTCCCGGAGCTTGTGCTGCCGCCCGAGAACCCGTCTCGCTTCATGAGAATCGTAGAAGCAGTGGGTGATCTCGACGCCCAGCTTGTTTCCCCGCGCATCCTGAATGACGGCATCGGGCTTCTCCTGGAAATACAAGAGCCGGTATTTAATCGGATGGTTCCGGTTGTACAAAGAAAGAAAGGTCTTAAGGGCCGCTTTCTCCAAGGCCCGCTTTTCCCCGCCGTCGTTCTTCATAACTCCACCTTTGCTATCCTTACTGGCGTTTCCTTCCCTTTAGGCCCCGAAAACGCATCTGTTCCATTATATGCAGTTGCGCCCGCTCTCACTCCCCGGGCAAGGGGAAAGAATTTCAAGGCATGGCAAAAAGCCGCTTGTCCCGTTGAAGCGTGGACAAGCGGCTTTTTAGGGGATGGTCAGCGGATGCTGCTCCGGTGAATCTCCGACAGGTCGTTCGCGTAAAGGAAGAACAAAGACAGCACGACGGCAAGCGCAAGATAAGCGATGAGCACCTTCCACTTCGTCGAGGCCGGAGACTTGTAATAGGTGGAGAGGCGCGCCAGCTCCTCCTCCACTTGGGTGAGCCGCTCGGCTGCAGACCGGCTCGCCTCGGCAAGCATCGTCGAGGGAACGGGCCGGTCCAGGTCCCCGTCCTCGTACTGGACCGGCGCCCATTCCCACTTGAGCAGCAGCTCGTAGGCGGCACTGGCGTACCGGCGGTCAATCTCGGCCTTGGCTGCGGCAATCTTCTTCCCGTCGTCGAGAAGCGGGATGGACCAGCGCCGGCCTCCCGCGGCAGGACCAGGGGACGCTTGCGCGGCCGCCTGGAGCTGAACCTTCTTCTCATAGGTGGTAGAGAGCGTCGGCCACGTCTCGAGATCGTCCAGGAATTCCCTCAGCTTCTTCTGCTCATACGCGAGAATCTCCTGCCGGGTGGCTTCCTTGCCCCTTCCCCACCAGGAGAACAAACCGAGGAGGAAGATCAGGAAGATCATCGGGTCGGGGGAATAGACTAGCAGTGCCCCCAGTCCTAGCAGCCCGAAGAACCAGATGCGGGTCGACAGCACCGAAACGATCCGGCCTCCGTCAAGCGGCGAGATCGGAAGAAGGTTAAAGAGGTTAATGAGCGCCCCGGTAAACACGACCACGATCCAGAACGGCTCCTTCGTCCACTCGTACAGCGCCACAGCGGGCAGGAACGACAGCAGGCCGGCAAGCGGTCCCCCGTAAGCGAGGAAGGCTTCCGTCTTCGCGTCCCGAGGCTGTTCCTTCATCGCGATGAAGGCTCCGACAAAGGGCAGGAATACTGCCGGCGAGGTCTTGATTCCCTTGATCCGGGCGGCTATCACATGGCCCATTTCATGCACAAAAATAAGATAGATGACGGCGGCGGCAAACTTCCAGCCATACAGAAAAGCATAGGCCCACAGGCTGATCCCCATGGAGATCAGGGTACCGCCGAATTTGGAGAACTTCAGAAAGGCGAGGACCCATTTGAATTTCGCCACGATAAAAGCGCCAACGGCCAGCAAAGCTGACCTCACGCGGCTTTTGGACAAAACGAAGCACTTCCTTTCACCAGCCTAAAAGGGTTGTCTGCCTTTAGTACGAAGGAACCACCCCGCCGGTTTCAAAAGGTGGCCGCCGCCCGCCGCTCTGACTGCGGCTTTACCGGTGCTTGCCGGGCTTAGCCGTTCCCGATGCTGTCGATCATCTCGCGGAGCTTAGCGGCGGACTGGGCGAGCTTCGCCGCCTCCTCTTCCGTCATGGGCACCTTCAACACTTCCCTTACTCCGGTACGGTCTACGACCGAGGGAACCCCCAGGTACACATCCGTTATGCCTTGGTACCCGTTCAACAGCGTCGATACGTTCAGCACCGCTCCCTCATCCCTCAGAATAGCCGTGCAGATCCGGTCCAGCGCAAGGGCGATCGCATAATAGGTCGAGCCTTTCGCCTGGATAATCTGGTAGGCGGCGTCTCGCGTGTTGCGGAAAATCTCTTCCTTCTCCTCCGCCGTGAAGGACACCGGCAGGCCTGCGGCGTTGGCCAGGCTCCACAGCGGCACCTCGGTATCCCCGTGCTCGCCTACAATGGAGGCGTGAATGCTGCGAGGATCCATGTTGAGCTTTTGGCCGATCAGGTAACGGAACCTGGCGCTGTCGAGCAGCGTTCCGGAGCCGATGACCCGGTTGGCCGGCCAGCCGGATTTCCGGAAGGAGTAGTAGCTCAGAATGTCGACCGGGTTGGTCGCGATGAGCAGAATACCGGTCGAGTTGTAGCGGGTTACCTGCTCGATGATGCCGTCGAAGATCGCCGTATTCCGCTTAAGCAGATCGAGCCGGCTCTCTCCCGGCTTCTGTCCGACTCCCGCGCAAATGATAATAATATCCGCACCCGCGCAGTCGGGGTAATCGCCGGACCAGACCTTGGTCCGTCCCGTGAAAGGCAGCCCGTGGTTCATGTCCAGGGCGTCGCCCAGAGCCTTTTCCGCGTTGTAGTCGATGAGCACCAGCTCGGTCATGCGCTCCCGGAGCAGCAGGGTATAGGCCGTGGTTGACCCTACCGCCCCCGTTCCGATCACGACGACTCTTGTTTTCTTTCCATCCGCCTTCTCCATGAAATCCCTCCCCATAATTTTCCTCCCTGTTAGTGTAGCCCAGCCCGAAACCGTTATGCAACGCCGGCCCAAACAGAAGAAGTCCAGCGTGACGCTGGACCTCCTGTACCGATTGCAAGGCTTCTATAGATTTTGCGGGAGGCAAGTAACCGTTAGTCTGTTAAGCGTGAGCATGCCGTTTGCCGGTGAGCGCCGTTCCGTCCCCTCCGCGGTGCGTCAGCCGTTGGAGCATTTTGCGAAGGTAAGGAAGGACATAGAAGTCGGCTCCGAATTTCCCTGCATTGGCACCGGCCATGAAGAGGACGCCGCCGAGAAGAATCAGCCACGGGTTGGTGCTGACCGTCCCCGCAAAGACGAACATGAAGTTCATGAAGAGACCGAAGAAAGCGGCGGCGGTCGTCAAACAGCCGAGAATCAAGCCGAGGCCGACGCAGAATTCCCTAACGGAATCAGGACATTGAACAGCTTCACATTCGGCAGGGCCACGTGTTCAAGGAACGCCGTGAAGGTCGGGTAGACCGCTTCGTTGGTCGCCTTATCGATAATCGGCTTGGCGATGGCTCCCTTGATGAACCCTCCCGCGTCAAAAGCATTCGCTCCCGTCAGCTTGTGCCACCCCGCCTCCAGCCACTGCCAGCCTACATAAACCCGAAGAACGAACAAAGCGGCGGCCGCATAAGCATTTTCCCTCAACCATTTCATCATGATGATCCTCTCCCTTTGGGGTTCTTGTGGAGGTCGACGGAGCGGCTGCCTTTCGGTGCTTTCTCGTTTCCGGTCGATCCGTTAACCTCTTCCATGTCTTTACTTTACACCCTGGCTGCCTTTCAGGATGTGATAAAAATCACAAAATACCTCCCATGTAAAAAATAGGTTGAAGTCTCCCCCTTTATGCCAATCCCTCCGTCAAAAAGATTAAAAAAATCATAATTATGATTGTATCAATCATTTTTGTTGACGATTCCAACCGCTTCTTATAAAGTGGAAGGAAGAACTCATTACTTTACGACAGGAAGAGGAATGCCCCATGAACCTTCATATTTTCCGTACGAACGACGATTTGAACGAGGCCGCCGCCGGCCTGTTTGCCAGCCAGCTTCGCGTCAAGCCCGCTTCGGTGTTCGGCCTCGCGACCGGCTCCACCCCGATCGGCATTTACGACAAGCTGGCCGAGTGGCACAGCGCCGGACGCGTAAGCTTCGCCCGGGCGTATTCGTTCAATCTGGATGAATATGTCGGGCTGCCGCACCATCATCCGGAGAGCTACCTTCGCTTTATGGAAGAAAAGCTGTTCAGCCGCATCGATATGCCGGAGTCCCACCGCCACATCCCGGACGGCAATGCGGAGTCGCTGGACGAGGAATGCCGCCGCTACGACGAGCTGATGGAAGAGTACCAGACGGATATTCAGCTGCTCGGCCTCGGCCATAACGGGCACATCGGCTTCAACGAGCCCGACAAGTCTTTAAGGAGCGGGACCCACGTGGTAGAATTAAAGGAAGACACGCGCCGGGCGAACGCACGCTTCTTCCCTTCTCTAGAAGAGGTGCCTACCCATGCCGTCACGATGGGAATCGCGACGATCATGAAGGCCAAGACGATCCTTCTGGTCGTAAGAGGAGCGGATAAAGCCGAAATCGTTCACCGCGCGTTAACCGGCCCGATCACGACGGACTGCCCTGCCTCTCTTCTGCAGGTGCATCCGAGCCTGGTCGTTATGCTGGATTCCGAAGCGGGGAGGCTTTTTGCATGACAGAGAAACAAAGTCTCCTAATCCGTAACGCCTCGATAGTTACGGATCAGGGGTAAGCCAAGAAGGAGAACTGCTGGTCGAGGACGGCAAGATCAGCTGGCTCGCACCAAAGGGCGGAGCAGCGGAACGCGGCGTTCCCGCCGGAGTAGAGGAGCTGGATGCCGAAGGCGGCTGGATTCTTCCCGGCTTTATCGATGTTCATATCCATGGCGGCTTCGGTCACGATTTCATGGACGGGACGGTGGAGGCGATCGAGGGCATCGCCCGTTACCACGCCGCCCACGGCACGACCGGCCTGCTGGCTACGACGGTGACGCAGTCCCGGGAAGCCATCTCCCAGGTGCTGGAGGCAGCCAGCACGTATCGGGCCGGAGCCATGCCTTACGCCCAGCTGCTGGGCGTCCATCTCGAGGGGCCTTTCATCTCCCCTAAATTTCCGGGAGCGCAAAACCCGGACTTTATCGTCGAGCCCCGGCAGGAATGGCTGGAGGCTTGGGTCCGCGACTATCCCGGGCTCATCAAGCTCCTTACGCTCGCTCCCGAGCGTAACGGGGCGCTCGAGCTGATCGAGTGGCTGGCCGGCCAGGGCATTATCGCCGCCGCCGGTCACACGGACGCCAGCTTCGACCAGATTACCGAGGCGGCGGGCCGCGGCCTGAGCCATGCCGTGCATACGTTCAACGCCATGCGCGGGCTGCATCACCGGGAACCCGGAACGCTCGGCGCCGTCCTCACGGACAACCGCATCCATGCCGAGGTCATCGCCGACGGACACCACGTGCATCCGGCAGGCATCCGCCTTCTGGCCGCGGCGAAAGCACCGGACCGTCTGCTGATCATCACGGACGCGATGTCCGCCGCCGGTCTCGGCGACGGAGAGTACGACCTTGGCGGTCTGGGCGTGGTCGTGAAGGAAGGCGTCGCCCGGCTGAAAGAAGGCGGAGCGCTGGCGGGCAGCACGCTTACCATGATCGATGCGTTCCGCTACGTGCTGGAGCACACGGACCTGTCGGTGGCGGAGGTCAGCCGGCTCGCCAGCGGCAACCCGGCGAAGCGGCTCGGCATCGACGGCCACACGGGCAGCCTCGCTTCCGGCAAGGATGCCGACTTCGTATGGACCAGCCCGCAGCTTGACATCCGCGGCGTCTGGGTGCAGGGACGCTCTGTCCTTTCTTGATTGACTTGATAAGCAGCTGTCTTCCCTGTGGGAGGCGGCTGCTTTCTTGTTGTGCGGATCCAACCGGTCCCCGTAGTGATGCGCCATATGTAAGGATAATGGAGCTAATTTCTCTTCTTGCGTCTGTTGGTTAGGCCGCTGTTTAAACGGGTAAACTTTACGAAGCTTGGTTTAGAAAGGAAGGGATCGCCATGAAAAACGGAACCCCGGGCAGCCACTATCTGCCCCTCACCTCTGTCTCCAGCGGGAAAGGAGCGGAAGTGCGCCCGGATGTCTACGTGTTTACCACCCAGATCGTGAATGTCGTGTTGGTCGGGGCTCCGAACACCCTCAACTGGGTGCTGGTCGATGCGGGCATGCCGAAGTCCGATGATAACATCATGGACGCGATCGAGGAACGCTTCGGTTTCCCGGCACCGCCCCGCGCGATTGTGCTGACGCACGGCCATTTTGACCATGTGGGAGCCTTAAGCGTTCTCGCAAGCCGCTGGGATGTCCCGGTCTATGCTCACGAGCTGGAGATGCCCTACCTGACGGGCACAAGAGCTTACCCCGAGCCGGATCCCCTGGTGGAAGGCGGCTTGGCGGCCAAGCTGTCCGCCTTCTTCCCGAACGAGCCGGTCGACCTGACCGGACGGGTGAAGCCTCTCCCTGCCGACGGGACGGTTCCCGAAATGCCCGGCTGGCGCTGGATTCACACCCCCGGTCATACCCTTGGGCATGTTTCCCTGTTCCGGGAAGAGGACCGTACCCTCATTGCCGGAGACGCGTTCGTCACCGTGCGCCAGGACAAGCTGTACCAGGTGCTGACCCAGCACCTGGAGATTTCGGGACCTCCGCGCTATTATACCCCCGACTGGATAGCGGCGAAGGAATCGGTCCGCCGGCTCGAAGCGCTGAAGCCGGCTGCCGCCGTGACCGGTCATGGCCATCCCGTTGCGGGCCGCGAGCTGACCGAGGGGCTGGCGGAGCTTGCCCGGGATTTCGACCGGCTGGCGGTGCCGGACCACGGCAAGTATGTGGACGGAGAATAGAGGGCTGTTTGGCGCAGGCCAAGGTGACCGCCTCTCTCCCGCAACCGCCGCACCAAAGCAAGAGCCCGGACCACTAGGTCAGGGCTCTTCTTCTAGGGGCGTTCGTCCGCGAACGCCAATCCCTTTGCGGCGAGAGCCTCGCGGAGCTGCCCGAGCGCCTTCGGGCCCATGCCGTGCAGCTTCTTTAGCTCCGCCTCGCTCATCCCGGCGAGCTCCTCAAGCGTCCGGTACCCGGCCCCGGCCAACGCACGCTGCGCGGGCTTGCTCAGCTTCGGCGGGAATGCTTGCCCGCTTTCTTGGTTTTCCGTCATTCTCTTTTCGCCTCCTGATCGCGTGTATATTAAGGGATAAGATCAGCTCCCCTCCACTTCCCGTTGGACATCTCGGGAAAGCTGCCCGCCCGGCAAGAATAGCACGGATCCTGGCTCTTCGTTTCTTCCCGCTTGCTTTTTTCACAGGGGTTAGCCTCTATTAGTAATCTTGGGGTAAGGGCTTTTTCTATACCCGGGCTCCTAAATTTGGTATAATGGAAGGACAATAGAATGGCTTAAAAGGGCGGTCGGCTGCCTCCGAAAGGAGGTGATGCCTGTGGAGGTTAAAGACACACTCACGTTGATGATTTCCTTTGCAACGCTGGTCGTGATGATCCTTAGCTTCAACACAAAGAAATAGACCGCCCTCGCCAAAGGATGCGGTCTATTCTGTCGCTTACCTAATGCAAGCCACCGCCCTTAAAGCGGCTATTGTGGGAAGGAGCCGTCGCAACCGGCTCCTTTTGTTAGTTTCATCTTAGCATGATTTTCTTATACGATCAACACGGCCGGGCACCCAGCGCCTGTTCCCGGATCACCTGCACGGCCTCTTCCACGGAAAAAGTCGTGCGGCCCTCCTTCCCGCGCTCTCCCACTTCCACCCTTCCCTCTCCTGCCTCCTTGCCGATCACGATTCGGAAGGGCAGGCCGATGAGATCGGAATCCTTCATCTTCACTCCGAACCTCTCGTCCCGGTCGTCGAGCAGCACCTCCAGCCCCTCCGTTTGGAGACGGCGGTACAACTCCTCCGCCACGTGGATCTGCGTCTCATCCTTTCCCGACACCGGGATCAGATGGATGTGGAACGGAGCCGTTTCCATCGGCCAGAGAATGCCTTCCCCGTCATGATGCTGCTCGACGATCGCGGACAGCAGCCGCGAAATGCCGATTCCGTAGCAGCCCATGAGGATGGTCCGGTCGCGTCCGGAAGCGTCGAGATAGCGGGCCCCGAGCTTCTCGCTGTATTTGGTGCCCAGCTTAAAAATATGCCCCATCTCGATCCCCCGGCTGAACGCCAGAGGAGCCCCGCACCGGGGACAGCCTTCCCCTTCCTTCACGTTTCGCAGATCGGCTGTCCTCTCCAGGGAGAAATCCCTTCCCGGCACGAGCCCGCCCAGGTGGTAGTCCTCTTCGTTCGCCCCGGCGACCGCCGCCGGCATGGCGGCCGCCTGTTCGTCCGCCACAAGAGGAACGGTAAGGCCGACCGGACCGGCAAACCCGACAGGAGCCCCGGTGACCCGCCGGGTCGTTTCGGCGTCCGCGAGCTCAAGCTCTTCGGCATCCAGGAAGTTCTTCAGCTTTGTTTCGTTGACCTCATCATCGCCGCGAACCAGCACGGCAACCGGCTTTCCGTCAGCGACGTAAACCAGCGTTTTAATAAAGCCTGACGCATCCACTCCAAGAGCGGCCGTCAGCTCGCCAATCGTCCTCCATCCGGGCGTATGGATTTTTTGCGGGGATGCTTCCGGCTTGCCCCTCCGTTGGCGGCTCTTCTGTCCTGCTTCGCGCCATCCGGCCCTGCCGACTCCGCCTTCTCCAGGTTGGCCGCGTATCCGCACGACGTGCAGCTGACGACCGTGTCTTCCCCGATGGCCGCGAGGGCCATGAATTCGTGCGTCCCTCCTTCTCCTCCGATCGTCCCGGCATCCGCCTCCACCGCCCGGAAGTTCAAGCCCATCCGGGTGAACATCCGGTGATAGGCTTCATGCATCCGCCAATAGGTGCGGTCGAGCCCCTCCGCATCCGCGTCGAACGAGTAGGCGTCCTTCATCAGGAACTCGCGTCCCCGCAGCAGGCCGAAGCGCGGACGGCGCTCGTCGCGGAACTTCGTCTGGATCTGGTACAGGGTAAGCGGCAGGCGGCGGTACGATTTCACCTCTCCCCGATGAGCGCGGTAATGACCTCCTCATGCGTCGGCCCGAGCACGAACTCGCGGTCATGCCGGTCCTTCAGCCGCATCAGCTCCGGTCCGTAGGCCGCATACCGGCCTGACTCTTCCCACAGCTCGGCGGGCTGCAACGCCGGCAGCAGCACCTCCTGGGCGCCGGCCCGGTCCATCTCTTCGCGGACGATCCCCTCGAGCTTCCGGAGCGTCCGCCGGCCGAGCGGCAGGTACGTGTAGATTCCGGCGGCCAGCTGGCGGATAAAGCCCGCCCTCAGGAGCAGCCGGTGGCTGACCGCCTCGGCCTCCGCCGGCGCCTCCCGCAGCGTCGATCCCAGCAAAATGCTTTGCCTCATGAATCATTCCTCCCTTAACAATGAATGAAGAAAACAAAAAGAACGCATTCGTCAGGGACGAATGCGTTCGCGGTACCACCCTGGTTCAACGAAACACCGCGTGGGTTGCCTAGCGGGTTCGTTCTTTGGCATCGGTAACGGGATGACCGGCAGCGGATACTTGGGGTTCCCCGCTGCAGCTTTCAAGGCGGGAAGCGGCAGGGCGCGGCCGGAAGCCTCACAGCCGAAGGGCTTCCTCTCTGATGCCGCGCTGCCCGCGCTTATGTCCTTGGTCTTTGCTTTTGCTGTTCTAGTGCCTTATCCGTGAGTGTTGTTCTGCTTTCCCAATGAATTTCGTGTGCATCCCGAGGTATTCTCACCAACAGAGTTACCGGATAAGGCACCAACCTATTTCCCGATCACGAAAGAGCTCTTGAGCGAAACGACCCGGTTGAACACCGGCGCGCCCGGCTTCGAGTATTTCGGATCAACATTGAAGTACCCGTGGCGGAAAAACTGGAATTTGTCCTGCGGCTCGGCTGCCTTCATGTCCGGCTCCACGAAGCCTTGGACAATCTCAAGCGATCCGGGATTGAGGCGGTTCAGGAAGCTCGACGCCCCTTCCGTTTCCTCTTCCTCCCCGTTCTCATCGAAGATGAGGGAGTCGTACAGGCGGAATTCCGCCGGGACGGCGTTCAATGCCTCTACCCAGTGAATCGTTCCCTTGACCTTGCGGCCGGTAAAGCCCGTTCCGCTTTTGGTCTCCACATCGTACGTGCAGTGAAGCTCCGTTACGTTCCCGTTCTCGTCCTTCACGAAGTCGTTGCACTTGATGAAATACGCGTTCTTCAGGCGCACCTCGTTGCCCGGGAACAGGCGGTGGTAGCCTTTAACGGGCTCCTCCATGAAGTCGTCCTGCTCGATGTAAATCTCCCGGCCGAACGGAATCTGCTTCGTCCCCATCTCGGGATTCTCCGGGTTGATCTCGGCATCGAGCATTTCCGTCTGTCCTTCAGGGTAGTTCGTAATGACCACCTTCAACGGGTTAAGCACCGCCATCGTACGGGGCGCCTGCAGCTTCAGGTCCTCGCGGATAAAATGCTCGAGCATTTTGAAATCGACGACCCCGAAGTTTTTGGACACGCCGGTTTCCCGGACGAAGTCGCGGATGGCCTTCGGCGTGAAGCCCCGGCGGCGGAGGCCCGATATGGTCGGCATGCGGGGATCGTCCCAGCCGTCCACGACCTTCTCATCCACGAGAAGCTTCAGCTTTCTTTTGCTCATGACAGTGTTGGTCAGGTTCAAGCGGTTGAACTCGTACTGGTGCGGCTTCGCTTCCGTCTCGCATTCCTCGATCACCCAGTCGTAGAAAGGACGTAACTCTTCGAACTCCAGCGTACAGATCGAATGGGTAACCCCTTCGATGGCGTCCTCGAGCGGATGGGCGTAAGCGTACATCGGATAGATGCACCACTTGTCTCCGGTGTTGTGGTGATGAGCATGCGAGATCCGGTAAATGACGGGATCGCGCAGCGTGATGTTGGGGGAGCTCATGTCGATTTTGGCGCGGAGCACCTTCTCCCCGTCCTTGAAATCCCCCGGCGCATCGCTTCGAACAGCTGGAGGTTCTCCTCCACCGTCCGGTTCCGGTACGGGCTCTCCTTGCCCGGCTCGGTCAGCGTCCCGCGCATTTCGCGGATTTGGTCCGCCGTCAGATCGTCCACGTACGCCTTGCCCTTCTTGATCAACAGAACGGCGCGGTTATACATTTCATCGAAATAGTCCGAGGCGAAGAACAGCCCGTCCCACTCGAAGCCCAGCCATTTGACGTCTTCTTTAATGGAGTTAACATACTCGATGTCTTCCTTGACCGGGTTCGTGTCGTCGAAACGCAGGTTCGTGCGCCCGTTGAACTCGTCGGCGAGCTCAAAGTTAAGGCAGATCGACTTCGCGTGCCCGATATGCAGGTATCCGTTCGGCTCCGGGGAAAGCGTGTCACCACGGTTTTCGTCCGGCCCGACTGGAGGTCATCGATAATGATTGTTTTCAGAAAATGGTTATGCGCTGCGGCTTTCGTCTCCATGGGACCAACCCCTCCGGTTTATAATGTTAAGGTTATAGCATACTATTATACCCAATAATCAAGGCAAAACATAGAACAAGATGGCAAAAAAGTGCATCACCGACCCGGCCAGCACGAACAGGTGCCAGACGGCATGATGATAAGGGAACCCCCGCCATACGTAGAACACGGTCCCCACGGTATAGAACAAGCCTCCGAGCACGATCAGCAGAATGCCGCCGGCGTCCATATGGGCCGTAAGCGGACCCCAGGCCACCACGATGATCCAGCCCAGCACGAGGTAGATGAGCGTAGAGGTGAAGAGGAATTTCTTGGTGAAAAAGGCTTTAAACAGGACGCCCGCCAGGGCAAAGCCCCAGACGATTCCGAGCAAGGTCCACCCGAGCGTTCCCCGGATGACATTCATCACAATCGGCGTGTAGGTGCCCGCTATGAACAGATAGATCGACGAATGGTCGCAGATCTCGAAAATGTCCTTGATCCTTCCCTCCGGGAAGCTGTGAACGAGGGTCGAGGACGTATACAAGAGCAGCATGGACACGCCGTAAACCGTAAAGCTTACGACATGCCAGGCGGTGCCTTCCAAAGTGGCAAAAACGACAAGCAGCGTCAAGGCCGCAATGCTTAGCAGCGCCCCGATGCCGTGCGTTACGGCGTTCGCGATCTCTTCCCTGCGGGTGTACGTATGTGTGTTGGCCATGAGCCCTCGCCCCTTTCCCTGCCAGTCTATTCATTATAGCCCATGGGCGTTCGCCCTTCAAAAAAGGGACGAGCCGGGGAGCGGCCGGGCACAAGAAAACCCTTCCCGCGAAGGGAAGGGGTGTTTTCTGTCGACGGAAGGGGTAGCTCTATCGCGCGGGAAAGAGGCTCCCTCTACAAAACAGGAAAACCTTCCCGCAAGGGGAAGGAAAGGCGCTCTATCGGGCGGGAAAGGGGCTCGCTCTACAACCCAGAGGTCTTCAAGCGGTTCCCGGCTAGGCGTTCGGCCAGCTCATCCAGCTTATCCTTTACGAGAATAGCCTGCGTGTAGCGGGCTGGAATTCCCGAATAGCCCCAGTAGATTCCGGCCAAACCGCCGGCGATGGCCCCGACCGTGTCGGCATCGTCCCCCCGTTCGCCGCCTCCTGCACCGCTTCCTCGAAGGAGGAAGCGCGGTTCAGAAGGTGGAGCACCCAGCGGAGCGTATGAACGACATAGCCGTCAGGCGGGCAATCCGGAGGCTCGGCGCCGAGGGCCGGCTCGTAGCGCGTCCCCTTCGTCTCGGCGGCAAGCGCGGACCGCAGCTCCCCGCCTTCCAGGAGGCGCCATGCGATGCGGTTGTAGAGAAGGCACGCCTCCCGGCAGAGCGGATCGTGATGCGTCATCTCCGACTGCGCCGCCGTAACCCGCTCCATGTCGTCGAGGCAGCCGTAGGCAAGAGACGCCGGCAGGCAGCGCATGAGCGAGCCGTTCCCCGCACTTCTCCCGAGCTGGAGGTGGGCGGAACGGGCCGCCTCCGGCCAATTCCCCCGGTAGCGGCTGAACACGAGCCGGATGATGTTCCCGATGTCCTTCGGGTTGGAGCGGTACCACGCGAGGAACCGCTCGCCGATCGCCTCCACGGGATCCGCCGGATGCTCAAGAATGCCCTCCGCCACGGCGATGGTCATCATCGTGTCGTCGGTCACTTCCCCGGGGGCGAGCGACCAGACGCCTCTCCCGACGATTTCCGTCAAGTAACCGTGTTCCCTCCGGATGGCCTCCCGGCTCATGAATTCAGTCGTTCCGCCGAGCGCATCCCCCACGGCCACTCCGTAGAGACCGCCCTTGATCCGGTCGTTCAGGCTGCTCTGCATCATTATGACGTCACCCCCAGCTCCCGGGCCAGCCGGTCGGGCAGGCTCCGGTATTTCTCCTGGCGCTCCAGCACCGCCTTGGCCTGGTGCACCCGTTCCTCCACCGTGCCCGTCAGGGTCACGTAGGGAATCCGGCGGACCGCCAGATCGGCGAGGATCTTCCGCTGAAACTCCTCGCGCATCCCGAAGCCCGACCGATCCCAGGTGTCGTCGTAGGGGATTTCGTCCCCGCAGACGAATACGAGATCGTGGCGGACCGCCGCCTTCGCCGCGAGCTCCTCCAGCCGGGGAAGCACAAAGCCGTGGTAATACTGGGCAAACATCCGCGTCGTGAGGGCGTTCGTGTCCACGAAAAGGTACCAGTTCGCATCGCCCAGCATCCTCTCCTCCCGCTCCAGATGGCCCTCGGCAATCTCGACGAGCTGCTCCGGCGTAAGCCGCCGGTCTACCTGATGGGCGTCCCAATACTCCCGTCCATACTCCGGCATCCAAACGGTGCCGAGCTCCTCCGCCAGCCGGGCGGCCAAGGTCGTCTTTCCGGTCGAGGGGGCGCCCAGCAGGAGCACGCTGCTCACGAGGTCCCGGTACACGACCGGATCCACGAAGGCCCGGTTCTCGAAGGGAGCCTGACGGACCGCCGTACCGGACACCGGGAAGGTCTTCCGGTCGGGATCGACCCGGCGGTCCACGGCCCCGAGCGCCCGGCTCATGTGCTCCCCGTAGGGCTCGCTCGAATAGAAGTGCGTGATCCGGCGGCCGCCGAGAAGGGAAGTGATGTAGTCCTCGTGCGCTTTCTCGATCTCCCGGGTGTAGCCCGTTTCCTCCGGCCCTCCCCACGCTTCGATCACCTCCACCTGGGGATAGAGGGTGCGAATCCACCCGGCTCTTACCGACAGCGGTACGTTCGTAACATCCGGGGAGTCGTAGATGACGACGATCACCTCGTCCGTCTCCCGGAGGGCCGTCTCGATCATGAATTGGTGTCCTTTGTGCAGCGGGGCGAATTTGCCCAGCGTCAAGCCTGTCGTTCGGGTCATCTTGGTTTTCTCCTCTCTTAGTCTCTTTCAAAAAAGGGATGCCTGGCGTTTTGATCGAATATCCTTTAATGTCATTCATTTACAGGAGGTGGAAGTTGATGTACCGTGCCGGCATTTCCGTTATCTTTCTTTGTTGGACGGCCGTCCTTATCCTGGAGTTGATAACTTTCTATAAGCTCCTTCAACGCCCGCATTTGGCGGATGAGGTGATCTTTATACTGACTGTCATTGGCGTTACGGTGGCGATCGGGTACGCGGCTCTCGGGGTCCTTACGAAACGGCAGGACCGGTGAGGAACCGCCCTTTCGCTCGCTCTAAACCACAGCCCCCGGCCTGCTCCCGCCCGAGGGTCCCGCCGCTTCGGCGGCCAGCCGGTAGTCCTTCCTCCAGCTAATCAGCCCCGCCGTGGCAATTCCAAGGAAGATCAGGTACAGGAAAGCCACCACGTACAGCTCCTTGTAGAGGAACATTCCGATCGAGAGCACGTCGACGGCAATCCACACGTACCAGTTCTCGAGGATTTTGCTCGACAGCAGAAGCTGAGCCACGATGCTCAGGGTAGCGATGAACGCATCCGCATACGGGATCGACGCATCCGTGAAGCGCTCCAGCACATGGCCCCACGCAAACGTAACCACAATCAGGATGACTGCCAGCAGAGCCGTCAGCTTGGGCGTAATCCTCGAGGTCGGCCGGACCTTCGCTCCCCCTCGGCGCGTCGCCCAGACGATCCAGCCCTGGATGCTGAGAAGGAAGAACAGCACCTGAAGCGTCATATCCGCGTACAGTTTCGCCTCGAAGTAAGTGAAGAAGAAGAGTCCCACGTTCACCAGGCTGACGGGCCAGCACCACATATTCTGCCGGGCGGTCAGCCAGACGCTTAAGAGCCCGGTCGTCGTAGCCGCGATTTCCAGCCAGGTCGAAGAAGTCAGATAGGCCACCAGCAGCATGCCTGCCATGAGGATCCACATCGTATATTTTCCGTTCATAATCCTTTCCCCTTATCACGCTTACAATACTATCACAATGACATTATTGTAGTTCAAAAAATTCAGCTGTACAAAGACAGCCGGGGCACATCGCCCGAAAACCGGTAAAGCTGCGCCGCCCGCTGGGAATAACGGTTCGATTTCTTGAGCGCGCCCTGCTCCGTTCTTACTTCCTCCAGCACCCCGCTGCGGCTCTGGGTCTGCTTCATCTTGCGGATGAAGTTGGCCTCCTCGAAATCCGGCACGACCGTCCGGATCACCTGGTACAGCTCCCCGAGCGTGAACTCACCGGGAAGGAATTCGCCGGCAATCGGGGTTACGAGCATCTTCTCCTTCACCCGGGCCAATGCGTCCTGCAGAATCTCCCGGTGGTCAAAGGCAAGCTCCATGCCCCCGAGCGCCTCTTCTACGGAAAAAGCCCCGCCTCCTCGGCATCGTCCGCCGCCTCCAGCTTCCCGAGCGCCTCTTCGTTCACGAGGGCGAAGAAGGCGTGGGAGATCATCCAGCCGCGCGGGTCGCGGCCGGGACGGCTGTACACGTTGAAGTACTCCATGTGTACGTCCTTCACACCCGTTTCCTCCTGCAGCTCGCGTCGGGCGGTCTCGTAGACCGATTCCGTCTCCCGCGAGAACCCGCCCGGCAGCGCCCACATGCCCGCATGCGGCCATATTTTGCGTTTAATGAGAAGAACCTTCAGCTCCCGCTTCGGAAGGGACTTCGTCATGCTTGGGCGCTGCTCCGAGGTGATGGTGAATATTACAATGTCCGCCGGGGCTCCGTCCGGTGTCCGGTACTTCGCCGCGGAATAAGTCTTCTCATTCTCTTCCGCCATGAGACGCCCTCCTTTATTCTCGATTTGATATTGTCATTATGACATTTAACGAGTAGGATGTCAACCCTGCCATTGGCCAAAAAATCCGGGCTGCCTTTCCCGCTTCCCGTTGTTGCTTATCTCCGAACCGGCTCTCCGTGCAGCTAGTCCTCTTAAGAGCAAATCCGAACGCCGCTTTCCCTACTCGCACAGTAAAATCCGGCGTTCCACGCTGCCCTTCTTCATCAGGCACCGGTCGAGGATGGTGAAGCCCCCTCCTTTACGGCGGCTTCGATGCCCTCGGTCGTAATCAGTACGACCCGGTCCGCCAGCCGGCGGGCGCTCTGCAGCATCTCCTGCCGCTCTTCCGGAGGCAGAACCGAGCAGAGGTTGTACGGCAGGTCCACTACCGCGGCGTCATAGCGGCCGGTTAGACGGCGCATATCGACCAGACGCACCACATCCGGAAAGCCGAAGTGCGCCAGATTGGCCCGTGCCCCGCGAACGGCAAGCGGGTTCAGGTCGAAGCCCTCGATCGCGATTCCCATCGAGAGGGCTTCGACCAGCACGGTGCCGATTCCGCAGCACGGATCCACGGCACGGACGCCTTCCGGCTCCGGCACGGCCACGTTAACCACGGCCCGGGCCATTCGGGTGGTGAGCGCCGTGGAATAGTTCCGCGGCTTGTTCTTGTGCTTCAGCCAGTGGGCTTCCCCTGCTGAAGCAGCCCGAAGAGCCACCGCCCCTGAACCAGGGCCGCCCCGTACCGCCGCTCCGGTTTCTTCATCTCCGCCCGTCCCCGGATGCCGGCGCCGAGCTCGCGTTCGATCGCCCGCTTCTCCGTGTAATCCCAGCTCGAGCCGGCGTCCAGGCCAATCACCTTAAACGTGCGTCCTTCGAGCTCAAGCCCCTTCACCTGCTTCTTAAGCTCCTCCACGCTCTCCGCCTCATACTGAATGTCCATCCTCTCATGGAGAAAAGGACTCCGTCCCGGGTATAGTCTACGCGCGCTGCGGAACCACCCCTTCCCGCTAAAAGACGGAGCCGTCTCCGCCCCGTCTCTCCCTTCTTCCCCGGTCCCGAAGAGGGCCCTCCGTTCCATCCGGCAGAGCTCTTCTTCCTCCTCGTGGCAGGCATATGTGTACAAGCAGCCCAATCCTTTTCCTTCCAGTGTTCTTCCTCCTTCGATGCTGGTTCGCAGGACGCGTACGGCAACTTTTCGATCCTCTCTTAATCTAGCAAATCACTCCGACAGGTATAAGAGCCGCTAGAGTTGGAGATTCTAGTGACTATCCCAACCAGAACCTGGAGGTTGATAGAATTGACGAACCGAAAAAGCCTGCTGCTCCTGCTGCTGCTCCTTTTATACGGGCGGCCGGGCGAAGCGGAGGCCTTCCCTCAAATAACCGATCCGGACAATTCGGACACGGCTCCGGAAGCAGCCGACTATTTTGCCGTCCTGAATGACCGTTCTCCGGCGGCACGGGCAGACGACGCACCGGCCCTGACCTACCACATCCGGCCCGGCGATACGCTGTACCGGGTATCGGCCGAATTCGGCCTCTCGGTGGACGATCTCCTGGCCGTAAACGGCTCGCTGAATCCGGCCCGGCTGCAGGTCGGCCAAGGCATCCGGATTCCGTCCGGGCCGGCGGAGATTCCCTCGCTGCGGAACCAGACGGTCCGCGAGGTGCTGTCCGCCAAGCTGACCGCCTACACGGCCGGCTACGAATCCACGGGCAAGCGGCCCTCCGACCCGTCGTACGGCATCACGTATTCCGGAAGCCGGGTGAAGGAGGGACGGACCATTGCGGTCGACCCTTCGGTCATTCCGCTCGGCTCCACCGTTTATATCGAGAATATCGGCATCCGCCAAGCGGAGGATACGGGAAGCGCCATCAAGGGCAAGCGCGTCGATATTTATATGAATGATCTCCAGGAAGCGCTGCACTTCGGGGTCAAGCCTAACGTGAAGGTCTACGTCCTGTCGGAAGGAAGCCGCCTCTAGCGGCTTCCTGAGGATGACCCGCCGTACTCCTGCAGCCGTAGAGGCCGGTCAGTCCTGCAGCCGGCTCATCGCCTCGCCGACCAGCCGGTCGAACAGCTCATCGTCTTCCTCCAGCCTTTCCTCCATCGCTTCCAGCTCTTCCTCGGTGCCCGACTCTTTGGCAAAATGCAGGCTGTAGCCCCAATCGCGGGCTTTTTTGCTTTGGAGGGTAAGCTCGTATACGTTGCTCTCCCCGGGGAGCTGGAACACAACCTGGCCCACGTACCCGCTTTCCTCATCCTTCGTCATCTTTGCGTCCATAATCGTTACTTCCATCTTCGATCCGCCTCATTCCTCATGGTTTTCTTTCGCGGGTGGCCGAGCAGACGGCACGGTCTCCCTGCCGCCACCCCTGTCCTACCAGGGTGGCCTTCCTCCTCCCATACTAAACCGGACGGGGCCGGCAATTCAACTTGCGGGGGCACCCGCTGGAAGGATGAGGGGCTGCGTGGTAGAATAAAAAGACGAATGCAAACGTTTGCAATCCTATGAAACGAGGGGGCCAGGTTAATGAAAGTGTTGATCCTGGGAGGGACCGGCGTCATCAGCAGCCAAATTTCCCAGCAGCTGTTAGCGGCCGGACATGAGGTAACCGTCTTCAACCGGGGGTCCAAAAGCTTGCCGGACGCCGGCCAATACGAATGGATCGTCGGCAGCAAGGCGGACGGGGAGATGTTTCAGCGGCAGATGGCCGGGCGCCGCTTCGACGCCGTCATCGACATGATCAGCTTTAACGAGACGGATGCCCGCCTGACGGTGGAAACCTTCCGCGGGCGCGTCCCGCAGCTGATCTTCTGCTCCACCGGGGCGGCGTACAAGCGGCCCTTCTGCACCACGCCCGTGAAGGAGGACTCGGAGGCGCTATTCGACGACCCCGCCTTTCCTTATGCTTTCGAGAAGGCCCGGATGGAGCTCTACCTGCAGAGCCTCATCCGCGAAGAGAATGTGGCGATTACCATCATCCGGCCATCGCTGACTTACGGGGTAGGAGGAGCCAATCTCGGCGTGTTGAGACAGAATTACAACATCGTGCACCGCATCCGCCAAGGCCTTCCGCTCGTCATGTTCGGGGACGGCCGGCTGCCGTGGAGCTTTACCTTTGCGCCCGATCTGGCCAAAGCATTCGTGGGGGCCGTCGGCAACGAGAGAACGTACGGCCAGGCGTATCATGCCACGAGCGAAGAGAACCGGGTATGGGACGATCTGTATTTGGAGTGGGGGCAGATTCTCGGTGTCGAGCCGGTCATCGTCCATCTCCCCACGGACCTGCTCCTGAAGGCCGATCCCGACCTGTTCGCTCATCTCCACTACGAGAAGAGCTACGCGGGCTTGTTCGACAATACGAAGATCAAACGGGATATTCCGCATTTCCAGATTTCCCTGACCTTACGGGACGGACTCCGCATGATGCTCGACTGGTACGAGGCGGAAGGGCATACCGTGGACGAGGGGAAAATGAGGCTGGAGGACGAAGCTCACCGCCATTCACAGCCGCTGGAGCAGGGAAATGGAAGAGCTGGAGCTCTCCTAGGCCCCCTACAAGGGAACCGAAGCCGTTCCTTTTCCGTAGGGAAAGGAAGACCAAATAACGGAGGGATGCCCGATGAGTGTAGAAGCGGCCATCAAGGAAAGGTTCAAGTGTACCAAGTGCGGGAACGCCGAGTGCCTGATCAAGGAAGTGGCCATGACGGGAACCGGCCTGAGCAAAATGTTCGACATCCAGCACAATCATTTCCTGTTCGTCTCCTGCTCCCACTGCGGCTATGTTGAGGTGTATAACCCGAAGGTGCTTGAAGGCAAAAGCCGCGGCCAGCTCGGAACGGTCCTGGATGTTCTGTTCGGTTAAAAAAGCGGGAGCCCTGTCTGCCAGGGGCTCCCGCTTTCTTATGTTTGCCTTACACTTCGTCCCAAAGGCGGCGGACATTGTCCATTCCGATCTTCGAGCCGGTGCGGCATTCTTCCATACCTTCGAATTCCACGGACACGAAGCCGTCGTAGCCGGACGCCTTCACGGTGCGAAGCACTTCCCGCATGTCGATGTCGCCGTGTCCGACGATGGCCCCGCGCAAATAATTGCCGCTTGTCGTGCGGAACCAGCCCTGGCCCGGGTTCTCATAAGAAGGACGCAGGTAGAAGTCCTTGACGTGCACCATCGAAGCGAAAGGAATGTTCTTCTTCACGGCGGCGACGGAATTCTCGTCGGCACACATGAAATTGCCCACATCCAGGGTCGTCCGGAAATTCGGACGGTCCACCGCTTGAATAAGAGCCTGAACCCGGTCGCTGGCCTGAACCAGGTACCCGTGGTTCTCCACGCTTGTCGTAATGCCGTATTGGGCGGCATGGTCGGCGACGCGTGCGCATGCTTCCGCGAGACGCGGCAGCTCCTTCAAGAACATGGCCATGGACGTGTCGCTGTGCGAACCCGCATCGTGGCGCATCAGCTTCAAGCCGAGAGCTCCGGCCGTGTCCACTTCCTTCATGACTCGGGCGATCTCCGCCTCGTATTCTTCCTTCGTGTCCTTGATGAAGTTCGCGCCGATCGCATAGTTGGACAGGGCGATTCCGGCGTCGGAGGCTTTTTCTTGAGAGCCGCGATCAGGTCCGGGTTGTCCGTCAGCGTGTATCCCATAGGGACCAGCTCCAGGTGCTCCCCGCCGTTCTCGGCGATCCAATCGACCGCGTCCAGAACGGTCATTTCATTCGACTGTATGGCTCTAACGAGGCTGTACGAGCTTAACCCAAGCTTCATTGTCCTCTCTCCTTTAATAACGGATTTCCTGTCCTTTGGCGGCCGACTCGTAAATGCCGCAGAGCATCTTCATCACTTCTACGCCGTCTTGAACCGGGCTGCGCGGAGTATCTCCGCTTTGAACGCTGTGAAGGAACATCCGGATCTCGTTCTGGAACGCACTTGGGAAATTAAACGAAGTGCTGTCGGTCTGCGGCGTCACGTTAAGGATGGTATCGTGCTTCTCGAGGACCAGCTGAATGTTCGGCTCCAGCTCAACCCCTCCCTTATCCCCGTACAGCTTGACGGACAGCTCGTCCTGCTTGGCATGCAGCGTGAAGCTGACGTCGACCATCAGGGAAGCCCCGTTCTCGAAACGGATGAGGGCGTTGGCCAGATCCTCGACCGTGTTCTTCGAAGCGTCATAGTCAGCCGCTTTGTAGAACGAAAGATTTTTGACATTCGCCCGGTTGCCAAGCTTGTTGTATGTATTGGCGCTGACGCTGACCACCTTCGGACGGCCCATCATGTACCAGCAGATGTCGATGACGTGTACGCCCAGATCGATGACAGGGCCGCCGCCGGAACGCTCGATGTCGGAGAACCAGCCGCCCGGATTGCCCAGTCTGCGCAGGCAGGAAGCTTTCGCGTAGTAGATTTCCCCAGCTCTCCGCTGTCGATGAACTGGCGCACCACTTCCGCGTTGCGGTCGTAACGGCGGACGAAGCCGACCTGAAGGATTTTTCCGCTTTCTTTAACGGCCTGTTCCACCTGAAGAGCTTCCTCTACCGTGCGGCAAAGAGGCTTCTCAACCAGAACATGCTTGCCGGCACGAAGCGCGGCAATGGCGATTTCGGCGTGGGTATTGTTCCACGTACAGATGCTGACAGCTTCCACCTCGGAATCGGCAAGAAGCTCGTGGTAGTCGGTATACACCCGGGTTGCCCCGTATTTGTCCGCCTTGGCCTGGGCCCGCTCTCCGTTAAGGTCGCAAATGGCGTAAATCTCCGCCGTTTGGTCGTTTTTGCTGTAGGCGTCGAGATGAGATTCCGAAATAGAGCCTGCACCGATAAGTCCGATTTTCACTTTCGTCATGGACGGTCCAACCTTTCTTTTGGGACGGCTTTATCCGCTTATGCGAGAGCCGTTCATTTTTTATCCAATCCAAAGTTTAACATGAATGCTTCGGCATTTCTAAGGAAAAAATTTACAAATTATATTTTGTTGATTAATTTGTAGATTACTAGACAAGAGGGGGTATCCGAGGGGATTTAAGGACTTTTTCGACGCACTTTTACAGCGGACCGGATGCCCCATTGGCAGGGCGGATCCGGGCTTCTCGTTTACGCCCGCACTCGGATGGGTAAAAAGAAGAATAGCACTTACAAAGGAGAGGAACCTCATGACGGACCGAAAAGACCAATCGATGGATGCGTTGGAAAATAGAAAATTGGGCTACGGCATTTACGGAGGCGTTACCCCGAACGACAGCGCCGTGCAAACCGAGCTGGATTCCACCCGCCGGAATACGGATTACAGCAGCGAGGTCGACAATTTCGACCAGCCGGAGCATCTGGAGGAAACGTTGGCGTCCGATGTCAACGCGGATATTCTGAACGACGATGCCGTGGAGCAGGACGCTTCCCAGGGAACCGAGGTGGACAAAGACTTAGGCGATTTGGCTTCGTTCGAGGAGATGCCTGCCGATGAGTATTTGAGAAGGCACCGGAACGCAGCGGTGACTTCTGAAGGGGTTAGCCGCGGGCAGGCCTATGAGGAGGATCGGCTCCGAGAGGACAACGCGCCTTACAGCGGGTTGAACGACGAGGACCTCGTACCCGAAACGGATGCCGTCGCGGACGACAACAGTCCGGTGGACCCGGTTGCTCCTCCCCAGGATGTCGTCCACGGGACGGATCTGCTTAACGGGGCGGGGGCCGAAGAGGACCCGGATACCGGCAGCGGTTCCGGCCGTCTGTAAGAACCGCTGCCGGGAAGTTTTCTGTATCGGACAGGCGGGATTTCCCCGTTCTTCGTTTAAACGTAAAAGGACCCGAGATATGCGGCCGGAAAAGCCGCTCTCGGGTCCTTTTGTGCACGTCCGTTTTACTCCGCGTCGACCGCCAGAACCACCATGCCGATGCCTCCGGCCCTCAGGCGGCCGTTATCCAGGTAGCGGATGAATTCGCTGCCGAAGAGGGCCTTCCACGGCCCGAGCCGGGAAGCGGCACCTCGGTTTCGTCCCGGCGGGCCGAGTACAACACGTAGAGGTGACGGGCCGGATCGCCGTTCGCGCGGTGGCGGAGCGTGAAGCCGATCACGCCCGCCGGCGTCGCTTCGAAGACGAGGTGCCGCTTGATCTCCTCGGCTGTTCTCAGCCGGAAGGCGGGATGGGCCTTTCTTAAGGCGATGAGCTCCTTCATGAACCAAACGTCATGCCGCCGCTCGGCGCAGCGCTCCCAATCGAGCCGGTTGATCTCATCCGGCAGGTTGTAGCTGTTCTCCTGTCCCCTCTTCGTGCGCATGAACTCCTGTCCGGCCTGAAGGAAAGGAATGCCCTGGCTCGTCAGGACGATGGCCGAAGCCAGCCGGTGCATCTGCCGGAGCACCTCGCCCGAGGGCTCGCCGCTGCGGAGCAGCTTATCCCACAGGGTCAGGTTGTCGTGGCATTCCACATAGTTGATCGTCTGGTCCGGCTCCTGGGGAAAGGAATGAAAGCTCTCGCTGTACCGAATCGAGCCGGCTATCCCTTTCCGGACTTCGTTATCCAAGCCCTCGCAGCCGCTCACGAAACCGGTTCCCTCTCCGTAGAAATTGCTGCCTTTTACACTGTCCCGCAGCTGGTCGTTGAACTGGGCAATCCGCGGCATCCGGCGGGCGTGAAACTGGTTGGCCCTCCGATCGTCGGCAAGGCCGCTCTGATCCATGTACCACCCTTCTCCGAGCACAAGCAGCGAGGGGTCTATCTTATCCAGACAGCGGCGCACCTCGTTCATCGTGTCCACGTCGAGCAGCCCCATCAGGTCGAAGCGGAACCCGTCCACCCGGTATTCCTTCGCCCAGTAGAGCACCGAGTCCAGGATGAATTTGCGCATCATGGGGCGCTCGGACGCCGTCTCGTTGCCGCAGTGGGAACCGTTATAAGGAATCCCGTCCTCCCGGCGGCGGAAATAATACCCGGGAACAAGCGCTTCCAAATGAGCGGTGCGGATATCGAAGACATGATTGTAAACGACATCCTGAATGACCCGGAGTCCTTTCTGATGCAGGGTCATCACGAGCTTCTTGAGTTCGCGTATCCGGGCGTAAGGGTCATAAGGATCCGTCGAATAGGACCCCTCCGGCACGTTATAATGAACGGGGTCGTATCCCCAGTTGAACTGGGGCTCCCCGCTTGTTTCATCCACACTCTCTTCGCTGTAATCGTTTACCGGAAGAAGCTGAACATGCGTGACCCCAAGGTCGATGATATGATCAAGCCCGGTGGGAATCCCTTGCGGCCCCCGGGTGCCCGTCTCGCACAGTCCGATAAACTTCCCTTTGTCCCGAATTCCGCTTTCCGGATGAATGGAGGCATCGCGGACGTGCAGTTCATAGATCACCGCATCCACCGGGTGGGCAAAAGGAGGCCGCGGAGTCTCCCGCCAACCTTCCGGGTCGGTTTGGTGCAGGTCGATGACCGCCCCCGCCCGCCGTTCACGCTGACCGCCCGGGCATAGGGATCGACCGCTTCCCGCCATTCTCCCCCGACGCTTACTTTATACGTATAGAAACGGCCCTCCAGGTTGCCCGGCACCTCAACCGACCACGTACCTGCTTCCCCGCGGGTCATGGGCAGCTCCCGTTCGGCCGGCCCGTCCCAACCGGAATATAGAACAAGCCGGGCTTCCTCCGAGGTAGGAGCCCACACCTTAAACAGGGAGCCTTCCTCCGACCATGTCAGGCCCAGATCGTCACCATCATAGTAAAACCGGCTGTCAAAAGCGTCCTCCCATACGGAAATCCCGTCGGTTACGCGGGGATCTCCGAAAGTTTGCCTGATGTCCTCTGTCTGCTGAACCGCCATCTGCCTCACTCCGATTCACTGAAATTTCGATTCTCCACAAGGCAGCGTATCCTTAAAGATGGAACCTGCACCTGCTTTGGCTGCAAAGGAGCCCTTGGCTTCGGATGGCCCGAAGGGGACTGCATGGGTCTCTTTACCTTTATAATCGGGATTTCCCATGAAAAAAGTGATAGTTAAACGGGAACAGCTCTCCATATTACTCTACTCTCGAGCTCAGGGAAATGACAACAAAAGAGGCAGAGTCCCAGAACAATATTACCATTTTACCCAATCGCCCCCTCCTCTAACAGGAAAGAGAGCGGCGGGAGCCATAAAGCGGCTTAGACATGTCTCTCTATAGGTATGCGGCGGCCGGAGCAGACAGAAGACGATCTGGGACGGAAGTCCCGGATCAACGTCAGGAAGGTCCACGGAAGGGAAAGGGCTGGGGGTCAATCCCAGACCCGGGGACGCGGCACGCCGGCCGTCCGCATATAATCCAGCAGCTGTCCCGTATGAACGGATTCATGATAGGCGATGCGGAGCAGCATATCCCCAAGCGTCCGAACGTACCCGGCATCGCTCCGGTCGATACGAATCGCCGGCAGGTCTTCCTCGCGGAAGGACTTAACGGTGGTCAGGAACGCCTCGCGCCAAGGCCGGGCAAACGCCAATTCCTCTTCCACCGTCGTGAACTCCCTCCCTTCATAAGGAGACTCATAAGAAGTCAGGCTTCCCCGGTTAAGAAGAGCAAGATGATAATAGCGCTCGCTGTCGAGCACATGCCGAATCATATCCTTTATACTCAAGGCCTCCCCATCGGGCTTCCAATCCAGCCGGTCGGCGGGAAGGCTTCTCCAGACCTTTTCGCTTCGGCGGCGGACTTCTTCCAAGTTGAGGACGACAAGTTCAATAGCTTTCATGAGACAACTCCTTAAAAAAATCTCCGGACGTTCCGTTCCGGTCTATGGGTTCCTATCAGAATACCAAACATTCGTTCCCGTGAAAACCCTTGGTGGGAAATCAGCCATCCTTCCGGCACGATAAAAAGACCGGACTAAAGGCGTCCGGCCCCAATGAGGACTACAAACCCCAACAAGCTTACAGCGATCAAACGATAGTCGCTGCGGGAGAACCGCAGCGGCTCGCGCAGCGGCCGGCGCGGACCGAGACGGTCATATCCCCTCATCTCCAGGGCGAGGGCAAAGTCCTCGGCCGATTTAAACAGGGAGACGAGAAGAGGGATGAGCACAGCGGGAAGGTCCCTTGCCCTAAGAGAGCCCGGACGGGCCCCGGAACGCCCCCGCGCTCTGGCAATCCGGGAGAACCGCTCCAGCTCCGCCAGGATCAGCGGAATGAACCGGAAAAGAAGGGACGCCGTCAATGCGACCGCTTCAACGGGCAGCTTCAGCCGGGAGAGGCCGGCTAGCCCCTGCTCCAGGCCCTGCTTCATCCGGATCGGCCCGGCCAGCAGCGGAAGGAGCATGCCGAGCACCAGGACGCACAGCAGCTTGACGAACTGGCGCAGGGTCAGCAGGGCCTCCGGCACGGAGAAGGCGATCGCCGGCATGCCGGGAAATCCGGCCGGAAAGGCGATTCTCGCTCCCGAAATGGCCACCGAGAACGCCATGAGAAGCAGGAACGGCCGAACCGCGGGCTTCAGCGACCGAACGGGCACCCCGCTGTAAGCCGTGACGCCGGCCGTCACCCCGATCGACAGCGCCAGCGCCGCCACGGAGCTCTGGCTGAAGATGCCCGCCGAGAGCAGCAGGCACCCGGCCCACAGCGCCCGCGGGTCGGCGGCCGTAAGGCCGCGGGCGGCGCTGGGGTTGGACGGCTCGGCGGCCGGCGTTTGCCCGGCAGCGGCTGAGCCGGCGGACGGGACGGGGGCGCCATGCGGCGCGCCGGCGATGGCGGAGGCCGAAGCGGCTGGGGCGGGCTCCGGCGCAGGGGCTCCAGGGGCAGTCACAGCGGTAAGGACGGAAGCCGCGGTGCCCTCGGGCGGAGGTGCGGTTGGCACACTTCCGGCGGCAAGGCCTGCGGGAGCAAGCGCACCGGTGGAGGCCGGGCCTGCCCCTGCTTCCGCGGACGAACCGGGCGCTGAGCCCGCGAGAGACATGCCGGAGCGCGAAGCTCCGGGGGCCGGCCGGCGGCGGGGGCAGCCGGATCGGCCGCGGCGGTGTCGGCGGAGGCCGGGCCGAGCCCGTCGGCCGCAGGCGAGCGGCCAGGCGCAGCGGCCGCCACCGCCCCGCGCAGGCTCGCCTGCCGGGCCAGCTCCGCCGCCAGCTGCTCCGGCGCAAGCGGCCGCCCCGCGGGCACGTCCCACCCCAGCCCGCGGAGCCTCTCCGCAAGCTGGAGGGACTCGGGCACCGCAAGGCCCGCCTCCGCGAGCAGCTGCGGCCGGCGGTCCAGCTCTTCGCCGCTCACCGCGGCGGCCAGCCGGCCGCCGTTTAAGAGCAGGACACGGTCCGCCAACGGCAGGTACGTGTCCAGATCGTGAGCCGCGACGACGATGCCGCCTCCCCGGCTCTGAACCGGGCGAGATACTCGGCCAGCAGTCCCGACGCTTCCGGATCGAGGCCCGCGCTCGGCTCGTCAAGGAACAGCCAGTCGGGCTCCACGGCGAACGCCGTTCCGAGCGCCACCCGGCGCTTCTCTCCCCGCTCAATGAGAACGGGCTGCGGTCGAGAAACGCTTGCGGCAGCTCCACCGCCTCCAGCGCCCGCACAATCCGACGCTCCCCTCTTCCCGGGTAAGCCGGTATGGCTTAAGGGAATAGGTGAACTCCTCCCGGACCGTGCGGGCAAAAAGCTGATGCTCAGCATACTGAAACACGAAGGCCGCCTTCATGGGAGGCCCTGCCGGCCTTCTCCGGCTCCACAGGACCTCTCCCTCGAATCGGACGCTTCCTTCATCGGGCTTGCGGAGACCGGAAGCGACATCAAGCAATGTCGATTTGCCCGCCCCGGAAGGACCGGCGACCAGCGTCAGCTCTCCGGCAGAGAATTCGGCGGACACTCCGTCCAGCACGTTCCTTCCGAAGCCATCGGCTGGAAGGATACGGATATCCGTCAACTGGATGGTCATCGGATCGCCTCCACCGCCCGAACGGCTTCTTCCACCGTAAGCGGCCTTGACCTGAGCCGGAATCCCCGGCGCATCAGCTCCCGGACTAGCCGCACCGAATAGGGAGCCGTAAAGCCCAGCTGCTCACACGGGGTTTTCTCCGAAGAAGTATCTTCATCCTCTTTGCCATAGAAGAAGCCGGAAGGAGTACCGGAATAAATAACCCTTCCCTTCTCCAGAGCAAGCATCGCGCCGCTCCCGGCGAGCTCCTCCATCCATTGGGTAATCCATACGACGGCCGTGCCTTCCTTCGTCAGGTCCTTCGCCGCCCTCCACACCCGTTCCCTTGAAACGGGATCGAGCATCGCCGTCGCCTCGTCGAAGACGATCATCGGGCTGCCGGCCGCCAAACAGCCGGCGATGGCGAGCAGCTGCTTCTGGCCGCCGGACAGCCGCTCGACCTTCTCCTCTTTCTTCGCGGTCAGGCCGACCCGCTCCAAAGCTGCGGCCGCTCTCGCCCTCCGCTCGGCGCTCTCCAGCTCAAGCCACTCCAGCCCGAAGCAGACATCCTCCCAAACCGTTTCCCCAACGATCTGGGATTCGGGGTTCTGCATCACCATCCCGATGCGGCGCCCCTCCGTCCAGCCCGGCTCCCGGACCCCCGAGCTGTAACCCGACAATCCGGCCAAGACGAGCCCAAGTGTACTCTTCCCGCTTCCGTTTGGCCCTGCCACACCAAGCCATTGGCCGGGCCGGATCTGAAGGTCGATCGATTGAAGAACCGTCTCCGTCCCGGCCCCTTCCGCCTGGTCCGCTTTCTCGTATTCCACCGATAGTCCCCTCAGCTCAAATTCCGGTTCCAACCCCCATTCAATCCCCTTCAAGGTGTCCCCGCCTCTCTTTCCCCGCGTGTTCCCCCGCGTGATACAAATCTCTATTAAGATTGTTCCGTTAAGGCAAATCCGCTTGCCCGGACCTCTCCTTCTCCGCGCTGGGATTCCTTCCTGTCCTTCTCCCCCACGGAGATCCCCGCCTCTCCTACTTCCCGGAAAAAAATTTCCGATCCCCTCTGGCCGACCCGCAGCCGATATGCTACAATCCGAATTGTCAACCAGATTATTCAGAAACAGGTTAACAAATGAGAGGAGCTTTTGCAATGAAAACATCGGGCTTTACGGTCAGGGGAATTACGCTCAGCGCCATGTTTGCCGCCCTGCTCGTCGTCCTCAGCTTCGTCAACATTCACCTGGGCTTCTCCCCGGTGCCGATCACACTGGAGAACTTCGCCATTATGCTCACCGGCGCCCTTCTCGGTGCCCGTTACGGGCTGTTCAGCATAGGGACGGTCGTCGTCCTTACGGCCATCGGGTTTCCCTTGCTGCACGGCTCGGGAGGCTTGCCGCTTGTTCTCGGCCCGACGGGAGGATACATATGGGCCTATCCCTTTGCCGCCCTGTTCATAGGGATGATCGTTCCCCGGATAGGAGGAGGCCGCACCAAGCAGATTGTTCTGACCTTCCTGACGCTCGAAGTGTTCGGTTCCCTGATGCTTTATGTTACCGGGGTTCCGTGGCTCGCCCACTCGTACCACATGACCTTCCAGAAGGCCATGGTCGCCGGCTGTTATCCTTACCTGATCGGCGACGCCGTCAAAGCCTTTGCCGGAGCGCTGATCGTCGTCTCTGTCCGCCAATGGATCTCGGTCAGCGGCCGCCGGGCGGTGGCGGGTCATTCGGCAGCAGCCCGCAATACCACGCTGAGCTAGTATCTTATTCGTAACCGAACAAATAGAGGAACTTTGATCCGCGATCCCCTCTCCTGGAGCTGCTACCCGGTAAGGAGAGGAACTTTGTTCCTCTATTGGAGGGCAAACAGGCCAGGGAAGCCCGTTAATCCGCGGAATAGCGAACGGTAGTTCCTCTATATCCGGAGAACTGTTCCTTTTCCGGGCAGCTCACCCCCTGCCTCCCCAGCACAAAGAAACCGCAGCGGTCTTCCGAAGACCCTGCGGTTTTGTCTTATTCCCTTCCTCATCCAGGAAGCCGCCCGAGTATCGCTCGAAACGGCCCCCTACCGGCAGTCCTATTTAGCCGGCTTCCCCTCCAGCAGCTCGCGCAGCTGAGCCGTCCGGCGGAATACCGCATCCGGCTTCTTCTGGAACTCGGACGCCTGCGTGGTGGGAAGCCACAGCACGCCGTAGGTTCTCAGTCCAGCGGCCTTCCCCGCCGCGATATCGGCATCGCTGTCTCCGAGGAAGACGGCCTCTTCCTTCGCCGCCCCGAGCTCATCGAGCGCCCGAAGGATGCCCTCCGGGTCCGGCTTCGCCTTCTCCACGTCATTGCCGGTGATCGTCACGTCGAAGGCATCCGACAGTCCGAGCTCCCGCGCGGAAATTTCGAACGTCCGGCGGCCTTTCCCGGTGATGACCGCCGTCCGGTAAGAACGGTCCCGGAGAAACGCCAGCAGGTCCCGAATGTCCCCGCTCGGCCGGACCAGCCGGGTATGATTCTCCTCATAGAGGAGATAAAATTCCTTCACGGCCTCCTCCAGGCTGCCGCAATGCGAGAGCTCCTTCCGGAGAATCCCTTCCTCCGGGGGTCCGAACATGCCGATGATTTCATCCGGCGACACCTCGCGGCGGTCATGCCGGCGAAAAACCGTCTGAAATGCATGGAAGATAACCGGAAGCGTATCCGCCAGCGTTCCGTCAAAATCAAAGAGCACCGCTTTCGTTCTCATCGCGTTTCCCCTTTCGGGCTCTACCCTGGCTTGATTTCGAGAAGCTCGTACTTTAGAACCCCCATCGGGGCGTTGACGCTTATGTTGTCTCCCACTTTTTTGCCCATGAGCTCTTTGCCAAGCGGGCTTTCATAAGAAATCAGATTCTCGGCCACGTTAGCTTCCGCCGGCCCCACGATCCGGTATTCGATCTTCTCCGCAAATTCGATGTCGTTCAGGAGGACGACGGTGCCCACTCCCACCTGGTCGGTATTCCGGCTGCCGGCGTCCACCACACGGGCGTTTCGGATCATCCGCTCCAGTATCAGAACGCGCGTTTCCATATGGGCCTGGTCTTCCTTGGCCGAATGGTATTCGCTGTTCTCCTTCAAGTCTCCGTAGCTGATCGCCACCTTGAGGCGCTCGGCCAGCTCCCGGCGCTTCGGTCCCTTCAACTCCTCCAGCTCTTCCTCGAGCTTCGCCAGCCCTTCCGGGGTCAAAACCACTTCTTCGCTGCTCAATAGTCCCACTCCAATCTTTATCGTTGCCTCCATTCTACCCTAAAGGAACGAAAAAGAAAAAAGGACGGCGGCACCGCGCGTCCTGAAAGGAAGATTCCGGCCCCGCCGCCGAACAGCCCGAAAGCCGAGAGCAACCAGCCGCCGGACAAGGCTAAGGCATCATGGAAAGCCTGCGGAAATGATCGTACACGAGCACCGCAAGCTGAGCCTGAAGCCTCTGCTCCGAATCGTTCAGATTCGCATCCAGCACCTGCTGGATCCGCTCCATCCGGTAAACCACCGAATTGTAATGGCAGAACAGCACCTGGGACGTTTCCTTGATGCTGCCGTTGCAGCGGAAGTAGTGGATCAGCGTATCCAGGAGCTGAGACTGGTTTTTCTGATCATAAGCCAGGAGCGGCTCCAGAAAATGAAGCAGCGCCGTTTTCAGCTTGTCGTGCTCCGCGATGAGCTTAATCAGCCGGTGGTACCTCATGTCCTCGAAGAAGAAAAGAGTCTTATCCGGGAATACGCGGGGGCCGATCTCCACGGCTTCCCGGGCCTCGAGCAGCCCGGCGGCGGCTGTTTCCGGAGGATGCACCGGGCTGAAGCCGAAGATCAGGCGGTGGTGGGTGAGAATCCCCTGCACTTCTTCCTGAAAGCGGGCGATCCGTTTCTCCTTGGCGTACAGCTGCGGCGGCAGCAGAAAGACCAGCTCTTTTCCCATTCCGAGGAAAAGAATGTCTTTCTGGGTAAGGGCGGCCCTCAGCCTCGCCTGCTCCGGATCGGACATCATGCGGCTCGCATGCCCGGTGCCCACCCGGTACGAGACCTTGAGCTGCAGGCCGACCTCCGCCGCCCCGAGCAGAATCGATTCTTTGCCCGTCAGCTCTCCGAGAATCCATTTCTTCATAAATTTGTCCTTGTGGTTCTCTTTTAAATGAAGAAGAGACTCGAGCTTGGTCAGCTGAAGCATGAGCAGCTTGGCGGCGTGTGGCAGCAGCGAAACCAGCTTCAGGTAAGCCCCTTCGGGTGCCTCCCACCCGATCAGATAGCCGGCATTCCTTCCCCTCGCTCGACCGGTACGATCACGGTTAACGTTCCGTTCTCTTCCCTTCCGATAAGCATGGGATTCCCATCCACCCGATGCTCCTCCGGCCATTCCCCATTCTTCGGAAGAGAGTCCGGCCAAGGAACCGGCCGGGAGGAATGGGAAGCCACCGTCTCGCCGGTCAAGGCCGCAAAAGCAACCGGATGGCCCAAGCAGCCGGCCACGGTCTCCACGAACACCTGCAGATTCTCTCCCATCACCATCGTGTTGGTGATCTGCTGAATGCCTTCCTGGATATCCGCGAGCAGCCTCGCCTTGTACCTCATGATTTCGTCCATCATTTCTTGCAGCATTTGCGAATAGCTGACATTGTCGGCGAGCTCCACGATGGGAAGCTCACAGGCATCGGCCATTTCGATCATCCGGGCGGGAACCTGCTCCATGTACCGTTTCGTTTTGATGGCAATGGCTGCGATCCTCGCTTCCTTTAGACGCGGGATCAGCTGCAGCTGGGCCTGCTCGTTGTCTTTAATGGAGAAGGCCGTCGTCAGCAGCAGATCACCCGGGCGGACCCAGTTATAAACATCCGGCACCTCCATGACATTGACGTTGGTAATCAAACGCCCCAATCCGCCGGTGCCCCCCAGCACCGAGGAGGAAGCAAACAAATGAGGACGCGCCCGAATCATCTCGCCTACCGATACTCCATCCATCTCCCTCTCCCCTTTTCTCCCCATATCCTTATATGTAATATTATCTAACATAAAATCCGCAATACAGGCGTGAATCCACTTCATTTCTATCCGGTTTGTGATTCATTCACAAAGAAACCAGGGCGAAATTGTCGTTAGTTCCCTATATACGTGACCATTGTTGTGATATATTATAACACAATAGATAAAGAAAACTATACATCAGGAGTGAGAGACAATGAAAAAATGGATGCTGCTTCTCTTTGTCGCCCTATCGGTACTGGTAACGGCCTGTGGAAATTCCAAAACTGCTCCGGCGGCTGCGGACGGCGCTGCCTCCTCCCCGCCCGATGCTTCGGCGCAAACCACTCTGGACCAAATCAAGAAGCGCGGCAAGCTGATCATCGGAACGAGCGGCAATTACCGGCCCCTTACTTATATGGATGAGCAGGGCAAGCTGACCGGATTCGATATCGATTGGGGCAATGCCTTAGCCAAGGAATTGGGCGTGACCGCGGAGTTCGTCCCGGGCAATGTTTCCGGTCTGCTGGCCGGTCTCAACGCCGGCAAGTTCGATATCGTCATGTCAGGGCTGCTGATGACGGAAGAACGGAAGAAGGCCATCGATTTCTCCTCCGTTTATTACAAGGACGGCGTGGTGGCCCTGGCCAAGAAGGACAACAAGGCCGTAACGGGCATCACTCATCTGCAGGGATTGACCGTTGGCGTCATTGGCGGGGCGGCCCAGCATTCCGACCTTCTGGAGATCGGCGGCTACAAGGAGCTGAAGGAATACCCCGGCAATGCGGAGGGCTTCGCCGATCTGAAGAACGGACGGATTCAGCTCTATGCCCTCGGCAAAATCGCGGCGAATGATTTTATCAAGAACGACAAAGACGGCAGCCAGTACGCAGCGGTTGGGGACATGTACAAGCTGCGCGACGCCGGGATCGGCATCCGCAAGAACGATTCTGCGCTGAAGAAAGCGATCGACGACATCATTGAGAAGAAACAGAAGGACGGCTCCTATAACGAGCTGGCCGTCAAATGGTTTGGCTTTGCGGTTCCTAACTAACTAGAGATGAGGAGGCATGTCCCGTGGACTGGAGTCTTATCACCAACTATATGCCCCTTTATCTTAAAGGCGCTCTCGTCACGTTCCAGATCGCCCTACTGAGTATTGTGTGTGCGACGGTATTGGGGTATTTGATCGCCCTTATGAGGCTGTCCCCCAGCAAAATCCTTCAAAGTCTCGCTTTCGTGTATGTTTGGGTTTTTCGCGGGACGCCTTTGTTACTGGTTCTGTTCTTCTTCTACTACGCGGCCCCCTTTGGGCTGAAGCTAAGCGCCTTTAGCGCCGGCCTCCTGGCCATGTCGCTTAACTCCGCCGCCTTTAAGTCGGAAATCCTCCGGGCGGGCCTGCTCTCCGTTCCCAAAGGGCAGCTTGAAGCGGCGGAAGCGATCGGCATGTCCCCCATCAAGAAAATGATTCGGGTTACGATTCCTCAGGCGGTTCGCTTAACCATTCCGCCCTATATCAACAACTGCGTCATTCTGCTTAAGGAGTCCGCCCAGGTGTCGATTGTGACCGTACCGGACCTGATGCTGGCCGCCCAGAGGGCGTACAACAGCACCTACAGCCCCATGGAGACCCTGGGGGTGGCGGGCGTTCTGTACTTGACCATGAGCAGCGCCCTTATGCTCCTTCAGTACTTCAGTGAGAAGAAGCTTCGCATTTCCGCCAGATAGGAGGACACGCCATGATCCATATTAAAAATCTTCAGAAAACCTACGGGGAAACCGCCGTCTTGAAGGACGTCAATGTCACGATCGCGGAAGGCGAGGTCGTCTCGATCATCGGCCCAAGCGGAGCCGGCAAAAGCACCCTGCTGCGCTGCATCAATCTGCTGGAGGTTCCGACGGCAGGCGAGCTGACCGTCGACCAGAAGCCCGTCCATTACCGGGCGAACCGCAAAGGCAAGCTGACGATGATGTCACAGTACCGGCTGCAGTGGCTGCGCACCCAGGTCGGGATGGTGTTTCAGCAGTTCAACCTCTGGCCCCACAAAACCGTCCTGCAAAATGTGATCGAAGGCCCGACCGTGATCCACCGGCTGCCGAAGACGGAGGCCGTCCGGAAAGCGGAGGAGCTTCTGGACAAAGTCGGCCTGCTGCACAAGGCTGGAGAATACCCCGGGAACCTGTCGGGCGGCCAGCAGCAGCGTGTCGCGATCGCCCGGGCACTGGCCATGGAACCCAAGGTCATGCTGTTCGACGAGCCGACGTCGGCCCTCGATCCGGAGCTCGTCAACGAAGTTCTCGAGCTTATGGTACGGCTCGCCAAGGAAGGAATGACGATGATTGTCGTGACTCACGAGATGAATTTTGCCAGAAACATCTCGGACCGGGTGCTGTTTATGGAGCAGGGCCAAATCACGAGGCAGGGTCCTCCCGATGAGCTCTTTGGAAATCCGGATGCCCGGATGGCTCAATTTATGAGAAGCTTGTCCCACAACGTAGATACGAAGGGAGCTTGAGAGGGATGAAGGTAGCAACGAGCCAATACCGCGTAAAATCGATTACTTGCTTTGAGGATTTCGCCCGCCATGTGAGGTGGCATGTCGAGCAGGCGGCTGCCCAAGGCGCGGAGCTTCTGCTTCTGCCCGAATTCTTCACAGCCGAGCTGTTGACGTTGAATAAAAATCTGGGGAAACATCCTGATTTCCCCGCCCTGTTTGAACAATACGGAAAAGCCCATACCGAGGACATCCAGGCATGCTGCCGGAAATTGGCGATGGAATTCGGGATGATCCTGGCCGGCGGGACTCATTTTACCTTCGATCCGGAGGACGGCCGTTATTACAACACCTGCTTCGTCTTCGCGCCGGACGGCCGCATGTACCAGCAGAGCAAAGTGCATCCATCTTACGAACTGGTGTACAATAAGGAGATGACTTCCCCGGCTAAAGACCTGGGAACCTTCGATATTAACGGAATTCGTCTCGGCGCCTCGATCTGCTATGACTGTTCCTTTCCGGAAGTCTCACGCATTCTCGGCATGCTGGGAGCGGATATCATCCTGGCGCCAACCTGTACGCTGGATGCGTGGGGCACCGAACGCAGCGTGCTGTTCTCCAAGGCCCGTGCTACGGAAAACCAGGTGTATGTGATCAACAGCCAGCTGATCGGGTTCCTGCCTTTTCCGCCCCACCTTCCCTACGGGTTTGCCTTTACGGGAATCAGCGGGATCTACGCCCCCATCCATCCGATGGTCGGGCATTCGGACGGAATCGTCCGTCAGGGAGAACCCAATGTGGAAATGGTCGTGACCGCGGATATCGACCTCGATTATTTGCGTGAGGTGCGCCTGAAGGGGCATAACCAGAACCGGAAGGACATGCGTCCCGATTTCTACAAGCGGTTCGAGGTGACCGCCTGATTTTCGGATCCCTTAAGACAGTAAGACAGCTAAGAGAAAGAAGCGATGGCGATGACTGTATTGTTGACGATGCTGGTGATGGGCCTCATCCTGGGCTTTGCCGGAACCGGTGGCTCCGGTTTTATTATTGCGCTGCTAATTACGGTCTTTCATGTGCCGGTGCACGCGGCGCTCGGAACTTCGGTGGCCGCCATGGTGTTCACGATGCTTTCAGGCACCGTCAGCCACCTTCGCGAGAAGAACGTCAGCCTTCGCGCCGGAGCAGCCGTCGGCCTGTTCGGTGCCGCCGGGGCCTACGCCGGCACCTTCGCCGCGCGGCTCATTCCCGCCGACGCCCTGGTGGTCTGGACGGCCTCCATGCTGTTCCTTTCGGGGTGCTGATCTGGGTGCGGACGAAAATGCCGGCATCAGCCGAAACGAACCACGAGCTGCCGGCCGGCTCCCGCTTCTGGGTCCTGGCGGCCATTGCCGGCCTGATCACCGGGGGATTATCCGGCATGTTCGGCATCGGCTCGACGCCGTTTATCCAGCTGGCGCTCATGATCCTCTTCCGGATGCCGCTCCGGCTCGCCGTCGGCACGACGATGATGGTAATCCTCCCCATCGCCTTTTTCGGGGGATCGGCTATTTCCAGGCCGGCTTCATCGATGCGGCGCTGCTCGTGCAGGTGGTGGCCGGGACGATGATCGGCTCCTACATCGGAGCCAAGTTTACCGGACGAGCCCCCGCGCCCTGCTGCGGGCCGCGATGATCGGAACCCCGATTGCCGGCGGACTGATTATGCTGCTGAGATAACAAAAGAGACCGCCCGGGCGGTCTCTTTTGTATTTGCTGGGGATGGAGGGGCAGGGAAGACGAGACCAAACTAAGAAGCCCGGTTCGCGTGCCGCTCCAGCAGCTCGGCCACTTGATCGTTTCCCCTGCTCTTCGCTAGGGCAAGAGCCGTTGTTCCACCGGCCTCCGCATGAATGTCGGCCCCGTGCTCGAGCAGCAGCCGGATGATGTCCACGCTGTCGGCGTGATAGGAGGCCGTATGCAGCGCCGTTTGCTCGTCGCTGTCCGTGATGGAAGCGGACGCCCCGCCTGCCAGCAGCAGCCGGATTACCCCGAGGTCGCGTTCTCCGGCAATCGCGGCATGCAGCGCCGTGTTCGACGGAATGTAGGCTATCTTCGAGTGGGAGACCGCGTTCACCTCCGCGCCCGCCTCCAGTAGAAGCTTCACGGCGGCGGCCTGTCCGAAATGCGCTGCATAGCCGAGCGGCGTCAGCCCGTCCGCATTCTCCGTGTTGGCGAGCTCCGGCTTTTCGGCCAGCAGCTCCTTCAGCTTCGTGATATCCCCCGATTGGGCCGCCTGGAACAGTTCTTCGATCATCTCTTCCTCTTCCTTTCCTTATATGGACTCGTTAAATTTCAGTCTGCATAATTTTTCACGGGGTTAAAAGCCCCCGCTACCTAGCTCCTTCCCTGCATTCAGCTTCTGGAACTGCTTCGGGGTCAGCCCATACCTTTCCTTAAAAATGCGGATGAAATAATGGGTCGACTGGTAGCCGAGCTTGGCCGATACGTCTTGAACGGTCATTTTCTCGTAGAGGAGAAGCTCCCCGGCGCGGCGAAGCTTTTTGTCGGTGACATACTCAAGAAAGGTCATGCCGAGCATTCCCTTGAACAACCGGCTTAAATAATTGGGGCTGATGCGGACATGCTCCGCCACCGTTTCGAGCGAAAGCTCGTTGTACAGGTTGTCCTCGATGAACCGGGTGATTTTGAGCTCTAGGGCTTTGTCGGCCTTCGGCCTTCTCTCCCCCAGCTGGCGGACGGCCTCCCCGCAAGTCCGGCGATCCACTGCTCGAACTCGGTGATCGTCCCGATCCGGGAGAAGTGACGCCGGATGTCATAGCCGAACAGCTCCGACGGATGGAAGCCGGCGGTCTTCAGGCAGCGGTGGAAATGGAGCAGAAGGTCGAGCAGGATGCTTTTGGAATAATCGACGGTATACCCGCCTGTGCGTACTTCCTCTATAACGCCGGTAAGCTGCGTCTGCAGGCGCTCCTCGTCCCCCGTCCGCAGGCTTGCCTCTAGATCAGGAAAAGCGGAGGAGGAGCTGCCCGAGTCCTTGAGCCGGGAAAGACCCAGCTCCTCGAACCGGAGCAGCCGGCCCCTCTCCAGGAAGCGGTATTTCACGGCTTCCCCGCTTCTGAATACGACCGGGCCATGCCTTCCGGGCCGGTTTCGTATGGATTCCCGGCGGCTAGCGCATAGTCGCCCGAATGGCACATTTGGATCGTTTCTTCGATGGAGGCCAGGATTCGTTCTACGTCCTCCGGGCTGCCGCCCAGCGCGATTCCGGCCAGCCGGTTCCCTTCCAGCTTGATGGCATAGATCCAGCCGGGTCCTCCTTCCCTTTCCAACGCTTCAATCAGGTCGTAGAACAGCAGCATTTCCTGCTGATGACCGTTCGTGCCTTCCGGGATTTCCAGGAGAAAGCTGAAGCAAACCGCTCCGTCGAGAGGTACGTCCAAAAGGCTCTGGTTCTCCCACAGCTCCATCTCCGAAATCTCCTGTCCCTTCAGCAGGCGAAGGATAAAATTGTGGCGGATCATCGGCTTGTTTTTGTCGATCTTGCGGCGCAGATCATCGATCTGATCCGTAAAGTGATGAAACAGCGTGCCGATCGGCTTGTGCGCCCTTTGGGTAATGAGGATCCCCATGCCCAGGTTGACCAGCAGCAGGCCCCCGGCTATGACGATGAGAAGATTGCGGAAATCGTTAGACTGCTTGTAATAATCCTGGACCGACGCGATGGACACATAGCGCCAGTCGTTGTATTGGGAGGAGAGTAGGAAACGACGCTCGCCCGGCCGCCCACTTCCGCGGAGAACATCCCTTCTTCCTTCGGTCCCAGGCTGGCCAGTGTTTCCAGCACACCGCCCTGGCCACCGAGGGTGGGAGCCTCCCGGTCCGTCGAGGTCACCAGCCGGCCGGATCCGTCCACAATCAGGCAGACCGTGTCCGGGGAAAATTTATAATCCTCCAGCAGGCTTAGGAAAGCATTCTCCTTAAGGCTTACGGCTATGATGCCGAGCTTGCTGTTCTCCGTCGAAAAGTAAGGAATGCTGCGGGCATACAGGAGGATTCGGCTGCCGCCGGCATCCTCGGGCCGGCCGTTCGGAAGGACCGCCCATTCGACGTTCCGGTCCGAGCGGTCGAAGCTCTGGAACCAGTCTTTCATAGGGCCGGTCAAACAATCGGTGGTCTCCATATGACAGGCACGGAAATTCTGAAACATCATCTGATTGAGGCGATAGTAAATCGTTATCGTATCCACAAAGGGCAGGCTGCTCCGGATTTCCTCCACCCGGTTAGACACCTGGAGAGTCCGCACAACGTCACGATCGATAGGGTTGGCAAGCGGATAGGTCAGCACATCGTTGCTCTCCATCCCCGACAAATTCTGATTGGGAATCCGGATGATCTCCTTCAGAAAGCGTTCATCGAAGGATTCTCTTAACTGGGCCACCGCCTGGCGGTTCAGCTTGCGGGTCTGCTCCTCGTAGCTCGTGCTGAAATACCGGTAATACACCAGGGCGGGAATGACCGTAATAAGAATCACCAAGCTGCAGTTAAACAGAATGAGCCTCGTGAAGGTCCGGTTCCGGTTCAAGAGCCGTTGCATCACGTTTTCTTCCCATCCCCCTCCCCGTACTTTCATCCATATTGTACCATACGGCAAACGGACGAAGCGCACGCTTCGTCCGGTCGTCGTCTATTTGCCCTGCGTTTTCTGGTAGGCTTCGTTGAGTGCCTTTTCGACCTTGTCTCCGCCGTTTTCCTTGAACTTCTTGACGTACTCATCGAAGGCCTCTACGCCTTGCTCGCCCGTAATGATCTTGAAGTACGTCTCGACCGTCATTTTGCCTAGCGTAGCCGCATACTTGTCGTATTCGTCGGTATACGGCAGGAACATATTCATATACCCTTTAAAACCGGCCACTTTGTCCCCGAAGGCGAAGGTAAACGGGTCCTTCTTCTTCATGAACGGATCGTAATTGACCTGGACGTGGAGAACGTTGCGGCCCTTCTGCTGGGAATCGCCCGCCGACAGGCCGCCGGACAGATCTATGAATTTGCCGTTCTCTTCATTCCAGCCTTCCCCTTTCATGCCGTACCGGACGTTCATGTAATACTCATAATCCGTGGCGGCGGCTTCCATCATCTTCAGGACCGTCTCCACCTTGCGCGGGTCCTTGGCCGCCTTGGTGGTGATGCCGATGGCACCGTTATAGGAAGACCACTGCGGGGTGCCCGACAGGCCTTTCGGTCCGACCGGAGGCTTGCCGAAGACGATGTTCCCGTTCGGCTGGGCCTTCTTGAAGTCCTGCCAGACGACACCGCCCTTATCCCCAGGATTGTCGGGATTCAGCTCGTTCCGCCAGTGAGCCGGCTGGGTCTTCCCGGTTAATCCGATCCGGTTGTTGAAGAAGGCCTGGGAGTTGGCCCAATAGCCGGTCGTATTCTCCGAGGTGATGAACTCCGGATCGATGATGCCGTCTTTGTACCACTTCTGCAGGAGCGCCAGCGCTTCCTTCATCTCGGGCTGAACGGAGGCGAACACGATCTTCCCGTCCTTCAGCGTGAGGCCGACAGCACGGGTGGGGTTTGCTTTCGCCGCCTGGCTGAAGTCGTCGATCGGCGGGAAGCCGAACGCGCCCATAATGGCGGGGATGCCAAAGTCCAAAAGCCCGTACGTGTCTTTCTTCCCGTTCTTATCCGGATCGTTGTTCCGGAACTTGTACAGGGCGTCCTCGAATTCGGCGAGCGTCTCCGGCACCTTGGTAATGCCGACGTTCTTCAGCCACTCCTCCCGCCATACGACGAGGGTCGAGTAAGGGGTCGTGGTGGCCGGAATGCCGTACAGCTTCCCTCCGCTTTTCACATAATCCCACGTCTCCGGGTAAGTGGTGTCCAAATATTTAGCATAGGTAGGAGCAAACTTATCGATCAGGTCCCTCGATATGGGAGCCAGCACGCCTTGGTCGATATAGTTGACGAGGTTCTTCTGGGTTCTCACCTTGATGACGTCGGGCATTTCCCCGGCCCCGAGCCGGACGTTGACGTTATCGTCCCATTTGTTCGGATCGACATACCAGAACTTGAATTTGGCATTGAATTTGTCCTCTACCATCTTGATGACCGGCGAAGCGGGATCGGGCTGTCCGTAGGAGTCGTAGCCAAGCCATTCCAGGGCGACGGGCTCCTGCTTGCCCCTCCGGTCGGCGCAGCCGACGCTCCCTCCGAGCCGGGCTCCTTGCCCGATTGGCAGCCGGCCAGCAGCGACACCGCCAGCACCCCGCTTATGGTCACGCTTCTGCTGGTTATGCTCTTCATCATTTGATACCCTCCCATGCTTAATCTATATGTTAATCCGGCGGGAAGCCGGAGCTTAACCGGCGGCCTCAGCCTTTGACCGACCCGACAAGCGAGCCCTTGATGAAATACTTCTGCAGAAACGGATAAACGCAGACGATCGGCACAATGGAGACGACCAGCGTCGCCATCTTCATCGATTCGGCGTTCACCACCACTTGATCAACCGCGGGCTCGAGCAGATTGGACTGCCCTTCGAGAATGATTTTTCTCAGGATCATCTGGAGCACCTGCTTCTTCATGTCCTGGATGTAGATCATGCTGTCGAACCAGGCGTTCCAATGGTAGACCGCCGTATAGAGCCCGACCGTAGCGACAATGGGCAGCGAAAGGGGGATGACGATGCGGAACAGGATGTAGACGTCGTTTGCCCCGTCGATCTTGGCCGACTCCTCCAGACTTTCCGGCAGGCCGATAATGAAATTCCGCACGATCAGAAGCATGAAGGCACTTACTGCGCCGGGCAGCACGAGCGCCCAGATGGAATTCATGAGGCCCAGGTTCTTGATCACGATGTAAGAAGGAATCATCCCCCGGAGAAGAACATGGTGATCACAATCACGCCGGTCCAAAACTTCCGGTGGGGAAGCTTCTTTTTGGACAAGGGATAGGCCCCGAGAAAGGTCATGACGACGGTAATGGCCGTACCGAGCACCGTGCGGAAGATCGTGTTGCCGTAAGCGTTCCAGATGAGCGAATTGCGGAAAACCTCCCGGTAGCCTCCCCAGTCCAGCTTAAGCGGGATGAGATGAAAGCCGTACCGGTTAACGATTTCGGACGGGCTTACCGAGATGGTGACGATCTGCAGAAGCGGCAGCAGGGTAAGAAGGCTGAGAGCCGCCAGAGTGAAGTAGATGACCGAGAGCAGCAGCCGGTCGGAAACGGAATGCCTGTGGTTCATGGGGAACCCTCCCTCACGTGAGTATTCAGAAGATCGTCTCTTCGCTGACCTTGCTGGCCAAATAGTTCGCGGTCAGCACCAGGAGGAGCGCCACCACATTCTTGAACAAGCCGACCGCCGCCGCGTAGCTGTAGTTCATCCGGGACAAGCCTTCCGTGTAGGTGTACGTGGATAGCACGTCCCCCACCTCCATCACCTTCACGTTCAGCAGGTTGTAGATCTGCTCGAAGTCGTCGTTGATGATCGAGCCCGAATTAAGGATCAGCATGATGACGATAACGGGTGCCATGGCCGGCAGCGTAATGTACCCGATCTTCTGGAGACGGCTGATGCCGTCCATGTCCGCCGCCTCGTACATTTCCGGGTTGATACCGGCAATCGCCGCCAAATAAATGATGGTCGTGAAGCCCGCCTGCTTCCAGATTTCCGTCAGCACCAGGATAGGCCGGAACCAATCCGGCTCGGTAATGAAATACACCGGCTTCAAGCCGATCAGGTCGAGAAACAGGTTGACGGCACCCCGGCTCGGGGAGAGAAACTCAATGATGAGACCCGACAGGACGATCCACGACAGGAAGTGCGGCAGGTAGCTGATCGTCTGCACCGCTTTTTTGAAGAAAGAGCGGGTCACCTCATTGATCATCAAGGCAAGGAGAATCGGAACGGGAAAGCCGAACAGCAGCTTGTAGAAGTTAATGATGAGTGTATTCCGCAGAACGGTCAGGAAATAGTCCCCGGCGAACAGCTCCCGGAAATTCTCCAGGCCGACCCAGGGGCTTCCCCAGATCCCCCTCATAAATTTGTAATTCTTGAACGCGATCAAGACCCCGTACATCGGACCGTAATGAAAGACGGCGTAATAGATCAGGACGGGAAGGAGCATAAGAAAGAAATATTTGTACTCTAGGTACTGCTTCCAAACGGACCTTCGGGCCGGCATCCCCGCTCACTCCCTTCTCGATAATTGATAGCGTTTACAACTTATGAGATTGATCATAAAGGATGGGAAAAAGAGGAAGCAATGACCCGTTTCAACGAAACTATCACTTTTTAGGCTTGTTTAGGCTGGTTTATAAAAACATCTCATTTTGGCAAAGTATCATTTTTTAGCACATGGACGTAGACGTTGGAAATCCGCTTCCCAAAAGGGCTCACCATCCTGGCCAAAAATATAAGGCTTAGCCGTCCTTCCGGACCGGCGCGTTACCGAAGGGGAGAGCCTCAGCGATAGTATCCTTTCGGATACACCAAAAAAGCCCGCCTGAAGGACGGCGGGCTTCTAATAGGTTGTTTCTTAAATCATAAAGAAAACGCCAGCGGTTGCAATGCGGTAATAATCGTTACTTCTTCCAATCGAGGTATCTGGGGTCACGGAATTCTGCCAGTCGAACAAAAGCCTGCTCTCTTCCAGCTCTTCGATGCGTGGGATGGAGCCGTTTAAGTATTCCGAAATCCGGAATCGGGCGGATTCGACGCGGGCTCGAAGCGCCCCATAACGCATATCCAGCACTTCCCATCCGAACGGCTTGTTCGTTTGAAACCACAGCCGGCGGTGTGCCTCACGCAGCCGCTCGATCCGGGCCAGCAGCTCGGGAAGCTCTTCTTGCACGATTTGTTCCATGCCCTCTCTGTGCCGTTCGTCGTAATGCTGCTTCAAACGAATGCCTACCCCCGCCTTGATCTCGAGCACGGCGCTTACTTTCATATAGAATTCAAACAGAGTCTGATACTTCTCTGATCTTATTTCCGATAAGCGCTGGGTTAGATTCTGGTAATGGGAGGTAATCTCCTCTTGAACAAATTCAATGTTAGCGTCCAGCAGGCCGATCAGAATGTCCTGCCACAACAGGAATTTCGAAGGATTGCTCTCCCTAAATTTCCTTCCGGCACTCCAGGAACTTCATCCAGTAGGGTTAAGGCAAGAAAATGCTCCCCGGTGAGGCTTTCATCCCCGGAACAAACAGCTACTCGCCGGTTTACCGTCTCCGCATCCGGGACTCCCTTCGCATACCCGTGCTCCGCGAACCACTGCAGACCAAGGATTCCGGATGCATAGCTCGCCTCATTGCCGTCATTGCCCCAGAAGGTGGCAAAGACTTCGCGAACGCCTTTTTGCTTGCAAGCCGCAAGGGCAGCGTTTGTGGTGGCTATGGTTTTGCCGTAATTGGGAGCTATGGTGTTCCATGTCCAGATCCCTCCCGCAAAAAGAGGCTCCGACCCGAAAGAACGGTGAATATCGAGATAAGCTTCATAGAAGGAGGGATCCGTGTGGTAGTAGTCCCAGTAGACGAAACGTACGTCTTTCGGCATGGCCTCAATGACCGGCTCCGGGATCTCGACATCCAGGTCGTAATACCAGCCGTGCTTGGAGCCGAGGCGAAAGTACATGTCACTCCAGATCATCGGCTCAAGACCGTGGCTCCGGGTAATGGCCAGAACCTTATCTAAATGCTCTTTCATCAAATCGAACCGGCTATGTAATCCATTTTTCTCCAGATATTGCCCAAGTCCCAGTCGGTGAGCCTCGTCCATTCCGATATGAATTCTTTTGCTGCGAAAAGGAGCCGAGGCTGCCGTTATCATGTTTTCGATAAATTCGTAAGTTAGGGGCTCCCCTACCAGAAGAATGTCTTCGGTATCGGTGAAGGCTTGGGCATAATTCCATTTCAGAGCAGCGGCCAGATGGGCCAGCGTTTGAATGCACGGAATCACTTCCATTCCGAACAGAGCCGCGTAGGCGTCGATTTCCTTAAGCTCTTCCTGCGTGTACCGTCCCCTCATGTAACCAAAGTAAGGCATTCCCTCGATCTCATAGGTGTCCTCGGTGTAGAGCATGAGCATATTGAGGCCCATGGCGGCCATGATCCGAACAAACCGTTTCACGCCTTCGACATGCATGACGGCATTCCGGGAGCAGTCGAACATCGCCCCGTTCAGATCAAACTGAGGGTATTCCGTTATCCGAATGGAAGGTTGAGACCCGGCTAACTCCTCCCAGCGTTCGAATACATGAGACAACCCCCGAAAAAAATGGTGAACGGCACCGAAGCGGATAATGATTTCCTTGGCATTCATCTCCAGCTCTAAAACGTCCTGCCGCTCTGTTCGAATGGCGATAAGCGGGATTCCCGAATCTTCCGATAAAGAAAACTTCAGATGTCCGGCCATTTCCTTCACGCCGAGTGCGATTTCGTCCCTATCCCCTTGCAGATGGATAACCCGTTTCACTTCCCCGCCTCCTTCTCCCCAATTGTTCCCTTATTAAAATGCCAATTGTCCGCCGTCCACGACGATGGTCTCGCCTGTAATAAACGCGGCATCCTCCGATGCCAAAAAAGCGAAAACACCCGCCACATCCTTCGGCTTCCCTACCCGTCCAAGCGGGATTTTCTCCCGGACATACCTCTCGATAAATTCCGGGGAATCAATCGCCTCGCTCATCGGGGTCTGGATGTAGCCCGGGCAAACCGCATTGACCCGAATATGGCTGGAACCGAGCTCGATCGCCATGGTTTTGGTCAGCAGCACGACTCCCCCTTGGAGGCATTGTAATGCGCGTACCCCGCCTCACCGACCAACCCGTTCGTAGAGGCCATATTGAGAATAACTCCGCCCCCTGCCGGGCCATGATGCGCCCAACCTGCTGCGCCACCCAGAACATCCCGTTCAAATTGACGTCCATCACCTTACGCCAGTTTTCCGCTTTAATATCGAGCACGGGCTCTTCCCAGGCGATTCCGGCATTGTTGACGAGAATGTCAATTTTGCCGTAGCGGTCGACCGCCGCCGCGACCGCCCCTTCCACCTGCTCGGGATCAGAAACATCGGCGGTCAGAGCAAGAACGGGGGTTCCGCCGCTGGCAAGCTCCTTTTCCGTCTGACGCAAATCCGGTTCATAGTCCGATACGAGAACAAGAGCGGCCCCTTCTCGGGCAAAGCGCTCCGCGATCTCCCTCCCGATCCCCCGTCCACTGCCCGTAATAAAAACGACGCTTCCGTCAAACCTGCTCATTAGGCTTTCCTCCTATTCCGGCAGAGCCGCAATGACGTCAACTTCCACCAAGATCCCGTCAAGCTCCCCGCCGAAGCAGGTACGTGCGGGCATGGGTGCTTGAAAGTATTCCTTGTACACCTCGTTAAAACGTCCGAAGTGACTCATATCCGACAAGATGACGTTGACTTTCACCACATCGTCCATCGAGCAATGGGCCGCTTGAAGAATATTTTCGATATTATCCAAGGTCAACCGGGCCTGTTCCTCTATGGTTTCTCCTGCGATGGAACCCTGAGGATTGATGGGCCCTTGGCCCGATACGAATAAGAAGCCCTTGGATACAATCGCCTGCGAATAGGGACCGTCTCCCGGTGAAGCATCTTTCGTAAAGATCGCTTGCCTCATCTTCATTCTCCTTTTTCCTCCGAAATTCCACACCATTCCAGAATGGTACCGGCGTATATTTCGGTTAATCGGCAGAGGGACTCTATGTCCACATACTCATCAGCCGCATGCGCGTTGGCTCCCGAAGGACCCAGGACAACCGCAGGGGTTGGACTGTATAAATTAAAAATAAAAGCATCACAGGCAAACGGGGCGCCATGAAAAGCGGGCTCCCCGGCAGTCACGCGCCGAACCTGTTCCCCCATAATAGGAAGAAGAGGCATATCCGGTAGCACCTGCGAGCCGGGCAGGAACCGGATCATCTTCTGGAATTCGGGTAACGGCGCATCCGGGCCGAATTGACGCCGGTACCCCGTTAAGATCTCCTCCTTCAGCAATTCCTCCGTCGTTCCGGGATGGCACTCCACCCATACATCGATAGCGCATTCTTCGGGACCTACATCGCAGAGGGGGAGGCCAAATCACCCGCCGCGGCCCGTGTCGGAATAACCGGAAGGTCACCGGACGAAGTATACCAGGGAGCGGGCCCTCCTCCCTTGCTGCGTTCCCTTTCGAACTGTTCCAGATAAACCAGAAACTTAGCCGCGTCGTAAAGAGGATTGCGGATCGTTTCTCCGCTGAAGGCCAGCCCGGTTTGGCCGCGGAAGACGAGCCGCCACAGCGCCCCTCCCCGTGTAGCCGGGCAAATGGCCAGGTTGGTCGGCTCGGGAATGATGGCCGCGTCCGCGTTGTAGCCCATCAATCTCCCGGCGAGGGTTCCGTTCGCTCCGCCAAATTCCTCGTCCACCACGGATTCCAGAATGACATCCCCTAAAGGCCTTAAGCCCAGGTCCATCAGGCACTTTACGGCCATAATCGAGGCCGCGAGCCCCCTTTCATATCGAAGGAGCCCAGCCCGTATACTCTCTCCTGTTCAACCCGCGGTTCCCAAGGCGACGCCGGCCAGCCGGGAGCAACTACCGCCGTATCGATATGACTTGAGAACAGAAGCGACCTGCCCTTGCCCTGCCCCTTCCAAACGCCTGCCACATTAGGGCGGCGAGTATAGTCCTTGCCCGGAAAATAAGCCGGGTGGGAACGGAAGCCCGGGGCCTCCTCCGGGGAGTACAGCCTGGTTTCGAGCCCCATGCCTTCAAACAGAACCTGAAGCACCCTTTGGCATTCCCCTTCCGTGCCGTCCGTCACTTGATTGACCGTCGGATGGCTAACGAGCTGGGCCGTCAATTCCACTATTCGATTACGCTGCCCGGCCACCCACCCGGCTATTTGTTGGGTTACTTCGGATTTGCCCATCCTCCCCCTCCTTCCTTATCGAACTTTGCCGCGTGCCGATACCTTCCACAGTTCCACCACATGCCCTTGACGGACAGCGGCTACCTGGTCCGTCAGATTAACCACGGCGCAGCAGTGAACCGGGATAACTTCCAGCTGCTCTCCTATCTTGAGCCCCTGCTCTTCCGGTGCCAACCGCAGCATCCCGTGCTCCTCCGTCAACCATTCCAGCGTAATGCCCGGGCGTCCGGGCACATACCCCGGCCGGTACCGATCGGAGAATCTTCCCCATCGCTCGAGAATACTTTCGTCCCTGCGTCGATGACGGCCCGATCCTCCGCAGGCCGGCTGATAACCGTCACTTTAACCGTTAGAGCACAATGCTCGAGCCTGTGAGCCCCCAGCTTTACCTGCATCAAATCCCCGAACACATAAGTGCCGGGACGGATTTCGGTAATGCCCGGCATCCCCGCCACATAAGGGCTGGATGGAGTGGAGCCTGCGCTCACCACCGTTATCTCATGACCTTCCTTACGGAGACGTTCGGCCAGTTCTCTTACCGTCTCCGCTTCCAGCTTAACGGTCCGGAGCAGCTCCTCCGTATCCCCAGCGTCGTACGATTGACCGGCAAAAGTCAGCAGCCCTTCCAGCTTAAGCCAGGGTCCCCCGCGATGGCCTTCGCCATCGCCATTACGTCTTCCTCTCGGGTCATTCCCACCCGGTTAAACCCGCTGTCTACCTCAATCAGAACGGAGACCGGCAAGCCGGCCATTCGTCCGGCCTCCGAGACGGCCTTCATCCCCTCGTAGCTTTCCACAACTACCGTTAAATGAGCTTTGGGCAGAAGCTCAGCCAGCCGTTCTATCTTTCTCGAGCCAATGATCGGATACGCGATCAGAAGGCTTCGGATCCCCCTTCGATCATGGCTTCCGCCTCCCCGAGCTTGGCAACGGTAACGCCTGCGGCCCCGGCCTCCATCTGCAAACGGGCGATTTCCGGCATCTTATGCGTTTTGGCGTGCGGCCTGAGCTTAATTCCGTTTTGGTCTGCCACCGCCTGCATGGACACAATGTTACCCATGACCAAATCAAGATCGATAAGAACGAAAGGGGTATCCAGTTCGTTTGTTGGGATCATGTAAGCCGCCTCCTCTCTTCCCATCCAGGATTTCCCCATCCCTTTCTTGTTTTCCCGTACATTTTATGCTTAAATGAAAAAGGTTTTGATATAGCAAAAAGGAGGGGGCCGTTATGACAAAAAGAAAATATTCGGTACCCGCATTGGAAAAAGGGCTTTCGATTATAGAGATACTGGCCAAATCCCCGGTTCCGCTAGGGGTAACCGATATCTATGAATCCAATAAGCTTCCTAAATCAACCATCTTTATGATCCTGACCACGCTGGAAGAGCTGAATTATCTCCAAAAAACGGAGGACGGCAAGTACCGGTTAACGTTGAAGCTGTACAACATCGGTATGGAGCTGTTGTCCAAAATGGATCTTCGGAATATAGCCAGACCCCTCATGGAAGAATTAGCGGCCGAGCTCCGCGTTACGGTCCATCTGGCCATTCTCGAGAACGGCAAAGCCACCTATATCGAGAAGGTCAAAGGCCCCGGCTTCGTCCAGTTTTCCACCGAAGTCGGTCAATCCATGCTGCTTCACAACTCCGGTGTAGGCAAAGTTCTGGCCGCCTTCCTGCCTAAGGACACCTTGGCGTCCTATTTACAGCTTCACGGCATGCCGGCGACAACGGAACACACGATCACCTCTCCCGAAAGGTTCTCCAAATTTCTTGAGAATGTCCGCGAGAGCGGTTTTGCCATCGAGGATGAGGAGGGTGAACTCGGAATAAGGTGCATCGCCGCACCGATTTACGATCATACAGGAGCGGTCGCTGCCGCCCTCAGCATTACAGCGCTGCGCAGCGAACTTCCCAGTATTTCTTTCCCCGAAGCCGGCCGGAAAGTGAAGCAGAAAGCCATGCAAATTTCTTTTAGATTAGGCTATGACCGGACAGAGGAAGAGTAAGGAACCAACAGCACCTTCGCTACGTTTCCGGGGTTGCTCAGAAGCTTATCGAACCATTCCGCCCCTTCCTCCAGAGGGGCTTCCACTACCCAATCCGTCAAGCCAACCCTACCTTCAGTTAACCAATTTAAGGCCGTTTGGAAGTTAACCGCGGAGTAAGCGAAGGAGCCGGCAACATGAAATTCGCTGCGAATCAACGTGTTGACCGGCAGGGCGGACTCCGCTTCATGTAGACCCGTATAAATGATGCGCCCCCGGGAACTACTGCCTCCATACACTGGCTGCGGGTAAGGGATGCCCCGACCGCATCCACGGCAATGTCCGCCCCTCCGCCAGTTCTCTTGATGACTTCCGCCGCCACATCATCCTTCTTCGGAGAGAGCGGTACCGCCCCCAGCGCCTCAGCCATTTCGAGCCGCTCGGCGTGCAGATCCACAGCGTAGATCTCCTTAACGCCATACACCTTCAAGGCCTGAAGAACGAACAGCCCGATGGGCCCCATCCCAAAGATAACGGCTGTATCGCCGGGCCGGGGGAAGCGAGCTCCGCAACCCGCACGCCGCAAGCGATTGGCTCTACCAAAGCCCCCTGCTGCAGGGTAAGGTGATCCGGCAGAGTATGGACGAATGCGGCCGGTATTTTCACCAGCTCGGCATTGCTTCCCGGCAGCGCGGCGCTCAACAATTTCCGGCTTCGGCAAAGCTGCTGGCGGCCGCTGAGACAATAACCGCAATGTCCGCAGGTGACGAGCGGATTGGCCGTGACCCGCTGGCCGACCTGCAGGCCGAACCCACTGGACGCGTTGGCCCCCGTCTCTACAATCGTCCCTGAAAATTCATGCCCGAACACGAGCGGCGGCTTACGCAGCGCGTTATGGCCTAAATACCCGCTCAACTCCGAACCGCAAATACCGGAGAACGCAACCTGGATGACTACCTCATCATCCATGATGGAGGGAGGCGCAATCTCACGAATTCTCATTTCCCTCGGCCCCTCATATAGTAAAGCTTTCATCAATGAACCTCCCGCTTAGCCTTCTTGTAAGGCTTGCTATAAAATTATACCGCGTAAGCCGAAGCCCCGGTGTGGTAGCCCAGCATAACTTCCCGCAATCTTTCCTCTGTGACAGGCAGCAAAGGAAGCTTGGTTTCAGAGCTTGAGAACACGTCAAGCTGATGAAGGAGCGCCTTGGTGGTTGCAATTTCATCCCCTGGTCCAAACAGGTGAATAAACGGAAGGATCACTTGGGAGAAGATGCGGAAGCTTTCCTCTCGGTTGCCCGATTGATAAGTATCCCAGCACTCTCGAAAGGCCTCAGGATAAACAATAGGAGCGATAATCATGTTTCCGTCTATGCCGGCCTCAAAGGCCCGAAAGCAAATGATATCGTCGCCGCCGAACACGGCCAGAGAAGAGTTCTTCTTCAAGCTGCGGATTTTCTCGAAATGGTGATCCGTCATCTTTACCGCTTTGATCTGCGGTACGTCCCGAACCATTTGCAGGAGCTGATCGGCGGTATAATGCGTCTTCGTCGTAACAGGGTTATCGTAAAACACCAGGTCAAGGCCGGTTTGTTCCGCCAGCTCCCCCATGTAATCCGTGACCATCTGCAGCGAGTTCGGAAAATAATACGGACTCGGCACGAGCGCCGAACGGACCCCGCTTTCCTTGGCGGCTACTCCGATGGCAACCGCCTCCCGAAGGTTCGTATGCCCGAGTCCAACGACAAGCTCCTTGCCGTCCGGCATCCGTTCGGACAGGTACCGGACGATATCGATTCTTTCCTGCAGGAGAAGCGACGGGGCTTCCCCTGTGCTGCCGCACACCACATAACCGTCGAGCATGTCGATGGTGCGTTCCATCAGCCGGTCGAATCCCGCATATTCAATGGCTCCGTTATGGAAAGGCGTTGGAATGACGGGGATATTTCCTTTTAATGACATAGACTTCTCCTCCAAATGTTATTTTCGTAATACCGAAAATCTGTTTTACTCTATCTTCAAAAAAAGGGGCTTCCCCTGGCGGCTCTCTATAGAAGATCATCAATAGGAGTCAAATTTTCCGGTCCGTCTTTGCGGATGGCGTACACATTCTCTATTCGGATTCCGAAATTCTCCAAATAGATTCCGGGCTCTACGCCGACCACCATCCCTTCTTCCAGCACGTCTGTGTTCTCAGGAACCAGGTAAGGTCCTTCTTGATCCCACAAGCCGACTCCATGTCCGAGATGATGAGGAGGGTGTAGCCAAATCCGATTTCAGCCAAAACGGCGTCTACCTCGCGAAAAAGCTCGCTTACCCTTATGCCCGGCTTTAATCCGCTTTCTGCAACTTTAAGCGCTTCCATCACCTTCCGGTAGGCCCGTTCCTGAAGCACGGTAGGCTCTCCGAGGCAATAAGTCCGGCAGTTGTCCGCATGGTACCCGTTCAAGGACGGGAACAGATCCACCAATACAAGATCGCCTTGAGCCAATCGGCGTGGAACCGGCACCCCACCGGCCAGGTAGGTTCTAGGCCCCGTTAACAGGTCATACTTGCCCTCCAGGGCTGCCGGCTCTCCAACATGCCGCCATGCCGCAAGGCTCATGCGGTGGTATAAATCGAATTCGTCGATCGCTGGGGATAGACTTGCCCTAACCGCTTTGTAGCAGGCCTCATTCAGCCTGCCGGCTTCACGGATGCGCTCGAATTCATACGGTGCCTTCACACGCCGCATCTGCAGCAGCAGCGCTCGCAGGTCGTGCCTGCCGCTTCCTTCTGTACCAGGCGGAAAGAAGTCTGTTCCGAGCCGATATGCGCCCATCGCGTCGAGCGTCTCCCCGAGAAGCCGCCGCGCATTATGGTGGGGGTCTGTCCAAGCCTTGCTATCGTAGGTAGGAAACGTCTTGCAGGAAAAAGGCAGGATCTCAAAGCCGGGAAGCTTATTTCCTCCCCGGTAATCAGCATCCTTTCCCCTGCACGGTCGATCAGTAAGAACGAAAGGAATTTGGGGTCGGGGCCCATCGCTTCCGGTAGCAGATAGCGGATATTGGACGGGGAAGCAATCAGAACAATATCCAACCGGAGCCGAGTCATCTCGTCCCGTAAAGCACCTAATCGTTCCGCCAATTCTTGAGAAGAAGGCCATAGGTTGGTTTGAAGCATGATCATGCCCCTCCTTCCCCCTCTACTAGTACCGCCCGGCAGGGAGTGCCGCAGACCCCCGGGATCCGGAGCGGCAGCACGATCAACGTATACGGGCCTGAACCCGCATGCCGCAATCCTACAAGAGGTGCGAGCAGCAGCCTCTCTCCAGCAAAAAATATCCGATTTAGCCTGCCGTCGTCCTCTCTCGGATCTTGAACACAAGGGATATCCAATCCGAGCAGCCCGACATTCTGGTCCACCAACCACTGCATAGCATCGTCCGTGAAGTAAGGACAGTCTGGAACGAAGCCTGACTCCTTCCAGTGCCGGTCCCAACCAGTCGCGACGAGAAGCGCGTCGCCGGGGGCAAGCTTTCCTGTATGGTGGAAGCCAGTTCCCCTGCGGTAATCGGTTCCAGCTCGTTCTTATCCGGAAGCTAAGCGATCCAAGCCTTGAGGAAAAATCGTTCCATAGGGATTTCGTCAATCGTTTTTCGGGAGGGTAGCAGATGATCGGCCGTTTCGATATAAGTGCCGGCCAACGAATGCAATTGAAACCCATATCCCTTCCCCCTCCCTCTCCAAGCCGGCAACCTGTTCAATGCGAACCGGGGGGAGAGGCGGACCGTATGTCCACATCCCCTCGTGAATAGGGCCTGTAATATCGATGACTTTCATCTCGCTCTGCCCCTCTCCCCTCATTCGTACCATATTCGCGATATTGAATAATAATTTGCTATTACAAAAAAGTTTACACTGACATTTCCGCTTCGTCAACCCGATTCTATCGTACAGGTATCACACTTGTTATGTCAATTAAGTTATCACGCTGTTTGGTTCTCACCATTGAGGGTAGGTCCATGACAAGGATAAATGGCTTCGCCATCCTTCTGGACGGCCGCGTTTTGGCGGGGTCCTCACAGAGTAGATCCTTTCGGACACGCCAAAAAGCCCGCCAGCCACGGCGAGCTTCCAGGGAAAGGATCCTTTCCGAATTAACAGCATTAAATGGCGGCGAGCTCCTCGGGACGCATGGCCTTCAGCTGCTTCTCGTACAGCTCCCGGTACATCCCGTTGCGCAGCAGGAGCTCCGGATGGCGGCCCCTCTCGACAATCGTCCCCTGGTCGACCACGAGAATCTGATCGGCCCGGACGACCGTCGCCAGCCGGTGGGCGATAATAAATGTGGTGCGGTTCTCCATCAGCTTCTCCAACGCCTTGGTGACCAAATATTCCGATTCGGCATCGAGCGCCGACGTCGCTTCGTCGAGGATGAGAATGCGCGGGTTCTTCAGCAGGGCGCGGGCGATGGCAATCCGCTGCTTCTGCCCGCCGGACAGCCGGACTCCCCTTTCCCCGATGACGGTATCGTACTTCTGGTCCCACTCCATAATGAAATCATGGGCATGGGCCGCCTTGGCCGCCTCCATCACCTGCTCCTGATCCGCATGCGGATTGCCGTAGGCGATGTTCTCATAGACGCTTCCCGAGAACAGGATGTTGTCCTGCAGCACCAGGGCGATCTGGCTCCGCACGGCGAATAGGTCATACTCGCGCAAATCCCGCCCGTCCAAATAAACGGTCCCTTCATCCGGATCGTAGAACCGGGGAATGAAGTTGATGATCGTGGATTTCCCGGCACCGCTTGGCCCAACGAGAGCAATGACCTCTCCGCTCTTCGCCTCGAAGCTTACGTTAAAAAGGGCTTCCCGTTCTTCTCTAACGATCGGAGGAGGCTCGGGGGCCGTTTTCGGCGGAAGCCAGTAGAAGCGCTTCAAAGGGACGAGCGGCTTCACAATCTCGTGATCCCCTGGCCCTTCGGTTTGGGCACCGGCCTTTCGGAGACGTACGTGAAGCTTACGTTCTCGAAAACGACGTCACCCCGGCAGGCGGGTAGCGGCAGCGGATTCTCGCGGTTCTTCACCTCCGGCTGCAGGTCGAAGACCTCGAAAATCCGTTCCACGTTGCTGAGCGAATTCTGTATGGTAACGTTTACCTCCGAGAACCGCTGAATCGGCCCGTACAGCTGGGAAAGGTACGCCTGGAAAGCGATCAGCTCACCCAACGTCATGGCCCCGTTCAGCACCATCGTCCCTCCGGCCAGCCATACCAGGATGCCGCCCAGATCCTGGAAGCTTTGGCTCGCCCGCCCGAGCAGGTTGGACAGCAGCTGGGCCTTCACCGTGTAGCGGTAATGATGCTTCGCCTGCCGGTGAAACCGATCCGCCTCGATCGATTCGCGGTTAAACGCCTGAACGATCTTCATTCCGGCCAGGCGCTCCACGAGAATCCCGGAAATGCGCTCCATCTGCTGATGGACCGAACGCCAGGCGAACCGGATGCGGACGTTCAGGTTCGTAAACGTCAGGTAGTAAAGCGGCAGCAGACACAAGGACAGAAGCGCGAGACCGGGATCGAGCCGAAACAGCATAATGGCAGCAAAACCAACCAGAAACAGATCGACGAGCAGGTTCAGCACCCCGCCCCCGACCAGATTCTGGGCACCGTTCACATCGTTAAGCACCCGGGAGACGATGCTCCCTACCTGCCGGCTTTCGAAGTAATTCTGGGAGAGGGACTGCATGTGCCGGTAAAGCTGCTCGCGGACGTCCACGATCATCCGGCTGCCGAGCCGGGAGATGGCCACCTGGTGAACGAACTTGAGCAGATTTCCGGCGAGGTAAACCCCGGCCAGCACCCCTACCACCTTTTGCAGCGTCCAGAAGCTCTCTTTGCCGGGGAGCACCTCGTCAATCATAACCTTGGTCATCCAGGGCACCGTTAGCGGGACGACGAACTGCAGCAGCCCCAATGCGACGATGAAGCCCAACCGGATGCGGTAAGGCTTCAAGAACGACAAATAGCGTCGGAAGAGCAGCGACCGGCTCTGTTTCTCCAAACCTTCTAACCCCCTTAGGCAATGGAAAGGTTTTCCTAACTAATGAGATTCTAGTTGATCTGGAGATAATCAGCAATCGCATCCTCCCCCTTCAGAGCCTCTTATGGGCATAAAAAAGACCGCTCACGCGGTCTCTTTCCCATTCGCTTATTTTTCCTCTTCCACGGTGCCCGGGTATATGTTTTTGCCGTAGAAGATCTCGTCCATCTCCCACTGTACGCTCTCCGTGATGTCCTTCTGCTCCTCGGGGCTCAGCTTATCCTTGGTGTAGCCGAACAGGTAATTGTTCAGGTCAAAGTTCCTCAGCTTGCATTTGGTATGAAAAATGTTCTCCTGGTACACGTTCACGTCGATCATGTGGTACATGTCCTTGGCCTCGTCCGGAATGTAGTTCTGGATGGAGCTGATCTCGTGGTCGATGAACAGCTTATGGCCGCTCACATCCCGCGTGAAGCCGCGGACCCGGTAATCGATCGTCATGATGTCGGTGTCGAAGGAGTGGATGAGGTAGGTCAGCGCCTTCAGCGGAGAAATCTCCCCGCAAGTAGACACGTCGATGTCCGCGCGGAACGTGCTGATCCCTTCGTCCGGATGGTACTCCGGATAGGTATGGACGGTGATATGGCTCTTGTCGAGCTGCATCACGACCGTTTCCGGCAGCGGCCCCGGGGTCTCCTCGAAATTCTCCGTCGGCACCTCGACGACCGGCCCTTCCGAGACAAGCATCGTCACGCTGGCCCCCTGCGGCACATAGTCCTGCTTGGCGATGTTAAGCACGTGGGCGCCGATAATATCGGAAACCGTCTTCAGGATATGGGTGAGCCGGTCCGAGTTGTATTGTTCGTCGATATACTCGAGGTACGCCTCGCGTTCCTCCTTGGTCTTCGTGTAGCAGATGTCATACATATTAAAGCTTAAGGATTTCGTCAAATTGTTGAAGCCGTGTAAGGTGATCCGCTGTTCCGGTGTAAGTTTCATGGCAGATGTCCCCTTTGTGCTGAGCGTAGTATGGTCCTTACGTTCTTTTATACCCTATTCTCCCCGCAGAAAAACATGACCGCTTTTCTTGGAAAAGCCGTCATGGGAGAAATCGCTCGCAGGAAAACACAGGGGCAGCCAGGATGGAAACAGGACAACGGAGAGCGGTCGGGTCGTCTTATAACCCTTTCGAGAAAAAGAAGAACCCCAGCCTCCCGAAAAAACCGCTGGATAGAAAAGCGCCGCAGCAGCTGGATCGACTCGGCTGCGGCTTGCATCTGCGCTTTCGAGCCGTTCATTCGGCAGGTGTCCTCGGGCCGGAGGCTCTTCCTCCTTACTCCAGCCTGCTTAATATCCGGGAAAGCTTTACCAGGACATACTCGAGATCCGCCCGGTCCTCCTCGCCAAGCCCCTCCAGCTTCCGGCAAAGGGTCCCGTGAAGCCCGGCCCACCGCTCGTAGACCAAGGCTCTGCCTTTCTCCGTCAGCGTAAGCCGGACCGACCGTTTGTCCGCGGCATCCGCTTCCCGCCGGACATACTGCTTCTGTTCGAGCCGGGCGATCAGCGGCGTCAGCTGCTGCTTCGACACCAGGATGGCCCGGGCCAATTCGCTCATGGCGATCCCCTCTTCCCGCTGGTACATTTCTTCGAGAACATGAACCTGCAGGTGGGTCAGTCCGGTCGAAGGCCGCCGACCCGCGGTGCCGGCTCCCGGTGTGTCCAGCTTGCGGTAAAGCTGGGGAATCAGCTGCAGGTACCCCGCCGCCATTGTGCTGATTTTGGTATCCATGGGTTGCCCTCCGATAAGGTCTATTGACAAAAAGTAAATGTTTCTTTATTTTTTAATTAAATTAACCCAGAAAATATACAATGATTAATTAATGATTATTTACTTTATCACAGCCGGCAATTTGGAACAACAGCAGCTCCCAAGGAGGATGAGAGATGGATAACCGGAAGGGACTTTCCCTGCGGGGCGTGGTGTATGATGTGGGAACGCACACGAGAGGAGCGGCCGCCTCCACCCGCGAAGCCTTCGACCCGGAGGTGGTGCGCCAAGAAATCCGCATCATCAGCCGCGACCTGCAGGCGAACGCGATTCGCCTGACGGGACGGGACATCGGCCGGCTGACGCTGGCTGCGGAAGCGGCGCTTGCGGAAGGCTTGGTGGTATGGGTCTCGCCCGAGCGGATAGATGCCGGGGAAGAGGAAACGCTGGCCCATTACGCCGAGTGCGCCAAAGCGATGGAGAAGCTGCGGAAGAAAACGCCGAAAATCGTGTTTGTGGCGGGCTGGGAGCTCAGCTTTTTTATGAAGGGGCTGGTTACAGGGGATACCGCCTTCGACCGGATTAGGACGGTCATGAACCCGTTTCGCCTTCTGATGAGCACGATCCGGCTGGGCTCGTTTCACAAACGGCTGAATGCCTTTCTAAGGAAGGCCGCCGCGGTGGTGCGGGAGCATTTTCATGGGCCGCTGACTTATGCTTCCGGCACTTGGGAGAATGTGGATTGGAGCCTATTCGACTACGTGGGCATGGATTATTACCGGGACAAAGCCAACGCGGCAGCTTACCGGAGCAAGCTGCGGGACTATGCCAAGCATGGCAAGCCGGTCGTCGTTCTGGAGTTCGGAAGCTGCACGTACACGGGGGCCAAAGACAAAGGCAGCTACGGATGGATTATCGTCGACCGGAATGTCACCCCGCCTCGTCTCAAAGGGGATTATGAGCGGGACGAAGAGGAGCAGGCGCAGCAGCTTCGGGAGCTGCTCGACCTGTACGGGGAAGAACAAGTATATGGGGCCTTCTGGTTTACCTTCGTCATGCCTACCTATCCGTACGACGAGAATCCGGCGCATGACCTGGACCGGGCGAGCTATGCCTTGGTCCGGACCTTGAAAGGGCAAACGGGCACCGCCTACCCCGGCATGCCGTGGGAACCGAAGAAGGCCTTCTACGCCTTGGCGGAACGGTACCGGAAGGGCTAGAGCCTTAGCCAGTACCTTGGTTGGCGAGAAAGCCTCTGTACGCACACGAATACCAATAAGGAAGCAGAACAACACTCACTGATAAGGCACTGGTTCGCTTGGGCGGTAGGAATCGTGGACGCCGGTATGTAAAGACCAAGGTACCGCCAAGGGAAAAAGAAGGAAAGGAGCGGATAATGCGCGGGATCGGCCCTCGCGGTAAGCCTTAGCAAGAAGCGGTCGGCTCGGCCTTCTGCTCCCCCTTGCCTCACCGTCCCAAGGCCCGCTCCAGCTCCTCCTTCTGCCGAAGGTGATGGCGGAAGTGCATCCCAACCAGCGCCAGCCACTCCGACGCATTCAGCCAGCCGAAGCCTCCATGCCTCACCTTAAGGTTCGGGTTCACCTCGTCCACCCTTCCCTCCCATTCCTGCATCCGCCGCATGACCTCCTCCAGTCCGCGCCGGTGGTCGGTGGCCGTCTCCGTATTGTCGGGATTATCGCCGTGCAGTTTGATCCGGACGGGAGGAAACTCGCCCCGGCGGTACAGCTCCTCGCCGAATTCCGACTTGCCGAGCGGCTGTTCTTCCTCCGCTGCCGCACAGGCTTCCACGAAATCCAGGTATTCCAGAGACGCCAGCACCAAATGGTTGTACAGCTGGCCGAGCGACCAGACCCCTCCGCCGTGACTCGCCTCAGCTCCTCCTCCGTATACCCGGCTAAGGCTGCCCGGAAGATTTCGATCGTTTCCCTGTCGGTTGGCATGATTGTTTCCTCCCTGCATTCTATTCTTCTAAATTATTTTATGATTTCCGCTTTTTTCTGAATCAATCTTGATCAGGCTTGCCGCTTGTATTAGATCTTCGTTATCTTCCCTCTTACCTCCGGGCAATTCCCAGTGCTGGCGTTGTTTGTTCCGGATAATGATTAACTGGCTGTTGTATTCAGCCATCAAGACAACATATTTAATTTCCTCAGAAGCAATCTCATCTAGACCGTACCAAGGCCGAATCCATACCTTTCCCCTCTCGCCTATGCATCCGTAACTATCTATTTACCCCATTAAAAAACTCACTCCCTGTACGATTGGTGTCATACAAAGAGTGAGTTCCTTATTTGTCATTCTCTCCGCTTACTCCTCGTCGAACTCGACGTTGTGGTACACCTGCTGGACGTCCTCGAGATCCTCAAGAGCATCGATCAGCTTCTCGAATTGGACCTGCGCATCGGCGGGCAGGGTGACGGAGGTTTGCGGCAGCATGGTGAGCTCGGCTACGGTGAATTCCGAAATCCCGGCGTTCTTCAGCGCCTCTTGAACGGCGTGGAACTGATCAGGCTCCGCGTACACGATGATGTCTTCGTCTTCTTCGACGATATCGCGCACATCCACATCGGATTCGAGCAGGATCTCCATCACTTCGTCCAGCGTCTTGCCTGTTACGCCGATGACCGCCGAAGCATCGAACATATAAGCGACGGAGCCGCTTACGCCCATGCTTCCTCCGTTCTTGTTGAAGGCGGCGCGCACGGCGGGAGCCGTCCGGTTTACGTTGTTCGTCAGGGCGTCGATGATCAGCATCGAGCCGTTCGGTCCGAAGCCTTCGTAGCGGAGATCTTCGTAGTTCTCTTCCCCGCTTCCCTTCGCCTTATCCAAGGCGCGGTCGATGATGGCCTTCGGCACGTTGTACGTTTTGGCCCGCTCGAGCACGACCTTCAGCGCCCGGTTGGCTTCCGGATCCGGCTCGCCCTTCTTCGCGGCCACATAGATTTCGACTCCGAATTTGGCATAAACCCGGCTGGTGTTGGCATCCTTGGATGCTTTCTTCTCTTTAATGTTATTCCACTTGCGTCCCATATGAGTCTCACTTTCTACCTTGTACTTTAGTTCCATTATATACGATTTCGCCTATTTTCTCTATCTCCTGCAGACGAGGTCCCTCCTTTCCTATAACTTCGCGCAAAAAGAACCTGCAGCTCAAGCCACAGGTCCTTGATTAGGGGATTCCGCCGTATAAGAATGCCTATCCTTGCTTAGTAAACGTTCCAGTAAATCATGAATTCATCGTAGTACGCTTCAGCGGTAGCTCCCGTAGTCGTGGTGGCCACCAGCCGGGAAGAGGTCGTCCCCGCCGGAGCGGTGGCCGTCAGCTCCACATCCTGCCACTGGTTTAAGTTACCCGTCACATGGATGGACTGGGAGCCTATCTCCGTACCGCTTGCGTTATAGAAACGGAAATACAGGCTCGCCTGCCCCTGCACCAGGTATACCTTCGTCCGGGCGGTGTAGCTCATCCCGGCTACGGCACTGGCCGGATCGCTTACGAGTGTGATGGCCGCGGAGGTGGACGTATCCTTGAGCTTCAGACTCTTCGTTCCCTTGTAGGAGATGGCGCCGCTCTGCTCGTAGGACACGCCTGAGTTGACCGGCGTCGTCATCGTCCAGTTCGCGATCGGAGAGCCAGCCGTCTCCATCCCCGGATTCGCTACCGTCACGGGTGAATCCGCATAAGCGGAGAAGGTAATGTCGTCGTAATACACGACACTTTGGGATGCGCTCGTCGTGTAGGCATAGATTTTGGCCGTCGCTGCAGCGCTCGGCGCCGCCAGCTTGGCCTCCACCGTCTGCCATTGGCCGTACTGGGTGTTCACATGAATCGGCTGTTCCGCAATCTGGGCTCCGGAGCTGTCGTAGAACCTCAGCATAAGGCTCGCCGTGCCGGATTCAATCCACATTTTGGCCCGGGCGGTGTATTCAGCCCAAGGACGAACCGGGATGGGGCTGCTGTACAAGGCAACGGAACCCGACGGATTCGTATCCGTGATCTTGAGACTCCGGGTACCGCCCGTTTTTCTCAAAGTGGAAAGCTCATAGTAGCCGCTCGCCGAGGTGGCGAAAGCAGACGTCCATCCCGTCGGATTTCCCGAAGCATCCGCCGTCTCGAAGCCGGCGTTCGTAACCGTCAGGTAAGTTTCGGGAGGCCCCAATAGGGTGACGGCGTCATAGTAAGCCGTTGCTTGGGCGTAGGACGTGGAGAAGGCGAAGAGACGGGCTGTCTTGGCCGCGGCCGGTGCCACCGAATACAGGTTCACCTCCTGCCACTGGCCGGCTCCTCCGGTGATATGCCGTTCCTCGCTGCCCACATCGCTGCCGTTTCCGTCATAGTAGCGGATCAGGAAGCTGGCCTGCCCGCTGACCAAATAGACGGAAGTCCGGGCGTTATAGTATTCGCCCGCCACCACCTTCACCGCATCGGTCTGCAGGGCCACGGAGCCGGTGCTGGAGGTATCGGTGATTTTGAGGGAATAAGCGCCTGACTGGCTCTTTTCGTTCGTCACGGCATAGGTCGTTCCCGCTGTTGCGCTCCAGCCTGGAATCACCCCGGCGTTAACCGGCAGCTCGAAATCCGAGTTCAGCAGGTTCACCGTCTGAAGGCCGGGAGCGTAAGGAACCTGGTTCTGCACCTTGATCCGATACAGCTTCGTGCGGTCGGTGCTCGAGATGTAATACAGGTGTCCGTCGCTGCCGATATCGAAGCTGTAGGCATCCGCCAGGAACTTGGAATGCATCGTATAGGGATCTAGGACGACCAGCCGTTCGTCCATCATCGCATAAAGAAACTGGTCGTCCGAGGCATGCATCTCGATGCCGCCCCATACCCCGTAGGACAGCGTCCCGTCCGGGAACAGTTTGGCGGATTTGACAACCTGATTCGATTCCGGATCGAGGGCAAAGACGAAGTTCTCCGCCCCGCCCCACAGCAGGCCGTCCGGTCCGAATACGAGGCCTCCGATGAATTTCGGATTGGAGAGTCCGGGAAGATTAATTGAAATTTCTTTAATTTTCGTGGAGGTCGCTGTATCCCAAACGAAAATTTTGGCCTCCGAAGCGGTGGCCGTCGAGCCCAGCCCGTTGTTGATCGAGGTCGAGCCGTAGATCCTGCCGTTCTTGTAGGCAAGCGAGATGACGCTCTGGTCCTGCACCACATTCCGGTACGTCTGCAGCGCATTCGTCGACGGATTATATACCGCGAGAGCCCCGCCGGTCTGTCCGTAATCCGCTATGCTGCCCATGAAAATTTTACCTTCCGCCGGAATCATCGCGTGAACGCGGTCCTGCCCGCTGCCCAGCACCCCGATGTCAAGTGGATTGGTGTCGTCGCTAGGCGGCAGGGCCGGATTGAAGCTCTGGAACTTGGCGCCGGGATAGACACCGAAGTACATCAAGCCGTTCAGCGGAGCCATCCCACCGGCCTGCCCGAGATTGATGAACGTTCGGGTCCCGGTCGCCGGATCGTAGATGCCTCCCTTGCTGCTCTGCATCGCACTGGTGTAGAGCTTGCCGCCGGGCCCGGTCGCCACCTTGCCGTTAATGGCCGGCAGCGGCTGGACGACAGGCGGATACTGCACGACCTTGTTCGTCTGCATATTGAAGAAAGCGACTCCGCCACCGTATTGAATGGTCACGAGACTAAGCCCCGGAAGAGCCGGATCGTCAATGGTGGCCCAATTCGCCCCTCGAAGCCCGCTTCCGTAAAGCATTCCCGTTCCTTGAACGGTCTGAGTAGCGAGATTATACCCCTTTAATTCCCCGTCCGCCATGAAATAAATGTTCCCGTTGTACGACTGCTTGGCGACGTGCAGTCCGTTGACGTTAGAGATGACGGTCGGGGACCACGTTCCGGTCTGGGTATCGTACACATAGGCGTTCTTGGAATCGGAGTAACGGGCGAACAAATACCGGTCATCGACCATGTTCAGGTCATAGACCGTGCCCGTTTCCCCGAGCGAGGCCGCTATATTGGTTTTGGCTCCGGTCGACACATCCAGCTTCACAATTTGATCGTGAGCCGTCCCCGCATAAACATAACCGTTGCTGTACGCAATAGAGCGGACATACTCCTGGGAGGTGGCCCCGATCATCCGGCCGTAATCGTAGACTTGGGAGGTCGTCGGATTGTATTTGTACACCTTTCCCCCAGGATAGGTTCCTACATAAACGTTGCCGTCCGGAGCGATATCCGCCGACCATGCATAAGATTCCCCTGGAAAAGTAGCCGCTACCGCAACGGTCTGCGTGCCGGGAGAGTACTTCCACAGCCGGGCCCCTCCTCCTGCAGAAGCGATATAAACATCCCCGTTCGGGGCTACATCATGAGACCAGGTTTCACTTACATCGGGAAGAGGGAGGGTTCTCAGCAGGGAATAGTCGTCGAGATCGATGACGTTGAGCACGGACGGGCTGCCTTTGGCGGTTGTATACATCACGTCGTGGCCGTTCTCCGAGCCGACCGCCCCATTGAAGATAATGGTCGTTTCGACCGGGTCGGTCAAATATTCTGGGGCGCCAAACCCTTTCTGGGTGATGCGGTCAACCTGGGGACTGAGGGCGTAAGCCTTCGGCTCTCCCCGAAAGACGGGATTCCGATGCCGATCAGAACGGCGGCCAGGGCGGCAAACACAGTTTTTCTAACCTTTGGCAATGAGATTCCTCCTCCATGATTTGGTTGAATCGGGTTCCGGGTTCCCCTGCTTCCGGACAATCCCTCCTTTCCTTGTACTTATATTGTCTACAAACTAACTATATACCCATGATGAAGCGCTTACAAGTGGGAACTGCCGAAAATTAACAATTTTTTAGGCTCCAGTCACGCTCAACAAAAAAAACACTTCGGGACCCGAAGTGTTCCATCGTTCAGGAAAGGCTGCTCGTCTGCCGCCTGGCTTCCTTCCATACCCGGTAAATCTGGGAGGCGTCCTCCAAATGGGCGAGAAAGAAAGGAAGTTCCCTCCTCACCCGCTCCATCCCCTCCGCACTGAGCCCCAAATGGGTGTGAAGTCGGAAATGGGAAACAATCTCGCGATAAAGATAATACCGGGAGGGCCGTTTCCCCTCTTCCCCGGGCCCATCCGGCTCTGCCGCAGGCTCCCGGCCGGGAATCGTTAGAGAGGTTCTCCTTATCCGTGCCTGGATGCCTGCAGACAGCAGGAAGCTTACCAGGTCTTCCGCTTCTTCGAGAACAGGAGACTGCCGGTTGATCCCGAGTCCGATTGGCAGGACAAGGGTGGCCGGCCGGGCATCTTGGGGAAGCGGCGCCAAGTCGTAGGGGAACGGTGCCTGCTTGAACGCGTTTAAGCTGTAGTAAGTCGTCAGGATCATGGACACCTTGCCGCGCAGGAAGAGACTCTCCTCGTCTTTCTCGCTGTCGGCCGCCGCACCTGGGAATACCGTCTGGTCGTCCATGAGATCGCGCAGGAGCGTCAGCAGCTTCTCAAGTCGTGCCTCTCCCTCCGCATCCTCCGCTCCGTCCGGTGAGCCTCCCATCGTCTGAAGAAGGAAGACCGGCCAGCGGTTATCCGACAGCGGATTGAAGTATAGGCCGTACCTTTGTTTGTCCGGATCGGAGAGACGGGACGCCGTCTGGAACAAGTCCAGCCAGGTCCAGTCTCCATCCGGCTCCGGAACCCCCGCCTCGGCAAAATGCTCCCGGTTGAAGCACAGTACAACGGGAGAATAAACGAAGGGCTGAAGGAGACGGTCTTCCCCGCGGACAAAGGCTTCCCGGAGCACAGATTCCTTCCCGCCCGATTCCAAGGGCTTCATCCATCCGGTCTCCCGCCCGGGAACCTCCAGGAAATGATTCATGTTCATCGTAAAAACATCCAACAGGCCGTTCTGCTGGTAACGTTCCAGCGTGTCGAAATAATGATCATACGGCAAATAAACCGGCTGTATCCGAACCTGAGGATTATGGCATTGGTATTCCTCCAGCAGCCGGTCAAACCCCGCTTGACGGTCCAAGGAGGAGTAGTACCCGACGTGGAGGACTCTCCCGCTCTCTGATTCTCTTTTTGGCGGCTCTTCCTCAGCGGCCGGCTTGACCCGGCTGCCCACCTTGGGCACTTTCTCAATGAGTCCCTCAGCTACAAGGAGATCCAGTCCCTTGCGAACCGAATTGCGGCTCAGGCCGAACTTTTCTCCGAGCTCCGATTCAGCAGGCAGATAATCTCCAGGCTTGAGGACTTCCCTCTCGATGTCCCCGCTTAGAACCCGAACCATATCGTCCAGCTTAATCTGGAACTGTATGCGGGTCGGCCGGTTTTTCATTGCAGCATTTCTCCTCGTTCTTCCTCTTTGGGACATGGACCCTGCCCAAGCATGGGACATGCCCGCTTTGAGCAGAAGTTTACCATAGAGGAGGAGAATGGTTCAACCAATTGTAAATAATTGAAAAACCATCCAGCTATGGAATGTCTCTGTGAATGTCTCTGATTCTCTGTTCGCCCAAGCGCCTGCGTTAGCCGAGTTCAAGCAAGCCGGTTCGTCCGGTCAGCGGCCTTTTGCCATCTAAAGCACCCGCTTCGCCCCCGGAACCCGGCGGAGAGCCCAGGCGGCCGTATAGCTGCAGAGGACGGCGGCCCCGCCGGCTGCCGCAAACTTCAGCAGCGCGGGAAGGCTGAGCCCGGTGAACGCGTAGCCGATGTAGGTAACGAAGAGTGCATGCAGGAGGTACACCGTATAAGCATGCTCGGATAGCCATGAGGAGCGCAGCCGGGCCGGCTGGTTGAAGCGTTCGCGGAAGACAAAAAGCAGCACGTAGGAAAGGCTTAGCCCGAGCAGCGGGTCCACGGCGGCATAGAACGCAGCCTGCCACGTCCAGCCGCCGCCGAACGCCGCCGTCCCGCTCTCCATGGCCCCGCCCAGCGCGAGAACGCCGGGCATCCCTGCCATCAGGACGAGGGCAAGCCGTCCCCACCTTTTGGCGGCGGACGCCTGCAGCGCCTCAAGCCAACGCCCGCGGTAAGCGGCGATCCCTCCCGCGTACAATCCGATGTACGCGGGGAAATAAGCAAGCTGGAGATTCATCACGGTCTCGCCGACCGGGTAGACGAGGCGGATCGCGAAATTGGCGGCGGCCACCGCCGCCAGATAAGCGGCCATCCGCCGTCCCGTCAGCCGGGATGCCCGAGCGGGCCGTCCCTTCGCGGCAAGACGCCACAGCGCATATACCGCTGAGAAGAGAAGCAGGGCCGTAAGAAACCACAAGGGTCCGGTTTCGAAGCCTTTTACCCCAGCCAGGGGGTCCGCCAGCACCTCTTCCTTCCAATAGGACGCGAACGACCCCGGGTACCGGCCGGAAACGAACCGCAGCAGAGGATCGATAACAAGCATGAACCCAAGAAGCGGGAGGCCGAACCGGACCACCCGTTCCTTCAGGAAGCGTCCGGCTCCTTTGCGGTCGAAGGATGCGGGCGTTACGTATCCCGAAATGAAGAAAAACAACCCCATAAAAAACGACTGGTTCACCGCGGTGAACAGCGTTAAGACAATCTCCGCGGCTTTCTCCCGGGCCGGGTCGATGTAATACCAGCTTCCCGCCCCTCCGTACGTAATCGCCGTATGATGAAACACCACCAGCATCGTCAAGACTACCTTAAGCCGGTCCAAATACTGCAATCGTGCCGCCATTGTCCATTCCCTCCGTTAACTCTTGTTGCTTATACCGTAACACGGCCGAGGGAAGACCTCACCGAAAAATGCCCGTTCTCCCCCGCAAAACCTTTGCGGAACCACGCAAGGGAGATTTTCGGAACCCCTCTTCGGTGTTCGGGGCTGTCCGGTGCCCGTGTATGCTATATTGAGAAAAGAAACGGAGGAACCCCCATTGAAATCGATTCTGCTGGTGGACGACCACCGCACCTTTCTGGCCGGCACGGCCTTTATCCTGGAAAAGCACGGCTACCGGGTCACCACGGCGGCGAAAGCGGCCGATGCCCTCCGCCTGATGGAGGAAGCCCCTTTCGATCTCTTCGTGATCGACCTGAAGCTTCCGGAATCGAGCGGCTTTGAGCTGGCGGAAGCCATCCTGCGGTCGTTTCCCGAGGCGATTGTGGTCGTGCTCACTGGCGAGGACATTGCCGAGCACTTCGACCACCTTCTGGCACTCGGGGTGACCGCCGTGCTGGAGAAAGCGCTCGGCGAAGAAGAGCTGGCCGCCTCCCTGCGCCTTGCCGAGCAGCGCCTCACGGTGCTGCCGGTGGAACTGGCCCGGCGCCTGCGGGCGACCGGCTCTCCCGCGGAGGAGGCGCCGGGCCAACCGGGCCGGCACTGTCCGAGCGGGAGCTCGCCGTGCTCCAGCTCATCGCCGACGGCTCCAAAACAAAGACATTGCGGACCGGCTCTTCGCGAGCCAGCGCAATGTCGAGTATCTTCTATCGGGCCTGTTCCGCAAGCTCGGCGTCCAGTCCCGCCAGGAGGCCGTCCTGAAGGCCGTTCAGGAGCAGTGGATCAGGCTGGGTTCTCCCTGATGGCCCCTGCCCGTTCCCGATCCAGCTCCCGGACCGGCAGGACGCAGAGGGCCTTCATCCCCGGCCGGGGGCGGAGTCGAGCTGCACCGAGCCGCCCGCCACCTTCAGCCGTTCGGCCATCCCCCGCAGGCCGAGCCGCTCGGCGGCCATTGCTTGCTTCAGCTCGACCCCCTTGCCGTCGTCGGCGTACCGGATGACGACGGCTCCGTCCTTTGCCCGAGGAACAGGTCGACGGTGCCGGCTTCCGAATGCTTGCCCGCATTGGAGAGCAGCTCCTGGATGACCCGGTAGACCGTCACCATCTCCTCTTCGCCAAGCTCTTCCGTCAAGGGCTGCGCCCGGTAACGGAGCTCGAAGTCGGCCTGCAGCCTCGTCTTCTCCACGAGCCGGTCCACGGCCCGCCCCACTCCCCTCTCCGCAAGAAAGGACGGCATGAGCTCCCGGCACGTTTCGCGGAGGAGAAACTCCGCGTTGTCCAGGCCGAGGAGCAGCCGGTCCAGGCCGGCCGCAAGCGGAGCGGGGAGAGCGGCGGAAAGCCCGTCGGCCTGGCGCCGGACGTGGAGCAGCTCCTGCAGCACCTCGTCGTGCAGATCGGAAGCGAGCCGCTTCCGTTCCTTCTCCGCCAGCTGCAGGAACAGCTTCGAAACCCACGGCTGCTCCTCCCGGCTCCGTTCCCATTCGGCGAGCCGGTTCTCGAGAAGCGCGAAATAATCGAGGAAGATCGAGACATACCGCGCCATCAGCCGCAGGGCCGACCACTCCCGGCCTTCCCGGGCGGGGAGTTCTCCTTCCCCACCCGATAGAACGAGGTACCGCTCGGCGCCGCCTCCCCGGCCGGCGGCGCCCAAGAGGAAGCCGGGCAGCTCCGCCACCTCCCCCGGCTGCAGCATGCCGGCCGACCGGCCCGCCCGTTCGCGAAGGGCCCGCTCCAGCACCACCCGTTCCTCCTCCGTCATCGGCTCTCCCGCCACGCGGAGGCTTCCGCTGCCCGGGTCTCTCACCATCAGCCGGAAAACCGCCGGCGCGAAGTAACGGGCCCCTTCCCGGACGACGCTCTGCTCCAGATCGGGAACCCGGTAGGTCCGGGTCAGCACCGAGAGCCACTCGTCCAGGCGATGCCTAAGGTCTGCTTCCTCGCCTAGGGCCGCGTTCTGAAGCTCCAGCCGGCGGACGGCCGCCCGGTTGGCCTCCAGCGTCCGGAGGAAGCGCCGCAGGAACAGAAGCCCGTACAGGGCCAGCAGCTCGAGCAGCGCCCACGGGAAGGTATCCTCAAGCGCTTGCTCCCAGAACACCGGCAGGTACCCGAGCGGCCGGCCCAGCAGCGCCTCCAGCCCGTCCTTGCCGATGTCCGGAAGCAGCAGAAGGAGAAACAGCAGGACCCCCAGGCCAGCCAGCGCAGCTCCTGCGTCTCCGGCTCCCGCCTCAGCCGGACGAGAAAGCGGGGAGCCGTCAGCGCGATATTGGTGAACACCAACAGAAGAAACAGGGCGTTCAGCCAGGCGAAGACCGGCTCCGCCGCTCCGAAGGCCGTGGCGGCCGCAATAGCCGCCCACAGAAGGCCCGCTGCGGCCGACACCGCCCGGCTTCCCTGCGACTCCTGGTCCGTGAGCAGACGGCGGACGAAGGAGAAGGCCAGGAAGGCGGTCCCGCATTTGATCGCGAGCGAGCCGTAAGGAACCTCGGGCAGCTCGCCGAACAGCAGCCTTCCTTCGTCCCATTCCGCGAACAGCTGAGCGGAAGCGAACAGGGCAAAAAGCCCCAGTTGCCCATAACCTCTTTCCCTCATGGCCGCCGCCATCCCGACAAACACCAGCCCCGCCGTCAGGAACAAAAGGGCGAACGCCCCGTCGTCCAGATGGCGCCTTAGCGTGTTGATTACAGGAGCAGCCCCGGGCAGCGGCTGGAACAGCCTATAGTTAATCCAACCGTTCAACAGCAGCACCCCCGCCGCAAGGGCGGCCAGGAGGCCGGCCGTTTTGATTTTCCCCATTCTTCTCACTCCGTCATGGCTATGTCTTACCTTCATTATATAGAGGGCACTCCCCGCCGGAAAGACGCGGGGTGTATTCCGGCTGAGCCGTCCCGCCTGCTGCTCGCCGAACAACAGCTTTTCTTCGTGCCGTTCCCGAAAGCAGCCTGTCCGTCAGGAACAAGAGGTGGAACGCCCATCGTCCGGACGGCTCCTCAGCGTGGTTACGCCCAACAAAAAAAACGCCGCCGAAGCCGCGTTTTCTCTAGTAAGCCTCTTCCGCTTTTACAGGAGGCTTACCGGTTAGCCCTCTCCCATTTGTCCGCCATGATCCCGTAGATCTCTTCCAGCGGCTGACGGAGGGTGTTCTGGGCGATATTGATCGGAGCATCCACCATTCCCCGGTTCGCTTTCATCAGCAGGCGCTGAAAGCCGGTGCGGCTTGCCAGGTAGCGTTCCGTGTCGTGAAGCTTCAGGCCGATAAAAGGCTGGCCCATGAATTCATAAGGGACGATTTCACGGATTTCCGTCCACTTCAGCTCTCCTCCCCCAATAGCGGAAGAGTTGTCCACCAAGCCCTCGTCGGTAAGGACCAGGAAGGCTTCTTGTTGATTACCCGGGAGATCAAGTATAGCAAGCATCCCCCAAAAACAGGACGCTGACCGCCCCGATCACCACCAGCACAATGGAAGTCTCGTCCTCGGCCAGGCCTGCCAAGATGAACACAGCGCCGAGCACGACGAAGACAAGGGAAAGCACGCTTAGCCCCACCAGCTTGCCTGTTTTCGGATAAATGACGATCTCTTTGGTTGGAATCATTCCCATCCTCCTCTCCCTCTGTTACCTGTCTTTCTTACGCCTACAAACCGCGGATTCCCGGGTACCGGTCCTCCAGCGTACGGATAAGCTCCCCGTAGGTCCCGCGCAGATCCTCCATGGTTGTCAGCTCCGGAATCTGCTTTCTCTCCTCCGGAGAGTGCTCCGCCAGCACGCTCCCCAAGCTGTCGTAATGAAATTTCAGTTCCTTGTAGGTCTGCCCCAGCTTCTCCATGACCACTCCGATTAACATCTGATAGTTCTCCATCTTCCCACCCCCTGCCCAAGGTCTCTTCCATTCCCTCATCATACCTTACCCGGCCGGGAGGAAAACCTCTCACCATTTTCCAGAAAAACTCCGCTGCCAATATCCGTGGATCCCTGCAAAAACGCCCCTTCCAAGCGGCCGGCAGGCTGCAGGGAAAGGGCGTTTGGCGAATCCATTTTGAGGCTTCCTGTCCGCAGGATTAGGAAGGGGCAGGAAGAAGCGATTCGCCAGGAAGCATGGCGGTCTTCTCTCATTCCTGAAGCGGTCCTTCTTACGTGGACGTATTGCCGTTCTCCGGGTCTTCGTGGACCATCTCGCTGATGCGGCGTCCCACCTCCGCGAGCTCCTCCACCGACTTGTGGTTCAGCTCGATCAAGCCCTCGATGGAAGCACTCATCTCCTTCATCGTGGCAGCCGTCTGGTCGCAAATCGCCACGAAGCCGGTAGTCAAATCCGCCGTGGAACGGTTCGAGGCCTGCACGAAGCCGATTGCCTCGTCCAGGGACAGCGTCCGTTCCTTCAGCGTCTCGATCGAGCCAAGGATACGCTGGAACGCCTCGCGGGTCTGCCCCGTCGATTCCGAGCTGGTCTTCACCTGCTCGGCGATGCTGTGCACGGTCTCAAGCGTAACGTTCGACTGGTTGGACAAATCGGCCAGGTTGCGGGAAATCCGGTCCGCCGATTGGGCGGCGGAATCGGACAGCTTGCGGATTTCGCTGGCGACGACCGCGAACCCCCGTCCGTGCTCGCCGGCCCGGGCCGCTTCGATGCTTGCGTTCAAGGAAAGCAGATTGGTCTGTTCGGCGATCTCCCGGATATCCTGGTTGAAGCCGGTCGTTTCGCGGATTTTGGCGTTGAGCTCGTTCATGTTCGCGGTCAGTTCCCGGGTGAACGTCAGGAAGTCCCCGATGACCTGCTCCAGGGTATGGACGATTTCTCCGCCCTGCATCGAGGTTTCCTCCGCAACGGAGGCATCCGCCTTCAGGTCCGAGACGGAGGAGATCATCCGGTTCAGGCGGTCGCCCGTCTCCTGAATGTGATTCATCATTTCCATTCCCGCCGCTGCCTGCTCCTTCGAGCCGGCCGTAATTTCTTGAAATGCCTGCCCCATGCTGCGGAACTCTGTATGGTTGCTCCCGCTTGCCGCCGCTATCGCGCCGACTTCTCCCGAGATCTGCTGGGTCTGACGGAGGATGAAATCCTTCTGTTCTTTCATCTTCTCAGTAATCCCGGCGAGGCTGCTGGAGGCACGGGTAATGTCCTGCATCATGTTCCCGGTGAGCTTGGGGAAGAACAGCAGCATGACGCAGGCGAGCAGGAACAGGTACAGATAAGAGATTGCCGTTTCCAAGGTGATTCCCAGAGAGGGCCCCTGTCCGAAGAGAATGAACAGCGTCAGCACAAGAGCGCAGCCGGCTCCCGTCAGAATATAGGTTCTCTGCATATAGAGCATGGACAAAATCAGGATAATGAAGGAGGCGAGCAAATTCGTCATATCCGGCTTAGCCACCGCGATAAGCAGCGTTACCAGCATATACCCGCCAATCGGCACATATGGCGCATAAACGTGGGCTTTCTCATGCTTGCTGCGGAAATGGAGGTACCAGAAGGCCGCCTGCATCAAGACGCATCCCAGCGTACCGATCAAGAATACCGGCAGCGACTTCAAAGCCGCCAGGCTTACCACCGACAAGATGGAATTGATCAACAGGATGCGAAACACCAATCCGTTCTTTCTGCGTAAATCTTCCTTAACAATCTGACTTAAATCACTCATAAACGTCTCCCATCCCATTAGCATTCGTAAAGATCACAACTATACAACCTTTATCGGATGGAAGACCTGTAATGTTTAGGAGGAACCGGCAAAGAAAAGACCAGCCTCCACCGGCTGGTCTTCCCCGTTATTCCAAATCCCACTCTTCGTCAAGGCCCCATTCCTCATCAAGGCACAGCTACCTTTTTTAATTCGATAAATAACGATCTATCCGTTTGTGCTGCTTGCTAACAAGTGTTTTAGGTTATCATCGATAAATTGATTATCGGCACGGTTGATTCCGCGACCGGCAAAATGGCCCCAGATCGACGGGATTGGTTTAAAGACGGCAATAGGTATAAGCTTAGCTTCGTATTCATTATCGTCCGCTGTGCAGAAGAGGTCAGTGCTTCCCGGCATGATGCAGGAAAGAGCTTTAATACTCTTAAGTGCCTTATCGAAATCTCCGTTATAGGAGGGGTTTGCACTAATATCTGCATGTTGGCCTGTCCATAACATGGCCAGGACATTATGCGGATCCATCTTCATAAAGCTATCTTCCCACACGCCGGTAACGAAATCTTCCAAGGAGTCAAATCCCATCTCACGATAAAGCTCCTCTCTATAAAACGCATGCGATAATCCCCATCCCGCATAGACCCGGCCAACGGCGCCCATGTCGGCAAAAGTCAGCTGGTTTAGTTTACTGGAATCGAAACCAACTGCAGCCATCAGCGCAGCTTTCATACCGTCCAGGACCACAAAGGTATGGGGCCACGGCTTTGCAATTGCCGCGAAAGGCGCCATTCGTTCCACCATCTCTGGATAACTCGCACCCCATTGAAAGGCCTGAATGCCTCCCATGGACCACCCAACTACGAGAGCAATCTTTTGAATGCCGAATTTTTCGGTAACCAGGCGATGCTGGAACTTAACATTGTCATAGATGGTCACCTGCGGAAAGTTAGCACGGTCGAATGGCGGAGGCGTGTTACTAGGGGACGAAGATAATCCGTTTCCAAGCAAATTTGGAACGATAATGAAATATTTCTCAGGATCAAGGGCCATCCCCTCCCAATTAACCATTCATTTTGAACATGCAGGTCGCCAAAAGCAGTTGGGTAGATGATGACATTGTCTTTCTTGTCATTCAATATTCCATAAGTCTTATAAGCAAGAAAAGCGTTCGGTAACGTCACTCCTGATTGCAAGGTTACGTCACCCAGATTAAAAATTTCATACTCCATCGTGTTGTTTGCCCCTTTCACAAGGAAACCATACCTTTGGGATGTATTCTTGTTGTTAGTATAGATCCGTGATACTCTCAATAAAAGTGAATGGAAATCATAGTAGAATTCAATAATATTGAAAGTAAAAGGGAGATGGTATAATGGAGCTGCGCCAACTGAATACGTTCCGCACGGTTGCCTCCACATTAAATTTCACTCGGGCTGCGGAAGTGTTGAACTACGTCCCCTCCAACGTCACGATGCAAATTAAAGCATTGGAGAATGAGCTTGGTGTCCGTCTCTTTGATCGCTTGGGCAAGCAGCTCGTTCTCACTACTGCGGGTAAACGCTTTTTAACTCATATCCAAGGCGTTCTTGACAAATTGGACGAGGCTCGCAGCGTCGTTCATGACAATGAAAATCTAAGCGGCACCCTAACGATAAGTGCCAATGAGGTGATTTGCGCCTATCGGCTTCCAGCTGTCTTTCAACAGTTTCGTTCGCAGCATCCGGGAGTACGTCTGATCTTCCGCTCCGTTCCTAATCAAGAGCTCAAGCAAACCCTCTTTGAGGGAACCGCGGATATCGTCTATATGTTGGACGAACCCATTCGCTCGACCGGACTCACCGTGGAACCGCTGCTTGAAGAAACTTTCCGCTTGTTCGCTGCTCCCGATCACCCGCTCGCCAAACGAACGGTTCTAAAGCTGGAAGATTTTCACGGGCAAGTGTTCCTGACCAATGAAAAAGGTTGTCCCTATCGAACCATGTTTGACCGGTCATTTGAGAAAGAGGGCATGGATAGCATTACGTATTTAGAATTTCACAGTGCCGAGGCCATTAAACAATGTGCCCTTTCAGGAATCGGGATTGCCTTTCTACCAGAAATCGTAACGATAGCCGAAGTGGAACGCGGGGAACTGGTTCCCCTTTCCTGGCAAATTCCTGGCTTGCACGTGTATACCCAGATGTTGTGGCATAAAGACAAGTGGCTTTCCCCCATCGTGTTATCTTTTATAGAAGCAGCAAGGGAAGTACTTGCCTTACAAAAGGAAAATAAAACACCCGAATGCAACGATGTTACCGATTGATTCGAGTCCTTGTAGAGATAAGGGCCCGAAAGCTTCCCCTACTCCCCTCCGTAAGAAACCGGAGCACCCCGCCGATGCTGTCCCGGACAATATACTGCGCGCGGTCGTCATAAGGGGTGGCTTCGCGGTTAAGGAGGATGAGCCGGTTCCCGGTATAATGCCGGATCAGCGAAGCGGCCGGATTCACAGTGAGCGACGTCCCCCCGACGATCAGCACATCGGCCTCCCCGATAGCCTCCACCGCCTCCTCCAGCACCTGCGGGTCCAGATTCTCCCCGTACAGCACGACATCAGGCTTGAGCGTTCCGCCGCAGGCCGTGCAGGCCGGTACCCCGGAGCCGCTTTCCAGCACGTAGGCGAGATCATGGAACCGGCCGCATACGGTACAGAAATTACGGTGCACCGATCCGTGCAGCTCCAGCACCCGGCGGCTTCCCGCGGCCTGATGCAGGCCGTCAATGTTCTGCGTGACCACCGCCGCGAGCCGTCCTTCCCGCTCCAGCTTGGCGAGAGCCCGGTGAGCGTCGTTAGGCTGCGCCCCGGGATGGAGCATTTTCGCCCGGTAAAACGCATAAAACTCCTCCGGATGCGTGTCAAAAAAGGACGGCTCAGCATGACCTCGGGCGGGTAGGCCGTCCCTTGAGCCGTCCGGTACAGACCGGAGGCCGAACGGAAATCGGGAATCCGGCTTTCCGTCGAGACCCCCGCTCCGCCAAAGAATACGGCCTTCCTCGCCGCTTGGACAATGTTTCGGATTTCCGCTATGTTCATATCACTCCGGCCTCCTTCACGGGTAGGATGCAGCGTTCTTTCGTTTCTGCCATTATACCACTTTATGGTAGAATTCCCTCCCATCCTCCGCTTTCATCTGTTCGGCTCCCAGCCTGCGAAGGCGCACCCTCCCTGGCTCCTCCTCCCGTTTCCCGCAGGTGATTGACGTAAAGTACACTCCCATATAATATTAGAATAATGTCAAGGCCTCCGCATCACCGGTGCCTTCCTACGCTTTAATGCTTTCGTACATAAAAGCAGGTACGGCGTGACGCATTAATCCAAATCCGTCTTACGAAAGGGGTTCCATTGTTATGAAGAAATTATGGCTGTCACTCGTGACCACGGCCGTGCTTCTGACGGCTGCCGGCTGTGGAAGCAAGCCGGCCGACAATACACAGGGAGCGGGAGGCTCGTCCTCGCCCAGTCCGTCCGCCGAAGCGAAGAAGAGCTATACGGTCGCCATCTCCCAGATTGTCGAGCATCCTTCGCTTGATGCCACCCGCAAGGGCTTTCTCGATGCCTTGAAGGAAGGCGGACTCGTCGAGGGGACTAACCTGAAGGTGGATTTCAGCACCGCCCAAGGAGATCCCACGAATAACCTGTCCATCGCCCAGAAGATCGCCTCCGGCAAGAACGACCTCGTGCTGGCGATCGCCACCGCTTCCGCCCAGGCTGTCGTCCAGAAGGTGAAGAACGCGCCAGTGCTGTTCGCGGCCGTAACCGATCCGATCGGAGCGAAGCTTGTAACCAATCTGGACAAACCGGGCGGCACGGTGACCGGGGCTTCGGACACGAACCCGCAGGCCATCGCCAACCTGATGGACTTCATCGCCGCTAACTTCCCCAAAGTGAAGAAGGTCGGCGTCGTCATTAATGAAGGGGAACCGAATGCCGTGGTGATGACCGAGAAAGCGAAGGAGGCTTTGGCGAAGAAGGGCATCGAGCTTGTAAAAGCTCCCGTAACGAATACATCCGAAGTAAAGCAGGCCGCCCAGTCGCTCGTCGGCCGGGTGGATGCATTCTACATCACGCTGGACAACACGGTGGTAAACGGCGTGGATGCCATTATCCAGATCGCGAACGACAAGAAGATTCCGTTCTTCTCGAGTGACCGCGATACGGTCGAGAAAGGCGCCTTCGCCACCGTCGGCTTCAAATACTACGACCACGGATACCAGGTCGGCCAGATGGCCGTCGACATCCTGAAGAACGGCAAGAAGCCGGCCGACATGAAGATTACGGTGCCAGATAAGCTGGACGTCATCCTTAACCTGAAGGCCGCTGCCGCACAGGGCATCACGGTAACCGATGCGATGAAGAGCGCCGTGAAGGATCCCAAGACGAATATCATCCAATAGCAGATAAGAGAGGGTGGACCGTTAAACGCGTCCGCTCTCTTCCCTTAAAGGAGGACAAACACCATGATGGACTCGATGAACGGAGCGGTGGAGCTCGGCCTTCTGTACGCCCTGATGGCGCTTGGGGTTTACATCACCTTCCGCATCCTGGACTTCCCGGACCTCACCGTGGACGGGAGCTTTACGACGGGGGCGGCATTGCCGCCATCCTGATCGCCCACGGTACCGCGCCCTGGCTTGCCTGCCTGGCCGCTCTGGGCGGGGGACTCTTGGCCGGCGCCTGCACGGGCCTGCTGCACACGAAAGGGAAGGTCAACGGCCTCTTGGCCGGGATCCTGATGATGATCGCCCTGTATTCCATCAACATGAGGATTATGGGCAAGCCGAACATTTCCCTGCTCAGCACGGATACGGTATTCACTCCCCTGTCTCCGCAATACCTGATACCGGTTCTCGCGGTTCTGGTGATCGCCGTGAAGCTCCTGCTCGATGCTTTTCTCCGCACGGACCTCGGCCTCGCCCTGCGGGCGACCGGCGATAACGCTCGGATGATCCGCTCCTTCGGGGCGAACACGGACAATACGACCATCCTCGGCGTCAGCCTCTCGAACGGGCTGGTGGCCCTTTCCGGAGCTCTGATCACCCAGCAGTCCGGCTTTGCCGACATCTCGATGGGGATCGGGATGATCGTCATCGGACTGGCTTCGGTCATCATCGGCGAAGCGATTTTCGGCGCACGGACCGTCTTTCTTGCCACGCTCGCCGTCGTGCTCGGCTCCATCGTCTACCGCATCGTCATCGCGCTCGCCCTGCGGGTCGAATGGCTGGATGCTTCCGATCTGAAGCTGATCACGGCACTGATCGTCATCGTGGCGCTGGTCCTGCCCTCCCTGCAGAGAGCCTGGAGGCAGAAGACCGTCGCCCGGAAGCGGTCCGCCGATTTTGCCGCCGTGGCGGCAAAAGCTCCGACGGGAGGTGGCCGCTGATGCTGCAGCTAGAGAATGCCTCCAAGCTGTTCAATGCCGGCACGCCGGATGAGAAGCTGGCCCTAGTCGGCGTCAGCCTGACGCTGAACCCCGGCGATTTCGTGACCGTGATCGGCAGCAACGGCGCCGGCAAGTCGACGCTCATGAACCTCATCTCCGGGGTCATGAAGCCGGACTACGGCCAAGTGTTCCTGCAGGGCAAGCCCATCGGGGATTTGCCGGAGCACCGCCGCAGCCGCTGGATCGGCCGCGTGTTCCAGGACCCGATGGCCGGCACTGCGCCGCGGATGACGATCGAAGAGAACCTCGCCATGGCCTACTCCCGCGGAAAGCGGCGGGGCTTGGGCTTCGGCGTCACCTCCGCGAAGCGCAGCTTCTTCCGCGAGCAGCTGAAGCGGCTCGGCATCGGGCTCGAGGACCGGCTGCGGGCGAAGGTCGGGCTGCTGTCCGGCGGGGAGCGGCAGGCGCTCAGCCTGCTCATGGCGACCTTCACCCGCCCGGACATCCTGCTGCTCGACGAGCACACCGCCGCCCTAGACCCGGCCCGCGCCGAGCTGATCACGCGGCTCACCGAGGAGCTCGTCCGGGAGATGAGCCTGACAACGCTGATGGTCACGCACAACATGGAGCAGGCGATCCGACTCGGCAACCGCCTGATCATGATGGACAAGGGCCGCGTCATCCTCGATGTGGACCGGGATCGCAAGAAGACGCTGACCGTCGAAGAACTCCTCGACGAGTTCGCGCGAATCAGCGGACACAAGCTGGCCGACGACCGCGTCGTGCTCGGCTGAACGATCAAAAAGGACATCATTCCCACCAGGGGAAAGATGTCCTTTTTGCTGCTGGTTATGGGCCGGGCCGGCTGATGGTTCAGCCCTTGACCGCTGTTACACCCAGGGTGTGGTAGCCTCTGGAGCGGGGGCCCCTCCTGAGCCGGATTTCTTGAAATCCCGTCTGACGCATGCAAGGCAGAAGAACCCGGTGGATCTTCCTCCGGATGGCCGGCGAGACCCTTCCGTTCTTCCCATCCGACCAAGTAAGCAGGATCGTCCCACCGGGGGCAAGCACGCGGCAGCTCTCGGATACCGCCCGGGACAGGTCGCTCCAGAAGTACAGCGAATGGATGCTGAACACCTTATGGAACGATTCGTCCGGCCAAGGGATCGCCGCCGATACGTCTCCCTGCCGGATATGGACCCGGCCGGCTGCCGCGCCTTGCCGGTTGCGTCCGGCAGCCGCTTGGACCATGGTCTCCGAAAGGTCGAGGCCGGACACCTCCCTTCTTGACCCAACCGGTTGTACAGCAGCTCGATAGCCTTCCCGGCGCCGCAGCCCAGCTCCAGCACCCGGTCGCCGGGCTGCAGGTTCAAACGATCCAGCGTCCATAAGGTCTCGGGTCCATGCTGGCGTACCATCAATTCGCCGGTCATCCGTCCCCTTACCCCGGAAGGATTCCCGTATTGGCGGTCTACCGTGCTTATTCTTCGGTTGATCATGGCTGTGCCCTCCTTCTCTTCTCTAGTGTCCTAAAAGGCAGGAGGCGCGCCGGCGGATCAGGAGGCATTCCGGCCATGCGTCCTCCCCGATCCCGTCGGCCCGGCGGGTTGCCCGGTCCAGACCCGCGCCGGAAGGCGGAGGGAGAAGCGGCTGCCCTCCCCTTTCCGGCTTTCGAGCGAGAGAGAGCCGCCGAGCAGCCGGGCAAGCTGAAGGCTCATCGACAGCCCCAGGCCCATTCCGCCGTATTTTCGGTTCAGCGCTCCCTCCTCCTGCTGGAAAGCCTCGAAGATAAGCTGCTGCTTGCCTTCGTCGATCCCGATCCCCGTATCGCTGACGGCAAAGACGATCCACTCGGACGGACCGGAGCCAGCCCCGGAAAGTAAGCTTCCAGGCAAGGCCTTTTCCAGGCTTACCTCCAGTGCAATGCTCCCTTTTTCCGTGAATTTTACCGCGTTAGCAAGCAGGCTGCGGAGGATTTGGTTGATTTTACGGGAATCGGAGGCTACGGCGAAGGGAAGCCCTTCTCCCATCCTCAATTGAAAAAGAAGTCCTTTGGCCGCCATCCCGGCCCGGACCTGGTGATCGATCATCTGAAGCAGCTCCTCGAGAACGACCGGCTGGTCCATCACCTCCATCTGGCCCGCCTCAATCCGGGAGAGGTCCAGGATGTCGTTGATCATCTGAAGAAGCTCGTTTCCGGAGACGTGAATGAGCCCCGCACACCGGGCGGTCTCCTCCGGAGACGTCGTATCCTCTTGATCACGGATCAGCTCGGACAGGACGATAATGCTGTTCAGCGGTGTTTTGAGCTCATGGGACATATTGGCGATAAATTCCGACTTGAAACGGGAGGCGGCGACCAGCTGGCGGGCTTTCTCTTCGAGCTCATGCTTCGACTGCTGCAGCTCCCCGGTTTGCTGCTGGAGCTTCCGGTTCACCCGGTTAAGCTCATTCGCTCTTCTCCGCTCCTTGGAGAAATCCCAAATGATAAACACGAACAAGGCGCTGAGCGCGAGACCGAGGGGTACGTGTAGTACGCCACATGACTTAAATAATACCCGGTCGGAATGGCGCCGAAGGCGACGATTCCCAACACCTGCAGCGAATTGATAAGCACGATGGAGAGCAGGGCTTTGCGCCAATAGCTCCAGGCCCGGCGCCGGTACAGATGGACCAGGAAGGCGGCAAGCAGGCCGAGCAGCATAATGTTGAGGGCTCCCGTTATGCTCTGCGGGTTAACTCCCGAAATAAAGAACCGGCAGACGGCTATCCCGGCCCCGATCAACAGCAGGGGGAGCGGTCTTCTGAAGAACAGGGTGCCGTATACGAGAGGAACCACGCGCAGATCAAACAGCGTAAATTGGCTTCCCCGCACCCCGAAAACCATGGTCAGCCAGCCGGCCATCACAAAGGCGGTCAGGAAAGCCGCCTGTTGAATGCCCCAGGAAGCGTGCCGGAGAACATATTTGTACCCCAGATTGGAGAGATAGGCGAAGGTGATCAGAAGACTGACGTTGATGATGAAAGGGATGAAGATAGAAATGACGAACCCTCCTGCCGCTAACCAGCTTTAAATTAAACTCCCCTAATCATTCGCCCGCCAAGCCGGAAATCCTTCATGCCCTTAAGCAGGCTATTCCTTCAGCCCCGTCCCCTCGAAGGAACGGATCACCGCTTTCGTCTCTTCCGGAATCGGGGTGCTTCTTCCGGTTGTCTTGTCGACGAGCACAATGGTGCCGCGTCCCGCGGCTTTCAGCTTGTCGTTCACCACCACGGCGTATTCGATGTCCATGGACGAACGGCCGAGCTTGGCTACCCGGACATGGAGCTGAAGCGGATCCTTAAGGAACAGCTCGGCCAAATATTGGCACTCGAGGTCCGCCACGACCGAAACCTGCTGTTCGCCGAACAGCTCGTCCGTCAGCTTCAGATTCTCGAAATATTCGATACGGCCTTGCTCAAAGTACATAAAATAGCTAACATTGTTGACGTGCCCCAGCATATCCGTCTCGCAGTAGCGGATTTTGATCGGGAGGGAAAAATGAAACTGCTGAAGCCAGCCCTCTGGATCCGGCTGGATGAATGCGGCTTTGGCCATCGTTTGAATACTCCTTTCTTAGCTGCCCTTCTGTCCTGTTTAAGTAAACCTTAGAAAAGGGAGGGATTCCCCATCTTAGAAACCTACGTTCCTTATCTTCTGTTTCCCCTCTTTGCCCTCATGGGAGGTCTGTTCTTCACCATAGGCGTGAAAACCGCTTTTGCCGCCCGCCACCGGAAGCGCCACTGGGCGCCGTCAACCGGTGTCGTGGTGGACTATAAAGACGTGGTGACCCGCCGGCATCGAGGAACCAGCCTAAACCGGTATTTGAAGGTCCGTCATTCCGCCTATGGAATGGCCTATGAATTCTGGAACCGTTACGGAAGCAACCTCGTGAAACAGAAAGAAGGGGACGAGGTCCCCATTCTGTATAACCCGGAAAATCCGGAGGATGCCATTGTGACCGGTCCGATCCAGGGAGGCGGGCTGTTCTCTCTTCTTTTCGGAGGAATCGGCTTTATCTTTATGATGATCGGGCTGATCGGCTGTGCGTTCCTTTTCTGGTTCCGTTTGCGTTAGGGGCCTGCTTTCGCCCCCGCACCCGCTATTTGAACCAGCCTTTTTCCTTGAAGCGCATGATGGCCTCGATCCGGTTCGTCACCTGAAGCTTGTCGAGAATCACGGAAACATAATTGCGGACGGTGCCGGTCGTGATGCTGAGCGTATCGGCGATGTCCTTCGTGGTTTTGCCTTCGGCGATGAGAACAAGCACTTCCTTCTCCCGTTCCGTCAAAGGGTTCTCGTCCTGGTAGACTTCGTCCATCAGCTCCGCGGCATACATCCTCCGGCCCGCCATGACGCTGCGGATGGAATCGGCAAGCTCCTCGCTCGGGCTGTCCTTCAGCAGAAACCCGTGGGCGCCCGCCCGGATCGCCCGCTCAAAATACCCCGAGCGCGCGAAGGTGGTGAGGATGATCACCTTGCAGCCGGAGCCCTTCAGCTTATCGGCCGCATCCAGCCCGCTCATCAGCGGCATCTCAATGTCCATGATGCATACGTCCGGCCGGTGCTCGTGAACCAGCTTCACGGCATCCTCCCCGTTCGCCGCCTTCCCCACCACTTCCATGTCCTCTTCCAGATCGAGCAAAGAGGCCAAAGCCCCAAGAAGCATACGCTGGTCTTCGGCTATGACGATTCGAATCATGCCTGCACCTCCGTTTCGGCTTGGTTCCATACGCCCGGCACCTTCATCACGATTTTCGTGCCGCCCGCTACCGCAATGTCCAGGCTGCCGTTCACAAATTCCAGCCTTTCCTTAATTCCCCGCAGCCCGTTTCCCAGCCGGAGAGGTTCGCCTGCAATCCCCTTCCCGTTGTCCTCGATTGTGACCACCAGGTCGGCGGGCGACGGCTCGATGGCGATCCGGCAGAAAGAAGCGCCGCTGTGCTTAACCACGTTCGTCACCGCTTCCTTCAGGCACATGCTGAGGACATTCTCGCTCATGAGGGAGGTGTTCGTCAGGTGGGGATCGCCCTCCACCGTCAGCTCCACCTCGGCGGCCTTCAGAATTTGCCCGATCCGGTAAATCTCCTCTTCGAGCCGCAGTCCCCTCATCTGGGTGACCATTTCCCTCATTTCCTTCAGCGCCGTACGCGCCGTCTGGCGGACGTCCTCGATCTCGATCAGGGCCTGCTGCGGATTTTTCGGTATGAGCCTGCCGGCTAGATCGCTCTTCAGGCCGATGAGCGACAGCTTCTGGCCGAGCGTATCATGCAGATCACGCGCGATCCGCTGCCTCTCCTCGAGCTTCACGAGCTCGGAAAGTTTCCGGTTGGCCACCTCGAGCTGGCCTTGGAGCTTATCGCTGCGGTTACGCGAATAGGTGGTGACCGGGAGCAGGATGACGGCAATCAGACTCAGGAGGACGAAGGGCAGCTGACTTAGGAACACGGGATTTTTCGAAACAAACCCGAAGTTGACCGCCACCACGGTGGTGAGCAGATGAACGGTATACAGCGTGATAAATCCCGCCTTGTTCTGAATGTTCCCAATAAAGAAAGCAAGGAACAAAGAGAAATAGACATAGCCGAACCACAGCGTCATCGTGATGGAAATGACAATTTGCACGCTCGTCCAGAAATATACCGTCCACCCTCTGGATATGAACGAGAGCACATAGCAGACGAAGAACAGCATGATCATGCTGACGCCGATCGCCACCTGGTAGGGGGACGAGGAGCGGAATATGAAATAGAAAGGAAGAATATAGAAAACCACCCAAACATAGGGACTTAACCCCGTGTTTCGATGGAAGATTTGGTACCATTTCTGCATGAGGGCCGTTCCCCTTCCCTCTTCATTTATTGCGTCATAAGAGTAGAATACCATTTTCCCGCCGCACTTAACACTGGAACTCCTTCCCCGGCCCCGGAAGGCGGCGAAGAGGGCCCCGGGGAGGGACGGATAGGGCCTCCGCAAGTTCTCCATCCCCGGAAGAGGCGGATAAAGCTCCCGCCAGTTCGCCACCCCACCGAAGGAGCGGCTTCAAGCGCATTCATCAGCCTCCGCCCTGTCGGGCCGCGTCAAGCGGCGTAACGAGAGCGGGAATCCGCCAAGCGGTGCCGCTTGGCTTCCCGGAAGGTAACGAATGTTTTGGACTGCTCGTCCCAAAGCTTGTATCGCAGCGATTTCAGCGAGAGGCCGATAGTGATCGTAGTGGCCTTCTGCAGCGGCGGCACGGCCTCATGGGCTTTCTCCAGGTGATAGTTGGGTACCTTGGGATTCAGGTGGTGAACGTGATGAAAGCCGATGTTGCCGGTGATCCATTGAAGCGGCTTCGGGAGCTTGTAGTAGGAGCTGCCTTCGACGGCCGCTTTCACGAAACTCCATTCGTCCTCTTTCTCGAAGTACGAATCCTCGAATTGGTGCTGAACGTAGAACAGCCAAATGCCGAGCAGGCCCGAGAAGAAAAATACCGGCCCCTGCACGAGCAGAAAGGCCTGCCACCCGATCAGCTGGATCAACGAGGCATAAAGAAGTACGATGCCCGCGTTCGTCACATACGTGTTAAGGCGCTCCTTCCGCCTCGCCCCGCGCCGGTTAAACCGGTATTCGATCAGGAAAACCGATAGAGGCCCGAGCCCGAACATAACGAGCGGATTGCGGTATAAGCGGTAAGCGATCCGGCGCCGCAAAGGCGCAGCGGCGTATTCGTCCACCGTAAGGAGCCACATATCCCCTACGCCTCTTTTGTCCAGGTTGCTGCTGGTGGCATGATGAACGGAATGGCTGTGCTTCCACTGCTGATAGGGCACAAGGGTTAGGATGCCCGTAAGGGTACCGAGAATATCGTTGGCCCGCCGGCTACGGAAGAACGACTGATGGCAGCAGTCATGAAAAAGGATAAACGTCCGCACGACGAAGCCTGCCGTCACCAAGGCGAGAGGAATCGTCAAGATATACGAGATGGAAAGGCTTAAATAAGTTATATACCATAGGAGCAGCAAAGGACCGATCGTATTGAGGATCTGCCGGATGCTTGTTTTTCTATCGTGGTGCTCATAAGGGGCTACGCTTTTCTTCAATTGAGAGATGCTGTCTGTATGCATAAGGCTCCTCCTTAAGGATGTTCTGGCATTCCACTATCCTTTCTCTATTATAGGAAGGAGGGCCCAAGGGCGACAGTCACAGACGTCAAGGGAGATAGATGACATTTGTCATGGTTGCCGCCTGCCTCAGGAAGAGGGAGGCGCGGATACGCCGAAATCTCTGAAGCAAGCAACGAATGTATGTTCGTTCCAAACCTGCTATAATGATAGCTATAAAAAGGATCAACGGACCTTGCCGGTCCCTCCCGTCTGACAAGACGGTTATCAAAGTAAGGGAGTTACCGCTATGAACCCGTTTACGGAAATGGACGATTCCCAATGGAGCCTGCTTGTGCAGGATGTGAAGGAGAATTTTGACGAGGTCACCATCAAAAGGGGCTTCGCTTATTTCAAGCAAGGAAGAGTTACCGGTTCGGCGGAGACCGCCCCCGTGAAATTGCCGCCTGCGTAGAAGGCTCGGACCTCTACCAGGTGAACATCCACCTGGATTTCTTCGGCATGAGCGGCTGCTCCTGCCCGGTAAGCAGCTGGTGCAAGCACATGATGGCGGTTCTGTTCGATTATGCGGAGAAGCAGGGACGCTCCGTGCCGGTACTCGTCAACGCCAAGTTTCACGCCGAGCCGCCTCCTCCCCGTGCCGTGAAGCCGAACCGGCCGGTTCCTCTTTCCTCTTCCGGCCTGGTTTCGTCCGGACAAGAGAGGAAGCGCCTGGAAATGGCCTCCCGGGTTTCCGAAATGAGCGTACCGGAATGGCACGATTATGCGGAGCTGTGCGCCCGGCCCTATGAGCGGGAAATCCGAAATACCGCCTATGGGAAGAAGATATGGAAGGCTGCCGTCCAGGCCCTCCCCTCCCTAGAGGCGCCTGTCCAGCTGCTTTTTGAACAGAATCTGCGGCTTTTCCTCCTGAAAAAGGTGCTCCTGCCTTCCACCCCCGGCTTGAGCGCTTCTCTGTCCTACATAGGATATTTCACCCACGAGGCGGCCTCCCTCCTATCCGGGGAACTCGAGGACGGCTGGCGGGAAGTGAGTACTCTTCCGGCTGAACGAGAGCCGGCTCCGTTTATTCAGGGAACGCTGGACTGGCTGCGTGCGGAGATGCTGGCCGAAACGAGAGCGCAGCACGAGATGGCCCGTCACTATCTGTCGCTATGGCAAACTCTGCTCAATAGGGAGAAGCCGGAGAAAATTCGGGAAGAGATTGGAAGATTGGAAGCGGCGGCGGCCGGGGAAAGGAACGGTTGAGAACCCGGGTGCTGTTCGCCCAAGCCCATCTTTATTACGGGCTCGGAGAGATCGACAACGCTTGGTCCCGGCTGATGGAAGCCTACCGGGCCGGGGAATCCGTTATGAAGAGCTGGACGGGTTTCTTCAGGTGCTCCGGGAGAAAGAAGAAGCGGCGGCGCTCGCCCGCTGGCTGGACGAGCTTCTTCCCGAAATAGCCAAAGAGACCGGACACGCCATAAAAGTCTATGTGACGCATTGGGAAGCCGTGATCGAGAAACAGCCGGAGCTGGAGCCCCGTCTGTGGGATGCCCTTGCCGCCTTACTCCCCGTACCGCTTCTCTATATGAAGAGAAGCTCCAGCAGTACGGCAAGTGGGAGCAGTGGGGAGACTATTTGCTCAGCACAGGCAAGGACCCCCGGTCCTACCGGGCCAGCGAGCTTCAGCCTCTCGAGAAGCACGCTCCCCATGTTCTTCTGCCCTTCTATCACCAGGCCGTGGAACGGCTCGTCGGGGAGAAGAACCGGGACAGCTACAAGGCGGCGGTCCGGCTGCTCAAGCGCCTCTCCAAATTGTACGCCCGCCTGAAAGAAACCGGCCGCTGGGAGCTCTTCTTCGAGAGCTTCGCCTCGCAGCACAGCCGTCTTCGCGCCCTGCGGGAAGAACTTCAGAAAGGAAAGCTGATCCCATGAACATATCGCTAACCACCCTCACGGTTGAAGTGGAAATCACGGCGCACGGAGATGTTCTTCTAGGCGGATCCTTGCCGGACGGAGCGCTGCTCTTGGGGACGGCTTTGAAGCACCGGCTTTTTGCCCGGCATAAGGAGTCCTTCTATGGAACCGGGCTCGAGGTTCTGGAAGCGGACGGCGTGGAGTTCGTCCACCTTCCCGCGGAGCAGGTGATTCCTTACTTTGCCGGCCCCAGTCTCCTCCGCCATATCGAGTGGAGCTGGAACGCGAAGGGGCAGCCCTTCTCGCCAAAGCCCCCTTCTCGCGAAATGCCTGGAGGAAAAGCGTTTCGTTCCCGACTTCACGGCCTTCCGGGAAGGAAGGCTGGAGTGGACGTGGGACGAAGCCTCCTGGTCGCCGAAGGAGCGGGCCGAGTGGGAAGCGGCCGGGCGGCCCGGCCCTTCTGAGGGAGCGCCGATGGCCGAAGAGTCCGGGAAGGCGAACCGGCCGGTCCGGGAGACGGGGCCCGCGGAGGACCGCCTTGGGCCGGGAGCCGTCGACGCGGTAAGGCTCGCAGAAGCGGCTGGAGAAGTCGATGGCCCCGGGATGCCGGACCCCGTTCCACCGGAGGAGGCGGGATTCGGCAAGGGCTTGAAGGCAGCGTTCTCAGCGGCTGTCGACAGCCGTTATTACGCCGAGGAGGCGGCCCGCGCCGACCTTCGCCGCGACTACCCGCTGCTGTTCGCTGGCGACGCGGCGGCGGCAGCGGCCGGCCTAGACGCGGAGGCCTGGCTCCGCACGGTCGGATGGAAGCCCGACACGGCGCCGTTCCGCCCGGTCCTGCAGCTCTCGGAGCCGGACGAAGACCGCCTGGACTGGCGGCTTCAGCTCGTGCTGCAGGACAAGCGGAACGAAGCCGGGCTTACCCCGTGCGGCTCGCCGCGGACGGCCGCGCCCACGGCGTGTGGCCCGGCGGCTGGTCGGCGCACGTCGCAGAGCGCTCCGCCGGCTGGCTGGAGCGGCTTCTCGCCGTGCTCCCGGCCGGACTGCTGGCCGGCGGCGAAGACGTGCTCGGCCGTCCGCTCGGCGAGGAGGACGCCTGGGCCTTCCTCACGGAGGAAAGCGCCCGGCTGCTCGAGGCGGGCTGGCCCGTGCTGCTTCCTTCCTGGTGGGAGGACGCCTCGAAGAAGAAGCCCCGCCTGAAGGCCAAGGTCGCGGAATCCGCGGGCTCCCCGTCGGGCGGCTCGCTCTTCGGCCTCGACGCCATCCTCGAATACGACTGGCGGATTGCCATCGGCGAAGCCGAGCTCACCGAGGCCGAATTCGAGGAGCTCGTCGCGCAGAACAAGCGGCTTGTCCGCTTCCGCGGCCGGTGGGTCGCCCTCGACCCCGCCCTGCTTAAGCAGATCCGCCAGATGATGGCGGGCATGGACCGCGAGCAGGGCTTGTCCTTCCAGGACGTGCTCCAGCTCCACCTGCTCGGTCAGGCCGAGGAGGAAGACGGCGGGTCGGCCGAGGAGGACGGCCGGGTCGCGCTTCAGGTGGAGCTGAACGAGCACCTGGAGAAGCTCATCCGCGGGCTGGGCCAGCCGTCCGAGCTGCCGGGGCTCGCCGTGCCGGCGGGTCTTCGCGCGGAGCTGCGCTCGTACCAGCGGGACGGGTTCTCGTGGCTCGCGAACCTGCGCCGCTTCGGACTCGGCGCCTGCCTGGCCGACGACATGGGCCTCGGCAAGACGGTGCAGCTCATCGCCTACCTGCTGCACGTTCAGGAGACGGCGCCGAGCGGCGGCACGGGCGTCCCTTCCCTCATCCTCTGCCCGACCTCGGTGCTCGGCAACTGGCAAGGGAAATCGCCCGCTTCGGGCCTTCGCTTCGCGTTCTCCTGCACTACGGCCCCCGCCGCCTGAGCGGAGAAGCGTTCGAGGCAGGGGCCCGGCAGGCCGACGTCGTGCTGACCTCCTATGCTACGGCCGCTCTCGACCAGGAGCTCTTGCAGGGCTTCACCTGGGAAACGATTGCCCTCGACGAAGCCCAGAACATCAAGAACGCCCAGACCAGGCAGTCGGCGGCGGTTCGTCTCTTCCCGGCCCGGCACCGCATTGCACTGACCGGAACGCCGATCGAGAACCGGCTCTCCGAGCTGTGGTCGATCTTCGACTTCCTCTCGCCCGGCTATCTGGGAAGCCAGAAGGCTTTCGGGATCCGCTTCGCCGGTCCCATCGAGAAGGAGCGGGACGAGAAGCGCACCGCCCAGCTGCAGAGGTTGATCCAGCCGTTCCTGCTGCGCCGGAAGAAGAAGGACCCGAACATCCAGCTTGACCTGCCGGACAAGAATGAGATGAAGACGTACGTTCCATTGTCCGCCGAGCAGGCGGCTTTATATGAACAGACGGTTAACGATCTTATGGAACGCATCCAGAAGCTCGAAGGGATTGATCGCAAAGGAGCGATTCTCGCCACGCTTACGTACCTGAAGCGGGTGTGCGACCATCCCGTGCTGATGACGAAGGAAGCGGTGCCCGGTCTGACGCCCGAGGCCCGCGGAACGCTGGACCGGAATGCGCTGATCGCCCGCTCTTCGAAGCTCGAGAGGCTGGTCGCCATGGTCAAGGAGCTGCGCGAATCGGACGAGCGCTGCCTGATCTTCACGCAGTACCTGGGCATGGGCCACCTGCTTCAGCTTATCCTCTCGCAGGAACTGGAGGAGCCCGTGCTGTACCTGAACGGAAGCACGTCCAAAACGGCGCGCGACCGCATGATCGACCGGTTCCAATCCTCCTCTCTTCCGGCCGGCGAGCAACCGAACGTGTTCATCCTCTCGCTGAAGGCGGGCGGAGTCGGGCTTAACCTGACGGCGGCCAACCATGTGTTTCACTTCGACCGCTGGTGGAACCCGGCCGTCGAGAACCAGGCCACCGACCGGGCGTACCGGATGGGCCAGACACGGGACGTCCAGGTGCACAAATTCATTGCCATCGGCACCCTGGAGGAGCGCATCGACGAGATGCTCGAGAACAAGCAGCAGCTAAGCGATAACGTCATCGCCACCTCGGAGGGCTGGATCACGGAGCTTCCGACGGAAGCCCTGCGCGAGCTGTTTACGCTGCGCAGCGAGTGGGTCGGCTAACGTCCTCTCCCAGGCAGCAAGACCACGACACGAAGAAACCCAGCCGCTCCCGGCTGGGTTTCTTCGTTTTTCAGATACGACGAGGCCTGCTAGGTTCAAGGGAACCCCTGTGCCTCGCCGGCTCCGGCGGTTCAATCCACCACCCGGGCCACCTTCCCGCCGCACGTCGAACAGACACCCTCGAGCACGATCCCATATGGCATCAGCCGGACCGTATAGTCCTTGATCCGAACCATTCCCGTACAGCTTCCGCAAAAAACATTGGAAAGAAACATCTCCTGAACATCAGGCGGAACCTCCCGCCATTGTTTCATCCCCTCCAGAGAGGTGACCCCGGAAACCCGCGCATATTCCTCCCGGGCCTTCTCCTCAAGCAGGATCTCCGTGACATGCTCCCTGGCTTCCCGGCTGGATTTCACCGCTTCGACCAGAAGCTCAATCAGTTCCTCAGGCGAGTGCTTCTTCAGCTCCTTTTTAAGCTGGGGAAGCGTCAGCTTCCATCGGTTGCCCATGCTTTTCCCCTCCTGTCGGGTAGAAGGCTCTCTTCTGTTTCTCCTACCCTTCCCTGATCAAACGCCGCGGCGGTTGCCCCAGAGCCACGTATGAAGCTGGGGCAGCACACGGACGTTCCGCATAGACCGGTCCTCCATTACACATCCGACCAGCCATTCGTACCGCTCAAGCAGCCCGTGAAGCAGGAGGCCCGGATCCTCTTCGGCCACATCCGGGTTGCCCGGCTGCAGAAAAAGGGGACACCCGGATAGCGAAGATGCACCGTGCGGGCATAGGCCAGGTCGGCGTCATCCATGACGACTACCTTGAGGGAGACGGACGTTCCGCGGGCCCTTCTGCCATCTGGCAGCACCCCCGGCTCCCGGCGGCGGCCGTATTCTCCCCAGCCGTCCCTCCCTGCCGAGCGGCCGGCTTGCGGAAAGAATGCTCCCCCGCCGAGCCGTCCTCCCTATAGCTTTCTTCCGGTGAAGAATCCTCTGTCAGCCGGCCGACAATGGCATCCAGAACGCTCCAGTCCGTCTCCATGCCGGAGCTGAGAGGCTTGGGCGACAGCGTCAGGTCATCAATGCCCGTAAACCAATCCTGCCAGCGGCTCCCCTGGGTTTCCAGCGCAACCGACCAGCCTCTGCCATGAAGGGCGTCGATCAGCTTCCCGAGCCCTCCGAGGAGGGCCGGGTTACCGCCCGAAAGGGTAACATGGTCGAACGTCCCGGCTCCCAGCCGGTCAAGCTCTTCCAGAATTTCTTCCGGAGTCATCCAGCGGATGTCCTCCTTACCCGAGCCGTCCCACGTGAAGGCGGAGTCGCACCAAGAGCACGAGTAGTCGCAGCCGGCCGTGCGGATGAACATCGTTTTGCGTCCGATCACCATGCCCTCTCCCTGAATGGTCGGTCCGAAAATCTCCAGGACGGGGAAGCGGTCACCCTTCATGCCGGGCACCTGCCTTCGGCCGATAAACGACGTAGCTTGTCGGAGTCTCCCGGAGAAAGACCTGGAGGCAAACCGGCCGGTTTTCCCTCGTATTCAAGTAGTCTTGAATCAGTTCATAAATCGTCCTTGCCACGATCTCCGTGGTCGGGAAGCGGGACGGATCGGCATCGTCGAAGAGCGGGTCGTCGTTCAGGCGGGTATGATCGAACCGGCCGTGAATGAGCTTTTTGACCACGGAGAAATTGACCAGGAAGCCGAGGGAATCCAGCTCGTCCCCGGCGATCGTCACGTTGGCAAAGTACGTATGGCCGTGCACTCGGGAGCAAGCGCCCGCTTCCTCATGAGGGACCGAGTGGGCGGCGGCAAAATGAAAATCCTTATTTAATTCGTAAGTATAGGGATGAGCGACCGAAGGATAGATTTGCTGCATCATCGGGCTTCTCCTCCGTCCCGGCCCGCCAGGTACTGCTCGAGACCTCTTCGGCGAAGCCGGCAGGCGGGGCATTCCCCGCAGCCGTCCGCGATCACCCCGTTGTAGCAGGTTAAGGTTTTGGTCCGGACGTAGTCCAGAACCCCCATTTGATCCGACAGAGCCCACGTTTCGGCCTTGTTCAGCCACATGAGGGGGTCTCGATGACGAAGGAATAATCCATCGCCAAGTTCAGGGTCACGTTCAGCGACTTGATGAAGATATCCCGGCAGTCCGGGTAGCCGCTGAAATCCGTCTCGCACACGCCGGTGACAAGATGGCGCCCTCCCCGCTGCTTGACAAGGACGGCGGCAAACGAAAGAAAGAGCAGGTTTCGCCCGTCCACGAAGGTGGTCGGCAGCTGGCCCTCCTCTTCCTTGATGTCCATGTTGTCCCGCGTCAGGGCGCTCGGTGCGAGCTGGTTCAGTAGCGACATGTCGAGCACATGGTGCCGGACGCCAAGCTCCCGGGCGATATCCGCCGCGCATTCGAGCTCCCGCTTGTGGCGCTGTCCGTATTGAAACGTGACCGCCTCCACCTCGGCGTAGCGCTCGCGCGCCCAGAACAGGCACGTCGTGCTGTCCTGTCCTCCGCTGAAGACAACAAGGGCTTTATCTTTAATCATGAATTCATCTCCTTAGTTTTTTATAGAGGGAGTTCGCGAACCTCTCCCGGCGGGAAGCGTCAGTGTCTTCCCCCGCCGGATTTCTTACGATTTCGTTCGTAACTATACCACAGGCGGTAACGCCTTGCACATGGATTTTCCTGCCTACAGCTTATACCCGGTCAGCACCCGGTTGATGTCCCGGGTGGTGGTTTCGAGCGTTTCGGCGGAAGCCGCAATCTCGTCCATGGAGGCCGTCTGCTCCTCGACGGAAGCGGCGATCGCCTCCGCACTTCCGGCCGTCAGGCGGGAAACCTCCTGAACATGCCCGACTCCGTCCAGAACCTGTCCCCACCGGTCGGCCAATTGGCGGTTGCCCTCGGCGGCGGCGGAAATTTGCTCGAGCAGGTGGCCGGTGGCCGCCCGAATCCGGTTGAAGACAGCCTCCACTTCCCCGAAAGCGTCCATGCCCTCGCGGATATCCCCGTCTTGAAGCTCCCGGTTGCGGACGATTTCCTGGATTCTTTCCCGGATTTCCGACACCATCTGGGTCACATCGCCAGCTGCGGTAACGGAATGCTCCGCCAGCTTGCGGACCTCTCCCGCCACCACGGCAAAGCCCCGGCCCGCTTCCCCGGCCCTAGCCGCTTCAATGGCGGCATTGAGGGCAAGCAGCTGGGTCTGGTCCGCTATCTCGGAAAGAAGCGTCACAATCTCTCCGATTTTCTCCGATTGGAGAGCGAGTTGTTCGATCACCTCGTGGCTCTTCCGGGTGTTCGTCTGGATCACTTTCATTCGGTCCGTGGCCGCATTTAGCATCGCGAGCCCGGTCTCCACCTGCCGGCCGGCTTCCCGGGAGGTCCGGTCGGTCACCTCGGTCAGGCCGTTCGCCCTCTCGACCGTCCGGGCCAATTCGCTGAACATCTCGCCGATCCAGGCCAGCCGGCGGTCGGAATCCTGGGCCCGCTGGGCCACCGCCTGCGTTTCTTCGGCAATATGGTGGTTCACCACGCCGGTTTGGGCAGTGGAACGGGACATCGTTTCGGCGACGACGCCGAATTCGCGCAGCGCCTCCACCATCCGGCCCATCGTGTTCTGCAGCGTCGCCAGCATCGCATTGGCCGCCGACGCCAAGGTGCCGATCTCGTCCCGGGAGCCTTCCGGCAGCCGCAGGGTCAGGTCTCCGCTTCCTTCGCCGATAGCCGTTAGGGTGCCTTCGAGCTTCTTAAGCCGGCGGAACGGGCGGGATACGATGAGCAGGACGACCAGCCAGGCCAGAAACAGCCCGATCAGAGCGGCACCGGCTGTGACCTGCCGGATATCGGAAAGCATTTTATTGGATAGAGCCACAACAAAGCCTTGTCCATTCGATAGCGGGGACACAAAATAAGTGACGCCCTCCCCGTTCCACGAGCCGAAGCGGGAAACGGTCGTTCCCGAGGCCAGGGCGGAAGCCAGGCTTACTTTGGTATCATCATCCAGTTCCTTCCAAGAATCCTCGCTGGCGTAGAGGACGGTTCCATCCGCTCCCACCACCCCCGAGAGCCGCACATCCGCTCCCAGCCGGTTCTTCATCTGGTCGATCAGCGGCTTGACGCCGATCGCGTTCTCGAGCTTCGTCAGCTTCTCTCCTCTCGGCCGACTTGGACGATACGCGGCGAAGCGGATGACCAGCTTCCGACCCCGGCGTACTTGTACACCTTCCCGTCCAGGCTGCGCTTCTCCGCCCCTGGGCGACGGAAGAGCGCTTGCCCGTAATAAGGTCCATGAATGCATAAGCCTGTCCTTTCGGATCGGCGGCAAAGCTGAAATCGACCTGCGGTCCCGCATTGGTCAGCACGACCTTGCCCTTGTCATCGGAGATCCACAGCTCATCGATTCCGGCTTTCCGGCTCAGGGCCGTCAGGTCCTCGTACCCGATCTTCTTCTCGGTCAGGTACGAAACCAGGGTGGCCTGGCCGAGCATTTCCTTTTCCATGACCTCTTCGGCGGTCTTTCGGGCGAGCATGGCATTTTCCACGCTCATCCGCACCACCTCGGCGGTGCTTGCGCCCTTCCGCAGCAGACTCTCCTCCGTCATCCGGTAGAGGATCAGCGCCATTCCCGCGATCACCACGGTAACGACCAGCATGACCGGCAGGATGATTTTGTACTTCAGCGACAGCTTGCTTAGCATAACACCCTCCTATTTCCTTATTTTCCCTTTGTGATATTCTCCAGATTTCGACACATTCCTTCTTGGCCCTTTAGTTTTCGGGACTTTTTTCCTATGTAGATTCTGTGAACGGCCTCCCATTATAAAAAAGCTTTCCGGCCGAGGGGTGCTCTACCGGAAAGCCGTATTCAAACTATGTCGTTATGCATTCGCCAAAGACCCCATTGCGGACTGGAAATCCCGGGCTGTCCTCTCTTGAGTCGATAGCGGCTTAGCCTTATTACTTCAGGCCGGCCCAAGCCGGTTCCCGTACCTCCTGCCAGCGCCGGAGAATGGCCTCCATCTCCCGCTCCTCCAGCTTTCCCTTCGCGGCCTGCTGGACATTTTGCCGGAAATGCTCCACATTCTTCGTGCCGACAATCGCGGTATGCACTTGGGGGATGGACAGGGTGAACCGGAGGGCGGTCTCCAGAATGTCGTCGGCCGGCTTCTCCAGGAAAGGATAAGAGAGCTTCCCCAGCCGCTCCTTGTAGTCTCCCGGCGTGTTGAATTCCGACTCGTCCCGCTTCCACACGACGTTCGCCACCGGACGTTTCGCGATGACCCCGAGTCCGGCCTTCTCCGCCTCCTTCAAGGTCAGATGAACCGCCTCCTGGTCGGCTATGTTGACCGAGGTCTCGATGGCGTCGAATTCGCCCGTTCCTATGGCATACAGCATATCCGTGCTGTCCCCGCTGTAGCCAATATAGCGGATGAGCCCCCCTCCTTCAGCTTCTTCACCTCAGCGATCAAGTCCCCCTGGCGCAAAATCGCCTCCGAGCAGCTGTGAATCAGCACTAGGTCGAGGTAATCCGTCTGCAGGCGCTTCAGGCTGCGTTCCACACTCGGGCGGACGGCCCGGGCATCCCAGTCGGGATAATCCAGCCCGACCGACTCTCCTTCCCCGCATTTGCTGAACAGGTAATAGTCGTTCCGGCGGTTTCCGATGGCGCGTCCGATGTATTCCTCGCTCCGGTCGTAATAGGAGGCCGTGTCGATAACCGTTACCCCCAGCTCCAGCACTTCCTCCAGCAGGCGGCGGACCTCCTCGAAGGCGACGCCTTCCTCCATCCCGATGGGCGCCGCACCGAAGCCCAGAACCGACACGTTCATATCCGTCTTTCCGAATTTCCGCTTTTCCATGCTTTGAGCACCTCCGTTGGTAGTAAGTTCCTCCTTTTTACCCATTTGTAAGGAAGAAGAACCCAAACACGAGATGGCCCTCTTAACAGGGAGGCCGGGCTCCTGCTGTAGGAAGCCAAAACAAAACCCGCCCTGGCTGGCCAGAGGCGGGTTTCGTTTGGTTTTGACCGGAGCTGCGTAAACCTACACCATGATTTTGCAGATGTCGTTCGTGAATTCGACCGGATCGCCTACCGGCAGGCCTTCGATGAGGAGGGCCTGGTTGTACAGCAGGTTCGTATACAGCGCCAGCTTCTCCTTGTCGCTGTCGTGGGCGGCCTTCAGCGAGCGGAACACGTCGTGGTTGACGTTGATCTCGAGCACCTTGTCGGCCTGGATGCCCTGGTTGTTCGGCATCGCCTTCAGAATCTTCTCCATCTCGATCGTCAGCTCGCCTTCGGTGGACAGGCAGACGGGATGGGTTTTGAGCCGCTTGGAGGCTTTGACCTTCTTGACCTTGCCGTCCAGAAGCTTCTGCATGTCCTCGAACAGATCCTTCGCGGCGCTTTCTTCCTCCTCCGGCTTGTCCTTGTCACCATCGGACTCGATCCCGAGATCTCCGCTCGAAACTGACTTAAACTCTTTGTCCTGGTATTTCTGGATCACCTTCACGGCGAATTCGTCAATGTCGTCCGTCAGGTACAGAATCTCGTAGCCCTTGTCCGACACGAGCTCGATCTGCGGAAGCTTGTCGATGCGCTCGATGGACTCGCCGGCGGCGTAGTAAATATACTTCTGGTCCTCCGGCATCCGGGATACGTATTCGTCAAGCGTAACGAGCTTCTTCTCCTTGGAGGAATAGAACAGAAGCAGGTTCTGCAGAAGCTCCTTGTTGGCGCCGTAATCGCTGTAGACCCCGAACTTCAGCTGGCGGCCGAACGCCTGGTAGAAGGTTTCGTACTTCTCGCGCTCGTCCTTCAGCAGGCTCTGCAGCTGGCTCTTGATCTTGTTCTTGATGTTCTTCGCAATGAGGCTCAGCTGGCGGTCGTGCTGCAGCATCTCCCGGGAAATGTTGAGCGACAGGTCCTCGGAGTCCACCATCCCTTTCACGAAGGAGAAATAATCCGGCAGCAGATCCGGGCATTTGTCCATGATGAGGACGCCGTTCGAGTAGAGCTCCAGGCCCTTCTCGTATTCTTTCGTGTAGTAGTCAAACGGGGTGTTCTCCGGAATGAACAGGATCGCGTTGTAGACGACCGCTCCGTCCGCGCTGATATGGACATGCTTAAGCGGCTTGTCGAAGCCGTAGCGCTTCTCCGCATAGAAGTTCTCGTAGTCCTCGGCGGTCAGCTCGTTCTTGTTCTTGCGCCAGATCGGAACCATGCTGTTGACGGTTTCCTCTTCCGTATATTCCTCGAACTCGTTCTCGGCGCCTTCCTTCGCCCGCTGCTTCTTGATGTCCATCTTGATGGGGTAGCGGATAAAGTCCGAATATTTCTTCACGATGGCACGGAGCCGGTATTCCTCCAGGAACTCGTCGTACCGGTCGTCCTCCGTGTTCTCCTTGATCTTCAGGATGATCTCGGTGCCCGTCGTTTCCTTATCAGCCGGTACGATCGTGTACCCGTCGGCCCCTTCGGACTCCCACTTGTAGGCTTGTCCGCTTCCGTGGGCGCGGGAGATCACCGTGACGACATCCGCCACCATGAAGGCGGCATAGAAGCCGACTCCGAATTGGCCGATGATGTTGTGCCCTTCCTTCGCCTCGTTCTCGCTCTTGAACGCGAGCGATCCGCTCTTCGCAATCGTTCCCAGGTTCGCCTCCAGCTCCTCCTGGGTCATGCCGATTCCCGTATCCGTCAAGGTCAAGGTGCGGCTCGCCTTGTCGGCCGTTAATTTGATATAGTAGTCCTCTTTGTTGAACACAAGCGAATCGTCGGTCAGGGCTTTGTAGTAAAGCTTGTCGATGGCATCGCTTGCATTGGAGATCAATTCTCTCAAGAAAATTTCCTTCTGCGTATAAATGGAATGAATCATCATGTCCAGCAGGCGCTTGGACTCCGCCTGGAACTCTTTCTTTGCCATGAATGGGTCTCCTTTCGGTTTGCCTAACTTAGCGGCCCGGCCGCCTGCTTTAGCACTCATCACTCCTGAGTGCTAAGTCTTCTTTCTATATATCATATCCCTCTTTTGACTGTCAATAGATGGAGGGGAACGGCCGTGCAGCCCCGTCGGGTACAGAGCCGGGTGAAAAGCTCCCTAATGATAAGCCTCCGGCAGAAAAGCCTCCCCGAAAGTCGGGAAGGCCTTTTTCCGCTATTCGTTGTGGTCCTGATAAGGGACGCCTCACTCGTCAAAGCAGCGCCTCCGCTGGCAGGCTTGCCGGCTAACCGAGCGCCGCTTCTCTTCCGGCGGGCTTGCCGGCTTGCCTCCTCCAGCGCCTTCCGGCGAGATAGGTTACGAGAAGGCATTCGGCCAGCGTCAGGGCGAGATAGGCCAGATCCTGCCATCCGCTCATGCTCTCTACCTTCCAGTTAAGCACGTAGAGGTTTAAGGCCATTAAGGGAATGTGGGCGCAGAAGGTGACGACGGCAAACCGGTTGATCCACCCGTGGTACCGGCGGACGGTCTGGCTTCTCACCTTCAGAATGCCGTAAAACAAGAGCACGGTATTGGGCAGGAGGCTGAGGGCGAGCCGGTAATCCGGGCTCCACTCGGCATACCGCATCAGAAACCAGGCCTCGACTGCATTAAGCCCGATAAGCGGAAGAAGATAGGGCCGAAGCCGGACATGCAGGAAGGCCTGCTCATAGCGGGCCAGCAGAACGCCTGCCATGACGAAGGGGAAGCCGAAGCCGGCATACCGGGTCAAGCCGAGCTCGAGATAGCCCGCCTGGTCGGCATTCAGGAAAGGCAGAAGGACCGGAACCAGCCCGCCCTGCGGACGGAAGCTTCCGCCGAGAAGCTGAATGACAAGGAAGCTCCCCAGGGCGAGCGGCCCCGCCAGGCGGAGACGGCCCCCCGCCACAGAAGATAGGCCGCCGCGATCCCGAAGAGCAGCGGGGGGATAAACCAGAACTGGACGAACGGCCCGTTCACAAAGAACATAATGACCAGAATCTTCGCCTGGTTTAGAATGGCCGTCGGCCCGAAGCCTCCCCGGACCAGCTCTGGAATCGTATGCTGCGCTGCGAATAGCAGGCAGAACAGAAGATAGAGCAGGCCGAGCCGCTTCAAGTAGCGTCCCACGTATTGGCGCGGATCGGCTGCATGGGACCACCCCTGGTAGGCAAGGAAGCCGGCCGTCACATAGAAGCACGGAACGATGACGCGGCTCAGGAGCAGAACGAACTGCAGCTGCTTTCCGGGAATGACATTCAGGTACCGGAGAAGGAATACGTGCGCGAGCAGCACAAGAAGACAGCCCGCCAGCTTGAACAGGGTAATGCCCGGGTAGTAGTTACGCATGCTTCTTCCACTCCCTCTTCTTTCCAGGGCGGCCCGGATTTCGGGCACCGCGATCTTGCCGGTGGGGGACAGCGGCAGCTCGGGAAGGAACACGATCGATTGCGGCAGCTTGAAGGCGGCGAGCTGCGGCGCCGCGAAGCCCCGCAGCTTATCGGGCGTGAGACCGGCTCCTTCCCGGGCTACCACGCAGGCGCAAACCTGCTCGCCGTACAGCTCGTCGGGCAGGCCCAGCACGAAGGCCTCGTCCACCTCGGGATGGCCGAGCAGGACACCCTCGATTTCGGCCGGCGCAATCTTCTCTCCGCCGCGGTGAATGAGCCGGTTCAGACGCCCGGAGATCGTCAGGTTGCCTTCGCCGTCCACATAGCCGATATCTCCGGACCGGTACCATCCGTCCTCGGTATGGACCGGCCGGTCAACGGTCTCCTTCGTGTAGCGCATCACCCGGTGGCTGCGGACGGCTATCTCGCCGGGCTCATAAGGAGGCTGGGGTTGGCCCGTCTCCGGATGGAGAATGCGGAGCTCCACTCCCTTCTCGATCTTGCCCGCCAGGGAGCCGGCCGTTCCCTCGAAAGCCTCCGGCTTCACCATCCCGCTGAGAATGCCGGAGGCTTTCAGCAAGCGGTACAGGATCGACAGCAGGGGCCGGCTCCGGTTAGGCAGGAAGCAAGCTCCGTTCGAAACGGACCCGGCCTCAGAGGAGCCGTAGCTGACGAGAAAGAAGGACAGCTCGAGCTCCTCGATGACCTTCCGCAGCACGTTAGCCGTGACGGCCGCGGAGGTGAAGACCACCCCGAGCAGCGGACGGAGGTCATAGCTTGCCCGTTCGGGAGAAGCGATCATCCGCTGGATCATGTACGGCGTGCCGATCAGAACGCGGCAGCGGCAGGCCGACAGCTGGGCCAGCGCCCGGCCGGGGTGATAATGACGCAGCATCACGATGGGGATGCTGCACGTATGCAGATTCGTCAGAATCGTTCCGAAGCCGCCCAGATGGTACAGCGGAAGCAGATTCAGCACCGGAAAGCCGCGGGTTAGGCGGTCGGTGAGACGGGAAGCCCATTCCCCCGCTTTCCCCTTCTTCCGGGCTGGCGGGAGGAAGGAAGCGGCGCTCCGCAGCACGCCCTTCGGTGCTCCGGTCGTTCCGGAGGTATAGAGCAGCACCAGCGGGTCGTCCTCCCGAACCGATCGGCAGGCGGCAAAGAACGCCTCCCGGCTGTCCGCCCGTCCACCGCCGGCGGCGAGCTCGGCGAACGGACGAAAGGGAGCGCAGGCGGCAGGCTCTTCCCCCAGAACATAGACCCGGGAAGGCATCCAAGTAAGGTCCTCCCCGTTCGCCATGCTCTCCCGGATCATCTCCCGCAGCATCGTCGGGTAATGCTGGCCATGCCCCTCCCGGCCGAGAATCAGAACCGCCGGGCGGGCATCCTCCAGGTAAGCCCTAAGCTCCTTTTTGCGGGAATACGCATTGAGCGGCACGGCGACGGCTCCGATGCAGCCCGCCGCGTACAGGGTGAGCACCATCTCCATCCGGCCCGTCATCAAGAGAGCTACCCGGTCTCCTTGGCGGACGGGAAGCTCCAGAAGCCCGCAGGCCAGCGACTGGACTTCCTCCCATACGGAGGACCAGGTATAGGCCTGCTCCGTCTCCGGAAAAAGGTAGGCGGTGTCCTCCGGTGATTTCGCCGCCCTCTCGGCCAGCAGTCCCGGAAGGCTCCGGGGGCAAGGCCTTTTATCCGCCCCTCATGTTCTTTATAACGACCAATCATGTTTCTTTCCCCCTGCTAAATCCTGCTCATTTTCTCCACTATATCACCCTATTTGTTCTTTATAAAGAACCATTTCACATAAATAAAGAAAACAGGCCCTTCCAGAAAGGGACCTGCTTCCTTCAACCATTCTACATTAAGGAAATTTCCAATCGAACGGTTGCCTCAAGACGTCATTTCTAACGAAGCCGACAGGGCCTCGGCATCCGCTGACAAGATCCTTGCGGCGGCTTCGTCCAACCGGTGCTGGCTATTCTTGACCGTGAGCTGCTTAGCAAAGAGCTCCAGCTGGTGCCGGGCCTGCGTGGGCTGCCCCTTCTCCACAAAGTGGCGGGCCTGGCGCAAAGCATTGCGCAGAACCTCGCTGCTCTCCGCTGCGACTTCCCCCTCTCGAGATACCCTTGCAGCTCCTTCTCCAGAGAATCCAGGGTAACGCTGACGGTTACGGTTATCTTGTTGGTGGTAAGCGACACTCCATCCAGGACCACTACCGCCGAGATCTCCGCCGTTCCCGGATTTAATGCGACAAGTTTGCCGTTCTCCACGGCCGCCACATCGGGATGGCTGCTCGTATAAACGGGCGACCGTTTCTCGAGATGGGTGATCGACCGGCCTTGCGGGAACAGCGCCGTGATAGCCGGGTCCGAGGTCTCCCCTCGGGTCAAGGTCGTACGGGACAAAGAAAGCTCCGCTCCCGTCGGTTGAAGAATCAGACTGGGGATGGTCAGCTTCAGCAGATCGGCCCCTTCCGTTAAATAGAAGTTCCCATACGCATCTTGGGAAAGCCAGTTTCGTTTGCCCACATTGCGAATGACCTTCATTTCCTTGGTAACGGCATCGATAACGAAGAACTGATTGGCCTGAACTCCGTATACGTTCCCGTCTGTACCGATCTCGAACTGCGTGTCCCTCCAGACGGCGCTGGCATAGCTCCGCGGCATTAACAATTGAGTATGGATAACCTGCCGGGTTACGGGATCAAAGATGAACAGGTACCCTTCGGCTGAGCCCCAAATATTACCGTCCGGACCTGCGATCAGGGCCGTGATGCCTTTGGCCCCCGGCACCGGGGTCATCTCAAACACCTTCTGCTTCGACTGGACGTCCCAGATAAACAGCTTCGCTTCGGTCGCCACCGGGTCGGCTCCCAGTCCTCCCCATATGTTCGAGCCGCCGTAAATCAGCCCGTCCTTGTAAGTGACAGCTGTAACGCTCTGCTGGTCGACGATGTTCCAGTACACTTCCCTTTCGTCGGTCACCGTGTCATAGATCGCAAGGGCTCCGCCCAGATGGCCGTACTTCGGAACGGTCCCGACCGCGAGCTTCCCGTCCTCCATCATAATACCGGCCAGCCCGCGGTCCTGATAGCCTACATCGGAGGCGGTAAACAGCAGCCGGGGATTCGGAGATACCGGGTCGAGACGGTCCCACGGCTTCGCCGGGTCGAATTCGTATACATTCATATTGGAGTAATTAACGTAATAAACCTTGTCGTTGTAATGATAAATCCGGTCCGTCTGCGAGCCCGGAAGCTTCTGGTTATCTCCTAACGTTTCGTTCGTAAACTCTTCGGTTTCCCCGGTAAAAGGGTTGAAGATGGCGGTTCCGCCCGACAAGTAGCCGCTTGTATGCACCAGGCCGTCCGGTCCTACCTCCACGGTTTGCAGCTCCGTGGGTACTCCCTCGATGCCGAGCCGGATGCTTTTGGCAAGACCCGTCGTCGGGTTGTACTTGAAGAGCCTCCCCTCACGGGTAACCCCGATCAGGGTGTCGCCGGGATACTGCGGGTCATTCAGCTGGGCGAACCCGAACCCGTTCATATCTCCCTGGGTCTCCACATCAAGTGACACATACTGCTTCGTCAAGGTATCGTAATAACCCAGCTTCGATTCCGACGTATAGTAGATCCGGTTGTCCGAAGGGGCTTTCGGGGAAACCAGCCGGGAGGTGACGTTCCCGTCCTCCTCGTCAAACTGCCCCGTGCTCAAGTCCATCGCGACCGTCAAGCCCGGCGAGAAACGCATGAACAGCTTGTCGCCCGCTACCGTCATATCATAAATAAACTGGCTGGACTGGTAACGCTCGGGAATGGCGATTTCCGTCTTGGTTTTCGTGTCACGGTCGTATTTGATTAGATGGGCATGGGCTCCGATCCCGAAGTAAGTATCGTTGCGCTGCTCGTCGTAGGCGACGGAATAAGCATAGGATTCATTGTCCATGATGCGGCCGAGATTGGTATTGATGCCCGTTAGTAGATTGAATTCAAAAGCTTCGCTGCGGCTGTAGGTGCCGCCAATCAAGGTTCCCTCCGGACCGTTCTTCATATCGAAAACCTGTGTCCCCGTCACCTTGCTGACGAAATTCACTTTGCTTGCGCCGGGAACATACTTGAACAGATTGCTGGGCGTTCCCGCCATATACACCGTGCCGTCCGGCTGAACGCTGAGCCCGCGAACGTACGTGCAGGAATAGGACGTGCCGTTAACCGTATCCTCAATCGGAACCGCGGCGATCAGCTTCTCCGTCTTCACGTCGATGACCAGCAGCTTGGCGGGGATGCCGACCATCGTCGAATAGGCGACCGGATTACCGGAGGCATCTTTGCCGAGGGCGGCCCGGTGGGTGTTGATCGTATGGACCTGGGGACCGAGATTCGTTAATTGAAAGGGAATGGGGTTGGCCGGCACATCCGATTTAACGGAAAAAGCCACATCGTCTACCGATGCCGATCCTTTGGCGGCCGATGTTGTATAGAGCAGCACCCGGGCATAGGCGGCATCGGCCGGGGCCGGGGCATCGAGACTCATCTCCAGCCAGGACAGCGAGGAGGCGAGCGTCATTAGAGGCGGCTTCGCGATAAAGGCCGAGATCGGATTATCCGTCGCCTTCTTGTAGAAGCGGACCGCCGCATAGACCGTTCCGCTGGCCCCCTTGGTCTTCAGACCAAGCTTATAGGACTGGCCGGCCGTTACCTCGATCGGGTCGCTGTAAACGACGATAGCCGCCGACGTGTTGTTATCCTGAACGGATAGGCTGTAGGCGCCGGAAGCGCTTGTCTCGTCCGTCACCTCAGCCGAAACGCCTGGCTTAACGGTGCCGTCCGCTCCCCGGTAAACGGTCCAGCGGGGAATCTCCTCCCCCGCTTCACCCACCTGCTCAAAGCCGGGATTGGCCAGCAGATTCGGCACAGCCGCCTGGGCTCCCGTTTGCGCGGTTACCCGGTACGGCGTTCCCCCTACCGCCGCTGCCATAACCAGCACGGCCAAGAGGGTGCCTGTCCATGCCCTCCCGCTTCCTGATTTCTTCGTCCTCATTGCCTTACCTCCTTCTTCCTATTGGTGCTTGTATCCGCCAAGTGTAAGCGGCCGGATAAAGGCACTGGTTAACCGGCTGGGCCGGGATCACCCTTTAATGGAGCCGAGCAGCATGCCTTTTACGAAATACTTTTGCAGGAACGGGTAGACGATCAGAATCGGCAGAGTGGCGACCATGACGGCGGCCATCTTGATGGTTTCCGGAGGCAGCTGCTGAAGGTCCTGGACGTTAAGGCCGAGCTCCTGGCTGACGCTGGGCGTCAGAATCATGCTTCTCAGCACCACTTGGATCGGCATGAGCGACTTGTCCGTCAGGTACATGATTCCGCCGAAGTAAGCATTCCAGTGATTAACGCCGTAAAACAAGCCGAGGGTGGCGACGATCGGCATCGACAGCGGCAGTACGATCCGCAGCAGCGTCTGGAGGTCCGAGCAGCCGTCTACCTTGGCGGCCTCCTCGACCTCGGCGGGCAGGTTCTCGAAATAGCTTTTCATGATGAGCATATTGAACGAAGAGACAAGCCCGGGAATGATGAGGGCCCAGATCGTATTAAGCAGGCCTGTGGCACTGACGACCAGGTAAAGGGGAATCAGCCCCCGGAGAAGAGCATCGTGAACACGATACTGACCAGCACGGCGTTGCGGCCGGGCAGGTACTTTTGGAGAGCGGATAAGCTAGCAGGGAAGTGATCACCAGGTTGCACAGTGTGCCGAGCAGCGTCACCGTGACCGTGATGCTAAGGGCGTCCGGGATGCGGTCGCTTGCGAAGATGTACCGGTAGGCATTGAGCGTAATCCGGTCCGGCCAGAGCACGAACCCGCCGTTGCGGAGAACCTCCGCGATCGGGGTCACCGACATGACCATCACGTAATACAGAGGAAATAGAGTAGCGAGGCCGAAAAGGGCCAGGCCCGAATAGAGAACGGTATCGACGGCCCGGTCCGCTTTGGTCTTCTTCAGCACATAGGACATGGGTTTCCTCCTTCTACCAGATTCCGGAGCCGCCGAATTTCTTGGCGACCTTATTGGCTGTAACCACGAGGATAAAGCCGACCATGGACTTGAACAAGCCGACCGTAGCGGCCGTACTGAAATCCAAATTCTCGATTCCCCTGCGGAAAACCCACGTGTCGATAATGTCGCCCACCTCGTAGACCCGGGCATTCAGGAAGATATACACCTGCTCGAAGCCGGCATCCAGAATGTGACCGATTCTAAGAATCAGCAGCATGAGAAACACATCGCGGATCCCGGGCAGCGTCACATGCCACAGCTGCTTCCAGCGTCCGGCCCCGTCGACGACCGCCGCCTCATAGAGCTCCTGGTTGATCGTAGCGAGGGCCGCCAGATAGATAATGGCGCCGAAGCCCGTGTTTTTCCAGATGTCGGTCATGAGCAGAATCGGCCGGAACCATTCCTTGTCGGTCAGCAGCTGCAGCGAGATCCCCATGTGGTCCCGGACCCAGGTAGTGATCAGGCCCGATTCCGGGGCGAGGAAGGCGAAGGTCAACCCATAGACAATGATCCAGGAAAGAAAATACGGCCCGTACGTGACGGTCTGCATAATCTGCTTGAACCAGCGGACGCGGATTTCATTTAAAACAAGCGCCAGGATCACGTCAGGAAGCATATTGAACACAATGCGGTACAGGCTGAGGGTGAGGGTATTCTTAAGCAGAAGAGGAAAGTCAGGGGAACGGAAGACCTCGCGGAAATGATCCAGTCCCACCCACGGGCTCTTCCCTATGCCCTGCATCAGATTGTAATCCTTGAAAGCAATGACGAGTCCCGCCATGGGGATATAATGGTAGATCAGGTAGTACAGCAGTCCGGGAATCATCATCAAATACAACCAGTGGTACCTTCTCAAGGTACCCCGGACGGCCTTCCATGCGGTTCTGCCGGCGGCCGGGGACATAAGCCCGGGGGCTCCTGTCCATTCGGTACCGGCTCCCGGATGGTCGCTCTTCATGGGTCATACCTCCGTTCTCTCTTCCAGCAAGGATGGATCGCTCAGGAGGACCCGGCGGAACCGTACGAGATGACGGCACCAAGCAGGGATCCCGGGTTATGCCGGTATTGCTCGTAAACCTGCCAGGCTTCCCCGACCGAAACACAGTTCGTAATTAAACCGCTTACATCAATTCGCCGCTCGGCAAGCAGCCGGATATACTCCGCCAGGTTCCGTTCCTCCGTCCACCGGACATACCCGATCGGGTAATCGCAGCCATCCCTTTCGTACGCCTCATCATACCGGCCGGGGCCGGCGGCGCGGGAGATGAGCACCTGGGCCTCCTTCAGAAACATTTTGCCCCTCGTAAACTCCATGTACATGTCTCCGACAATGACGATACGCCCCCGGTCCCGCAGCCAGTCAAAGCTCTCATCCAGCAGCTCCTTCTGCTTGCCGGCCGCACAGTGAAAGGCACTGTCCGCTCCCTTCCCGTTCGTGGTTTCCGCGACGGTCTCCCGCAGCTCTTCCATTGTCCGGCACACTTGGATTCCGTCCACCCCTTCAATAGCTGCACACCGTTCCGGCAATAGATCGAAGGCCACCACCCGGGCGCAGGCGGCTCCCGCGATCCTCGCCATAATCTGGCCGAGGATGCCAAGGCCGACGACCACGACGGTTTCCCCGAAGCTCAGCTGAGCCTGCCTTAGAGCATGAATGGCAATGGCCCCCAAGCCGGCGGTGGAGGCCTCCCTCAGTTCGACCTGCTCCGGGACGGGAACCGCCAGATGCTTAGGAACGAGCAGATATTCCGCGTGCTTGACATAAGGGCTTCCATAGCAGGCCACGCTTTGGTTAACCGCGATCCCCTCCACCCCGTCGCCGACGGCAACGGCGATTCCGGCGGCGCTGTAGCCGAGAGAAGCCGAATTCTCCGGCATCCGGCTCAAGGAGGTAAGCTCCGTTCCCGGACTGATAGCGGAATACAGGGTTTTGACTAGAATATAATGGCTTTTCACTTCCGGCAGGGGCTCATCGGCTACTTTAACCTGCCCTTTATCATTAATAATGGCTTTCATAGGCTCCGCTAACTCCTTTCTAATGGACGATGAATTCCCTTTCATGCTCTAATTCCCATCATCTAATTCATATCTAGATTATAAATAACCAGCAATTGCTCTGTCAATCAAAATAATCTCTCCAACTAATTTATATCTAATATATGAATCCACATAAAAAAACACCGGCCATTGAAGGCTGGTGTTTGGTAAACGACTTCTGGTTGTTCTTCAAAGAACTTCTTCGATACGGGCGCAGGTGACGCTAATGTCCTGCAGCTTTGACCAATAGAGCTTGGCCTCCTGCAGAACCTCCGACAGCTGCCGGGAATTCAGCTTCAAGTCGCTGAGCAGCCGGAAAGTCGGAACGATTTCCCGGTACATGTTGTACCGCGAGGGACGCTCGATGCGTTCCTCCCCTTTCCATTCCGCCGCGCTCTTGTCCGCAGGAATGCTCAGCGTGTGCTTTCTCATGATAAGCTGGGCCTCCGCGGACTGGAGGAACTCCACCACCTGCCGCGCCGCTTCCTTAACCTTCGATTTGCGGCTTACCGCCAATCCGATGATGACCAGCAGGGTCCGCGCTTCGTTCAGAAACGGCAGAGGGGCTATATCATAAGAAAGGGAGGCGTCCTTGATCCGGTTCAGCCCGAAATAACTCGTCATGATCATGGATACCTTACCGTTGCGAAACAGCTCCTCCGCATCCGCGTTGCTTGCCGAAAGCATCGTCGGAAAGACGTTCGGCATGTAAATGATTTTGCGGCACATTTCCAGGCTTTCGCTTAGCGGGCTTCCGCAAATCCGGTAGCGTCCGTCTTCTCCCCTCTCGAACCCCATTCCGCTTTGCAGGGGAAAGATCGGCCACCGGTTCTGGGACAACAGATGGAAATAGAAGCCGAACCTTTCATTCTCCACGGCGAGCTTCCCGGCATGCTCCAGCAGATCGTCCCATGTCCAGCCGCTGTAAGGCTCCGACAAGCCCTGCTCTTGAAAATGATCCCGGTTGTAGCACAGGATGACCGGGGAGAACGAGAACGGCTGCACCCTATTCAGGCCATTATGCGTGAACGCATGGGTAAGAAACGGGTAAATTCCCGGATTCGGCTCACACGGCTCCAGCAGGTCGACGGTCCCGTTCTCGATAAGCTCCATAAAGGTCCATTGATTGATCGTGAAAACATCCAGCAGGTCGGCGTCCAAATATTCCTGTACGGAATTGTGAAAATTCGAAGGAATCTCGACCGTCTGCACTTGAATATGAGGATGGCTTTCATGAAAGGCTGCCAGCATTTCCGACAGGGCCGTCTCGTCGTTCGTCGTCGGATGGTAGCCAATGCGTACCTGCGTCTTCTTCTCATCCGTGGGGGCGCACACCCGGTTGCCCACCTTGGGGATTTTCTCGATCAACCCCTCTTCCACCAGCATATCCAGAGCTTTGCGGACGGATTTGTTGCTTAACTGAAACTGCTTCGTCAAGTCCAGCTCCGACGGCAGGAACTCCCCTACCGCTCTTCTGCCGGACAGAATCTCTTCTCTTAGGACGCTGGCCATCTCCTCCAGCCTGATCCGAAACGTCTTTCGGCTTGCTTTTCCGTTTTCTTTCATCTCTATTCTCCACCCGCCCGAAGTCCTGCTTATCTCATCCAGCATACACAAATTGACAAGGGCCTTCAAGTTTACCCAGTGCACCAAGACGAATTCCACTGCCTTGGCAAGGCAGTGGAATTCGGGCTTGGTTATGGGTTGGCCGCTACAAAGGTATACGTTTTGCCCAGCGCTTCGGACACCTGCTTGGCATAATTATCGAAAATCTCTTTGCCCTGGTATTTGTTAATCAATTCCTCACGGTATTTAGGCCAATTGGAGGCATCCTTCTCCTCGAACAGGATTTTGGCGTGATAGGCGTTCATTTTCGCGCGGAAGGCAGCGAGATCGAAGCCCTGCGGCGGGGTCAAGCTTGTGCCCGGGGAAGGAACATATTTATAGGTGCGGAGCTTCTCCACAATTTTGCGGTCACGGTCCGTTTCCTTCGGGTCAATCACTTCCAGCTTCAGGACGAAGGGCTCTTCCGGCGTAAACGCCCCATAAATTTTGAGGAAATTGCCGTTATCCGATATGTCTTTCTTGTAAGCTTCCGAAATTATCGTAATCTTCGACCCTTCTTTCTTGTAGTGGGTCCCCTCCTGTCCGTAATGGGTCAGCAGGTAGCCTTCCTCACCGAACAGCCAGTCCATAATTTCCGCCGTTCGCTGAAGATTCTCCTCCGGTGCTTTGGAGCTGAACAGGAACGGAATACCCGGTACCGCCTCCGAATTCACACCCGTGCTTGCCCAAGGGTGAAACGGCTGCCAATCCACCGTTTTGACACCGGTCACATCAATCGTCTTCTTCTGCAGGCTGCTAGGACTGTTGTCAAAGGCTATGTCCCGCGCCGAGGAAAGGATAATGCCCGCCTTACCCTGGGACGCTTTCTCCACATTGAGTCCCGTCTTGTTCAAATACCAGTCCGGATCCACGACCTTCATCGCAAGAAGCTTCTTCGTGTCCTCCAGAATTTCCTTCATCTTAATGTCGCTGGCCGAGTCGATAAACTTGTCCCCGTCCAGAATAAATCCGGCGGGCCGCCCGTATTGGTACCAAGCGGGGAAATCGCGTCCGAAGTTGGCCCCGTTGCCGGCCGCCGTGAGGCCGTAGGTGTCGTTCTTGCCATTTCCGTCAGGGTCATTAAATGTAAAGGCTTTCATAACCTCGATCATCTGGTCGTACGTTTCGGGCATCTTGAGGTTCAGCTTGTCAAGCCAATCCTTGCGGATATAGTACGACGTATACTGGGTTCTGGCAAAAGGCACCGGGGCCCGCCCGAAGGCGCCCTGTACCTGGTACTGCTTAAGCTCCGTTTCATTGGTCCAGTATTTGAAGTAATTCGGCATCGTCTTCGGAGTCACGTACTTGCTCATATCCGTTACTACTTTATCCAGGATGTACTTGTTGGATTCCCGTCCACCCATAAAGAACATGTCGGGGGACTGGCCGGAGGAGATCAGCAGATTAACCTTGCTCTGATAATCGGGACCGAACGACATGTGCTGGATTTTGAGATCCACGTTGAATTTCTTCTCGATTGCCTGTTTGACAAAATCTTTGTCCGGGGAAGGAAGCTGCGCGTTGTTGTCGGCAATCACGTACCAGTTCAGGCTGATCTTCTTCTTACCATCCGGGGTCGCGCCTGCCGCATCGGCCGGCTTCTTGCCGCTGTCGGAGCATCCGCCCAGCAGAAGGGCTGCGGCGAGAGAGCCCCATACCGCTTTCTTCATTGCGATCAAATGATCATCCCCTTAAATAGTGTATATCTAACTCACTTTTATATCGTATTTTCTTTTTTATCCCCTGTCAATAGGGTTTATTAGTTCCCCCTAATGTATTTTGCAATGGCATTCCGTCAGATGAAAAAAGGCCATTCTTCACGAAGAAGAAGGGCCCTGGGTTAAAAGTTGATGGTTATTATTTCAGTATGCTCTTTGTAACTACAGCTGAGACCAATCCCCGATAAAAGCCTCCAGCACCGGCTGCAGCAGGGAACGGGCGGCATCCGTTGCATCCTCCGGCTTCGCCTTCTCCAGATGCATTAAGGCATCCTGCAGATGCTTCACCGCCTGCTCATAGCTTCCCTTCTCCTTCTGGTGCACCGCCTGCTTGACCGCATTGGCCAGCTGCGCGCTGACGGAATGCTTCAAGTCTCCGCTTTGCTCCAGCCCGTCGATCCGGGTAAGCAGTCCTTCGGGATTAATCTTCAACGTGTAAGACATGGTGACGTCGTCATAATAGGCGGTCGTCATCCACAGGTTCGAGCAGAACAGCACCACTCTCGCATAGACGGAGCCCTCGGGTGCCGCCTTCGTCATAGTAAACGGCTGCCACTTCCCGGCATTCGTTGTAATCTGCACGGAGGTCTGCCCGATTTCCTTATCGTTCGCGTCGTAAAAGTTTAGCGTGGCTAACGTGCGCCCCGTCTGCAAATAAACGTTCATATTGACCGTATATTCCGTCCCGGGCGTAACCGGCATCGGATCCGACTTCACCCCGACGGTCTCATTGGTTGCCTTGTCCGTCAGCTTTAGGCTGCCGGGCGCCGAGCGGACCACATCGCTGGAGATGCCGTAGGAAACATTCGGCGTGACCGAGAACAGCGAGGTCCATCCCGGAATCTTGCCATCGGTCCCCACAGCCTGATCGAAGGAGCCGTTGACGACCGGAACCCCGATCTTTACCGGAAGCTCTCCCGTCCCTTTCGTGACGGTTATCTTCTTCAAGGAAGTGCTGTCGGCATAATAGATGTTGCCGTCGTTCCCGAGCGTCATGAGCTCGGTGGAAGCCAGTGTGACGGAATCCAGAGCCTTAGGATCAATAACGGTCAGCTTCCCGGCCAGCGTCGTATAGAGAAGCCCGTCCGAGCCTACCCGAATATGAACCGGCCGCCATCTTCCGTAATCCGTTACGGTCGGATAGATCGTCTTGCTCTTCACAATCTCCAGCGTATCCGGGTTCAGGGCGAAAATCGTGCCGTTCCCCGCCGCCCAGAGCAGTCCGTCCGGACCGAAGGTCAGCCCGCTGATGATTTTCGGCTGGGAAACCGCATCCGGAATGCTCGGCACCCATTCCTTTATTTTCTTCCCGGTGGCGATATCCCACACGAACAGCTTCGCCGCCGGCTCGGTCGGATCGATGCCGAGTCCCCCGGCTACCGTCGTCGACCCGTACAGCTTCCCATCCCGGACGGCCAGACCGACAATCGACTGGTTGTGGATCACGTCAGGGTAAACGACCGGTTCTTTTCCGGTGGTCGGGTCGAGAACCGTCAGAGCTCCGCCCAGCACACCGTAATCCGGGATGGTCCCGATGAACAGCTTTCCTTCCCCGGACTTGATGATAAAGGGCCGGTCTTCATGCGGAATGTCATAGATAAGCTTCGGGTTGACCTTGTCCTCAAGCGGCTGGGTCACATCGAGCTCATAGATCATGGCTCCCGTGTAATTGCCCAGGTACAGCTTGTTTCCGAGGGCTCCCATGCCTTCGGACTGGCCCAGGTTGAAGGATTCCATCTGCCCCGTCTCCGGAGAGAACCGGGCTCCTTTACCCCCGGGTATCCGCTCATGTAGAGGCGGCCGTCCGGACCTTTCTCCAGCGTCTGGATGGGAATCGGGTTGCCGGACATGTCATAGGAAACCGACTTGACCTTCTTCGTCTCCAGGTTCATGTACGCCACTCCGCCGCCAAACGTGACGGTGGCCAGTGATGAGCCGGGCAGGTCGGGATCGTTCGGGATCTCGATCCATTCCGTGTTCCGCAGGAATGTCCCGTATTCGATTCCGGTATCCACCGCATTCAAAGTTTCCAGGTCGAGCTCCATCAGATGGTTGTTCTGGACGAAATACGCCTTGCCGCTCCCTGGCTTGCCTAGGGAAAGCTTGATGCCTTTGTTATCGAGATAGTATTTGTCGCTCCACTCTTCCTTCTCCGTGTCATAGAACAGCAGCGCCTTGTTCCCTCCGCCCAGTCCGGCTACGATGTACTTACCGGCCGTGTCCAATTGGTACACATCCGCGGTCTGGACGGCCCCTCCATAGGTAGGCAGGGCAATCTCTTTGGTTTCTCCGGTCTCCACATTAAGCCGGACCAGGCTTCCCTGAATGCCGATTCCGGCATACAGGTAGCCGTTCAGATAAGCGGTAGCGCGCGTGTAATTGCGGCCGGGGGCCACCGTTCCGTAATCCTTCAGCTCGCCCGTCGCCGGGTCGTAGCGGCCTACCTTGGCGTTCGGATAGGTTCCGAAATAGACCCGTCCCTTCTCATCGTGGGAAAGCCCGTAAGCCACCCCTTCCCCGATGTTTCCCAAGTCCTTCACCTGCTTGGTAACCGGGGAATAGGAATAAAGCCTGCCGCTCCCGCCGCTTCCCCCGATATACACCGTGCCGTCCGGCAGGGTAAGGTGGGACCAGGAGCTTTCAGCCCCCGTCAGTGGAAACTTGCGGAGAATTTCCTTCGAAACCAAATCAACGACCTGAAAGATGGCCGGCTTGCCGGAGACGGTCGTATACATGACCTGCCGCCCGTCTTCCATGCCGAAGGAGGCATTGTAGATGGCGATACTTTGAATAGGCGATCCGAGATCGACCGGTTCGCTGAACGTTTTGTCGACCCGTGCCGACGCCGGTACCGGTTGGATCATCAGGCTGCCAAAAGCCAGGCCGAGGGCCAGACAGCCTGTCAGCCCTTTTTTCCGAGGCGGAGCCAATTCTTCATGGTGTAATTCCCTCATTTCCTAAAGGATGAATGCTGATTCTTATCAAGATTCGACAAAATATGATAACGCTTTCAAAAATAATTGCGACTTAAGTACGATTTTCTTGATTACCTTCCCTTTTTCTTCCCTATTCAAGGCGTCATTGGTATATGTCTGGTTCGTTAACTACCATACGTTCCAAACGAACTCCGATTCCCCCTCCTTTCCTCCTTGGCAGGATGTTTATCTGGTATATATCTGGTCTGTATAACACAAAACCACCATACCACGGGTCCTTAGGCCTGTCAATTGGTACCATCCCGGGCATATGGGGAACCAAAAAAACCTTAACCGGCTTAACAACCGGTTAAGGTTAAGAGGATTATGCTGTCGCGTTTATTTCATTCCGGCATACTCCCGGTTTGCCCGGTCCAGCATGGCATTCCAATCGGTGAAATCCGTCTGGCGGGCCACATGCCGGTCCAAGAGCTCCCGGTGGAGGTTGCGGATGTCTTCATGGGTTTTGACAGGAAAGCTGCCCGCCTCCATGAACTCTCCGAAGCTCGGGAATCGCGTATGCTTCTCCATGAACGAGTCGGGGAACAATTGCTCCAGCGAAACCTGATCGGGGTCATCCTGGACCGTTTTCTTGCCTTGGAGCTCCGTTAAGAGCTCGTCGAACGACATGGGTTTATGCTTTCTCAGATGATCACTCCTAATTAATAGTATTAGTAAAAAACCTTACCGGCGCAAAAGCCCTTCCCAGGTGCTCTTCAGCCAAGCGTCAAACTCGTCGCCCTTGTCGCCTTCGTAGGCGTCGTACAGATCCAGCCTCATGTTCCGGAGCTTTTCCTTGAACGCTTCGTAGGAATGCTCCCGCGGCAGGCTTTTCTTGATCCGGACGAAGGTCTTATTGGCTCCGCGGATGAGCTCGCCTTTCCTTCTCGCCGGCTGCTTGACATCCTCGCCAAAGGAGCGGAGTTTGCGGTAAGCCGCCTCCTGCACCCGATAAACGGTGTCGTTATTCATCCGGTGGGTCAGCACATCGATAGTGGACGGGGTGTTGAATTTCCCCAGCTCTTCGACAGCGGCAAGGCGGTCCCTCCAGGAGGACGTCCGGTTCGCGGCCGCCCTCAAAGCCTCGTAATTTTCTGGCAGCTCGGTTTTGCTTTCCTGAATGCTCAAATGATCCCATCCTGTTCTTATTTTACTTAGGCGGTGAGTCGTCTTTATTTTTAGTGCCTTTGCTCTTGTATGGTTTAGGTGCGCTCTTGGCGCGGTTCGCGGCAGCCTGCCAGCGGTTCCAGCCCTTCTTGTCGGTTCCCCGGCCCGTTCCGCCCTTGCCCTTGGCTTTGCTCAAATCATCACTCCGTTTGCGATAATGCCCTTCCTTGTCCCCATTCCTAAGTTTGACAACACCTGCCCCTAGCATACCATCGTTACGGAAATAAATAAACTTATGATCTTGCCGCCCCGGTCATGCCAAAATAAGCTGCCTCAAACGCAGGTGTCCGGTCGGAAGGAGGTTCGTTCTGCTATAATGAAGGCAGAAGGCTTCCCGCCGTAGAGCCATTCTCTTGAAGAAAGGAACCGGATGCCATGCTCCCCTCCCTTCCCTGCAGGAAAGACTCACGTTCAAGCAGAAGCTCATCCTCTTCTCGCTCCTGATCAGCCACATCCCGGTGCTGATTCTGGGCACGGCCGCCTCGTATCTGGCTTCGAGCCGGATTCAGACGGAGGTGAGCGCCAAGCATGAGCTGGCCCTCCGGCAGCTGGCCGATCAGGTCGATACCGTCCTGAAGCGCCTGGATTATTTGTCGATCCAGCTGGCAGGGGACGTGACCATCGAGAAATCGGTGCGAATGGGCGTCTCCATGGACCAGCTCGACGCCCTCGAAGCCTCCCTCGATATGAAGGATACCATCGCCAAATACCGGAGCTATTCCGATATCCTGTTACATATTAACCTCGTTTATCATCATTTCTCTAAAGTATTTTCGAGCCGCCTCGGCCTCATACCCGAGAATGAATTTCCATACGGAGCCTTTTTGTTCTCCCAGCCGGCCGGGACAGGTGCCCGGATTATCCCGGCCAATACCTACCCTTCGCAGAAGGACCTCTTGATCGTCCGCCCGATCGGGCCGTCCGGCCTCGACGGAACGCTTGTACTCGAGGTGGACATGAGCCGTCTCTACCAGATGCTCAAGCGGGTCAGCCTGGGAGACGGGAGCCGGGTGCTTGCCGTGAACGGCGAAGGGCGGATCGTTCTTGGCGAAACGGAGCAGGAAATCGGCACCCCGCTGGAGCATTCGCTTTACCGGAGGGTACAGGCCTCCCGTTCTCCGCTGAGCGATACCCTGATGCTGGAGAACCGGTCCTTTCACCTGTCTTCGCTTCGTTCCGCCTTTAACGACTGGTCTTATCTCGTTCTGACGCCCAGCGCCAACCTGACGGCCAAATCGCAGCAGATCCGTAACCTGACCTGGCTCATAACCGGCTCCCTGTCGCTCCTCTGCGTCATTATGGTGCTGTTCGCCTCCCACCGGCTCTACGTCCCGATCCAGACCCTGCTCCAAAGATTACCGAAGCTTCCCTGTCCGCCTCCTCCTCTCTTGCCGAGCTGGACCGTTTCATGGCAAACATGCTGGAGACGAACAACCGCCTGGCCGACGAGCTGAAGGAGAAGCTTCCTCTGCTTAAGGAGAATCTGCTTCTTCAGCTTCTGCGGGGCGAAATATCCGAAAGGGACTTCGCCCAACAAAGCTCCCGGAACCAGCTGAAGCTGGACGGTCCGGTCTTTCTTCTCTGTCTGTTCGAGGTGGATCAATTCGCCCATTTCCAGGAACGTTACTGGGGCCGGGACCGCTCGCTCATGATGTATTCCATGTCCAAGGTGATCGCCGAGCTGGCGGGAGAGAAGCAGGAGTGCTGGACGGTCACCCCCAAGCCCGGCCAAGTCGCCTTGATCCTCTCCCTGCCCTCCTTCGGTGAAGCCCCTGCGGACGAAGCGGAGTCGCTGTGCCATCAGATCCGGTTTCACATCAGCCTCTTCCTGAAATTCACCGTGACGGCGGCCATCACCCACCCCTGCTACTCCCGCTCCCGTCTTCACGAGGCCTACCAGGAGGGGCTCGACCTGCTCCAGTACCGGATGCTGCTTGGCGGCGACATCACCGTCCAGCCGGAGGCCGTCCGGCAGATGCCCGCCATCGGCCAGTCCACCCGGATGCTGATCAAGCGGCAGAAGGGGATCGTGAAGCGGATCGCGGAAGGGCGGATCGACGAGGCTTCCTCCGAATTTGAACACTTCATGCAGGAGCTGCCCCGCGTGGCGCCGGCCGCCCAGTCCGTTATCGGCATCTTCACCCAGCTTCTGGCCGAGGTGGACCACGGCCTGGACGAGCTCGGCTTGGACCTGTCCGAGCTGGTCAGTCTGAAGGCCTACAGCCGCTTGATGGAAGCCGAATCGCTCGACGCCATTAAGGACTGGTTCGAGCAGGAGTTCTTCCCGGCCCTGCGGAGCCGGTACGAGAAGCTCTCCCCCTCGGTCGCCGCCCGGCTCGTGCAGCAGGTGGTCGAGTATATCCACAACGGGGCGGAGCAGGAGCTTTCCCTTCAGGAGGCAGCGAGCCGCTGCGGCTTATCCCCTTCCCAGCTGAGCCGGATGTTCAAGGAAGAGAAGGGCTGCAATTTTATCGACTATGTAATGGAATGCCGGATGTCCAAAGCTAAGGAGTGGCTTGCCCATACCCCTATGCCGATCAAGGAAATCGCCGAGCGTCTTCAATATACGAACACCCAAAATTTCTCCCGCGCCTTCAAGCAGCACACCGGCTATTCCCCGGGCAGTACCGCGAGCAGGCCCGCTGAAATCCTCGCATTAACCGCCATCACCCCCAGGAGCCGGGCCGCAAAGCCCGGCTTTTGCCGTTCCGGACGCCTTGTATCCCCGTTTGCAGATGAGTATCATGCTTTGCGCAGCCCCCGCCAAAAATGGATTGTTTACGAAGCCGCCCGGCTTTCTCTATTCTAACGGTATCCCCAAACAAGGAGGGCCGCCCCTTATGGCATCGTTTACCGAACCGCTCGAACCCGTCTCCCCGCTCGCCGCGAACCGCTCCAAGCGCGAGCCGACCATCGGCCGCAAGCTATGGAACAGCCGCTACATGTATGCGTTTGTCCTGCCGGGAGCCCTGTATTTCCTTCTCTTCAAGTATGTCCCCCTGCTGGGGTCGGTTATCGCCTTTCAGGACTACAGCCCCTTCCAAGGCTTTCTGCACAGCGATTGGGTCGGCTTCGCCCACTTTGCGCGCATCTTCGACAACCCCGAGGTGCTCCAGGTGCTGGTCAACACGCTGACGCTGTCCTTCCTGCAGATCGTCTTCGCCTTCCCGGTTCCGATCGGGCTAGCCCTGCTGCTGAACGAGATCCGGAACGAACGGTTCAAGCGTCTCCTGCAATCCTTCATCTACCTTCCCCACTTTCTGTCGTGGGTGGTGGTGATCGGCATCGTCACCCTCTTTCTGCGGAGTGACGGCGTGATCAATTCCATGACCGCCAAGCTGTTCGGCTGGCCGTCGGTGCAGTTTCTTCAGCTTCCCTGGCTGTTCAAGCCCCTGCTTGTCCTAGAAATTATATGGAAGGAAGCCGGGTGGGGGACCATCGTCTTCCTGGCCGCCCTGGCCGCGGTAAACCCGGAGCTGCAGGAAGCCGCGATCGTGGACGGAGCGGGACGCTGGAAACGAATGTGGCACGTGACCCTGCCTGCCATCCGCGGCACGATCATCATTTTGCTCATTCTGCGGCTCGGCACGGTGCTTGATAATGGCTTCGAGCAGATTTTCCTCATGCTGAACCCTTATGTCGAGGAGGTCGGGAATGTGCTCGACACCTATGTCTATTACAAAGGCATTCTGCAGTCAGATTTTAGCTTTGCCACCGCGGTCGGCCTGTTCAAGTCGGTCGTCGGCCTCATTCTCGTTGTCGGGGCGAACAAGCTTGCCAAGCGCTTCGGCGAAGACGGCATCTACTAGGGCTTTATCCGCACCAAGCTTAAGGAAGCGTAACTGACTTTGCGGATAAGGCTAACCGCCGCTTACCATTCCATAAGGAGCTGATGTCCATGCTGCACCGAACGTTTCGGGACCGGTTGACCGATTGGGCCATCGCCGTCATTCTTACCGCGGTCGCGGCCGCTATGTTTATCCCGTTTCTGTACATCTTCTCCGTATCCTTCACCTCCATGGACGAATACTTGCGCCGATCGTTCCTTCTCTGGCCGGAGCGCTGGGTGACGGGAGCTTACCGGTACATCCTCGCCAACAACCGCTTCGTCCGGTCGGTCGGAGTGACCGGTTTCATTACGGTCATCGGAACCCTGCTTAATCTCGCCTTCACCACGACGATGGCCTACGGCTTGTCCCGGCGGTTTTACGGCCAGAAGCTCTTTCTCTTCCTGGTGCTGTTCACGTTCCTGTTCAGCGCCGGCATCATTCCCACGTATCTCATCGTTAAGGCTGCCGGCCTGCTCAATACGGTATGGGCCCTCATCATTCCCGTGCTCATCTCGCCCTGGAACCTGATCGTGTTCTCCCAATTCTTCCGCGGCATCCCGGAGGAGCTGAACGAGGCCGCCGTCATCGACGGAGCCGGGCCCTTCACCGTGTTCTGGCGGGTCATTCTCCCGCTTTCCAAGCCGGCCCTGGCCACCTTCGGCCTCTTCTACGCCGTTTCGCACTGGAACGCCTACTTCACCGGCATTCTCTACATCAGCGATCCGAAGCTGTGGCCCATCCAGGTGCTGCTCCGGCAGATCGTGGTCGTGAACGACACGAGTGCCCTGCAGATCACCGAGCAGGTGCTGACGGACCCGCCTCCGCCGGAAACGGTGCAGATGGCCGCCATTCTGCTCGCCACCCTTCCCATCCTGATCGTGTATCCGTTTCTTCAGAAGCATTTTGCCAAGGGGGTGATGATCGGCTCGGTGAAGGGCTGACGGGAAGTGCGACTTTTCGGTCATTCAAGGTTTAACGGGGGAGCAAGCCAGCTGTACTAAATCCTGGAGGTGCAAGCGAATGAATCCGTCCAAAATCACGAAAGCCACGTTAGCGGTGGCACTGGCCGCCATGGCCGCCGCCTGCTCGAAAGAAGCCGCCGATGGGAATGCCGCCGGCAAACCGGCCGATTCCGGTGCCAAGACGAACAAAATGTACGACATCGGCTTCCTGAACTTTGCCTACACGATCTTCCCGGATCCGAACGGCAAAGGCGTCGAGGCGATCAAGGAGAAGTTCAACGCCAACATCAAATCCCAGTTCATCCTTCAGTCCGACTACAACGAGAAGCTGAACGTCATCATGGCCTCCGGCGACATGCCGGACGTGGTCGCCATCAAGGACCGCGATTCCAACTATTACAAATGGGCCAAGCAGGGCGCCTTCCTTCCGCTTGACGACTACCTGAACCAGTACGAAACCTTTAAGGCGGTTCCCAAGAGCATCTACGACCAGTTCCGCGTCAACGGCAAAATCTACAGCATCCCGATGTACGCGCCTACCTATTCGTTCTCCGGCACCATCCGCCAGGACTGGCTCGACAAGCTCGGCCTGAAGATGCCGACGAACTACAAAGAGCTTCTCGACGTGGCCGTCGCCTTCACGAAGAACGATCCCGACGGCAACGGCAAGAACGACACCTACGGCTTCGCCATGGGCGAGAACATCAACCCGGCTCCGACCATGGGCGCCTGGTGGTCCGGAGCCTGGTACCACAAGGATGCATCGGGCAATCTCATTCCCGGCACGATCAGCCCCGGGCGCAAGGAGGTCATCGACACCCTCGCCAAGGCATACAAGGAAGGAGCGGTGACGAAGGATTTTGCCGTACTGAACTGGGCGCAGGCGAACAAGGAGTTTTACTCGGGGAAAGCCGGGATCTTCATCGGGACGCCGACCGGCATGGTCGAGGAGTATTATACGGGTCTGTTAAAAGTCAATCCCCAAGCCAAGGTAGCCCCCATCCCCTTCTTCGTCGCGCCGGACGGCTCCCAGGGCAACCTGAGCAACCGCGGGTTCTTCGGGCTTACGACCCTGTCGGCCAAGCTGAAGAGCGAGCCGGACAAGGTGAAGAAGATTCTCGAGATTCTCGACTACGGCCGCAAGTTCATTCCGCTTAAGGACCGCAATCCCCAGAACGAGACGTTCAATTGGATCATGGGCGGCCAGGGCGTCGGCTACGATATGGTGAACGGCTTGGCCGTGCCGAAGGCGGGGCAGGAATCGAACACGCCGATCCAGTACATGCTGCAGCGCCATGAGTTCTGGAAGCCTTGGGCTCCGTCGAACGAAGCGAACGAATATTCCAAGGCGTCCTACAACTCTCCGGAAATGCAGAAATTCATCGCCACCATTGAGGATATGGAGAAAACGTATAACAAAACGCCTTACAACGACCCGTCGTATACCGTTTATTCGGAGACCCAGGCGCAGAAAGGCGTCGAGCTCGACAAATACCTGATCGCCGAGCAGACCAAGATGATCTCCGGCCAGCGTCCCCTGGACGATTGGGACAAAATGATCCAGGAATGGAAGGACCGCGGCGGAGCCCAGATCATCAAGGAAGTGAACGACGGAATCAAGGCGGCCGGTACCGGCAAATAAATAAGCATTGGAAAGAAAGGGGCGCTCGGACGCCCCTTTCCCATGAGGAAAGGAGACTTATCCATGACAATAACCCATTCCCCCTGCCTGCTGACGTTCCCTCCCGCCTACGGGAGATTCTGAAGGATTACGTTCCTGTGGCTTCCGGCTGGATCGAGGAGGACGGCTCCTTCCCGGATCCGTACGAGCTGGAGTACAGCGAGAATTACGCGCCGGCGAACGCCGCCGTGCTGTTCGCTTCGGTCTACACCGCCACTGGGGATGCAGGCGTCCTCCCCTTCTTCATGCAGCATTGGACCGGTCCGTTGTCCTGCTGCAGGACCGGGCAGGGGTCTCCCCTTCTGCCGGGTGTTCCTGATCCACTACAGCCTTCTGGCTATCCTTCTGCTCGAGGAAGCCGAACGGGAGAAGCTGGCCGCGGCGTACGGTCCCTTCTTCGGCTCCTACGAAGACGACTGCCCCGTCGTGAATACGAACTGCGCCGCCCTTCAGTGGGGAACCGAACGGTATCTGGACACGCTCGGGTACCGTCAGGCGGACGGCGGGAAAGCCGGACGGCTTCTGGCCTTTGTGGAGAAGGCCCAGCTCGAATCGGGCTTTATCAACGATGAAGTGACGGAGCAGGGGGCCGAGGACGGGATGCCTATCGCCTATCACGCGTTTACGCTGTTTATTATAACCGGCGTCCTGGCCGGCGTTGGAGAGGAGGCGCTGCCGGAGGAATCCAAGGCGTCCGTACACCGCGTGATGCAGAAAGGACTTGCGTGGATAGGCCATACCGTAACGTTGGACGGCTCCTTCGCCATGGTGGAACGAAGCAGCTACCAGACATTCACCTGGGGAGCCTTCACCGCCCTGTGCGCCTATTCCGGCTTCACCGGAGAAACGGCGGACGACCTGCTGCGGCGGGCCGTCGACTATTGGCTGCCGTTCCGGCACAGCGACGGCACCTTCGGCTGTACGCCCAATCACCTGCCCCATTCGCTGCGGGCCGGGTACGAAACCTACACTCACCTGAACATGTACAACCTGCTCGGCCTGACCGGTCTGGCCGTCGCCGGCCGGCTGCTGGAGCGGGGCCTGCGGCTGGAAGTCTCGGATGCGGCGGAGGTCCGGGACAGGGGAATCGCGGACGCAGCGGAGAATTGGGAGCGGGAAACCGCGGCCGGAAAAGATCGCCTGCTGGCCCAGACGGAGAAGGAGCCGCTCGCGGACGGCCGGGTGAAAGAGGAGCGCGGAATACAGAGCGAAGGCGGGAACTCGCGGGAGCCGGCAGCCGTTTCGGGCGAATCTCCCCGCTTGCCCGGGGTAAGCACGAGCAGGTGGAGCGGGAGAATGACCGCAGCGCGGCCCCGTTGGCGGTGGCGGCAGCCGGATACCGGCTTCCTGCGCGGAACTCCTTCGTCGACGAAGCCAGCGGGTATGCGTTCCTCCGCCGGGGAAACGACTTCCTCGGCTGCACGCTGCGGATGCACAACCGGCGGTACGCCCCGGCGATGCAGGGCTTTCACCTCCGGCTGGGGGGACGCCCCTCCCCCTCGCGGAGCCCCGGCTGCCCGCCAAAGGCAGCCCTGAGGCCGCCGCGGACGACGGCGTCTGGGAGGGCTTCCTTCTGCGGGAGGGGGCGGCCGGAGAAGCCGGCGGCCGGGTCCTCTTCCCGGCCTTCACGGCCAATGCCGCGGTCACGCCGGTCCAGGACGGCTTCCAGCTGCACCATGTGGAGGAGGCGTTCCGTGTCCTCAAAACCATCCGCCTGCTGGAAGACGGCGTCTCCTGGGCCTACCGGCTGGAGCGGAAGCGGCCGTTCCCCGGCTGCGAGCAGGTCATCCCCCTGCTCGTTCACGACGGCCGGCAGGCGCTGAGGATCCGGGAAGAGAGCGGCCAGAGCCTCCTCCTCCGCTTCGGAGACACCGCCTGGCGGCTCGAATGCTCCGCTGCCCTCCGCATGCGGATGCGGCTCGAGCGCTCCCTGCTCTCCGTAAGCGGCGTGTCCGCCCAGCTGCGGATCGTGCTCGCGGAGCCGGGAGCGGAGACGCCCGCCGAGCTGAGCTGGCAGACGACCCTGCGGCGGATCTCCGGGTGACGCTGTCCGGACGAAGGCGGGCGGTTTTCAAGCAACGTCGAATCCTCCAACGATAATTCAGAGCCGCCCCCAAGGCGGCTTTTTCTTGCGAAGAGTTTCTTCTATCCTTTCCATGACGGAACCCGTGGTCTAATCCTATTTCCAATGCTTGACAAGCAACCCTAGGGTTGCCTATACTCGAGGTATGAATGAGGACAACAACGCTATTTTCCATGCTCTTGCTGACTCGACCCGGCGGCTTATGCTAGACGAACTATCCGAACGCAAGGAGATGACTTTGTATGAGCTTTCGGCACGTCTGATTATGAAGCACCACCTTTCCATTTCACGGCAGGCCATAGCCAAGCATCTATCGGTACTGGAAGAGGCCGGACTCGTCCAATCGGAGAAGAAGGGCAAGTACCGGGTGCTTGTCTTCCACAACGAACCTCTTAAGCATTTGTTGAAGCGATGGATAGAGGAAGGGCAATAAAACCCTCTGTCGCAACCATTATCCAGGGAGGCCAACCCCTTATGAAAATCATTGTCACCAGTCTATTCGTTCAAGATCAGGACAAGGCGTTGAAGTTTTATACCGAGAAGCTGGGCTTTGTCCTAAAACATGACGTTCCCGTCGGAGAATTCAGGTGGATCGCGCTGGTTTCCCCCATGACCAGGACGGTACCGAGCTTTTGCTCGAACCGAATAACCATCCCGCCGCCAAGGATTACCAAGCCAAGATAGCGGCTGACGGCATTCCTGCCACCATGTTTGGAGTGGAGGATATTCGTAAAGAGCACAAGCGTTTATTGGATAACGGAGTGAAGTTTACCATGGAGCCGACCCAAATGGGCGAAGTCACCATTGCGGTCTTCGACGATACGTGCGGCAATCTCATTCAGATGATAGAGAAATAGAATTAAAAAATTCCCAGGCACTCCTCGAAGGATGCCTGGGAATTTTTATAAGGAAAGCGGTCTCATCCCTTGCTGGCCAAAGTCTGTTATCATAGAAGTGTTCACCCGGATAAGACACGAGACAACAAAGAAAAAAGGGGACCTGCCTATGATCCGCCGCCTCTTCCAATCCCGGCTCTTTCTACGATATATGCTTTCGTATCTGACGATTCTGCTCCTTCCCCTCATCCTGCTGACCGTCCTCATCTACCAGAGCGCGGTCCGCAACCTGAGAACGGAAATAGAGCGCTCCCACCTTAACCAGTTGACCCAGGCCCGCGTAACAGTTGACGCCCGGATCCGGGAGCTCAGCGACATCGCTTCGCGGATTGCGTACGACAACCGCCTGACCCGGTACCGGGTGCATGATCCTTACTTCAGCTCGGAGGCGATTGCCGCTCTCGACCAGTACAAGGCGACCAGCTCCATTATCGGGGAGCTTTTTCTGTACTTCCATGGAGACGAACGGATCTACTCCTCCACCGGTCTCTCCTCCCTGGATGTGTTTCAATCCAAATACAGCTTCGCCGGCTGGGACAAGGAGCAGGTGCGCCAGGACCTTAACACGGCGGCCTTTCCTTTCATGCGCCCGGCCGACCGGGTTATGCGCAACGGGCACATCGAGCAGTCGATGCTCGCCTATGTCGTTCCGGTTACGCCCAACAACCCGAATCCGCACGGAACGCTTCTGTATCTCATCGAGGAAGGGGAATTCAACGGCCTGATCCGGTCCATCCTCGGGAGCTACCAGGGGCTGACCTACGTGTTCGACAACAAGGGGCAGGTGCTGACCGCAAACCGGCAGGGCGAAACGTTAAGCGCCGAAGAGACCCGGCAGCTGTTCGAGCAGCCCGGCGGCATCCACAGCCTCGTTCTCGGCGGAAGCCGGCACTCGGTCGTCTCCGTCAAGTCCGACCTGAACGGCTGGACGTATACCACCGTCATGCCGAGCAGCCAGTTCTTCAGCCGGGTCGCCCATGTGCGGAGCATGATGCTCCTGCTCTTCACGCTTGTCGGCCTCATTGGCGTGTTCGCTTCGCTGCTGCTCGCCAGGCGGCAGTACAGCCCGATCTCGCAGCTGGCCGAATTCGCCAGCTCCGCCTTCAAGGCCCCGGCCGGGCGGGGCAGCCGGGCAAGCGACGAGCTCGAGCACATCCGCCGCGTGCTGCGGGAGTCCAGCCAGCGGGCCGGCCTGCAGGAGCCGTATGCGCGGAACCACTACCTGCTCATGCTGCTCAAATACGGCGGCTCGGAGAGCTTGACGCCGGATCTGCTTGAGGCGTTCCAGCTGCGCTTCGACCGGCAGCGGTACGCCGTGCTCGTCCTGGAGTGGGAGGGCCCGCACGACCGTGCGGAAGCGCCTCCTCCCTGCCGGGCGGCCTCGCCGACCTCGAGCTGCCTGCCCTCGCCGCCTCCCTCTATGCCGTCGAGCTGCCCGAGCCGAACCGCTTCGCCTTTATAGCGGGCTTTGATCCCGCGGAGGGCGAAGCGGAGGCGGGGCAGCTCCGGCGGGTCGTGGAAGCGGCGCGGGAGCACGCGGAGGGGCAGCTCGCGGCCGGCGCGAGCATCGGCGCCGGCACGGTCTACCCGGGTCCCGGGCAGCTGAACGAGTCGTACATCGAGGCCTGCTCGGCCTTCGAATTCCGCCTCTCCACCGGCCCGGGTGGGACGAGCTTCTTCGCGGAGCTCTCCGACGCGCCAGGTCCGGCGGACTGGCTTCCCCGAGCCTGCTGCTCAAGCTGACGCAGAGCCTCAAGCAGGGCAGCTACGATGTCGCCGTGCCGGTGATCCGGGAAGCGCTCGGCTTCCTCCAGACGTCGGGGGCGGCGGTGCCGCTTATGCGCTGCATGAGCTACGATCTCCTGAACGCCATGCTGAAGACCGCCTCCGAGCTCGGGCTTCCGCATTCGGCCCGGGACATCCCTTCCGTCACGGCCTTCAGCTCCCTGGAGGAGCTCGAGGAGAGCTTTCGGCAGCTGGCCTCCCGCATCTGCTCGCAGGCGGAGCTGAACGCGAAGACCGAGGAACGGACGCTCATGGACCGCATCGTGGCTTACATCGACCAGCATTACGGCGATCATGCCCTCAGCCTGGAGTCGATCTCGCACGAATATTCCATCTCGCCCTCTCATTTCTCCCGTTCCTTCAAGGAGAAGGTCGGGCTGAACTTCACCCAGTACGTCTGGCAGAAGCGGGTGGAAGAAGTGAAGCGCCAGCTCGCCGCCACAAGCGATCCGCTGAAGGACATCATCGTGCAGGTCGGTTATTGGGACGCCCCGAACTTCATCCGCAAGTTCAAAAAGAAACCGGCCTGACCCCGGGTCAGTACCGCAAACAGTACGCCCCGGAACCGGCCGGCGCCTCCTTCGACGAGGAGGACGCGGAATGAGCGGGGAAGGAACGGGGATTGGCGGCAGCCCCGGATGCCCCTCCTCCCGGACGGATGCTCCTCGCAAATAAGGAACCGTTTCGGGAGCAGCCTTACCCATTACAAACCGAAAAGGCCGGCCCCGGCAGCACGTAGTGCTGACCGGGACCGGCCTTTTCTCTGGATGCTGATGGACTCAACCGACTACTTGGACTGGTTCCAGCGCTCGAAGGCGTCCTGGTAGATCTTGACCAGCTTGTCGCTTCCCATCTTCTGAACTTGAGCTACATACTTGTCCCAGTTCGAGAGCGGCTCCTGGCCGGTGACGAACTTCGCTTCCATCTGCTTCACATACGTATTCAGGTCCGACAGCATGGCCGTCACCTGCGACTGCTCCTCCGGCTTGAGGAAGACGTTCGGGAACGGCACCTTGGCAAAAGGAACGAGCTTCTCCTTCGTTTCCTTGTCCACGAACTGGTCGAAATTGTCCTTCAGCCCCTTGTTGACCTCGGGGTCGTTCACGCCGGGGGTAAGGATACCGTAGTTCGGCGTCAGCGTGCCGCGGATTTCCTCCCGGTTCTTGCCGCCCTGCACCGGCAGCCATTCCTTCGTGTGAGTCGCTTGGTCCTTATACTTCCAGAGGGTATTTTCCGGTCCCTGGTTGAACAGCGTGCTGCCCTCATAGCCGTACAGGTAATCGACCCAGCGCATGGAGGCTTCGGGAGCCGGGTTCGTTTTGGACAGGGCAAAGGTTCCGTTCGCCGACTGGCCCGGGTGCTTGCCGTACACCGGCGTGCCCGCGACCTCGCTCTTCAGCGGCTGCATCATCGGGTGCTCCGAGCTCGGATCGCCGCCCATTGTGAAATAGGGGAAATAATCATTGAACAAGGCGATCTGGTTGTTCTTGCCCTTCGCCTTCTTCTGATCCGGCGTCTGGGAGAACGTCTCGTGATCGAGCAGGTCCTCTTTCCACAGCTTGTTCAGGAAGGTGAGGTAGCCCTTATAACCCTCCTCCTGCGGAGAATAATGGACCTTGCCGTCCTTGTCGGCATAGATCTTCTCGTCATACATGCCCCAGAAGCCGAACAGGAACATGCGGACATCGTCCAGCTTGGTCGAGGTGAACGGGATTTCGTCGGCCTTGCCGTTGCCGTTCGGGTCACTCGTTTTGACCTTCTTCAGGTAGTCGTACAATTCATCTGTCGTCTTGGGAATCTCCTTCACGTTCAACGCCTTCAGGAATTTCCCGTTGTACCATAGCGGGCTCATGTACCAGACGGCTGTCAGGTCGATATACGGCAGGGCGTAGATGTGCCCGTCCGGGGTCGTGATGTTTTTGCGGATTTGCGGGTTGGCGTCGAGTATCTTCTTCAGGTTGGGTGCATACCCGCCGTCGATGTATTTCTCAAGGGGAAGGAGGACCCCTGGCTGCCGTAGGTCACCTGCTCCGCCGGCTTAAGATCCGCGGCATAGAAGATGTCCGGCAGATTGCCGCTCGCGAACACCAGATTCTTCTTCGTTTCGAAGCTGTCGAGCGGCGCATTCTGGAAGGTGAGCTTGATGTTGGAGCGCTTCTCCATCTCCTGGATGACCGGCATCGTCTCCCACTTGGCCTGACCGGCGTCCGGCGACATCATGCTGAGCGTGATCGGTTCCTTCACAATCGGCATGCCGTCCTTGCTCACCTTGTCGGCCGTCTTGGACGTCTCCTCCGTGGATTCCTTCTTCGGTTCCGTCTTGCCGCAAGCGGCAAGCGGAGTGACAGCCAAAGCCAGTCCTAGAGTGGACAGCAGCAGACGGACAGGTTTTCGGGGTGGATTCAACATGTGAACATTCCTCCTGGGATTTCAATTGGCAGCTATGGTCTTTCCTTTCCCGTCCATGTTGCGGCTCATCAGCGGCTGGCCATCGCCCTCCTCCGCCGTTCGCCTGTTCTCTCTATTGATTCCCTTACCGGGAGGCTCTATTCTAGCCCTTCACCGAGCCGATCAGAACCCCTGGACGAAATACCGCTGCAGGAACGGATACACCACAATAACCGGCAGCGTGGACACGATAATGACCGAATACTTCACGAGGGCCGCCACCTCGGCTTTGTTGTTGAGCGCGGAGGCCGTTGACGCATCGACCGTTCCTCCCGTCTGGGCGGACATTTCCTGAAGCACGAGAATCTGCCGCAGGATGATCTGAAGCGGGTATTTGGCCTCGTCGTTCAAATATATAAGAGCCGAGAAGTAGCTGTTCCACTGCCCCACCCCGTAGAAGAGTGCCATAACGGCAATGATCGGCAGGGAGAGCGGCAGGATGATGGTGAGGAACAGCCGGGTCGTCGAAGCTCCGTCCATCTGGGCCGCCTCCTCCAGCTCTCTCGGAATGGCGGACATGAAGAACGTGCGGGTGACGATGATGTTGTAGATCGAGGCCGCGCCGGGCAGTACGAGCGCCCAGATGGTGTTAATCATGCCGAGATCCTTAACCAGCAGGTAAGTCGGCACCAGGCCGCCCCCGAAGAACATCGTAACCATAAACATGCCCATAAACAGGTTCCGGCCTACCAAATCCCTCCGGCTCAGCGCATACGCCGCCGGAAGCGTGACGGCTAAGCTGATCGCCGTTCCGACCAGCGTGTAGAGGATCGTGTTGGCGTAGCCGCTCCAGATTTTGGAGTTCTCGAACACCCGCTGGTAGCCCTCGAAGGTGATGCCCTTCGGCCACAGCCACATCTCCCCGAGCCGACGTAATGGGGATTGCTGATCGAAGCGCTTAGCATGTAGATGACCGGATAGGCCACAATGAGAAATGCAAGCGTCAGGTACAGGTAATTCGCGAAGAGAAAAATCCGGTCTCCCCTTGTCTCTTGGATGCGTGAAGTCATGGCAGCCTCCTCCTTTCTGGGGTGTTCTTCCTCACCATAGGCTGTTCTCGCTCGTCCGGCGCACGATCTGGTTCACCACGACGAGCAGCGTCGCGTTGATCACCGAGTTGAATAAGCCGACAGCCGTGGAGAAGCTGTACTGGGCATCGACGAGACCGGACTGGTAGACGAAGGTGGAGATGACGTTGGACGCTTCCATGTTGAGCGGATTCTGCAGCAGAAGAATTTTCTCAAAGCCGACTCCCAGCAGGCTGCCCATGTTTAGGATGAGCAGAATCGTCATCGTCGGCACGATCGCCGGGATGTTGATGTGGCGCATCCGCTGAAAACGGGAGGCTCCATCGATGATCGCCGCCTCATGCAGGCCGGGATCCACGCCGGACAGAGCCGCCAGGTAGATGATCGTCCCCCATCCCGCTCCCTGCCAAACGCCGGAGAGCACATACATCGTCTTGAACCAGCGCGGGTCAGTCAGGAAATCCGGGGATTCAAGCCGATCCACTCCAGCATGTGCGTGATAATCCCCGTCGTCGGCGACAGGAACGTGATAATCATGCCCGCCATAACGACCACCGAGATGAAATGCGGGGCGTAGGTGACGGTTTGCACCATTTTTTTGAAGAAGCCCGTTCTCACTTCGTTGAAGGCCAGAGCCAGAATGATGGGGACCGGAAAACCGACCGCCAGCTCATACAGGGAGATGCTGAGCGTATTCCAGATTAGATCCCAGAAGTAATAAGAATGAAAGAACCGGGTAAAATGGTCGAACCCGACCCAAGGACTTCCCGCGAAGCCCTCGCTGGGGTTGAAATTTTTGAAGGCGATCTGGATGCCGTACATAGGAAAATAACAGAAGATCAGGAAATACAGGAAAGCCGGAGCAATGAACAGATACAGCTCCCAATTGCGGACGATGGCCATTGCCTTGCGGCTGCCGGCTCTTCTCGTCTTCACCGGACTATCGGCGGCCAGGGATGGATTGGTGTTCTGCATGCCGTTCCCCTCCTCTCAAGATGTTGGTTGTGGATCACTTTTTACCGGATTGGGCCCAGCGGTCATACGCGTCCTGGTAAATCTTGACGATTTTGTCGCTGCCCATCTTCTTCAGCTGGGCGGTAAATTTGTCCCAGCCCGTGAGCGGCTCCTGCCCCGTGACGAACTTCGCTTCCATCTGCTCGACATAGGTGTTGAGGTCGGACAGGATCGAATTGACCTCCGACTGTTCCGCCGACGTCAAGAACACGTTCGGGTAAGGCACCTTGGCGTACGGCAGGATCTTCTCCTTGTTCTCCTTGTCCACCCACTCGTCGATCGGGCTGCGAAGGCCTTTGTTCACATCAGGCAGGGAAACGCCGGGCACCGTAATACCGTAGTTCGGTGTCAGCTTGCCGCGGTAATTCTCCCGGTCGCCTCCGTCCGGTACCGGCAGCCATTCCTTCACCTTGTTCTCTTTGTCGGTGTATTTCCAGAGCACATTCTCGGGTCCTTTGTTAAACAGCACCGCTCCGTCATACCCGTACTGGTAGTCGATCCAGCGCATGGTCGCTTCGGGGGCCGGATTCGTTTTGGATATCGCAAACGTGCCGTTCTTCGAAATGCCTGAGGACTTCGCCGCTACCGGAGCCCCCGGCACGCCCGTCTTGAGCGGAGCCATGACGGGGTTGTCCGTGCTCGGTTCCCCGCCCAGCATAAAGTGCGGCAGCCAATCGTTGAAGAGCGCCACCTGGTGGTTCTTGCCCTTCGCTTTCTTCTGCTCGTCGGTCTGGGAGAACGTCTCGTGGTCGAGCAGGTCGTCCTTCCACAGCTTGTTCAGGAAGGTCAGGTAACCCTTATAGCCCTCCTCCTGCGGAGTATAGTGAACCTTGCCGTCCTTGTCGGCATAATACACCTCGTCGTAGATGCCCCAATAGCCGAGCATCTGGATGCGGATGTCCTTCAGCTTCGTGGAGGTGAGCGGAATTTCGTCCGCCTTGCCGTTGCCGTTCGGGTCGCTGGTCTTGACCTTCTTAAGGTAGTCGTACAGCTCATCCGGTGTTTCGGGCAGCTTGTCGACACCAAGCTTCTTCAGGAAGCTGCCGTTGTAATAGAGCGGGCTCTTGTACCAGACGGCCTCCAGGTCGATATAGGGAAGGGCATAGATGTGGCCGTCCGGCGTCGTGATGGACTGGCGGATCTCAGGATGCTCGTCCAACAGCTTCTTCAGGTTCGGCGCATACCCGTCAATCAGCTTCTCCAGCGGAACCAGTGTTCCCTGGCTTCCGTAGGTTACCTGCTCCGCCGGCGTCAGGGCCGCGGCATAGAAAATATCGGGGAGCGTCCCGCTCGCAAAAATCAAATTCTTCTTCGTCTCGAAGCTGTCCACGGGAATCGTCTGAAACGTCAGCTTGACGTTCGACTGCTTCTCCATCTCCTGAAATACTTTCATGGAATCCCACTTGGCGCTGCCCACATCGGGGCCGAGAACCGACAACGTAATCGGCTTGTCGACGATGGGAAAGCCTTCCTTACGGACCGATGCCGCCGTATCGGACGCTTTGGCGCCTTCCGGCTTCGCCGACTTGTCCGGCGTACACGCGGCCAGCGGAACGAACGCCGTTGTCAGGGCGAGGGTATGAGTGATCAGTTTAAGCTTCTGCATGAGTGGAATTCCCCTTCTGTATGGATGGTAACAAGAGTTCTGTAGGGATAGTAACAAGAAGCTCTCCCGGTTTCCAGCCGAAGGCCGTCTTAGGTCAAAGGCTCTCTATAGTACAGAATATACTTTTAGGGTAAATCCATCTTCCCTCCCCTCTTTCCTTTTTCTGCCATGACGCTTGGTGTTACTTCGTGGTACTAGATAATTCTCTTTTGTTTTAGTTGGAACGATTGGTGTCCTGACACCCGCCGCGGTCGACTGAATAACCAGGCGGGATCATCGTCCCTTGGTCTTCCCCCTCCTTGCCGGATTTTCGGAATGAAGCGTTTTCATATTTCTATCCTAGCGGGGTTAGGCGGGCCTCGGCTATATGTCGTTTTGGCTGGAGGATAGAGAAAATCACCAGTTTCTTTAGGAATACCGCGCATTGAACCGTATCAACAAGCGCCTCATGTCCCCGTTGTTGGGTCCTGCAAATCAAGAATGACATATCGCGAATTGGTCATTTTTGCGCCGGAAAGTAAGCGTTTTCGAAATTGACAGCTTATACTGACCCTCTTTTGCCGGTGCCGCTCGGCCCCAAGATCACGATGAACCCCGCTTTGTCTATCCGGAGGCATCCGTCTCCTTCCCGTAAAGCTGCATGCGGGCCGAAAATACAAACAGCGACAGCCCCGGACGAGAAATAAGTCCTGGACTGCCGCCGCTTTATCAAACCATCGTATCCGATGGCTTAGTCGACCAGCCTGTGTTTTTTGTTGTTTATAATATCTTCAATGACTATGTCAAATCGAGTTGGAAGCTGTCCCACGACAGATAGATACATCCCATGGTTATAGCAAAGAATAGGACGGAAACTTGCCGATTCCTCTGCATTTTAATCCCGTATGCGCAAAAAAGATAGCTGCGGCCATTTTGGCAATGCCCTCGTAATAAGCTTGACCCGAAAAAAAGGAACTGCTAAAAAGAATGGAAATAAGCAGCGTTGCAGAAATGAGAATTTTAAACCATAGAGGCTCGCTCCTAAATAGCCTTCACACAAATTTGATCCGCTGTATCACACCATGCCCTCCCCGGCGACCATTCACGTTTCTTCATCATCCAATGTTATCCATAATAAGGTATGGCGATAAATCCTACAAGGGATTAGCCTCGCGGAGAGCCATAATCATGATTTGTTCCTGCGGGCCCAGTAAATCATTAGACAATGGATTATCATGGATACGATGCTCTAATCCCAGCTGAGTTGCAGCCTTAATTTTTAGCATTTCGTATATTTACCAATTTACGCATAATTGCTCGTTACTTCAATGGTCATCAAAAAAGGAGCTGTCATCAATTTATTGTGGTCAACGGTTTCTGGTGGTTGTTCCATCCATCCATAGTCAATCAAGATGTTAGCGCCATCTCCCACATATAACATTACATCCGTTTGGCATTTCAGAAATAAGGCACCGATATCTTTTCTACCGTTAAGCGATATGCCATAGGCATATTCCCTTATTTTCACATTAAACATGTCTACCTTAAGAAAAATCATGAGTTTATCGGAGAATGGAGAACTTGTGGAAGAAGTCACCAAATAATCATTTAGTGTCGGGGAGAGCAACCCTTCGTTAGACAACTTTTCCGATAACAATTCGATGTGCTTCTGATTAATTTCCTTTCCTCGCTCCAGAAATTTTCTAACCTTTTCGTCTCTTGCTACTTGAGCAAAGCCAATAATAAGGGCTCTGCTTGTGATATCGTTATGAATGTTTCCGAAAATATGCTCGATCTCCAATCCTTGCAGGAGTAGCAAAAGAGCAGCTGCCTACGGTGGCAAACTGCTCCTGGATGATTCTGCACTATAGTACCCGTTAAGCATTTCCATTTTTACGCTTTCTTCTTACAGACTATTTGAAGGGGATTTCCGCTCTGTGTTTTAAGCTTTACTAATGAAATAAAAGGTATAGTCCAAAGCACTCGGGTTAGTATTATGAAGCAGAATAACCCAGTCGTTTCCTTGCGGGTAGCTTAGAACGGGAAAGACTTCGGTAAACGGCCAACTCCACCCGGCCGAAATCGTCTTTCTGCTGCCGGCAAGAAAGGTAAACCTGTAAAAGTTGCGGCCGGGAACACTTCGGGTAAATTCTAATCGCTCAAACCCATCACCCAAGTCTACTTTTATCCGGGCATCTGGTCGTCTAAGGAATACGTTTGTTACCTTTTGCTTCGTGGCTTTCGACTTACCTATCACTTTAGGCAGTTTTTTTATCATGAATGAATCCTCCTTTCCTATTATGCTAGTAGCATATTCCAGGAAGACTTAATGGTTTGGACAATCTACCAAACAGCTGATTCAGCCATGGCAGCTGATCTTTGCTGCTGCATATGCAAAAAGACTGATGCTAGAACACCAGTCTTTCTTATACCAACCGTGGATTAAAGGGCCCGCGCTGATAGCTTCCAAAGGATTGTTAGGGAACTCCCCCTTTAGTTAAGCTCTTTCTTCGGCTCGGGAATTCTTCTCCTCCCGAAAGTCCTTCCATAGCGGTCCAATGTACTTTTCTAAGGTCTGGACGACGTCCTCTCTTCGGCTTGCCTCGACATTGACCGTGTCCTGGGAAATATCATTTTTAATGCGGATGAGCACGAATAGAGGGGGTAAGGCCGCCTCGCGTAGAGCCTTAATCATAAGTTTTTCTTGTGGGGTAAGGTCCATGGCTTCCCTTCCTTTCTGGTCGAGATCGGCCTCGAGATAATCTCATTCTAAAGCCTGACATCAATGTCAGGGTCAAGAGAAAGTAAGAAATCCGTTCATGATGGTCTCCCGCCTTCTTTGCGAAATTCCCACAAGGAATCGAAAAAAGCGATGGATCGGTTCCATCGCCGCACTTTCACCTAATATGTATATCGCAACTCAGCCCTTCGCTACCTGCATGGCTTCCCATTCCTCGCGGCTTGGCCCATAAATGCCCGGCACCTTGAGGCCGGCCTGACGCATAAGAATCGTCATTTGACCGCGGTGATGAGCCTGATGCTGGATAATAAACCGAAGGAACGCATGAATCGGCATGTCATGGCCGAAGAAATTGCGGACCTCTGCAAGCGAAGCGTCCGTCAATTGACTATCAGCCGCCTCCAACATGGCCGTACTATCGTGACGATACGCCTCCGCGATGGACTTGGCCGATGAGGGCTGGTCAGCTTTAACCGCGGTAGAAAAATTCAAGCCCGTCAGGGGAAACAGAAAATGCACCGCTCCGGTTACGTGTGCAGCCAGCTTACCCAAGTTGGTGAAACCCGGTGCGACCTCTTGACCGAGCGATTCGTCCGTCAGCGCCTCCAGTACCTTTTGCGTTAATGCCGCTTCCTGCTTCCATTCCCCTTTAAATTCATCCAAGCTTCTAAACATGTCCAAACCCTCCTTCTTAAAGTAATGTCCTTTTCTTTTCTACAAGGACCGAATATATCCCTTTTCTTTACTTATCATTCATAAAATTCTCTTGCCTCACGGCAGCACGCGAACCGGTGTCCCGGATAAATAAGCTTCGATATCCTCCACCACATCCCGATAAAACGCCTCATAATTCGCTTTCGACACATACCCGATATGCGGCGTAGTGAGCAAATTCGGAAGTGACCGGTACGGATCGTCTTTCGGCAGCGGCTCCACTTCAAAAACATCGACCGCGGCGCCGGCGATCCGGCCGTTCCGCAAAGCCTCGGCCAGCGCGGCTTGATCGACGATCGGCGCACGCGAAGTATTGATCAGATAAGCCGACGGCCGCATTCGTTCCAGCTCCGCGGCTCCGATCAGGCCTCTTGTCCGGTCGCTCAAGACAAGATGAATGGATACAAAGTCGCTGTTTTCCAGAAGCTCCTCCTTGGAGGCGGCCAACCTTACGCCTACTTCATCGGCGCGCTCCTTGGTTAAGTTCTGGCTCCACGCCATGACCTCCATACCGAAGGCCTGGCCGAATCGAGCGATTTGGCTGCCCAGCTTGCCGAGTCCGAGTACGCCGAGTGTCTTGCCGTACAAATCCGCTCCGATCGAGCTTTGCCACCCCCGCTGCGAATGGCGTTGTGCTCCTGCACAAGGTTGCGGGCTAGCGCCAAGAGCAAAGCCCATGTGAGCTCGGCGGTAGCGTTACCTGCACCGCCCGTGCCGCAAACGGTGATTCCTTGCGAAGCGGCAGCGGGTAGATCGATGGACGCATTACGCATGCCTGTCGTCACGAGCAGCCTCAAGCGCGGAAGCCGGGCAAGCAGCGGGGCACGAAACGGAGTTCGTTCCCGCATGATCACGACAATCTCGCAGTCGGCGATCTGCTCGACCAGTTCATCCGGTTGGTCGATATGCCGATGGATGGTTTTGACCTCCACCTGGTCCAAAATCGGAGACCAATCCGCCGCAGTTAACGCCACTTGCTGGTAGTCGTCCAAGATCGCACAGCGAAGCTTCATTTGTCATCCCCCTTGATCGCACTCTCCAAAAAAGCTGGCGTTGGTCGAGTACCGACGCCAGCACTATTTTACCATAGTTAGGCCGTGATCATTGGAATGCCTCTTCCTGCAGCCGGTCACCCTAGTATTTTTTTGAAAGATTAGTAGTTAGTCCAATTCCTTTCTCTTATTTGATCATACTCTATTTCGAATACGATCAAAGGAGGATTACTATGGCACAACAGGTGAAAGTAAGTCCGCAATTTAGAAGGCTTTGTATGCAATTCGGCAAAATCTTGGGAGGAGAATCGGAAATTGATGCGGGTCCGGTTTGTTTTGTCACGCGCATGACGAACTTAAGAGAATCGATCTTAGGAAGAAGAACGCGCTCTCCCCTTGTTCAAATGCAAATGTTCTCGTTTGAATCGCTTGATCGTTCGGGACGTGCGCTTTGCTTGGGGAGACTGCCCTCCATCAAGATCAGGTTAATCGTTTGATGTCCAATCTCCGTAAACGGGGGATAAAAGTGACGGCCGTTCATAATCACTGGTTAAAGGAAAATCCTCGATTGATGTATATGCACTGGGAAGCCATCATGAATCCTGTTGTCTTTGCTAGAAGAACCAAAGATTCGATCGCCTTTTTAGGTTAAGGTGCCGTCGAGATTCAAATATATTTATTTAGGGAAGGATGATTTCGTATGGGGAACCAAGTTAAGGTAAGTCCTCGCTTTAAAAGACTATGTGACCAATTTTCTACCATTTTAGGTGGAACGGAACATGAAATTACTAAAGGTCCGGTTTGTTTTGTTACTAGAAACAGGAGAGTCAACGCCGCTATTTTAGGAAGACGTACCACCTCTCCTTTGGTTCGTTATCAGCTTTTCTCGTTCGAATCCCTGGACAAATCCGGACGCGCCCTCTGTTTAGGGAAACGGCCCTCTTCCAAAACCAAGTCAATCGATTGCTATCCAATCTTCGCAATAACGGGATTAAAGTAACCGCCGTCCATAATCACTGGCTGTTCGAGAACCCGCGTCTTATGTATATCCACTGGGAGTCGATCGATAATCCCATTGACTTTGCAAAGAAAGTAAAACGTTCTATTGCTTTCTTGGGTTAATTCCTTACCCATCGACTTGCTTAGAGCTGTAGGGGATACAGCTCTTTTTTTGTGGTCTGAAACAGGAGCGGGAGAGTCGCCAAAAAAGGCCCGGATGCTTCGGAAAATCGATCAACTCCGGCCGGCGGATCGAGGGCATACCCGAGCACAAACTCCTCAGGAGGTTACATCAACGAAGTTCTGCAGAAGGCGCTGCTCCAGCCCTTTTTCATCGGACTTTAATTCCTGCATGATTGGAATCCTCATATCGGTATCCGGGTTGTACTTAAGCCCCCAATGCATAATGGCAAACACGATCGGAAACAGATCGAGGGCCTTTTGGGTCGGCCGGTACATAGTCTGGGCCCGGTTGGATTGCCCTTCCTTCTTAACGAGTAAACCGGCTTCCGTTAGAGACTGGAGCCGCGCGCTTAAAATATTGGTGGAAATGCCTTCCCGTGAAGCGAGAAACTCCCGGTAGTACCTCTTGTTATGGATAAGGACGTCCCGGAGAATAATCAGGCTCCAGGGATCACCCCATAGGTCAAGTGCGTATACGATTGGACAAACGGATGGGGTTCGCTTTTTCATGAGCCTGATTATACTCACGATGCTTGCTTATTACAAGTATTAAGCCTTTGATTTTTGTACTTGCATTTTGAAAGTATGGGAATTATACTCTAGTGGTAATCACTACCATATCGAAGGAGAGATCAGGCTATGGAGCAAAGCTACAGCACTTCTTTTACCGTAAACCAACCCGCCGACGAAGTCTTTCAAGCTATCAATAACGTACGCAGCTGGTGGTCCCATGACATTGAGGGGGATACCGCTCAACCCGGAGCGATCTTCCGCTACCGCTTTAAGGACATCCACCGGTGCACGATGAGGATCACCGAATTTCTACCCAACGAGAAAGTCGTCTGGCATGTCATGGATAACTTCTTCAGCTTTACAGAAGACAAATCGGAATGGAAAGATACCACTATCGTTTTCGAAATTTCCCGGAAGGACGGCCAAACGGAAGTCCGCTTCACCCATGTGGGCTTGGTTTCCGAGTTTGAGTGCTATACCGCTTGTCAGCAAGGATGGAATCAATACATAAACGGGAGCTTGCAGCAGCTGATTGCGACGGGACAAGGACAACCTAACGTCGGGGAGGCCATTACGGAAAGCGAGCAAGCGCTCGGTTGAGGAAAGGGGCTCTTAAGGAAGAAAGACGCTGAGGGGTCCATGTGCTATTCCCGAAAAAATGGTTTCGAGCGCAGTAATGACAAAAAAAGCCCGCGGTTTCCGCGGACTTCTTTGTCTTATGGTTGGGTAACGGTAAGATCCGTCCCCCCAAATTCAACATTTACATTTCCTGCTTTGATGGTGGATCCGGTCCAGTTAAGGAGCGCATAATTATTGGCTTGCAGCGCATCGATAATCCTATTATCCGTTCCGCCGCCTTTTCCACTTAAAAAGTACATTTTTTGCAGAACCGTGCTTTTCAAGGTTTCTTTCAGTGTGCTGGTCGCGTCTGTCAAATCGGCGGAAGTCGGGCTCGTTATATGATGGTTCTCATAATAGGTATTCTTCACTATGTCATTATAGCTGTTGGTCACGATCGCATACTTAGGATTGAGGGTGCTGGCAATCGAATCCGGCATAAGGCTAAAGTAGAAACCATGATGGGCCACCTGATAAACACTAACATTTCCTACGACTTCTTGTATCTTTTTCCCAACCTCATAAGAATAATTCTGATTGCTATTCTCCCCTACGTCAGCGCCCAAGTAGGTTCTGAAATTGGTGCCCGTACTGGTTGTGCATTTTAGCAGCATAGGGGCGGCGTTCAAGTTATCATCCCATGTTCCGGACAACTGTTCGATAATAGACTCATGATTCCAGTTGTTTCCGTTAAACCAGGTCATGGTAAATTTACCGAAGGGGATCGTATCATAGAGGCCAGCCGATACATAGCTGCCTTGCGCGTTTTTAGTAAATTTCTCAATTTTCGCCTTGAATTTGTTGGCGGATAAGCCTCTAAGCTCCGTTAAGGATCCCACATCATTGTCGAAGGCTTCATAAGGCTTTATTTTCCCGATAGGCATGTTTTTGGCCTTGGCAGCCGCTATGATCGTATCCGCTCTATTGGCAATACTGGCTTCACCGGGATAAGTAGAAGCGGGATCGGCTACGTCCTTGATATAAAGGGTCGTGTTGGCATTCGCAAAACCGGCGATGGCCGCTTCGGCACCGCCTGCATGATCCCCATGCATATGGGAGAAGGCGATAAAAGACAATTTGGCCGATCCCAGTACGGAGGTTAAGTAGGGCTCTACATAAGTGGTGTAATCTCCACTCGATCCGGTGTCCACCAACCCGTAGCTTGCCGTCGTCCCACTAATGGTTTTGATCAGGGTCGCATTTCCTTTCTCCCCGAGATTGATAAAATAAACGCCGGCTTCCGCAGGAGCTGTTGCAAAGGATGTTGCGTTTACCATAAGCAAACTCATACAAAATAGGACAACCACGGAAAATTTCATTCTCCATTTCGTTTTCATCCTAATCCCCTCCTCTGTTTTAGATTAGATGACCTACTCCAGCGGAACCAGCTTAAGCGCATTCTCCGCATAAATCTTCCGGAGCACGGCTTCCGGCAGCCCCAATTCATTCAGGAACTCCTGGTGGACATTATCCAAATAATCCCGCCCGTACAGAATCCGGTCCTGGAATTCAGTCAGGAATGACCGGGCGAAATCCGGGTCCCGCTTGAACGCGTTGCACCCGGAGCCGGCCGAGATGTCGCAGTACAGGTTCGGGTACTTGTGCAGCATCTCGACGACCTTGCCTCCGGGCTGGATGGGGCCCGTTGGGTAGGCAGCCTTGTCGTATTGGTCATCCCCGGACAGATGGGCCCAGAAGCCCGGAGCATGACCGAGAAAAATGGTTTCCGGGCAGGCTTCCACTGCCCGTTCAAATGCTCCGATCCCTCCGCCGTACCACCAGTTAGGCCGGGGATAGGCATAGCCCGTCGCAAACTCATAGTCGATATGCACAACCACCGGAAGCCCCTTCTCCCCGCAGTACCGGTACAGCCGGATGGCATCCGGGTTATCGTACATCATCCGCAGCTTCAGCTCTCCGTACACCCTTACCCCATAGAGCTCGACGGCATGCTTCAGCAAATCGATCGCTTCCGGGCGGCGCGGATCCGGAGCATACCCCAGCACGAACTTGTCCGGACGCTGCTGCACATAGGCAACACATCGCTCGAATGGAATCGGGCCGTTCCCTCCGACAACGGGAATTTTGGAATTGTACTGGGGGTCGTACTCGCTGGAAGGGCATTCCCAGCTTAGCAGCCAGGTCCGGTCGATGTTGTACTGCTCCATGTTGGCGAGAAAGCGGGTAATGTCATACCCGTACCAATCCGGATGGTTATGCGCGTCGATAATCATTGTTTTATCCTCCTTAGACCAGATCGTATACCTTCTGATTCGTAGCCGCGTTCGTTACGGTAAAGCCTTTGAAATTGTTGCCCACGCTGACGAAAATATCGGACGAGGGCGACACGGACAAGCCGACGGAAGCTACGTGGGTCGTGCTGTAATTCCGTACTAAGCTCCCCTGCATCACCACATACGTTCCTTCCGGGACGAAAACAATTACGGATTTGCTGCTGTTCGCCGGGCTGGCCGGATCCTTGGCGACATCGAACGCCGCCTGGATGGCGGCATAATCATCGGTTACCCCGTTGCCCATGGCACCGTAATCCTTACCATCAATGTACGCGCTTACAATACATGCCTTCTGCGGTTCAGGGAGCCATCCCCCTGCGGCCATGGCGACTCCAGCCAAGCCTACCGTTTTCAGCAGGCTCCTCCGGTTCATTCTTACTTCCGCTTGCCTCTTCTGTCCATTCGGGTTCCGGTCCGTGCTCTTGTCCATTCCTCGTCCTCCTCATGAGAAATCCCAGACTTCCTGCGCCTATCCCTGATGGCTCGAAAAACAAGTCGGGCAGCCGGATGGGCCTGCCCCGCCTGCTTCCAGGTGGGTTCCAAGCGATGGAGCAGCGGACTTGTTCTTCCCCCAAATTGTACCATACCGGTTTCTTTTTAAGCTGACTTTTAGGAGGCAGCGTTAAAAAAATCTCCCTATCCGAAGGATGGGAGGTGGGGTGGCCAGGGTTGAGCCTAAAGGCAGAAAATCAATAGACTTAGAGACCCATATTTATAGGTCTAATAAAGGAAAATAACGGAATTCGCCGAATTAAAGAGGGGTATTTAGCATTCAATGGTAACTATCTTCTTTTAAGAGGTGAGGACGGATGGGATCGCAGGCAAGATTGATGGACACAAGCAAGCGGATCGTAGAAATCGTATGGACCCAGGAAACAACGCCGGACGATATTAATCGGGTAACGGAGCAAATCCGTTCCATGGCTGAAAAGATTGGAAGCCCTATTAAATACATCGTGGATATGCGTACCGTCAAAGCCTTTCGTCCCGATTCTCAACTGGCCCTTGTGGAACATCAAAAGGAGCTGACCACGATCGGTATGTCTCACGCGGCGGTTATTGTGGAGGGGACGATTGCCAAACTGCAGCTGAAACGCTCGGCAAAAAGTGCAGGGAATCCGGTCGAAAGTCATTGGAACAGTTACGAGGAGGCCCTGCATTTCTTAACATCGGAAGGTTAACCCCTGCCTGACAGGCGTTCCCGTTTAAGACGACTGATCCGTTTTTTCTTTCAATTAACCCCAGACGAGCGGCATCGGATTATCAGAGAATAAACGCTCGTCAAAAAAGAGACCCTCCGGTGTCTTCGGTTTTAGCCGGATGGCGGGTGGATGAGATTTTATTGCAATAACCCAATCCGCATTGATTCGTATATTTCATTCGTGGTAAGATTAGAATAGAAAGAAGAGCCGGGGGCCTAATCCCGACTCTAATGTAACCTCTTGGTGGGATTACCTCCGAGGGTGAAGCCGCAGAAGTAACCCACTAGGCCCTTAACCTACGGTGGGTTACTTTCGTTTATCGATGTAGGTCAGCAGCGCGATCAAGAAGATCCCGAAGGTGAGCATTATCGAGATAGCGGAAGTTTCCATAGCATGACCTCCTCTCTGGAGGTCAGACTATCCCACGCAAGGCAGTTACAGTTCAATTATACCAAATTCTGAGAGTCTAGCATACGCTGGGCTCTTTTGCTTTCTACCAAACCCATTCCGCCAGTAGCTTCGTATGCTTAATCATCCGATCCGTTCTCGCATTCCGGTCCAGATACACTTCCGTGATCCCCGCTTCGCTAAGGACATCCGAGATAATGTTAGCGGTTCGCAAATTCGAGTCCCGCCTCTCCTTGATCCTTCTATCCAGCCCGTCCTTCGACTTCTCCCTAACCTGATTGCTGCAGTTTTGAGGGAGTGCCTTTCCGGGTGCTTCATTAAGAATCCCCATCGTAACCCGAATGAGCTCCGAATCGATCTTTATCCCCCGAAGTTTAAAAGGAAACTGCGGACGTGAGCCGCTAATCACCGCTACGGCCCTGTCCAGCACTTCCTCGGCCAATCCTCCCTTATGCATCCTAGCAACCCTCTCCCCTATATAGTGCGGCCTCTTAATGAACCACCGGCTGCTTCTGTCCCTTCCGCTCAAAATGAAAGTGAAGCCGGTATAGACAAACCTCCAGCGTCCACCGGTGCAGGATCCGGCTTTCCTCCGATCCCGGCGGCTCCAGCTTCAGCGAGAACACTCCGTCCTCAAACTCCGTTCGGCTGCCCTTGGACGAGCTCCATTTGGTCATCGGCATGTCGGCGATCAGCCGGCTGACGCCGGCTTCGTTATATGCCCACAGCTTCCGGGAGCTGGGGTCCGAGAAATCAATCCGCTTCCGGTGCTCCTTCTCCGTGAGGTAGCGGTGAAAGAACGGGGCCGCCTCCTGCGGCATTATAGGCTCCGTCCAGCGTTCCGGTCCGCGCTCCAGCATGTAGAGCAGGACGATCATTTTGTAGCTCTTGTTCATGGCCGTCTTCTCGGCGTCGCGCAGCCAGTCCTCGTATTTCAGGAAAACCTCCGTCTCCTCCGGCGTCAGGCAGTCCGCCCAGTGAAGGAATCCGGCATAGGAGCCGAATTCTCCCCGATACTCCCCGCTGCCGGACCGCCCGTGCAGATGCAGCTCTAGATAGGAGGGAATGCGGCCGAGCTCGCTCTTCAAGTCCAGGAAGGAACGCAGAAGCTGGTCTCGGTGCGGCATCCGCTTGCGGCTGAGCTCATCCAGCAGGTTGATGACGCCTGTCCCCAGATTAAGCTCGCAGCCCTCGGGAACGGAGGCGGCGAACGGCTGGCTCCGGCTGCCTTTTGACTCCTCGGGATTCACCGAGAACAGCCCCAGCTTGATATCCGCATTCCGGTAATTGCCGATCAGGTCGATGATGGAGCAGAACGCCTTTCCTTCCGCAAGACGCAGGCCCCGTCCGATCTGCTGGGTAAACACGGTCAGCGATTCCGTAGGCCTTACGAATAACAGCGTATCCACGCTCGGAATATCAACGCCTTCATTAAAGAGATCCACGGTAAAAAGAACCTCCAGGCTGCCCTCTGTCAGACGCCGGATCGCTTCCTCGCGGGTGATGCCGACGGTGCCGGAATGCAGGCTCACCGAAGAAATGCCCTGCTCCTGGAAATAGCGGGCGAGAAAGTCCGCCTGGCGGATAGACGAACAGAATCCGATGGTCCGGGTCTGCCTGTGTCTCTTCCATGCCTCCAGCACCTTCTCCGCCTGGCTTTCCTTCAGCTGTACGGCCGTCAGCTGCTCTTCGTCATACCGGTTTCCCATCCACCGGATGGCCGAGTAATCCGTATCGTCATAGACGCCGTAATACCGGAAAGGCGACAGCCAGCCCCGGCGGATCGCCTCGATAAAATGAATCCGGTAAGCCACGTTCCCTCCGCAGATCGCATAAACGTCCTTGCCGTCCATCCGGTCGGGAGTGGCCGTAATGCCGAGCAGGAATTTCGGCTTGAAATAATCGATCACGGACTGGTAGGAGGCCGCAGCGGCATGATGGAATTCATCCACCACGATCAGATCGAACCGGTCCGGAGCGAAAGCCTCCCGGTGCCTCTTCATCCCCAAGGTATAGATGGAGGCGAACACGCAGTCCGCTTCCCCTTCCTTCCGCTGGCCGTTGTAGAGGCCGCTTGTCCGGTCCGGCATGATTCGTTGAAAGGATTTTTGTGCCTGGTACAGAATTTCCTCCCGGTGGGCGACGAACAGGATTCGGGTGAAGCGGGCGCCGAAGAACCCGGCCAGGTAGGTTTTGCCGAGGCCGGTTGCCATGACGACCATGGCCCGGTCGTATTCTTCCTCGAGCGTCCGCTCCAGTTCCTCCAGAGCGGCTTCCTGGGCCGGTCTCGGCCTGAGCGGAACCACGCCCGCTGGCGGGGAATCCGACGCCGGTTCTTCCGGAGCGGTGGATCGGTATTCCGCCTCTTCCATTTCCGTAATTTGGCGGATGAGCTCCGGATTCCTCTGATGGTAAAGCCTGTATTCGTCCTCGTACAGGGCAATGGTGTCTTCATGGAGCGGCAGCGTGGAGTCATGGTAGAAATTTTGCATGAATTTGTCCAGGGCGATCCGGAACGTGTACGGCTCCGCCTGCGCATTCATGGCGAGCTTCCATTCCATGCCCATCCTCATCGCCGACAGGGAGAAGTTGGAGGAGCCTACGATCAGGATGCCTTCCCCGTTCTCATAGTCAAAAAGATACGCCTTCGGATGAAAAGACGCCCCTGCGCTGCGCCACAGCCGGGCCTCCAGCCGGTCGTCGATCTGCCGGAGAGCCCGGAGCCCTTCGGGCTGGGTAACAAAAAGATAATCCCCCGCCAGAACCTTCACCTCCGCCCCCTTGTCCAGGGCGCTTTTGAGATGGGGGGCCAGCAGACGAACCCCCGACTGCATCACGAAGGAGGTCATGATATAAATGGCGGAGGCGTTTTGCATGCCCTGGATCAGCTCATCCCCCAGATTTTCGGTAATCAGCTTGACGTTAAGCGTCGGCTGCATCGATCAAATACACGCGGTCCTGGAACCCGCCGCGCGCCTCCGCTTTCTTGGCCCTCAGGGCTTCCAGCTCCTCTCCATCGGTTCCATGGGCCTCTGCCAGAGCCCGGATGACCTCCAGCATGTCCGCCAGCTCTTCCAAGGCTTCCTGGAATCCTTGGCTTGAAAATATTCCTCCGCTTCTTCCCGGAGCTTCGTCCGTAAAGCTTCCCGGTACTCCTCCGCTTCCAGAAAGCGGGTTCGGAATGGTTTGCCGCTTGCTTCTATGATTTGCGGGATTTTATCCCGGACCAGCTTGTTGTAGACGCGCACTTCGTTCACCTGCTTTATCTTTTTATGGATTAATCGTTTATCCCTCTAACCTTACCGACTTTCACCCATAGAGCCGGCTCCACTTCGCCAGCCGCTCCTTCAACGACTCGCGGTACGACCTCGGCTCCAGAATCTCCGCGTCCTCCCCATACTGGAACACCCAGTTAAGGAACTCCCTGTCATGGTTCAGCGTTACCTCGAACAGCAGGCCGCCGTCCGGAAGATCGGTCATCTTCGGCTTAACGAAGAGTTCTTCCTCTTTCACGTACCGCGCCACCACCGGGGAGAACCGTACTTTGAAGGATATCTGCCCCTGCCCCCGCTCGATGGACCAGGTGTTCTTCATATACTGGCGGAGATTGAAATCCCCGCGGTGGAAAAAATGCTTCGTGATCTCCACGCGGCGGAACCGGCTAAGCCGGAACGTCCGGATGGCCTCCGCTTGATGGCAGTAGCCGATTAGGTAGAAGCGCTGGTCGCGGGGCACGAGGTAGTACGGGTCGATCCTCCGTTCCGTGAGCTCGTTGCGGCTTTGGGTATGGTAGACGGCGGAAATGGTTTTCTCGGCAAGGATGGCCTGAATAACGGGAAGCAGGTAATTCGGGGATTCCTCTTTATAGGCGGGCGAACCCATCTGAATGATGTCGGTCAAGTTCTGGAGAATGTCCTGATCGCGCCTTTTCTGCTTGAGATGGGAAGCCATGACTTTGTCATAGGCGGTATCGAAGCCCGGGGAAGGCTGCTCCGGTCAACGAAGGAAGGCAGCATGGAGAACACCAGCGCCTCCTGCTCCGTCCAGTTAAACGGGTATAAGGCAAAATCCCCCGCGAACGTATACCCTTTGCCGTATCCTTCATTAGTGATGGGGACAAGCGAATCAAGCGCCCGCAGGTCCCGGTAGGTGGTCCGGACGTCGGTTTCACACCGGTCGGCGAGCTCCGGAGCGGTAATGCCCGGTCTTGCCTGAATCGCCTGGACGATGCGGAACCACCGGAAGAACTTCTCTGCCATGCTGTACACTCCCAAGGTCCTAATGTCTTCCATGGAAGGATTCGACAAATTAGGACTTTTTCCCTTCTTTTTGGTTAAAAAAGAGGTTTTCGCTTGTCTCCTCCGCCAGGACTCGGGGGATAGGGAGTCCGAATCGGCTCTTCCTCCTCCCAAGGAGAAGAAACGATAGGCCATCCGGTCACCTCCTCGGCGGCTTCCACGATAACGGTGTCGCGCACAATGAAGCGGATTACGCCATAAAAGGCTTCGCCCACCTGGTCGTACGCCCGCCCCGCGCTCCGGCAGCCCCTCGGTACCGTATGCGGGCTGTTGGCAACATAGCCGATCTTACCCAGGGGTTCGAGCTCGGCGCGGATGGCGTCGGGATCGTGGCGGTTGTCCGGTTCTTTGACCAGGCGCAGCCACAGCCCGGGCTTCAAGAAGTCCGCCCCGTAATAATGGGTCGTTCCCGTGACGGCCAAATAGATGGTTTCCATGGTTGGTCTCTCCTCTCTTGTCACCATTATGCCGGAGGAGTGTGGCGGAGCATGTCAGCGAACGTATGGTCGGGAGAAAATTATCCGATAGCCGCCTTCCCATCGGCAGTGCCTTGCAGGCCTTTGGACCCGTTACCAAGTTACAATTGGGATTTCCTTGTGTATACTATAGATATAGACAAGTTGCTGCGGAACTTGAAAGAAATGACGAGGTGGACATCATGAAACACGAGCCGAACGGCTCGATCAGGCGGGGATCGGCAATTACCCGTATACAGGAGGAAAGGCATCCGGCCGGCGGAAGCTTGTCCCTGCTCGATAACAACGCGGAGGGCGGCAAGCCCGCGGACGGATTTACCGGAGAAGAAGCGGCGGTCAAAACCTGTACGCACTGCGGCCGTTCCCTTCCGCTCAGCGAGTTTAAACGCCGCTCGGGACGGCGGTCCGGCCGGACTGGACGCCGCGGCGCCTGCCGCACGTGCCGTCAGCTTCTGACGGCACAGGGAGAAGCAGCAGAGAACCGGGACGGCACCGCTCAGGAGCCGGGTATGCTGCTGAAAGCGGCGGCCGGGATAGAACGGAGCTCCGATCCGGCGAGTGATAAGGCAAAAGCCAAGAACGGAGTGAAACGTAAAGAGAAAGCGGCTCCAACCGGGATGGACGGAGAGGCAAGGCCTGGCATGAAAGGGGAAGCGGAAGGGGCGGAGCCGGCCGGCAAGGAGGACGCGGTTCCTTCTCCGCCGAACGGAGAAGCTGGAGAAGCAGCTCCGGGCAAAAAGACGGGCAGAAGCCGTTCCTCCTCCAGGAGGAGGAAGCGGCGTACCGTCGCCTCAGGGAAGCACGAGTTTGACGCCGCTCTGCCTGAGGCGGAGCCGCTTTGGAGGCCGGTGGGCAGGCGGACGGCAGTGGGACGGCATTCGCGAGCAGTTCGCGTGACCGTGGGGCCATCGAGGCTCCGACGCAATTGGGCGGCAAAAAAGCGATAGCTGCGGTAGACGAGGCGGAGGGCGCCGACGCCGGCGCGCCGGAGGCAGGCGAGGACGGCGGAAGCAAGCGCAAGCGCCGCCGGGGCCGCCGTCGGCGCAAGGCTGCGGGAGCGCACGCTTCAGCCGGCGTTTACGCGCCAAGCGCGAGCGGCGCTGCCAAAGCCGGCGAAGCGCCAGGCGCGGGTACGGCTGCGAGCGAGCCGTCTGAGCCTGCCAGCGCCGGGACCGGGTCGCCTGCACGCACGGGTGCGGCTGCGCCGGAAGCGGCTCCTTCGGACGGGGCCGAGCCGACCGGCGATGGCGCAGCAGCGCCGCCGGACGCGCAGGCGGAGGCCCCTGCCGCCGCGCCGCGCAAGAAGCGCCGCCGCCGCAAACGGCGCGGAGCCAAGGCCCGTGCGCGGCTCGCTGATGGCAGCAGCCTTGGCGAGGCGGCCCTGACTCCGCCGCGGCGCATCCGCCGGCCTCTGCCGGTGCCGCCGCCGCGGCCGAAAGGGCCGGACGTCTCGGTGCTGCGCCCCACCCGCGCCGGCGTGATCAAGATGCGCGGCCGCACCGATAAAGGCCGCCGCTGGGTTCAGGACACGGACCTCGCCACCGCGATCAACCTGGTGATCGAGCACGCCGCCGTTGTCGTGAATCCGTATACGATCCGGCGCCTCTATTCCAGCCGGTCGTTCCGGCAATATATCCTGGAGCGGGACAAGTACACCTGCTTCTTCTGCGGCGAATACGGCAACACGATCGATCACCTCGTGCCGCGTTCGAAGTCCGGCCATACGACGCCGATCAACTGCGTCTGTGCCTGCCACCTCTGCAACCAGAGCAAGGCGAGCCGCGACCTGGACGACTTCTACGAAGACGAGTAAGCCGGGCACCTACACCGCCCGACCACACGAAAAGGCTGCTTCCATGGGAAAGCAGCCTTTTCGTGTGATCATTTGAGTTCCTGGACGCTTCAGCGCTCTCAAAGCCTCTTTATCCATGATAAAACCGGCCAGCTTACCAAGTCTGCTCCCCCCGGGGCTCCGGTCCTGGTGTGCAGCTCCTACAAAGCCTCCGAAGCAGCCTTCACCCAGCCGGTCACTTGGCCGGGATCGAAGCAATCCCCTTTTCGCAGCTTCATCGTCTTCCTTTCCGGCGGGCCGTCGAACCGGTCCTCCGGAAGCTCCAGTGCGGCCGCGTTAAAGATGGTGAAGCTCACCGCGTCCTTCGAGGTGGAGATGACGGCGGCATATTTGCCGTTCTTCAGGAAGTGCGGCTTATTGTATTGGATCCGCTCCTGCGCGTCGGGAATGGCCCCCTGAACCGCCTTGCGGAGCCCGGCGGACAGCTCTTGCTGCCATGGTTCTTTCAACGCTTCAATAAAATCCGTTACCTCTTGGTTCATAATCAGCCTCACTCCTTCGAATGTAAGTAATCCGTGAACTTGTCCTTCTGAAGCCCCCGTCCCGCCGCATGCAGCAGCTGCAGCCGGAGGTCGGCTTCCATGGTAAGGATCCCCGGTCCCCGGCGGCTCTCTTCCCGCTCCTTCAGCCGGCGCAGCTCAAGCCGGTACGCCCCCTTCCCGCGGGGACCGGCATCCGCAGCACCCATTGGAGCGCCTCGTCCTCCGACTCGACCTCCAGGACCGCGTAGGCGGCTACAAGCCCGCCATCCGCGGAGAAAGGTCCCGCCTCCACCTCCGGCTCTCCTCCTGCCGCCGGGTAGGTGATTCGCATACCGGCCGCGCTCGGGACCAGCTCCTCGGCGGCAAGCAGCACACCGGCGCCGGCTAACGCCCGACGGTAAGCCGCCATGGCCTCTTCGTGCTCCGGACCGGGCCCTATGCCCGCCTCCGAGAATCCCGTCGCCTGGATCATGACCATATATCTCATTTGTTTCCCCTCCTCGCGGGAGGATTGCAACCTCTCCGGTCCGATCCCCTCCCTTACTTAGACAACGAAGAGGAGCGCCTGCAATCGACATGCCGCACGAAAAAATTATTCCCCCTCCGCCGCATTCCCGCAAGCGGCGGCACGGTTCCGCAGCAGCGTCCGCTCCCGCTCGTTGCGGGTCATGGCGGCCGCCCGCTCGAACTCCGCCCGGGCTTCCTCGTGCCGGCCCAGCTTGGCGAGAAGATCGCCTCGCACGCTGGGCAGCAGATGGTAGTCCTTAAGCGCCGGCTCGGCGTACAGCTCGTCCACGAGCTGCAGCCCGAAGGCCGGGCCGAACGCCATCGAGACCGCGACGGCGCGGTTTAGCTCGACGACCGGCGACGGGGCCACCCGCGAGAGGGCCTCGTAGAGAGCGGCGATCCGCGTCCAGTCCGTCTCCTCGGGGGTAACGGCCTGGGCGTGGCACGCCGTGATCGCGGCCTGCAGCGAATACGGCCCGAGCGCCCGCCCGAGCCTCCGGCTGCGCTCCAGCGCCGCCAGCCCCCGGCGGATCAGGAGCCGGTCCCACTGGGCCCGGTTCTGATCCATCAGCAGCACCGGCTCGCCGTCCGCGTTGACCCGGGTACGCAGCCGCGAGGACTGGAGCTCCATCAGGGCGACCAAGCCGTGGACCTCCGGCTCCCCGGCAGGATCTCGGCCAGCACGCGGCCGAGCCGGAGCGCCTCCTGGCACAGCAGCGGCCGGGTCCAATGCTCTCCGGAGGTGGCGGAATACCCCTCATTGAATAGGAGGTAGAGCACCTCCAGCACGGCGGACAGCCGCTCCTGCAGCTCAGGGCCGGACGGCACCTCGAAGGGCACCTTCTCGGCATTCAGCGTCCGCTTCGCCCGGACAATACGCTGGGCGACGGTCGACTCGGCCGCGAGAAAGGAGCGCGCGATCTCCTCCGTGGTCAGCCCGCCCAGGAGCCGGAGCGTCAGCGCCACCCGGGCCTCACGGGACAGCACCGGATGGCAGGTCATGAAAATCAAACGAAGGAGATCGTCACCGATCTCCCCGTCCAGCCGGCTGTCCGCGTCGTCCTCCGTATACAGGCTCGTCTCCCGCGCCAGCTCGGCATACTTCTCCTCGCGCCGTTTGCTTCGCCGCAGCACGTCGATGGCCCGGCGTTTGGCGGTCATCATGAGCCAGGCGCCCGGATTGGCGGGAATGCCCGTCTCCGGCCAGCGCTCCAGCGCGATGACGAGCGCATCCTGGGCGAGGTCCTCGGCCAGGCCCACGTCGCGCACCATCCGCGTCAAGCCGGCGATCACCTTCGGCGATTCGATCCGCCAGATCGCGTCTATCGTCCGATGGGCCGGATTCGGGCTCACGCCTTATTCCGCTCCCCAAGCTTCACCCGCAGGGCGTTATCCTTCTCCCGCGACTCCGGGCTTTCCATGATGTCCTCCGCCTCAAACACCTGCCGGAGCTCGATTTCGCCCTGTCCGAAGCCGTGGGGGTCCGGCATCCGCATCGCCCATTCGATCGCTTCCTCCTCGACTTCACTTCTATGAGCGTGTAGCCCGCGATCATTTCCTTGGCCTCCGTGAAAGGCCCGTCCACGACCTTCGGCCTGCCTCCCGGCTCCGGGTACGAAATGCGGACGGCGCCCGAGCTCGGCATCAGTCCGTCGGCCGCGAGCAGCACCCCGGCCTTCAACAGCTCCTCGTTATATCTCTGCATGGCGTCAATCAGCTCCTGGGTCGGCTTGACGCCGGCCTCCGAATCGGTCGTCGCTTTAACAATCATCATGAATCTCATCGTTATCCCTCCTGGTTGGTGTTATCTACAAAAACGCCATCAGCTCCGAAGCCACCATACGGGCATTCAGCTTCTTCGTATGGCCTAGCCCTTTCTTGCTCACCAGCTTCCCTTGGGGAAGGGCTTGCGCCAGCGCTTGGGCCGCATGCCGCAAGGAAGCCGGGCTTTCCGGCCCCTCCAGGACCAGCGCGGGCATCGAAACGCCGTTTGTCAGCTCCGTTGGCAGCGGCTTCCCTTCCGAATAGCCGTCCAAGAGAGCCGCATCGTAAGGAAGCGTGTGAGCCAAGGCCATAAGCTGCGACCATACGGGCATCCAACGCAGCATCGTCACTACGAAGGACGGGGCGCCCATCCCCTCGGTCATGAAAACCTTGACCGCCTCCGCCCGGCGGCCCTCCGCCACCAGCCCGTTCACGCGTTTGCCCAAGTCCTTCGGCGGCCGGCGGTCTTCGGGCTTCACCACGAACGGAGGCTCATGCAGTACGAGCTTCGAGATGTTCAACCCGCGGGCCGCCGCCCGCAGCGCCAGCACGGCACCCGAGGACAAGCCGTAGACATAGGCGGAACCGCCTGCCGCGTCGATGATGGCCTGCAGGTCCTCGATCTCTTTTTCCACCGAGTAGGGTCCGGTATCCCCGCTGTCCCCGCGTCCTCTGCGGTCATAATTGAAGACGGTGAAGCGCTCCGCCAGCTGTTCGGCCAGATGAACCTGTCCCGGGAATTTCCGGTAGCTGAACGCTCCGGCGACGAGAATCAAGGCGGGCCCTTGGCCTATCCGGTCATACGCGATGAAAGTTCCATCCTTGGAAACGGTAGTGTGCATCGTATCTCTCCTTTGCTTTCCCTGTCATGGAAGACGCTCTTAGTAACACAACGAAGGGATGACGACGGAATCGACATATCCATTAAAAATAATTTTCGCGGCCGGCAGCCTGTTTTCCTGCCAGTTCTACTGAGGCTTCGTTCCACCAGGGCTCGGTCACCCAGCAGCTTCCTCCTTTATCCCCACCGGCTCATTCGACACGGGCGGCGGTCTTCTTTATGCTAGAGGAAAGGAAGATAGAGAACTTAGGGAAAGAACCTAGAGAAAGAGGGGCATCCGATGCCGATTCGCTACGGGGTGCTGAAGGGGAAGGCGGTCGACCGCCGGCGGGGAACCCTGGACAGCCTGCATTATCAGATTAAGGTCATGGCCAAGGGAGTGCCTTACCGGGTGGCCGTTAACGTCAAATCCCGGATCCGGCCGTATGATTTGCTCTATTGGGCGGACGAGCAGTTCGAGCATGAACTAACACGGGAGCTTGAACGGCTGCCCGAAGGCTACACGGAGCTGGAAAACCACCCGGGCGGCATGGCCCTGGATTTCATCCGCAGTAACTTGTTTGACCCGGCTCTCATGAGGCCGCTGCCGTTCGACCTGCCGGGCGCGGACAATGATCTCAATGAGAAAATGGACCATTATTTCGCCAAAGCCGCCGCCTCGAAGGGCGCGAGGCTGTATGCCTTTGGGGAGCCGTGGGGCCCGAGAAGCAGACGCCCGACCGGATGTTCGGCTTCGAGCCCGGACAGGGCATCCATAACGTTCATATGAACCAGGGCAATGCCCTGCCCTACCGCAAGGACGACGGGGTGTACCAGGACGGCGCGCTTTTGCTTCACTTCCCTGCGGAGAACCGCTGGATCGGGGTCTTCCTCGCCTTCCAGTCGCAAAGCTGGCATACCGATGACACGACCGGCCATGCGCTCGGCGCTGGGCGGACCCTCCAGCCGCCGGTTAGGGCGGAAGGCGGGAATGAGTTGGCAGGCACAGCGGACCACGGCATCGCGCCGGGACCGGCGGGCTTTCCTCTGCAGCAGCCAGGCACCGCCGACCGAGGGGCCGGGCTGGAACCGGAGGCCGGCCGTTCTTCGCGGAATGGCGACCGGCCAGCTAGCCGGCAGCCGGGTATCACCGACCGAGGGACCAACCGAGGGCCGGCGGGTATTTCCTCACAGCGGTCCCCCGCTCCCGAAGGCGAGCCGCTCCCTCCACGCGAGGGCGAACTACCGTCTTCCGCGCTGCCGGACCCTTTTCCCGGGCCGGTCTACCTGGCGGGAGCGCGTGTCTACTCCGCCGGGGCATACGTCCGGGAAAGCGTCACGCTCGTGAACGCCGGAGACCGGCCGGTGAACTTGAGCGGCTGGACAGTCGCCAACAAGATGAAGGCGAAGCAAGCATTGAGCGGAACCCTTCAGCCGGGCGAGTTCCGGACGTTCGAGTTGGAGCGGCTTCCCGGCGGGGGGCTTTTTCTCGGGGAGCAGGGCAATCTCCTCACCCTCCTCGACCCTTCCGGGCTCAAGCGGCACGGCGTCTCCTACACCCACCGCCGGGTCCGGCCGGGCTGGACTATACGTTTCTGATCCATTATGACACTAGGTGTCATAAATCCTTTGTAGAATGGAAACTGTACCTTATCCGGTAACTTGTTTAGCAAGAAGCCTCAGAATGGGCACCGGATAAGGCACTAGAACACGAAAGGGGATGAACGTTGTGAAGAAACCGCTGGAAGGAAAAATCGCCCTCGTCACGGGGGCAAGCCGGGGAGCCGGACGGGGGATCGCCGTCGAGCTTGGAGAAGCGGGGGCCACGGTGTATGGATCTGGAAGAAGCTTGCGGGGGGCGACGACACTCGGGTTTCCAGGCAGTCTCGACGAAACTGTCGAAGCCATTCAAGCCTCGGGGGAACGGCCTTCGCCTGCCGCTGCGATCATACGAACGACGAGGAAACGAAGGGCCTGATCGAGAGAATCCGCCGGGAGCAAGGGCGGCTCGACATCCTGGTGAATAATGTGTGGGGTCTGCATGAGCTGGAGTCAAATCCTCATCCCAAGCCATTCTGGGAGTATCCTTTGCAGATGTGGGACGCGACCTTTCAGAGGGGGTCCGCGCGCAGCTGGCGACGAACCATTTTGCCATCCCGCTTATGCTCGAGACCGGCTCCGGCCTAATCGTCCATACCACGTTCCGGGACCGGGACAAGTACCTGGGGAGCTTCTACTACGACTTGGCCAAAAATGCGATCAACCGCATGGTGTTCGGGCTGGCGCAGGATCTGGCCGGGACCGGCCTGGCGGCGGTGGGGGTCTCCCCGGGCTGGATGCGGACGGAGCTCGTGCTGAAGGCTTTTCATACGGATGAAGAGCATTGGCAGGAGGTCGGGGAGCTGCAGCAGACCGAATCGCCCTATTATGTCGGGCGGGCCGTAGCGGCCCTGGCCGCCGATCCGGAGGTGCGGAACCGAAGCGGACAGGTGCTCCTGACGGGCGACCTGGCGCGGGAATACGGGTTCACCGACCGGGACGGCCGCGTGATCCCTCCTTATCGGGTCTAGTGCCTTATCCCAAAAAGCAGAAGTTCATTTGCGAATAAGGCACTAAGGGGACGGAAGATAATTGGATACTTCAATCAGGTTAAGATCCGGATCGCGGAAATAAACCGATTCGATTGGTCCCATCGCCCCTGTCCGTTTAACTGGCCCTTCGAGGATTGCAATGCCGGAAGCGTTCAGATGCCGGATGACCTCGGCCAGGGGCGTTGGGGAAACAAAGCAAAGATCCGCCGAACCGGGCACCGGATGATGGGCTTTCGGCTCGAACTCTTTGCCCTGCTCGTGCAGGTTGATCTTCTGCCGGCCGAACTGCAGCGCACAGCGGCCTTCACCGAACCGAACCACCTCCATGCCCATAATCTCCTCGTAAAACTTCAGCGTTCGCTGAATATCGCTTACCGTCAGCACGAAATGGTCCAGCCGCTCGATGACGATGCCGGTTGGTTTACTCATTTTCATTTCCTCCTTATTTATCCGATTTTCTTTAAAGGTCTTTTCGACCTTTAGTGGCCTTTTTGTAGAACTTCTAGTCCCTCAACTGCTTTTTTTATGTTTTCGTCATATTGGGTTTTAGAACCTGGTTCCCCGCGGTACCAGTAAACGATTAATACATTTTTAACTTCATATAGGAGCGGAGCAGCCATGTCGTATTGTGCTTTTTGATTGTTGAAATCTTCAAGACCTTTTTGGCGTTGTTTTTCAGAATTAAAAATGTAAAACGTGATGTGCTCCCCATTTTCAAGTTTATATCCATTCGGTTTAATTCCATTTAGCACAAAATCATTTGTGTCCGTAAGTTCTTCCTTCAACCATACCCCTCTTGAGTTGAATACATCTCGAATATCACTGAGACCTCTGGTAATTTCATTATTCTTTGAAGAACAAGCACTGAGGAACAGCAGAATGGAAAGAACCATGTTAAATCTAGTGATCTTTATCCTCATGATGATTTCTCCTTTTATCCAGCGGCCGGGCCTGCCATTCGATTACCAGGCCGCCCCCATAAGGCACTGGTTCACGTTAATGAAGTATAAACATGATCCGTGTACTTAGTAATGGCTTCATCGTAATCCGGATACTGATATCCGAGACTTTCTGATACAGCTTTAGAATACTGTCTAAATAATTCATAACAAGTAAATAAAGACTGCCACATTTCCTGATACCCATTCTCCGAATAAGTTGATAGGAGTTTTTCCCAATCTTCCTTTGGGAGGTAACGATTTATAAATTTATAGTTCTTTCCTACACAAAAAGTGTACCCTTGCTCTGATCCGATTTTCCAAGCCATCATTCTCAATAAATTAGGTCTTGAAATTTCGTTTAAATGGTCAATAGCAAAAAGTATTTCCTTTCTCGCTAATCCTTTGACTACGTAAGTGGAAACCATCCAAAACTCATTACAACAATCATCAAATTCCCTTGCCGTTGGCTTTTTAATCCAATATTGACGATCCGTTGCGCCCCCTTCATGTTTGATCAGGGTATCCTTATCGAGCAGAACCTCAACCAAACCGTCACTATTGGTAAAATAATCTCCTGCCTCGCTAATGGGAATAAGGGTAAGGTCTATTTTGTTCCATCCTCAAAAAGCATCAAATAGGAAAACCAATTTCCTGTTTCTGGAGGAAAGAGCTCCATATCCTCAGGTTTTTGCATCATAATACGCTTCCCAAAAACTTGAAGCCAGTGATCATTCTCCTTGAAAGAGTCAACATCTGTTACAAAGTAAGATAAGTCATAATCCTGGAAAGAATCAGGTGGAATATTTTTGTTGGTACGTGACCCTTCCAAAGTTACCAATCGAATTCTATCATCATGTTTAGCAAAATCTATAAGAATATTCATCATTTCTTTTTCACTTCTCAATATAGGAATCCTCCGTTCTAACAAATGGGAAGTCAAGAAGCATACTTATCTTACTTGACGTTGTGCTTTCCTACCTCCCTACTGTCTAGGTAACGAAACCAAGCTAAATAATGTTGCAAACACTTGGTTGCAGCACCATTAAAACCCCGGTATAGGTTTGCCATACGTATGGGAGGCCTGTATTTGCCGCAGTAGTAGCAATTAAGTAACTCTACCAGCCACCAAAAAAGACCCAAAGGGCCGGAAACCCTTGGGTCTTCTTGTCTACTTCATTGCCTGTTCCTTCCGGCGCGCATCCTCAAGCGTAACCTCCACCAAACGGCGGATGGCCTCGTCCAGCGCTTCCCCGAATGCCTCCGGATCGGACGCGGCCTGCCAGCGGTTTTCGCGGATGACGGCAAGCGGACCTTCAACGGATTCGTCCCGGAGGCCTACATCCTCCAGCAGCTCGACCGCCTTCGTCAGCGTGTCGACTAAACGCATCGGGCCGTAGCTTGCCGGCTCCTTGCCCAGCGCCCGTGCGGCGGTGAGGACATACCCGACGAAATCCAAAAGCCGTTCATGCCGCTCTTCTTCAGATAGATTCCTTGCCGTATCGGTCATAGGACAGCACCTCCCTGGACGGCTTGCTTGTTTTCGGCCGCGGTGGCTGGTCCGCGTACCCGAGGGTGATCATCAGCTCGGGCACGACCTCCCCGGCAGGCCGAGCAGCTGCTGGATCGCCTTCGCGTGGAAGGAACGGGCCGGACAGCTCGATACGCCAAGCGATTGCGCGGTCAGCAGGATGTAGGCCGCCGCGATGCCCAGATTGACGAAGCGCAGCGTTTCGGCTGTATCTGCTCCGCCTTTGGCCAGGGCTTCCACCCGGTTGGAGCAGAGGACCACCACGGCGGCCGGATTACCCGAGACGCCCTGGGCAAATCGTTTTACCCTCCGGATCTGGTCCGGCTCCTGGACGATCACAAAATGCGATTCCTGGGCGTTGCTGCCGGACGGGCTGTTCAGCACGGCCTGCTCCAGCGCTTCAAACACTTCCCGGGAAGCCGCCGGGTGGAATCGTAAGAGCGCGTGCTCCTCCTCGTTCTAATCGACTCTGCTACGTCTAGCCCCATCTGCCATCCCCCGCCTTCCCTACTGCTGTTTAGCGAATCGTAAAACCGAGCTTCTCCACCGTCTGCTTCAAATTGTCCCGCAGGCTGGCCGACGCCGCGATCGTCTCCGGACGCGTGCAGCGCCTGGCGGAATGCTCCGTCCAGCCGTACTCCACGCCTTCCTTCTCGGGCTCGCCGGCAAGCGACACCCGGCGGCCGTCGTACGTCCGGCGGGCCATCATCGTCCGGTCGTACTCGGCCAGCCCCTCCTCCAACGAGGCGGTGGAATACCGCTCCTCGTGTACGGTCACTTGGGCCGGCAGGCGCGGCTTGATGCCCCGCCGCACGCCCTCGCGCTCGAGCCCGATGGCGAGACCCGCCAGCGCAAACACGCCGGCCGGGAAGCCCAGCTCCTGCGCGACGGCGGCCGGATCGTTGCGGATGGAGCCCACCGGCACGGCCGCCAGCCCCATCGATTCCGCCGCGACGAGCGCGTTCTGCAGCGCAAGGGCTGCATCGACGGAGGCGAGCAGGAACATTTCCAGCGTGTCCGCCGCGAACCGGTAGCCCTGCCGCTCGGTCAGGTGCTTCAGCCGGTAAATATCCGCGCAGAACACGAGGAACATCGGCGCTTCGCTAATGAAGCCCTGGCGGCCGGATAGCTCCGCCAGGCGGGCTTTCCTCTGTTCGTCCTTCACGACGAGGATGCTGTACGCCTGCAGGTTCGAAGAGGTCGGCGCACTTCTCGCCGAGGTCAGAATGGCCTCCAAGGCCCCTTCCGGAAGCGGCTTATCCCGGAATCCCCGAACCGATTCATGGGACGCGAGAACATCCAGCGTCTCGTTTTTAACACCCGCTGGAAGCTCGATCCCCTCAAGCTCCCAGCGGCTCCGGACCGGTTCCCCGCTCATAGTGTCAGCTTCCCGTTCTCCAGGATGATCCGCTCATCAAGGAAGACGTCCGGTGCCGTCACCACACCATCGATGTGAACGCCGGCCGAAACGGTTCCGCCGAACGTGTTGTTGCTGCCGAAGGCCACGTGGATCGTGCCGTACACCTTCTCGTCCTCCAACACGACGCCGGTAATCCGGGCTTTGTCGTTGGTCCCGACGCCGAATTCCCCAGCTGCCGGCCGTCGCCTTCGCCCAGCACACCGAGCAGCCAATCCGCCGCTTCGCCTTCGGCCCGGACAATCCGGCCCTTTTCGACGGTCAGCAGCAGCGGCTCACCCAGCTTGCCGTAGTTCGCGAGCGAGCCGTCGATAAGAATTTGGCCTTCGGCCGAGCCTTCCATGGGAGCGATGTACCCTTCCCCGGACGGTAGGTTCCCGGATTCGCCGGGATTCCGGTACACGCCCGTGCTCGGCACGCCTTTTCTCCCGTCGATGGAGAAGGTGAGGGTATAGCCTCCTTCTCAATGCGGACCTGCTTGCCCTCCGTCAAAACCGCGGTTACCTGCTCCGTCCGCTCCTTGACCTCGGCATAATCCGCCGCGATGGCGCCCTCGAGGAACATGTCCTCCGTAATGCCCGGCATGGTGGCCAGGCGGGCCCCTGCCGCGGCGGCCGCTTTACGCGCCTGGGTATGGGTAAGCGAATGCTCGGTGATGCACAGGACGACCTGCGAAGCGGCCATCGCCGCGGCAATGGGAGCCGGCGGCTCTTGGCCGGAGCGCTCCCTCTCCCGGATCACGGCGAGCATCGCTTCCGCGCCAAGTCTTTTTCCCGCCTCATACACGGATTCGGCGAGCTCCTTCTTAACATCGTCGGCGACGATCAGAAAGGTTTCGCCGGCCTGCAGGCCGAGACAGTTTTGCAGCATTTTCACGCTAACTTCCACAAGCTGTTCCTTCATCTGTATTCCACCCATCCTATAGAGTTTGGGGCTTCCATCCCTATTAAATCATTTCCGAGACCAGCTTCGCCATCAGGGCATTGGACAGAACGACCGGTTTGCCGCTCAGGCGGTGCACCCGTTCCCGCGCCTCCTCCGTGTAGCCCATGCAGTCGAGAAGGATCAGATCAGCTTCGTCCTTCAGCTTCTCCGCAGCCTCCTCATAGGCTCCTTCCTCGATCCGGTAAGGCGAGGCGATGCCGAACACCGGATTCAAGCCGACGGAGGAGTACTTCGGCAGTAGGCTCTCCGTCTGCTCCCGAAGCGGCACCAGGACGCCAAGACGGCGCCCGCCTGCCATCGCCTTGACCGCAGGCGGGATAATGTGGTCTGGCTCGATGAGATGAGCCGTAGTCGTCTTCAGTCCGGGGAATACCCCAGTGCAGAGAAGCAGAATTTGACGGATTCCCGCTTCCTCCAGCTCCCGGATCTTCCTCTGCAGAAGCGGCTGGATCTTCTCGCGCGAGAAGACGGCCGATTCCCCCGTCGTTAAACGGGAGGTCAGGACATATTCCCCGGCTCCGGCTTAAGCTTCGTGTCGATCTCCTCTTTCGTAAAACCGTCCAGCGCGCCGGCTTGAACCAGCTCGGCGCGGCCCTCCAGGTACCGCTCCAGAATCGGCGCCACATCCGTGCGGGGAGCCTGGCCGATTGTGACCATCCCTAACCGTTCCATCCGTCCTTCCTCCCTTTCTTGAAATCGGACAAAGAAACCCCCGGCGCTAAGCGCGCTGGGAGTTTTCTCCGCCGGTCTGCAAAATTTTCATGGAGCCGTACAGCTTGGTGATGAGCGCAAACTCTTCCTTATCATAAAACTGCGCAACGCCGCCGGTAAACTCCTTGGCCACTTCCACGGCAAACCGTACGGCGGCCGCAATGTCGGTCTCGTGGCTGGCGCCGGTGCCGCAGCCCGGCACAGCCGATTGGGCCGTAACGGCAAGTCCGACAACCGGAGCATCGGTCGCTACACAAGGCTGCAAGATCGAATTGATGTGATACAAATCGTTGCCGTAAGGCGTAATATCCTGCGTCGTGACCGGGAACGTGCGGGCGAGCTCGCCTGTGGCCATCTCCATAATGCGCACGAGGTCCTCGCTAATGCGGAGGATGTACCCCTCCTTGACTGTCGGCGAGAGGGCGATGCCCTTATGGTTGATGACGCGGTTGCCCTTCGTCGTATCGATCGACAGGATCGCTTCCATCTCCGGCGTCACTTCGTGGTTGTTCATGGTCAAAATATCGACCGGCGAATCCATGAAGTCGACCGGCTCATGCGGCCGGGTCGGCGCATCCGGGCAGATGTGCGTGCTGACGATGACGTCGCCCGGCAGGGTGTCGCCTTTCGTCTGCATGTCCGCCAGCTTCAAGGCGGCAGCGACGGCCGCTACCGCGCCGTCGGCGTCGGACACGAGGCCGATCCGGCTCGGGCGGGCGCCGATGCCGCCGAGGCGGCCGACGATCCCGAGGGTCGGCGCGCTGCCGCCTTGGCTTTTGCCTTTGGCTCCGGGTAGAACGATCTTGACGAAATCCGTGCTTCCCTTGCTCCCCGTCACCTTGGTTACAGTAACGGTTACGTCCGGGTAAGCGGCGAACAGCTCCTTGATTTGGTCCCCGTTGACATAGGCGCTGTCCATCGCCTCCAGGACCGTCATGGTGTGCTTGAGTGACATTTTGTTTCCTCCATCCTGTGTTAGGCTTAAGCCAGATACGGAAGGACCGGTTTCCCGATAATGTCCTCCACCGGCTTCAGCAGCTTCTGGTTGTACATGGTGGTGCTGAGCAGCAGATTGTGCTTCGTTGCGGTGATCACGGCCACCTGCTGGCCTTTCTCGATGGCCGCGGTGATGACCGGCTTGGCCGTTCGTGCATCTAGCGTCATAATCAGGTCCGGGAAGGTCGAATAGCGCTCCCCGTCCTTCTCGAGCGTCATGTACTCGTTCCAGAAGGTCATCTCGTATTGGCCGTCGATCACGACGGTTCCGACATCAAAGCCTCCGGTCGTCTCCAGCCGGAAATCCGTGACCGTTCCGGTCGTGACTACCTTGCCGCCCAGCTGTCGGACCACGGCGTCGATCGCAGCCTCGCCCTTCTGCGACAGGAGCGCCTCGCCGACTTGGATTGCCTGCGAGATCGCTCCCGGCGCGCCGTTCTGCTTCGCGTAGCCGGCCGTGACCGGGTTGCGGGCGACCGCCACCAAGCCGCCCGCCTCGACGGACGCCTTGCGGATGAGGGTGGCGGACCGCTCGAGTGAGCCGGATAGGCTCAGCTCCACGTAGTTCGCGCCTTTGCCGCCCGCGCCGGCCTGGTGGGACACATAGCCCTCTACCTCGGACAGGTTCAAGGAACCCATCGACCCCGTCGGATGAGCCCGCCCGTTGCAGGCGAAGTCCACGAGCGGGATTCCGGTGATGGCGGACTGGAACCACCCGTTCACGGTGGTGCCGGCTCCGTTCTCATTGGTATGGAGCGCCTGGATCGGCCTGCCGATCTGCTTCGATAGCAGCTCCAGCGCCCGGGCGTAATGAATCGGCATGACGTACTGGTCCTTGCCGCTGGCGCGCCCACCATGGACACGGTCACCAGCAGGTCGCTGTCCGCGAGCGAGTCGATCGGGGTGAGCTCGAGCGGCCCGACCTCCAGAGCCAGGCGTCCTAGCTTGAGGCCTTCCTCAATCCAGCCTCCCCGCCGCCGCCCAGCACAGCTCCGCCATATACCGCGTATTCCACCATCTCGCGATCTATTTTTAGGTTAGGCATTACGGAATCTACCTCACTTTCTGAACTTGAATACCGAGTTGAAGAAGCTGTAAAGCGCATCCCCTGCGATAAACCCGGCCGCCATGATGCTCATCGGCGTCTCGGCTTCCTTCTTCCAGATAGCCGTTACGATGAGCCGGATCGCGATACCGGCGAGCACCGCCCAGCAGGCGTTCGGCGTAAGGATCAACAGACCGGTGGCGAACAGGACCCCGAGCTGGCGGCTCGGTCCGCCGATCAGCTGGACGATCGCGCCTGGAATCGCCCACAGCAGCAGCTGCTTGGCGACATCCGGCGAAGCGCCCGCCTTAATGGTCGAGACATACACCTTGTCGATCGGCGGCACAAGATTTTGCGCGAAATAGGAATTGTAGGTGGCGACAACGGTCAAGAGAGCCACGCCGAAGGCGATCATGCCCGTGATATACTGCTGCTTCCGTCCGGCCAGCTCGTGCTCGCGGTCGGCCCCGTTGCCCCGCAGAATATGACCCGTCTTGAGGTCATAGCCCATATCGGCGAAAGCCGGACCGGTGGAAGCGCTGAAGCCGGCCAGAAGAGCGAGCGCCACCGGCGGGAAGCCGACCAGCATGCCGAACAAGAGCGTGATGAAAGCGACGGCAAAAGCCGGGAACCAGCCGGAGTGCATCGCCGCAATGCCGACGATCAGCTCGTGGATGAAGGCGGCGAAGGCGGCGAAGAACAGGAACCCGATCAGCATGCCGAGGGACATTTTCGTCACCAGCCCGCCGAGAAGCGCAATGACCAAAGCAACAACCAGGTAAGCGACGAAGCCGAGGCCAAGCGCGCGCTTCGCTTCGTTAATCGGACGCGTAAGCCGTGCGTCTTCGGCGGCTTCTTGTTCCCGTGCGGCTTCGCCTGCGGCCGGGTCCTTCTTTCGCCCCCGGAAGATCAGGATGGACACCTGGATCAAGGCGACAATGCCCGCTCCGATCATGATACCGTGGGCGATGTACAGCTTATTGACGTCCACGTCGAACCACGGCACGGAATACTGCCGGATCATGAGACCGATGCCGAACATGGTAAGCGCCCAGATGTTCCCGATAAAAGCGACGCCGAAGGCCGACATCGAAATGTGGAACCAGGAGCCGATGAGGCCGATGGCCGTCCCGATCCCGAGAAGCCCGGCACGCTTCCCGCCTTTGTCCCCGGCGAGAATCGATTCCGCGGTCGCCACCCCGGGCGCCCACGTGCCGGAAGCCGGGAACAGCTTGGAGTCGAAAAGCTTATACAGGAGGCCGGCATCCACGAACATCGCAAGCGCGGCCCCGATGAGCATCGGCACGATCAGCTCCGGCGTCCCCATCGCGAACGGAATGCCGATCGGAATGAGCAGGGAATTCGCCGCGCCGAAGGTCGCCGACGAAATCGAGGTCTGCACCAGGTTTTGCCGGTGAATGGATTTGTATTTCTTGAATATGGTAACCGGGATGCGGGCGATCAGCATGGCGACCAGCGCCCCGATAATCGCTGTGTTCGGCGTGACGCCGAGGGTGGTGACGATCTGCATGCCGATGATGGCGCCGATCACCGCCGTCACGATGTTCAGAAGGAGGGCGAACGGTTCAAAGATACTCGGGTGCTTCTTTTCCTGTTCCTCTTGCTGCAATGGATCGTTTTTCATTAGATAATCCCCCGTTTCCTCTAGTGCCTTAGCCGTGAGTGTTGTTCTGCTTTTTTTACTGAGGTGCGCATTAAGAGGTTTTCCCTTTCTTAAGGATGGCCAGTCCCCCCGCCCTTTAAACCAAGCCGGTATAGTTAACCATGTAAACATTCCCTAGAGCTTCCTCTTCCCGTTCCCCCGGTTCCACGTCCCCAGCATCACGCCCGCGAAGACGAGCAGCGCCCCGGTTACTTTGCCTGCGGAAAGCGCATGGCGGAAAAGAATCAGATCCAGCAGCATCGTCATCATCGGCTGAAGGTTCAGCACGATCGCGGCCTTGGCGGCGCCGACGGTTTGCATGCTCTGGTTCCACCATACGTTCGTCAGCCCCTGCGCGATCAGAATGGAGCCCAAAGCAAGCCCCCAGATCCATAGGGAATGCTTCCATTCGATCGGAACGTAAGCCAGCACGAACGGATCGAACAGCAGGCAGCTAAGCGCAAAGCTGTACACGGTGACGATGAAGGGAGCGAACCGCCTCGACAGGATGCGGATGAAGATCAGGTTGCACGAGAACGTAAACGTCGCCCCCAGCATGAGCCAGTCTCCCGGATGAAGCTGGAAGCCGGTGAGCCCGAGCGCCTGGGAGATTCCCACGATGGCCACGAGGCTGCCTGCGATCATGCGCCAGGTCACCTTCTCCTTAAGAAAAAGAGCGGCGAGGCCCGCCGTGATAAGGGGCGCCAGGGTGAACATAAGCGAGGCGTTCGTGGCAGTCGTCCGTTTCAGGCCCTGGTACAGAAAAAGCTGGTTCGCGATCAGCCCGACCAACGCCGACAGGAGCAGGAACAGCATCTCTTTCCGGTTCACCCGTACCGCCGCCTTCGAGACAAGCGCCCAGACCAGGAAGACGACGCCTATAACCGTCAGGCTCAGCGCCGAAAGAAAATACGGCGAAAATTCCTTAAGCAGAATTTGACGCGAAAGGTAGTTCAGTGACCAAATGAAGACACACAGCAAAAGGAGCGAGTAGGAACGGGCAGGTGTATAGGCCCGGGAATCCGAATCAGACAACCGCCCTCTCCCTTTCCAACTGCTTGTACAAGGCGGAGGCGAGCAAGCCTTCCGCCTCGACCGCATCGATCACAAGGACGTTCAGCTCCTGCCGCAGGACATCGGCCAGGCCGATCGTCGAGAAGCCCGTACAGGCGAAGACGATGACCTCCACCCCCTGCTCCATCAGCCGGCTGGCGGCAGCAATCGCCTTCTCGCGTCCGGCCGGCGTCATCAGGTCGGTTGTGTTCGTGACGTCCTCCGGCTGGAGGTAGGTCACCAGCCGGTCGCCGAGAAGCTCCTCCATGACGGCCGGCGCCCCGTCGGTAATGCCCATGACGCCGACCTTCCGGCCGAGGGCGAGAGCAAGGTGCGACGCCGCGCTTCCCGCTCCGATGACGGGGACGGACACCTTCTCGCGAAGCTCCCGGATAGCGGGGTCCGCCGCGCAGCTGATCACAAGAACCCGGCAGCCTTGGGCCTCCAGGCTTTGGCCGAGCTCCACAATTTTCGGAACGGCGGCCGCTTCCGTCTCGTCGTTGTAAATGCCGAGCGGCTGGTCCGGAATGCACCGGCTGATAACCGGCACTCCATACAGACGCGAGATCAACTTTCCATGCTGCTCCAGCACTTCCTCATTCGACGTGGTCAACACCCGAATCAAACCGATCATGGCCTGTCATCCTTTCCAGTAGTAATGGACTAAACGGAAAAAGTGTTTTTTTCATTGTATCCGCCCCCAAATGTGTCAACAATGTGTCGAAACGCCAAAATGCACAAAGACCTCTTGTGCTCGCAGCACAAGAGGTCGGATTTTAGTCAGACTTTTTCAGCAAATAAAACGCCGTGCACAAATAATAAACGAACCGGTTCAGCGCATTATCCAGGTCGATGTCCAGAATTTCCTTAATCCGGTCGATCCGGTATTTAACCGAGTTCCGGTGCACATACATCCGGTTGGCCGTCTCGATCAGGCTGCCGCCGGTGGCCAGGTAATAGTAAAAGGTGGTGATCAGGTCGGTTCCGTTCTCTTTGTCATAAAGGGACAATTTCCCTATTTTCTTCTCGAGGAGCGGATCGAATTGGACATATTCCGAGGATTCAAGAAGCAGGTGGAACATCTCCACCTCGTCGAAGGTGAAGGTATGGCGGTCCTTGTCCAACCGGGCCCCGAGCGTGATCGCTTTCTTCGCTTCGATGTAGCTGCGGTTGACCTCCCCAAAGGGCGTTTGCCGCCGAACCCGCTGCACACCTTCCCGCCCTGCTCCAGCAGCGGACTCAGAAGCTCGTTCCACTCCCTGGCGGACTCCCGGCCGAGTGCCGGCTTCCGGTCGAGGCTGCCTTTGGCGGTGGCCAGCAGCAGCACGAGCCTTCCCGTCTGCGGCTGGAGGTGGCAGCGGACCTTCCGGCGGGCGGCCTCCTGGTGAACGAGCTCGCTCACCTTCGCGAACAGCGGGCTGCTCTCGTCCAAGACGCCGTCTTCCCCTCGATCATGCACACCTCCCACAGCCAATCCGGCTGCAGGCCCAGCTGCCGAGCTTTGTTCTCCACCTCCTGGCGGGATAGCGGCAGGCCCATCAGCAGTTCCTCGAAGAAGCTGCCGCGCAGCCGCTGCTCGGTGTCGTGCTCGGTCTTGCGGCGCATAAGCTCCAGCGCGAAGACGAGGCGGGCCTGCTCGATGCAGACCAGCTCGAGCTCATCCAGCTCCTCCTTGCCCACGACCAGCCGGCCGACCGACCGCTTGTCCACCGTGACGTCCCACTGGCGGCTTCCCGCAGAGGGCTCGTATGGGGTCGATGACGGAGAGGACACGAGCAGCTCGCCGCCGCTGCCCACGATCCAGATCGGGCATTTTACCAGCTCGGCGACATTATCCGCCACTACCTGAATGCCGCTGTTGTTAAGCACCAGCGCCGTGAGCGTCTTGTATACCTCTTCGGACCGACGGAGAAGCGCCGCCTGCTTGTCCAGAATCTGCTCCATGACCGTGTAAGTAATGTCAATATACGGCGTTTCGTTCGGGATCTCGATGATGGGCACCTCGTACCGGCTGCTGAGCTCCAGCACCTCCTGGGGAATCCCGGTCATGAACCGTTCCGGCTTGATCCCGAGCGCCGCGGCCTCCGCCTGCGCCAGCTGCTCGATCAGATCCAGAAGCAGCTTCGGATCATGGCGGATGGAATAGCCCGTCGTCAGAATAAGCTCGCCCTCGCGTAGCCAATCCTTCACGTCCGGCACTTCCATAATGTCGATGTAGCGGACGATGCGGTCGAGCCCCTGCTCCCCGCTGACCAGCTTGGCGTCCTTCAGAATGGGCAGCTTCAGCAAATCCTTAACCGTCAGCCCTTTGAATTTCATGGTTGTCACCTGCCTCAGGCAGAGTATGAGTATGTTCCTTCATTGTACCATATGGCCGGGGCGGGTCTGGGGCTTCGGGCTTGTCCTGTTTTTGGCAATACGCAAAAAACCTCGGGGAGGCAGCGGGAGGAGCATCCTGCCGGATGTCCGGTTATCCGCTGCCTCCCCGAGGGGAAACGTCCCGTTTCGGAAGTGTCTGTCGGCTGTTTAATGTTCGGGCTTGGCTTCCGTTCGGTTAGCCGTCAGATGATATCGAGCGGCTTTTTACGCGTGGGCGGGGGAAAAGCCTCATCGAGCTTCTTCTGCTCCTCCTCGGTTAACGAGAGGGCCGCCGCACGGGCATTCTCGAGAACATGCCGCTCCGTCGAGGCCTTCGGAATGGCGATCACGTCCCCGCCGCGGATGCACCAGGTGAGCAGAACCGAGAACGGGGAGACCCCTTGCCGATCGGCGATCTCTTGTACCGCCGGGTGCGTCACCAGCCCTTTTCGCAAAGAACCTGCCTGCGCCAAGGGGCTGTAGGCCATGACCGGAAGCCGATGCTCCCTCGCCCAAGGCAGCAGGTCATACTCGATGCCTCGGGAGCCGAGATGGTAGAGCACCTGATCGGTCGCGCAGCGGGTCCCGCCCGGCAAGCCGAACAGCTCCTCCATGTCCGTCTGATCGAGGTTGGAGACGCCCCACCGCAGGATTTTGCCCTCCTCCACCAGCTTCTCCATGCCTTCAATCGTCTCGCCGAGCGGCACGCTCCCCGCCAGTGAAGCAGATACAGATCCAGCCGGTCGGTCTTCAGCCTCCGTAAGCTGTCCTCGCAGCTTCGCGCGATCCGGCCCCGTCCGGCGTTATGGGGATACACCTTGGACACGAGGAACACCTCGTCCCGGATCCCTTCGATCGCTTCGCCGACCAGGGACTCGGAGAGGCCCTCTCCGTACATCTCCGCCGTATCGATCAGGTTCATGCCGAGCTCGACTCCTAGCCGGAGCGTGCGTATTTCCTCCTGAGCCGCCGCAGGGTTGTCCCCCATATTCCAGGTTCCCTGCCCGAGTCTCGGCACCCGCGTCCCGTCCGGAAGCTTTACCTGGTTCTCCCTCAAGTTCCTGTGTATGCGGTCCCTCTCGTCTTGTCCGATGGTCGCCATGTTCTCCACTCCTTCTTCGTATAATGCCCGAGATAGTCCGAGCCTTGTCTCTAATCCGGCTATTTCGACGGCTGGGATGCGGCTTCCCGGATCTCTTGAGGAATGCTCACTTCGTTGATTTTATTGAACTGGTCAAAGCTCAGGTCCACCCGGAGGGTGACGGTCTGCGCCGCATTGTTAGCCGTGGCTTCATAGTGAAGCTCCCGGATAAACAGGGTTTCCTTGTCCACTATTGTTTTCAGGTCGGAGTGAACCTGGCTCTGGTCTACGCCCTTGAAGTTTATGGTAAAAGGCTTCTTGAAGGCCTCATAAACATTACCGCTCTCCCCAGAATAGGACAGGGAGTATCCCTCTTCCCGTGGTTCGACGGACAGCTCCGACTCGATTTTCCTAAGCGCTTCGACGAGATCCGCATGGGTGGCTTTCAGCAGCTCTTCCTTTTGCAGCCGGGCGGAAACATCCTTCCAGCCCTGTTCGTTCTCATTGGAAAGAATCAGCTTCCCTTGCTTGTAGAGCTCCGTTTTCCCCTGCTTGCCGCTTCCCTTATTCGTGGTGACGTAGGAGGAGTGAAGGTCGGGATCTTCCTTGGCTATGTATTCGACCGCTCCCTCTACCGTTTCTTCGGACTGGACGAGGCTCCCGCTCTTTACCTGTGCGGTTAGTCGGAGCTTCACCTGGTAATTGGCTGCTTTGTCTGCCTTCTCGGCCATCGCGGCCACGGCTTCCTCCTTCGGCAATTCCTTGGCGTTGCTGCCGCACGCCGCTGTCGTTAACAAAGCCAACGCTGCCAGTGTAACGCCTACCATTCTTCTCATTGATTAGTCCCCTTTGCTTTTTTAGTGCCTTATCCGCAAATGCAGTTCTGCTTTCCTGCTGTTTTCGCACGCATCCGAAGGTTTTCTTGCCAACAAAGTTACCGGATAAGGCACAGGATAATCCCTACCTCATGATTACTTGGTAAATTACCCAGAAAAAACGAAAAGAATCAGGAAAAGGCTCCTGATTCTGTCAAAGTAGATGGTGTTGCGGTGGTGATTCCTGGGAGATAGCGAGGATAACCTTTTGCCCATTACTTATACGCTTGATCAACCGTCCTTACCATTTGATTCATCACATCATCCCAGTCCAGGGAAGGGTTCTCTATGATATAGGCGGGGAACGGCAGCTTATCCAGCAGGTTTAGTTCGATCCGCTTGCGGTTCTCCATAAACCGAATGTTGGCTTCCGTGGCAAAACGGGGCTTGGACCGGATCGTCGAAATCCAAATCTGCTGCTCCCTCACACTCGGATGAGTCAAATATAGCAAAACAGGGTTCAGAGCGGCAACCCGATCGGCGATTCCCCGGATATGCTGCTCGATCTGACGATCATCCGCCTGATAGTGCCGGAGCATATCATGAATCTGATGCTGAAAAAACACCGCCTCGAGCACATAGACCTCTTCGGAACGGCTGGCAAGCCCAGCGAAACGCGCCCAATGCTGCTTAATCAAATAGGTGAATTCGGAAAGAGAGGCGGGTGGCGAATCCGTCCAGCATAGCTCGCGTGACTTCAGTTCGGAATAGAGATCCTCCTGCTTTAGGAATGCCCCGACCTCTCGGTAAGGAATCAGATAATGGCTGCCGTTTGGGATGGCCCTATGACGGATTTCAGGGGCCGCGTCCGGAAATCGCATGAGAAGCTTCGAATATTCCTCGGTTCGGAAGAAAGCATTCCCGTTCAAGCTCGCCGGATGCCCCTTGGCTCCTTCGTCATAGAATAAGGACGGGATGCCTTGCTGTATAAGAAGGCGATGCAATCGTTCCGCTAAGGTGGATTTCCCCGTACCGCACAAGCCTTCCACCACTATCAATTTGCCTTTTCTTTCGATGAGCTCCTGGTTCGAACGATTTTAATAGATTCAAGACGTGATATCCAAGGGAAGCCGGATCTCCACTCGCGTTCCTGCCTTAACCTTACTGGTATACGTAATCGTGCCCTTGTGCTGCTTGATGATCCGATGGCAGATCATGAGGCCGAGGCCGGTTCCTTTTTCCTTCAGGCTATAGAAAGGCTGACCCAGCCGAGGCAGCAGCTCCTCGGGGATCCCGCAGCCCTGGTCTTCCACCAATATCAAGCACTCTTCTCCAGAGATTCGGTGCAAGGTGATGCGGATCTCGCCGCCGGCAGGCATGGCTTCTATCGCGTTCTTCAGGAGATTGAGAAACACCTGCTTTAACTGGTTTTTCTCGCAGAGGACGGGGAAGGAGGCTTCCTCATACCTCCGGGTAAATTCAATCCGGTTCATAAGCGCCTGGGGAGACAGAAACTCGATCGTGTACTCGATTAGCTCCCGGATATCCGTGCGGGTCAGCTGCACCGCTTGGGGCTTCGCCATCGAAAGCAGCTCCCCGGTAATGATCTCGATCCGCTCGAGCTCGCTCAGGAGCAGGTCCGCATGCTGGATCCGGTGATCCTCCCGCTTGTACACCTGCAGGAACCCTTTGATGGTCGTCAGGGGATTGCGGATTTCATGCGCCACTCCCGCGGCCAGCTGCCCCACGACGGACAGCTTCTCGGATTGCAGAAGGAATTCCTCCGCCTTCCTGCGCTCGGAGATGTCCCGGCCGATGATGACGATATGCTCGACCCGGCCGCCCTCTCCCCTAACCGACCGGCAGTGGGATTCCACGTCGATCCAACGGCCCTCCACATGCCGGAGCCGGATCTCCATCGTGTGGGCCTCCTCCTGCTCGAACAGCCTTCGGATCATACCATGGAACATCCCGCGATCGTCCGGATGCACCAGCCCGCTGGCCTCCCCTCCTACCCCTCCAAGCTGGGATACCCCAGAACGTGCCCGTGGGAAGGCGAGAAATAGCTGACGGACTGGTCACGGTCGAGCACCAGTATGAGGTCAGACGTATTCTCGGCGATCAGCCGGTATTGGGCTTCGCTCGCCTCCAGCGACTTCTCCATGACCTTCTTCTCTTCTATGATCCGGCGAAGCCGCTCATAGGATTCGATCAGCAGGCCGCCCAGGAAAACGCCAAGCATCACGAAGACCAGGTACTGGATGTGAAAGAGCGGCTCGTCGATGAGAATACGAAAAGTAAAGACTGTACACAGGTAAGCCACGATATAGGCTCCCGAGAACGCCGCGAGTTTCTTAAATGGAGAGAGACGAGAGGTCCCAAGGTGCAGGCCGGAGAAGACCAGCATAATGAAGGTCCACCCAATAATAGCCGGCGTCCAATGCCCTCCCGAGAGCAATCGGGTGAGCAGGGAGAATGCGCCCGTGATCAGCCCCGGCACAGGGCCCAAATAGGCGAACATGAGAATAATCGGGGCATAGCGGATGTCATACGCATACCCTTGCTGCTTGACCGCCATGACCACGAGAATGATGGAAACGAGCCCTGCATAAATGCCCGTCCACACGCGCAGCTGCTTCAGGGACCGATGGTTCCAGAACGAACGAATGACCAATGGAGTACTGACCAAGAGTGAGAAAATGGAGAGATTCACCATGTAATCGAAAAGAATCAAGCCGGACTCCCCGCCTTAAAAGATTGGCCGTTAGGCAACATGTCTATCATAAACCAGGGGGAGCTTGATTTCTATATTTTTACATGGGAACCGGGTGAGAATAAGAGGAAAAAGCCGCTCTTCCCCTATGGGAGAGACGGCTTGGCGGGGGTAAACTTTCAACCGCCCGTGAATAACGGATCCACCGGCTTTTCCCTAGAGGGTAAATCCGAGTCCGCCACGGCGTTGCGGCGGCCTGGCCAGAAAGCCCATCTGCCCAGGAGCAGCGTGATGGCCGGTACGAGGAATGTCGCTGTATAGGCGCATCCAAGTCCATTTTTTCTTTCTCGGCAAGCTGCAGAACGGCTATAGCCGTAATCGACTTACCGATCGACCCTAATCCGAAGGGGTTTCCGGTGTAACCGAACGACCCGATGAATCAGCTCGACCATATCCCTGCAGGTAAAGAATCTGATCCCCCTGAACAATCGCGAGAGCCAGCCCTGGAAGACGCTGCCGTTTCATTTCGCGGGCGATATACGCATCCACTTCGGAGAAGACGGAAGCCCCAGACTGCTTTACTTGCATGCTTCCTTCGCTTCCGGCTGAACCGGATAAGGGGAAGATAAACAGACCGCACCAGATTATGGCTATCATTCTCATTCTCATTCTGTCCGATCCATCATTTGCCGGGAGGCTCGAAAAGTTCTATAGGGTTGCCTGCCGGGTCCTCCAGTAAGATCTGCTTGCCGCCAAAACCGATGACAATATTATTGCGGAAGCTCAGTCCTGCTTCACGCAAGGACCCAACAAGGCTTTCCAGGTCATGGACCTCGAGTTGGATCCGGTTCCAGCCGCCCGGCTCCGGTTTACGCCCATCCGGCATGGCTTGAGCGGCTCCTCCCGGACCATCTTTGGCATTTACAAGAAGATTCAAATCCCCTCGCTGCAAAACAGCAAAGCTAGGTGCGGGATGTGCTTTGACTAGGAAATCAAGATGCTGGGTGTAGAAGGCGATGGTCGCCTCTACGTCGTCGACAATGTAACGTACTCGGATTGGGGCCATTCTTATCTCCTCCTGGATTCAAACTAATCACAAGTTCTTCAGTCTTTGGTCATTGGCTTGGAATAAAGGTTAAGAGAACGAGGATACCGGAGATTCCATATAGAACAACGACCAGCATTCGAAACCAACGGGTTCTGTTCTCATAATCATGTACGACCAGCTGCAGCGATACTCCAGACACGATAAGGAATAGGAAGATCCATAGATAATCGGCTAGATTAGGGCGGCATCTTTTCCTCTCCATCCCTATTAAGGTTGGTGTCTTACCTCCATTCAACTGCTTTGCTTCGCAGCTCCTTGCTTTCTTTCCCTTTGGAAGGCTTCGGTCTTCCGGGCGAGGGACACCGTTCCAAAAACAACAGCAGTGCGAGTACCGGATGAAGAGCAGATAAATAGCCGATTTCAGACGGTAATTTAGCGCTGACGGCTATCAAAAGGATGATGCCGAACAAACCTGCACTACGCAGCCGAAGAGAAAGAGGCAGCCGGGCGATGAAAGATACCACGAGAATCAGGACGGAAACAAGGATCAGCAATCGGGCAAATCCCGTATGGCTCGCCCAACGGGCCGGATCCCAAAACAGGGCGAGCCCGGCAAGAAAGACTTGGAGTAAAATGCAAACCGTGAATAGCCTTACCATCACCTTAAATACCAAACGCGCTCCAACCACGAGTGATGATAGGTTGGTTAGTTCCACCGGGCGATCACCGGCTTCCGATTCCCTGCGGTTTACGGATAGGTTGCTCATCTTTAAATCCTCGCTTTCGTTAAAATAAAATCGTCGGCCGATTTGTCTATCTCCTGTTTCACCGTCAGTTTAAACGATAAATGTCGAGAACTTATGCAGAACTTTCTCTTTTTGTATGGACTTCTTCCAGAACCTGATGAGACGACAAAAAGCCCGCCAACGTGATAGGGTCACGTCTCGGCTGGCTTTGTTTGAATACAGTCAGATTAGCGGGGATTACGGGAGCAGGTTACTATATGGAAGTCTAGGCGTCGAGTTCCAGACAATACCCCTCGCTCAACATACTTAACACTTGGGGAACTGGAAAAAGCCGACCGAATATTAGTATTCGATCGACCCATTATTGCCATACCCTTCGTTATTCGCCGCCTGGTTCCTCGGAGTGCAGCATCGGCACGTTGTCCCGGTATTGCCCCGGGGTCATGCCCTCGAACTTTTTGAACAGCCGGATGAAATGCGACGGCTGATAGCCGATCCGCTCCGCGATATCCGACACTTTCCAATCCGTGCCCCGCAGCATCTCCTTCGACTTCTCCACCCGAAGGCGCGTAACATAATCGATGAAGTTGATGCCCACGGTTTGTTTGAACGCCCGGCTCAAGGTGAATTTGCTTACGCCGAGCTGCTCCGCGCAAGTTTCCAACGACACCTCGTTCGTGAAGTTAGATTGCAAAAAGTCGGTCGCCCGGTCCACCAGCTGCTTCCGGTGACGCAGCTGGTCCTTCTCGAGCTCGTCCATGTACGGCGTCAAAATCGCCTTTTCGAGAAACTCGACCATCTTCGCCGGCTCCTTCAGCTGGAGCAGCTGCTCCAGCTTGTCGACACCGTCATAAGCTCCCTGCGACGGAACCCCCGCCTCCATGATGACATGCTGGATGCCGCCGAACAACTGAACGATCCCTTGCTGCACCGCATATTCCTTCCCGGATCGATGCACCAGCGCCTCGACGAACTCCGCCGTCCGGGTCGCTGCCTCCTCCCGGATGCCGAGCTTCACCGCTTCGAGAATCGCCGCCTCCAACTCGAAGGGATAGTCGCTGCGCTCCTTCTTCTCCGGCACGACATCCTCCATGTCGATGATCTGCCCTTCCCGCTGCAGGTCCCGGTAACGTACGACCTGGCGCAGCTCGGCGAACAAGGGCGGGATGTCCTTGGCCTGAAGCGTCGGCTGGCTTACGGCGACGATCACCTGCATCTTCAACAGCTTCCCAAGCACGTCGATCCACTGCTCCGCGATGCGGAACAGCTCGGTTTTGACCTTCTCCCGGCTCCCTCCAAGTCATACGTCAGCAGCACCCGAATCGACTTGTCCTGCATGTTCAAAACCGCGCTCTCGCCCTCCCTGCCCTGAAGCAGCTCTTCGAGTATGTTCGTTGCCGCGAAGGTCACCAAAGGGTCGTCGCCCTCCGTGAACCGGTTCTCCGGATTCAGGAGATCGTACAATTGCACGTGCATCAAGACGAAGCCCCGGTGGTCGGTGCCGAGGCCGAACGCTTCCAGCCGGTCGCGGATTTCCTCTTCCTTCATCGATTGGTAATGACCCTGAACGAATTGAAGGAGAAAGCCATACCGGAGCAGCGGCTGCGACTTCGCCAATTCCTCCTGCAGCACCTTGCTTTGGCTTGTCATGCGATCCCATTGCATCTCGATGAACGCCATCTCGTCGCCCGGCACGTTCGCCGGCTGGCGATGATCCTGCAACCTGCCGACGAGCTGGCGGATCGGCCGGTACAGGCGCTGCGACCCGATCCAGGCGAGCAGCATCGCGACGAAGAGCCCGAGTGCGCTGATGCCCAAGCTCAGGCGCGACATGGCAAGCACCGGCTCCGTCAGCTGCGACAAGGAAATCGCGGCCACGTAGGTCCACGTTGTGCCCAGTCCTTTAAACGCCCCGTAGGATACCGAGAACGTCTCCCCGCCCCAATGGTACGTAAAGACGTCGGCTGCCCTCCCCGGTCCGCGACTGCCGCTTGCAGCCCCTCTTCGAATGCCGTCGGCGGCGCCCCGGACGCCGCTCCGCCGTATACGAGGAACTCTCCCTTTTCCCCTAACAGGAAGGAGGATCCGTTCGTTCCGTTAAAAAATTCATTCACCGCCCGCGCGACGCGATCGACGTCCAAATATAAGAATAAAAGCCCGTAAGCGTTCTGCCCGTATCCCAGCCGCTGAACAAATGCGATCTCCTGGCGCTTCTCCATCGGAAGCGGCATGCGTTCCACCCAAAAGGCGCCCTCGACGGCTTCCATCATCGAACGGTACCTTTCCCCGGCTTCCCCGCTAACGGGGATAATCCCCTTATCCTCCATAATGACGACTGGTTGGGATTGGTCAATATACAACTGGATTTCGCTCAAATACGGGTACGGATTTTTCATTAAAGAAAGCGCGCTGTATAAGGTCTGCGTCTTCTGAAAATCCTGCCGGAAATTCGTGTCCCGGATCGTTTCGTTGAAGAGGGGATCGAGCGACCATTGCGCGGCGGCCAGCTCCAGCTGGGACAAATCCTCGTCGATGCGCTCCATGGCCTTGGCCAGCCGAGCTTGATTCGATCGGTGCATTTCTTTCTCGATTTGCTTCGTCGCGAGCAGGTACGACCCCGCCCCGATCAATGCGGTGGGTATGCTTGCAATACACAGAATGAGGACCAAGCTTTTTCGAAAATAAGAACCTTGTCTCCCCTTGTCTCTCAACCAGCGCCATACGCGCACGGCTTTGCCCCTTTCTCGAAAGTCCCTGCCCGGAAAAGCAAGAGGAACCCCTGCGCCCGTTCGGGGCCGGAGGTTCGAAGCAGTCATCCCTTGGCTTTACTGTTTCTTGCTTTGTAGGCTTCGTTTAATTCTTCCGTAATCTTAATCAAATCCGGGTTCGCTTTCAATTCCTTCACGAATTGATCCCAATCTTCCAGCGACTTAACGCCCATAATAACCTTTACTTTCAAATCGAAAATCTTCTTGTCCAGCTCTCCACCCTTCTTCAGGTTCGTCTCCGAATAGAGGCCCGTCGACGGATCCGGCACACTGATTTTTTCCCGCATGTCAATGATTTTCTTGTTGCGCTCGTACAAATCGTTCGGGATGCCCGCTCTCCATGCCCGCAAGTACTTGTCGTATTTCAAGAAGATTTGACCGAGCGCCTGCTGCGCGACGATGTCTTTTTTGGCTTGTTCGGTCGATACCTTGATGCCGTTCTCGACTGTATGGTGAACACCCTCGAAGCCATAGTTCGCCAAGTCGCTGCCTTCTTCGGAAGCGCCGTAATCCATGAGCGCGATCAGCTTCTTCATCTTCTCCTCCGATACCTTCTTCGGAATCGCGAACATGCCGAAGGAACCGTTATCCTTGCTTGCGAATCCGTCGAGGCTGACGAGCGGCAGGAAGGTCGCATCCGGGTTCGTCTTTCTTAAGATTTCCGTGGGTTCCCAGGAATTTTCCACAATATTTTCATAGACGCCGGCTTTGCCGCCCTTCACCATGTCGCTGACTTGGGAGCCCTTCAAGACGGCGAAGTCGCTCGGGATCAGCTTTTCGTCATACAAGCGTTTCATATATACGATGAACTCGCGCACTTCCGGCAGCAGATCGACGCGAACGAGCTCGTTGTTGATAGCCTTCCAATGCCAGTGGGTGCCGGTGAATACGTTCTGCAGATGGATGAAGTTGTTCAAGTGATCGCTCGCCGTCCCTCCGGCGAATGGAACGACCTCCGTCGGCTTCAAGCCGTCCGGGTTTTCTCTTTAAACGCCTTCAAAGCGGTGTACAAGTCTTCCGTCGTTTGCGGAACCGGCAGGTTCAGCTTCTTCAGCCAGTCCTCCCGGATGATGAATCCGCTTCCACCTTCCACCGGACGGACCCGGGGCACCCCGTAATTTTTACCGTCCCGCTGCTTCTGGTTGTTCCAAGTCGCATCCGGAAACTTCATCAGATTCGGGTAGTCTTTCCTGACATCCGTAATGTCCCAAAACGCGCCTTGCGCAACCATGGTGCGAACCTGCGCGTTGAACGGATCGTCCAGCAGCACCAGATCCGGAATATCTCCGGAAGCGAGCGTTACGCTTAATTTATCCCGGTAATTATTGGAGGAAACCCAGGTAATGTCCAGGTCCGTATTCGTCCGCTTTTCGAATTCCTTCACGATGACGTTGTCCGGTCCGGGCGGCTCGGGCGTGTAATACGTTGTCATGATGCTGACCTTCAACGGCGCTTCCTGCTTCGCCCCGCCGGTGCTTGCTGTCCCCGTATCGGATCCGCCGGCCTTGCCGCTGCTGCAAGCGCTCGCAACCAGCACGACCGCCGTTGCGAGACCAAGCAGGGATAATCCTTTGTTACGTTCCTTGCTCATGAAGTAACCTCCTTGAAATGTAAACCTATTTTATACTAAACGGATTTCAAAGAGAAATCCTGTTTATTCCTTCACCGAGCCGACCATGGCGCCCTTGGCGAAATGCTTCTGCAGGAAGGGATAGACCAGCAGGATCGGCACCGTGGCGATGACCACCGCGGCCATCTTCAGCGTCTGCCCCGGAATGCGCTGCTCGGCCATCATCTGCGCGGCCTCCGAGCTGCCGGAAATCGACGAGTCGATCAGCATATTTTGCAGCAGGACCTGCAGGGGCTGCTTATCGAAACGGTTAATGTACAGCAGGGCACTGAAAAACGTGTTCCAATAATCAACCGCATAGAACAATCCGAACGCCGCGAGCGAAGGCAGGGACAGCGGCAGAATCACCCGCCACCAGACACTGAAATCGTTACAGCCGTCGATTCGCGCCGCTTCCTCGAGCGACGCCGGGATGCTGTCGAAAAAGCCTTTCATCAGGAGCACGTACCAGCCGCTTGACAGCACCGGCAGGATCAGGGACCACGTGCTGTTGATGAGGCCCAGCTCGCGCACGAGCAAATAGGGCGGGATGAGGCCGGGGTTAAACAGCGTTGTGAGCAAGATCAGCAGCAGCAGCGTCCGCCGTCCTCCTAACCGTTTGCGGGACAACGCGTAGCTAAGCCCCGAAGTAACCACCAGGCTGCAGGCGGTGCCAACCGTGGCAAGGAACAGGCTGTTGCCCATCGCGTTCAAGAACGAGTTGGTCGACATCAGGTAGCGGTAGGAATCGAGCGACCATTTTTCCGGAAAAAGAACGACTCCCTTGCGAACATATTCCGACGGATCCGTGAAGGAGACGACGAAGACATAATATAACGGGAACACGGCGACAAGGCTGATCAGGATCAGAATCGCTGCATTCGTGACGGTGAACACCCGATCGCCCATTCTAGCTTTCAAGCTCAACACTCTCCCTCTCGATCTAAGAACATTCTAGTAGACGCCTTCTTCGCCAAGCTTCTTCGCGAGCCTATTCGCGCCGATGACCAGCAGCAAGCCGACAATGGATTTAAAAAGCCCGACAGCGGTGCTGAAGCTGAACTGGCCTTCCCGCACGCCCAATCGGTACACGTACGTATCGAATACATCCGCTACGTCGGACACGATGCTGTTCATCATGAGGAACACCTGCTCGAAGCCGACATCCATAATGTGGCCGATGCGCAGGATGAGCAGGATGACGATAACGTGGCGGATCGACGGCAGCGTCACATGCACCATCTGCTTGATTCTACCCGCGCCGTCTATTTTTGCGGCTTCGTACAGCTGCGGATCGACCCCGGCGATGGCGGCCAGGAAAATAATTGTGCCCCAGCCCGCATCCTTCCAGATCGATTGCGCCGTCAGCAGCCCCCAAAATGTATCCGGATTGGTCAGAAAGTTGATCTTCTCGAAGCCGAGCTCCACCAACAGCTTGTTGATCGCCCCATCCCCGCTGGAAAGCAGCAAAAACGTGATGCCGGCGATGATGACCCACGACAGGAAGTGCGGCAAATAGATAACCGACTGAATGATTCGCATCATAAACGTGATTCGCAGCTCGTTCAGCATGAGCGACAACAAGATCGGGATCGGGAAAAAGAAAATCAGGTTCAACAGATTGATCGCCATCGTGTTTCGGAACAAAAGGAAAAAATCGGGATTCGAGAAAAACCGGACAAAGTGGCCGAAGCCGACCCAAGGGCTCTTCATCATCCCCAGGTAAGGGGAGTAATCCTGGAACGCGATTAACACGCCGTACATGGGCACATATTTGAAAAGAAGAAAATACAAGATACCCGGCAGCGCCAACAGGTATAGAAATTTATCGCGAAGAAATCGTTTGCCGATCGTGCGCCAAACGGACGGCTTCTTCGCGGCCAGTCTCGGCCTGCTTTCTTGCAACGCACTTCTTTGCATCGCGGACATTCCGTCTCACCTCATCGAGTCTTGCGAATATTGTGGATGGCGAGTACCGCGTTCCCGCCTCTCGCAAGTTCGACTATATTCCCCGGCGCCATTTCCGGCAATCACGTTGTTTTGCACGGCGTTTCCACCGATTGATCTATCTTGCACCAGCGCCGAAAACCCGCACGGTGCCTCGGAAAACGCAAAAGAGAACGCTAACGGAAGCAAGTTCCGGGCGTTCTGGAGGCCAACTGCGGTTTTTTTCCCAGGGGCGGATGTATCTGACAAGCAGGTTCCTGCGGCATATCCTATCTTGAAATGTACACGATGAAGGACCGGGAGTTCCCGGGACTCCGGACTCTAGGTATCGATATCGCTGTCGACAACAAGGGTCATGTCTGGATCATCGAAGTCAACACAGCCCTGACATTCAAATCCTTTCGCGCATTAAAGGACAAAACGATGTACTACCTCTTATTCGTTGCAATCAAATACCCTTTGATTTCTATTCGCTTGGATTTATCAAACTCACAGTGAAGGAAGGTTAACGGATTTACTTCTTGCCTTTCTTTTTCTTTTCGTTCCTCTTCCCTTCTCCTCTGCTCCGCCTCTCTAGCCTCTTTTCCCTGCTTTTTCTTGGCCAGTTCTCTTTCCCGGCTTTCCACTTTATAACATATCGTTATAACATATCGTTATGTATAAACCCAAGGGTGCCTCCGCTGGTTCGGTCGTATTCATTCTTGTCAATATAGCAAGTTTCTCCGATACGTGCGGGGACTGACCCCGTATCTTTGCTTGAACAATTTGGAAAAGTGGAACTCATCGTAAAAATGTAACGCGGCAGCGATCTCCTTGACGGATAAGCGGGTCGTCTCCAACGCGGCTTTGGCCGAATCGAGCTTCAGCCCCTGCATGTAACGGTTCGGCGACATGCCGGTTCGGGCACGAAAGCGCGCAAAGAAGACGGAACGCGACATCCCGCTTTGACGAACCAACACATCGATTGGGGGCGATTGCGTGATATTTTGGTGCATCCAGAACAAAATGTCGTCGAGCTCGGGGTAACGGTTCCGGTTGTTGTCATCCCTTTCCCTGGCGAAGAGGAGAAGCAGTTCTTGAGCATGCAGTCGGACGGTGATCCCGCAGCCACGCGGCTGCACGATTAAACTGTCTATCATTCGTTTGCACAAGCGAGCGGCGTCCGACAGTTGGGCGGTCGCTGACGGCACGCCAACAGGCAGTTCCAACTCCATTACCAGAGCCAGAGGATCAAAGTGAATAAAATAAAATTTCCAATTTCCGCCGATGCAGCGATAGGAGCAGGGGACGCCGGCCGGAACGATCATATAGGTACCGGTGCAAAGGGAATACCCCCGGTCCTCTACCGCAACCGTACCCGTGCCCTCGTACGTAACGAAGATCCCGGGAAACTCGAAGCCATTCGGATTGACCACTTGATAGGCGTCATTTGCCTGAACCTCCCAAATGGACTTGAAACGAAAATCGGATGCCTCCATACGATCATCCAGCACGTAAGGAATATTCATAAAAACCATAGACGAATGTCAACCTCCATTCGTTATTCGGTACGATTATACATGTTTTTGTAACGGCGTTCCATGGAATCCGGCAGGGTTCGGGAACTACAATAAAACAACAAGGATACCAAGGAGGGGATGACCATGTTACTGAAAGTAGGAAATCGCGAGTTGGAACTCGGCGGGCCGCATTTAGAGGAACTGCGGGATTCAAACGACATTATGCATGACGTGGCTGCTTTGAGACAGCGAATCGCCGATGACGGTTACCTGCTGCTGCGAGGGTTCCACGACCGGGAGCAAGTGAGGAAAGCAAGGCTTGCCGTTCTGAGGAAAATGGACAAGATGGGCAAGCTGGAACGGGATACCTTGTTAGAGGAAGGCTTTATGGCAGATGGCAGCAAAACGCTTTTTTCGGGGGAACGAACGAGGACTTGCCCGAGCTGCTTGATGTGTTGAATGGACGGCATGTGATGCACTTCTTTGACCAGCTGCTCGGCGAGCAATCGCTGACCTATCAATATAAATGGCTGCGGGCTATCGGCAAGGGTGATTACACCGGCGCTCATTATGACATCGTCTACATGGGCCGCGGTACGCATAACCTGTACACGGTCTGGTCGCCTCTTGGCGACATCCGTTACGAGATGGGCGGGCTGGCGATCTGCCTGAACTCCCACCGATTCGAAGATTTGAAGCAGTCCTACGGCACGAAGGATTCCGATCGCCACGGCATCGGCGCTTACACGGACGACCCCCTCGTCATCACGAACAAATATGGCGGCAAGTGGGCCACGACGGAATTCAAGGCCGGCGACGTACTGATCTTTGGCATGTTCCTGATGCACTGCTCGTTGGAAAATAAGACGAACCAATACCGGCTCAGTGTCGACACGCGCTATCAATCGTCGCTTGAAGCAGTCGATCCCCGCTGGAGTGGCAAAAAGCCTCGCGGCCACTTCAACGACGCTCCTGTGCCAGACGCAGAATAGGGAAGAATTACTCTACCTGCAGGAGTTCGGATTGTTGCGTCCTCACGGAGGCCAACTGCGTTTTTCTTTTCCCAGGGGCGGATGTATCTGACAAGCAGGTTTCGGCGGCATATCCTATCTTGAAATGTACACGATGAACGAGGTGATAGGCCGATGCCGTTGCGTTATGTCGAAGAGAAACTGTTAAAGGATAAGGCGATGCGAAAAGACCCGCGGCTTCGTCACCACCTGCCCGAAACCCTTCCCTGGAGTCCGGGGATTTTGGCCCGAATGATCAGCCGGTATCCAGCCGTGTTTATAAAGCCGGACGTGGGGAGCCTAGGCAATGGGATCGTGAGAGTGAAGAAACGGAAGAACCAGCGCATCCAAGTTTCCTGGGGCCTTCATCACCGGGAGGTCGACCATAAATCCCTGCTCCCTGTTTTAAGAACGCTGCTCTCTCCTAGAAGGGCCTACCTCGTCCAGCAGGGGCTGCAGTTGGCCAAGTACCGAAACCGGCTCCTCGACATTCGGGTGTTTATGCAGAAGCCGGAGAAGGTCTGGCTGATTTCGGGTAAAGTGGTACGGGTGGGCGCTCCCGGAAGGTTCGTTACCAATTATCATCAAGGAGCCAGACCGGAAACGGTGGAGACCGTACTTGGTGCTCTATACCCACGGGACCCTGATAAAGTGAAAGATACGATTCGGGAAATCAACCAGGTTTCGGCTATGGCAGCAAAGGCGTTGGACAGGGAGTTCCCGGGACTTCGGACTCTAGGGATCGACATCGCCGTGGACAACAAGGGGCACGTCTGGATCATCGAAGTCAACACAGCCCCGACATTCCGCTCCTTTCGTGCATTAAAGGATAAGAGCATGTACCACCGGATTTTGCGGCGTGCCAAATTCATTCAAGCCAAATATGGATAGCCCGTTGAACTATCTCTTCTAAGGGACGGGCAGCAAACAAGCATAAAGAACCCGGGTATTTTACCATACCTCGGGTTCTTCGCTGTTTCACCTGCAAAAGCCTAATCCCCGCATTCCAAGATTTGTGATTTTGATCAAAGGCTATCCGTCAACGCCCATTCCCCGCTTTCCGACTTTTTCCTCTTCCACGCCTCTTTTCCACTGTATGTGGCGGCAATAATCGTCGCCGTGATCAGCAGGACACCACTGATCATCACCCTAATGGACAAGGCATGGCCAAGCACGAGATAGTCCAACACGGCCGTCAGGGCAGGCTCCAGACAGAACAAGATCGACACCGTAACCGGAGGAAGCCGGCGTTGGCCGAAAACCTGCAGCAAATTCGCCGCCACCGATACGAATAGGATCATGTACAGGATGCCGGCGACCGTCCCCGGCTGAGACAGCAGGCTCGGCAGGGCAAACCCGCCGGGGGTGAAGCAGGCATAGACAATCGCCGCCAACGTGAAATATACAGCACAGCCGGCTACGCCCAGGAACGAAACCTGAATGACCGACGCCCGATGGAGGGAAAGCAGCCGGCTCGTCAACACGATCGAGTAAGCACTGCCGAGCATGCCGGCGAAAGCCAGCCCGTCCCCCAGCCGGACGGCGTGATCCTCAGGCCCGATTAGCAGCGCTATGGCGGTTAGGGCGATGCCCACTGACCATATTTCACCACGGGCAAGCCTGCACCGGTCATGAATCCAGCGCAGCAGAGGAACGATTCCGATGATCAGGCTGTTAATCACCACTACCCTCGTTGGCGTCGTATATTGCACGGCATAAATAGAGAAAAAGCCTAGTACAAAGTTAGCCAAACCAAGACGGAGCAGTCCCTTTTTCCAGATGGAGCCGGATATCGCCTTAACCGAACGATAAAAGCAAAGGAAATAAACCACGGCCACCGCTGCATACCTCCAAAATTGGAACAGCAGCTGGGGATAATCGGTTGTCGCCGTTTTCATAACGATATAGGACACGGCCCAGATCGATACCGCACCAAGCAAAGCCAAATAACCCTTCATGACGAGCCGCCGGCCCTCACACCAACCACCACGCAAGCGCGCTCCGCGGAGCCAGCTCGACCGCTCTGGAACCCGGTGCCTGCACAGCATGCCCGGACCAGAACTCCTTCCATACGTGCGGCTTTGCCGTACATTCCTGAGGGATGGTTTGCGTTCGATAATCGTCGCCGAGATTGAACAGCACGAGTAATTTTCTCCCCCGCTCTCCGTCAGGACAATGGGCATTTCATCCCCGTCGGGCTCGAACAGATTGAGGGGGATCATGCCACTCTGAACCGGGGCCCCGAGTAGACAAGCGAGCAATTCGGTCCCAAGCGGATTGAGCTTCATCAGAGCATCCCCAAGAATGAGGTCTCCTCCGGTTACGTAACAAGCCAAGAGAAGGGTTTTGGCCTCCGTCAGGCTCATTTTTCGGCCCGATGTCCAATTGGCTCCGGCACTCCACGGTTTCCTCTTCGAGCGGCGGTTGAGCTGCTTGTCGTCCGTCGTTTCCTTGCACCTCACGATGGCCGTGTCCGGGTCCGTGTTCCCGATCGATCCCTGCATCCACCCTCGCCCGAACATGGAGCGGATGTTCTGGCGGATATGGCTCCAGTAGTTGTGAATGTCGCCCGTCGTCCGATGGGCGTCCGCGACACCGATAACGGCTTCATAGGGAGCGCCGCAAGCGAGCAGATAGCTTTCCGCTCCGATCGTTTCCCGGATCACCTCGAACAGCCGGCGAATCATCCCCGCATGAGACATGTCGTTTCGATAGAAGGTGGAAGCGCCGAGAAGAAGTTGGGCAAAGTCGCATTTGAAGTAAGTAAATCCGGCGGAACTCAGGTGCTCGTAGGTTTGGCGGATATGCGTTTCGACTTCCGGTTGGGTGATATCCAGCTGGGCCATGACGCCGTACGCCGTGTCTTCCAGGTAGACGTTCCCCTGCTCGTCTCCGGCGAACCAATCGGGATGCTCCCTATACAGAGGGGTATACACATTCACCATAAGGGGAGCCGTCCAGATCCCGGGCTCGTACCCGCTGGACCGAATCTGATCGCAGACGGCGGACAGGCCCTCTTCGAATTTCCAGCCGGCTTCCCATATTCCCCACTGGCGCTCGTAGCCTTCGTCTATCACGATGTACGCCAAGGCGTCTCCATAGTGCTCCCGGGCTTTGGCCGCATTGAGTGCGACATCCTCCGCACGGACCGCCCCGGAGTAATAATCCCAAGTGTTCCAGCCGGTGATCCGTTCCGGGCGGGGGCTGAAATCCTTCAGGCGCGTCCGGATGACGTCCGCATACCGATTCAGCAGGTCTATGCCGTTCCCCCTGCAGCACCATCAAGTGGGCGAGCGTTACCCGCTGACCAGGGCCAACCGTCCGGGGAGCCTGAAGATGAAAGCCGAACCCGAACGCCCCGTCATGATGCGGCTCTTCATGCAGGATGGGAAGGTCGACAAAGCAGTCTCCGTAAGGCGGAACCGCCCCCAAAAGGATACTTTCCCCCGTCTGCCGATGACGGAGCACGCTCACCATCCCCGAGGCGTCCGCCGGACGGGACCAGTCATTCGGCCGATGCACCGGACGGATCCCGCACAGCTTCATAAAATCCCGCGGATGATAGAGCTGGATATAGTCGCGCGCATCCAGCGAGGACGGGAAGAAGGAGGCCGGCCACTCCAGAAGAACCCGGCGCAAACCCACCTCCTGCAGCCCTTCATTGTGTATCGAAACGGCCAAGACCTCGGCATCCCCGGCGGGTTCCAAAGAAAGCGAAAGGGAACCGGCGCGATAAACCGCCGTCCCGTCGCTGGTCCGTTCCGCTGTGCCGCCCTCCAGGGTTTGATTGGATAGGACTACGCGCACCGATGCCGTGTTCAGGTGCAAAGCTTGTTTTAGCATATGGTAATCACCGTGCCTCTCTGCCGTGTCGAACGCTGCCGCGTTCGCCGCTTCCTATTTTCCGGCCCCTTCCCCAATGAATCCCGGGCCGTTGTCATGCCTGCCGGAGAAGATGGGACTGAATCGCCGTGTTGACCGACTCCCTGAAGGTCAGCAGCCACTCAGCATCCTTCGGGTACTGGCTGAAGGTTAGCGGCTCCGCCAGCCCTTCATCGATCATGGCGACCACCTGTTCCCGCCCAATCAAGCTTTCCAGCAGTTGAAGGGCCCTCATATCCTGCAGGGCTTCGAAGAAGACCTCCATCCGGATCGACTCGACGGGGAAGCCGTCCCCGCCCGGGTAAACCAGGAAAGCATCCCCCGATGGAAAGCTGCGGCCCGCATCCGTAACGCGGTAAGGGTCGATCGGCCTTATCGAATACTGCGAATTCCAAAAGTTATAGCCCCAATGCAGGAACCCGGCGATTTGGAATTTGTACAGCTGGATGCCGATTATGCGGTTGCGCGCCGACGGCATATTAAAGAAACGGTTGGAAACCTTGCGGTATTGAACACAGGCATAATAAGTCCAAAGCTCCGGAACCCCGCGTTCCAGGAAAAGCTCGACGTGATCGTTAGTCGGGATCGGCCGTTTCACCAGGCCCTGCTCGTAATACTCATAGTTGGTCAGGGCGTCGATGATCGGAAAGTCCCCTAAGTGGGCCTGCATCAGCTCGCTAGCGCTCCGGTACCAGGGCATATGCTCCAGAAACGGTTCATCCGAGATATGAAAATAGCTCCGCTTCTCCACCTTCTGCTCCCGAAGGTAAGCGACGAGTTCAGGGAGAAATTGACCGAGAAAGCTTTTGTAGGCTTCTCCCGTCGCATCCGTATCCCACCCGAAAATACGCCGGTATTCCCCTTCCTCTTCCGCCATAATCTTCGGGGCGTGTTTGGCTCCCCACTGGGTAAACAAGTGCGAGAATTCAAAATAGCGGATTCCCGCCCGTTGCCCCATTTCAATCCAGCGTCCAAGCCGGGTGAAATTAAACCGGTAGGCCGCTCCTTCCTTCTTTACATCCACAAGCTGCACGGTTAACCGCTCCCCTCCCTCCTGGGTATCAAGCGGAGGGGTAAATAGAGGCGTTAGGAGCATGTTGATGCCGTGCCGGACGGCCGTCCCCACATACCGTTCCATGAGCTGCCAATGCGCCTCGCTAAATACCTCCACCCCGTAATAGTGAGCCAGACAATCGCAATGGAACCATTCGGTATGAATCAGGGTTTGATCGGGAAGCGCCGCGTCCACCACCTGCAGCTCAAAGCACTCCTTGGCGAGCGGCTCCCCGTTTTGTCCGCAAAACGGACCGTGATGGGGTACAGACCCGCCTCCGCCTCGTCGTCCACCTCCACCGTTACCCAGACCGACCGCCATTGATAGTGGGTGCCGGTCAGCCCTTCCTGGGCATCGATCGGCAACAGCGGGTCCGGGTACAGGCCGGGCGTGGTCCGGAGCACATTCTCGTCGTGACCGCGTTGGCAGGGAAGCTCCGACGGCGCTAATCCGACGGACCGCAGGGTAATCCGTCCCGGTAAGGCGGAATCGGCGCTTACCGAAATTTTCTTTTTAACTGCTGCGTCCGATAGGCCACCTGGAACGAGTACACCTCTCCCCGCAGCATCGACCCCCGTGTAACGGAGCCGGCCTGGAGCTCTTCGTCCGGAAATACTTTCTCCAGGGAGCTTAGGCATCTCGTTTCCAATCGATCCATTGGCTCAGGCATAAAGGACCTCCTTTTTTCCTGTACATGGAACACGATCTCCTTGGACCTCCAAACTGATGGCTATCCTCTCCTCCACCATATCAGCTCCCTTAACAAAAAAAAGTGCAAAATCTGCACTTTTCTCTCTTATCAGGCTGTTCAATCTGGACTTTTGTGAACCGCCCCGCGAAAGTTCAGTTCAACAAATCAACTTTTTCTGTCATGCCAAAAAAGCCGAACGGGAATCGATGTCCCGTTCGGCTTTCTTTCCTTTACGGCTGCAGCCGCTTCAGCAGCTCATTGGCGTCGCTTGCTAGCGCCTGCTTCGCTTGGTTCGATATAAACTTCTGCATGGCGTCATTTTGCAGATGCTTGACAAAGTCTTCGAGATGCTTGAGAGCCTGTTTCGGTTTCCCGTCGTCCTCCATCTGCTTCGCCTGACGGATCGCCGCTTGCAGCTGCTCGGAGAGCGGCTTAGCGACCTCGCCGGCCGATTCGTACCGCGCGAGCAATCGCAGGACGGAATCGTAATTCGTGGTCACGTTAAGCGTATATTCCGCCTCTGCCCGGTTACCGGCGTGATCCGTTACGGTCACGTGGACCTTTACCGGGCCGAGCCGACCTGCCAGGTCATAGAGGCCGCCGTTCTCGGCGATCGCCCCGTAGACGCTGTCCGTGACGGTAATCTGCGTGCTTGCAACGCCCGACAGGGTGTCCGCTGCCTGAACGGCGAGCTGCAGCAAGTCAGAGTCGGACCAATCGGTTCCCGTCGTCAGAACGGTGCCGTTAGCCAGAACTTCGAACGTCGGAGCATGAGCATCGAATGCGACTTGGGCTGTTTGCTCCTGTTCCGTATTACCCGCCAGGTCAAGGGATCGGAAGGCGACTACGTTCCGCCCTTCCTCCAGCTGGAACGGACCCGTGTACGGAATCCAGTCGGACCAATGGGCATCGTCACCGCTTCGCGACACCCGGTATTCCGTTTTCTGCACACCGGATAACGGATCTTCCGCATTAAGCGTTACGGTCGGCACGGAAACATACCAGCCTTCGCTGCCTGCTGTACCCGAGACGACAGCTGTGGTAACCGGTGCTGCCCGGTCGATTTTCACTTCAAGGTGCGCGGTGCCTCCTGTTGTCCGCGGGTATTGACGGCACGGTATAGGAGTTGATGAACCCCGCTGTCCGAGATCGTCAGCGGCCCGGTATAGTTCGACCACGTCGCTCCCCCATCCAGGCTGTAGCCGATAGATGGATCCTCGGATGAACGGTCAGACGCCTGCAGCGTGACGACCGCATCGGACGTATACCAGCCGTTCACAAGCGTACCGGAGACCGTTGCCGTCGTAACCGGCGGCGCCGATTCCTCGCTCAGCGGAATGATAAAGGCTGCGCCGGATGCCACATCGTACACGAAGCCTTTTGAAAAATCATTCGCATCCACATACGAGCGAATGAGCGTCGTATCCCCGATGTCCAGCGAGTACGTATTCCCGCCGGCCGACGTTATTCCGGCAATCTTGTACGCGGCATTGCGCTTCCCGTCATTCTGGGCATACAGCGTTCGGCCGATCAACTGCTCCGGCTTCACCCCGCCCAGCTGCAGGGTAGCGAGCAAGGAATTGCTTGTGCTAAGCTCCCTTGTAAAATCTTGAATCGTTCCCGTAACGCGCGCCTGCACGGAAGTGTCAGCCGAAGCCGTCCCGATGGGGCCGATAAAGCTGCCGTCGTTCAAATACTTGTAGACTTCGTGGCCATCCTGCTCGGAGTAAATTCCGAAAAACCCTTGGAATTCAAGCTTATCGTCTATCGTATAGCGAACGTCCGGGTTGAGCGCGCTGACGATGTAATCCGTCCGGCCGTTAACCAGCTCCACCTTCACCGCCTTAACGTCCATATCGCCCGTAACCGGCGTCCCGTTCGCCTTCACGCCGGCTTGGGTAACAGAGCGAATCAGCCGATCCCCCTGATACGGCTCAAGGACGGACGTGAAATTGCTCTGGAGATTCGTTCCGGTGCGGTGCGCGATCAAATAACGCAGGCTCTTCGGGTTGCCCGGCTTATTTTGCGGAGGAATCCCGTCCGCAAGCACCATATCGTTCGTGCCGGTCAACATCGTCAGCCGCAGATGAATATCCGTCGGCGCCCCCGCTCCGTTCCCGAGAATATCCCACGTATCCTTCACGTTCCAATCGACGCTGAATGCGCCCGCCGGAGCCGTATCCTTGGCGACGTTCCCGAGGTAGTGGAAGCCGGGTCCCGTGTAACCGGCGCCGGCTACGCTGTCCCCCGCCGGCCGCACCCCGAACGGAACGTTCGGTCCCGCATAGGAGCCTCCCGTTTGCGGAACGAGATTCAGGCCCTCCGTCGAGACGACGGCATCGGCCGCATGGAAGCTGAAGTGGTGATCGTTGCCCCCTTGATGCGGAAGAAATCGATCGCGTACGAGTTGAGCGGATCGACCTGAATCATCGCCGTCGTCCGCTTATACAGCTCGGTTTGCGGATACACGTTCGGCGCCTCGACATCGATGAGCTTTACCTGCTCCGCGTCGTCAAAATGCCGCGGCTGCCCGACGACCTGATCGCCCTGTTTCTTGCCGTCGACCACCACCGTATTGTGGCTGATCGTGTTGTTCTCCCACTCGCTGCGGCGGGGCACCGTATAGTCCGCGTACTCGGGATAGCCGAGCTCGGGCATCAGGTCGAAGCCGAAAGCATGCAGGCCGAGATTCAGCGTATCCTTGTGGCCGTGACCGGTGTTCCGCCCAAAATACATCCAAACGTCCCGCGTACTGTTAACGTTGTTCGGGTCGTTCTTGATGACTTTGGATGCTTCGTCATACAGCAGAAGCTGGATAATGCCCAATTTGTAGTTCGTGGCTCCCTCCCGCTTGCCGACTCCTTCGAACGTAATGACGTGGCTGCCCTCCGTCAGCGGCAGATCCGCGAGCACCTCCACCTTGGAGGAAGCCCCGCTCGTTCCATAGAAATCCAGCGTCTTCACGGTCGTCCCGTCGATCTTGATCGCGTAGATCCCATACGAGGTAGCCCGGAACGGCCGGAGGTCGATCTCATACGTATCGGTTTTCGGTACGTCGAACGAATAAGATAAGATTTTGCCCGGACTTTCCGCATTGAATTGAACCGTGCCGCTGTTCTCATAGAGCTGAAAACTCGCTGTGTTTTCCACCAGAGGAAGCGTGGCGAACGGATAGCTGAGACCGGAGAACTTGCGCTCATTCGTCCCGTCCCGCAGAGCCGAGAAGCCATAGCCGCTCATTAAGGTGCTGTCCAGCTGGAGCGTTCCGTGCTGGGCAATCGCATCCGCGATATTCTGGGCAATCCCTCCGGATTTTCCGTAAAAATGGAGCTGTGGATCCCGGCAGCCTGATTGCCGTTAAGCTCGTATGCCAATTGCGCGAAAATCGGATCGCCGAACTTCTCGAACGCGCGAATGAACTGCGCCTTATCCAGATAGCTGACCGGAGCCCCGGTCTGCCCGGCATCGCCGATCAAGGCGGTGTACGCGTCGCTCAGTCGGAGCGGGTATTGGGCCGAGTACATTTTGCGGAACTTTACGTTCTGGTAAAGGTCGGCGGCCGGATATAGATCATAGCCGTCCAGGATGTCGGCAACATCTTGGTAAGCGCCGAGCCAAAACGAGTTATATTCCGGCGAAGCCTCGTTCCCCGCTCCGTCCCGGTCGACGTCGTCAACGAGTGTGGCGGAAATGTTGCCGCCGGTCACACGCCAAGGGTTCGACACGAGGCCGCCCGCCTTATCATTGAAGTCGAGCCACTCCTTCGTTTCGGGGAGCGAATCCAGAACGACGGCGGCCAAAGCCAGCGTGCTCTGGTGCATGCCGTTGTTGCCGCGGATCCGGGCGGTTTGCACGCCCGGATAAATCTGGCGAAGAATGCCGTCCTCGATGTTGCGGCGGATGCCGGTGGCCGATTTCTTCAGCAGTCCGAGATCGTACTGATCGGATTTGGCGCTCAGGAACGAGATCACCTCGGGATCGTCCGCGGCCGGATAAAACGCGTCGTACGCCTTGATAAACTCCGCTACGAGATTTGTTTCCCATATGCTGCCTACGATTTTGCCCTTTCCGGTGCCGCCATCGCTGTTGTAGTAGCCGGCGGAAGTCGGATATTGGCTCGTATCCATATCCGGGTAGACGTCGGCGATCCGGTCGAGCAGCACGAGACCCGTACGGGCATATTTCGTATCGCCGGTATACACATAGGCGTCCCGCAAGGCGGTCAGCGCTTTGCGAATTACCCCGTCATGCCATAAGGACCAGTGAGCGTAGTAGGCGATGAACGCAAACCGGTTCCCGCTCTCATCTACCCAGCCGGTGCCGTCGTCCACGCCCCACGTCGGCCCCTTCTCCGGATACAACGTGTTGACGAGAAGACTCCGGTCGGCGAGCTTCGGATCGAATACCCCGTTGCGGTTGAGACCGCTTTGGTAATAAGCGCCAAAGTCGTTCGTCGGGAACTTGTAGCCGCTGCTCGGGTCGGTAATTTTCCACGGGTCGTGAATGGGATCCGCCGTGTAAGGGTAGTTCCCGTATTTGTTGATTTCGAGCCCCGTTACCGGGCTGCCCACCTTCTGGTTGACGGCGTAGCTGCGCGGGATGCTTTGCGGCGCAACGGCGTTCCAAAGCGCCTCCATGCCGAGCGCCAAATACGGCTCCGCCTTCGCTACGGCCCCGTCGCGCTCCGACTTGGCCCATTCAAATAACTGAATGTTCTTGCGGGCGGCCGCGAGCTTGGCCGGGGTGAAGTACGTCGTTCTCGTCTTGCTGCTGCTGAGTTCTTTACCGGAAACGGTCAATGCCGCTGTTTTCGTCACTCCGTTTAACGCGACTTGAACCGTAAGCGCTGCGCTGCCTGTTCCTACGATATGCAGCTTTCCGTCCGGATTCATAACCGCGACTTCGGGATGATCGCTGAGGATCGTGATTTGGGCGTTCGAAAGATCGGCCTTGTCTCCGTTATTCATCGTGCCGGTTACATAAACCGGTCTGGCATCCCCCACATACATATCCGTCTGGCTTACGGAAGCGGACACCGATTCCAAGACCGGGGATATGACGGCGATGGCGATGGAGCTCGACACGGTCGATGGACCGAGCGTCACCGTGGCGCTGATTTCCGCGCCTCCGAGTTTGCCCCCGCCGTGATGACCCCGTCCGTTCCGACCGTGGCGACATCCGGACTCGCGCTGGCATACTCGATTCGGGCGTCGGTCAGATCGACCGCCGTTCCATCCGCCAGCTTCCCTTTCACCGAAAGCTTGGCGGTTTTGCCCGGTGTCAGCTCCGTCTTATCCACCGTCAGCTCTACCGATGCGAGCGTCTTATCGGTTACGGTCAAAGACACGCTTTTTCGAGCGTTACCCCTTCCAGCGTAACGGCAGCTTTAAAAGAGGCACTTCCCGGCTGCAGCGCCGTGATCACGCCGCTCGCGTCAATGACAGCCGTTCCCGGAGCAAGGCTCGCGAACTGCAGCGCCGCGGATGGGATCTGCGGCAGGTTATAGACGAAGCCGTCGCCCAACGTGCCGAGCAGGTTCACCTTCGTCTTCTGGCCGACCATCAGCTCCGGCTTCCCGGGAGCCGCCTGCAGATCGGTCAGCGCGGGAAGCTTCTCCTCTTCACCAGCTCAAGCAAGCCCGGGTACAGGTGGAAGTAGCCGGCCTTCTCCTTCACCAGAAGCGTAAAGCGGTGAACGCCTTCCTCCATCCAGTACGTTCTCAGCATCTGGGAGCCTTTTTCCTTGACGTAAGCTGACGAATAGAAGTTGTAGTCGCCGAGCTCCAAGCCGTCTACCGACAAGGCGGCCACCGCCCCGGACGATGCTCCCGCTCCGTTCAGGTTAAAGGTATAGTAGCCGCTCGCGGGCACTTGGATCGCGAACGTAATATACTGGCCGACCTCATTCGACTGGACCTGGATCCCGTATTCCTGGTTGCGGATCACGGTCGAACCGGCCGGAACCTTGGAGTCTACGATTTGCCACCCGGTCTGCTCGATCGTCGAGTCGATAGGCTGGGTAAAGTCGAATCGGACGGGCTCGCCGACGACCACGCGCCGGGCCGCCGAAACGGTAACCCCCGCCAGGGTGGCGGTCGCTTTAATCACGGATTGGCCGAGAGCCAGCGCGTGAAGCGTCGCCGACGTTCCGTTGGCATCTACGGATATGATGCTAGGGTCCGAGCTTTCGAACTGAATCGAATCCGCCTTCGACAGGTCGGCGGGCGATCCGTCTGTCATCGTTCCCGTCAAGGCTACGGTTTGCAACTCTCCCTTGGCCAAGGACGGAACGTCCGGAGTCAGCGTAAGCTGCTTCAGCTCCGGAACGCTTTGCTTCAGCTGCATTTTGAAGGATTGGAGGTACAGATACAAATAATATCTGCCGTTCGAGGCCAGCTTCACGGTTTGCTTGGCCTGGAAGAGCAGCGTATGCATCCCCCGCTTAAGAAGGATTTGATTGCCCAGCGGCTCCGCGGCCGGACTATTCTGCGTAGACGTGGCCGAGTAGAAGCTGTAGTCGCTCCGGAGGACCGTTCCGTCCACCGAGATGTCGACCACACCGCCAACGGTATTTTTCCACCCCACGAAGGAGAGGTCATAATAGCCGCTTTCCGGGACCATAAAATTGACTTTCAGGTATTCCCCATTGACGGCGGACGATACCTGGTTGTTGATCATCTGAAAACTGGTCGTCGTCAAGCGCATCGTGGATGGGTTAGCGACGGCGTTCCAGTTTGGATCATTCGGAACATTGACGAGATTCGCAAAGCTGTAGCTCGTCGTATCTCCAACCGCCGCCTGGGCGGAATGCGGGATACCGGCGAACAAACTGATCAACAGGGTAAAAACAAGGACGATCGACAGGTGTTTTCGTATAGGCTGAACGGATTGAGCGTGCATCGTTACCTCCGAAAAAGGGTGTGGGTGTACCTGCGTTTAGCTCGTCGGGTTCGGTCATGATGAGGGGTCGTCGGGAGGAGTCTGGAAGTAGAGAAGTGACGGGGCCCAAAGGCCCCGCTGCTCCCCATGTCGGCTTATTTCGAGTTATCATGAGGGACCGTAACGGTGGCGACTGCAACCGCCGCGTTGCCGGCTTGATCCGTCACGGTATACGTAATGGTATAAACGCGTCCGCTTCCTTGGCCGGAGCGCTCCGCACGCAGAGCAAAATCGTAATCCGCCGTACCGAAATCCGCTTCCTGGATATCGCCCGCCTTATCCCCGTCACCGAGCCCGTTGTCCGGCTCATTGCTGGAGATGGAGGTCAGCACGATCGAAGCAATCCCCGACAGACGGTCGCTGGCGTCGACGCCCACATGGATCGGGATGAGCTTATGATTAGGCGCCCCAAGGGTTTCCAGGCTCGGTGAGAGCTTCACGACCGGCGCCGTCTGATCCAGCCGCACCGTCATCGTGTGAGGCTCCTCGACGTTGCCGGCGCGATCCGTACTCCAGTAACGGATCGTGTGCACGCCATCCGCCGCGAGCTTAACGCTCGTGCCGGTCTGCACGGCTCCGTCGTCCACCACATAGGAAGTAAACGCCACACCGGATTCCTCGTCAACCCCGTTCAGGGTGACGGTAACCTCGGAGGAATACCAGCCGTTCACGACAGGCTTCGCAGCGCTTGCTTCCGCGCCCGTAACCGGCGCCGTAACGTCCTGAACCTTCACGGTTATCGTGTTCGATTGCACCGTGACTCCCCTAACGTCACCGTTGCAGTAACCGTGGTCGATCCATAGCCCTTGGCCTTCACCTTGCCGTCCTCTACGGAAGCGATTTCCGGATAGCCTACCGAATACTGAATGACAGCGCCGGCCAAATCCTTCGTCGTGTGCCCCTTTTCGAGCAGACCGGTCAGCGTGAGGGACGTCTCCCCGCCCGGCTTCAGCTCCGTTTGTGCCGCCTTCAGGTCAGCGCCGGTCAGCTTGAGCACAAGCTCCGGAATCGTGTACCGGTACAGGTGGGAGCCTTCCGGATTGCTGTACAGGTAGAAGCGTCCAAAATCGTCCACGGCGACCTTGCGGGCCTGGGTGGCGAGTACCGTCACCTGCTTGGTCACGGCGTCGATCTTGAAGAAGCGCCCGCCGACCGTCGCATACACGTTGCCGTCCGTACCCGTTACGAACGAGCCGTCGATCCATCTGCCGTTCGCATCCGGGAATTCGTCCTTGCTGTAGATCACTTGCCGGGTGACCGGGTCGAAAATAAACAACGTCCCGTTGGCCAGTCCCCAAATGTTGCCGTCCGGCCCGATGTGAAGCGCGGTAATGGACTGCTTGCCCGGCGCCGGCACGACTTCGAACACCTTCTCGCCCTTAAGCACATCCCAAACGAACAGAACCGCGCTCGTGGCCGTCGGGGTGCCGCCTTGCCCGCCATGAATCGAAGTACCGCCGTATACGAACCCATCCTTGTACTCGAGCGATAAAATGCTTTGATCCGGCACGATATTCCAGTAGACGTCCGGATTGCCGCGCTTCTCCAGATCATAGACGGCAAAGGCGCCGCCGAGCAGACTGTTTTTCGGCACCGTTCCGACGAACAGCTTGTGCAGGTCCTCGGTGCCCGCCATGCCGAACGGACGGTCCTGATCCGTATAGCCCGGAATATCGGGGTTGTAGGTCAACGCAAACAGCAGATTCGGATTAAGCTTGTCGGAGTTGGTCCGGTTCCACGGCTTCGACCTGTCGTACTCATACACCTTGGCCGTCGGATATATCCCGAAATACAGATTGTCGCCGATGGAAGTCATGCCTTCGCCTTGCGAAATCCCGCTTAAATACTGGCTTTGGCCGCTGGAAGGCGTGTAAACTCCCACATTACCCTGCAAATAGCCGGTTGTATAAATATTGCCGTCCGGCCCCGTCATGATGTCGTGAATGTTAACCGGTTCGGCCGGCACCTGAACATCCTTCAGCTCCACCTTGCCCGTTTCCAGGTTGTACTTGAACAGCTTGCCTTCGTTGCCGGACAGACCGACCAGGCTGTAGCCCGGGAAGCCGTCCTCCTGCAGCTGGGCGAAGCCGTAGCCGATCGCAGCTCCTTCAATGGTTACGTGAAGCGAATGGTATACATTCGTATCCAGGTCGTATTCAAACAGCTCACCGCCCGCGCCTGCAAAATAAAACTTGTTCGCCACCGGAGACTTCAGCGAAATGCCGCGCGAGAGGTTCGTAAAGACGAAGCTCTTCTCCCCGTATCGCCGTTGGTCACTTCGACCTGGGCCCCGGTTTTCACGTCGATGACGAACGTTTCGTTCGCGTTGTTCGCTTCCTTGCGCGCAAACAGCCTGCCGCCGACCAGGTTCAAATCGTACACCGCGATAATATCGCTGTACTCCGCAGGAAGAAGATCACGCTTCGCCCCTGTCGTCAGGTCGTACTCCAGCAAGCGCGGCGTGTTGCCGACACCGGCGTAAATTTTGTTCGTCTCTTCGTCATACACGACCACGCGCGTCCAGCGCTCGCCGCTCGTCTTGAAGGACATCGTCCCGTAATCCGTGAACCGGTTCGTGGCCGGATCGTATTCATACAGATTGGCGGTCGGGTACGTGCTGCCGTACATCTTACCGTCCTTGCCCGCGGCCATTGGATACAGCACGGAATCCTTGGTCGGCAGCGGGTGGCCCAGGTTAATCAGCTCGTCGGTTTGCGGGATATACCGATACAGCAGCCCCAGGTTGTACGCTCCCAGATAGACCGTGCCGTCGCTGGCGGTTGTCACCGACCAGGCACCCGACGTATCCGGCATCGGCTTGCTCGAGGTAACGGTTCCCGTCGAGATATCGATGATCGTAAAAACGGAAGGGGCGCCCGCTACGACCGTGTACATCACATCCCGGCCTTGACCGTCTTTGCCGTAAGCCCCCGCATCAGCGTCGCTTTGCGGATCTGGACCCCAGATCTTCTCCTACTTTCAGTATGGAGTTGTCTGGTACCGGTACTTCTTTCACTTCGTGATCTCCCCGCAGGATTCGGACATCGTCCGCATAGTAGGTATACGTCTTGTTGTATGAACCGGCATACATCACCGCAGCGTAAGCTGCCTCAGCCGGTACGGTAAATTTCACGAACTGATCGAACCAGGCGTCCGTCGGCTCCGACACAATGCTCCAGTTCTGCTTGCCCAAATAAGCGCCGGAGGCATCGAAAAAGCGGACATACATGCCGGAGGAGCCGGCTTGAATGTACGTTTTGGATAGAGCCGTGTAAGTGGCGCCCGGCTCCACAGGGATCCGATCGCTCACTACGTTCAAATACTGCCCCGGCGTACTGGTCAATTTAAGGCTTGCAGTGCCGCCTGCATACAGCTCGTTCGTGAGACCGAAGCTCGAAGCGTCGGAGGCCGCAAACTTCTGCCAGCCCGGAATGACGCCGTCCGCTGCCGGCTTTTCCATGTCACCGTTAGCAAGCACCTTCAGCACGCTGACATCGTCCAGGTAAAAGCGGTAATCCTTCTTATTCCCGGAGATGAGCGACACCTTCAGCTTCTTCCCGCCTGCCGGAACGGTGAACAGCTTCTCCACATACGTCCATTCACCCGCCGGAACCGCCGTTCCGGGAAGCGCGCTCAGGTAGGTTTGGAAATCCTTCCCGTCGGGGCTTTTGACGAGATTGCCTTGGGCGTCATAGACATAAACGTACAGCCCCTCAAGACCTCCGGCCTCCAGATTGACCTGGGTCGAAAGCCGGTAGCCGGCGTTCTCTTCCACATCGATCAGCCCGCTGTCCATATTAATGCCGCTGCCGGTCGTTTTCACATTCTGCACCATAAGGCTGCTGCTGCCGTCCGCCGCCGTCGAAGTGGTAAGCGAGGCCAGTCCGGACTTCACGGTCCAGCCGGGAATCGCGCCACCTTGCAGCGGCTGCTCGAAGCTGCCGTTCACCAGATACAGCTGAGCGGGCGGCGGAGGCAGCTCCTCCGACCAGGTTAAACGATCGAAATAATACGTTCCTATATTCGTTTTGCTCGAATACAACACAACGGCGGCCTTCACGGCTCCCGCCGGAGCAGCCTGCTTTAGCGTAAGCGCCTGCCAGCCGGCTGGAGGATTCGCCGCTACCGTATTCACATTGCTCAGAAGCGTATCGTTCGCGTCATAGAAACGCAGGTACATTTCCGCGTTGCCCGCGCCATCCCCGGACACCATGGAGCCGGCCGTGTAGAGCTTGCCGGGCGTTACCGCGACAAAGTCACTTATCACGCCAAGCGGATCGGCATCCGAGCTATCCGCGAGCACCAGGCTGCGGGAGCCTTCCAAAAGCGGTCCGCGCTGAGCGTAATCGGCTGCGTGCCGAACGCCCTCGACCAATTCGGAATAGCACTTCCGTTCAGAGGCTGCTCGAATCCGGCGTTCTGCAAGGTTGGATACACCGTTCCCGGTCCGGGGTCCGCTTGACGGACATAATCCGGCAGACGCTCCATCAGGACGACGTCATCCCAGTAGGATACGCCCTTGGTTGTTTTACCGCTGACCAGCACGACGGACGCCTGGTTTGCGCCTTGCGGGGCGACAGCCTTGACGCTAATCGTCTGCCAGACTCCAACGGGCTGCGACGTGTAGTTCGGGTCGTTCACGGCAATCGTCCCGGTCAGCTTGCCCGCTTGGTCATAGTAACGGAGCTGCAGCTGCACTTGCCCGCTGCCGATATAGACGGCGGACGTGACGGTTTGCTCTCGGCCGGCAACAACCGGCGTTTTGGCGCTTTCGACACCGAAATTCACCGTGTCCTGATCGTTAAGGCGAAGGCTGGCCGCGCCGTTCTTGACTATCGTCGCATCCAAGGAAACGCTTCCAATCTTCCCAACGCCGAAGGTTTGGGTCCAGTTGGGAACAGCGGTGGAGCCGTCCGCGGCTGCCTCAAAGCCGTTGTTCTCGATCGGGAGGCTGCGGGAAAACGTGACATCGTCCACGTACATCGTCCCCTTCGAGGACTTGCCGGTAACGAGCACGACGGTCAAATATGCCCCCTGCTCCGGAACGGCTGCCTGCACGCTTAAGGGGATCCATTGATTCGTCGGCCCCGTCGTAAAGTTTGGATTATCGACGGCGATGCCTCCGCTGATCAGCGCACCGGCCTGATCGTAAAACCTCAGCTGCACCTGGGCGGCGCCCGACTGCAGGTACCAGTATGTATCAGCCTTGTAGGTTTGCCCGGCCGTAACCGGGACCTTGCGGCTCTCGACCGCGAAGCTGACGCTATCGTTATCGACGAGCTTCAAGCTCGAGCTGCCGCTGCGGACTTGCTCCGAGCTTGCGGCAAAGCTTCCGTTCTTTCCCGCCCCTAGCAGGAGAGACCAACCCGGCATAGACCCGCCCACAGAGCTCAACTCGAAGCCCGGGTTCTCCAAGCCTTCCTGGTCAGGCTGTACTCCAGTTTCCGCGTATGCGTAGCCACTAAGACCTAGGGACATGAACACCATAAGGACACATAACAGAACAAGTCCAACCTTACTGCGAAATGCGTTGTACAAGATGCCCCCTCCTTCAAAGTGAATCCATTCAACCTGCGATCATCAACTTGCGGTCGTGCACCTTTGAAACGGTAAGATTGCTAGACTGATGTTTCTTCCGATTCCGATCTGCCCCTCCTCTTCCAAACGGCCATGGTGTAAGTGCTACCCCTGTGTTAAGTCGCTTTCGGTTGGGTTGAAAGCTTCTATTCATATGGTAGCACAGCCCAAAAATTTAGTACAGGAATGGTACATGTTTCGATAGTAATAAATTCCCCCTTATTTCGACACGGTCTGATAGGATCAGTCGAAAGGAAGGACTATAGTCCCTCTTCGGGAAATCCGGCAAACCAAAAAGGGCAGTGCAGAATCAGACCCTACGATGGTCCGTCTCCGCATTGCCCTTCGTTATTTACAGTTACCTATACCCTTATAAACCTAAGAAACTACCGCCTTCACATGCACTGTATGCGGGAACACAGGATAATTGGTTCCCATTCGCCATGGTGGGATAAAACCTTGATTTATAAGGGTTTTATCCATTCTCGTATGGTTCTATTTGGTTGCTGTCTTGATCAAAATGACCGCTTTCGTCCCCAATTCGTCCCCAAACTATATATCTATTATTTTGCGTATTATCAGATTAGAGAAGTTCCTTCTCCAAAAATCCCCTTGCGGTCTGTCTTGTTTTACTATCAATTCTTTTAGAGTTTATGATATTTTTCAGGGCTTCTATCTGCAGGCCTTGGCGAAAAATTCTCTTAGAATTAGAAACTCTTGAGACCTTAGACTTCCTCTTAAAAGAAGAAGGTAAACTATCAACAATCTCCTTATAAGTTAATTTATCATCTTTTAATTTATCATAGTAATCAATAAAGAACTTTTTCCCAATACTTGATAAAACTAAATCTAATTCCAAACTACTCCGATCCTTTATTTCTATTATTTCTTGGTCATCTTGAATCAAGATAATGCCATCAATCCCTATCGAATATTTAAAAGTTTCTCTTCCTTGATTCTCAAAATAGTTACTTTCTTGTCTCTCCAATATGCGCTCTATTTTTTCTCTTTTATTAATCGTAACAAATTATGTTCAATCCCATAGTACACGGAATTAACAACAGGTATTATATTATAAACTTTACCTTCAACCTTTATTTGTTTAAAAAGATTGCCTAGATCTTCTTCAATGAAAAACCGGTAGTAATGCAAAATAACATCCTCAATGTCTAAATCAATACTCACCCCAAGACTATCCATGTCGTCTGGGTCTATTATTGTACCATTTATCTTTTCTGACATGTCAAAGTAACACGCGACTTTAGTTTCCGGTTTAACACCATTTATTAATTGGACCTGGGAAACCTGATTAATTGCATGCTGCATTTCGCCTTTATTAAATCCTCCTGATCTTCCCTTCGATTCAAATACATGCGCTCTGTTTTGTCTGTCAAAACCTATTAAGTCAGCTTGAATCGACTTTCTTGGTACAATTATATAATTTTATCTTTGAATTTATGGTTCCTTTGTTGTGAAGTGAAACCTTGCCATCGAATTTTTTCAAATGAATCAACCATCTAATAGCTAATAGCTTTTCTGCCAGTGCCTTTGTTAACCCTTGACCAAGATGGTAGGATACAGGTACCATTTCACTTTGTTCTAATCCCCAAAATCTTTCAGACAATCTCAGATACTCATCTTCATATTCCAAATTTCCAAGTGCTTTAAAGAAAAGTTCGGCAATTCTAATTAAACCAGCTTGTTTAAAAGAGTAAAAATCTTTGTGACCTACTGTCATCACACATCTAATTAGATCTAGTTTTGAAATATTAATCTGTACATTAGTTCCGTTCAATCCGGAATAAGTATTTTTAAATTCAGAAATATCAGCGGTTATCAAACATTACACTCCTTAAAATAATAGTTTTTAAAGGGACTAGCTATTAACTGTTTGTCGCTTCCACTAAACAGGTTACCGTTATTACCCACCTAGGAATTTCAATAACGTAATTGGATCAGAAAAGTATGAACTATCCATGCTGTTGATCTCATCATCTTTTAATGAATCATTTTCTTTTTGTTGCGCTTGAAGTAGCATATTTTAAACATTGGATTTATCAGTATCATATGTACTGTCAATGCTTCCTTCATCAAGTTTATTGTAATGTAAAAAATTAACTTCTAGTGGTTTAGGGTCAAGTACAGGATGTTTCCCTTCCTTATGGGATAGTTCGAAGTTTCGAAAAATTAGGTTACTACGTCAGGCCTTATGGAAGGGCCGTTATTTAGAAGAATAGATCGACATGGAAACATCATGGAGAGATTAACTCCCCAGTTGTTCGGATGGTCGTGAAGAATAGCTGTGAGGCTGTTGGTCTTGATCCGCAACGATGAGGGGCACATAGCTTGCGAAGTGGATTTTGTTCACAAGCTACAAAAGCCGGAAAGTAAGAGCATCAGATTATGAAGCAGACGAGACATAAGAGTTCTGATTCATTGCAAAGATATATAAAAAAGCGACTTTGTTTGATAATAATGCAGCCATCGATTTGGTCTTTAACTTAATAACATAAAAAAGGTAATGGTACCAGCACCATACCTTTTCAAAAGTTGGTAATACACTACATACCCATCTTTAGCCGGCAATCAAAGGACAATGGTTGACAATAAAACTAATGTCCTTCTTTATTTTCTCTCCTCACTTAACATGGCCTGAGTGGTGATCGCAGAAAATTAAGATGTAGTGATGTTTAGCTTAATTAAAAAAACAGGGGGGTTGTAGTGGGGAACTTACACTGCTATAAAGCCTGTGTGTTAGGTTAAATAAACATAGTACGCATTACATTCTTAAGCACATGATACTTGGAATTGTTTCTGATTATAGAGCCGCCCAATATATTTAAGTGATTTATGTATGCTTTTGATCCTTATATTCCTTGAGAGTTGAAACTATACTTTGATTAATCCCTTTAGTGTTTCCTTTTCTTGTGACGTAAAATTTAAAATTTAATTGCTTGATGTTTAATTTGCTTAGTACAAAACCTTTCGGTGCATTTGTGTTTATTATATAGCCGTCCTTTAATAAAATTCTCGAACTATTACTATAACTAACGTAACTAGTTCTCTTTTTAATTATTTCTGTAATATACTTATTTAGTTCATCATCACAGAGAGTTAGGCTTTTAGGTAAAACCCCAATTATAGCACAAATTAATGCATCAAATTCATCATCATTAATTTGGAAGGCAGCTTTCTGATTAAGAGGAACTAAGTCAAAATCTTTAATAATATTGGCTAAGCTATGATTATTTTGTTGTTTTTTTCATCACTATCATGCATGCCCATCCAGCCATTATAATATACCGCACAAGATTTAATAGAATTAAGCTTGTAGCGCATTTTTATTTTGATCATTTCTCTTTGAATTGCTGTAATGTTCACATCGTAAAAACCATAAAAATTTCTTAAAAAGGCTTTGGGATATGTTTCAAAAATACAATTACCAACTTTTAATGTGCCAATTTTGTTAAGCAAATAATTAAATCGTGAAACGAGTAAACCAATTGCATCACCATATGGCGGTTTTCCTTCTAATGCGAAGTCTATTGCTCTTTGTTTTGTTTCCCATAAAAACTTCTTTTTTGAAAGCTATAAAAGTTATAAGGTAGGTCCTGTGTATCTAATGGAATATCTATATATACACTTGCCCTGTACATCATTTCCTTTATTAAAGAAATTTCGTTTTCAATATTTGTATCTAATTGCTTGTTTGAATGTTTTTCATTGAAGGCATGTTTATCATAAATAGTTAATAAAATATTGTTATTAATCCTGTCTGCCCTCACTAATGATGAATTTTGAGTAGTTGCACCACCGAGATCAAGACCAAATGCGGTTTGTGTATCCATTTTCTACCACATCTCTTTTAAAATAATATGCCTGTTGTATCCGAGTTAGTTCAAGACAACTTTTAAACATCATTATTTTTCCAAGAAAATAATTCGACAGATCATGACATTTCCCTTCTATTACCTGGAACAATCACTTTAATAAACCTTATAATAGAACAGACAACAAGGATCTCGAGGAATGAAGTGAAAGGTTTAGAGAATTTATCGATGACTTGTTTTTTGTGGGGTTTATTTTGTCTGTTGTAGGCATTTTTAAAGGCAGTTATCGCTTGCTCAATATGCTGAACTTGAGGGCTATGTGGCTACTCTGGTTAGGGACGTATGCCTTTGCCTGTTTGGGATTGTTTTTTTCCAGAAGCACCTCACTAGGGCTTTATTTATTCCCTACTTTAACCAGCGTCTACTACCTAAAAGGTTTACTTCAACAAAAAAGAACCCCGAGAAAAAAGAATTCAGTTTTCGGGACTTTTTGCTAATTATTAATTCGTTTACGATTTTGACTGGCTATGGTCTGGATCGCAACATAAAAAGGTTGAACATTAAATTTTTTCCCAAATTCAAATTTATACGACGAAGTGCTCACATTGTTGGATTTATAGTACGGTGACGTTATATAATGAATAGTCATCTCACTATCATCGAATCCTGTACCCGCTGTTTCCATAGATACATCATAAATGGAATCAAGGTCGATTGACGCCACTCTCGTCTTTTTACCAGTCACCCCTTGATGGTCGATTAAAATTATTCGATGATCAGTAATGATGAAGCTATCCCTAATCAACTTAAACCCTGTTGTTATTTTCTCCTCAGGCATTAAATAGACGCCATACTGGGACTTCAGTTCTTGAGTCGATAATTCGGTGTAATTCCCCAATAATCCATTTAAAAACTTAGCCAATCAAAACACCCTCCCATTGGTCCGATACGTATTTGGAAACTCCAAACGGCTTTAAGAGCAGTCCTTGCAACAATGGACACTGTTAACGAATTTTATGGTTTACTTCCAGTACCAATAACTACGGAAAATATCCCCCTTAGAATCATGCTTCAAGATTACATTAAATGTCCCTGGAATGTCTGTGTTAAGCCTAGATCCTTAGCGGACTCATAGTAATCCTTTAATCTAACAGCCAAAAGTTTGCTTTCATACTGTACTACATACCTACCTTCATCTTCCTTATATTCCTTTATTTTAACGGCATCAGTTGGAATTATTTTTTGAGCCTCACTGAGTTTCTCGATCCGGTGCTTGCTTTCCTTCACTGTGAATTATTCGTAAAAAACTGCAACTGCTGGCCGATTCCTTGCCCCTGCAGAGGAACACGGCACTGGATCCCGCTCAGTTCTAACAGCGGCTTTAGATGCTGTCTATAATTCGCACCGGCGTAAAAGTCTACTCTGTTTAGACTGAAAGCCTTTATCTGATCCGCAACGTTCTTGGCCCATTCTTTCTTTTGTACCGAATTATTCATGCTATTCAGCGTCATCTCATACGGCTCAATAGTTTGGTGTTTGTGCAACAGGCCATATTTAGCCGAGAGAACAAACCAGTCATCGTACCCTTCTTTCTCAATATACCTCACAGCCTTACGGAATAGGGTAGATTTCTGATACATTTCTTTAACCGTATATGCAAAATCCTGTTCTAATTTGGTACAATTGACGAGTACGTACATGTTAAACACCGCCTTTAAGTGCCGTCTACGTACAATAACGTGTCTGAAAAGTGGACAGATGCAATAGCAATCATTTCTTTTTCAACCTAAGGTAGTGAGCAAGATAAGCGTGACAGCCCTTTGTCACCATTGAACCAGAGAGCGATAAAGAAATATATTGGTTCTTTTTAATTTGGCTCCCTTCGTTCGTCTATAACCGCCGGCACCCTCGATGTTCGAGTGAATCTCCTCGCGGGACGACAGGTCGAGCCAGTAATCGTCCAATCGGTATCCATCTGACTTTCCAGTAACTCACCGCGACGGACCATTTCACTGATAGGACGTTGTGACTAATAAGGCAATGGCTAATAAGCACTTCTTCATAACTTGTCTCCTTCTAATGATGTGCTTATTATTATAGAGGCATTGTCATATTTTGTATATATCTTGTAAGTTTGTGAAAGGGATGGGGAAGGGAAAAACCGATCGAATATTTCGATCGGTTTGAAGATACACCTCCATCATCACTCAACACTAATCCCCACAACCTGCCTCGCCAAATCTACATGCTCATTGTCGAACTGCACCTTAACCTTGCCAGATCTTCGTGCCTCGCGCCATTTCTTCAGATCTTCCTCATTTTCCAATTTTAATTCTGCGATCTCGTGTGCTCTATCGAACATATATTTACTCGTATAAAGACAGGTGTAAATGCCTTGTCCACCTAATGCTATGGGCTGCTGTAATTTCAGCCACTCTTCAATTGTAAACCTAACGTACAGTTCTTCTTCCGTACCGAGGCGAGCGGGACGTTCTATGATCTCCTTCTCCTAACGACCTTCCAGTCAACCACTCTTCCATACCAATGGATACCTGTCTTACCCTCAGTTTGAAATTTTTTTCGTGATTGGCACATAGCGATATATTCAATTTGCGTCAAAAGCTTATGATCCTCAATATTCTTGAGAGGCATGTGGTAGAAACGATGCTCCAAAGCCATTTCTAGTTGGGATGATTCCCTAAGGGATCCAACAAGGACGTTTTTTCCAGAAAATTTATTTTGATAGTATTCCTTCGTGCCCCGCGGCCGCGTTGAGCGTTCATAAGCTTTTTCCGGGCTATCCTTAATGATATCATCCAAGAAAGCGTCCATGAGGCTAGTCGCATTCGGCAAGAAAGGTATCGCCCCAATATTTACAAGCTGGATACTTTTATAAAACTTATGCTCTTGGAACTTCGCCTCATCGGGGTAAGGAAACAGCACATAGGCCCCAAACATACTTCGCTCTAGCTCCCCAGGTCTCCCATCTCTATATACAATTGCATCCCGATAGCGATGCATCGTATTAATATCATCTTCCTCTGGTCCTGCTTGCTTATATTTCTCCCAATAAGGAGTACCTTCATAGGCCGGATTAAGACGATATTTGGCATCAAAAATGTATTTATACTCTGTTGCTGCATCATTCTTCTTCAAAGTGAGTACGTTGTCCGGCCTTTGTGCTAGCGTAGAGGTGCTATCCCCTCTTGGTAGAGTGTTGTAATAAAGGGTAAAGACTTCCCCGTTTCTGGGATTGCGATAAACCATCTTCGCTTTTTGGCTTTTACCCAATGTAACAAACAAACCAGTACGATTAACCTTAATAATATCCTGTTTCAATAGCTCATATTTGCGACTCAATAAATCATGAATTTTTAAGAAGCACCAATACTCATAAAGCTGGGCCAAGTCCTTCATAGAAAGACGGAATAGATCTCCTTGAATCGAAAGTCCCTTCATGAGCATCAGATAGTATCGATAAACCTCCTGGTATCCAGGTGCCATCTGAAGCACTAACGTAACAGACATGTGAGTCATTTCCCCGACACTCAAGAAATCATGCTTTAATAGCCGTTGAATTTGGGCCTTCATGAGATCTAACTTTTTCATAAGTAACGGATCAACGGTTCGATCCTTATCCTGTAAGCGAGCACGAAGAAGCTTTAGTTTGTTATCAATTCGGATTAAAACCCATCGAACAAAACGGTTCTCACTAGTGTCATAGTCCACATATCGTTTAGACTCCAGCACGTGGGATGGGAGTAGCATTTTGTCTTGTATACGGATGAACCCAAGCATCTCGTCCTGGACGAGGACATCTGGTCTTTTAGAGAGGTACGCAATAGTTTCCTTCCCGGCCTTTCTCGCTCTACTGAAATCTACCTGTCTCTTTTCCCTTCGCATCTTATGATGTGGAAAATTCTTAATCCGATCCACTGCTTGAACAAGCTGCTTAAATACATGCTGTAGAATTGAAAAAAATTCCGTGACACTCTGATGACTCGTTTCTCGTAATCCGGTTAAATGATACGTTTTCCGCAAAAAGTCAAAAGACAGGTTATAGATTTGCTCATTTATATCTTGCAAAATAACTTCATAATCGCGCTTATAATCCATCTTCGATGGGAATATCTCAAGCTGCAATCGGAAAATAGGTTGTCCATGAAGCCTAAGCTCCAGTTCAGTAAGACCTACCTCATTCTGGAAATTAAGAACACCGGATAACAGCATTTTCCCAAGGGGCTTAACGGCCTGCCTTAAATGAATGCTTTCGTGATGAAAAGTGATGGGCAACTCCTGCTTTTTCTCAATTACTACCTCGTAAGATTGAGTTTCAAAGAAGAGGGGTTCGCTGGTTTGCCCCTGCCCCCAAGCCCGAAGTTCTAACATCCGTGGCGAGAATATTTGTATGGAAGCTACCTGTAAATTAGACGAGAGAACGCTCGCACTAAAATGGGCATCGACCCATGTGTCTGACTCATCCCGATGGAGTTGTAATGTTTCTACCGTCGGGTGGAACGGCCGCCCTTGGATATATAAATTAAACAAATTCGTTCCTATCCGAAGTAGCTCTACAGTTCCATTACGATAACCAGTATGAGGTGAAGCCATCTTCTTCTAACCTCCGCAGCATAAAGGCAATTTTCCGTGCGCTTTGTGGATATTTTGCCCTAGACAGGTTCTCATTGCCTCCATGTTCTATATATAAAGGGGAGGCATCTTCCATTAATTCATTTATGGCAATCGCGCTGTCTAAGCACTCTCTCATTAATTTTAACAAAACCTTTTTGACAGAGGAGCTGCTGCCTTGAAGACGAGGCAAGATTTTTTGAAGCAATTGGAGATCCAAAACCTCATCTTCGGTAAATAATTGATAACGTTGACTATATATCATATAGAAACAAACCGCATCACGGGTACGGAAACCGACATGAGCATGAATTTCTTCCAATATCGCATTAATTTGTACCAATCGGTTCGTCACCTTCGTAATTAGTTCCTTTGATTCGGCGTAGACATCGACTAATTGTAAGTATTCGCTCCTTAGAAAACCATTTGAAGCGACAGCTGGCAAGGGTGGGGCTATCGTGCTAGTTTCGGGAAATTGGAGTAGATTAATATAATTGAACTCGATGGTATGTGCCCTATCTAACACCTTTTTACTGAAAGGGTGAGTTGTTTCGTCCATATTTACAGTTCCAATTAAGTAAACGTTATCCGGGAAGGATAAGTCTCCATATTGATCCTGATCCCCTTCCGTGGTTAGTGTGGAACGATGAATCAACGGATCCGTTATGATCCGTCCACTCCACCAACTTTGTGTTTCAAGCACACTAAGAACATCACTAAAATAGTGCTCTACCCTTGCCAAATTCATCTCATCGAGACAGATAAAATAGGGCTTATTATGATTTTCGGACTTGGATGCTTCGCAAAGCACCTCTGCTAGACGCCCCGGCCGGAAAGCCCCTGACAAATCTTTATAGCCAAGCAAGTCCGATGGGTCACTCCAATCCGGTCTGACCGGAATTAGAGCAAACTGCCCATTCCTCGTGGTAGCTCCAAGCGCCTCCGCGAACAACTTGACCAACTTCGTTTTCCCCGTGCCGGACACACCAGCTAATATGACAAAAGGCTTCGTCTTTAAAGAAAGGTAGAAGTTCTCTATTAATCCATCTGGATACATGAATCCGCTATGCTGGATATAGGATTTGATATGCTCTAATCGCTCCGGCACGGTTAATGTCTCTACCACTTCTGACACCTCATCTTCAATGAAACGGTAGGTTTGGTTTGATTTTTCGAGATATCTAAGCTCCTCTAACCAATTCAGCATAAACTTTGTACGATTCTCTTGGGTTACGGAGCCCCATTCATCACCCAAGTTCATGCTTTTAATAAATCGCTCGTGGAATTCGGAAGTAGTAAAAACATCAAGCTCCCTTGCAATGGAGCTTGCTTGATTGATTACTTTTATTAACTTATTAGCTTCAGGAATGGACCGTGCTTTTTGAAGATGACCACGTAGCATCTGGGCTTGTCGATCCGTCAGCTTCCACAATTCTTGTTGATCAATATTTTGGAAATACCCAACGCCGAATTCAGTTAGAGAATAGCTATGACCATTTATTTCGAGGAGCCCTAGCTCCTCCAAGGCACGCCCTATATGCCGAATTCTTTCTTTCGGATGCTTGACTTCGTCTCCTGATTTAAGGATGGTTGATTGATTTCGAATCAGTTCATCCAGCTCTAGAGGAAAATATCCAGAGTTGTTCTGACCAAGATAGGAGATAATCCCTTGCCCAAGGTACAGATGGGCCATAGTATATTTGAAGGTTGCCGGTTCATTGATTCCTTTATTTATGGTTTCCTGCAGCTGAGCTTCGACATAAAGTTGATAATTCTCCATCATCTCTTCTAGATCAGCAATTAGATGCTCTTCCTCTGGAATCGCGTCTCTGTCATATCGAATATAAGCAACAGTGGATATTTGATAATCACGACCGATTCCACTTGCCGTAAGATCAATCTTCTCGTCTTTTCTAAAGCCTTCTAAAGGCAACTGCTCTCTTAAGTCATTTACTTTTTGCTGCAGGTAAGCATAGCCTTCCCTTCTTCCCTTTTCCTTTAATGGTTCGGTTACTCCTTGATTAAGAGTTAGATACACCGCACCCATATCCTCAGCAAAAAGGTAGACTAAGTACTCTCCGTGCTGGGTTGTCTCTGTGATTCTCTTGTCCATTAGCGCGATCCACGGGATAGTTGCCCAATTGCCTTGCCCTACGGAGCCTTGAACTCGAATTTGGTCGGATATAAAAGGCAACTCCCTTAAGCCTTCGGGTATTGTTCTTCTAAACAATGTACCGAGGGGTGGCCAGAGAATTGCTGTGTTTTTGCCGTACTGTAAGTATTGAGGATTTCATCAAGACACGTTTTGAGGGAAAAGTCCGCGCGGATCTGAGCATTATAAGCATCCAATTCTTCATTAGCATATCTTTGTAGCTCATCAAGAACCTCCGGCCCCATTGCCCAGATATGATCGTGGAAAGTTAAAAATCCCTTATCTTCACTCTTCGTGATAATGGATTGAAGAGCATTAATAGGGGTATCAAGGAGCGCCTTTGTTTGGGATAGACTCATGTTTTCCCATCGTGAAGTCACTCGCTCGGGAGGGATATCTGCTTTTAGATTGCTAGCTTCCCTATACTTATAGTAGCTTAAGAAGCGATTTGCTATGTTATCGATCGGCAAATGCCTGTTATTAGTTTCCTTCCACGTATCCATCATTGAGAGAATGAGGGCCATCTTATAGGATTTCTGCTTAACGCGGAAAATTGATGCTAATTCGGCGGGAAGTGACATATACGGTCCCCCATGTATTGGTATATTTTAATCCTATTATACGAGAAAACCCTAGCATTAAAAGCTAGGGTTTTCTCGTATATATTGCCATTTCCATTATAATCGTTGTTTACTATCAAACTTCTTGCGGTATTCTGTGAACATTTTAAATAAAGTATTATAAAAAGATCGTTTTTGGTTTCTTAATAATAGCCGCTAGTTTTGGTTGCATCAGATTGATTAATGATTTCTCTAATTTTCTCGGCGAACCTGCTAAAGATGCAAACAATTTCTATTATTTATTTAGCACCTCTGCTCAATCAATAGTCACGTTTGTTGCTTTTTTAATAACTGGTTACAAATTAGTTCATAGTATTATGGATAATTCGGAGGAGAAAGATGGTAGGCTGATAGAAATTCATCAGGAACTTAAAAAAATTACTATTTAAAAATAAAAATTTTGTCTATTCTAACAGGTATTTCTCTTGTTCTTATAATGCTATTTATAAATGGGCTTGATGTAAAATACAAAACCGATATGGGGATAATTACGAGCCTAACGAATTTACTAATGATAGTACCAATCTAACTTTGAACGATAAATTTCTACTCTCGGCTTCGCATTAATCTATGAAAATCTGAAAAAGCGAAGGGGGTACTCGTATGGGCGTAAAAGACAAGACGAGAAGCAGGTTAAAATAACATTAGCATTGTTCTCAGCGAGAGAAGAAGACGGACTAAGGGTAAATGAAATTTCAAGTATGACAGGAGGTCCCCGCTCAAAGATCTATGCTAAGCATAATTCGAGCCCTGAAATTACAAAAGGGATATCCCGATCCAGCAGTGGCTGCTATCCCTTTCCCGTTTAGGAGTAAGAATATTGAATTTGGAAAGGAAAACTTGTGCCTTCAGCGGCATGATCTTTTCCAAGGGGGCCTTGCCATTTAAAGATGGCGGCCCTTCCCTCCAGGAATAAACCTTCTTCCCTCATCATCAAGGTAGAAAGATATTCTTCAACGTGGTGACCCCAATCCGTAAAAGTCCTCCCTTGACGTTGGGGAAATGAGGGATCAGTTCGCCTTAGTGTGTCGATTTCTTCGTCTCCTATATGAAAAGCACCATGATCCTTGTAATACTCTTTTTCGAATTTTACAGGTTCATTTTTAAAATCCTTAAAAGTTATTGCGACGACCTTATCCCTTCCTGCACCATACGTTAATCCAGTAAATGCGGAAACATATACTATCTCTTTCATGATATACCTCCTTAGATTATTCCTTTCTTCTCTTTTGAGGAGAGTATTAAAGCTTCTACTACTAACTATAAATGTAAATGGCGACATGCCGGGTCAACCCCTAATTATGGACACTACCACTTACATTCTTGCTCAATCGCACTATAGCGCGATGTCTCGCGGGGTTATGGTGCCTGCAGCACTCATCCGCCTATATTCCCGCGGCGGCCAGTCTTGGAGACTGCCGCGAAGGCGCTCCTGGTTGTAATAACGAATAAAGCGGGCAACTTCCTAAAACGCTTCTTCATAGGTTTCGAAGCAGTTGCGCTGGTAGCACTCTCGTTCCAAAATGCTGTGAAATGACTCAATGTAGGCATTCTTGTTTGGGGTATGGTTGGGAATGCGTTCATGTTCGATGCTAGCCTGCTCATAGAAGGCGTAGAAAGCCTTACTAATGAATTGAGGCCCGGCGTTATCCGTCCGGATGACCAAACGATTCTCCTGCCCATAGATCTTGCGTTTCAAAAGGGCACCGTCTATCTGCAGTTAGTTCTTATTATCATCATTATTTCTTAGTGATTTAGGAGGTGAATGTCCGGATTCACCGGGAGGTTGAGTAAGTGGAACAACTAGTGCTTCTTTTGCTTCCACATTACCAGCGGAAACCTTTTCTGCTTCTATGGACTCGGCAATTACTTTTTTGGCTCGGATTATAACCTGGTTACGAATAACAATGGAACCGAAAACCAACCCAATAGCAAGAATAGTCATCCCATCTCCTGCATCAATAAGATTATTCAGTAGAACCATAAAGAACTTTGACTTTTGTGGAGAATAGTAAATATAAGGCATGATAGTCAAATATGTAACAGCAAGGATTAATGTGAAAATAGAAAGAATATAAACTATTCTACTCCATAATTTTTTACCCATTTCCATCCAAATAGAGCTAATTGTTTCGAGAAAATCAGAAGCAGCAAAGCATCCTCCAGAGATAGTTAATATTGCTATTAACTTTGTGTCAATGCTGAGAAAGTCACCTAGTCTTAGGCATGCAAGAAGTATATAAGAAAAAGCTGTAATTACTATATACTTTTCGCCCATTCCCATTCTAATAGGTTTTTCATTCCACTTTCTTTTTATCCAGTTCGTTGTTTTAGATAGCTTTCCAATTATCCTTCCTTTATTATGATCAGATACACTTGTGGTTTCCGACAGTTGACTTCCAGTTGACTCATTAACAGACACATAACTCCCCCTTTAATGTTATTGTGATATTTCGATAATCGACATAATTCCCAGTGGAATTTTACCATATCTTGGTAATCACTAAATATTCATTTTAAGAAATATTTGTTTTGTTTAATGAAATAAAACACCACCAGCTATCCATCAAGGCGTGCGAGGACGAGATGTGGCAGCCGGCTCAAGGCGCTCTCGTTCTCAGTTATCTCAACGAATAGGGCGGGTATAGCTGATGTTTAATCAGGAGGAGTTGTGTTACTGTCAACATAAACCTATTCTGATTTGAACTCGGAGTCTTTGCTTAATTAACCTCTAATGAGGTCTTGTTCTTTTTGTCCATTAACCCGTCCGATTTTACTGTGTCTCCAGAAGTTCCGATTGGTAACGACCGACCCCAATCATAACCATGCTATTGCACTGAACACCCTGAACCATCTGTTTGACGTTAACCAACCCTGCATTTATTTCATGTCTAATACATATGAACATAAATCATTATCCAGATGACTTTATTTTGAATGTCTTTGAGGGATTGTCGATATTCACCCAAGCTTTCATTACGTGCTCCTTCTCATGACTGACTAATGTTTTCATCTTCGAAATCTCGTGGAATTATTCGGTAAAATTTATCAACATCAACTCGAACTAATCCTAGAAGCTGGCAATAAGATGGATGCGGCGGGTTTAAGTGCTTAGTCAAATGATATGTAGCCTTAGAATTCCTTACTCTAAAAACATAGATCTCCTTAATTGAAGATATCTCTTTGAGAACCTTTGCTGCCAGTTCAAAATATAACGTAAGTGGAAAGTTGTCTGGCATTCCCCACGCTAATACGACATAATCTGACTTTCTTAATGTCTCGATGTTTATTTGAATATTAGAATCAAGTAGTGATAGCAAATATTCCTTTGACTTCTCTTTACTTACAATGCCGAGATCATCGAGCAATCCCTTCGACTTAGGATTATAGATAGGTAGTAAATTCAAGACATTTAAATACTTGATATCGGTGATTTTTCTACTTCCTTCATTTAGAGGACGCTGAACTTTAAGAAAGAACTCGATAACCTTGTTTACTGTTCCATCAGATTTATTTGAATCAGCCTCTGATGGGTTCATCATTATTATAGCTACTGATTTATCTCCCTGTTTATTTAACTCAATCTGCAGTAATTCGCGTTTCTCAATCACTTTATCGTCAGTCTGAAAAAGTATCTCTCTTTGGCAGATAGGTTTTCCGATTATGCTTTCATCCTTATAGCCCAATTCTTTCACCCCTTGAACCACTTGACTCGAACTTTACCTCATTGTAAATATTCCAAAACTCTTACAAGATTTCTAAAGGAAACACTACTACTGTTCATTTGGTATGTGATCAACTCAATCTGAAGTTCTTGCAGCTTAGACTTAATTTTGTTAATATCGCCATCCGGCAAAACCATAATATATTTAAGTTTAATGGCTTAATTTCGCTTATTATAAAATAACTGTCCAATTGCACAATAAAGACTTGTCGTTGACAGGTCTGTCTTAAATTCAAAGACAGCCCGTTCTCTGCCTGACGAGTCCATTAAAACCAAATCTCTGTTTACATCATTCTTCACAGCATAGCCCTTACCTTTAAGGTATTCAACACATGCGTTTACCACAATGCCATGATTACAACTTGCTTCAATAATATCGGAAACAGTATAACCCCCGAACGTTTGCCGCCAAACTCCTTTGAAAAGCTTGAGGTATCATCGTCTTCGTTTGTGGCATTCGTAGTGCCAATAGGCAGATCACCTAGGTTCTTTATCCTGTCATACTCATTTACAACTGAGCAATCTGCATTACAAAATCCTCGGAAAACAAACTGGCAACTAAAGCTCCTGTCGAAACCCTTTCGCCATCAATAAATTCATACCAGTCTCCCATATAATTATTACGAAAGAGCGACTGATCAACTCCCTTTTACCCCCACCCATTCTGCCTCGATGAACTATGAATATCTTTCCTTCATTTTCTACAAAAGCAGAATTTATCGACCTATTTATATCTGATAACGGGAAATTGACTCACCAGTAATTGATACGCCTTTTCCTACTTTTGGCTTTGTTACTCCAAATGCATTCCAATACTTATTTTCAAGTTGCCGAGGATAATACCATATTCCAAAATCCTCTAACCACAATACTTCTGCCTCAAGGCTTCCTCCCATATATCCTACATTGCAAATAATTTTTTCATTAACCGTCTCTTCTAAAACACGTTGATATTTCAGAATGAGGTTTTCATCATTAATAAGTCTCAAAATAATCCTTCCCATTAATAAAACGATTTATCTGTCCTCAATCCAAATGTGGTTGCGTTTTCTTGAATAAAACAACGAGTAGTAAATACAAGAGGACACCTGCCGCAAAAGCAACGCCAACACTGGATAATAGTTGGAGCATGTTTACTTCCTGAACTGGCGAGAGCTTGGCTTCAATAGACAACCATGTGCTTATCTGCCGTTGGTAACCCGAGAAAAACAGTAAGACCGGTACTAAGAAGAATCCCATAGCCTGAGCTCTCCTTACGTTCACCAACGGAGGGATTAACCCAATAAAGGATGCACCGGCTAAGATTACGATGCCCCAGACACCTGTTGTCAGGAATACAAGTAGCAAGATAAAAGTTAGAACCGCCATGCTAAGGACTTTGTAGTTTAGGTAAGAGAACACGTTACTGAACAAAAAGCCATATCTCGTCAACGAAAATTTTGCAATCAAACCCGTCGCTAACATCCCACCGATAATATAGATTAAGTTCAAAAGCGAAATTGTTCCTGATAGAAGTTGATCAATAGCTACCGATGCTCCACTTCTAGATTTACTAATGAGATATAGTGCGGCGATGCCAAATAGAGCATCCGAAGTGCTGATCGCGCTCGTCATGAGTATGTAGGTTTTGCCATTATCCTTATTTTTGCCCTTGTTAAACCAGTTGTTCAGAAGCAAAACCAATGTAGCTGCATTCGCGCCACCTAATCCCGGCAATAATCCAACCATCATGCCAGAGAAAGCACCAGTGGTTACCGAGGAGTTTATTTTCCCTTGAGGTATATCAATTTCATATTCCTTCTTCTGTTTAATGGCTGTAGTGGTTTTTTCAAATAACGAAAGAATTAATCCACTTACCCCAAATAATCCAGTTAATGCAGGAAACAGGACGTTAAATGCCCCCATCGATCCTCCTGGAACAAGCGGTGAGCCTAATACAACTAGCCCATAGATACCACTGCAAAGGAAAATAACTGTCGCCCACAGTTTTTTCTTCTCAGTAACAACTAATACAAACGAAATGACCATCAGAATCCAAAACATCCAAGGCTGTAAGGCTCGTTCGAACCCCTTTACAGTACCACCCGACAACTGATCAGCAATGATGAGGACGACTAGGAGTAAAGTACTGAGAAACAGACCTCTCCAGCTTCCAATGATGGAAAGTTGGAGAGCCTCCAACCCTTCCCTTCTCTGACCATTTGTTGCCCCGGCAACAAAGCATACGTCTCATCTGCGGGAACCCCTAAGAACAATGAAGGCACAAAATCATAAAAAGAATGGGTAATTGCGACTGATACGATAAATACTGCGATAACGATTGGACTGATACCAAAGGTGAACAATATTCCCGCAAAACCAACCATTAGAGCGGCAATCGTATTCACGTGTAAGCCTGGAATTAAGCCCGTAACGACTCCTGTTGCTACTCCCACAAGTATTGCTGCTAGAATCAAAAGGATCTCCATGTTTATTTGTCTCCGTGTTTTTGAACTGATTGTATCTCTAATGATATGGCGTTATTAAAGTCGCTCACTTTTACTTCCATTGTAAGGGGGATACCTGCTGCAAAAAATGTAAGTTCCTTTTGCGACCATACTCCATCATACATAACCCCTGAAAATTCAGTATCACCATATTTGAGCCCTATACGAAGATGCTCGAGACCAGCTTTACTCTTGAATTTTTCTAGTTTTGTTAGTGTTACTGGTCCAATAAATATTGTCTCGCCCATATGCTTTTGCACTTCATTCCAAGGAATAATCGGTATCTCCTTAACACCGTCATTAACCTTTACATCAAGCTTCTCATTTGAGACAGCAACCCCGTTAAGGATAAGTGAAGGCTTATCTTCATAAGTGTCAATATCTACAAACAGCTTCAACGGTTGCCCTGACTTCATTAAGCTCAGGTCAGCCTGGTTCCAGTTACCTTCGTAAGAAATGCCGCTATGTTTTGTCTTATCATTAATTGCCTGAAAAGAAACATGCTCTTTGCCCTTACTCTGAAGCACCTTAACATTTGTTAGTAATACCGGTTCAATGACAGCAGTCTGTCCAGTGTGATTCGAGACTTCATCCAGTTTAACCGTTGGAAATAATGACCAGTGTCCCTGTGTTTGCTTATCGATCAGCTTTATTGATGTTTTAGAGAGTGGCTTTAGCTGTATCTTTTTCTTATATATGTCAGTAAGACCGACTAGCTGCACCCGATCGCCTAGGTCATACTTATCTTTCAGCACTCCCATATTGGGGAAGAGTGAAACCCCTATACTCATGTCCTTGGAGGCAATCTCGAGTATCATTACATCCTGATCGGTTTCATATGGTCTTCTTACGACGACCCCTTCAAACCTTCTTAACTCACCTGACTTAGGGGAGTCGAGATCATCTTGATTTAACGCCTCAGCTTGGTTAATCTTTGCTACCTCGTAAGCGTTGTTAGACCAAAATAAAACTCCTAAAATGCCAAAAAACATTAATAATGAAGCGAACGCTACAAGAACTGACTTGTTCATCTCAACTACTCCTGTTCGAAAACTTACCTGTAATTTTTCACCATAAACATTTCGGCAAAATTAGACATACTCCTTTTTTCCTATAATAAAGACAGGAGACCATCGATATGTAATGGTCTCCTGTCTTTGTAATAGGATTTGACTAAATTTATTGAGATGAGCCGAGAGCAAATCCTTAAGGTAAACGATTACCTGTGTTATTTAACTGCCTCGATAGCAGCAGAGTACGTATAAGGGTACCAAATAATTTTAGATGTCTCTCTTGAAAGATGTCTCTCTTGAATATGCTTTATAGTGCCTCAAATATTAAAAAGCCAGGCTTCAGCGCTTAAGCTTTCAACAGGCATAGTTTTGAAGTTTTAGAATTTACTTAATCTCTCTCACAATCGAGAATGAACCATGAAAAATCGATGTCTTAACAACGACCAAAGCAACAAAGCCCGATACATTAGCTATCTCACCGACCATGGACATCACCTCCCGAAAGTTATCCATTATCCCACGGTCTTCTCATCAAGACAAAATAAAGGCACCCACATAATATGTGCCTATAGATGATGCTATAGCTTAATAGGTTTCATTTCAATTTCGCCGACTTTGCATTTCTGAATGAATTCGGACATTGCAGCCTTAGATTCGGCTGTATGACCGCCGGGAACAGTGAGTGGACCAGCAGGATCGATGATCCGAGCTCCTTTAACACCAGTTGCTCCAATAGTTACTCGTATAGGTTGTCCATCGACATTTCGGACACCAGACAAGAGTTTACGAGTTGTTATAAGATCACGTCCTTTACCTGTAGTATAACCGAATCAATTGTTTTGACACAATATTATAGATACCCATGTTGCACCCATCACAGGCACAGCATTAAACGCGTACGCGAAGTAATCACGCATGTTCGTCTTGGGTGTCAAAGCCAGCGTATCCAAGGTCAACGCTGGTCTTGCCAGCAAACCCTATAAGCAGCCGCGGAACATTCACATAATAGCGCGGCTCCTCATACACACCATGGCGTGTATGGGGAGCCGCTTCAACCAAATGAAGGGAGACATGATTGCCTTCATTTGTAATTGATATGCCTCCCAAGATTGTCCCCCCGGATCCGTCAATTTATACATACAGAGCGGGATTTATTGCGTACTTCCTTCTACCAGGATAGCCGTGGTGTCCATCTCATTTTCCCTGCTTCAGCAGCGGTAGCTTGTGCGAATGCAGCCTTATGCTCTTTACCGTCACTGGCCACAAGATACCAATCTGACATGTCTTAACCCCCATAACTAAGATAATACTCACCGGATTCCAGCATGGCCATCTCATGCTTGATCACCGCTGCGTCATCAAACGATCGCCGGTCGATTTTGACAAACACAGAGCTGAACGAATATGATACTACTCGAGTCCTATTACGTTTATATTAATAAAAAGATCTAGCATATATGGACTTAGCTTATGCCGCTTGGAGAGCCCTAGATATGACTTCATCACTTGAATGGCACCTAGCCACTCCTCCCTGGTCTGCGGACCGTCGACAGACCCGTCACCGATGAAATAGACATTGATTAAATAAGCGGGGATATTATTTTTAATCCGCAGAAAATATAAATGAGCCAATCGGTTTGTATACTGATAAAAGATTCTGGTCCAATCTGCCTCTGAGGTGATATGAAGAGCGTTGCGTACTTCTATGAGTGAACGATGGATGAGCCCAAGAGATGGATGCGATGCCTTGCTCCCCGAAGAAACGATTTCAGGAATATTCGCTTTCGCCTCGACAAGAAAGACTTTACCGTCAATCGTTTTTCCAAGCGCATCCCATTGCGGACCATTTTTAGGCCAAAACTCTGGCAATGGTGCTTTCAATCTGCTCCGAATATCGAGTTTTTTAAGAAAAGCCTCGTCCCGATATTCTGCCATCTCATCATCGCGTCTTGGCGACACCCAGTCTATCGTCTGCAGGTCCGGGAGTGCTTTGCGAATTTCACTTAAAAACACGTCAGAATATTCGTTCACCAGCGTTTGTATGGCCCTCAAACTGCCCTTTCCATTTCCGCTTTGAACAAACCGTCCCATAGATCACTCTCCTTGCATTAAATAACGAGTTAGAGGCAGCCTACAATAAATGGTTAAATAAAAACAAGTCAGTTTCTATTCATATAGTTAACTAATTACTATCGTTATTTTATTTCTACTCATGCTTCATACCGAAGGTCGGCTCATCCAAGGGATTGCATATGCTTGATAAGCCCTTGAACATAGTCTGTTGAAAGCAAATCAGTACCAGACAATATGGTTTCCATATATTGCGGATGGGGCGCAATCTCCACTTCATGCTTTCGTACAACCTCGTACGTAAATGCCGGGATGGGAATACCATCACAAAAAACGGCAATGGGAACACGGCTATAAATCGGAGGCTCCAGATACGCCCCTTCACGGATATCCAGTAAAGACAGCCATCTAGTCGGTATTCGGTAAAGCACACCTTCTGTATGGTGATCTGGAGCATTGACTAGATCGGCTACGCCTCCTCCCCATTTCTTGGAGTATCTCGTGAAGCCTACACGCATATCTTGAACGATTGCCGAACCGATGAGGTCAAAGGCGGGTACCGTGTCAGCAAGTGATGCTCGGCTCATACAGCTGCCATAAGCAAAATATATGCAGCTGGCCGGCTCTCCCTCAACCGGCCATATCCCATCCGGGATAAACTCACTGTTGTATGAAAGCCACTCTTTTCTAACCTCAGGCATGACATAGACATTGCAAGCGACTTCATTGCCGTCGTAGGTCCTGCAGAGCGTTTGCACTCTTTCATATAGCTCGGAGGCTTGCGGGGATACTCCCTCGAGTCGGTCCATAGCCTCGAACGCCCTTGCTTCATCCTCAGGATGAAATTCCACCAACTCGCCTTCGACGAACCCCTTCCCCGGACCATCGTCGGGAATGCCCCAAGATCAAATAACCATCCCCGCGTGACAGCCTTTGTGATGTCCTTGACAAAAGCATCTATGATTCGGTGATTTCGTTCTCCTTTCTTCAACGTTCCGTACACGAACACTTTTTTAGTCATTTTGCATCTCTCCTTTAACATTCGGGTTTCATTAACACCCTTAGGATATCAGGAGAGGTCTGACAAGCTCTGACACATCGTTTAATACTGCAGTTCTCTTTCCTCACTCTCTTTGAAAATCGCACAATAGCTCAAGCCAGGTGGCAAGGCATATTGATATTTCGTGATCGATATCCCAAGTGCCCTCAAGCGCGTGCTTAGCCTACCGAAATACTTTGTGAATTTGTTGCGTTCTGTTTTACTTGTGGGATCGAAGGGCTCCTGATTAGGATATTTGGCCCTATACAAAATATCGATCCTGACCGCCTGTCCCGACTCGAGCATGGCAAAAAGCACACGAACATCATCGTGAGCCAGTAGAGCCCTTTTTCCCTGAATATAGATTTCTTCACGTACCAGATCCATAAAAAGATCGAATGAATCAGGCAGGTGATGATGGCGCCACATCAGCTCGTTGAGCTTGGTCGTAAGAGGCCGTTTCTCTCGAGCCTCGGAGTCGAATACATATATCGTATCCTCGGGTCCCCATGCTTCCTCCGTTGCCTCTTCAAACCAGCTATCCTCATACACACCTGAAATCATCACATCCTCAAGCTTTTGCAAAGCAACCTGATCTGTAGCTCTACTTAGCATATTGATGAGCGGCTTGGCTTCATGATGACTCAATTGATTTTGAAAATAAACAAGCATATATCCACAGCAGCGCTCCTTAACGTATTCTGGAGTCAAATCAGAGCTTACGAGCCCTTTGAATATAGTCAATGCTTCATCTCTACGCCGAAGAGCGCAAAATAAAACCGCTTTACGGTAACTCTGTAGCGGCGGAAGCTCGCTGATTTGTTCCAACTCCTCTAGCTTTCGTAATGTTGACTCCGCCGTAAACCGGTTCATATCACGCTCTTTTTCCGCTGCAACCTGCTTATCAGTAAACTCGATAAGTGCGGCCAAATCATCAGGCTCCTCAGACTGCATGTACCTGTGGTGAAGCTCATAATATCTCTCAAAAAAGCCTCTTGTGATAATGGTTTGTTCATTGGTAGGCTCCTTCTTAAATCAAAAACGATATTTTTACATCTTCTATGAGAATGAGTCTAATTCCTTCCATATATAATAAACAACCCCCTTAAGACTCCCGAAAATATATAAATGAGCCTGTAGCAAGGCCGTAACCTTACTACAGGCTCATTTTTCCCCTTCCTCTGCCTCTTTTTTTTGCACGCCATGCTAGAACAATTAACCTTGAATCTGTCAGCTCCTTCGAGGTCTTTGGTGAATTAGTCGAGTCGTCCTTCATCAAGAAGTAAATATCCATTTTAAAAATCGAATCTGCTTTTGGAGATATAACCAATATATTTAGACTATAATATCCTCAATATTAAACAAACTCTTTTGTGCCGGCCGAATAGGTGGTGGTAACCGCCCCTTATCTAGTTGAAGTCTCAGCTTTCCACTAATACTATAGCCTGCTTTCATAAAGCCAGCTGCGTGAAAGCAGCCTCCCCGCAAATGATTGCCTATGTAAGTTATAATACCGTCCTCAGGTGGCTCCCCCACTCATACACTGTTATTCCTAAAGCTAAAGTAATCAAATGGCTCGAAAGATAGCTTCCTTCATTCCTAAACATGGTACATTCCCAGGCCTTCCATCCATCGTCTCGAATCCCCCGCCATGTAACCCATAAAGCTTGCTCATCATTTGTTAATAGAACAAGATTGTGACCCGGTCTAGTAAACTGACTTGTGCCAGGCTTTTGACGAGTATAATGTCTATCAGCTAACTGTAGTGCCCTTTTGTCACATTTGCTTATGCGCAGCCAGGACATTGAACTTCCCTCTTTTCATTTTTTGTTTCGTGGTCGCAATAATATTATAATTCATTTGTTCGATATCGCAAAACTTTTCCCACTGCAATGCTTACCTCCAATGTGATATGATAGCGTAGGTGATTGTTATGAGAGGAATCGAGCTTGGGAGCTTCGTTGCTAAAATAAGAAAAAAATGGCTTCAAGAGCCAACGTAGCTTGGCTCTTGAAGCACATATCTCACCAGCAACCTTATCCAGAATTGAAGCTGGTGTTCAGCATCCTTCACCCGATACTTTATATCAGTTAGCATCTTGCTTACAGGGTATCAATTATGAAGAGCTTCTAGCTGCAGCAGAATACTTAATTGAAGATAAACAAGCCTCTACCGAGCTTTCTTCTTTAAAAGGGTATCTTATCCTTAGTGACCAAATTATTAAGCTGTCAGCTGATGAAGAGGAATATCTCCAAAATAGCCTCGAAATGTATCGGTTATGGAAGCAAAAAAAACAGGCTAAAAAATAGACCTACTAATGTAGACGGGAACTTTCTAGATATCATAGTGCCAATTTTTTGATTAGCATCAAATACCTTTAGCTATACGAATTCCTCAGGCTTTCGTATCCGTAAAAATCCAGTCAGACTAGCCTTCTTAAGGGGAATTACTATTTCTTCCTTGATCATATTTCCTCCTTTTACGCGTTTTGTCGATCGCAAAAAGGGCATCCCTTGATGGTCAATGCTAATTTGAAATTGAAAATATTTCATGCTGTTATCGAGATGTGTTTTTTTAGGACCCTTCTTATTACCTCAAAGGGAATAATGATGCAAGCATCTGATTTTTTGGGTGAACCCCCAAGATTAAATTGGATATTTTGCTGATGGGATACTATAGCTTCCCCGGTAGTGCGTGTAAGTGAATATTTAAAATTGTACGGATATTGCTTGGTAGCCTGACCATACCTAGCATAATATGCTTTCGACTCAGGAACAGAAATCGATCTCCCTAGCCCCGCTAGAAGTTTGCTAATAGACTTGTATTGCTCTATCTCCTTGTTATGATCTTGAATTAAGTGTTTCAATTCTGCAATAAATTCATCTGTAATAATCAATGGCTGGGAAGGAGTTATATACCGATTAATAATGTGATCATAGTCTTTTTTATTAATCCTTAATAATGTCATTTCCTCTATATTGCCTTGCCTTGAATTGAAGCACCACCCATTTATCGTAAAGTTAGCAGACCCGATGTATACAACCTCTTTATCTATGATATACATTTTTGCATGCAGATTTGTTAGTGCGCGAAGCTCGAAGCCTTTCATCTGTAGTAGCCTTAAGGCATCTACTTCCACAGATCCAAAAATATATTCGGGTCCTGGAGGAAGCGTAATCAATAGCTTATCCATAATATTATGAGGGGCTTTAGTAATTAATTCTTGAGCAGCCTTTAAGCTAATGTAAGGTGAAATTACCACTAAAGACTCTTTCGCTCGAGTTATACTGAACAGAAGCTTTTCAGCGAATTTTGTACCAAGAAATTTACTCATTTAAAAATCCCTCATCCTTATAGGATCCACTCTTCCATCATTTTAATAGTTGATGCATATCCCGTTATCAATTTTTATTTTTTTGCCTGTATAAATCATCTTAATAGAACGTAATTTCAATCCAAGAGTCAGACATTCATATAAAAGTGATTTATACTCAGAATCTAGTAAGCTAATGCTTTTTACAAACGGACTAAGAACAACGAGAAAGTAGTGAACCTCTTTTCCTTGGAGAAGGAAATCCTTTAATTGATAGAGCTGACTAATCCCCCGTTCCGTATGGACCTGTGGAAACAATACCTCTGCACTACTAGAAATAACCCCTTTAGCTTCTACAATTATTCGTTGCTCCCCTTTTACTAGAAGCAAATCCGCCTTATATTTCTCAACTGCAGTCTCCGTAAGCACCTCATATCCGTTATAATCCTTTAAGCGATTTCCCTCAATTAAAGCTTTAAGCTGCGTATTTATTTTATTTAGATTAAGAAGTATATATTTCCCCTCAGCTTAACAGCGTAAAGCGCATACTTTGTTCGTTTATTTTTTTGTTTGTAGTAAGCAGTACCTTTCTATTTTTGATATCTAAATAATTATCAATCCGCGATGAGCTAGGCACATAGCATACATGTTGAATTCCATCTATCTTAACCTCACATAGGAAACGATTCTTTAATTCCTTGATAAAAGTTGCTTCAGTTAATTCGTTAGGCTGCAAGCTCTGCCAACTCTCTTTCTATTACATTTGTAGCCTTTACCAGTTGGGTAAAGGCTACAGCATTATCCTTATTCAAATAACGTAAATATATCATCATCAGGGAGGTAAAAGCCTTGAAGACGAAGATTCTTTCCATTCCAGCTATAAAGCATATCACCTGCGCCGAGCAAATTCTCAGCCCCGCCCTTATCAAGGATCGTACGGCTATCCACCTGGGAAGCGAGCTTGAAGCTAATCCTGCAGGGAAGGTTACTCTTCAACGTTCCGTTCACAATGTCAGTTGTGGGCCGCTGTGTTGCGACAACCAAATGAATTCCGACGTTTCTGGCACGTTGAGCAAGACGTCTTAACGAGAGGTCAAACGATTCGCGATCCGTCTTGCTCATAACATCGGCCAAATCTGCAAATTCGTCAATGAGAACTAATATCGGCGAGATACGCTCCTGCGGGTTTCTTTCATTATGCCCTTTGATATCCCGTGATCGAGTTGCTCTTAACTGTTCGGTTCGCGACGTTACCTCCGAATCTAGCAGCTCTAAGAGCGTCTGGACCGCTTCCTCGGGCTCAGTAATAACGCGCCCCCCGCAGATGAGGTAACGTATTAAAGAACACGAAATCTGTCTGCTTAGGATCGATAAGGACAAGTTGAAGCTCCTCGGGTGTATAAATCTGTGTTAGGCCAACGATCAAGGAATAAAGAAACATCGTTTTCCCTGAATTTGTAGAGCCTGCCACCAGCATGTGTGGATATTTTGTAACATCCTCCATCTCAATACGTCCATCAGGCGTAACCCCAAGCGGACAGTATAAGCCAGTACCAGGTGGCTTTCTAAGATGAGAAAGCAAGGGAAGGAGCTTAGGCGATTGCTTTTCAGGTCGGGCAAGATCAATATGCACATAATTAGTATTCGGCAAATTGTCGATGATCGGCTCTTTTTCTGTAGCCAATTCACGCATGAGATCCCTTGCCCGACTTTGTAGGGTTGAAACTCGCTCTCCGGTTTGAAGCCTAATTTTGTACCGCACAATACTCGGACCAATGTCAGCCTTATTAGTGTCCACAGGCTCAGCTAGACGCATGCCAATATCACTCAAGACACGATATATATTCTTAGCCGTGTCATCGATGACCGTTCGCTCACTAGTGCTAGGCTCAAAGCCAAGCTGCAGGTCTGTCATCGCAGTTGTATCATTTGAGACTAGTGAAGTCAACCGCGGGTTACGGCTTTCCTGGTTGTCCAGGTCTTGCTCTTCACCCTCTATACTATCATTAGCTAGCTCGAAAGGAGGCTCGGCAGTAGCGGCCGCCTGCTGCTGAGCTAGAACCTCCGTCGTTATATCATTAGCATTTTCCTGGCTTGTTTGCTTCGCTTTCTCTGTTATCAAGGGCTCCAAGTAGCCAACAAGCGAGCGCTGAATATCTCTTTCACCGAAACGTATACGTGTAATTGGAAGTGCCTCTACAGGCTTCAAATCAGATCCTTGAGGTGCTTCCGTTCTTTCGGTGAATTCGATATTTTGATCAAAGGCTGTTTCAATTAGCAGCAGGTTAATCGTAACCTCGCAGGTCCCATCGACGATAGCATTAATGGCGTCGACCCATTCATTGTCTAGCTGAGGATTGTTTTGCAACGCCTCTCTAAACAGCTGAAGCCGTAGGAGCTCCCTGCGTCTATCGATTAGCAAATCCCCTGCTTACTTACGATGCTATGAACAATAGCTGCAACCGAGCGAAGCTGCTCGACGGGATGGCTTTCCAATAGGCTATCATCCGTCGTAGCCTGATAGCCTTTCACCTCGATCAAATCGATACAATAGCTGCCGTCTGCTAGCTCACGTATGCCAAGAAAATCATTGCGCTTTTTATCCGACCTTTTAGAGAGCCATCTCTTCGCTAGATAGCTATCCAAGCTAATAATGACCTGCTTGTTCTGAGCGGAATGCTGTTCATACCACTCGAGTGCCACAGCTAAGCCTAATAGCTCTTGAATAGCGGTTGCAGAGAAGCCCCCTTCCCCCTTCTCCGTAATGGCTCTGAATAAGCCCTCTCCACCTACACGCTGCACGCGGGTCAATAGCTCAGCTATTCCTGTGGGGGATGGAAGGTAATTCATCTGCTTGAGATGATTACTAATGCTTGAGATGATTCTGTCCTGATAATACGTATAAACCGTGTCACCAAGATACTCAATGTTCTGGGTTAATCGTAGCAGACCCTCAGGCTTGCTTAAGGCACCCATGGAGATAACAAGCTGCGCATAGGGCAGTAACGACTGAAGCTCATGCTCCTTTAGCGTAACACCTCTTCGCTCCTGCATGCTGAGCTCGTTACGAGAATTTCCTGTCAGCTCAGCTGTCATACTTTGGTATAGTCCATAGGGATGCTGAAGAGTATTTTCTTGATTCTGTATACTCCTTTGCTTTAATCCAACATGACCCATAATGGGGTCAGCCGAGAGCCGGTGAGGGACACTCAGGGGTGTAGCCTAGTGCCTTCGCTTTCAATAAGCTCAATATTTTTACTCCGCTCACCAGCTAGTGCCAAGAGATGCACAGGCTTCTTTTCTAAGTAGCCTCTAATTCGCTCCGCAGTGCTTGCTTTAAGGATCTCTATGGCGGCTTTATTTTCGTATACGAGCTCTTCAAGTATGGGATCGAAGGAGGATAGTGCAGGCTTATCCATACTGTTATCTGTCTTGGCTACGATAATTGTAGCTTGCTTAAATCGATGCTCCGCTATAAGCTTTCGAATTGCCATAGAAGCGTTTCTGGTTGAAACGGGATCCACCAGCATAATCCTTAAATTTTCCCGAACCGGTGGATAGAGAGCTGCAAGCTTTACCGCCGAGGTACCAAGGCTTCGCTCGCTGATATCAGAAAGCTCTGCTTCAGTTGTTCGATATACAGGCAAAGCACCTGCACGGTTAGAAAACCCAAGCTCCTGGTATTGACTTGTCCTCTCACCAAAGGCGTATACCGCTAATAAAGGCTCAGGAAGCTCGGCAACCTCCTTTGATAGTAACTCAATGTCCGCTTCAGTAAGCTCGTTTGTTCTAGCAGCCAGGATTTCGGAGAGCTCAAGGTATTTCCACAAAACCAGTGGATTCAAGGACGTAAAGATAACTGCTGCCTCCTCGTCCTTACTCATTACCTTGACAGTATCCATAGCTAATACTTCCTTGTGTAAAAGCTTGCTCCCTCTGAGCTCCTACGCTTGATCTGATAATATTGCTTATCCATATGTCCCAGCAGCCGCTCATAGCTCTCTATGGCTTCTCTTGCCCTTGCTCGATTGTCGGGAGAAGTCAAGAGACAGGCAAGTGGTGATACAGCAAGCATATCAGCTAGCTCTAACAGCCCCCGGCGCTTTTCGATATACTCCTCTAGAAGCTGAGCACCTATGAATTCCTTGGAAATGCCTTGAGCCCGATTCATATATTCTACAAGTGACCTCAATCTAACCTCGTCATACGGCAGCAAAAGATCAGAAAAACGACCAAATTCCATTAAAATATCGTTAAAGGAGCTCTCCTTGTCCCTAGCATCTAATACTCCGCCGTACCGAGAAGCACCCACAACAGATCTCATAATCGCAATAGCCGCCTCACTTGGATCAAAGCGGACGGTAACAGAAAGATGCTCATGATTGATCACGAGCTCGTTCGTATTAAAGGAGCTCTCAGCCCTTAATTGCTCAACTGCTGCCTCAAGCAGCTCTGTGAGGAGGCTCGTATGGCCTTCAAGAGTTAGCATAATAGCTGCTATCGATAAGCTCGAATAGCTTCTTCTTTGTGTCCCAGTAGCACGTGATCCGCCAGCTGTGCTTGTATCGTCGTTATCATCATTTGTGGTGTAATCATTGGGCTGCTTATCTCCATCACCATTGGAGGTATCCTCGTCATCATCCGCCGCGGTGCTCTGCTCTCCTTGATTTGTGCCTTCAGCATCCCGAGTCCAGGCGCTAGGGCTTTCCAGCTTTTTAGCAGAAAGCAGCCTGCTGATATCATCCACCGTGACATCTGGAAGCACCGAGAAGTCAGAGCGTGTGATTTTCAAAAAAGCGGAATAAATGCGCTGCAGTTCCTTACGGGTAACCTCATCCTCTGCATTTGTTCGAAGAGTTCGTAGTGCATCCTGCCGATCCTCCTCATCACCACGCTGCATTCTCTCCACCTTTTGAGCATTTTCAAGTAGCCTTGAGGTGATCGCCTCAACGGTAGAATATTTCTTGGTTAATAGCTGGTCATCCTTAAGTAGCTCCAGCTCAGGAAGCGCTTCGCGAGGAGAGCATTTTGTCTCTCCATTTACCTTCAGGTAGTATTCGACAATTCTTTTAAAGAGGAAAGCTTTCCAGCTAGCTTTTCTGATGTAAATGCTCTCCAAAGGCTTGCCTCCGGAATGTTACCGGCAGAGGCAGCCCCAATAGCGCAAATCTGCTTGATGACCTCGGAAGCTCCAATGTATTGATAGCCCCTTGCCGTTACAGAGGGTAATCGTTCCTCCTCCCTCCATGCCAGCACAAGCTTTATAGCAGAGGGAGGGGCTTGATTTCGTACATCAACCGCATGGGTTGCCCCAATTCCAAAGCCTAGCTCGCTCCAGCCATTGCTATGTGCCCAATTGGTTATTTCCCGGGCTAACTGTTGCTCCAATCCAACGAGGCTTACATATACCCGCTCGGGCCCACCAACGCTAACCACTAGCTCTTTAACCGGAATATCCTCGATACCGAGGATAACCAAGCCAAAGCTTCCTGCTTTAGCTTGCTCAGCAATCAGCTCCGTTAAAGCACGATTCATCAACGCCTCAGGTGTTTTAATGCTCATTTGCTACTCCACCCCCTCGAATCACAGCAACGTCATCTGCATATTCATAAATGTAGCCCATTTTAAACAGCTCATTTTTAATCTTTTGGAGTTTTGAGAAAGCTGCTTGGTTGTGGCCTGCATTATACCCCATTTTGTTAAGCGACCAACATCGACTGTGCTTTTTGCACCGCAAATGATGCCAAGCTCCTTCCAGGCTCTTTCCCAAAACTGCTCATAGGTGAGCTCCTCCTCGGGCTCCAGCAAAGCGACCACTAGGGTATCTAAAAACTGTGAGCCGGGTAGGAAGTACTTTTCTCCCTTTCCGCCTTCCCTTGGATAGAGCAGGCCAATGCTTTTGCCTAAATACTGTGCAAAGACCTCCGGACTACGGTCTGCCGAGAAGGCTGCTCTAACCCATGCCTTAATAAAGGCCTCTGAGACGTCCTCGGTGCCATATAAATTCCCCTGGAAATCCTCCTCAAATCGCGTCCAAAGCTGCTCTGCTTGCTTTCGCTTCTTTTCGGATTGCTCCTCACTGGCTATAGGTAACGAGGCACGCATAAGCCGAAGATACTCCTCCTTGGTCTTACCCAGTTGGCCGCGGTTGAGAAGCTCTGCACGAAGGGCTTCCTCAAAGCCACTCTCTATTTGTTGCCTGCCTCTTGCAAAGGTCGAGCGGCTAGCCTCTCTGATTTCTTGTGAGGGGTTGATGCCAGTAATCAGAATAGGGACAAAGCCTCGTTCAGAATCAGATTGCGAAATCCGACTATTTGTTAAATGAATGTAAAGCGCAAAGCAGCCTAGGATGATGACCCGTTGTAGGAAAACCGTCTTTTCAAGCTGACTTTCATATTTCATCAAACGACTAAACGCTGTCTGTATAGATTTTAGATGCGGTGAGCGTTCAATAATCTGACGAGTAGCATCGTTACATAATGGAGGCTCTCCTAATTGAGCCTCCTCTAGCAAGGGACCTGTGAGAAGCACGACGTTGTCATTGCGCTTAGAAAGCACCCTCCTTAGGGTTTCCGTGATTTCAGGACTAGCCGCTAGAGTCCTTGCAAGAAAATCACCGGTGCCATTATCCGAGGGATCACCAGAGGTATGAAGATAGTGAGTGAGCGTAATACTTGAATTGAAATTCGCAAAAAGTGCTTTATCCTGATCAAGTACAAGATCTAAGGCGGTTCGAAGATTGACCACTTCTGAATTAATGTCTAGATCCTCGCCTTGCTCAATATAGCTCTCCCGAAGCAGGGGGATAAATTGCTCGTTAGGCAGACCTCGTCCCGACCTGAAGCCTGCCGCTGCTTTTTGAAGAAGATTTATATTTCCACGATGACCTGCAATCGCCCGAAAAAAGCCATTAGCAAAATGGACGGGCTTGACATCACGATTAGGACTGAAGCCCCAAAAGCTCTCAGCTAATCTCTTTTTCAAATCAAGAAAGTTTACCAAAGATACTTTCCTTTCTGTCCTGGCTCGTAAGCCACCTTAATCACATGATTACTACCCGAACTGGTATCAATAACTTGGAGGCCAACGAGCTCGTCGTGCTGCTGATGATAAAGTGCGGCTAGCTGTGACATTAAAGTAGTTAACCGTCTGACGATAACAGGATCCTGATATCGATTCACAATGCCGCGTTTGATTTTCATCAGGGATATCCATAGGTCTAAATCAATATTTAAGCCTACCGAGGCGTTTCTCTCACTCGCCTGAACGACAAAGCGTATATGTGAAGGCTCAAATTCAATTAGCCCTGCTACGTCCTCTCTGAGTCTCGGCACAGAAATATCGATCATGCTTTCAGGAATGCTTTGACTCGACAAAAAGACGGTTGCATCCCGCTTCGACTCATATTTAAGACTGGTCCAAATTTGCAGTCGATTCGCTGCTTCATCGCCAGTTTGGCCAAAGAAGCTGGAAAGCGCCTCAAGAATTCGTCTCTTTGCCAATTGCTTCGTTGATTGGGAGTTGTTGAGCAAATCATAGAAGGTGCGATGATCATCAGGAAGCATTTCAAGCAGCGAATCTCCCTGCTTCGCCTCAAAATAAAACCTTCTCTTTTTGCCCGCGTAATCCAAGGGCTGAATTTCAGTATATTGCTCCTCCGTGTCTAACCATTCAACATTTGAGCGGTCCTCATCGTAAAGCCACATATCTACTAAAGGGTGAGCAATAGCGGCGGGATCAAATGAGTTCAAAAGTCTATATAAGTGGCTGTCCGATGAAAACATCGCATCGTAATAGGGCTTGACATGCTCACCATGCTCTGGCTCGGTTACACCACTAGTCAGCACATGGGCCAAAAAGCCTAGCAATTCATGCATTGTAATGTGCGTCCCGTTCTTCACCATCAGGTTAAGCAACTGAATCATTCTCTCTTTTATACGTGGACGCGAAAGTCTTTCTTGATTGTAACGAATACGGAGAGGTGCATCCTGATAATCTACGCATTTAAGCACGGTGTCAAAGGCCCCTTGTAGCACGCTTCGGGAAAGAACCTGACGAACACCCAAATTTATAACTAGTGCTTTATAGGAGGTCGGATCATCCTCATCATAGAGAAATGGTTTATTTAACTGAGTAGATATTTCGCGCATTTCCTCTGGGGGTAATTTTTCCAGCAGCCGACGAAGTGGTCCTTCATTAATGGCAATCACAGTGGGACGATTCTCCTCAATTGCGGAGGTTAACTGTGCGACTAGGGCTTCTTCATCAATTGCACTGGCATCTAAATGATAAAAGATCCCCTTATCCTCAATTTGCCTGATATGCTTGCGGATAACATGTGTTTTCCCATCGCCCGGACTACCTACGAGATACAGACGTTTGCCCGAATCCAGCAAATTTAAAAAGCCTGTATCCATTTTTGTTTCTATATGAAGCGACTGTAATTCCTCTGGAGTGAGACGCTCCGCAAAGCTTGCACGTTGATTTTTTAATTGGGCAAGGGTTCTCCAGGATAAAGACTGCTGTCCGGACATCTCGTCGCCTCCGAAAAGATCCAATTGGTAAAGCCCTTCATCAAATTTCTTGGCTTCCCGCTCCTCTGGCTTTAGAAAATAATCACTAACGCGCAGAGGCTTTAACTGTTGTATTCTATACAAAATCTCTTGGTTCTCAACACGCTTCCTAAACCAACGGGCTTTCCAAAATTGAATTAGTTGCTCGGTCTGCTCCTCGGGTTTATTCATATCAAACAAATACCTAGGCTCCGAGTCAATACCGAGTAAATACTCCCGCCAATTTACAGCCAATGGAACAAGATACACAAGTCGAGGATTCTGGTGCTCCTGAAGCTTTCGTAGGCCTAAGTGTCCTAGCCCCGAACCAATGGACCTCATCTTGTAATTAACACCGGCTGCAAAGGCAGAACTCTGCTCTAGGCCTTCAGTATTATTTAATAACTCCTGCAGCACCCGATAGGTCCTATTGGAAAAATGTACAGAGCCATAGCCTAGGGTCTGACCTGTATGAATATATTTTAAATAACCATGCTTAACTGGTATCTTAATTCGATTATATTGACTGCTACCGGTTTTATAAAGACTCGTGGTGCCCAAAAGCACCAAATTTGCAGGACGAACTAGTGGCTCGCCCTTCATACGGCTCGCGATTTCACTAACTGAATCCTTATACTTTTGATAGTAATCCCTTATCACCTGCGGACTAGCCATTAGCATGGAAACTAGCTTTCCTCCGAGCAATTCAGAGTACGGCGGAATCGCACCACAGGTCGTTATGTCCATAATCGAGGAGCCGATGTGCTTCTTTTTATGCTTCGCAGAGCAACACCGAGCGCTTTTCTTCCTCCCTCTGAGCGGCTAAGCTCTAGGTAGGTCTCAAGATTCGTAGTGGTCTTACTAAGAATCTTTTCAAATACTAGCCTTGCAGAGAGTAACTGCTGTAATTCGGTCGCACGTTTACTTACAAACATTGGTAAATTTGCGTCTTCTTGAAAGTCACCTGTTGCCTTATCTCTGGAGCGACTAACAGCACTAACCTCGATTTTTTCTTGAAGTCTTTCGAAGGTTTCATCTGTAGGATGTCGGAGAGTTTCCTCTGTAATAAAATCATTAAAATCCTGATGGTAGACCTCCTTAAGGGCTTCCTCTAGCCCATCAAGGAGCGCGGGAATAAAATCGTTTATATCTACCTTTGGTGGTGACGAATTCTTATCGCGCTTTTCGGGATTATAATCATTTTCAGCAGATTCCAGAGTCCAGCCAATATAATTATCTCGACTAGTAATCTGGACGATGCTACTCCCTAACGCTCCAATACCAATGATCGGATGGAAATCACGTGCGGCATCTCGGATTAAATAGTTTATTTGTCTACCCGGCTGTGAACTCTGCGGTAGAGACCAACTATACCTAGCATACCTCCATATATCGCTTAAGCGTATATTACTGAACGCGTCTCGTTCATCACCAACCATTTGAACATATGGCTTAATGGAATCGAGCAGTAACTGCTCTCGTATTTCGATTGGTGCATTCAGTCTTCTTTCTAGGTCCCGATATAATTCATCGGGCTTCAGGAAATGGTTCAGAACACTGACATATCTACCCTTATACCATTTCGGACTCTCGATATCGAGAATGAAGCGTTTAATGGAGGGCTCCTGGAATTGTTCATTTCTGGCCTTAACCAGGTCCTTTTTTATCCTACTCTTTATCTCCTGATTATCCTTTGTGCTTGCCTCGGGTGGAATCGCATATAGGGTACCCTCGGAATACTTGACGTCCCATTCCTGCTGCAGCAAATCAAGGAAAATTTCCAAAAGAGCCTAAGCGCAAGACGATCCTTGTAGGGTAATTCCTCTAAACTATCAGACTTCAAATAAGCCTGAATGACCTGGATCTTTGATTCTAGCGTTCGAGATGTATTTAATGCTCTATAAAAGTCCTCTAGAATATGCTCTGCATTTTCTAAATTTGTTGGTCGGAAATCATATGTCTTAGTCTTCATTTGTACCTACCTTAAATGTTAAGTACGCCGAATTAATATGTAAGGGAAAGCGGCGCTATATATTCATGATATCATAGCGCCCACAAGTTTTCAGCTTCCTTTTAAAGGAAGGACCGATCCCCCCGCCCTCACTCATCCTTTGGTAAATTCTCCTCTCTTCTTCAATTCTATTGGAGCCTTCGAAAGACAGATGGCAGATCTCGCGCGATCTCGTAATCACTTAGTAGTATGGAACTCTCCAAGCCTGTTATTGTTCCTTCTGCCTGAAGAGCCGCGCGGCAACCAATTAAACGGTCTGCTACCTTCAATAGGTAATGTCCATTTTTGGTTTCCTGGGAGAATGCCTGCTTCTGAATATGGAGCATACGTTTTACAGGATAGAGGATACGTTCCTCCTCGACCCTTGTGAATTTAGGTAAAGTCCCATGTCTAGCATATTTGAGCAAATGCAAGGCTAAGTGTCTATCAAGGCTAGAATGGTAAAATCGGTTCCCATAATGACGCAAGCATTTATAGCAGGAGCCGTCACAGTTATTGCTGCAATGTCTAAGCACTTCCTCCACGCTATCCAGTAGATTATCTATGTTTTTACCAGCCAGCGCAGAATAGCCCGCTCCACCGGATAAAGAATCAAATAGATAGATATCTGCAACCCCTGCTTGTCGGAAGGAACAATTCGAAAGCCCGCCATGAGTTCATTGTAATCAATATCAAGCAAGCGACTAGCAGCAATAACGAGCGCCTCAGCCAATGTACGAAGACCGTCATGTACCCACGAGGCAGAGGCATCATAAGCAGTGCGGTCATCAAAGAACATTCTCATTAATAAGAGATCCGAGGAAAATGTAGTACCCAGGAAGAGCCGATGTGGCGTTCCGTTACAGGTGTGGGAGTAATTCTGCCCCTAGCCCTGCTTTTGTCCAATAAAAGGGTCTTCCATGCGGACCAACCTCATGCTCACTAGCTATCCAGGCTGCACCACAGGAGGTACAGACCATAAAGCCCTCCTTGGTATGCTCCGAGCCCTTATTAACAACAATCAACTGCTGATCTACGGCATAGGTGTAGTTAAGATGCCTTCCTGCCGTACCATGCCAATTGATCCCCTCAGATACGGCGGGCACCGGAAACTGCGGCGGGGTCGCGTATGAGATCTCTTGATCATTATCTCCCTCAACGACTGCCTTTCCCCCTCCGGCGAAAAACCGGTAGGCTTTAGCATAGGCATCGAGATTACCTCATGTCCGCATAATGGACATTCCTTGTAAACACGATCCACACTCAAAAAGGAGCAAACCGTACAACAATGCACTTTTGGAAGTTTATCCCATTTTATACTGGAAGCTGGATTTACAGGGTCCGAAGCGTGAGGAATATATATTCCTCCTGAGCGGTAGGTTTCCTTATTAACAACCACAATGCGACCCGGCGCATATTCACTTAAGGCCTGCGTGACTGACTGCTGCGGGCGCTCCTTGATTACAACCTTCCGTTGCTCCTTATCGTATTCCTCAATATAAAAGCTACAAAGATCAGTTGGGAAGGCGTACGAGGGTAATAAGCCCTGATTAAATAAGAACTCCAGGAGCTGTGATGAGAGAACGTCATCTTCCCCTTGCTCCAGTTGCTCACGATGTTCCTCTTTATAAGCCTTAAAGCTTGATAGTAGTCTGCTGTTAAGACTAGCTGCTACCTTAAGTATAAAACTTAGCTTCCACTTTTCAATATCACCCTTATCAGGCACGAGCTCGTCGGGAAGAAAGTTGTACAGCTGTCGGACAACACTGGTCGTATTGTTTAACTCCTGATCGAGCCATTTGGTAAAATTGCTATAGCTGAACCTTCCGTCCCCTTCAAAAAAATCAAAGGTGCTTCCTAGTGCATTCATTAATTGACCGAAGCTCTCCCGAGTTTGAGTACCCTCTAAATCCAGCATAGAATGAAAAAAGGTTTGAAGCAGGTAAGCATGAATGTGCCGGCTCGCAATCTTTTCATTCGTAATGTCGATTTGCGGGCTGCGTGGAGCACCACTAATAATGAGCTTTGGATTTTCAAAATAGTAGCTGTCATGCGGTCCACCCTGGGAATACGTAATCACCGTTGAGATGGCTGAACCGCGCCGACCTGCCCGTCCCGCACGCTGCTGATAATTTTCCCGTTGAGGTGGCACATTTCGCAGGCCGACGGCTGTAAGCGAACCGATATCGATACCAACCTCCATCGTGGTCGTACAACTCAGCACATCAATGCTTCCCTCGCGATCATCGAGCAATACATCCTGGAAGCGAAGCTCATATTCCTCCGTCGTTGCGTGCACTACACCAGTATCTCGCTGTGATAGCTGAGCCGAATGCTCCTCTACCGTTAAGTTCACCGGCCGCTCACGGCCCTCAAGCATCTCAAGCACAGGCTTACGCCAGTAGCCTTTTCTAGAAAGCATGTAGGGATGCTCCGGGCTCATTCTCTCAAGCTCGTCCGACAGACAGGTTGGACATATCCCTTTAATGCTCTTAGCTGTAACCTGCGTACAGCTCTTACAGCGGTACCAGCTATCCTCAAGCGCTAGCTCTAAGCCTACGCGTAAAGGGTTAATAAAATATTGGCCATCGTCACTCTTTGTACAAAAAACCTCTAGCAACTGAGCGTGTAAGGCAGTAATCTCGTCAGCCGTTAATCCTAGCTTTACAGCAAAGGCCTCTAGCTCCTTATCCATCCGCCCGTCACTACCCCAACGAGAGGCATTATAGCGAGCCACCTGATAACGCAGCCATGTCTCGAGACTCGCATCAAAGCCATAGTTGCTTTGTAGCATGTCCTGAAGCCATAGAACAATAAAGTCTGTAAGCTCCTGGTCACTTAGCCTATCCAGCTTAAATTTATTGCGCTGCCGCGGAAGCGGTACGACATAGCCAATGCATACGGCGTAAAGCGAGTAATAAGGATGGCAAAGCTGCCGCAGTAAATTCTTTTGAAACTCCCTCGGCGGCTTTGGATAAAAGCGATCATCCTCCGCTTCATCAAAGTCAAAGTCGAGCTTTTTAAATTGGCGAATATCCTCTGCAATTTTCTCCCGATCCTTGGCGTTAAAGAAGAATAGCCGGTTTTGATTGAGAACACGTAGAAAGGATAAAAATAACAGCTCTGAAAGCGGTGCCTCTCGCTTTTCTTCCATTAATTCATGTGCCGAGAGCACGAGAACCTGCCGGAAGCTATCCGCTTCCACTTCATTGGGTATGTCGCGTGCTAATCTTGCTGCCTTTTGTCTTCCGTCAGAAAAGAGCAGAACCTTTTTTCCCAGATTGGCTAGACTGGCATCTTTAGGTGGCTGAAGTACAAATTGTTCACGAACGAGATTAGCAAAGGGCTGCTCTCCCTTGGTTGCCAAATCCATAATTTTATCGCTACACCTCTTAGTACAGGCAGGACAATTGGTAAAGGACAGCGCCCTACTCTTCACCCTTTTCCTGCGCTTGCCTTCCTTCCCAGTTGATTGTTCTGGAGGACTCATGTACAGCTTCAAATAGTATTTGTTCTCCTCCTCTGCTGGAGGGTCTTTCAACAAATAACCGCTTGCAATATCAAGCCATACAGGACTAACCTTTGTCCGCATATCTGGATGGGGTTCACCGACAAACAGATGGAGTTCTTGTAGCTTTTCACCCAAGGCACCACCCGCTTGGTTCCAAAGGTAGCTCTGATTTCCTGGAAGAACAAAGCCACGTAAAAACGGCATACCACAATCCCGGTGTGTCAATAATTCATAGACGCGACCGTGTAGGCCACATTCACACTGAAGGCGCGGAGAATCGTAAAGCGTGCCCAGACCGGAGTGTCCCCCTCCCTGCCCCTTGACGTTACAAGTAGGGTTAGTGCAGGCATATAAGCCTTGAAGCCCTCGGTAAAATAAATGCAGACGAGCGGGCAGCAAAACACGATCCTCTTTGCGAGCAGCGTTTGCCAGTGTGAGCAATGCACTGGTGGCCTGCTCAGCTTCTTCTCTCGGGGCGTCTGGAAAAACCTCCGCTGAGAGCTCCGAGAACCTAACCCCCGACCACTTATGGAAGCAATAATATGCTCTACGGGTCCAAAGCCAGTCAGCGCTTCAAAGAGATAATCCTCTAGCGTCGATACACTTAAGCCGTTAACAGACCAATTTAACGCCTGAGCAAGTCTTTTCACTTCCTTTAAAGCCGCCTCAGGCTTAGAAGCGCGCTCAGCAAAATTCGTAAGATTAAAGCCTGAAAGCTCTTGCGCCTCCTGGCTCGTTGCTGTCCTGGCCGGTTTTCTCCGTTCTAGCTCTCCACGAATAACACGGAAGCTACGATTCGCCGGTGCACCTGTCAAATCTCTAGCAAACTGCTTTCCATTCTCCTCTGCATGCTTATCGTTACCTAAGCTGGCACTCGTCAAAATACATTGCATCCGATCTCGATCAATGCCAAGTCTAGCCTGCAGTCTACGAATAAGAAGGGCGACCTCCGCACCACCCGAGCCACGATACATATGGGCCTCATCAAGCACCAAGATAAACTTATTACGTGGATCACTTTGAAGCCAAAGCTTAGTTTGGTCCCAAATATCTCTTTCGACAGGCCTCATGAGCATATACTCAAGCATCGAATAGTTCGTTACGAGAAGATCCGGACAGGTCTGCTGCATTTCATGCCGTGTCAGAAGCTCCCGGTCACCAGGTGATGTAATTAAACGTTTTTCCCAGCGGGCATTCCTTTCTCCATAAAAGGCCGCTAAATTTTTGGAGGGCCAGCGTCCGAGGGCTTTCAGCTGTGCTGCTAGCTCCGGGCGCTCCTGTTCAAGCCTTAAAAAATAATCCAGGATAGGCTTGATATGCTGAGCGTCCTTCTTGCTTTGACGGGTTCCTGCGTACGGCGTGCGACTGGTGTACATGCCGAAAAGAGGATGACGTCCATAGCTTTCTCTAAAGTAAGCAGCGACTGCTTCACTTCCGAATAATCTGCGAAGCCGCGCTACCTGGTCGCTTACGAGAGCATTCATCGGATACAGTAGCAGTGCGCGGACTCCGTGCTGTTTAAAGCTACTTAGGCGCTCCTTTCCTTCATCGATCAAGGAGCAGAGGATAGGGTGAAGAAAGGATTCGGTTTTACCGGAGCCCGTACCCGTGGCAACAATCAGGTCCTCTTTATCTGTCAAAAAATGCTGAAGGGCAGCTGCCTGGTGTTTATAGGGACGCTTAAATACACCCACACCTGGCTGCAAGGCAGCGAGGTAATTCATCGCGTCCTTACAGTGCATTGGAATGTTCATTTCGGAGTAGGTAGCTCCCGGTTCATAAACAGGCGTTGATTCAATAAACGGATCGGAGGATATGGCCCCTTCTGAGTCCAATAGTGCCTTCCTTTTATGAATAAGCTCCTCCTCACTAATGTGGTATTGCGCTTCGATATATTCCCTTAGCTTGCTGTGGAGTCGATTCGTAACGCTATGAATACTATATTGATGTGACATCTACTTCACTCTCCTATGCTTCCTTCGTTTCGTACATACTGATCCCTAAGCCTTGAAACAGATCACTTAACATGGGGAGGGCTTTATCTGTACAGACCCACTCTTTGCTCCAGGCTTGATAGCCAAGTGGACGTGGCATTGCAAAGGCGCGTAGCACCTTCAGTTCCTCAGGAGGAAGCTTTAGTTGAGGCCGAAGAATATACAAGTTCGATGCACGTTTAGTGTATAGTACACGAAGCTGACGGCTCTCGTAATGCAGAGCATGAATGGTTCGCAAAAGCTCCCCCTCAGGAAGCTTGTAATATAAGCCTTTATCCTTGCGAACGGCTTTCCACAAAAAGAAGTGAAACGGTCCATTTCCCGGCCTTTCCCTTAGGAGATTTACCTGACCAATTGCCGGAGAGTCCTTTAACATATCCCACTTTAAGCCCTTAAGCCATGGCTTATAAATTTCGATTTCATTAAAAAATTGCTCCTTTGCCTCCGCCCGGGCTATGAGCCGATCGAGCCACCCTGTAAGTCCAGGTGAGCGCAGCCAGTCCTGATATTCAAGCTTTGGAAGACTCTCTATGGTTGTTCTGCTCAGAACAAGATTGCTGATGCCTACATGCTGTTCCACCGAAGCTTGTATTGCCGTTGCGCTATGTCCAAGTAATATGGCCTCCTTCACCGAAGGAAGAAGCACCACCCTAGGAGGTGCCGGCAAATAGTAACCATCTCCAAGATGAATATATTCACTGAGATCACCAAGAAGCTTAACGATAACACTCGCCGGGCCTTTGGCATTCTCCTTTTCGTGTAGCTGGAGCATATCATAATGAGAGCCTATTAATGGCTTTAACTGTCGAACAATTCTATTTATGCTTACAGGTCGGCTATAGCTGTTAGAGCCTTCCTCATATGCTAATGAGGTTAGTAGAGACCTGGTATAATTCGTCAAGCTTCGTAGCTGATGACAGGACGATAGGATAGCAGCAGTGCTGTCTATTTCACCAGATGCCTTCGAGTAGTAGAAGCTCTTCATATGGTTTCCCCAATGATCGAATAGAGGAGCTGACGATACATATTCGTATCCAAAATACTTATTAGCTCCTGTAGCTCCTTCCCAGACACTCCTCGTTGCTGAAGCTCCGGTAATATCCAGCAGGCCAGAACCGCTGCTATACATTCCTCCTCCGAGAACTCAAGCTGGGACATCTCGCTACATAGGCTTGCGCATACCTCTCGCAGTCGAACAGGAAGCTGAACACTGAGTTCCTCTAGTACCTTTAAGGTATTTTTAAAGGACTGAATTCTTGTCCGATCCTCGAAGGGCGTAGCAACCTTCGGCGATAGCTGACCAGAGCTTAGCTTTGAAAGGCCTGAAGGCTTTAGGGTAGAAAACCACGCCTCAGTATCAATCAGCATACAATAGGTTTGAAGCCCCACCCTCTGCGGAAGAACCGTTGTGACGGCCTGTGCAGTAAAGCAATAGTTCAGCTCACATTGAAGACGGGGTTTGATTAGCGGCTGCACGCGTAAAAAGGGATTAATAAAAGCTCAAAGGGAGCCTGATCCATCTCACTTATTAACAAGCCTGTTGGAACTCCCTGCTTGAGTAGTGCCTTCTCCGCAGCTTTCTCTGCCAAGCTGACTAGATCGTTAATCGAGGACCACGAGGCAGCAGCAATACCAGCATAGCTCGAGTCGGCAAAGCAGCCTTGTACATACGCCAGAGCCGCTTCAGTAGAAGCAGACCCTCCAATCAAAGGCGCAATTTTTAATCGAGTAGCACTAAGCAATACTCCAGAAAGCAGCTTAGAGTATAGCCGGCTTGCCCCAACCGTCTCCAGGTTGACTTGTAATAGCTTGAGTGCCTCGTCGGAAGTGGAAAGAGTAGTAACTTTAATCGTTTGGGGGTAATCGTTAAATCCATCTGTACACCTCGTTTAGTCATGTTCGAGTAGGTAGTTTATTAGTGGAACGGCAGCTAGTGGAATCCTCCGTTGGAAGCGATAAAGCGTTAAATATATTCGTTGGGCAATGGCCCCATCTACCTGTAGCCGAATCAGTCTTTGGTGCAGCCTTGCAAGTACTTGAGGAGAAAGCCGATAACAAGCCAGTTCTCTGGAAACCTGCAGCTTTAAGCAAATATTCTCCAAAAGCTTGATTTCTGTTTCTTTAGATTCCACCTTATCTTGAACAAGCAGCTTAACAGCTCCGTAGCCTGAAAAAGCAATATGATCTATGAATGGTCCTGATGAGCGAAGATCTAATTCAAAGGGAAGTGAATCGGTAAATAAAAGCATATCATCCTTCCCGTAGATCTGGCTCTTAAGGCCTTTTGGCCCTGCAACCTTAATTCTCTTTGCATTTGGCTCTATCGCTATTACTTCCTGTGGCATGACCCTCTGACCTACGGCTTGCCCATTCCCATCTAAAAGAGTTACCTCAATTTGAGGATGCTTGCCTTCAGGAATCAGGCTGCCCTTCTCATGGACCTCAAGCGATAACGGAAGGCCTTCTAGCTCTGGTGAATATATAACGTGAGTTCCTACGTTAAGCTCCTCTAAATCTAGCATTAGCTCCTTTAGCTCCCCTTGGGCACTAAAGCTAAGAGGCGGCTTTATTTGAGTGACCTGTAGACTAACATGATGAAAGCTAAAGCTTTTAACTGCCCTTCGAAGCTCAATATACAGCAGCACCCTTTCGTGCTTCTGAACGTGATATCGGCCCTCTGCGTCCAGAAAGAACACAGCAGGCTTAAGCAGACAGATTCGGTATTCTGATTCTGTTAGCCTGTAGCCCATTTTCTCGAACCAGCTCTCGGTGCTTGGCAATATGCTACCCTTGAATTTGAGCTCCCATGCCCTCCACTTCCCAAGCGATCCGAGCTCGCTTGTAACAATATCTCTAGGAAAGCTTGTGGGCGATGCCGCAACGAAATAAAAAGTCTCATTCGTACGAATACTTCCGCCGGGTCGTAGCCGACAAAAGCCGACCGATGTATTTACAAAGACATTCCCATGCTCTTCTAGCCCAGGTACCGTTGTTATCCATTCCGCCTCTAACCGGCTTAACCAGCCTTCCTGATGATCTACAAGATTATAGGGAATTAGCTGAGGCTTTACTCTAATGGTATAACCGCCTTGGTTTGGCCATAGCTTAACCCCATTGATGCGTTCCTCTTCTCCCCGGATGCCAAGAGAAATACGCTCTAATCGATGATAGAGTCGAGAGAAGTCTGCATTCTTTAGCTCCGGGAGATAAAGACCAAGTCCCCATTTCTCCCCCTCAAAATTGATTTTCAAGCAAGGCCCACGCTCGAAGGGAAGGTAAGTTCCTTGCTGACCAAGCCCTGCTACATAATTTTCACAATTCTCTGGAGCCATATTGTTTCTATGCCTAAAATGTGCGGCAACCCGACTTGACCGCTGAATAAAGTTAACAGGAGCCGAGCAACAGGGGCATATATAGTCTCTCCAGGTGTTTCCGCTACTAGCTTCAACTAATTGACCAGTTTGTTTTTCAATTGCTCGAAGCATTAGCGCACTACCTTTCTACGCACCTACTTCAGACGCGCCTGCGAATAATATGAAAAGACCTCGCCTAAATCGATTATCTCGTTCCATTCCGTCTTCTCGGTCGGTGTATTGGACGGAAGCAATTCTATGGACAGATTCGCCATCACGGAATTTTGTTGCTGAGAAGGCCTTAGTGCATTAGCCTCTACGTCTGCAGTACCATCCTCATCTATGCTCTTTTCAATCATCAAATCCTGCGTAATACTTTCTTGCTCGAGCCTTAACCTGAGTGCATTTAGCTCTGTATAATGCGGGCTGGATTCCTTTAATTTTTCCTCAAGCGTTTCTGAAGCTCTAGCATATGCATTTTGGACCCTTGCTTCAAATCCTTGTTTTTTCAAACGGTTCATTAATGCATTATATCGACTATTAAAAACAGAGAGTGAAATCCCTCCCTCGAGGTACTCCTGAAATGCACCAAGATATTCATCTAACCATAGATGTAGTTTATTTAACTCTTGTGTATCCTCGAAGCCAAACATGTTATAGCTCCAAATCCAGTACGTAGTATTTCTTCTCGCACAAGTTAGAAATATTTTTTTTACTATTAATAATTTATTCCGATCAAAAATTTGTTGGTTTAAAGCCTCATTATAGGATTGCATCTTTAAAAGCATTAAAAGCAACTGCAAGGCTTCTTTATAATTCTGCAATACCCCTATTGAGGGAGTGTCCAATCCATAATCTGATAAGCTTACATGCATTGTACGAGTGGATAATGTCAATCCTGTTACCCATACAGCCCTTTCTTCGCCTTCCAAGGGTGCCTGCTCGTCTTTTTCTAGGGTAATGGAACAGGTCCACTGTTCAAATCCTTTAATTCGTACCTTAAAGCCGCGGTGGTGGTACACGGTTCCTTGTAATCGGTCACCCAACTGAACTGTATCTTTTTCCATGAGCGTAATGCCGTCCTTTATATATATTCTTAATATTTAAACGAAGTCATAAGTGCACCTTATTTGGCTAGAAACAAAAAAGACACGTTTACCCTATTAGTGGTTATACGTGTCTTTTTTTAAAAGTATTCCTCGGTTCACCTGACTTCTAGAATGTAGTAAGCTATGCACTTGGTTTATAGGTAATATATTCTACTTATATCGACAACTTCCTCCTAAAGTTTTATGTCCCAGGAAAAATTTAGGTCAAAAATAGGTACATTAATCCTTTTTGTCAAAATAATGTGTAAGTAATAGTACCTATAAAGATCGAATAAATGAGGGGTAAGATAAGCTTAGCAAAACCCAGCCAGGACCAAAGAGTACTAGCACTTCGTGGTACCTAAAATAAAAATAAGCTTGAATATTTGTAGACTCGCAAATAAAAAAAGCACCGCCAATCAACAGATATTATTCCTGTTGCTTGATGGTGTCATCGTTCACTTCTTCAATATATCCTACTTAATTTACAAGCAAGCACCCTTCAGTGAGAAAGAACCTTTCCTGAGCTTATTTTAGCTAGCGGTGTCCCACACGCATTTAGTCACTTCACTCACATGTTGATCTTAGCTACAATTTTTATACAGCCTGCTTAAAAAATCTTTTTTGCTTTCTTCAAAGCGCCGACCCAAGCATTGCCCTAGAAAATACATAAAGCTACCATTCCATCTATTATGCTTGATACCTCGATGTACCACATAATCAACTTGCATTTCTGGCCTAGTGGTTACCTCTCGCACACATAAAATGACTTCTTCGTCTATGTAATTAATTCGGAATACTTTGGTTATCTCAGTCTTATTTAGAAGCATAATTTCCATAGCGTTCCCCACACACTCCGTTTCTGCGGTTGGGGCCACCTTACCTCCAACCTCGTAAGTTCCCTTAGCTTGAGACTCAATTTCTTACCAATACTCACACTTATAATTATCAGCAGTGAGGTAGTCGGTGATACTCAATATGGATACGTTAAGCGCGAAACACCTAAGGGACCACATTCTATTTTAAAAAGTAATAAATAGAAAAAGGTCAGGAGCGAGGCTTGCTTCTTAATTTTAAGAGGCCATAAAAAAGTTAAACATTTTGTTAAAGTAGCATGCTGTGGTAACCTGATTATAGCCTCTGGATGGGAAAAATCAGTTCCAAAACACTTAGCATCCGAGTATTACAAGTGATCCAGTAGTAGAGCCAGAATCTTGAAAGGAGTGCACCTGTTGACTAATTTCCCTCCGCAGTTACGTCTTTAAATGACCTTTCACAAAAAGAACTTATCAAAAAACGTAGAGATGCTAGAAAAATTATTCTAGACCAACTAGCCGAAAAATCAGCCGCTGCCGAAAAAGCTCTTGAAGATCTTTTGCTCCTGATTTCTCACAAAGCAAAATAATTCTATCCTCCTTTTTTAATGGTGGGTGGTACTTCCAAATTACCAAGGAACCTTTTGTTGTCCAATGAAAAAGAGGGTATCCAAGTCACTTTCATTACTTTTAGGACACCGTCAATTTTTGTGATATCAAGATCCCCAGTTCTTTAATCAGAATCTTAAGAGACAAAGCGTATACCTTCGCTATCAAAATCATTCTGGCTTAAACCTTGGATTGGCTTCATATACTCGTATGCTTGCCACAACTCACTCAAAATCATAATAAAACCTCTCCGGGGACCATCCTAAAGTCTAACTGCTCTTGATAGAAGGCTTTTAAGCCAATACTTATTCGTTATTTCTCTCAAATAAGGAGATATCAGTCACGTGAATAAGCCGCTTGTCACACGCGCTGATTTTGTGGCCGCTAAACTTACCGGAATCAAAATCACCGTCTATGAACGCAAGGACGACGACAGTTTAACGCAGGTTGATCACGGACCGATCGAACGGCTTTCGGACTTTTCCGTTAAGGTAAACGGTACGCTTTACACGATAGGAATATCGAACGAATTTCATATCGAGGAATAAGAAAAACGCCAGCCTGACGGAATCTTCCGGTAAGCTGGCGTTATCTTTTTATTATCGTTTTGAAGCTCTGAATCCCGCTTTTTCCGCCTCTTCCTTTGTACAGAACATTTGCTCGGCGTCAGTTTTTTCGTAGGATTGTCCGCCGGGTACATGATAAATTTTTTCACCGCTGCTACTCAAATTACCTTTTATTGTCGGATTACTGCAGCCTGCATTCGTAGACTTTTCGGCAGTGGCCGGCTTTTTTGTCGGCGCCGGCGTCGGTTTTATGGTTGGAGTCGCCGTCTTCGCAGGCTGCGTAATTTCTTCGTGAAAACCATCCTCTTGCGCATAGTTCTCGATCGACCAAATTCCCACCCCTGCAAGTTGCGCTTTCTTCTCAATCGCTCGGAACTGGTCTACGTATTTAACATTTGGCGGAATAATGTAAGCTACGCGTGCCAAGCCTTTTTCGAGTAGCATTTCATTGAACATGTGGTCCCCAACATAAAGGTAAGCAAGTAGGCGGCCATACTTATCACGTTCACTTACGTCAATTTCCATTTTAACGTCTTTTCCTGTAAGCGTATCTTTCGCAAATTGCGACGCTTCGGGACCGAACGGCTGTACTGGCTTGTCAGGGTGAACCGTTTCCGGCGTATCAACAAGAAGTAAACGGACAGATTCCGTTTTACCACCGAAAGAGACGTCCATCGTGTCGCCGTCCGTTACCTTAACGATTTTAACGTCGATGAGCTTTGTATCGTTTACGGCCGGGCTTGCCGTCTGACTTGGTGTGACGCTTGCGAACGGGCTTGGAGCTGTTGTAGCGGCTGCGGTGGCGACCGGACTAGCAGTAGGTACTACCGATGGTGCAGGGCTTGTGCTAGTGGGCGATGCTAGTTGCTTATCATCGCCTGCGTACGCGCCTATTACCATTAATAGCGCAATGACTGCCCATGCTGCGCCTAGAATACGGACTACGTTACCTAACCTTTTCCAGGTAAAAAGGATCATAAAGTACGGGATAAAAATCCAACCCAAAACTTTCCATAACTTAGACTTCGGCAAAACTTTCGACTCCCTTATAGATTAATATTATTACATTTTATATATATCGGCATCTATACCATTCTTCTTTACAGGATAAAGTCGACAAATGCCGGAGTACGAAGCATTCTCTTTTTCGTCCTAAAAATGAATGGCATACAGGGGGACAACGAGATCAGTTTCTCCAGCGCCAGGCTTGCCATTCGGTAACCAGCAGCATGATCATGTCGATACTGTTGCTGATCAAGATGGGGAAATTTCAATCCCATCATGTAGCTCATATGGACCTTAAAGTACCGGGTCTATTATGACTAATTACGAACTAAAGGTTACGGTTTTGAAGGACGTTTCGCATAATGAGATTATGGAAAAAAGACGAGGGCGGCAAGAAGTTCTATTTAAACCACCTTCCGAAAAAACAGCTGTTTCAAAAATAGCTCGTTATAACCTTTCCTACTGCCTTCAACTAAATAAATCATCCTCCTCACACTGATCTTTAGAGCCATGTTCGAGCGAATCTACACAAGGAATATAACTCATATCCACGCTTCGGTCTTCCTTCCAAAGGGTAACGACCCAGCCATTGAACCTTTTGCTCGTATACACACTCCCGTAACGGTAAGGAAAGTATTTGGGAATGACTGACTGTCGAATAAACCGCAAGACTTCATGAATGGTTAAATCGGCAGGAATAACAGGCAGTGAGATCGAGATAAAATGCCTCCCGTTCTCATGGCGTTCGCTGACGAAGGAAAAATTCACCTTTGCCCCTTGAGCCTTACGCCTCCATTGCCCGATACTTTCCTGTAATGCCTTAATCCGCTGCTCTAGCATACTAACCTGCTCTCTCAATTTTTCCGTCTCATCCATTTTCTTTCTCTCCTTCAGCAAGATAAATTCTTGTTACATCTTCCCTGGAGTGCCCTATTAAATGTGCGACTTTTATTTTTGCCGTTGATTCTGAGAAGCCTTGGCTTAGAAATTCCTTGTAGCGTTCATATGCGTAGAGGTGTCGAAGCCCATGATAGGTCAATGTTACACCAGCAGGGCGACTTCCTTTTACCTCGACTCGATCTCGATGCTGTATGATAAAAGCCTGTACAGAACGGATAACCTCATGTGCCTTACTATCAATTGGCACGAACACTTTATGCCCCCTCGGCACCTCGGCAATGAGACTTTTAAGCAGAGCAATCATTTCATTTCCGAAAGGAACTTGTCGTATAAGTCCTCCTTTCCCTTTTACTGTTAGCTCATTACCCCTCATCGCACGCTCGACATCACCTCTGCTTAATCGGACTACTTCATGGATCCGAAGCCCCAACCGAACCCCTAGTTGAATCATCATTGCTATGTCAGTACGTCCTCTACGCAAAGCACGTTGAATCATCAGGTCAACCTCTTCCCAAGTCCATCTGCGATTTATTTTCCCAAACGTCCTTCGGTCTAGTGATAATCCGTATTTTGTCCACAACTCTTGGTTGCTTGGAAGGCGATTTCTTTGATCGGGCAATTGATCGTGAAAATAGCGTACCGCGCTCAAATCGTTTTTAACGGTGGCAGCTCGACTTGCCCTCCAGTTGTCTGTCCTCGACATAAGCAGCTACATGCTTGCCTGAAATGTTGGCTAGATTGCGTATACCGAATTCATCAGCAATGAATCGAAGAAACAAATCCATGTGGTGGTAATACTGCCTCTGTGTGGTAAGCCCAGCCCCCTTACTATGACGTGCCAGTTTATTTAACTGCAGCATCAGATTACGGTAGCTTCCTTTGCTGAGAACCTCTTCACAGTGCATTGTAAATTCTTTAAGCTCCTCGTCAGTACGGATCCAGCCTCTTGTGCCCATAGAAATTACCCTCCTTCAAAAGTGGACATACGTACCCCGTCTGCAAAACGGGCCATCTTTACGGATAAATCAGCCTTTTATGCGGAAATATCCTGTGAAATCAAGTCATTTGCATTCTGTCTATATTTAGCTTCGACGTTGAGCATGATTAGCACATTCGCTCATATGAGCGTGATCCCTTGGATCGGTGCCGTCACTTTTACCAGACAATCTGGCGGCTAGGCTTCAGCCAAAGTGATTTGCCAATATGGCCTTTTGTTAACCCCCGCTTTTCTTCCGTTAGCTTGGGTCGACGCTGTCCCCACTCCCCGACAACGTCTGGTATTAGTAAAACAAAAAAAGCCGCTGCAGAAGAAAAAATCTTCTACACCGGCTCCACGCCTGAAAGCGCTGAGACTGCCTAAAAAAGACAATACAACGCCCTCATTTACTATTTATTACCCCTAGGTTGTCCGAGAAATAATTCTCTCAAACTCTTTTTAATGGTCAAATGACCCTCGCTCTTCGTCAAAAAAGAGATGACAGAAGAAAATTTTGTTTGATTCGTATTAACACCTAGTATATTTGCACTTTCGGCAAAAGTAAAGGGGCGGGTAATCTATAACTAATGGTTTTCGCCGACTACCTACAAACCCACAGAAGTTTTTATCTAGTTTGGTTTTAGATGGGCCAATAGTGAATCCGGCATTCTCCAATTGCCGAATTAGACGCTCTCTTTGCTCGGGGGTTAGCTTCATTATGTACCATCACCTCCGCTTATATTTAATCATTTCTTTATTTTAAAAATTAAGTGCTTGGACCCCTCAAATAAACCAAGCTTTTTATAGCCTTTAATCGTGTATCCTCTATCCTCCAATTGTATGGCGATATGCAACAAGCTTAATGCTTTTGAGATTAGTTCTTCTGTCGAATCAAATCCAAGCTGTTCCTTCATCCAACTCAGTTGCTCTTGGAGCTTGGCATTTTGCTTCGCTTCTGCGTTTGCTATTGATATTAATATTTTGTTCAAATCGAAATGAGATTTAATTTTGTCCAAAGGGATTGTAATATCACCTAACATCCCCTGCTCCTCTAAAAACCCAAAAAAATAATTAATAATCGTAACATTTTCTAGAGTCTCTAAGGTATCACATGCACATTTACTTACCAGAACATCTGTTACCGTAAGAACACCACCCGAGTAAGCTCGGAAATCCTCGGTAAAAATTTCCAAGTATTCTTGACCGCATTCATTACAATATCCCATGAATATCTAGCTCCCTAAACTCAATCTTATTAAAGTTAGGTGCTCCTTCACCGGCTCCCTCAGGCAAGTCAGATTCAATTAATGCATAAATAGCATGGCCCCCTCCTCTAATTCAACTGCCCTGAAGATTAATGCTAGTGCTTTAGTAAAAAGCTCCTCGTTCGAAGAAAGGCCAAGCTTCTCTTTTAACCAATTGATTTTCTTTGCCAGTTCATGCTGTTTTTTAATGCATTCAATTAATTCACCCGGTTTATGCTGATCTAATAATAGATTTAATGATATGGAAACATCCCCAATAATGCCTAAAGTGTTAAGTCTATCTCTGTATAACTCCGCAATTACCCCATGATTAAGATTGATAGTTCTAATACATTTGCATTTGGTTGCCGGAAAATCAATAACCGTCAGCTTTCCACCATTATAGCGAAGCTCCTGCGAGCTAAGAAAATGAATATAAGCATCTTGGCAGCTAGGGCAGATGTCCAATATTTACACCCTTTCGATTTTTAAGATATCATGGCCACTACGACCTACCACACGAATAAATCCAAAGCTGTTTTCACCATAGGTTACAATGCAATCCTCATCATATATGAAGCCTTTCTGCACCTCAGAAATGGCATATGCTAAAAGGCCGAATGCATCAGCTATGCTAGCTTGGACATGAAGCTCCCGATGCTGGTAGAGCTTTTGTAGCCCAAGACTTTGGTATCTCAATGGTTCATTTCTTGAAGGATGATAGATTGTTAAAGTTTTAATCTGGCTGGTAACTTCTATATCCTTAATGTAAGCTAGAGTATTTTCTTGGATATCCGTATGAAAAAGCCTACCATTTAGGAACCATTCTTTTTCGTAATCGAACGATAATCTCAAGACACTTTCTATCAAGGAGCAAAAGATTGCATGATAATTTTCAAAATTATCCTCTAATACAAAATCGAAAAAACCGTACTTATCTAAACCATATGTCCGGACCTTTAATAGACTCCCCATTAAGTCAGTCGTCACCACTGGGTATATTGAGGGATCATCGATCAGATTCATCCGAAGGCCCCTTCCTGATGCTGAAGGTCTTTTCAGCCCACTCTTCCAAGGTCATACTATGATTAGCCGAAAATAAATTATCTTCATTATTGCTAGAGAAAATTCTGTATTCCATGTCTTCTATTTGCTTAGGATCAATATAATTATGTTCATTAGGTACCGCATGAAGCCATCGTATATACTCCCCTGACTTTACACACCCCTGAGCATAGACCGGACTGTCTACATGCTCTGGATCAACTGGACCAAAAATCGCGCAGTGTGTCATGATGTCATTCAGCTTCACGCATACTCGGCAAGTAGGTACAAATACCATTTTCAATTAATAGCACCCCCATCGGAACATTTGTTCTACAATTTAATAGTAGCACGGGTTTTAATAATGACAAAATTTTTTGGAAAAATATTGACGTATTAAAGCCTTGAGACATATAATCGAAAACAATACTAGAAACACAACATTTTCTTCTGCCATCATATTTTTGGAGAAGAGTGGGGAAATAAAAAGTCTTTTTTGGATGTAATTTATGACACGGTCTTACTGTGTCTTTTTTACGTTCAAAAGGGACTTTTTTTTGCATTCAATTCTTTTTAATATAATATTTCGATTTATTAAAATTTACCTAACACCCAGCCCAAACTATTAAGGAGGAGTGAACAGACGATCGGAATCTGTCTTAGTGATAAGTGTGCAGTTTTCAACCAAAAACCACATTTTATAGACCAACTATGTATTCGGAGGACTCATTATGAAAAAAAACACTTTAACTTTTAAAGAAGCCTGGGAAGAGGTTTTTGAAAAGGCTATTTCCAAAGATAAGTTATACGCAGAGGTTCGCGCACTACGTATTCCACATACCCGAATTGGCTCAAAAATTTTATTTCGAAGGGATACCTTAGAGGCATGGTTTCAAGAACAAGAAGTTAAAAATTCTTCAATAAATTTAACCGTTTAACGAGAGAAACAAAAAATGATTTAGTTTTTGAATAAAGGAACATATGTTCTATAATCATAGAAGACACATATAACGATTAATCGGTGAAACGAAGGAGTGAAAGCATGGCAAGCATCGAAAAACGCGGTATTAATTCATGGAGACTCGTTGTTGAAACAGGCTATGATGCAAGAGGGAAGCGACTAAAAAAATACAAATCCATTAAAATTGATGATCCGAGCTTGTTAAAGACAACTAAGAAATTAAAAGAGTACCTTCAAGATGAATTGATAAAATTTAAAATTGAAGTTGAGGCCGGCGAGTATATTGCCCCTGAAAAAATGACCTTCGAAGCTTTTGTTAAGGAATGGGAGAGCAAATATGCTGCTCGACATTTGGCTGAGAAGACCTTTTACACTTACCGTTCAAATCTGAAAAATAGGATATTACCGATGTTTGGGCATAAACGATTAGACCAAATAAAGCCCATACATATATTGAGTTTTTGGATTCTTTATCAGCCGAAGGTGCACGTCTTGGGTTTAGAAAAGGTAATTTATCAACTGGCACGATTGAAATTAACCATCGAGTGTTAAAAAACATATTCTCAAGAGCAGTGGAGTGGAAACTAATAAAGCATAATCCAGTTGAATCAATAAAAAAACCTTCAGTTAAGCATAGGATAACTACCCCATATGATGAAAGTGAAGTAGAAAAAATGCTTCTCGCCCTAGAAAATGAACCCATTCATTGGCGCGTAATGATTACATTAGCCCTTACGACTGGTTTGCGCCGCGGTGAACTGCTTGGGCTAGAATGGCACCATATAAACTGGGAAACAGGTGTTATTGACGTAGTACAGAGTGTCTCATCTTCACCTGCCGGTATCGCACATGTAAAACAACCCAAAACCAAAAATTCATTTCGAAAGGTTGCTCTTCCCCGATCCATGTTGGAAGGATTGAAAGATTATTATTCTCATAAAATTGAAGAACGAATTAAACTAGGTGATAGATGGCAAGGCGGACTTTACGAATTTATGTTTTGCCATCCGGATGGAAAGGCATTTCATCAAGAGCGGCCATACCTATGGTTTCGTGAGTTTCTAAGAAAAATAACCTTAGGTATATCCGTTTCCATGATTTACGCCACACCTCGGCGACGCTACTCATTAACCAAGGTGTTCACGCCAAAATCATTTCTGAGCGACTTGGACACGGTAATATAAATACAACCATGAATATCTATGGGCATGCATTACGCTCAGCGGATCAATCAGCTGCTGATAAGTTTGAAATTATCTTAAATAAGAAACAGGATCCAAAGGACCCTATTTAACCCTGAAATAAGGTTGCTTTGAAATCTAGATAAGAAGTTCATGTTTAAGTTTAACAAAGTGGGAGGGTTCTTAGATGGGTGTCAAAATGGAAAATGCCTTACTCAACGGTAAAACTATTGAGGTGAATGATGCAACGAAGGATATGAGGGGACATCTAAAATGCAGCACGGACTTTTGTAACGCCAAGGTTACTTGGGTTGAAATTCACAAAGAAAATAAAAATATAAAAACCAGGTATTTCCGCCTATTACCAAAAAGAAAACATCATTTTAATTGCAAATATAATACCTTGGGACAAATATTAGCAGTAATCAAAGCTTCAGACCAGGATCTTATAAAGAGTATTGATGACAAAAAATTTGAGTTTAGACTAAACATCATCTTTGAATCTATTGATTACCTTAACAAACTACAGTTCAATATTTCGAGCAAAGTATATAGCAATGAAATGAAGAAGAATAAAAAATTTATTACGGAAGGCAAATTAAGTTCATATTTATCGAGTATGAGCAGATTAATGGAACTTCGAAGCAATATTGAAAAGGATACTGAACTAAAGGATATTATACGTCTTAAGGTAGGAGATTCAACAGTTAGTTGGGATGATCTTTATTACAAAACAAAAGATTTTCTAAAATGTTATAACTATATCCGCGGTGGAGGTATCAACACAAAATCATGGCATCCAATCTGTGTACAAGGTTATGTACATGATATTACAGACCTTACTGAAAAATACGGCATTTATGCAATCAGTTTAAAGTCTCAGACCAAAAAGCTTAAAAATGAGTTTAAATTACCTAGAATTTCACTCCACACAAAAGAGACTAATATCATAACACTTTTAGAGAATTATCGTAACTATAATGGTAACTATCCTGAAATTGCTGCTTATTGTATTATGCACGTAAAAGAACCCCATAAAAATGGTTCAATTTCATATTGGGATGTAAAAGGGAAAGTTTATAGGCAAAGTCAATTGATCATTCTTTAATAACAGTCTTTTACTTTTCTAGCCACTCACCTAAAACTATGGTTCTTTTCAAAGACGGTATAGTAAGAACCCCAAAAAAATTGGACATTCTATTACAGTTAAAAGGGACGGTCCCCAAACCGTCCCCAAGCCATTAATACACTTACTATAAACCCTTATAAATCAAGGATGCCACGGCCTCCACATGAACCGTATGCGGAAACATATCCACCGGCTGAACCTCAACCGTACGGTACCCGCCATCCTCCAGCACCCTCAAATCCCTCGCCAGCGTGGCTGGGTTGCACGACACGTACACCACACGCCGCGGCTGCATCTCGATAATCGTCTCGAGCAGCGCCGGGTCGCAACCTTTGCGCGGCGGGTCGACGACGATGACGTCGGGGGCGAGGCCCTCTTCGGCCCGCCAAGCCGGGATGACTTCCTCGGCTTTGCCGACGGCGAAGTCGACGTTCGCGATGCCGTTCAGCGCGGCGTTGCGGCGGGCGTCGGCGATGGCTTCGGCGACGATCTCGACACCGCGGACCTGCTTTGCGTGGCGCGCGAGGAAGAGCGAGATGGTCCCGATGCCACAGTAGGCGTCGATGACATTCTCGCTACCGGTTAAGGCCGCGTAGTCCAGGGCGGTGCGGTACAGCACCTCGGTCTGGACCGGGTTGACCTGGTAGAAGGAGCGGGCCGAGATGGCGAATTTCACATCTCCGATGTAGTCGTAGATGAACTCGTCACCCCACAGAACCGTGGTCTTGTCCCCGAAGATGACATTCGTCTGCTTCGTATTGACGTTGCGGCAGATGCTCTTCACGCCGGGCACGGCTTCGCGGATTCTATGCACCCATTCGTCCAGGTGCGGAACCTTGTCCCCGTTGGTGACGAGGACGACCATGACATCGCCCGTGCGGAAGCCGAACTTGACGACGACGTGCCGCAGCAAGCCTTCGTGTGATGCTTCATCATACGCGGTAATACCGAGCTTGCGGCCGATATCCTTCACCTTGCGGACAACATCGTCATTGGCCTCATGCTGGATGAGGCAGCTGTCCATGTCGACGATGCGGTGGCTGCCTTGGGCATAAAAGCCCCCGACGAGGCCGCCTTCCGCCCAGCCGAACGGAACCTGGGCCTTGTTGCGGTAACGCCAAGGCTCGTCCATACCGACGGTCGGGTGAACCACGATGCCCTGATCGGCAGGGTCCCGTTCTTTTCTTATCCCAGCTCCGGCGGCTTCAACGGAAACCGAATGTTCCCGAACCCCTGGGCCTGCCTCTCCGTCAGTCTTTCCGCCAACCTCACCATCAACCGCCAAATCTGCTTCCCCAACCAGCACATCCGCGCCTCTGCCGCTCTCCTGAACGGCCAGCTTCCCGATCCGCTCCAGGCTGTCGATGACGCTCTGCCGCTTCCACTTCAGCTGGGCCTCGTAGCTCAGGTGCTGCAGCTGGCAGCCGCCGCACTGGCTGTAGATCGGGCACGGGGGCGCGCTGCGGTCGGGGCTGGCCTCGAGCACCTTGAGGAGCTTGCCGTAGCCGTACTGCTTTTTCAACTTCACGACCTTCACGCGCACGCGCTCACCCGGCAGGGCCCCATGTATAAAAAGGGTAAAGCCGTTAACTCGGCCTACCCCTTCTCCGTCGTGTCCCAACCCGATAATGTCCGCTTCGTAGTCTTCGTTCTTCTTCACCGGCAGGCCGGCTTCATAAGCCCCGCTTCCGCCGGCCTCTCCCGAGCGCCGGGCTCCCGCCGGTTTCCGGCCCTCCCCGCGGGGGCGGACCGCTTCTGTCTAGTCATCTATGGTCACAACTCCGTTGATTAATTTTCGTTGCGGGTATACGTCGCGCTGGGCGCTTCCTGGTTGAAACCGAGCGTCTGGATCAGCGTCTTCTTGACCGGCTTGTACGTGGAATGGCCCGATTCGTCGATGATAATATCCAGGTGGCACGGAAGCACCGAGATGGTGCAGGGCAGCGTGCCGCCGAACTCCCCGTCCAGGTTAAGCTGGACATAGTCCCGCGAGGTGATCTCGACATGGCTCGTGGAGAAGTGGATCAGGTTCGGGTCGCCCATATGCTCGCCGCGCATGGTGGCGGAGACGAGGCGGATGAACTCCGCGAGGTTGCACTTCTTCAGGATGAACACATCGAGCCGCCCGTCGCTCATGCTGGCGTCCGGGGCGAGCTTCTCGAAGCCGCCGACGGAATTGCTGTTCGTCACCAGGAAGAGCATGATCTCGCCCTCGAACTCGATCTCCTTCGCCTTGATGAACACCTCGATCGGACGCAGACGGGGCAGCTTCTCGAGTCCCTTCATATAATACGCCATCTGGCCCAGCATGGTCTTGAGCTTGCTCGGCACCTCGTAGGTGAGCTCGGTCAGCGACCCGCCCCCGGCGATGTTGATGAAGTACTTCTGGTTCACCTTCCCGACGTCGATCTCCTTGGTGTGCTGCTTGATGATGAGGTCGCACGCCGCCTCCCAGTTCTTCGGAATGCCGAGAGCCCGGGCAAAATCGTTCGTCGTCCCGAGAGGAAGAATGCCCAGCATCGGCCGGTGCGGCTTCCCCGCCAGGCCGTTGATGACCTCGTAGAGCGTCCCGTCGCCGCCGGCGGCGATGACGATGTCGAAGCCCCGCTCGACGGCTTCCGCCGCGGCTAAGGTCGCATCGCCTTCGCCGATGGTCGCGTGGGTGGACGTTTCGAGTCCGCCCCGCTCCAGGCGGGCGAGCACCTCCGACAGGCGCTTCTTCATTTCCTCGCGCCCCGAGGTCGGGTTGTATATCAGTCTTGCACGTTTGGCCATTCGTTAATCACCCGTATCTCATTATTAGGAAGGGCTCCGGTCCCCTGCTCTTCGGATGGGAGCGGAGCGTGCGGCAGGTAAGCCGCGGCCTGCTTCTCGATCCACCTCGACACGAGAGGGTTCGGCAGGAGCGCCCGGCCGTTGTACCGGTACTCGAGCCCCTCCAGACGGGAAGGGATCACGGACTTCGTGAAATACCCTTCACTTAAAAAAGCGGCGACACAATCACGGCCAGGTCCGGCTTGCGCTTCCGCATCGATCGTATTTGGCAGGCCAGCTGGTCGGGCAGCAGCATCGCCGTCCCGGCCTCTGCGAAGCCTCCTCCTCCTTCAGCCGTTCCGCGAGCTTCCGGAGGCCTTCCCGCCAGCGGCGGTGAAAGCCCTTCTCCTTGCTGCCGTGGCCGACGAGCAGAACGGCTTCCTTCGCCGGATCCGCCGACAGCTCCGCGAGGTTCGCGTACAGCATGCGGGCCACGTCGGGATCGTCGTCGATCGGCGAGGCGAAGTGAACGCGCGCTTCGATCCGAAAAGGCTCCAGGTCCGTCTCGAGAGACGGCTCCGGCTGGACCCCGAGTGCGTACGCGATCTCATCGATGTGCGTACTGCCCGAGGAAACAAAAAGCGGGACGACCACCAAATCGGTTACGCCCTGCCGCTCTAATTCGTCTATGCCGTCCTGGATCAGGCGGCCTTCTACAATTTCGAGAAAAGAAGAGGACAACGGAACGTCCTCCGACATCCGGACCGCCGCCACCGCGTCGTCGACCAAGCCGACCCATTCCGCGCTGCGCGACCCGTGGCTGATGACCAGAAGCCCGTATTTCTGCATCGTTCATCTCTCCTGGGTTGCGTGTTTCTTCTATTATTCATGCTACCCATCCGGAGGCCTATTGTCAATGTTTCGAGGGGCGAGACGCATGCCCGGACACCAGAAAAAGCCAGGCGGCGAGAGCCCCCGGCCGATTGTCCGGAAGCCTCCTTGAGCCCAGCTCTTTTCAAGCTTATGATTCCTAGTCCGCGCTGCCTAACGGCCGAGGCGTTCCAGCGTAAGGCTGTAGCCGTCGTTGCCGTAGTTCAGGCACCTTTTGACCCGGGAAATGGTCGCCGTGCTCGCTCCCGTCTCCGCTTCGATCTGGTTGTACGTGTTGCCCTTGCGGAGCATCCGCGCCACCTCGAGCCGCTGGGACAGCGACTGGATCTCGTTCACCGTGCACAAGTCGTCGAAGAACACGTAGCATTCCTCGATGTCCTTCAACGTCAGAATCGCTTCGAACAGCTGGTCGATCGCTTTATCGTTAAGTTTCTTTAACTGCATAAAAGAATCCTCCCGGATTGGCTTGATGTAATAGATGGTTTGTCCTCTTTTTCGACATCCGCTCCGTCAATCCCTGCTTTAGAAGTTCATGACGGTAAAATTTTTCAGCGTTAGCGCGCTAAACTCTTCCTGCACACCGCGGCGCTTCCTCCGCCTTACAGGCAAAAGTCTAAAAGCCCTGCATAGACATCTATCCTCCGCTCCTTACCGCTTCCCCGCTAGATAAAGCAGGAAGGAATACAGGGAAACCTGGGGTTAATGCAGAGGAAGCGGACTCGCCCCAGGCGGATGCCGGTCCCTTTTTGGGGAATGCGGGCTATCGTCCATACCAACCTTCCGCCCACCACATAGACTAACACATAGATTATAATTAAAAAAGGATCGTGAATCCAGTGAAACCTAACTTACCAGCAGTGTACACCCCGCAGACCCCCTACACCGAGGTCATCCCGGCTAGGGCTCAAACGCGCGCGTTAGCCCCCGGCTCAGGCAGCGGGTTCTTTGGAGGAGGCGGGGGCGGTGCTCCCGGCGGCGGCTTTTTTGGCGGAGGAGGCGGAGCCCCAGGTGGTGGCTTCTTCGGTGGAGGTGGGGCGCCCGGCGGTGGCTTCTTCGGCAGCGGTGGTGCGCCTGGCGGCGGCTTCTTCGGCAGCGGAGGAGCCCCAGGTGGCGGCTTCTTCGGAGGCGGTGGCGGAGCCCCGGGTGGCGGCTTCTTTGGCGGCGGTGGCGCTCCAGGCGGTGGCTTCTTCGGTGGCGGAGCACCTGGTGCCGGAGCCGGCACGGGGCTTATCCCCGGCGGAGGAGCCGGTGCAGGCGGAGCGGGCGGCAGCGGCTTCAACATGGCCCAGCTCAAAACGATGGTCGACCGCATGGGCGGAATCGACGGCATCATCAACACGATGGGCAAGGTGCAGAAGGTCGTGCAGAACGTGCAGCAGTTCGGTCCGATGCTGAAGCTGCTCATGGGCTCCTTCGGGGCGAAAGCCGCCGTGAAGGAAGGAGGCAGCACCACAGGCACAGGCAAGCGCAGACGCCGCAAGAGCAGGACGAAGAAAGCCCCGGCCCGGCGCAAGACCGGCGCCTCCCGGCCGTTAACGCAGACGCGCAAGCGCACCCGGCGGTAGTCGGCACGCAAGCAGGCACAGTAAGCAGGCATGGCCTCCGTTCGCGGAGGCCTTTTTCGGCGTCAAATTCCTTCCTTCAAAGTCAACGAATCGCCACAAACCCTATCGGGATTTCGTTGTGCGGTTCGGCGTCCTTTTGCTACAATGGAGGATGGATATGCTTTAGGGGGTCAACCATGAATATTAAAGTGAAAGCCACACTGATTCTGCTCGCCATTCTCGGCGTAACCGGGCTGCTCGTCTACCTGCTCATTCTGGGCGGGATGCGTAACGATACGCAGACGGTGCTGACGCTCCCTTCGGAGAACGAGGCCAGAGCCTATGTGCTGGATAAAAAGCTGCTGGCAAGTGCCAGCAAAATAGAGAAAACGCGGTCCGGCGGACCGGAATTCCTGATGGTCGACGGTTTCGACGCGGAGGGGAATCCCAAAGCCGTTTGGCTCGCCGTCAAGGACAAAGCGATCAAGGTCTTCGGAAGCGCCCTGTACAAAGAAGGCGTGACGAAGGAGAGCATTGTCGCGAAGGTGAAGGAGAAGGGCATCGCCGAGGATCAGATCCGGTATATCTATCCGACCGCCTACGATTACACCTCCAACAAGGTCATCTGGTATGTGCAGGAGCAGGGCGATAAGAAGCATATGCTCATGTATGATTTTCATAACGGCGATCTGCTGTGGGAAGGGTACCAGGACCCGACGGCTTGGAAGCTGACGGGCAATTGACCGGCAACGGAACGAAACGGATCGTACCAGACCGTAACGGACATAACGGACCCTCACCAAAGAAGAGGACCGGCAAGGAGTCTTCAACTCCCGCCGGCCCTCTTTTTATGCCTGGTGCCTTATCTGTAAATGGAATTCTTCTTCCCTGTTGAGTTACCTGCCCATAAGGAGGGCCTCGCACCAACAAAGTTACCGGATAAGGCACCGGCTATCCATTGGCCTCATTCCGCTTTCAGCTTTCGTCCACCCAAACGTTAATGGGAAAGCCGTCCGGCCCGATCTCGAAGCTCCAATAGGCCGTATCCTTGACGTTCAGCACTTCCAGCTCCGGCTTCTTCCAAGCCCTTCTGCCCTGCTCGTTCCGTCCTGTATCCCCTATTTCCATCCTGGTTCACCTCCTGTTTGGCCCGGGGAATTTTCCCCAGGCCTTTTTCCTTTCCCTGATTTACCTTACATCTGTCAGTAAGCTCCGGCTCCCGTGAAGGTGCCTCTGTCAAAGTCCATTTTGTTCATCGGGCTCTCCGTGTTTCCGGCCAGGTCGGTACTGAAGTACTCCACTGTATGGGTTTCCCCGGCGTAGATGACGAACGTTCCGGTGTAGGCCTTCCAGGCCCCGCCGTTGATGCGGTACTGGGTGCTCTTGACTCCGGAGCCTCCCGTGTTGTCGGTCGCACGCAGGGATACGTTATACCCCTTGACGTACCGGACCCCTTTGCTGGATACCGCATAGATCGGGTCAAAATGATACTTCGTCACCGGCGCGACCGTATCGGCCGGAGGCTTCACCGTCTTATCCAGCTTGAACCCAGCCGTCTTCACGGCCTCCTGGTTCCCCGCAACGTCCGTGCTGCGGTACTCGACGGTGTAGATTCCGTTCTCCGTCAAGGCCACCGGTCCGCTGAACAGGCTCCAGGCCCCTCCGTTGATCCGGTATTCCGTCTTGGCCACGCCGCTTAAATCATCCGTCGCCGTGAAAGTAATCGTTATGTCGGACGTGTACCAGCCGTCCGTTCCGTTAGGCGAAGCAGGGGAGTAGACAGCCGTCGTTACCGGAGGCGTCGTATCGAGAACGACCGGCGTCTTGGCGATCTTGAAGGTCTTCGACTGCGTATCCTCCGTATTCCCCGCCTGATCCGTGCTCCGGTAGTCGAAGGCATACGTCCCGTTCTCCGAAACGGTGACAGGTCCGGTATAGAGGGACCAGGTTCCCCGTTCATCCGGTATTCCGTTGTGGCGATGCCGGAAAGACTGTCGGAGGCGGTCAGAGTCACGCTCACATTCGTGGTGTATTCCCCGTTCGCCCCGTCCGGTGCCGCCGGATTCAGAGCAGCGGCGGTTGCCGGCTTGCCTTTATCCAGCTTGACGGAGACGGACTTCTCTTCCTCAACGTTCCCTTTCTTGTCCGTGCTGCGGAACCCGACAGTTGTCGTTCCTCGGCTGTTACCGGGATCGCTCCCGAGTAATCCGCCCAGCTGCCGCTGTTGATCCGGTACTCCGTCTTGGCCACGCCCGAGCTGTTATCGGTTGCGGTTAAGGTGACGGAGGCGTCGGTCACATACCAGCCGTTCGTCCCGTTAGGTGCAGCCGGATTGACGGCGGCTTCCGTGACAGGCGGAGTTTTGTCCGCCGGCAGCCATTTGACCGCTGCGGGATCGGACTGGATTTTGACCGTGCGGGCGATTAGGGTATCGTCACCCGCGTTATTCCCCGTATAGCGGAACACCGCCGAGCCATCCGTCCCCGTGACGGCCGTATACACGCCGGGGTTCGCGCCCGTCACTTCCAGGGTGAGGGGCATTCCCGCCATGGTGTTTCCTTTGGCATCCTTTACCGTTGCGGAAAGCTCATGCGTCGCCCCAACCTCCCGTTCGGCCGCGGCCGGGTTAAGCAGAACCTGGGCCGGAGGAGCCGATCCGAAGCCGGATAGAGGCGCTACGTCATCGAGACAGGACTCCACATAAGGCGTCGTGGCATAATTGTGCCGGTCGCCGACCAGCTTCGAATACGAATAATCCAGGAACAGAAGATAACCGTTGTTGTCGGCGACGAGGATATGCCCCTTGCCGTCCGCCGCGCCCTGGTCAAAAATCCGGCCCGGGAAGATCCGCTCCGAAACGAGCGTACGCGTTTCCGGATCGATCTGGGCGATCTGGTCATCCCCCACCAGAATCAGGTCTCCGGTGTACACGTCATAGAACATGCCGTGTGCCGCAGGAATGTCTTTCATGAGCCTTTTGGTCGTGAAGGTGTCGAGATCGATCGTCCCGAAGGTGCCGTTGCCGCCCGAGCCGCTGCTCGTGTAATAGGCGTTCCCCAGGCTGTCAAAAGCAATGGAGGTGATGTAATCCTCATCGCCCTTGATGGAATGATAGGTGCCTTTGCCGAACGGCTCGAGCGGGAAGTCGATCAGAACGCCTGGAATGCCGCTCGCCCAAACCTTCGTTCCGCTCTTGTCGAGGGCCAGGTGATACACCGAGCCGCCGTTAGGCGAGGCTTGAAGCGTCGCTCCCGTCTGAGGGTTGACCTTGTACAGGTAGTTCGCGCCGCCAACCAGCAGATCCCCGTCAGGGGCAAAATCAGTCCGTCCGCCTTGGCCGTGGAGGTAATGGTGGCCGGCGTCTTCAAGATGAACTGATTCGTGCCGTCATAGCTGAACTCCACCTTGCGCACGTTCGGCGCGGTGCAGTGCCGGGTGTAGAACAGATCATTGGCCGAAATGGCGGTACCCGGATGGAGATACGGCGCGTAAGCCGTTACCTTGATGGACGCCTGGGCGGTTCCACCGTCCTTATCGGTCACCGTCAGGGTGGCCGTGTAGGTCACATCCGGTGCCCCGTCGGCCACATTCGGATACGTATGGCTGAAGGCGCAGGAGGTGGACGTCGTTCCATCCCCGAAATCCCACTGGCAGGTGTACCTGTCGCGGCCGGGGTCCGAAATGGCCGGACTGAAAGCAACCCGCTGCCCGTTTGCCGCCCACTGGTTCGCCATGGCCCCTATGGTCGGATTCAAGTTGTTTACCGTGATCGTCTTGACGGCTTGGGTGACCAATCCCCGGTCATCCGTCGCCTCCAGGGTCACCGTATAGGACCCGTTGTCCGCAAACGTATGGCTGACGGTCATGTCGTTCGTTTTCCCGGTTACCTTCGCGGTGCCGTCTTTAAAATCCCACACCCGCTTAACGACCTTGCCTCCACCCGGAACAGCGGTTGTGTCCGTGAAGGTCACGGCCTGCGCTTCATTCGGAACCTCGGGGGTGTGGCTAAAGCTGGGCTCCGCCGGCGCATAGACCGTCTGCTTCAGCGAGAAGCTTCCGGTTTTGCCCGTGGCATCGGTGGCCGTCAGCTTGACCGTATACTCTCCCGGACCCGGGAAGGTATGGGTCGGTGCCTTCTCGGTGCTGGTCGTTCCGTCGCCGAAGTCCCAGCTCCATGACGAAATATCGTCGTCCGGGTCGGTGGACAGGTTCTGGAAGGTGACCGTAGCCCCGCCTTCCTGACCGCTCATCACCTTAAGCTGCTGCGTCGAAATGACGGTGGCCGCCCCGTGCCGGGACAGCGGACTGTATTTCACATACTTGGCGAGAACCGGCTTCTGCAGCAAGAACTCCTGCAGCGTCCCGTTGTTCGCCGTCGTCGCCCGAAGCACTGTCGTGTATTCTTTGTCGTCCAGGGAAACCGCGATCTCAAAATCCTTCACCCGCTGATCGGCATAGTCGATCCGAGGCATGATCTGGATCCGGTCGATCAGGTACGTTTGGCCGCCCGCCAGGCTGAAGCGGACCCACTGGTTGTTGAGGCCTGTCGTCGCCCACGGATACCAGGGTTCCGCTGAATAATCCAGCATGGCCTGCGGGGTGTGCAGCCCGTCGTATTGGCTCGATACGGCCACTACGGCCGCCCCCGATTCCAGAAGCGCGGCATTCCGCCCGCTTGGCGAGGGGTTGAAGAAAGCCTGCGGCGCCCGGTTCTTGTCAATCTCCACCGTGACGGATTGGAGCTCCTCCCGGTTCCCCGCCTGGTCCGTACTCCGGTACTCCACCAGGTAGGAGCCGCTCGAGGTTAACGAAATCACGCCGCCGTAGGGGGTCCAGGCTCCCCGTTCACCCGGTATTCCGTAGACGCCGGGCCGGAGCCGCTGTCGGAGGCCGACAGGCTGACCGAAACGTCGGACGAATACAGGCCGCCCGGGCTGTCGGGTGCCGGACTGATCTGCACGGCGGTCACCGGCTTCGTCTGGTCGATCCGGAGGCTCGATTGGCCCTCCGAGACATGGCCCGCTTTATCCGCCGCGCGGTAGTCCAGCGTATGGCTGCCGTCTTCCGCATAAGCGACCGGACTGACGTAGGACGTCCATGCGCCGCCATCGATCCGGTACTCGACCGAAGCGATTCCGGAGACCGAGTCGGAGGCGGTGAGTGCGGCGGACACCGGCGTCGTGTACCAGCCGTTCGTCCCGTTCGGATCGGACGGCGTGAAGGCGGCTGTGAGGCCGGGTAGTCCGGTGTCGATCCGGAAAGCGGCCGTTAGAACGGCTTCGCGGTTCCCCGCATGGTCGATACTCCGGTACTCCACGGCATGGGAGCCGTCCACGGTTACGGATGCCTCTCCGGCATACTCCGTCCACGCCCCGCCGTCGATCCGGTATTCCGTTCTCGCCACGCCGGCCCGGTCGTCCGTTGCCGAGAGGCGGAAGGACACCGCCGAGGTGTACCAGCCGTTGCTGCCTTGCGGCCCGGCCGGATCCAGCACGATTGTAGTAACGGGAGGCACCGTATCCTGGACCTCCGGCGGAAGCTGGATTGTAAAGCTTACGGACTGCTCAGCTTCCACATTACCGGCCGCGTCCGTACTGCGGTAATCCACCGCATACGTTCCGTTCGCGGCAATCGTAAACGGATCGGAGTAAGCCTTCCATGCTCCCCGTTGATCCGGTATTCCGTCTTCGCCACGCCGGAGGCGTTGTCCACCGCCGTAAGCTTCACGGTCACGCTGGAGGCATACGTCCCTCCTTCCCCATCCGGGACGGCCGGAGTAAGGGCTGCCGTGGTCGTTGGAGGCGTGGTATCCCGCGGCGTCCATTGAAGCTTCAGCGGTGCCGAAGAGACTCCTCCGGCCTTAGCCGTGATCGTATCTTCTCCGGCTGCGCTTCCGGTGTACGTGAAGCCGGCTTTGCCGTCGGAGCCGGTGACCGCGCTAAGCGTCCTCGGGTTCGCACCCGTGATCTCCGCCGTCACCGGCAGGCCCGCCACCGGCTTCCTCCTCATCCGTGACGGATGCGGTGAAGGCATGGGCTTTGCCCACTTCTTCCGCCGGAGCCGTCTGGGTCAGCTGCACGGCCGCCGGCAGCGGAACGCGCGCGGTTACCATCCAGCCGATCCTCACCGTTCCACCTGTCGGCTGGCCGTCCGACACTTCCGCCTCCACGATATGAATCCCCGCCGTGGAAGGGGTATACGAATAAGCGGCACCCGTACCGGCCGGCGCTCCGTCGGCATACCATTGAACGGCAACCGGCTGTCCTTCCGGATCCGCAGCCGTTACCTGAAAGGCAAGAGGTTCGCCGACAAGTCCGTCCGCATAGAGGAAGGACGGCGAGTAGGCGGTCAGGACCGGCCGCTTGTTCACCTCGCTAATCTCCACAGGGGAGTAGGCGACCTGGCTGAAGCCTTCGCTGTCCGTCACCTTCACTCCCGCCAGTCCGCGGAACGGCTGCGTGTACGTGAAGGTGACGTTCGATCCCGTGCCATCGTTGAAGCTCCCGTCTCCGTCGAGATCCCATTCGTACTTCACGATGGACGAAGGGCCGGACGCTGTCGCGTTAAAATAAATCGCGCTGCCTTCGGTTCCGCTGTAAGGCCCGCCCGCGCTGACAACCGGGTCTTTGTCCGGGATGGAGGGGTCTGCCTTCAGCGTCTCGATCAGGTTGGCGATGAACGAGCCGGCGTAAGAGTAGAGATCCGCGCCGAACTGGCCATTGTCATTTTTGAAATCGGATTGGAAATCAATAAAGTCCGCTTTGGTGAAAAGATAATTTTTAGCCGCGAGCCCGGCTCTCACCTGCTCGATCTCTTCGTCGCTGTAGCCCAGGCTTCTCAGCCGGGTGAGCTCCTCTACCGTGAAGCCCGTGCTGACGATCCGGCTCCGCAGCTGCTCGAGGGCGGCTGCCGTCGCGTCAAGCGGCCGCTTATCGGCGGCCAGCGCCTGGAACAGCTGGGTCATGGCCGCGTTGGTGCGCGTAAGCTGAGCGTCGAGAAGATTCGCATACTTCTGGATCGCCCGCGCATGAGAGAGCGCCCACTGACCGTGAGACGCGGCGTCCGCTCCCTGGTAGCGCTCTAGCGAGGATAGCAGCGCCTGGTTGATGGCCTGCTCCGTCCCGGCGGCCGTGCCCACCGCCGCCTCGGCGATGTCGAGCGGATCGTTGGTTAGGAAGTCGAAGGCCGGCCGGCTGCCAAGAGGTGTCACCTGCTGGTAATTCGGATCCGGCGGATCATCCGCGATTCCCTCGTAATGCTTCGCCTGGTTCGCCATCTGGATCAAGGTGCCCTTACGCGGATCCGTCAAGCCGCTCCTCATGAGAAAATCCACAAATTTCTCATTCGGATTCCGGTTCTCATCGGCGGCCTTGGCGAGCGCGAAGAGCTTCTCCATGTACTCCTTGTATTTCTCCCACCGTTCGGCGGCCTTGCCCGCATCCTCCTTCAGCTTCGTCAAATCCAAGGGAGGAATGGGGTCCGAGCTGGAATAATCCACCTCGAATGAATTCTTAATGATTTTATCGACGAAAGGGTTGTATTTCCCGTCCTGGCACTCGTCGAACACCAGGTCATATTTCCCGGGTCCGATCTTACCCACCGGAGCCGTATACCCGATCGGCTCGGAGATGAACACCCCGCTCGCCGTCATCGCCATCACGGAGTTCGGCTTTCCTCCGCCGGCATCCTCAAGCTCCTGTCCCGCCTCGGTCACACTGCCGGCGGGCACAATATAGATGTCCGTCCAGGGCATCAGGAAATCTTCCGTCCCCTCCTCAGGGCAGGCGGCCACATACTCCATGGCTCCCTCATAGATCCGGATTTCCTGGTTCGCCTCGAAGGTGCGGAACGCCTCGTAATCGTACGTCCACACCACAAACTGGTGGAACGCCTGTGCTTTCGAAAGCGGGAAGCCCGCCAGGAGAACCACCATAATCAACAATCCGATTAACGTCTTTCTCAATTCTTCCATCCTCCCTGCCTTAAGGCAGTTTGTTAGATAAACCGCTTAACCTTATGCAACCCTAGACTATTAAACCCCTGCGTTTCTTGGTGGCCACCTCCTGTCTTTTCCTGGCGCTGAATCAGGGGAATGAGGATGAATCGTTCGCCTGCCTGCCCATCTGTTGTTCTTAATGAAGAACGACATTATGATTTTATAACGAACATCGCCTTTCGACAATATGCCGGAGCTGTTTTTTTACCAATTATTTTACAAGACTTTTGTCCTACCTTTTATCCGGGAAAAGAAAAAGACCAACTGCGGACAGTTGGCCAAGGTACCCTTTTGCAAATCATTAATTCGCTTTCCGGTTGTAGGCGCGCATCGCGAACAGATAGGCGACGATCATGATGCCCAAGCACCATGCTACAGCGGCCCAGATCTCATTCCCTGCCGGTTGACCGGACAATAGGGCACGGAGGGTTTCGACGATCGACGTCACCGGCTGGTTCTCGGCAAAGGCGCGTACGACGGACGGCATCGTCTCGGTCGGCACAAAGGCGGAGCTGATGAAGGGCAGGAAGATTAACGGATAGGAAAAGGCGCTTGCCCCTTCGATCGTTTTGGCGGACAGACCGGCAATAGCTGCGATCCAAGTCAAAGCCAGCGTAAACAGCACGAGGATACCGGCTGCGGCAAGCCAAGACAGGATCCCTGCCGACGAACGAAAGCCCATAAGGAGCGCCACGAGAATGATGATGGCAATCGTCATGACGTTGGATACCACCGAGGTCAGCACGTGCCCCCACAGCACCGTGGAACGCGCAATCGGCATGGAGTGGAACCGCTCCATGATGCCCCGCTGCTTATCCATAAACAGGCGGTAAGCGACGTAGGCCACTCCGCTCGCAATCGCCATAAGCAGGATGCCGGGCAGCAGGTAGTTCACATAGTTATCCGTGCCGGTTTGGATGGCGCCGCCGAACACATAGACGAACAGCAGCATCATGGCAATCGGAGTGATGCAGACCGTGAGGATGGTGTCCATACTCCGGAAAATATGACGCATGGAACGTCCAAGCATAACGCTCATGTCGCGGAAGAAATGGTTTTTTGACGCTTCCATTTACATGGCCTCCTTCTTGCCGATGATAGCGAGGAAGATTTCCTCCAAGGTCGGCTGCTTCTCCACATACTCTACCTGTGCTTTCGGGAACAGCTGCTTCAGCTCGGCGAGCGTACCGCTGGCAATAATGCGGCCCTCGTGCAGAATGGCTATCCGGCCGGCAAGCTGCTCGGCTTCCTCCAGATACTGCGTGGTCAGGAATACCGTCGTCCCGCCGTCGGCCAGCTCCTTTACGATCTTCCAGACTTCGATCCGTGCCTCGGGATCAAGCCCGGTGGTCGGCTCATCGAGGAAAAGGACTGGCGGGCTTCCCACCAGGCTTAAGGCGATGTCGAGCCTGCGGCGCATCCCACCCGAATAAGTGGAGGGCTTGCGGTCGGCGGCGTCCGTTAAGCCGAAACGTTTCAGCAAATCGTCCGCCACTTGCCGCGGATTGGCGAGGTGGCGCAGCCTGGCGATCATGATGAGATTTTCCCGCCCGGTCAAGATCTCGTCTACCGCCGCAAACTGCCCGGTCAGGCTGATTGACTGCCGTACCTGGCCGGGCTTTGACTCGACGTCAAATCCGTTCACGGTAACGGTTCCGCTGTCCGGTTTAAGGAGCGTGCTGAGGATTTTGACAACCGTTGTCTTGCCCGCCCCGTTGGAGCCGAGCAGGGCGAAGATACTGCCCTTTTCCACCTCGAATTCCACGCCCTTCAGGACATGTTGGTGCTTGTAGGACTTTTGCAAACCTTTTACCATAATGGCCTTTTCCATGCCGCTGCCCCCTCTTACTTTTGGTTATCCGTGACCCTTTTGATGGCCTTGCGGCTTTCTTGGCCAGCCGTTTCCTGCCAGATGTCCGTGTGCGTTTTGGAATCTTTGATCAGCTCGTCAGCGAATGCCGCTACGTCACGGCCCGTCACTTCGAGCACACCTTTTCCCGAGGCCGCACCTTCTTCAAAAAGATCGACAATCCCCGAAAGCAGCCCCGTTCCTTCGTTCAGCTCTACAGGGCCCACCTTAAAGAGATATTTTTGAATCTCTTTGTAGACAATCTGATAATCCTGCGGAAGCGCTTTGACACGCGCCACGTGTGCCCGCCATTCTCTTTTGCCTTCGATGATATCGCGGATGTTCATAGTAATCCTCCTCCTATTTCCCTAACTTTTTAGCGATCGTAGTATTGAGCTGCTCGCGCCACTTGTCGCGGACAGACTTGGCGCCTTCTTCGCCGGCCAGCGCGGAACAGAAGCCTTTGATATCGTCCCCCAGAACCTCTTGGACACGTTGACCGTCCGCCGCCGATTCTTCGAGCAGGCCCAGCACACCGTCAAGAATGGGTATGAGGTTGCGGCCGGTAAAATCGGCGTGCGCCCAAAGATTGACGTTAATTTCCTCCCATGCGGCCTGATATTCGGCCGGCAGCTTTTTGACTCGTGATTCAAACGTCTTAAATTCTTTGGTCATGTCGCTCCCGGTGATTCTTTCCCAAAAATTCATGATTCGGTCTCCTTTAGCTCGTTAATTTTGGAGGATACGAACTCCCATTTTCTCCAGAACTTCTGCAGCTCCACACGCCCGGCGTCGTTGATCGCGAAAAACTTCCGCGGCGGTCCCATGTCGGAGGGTCTCTTCGTGACCTCCACCAGCTTGTTTTTTCAAGCCGGATCAAGATGGTGTACACCGTTCCCTCCACCACATCGGTGAAGCCGAGGGCGTTCAGCCGCCGCGTGATTTCGTAGCCGTAGGTTTCATTGCGGTTAATAATTTCAAGGACACAGCCCTCCAGCACGCCTTTGAGCAATTCCGTCAGGTCTTCCAGCACAACCACCTCTATTCTGTATGACTGATATTCAGTATTACTTACTACTGCTATATAGTAACACGTAGTACCTCGCCTGTCAAAGAATAATTTTCCATCCCCATTGGCCTCCCACAGCAAAAAAGCCATCCGCCAAAGCGGACAGCTTCTCTATGGGTCTCCTGCCTTCCTAGTCCCGGGAAAGCCCGAACAGACGCAGCAGCGACAGAAACAGGTTGATGAAATCCAAATACAGGTTGAGCACGGCAAGCGGGATCATCTCTTCCGTCAGCCCGTGCTTGTACTGCGAGATGTCGTACAGGATGTAGCCGGAGAAAATGACGACTCCGAAGAAGGCAAGCGTCATACCGAGCGTGCCCCCGAAGCCACCCGTGAACATTCCCACCAGGCTGAAGCCGACCAAAGCCAACAGCCCAATCATGAGAAAGCCTCCGAGGAAGGTGAAATCCCGCTTACTCAAGTAGGCATACAAGGTCAAGCCGGCAAAAACAACCGTCGTCACCACGAACGCCGAAGTCACGATCCCCGCTCCTCCAGTAGAGGCGTAGTAGGCGATCGTCGGGTACAGCGTAATTCCGCTAATGAAGCAGAAGGCGTACGTAAACAGGTAGCCGATGGACTTCTTCCGGCGCCGGATGAACATGGCGGAGATCAGCATGATGAACTCCACGACGATGAGCGGCAGAATCAGCGCGGGAGGCACCTGGGTGCCTGCCAGCGTACCAAGAAACGAGATCAGGATCGAAAGCGTAAACATACGGAGCAGCTTATGGAACGAGGAGTTGTATTCCCTTTCCCAATCGGCCGCTTTCTCGCTTTGCTGCAGGTTCATGGGTTTCCCACCTTTCTGGTTATACATTAAGTATATCATACCGGGGGGACGAACTATGCCTGCGGTTTTCCGGCTGGGTAAGGCTCAGCAGGGGTGAAAAAGGTAAGGTTCTTTTTCGTCGGATCTGGGGCATTTTGTTAACCGGGCGGCGGTTCGTCAAAAAGCGTTTCGGGTAATTAACCTATGAGTATATTATAGGAGGGAGCTTGACCCATGGAGAGAAACCAATTGGAAAAGCATATTTCAAGCATGCTCGACAACACCCGCTTCTGTTCGTTCGCGACGGTGGAAGGCGGCAAGCCGCATGTCCGGTATATGACCGTTTTTCATAACGGGCTGACGATCTATCTGGCCACCAACCGCAAGTCCCACAAGGTGGAGGAGCTCGACGACAACCCGCATGTGCACCTTCTGACGGAGATGAAGGACGGCAAGCCGGACGAGTTCCTGCAGATCGAGGCCACCGCGTCCGTTACGAAGGATGACTCCCTGCGCCAAAAGGTGTGGAACGATTGGCTGAAGCCGTGGTTCGAAGGACCGGACGATCCGGACTATGTCATTCTCGAGGTGAAGCCGTCCCGCATCGCGTTCGCAAAGGACATGAACGTGCAGGTGTGGGAAGCTTAGGCAGTGCGGAACTGAGGGAAGTGGCTATTATTTAGCTCGTCAAAAGGGTGTTCCAAAAGCCATGAAAATGGCGGAGGGACACCTTTTTAAGTTGGGCTAGAGGGCTGTGGCGCTCCCTAACCGATCCACCCCACCCGGCAGATTAGCAGAGAGTTCAAGGCTTGGCCGGCAAAATGATTTCCTCTTGGTTGTTTAGGATGATTCGGTAGCCCTCTATGACAGGCATCATATCGCGAATCTCTTCTTCTGTCAGGTCAACTGGTACGGATTTCGAATTCTCCGCTGTATTCCACTTTCTTGCCCGCTTTCAATCTCTTCCCTTCTGGAATGCTCTTGACCTCACCCGTCACGATCCGTTTTCCCATCTCAGTTAAAACGGGCTCCACCCGGTGAATCGTAAAAGAACGATTCGTAGGGTTGTCAAACGAGACGGAGAATCCAAGCACCCCTTTCTCGGATGGATCCTTAGGGACCGATTCACCGGAACCGCTGATGTAAAACAGGGCAGGTTCGTTTGAATCGTTGGAGAAAACTTTAGTCATGAAAATTACAATGCCAAGTAAAATGAGTAAGATGCCTAAGGATCTCGAAACGGGTGTCATCCTCTAACCTGCTCTCATTTTCGTCCTCCTGTCACTTAACCCATACGTTTGCCGTTTAGGCAAGCTTATGCTTCCAATTTTTGCGGTAAACTTATGCTTCTAAAATAATGAAAAAGCCCTTGATTTTCAAGGACATTTTCAGGGTCAACCATCTCATTTTTAAGCTTGCCATTTTCCTAACGTGCTGCACAAAAGCGCAGGGATCAGCCAAGCCGTTAACGAACAGGCGTATAGCGGAGCAGCACGACGCCGGAGCCGAAGGGTTTGGTCCCGCTCAGCTTCAGATTTAGCCGCTCATGAACTCCCCCAATAATTGGGGGCCGCGTCCGGCAACGATTGGCTGTACCAAGAAGTGATACTCATCCACCAAATCTAGTTGTGCCAGGGTGGAACCGAGACCGGGACCACCGTTAACGACTAGGTTTTTCCCTTCTGCCGTAAGCTTCGGCACCTCCTCGGAAACAGGCCCCTTTAACAAGAAAGAGTTCTGCCACGACACGTGATCCAGCGTCCGCGAGAAGACGTACTTGGGTTTCCGATCGAGCTTGCGTGCGAAGTCGACCAGGAATGGAGGTCCTTCGCCGCTGCTGGCAATGGCCGGCCAAGCGCTTTCCATCAGCTGGTATATTTCACGTCCAAAAAGCAGACCATCGGACTGGTCCATCAGGTCCCCCGAATACCGGTGGAGCTCCTCATCCGCAATCACCTGCGTGTGGTCACAGCACCCGTCCAGTGTCACGTTCATCATCATAATTACACGTCCCATAAGCAGCCTCCTTTATGACTATTTTAACCTCCAAAAGTAGGCCTGGTTTATCATGGATTGCTAACTAATGGCAAGCTTTAGATTTCACCATCCCCCAAGTTATTTTACCTATTACTTGTGCCTCTTCCTACCTCTTGTTTGGCCTGCCGGCTGATCCCGCGGGATATCGAGCGGACGATGAAAGCGGCTTGACCGGAAGAACCGCAGGACGATCATGATAACCTGCAGCTTCTTTCTTAACAGTACCACCCCTTGGAGGACGTGGTAATCTATGGATGAGAATCCTAATGGGAAAGGTTGGGTTGGCATGTCCGTTCGGCGAAAACGATGGCCGGTCGTTTGCGGGGTTGTTTGGTCCTTGCTATTCGCCTGTATGAGCTTTTATTGGGCGGGTGGCGGCTCACTCGGTGTCGAGACGCTCGGACCGGAAATCTCGAGGCAAGCCGTCTTGCGGGACGAAGGCTTTATCCTTATCGTATGGTTGACGGGAGCAGCCAAGGCTGCCGGAGCGCTCGTCTTGATCGCTCTGGAGCTCCGTACCTTCCGGTTCCTTCACACAGCGCTGCGCTTCGCCGCCATGATCGGCGGGATGTTTCTATTCCTTTACGGGCTGCTTAACTTTGCGTCCGTGCTGCTCGCCCTGGCCGGCGTGCTGGACTTGCCGGTAGACCGTTACTCGGCGTGGTGGCGGATCTTCTTCTGGGAGCCGTTCTGGATGGCGGGCGGCCTGTTCTATTTCCTTTCCGGCCGGCGGGCAAGAGCCGGTGACTCCTATCCAGGCAACAAAAAGGCAGAGGACCGAATCTCAGAACCTAATAACCCCTAAACAATAAAAACGGCAGCCAAGGACTTACCGGTCCAGGCTGCCTTTGTTCTTATACAGATGCTCGATTCATCTGCCTACCGGCCGACTCCGGTAAAAGAAGCGTCCGGGCGGCGCTCCGCTTCCCCGAACCAGACACGGGATCTCTTAATCAGATACAGCGAGAGCGGCAGGGTGAGCCAGACTAGAATCTCCACCAGCCACAGCGGGAGAACCTTCGCCTGGTACAAGCCCGGGAAGAAATCCACGCCGGCATGAAGGAGAATGGCCCACAGCAGCATGGCTAGGCGGCCCGACCGGACGGCGTACAGCACCATGAGCGACATGGCGATCTGGAGGAAGAGAGCGGGAATCCGTTCCAGCCCGCCGACGAGGTATAAGCCGAAGCCGCTGCCCGTGAGCACCGTTTTGAGCTGGGTGACCGCCTCGGCCGGAAGCTTGCTTCCGAGCACCTCATCAAACGTTCCGTTGTTGAGCAGCGCGGCATACAGCAGGTACTGGACGCTCGCCAGTCCGCTGATGAGCATCGCCTCGATCCCTCCGTGGCCGAGGCCGAACGACAGGCCGTCCTTCCACTCTCTTCTCCGGGACATGAGAAGCTTCATGCCGATCCACCGCCCTCCCTCCTCGAACAGAGCAGCGGCCAGAGCGCCGTACACGGCGAGCACGAGCGGGGCTTTCAGCCATTCCATTGTCACGGGATTGCCGGTCATGACGTACAGATGAAGCAGCTTCTCCAGCACTTGGGAGAAGACGATGAAGACGGCGGCCCCTACCGCGAAGGGGACGAAGGAGAATTTTTCTTTGCGGTAGTAATAGACAATGGCAACAAAAGGAATAAGGGCTGCCAGAACTCCCTGGGTGAGGATTCCCGCAAAAGCAGACGTAGGCACCATGCTAAGCACTCCTTTCATAATGGGCCTGCAGCCATTGCTGCAAAACCGTGACAAGCTCCGGAGCGATCGGATCCCCGGCCATTCGTTTATACTGCTTGATCAGCGTCAGCATGGCGGGCGTCTCGTCCGTTTTCTTTAGGATATGGGTGACGTTCGGGATGATGCGCCATTCCCCTCTCCCTTCACAGCTGAAGCCATCCTCTCCGCATCTCCGGGATCCACCTGGAGGTCCTTGTCTCCCGTGACGGCCAGCGTCGGACAGGTGACCTTCGCCAAATCGTCCATGACGCTGTAGGCCAGATGCTCCCGGAACCATTTGGCGTTGATCTTCTTACCCCGGAGCCGAATGACCGGCCCGGTCGACTGCTCCAGCCTGCGGATGAGGCTCTCCTGCTGCTTGCGCGCCTTCTTCCCCACCTTCAGGAGACGGACGAGGAAGCCCTTGAAGCCGGTCAGCGCTTCCAGCTCCCGGATCGCCCTCTCGTTCTGCATCGGCAGGGCATCCTTCAGCGACCCGGCGACTCCCGAGAGCAGAATCAGCCCGCTTACCGGATGCCGGGCGTTCAGGGCCGGGCCCAGGATGCAGCCTTCGCTGTGTCCGAGGATGAGGATCCGGCCTGGGTCGACCTGCGGATGGGCCTCGAGGTACCGGAGGCAGGCCTCGGCGTCGTCCACCTGATCCCACATGCCGGATTCAAGGAAGCTGCCCTTGCTGCGTCCGATCCCCCGCTTGTCGTAGCGAAGGGTCGCCCAGCCGAGCCCGGTCAGAACATGCGCCAAATCCTTGTATAGGTTCATGCGGAGCATTCGGCTGTTGCCGTCCCGGTCGTTCCCTCCGGTACCGGGAATGATCAGGATGGCGGGATAACGGACGGAAGCGCCGCTGTCCGGCCTGCCTCCCTCGCCCGGTCCAGCTTGGACGCTCCCCGTTTCCCGGGCAGCGTCTTCCCCGTTTCCTTCCGCATGGACGCCACCCCGTTCCGGGACACCCGCTTCCGCTTTCCTTTCGTTCTCTTTCTTGTTCATCGACCCCGGAAGAGTCAAAGCTCCCGCCAATTCATAGGCTGCCTGGATGGTAACTTCCTGCTCGGTAATCGGGTGTTTCATTTTGACCGTCCCTCTCTTTTTCTCTCTCTTTTTATGTGGGGCTTATTCCGCTCCGTCTGCCTTCGGTTTCTCGTCCCCCTCTGAAGGAATACTCTTCTCCGGAAGGAGGATCGTCGTCAGCGTGCGTGCCCGCCGGCCGGGGCCAGGGCCATAGGAGGATGCCTTCGTAATGGCCGCTCCGATGCTCATCACCATTTCCCTCAACTCCTCATCACTTAAGTGAAGGCGCGCCTGCCGGTACGTGACCATATCCTTCATCATGTCGAATGATTCCTGGCTAACGTACTTCTCGAAATCCGAGATCACCCCCGCCAGAAAGGACAGAAAGAGCTGCAGATGCTCATCAGGCGTCGCCTTCTCCAGGTCCTCTTTCGTCAGGGTGTGAGCATGGGTGCTTAGGGCATAGACCTTCTCGACGGTTCCCCTTACGGGGTTCTGCTCCACGACCGTGAGCAGTCCTCCCTTGCTGAGCTGGTTCAGTTGCCGGTACAAGGTAGCCTGGGGAACCTCCGGCAGGTGCTCCGCGATGCCTTGAACCGTCAGTCGGCGCCCGCCAACCAGCGATTGGATAATTTTCAACCGGACCGGGTGCAGCAGCAGCTCGGCTTTGGTCTTGTTCATCGATTGCCGCCTCCTGACCTTGATTATTATCATTATCAATAATGATAATAATGGATAATGGGTTATATTTCAAGTTTTTTTCACAAGCCCAGATAAGTTGCCCGCTCGAGGAAAATCCCTCTTGCTCCCTATCCGCCAAGAAAGTTCTGCTTCCCTATGGATTATCGTGCGCATACGGAGCTTTGCTCGCCAACAAAGTTACCGGATAAGGCACTTGCTCCCTATCCAAAGAAAAACCGCCCTGCTAAAAAGGCGGCTTAGGGAACTCCCGTCGAGGAGGCGGCTTTCGTTATTGTTTGTGTACAGGAAACCGTAACACGGTTTTCAGCTTGAATGGTTCCGTCTTGCGGGGATCCGATAAATAAATCTCCCGGTGAATTTTGCTCGAACGAATAAATCCCTGTTCCGTACAGAACTCCTCCATGCGGGCAAAGCTTTCCGGCTCCTCGTCAAAGCTTCCCTTATGCATCATCTGACAGCTCAGCCCGTCTTCGGCCTGTTCAAACCGAACCTTCTCCAGAAAAGGATTGGATTTTTCCTCATCGCCTGCTCCTGAAACCGCCCGAATAGCTCCTCCGTCACAAAATCAGGCTGCCGAATCATCATCGTGTACTTGAGATTGCTTTTATCTGTGGGAGGCTTGGTCCGGTCGACCAGATCCCAAACGCCCTCCAGCGGAAAAACCGTGTACTCATAGTAGCCGGCCGGCACATCCGAACTTTTGTAAGACATTCTCACCGCATAGCTCAAGCTGTATAGAGCTTCCGTCACCTTGGCAAATTCCTCGCCGTTGGGGTCCCCGCTGCCGCTGACCATAAAAAGGGCATGCCCGGCACGTCCACGATTTCCGGAACCGTTTTTGGTAGGTATAGATGCTTATAGTCTTTTTTATAATCGACCTTGTGGCTCAAGCCTCATCTCTCCTTAGGGGAAGATCCGGGTAGAGGAAGCTTTCGATGCGAAGGGTCGTCTCCCGCCACGGCTTGTTGTCGTGCCGCCCATAGTTGAAGAATCCGTGCTCCATGCCCTCATACGTTTCCAAGGTAATGTCGTTGCCAGCCCCTCTCATCCCCCTTACGAAGTCCATGTTCTGCTCGTACAGGTCGTCGGAGGTTCCCAGAAGCCACAAGGTCCGGGGCAGGGCTTTGCGGATGTGATGCAGCGGCGAAATCTCCCGGGCCTGATCCAGAATTTCCGGGTACCGCCTGCCCATAATATCCACGGCGTCCATTCCGGCGGCAAAGATGACCAGTTCGTTAGGAACGGCTTCCACCTCGCGCTCTTCGGGGGCCGCGTCGTCGACTTCCGGGAATAGAATCGAGGACACCGTGATGTAGCCACCGGCGGAAGCCCCGCAAACGGCGACCCGGGACGGGTCGGCCTGCAGTTCGGCGGAATGGGTTCTCACCCAGCGCACGGCGGACTTCACATCCGCGATGGCTTGCAGGGGAGTGAAGCCTTCGTCGCTTCCGTTGCGGTAATCCACACAGACCGCGAGCACTCCCGCTCCGCGAAATAGCGGGCCTGGTGCTGGAACTGAACCGGGGTAAGCTTAGGCTCCTTCTTGAAGCTTCCTCCGTTAAAAAAGAGGAGGACGGGCCGGCCCGCGGACGATGGCTCGTCCGGCTCGAACAGATACAGCTTCAGCTCCCGTCCTGCCTCTTTGTAAACCTGTTCCCTCATGGGAAAATCGAAATGCAGTGGTTTCATGCCGCCATCTCCTTGTGCCATTCACAGGATAGGGTCGTCGGGAAGTCCATGTTGGTTGGTTTCCATTTTATCACAGCAGGAAAGCGAGGCGAGAGGGAAATGAAAGGGTGTGGGCTCTTTCGTGCAACCTATCTTCGCTGATCGACGTCTAGAAGGGCATAAGTTGCGTAATAGGTGACCCCTATGCCCCGGCATAACGGGGAGGCTAACTCCATGCAGGCCGGAACCCTGTTCTTCGAGATCAAGGGCACGGACCCTGGCGAGGCCGTGGCGGCCCAAAACGAAGGACGTTACTACCATGCTAGAAAAATGGGACCCCTCCCTAAAAAAATCCGTCCCCCGGTAAGACACGCTTGCCGGAGAACGGATACATTCTGACGGGCTCCCGCCCGCCTTACTTGAAGTGCTTCAACGCCTCACGCCGGCTGAGCGGCTTCAGCTCATTCCCCGCCACAAAGGCCTGGACGCTGTCCGGGCGGACCTTCGCGTATTCCCGAAGCACCCAGCCGATCGCCTTCTGCACGAAGAACTCCCGGCTGTCCGAGCGGCGGATGACGTAACGGTAGAGCCGTTCCTCGTCCGTCGTCTCTTTGTATTTCAGCTGGTACAGAATGGCCGCCCGCTGCAGCCAGAAGTTCTCGTCTTCGATCCACCGGTCGGCGTGAAGCGGGATCAGCTCCGGATACGTGCGGAACAGATACTCCATGATGTGCGGGGACAAGAAGTCCACCGTATCCCACCATGATTTGGTGACGATTAACTCCGTTAACCATGGCATGTCGCCCGGCCCCAGCGCTTTCTTCATCTTGCCGAGAAATTCCAGGGCCGCATATTGGTAATCCCTCTCCGGCCGGCTCCACAGGTCTTCCACGACAGCTTGAAGGTCCCGCCCCGGGAGGCCATGCTCCTTCCAGAACCCTTTGGTCAGCGCCTGCCGTTCGGCCGAACGGATGCCCAGAAAATCAAACTGGTCCCGCATGTATTTTCGGCTCCCGGCGGCGATGGTCCCGTCCGCATGCGCCTCGTACAAGTCCATCAATGGCTGGAGATAACCGTTCATGAAAAGCCTCCTTATTTAAGGATACAAATGATTAAGGCGTTCCATCTTTTATGATATACCCTTGCCCGAGCTCCGTCTCCGTGAACCCCGCCATCTGCCGGGTCTGGTACGTGATCGGCTTCCCGCTTCCCATGATCACAAAATTCCGGACCTCTGCCGATCCGGCCGCAGGCAGCGAGAACGTCTGCCTATACGGAAACTCCCTTGAAGCGTGGTGTGCACGGCGCTTACGAGCTTGTCGTTCCGTTTTCCCGTCAGGTTCATCAGGAGGGAGCCTGTCGGCTCCAGCTTTCCCCTCGCCATCCGCATGAATTCCCGGGACAACAGGTGCATGGGCGTTCCCTCTGCTTGGAAGGCATCCAGGACGATGGCATCGTACGAACCGTGAGCTTCCCTCTCCAAAATCTCCCGGCCGTCCCCCACCTCCACCGGACCGCCCGCATAGCCAAAAAACCTCCGGCTGATCTCCACTACCCCCGGCTCGAGCTCCGCGGTAGTCACCTGCCCCCTCTCGAAATAGCCGGAGATCGTTCCGGTCCCATGCCCGATCACAAACAGCCGCTCTAAAGAAGGATGGTTAGCCTCGATCAGGTGGATCATCGCACGCGGGTATTCGAACACGATGCGCTCCGGATCATCCAAGTCGAGCGCCCCCTGTATGGCGTCATCCGAGAATTGGAGGACACGAAAGCGGCCTTTTTCCCCGTACAGCTCGTCCGTATCGTAAACCGAAATCTGGGAAGTATCGTGGACTTCCTGGTGAAGCAGCTGCACAGCGGAGCTCTCCTTTCTTGGAAAATAATTCTTCCCCTATGGTTCCCTCATAAGGTAAAATCCCTTCATAAAAGGTACCACGGTTTGCTAATGAGGGGTAGATAAAGATTCCCGGAGGAGTGAGAACCATGCGGCCCAAAATCCATATCATCGGCTCGGTCGGCAGCGGAAAATCCACCCTTGCCCGGAAGCTTTCCGCCACGCTGGAGCTTCCTTACTATGAGCTGGACAATATCGTCTGGCGGCGGGTGCCCGAAGGCCCGGATATCCGGAATCCCGATGAAGAGCGCGACCGTCTGTTTCACGGGATCCTGGCCACCGACGGCTGGATCGTCGAGGGGGCCCATAGGAATTGGGTGCAGCCGAGCTGGGAGCGCGCCGACCTCATAGTTTACCTGGACACCCCCATCCGCAAACGGAATTACCGTATTCTAAAACGATTCCTCGTCCAGAAGCTGGGGTTCGAAAAGGGCAACTACAAGCAGAGCTTCGACATGCTCGCCAAAATGTACCGCTGGAGCTACAATCATGCGCGGACGGAAAAGCCCAAGCTTATGGAGCAGCTTAAGCCGTACGGAGACAAGCTCGTCATTCTTACTGACAATACGGAGCTCGACCGGGTAGTCCGGCACGTGAGAGGAGACAAGCGATGATTCCAGAGAAAAATCCCCCGCTGACGCCACAGCAGGGGATCCTTATGAGAAAGTTACCATCAGCCTGCGGGCCGCCGGATGTGTCTACGCCGAAGAGGAGGCCCGGCTGCTCCTGGCGGCTGCAAGCACACCCGGGGAGCTCGCCGACATGGTCGAGCGGAGAGCCGCCGGCTCCCCGCTGGAGCACGTCATCGGCTGGGCCGAGTTCGCCGGCCTGCGGATCGCCGTAGAGCCGGGGGTATTCGTTCCCCGGCTCCGCACGGAATTCCTCGTCCGCCAGGCGGTCTCTCTCGCCCGGCCGGGGGCCGTCGTGCTCGACCTCTGCTGCGGCTCGGGCGCCCTCGGCGCGGCCGTTGCGTCGGCGCATGCGGGCATCGAGCTGCACGCGGCCGACCTCGACCCCGCGGCCGTGCATTGCGCCCGCCGCAACGTGGCGGCCTTCGGCGGCCGCGTCTACGAGGGCGACCTCTTCCGGCCGCTGCCGGAAAGCCTGCGGGGCCGCGTCGACGTCCTGCTCGCCAACACGCCCTACGTGCCGACGGCGGCGATCGAGCGGATGCCGGCCGAAGCCCGCCTGCACGAGGCGCGGGTGGCGCTGGACGGCGGCGCGGACGGGCTCGACGTGCAGCGGCGGGTGGCGGCCGAGGCGGCGCAATGGCTCGCGCCGGGCGGGCACCTGCTCGTCGAGGCGAGCGAGGAGCAGGCGCCCGAGACGGCCGCGCTCTTCGCGCGGAGCGGGCTTGCGCCGCAGGTCGTCCGCTGCGACGAGTGGGATGCGACCGTGGTTATGGGAACACGGTCGCGTCGGGATGGGGCTGGTTAGAGACGGATTCTGTTATCAGATGAATCAACGAGTACAGGCCTGCCCCAAGCCGCTCCCTCCCTTTTGCTAAACTCCGGTCCTCAACCATCCCACTAAAAAAGCACCCCCGCGATCCGGCAGGAAGAATTTTCTCCCCGCCGAATCCGGAGGTGCTTTTACGTTAAACCAGTGCCTTCTTGGCAATATCCGTGCGGTAGTGCTTGCCCTCGAAGCGGATCTTGTCCGCTTCGGCATAGGCGCGTTCCCGGGCTTCCGCGATGTCGCGGCCTTTGCCTACTACGCCCAGCACGCGGCCGCCGGCGGTGACCGTCCGTCCGTTCTCGATAGCCGTTCCCGCGTGGAACACAAGCGCGTCCTTCACGTCAGCCAGGCCGTCGATCACGAGCCCTTTCGGGTACGAGCCCGGATAGCCGGGCGACGCGAGGATGACGCATACGGCCGCTTCCTCGCTCCACTCGATCTCGAGTTCGTCGAGACGTCCTTCGAGCGTCGCCAGCACGATCTCGAACAGGTCCGTCTTGAGCCGAGGCAGCAGCACCTGCGTTTCCGGATCCCCGAAGCGGGCGTTGAACTCGATCGTCTTCGGCCCATCGGGCGTTAGCATCAAGCCGGCATAAAGCACGCCGCGGAACGGGCGCCCTTCCTTCACCATTGCCTCCGCCGTGGGGATCACGATAGTGTCCAGGGCTTCCTGCACGATAGCCGGATCAATGTGCGGAACGGGCGAATACGTGCCCATGCCGCCGGTGTTCGGCCCTTGGTCGTTGTCGAACACCGGCTTGTGGTCCTGCGAAGGGACCATCGGCCGAACGACCGTTCCGTCCACGAACGCAAGCAGCGACATCTCCTGCCCCGTCAGGAATTCCTCGATGACGACTCGATTGCCGGATGCGCCGAAAGCTTGGTCGACCATGATCGACTTCAACGCTTCTTCCGCTTCCTCCAGTGTCTGAGCCACGATGACGCCTTTTCCTGCTGCCAGTCCGTCCGCTTTGATGACGATCGGCGCTCCTGCTGGCGCAGGTATCCGAGCGCTTCCTCATAGTTGTCGAACGATTCATAAGCCGCAGTCGGGATGCGGTAGGTTTTGAGCAGGTTTTTCATAAAAGCCTTGCTGCCCTCAATGATCGCCGCCGCCTGGTTCGGGCCGTAAGCCCGGATGTCGTGAGACTCCAGGTGGTCGACCAAGCCCGCGGCAAGCGGATCGTCCGGTGCCACGAACACCAGGTCGACTTGGTTTTCCAGCGCATAGCCGCTGATTTTATCGAATTCCAGCTCTCCGATCGGAACGCATTCCGCGAGCTCCGAAATCCCGCCGTTGCCGGGGGCACAGAGAAGCTTGGTGATCTTCGGACTTTGGCTGAGCGCCCATACAATCGCATGTTCCCGGCCTCCCCGGCCAATGACCATGACTTTCATCGGATCCCTCCTCCCGGCTATTTATTCAGTACGATCAGCTGAGCCTCGCCGCTCTCACGCGAAATGGTCTTCACCAATAGCGAGATGCGGTTGTCCGCATTCAGTAGGTTCCAGTAGAAGCGGGCCGTTTCCTCGGCGCTGTCAAACAGCGGAGCGAGCTTCGGTTCCCCATCGAACGAAGGCAGCGGGTTGCCGTCTCCCTGGTACGTCGAGATAAAATGCCCGTACCCGGCAAGAGCCTGCTCATAATGGAAATACTGCCGCTTCGTCTGCGACTCGTCGTTGTCGTTCGACTTCAGGATCGACAGCTTGTACGCATTCTGCTTGTCCCCGAGGTCTACAACGCCGGAAATCCGAGGGTAAAATTCGGGCCGTCCGGCTCATACGTGCGCGTAGCCAAAGCCCCTTCGAACGTGCCGCCCTGCTGCAGCGCCTCGTAAATGGTATCCGTTTGGTCCCCGTTCGTCACGATATGCGCGCCGCCGGTATGGCGAACCGGGTAATAAATGATAAGCGACGGGTCGGACAGCTTCGCCGGGTCGGCGGCTTCCGTCCGCAGGTATCCGTTCTCTTCCTCCACAAAAATCCGGTTGCGGCTGTTCTCGCTCCGCCCCATGATCCAATACACCTGCATAAACCGCGTTCCGTCCGGCGTTAAGCCGATGATGATACCCCGTCCCGGATAGACATTCTCCTTCAGCTCACGGATAGTCGCATCCGCAAACGCCTGCCAATTTCCTGCCATTTTCCGATCCTGCCCCCTTCTCGGGCTTGCCGCCCTCTTCTCTTAATGGTGGAACAAACGCACGCCGGAATACACCATGACCATGCCGTAATCGTTCGCCGCCTGCACGACTTCCTGGTCGCGCATGGAGCTGCCGGCCTGTACGACGTATTTCACTCCGCTGCGGGAAGCCCGGTCGATATTGTCGCGGAACGGCAGGAACGCATCCGAGCCATAAGCGACGTTCTTCAAGCCGTTCAGCCATTCGCGCTTCTCCTCGCGGGTTAAGCGGGGCGGCACTTCCTCGAACGCCTGCTCCCAGCTTGCCTGTTCGATCGGAGTAAGCTCCTCCTCGAGCCACAGGTCGATGGCATTGTTCTGCTCGGCACGAGCGAGTCCTTCGCGGAACTTCATGCCGAGGGCAATCGGGTGCTGGCGCAAAAACCACCGGTCGGCCTTGTCCCCCGCCAGGCGGGTACAGTGAATGCGGGACTGCTGGCCGGCGCCGATGCCGATCGTCTGGCCGTCAAGTGCATAGCAGATGGAGTTCGACTGCGTATATTTCAGTGTAATCAGGGCGACGAGCAGATCGCGCTTGGCGCTTTCCGGCAGCTCCTGGTTCTCCGTCACGATGCGCTCGAAGGACGCTTCGGTCAGCACGGCGTTATTGCGCTCCTGCTGGAGCGTCAAGCCGAACAGGTTGCGCTGCTCAATCGGCTCCGGCACGTAGTCCGGATCGATCTCCAGGATGAGGTATTTGCCGCCTTTCTTCTGCTTCAGAAGGTCAAGCGCCTCGGGTGTGTACCCAGGAGCTACCACCAGATCAGACACTTCCCGTTTCAAAAGCTTCGCCGTCGACTCGTCGACCACGTCGCTCAGCGCCGCCGCGTCGCCGAAGGACGACATCCGGTCCGCTCCGCGCGCACGCGCATAAGCCGTAGCCAGCGGCGACAGCTCCAGTCCGGACACGCCATAAGCCTGGGCGAGCTCCGGTGTCAGCGGGCTGTTAACCGCGGCTCCCGCCGGGGAGACATGCTTGAACGAGGCCGCTGCCGGCTCGCCTGTCGCATGGCGCAGCTCGCGCACCAGCTGGAATGCATTCAACGCATCCAGCAGGTTGATAAAGCCCGGATCTCCATTCAACACGCGAATCGGCAGCGGCTTGCCGCCGTTCGTCAGCTTCGCTTCTTTCTGATGGGGGTTCATCCCGTAGCGCAGGGACAGCTCGTTGCCATTCGTCATAATCGTTTATCCCTTCCTTATCCTCGTTTTAGTGAATCCGTACCCGGCGGCCGTTCTCCTCCAGCACCGCACGCCCTGCTCGCAGCCAGCCAATAACCTCCGGGTACAGCTCATGCTCGATTCTATGAAGGCGAAGAGCGAGCGTCTCCGCGGTGTCGTCCTCTTGAATCTCTACAGCCCGCTGGGCGATGATCGGCCCGGTGTCCATGCCGCCATCCACAAAATGAACCGTGATGCCGGCCACTTTCGCTCCGTAAGCCAGAGCTTGTCCGACCGCGTCCATACCCGGAAAAGCCGGCAGGAGCGACGGATGCACGTTCACGATCCGGCCCGCGTAGGGCGCGAGAAGCGTATCGGTGATGAGCCGCATGTAGCCGGCCATCACGACGAGATCAACCCCGCGCTCCTGCAGCTGCCGGACGATCTCGGTCTCATACGCTTCCCGCGAAGGATACTCCTTCGGGCGGAAGGCGAAGACCGGCACGCCGGCACGCCGGGCCTTTTCCACGACCGGCGCCTGCGGCCGGTCACAAACCAGAAGCTCGACGCGGACATCGAGCTTCCCCGCGGCCACCGCATCGACGATGGCCTGAAAATTGCTGCCGCTCCCCGAAGCGAGAACGGCGATCCGATAAGGCTTCATTAGACGTCCGCTCCGGTAAACGTCACCTGCTTGTCGCCTTCGGTGACGCGGCCGAGGCGGTATACGCCCTCGCCCAGTTCCTTGGCGGCCTGCTCCGCTGCCGCCGCCTGCTCCTCCGACACGATCACAACCATGCCGATGCCCATGTTGAATGTGCGGAACATGTCGTTGTTCGTGATGCTGCCGGCTTTTTGCAGCAGCTCAAAAATCGGCAGGATCGGCCAGGAACCGTAATCGATCTCCACGTTGACGCCGTCCGGCAGACAGCGCGGAATGTTCTCCAGGAAGCCCCCGCCGGTGATGTGCGCCATGCCTTTGATCTCCGCCTTCTCCAGCATGCCGAGAACGGATTTCACGTAGATGCGCGTCGGCTCCAGAATCACGTCGCCCAGCTTGGCGCCGAGCTCGTCGATGTGCTGGTCCAGCCCGTAGCCCTTCTCCTCAAGGAGAAGACGGCGAACGAGCGAGTATCCGTTGCTGTGAATCCCGCTCGAAGCCAGGCCGAGCACGATGTCGCCCGGACGGATCGTCGAGCCGTCAATGATCTTCTTCTTGTCCACGATGCCGACCGTAAACCCGGCAATGTCGTATTCGCCGTCGGTGTACATGCCCGGCATTTCAGCCGTTTCGCCGCCAATCAAGGCACAGCCCGCCTGCACACAGCCTTCGGAGATGCCGGCTACGATCGCCTCGATCTTCTCCGGCACGACCTTGCCCGTGGCCAGGTAATCGAGGAAGAACAGCGGCTCCGCGCCCTGTACGATGATGTCGTTCACGCACATCGCCACAGCGTCGATCCCGATCGTATCATGCTTATCCATGGCAAAAGCCACCTTGAGCTTCGTGCCGACGCCGTCGGTTCCGGACACGAGCACAGGCTCCTCGTATTGGTCCTTGTTCAGCCCGAACAGGCCGCCGAAGCCGCCCAGGTCGGTCATCACCCCGGGACGCATCGTACGTTTCACGTGCTTTTTCATGCGCTCTACGGCTTCGTTGCCCGCCGCGATGTCGACTCCGGCTTTTTTGTAGGCTTCTGACACTGTGATCTCTCCTTTGGTTGGCGGCTTGGGTGATCGCGCATGTTTCCTCCGAGGATAGGGGATCCGGTCCGGCCACCGAAAGCAGGCTCTTGAAGGTACCGCCTTTTTCCACTCGCCCTGCGGCGCAGTGGTTCGAAGTTAGCCGAAGCCCTCTACTCGTCCTGCCACGAGCATCCGCTCGAAAATTGAGGAACTCTGGTGCGCTAATCACCCATTTTGCCTAGTTATTCAAAATTTAGAGGAACTCCGGTTCGCTATATCCGGCGAATCCGGTCAAAAATAGCCGCTGGAGAAGATTTTTCCGAAGATAGAGGAATAGAGTTCCTCTATCATTTTTCCATCTTCTCCAAAGCGGGAAATAAAGGAACCGAGTTCCTTTATTTCCTCAAGGGGTGTTTACCCCCGCCCCACTAACAGCCGCAGCTAGGGTCTTCGTCGTTCACCGGCGTCGGGTAGTCGTTGTCGAAGCAGCCGGTGCACATGCCCCGATTGTACTCGCCGACGGGCCGGCCGATCGCTTCGAGCAGGCCGTCCTTCGAGAGGAAATGCAGCGAGTCCGCATTGATCGAGCGGCGAATCTCCTCGACCGACTTCGTCGACGCGATGAGCTCTTTGCGGCTCGGCGTGTCGATGCCGTAGAAGCACGGGTTCATGTACGGCGGCGAACTGATCCGCACATGAACCTCGGCCGCTCCGGCCTCACGAAGCATGTTCACGATGCGCAGGAAGTGGTCCCGCGGACGATCGAGTCGTCGATCATGACGACGCGCTTGCCCTCGACCACTTTGCGAACGGCGCTCAGCTTCATCTTCACGCCGCGCTCGCGAAGCTCCTGGCTCGGCTGGATGAAGGTCCGGCCCGTGTACCGGTTCTTGATCATCCCGAGCTCGTAAGGGATGCCCGTCTGCTCGGCGAAGCCGATGGCCGCCGAGATGCTCGAATCCGGCACGCCGGTCACGACGTCGGCGTCCACGAACGCTTCCATGGCTAGCTGCTGCCCCATTCTTTTGCGGGACGAGTGCAGGTTGATATTGTCCAGGTCGCTGTCGGGCCGCGAGAAGTAAATATACTCCATGGCACAGAGCGCCCGCCGTTCCATCTCGGCAAACCGGTCCTCCTTCATCCCATCACTATCAAAGATGAGCAGCTCGCCCGGCTCGATGTCGCGGATGAATTCGGCGCCGACTGTTTCGAAGGCGCACGTTTCCGAGGCGAACAGGTACGCGTCTCCGAGCTTCGCCATAGCCAGCGGCCGCAGACCGTGGGGATCGCGGGCCACGAACAGGCGGTCGTTGACCATGATCAGAAAGGCAAAACCGCCGACCACGCGGCGCAGCGCCTCCTTGACCGCCATGACAAGCCCGTTCGCCTTGGACCGCGAGATGAGGTGAATGACCACCTCGGTATCGCTCGTGGTCTGGAAGATCGAGCCTTCCTCCTCCAACTCGGCGCGGATCTCATCCGCGTTGGTGAGGTTTCCGTTCGTACAGATGGCGATGTTCCCGCCGCGGTACTTGAACACGAGCGGCTGCGCATTCTCCAGCTTGCTCGCGCCCGACGTCGAATACCGGACGTGCCCGATGGCCGTCGTTCCCTTCAAGTACTCAATGCGCTCGTTCGTGAAGACTTCCTTCACCAAGCCCATGCCTTTGTGAACAAAGAACTCGCCGCCGTCCACGGTGGTGCAGACCCCCGCGCTTTCTTCCCCGCGGTGCTGCAGGGCATGAAGCCCAAAGAACGAAAGGGCCGAAGCCTCCGGGTGACCGAACACCCCGAAGACCCCGCACTCCTCTTTCAATTTATCAAAAACGTCCGAATCGACTCCCTCATTATAATAACGCCCGGTCCATAACGGCTGGGGGTTTATGAGTTCATCAGACATGGGATCGCATCCTTCCAGGCTTTTTCTAGCTGATCGACGGAAGAGCGGATAGCCGGCTTGCGGTTAACTGTAGCCGTCAGGTCTTTCCCTCCTACCGTACCCAACTTCACAACCGGAACCCCACGGTCAGCCAAATGCTTCTGCAAAGCCTCCGCCTTATCGGGCGTGGCACTCAGCAGCACGCGGGACTGGCTCTCGCTGAACAGCGCGATGTCCGGACGCAGGTCGGAAGCAAAATCGACCTCCGCCCCGATGCGGCCGCTGATGCAGCTCTCCGCGAGTGCTGCGGCAAGTCCGCCCTCGGAAAGGTCATGCGCGGAAGCCACCAGGCCCTGCTGGATAGCGCCGAGCAGCGCCTCCTGAAGGGTCTTCTCCACGTTCAGGTCGATCTGCGGAGGACGTCCTTCCGTCACGCCGTGGATCACGTACTGGAACTCGCTTCCGCCAAGCTCGGCCTTCGTCTCGCCGGCGAGCAGGATCACGTCGCCTTCGCGCTTGAAGCTTTGGGTCGTGATGTGGTCCACATCATGCACCAGGCCGACCATGCCGACGACCGGCGTCGGGTAGATGGCGCCTTTGGCATTCTCGTTGTACAAGCTCACGTTCCCGCCGATAACCGGCGAGTTCAGCGTGCGGCACGCTTCCGCCATGCCGTCGACGGCCTTCTCGAGCTGCCAGAAGATCTCCGGCTTCTCCGGGCTCCCGAAGTTCAGGTTGTCCGTGATGGCCAGCGGCTCGGCGCCGGAACAGACCACGTTGCGCGCCGCTTCGCTGACGGCGATCTTCCCGCCAACCTCGGGATCGAGGTACACGTAGCGGCCGTTGCAGTCGGTCGTCATGGCAAGCGCCTTGCGCGTGCCCGGAATGGTCACGACCGCCGCATCCGACCCCGGACGCACCGCGGTACTCGTGCGGACCATGTAGTCGTACTGGCTGTAGACCCATTCCTTGCTCGCCACCGTCGGCGACGCCAGAACCTTCTCCAGCGCGCCGTTCAGGTCCGTCACTTCCTCGTAACGGGTCGTATCGACGGACGCGTTCTTCTCATAGTAAGCCGGCAGCTGCGACGGCTTGCTGTACACCGGGCACTCGTCGACGAGCGCCGTAACCGGCATGTTGCCGACTTCCTCGCCGTTGTGGATGAGGCGGAGGCGGCCGTCGTTGGTCACCTTGCCGACCTTGTGGCAGTCCAGTCCCCAGCGGGCAAAAATACCCTTCGCCTGCTCTTCATGCTCCGGCTTCACAACGAACAGCATGCGCTCCTGCGATTCGGAGAGCATCATCTCGTAAGCCGTCATGCCGTCCTCGCGCTGAGGCACCATGTCGAGGTTCAGTTCCATACCGTTGCCGGCTTTCGACGCCATCTCCGCACTGGAGCACGTCAGCCCCGCGGCGCCCATATCCTGGATTCCGACGACAATGCCGGAATTGATCAAGTCCAGGCACGCCTCGAGGACGAGCTTCTCCATGAACGGGTCGCCGACCTGAACGGCCGAGCGCTTCGCTTCGGTCTCTTCCGTTATTTCCTCGGAAGCGAACGTGGCTCCGTGAATGCCGTCGCGTCCCGTAGCCGGACCGACGTAGAACACCGGGTTGCCGATCCCTTCGGCGACGCCCTTTTGGATTTTGTCATGATCGATCAAGCCGACGCACATGGCGTTCACGAGCGGGTTGCCCTCGTAGCTCTCGTCGAACATCACTTCGCCTCCGACGGTCGGGATTCCGATGCAGTTGCCGTAGCCGGCGATCCCGCCGACCACATGCTCGAACAAATATTTGACGCGGTCGTTCTGAAGCTTGCCGAACCGCAGGGAGTTAAGAATAGCCACCGGACGGGCACCCATGGAGAAAATGTCACGGATAATCCCGCCCACTCCCGTAGCCGCGCCTTGATAAGGCTCGACGGCGGACGGATGGTTGTGGGACTCGATTTTGAACACGACCGCCTGGTTGTCGCCGATATCGACGATGCCGGCGCCTTCGCCCGGTCCCATAAGGACGCGGGGGCCGGTCACCGGGAATTTCCTCAGGACAGGCTTGGAGTTCTTGTAGGAGCAGTGCTCCGACCACATGACGCTGAACACGCCGATCTCCACGTAGTTCGGCTGGCGGCCGAGAAACCCGCAGATTTTGGCATATTCGTCGTCGGTGACGCCCATTTGCTTGTAGATTTGCTGATCGGCGATTTGTTCGGCCGTCGGTTCTTTAGCGGATAGCTGCTGCGCCATGCTGTTCCCTCCAAGTGTTCAGAATCGATGTAAACATGCGCTTGCCGTCCTCTGAGCCGAGCAGCTGGTTCACAGCGCGTTCCGGGTGCGGCATCATGCCGAGCACGTTACCCCGTTCGTTGCAGATGCCGGCGATATCGTCCACCGAACCGTTCGGGTTGCTGCCTGCATAACGGAAAACGATCTGGCTGTTCGCCTTCAGCTTCTCGAGCGTCTCGGCGTCGCAGTAGTAGTTGCCTTCTCCGTGCGCGATCGGGATGTCGATCTCTTCCCCTTCGCGGTACTGGTTCGTAAAAGGAGTACCCGCATTCTCCACGCGAAGCATCGCCGAATGGCAGCGGAACTTCAGCGTGCGGTTGCGGAGCAGGGCTCCCGGCAGCAGGCCCGATTCGGTCAGAATCTGGAAGCCGTTGCAGATGCCGAGCACATACTTGCCTTCCTCCGCGAATTTTACGAGCGCGCCCATCACCGGGGCAAACCGGGCGATTGCGCCGCAGCGCAGGTAATCCCCGTACGAGAAGCCTCCCGGCACCAAAATGCAGTCAAAACGCGAAAGGTCCGTCTCCGTGTGCCAAACGTATTCGACCTTCTGGCCGACCGTTTCTTCCACGGCTTTATAGCAATCTATATCACAGTTCGATCCCGGAAAAACGAGAACTCCAAAGTTCATGCTGCACCCTCCCTGAAAGTGATTCGATTAAGTTAAGCGATCTCGAAGCGGTAATCTTCCACGACGGTATTAGCGAGAAGCTTCTCGCACATCGCCTTCAGGCGCTCTTCCGCCTCCGCGCGGTCGTCGGTGTCGAGGTTGACCTCCAGGTATTTGCCGATGCGCACCTTCCCGACCTCCTGGAAGCCCATGGAGTGAAGGGCTCCCTGAACCGCATTCCCCTGCGGGTCCAATACGCTTTCTTTAATGGTTACGTAGACGGTAGCTTTTAACATGAACGGTTGTCCTCCTTTAATGAGTCCCTCGCGGGAACGATGCATGGTCATGGGTAGGAAAAACGCCGGCCCTTTTGGGATTATGACTCTAGCAGATGATAAGGGCCGGATAAAAGAGCAGAGTATGTTACGCCGTGCTTACAATCCGGTTCAGGATGTCCCGGTACCGGTTCGACGTCGCTTCCACCACGTCCGCCGGCAGCGGATCCGGCTCGCTGTTCTTGTCCCAGCCCGATTGGCTCAGGTACGTGCGGACCGGCTCCTTGTCCATGCCGTCGATTTCGATATCAAGCGCGTATTTCTCCGCCGCCCAGTAACGGGACGAATCCGGGGTGAAAATCTCGTCGATCAGAATGACCTGACCGTCGATCAGCCCGAACTCGAACTTCGTGTCGGCGAGGATGATGCCGTGCTTCTCGCAGTAATCGCGGGCGAACTCGTAAAGGCGCAGGCTCTTCTCCTGCAGCTCGGCGGTCAGCTCCTTGCCGACCAGCTCCTCCATCCGTTCGATGGAGATGTCCTCGTCATGGCCGACGTCGTTCTTTGCAGCGGGGGTGAAGATCGGCTCCTCGAGCTTCGCGTTCTTGCGGAGCCCCTCGGGCAGCTTGTGCCCGTTAATCTCCCCATTTGCCTGATACTGGCGCCAGCCGCCGCCCGTGATGTAGCCGCGCACGACACACTCGATGTCGATGCGTTCAGCCTTGCGGGTGACCATAAGGCGGTCCTTCAGGAGAGCCGGCTCGGTTACGAGATCACCGAGCTTCTCCACATCGCTGTGGACGACGTGGTTCGGCTGGAGGGCAGCCGTCTTGTCGAACCAGAACCGGCTCAGCAGGTTCAAGACGTTCCCTTTGTCCGGCACGGCCGGCTTCAGGACGTAGTCGAACGCCGAAATTCGGTCCGTCACCACGATCAGGTAATGCTCCCCCAGGTCGTACAGCTCCCGGACCTTTCCTTTATACAAGAGCGGTGCTTTGACATAGTCGACGGCGGAATATAACGCGGTGGTCTCGCTCATTCGGACAGCCCCAATCGGCGGAAAATGGTATCCACATGCTTCAGATGCCAGCTTGGATCGAAGCAGTCGGCGATTTCTTCCTTCGTCAGCGTCTCGCTGATGACCGGATCGGCCTCCACGATCTCGCGGAACGAGCGCTGGGTTTCCCAGGCCTGCATGGCCTTAGGCTGAACCGTATCGTACGCCTGCTCGCGGGAGAAGCCCTTGTCGATCAGCTTCGTGAGGACGCGGCCGGAGAACGGAACGCCGTACGTGCTCTGCATGTTGCGCTTCATGTTCTCCGGGAACACGGTCAGGTTCTGGATGATCCGGCCGAGACGGTTCAGCATGTAGTTAACGAGCTGCGTCGCGTCCGGGAGGATGATGCGCTCGACGGAGGAGTGCGAGATGTCGCGCTCATGCCACAGGGTGACGTTCTCGTAGGCCGAGATCATGTGGCCGCGGACAACACGGGACAAGCCGGAGATGCTTTCGCAGCCGATCGGGTTACGCTTGTGCGGCATCGCGGACGAGCCCTTTTGCCCCTTGGCGAACGGCTCCTCGACTTCGCGGAACTCGCTCTTCTGCAGGGCGCGGATTTCGGTGGCGAATTTGTCCATGGACGTGGCGATCAGAGCCAGGGTGGCCATGTATTCGGCGTGCCGGTCGCGCTGCAGCGTCTGGGTGGAGATCGGAGCCGGCTTCGTGCCGAGCTTCTCGCACACGTACTGCTCGATGAACGGGTCGATGTTCGCGTAGGTGCCGACGGCTCCGGAGATTTTGCCGTACTGGACGCCGTCCGCCGCGAAGCGGAACCGCTCCAGGTTGCGCTTCATCTCTTCATACCAGAGCGCCATCTTGAGGCCGAAGGTCGTCGGCTCGGCATGCACGCCGTGCGTCCGTCCCATCATCGGGGTGTCCTTGTAGGCGATCGCCTTGTCGCGCAGGATATCGATGAACGCGAGCAGGTCCTTCTCGATGATCTCGTTCGCCTGGCGGAGCAGGTAGCCGAGGGCCGTGTCCACAACATCCGTGGAGGTCAGGCCGTAATGCACCCATTTGCGCTCGGGCCCGAGTGTCTCGGAGACAGCGCGCGTGAAGGCGATCACGTCGTGGCGCGTTTCCTGCTCGATTTCGTAAATGCGGTCGATGTCGAAGGAGGCCTTCGCTCTCAGCTCGGCCACGTCTTCCTTCGGAATAACGCCAAGCTCGGACCATGCCTCGCAGGATAGAATCTCTACTTCAAGCCATGCCTGGAATTTGTTCTGCTCCGTCCAGATGGCGGCCATTTCGGGTCTTGTGTAACGATCGATCATGTCGTAAGTACCTCCGTCGGGAAATTGTCAGGCCGGTAAGTCCGGCTGCATGCTAGTGCCTTATCCGGCAGCTTTGTTGGTGGGAAAACCTCTGGATGCTCTCGAATCTACAGAAAACCGTACAAAGACTAACGGATAAGGCATTAGGAAAAAGGCGTAAGTCCGCGGTCCGTATGTCCGGTTCCTCGGGACTGCCCTTCTGTTCTTTTCATTTACCCACGCCTGGATGCCGGCGTTGAAGTTGGCGTTGTATAAGATAAGCGTTTCGCTCAGCCGCTGGGGCCTCGTCTGGACCTCAGCGATCTTTCCAAATCCCTGAACGTTCCACCCAGGCGAGGGCCTTCGCGGTATCCGCTGCGAGCACGTTGATATGGCCCATCTTCCGCTTGGCCTTCGCTTCGTGCTTGCCGTACAGGTGAAGCTTCACCGCAAGCCCTTCCTCTTCGGCCGTCTGCTCCCAAGCCACTGCAGCGCCGGCTCCACATGCTCGCCGAGCAGGTTCGCCATGACCACCGGGGTCATGAGCTCGGTCGAGCCGAGCGGCAGGTTGCACACGGCGCGGACATGCTGCTCGAACTGCGAGGTGCGGCACGCCTCCATCGTGTAGTGGCCGGAGTTGTGAGGCCGCGGCGCGAGCTCGTTCACGTACAGCTCGCCGTCCCGCGTGAGGAACATCTCCACCGCCAGGAGGCCGACGACGCCGAGCGATTCCGCCAGCCGGACGGCCATCGCCTCCGCCTCGTGGAGCACGGCTTCGGTCGTCCGGGCGGGCACGATGGACAAATGCAGGATGTTGTCCACGTGGATGTTCTCCGCAGCGGGGAACGCCTTCACTTCCCCGCGGGGCTTCGAGCCGCGATCACGCTGATCTCGCGCTCGAAGGGCACGAACTGCTCGAGCACGAGCTCCGTGCCGGCCCGGGCCAGCGTGTCATACGCCTCGTCGACTTCGTCTGCCGAGCGGATGACCCACTGCCCTTTGCCGTCGTAGCCGCCGGTGCAGGTCTTCAGAACGCACGGCGTTCCGAAGACCGCCACCTGCTCGCGCAGTTCGTGCGCGCTCGCGATCTCGGCGTAGGGCGCCACGCGCACGCCCGCCGCCTCGATCGCCCGCTTCTCGCGCAGCCGGTGCTGCGTCGTATGCAGCAGCCGGCTGCCCTGCGGCACGTACGATTCGGCCTGGAGCATGCCGGCCACGCCGGCATCCACATTCTCGAACTCGTACGTAATCACGTCCGCGAGCTTCGCTAGCTCGCGTGCGGCGTCCGCGTCGTCGTACGCGGCGGTGATTTGCCGGCCGGCCACCTGGCCCATCGGCGAATCCTCCGTCGGGTCCAGGGCGACGAAGCGGTAGCCCATGGCGCTGCCGGCGAGCGCCAGCATGCGGCCGAGCTGCCCGCCGCCCAGCACGCCGATCGTGCTGCCGGGCAGAAGGACGGGAGCCTTCCCGCTCTCGCCCTCGCGGGTCCCTCCTGCGTTAGCGGCCTCCCGGCCACTTCCCTGATTACCCTCCGGCACCGTCACCGGCTGATGCTCCTCTTTCCGTCCGCTCATAGCTGCTCACTGCTTTCGAGGACCGCCTGTTTGATCTTCTCGCGGCGGCTGCGCACCCGCTCGCGGATCTCCGGCTCGAACGCCCCGAGAATCTGGGCGGCCAGAAGGCCCGCGTTCGTCGCTCCGGCTTTGCCAATGGCCACCGTGGCCACGGGAATGCCGCCTGGCATCTGAACGATCGAGAGAAGCGAGTCCAGTCCGTTCAGGCTTGCCGACTTGACCGGCACCCCGATCACGGGTAGCTCCGTCTTCGAAGCCACCATCCCAGGCAGGTGAGCGGCTCCGCCCGCTCCGGCGATAATGACTTGAAGCCCGCGTCCGGCCGCCCCTTCGGCGTAATCGAACATCAGATCGGGCGTGCGGTGAGCCGACACGACCTTTTTCTCGTAAGGTATCTCCAGTTCATCCAACACGTCGCACGCATGCTTCATCGTTTCCCAGTCCGACTGGCTTCCCATAATCACACCGACTCGCGCGGTCATTCGTATCCCTCTTCCCCATGATTGTCTAAGATGAGCTGCAGCGATTCTCTCTTCATTATGCTCATCCTTCTATCCTTCCATGAAGCCATCTAGCAGCAGGAGCAGACCCACATAAACAAAAAACGCCCCGGCAAAGCCCGCTAAAGGGCTTCATCCGACGGACGACAAAGAAAGGCGCCTGCTCTCCCCGTACAGCACGGGCATAACCAAGCGGCGTTCCTCCATCCTCGTAGTCCAAAAATTTATGGTTTTCGGGTAGAAACTTTCGGGCCGTATCCCCGACTTTATACGAGAGCTTTGGATTGCTTTATGAATTGGGTAAAATGGCTTTTTTCCTGCCTTCAGTTTACCAGCCGGGCGAAGGCCGTGTCAACCAAAGGCGAACGTTTTTATCCTTTCCTTCTTGTAAAGTTCGCTTTTATGATACAATTCCCCATCCGCTTCGGCCACCTGACGGGGAAGGGCTCGTGCGTTCCCCCGAACACCCCCGAATGTGATATGATTTAATAGGATTCGGGTTTATTCTATAGAAGAAACAGTACACGTTAGGAGGGACCTTTTGTGAAAATCGTCGTGTTGGACGGCTACACGCTCAATCCTGGGGATTTGAGCTGGACGAAGCTTGAGGAGCTGGGAGACCTAACGGTTTATGACCGGACCCCGGAGGACCTCATCACCGAACGGGCCCAGGGAGCGGAAATCGTGCTCACCAACAAAACGCCCTTGAACGCCGAAACGATCAGCCGGCTGCCTGGCCTGAAGTACATAGGGGTTCTCGCGACGGGGTACAACATCATCGACCTGGAGGCCGCAAAAGCACGGGACATCGTCGTCACGAATGTGCCCGCTTACAGCACGGATTCCGTCGCCCAGCTGACCTTCGCGCTGCTGTTGGAGCTTGTGCAGCAGGTGGCCCGGCACAGCGAAGCCGCCCGCAGCGGCCAATGGGCGCAGAGCCAAGACTTCAGCTTTACGCTCGCTCCCCTCACCGAGCTTGCCGGCAAAACGATCGGCCTCGTCGGCTATGGAGATATCGGCAAGCAGACGGCGCGCATCGCCCGGGCGTTCGGCATGCGCGTCCTGGCTGCCACGAGCGGGCGCCGGTCTTACCCGGACGAGAAAGAGGTCACCTTCATGAGCCTCCACGACCTGCTGGCGGAGTCCGACATCGTGTCGCTGCACTGCCCGCTCACCCCCGAGACCAAGGGAATGATCAACGAGGAGTCCATTGCCCGCATGAAGCCGGGAGCCGTGCTGATCAACACGTCCCGCGGAGGATTAGTCGCCGAGGAGGATCTCGCCCAGGCACTCCGGGACGGCAAGCTGACCGGCGCGGGGGTCGATGTGCTGTCCACGGAACCGCCAGCGGCCGATAACCCGCTGCTCTCCGCGCCTAACTGCGTCGTCACCCCCACATCGCCTGGGCAAGTGTAGAAGCGCGCCGGCGGCTGATGGACATCGCGGTGGACAATGTTCGGAATTTTCAGAACGGGAAACCGGTTCACGTCGTTAACGGGTAACCGGTTGACCAAAACAAAGCTGTCCCTCCAGTAGAAGGCTCTACTTCGGGGACAGCTTTTTCATTCTCTCTGTGAGGTAAAGATCGTAAGCTTAGCCTTGGCTTCCCACCAGCGCATAGCGCAGGATAATCAGGATGGCGAGCACCCACATCAGCCAGTGAACCTTATACTTGCCGTTGCCGGTTGCGTTCGCTACCGAGGCAAGAATAACATACGTAACGATTCCGAACGAAATTCCGTTGGCGATGTTGTACGTAAACGGCATGATGGCCAGCGTCAGGAACGAAGGAATGGCCACGACGAAATCGGAAAAATCAATTTCTTTGATCGACTGGGTCATGAGCACCCCGACCACGATCAGAGCCGCCGATGTAGCGGCCGCAGGAATCAACGCCACAACCGGGGCGAGGAACAGGGAGAGCAGGAAGCATACGCCGGTGGTTACGGCTGTAAGGCCGGTGCGTCCGCCTTCGGCCACCCCTGCTGCGCTCTCGATAAAGGCCGTCGTGGTGCTTGTCCCGAGCGCCGCTCCGCCGCTTACCGCGATGGCGTCCACCATCATGGCTTTGCCGACGCGCTTGCGTCCGGCTTCCTCATCCTTCATCAGACCGGCACGGTTCGCGGTACCCACAAGCGTTCCGAACGTATCAAACAGCTCTACGAAGGTAAAGGTGGCAATAATCGAGATGATACCGGCATGCACAATGCCCGCAAAGTCAAACTGGAAGAACTGAAGCGCCGAGAAATCCGGGATCCAAGGCGCCTTCGCCTTGCCGATGCTGCTGAAATCCACATCACCGGTGAACATCCCGATCACGGTCGTGGCGAGAATTCCGTACAGAATGGCGCCTTTGACGCGCATAACCATAAGGATCGAAATGAGAACCAGGCCGACAATCGTGAGCACCACGGTGCTGTTCTCCAGGCTGCCCATATGGAAAACCGTCTCAAAGCCAAGAACATCCGTGAACTGCCCTTTCGGAATATCCGTTACGGAGTTCTCCACCGCTACGGTCAGCAGTCCGCTGTTCTTGAGGCCGACGATCGTAATAAACAATCCGATCCCGACCGTAATCGCATGCTTCAAACTGTTCGGCACGGCCACCAGCAGCAGCTGCCGGACATTGGTAATCGTAAGAATGATAAAGATAATCCCCGAGATAAAGACGGCGGTCAAAGCCATCTGCCACGTAATCGACCCGCCGGAAGCCAAAATAACGGTGGCAAAGTATGCGTTTAATCCCATACCCGGTGCCAGAGCTACCGGAAAGTTAACGAACAGCCCCATCGCTGCGGTGAAAATCCCTGCCGCCAGCGCCGTTGCCAGGAACACGGCATACCAATCCATTCCTGTTTTGCCGAAGCCGCTCAGCACGTCAGGGTTAACGGACAGAATGTAAGCCATGGCCATGAAGGTTGTGATCCCCGCCATAATCTCCGTCCGCACCGTCGTTCCGTGCTCTTTCAATTTGAAAAACCGATCCACCTGCTACTCCCCTAAAATTGGATTAAAGCATAAAAAGCCCAGGTCATTATGACCTAGGCTCCCAATCAAGAAGGAAGATTATGCACAAAGCCCCCAACAAACCATAAGCTTTGCGCCATCTTCCTTTTTTCGTAGCCAGATCATTTACGGTGATCTCGTAGAGACTTCCAGGCCCATTCCCGGAATTATACGAAAAGAAATAAACGTGATAGCTGCTTCTTATTTTAGAGGGAGTGTCGAAACTTGTCAACCGTTAAAACCGAACGTTTAAGCTGGTTTTTATCTATCCGTTCGGATTTGTTCGTCTTTTTAGGCCCTTACGCTCCAGCCTTGCCGCGGTTAGCGGAATACTTCAGAATGATTTCCGCCGCGCGCAGGCGCAGCTCCTCGTTCTCGTTCTCGAGCATTTCCGTCAGCACGCCCACGGCCTTCGTATGCAGGTACATCTCCGAACCGGCCTCCGTTTCCGGCTCCTGCCGCCAGTTCCACGTCATCCGGGCGGTACGGTTGACATCGTCTTGATGGTGGGACATCGTTTTCTCCAGAAAATATACGTTCATGGTCAATCCTCCTTGCAGGGCGCCGCCCTGTTTATCCTATCTTGTCATTTGCTCCGTCGTGTCCGGCTCCTGCTCCTTAACGGTTACCGTCTCGCTCCGTCGTTTCTCTCTTCCAACACGGCAACTCATGCTTACAGCCGCAATCTTACCTTATTCCTTCCTGCGCCGTCCCTTACTGCCGCCTGTACCCATTATAGGCAGGCCGCCGCAGGAAGGCATGGTGGAATTTTGCTATACCCAATCTTTCCCTCTTTCTTTAAGTAACGAATTCTCCGTGCCGAAAGATACTCTCCAAGCCTTTTCCTCACCCCAACGTCAAAAAAGACCGATGTCTTTCCGGCGGCACATGGAGTGCCACCGGCCGACATCGGCCTGCTCAATATCTTATAAGACGGCTGGTGCGGCTCCCGCCGCAGCCTGGCTTATTCCCACTCAATCGTCGCCGGCGGCTTGGACGTAATGTCGTACACCACGCGGTTGACATTGTCCACTTCGTTTACGATCCGCACGGAGATTTTCTCCAGTACGTCCCACGGAATGCGGGCCCAGTCGGCGGTCATGCCGTCGATGGAGGTAACGGCGCGGATGCCGACCGTGTAGGAATACGTACGGGCATCCCCCATAACGCCGACACTCTTCATGTTCGGCAGGGCGGTAAAGTACTGCCAGATCTCCCGGTCGAGCCCTGCGTTGGCAATTTCCTCGCGGAGGATGTAGTCGGAATCGCGGACGATGGTCAGCTTGTCCTCCGTTACTTCCCCGAGTACGCGGATAGCAAGTCCCGGTCCCGGGAACGGCTGTCTCCAGACGATCGCTTCCGGCAGGCCGCATTCTTCTCCGACCTTGCGCACCTCGTCCTTGAACAAGGCCTTTAGCGGCTCCACCAGCTTGAACTTCATGTCCTCCGGCAGACCGCCCACGTTGTGGTGGGACTTGATCGTCTGGGCCGTAGCCGTTCCGCTTTCGATGATATCGGTGTACAGCGTACCTTGTGCCAGGAAGTCAAAATCGTCGAACTGCGTCGATTCTTCCTCGAACACCCGGATGAACTCGTTGCCGATGATCTTCCGCTTCTTCTCCGGATCGTCCACGCCGGCCAGCTTGTCCAGGAACCGTCTCTGGGCATCGATCTTCACGACCTTCATGTCGAACTTGCCGACGAAGGTTTCCATGACGCTCTCGGCTTCGCCCTTGCGCAGAAGGCCGTGGTCGATGAACATGCAGGTGAGCTGGTCGCCGATCGCTTTATGGATCAGCATCGCCACCACCGAGGAATCGACCCCGCCGCTCAAGGCGCAGAGAACCTTTTTGTCCCCGACCTGCTCGCGGATTTCCCGGATCTGGTCATCGATGAACGTTTCCATGCTCCAGTTGCCTTCGCATTTGCAGATCTGGTAGAGGAAATTATGAATCAGCTCGTTTCCGTAAACGGAATGGCGAACCTCCGGGTGGAACTGCACGGCGTAAAAGTTTTTGTCGGGATGGCTCATCCCGGCGATCGGAGCATGCAGGGTGCTTGCCGTCACGACGAAGCCTTCAGGAAGCTCCGACACCATGTCGCCGTGGCTCATCCATACCTGCTGCTGGCGCTCCAATCCGTTCGAGAGCAGGCAGATTTCAGAAAAGTCTACAAGCGCCTTGCCGTATTCCCGCTTCTCGGCCCGGCTGACCTTGCCCTTCAACTGATGCGCCATCAGCTGCATGCCGTAACAGATGCCGAGAATCGGGATACCGAGCTCATAGACGCCCGGATCGACGTGAGGGGCATTCTCGGCATAAACGCTGGATGGCCCGCCGGAGAAAACAATACCTTTCGGCTGCAGGGCCCGAATTTCCTCGGCCGGGGTGTTGAACGGCAGAAGCTCGCTGTAAACGCCCAAATCCCGGATTCTTCTCGCGATCAGCTGGTTGTACTGGCCGCCGAAATCCAGAACGACAATGAGTTCATTTGGTTTAATCAATTCCGTACCTACTTTCCCAAGTTAATAGTGATTATTATATTAAACCCCCGTTGATGCCGTCAACCAGCCCCAGGATCCGGCATCCGAAGGCAGGAAAGCACTCCATCTCTGTCATGACGATCGAAGCCTTATCTTTTCACCGATCCCCTCACCCGGAAAGCCCGGATTCAAAACCAACCGGAGGATCGAAAGGACCCGGAAGAATATGGTAAAACCTATGCCCTATTACTTTTTATGGATACCATGGATCGAAAGGAGGAATCGCCTCTCCCTGCTTCTCTCTAGTAGATTGCTCACTCCGCGTGTTTTTCAACCGTCAGAAAAGCCTCTCGGCAAACGTTATTCTTCATAAGTCACTTTAGCCAAGGGAGGACTGTTATGAATAAGGACAAGCCCCTTCGCCCCCTAGCTCCTCTACCGGTCAAGCCGGATCCGAAGGAAGAGGAGTACACCGACAATTCCACCCATCCCTATGAACGTAAGGACCTTTCCGTTGACCCTGCCCCTATGGCCTCCGTGCCGAAGCCGATCCGCTATTGTATGTATGCCGTCCTCCTTACTGTCGTGGTCCTCCTCATCCTGATCCTGGCTGCGAAGCTGCTCACCCGCTAGTGCCTTATCCGGTATCTTTGTTGGCGAGAAAGGCTCTGTAGGTGCACGAAAATCATAAGACAAGCAGAACTTCATTTGCGGATAAGGCGCTAGTTTCTTAGGCAACAGCCTTACCAATCGACCGGAAGGAAGCCGCCCATGCAAAAAGCCGCTCCTAATGGAGCGGCCGGCGGGATCAATACCAGCTGTATTTCTTGTGCATGCCATGCTTGCCGTGTTTCTTGCAGACGACGATCGCCTTTTGACCAGGCTTCAGCTTGATCACTTTGACTTTGCCTTTGGAATGGCCGTGTCCGTGACCATGATCGTGACCATGCTTGCAGGAGCAGGATTTGTGCTTGCCCATTCGCATCCACCACCTTTGTTTGGAAGATAGTGTAGTTTATGAACATCGAACCTTACCCGTTTGGACAAATCGTCCCTGCTCCTGCAAAATACGCATTCGTTCCCCTAGCCCACGGCATCCATACGCCGGTCGGGGAAACGGCCGCCCCTCCAAGTAAAACGCCAGCGCCCCCCAACCTAAGAAAGCTCCCGTGAAGCGGCATGGAAGGCCCGCTGCCTCAGGAGCTTTCGTTAGCTTCAAGATTTGTCGAATCGGGTTATACGGCTTCGGGCGGCACGCCGGTTCCCGAGCCATTTCCACGTCTCCCGGAAGCGTGGCTTGGACAAGTGGGGTTCCAGCATGTCGAACCGGGCTTCTTCATCCAGCTTGACCCATTCCATGAGCATCTGCCGGCCTTCCGGATCGGCCGCTCCGATTCGGTCGACATACTCCCGCAGCGTCATATCCGGGGCCCTCGGGCCATAGAAGCGAAAAACCTGTTCCCACAGTCGGTCCAGCACCAGCAGTTGCACGTCCGGCTGACGGGTTCTCCGCTCCCGGAGAAGGCGCCACAGCTCCAGCCTGCCGCGGCTTCGCCATAATAAGCCTCCTGCCACCGCCAACATCAAGGCTGTACCCCCGTTGCCATCCAGTCGCCCGCCCTCCAACCGGCAGCGGCCGTCACCAACGAGGTTCCTGCGCGGGAAGCCGAAGCCCCAAGTCCGGACAAGCCGGGCCAGCGCCATCCTTCCGCGGATAGCCCCGCTTTCTTTGGGGAATCCGGCGAAACGGACGCACTTCGGGTAAGCGCGGAGGCACCAAAGCCCGGAGTAGGATCGAACGGCACCCAGCCGTAACCGGGAAAATAGGCTTCCACCCAGGAATGGGCATCCTGGCTGCGGACCGTGACCCGGTACCCCGGGTGCGACGATCCTGGTTCCCCGGAAAGGCCGGAGGCGGAGACGCCCCCCGTCAGGTCCGTGTCATAGACGTTCGACAAGGCAGGACCGGACGAAGCTCCGATCACCGCATCCGTCACGCTCCCGGCCTCCTCCTGCACCGGACTTCCCGCTAACCTGTTCAGCCGCTCCGCCGGATCGCTCTTATCTCCGGACGAGCGGGAAATCTCGCCTGGAGCGAAGCCTTTAACCCATCGGGCCGGAACGCCAACGGAGCGCAGCATCACCGTCATGGCCGTCGAGAAATAGTCGCAGTATCCGACCTTCTGGGTAAACAGAAAGTCGTCCACGAAGTCGGCCCCCGGAGGAAGCGGCTTCGGCCGGTCCAAGCTGTACGGATACGACGTCTTCAAGAACGTCTCCAACGCCTGGGCCCGGCGGAACGGATCCGGAGCCCCGGCCGTTACCCGGGAAGCCAGCTCCCCGACCCGGGCGGGAAGGGTTTCGGGCAGTTCCAGATACAGCGAGCGGATCCGTTCCCCGTAATCGGTTCCCGCCTGGCGGAGGGCCGTTTCGTCTCTCTCCGGAAGCTCCGCCAGCACCCGGTACGAGAGCAGCCGTTCCGGCCCATCCTGGCGTTCATACCGTCCGGCCTCCGGATCCGCTTTCACCGTCCCCGCGGAGAGCGGCATGCCCCCCGCGGCGGTCAATTCGTCGATCCGGACGAGCTTTCCTCCGGCAAGCAGCAGCCGGGAAAACAGGCCGGAGGAGGCCGGATAGATCTCCTGAACGATCCGTCCGGGACCGGACACTTCCGAAGCCAAAGCGGCCGGGGCACCGGCTGCCCCCCATTCCGCCTGCTCCGTCCCCTTCTGGGTCCATCCCCTGCCGTCATAGGTGTTCTTGCTTTCCCCGCGCCAATAAACCGGCTGTTCCGTATACGCGGTGAATAGGATGCGGTTCTCCCGCTGCAGCGGGCCGCCCAGCCGGGTATCGTCCAAGCCGTAGCCGGTACGGGAGATTCCGTTTCCGGCAAGCGGGGCCATGGCAGCCGTATAGCGGCCGGCGCCGCCTCCGGTAAGCCACTCCTCCTGAGCGGCTCCCCACGCCAAGGGAACCGCCTCCCGCGGCTGATTCCGGGCGGCGAGCCAGCCGGCGGCGGAAGCCCCCGCGGCCAGCAGGAGGACAGCCGTCGCCCAGCCGGCGGAAGCCCCCGTTTCCCCGCCGGGGGATAGGAAGCGGCTTTCTCGGCCGGCCAGCGCTGAAGCGAGGCGAGCAGAAGGCCAAGCACGAGGGCCCGGGCGATGCCGGGTGACGTGTCGAGGCCCGGGCCCAACTGCAGCAACACCAGGTACCCCAGCACCACCGCGGTGAACCAGATCGACTGGCGGGTCTGCCGGACGATGGAATAGAGTACCGCCCCCAGCATCGCCCATCCTCCCAGAAACACCAGGGTGCGGGTAGGGGCGCTGATCTCCCCGGCTTGGCCGCTCAGGGCACGGGCGGCATCCCGCGCCGCTTCCTCGGCATACTCGAACAGCCACCCCATGCCGGCGAACCCGTCGCCGTAGAACATCCAGCCGACGGCGGCCAGCGCTACGGCCAGCTTGCCGGCCCAGCGGAGAACGGCGGAGGTCTCCATCCAGTCCAGGAGAAGAAATCCCCTAATGCTATATACAAAGGGAGGGTTTCCTCCACGGAGGTGAGCTCCGATAAGGCGGCTACCGGCTGGAGGCACTCCCGCAGCAGCAGGAACAGAAGCAGCGCGGCGGCCGCTTCCCGCCCCCGCCCGGGACGGCCGGTCGGCTCGGCGGAGAGGCCCCGATGCCGGCTAGGCGCTCGCATCATCGCGGCCCGCCCCTTTCGCGCCGGAGCCTGCGCCCCGTACGCCGCGTGCCGCCCGGCCGCTTCGGCCAGACCCGCCCGCGCGGCTTCCGGCGGCACGGCCACGGCCGTGTAGCCGCAGCCTTCCGCCTCGCAACGCCGCCGCCAAGCGGCATCCGCGCCCTCGCGGCCCGCTGGGGCCCCGTCTCCCGGCTGGACATGGTACAGCCGGACGGGGCACCGCCGGCGGGCGAGCACGCCGAGCGCCGCGAGCAGCCGCTCGTCGGGCGCGGCCGTCACGGCCAGCACGGCCGTGCCCGGCGCAAGCGCCGGCGCCTCGCGCGAGACGAGCCGGGCGAAGGCGCCCGGGCCGGAGGCGGCAGGCCCGCCCGGCGCGAGCTCGGCGAGCGGCCTCGCGGCGGCGCGGAAGCCGAGGCGCGGGCCGCCCGGCAGCCGCACGGCAGGCCGCAGGCCGCCGCAGGCGAGCCCGGGCGCCGGGCCGCGGGCGGCGGTGCGCGCGAGCAGGCCGGCGGCCGTGCGGGCGCATGCCTCGAGCGCGGCGGCCCCGCCGGCGGCGCCCGCGTCGACGAAGAGCATCGTGCGGCCGGCGCTATCGGGCTCGGCTTCCCGCGTCATCAGGCTGCCGCTTCGGGCCGTCGCCTTCCAGTGGATGCGCCGAAGCGGATCGCCGGGGGCGTACTCCCGTGCCCCCGCCAGGCCGCTTTCCCGCACCGAAGGGAGCAGGACGGCGGAAGACCGCCCCTCTCCTGCCGCTTGCGGGGAGAAGGAACCGCCGCCGGAACGGGACAGGCCGCCGCTTCGACCGGGCTTTCCCGCCGGACGGCGTGCGTGACGAAGCCGAACCAGTCCCCGGTGAGGACCGTGACTTCATGGGAACGGTACACTCCCCGCGGAAGGGTAACCCGGTAGCGGTAGTTCAGCTGCCGCGCGAAACCCGGAAAGACGATGCCGCCCTCCCCGTTTCCCGCCCCCGACGCCCCGGCCCACCGGTCCCTAACCATTAACCAGGCCAAGGGAAAGGGAAGCTTCGCGTCAGTCTCAGCTCCACGGTTACCTCTTCTCCGGCAAACCCCCAGGAAGGGGTGACCCGGGAGGTTACCGTCAGCCCCCTTAAAGCCATTCCTTTGACACCGCCTGCATACAGGACCAGCAGGCTCAGGCTTCCGCACAGGAACCAAGCGGCATACCCGCCGACAAACCCGGCATAGCAGATCGAGGTGAGCAGGCCCAGCACAAGAATCAAACCGTTGCCCCATCGGTTCATCGTCTTCCCCTAAGAGCCGGCTGCCCGGCGCATGCCGGGCACGGGGATTTTGGAGACGATATGCTGCAGCAGCTCGTCGGAGCGGATGCCCGAGAGACGGGCTTCCGGGGACAGCACGAGCCGGTGGGCGAGGACAGGCTCGCTAAAGCCTTTGACATCGTCCGGGATGCAGTAGGACCGGCCGTTCATGAAAGCCCTCGCCTTGGCCGCCGTCAGCAGGGCGGCGGAAGCGCGGGGACTCGCCCCCAGGAGGAGATCCTTGTGGTCCCTTGTCCCGGAGGAGATTTCGACGACATAGCGGAGAATCGCCTCATCGGCATGCACGCGGCGGACGAGACGCTGCAGCTGCACTAGCTCCTCCTGCAGAACGACCGGCTTCAGGCGGGCCAGAGGAGAGGGATCGGAGAGCCGGTTGAGCATCTCGATTTCCTGCCTCAAGCCGGGGTAACCCAAGCCGACCCTCATCAGGAAACGGTCGAGCTGGGCCTCCGGAAGGCCATAGGTCCCTTCCTGGTCGACCGGATTTTGGGTTGCGAGAAGCATGAACGGATAGGGTAGCCGGCGGGTTTCGCCGTCGGCCGTCACCTGTCCCTCTTCCATCGCCTCCAGCAGGGCGGCCTGGGTTTTGGGCGTGGTCCGGTTGAGTTCGTCGGCCAGCACCAGCTGGGCGAAGATCGGACCCGGCCGGAATTCGAATTGTCCGGTCCGCTGGTGATAGACGGAAACTCCGGTCACGTCCGAAGGCAGCAGATCCGGCGTGAACTGGATGCGGCTGTAGCTGCAGTCGACCGTCTTGGCCAGGGAACGGACGAGCTGCGTTTTGCCGACTCCCGGCACATCCTCCAGAAGAACGTGGCCGCCCGCCAGCAAGGATGCCAGCACGGCTTCTATCGTTTCTCTTTTGCCAAGGATGACTCTCTCGATGTTATCGATCATGCGGGATAGAATCGATTGCGGTTCATCCCACAAAGGGTAAGAAGGAAGCGTATCGCTGTGCATAACGGATGCCCTCCAAAATGATAAGATATCTATCATTTTTCCCATCCGTCTAGCAATTAAACCTATGGGGCCGGACAATGCTAGAAGCTAGCCGGGCAGAAGGCTAAGCAGTCAAAGGAAGAAGACGAAAGCCCGGCCCCCTTACCTCCACTTCGCGGGTTTCCGCCGAAAAGACCACGCGGCCGATCCGGCCGCCCAGAAGCTCCGCCGTTTTCCTCAAGCCGACCCTTATCTCCCCGTTCACCAGGCGAAAGTCGGCGAGGGGCTCCTTTCCAGCTGCCGTCCGGCAGCTTCTCCCGGATGGTATGCTCCAGCAGCCGGTATTCGAGCCGCTGCCCGCCGAGCGTAACGGCCGCCGACATCTCCGCGCCGTTCCACTCGACCCGGGCGCCGAGCTTCTCTGCCAGAAGCCGCAAGGGAACGGCAAGCCGCCCCTCCCGAAGATCGTACCGGGTGCCCTCCAGCGTAATCTCTTCTCCCCTATCTTCAGCTTAAGCGGATAGGGCTCCGCCTGGGGAGACGGGGGTTCCGGTTCCGCCCGGACCTCCGGGGGTTCCTGCTCCTCCGGCTTGCCGGCCGGAGCCTTGGCTTCCTCGCCGCTGCCTTCGTCCTTCCAGGCTGCGGCTCTCTCCCAGGCGCTGGCCAGATGGTCCCGGAAGCCTTCGAAAGATTCGGAACGGGTCCATTTGAGCTTGGCGATCCCGAATTGAACCGGCTTGACCTCCTGGCTTAACGCGGCAAAGCGGTAACCGTGCTCCTTGAAGTAGGCGATAATGGCGGGAAGAGCTTTTACCGTTTGTTCGTGTCCCGTCCCGTCATGCATCAAGACATTCATTTCCTGCTTCAGCGGCGTGTTCTTAACCGCCCGGATAATCTCATCGGCGGGCACCCCGGCCCGGCTGGCATCCTGGCTGTCCGTATTCCAGTCGGTCACCCGGTACCCCGCTTGGTCCAAGTAATAGTAGTAGAAAGCGTCAAAATTCGTCGCCGTTCCTCCCGGAGCCCGGACAAGACGGGGGCGAATGCCCGCAATGTCGTACAGGGCGTCTTCCGTCCGGCGGATTTGCCCCCAGAAGGAAGCGAAGTCGCCGTACAGCTTATTGTAAACATGATCGTAGGAATGATTGCCGATCGCGTGCCCTTCCGCCAGCACCCGGCGGACATACTGGGGATAGGCTTGGGCCGATTGTCCCAGCTGAAAGAAAGTGGCCTGCACGCCCTGCTCTTTCAGAATATCGAGCACCTGAGGGGTCAGCCGGCTCGGCCCGTCGTCGAAGGTCAGGTAGACGGTGCGCTCCTCCGGAGGCTTCGCCGTTTCCCCCGGTCCCCCCACCCGCTTGCCCGCCTTCAGCAGGGCATACGTTTCCTGAAGGGATGCCCTATCGCCTCCTTTGTCCGCCGATGCGGCTGCGGCTGAGGCCGGCGGCCATCCCGCGGCGGGCAATAAAACAGCGCCTATCAGCAGCAGGATAAGGCGCTTCTTCTCGATCCATTTCTTAATAAGGGCACATTCGGTCATCTCGGGGGCTCCCTCCGGTTCGTCTATCATCTCGAATCTGATAGAGTATATGGGAGACAAAATCCGGATATGACAGCTCCCCTCCGGCCAACAAAAAAAGCCCCGTCAAGAGGAGGACAAGTCCCTCGGACGGAGCCACTGCCAAATGCGGTCCATCACCTTCTGCAGGTTGGACACGCCGTTATCGTCTACTTTGTCCCAGCGGAAGTAATCGGTATGGCCTCCGACGATGTTCACCTCATCGCTAACCTTCGGGGCTCCGAAACAGGGCTTTCCGAGCCAGGTCACCCAATCCCCGATTCTTCCCGCCTTGCGGAGGGCATGTACGCGGTTGTGCCAGTCCTTGTGAATCCACTGCTCGGGAGCCCCCACCAGAATAACGCGGGCAACCCGGTAGCCGTCGTCGCTCAGAAGCTGGGCGGTGTTATAGGCGGCGATGCCTCCCCCGCTGTGTCCGATCAGAATGATGTCCCCGCTTCCGTATTGATCGTAATCGGCTTTGATTTTCTCATAAGCGAGCCGGCCTCCGATGTTACGCTCGTAACGGACGTACATATCGCGGCTTACCTTAAGCGCCTGCTTGGCCAGGTGCCGGTAGAACCGCTTGGAATGCACCCCATCCATGGAGCCGTAGGGATAGAGGTCCCGGACATGGACGAAGGCATAGCCTTCGGAACGGTACCGCTCCATAATATCCCGCATGGCCCCGGCGAACATCCGGCCGGATTCCCAGGTTCCAATCCCGGACAGGAAGTAGACGGATACGGCCTTCTCAGCGGTCCGAACGGCATCGCCCGTCTTCTCCGCCCCCACGCTTCCCTCACTCGCTGCGGACGGGATGGAGCCGGTGGAAACGGCGCCTGAATCGCAAAGGCTGCCGCCTGCCTTTCCTGCTTCGCCCGCCTTCCGCCCCGTGTTCGTCTCTGCCGCCGTTTCTTCCGTTTCCATTCCGTTTCCTCCTTCCGGATTCGGACGATTCCCCCGCCCCTCTAAGAATAGCAGGGCGGCATCCGCTTCTCTTGCTCCCCTTGCTTCTCTGACCGTCCGCCTGCCATAACGAAAACCGTCTTCCGGTTAGGTTGCGCCGTATCCTTATTTTTCAACACATCGAATAGTCTTTAACCGCCTCCGGGCTATCCTATCCGTCAGCATTCGTACTGTTTCTAGCCCCATCATAGCACTTCCCCAAAATCTCCGTAAACCCGACACGCCGGCGGGCCTTCCCAAAAAGCACCCGAACCTAAATGCCCTTACGCAAGCCTGTGCCCGCTCCCCAAGGCAGCAAAAATCCCTCCTTCCTAAGAAAGAGGGATGGTCTTATTCAATATCGTTTGGAGGAAGCCGCTTTCCGGCTATCCGTCTCCATCAGCTTTGGAGCCGGTCCTTGAGCAGCTGCAGCCTCGGTTCGACTGTCGCCGGAATAGGCTCGTGGCCGAAGTACCGGTACACATGCATTTCCTTGGAGCAATGGAGGTGATTATAGGCCGCGAATACGGTGGAAGGCGGGGTGATCTCGTCCACGAGACCGACGCACATCCACGTATGGCATTGGATCCGGGAAGCCAGGTTCATGACGTCAAAATAGGAGAGCGTCCGTTTCGCCATGTCTTCGATGGCCGGATTGGAATTGCGGCGGAAATATTCGTTAATCTCGAGATAAGGCCCCTTCGGAGCCAGGTCAATCGCCCGCTCGAAGTTCGACAGGTAAGGATACTCCGCCAAAGCAAGTGCAGGCAGGTCCGACAAAGCGGCGGCGGCCAGCGTTAGCGCCCCTCCCTGGCTGTCTCCCGCTACGGCGATCCGTTTGGCATCGACCTGGTCGAGCGAGGCCAGAATCTCAATCGCCCGGACGGCATCCATGTAAACGGCGCGGTAGTAATATTCCTCCGGGCTCATGATTCCCTTTGTCATCCAGCCCGCCGTCCCTCCGTGGGAAGGAACGACATTGTCCACGCTGTCTCCCTGCTGTCCCCGTACGAGCATCTGAAGGGAAGCATAGCCCCGCAGCGCCCAGTTAACCGTTTCGTGCAGCCGGCCGTCAAAGGCCCAATTGTAACCGTGATAAAGCACAAGCCCGGGATGAGGTCCCTCACCCGCAGGAAGCGCCAGCCACCCGTCAATAGGCGCATTCAGGAAGCCGGAGAAGGTGATGCGGTAAACCATGACGCCCTTAACGGGATAAGAGTAGGGAACAAGGTCATAGGTCATGGGAACCGTGGAAAGCTCATCCAGGGTTCCTTCCCAGAAATCATCGAAATCATGCTGGCGGGTCAATCCCGGTTTATAGGTGCGGAGCTGTTCCAAGGACAAATCATAAGGCTGCGGCAATCGAAATCACTCCTTAAGGGATGATGGGTTTCTTCTATCTTACCTTTCTTGGAGGCGTGGAACAAATTTCGCTTATCCCATAAGAGGAAGGCGTACGGTAACCGTAGTTCCCAGTCCCACCTGACTCGTCAAGTGCAGGGTTCCCCGGTGATCCTGGATGATTTTATGGCTCACCATCATGCCGAGGCCCGTTCCGTTCTCCTTGGTCGTATAGAACAGGCTGCCTACCTTCGCGAGCTTGTCCGGAGGAATGCCGACTCCCTGATCCGTCAGGCTGACCGCCACCATTCCCTCTTCTAATCTTACGTCGATAAGGATCTCTCCGCCCTGAGGCATCGCTTCTATGCCGTTCTTAAGAAGGTTGATGAATACCTGCTTGATTTGATTGTCGTCTCCGTTTATGTATACGCGGGAAAGAAAATTAAACTGCTTGATCAGAATGACGTTGTTCATGATGGCCTGGGTCTCGATAAACGAAACAACATGCTCGAGAAGCCGGATCAGGTCCTGCCTGCTGAACTTCGCCTCCCGCGGCTTCGAAAGCACCAGCAGCTCTCCCACAATGGATTCAATCCGGTTCAGCTCGGACGTGATGATGTCCAGATAACCCGCCTTGGCCCCGCTCGTCTGCATAAGCCGGACGAAGCCCTTGATGGCGGTCAACGGATTGCGGATCTCATGGGCGATTCCTGCAGCGAGTTCTCCGGCAATTGACAGCTTCTCGGAGTTGCGCAGCATCTCCTGCGTCTGTCTGGACTCGGTCACATCCCGTCCGATCGTCAGAATCTTGTCGACCTCGCCCTTGAAGCTCCGAATTTTCCGGAGGTTCGTTTCGAACCAGATGTAATGTCCGTCCTTGTGTCTTACCCGATAGGTCAAGGGAGCAGCGGGATTGCCCTCCTGCCTCTGGAATTCCTGAAGCAGCCAGACATCGTCCGGATGAACATACAGGATGGCCCGGGTGCCTACCACTTCACCGGCATCATAGCCGAGGAGCGTCCGGACGGAAGGGGAAATGTACCGAAGTATCCCGTCATCCGCCGAGACAAAGGAAATCAGCTCCTGGGCATGCTCCGAGATCAGGTTGTACAGCTCGACGCTTCGGCGAAGCTCCTCGTCGTATTGGTAATGGTCCGTCACATCTTCGGTGGTTCCTACCAGCTTTACGGGCTTGCCCGATTCGTTAAGAACGGCCTCCGCCTTCGTGACTACGGTCCGGACCGTCCCGTCGGGCCGGATCAATCGGTACTGAATCCGGCAGGGTACTCCCGCGACCGCCTCCTTAAAACTCCGGAGGACCCATTCCCAGTCCTCGGGATGAACATATTTCTCTCCGTAACCTGCGGGCGGTTCACTGTCCATAGGCATCTTCAGCAGGTCGTACATGCCCTGAGACCAATATACCCGGGCTTCTCCCAGGTTGACCTCCCATCCTCCCCACTTTCGTTCGGGAGCCGGCTGTGCGCCGGGGCGGGTGCGGTTCCCCTCCAGCTTCTGCTGGGTGATATCGAGAAGCTGGACCAGAAAGCCCGTACCGGTCCCCTTATCGTCCCGGACGAGGGACACGGTCATCAACGCCCAAACGGTTGTCCCGTCCTTATGATGAAACCGCTTTTCGGTTTGGTGGAAATCCTGCTTGCCTTTGCCCATCAGGAGGATATAATAAACGTCAATCGGGAAGTCCTCCTGATAGGTCAGGCTCGTGAAGTTCAGCTTAATGATTTCCTGTTCCGAGTAGCCGAGCATGCGGCATAAAGAAGGGTTGACCTCCAGCACATCCCCTTCCAGCGAGGCAACAGCCATGCCGAACGAAGCGTATCGGAACGCTTTTTCAATAAGGCTCTCTCCCTGATTATGTACGTCCGCACGGCATTTTCTCTCTTCCATGCCCGACCATCCCCCGTATCCTTGCCTTATGCCGTCTGTATCGAGTCCACAGCCCGTCCGGATCTTACGATCCGTGCACGGCATCCAGCACGTCCTGGGCATGGTTCTTCACCTTTACCTTGCGCCAGGCCTTGATCAGCTTCCCTTCCCCGTCGACAAGAAAGGTGGAGCGCTCCACCCCCATATACTCTCTTCCGAACATCTTCTTCAACTGCCAGACCCCAAAGCTCTCGCATACGCGGTGCTCCGGATCGGATAGCAGAAGAAAAGGCAGCTGATGCTTCTCGATAAATCTTCCATGGGACTTCAAATCGTCGGGGCTGATGCCGATAATTTCGGCGCCCGCCTTGCGGATTTGCGGAGTAAGATCGCGGAAATCACACGATTCCTGCGTACACGTCGGCGTCATATCCGCCGGATAAAAGTAAATCACGAGCTTCTTTCCCCTGAAATCTTCAAGGAGACCGATTTTCCGTTGGACGCTTGCAGCTTGAAGTCCGGAATGGGTTGCCCCTCTTGCAGATGCTGGGCGTTCGTCATGACGTTCCCTCCTGTTGTCTAAGAAACAAGGTTTTGCAATTCTGCCTTATATTGTCCAGTTCCCGCGATTTTCCATATTTCCTTTTATTCTGCTCTCTCTGTGGACTCCTGTCAACTCTTGGTTGAAAGCCTTATCATGCAAGCGGCGTCCGGCTTTCCCTTCTTTACGATCCCGCTCCCCGGTAGCGGCGGATGCCGTAATTCCAGAACAGCAATCCGGCCCCCGCAAAGCCTGCGCCGACGGCCGGCGTCAGCAGCGCCATGGTGCCCCAGTTCGTCTTATCGAGGAAGTAGGCCGCCGGGTAGAAGCCGACAAAGGCAAACGGCAGCACCCAGGTGAGCAGGGCCGTTAGCAGGCGGTTGTAGATGGTCACCGGGTAACGACCGTAGTTCTGCAGGTTCCAGATCAGCGGAAGGATTCCTGTCGGCGCATCGATATAGAACGAGATGGCGGTAAAAATCAAATAGATGCCTCCGTAAATCAGAACGGAGCCCAACGTCAGCAGCACAAACACAAACGGATCGTACCAGACGAACTCCATCCCGGCGGAGTGCCAAGCCGATCCCATGATGACAAGACCGACTATGGAGCCCGCAAGGGCCGGAGGATCCATGTTCTCAAGAATAAGCTGGGCGAGATTATGCGCCGGGCGTGTCAGTACCCGGTCGAGCTCCCCTTTGACGATGTAGCGCTCTGAGAAGCCCCACAGGTTGAAGAAGCAGCTGAAGATGCCGTACGGCACCATAAAATACCCGTAAATGAAGAGCACCTCAGCCTGTGTCCACCCTCCCAGCACTGGAGTATGGAGGAATACAACTGTAATAAACAGGAGATTGATCCCTTGAAACAGCAGGTCCGACAGCACCTCAACCCAGAAATCAGCCCGGTAGGTGAGCTTGGTTTTGACGTAATTCTTCATATAATCCGTAAACAAAGCCGCATAGAACATCGCCTTACCCTCCCTGTACGAACAGCCGGTAGCGGGCCCGCCGCCACATGGCATAGATCGGAATGAGAAGGGCCAGGAACCAGAACAGCTGGACCCCGAGCACCCCGCCGACTGAGCCGCCGGTCACTTTCCCCGTAAACACGGCCCCCGGCAGATAGGTGATCGCCTGAAAGGGAAGCAGCCGAAGCAGCGTCTCCGCCCAACCCGGGAAGAACGTCACCGGAATGATCAGCCCCGAGAACAGGTCGACCGCCACCCGCTTCATCCGCATCATGCCTTCATTGTTCTCCACGAAGAAGGCAAAGAGCCCGGTCAGAATGTTGATCTGGGAGTTGATGAGGAAGGCCATACCAAGCATCAGCAGAAAAATGAGCCAGGTTCCCGGATTTGCCGGCAGCTTCACCGGAAAGATCAAACAGGCGGCGATCATCCCCGGAATGGAGAACAGCAGCAGGCGGAAAATGCCTTCCCCATTCCCTGCATCACCTTGACGAGCAAGTACTGATAAGGCCGGATGAACTGAATCGCCACGCTCCCGTCCTTGATCTCGCCCGCGATTTCCCGGTCCAGGTTGTTGAAGTAGAACGCACGGGCCATCCACGAAACCGCCACGTAGGTCGTCATCTGCGTCATGTCGAGCCCGGCGAGCGTCCCGTTATCCTGATAGATCGCCTTCCATAGAAAATACTGCGCTCCAATGTTGAGCACATAAATGAGAATGCCGCTGTAATAATTGACCCGGTAGGCAAGCATCATGAGAAACCGCATCCGGATCAGCTCGAGATAGGCGCCCGTCATGACTTGGACCCGCCCTTCCCGGCCGTCTGAAGCTCTCTCGAGCCCTCCCCTTCATCCCTTCGCGGAGACAATTCCAGCCCCCGGGACGACCGGTTATAGGAGGCCGAGCCCGATTTATAAATTTCCCGGACAATGTCGTCGGTGTTCGTTTCAATAATCTGAATGTCGGCAATGTCCATCACCCCGACTACCCTGGCGAGAACATCCGATATTCCCGCATGCTCGGCCGGAACCCACACCTTGGCCGTGTAACTGTTCTCCATCGTCCATTGAACCCGGAGCCCTTCGGTCAGCCGTTCCAGGTTATCGAGGGCAACGGCCTCGGGAAACCGAAATATGACTTCCTTGCCCTGTCCCCAGCGGTTTTTAAGCTCCTCCAGCCCCCCGTCATAGATAATCTTCCCGTCGTCGAGCATGATTACGCGCGAACAAAGGGCTTCAATATCCTGAAGATCATGCGTCGTGAGCAGAATGGTCGTGCCGTACCGCCGGTTCAAGTCCTTCAGAAACTCCCGGATCTCCGTCTTGACCACAATGTCCAGTCCGACCGTAGGCTCGTCCAGGAAGACGATGGCCGGATTATGGAGCAGGAAGCGGCCAGCTCGCAGCGCATTCTCTGTCCCAGGCTAAGCTTGCGGACGGGCCGGTTCAGCAAATCCCCCAGGTTAAGACGCTCGACGAGCTCGTTTAAGCGCTGCCGGTAATCCTCGGCGCCAACCCGGTACACCTTGCGCAGCAGCTGGAACGATTCGATGACCCCAATGTCCCACCATAGCTGGCTCCGCTGGCCGAACACGACGCCTATGCCGCGGACGAATTTTTCTCTTTCTTTATAAGGAATGAATCCGTTAACGCGAATGTCCCCCGATGTCGGAACGAGAATGCCCGTAAGCATTTTGATCGTTGTCGATTTTCCTGCCCCGTTCTCTCCTATATATCCGCAAATTTCCCCTTGGGGAATGGTGAAGCTGATGTCGTTTACCGCTGTCACGTGACGATACTCCCTGCGGAATAAATCCTGCAGCGCTCCCTTAACTCCTTCCCGGTTGCGCTGGACTTTGAATTCCTTGCGGAGGCGGCTTACTTCTATGGCGTTCAATCAATTTTCCTCCCGTGTCAGAAATTGGCCTTCGGTTTTCCTTGCTAACCCTGCAAGAAACCCATTATAATGACTAAATGACAAGTTTTGTCGAAGGGAATAAAGGTTATAAAATACTATACAATATGATACATCAAATAACGGACGAGTAAAACGCGCCAAATCCAGGAGAGGAGCCAGTTTTATATGCGCCGATTCTTTAAATGGGTCATGCTGACCCTTTGTCTGTGTGTGCTCGGATACGGAGGCTATTACGGTCTATCCATATACAATTCCTTGAACGGACTGAGCAAAGAAGGAAAGGATTCGATTTTTACCAATCCGAATCACGCCACCCCCATAAGCCAGGAAGAGCCGCCCAAGTGGGAGGGCAAGAACCGGGTGAACATTTTGCTGCTCGGAGGAGATTCCCGCGGCAAGAAGAACAGCGAGCCTCCGCGCTCGGATTCCATTATGATCGCATCCATCGATCCCGTTACGAAGAAGGCCACTCTCTTCTCCATTCTTAGAGATACCTACGTGAAGATCCCGGGGTACGGCAGTGATAAGATCAACGCCGCTCTCGCCTACGGCGGAGCCAGCCTGGCCATGAAGACCGTTTCCGATTTTACCGGACTTCCTATTCAATACTATGTCTATACGGACTTCCAAGGCTTCATGGCTCTCGTGGACGCTATCGGCGGCATCGACCTCGATGTAGAGAAGGATATGAAATACAGCGATGCCTGGGACGGTCATGAATTCGACATTAACCTGAAGAAGGGCTACCAGCATCTAGACGGCAAAACGGCTCTGCAGTACGTCCGCTTCCGTCATGACGCCACCTCCGATTTCACAAGGACGGAACGTCAGCGCAAATTCCTGACCGCCGTGGCCGAGAAGATGCAGACCACCTCGAACATCCTGAAATTCCCGAAAGTTCTGCAGGCCGTCGATCCTTACATCGATACCAACCTTCCGGTCAGCGATATGATGAAGCTCGCTTCTCTCGGCATGGAAGCCAAAGGCCAAGGCATCGACTCGCAGCAGCTTCCGCCCATGGAACTGCTGGAGGAGAGAACGGTAGGCGGAGCGTCAGTCATTTCCGTGAAGCCGGATAAATTGAAGACCTTTATCCAGAACAAGCTGGAGGGCATTGATCCTTCCGCTTCCCCGTCGCCCTCCCCTACCTCGGCCAGCCACCGGAAGCAGCAGGAAGCTTCCGAGCTGACTTCCCGCCGGTAAGGAAGACGGAAACGAGAATACAGGCAGGGTTCTTGCCTTGTCCCGAAGCCCGGCCATGCTGCCGGGCTTCTTTTATGCGCTGTGCGCCATTATCCCTTATCAGGAGGCTAACCCTAATGAACCGAACCCGATCCAACGAGCTGTACGAGCAAGCCCTTCAGCATATAGTAGGAGGAGTCAATTCCCCTTCCCGGTCCTTTAAAGCGGTAGGCGGCGGCGCCCCTGTCTTCATGCAAAAGGCCAACGGGGCCTATTTCTGGGATGTCGACGGAAACCGCTATATCGATTACCTGGCCGCTTACGGGCCCATCATTCTCGGCCATGCCCACCCTCATGTGACCGAGGCCATCACGCGGGCGGCGGCCAACGGCACCCTCTACGGCACGCCGACCGAGCTCGAGATCGACTTCGCCCGAATGCTGAAGGAGGCCATCCCTTCTCTGGATAAGGTGCGTTTCGTCAACTCGGGAACAGAAGCCGTCATGTCCACGATCCGGGTCGCGCGCGCTTACACGGGGCGGGCCAAGATCATCAAGTTCGCCGGCTGCTATCACGGCCACTCCGATCTCGTCCTGGTGGCCGCGGGCTCCGGGCCGTCCACGCTCGGCATTCCGGACAGCGCCGGCATCCCGCTCAGCCTGGCGAGCGAGGTCATCACCGTGCCGTTTAACGACCTGGCGGCGCTCGAAGAAGCTCTTGCCGTCTGGGGCGGAGAAACGGCCGCGGTGATGGTCGAGCCGATCGTCGGCAACTTCGGCATGGTGATGCCCAATCCCGGCTTCCTCGAAGGGCTGTGCCGGCTGGCGCGGGCCCATGGTGCGCTCGTCATCTACGACGAGGTGATCACGGCCTTCCGCTTCCATTACGGCTCCGCCCAGACCTACGCCGGGCTGCCGTTGGAGACACCGGGCGGGTGGGACTCTGTCCAACCCGACCTGACGGCGCTCGGCAAGATCATCGGCGGCGGGCTGCCGATCGGCGCCTACGGCGGGCGCCGCGAGATCATGGAGCAGGTGGCTCCCTCGGTCCGGCCTACCAGGCCGGGACGATGGCGGGCAACCCCGCCTCCATCGCCGCGGGCATCGCCTGCCTGCAGGCGCTCCGCGAGCCGGGGACCTACGCCCGGCTCGAGACGCTGGCGGCGGCTCTCGCCGACAGCCTCTCCGCGGCGGCGCGGCGGCACGGCATCGCCCTGACCGTCAACCGGATCGGCGGCGCGTTCTCCACCCATTTCTGCGATCACCCCGTCACGAATTATGACGAGGCGCAGGATACGGATGGAGAACGCTTCGCGCAATTCTTCCGGTTGATGCTCGAGCAGGGCGTCTGCCTCGCCCCGTCCAAGTATGAGGCGTGGTTCCTGACCACGGCTCATACGGAGGACGATACGGCCGCCACGCTGGCCGCCGCGGAGCGGGCCTTCGCCGAGATGGCGAAGCGCGGCTGAGCCATTTATTCCGGCTCCGTACGCCCCTTCTGCGGCTATGGTTCCCGTGCCTGATCACGGTATGGCAGGAACCGGCCTTTCTTCTGAAAAGCTGCCAAAGACGAACCTTTTCCGTCATTCGGAAGGGGTTCGTTCGCTTTTGACGCAGGCTCCTCCCCATCCATTTCCTTTATTCACCATTATGCAATATAGACAGCGCTTACATTTATTGAAAACGACAAGGAAGTATTGTTAGATGCCAATATTCGTGTTATTCTGTTTATACCTATAGATTAAGAGAGAATCCCCTTTTTTATCCCTTCACCGGGTAAACCTTCCTTCTTTCGAGTCTTACTCCCCTAAGACGACATGCCGCACCAGCCCGGCTATGCCCAGATGTGACAACTGGTTTTATACAGTTATTTTGAATTTTTATTCATTTTATAAACGGGAGGTGGAGGTCAGGAACCTGACCTGTACTACTATGAACCAAGCCATGATCAACGAAGGCCGCTTCCGCAATCTGCTAGAAACCGAACATGACAGCTGTGGAATTGTATGCATTATCGAGAAAAACGGCCACCCTTCCAGGGATAACATACAAAAGACGATTGATGCCCTTGTTAAATTGGAACATCGTTCGGGTTTTATCAATGGAGAAGGCGACGGCTGCGGAATTCTGACCGACATCCCCCGCGCGCTCTGGGAAAAGAAGCTGCAGGACGCCGGTTTGGACGGGAAGCTGGCTTATGATGAGCGTTTCTCCATCGCCCACATCTTCGTACCTCGCAAGCTGGCTGTCTCCGCCGCCGACATGCAGGCCTCCATCCGCGAAATGTTCCGGGAGCACGGCGTTCGCATTGTGACGGAGCAGGAGAACCAGGTCGACAACTCCGTTCTCGGACCGAACGGTCTTAACGATGAGCCCGTTTTCTGGCAGGTCGCCGCTCTCTGCGAGAAGGAAGGCGTGAACACGGCCGATCATTTGTTTGAGCTTCATGTGGCGATCGAAGCCCGGTTCACCGTGCACGTCGCAACGCTCAGCAATACGACCGCTGCCTACAAGGTGATGGGAGCCGCCAGCATTTTGCCGCTCTACTTCAACGACACACGGGATCCGTTGTTCGCCGCCCAGGTAACGATCGGCCATAACCGCTATTCGACGAATACGCTCTCCAGCTTCTTCCGGGTTCAGCCGTTCTCGCTTCTCGGCCATAACGGGGAAATCAACACGGTCAAGAAGCTCCGCCTCGAGGCCGACATGGTCGGCGTTCCGCTCGTAGACGGCGGCAGCGACTCGCAGGACATGAACCGGACGATCGAGACGTTCATTCACCGCTCCGGCATGAGCCTGTTTGAAGCGATGGAAGTGGTCTTCCCTCCGATTCACAACGAAATGAAGCTGTTCCGCGGAGAGCTTCAGGATATGTACGTGTACTTCCGCCAAATCTGGGGCCACTATGCCCAAGGTCCGGCCGGGATCGTGTCCCGCTACGGCAACGAGTGTATCTTCAGTGTGGACGCACTGGGCCTTCGTCCGGTATGGATGGTGGAAACGGAGAACTCCCTGTACTTCTCCTCCGAGCAAGGCGTCGTAACGGTCGGCGAGATGATCGCCGAGCCGAAGCCGATCGCTCCGGGCGAGAAAGTCGGCGTCGTGCTGACTCCGGGAGAATACGTTCAAGTGCTTCCGTATACAACTGTTCAGTCGCTTGTGCATGAGCGCGTAAGCAAGCGCGTGGATTTCAGCGGCATGCGCAAATACCTCGGCTCCGTGGAATCCGGCATCACTGCCTCTGCGAACGAAGTGCTTCAAGTGAATGATGCGCTGTACAGCGCAAACGGCTGGGACCGCGAAGGCATCCAGCAGATCGAGTCGATGTCCGAGACCGGCGCCGAGCCGATCCGCTCCCTCGGTCATGACGGTCCGCATGCGGCCATCAACTGGGAGCGCCAGAACATTCCCGATTTCATCAAGGAAAGCGTAGCGGTGGTCACCAACCCGGCCATCGACCGCGACCGCGAGATGGAGCACTTCTCCACCCGCGTTGTCGTCGGCCCTCGTCCGGTTCTCTACGGACAGCCGGACAACCGCCTGCGCATCGAGCTGCTGGCCCCGCTCGTTCTCGAAAGCCTGAACGGCGTGGACAGCGATAAAGACCTGAACCAGCTTTCCTATGAGCAGCTGCTCGCAGCCTTCCGTGCCCAAGGAGAGAACGCTGTAGCCGTTCTGTCCGCCACGTTCGCCCGCGGCACGTCCATCCAAGACGGTCTGAACGAGCTTGCCGCTCAAGCGGTGGAAGCCGTTAAGAACGGCGCTATGCTGGTGGTGCTGGACGATTCCGAAGCCCACCGGAACGACCGTTTGTGGCTCGACCCGCATCTTGCGGTATCGAAGGTTGACATTGCCCTGCGGGAGCACAAGCTGGGACACGGCGACAACCTTCGCCGCCAGACCTCCCTTGTTCTCCGCTCAGCGGCGGTCCGCAACCTGCATGACATCGCCGTAGCCTGCGGCCTGGGGGCTGACGTGATTTCGCCTTACCTGCTCTTCGCTACGGCTGCCGCCAAATCCGGGGCTCCCGCCGCGAAGAAAGTTTATACGGCCTTGAACAAAGGCCTGGAGAAAGTCATCTCCACCATCGGAACCCACGAGCTGCGCGGGTACACCCGCTTCTTCTCCTCCATCGGTCTGAATCCGGAGGTGGCGGAGGTGCTCGATATCGTGAACTACCTGGGAAGCGACAAGGCCGGAACCGGCTTCGCCAAGCTGGAAGCCGACGCTGAGAAGCGCTACGAAGACTTCACGAATCCGAAAGCCAAAGCGGCACGCAACTTCCACTTCTTCCAGCGTATGTGGAAGGCATTGGGCGAAGCGGCCTCGGGAGCGGCGCCATACAGCGACTACCGCGACAAGCTGCGTGAGGAAGAGAAGCGCAACCCGATCTCCATCCGCCACGTAGCCGACTTTAACTACGAGAAAGCGCTGGAGGGCCGTCAGCCTCTTAACCCGTCCGATGTGTCCATCGGAATCGGCGGGCACGATCTGCCTATGCTGATCTCCTCCATGTCCTTCGGCTCGCAGAACGAAACGGCTTTCCGGGCGTACGCCGAAGCCGGCGAACGGCTGAACATGGTCACGATGAACGGAGAAGGCGGCGAGATCAAGGATATGCTCGGCCGCTACCGCAGAACTCGCGGGGCCCAGGTCGCATCCGGCCGCTTCGGGGTTAACGCCGAGCTCGCCAATGCGGTTGCCTTCCTGGAGATCAAGATCGGGCAGGGAGCCAAGCCGGGCGAAGGCGGTCACCTGCCGGGCTCCAAGGTTACGGCCAAAATCGCCGCAGCCCGTAACGCCACCATCGGATCGGACCTGATCTCGCCTTCGAACAACCACGATATCTATTCGATCGAGGACCTGGCGCAGATCATCTCCGAGCTTAAGGAAGCGAGCGGCCGCAAGGCGAAGGTCATCGTGAAGATTCCGGTCGTACCGGGAATCGGAACGATTGCCGTCGGGGTAGCCAAAGCAGGCGCCGACGTCATCACCCTCTCCGGCTTCGACGGCGGAACGGGTGCTGCCCGTATCCACTCGATCACGCATGTTGGGCTTCCGACCGAAATCGGGACGAAGCTGGCTCACGTAGCTCTGATCGAAGCCGGTCTGCGCCACCGCGTTGAGCTCTGGTCTGACGGCGGTCTGAAATCCGGGGCCGATGTCGTCAAGATGCTTATGCTCGGCGCGAACCGCTGCGGCTTCGGCTCCATCGCGATGCAGGCCATCGGCTGTACGACCTGCCGCGGCTGTCATCTGGATACGTGTCACGTCGGGATTGCCACGCAGATTGACTCCATGGAGGAAGCCGAAGAGAAAGGCCTTCGCCGCTTCGTTCCGCGGGAGTACGACCTCGCGGTCAACAGCCTGGTCCGCCTCTTTGGTGCCATCGGAGAAGAGGTTCGCGAGATTGTCGCGGCACTCGGCTTCAAGAATGCCCAGGATCTCGTCGGCCGTTCCGATCTTCTGCAGCAGGTGAGCTGTCTCGATCAGATCGACTTGAGCGAAATCCTTCGTCCAGCTCCGCTGCAGTTCATCAACATCGGCGAGTCTCTGGATGAAGCCGCCGTCGCCTCCTCGGATATCCAAGTTGCGGCAGGCGCAGAAGGCCAGGCCTTCTTCCCTGAGTCCCTGTCCTTCGCCACTCCAGTGGAGCGTACTTGGTCCAAGGTAACGGGCGAAACCCGGATTATCGGAAGCCGCTACTCCAGCCACCGGGTACGCAGCAGCCAGGACAACGACAAGCTTCCGGCCATTTCACTCCGTCTGACGGACGGTTCGGTACCGGGTAACGGGCTTGGTGCTTTTAACGCGAACGGAGTCAACATTACCGTAGACGGCGGTGCTGAGGACGGAGTCGGCAAAATGTCCAACGGCGGTAAAGTGGCCATTCTCAAGTCGCCTGGTAAGCACAAGGAGCTCATCAACGGCTCGGTAGGGAAATCCTTCGGATATGGAGCCCAGCGTGGGTTGTTCCTTATCCAAGGCAGTGCCGATACGCGTGCCTGCATCCGGTTCTCCGGGGCGGACGTGGTCTTCGGCGGTGAGATTACGACACCGATCCAAGACGAGCTTGGGGCCATCGCAAGCCGGGCCAACCTGAAAGGCTTCGCCTTTGAATACATGACCAACGGCCGTGCCGTCGTGCTCGGTGATCCGGGTCCATGGATTTGCGCCGGGATGACCGGAGGCGTGATCTACCAGCGCCTGAACCCGGAAATGGGCTTTGACATTGCGGCTATCGAACGCCGGATTGCCAAAGGCGCCAAAGTCAAGATCGAGCAAGTGGGTTCGCAGAGCATCAAGGACCTGAACGAGCTGCTCGGTGCTTACCGCAACGAATTGGCGGCATCGGGTCAATCCGAAGCCGCGGCGAGTGTCGATAAGCTTTTGGCCGACCTCCCGACCCACTTCGTGCGCATCGCCCCGGTTGGCCTTCAAGCGGACCAGTCGGTCGCTACGGAATAATACGAACTTTCTTCTTTATAGATACACTTGGTTTTGTTTTCGCTCCTTTTCACTCCTCTGCTGCTCCGGCCGCAGAGGAGTTTTTTGCGTTATCCTCTAGTCTCCACGGCCTCTCCCCTCTTTTCCCTCCGTCCCTCCCGGCCACGCTTTTTCTTATTCTTCCCTCTTCCCTTTGTCACGCCCTGCCCCCTGTCCCGAATAGAATAGAGTACTCCACTAACCTTAGTCCTCTTACATAGTCTTCAGAGCCCCACCCGATTGGAGGGATTGGCCATGGATTGGACCACCAAGCTTTTTCGCTCTCTTCTGCTTGCCCTTGCCGGTAACCGTGCAGTGGAAGCCCTTGCCTTAAAGTATGGCCTTCGTCTCGGAGCAGACAAATTCGTAGCCGGCGAAACGCGGGCAGAAGCACTGCGGACCGTCAAGCAACTGAACGCCAAAGGCCTCCTGGCCACCATTGACCATCTGGGAGAGGGCATCCGTCACCTTAGCGAGGCAGAAGCCTTCCGGGACGAGTACCTGGCGCTCCTGGAAGACATCAGCCAAGAGGAGGCCAAAGCCAATGTCTCCCTTAAGCCTACCCAGATGGGATTGGCACTGGATCTGGAGGCGGCTTACCGCAACATTCGAGAGATTGTCGGCAAGGCCCGGGCACTTGGCAATTTTGTCCGGCTGGACATGGAAGATTCCCGCTATACCGATGCTACCCTGCAGGTGGCCCGCCGGCTTCATGCGGAAGGAATGGGCAACGTCGGGGTGGTGATCCAGGCGTATCTCTACCGGTCCGAATATGATATCCGCCGCCTCTCCTCGGAGAAAGGGAATGTTCGTCTCGTCAAGGGAGCTTACAAGGAGCCGAAGGACAAAGCCTACCCGAAAATGAGCGAGGTCGACATCCAGTTCAAGAGGCTGATCAAGCGCCGTCTATTGTCCGGGCTCTATACAGGGATCGCCACCCACGATGAAACGATCATTGAATGGACCAAACGGTTCGTGGAGGTTCACCAAGTGCCTCTCCAAACCTTTGAATTCCAAATGCTATACGGCATCCGAATGACGCTGCAGGAAGAACTGGCTGCCGAGGGCTATACCGTCCGCTGCTACGTGCCCTACGGACGCCTCTGGTTTCCCTATTTTGTGCGCCGGCTTGCCGAGAGACCGGCGAATGTAGCCTTCCTTCTTAAGTCGCTGCGTAAAAAGTAAGCCTGACCTTCCAAGCCGTTTTCCCCTTTTGTTATCTACTCGTTTTCCAGACCTGTTATATCCTTTACTTCATCCAAGAAGCTGGATATCCCCCTTTTCTCCGTCCAAGAAGTCGAATATACCCGATTTTACCGTCAAGCCGGCCAAAAGGAGGTCATGCCTGATGCCAACCCGACAAACGGTCTCCCTGCTCAAGGCGCCCTTTGACTTGGGGGCTGGAACCAGGGGCTCCTGCTTGGGCCCGGAAGCGATTCTGCATGCCGGTCTAATCGAACGACTGGAGGCGTTGGGGCATAGCGTTCATTCCGAGCCTTCCCTTCCCTCTCCCCGCAAAGGAGTGGTGTTCAGCAATCTCCCCTGCTGAATTTGTCCCAGACGGTTTCCGTTAACCGGCATTTGGCTTCCGCCGTTCATAAAGCGGTGGCCAAAGGATATTTCCCTCTTCTGCTAGGCGGAGACCACAGCCTGGCCATCGGCTCTCTGGCGGGGTTGGCCCTTAGCGCTCGCCAGCCGGGGGTTCTATGGATCGATGCCCACGCGGATCTTAACACCGAAGCCACGAGTCCGACCGGCAACATTCATGGGATGTCCTTAGCTGCTTCCCTTGGTTTCGGACATCCCCATTTGACCGGACTTCGCCCTCCGTCCCTAAGCTGGATCCTGCCCGGGTCGTCCTGGTGGCCTCCCGGGATCTGGATCCAGGGGAACGGGAGTTTATCCGCCGTACCGGCATCCGCTGCTTCACCATGCAGGACATTGACCGCCGGGGGATGGGGACGGTGATGGAGGAGGCCATTGCCACAGCGGGAAGTGGGCCGGATGGGATTCACCTTAGCTTCGATGTGGACAGTGTGGACCCTTCGGCCGCCCCGGGCACCGGCACCGTGGTTCCTGGCGGGTTAACCGTCCGGGAAGCCCGGATGGCCATGGAGATGCTTCAGGAGAGCGGTTTGGTGAGCTCGGCGGATTTCGTTGAAGTCAATCCTCTGCTTGACCTCCGCAACCAGACCGCAGAACTGGCGGTGGATCTGATCGCCGCTCTGTTGGGTGAGCGTCTCCTATAGCGGACACGGGATAGGCCCCCTTGTCTCTCTCGTTTTGCCGCCCTTTCCGGCTTTCCACTAAGGCTATGGCAGACAGCCACCGGTTAAGGAGGGATTGGTGACGTCTCGTTGACTCCTATTCCCCTATATGTCCATCCGGAGAAAGGAGGATCGCTTATGTATACTTCGTCCGAGCTGATCGACCTGGCGGAAACCTTGGCCGCTCCAACCTACCAACCGCTTCCCATTGTCATCTCACGGGCCAAAGGGGTCTGGGTGGAGGACCCGGATGGCCGCCGTTATATGGATATGCTGAGCGGTTACTCGGCCCTTAACCAAGGCCATCGGCACCCTCGGATTATTCGGGCCCTAAAGGAGCAAGCCGGCAAGGTAACCCTGACGTCCCGCGCCTTCCATTCCGAAGCCTTAAGCCTCTTCCTGCAAAAAGCATCCCGCTATACCGGGAAGTCCATGATCCTTCCGATGAATACGGGAGCCGAAGCCGTGGAAACCGCTCTTAAGGCCGCCCGCCGATGGGGCTACCGAGTCAAAGGGATTCCCGAGAACAAGGCGGACATTATCGTTTGCGAAGGCAATTTCCACGGCCGGACCCTCGGCGTCATTTCCTTCTCGAGTGTAGCGGAGTACCAGGAAGGTTTTGGTCCCTTGCTTCCTGGCTTCCGCATGATTCCTTATGGCGATCTGCAAGCGCTGGAGAAGGCTATAACGCCTCATACCGCGGCTATTCTGTTGGAACCGATTCAGGGGAGGCCGGCATCCGGATCCCTCCGGAGGGGTATTTAAGAGGCGTTCGCGACCTGTGCAGCAAGCATCGGGTGCTGTTCCTCGCCGATGAAATCCAAACCGGCTTTGGCCGTACCGGCCAGCGGTTTGCCTGCGACTGGGAGAATGTCATTCCCGATGTCTATATTTTAGGCAAAGCCTTAGGTGGCGGCGTGCTCCCCATATCGGCCGTCGCCGCGGATCCGGATATCCTTTCCCTTTTTCAACCTGGCAGCCATGGCTCCACCTTCGGAGGAAATCCGCTTGCTTGTGCCGTAGCCTCCGCCGCCCTGGACGTGACCGAAGACGAAAACCTCTCCTTGCGGTCGCGGAATCAAGGAAAGTACCTGCTGAAACGGTTGTCCCAACTGAACAACCCCGCCATAAAAGAAATCCGGGGAAGGGGCCTTTTCCTCGGCATTGAACTGGACCGTCCCGCGAGGCCTTACTGCGAAGCGCTTCTTCAAGAAGGGCTGCTCTGCAAGGATACCCATGAGACCGTCATCCGCCTCGCACCTCCCTTGATCATTACACGCAAGGAGCTCCAATGGGCCGCCGAGCGACTGGAAAACGTACTGGGGTAAGCTGCGTTCCACGCCCTATCCCACGCACACTAAAAAACACAGATCCTGGAGAGCGATCTGTGTTTTGCTTTTTAAACGGCAGCCGATGCCAACCGATAACCTATCGCCCGTTCTACTGCAGCGGCTCCAAGTTAACCGACCTGTCGGTGTTGTTCCAGGAGACCCGGTAATTTAAGGCTTCTCCGATGAGGCGAAGGGGGACCATTTTCTGCCCCTCGATGAGACGTGGGGCGGCTTCCACCAGGTCCTCTTTCCCATTCACCATGCATTTCGTGGTGCCGATCATCAATTGGACGGAAGAACTTCCTTTTGCAAAGTGAGCAGCTGAAGCTGGTCGTCCCAGCTCATCTGAGCCCCAAGCCGATCCACGATCGACTCGACCGGAACCAGCAAGGTGTCATCATAGAGAGCAGGAGGCATATTCATCTCAACGGCTTGCCCGTTAATGGTTACGGGAATAGAGGAATCGGCTTTTGCCCATCCGGGAGCGAAGGCCAAAGCTACCAGAGTGACAAGGGATAGGGTTAGTTTTTTCATAGAGGAAGTCTCCTTTTTCTGGAATACTACTTCTTACCCATATCTCTATGCCCCTTAACCGTTCGCTATGCCGGCTTGTCCCCTTTTTCTTTCCTGCATGCTCCGAGCCTTCGGTTCAGCTAAGTTGCTCCAGTCCCTCTGTTCAGCAAAGCCGCCGGTCAACAATAACAAAAAAGCCCCCGGGTTTCCCCGAGAGCTTGTAGATCCTAAGTATGGTGCCGGTGAAGGGACTCGAACCCCCACGGTTTCCCTCACGATTTTGAGTCGCGCGCGTCTGCCAATTCCGCCACACCGGCCAATTGCAATAAGTAGAATAAAATAAAAAAAATGGCGTTCCCTGAGAGATTCGAACTCCCGACCTTTTGATTCGTAGTCAAACGCTCTATCCAGCTGAGCTAAGGGAACATCCATATGAAGATGGAGCGGAAGACGGGAATCGAACCCGCGACCCTCGCCTTGGCAAGGCGATGCTCTACCGCTGAGCCACTTCCGCATAAAGATGGTGCGGTCGAGAGGACTCGAACCTCCACGGGGGTTAGCCCACACGGACCTGAACCGTGCGCGTCTGCCAATTCCGCCACGACCGCATATTCTGTTGTCTTTACCATAAGAGGTAAAGTGGTGAGCCATGAAGGACTCGAACCTTCGACACCCTGATTAAAAGTCAGGTGCTCTACCAACTGAGCTAATGGCTCATGCTAAAATGGGGCGATCGACGGGAATCGAACCCGCGGATCCCGGAGCCACAATCCGGTGCGTTAACCACTTCGCCACGACCGCCATAAGGAGAAACCGTTAAGTTCCTTCAAGTAGGTTAAATCTTTAGGTCGCGAATCATACGTGGCATTAAAAGGTAAAAAATGGCGGAGCTGACGGGATTCGAACCCGCGGTCTCCTGCGTGACAGGCAGGCATGTTAGGCCTCTACACCACAGCTCCATGTTGGTTGCGGGGGCAGGATTTGAACCTGCGACCTTCGGGTTATGAGCCCGACGAGCTACCGAGCTGCTCCACCCCGCGATAGTGTGTTTCATATGGTGGAGGCTGACGGGATCGAACCGCCGACCCTCTGCTTGTAAGGCAGATGCTCTCCCAGCTGAGCTAAGCCTCCATATGATGTGGTGACCCGTAGGGGATTCGAACCCCTGTTACCTCCGTGAAAGGGAGGTGTCTTAACCCCTTGACCAACGGGCCTTGCTTTATGCTTCTCGGTTATGCGCTTGTCCTATGTAAGATTGCTTGGACAGTTGCATCACATAGTTCTAAGTAACATCCAGCAGGAGAAAATTTCCGCTTGGCAACGTCCTACTCTCCCAAGATCCTGCGATCTAAGTACCATTGGCGCTGGAGGGCTTAACGGTCGTGTTCGAGATGGGAACGTGTGGTTCCCCTCCGCCATCATCACCAAACGTTTTTGCGGTCGATTCTGCTTCCCGCTTTCGCTTCAGCAAAATACGTTACCTTGTAAAAGGCCCGCAAGTTCAAGGTTTGCACCCTGAAAACTGGAATCGAAGCTTACGTTTGTTCATCCTTTTGCTCCCCTAGTGGGGTCATGAATAAGCCCTCGACCGATTAGTATTCGTCCGCTGCATGCCTTACAGCACTTCCACGCCGAACCTATCTACCTCGTCGTCTACAAGGGGTCTTACATACTGGGAAATCTCATCTTGAGGGGGCTTCACGCTTAGATGCTTTCAGCGCTTATCCCGTCCGTACTTGGCTACCCAGCGGTGCTCCTGGCGGAACAACTGGTACACCAGCGGTACGTCCATCCCGGTCCTCTCGTACTAAGGACAGCTCCTCTCAAATTTCCTGCGCCCGCGACAGATAGGGACCGAACTGTCTCACGACGTTCTGAACCCAGCTCGCGTACCGCTTTAATGGGCGAACAGCCCAACCCTTGGGACCTACTTCAGCCCCAGGATGCGATGAGCCGACATCGAGGTGCCAAACCTCCCCGTCGATGTGGACTCTTGGGGGAGATAAGCCTGTTATCCCCAGGGTAGCTTTTATCCGTTGAGCGATGGCCCTTCCATTCGGTACCACCGGATCACTAAGCCCGACTTTCGTCCCTGCTCGACCTGTACGTCTTGCAGTCAAGCTCCCTTCTGCCTTTGCACTCTGCGAATGATTTCCAACCATTCTGAGGGAACCTTGGGGCGCCTCCGTTACGCTTTAGGAGGCGACCGCCCCAGTCAAACTGCCCGCCTGACACGGTCCCTCTCCCGGATTCACGGGAGGAGGTTAGAACCTAGATACGATCAGGGTGGTATCCCAACGTCGCCTCCTCACAAGCTGGCGCTCATGACTCTCTGGCTCCCACCTATCCTGTACAGATCGTACCCAAGTCCAATATCAAGCTGCAGTAAAGCTCCATGGGGTCTTTCCGTCTTGTCGCGGGTAACCTGCATCTTCACAGGTATTAAAATTTCACCGGATCTCTCGTTGAGACAGCGCCCAAGTCGTTACGCCATTCGTGCGGGTCAGAATTTACCTGACAAGGAATTTCGCTACCTTAGGACCGTTATAGTTACGGCCGCCGTTTACTGGGGCTTCGGTTCACAGCTTCGCTTGCGCTAACCGCTCCCCTTAACCTTCCAGCACCGGGCAGGCGTCAGCCCGTATACTTCGCCTTGCGGCTTCGCACAGACCTGTGTTTTTGCTAAACAGTCGCTTGGGCCTTTTCACTGCGGCCCCCTCGGGCTATTCACCCTACCGAGGCACCCCTTCTCCCGAAGTTACGGGGTCATTTTGCCGAGTTCCTTAACGAGAGTTCTTCCGCGCGCCTTAGAATTCTCTTCTTACCTACCTGTGTCGGTTTGCGGTACGGGCACCTTCACCTGGCTAGAGGCTTTTCTTGGCAGCATGAGTACAAGACCTTCGGTACTGTAATTTTCCCTCCCCGTCACAGCTCAGCCTTACAGTGTGCGGATTTGCCTACACACCAGCCTTGCTGCTTGGACAGACTCTTCCATCCGTCTGCGTCTCTTCCCTTCTGCGTCACCCCATCGCTCGTAGCGGTTTACGGTGGTACAGGAATGTCAACCTGTTGTCCTTCGACTACGCCTTTCGGCCTCGCCTTAGGTCCCGACTTACCCTGAGCGGACGAGCCTTCCTCAGGAACCCTTAGGTTTTCGGCGGACAAGATTCTCACTTGTCTTTTCGTTACTTATACCGGCATTCTCACTTCTGTACTGTCCAGCACTCCTTACGGTATACCTTCAACCTGTACAGAACGCTCCCCTACCCATGCCTTGCGGCAAGCCATAGCTTCGGTGGCGTGTTTAGCCCCGTTACATTTTCGGCGCAGAGTCACTCGACCAGTGAGCTATTACGCACTCTTTCAATGGTGGCTGCTTCTAAGCCAACATCCTGGTTGTCTGGGCAACTCCACATCCTTTCCCACTTAACACACACTTGGGGACCTTAGCTGATGGTCTGGGCTGTTTCCCTCTTGACGATGGATCTTAGCACTCACCGTCTGACTCCCGGGGTCCAAGTTCATGGCATTCGGAGTTTGACTGGACTTGGTAACCCTTGGCGGGCCCCGCACCCAATCAGTGCTCTACCTCCACGACTCAACCCCCGAGGCTAGCCCTAAAGCTATTTCGGGGAGAACCAGCTATTTCCGAGTTCGATTGGAATTTCTCCGCTACCCCCACCTCATCCCCGAATTTTTCAACATTCGTGGGTTCGGGCCTCCAGTGCGTGTTACCGCACCTTCACCCTGGACAGGGGTAGATCACACGGTTTCGGGTCTACGTCTACGTACTTAAGCGCCCTATTCAGACTCGCTTTCGCTGCGGCTCCAGCTCTTCACTTTAACCTTGCACGTAAACGTAACTCGCCGGTTCATTCTACAAAAGGCACGCCATCACCCAGTCGGTTTCGTAAGAAAACGACATAGGGCTCTGACTTCTTGTAAGCACACGGTTTCAGGTTCTGTTTCACTCCGCTCCCGCGGTTCTTTTCACCTTTCCCTCACGGTACTGCTTCGCTATCGGTCGCTAG
>CP106741.1:2232500-2575000 GCA_030323305.1 Paenibacillus sp. CC-CFT747 | reverse complement strand
TCAGCCGCCCGCTTCCTACCTCTTTGGCCGTTCAGCGGCTTACCTGCTTTCGGGCCGAGAAATAATGTACCATATTCCCTTCACCTATTGCAACAACAAAATGTGGAATTCACCTAGCTACAGAAAAAACCGGCGGATCGCCGGTTTCCTTTTCCGCTAAGCCTTAGACAGCGGGCCGTTTAAGCTTTGGCCGCTTTGTAGGCTTCGATGTATTGGGAAGCTTTGCGGGCGACCAGGCTGTAATCGCCGCTCTTGACGGCGTCGGCGGTCAGGTCGGAGCCGATGCCGACGGCGATGGCGCCCGCTTTTATCCATTCGCCTAAATTGGATAGAGAGACTCCCCCTGTAGGCATAATATTAGCCTGGGGCAGCGGACCTTTAATGGCCTTAATCATGGAAGGGGAGAACAGATTCCCTGGGAACAGCTTCACAATGTCCACACCAAGCTCGAGAGCCGTCTGGATTTCTTGGATGGTCATGCAGCCCGGCATAATGGGAATCCGGTACCGGTTGCACAGGGTAACGGTGGCCGGATTCAACGAAGGCCCGACCACAAATTCCGCTCCGCTCAGAATGGCCGCTCTCGCCGTTTCCGGATCCAGGGCCGTGCCTACGCCGATAATGGCGAATTGGGAAGGATCGGACGAGGTGCTCGAGTACCGCTTCGCCAAATCCTCAATAGCCCGCAGGGCAAAAGGAACCGTCATGGTTACTTCTATTACTTTAATCCCGCCTTCAATGGCCTGTTCGGCCATCTCCACCACTTCTTCCGGGGTTTCCCCGCGGAGAACGGCTACGACCCCCTGCTCGGTGATTTGCTGAAGGAGCTTAATTTTTTTCATGGTAAACTACCTGCCTTCCTGTGGAGTAATGGATTAGCGTTCGATATGGGCTTTGTTGCCCAGGGCAGCCTCCACCTGCTCCGCTGTGGGAAGCCCCTCCCAATCCCCTTCGAATTGAATGACGAGCGATCCCAGCAGATTGCCGAGCCGGACGGCTTCTTCCACCGGCAGCTCCCGAAGAACTCCGGACAGGAAGCCCGCACAGAAAGCATCGCCCGCCCCTACCGTATCCACCACGTTATCCACTTGGAAGAACGGCACCGAAATGGTCCTGTCCTTCCCAACGATGTGGGTTTCCCGGTCTCCCTTGACGATACATGTTCCCGTAAGCTTGCGGAGCCGGCTCTCTATTTCGCTAAAATCCTGCGTTCCGTACAGCAGCTTAAGCTCATCAAGCCCGGGCAGAAAATAATCCGCTTGTTCCGCCAGAGGAAGTAGAGCTTCTTTTGCTTGCTCCGCACTCCACAGCTTAAGCCGCAGATTCGGGTCGAAGCATACCTTCGTCCCATGCTTACGGGCAAGGCGGATGGCCTCCAGCAGGGTCTCCAGGCAGGACTCGCTTAGAGCCGGCGTAATTCCGGTCACATGAAGAATGCGGGCTTGGGCTATGTAAGACTCATCCAAATGCTCCGGCTTCATTCCGCTCGCGGCGGAGTTTCGCCGGTAATAATAGACGGAGCTCTTACCGGATACCGTTTCGCGGAGCATCAGTCCCGTAGGAGCTTCATTGGTCAGAACCGAGCGGGACACGTCCACGCCCTCCCCGCGGATTCTTTTATAAATCATGCGGCCGAGCGGATCGCTCCCGAGCCTTCCGAACCAGCCGACTTTATGACCGAGACGCGCCAGTCCGATTGCGACATTGCTCTCCGCCCCTCCGAAAAGCTTGTCCAGCAAAGGAGAATATTCGATCCCCTTCGGTCCGGTCGGCATAAACAAAGCCATCGTCTCTCCAAACGTCACCACCTCCGGCCCTTCCCGGTTCAGGCCCGATTCCGTCGCTTCCTTGTTCACGTGTGCACCTGCCTATTCTATTAACTAGTTATGACGTGAAACCCTTTTCCTTCTCCATTATAGTGTAAGGGGCCGGAAGTGAAAAGAACCGGGCTGCCCCATTCCCTTTTCCTGCTGGGAGGAAGGAGTCCTTCTTCTTGCTTCTTACCCTATCATCTACTACTCTAGTAGTACCAATAATGGAAAAGAGGGTTGCCTGTGAAAACGCTGGTGATTGCCGAGAAGCCCGACATGGGCCGGAACATCGCGGCAGCGATCGAACCGAAGGCGGCCAACAAGCGAACGCATCTCGAAGGCGAAACTTATATCATCACCTGGGCCATCGGCCATCTGATCGGGCTTGCCGAACCGGACCACTATGATGACAAATATAAAAAATGGAACTTAGGGGACCTGCCGATCATCCCCGACCACTTCAAGCTGATCCCGAACCCCCGAACGAAGGATCAACTGAAGGTCATCGCCGACCTGGCCAAGCAGTGCGACCGGCTGATTAACGCCTGCGATGCCGGACGGGAGGGTCAGCATATCTTCTCCTCATTCAGCGGCATTTGCGCCTAAAGCAGCCTGTCCAGCGGCTGTGGATTTCGGACCTTACTCCGGAGACGATCCGCCGGGGCTTCGCCGAGCTTAGGGAAGGCTCCGAATTCGAGAACCTGACGCTGGCCGCCCGGGCCCGGAGCGAAGCGGATTGGCTGGTCGGGATGAACGGATCGAGGGCTTTTACCACTAGGCACAATGTTCTGCTGTCCGTCGGCCGGGTCCAAACCCCGGTGCTCGCTCTCCTGTACGACCGTCAAATCCAGATCGAAGCGTTCTCCTCTCAGAAGTTTTATGAGGTGGAGGCTTTTTCGCCCAGGAAGGGTCATCGTACCGGGGTCTATGGCAGGGAGACCGGCTGACGGATCCCAAAAAGGCCGAGGAGCTTGCCGCAAAGGTTAAAGGGAAGCCCGGTACCATTGCGAGCTACGACGTTAAGGAGACGAAAGAGTATCCCTTCAAGCTGTACGACCTGACGCTGCTGCAGCGCGAGGCCAATGCCAAGCTCGGGTTCTCCGCCAAAAAAACGCTCGATCTCGCCCAGGCGCTGTATGAAAAGCACAAGGTCATCTCCTACCCGCGGACGAACTCCAACTATGTCACGGAGCAGAACATTCCCGAGATGCACCGGGCGCTCGACATGCTGAAAGGAACCGCGTACGAAACGTTCGCTCAAGGGGCGAACAAAAGCTTTGTCCACCGCAACAACAAGAGTGTTTGCAACCCGGCCCGGGTGGAGGATCACCATGCCATTCTGCCTACCCACAAGAAGGCATCCGGGCTTAGTCCCGATGAGCAGAAGGTATACGATCTCGTCGTACGGCGTTTTCTCTCCCACTTCTACCCCGCCGCCCAGTACAAGGTCCATACCGTAATGACCGAGGTGGAAAAGGAATCGTTCAAAACGACGATCAAACAGCTGCTGGACCTGGGCTGGAAGATCATCTATGCCGATCAGGGGAAGGATAAGGCCAAATCCAAAAGCAAAGACAAAGAAAAAGAGGAAGATGACGGCGAGGAGGAAACCACCGGTCCCTTCTCTCTTAATGCCGCGGAGCCGGTAACCTGCACGGAAGCCAACGCCAAGGAGAAGGAAACCCAGCCTCCTAAAGCCTATACGGAGGGAACGCTGCTTAAAGCGATGGAAAGCGCCGGCAAGCAGGTGGAGGATGAGGAGCTGCGCGACGCGATGAAGGAATCGGGGCTCGGCACCCCGGCCACGCGGGCGGCGACGATCGAGAGGCTCAAGCAGGTCGGGTATATCGAGATGCAGGGCAAGAAGATCACCGTGACGCAAAAAGGCCGCACCGCCATCGAGCTCATCCGCGGGGCGGGCGTCGAGCTGCTCACCTCGCCGGAGATGACCGGCCATTGGGAGCGCCGCCTGAACGAGATCTCCAAAGGCCTGGCGTCAGACGAGGCCTTCATGGAGAAGGTGAAGCAGTTCGCCACGCTCATCGTGGAGAAGGTGCGCGGCCAGGCCCGCGCGGAGAAGTCCGCGTTCGGCGACCCGGACGCGCCGAAGGGCGGCGGCCGGCGGGGCTCGCGGGCACGTGGAGCGGCCGCCGCTAAGGCGGATGCCGGCACCGCAGCCGGCGGCACCACGCGGCAGCGGCGCACGCGGAGCGCGGCCGGGTCCGCGGAGCCGGCCGTAGCGGCCGCTGCACGCCCCGGCACCGCCGGCGAAGGCGCAGCCGAGGCCGGCGGGGCGGGCAGCCGCACGCGGGCGGCCTCCGGCGGCGGGGCCGCGGGTGCCGAAGCCGGAGGCACGATCGCCGCGTGCCCGCGGCCCGGCTGCGGCGGCCGGATCTTCATGGGCCGCAAAGGCTACGGCTGCAGCCACTACAAGGCGGGCTGCAAGTTCGTCATCTGGAAGAGCTCCTTCGGCAAGACCCTCACGGACAGCATGGTCCGAACTCTTATCGAGAAAGGAAAACTTCCGTGCTCAAGCTCCGCAACAAGGAAGGAACCCCGTACGAAGCCCGGATCGTTCTAAAGGATCCCGAAACGGGTGGGCTTGGTCTGGAATTTAGCAATAGCCGTGGATGACCCTGATAGGTAGGCTGTAATGCTAGGATTAGGATAAAGGTATCTCTATAAGCCGCTTTCCCCGGGTCTTTTTCCGAGAGGAAGCGGCTTTTTTAGGTGATACGGCAGGGGAGTCTATCCTCGGGTAGGGATTTAAAGGGGAAGAGGACCTTGGCGGTTATTTTGAAACGAAGCAGGCCACTCTATAAAGAAACGACCGGACGGAGGTGCCCCATGACGGAAACGTCTCCTTGCGATTTTTCCCCTTGAAGGAAGCTTTGCGTTCGAGCCTTCAGGAAATTCTTCAGGATCTGAAAACACATGCCGCTTCCCTGGATAACGAACACTGCTGCATGCTGAGCGAGCTGGCCGATATCCGCGAAAGGTTTATCCGGCTGCAATCCCAGGCCTCTTCCTTCTATCTCAACTGTTACCTGGCTCCTTATACGGAAAAATACGAAGAGCTATCCTTCTGCATCCGCCATCTCATGGAACGCCGGCACGGCGCCCTGATCATTATCGAACGCAAAGATTCCGTCAATTCCTTGATCCATCAGGGGTTCCTCTCGGTGCCCGGTTTACCTTCTCGCTTCTCGAATCCATTTTCTATGTCGGCAACCCGCTGCACGACGGGGCCGTGCTGGTCAGGGGCAGCGAAATTGTCTCGGCGGCCAACATTCTTCCCCTATCCAACTACGAAGCCGGTCCTAAAAGCTGGGTACCCGCCACCGGGCGGCTATCGGCTTAACGGAGCTATGCGATGCACTGGTCATCGTCGTATCCGAAGAGACCGGATCCTCCTCTTTCGCCATGGGCGGCCGGCTCTATCCGTTCATGCCCTTATCGGAGAACGAGCCTGTTCACTAGCTGTCCCTTTCTTGCAATCGATGTCCTACCTTCCTCCGCTTTTGACTCCAAAATAACAAAAGAGACCGGGAACTCCTCGTCCCGGTCTCTTCTTCTATATTTCGGTACGGCCCCTTGCCGGGCCCTCTTCTAAGCAATCACATAAATATCGAATTCTCCGATGTTCTCCAGCCGAAGCGGTACGCTGAAGGCTTTCTTCTGGTCCGCGCTGCTTTTCTCGAGAAAAGACGGCGGCGTGATATCAATGGAAATGCCTTGGTTGGACAGCTGGGTGCTGGCGTTGCCGCTGATCATGTTGCCGAGCTCGGAAATAGCACTCCGGCTCATTTCATCGAATTCCGTCAGGACGTACCCGCCCATCATGCCGGAGGCAATCCGCAGCGCCACCTTCTCGGGAAACCCGAAGACGATGTCGCCTTTCATCTCACCGACAATGCCGATCCGAAGCCAGACATAATCATCCCAGAAGTCGATATACTTGATGTTCAATTCCCCCAGGGAAGGGCGGATTTGAATCAACGATTCGATCACATGGACCGAGGAGGACAGAAACGGATTAATGTAAGCAGCTTTCAAAGGAAATCGCCTCTCTAACTTGTTGGGATTTGGCATCCACCCGAAAAGTGGGCAGTCCCAAGAGGTCCTTCCCAATTCGGCAGCCCAGCTGCCATGGGGATAAATTCCCTTTAGGCCTGAAGCTTTGCGTCGCCGCCTTTCGACGGGTTTGCCGTTATCGATGTTCGTAAGCCATGGCACGGGAAATCCGCTGCCATTGATCCCATTATACAAGTCCTAGGCATTAAGAATCAATACCAATGTCGGAAAGTGGTTAAATATAGGACTAACTTCCTATTATCGCTGCTGTTCTCAGCTCTTTCAGCAGGTCCTGCTGGATGGTTCCGTTGGAGGCTGCAATGTCTCTTACGGAAAGCGAATAGGGGTTCCCTTCCATATCCGTCACCTGCCCGCCCGATTCCTGGACCAGCAGCGCACCGGCCGCCGTATCCCAGCTGTTCAGGCCGATCTCCCAAAAGCCGCTTAGGCGCCCGGCTGCCACATAAGCCAGATGAAGCGCCGCCGACCCGGCAATCCGGACATTGCGGACTTTCGGAGCGAGATGCTGAAGCCCAGCCATGTTCAAAGGCAGCGCTCCTCCCGGTCCGCCGGGAACCCGGTGGCGAGAAGGCTGTCGGCCAGCTTGGCCTCTCCCGAGACCTTCATGGGCTTGCCCCGCAAATAAGCTCCCTTGCCTTTCTCGGCTACGAACAATTCGTCGCGGGACGGGTCGTACACCACCCCCACAATCACTTCGCCCTTATAGGCGAGGGCAATGGAGACCGTATAGAACGGAAAGCCGTGAACGAAATTGGTGGTTCCGTCGATCGGATCGACGATCCAAAGGTATTCGGCACCGCTCATTTCCGTAAGGGCTTTAGCGGAAGCTTCGGGTCCGGGCTCCACCCCTTCTTCGCCCAGAATCGAATGCGTCGGAAAATGGGTAAGAATGAGCTTGCGGATCATCGTTTCGGACCCCTTGTCCACTTCGGTGACAAGGTCCTGAGGAGAATATTTCAACGATAAGGTCGTATGGCTGCCTAGCTTGCTTTTGATCCATTCCCCGCCTTCGCGGCGGTATTGATGGCGACGGCTGTGAAGCTTTTCCCGCTTGGGGTAAAAGGTATGTTTTCCTGGTGGGCCAAAGCTATCAACTCTCTTCTATTAATCGGTTTCTTGCAGTTAGTATAGTAAACATACGAGGGAATTACTACGTAGTTTCACCCAAAATTCATCGTCACTTCTGACAATGGGGCTAAATCCTTGCCGGGCCGGGGATCCCGCCGTTCCCTAATAAGGCTTGACAGCGCTTCCCTCCCTCAAAATGAGTCGGAAAGAGCCTTTCGGGAAGAAATGGGATTGGAAATCGCCCCCCTTTTCGAATAATATAGAGAGGGGATATAGGCCATACCGAAATAGAAAAGGGGGATCTTACATGAACCAAGCGATGGGAAAACGCTATGTGGCTCATTCTCAAATACTCCCTTTATCCAAAGGACATTTGTATTACGGAGAAGACCTCTCCCTGCAGCGGGACGTTATTCTCTATGCTTCCGAGTACCGGGAAGGCAGCGCCTCCCACGACTATATGACCCGGCTGGGCAAAGCCTCTGCCCTTACCCACGAAAGCTTCCAGCATATTCTCGATACCTCCCTCGAGGGAGAGACTCTGCTGGTGGTGCTGAACCGCGGGAACGGTTCCCCGCTCTTCGAGAAGGTGGGGGAAACCGGCTGGACGTTTCATAAGATTATCACCCTCGTGTCGGAGCTCGGCAAAGGAATGCTGGACGCGATGGAAGCCGGATTGACCGGGTACTCCGTCGCCTGCGAGAACCTGTGGCTGAAGGATGACGGCCGCGCCGCGGTCATCAATTATTGGGAGACCGGGGTGACCGAAACCCAGGGGCCTCCGGCTTGTGTGTGCTTCTTGGACAGCTAGCGGCCGGTTCCGCTTATGCCCTTGACCCGATTCGGGCGCTGGAAAAGCACCTGGGAGGGCCCCGCATGCAGGCGTCGCCCGAGCAGAAGGCGGCTTTAATGAAGCTTGTGCGGAATGTATGGCTGGACCAGGCCTCGCTGTCCTCCCTAGTATTTGGGCTTCAGGGGCTGCTTACCTCCGGCTCACCGGCCAAGGAAAGCCCATCCGCAGCTGATCGGACCGGAAGGGAAGAACCGCCGGTCCGCAAGCCGCAGGTTCCGGCCGATACTGCTCCATGGGCGCCGGCCAAGGAACGGCCTCCCGCTCGGGCGGCCGCTCCCGCTGCGGCTTCCAATGATGCCGCTCAGGAGGAGGCCGCGGGACTTCCCGCCCCAAAAAGTGGCTCGTCGGCCTCTCGGCCTTGATTGTAGCCGGCTTTCTTATCTGGCTGCTGCTTCCTTCAGACAAGCCGGACAAACGGACGGCAGAGCCTCCGGAAGCGAGCTCCAGCCCCGGCCCAACCGCTTCCGGAGGAAATGCCGGAGGGTCCAAGGGGGACCATCGACAAAGCCGTCGCCCTCCCTTTCTCCCACTCCTTCTCCATCTGCTGAGGGCGCCAAAGCCGAGTCAGGGATTGTCCCCGCTCTGGTCGGGCTAACCAAGGAGGATGCGGAGAAGCAGGCGGTCGCCGCCGGTCTTCATTATAATTTCTTCTTGGAAAATGATTCGCTGCCCGCCGGCGCCGTCTTCAAGCAGGATCCCCCGGCAGGAACCCCTGCCGCCAAAGGCGACAACGTGACTTTTTGGGTCAGCAAAGGACCTTGACCGCTAGAGGGATTTAAGCTATTGCCTTAATCGATAACTTTATTGGCGAGAAAACCTCCGTATGCGCACGATATTCTATAAGAAATCAGAATGGAGCATCCCGGCCGCGGGGGAAGACCCGCTTCAAAGGGCTCCCTTCGGATCCACAACCTTAAGCCCCGCTGTCCTTAGACGGCGGGGCTTTGCTTTGTTCATGGATCATTGTCCATCTTCTTCGTCGGCCGCCTGGACCGTCTGGGCTTCCTCCTGGTCCATCTGATCCGGGTACAGGGAGTGGATATAGTCCACCGTGCCCGACTGCCGCTGCATCCACTGCTGGAACGGCCCCAGGGCGGGTTCCTCCCCTTCCAGGGCCTCCGCCTCCAGCTTCCGCCCATCACGATCCCCGACGCTCTCTTGCTCTGGCCTGTCCGGGAAAGAGCTGTCGTAACTCACCACTTCTTCGAAGGGCTGCCCGCCTTGGTCGGGTGTCGATTCTTCTCTCACGGCTCTTCGTCTCCTTTCGCTTCCGGCTTTCCTTCGCGCTGCTGTTTAGTATGGACGAAGGGAAGGAAAGTTATGAAGCATCCTCACCGGGAAGGCTGCGGCAAGGCGGAGGCGGGGTGTCCCCGGTACGGCCCACAAAAAACCGGGAGCCGCGGATGTCTTGTCCGCCGGCTTCCGGTCTTTGTTCAATTGGTCCGTATGGGGTGTTTAGACGCCAACAATGTGGTAACCGTTGTCCACGTAAATGACTTCTCCGGTAATGCCGCGGGACCACGGACTCATGAGGAACATGGCGGTGTCTCCCACTTCCGAGGTTTCCGTCGTCCGTCGGAGCGGGGCCTTCTCTTCCACGGTTCTCAGGATGGAGTTGAAGTCCTTGATGCCCTTCGCGGCGAGCGTCCGGATCGGACCGGCCGAAATGGCGTTGACCCGAATGTTCGACGGGCCCAGGTCATTCGCCAGATAGCGCACACTTGCTTCCAGGGCGGCCTTGGCCACTCCCATAACGTTGTAATTCTTCATGGCGCGCTCCGCCCCTAGGTAGGTCATCGTCATGATGCTGCCACCTTCGGTCATCAACGGATGCAGCCTTTGGGCAACGGCCACAAGGGAATAGGCGCTGATGTCATGAGCCAGGGCGAAGCCGGCACGGGACGTATCCACGTACAGCCCTTCCAGCTCCTCTGTCTTGGCAAAAGCAATGCTGTGCACGAGACCGTGCAGCACGCCGAATTCCTCTTTCAAGGCGCCCGCCAGCATCTCGATTTCTTCATCGACGGTCACGTTGCAGGGAAGCACCACGGAGTTCGGAATCGTGTCCGCGAGCTTGCGGACGCGCTCTTCCACCCTCTCGCTTTCATAGGTAAACGCGAGCCTTGCCCCTTGAGAAGCCAAAGACTGGGCAATCGCCCAGGCGATGCTCCGGTCGTTCGCAACCCCCATGACAACAATATTTTTACCGGCCAATACTTCACTCATCTTCTTTTCCCCTCTCCCCTAATCGTATCCTGCCTTCTCCTCTGTCTACCCTTCGAGTTCAATGGTCGCCTGATCGACCCGCCGGATGCCCGGCTCCCCCGGCATCTCTTCCATCAGCCGGAACAGCGACGCATCCTTCTGCTTGGCCTCCAGCATGACGTCCAGCCGCGGGGTATCCTTCGCGATTTCACGCAGAAAGCCGAGCAGAGCCCCCGCCTCCACGAAATCGGCATGCGCCCGGATGTCTTTGTCGCTCTTCGGGCTGGAGGCATGGATTTTCGGCGGGATGGGGGACTTGTCCCCGTTCATGGCCTCCTGCGCCTTCTCCCAGGTCCGGCGGATGCGGGGCCAAAGCCCGGAGGCCGGCTCCCCGCCGTTGTTAACCTGGTGGTGATGAATATCGAGCACCATCGGGATGCCGAGCTCCTCACAAACCGCCAGGGTTTCGGCCGCCGTGAAGGTTTTGTCGTCGTTCTCCAAGGTCAGCCGGCTGCGGATCCTCTCGTCAAGCTGCGGAAAACGCTGCACGAAACGGGCGGAAGCCGCCTCCTTGTTCCCGTAGGTGCCGCCCATGTGGATGTTGCACTTCGCCCGCTCATCCAGGCCCATCGCCTCCAGCATGGCGGCATGCCGCCCCAAGTCCGCGATGGAGCTCCTCAGCACTTCCTCCCGGGGGTCGTGAGCACCGTAAAATGGTCCGGGTGAAAGCTTGTCCGCATCCCATGGGTCCGGATATACTCCCCCAGCTCCGCAAACTCTCCGGCCAGGGCGTCTAGAGGGTTCCAGCCTTCCAGAAGCTCATGGCCCCACAGGGGGACGAGCTTAGAGGAAAAGCGGAACACATGGATGTCATAGGCCCGGTTATGCCGGAGCAGACGAAGCGTGTTGTGAAGGTTCTCCGCCGCTATCCGTTCCAGCTTGCGAACCGCCGCCTCCCGATCCGCCAGCTTGGCGAAATGAGTGGCGGTCATCGTTTTGGATGGGGAAGCGTTGGAAACGGAAACCGACATGGCGACATAGCCGAAACGCACGATCACAGGGACTCCTCCAGTCAGGAACGTTTTTCCTTAGGTTCCCCTCGGACTCCCGGTTTATGTTTCGGTTCGACGCTCCGGCTTACTTCTCCTGCTCCCCGAAGAACATCTCATGGGCAAGAGCGGTCTGAATGCGCGATTCTTCTTCCGTCAGTTCCCGCACGAGCTCCATCTCCACTTGGGTCACTTCCTGCCCCTGAAAGTTGATTTCGGCGATGGAGGCCGATATGCGGACAATCGCAGCGGCCCGGTTATCCGGCGTATAGGCAATGACCTTCTGGCCGGTCGGGAAGACCCGGAAGCCCGATTTGACCATTTTGCCCTTGCCGTATTCGAGAAGATCGTTAAATTCCCTTGCCGTCTTGAACTTGCACACCGAATTAAACTCGGTCGGAAATCCCATTCCCGGCACCTCCTTTCTTGTTGGGCTCCTTATGTTCCCTAAGGGCCCTGCCCTTACTCGGCCTCAAAGCTGTACTGCAGCTTCTGCTTATCGGCATGGCGGTCGAACGCCAGCTGGATCAGCTCATCGAGCAGCTGCGCGTAGGGCTTGCCCGATTCCTTCCAAAGCAGCGGGTACATGCTGAACGGGGTAAAGCCCGGCATGGTGTTGATCTCGTTCAGGTAGATGCTGCCGTCCTGGCGGTCCAGGAAGAAATCCACCCGCGACAAGCCGGTTCCGTCAATGGCTTGAAAAGCCTGAACCGCCAGCTCGCGGATGCGCTCCGCCGTCTCCTTGGGAAGTTCCGCCGGAATGACCATTACGGATTTTCCATCGATGTACTTGGCCTTGTAATCGTAGAACGACCCCGACGAGACGATCTCACCCGGTACGGAAGCCTGAGGCTCATCGTTGCCGAGCACACTGACCTCGATCTCCCTCGCATCCACGCTTTCTTCGACAATGACCTTGCGGTCAAATTGGAACGCAATCCGGACGGCTTCCAGAAGCTCATCCCGGTTGGAGGCCTTCGAGATTCCTACACTCGACCCGAGATTCGCCGGCTTGACGAAGCACGGGTAGCCGAGCGCAATTTCGATTTCCATAAGAAAGAAGGCTTGGTCCTTCTCCCACTGGGACCGGGTAAAATGACGGAACAGGCATTGAGGCAGCCCTTCCTGCGCAAAAAGCTTCTTCATCATGACTTTGTCCATGCCTACGGCGGAAGCCAGAACCCCGGCGCCCACATAAGGAATGTTGGCCATCTCGAGCAGGCCCTGAACGGTTCCATCCTCTCCGAAGGTCCCGTGCAGCAGCGGGAAAATCACATCCAGCGCTTCTCCTTCTCCTGTTTCGGATGCGGCGAAGATAGGAGCGAGCGGAGAAGAACCCGGCTCCTGTCCGGCAGGCAGGGCCGTAAACGTCAGCTCCTTGCTGTCTGCGACCGGCCCGTTCAGAGCGGGACCCGAAAGCCATTCCCCTTGTTTGGTTATGTAAAACGGTTTGATCTCGTATTTGCTGTGGTCGAATGCCTTGATAACGGCCAGTGCCGTCTGCAGGGAAACATCGTGCTCTCCCGACTTTCCCCCGTAGATCAGGCCAACCCGAACTTTTCTGCTCATTGTAACCTCCTGAGACGGTGACTTGGTGATAACCTTATGAAAGTATAGAGAACGGAAGGAATGCCGGTAGGAAGCCCGAGTCATATCCGGTACCTTTGTTGGTTGGAAAACCTGGCACTAGAAAGAATCGGCAATATGAAAAAAACGGTACTCTGTGCGCTCCGTCCAAGCGTAAGAATCCCGGTAATCCCAGTAGCGGTGCTTGCTGTTCACGGTATGGGCATTGACGAGCGGCATGCCGTTCGCATCGAGCGCCGCGACAATCGTGCTGTGCCCGAAACGCCCGTCCCCGTTCCATGAATAGCTGATCACATCCCCCACCTTAAGCCGGCGGGGATCGGTGACGGTCTCGGCGCGAAGCCCGGTGCGGCTTCCCCAAGATACAGCCGGAGGCTGTTGGCCACGGCCCAGCTGAAGCTCCACAGTTCCTGCTTGCCGCTGCGGCCCTGGAACCACCAGCCGGCTTCCCTTTTCCCAGTATAGTTCATTGGCGCACCCCCTGCAAAGAGGCACTGGGACACATAGTTGGAGCAGTCGACTTCAAAATGCAGGAAACGGGGATTGTAGGAGTTCCACCACGTATCGGCATAGCGGCCGGCCGCCTCCCGGTCATAGACGGCGACCCTTTCGGAAGCCTCCGGTTCCTCCGGCAAATCGGAATAGCCGGGGGAAGGACGCCGGCCGGAGCCTGGCCCGTCAGACAGGAGGACCGGTCCATTAAGGCCGGCGGATTGGCCCGGGTAGTAAGGGCGGCTGATAGCGGGGCCGGGGCTAGGAAGCCCGCTGCCGGGCAAGCCGGCATCCGGTCTGTTGGAGAGAGGAGAGGAGGATGGCAGATGAAGCGGCCCGGGAACGGCCGGACGCCAGGGCGATGGCGGGAATCCGTTCCCGCGGCTGGCGGACAGGCCGACAGGCTGTTCAGGATAAGCCGGCATGCCGGGAACCGGGGGCGGAAACGCGGGAGAAGGAGATTCCTCCCGTGACCCCGGGAAAACCGGCCCGAAGGAATCCGGAGCCGCGACGAGGAGCTGGGCCCCTGCCGGCTGAAGCTCCGGTATGTCCGGCTGAATGCGTGCGATTGTCCAGCCCGCCGGGGATCGCTCCAGGCAGACAGTCTCCCTTTCCACGCGCCATTCCGTCCGGATCGTCCCGTTCTGTTCGTAGTCCAGCCGCTGCGTAAGCAGGATCGCGGCCTGAACCCCTCCGTTCTCCTCGGTCACGTTTACGATCCGAAGACGGGTCTCTTTCTTCTTCGGGAGGACCCCCGCTCCCGGTGGGAAGCGGCAAGGCGCCGCAGCCTCCCTCCAGAAGCTGCAAATAAGCCGCGTCTCGGGTGCAGGCCGCCACTTGCGCCGTTTCGTATTCCGTATCCAGGCGGTTGCGGTTCTGAACGTAGTCATAGAGAACGGATTTCCATGTCATTTCCATCCCTCCTGCCTTCGTTCCAAGAATATGATAGGACCTCCCGAAAGATGAATATTTTCACAGTCCGGGGCAGACCGTATTAGAGGCTGAAGAGAAGGGAAAAGTCCGGCCGGTCCTCCTTTGAAATTTTCACAAAAAAGATCGGAATGGGGCGAAAAAACAGTTTACGCAGACCACTAAAAAAAGTATACTTAAAGAAGAGCATTTTTTGAAATCGGGTTTCATGCAGTGAAACTTTTCGGCGATTTCAATTTTACATTTTACCTAAGGAGGCCAGGCTAATGGCTAGAAAAGACCATTTTTCCGTTAAGAGCACGCTCTCGGTCAACAACCAAGAGTATGTTTATTACAACCTGAAGGGCCTGGAGGAAAAAGGCTTCGGACAAATTTCCAAGCTGCCTTTCTCCATTAAGGTCCTGCTTGAGGCTGCCGTCCGCCAATTTGACGGAAGAGCCATCACGAACGATCACGTGAAGCAGATTGCGGGCTGGGCGGATAACCGCGATGCCAACAAAGAAATTCCTTTCATCCCGGCACGGATCGTGCTTCAGGACTTCACCGGGGTTCCCGTTGTGGTTGACTTGGCCGCTATGCGTGCCACCATGAAGCGCATGGGCGGGGATCCCAAGCGGATCAATCCACTCGTACCGGTTGACCTCGTAATTGACCACTCCGTTATGGTCGATGCCTTCGGTACTCCCGAAGCCCTCGCCTACAACGAAGCCCTTGAATTCGAAAGAAACGAAGAGCGTTACCGCTTCCTGCGCTGGGCGCAAACGGCCTTCGATAACTTCCGTGCCGTTCCGCCGGATACGGGGATCGTTCACCAGGTTAACCTGGAGTACCTCGCGTCCGTTGCCGCCACGAAGAACCTGGACGGTGAAGTGGAAGTTTACCCGGATTCCCTCGTGGGAACCGACTCCCATACCACCATGATCAACGGTCTCGGGATCGTTGGCTGGGGCGTCGGCGGGATCGAGGCGGAAGCCGGTATGCTCGGCCAGCCGCTGTATTTCGTAACGCCTGATGTTGTCGGCTTCAAGCTGACCGGCAGCCTGGCCGAAGGCGCTACGGCAACCGACCTGGCGCTCACCATCACCCAAATTCTGCGTAAGCGCGGCGTAGTCGGCAAGTTCGTCGAGTACTTCGGACCGGGCCTTGACAACATCAGCGTTTCCGACCGGACGACGGTTGCGAACATGGCACCGGAATACGGCGCCACGATCGGATTCTTCCCGGTTGACGACGACACGCTGAAATACCTCCGCACCACCGGCCGCAGCGAAGAGCAGATCGCTCTCGTCGAAGCCTACTATAAAGCACAAGGTATGTTCCGTACGTCGGATACGCCGGAACCGGCATTCTCCGAAGTTATCGAGCTTGACTTGTCCACCGTCGTTCCGAGCCTTGCGGGACCTAAGCGTCCTCAAGACCGCGTTGAGCTTACCGCCATGAAAGAATCCTTCAATTCCATCATCCGCACGCCGATCGACAAAGGCGGATACGGTCTGACGGAAGAGAAGATTCAGGAAACGGTGGATGTTACCCATCCGAACGGCCAAGTGAGCCAAATGAAAGCCGGCGCCGTCGTCATCGCGGCCATCACTTCCTGTACGAATACCTCTAACCCTAGTGTTATGCTGGGTGCCGGTCTCGTTGCGAAGAAAGCGGTCGAGCGCGGTCTCGTTAAGCCGGGCTATGTGAAGTCCTCCCTGACCCCGGGTTCTCTCGTCGTAACGGAGTACCTGACCAAGGCAGGCCTCCTCGAGCCTCTCGAGAAGCTCGGCTTCCATGTGGCCGGCTACGGCTGCGCGACCTGTATCGGTAACAGCGGTCCGCTGCCGGATGAAGTCACGAACGCCATTGTCGACAACGACATGACCGTCGCGGCCGTCCTGAGCGGTAACCGTAACTTCGAGGGCCGGATTCACGCGAACGTGAAAGCCAACTACCTGGCCTCGCCTCCTCTTGTTGTGGCCTACGCTCTGGCCGGAACGGTGGATATCGACCTGCACAACGATCCGATCGGCTACGACCAGAACGAACAGCCGGTCTACCTGAAGGACATTTGGCCTTCCAACCAGGAGATCCAGGAAGCCATCCGCACGGCGGTAAGCCCGGCGATGTTCCACGAGAAGTACAAGAACGTGTTCACCGCCAACAAGCGCTGGAACGAGCTTCAGGTTCCGACGGGCGACCTGTACGAGTGGGACGACAACTCCACTTACATCCAGGAGCCTCCATTCTTCAAAGAACTCGGCATGGAGCTGGACGACATCAAAGGCTTCCACGGCGCCAAAGTCATGGCCCAGCTCGGAGATTCGGTTACGACCGACCACATCTCTCCTGCGGGTAATATCTCGCCTAAGAGCCCGGCAGGTCTGTACCTGACCGAGCACGGCGTAGAAAGAAAAGACTTCAACTCCTACGGCTCCCGCCGCGGTAACCACGAGGTCATGATGCGCGGAACGTTCGCGAACATCCGGATTCGTAACCAAGTGGCGCCAGGGACCGAGGGCGGCGTGACGACTTACCTGCCGACCGGCGAAGTCATGTCGATCTACGACGCTTCGATGAAATACCAGGATCAGGGCACTCCGCTTGTCGTTCTGGCCGGTAAAGAGTACGGAACCGGAAGCTCCCGTGACTGGGCGGCCAAAGGAACCTTCCTGCTCGGCGTCAAGGCCGTTATCGCCGAAAGCTACGAGCGCATTCACCGCAGCAACCTGGTGGGCATGGGCGTTCTTCCGCTCCAGTTCCCGGAAGGCTTCGGCTGGAAGACCCTTGGCATTACCGGAACGGAAACGTTCGAGATCTCCGGTCTCGACAACTCGGTTCAGCCGGGCCAGAAGGTCCGCGTTACGGCTACCCGCGATGACGGAACGAACTTCGAATTCGACGCCCTCGTTCGCCTGGACAGCATGGTGGACGTGGATTACTACCGGAACGGCGGAATCCTTCAAACCGTTCTGCGCCAAATGATTCAGCAAGGCTAATCGCCTCACCTGACCAAAGAACCCTTGAAGACCGCTCGTGCGGATTCAAGGGTTCTTTTGCGGCAAGGGGTGCATGCCCGCCCGCTTGTACCAAAAAGGCCGAGGAACGCATCCTCAGCCTCTGAACATCTTGCCCATCCGTTCCGCCGCCTGCATGATGAGCGCCGCGTCTTCCTTCATCTTCTCCATCGTCAGCCGGTTCGACGGGCCCGAAACGGCAAGGGCGGCCACAAGCCGCTGGTCCCGGTCAAAGATCGGAGCCGAAACGGCCGCCGCGCCCGCTTCCCGCTCCTCCATGCTCGTGGCATAACCGAGCTCGCGGACGGCCTCCAGCTGAGCGGCATAGGCCTCCCTCTGCAACGCTGCGGTCCAGCCCGCTCCGGCCATCACCTGCTCGCCTACCTCGGGGCCCGCAAAGGCCACCAGCACCTTCCCGGAGGCTCCGACGTACAGGGGCAGCCTCACGCCAACCGGAGCTACCCGGCGGACAGCCTGGTTGCTCTGCACCGCCTGAATGCGGATGCGTTCCACCCCGTCGCGCACGTACAGGCTCACCGTTTCGTCCAGCTGATCGCGAAGCCATTCCATTTCGGGGAGCAGGACCACAGCCGGATCATCGCTCTGCGACAGGTTCGCCGACAGCTCCCAGATCCGGTAGCCGAGCCGGTAGCGCTCGCTGACCGGATTGCGCAGCACGAAGCCTTTCCCTCCAAAGAAGCCAGCAGCCGGTGGACCGTGCTCTTGTGAAGCCCCACCCGGGCTGCGATCTCCGTTAAGCTCAAATCGGTAGCCCCGGTAAAGCAAAGCATAATGTCAAGGGCGCGCTCTACGGCGCGTACCGTCAGTTTGGAATCCTCCAAGATGATCACCGCTTCCTGTTTCATCGTATGAAACCCAGTTACACCTAGTATACCCGATTGCCTTATTAAGCGTAAAGACCTCAAGCCCGACCTTTATAAGGAGGGCCGGCTTTTGGCTGGCCATTTGTCCCCTTCCGGGTACGAATCAAGGAAAACCACCGTTCCCCTGGCTGGATTCGCATAGCAGGAATAGAGAAGGAATAGGATGAGAGTGGAACAGGCGGCCGATTTCTGGAGAAAGAAGCCGCTGAATCGGAATGGGAATGGAGGGAACGCCTTGCTGTCCATATATGGAGGGCTGATGCCCCTGAGGGTACTCGAGGAAATCCGTTTCTGGAAAAATCAGGAGAAGGAACACACCCAGGTTATCCGGGCTTTGGTCCCTAATCTGGAGCCCGAGTACGTCCGGCTGCTGCAGGAGTGGGAGCCGGTGTTTGCCGCGACGGAATTTGCCGCCCAGCAGTGGATCGAGGCGGTGCTCCGGTCGCCTTATGGAATCTCTCCCTATGTCCAGGCGCAGGTGGACGGTCTTCTTCAAGTTTCCCTGCTGCAGTCGCGCCGGTTCGTTGCCCAATTGGAGTTTATGCTGAGCCACAGCGCCGCTATTCGGGCCAACCCGACGGCTCAGGTGGTTGTGCAGCACATTATCCGGGAATCGGAGTATTTTCTGGGCGTGCTTCACGCTTATGCGTACCGTCACTCCCCGGATCCTCCCGCTCCCTCTGCTCCGGTGGCTTTTGACCGCTCAACAAGAGACAGCCCTTATTCATTGAGTCCAGCGTACACCGTAAACCGGGACGAACCGATAGACGCCGAACTCGGGGCGACCGGGGAAGGCTCCTGGTCCCGGCCTCCCGGGCCTCCGGCTCCCGTCCCGATCGGAGAGCATGTCCTTCCTCCCCTTCCCTATGCCTATAACGCCTTGGAGCCGCATATCGATGCCGAGACGATGAAGCTGCATCATGACATCCATCACCAATCCTATGTCGACGGCTTTAACAAGGCGGAGAAAGAGCTGCAGAAGGCCAGGCAAACCGGGAACTATGACCTCATCAAGCATTGGGAGCGGGAGGCGGCCTTTCATGGAGCGGGCCATTATCTGCACACCCTCTTCTGGAGCGTCATGACGCCGCGCGGCGGCGGGCGGGCGACGGGTCCCCTTGCCCAGCGAGCTCGAGCGTGACTACGGCAGCTTCGATGCCTTCCGCAAGCACTTCTCGGCCGCCGCGGAGAAGGTGGAAGGCAGCGGCTGGGCTATTCTTGTCTGGAGTCCGCGAAGCCAGCGTACCCAAATCCTGCAGGCGGAAAAGCACCAGAACCTGTCCCAATGGGATGTCGTCCCGCTGCTTCCCCTCGATGTCTGGGAGCACGCTTATTACTTGAAGTACCGGACCAAACGGGCGGCCTATGTTGAGGCCTGGTGGAACACCGTGAACTGGGCTTATGTCAACGACCGCTTCACCGCCGCCCGCATGCTCAAATGGCCTCCCTCTTAACCGGGAGGCTTTTTCTATTTGGGTGGTCGACCCCGTGGGAATTGGTTTAGGATGATAAAGCTTGCCTTTCTAAAAAATCCATAATGGTAACGTTCACCAACAGGGGACTTTCCCTTGTCATATGGGGTCTGTGGCTTTCGCCGGGAACAACTAGATAGCTCGATCCTTTTACAAGAGCGCTCAATTGCTTGATCCTTTGATCTCCCACAAACGGGTCATGCTCGCCTGTGATGAACAAAGCGGGACAAGCAATCCGGCTTAGTTGCTCTTTAGTTAGTTGAGGGTACTTACGCCAATCTTCAGCAGACTGCCGCATATATTCCTGCCAATTCCCTCTATGGGCTTCCTCATGGCGTTCCATCATTTGATTAATCATTTCCTGCTTGCCCTGCTGGATAAGCCAATCCGGCTCAAACTCCTCCACCCCGGTTGGATCACAAAATCCGCTGGTCCCGATTGTCGTAAGGGTAGAAACTCGCTCAGGATGATGGAAGGCCATATACAATCCAACGCCCCTAGGCTGTAACCAATTAAATGAACCTTCTCTAAATGCATGCGATTCATCCATTCAACCATATCATCGGCAAGCTGGGGAGTGTTCCATTCCAAGCTGCTGCATCTTGTCCTGCCGTGCCCCCGAAAGTCAGGGAAATAGCAAGTGTATCTTCTTTGAAAATCAAGCATCTGGCTGGCAAATGCTAATATCCCCCGAGAATACCCGCTATGTAAAAAAATAACCGGATCACCGGATCCCATCTGCTCATAGTACATTTCCAAGTCACCGAAGGATTGATAAGGCATTCGGCTTCCACTCCTTTATATCAAAAATATATTTTTGCAGGCTGCCATAATAGTTTGCTGTCTTCGCAACAAATTCCAATACACAATAGTCGGGATCCTCCAGTAGATTTATTTAACGGTTCATCCCCATATAAAAACATCCCGAAATCAAAAAAACGACCCCGTATCCTATCCTACGAGATCGTTTATTAAAAATAAATCGGCTAATCCGGCTGAAACCGGGATTTAGCGGTTGATAAGCGACAGGAACTCCGAGCGCAAAGCCGCATCCTTCCGGAAGCTCCCCGCACCCCGGACGTAATGGTCTTGCTGCCGTACTTCTTCACGCCGCGGGCGCACATGCACAGGTGCTCCCCTTCCACGACCACCATGACGCCGTGAGGCTGAAGCACTTCCTCCATAATATCGGCAATCTCCGAGGTGATCCGCTCCTGCACCTGAAGGCGGCGGGTGACGACGTCGACCAGCCGGGCGAACTTGCTCAGGCCGGCGATTTTGCCGCTCGGGATATACCCGATATGAATTTTGCCGAAGAATGGGGCCATGTGATGCTCACATTGGCTGTAATAGACAATATCTTTAACAATGACAAGCTCCTCATGCTGCTCGTCAAACGTAACCCCGAGAATCTCCGCGTAGTCCTTGTCGTACCCGCCGAAGATCTCCTCGTACATCCGGGTCACCCGGGCCGGCGTATCCCTCAGCCCTTCTCTTGCGGGATCCTCCCCAATCAGCCGGAGAATCTCCCGGATATGGCCTTCAATCTCCTCCCGGTTCTCCGTTACCCGGTCGTTCCTCACTTCCCTGGACAGCATGTATGACACCCCCTATTGGCATCCGGCCCGCTATTTGAATTTCTTGTTCTTCATCATCTGCTGTACCTTGGCCATCTGCTGCTTGTTCATGTTGTAGCCCATCTGCTTGGCCATTTTCGCCAGCATCTCGGGGTCACTCTGCATTTTCTCCATCTGTCTCTTCAAATAAAACACGCCACCGGCAAAGCCGCCTACGGCCCCCACCAGCAGGGTAATAATTGGAATCGCGATATCCATCGTTCGTTCACCTCGGCAAAAATGTAAATTCAACCCTTATCATAGCATGTCCCCCAGGCGGGGACAAATGTTCCGTAAATCCCATCACCGCTGGACCGATTCAATAAAAACAGTCGTGTGGCGCGCCAGGTCGATCTCCTTCACTTCCAGATCGTTCTTCTCGTGACCGGAACGGACCACCCGGACGACCGGCCTTCCCGGAAGCCCCCGGTGCTGGCCGACCACCACCCCGGTTTCTTTCGTCGACAAGCGAACCGAGCTGCCCGTCGGGTAAATCGAAACCGTCCTCAGAAAATGGATCAGCACCTCGCGGTCCAGCTTCGTCCCAGCAAGCGCCATCATGTATTCGCAGGCTTCATGGGGCATCATGCCCTGGCCGGTCGCGGCGTTATTAAGAAGGTTGTCGTACGTATTGGCGACGGCCGTGATAAGGGCATAGAGATGGATGCCTTCCCGGTCCAGTCCCCGCGGAAGTCCGGAGCCGTCCGGCGCTTCATGGTGCTGCAGGGCGACGTGGGCGATCAGCAGGGAGAACTCTCTCTTGTTCTTGAGAAGCTCGAAGCCCCGCCACGTATGGTGCCTCTTCCGGTCCTCCGACGTATCGTCCGTAATGCTTTCGGTCTTCCCGATATCGTGAAGAAGGGCTCCGATCACCAGTTCCTTCAGCTGAAGCTGATTCAGCCCGGCGTTGATCCCGATCAGGGCGGCCATCGTGCTTACATTCAGCGCATGCAGGTACATCGCATTATCCTTAGTGCGGATATCGGATAGCTGGAAGAGAACCTCCCGGTTCTGGACCACATCCTCCAGCAGCCGGTCTACGGCCACGCTGATCGAACGGGTGTTGAAATCTTTTCCGGAGCGGACCGCCTCCATCATGTCGCCCATCCGGGTAATGAGCGCCCTCTTGCTCTCCTCGGAAACGACCTCCTCAATCTCCACATCGGCAAAAGCCGGGTCCTGGATGTACAGCATCGTGACTCCGATTCTTCTTAGCGTGCTGATCATGTAAACCGTAAGCTGAACGCCTTCGGCCAGGAGAACCGCCCCATTGCCGGAGAACACCGTCCGGCCGAGAAATTGCCCCGGCTCCACCGCATCCATCGAAACGACCCTCATGCCGTCACCTGAGCGTATCCTTCAAGACCGAGCAGCTGCTCTTTGATAGCCAAGCCGCCTCCATACCCTACCATCGCTCCGTTGGAGCCGATCACCCGGTGACAAGGAACGACGATGGGAAGCGGATTGCGGTTGTTCGCCCCGCCCACGGCCCGGACCGCTTTCGGGGCGCCGATGACCTCGCCGATTTCTTTGTAGGACCGGGTCTCCCCGTAAGGAATGCCCGTCAGGGCCCTCCATACTTTGACTTGGAAGTCGCTTCCATGCAGCTGGATAGGCAGGTCGAACGCCGTCCTCTCTCCGGCAAAATACTGCTGCAGCTGGTCCACCGCAGGCTGCAGAAACCGGTCGTCCCGGACAAGCCGGTCCGCCCCGGTGTATTTGCGGCTCCATGCTTCCAGGAACGGTTCTCCTCTGCGGAAGGAGCCGAATTCGATGCGGCACAGCCCCTCTTCACCTGCGCAAAGGACCAGCGGGCCAATGGGCGTTTCGATCTCGTCATAGTACATGGTTGTCACGGTTTCACGCTCCCCTGTTCATCGTGCTGCTTCTCCTCGCCGGGCGAAAGGCTCTGGGGTGGTCTCCCGGCTGCCTCAACGGCTTGTGAGGCCTTGGCCAGCTCTCCCCGGACCGAGTCTTCGCGTTCGTGCTCCCCTGCTTCCCGCAGGGCTTCGGCCGCCTCGGGTCCTCCGATCCGGCCGAGCGCCCAGGCCGCCGTTGCCCGGATCTCCGGACGGGGGTCCCGCCGGAGCAGATCCCCCAGCACGGGAACCGAGGACTTGTCCCGGAAATTGCCGAGCGCGATAATCGCGTTGCGCTGGATCGGCTTCTTCCTCTCCAGGAAGCCGCACTGGTCCCGTAGCGCTCCTTGAACTCCTTGTTGCCCATCGTCAGAAGCGGAACGAGCAGCGGCTTCACCTGCTCGGGATCCGGCTGCAGTTCCGGCTGGTGGATCCAGTTCATCCCCTTGTTCTTCGGGCAGACGACCTGGCACGTGTCGCAGCCGTACAGCCGGTTGCCGATCTTCCTCTTCATCTCGTCGTCGACGAGGCCCTTCGTCTGCGTGACGAACGACACGCAGCGGCTTGCGTTCAACTGCCCCGGGCCGACGAGGGCTCCGGTCGGGCAGGCGTCGATACAGAGCGTGCATTCGCCGCAGTCCTCCGTAACGGGCGTGTCCGGGGGAAGGGGAGATTCGTAATCATCTCCCCGAGGTACACCCAGGACCCCCATTCCGGCGTGATGACGGCGCAATTCTTCCCGCTCCAGCCGAGGCCCGCCCGCTCCGCGACGGCCCGGTCGACGAGCGCGCCGGTGTCGACCATGCTCTCCATCCGCGCGTCGGGCACCCGCTCGCGGATGAACGCCTCGAGCCGCTCGAGGCGGCTCCGGAGCACGCGGTGGTAATCCTCGCCCCAGGCGGAGCGCGAGATCATCCCGCGGTAGGCTCCCGGCTCGGAGCGCGGCGGGTTCGGCGGCAGCTTCGACGGATACGCCACCGCGATCGCAAGGATCGACCGGGGCTCCTCGAAGCTGCGCTCCGGGTGCACGCGTTTCTCGAGATCCGGCTCCTCGAAGCCGGACTCGTAGCCCTTCTCCCGGTGCCGGACGAGAATCTCCTTCAGCTCCGTGAACGGGTCCGCGGAGGCGAAGCCGATTTTATCAATACCTAGCCCGGGGGCCGCCTCCCGGATTTCCTGCTTGAGCCGGAGCCAAAAAGCGGGGCCTCGTTCTGCTGTCTTCATGATGTTCACCTCAAGATAACCGCTTGATCGCTCCTCTCGCGAGCTCGTCGCAGCGGTTGTTCCACTCGTTATCGCTGTGGCCTTTGACCTTAACATACTCCACTTGGTGCTTCTGCATTTCGGCGATGAGCTGCTTCCACAGATCCTGGTTCTCCACCGGCTGCTTCTTGCTGTTGACCCAGCCGTTCTTCTGCCAGCCGCGGATCCAGTTCTGCTGGAAGCAGTTCACGACGTAAGCCGAATCGCTGTAGACGCTCACCCGGCACGGCTCCTTCAGAACCCGTAGCGCTTCGATGACCGCGAGAATTTCCATGCGGTTGTTGGTCGTGTGCTTCTCTCCTCCGGACATCTCCTTATGGTGCTCTCCATAGAACAGCACCGCTCCCCAGCCTCCCGGTCCGGGATTGCCGGAGCACGCGCCGTCGGTATAGATGGTTACATCCTTCATCATTAACCTCCATAATAAGTATCCGTTAAACGTCCGTCTGGTTCTTCCACCATTCGTAATACCGGTGAACCTCGCGGTCCTGAAAAGGGTTCCCTGGCGGTCCATCCGCTCCGTCAGGGCCATCAGCCCCTCCTTCACCTTCTCCTCGACGGCCGTGGAATAATGATAATTGATCCGGTGACGCTCGTATTCTTCCTGATCCACCAGATACTTCTCCCCTGAAGGGGTCCGGATAAGATCAAGGTCGTAATCGATATAGGTCAGCACATGGCCGTACACATAAGGCGGGGAAGCGATATTGCAGTAATACCGGATTCCCGCCGATTCAATAAGCGCAACGATATTATACCATTGACCGGGGATAAAAAAGAAACGCCCGGGTTCTTGCTGTACCATTCGCTCCCGTCCGCTTCCACAATCCGGCTGTGGCAGTTAACCGTTACAATCATCTTCTCATCCGCCAGCCCAGGTCCGAGCAGCTCGTCGGGCACGCGCAGGTTGTTCAGCCACATGCGGTGAAGGCGGCCGTTATGCTTGAAGCTCTTGATTATATAATTAGGGGAGTCGTCATAGTCGTTCCGGCCTTTCCAATGGTCTTCTGCCCGATCTTGGGTTAAGGATATATTAAAGAAAAGCATATCCGGCCGGGAATTGCAACGGCGCGGATATGCTTCTATAGGAGGTATGTACGTTTTTATCCGTCAGGAATCAAGCCATGATGCTTAGGCGGCGTTCCGCCATCCGGGCGAAATCCCGCTCGAACCAGCCGGCCGATTCATAAACCGGAAGGATCGGTTCGTTGTGCTCGTCCACCGTGATGAGGATACGGCTGACCTTGCGCTGTTCGAAGCGCTGTTTAAGCGAATGAATCAACGCTTTGCCGATTCCTTTGCGACGGTGTTCGGCATGGACGGCGATCCGGTAATAGTAGCCTTTGTTGTTGTCAATGGTACCGATAATTACCCCGACCACCTGCTCTTCTTCCACGGCGATGAGAACCAGGTCACTGTCCCAGGACAGCTGTTTGGCCAGAGCATCCTTCGTTTCCTGGTAGCAGACTTCCGACAAAACCTGCTCCAGCAATCCGTTTACCGCAACGTAATCCGACAAGCGAAAAGATCGAACGTTCATGAAGGGCCTCTCCTATGTCATTCTTATTTGGGGAAATTCCTGCTGCCTACCCGCTTGGAAACACGTCTGAAGCCTTGTTCCGGAAGCATGGCTCGTCCCGGAAAAGACGGTCTGTATAGTAATTACGACAAAAAGCGATGATTTCCTGCAAGAATTAACGAAAAAATCATGAAAAAGCACAAAAAATCTAAAATTCGCTTGAAAACGCTTTAATTTAAGCGTTTTCAATTTCTTTGGAAGTCTCTTCCCGCCCCTTCTGGCGGATTGGTATAAATCGGTCTTTTTTAAAGCATCCTTAGGAAGGTACATTCCCGCAGGAAAGGAGGGATAGCTATGGCGGATTTCCGCCGGCTTGTGGACCTTAGCGAGCTAAAACCGGACGACTGGACGAGCGAGGAGCTCGATTTCTATCACGAGGTGCTGAGCGACGTGTCTCCCTGGCTTAATGAGCAGGGCAACCATATTCATCACCAGATTGTGGATGAGCTGGTCAGCCGCAAGCAAGGGACTTAGTCAACATACATGTTGATTTATTATAGAAATTAGAGGATAATAGGGGCGTGTCCAAAACCTTACATATTACAGGAGGGATTTACGAAATGGCTCATCAACTACCGGCTCTACCTTACCCTAACAATGCCCTGGAACCGCACATCGACGCTCAAACGATGGAAATCCACCATGACCGTCATCATAACACTTACGTAACGAACCTGAACGCCGCTTTGGAAAGCGCTCCTGAGCTGCAAAACAAAAGCATCGAAGACCTTATCAGCGACCTGAACAGCGTACCGGAAAGCATTCGCACGGCCGTCCGCAACAACGGCGGCGGACATGCGAACCACTCCCTGTTCTGGGAAGTTATCGGACCTAACGGCGGCGGACAGCCTACCGGCGCTATCGCTCAAGCGATCGACAGCGAGCTAGGCGGCTTTGACGCCTTCAAGGAGGCTTTCGCTAAAGCGGCAACCACGCGCTTCGGAAGCGGCTGGGCTTGGCTCACCGTCGACAAGAGCGGCAAGCTGGGCGTATCCAGCACACCTAACCAGGACAGCCCGCTGATGGAAGGCTTGACTCCTATCCTCGGTCTGGACGTATGGGAGCATGCTTACTACCTGAAATACCAGAACAAACGCCCGGATTACATCGGTGCTTTCTGGAACGTGGTTAACTGGGATGCCGTTAACCAGCGCTATGAAGCTGCGAAGAAGTAATACGGGGTCATACCCGGTATGACTTGAGAAGACCCGCCTCTTGGAGGCGGGTCTTTTTTCATGGCCGGCGTTCTTTACGACTTGTTGACAACTTTCGCCCGTCCTTTTTTATATAATGAAGATGTTCGTTTAGAGAGAGAGAAGTACCATTACAAGGAAGAGGAGATTCCAGCCTATGGAAAGGGTAAAGATCCTGATTGTGGAGGACGATCCGGCCATATCGGATCTGATCGCCCTGAATCTTGAGGTGGCGGGATATGACCGGGCTCAGGCTTTCGACAGCCGCACAGCCCTTCTCGCTCTGGAGGAGACGCGGTTCGATCTGGTGCTTCTTGATATTCGGATTCCGGGGATGGACGGCCTGGAGTTGGTCCGCTTCATCCGTCCTTCGGGCATTCCCGTCATCTTCCTGACGGCCCGCAACGGACTGATGGACCGTGTGAACGGACTGAAGGCCGGAGCCGACGATTACATCGTCAAGCCGTTCGAAGCCGTGGAGCTGCTGGCCCGGATCGAAGCGGTGCTCCGGCGCTCGTCCGGCGGCCGGGAGGAAGCCTACCGGCTGGATGACGTCGAGGTTCAGCTGACGGAACGGGTGGTGCTTAAGGCAAACAAGCCCGTGGAACTGACACCGAAGGAATACGAGCTTCTTCTGCTGCTGATCCGAAACAAGAACCGGGCCCTCACCCGGGAGAAAATCCTGGAGGTAGTCTGGAATTTCGACTACATGGGGGAATCCCGCACCGTGGACATGCACATCCAGAAGCTTCGCAAGAAGCTCGAGTGGACGGATAAAATCAAAACGGTCTACAAATACGGTTACCGTCTGGAGGAGGACGGATGAAGCTCTGGCACAAAATTTTTCTCTGCACCTTCCTGCTATTCGAACTCGCCTTCAATGCCAGCATGGTCTTCCTGATCCAGCGCAGCTTTCGGACAACACTCGAGAAAGAAGTGGAGCGCGGGTTGAACGAGCAGCTCGTTGTCCAGTCGGTGCTTGCGGCCAACAGCAGCTACACCATGGACAAGTTCGGCTATTCGGAGCAGCAGGCGCGGGAATTTCTTCAGTTTCTTTTTCGGGATTACACCCGTTATTTCGATCAGAAAGGGGTCTACCTGGAGCTGCTAGACAACCAGAACAATACCGTCTACAGTACCTTCCCCGTTCCTTACGATGGCCCCCGTGAGGAGCTTGCCAATCCGCTGCCCGATAAACGGCAGTACATTATCCGGGATATTGGAGATAGCAGTTATCTGTTCGTCACGAGCCTGATCACCGACAGAAAATGGAAACTAACCTATATCCGGGACATCTCCGACGTCTATGCGGATCGGACCTCGCTGTACGGCTTCTATATCCGGCTTAACCTATTCCTGGCCATTCTTCTCGCCGCCGCCCTCTTCGTCTTGACCTGGTTCCTGACCCGTCCGATCCGCGACTTGACCCAATCGGTTCAGGCCATTGCGAAGGGCAGCTATTCGAGCCGTGTCGAGGCCGGCTCCCGGGATGAAATCGGGGTGCTGGCCCAATCCGTGAACACCATGGCCGCCGCGGTAGAAACAACCTTTGAGGAGCTCAATCGGAGCGCCAGGGCCAAGCAGCATTTTATAGAATGCCTGACACACGAGCTGAAGACTCCCTTAACCTCGATCATCGGGTATGCCGAGTTCCTCCGCACGACGAAGCACAGCCCCGATCATACCCGGCGGGCGGTCGACTATATTTACAAGGAAGGGAAGCGTCTGGAGTCGCTCTCCTTCCGGCTGATGGACCTGATCCTGCTAGACAACCGGAGCCTGCCGCTCGACCGGCAGGACTCTCTCTTCTGTGCCGGGAAGCGGAGGAAACGTTCGGTCCCCTGCTCCTCGGGAACAACCTGGAGCTCGAGGTAACGGCGGAACCGGCGGTGGCGGCCATCGATCAAGATTTGATGAAGGTCGTGCTCACCAATCTGCTCGATAACGCTGTAAAGGCCTCCGAGCCCGGCGGCCGGATTTACCTGAGCTGCGGGCCCGCGGATTCGGGCGGTTGTGAGGTGGAGGTCCGGGATGAAGGCAGGGGGATTGCGGAAAAGGACCTCCCCGGGTATTCGAGCCGTTCTATACCACAGGGGAGGCCTCGCCCTCTCCTCAAGCTGGAGTCGGGCTCGGGCTGTCGATCTGCGCCCGGATCGTCAAGCTGCATCAAGGAGCCATTCATATCCTAAGCGAAGAAGGGAACGGGACGTCCGTCCGCGTGGTGCTGCCTTAATGCTTTTTACAACCTGTTGACAAGTTGGCGGTCATTCCTCCATATCCGCCCTTTAGGATGGAAGAACAGGAAGGAGATGCGCACTCTTTTCTGAATCCCGCCAAGACAAAGGAGCCATCCCATGAAATCCATTCTCGCATCCAAAAAGAAAGCCGCCTTGACGGCCGCCGCCTCCCTGCTCGTTCTCACCGGTCTCAGCGTATCGGCTTATGCTGCAAGCGGCATGAAAGCCATCCCGAAGAACCAGCTGATGACCGAAACCGATTCGGCCTACTCCGCTGCTGTTACCTCCCCTGCCGGCCTTTCAGCCGGAGCGAGCGCCGACCCCGCTCCTACGGAAGCCAGGGCGGTCGAGATTGCCTCGAACGCGTTGTCTGCCATGATCGGCGTCGACCTGTCGGGGACCCGTCTCAAGCATGAGGCGGTTTACGTGGATCCCGCCAAAGCCCAGGAGACTAACTATTACAGGAGCCCCGTCTGGCAGATCAACTGGATGTCCGCGGATCCCGCCGTCAAAAAAGCAGCAGCGCCTTCGAATCGCACTCCGTCACGGTGAATGCGGAAACGGGAGAGATCGTGGCCATCCGAAGCGATGGAACGAAAGCTCCCTCCACCTCCATCCGGACCATTACGGAGGAACAAGGAAAAGCCAGGGTCCGGGAGTTTATCGAGAAGAACGGCCTCGCGAAAGGAACGTCGATTGAGGAGATCCGTCTGTCCGGCTTCTTCGGCAAAGCCCTTCTGGCGAAGGTTCAGCTGGAGAACGGAAAGCAGGCTTCCGTCGTGATCAGCAGGCTCACGGAAGACATCATCGGCTACGAAGGCGACGTGAAGAAGTCCGTTTACGAGGAGCAGACGCTCCCCGATGACCCGAACGGCGCTCCGTCCGCTCAAGTCAAACAACCTTAACGGCAGGAAAGGGAGGCGCTTTAAGTAGATTGGGGATAGGTTGAGCCTCCCTTCGGCTTGGGTCGAGCTTCCTCGGGAAAAAGAGGCGTTACCTCGAATCAATTGGAGATTATCGAACCCCACTCCGGTATGGGCAGAGCTTTCTCGAGAAAAAGGACCTCATCTTCCACGTTTATCGTGGCGATGAGGTCCTTTCGTGCTTGCAACGGGGATATTCCTTTTCCAGGTGAATCGTTGCGAAACTCGGGTAGGGCAGCCGACGAGGATGAGTTACTTGGCTTTCTTCTCTTCCCGGATGTGCGGCTTACGCTCCACGAGTTTTTTAAAGCCGGAGTCAGCTCTTCCTTCAGCTTCGCGATCAGCTGCTCCTCGGACATGCCTTTGGCTTTGGCGATGTCGGCAAGGGATTTGCCGGTCTTCAGCTCCTTGGTCAAGTCCGCCTTCGAAATCCCGAGTGCTTTAGCCAGCTGCTCGTGGCTCAAGAACGTCCCCCGCTTGCCATGATGCTTCCGCGGAGGCTCGGGAAGGCCTTTATGCTCGACGGCCTCCCGGATGCGTTCCCTCTCTTCTGCTTCAGCTCAGCCGCCTTCTCGGCCGTCAGCCTTCCGGCTTGAACGGCTTCATCCATGCGGGCATCGGCTTTGGCGATGAAATGGGCGATCAGCGTCTCTTTGCTGATGCCCTTGGCCTCAGCCAAATCGACTAGGCTTTTGCCGCTCGCGAGTCCCGCCTTGACCTCCTCCGGCTTCATGCCGAGAATCTCCCCGGCGTTCTGGAAGAGGTAATGGCCGGGCACCTTTTTCTCGCCGCGGTTAGCCTTGTCCGGCTCCGCCGCCTTGTTCATCGGTTCAGCCGGGTTGGCTGATACGGAGGACGGCTCGGTTTTCTCAGCGGCCACTGCAGACAGGACTCCCCCGCCGAGCAGGAGGGACAGGGCGACGCTTCCGGCCACCAGGTTATGCTTGGTCCATTGCTTCATGGGTAATCATCTCCTTTCTATACAGTTTGGCCCTTCTTCTCCCCCTTCATGCCCGCTTTGTGGAATCGGACAAGGGCTTTGCCGGGAGCACGGGTTAGGAAAAGGTTGCCCGCCAAGCTTAAAGCAAGCTTAAGAAAGCCTTAGGATAGGATAAAAATTACAGCGGGAAGCGGACACGGTCCAGAGTAACTGAGGGACTGAGAAACAAAAGGACAAGCGACCGAGACATAGAAGCAAAAGACAAAGTGACAGAGATACAGTGAGGCATTAAGGCAATCCAATGCTATTCTGGCGGCAAAGGCAATGCTTTTTCGACGCGCATGGATCCATGGCGGACGACGGAGAGCCAATGAAGGAACTCTGGTTCGCTATCGGTCCGTTTTGGAAAGCCGTCTGGATCTTTGCGGAACTCTGTTCCGCTATTACGCATGAGATGGGGGCCCAAAACCCTCTTCTAGGCCAAATAGCGAATCCGAGTTCCTCTACGGATCGCCCCTGCGCCAAAAAATAGCGGATAAGGTGCGTAGAGTTCCTCTATCGGAGCCCCACGACACTTGACGTGCGCCGCCAGGCGCGGTGCAGGCCAGCCATGTAGAGACGAGGCGGCCTGCTCAACGGGCGCGTCGATCCCAAGGCCGAGCGAGCGGGCCTAAGCGAGCCGCCAGGCGTGGTGCAGGCCGGCCATGTAGAGATGAGGCGGCCAGCCCAACGGGCCGGTCGATCCCAAAGCAGAGCGAGCGGGCCTAAGCCCGCGCCTCCCGGCCGGCGGCCGCCTCGGCCTCCCCTTGGATGATGCGCAGGAAGAGATTGGGGAACGCGTAGCTCCCCATCTCGTCCTGCCCCATCCAGCGGTAGGCCGGCGGCAGCGCCTCCGGCTCGCCGGGCTCGTGCGCCAGGCGGCCGCGGTACACCCGCATGTCCCAGCGCAGGTGGCTGAACGTATGCTCCGCATCCGTCAGCCACTCGCCCGGGACCACGCGGAGGCCGTCCTCCGCCGCCAGGCGCTCCCGCAGGGCGCGCTTGTCCGCCTCGCGGGACGCTTCCTCCCGTCCTCCCTCGGAGAGGGGACGTGAGGAAGCTCCCAGAGGCGGGCGAGCAGCCCGTCCTGCGGGCGCTGGCGCACGAGGAGCCGGCCGGCGGCATCGGTGATGAAGGCCGCCGCCCGCGACTCGGGTCGCGGAGGCTTGGCCTTCGTCTTCACCGGCAGCTCGTCCGTGCGGCCCTCGAGCCGGGCCCCGCAGCGCTCCATGACGGGGCACACCAGGCAGTGCGGGGAGCGGGGCGTACAGACGGTCGCCCCGAGCTCCATAAGTGCCTGGTTGAAGTCCCCGGCGGCGCCGGCCGGAATGAGGGCACGGGCCAGCTTCTCGATTTTCCCCTCGTGGAGGGCTTAGCGATGTCATCCTCGAGCAGGAAGAAGCGGGACAGCACCCTCATGACGTTACCGTCCACCGCCGGCTCCGGCTTGTTGTAGGCAATGCTCAGGATGGCCCCCGCTGTATAGGGACCCACTCCCTTCAGGGAAGAGATGGCCTCGGGCGTATCCGGCACCTTTCCTTCGTAGGACTCTTTTACCTCTTGGGCGGCTGCCTGCAGGTTGCGGGCCCTCGAGTAATACCCGAGTCCCTCCCACGCCTTCAGCACGTCCTCCTCCGGAGCATCGGCCAAAGCGTCGATCGTCGGGAATTTCTCCATGAACCGGTTGAAATACGGGATAACCGTCTCCACCCGCGTCTGCTGCAGCATGATTTCGGAAACCCAGATATGATAGGGGTTGCGGCTTCTTCTCCAGGGCAGGTCGCGGTTTCCTCTCTGGTACCAGGCCGTGAGCTCCCGTGTATAGTAAGCCTTGTTCTCGTTGTCGTTCATGCGGTCTCCTTCTCTATCCCGATAAGAATCGTTATAATAAGGGTAACGGACCCGCGGGACGGGAAGACCCCGGCAGGTCCGGATTAGGAATGCCATAAGATGCCAACACTAAATGGCAGGAGGCTCTTCGTATGCTGACTCCCGGGGAACTGGCCGCCCGCTTGAACCGGCTTGTCCTGTCCATCCTGCTGACCGGGCACCGCAAATGTGGACCGGATTGGCAGCAGCCCCCACACCATCCGCCATCATTCCTTCTGGCTGATCGTTAAAGGCAAAGGGGATTTCCGGATCAATGGGACGCACTATCCGGCGGAGCCGGGCAAGATTTTTTCTTCGCTCCCGGCATGACGGTCGAACGGGCATCCGATCCGGAGCATCCCCTTGAGTATTATTTCCTCCGGTTTTATTATACGGAAATGTATGAAGAGAAGGAACAATGGATTTCCCGCAGCGCCGCCGAATCGACGTTCCCGCTTCAGGGGATGTATACGCTGCACAATCCTCCCCCGCTCATTAATTTAATGGAGCAGATGACCGTGCTGTGGAAACGGCGGGGGCACCTGACGGCCATGCGCCGCCGAATGATCCTGCAGGAGATCTGGTACGACCTCATCCAGGATTTCCGCGCCCAGAAAATCGCCGGAGATACCACGGCGGCCATCGAGTTTACCCAGGATTACATGAGCACCCATTACCGGGAGCCGCTCACGCTCGAAGGGCTTGCCCATATGGCCGGCCTCAGCGTCAGCCACTATTCCCGCCTGTTCCGCAAGTACATAGGCTACAGCCCGATTGATTACCTGACCCACCTTCGGGTGGACCGCGCCAAGGAGATGCTGGTCCTCTCCGATTACCGGCTGAAGGCGATTGCCGGCAGCGTAGGGTATTCCGATGAATTCTACTTCAGCCGGATTTTCAAGAAGATTGAGGGGATGTCGCCCCGCGACTATGCGAAACGACACCGGACCACGCCGACCGGCTACGGCAAGGATCCGGACTAAAACTTGCTTGTGCCTTATCTATCCTGCTTCCCTGTTGATTTTCGTGTCCCTACGAAGGCTCTCTTGCCAACGGAGTGCCGGATAAGGCTCTAAACCAAACGAGGTGATTCTGTTGTCCCTGCCCTCCTCCCCAACTGCAGCCGTGCGGGAACAGCTACAATCCGCTTCGGACTATCTTCTCTTGTTCTACCTGTGGGGGGCCGAATGGATGGTGTCCGCCCTGCTGGAGCTCTCTCCCTACTGGAGCGCTCCGGCCTGGCTTCGGTTCGTTCCTCCAACGGCCGCCCTTGCGGCCAGTTTGTTCGTCATTTGGCGGGGTGCCGGACGAAAGCGGCCGAAACCGGCCCCATCCTCCGAGCCTCTTCCGGCCCATCGGGGCTGGTGGATCCTCCCCTTCTCCTGCTCTTCGGAGGGATGCTTCTGATGCTGCGGGTCCGGACCGGGGATGTATACAGCGCCGAGCTGCTGCGGAGCTTGGCCTTGGCCGTCCTATACAGCCTTCTTGGCGGATGGACCGGCTGGCCGCTCACGGCGCTCGGGATTTGGCTCTTCGCCCTCTGCCTCGTGATCGGGCTCGGCTATCTCGGCTTCGCCCCTATCGTCCTCGGGTTGTTGGGGGGCTTAGCCTGCTGGCCTCCGGCTGGATGCTGCGGAGATGGTCCCGTCCCTCCCGCTGACCGTCCACCGGAACGTCCACCAAGGGAAGAAAGACAAAGGGTGCTCCTTCCCTTTCACCCCGTCTCCCCTTTAGCCGTCCGTCGCCGGGGAGGCGGCTCTATCATACGAGAAGGTTCTTCCGTGTTTCCTAAGTTCGGTTCTTCCGTGTTTCCTAAGCTCCGTGTTTGCACATGGTTCCGTTAATCCTAAACTCCCTATAGGCATACGTTGCTTTACTCGCCAACCATATGGCCAAGAAAGCGCGCCAAAAGCCTCCGCCTGCCTCTTACTCCGAGGACAGGCCGGAGGCTTTCTTCGTGTTCCACTTCCTGCGCCGGACCAGCCATACGGCCAGGTACAGCAGGGAAGGCTCGCCACCAGGAGAGAGAACGTGGGGAAGGCATGCTCAATGTAATTCTCCACCTCTGTGAAATTACGTCCCAGGTGAAACGACAAGCCGACGGCAAACGCCGTAAGCGAGAAAGACAGAGGTCGGTAATCCTTCAGCCGGACCAGCTGGGAAAAGATCAGGGTGGCCGCGCACACAAGAAGGGACAGCTTGATGAACAAGCTGAAAATCCAGATCGCGGTCAGCAGCGGGTCCAAATTTTCGAGGAAATCGGCCACCCGGATGAACCGTACCGCCTCCAGGACCGGGTAGGTCATGTTGCCGGCAAGCTTCGTATCGAACAGCATCATCGTGGGAATCAGGTTCGACAGCACCACCACCAGGCTGCTAAGCGTCGCCCAGAACATCGTTCTTCCCGTCCGCCGGCCATTCGCAAGCTGGGGATAAAGGAGCAGGACGAGGAACAGCTCCGCATAATTCCCTGCCGACAGATAAGCCCCTCCCCACAACTGAACCGGATCAAAATGGGTAAGCAGGGCATAGGCGCGGAACGTTGGAATGCCTTTGCCAAGAATACTCGTTCCTACCAATCCCGAGAGCAGCACGAACCAGAAGAACAGCTGGCTGAACCGGAAAATGGACTCTATCCCGGTTCTCACCCCGATGGCGACGCAGACCCCAAAGAGCGCGGATATCGCCCAATCCGGCGTTTCCGGCAAATAGCTTTGGATGAGGAAGTCGGTAAATAGGCGTAAAATTTGGCCCGCCGTGTTGAGCAGATAGAAGATCATGACCGCGCACAAAGGGTAATGCAGCCATTTCCCCATAATCTCCCCCGAACCGCACAAACGATTCCTCCGGTCTCGTCCGGGCCAGCAGCAGGGCTCCTCCTCCCAGAAACAGGCCCATAAAGGCCCCAAGGACAAGAGCTAGCGCCGATTCATAGCCCGCCTTGCGAATCAACGGACCGATCAGAAAGCCCGCCATGGTGGTATACAGAAACAGCGTAAGCAGCATATAAAGCTGAAGCTGGGTTATCCTCTGCACCGTCCTCACCTCTCCACAACGGTTTTCGGAACCAGGACATTCTGCAAAGGCCCGAACAGCCGAAGCAGCAGCGTTCCGACACCTGGTGATTCCCGGGTGTAGTACACGAGCAGGAAATAAAGGAATGCGGCTGTGAGACAGCCGAAGACGAGATAATAGGTTCTTCTTTTACGGGCTTGGCGCTTCAAGTACCGCCATTCGTACAGGTACAGAAGCGCGAACGCTATCATTCCTTTTAGCACAGGTTATCCCACATCCTTAGGTTCCGATTTCAGGGAGCGCTTCGTTTCCCCGGGTCTCCTGATCCGGCTTTCCACTTGAATGTCCAGGCGGACCTTGGTCCGGTAGGTTTCATGCCAATTCCCTTTTACGGCCTCCCACGTCTTCGGCTCGTACACCTTCATGTATTCGGCAAACCGGAAAATATCCGAATTTAGCTGCAGGGATTTCTCAAACGCCCGCATAATGCGCCCTTTGATTTCTTCGGACATCCGGGTCTGCAAACGCTCAATGTTGTCGGGTTCCATGACCGGGATGTCCGAATCCGAAGACATTAATTCATCCTGTACATAAATGTGCACCTGGAAGACGATCCCGTCTTTCCCGATCCGGGGACGAACCCGGGTCTTGCTGTTCAACACGAGGACGCTGATTGGTTTCTCGTCCGTCGGGGAGGGGAAGGTAATGACAGCGTTGTTGACCTTATCGGCCATCCACTGCACCCCTCTCGCTTCCTTCGTGGATAAAGCCCCGACCATCCGGTTGTTATGAAAAACCGCCGCCCCATCGGAGCCCGCCCATAAAACCGACTTGTTCTTCTCGCTTACCAACTTTTTTCTTTCCGTTTTGAGAATGCCGACCACCATATCGCCGCCGTTGTAATAGCCGATCGAGAAGTCCCGGAAGGTGGTATCCATCGTGATGCGGCGGTTCCCAAACTCCTCATCACCTCGGACGGAAAGCGCTCAAAAACAGGGGGCATCATCGCCAGCTGCTTGGTCTCGCCCTTCACCATGAACATGTAGGTTTTGAATTGAAACCCTGGCAGACGGCTTAGAAACTCGAGCAGGGAAACGACTCCTTCCTTCGCGTAGGCATCGGATAGAACTACCACCCGGGTCAAGCCCCAGACCAGATCCCGGGACAGATCGGCTTGAATAAGGCGCACCGCTTCCGCCAGGTTGGCGGCTTCCTTGCTTATGGTGGCGTATGGATTGCCTCCCTGGCCGGACCCGACCTGTCCCGGCACGAGACGAGACGGCAGGGGCATGCCCAGCGTTAGCCGGACGTTGTCCCCTTGTCCCTTGTCCACAAAGATGGAGGAGACGAAGGCCCGGTCGTTGATTTCCACCCGGGACCAGCAGCCGGTCAGAAGCACCAACGGAATCAGAACGGCCAGAAAGGCGGCGCAAAGGCGAGCTGGCTTCATCAATCTCCCTCCTCCTCCGGGATAACCGGCCGCTTGTGGTAGACCATCCGGTTGGACGGGTTGTTCTTGTAGAAGTCGGGACGGCTCTTCATGAACCAAATCGGAGCCCTCAGTACAAAATCCCTGAACCATCCGTCCCCGATCGGGGCAAGCGGATACATGTAAGGCGTTCCTAGGGATCTCAAGGAGACCAAGTGAAGCACGATAAGGATCACACTGACCGAAATCCCGAACAGGCCGAAGCTGCCTGCGGCAAACATAACCGGGAACCGGAGAAACCGGAAAGCGAGGCCCAGGTCCACGTGCGGAATCACGAAGGAGGCGATCCCCGACATGGAGACGATGATGACCATGGGGGCCGACACGATTCCCGCCTGAACGGCTGCCTGCCCGATGACGATGGCACCGAGGATGGAGACCGTCTGCCCGATGGGCTTCGGGGTCCGGATCCCCGCCTCCCTAAGCACTTCAAAGGTAATTTCCATAATCAACGCCTCGATGAGCGCGGGGAAAGGCACTGTCTCCCGTGCCCCCGCTACCGTCATCAGCAGGTTGGAGGGCATCAGCTCCGGATGAAAGGTCGTCACCGCAATGTAAATAGAAGGCAAGAGCAGGGAAATGACGACGAAGAAATAACGGATCCACCGGATCCAGGTTCCCGTTAACCAGCGCTGGTAATAATCCTCGCTGAACAGAAGCAGCATGGGCAGGGTAACCGGCGCCATCAGCTGGATGGGGGAGCCGTCGCACATGATGAGGATCCGGCCTTCCAGCAGGCCGGCCGCCGCGGTGTCCGGCCGTTCCGTATACTGAATTTGGGGAAACGGCGAGAAGGGATTGTCCTCCAGGTATTCCTCCAGGTAGCTGCCCTCCAGCACACCGTCCATCTCGATCCGCGAAAGCCTCTTCTTGACCTCGTCCACAAGAGCCGGCTTGCAAAGCCCTTCAATATAAGCGATGACCACCTTGGTTTGGGTATAGGTGCCGATCAGCTGCTCCTCTGTCTTGAAATCCGGGCTCTTCACCTTCCGGCGGATCAGCGTAAGATTCGTGGCGATGTCCTCGACGAAGGCTTCCCTAGGACCACGGATGACGACCTCGTTGGAGGGCTCGCTGATGGACCTCTTGTCGAAGTTGGTCAGCGGCAGGCAGGCCCAGCCCGGTTCCCCATCGGCGGCAAGCAGGATTTGACCGTCGAGCAGCTTGTTCAGCCCCTCTTCCCCGCCAACATGCTGGGCTCCTGTAACGGGAACCCGGCTACGGCGAAACAGCCGGTCCATCACCGGCAGCCCGGAATCCACCTCGTCCGCCGCCATTAACGGCTGCACCACCTGCTGCAGGAACAGGTTCTGGTCCGTCATGTTCATGATATAGACGGCGGTACAGCGCCTTCCGTCGGCTGTCAGGAAGGGATAGTATTGAACATCGGAGCATTTGTCCAGCCGCTTGCGAAGCCAGGCCACTTTCTCATCCAAACGATTGTCCTTCGGCTCATGGAGAATTCGCTCCGGATTCTGGCCGGAAGGGGGATCCGAGAATCGGCCCCCTTCCGGCCCGGCCTTGTGTTATTCCCCGGATGGCCGGAAGGCTGGCGAAGAATGCCGAACAGAAGCCTTTTCCAACGTACCATGCGATCCCCTCGCTTGCCGTAAATTTCCTAGACATCGTTACTTTGTGCAGGTCTTTTGATTTTTAACCAAGGCGGGTTCCCTATTCGGGAAGAATGGGGATATTTTTACAGATTCAGCGTCCTCGGAGGGGGGTAAGAGGAAGAAAAGGGCTTCCTGCTGCCCGATGGCTGACTCCAGAAGAGAGGAGCGGATTTTCCCATGGATTACGGATTGATCACGGTTAAGCTGGTAACCGGATTCGCAGGCCTGTGGCTGATAACGAGAATCTTAGGAAAGAAAGAGATCTCCCAGCTGACTCCCTTTGATTTTGTTTCTTCGCTGATGCTGAGTGAATTGGTGGGCAACACGGTTTACGATAAGGATGCCAATTACCGGAAGCTGCTTTTTGCCCTGGCGTTATGGATGGTTCTGTCCTATCTGTTCGAGGTGCTCACGCAAAAATTCCGGGGCTTGCGGCGTCCTCTGGACGGCTCGCCTTCCCTGGTCATTCATAATGGGGAGGTCAATCTTAAGGAAATGAAGAAAAACAAGCTGGATTTCGACCAGCTGAGGATGATGTTAAGGCAGAAGGATATTTTCGCCATAGAAGAAGTGGCGTTCGCTCTGCTGGAGACGAACGGGCAGCTCAGTGTACTGAAGAAGCCGGACTTTGAGACGGTTACGGTACAGGACCTTAAGCTGGAGCCGGAAGAGAAGGCCCATCTTCCGCGGGGGCTGGTGGAGTTCGGAGAAATTCAGTTGGAGGAACTGAGGAAAATCGGACGGGACGAAGGCTGGCTCCGGCAGAAGCTGCGGGAATGCGGCTTCGGCGATGTCCGGCAGGTGGCCTATGCCGAATGGCGGCCGGGCCAGGGGCTGCATGTGCTGAGGAAGTAGCTTTGGCGATTCGGATGATCGGGGATCTAACGATAAGAAAAACAAGCGGCCGGAGGTTCCCATCCTCCGGCCGCTTGTTTAGTAAGTCCCGCTTATTGATTCAGCTTGGGACGGTATACGTCCCCGTTCTCGAGCACGATCCAGGTCCGATCCGTCCCCGTGCCGTCGTGCAGGCCTTGGACCAATCCCTGATATTGAACCTGCGATACGATCTCGCCCTGCGTATTTAGCGTATAGACGCGGCCGTTGTCCGTTACCGCCATATAGCGCAGCCCTTCTCCCGTCTGAACGGCTGCCGCTTTCATCACCCGATCGCCGAGTGCCGTCCGCCAGCGTACGCTGCCGTCGTCGTTCAACAGATACACTTGGAACCCGTCGGAGGCGACCAGCACCTCGGTTATTCCATCTTGATCGAAGTCCCCAGCACGGATGTCGTTGACCTCTCCACCCACATTCCGGTTCCACAGCTCTGTCGGAGAACCCTTAAATTGAAACAAATGCACACGGTTCTGCTTCGTCCCTATGGCGACTGCCGGCTGCGTGCTGCCGCTCCACGACTCCAGCGGTTCCAGCACCTTATAGCCCGGGCCCGGCTGACGGCTGCCGCCGTATCGGGTCAACACTCCGTCGTTCAGGAACGAATAGTAATAATATTCGAGCCCGATGACGCCCTCGTCCTTGCCGTCCTCATCCAGATCAAGGAATTCCAGATCTTCGATGCCATAGAAGTAAGCGATGTCCTCATACACCTGCTTGCCTTGGAGGTCGAATCCGTAAATATAGCGGAACTGGGTGCCGACCATAATCCAAGGCGCTTGATCCTGGCCGTTGATATGAGCGACCCGGATTGTCGTGACGCCGATCAGATTGCCCTTTTGCTCCCTACGCTCCGGTGTATTAGGAATTTCCACCATCCAGCTCTCCGTGCCCGTGCGGTCCACGACGTGAACGAACCAGTTTTCCGTTGCGACGAAGATCACAGGCTCGCCCTGTACGTCCTGTACGGTTACTTCGTTAACCCGGCCTTTGCTCTGGAAGGTCCAGAGCGGCTGGCCGCCGGCCGAAATGGCTTGAACCTTGCCGTTGATGCCGCCGAGCACGAGATCATCCTGGCCGTCTCCGTCCAAGTCCCCGACGGCCGAACTTGTTACCGTTTCCCCGAAGGACAACTCCTTCTGCCACGCGCTGTTCGGGTTAGCCGGATTCGGCACAGGCTTCTTCCAAGCTGTCGGATTATCCTGACGCTGCAGCTCTTGGCGAAGTCCCTCAAGCCAGCTTCCGTTATCGGCGAGAATACCCGAGCGAATCGTTCCGTTCTGGATCGGGTTGCCGTTCTCGTCGTACTGGGTCATGCCTTTGGTCAGCCGATAGGCTTCCCAGCTACCGTCGGAGACCTTCAGCTTCAGCATCACCGGCTGGTCAAAGCGGAGGGTTTCCGTGCCGATACGTGCATTCGACACCTCCGCAAGGAGAATCTCGTCATCACCGGCCAGAAGGAATTTCCCGTCGGTTTGGAAGCCGGCCGCGTTCAGGGCGCCCCAATGGGCAAACCAATCCCGTCCGTCCGCCTCTTCGATCCGAACCGTCTGCTCATTTAGCCTGCGTGCTTTGACTGCCGGCTCATCGGCCGTTGTGCTCGACAACACGTTGATGAACCGGCTGGTATCTCCCGCCTCATACGCCTGTTCTTCTTTCACTTCACGGAGCACGTGTTCCTCATCTGCATACGGATACGGATAAATCGTTTTCCAATACTTGATGAAGTGCCCGTACCGTTCATACTGCCGGAGATCGGACTCATCCAGGCTCTGGATACTCATCGCTGCGCCTTTCTGCTCGACATCAAACCGATCGCCTTGAATCGTCAAGCTGCCGAGCGTCTGCCACGTATTCTCCAGCATGTAGCTTCCGTTCTCTTTCAGGAGGACATCGTCATAGATGAGGAAAAAGCGTCCGCCCGGGCTGATGATGGAGCGGGTCCAATCTGCGCCGTTGTAATTCGGCGTTTCGCTGCGGCTGATGCCGATTCCTCCGGCGTCGGCGGCCCATTGCAGACGGGTCAGCGGGGGCTTCGCCTCCTGGACGCCGTCCTTGACGACCAGCATGCCCGTATGGTTTTTCGGCGCCTTCTCGATATAATCGCGGTCGTCGATGAAAATCCGGCCCTCGGCGCTGTACTTGATGATGGTATTACCGTCCATATGGCCGTGCTTCCCGTCGGAGAAGCCGTCGACCATCAAGTAAGAATCATTCAGCTCGAAGCCTTCGCGGAACGCAAGCTTATGGAAGGTCTCCTCGATCGGCACGTCGAGCGGTTTGCCCAGATCATCTTTTAATTCGTCATATACTCCCTGCTCCACCGGATACGACTGCACCATCGGATAGGTACCGGTCAGCTCCGTGACGGAAGCTTTGTCGGTCATGAAACGGTGGAACGGGAAGTCCAGATCGCTCATATTCTGCTTGTCGAACGGTCCGGTTCTTGTCCGCTCGAGCAAAAACTGATACAGCGGCTCGTTGAAAAACCAGGATGCGGCGTTCATCACCTGCGAGTGGTTCCAGGAATAGGCGCTGCTGCGGCCGAACGGATATACGTCCCCTCCGCCGGACATCGTCCCGAGGTTATCGATCATCATCGCGTTCAAGTCCGCGCTCGGCCGCAGGCCCTTCGCCAGGAAGCGGCGGTCGCCCGTCGCCATGGCATATTCCAGCGTAATGCCCGGGACGTGCATGAGGTAATCGGAGCCTTCATCCAGGTTAACGTTCGACGTGTTGCCCTTGAAAATGCGCTCGCCAAGACGATACCAGCCGCTCGCCTCCGGCAGCGCATGGTATTTCTGGAAGTAGGACGCGCCGAAAATAATCGAGAGCGCCGGGAAGACGTCATGGTTGTAGCGCGCCCCCGTCTCCGGTGCGTTCACAAGGTAGCCGTCCCGCGTATTGGCTTCATAGGTCATGTACAAAGCGGACGTGATCTGCCTGCGGTCCATCACGGAGAACAGCGGCGAGGCTTCCATGACGGTATAGGAACCGACGGTCGCGTAGCCGTTCGTCCACATGTTTCGCTTCGAGATCAGCTGGCCCTGGGCGGTTTGCGGGAACCGGTTCAGGAAAGAAGCGTATCCTTTCCAAATGTAGCGGTAAGCCTCGCCGTAACCCGGATCGGAGGTCAGCTGATACAGCCTCCCGTAATACGTGAGCCGGCTGAACAGCGACAGCAGCTTATTCGCATCCAGCTCCTCGGTGCTGTCGGATACGAGCTCGGCGGTCATTTTATCGACGTCCGCCTTCATGGCGGCCACATCCTGTGGAATGGGGCTCGTGCCGTAAGGCAGCTTGGCAGCCGCTTCCGGCGCAAGCTTCGTCTCCGACAGCCAAGGCAGCGACGGGGTGCCCAAGCCGCTCAGGATCGCATTCAGCCGATTCTCGCCGAGCTGCAGCCCCGAGAGATCACTGGCACCGAGAAGGACGGTGTTGCCGCCCCGGCCGAACGGATTGACGATCGTCTGAAGCTGATACCCCCAGGTCCCGGATGCACGGCATCGGTGTAAGCCAAGTAAAGACCGTACAGCCGGGCAATGTGCGGATTGTTGCCGAGATTGCCGAGAACGAGCGTTTGGCCCGCCCAGCCGTCCCCAACCGACTCTGAATCGGAAACCGCGACTTGCGCCTGAATGCCCCATTTGGCATTCAGCAAGGCGGCAAGCCTTTCTCCGCTTTGCTTCCACTCCGCCTCGGGAGGCGTAAGAATGGTCAATGTGCTTAAATCGGTATTTCGGTTCAACTCTCGCGGAGCGATCGATTTATAGGGTGGAGCATCGTCCGGACCGAATACGGTCACTTGGGCGGAAGCCCCGTATACACCGTTTGTTACGGTCACTGTCGCTTCCCCGTTCCTATCGCTTGAATAAGTCCGTCCGGCTGTACCGCTACGGTCTCTGGATGGCTGGATGTATAGACGTTGCCGCTGGATACCGGGTTCAGACTTCCGTCGGTAAATGTGCCTAATACCTGCAATGCCGCCGATTGGCCCATGGTCATCATGTAGGTCTGCTGGTGAAGACGAATGCCGGTCAAGCCGGACAAATCCTCCTCCATACGGTCGCTGATGCGGATATCATCAATATGGTGAACGCCTACGTCCGTACTGATCGTCGAAAACCGCAAACGGTTCACCGAACCCATGCCCGGATCCCGGAAGGCGATATCCGTATCGAATACGAGCGGCTGGCCCGCTTCATCGGAGATCAGAATCGTCTTTTTCTGGGAAGCGGTATCGAAGAGAACCGTAAAGTGGTACCAGCGGTTGAGTTGATAGGTCGCGCTGGTGTTCACCTTGTTGGAACCGTCGTAATACACGAAGTTGCCCGTGCTGTTAAAGCCCATCCACTCCGCGGTCAACGTTCCGTTGGAACTGTAGCTTTGCAGCTGCGTGATCAGCCGGGACTTCGTATCGGTCCGGGCCCACCATTCCAGCTTTCCCTGGGTAATCGGCGTAAAGTTCATAAACGGACCATAAGCCTTGGTCGTGTCGTCGTCCTGAATCTGAACGGACTTGCCCCTTGGTGATACACCGCCGAGGTGACCGTCGTTTTGACGTCGGCCGACCATCCCTGCTGGCCGTTCAGCGGTCCTTCCTTGTAGTTCTCAAAGTTGATTTGCAGATCGGTACCGGCAGCTTCCACCATCTGCGGCACGCTAAAAATAGTTGTGGAGATCAGGGCAAGCAGCAGAATGAGTGTCGTGAACAACCGACCTGTGCGTAAATCCAGCTTCATCCTTACCATGAATTTCGTTTCCCTCCCTCAGGTCATTGAATTCCTGCAAGAATAGGGAAGCATTCTAGGCTGTCTGATCGGGAAGCGCTCCCAAATAACCGGGTTTACCCCTTTGTTCCCTCCCCTCCATCTACTTTACATCTAATTTACATTATGAAGGACACAGCAGCGTTTTTCCACCCTTTTTTGGAAGTTGTCTTTGCGCTGATATTCGTTCCCTCCAATCCCGAAAGCAGCCCAAGCCAGAAGAACAGTTAGCTGAACCGGAAAGCGGACTAGATTCCCGGCTCTTACCCCGATAGCGACGCGAAGCAATTGCCTTCAAGATAGGAGAGGCAGTCTGATCAGGAGGCGCTTCCAAATAGAAGGGGTTTAATCCCTTCGTTCCCTCCCTCTCTACCTACTTCACATCTAATTTATATTATGGAGGGCGCCGATCTGTTCGAGGTGCTCACGCAAACTTGCGGCGTCCTCTGGACGGCTCGCCTTCCTTGCTCATTCATAAGGGGAGGTCAATCTTAAGGAAAGGAAGTAAAACAAGCTGGAGCCGGAAGAAGACGCGCATCTTCCGCGGGCTGGTGGAGTTCGGAGAAATTCAGTTGGAGGAACGGAGGAAAATCCGACGTGACGAAGGCTGGCTCCGGCAGAAGCTGCGGGAATGCGGCTTCGGCGATGTCCGGCAGGTGGCCTATGCCGAATGGCGGCCGGGTCAGGGGCCGCATGTGCTGAGGAAGTAGCAGGCAGGCAGGGTGAGTAGACATTCCCTGCATGGGAGACGCCGCCCTTGCCGAACCGTGTGAAACCTGTCATCCTGTAGAAAAGTGACGAAAGAAGGACCGCTTCATGCACATAATGCGAATTCTGGGGACGGCTGTGCTCGGCATAGCCGTCCTTGCGCCCGTTCTTACCGGCTGCCAGGCATACGGCCGTTCGGGTCAGGTCTCTCCCTCCCGTCCGTTGCCGCCTCCGATCCTCTTGAGTCGGGGAACGCCCGCCACCCGGAGGCGGTCGCCTTGTTTAAAGCCAACTGTACGGGCTGCCACGGAGCCGACCTTCAAGGCCGAATGGGGCCCTCCTCCAGCCTGGTGAAGGCAGGCGCCCGCCGAAGCGCGGAGCAGATTGCTGAACAGATCGCTAACGGAGGGGGCGGCATGCTCCCGTTCAAGGACAAGTTGACGAAGGAGGAGATCCGCTCCCTGGCGGAATGGCTTTCGGAGCTTCGCTGAACGAAAGGGGCGTCCACCTTGGTTTATTCCCCAGGTACGGCAGGCTGCCCGTATGAGCCGCAAGGCAGAGGATGCTCCCGAAAGATGAGATGAAAGACCGTCTCCTCCGCATCGGAGCTGTAGCTGATCTCCCCGTTGTTCTTCTTCATCATCTGCCGGCTTACGGCCAGACCGAAGCCCGTCTCCCTGTCCTTTACCGTCTCGAAGGGCTCGAAAAGCCCCTCCCGCAGCTCGGAGGAGATCTCGGGGCCGTTGTTAGCAATCGAGATCCGGTAACGGCCGCCCTCCTGCGTGGCGGATACGGCAATCCGCTTGCCACCTTCCTTGCGGGCAAGGGCATCCATGCTGTTGGTGAAGATATGGGAGATCACCAGACGGATCGCCGTCTTCTGAATAAACAAGAACCGGTCCTCCATGGACGTTACGGTAAGCTGGATATGCTCGTCCGCCATCCGCGAAGCGGTGTAAGCGAGAACCGATTCCAACAGGGCTTTCGAGGAAATGCGGGTGAAGGCCTCTTCTATGATTTCCTTCTCGGAGAAGCTCAGGAAGCCCGTCACCTGCATATGAATCTGGGAAAGCTCTTCTTCCATAATATCGAGATAGCCGGGCAGGCGGCCGTAAGACTCCGCCGCCAGCTGCCCTCTCATCATTTTGGTAAAGCCGAACAGTGCCGTAAGCGGATTGCGTATTTCGTGAGCCATCCCGGCGGCCAGCTTGCCCACCGCATTCCTCCTCGCCTCATGAAGCTCGGTGATCGCCCGGTCCTTGTCGTCGAGCAGATCCTGCGTCATCCGGGTATAATACCGGAAAATATGGGATTCGAACGTGTCCACCCGGTTGATGATCTGCCTAAGCAGACCAAGCGGAAATGTCTGCCCTTCGGGCTCCTCTTCGAGCAGCTTCAGAAGGGAATCTCTCCACAGCTGGTTGCTGTGGAGGATGTGCTCGCTTGGAATTCCCCTCGCGTATAAGGATTCACATAACAGCGGGACCATCTGAAAATGACTATGCTGCTCCAGCGGAACGGCCAGATCGAGCATAAAATCAAAAAACACCTCGGCCCCTTGGTTGCCGGTTATTCGGTCATAGCTTTCCGGATATAATTCGGTCAGTTTCTTCAGCCATCGGGTGATGACAACCCCTTTGCGGCCTCGAAGCCAGTTCAAATACTCCCTTTCGCTCATTTTCCTCAACCTTTGCCCATGAATTGGATGGGAAACGGGACTGGCTCTACCCGCCTATCCTATTTTCTTTTATTCTACTGGAAGGGATAGGCGGTTTCCTATACCTTAGGACCTAATCCCCCCTTTCTTTTTATTAAATTTGTGTCGAAAGTCCTTGGCACAAGGGTTTTCAGAATGGAAAGGGGGCCATTAGGAATCCAAATAGGAACCACGAAAGGATAAAATAACCATAAATAGAACAAAGTCCCGTAGGCGGCAAGGCCTCTCCGGAACTTTGTTCTTCCTTATTCTATGCCGCTCTCCCCGCGGACTGCTCCGCCACGGCAAAGGCCGCCGCCGTCGTCCCGGTGTGTGTGATGCTCAGGTGCAGCCGTATGCCGGGCTCCAGGCCAAGCCGCTCCCTGGCGGCCGGCGACAGGGTGCACTGCGGCCGGCCCGAAGCGTCGGGCAGCACCTCGACGTCGCGCCATGCCACCTGCCGGCCGATGCCGCAGCCGAGCGCCTTGACGACGGCCTCCTTCGCGGCAAACCGGCCCGCGGCGAATTCGGCCAGCCGCCCGCGGCGCTCCTCCGCCAGCGCCAGTTCGGCGTTCGTGAGCACGCGCTCGAGGAAGCGGCGGCCCGACGGCTGGCCGAGAAGCCCGGCAATCCGGGCGATGTCCGTCAAATCCGTGCCGACTCCAACAATCATGCGGTTCCTACCTTTTCCTTTCCCCTGTTTACTTCCGGTACAGGTCCAGGAAGCAGGATAGCCCACCGGTCGTCTCATCCACCCCGATGCTCCGCACCGAAGTAAGCGGGATGAAATGAAGGGTGCCGGTAGAGGAATCCCGGTAGGTCAGTACCTTCGGCTCCGGATCGAAGGCGAGGATCGTCCCGTTCAGCTCGCTTTCCCCGCACCGATCGTGACGTTAACCTGATTCGTAATTAACGACTCCAACAGCTCGGAGAACGTAATGGTTTGCTCCATATAAGGTTATCCTCCTTAAATACCGGGAATGTCGTTGCGTTTATGCGAGGTCCGCTTGTAGATGCTTTCGAGCTTCTCCTTGACGGCCGGATCGATCTCCTTGCCCTCCAGGTAGCTGCTGTTGTCCTCATAGGTAATGCCAAGCTCGCCCTCATCCGTCTGGTCCGCCCAAAGGCCCGCCGACGGAGCCTTGTCCAGAATGCTCTTCGGAACCCCCAGCTTCGCCGCCAGCTGGCGCACTTGACGTTTGTTCAAAGTGCTAAGCGGGGTCAGGTCGACCGCGCCGTCTCCCCATTTCGTGAAGAAGCCCGTGACCGCCTCCGAGGCATGGTCCGTTCCCACGACGAGCAGGTTCAGCTCAAAGGCCAGCGCATACTGCATCACCATCCGCGTACGCGCCATGACGTTGCCCTTGCCGCCCTTGCTGAGGTGCTGGGACCGCCCGATGCTCTTCAAGCCGTGCTCGGCTTCCAGGGCGATTTCGTTCACCGCCTCTTCAATATTCGTCTCGATTTTGTATTTCAGCTGGAAGGCTTCCGCCGTCGCGTAGCTGTCTGAAATGTCCTTCTGCTTCCCATACGGCTGGAAGACCCCCAGCGTTATGTACTCCTTGCCCTTCTCCTCGGTCAGCTCGTCCGTCGCTTGCTTGCACAAGCCGGCCGCTACCGCACTGTCGATCCCGCCGCTGATCGCGATCAGGAGGCCGTTCACCCCTGCGTTGACCATATACGATTTCAGAAAATCGACCCGCTTGCGGATCTCTTCCTCCACGTCAATCTGAGGCTTGACGCCAAGCGTCGCAATAATTTCCTCCTGCAGGCTCATTCCACTCATCCTCTCTTTGGATTGGTTTCCTTCCCTTTATTATACCAAAAATCTTAAAGTGAAGCGCCGTCCGCTCCCCTCCCCGCCTGCGGGGCCAGGATAGAAGGGTCGGAAGCACTCTTCTCCGTTCGCTAGATTTTCAAGTTCGTGTTTGGTAAGCTATATAAAAATTCAGACTATTCCAACAAAGGGGGTTCCGTTCATGATCGATATCCACTGCCACATTCTACCCGGCCTTGACGACGGGGCCGCCGACATGCAGGAGGCCGTCGCCATGGCCCGTCTTGCTTACGAGGACGGAATCCGGCATATTGTCGCGACGCCCCATTTCACGAGCGCCTATCCGAATGGGCGTGCGGTCGTGGAGTCCGGAGTTCGAGCCCTTCAGGCGGAGCTCGACCGGGAGGGTCTCGCCGTGACGATTCATCCGGGCAATGAAGTCCGGCTCGAGGACGCCGCCCGCTTCCGCCGAGAGGCCGAGAGCGGCGCCTTCTGCTTTCTCGACCGGCAGGAGTCGTTCGTCCTGCTGGAGCAGCCCTGGAGCGGGTACAACCCGGAGACCGCCGGCGTGGTCGCCTGGCTGCGGGAGCGAGGGGTGACGCCGGTGATTCCTCACCCGGAGAGACACTACTTCTTCCGAGACAACCTCCCCTGCTGGAATCGCTTATAGCGGCCGGCGCGTGGACGCAGGTGTCCGTCGACAGCCTGCTCGGCCGCAACAACGCGGAGGCCCGGCAGACCGCGGAGACGCTTATCCGCCGTGATCTGGCCCATACGCTCGCCACCGACGCGCATAACGTCAACCGGAAGCCGAACCTGTCGCACGGCTTCCGGATTGCGGCGGAGCTCTCGGGAGCCGAACGGGCGGAGCAGATTCGCCGGCGCATGGAGCAGATCATTCCGGCGGACCGGGACGGCAGCCGGCCGGCCGGAACGGAAGCGGGCTAGGCGGACCCGAAGGCCCGACTCCCTGCAAGGGAACAAGCAGCGCTTCGCACAGAAGCGCTGCTTATTCGTTGAGGCAGGCCACCGCTTCCCGGATATAGGCGTAGAGTTCCTCATCCATTCCGAAGACCAGGGCAGCATCAGGCGCTTCGCGGTAGTAGGACTCGACCGACCGGAGAAACGTCTTATCCCCCATTCCGTGGGAATCGATTACGGCTTTCCATTCCTTCGCCGCAGCGGCAACCTCCGGGTCATGGGGCAATCTTCCGGATTGTTGGTACCGGCGGAAGAGGCCGACGAGATCCTTATCTTCCTCCCCTCCTGCTTCTGCCGGACAGGCGCCGCGGTCTTCAGCCTGGTCTTCATCTCCCTAGCCTGCCCGGGAAGGAAATGAGGGCTGTTCATCATTCTGGACAGCTGTATGGCCTTCAACACGGCATCGCTTGAAACGGGAGGTTGCGTGCTTGCGGTTTCCATGGTTTCTGCGATATCCCGCAGCCGGTCCCGTACCCCGGTCATGCCGTCAATCCGCTCCTCCAGACGTTGAATCTGCAGCTTGACCATCTCGGTCCATGGGAGCTCGGTTTGGCTCGTCATGTCCTTTATTTCCTCCAGGCTGAATCCCAGCTCCTTCAAGGAAAGGGCCTGATGAAGCCGGATAAGATCCTCCCCGGTATAGAGACGATGCCCCGATTCCGTATGAGCGGTGGGCGAGAGCAATCCGATTCGGTCGTAATGATGCAGGGTCCGGATCGTCAAGCCTGTTCGTTTGGCCACTTCTCCGACTTTCCACGTCCGGTTCTCCATCCTTTCTTGTTCCTCCTCCCGGCTTTTAACTCTTGAACCTGACGTTACGTCAGGACTTATCCTTTTCCTAATGCCCGCTGCGAATTATACCGATCAAGGCAGGAAAGGAAGGGTACCTATGGAAGCATTACTTATCAGAACACTGGTCGGCGACAAACAAGCTCGTGTGCTGTATATGGACGGAACCCGGCTGCTTCAGGCACTCGGCCGGCTGCAGCCGACCGAGCGCCTCCTTCGAAGCGCCGCCACCGAAGCCGCGTCCCTCGCCGGACTTCTGACCGGCACCCTCAAAGAAGGGCAGCGTGTCACGATGAAGATCCGGATGAGCGATTCCCGGCGGCGGATTCAAGCGGATGCCGACGCAGAAGGAACGGTCCGGTGTTTCCTCAGCGGGGAATGGGCGAAGACGGGCCCGAAGGACACCCCTCTACAATGAAGGAGATGATCGGCCCTAGAGGCCGTATTCAAGTGATTCGTGATCTTGGCCTGTCCTCCGTCTGCACCGGAATAACCGACATGCCCCATGGCCATCTCGCGGACGACTTGGCCCATTATTTTCGCCAGAGCGAACAAATTCCCACCTGGTTCACGCTCCATACCGACTTAGGGAGACTAACGACATCCGGTGCGGTTTCGCCGTCATGGCCCAGCTGCTTCCCGGGGCTCCGGACGGCCTTCTATCCGAAATCGCGAGCCGCATCACCCGTTTCCAGCACGTTTGGAAAAGGCCGATGACGGCGGATACCTTCGCCGGGCTGCCCCGGCTGCTCTTCCCGGATACCGTGCCTCTTGGCCATCAAGCCGTTAGGCTGTTCTGCGGATGCTCCAAGGAGGCCCTTTTCCCCATGCTTTATAGCTTGGACAAGAAAGAGGTCGCCACGGCCTGCGCGGCAAACCAAACCATGGAGACGGTTTGCCACCGGTGCGGGGCCCGCTATCGCTACGAGCCAGAAGAGCTTGCACGCCTTAGGTAAGAAGCGGTTCCTCTAGACGAGGAAGATAGAAAAACAGCCGGGCAAGTCTCCTGCCCGGCTGTTACTATGAGGAAACGAGGATTCGTTTCCGAAGGAATTTTACTTCGCGCAAAATTCCTGGAATGCGCCTTTCAGGTCGTTCGCGATCATTTCGGCCGAACGGTCTTCGATCTGATGCCGCTGGATGAAGTGAACCAGCTCCCCGTCCTTGAACAAAGCGATCGAAGGGGAGGAAGGCGGATAACCGCTAATGAATTCCCGTGCCTTGGCGGTCGCTTCCTTGTCCTGGCCGGCGAACACGGTGAACAAATGATCCGGCTTGATCTCTCCTTCGAGTGCGCGGGCTACACCCGGGCGGCATTGGCCGGCGGCACAGCCGCAGACGGAATTGACAACGAGCAGCGCCGTTCCCTTGGCGTTCTCGAGGTTCTCGACTACTTCCTCGGGAGTGCGGAGCTCCTTCACCCCGATGCGGGTCAGGTCGTCGCGCATGGGTTGGACCATATCCTTCATATAAGATTCAAACGACATTGACATGTCAATTCACTCCTTCTTAACCGGCCGAAAAGGTCGGCTTCTCCCCTATATTATACATCGGGGAGAAGGGTTTGCAAAGGATTAAGGGCGTTCGCGCCCGCTTTCCTCCGCCCCGGCATCGGCTCCCGCTTCCCTTTCCCCGGACGCACTCGGGTTCCCGTCCATCCCGGCGCTTCGCTCCTCGTGGCTTTCGTCACCAGCCTGACCAAGAGCATAGTCGTACGCGGTGTCGATGGTCGGATGCATGGTGACGCCCCCTCTCGGCGGGATGCCGCGTTCGAAGTAATCCCGGTTCTCGGCGGTATGAAAGCCGATATCCTTGAAGGGATGAACCCACTCGTCTCCCGCCATGACCGACGGATCCGTTCCCGCAGTCCAGTTCTCGAGGGGGAGTTCTCCGAACGGTAGTCGTGATCCCCGATGGTCACCCCGTATTCATTGACGAAAGGCTCCTCCGGGCCCCGGCCCTTGCGGAATTCGGGCAGGAATTCGATCTCGAACGGATCCAGGTCCTTGTCGCTCATGGCCGGGTCCTCACTCGGAAGGACGGTTCGGGCCGTCCAGACGCTTGTCCACTTTTTCACCCGGGGCGCTCTGTTTAGCGTTCTGGTGCTCCTGCTTCTGCTGCTCCTTGGAATCATTGGAACGGTTCGCCATCTTGCTTCCTCCTTAGATAGATTCTGCCTTAGTATGGCTGGGAAGGACATTTTTAACCAAAATTTAAACGGGAGGATTCCCGCCTTTTAACCGGGGCCCCTTAAGCTGGAGGAGGGTAGGAATCCTGCGGCATTGCCAGGTTCCCGAAATACCCTCTATAATGGGTGATGCCTTGTGAAACCTAATCCCTTTGCTTTCGTTTATATCTATAGGAAGGCTTGTTGACCAGCAGTGGTAATCAGCAAGCCCGGATATCCATTTTTGTACGCCGGAGGTAACTATGATTGAACTGAATCACGTCACGAAGAGCTACAACGGAACCGTTAAAGCGGTGGACGACCTGCAGCTGACCGTCCGCCAAGGGGAAATCTTCGGATTCCTCGGCCCGAACGGCGCCGGCAAAACCACCACGATCAAAATGATCACCGGCATCATCCGCCCCGACGGCGGGACGATCACCATTAACGGCCGGAACATTTCCACCGACACCCTGGAGGCCAAGAAGCAGTTCGGGTATGTGCCGGACAGCCCGGATCTTTTTCTCCGCCTGAAAGGCCTGGAATACCTTACCTTCATGGCGGACATGTACGATGTGCCGAAGGAAGTCCGCAAGGAACGGATCGAATCGCTTGCGGAACGGTTCGACATGACTACCGCGCTCGGAGACTCCATCCAGAGCTATTCCCACGGGATGCGGCAGAAGATCGTGCTCATGGGCGTGCTCGTTCACCGGCCGGAGGTCTGGATCCTTGACGAGCCCTTGACCGGACTGGATCCGAAATCCTCCTTCACCTTGAAAGAGATGATGCGCGAGCATACGGACAGCGGCAAGACCGTCTTCTTCTCCACGCACGTGCTGGAGGTGGCTGAGAGGCTGTGCGACCGGGTGGCCATCATCGTCAAGGGCAGGATCCGGTTTTGCGGCACGTTCAAGGAGCTTCAGGAGCACTTCCATGCCAACGAATCGCTCGAGAAAATCTTCCTGGAGATGACGCTATGAGCCGCTCCCTGGTGCTGGCCCGGATTCTGCTCAAGAACGGCAGCGGGATGGCCGCGTTTAAGAAGAAGTCCGCGGTAAAGACCTGGCTGCTCGCCATTCTTCTGCTCGTGGCCTGTCTTCCCATCGGATTCGCGGTCATTCTCTTTCTCTCGCAAATCTATGATGCGTTCGCGCCTCTCGGCCAGGAGGGGATCCTGCTTGGCATGGGACTTGCCGCGAGCTGCGCGGTCATTTTCGTCTTCGGCATTTTCTATGTGATCAACGTTTACTACTTCTCACAGGACGTGGAGCATTTGCTGCCCCTCCCTTAAAGCCGTATCAGATTCTGGCGGCCAAGTTCGGGGTTACCCTGGCGTATGAGTACCTGACTGTCTTCGTCGTGCTGGCGCCTGTGCTCGGAACGTACGGGGTCAAAAGCGGGGCGGGCCCCCTCTATTATCTCTACGGGGTGCTTGTCTTCCTGGCGCTTCCCGTCATCCCGCTCATCATCGCCTCCTTCTTCTCCATGGTGATCATGCGGTTCACGAACATCGGCAAGCGGAAGGACCTGTTCCGGATGATCGGAGGAGTGGCGGCTGTCTTCTCCGGCATTGCTTTTAATGTCATTTTCCAGTCGTTCTCCCGCCAGATGAACGACCAGGCGAAGCTGGAATCCCTGCTTCAGCAAGGGAACAACTCGCTCCTGAACACCTTCACCGGCATCTTTCCGAGCTCCCGGTTTGCGGCCGGGGCCCTCGTCGACCCCGCGTCTCTCCGCGGGCTGGCCAATCTCGGGCTTTTCCTCGGGGCCACGGCTCTCTTGTTCCTGCTGTTCCTGCTGCTCGGAGAATGGCTGTACTTCCGCGGCGTCATGGGTCTCTCGGAGTCCTTCTCGACCCGCAAGGTGGTTACCGGGGAGCGGTTGGACCGGATGACGGCAAGCTCCTCCGCGCTGAAGGCCCTGACCTTCAAAGAGCTCCGGGTGCTGTTCCGCACGCCGGCCTTCTTCATTAACTGCGTGCTGATGAATTTCCTGTTTCCGATCATCTTTCTGATCCCGCTTCTGACCCAGCCCGATCTGATCGGCAAGGTCCGGGACTCCGGGCGCTATCTGGAGAACGGCAGCACGGCCGCCCTTGTTCTGGCCGTCGGCTTCACCTTCCTTCTCTTTACCGCGGCGAGCAGCGCGTCGTCGACTACGTCGTTCTCCCGGGAGGGGCAGGGCTTCTACATTCTGAAGCACCTCCCGGTCTCTTACGGCAAAATGATTGCCGCCAAGGTTATTACCTCCCTGCTTCTGTCGGCGGTCGGTCTTGTGCTCCTGCTCGGGACGCTGTTCGTCCTCGTCAAGCCTCCGGTCGGGTTCGCCCTTGCCCTTACGGCTGCCGCCGCGGCCGGGATGCTCCTCGTCACCTTAACGGGCATGCTGTTCGATCTGAGGTCTCCCAAGCTCAACTGGGACAACGAGCAGAAAGCGGTCAAGCAGAACGTCCATATTTTCTTCAACGTCCTGGTTGCCGTCGCCACGGGCGGCGTGTGTATCGTCTCGGCCGCTTTCCTCCGGCCGCCCCTTGCCGTCTACGCCCTGGCGCTGATCGTGCTGCTGATCGGCGTGAACTTCCTGCTCTACCAGGCGATCCGGAAGGCGGGGCCGGTCTGGCTGGAGCGGGTCGAGTAGCGGCGGCCGGTTCGCTGGCATAAGAAGAACCATGGTCCCCGGCCTGCCGAGGGACCATGGTTTTTTAATAGCGCGGGAACGGCCGGTGCCGGGAGGTCCTAGAAAGATAACGGCCGTTTGGTGGAAGCGGGTCTGTCGACTATAATAAAAGAAACGGTCTTCCTTATCCCGGTTTGGCATAAGGAAGACCTTCTCTGGTGCCTTATCTGGATAAGGCACGGATAGTCAAGGAGCTGCAGTCATGACCTACGATGTAATTGTTATCGGCGGAGGGCCTTCGGGGCTGATGGCGGCCATTGCCGCCAGCTCGCAGGGAGCCCGGGTGCTTCTGGTCGATAAAGGCGATAAGCTCGGACGCAAGCTCGGCATCTCGGGCGGCGGCCGCTGCAATGTCACGAATGCGAAGGAGATCGACGAGATCATCCGCCATATTCCGGGCAACGGGCGGTTTCTGTTCAGCGCCTTTACCCGCTTCAGCAACAAGGATATCATCGCGTTCTTCGAAGGGCTCGGCATCCCACTGAAGGAGGAGGACCGGGGAAGGATGTTCCCGGTCTCGGACAAGGCGAAGACGGTCGTCGACGCCCTCGTCGGGCAGGTCCGCTCGCAGGGCGTGGCCCTCCGGGTGAACACCCCGGTCCGCCGCGTCCTGTACGAAAACGGACGTGCCGCCGGCATCCTTCTCGCGAACGGCGAGAAGGTGCCGTCCCGCGCGGTGATTCTGGCCGTCGGCGGCAAGTCGGTGCCGCACACGGGCTCGACCGGCGACGGCTACGCCTGGGCCGAGGAGGCCGGCCACACGATCACCGAGCTCTACCCGACGGAGGTTCCCCTGACGTCGGACGAGCCCTTCATCCGCAGCCGGGAGCTGCAGGGGCTGGCGCTGCGCGGCATTACCCTTTCGGTGTGGAACCCGAAAGGCAAGAAGGTCATCGAGCACGAAGGGGACATGCTGTTCACCCACTTCGGGCTCTCGGGACCGGCCGTGCTGCGCTGCAGCCAATTCGTCGTCAAGCTGCGGAAGCAGTTCAAGGTGCGGACCGTCACCGTTACGGTCGACTTCTACCCGGGGCGGTCCACGGACGAAGTCCAGGCGATGACAGGGAAGTTAGCGGAGGAGGAGCCCCGCAAGGCGATCAAGAACGTGCTGCGTGCCGCCGTTCCCGAGCGGATCCTTCCCCTCCTGCTCAGCCGGGCCGGGCTGAAGGAGGAGACGACGTTCGCCAATATTCCGAAGCAGCCCTGGGCCGAGCTTGCCAAGCTGCTGAAGGCTTTCCCGATCGAGGTGAACGGAACGCTCTCCCTGGAGGAAGCGTTCGTCACGGGCGGAGGCGTTCACTTGAAGGAAGTCGACCCGAAGACGATGCAGTCGAAGCGGATGCCCGGGCTCTTCTTCTGCGGAGAAATCCTCGACATTCACGGCTACACCGGCGGGTATAACATCACCGCCGCCTTCGTGACCGGCCATACCGCCGGCGCCAGTGCCGCCCAAGAGGCGGCCGGCTCGGAATGAGCTTCGCCGTGCCGGGGCTCGGGACACTCCCGGCTAAACAGAAAAGGGTGGCGTCAGGGAGATAATCCCGGCGCCACCCTTTTTGGCTGGAGGTGCGTATGTCCGCCTTCCTGAGCCAAGGAGGGGCAAGCGACGGCCCTCCGGCTTTCCCGCTTCAACGGGACATCAGGGATGAGTCTTCGTACTGGACGATTCCCGCATCCTCCAGCTCCCAGTAGAGATTGGGCACCTGAATGTCGAGCCGGCCTCCCTGGTCGAGCAGCTCCCGGACGCGGGGATTCTTTCCGAGCTCCTCCTTCAAACGGGCGGAAGAAAGGTCCGCCGAGAACACATGGGTATCCCGGCTGAGCCGGAGCCAGTCATCCTTGTCCGCACTTCCGATTAGGGAAATCACTCCCACGTAATGGGGAGCTTCCTCCAATTCCCGAAGCTCGTCCGATACCAGGACCCCGTTACGCGGAGAAGCCATGTAGGTCAGCCGTTCATAGGACCCCTCCTTCGTCTTCTCAAACCGGCGCAGCTGAAAGCTTTCCACCTGAAGCCCATACCCGGATAGGAACGCCTCCAGCTCGGATAAGGAGAGGGCTTTCTTGAGCGTGAGGGTCCCCGAAAGCGACTTCGTCTGAGGGAGCTGCTCCAGCATGCGGTTCATGCCGCCGGGCATGGCGAGCAGTTGCTCCCGGGTCCACCGGTCCTTTTTCGTCTGTGGGGATACTTTAATGACCTTCTCCGAAGCCGCCAAAGCCACATACTCTTCCCCCAGTACGGTAAGAGTGGCCAATACCTCGGCCGGTTGTTCCTCCCCGGCCGCTCTCTTGTCCGTCAGCCCTCCGTCCGCTCCTAACGCCTGTGCCTGCAAGCCCGGCCCCGGCGGCAGCTTGTTCCCGGCCATCGGGCTTCCGCAGCCGGCCAGCACCGCCAAGAGACACACGCTCCAAACCACCCTCCTCATCCGTTATCGCCTCCTCTTTCGTCTTATTTGGTTACTCCCTATTTCCAGGGCACCTTGCCCAATTAGTTCGTTCTATAGGAAATCCTGTTAGGTCAGTAACAGGTTTCCTCCTTTATAAGGAATGAAAATAGACGGGTCTGAGCCCGGCTCTCAATGGATTCGTTCCCTCCTCGCCAGTCCGTCAGGATGATAGCGCTTTCTTCCAGGAGAGGGAAGGAGGTTACCGGTAAAGAAGGGACTCTTTACCATTAACCCTTCCGAAAGGCCGTTAAACATTCCGCCGGTCCTCGGCCACGGCCTGCCCTTGTTCTTCTCATGAAATTATTGACAGCCTTTATAAACGGTAGTAAGATGGGGTCTATCCATTTTATTGATAAACCATTTATTAATGAATGATTAACCCCATTTACTATTAGGAGGCGCCACTTGAAACACGACGAAGTACCCCATCTGCGTTACTGGCCGGTGATGATCGCCATCTTCTTCGGCTCGTTCCTCACCATCCTCAGCATGAGCACCATCAACATCGCCATTCCCGTGCTGATGCAGGAGTTCCACACCGATCTGACCACCATCCAATGGACCATTACCGGCTTCATGCTCGCCATGGGAACCATTGCTCCCGTGACAGGCTTTCTCGGCGACCGGTTCAGCTACAAGCGTCTTTATCTCGCTTCCCTGATCGGATTTACCGTCTGTTCCATGCTCTGCGCACTGGCCTGGGACACGTCGTCCCTGATCGTATTCCGCGTTCTGCAAGGTGTCTTCAGCGGATTGGTCATGCCCGCCACGATGACGATCATCTATCAGATCATTCCGCGTGAGAAGCAGCCGGTCTCGATCTCCCTCTGGTCCCTCTCCGCTATGCTCGGTCCGGCTATCGGGCCCACGCTGAGCGGATGGTTGATCGAGAGCTTGAGCTGGAAATGGCTGTTCTACATGAATGTGCCGATCGGGCTCGTGTCCATCGCCCTGGTTGCCCGGCTCATTCCCTATTACCGGCTCAATGTGCCGAAATCGTTCGACCTGCTCGGCTTTCTCGGCGCCGTGCTCGGAAGCCTGTCCTTGCTCATCGCCTTCAGCGAAGGCCATTCGTGGGGCTGGGGCTCCGGGCGGATCGTGTCGCTGATCGTCTTCGGCGTGGTCGTGCTCGGACTGTTCTTCTGGCGCGAGCTGAAGGCCGAGGTCCCGCTTCTGAATATGCGGGTACTGGCGAACGCCCGCTACACCATTACGCTCGTCATCTCGAGCATCGTCACCGTCAGCCTGTACTCGGGCACGTTCCTGACACCGCTGTTCCTCCAGAACATCCAGCGCGTCACCCCGCTCGAAACGGGACTGATTCTGCTGCCGGCCTCGCTCGCCATGGCGATCTGCATGCCGATCGTCGGCAAGCTGTACAGCCGGGTCGGGCCGCTTATCCTCATGGTCATCGGGATCGCCCTGATGTCCATCGGGACGCTCGCCCTCGGCTGGCTGAACGTCAATATCTCTCACGGCTACATCGTGTGGTGGATGCTCGTGCGCAACGTGGGCATTGCCTTCACGACGATGCCGGCGAGCAACGCGGGAATGGAGCAGATTCCGGTTCAGCAATCCGGGCACGCTTCGTCGATCAGCAACTGGGTGCGGAATGTCATGGGCTCCTTCTCCATCGCCATCTTCACCTCGATGCTGGCGTCCCGGACCTCCGTCCATTCAACGGAGCTCGCCCAGCAGGCTGGCGGCATGAGCCCGGTTGTGACCATGCAGGCCTTCACCATGAGCGTCAACGACGTGTACCTGCTCGCGACCGGCCTGGTCTTGCTCGCCCTGCCCATCTCCCTGTTCGTCCGCAAAAGAAAAGAAAACCCTGCCTCAATCGGCCAAGAACAGGCGGCCTGATCGGGCAAGCCGTACCTTCTTCGAGCCGGTTGGCTTACCGCATAGGGCCGGCTTACGCTGCAAAAAACCCCCAACGAGCATCCTCGTTGGGGGTTTTTTGTTGTGCAGCTGCCGTCTGGTTCCTTTGGTCGATGCCTTTACAGCGCCGAAAGCGGAATCTTGCGAATCTTCAACCGCGCCAGGCAGATCCCGTCCTCCGGTTCGCCAGCGCAATAAGCAAGCAGAACGGCTTCCCGGGTAAAATGAATCGCCGTATAACAGTAGCCCCCACGGTCCTCCACCCGCTCCACGGCAAAAGGGGTTCCCCAGCTTCTGCCTTCATCTCGGCTTACGGCTGCAACAAGGGGAGTCCGGCCCCAGGAATGCTTCTCCAGCTCCCTCGTTTCGTAATTCGGAATGGGATTCCAGACCGCCAACAGCTGCCCGCCGTTCGGATCCCTCTTCATGGACAGAGGAGAATTCGGGGAGGTGAAGCGTGACGGTGTCGGCTGGCTCCATGTCTCCCCTGCATCTATGGAGAACATCTCGTACTGGTACCCCATATCCGTCCGGGCCCAAGCCCAGAGCACCCCACCCGCCAACTCCACGATCCCCGGCTCCTGCAGTCCGCTTTTGGAGTGAGGGACCGTCATGGCGCAGAAGGTCTTGGCCTCCCTCCACGTCTGGCCGTCATCGTCGGAGAGGAAGAAACAGGCGACCGCTCTGCCGTCGAATGAAGCCCAGTCCGTCGTGCTGTTCGTCTTCATCTTGTGAAACCCTGCAGGGATGACCAGCCTTCCCGTGGAGAGCCTCACCACCCGGTCATTGTTCGTCACGTAATAACCGGGTCCGGGGATGCAGCATACCGGCTCGCTCCAGCTTCTCCCTTCATCCGAAGAACGCCGCAGGTGCAGCCGCGTATCGTTCCAGCCGAACCGCAGCAAATAAAAGAGGCCGATCTCCCCGTTCTGCATCCGGAGCAGAGAAACGCTCATCAAATTGTGAGCGCCATGATCCTCGGGCGTGGCGATTATTTCATCCCCGCTCCACGTCTCCCCGCCGTCCTCCGACCGTCTTGCGGCCACGCAGGCCTTTCCCGTGTCATCCGGCGAATCCCCATTAAAGCGGCTGTATACAAACAGCAGCCCTCCGTCGTTCCTTTCCAGAAAGGCCCCTTCGCTGTTGCGCGGATTGCCGGGCCCCGGCCGCAGATCCAGAACGGCCTTCCCTTTTGCTCCAACATCTTCCTCTCTCCTATCCTTTAAGGGAACCGGTCAAGGCCCCTTTAATAAAATGCTTCTGCAGAAACGGATACACGAACAGAATCGGGACGGTCGTCAGAACTATCATCGCCCCCCGTAAGCTTTGCGGAGTCGGTTTGTTGGTGAGCGCCCCCATAATATCCGCATTCAAATCCTGGCTGGACATGGTCAGGACGACCCGTCTAAGCAGAACCTGCACCGGCAGAAGCTCCGGATTGTTGATATAAATCGTGGCATCGAACCAGGCGTTCCAATGGCCCACCGCATAGAAAAGACCGATGGTGGCGAAGGTCGGCAAGCTGAGCGGGAACACAATGCGCGCCAGAATGGTAAAGGGCGTCGCTCCGTCGATGGTGGCGGATTCGATCAGGCTCTCCGGAATCTGCGAGAAGAAATTCCGCATGATCAGCAGATTCCAGGCGCTTATCAGGCCAGGCACGATCATCACCCAGAAGGTGTCGGTCAAATGCAGGTACTTCAGCAGCAAATAAGTGGGAATCAGGCCGCCTCCGAACAGCATGGTAAGGAAAATAAGGGTGATCATCCATTCGCGCCCCGGCATCCCCTTGCGGGACAGCCCGTAAGCGAGCATGGAGGTAAACAGCAGGTTAAGCGCCGTCCCCATGACCACCCTTGCTACGGTGATCCCGTAAGCGCGGTACAACGAGGAGCCGTCCGCCAGCAGGACCCGGTAAGCGGAGAAGTCCAGCTTGTCGGGAACCAGAATGAAGCTCCCCTTCGCATGAGCTCGGTCTCCCCGACGAGCGAGGTGGAAACGATGGCCAGCAGCGGAACAAGAAACAGGAGCGACAGCAGGGCCAGCAGCGTATAGTTAGCAGCCTGAAAGGCGAGTTCTCCTTTATTCCAATGTCTTCTTCGCATGACTTCTCCCTTCTACCAGATTCCTTCCTGATCCAGCCTCTTGGCTATATAATTGGCACCCAGAATGAGGATGACCCCGGCAACGGACTTGAACAGGCCGACGGCCGCAGCATAAGAATAATTCACTTCGACCAGCCCCTTGCGGTAAACAAAGGTATCGATAATGTCCGACACCTGATAGACCGGGGGCGAATACAGCAAATAAATCTGCTCGAAGCCGGCATCGAGAATATGCCCGACCGACAAGATAAACAGGATGACCATAATATGCCGGATGCCCGGAAGCGTAATGTGCCAGATTTGCCGGAAACGGCCGGCCCCGTCAACGGTTGCCGCTTCGTAAAGCTGCTGGTCGATCCCGGCCATGGCAGCCAAATAAAGAATGGTTCCCCAGCCGGCTTCCTTCCAAATCCCGGAACCGATCAGGACAGACCTGAAATATTGGTTATCCGTCAGAAAAGGAATGGGCTCGAAACCGAGCCACCCCATAAACCCGTTCACGAAGCCTCCGTCCAGGCTGAGCATGGCGGTGACCAGTCCGGCCAGCAGAACCATGGACAGAAAATGCGGCAGGTAAGCGATGGTCTGCACGACCCTTTTGAATCCGCTGTGCCGGACCTCATTCATCAGGAGAGCCAGCACAATCGGCGCCGGGAATCCGAAGACGATCCGATAAAAGCTGATGATCAGGGTATTGCCGAGAATATCCCAGAAATAGTACGAGTTCATAAAATCCCGAAAATGCTTCAGCCCCACCCACTCGGAGGAGAAGATTCCGCTTAGGCCTTCGAAAGGCGCAATGTCCTTAAAGGCGATAATAATGCCGTATATGGGAACATAGTGGAAGATAAGAAAATACAGCATTCCCGGCACAACCAGGGCATATTCCAGCTTATACTTCCGCATGGAGGTCCATAGGCTCGCATTCATTCCATCATCTCCGTTCCCTTGGGAGGTAAGAACGGCCTGCGCCGGGAATTATCCTCCTGCCGGACCGACAAGCCGTTCTACGTAAGAAGGCTTACTTGCCCTTCACGCGGTTGTATTCGGCGGTGTAGGTCTCGATCCACTTGTCGAGTCCCGCCTTGTTCAGCTCCTCCACAAACTTGTCATAGTCGCTAAGAGGTCTGGCCCCGGTAATGAATTTAATGATCTCCTGGTCCATCATCCGGCTGATGTCTCCTGACGTGGGAATGTTCTGCTGAAGGGTCTTGGCGTCGAAGCGGTAATCCACCTCTGCCGTGCCTGCCGGCTTGACCCGCTTCCTATTCGTAATGTAGTTCTGAATATAGTCGAACTGCGGCCCGAAAGAGGGATCGTTCTTCTGGAATTGAACGGTGTAGGCGAAGCTCAGCCCGGGGACCAGCTCTCCCATATAATCCGTATTAATGGCTTCAATAATATGTTTCTCTTTGTTCACATACTTCCAGTGTTTTCCTTGTATGCCGAAGAACACGGTGAGGTAATTTTCCAGATCGGATTGTACCCAGTTGATGTATTTCATCGCGGCTTCGGCATTTTGGGCGTTTTTGTTGATCATGATGCCGCCCGTTCCGACTCCCCCGATGGTCGTCACATTGCCGAGCGGCCCCTGCAGGTCGGCGGCGACCGTATACTTGGCTTCGGGAATGTTTTGCCTGAGCAGGTATTCATTTGCGGTTATCGTCGTATTCCAAAGGGCTCCTACCGCTACGCGATTCTGCTTAACCAGCTCGATCTGGCGGGTCCGGTCCGTCGAGAAAGCCTCCTTGTAGAGGTATCCTTTCTTGTACCAGTCCGCCATCTTCGCGAGGAAATCCTTAAACCCCGGATTCAGCTGCGGCGGCTTAACCTTCCCGTCCTTATCCACCCAGTTGCCGTAGCCTACGTTCATGTAGCCCGCGGCCAAGGAGCCGTATAAGCCCGGGAGGTCCGTCAGCAGCGGAATGGTTTGTCCGTTGCCCGCCGGATCTTTGTCTTTAAGCTCCTTTAGTACGTTCTCCATCTCGTCGATCGTTTTCGGCATGGGGAGATTAAGCTTCTTCAACCAATCCTCCCGGACCAATACCGTATTGCCCGCCACGGGAGGGACGGCCGGAATCGCCCAGATCTTGCCGTCCTGGGTGGTCAAGGCGTCCCAGGAGGCTTTCCAATCCGCCGGCCAAAGCTTCTTGACATTCGGCCCGTACTTATCCAGCAGGTCGTTGAGGGGACGGGCCGCCCCCTTGAGCTGATGCGTCGCCATCGTTCCGCTGAAAATATCCAGCGGTTCATTGGAGCCGAGCAGGATGTTCAGCTTGTCGGCCTCCGACCCTTTGGGCGGTATGATGGGGATGACTTCGATGCCGGTTTTCTCCTTAATATAAGCCTGCACTTCCTGAAGCGCTTCGGGCTTCGTCGTCACGCTCGTATTGCCCAAATTTCCAAAGTTGGCGTAAACGTAAACCTTCTCCGCCTTCTTTCCCGCCTGCGGACCGGCAGACTCGCCTCCGGTAGCGCTTTCATTCTCTTTGGCGGGGGTGCAGCCCACAATCGTTGAGAAGGCTAACCCCAGAACGAGAGTGGACCGAACAATCTTGTGGGACATCCTTTTCCCTCCCTTAATGATCAACATGAATAAGTAAATCGGCCGGCCGGGCCACCAAGTGCACTTGTGGGTTATTATACAAGCCGGCTCCCGTCCGGAGAACACCGGATCTTTTACTTCATCCCCCAGTCATGACATTAGATGGCCCGGGAGAAGGAAAGGTCATGATTGTGGTATGTTGTCAGGATTGGGGCAGGCTGCGGTTCTGCCGGTATTCACCCGGCGTCATTCCGGTGAACTCTTTAAACAAACGAATAAAGTAGTCGGTTTTCTGGTAGCCGACCTGTTCGCCGATCTCCTTGATTTTGAGGTCCGTTTCGAGCAGCAGCTGCTTGCCTTTATCCATTCGAATCCGGGTGACGAAGTCGGAGAACGATTCTCCCTTCTGTTCTTTAAAAATGCGGCTAAGGTAGGATGGGTTCAGCTTCAACCGTTCCGCAACGGCAGCCAGGGTAACCGGCCGGGCCAACTCCTCCGTGACCATCCGGACCGCCTGGTCGACATGACGGTTGTTTTTATTCCGAAAAGCATTGCCGATCTCGGCACACAGCCGGACGATGATCCCATCCAGCCAGGAGATCGTCGCCTGCCTGTCGTTTTGGTCAAGCAGGACACTGTACAGGTTGTTCTTCTCCCCGGTGACCTGATTCAAGTCCAGCTTCATGTGATGGGCCGCCGCTACGAGACTTCCCAGCACCTGGGCGTATGCCTGTTGAATCTGATGGTAATGAAGCTTGCTCCCCTGTGCTCCGATTTCTTGCGTCATGGCCGCAAACACCCGTCTCGCCTGTTCCGTTTCCCCATTAATTATATAGCTGGTTAACGATTCCTCCTTCTCCTTTGGATAAGCAAGCAAAGGAGTGCCCTCGAGACTGACTTCCTCGATGTAGATCACTTCCCGGCCGCCGGCAAGCCTCCGGTAACGCAGAGCTTCCGCTGCTTCGTCATAAGCACGATGAATATGCTCGATAGCGGGACAGGGCCTTCCGATGCCGATGGAAGCCTTCCGGCTCAGGCCCGTTTGCAGCTGCCGGATGACCTTCTCCGCGGAAGCAAACCAGGCGGCGGTATCGGACGCTCCTCCGTTTACAATGGCTACATATAATCCTTCCGCCACTTCCGACACGATGTGCGGCCGATCCTCCGGCAGGGACTGGCCAATCCTATCGCCGATTCGCAGCTTGGTTATGCTTTCTTCGATCATGTCCTGCCCTTTGCCGGCCTCTTCCACCGAAATAGCCATAAGCAGGAGTGAGCCGGACGGAAGACCGATTCCCAAATATTCTATCCTTTCCCGTATATAATCGGGGGTATAGGTGTTCTTACGGAGCAAAGACCGGACGAAGGCTTCCTTATAGGCCGGAAGGCTTTCCTTCAAGCGTGCAGCCAAGCTTTCTCTGTCCTCGTACGCCTGTTCCAGGCTGTTTCGGATGAGCTGCCACTCTCCGGAGGACCCCCTTTCCTGTCCATGGGGCGGTACCCATCGTCCTTATTCTTGATAAACTGCAGCAGCCGGAAAAGAGGTGCATAAAGGTTGCGCGCGGTAAAAAAGCCAAGAGGCCGGTGGCCACGGCAAGCAAGAAGGAGATGAGCATGATCAGCCCTTTCAGGTTCGCCACGCTCTTGTACAACTGATCGACCGGGGCGGCCATCCCGAAGGTCCAGCCCAAGAGGTCCGACTTCAGATAAGTAACAAGCAGGCGTTTGCCTTCCAGCTCCTCTTCGATAAAAGCTTCCTCTCCGGTGCCAAGCGGCTTATTAGGGGCCTGAATGGAGCTGATCCGCTCCATTCCATCGTTCGTCTGATCGTGCAGCATGAGGCGCCCGTTCGAGGAGAGCACGAAAAAAGGGTTATCCGTCTTTCCTTTTTTGCTTAGAAAGCTTCTGTACAGGGCATCGGCATCCAGATTAATAGAGAGGAAGTTTCCGTCTATGGAAGTTTTATAAATGAGGGGAATGACTTTTTTGGTCCGGCCGTTCGGCTGACTGGAGTTTCGGATATCAAGAATAACGGGGAAGGATACGTCTTTTCTCGGGTAGCGGTCCCATTCCTGGTCATAAAATTGGTCGGGGGTATACTGCAGCATATCGGACGTGAGGATGATGCCCTTGGCGTTGTCATAGTAGTAGACGGAGTGAATGAACTCGCCCGACAGCTTTAAGGTCCTCAGGTTCTGAAAGACTTGCTTCTTCTCCCGCAGGTAACTTTGCAAGCTGGGCAAATCCTCGTCTTTAAGCTCACCTGAAAGAGCTTCGTAATACAAGCCGCGCGGGAACTGCTCGAACTGCTGCATAGTAGTGCCTTCCATGGTGAGCTGGCTGAAGCTGTGGCTGATCTGATTGATCACCGTTTCCACCGCGTTGGCGGATTGCTTCAAGTATTGGGCATTCGCCTTCAGCAGCTCCTGCTGCATGGCCGTTTTGGCATTATGGTAGAAGACGATGCTGACCGTAACGAGGGGCAGGAAGGACAGCAGCAGAACAAAAGTAACCAGCTTGTAATAAACCTGTTGATTCCGGCCGCCGGACAAAGGGTTGACTCGCATTCGGGACCTCCCCAATCCGCCACAAGGCGTTTAAGTTTCGCTGCAGACTTCCCCGGCTATCATTGACAAAGGAAAAAGAATGCATTACACTACCAGTGGTCTGACCACTACATTATAGGATCCTTAGGAGCTGTCCGCCGTCATGAAGCCTTTAGATAAAACCGAACGCTACACCTTAAGCCAGATCGTTGGGCAGAACCTGAAGCAGATGATCCTCCAGAACGGGATGGCCCCCGGAGAGAAGCTGCCTGCCGAGCGCGACCTGTCCCTTTCCCTCGGCGTCAGCCGGGCTATTCTCCGGGAAGCCCTGCGCTCTCTCGAGAGCTTCGGCATTGTGGAGATCAAGCACGGGGAAGGGACCTTTGTCGCCGCGAATTTCCTCAATCCGCTTCTGGAGCAGCTGCCTTTCGTAATGCGGATGAAGGACCGGTCTGCACAGGAAATGCATGAGCTCCGGTACGTGCTGGAAGCGGGAGCCCTTTCCCTGAATCCGCAGCCAAGCCCGGATACGTGGGCCAAGCTGGAGGCCATGGCCGAGCGGCTGTCCGACCCGGCGCTTGAGCCCGAGGAACGGACGGCTCTTGATGCGGAATTTCATAGGACCTTGATCGGTTCCTTGGAGAACCGGACCTTGCTTTACTTGGCTGAGCCCTTCCTCAGACTCCAAGAGGAGGCCCTCCTGACGGAAGAGGAGGTTCGGCGAAGCTCCGAGGAGCATAGGCAGTACCTGGATGCGATCCGCCAAGGGGAAACGGACAGGGCCGCTGCGATTCTCCGCCGCCATTTGCAGGCCGGGCGTCCTTGATCCGTCGCGGCTGACTTGAAGCCGAGTCACTTGCTTATATACCGCCGCAGCGGAAGCAGATGGCGCTCCATCTCCTTTTTGGCGTTGACGGGGTCTTTCTCCCGGATGAAATGAACAATGCGGCGGTGCTCCTCCAGGGAGAGCTTCGTATCTTCGACGTTGCCGAAATGCCGCTGCCGGATGCTGCTGAAGAAGTCCGTCAGAATCTCGGAGAATTCGAAATAGGTGTTGTTGCCCGTCGCCTTGAACAGCGTCCGGTGGAATTGGAGGTCCTCCTCGTAGGGCATCTGCCGAAGCTCGATTTTACGGGCGAACGCCTCATTCCATTGCTCCATTTCTTCGATTCTCTCCACGTCGTACCGTTCAATGGCCATTTCCGCGGCACCGAGCTCCAGAATGCGCCGCGTCTCCCAGAGCTCCTTCATCCTTGTCTCGCTCTGCCGCCAATGAAAGGACATCTGGTCGATGACCGGTTTCATGGACAAGGCATCCACATAGATGCCGTCCCCGGTCTTGATTCGGAGGATTCCGAGCAGCTCCAACGATTTAAGGGCTTCCCGCACAACCGTACGGCTTACCCCAAGCGATTCCACCAGCTGCTTCTCGGAGGGCAGCTTATCCCCCTCCTTCAGCTCCCTTTCCAGTATATAGGCTTTGATTCGTTCGGATACGATATGGGAAAGGTTTACTTTTTCCGCTTTTTCCACCGGATTTCCCTTCTTTCTCTAAAGGTCTGACCATTATATAGTTGAATTTCTTTTACTATAGAAAATGTGGTTCTCCTTGTCAATCCGCCCTGCCGCCCCCTCTCCCACAAAGATGGGCAGGTTTTGCCTCTTATTTTGGCGAAAACGGGATAGGAGGTTTTACCTGCATGCCGGAATATGATAGCATTTCACTATAGAACGGGGATGCAGAAGGGGGATGACCGTGCCGCGTTCAGAAATTCTGGAATTGGAAAAGGTTTTCCGGCAAGTCATCAAAAAAATGCAAAGCGAATGGCAAAGGGGACTGGCCGACATAAACCGCTCCCAGGCCGTGATCCTGGAGAAGCTGGAAGCCGAAGGGCCGCAGAAGGCGTCTTCCTTGGCGGAAGCGCTGTACATGACGTCCGGGGCGATAACCGGACTTTCGGATAAACTGATTGAAGACGGTTTCGCCGAGCGGTACCGCGATGAGAAGGACCGGCGGGTGGTGTACCTCACCATTACGGAGAAGGGGCGCAGCAAGCTCGAATCCATCCGGGATTACCGGCATAAGCTTTACCATTCGTTGTTCTCCGGCCTGTCCACGGAGGAGATCCTGGGCATGACGAATAGCTTCCAACGGATTCTGAGCAACATAGAGGAGAACCGGAGGGAAGAATAGCCGGTACCCTGATTCACCCGGGAGGACCTCTTATGGGCAAAAGCAAATCCGTCAAGCAGAAAAACCAAAGCATGGCCGCTCACAGCAGCAATGCCACGGACAGCAAAGCCAACCAGAAGTCGCCGAGCGAGGCGGGGTTCCACGAACCGAGCCGTCCTTCTAATTAAGTTTCCTTGCAGAAGAAGCGGCGGGCTCCCCGCGGCTTCTTTTGGCATTCTGGAAATAATCGATCGGATACGGGAAGGAGGAATGGGCATGGCGTTTGGAGTAACCCGGGATGAACTCGCCCGCTGGAAGGCGGACGTTCTGGAGGGCAGGCTCGCCTTCTTGACCCATTATTGGTACGATGAGCGGTTCCCTGGCATCCGCACCGTCACCAAGGTCGGATGCGCGGACAAGGGGCGTCTTATGGAATGGTGCCGCGCGAACGGGCTTAACCCGGTCTACATCCACCAGCGTCCTCCCTTCCCTCATTATGACCTTATGGGCCCCCGCCAGAAGGAGATTCTTCTCCGTGAAGGGTTGCTGGACCACCTGGAACGCTTCGGGATGGAAGCGGAAAACGAGGCGGGTTCGGCCGTAAGGCGCCCGCCCGCCCGCTGAAGCATCCAAAAAACACCACCGAAGGAAAGACGTGCCGGTTAAGACCGGGCGTCTTCCTTCGGTGGTGCTCTTGCCTTTTACCGCGGTTACCCGCCGCATCGCTTGCTCTACCTGCTCTTAATCGGGGTACCGGATCAGGTAACCGTCTTCCCCGGAGGAGTCGTCGGGCTGACCTCCGGCGGGCTGACCGGCTTGATCTCCGGCGGCTGTGCCGGCTTCACATCCGGCGGAGCGGGCGGCTGAATCTCCGGCTTCGGCACCGGGTTCGGGCTCGTTTCCGGCGGAGTCTGGGGCTTTATTTCAGGTGTCACCTTAGGCGTTACTTCGGGTGGGATGGAAGGATTCATGGGTTGATCTTTCATGGGAAACACCTCCTGTCCTAATCCTTACCCAATTTCGCGACGAATAATCGGCTGGGGAATCGGTTCTTGAAGGATTCTCCCGGACCTGCTACCCTAGTAAGTAGCGGAAACGGCCCGCTATCTAAATCAAACCCTGTGGTGATGGAATGCCCAACCTTAAGCTGCGGAAACACCCTATCCTTCAATGGCTGGTTATCCTCTGTGTGTTAGCCTCCGCTTTCTTCTGTGCATTCTCCATGACGGATCCCCTGCTTAAGGAGCCGAAGGAGATACGGCACGATCCCGCCAAACGGCTGGACGGTGTTACCCGGCAGTCTTCTTCCCCTCTGCTTCTCCTGAAGAAAGAACCGGCTGCTTTGTTCTTTCCGGTGGTGATGCTCCTTCTTCGCCAGATTCTGACGAAGACCCGGTACCTCTTCTTGTCCACCATTCCCATCCGGTTAAAGAAGCTGTTCCTCGATATTAACAAGTACCGGTGTCACTACATCCGGCCCTTCCGCTTAGCGTGTTCCTAACGTTAAGTAGAAGGAGGCGAAAGTTAAGTGGAGAATCCTAATCATCAACCGGAACCGAACCGGAACCCCGAGAAGCCCGATGTCGTCCTGAAGGAAATGAAGAAGACGCTTCTCTTCCTGGCGTTCACCGGCGTGGTGCTGGCCGTCGTTTACTGGCTGATTAAATAGACGATAATCCTAAGAACTGAGGAGTCCCTGGCTGCAGGGGCTCCCTGTTCTTTTGGCTTTGCGGCCATGCCAAAAAGCCGTTCCCGCCTGGGCCGGCTTATTTTAAAGCTTCGGTTATAACGAGGGACGAGGCGTGGCAAACTAGGAAAAGAGACTGCCGCCTTGCGGCCAGCAAGCCCCTACAGCGGATGTACCAGCGCAAGCAGCAGGCTGAGCACCGCCGCCTGGGCGAACGCCACCAGAACCCGGTTGCGTAGACGGTTCGGATTGAACGGGCCGCTCCCTCCCGTAAACCCGATGAGGGTAAGGCCGAGCCACCCCACCAGAAACAGGCCGGCAAAGAGAACGAGATAAATCATGATGCACCTTCCTTTAACATGGTTAGGCAGTCCGCTCCCGGCCCATGGCAGCAAAAAGAAGCCTGCACAAAGAGGAACTCTTCCCGCGGCTTCTGGTCAGGCCTTGCTCTAAATGGCCTTTCTGCGCACGACAATGGTTGCCTCTCCCGGTAACGCCTGCGAGGTTAGCTGACGGATTCGGACGTGAGAGTCGCCCTACCTTCCGGAAGCATCCGGAACGATTCACCCCATGAAGAAGCGGCGCGAGGCCGCCTGCCTTCGATTGGTTCCCCCGTTTCCAAGCCTGGCTTGGAATTCAGCGATCTAGACAATTTATTTCAAGACCAACAATTCGTTTGACGATTCACCGGACCGGACAATTCCGGCCACGAAACGTATCATACGCCAACACTTCGCCCTCTGTAAAGATGCGTTTCGGGACACGGGGAAGCCTATGGACCGATATAGGGCCATTACAAGCGCTTTCCCGAAGCGAAATCATGAATTTTCTGGCCCTTGCTCTCTTCTGCTGCTCTTTTGGCGGAAGTGCCCCGAATTCTGCCCGCTCTTGCTTTTCCCGGCGATAGGCAGACTTACGATTCCGTTTTCTTCCCTAAAACCCGCATAAAGAAAAACTGGCTGGCGAGGCCGGTTATTCAGGCCGCATCAGCCGGTTCTTTCGGTTCTTCCGGTTCTTTCCATAACAAGCGCCGCCCCCACCATAAGAATCAGCAGGAGCGATACGGCCGCCAGCAGCGACTGCGTGCCGAACACTTTCCAATGATCCATGCTCCAGCCCGTCAGCAGCGGAAGCACCGCTCCTCCCAGTCCGCCGGCTCCGATCAGCAGGCTCGTGGTCCGCTCCTCCCGGCCGGGGAGGATATGGCTCGCATAAACGAGCGCGATGGAGAACAGTCCCGCCATGGCAAGACCCGCCAGCATAAGAAACCCGAAGGTGAGCCCGTAGTAAGGCGCGAGACGCAGCCCCGCCAGGCACAGCAGCGTGCCCGCGCAGCCCCAGACGAGGTATTTGCCGTATCCCACCCGCATCGACAGCGTACCGGCAAAAATACGGCCGATCGCCATGGCGAGCCAGAACAGCGTGACGCTGACGGAGGCGCCGGCGCTTTCCATGCTGAATTTCTCCAAGAGAATAGAAGGAAAGAAATTCACCAGACTCATTTCAAGCCCCACGTATAGGAAGAAGAAGGCGACGAACAGGGAAAAATAAACCAGCGCCTTTCCCCGGTAGCCGGTTTCCTGCCCGGGCTCGGGCACGGTTTTCGGCTTGCGGGCGAGCGCGGCGTCGAGTTCGCCGAACGACAGGCGGGCCCACAGGATGGCCAGCAGGAGAGATAACCCGCCAACCGTGAGGAAAGAGGTATTCCAGAAGCCCAGCCATATGCAGATTCCCGCCAGAATCGGGATGACGAGCGCCCCGATCCCGAAGAATACCTCCAGCCGGCTCATATAGACGGCCCGCTTCTCCCCGTGGAACTGATCACGAGCGCTCCGATGACCGCCTCTATGGTCCCGAAGCCGACACCGGCAACCGGGGCGGCGGCCAGCATCACTCCCCAGGGAGGCAGCAGCGTATAGGTGATCTCCGCCGCGGTCAGCAGCCCGGACGCCAGCACCAGCGTTTTTCTCGGGCCGGCCACGGTTAAGACAGCGGGCGTCACCAGGACCCCGAGCAGAAAACCGGCAAATTGGCTAAAGATAAGGGCGCCGCCCGCCTCATACGGCAGGCCGTAGTGCCGCAGCAGCTCCGGCATCACCGAGCCGGCCACCACGTGGGCAAGCCCGATCAGCAGATAGGACAGGCTGCCCATGGTCAAAAACTTTTTCATCTTCCTTCCCCTTTCCTTCCATCCCCATCCCGCGCAGAGCAAAGCCGCAGGAATGAACTCCTGCGGCGCGCTTCCAAACGGCTTATTCCCTTATTCCACCGAAGGACCGGCTTAGACGTGAATGCCCGGAGGGAACCGGTCGTAATCGTCACCGGACGGATCGAAGCCGGCTCCCTCGGTCTCTTCATAGCTCCCCTCCGAACGGGGGACGCGTGCATATAGGCCTCGGGGAGATCCTCCGCCACCACGTGAGCCGGAATACGGATCCCTTCCTCCGTCCCATAGGCGGAAAGCCGGAGCCCGTCCCCCGCCTCGCGTGCGGTTACGCGGAAGCCATCGCCGAGCCCATAGGCGGACGCGAACGCCTCCGTCTCGCCGACCGCTTCCCGCGGATCAAACGGGGACCCTCCGTAGGCCTGGGCAATCTCCAGCGCCGAGGTCAAGTCCCCTCTGGCCAGGTCCAGCCGGAGAACCGGCCGGGCCTTGTAGCCCAGCTCGAGCAGCATGTCCATCGCCTGAGAGGCGGAAGGGGCGTCCGGGAAAGTAAAATAAATCGGTGCAGGCATTTTGAAGTCTCCTTTTGCGTTAATGCCGGCCAGCACCCCGGCGGGACATTCCCCGAGAGGCACTGGATCAGGTTACTTCTTAGCCTTTCCCCTGCAGCCGGTTCCCATTCCGGTTCCCCTATGCGGATCACGCCAAGTATTTGATTAATTTCTCGATCATGCCCTGGTACTGCTCGTCGGTAAAATAGACGCGGTTCGGATTGATCTCGAACGGCTGGCCCCACATCTCCATGTCTTTGTATTTCGGAACGATATGAAAATGCACGTGCGGCATCGTATCGCCGTAAGAGCCGTAATTGATTTTGTCCGGCAGAAAGGCTTTCTCGATCGCCCCGGCCACCTTGGCCATATCCGCCATCAGCAGGCTGCGGGTCGCCTCGGATAGATGAAAGATTTCCCTTTGGTGCTCGTTCAAGGCGATGAGGCAGCGACCGAAATAAGTCTGCTCCTTGAACAAATATAGCGTGGATACGCTCAGCTCCATGATCTCGATCATGAGCTTCTCGAGCCGCTCATCCCGGCTGCAGTATATGCATTCCTGATGCATCGAAGAAAGCCTCCTTGACCTGCCAGCGGCCTTATCCGCAAAAAGGACACCCTGTCATCCTTGTAATTCCCATGAAGAAAGTGAATTAGAACCGTGGATTTCAAAGCTGTGCCCTAAGAGCTGCCGGATAAGGCGTTAGCTGCCTGTTCCCTTAAAACACTCTTTTAATACTAGCGAATTTTGTCGTTACTGTCTATGCGCCGGGGGCCGCCCGGCTCCCGTCAGAAGAAGGCTCACGGTCAGGTAAGCCGCTCCCGCGGAGCCTGCCAGCAGGCAGACGGCCCCCCACCAAGGCAGGGTGGTGAACCCGATGACCGCCGAAACGGCCAGAAAGCCCGGCAGCATGATGCCGAGAGTCGTCCGGTGCATGGCCGTAAAGCGGACCCCTTCCTTCCAGCGGAAAAGGCCGATAAACGGGTGCTCGTTCACCCCGTTGACATACAGCTTCGCGTAATACGCGAAAAGCAGAGCCGCCACCGGCCACATGGCCCAATGCACCGGATGCGGCACGAAGCGGGCTCCCGCGAGGCAGGCGCCCGTCAGTTGCAGATAGGTCACCAGTGCACTGCGGCTGCGGAAGAAGGCCTTGATCTGGGCCTCGGCCAGTCCGTTCTCGGCTGTCCGCTTGCGGAACAGCCGGTTCGAGGACCGGAAGAGCAGCGGTCTTCTCCGGCGGATTAGAGGCTTGCGCGCAGCCATCTCCCCAAGCAGCAGCTTGGTCAGGGCAAGCTTCGACTCCAGCTCCCGGTCGGCATCGTGCAGGAAGGTTCCCTTCTGCTCCAGCCGCTTCCTCGCGGCATAAGCCAGGGCCGCCAGCAGGAGGGCCGCGGCGAGCCAGAAGGGACCTTCTCCGGCGGAAGCGGCTTGAACGGCGGCTGAGAAGACAACGCCTCCGGCCATCAACAGAAGAAGGCCCGCGCCCCATTTCTTGAACCCCGCCCAGCGGAAATCCCCCCACTGCCCGGCCAGGGCAAGCAGGAACGTGACGGGAACCAGCACCGTAAGCAGCCGGGGCAGGACCAGGGCGTCCAACCCGTAGCCCTTTATAAGCAAAGGCGCAAGCAGCGCCACCGCCGCCCCCTTCCGGAGCACGAATGCGCCAAGCGAATAGAGCATGCCCCGGGCCATCAGCTTACGGACCCAGTTGGTTCCCTGCCGCAGGAACAATTGGTCCCCGGCCTCTACGTAATAACGAACCTTGCCGGTCAGGACCAAAAGAAACAGCCCCGCGTACCACAGCGGTAGCGGCACCCAGGCAAGCCAGCCGGGAGCCTCCATCCACCAGCGGCTGTATTGGTAACCGGCGAAGAGAAGCGCCGGCACCACGATATACAGCCCGACGGTCCAATCGATGACGGTGGCCAGCGCCTTGGCCTGGTATACCCAATAGCTGCGCACCCGGCGGGCAAACAAGCGGTTGATGGTTACCATGGAAGCCCTCCTACAGCAGAGAATGGAAGCAGTCGAACAGGCTGCCGCCCGGCAGGCCGCACCTTTGCCGGACCGCCTCCAAGTCCCCGCGGGCCACAAGACGCCCTTCCGACAGGAGCACGAACGAATCGCAGATCCGCTCCGCCGTATCGAGCACGTGGGTTGACATGAGCACGCCGGCTCCCCGCCCTCTCTCTTCCTTCAAGCCCTCCATGAAGTCCTTGGTCGCCTTTGGATCGAGCCCGATGAACGGCTCGTCCACGATGTACACCTCCGGCTTCTGCAGAAAGCCCAGAATGAGCATGATCTTCTGCTGCATCCCCTTCGAGAAGCTCGCGGGCAGATGATGGCGCACCTCCGACAGCCGGAACCGCGCGAGAAGCTCCTCCGCCCGGGCTTCGAAATCCGGGAGCGGATGCTCCATGGACGCCGCGGCGAGCTCCAGGTGCTCCCATAGGGTCAGCTCATCGAAGAGGATGGGATGCTCCGGAATATACCCATAGGTCCCCTTTCCGGCCATCACCACGTTCCCCTTCATCTCGCCGAGCAGACCGAGCAGGGCTTTGATCGTCGTGCTTTTGCCGGCTCCGTTCGGCCCGATCAGCCCCACCAGCTCTCCGGCCCGTACGGAGAACTTAATCTCTTGGATGACGTCCGGCCGGTCCTTGTAGCCCGCCTTCTCAATCTCTACTTCCAGCACGTTCATTCGCTTTCCCTGCTTTCCTTGATGAATCTTCCCCGGACGTTATCCTTCTGATTCCGCTCTGCCTTCCTTGTCATTCTCATGCGCATACAGAGGTTTTCTCACCAACGGAGTTACCGGATAAGGCACTCTAGGTATGTACGAAACTCGAGGCAAAATGTTTCCCCTCCGGCATAGGCCGTGTCCCCCCTCATAGGATAAGGAAAAACGGATCATCCATCGACCAAAGGAGGTGCACCTTCATGCCGCAAGACCCTTCGCCGCAAAGGCAGTCCCCCGACGTGGAGGAAAACAAAGTTTTTGCCATTCTGGCCTACATCCTCTTCTTTATCCCATTAATCGCCGCCAAGGATTCCCGCTTCGCCGCCTACCACGCCAACCAGGGGCTGACTCTCTTTCTGACCGCCGTGATCGCCAATGTGGTGCTCACCGTCATCCCCATTGTAGGGTGGATTCTGCTGCCCTTGGCCAACCTGTTCTGCGTCGTGCTCGCGGTTCTCGGCATCGTGAATGCCGCGAACGGAGTCGAGAAGCCCCTGCCGGTTATCGGAAGCTATACCCTGCTCAAGTAGTACCCTGCCCAAAAGGGACAGGCCGCCTTACGGCAGCAACCGCCTTCCTAAGGCCGGACCGTTTCCCCCAAGTCCAAAAGACGCAGCCCCCTCCACCGCATAACGCGGAGGAGGGGCTGCGCCTAGGAGCTAATCAACCGGAATCAGCCTGCGGAAGGATGGGGACCGCGGCCGGTGTTGGCCGAACGGGCGGGCTTTGCAGGCTTCCGCCGGCTCTCCTCTGGGGAGGCTCCGTTGTTGGTCCGGTGGAACCGGACGGGACGGCAGGGCCCGGGTCTATCGGTTCGGAGGTCTCCTTCTCTTGTCCTCCCGCAAGCGTGGTCAGAGAAGGCGGCGAGCTGAATTCTTCCTCCCCGTCCTCTTCCACATAACGCTTGAGTGCCGACAGCCGGTTTTCCCAGAACCGTTCGTAGTAAGCGAGCCACCTCTTCAGCTCCAGCAGGGGCTCCGGATCGAGCCGGTACCTCGTCTCCCGGCCGACCTTCCTTTCCTTGACCAGACCGGCGTCCGCGAGAATGCGAAGATGCTTGGAGACGGCTGTACGGGACATCGGGTAATGTCCCGAGATGGCGTTAACGGGCAGCTCCTTTCGTCCAGCAGCTTCAGCAGGCTTCGGCGCGTCGGGTCCGCAATGGCCTGGAACACATCGGGCTTGGACGAGGCGCTGGCCATTCTAGGCCTCGACGTAAGCGGAAAGCTTCTTGACGAGCCCCGCCCAGCCTTGAGCCATCGTCTCCCGAACTTCCCGGTGGGATTGGCCGAATTCGGTTACGCCCTCCGCGTTCCAGCCCGAGTGGGTCAGGGTGAATTCGGTCGCGTCTCCCGCTTCCTTCAGCTCGAAGGTCAAGGTCCAGTCCTTTCCCCAAGAGAAGGACAAGCGGTTGGGAGGATCCAGCTCGGTTACCTTGCACGGCGACTTGCCGAAAGGACCGGCCTCCAGATGGAATTCATAGCCCTCCTCCGCCTTGAAATTATTGGGCATGAACCAGGCGGCGATGCCTTCGGAGGTAGCGACCGCCTCCCATACCTTGCGGATGGGGGCATTCAGGGTCAGGGTCTGGCGGATGGGGGGCAGCGTATTGGTTGAGCTCATGATTCGATAAACCTCCTGTTAATGGGTTGATGAGGAATTCGGGCGAAGCAGCTTCCAGCGGAACGGACAGGCAGCGGTTACTTCTTAGGCTTGACTTTATCCACGTGACGAAACCGGAGGGCGGACCAAGTGTCGTCGACCGCAACATTGCTGACGGGCCGGTAGGGAACCTTTCCCTCCACAAGAGACCAGAGCTGGTCCCGGTTGACATCCGTCTTGATCTTAGAGCTCTGCTTAGGATAGGTAATCCAGAAAACAGCATCCTCGGCCAGAAAGGGAACCGTTTCGGGAACCCATTTCTCCACCTCGGAGGAATCGTTAACGAACAGCTGAACGAAGGGGTAGATTCCTTCCGGAGAACCTTCCTCCTCCACCCCAAGGCGGTACCCTTCCGGTGCGTTCAAGACAAGGGCCCTTCCTTCCTTGTATTTCAGCTTCTTCAAAAGCTCTTCTTCCTGCATCTTCGCTCGTCCTTCCGCGACTTAATCAAACGGCAGCGGCCGCCTGTCATTTGGAAACCTTTCGGTTTCCTTTCACTCTGATTATAGGAAACCTTTTGGTTTCCTGTCAACCCTTTTTCGTCCCAGTCTGCCCCGTTCCCCGTTAGTCTTCCCCTAAACAATCCTGAACCATCTTAAGGAGGGCGGAATGCAGCGTTGGATGGGCCGCTACCAGATAAGGCTCCCGGTTCAGCTGCTCCAGCGTCTCTACCGGGTTGCCCCTGTAATCCGTGATGACGGCTCCCGCTTCCCGGGCCAGCACCATCCCCGCGTACAGGTCCTCCCCTTCGGACTGGTAGAGGACGATCCCCTGCAGGTCTCCGCGGGCAAGCATCGCCCAGGTAAGGGAGGGCGCCCATACGCGCAGCACCCTTTTGACCCGGTCTTCCAATCCGTCGCGGAGCCTTTTGCAGGCTTTGTCCGCTTTGGCCACCTTGTGTCCCTGTATCCAGGACAAGGTAGCCCGGGTCATTTCCCCCGGCGGTTTCATGTCAACAGGCCTCCCTTCCATCCTGGCCCCCTCCCCTTCCGCTGCCGAATAAAGCCTCTCCAGATGGGAATCATACACCACGCCTACCACCGGCCGGTTCCGGAAGGTAAGGGAAACGGATACGCCGTACAAGGGCAGCCCCATCGCATAATTGTTGGTCCCATCCAATGGATCGACGTGCCACACATACTCATGCTCCTCACCATTCGTTCCTCCCTCCTCGCTGATGATCCGGTGATCCGGATAGCGCTCCCTCAGAATAGCGACCGCCCTCCGATCCGCCAGCCGGTCCACCTCCGTCACCAAATCTCCGTGCTCGTCTTTTTCCTCGGTATGAAACTCCCCGCTGAACCGTTCCTTGGCCAGTCTGCCGGCTTCCCGCGCCGCTTTCTCCGCTGCTTCCCGTGCCTCTTCCCACCGCTTCTCTTGCATAGAACCCATCCCTCTCCTGTTATCTTCCAGGAAAAGTATATCACCATAGAGCTTCCCCTGCCGATAAAAGCCGGGTTTCTGTGGTAAGGATGTGAGGCGGCCATCGGCCGGGCGTTCCGCTTACCAGCTCAATGTGGATCCTCTGCGCGATTCCAAGCCGAGCCATCCCGGGAACCACCGCCGGCCGGTCGGACGTTCGAAAGCCCGGGCTTGATTCAGCCCGGGCTCGCCGCTCCTCTTGCAGTAACTATTGGATATAAAGGGGATTCGTAAACCCGATCATCGTATGCGCCCCGCCAAAAACGCCCGTCAGCTCGCCCCGCAGCCAAGCGACTCCGGTTAAATCGAGCGCCAGCTCTGCTTGGGGCCGATCCTTGGTAAGCGCGGCGGACGCCAGCTCGCCCCGGTTGCTCATCAGCCTCATCTGCAGCGTCCCGGCAGGGAGCTCCCAATGGCCCGCCCGCGCCGTGAAATCGGCGCCGGCCGTCAATGTAGCCTCCACCCTTTCGTCGGCGCGCAGGAGCACCGCTTCGCCGAGGCCGCAGCGGTGCCCCTCCGCCGTCGTGAGGAAGAGCTCCGGCCGCGGTCCCATGGACACGGCGACTCTTCCCCGGCGAAGCGCTTCGAGTGCCGCACCGGCCAAGCCGGCAGACGCCTGCGTCTCGGCCGAGAGCCCCAAATACGTCGCGCAGACCGGCTCCGGCACCGGGTCGGACACGTGCCAATCCCGCCCCGAGGTGGCAGCGATGCGGTGTCCCCGGTTGAGCAGGTCCGTCCACAGGGCGAAAGCCCGGGCGTTATTGCGGCGGATGGACGGGAACAGGCCGGACCAGACCTCGACGTAATCGACCTCGTTCCAGTCGGACACCTCGAATTCCCAGAAGCAGCCCGTACACATCGGGCTTCCGACTCGGTACGGATGGGCGACGCCCACGAGGCCGCCCTGGCGGTGCACGCCTTCGATACCGCGATGGATGTGGAACGGACTGAGGTTGCGCCAGTCGACATATTCCGTAATGCCAAGCGTCAGCATATGGCCGAAGAAAGTCGTCCACTCCAGCCCCGGGATGACCTCCACGCCGGTGGCGGCCGTCACCTCCTCCCGGCCGATGAGACCCGTCATCGTATTGTGATCGGTCAGGGCCACCGCCTCCAGCCCGAGCGACCGGGCCGCCTCGGCCAGCTCCAGAAGCGACTGCTTGCCGTCGCTGTGGAACGTATGGCAGTGCAGCTCCGCCGGCAGCCACCGGATCATAAGCCATCGCCTCCTTCCCATACGTGCAGGCGGTACCGGCATTCCTCCGTGACGACGCAGTGCAGGTTGATCATTACCGTAACCTGCCCCTCGGGAACACGCCGGGTACGAGACCGGGCGAAGCTTCCGTCCCGGCGATGATCAGGTGCTGGTCGGGGTCATGCCGGTGTCCGGCGCCTCGGAACCCGTTCTCGTCATCGAACGACAAGGTCAGCAGATTGTTCAACGGGCTGTACTCCTTCCACCCGTCGCCGATGGCTCCCTGTCGTTCGGCAGGAAGGTAACGGCTCAGCGCTTCCCGGATCAACTCCTCCGATAGCTGCTCATCTGCCAGCGTCTTCGGCTCGTACGCAAAGGTCACGTGAAGCTCACGGCATTCCCGGTGCAGATGGAACGTATAAGCGATGTGGCTCTTCGAGCAGCTTGGCGTAACCATGCCTTCCGCCTTCAGCAGCGTGTTCATTGCGCTCCCTCCTCCACATCGTTTGCCTCGGCTCCGCCTTCGTCACTTCTACCGCCCGGTCCGAACGGATCGGCGGCAGCGGGGCATAATCCTCATCGAGGAACAGGGCCTTAAGCTCCGGTACGGTGACCGACTCTTCTCCGCCGGGGAGCCAGACGGCGCAAATCTCCTCGAGAGCGTCATAGCCCACCCCTTCCGGAAGCCGGACCGTCGTCGAGAACCGGGCATAGGGACCGTCGTACGCGCAGCGGAAATTGCCCTGCCGCAGGTCGCCGAAGCTGCTCGAATACCAGCCGCCGTCCTTCAGCTTTACCTGCACATCGATCGACGTCTTCTGCTGCGGATCCTGCGTGATTTTGGCCGTCTGCACATACAGGTAGTTCCGCAGATCGCCAAGCCGGTACGTATTAAGGATGGTCGGCTTCTCCGCCGGATACTGCCGTTCCATTTCCCAGGCGGTAACCTGATACGTGAACGGAAAAGCGTCCATCACCCGCTCGCGCGGCTCTTTCGTCTGGTCCCAGGCATAGACCGGAGGAAACAGAAAGCGGTACGCGGAGGTCACGGTATGATCGACCATGCCGTTCGTCGTCGCCGCCTGCAGCACGGGATGTCCGCCCAGGGCGGTTCCCCCGGCGAATTCGGTCGTGATGTGGTGGGGACCCTGGAAAGTCGCCTTTCGAACCTCTCCCGCCTCGTTCAGCTCCACCCGGTACACCCATTCGATATCGGTCGTCCGGCCCCATTTGCTCATGAGCAGCGGCGTCGGCGTCCCCTCGTCCTCATGGGAGAACATGATTTGGTACTCGATCGCCCTGCCCTCCGCGAGCGGCTCCGTGAAGTAGAACATCAGCAGCGGCGTATCGGTATAACGGCTCTCGCACGGGTGGTACACGTTCCGGCCGTACAGCACCGGCGCATGCCGGTAAATCTCGTGCATCGGGGATTCCTCCGGCACCAGCGCGATCCGGACCGAATCGATCCACGCACGCGTCACCTGAGGCGACGACAGCTCCCGCTGAAACTCGAAGCGCAGCGTGTAACGGCCGGGCTCCAGCCTGCCGAGCAGACGCCGGTACTCGAGCGGTCGGCTGCCGTAGAACAGCACGCAGTCCTGGTTGTATTCCTCCTGCAGCCAAATCCGCACCACAGCGGACTCGTAATCGGTGACCCGCCAATCGCTTTCCGACCTGGCGTTCAGCTCCAGCTCGGCAAAACCTCCTTGGGTCAGCTCGAAGGGTATCGTCCAATCCTGGCCTTCCTTGAGTTCCACTCCGCCGGGTGACTGCGCCTCAGCTATATCCTGCTTCATAACCGTTTCCCTCCGTGTCGGTGGTCTCTCTGTATGCTTTTGAGAAGGGCAGGCTCCTCCCTCTATCCGGTGGGAATCGCCTGCCCGCAAGCCTTCCTTAATGCATCGAAGCTTTATCGTCCTTAATCATCGTCCGAATGTAGAAATAGCCCATGACCGAGCACAGCACGAACATGAAAACGGCCGTCGCGCTGGCCAACTGCGTCTCCTGGTACACCGAGAATACCTGCCGCATCGCCACACCGAGCACCTGCGGCGAGTTCGGCCCGATCAGGAACGGTGCCGTGAACCCGCCGATAATGCCCATGAAGCTGAATGTGACCGCCACAAGCATCGTCCGGTAGGAAAGCGGGACAATCAACTTAAAGAAGATGTTCAGCCGGCCCGCCCCCACATCCTTGGCGCTCTCGATGACCGAATTCGGGATACCCGCCAAGGCGGAGGTGAGCAGCATCGTGGTAAACGGGATGTTGAACCACAAATTGGCGAGAATGATCCCTTTGTAATCGAAAATGATGCGCGGGATCGTCTCGATTCCAAAGGGCAGCAGGAGCCGCGACAGCCAGCCGTGATTGCCGTACATGTTAATGATCCCGTAGGACGCGATGACCGATGGAATAAAGATCGGGATCATGTACATCTTGCGGATGCCGGCGACGATCGGACCGCCGCTGAAGCGCATGTAGACGGCGAGCGCATACGAGATGAGCAGCACGAGCACGACCGAGATGACCGTCAGCTTCAGCGTGAACCAAATGTTGCCGGCCATCACCTTATCGGTGAACAAAGTTTGATAGCTCTGCAGGGAATAATTCCCCTGGTCGTCCTTCAGGCTCTCGTTGACGGCCAGAAGGATCGGAACGATGACGACGAGGCACAGCAGAAGGAATGCGGGAAAAACCAGCGCCAGCCCCAGAATGCCTTGCTTGACCGCCTTACTCATTGCCCACCCGCCACGTCCTGCTGCCAGCGCTTCTGGATTTCCTTGCCCAGATCGCCGAGGTTAAAGGTCCGGTAGCCTCCCGCCACGTCTTTGAATTTATCCTGCAGCTCCTTCGGCATTTCGGACCACTTGATGCCCGGATACCCGTACATTTTGTTCACGATGACCGTCTGCGCCTCCGGGGTGAGCACGAAGTTCAGGAAAGCGGCAACCGAATCGAGATGTTCGGACAGCTTAGGCGCCATCAGATACGTCGGACCCCCGGTAAAAGACGGATTGATCTGAGTCAGCTTCGTCGTGTCAGGCAGCACTTTCTTGCTGATCTGCTCCAGCGCCATATCGGACCAGGCCGGGATGATGTCAACCTCGCCGTTCGCCATAAGATCGAGCGTCCCCTGGTTTTTCTTCGGATAAACGCCTTTCTGGTACATGTACGGGTGAAGCTCTTTCAGCAGGGCGAACCCTTTGTCCCACTGCTTCATGATCGCCGGGTCCTGACTCGTGCTTGCTTCCGGCGGCAGGAAGTTGTAGATAGCCGTCTGCACGAAGGAGTCGCCCGAGCCGCCCGTCGCCGGATCGTTATAAGCGAAGCGTCCCGGATGCTTGCGGATCCAGTCGTACAGCTCGTCGGCCGTCTTTGGCGGTGTCGCCACCTTCGCGCTGTTATAAGCCAGAATGACGGCGGACGCGCGGTACGGAATGCCGGCGCCGTTCAAATTTTTCAGATTGTTCGGATCGATCTTGCTCAGGTTCGGAATTTTGGATTGGTCAAAGGAGGCCCACAAATCGGATTTCATGCCCTTGGTCAAATCGCTCAAACTGCTTTCGTACAAATCGATATTGCCCGACTTCTGTCCCGCCTGCTTGGCGGCCATGATCCGGTCGAAGGTGGATTGCCCGCCGGAGCCGGAATCGATATACACCAGTTTGACCTTCACATTCGGATTGGCCTTCTCGAACATCGGCACCAGCGTTTCCCACAGCTCCTTCACATTCAGCGAACCGGTGAAATAGAACTGAATTTCGTCCGGCTTGCTTTTGCCGTCCCCTCCCGCTCCCGACGTCGCCTTATCCCCGCATCCGGCAAGCGCCGACAAGACCAGTGCCGAAGCCAGCGCCATCCCCAACCGTTTCTTCATGGTGACCATCCTCATTCCTCCTCAGCATTATTATTCTTAGGCCGGCCGGTAAGCCAGTACCTTGGAAAACGTCAAGCCGACAAGCTGACCGGGACGAAGCTCAGGCACTTTATCCCGCGGTATAAAGGCTTTCAGCACACCCGCCGGCGTCTCCAGAGACACCTCGGCGTAATGCCCGAGCACCATGATCTGATGAATGCCGGCGGAAAGGCCCTCCTCCGGTTTCGTCAGGACGATATCCTCCGGACGGACGGCGATGACCGCCTCGCCGGAGAGGCGCTCCGGGTTATCGAAAGAAAGCGGCCCCACCTGGAGTCGGCCGCCCTCGGCCGCACCCTTGATGAAGTTCATCTTGCCGATGAACTGGGCGGCAAACAGCGTCCGCGGGTGGTCGTAAATTTCCTGCGGCGTGGCCATCTGCTCGATCCGGCCCGCGTTCATGACGACGATTTTGTCGGAGATCGAGAGCGCCTCCTCCTGGTCGTGCGTCACGAACACCATCGTTAGCCCCGTGCTCGCCTGAATGTCGCGAAGCTCTTCGCGCATCTCGTGACGCAGCTTGGCATCAAGCGCAGAGAACGGCTCGTCGAGCAGCAGCACCGCCGGCTCCAGCAGGAACGCTCTCGCCACGGCAACGCGCTGCTGCTGTCCGCCCGACAGCTCCGCCGGATACTTCTTCTCGCTGCCCGGGAGCCGGACCAGCTCCAGCACCCGCTTCACGGCCTCTTCGATTTCTTTTCCGCTTTTCTTGCGGATTTTGAGTCCGAAGGCCAGGTTGTTGAACACATTCATATGCGGCCACAGGTTGTAGCCCTGGAACACCATCGCGGTCGGCCGCTTCTCCGGCGGCAGCTTCCGAACGCTCCGCCCTTCGATCTGGATGTCGCCCGAGTCCGGATCGATGAAGCCGCCTATGCTGCGGAGCACGGTCGTTTTGCCGCAGCCCGAAGGGCCGAGCAGCGTAACCAGCTCGCCCTTCTGCACATCGAGGGAAATGTCCGTGACGCCCTCTCCCGTTTTGTAGCGTTTCGTCAGATTTTGAATGGATAGCTGAATCATGGAAACCTCCCTCTCGTCATCGCTCACGCTATTTCACTTGGAAGCCGCTGGACATCACGTCGGCCGATACGAACCGCTGCGCCGCCAGCAGCAAGACGATCGTCGGAAGCGTCAAAATAATCGAGAAGACCGCTCCCGCCGTGCTTGGATAATCGGAAATGATCGAATACATGACGACCGGCATCGTGCGGAAATCCGGAATGCCGACGAGATAGGTCCCCTGCGCTTCGTCCAGCGAGTTCAGGAAGGTGAAGATGGAAGCGACCGTAATGCCCGGCAGCGCCATCGGGAAGGTGATGCTCCAGAACACGCGGAACGGGCTTGCCCCCACGTCCCGGGCCGATTCCTCCTGCGACTGGTGCACATTGCGGAAGGCCGAGGACGGAATCCACGTCATGAACATGAGCGTGTTGACGATATGGATGAGCACGACGCCCATGAACGTGTTCATCAGGCCGAGCTTGTAGAACAGCACGGCGATGGAGACGTACAGCCCCATCTTGGGGAAAGCGTGGGTCAGCAGAAACGAGAACAGAAACAGACGGCTTAGCGGAAACCGGATGCGCGCAAAAGCATAAGCCGCCGGAATGCACAGCACGATCGAGAGAACTGTTACGACGGTGGCAATAAGGAAAGATAGGCCGATCGACTTCACGACCTCGTCCTTGGATAGCACGAATTTCCACCAGTCGAGCGACCACGATTGCGGAATCGGCGCCGGATACTGCCATTTGCCGGTAAAGGCCAGAAGCAGCAGATTGAGCAGCGGTCCCATGAAAAAGACGGCGAAGACGACAAGCAGAAGAAATTCAATCCATTTACGTTTCCCGGCATTCTTGAAATACCAAAGCATGCGTACCGATTCTCCCCTCGATAGCGGATTAGGCGTTCCCGCTTGCTGGCGCGCAGGAGCCGCGGATAATGAGCTTCGTATCGAACAGCTCCGGTTCAGGATTAAGCGCTTTATCTTCCATCATGAGTAAAAGCAGCTCCGCTGCCCGGCCGCCCATCCTCGGGCGCGGCTGCTCCATCGTCGTCAGCTGGATCCAGTAAAGCTCCGCCAGATTCAAATTGTCGAAGCCGATCACCGACACCCGCTGCGGTACCGAAATCTGCCGCCTCGCTAACCATTCCAGGGTACCGATGCCGAGCAGATCGTTTGCGGCGAAAACCGCCGTCAGCTCAGGATGGCGGGCGTACAGCCGCTCCATCGCTTCCTCCCGTCGCGGATGGAGCGGCCGCCGGTCTCGATGTGTGTCGGATCGCAGGGCAGCCTGCTGAGCTCCATGCGCTCCCGGTAGCCGCGGAGGCGCTCGTTACCGATGAAGGAATTGTCCGGCATGCCGATGAAGCCGATGTGCCGGTGGCCGAGTCCGATTAAATGGTCCATCGCATCGAGCGCCGCCCGGTGATGATCGACGTCGATAAAAGGCATGGACAAACCCGGCGGGGTTCGTCTGCGCAAGAACACGGCCGGCATGGGCAGGTTCGTCAGCAGGTCGAGGAACTCTTCATCCAGGTGATCCGGAGTAAGGATGAGGCCGTCGTACTGACGCTCCATCGCGGTCATTAAGAACTGCTTCTCCTTTGCCGGGTTGCGCTTGGTGTTGCCGTAAATGACCTGATACCCGCGCTCGAACAGCTTGCTCTCTACGGCGTCGCCGAGCTCGGAGAAGAACGGGTCGGCTATGTCGGGGATCATCAGGCCGATCGTGAATGTCTTCTTCTGGATGAGCCCCTTGGCCAGCGCATTCGGCCGGTAGTTGAGCGCGCGGACCGCTTGCATTACATTGTTCTTCGTTTCTTCGCTGACGTCCGGATGATCGTTCATCGCCCGGGAAACGGTCGAGACGGAAATGCCCAGATGCTTCGCGATGTCCTTGATATTGGCCACTTTGTCACCTCGCTTTCGTTTCCGGTATCGTTACCGGAAACGTTCCCGGTAACGTTTGTTATCATATTACTACGCTTTGGTAGCGGTTTCAAGAACATTTTTTCTGTTATTCAATGCCGATTATCTCTCCCTTCTGCACGCCGTATGCAGCCCTTCTGCAGGGTCTAAGGGCAATATCCGGTCTATAACCGCAGCCTTCTCTTTTGGAGCGTGCATCCGGGCCGCCTGCAATACCCAACGGCTTGATTCTGATGTTCGCGCCATTAAAATATTACTTCCAAGTTATATAACCTTATGGTAATATATTGAGCATGAAGCCTGTTAATCTCTTTGAAGTGCTCGCGGAACCGAACCGCCGAACGATTCTCGACTACCTGAGGTTGAAAGAGCGGTCGGTCGGCGAGCTGGTCGCCCTGTCGTCGCTCAGCCAGCCCGGCATTTCCAAGCATCTAAGGATCCTCCGTGAGGCTGGTCTCGTCTCGGTCCGAAAAGAAGCACAGAAGCACCTTTACGGGCTGCGTGCGGAGCCGCTCGAAGCCATCGACCACTGGCTCGAACCGTACCGCTCGTTCTGGTCCGGCAAACTGGATGCCCTGGAACGGCATCTCGATGAAGAGGAGGATGTTTGATGTTAGCTGTTGTGAAGAAAACCGGGGACGGGTACACCGCCCGTTTCGAACGCCGCCTGAAGCACTCCGTCGAGAAGGTCTGGGCCTCCCTGACGAAGAACGAGAAGCTCGCCCAATGGTTCGGGCAGCTTCAGATTCAGGAGCTTCGTCCGGGTGGAATCATCCGCTTCGACATGAAGAACGGCACGTTCGAGGAACTCGAAATTCTGGAGGTTAAGGAGAAGGAAGTGCTGGAATACACCTGGGGCAAGGACCGCGTCCGCTTCGAGCTGTATCCGGAAGGCGATGGCTGCCGTCTCGTGCTGATCGAGACCATCGTCCAAATGACCGGCCATACCCCGAAGGACCTGGCCGGCTGGCAGGTGTGCCTCGGCCTTCTGGAGGCGGCGGTTGACGGACAGCCGAAAGAGCTTGACAAGAGCGAGTGGGAGGTCTATTACGCCCAATATGAGGCCGAGCTGAAGCCTTGGCTCGAGGAGAAGTAGGCGAAACGGCCAAAAGGCGCTCTCCAAGTCATCCGGAATGATTTGGAGAGCGCCTTATTGTTTGATTGTTTCAGCTATCGGTTTCGCGTCCGGCCTATGGCCGGGGAAGAAAGGCAGCCGATGGCGAGGAATCCCCGAGCCAGCCACCAAATGGCGCCAAACGTCTGCTGGCCCAAAACACGGATAACGAAACCGACTGGTCGGAAATTCTAACGAAGCGTACGCTGCTTATTCGCTTCAAAAAGACCCTTCGTAAATTCTAACGAATCCTCCACACCCTATTCGGCCCGAACCCCGGTAAAAAGGAGCTTTACAGAGCCAATAACACGACCAGAATTCGTTAGAAGTTTGGCAAGGCCGTTTTCGGCGAAATAAGGTTCGCCCGATTCGTTAGAGAGCGGGCGAACCTATAGGCTGAAAACGATACCACACGCCGACCGGCCCCTCTGCGAGGACAGAGCGGCTGGCAGGACAGTCCCTCTCCTTGCGGATGGTCGCAGCTGGCCAAGCCGTGTGCCGACCGGCCCCTCCTGCGAGGACTCGGCGGCAGGCAAGACGGGCCCTTCCTCGCGGATGGACGCAGCAGGGCAAGCCGCGTGCCAACCGGCCTAATCTGCCCCCCGCACGCTAACGCAGGGCGGGCGCCCTCCTCTCCTGCTCTCAAGAGGAGTGGGGGCCCTCCTCTCCTTCTTGAAGCGGCAGCCCGTTGCTTATGCCCCGAAGCCGTGCCCGGCTCCTTGATTAATGATTGATCAGACGAAGCGTCGAGGTTTTCTCCGGCTTGTCCTTCTTGATCTCCGCGCCGTAATAATGACACAGCATATTGACCAGGTCCGCGTCATACATCATGTCGCTCCAGCGGTACAGCTCATCCAAGGCGGCCTCGATGCCGAGGACCGTTCCTTTTCTTTGTCGTAGGAGGTCGCTGCCGCAAAGCTGTCCGCCACCCGGAGAATCCGGGCGTTCAGCGTAATGTCCTCCCACGTGCGGTAGTACGGGTACCCGGTGCCGTCCAGGTTCTCGTGATGCTGCAGAACGGCTTCCCCGTCCACCAGCCCCCGGTCGATGAAAGGCTTCAGGATGTCCGCGCTGTATTGAGGATGCATGAGGATCGAAGGGGTACCCGATTCGTCCTGATTCGCCTCCACTTTGTAAGTCACCCGCAGCTTGCCGATGTCCATCAGGAGGGCCGAACGGTACAGCACCTCCTGCTCCTTGCCGCTCAGCCCGAGCCCTTGGGCGAGAAGAAGGCTGTAGTACGCTACGCGAAGGGAATGCTCGTATATGAATATATCGTGGGCTTTCATTCGTTTTAGCAGGAAAGATGTCTGTTTATTGTCCCGGGCGAACTGCCCGGCCAGCTGAACCCACTCGGTGGCGGGGGATGCTTGGTTTTTCATGGGAACCACTCCTTTGCCTATCCCTGTATGGTGCGCGTTCGTTGATGTGGTTTCTCTATAGTCTATTTTCTTATTATTTAGACAAAAAAAGTATCACCGAAGCTTCTTATCTTTACTTTTTCAGGAAATGCCGCGAGATGCCACTAACTTCCTACCTGAAGAGACAAAAATCGACAATCCCCTTCCCGAACGGCCTATGGATAGGAAGCTCCCGCCCTCACCGCCTCCTTCCCGGCCCGCCGGCATGCCAAAAACCCCTCCCGGTAAGGAAGGGGTTCCTGCGGTAAGACATAAGTCCTACCGGATAGGAAACGGCGGGATATGAAAACAGGACTAGTCCTGGGGCTGGGTATAGCCCATTTGGTACACGAGCGCGATGAGCTGGGATCGGTCCGACACGCCAAGCTTGTGGAAGATGTTCGTCATGTGGTTCTTAACCGTATGCTCGCTTATAAAAGCTTCTCGGCAATGTCCCGGTTGCTCCGGCCCACCGCCACGAGCCCGAGCACCTCCTGCTCCCGCGAGGACAGCGACGTCAGTTCCTTGATCGCCTGGATCGGATCGTGGCGGGTCTCCTCGCGCGCAGCCGCCGACTGCGTCACGGACACCTCCAGATCCACGATCTCCTGACGTCCGAGGAAGGAGACGAACGCCTCGCGCAGCTCGGGTTGAACCCGCTCGCCTGTCCGGGCCAGCGCGCCCTTGCGGCCGCTTACGCTGTCGAGCGCAAGCGCGGCCACCTGGGCGGCGCGGCTTGCGCCGGACGCGTCCGCTTCCCCGCCCGCTTGCCGCGCAGAAGCTGCAGCTCCTCGAGCGTCTGCTGAAGCGACGGCCGGAGCGACAGCCCGCTTAGCAGGCTGACGTCGTAGCCGGCCAGCAGGCAGGCATCGCCCGCATCCTTGATCTCACGCTCGGCGAGCTGCTGCTCGCGGGCGAACGCGATCCCCGTTTCCTTGGCGGCGCGGGATAGCTCGTAGCCGTCCGGGTCCCACTGCTTCAGGCCCAGGTGAAGCACCTCCACCGTGTTCGGCTCCTTGTCGCTTTCCCTCTCCTTGATGCGGTGGATCGCCCCGCTCGCCACAATGGCCAAGCTTGTTATAAATTCCTTATATTCCTCAAAGTCGGAAGCGCGGCGCAGCGCTATGCACAGAACCCCGAGGAATTCGTCCTGGTACATCAAGGGGCATTCCAGCACCGGGCTGCCCTGGAATTCCCCAATCCCGGCAGGAGGCCGGGACAATCCTTGCGCAGTGCCGCTTCCGTGGCGTTTCATTAAATCCTTTATGTATGGTTCGACCTGATTCTGTTGGAGGCCCCGCGAGACCATCTGGGCTTTTCCTCCGGCCGGCACAGCATAATGGCGGAGAACGCTCCTTGGGCCAGATTAAGCCCCATGTCAATCAGAATGAAGAGCACGCGTTTTATATCCGAGACCACCGTCATCGTGCGGCACAGCTCCATCAGCATGGTGAGCCGCAAATAATTCATGTTGCGGTCTTCTCTAAGCGCCTGGAACGTCTGCCTCGAGCTGAGCAGCGAGGTGATCATTTGGGCCAGGTCGATGATCTCCTCGGGGATTTCGGCGGTCCGCCGGGTCCCTCCGAACAGGATGCCCGTCACGGAGTAGTCCTTCGTTATCGGAAACGCGAACAGGGCCTCCGGGTGAACGTTATTCTGGGTGAAAAATAACGTCCGGGGGTCGCGGGACAGGTTCGACCACCTCCCCCATTGGCGGGTGGACGCGACATGGCCGAGTACGCCTTCTCCCATGGAGAAGGTGGACCCGGTCAAGCCGAGCCCCGCTTCGCCGAGCACCTCGGCAATCTGAAACCGGGTCTCGTCGAGCTTTGCCGCGAAGCCGAGGAAATCGAGCCCCCGCTGCGCCTGGTAATACAGCTGGAGCAGATCGCGGATCTTCGTGTCGGTCCGGTCGACCACAGCCGCCAGCTGCCGGACGACCGCCATCTGCTGGCGGTTCCACCGCCGCTCGGCCGAAATGGTCGTCAGCGAGGAGGCGATCTCCGCCAGCGCTCCCACCTTCTCGCCGAGCAGGCGCTTCTGCTCCCCGTTAAGCTCGGGAACGGCTTCCTGCAGCACCCGTGCCGGTTGGCTCTGGTTCTCCTCCGAGGCATAATACTCCTGGAGGATCCGCCGGGTTCTGGTCTCCGTAAAGAACCCCGCCCACAGGTACATCGGACCGAAGCCGTCCACCTGAACGGGGGCTACGAGCAGCTTGATCCCCGGCTTGTACTCGTATTCGATCGCCTGCCGCATCGGCTGAAACATGCCCATGACCTTCCGGCATTCGTCGCACAGGCTGTTCTTGCCGTTGTCTTCCGCCATCCATGTCAGCCAGTCTACCCTGCCCGAGGGCCGCGTTTGGTACTTTCCCTGGGCATCGGTGACCACCATGCACATTCCCGTCTGGGAAGCATAGGTGTCCTGCAGATTCTGCAGAAGGACTAGGAACTTGTCCATCCCACAACCGTTTCCGTTGTAATTTTGGGCGGGACGTACCGGTAAATGGAACGCGGGCCATTACCGAACCTCTCCAGGATGGTTAAAGAAACCAGACGCTGCAGGGTGGCTTCGAGATGCTCCGGCTTGCGCCCGAGCCTCATGGCAAGCCCGTCCCGGGACTCCATTGCGTAGGGATTCTCCTGAAAAAAATCGTGCATTCCATTTGCAGCTGCAGCTGATTTTCTTCGTTCATAGGTCCTCCTAAACCATTCGGATGAATGGCCTTTCCTCCATGTTTTCCACCAGCATAGGCTCGGAAATTTTGCCGTTCGGGGCTTTGGTAACCTGGATATGCTGGTAGCATCCGTCCACCCAGGTCCGGAGAACCCCGTTGCAGGTCCGCTCCAGATAGGAGGCGATCTCGTCCCCGATCTCCGCAAAATTGCATAGGGCAAGCACCGTAACCCCCATGGAACGGGCCCAAGCCGTCTCTTCGGCAAAATAATTCCTTATGAATTCCTTACCCCGTTCCGCTACTATGGTATTCAAATCGTAATAAACGAAAAATTTGCGCCCCTCCGAGAAGCCTTTCTTGAACACCGGCTCAAGCACTTGAGCCAGCCAATCCCGGTATTCCTGATTGGAGTGCCGGGACACATCGAGAATGTAATCCGAAAGGCCCTTCGGATGCGGACGCCGGTAATGCTCGACGAGGTACAGTCTTTCCTTCTCGATGATCTCCTCCAGCGAGATGCCGTGGGCGGCCAGCATATTCGTCATCTCTATAGGGGAATTGAAGCTCGATAGCAGGGCGATAACCGTCTCTCCCTGCTCGAACCGCTTGGCTACGATGGAGCCCATGATGTATTTGTAATTCGCTTTGCTGTTCGTATCCAGCAGATAAACGGTTCCCTCCGCGAGCCCTCCGTCCAGCACCCAGTCGAGTCTGTCGAATCCGGTGGATACGCACTTCTGATTCTTCAGCACGGCCACGTCCTCCACCATGGAACGCGCCGGCACCACATGAATTCCCTCCCCTGTGATGCGGTATACATGCTCTCCCTCGAGAAGCGGCCTCCCCTCATCTTGGTTACTTCAAGCGTACGCATGCGGTATTTCTCCATGTAAACCTTCAGCCGCAGGCGGATCACCCCATCGAAAACATAGTTCTCGAATGCGGGCTTGTCCTCCTCGGACAAGCTTTCCTCCCGGATGAGCAGAGCGGTAAGGCCGTGTCTCTTCAGAACACTTCTCAGCCGATAAAACGTTTCCCGCTGCTCCCGTACGGATAGATTGCCGTACCGGTACAGGCTGATGCTGTCCAGGACGATTCGCTTGGCAGCCGTCTCCGCGACCAGCTGCTCGAACAACCCCCCGGCTCCAGCATCTGCTCCATGAGCAGATCGGGCGAGATGGAAACAACGCGAAGCTTCCCTTCCCGTTCGAGTTCTTTTAAATCCCAGCCATAGGCGTCCATTTCCCGGTAAAGCTGCTCCGGCAGTTCCTCAAAGGTTATGTATAAGCCGGCTTCTCCAACGGCCGCCCCCTGGTGCAGAAACTGCATCGCGAGCGTCGTTTTCCCGTGCCGGGCGCCCCCTCCACAACAACGGATGCCCCGGCCGGAACCCCCGTTCAGAACGGTGTCCAAGCCTTTTATTCCTGACGTGACGGTATTCACTTCATTCACCCTCGATCTGATTAGTGGAATTGGTTAGATATGACAGGAATACCTAACATTTTATCACATTAAAGACCCGCAAGAAATGTAAGCCCCTTCCAGTTCGGGCGGATTCCCGCAAATTTTTGATGAAGGCGGACAGACGGTATCCACGCACCAAAAAACCGGGCCCAAAGGCCCGGTTCATCAGATGCAATCCGTTCTATTTAGAAGAACAGGAAGACGACCTGGAAGATCAGATAAGCGATCACCATGGAAATCGGGATGGTAATGACCCAGGTGGCGACCATCGTTCCCACCACACCCCAGTTGATCGATTTCGGCCGCATCGCCACCCCCGTGCCGATAATGGCAGACGTGATGACGTGCGTCGTGGAGAGCGGGAAGCCGAGCGCCGAGGCGGTGCTCAGGACGGAAGAGGCCGTGACGTCGGAAGCGAAGCCGTTCATCGGCTCGACCTTGACGATTTTGCGGCCGACTGTCTTGATAATCTTCCAGCCGCCGACCGAGGTTCCGAGGCCCATCGCCGTGGCCGCCCCCAGCTTGACCCACAGGGGAACGTGGAGCGTATCCTGGAATCCCCCGCTACCAGAGCGAAAACGATAATCCCCATCGCCTTCTGGGCATCGTTCGTCCCGTGCGAGAAGGCCTGCCAGCCCGCCGTGAAGATCTGCATGATCCGGAACGTACGGTTGACCTTGCCCGGAGAGCGGTTCCCGACGAGCCGGACGATCAGCCTGACGATATTCAGCACGATGAATCCGATAATGAAAGCAATAAAGGGAGACGCGATCAGCACGAGGATAATCTTGTTGAAGCCGGACCATTTCAGGTCGGTTCCGCTTGCCAGCACGGCGCCGGCAAGCGAGCCGATCAGCGTGTGCGACGAGGAGGAAGGAATCCCGAAATACCACGTCAGCAGGTTCCAGAAAATCATGGCGATCAGGGCCGCAATGACGACCGGGATGCCGTTCTCGATTTTGGCCGGGTCCGCTATGCTTCCCCGATGCTCTTCGCCACCCCTTCAAAGGTAATGGCGCCGACAAAGTTCAGGACAGCCGCATAAAAGACGGCGAACCGGGGAGTGAGCGCTTTGGTCGAGACGGAGGTCGCAATGGCGTTTGCCGTATCATGGAAGCCGTTGATAAAATCAAACACAAGGGCCAAAATAACGATGGTTACAATTGCTGTTATCACTTGCATCCCCCTAAGAAGGTACATGATTGTATGTCGAGCCGCGCACGGATTGTTTTTGAGATCGTTGGGGCCGTCCCAAGCCACAGAACATAATACCATACTTCCCGCCAAATGTTGAGGAATTTTGATGCCGGCCGGGGATATGGAATAATAGTGTTAGTCTTCATACATTTGCAAATATTATTCGCAGCCTTATGACATCGGCTGCTGGAGGAGGATACGGGTGATGTGGAACCAAACGGCGGTAAGCGAACTGCTGAAGATTGATTATCCCATCCTTCAGGCGGGAATGGCGGGGGGCCGGCGGGAGCCCGGCTGGCCGCCGCCGTCTCGGAAGCGGGAGGACTCGGGACGCTGGGGGCGGGCTATATGAAGCCCGCGGAGATCCGGGAGGCGGTAAGGGAAATCCGCCGGCTGACGGACAAGCCCTTTGCCGTGAACCTGTTCATTCCCGAGCCTTACGAGGAGGAGGACGGGACGATGGAACAGGCCCGTAGGCTTCTGCAGCCTTATTGCCGCGAGCTCGGGCTCGCGGGAGAAGGCCCGGCAGCGGCTAAGCCGTATGCGGAGCCGTTCGAAGAGCAGGCCCAGGTGCTGCTCGAGGAGAAGGTGCCGGTCTTCAGCTTCACCTTCGGGGTGCCCTCGGCCGACTGGATCGATGCCTTCAAGAAGGAGGGATTCTCCTGATCGGGACGGCGACGACCGTTGCGGAAGGGGCTCACCTCGAAAGCGAAGGCATCGATCTTGTCGTCGGCCAGGGCAGCGAGGCGGGAGGCCACCGCGGCACCTTCCTCGGCGGCCACGAGCAGGCGCTTGTCGGCACGATGGCTCTTATCCCGCAGCTTGCGGATACGCTGCACGTGCCGGTCATCGCCGCCGGCGGGATCATGGACGGCCGGGGCATCGCGGCCTCCCTCCTTCTCGGGGCGTCCGGCGTCCAGCTCGGCACCGCCTTCCTGGCCTCCCCCGAAAGCGGGGCGCATCCCCGCTACAAGGAAGCGGTGCTGCAAAGCATGGAGGAAAGCACGGTGGTGACCCGCGCCTTCTCGGGCAAGGCGGCCCGGGGAATCCGCAACCGGTTCGTCGTGGAGATGGAGCAGGCGGAGGCCGCCCTCCCTCCTTATCCGGTCCAGAACGCCCTCACCCGGGAGCTGCGCCGGGAAGCCGCCCGGCAGGAGCGGATCGAGTTCATGTCCCTGTGGGCCGGACAGGGCTCCCGCCTTGCTACGGACGTCCCGGCCGGCGTCCGGGTTCGGGAGCTTGCGGCCCAAACGGAAGAGGCTTTCCGCCGGATGCATTTCTGAAACTGTGTTTCATTCCCAATCCCCGGGTAAGTAATAAGGGCAAAGACTATAGACAACAGGAGGAGATTGGAGATGAAGAAGATGAAGAAAACAACGGCGGTTGCGATGTCAGCTTTCATGGCCATGTCCCTGATGTTTGCAGGATGCGGAGATAACGGAAACTCGGACAATGGGGGCACGAACAGCGATTCCGGTACGGTTTCACCAAGCTCGGCACCTAGCACAGGCGGCAGCGGTTCCACGGGCGGAAGCACCGGCAGCGGCAGCATGGGCGGCGGCAGCACCGGAAGTGGCAGCACCACGACCACTCCTTAACGGATGACTCTCGATATTCAGGTACGGTTCATAGATCACGGAAGGCAAAGAAGCGGCTGTCCCCGGGACAACCGCTTTTTTTGCTTTCTCCTATTCGGTTTGTTTCGTCCGATGGATTGCATCCTCACAAACCGCCGATTTGGCTGCAGCTAGTATCCTGAGTATCGCTCCGCCGACTATTCCATGGGCTGCGCCCCGTGCCCCACTCCTGATCTCCCCGGCTCTTCCATGAACTCCTCCAGGAACCTTTGCGCCGCCAAAGGAAGGGGCATGCCGCTTCTCATAGCCAGCCCGATGGAACGGGGCGGAATGGGGACCGCGGTGCTCACCTCGAACAGCCGCCCTTCCTTCAGCTCCTCTTCCGCGAAAGACCGCGTCACAAAAGCAAGTCCGAAGCCCAGGCGGGCGCATTCAAGCAGGAGGTCCACACTACCCAGCTCCATGCTGGCCCGTACGGGACACCCCTGCTCCGCAAACCACTTCTCCACAAAGGAGCGGGTGCTGCTCCCGGGGGACATGAAGAGCAGCGGATAGCCGCTTATTTCCTCCGCCGTTAGAGGATGACGAAGGGCTTCCCGGTACTTGTCTCCGGCAACAAAGCCATCCCGTGTGGTCCGGAAGGGCCGGATGTCAAGGCCTGCTTCCTCCACCGGAAGATGCACGAACCCGCAGTCGATTTCATTATCCTTAAGCCTCCGCACGATATCCGCCGTTCTTCCGTGGGACAGGCGGATGCCCACCCCGGGATACCGGGTCTGGTAGGCGTGCAGCGGCTCCAGCAGCAGGTGCTTGATGACGGAGTCCCCCGCCCCGATCCGCAGTTCCCCGTCATGCAGCCGCTTCAAGGCCTGAAGCTTCTTCTCCCCTGCCTGAAGCTCCGAGAAGGAACGCTCCACATAATCGAGCAGCGCCTCCCCTCCGCCGTCAGCCGGACGCCCTTGGACATCCGATAATAAAGCTTGATGCCAAGCGAATCTTCGAGCTGCTTGACCGCATAGCTGACCGACGGCTGGGTCATGTGCAGATCCTCGGCCGCCTGTGTGAAGTTCCCCGGCGGGCCGCTGCCCGGAAAATCCGGTACCATTCCAAATGAATCATGACATAAGCTCCCTCTATGACAAAATCATAATATCCCTATTTCTCCTATACCAATGCTTCCATTATAATGAACCTTAGCCTCCCCCACAAGAAGAGGGGCACGAAGGGAGACCGAGCATGAAAGCGATCAAGGGAGTGCTTTTTGACCTGGACAACACGCTGCTGGACCGGACGGAAACGTTCCGCCGGTTTACCGAAGAATTGGCGGGAGCGTACTGGGGGCATATCGGTGCGGAAGAACGCGAGGAGCTCGTTAAGAAAGTTATCCTCCTCGATGAGGACGGTTACCGGAACAAGGAGGAGCTGTTCTCGGAGCTTACGGAGACAATGCCGTGGCAAAAGGTTCCCTCCTTAGAAGAGCTTATGGCCTTCTATCGGAGAGAGTATGTCCGGAAGGCGGTCCTCATGAAGGATGCCCTTTCCGTGCTGGACGGCTTCCGGACCCGGTACAAGGTCGGACTGGTCACCAACGGCCGCACGGACATCCAGTACGGCAAGCTGGATCAGACGGGGCTCCGGCACCGGTTTGACGCCATCCTGGTTTCCGAAGAAGCGGGACTGCGCAAGCCGGACCCGGCGATTTTCCTGAGGGCCGCCTCCTGCTTAAGCTTACTCCGGGAGAGTGCGTCTTCGTCGGAGACCACCCGGTCAACGATATCGCCGGAGCGGCGGAAGCCGGCATGCAGACGGCTTGGCTGCGGGTGAACCAGCCGTGGCGGGACGAGATCCGGACGGCTCCGGGAGCTGTCCTGACAGAATTAAAGGAGCTCTGCCGGCTTTTGTGAGGGAGTAGCTCCTTCCTATAGCAGGTTCCTTTTCTAATTCCCCTGTGCTTCGGAATAAGCGGCCAGCAGCCGTTCCCAGCAAGCGGTCAGCTCCGACGGCACGGGCTGGCGGATTTCGAATAGAAACGGTCCGTCGTAGCCCTGCTCCGCCAGCGCATGGAGGACCTCCTTCCAATCGATGATGCCTCGGCCGGGCATCCAATGCCTTTCGTCCGTCCCGTCGTTATCCGAGATGTGCACCGTATAAATCCGGCTGCCCAGCTTCCGGATAAACGCCTGCGGGGTTTCCTGCAGCAGATGGTTCACGTCGCAGCAAATCCCGAGCTTGTCGCTCGCGGACAGCAGCTCGGCCATCTCCGCCGAGGTATTACCAAGGCAGGTGCGCGGCAGGCACTCGACGGCAAGCCGGACGCCGTGCTTGGCGGCTTGCTCCGCGAGCTGCGCCAGCGATCCCTTACAGGCCCCAAGGCGTTCGCTGCGCTCCACATCCGGGATAGGCTCCCAGCTGGGATGGAGCACGGCAGTGCGGATCCCCCACTGTTCCGCTAAGGAAAGCAGCCGAAGATGTCGATCCATCGCCTGTTCCCTCTGTACCGGATCGAGAGAGGACACATCCCAGTCGGTTCCGTAAGGCAGATGAAGCGTCCAGATGTCGAGTCCGCGTCTGCGGGCTTTTTGGATGATGGCTTCGCATTCCCGCTCCCGAACGGGGTCGAACATATCGAATGCCTTGGCGATCCAGGCCAATTCAAGAAAGCGGACACCCGCTCGGGCCAACGCCTCCAAATCCTCCTCCACCTGAACGGCCGTCTCCAGCCGGTAGGACGAACCGACCGGCCAGAAATGAGGATCCGACCGTTTCCCAAATGCCGCTTCTTTTCTGTCCTTATTCATTCTACTCCTCCCCTCTTCCCAATGCTTCGGCAGGAGGATACGCGCCTTGTAAAAGGCAGCTCCCTCCCGAACTCTCTTCCCATCCGGCTGAAAAAATCAACGGTATCCGTCGTCCACACGTAAAGGCTTCCAGCTGCTTGAGGAACCGTCTGCACGATCTGGCCGGAAGGCTGGCTGCCAACGGTCTTCACGTCTTGTCGGCTGGCCGCTTCCGAGCCGGGGAAGTCGGTTAAGAACATGCCTGTCGAGAAGACGAACTGATAAACGCGGCTGCCCGTGCTGACCCAGAGACGGTCGTCATCCCCGCAGACCGGCTGCAGGTCATGACCGTACGGGGTGGGCAGCGGCACTTTCGCGGTTTCCCGAATTAACGGCTCGGAATCGGACCCTTCGATGCTTAAGGAAACCAGATGATGATCCCCAACGGCCCAGAGCAAACGGCTCCCCGGATGCCAGACCAAGCCGTGGGCGCCCGGAAAAGCATACTCCGCGAAGGTCTCCGCATCCGGCCCTTGCGACGATGCGTACACCCTTACCCAGCCGCCTGTACTGGCGGCGACCGCCAGGTTCCCGTTCGGCAGAAGCTCCACCGAATGGGGGTTGCCGCCCACCGAGAGCCCCCATTGACGGGAGTCTCCGTCCGGGTAAGGAACAATGGCGGCGAGACCCAGAGAGTCGGTCACGACCATCCATTCTCCGCCCCAGCGTTCACTGCGGTATACCTTGGCATCCGTCGGGAGCCCCCAGGCGGTCATTAAGCGACCAAAGCCGTTCGTCTCGGATGGAGCCCAGGACCAGGTAACCGCCTGTTCTTCGTTCCAATCCTCTACCGCCGGATCCATGACCAGAATGCGCCGGGAAGCTTGATCCGTCGCCGCTATGTAATAACGGCCGGCAGCTCCGTGGCTTCCAGCGGGTTGCCTATCCTCCTTCACGCCCGTTCTCCCCTCTCCCCTATACCCTTATTGATAATTCGGATTCAGGATCCGTGCCTTATACAGCTCGGCTCCCGTCATGGTACGCGACGAATCGGGCAGGAACAAATCAACGGTATCGGTACACCAGTTGTTCGCCTGGCATGTACCGGGCGGCTTCTTCGCCGTGTCCGTCACCGTCTCCACCACGGTACCTGACCCTTGGCTGCTGATCGATTTCACACCGACACGGTTTATCCTTTCATCCCCATTATAATCCAACTTAAAATCCCCGGTCGATTTCGAATATTGGTACACTTTCGAGCCCGTTACCACCCACAGCTTATCGGGATCCCCATAAACCGGCTCGACGGCATGCGCGTTCTTGGTCGGCAGCTCGACCTTGAGCTTCTCCTTGATGACGGGCTCGGCCTCCGTCCCCTCCATTTGCAGGAGAACCAGATAGTCCTTCCCTGCCGACCAAAGCCCATCCATCCCCGGATCCCATAGGACCGCATGGGCGGCGGGAAGGCCATATTCCGCGTACTGCTTGGCTGCGGGTCCTTGCGATGACGCATACACACGCACCCAGCCCCCGGTGCTGGCCGCGACCGCGATGTTGCCGTTCGGAAGGAGCTCTGCTGAGTGCGGGTTGCCTCCTACGTCCAGCCCCCACTGCTTGCGGTCCGCCTTCGGGTATGGAATGACGGCGGCCAGTCCTTTGGAATCGGTCACCACCATCCATTCCCCGCCCCATTTGGCGTTCTTCCTCACCTTGGCATCCGTCGGCAGGCCCCACGCCGATAGAAGTCCGTCGAATCCGTTGGCGGCTGTCGGAGCCCAGGACCACTGGAGGGCATTTTTGGCGTTCCAGTCCGCCTTCTTAGGGTCATAAACCTTGATCTGATCCGAGCCCTGATCGGTAACGGCAATCGCATACTCCTTCATGCCCGATTTTCCGGCCGGGAGAGGTCCTCCGCATCCCAACGTGCCCAGCAACAAGGCCGTGAACATCGGAACGCTCCATTGGTTCCATTTCCGGTACACAAGAATCTCTCCTTTCACACAGGTGCCTCTCCCGGATTCCATCCAAGAGAGGCACCTGTTCCTTATCCCGCGGTTACTTATCGAGGCCTTGCTTCTGCACCTCTTCATTGACTTCCTTAATCGCCTGCTGCAGGCCTTTCCCGTTGTAGCCCTTGACGATCGTATCCCACATGGCCGCCGGATCCTCTTTGCCGAGAATGACTTTAATGATGTCTTCCGTCGGATTGACGGCACTCAATTTGGCCTTGGCCGGCGTATAGAGCAGCTCGACTTTGAAATTGGATGGAACCGGCTTCAGGCTGGCGACACTGCTTTTGTACATGTTGTTGGAAAGGGACCACAGCTGCTCCCCGTAGTTCACCTTGTTGACCGGGTTATCCTCCATTTCCAGCCACTGGCCCCAAGCCGCCAGAGCGCCGAACAAGCCGCCAAAGGATGGGTAGAGCGAGCCGAGCGACTTGTACTTCCCGCTGGAATCCTGATCGCGGGTAATGACGAATTTGTCTCCTTCTTTCTTGTAATCCTTGCCTTCGAAGCCATACCGTTTAAAGGTCATGAATTCGTCCGACAGCAGCCAGTTATAGATTTGGAGAATGCGGTCCATTTTCTCATCGTCGACCTTGGAGCTGAAGTAGCTTTCCGACCAGAACGTGACGGCCGAATACCGGTAACGGTTCCCGTCGGCGGCAGCCCAGGAAATCGGAATGATTTTGATGACATCCTCCAGCTTCGTGTCCTTGTTGTACTTGTTCCATGAGTTTTTCAAGCTGTTCAGAGCATTCGCCGTCCCTTGAACGCCGAGCGCCCCCACCTTGCCTTGCCCGAACTTATCGAAGCCGTCGTTCGGCTTCATGATCGCGAAGTCCTGATCGATCGCCTTCTCGGTATACAGCTGGCGAAGCTGCTTGACGACGTCCTTCATTTTGTCCGATGCGTAATAAGGAAGGTAGCGGCCGTTTTCCTTCACCCAGGAGCCATTGATGACATTCGGGAACGTCCCGCCGGCAAGCGGCAGCAGGAAAGTGCTTGTTCGGAACGTCAAGCCTACCGTGTCGTCCTTGCCGTTTCCGTCCGGATCCTTTAACGCAAACGCTTTAAACAGGTTCAAGTAATCGTCATAGGTGACGGGGTCTTTAAGGCCCAGCTTCTCCATCCAGTCCTTGCGGACCACGACCGCGCGCTCAATGGCCCACTGGTCGGTATTCTGATACGTCAGACGGGGGATCATGTAAAATTTTCCGTCCACCGTCAATCCCTTCGTATCGTCCTGCTGAAGCACCTTCTGGACATTCGGATATTTGCTGAGGTCGGACGGAAGCGGCCGAATGATCCCCTGTTTGATTCTCGAATAGTACTGGTCGGTGTTGACGACATCATCGCTGAAAATGTCCGGGAGATCGCCCGAGGCGGCCCAAAGCTGGTATTTCTCCTTATAATCGGCGTAGCTGATCACCTTGTCGACGATGTTGACATTGAATTTGTCCTGAAGGAACTTCAGGAAAGGGTCCGAATTGCGGTCGGGAAAGGCGGAGCCGATGTTGAAGAAGGAGACGGAGATGTCAAGCTTCTTGCTGTTATCCGAAGCCTTCCCTTCGCTGCCTTTGGCCGTCCCGGCGGGCGAAGGCGTACCGGTAGATTCTGTACCCCCGCAGCCTGCGACCGCCGTAGCGGCCAGAGCGATCGAAACGATCGCAGCGCCCAATCGTTTGGAGCTGAACATGATTAATGCTTCCTCCCTTTTTCTGCCTATTTATTTCAAGGCACCTTCACCTTAAAAACGATGGTCATTCCTTAACGGCACCGAGCGTTACGCCGGCTGAAAAATACTTTTGCAGGTAAGGGTAGACAAGCATGATCGGGAGCATCGTCACGATGACGCTGGCCATCTTGAGCCCGTCGGGATAAATCTGGCTGAGCTGCGCCACCATATCGGCGCCCATGTCGTCTCTTCTTGATTTGGTTACGTCGATCAGCATGTTGCGCAAGAACAGCTGCATGGGATACTTCTTCGAATCGTTTACGAAAAGCATGGCCAAGTACCACTCGTTCCAGCGGGCCACCGCATAGAACAGCGTAATCGCGGCAAGCGTCGGCTTGGAGATGGGCAGCACGATCCGGAACAAAATGAAAATGTCATTGGCTCCGTCGATTTTGGCCGACTCCTCAAGCTCCGGGGGATGGAGCGGAAATGATTGATCATGATGATCAGGAAGAACGTATGGACCGCCACCGGCAGGATCATGACGTTGTAGGTATTGACCATATGCAAGCTTTTGATCAAGAGATAGTACGGGATCAGTCCTCCGCCGAACAGCATCGTGAACACGATCGCCGTCATCATCACCCCCGGCCGGGCATTCCTTTCTTCGAGAGCGCATAGGCCCCGCATGAAGTAACCAGCATATTGACCAACGTACCAAGGACGGTAATCAGAACCGAGTTGGCCAATGCCTTTCCGACGTAGCTGCCGTTAAGAAGCATTTGGTAGGAACTCACGCTGAAGCTGGTGGGAAGCAAATAAAATTGCTGCTTGGCTACCGATGCCGGATCGGCAAAGGAGGTGATCAGCACGTTGTAGAACGGAAGCACCGTCACGACGGCAAGAAACAAGAGCAGCAGATGGATGAGCGCGTTCGACAGACTCCATGTTCTCCTGGTTACCATCAATAGATCCCTTCCTGTCCCCAGCGTTTCGCGAGCCGGTTCGTCATCACAAGCAGGACGCAGTTGATGACGGACTTGAACAAGCCGACGGCCGTCGAGGTTCCGTAGCTGGAGCCAAGCGCGAAGGTGCGCCGGTAAATGTACGTATCCAGAATGTCCGCCTTCTCATACACCGCCGGATTGTAGAGGTTAAAAATCTGATCGAAGCCGCCCCCGCCCGAGCTCATGGTGCGGCCGACCTGAAGAATGAGCAGGATGACGACGGTCCCCTTGAGGGCAGGCCACGTGATGTGCTGCATTTGCTGGAACCGGCCCGCTCCGTCGATGGCGGCGGCTTCATACAGAGACGGGTTGATTCCCGCAATTGCCGCCAAATAAATGATGGTCCCCCACCCCATATCCTTCCATAGACTGCTGGTATAGATCAGGCTGCGGAAATGCGACGGATCGACCAGCAGGTTGATTTTTTGAAGGCCGACCAGCTCCAGCAGCTGGTTGAGCACGCCGAATGTCCCGAGGAAGTTGACCATGATTCCGCTTACGATGACCCAGGAGAGAAAGTGCGGGAAGGTATAAACGACCTGATAGAACTTTTTCACCCCGGCACGTCTCACTTCATTGATCAACAGAGCGACAACGATGGGAACGGGAAATTCGAAGATAAGCCTGCCGAAGGAGATGATGATCGTATTGCGGAAAGCCAGCCAAAATTCATCCAGCTCGAAGACTTCCTTGAAGTTCGCCAGTCCGATCCAAGGACTCCCCATAATCCCTTTGGAAAAGTTGAACTCCTTAAAGGCAAGGATGATGCCGTACATCGGACCGTAATCAAACACGACATAATAAGCTGCGAGAGGCAGGACAAGGAGATACATATACTTGTACTCGACCATCCGCTTAATCAAACCCGTCTTGGTTCTCACCGATTTCCCTTCCTCCTTGAAGCGCTCTCATATAAGTGATTACTTCGAGTATAAGGGAAACCGCCGGACCCCCATATGAACAAAACCAAGGTGTTCTATGGAAATATCCCAGATGGACGGCAAAAGAAAAAAGAGACCGTCCCGGCGCTGACCGGCTGGCCCCTCTTACGGCAGGTTTGGATCGGTGGATCGCCCTACGCGATACTCACTCGGCGTTTTGCCCATATGCTTCTTAAACAGCTTCGCGAAGTAAAAATAATCGTCATATCCCGACTGCTCGGCCACCTCGCCGACCGGCAGGCTCGTCTGAACCAGCACCCGGGCCGCATGCTCCATGCGGATGTCGGTTAAATATTTGGTGAAATTGACCTGCATTTCTTTTTTGAACAGATGGCTTAAATAATTCGGATGGATGCCAAACTGCTTGGAGATTTCCTGAACCGACAGACGTTCGCGAAAATGCCCGTCGACATACCGGATGATTCGCCGAAGCAGCTTCTCCCCTTGGGTTTCATCCTCTATATCTGGAAAGGCGGCGTGGCCGGCTGCCACTATCGAACGCAAGGACTTGAGCATTCGGCCGACCGTTCCATACACCGACACCAGCTCGTTGTAATCCTGCAAATACGGCTCTCCGCCGTCCCCCTGTTTGCCGGTACTGTAAACGAACGACAACACAAGATTGTACAGGTAGAAGGCTTGACGTATCGTGCCAAGGCCTGCCTGAAAGCGTGTGGAAATCCGCTCCAAGGCTAGCTCCGCTCTTCCCCCATCCCGCCGCACCAGCGACTCGGTCAAGTCGTGTACACCTTCCCTGTCTAAGGCGTCTTCCGTGGGCGCATCCGCCTCGTCCGCCAGCTTCGCTCCTGTCAGGAAAAACTGGTAGGAGGCAAGGTCGGCGGCTTCCACCAGGCCCGGATCTGCCTGACCTCGATGAAAGGGCGGCTGATGCCAACCCCCGTAGGCTGCGGCAGGGCCGGCGCGGCAAACCGCTCCTTCACCAAGGACAAATGCCGAAGGTTGACGAAGTAAACCGTCTTTCCTCGCCCAATGGGAAGCGATGCCCCCATGCCCTCTTCGGCAATCCATTCTCCTCCGCCGCCCTGGACGGCAACAGCCGCCATTCCCCTCTCCTTTTTCCAGCCCGGGCCCGCCAACCGGGTGAAAGCCTGGTCGACGGACGGATGGGAGAGGGACGAATCTCCCTCCTCCCCATTCATGGCATTCAGCAGCTCCGCCTGGCGCAGAAGGGTTGCTTGAGCCATTTTCGGTTTGACGTTATCCAGTACCCTCTCGATCTCTTCCCGGTCGAACGGCTTCAAGCAGTAATCGACCGCGCCGTGCTGCATGGCCTGCCTGGCATAATCAAACTCCGCATACCCGCTTGCGATGATGCAGAGCACCGGATAGCCAAGGGCACTCACCTGCCGGATCAGCTCGATTCCGTTCATCCCAGGCATGCGGATATCGATAAAGGCGACATCAGGGCGCATCCGCGCCATTTTATCCAAGGCATCCCTTCCGTTATACGCCTCGCCGACGACTTCATAACCAAGCGCACGCCAATCGACCGTGCCTTTCAGGCTTTCCACGATCCACTTCTCATCGTCAACCAGCAAAACTTTGTACACGGCTATCCCCTTTGCCGGAACTTTGACCGTCACCTTCGTCCCGCGCCCGGGAGCGCTGTCGATCGAAGCAATCCCGTACTCGGGTCCGTAAGCGTACTTGATCCGGTTATTCACATTGCGAAGGCCGATATGGGGCTGGGAAGCCGCTCTTGGTATCTCGCCGTTCGCTGCCTCCAGGCCCGCGGTGAGGGCTTCCCGTTCGGCAGGCTCCATTCCCACACCGTCGTCCGTCACCCAAAGCAGCAAATCGCGTTTGTTTTCCATTCTGCAGCCTACCGTCAGGACCGACCGTTCTATACTTGGTTCGATGCCGTGAAAAACCGCATTCTCCACAAGCGGCTGCATAATCATCTTAAGGATCATCACGTCAAGACAAGGCTCGGAGAACTCGTAGCGAACGTCAAACCGGTCCCCGAATCTAACCTGCTGAATGCTTATGTAGGCTTTAATGATATGGAGCTCATCCCGTACCTGAACCTCCTCCTCACCCTTGATGCTGTAGCGGAAAACCCGGCTGAGGGCGTCCGTCATGTCGCGAATTTCCGGCACTTTCTTTACATAGGCGATGCCTTTGATGGTCTCCAGCGTATTATACAGAAAATGGGGATTGATCTGATTCTTCAAATACTGAAGCTCGGCTTGCTTCTTGTGAAGCTGGAGCTCATAAATATGCGTCTTGGAATCCACCAGCTTGGCGGTTAAATCGTCGATCTCGTCGAGCAGGGAATTGAACTGGCGGGCCAAAATATTGATTTCCGCATAGCCCTCTATCGGGACCCGCTTATGGAAATGATCCAGGCCCGCGGAACGCAGCTTGTGAATGAAGGCGATAAACGTTTGGATGGGCACCAGCATATTGCGGGTGATGGTGATGTACAGCACATACATAACGGCGATCAGCAAGACGAACATGCCGAGCAGAAGCCGTTGCACCTCCTCCAGTCCCTGGAACAGTTCACTTTCCGGCAGCACGCTGACGATGCGGCCTCCGATTTCGGGAATCGGTTCCGAGTGGACGATGAGCTCTTCTCCATCCCGGCGGAACGAGTCGGATCTCGCCCCTTGGAGAAGGATGGTTTCCAGCTCAGGGCCCGGCTTCTCGCCTAGCTTCTTCGGATCGTTGCTGGAGGCTATGACGAGATTTCGGTCCAGCACGTAGAAGCTGCCCGAAATTTTACTGGAGACCGAATCTACAGACGGAACGATGGCATTAAGACTGAGCGCCATAACCGCATATCCGATTTTTTGCTCGACCGTGGCCGTTTGCCGGTTGTCGTAAACCGGAACGCCCACGTACAGGACGTAATTCTTGTAATAGGGGAATACTGCACGCCGGTATAATAGGAGCTTGTTCGTTCCGGGATCTCGGGGAAGGGAATATAGTCACGGCAGCCGACGCAGTTGTAGGAACTCGTGCCCCGCCCCACCAGCACGACGCCGAGAATCCCCTGCTTCATCGATTGCAGGTTGACCAGCAGCTTCTCAATCTTGTTATACATCTCGTATTGGCGCAGCCTATCGTCTTCCAGCAAATATTCCTGCACCTGCTCGTTGTAAGCGATGTTGGGCAGAATCCGGTTGATGGAGTCGGCGTTCGAAGAAATATTATGCCGGATCGTCGCCAAAATTTCTGTCGTGTACTCGCTGTTACGTTTAAAGGTGATGTTCAGAATCTCGTTATACCCCCACACGCCCGCCGCGAACATAAACAGCAAAATGGCCGTTCCGACCGCAATCAGCTGCCATCGAATGGAATGATTCCGGAAAAACGCAGCCCGCATTGGACATCCCCCATAAATATTCTACTGGATTGGATTACTGCCCTAATTGTAGAGGCGATTGGTACTAACGTCCAGATTTCTTAACAAAATGAAAATAGAGCGGTCCCGGAAGGGACCGCTCGCTCTCTAGACTAGGAACATTCATCGGGTTGACGGATTAAGGGGTAAGGAAGAAGTGACGCTGGGGACGTAAGAAGGAACGCCTGGCGCGGAAGGACGAGCTTACTTGCCCCCAAGAGACCCCGCAGGTATTCATCCAGATAGCCGAAGCGCTCATCCCACACGGAGCGGAACGACTCCAGCCAGTCTCCCAGCTCGATAAGCGACTGGGAGCGCAGCTTGTAAATGCGCCGGTTGGCGGAGGGCTGTACCTCCACCAATCCCGCCTCGCTGAGCACCCGGAGATGCTTGGAAGCCTGGGGCTGCTGAAGCCCGAGCCGCTCGGCGATTTCCCCCACGGTGAGGGGACCCTCCCGGAGAAGCTCCACGATGCTGAACCGGTTCGGCTCGGCCAAAGCGCCGAAAATTTTCTCCTTCATCATTAGACTCCACTCCAGACGCTGAACGAAGGGGGGCCGGATTAGCCGTTCTGACCATGGAGGACAAAAGCACACCTGGCACCCCTTCTCCTTTTGCTTACAATATACCAATAAAGGAATATTCCAGTCAAGGAATTGTTGTCAAATAAAAAATCCCCGGTCGAAGCTGCAAGAGCTCCTTCCAGGGATAGATGGCTGACCCGGCTCGTGTCGAACCGTTTCTCTTATTTCAAAAAGCTCTCCAGCTCGCCGGCCGGAAGAACAGTCCGCTCGTTCTCTAGCTCGACCTTGGAGTCCAGTTCGACCCGCTTCCCGTCGACCCAGGCGCTCGCTTCTCCGATCTTCACGACGAAAGCTTTGCCCTTCCACGTTACGCTCACGCTGCGGTCGCTATTGTTCCACTCCACCTTGGCACCCACGGCCTCCGCGATGTCGCGGAGAAGAACACGGCCTTGGTGTTGGCCGTTATCGCCGTTGCCATTGTTTCCGTTGTTGCCGTTGTTGCCATTGCCTCCATTATTCCCGTTTTCCCGCTTGATGTCCTTCAAGGCCGGAAGTCCGCTCAGGTAGCCGACGGAGCCGGATTTCTTGTTGTCCCACAGCTCGTTAATGTGGACTTCCACCTGCTTCTTCAGCTCGTCCGGGAGAATCATTTCGTCGCCGGGATGCTGGAGATTGCTCATGATGTAGCCGAACCCGTTCAGGTCGTCCACCACTTGAAGCCCGGTGGCTTCCGCTCCGGCCGGTACGGACAGGATGCGGGACAGCTTGCCGGTATCGACGTTATACGCCCAGAGGAAGTTGTTCGCGTGCATGCCGCTATCTTCCCCGATGAAGAGCGTCCTCAGGCTCTCGGAATAAGAGAGGTTGTCGGGGTTGGCCACTTTGTCGACAGCCGCCGTATTGCCCTTTTCATCCGCTTTCGCCAGGTCCTCACCAATCACCAGTCCTTTCATCGAAGCCGGTACATAATCGCTGTCGATCGCCTTCTGGCCAGCATCCGTCTGCCCGCCCTTCAGCGCCAGCTCATAGGTCGCCCCGGCCTTCAGCTTCTTCACCTGAATGTGGTCCGCGGGATCTTGGCCTTTGGCATCCTTCTCCATGCTCTTCTCAACATAGGACATGGCGACATAAAGCTTGTTGTCCTTCTGGTTAACGGTCACGCCCTCCATCTTGTTGAATTCCGAGGTCGCGCCGAGGATGGCGCCGTAGCGGCGGGATTCCAGGAAGGCTGCTGCTTTCTCCATGTCCGGCTTCACCTTGAGCCATTCCATTTTGCCGCTTGGGTAGGTTTTGATCTTCGTGAAGCCTTCCGTATCCTTATCCGCCGTTTCAAAAATATCGCTGAACTTCAGGTTCTGGTCGATGTACGTTTTGATTTCGCTGTCGCTGGCATGGCCGAGCGGGATCCACTGCAGGTCGGCCGCTCCTCCGTTCTCGTCGCTGGTCTGCTGCCATTTGGCCGCATAGAGCGTTCCGGCGGAGAGGTCCTCGGCCTTGTCGGCGACATAGAGGAACATCATCGTGTTGCCACCGTCATCGCCGAAGAACACCGTCCGGCGGTCGGGAGCGACTTTGCCGAGCTCATGGGAGAAGCGGCCCAGGCTGTAGTGCTTGACGACGCTCGAGGAGCCGTCCTTGTTCACCGTAACCTCTGGAATGAAGCCGACGGAATACGGGTTCACCACGGCGTTGTCGTCCTGGTAGAAAGCCTTTGTGTAAGCGCCAAGGTACGTCTGGGTCGGATCCTTCTCAAAAGCGCGGGCATCCGGCTCGTACTCTTCACTGCTCAGGTGGGTGTTCCAAGGGGTCAGGGACCCGTTGCACGGAATCCACAGGCCGCCCGCTTGGGAGAAGTCGACCTTCTTCAGATCGGTCGCTTTCAGCTCGCCCGTTTTCTTGTCCTGGTCAAGCGTGGTGAGGGAGATAGAGGCCGGAACGATCCCGTAGGCGGATTTACCGGCGTTGTCGCTCGTGATGTACTCATAGTGCGTCAGCAGGGACAGCGGGTTGCCGCCGAGTCCGGTCGGTTTGGCTCCTTTTACCTCCAGGAGGCTGTTGGAGTCCGGGGCATCGGAGACGAAAGGAACCGGGCTGCCGGGTACGCTGTTGTCCATAATCGGCTTGCCGTTCACATCGATGGCCATTCCGGCCGGGGTTCCGTTGATTTTATCCGTGGATTTGAAAAGGGTTTTATACGTCAGCGGGTAAGACTGCACGCCTCCGTCCTCAAAGGTCACCTTAAGCGATGCCTGGGAATACGCTTTGGCCATGTCCTCCGGAGTGGCTGGCGCCGCCATTCCTTCGAATTCCACCGATTTGATCTTGTTCGGAGAAGCCGCTTGGGCGGTTAAAGGGAACACCGAAGGAACCAGGAGAGACAAACCCAGTACCGGAGCCAGAAGTTTTGCCGTTTTCTTATTCATACACCCTCTACCTTTCGCTTGGAGAATACCTTGCCTCTTAACGATAGACCTCCTTTGTTAAAAGAGAATAAGAGTAGTGTGTAGGTTTTGTTAAGAGGGGCGGCAGCAGCGGGGAGTTCTCCTTCCTGAGCCTAATCCGGCGGCTTGCTTAGGTAGAATCGTTAGGCTATTTACAATTTCCGGTAAATAGTATACGTTTGTATGAGCAAACAAATTTCTTTTTTCCGAAACGAGGTCTTCCGCGTGCTCGAAGTTTACTTCAAAGAATGTCTCTATTTTTCTGCCAACCGTCTCGGACGGATCATTACGAAAATGGCGGAGGACACATTCGCCTCCAGCGGCGTTTCCCCTCAGGTGCCTTCCTGCTCATGGCTCTTTATGAGAAAGAGGGCATCTCGCAAAAGGAACTGGGCCAGCTTCTTCACCTGCAGCCATCCACCGTGACCAGGCTGATCGAGAAGCTAGCGGCCAAGCAGCTCCTTTACAGCCGAATGGACGGCCGGTTGTCGCTGATCTATGCTACGGACCAAGGCAAATCGCTCGAAGCGGTTCTTCACCAGTGCTGGAATAAGCTCCGCGGACAATACAAGCTGATCCTGGGCGAGCAAGGAGACGACCTGTCACTCCAACTGTATGAAGTCTGCAACCGGCTGGAACATCCAACAGGCGGGAGCGAATAGAGCCCGGGGAAATTCCCTTACCTTGGGAAGGCGAAGGAACGCAAAAGGAAGCAAACGGAAGTGAGGGAGGAACTCAACCAAACTCCCTTCCCTTTATATTTGCTTGTACAAACAATTAAAGGAGATGAAGTTCCTTGGCTAAATGGCTCATCGGACTTACCTATCTATCCTCACTCGGTTCGGGGGTAATCGCTGGCATATTCTTCGCTTTCTCTACCTTCGTCATGACCGCGCTTGCCAGGCTGCCGGCCTCGCAAGGGATCGCTGCGATGCAGTGGATCAACATGACCATCCTGCAAACCCTTTTCAGCTTCGTTTTCATGGGAACGGCCTTGACTTCCGTCGTTCTGGGGGCGTATCGTTTATGCGGCTGGGGACGCCAGGCGCGCTGTATCTCCTCATGGGCAGTCTGTTCTATTTGGCGGGCGCATTTCTTGTCACCATCGTTTTTAACGTACCGCTTAACGACGCGCTCGCCGCCGTTGACCCCGGCAGTTCCCTAGGTTCGAAGGTGTGGCAGCATTATTTAACCCACTGGGTTGTTTGGAACCATGTGCGGACGATCGCCTCCTTGGCTTCTTTGGCTTCCTTCATCCTCGCGCTGCGCCGCCTCCCCTGAGGCAAGGCACTAACCTCCAGTAAAGCAACTATCGATAGAATAGCAATAGAAAAGGTTTTCACTACTTTCTTCTCTATAGAAACTTCTATACAATGGAAGTGTTCATCGGAGCCAAATCTTCACAGAGAATGGGTTTTGCCAAAATCATGAGGAAAGTGGGAGATGAAACATGAAGTACAGCTATTTGGGAAGGTCTGGCTTGAAGGTGAGCCAGTTATGCCTGGGAACGATGAACTTCGGACCGGAGACGGAAGAGAAGGATGCGTTCCGGATTATGGATGCCGCCCTGGATGCGGGCATCAATTTTTTGATACGGCCAACGTCTATGGCGGGTCCGAAAAAGAGGCTGGACCGAGGAGATCATCGGCCGCTGGTTCGCCCAGGGCGGCGGACGGCGCGAGAAGGTCGTGCTCGCCACGAAGGTGTACGGCGAGATGGGCGACCCTCATGACGGGCCGAACTCGGAGCGCGGCTTATCCGCGTACAAAATCCGGCGCCATGTCGAGGCTTCGCTAAAGCGGTTGCAAACCGATCATATTGAATTGTACCAAATGCATCATATCGATAGAAACGTCAGCTGGGACGAGCTGTGGGGAGTGTTCGAGTCGCTCGTGAACCACGGCAAGGTCGGCTACATCGGCTCAAGTAACTTTGCCGGGTGGCACATCGCCTTCGCCCAGGCCGAAGCCAAGGCGCGCCATTTCCTGGGGCTCGTCTCCGAACAGCACAAGTACAACCTGCTCGCGCGGCTGCCGGAGCTCGAGGTGCTGCCTGCGGCCGAGAAGCTCGGGCTCGGCGTGATCCCGTGGAGCCCGCTGGCCGGCGGCCTGCTCGGCCGCAATGCGCTTAGCGGCAAAGGCTCCCGCAGCGCCCGCTCGACCGAGCAGGTGGAGAAGCACCGAAGCCAGCTCGAGCGGTTCTCCGCCCTCTGCCGCGAGCTCGGCGAGAGCGAGGACGTCATCGCGCTGGCGTGGGTGCTGAACCACTCGGCCGTCACGGCGCCGATCATCGGGCCGCGGACGATCGAGCAGCTCGAGGATTCGCTGCGCGTGCCCGAGGTTACGCTGGACGCCGACACGCTGAAGAAGCTCGACGAGATCTTCCCGGGACCGGGCAAGCCGGCGCCGGAAGCGTACGCCTGGTAAGCGCGTCTCTGCGCGGCGTAGTTAGCGCAGGGCGTTAGGGCCGCCTAGGGCCCACGATAGGGCGGCTGCGCGGACGCTGCCTCCCGGTCCGCATCAGCGGGAGCATGGAAGAAGCTGTCCCCAAGCCGATCATGGTGCAGGGAGACAGCTTCTTTGGCTTCGGGCGGCTAACGAACCCTCCTCACTTTATGACGCAGAAAATGGCCCGCGGCGATTCTAACGAATCCTGGCAACGCTATTCGCGGCCGCGTGCCCCTTTTGACTCGAAAAAGAGCGTTTAGCGTGTTGTCGATTCGTTAGAAATGACAACGGGTCATTTTGGCGCGGATAAGCCTTGTACGATTCATTAGCGTGCCGGTGTGATCTCTTTTATCGTTAAACAGTAATCGGCCTAGAAAGCAACAAACCCCAAGACAAGGAGGCGCCCACGATGATCAAACAAATCGGACACATCGCGTTAAAGGTGCAGGATATGGAGCGCTCGCTGGAGTTTTACTGCGGGGTGCTCGGCTTCCAGAAGGCGTTTGACCTGAAGGATGATGCGGGAAACCCGTGGATCGAGTACATCAAGATCGGGAACGGGCAGTTCATCGAGCTCTTCTATGGCGGGGAAAACAAACCGGATCCGGTCGAGCGCCGCATCGGGTACGACCATCTGTGTCTCGAGGTGGAGGACATTCAGGCAGTGGCGGACCACCTCCGCTCCAAGGGGGTTACGCTTGACGTAGAGCCAAAGCAGGGAAAGGACCGCAACTACCAATGCTGGGCGAAGGACCCCGACGGGAACCGGATTGAGTTCATGGAGCTCCACCCCGACTCTCCCCAGCGGAACAGCTAGCGCCTGCCATTTAGCTATCCTGGCTCATCTTACAAAATGAAAGGACACCCTTCTCCCTGATCAAGGAAGGAGGGTGTCCTTTTATTCGAAGTGTTATTTAGCGGGATAAAGGTTGTAGGACCGGCACGATTAACCCCATTAAGAGAACGGCTCGCTTTCCTAAGCTGTCTGGCTCTCGTCCCCGGGTCACGGCTTCGTCCCGCTCGTCCCCGGCCACTCGTGCACCGTTACCTCGCTGCGGAGCAGAAAGCGCGCATTCGGCCCGGCCTGGCCAATCCCCTTGGAGATATAGAACGCCCCGTTCTCTCCTTCGTGGAGCCCTTTGTAGATGCCGCGCTTCGGAAGCGTCCCTTTGCGGATGTAGCGGAACAGGAATGGAACATGGAACTGCATCCCGTGAAAATGCCCGCCCATCAGGAAGTTGTATTTCTGCCGGATACCCAGGAGGACATTCGGGTTATGCGTCAGCACGAGGACGGGTTCACCTGGCTTCACGTCGCGGAACGCCTTGCCGACCTTGCTTTTGCCGCTGCCGTAATCGTCAATGCCGACAATCCGGAATCCGTCCGCTTCCACGGAGCGGTTGCTCAGCACCTGCACCCCCGCGTCCTCCAGGATGGAGACCAGCCTCCGAAGGGCGGGCGGGTCCAAATGGTGGTCGTGGTTGCCGAGCACGGCATACGCCGGAACCCCCAGGCACGTCGCGGCCTTCACGTACCGCTCCACCTTCGGGAGCATGCGGGCCTTCTCCGTATAATCCCCGGTCAGCAGCACATAGTCCGGCTTCTCGCGGCGGACGATTTCCTCCAGCCTCCGCGGGCTTACCCTCAGCTTCTCCACGTGCAGGTCGCTGATCTGAAGCGCCTTGATGCCAAGGGGCCAGGGATACGCCACCTTCTCCACCTTGACCCACTGGGTCGGAAAAATAAACAGCATATAGAGAAGAACCGCCGCCAGGCCAACGGCCGCCGCGATCCAGACCAGCTCCATGAGGCCTCCTCCTTCGCCAAATAGATGCTATCCACGATAAAGCAGGTGGAGGCAAACGTCAATCAACGAAAGGAAAAACCACGGATCGCCGCGCCCCCTAAGGCAGCGCCAGCTTGCCCAAGACGGTCGGGCGGGAGGCGCCGGTGGCGGACGGAATATTATTCGGCTCGCCATGCAGAAAATGGCTGCCGAGCAGAGCGAAGGCAATCGCTTCCTTGGCATCGGCATTCAGGCCGAACTCATCGGAGGTCACCACCCGCTGCTCCGGCAGCAGCTCCGCCAGCATCTGCAGCAGCGTGCGGTTGCGGGCGCCGCCGCCGGAGACGATGACGTCGTGCACCGCCATGTGCGGGAAGACGAAATCGCGGTAACCGCGTGCGATCGAATGCGCGGTGAACGCCGTCGCGGTAGCGACGATGTCGGCAGCGGAAGCACCGGACTCCCGCATGCTGGAGATCCAGGCGGAGGCGTAAGGCTTGCCGAACATCTCACGGCCGGTCGTCTTAACCGGCGGCATCCGGAAGTACGGATGGCGAAGCAGCTCCTTCAGCGCTTCTTCCCGTACGGTTCCTTCCGCCGCCCAAGCTCCTTCGGCATCGTACGTTCTGGCTCCTTCGCTCAGCTCATACACCGCCTGGTCGATGATCATGTTGCCGGGTCCCGTATCGAAGGCGATGACCTGCTCCGCCTGCCCGTTGGCCGGGATGGCCGTACAATTGCCGATCCCGCCGATGTTCTGGGCGATACGTCCCTTTGTCTCATCCCTCAGCAGCAGGAAGTCGGCGTAAGGCACGAGCGGCGCGCCCTGTCCGCCGACGGCCATATCGGCGGTACGGAAATCACCGACCGTCACGATGCCGGTTTCCTTCGCGATCACGCTGATATCGCCGATCTGCAGCGTCGAACGCACCAAGTACGGGTCGTTCGCGGAAGCTTCGGGAATGTGCCAAACCGTCTGGCCGTGAGAAGCGATCAGATCGATATCGCTTACTTCCAGCCCCGCCGCCGCAACCGCTTCGCGTACGGCGTCTGCGAACCGGCTGCCGAGATGAAAATTCATGCCGCAGACGTCAGGGGTGCCCGACCGGTCCTCGGAGCAGACGAGCTTCAGCCGCTCCCTCAATGCATTGTCGAATGGCAAGGAGGTGAAGGAGACGAGCTCCGCCCGGCTGTCCGTTCCCGTACCGACGATCCGCACGATAGCGGCATCAATCCCGTCCAGCGACGTGCCCGACATAAGGCCGACGACAAGCTTGTCGCGTTTCTCCAGCAAGTGCTTAAGCATCGCCCTGCACCCCCATCCCACCGGGAATTTATCGGATAGGCTTACCGGCAGCCTTCCTCTGGCGGGAAGCTGTCCGGTGAGAACCTTCGCTGCGCTTTGCAGGGCGAGCGGACGCGACTCATAGAGGCAGACGTACACCGGCACATCCGGGAACGCCAGCAGGTCGTACGGCATGCGAGTCGCTACGACGATCGGCCGCTTGCCTCGAGCGAGAAGCTCCCGTACGAGCGACGCCTGAGCGTCGTCGAAGCAAGCGTTATACGTAGCCACGACGATTCGCTCATAAGAGGCGGCCATCTCCAGGGCTTCGCCTGACAGGCTTTCCACATCCGCAAGAGGAATCACCTGTTCCCGCACTTGCGCGCCGCATGCCTCAAGCGCCTTACCCAGCGTCAGAGAAACCGCCAGGGCATCATCGACCACCGTAACGACCGCCGGCTGCACCGACAGCACCAGTGTCTCCTCCCCGGCGGCAAGCGGCAGCAGATCCCCTTCCTGCTTCACGACGGTGACGCTCGCTTGGCTCAACCGCCTCGCTGCCTCTAGATGAGCCGCTGTTCCCACACCGCCGAGACGCTCCTCCAGCGATCGCGTTTCCGCCCCGATGCCCCGCTTCTTCTTCAGCGCCAGCAACCGGCTCACCGAAGCGTCTATCCGCTCTTCGGTCAAACGCCCGCTGCGTACCGCTTCGACAATGGCATCGATCGCGCCCGTTTGCAGCTCGAACGAGTGGCTGACCAGCACCGCGTCGGCTCCAGCCTGAATCGCCATAACGCACGCTTCCACCGTGCCGTAATGCTTGGAGATCGCGTGCATCTCCATGCAGTCCGTAAAGATAACCCCTTCGTAGCCGAGCTCTTCGCGCAGCAGACCGGTCAATACCTGGTGCGAGAGCGTAACCGGCAGCCGCTGCGGCTCAAAAGCCGGGAACACCACATGAGAAGACATGATGCTGTCCACCCCTGCGCCAATCGCCTGGATGAACGGCCGCAGCTCCACCTCGAAGATGCGCTCCCTGCTGTGCGGTACGGTGGGCAGGTCAAGATGTGAATCGACCTCCGTATCCCCGTGGCCGGGAAAATGCTTAGCCGTCGCGACGACGTCCGCCGCCTGCAGCCCCTCATCGACGCTTCTCCGAAGGAAGCGACGCGCTCCGACGACTCGCCGAAGGAACGCACGCCGATGACGGGATTGCGCGGATTGTTGTTCACATCCAGGACAGGGGCAAAATTCAGGTTGACGCCAAGCGCCCGCAGCTCCTCGCCGCAGATGCGCGCCGACTCGTACACATCCTCCGGCGTACTGCCCGCTCCTAGTGCCATAGCGCCAGGCATCAGCGCAACCCCTTCGGTTATGCGGGCCACCATGCCGCCTTCCTGATCGATCATCACGAACAGCGGCGGCAGCCCCGCCTGCCGCGCCGCCTCCTGCAGGTTGTCGCTTAGCTCCGCGACCTGACGAACATCGCGAACGTTGCGGGCAAAATAAATCACTCCGCCGATATGCCGCTCCCCGATCAGCCGAAGCACCTCTTCCGACGGTTCCGTTCCCGCGAAGCCGCACATCACGAGCTGGCCGGCCTTTTCTTCCAGCGTCAGCTTGCTTATATCCATACCAGCACCTCCTCGTCCATCCTCATTATGTGTACAGCTCGTGAGGAGCCCTTAGCTCCCGCCACAAGGCTTCTTGCTCCTCCCAGACATCCAGGATCCGTTCCAGCCCCTCTTCCTTGGCAAGCGTCGTTCGCAGCAGCTTGCTGCCTGTCAGCAGATCGATGAACGGACGTCCTCCTTCCCGGTAAGGCGGCAGCCATTCGAAGCGGTCGGGATGCTGCCGCTGAATAACGTCAAGCAGATGAAGTCCGGCCCGTACCGGGCGGAATACGGATGCATCCGTCACGAACACCCGCACCCCGCCGCACAGCTCGCCTTGATGTTTGGAGAAGGACGGCGTGAAGTAATGGGGGTGCGCGTGTACGCCCGGCAGGCCGCGGCGGTTAAACTCCTGCGCGGCCCGCTCGCCATCGAGCCAGGGCGCGCCGACGAGCTCGAACGGACGCGTCGTGCCCCGGCCCTCCGACAGGTTTGTCCCTTCGAACAGACAGACGCCCGCATACGTAAGCACGGTGTCCAGCGTCGGCATGTTGGGCGAAGGCATGGTCCACGGCAGCCCGGTGTCCGCGTAAGGCATGCTTCGGCTCCACCCTCCATCGGCACGACCTGCAGCTCGCACGGCTCAGCCAGCAAAGAGTTGAAATACCGGGCGGTTTCCCCGATCGTGAGTCCGGTTCGGATCGGAATCCGGGCTGCGCCGACGAACGATTCGAAGCCGCTCTCCAGAAGGCCGCCCTCGCCGTCTCCCTTGCCCAGCGGATTCGGCCGGTCGAGGACAATGACTGGCTTTCCGGCCTCCGCACAGCTCTCCAGAATCATCTTAAGGGTGGACAGATAGGTATAGAACCGTACGCCGACGTCCTGGATGTCGAACAGTACCGCATCGACCGCTTCGAGCATGTGCGGCTGGGGCTTTTTGCCCGAGGGGCTGTACAGACTGAAGACGGGAATGCTGAGACGCCCGTCTATCTCGTCCTCGAACAGGACGCCCGCCTGCCGCTCGCCGCGCAGGCCATGCTCACACGCAAAAAGCGCGCTCAGACGTACGCGCGTCAGCCTGGTGCACAGCTCGATCGTCGATTCGAACGCTCCATTAAGCGATGAGGCGTTGGTCAATAAACCGAGGCGCCAGCCCTCCGGCCACTGCTGCTGCACTTCGACCAGACGATCGGCGCCGATCCTCACAGATGAACCCATAGTTTACGATCCCTTCCCTTCCGGAATAATGGTTACCGTTCAATCTCCTTAATCGCTTTGCGGCTCAGCTCCAGCTGTTGAACCGCATAGTTGTAATTGCGGCTGGCCACACCCAGGTACAGGATGTCGATCACATTCAGCTGGGCGATCCGCGAGGCCATCGCTCCGCTGCGAATTTCATGCTCCGTCGAGGAGATGAACAACGGATAGTCGGCGTACCCGCTCAAGGTTGTGTTGCCGAACTTGGTGATCGAGACCGTCTCCGCTCCCTGCTCGCGGGCGCTGCGAAGCGCGGCGATGACCGCCTTGGTCTCGCCGGAATAGGAAATGCCGACGGCCACGTCCCTTTTGCCCAGAGACACGGAAGCGGTCAGCTGCACATGCGGATCGGCGAAAGCGAGAGCCGTCTTCGATATCCGCATAAATTTCTGCTGCGCGTCCATCGCGATCAGATTGGAGGCGCCGATGCCATAGAAGAAAATGCGCTGCGCCCGGTCCATGGCCTCGATGGCCTGCCGCACAACAGCCGGATCCAGCACCTTGACCGAATCCTGTATGGACTGCATGTTGTTGCCGGCGACGGATGCGATGATGTTCTCCACCGATTCTCCCGGACGTATTTCCTGGTACCCGGAACCATTAAGGCTGGTCTGTCCCTGCTGCAGATCGCCGGCTACCATGAGCTTCAGATTCTGATACCCGGTTACGCCCATCGATTTGCACAGGCGAACGATAGCCGCTTGACTGGAACCGCTTTCGTCGGCCAGCTGGGCGATGGAAAGCTGCAGCATCCTCTCGGGATTCTGGAGAATATAGGAAGCGGCGATTTGCTCCGAGGGCTTTAAATCCTGATATAATTCTTTTAATCTCACAAGTCCGCCATTCATTAGCTGATTACCTCACTTCCAAAGAGCACGGATAGGATGATTTCGCTTCCAGGTGAGTTCATTATAGCGATTGTAAAATAAAATTTCAACGTTTTACTAGAATAACGAAATTTCATTTTACAAACCGAAACCTCTCTGTCTATACTAATAGATAGGGATGCTGATGAATAGAAGGAAATTCCAATTGAAGAGCAGGTGAATCCATTCATGAGGTATACGATCGGTATGGACGGAGGCGGAACGAAGACAGAGCTCGCCGCGGTCACCCTGGAGGGCGAACCCATCGCCTCCTTATTCGGCGGCGCCAGCAACGCGTTCTCGGTCGGGTTCGACCGTGCCTTTGCGGAGGTCGCCCGGCTGCTGGAGAGGAGCTGGAGTGAAACGGGTTTGAAGCCTGAGGGCTGCGTCGGACTCGGGGTCGGGCTCGCGGGCGCGGGCCGGGACGAAGACCGCCTCCGGTGGACGCAGGCCCTGCAGACCCGGTTGGCCGAACACGGGGCGGTGACAGCGGTATACGTAGGAAACGATGCGGAAACCGCCTTGTTCGGGACGGCAGGCCGAAGGGAAGGCATGGTGGCGATCAGCGGCACCGGCTCCCTCGTCTACGGCATAACGCCGGACGGAAGCCAGCTGCGCGTCGGGGGCTGGGGCCATCTCCTAGGGGACGCCGGCAGCGGCTACGCCATCGGTCTGCGTACGCTGCAGGCCATCGTGCAGAGCTATGACGGGATGGCGGCACCGACCCTAATGAGCGGCAGCGCGCTCGCTTCCGTCGGGCTGACGGACCCCGTGCAGCTGAAGGATTATGCGTATGCACCGGAGCGGACGAAACAGGACTTTGCCGCTTTCGCCCGGTTCTGCATCGAGGCGGCCGCGCAGGGAGATGCCGCTGCCATCGGGGTGCTGGCGGCCGAGTCGTCGGCCCTCGCCGAGCAGACGTCGGCGCTGATTACGAAGGATCCCTCTTTGAGGAAGCGGACCTCGTGCTCGCTGGAGCCATTTTCGCGAATTCAGAGTTCTTCCGCACCAGTTATGCCGACCGGCTTCGCAAGCGTTGGCCGAAGGTGCGGCCGACGCTCATGCAGCGCACCGCCGCCTATGGCGCGGCGCGGATTGCCGCCGAGCAGTACCAACGCGGCCCCGCGAAGTAACGAAACCTTTGGCTAACAAATAAGGCGCCGCCGACAGCACCATTGCTGCGGCAGCGCCTTCTCTTTTAGCCGAACCATTGCAGCCGTTGATTCAATCCGCCCTTAGGCACCATGAAGCCTTGGGCGCGTTTGAAATAAACGGGCGCTCCCCGCACGACTGATAAGGACTTGTAATAATCGATATAAGGAAATCCGTACGTCTCGCCGCGGGCGAAGGCGTACACGCTGAGCGCCTGGATCCACTTCTCGAAGGCGTCCTCCGGAAGATCGACGAACACCTCCGGCACGAACTCGTCCATGTCTTCCCAATTCTCGGAGTAATACAGCTTCGGGGCATAATGGGACGGAAGCTCGCGCTCGATCGTTTTCAGCGCCGCGTAGAAATGGGCGTCCTGCACGATCTGGTGCGTATTGGCATGGTCCTTGTGGATGGAATTTTTCCAATGGGTGATGATGATATCGGGCTTCACCTCTCGGATGACGTCCGCGACCTGATATTTGATCTCCTCGTTTACAGGAAGCTCGGCATCCTTATAGTCGAAGAACCGCACGTCCGCGCCCAGAATGTCTGCCGCCTTGTAGGCTTCCTCCACTTTCTGCTTCTTGTATTCCTCGGGCGTCAGCCGCGGATGCCCCTTCTCCCCTGGCGTCAAGTGCAGAAAGGTGGCCTTGTGGCCCTCCATCGTATACTTGGCGATAACCCCTCCGGCGGTCAGCTCCTGGTCGCCGGCATGGGCGCTAATGGCGAGGATGTGCTTCTTTTCCGTCGTCATGGCACTCATTCCCCTTTATCCCGTTATAAGTCCTTGCAGACTACATCAAAGCGCCGGGTAATCGTAAAACCGAGCTTCAGATACAGCTGTCCCGCCGCCGTCTGCTCGCCGGTCCACAGGAACCAGGCGCCGTGCATGCCCTGGGCCCGCATCAGGTGCAGACAATCGTGAAGCAGAATTTTGCCGATTCCCTTGCCGCGCTGATTCGGATCCACCCCAAAAGGACCGAACCGCTCCCGCACGCCTTCGTATCCGTTGTGCATACAGAAGCCAATCATCTCCCCGCGGTAGCGGGCCACGAGGATTTGCGACAACTGAAGACCTTGCAGCAGCCCTTCGCGGATCGCTCTTCCCCAATCCGGATTAAAAGCGTGCGTGGCGAACTGGATGAGCTCGTACAGATCGCTGTCCGCCGCAAGCGCAAAGGTATAGCCTTCGCTCTCCCTCAGCTTCTTCAATTCCAGAACATCCGAAGGAGTTTCATAATCGACCAGGGAATAATCCATCGCTACCGCCGTGTACAACCGCCGGAAGCCGCTTCCTTCGAGGAAGTCCGCCGCCGCGGCATAAGCTTGCCGGTCGATGCCGGGCACCACATAGTTCGGGGCATAGCCGGAGAAGAACATCTTCTCGCGTCCCTCGCCTTGCAGAAACTGCCGGGCTTCCTCCAGCAATCGGGAGGCGACCCCTTGCCTGCGGTAGTCCGGGTCAACGAAGAAGAAAGGCACCCACCCGCGATCGGTCTCGAGCTCGACGCCGATCATCGGCAGCTGTCTCCGGACGGCATAGAAGCAGCCGATCAGCTTGCCGCCGGCCTCCGCGATTCTCATCCCCCGGGTTCAAAATTGGGGTCGAGCAGCACCAGGCTGCGGAAGCGTTTCGGCGTGACCGGGTCACGAGACAGGCAGCGGTTCCAGAGCGTAACGATCCCGGCCTCATCGCCAGGCTTATAAGAACGGTATGTGATGGGGTTCATGGGTTTCACCTCAGCATTCCCCGGTAGATTCCCGGGGAAGATCCTTCGATCGGAATGGCGCCTACCGCCTTCGCATAGAAATCGGCCGGTCCTGCGCTCCCTATGACCGCATAGCCATAGCCTTCTGCGCGCATCGCGTCCAGACAAGCGAACAGCAACGCTTTGCCGATTCCTTGGCCCTGGAATTCGGGATCGACTCCGGTCGGACCGAAGAACCCCTTAGCCGTAGCGTCATAACAGCCAAACCCGACCATTCGCGTGGCGCCTCCCTCATCGGAAGACGTCGCGATAAAACAGGTAACCGGCTGACGGGAAAGGGCCGTTTCGCATTCGCTGCGCCAATGCGGATTGAAGGTTTCTTCCACCCAGCGGGTAACGACGTGTCTTTCCGGGGGCAAGGCTCGGCGAATCGTGATGGAGGTTCCTTCAAACGGCTTGGCATACCGGGCTGCTTCCTCCGGCAATTCGTATAGCTTTACGAGCATATCAGGCATAGGTCAGTCTCCTTCGGTATGAATGAATTACGCCAATCTCTGCCATTATCCCTTTACGGCACCTACGGTTACCCCTTCGAGGAAGTATTTCTGCAGACTGAAGAAGAGAATGAACATCGGCAGAGCGGAAATCGCGGCACCCGCCATCATCGGGGAAATGTAGGTCGTATTGGCGAAGCGGAAATTTTTCAAGCCGACCTGGATCGTCTGCATTTCCATCGAATTGGTCACGAGCAGCGGCCAGAAGAAGGTATTCCAGCTGTCCATAAAGGTCAGGATCGCCATGACCGCGAGAACGGTTTTCGAAAGCGGCAGGATGATCTTCATATAAATTTGCGGCTGGCTGCAGCCTTCGATTTTGGCACACTCGAGAATTTCCGTCGGAATGCCGCTCATAAACTGCTTGGCGAGGAAAATGTTATACACCGTTACGATGCTGGGCATAATGAGCGCACTGTACGTGTTCTGCAGTTCAAAGGTATTGACGATCAGAATATACAACGGTACCTGCGTGACTTGATAAGGAATCATCATGGAAACGAGCAGGATGCCGAACAGGATGCCTCTGCCCTTAAACCTTAGCTTGGAGAACGCGAAGCCGGCCATCGAAGCAAAGATAACATTGGACACGGTGACCGCGCTGGCCACAATCAAGGAGTTCAGAATCCAGCGGTACGAATATTTGCTGTAATCGAAAAAGAACTTGTAAGATTCCAAGGAAAATTGTTTAGGCCAAATGCTGTAGTCCACCGCTCCTGCCTCGACCGGATCGCCGAGAGACGTGATGAACATAAAATATATAGGGAATATCGTCGCCAGGGCAAACAGCATGAGGACGATAAAAATGATCGCATTTCGGATATGTCTTTTATGCGGCTTGCCAGTATGGTTGCTGTATAACGCCATTTGTTATCTCCCCTCCTCAATACTCGACGTCTTTCCCCACGAATTTGAACTGAATCAATGCAATGACGGCAATGATAACAGCCAGAATCAGGGATTGGGCCGCGGCTCTGCCGAAATTGAAATAAGTAAACGCGTTATTGAAGATGAGCAGGCCGACCATGGTCGTCGCGTTGTCCGGACCGCCTCCCGTCATTAAGTAAGCGTTCTGGAATACCTGAAACGAACCGATGACCCCGGTAACGAGCAGAAACAGCGTCGCCGGCTTCAGGCAGGGTACCACGATATGCCATAGCTTCTGTAGAAAGCTGGCCCCGTCGATCTCCGCCGCCTCGTAATAGGTGGAATCGATCCCGAGGAGACCCGCCAAATAGATGATGATGCTGGTACCATGGCTGGACAACCAGGACATGAGGACGAGCGAGAACATCGCGGTCGCGCTTCTCCCGAGCCAGTTCTGGCTCGAACCGCCGAATGCCTGTACGATCTGATTCAGAATACCGTGCTGCATCGGATCGAAAATCCAGAGCCAAACCACCGACAAAGCGACACCGGAGGCAACAACCGGCAAATAGTAAATGCCCTTAAAGAACGATTGCGTCTTCTTGCGGAACGGTAAAATCAGAATGGCAATGACCATGGATAAAAAGAGATTGACCGGTACCGTTAATACCGTGTACACGACCGTATTGCGAAGCGCCTTCCAGAAAAGGCTGTCATGAAGGGTATCGACATAATTATCCGCGCCGATGTAAGTTGAGCCCAGGGGCTTATATTCTTGGAGACTGATGATAAAGGCGCTTACGACCGGATATGCGGTAAACATTGCGAACGCCACCAAGGCGACGGCAATGAAGGCGTATCCCCACGTCTGTTCCTCTTTGCTTCTTTTTCTCTTGATCGGCTTGGTGATAGACGCCATCGTTTCCAACCCCTTTTGCGAACACTCGGGGTATAAGAACCCCAAACTATCTGTTGAAATAATTTCGGATAGTCATGGCGGGAAGCTCATGACTATCCGAATGTACAGCTTTGTCTTAGTCTTTTACGATGCCTTCTGCGCCAAACGCTTGCGTAGCTGCAGCCTTAACCGCCTCGTACATCGCGTCAGGCGTAATCTCGCCGGCGAGCAGGGCCTGGAACTTCGGAACGATCGTTTCCGTTTCCAGCTTCAGCGCTTTCGCCGCCAAGTCCGCCGGAATATCGGAGCGGGCCGGTGTAGCGTTCTTCAGCATGTAATCAACAGCGGCGATGTTCTCCGGCATTCTGTCGACTTTCATGCCTTCTGCTTCTTTCTTAGCGCTCTTCGTAATGTGAGCGGAGAACAGGTCGTTGTTCGTCGTGGCCGCCACTTTGCCGCTTGCCAAGAAGTACGCTGCTTTCGCTACGTTAGCTTTATGCTCGGCTGTCGGCTCCTTCTTGCCGCGGAACGTCATGTAACCGTCTACGACCGCTGCGTACGAAGCCTTGGCGCCTTGGAACGTTGGAGGCGGCAGCACGATGTAATCGACCGGGATGCTTCCTTGACCGCGCTCGCGTCATTCGACTCCAGCTTCTTGTTGTTCGTCTTCGCGGAATTCTCGAATACGGCAAGGCCTTTACCGGTGATCATCGTTTGACCGGTCAGGAACATGTTCCAGCGCATACCGGCGTCAACCGAGCTGAGCTCCTTCGGCATCGAGCCGTCATCGATCAGGGCGCGAAGATCCTTGAGCAAACCAAGGTATTTCTTGCTCGTGTACGCGTATTTCATGTTGCTGTCGAAGGCATAAGGCATGCCGGCGTTCTTCGCCATGATGCCCAGGTAGTCCACAGACGCGACGCCCTTCGTAGCGAACACGAAGCCGTACCGGGTTTTGCCGTTCTCTTGAACGACACCCTTCTTGATGGCCTGACGGAATTCATCATACGTCCAGCCGTTCTGCTGCACTTTCTTCCAGTCGATGCCCGCTTGCTCCAGGAACTTCTTGTTGCCCCCGATGGCGTGGATTTCCATATAGGCCGGGAAGCCGTACAACCCTTTGCCGTTGCGCATATAATCGAGAGGCGCCTTGTCATAGTCGGATACCCACTCCGGTTTGGCCACATCCGTAATATCCATGAGCAGGCCCTGCTGCAAATATTTCGGAATCCCGTCGGAACCGCCGAAAGCGATATCAGGCGGGCTGCCGGCATTAACTTGCGTATCCAGCTTCTGCTTCATGTCTTCCCAGCTGGCCGGTTCGATCTTTAGGGTAAGATTCGGATAAAGGGTGTTAAAATCCTTCGAAATCTGGTCAAACGTCTTCTGGAAATTTGGGGAAACCGGCGGAAGCAAGGCGGTAATGGTGTCCTTAGCTTCCGAAGCCGCAGGCTGGCGCTGCCGCCCGGCGAAGAGGAAGCTGCGCCCTTGCTGTCGGAGCCGCCTCCACAGGCCGATAATACGGACATCGCCATGGTTGCGGTCAAGACAGAAGTGATAACGGTTTTTTGTCTTTTCATGTACGAACCTCCCAATTGTCTTTTACATTGTATAAAAACTGTTATACAACCTTATGGTAGGTGCGGATGGCCGTCTTCAGCCTGCCTCCGCTTTGGTCCAGCCATCTCTGCGCTTCTGCCGCGTCGAGGCCGGTCTTGATCATCATGATGGCCAGCTTGCAATTCATGGAGGCTCTGTTCAGATAGGCGGCTGCCGTATCATCGCTCACTCCGGTTACCTCTTTAATAATGCGGACCGACCTGTCAACGAGCTTGATATTGCTGGCCTTGAGGTCCACCATCAGATTGTCGTAAGTCTTTCCGAGCTTGACCATCGTACAGGTAGTCAGCATATTCAGCACTAGCTTCTGCGCCGTACCCGCTTTCAATCTCGTGGAGCCCATGATGGCCTCCGGACCGACAACAGGCGCGATACATACATGACAGTATGCTTCCAACTTGGAATTGGCGTTATTCACAACGCCGATCGTAACGGCGCCGATCTCCTGCGCCCTTTTGAGGGCTGCAATGACGAATCGGGCGCTTCCGCTGGCGGTAATGCCGATGACCACATCCTTATCGGTCACTCCGATCCGTTCGATGAGGGCGATTCCTTCGGCTGCGTCATCCTCGCATCCTTCGACGGCCTCTCTAAGCGCCACATCGCCTCCTGCGATATGACCCTGCACCAGCTGGGGGTCGGTGCCGAAGGTCGGGGGACATTCGGACGCGTCCAGTACGCCGATTCGGCCGGAAGAACCCGCTCCCACGTAAAACATTCTGCCGCCGTTCCGAAGCTTCTCGTGCAGAAGATCAACCGCTTTCACAATTTGCGGAATTTGAGCTGCCACCGCAAGGGGAACCAGTGCATCCTGTTCATTCATCAAGCGGAGCATCTGCTCTGTCGAGCACTCATCGATCATCTTCGTTCTCTCATTTATCGTCTCTGTAGTTAACCCCGACAGATATTCATCCATCGCTATCCTCCTATCCACTTGCCTTGGGACCTGAATTCATCATAATAATAAATTTCATATTAGTCAATAATCTTTGAAAAAAAATTTTACAAGCTTGATCACACGTCCTATGCTCAAGTCCGAACGGGGCCTGCCCCTCCCCTTCCCCTCCTTCCTACAATAAAAAATGCCTCCGTCCGGCCGTGCAGCTAATCTGCATGGGCCGGCGAAGGCATTTTTCGTTCGGGAAGCTTAGGATGGTACGCTCATCGCGTGAGCATCGACCAGCTCGTTGGAGGCGATGCCGAGGAACTGGTACGCCTCTTTCTTCATGGTGTCGTTGTCATCGTTCCAGAAGCTCTTCAGCACTTCGATCATGCCGGAAGCGCGGGCAATACGGTCCATCTGCATTTTCATGATGGCGCCGCTGCACAGGACGGCACATTTGGTGACCTTGGGCAGGACCTCTCCCTGCACGCCTTCCCAAATCGTGTTCACCTCAGGCGTGAATACCAGCGGGCGTCCGTTCTTCTGCATAAACCGGTTGTCCACCAGCAGCTTGGCCTGATCCAGCGTAGCCAGGTTGAGCTTGATCAGCTCGCCTGCTTTCAGAGCATCCTCCACCGTCAGCATCTCTCTAACCTGCCAGGACAGCACTCCGTTCTCACGGTCAACATGGTAAATAAACTTGTCCTCGAAATTCATCTGCTCTTCTGCTCCTCTCTTAGGCGAACCACGAATTCAGCATTTTGTCCAGTGTATCGCACGTATATCTTACGAGGTGCTCGGCTTCCTGCAGTTCGGCATCGCTCATGTCCTTGATCAGGTGGTACACGTTGCTGTGCTCTTCATCGGCTTCGCAGTGCACTTCCCAGTATTCGAGGTTCTCGAATCCGGATTTCTTCAGGATTTCCGTAGCGTGCAGGTAAACCGCATGGGCGAAGCCTTCCGATGTGCTGTTCACGATGAGCAGCGACAGGTTCTCGCTCATGGAAGCGACCGCCCGGTATTGCAGGGAAATGAAGTGCTCGGTTTCATAGTTCGGCTGGGAGAGCTCCGGATCCTCAAGGCCCAGGTCCATCATCCACTTGCGGAGCATTTGGGCGTGGTCCTTCTCTTCCTCATAATGGGTGGAGAACACGTCGTGATCGACGTCGGGGAATCTTTCCCAGCGAAGCTTAAGGAGTTCTCCGAAATGCTTGGACAGGTGATAGAGGTGCACGCACCACTTAAAATCCTCCGGCTTGGCGGTTTGCGGGAACTCCGCGAAGAACCGGTTGGTTTGTTTAACTCTTGCCAGCTCGCCGGCAATAATACCCGAAATTTTCTCAACGACTACGGTCTGCGTCAATGATCTCTCTCCTTCTGTTCGCCGTACCCAAGAGACGGCATAATTTGGGTTACTTTTCCAACCCTTTATTAATATCGGCTAAGGGTCCCTTAACCTTTAGGTAAAATTTTCCCTGGGGAGATTTTGGTATTTAGAGGCCTTACTCACGGCTCTACTGAGTGTAGTTTGAGCCATCCAATGTTAAAGGAGGATTTCTTGCAGAAAGATGGAAGAATGATAGGTTACTGGATGAAAGGAGTAACGCTTTATGACTTTAATTAGCCTGATAAATGATCTTATTAGTAAGTTAAAGAAAAATAGTGTGACAATTAATAATTTCACCTATACCAAACCACTTAGTGAAGAGGAATTAATCCTATTTGAAAAAAGCATTAGCTTCCCGGTTCCTAAACCGTTAAGAGACATCTACCTATATGAGGCATCCAGCCTATCATTTAATTGGAGTGTGGTTGAGCCTAAAGTATTTGGTGAGGAGTGTACTCGTGGCGAATTTGTCCTTCTTTCAACAAGTGAAGTGCTTGAAATGTACGATGAGATGATATCTATCGTATAAGAAGCCAAAGAAAATTACGATGAGTTACTTGTAAATAAAGGTTTCCAGTCGCTCGTTATGGATTGGGGGAACTGGCTCCCCATTTTGAGATTCTCAAATGGAGACGCATTCTGCTTGGACATGAAACAAGAAGGAGCTATAGTATTCTTAGAACATGATGTTATGGACGGAGGACCATTCATTCATGGAACGAAAATTGCTATGAACTTTAATGATTTAATTAACAAATGGCAGAAGGCTGCATTCGTAGATATTTTTGATTGGAGTAAGGGAACGAATAGCGAAGGCATTGATTTGAGAGATCCTATATTTGAAAAAATCGTTGCAAAATTAATGAACTATTAATAACGTTTCGAAACAGCAAAAACGGCCATCCGCTCTTCCAGATGACCGTTTCTTTTGTCATTTACCCCCAACTCCAGGGAGATTCGGCATGACGAAGCCTTACTAGCGGAAGCGGGTTACTTCCGCTCCCCTGTCACGTTGACCTTCAACTCCGCCCTGAGCCCTTCGTACACCGCCGTAATGGCGGCGGTTCCGGGCCGGTGGGCCTTAACGATTCCGTGCGCATTAACCGAAGCGACGGAGCCCTGGGTATGGGCGAACTTCACCGAGTCGGTCACCTCGCGGGTCGTTCCGTCCTCGTAGGTCAGGATAGCCTTAATCGGAACCATTTCTCCCGGTTGGGCCTGCCACTCCTGCGGATCCAGCGCTAGCGAGACGGGCTTCTGAGGCGCGCGTTTGACATACAGGGTGCTGATAATCGGACGGTGATCGGACGCTTGGGTGTCGATGACTTGGGCCTCCGAGCGGTCTCCGACGAGCACCTGTTCGTTCGCCCAGATGTAGTCGATTTTGGAGCTTGGGGCTTCGGCATCGAACGTATACGCATCCGGCCTGTCCACGAAAGGCTCCTGGAAGGCCTGCGCCATCATCCTCATGTCCGGGGTCTCAGGCTTCGCGTTGAAGTCCCCTACCACAATCTGCGCTCCGGACCGGCTCCCCGTAATAGCAAGCAGCTCCTCGGTTTGAACCTTCTGCTGGGCGGCATCCAGTCCGAGGTGGGTGGAATAGAAGGTGACGGGGGTGCCTTCGATCTCCACCCTCGTTTCCAGCAGGCCCCGCTGCTCCTGGCCGTAGCTCGTCAAGAGGTGATTCTCTTCATAGAGGATCGGGTATTTGCTCAGCACCGCCGTCCCGTATTGGCTGCGGGGCTGGCCCGGCGCGGCCGGCTCCCTGTCCAGATTGGCGCCATAGGCGTAGTGCATGCCGAGCATGTCCGCCAGTTTGGCGATCGTGTCTTCATTGTTGCTCCGGCTCGAGTAGTACCGGTCCACCTCCTGAAGCCCGATAAGGTCCGCTCCGGATTCCCGGATGACGGCGGCGATCCTCTCCAGGTCATAGACATTGCCGGCGTCCGCCCCATGATGAATATTGAACGACATTACCTTAAAAGGAACATGCTCCTCGCCCTTCTGCTTCGTGAAGGAGAGCCGGTATTCCTTGGTCGTGGTCCCGTCGTCCGCCGTCACCACCACATAGGCATTCCCGGGAACGGCATTCGGGGCATAGACAGTCACCCGGGCATTGGGGTCGGCCGCCTCAGCCGTAACCTTAGGGACGCGGACCGCGCCGTCCGGAAGAATCCGCTCGTAGAACAGCCGGTCGGCCGCAAATTCCTTAATCGGCTTCCCGTCTACGAGAAGCGTCTCCAGATCCGCGTTGCGGGTGAGGTACACCGTGAGCGGAAGCTCCGCGGTTTGCCCTCCGTAGACCGCCTTAATGACGGAAACCCCGGCGGCCTTCGTCTGGATGACACCCGGCGCGGTAATGTCCGCCACCTCCGGGCGGCTGCTGTGGTAAGCGGCCCATTCCGTTACGTCCCGGACCGTTCCGTTCGTATAATATCCGTTAAGCTTTACCTTCAAAGCATTCCCCGCCATTTCCGTAATGGTTTGATCGGCATACGCGAGCGATTTCAGATCGGGATGAAGCCGGGCGTCCGGATTCAGGGTCAGCTCGCTCACAATCGGAAGATGGGTGGAGGCCAGGGATGAGATCACCCGGGCCTCGCCCAGCTCCCATTCCGGCGTAGACAAAAGATAGCTGACCCTCTTGGTAGGCAGATACGAGGGCGTGGTTCCGGCCGTGCTTTGATCGAAGAAGGAGTCGGCCAAGGTGCCGAGCAGCCTCTGCACCTCCGGGCTTCCCGGAAGGGCGTTGGCGTAAACGGCCGCGATCCCCGGCTCCGTTCTCGACCCGATAAGGGAAGCGATCTCGCCGGCTTCGGTTAACCGGACGGAAGCCGAGGTGTCCATATGGGTCGTATAGAACCGGACCTTCGTTCCATTAACATCAAGCAAAGCCTCGAACAGTGCCCTTTTCTCCGTTCCAGAGTGGGACAGCAGATTCAAATTCGAAGACAGGATCGGGTACTTGCTGAGGATGGCGGTGCCGAACTGCCTCCGCTCGGTCCTTCCGGGCTCCGGATCCAGGTCCACTGTAGCTCCGAAGGCATAATGCATCCCAAGCAGCTCCGCCAGTTTCTTGGCCTGGTCCTCATACCCGCTTCGGCTGGAGTAGAACCGGTCCACTGCCTGAAGCCCGACAACCTCGGCACCGGAGCCGCGGATCACGTCCGCTATGCGGGCCAGGTCGTTAACTCCATCCGTTCCCCGTCCGTTGTTGATGTTGTAGGACATGACCTTCAGCTTAAGCCCCTTCCCCGAAGAGGACGGGGAGTCTGAGGCTGCAGTGGCCGAAGATAGGGGAAGTCCGGCCGATAACAGGGTCAGAAGAATAAGAAACCGGATGAGGGTCATCCGTCGTGTCCATGCGGACAAAGCCATACCTCATTTCAACTCCTTTGATGGATGTCATGAAGGGGCCCCTGTCCTCACTTTAGAATACGGCTCGTCCGGTGTCCATAGGCAGGTTCTTCGGCCGTATGCATTTTTTACATTCGGGCCCTTCGGTCCGCTTCTTCCCACGAAAAGAGAGCGGCCCTCCAGTCGATCCGACTGAACCGGTCCGCTCCCCTTCTTCGTTACTTGCTGTTCTTGTAACGGTCGTAGGCCTGTTTGTAGATCTTCATGTACTGGTCGACTCCCATCTTCTGAACGGCCGCCGTGTATTTATCCCAATCCGACATGGGAGCGGCGCCGGTCACGAACTTGGCCTCCATCTCCCCGATGTAATTCTGAATATCCGTGCCGACGGTCGAGCGGAACTCGTTCTCCTCTTCCGTAAAGTTGAAGTTGTTCCACAGCTCCTTCAGCTTGTTCGGCTCGGCCTTCTGGCCGACCTCGATGTTGCCCGGCAAGGTCTCGGAGCCTTTGAAATATTTCTCCTGCACATAGCCGGGATAGCTTCCGCCGAGCCACGTAATGGACTTGGCCAGCGCCTGGTCCATCGTCAGCCCCTCCGGATTCTTCGTGATGCTCTCCACGAACTCCAGCTTGCCGTCCGCCGTTTTGCGGTACGTCTGCCCTTCGAGGCCCATAAAATAGAAGGTAGCCCCCTCATCTCCGAAGAAGTAGTCCATCCAGCGCACGGTCGCCTCGGGATATTTGTTCTTGTCGGTGATGACGAACGCCCCGGCCAGACGGCCGGAACCTTCACATGGGTGTACAGCTGGTCGCCGTGCGGCCCTTTCAGAGCGCCCAGCCCGATGTAGCCCGGCTGGTTGATCTGGGTAACCGGGCTCGGGTTGATCGTCGATCCGAAAATCCCGGTTTGTCCCTTGGCGTACAGAGCCGCCGTCTTGGTCGTGAAAATCTCCTTGTCGATCAGCCCTTCGGCATAGAGCTTCCTTACATACTCGATAACCTCTTTATACTTCGGATCGGTCCGGAAGAAGCGCAGGTTATTCGTGGCCGGATCCACATCCACAAATTTGTGCCCCAGCCCGCGGTTACCGAAGCCCCAGGCGCCCTTGATCTGATCGAACAGCGGGTTGATGCCCTCGCCGGCATACGGAATTTCGTCGGCCTGGCCGTTCCCGTTAAGATCCGTCTCTTTGACCTTCTTCAAATACGCATAGAACTCGTCTGTCGTCGTCGGCTCCTTCAGGTTCAGCTTGTCGAGCCAGTCCTTCTTCACCCAGAGCGGCGTTCCGATGAGCATCGGCAGGAAATCCGGGCTGTAGAAGGACGGGAAGGAGTAGATGTTGCCGTCGGGCATGGTGAGCCCCTTCTTCAGATCGGGGTATTTCTCCAGCAGCCTCTTAAAATTCGGCGCGTATTGGTCGATCAGGTCGTTCAGCTTGATAAACGTTCCCTGCGCCCCGTATTTCATCAGGTCGGTGGCGGGTACCCGCGCCGAATAGAACGCATCGGGATAGTCGCCTCCCGCCAGCGCAAGGTTGCGTTTCTCCGTTAAATTCTCGAATGGCACGAGCTGAAAGGTCACGTTGATGCCCGACTTCTTCGCATACTCCTTCCACACCAGCGTTTCCTCAAAGTTGTTGCCGTTCGTGGCCGCCTTGCCCGTAAAGAACGTCAGGTTGATCGGCTCCTTCGCGATCGGAAAGCCCGACGGGTTCAGATTCGCCACTTCCTTGCCTCCGTCCGCCGGCTTGCCTTCCGCTCCGTCTCCTCCTTTGCCGCAGCCTGCCAGCAGACCGCCTGTCAACGCTACCGTTAACGCGGCCGCTCCCCATTTTCTCGCTCGTTCCATTTGTTTGGCCTCCCTATTGTGATTGTGAATCTATGGCTTCCCCTGAACAGCCGGCGGAGCTGATCGCGAGCCTTCAGGAGAGGATTCGCTTGCAAGGACCTAGTGCCTTATGCGGTAACTTTGTTGGCGAGAAAATCTCCTACCCTTTGACGGCCCCTATCATGACGCCCTTCACGAAATACTTCTGAAGGAACGGGTACAGCACAAGAACCGGCAGGTTCGCTACGATGACGAGGGCATACTTGATCGCTTCGCCTTCCATCACATTGCGGGCATTGGAGTTGTCCCCTACCCCTACCATCTCCTGCATCTGCCCCTGGATCAGAATCTCCCGGAGAAACAGCTGAAGCGGATATTTCGCCCGGTCATTCAGGTACATCAGAGCGTTAAAATAAGCGTTCCAGTGGCCCACGCTGTAGAACAGAATCATGACAGCGAGGATGGGCATGGACAGCGGCAGCACGATGCGGACAAGCGTCCCCAGGTTGGAGCAGCCGTCAATGGAGGCCGCCTCCTGCATTTCGTACGGGATGCCTTCCTGAAAGAACGTCCGCATGATCAGAATGTTATAGACGGAGACGGCTCCCGGAATGATGAGCGCCCACATCGTATTGAGCATGCCGAGCTGCTTGACGAGCAGATAAGCCGGAACCATTCCGCCGCTGAAGAACATCGTGAAGACGACGAGGACGGAAATGATCCCGCGTCCGTAGAAATCCTTGCGCGAAAGCGGATAAGCGGCCGCTACCGATAGGATAAGGTTAATGGACGTTCCGACGACCGTGTAGAGAATGGTGTTCAAGTAGCCGGACAGAATCTCGTTATTGTTAAAAATTTTGGTATACCCGATCCAGCTGATGTTCTTAGGCCAGAGCCATACCTCTCCTCGCATAACCGTGTCCGGGCTGCTGAAGGAAGCGATCAGGACGAAGAACAGCGGGTACAGCACGATGACGCAGATGACCGCTAAGGCCGTATGAACGGCCGCGTCAAAGATTTTATCCCCCGTGGTCTGATTGTTCATGGTCTGCCTCCTACCATAGACTCGTTCCGTTCATTTTCCGGGCGATCCGGTTGACGGATATAAGAAGAATGAAATTGATGACCGAGTTAAAAAGCCCGACGGCCGCCGAATAGCTGTACTGCCCGTCGATGATCCCCTTGTGATACACATGGGTGGCGATGACATCCGAAGCCGTCATGTTAAGCGAGTTCTGAAGGAGATAGACCTTCTCGAACCCGACGCTGAGCAGCGTGCCCATATGCAGAATGAGCAGGATGGTGATCGTCGGCAGAATGCCCGGCAGGTTGACGTGCCAGATCCGCTGCCAGCGGGTCGCCCCGTCCACCCGTGCCGCTTCATGCAGCTGCGGGTCGATGCCGGTCAGCGCCGCCAGGTAGATGATGGAGCTCCATCCCATCTGCTGCCACACGCCCGAGAGGACATAGACGCTTTTGAACCAGGCGGGTTCTGTCAGAAAATCGATCCGGCTGCCGCCGAACCAGGAAAGCATCAGGTTCACAAGCCCCGTCTGGGGCGACAGGAAGATGTACAGCATACCGACCAGAACCACCGTGGATAGAAAATGCGGCGCATACGTAACCGTTTGGACCAAACGGCTGAACTTCTTCGACCGCACCTCGTTGATCATCAGGGCGAGCAGGATCGGAACGGGAAAGCCAACCACCAGCTGGTACAGCCCGATGCCAAGCGTGTTCGTGATAAGCCTCCAGAAATAATAGCTTTCGAAGAACCGCTCGAAGTGCCGGAAGCCGACCCACGGACTTCCCCAAATGCCCTTGGTGGCAATGAAGTTCTTGAAGGCGATCTGGACCCCGTACATGGGCACGTACTCGAATATAACGAAGAAGACCAGGACCGGCAGAATCAGCAGATACAGGTCCCAGTTGCGGCGAAGCCGTTTGACGACGACCGAGCTTCCCGTGCGGGACACGGGACCCGCCTGCACCACCGGCAAGGAGGCATGCTTCTTCAAGGTTAACTCACCTGCTTTCGTCTATATATAAGGAATGGAAGAAGCTTGTAACCAAACAAGCAAGCGGTCAATGATGTCGACGGCGATGGATTCGCGCGTTAAAACGACCGGCAAGATTCATCGTACGGAACTAATGTACGAGCCGCGTTAGCACCAGGTTAAGAAATGATTAAGCCGGCCCGCGCTTTCCGGAGTCCGTTCTTGTGCCTTCTCCGGTAACTTTGTTGGTGAGAAACCCCTCCCTATGAGCACGAAAATCAAAAGCAGAATTTCATTTGCCGATAAGGCACTAGTTCTTAACGGAGCATAGCAGACGGGCACGGGGATGGAAATTGACACTTGTTCCGAAAATTAGCCCTGCCTTTGCCCACCCAAAATAAAGATAACATTCGGAAAAATAGCATATTTCCGTTCTTTTCTTCCTTCGGGTACAATACAGGGAGCCTAGCGAGCTTTAATTAATTAAGAAAGGCTTATTCTAACCGATAAGGGAGTCATCCTTGTGAGGAACTGGGCCATTTGGAACCGCCAGACCCTGGTGTTCAAGCTATTCATAAGCTTTCTCGGCATCATCCTGCTGTTCTCCCTATTCAACTCGCTGTCCCTCCATCTCTTCAACCGGGGCGTTCAGAAGGAAGTGATTCAATACAACCGGCTCATGCTCCACAATACGGCCGAGCGGTACCGGACCCACCTGGAACGGGTAAAAACCCTGCTGTTCGATATCTATAACAGCGAATATACGGTGGCGTTCAACCGTCAGCTGCATGCGCAGGATCGGGCCGACCCGGAAATTTGGAAAGCCGCGGACGTGCTTAAGGTGCTTCGCCCCCAAGCCTTTAACCCCATGTTCTACCTGAACAACCTGCTCGTTTACTACCAAACGGGGGATATCGTGGTGGAGAAGGAAGGGACGGTCGGAGCGGAGATGATGTTCTCACGCTTCTATTCAAGCAAAGCCTATCCGTACTCCTACTGGAAGGGAGAGCTCGGGAGAAGCGGCGGCTACAAGCTTCATCCGGAAGCCGAATTCACGGTGAGCGGGCTCAATTCCACGGCTGCCGTTCCCCTGATCCCTTTTTCCTTCCGCATGCCTTCCTCGGATTACCTGGTCGTCGCGCTGCTCGATGCGAAGCAGCTGCAAGAGGCGTTCTACGGAACGGAGGATGACCGGCAGTTCTTCATCCGCCGGGAGGACGGCACCCTGCTGTACCGTTCCTCTGATGCGCTTTCCGACGCCGATATTCCCTCGTTCGCCAGCGGCCCGGACTACCTGCTCGCCAACAGCTATTATTTCTTTGCGGAGAAGGACTCCGCTTCGGACCTGACTTATATCGTCGCCGTCCCGACCGAGAGCATCACCTCCCGGGTCCGCAACGCCAGCCTGACCCTGTTCGTGATCTTCGCGGTCTCCGTCGTCATCGGCATTCTGGCCTCGATCTTCTTCAGCCGGCAGATCCACCGGCCCGTGAAGCAGATGGTCTCCTCCATCCTCCGGCGCGACCCAGTCCAGCTGCGCAGCTCCATTCAAGAATTCGATCTCATTCACCGGAATCTCCGGGAGCTCATGAGGGAGAAGGAAACCATTCACCGCGAAATGCTCGGCCAGCGTTCACTCTTGACGAGCTTCCGCTACATCAACAAATTAAAGGCGATCACCTCGGATATTAACGAATGGAAGGATATCGCCACCATGGAGGAGCCTTTCGTTCTGGTGCTCTACCAGCTTCACTTCCGGACGCAGCCCGTTTCCGAGAACGGACTGAAGACGGACCGGATGGCCTACTACATCCAGGAATACATCAACCTCGTCATTTCGGAACGGATGCCGGCCGCCCATACGTTCCAGATCGAGAACAACCAGATTCTCTCGCTCATTCCGGGAGAACGGGTGCCGGAGGCGCTCGAGGAAGTGCTCGGCATGCTGATCACGATTCTCGACCGGGACAAGGCTTATCTTCTCGTCACGGTCGCTGTCAGCCCCGTCTTCCCTGCTTCGTCTCCCTTCAGCGAGGCCTATCAGGAGGTCGTGGAGCTGGCCCGCCAGGCGCGTCCGCTCGAGGAGAACCAGATTATCCGCGAACGCCGGGACGTTCCGGAGCTGCTTCTGCTGACCGTCGCCCAGGAGCAGGAGCTGTACGCCAACCTGCAGGCGGGCAATGACGGCTTCTGCGTCTCTTTCATGGAACGAATCCTCGACTCCATGGACCGGAAGGGGCGAGCATCCGCCAGCTCCGGGAACTGGCGGCCGGGGTTACCGCGAGGGTGGCCAAAATTCTCGAGCCCTACGGGGCGGACGCGGAGGCCGCACCCGGGCAGCGGGAGCAGGAGGCCCTCCAAGACTGCTTCACCCTGGAGCAGTTCAAGCGGTTTTACCGGGAGCTGTTTCATAAGGCGGCTTCCCTCATCCAGTCCCGTAAGGAGGAGCAGGACGCCACGGTGGCGTTCGTCCTGGAGTACATCGAGAGCCGTTACGCGGATGATCTGTCCTTAGACCAGCTGGCCGACAAGCTCAACCTGTCCATGGCCTATCTCTCGGTCTATATCAAGGAGAAGACCGGTGCCAACTTCAGCGAGCATGTGAACGCTGTACGCATTCGCCAGGCGAAGGAGATGCTGGCGGCCACCGACCTAAGCGTGCAGGAGATCAGCGCCCGGATCGGCTACCGCAATGTCACCTCCTTCATCCGCATGTTCAAGAAGATAACCGGCCTTCCGCCGGGGGAATACCGCAAGCAGGAGCGGCTCCGGTCCGCCTCCGGTCCGGCAGGTACTTCCCTCTGATCTGACGGGGCGGGGAGGGCCGGACCGAAGAAAGCCCCATGCCCCGGTTCTCTTGAGAAGAGAGCCGGGGCATGGGGCTTTTGAGGCTGGAGGAAAGTAGCCTTGGATAAAGACCTTTTCTTAAACACGTTAGTTATTAAACGGATGAATGCTTCTCGGGGTGAACCACCTCGGGGCTCCACAGCCTTTCAATCGATTCCAAGCGGCTGCCGTCGAAGGTCATCCGGTAAAGATCCGGGCGGGACGTTTCCTGCCAGAAGGCATAATCACACCGGGGCTCATAATGGTTCATCAGGATGGTCATGATGTTCCCGTGGGTGCCGATGGCCACCGCCCGCCCCTCATACTCCTCGAGAAGCTCTTCGAGAATAGGCAACGCCCTTAAGCGGGCTTCCTTTGTCGTTTCGCCGCCCTCGAGGGCGTAATCGTGGTCCGTGAAGGACCGCTCAATCGCGTTCCGGATCTCCTCCCACGGGGCCTCGCTCTCCTCGCCGCCAATCAGGCGCTCCCGGAGGCCTTCATACTCCCGGATCGGGAGCCCCCGGCTCTCGGCCAGCGGCTGTACCGTCTGGACCGCCCGGACGTACGAGCTCGACACCACGCCGTCCACCGGGAGGTCCTTCAGCCGTTCGGCGATCTGCCGGGAAGCGGCCGCTCCGGCCGCCGACAATCCCCGGGTGTGCTCCTTCCCCGGCACATAAGGCGAATCGGCGTGCCTCACGAAGTAAAGGATCGTTTTCATATGGTATATCCCGTCCTTCCTTAGACTGCCTTCAGGTTGGAAAACTCGACGTAGAATGGCTGCCCTTCCGGGTTCAGGCAGGCTTCGATCCGTTCCCGAAACGTCGGCCACGTGACCATCTGCAGGGCTTCCTCTATCGGATAGTAGCCGGCTTCAAGCGCCTCCGTTGTAGGAACCGGTTCCCCTCCCACGGGCTTCGCCAGAAAAAGCGAGTTGCAGATCCCGGCGGACACGTTCTGGTAAATGCCGCAGAAGCGGACAATTTCGATATCCACGCCCGCCTCCTCCTTCGTTTCCCGGATGGCCGCCTGAGCGAGGGATTCCCCGACCTCCACCTGGCCTCCGGGCATTTCCCAGCCTCTTCTTGGCCCCTTGATCAATAAAATCTTGTTATCCGTCTTAACGACGATAGCCGCGGCGGAAATAATGTGCTTGGGTGGCTGCATGGGCAGGGCCTCCTTGGTTTTTGGTCATCTGGTCAAGATTCTTCGTCATCTCAGAAAGTCGCTTAAATTGTAAGTCGTTTCCAGCCTAAAAGCAACACGTATATTACCACTGTAGCGAGTGCCTTATCCGGTAACTTTGTCGGCGAATAACCTCTTAATGCGCACGAAAAATTAGTAAAAAAGCAGAATATCATTTGCGGATAAGGCACTAAACAACACCTTTCCCAGAACCCCTCCCCTATCAAGGGCACGAAAAAAGCACGGCCAAGCGTATCCACGCCCAGCCATGCTTCCTGATTCTCGGTAACGGTATGCCTCGGGATGGGAGCCGACGAAGGACGGCCCCCATGTCCGGGTGCTCCGCATTACTCTGCGTTCTTCTTGGCCAGCTTAACCACCGCACGGAGCGCCGCGGCGATCTCGGCTTCTACCGCCTTCGTTACGACATCGCGATGCGGATTATACCCCTCATCCACGGCGGTGGAATCGCCATCCAGGGCCAGAATGGCCCCGGCCCGGACCCCGCGCAGCATGGCGACCACATACAAGGCCGCAATTTCCATCTCTACGGCGAGAACACCGGCTTTGCGGTACGTCTCATGAGGCAGCTCGACTACGCCGCTGAAGAAAGCGTCCATCGTCAGCGTGACGCCCTTCCCGACCTCGCCGGGAGCGTCCACCTCCAGCGCCGCCTCATACAGGGCTTCGGTCACCCGGCTGTCCGCCACCGCAGGAAAAGCGAGCGGCACCAGCTGCCGGGTCAGCCCTTCCTCCCGGACGGCGGCCGTACTCACGATCAGGCTCCCCGTCCTATATGACGACAGGGATCCGGCCGTGCCGATCCGAATGATCGTCTTGACGCCGGCCTTGGCCAGCTCCTCGAAGCAGACGGCCGCGCCAGGCGATCCGACACCGTGGCTGACCACGGCGAGCTTCACCCCTTCGTACGTCCCCGTGAAGGTCCGGTACTCGCGTGCATGGGCCAGCTCTTTGGCGTCCGTCAACTTCTTAGCTATCTCTTCGGCCCGGAAAGGATCGCCGCACACGAGGGCATAGTCGGGCATATCGGCTGGATCGACCCGCAATATAGGCAGCAGTGCCATCTCAATCAAACTCCTTCTTGGTCCATTCGTCTTCCGGAATCGGCAGCGCTTCGCCGGAAAAGCGTTCCTCCCGGAACGGATCCGCCTCATTGTGAAACCCGTTGCGCTCCCAGAAGCCCGGCCGGTCTTCCTTCATAAATTCCATCCGGCGCACCCACTTGGCGCTCTTCCAGAAATACAGATGCGGAACGACCATGCGGAGCGGAAAGCCGTGCTTATCCGTAAGCGGCTTGCCGTCGTACCGGAAGGCCAGCAGCACATCGTCCCGAAGCAGGTCCTCCAGCGGAACGTTCGTCTCGTACTCCTCGTCCGCATGAAACATCACATACTTGGCTTCCGGCTTAACGTCCAGCAGGGCTAGAAAATCTTTAAACCGGACCCCTTCCCAGGCCGTATCGAACTTGGACCAGCGGGTCACACAATGAATATCGCAGGTTACGGTTGTTTGCGGCAGCGCCTGAAGCTCCTCCAAGGTAAAAGAGCGCTCCGTGCCGACCTCACCGAATACGTCGAGACGCCATTCGTTCAGATCGTAAACAGGCACTTCCCCTTCATGGAGAATCGGAAACCGTTCCGTCAGCATTTGGCCGGGGGCAGCCGATGCTTAAGCTCCTCCCTGACCGTCACTTGGGGAACTTTTGCTTTCTTCAGCTTGTCCGCTTTGTCATGCATCGCCATTCACCCTTTCGCTTCTGCTTATTGACCGCCGATGCGGCCGGATTGCCGCAGGTAGCCTTTATCCTTCACCACAAACATGACGACAATGGTCATAACATAAGGAAGCATCATCGTAAAATGCGTCGGCAGCGCGAGCCCCTGCAGCCGGATGCTGACCGCATCCATAAAGCCGAACAGGAGGCTGGCGGCCGTGACGCCGAGTGGGCTGCTTTGGCCGAGCATCGTGGCGACGAGGGCAATAAAGCCGCGGCCGGACGTCATGTTCTCGGCGAACAGAGTAACCTGACCGAGCGACAGCTGCGCGCCGGCCAGGGCGCACAGCACCCCGCTGGCCAGGACAGCCGCATACTGGTAGCGCTTGACGCGGAGGCCGAGGCTTTGTGCAGCCTGCGGATTTTGCCCCGACGCCATCAGACGGAACCCGAATACCGTGCGGAACAAGACGAACTGCAGGACGAAGGCCAGCACGAACGCAAGGTAGACGAGCGGCGAATGCCCCGAGAGAATGTCCCCGAGAACGGGAATATCCTTTATAAGCGGAATGTGCCACTCGGGCAGCCCCACCATGGTTTTATCATAATACTGCCCTTTTACACCAAAGACGCTGAAGAGCAAAAATGCCGTAAGGCCGCTGGCCAAGAAATTGATGGCCACCCCGACAATGATCACATTGGCCTGCAGCTGAATGCTCAAGTAGGCGAACAAGAGCGCGACGAGCCCTACGCAGACGCAGGCGAACAGAATGGCGAGCAGGACGCTGCCGAACAAATAGTTGCCGAGAATCGCGGTGAACGCGCCGGTGAGCATCATGCCCTCCAGCGCCACGTTGAACAGACCGACGCGGGCGCATAGCGCTCCGCCGAGTGCGGCCAGAAGCAATGGGGCTACGACGCGTATCGTCGAATTCAGCAGTGACCAATCAAGCAGCGTTTCCATCCGCACCCTCCTTGCTTTCCTGCGGCTGATGAAGGCAAACGTAAGTCTGGCCGATACAAACAGGATCAACGCCGCCTGAATAATGTTAGAGATCTCAAGCGGAACCTCCGTGTTGCGCTCAACGCCCATGCCGCCGGTCTGCAAGGCTGCAAGCAGAATGGCCGCAAAAACGGTGCCGATCGGATTCGATCCGGCGATCAGCGTCGCCATGATGCCCGACCAGGCAAAGCCGGGAGCGCTCAGCATGTTATCGATGTAGCGGTACTGCATTCCCAGCACCTCGAATGTCCCGGCGAGTCCGGCAAGGGCGCCGCTTGCGAGCATGCTCAGCAGCATGACGCGGCCGCGGCGGACGCCGCCGTACCCGGCAAAGAGCGGGTTGCTGCCCAGCATGCGGATCTCGTAGCCTTTTACCGTATAGCGCAAATACCAAGCCATTCCGATGGCGGCCAAGACCGCAACCAAGAAGCCGATATGCAGCGTCGTGCCGGACATGATTTTGGGCAGCCATAGGCTTTTGTCCAGCATCGCCGTCTGGGAAGCTCCGGTGCTCGCCTTGTCCTTCAACGGGAAGGAAACGAGATAGCCGGCGAACAGAGCCGCGATATAGTTGAACAAGAGGGTCGTGATAAGGAGATTCATCCGGAAACGGGTGTCCAGCCAGCCGGCCAGCGCCGACCACAATCCCCCGGCGAGCATTCCGGCGACAAGCGCGCAAACCAGCTTCAAGGCCGCGGGTCCCGGGACATACAGGGCAGCCAGGGCAGCGGACAGAGCGCCCAGAATCATCTGGCCCTCGGCCCCCAGGTTGAAGAACCCGGCCCGGAACGCGAGCGAGGCTCCGAGACCAACCAGAATGATGGGAGTCGCCCGGGCCAGCGTACTGGCCGTAAAGTAACTGCTTCCGAAGGCCCCCTTCGCCATCTCCGCATACGTCTCGAGGACCGAGCCGCCGACGGCTATAATCATCACGGCCCCGACGATGAGACCGAGCACGATAGCCAACAGCGGTTGGAGTAGTCCGCGAAGGTAAGTCATCATCTTATCCTGCTTCATGGATCGTCCCTCCCGCCATCAGAATGCTGATTCGTTCCTCGGTCGCTTCTTGCGCTTTCAGCTCGCCGGCGATCCGGCCCTCGAACATCACAAGGATGCGATCGGACAGCTGCAAAATCTCCGTCAGCTCGGACGAGACGAGCAGGACGGCTCCCTGCTCCCGGCGGCGCTGCAGCAGCGCTTCATGGATGATCTCCATGGCCCCGATATCCACGCCCCGGGTCGGCTCGGCCGCGATGACGAACGGAGTGCCGTGCGCCATCTCGCGGGCCACGATCAGCTTCTGCATGTTGCCGCCGGACAGGTGCTTGGCCTTCGTCTCCAGCGAGCCCGTCTTTACTTTGAAGGTATCAATGAAACGGCTGACCGTTTCGCGGATTTTCCCTTCCCGAAGCAGGCCGCTGCGGCTGTGCGTCGGAAGGTGGCCCATAATGCCGTTGTCCGCCACGCTTTCCTCCTTGGAGGAGCCCCAGCTGTACCGGTCTTCCGGAATATGAGCCAGGCCGGCGTTTCGCACCTGGAGCGGGAGCGCGTTCGTGACATCCGTTCCATTCACCAGAATCCGTCCTTGGTCGATGCGGCGCAGTCCGGCGATGGCTTGAATCAATTCCGATTGACCGTTGCCCGATACGCCGGCAATCCCGACAATCTCGCCCGCATGCACTTGAAAATGGACGCGGTCCAGAAGCGGCTTTGCGCCTTTCCCCCTTGAACCGTCACATTCTGCACATCCAGAATTCCCTCGCCGGGCTCCACCGCCTGCTTGTTCCGCCGCTGGAGCTCCCGGCCGACCATCAAGCGGGAAAGCTCCTCTTCGTTCGTATCCTTGGCCTCCATGACGCCCGTCACGCGGCCGTCCCGGAGGACCGTGATACGGTCCGCGGCGTGAATGACTTCCTGCAGCTTGTGGCTGATCAGAATAAAGCTGATGCCCTGCTGGGCCAGCCCTTTGATCGCCTTCAGCAGCCATTCGACCTCCAGCGGAGTCAAGGCACCGGTCGGCTCGTCCAAAATGACGATCTTGGCGCCTTGGCCCAGCACCTTCAGAATCTCCACCCGCTGCTGGATCCCGACCGGGCAATCCCCCATCGTCTGCCAAGGGTCTACGGGCATGCCATACTTATCCGACAAAGCCTTCACTTCCGCGGCGGCCGCCTTGCGGTCAAAGACGAGACCGGCTTTCGGCTCCCGGCCGATCACGATATTCTCGGCAACCGTAAACTCCGGGAACAGCATGAAATGCTGGTGCACCATCCCGATCCCGGCAGCGATGGCGTCTTTGGGCGAGTCCAGCTTCAGCTCCCGTCCGTTCAGCAGGATCCGCCCGGAGGTCGGCGTTTCCTCGCCGTACAGAATCCGCATCAGCGTAGACTTCCCCGCCCCGTTCTCGCCGATCAGCGCGTGCACCTCGCCCTCGGCAAGCGTGAAGTCCAGCTCATCGTTGGCGGTCAGGTTGCCGAACCGCTTCGTAATTTTTCCAGCTGCAGCAGCATGGGCCCTACTCCCTTCTGACTCAAATTGCGACTTACTTATGTCTTAAAATGATACGTCAGGAAACAAGACAAACCGGCTGCATGGGGGCAACCGGTTCGGAGGAGGAGATCCCTTAAGGAGCTAGCGGGTTCTTCACCTTGATCGCGCCCGATACGATATCGTCGCGAATTTTTTGAGCTTGTCCACGTTCGCTTGTCCGATGAACGGACTCAGCTTGGACTTGGAGTCGGCCGTAACAAAGGTTACGCCTACGCCGTTTTCTTTCAGACCGTAGCTGATGGAGCCGTACGTGAATTTCCCTTGGGCAAAATCCTTCGCTGTCTCGTATGTCACGGTATCCGTTTCCTTCAGCTGAGACAGGACGATGTGTTCGGGGTCTTCCCCGTACGGTCCGTATCCTGACCGGCTGTGTAGAAGTTCTTCTCTTTGGCGGCCTGGAACACGCCCGAATCGCCTACAGCGGCCATCCCGGCAACGAAGTCCGCGCCTTGCGAGTATTGCAGCAGCGCCAACTCTTTCGCTTTGGCCGGATCGGTAAATCCGCCTACGTAGTTCACCAGGAATTTCGCGTTCGGATTGGTCGATTTCAGACCTTGCTCAAAGCCCGACGTATACTTCTTAAGCAGCGGCGCATCTATGGCAACGATCGCGCCGACCGTATTCTTCTTCGTCGAAAGACCGGCTGCCGCTCCGAGGAGGTAGGCCGCTTCATGCTCGCGGAACTCGATGCTGCGTACGTTCGGCGCATCGACGACCGTGTCGATAATGGCGAACGCCTGCTTCGGATTCTCGGCGGCTACTTTGGTCAAAGCATCGGCTGCGGAGAACGCGGCCGTAATGATCAAATCATACTTCTCGGCAACCGCCGCGCGGAGGTTCTGCTCCACTTGGGTCGGGTCCGCCGATTCAATCACTTTCGTTTGGAGATTAAATTCCTTACCTGCTTTATCGAGACCTTCCTGCATCTGCGTAAAGAATTGGTTCACGCCGATCTTCTCCGGCGTTACCAGGACGACGCGCTTCTTAGCGTTATCGGCTGAACCGCCGCCGGTCGTGCCCTCTTCCTTCTTACCGCCGCATCCGGCGAGCACCGCGACCATCATGACGAAGACGAGCGCTGCGAGTGACCACTTTTTCATTTTTCTCTCCCCTAGCTGCTTTCAATAAATTACTCTCTCTACTAATTTAGTTGGATAAAGCGACAATGTCAATCGGATTTCTTTCTTCTTCGACATCTTTCGATATCGTTAATCATCAAAAAAGCCGCATTTCTGCGACTTTCGGACTCCGCATCCTTTACGTTACTCCAATATTTTTCAGCTGCATCAGCAAGGATGGATTCATGGAAAAGGAAGCCCCGTCCCCATTTCTTCTCATTCATCTAATTCGTCTGCTAGAGGGTTATCGTTGATAAAGGTCCGGTAGAGCTTACGGTCCAGGTATTCCAGCACGACGATAAGGACCAACCATAGAGGGATAACCAGGAGGAGCCGGTCGCCCCGGATATGACTTCTCTCGAGAAAGATGAGGAACGCCAACACTCCGGTGGGGATCAGCCAGGTGATCCATCTTCCTTTGAAGCTGAACGGTTGGAACGGACGGGTCCATTGGGCAAGGATGATTCCTACCAAGCATCCTACGTAACCCGGAAGGGAAAATCCCATTCCTATTAAAGCCTGCAGCCCTGCAAGGGCAGCCATGGCGGCCGCTATCAGCACCAGGCGCAGGAAATGGTATAGATTCAGGGAGCGCAGCTCGATCCCCGCCTTTTTATTTGGTCTGTAGTTAAAACCTTACTCACTCTGCAAGGGGAATCTTCGCCTCCACCCTCGTCCGCTTCAGAATTTCTTCAATAAAAGGCCCCTTCGCTTCCGTATATCGGACCCGGTCGTGCTTGTACCGCTCCGCCAGCTCCCCTTCAGGGACTGGTAAGCCGCGGCCACCTCCGGGTGCCTGATCAGGTACTGCTTAAAAAGCAGCTGGTCCACCCAGTGCTTTCCCTGGTAGTGATACACATGCAGATGATGGGTTCCGGCCCTCCACTCTCCTCTGCGGAAAAAAGCCGTTCCGGGAAATGAGGATGAGGCACGAAATGGTAGCCAATCCGCTCCAAGAGATGAAGATGCCGGTCGTTCACCTTCTCCAAGTCCTCCACGCCCGCCATGATGTCGATCACCGGCTTGGCGGCCAGCCCAGGGACCGATGTGCTCCCGATGTGCTCTATCCCGTGGACAATATCTGCCAGAGCTTCGGCTATGGCTGTCCGCTCCTGTTCATACTGCCGGGCCCATTGCGGGTTATGGTCCGTGATCACGACCTGCTCCATGATGTCCCTTCCCACCCTTCACCACTCATAAAAGTTGCTCATTATCTCCGGGCTTTGATCTGAGGAGAGAACAAGTCCTCCCGGTTAACCGGATGCACCAATTCCCAGCTGGGGAGATCCTTCCGTTGGTATTGAGTAAGAAAAGCCTCAAGAAACTTTTCCACGTCCTCAATCCGGGCTCGTATTTCCTCCAGCCTGGCTTCCCCCATATCCATCAGCTGCACTTCCTGCCCACTGAACATGGAGTAAAATCCCATTAACCCAATGGGTTTTGTCCAGTCCATCAGCCTGCTGAAACGGGCCATCTCCAAGGCTAGCCGGACCGGGTGAATCCAAATGTTCAGAGAAGTATACAGCCTGTCATAATCCAGCCATTGGGAGTCGGTTAACAGGATCGTATCGTTCATGATTTGCCCGGCTATCGCTTCTAAACGATATTTATAACCATCAAACTTCACCGCGGCTTCCATGTCCATATAAAAAGATTCCTCGTGGCAATTGAACCCAAAGCTTCTTTTTTCGCGTTCCACTGTCTAAACAGTTCCGAGCTCAGCAACGCTTTTTTAACTTCCGCGCTGTTTAATCCCAGGCAAAACAAGGCCCTGCCTAGTTTATAGATTTTATTGTATAGCTGCCAATCGGCGTTGAAAATCTCTTCGTCTACGCTCCCATGGTTCCCGCTAGTGATCGAACTTCCCCCTCCAATCAGACTTCCACGATTCCTACGCTTTCAAGCCACTACAGACTCCCGTCTCCTAGTCCTCCGGCCTGCCTCCAAGCGGCCTGAAGCTCCGCCAGCGACCCGTAACGGCGGGCCCGATCCGGCTCCACCGCCCTCGCGGCCACCTGGTACAGATGCTCCTCGGCCTCCCATTTTTCCAAGGATCGGTCCCTCTCCCCTCCGAGCAGCACAAAGGCTGCGGCCCCCATGTTGTACACATTGGTGACCTCGTCGATAACCGCTCCGAGTTTGAATTCCTCCGGAGCCATGAACCGGGAGGAGCCCCACATCCTTCCCATCTCATTGACGTAGGGCCGGGTGCCGTACAGGTCAACATCGCAAATCTTGGTGGTATCGGTCTTGAAATCATATAGCAGGCTGCCGTCATAAAAGTCGATCGCCACATACCCTTGGCGGGCGGCATGCACATGGAACGAGAGAATGCTGTCCATCGAGGCAAGCCGTCTCTCAAGCGGAAGCTGGCGGAACCGGTAAAAGGGAGATTCCGGATGCGTGTACTTGGCAGGAGGCGGGTAGCTCCAATGGGGGTGCAGGCTTTCTCCCTCTGCCCAGTCGAACACGGCAGCATACCCCTCCGGCGTTCGAAAATGATCCACCAAGCGAATCAGATGCTCATGCTCCAAAGCTTCATAGACCGGGACCGCCTGCTGAAGACGCCGAATGGCGTCGTTGGGATTCCCCTGGTAATCCACCGGGCGGGCCCCGGCGTATTTGACGAAGCTTCGCTTGCCGTCCTTCATCAGTCCGAAGGAAAGATTGCCGGAATCTTGCTGATCGAATACGGCGAAGACCTCCCCTAATTCCGACAGCCATCCGAAATCATGGGGTTCCTGCAGGGGAAAGGCAACAGACGATAAGGTGACGGTTACAGGGTTGGTCAACGGCTCACTCCTCAGCTCTAGATAGATTTTTTATAGCTTCGGGTTTACGGAAAACATAAGTCAAGCAGTCGCCTTTCAAACAAATGGGGCGGCCATTCCGCTCAATCTCGTACTGCAGGCTTTGGACTGTGGTGTACCGGATGTCCCATCCTGCGTAGCTGGACAACAGCAGCTTCCGGGTGTAAGCGGTGGTGAGGTTTAATTCATAGTAAGGGTCCAGCGCTTCTCCGGTTTCCTTGTCGATCTCCCCCACCTGGGTACTCATGATCAGGCAGTTGATGCCGCCTTCCCTCGTTCCCCGGGTCATGCGGTCCAGCACCTGAATAAGCTTTGTTTCCGACTCCACGTGTTCCAATGCGGACACGGCGATGATGTAATCAAAGCCATTCTCCTCGATGGCATAATCCCCGATATCGGAAAGCTCGGTGGTTATGTACTCCTCCACGCCGAATTCCCGGCTGTAGCCTTCCAGCTTCTGCAGTGCGCTATCGAGCAGGTCGACGCAGATCACTTGGCCGGTCCTTCCTTTTAGCGCCTGGGCCATCGGGATGCTGTTGCGACCCACTCCGCAGCCTAGGTCAAGGACATTCAGGGAGGGACGGTCTTGAAACTCTTCCAAGGTGTTTATCACCGTCTTCACCGGCTTAGCCAGCCACGACCCGGCCTCGAACAAGCGGTAGTTGTCATAGCAGGCCTCGTGGTACTTTTTTCCGCTTCACGGATTTTGGCGAGTCTTGGGTTCATGGCTTCCTCCTGTTTTTCGTAGATATTGTAATGTCTAGTTACATTGAATTTCAAGATATTAATATAGAAAAATAGTTAAAAAACGTGATGGATCTTATTCCCATGAGGTCTATGGGAGAAAAGGAAAAAAGAACTTAAAAGGATACTTCAGACAAAAATGAGGTGACATTTTTGCCAAATCTAAAATTTAAAAAACTCCTAATTCTGTCCCTAAAAAGGCCTCCTCCATTACATCCGATAATAAGTAGAAAAGATTACTTTTTTATCTACTTATTCTCTTAGAACATTAGAGAGACAGCACAACGTTATTTCTGACTAGAAATACATTCTAGCCTCTTGTCCGCCGTCTCTTGCGTAGGAAGACCAGCAAACCAACCGTTAGTACGATAGCGCCAACACCCGCATAGAGCAGAATCCGGGGTGTCAACCAAACCCTGGCCACAGGTACCGGAGCCCCGTTATTTACGATGGGCGTCCCGGCTCCCAGCATAGCCAGATCCCCCGCAGCCGCCGTCACCAGCCCGTTCCCGCTGCATAGGCTGGTCTGCAGTTTGCCGTCGTTCCCATAATTGGCATAGACCAGATACCTTTCACCGGGAATAAAAGAATACCCACAGGAAGCCCCATCGCCGTCGTAGCTGTAGATTGTCGAGTATTTCTCGCTGACGCCCTTCCACGCCTGGTCCACCTCAAAGGTATATTTTCTTAACTGGCCATGCTCGAATTTGCTGGTGCCCCCTTTCTCCACGACCCTGCCCGTGAAGACGGCATCCCTCGTCTGCAGCCTGGTTTTGGCATTCGTCTTCGCACAGCTGCAGGCATGGACTTCGTTCGCGGGATAAAAGGTTAACCCGGCAAACAAAAGAGCGGAGCAAAGAAGCAGCGCATATCTCTTAGGCATGATGTCCCTCCTTTGGATTCGATCGGTTACTCCAAAAAGCATCGGGATACCTCAGTTCGCCGCGAATCCGGCTCCAGCCCCCTCCTTCAATTCCAGGCTCATGAAAACCTCATCCGGGACAGGGAACTGCTTCAGCTCTACCCCAAAGGGGCGAGCGGGACGAAAGCCGAACCTGGGGTAATACTCGGGATGCCCGATCAGCAGAAGGACGTCATATTCCAGCTGACGGCACCGGCTCAGGCCTTCCTCAATCAGCCGGCTGCCAATGCCCTGTTTCTGACGGCTCGGCTCCACCGCGATCGGGGCCAGCACCAGCACTTCATGGACGTTCCCTTCCTCCACGACCTCCGCTTTGCTGATAAGCATATGCCCGTTGATCTTTCCCTCTTCTTCGGCAACCAGGGAAAGGGAGGGCAGGAAGCCTTCGCTTTTCCGGATTCGGTCGACCAGATTGGCTTCCTCCTCCCGGTTTCCGAAGGCCCGGATGTTAACCTCCCTCACTCCTGCATAATCTTCTTCGGTTTCGGTTCGTATGATGGCGGTCATGCAATCGGCCCCCTCCGGTTCTTTGGTTTTGGCTCATAGACTGAATGCATTTTTTACGGATTCGACCCTATCTTTAACCGACGAGTTAACTTGCCTAAAAGTTACACTCCCCAAGACGCATAATTCCAACTTTATCCAAATGGTATCGAGAGTGTCAAGCACAAAAAAGGCCTCCCCGGAGGGAAGCCTCTACTCATGAGTCTTATTCAACGTACAGCTTTTCGTCTAAAACAGCCACTCCAAAACTTACACCAACCGGCCAAGATCCTCTGCCTTGTAAGGAAGCAGCCGGTCCGTTTCTCCCCGGCGGATCTTCTCCGGCCACTCCGGATCGGAGATCAGGACCCGGCCGATCGCGACCAGATCGAATTCCCCTGCTTCCAACCGATCCACGAGCCCCCGATCCCGGAGGTATCGGCTGTCCTCGCCCCGGTGAATTCCGCATCCAGCCCCACCGATCCGACGGTAATGACCGGCTTGCCGGTGATTTTCTTCGTCCAGCCGGCGAGGTTCAGGGACGAGCCTTCGAATTCAGGCTCCCAGTACCGCCGCGTGGAAGCGTGGAAGAGATCCACGCCCGCCTCGGTGAGCGGCGTGAGGAAGGCCTCAAGTTCCGCCGGCGTATTCACCAGCTTGGCTTCGTAGTCGCTCATCTTCCATTGCGAGAAACGGAACCCGATCGGGAAATCCGGCCCAACGGCGCGTCTTGCGGCTTTGATCGCCTCTACCGCGAACCGGGTGCGTTTTACGAGGTCTCCGCCGTACTCATCCGACCGCCGATTCGTCTTCTCCCAGAAGAACTGATCGATGAGGTAGCCGTGAGCGCCGTGCAGCTCGATGCCGTCGAAGCCGGCTGCCTTAGCGTCCGCCGCGGCTTGACCGTAAGCCTCGATCAAGGCTTCGATCCGGGCGGTACTCAGCGGCTCGGTTACCTGCTCACCGTCAAGGGACAGACCGGACGGGCCGACCGGAGGCTCCTCGGGATTCGGCGAATCCCCGGTTTTGCGGGCCATCCCGACATGCCAAAGCTGCGGCATAATCCGTCCGCCCGCCTCATGAACGGCATGGGCTACGTTCCTCCATCCGGCCAGTGCCGCTTCCCCATAGAAGCTCGGCAAAGTGGCCCCGGAACCGGCGGCCGGGTCGTTGATCAGCGTGCCTTCCGTAATGATGAGCCCGGTACCGTGGCTGGCCCGGCGCGCATAATAGGCGGCGACGTCTTCGCCAGGCACTCCCTGCGGCGAGAAGCCGCGCGTCATCGGTGCCATCACGAGCCGATTGGCAAGCTGAAGCGGGCCTATCGAGAACGGCTGGAACAAGGCCTCGGCTTGGTTGGTTTTCGGTTGATTGGACATGGTAACACCTCCATGAATGATCGGGCGGCCCCATGAAGGAGCCTTTCCCCTGTAACTAGCAGGTAACCCATGCTGTTAGTTTCCGCTGACGTTCCCCTCTTTATCTATAACAAATATAGTCACAGTTAAGGTATTTGTCAAATGCCGGCCTTGCTCGGGTTCTTCATCGGATTTCTCCGGTAAGCCCGGCAGGCGGCCGAGCTAAGCTTCAAAAGGTTTTACGCTTTTTATTTTTCCACAAAAAAAAGCTGCCGAGACTTTCTCGACAGCCTGACCCTATTCCTTCACCGCATCCACAATCAGCGAGACGAACCCCAGCTCCCCGTCCTTGTTGCGGTGATCGAACCGGTACGAACGGTAGATAAATCCGTCCTGCGGATCCCACTCTTCCCGGTGGAACGCTCCGGAATCGTCACAGTATTCGAGCAGCCTTACCTTGAAGCCGGCTTCCTCAAACATCCGGGTCAGCGTCCGGTAGGTATGAACGATCTTGTGACTGGCGGCGGGATGATCGGCCGGCCCCGGCCCTCCCACCTTGACCATATTCTGATACCACTCATTCGGAAAATTCCCGTCCGGGACAGCACATCGGATATACCCGCCCGGCTTCAAATAATCGAAGCAGATGCGGGCGGCCTCCATGCCTTCGTCATAGGTCAAATGCTCCCATACATGCTCAGACAGAATGACGTCGATTCGCCTGCTGCCGAAGCTCTCTTCCCAATCCGAGCGGTTCAGCAGATTCAAGTCTTCCTCCTGGGTGGGGATCCAGCCGGGATAATCTTGCGAGGAGGCCCCCACAATGATTTTCACCGGATCGGCCGGCCCCAGATGGGTCACGTTGATCATGGAATCCTCCTTTTGAATAAACCGGCCCTGCGGTCCGGGCTTCACACCGTAATGTAGAAAATAAGCTCCCGTCCGTTCCGTACCGGATCCTGAGCGAGCGTATAGCCGTGCTTTACCACTTCCTCCGGAACGTTGCGGAAGGAGGCCGGACAATCGGCAATCACCTGCAGGAGCTGGCCTTTGTGCATGTCGCGCAAGGTTTCCAGCGTATAGATAACCGGAAAAGGACAGGACTCCCCGGACATCAAGCGTGTAATCAATGGACATTTTTGAACTCATGCGAAACATCCCCTTTCTTTAAGCCGGTACCAAACCGATAATTTCTTTCCCAATAGACGGCTGCGGCGAAGGCCAGGCCGAGAAGAAGAAGAGTGGCCGTTAGAGCGCCCGCCGGTCCCATGGAGACGAACCAGTTGATTTTGGAGCCGCTTTTAACCAGGGTGTTGTAGACCCCGAGGTGATCCCAGGCATAAGCCAGCACCGAAGCTCCGAGGATATTGCCAACGAACACCGGCAGGAAAACGATCTGGCCTTCCATCAGCCGATACATCATTCCCGTCTCACAGCCGCCGGCCATCACGATGCCGAGTCCGAACAGAATCCCGCCGACCAGCGTGCTGGGGGCCGCAATTTTGGTGATGGGATCCATGCCGTAAGCGACCAGTATGAGCAGGGTGGCGACGGAGCTGACGGCTATCCCCGCGATGATCGCCTTGGTCATGGTAGCCCGCCCGCTGATCCAGAGATCCCGAAACGCCGAGGTGAAGCAGATTTGGCCTCTTTCGATCAGGATGCCGAAGAACGCCCCGAACAAGGCGGCTACCCCGAGCATAGTCCGGCCGGTCAGGAAGAAAACGGCAATCAGGACGGCATACCCTAGTGCCAGAAGCAGACCGATATAGGGCTGGACCGTTCCCGCAGGCTTGGCCGGAGCAAGCGTATTTCCTTTATGCAGCAGGGCCCGGCCTTTCCACCAGGAGGTATTCACCAGCTTCACCCCGAAATAGGTACCGAGGGCGGTGGAGACCATGAACAACCAGGCGTGAAAGGAAAATTGCGGAACGCCCGTAAAAAAGCCGCCAGGTTGCAGCCAAGAGCCAAGCGCGCCCCAAAGCCGGCAATGATTCCCCCGGCCAGGCCTTGAACATAGCGTCTTTTCTGCCGGGGGCCCGGATCTTGAAATTGTTGCTGAGCAGAATCATAATCAATGCCCCGATAAACATGCCCCAGACGATCCAGCCGTCCGTTCGGCTGAAGGTCGTCCCTTTCATGCCGATCAGCCCGAAATAGCTCCAGCTCCCGAGATCGGCTCCGAAGAGCTGCATAATGTGGCCGCCGAGGCGGGTAAACTCACCCGTGACGGCCCACACCGTTCCCGTTATTCCAAAATATAAGGCGCTCAGAACGCCTGCCGCACCCATGGCCAGATACGGATTCCAATAATGTTGAAACCATCGAGTAACCAAGCCTTTCACTTCGTTCATCCTTTCCTCGCTATCCCAATAAGTGGATTTTCCTCTATAACATTCTACTACAAAACGATGGGGAGGAAAGGACGAATTCTGAAGCCGAGCGGGACGTGGCATGAGAGCATAAAAGAGCGGCTGTCCCTCCTTCCCGGATCAGCCGCCTTCCCAAATTCTTTTGACGGTACCCCCTCGGTCCCCTCAAGCGCAACCTCATACACATCCGGATTAGTCAGACGCCTCCAATTCTCGAAGCCGAAGCGGCCGTCGTAATGCCGGAGGATCAAGGAAAGCAGCGCTCCATGGGTCACCGCCACCAGGGAACTCTCCGGTCTCTGACGCAGCTCCCCGATGACCTGCAGCCCCCGTTCGGCCGCCTCTTTCGCCGACTCTCCCCTTCGTATTTGAGAAGTTCGTCTTGGTAGGTGGCCTCGAGCTTCTCCATCCAATCCGCGAGCGGCACGGCGCTGAGGACGCGCTCCTGCAGCCGGTCGTCCGTACGGACCTCCACTTTAATCCGCTCGCTTAACGGCTTGATGGTCTCCACCGCCCTGACAAAAGGACTGGACACGATATATTCGACGCGGCGGTCCTGGAGAAATTCAGCAAGCTCCAAGGCCTGTTGGACCCCCATTTCCGTTAACGGGGCTTCCGGCTCCTGGCCGGCGGCCTGGCAGTGACGGACAAGATAGATTCGTTTCATACTTTCCCCCTGATTATAACGTGTCCGGTTACGGCGAGGGACTAGGCATCCGAGCCTCCCGGCCTCCAGCCCGTCCGCTGGCTCCATTGATGGGCCTCTTGAAGGATCTGCCATACGACCGGCCCCTTGCCTTCCACGTAAAGCTCCCGCTCCTGCGGTTGTTTGTATTTTCTCGCCAACGCATGTTTCTGCGCGGCGTACAGGACGCGGGCGCTTTCCTGCTCCCGCAGGTAGTCCCGGAAGAGCAGGCTGAGCTGCTCCGACCAGCTTCCGGCTTCCCTCACATGCAGGTGGGTTCGCTTCCTGCCCGGGCTTTCCCGGAAGTAGCGCTTCGTCCGGTCCGGATTATCCGCCTGATGGAGATACCCCTCCGCCTCGAGCAGGGGCTTGTAGGCCATGGGCTCCAGGGCCGCGACCGAGATCTGGATGTCCACGATAGGCTTGGCGTCAAGCCCGGCGACCGACGTAGACCCGATGTGGTCGATCCGGAGAGCCCGCTCCCCTAGGGCCTGTCGGAGCAAGCTTCCGGTCCTTTGGAATTCCTCTTTCCAGCTTTCGTCATAGGGGACGACAACAATAGGCTCTGGCATGGGCTCCTCCTTGGATGGTTGTTACATCAAAGCGTCCACCTGTTCCAGCAGATCGGAAGGCTTGTTAAGCTTCGGGTATCCCGAGATTCGGCCGCTGATGGAATCCGGCACGAACCAGCACGCCTGGTAGGCTTTCATTCCGCTTTGGACGGCCCCGTCCAGCTCGTTCGACCCGCCGTCTCCCACGAACAGGCACTCCTCTGCCCGGACCTGCAGCCGGGAGCATACCCTTTCGTAGATTCTCCGATCCGGCTTGGCACAGCCCTCTTCATAGGAGAAGAGGATCTCGTCGAAATAGGAGGCGATCCGGCTGGCAGGCCAAGCGCGTACCTCTTCCTCCGTGCAGTTGCTGATCAGGGCGAGCCGAAGCCCCTTCGCCTTCAGCCCTTCCAGCATATCTACGATTTCCTCCGATATATCCTCGAAGGGAACCGCCTTCTCTTGAAGCCTTTCCTGATAAAGGGAAGCCAGCACCTCATCCTTCCCAACCAGTCCCCGCTCGCTTAGGATGTCTTGAACCACCAGCAGGAAGGTCGCCAGGGCTCCCGTCATTCTCGGCTCATGGCGCCGGCCCCATTCCCGCTTGAACTCCTCATTGGAGAGGCCGAGAAGGCTTGCGTAATCCCGGCTTTCCCGGCTCACCTTGCGGGAGCCGCCGGCATATTCGGAAATCAAGGTTTCGTAGAGGTCGAACAGAACCGCTTGTACGGAGGACATTTCACTCTTCCCTTCTCTTGGGAGATCGATTCCCCCTACTCTTAAACGAATCCTTTAACGCATCCTGCTCCTTTCATTATCCAAGTTATGGTAGATGCTGTCTACTTTTTATGCTGGCTCTCAACCTACACACGCCATTTTTTATAAATAAAAAAGCACCATCTGAGGATGATGCTTTCTTTCGCTTTATTCGTACAGAGCTTCTGTGGTGGAACCGTCTTCGTACAAATAATACACGTGAATCCATTTATCTTCACTGGTTTTGTACCACAAGGCGGTTCTATCCACTTGGCCTTCGTCGGACCAATGCATGATAAGCTGGGCTTTTATCTTCCCTTGCTCCAGCCCAGTGACGTCGATTTTATGTAAATCCTCGTAAGTATATCCTTCGACCGGAGATAGGTCGTATCGCCAAACCGCTTGTTGGGAATCATCGTTAGTTCGTTCAACGCTTGGCTCGCCCAAAAGCTTCTTTACCTCGCTTTCGTCCATTCCAATGGTGACACGGTACTTAACCAACCAAATCGTTTTGGCCTCTTCATCCACGTTAGTTGGCTCATTCCTAATGGAAATGACATTGGTATTGTCTATGTACCTGATTCCAAGCCCCAGGCTTTCGGCTGCAAAGCGTATAGGCACATAGGAATGACCGTTATAGTTCAACACGGTATATTCGCTGCCGATTTCTTTGGTCTGTCCATTCACTTCGAATGTTGCGGGAAACCAATAGGCTGGAATGGTGTCTGCGGCCAACACAGCCGTCGCAGCGGTCAATGCCATTCCACAGCCTAACCCAAGGATAAACTTTTTCAAAACCCGGCCACCTCCATTGGCTTCGGTCCCTAGGATAAAGGGTTAAGGGCACGCTCAATCAATCAATCCGGTCACAAACCGCAAAAGCAGCATTCCCAGCACGGTTGCCACCAGCACGAGGAAGAAAGCCTTGAGAAACCCCAAAACCAGGGATAGCAGCGAGGTCTGGTTGCCCGTTATGGTGAAGGTTCCCTGTACCCACACGAAAACCATTGTGAACAAGGAAAGGACGGAGGCGAACCGGAGCAGCTTGAACAGATAGACCCGGAGGGGGTCATAGATCACCTGATGGTCCGCCCCCGCGTTTACCGTATGCTTGTCCGGGAAAATAAGAATCCCTATCAGCAGCCCAAGCAGGAAAGCGTAGCTTCCGCCTTTGACAAGACGTCGTTCCATTCGTATCGCTCCTTCGGTTAGTTAGGTTAGAGAGTCCCCTCCTGCCGGGCATTCCGCATCCGAATCATGGAGAAGTTAAGGGTAGACCGGAGGACGGCCTCTTTCAAGGGCGTGAGAGATGGCGTGATCCTCAGCTCGATTCCTTCCTTAAGCAGAGCGTCCGGCAAATCCTCGATCCGGTCCACCCGTAACGGTTTGGCCGCACGGACCGAGGTGTAGTAGCCCGCGTTCGGTTCCTCTACTACGAATCCTTCCCCGTCGAAAACATACCGGTAAAGGTGCCCTTTACGGATTTGATCATACCATCCGCTCTCGACCGCAATCATCCGGCGGACGGCCGACATTCCGAAGAACCGGGACACATCCTCTTCGGTTGTCTCGTCCCTGGGCCATAAGCAGATCCTCGGACAATCCCGCGGGAAATAGTAGTGCGGAGCGTGAAAGGCGTCGATCGCCCAAACCTTGGCCTCCGTCTGGTCATAAATCGTGCGAGGTTCAAAGAGGACAATCTCCCCTTCCTCGCTAAAATGGTACAGGTGCCTCATAACCGCTTACTTCCGTTTAAGCGGATATAAATCTCCAAAGCCTTGATGGCCCGGCGGAGAAACTGAATCACCAGGACTAACACGTAAATCCCCACACCGGTAAAAATCAAATAAACCAGCATAATCAACAATGGAAAATGGACCGCTGCCGTGGCTGTCGCAGTCGTATTCACGTGATTTCATCCCCATTTCCCCAGCCCGGAAACAAAAATCCACCTCAAGCTGGAAAGCTCACAGGTGGATTCTTCTTGATGCCAGGACTACCGTAAATTCCAAACTCCTTACACTTTACCTTATTATTCCAACCCCTACAAGGGGGTTCTTTTCTTACGGTCGCTTTAGCTTCTTTTCGATCACGAAGAAATGCCCCAGCAGGCCTGCTACTCGAATGTAGTTAGTCCCTTCATCGAATATGGTGGTCTTGGCCACCATGAACAGACCAAAATCCTTTATCCCTTGCGAATAAGCATCCTTTGTTTGATGAAAACAACTATCGTTAGGCAAAGGACACAGGATGCCATGAGCTTCATTCAAATACTCGTGATAATCAGAAGAGGAAGGATTGGTCTTGTTCAGGACAAGGACTGCTAACGCAATCACCAGAAGAAAACCATAGGCTTTTCTGATGGTTCTTACCTCCTTAACCCGGTCCATCCTACAAAAGGACTTCCAGCTTAATGCCGACGATCGGCGTTCCTTCTTGATCAGTCTGAAAGTTGAACCCGTACGGCGTAAAGCCTAGCTTCGCATAGAACAGCAGGGCTCCCGTATTCGTGTTATGGCAGATCAGCCGAAAAACCTTTAGCTTGAGCTCCGAACGGGCGCATTCCTGCATGGCTTCGATTAAGGATCTTCCCGCACCCTTTCCCCGATAGTCCGGGTGAATGATGAAATTCCCCAGTGAGCACGAGTCCTCCGTAACCGTTATGAAGTTGCAGTAGCCCACGACCTGCCCGTTGTGCTCTACCACCGTGGGCTTGAACCGGGTGGAGGCGGCTTCCTCCAGCTGCTCCGCGGTTAGCGGAAAGGTTCCCTTCGGGTACATGAAGAACAGCTCCCGGGCGTCCTGCGGAAATCGGGCGATTTCCTGGTAATCTTCTGTTGTTGCCGGTCTGTGCGTATACATATATCGCTTGGTCTCCTTTCATAGGGAGTTTCCCTAATTGGCATTGTAGGCTTTTACCCTCTTGCCAGCGTATCCTTTTTATAATGGGAGGTGTCTCCGTGCAGCAGGATTCGCGAAATGTCTCCTTCTATCTCGACTTTGCATAAGCTGGCCGGATGGATATAGGGAGGATTCCAGATCTCATTAAGAGGCCGTCTCTCAAAATAAGCCATCAGAACTTTCACGACCACGATATGCGCAACGAGCAGCAAGGCTTTCCCTTGATCCTCTTCCACGATCAATCGAAGCCGGTTCAAGGCACGGTCGGAAACGTTCCGAAAAGTCTCGCACCCTGGCACCTTGAATTTTTCGGGGTTCTCCCAGAAATCGCGGAACGGATCCGGATAGAGCTCCTTCGCTTCATCCTGAGTCAAGCCCTCCCAGACGCCCATATGAATCTCTTTTAAGTCGGGGGTGTCTACGATATCGACCTCTCTTGCCCCCTTAATGATCTCTGCCGTCCGGCGGGCTCTTCCGGCTTGGGCTGGTGTAGATCCGGTCGATTCTCTCACCGTGAAGGGCCTCTCCCAGCCATTCCGCCTGCTGGATCCCCCATTCGGTCAGCGGGGAGTCTTGGTGCCCCTGCAGCCGGTGCTCGACATTCCACTGCGTCTGTCCATGCCTGACCAAGTAGACGGTAGTCCCATTTGTCTTCAATTACTTCCGCACCCCACCAGATAAAAGTAACCGCCCTCGCACTCCGTCTGCTCAAGAACGGCCCCATGCTTATCTCTCCACTTGCCGGACAACAGGTCTTCCTCCAGAAGCTTCAAATTCCTATCCAGCCGTTCCTTGGGTGACGATGCCAGGGTAGAAATCCCCTGCGGTAATCCTCCTTCAAATAGAGTTCCGGCGTTCGCCATCCGCTAAAAAAGAACCGGTCCTTAAGATCAGGCGGCAACGGGAAAGGAATAATAACGGAAGGGCGGGTAGTCTGCTGCTCAAAGAGCTGCTGGAAATCTTCTCTCGCCGGCTGGGCTTCGCAGGATTGCTCGACGAGCTCTTGAAAATACTCCGAGATCCAGCAGCGGCCGAAAGTGATCCGGGGATCCGCCGTAAAAAGGACTATCCTTCCCTCCTCCTTCACCGTCCGGGCCATCTCGCGAAAAGCTAGCCCCAGATCGGCAAAATGATGCGTGGCCAGCGTGCAGATGATTCCATCGGCCGAATGATCATCAATCGGCAGGTTTTCGGCTGCTCCTTCTATCCACGTTAGCCTTTTATGACGTTTTCCCTGGTCCCGCATGACCCGGGAAGGCTCCACCGCGGTAACCTCGTAGCCATAGCAGGCAAGCTCATAGCTGTAGTTCCCGGTCCCTGCTCCTATGTCAAGGATTCGGGAACCGGGGGCAACTGGAGGCACTCGATTAATTTCTGGGTAATGCGAGGGTCGGGCTCTCTCGTTTGGTTATAGGATGTGCCGATTTGGTCGTATTTCATTTTCCTGCTCCTCCGGGGCGTGCAAGATATGACTATCTCAAAATGTCGTTATCCTGCCTAGGCCCTACTTGTTCGATGTGGTAATCGCCCCCACCCTTCTTCCGATAGGAGGCAAAATATTCACGGTTCTTCTCAAGCAAATCCCAAACAAGAAGCAGGCCCTTCCTGGGTCTGGTGAGCATCCCTTTTTCCGCCTCCCTACTCCTTCACCTCAAAAACCTGGACGGGCCCGCGCCAGCTTTCGTTATCCAGCCGAACCTCCGTATAGGCTCCGCCCGTAATGTCCCCGATCACCCGGTTCCAGAACCGATTGGCCGGCTGGTTCCCCTTGGTCTGCCTGACTTCCCAGGCTCCGGGATGGGTCCGAAAAATGGTGTGGGCCGCCTGTTTCCCATATCCCTTGCCCCTGAACTTCCGCATGACGAAAAACTCGCTGATGACATTCGTTTCCTCCGCTTGGCTTACCTTAACAAACTCCCTCGGCACCCCCTGCATCACAAGCACAAAGCCGGCGATTTCCCCGTCCACCTTCAGCAAATAAGGATAGCGGTGCGATTCCGTCCATTGATGATCAAAATATTTGTAGAGGTAAACCCCATGCGGGGTTAAGCTGTGACCGTCGAATTCACTGGAATCATAGCGGTACAACTGGATCAGGCTGCTTAAGATTGTCTTTTCTTCGTAAGGAATTTTCGTAATTTCCAGCATAAAGTTTCTCCTAGGTAACGTTTAATGGTGGTCTATAGCGCGGTTAATTTAGCAATGGCCTCTTCTTCCTCCGCCACAAAAAAGAGGTCCTTGCCGTGGTTGCTTTCATAAATAAAGTCCCGCAAGCTTTTGCTGGTGTAGCCTGAGAAATCTCCGACAACCGCCGCTTTTACCCGGTAGTTGACGAACTTCTGCAGGATCTCTCCGGCCAGCCGCGTTTTCAAATCAAAAACTCCTCACTCAAGGAAGCCTTGGGAAGGACGATCCGGTCGCATCCCGTTTCATACGATACCGTCGCTATCAAATCCAAAGCCGATTGAACATCCGTAATCAGCGTTTCGCTGCTTCGGATAATCGCTATCTCTACTTCGTTATGCTTAATGGTTGTCAGGTTCATGGTTACGCTCCTTTGCTTTGTTATCGGAACATTGTACGGCCCATTTTCGTTTTATGCAGCCCGTTCCTTCCTTTCCCCCGCTTCAGATCAGGTTCGGAGGGTGTTATAATGGTTATACTTGATCCCGAAGGGAGCTGTTAATCTTGGCCGTTAACAAAGAACGGATTAACGATCTCATAAACCGCCTATCCGAAAAAGACCTTGAACTCGTTACGGACTTAATGGAAAGATTGGCCCAAAATCGTTCTTATGATGATATTCCAGTGGATGATGAACCTACCACTCAAGAAGACTTGGATGCCATCAAAAATGCCCACGAGGCGCTGAAAAGAGGCGACCTAATCAGCCTAAAGGATATTGAACATGAATTACGAAGTTAAGTTCTATAAAGATGCCATAAAAACTCTGCAAAAACTTGATAGAGTAACTAGAAATCGTATCCTAGATCATATCAATATCCTATCAGAAAACCCTCGCCACCCTGAGCTTGACATTAAAAAGATGCAAGGAGTACATGATCAATTCCGTCTTCGAATTGGCAGCTATCGTGTTGTTTTTTCTGTTTTTAACGACCAGTTGATTGTAGTTGTAATTAGAATCGGCTCTCGCGGAGATGTCTACAAATCTTAAGACGCTTGTGACAACAGGCGTCTTAATTTCGGTTACTGAGTGCTCACCCGACCACTCGTATCTTCCTTAAGGCCGCCCCTACGGGCGAGTCCTATGAAATTCATACTCATGAGCCCGCTTGCTCTCGTCCGCGGCTTCCCGGCTTCTCAAGCCCAAAGCACAGAGCGACCCCAGCACCCAGAAGACCCATAACGGAGACCAGACGTTCGCCATAACACCGCCGCCCGAGCTAACGATCCCAATCAAGTAAACAAGAGCCGCCAGGCCTTGGACCAGCTCGAGCATTCTCCTACCCAACAGCGGCACCGCAAAAGCGAGCACCGCCAGCACCACCAAGGTGACCATCGTCCCTTCCCTCCCCTGCTACCCGCTATCTACACCCTATTGAGGCTGCGGCTCCTCTATTCCATTCTTTAGCACCCGCAAGACTAAACCTTCTACACCCTTCCATTAAATCCCTCTTCTTCCTTGGGTTCTATAAAAGTTAGGCCTCCCGGCCTTCCCCTTCCTTCGGTAAAGTAACCCTTAAAAGAATACAGGAGGGACGGGATATGGGGAAAAGCGTGGGATGGCGGCAGCTAGGAAGCAGAGCTCTGGTCTATGGGGCCCTTAAATACGCCGCGGCGGGTGTCATCGGGTGGGCGGTGACCGTGTATGGTCTGTTTGCTTCGGACTTTAATCTGTATGAGGTCTCCCAAGCTTGGCGCAGCCCGTTAGGCTGGGGGATTTTCTTCGGGTACGCCCCGCTATACACGATGGCGGTTGACGGGCTTCTGTTCCTCCTGCCGAAAAAGCCGGCTTTCCTCAAAGGCTGCCTGTATGCCCTTGGGGGCTATCTCTACTTCTTCCTCCATCCCTTCGGATGGGGGCCAGGCCGGCTCGATATGGGCTTCTGGATCGCCGGAACCGTCGGAGCTATCATCGCCTTGGCGTATGGGGCTGCCGAAGCGTGGCTTCGGAGACGGCGGCCACGAGCGGCGGTCATCGCATGCATGGCCCCTTTGCTTCTGTGGGGGCTCACCATCCTGGATTATACTTACACGAGGGAATGGCAGGAGAAGAGCACGGAGTCCGGCTATGAAGCATCGTTCGGGTATTTTAACGGGGAGAAACGAATACCGGTCGAGGTGCCACCCGGTGAAACGGTGAGGCTAGAGATATCAATAGCCCGGCCGACGGAAGGGGGCTGGGGCTTCCGGGTGGAGGACGGGAAGGGACGGCTGGTACCCACCAAGATGCTCAGAGAGCAGCAGTATCTGCTTACGACGCCGGGGCGGTTCGATCTTGTCCTGACAGGGGACCGTTGGAGAGAAGGGGAAGTGAAGATCTGCTGGAAAAAGGAGACGCCGTGACCGCACCGGCGGCGTGAATCCCTCTTCTTCACCCTATGCACGAATCCATCCTTAGACGTAATAACGTAAAACAATCCGGGGACGGGGCCACGCCCATTTTGTTTGCCCCCAGCTTCGGATGCGATCCGAACATGTGGCGGTTCGTCGCCCCTGCCTTCGAGCCGAACTACCGCGTAATCCTCTTCGATTCCTTTCAAGCTTTAATTCGACCATAAAAAATGGCCGCACTCCGTCACCATCCTGAATGACGGGAGCGGCTATTTTTGTGTGCCAGCCTATGGCGGACAGTCTAACGAACCCTACGGTGCTTATTCGCGTCCCTACGCCCCTTTGCTTTTTATAACGAATCGCAGACACGCTATTTGCCTCTTTTGGGTTGAAGAAGGGCCTCCACCCGCCTATAGTGATACTACGATTCGTAAGATTCGCCCCTGGCCCTTTTTCCGCCTTATAAGGTGCTTCAGATTCGTTAGACCGGCAAGCTTGGCCAAGAGCTCGCCATCCATGACCTTGAGTCATAGGCCGAACCCGCTTACCCAAGGTCCTTTTTAAGGAAATATCTCTTAAACCCTTCCGGAAAGCCTTCCAGAACCCCAAAAATCTCAAAGCCCTGCTTTTTGTAGAACTCGGGAGCCTGGAAGCTCCACGTGTCCAAATGGATCATTTTGCCGCCTTTGGCCCGCACGATCCCTTCGACTTCCTCTAGTAATTTCGAGCCGTAGCCTTGGCCCCTCAGCTCCTCGCTCACCCACAAGAAGCTAACGTACAAGGCAAACCGGTTCATGCTTCCCAGTAGGCCGCCCACGATCCGCCCTTCCAGGTCTTTGACCATCAGGTTGATGGTTTCCGTAGACGGAACCTGCGCGGACGGTGCCTTGACCAGATTGAATTGATCGATCTGGCTGCTGATGAACTTAGCATCGGATTCCTGGTAGTTCTGGGTAATGGTATAAACGGTTTCGTTTGTCATGTGGTTATGCTCTCCTCTAAGTAAGTTTGCTTTCAGCCGTTTAGGCGGCTCTTTCCAGTCTTATAGACTCTTCACAAAAAAGATTTCGCCGATGTCTCCCTCATTGATCCCATTTAGGATCCCGCATTCCAAGATCTTCTTGGAGACGGATCGGTCCCCGAAAGCAACAGCCTCCAGGTCCTCCATTCTTCCGAATCTTATGGAATACGTCATGACTCACTCCTTGGGTTAAATGACTTTCTTAATAAGACTGACTCGCACGATCTCGTCCCAGATCGGTCCTCTTCTTACGACTTGGTATCCGAGTTTTTCATTGAGCTCTAGGACGTGAAGATTCCCCTCCTCGGTATGGGTGTAGATCAAGTCCACGCCGAAATCCTTGGCCAGTTCCTCAAGTTCTGCCTTCAGTTTCGTGGCAATCCCCAGCCGGCGGCAACCCGGATCCACCCACAGCTGAAAGATCTCGATAAATCGCCCGTCCTTCTGAAATAACCCTCTATCCAGCTCGGGGTAAATCGTCTTCCAAGGATAATCGGCATCCCTGTTGGCAACGGAGTACATGAGCAGTCCCATTCTCGGCCGATTCTCCTCTTCGTAGATCAACGCACCCCTCTCGACCTCCGCAACAAATTTCCTTATCTTCTCTCGGTGCTGGCTTAAGTCAGCTTTTGCCTTATAAAAATCGGATGTGGGGGTAATGCCCTCATCCTCCAAATCAATCCGGACCATAAAATCAAGGTCGGCCAGCTCGGCTTTTCTAATCATTTCTTTTCCTCCGCGAGTTCAAGTTCCCACGAACCCGATCACCGCTTTTAACCGATTCTCAGGCTTTTTTGTAATTCTGATGCCTTCTTTCGAGTCCAAGATTAGGACGGTCTTACCTACCCAGATTGTTACATAGACCGATTTCACACGGAAGGGCCGGTGTATCCCTTTGATTTCCCGTTCCGTTCCATCCTCCTCTTCCAACTCCGTTCGCAGAAACCACCTGTTTCCAAACCCTATCTCCATATATTTTTTAGATGGAATAGCCCCCATCCCCTACCATGTTTCAAAATGGTTAATCCTTACCCCTTCCAAATAAATTCTATATATTTCCATAAACTCCTTTTTGGATCATCAAATAAGAGAGGTACACCCCGCGAAAAACAGTGGCGAGGAAGGGCTTTTTGCCGTAAGATGGTATTACACTTAACGAAACTAGATTTCACCTAGCGAAACTTAACACGACGAAAGTTTTACATCCCGAACCAAAAGGAGAGGATCACATGGACAGCAAGGAAAGGTTCTCGAACCGGGTGGATACTTACGTGTTGTACCGCCCGAGCTATCCGAAGGAAGCGCTGGATTACCTATATGGGCCGGTCGGGTTTACGCCGGAGTCAGAGATCGCGGACATTGGGGCGGGAACGGGGATTTTCTCGCGTCTGCTGCTGGAGCGGGGAAGCCGCGTGCTCGCGGTGGAGCCGAACGGGGCCATGAGGGAAGCGGCGGAGAAAACGCTTGGGGACGAGCCGCGTTACCAATCGGTGGCAGCGACGGCGGAAGAGACGGGACTTCCCGACGGGGCTGTCGATCATATCACATGCGCTCAATCGTTTCACTGGTTTGACCGGACCGCGGCGCGGAAGGAATTTCACCGCATCTTGAAACCGGGCGGCAAGGTCGCCCTTATCTGGAATTCCCGGCTGACGGGCGGGACGCCTTTTCTGGAGGGCTATGAGTCGCTGCTTCACCGGTACGGAACGGACTATGAGAAGGTCGGGCACAAAAGCCTTTCCGAAGCCACGCTCGCTTCCTTCTTCAAGGAAAATTCCATGCAGAGGGTGGTCTTTCCTTACCGCCAGCTCTTTGACCTGGAAGGGCTTAGGGGACGGCTGGCGTCTTCCTCCTACACCCCCGCGCCGGGGCAGCCGAATCATGAGCCGATGATGACGGCCCTGGAGGACCTGTTCAACCGGACGCAGCAGAACGGAGCCGTTTCGTTCGACTACGAGACGGAAATTTATTGGGGAGAGGTTTAGCCTCTCCTTTTTGAACGTGCAGAGCTATTCGATGAAATACATCCGGCCGTCCACTTCAAGGGAAATCGCGGACTGGGCGAGCTCCGTTTTCATGGCTTTGGCGTAGTCGACTACTTGGTTGATGGCGGTCTTGTCCAGCTTCTCGGCAAAGGCATAGACGATCGTCACGTTCTCCTTGATGAGCTTCTGGCTGTCATCCACCCACGCCCCCTGTCCGTCCACGGCCGTCGCTCCGCCAAACCAGCTCGAGAAATTCTCCAGCGCTTGATCCACGTACTGATCGTGGACTTCCTTAGGGAGGAGTGGAGCCATTCACCGTGGAAGGAACGTAGATCTTCACTTGATGGTCCAGGTGAAACTGGCCGCTCAGCGCGCTCGCCCCGATTCCGCTGGATTCCGTCTCCCCGCACTGAGAGATGGCTGAACCGGTGCGGTCAGGAAGACCAAAATAACCAGAAGCGCCAGGCCGATGAGTCCCTTTTTCTTCTTCATTCTTCTACTCTCCTTTAATAGGGTTTTGGCAAACCTCACTCTATATCCCTCCCGGTTGGTCGGGATTGATTGGGAACCAGTATACGAGAGTAGAGACAACTCTACAATGGGAGCGCCGCCTTATTTTGGGATGGGCCTTAAGGCCAAGCCTTTAAAAGAATCCAAGCGAAAAAGCCACTCCCGGCCATCGGGAATGGCTTCTTTGCGTTGCGTTCCTTCACGTCCCCAACCATTTACGCCGCAAAGCATCCACCTCGAAAAAGCAATTCCCGCGCACTCCCGAAGCACGTAGTACTTCAAGTTGATCGGCCGGATCTGCACCGGCTCCACCGACGTCCGGATGCCGAGGCTCCGGGCCATCAAGGAGGCGCGCAGGGCATGGAAGCCGTGGGTGACGAGCACCGCACTCCGGTACCCTTCGCGGTCCATGATCGCTTTGCTGTTCTCGAGGTTCTCCATCGTGCTGTACGACCGGTCCTCCACAAGGAGGGCCGCTGCCGGCACGCCCTGGGACACCAGGTAATTCTTCATCACCTGCGCCTCGGACAGCTTTTCTCCCGCTGCCCGGCCGCCGGAAAGAATGAGGTGGCCGGCCAGCTTCCGCCGGTACACCTCTACGGCAATGTCGAGCCGCTCCCGGAGCGCGGGGCTCGGCTTGCCGTTCCAGGCGGCGGCTCCGAGGACGATGACGCAGTCACTCGGCTCCCCGTGCGACGTCCGCCAGACGGACAGGACCTTCCCGCTCATGAGCCCAAAGTAGGCCCCGGCCAGCAGCACGAGAGCGGTTGCGGCGGTCAGCAGGCGGCGAATTCTTCTTCCCCATGCGCGCATGCTTCTCTCCCCATTCCCTTCTCTATTCGGTTGCAGCCCAACCAACCCTCTCAGCCGGTTACCCCTCTACAAAAAGCGATACCTTCGCAAAGCCGTCGGCCGATATGCGCACCAGCCCTTTATCCGAGAGGCGCAGCTCCGGAATGACGACCAGAGCAAGCAGCGACAGCGTCATGAACGCATAGTTCATGGTGCAGCCCGCCTGCTGGAGGGCCCGTGAAATGCCGCGGGACTGCTCCGCTACCGTGTCGAACGGGGCGTCCGACATGAGCCCGGCCACCGGCAGCGGGAACTCGTCCGCCCCGTCCTCCGTCACGACGGCCACCCCGCCGTTCAGGGCGGCCACCCGGTTGGCGGCTTCCGCCATCAGCCCGTCGTCGTTGCCGATGACGAGCAGGTTGTGGCTGTCGTGCGCGACGGTCATCGCGATCGCCGCCGGCCGGTGGAAGCCGATCTTCGACACGAGCCCCACGCTCTGCGAGCCGGTGCCGCGGTGGCGCTCGATGACGGCGATCTTGCACAGGCCGCCGGCCGGATCGAGCTTCACGAAGCCGCCCGCCACGGCCACGGACTCCTGCCGCTCCCGCGTCTCGACGTGGTTCTCGCGCACCTCGATCACACGGGCCCGGAGCGTGCCCGCCCCGATCGGCGCCGCGATGCGGAAGTCGTCCGGCCGCACCTCACGGGCGAGGTGCACGGAGCGGACCGCCGCTTCCGGGTAGGCGTACGGGGTCAGCTCCGCGGTGAGCCGGCCGCCGCGGGCGACGACCTGCCCGGCGGCCACCGTCAGCGCGACCCGCACGTCGGCCAGCGGGCCGTCGAGCAGCACCATGTCGGCGAACGCGCCCGGGATGACCGCGCCGACGTCGCGCGCCACGCCGAAGCGCTCCGCGGTGTTGATCGTCGCCATCTGGATGGCGGTCACGGGGTTGACCCCTGCTGAATCGCATGCCGGATAACGAAGTCCATGTGGCCCTCGTCCTTCAGCGATTCCGAGCTGCGGTCGTCCGTGACGAGCATCATCCGCCGCGTGTCGATCCGCCGCTCGGTGTGCGCCTTGATCGTCTCGGCGACATCGTGCCACGCGGAACCGCGGCGCATCTTCGCGTACATGCCGAGGCGCACCCGCTCGATCACGTCGTCCGCCGTCGTGCACTCGTGGTCGCCGGTGACGCCCGCCGCGGCATAAGCCGCCAGCCGCGGATCATCCGACGGCCATGTGAAATGGCCGTCCACCGACCGGCCCGCGCGCAGCGTCGCCTGGATCTCGCCCAGCATCTTGGGGTCGCCGTACACGACGCCCGGGAAATTCATGACCTCGCCGAGCGCGATCATATCCGGCCCCCAGGTGAACGCCTCGGCCACCTCGTCAGGGCCGATGAAGGCACCGCTCGTCTCCAGCTCGGGGCCGGTCGACGGCACGCAGGACGGTACCTGCATATACGCCGCGAGCGGCGTCCCCGCGCTTCGTCGAGCATCAGCCGGAGGCCTGGCAGCCCGAGCACGTTCGTGATCTCGTGCGGATCGAAGAAGCCACCCGTCGTGCCGAGCGGCAGCACCGCCTCCGCGAAGCCGGTCACCGTCAGCTGTGTGCTCTCGATGTGGCAGTGGCCATCGAGAAACCCGGGCGACAGGTAGCGGCCCTCCGCCTCGATGACCTCCGTTTCGGGGCCGATCAGAGCGTCGGCGTTCTTCCCGACGTAAGCGATTCGGGCTCCTTGAACGGCAACGGAGATTCCTTCTTGAAGCTCGCCCGAGCACACATTCACCAAGGTGGCGTTGCGAATGATTAGAGTAGCCGCCTTATCCCCGCGAGCCGTGGCGACCAGATCGGGCACACCGTCCGCAAGGGGCGGTCTGGCATATCGGTTGGTTGTCATGGATGGTCCCCCTCTTTAGGTAACTTTCCTCTTAAACAGCTTCTGCCCTTTCCGTCCCTTTCAACCCTCTCCTCCAGAAAAAGGCCGACGCCAAACGGCGCGGTCCTTACTCCCGCAGGCTCCTTCTCTCTGTTGTTTGGGAGAACCCGGGGGAGATGGGGTAAAGAGATCATAGGCATGTATCCTTCTATTTTAGCATCAAGTGCCTTATCCGGTAACTTGGTTGGCGATAAGCCTTCGTATTCGTATGAAAATCAATTCGCTGCCGGACAAGACACTAGAATATAACGATACGAAGGCTCTGTCCATCCAACTTATAGACAAGGGGGTACCCGCATGAAGCTTCTCCTTCTCGGAGGAACCAAATTTCTCGGAAGGCACCTGGCCGAAGCCGCCCTGAAGGCCGGTCACGAGGTTACGCTGTTTAACCGCGGGCTGGAGAACCCCGGACTCTTCCCGGAGGCGGAGCACCTGACCGGCGACCGTGACGGGCGGCTGGATGTGCTGAAGGGACGCCGGTGGGATGCCGTTATCGATACGTCCGGCTTTGTGCCGCGGCAGGTACGGGCGACCGCCGGGCTTTTGGCCGATTTTACCGACCACTATACCTTCATCTCCAGCCTTTCCGCTTACGCCGATCTCGAACGGGAGAACATCCGGGAGGAGGACCCACCGGCGCTGCTCACGGAGCCCGGCTCCGAGGACGTCTCCGCCCATTACGGGGCGCTGAAGGCCTTGTGCGAGATGGCCGCGGAGGAGGCGATGCCGGGAAGGGTGCTCCACATCCGCCCCGGTCTCATCGTCGGCCCGTTAGATCCGTCCGACCGGTTCACGTATTGGCCGCACCGCATCGCCCAGGGAGGGAGGTACTGGTGCCCGCCCCTCCCGAACGGCAGGTGCAGGTCATCGACGTGCGGGACCTCGCGGATTGGATCCTCCGCATGATCGCCGAGGGGAAACCGGCCTCTATAACGCGAGCGGCGGAACGTACACGATGGAACGGGTGGTGGAGGAATGCCGCCGGGTGAGCGGCTCGGATGCCCGTTTTATCTGGGTGAACGAGGAATTCCTTCTGGATCGCGAGGTAGGCGTCTGGATCGAGCTCCCGCTCTGGATCCCCTCCGACAGCCAGATCGGGCTGTTCGGCGCCGACAGCTCCAAGGCCTTCCACGCAGGGCTCTCCATCCGGGGACTCCCGTCGACCATCCGGGACACGCTGGCTTGGTCGGCCTCCCGCCCGGCAGACACGGAGTGGAAGGCCGGATTGGAGGCCGGACGGGAGCGCGAGCTGCTGGCCGACTGGAAGGCTTCCCATGGGGAAGAAGCCCATGGCTCCGGCTGAACCTCCCGGCTTCGGCAGGTCGGTTGGACACGGAACGGATGTTTCCGCCGGTCCTCTTTCCCCATGGGAGAGAAGCTGGGCAGGCGTCCTCGCCTCGGGGAAGACACGCCTGTTCCATCCCGCCAAGGAGGTTCCTCCCCTGCCCCTATCCCGCCTGCGAAGGCTTACCCTCCGGCCCCGTTACCGGCTAAGCACCGGCACAGCAAAAAGGCACCTCCCGCGAGGTGCCTTTCTTTTCTTATCCAGCCGATCCCTTAAGGAAGCACGTTGCCGGCCGCGCGGTAGATTTCATACCACTCTTGGCGGGTCAAGCGGATCTCGCTTGCTTTGAGGCAGTCCTTCAGCCGTCCGATGTCCGTCGTTCCCGTTACCGGCTGCATGTTGGCCGGATGCCGGAGCAGCCAGGCCATGGCAATCGTCGTGTTGGTCACGTCATACTTGGCGGCGATTTCGTCAATCTTCTGATTCAGCTCCGGGAATTTCTCGCTGCCGAGGAATACCCCTTCGAAGAACCCGAATTGGAACGGCGACCAAGGCTGGATGGTAATGTCATGAAGCCGGCAGAAATCCAGGACGCTTCCATCGCGGTTCACAGCAGACTCGTTGCCCATGTTGACGTTGATGCCGCTAGAGATCATGGTCGCGTTCGTAATGCTCAGCTGCAGCTGGTTGGCGACGATCGGCTGCTTCACGAATTTCTTCAGCAGCTGAATCTGCATCGGGTTCTGGTTGGAGACCCCGAAATGCCGGACCTTGCCCGAGCTTTCCAGACGGTCGAATGCTTCCGCCACCTCTTCCGGCTCGACCAGGGCGTCCGGACGGTGCAGCAGCAGCACGTCCAGGTAATCGGTTTTCAGCCGCTCCAGAATGCCGTCCACCGACTCGAGGATGTAGTCTTTGGAGAAATCGAACATCCCTTTGCGGATGCCGCACTTGGATTGAAGAATCATCTTCTCCCGAATCTCGGTATTCATGTTGATAGCGTCCGCGAACAGCTCCTCGCAGGTGCCGCCTCCATAAATATCCGCGTGATCGAAGAAGTCGGCCCCTTCCTCCATGGCCGTCCGGATAAAACGCTCCGTTTCCTTCTTCTCCAGTGACTTGATCCGCATGCAGCCGACCGCTACAACCGGCACTTCCAGCCCGCTCGTTCCCAGGTTGATCTTTCTCATGTCCCTGTTCCGCCTCCTTATGTATTCGCTTTCTATTAGTTTCTCATAGAAACGTACCGTTAATCAAATGGAAAGGGGATCACCCTTCACTCTCCCCGCCTTCCAGGCCGTCAGGCCCCCTCCAGCGAAACGGCGTCGAAGCCTTTGCTCCGAAGAAGAGCGGCAGCCTTTCCCGCTTTGCCTCCCGTGGTGCAGACCGTGACGATCCCGCCCTTCCGGGGAAGCTTGTCCTCCCAGCTTACCGCGCCCGTTCTAGCATCCGCCTCCTCCTGCATAACGGCATAGGGAAGATTGATCGCCCTCCCGCTCTCGTGGGTAAAGCTGCCCGCGGCGTACTTGGCAGGATCCCGCACGTCGAGGAAGAACAGCTCCTCGCCTTGGGCGAGCCGCTCCCGAAGCGCGTGAGGCGTGACCGTAACGCTTTCAGCCGCTTGAGCTTGAGCTTGATCTTCTATCGACGTCCGCTGCTCTTGTACCTCAGAGGCCTCTACGGACGAGCCCTCTTTATTCGCCTTCGACTCCTTCGATTCTTTCAACTTCTCCGGCCGTCCTTCCGATGCGGTGCGGTAGTCCTGATCGCTCATAGTGGAACTCCTCCTTATGGCTTCTATTCCCTCAAGGCATCCTTAAGCCGGCTTGACATGCTTCCTTGGGAAGCCGATTTTCGCTGCTCACGCAGCCGGGCCAGCTCCCTTTTCAGCCGGGCGTTCTCGGCCTCCAGTTCCAGAATCCTGGCTTCCAGGAGGGCTTCTCTATTCTTCCGTTCCTCTTCCACCTTCCATCCCTCCCGCCTGCTCCAGTGTCTCTTAACCGTATCACAAATGCTTCCCCGTTTGAAAGCGGCCCGCTTGGAGGCAGCCGGTCATTTCATTAAGATGCGCAGGAGAATGCTCTTGTCCGGCAGCCCGAATCCCTCTCCGAACATCAGTCGGAAGGAAGCAATCCCTTGGGTGGCGGAGATAAGGGCAGCGGCCAGCTGGAAGGGATCGCCCTCCACGCACTCGCCGTCTTTTTGCCCCTGTTTCACGAGCCGGGCCAAATTCTCAATCGCCTGCCGCTTCTTATCCAGCAGCCGGCGGTCGGCTTCCGGGTTTCCCGTTTCAAAAAGCTGTGAAATGATGATGAAGTAGTAGATTCCATCCTCTTTTTGAACGCCGTTAAGGAAAGCCTCCACGAATAGAGAAAGCTTGTTCCCCACGCTTCCCTCCAGCTGATTCATTTGCTCCGCCAACAGCCGGGATTTCTCCATCGCTTCGTTGGCGAGGGACAGATACAGCTCTTCTTTGGAGGAATAGTAATGGTAGAGGAGCCCCAGGCTGACCTGCGCTTCCTTAGCAATCTCTTTAATATTCGTGGCCGCCAGGCCTTTTTGGGCGAACAGCTTCAGCCCGGCCTTTTGGAGCTTCTGGATCGTTTGCAGGCGCATTTCCTCGAACTGTTCCTTCTGTTTTGGCATAATCAGGCTCCTAGCATTGAATATAAGTTCAATTGTAAAGGAAGATCGCCGGAATGCCAATTCTCCAGTTGACCAATTTTGCCGACGCGATTATTATTGAATTAAATTTCAATCAATAATGGAAAGAGGGATACGCATGAAGGACCCGGCTGTATTCAAGCCAGAAACGGCTGTTTCCAAGGACGGAACGACGATCGGGTATCAGAGCCTGGGGGAGGGGCCGGGTGTGCTCGTTATTCATGGGGCGCTCAGCACATCGGAGCATTGCACCCGGTTTGGCGCTGAATTGGCGGGGGCGTATCGGGTCCATCTGATCGACCGGCGAGGGAGGGGAAGAAGCGGCCCGCAGGGGAAGCTTACAGCATGGCCAAAGAAATTGAAGATACCGCCGCGGTACAGCAGGCCACCGGGGCGGAGTATGTGTTCGGGCACAGCTACGGGGGCTGGTCGCGCTCGAAACCGCGCGTACACTCGGCTTGTTCCGCAAAATCGCGGTATACGAACCGGGCGTGTCTCTTACATCCGAGCCCGGTGCCTGGGACTGGCTGGCCAGCTACGAAAAGGCCCTCCGGAACAAGGATGACCGGGGAGCCTTTGCGAGCTTTGTCCGCGGGGCGGGACACTCTCCTCTGTCCCCGCTCCCCTGTGGTACGCTAAGCTTATGCTGCGTCTGTTTGTCCGCGGCGCACGCTGGAGCGAAATGAAGACGCTGCTTCCGCAAAATTTACGGGAGCACCGGGAAGTGCGGCGCTTGGAAGGAGCCTATGCGGGCTACCGGGCGATTTCGGCCCCTACCCTTCTTGCCTATGGAGGCAAAAGCCCGTCGTTCGTCCCCGAAACCATCCGCACGCTGCATACTACCCTGCCGCATGCCGAAATGCTTGAGTTCCCCGGTTTGGAGCATTTGTCCCCGGAGAACCCCCATGACCCGGTCGCGGTCGCCCGGCAGGTCCAACGCTTTTTGCTCGGCGGTTCCGGCCAAAAGGCCGTTTAAGCTATAACGGAGTGCAGCGGGGAATGGGATGGCGGAAGGCCAGCCGGACTCAGCCTTCGTTGTCCATCCGCCGCGACGGGGGCCTTATTTTACTGGCAAATTGCCACTTTCTTAAGGCACTCCCCTGCCCTATGGGCCTTACCCCAGATGCTCCAGCATATGGTCCGCTACCCGGTCTGCATGCGTCATGGTCAGCATATGATCCGCTCCTTCGATCTCCCGGAAGCTCACGGACGGCACCCTCCGGAACTGCTCGGCTACCCGGTTCATGTCCGCCCATTCCACGGTCCCGTGAATAAACAGCGTATCCGTCTTCAGCGCCTCCAGCCTCTCCATGGCAGGCGGTTCCGGCCAGATCACCTCGAAGCTCTTCCATTCGGTAAAAACCCTGGTCAGGTAGTCCCGGTGCATAAGGACCAGGAGCTCCCGGTAAGGACTCCCCATGACCACCCGGTAATTAGGCCCGCTTAAGGACAGCTCCAGCATCCGGGAAACATCCGGAGCAAGCGAATTGATCCCCGCCATCCAGCCGGTGAACTCCTCCGAATACGGAAACCCGGTTAACGACGGGGCGAGCAGGATCAGCTTATCCACCTTGTCGGGGTATGTGAGCGCAAATTCCGTCGCCAGCTGGCCGCCCATCGAATGACCGGCCAAGGAGCAGCTTTCCAGACTCAGATGCTCCAGAAGGTCATGCAGGTCCTTCAGCGGATTCACCGGGGCTTGGGGTGACGGGGAGCCTCCCATGCCTCTTAGATCATAGGTGATTACCCGATAGCGGGATGCGAGCTTCGGCACCATCTCCTGCCATTCCCGCGAATCCACTCCCGGGCTGTGAATAAGCACAAGCGGGCTGCCCTCTCCTCTTGTTTCGAAATGCAAGTCCATCCTTTTTCGCCTCCTGACCGTATCGTATGCCTTCATTGTAGTGCGGGATGGAAGGTAAAGTCCATGTCAAAAAAACGAATTCCCTCTAAATCCCATAAAAAAGCGGGCTGCCAGGCAGCCCGCTCTTCTTCATACGTAACCTCTCTACTCCTCCGCCCGGTAAATGCAGCGGAACCTCTCCGCCCCCGGGTAGTTCTCTCCCAGGCTGACGACGATGAATCCGGTGCTCCGGTAGAAGTCGACCGCCTCCTCGTCCGTTTCCGCCACCATCTCCCGCGGTTCCTTAAGCTCCAGCGTTTCGAGCAGGAGTCCGCGTCCAAAGCCCGCCCCCGGCAGTCGGGTCGGACCGCCAGGTGGTCGATCGTCAGCGTCCCGCCGTTCTCCAGCCGGAACCCGATCAGGCCGATAATCTCTCCTTCAGACTCGTGACCATACAGCTCCCGTTCCGGATCCCGCCGGTAGGTCTCTATCGTCTCCGCCACCCGGTCCGGGTCGGGAAAAACGCTGCACGCCAGCAGCTCCTGTATGGACGGCTCGTCCAGCCGGTTCTTGATGTTGATGAGCATCCAGCCTCCGCCTCCTTTATTCCTTTCCCTTAAGCGTACCACATTTCCGGGCATGGAATAAACGGGAAAGCCCCTTCTCTATGGTGACTCCCATACCGTCTGGATCTAGCCCGGAGCAAACGGATTCGCCCCGACTTTCTTCCATCCTTTTATGGTCACTTGTAATGGCCGCCGATCTTCGCCGCCCGGTCCTTCGCCTGGCCGGCCGCCGTTAAGGAGCTCGCCCGCAGAAGGGCCATGTCGCCGAACCGGTCCTTGATCCGGTCCATCGTCTGCTCGATCCTCAGCTGCTTCTCGTTGTCCTGGAAGAAGGAGAGCTGCACGATCGAATCGTCGGACAGCTGGGACAGGTTGACGGACACCCGGCGTACGGGCAGGCCGTCCCAATGCCGGTGAAACAGCTCCTTTACCGCCTTGAACATCTCCGACGACAGATTCGTCGGGTCCTCGATCTTCTTCTGGCGGGAAAATCCCGTCGGGTTGTCCCAGTCCGCCCCCTGAACCCCGACGGAGACGACCTGCCCCATCACCCTCTTCTGCCGCGCCCGCCGGCAGACCTGACTGCACAGTTCATACAGCACCACCTCGATCTCTCCCGCCTCCCGGTAATCCCGGGGCAGCACCATTCCGTTGCCGATGGCGGATTGGCCGTTCGTATGGGTGTCCGGGCTGACCGGCGAGTCGTCCAGGCCGTTCGCGATGCGGTAGATGACCTCCCCGTTCACGCCCCACCGCTTCGTAAGCCGCGGCAGGGGGAGCGGGCGAGATCGCCGATCGTGTAGATGCCCATCCGGTTCAAATGCTTGTTCATCCGCGAGCCGATCATCCACATGTCCCGAACGGGAACGGGGTAAATCCGCTTCACCCAATCCTCCCGGGTCATGTGAAAGAGTCCGCCGGGCTCCTTCTTCGCGATGATGTCGAGGCCCACCTTGCTCATCACCTTGTTCTCGGCGAGGCAGACCCGGGCATAGATGCCCGTGCTGCTGTTGATGTCCCGCTGGATCGCCGCCGCAATCTCGAGAGGCGGCCCGAACCGCTTCAAGCTCCCCGTCACGTCAAAAAATCTCATCGCAACTGTAAGGCTCCACCTGATCGGTGTACCGCTCGATGATTTCGGTAATTTCCAGGGAAACATCGATGTACAGCTGCATATGAGGCCGCAAAATAACCAGATCCGGGCATTTCTGCAAAGCCGCCCACAGCGGCTCGGCCGTGGTCACCCCGAACCGCTTGGCGATGGGGCAGGCGGCCAGGATGATGCCCGAGCGCCGCTCCGGGTCTCCCGCCACCACCGCCGGCTTATTCCGGTACTCCGGATGCTTCGCTTTCTCCACACTCACATAGAAGGACTGCATATCGGCAATCCCGATGATCCGGTTCTTCACGTCCATCCCTCCTCCCTATATTATAAACCGAATGTATGTTCGGTATAACAGGAAAATTTATGGATCGCCCTCCCGAAAGAAGCAGGAGACGGAACCGGCTCTCTTTCCCCTGCCAAAAAAGCTCCCGGATACGCTCCGGGAGCTTCAAAGGCTGTTCCTGTCCTGCTCTATAATCATGGGTGCCCCTTCATCCCTGAACCGCGAGCCAGGCGGCTTTCCGGGCCTTCCTGCGCCTAGTGCCTTGTGCGCATAAACGGGGCTTTTCCAGCCAACAAAGTTTCCGGATAAGGCACCAGGCAAGAAAGCCGGCAGGGAGACTCTTCGAGGGTCGCCGCTCTCGCAAATCCTCGCCCTATCTCCGCACGCCCCGGCCCGCCTGCCCTTCGGCATGCTCCGGCCGGGAATAACGCTCAATGATGGAGGCCACGGTATCCCGGGAGATCGGCTTGCTGATATAGTCGTCCATGCCGGCGGCAAGCAGCATATCCCGGTCTCCTTGAGCGCGTTGGCGGTGACCGCCACAATAACGGGACGGCCTTCGGGAGGAAGCTTCTCCTTAAGCAGGCGCGTCGCCTCCAGGCCGCTCATGACCGGCATGCGGACGTCCATGAAGATCAGGTCGTAGCGGTTCCGGACCGCTTCCTCCACCGCCTCCTTCCCGTTCTCCACCAGACGGACGCGCTGGCCCAGCTTCTCCAGCATTTTCTGCAGAACGAGCCGGTTCACTTCGTTGTCCTCGGCCACCAGAATGGACAGCCCCTTCTGCCCCTCCGGCTCTTCGGGATTCTCCACGGCAGTGCCGGAAGTCCCTCCGGCCTCCTCCTGCTTAACCACAACGGTAAAGACGAAAGTAGCCCCCGGGCCCTTCACCGGCTCCGCCCAGATCTCCCCGCCCATCAGCTCCACCAGCCGGCGGCTGATCGCAAGCCCGAGTCCGCTTCCCTCCGATTTGCGCAGCATGAATTGATCGAGCTGGTAGAAGGGCTCGAAAAGATGCTCGCGTTTGTCCTCCGGTATTCCGATCCCGGTGTCCCGGACCGTCACCTTCAGCCGGAACTCTCCCCGTTCTCCCCCGGCCCGTTGAACCGAAACGGAAACTTCCCCGGAATCGGTAAATTTCACGGCATTGCCAATAATGTTAAGGAACACCTGCTTCAGCCGGGCGGGGTCCCCTCTAAGAACGCAGGGGATGGTTTCTTCCACGGACACCGTCATGCCGAGTCCCTTGCCGTCCCATCTCGGCTTAAGGATGTCCAGCGTTTCCGCCAGCACCTGCCGCACATCGAGAGGACTCTCCTCGAGCCGGATTTTGCCCGCCTCGATCTTGGAAAGGTCCAGAATTTCATTGATGATGGCGAGCAGCGTCTCTCCGCTCTTGCGGATGACGGCCACATATTCCCTCTGCTGGGGGTCGAGGTCGGTGGTGGTCAGAAGCAGATCGGTCATGCCGATCACCCCGTTCATAGGCGTCCGGATTTCGTGGCTCATCATGGCGAGAAACTCGCTTTTGGCTTTGTTCATCGATTCCGCCGCGTCCTTCGCCAGCACGAGCCTCTTCTGCTCGGTAATGTCCTTCGCGATGATGTAATACCCGACCGTCTCCCCGTTGATGACGATGGGGGCGATCGTGGTCAGCACCTCGACCGAATGTCCGTCCCGGTGACGGATCTTGTCAATCTTCTGCTCGGCCGTCCGGTCCTCCTCGGCATGGGTCAGGATTTCCTTCAGGTGCTCCTCCCCGATGAAACGGGCAAAGGTCACGCCGACCATGTCCGCCACGACATAGCCCGTCAGCCGTTCGGCCATCTGGTTCGTGTTATGAACCCGTCCCTGCAGGTCCAGGGAGAACACGGCGTCATGATTGTATTTCTTCAGGGAGGTATAGCGTTCCACGGTCTCCTGCAGCTTAAGCTCGACGTTCTTGCGGTCGGTCACGTCCTGAACCGTTCCGCTCATCCGGACGGCTTTGCCGTCGCCATCCAGAACCGTCTCGCCCCGGACATGCATATACCGGATCCCCCGTCCTTATCGATGACTCGATATTCCTGCTCCAGTCCTCCGGTTTCGAGAGCCTGCGACAGACCGGCCAGAATATGGTCGCGGTCCTTCGGGTGGACCGTCTCCAGCATCTGGGCGGGAATCCACTCCTTCTCCCGCGGCTCCAGGCCGTGGATCCGGTAGAGCTGATCGGAGAAGATCACCTCCGCTTTCAGGATATCCCACTCCCAGCTTCCGAGGAAGCGACCCGCTGGGCTTCCGCGAGCAGCTCTTCGTTCTTCTTGCGGTCCGTGATGTCGCGCCCCACTCCGAGAATGAATTTCACCCTCCCCGACTCGTCCCGGTTCAACGTAACGGTCGTTTCGAACCACAGGTAATGCCCGTTCTTGTGAAGCACCCGGCACGTGAACACATCGCTGTCCTCAAAGGTCCGGGAACGCAGAGCCGCCAGGTCGTCGGGGTGGTAGAAATTCAGGTTCCGGCTGCCGATAAGCTCCTCCGGCTCATACCCAAGCAGAGTCCGCGCGGCGGGGAACAGTAAAGCATGGTTCCGTCCGCCCGGCTGTAGGTAATCACGTCCCGGGCATTCTCCAGCATAAGGCGGTAGAAGTCCCCCGTATCCTGAAGCTCGCTCTCGGCCGCTTTCTTCTCCGATATATCGATAAGATGCAATATATAATACAAAGGCTCCCCTGTCTTCTCCTCGCGGGCCAGCGATACGTGCAAAGAGGCCCACAGCAGGCTTCCGTCCTTGCGGAAATACCGCTTCTCCAAAGAGCAGGAGGAGGCTCGGTCTTCGATCAGTTCTTTCCTATGGTAAGGGCCGGCGGGCAAGTCATCCGGGTAAGTAAGGTCATCCAGGCTAAGCGCGGCCAATTCCTCTTCGGTGTACCCTATCATCCGGCACAGCTCCGGGTTCACCTGCAGCCATTCGCCTTCCAGGGAAACCAGCGCGATTCCGATGGGGGCATACGTGTAGGCTTGTTCATAAAATGGTTGAGATGGGATGGATTCGTGTCTCATGGGCTACCTCCATATGCCAGGATACGCTTATCCCATTATAATATGTTTTCCCTAAATAGCGACAAAAAGGGAAAAGATTTTCCGGTAAAGAAAGCCTTTTCCTCCTTGCAGACCCTCGGCCGCGGGCCGGATCAGTTGAGCTTAAAGCCCTGCTCCTCCAAATACGCCCGCATATGCGCCCGTACCGGAACCGACAAGCGCTCCGCCATTTGCGACGACCAATCCCGGTCCGACTGGCCCCCGGTGCGTACCCGCATGTAATCGCTCACGATGCGGTCATACTCGTCGATGGCGGGCCGGATCTGCTCCGGCCGGTACGCATTCTCGTGATAGATGCCGCTTACCGGCAGGCGGGGGCGCAGGCCCGGGTCTTGATCCGGGTAGCCCAGGCACATGCCGAACACCGGATAAACGAGCTTCGGCAGCTTCAGAAGCCCGGTCACTTCGGCAATCCGGTTGCGGATCCCCCGATGTAGACGATGCCGAGTCCGAGCGATTCGGCGGCGGACGCCGCGTTCTGGGCGGCCAGGGCGGCATCCACGGTAGCGATGATGAAATTCTCCGTCGTGTCCTCGGCAATCGCCGTTCCGTGCTTCGCCCCAGCCTCCTTCAGACGGTACAGGTCGGCGCACCAGACGAGAAAGAGCGGGCACTGCTCCACGTAAGCCTGGTTGCCCGTAAGCACGGCCAGCTCCCGCTTCAGGGCGGGCTCCGTCACGCCAATGACGCTGTACGCCTGCATGTTGCTGGAGGTGGAGGCCATCTGGGCGGCGTACAGAATGGCGTCCCGCTTGGCCGGCTCCACGGGGTCGGGCTTGTAACGGCGGATGGACCGGTGGGCGATCAGGGTTCGGATGGTTTCGTTGGGTAGATCCTGGTTGGCTTGGTCACGGGTGGTTTCACTCATGCTTTCCCTCCTGGTGAATGGGTGATAGGCTTGCGAGTTAAGAAAAAGCCCCTTAAGCAGGAAGGCTTTACGGAATGCTCTTTATTTATACCGCTTGATGAATTCCACGGCGCGGCGGATGTCCTCGGCCGGATTGGCTCCCGCTTCCCGCTCGATCGTAAGGTAGCCGGTGTAGCCGATTTCTTGAATGGCCGCAAAGTAGGCGTCGAAATCGACGTTGCCTTCCCCGAGCGGCAGCTCGCGGTAGATTTTGCCCTCGGTGCCCATGGCGGCGATCTTCTCGTGGCTCATCGGTTCATAGCCGTGCCCGCCGTAGACTTCGCGCGGATCGAGCTCCAGGTACCGGACGCCATCCTTCACGTGGGTATGGACGATGTAGTCCTTCAGCAGCTTGATGCCTTCCACCGGATCGTCGCCGGTAACCATAACCATGTTCGCCGGGTCGAAGTTAACCGATACCCCGTTCGTGGTCAAGGAATCGAGAAACTTCTTCAGATGAGAAGCGCGCTCAGGACCGGTTTCGATGGCGAAAAACGCATTCATGCTCTTCGCGTACACCCCAAGCTCCTCGCAGGCTTCCTGCATGGCCAGGTAGACCGGATCGTTCGCATCCTCCGGCACCACGCCGATATGCGTCGTCACCACATTGGTGCCAAGCTCAACGGCCAGGTCCAGAATCCGCTTGGACTTCTCCACCCGCTCGGCGTTCTGCTCCTTGTAATGAAACCCTCCGCCCATGTCGCCGCACAGAGCGGAGATTTCCAGGCCGAGTGAAGCGATATAGTCCTTAAGCTCTTTGCGCTGGGCCGTGCTCAGGTTGTCCGGATCCATTTCTCCCTTTACCGCATACAGCTGCACGCCGTCCGCTCCTACTTCCTTCGCTGCCTTCAGTCCGTCCCGGACCCCCAGGCGGAAGCTGTCGGCGATGACTCCGATTTTGTTGGATAAGGCCATTGGTATGTAGTCCTCCTTGCGTTATAATCGTTCCCCCTTCATCTTATGGGTTCACCGGAGGAATTTCAACCCGGTTCGTCCGCCCCCGGTTAATGGACGACTTTAAGCCACCGGCGTCTGCCCGTAAGCGCCCCCCGTCACCGCACCTGTGCCGCATAACCGCATGAACCGAAACGGCGCCAATCAACTGTTCCCTCTCCCCTGGAATAAAAAAACCGCCCGGTCCCTGGGACCGGACGGCGCGGCTTACGGTGTCAGGCGGCGGAGGTCCGGCGGCTTAGCCGGCTTCCGCTGCGGTCCGAACCTCCTGCAGCCGGAACAGCGGCAGAAGGATGAACACGCCCACGATGAACAAGGCGGCCGAGACGCCGTAGATGGCCACGAGCGGAATGGCGTTCTTCAGCACCCCTGCCAGGCTCATGGTAATGACCATGGAGCCCATGAAGAGCGGCGTCAGAATGCCGTTCGCACGTCCGACGAAGGCCTCCTCCGTGTTCTTCAGGATCATCGTGTTGATGCCGATCTGGATGGCCGGCATGACAAGGCCGCTGATGAAGTTGGCGGCCAGCGTCAGCCAGAGCATCGTCGACATCCCGCTGACGAGGATGAACACGGCGCTTACCGCCATGCCGAAGGCAAGCAGCTTCTGGGGAGCGGCGTTCTTGGCAATAGCCATCGTGAGGCCGCCCCCTACGATCATGCCGATGCCGTTCGCCATCATGAACCACTGCAGGTATTCCTTCGGCAGGCCGAGCCGCTCCGTCAGTAGGAATACGGCAAGAGGCTGGATGAGGCCGAGCGCCAGGCCGGCGGCGGCGAACGTTCCTCCGAGCGTCGAGAGCACCTTGCTCGACAGGACGTAGCGGAAGCCGAGCTTCATCTCCTGAAGCACGCTGGTCGGGGCCTTGGCCTCCGAGGCCACCCGGTCCGGCGGCAGGAATGTGAGAACGCCCGCCGACAGCAGGAAGGCGACGCCGGTCACGGCGATGGCCCAGTCGATGCCGAAGCTCTGGAAGACGAAGGTTCCCAGAATGGGACCCAGGATCATGAAGAGCGCGAACAGCGTCTGGTACATCGACATGCCCGCCTGCACGTGCTCCTCGGGCACATGCAGCTTGAACAGCTTCATCCCCGACGGCTGGGAGAACTGGGACAGAATGGAAGAGACAAGCGTGGCGAAGAAGACGGCCTTCCAGCCCCCGAACACCATAGCGAGGAGCACCGCGAAGATCGAGAGTGAGCTCAGGATATCGCACCAGACCATCGTCCGCTTCGGACGCCAGCGGTCGGCAAAGGTTCCCCCGATGAAGGAGAAAATAAAGATCGGGGCGAATTCCGCCACCGAAATCAGGGAGACGGCGACGGGGTCTTCCCCCGTTTTCTCCATGACGAATAACAGAATCGAATAGTTGCGCACCCATATGCCGATTTGCAGGAACAGGGCGGACAGCAGAATGGCCCGGACAAAGCCGTTGCTAAACAGGCCCGGACTTTTGGCTTTGGCAGCCGTTGACATGGGTAAACCCTCCTTAATCCAAATCCTCTACCAGTTTATACAGGTTTCCTGCCGGTCTTCAACAGGGAAAATCGATAAAGCTATTTTTTCCTTTCCTGTCTTCCTTAGTGCCTTCCGAAATATCCGTAACATAACATTGTTACATCATAAACATTATTCTATCGAAACATTGTTTCGCTGTAAAGCATTATTTTCTTTCCACTCTCGTTTGGATTCCTTTTTCCAATCAGGCTGGCCCCTTCCGGATTGACCCTTCTCCGGTTTCTCTTCCCTTTCGCAGAAAGAGCATGCCCGCACATACGAAAGCCCGTTTCGGAATAGGATGAAAAATTCGGAAGGAAACGAAAAGGATTCGGGGATTTTGGGCCATAATGAAGGCAGGAGGAATCCATCATGCGTCCAACCAACAGCCAAACCATGTTCGCCGCCTGGATCAGCCTGGTGAGCAACATCCTGCTGACCGGCATCAAATTCGTCATCGGGTTCCTGTTCAACAGCCAGGTGCTGATTGCCGACGGGGTTCACAACGCGGGAGACGTCATTGCCTCGGGCGCCGCCCTGAGCTCGATGCGCATCTCCAGCCGTCCGGCGGATAAAGAGCATCCGTACGGCCACGGCAAAGCGGAGGTGCTCGGCGCGGCGGTCGTCGCCGTTATTCTCGCGATGGCGGCTCTCTTCATGGCCTATCACTCGTTCGAGGTGCTTCTTCAAGCCGAGCCGCCGGAGGCCCATCTTCTTGCCTTGGCCGCCGCCTTCGTCTCGCTGGTCTGGAAGCAGCTCCTGTACCTGTACACGATCCGCATCGGGCGGCAGCTGAACAGCAAGGGCCTGATCGCCACCGCGCACGATCATCTGGCGGACGTCTACGCCTCCATCGCGGCGGTGGCGGGCATAGGCTGCGGCCTCATCGGGGAGTATTACGACAATCCCGTGCTGGGGTTCGGAGACCCGATCGCGGGCATCATCGTCTCGTTCCTCGTCATGAAGCTCGCCTATACGATGGGACGGGAGTCCTTCGACATTCTCATGGAACGCAATGTAGCCCCCGAGCAGCTAGAGCAGTACGCGGCCCTGATCCGCAGCGTGCCGGAGGTGAGAAGGATCGACCGGCTGCGCGCCCGGGAGCATGGGCACTACATCATCGTGGACGTACGGGCGGCCGTGCCCGGCACGCTTACCATTCAGGAAGGCCACGACATCGCCCGCACCATCAAGCTCTCCATCATGAACGCGCACCGCGACGTGGAAGAAGTGCTGGTGCACCTCAATCCCTGGTACGAAGCCAAACAATAAAAGAGCGGGGGCTACCCCCGCTCTTTTATCCGTTTATTAACGAAATGGTCAGCAGCACGGCGATTATAAAATCAAGAACCCCGCAAAATTCCGCGTACTCCCGCCATACGACCTTCCTCTTGATGAAATGATACACATCCCATATTGCATGACCCAAATAGCCTATGATGAGGAGAAGAATCCCCGCTTCCTCCCCGCCATCATCGCCGCGGCGGCAATCCCTGCGAAAATAAGCAGGCCGCCCACCTGAGCCGTGATCGGCCCCGCTCCCCGCATATGACCCCGGATCGCCCCGGCGATCGGGTAAAACAGAGCGGCCAGGATCAAAATCTGCGCCAGCGGCTGGACGGTAGTGGTCGGCAGGCCGGATGCCGCAATGACCAACGCCACGATAGAGGGCCAACGGTATTTGATCAACGTTCCACACAGGCATAACTTCATCATCATCGTCTCCTTTTTCTCTTGCAGGGCCTGTCGCATCAGGCTCCCTTGGGAAAAAGGTACCACGGGCGGAGCGGACCGGTCGTCTACCTCCCGGCTGATCTTAAACCGGGGAAATCTCAACCGATCGGTAGAGGCCGCCTTTCTGTTTTTTTGATACACTGGGGAAAAGGTTACCATTCTCAGTCGGGGTCCCCGATTACAGGAGGAGCTATGGAAATCGTTCGATCTTCCCCCGCCGCCCGAGCCGCTCACGTGATCTTTCTTATCGGCTGGTTTCTTCTACTATTTCATAAAGAACAGGTGGCGGACCTTCCCGCACTCTTGATCGCCCTGCTCCTCTTTGGCGGGTATGCCCTCATGGTTCTGCTTCCCTCCCGCTTATGGACCCGGGAACGCTACCTCGGAGCGCTGCTCTTCCTTCTTGCGGTGACACTCGGCTCCCGCCTGCTTTATCCGGATTTTCCCGATCACCGGATCTTCTGGCCCTTCATGTATATAGCGGCCACGGCGGAAAGCGGGGAAAACGGGCGCCGGCGGTTCTGGCGGCCGCCACCCTGACGATCATTACCGGCATGCTCCTCGTGGACGGATTCTCCTTAGGAGCCTGGCTCGCCGCCTTCCTGGTGTACGGAACCTTGCGCAGCCAGGCCCTCCTGAGGAAGGCGCACCGGACCAACCGTGAGCAGCTCCGGCAGCTGGAGGCCGCCCATGCGGAGCTTTACCGGTCCTCCGTCCAGGCGATGGGCTATGCCGCCTTAACGGAGAGGACCCGGCTCGCCCGCGACATCCACGACGGACTCGGCCACCGGCTCACTTCGCTGATCGTCCAGCTTCAGGCGCTTCGCCTCACGATCGGCCGGGATGCCACGAAATCCGCCGAGATGGTGGAGGATTTGCTGGACACCGCGCGCCAAGGGATGCAGGAGGTGCGGATGGCCGTGAAGGAGTGGTCCGATGACGACAGCCGGCTGGGGGCGGCCGCACTTAAAGGGCTCGTGTCCCAGACGGAGGCCCGGACCCGCCTGGCCATCCGGTACGAGGAACGGGAGCTTCTAACCCCTTGGCCGGAGGAGCACGGAATCATTCTCTACCGGGTTCTGCAGGAGGCGCTGACCAACATCCTGAAGCATGCGGAAGCGAAGCAAGCGGTCGTGCGCGTGGAAGAAGCCGGGCGGGAGCTTACGCTGACGGTCCGCGATGACGGCTCGTACCGGGCTCAGGAGCCCCTGGAGCCAGGGTTCGGCCTGCGCGGAATGAAGGAGCGGTGCGAGGCCGCCGGAGGACGGCTGGTCTTCCGGGCCTTGAGCCCGCACGGGCTTGAGCTGGAGACCCGGCTCCCGCTCGCTCACGACGATGAGGGGGAACGCTATCATGACCGCACCGGATAAGATACGGATTGTACTCGTAGACGACCAGGCGCTGATCCGCAAAGGCCTGCGGTATATTCTCGATCTGCAGCCCGATATGGAAGTGGCGGGGGAAGCGTCGACGGGAGAAGAAGGAGTCGAGCTGGCGAAGCGGACCTCGCCCGATCTCGTGTTGATGGATATCCGGATGCCGGGCCTTACGGGAATTGAGGCGACCCGGTCCATTGTGGAGACCCTGCCCGACACCCGCGTGGTCCTGCTGACGACCTTCGACGTGGAAAATTATGTCTTTGACGGCATCCGGGCCGGAGCCTCGGGGTACCTGCTCAAGGATTTGAATACGGAGGAAATGCTGGCCGGGCTGAGGGCCATGCACCGGGGAGCTACTCTTTTCAACAGCACCACCGCCAAAAAAGCGCTGGCCCAGCTCGTCAGTCCCCCGCCGTGGGCGGAAGAGGCCGGCTTCCCGGATGACCCGCTGCTGGAGCCGCTGACCGAGAGGGAAACCGAGGTCCTTCAGCTCCTTGCGTACGGCAAGCGCAATGCGGAGATTTCGGCCCTTCTCCATATTTCCGAAGGAACGACCAAAACCCACATTCATCACATCATCCAGAAGCTCGGCGCTCTGGACCGCACCCAAGCGGTGGTGATCGGCATCCGCCGCAAGCTGGTTCTATAGCCCGGCAAACAAAGAGACCTGCAGGCACACCGGCCGCAGGTCTTAAGGTATATATAATTAAAAAGGGGGTCAAGGTTTAGTATAGAGCCTCCCCGTTACAGATTCATGAGGCTAACGTTTCATTTGCATGACAATAGGTATCCCTAAAGATATAGGACTATCTGCCGTCTTATGTCAGGTAGACGGTAGGTCCGAAAGCGGACTGGCCTCTCCCTAGGCCGAAAAGCATCCGCTGATCGGAAGGGTCTCTCTCCTCCATCGTCCGTCCGGCTAAAAACTCTCTGCCCAAACAAAGAGGCCTGCAAGCACACCGGCTGCAGGCCTTAAGAGTTATATTATTAAAAAGGGGGTCAAGGTCTAGTATAGGCCCATTACGTTACAGATGCGTGTTGGCCATATTTCATTTGTATGACAAACCATTAACGCTTGAAAACAAAGAGCTCCAGCCCGCACGCGGGGAGCGGCAGTGGGCTCCGGGCTCCTTCCCTCGCCGCCGGCAAGATCCGGTTTCGGTTAGCCGCGCCTGCGCAACCCGGCAACCGGCCCTTAAGCCTCCTGCCGCTCGAACAGGCTTCCCGGAACGCCGGCCAGGAACGGGGACGGCTCCCCGGTGTAGTACAGATGCAGGCGGTGAAGCGCGCGGGTGCACGCCGTGTACAGGAGCTTGCGCTCCCGTTCCCGGCCGTAGCGGCGGCTCCCTGCCTCGTAGACGACGACCGCGTCGAACTCGAGGCCCTTCGCCAGGTACACCGGCAGCACGACGGTTCCCGTGACGAACGTTTCCGTCTCCCGCGTGATCAACACCGCGTCCGTCTCGCCCCGTTTCTGCAGGGCGGCGAAGGCCTGCTCGCTCTCCTCGGCCGTGTGGCAGAGAACGGCGACCGACGCCCCTTCCGCCCGCAGGGAGCGGACATCCGCAGCGACCGCATCGGCGAGCGCCGAATCGTCCTGTGCGCGGATCAAGCGCGGCAGCTCCCCGTCTCGGCTGAACGCCTCTACCGGCTGCCCTTCGCCAAGCAGCGCCTTGGTGAAGTCGACGATCTGCCGGGTCGAGCGGTAGCTTTTGAACAGGCGAACGGTCTTCGCCTCTTCTCCTCCAAGCAGCTCCCGGATTCCTTCGTAGCCTTGAAGCCCCGCCTCTCCCTGGATGCCCTGGTTCAGGTCGCCGAGAAGCGTAAAGCCCGCCTTCGGAAACAGCGCGCGGATATACGCGTACTGGAAGGGCGAGTAGTCCTGGGCTTCATCGATCAGAACGTGGCGCATCTCGCGGTACTTCTGCATCCCCTCCACCTCAGCCTGGAGATAGACGTAAGGCGTCGCATCCTCATACGGCATCTCCCCGCGCTCGAGCGCCTCCAGCGTGTACCGGCAGATTCCCTCCCACTCGGGAGGAAGCTTTTCGCGGGACTTCACCACTTCCCGCTCCCCTCGGCCAGAGCTCCCGATCCGGCCGCTTCACCCGCAGGCGCCGGCGCCAGCGCACCCGGCACGGCGGCTTCGGCCCCAGGCTCCTCCGCCAATAGGCGCTGAAGCAAATCGCTATCCGTGAAGAGCCGCTTGTACAGCCCAAGCGCATCGGCGAATTCGAGCCGGTCCGCCATCTCCACCAGTGGGGTAAACGTCCGGCGGGCCTTGCGCCGGCTCTCCGCCTTCATCTCGGGCTCCGTGCCGAGGTAGCGGGGGTTGGCGTACATTTTGCGGTAAACGGCCTTGGCATACGCCTCTTCCTTCTCCTCCAGCTCGTCCAGAAGCCAGCGGCGCATCTTCTCGATCCGGTATTCGATGGACATCCTCGGCTCGAATCCGTAGAACCTTTCCACCAGCCGCTCCGCCGGGATAACCGGTTTGTCCCGGATGGATAGGGTCTTAAACAGCATCCCCTCCTGCTTAAGCAGGGTCAGGTAGCGCCGGATGAGCCCGAAGAAGTCCGTCGAGGCCTTATAAGCCATGCCGGCCGTGCGGGCCCGCCAGACTTCATCCTCCTCCGAGCCGAGCACAAGCTCCATACGCTCATACGGGTTCTCCAGCTTCCACTCGAACCCGAGCGTGTACGCCAGATAATCCTGGAACGTCGTCTGGCGCATGTTCGCCTCGCCAAGCTCCGGCAGCACGGTAGAGATGTAATCGTTGAACAGACGGTTCGGAGAGAACAGAAGAATGTTCTCCGAGCTCATCACGTTCCGGTATTTGTACAGCAGGTAGGCGACCCGCTGAAGAGCGACGGACGTCTTGCCGCTGCCCGCGGCTCCCTGAACGATCAGAATGCGGTGCCGGTCCGTACGGATGATCTCGTTCTGCTCCTTCTGGATCGTCGTGACGATGCTCTTCATCTTGTCATCCGCGCTTTGTCCCAGCATCTCGCGCAGCACATCGTCTCCGATGGGCAGGCCGGTGTCGAACATCTGCCGCAGTTCTCCGTGCCGGATCACGTACTGCCGCTTCAGCGTGAGCTCCCCTGCACCGGCCCTTCGGGCGTTTCATATTCCGCCGGGCCGGGCGGGTAGTCGTAGAACATGCCGGAGATCGGAGCGCGCCAGTCGTAAATGTAGATTTCGCCGCTCTCCTCGTCGGTAAGCGACTGGATGCCGACATACACCGCTTCGGAAGCTCGGCCGCGTTCGGTGAAGTCGATCCGTCCGAAATACGGCGAGCCTTGAAGCTTCTCCAGCCGGCGGAGCGTCTGGAAGGCATGCCGGTAGGCGATCTCCTGCTGCCGCTGCACGTTCGCCTGCTGGGTAATGCTCGCCGCCGTCTCGATTTCCTCGTCCTCGTTCTCGACGTTGACGGTGATGTCGTCCCAGAAGTTCCGGCGGCCGCTTAGGACCGTTTCCTTCCGGTCACGGACGATATCCTCCAGCCCTTCGAGCTGCTTCTCGATCTGGCCGGCCACCTCCTTCAGCCGCTCCCTCTCGATGGTCCAATCCTTAGGCTCTATGCTCATACGAACCCCTCCCTTTCCGAAATAAAAAAGGATAATCCTCTTAGCCCTTCCTGCCGAAAGCCGGTCCTAATCCCTTATAGTCTATCCAAGGAGAATCGCTTTCCCTCCGCGGGTTAGTAGACCCGGTGAATGATTTCCTCGAACTCCGGCTCCTCCATATGCACATCATCGATCTCTCCCCACCGGCCGAGGAGCCGGAGCACATCCATCGCCTTCTGCTCCTGCCGGTTGCACTCAATCGTAACCGCGGCCTCCGAGCGCTCCCGGATCGTGTAGGGGCGCCGGGCTCCTCCGGGATATCCACCGGTCCGCGGTAGGTCACCTTGATGACCGTAGGCAGCCCGATGCGCTCCCGGAGCTTCGGGATGGACCCGTCATAGCCGATCCGGCCGTGGTTGATGACGATCACCCGGTTGCACAGCTGCTCGATGTCGTCCATGTCGTGCGTGGTAAGCAGAATCGTCTTGCCGAACTCCCGGTTCAGCGTCTGCAGAAAGCCCCGGATGTTCTTCTTCGCCGTGACGTCGAGGCCGATCGTCGGCTCGTCGAGGAACAGGATATCCGGGTCGTGCAGCATCGCTGCGGCGAGATCGGCGCGCATCCGCTGCCCGAGGGAGAGCTTGCGCACCGGCGTCTCGAGAAATTCATCCAGCCCGAGCAGCTCCCGGAGCCCGCCGAGCCTCTCTTCCTTCGCCTTCCCGCCGATCTTGTACATCTCGGCCAGAATATCGAAGGAATCCTTCACCGGCAGATCCCACCACAGCTGGCAGCGCTGGCCGAACACGACGCCGAGCTTGGTGACCACCCGCAGCCGGTTCTCATGCGGGCTGATCCCTCCGATCCGCACCTTACCGGAGGTCGGGTGCAGGATGCCGGTGAGCATTTTGATCGTGGTTGATTTCCCGGCCCCGTTCGGCCCGATATACCCCACGAATTCCCCGGTGGAATGGTGAAGCTGATGCCCTGCACCGCTTCCTTCTCCCGGTATTCCCGGGAGAAAAAGCTCCGGAGGCCGGCGAAGCGGCCGGTATGCACGACGGGGGTCCGGAACGTTTTGCGGATATTCTCTACTTCTATCATGAATCTTCTCCTCTCTCTTCCCTAATCCTGCCTGCCCCTGCTCCCGTCCTTATGATCCTGTGCTCTGGTACCGGGATAGCCCCAGGTTCCAAAGGCGGCGGCTCAGGTAATAGCACAGCCCGGCAGCGAAGGCGGTGACGGCTAGAATCCACGGACCTAGCTCTCCCTCAGCACATAAAGCGCCGGAACATAATTGGCGAACCCGACCGGAACGACGGAGAGCAGCATGAATTTCAGCCAGCCCGGGTACAGCGTAAGCGGGTATTGGCACGCATTCCGGGAAGCATCCTCGGTGAAGGTCTGGAGCTCGCTGATCCTCGTAATCCAGAAGCCGACAGAGGCCGTGGCGAGTCCGATCGAGAACAGAATGACGGAGCCCGCGGCAATGATGAACAGCGTTAACGGAAGGGAGGCCCAGCCGAGCTGTCCATCGAGCATGAGCTGACGCAGGCAGACGGCCAGAATAAAGCCCCTTGCAGAAGCTCCCCCAGCATAATGCGGAAATTTTGCGACATGAGGGCGAGCAGAATCGGGACCGGACGGATCAGAAGCCGGTCGAGGTCTCCGGTGACGAGGTATTTTTCCAGGTGGTGGACGTCGCTCGCCAGCGTCCGGTACACCGTTTTGGACAGAGTCAGCACGGCATAGAGATACCCTACCTCATACACGCTCCAGCCTTGAATATCCCCAAATTTCAGCAGTACAACCGCAACCATAAGAAATTCAACGGCATTAATGGCCGCCGCCATCAAGGAGCTGAAGAAGAAATTGAACCGGTACTGCATCCGGCTCTTCACGCTGGCCCTGACGAGAAGGGCATACATCCGAAGCACGCTCATCCTCCCTGCACCTCCAGCTTCCGCCGGACCAGGCGCGTGGCCCCGATGCACAGGACCGTAAACAGCCCACACCACAGGACGGAGCCCGTTAACACCGTAAACGATTCAAGCTCCAAATAAATTCGCGTCGAGTGATAGAGCAGATAAGGATAAGGCGACCAGACGCTGATCGCATGAAGCCAGCCCGGCAGCCACTCGAGCGGAATGAAGAAGCCCGACAGCAGCATGGAGAAGGAATAGTTCAGCCAGTAAAACCACGTGGACTCCGTCGTCCAAAGCGCGGTGACCCCAATTAAGTAGTTGATGCAGATGCTTATGTAGGCGGCAAAAGGAGTGCGGCAGCCGTGGCCGCGTAAGTCGACAGTTGGCTGGGAACCTGAAGCTGAAACACGAAGAAGTAGAGGATGTAAATCGGAAGAAACTTGTACACGAACTGGTAGGCGATCTGCCCCCATTCCCGGCTCATCAGCTGGTAGAAAAGAGGAACGGGCCGCATAAGCTCGAGCGAGATCTGCCCGGTTCGAACGGACTCGGGAATCCCCAGGCCGTTGTTCAGAAAGAGGGCCACCCACAGGCTGACCTGGTTAAAAGCGATGTAGCTTACCATGCCCTTCAGGCCGTACTCCCCGAGCGAGCGGCCCTCCCCGAGGCCCATCCAGATCGAGATGTACACCACGCCGAAGATGGCGCTGGCCAGATTATGGACCAGGTGCGAGCCGCGGTATTGCAGGTTCCGCCGGTACGCTTTTTGGCAAGGACGGCAAAAAGCATTCAACACCTCCGGGTAAGCAGGCGGGAGACGGCAGCCGCGCGTCAACGCCTTGCATGAAAATAGAAAGCGAGCGGTAGACAGCCGCAGAGAAACGGAATCCCATCTTACCAAAATTTCGGAGCGGGATGCAATAGTTTTTTTGACCGGGATGTTCGGCTGTAAAAAGAGCTTGCGGAACAACATTCCGTTAATCCGCAAGCCCTAAAAAGCAAAAGGCAGCGGGAGATTCCCGCTGCCGTGACTATCCTGTTCGGCCTTCCGGCCCTTCCGTTGCTCTTCCACTCCTCCGAGGGTGCCGGCCTTCGCCCGCTTAAGGAGCTGTCTATCCCTCCGGCCGCTTGTTGGCGTACAGGAGTAGCATTCTCTCCATACCGCGCATGAGAGCCTGGTACTGCTCGTCCTCCCCGCTGCCGATGAACTGCAGGGCGATGCCGTCCCGGAGCGCCCAGAAGAGGGACGCGGCTTCGCCGCTGTCCAGGTCCGGCCTGAACTCTCCGGAGCGGATGCCCTCCTCGATCACCTCGCGGATGAAGGCGACGGCGGTCTGTTCATGGCGGAGCATCACCTGGCGGAGCTCCTCCCGGCGGGAGGCCTGCAGCGAGAACTCGAGGTAGAAGGCGAGGAGGGGCCGGAGCTCCTGCAGGGCCTGGCGCTGAAAGCGCCGCATGATCAGGCTGAGCTTGCCGGCGGCATCCGGAATCGTGTCGTACCGCTCCCCTTTCACCCCGACAATGAGCCGCTCCATCCGCTCCTCCATCAGGGCCGTGAACATCTCTTCCTTGCTGGCAAAATAATTGTACAAGGCGCCCTTGCTGATCCCGAGCCTCCGGACGATGTCGTCGACCGTGGTGGCCGGGTAGCCTTTGTCGGCAAAGCACTGCAGGGCCCCTCCAGGATGGCGGCCCGCCGCTCTTCCTTGTAGGCGTCGCTTACCTTAGGTGACATGCCGTTTCTCCTTTCTCCCCGAAAGGGAAAGCCTACTGTCTTCCTTAAATCTTCCCCCTAGGTCCTTCCAAAAACAAGGCACCGGTGGAAGCCCAGCCAGTGCCTTGCTCGATCCGGAACGGCCCGATCCAACCGGCCTCCTTTTCTCTATTTCAGGTTCTCGGGGTTCAAGCCCTCCAGTTCCGGAACGACGAAGCGGCCGTCCTTGCGGATGAGCACGTCATCGAACCAGATCTCGCCGCCGCCGTATTCCGGGCGCTGGATGCAGACCATGTCCCAATGAATCGCGGAGGAATTGCCGTTATCCGCTACCTTGTAGGCCTGGCCAGGGGTGAAGTGGAAGCTGCCGTCAATCTTCTCGTCAAACAGCGTATCTTTCATCGGCTTCTGGATGTAAGGATGGAAACCGAGCGAGAACTCACCGATATAGCGGGCGCCCTCATCCGTATCGAATACCTTGTTGATCTGCTCCGTGTCGTTAGCCGTGGCCTTGACGATCTTGCCGTCCTTGAACTCCAGGGAGACATTCTCGAACGTGAAGCCCTGATAAACGCTGGGCGTGTTGTAGGTCAGTTTTCCGTTGACGGAATCGCGGACAGGGGCCGTGTACACCTCACCGTCCGGAATGTTGCGCTTGCCTTCGCATTTGATGGCCCCGATTCCTTTGATCGAGAAGCTCAGGTCGGTGCCCGGGCCGACGATGCGGACCTTGTCCGTCCGGTCCATGAGCTCCTTCAACGGATCCATGGCGCGGGACATTTTCTCATAGTCCAGGGTGCAGACGTCAAAGTAGAAGTCCTCAAAGGCTTCCGTGCTCGTGTTCGCGAGCTGGGCCATGGACGGGCTCGGGTAGCGCAGCACGACCCATTTGGTCTGGTTGACACGGGTTGTGCTGTGCACGCGGTGGCTGTACAGCGACTGGTACAGCTTCATTTTGTCGGCGGGCACGTCGGACATCTCCGACACGTTCTCCCTCCGCGTACGCCGATGTATACATTCATCCGGTCCATCTGGTAATGATCGAATTCCGCCCAGGTGCGGATCTGCTCCTCGGTGGAATTCATCAGCATCGCCCGGATGACCGAATGGTCACGCAGGTTGACGAACGGGTGGCCGCCCGCCTGGTGAACGGCTTTCACGAGTTCCTTGACAAGCGCGGCATCAATGCCGAACGCTTCGATAAGCACGTTCTCGCCCTTCTGCACTTCGGTGGAATAATTGACGAGCACGTCCGCCAGCTTGGTCAGTCGGTTATCCGTCATGGTCACACGTCCTTTTTATTAGTTGTTGGGAGCAAGGATTGGGAAATAAAACGACCAGTCGGTCTGTTTATAGTGTCGCATAAAACGCTAGGCTTTTCAATCCTTCCGTTCGGCTCCCAGCGGGCTTAATCCTTAGGGAGGCGGGCCTATGGGGAGCCGGCCCCGGGTCTGCGGGCAGCCCGAGAAAGGCAAGGTGCCGGGATAGCGGTCCAAGGCCCGTCGGAGCCGGAAAACTACTGGGGCGGCTGGCGTCCGGGCCCGGGAAAGCTGCCGGTGTGGAGGCCCGAGGTCCAACAGGAGACGTGAAAGGACTGGGACAGCGGTCCATTGCCCGACGGAAGCCCGGAAGCTAGCGGGACGGCGGTCCGATGCCCGGAGGGAGAAGCGGTTCGTTCTCTTCCGGCCCCGCCGTCTGCTCCTCTACCCCGTAACTCACCCCGCCCGTATAGGCGTTGGAAGCATTCCATAGAAGGAATTCAACAATTCCGTTGTCCTTCAGGGCGCGGATCTGGTCCTCAATCTCCTTCTTGCCGTAGGCAATATGCCCGGGCACCCAGCCGGCGGTAAAATCCTGAAGCCAAGGCCTCACCACAGGCTTATCGGAGCCGAGGGGCCGCAGCTTCTTCAGCGTATCCCGGCTAGCCCCTTCGATCACCTGGTAAGGCGCGGCATCGGGAACCGCGGCCCCGTACCAGCCTTCCGAATAATGGCTCGGGTAAATCATCGGGGAGATGACATCCACCTGACGCGAGAGGAGGCCGAAATCCTGTCCGATCCCTTCCGCCGCGGGAACGGAGGCCGCATAGCCGAAAATGTCCACCGACACCCGCACCCCGAGCGGATGAAGCTGCTCCCGGGCGTACTGGACGAAGCCCGTCACCGCCTGGGTGCGCGAGCGGGAATCCTTCGTGTAGTCGAGCGAACCGGCCCGGTTCTCAAAGCCTTCCGCAAACCGGACGTAATCGAACTGAATTTCTTTGAAGCCGAGCCGGGCGGCTTCCTTGGCGACGGCGACATTGTATTCCCATACCTGCCGGTCGTAAGGATTGACGAAGCTGTCTCCTCTGCCGTTCTGCCACAGGGTGCCGTCCGCGTTGCGGAAGGAGAACGCCGGGTTTTTGCGGGCGAGCAGCGTATCCTTGAAGACGACGATACGGGCGATCGGATAGATGTTATGGTCCGCCAGCTTCCGCATCAAGCCCGGAAGGTCGGGGATAAGAAGGCGGGGGCTTCCCCACTTCCTCGCTTCCGCACCGAGCGGATTAAAGGTAAGGAAGCCGTAATCGTTCTTCAGGTCGATCACGACGGCGTTAAGCTCCGTCTCATCGAGGAGCCGGATGAGGCTGTCCATCTTGGAGCCTCCGGCGTTGGAGGCGGTGATGTAGATACCCTTGACCCGGGGAGCGCCGGGCTGCGGGTCCGCCTTGCCGGAGGGAGCGGTGGCTGCGGCTGTGGGGCGGGCCGTGGCTGCAGCGGGCGGCCGGGGTGCCGCTGGTTGCTCGGGCACGGTGCTCGGGGCTTCCGTCGGCGGAGCCTGCACTGTCGCGTCATCGCTGCCCGTGCGGGCGGGCGGACGCCGCGTTCCCGCAGCGCCGTAAGCTCCAGCAGCCGACTGGCCGAGCGGGCCTGCCGCCTCGGAAGCGGGGCCGGATGGGCGCGGCGTTTCTGCCCCAGCGGGAGCGGCAGCTCCCGGCTTGAGGCGTGCCGCCGGCTGCGCCGCACCGGCACGTTCCGTCGGGTCCGGGCTTCCGCCTGCAGCGCCCTGCGCTCCTGCTACCGAGCCTGGACTTCCGCCCGCCACGCTTTGCGCTCCCGCCGTCTGGCTTGCGCTTCCGCCCGCGGCCCCTGGCACTCCTGCCTCCAGGGAGGAGGGAGGCGAACAGGCCGCTGCCCGAAACCGCCCGCCTGGAGCCAGACGGCCGTTACAGCGGCCGCACCTAAGAGAAGCAGTCCGGCGGTTCTTTTGTTAAGCGGCATGATCATGCCCTCCTCCTTGTGGAATAAGCCCTTCCCCTCAACCTTACTTTCCATTCTCCCTAGCTTGCCCATCTTTTGCTAAAGGATAACCGGACCGAAGGAGCCGGACTTAGCTTGGCCCCTGGGGCAGAGACAATGAAGAAACCCGCCTCCCCGGATAGCCGGGAGACGGGTTTCGATATCGGTTCCTACCGTGCGTATGGTCTTAATAAAGAAGGTATAGCGCAGCCGCAGGAAGGCTACGGTCAGCGGGCCGAAACGACGAGCCGTTCCGATTCCCTTTCGCTGCTTCTTTCGTTTTCTCTGTCCGGTTCCGGTACCCTTTTTCCATCCCTCCGGCCCTTCCCAGACCTATCCACCGGGGCTTTCCCTTTGCCGTACGGAATCACCATCGGAGTGCCGAACAGCGGGTCCGGGATCACCTGGCAGTCGAGCTCGAACACCTGGCGGATCAGCTCGTCATCGACGACGAGGCTCGGGTCGCCCTCCGCCCAGATGCATCCGTTCTTGATGGCCACCAGGTGGTGAGCGTACCGGCAAGCCAGGTTGATGTCGTGGAGCACCATCACGATCGTCCGGTTCTCCTTCTCGTTCAGCTCCTGAAGCAGGTCGAGCACCTCGATCTGGTGAGCGAGGTCAAGATAGGTCGTCGGCTCGTCGAGCAGGATGACCGGGGTTTCCTGAGCGAGCGTCATGGCAATCCACGCCCGCTGGCGCTGGCCGCCCGACAAGGAATCCACCGCACGCTCGGCGAGCACATCCATGCCTGTCAGCGTAAGGGCGCGGCGCACGGCCGACTCGTCGGCGTCCGACCACTGCTGCAGCCAGCTCTGATACGGGTAACGCCCCTGCTTGACGAGCTGCAGCACGGTCAGCCCTTCGGGAGCGGTCGGCCCTTGGGGAAGAATCGACAGCCGGCGGGCCACCTCCTTCGTGGAGAGGGTGGCGATATCGCTTCCGTTCAGGACGATTTGCCCGCTTTGAGGCTTGAGCAGCCGGGCGAGCGAGCGGAGCAGCGTCGACTTCCCGCAGCCGTTGCCGCCGATGAATACGGTGATCTCCCCCTGCGGGATCGTGACGTTCAGCTCTTGAAAGATGGCGGTGTCTCCGTAGCTTAAGTTCAATTGATGAGACCGGATGGCCGTCATGCGATTCTTTCCTTTCCCTGCTCCCTTATAAGGAGGTTAATATAGTCAGCGGGACTACTGCCCGCGGCTGCGGTAAACCAGATAGATGAAGAACGGCGCCCCGACGGCGGCCGTGAAAACCCCCGCGGGAATGTCGAGCGGGGAGAACAGCTTCCTCGCCCCCAGATCGGCTACAAGCAGAATAAGCGAGCCGAGGAGGGCGGAGACGGGCAGCACGCCGCCGAAGGCGGGGCCGACAAGCCGGCGGGCCATATGCGGCGCCATGAGGCCGATGAAGCCGACGGCGCCCCCGATGGCCACTCCCGCTCCGGCGAGCGATACGGCGAGCAGCAGCAGCACAAGACGCTGCCTCTGGACCCGCCCGCCCACGCTGCGGGCCACATCCTCGCCCAGCTCCTGAATGTTAACATGCCGCGCATAGAGGAGCGTGGCCGGCAGCAGCACAATCAGCCAGGGAAGGAGCGGAAGCACATGCTTCTGCCACGACACCCCGTAGATGCTGCCTGTCATGAACGTAAGCGACAGGTTCGCGAGAATGATCGGACCCGAGATCATAAGCATATACGACAGGGCGTTCGCCGCCTGGGTGAACGCGGTCCCGATCAGCACAAGACGCAGAGGCGTCACCCCGCCCCCCTTCTCCAGGAGAAGCCGTAGACGAACACGGCAGCGGCGAACGCGCCCAGTACTGCACACAAGGGCAGCCAGTGGATACCCAGAGAACCCGCGAGGAGAAAGAAATACAGAATCGCTCCCAGCGTGGCTCCTCCCGTCATCCCGAGCGAGTCCGGCGAGGCGAGGGAGTTGCGGACCATGCCCTGCAGGACGGCGCCGGATACGGCCAGTGCCGCTCCGACGAGAACGGCGATGAGCGTCCGCGGCAGCCGGAGGCTCCGGACGATCGTCTCGCTCATGGGATCGCCGGTGCCGATTATGGCCTTCACAACCTTAACCGGAGACAGGAACACGCTTCCGGTTCCGGTGCTTAGGAGAAACACCGCCGCGGTAACAGCCAGGAGAACGGCTGTGACGGCGAGCGTTTTTTTACTGATAAGATAAGAGTAGCTCTTGGTCCTTACGGTCCAATAGCGTGATTTCTTGGAAAAATCCATCAGAGGCGCCCCCTTTCCTCGCGATGTAAACGAAGAAGGGAACGCCGATCAGGGCCGTGGCCACGCCGACGGGAACTTCCTTCGGCATGATGAGGAAGCGGGATCCGAGATCCGCCGCCACAAGCAGCAGAGCCCCCAGCAGGGCGCAGTACGGAACGATCCAGCGGTAATCGGCACCGATAAGGAACCGGACGATATGCGGAATGATGATGCCGACGAAGACGATCGGACCCGCGACGGCGACCGAGCCGCCCGCGAGCAGAACGATCACTAGCGCAGCCATGCTCTTGATGAGCATGGTCCGCTGCCCGAGCCCCTTCGCCACGTCGTCCCCCATCGTCAGGATGTTGATATGCGGGGAGAGCACGAAAGAGCCGGCGAGTGCCCCCAGCATATACGGAAGCACGGCAAGGAGCATCTCCATCGTCCGGCCCGACACCGACCCCACGAGCCAGAACAGCACCTCGTCGAACGCTTTTCCGTTCGCCAGCAGAATGCCCTGGGTCAGAGACAGGAAGAAAGCGGATAAGGTGGACCCGGCAAGGGTGATCTTGATCGGCGTCATGCCGCCCTGCCCGGCGGAGCCCAGCCCGTAAACGGCAGCCGCACTTACGGCGGCTCCGGCAAAGGCCGTCCAGGTAAAGGTCGTCAGACCCGACAGGTCAAGAAAGGCAACCGAGAAGACAATGGCGAAGGCCGCCCCCGCATTTACGCCAAAAAGACTGGGCGAGGCCAGCGGGTTTCGCGTAACCGCCTGCATGAGGGCTCCGGCGACAGCCAGAGAGGCCCCCACGACGGCGGCTATGCATGCCCGCGGCACGCGGGTGGTACGGATAATGATATGCTCGTTGGAACCGTTGTACGCCGTATAGGCTTCCATAACCTGATGCAGGGAGTACGGCTTTATGCCGAGCGTGACGCTTCCAAGCATCGCCAGAATAAGCAAGAGGGCAAACACCAGAAGGCCGGTATATTTGGCTGACGTACGATGACGGAGTGACCTGAGCATAAATGAACGAACCTGCTTCCTTCTTGTCTTCGGGAACGGCTTGGGTTAGGGCTTTCCCCTGCTTCCAAGGGAGCAGCCCCATCAACCGGCTCAGCCTGTTAACTAGAACCAGCGCTGCCGGTCCGGCTATGTTTTCATTTTAAAGAATAGCCCAAGGCGCGTCAATGACTTTGATAATCATTATCAATATATTTATTGACAAAGTGGGGAATCCTGCTTACTATATAGCTGTGAATGATAATCATTATCAATGATAGACTACATATTTTTATAGGAGGTCACCTGATTCATGTTTTCCCGCCGTCATCTGTCCCGCCGTTTCCGAGCTCTTCCCCTGCTGTCCGCCGTTGTATCCCTATCCGTTTGGTTAACGGCCTGCGGCTCGCCTGCCGCCGATTCCACTCCCTCTCCTTCTTCCCCCGCTGCTTCCGGAGCCCCGGCTGCCAGCGGCACCCATAAGGTGAAGCATGCCATGGGAGAGACCGAAGTGCCGAACAGCCCGCAGCGGGTTGTCATTCTGACGAACGAAGGCACGGAAGCCCTTCTCGCCCTTGGCGTCAAGCCCGTTGGAGCGGTTAATTCCTACGTCGGCGACCCGTACTACGACCACATCAAAGCCGAGATGGAAGGCGTCAAGCCTCTCGGAACCGAGTCCCAGCCGAACCTGGAGATGATCGCCGCGCTCAAGCCGGACCTTATTCTCGGCAACAAAATGCGCCAAGAGAAGATCTACACCCAGCTGAACGCCATCGCCCCTACCGTCTTCTCGGAAACGCTCCGCGGGGAATGGAAGAACAATTTCCGTCTCTATGCCGAGGCCCTGAACAAGAAGGACGCCGGAGAGAAGGTCATCGGGGACTTCGACAAGCGGATCGAGGACTTCAAGACGAAGGCCGGCGACAAGCTGAAGGAACAGGTATCGGTGGTCCGGTTCATGGCCGGCAAAACGAGGGTTTACCTGGAGGATTCCTTTACCGGCGTTATCTTCAAGCAGATCGGCATCGCCCGCAAGCCTAACAATTACAAGGATCCGTTCATGGAAGAGATCACGAAGGAACGCCTTCCCGAAGTGGACGCCCAGCGGCTGTTCTACTTCACCTACGAAACGGGCGATAACAAGGGGACCCAGCAGGAAAAGGATTGGTTGAACGATCCCCTGTGGAAGAACCTTAATGTCGTCAAAAGCGGCAAGGTATACCGTGTCAGCGATACGATCTGGAACACGGCAGGCGGGGTTAAGGCCGCCAACCTGATGCTCGACGAGCTCTACAAGATTTACGAGGTAAAATAACGGCTCCGTTAAGTAAGCTCAGTAAAGATTAACGAAGCTAAAGGCCTTCCGGTCAACCGGAGGCCTTTTTGTTTTGCCTTCTTCTTGCCTTGCCTTCCCAGCCCTCGTTTCCCTTTTTCGCCTTCCGAAGGAAAACGAGGAATTGGTTTCCCGAACCCGGGGAGGATAACCGTAAGTAACCATTACCGAAAGGGGTATCCCTCATGATGCGTTTTCTAAGCAAAACCATTGTTAACGGAATACTCCTCGTGATCCTGCTGCGGTATCTGGCCGAGGCGGACCTGATCACCGCCGCCTTCACCGCAGTCGTACTGTCCGTTATCGCCTATCTGGCCGGAGACCAGTTTGTCCTGCGCATGACGAACCATACCCTCGCCCTCATCGCCGACGCCCTGCTTGCGTTTGCTTTCCTGTGGCTCGCGGCACGCTACTTTCAATGGCCGTACAGCTATGCCGAGATCCTGATGACCGTTGTCATCCTGACGGCGGCCGAGGCTCTTTATCACAAGCTTTTTCGTGCCTGGGACGATGGGAAGACAAGCTTGCGCTAAGAGCGGCCGGGTGAGGATGCCTTCCGTTTCGACTATACCGCTGCGGGCCGTTTCCGAAAACCGAAGAACGCCGTCCGTCAACCAAAGGGGGACCCGCCATGAACCGAATTCGACCTCTCGGTCTATGCTTCATCTTCTTCTTATCCGCCGGGCTTATGAATCACGTACTGGTCATTCCCTTGCTTGCAGATACGGGCGGAAGGGATGCCTGGCTAAGCATCCTGCTCGTTATTCCCCTAGGCCTGCTAAGTCTTGCTCTGCTCTATTACCTGATCCAAAAGCTGGCCGGGCGCTCTTTGCCCCAGTGGACAAGGGAACGGTACGGGAGAACGGCCTCCCTGCTGCTGACCGCTCCCCTTCTCCTTCAGCTCCTTCTGATTCTGTTCATGACGGTTAAGGATACCACCAACTGGACCGAAGCGACTTATCTCCCGCGCACCCCGGATCTGGTCGTGGCCCTGCTGTTCATGGGCCTATGCTTCGCGGCCGCCCAATTCGGCATCGGCTCCATCGCCATCATGGCTTATTTGCTGCTTCCTTTGGTGGTGCTGCTGGGCCATTTCGTCATGGCCGCCAATATCCGCTACAAGGATTATTCTTACCTGCGCCCCTTTCTGGAGCACGGCATGGGACCGGTCTGGCACGGCATGCTCTACGCCTCCGTGGGCCTTGCCGAGATGGTCATTCTTCTTCTGGTCAACCACCGGCTGAGCAAGCCCTTCAAGCTGTGGGGCCTCCTGCTCGCCGGAACCCTGGTCACCTCCCTCTCCATCGGACCGCTGATCGGAGGCTATGCGGAATTCGGGCCGGCCGAAATGATGAAGCAGCGCTACCCTGCGTATACCCAGTGGAGGCTCGTCTCCTTAGGCAAATACATCGAGCACCTGGATTTTTTCGCCATCTACCAGTGGCTGTCCGGAGCCTTCATCCGGGTGTCCTTCGCCATGTACGTGTTCGCGGACGTGACCGGGCTGAAAGGGAGGCGGCGCACCTTTTTGCTGCTCCTGCTCTCTCTGCTGCTTGTCTTTATCGTCCTGCTCCCGATCAGCGATCACCGGTTTCTTACGATGGTGAGCAAGGTGTTTATTCCCTACATGGTAGGATCGGCTGTCCTCGTCATGCTTGCGGCTGCCGGGCTGGTAATTCTGGCCAAGCGCAAAAAGGAGGTGAAAGCGATTGGATAAACGTGGAGAACCCGCCACGATCGGGGGGCTGACGGAAGAAACGCTGCTGAAGGAGTTCGCCCATTGCGGGGACGTGCTGACCAGAACGGTCCTTGCCGAGTCGGGCGGGGAGGTCCGCAAGCTGCTTCTGCTGTATGGAGAGGGGCTGACGGACCGCAAGCTTTTTACCGAAACGGTCCTTCCCGCTCTTGAGCAGCTGCTGGCGGATCCGGACCTTCCTGCCGACTCATGGGCGGAACGCTCCCCGCTCCCCTTGGCTTTACTGGATAGAAAGGATAAGCTGCAGAAGGCGGCCGACTGCCTGTTCAGCGGCAGCATTCTTCTATATAACGGGAGGGAGAACCTCCTCTACTCCCTGAATATCGCGAGCCTCCCCGGCCGTCAGCCGGAGGAATCGAGCATGGAGGTTTCGGTGAAAGGCGCTCGGGACGGGTTTGTGGAAGAACTTTCGGTTAATGTGGCCCTCGTCCGCAAACGGATCCGCACCTCCTCCCTTGCCGTCGAATCGTTCGTGGTGGGCCGGCGAAGCCGGACGAAGGTCTCCGTTCTGTATATCACCGATGTGGCCCGTGAAGAGTTGATTGGGGACGTCCGGGACCGCCTTCGCCGCCTCGACATCGATGCCCTGCTGAGCGCCGGACATCTCGAGGAGCTTTTGTCCGACAACCCCCGCTCCTTCTTCCCGCTCACCGATTATATCGGCCGTCCCGACCACGTGGTGGAATGCCTCATGATGGGCCGGGCGGTGATCCTGATGGATGGGGCACCGAATGCTATCCTCGTTCCGGCCAATCTGCTTCTGCTGCTGAAATCCCCCGAGGATACCAGCCTTCCTTACTACTATGTTTCGCTCGAGCGCTTCATCCGGCTGCTCGGGTTGTTCCTGGCTCTGTTCCTCCCAGGTTTCTGGGTGGCCCTTACCGCCTACAACATGGATCAGCTGCCGTTCGCGCTTCTGGCCACCATTATTAATTCCCGGATCGGGCTTCCACTCAGCGCTCCCCTGGAAGCCTTTCTGATGATTCTTCTGTTTGAGGTGTTTCGGGAAGCGGGCGTCCGTCTTCCGAAGCCCGTCGGGCAGACGATTGCCGTGGTGGGCGGTTTGATCGTAGGTGACGCCGCCATACGGGCCGGGTTCACCTCCCCGACCATGCTGGTCATTACCGCGTTCACCGCCGTGGCCAATTTTACACTCGTCAACCAAAGCTTAGCCGGGTCCGTCACCATCGTCCGCCTGATCGTCCTCCTGGTCTGCTCGGCCTTCGGCATGTACGGCTTCTTCCTGTCTCTTTTTGCCTTTTTGCTCTATCTATCCACCCTTTCGTCGTTTGGGATGCCCTATCTCTCCCCGCTTGCTCCGCCCTTCGGGAAGGATATCCTGGCCTCCGTCTTCCGCCTTCCGGCCTCCCGAAGCAAGAGACGGGCCTCCAGCCTCGCCGGCCAAGATACCATCCATCAGGGGGATACCGATGAAAGCAAGTAAACGGCTGCTTCTGCTGTTAAGCTCCCTCTGTCTCCTGCTCCAAACCGGGTGCTGGGACCAGACCCATCCCCAGGATGTCGTTTATGTGACGGCTCTCGGTGTTGATTATGACGGGAAGATGTTCCGGGTCTTTACCCAGGTGATGGACTTCTCCTCCGTGGCCAAAATGGGCGAGGGCGGCAAGCCGAATCAGGAGGTTCCCGCCTGGATCGGCACGGCCCAAGGGAGTCCGTTCAGCAGGCCCTTACCAACCTGGAACTGTCGACCCAGCAGGTGACTTCCCTGGAGCACTTAATGACCGTTGTCTGCTCGGAAAAAGCTTTGCCCATGCTGAATCCCATCCTGGATGCGGTCAACCGGCTCCGTGCCGTCCGCTACACAACCTGGGTTTACGCGACCCGTATCCCTGTAGAGAAGCTGCTTACCGTCAAAGGGTTTTTCAATCTCTCCCCGCTGTCAACCTTGCTGTACCAGCCCGAAGAAAGCTACCGGCAGAATTCCTTCATTCCCCCCGGGAAATGATGCGGTTCGTTTCCCGGTACCGGGAGCCGGCCGGAAGCGCGTACGTTCCTTCCATCACCTTAACCGGTTCCCACTGGAGGAAACCGGATAAAAAGGAGACGGTGTATACCCTGGACGGGGCCTATTTCCTGCAGCACGGGAAGCCGGCCGGCTATTTCCCCCGAGAGAATCTGGAGGGCTTCAAATGGCTGAACCCCGGATTCAAGAGCGCCCCGGTTTCCCTGAAGCAAGAGGGCCGTTTAGCTGCCTCCATTATGATCACAAGCATCAAAACCCAATACAGGATAGAAAACAGCGGCGGCAAGCCGCGCTATTCGCTTGATTTAAAGGTAAAGGGGAGGGTGGATGAGATGAATCCCGGGGTTTCGGAGCAGGACATTGTGGAAGGAGTCCGCTCGCAAATCACAGCTCAAATCCGGGAAACGTTCGCTAAAGGGGCCGAGCGGGGAGTGGATGTGCTTAACCTGGAGGAGAAGCTGTACCGCTCCCGCAACAAGCTGTGGAAGCAGGTGACTTCGTCCGGTTCCTATTCCCCTAAGGCCGGGGAGCTGGGGGACATCCGGGTCGATGTCCATATCATTCATTATGGACGGTTTAAGATCGAATCCTAAGCGGCTCTCCTTTCGCGACCCTCCTTAAACAGATAGGCTTGAACATTTCCGCGGATTGTAAGATAATAAAGCTTCACAAACGGAAACTGGAGGAAATAGCAGTGGAATCGGCAACAACCGCAACGGAACCGAAGCAAGAGATTCAACAGATTCAAATCTGGAAATGCAAGGACGCGGAATGCAAGGCGTGGATTCGCGAAGAATTCGTAACGGATCCGAACCCGGCTTGTCCTATGTGCAAGGGAGCCATGATCCGCAGCTACAAGCACCTGCCCGTTGTGGCAAAGAAGGGCAAGAAGAAATTTATCGTGGGACGGATCCGTTCCTAAGCAGGCCGGCTGCCGGCCGAAGGCCTAAGTCTTCATTTTCTGCCGACTGCAGAAAGCTGAAACGATCAGCCTGAACAAAAGAGGCCGATTTCGGGGGTCTCTATTCATAAGGGCGTTAGAAAGCGCCCGTGTCCGCGAGCCTATGCTCGTCCGGACCTTTCTTGTAGAGACCGCCAGGAGGCGGTCTTTTTTATTTTTCCGTTGCATGCGAGGCGAACCCCTCCCCTTGGGTCGGCTCCTTTTTTCCTTTCCCCTACCCTTCTTCTATCCGTTTTCTGGGTTTCGGAGCAAAACTACTTCCTCCGGCATCTTGCCAAATAACGATTCTTGTTCCATACTTGTATTTATCCTGTTTCTTTGAATATTCTCCCTATGTACACCCATTTTAAGGAGGTTTCCATGCGCAGAGAAAACGAATTTCTTCATACGCAATTAACCGGACGCCTCCGTGAGCAGATTGTAACCGGCTTTATCAAACCGGGGAATTCCTGCTCTCCGAGAACGAGCTCTGCAAGTTTTACGGGCTCAGCCGTTCCTCCGTCCGCAAATCCCTGGAGCAGCTCGTGAACGAGGGCTTGATCGTCAAGCTGGCCGGCAAAGGAGCGCTCGTTCCTCCCGATCTGCAAATCGACAACACCATGCGCAAGGTGCTTCATATCGTCATGCCGGCCCCTTCCCACTTTGCCAATCTGGGCTTTTCTGTCATTCTGGATGCTTTCCGGCGGGATCATCCCCTGGTTGACATCAAGATGCTGACCCTGCCGGCACCGGGGTATTGGGATAGCCTTAGGATCAGCCGGGAAATGGGGCTTCAGCCCGACGTCATTCTAGTCACGGATACGCAGTATTCCGAGCTCGCGAACCCCGATGCTTACGAGGATTTGGATTCCTTATGTCCGGTCGAATCCTCCGATCTGTATCCCAAGGTTCTGGGGGCTTTCCGCGACGGAGAACGGATTAAAGCCCTTCCCGTCACTTTTTCGACGGTTTTCCTTGCCTATAACCCATCGCTTTTCGCGGCCAACGGAATCCCGGTACCTAACGTGCAGTGGACTCTGGACGAGTTCAAGCAGGCGGCCCTCAGCCTAACCCGGGATACGAATGGAGACGGCATTCTCGACCGCTACGGCTTCTCCCTTTCCTCCCACATGAGCCGCTGGCCTGTGTTTGCCCTGCAGAACGGCTTTAAGCCCGACGGCCGGGAGTCCAACCGCGAGACGATTCTCCGGACGTTTACTTTCTTTCATGACTTTCTGTACCACTCCCGGTGCGCCGTGTTCCAGCCCGGCTCCCCCAATCGGCTTACCTCCAATCCTTTTGTGAAGGGAAAATCGGGGATGGCGCTGACGACCACCTTCGAGATGGCCTCCTGGCAGGAGCTCAACTTCAAACCGGCCGTCGGTCCGCTTCCGCTCGGCGACGTGGACGCGACCCTGCTCCTCGCCAATGCGCTGATGATTCCTTCGGACAGCAGCGAACCGGGGCTCGCGGAGGCCCTGCTGCGGACGGCCATCCGCCCCGATGTGCAGGACCGGATCTGCCGGAGTACGCCGTTCCTCTCGGTACTCCGGAGCATCAACGAAGAAGCCCGCTCCCACGCCTTCCTGCGTAATCTTAATATTCTGGAGCCGGCGATGGAGAACAACCTGTTCCTGAACGAGCTAATCGGGGATCCGGACGCCTGGCAGGGCATTCAGGAGCAGATCGAGCTGTTCATGCACGGGCTGGAATCCGCTGAAGATATCGCCAACCTGTGGAAGCGGGAAGGGGCAAGCGCCAAAGCCTTGTAGGCGAGTAGTCGCTTAACCGCGCGCCCGCTCCGAGATGCGGTGGTGTTCCGCGTCATAGGAAGACCGCTTAACCGCTCAAAAAGGCTGTTTGGTCTCCGCTTGAGGCGGATGAACCAAACAGCCTTTTCCCGGACGATAGGAGGAACTCCTTGAGCTTCCTCCCTCTGCCCTCTGCCCTGTGCGCCTACGCAGCCTTCCCGGCCGAAGCCGGCAGACTCCCGGCTACAGCTTCTTGATGCGTCCCTTGAACCGGTCGATGAACCGGGCATTCGATTCATCCCCGCCGGTGGCGTTGCCGCTCATCCAAATCGGCGGCGTTACGCCTTCCCGGACAAGCAGCTCTACCGTTTCGGCCACTAGCGCGTTCAGCAGGAAAGAGTTCGCAAAGGTGGACATCGCGGCCACCCGCTGCTCGAGCCCTTCGATATCCACAACCGCGTCCCCTACCTCCACCTTGCAGTCAAGGACCACGTCGGCCAGCTCATACAAGTTGCGCTTGGACGGATGCCGGGCCGGATGCTCCGCCGGGGTCGCCTGGGCATGGCGGACAGATGTTACGGCGATCACCGTAACCCCCGGCGCTTGGCTTCCAGCGCGGCATCGATCACGGCCGAGTTGATCCCATAAGCATTGATAAGGATGAGGAGGTCCCCTCCCCCAGCCCGTAATCGTCCATCACGATCAAGCCGTAGCCCGGGGTGCGTTCCATGGCCATGGAACGCAGGGCCCCTCCGCTGATCAGCGTCCCTTCATCCAGCATGGCGCTGATGTGCATAAGCCCGCCGGCCCGGAAAAAGATCTCCTGCGCCCCCAGGTTGGAATGTCCGCCAGGGCCGTAGGTGTACACAATGCGGTCCTGCTTGACATGGTCGGCTACCAGACGGGCCGCCCGGCGGACGGCTTCGGTTTCCTCCGCCTGAAGGCTTTGAAGGTGGGTGATGATTTTGGACAAATACTGCTCGGTCACCGTTGTCATAGAATCCTCCAGAGTTTTGTTATACCTATCATACCTGTATTTAATGGCGATAGGTGGACCCGGAAATGGTAGCGCGGCCTTGTTCGACCGGTTCCTCGTTCCGATCACCCTTTGGCGGGAAGCTAGTGCCTTATCCTCTCCCTAACCAGTTACCGGATAGGGCACTACGCCGTCCGGTCGTTCTCCGCCGGTTCCCCCGGGCTCTCCGGCTTCCCCCGCATCTCGGCAATAAGGGTCGTGAATTGCCCGTATAGGATCGCCTCCACGGACGGATGAAACGGGGAAGGCATCCCGAAATACACGCCCGACCGGTCGGCTTCATAGCCCCCTTCTGCGAGCTGAGCCGCCGTTGGCACATACCCGATCATTCCATTGCTGTAGGGAAGCGGGAGTACCGTGCCCCGGAAGCGTTCCTTGATCAGACGGCCATACTCTCCCACGACTTCCGCATTCATAGAAGCCAGCATCAAGCCTTCCGCGATCTCCAGGACGCTCACGTGCATAGGGGCGGTACGGCCGGACGGCGATCGTCCCGACGCCAGCAGCCGGCTCCATTCCGCTTGCGGCCCTTCCTCCTGCTCCGCCTTGGCCAGTTCCTCCGCATCCGGATACCGTTCATAAGGAAGGGGAATCGTCACCCGGCGGGCTTCCAGGGATGCAGGCTCCAGCCGCTCCATCGGCCCTTCGAGCACCCGCTGCACTTCTTCGGCGAGCGCCGTTCCCAGCTGCTTCACTTCCGCAGGCCCTCCGCGGTAAAAGTGGCCTTCCCGGAATAAGGCCGGCCGGACATCGCCGCAGCAGCCCTGAAGGAAAGAAGCGGGCACGCCTCCCCAAACTTCCTCCAGCTGTTCCATGGCGGCGCCGGAGAAATCGGAGGAGACGGCATTGTCGGCGGTTGTTGTCGGATGACAGGCATAATGGAACCAGATTCCCTTGGTCCCTCCGCTGCCGGTCACAAAACGAATGACGGTGACTTCCGGGTCGGTGGGGCCGTCCGGGTTGGGGGCCATTTCCATTACCCCGTTGATGAATTTCCTCCGGTTAATGCCGATCCGGCATTCTCCCTGTCCTCTCTCAAGCGAGACCGCTTCCTTGGAGCGGCCGGCTCTCTCGATTCCTTCCTGGATCTGCCCTTCCAGAAAAGTAAGGTAAGCCGGGTCGGCCTTGCCGAGCCACGGGTGCAGGCAGTCACTGGTTTGGGGACCTCCGTGGGTATGGGAAGCATGCAGAATGACGGCCGCTTCCGGAATGTCCCACCTCTCGGCTATGGCACGGATCAGTCCCGGAGCCACCTCCTGTCCGAACCAGATCAAGTCCGCCTGAACGAGAACGGCCCGGCGCAGGGGCGTCTGCTCCGCCGTCTCCCATAACCAGATTCTGGCGTACAGACGCTGATCTACCCGCTCGTAAGAACCCGACCTTCCGGCAAATCCGGCTAGAGGAACCGGCATAGGGGGAGTAATCTCCATTCTTGCCGTTCCAAGCAGCAGCTTACGATTCATATGTTCTCGTCTCCCATATCGATTTCCTTATTCTGCGCGGAGGATTCGTAGATCGCCTCGACCAGCCGCACCGCCCGCCAGCCGTCCTCTCCCGTTACAAGGGGAGGACGCCCGCTGTCTAGCGCGTCCAGCACATCCAGAAGCTGAAGCCGATGGTACCGGTCGGGAATGCTGCGGGGATCGGATACGCCTCCCCCGTTTCTTCCTGTCCTGCCGGCTCCGGCCAGCCGGGCACGGCCCAATGGCGGATCCCGCTTCCTGCCAGCTTGATCGTGCCTTTCTCTCCGTAGAAATGGAGATAAGGCGGGAACCCCGGCTGAATGGAGGTCGAGGCCATGACGGTCCCGAACGTCCCGCTGCGGAAGGTTAGCAGGGCAAGACCGAGATCCTCGGCCTCCATGCGGTGGGCTTGGGTGGCCGTTCGGCCGGTTACCTTCGCCACTCCGCCCGCCAGCCACAGCATCAGATCGAGTGAATGAATGGCCTGATTCATCAGCACTCCGCCGTCCTCGCGGATGGTGCCGCGCCAATCGGCCGAATCGTAATACTCCTGCGTGCGGTAGTAAGGGCAGCCTACCTCCACCAGCAGGAGGCGGCCCAAGGCCCCTTCCGCCAGGACGCGGTGCACCTCCTGATGCTGGGGCTCGAACCGTCTCTGGGAGACGGTAGAGAGCAAGAGCCCCTTCCGGCGGGCAAGCCGGACCAGCTCAGCCGCTTCCGCGGAGGTCATGGCAAGCGGCTTCTCCACGAGAAGAGGCTTGCCGGCTTCGAGAACCTCGCGGCCGATAACGGCATGGCTTCCGCTTCCCGTGGTCAGGCATACCAGCTCGACGGATGGATCCCGCAGCAGCTCGCGGTAATCCGTCGTCCAGCGGCACCCTTCCTGCTCCGCCAAGGGACGGACGGCTTCTTCCCGCCGGCCCGCTATCCCCACAAGACGAACCCGGTCCGTGCTCCTTATGGCGTTGAGATGGAACGACGCGACGGAGCCGCAGCCAATGACAGCCGCTCCCCGCGCCTTCACGGCTTAACGCTGCCGGCGCCCAATACGTCGGCGAGTCCTTCGAGTGTCAGAGCCGTGCCTTCCATGGCCGTTCCGCCCTCCGGGATATAGTGCGTTTCGATTGTGTACAGTCCGGTGTACCCGTTCGCTTCCAACGCACGAATCTGCTCGGCCATCGGGACGGCTCCCTGGCCGATCGGAACGCACTTAGGGGTTCCGTCCCCTTGAAGGTACGCATCCTTCAAATGAACATGGCCCAGGACACGGCTGACCTCGTTATATCCTTCTGGATAAGCGGAGCGCCCGCCGTAGGCCTCATTGCCGGGATCCCAGAGCACCCGCAGGCGGGGATGTCCGACGGCTTCCGTCAGTCGGGCCACCTCTTCCGCGAATCCTCCGTTGCAGGCCGGCTCATTCTCCAGCAGCAGCGTGATTCCCTCCTTGTCGGCCATCTCGGCGGCTTCCTTCAGCTTGCCCGCAATCTCCTCCTGATGAAGCCCGGGCTCTTTCTCCTCCAGAAGGAGAAGATGCGGATTTGTCCCGCCCCAAGCCGCTTTGCGATCTCCATCGCGCGGTTCAGTTTGAGGAAGTGGGCTTCTACGCTTTCCTCCGCCTGGCCGAATGTATCGCCGGATGCCACTTCCCTCGACGGGTCGAGCGAGCATTTAAATACAGGTGAAGCCACGGCGGATACGAAAAGCCCCCGCGCCTCGGTTTCCCGGCGCACGCGGTCGATTTCCTCATCTGACAAGGCCATGACGTTCCGCCCGTCGACCATCCGGATTTCCACATGCTTCAAGCCCTTCTCGGCCGCCCAGTCTAGGGCCGTCACCAAATCCGGAGATACTTCGTCCGTTAATACTCCCAATCGATTCCAAATCATTCCCCTTGCACCTCCGGTTGCAGTTCATTCGTTCCTTATGGATAAGGTTCGGTATAACGCACCTGTATTGTAAACCAAATGGATGGGGATGAACAGGATTTTCCAGCCGCTATCTTCCTGACGCCAAGCTTGGCGTCTTCGGACGGCTATCGCCCGCAGGAGGCTTACGCGGCAGGAAGAAACCCCAGCACGTGCTCCGTTTTGTAACGGCGGCCCCAGCACCACCGGTTCTCCGGTAGAACTAGGGCCTTATCCGCCAAAAACATTCTGCTTCCCTACCGGTATTCGTGTGCGTACGGAGTTTTTCCGCCAACCAAGTTACCGGCCAAGGCCCTAGGGCCTTGGCCGCCTAATTACTTACGGAAGTGCTCGGCGACCTTGCGGATTCCGCGAATGATATCCTCAACGTCCCCGTCGGTGTAGAATTCGCTTACCCCGAAACGAACAGCCGTCTGAAGGATCGCTTCGGCCTCCGGGCACAGGCCCCGTTCATAGGTGGCTCCCGTCAGGTCAAAGGGAAAATGGCTCCCGAGGTACGCCTGCCGGTTCTGGAAAAGCGGCTGCATGTACACCACGTCCGGAATATAGCCGGGCTGATTCGGAATGCCTTCCGCCGCCAGCGCGGCCGAGAACTCTTCCCGGGTGCAGGTCAGCTGGGCGGTATCGAGCCTCATCATATAGAACCAGTAGGTGCTCTCGTTGCCCGCTTCGACCTTGTGCGGCAGAATGCCGGGCAGCCCCGTGATGCCTTCGGTGATCCGGTTCCCGTGACGGCTCCGCTTGGAGCAGATGTCGTGCAGCTTCTTAAGCTGGGCGATGCCTACGGCTCCCTGCAGCTCCGTCATGCGGTAATTCGGCGCCAGGCCCCGCAGGTCCCGCGTCACGGTGCTGCCGAACCGCTCGTAGTTCTTGTCAGCAAAGGCGTGTGCCGTGCGGAAATCCGCCTCATCTCCCGAATTGATCGTGACCATCCCGCCGTCTCCGGTGGAAATGTGCTTGAAGTCATTCGTGGAGAAGCAGCCGTAGTCGCCGATCGTTCCCGCAAGGCGGCCTTTGTAGCGGGTCAGGTAGCTTTGTGCGCAGTCCTCGATTACCTTGATTCCATGCTTGGCGGCAATATCCATGATCGGATCCATGTCGCATGGGTTCCCGGCCAGATGCACGACCACAATGGCTTTGGTCCGCGGTGTGATTCTCGCTTCGATCGAGGCCGGCACCATGTTGTACGTGTGGGGATCCAGGTCGGCGAAGACCGGAATGGCGTTCTGGTACAGAATGCCCACGAGCGTGCCCTGGTCGGTAATCGGACTGGTGATAACCTCATCGCCTACGGTAACGCCCGCCGCTCCGAGCGCCACATGGATGGCAGCCGTCCCCGAAGAAGCGGCTACACTGTATTTGACCCCGTAAATGTCGTTGAAATCGCTGAGGAACTGTTTAACCTTCGCGCCGAAATGATAAAACAGCGTATTCTGCTCCAGTGCCTCGAGAAGCTCCTTCGCCTCTTCGAAGCCAAACCTCTTTCCGGTTCCAAAGGGGGTTTCTTTTACCTTCGGCCCGCCGTTAAGGGCGAGCTGCTCGCGTGTTCCGGTTTGTTTCATCTCGGGTTTCCCTCCGTTATAAGGACACGGCTTTGCCCGTGCTCCGGCTTTCGTTCGCTGCTTCAATGAAACGGATGATCTCGTACGTTTCCTCGCGGTCGATCGGCTCTTTGCCATTCTCAAAAAGCTCCATGACCGCTTCCAGCAGACTGGCGTAATACGGCTTCGGATGAGCATACACGTCGACGAATTGGCTGCCCTTCTCGCGGTGGATCAGCTCCCCGAACGTGTTGTTCCCTTTGCGGTTGCCCCGGATCGTTCCGATCCGGCCGTCCTTCCATACCCCGGTCACCAGATCGTGGTCTTCGTTGGTCGTAACGGTTACGCTTACGCAGCCTCTGCCAAGCGTGGCATAGAGCATTTCCACGGTGTGGATGCCATACCAGAACAGGCCGGGCTGGGTCGGCTGGATGGCCATCGGCCCGTAGCAATCGGCCCCTATGACGGCTCCCTTCTCCGCATCGGCAAGGGCGAGGGACAGCCCTTCCGAGTAGCGGAGGGACGAACAGCTCATTAGGGGAACGTTATGCTCCCCGCCAGGCGGAGAATCTCCCGGGCGTCTTCCGTGGAGACGGTAAACGGCTTGTCGATGAACACCGGCTTGCCGAACGGGGCGATGGCGCGGAATTGTTCCAAATGAACGCGCCCGTCTACCGACTCCAGCATGATGGCGTCGCATTTCTCCGCCACTTCGGCGGGCGAGGAGACGATCTCCACGCCGTAGCTTTCCTTCAGTTCCTTCGTAAAGCCCTCTACGCGGTTAGCGCTCAGCTCGAAGTCCGGAGAGCCTCCGGGAAAAGCGGCGGTTACCTTCCCTCCCGGAACGCGGTACTCTGCCTTCTCGTCGTTCAACAGCTTGGCAAAGGCGGAAACATGGGATGTGTCCAACCCGATAAACCCGATGGCGATCTGCTTTGACATTTCAATACCTCCGTATATGAGTAGGAATGGGCTACACTTGCACCTGGGCGATATGGCGGTAGACTTTGACGATGCCTTCGGCAATCTCTTCCACGTCTTGCTCCGTCAGAAGCGGGCTGATGGGCACATAGACGGTCCGGGCGATGTAATCGACCGCCTGCGGGCACATGTCCTCCGTATAAACGACCGGATTCTCGAACGGATAATTGAACGGGAAATTGTCCTTTTCCGCCGTCCGCTGGTGGAACAGCTGGGGCAGCATATAAACCGGACGCGAGCCGTACAGGGTATAAGCGCTGATGTTCTCGGCGGCCATCGCTTTAATGAAAGCTTGGGTAAAGGCGGCCGAAGGAAGAATCATGCCCAGGTTCGAACCGATATCCCCTTCCGGATCGGCCAGCCGGCGGAATTTCATATCCGGCAGCTCGGCGGTCAGCTTGGCCTGCAGCTCCCGGCAGCGGGTCTGCATGGAGGAGACGATCCCCCGAGCTTCTTCCACTGCTCGTTCAGAACGGCTCCCGTAATTTCGCTCATCCGGTAATTTTGTCCGATAAAAGCCTTCTCCTCGTCGGCCGACTCGATGCCGTAACGGGCCTTATCCCGGAACATGCCCTGGTCGTGGTAGCGTACCGCCCGGTCAAAGAGCTCGGGATTGGAGGTCACCAGCGCTCCCCTTCCCCGGCCGTAAGGATCTTGTTCATCTGGAAGGAGTAAACCCCGATATCGCCCATCGTCCCGGTAACCTTGCCTTTGTAGGAGCAACCGCAGGACTGGGCTACGTCTTCGATAACGTACAGGTTGTGTTTCTTGGCAAACGCCAAGATGGGATCCATGTCGCACGGGTTGCCCAATATGGAGACGGCGATAATCGCCTTCACGTCTTTGTCCATGACCCGCTCCAGATCGGCGGGATCGAGGTTCATGCTGTCGTCGGCATCCACGAAAACGGGTACGGCATTCGCGCAGACGACGGCTCCCGGAGTAGCCAGAAAGGTAATGGCCGGTACGATGACCTTGTCTCCGTAGCCGATTCCAAGAGCCTTCAGGGCCACGACCAGCGCCGCCGTACAGGAGGTAACGCCTAATACGTACGGCACGTTGAGATGGCGGGCCATCTCTTCTTCGAAGGTGCGGACCTCATTCTTGACGTTCGGTCCGTAATACCGAAAGGGGGACTGGGCGTGAATCACTTCTGCGGCACCCTGGGCCTCCTCCGCGCCATATACGGTCGCTCCCGGGTAGTTCGGGGGCAGCGGCTTCGTGCGGGCCGGCTGGCCGCCTTCCATTGCCAACTTCGTCATCACATTAACATCCTTCCTTGTTTAGAATGGGCAGGACCGCCGGACGAGACGCCCGCTAGCCCCGCATAAAGAAATAGAGCACAGAGAAGGACTTTCCCTGTGCGCTATTGGAAAACCGCTTTTACTTAATGACGCCTGCATCCTTCAGGTTCTTCGTATAGTTATCGACAATCTTCTGGCCGTTGTATTTGGTCATAAGCTCTTCGCGGTAGGCCGGCCAGTTTTTGGACGACTTGTCGTCGAACAGCATTTTGCCTTGCAGCTCATACATCCGGTTTCTCCAGGTAGCCAGGTCGACGCCCTGAGGAGGGAAGAGGTTCGAGCCGAGTGCGGCGTAGTATTTCATGCCAAGAAGCTTCTGCTCGATCTTCTTGTCGCGGTCCGTCATCGTGGTGTCGTTCACCTTCAGGCCGAGAACCTCCGGCTCGTTAGGGGCGAAGAAATCATAAATGTCGAGGAAGTTGCCGTTCTTCGAGATGTCGGCTTCATAGGCTTCCTTTTTGATCGTGATTTCCTTGCCGTTCTTCGTGTAGTGCTTGCCTTCGATGCCATAGTGGGTCAACAGGAAGCCTTCCTCGCTGCAGAGCCAATCCAGAATTTCCACGGAACGCTTAAGGGCTTCCGGATTCTTGTCGCCTACCTGCTTGGAGAACATGATCCCAGCGCCCGGAACGACGCCGGCACGAATAGGCGCTTCGCCGAGCGGGTTGAACGGCTGCCAGTCGGCCTTCGGATTCACGGCCTTGGTCCGGGCTTGAAGGCCCGCAGCATTCCCGTCAAAGGCAAAATCGCGCGTTCCCCGAGAATAATCCCGATCTTTCCTTGAACCGCTTTATCAACATGCGTCTGTCCTTTGTTCAGGAACCAGTCGGGGTCAATTACTCCTTCGCCCATGCGGGCCAGAATATCGTCAACCACCTTCGATACGCGCAGGTCGGTTTGACCGTCAATATACTGGTTGTTCTCCACGAAGGAGGCAAACAGGCCATTCTTCGGCCATTCCGGGAAATCCATCGACATCCGGCTGTTTCCAGCGGCCGAGAAGCCGTACGTGTCCTTCTTGCCGTTGCCGTCCGGGTCGTTGTTGGTGAACGCCTTCAGCACGTTGACATACTCATCGTAGGTCGTGGGAGCCTTCAAACCGAGCTTATCCAGCCAGTCCTGGCGTATGTAATACGAAACATATTGGGTACGGGCAAAAGGAATCGGTACCCGTCCGGTCAGGCCTTCGAGCCGGTAGCCCTTGAACTCGCTCGGCTTGACCCATTTGAAATAGTTAGGGGCGGTCTTCTCATTCAGAAACTTCTCGGCGTCGGTCGTCAAGCCGTCATTCTGAAACTTAACCCCGCCGGTCGTGCCCGGCGTAAAGATGGCCGGAGCGTCCCCGCTCGCCAGCTTGACCGCAAGCTTCGCTTCCCGTTCCGGGCTGTTGACGGCGGCTTCGATCTTCAGATCGACATTAAACTTCTCATCGATGGCTTTCTTAACGAAATCCTTGCTCGCATCGGCCGGAAGCTGGGACGCGGCAAGCGTCTGCTCCAGGTTCCAGACGAGGGTAATCTTCTCTTTCGCCGGAGCGGCGGATTGGCCGGGTGTTGCGGAGCTACTGGGTGTTGCGGAACCGTTATCCTTGGAACAGCCCGCTACGGCGACGGCGGCGACTAACGATGAGGCCAGCAATGCTTTGTTGAGTTTCAAAATTAACCCCTCCCCAATGTGTATACACTTGCTCTATAGGAACTAGCCGGCGCCTAGCCTTTGATGGCGCCGATCAGCATACCCCGGATAAAGTACCGCTGAAGAAACGGGTAAACCGCAATGATGGGAAGCGTAGCGACCACGACCGTCGCCATCTTGATTGTTTCGGGAGGAAGCGCATCGAGAACGGTCGTATTGACCTGCAGCTCGGAACTGACGCTCGGCGTCTGAATCATCGAGCGGAGCACCACTTGAATCGGCTGAAGCTTAGGATCGGTCAAGTACATGATCCCTCCGAAGTAGGCGTTCCAGTGGGTGACCCCGTAGAACAAGCCCAGCGTAGCCATAATCGGCAGCGACAGGGGAAGCACGATCCGCCACAGCGTCTGAACCTCGCCGCAGCCGTCCACCCGGGCCGCTTCCTCCACCTCTTGGGGAAGGTTCTCGAAGTAGGTTTTCATGATGAGCATATTGAACGAAGAGACGAGCCCCGGGATAATCAGCGCCCACAGGGAGTTGAGCAGACCGGTCGCTTTCACCGTCAGGTAGAGCGGAATCAACCCACCCGAGAACAGCATCGTGAACACGATGCCCATCAGGACGATGCCTCTTCCCGGCAGGAACTTCTTCGACAAAGGATAGGCAAGCAGCGTCGTCACAAGCAGATTAAGGAACGTGCCCACCACGGTGATGAAGATCGTGATTTTGATCGCCTGCGGAATGCGGGCGCTGTCAAAAATCGTCCGGTAAGCCTCCAGGGTCAGCTTCGTCGGAAAGATGACGAATCCCCCGTTGCGCATCACCTCGGCATAAGGAGTGAGCGACATGACCAGCACGTAATAGAGCGGAAACAAGGTGGCGAGACAGAAGACGGTCATGATCGCATAGAGGATAAAATCCACGATGCGGTCGGACGTGCTGCGGTGTTTAACGAACGACATGGCTTATCCCTCCTACCATATTCCCGAACCTCCGACTTTCTTCGAAAGCTTGTTGGCGCTGATGACGAGCAGGAACCCGATCACCGATTTGAACAAGCCGACGGCCGCCGCCACACTGTAATCCAGCTGTTCGATCCCCCGGCGGAACACCCAGGTGTCGATAATATCGCCCGTCTCCAGAACGCGGGAGTTCAGGAAGATGTATACCTGGTCGAAGCCCGCGTCGAGGATATGGCCGATCCGAAGGATGAGGAGAAGAATGAAGACCTCGCGGATGCCGGGGAGCGTGATGTGCCACATCTGCCGCCACCGTCCCGCCCCGTCCACGACCGCCGCCTCATAGAGCTCCTGGTTGATGGCGGCGAGGGCGGCCAGGTAAATGATGGCCCCGAAGCCGGTGCTCTTCCAGATGTCCGTGATGATCAGCATCGGCCGGAACAGATCCTTGTTCGTCAGGAAATCGATCGACTGCATTCCCGAATCCCTCATCCAGGTGGTGACCAGCCCCGCCTCCGGCGCGAAGAAGGCGAAGACGAGTCCGTACACGATGACCCAGGAGAGGAAGTAAGGACCATAGGTAATCGTCTGCACCCATTTCTTGAACCACTTGACCCGAAGCTCGTTCAGGATAAGGGCGAGCATGACGTCGGGCACCATGTTGAACAGAATGCGGTACAGGGAGATGACCAGCGTGTTCTTGATAAGCCGGAAGAAATCCGGGGTGTTGAACAGCTCGCGGAAATTGTCCAAGCCTACCCAGGGACTTCCCCAGATGCCTCCGAGAATGTTGTACTTCTTGAAGGCAATGAGAAGGCCGGCCATCGGCCAGTAATGATAAATGAGATAGTAGGCGATGCCGGGGACCATCATCAGATAATACCAGCGGTACCGCTTCAGGGCGCGCAGCGGCTGGAGGACTCTTCTCTTCGTTGTGAGGACGTCGGCAGAGGTCCGGTTCAGTAGTCCGTTGGGTGTGCTCACCACAGCGTTCCTCCATTTCTAGGGTTTGTTGTAAAACGCTTTCATTGGCTAAGCCCTATTTTACAATGGATACAGGTATAATACAAGTATAATTTCTTCTAAACCGACAAGATGCTGGCTACGCTCTGCTTCCGGCAGCGCACCCCGAACCTTTCCTCTACGGCTTCGCCAGGGGCCGGCTGGTAGCTGTCGGCAACCGGAATCCAAACAACGGCTCCCTTGGCCTCCCCGGCTCCCTCCACCTGAACGGCTCCCTGCGGGTCAACCGACAGAACAGCCAGCTTGCGGCGGGCTCGGTGCCAATCGTTGACCTGCTTGCCGGTCCAGAACACGAACCCGCGGTTCCGGGCTTCCCGGACTACCTTGCGCAGGGCGTCGCGTACGGATTCCTTGCTTTGAATATGAACCTGATGGAACAGGAAGTGGGCGATTCCCTCTACCTGAGCCGCCGTTTCCAGGAAAGGAAGGACGATCGAGCTGTCCGACCAGTGCGGAGACAGGTCCATGTCCTGCGTGGTGAAGCTGATTTCGACGACGTCGTGCAGACGGTTTTGCTCGTTTGACCAGGAAATCGGGTAGTAAGGGTGGCACGTTCCAAAAGGAATCCCACGTTGCCTTTCTTGCTAGGCCCGCGCGTCTGATCGGATTCCACTCCGTTCTTCTCGCACCAGGCGAACAGCTCCGACCAGCCCTCGAATCGGGTGTAATGGTTCTTGTTGGAATGAACCTGCGGCAGACCGGCCACTTTCTTAAGCCACTCCAGCTGGCGGTCGAATTCGGCCTCATCCCATTTGCCGTTCTGGGAGTCGAGGGCGTTGTAATGGAAAGCAAGCTCATGGCCCTCCGCCTTCACCCGGTCGTAAATGGACGGGGAGTAGCCGGACTCAATCATGCACCAAGTGGAATGAATGCCGCATTCCTTCAGCAGCTCCAGCGTTGCCTCGGCATGAATATCCTGGTTGCCGTCGCTGTCGTGGGAGATCATCGCGACCTGGCGGATTCCTCCGGCCAGTACCCGACGAAAGGAAGAGTCAAGCCCTTGTCGACCACCGTCCGCAGCAGCCTTCCGAGGAACAGCTCCCGCCAATAGTCCGCGTAAGGATAGGCGTAATAAGGATAGCCGGTTTCCGTGTGCAGGCGGTCGTGGTCCCAATCCATGGCGCAGCGGTCGTCCGCCTTGAGAATGTTCTCGTTAATCGGACCCGAGCCGTCCCGAGCGGGTACGCCGTCCGTCAGCACCGGCTCCGTCCCCTGCTGCAGCCTTACGATCGTGTCGGCTATATCCACCGACCAGCGCACCAGCCTGCCTTGGCCGATGGCGAACTCCTGTAGGGCCGCTCCGATCTCCACGCCGTCCGGGCTTTCCTTGTGCAGCAAGCCAAGCTCGCTCTGTAGGCCCTGCCCCGCATCCTTCACCCTCCAAGGACGCGCGCTCAGGAAACGAACGGAATCAGCCTTGCCGTAAGCCTCGCCAAAGCGGGCGTATCCGCTTCCATATACCCCTGCCAGCTCGCTGCCGAGCTTTACGGCAAAGGGATTGAGCCCCCCGCAGGAAAGAATCGTGCCTCCCCGCTCCGCATACTCCCACAGAACAACCGTTGTTTCCTCGTCCTCACCTGCCAATGCCGCGATCAGGACATCGGGAGAGGCTTCCACCGCTTCCCGGGCGCTCTCCCATTTCTGAAAAGCCATCCCGGCATGGGACAGCACTTCTTCCATATAACGTTCAAAAACATTAAGGCCGTACGTCCAACGGCGTTCCGCAGCCTTTCTGTCAACCAATACCCCAATCCGAGCCATACTCATGCAGAAAACCCCTTTCGCAGCAGACAAGTCGTTATATGTACCATACTTGTATTGTATTATAGTATAGGGGAGAAGATTGACTAGCAAAACTTTTTGAAAATTCGATTTTCACCGTTTTCATAAAGAGGCCGCTGCCCATTCTCGCTCTCCTCAAAAGGATAAGCATGAGGTATAGTAGTATCATACTTGTATGTTTGGAGGCCTATGCTAATGAAGCCCACTCTCCCCCATGCTGCGGCCGATCTCGGTCCCCAGGTGCTTAATGCCACCGTCCATACCGCCGTTCCCGGACGCGGCCCGCAGGACGGTCATCTGCTGTATGCCGTCATTGACGGGTCCTACGATGCCGACGCCCGTCTCGCCGTCATCGATTTGAACACCGGAGGGGTGCTTCGCGAGCTTCCCCTTCCGGGTGCTCCTTCGTCCTGGGCTTCCGCCGCCGCCGCGGACGGAACCATCTATGTCGGGTCCAACATGAACGGCCACCTGTACCGGTATGTCCCCGGCAGTGAAACCGCCGAAGACCTCGGCCTGGCCGTCCCCGACAACAGCTATGTCTTCGCCTTGGCGGCGGCGGAGGACGGCTCGGTCTACGGCGGAACCTTCCCCGGAGCGCAGCTGTTCCGCTATCATCCCGATTCGGGAATCACGCTGATCGGGGACGGGCCTCTGCAGGAAGGCGAGCAGTACATCCGCAGCCTCGCCTGGGATGCCGAACGGGACGAGCTCTATGCCGGCATCGGCTCCCATGCGCACCTGGTGCGTTACCGCCCAGGTGACGGAAGCCTGGCGGAGCTTCTGCCGGAGGAAGCCCAAGGCCAGTTCGTCTACAACCTGAGCGTGGCGGCGGGACGGCTGTTTGTCCGCGTCACTCCGAGCCGCACGGTATTCGTTCTCCGGCTGGCGGACCCGGCCCTTCCTTCCGGTGGGCTTGAGCTCGAATCGAGGCTGGAAGAGGTCGATTCCTTCGGCGTTTCCCTCTTCTCGAAGGAGCGGTCTATTATTCGTCCGGCGGCAAGCTCTATGCCTACGAACCCGGCAGCCCAGCCGGCCGTGAGACCGGCTCCGCCGTTCCCTTCGACCCTATCGGGTTCGCACAAGTCCGGCTGGCCGATCAGGACACCTACCCCGGCCGTACATTGGTCGGCGTCGGCAACCGCAGCGGGCAGACCTGCTTGTTCAAGTACAACCCTGCCGCCTCTCGTATGGAGCTGGAGGTTCCGGCCGTGCAAGAGTCTCCGACGCTTCTCAACAGCCTGCGCCCCGGTCCCGACGGTCTCCTCTATACGAGCGGCTACCTCGTCGGGGGAACCGGCGTCCACGATCCCGCGACGGGTCTTACCCGCCAGCTCCGCGGGCTCGGCCAGTCCGAGAATATCGTCGGCCTCGACGGAATTCTGTATTTCGGCATTTACCCGGGGGCCAAGGTGTACCGCTACGATCCCCGCTTGCCGTGGACGCTGGATCAGGGAGGCGATAACCCCCGCCTGCTGTTCTCCCTTCCAGGTCAGGACCGGCCTTTCGCCATGACGGCCGGCAGCGATGGAAAGCTCTACATCGGAACCGCTCCTGTTTACGGAACGCATGGAGGGTGTCTCGCCGTGTACGACCCCGTGGCGGACGGGCTGACCGTGCATGACCGTCCGGCGGGCTCTCTCAGCTTGGTGGCCGCTGTCTTCCACGACGGGATTCTCTATGCCGGAACGTCCGTATGGGGTGGACTCGGCATCGATCCGGTGGAGAACGAAGCCGGCCTGCTCGTCTTCCCTGGCGGAGAAGGCCGGCCCGAGCTCATCCGGCTCGGCATCCCCGGCCTGCACGAGGTTTCCGCGGTCACGCTGGGCCGGGACGGCCTCATCTGGGGAATGGCGGAGGGCTACCTGTTCACGTATGACCCGTCCGTGCGTGCCGTCACCTGGAAGACGCTGGCTTTTCCGGAGATCATGAGCTACGGCAAGCATTATTGGCGGGACGCCCACCTGCTGCAGGCCGAAGACGGCTATATTTACGGGACCGTCCGGCTCGCCGAGGCCCTGTTCCGCGTGGACCCGGCGACCAAGGAGATCACGGTGCTTGACCGGTCCGGGGCTTTCCTGCTCTGCGACGGCGGAAACGGCAGCCTGTATTACTCCGATGCCGCGAGCCGGCTCAAGCGGTACTCTTTGCTGCCGCACGGATAAGCTGGTGCCTTTGCCGGGGCACGCCCCCGCCCGCCCCACCGATGTGGGCAGTGCCGCTCTTTCCGGCCCAGCCGACATCAAGAAGGACCAGTCCGCAATGGCGGCTGGTCCTTCTTGATGTCGGCCAAGGGCCGTTTGGGGAGCTGGCGCGGCGGAAGCGTGGATGCTTTCGCGTTCGGCGCTAGCTTGGTGTTGGCCAAGGGCCGTCTAGGGTTGGGCGGCGGAGGCGGCCCCGCATGAGACGCTAGCCCACCGTGGGAACGGCAGCCGCCGTTACGGACACGCTTGCTTTTTCCTCTTGTGGTAGAACACGTAGGAGCCGGCAATGATGAGGTATCCGACAAGAAAAGTAATCCATCCCCCAACGGGATCGCCTACGGAGATGGTCGAATACATGGCCCCCGTCAGATCAAAGACGAACCCCGCGTACGCCCATTCCTTCACCCGGGGAAGCCCGGAACGAGAATGGCGACAATCCCCAGCAGCTTAGCCAGCCCGAGAAACGGAAGCAGGTAGGCCGGATACCCCAGATGCTCGAACAGCTTAACCGCATCGGGAACGGACAGCAGATCGGGAATGGCCCCGACACCCATCAAGCCAATAAGCAGAACGGTAAAAATCCAATAGCCGGTACTGATTTTTCTCATTTGCGATCCTCTCCTTTGGATGGGAAATTTAGAGTCGGGCCAGCTCTTCTTCGAGACGGTCGAGAGTCGAAGCCGCTCCCTCCACCGCTCCATACCGTTCCACGCTCACCTGCAGCTCCTCGGTGGAACGGAACGCCATTCGCATGACGATGTCCGTCTGGCTGCCCTCCTCGGCAAAGGTTACCGTCACCTGGAACTGCTCTTCGTCCACGCTGTCCCCGTGGGAATAAACGAGCCGCTCCGGCCGGACGACTTCCCGGTAGCGGATCACATTGTCGTAGTCCACCCCGCCCGGCCCATGCATCACATAGCGCCATACTCCCCCGGCTTCACCTCGATTTCCTGAACCGTAAGGGTAAAGCCCTTCGGTCCCCACCAGTTCTGCAGATGCTCCTGCTTCGTCCATGTCTGGAAGACCAGCTCACGTGGGGCAGGCATGAGGCGTTCGACGATCAGTTCTCTTCCTTCCACGGTCGTCTTGGTGTGTTTGGCTTGGCTAGTCATTGTCTTCATTCCTCCTGAGTGGTTTTATTCGATGCGCTTTCCGATGTGTTAAATATACCTATATCGGAATATTCCTGTCAAGGAATAAATTAAATTTTTCTTGGCCTTTTCCGCTTGCCTGACGCGATCCCTTCCTGTATTCCTCCCAGGGAAGAAAATCTTTTGGAAACGAAGGTCCGGCGCCACTGGATTTGAGCCAATGGGTATGTTATCGTAATTTTGTATCACACGTATCAAACCTGTATCATTTCCGTTCATTCAGTTAAGGAAGGGAGGATACCCGCAGATTCTGAAATGATTGCGCTCACAACTTCACATTCAGGAGGAATGCACCATGACCATGATCCGCCGCTTGCCCCTTACCTCTCTTAGCCGCAAGCTTCTCGTTTCGGTTCTCTCTTCCTTGATTCTCTTGATGGGCGTCTCACTTCCGGCCCGTGCCTCGGGCAACCTGTGGTACGACAAATATACCGCGCTGGAGCAGTCCATCGGCGGCCAGTATTACACCAGCCCTGAATCCGGCACCCTTGCCTGGTCCGAAAGCTATATCCTCCGCAGCTACCTGTCCTTGTACCAATCGACCAAAAACACCGCCTGGCTCGATAAATTCACCACCCATTCCGATACCATTCTCGCCAATGCCAACGACAACGACGGAGACGGCTACCTTGGCTGGGATACGTACAGCTACTCTCCTCTCGACGTGCCGAACGAGGGATTCGAAACGGCTTCCGCCACGGACAGCACCCTCCCGGACGGATGGGTTCGCTTCCAGTCCACCTCGGCCACCGCTTACCGCTCCAATGCGGCAGGCGAGTACAACAACGACAGCTGGGGGCTCGTGCTGAAAACGAACGGAACCTCCTGGCAGAAGCTCTACCAGCCGTTCACGGGGTATGAGCCGAACACTCACTATGTCCTCCGCCTCTACGGTAAAACGAACGGCTCCGCCGCCAAAGGCCAAGCCTACGTCTATGACCGGACAGCCGGCACGATCCTCGGCAGCGTCACGGTAGACGGTACCACGTGGTCGTTCTATTCCGTGGAGTTTACGGCTCCGGCGGCCGGACATACGCTCGAGCTGTGGCTCGGGCACCAATCGTACAACGTCACCGGCGGAACGGCCTACTTCGATAACGTGAAGGTCAGCGCCCGCTATCCCTATCTCGTTCATGACGGCATGACGACGCTGCCAATGGCGGAATTCGTCCGCCTCGTCGCCTCGGATTCCTCTCTGTCTGCTTATCAGACGAAGGCCGCGACCTACCGCAGCTTCATCGAGAACGAGATCGTGCCCCGCTGGGAGTCGAGCTCCTACATAGGCAACAGCTGGAAGGAGGTAACCCCGGGGTGTCGGGCATCTACATGCACCCGCCCAATCTCCGTGATACGCTCGGCTTCGGAGCTCCGAACAAGAGTCTTCCTTTTAATATGTCGATCGCCTTCACCCACATGCTGAAGGTGATGTATGACGTGAACGGAAACGCCGCCTATCTAAGCAAGGCCAAGAAGATGGCCCAATATCTGAAGGACAATCTTGCCGCGAACGGCACCGCCTATACGTGGAATTACAGCGATTCCAGTTCTACCCTCCCGAGGATACGGCACACGGGCATGTCGATGTTGCTTTCGCCGTAGAGATGTACCGGAGCGGACTCATCTTCACAAGCTCCGATATGGACAAATTTACCTCCACCCTCGTCGACAAAATGTGGAACCAGTCGCTCACCGCGCCTACTCTGGCGCGCTATGTAAGCGGCCTTTCCCCCAGCCAGACCCAGTACTCCAAGGTGATGATGAACTGGCTCGAACTGGCCCAATTCAAGGAAGTCGTCTGGTCCATCGCGGCTGAGCAGTTCCGCAGCTATACCCCGGCCAACACTGGAGATCTGCTGACGCTGGCACACATCATGAAGTGGGACCCGAAAAAGCTGACGAACCAAGGCTTTGAGCTCGTCACGAGCGCCGACAGCACCCTGCCCGCCCGCTGGACCCGCGTGGGCTCGACATCGGCGACGGCCTTCCGGGATGCCGCCAACAAGTACATCGGCGCTTACGGGGCCACGATCGTAGGCAACGGCACGTCCTGGCAGTATTTGACGCAGTCGTGGAAGGATTGGACGCCATCGGCCTCCTATACCCTAACCTTCTACGGTAAAACCGACGGGTCCGGAGCCGGAGGGCGGGTGATCGTCAAGAACGAGACCACGAACACCTCGCTCGCCAACCTGACGTTCAGCGACACGTTCTGGACCGCGAAGTCGGTCACCTTCACAGCACCCGCCAACGCTACGGACTTGGTCACCATCTACCTCGGCCACACCACCTATACGGTGGCTAACGGCAAAGCCTTTTTCGATGAGGTGAAGATCAAACCGTCGGCCGACGCCTGGTAAAAGGGACTTGGTGTAAACAAAGAGGTAACGGAAGAAGATGCGGCAGCCTGGGACGGTAAGGTGACGTCTTGGACGGCCGCTTTTTTTGTATTGGGTGTCTTCGGCTTAAGGGAAAAACTTAGCTGAGACAGCTGCACTGTGCCTCGGATAAATGGAGCTTTAATTTTGCAGACACATCCCCGAAGGCCTGTACATAGTGATCCCCCAGTAGTGAGGAAACCCTTCTTAGTTTATTAAGGTTCCACCCAAATCGAAATGACAGCCTCTATGTTTTTTAACTGAGAGAATCCTTCCATATGGATATCCCTTCCCTGAAATATAAAAAGATTCTTCTAGGATTAACGTCCACCACGCAAGATGTCCGTTAAATCTTCCGGTAATGGACCCCTATCGCCCCGTTTTCATACGTTTTGCTACTTTTCAACTGCAAACGGACAACCCTTCCCTCCCCTCAAACAATCGATCGCCGCTTCCGGCAAGGGCCGGATGCACGGTTAGCCACAGCTCATCGTACAGATCATGCTGAAGGAAAGACTGCCACGTACGGACGCCACTCTCCACGGAGATGGACAAGCCGTCTTTTGTTGGAGCGCCGTTATTTCTTGGACAAAGGCCTCCCGCTCCTTAACAATCAGTCGTTGAGAGTTGGCCCACACCAGATCCGGATCCGATCGCGTAAGAACTAGCTTCTCCATTGCATTGATTCGCCTAGCCACGTCGCGTTCGAGCGCTGACTCCGAGGTCCGTTCCGCCGCCTGCCAATAGCCGGCCATGGAAGCATACGTTTGGCCTCCCATGATGATCGTATCGACGGTTTTATAATAGTCATAAGCATCCAGGAGCATCTCTTCGCTGTAGTCCATCCAACGGTCGAGATCGGTAACGACCCCATCTAGCGACATATGCAAGTACAAGTTAACCTTTCGCATCTCTTCCCACCTTCCGAAAATCCTCCATGCCCCATCATTATAGCAGGCAGCGAGGGCCCCGGATTTCTTTTCGATTGCGGTTATGCCGTTCCCAAGCCCTTTACAAAAACTTACGAATATCCTTTGATATTTTTTCTATCATTGACTCCCGATTCTCTTCACCCAGATGATAAAGCTTTACCCCCGGCAGCTTCTTTATCTGGCATACTCGGATGGCTGTCCACACCAATGGTCCCTAGAATAGCATGGGTAGAACTCGAAATAACTTCGTGGATCATGGTTTCAAAAGGAGCGGACAACATTTGCATAAAGCCGATCTCATCCACTACCGTGATTTTCTTAGTAGTTAATGACACCCTCACGGCTTCCAAAGCCACACTTTCAAAAGCATCGTTTACCGGTTAACAAAAAACAGGTTTCCAATCTCTCGACTCTCCCTTTAGCCTCTAGCTAGGCCATCCATCCAAGCATCTCGCGAAGCGCTCCGTGATTTGGATACCTCTGTGCCAATCCGTTCCTCCGTCTTCTATCGTCCAGCAGGCCTCCAGTACACCTCGCGCCACGCCCCACATCGCGATTCGGCGAGGGTCCAGGCTGAGGCCGTCGGCCATAAGCGCAATCCGATTGCGCAGCACCTGCTCACAATCCCCTCCACGATCCTCGTAGTTAAGCAGATACTGGATCGTATCAAAATGGATATCCCCGATGATGCCCTTGGGGTCAATCACCGCCCATTGGTCTTCGCCCCGGCGCAGGATATTATCATGATGCAGGTCGCCGTGCAGCAGGCAATTCTCCTTTGTGGTTGTGATGAGGTACGTCAGACATTCTTCGGCATTTTCCAACCAACTCTCCGGCAAAGGAGAGTCATTTACGTCATCGAACCGTTCCCGGTATCGCTCAATGGCCGCGAAATGCTGCTTCATGGATGGGTAGGCACGGCCGGTTGGTGCTGGGAGATGAAGGTGGCGGAACACTTCGCAAAAGATAGTCGTAGCGCGGGCATCATCCTCAATGGACGACAAGGGCGTGCCTGGGTCGACCCCCTCCAGCAGAGCCACCCCCACTCCTCGTCTGCCTCAAGCACATGAACCGCTCCCCGGCCTTCATAGGAACGAAGCACACTAACTTCCCTGGAAAGCTCGTCTTTCAAGAAAGAGGCTTTAAGGACGGCCGGCTTTCCGTCCCGAAGCTTAGCTCGGAGTACGAAGTTATAGGACAAGTTGGAAAAGGGGGCTTCCGGGATAAAGTGGAACCGGCTTGCCCAGTCGGTAATCAGCCGGGGCAAAGCCTTCGACCATGCGACACCTTGCTCACCATGAAGGACACGCATTTTTTCAATAAAAGTATCGGGGATCATCAACTACCGTCACAGCTCCTTTCGCCGAAGCGTTCTGTTCCTTCCTTTCTTTGACGGGAAAGGGGCTGATTCCTTTTACGGCTAAGTCCATCAGCAAAATCTCTCCCGCGGTTTTCCTAGGGGTCCGTCTTTTTTGGAAAAAGAAAAAGAGCCCTTCCTAAGGGGCTCAGAGTTTGCGGCTCTCCGGACGCAGCGTCCACGAGGCGAGATTAAGGGCAGCGTAGAAAAGCGGAAGGATAAAATGAAAGCCGTAATCCCCGTAATCGTTAGCGAACGCATGGGACAATGCCGCACCCGTCATTAAGAAGAAGATACCGGCATAAGCCCACTCCTTAAGTCGAGGAAAACCGGGTACCACGATCGCAATGACTCCAAGTAATTTCCAGCTTCCGAGAATATAGGTGACGTATAAGGGAAAGCCAATATCGGTCACCAACTCGACATTCCCCCATATCGCATCAGCTGCCCAATCCCGCTTAACGTAATGGACATGGCGAGTAGTAAGGTGACTGTCCAAAAAGCAATCCTCTTCCCCCGGGGATGGGTTTCCGCTCTCCCGATTGATGGCGCACCGATAACTTTACTCATTTGTTTTCCTCCTAATGGGTTCAAGTGGCTTCGTTTGGACACTATTTGGTGTCCTTTCCTTTATTATAGGACACCATTCGGTGTCTTGTCAATCTTTAGATTAACAGCCTAGCCGCCAAAAGCCCGCCTCCGCGCTTATTGCGCGAAAGGCAGGCCTTCTGGAAACGAGTCCTCCGTCGGTGGAGGCTCCCTCCAGCCATGTCTGCTTGTCTTCTTCACAGCCCCCAGGCTATCATGGAGAGGAAGTCCCGCCTTCTACTTGAAAAGCGGGATTCATCCGATTATCTTCCAAGGAGGCGGCCGAATGCGATTTTTTGCCAGAACGATTGGAATTCCATTCGTGGCCCTTCTTGTTCTTGCCGGCTGCGGATCCACCCGGGTGCCGGACCCGGCCGCCGGGGACACCGGAACGTCCCCGCCTGCCAAGACGGAGCCGGGTACTTCCGCCGCGCCAAAAGAGACGGTCGAATTGACCGTCTCCGCCGCCGCCAGCCTGACCGATGCACTGAAGGACATCGAGAAAGCGTATGAAGCGAAACAAAACCACATTAGGCTTACCTTCAACTTCGGCGCCTCCGGCTCTCTCCAGCAGCAGATCGAGCAGGGCGCTCCGGCCGATCTGTTCTTGTCCGCGGCGCCTAAGTATATGCAGGCGCTTGTGGACAAGGGGCTGGTCGACCGGGGCCGGCAAACCACCCTGCTCACCAATGAGCTGGTGGTCGTCACCCCGGCAGACGCTCAGACGGCGGCTGCTTCCATAGCGGACCTGACCAAAGACACAATCCGGAACGTGGCCATCGGCGTGCCCGCCAGCGTACCGGCCGGCGCTTATGCCCAGGAGGCGCTGCAGAAGGCGCAGCTGTGGGAGGCGCTGAAGGCCAAGCTCGTTCAAGCGAAGGACGTCCGGCAGGTGCTTCAGTATGTGGAAACCGGCAACGCCGATGCCGGCTTCGTCTACAAGACGGACACCCTGACCTCCCGGAAGGTGCGGATCGCTTTTGCCGTGGAGGCGGGCACTTATACGCCGGTTGAGTATCCCGCCGGTGTCGTCCAAGCGACCAAGCACGCTCCGGAAGCCGAAGCCTTTTACCGCTACCTGCAATCGCCGGAAGCGCTTGAGATTTTCGCCCGGTACGGGTTCTCTCTGCCCAAGTGACCTTGAACAAGCAGCCGCGCTCCTACTCCCTGCCCGTCATTTTGACCCAGAAGCCGCCCTTGAACTGCTTGGGCTCGTGGGAAATGACGAAGGCTTGGGGAGACAGAACCTTCAGCAGCTCCATCAGCCGCTTTTCGTTGGTGCGCTTCACCAGGACCTGAAGAACGAGACGCTTGCCGTCTCTTCCGTCCGCCGTCCACGAGGTCACCCCATAGCCTTTATCCCGCAGCTTCTGAGGGAGCTCGAACTGGAGCGAATCGACAATGACCTGCACGACGAGGTAGCCGAGGGCGAGATACTCTTCTATGCGGCTGCCGAGGTAAACCCCAAGCCCGAAGCCTACGCAGTAGGCTGCCATGTTATAGGGGTTGCTCACATTGCTCAGGACCAGATTCAGCCCGATCAGGTAAATAAAGACTTCGACCATCGCGAGGACCGACGCGACTCCTTTCCTGCCCTTGATCATCAAGATCAGGCGCAGGGTAAAGGCAGAGACATACACGATGTTAATGGCCATGATGGCGCCGATCGTCGCCCAAGAAATCATAGGCCTTGACGAGTCGCGATAAATTCAGGCCGCGGCTTTTGACCAGAATAAGGCTCCCTTACTTGGTTCTCCTTGCTGTTGAACACCATAAACACGTTGCTCCGCGGCAGCGGGTAATGTTGCTGTTCGAGCCGTGCATGATGTTGCAGTCGAACAGGACGATGGAGCCCGCCTTGCCGACGGGCGTGTCGATGCCCCCTTCCCGGACAAGAGACGTCAGGCTCTCCTGATCCGGCACCCCGTATTCCTGCTTGCGCAAGGAATCCTTGTAATGGTCCTCCGGCGTCTCCCCAACGCAGGAGATGAACTTCTTATGAGAGCCCGGCACCACCATCAGCGGACCGTTGAACGGATAATTATCTTCTAGAGCGATGGAACAGCTCAACGCTCTCATGCGGGGCATGCCGTCCTCCACGTGCCACGTTTCGAAATCGGAATGCCAGTAAAACTCCTTGCCGCTGAAGCCCGGCTTGTAATTGATGCGGGACTGGTGGATATAGGTCGGACCGCCCAGCAGATAATCGATGATCGAACGAAGCTTCGGATGCTCCGGCAGCTTCTTGAAGATCTCGTTGCGGTTGTGCACGGCAAAGACCGACCGGACCTCCTGGTTGCCGGGCTCCCGGATCACTTCCGCGGACGAATCGCCGCGCGCCACGTCCTGAAACGTACGGGCCGCCTGTTGAAACACGGCCAGTTCTTCCCCCTGGAAGAAGTCTTCGAGAAACAGATAGCCTTTCTTCTCATAGAAGTCCGACTGCTCCCGGGTCAGCGGACTTTCCGGGCTCCATTCCGAATGGACCACCGGATCCTGGCGGTTGAGGATTTCGGGCTTGGCTTTTTTACGGGAAGGATAGACATCCTCGGTCAGACGATTAGGTGCCGTTTCGGTTGAGCGAGTCATGGGATCATCTCCTTATTTAGTAACTGGGATATGAAGCGGATAGGTTCCCTCGGCGTCATGTACCTCCGCGCCTGTAAGCGGCGGGTTAAATACACAAACCATTCTCAGCTGCGCCCGGGCCCGCAAATAATGCTTCTCGTTGCCGTCCAGAGCGTACATCATGCCGGGCTTGATCTGGTAAGTTTCGCCGCCGATCACCTCGATTTCCCCTTCTCCTTCAAGGCAGTACACGGCCTCCACGTGGTTTTTGTACCAGATCAGGGTTTCCGTACCGGCCTTGATGATGGTGTCATTGAGCGAGAAGCCCATTCCGTCCTTGTGCAGAAGCAGCCTTCTCGAATTCCACGTCTTCGTGTCCACGTCGTCCTTCGTATTCAGTATGTCCTCCAAATGTTTAACAATCATGGAAATTCCTCCTGTTTGGGTAATTGATTGGTTTAAGGATTGACTTACTATTTCGTCGAATGGTTGTGCGCGAGCTGCTCCATGCTCCGTTCCATCATCTGCAGCCCCTGCTTCAGAACATCGAGCTCAATGGTCAGAGGCGGCATCAGCTTCACGACCTCGCTCCTCGGACCGGACGTTTCCATTACAAGCCCGAGCTGGAAGGCGTGGGAGCACAGCTCTTCGGCCATGGCGGGATCGGCAAAAGCAATCCCCTGGATCAGGCCTCTACCGCGGAGCTCGCCGTTAAGCTGCGGATGCTTCGCGAGCATGCCTTCCAGCGCCTCGCGGATCAGGCGGGCCCGCTGCATGATGTCCATCTCGAAGGAGGCATCCTCCCAGTAGGAGAGCGCTTCGGCCGCGGCCACGAAGCCCAGGTTGTTGCCGCGGAAGGTTCCGTTGTGCTCGCCCGGCTTCCAGGCGTCGATCTCCGGCTTCAGCAGCGTGATCGCCATAGGCAGTCCGTAGCCTCCAATAGACTTCGACAGGCAGATGATGTCGGGCTCGATCCCGGCATGGTCGAAGCTGAAGAAGGATCCCGTGCGGCCGCAGCCCATCTGGATATCATCCAGGATGAGCAGGATGCCCTGGCTTTTGCACAGCCTTTCGATCCTTTGCAACCAGCCTTTGCTCGCTTCGTTCAGTCCGCCTTCGCCCTGCAGCGATTCCAGGATAATGGCCGCCGGCAATGGCACCCCGCTGCCGGGATCGCCCAGCAGCTTCTCTATATAAGCGGCCGTATCCACGTCTTCCCCGAAATAGCCGTCATAGGGCATGAAGACCGACTGGCTCAGCTCCACACCGGCGCCTTCCCGCTTGAAGGAATTGCCGGTGACGGCAAGCGAACCGAGGGTCATGCCGTGGAAGGCGTTCGTGAAGCACATGATTGTCGTACGGCCTGTCACTTTCCTCGCTATTTTCATGGCGCTTTCTACGGCGTTCGTTCCGGTCGGTCCCGGAAACATCACCTTATGGTTCCAGCCACGCGGCTTCAGAATCACTTCCTGGAACCGTTCCAGGAAGGCTTCCTTGGCACCGGTCGCCATATCCAGGCTGTGGGTAATGCCGTCCTGCAGAAGATAATCGACCAGCTTCGCGCGGATGCGTTCGTTGTTATGGCCGTAATTCAGAGCTCCCGCTCCGGCAAAAAAGTCAATGTATTCGTTGTTGCAGGTGTCCCACAGCTTAGCATTCTTGGCTTTGTGAAACACCGTTGTAAAATTACGGCAGTAGCTGCGCACTTCCGATTCCAGCTCGTCAAAAACGGCAAGATTGGGCATTTCCAGTACTTGGGTATCCATGTCATTCCTCCATATTGGTTTAGAGTGTGAACGGACCGAGTAAATACAACGTTTCCTCTTCATGCTGGCTTCCCTCAGGAAAAAGAGCAGGTGAATAGCCGCGGCTAAGCGTACATTTCACGCCATATTCTTCCGCTAGCCCGGCGAACATCCGCCGGGAAGCCATATTGGAAGGCGACACGGTCGCTTCCAGATAGCGAACCGAACGGGAAGCGCTGCGGTTCAGCAAGGTGCGGATCAACTGCTTCCCGAGTCCCTTTCCCCGGCAGGACCGGTCCACCCCCACCTGCCAGATAAACAGGGTGTCGTCCTGCTTGGGCGAGCGAAAGGCCGAGACGAAACCGGCCAGCTTCCCTTCGGCTTCCGCCACGACGCAGGTGCTGCTGAAATAGTCGCACAGCATCAAGTAGCAGTAAGCCGAATTCAGATCGAGCGTCCCCGCCTCGCGGATGAGCTCCCACACCTTTTCTCCATCTTCCGTCTGGGGACGGCGAAACGTGAACGCCGTTTCCGTCGTCATGAATCTCCCCTTTTTATTTATGTTTTAGATGCCGCCCGACCGGAACCGCTTCAGAAACTGCTGAAGCCGTTCGCTTTCGGGGCTGCCGAAAATTTGCTCCGGCGGTCCTTGCTCGACAATCAGGCCGTCCGCCCCGAAGATGACCCGGTCCGCGATCTCGCGGGCAAATTCCATCTCGTGCGTGATCAGAAGCATGGCCATCTCGCCCTCTTCGGCGATCTCCCGGATCACCTCCAGCACTTCCCCCACCAGCTCGGGGTCGAGAGCGGACGTCACTTCGTCGAATACCATAACCTGCGGCCTCATGACAAGGGCGCGGGCGATCGCCACCCGCTGCTTCTGCCCGCCGGACAGCTGGGCCGGATAAACATCCAGCTTATCGCCCAGGCCTACCTTGACGAGCATGGCTACGGCTCTTTCCTCGGCTTCGGCTTTAGACAACTTCAGCACCTTTCTCGGCGCCTCCGTGACGTTGCCTAGCACGGTCATGTGCGGGAACAGGTTGAAATGCTGGAACACCATCCCCACCTTGTTCCTCATCCGGTGCAGGTGCTTCTCGTTGGCCCGTACCAGCCGGTCCCCGTCCCGCCGGTGCCAAAGCAGCTCCCCGTCCAGCTCGATTGTTCCGGTGGTAGGCTCCTCGAGCGTCATCAGCATGCGCCCGAGGGTCGTCTTGCCGGAGCCGCTCGGGCCGATGACGGCCGCTTTCTCCCCGGCTCCGATTTCCAGGTTGATGCCCTTCAGCACCTGGAGATCCCCGAAGGATTTGGTCACGTCGTTATATTTGACGATGGTTTCGCTCACGAACTCACCTCCTTCTTCTTGACCGTTTGTCCCGCCGCCGGCATCCTCTCATGCAGATTCATGCGCTTCTCCAGTCTCTGGATGAGCAGAGACGCCGGGTAGCTGATCAGCAGAAACAACAGGCCGACCATGGTATACGGCTCAAACACGCGGTACGACTGCGACACGATATTCTTCGCGGTGAGGAGAAGCTCCACCAGCGTGATCGCCGAAAGAATCGGCGTTTCCTTAAACATGACAATAAGATAATTGCCCATAATCGGGATAATCGGCGGGAGGGCCTGCGGAAGAATGACACGCCACCAGGTCATCCAGCGCGGGAAATTCAGCGCCGTCGCCGCTTCCCACTGGCCCTTCGGTACGGCCTCAATCCCGGAACGGTAGACCTCGGACAGGTAGGTGCTGTAATGAAGCCCTAGTCCGATGATGCCTACCATGAACGCCGACAGGGAGATCCCCGCCAGCTGGGGCAGGCTGTAATACAGGAACAGCACCTGAACGAGCAGCGGTGTATTCCTGATGAAGGCTAGGATTCCCTTTGCCGGAAGGCAGATGATCTTCCAGCGGGAGCGGACCGCTGCGGCAAAGACGAGCCCTCCGACACAGGCCACGCCGAACCCGCAGAAGGTGGCCAGGATGGTCATCTTCAAAGCGCCGAGCAGCTCCGGCAAAATTTCCGCTGCATAATTCCAATCCCACATGGTCTACACCCTCCCAGCCGTCATTTTTCGTTCCAGGAGCCGCACCAGCAGGGCGATCCCAGCGGAAATGACAAAGTAGAAGACGAGCAGCAGGGTGAGAATTTCCCACGTCCACGAGATGTAGTTATTCCTTAAGATCATGGCCTGGTAGGTCAGATCGGCCATCGTAATGAAATAGACGAGCGAGGTGGATTTAACCAGCTCGATCATCTGGTTCCCGAAGGGAGGAAGCATACGGACGAATGCCTGCGGAAAAATCACGCGAACCAGCCTCTGGTAAGGAGTCAGGTTAAGGGCGATCGCCGCTTCCCACTGCCCTTTGGGCACAGCCAATATCGAGCTCCGTACAATCTCCGAGCCGTAAGCCCCGAAATTCAGCCCGACCGCCAGAACGGCCGCCGTCAGCTTGGGCAGCTCAAGACCGAGGATCGGCAGGGCGAAATAGAGCCAAAACAGCTGGATCAGGAGGGAGGTCCCTCGGAAAATCTCCACGTACACGCCGGTGACGGTTCTTACGATCCACAGCTTGGATAGGCGGCAAAGCCCGCTTACAAAGGAAACAACCAGCGCCAATACAGCTCCCCATGCCGTTACTTTAAGCGTCACCTCCAGCCCGTCCCAGAAGGCGGGCAGGAAGTCCGTCCATGAAGTCGGCATGTTATTTCTTGCACAGGCTCTCGGACGTCGCGTCACCCGGGAGTTCCTGCTCCGTGAAGCCGAACTTCTTCAGAATGGTGAGAAGCTCGCCGGAATCCTTCATTTTCTTCAATTCTTCGTTATACGCCTTCTGGAATTCCGTATCGGCTTGGCGGAAAGCGGTGGCGCCGTAGCCGCGCACACTCTTGCCTTCGATCTCCGGCTGCGTAAAATCCGCTACCCGCTCCAGATTGGCATCCCCGGCCGATTCCAGCATGGACTGCAGAGCCGGTCCTGTCATGGTGACAGCCTGAACCCGTCCGGCCTGAAGGGCACTGACAGCGGAGGCCTGGTCCGGCACCTGGACGATCTGTTCCTTCGCCACACCGGACTTCTCCAGATAGCCGATCTCAACGGCTCCGGTCATCACCGCCACCTTCACGTCTTTCTTGGAGGCGATGTCCTTGTAGCTCTTCAAGCCCAAATCGCTGCCCTTCTTGATGGCAATCGCTTCCCCGATGCTGTATTCCGGATTGGCAAACAGAACCGCGCCGCACCGGTCGGGGTTGATGAACATCCCGGCGGTAATGAGATCGAAACGCTTAGCCTGCAGCCCGCCGATCAGGGAGCCGAACTCGGTCAGCTCTCCTTTCATCTCGTTGACCCCGAGCTTCTTCAGGATGACACGGGCAATCTCCACCGCTTCTCCCGTCAATTGCCCATCGGCCGTCTTGTAGGCGTACGGCTTCTCATTCGCGAATCCTACGGTAATAGAGCCTTTCTTCTTGGCTTCGCCCAAGGTTCCGCTTGCGGAGTCCGTGCCTTCCGAGCCTTTTCCGCCGCTGGCCGTATCCCCCGCGCCGGTTTTCTGTCCGCAGGCCGCCAGGGCCAAGCATAGAACCATAAGCAGAACCATCGTAACTGACTTCTTCAACTTCCAACCCATCCTTTCTCATTTCCCTTTTAATTTTATTTTACACATTGGAATACTTGGTTTTACCTCGGTTGGCTTCCCTGTCTTTTTGGCGCTCCGTTCCTTTTCCCTTCTTCGCACCCCCTTCGAAAGGACACGACAAGCTTCTGCAAGCCTCCGCGCCTTTCCTGTTCCGGAAAGGAAAGAGCTCTTCCGCTTCCTTGTCTTTTGGATAATTTGGCAAGCGTTGGAGCCTTATGTATCCATACTATAACAAACCTATACCCGACTAACAACCCCCATTAAACAAATAGGTTGTTAGTTTTTTTGTAACCTTGTCCGCCTCCAGGCTCTCACCTGCACCGGTAAGAAGGTTGTATTCTCTGTCCTACCCTGCCTTTAGGATCTCTTCCGCCCACGACAAAAAGACCCGGTTACCGAAACCGGGTCTTTCGGAATGATAGGGGTGCTGCCCGTTAAAGGGAAAGCAGCGCCTTGTACAGCTTGATCACGCCGAAATGCATGCCTTCGTGATACAGGTCGAGGCTGAGAAAATCCTCGGGAGTCTTCAGCAGCGCCCCCGACGAGGTCCGGTACGGTTCCGGAACCTCTTCCTGCATTCGTCCGCCCAGCGCCTCCCGGATGCGGCCGACCTGCTCCTTCATCAGCCCTTCGATCTCCGGCAGAGCGGGGACTCGGACCGACTCCGGACGGGTAAGCGGAGAAGTGTTGTACTCAAACTGCTCCTTGTAGCCTTCCGGCAGGTGAAGCGGGAGCCCTATGTACTGGAAGGCATGCCTTTCAAGGACGACGTAAATGTGTCCGAACTGCCAGCGGAGGTTGTTCCGGAACCCTTCCGGAATCCGGTCGGCCTCCTCCTCCGTCATTCCCTGCATGGCCTTCAGCGTCTGCGACCGGACGAAGTCCAGCTGCTTAATCAAAGCATGTTCCATCGTACCAACCCCTGTCCTCGAATGTGGAGCCAGTATACCACGGAACCCGCAGAGAAGCCATCCGTTGGCCCTGACTTGGCTGCCAGTTGGCCGCGCGGCGTTCGATGCAGCGTGACGGCAGACAGCCGCGTGGATTAAGCCGTTTGACCGTCACTTTCGGGCTCCCACAAGGCATCCTGATCCAGCTCGCCTCCCAGAGCGACGGCCGGCGGCACGTCGTGGAAGCCCGCGAAGCCGTCTAGGCTCTGCCGGGCCAGGTCATACAGCTTCGGGTCGTTGACCACATGAGAGGTTATGCGGATGGAGCCGGGCAGGATCTCCAGTTCTCTCCAGCACGGCAGGCAGATGGCTGACGCGGTCTGTACATAGGTCCAATTCCCGGCGGATGTGATCGTCTGAATGTGATTGTGGCCGTTGAACCAGAAGCACGGCCCGGCCGCCCCCTGGATGACCGAGAGCAGGGGCTCCGCGTTCTCCACCCTCATCATGTCTTGCTCGGACAGGGCCGTCGTGTCCGGCAAGGGATGATGGCCAAACACCAACACCGGACGGCCGCCGGCTTGGGCCAGCTGGTTCCGCAGCAGCTCGAGCTGGAGGTCGTCCAGCTGTCCTCCCCAATCCAGCGCGCTCTTCGTCTTGCAGGTGTTCAGGAAAACCAAGACGGCCGCCTCGGTGTCGATCACCCCGAAGCCGTTCGCGATCGGAGGAGTGGCTCCCCAGGTTTCCGTTGTCTCCGGTCCCGCCGTCAGCAGGTCGTGGTTTCCGGGCACATGAAGAAAGGAGCTTCGCTTGCCGAGCGAGTCAATGATGGCGTACACCGACCGGTATTCTTCCTCCAGCCCATACTGGGTCAGATCCCCCAGGCAGAGGTACCAGTCGGCCTCCGAACCTTCTTCGAAGAAACGGGCCAGATAAGCCCGGTAAAAATCATCCTTAACCGGAAGCTCCGCCAAGGCGGAATAATGAAGATCCGTCATGAGCCGAATACGCAATTTGCTTCATCCTTTCGCAGGTGGGTTGACGAATAAGAAGCCCCTCTCCCGGGCCCGGCTTACTCGTTAAGAACCCCTTCGCCCTTCACAGGGCGGTTTCCTGCCGAATCGGCCTAGCGTCCCCCAAATGGTGACCCCGAAAGGACACCTAAGTCCTCCCCAAGGGAACAGAATCTTCCGTGCTCCGCCGACTCTTTCGCCAGGATACCCATAAGGGCGCTGGTGAGGCCCGCCTCCAAAGGAATGATCGATTTCTCCCGGCCGGCCAGCATAGCGAGATAGTTGCGGGCAAGCGCCGTGTCTCCTCCGTGGTGCCCTTCCCCAGGCTCAATGTCGTAGGTTTCCACCCGGGGAGAGTGGTGCAGATAGACACGGACCTGCTTCTGGTAGAAATCGAATTCGAGCGTCCCCTTGTAGCCCATGAAGCGGGCTCCGCGGGAAGCGGCCCGGCCCCGAACGAAGAAGTTCTGGCTGTAGGTGACATGCATCCCCGTCTCGTAGCGGATCAGGACGCTTCCCGAGTCCTCGTTGCCCGTATCCTCGGCGAAGCAGCAGCCGTTCCATTCCCGCTCCGGCTCCGGCTTCCGAAGGGCGCTTTCCAAGCAGGTCCGGTTGTCTTCGCAAGCCTCGCAGGTTAAGCCGGCCGGCTTATTCCCTTTGAAGATTTGCTTGGAGGTCATGGCGCACAAGGATAGCGGCTTCAGGCCGAGGACTGCATTCAGGTAATCGAAGTCGTGGTTGGCCTTCTGGAGAAACAAACCTCCCGTTTCCTCCGGATTGCGGTACCAGCTCTGGTAATACACCCGGCCGTAAGGCACATTGTTGTAAGCCTGAACATGCTCCACCGATCCGATTTTGCCCGAATCGATGATCTCTTTTACGAGCTGAACGATCGGCGTGACCCGGAGCGGGAAGGACACCAGCACTTCCGTCGGATAGGCAAGGGAAGCCTGGTGCAGCCTCTTCCAGTCCGCCAGGTTCGTCGCCACCGGCTTCTCCAGAAAGACGGGAAGCCGCGCGGGAAGCACCTTCAGCGCCATTTCGGTATGAAGGGTACAGCGGGTGGCGATCATAACCCCGTTCAAGCCGGGCTCGGCTGCCAGCATCTCTTCCGCCGTGTCGTAAAAGCGTGGACGGTCGCCGGAATACGGCCATTCCCCCTCTGCTTCTCACGCGGATCGACCACCGCCGCCACCCGGCAGGCAGGATCCTGCCTCCCGATTTCTCCTAAGATCGACCGGGCCCGAAGCCCGTATCCTATTACCCCCAGGTTCATGTCTGTCCTCTCTTTCCTGCTGCTAATCAAGTGAATAGGTCGTACAGGTAAGGATTGGCGCCGATTAAATCGGCTTGATACAAATAAACGCCTTGGACATGCTGCTTTCTATACGCTTCATAAGTGGCTTTCAGATCCCGCGGCGTATGGGCCATCGTGAGGGCTCCCGCCTTCGGGTCGATGCCGGCCAGCCATTTCCAGCCGTCGATACAGCCGAACACCCGTGTTCCGGTAGAACGGCATAGCTGAACGTAATGCTCGGTTCGGGGCAGCGGATCGCTCGTCATGAAGTTCGACGGGATGATGACATCCACCAGTCCTTCGGCGACACCCTGCTCCATGGCTTCGAAGTACACCGGATGGACCGCGGGTATTCGCACCTTCAGGTCCATCCGTGAACCCGTGACGGCTTCCTTCTCCTTCAACATCGCCTTAGCCGCCCGAAGGATTCCGACCAGGCTGTCCGCCGTCTGGTTTTTGGGAGAGCGCATGTAGTCCAGGAGCAGCCCATTGATGGCATACTCCCTTACCAGCTCACCGAGAACCGCTTTCGCGTAATCCTGCACCTCCGGCCGGGTATAATCGAAATCCCCGTCCCGGACGAGAGAGGCATGCTCCCTCGTGAACCGCTCCGCCAGAGGCGGGATCCATAAATAGGGACGGTTCATGCCGACATTAGCCGTCAAGCGGATTCCGGTCCCTTCGAGGGCCCGGACGGTCTCCCTTAGAATGTCGCAGCCTGCCGCCAGCCGGGCCGGATCGTCGTTCACCGTCCGGTCATCGGCTTCCGCCGGCAGATCGAGCCGTTCGAGGAACCGGCTGTGATGCAGCGATTTCATCCCGATTCGGACGGTCTGAATCGAGATTTCCTGCGGCCGGAGCCGGATGAATTCCTGCAGCATGACCTCATTCATCGTCTCCGCGTCGTGAAACCCGTGCAGGGAATAGCTGTAAGGCTCGTAGAAGAGACAAAGCTCTTGGCCTCCGAGCTTCCCGTACACGGCCGAAGACGAGCCCGGTGCCGGAGCGCTTCCGGACGAGGCGGGAACGAGCTTCAGATAGGAAATCCGGCCGAAATCCGCCCCCTTCGTCACGTGCTCCTGCAGGAGGGAAAGCTCCATGCTCCCCCCTTCAGCTGCAAGCGGCCGAAGAAGATCTCCATCCCCCTCTTCCCGGTATAGTGGCTTAAGTAACGGCTTCCGTTGGTCATGAACCTGGCCCTCGGCCCCCCGTTAACCTTAACGAGGAAGCGGGCGCTGCCCGTCTCCATTCCGAAATACACGTCGTATTCCCCGTGGACGGGGATGGCAATAGAGAGCGGGGGAGCCTCTCCCCCGCTTCATGCCGACACTGGTCCCGAAACGGCTGGGGCGAACGTTCCAACCGCTTTCCCCCGCATAATGCTCCCAGTCGTCCAGGTATAGAGCCCGGCTTCCGGTCAGCTTCAGGTTATGCCGTTCTACAACTTTCCCCATTTCCGTAAGGGTAGTAAACCTTAAGGGGATCGTATGGCCTTCCCATTCCCTCATTCCATAGAGGTTCCAATAGAAGAGAGGAGGCCCCTTTCCCCTTTCGGATTCCGGTGCGAACCGGACGATGCCGGCCTCGTAAGCCTCTTCCCACTGTTCTCCGGCTCCGTTCAATACCTCCTCGGGGTCAAGGGAGGGAAACAGGACGGCGGGCTTCCAGCCCGCGTCCGGCGTACAATAGTCCACCCGGCAGGAAAGGCAGCCCTCTCCCGGGGCAAGCCGGAATTCGACAAGCCCGTCTTCCCGCAGCTTAACCTGCTTCAGCATGGACCGGCTCCTCTCCCAGCCGGTTTCACCCTTCCCCATCTAGAGGATCGGTGCCGCTGGCATCCACCCACTGGGTTCCGGTGGACCAGACCGGCTTGTTCAGACCGGTGTGGAAGACCATGGTCCCCACCGCCACAGAGTCCGCGCCCGGCAGGGTGGCCGCATCAAAGGCTCCCCGCTGACTCCTTTGGCATACGAGGCATTCCCGTCTGCCCCGATCCGCACGGCCGTCCCGGTTCCGTCCGACTTGGTGATGATCAGGTCGCCGTTATCCTCCTCCAGCTTGAAAGTCCGCGTGTTAGATTTTGTTTTCAGCATGAGGTTGACGTCCCCCCTGCCTTGCTCTGTTGAATGAGGAAGTCGGTGTTCGCCTGGCGGCCGACGAAATGGAATTCCTTCGAAGGAGAGCCGACGTTCCACCCGAAGAAACCGCTGATTTTCTTAACCGTGAACATCGTGGTGAGGGACGGGGAGCCCGCCACCTTGTTCCCGACAATTTTGAAATCGCTCAGCTCATCGTCCGTCCCGCCGTTGATCGTGTTGGTGCCCTGGCCGATCCCCCAGTTCACCACGCCCCGGTTGCCGAAGAAGACGGTCGCGCGCCGGTTGTTCGCCGTAGCGTCGTTATGCATGATCATGAGAGCCGGATGCCAGTTGCCCATGAACCAGGTCGTGTTGCCGTCATGCTGTCCGTTCGTTTCATCCCCTTCGGTGCTGGAGAAGTAGCGCACCTGGTTGCCGTCTCTTGCGAGCGGATTGCTGTAGGGAGTGTTGCCTCTCGAATAATCGATCACCGTAATGTTGGTGTCGGTCTGGGAGAAATCCGGGTGCGTGGTCACATCGTTGCGGCTGTAGCCGTACTCCACCGTCACCGGCACGATCACCACTCCCCGCCCTGTGAGTCGGCAAAAGCGATGGCAGCCTGCAGGGCGGCCATGTTCTCCGCCGGGGTCTTATCGCGGGCCGCTCCGAACTGGGCGACGTCAATATAGGCGCTTACGCCTTGGCTGTTGACCGATTGGTGCTCCAGTCCGTCTTCACTTTTTGCCAATACCCCCTTGGCCGAAAATACCGGGAGCAGCAGAGCGGCTGAGACGGCAAGCACCAGCCATTTGGCTGAATTCCGTTTAGCTTTAGAAGAAAGGGTCATGTTCCTAATTCCTCCTTAAAGTATGAATCGGATCAAGCGTTAGCCTTTGACGGCGCCGATCAGGACGCCTTTTACGAAGTACTTCTGCAGGAACGGGTACAGAAATAGAATCGGGACTGTCGAGACAATGATCATGGCGTATTTGATGACCTCGCTTATTCCTGCCTTATCCATCCCCTGCACATCGGTGGTCATGGCATCCGTGCTGGATGTGATGAGAATCTCACGCAGGACAAGCTGCAGAGGAAACAGGTCGCGGTCCCGCAAATAAACGAGCGCCGTGAACCAGGAATTCCAGTGGCTCACCCCGTAGAACAGAACCATAACCGCGATGACGGGGAGGGACAGCGGAAGGATAAGCCGGAAGAGAATCGTATAATCGTTCGCTCCGTCGATCTTGGCCGCTTCCTCCAGGTGCACCGAGATGCCCTGAAACGCCGTTCTCATGATGATGAGGTTGTACGTGCTGATCGCCGACGGAATGATAAGCGCCCACCGGCTGTTCAGCATCCCGAGCTCCGAAACGAGCAGATAAGTGGGAATCAGCCCGCCTCCAAAAAACATGGTGAACACGATCATCATCATGATGGGGTTCTTCAGCATCAGGGACTGCCGGGATAATCCGTAAGCGCCAAGCGCCGTCATGAAAATGTTGAAGGCTGTCCCCACGACGACATAGAACAAGGTGTTCAAATACCCCCGGATCAGCATCGGGTTGTTAAAAACCAGTTCATAGGCCTGAAAGCTGAGCCCAAGAGGAAACACCAGCAGCCCCCGGTGCTGAACCAGCCGGTCGGCTTCGCTTAAGGAAGCGAACAGCACATACAGAAACGGATACAAGGTCACGAGGCACAGCAGCAGCAGCACCGTATTGTTCACGAGCTGAAAGAGGCGTTCGCCTGAAGTCATTTTTCCCATGGGATCCTCCTTACCATAGCTTGGTCTCCGTATAACGGCGGCTCAGCCGGTTAGCCAGAATCAGCAGGGCGAAGTTAATGACCGAATTAAACAGGCCCACGGCCGCACTGTAGCTGAAGTCCGAATCCAGTATCCCCTCCGGTACACATAGGTTCCGATCACATCGGCCGTCTCGTAGGTGGAGGAGTTGTACAGCAGCAGAATTTTATCTGTGCCGACCGCCATAAAGCTTCCGATTTGCAAAATGAGCATGATGATAACGGTGGGCAGAATGCCCGGAATGGTCACGTTCAGCACCTGCCGGAAACGTCCCGCCCCGTCCACCTTGGCGGCTTCGTACAAGGTAGGGTCGATGGCGGAGATAGCCGCCAGGTAGATGATCGATCCCCAGCCTACGTTCTGCCAGATGCCCGACGTGATGTACACGGTCCGGAACCAGGCCGGATCGCTCAGGAAGGCGGCCGGCTCCTTCCCGTCCAGGTCAGCAGCTGGTTGACCAGGCCGTCCCGGGACAAGAAGTCGATCAGCATCCCGGAAATGATCACGATCGAGATGAAGTGAGGCAGATACGTGACCGTTTGGACCAGGCGCTTGAACGAGCTTCGGCGCACCTCATTGAGCAGCAGCGCCAGAACGACCGCAGCCGGAAAGGCAAAGAGCAGCTCGTAGAGGCTCAACAGCAGCGTGTTCTTCAGCAGGCGTCCGAAATAATAGCTGTTGAAGAAATCCTTGAAATAATCGAAGCCGACCCAGGGACTTCCCAGGAAGCCCCTGGTAGGGGAGAACGCCTTGAAGGCGATCTGCACCCCGTAGATCGGACCGTAATGAAAGATCAGGTAGTAAGCGACGACGGGCAGCAGCATGAGGTAGACATGCCGGTTGATCCGGATATCGCGCCACAGCCGCCGGGCATAGGACGGCTGGCGATAGCGGCGGTTGACCTGCTCTCTAGGAACGCTTGTTGAGGCGCTCAAGTGCTTTTTGCTGGGTCTGGATGACTTTGTCTATGCCCATTTTCTGGATGGTGCCCACAAACTTGTCGAAGGAATCGATCGGCTCCATCCCCATAATGAATTTGTTGACCATCTCCGAGTAATAGGTCTTGATATCGTTCATGCTCGAAGACATTTCGGAGCTTTCCTGGCTGGTCAAGGTGAGTGACGGGAGGAGCTTGGCATGGTCCGCCTTCATCCAGGTTTCGATGGCCTGCTTCTGGAAAGGCTCCGGGGAAAACTGCTCCGTCAGTCCTTTATCCACCACATAAGGGCCGGAGAACGAACCGTGGCTGTACTTGGCGATGGCCTGGCTGACCGGAAGGTTGGTCGACGAGGCGGTGATCTCCTTGGTCAGGGCCGGCTTGCCGTTCACCATCGTATAGCTTTGGCCTTCGAGGCCGTAATTGAACAAGAGGTGCCCTTCCGGACCGTAAGCGTAATCGAGCCATTTCACAATTTGCTCCGGATTTTTGGCATTTGCTGAAATCGCCGCCCCGGTGCCGATGAACGGAGCGTTCATCTGTCCGATCGACATGCCGCCCGGCTTCAACGCCGGATAAGGAACACCCACGAGGTTAAAGTCGGGGTATTTCGGCTTCATCAGAGAGGTGTAGCTGCCAAGCCCCGCTCCCACGTTCATGGCCATGGCGCCCACCAGGTTGCCGGTCATTTTGGCATCCTTCAGCTTCTGGTCCATGGTGGCGAAATCTTTATCGATCAGGCCTTCCTTGTACCACCGGTTCATCACGGTCAGGAACTCCTTGAACTCCGGCTGGATCGGACCGAACTTAACCTTGCCCTGATCCTGGTAGAAGCCCGACGTAATGCCGTAAGCCCCGATAAAGGCATGGCCGAAATCCATGACCTTCAAATCGAGGAGCAGCGGAATCTCGTCCTTTTTGCCGTTCCCGTTAGGATCTCCATCCCGGATCGCCGTCAGCGTCTTCTCCCAATCGTCGATCGTCTGGGGAACCGGCAGCTTCAGCTTGTCGAGCCAATCCTTGCGGATGGCCGGCCCGTTGTATACCCGTTGAAACTCCTCCTTCGAGAAGTAAGGGAAGACATAGATATTGCCTTCATCTGTCATGATCAGCTTCTTCAGCTCCGGATCGTCTTTAAGAATCTTGGAAAGGTTAGGCGCATGCGCGTCGATCAGCTCGTTCAGCCGAAGGATCTTCTTCTCCTTGATGGCGTTATCCGGGCCTTTCGAGACCGCTGCCCACGTATGCTCGATCACGTCCGGAAGCTGCCCGGAAGCAAGCAAAAGGTTAAACTGGTCGTTGTGCTGGCCGACTGGAGGATGCTGAAAGTCCACCACGGTGCCGGTGCGCTTCTGAAGCTCCTGGTAAACCCCCATTTCATTGAAGCTTTTCATCGTAGCGGCTACATTGGCGTTCATGGCTACCCAATAGCTAAGTTTGGCCGGGTAGGCCACTTCCTTCGGAGCCGCACTCGGCGAGCTCTGCCCTTCCTGGCCTTTGGCCGTCTCCCCCGGCGTCTTTCCGCCGCAGCCGGTCAGCGCTGCGGCCGCCATGGCTGGAATGACGAGCGATGAGATCCACTTTTTCAAACAGACACACTCCCTTTTTGCTTTCGTGAACCGGTTTCCCGGCCTGCTCCCACTGTACCTTAATAGAAAAGCCCCCGGGAAGAAACGATGCTTCCCGGAGGCATACAAGTTTAAGATTTTGAGGAAACCATTCTTAAGATGGAGAAACCGTTCTTCACCTTCCCCGGGTTTCCCGGTATTGACCCGGGGTAATGCCCTCCCATTTCTTGAACACACGGCCGAACCCGATATGGTTCGCGTACCCCACCTGGCGGGAAATGTCACCGATCGTCATATCGGATTCCGTCAGCAGCGATTTCGCCGCCTCGATCCGGCAGCGGGTCATATACTCCGACAGGTTGACTCCGCTCTGCTTCTTGAAGAAGGTGGACAGGTAGGGAGCGGTAAATCCGAACTCCTCGGCCAGCAGGGTCAGGCTCAGGTTGCTGTCCCCGTAGTGCTGCCCGATATACTCCACGATCCGGCGATAGACGGCCTGTCCGTTATCGGAGCGCTCCTCCTTCACAGTATCGCACAGGAGCTTCAGCCCGGACTTGATTAAGGCGAGCATCTCTTCGGCCGTCGTACACTTCGCTATGGCCTGGGCAAGCGTTGAAAAATGATTCTCCAGGCCGTCGTTCGGGCTATCGAGCAGGTGAACCACCTTCAGAAAGGTTCCCGTTATATCCTGGAAAAGGGACCGCCCGAGCTCCGGAGAAATTTCGTTGCGTACAAAGTTAACCTCGTAAACATGATCCAAGGCCTGCTCCGCACGGGCATAATCGCTTGTTTTAATGTAATTAATAATCTGGACCTCGTTCTCCATCGGGTAATAGTACGAGAATCTCTTCTGGTTCTTGTGATGGCTGTAATAGATGGTGGAGTTGGAGCCTTGCGTCAGCCGGTATTCGAGCGCCGTTAAAGCTTCCGTGTAGCATTCGGCTATCCCTTCGGACCCCTCGTGGCTGGAGCTGACGGCGGCCGTAAACTGGATGCGGAATTTCTGTTCGACCAGAGGCTTTAGCTTCTCGAGCCACGTCCCCCACTCCTCATCCTGGCCGGACGGAGAACCGCCAAGCAGAACCGCCAGCCGGTTGCGCCCGAGCTCCACGACGAAGCTCCCGGGCGAGACGGAGTCCTCCAGCAGGTTGGTGAGCACGAACCGGACCAAGGCCCACTCCTGTTCGCTGTCGTTCTTTACAAAGTTCTGGCAGTTCTCAATCTCGATCAGCACCACCCGGAAGGAACGGGAATCCAGGGAACCGCCGATCATCTTCAAGGTTTCGGGATCTCTCTCCGACGGCCTCGTATGCCCCAGGAGCAGCCGGGTCAGAAGATGGGCCTTCGCGGCCGGCATCTGCTTCAGCAGCGTTTCCCGCAGCGTCTGCTCTTCGTTCATCGAACGGATCACGGCGTTCTGGATGAAATCGTATTCGTTGCCGGCGCCTTCTCCGTATTCCGATCCCCGGTTCAGAATCGACCGCACCACCTCGCGAACCGGCTTGTAGCTGCGGTAAGTAAGCAGCAGAGATAATGCCAGCCCGCAAAGAAGATAGAGCCCGAACAGGGAGAGCGACGCGTATTTGACAGCATCCACCTTCTTCATCACGATGGCTTCGGGAACGACCGAAACGTACTTCAGCCGGTTCTCCCCTGACAGGGAGGTGACCAGCAAGGCGGCTCCCTCCTCTTCATAGGAGAAGGACCCTTCTTGAGCAGCAAGTCGCGTTCTCAAGTCTCCCGGCAAAGATTGAGCTCCCGCTGTCCCGGTCAGGATCTCCTGCTTCTCATTGAGAACATAGACGGCCCCTTCCCCCGCCCATTCCACCGGCTCCAGCATGCTGTTCATCTTCTGTTCGTTGATCAGCATGACGAGTCCCGCGGCCGGGCGGCCGGTTTCATCCAGCGGATAGGTTTGCACGTAAGGGATGACGCGCTTCGTGTAATCGATCTGGTTCACCGTCGTCACCGGGTACAGAGCCTTGGCGTGAAAGCGGGAAAGTCTCTCGGGCATGCTCTCAGCGATGCCTTCAAACCGCTGGATCCGTTCGTAGTACAGCGTCGCGTCTGTTTTCAGGCCGGAAGTCAAGACACTCCCCGCCTTTGGAAAATAGAGATGAAGGGAATCTATGTAATCGTTTACATTTAAAATGCCGGAAAGCTCCTTCATGAGCTCCACGTAGTGCATCTGGTCCTCGCCGTGATTGTTTCCTGCATTGTCCATCAGCCACTTGAAGTTCGGCTCAAGCGAAAGCTGGAGAAGGATCCGGTTTAGTTCCGTCAACCGGCTGTCCGTGTTCCGGCGGGCCTGCTCCAGCAAACCGGTGTTGGCTTTATTGGCCTGCTCTGCCAATACCCGCTCCATTCTTTGGTAAATATACCCGCCGACGGTTACCGGGAGCAGGAGCAGGAACAAATAGGAGATCAGAATAGTCAGCCACACTTTTCTGCGTTTCAGCATCTTTTCCCCTCCGCTCCCTGCAAGCTGTTGTTCTTGTCTTATTCATTGTATTCCAGCCCGCACGCTTTACCAAGCCTTCTTTTGAAATAGGAAAGAGCCGCTCTATCCGTACAGCATCAAAATGACGAGAAGCACGAGCAGGACGCATATGACTCCCATGGCAAAAACCAGCGTCCAGACCGGCACAGAAGCGGACCGGTATTCTCCCTGGCTAATCCCTTTCTTCTTGCGGAAATAATCCCGGGCCGCCAGAATGAGAACGCCCGCGCCCAGAAGCACGGCCCCGATTCCTCCGATGGAGGCCACGAGGGCGCCCGCCGATACGGTCTCGCCGGACCGGTTGACCAGCCCGGCGGTCAGGAAGCCGAGCCCGATAATCGCGATGCTCGTGCGGACCCAGGCGAGGAAGGTTCTCTCGTTCGCCAGATGCTGCTGAATGTATTTGGATTCATCCATGTACTCCTCCACCGAACTTTCCTCCTGTTCGTACTTGGATTATCTTATTCTTTACCCATCGGGCACCGTTCCTGCCGCTCCCCAAGCAGGAAATGGAATAAATCCCCTACAATAAGCGAAAGCTGTATACCAGGAGGTGTGTAGCTTGTTCTTATCCAGCCTGCTGCTGTCTGCCGTCGTATCCCTTGCCGGTCTTGCACCAATCGTTCCAAACGGAGAACTTCCGAAACCAACCATAAGGTCACTCCAGAAGCTCCAATCCCAGAGCAAGCAAACCGCAGCGATCCAGTGGAATTCCCTGACTCACTCCCTCAGCGGGTAACCGGGAAATTAACCGAGCCTTCGGCCCATTCCCCCGGTTGGATTGCCTACGGGTTTTTGGAGAGGCACAAAGGCCTTTATGGGCTTAAACGGGTAAAGGAAGACCTTCAGATAACCAAGGTGGAGCCCGACGGTTCATCTGTTATCGTCTATTTTCAGCGCATGCTTTACAAAACGCCGGTATGTGACGATCAACTGGTCGTGGAACTCGATATAGACGGGGTGATCCGGCGGATCGAAGGCACTTTGCATACCGGTTTAGAGAAGCAGCGACTGGGCAGACCCATGTATCCGGCCGTCACCCAAGAGGAAGCCCGGAGTCTGGCAAAAGCTCACGAGGAATCGCTGCCCCCTCCACCCCCGTAAGCATCGAGTCCTGCTACCTGACCACCAGAACTGGCGTTCCCTTGGTCCATGTAGCCACTTATGAGAAAGAAGGCCGTCCGGTTTCGCTCAAGATACATTCCCTGACCGGACGGGTAATTCCCTAGAACAGGCCCTCAGGAGGAACCCCCAGTTAAAGGAGTTCCTCCTTCCATTCCGCCTTGGTTACCAAGCGATGCTTCAACAGCTGCAGGATAAAGTCTTCATAATAGTCCCTTCTGACGATGACACGGTATTCATGCTGGGGAAACGTGTAAAGGAAGACGTCCGTAATCACGTCATTATCTTCAAAGACCTGCTGCACCGCCTTCATGGTCTCGTAATAAGCCTCCGCTATCACGCGAATGGAGAATTCGATATCCTTTCCATTCTCCGTCTCTTTAATATCCACGATTTCCGGTTTCCACTCATAAACCATCTTCATGTTCCTTCCCCTTAAAGTAAATATCGGAAATACAGGTAGAGGTTCGCCAGAACCACCGACAACAGCATAATGGGAAACCCGTATTTCATAAATTGTACGAATTTGATGGGATATCCTTCTTTACCCGACATGCCGGCTACAATCAAGTTGGCGCTGGCTCCGATCAACGTGCCGTTTCCTCCAAGGCACGCCCCCAAGGCAAGACTCCACCACAGCGGCTCCAGGTTCTCCACGCCCATGTTCCCCATTTCCTGAATCATCGGAATCATGGTCGCCACAAAGGGGATGTTATCCAGAAAGGCGGAGGCGATGGCACTGAGCCACAGAATCAGCATGGAAGTGGCCACCGGATTCCCGCCGGTTAATTCAATCGCCTTCACGGCCAGCTCGGCGATCACGCCGGTTTCAATCAAGCCGGAGACCAGGACGAACAGGCCGACAAAGAAGAAAATGGTGGTCCATTCCACTTTCGTAAACGCTTCTTCCATCGTGTGTTCCCCCGTCAAGAGAAGCAGGAGAAATGCACCGGCCAAGGCGACAGTGGCCGATTCCAGATGCAGCATCTGATGCAGGAAGAACCCGAGGATCGTCAGTCCCAAGACGCTCAAGCTTTTTACCAATAACGTCTGGTCGGTGATAACCTCCCTTTCATTGACCAGCATGATGCTTTGCTTCAGCTCCGGTGTGGTCTGAATCTGTTTGCGGAACATCAAGACGAAGATCGGGAGAGTGACGACCAGAATTACCGCCGCAATGGGAGCCAGATTATAAATAAAGGCCATGAACGTCAGTTCTTTAACGGCACTTCCGATCATGATGTTCGGAGGGTCGCCTATCAAGGTGGCGGTGCCCCCGATGTTGGAAGCGAGAATTTGGGTGATTAGATAAGGAACGGGATTCACCTGCAGCTGCCGGGTGATGCTGAAGGTTACCGGCACCATCAAGAGCACGGTCGTTACATTATCTAAGAAGGCGGAGCCGATGGCGGTTATGAGGACAAGGGCAAGCATAATCCGTACGGGATCGCCCTTGGAAAGCTTGGCTGCCTTCAAAGCCAGGTACTTGAAAAGACCCGTTTCGGCCGTAATGCTGACGATAATCATCATCCCGATCAACAGGCCGAGCGTATTAAAGTCGATATGATGGAGAGCCGCCTCCTGGTCCACAATCCCCAGAACGATCATAAGGACTCCGCCGATCATCGCCACGATGGTACGGTGGATTTTCTCGGCGATGATCATGGCGTACGTAATAAGAAAGATGCCGATTGCCAACACAGCTTGTTGTTCCATAAGGACCTCCTCGTCATTCTGTTCTTTGGTATTCTTTCCTTTAACGGAATAAATCATATTTCGATCCGGTTTTTCCCACAAAAAAAGGAGCCCCAACCAGGGGCTCTCCGAAAAAAACAAGGAGGTGCCCTTGGTGACAGGCTCCTCCGGATTTCAAAATATGATTACTGTTAGTTTATAGGGTCCCTTCCCCGCTGTCAAGAAAGGCCCCGGCCCGCTACGCCCGAAAAGCCTGCATTGCTTTGCGGACCTCCTTGAAGCTGGGCCGTTTGCCGTACAGGAGAACGCCGGTCCGATAAATTTTAGCCGACAGCCAGCCGACGAAGAGAATCGTCACCACCAGAACCCCGATGGACAGCCAGACCTCCCAGGCTGCCGGATTCGCCATTCCGATGCGCAGGAACATCACCGCCGGGGTGAAGAACGGAATGAAGGACGCGACCGTGACGAATTCCGAGCTCGGAGCATTGGTGCCGAAGATGCCGATATAGAAGCCCGCCAGCGCGAGAATCGTAATGGGGGCAATCGCTTGGCCAAGCTCCTCGGTACGGCTGACAAGCGAGCCGACGGCGGCGCAAAGCATGGCGTACAGGAAGAACCCGAGCAGGAAGAAAAGCACAAAATACCCATACAGCTGAGGAGGAGCGTCTCCGAAATCCAGGTCGATTCCTTTGAAGTATGACGCGTTATGCGGAAGATTCAGGTTAATTACGACCACAAGGACATAGACGCCGATCTGCAGCAGACCGATCAGGAGGGTGCCGAGCACCTTGCCGTACAGCTGCTTGACCGGAGAGATGCTGGAGACGAGAAGCTCCATCACGCGGGAGCTCTTCTCCGAGGTGATCTCCATCGCAATCATGTTCCCGTACATGTAGACCATCATGGAGACGAGGATCAACAGCGCGTAGACGAGAATGTAGGAAACGATCATCTGGGAGCGGGTCCGGCCGTCTCCGTTATCCACCTGAATGCTCGTCAGGTCGACGGGCGCATTCAACTTGGCGAGCTGCTCGGCCGTCAGGCCGGCCCTTTAAGCAGCTGCGCCTGCTTGACGGCTTGTAGCGCCGGAGCCAGGTCGCCGGTAACTCCGTTCTCCATGAAGGACCCGGCTGATTTGTAGGTTGCCTTAGGGAATCCCGCCGCTTTGTCTTCGGTCAGCTCGAGGAAGCCTTTGATTTCCTTGGCCTCGATTCGTTCCTTAATCAACCGGTCATTCGCTGCGGCGCTCCCTTGGTCAGGAATTTTGACCAGCTCGATGGACGGCTTCTCCTGGGCGCCGAAATACGCCTCTAATCCGCTGATCACCTCCGACGGCCGATCCCATACCCCTACCTTGTCGGCACTGCCGCTCGAGAAGGAGGAGATGAGGGAAGGCAGGTTGATGCCGATACTTAAGACGATTAAGAGAATAAGAGAGGTCACCAGAAAGGACTTGGTCCGGATCCGGTTCAGGAATGTGAACTTAATGACCGACAGCAGGCTGTTCATGGTCTTTCCCCACCTTTTTAATAAAAATTTCCGTTAACGTCGGCTCCATCACCTGGAAGCGGGACACGTCCGTCTGGGCAAGGGCCCTCTGAAGAATTTCTCTTCCCGTCGAGGCCGCATTAATCCGAATCTCGTACCGGCCTTCCTTCTCCTCCACAGACAGAACGCCCGGAGTCGAGGAGAGCCCTTCTACCGGGCCGGCCGTTTCCAGCACAATCCGCTCTTTCGGGTAGCCTGCTTTGATCTCTTTGATTTTACCCTTCAGTACAAGGTTCGACCGGTGCAGGATGCAGATGTTCTCGCACAGCTCCTCGACATGGTCCATGCGGTGGCTGGAGAAGAGAATCGTTTTGCCTTCGTCCCGCAGCTGCAGGACGGACTTCTTCATGAGCTCCACGTTCACGGGATCCAGCCCGCTGAACACTTCGTCCAGGATAACGATCTCCGGATCATGAATGACGGCCGCGATAAACTGGATCTTCTGCTGGTTCCCTTTGGACAGCTCCTCCACCTTCTTGCCGTAATACTCCGGGACCTCGAACTCCTCGAGCCACTTCTTCAGGCGGCGGTCGGCCTCCTTCCGCGGCATGCCGCGAAGCTCCGCCAAATAGAGAATCTGCTCGTTCACCTTCACCTTCGGATAAAGCCCGCGTTCTTCCGGCAGGTAGCCCATGATCCGCCTCAGCTCATCCCGGTAGGCCCGTTCTTTCCATCGGATAGATCCCCCGTCAGGCGCGATTAGGCCAAGAACCATGCGCATGGTGGTCGTTTTACCTGCACCGTTTCCCCCGAGCAGCCCGAAAATTTCCCCTTCCTTCACCTCGAAGGAAATGCCGTTGACCGCCCGTTTGTCCGCAAAATTCTTCACCACGTTCTCCAGCTGCAGTGCATTCATGCTCTCTTCTCCTCCTTGCTTCTTCGGGACGCCGCTTCCGTTCTGCCCGTCAGAAAGCCCATGATTTCTTCGAGCTCCAGCGCTTGGGAACGAAACACCTGTCTGCCTTTCTGCGCCAGATAGGCCTGTACCGCACCGAGATCGTCGGTAACGATCCGCATCGGTTCTTCTTCGAGCAGGACCGTTCCGGGAAGGCCAGCGCACACTTCCTCCGGCAGCTCTTCGGTCCAGAGCCGCTTCCAGTCCGTTAGGAGAGCATCCTTCTCGAAAGGTCCGTAAGCCCGACCCCCGTCAAGAAACACCACATAATCGGCGAGGCGCCTGACCTCGTCCATGTTGTGGCTCGCCATCAAGATCGTGCCGGCCCCTCCTCCATATACCGGCCGATCTCTTCGATCATGACCCGCCAAGCCAAAGGATCGAGACCGGAGGAAGGCTCGTCGAGCAGAAGCAGCTCAGGCCGATAAGATAGGGCAATGGTCAGCGCCAGCCGTCTCTTCATTCCCGTTGACAGCTTGCGAAGCTTGGCGCCGGCGGGGAGCTCGAACCGCTCCATCAAGTTCCGGCACAAAGCGGCATCCCAGCCCGGGTACCACGCCGCATAGAAATCCATCGCTTCGCCGACGGTCCTCGCGTAAGGATGAATCAGCACCGGATCGGCCACGTAGCCGATCCTCGTCTTGATCTCCTTCTCCTGAAGGGCCGGGTCTTGGCCGAACAGCCTCACTTCCCCCGGTCGGGCTTCAGCATGTTCATCGCCATCTGGAACAGGGTGCTTTTACCTGCGCCGTTGGAGCCGACCAGTGCCATAATATACCCCCGCTCCAGCTCCAGGCTGACCGGACCCAAAGCAAAATCTCCGCCGTACTGCTTCTCTATGTTTCGATAAGACACCATCGTCTCCATGCTTTCACCCTTTCCAGGCCGCCGTTCCTGGCCACCATTCTTCTCTATCGCCGCTTCCTCTAATGTGCTATTCGCTGTTCCCGGGGAGCTGGGTTTTCTTGCTCTCCCTCTCCTCCAAAATTTCCTTGAACAGGCGCTCCATGTCTTCCGCCGGACACTGCAGCCTTCGGCCGAGCTCCACCGCTTCCCGGAAAGCGGCCTCCAGGGCCTGGCTGCGGAAGCGTTCCCGGTCTCCGCTGTCGACCCGCGCTACGAAGGTTCCCGTACCCTGACGGGTCCGAAGGAAACCCTCCTGCTCCAAATCCTGATACACCCGGCGGATCGTAATGACACTGCAAGCCAGATCAAGCGCAAATTCCCGGATGGACGGAAGCAGCAAGCCTTCCTTCAGCTCTCCGCTTAGGATAAGGGCACGAAGCTGCTCCTTGATCTGGTGGTACATCGGTTCGGGGCTCTCCGGGGAAAGCTGTATCGGTATCCGCATGTCCTCCCCCTTCCTGTGCTTAATTCCGGTCTACCTCAGGTCCCGTTTGCCCAGGCCGATGATACTGGACCGGTAGAAAGCGTAGGTCCCCACAGCGGCGGCGGCCAAGGCGGCAAGTACGGCGCCTCCCTCGTAAGTATCGAGAAGCCTGTAAGACAAGGCCACCAAGGTCGGATCCCCTCCCTTTCCCAGAAGGACGGGGACGGTTATGATCACGACAGTAAGGACCGAAATAAGGATCAGATAGTTCTTCTCTTTCATCACAAGCTCGAAGTAAGCACAGCAGGCTCCCATCAGCAGGGGTGCCCAAAGCCAAAGGGCCACGAAAGCCAATCCATACCCTCCGGTTAGCCCTCCCTCCGGAGCCCTCGAGAGGAACAGAAGGCTGATGTAGAACACAAGCAGGTTCCACAGCAGCGTCACCCCCAGCACGAGAAACCGGCTTCCCGTAATCTCCCGGTCGGTGACAGGCAAGCTCTTCATCCATTTCAGCTTGGCCGTGTAAGGACGTGTCTTCCAATACCCGGCATGGCTGATATTCATGGTCATTCCCTGAATCATGCTGAGGAGAAGAAAGAGAACATCCACGAGAACTCCGTTACTTGCGTCTTCGGAGACGTCCTGCAGCAGGTTCGTCATGAGAATGGTATAAAAGACGGTGACGGCTCCTGAGAAGAGGAATTCACAGGCCTTCCTCCTGATTTCCATCCGGGCCAGCCGGGCCGCGCTCTTCCACACGGTCATCTCTCCTTAGTGTGATTACTGTGTATATTTATATTAACAGTATACACACATTTTTTTCCTTCCGCAAGAAGTTCTTCCTTTTCCTAACAAAAAGAAGCCAACCCTGCCCAGGGCTGACTCCGGCCGAATAAGGTCCCGTCCAACCCGGAACCTGTGATTATGTATGGAATGTTCTATCCGGCATGGGTTAGCGGATCGAGACCGGTATCCGTGGTTCTCTCCCGTCCTTCTACCAAATAAGCCAGCGGTGTGCTTAGAAATCCCCGGACCTGCTCCTTGGATAGGCCGAGCTTGCCGGGCGGCGGCGATCAGTTCTACCCACTCCATATCCAGTTCTTCGATCTCTGTTTGTGTGTTCATCGAACTTTTCCTCCAATGGTCAAATGTATGGATTTCACCACGGGCCGGTTGCACCACTACCTCCATATGCCCCAGGTGCCCAGCTTAAGAGCATATTTCATCGTGATCCCCACTTTCTTCTCCTGCCAACGAAATTCATTATACCAAGCCTGCCAGCATCCGTATGTCGAACTGTGATGTCGATCTAAATCTTTTTTCCTACGCCTCACATAAAACGACAACAAGCTTCCATAACGCCGATATACGGCTAAATGCCCCTTTTAAGCAAACCTCCTCTATTACCATTACCCAATAAATGCCCGCCCTTAACCCTTTTACGGAAAAAAGTTACAGGGAATGTCTGTCATTGGAAGGTAAGGCCTTTGTCCTACTTGTCCTAATCAAACAAAAAAACCGGCCGCTAGGGCCGGCCGGTTCTTCTTACTTGAATATCGCTTCCCACACCGGAGCGGTCGTGCCTCCCGGATAGAGAACATAAAGCAGCAGGTATACCATTACCCCCGTAGGGGCGGTGATCAGCCACATAATGGCTGTCCATTTGCCGATTTTCCGGTGCTTCGCAAACCGCTCCTTGTAAGCATGCAGCAGGGTGACAATCCCGAAGACCGCGGAAACCGTCGCAAGGGTAATGTGAAACAGCAGGAAGACATAATAAGCGTCACGGATCCAGATCGGTCCGTCCTCGGCGAACTTCGTATTTCCCACGAAGATCGTTCTCGACATGTACACAAGAAAGAACGCGAGGGCAAAGATTGCTCCGGCCACCATGAATTTCTTGTGGGTTTCCCGGTTCCCTTTGGCGATGTGGTACCAGCCGAAGCCGACCAGCACCGCGCTTATGACAATGAAAGTTGTACTAATCGTGGGCAAAAGACTTGGCATGAAGAAATCCCGTCCTGTTCCTAGGTATGAGTGGAAAGGTTCGTCCGTTGGAGAAGCTCCGCGTCGGACAGCTCCTCTTCTTCCCGATCCTTTTTCCTTTCCTTACGATACCATTTAAAGAACACGTATGCCAGTGCCGCACCATAGACAATTTCTTGAACAATTTTCATGATCGTTCCCCCAAGCTGTTGGTCGTCGAGCGGAGGAAGATAAGACGTGAACTCATCGGCATAGGTGCCGTATATAACACTGTTTGCAAAAATGATACAGGCACAGGCCGGGGTCAGCAGGATGCCGTCGGCTACGAGATAAGCCAGCTTCTGAAGATCCGAAATGCGCTGCCAGCCGGCCACCGGACAGAAAACCGGAAACCACATGTGGAACGCCGTGACGAGCAGCACCAGATGATACGCCACGTGCAGGGAAGGATGGGACATGCTGTATTCGAAGATGGTTGGGATGTGGTACATCGAGAACAGCATGTTGAACACCAGCACCGTCAGAAGCGGGTGAAACAGCGGATAGATCCATTTCTTCACAAACGGCTTATCCAGAAGCGGCTTAAGCAGCCATTCCGGGATCGCCAGCAGCACGAGCGGAGGCATCACCAGATACAGCAGGGACTGCTGCATCATATGGGCGCTGAACAGATCCGCGTGCCCGTAATAGTTAAGGGGACTTCCCTGTCCGATGTATAAGGTAACCAGGGCGAGAACCATGTAAGTTTTCTTCCTTGCCCCTACGGGTGACGAGTCTTGAAACCGGTGACGGCCGGCCCCTACGAGATAGAAATACAGCCAGCCGAGCAATATCGTAAGCAGCAGGATTCCGGGGCTCCACATCGCGGAGAAGCTGGCCCCCTGGTGCATATGTTCCATTCCAGGCATAAAATTCAACCTCCTCTTAAACAGGATTAACCATTGTTTCCAAGCCTAACCCTTATAAAGGGCAGCCCCCATGACCAAAAAAGAAGGCGGCCCGATGGAATCCGACCGCCCTTCTCAACCTTACCACCACATCCAGAAAACCGCTGCAGCCACACCGCTCAGGGCTACGATAAACCCAAAGATGATGCCGACCATCGCGTAGACATGGCCTCTTTCTTTCATGTGCATCCAAATCGCCAGCTGGAAAATGGCCTGCACGAGTGCCATTCCTACCAGGAAGAAGATTAGGAAGCTTTTGTCCAGCCCCGTGTAGATAACGGCCGCGAAAGCCAAAATCGTCAGGAGGATGGAAACCAGATAAGCAATGTAGTGATTCTTAGGCCCTTCCAGCCGGTGACGGTTGCTCGGTGAAGAAGTTTGGGGATTGTTGCTCATCGCTTAGCCCACCTTTCCCATCAAGTACACGACCGTGAAGATGAACACCCAGACCACGTCGATAAAGTGCCAGTATAGGCTCGCCACGTAGAACTTCGGAGCGGTTACGACCGTAAGGCCCTTCTTCAGTCCTTGAAGAATCAGAAGGCCGATCCACAAAATACCGAAAGCCACGTGGGCTCCGTGAAACCCAACCAGCGTATAGAACGATGTACTGAAGGCGCTCGTACTGAAAGTATGCCCCTCATGTACGTATTCGAAGAACTCATAAATTTCCAGACCCAAGAACGCAAGGCCGAGAAGGATGGTGATGCCGAACCACAGAAGCATCTTCTTAACTTGATGACGGTGCATGGCCATCATGGCGAACACGCTCGTCAGGGAACTCGTCAAGAGAATGAAAGTGGACCAGGCAACGGTTTCGAGAACAAACAGCTCGGCCGCGGGCTTGCCGTCCGCAATCTGGTTGCGGAGGGCGATGAAGGTGGCGAAGAGGGTTCCGAACAGAACCGTCTCGCCGCCAAGGAACAGCCAGAAGCCTAAAATTTTATTCTTTCCCTCAAGGGTGGCCTTTTCGGGTTCAACCGGCAGCGCGCCGGTAGCATGTGCGTTAGCCATTATGCTTTAACCCCCTTATCTTCGAGCTCTTCCGGCTCGATGTGCCAGCCATGATCGTCATAGACAGACCGGAGAAGCATGCAGATCAAGGTGATGCCGATACCTACGATGCAGACCGGGTACACGTGATACATGAAGCCGAAGCCGGCAATGAACAGGCCGATCGACATGATAAGCGGAAGAATCGAACCCGAAGGCATGTGAATCGATCCGATCGGCTCGGCAGGCGTCATTTCCTTGTTGCCGGCCATCTTCTCTTTCCACAGCGGATCCAGACCGCGGACCAGCGGAGTCTGCTTGAAGTTATACTCCGGTGCAGGAGAAGGAATGGCCCACTCCAGCGTACGTCCGTCCCACGGATCGCTTACGGCATCTCTTGCCTTCATCGAAGTGACGATAATATTAAGCAGGAAGACAATCGTACCGATACCCATGAACATAGCGCCGATCGAGGAAACCAGGTTTCCGCTGACCAGGCCCGGGTCGTAGGTAAATACCCGGCGCGGCATCCCCATGAGTCCGAGGAAATGCTGCGGGAAGAAAGTTAAGTGGAAGCCGATAAAAAACAGCCAGAAATGCCATTTGCCCAGCGTTTCGTTAAGCACGCGGCCAAAAATCTTCGGCCACCAGTAGTAGAAGCCGGAGAACAAACCGAGAACCAGACCACCGACGATAACGTAGTGGAAGTGAGCGACAACAAAGTACGTATCATGGTACTGGAAGTCAGCAGCAGGAGCAGCGAGCATAACCCCTGTCATCCCACCCATAACGAAGGTAGGAATGAAAGCCAGACCCCACAAATTAGCGGTCGTAAAGCGAATCTGTCCTCCCCACATGGTGAAGAGCCAGTTGAAGACTTTAACCCCGGTTGGAACAGCGATGGCCATAGTCGCGATGGCGAAGATGGAGTTGGCTACCGGACCAAGACCCGTTGCGAACATATGGTGAACCCATACCATGAAGCCAAGGAAGCCGATCAGAATGGTTGCAAAGACCATGGAGCTGTAGCCGAACAGTCTCTTACGGGAGAACGTACTGACCACTTCAGAAATGATGCCGAATGCCGGCAGAATCAGAATGTAAACTTCGGGGTGCCCGAAGATCCAGAACAAGTGCTGCCAGAGAACCACGTTACCGCCCTTACCGACTTCGAAGAAGTTACCATGGAACAGACGGTCGAACATCAACTCCACCAGACCGACGGTAATGGCCGGGAAAGCGAACAGGACAAGCGCGGACGTAATGAAAGCCGTCCAGGTGAACAAAGGCATTCTCATGAAGGTCATGCCCGGTGCACGCATGTTGATGATCGTGACGAGGAAGTTAATCCCCCGATCAGCGTTCCGATACCGGCGATCTGCAGACCCAATACGTAGAAGTCTACGCCGCGGCCGCTGAAAGCATCGGTGGAAAGGGGAGCATAAGCCGTCCAACCCGCATCGGGAGCTCCGCCCAGGAACCAGCTCAGGTTAAGGAGCAGTCCGCCGAAGAAGAAGAGCCAGAAGCCTAAAGCGTTAACGAACGGATAAGCTACGTCCCGGGCTCCGATTTGAAGCGGGACAATCGCGTTCATAAATCCGAAGATGAGAGGCATGGCGGCAAGGAAGATCATCGTCGTTCCGTGCATCGTAAGCAGCTGGTTGAACGTTCCGCCGATGAAAATGTCCTGGTTCGGGAACATCAGCTGAATCCGGATGAGGAGCGCTTCCAATCCGCCTGCAAGGAAGAAGATTCCTCCCGCAATGAAGTAAAGAATTCCGATTTTTTTATGGTCGACCGTAGTGAGCCAGTCCATCAGCCCACTATACTTTTTAACCGGATGTGCATGAGCATGTGCCAACGCGGTTACCTCCTTATGGCCTTGATCGTTATTTCAACGTGTTCAAATATTTGACCAGCTCGTTAAGCTGGGTATCATCGAGTGGCAGCTGAGGCATAAGGGTGCCCGGCTTCTCCGCTTGAGGATCCTGGATCCAGGCTTTCAAGCTTTCGTCGTTGTGATCCAGAATGCCCGCTATCTTCTCACGGCTCGCAAAGCCGTTCAGGTTAGGTCCGAGACCGGCGCCTGTAGGAGTAACCGCGTGGCATGTGATGCACTGGTTCTTAAAGACTTCTTCGCCTTTTGCTGTAGCGGCCGAAGAAGCGGCCGGCGCTTGCATTTTGGCGACCCAAGCGTCAAAATCCGCCTGCGAAAGCGCTCTGACCTTGAAGTCCATCAAGGCGTGGGAAGCACCGCAAAGCTCGGCGCACTTGCCCTTATAGACGCCAGGCTCATCCGCTTCCAGGTAGTTGACGTTATACATACCGGGGTTGGTGTCGATTTTACCGCCGAGGGAAGGAACCCAGAACGAGTGGTTCACGTCTGCGGAGGTAACTTCAAAGAGACCTTCTTGCCGACAGGAATAACGAGATCCTGCGCCGTGTTGATGTTCCCGTGATCCGGGTACTGGAACTGCCACCAGAACTGATGACCCGTTACTTTAACGTGCATGACGTTCTTGTCTTCCCGGTAGTCCGTAGAATGCTTGAAAGTGTAACCTACAGTTGGTACCGCGATAACGCACAAAAGCAAAATGGGAACAACCGTCCAGATAATCTCCAGCACGTGGTTTCCTTCCACCTGCTTAGGGATGGAATCGTCGCCTTTACGCTTGCGGTAGCGGAACAGAACATAAAGGTAGATGGCCATAACGACGATGAACACGAAGATCATGACAGCCAGACTTAACTCCATTAAAAAAGCTGCTCCCTCGCGACGGGACCCTTAGGATCCAATGCGGACAAGTTCTCTACTTCGCCGCATCCGGTAAGCAGCAGCGCCAACACCGCTAACAGGGGCATCAGACGCCATACAAATTTCCATCGACTCATCACTTATCAACCCCACTTTATTTCGTAATAGTCCGTAACATGGCGAACCATGCCTTGTCAACAAACTTAATCACCCTATTAACTATAAATTCGTCAAACTTTTTTGTCAATCTTCTGCCACAAGTTCACAAAACGTTCTAAATCGGCACTTTTTTACTTTTTTCGTATGGATTGTTTCCTTATTTTGAGCGTTCTATGCATCGTTTCCACCGGTCCCCAAGGATAATTTCCGCCCGTTGTTTCATCCTATAGAGAAGAACCCTACGCCCTGTTCAAAAGGAGGTTATTACGTGATGATCCCCACCTACCGATGGTCCAGAATCCTTATGGCCGGGGCTTCGGCTCTGCTCCTGACCGGGCTGTGCGGATGCTCCGACGGTGAGGCCAAAGGCAAGAGAGGCATTCCGAGCTACGGAGTGCGCAGCAACAGCAATTACAGCTCCACCCGGGGAAGCGTTCCCGATACCGGGATGAAGCTGTACGGCGCGGGTACGGGCCAAACCGTCATTCATGCCAACAAGCGCCTCGTCTACAGCCAGGTGTTATCCGATAAGGTAGCCAATGTCAACGGAATCAATACGGCCTTCGTCGTTCTGACCGAAACGAACGCCTACGCGGCCATTCTGATCGACCACACCGCTACGGGAACCCGGGGGCGGGAGCCCGCCATGAGACGAACAACTCGTCCACCTCCCTCGGCCGGTACTACCCCCACCAATTCGGGAGCTACCAGGACCCCCGCCTGCTTACCTCCGGAAGCAACAGCTACGAGACGGTGGAGGAGGCGGACAACATTTCCCACGGCCTGAAGCAGGAGATCGCCTCGATTATCCGGAATGCCCAACCTTCCGTTCATGAAGTGTATATCTCGGCCCATCGGGATTTCGTCAACCTCATGAACGGTTATGCCCAGGACAGCGCGAGAGGCCTCCCACTCGATTCCCGCGTTCAGGAATTCAACGGGATGGTCAACCGGGTATTAAGCCTTCCCGACCGGAAAACGGAAGACAAGATCATCAATGGCACCGTGGAAAACAAGCGAAACGTCCGATAGTGCCCTTAAGAAGGTACAAAAGAAAACGGAGGAACGCCTGCCAGGCATCCTCCGTTTGGTGCGTTAGGCCTTGAAGTAAGTCCGGTCCTCCGTTCCTTCGACCGCTCCCTGGAATTTCACCTGCCCGGATGAGGCGAGCGAATCCAGACAACGGCATACGTAAGGAAAAAGGACAGGTTTGCCGGTGCTGTAGCGGGCCGGATCCATTCCCTGCCGCGCGATCAGCTTCTCGCATATTTCCCGGGCACTGCTGATTCCTTCATTTATATACGTCATTATGTGCGATTCGAGCGGATCACGAACGGGCTCCGGCGAAGGCGCGAACAGATCGTCCATCGTAAACTGCACGGGCTTCATGATTCCAACCTCCTTGCGGCACTAAGATGGATCCCGGTCGCGGTTTCTCCACTTGGAGAACTCGAGGAAATCACGAAACTGTTCCTTGCTGATGCCGGACGACATCGCTTCCCGAACCAGCTCCTGCCATTCCTGGTCCAGGCGGTCGGCTTCGTCCGAATCCTGCGGCTCTTCCGGCTGAAGAAGAGCTTCCACCGTTACGCCGAGAACGGCTGCGATTTTCTCAAGGAACTGAATGGAAGGGTTGGATTGAATATCCCTTTCCATCGTGCTGAGATAGGATTTGGCGACCCCCGCCCTTTCGGCAAGTTCCGAGAGGGTCAATCCTCTCCGCAGACGCAGGTTCTGGACTCGTTTTCCGATCACGCTGAATTCTCCTCTTGATCCATGGTAGTTTTGACCTCATTATATCTTAAATGTTAAGCCGGTGAAAGAAATTAGCCGGAATCCCGTGTAAAATACAGCTAAAGTCCTGCATAATGACGAAATTTCTGCTATTTTCTTCTATTATAAACAATTCTAACTAAAGGATAGGGAGATTATACCTTGCCGTAAAAATGCGCGATTGGTGCGGGGAAGGAAAGATAAGGTATAATGAGGAGATATCATAACCTTCGGATGAAAATCGGAAGATAAGGATACTAAGAATCAGTCCCATAAGAGAGGGTTAACCCAATGGATAAAAACCGTTTTGCCCCGCTTGGCGTCGCCGCCGAGCTTGCCGAAGCTTTACAGACGATGGGCATTTCCCATCCTACACCCATTCAGAAGCAGGCGATTCCGGTTGCCCTGTCCGGCAAGGATGTCATTGCCCAGGCCCAGACCGGAACAGGAAAAACGCTCGCCTTCCTGCTTCCCATTCTCTCGCGGATCGACCTCCGGCAGAAGGCCGTTCAGGCCCTCATCATCACGCCGACCAGGGAGCTTGCCATTCAGATCACCGATGAAGCCCAGAAGCTGGCCCCGGCCGTAGGCGCCAACGTACTTGCCGCTTACGGGGGACAGGATGTGGAACGCCAGCTGAGAAAGCTCGAAGGAGCGGTTCATCTCGTGGTCGGGACGCCCGGCCGCCTGCTCGATCACCTGCGCCGCGGCTCGGTCCACTTCGGCAAGCTCGAGTACCTCGTGTTAGATGAGGCGGATCAGATGCTGCATATGGGCTTTCTGGCCGAGGTGCAGCAAATTATCGACCAGACGTCTTCCCGCCGGCAGACATTGCTTTTCTCGGCAACTATGCCGGGACCGGTCCGGCAGCTGGCGAAGAACTACATGCGCGACCCGCAGGAAATTACAATAGAAGCGAAACGGATCACCCTCGACGAAATCGAACAGGTCGTCATCAATACGACGGACCGCGGCAAGCAGGATGCCCTTATCGAGGCGCTCGAAACCTACCGCCCTTACCTTTCCATGGTCTTCTGCCGCACGAAGCGGCGGGCATCCGCCTTAAATGAAGCCCTGCAGGAGAAGGGGATTGCTTCGGACGAGCTTCACGGGGACCTGTCCCAAGCAAAGCGGGAGCAGGTCATGAAACGGTTCCGCGAAGGGCGCATTCATGTGCTCGTCGCCACCGATATGGCCGCACGCGGAATTGACGTGGAGGGCATCACCCACGTGTTCAATTACGACATTCCCCATGATGTCGAAAGCTACATCCACCGCATTGGCCGGACGGGCCGGGCGGGCCAGGAAGGAATGGCGGTGACCTTTGCCTCGCCGCGGGACCGGTTCCATCTGGAGCAGATCGAACGCGGCATCAAGCAGACGATCGAGCAGAAGGGCGGCCGGCGGTCACCGGCTCCCGTCTTGCGCGAAGAGGGCCGCGGGGCCGGACGAGGCTCCCGTGGGGAAGGCGGGCGCCGGGGAGCGCCCCGCAGCGGAGGCGGACGCGCAGCGGCAAGAGCCGGAGGACGAGGCTACGCCAGCGGCTGGGGCGAAGGCCGCCGGCCGGGCAGCTCCGGCGAGGAGAGCCGCGGCGCGCGCGGCATAAGCGAAGACGGGCGCCGCGCGCGCACGGCTGGACGCGCGGCGGGAGCGGAGGCGGACGGCTTCCGCGAGCCGGTCCGCGGCAAGCGGACGGCAGGCGGTGCCGCAGCGGAGGAGCGCGGCTACGGCGAGCGCAGCGCCAGCCCGGGCGGACGCCGGGCGGGAGCGGACGGCCTGCGCAGCGAGGGCCGCGGCACGCGCGGAGCCGCCGGAGCAAGCCGCGGAGCACGCGGCAGCGCAGCCGGCGCGGCCGGGCCGCGGAGCGCGGAGCGCGGCGACAGCCGCCGGAGCGACCGCGGGCGCGACGCCGGCGAGTGGAGTTCGTCGCCGCGCACTCCGCGCGGTGCCTCGGCGCGCGGCGGAGGCGCAGCCGGGCGCTCCGGCAGCGCGGGACGCAGCGGCGGAGCCCCGCGGCCAAGCGGCGGCCGGAGTGCCGGCGGCAAGCGGCCCGCAGGGGCGGAGCCAAGCGCGGCCGGCGCTAAGCGGCAAACCCGGCGGCCTGCTTAGGCGCCGGGTCTTTTTATCCTTTCAACGGGTGTGCTGACGTTCAGCCGCCCTTTTGTTCTTATATGAATCCAAACCGGAGGAGGAAACGAGATGAAGATCGTTTCGATCGAACCGACCCCCAGTCCCAATACGATGAAGCTGACCCTGGACGAGAAACTGCCGGAGGGCAGGCGCCTCACCTACACGCCGGATAATCGGGAAGAGGCCCCTCCCTTCGTCCAAGAGCTGCTTTCCATCCCGGGCGTCACGGGTCTGTACCACGCGGCGGATTTCCTGGCCCTCGACCGGCATCCGAAAGGGGATTGGCCGTCCATCCTGGCGGAGGCCCGCCGGATTCTCGGCACCGCCGAGGGCGCTCCGGCGTCCCTCTCCCCTGCCCTGGCGGAAGGGGAAGCGGCGGAGGCGGATCCGGCCTACGGGGAGGTAAAGGTGCTCGTCCAAACCTTCCGCGGCATTCCCATGCAGGTAAGGGTAAGCGCTGGCGAGGAAGAGAAGCGGGCCTCCCTGCCCGCCCGGTTCGTAGAAGCCGCGATGGAAGCAGGCCTCTCCTCCCCCAACCTGATCCGGGAACGCCAGCTGAACGAGCATGGCGTCCGGTACGGCGACCTGCAGGAGGTACTGGATGAGGTGGTCCGCGAGCTGGACGCGGCCTACGACGAGGCCCGGCTGCAGGAGCTCCGGGTTCTCGCCGCTCAGCTCGATCCGGGCGAAACGGTGGTCGAGGAAGCGACCGGGGAAGCGGAGCTGAAGGAAGCCCTGAACGATCCCGACTGGCGGCGGCGGTATGCGGCCCTTCAGCGGATGAAGCCCGAGGCGGAATCCTTGCCGCTTCTGGCCAAAGCCCTCGAGGATCCGCAGACGTCCATCCGCCGGCTCGCCGCCGTTTACCTGGGCGATCTGAAGGACCCTGTTGTCCTCCCCTATCTGTACCGGGCGCTTAAGGATTCCTCCGCGGTGGTCCGCCGGACAGCGGGAGATACTCTGTCGGACCTGGGCTTCCCCGAAGCCGGCCCGGCGATGGCGGAAGCCTTGAAGGACTCCAACAAGCTTGTGCGCTGGAGAGCCGCCCGCTTCCTGTACGAGGCCGGCGACGAATCCGCGGTTACCGCCCTGCGCGAAGCCCAGGACGATCCCGAATTCGAAGTCCGCATGCAGGCCCAGCTGGCGCTTGAGCGGATCGAGGGCGGCGAAGCGGCCGCCGGATCCGTCTGGCAGCAGATGACGAACCGGGAGCGGGGCTGACCGCGGCGGGCTTTCCACCACTGGCCCTTCTCAGCCGGTGTCCCTTCCCTTCCGGCCAGGCTCACCTGCCGAACCGATGCCTTTCCTGACTTACTATCAAAAAAGCTCACCTTCCCGCGAGAGAAGGTGAGCTTTTTACCTGGTCAGGCGAACGCGAGCTTATTCTTTCGGCTCCAGATGGCTGCGAATCAGGTCCATCTTCATGTCCCAAGCCTTCTGGCTGAGATCGACGGGGTAGACCTCCGGGTTCAGCCGGCGTAAATATTCCGGCCAGAACCACGACATCTGCTCCCGGTGAAGCTCGCGGATCCGGTCCAGGGTCGGCAGCTCATAGACCTGCTTGCCTTCCACGTAGATCGGCTTAAGCAGCGGGACAGCCTCGTAATCCGACACCGTTTTCTGAATAAAGGTGTGGGTGGGGTTGAACAGCCGGATGGGCTTGCCGTGCGGGACATCCTCGTCCCCGTGAAGCGTAATGTAATCGCCCTCAGCCCGACCTGTCTTGCGGCTGATGATGCGGTAGACGTCCTTGATGCCGGGGTTCGTGATTTTCTCCGGGTTCCCCGATATCTTGATGGTCGGGACGAGCTCCCCGTTCTCCTCCCGGGCGACCAATTTGTAGACGCCGCCAAGCGCCGGCTGGCTGCCTCCGGTAATGAGCTGGGTGCCCACTCCCCAGATGTCGATGCGGGCCCCCTGGGCCTTGATCTCAAAAATCGTATTCTCATCCAGATCGTTCGACGCGGTAATCCGGGTCTCGGTCAGCCCCGCTTCGTCCAGCATGCGCCGGGCCTGAATCGACAGGTAGGTCAGGTCTCCGCTGTCCAGCCGGATGCCCTTCAGCGTCTTACCCTTCTCTTTCATCTTCAAGCCGACGGTGATGGCATCGGGAACGCCAAATTTCAGCGTGTCGTACGTATCCACCAGCAGGGTGACCTGATCGGGCAGCGCCTCGGCGAACCGCTCGAAGGCCTCCAGCTCCGTCCGGTGATTCTGCACCCACGCATGGGCATGCGTCCCCTTGGTCGGAATGCCGAACCTCATCCCCGCCTGCATGTTCGAGGTGGCGTCGAAGCCCGCCACATATGTGGCCCGCGCGCCCCATACCGCGGCGTCCGCCTCCTGCGCCCGCCGGGTGCCGAACTCGAGCAGCCTATCCTGCCCGGCCACCTGCTTGATCCGGGCCGCCTTCGTGGCAATTAGAGTCTGGAAGTTGACGAAATTCAGCAGCGCCGTCTCGATCAGCTGAGCCTCGAACACCCTGGCCTCAACCCGGATCAACGGCTCGTTCGGGAACACGATCGTCCCTTCCTCCATCGCATGAAGCGTCCCCGTGAAGCGGAAATTCCGGAGCTCTTCGAAGAACCGCGGGTCGTACCCTTCCTCCTGCTCCGCCAGGTAGGCGATTTCCTCCTCCTCAAACCGCAGCTCGTTCAAGTAGTGAACCAGTCTTTCCAGACCGGCGAAGACGGCAAAGCCGTTGCCGAAAGGCTGCTTCCGATAGAACACATCGAACACCGCCCTCTGGTTGTGGGTACCGTGAAACCAATGAGCATACAGCATGTTGATCTGGTATTTGTCCGTATGAAGCGCGTAATGCGAATGGGTCATGATTGCCGCCCCTCTCGATTCTTTCTTATTAGAATGGCCACCCGGTCAGTCCGTTATTTCCGCCCCGAGCGTTCCCGCAAAATGCTCCAGCGCCCAAGCGTGTCCCGCCGCATTAAAGCTGGCGGCCGCGCCGCGGTGAATCACAAGCGAATATCCTTTGTTGTACGCATCCACTGCTGTATGCAGCACACAGATGTCGGTGCAGACCCCGGCCAGATGAAGCTCCCGGATGCCGCGTTTCTTCAGCTCTTCGTCAAGGCCGGTCTCGTGAAACGCGCTGTACCGGGTTTTATCCATCCACTCGATTCGGTTCCTATTGTTCTCGTACACTTCCCGCAAACGGCCGTACAGGTCCCGTCCCTCGGTCCCCCGAATATTGTGAGGAGGAAAAAGCTTCGTCTCCGGATGGTCCGGGTCATTCTCCTCGTGCACATCCACCGCCATCACGACGTAATCCCCGCACTCCACGAATTCCTCAGTCAGAGCAGCGATCCTCTCTTCAATGTCCAGCGCCGGCTGCCCGACGGGAAGCTTTCCAGTGACGAAATCCACCGTGTAATCGATGACCAGAAGGGCCTTCATTTCCTCCGCCTCCGTTTCGATAATGTCTATTTGATAGTTTCATTATGTATGAATAAAAAGCGTTTGTCAAGGGCGTTCGCCCCGGCGCCAGCCAATCCTTACGCCCTAACCAGTTCGCCCTCTTATCCTTAACGTTCCCGCCGGACTTTAAAACAGCGTCACCCCGCCTTAAAAACAAAAGGCCGGTCCCGGCTGAACTCATGCAGCCGAGCCGTCCTTCTCGCAAACGGGCATCCATCCCCCGGCCCCTATCCATCTACAGCCATTCGGGCATCCGTCCCCGCGGCCGCTATCTTAACAGCATCGCGGAGATTAGTTCGATAAGCCGATGCGCCAAGCAGGCTTGAACCCCTAGGCCGAAGCGGTATCGCAGGGCTTGGACCCGGGCGCCGCCCATGCGGTGCCGCGGAAGCTCCTCTGCGTCAGCTGCTTTCCGCCTCTTTGGCGGCAAAAGCTTTTTCCATAAAACGCAGCGTTTCCGGCAGATGCTCCGACCAGTAGTCCCACGTATGGGCCCCGGGGTATTCTGTGTATTCATGCCCGACCCCAAGCCCTTCGAGGTGAACCTTGAACCCGCAGCTGAGCGGATACAGGTAATCCTCGGTCCCGCACGTGAAATGCAGCTGCGGCAGGGCCCCTCTTTCGCCCGCTGCTCGACGAGCCGGGCGAGGTCCCGTTCGCGGGCGTAAGGACCGGTAACCGGCCCGAGCATCCGGGGGAACTCCGAGCGGGAGTAGTCCTTGAACGACAAGAGCGAAGGCGAGCCGATCGCTCCCGACAAGGAGGAGGCCGCTCCGAACAGCTCCGGATGGCGAAGAGCTAGATAGAACGCTCCGAACCCGCCCATGGACAATCCCCCGATCGCTCTCGATTCCGGGGCGGGCAGGGTACGATAGTGCGAGTCAATGAAAGGAACAAGGTCATCGGTAATGTACTGCTCGAAGTTCCCCGTTCCGTCGTACCAGTCCAGATAGAAGGTACCGTGTCCGTAGCCACCGTCATTCGGCATGACGACGATGCACTCGCGCAGCTCCCTGGCGGCCAGGAGACGATCCAGCGTGGCTTCGGCTCCCCCTTCTGCGTCCAGTCGGACTCCGACCCGTACAGCCCGTGAAGCAAATAGATCGTCGGGTAATGCTGATCGGACGATTCGTAGCCCGGCGGCAGATAAACAAAGCAGGTTTGACGGCGGAACAAAATGCTCGAGAAGAAGGGAACGGGTACTAAGCTCATGATCGGTTACCTCTTTTGCTGGGATTTGGATGGCGATAATAGAAGCGAAGGCGGGAAGGGACCGGCGGTCCCTCCGCCTCTCTAGGGCGTTCAGCTGTGCTGAGGCAGGAACCGGCCATGGCCTGGGTTTCGGATTATCGAAGCCGGGTCCCGCCAAGCTCCGTTTAACGGCCGGCTGATCCACCGAGCCCGGGCTTCCGGCTCCCGTGCCTATTCACGCTCCTGGCGCCGGCAGCGCGACGGGTTGTAATGCTTGTACTGCTTGAAGGTGCGGTCGAAATAATTAATGCTGCAGAAGCCCACCCGTTCGGCCACCTCCGTAACGGTAAGCCCCGTTTCCCGGAGAAGCCTCTCGGCCTCGTTCACCCGGTGAAGGTTGACGAACTCCACGAAGGTGCGGCCGGTAAGCTTCTTGAACGTTTTGCAGAAGTGAAACGGGCTCATGCTGACGAGGGAGGCGGCCTCCTCCACGGAAATCCGGGAAGGGTAGTGCTCCTTGATGTAAGGAAAAAGCTTCTCGAACCGCTGAAGCTTCCGCTCCTGCCCTTGTGCTCCCGTTTCCGGAGCTCCAAGTCCGGTCTGGTGCCGGAGCGCGGCGGCGAGCAGCAGATGAAGCTGGGCCCGGATCGCCAGCTCGTAGCCCGGCTGCCGCCGTTCGAATTCGGCGAGCACCGCCTTCACCGGACCGGCGAATGCCCGGTAGAGCTTATCCCCGCGGCCGATCCGGCCCGGAAACCTTCGGCTGCCTTCCAGAAAAGGCAGGACGAACTGGCCGTGAAGCGGGTCGGGCTCCTGGCTTCCGAGCAGGGAGGGGCTGAAGACAATCGCGTGAAATTCAACCCGCGTATTGTTCACCGAGAAGCCGGAATGCAGCTCGCGGGAATTCACGAACAGCAGGTCGCCGGCTTCCGCCGGGTAGGTCCGGCCTCCGATGTCGAAGACGGCCTGGCCGCTCCGCATATAGATGATCTCCAGGTGCTCATGCCAGTGCAAATACAAGGCCTGCTCCCCGACAGGCCGGTTCGGAAAGACGTTGATCGGGAACGTTCTCCCCTTCAGCTCGGTGTTCTCCTTCAGTTCGGACAGGGCCGTCACCTTGCACCTCCGAGAGCAATATTGTGCAACTTTATCGCACGATCCTGTAGAGATTACAGCTGTCTTTTCGGTTACATTCATTATATACAATAACCTTTCGAGGAGGAAATCGACTTGAAGAACATCCGCATCGGCACGCTGGTGTCCGGGGACCGCGCTGTGCGCATCATTCCCCAGATCGCCCCCCACGGGTTCGAGAGCTTCAGCCTGACCTTCTGGCAGACAACCGGAGACACCGACCTTCCGGAGCTGGCCAAACGGGTCGGGGAGCTGATGGAGAAGCACGGCACGGTCATCTCCTGCCTGGGGATTTTCGGGAATCCCCTGACCGGTGAAGGCCGGAATGCCGACAGCCTGGCGAGCTGGGAGCGTCTCATCGATCATGCTCCGCTGTTCGGCACCGATCTGGTCGCCGGGTTTACCGGGCGCATTCCCGGTAGACCGATCGAGGAATCCCTGCCCCGTTTCCAGGAGGTGTTCGGAGAACTGTCCCGGCGGGCGGCGGCGGGCGGGGTAAGGCTCGCGTTCGAAAACTGCAGCATGGACGGGGACTGGTCGAGAGGAGACTGGAACATCGCCCACAACCCCACCGCTTGGGAAATGATGTTCAACGCCGTTCCCGAGCCCAACCTCGGACTTCAGTGGGAGCCGTGCCACCAGATGGTGACCCTTATCGATCCGATCCCGCAGCTGCGCAAGTGGATGCCCAAAATTTTTCACGTTCACGGCAAAGACGCCACCATCGCCTGGGACATCGTCCGGGAGTATGGGACCGGCGGGCCGAAGGAATATGTCTGGCACCGGACGCCGGGGTTCGGCGACACGAATTGGACCGACGTGATCTCCATTCTGCGGCAGCACGGGTACCAGGGCTCCATTGACATCGAAGGTTATCACGATCCCGTCTATTCGGGTGAATGGGAAATGACCGGTCAGGTCCACGGCCTGACCTACCTAAAACAATGCCGGGGCGGCTCCTTCGTGCCGAACCCCGTCTAACCAGGAAAGGAGACCATCATGACCAAACCATTCCGAATCATTCAGGCCGGCTGCGGAGGCATGGCCAACACTTGGGTGGAATACGCCCTTGCCCGGGAGGATGCGGAGCTTGTGGCGCTGGTGGATCTGCAGGAGGCTTCGGCCCGTGCTATGGCGGAGCGCCATGGGCTGACCTTCCCCTGGTTCTCCGATGTCGAGGAGGCGATCCGGCAGACGGGCGCCAATCTGGTGTTCGACGTGACGATTCCGGCCGCTCATAAAAACATCACCACCGCATCCCTCCGGGCCGGATGCGATGTGCTGGGCGAGAAGCCGATGGCCGAGTCGATGGAGGATGCCGAGGAAATGGCAAGGGAAGCCGGGCGGGCCGGGCGGATGTACGCGGTGATGCAGAACCGCCGCTACCTGAAGGAAATTCGGGCATACCGAGAGCTCGTCGCGGGAGGCGTCATCGGCCAGACCGGCTTCGTTACGGCGAACTTCTTCCTCGGGCCGCACTTCGGCGGGTTCCGCGAAGCGATGGAAAGCCCGCTTCTTCTCGACATGGCGATTCACACCTTCGACCAGGCCCGCCTGATTATCGGGTCGGACCCGGTCTCGGTGTACTGCCACGAATTCAACCCCCGGGGTCTTGGTATGCGGGCAACGCGGCGGCGGCCTGTATTTTCGAGTTCGCGAACGGAACGGTGTTCACGTACAACGGTTCCTGGTGCGCGGAAGGGGCTCCCACCTCCTGGGAGGCCTCCTGGAGAGCCGTGGGGAGCAAAGGCACCGCCATCTGGGATGGTGCCGCTCCCTATGCCGAAATCGTGAAGCCCCGCCCGGATGGCTCGTTCACGAGTGGGCTGGAACGGGTCGAGGCTCCCTTCAGCTGGGAAGGCCGCGAGGGCCACAAGGGCTGCCTCGACGAAATGTTCGCCGCCCTGCTCGAAGGACGGCCCGCCGAAACGGTCTGCACGGATAACCTGCACAGCATGGCCATGGTGTTCGGTGCCCGGGAAAGCGCCCGGACGGGCCAAAAGGTCCATCTGCGCCGCTGATCCTGCCCCCTCAAAAATTTTTCTGAATTGGATGCATAATCCTTTCCCATCGGCGAATAATAACCTCATCACATTGGAGGTGACAACTATGGGAAGCGGACAATCCAGCAACGTTCTGGTCGTACCACAAGCCAGACAATCTTTGGAGCAAATGAAGTATGAAGTAGCCCAATCCTTGGGTATTCAAATTCCTCAAGACGGCTACTACGGAAACATGGCAACTCGCGACACCGGCGCTATCGGGGGACACATTACCCGCCGTCTGGTGGAAATCGCCGAGCAGCAGCTGGCCGGCCAATTCGGTCAACGTTTCTAGGAAGTCCCAGCCTTACGGCTGAGAGACTACCGGCACATAGCTTACCAGCCCCACCATACATGATGGAACCCAGAGGAAAGCAGCCGGCTCGTTAAGCTGCTTTCTTCTTTTTAGACATCCCGGTAACCGCGGCAGCCTTAATGAGCTGCGGCCGTTTCCTTTATGGAAAGGAGGAAGCACCCTGAACAATCTGATGCTTAAGCTGGCAGGAAACGGAATCATTGTCATTGCCCTGCTGATGATCTTCTCCGATGCTTCGTTTCTGGCTTCCTTGTTCATGTCTGTTATACTGTCGGCACTCGCATATACGGTGGGAGACCAGTACCTGCTCCGCCGGACCTCTAATGCGGCGGCCGCTGCGGCCGATGCCGTTCTCGCTTTCGTATTCTTCTGGGCGGTCGGCGCCTATGCCGGATGGTCCTTGTCCTTCCTGGAGATCTTCGTCATAGCCGTCGCTCTGGGGGTGTTCGAATTCTTCCTGCATGTCCGCATGATGAGGGAGCATACGTGGAACGCTTCGGACACGGAGCCCCTGGATTGAACGCACCGCGTCCCAAATCGTCCCGACCCGAAAAAGACCAGTTCCGCTGCCGCTGCAGGCGGCGGGACTGGTCTTTAATGCTGCTGCTGTACAGTGTCCGGTGCCTCATCCGCGGGTGTTGTTCCCGCTTAGGACTCCCCGCCTATTCAGCAGGCCCCTGCTTGCCGTCCTTCCGGCTGAAGCCGTAATGAAGCAGCTTCTCGGACTCTGTGAAACGGGCATCGGGCGAAGCGGTCCCCATCACCACGCTGATCAGCCGGCGGCCGTTTTTCTCGCTTGTTGCCGTAAAGCAGTAGCCGGCTTCCTCTGTGTAGCCCGTTTTCAGGCCGTCATTGCCGGAGAACGCGTACTTCTCGCCTTCGAGCATAAGATTGGTCGTATGCAGGCGGATGTTCATCTGCGAGAGCTCCAGCTCGTTGATTCTCGTGACCTTCAAAATTTCGGGATAGGTACGGATGAGGTAAGCCGCCAGCTTGGCCGTATCCTTGGCGGTCATCTGCGTCTCCCCCGTCAGCACCTTGGCCTGGTCCGGGAGGTCACGCCTCATCAAGCCCGTGGCGTTGACAAACCGCGTCCCGGAGGAAAGCCCGATCGCCTTCGCCTTGGCGTTCATCCGATCGGCGAATTTTGCTTCCGTCCCGGCAAAATGCTCAGCCAGGGCGATGGCGGCATCGTTCGCCGAATGAACCACCATCGCATCGAAGAGGTCGCGGACCGAAAGCGCATCCCCGGCCTTCAAGCCGATCTTCGATCCCGTAACTTCCGCAGCATACCGGCTCAGCCGGACCTTCTCCTCCCATTTATGCTGGCCGCCGGCGAGCTCATCGAGCACCACCAGCTCAGTCATCATCTTGGACATGCTGGCCGGGGGCATGGAGGCATTGGCGTTCGCTTCATAATAGATACGGCCCGTCGCCGCGTCCATGAGCACGGCCGAACGAGCCTCCACCTCGGGAGCTTTCGCGTTCATCTCCGCCAGGGACGACCATTTGTAATAGCCAAGAAAAGCAAGCACAACCCCAAGCACCAAAAGCTTCTTCATCCTGTCTTCCCCCGTGCGTTCGTTTTTACGATTCTCTTATTCTACTAGGGGAAACTTAATAAAATCGGTCCCAAACCATAAGATTTTCTTAATAATCCGGTGAGCACCCGACCCGTCAACGCAAAAAGACCAGCCGCTAATCCATCCGGCTGGTCTTTTCCTGTTCATCTTATTCTTACGGTCGATCGGCTGCGGCCGCATTCGGATACGGATTAGCGGCCCGCCTCCACCTCTTCCAGCATAACCCTTACCGTTCGCCCAAACTGGCTAAGGAGCTCGCGGCTCTCAAACTGGCCGCTGAAATCCTCAAGGCCGATGTATCCGTCGTAGCCCAGGTCCTTCAAATCGCGGAGCACCTGCTTCCAGTTGACAATTCCTCCTGTCATGGGCGCCCACTGGCTCTTCCAGGCGATCGATCCGTCCTCCCGCTCCTCTCCCTTCACCCAGGCGGCATTCTTGAAATGCACGTGGGCAAGGTAAGGGCCGAGCAGCTCAAGCCCCATCCGGAAGTTCTCAAAGCCTTCGTGGACCATGTTGCCCGGATCAAAAAGCACCCCGATGTGCTCGGGATCGAACCGGCTGACGAGCCGGTGGGTTAAGCCCGCGCTCGGACAGATTGTGACGTGATGGGTTTCCACCACTCCCTTGACGCCGTACCGGCGGGAGAGCTCCTGCACCCCTTCCAGGTAGCGGACCTCCTTGTCGAACAGGTCGTTGTAGTTCTCTTTGCCGTTGTAGCCCGGGACCCCTACCCGGACTATGCCCGCTCCGAGCTTCTTGGCCGCCTGCATCACCCGTTCTGTAGCATCCAGGTCCCCCGGTGTCAGATAGGGGGTAACGCTTACATTTTCAAGACCGTTGGCTTGAGCTAAACGGACAAAGCGTTCCAGTTCCTCCTCCGAGGAAGATGGATCAATCGAGCACAGATTCCGGCGCCAAAAAGACGGGGCTTCCTCCGCCGCCTCAGCCGGGATTTCCTTGTACCTCCATTCGATTCCATCGAGGCCCGCATCCTTAGCGGCGGCGGCCAGTTCTTCTGGGCTTAAATCTGGGGTTACGACGGTGAAAACGGATAATTTCATCGGTAAGCCTCCCATACGGATTGATTATGCACACGTGTTCCAAAAGATGATTTTAGTATACCATATCCCTTCTGGCTTTGAATATAGGGATGGGGATTTCTATGAATAACCTGTCTTGGAAAAAGTGAACACTACCCGGGAGGTGACCCTTCTATGAAAGAATGGCTGCAGGAACTTCAACAAGTGAAAGAGCAGCAAAGTGACTTTACCCTGTTTCCCATGAAGCTGGGCTCCGTTTCGGTCTATGTGGGAGGCTTCCGTTCGCTTGTCGATATGCCGCAAACACTTTTCCAGCTTCAGGAGATGGCTTCCGCTTGTCCGGAAGGGATGGCCGGGCTGTCCCTTCGCTTAGGCGGAGAACGAATCTCCACCCTTCCCGAGGCTTTCCTGGCCCTTGCAAAAGGCAAGCTTCTCATCGTACCGGAAGACGGATGCGAGGGGATGGCTGTCCCGCCTGTATCCCGGAAGATCTACCGGGGAGTGGAGGAATCGGCCAACGAGTCCGTTGTCCTGGGACCTCTCGATGCCTTCAACGAATCCCTGGACGTTAACATCGGGATTTTGCGCAGCCGCATGAACTCCCGTTTTCTCCAGCACGAATCGTTCTCGGTCGGCTCGGTTCAGGTTCATGAAATCTCTCTATTCTACCTCGAAGGCAGGGTCCATCGCTCTCTTCTCCGCAAGGTCAGGGATCAGCTCACCCAGATCCGTGATCAGGAATTCGGATGCCTTCAGGAATTCTTCATTCTGATGGGGGAAGATCGTGGAGTCTCATTCCCACCGCCTTAACCACGGAGCTTCCGGCCCAGGCGGTCTACTATCTTAAACAAGGCCGGGTGGTCCTTCTGCTAAGCGGACTTCCCTTCGCCCTTGTTCTGCCCAAGCTGTGGACGGACAGCTTCTTTCTGGCCACGGACCGGGAATTTCCTTATCTGGTTCTGATTTTTATGCGCATCCTCCGGATCTTGGCCTTCTTCTTAGCCATTGCCCTGCCTGGGCTTTACGTCGCCCTTATCTCCGTTAACCCGGATTTGCTGCGTGTTCAGCTTGCTCTTTCCGTCGCCGAAAGCCGATTAGGCGTTCCTTATCCGGCCATGGTGGAAATGCTGTTCGTCCTGCTTATTGTAGAGCTTATCCTGGAAGCCAGCTTAAGGCTCCCGAAAAGCATCGGACCGGCCATTACGATGGTCGGAGGGATCATTGTCGGCCAAGCGCTGGTAGAAGCCCGCCTGGTCAGCAACCTCCTGATTATTGTAGTCGCGGCCTCCACCATAGCCAACTTTGTCGTGATCTCCGTTCAGACGTCCTTCACCCTCAGGCTGCTGAAGTACTTCCTTCTGCTCTTTGCCGGCATCTATGGAATTTTCGGCATCTTTACCGGGCTGTTTGTGCTTGGCTTCTATATGAGCCAGGTATCGTTTTACGGCATTCCCTTTGTGAGCTTATGGAAGAAGGAGGAGGCTTCCGATGGCTAACCGTTCCCTGTCGGCCGTTCTTGCCTTTATGTGCATTCATTTCAGCCTTTCGGTCTTTGTGTATCCCGAGTTTATCCTGCGGAGCACCCAACAGGCCCATTGGGAGGTGGTGCTGTTCGGGAGCCTGGTGGAGCTCTTTTTCATGTGGATTCTGCTTAAGGGACTCCGCGTGTTTCCGAATCAGGACATGATCGATATTCTCTCGAACCGGGGGCCGGATGGACTTGGCTGGTTCTCGTTCCGTTCGGCCTGTATTTGCTGATCGCCTTTTCCAACCTGACCCGCTCCTTTGCCGAGCTCATCACCATTGTCTTCCTTCCCGACACCCCCATCTGGGCGCTTGTCTTTCCGTTTATCTCCATTCCGCTCTATGCGAGTCTTAAGGGAATGGGAGTGATCCTCCGGGCCGGCACCTTGGTGGCTTTCATTTGCATACCGGTCGTCCTTCTGTCCCTGCTGGGCTGCATTCCGAACTTTCAGCTTCACAACGCGGCCCCCGCCTGGGATCCCAGCTTCTCGTTTATCCGCAGGCCGGATACCTATACGGGCTTTGGCACCTTTATGGGGTTTACCTTGATTGGCCTCTTTCCCGCAGCCGCCCCAATCAAAACCAAATGGTTCTACGGCGCCTGGGGGTTGTCATGCTGTTCAACCTGTACTTTGTCTACATGCCGCTATTTATTTACGGGCAGGAAAACAGCACCCAGCTTCCCTTCCCCGTCATCGTCTCCATGGATACCGTGGAGATTCCCTGGCTCGCCTTTGACCGGCTGACCGTCTTCTATGTCGTCGCTTCTATGATGTTCGCCTTCCTGCTGTTTGCCATCAACATTCACGCGATTGCCAAGATCGGAACCCGGGTGCTCCCCGGCTGAAGCTGGGGCCCATGAGCTGGGCCGTGGCGGCTTTCGCCTTCTGCATGGCCGTCTCTCTGAAAGGCTGGTTCTATATCGAGCAGTCCGCTTGGCTTCTTAATCCGATAAGGTTCTACTGCCTGTTCGTTCTGCCTCTATCCGTCTACTGGGTCTCCCGCCGAAAGAAGGTGCCGGCATGAACCGCGGAATCCCCCGTCTGGCCGTATCTCTTCTGGCTGCCGTTGTCCTCCTTGGGACTCTTCCGGGATGCTGGGGAATCAAGGACATCAACCATCGCGTCCTGCCTACCGTCATGGGGATTTCCCATGGAGAAGGCAATCGATACAAGGTCACTCTGCAGGTTCCGATCCCCGGGCCGAACAAAACGGAAGTACGGATTGTGAACGAGGAAGCGGAAACCCTGACCAAAGCTTTGGACCGGATCAAACGAAACATGGAGAATCAGGTCGATCTGCTTCACATGAAGCTGATCGTTCTGCATGAGGAGGTGGCGGAGAAAAGCATACGCAACGAGGTCGAATATGCGGTCCGATCCCGCGAAATCGCCACCAAGGCTTTTCTCGCGGTAACGGACCGCGATATTACCGGGCTGCTTCGCTCGACCCAGGTCAATGTGGAGCGGGAAGGGACCACTTTTCTGAATTTCTTCGGAAAGCAGGCCGGGTGGACACCGGCGATTCCGATATTCCGCGTATGGGAGGCTTACAGGGGACTCCACGCCTATACCCAGGACGGCATCATCCCCATTGTCCGGCCGGCCAAGGAAGGGATGATTCAGTTCGTTGGCTCCGGGGTGATCAAGCAGGACCGCATGGTCAGCCGCATCACGCCCGACGAGACGGTCCTTCTGAATATTTACCGGAATAACTTCCAAGGGGCGGTGATTGAGGTCATGGAGCAGGCGAGCGTCTCCATCGTCCGCGCCAAAGTCACCAACAAGCCTCGCCTGGTGAAGGGGCAGCCCCGTCTTACGATCGACATGACTCTGTCCTATATCATTCAGGAAACCAAAGGATCCATCTCCCCCGACCAAATCAATCAGGAGCTGGAGAAGCTGGTTGCCGGCCAGTTCCAGACCATGATCACGAAGCTTAAACGGGATCAGGCGGATATTTTCGGGTTCGGCCAGTTTTTCCGCGGCCGTCTTCCGTATGAGGAGCTGAAGAACTGGCGTTCGGAGTATTATCCTCAGTTGGACATTGAACTGCGTGTGAAAGCGACTATGCGGAACTCCGGACTGATGAATATCGGGAACCGTTGAAGAAACTCAAAAAGGCCTCCCCTCCGGAAGGATAAACCTCCAAAGGAACAGCCTCTTCATGCGCCGGGCGGCCGGCTTAGCCGAAACGGATGATAAGGTGGCTCAAGGAGCCGTATTGGTAGCTCTGGTGAAGCAGCTCCGCTTCCCCGCTTCCCGCTCCCAGCGCAATGAACAGCGGCAGGAAATGCTCGTAATCGGGGGTCGCCCTTCTGCCGTGGGGAGCACTGTCGCGGTAGGCGAAGAGGGCTTCCGTTTCCCCTTGGCGCATCCGCTCGACCAGCCAGTCGTCAAACTCCTTCGCCCACGGATCGGCAGCGTCCGGACGGCCGAAGGACATCTCACGGAAATTATGGACGGTCGACCCGCTGCCGATGATCACCACGTTACGGTCCGTCCACCCGCTTAGCGCCTGTCCGATGCGGTACTGCTCCTGCGGCGGCAGCGAGGGATCGACCGAGACAGCGATAACCGGAACGTCCGCTTCGGGAAACAGGTGGCGCAGGATCACCCATACGCCGTGATCGAGTCCTCTCGCATCCGTAACTTGAGCGCCGATTCCCTCCGACGTGAGCCGCTCCCGAAGCTCTTCCGCGATGCGGACTGAGCCTTTGGCCGGATACTGAACCTGGAACAATTCATCCGGGAAGCCGCCGAAATCGTGAATGGTTTCCTGCACGCCGTCCGTTGCGGTCAGCATCAGGCCGGGCCTTGTCCAATGGGCCGTGAATACCACAACGGCGTCCGGCTTGCCAAGGGATTCCCCCAGCTTTCTCATGTCTTCCGTATACCCGTTCTGTTCCAGCGCCAGCATGGGCGAGCCATGCCCGATGAAATAAGAGACGGCCATTGTTTTCACACTCCTGTCCGTTTATAAACTTAGTATAGGCAATTGACTAATTTTATCGTTACTATATTTAAGTAAGTTAATTACTAATTACAAAATAGCATGAAAGCTGAATGGTTGTCAAGCGGAAGGAAGGTGCCGGTTGGTCCCCCTATCCCCCGTATGATATAATCACGGCAACATGAATGAAAAGAGCTTTTCCAATCCCATGAAAGACGGTGTCCCGCATGCTTACTTTTGAAGAAAAGCTGGCCATTCTCGATAAATTTCCCGAACTGGAGCGCCATGAGGTCTCCCTGGGGAGGATCAATTACCATTACCCCGGAAGCGCCTACGACAAAAAAACGGTCGCCTATCACCTGCATCCGAACGGAAACGGCTTCGTGTATGCCGGCCGTCTGCAGGGTTATGACGTCAATGACAAAGGCTTCGTCAACATCCGTGACTATGAGGCGGAGCCTCTCCGCCAGCTGATCGCCGAAAGCATCCGCTCCCTGACGGGTGAACCCGGGGAGTCCGAGGCCGGAGACCAGCGGCAGAATGAAGCCGGGAACAAGGAAGAATACTGGACTGGTTCGGAGGGCGAACAACTGCGCGTCTTCTACGAGGATGAGCTGTGGTACATCTATGCCGGCGCCAACCTGGAATCGGCCTGCGAAACCTATGAGGAAGTGGAGGAGTATATGGCGGAAGAAGGCTTCCGGCGGGGCTAGCCTGGCGAAGATCGAAGAGACCATTCCCGAAACCCTGACCTTGTTGGTCAGGGTTTCTTTTGTATGAGGAGGGCGCTAACCAACAAGGGGGAAAAAGGGGCCGGCCTATAGAGCAAATTCAGCCCCACGAGGGCCCCATCCCGTGGTAAAATGCAGGTAAAGAAAGGCAAAAATTTCGATCAATGGGGATGAACGAAATGGACACTGCCTTGTTCCACCGGGCGGTTGGAGCGGACCACCTGCTGCTGGACGGTCTGGTCACCGCACGCGAGCCGATTTACCGCAGCCCGAACGGCAAGACGATCGAGCGCTTCCGCCTGCACGGCCAAGAGGCCTCCTGCATCTTCAAGCCGCTTACCAACGAGGAGCTGCTCGGGCGGGAGCGCTGGGCGCAGCGGGAGCTCCTGCCCCGGCTCCGCTTCCGCTACCCCCGGCTGCTGGCCGAAGCGGCCCATGAAGATCCGGCCACGTACTGGATCATCCTGGAGGACGCCGGAAGCCTGTCGCACGCCGGTGAATTCGACGTACTCGCCCACGCGGTGCGCCACGTCTCCTCCTGGCAGCGGCTGCCGGCCGCGATCGTCCCGGCCGGGTACGCCGGCCAGAAGCCCCTGCTGCCCGAGGTCCTCTCCGTCCTGGCGCGCGAACGAAGCCGCCTCACCCGGCTGCTGGCGGAGCAGGGCGTCTCCGCGGAGCGGATCGCCAAGCTTTACCGCCTGGCCGGGCAGGCCGCCTCCCTCCCTGACGAGCAAGTCGTGAGCCACGGCGACCTGCACATCGGCAACGTCGCGCTGCTGGACGGCGAAGCCGTCATCCTCGACTGGGAGCATGTCCAGCTGAACAGTCCCTTTGGGACCTGTACTGCCTGCTGGACATGACCCATCCGTCGTTCCGCCGGACGGACCTCGGGCTAAGGCGCTACGACCTGCTCCGGCTCTACGAGCAGGAGCGGAACCCGGCCGGAGGCGCAGGGGCCGAGGAAGCCCTCTTCGCGGCTTACGACCGGTTCGCCTGCCTGTACTCCGCCTGGTTCCTGCTGCTCATCGACCGGGACCTCGAGGGCGGGGACTGGGACCGCAGCCTGCTTCTGCTCCAGCGGGAGGAAGCCCTCCGGGCCCTGCTCAGCTGCCTCGAGCACGGCGCCGCCTGAGCCGCCGTCCGCCGCTTCAGTGCCTTATCCGTAAGGGCTGTTCTGCTTTCCTATTGATTTTCGTGCGCATCCAGAGGTTTTCTCGCCAACAAAGTTACCGATAAAGCACTAGCCCACCGTCACCACGCGGGAGCAGATCGATTCTGCGTCGGCCCGGTCATGGGTGACGACCAGGCACGTCATGCCGGCTTGGGCGAGAATGGCCTTCAGCTCGGAGCGGATGCTCGCCCGAAGCTCGGCATCAAGAGAGCTGAAAGGCTCGTCCAGAAGCAGCAGGCGCGGTCCGGGCGCGAGTGCCCGGGCAAGCGCCACACGCTGCTGCTGGCCGCCGCTCAGCTCGTGAGGATAACGCGCCTCGCAGCCGGTCAGCCGGACGAGCTCGAGCATCTCCCGGAGCCGGACCGCCCTTTCCTTCGGGCTCATCCGGTGAAGCCCGAAGGTGATGTTCCGGGCCGCCGTCAGGTGCGGAAACAGCGAGTAATCTTGGAATACCATGCCGACTCCCCGCTTCTCGGGAGGCAGGAAGGTCCTCTCGTCCACCAGCGTCACCCCGCCGACCGCAATGGAGCCCTCCGCCGGAATCTCCAGCCCGGCGATCAGGCGCAGAAGGGTACTTTTGCCCTGCCCGCTCGGGCCGAGCACCGCCGCTACCTCCCCTTGCTCCAGGGACAGGCTGAAGCCGTCCAAGACGCGGTTCCGGCTTCCCCGTAGGCGAACGACAATCCCTCAATGGTTACAAAGCTCATTCTCTTCTCTCCTTCCCCGCCTTCTGGATCACAAGCACCGAAGCCAGGCTGATTCCGATAATGAACAGGGACGGCAGCGAGGCTTCGTGTATCCGCTCATCCCCCGCATACTGATAAGCATGGGTCGCCAGCGTTTCAAAGTTAAAAGGGCGCAGAAGCAGCGCGAGAGGAAGCTCCTTCACGACCTCGACGAAGGTCAGCAGGAAGCCCGCCAGGAGCGCTCCCCGGAGGAGCGGCAGCTCCACCCGGAGAAAGGTCCGGGTCCGGGCCAGGCCGAGCACCCGGGACGCCTCCGCATACCGGGGGCCGATCCGCTCCATCCCGGCCTCGGCGGCATTGTAGCCGGCCGCGAGGAAGCGCACGACGTAGGCGAAGACCAGCATCGTGACAGTCAGGCTCGGCACCGGCGGGGAACGGCGAGCCCCCAGGCGGCATAGAGCCCGGCGGCCGCTCGGTCCAGGAGCAGGAACAGCCCGAGCACCCCGATCGCGACAATCGCCCCCGGGATGGAGTAGCCGGCAATCAGCACCCGGGAGACGGCGAAGCCGAAGCCTCCCTTGTGCGGGCGCAGCGCCTCCGCGGCGATGACAGCCAGCAGCATGACGATCACCGAAGCGGCCAGCGCAAGCGTAACCGTGTTCCAGGCAAGGCGCACGAAGCCCGCATTCAGAACCGTCTCGTACGTCCAGCCGGCCCATACGATCAGCTGGGTGACGGGGATGACGAAGGATACGGCCGCCACCAGGCCGCACAGCGACACGACCAGACCTGCGCGCCATCCGTGTAAACGCACAGGCATCAGCGGGCGGGTTCGGCTGTTAACGACGCGAAAGGACCGGTGGCGCCGGAAGAGGCGCTCCGCCCCGAACAGGGCAGCCACTCCGAGCATCAGCCAGGAGGCGAGCCGCATGGCGGAATCGGCGTCGTACATCCCGAACCACGTCTGGAAGATCGCAGTGGAGAAGGTGCGGATGCCAAAATGGCTCGTGACTCCATAATCCCCCAGCACCTCGAACAGGACAAGCATGACGCCTCCCGTCATGGCCGGACGGGACAAAGGAAGCACGATCTGGAAGAAGACCGCTAGTGGGCTTTTGCCGAGGAGCCGGGCATTTTCGATATAAGAAGCGCTCTGTTTCTCCAGAAAGGCCCGGGCGATCATATACACGTACGGGTATAAAAAGAAGGTGAAGATGAACACCGCTCCCCGCATGGACAGCATATCCATCAGCACGGGGTTCGGGGTGATGCCGATGGCGCGCAGGGCCTTCTGAACCGTTCCCGTGTAGCTGAACATGTTCCCATAGGTGAAAGCCGCAATATAGGGCGGAACGGCCAGCGGCAGCATCAGGCCCCAGCGGAAGAACCGCTTCAGCGGAAAATCAAAGGCAGCCACAAACCAAGCGAGCGCCACACCCAGCATGGCCGCGAACAAGCAGCTGAAGAACACGAGGATAACGGTATCGGTCAAGTAGTCCTTCAGCAGGTACCGGCGAATCTGCAGCCAATTGTCGTTCGGAGGCTGCACCCAAGCCGTCATGATGTACAGAAGGGGCAGCGCTACGACCGCCGCCCCCGCCAGGCTGACCGCGAGCCAGCCGTTTCCATGAATAGTAAGCTTACGCTTGAGACCCGGCATCATCTACTTCCAACCCACTTTATTAAAGATCTCGATCGCCTTTCCGTTGTACTCCCCAGCTTGGCATAATCGATCTGCTGCGTCTTGAAATCGCCCCACGACTGCAGCAGCTCCGGCTTCTTCGCTTTCGGATTGACCGGGAATTCGAAGTTCTCGGCGGAGGTAACCGCCTGGGCTTCTTCACCCGTTAAATATTCAACCAGCTTAATGGCATTCTCTTTGTTCTTGCTGTATTTGGAAAGCCCCGCCCCGCTAATGTTCACATGGGTTCCGGTCGTTGCCTGGTTAGGGAAGAACACGCCCAGCGATTGGGCCACCTTGACCTCTTCCTGATCCTTGGAGTTCAGCAGCTGGCCGTAATAATAAGTATTCATGATGGCGATATCGCCGCTTCCCGCTGCGACGGCTTTGGCCTGGTCACGGTCCCCGCCTTCGGGCGCACGTCCCAGGTTGGCCGCCACTCCCTTCGCCCATTCCTCCGCCTTCGCCTCTCCGTCCAGTTCAATCAGGGAAGCGAGCAGGGACTGGTTGTAGGTGCTGGTCGAGGAACGCACAAGAAGTTTCCCTTTCCATTTGTCGGAAGCGAGGTCTTCATACGTCGACAGCTGCTCCGGCTTGACCCGGTCCTTCGCATACACCAGAACGCGGGCACGCGTCGACAGCCCTACCCAGTGGTTATCCTTGTCTCGCAGGCCGGCCGGTACATTCGCCTTCAAGACCTCGGAGTCCATCGGCTGGAGCACGTCCGCTTTTTTCGCATTGTTAAGCACCCCGCCGTCCACCGTGACGAAGAGATCGGCCTGCGTATTCTGGCCCTCCCGCTTCATCCGTTCGATCAGCTCTTCGGCCTTTCCTTTAATCACGTTAACCTTGATGCCCGTCTTGGTCTGGAAGTCGGCGTACAGCTTGTCATCCACCTCATAAGTTCTGGCCGAATAGACGTTAACCGCTCCCGTTTTGGCCGTGGCCGACGGCTCCGCGGCTGCTCCCGTTTTCTTCTCCTCCGTCGGTCCGGCTCCACAGGCCGCCAGCAGCCCGGCTGTAAGCGCCAAGCTTAGAATAGGAGCCAGCTTCTTTCTTATGTACACAATCCATCTCCCCTTGCCTCTTATTGATAATGATAATTATTATCAGTTAGAAGGTTACCATGTTCATTCGCGCATCGTCAACCCTAAATTTGCCTGCTGATTGAGGATGGGTTACCGTGTCCATCGCCAAAAGACAGCAAAAAAACGGCAGGCTCTGGACACTTTTCTGTCCAGGCTGCCGCTTTTTGCGTTGTTATGTGTTCAGGGTCCGCCTGCCGGCGAGATCGCGGGAGCGTCCGGTTACTGAAACCGCTCGCGGAACCACGCCGCTGCGGCTGTCGCTTCCGTGGCCGTCAGCTGATGCCCCGCCCGCTCCCAGTGGACGGACACCTCGGCCCCGGCGCCGGAGAGAAGCCCCTCCAGCTCGGCGGTCTCTTCCGCCGGGCAGATCGGGTCGTTCACGCCGGCCCCGATGAAGACGGGTGTCCCCGTCAGATCGGGAAGCGTAACGCCCCGCCGCGGCACCATGGGGTGGTGCAGCACGGCTCCCATCAGTGCCTGCGGGTGATGGAACAGCAGGCTGCCGGCGAGATTCGCCCCGTTGGAATAGCCGACGGCTACAAACCGGCTGCGATCCAGGCCGTAACGCCCGGCCGCTTCCCCAAGGAAGTCGTTCGTTTCCTGGGTGCGGAAAACGAGATCCTCTTCATCGAAGACTCCTTCGGCCAGCCGCCGGAAGAACCGCGGCATTCCGTTCTCCAGCACGTTCCCTCGCAGGCTGAGGAAGGAGGAGCCGGGAGAGAGAAGCTCCGCAAGCGGGAGCAGGTCCCGCTCCGTCCCTCCCGTCCCGTGCAGCAGAACTAGCGTAGGGGCTTGTGGATCCGTTCCTTGCTGATAAAGATGCTTCATTTCCTTCCCTCCTCCGGTACTCTTACTTCGATCGGCAGCAGATTGGCTTCGATCTGGTCACGCTGCGGCTCATACCACTCCGGAAGCATCAGGCGCGAGCCCAGCTCTTCCGCCGGTTCATCGACGGCGAACCCGGGAGGATCCGTCGCGATCTCGAACAGGATGCCGCCGCCTTCCCGGAAATACACCGCGTGGAAATACTGCCGGTCGATGATCGTCGTAGGCCTTAATCCGCGGCTTTCCGCGAAGGCCTGCCACTCGGCATGCTCTTCATAATCTTTGGCCCGCCACGCAATATGGTGGACGGTTCCGGCTCCTCCGGCTCCCCAATCCATCGCCTCCAAAGGAAGATCGATGCGGTTGCCGAGTTCCCCCGGCGCCTCGAAACGGGCGAAGCCGTTCTCCTCCCCGGCCGGAACGAGGCCCAGAACATTCTGCAGCACGTCCGCCGTCACGGCCGGGTTCACGCTGTACAGCACCGCGCCCCCGAAGCCTTTGATGGCATGCTCCGCCGGGATGCCGCCGAAGCTCCAGCCGCTTAACGGCCCTTCCTCCCGCTCCACGAGCTCAAGCTGAAGCCCTTCGTTATCCCGGAACTGCAGGAAGGTCTCGCCGAAACGGGTGGTCTCTTCCACCGTCAGGCCGAAGCCTTCGAGCCGCTCTTTCCAGAAGGAGAAGGAACCGGGAGGAACGACATAGGTGGTGGTTCCCACCTGCCCGCCTCCGATGCGGCCCTTCCGGGACCCCGGCCATGGGAAGAAGGTGATGATCGTACCGGGGCCGCCGGATTCGTTCCCGAAATAGAGATGATAAACCTCCGGCGCATCGAAATTGATCGTTTTTTTAACGAGGCGAAGCCCCAGTATGCCTGCATAGAACTCGACGTTGGCTTGCGGATCACTGGCAAAAGCCGTGATGTGGTGGATACCTGCGGTTTGAAGTGTCATCATTTCCATCTCCTTTTGATTAAAGAATCTTTAATTTAAGATTTAAGGCAGACGATTGGGCGTCCTGCCTTGCTTCGGCAGAATCCCTTTCATCCATCCGTGTTCCCTCTGTGCTTGGCTCCCGCAGGAGCGGGGCTTTCGTCTTTTATGAAGTCGACGTTATCGGAACCCATGCCTTAGCCGCAAATGATGCTCTGCTTCCCTATTGATTATAGTGCCCATAAGGAAGCTTTCTCACCAACCAAGCTACCGGATAAGGCACTAGCCCTTGCCTGCCGCCTTGCCCAGCTTCTTCAGAAGCTCGGCCGACTCAGTCTTCTCTTCCAAGGTCAGCCCCTGCATCCTCTCATGGATAGCCTGGGCATGCCCCGGAAAGATCTCATCGAACCACTGCCTCCCGGTCTCGCTGATCTCCGCGTAGGTCACCCGGCGGTCTTCCGGGCAGGGCACCCGCTTCATCAGCCCTTTCTTCTCGAGCTTGTCGATGTTATACGTGATGCTCCCGCTTGTGATCAGAACCTTCTCGCCGATCTGCTGAAGAGGAATCCGGCCTTTCGTGTACAATACCTCCAGAATGGCAAATTCCGAAGAGGAAACGCCATACTGACGGATATCCTTCACGGCGTGATCCATGAGCGTCTTGTAAGCCTTGGACAAGATGACAAAAAGCTTAAGCGAAGCGGCCTGCTCTTCATCCAGCGGATAGTTCGCCATGTCCCTCACCTCCCGGTTCCTTCCGTCGATTGACGAATATCTTAAATTAAAGATAATACGTTTGAGGCTCTTTGTCAAGCCCCTTGTTTTCGCCTGTTAACGATTAAGGGTTTAAAGCTTTTCGGCCCTTAACATTTTCGTGGAACCGTCTGTGTATCCGATGACCGCCCTCTCCGCGAGACCGATAAACAAGCCGTTCTCCACCACACCCGGAATTTCCAGCAGAGACCGGTTCATAGCAGCCGGATCGGATATCTCCCCAAACGCACAATCCAGCACATAGTTGCCGTTATCCGTCCGGTAAGGCTCTTCCCCGCTGTCTTTCGTTAAGCGAAGCCGGGAAGTTCCCCGAGAAGCTCCAGCCGCCGCTGCGTCCATTCCCATGCAAACGGCACGACCTCCACCGGAAGGGGAAACCGGCCCAGCTTCTCCACGCATTTGGAAGAATCCGCCGTCACAATAAAGCGTTCCGCGTTAGCCGCTATGAGCTTCTCCCGCAGCAAGGCGCCGCCTCCGCCCTTGATCAAATGGAGCGCCGGGTCCACCTCATCCGCTCCGTCTATGGCGAGATCAAGCCTTCCCGCCACCTCCCGCGGAGCGATCAGGGGAATCCCCTCCTGCCGTGCCAGCTTCTCCGTCTCTAGCGAGGTCGGAACCGCCTCCACCCGGAGCCCTTCTTCCCGCACCCGGCGGCCCAGCTCCCGGATCGTCCAATAGACGGTCGACCCGGTGCCGAGGCCGAGCTTCATCCCGCTCTCCACATAACGCGCGGCTTCGGTGCCTGCTGCTTGTTTGGCTTCCATGGCGTATGCCCCCTTCGTTGTCTTCCTTATGGTACCCCATCGCTGCCCGATAACCTGCCCTCTCCCGTCAGCCTCGCGGCGGCTTAGGGACTTTTCGCCGTAGAAGCGTTACTTTAGGGGCCAGCGGATGGTGTTCCGGGACATTTCCCATGGCCCTCGACGTGAATTTGCCATCCTAATGGCAGCCCAATTCGGTACTCCGACTTTTATCGGTTGCCTTGCGATCCTTCCCCTCCGCTTCCCCACTTCAAAGCCCACTTGTCGAGCTCCTTCAGCGCCGCCTGAAAATCCCTTCCCTTCTCCGTCAGGGAGTACTCCACTGTCACCGGTACCGTAGGGAATACTTCCCGCCGGATGACCCCGTGCTCCTCCAAGTGCCGCAGAACGTCGGTAAGCGATTGGGTTCTCACGATCGCCAGATCGCGGTGAAGCCGGTTGAATCTCCTGGGCCCTTTGGACAGCTCGGCGATCACCAGAAACGACCATTTAGCCCCCAAAATTTGCAGCACCGAGCAGATGTGGGTGAATTCCGGCTCCTGCCCCGGTTCCTTCAAGATCGTATCTTTCCCGGCCGGCTCCTTCAACGATGTATTCTTAGCCGGTTCCTTCCTTGCCGATTCTTGCATGGCCCATCCCTCCGTCTTTTAACTTACTATTAGTAAGTAAATCCATTTAGTTGGATAATCGCCAAATCATTTGCCTTCTTACGAAAGGTTCGTAACTTGATTATAATCCAAACAAAAGGTCGAGTTAAGACCGGGAAAGGAAGATTGTTTATGAATCGCCACGCGGCTTTATCCGTTTATTTGCTCACCTTAGGTGTCTTCTTCACGGCAACCTCCGAGCTGGTGGTATCCGGCATCCTTCCGCAAATCGCGGAAGACTTGACGGTTTCCGTCGCCTCCGCCGGTCAGCTGGTCACCGCCTTCTCCCTTGCTTTTGCCATCGGCACGCCTATCGTAACGGCTCTTACCTCCCGGCTGGACCGCCGCCTGGTGCTGACGGGGTCCCTGCTGCTCTTCATCGCGGGCTGCCTTGCCTCTTCGTTCGCTCCCGGCTATTCCTTCCTGCTGGCCTGCCGGGTTATCCTGGGGGTCAGCGCCGGTGTTTATCTGGTGACGTCCTTCGGAACGGCGGCCCGTCTCGTACCGCCCGAACGGCTGGGCCGCGCCATCGGCACCATCATCTTCGGCTTCAGCTGCTCCATGATTCTCGGCGTACCGATCGGAATCACCCTGACCGGCTGGGCCGGCTGGAGGTCCATCTTCCTCGTCCTGGCACTGGCCGCCCTGGGGGTAGCCGCCGCCATGCTCCGTCTGTTTCCGTCCAGCGCGGGAGAGACCCCCGTCCCCTTCCGGCAGCAGCTGAAGGTACTCGGAAGCCTCGTCATCGGAACCGGACTTCTCTTCTCCTTGTTCCGGGAATCCGGAGGCTCCATCCTTCTCACCTATTTAACCTCTTATCTTCAAGACATTTACCGCATGAACCCTTCCGGCATCAGCTTGTTCATGCTCGTGCTCGGCCTGTTCGGGGCCGCGGGCTCCCGGCTCGGGGGGTACGGTGTCGACCGTTGGGGACCGATGCGGATCATTGTCTTAGGCGTGGCGCTTAACGCCGCCGCCCTCGCCCTCCTGCCCCTATTCTCCGGGTCTAGGGGCGCTGGCCTAGCGCTGATTGTCCTCCTAATGCTTCTCATGTTCATGACAGGTCCGGCCGTTCAAGCCTATTTCATCCAGCAAGCTCCGGATTCAAACGGACTCGTCCTCAGCTTGAATACATCGATCATACACCTGGGCCTGGCTACGGGCGCGGGAACGGGAGGCTGGATGATTAACACCGCCTCTACCGTCCGGTTCAATCCTTGGCTCGCCTGCCTGTTCGTCACCGCCGGTCTCGGTGCGGCCCTCTGGAGCTTCACTCTCGCCCGGAAAAGGACATTTTCAGGATCAGCCATATAATTTTAAAGTTTGGCCTTCTTAAAGCCTCGCGAATGTGATGTAATCGACTTGAGCAGGCTCTGCCGATTCGATCCGAAGGGCCCGGTTGATCTGTCCCCGGTGATATTGCCCATGCAAGAGGACCTGAAGCAGGATGTCCCGGACGGACGTTCGGAACGGAACTCCGCTCTGGCTCGCATAGTCGACCATCTCGTCCAACTCGGATTCCTCGAGCCCTTCCATATAGACTCGATATTGCTCGGCGTTTTCCTCGAACATCGTCCGGATCGCCGTCAGGTCTTCCGCTTCCTCCCACAACGAATATTGCGCGGTTCCCTTGCCCTGCAAGCGGGACAGCCAGACTCGTTCTGCGATCGCGACGTGCCGAACCAGCTTCAGAAGGTCCTTGTTCTTCGTCTTACTATCGACGAGCGCGTCCAAAATGCGTGCGTTTGCCCAGTACAGGTGGTCCATCATGCACTTGATCGTCTTCATTTCGGTTTCCCCTCCTCGAATAGGTTAACAACGGAGTAAGATCAGGGCGAAAAAGTTTCCAATTCCCTTCGGAAACAACTTCGACAGCCCCATCGATCACTTTAATGGCGGTCTGGTCATCCATCGCATACGCCGGCCCCTGCATCCCGGCGGCCCATCTCTCTGCAGCAGCCATCGTGTTATACGGCAGCATCTCGTGATCCAGATGCGGAAATATAGCAAAATCAACCAGTCCCAGTGTTTCATCGCCACCAGTGGGTGGAGTCCAGCCAACGAAGAATTCCCCGATGTTAGGTGCCATCACCATACTTCCGGCGCTCAGTCCCACATAGACTGCATTCAGCGAAGGCAGGAGGTCGGCCAGTCCGGAATGCCGCATCCAGTAATACAGATACAAGGGGTCCCCGCCATCCACTAGTAGAACGTCCGTCTCCTTGACCCTAGGAACCCAAAGCTCTTCGTCAATGCTGGGCAGCGCGGTGAGCTCCAGCACCCCCAGTGACTTCCAGCCCAGCTCACACATCGGGGTGGTGCCTTGTCCGCTGATGAACCGCCATGCATGGCCCGCCCCACCGGGTATAGCGTACACCGCCGTGGGAATGCAGAGGGCGCTGGACTCGGCAATCGGTTTGCCCAGCATGTCAACCAGCGCGTCGTGTATGCTTTTGTTTTGGATGCCTGCGGATGTGAGCAATAATTTCATAACTCCACTCCTTGTCGTTATGCGTTCATCGGACGTGCTGACCGTAAGCTCCTGTTCCTTTGGACGGGGAACAGAAATGGGCCCGCACGCTTACTCCTCCTCGTCTACCGTCCACTGAGGATTCCAGACCACTTCCCACAGGTGCCCGTCGGGATCCTGAAAATACCCCGAATATCCTCCCCAGAACGTCTCGTGCGCCGGAACCGTCACCACGGCCCCGGCTTTCTCCACCTCCGCCATCACCCGGTCGACCGCTTCCCGGCTGCCTACGTTGTGGCCGATAGAGAACTCCGTCGGACTCTTCGGAGACACCGGAAGTCCGGTGTCATGGGCAAGATCCCGCCGCTTCCAGAGAGCGAGCCGCAGTCCTCCCTCCAGGTCAAAAAAGCAACCGCCCCATGCTCGAACTCCTGCCCGACGATTCCCTCCGTCGGCAGGCTGAGCCCGTCCCGGTAGAAGGCGACCGCCTTCTCCAAATCCTCCACGCCCAGGGTAAGCACGGTAATTCTCGGGTTCATCCGAAATCCCTCCCCGTTCTGTTTAAAACAAGCCGAACCGCTTGCGCTTATAGAACAGCCGCAGCCCCTCTTCCGGGTTAAACGCCCCGTCCGCCAGCCCTTTCACCTCCAAGGCTCTTGCCTGCAAATAAGGAGAGGCCGCTTCCGCAATCCCCTGGAACAGATCCTCCCGGCTTCCCTCATAGTCTACGACGATTAGGACGCTTTGTCGTCCGTCTTGGGTACCAAGCTTTAAATAGGCTTTGTGGATCCGCTTCTGTTTCTTCATATAGGCTTTGACCGCCTCGATCAGCTTCTCGGGATCCTCCCGGGAGGCCCCAGGCTGGTTCCCCGGGCTAGCCGCTCCATGCCCGGATTCGCCCCCGTCCTGTTGGTGCCTGACTGCCCCTCCTGCTTCGGTCCGCCTCCGGACATGGAGTCTGCTTTTTCCGTCCGATAGGCTCCGATGGCCTTCTTGTTCTTGTCATGGATGCGGAACGCTATCCCTCTTACGTTGATCACAATCCCACCCATGCCCTCCGACAAAGCCACCAGGTCTTTATAGGAAACGACGTTGCCACCCCAAACCGTCTTGTCATAGGCTTTCTCGAATTCCGTCCAGTCGGTAAACGCGGGGAGCCATTCGACCTGGTCCTCGCCCCGAATGGTCGCAAACTGTAGGGTCGTTCCGGCCTGAATCGTTTTGATGCCCTGCTCATCCGGAATATCGGGTTCTTTCTCGATCAACCGCATGGGAACCAGATAAGAAGCCCGGAGAACCTCCTCAATCATGAGGCCCTCCCACACCCGAAGCTGCTGCTTTTTTCCTTCGAAGTTACTTTTCGAATACAGGTTCTGAAAAAACAAAATCATTGCATGCTGCAGCTTCGGATTCGTAACCGGAATGTTGATCCGGGGCGTGCCGCTCCAATCCGGCGGAGGCAGCAGCTCGTCCCGGCTGATCTCCACATGAAACTTCCCGTTATCGACGAGCACCTTTTCCATGCCCAGCAGATGAAGGGTTGCCAGCACGCCCGTAAGCTGCCCCTTGTCCATCCTCTTCATGTCGAGCTGAATCAGCTGCTGCAAATAGTAGTCCTGGGCTTCCCGCGCATAGGCTTCCTTGGAAAAGATCCATACCCGTCCGTTAGCGTCAAGGTACGGATAGCGCGTATGGACATCATAGGCAATGTACAGCTCCTCGGCCTGCAGGAGCTTATCCTTCACGGCATCCATCAGGATACGGATCCGGCGCTTCCTTTCCTCCTGGGTCAGGGCCTCTTGGGTTTGGAGGGACTTGGCCGAGTGAATCAGGAAAATAAGCTCCTGAAGGTCCCACCCGCTGCATTCCTCCGGGGTGATCCCCGCCTCCCTCTTAACCATCCTTACGAGTTCCTCTTGTCTTCTTTCGTCCATGGCCGTTCCCCCGTTCTTCTTGTCACTCTCCTGCTAGTGCCTTATCCGGTAACTTTGTTGGAGAGAAACTCTCTGTAGGCGTGCAAAAATCATTAGGCAAGCCGAACAACACTAACGGATAAGGCACTAGTAGCCATTACCCGTTGGAAGGGCCCCTGACCGCCCTGCTGTAGGAAAAAACCTCTTCCTCCGGCTGGCCTTGGAGAAAGCTTTTCGCTGCTCTTTATACCAGATACCCGCCGCACGGTGAACCTTCTGGCCCTTCTTATCCCTGCCGAAACAGGCGGTCTACGAAATAGCTTGCGTCCACCCCCACTCCTCCGATCAGCGCGGAGGCCCGGCAGCGCATCCAGGGCAAGCCGAGGTAGAACAGCCCTTGGACCGGGCTTTCTCCCTGTCGGTGGATGGGCATGCCCGATGGGTTCAGCGCCTGATGAACTTGAATCCAGCGGTAATCGCTCTGAAACCCCGTGGCCCATATCACATTGGAGATCTGCACGGGAGCGACTTCGTCCTCGAACCAGAAGGCTCGCCCTTCCGCCCGAGTGCTGCGTGCTTTCAGCACGATGTCCCCTCGGCCAGCGCGCCGGAGAGGCCCGTATCGAAGACCAGCTCACCCCGGCCGCGTACCATCCGGCCTATCCACGCTTGCAGAAGGCCCAGCCTCCGGAACCACCAGAAGACACTTAACCCGAGTATTTTCTGCGAGGAGATCGACAGCTTGTGTCCGGCCGACAAGTAGACCTCCCGCTCCCTTCCCTGGCTCAGCTCCACGGCGATCTGCGCGCCCGAATTGCCCGCACCGACTACAAGAACCGGCCCGTTCTTCAGCTGCTCCGCATTCCGGTATTCGGACGTATGCAGCTGGAAGACCTCGCGGGACACGCCGCCCGCCATTTCCGGAAGGAACGGCTTCTGGAACGGGCCAGTCGCCACTATGACCTTCTTTGCCTTATAGAGGCCTCGGCTCGTAGAAAGTTGAAAAGTCCGGTCAGCCGTCTCCATCGTCTGAACCTGCGTCCCGAGCTCCACCGGAAGCCTCCAGCAGTTCGCGTATCCTTCCAGGTAATCCGCTACCTCATCCTTAGAGGCATAGCCGTTCCGTTCCCCTCTAAGCGGCCCGCCGGGCAGGCCGCTGTACCACCTCGGGGTGAACAACAGCAGAGAATCGTACCGGTTCCGCCAGCTGTCCCCCACCCGCTCTTCCTGTCCGAGGATAACGAAGGATGCTTTCCTCTTCTGTAGGTAATACCCTGCCGCCAGTCCGGCCTGCCCCGCGCCAACGACAGCCACTTCAACTTCACGCATGCTCCCCCACCTCTTATCTGTACTCTATGCCTCCATTTTAGCTCCCCCGCCTCTTGGCGTACACACCATTATCGGCGCCCCCGCGCAAAACATGGCGTTCCGTGGCAATAAGGACCTCCTGCGCGGCCTTTTCCCTCTTGGTTCTGTTCATCTTTTTCAACCCACCTGCCTGCCAAAATCGGTAGAGTTCCGTGTCCTCTCATGCCACGAAATTTGGGTATTGACCGATAACTGTTTACTGCATATACTGTGTATATTAATTACAGTTTATATAATACACAGTAAGGAGAGGATATTCATGACCACCACCCCCTCTGCCGTCAAGCCGGCCGGACGCAAAGAATGGATCGCACTAGGTGTGCTCTGTCTCCCCCTGATGATCGTCTCGATGGACGTATCCGTTCTGTTCTTTGCCGCACCCGACATCGCCGCGGATTTGCGCCCGACAGCCGTCCAACAATTATGGATTTTCGACATTTACGGCTTTGTACTTGCCGGACTTCTGCTGACCATGGGAGCCGTTGGCGACCGGATCGGGCGCCGGCGCCTGTTGATGCTGGGCTCCGTAGGATTTGCCCTGTGCTCGTTGTTCGCCGCGTTCTCCCAGACGGCCGAATCCCTGATTGTGGCCCGCGGCGTTCTCGGCATAGCGGGAGCCACCCTCATGCCGTCGACGCTGGCTCTCGTCCGCACCATGTTCCAAGACCCCGGTCAGCGGACCAAGGCGATGTCGGTCTGGAGCGCCGTCATGGCCGGCGGGGTCACGGTCGGGCCGATTATCGGCGGCCTGCTCATTCAAGCCTATTCCTGGGGCTCGGTTTTCCTCCTTAACCTCCCCGCCATGGCGCTGCTGCTTCTGACAGCCCCCTTCCTGCTCCCGGAATCCCGCAGCGCGGACCGCACCCGGATCGATGCTTTCAGTTCGCTCCTTGCGCTTCTTGCCATCCTGCCCGTAACTTACGGTGTCAAAACACTGGCCGAGGAGGGCTGGGCCCTCTTCCCTGCCGGGATGCTTGCCGCCGGTTTGTTCTTCGGTTTTGTCTTTGTCAAGCGTCAATGGACGATCCCCAACCCTTTAATCGATATCCGTGCGCTGATGGAGCGGCGGACCGGAGGCTCGATCCTCATTAACCTGATCGCCACCTTCACGCTTATGGCAAGCGCCCTGGTCAACACCCAGTTTCTCCAATCGGTACTGGGGTACTCTCCGCTTGCGGCCGCCCTGTGGAGCATTCTGCCCTCGGTTGCCGTCGGGGCGGCGGCGCCGGTCGCCGCGAAGCTCTCGATTACGCACGGAAGGCCCCGCATCATGGCCGCCGGGTTCGTGCTGTCGGCATTCGGGTTCGTCCTCCTGACCCAGGTCCGGCTGGAAGGCTTCTCCCCGCTCACGGTCATGCTCGTTGGTGCCGGACTGGTTGCCGCCGGAATCGTGTCCGTCATGACCCTCGTCACCGATTATGTCGTGGGGGTGGCGCCGGCCGATCGGGCCGGAGCGGTCGGGGGCCTCCTCGAAACGTCCAGCGAGCTCGGCGGTGCCTTCGGCATCGCGCTTCTCGGCTGCGTCCTCTCGGCGATCTACCGCCATGCCGTATCGCCCCTTCTGCCACCCGGCCTCTCGCCGGAGGCCGCCTCCGCGGCCAGGCAAACCATTGCGGGCGCCTCCGCCGCCTCCCAGCAGCTGCCAACCGAAGCGGCGGGTCAAGTCATGACAGCCTCCCGGGAAGCGTTCATGACCGCCATGCACGTCACCTGCCTCACCGCCGGCGTCATTCTGCTCCTGGCTTCGGTCGCCACGGCCGTGATGCTCCGCGAGAAAACGAAAGTTATAAGCCCTGCCGGATAAGGCACTAGCCTGCGGCCGCTAAAATAAAAAGACGACAGAGAAAAGGCCACGGCCTTTCCCTGTCGTCTTTTCTTATTTCCCCTACCCTCGGCTGGAGTCCGATCGGCCGGCCTTTTTTCGGTCCAAATACTGCTCAATCCCGTCCAGAATCCGCTCCAAGCCGAAATCAATGTCATCGCCGACGGTATTCTCGCTTTCCTTCTCTCCGGTATAGACGCCGGATAGGACGATCGGATACAGATTCGGATAGGAGTCCGGCTTGACCAGAGCTTGAAGCGCCGCCGAATAATGGAGCCCGCTGAACGTTTCTTCACTGGAACCGGCCTGAACCGCCCGGAGGATATCCCTCTTCAGCATTCCGCTGGAACGGACATAGCCGCTCAGGAGTAGAACGATGGACATTTTTTCGAAATCGTCCAGGGGCATGTCCCGCAAAGGCCGAAGCCCCCAATCCACCATTCGCAAAGTATTGGGCAGGATCGGCAGGCTGGAAATCGGGATGTCTCCATACCAGGGATGGTCGACAAAAACGCCGATCGTCGCCATCACGTATTCCCGCATACTTTCGCGCCATTCGTGGGCAGGTCTCTCTTCCGGCAGCGGAATATCGCAAACCGCGTCCTGCATAAGGAGCAGCAGATCATCCTTGCTCGGAATATAGCGGTAGAGCGCCATCGCCGAGAAGCCGAACTCCGACGCCAACCGGTTCATCGAGACGGCATTTAAGCCATCCTTGTCCGCGATTTCGACCGCCTTCTGGACGATTTGCTCTAGGCTCATCTCCCTCTTAGGTCCGCGCTGCGGCGGCTTCACCAAACCCCAGCCAAGCGCCGCGCCGGCAGGGAGCCGCTTCGCCGCTTCCTCTTCTTCCGGAGTGAAATCCGGTTTGGTCATCCGCTTTTCCCCTCTGTTATTCGAAGCCGGCAATGGATACAGGTATCGCAGCCCAGCCGCCCGAAAAGTGTTTATATAATAAACAGTATACCATAGGAAAGATTAGCGGGAAAAGGGAACGCCGAACGCCGCTTAGCTGCTTCCGGGATCGGGCTATCGGAAAATTCACACCAATGCCAGCACTTCCCGTGTTGTAGCGATGCGGGCGAACTCCTCGTGCAGGTTCACCAGGGTCATCTCGTGAATCCGCTCAGGAGGATAATAGGTCCCGTCATGACCGCGGCGGCCGAAGGTCGCGCAGGCATCCTCCACCAGGATCGGATGAAACCCGAGGTTGCCCGCCATACGGGTGGTCGTCTCCACGCAATGGTTCGTGGTCAGCCCGGCGATCACCAGCTGCTCACAGCCCAACCGCCGGAGAGCGGGCTCCAGATCGGTTCCAATGAACGAGCTGTTCACCGTTTTGCGGAAGACGGGCTCCCCCTCGACCGGCTCCAGGCCTTCTTTGAAAGCACACGTCGGTTGATCGGGATGGAACAGCGAAGATTCGGACCGGGAGACGTGCTGGACGAACCAAACCGGTCTTCCCGAGGCTCTCCAGGCGGCAAGCAGGAGCTTGAGGTTGGCCTCGGCCTCCGGATTGTTGCGCTCTCCCCATTTCGGATCGTCGAACGCCTTCTGAACATCAATGATTAATAGCGGTGTAGTCGATAGCAGGTTCATGGTCGTCAGCCTCCGTTCTTTCGATTCCCTCATTGTAGCGAAAGGAGGAGTTCATTTACACCCTATGGCCAATGTGTTTTAATGAATGGACTTAAGAATGCAAGGAATATATGAGGGAATAGTTTATTAAGAAAGGAGACCCCTTCGTGGACCAGGTCGATCAGAGAATTTTAAAGGAGCTTCAGGCCAACGCCCGCCTTTCCATGAAAGAGCTGGGCCAGCGCATCGGGTTAACCGCCCCCGCGGCGGCGGAACGGGTCAAGAAGCTGGAGGAGCGCGGCATTATCGAGGCGTATCGGGCGGCGTTGAACCCGGAGGCGCTGAACAAACGGGTGACGGCGTTCATTTTGTTTGAAACGGAGCGGTGCAAGGCGTTTGCGGAGTTCTGCCAAGGCCACCCGGAGGTGATGGAGTGTCACCGGCTCGCGGGGCAATACAGCTACCTGGTGAAGCTGGTCACGGAATCGGTCCGCACGATGGAGGCTTTTATCGACCAGGCACTTCCTTATGGAAAATCCTCCACGCACATTCAACTCTCTTCGCCGGTGGAATATAAGAGCTTTTAGAGGGAAGGGGACCGTACCGGTTATTTCGTCCGACCCTTCAAAAAGTGGTAATCCTTTGCTAGTAAAATAGCTGTCCCCTTATCATTGGGGGACGGCCTCTTTCATTACCTTATCGTTTCCCCCGGTGCTTGACCCGGTACATGGCCGCATCCGCGTGGCCCAAGAGCGTCTCAAGAGAATCTCCGTCCTCCGGGAAGAAGGCGGCGCCCACACTAGCGGTAACCGCAAGAGAACGGCCGTTCACCACAAGAGGCTCGGAGAGAACCTTCCGGATCCGCTCCTGTAAGGCCATCAGGTCCTCCCGGTTTCTCAGATAGGGCTGAAGAACCGTGAACTCATCCCCTCCCCAGCGAGCCACGAGGCCGTCGGATCCCGCAGCCGCGGCCAGCCTCCTGGCCACTTCGACCAAGAGCCGATCGCCCATCTCATGGCCGAACGTATCGTTAATATCCTTAAATCCATTCAGATCCACCACCAAAAGGCCGTGCAGCCCTTTGGACTCCTTCAGCAGCAGGCTGACCCGGCCCTTGAACAGACGCCGGTTAGGCAGTTCCGTCAGCATGTCATGATAAGCCAGGTGAGCGATGGTCTCCTCTGCTTCCTTGCGTTCCGTAATGTCGCGCCCCACCCCAATTACCTGGAGGATGTCCCCCGAGACGCTGCGGATGTATTCGACGGTAGTTTCATACCAGCGGTAGCTTCCGTTCTTATGCCGAACCCGGCCGGTAAACCGCACCGTGTTCTGGTCAAGCACGACCGTCTGGTGATGCTCCCGCAGTTTGATATTGTCATCCGGATGATTGAAGGCGGCGGCCGGCTGGCCCACTACTTCTTCCGGGGCATAGCCGAGCAAGTCCGTTACCGTGGGAGAAATGTACGTAAAGACGCGATCGGGCGAATAAGCCGAGATGATGTTCTGGGATTTTTCCGAGAGGAACGTGAACATTTCCTGGGTGGAGGTTCCTTCCCTTTCCGGTTGCCCAGGAGAGGTGACCTCTTCCAGGGTGAGAAGCTTGTACCTTTCCTTCCCCTTCCCCTCATAAGGAAGGCAGGTCATCCGGACATGGACCAGATGCCCCTTTTGATGCAGAACAGCGGCTTCCGACTTGACACTCCCGCCTCCGCTGCAGGCCGGCCTGCTCACCAAGTGTTCCCACGTTTTTTGACGCAGCTTCTCCTCAGTGTAGCCAAGCATATGAACCAAGGAAGCGTTTACCTCTATAAAATAACCATCTCCATCCACGATCGCCATTCCATCCGGGTGATGGTCGAAAGCATACGTCAGAAGCTCGGTCCGTTGATGCAAATCATTATCGGGCATTATTCCGTTATCCACCTTTTAGTAAAAAACCATGTTGTTCTCTTCCCTTCATTATATAGGCAAAAGGACCCGGACAAAATGACTAAAACGAAACTTTCCCCCGGAAACGGTTGATCGGCGGGAATGGCCTGTGATACGATGCCTTTACCCCAACGACAGGAGTGGAAGAGGCGCATGTAAGGTATTCTTGCTAATCGGGAACATAATAAAAACCGGTCCGACCGACAGGCTGAAGCTGCAAAGCCGCCTTGTTTTATTATGGGATTAACAAGAAGCACGTTACGCCTTCCTTCCACTCAAAAGAACAGTCAACTCCTTCCCCACTGGGGTGGATTGGCCTTATCCGAATTTGAGCTGCAGGAAGGAGTCCCTTTCCGGCAGCTTTTGTTTTTGGAAAAGGAGGATGGATTCTATGTCGATGATCCAAGTGAGCCATTTAACCTTCGCTTATGAAGGCAGCTACGATAATGTTTTTGAGGACGTCAGCTTTACCCTCGACACGGACTGGAGGCTCGGCCTTACGGGGAGGAACGGCCGGGGAAGACCACGCTGCTGAAGCTGCTGATGGGCCAGTACGAATACGAAGGAACAATCTCCGCCCAGGTGGAGTTTGACTATTTCCCTTCCCGGTCGCACATCCGGAATACCTGACCATGGATGTCATCGAGGAGTTTTACCCGGACTATGTGGATTGGGAGCTGCGGAGAGAGCTTTCCCTTCTTCAGGTGTCGGAGGACGTCTTATACCGTCCCTTCGATTCCTTGTCGAACGGGGAACAGACGAAGGTCATGCTGGCCGCGCTGTTTCTGAAGGAGAATCATTTTCTGCTGATTGACGAACCGACCAACCATCTGGATAGGGAAGCGCGGGAGCTGGTCAGTCAATACCTGAAGTCGAAGAGCGGCTTCATCCTGGTCTCCCACGACCGGGCGTTCCTGGACACCAGCGTCGACCATATTCTGTCCCTTAACAAGACGAACATCGAGATCCAGCAGGGAACCTTCTCGGACTGGTGGGAGGGCAAGCAGCGCCAGGACCAGTATGAGCTCGCGGAGAACGAGAAGCTGAAGAAGGACATCAAGCGTCTCGCGCAGGCCGCGGAGCGTACCAACAAGTGGTCGCACGAGGTGGAGAAGACCAAGAACGGCACCCTCAACTCGGGATCTAAGGTGGATAAGGGCTATGTCGGCCACAAAGCGGCCAAGATGATGAAGCGGTCGAAGAGCCTGGAGAACCGGCAGCAAGCGGCGATTGAGGAGAAATCGGCCCTGTTGAAGAATATCGAGAGCTCCGAGAATCTTAAGCTGTCCCAGCTTACCTATCACAAAACCCAGCTAGCCGAGCTGGACCGCGTGTCGATCTATTACGGGGACAAACCGGTTTGCACGAATGTCAGTTTTACCATAGAAAAAGGCGAGCGAATCGCCCTTTCCGGCCGAAACGGCTCCGGCAAATCGAGCCTCCTTAAGCTCATCGTGGGTGAGGATCCTCCCTCCTATACCGGGACCTTCCGGATCGGCAGCCAGCTGAAGATCTCCTATGTCTCCCAGGACACCTCGCACTTGCAGGGCACGTTAACGGAGTACGCGAACGCGTTTGGGATTGAGGAAAGTCTCTTCAAAGCGATCCTTCGCAAGCTGGATTTTGCCCGGATCCAATTTGAGAAGGACATCTCTTCTTACAGTGGAGGCCAGAAGAAAAAGTGCTCCTTGCCCGAAGCTTGTGCGAGGAAGCCCACCTCCATGTCTGGGACGAACCGCTCAACTTTATCGATGTCCTCTCCCGGATGCAGATCGAACAGCTGCTCCTGGAGTACAACCCGACAATGATGTTCGTCGAGCACGACCGGGAATTCTGCAATCGAATGGCTACTAAAATCGTCCAGTTGTAAGGGTCTTACCCTGAGAGAAAGTAGCTATTAACCTTTTATCGAATCCTGTCGATAAATAGGAGGTAAGGCCTACCTACCCATTTATCCAGGAGGAGAATATTTAATGAGAAAACGGTTTCTCAAACCGATCGCCGTCCTGACGATCGGGGCTCTGTTGACGCTTCCCGCCATGGCTAGCGCCCAGGAGCCTGCATCCGCGAATGCGGGCAACGCGGGACCCAGCAAAATTTCCACTGATTTCAAGGATTTGGCTGGCGTGGATGCCGCTTTGAAGGCCAAAATCGATGCTCTGCTGTCCAAAGGGGTCTTCGACGGGGTAAGCGACGACACCTTCGGAATCGACCAGAACATGACCCGCGCCCAGTTTGCCAAAGTCCTATCGTTAATCTATGGAGTCAAGGTGGACTCCTCCGTCAAATCCTCCACCTTCTCCGACGTGCATGCCGATGATGCCGCGAACGGCTGGGCGCTTCCTTATATTGAAGCGGCTAAGAAGGCCGGCCTCATCGACGGGATGACGGACACCACCTTCGATCCCGGCGATAACCTGACGATGGGCCAATTCGCCACCGCCCTGGTCAAAGGCCTCGGCAAGAAAGTGGATGTGTCGGGCAACCCGTGGTACTCCGATGCCGTTAAACTGGCGATCGAAACCAAAGTGCTGCCGGAAGGAACCGACGGGAGCAAGCTGACCACCCGGACCGATCTGATCGTGGGAGCTTACGGAGGGCAGCAGGCGTATGAGGCGGCTAAGCCTGCGCCTACGCCTACGCCAACAGCGACACCTACTCCAACACCGACACCGACGCCGACGCCAACAACGACACCTACCCCAACCGCTGTACCGGTTGAGGATACGGATCCGGTTCCGTCTTCGACGCCGAGTCCGACACCGGCTCCTAGCGAAGCACCGGTTCCGAGCGAAGCACCGACTCCAACTGAAACGCCGGTTCCGACCGTTGCCGCGCCTTCTGCTAATCCTTCGGGAGGGACAGTGGCTTCCGGGACCATGGTTTCGTTGAGTTCCTCCACGGAGGGAGCGACCATTTATTACACGAAGGACGGAAGCACGCCTTCCGTGAACAGCACGGTTTACGGTCCCAACACCATAATTGAGATTATCGAGCCTACTACCATAAAGGCCGTTGCTGTAAAAGAAGGCATGGCGGACAGTGCCGTGATGAGTGAGTCTTATACGGTTAACCTAGTCATTACTCCTCCTTCCTTTGTTCTACCTCCAATCGTAACCGGTGCTGTCTATGAACCGGGGGTATTGTGAAGGTCACGTTCAATTTACCGGTGGATGAAGCAAGCGCCGAGAATGTTGAGAATTATCAGTTGACTAATGGGATCATAGGACCTATAGGAACCGGCTATAATCCTCTCTCCGCCACACTTATCAGTGCTACCGAGGTAGCACTTGATATAAGCAATAGGTACATCCCACCATTCCTCGGCCAGTCTATTATTCAAATCTACATTACGGGTGTAAAAGGTGAGTCCGGACAGGAAGTTCCCTTCGGCAACGGTAGCACTTGGTGTCAGATACCGTATGAACTATACCAACCCTAACTTTTATAAGAACGCCCCCTATAATCCCTTAGAACCTCTAACGAGGCAACCTATGGATTATAGGGGGCTTTTTTCGTGGTAAGAGGTGCACCACTCATTTATGAGCTCTGCAGCAGCCTAGAAACCAGGCTCTCCAGTTGCATTCCCCTGGATCCTTTTACGAGAACGAGGTCTTGGGGCTTAAGTTTCTGCCATAACTCTTCGGCTGCTTCCTCTTTGGTCGCAAAAGCCTTTACCTTTCCTTTCGGAAACCGCTTTGCCGCTTCTTGGGCAATGTCGGCGGCAAGCCCCCAACGGTATAGACATAATCCATTCGGCCAGGATCCAGGGACCGTCCTATTTCCCGATGAAATTCCTGCTCCTCGGGTCCAAGCTCCAGCATATCTCCGAGTACCGCAAACTTTCGGGTATAGCCCCGGAGGTCTTGAAAGGTTTCGATGGCGGAGGCCATCGAAACGGGACTGGCATTCCAAGCATCGTTAAGGATGGTAAAGCCTCCGGGGGCATCGATTTTTTCCATCCTCATCTTCGTCACTTGAAGAAGGGTAAAGCCTTCGGCCACCTGTTCCGGACCAAGTCCCAGACGGTAGGCAGCGGCCATGGCACACAGCCCATTGGAAATGTTGTGCGCACCTAGGATCGGGAGGTGAAACTCCTCCTCCCTTACTTTGAAAACAGATCCCTCTGCATCGCTTTTGATGAATTCGGCCCGGTACTCATTATGCTCCTCTTCGCCGAAACGGATCGCGGAAACGGCTTTCGAACCTATGGCATCCTGGATTCGTTCGGCTAGCAGGGGCTCGTCTCCGTTGTAAATCAACGTCCCGCCATCCCTTAACCCGTTTACTATTTCCAGCTTCGCGTTTGCGATTTCTTCGCGTGAACCGAGGGTCGACAAATGGGAGACCCCAATCATGGTAATCAAGGCGATATCCGGCTGTACCATTCGGGAAAGCCGGTCTATTTGGCCGCGTTCACTCATGCCCATTTCGATTACGGCAACTTCCGCATTCTTATCTATCTCCAGCAGAGTTAACGGAACGCCTATCTGACTGTTTAAATTGCCAAAGGTCTTATGTACGCGATACTTGGTTTGCAGCACGGAAGTGAGGATGTCTTTGGTCGTGGTTTTGCCATTGCTACCCGTTACCCCAATCGTTGTGACAGGCAGCTCCGCGCGATAGGCGGCCGCCAAGTTTTGAAGGGCATGTAAACCATCGTCGACATAGATAAGAGGAAGATGATGAGGCGGGTTGGGGTGATCGGTCTGCCATAGAGAGGCTGCGGCTCCTTTGGCTATCGCCTTCTCCACATAATGATGGCCGTCCAACTGTCTTGTTAGGGGATAAAAAGATTGCCTGGCTTGACGGTTCTCGAATCAATGGATACCCCTTGGATCGTTAAATCATCGTACGACGTAGACAGTCCCTTTCCTCCGGTCATTTGTTCTATAGCTTTTAATCGTTTTTGAATCATGGACTTAGCACTCCTCCTGCAAGGGATCAAATCGATCTACACTCCAAGGAATTTATTCCCTTGAATCAGGGAGTATGCTAAGAGGAAGCCGGGATTGGCTTAAAAAGCCCTCCTAACAAAAAGATCGCTCGTCCACATTTTACCAGGACAGGGCGATCTCCGAAACAGCTCTTTTCTTCTTACAGCTTTTGCAGGGCTTCCGCAATGGAATCTTCGCCGGAAATCAGATCGAACGCCTTGTTGTAGGTACGCTCCTCGGTTAAGGCAGCCAGGACCGTGCGGGCCACATCTTCACGCGGGATGCTTCCCCTGGTCAGGTTGGGGGCCGCCGAGACCTTCCCCGTCCCCGGTTCATTCAGAAGACCACCCGGACGGATAATGGTATAGGTCAAGCCGCTCGCTTCGAGGAGCTTATCGGCGTAATGCTTTGCAGCATAATAAGGACGGATGGAATCGCTCCAATTCACCCGGTTGTGGGCCTGGAGGGCGCTTACCATAAGAAACCGTTGGATGCCTACCTTCTCCGCGGCTTCTATCATTTTGCCGGCTCCGTCTAGATCGATCAGAAGCGTCTTGTCGTATCCGGTCTGGCCGCCCGACCCTGCCGTAAAGACAATGGCCTCACTTCCTTTGGCCTCTTTCGCCAGTTCCTCTACCGTTCCCTCCAGATCGGCTACCACCGTCTCGATGCCCTGGGCAGCATAAGAAGCGGCTTGCTCCTCGTTTCGCACCATGGCTATGGCGGTGTGCTCCCCGCTCTCGTTTACCAACGGGATCAGGTGCCGGCCCACCTGTCCATTTGCTCCGACTACCAAAACCTTCAACGCCAACACTCCTTCATGGGGATTTTCTTTATCGGGTTTCCTTATATTTCCCCATTCCTTTAAGGGAATAATCCCCCAGGCTTCATTTGGACGATTCCTCCAGCATATACCGGGCCCTGGATTCTCCGTATAGAAGAATGTCGCTGTTCGTACGGGGATCGCCCACCGTATAAACCGTAAACGGGTCTGTCGCGTCTCCAGCCGTCAAACGGCCTTGTTCACATTTCATATACCCCAGCTTCATGCCAGGCTCGGCCGCGGGGCTCCTTTCCTTCAAAAGGTACGTCTTCCCCGCGAATTCCAGTTCCTCCGGCAGTTTCCCGCACGAGGCGGCAGGAGAAGCAGCTAGGCTTTCCTTGGAAACGGCCGCGGGTGCGGAAGGAGCCGGTTGGGCTGTCCGGGAAGGCTCCTGGGAATTAGAATCAACCGATTTGCCGCCGGTAAAAGCACACCCGCCAAGCCATAGAATCATCATCAAACCAACAAGGGGCCGTATGGAGAAAACCATTACCGCCAATCCTCCTCCGTCAGATCCGCCACCACGGCCATTGCCGCTTTGCTGCCGGAGGCCGCGGCATGGATCAATTGGGAAGGCATCACATAGGCGGAATCCCCTGCTGCGTATACTCCTGCCGCGGTGGTCCGGCCCATTTCGTCGGTAACCATTCCTCCGTTAGGAGCCGTTTGATAGCCCAACGCTTCCTCAAACCGGGCATTTGGCCGCTGAATGGGAGCGATGAATCCCCCGCTTCGCTCGATCTGCGTACCGTTCCCAAAATAAATCCGTTCCAACCGCCCGTTCCGCCCGGAAAAGGCAACAACAGGAGCATGGACAACAGGTATATTCCGGGAGGCAAGCTGGGCCTTCTGTTCGGCCGTCAGAATGTCCCTGCCGTTGGTGCACACCACCACATCCCGCGTCCAATTGAGCAGCATTTTGGCCATATGAAACACGCCCGGCTGATCGGAAATGGCCGCAAGCTTTTGATCGCGCAGTTCCCAGCCGTCACAAAACGGGCAGACAAAAAGGCTTTTTCCGTAGAAGTTGTGAAATCCCTCTATAGGGGGAACCCATCCTTCAACCCGGCCGCCACGATCAGCTTGCGGGCCTGCACGCGCTCTCCCGTAGAGGTGAGAAGAAGGAATCCAGCCCCCGTCCTCCGAATGTCCATCACCTCGGTCTGAACGTGCCGGACGGTCGGATATCGGAGGACCTCCTCGTAAGCCACGCGGCGGAACTCGGCGGGCTTCACTCCGTCCCTGGTCAGGAATCCGTGAGAAGCGTGCGTCACTCCGTTCCTCGGCTGGTTGGCATCCAACAGGGCAACGGTTCGTCTCGCTCTGCCGAGCACTAGCGCTGCATTCAACCCTGCCGGTCCTCCGCCGACAATCGCACAGTCATAGCTCATACGCCCATCTCCTCTCTTCCTCTATTTAATGGTGAGACGTTCCTTTCCAAGCTTTCTCGCCAACTCGGTCATTTTGGTGTTTCTCAAATGCTCCTCCATGGCCTTTTCCGCGGCCCGCATCTCCTGATGGATAATACAACGGGAATCTTCTTCGCCGCAGCATTCGAAGAGCGAAGCCACTCCCTCTATGGCATGAATGATATCCAGAAAGGATATCTCTTCATTTCGGCTCTTCAGCCGATAGCCCCCGTTTGCTCCCGGAGTGGATTCAATCAGCCCCGCTTTCACCAGCTTAGTGAGTATTTTTGAAAGGTACGTAGAGGAAACCCCTTGCCTGTCGGCCAGCTGCTGAACGCCCACCGGCTTATCCGGCCCTATGGCACTTAAATAAAGCATGGTATGAAGAGCATAGTTGGTTGCTTTGGAATATTTCATCTTCTCCTCCAATCATAGACTTCATGTATCCATGATAACCGTGTTTCGATCGGCCTGTCAATTAATTAAAAGCATGCAAAAGGCTCCGGGATCTCTCTCCCGGAGCCTTCAAAATCATTTCAGCCTGGATGCCATCAAGCTGGTCCCTTGAGCCCGGGAAACGGCCCGGCCCGATGGATTTAATTCTTTTCAAAGCCATAATCCCGTTCGACCTTGCAGATTCTCGTTTTGTAGCTGAGGTACCAATCCGACTTCCCTCTTTTTTGAGCCATCAGATGTCGTTCATTCTGCTTCCAGCTTTGGATAGCTTCGAGGGATTCCCAGTAGGAAACCGTAATGCCTAAGCCTTCTCTGGCGCTTTCTACGCCTAGAAATCCAGGCTGAACCGATGCCAGGTTGACCATTTCCTCTGCCATTTCCGCATAGCCTTGGTCCCCCTCCGATCTTTCCGATGTAAAAATAACCGCGTAATACGGGGGCTGGGGCGTTATTGCTATTTCGCTCATAGGCTCCCTCCTGCCGAAGTTTGGATAAGACTATATTATCATTAAATTATAAGATCGGCGCTAGATCCAGTCGGGACTCGCCCAAAACAGAACTCCTTACACAAGCACACCAGGCCGGATCAGCCGACGCGGCGGGAGCGTGCCAGAGTTAGCCAGGCCAAAACTAGGCCGGCCAGCCCCACTAGGATGGCCACGATGGCCCCCGCCCGCCCGTTGCCGGTACCGAAACCACCGGTGGTGTTTGCCAGATGCAGCCCAGCGAGCACTATACCAATCAGCCCCACTACCGCAGCCACGATGGCCCCGGTTCGTCCGTTACCGCTACCGAAACGGCCGGCGGAGCGGGCCCAAGACAACCCGCCGATGATGACGCTGATCAGCCCCACTACCGCGGCTATGATGGTCCGGAGTCGCCCGGGGGTTAATCCGTATCCGACGTTACCGTCGGTCACTTCGGCCGAGGCTATGGTGGGCACAAGCAGAAGAATGCCAAACATGAGGATGGAAACCAGCTTTATTTTCACTATTACCTACTCCTTTGGTTGTTTTTATAAATCCCCGATCCCGTATGACTCGAACGGCTCCATGGAGCCGTTGCAGGGTAGATTCCTCAACGGTCCATGGCCGCCCGAATCATTCCATTCATTCCTCCCCTCCGTTCTTGTTTTGTGCAGGGATCTCCTCCGGTTCACCGCCAGTTTAACCAACAAATGTCGAGAACTTATGCAGATCTTCCTCTTTATTGGTGGATTTCTTCAAGGATTTGCCCAAGCACGGTATAATTCAGGATAAGGGGCGGGTTTTCACTCGGAAAGCAAACTAAAACGGGAAAGAGGGGATGGCCATGGAACCGAAATTGTTGCTCGTGGAGGACGAACCGGGCATGCTGGAGGAAATGCATACCTATCTGCAGCGGGAAGGATTTCAGGTTGTGACCGCCTGTACCGGCACGGAAGCCCTCAGGATGGCCCGGTCGGAACGGCCGGACCTCATCGTGCTGGATTGGATGCTGCCCGAGAAGAGCGGCATCGACGTATGCCGGGAAATCAGGCAAACCTTGTATTGCGGAATTATAATGGTCACCGCCCGATCGGAGGAGTCGGATAAAATCGTCGGTCTGGAAATCGGGGCAGACGATTATTTGACGAAGCCGTTCAGCTTGCGGGAGCTCTCCTCGCGCATCCGGGCGGTACTGCGCCGCTTACGCGGTCCGGAGGAGAAGTTGATGGTGTTGGAAAGAGACAACCTGATCATTTCCGAGGCCAAATGCCAGGTATTCCAAGACGGCCGGGAGATTCAGCTGACCCCGACGGAATTCAAAATTTTATACACGTTGGCGGCACGGCCCGGAATCGTTTTCAGCCGCCTGCAATTATTAAAATCCGCACTCGAGGACGAATATATGGGATACGAACGAACGATGGATTCCCATATTCGGAATCTTCGCCGCAAGCTGGGAGACGATCCGGCCCATCCTCGTTATATTCAAACGGTATACGGTTTCGGTTACCGGTTCGGTGAACCATCATGACGACGTTGACGGTACGCCATAAAATCTTTATCTTCATGGGACTGGTCGTTCTTCTCCTTGGCGGTACTCATGCCGTAACCAAACAGGCCTACATGGAATCTCTCTTCGATCAATTTCGTCAGGAAGAAATCGGCGCCTCTTATTTGAACGCACCGCCCGAAGAACAAATCGAACTGATGAAGACTTACGTTTCCGGTAAGATGCAGAGCTTGATGCTGGGCAATACGGTCTTTTTCGTGGCCATCGGCCTCTTCGTGAGTTTATGGATTTCGGGAGTGCTGACGCGCCCGCTTAGAAAACTCGTTTCCGCGATCGAACGCGTCGCCCAGGGGATCTGGACGTAAACGTTCCCGGCCGAACCAAAGACGAATACGGGAAAGTTATCCGCGCATTCAACGACATGACGCTTCGCCTCCGGGAAGCGGAGGACGCCCGCAGAAGGCTGGTAGCGGATGTGGCTCATGAGCTGCGAACTCCGCTTTCTATCATGCAGCTAAAGTTAGAAAATGCTCAACAAGCCGGTCAAGACGTTCCTCCGGAAATGCTGCTCAGACTTCATGACGAGGTGATCCGCTTGGGGATGCTTGTGGAAGACCTTCATGTTTTGTCGCTCGCGGAAGCGGGCCGGTTGGCACTGGATTGCAAACCCCTCGATCTGGCGGCAAAGCTTGAACAACTCGTGGATGATGTGCGAATGGAGGCGGAGGAGAACGGATTGGCAATGAGTTTTCATTCGAACACGAAACCTGTAATGGTGAGGGCCGACGCTAGACGGATCACCCAGGTGTTCATCAATTTGCTGACCAACGCCATACGCTACACATCGGAAGGCGGGAAGATTTCGGTTGTCATGGAAGACAAGGTCCTGGATCGGAATGCCGTCTATTCCTGTGTCTCCGTGATCGATACGGGCATCGGCATTCCAGCCGAGGAGCTGGCCCACCTGTTTGATCGTTTTTATCGCGTGGAAAAAGCCCGTTCGCGGCATACCGGCGGAACGGGCCTCGGCTTATCGATCGCTCATCATTTGGTCCGAGCCCACGGCGGGTTCATCCGCGTTGCGAGTGAGCCGGATCAAGGGACGACCTTTGCCGTTTATTTGCCTTTGGATAAGTGAGATTTTCCAATACCCACAAGATTAACGTAACCGCGGTGCCTTGCGGAACTGCTAAGGTCCAGGTCATTTTCTTATTCGATGACCCAGAGCAGCGGTTGACGAATGGCCATATTTCGCCTCACTTCTTCATTGGTCGGGCTTTGTTCGAGACGGCGCCAAAGATTTACATATTCCTCCTTGCCCAAAGCTAACCCGGCAAAGAGCAGATACGGCATTCCTACCGGCCAATCTTCATAGTGCTCTATATCCTGCTGATAGGGCCAGCTGTCTTTATCCGTAAGATAGGGAAACAGGAATTCCATTCCTTTTCGAATGCTCCTCCCATCTGGCAGGGTGTATTCCCATAGATTATCGGCAGGGGTAGAAAGAATGTGACATAGGGTCACCATGTTATCCAAGACAAAATTGGAGTAGCTGTAAGGCTTCGTGCGACACAATTCATGCGGGAAACTTCCGTCCTCCGCCATCTGTTCAGGAAGCAGAGTATGTTTATAACTCTCTCGGCATAACTCGATCATGCTCTGATTTTCAGTAAAGACACCAAAAGAAGCCGCCTGCACAAACCAACACACGCTGTGGTTGTTTCGTTCGTTCCTCTCCTTCCGTCCGTTCGGATCGGTGCTTATCCATTGCAAATAATCGGAGAACCATTGCTGCAGTCCTTGCCTAATTTCAGGGGACAAATGGCCCGATTTCTCCAAGGCGCGAATGGCTGCAGGGACGTCGATCAGGTGCAGCGTGTCAATAATGCCGATTCCTCTTCCATCACATACCCCAGGGATCGCCTGGGCATATTGCAAATGGGGATTCATCCGGGTAGCTTCATCCAAAAAGAATTCCTTGAGAAATAATACCGCTTTACTCGCATACTCCTCCTTTCCTGTAAGGACATACGCAGAAGCCAAGTGGGCTACGTGGGTTCTCATCTGACGCAGAATCTTTCGGTGGGCATGAAAGTTTCCCGGATTACTCCGTCCATCCCTTCGAATATACGGCAATCCATAGGGGTATCCGGATTCGGCCACCAGTAGTCACCGTTGGAATAATAGTCGTGTATGTTTCCCGGGCTATGGGGAGCCTTGGCATCCGTAATATGCATGGTTGGTGCATTTAAAGAATGCTTGGCCTTCAACTCTATCTCCTCTATAGAGAACAGGTCCCTTCCCAACTCCCGGGAAATTCTCGTTATAAACTTCAAATCAAGCCCCCTAGAAAGTGAACTATTATAATCGCCAATGTATGGTTGAATCTCCCCTATCCATCGATGTCCGATGGAAACCCATAAAGTCTCCACGGCTTCAGTCCGCCGAACGGTCGGACAGGCCTTCCTGAGGGTGTAACCGGATGCATTCGAAATTCCGGCACGGCCTCCGTCGGGTATAGGAACGCTTCCTCGCCCTTGCGCAGATTCAAGCGTATCGACTCCGCGCTCTCGGCTGCTTCAACCCTATATTCTTGATCGGAGCCTGTGATTTTCCAGCCAATTCTACCGGTCCAACCGGTTCGGATCAGGCATGGTTCTCCTCCAGACTCTTCACCCGGATCCATTCGGTTACCCCGTTCTTTCGCATCGCACTAACCAAGAAGGCGCCCTCAGTTCGCAAATCGTGAAAAGCCGCATCCTGCCATTCCTCCGGCACCGCCGGGAAGATGCGAAGGGTACCGCCCCAGCTCTGCAGCAGCATATCATGGATGGCTTCAGCCCCGGACAGCGGCGTTTCCATCACGGGCCCGGCTTCCTTGTACATGGTGTTGGCCTTCAATAGGTGCAGGAGTGCTTTCAGATATCGAAGCGCTTCACTCCCCGTCCTAAGACAGCGGCAATGGAGGCTGCGCCGGTCAGACTGAAGCCTCTAAGATCCCCTTCCTTCTGAATCCAATGCTGAAGCGACTTCTCGATAAGCTGTCGTTCTTCTTCGATATCGCAGCCAACCAGATGTAAGGGAAAGACAGCAAGCAGGTGGCTAAAATGCCGATGACCGTAAGCAAGAGGCGTATCTTTTCCGATCATGAAGCCCGTTTCGTCAACCGGAAGCGGAGTTAAATGCTCAAGCACATCGCGCCATTGATCCTGAAGCGGCTCGTCAACTCCTAGCCTTTTGCAGCTAGTAAGCAGAGTCTCACAGCCCCAACGGAGCAGCGAAAGATCATAATGGCAATCACGTACCCTGGTCTTCATGAAGGAGCCGTATTCCGGAGATATGGTGGCCGGCAGATGCAAGCGCCCATCCTCTTCCTCCTCAAGGAGATGCAGATAATAATTAATGCTTCTGCGCAGAAGCGGATATAATAGATTTCTCAGCATATCCTCATTCATAGAGTAACGATACTGCCGCCAAAGATTATGACAAATCCAAGTAAGATTCCCCACCTCGTCATCTACTTCACTATGAAGATCGAAGCTGCAGCTGCGGCCAAGTCCGGCGGAATCATGACGGTATTTCACATCGACATTACGGATCAGCTGCGCTTGATTGCTGTGCAGCGCACGAACCAAGGATTCTCCGATATCCAGGCGGTTGGAGGCATACACGGGGGAATAGCTCATCTGGACATTCATGTTAAACCAGATGCCTGCCCACGGTGTAGGGGCCAGCCAAGGACCTTGATTATCCATGATCGGGTTGTCCCTTCTCGTAGCGGAAGCCAACTTATACACCTGGATCCAGTAAAAGCTTTCAAGCTGTCCGTCTGGCAAGGAAACGAAACTTTGCTGATAATAACGATGCCACCACGCCCGGTGGGCGTTTACCCATTCCTCGTAATCGGCGCCGGAGGCACGCTGAACGGCTTGGACCGCCCCTTCCTTAGCCTTCTCATCGCACCCCTTGGTTATGGAAATATAGAATAACCTGCGCCTATCGGGCAGCTGCACTTCCTTCCATGCCGTAACGCAGCCTTCCTTCTCGTTATATTCCTGAAAACAAACATGAATTCCGTTATCAACCGTCCTTGTTATTTTAGCCTCGGGAATAAACTGATTCAGGTTCCTTCCATCGGCATTTCGTAAGACCGGATCCACTTCCGCATGCGCATACCAGACGATGCCGGCCTCCTTCTCCCCTTCGCTTGTCTTGAGCTCGATTACCATAACCGGTTCTTCACTGTGAACGAACGAGCGCAGCTTCGCTTCGCCGCAAGTAGTGGTAACGCGGGCTCTCATTTCCGCATTCCATAGGTCTAGCCGGAGCTGCGTAGGATGATAAATCATGCCGCTAAGCTCCAGATCTATTTCGCCAATAGGAACACGGGGAGGAAACCCGGCCGATCCGTCCGGACCGCTGTCACATCCGTGCGTCCTGTGATAAAGCGGAGGACATGACGCTTCTTCGCATGCTCCTCCCCATAAATCATGGCTCCTATCAATCCGTTTCCGAGGAAGGCCCCCTCGTCCCAGGAAACCGGTTTTACGACCCACTCCATGTCGTTTGGTGCTAGGAACTGTTCCCAGTCCAGCTCAATTGCCATACCCTCCGTATTCCTGCCTTCCACCCCTTTGTCCCCCTTATCCTTTGATGGCACCGATCAGTGCCCCTTTCACAAAATACTTCTGCAAGAACGGATACACCAGCAGAATCGGTACCGTGGCCACAATGATCGTAGCGTACTTTAAAGTCACCGTCAGCATCGCCATATCGGAATCGGACGCTCCGACGGCCATGGTGCTTGCCTCTCCCTGAAGCAGAATTTCCCGCAAAATCAGCTGCAGCGGATACAGCGAGCGATCCTGTAGGAAGATCAGCGCATGGAACCAGGAATTCCAGTGGCTTACACCGTAATACAGGAGCATAACCGCGATGACCGGCAGCGATAATGGCAGAATGATCCGGAAGAGAATCACCAAATCGTTGGCCCCATCCATTTTCGCCGATTCCTCCAAAGCATCGGGAATCGCTTCGAAGGCGGTTTTCATAAGAATCAGATTAAAGGTATTGATGGCATGAGGAATAATCAGGGCCCACAGTGTATTGGCAAGGCCTACTCCTTTAACCGTTAAATAAAAGGGAATCAATCCCCCGCTGAAGAACATGGTGAAAACAATAAACAGCATGATTGGCTTGCGGTACTTCAGGCTTTTCCGGGATAAGGAATAGGCGCCCAGGGAGGTGAGCAGAAGGTTAAAACACAGGCCTACCAATACCACAAAGAAGGTATTTCCATATCCCTTCAGAATCATCGGATTGGCGAAGACGCTGGAATAGGCCTCAAACGAAAAGCCCATCGGCTTCCAAAGGAACCCGTTGAAGGCCATAAGCTGATTGGCATTGCTTAGAGAGGCTAGGACTACATAAATTAAAGGATATATGGTAATCAGCATTAAGAAGGTCAAGAACAACGTATTGGCTGCGTCAAAACATCTCTCCGAGAAAGTCGGTCGATTCATAACAATCCCCCTACCAAAGGCTCGTATCATTTAATTTTCTGCTGAGCCAATTAGAGAACACGAGCAGTGTGAAATTGACGGCGGAGTTAAACAAGCCCACGGCAGAGCTAAAGCTGTAATTAAAATCCTGAAGACCCACCCGGTACACATAGGAGGAGACTACGTCCGCTGTTTCATAGGTGCCCGGGTTGTATAACAGAATGATTTTTTCGAAGCCTACATTCATCATCCGCCCTGTTTCGAGAATGAGAAGGATAACGATCGTCGGCATAATTCCCGGAATCGTGACGTGAAGCATCTGCTTCCAGCGTCCCGCTCCATCCATACGAGCCGCTTCATATTGTTCGGGATCAATGCCGGTTAGAGCAGCCAAGTAAATGATGGTGCCCCATCCAATGTGCTGCCAGATGCCTGAGGATACGTAGACGGTCCGAAAGAACTCGGGCTCTAGCAGGAAGGTAGATCTTTCGGCTCCAAACCAAGCCATCAAGTCATTGATGATGCCTTCGCGGGAGGTAAAATCTTTCACAATCCCGCAAATGACAACAAGTGAGATAAAATGAGGCATGTAGGTAACCGTCTGGACGGTTCGTTTAAATAAAGAATGTTTAACTTCGTTCAACAGCAGCGCTAAGATAACAGGGGCCGGGAAACCGAAAATCAATTCATAAAAGCTGATAAGAATCGTATTCTTGATGGTTCTCCAAAAATAAGCACCGGTGAAAAAGGTTTCAAAATGTTCGAAGCCAACCCAATCGCTTCCCAGAATCCCCAGGCGGGGGAATAATCCTTAAAAGCAATAATGGCACCATACATGGGGGCATAATGAAAAACTATATAGTATAATAACACCGGAAGAAGCATGACATACAGCAGCTTATTTTTTCTAATATCCAGGAGCAGGCCTAATGCCCTTGGCTTCTTATTCCCGATGGGACTTGTTAGTGCTTCCTGATTCATCACCGTCATATTCTCCCCTCCATTCCTGCGATGTCCTTTTACAGGAGAACGTGTCTGCCTATGGCGGACACGTTCTCCTGTTATTAATTCATTTGTTACCGCTTGTTGTATCGGTCATAAGCGTCCTGGTAGATTTTAACTACCTTATCGCTGCCCATGGTTTTAATCCGCTGCACATACTCATCGAATTTATCAATCGGCTCTTTGCCCATAATAAATTTAACGAACATTTCTTCCTTATAGCTGGAAATAGCGGTATTGATTTTCGCAACCTCTTTGCTTTCTTCTACGGTTGGTGTGATAAACATCGGCATCACGTGCTTCGCTGCATCCGTTTGCTCCCAAATTTGAATCGCTTCATCCTGTTCCTTGTACGTATTGAAGCTCTTTCTGGAATCGCCGAGGAACGGTCCGTTCGGTTTCGTATATTGGGAAACCATCTGCTGAAGATTGTACTTCGGATCCTTCGTAATCTTGTCCGTGAAGGTCGGCTTACCGTTCTGCATGGTGTAGCTTTCTCCTTCGATACCGAAGTTGAACAGCAGAGCCCCCTTCTCGCTGTAGGCATAATCCAGCCACTTCACAGCAAGTTCAGGATTCTTCGCTGCTGCCGTGACGGCTTTACTTGCAGCCGGATTGAATTTGAAATCACGCTGACCGATAAACGCCCGCTCGCCCTTCTTCAGCGTCGGATAAGGAGCGGCAACCAGCTGGAACTTCGGATCCTGCTTCTTACCGGAGTCCATCCAGCGGCCCATGCCTCCGCTCAACAAGCCTACCGTTGCCCCGGATGCGCTGCTCAGCATTTTGTTATCGAGTGATTTCGAGTCGGTATTGAGTGCGAAATCTCTGTCGATGAGGCCTTCCTGATACCATTTGCGCAGCAAGGTCAAAGCGTCTTTAAATTGCGGATCGATCGGCCCGTACTTCACTTTGCCCTGATCGTCAATATAGTAACGGTTCGCCGTCTTGAACGCTCCGATGAAGGCGTCCTGAATGTTCAGCTCGTTGCTGTATTGCGCCGTGAAGGGAGCGTTTGCATTTTTCTTCTCCTTGAATGCTTTTAGGACGGTGTACCATTCATCGATCGTAGCCGGTACGGGCAATTGCAGCTCATCGAGCCAATCCTTCCGGATCATCGGACCGCGAAACACAAGGCCATTGTCCGGACGAATCATCGGAAATACATAATATTTGCCGCTATCCGTTTTCAGCATTTTATCAAGCTCTTTATCCTGCTGCAAAAGCTTCTTTAAGTTCGGCGCATGCTTATCAATAAGTTCGTTTAAAGGAACAATGATTTTATCTGAGACCGCTTTCTCAGGTCCCCCGGGGTACGAGTTATTCCAATCGTATTCGATTACATCCGTCAGGTTGTTCGATGCAATCAACAGGTTAAATTGCTCCTTCGATTGGCCATCCGCCGGGTGAGAATACTTCACCTTAATGCCGGTTTCCTTCTCCAGCTGCTTGCCGAACGGCGAGTCTGCCAGATTCGGTACGAAGGTGGTTAAGTTGGTATTGATCTGCTCCCAGGAAGTCAGCGTTTCTGTAGTGCTCACGGGATATTTGCCGGCTTCCGCAGCGGGTGTCGCGGGCGGCTTCGGCGATGCGGTCCCTCCATCCTTTGTGCTGGTGCACGCGGCAAGCAAGCTTGTTGATGCCAAGACAACGGAAACAGCTACCCCGATGGATTTATTCTTTGAACGTTTCCCCATTGTAAATCCCCCTAATGTAGGCTAAGTAAGTTATGGCAGCGCACGGGACAGCGGTTCTGTGCACCCATGCGTTATTATGAGCCGTCCGCAGCAGATTTGAACATCATCAAAAAGCCAAATTCGTCTGTAAAATCGGTACTACTCTCTATACAAAACTAGAAGGTTAGCTCCAAAAACCTGAAAAGCCGCACTAAGCGGCTCTTCTCCTTGGAAAATGGTTACAAGATGTCTTTGTATTTGCCTGGCGTAATGCCCTCGTATTTCTTAAAAACCCGATTAAACGTGTTAATATCGGAGTATCCCACTCTTCGGGCCACTTCCATAATGGAACCGGCTTCTTCAGAAAGAAGCTTTTTGGCTTTCTCAATCCGGGTTTTGTTGATGAATTCCAACAGAGCTTCCCCCGTTTGTGCCTTGAACTGCTTGGATAAATAAGAAGGTGTCAGCCGGAAGGCTTCTCCAATCATCGCAATATTGAGGTTATCGGAGCTATAATGCTCCCGGACATAGGCGATGACCTTCTGGCTCAGCAGGTTGTTATCCTGCTTCCTCTCCTCCTGGATGGATTGACAAACCTGCCTTAACACGTCCCCGATCTGTATCTTCATTTCCTTAATCGTTTCGCAGGCAGTGAGCCGGTCTACCGCGTTCACTCTGTTCAAGAATTCCCGCTTGTCGCTTGCCCCAATCTCATCTATTGTTTTGAGCATGGTACTAATGAGATCAAACATGAGACACTTGGCCATCGGCACAGATAACGAGGCATCCGATTCATTGATTTCGACGACCTCGTCGATCAACGCTTTAGACTTCTCATAATCACCTGTTTTCACAAAATTAATGAGCTGCTGCTCAACAGGTAACGGATAATAATAGCTTGTGCTCTCCCGAACGGAGCCTTCCCTTGGCAAATCGTCATAACGGATAATTTCGCCGCTTCCCATCACGAAGCGATACTCCAGCCCGGCCAGAGCATCCTGATAGGCTCTTGTTATCCCTTCCAGCTCCTGATGGATACCGCTTACAGCAATCGTCAAGCGGATATGGAAGTGATCCTGAACGAACTGCTTGACTTGCTCACCGATCCGCGTTAGATCATCCGTCTCGTACCCTTCTTGTAAATTAATAATACATGCCAGCATATCATCTATCTCAGCAGCCATCGCATAATGCCTGCTACCCGCTACTTCCTCGGCCACGTTCATAATAATGAAATGGACGAGTCTCACCTTCTGAGGCTCTACGAAACCGGTCTCCATGAATTTGCCGTAATGATCCACTTGGAAGAGCAGCACCGCGAAGTCAGGTGAGGTAAGGTTTATGTTATGCGCCGCGAGAGATTCGTACACAGGCACGTTCTGATCCAAGCGCCCCTTCAGCAGACCTTGTAAGAAATGGGATCGAATCGCATTTCGATGCTGCTCAAGCCGCTGCCCGATTCTTTCTTTTTCCGCGAAGGTGTTGTTCAGAGCAGCTTGCAAATAGCCGTATTCGTTCGAGCCTTCTTCAAAGGAGATGCCTGACCGGGTGGATAAGTTTCGGATCAGCGAATGGAGCGGGTTATAGTTTCGTTTTACGAATAGGAACGTCACCAGTCCACCGATCAGAATGCTGAGCGTTAAGCTTACATAGATCAGCTTCTTAACATATTTCATCTTCTCATCGAATAACTCGGAGGGCATGATAGAAACATATTTCCAGCCGCTGCTTTTCGAGGTGGTATAGGAGACGGCCATCTCTTCTCCTGACAGTTCCCCATACATCAAGCCATTCTTACCCGTCAATCTATCGTAAGATAAAAATTCGGAATAGTTGGTCTTTGGTCCATGGGAGGCTATGAGTTGATTATTCTTATCTATAACAGCAACCGTTGTTTGGTTCATGGGACTAATATTTTCAAGCAGCTTCGTTTCCTTGATGATAAACAGGATAACCGCTCCCGGCTGTTCCGGGTTATCCAGCAGAATCGATTTGGCATACATGACGGCTTTCACCGGTTGTCCATTCTCTGAGAGCGTTACCGGTGCGTATTCCTGGATATATCTTTTGCCAAAAAAACATTCCACTCGTCATAATTCACACTTTCTTGCCCCGAGATATTCTCCATTAGCTTTCGGCTATTGATAGGCTCATGCGTCGAAACCACCGTGTCGCTATTCTTATAGTAAACATAGATCTCTTCGATAAAGTCGTTGGCCATCTTATATACTCGAAGATCGCCGGCTAAACTAATAATTTCGTAATAATCACTGTCCGAGAAAGGTTTGGGTGCATTAATAAAACCGGCAAGACGCTTGCTTAACGCCATCTCTACGCTCAACCGTTCAATGCCGCTGAGATTATTATCAATGGCCTGCTCTATCTGTTGAAGAAGCGCTTCGTTGGCGCGATTCACCTCAGAAACGACCACATGCCAGGTTGCCGTGTATAGGATGATACTGATTACAATCGGAACAAACAGAACAGAGATATAAGAGAGGAGCCAATTGACGATGATGCTCTGTTTACTAAGACGAATTTTGCGAAAGCTCATACCGTTTCCCCCGTTACCCACAAGATATCTGCTTCTCATTTTACACCATTGGCAGGTAGAGCGGCGGATGCAAAACAGCAGGGCCCGACTGTCCTTACGGAAGCCGTCCCTGCTTCAACCGTTTATATAGAATCCAACCTAGGCATCCCTACTTAAACCGCTTCTGCCCTCAAGGCGGACTGTATGTCCTTATTTATACAGAAAACCTTCGGGAAGGGAAATCGTTAAAAGGTAAAATCAACCTTCAAATTCCCCACTGACTCTACAAAAAGGCTCGGACCCGTCCCGTTAGAAAGAAAACTACAGGATGAAATCCTGCGAATTCATTAGTCGGGCTTCGCCCCAACGAGGGAAGAAGCCATTAATTCTTCTAAAAAAGATTTGGCTTTTCCCATTCAATGACGTTAGCATATGACAAATAATATAGAGCCTATCCAGAGTTACAAACGGCAGCCATACTTCTGCTGCCGTTTCTTTTTAAACCTATTTTGTTGCTTGTTGATATTCCTCATCGGATACGGGCTCCAACCATTCCGGCTTACCTGCCGTAATGGCGATGTGTTCAAACCAGCTGTCTTTTGCAGCTCCATGCCAGTGTTTGACACCATCATGGGTGACAATAACATCACCAGCTGTTAAGAATTGAGCGGGTTTTCCTTCTTCTTGGTACCAGCCTTCCCCACCCGTTACTAACAAAAGCTGGAATCCCTCACGGTGAATATGCCAGTTATTCCGGCATCCCGGTTCAAAGGTCACGTTCCCAACTCCAACATTAACTTTAGGATCGGCAACCAACGTCTTTAGGTAACTTTGTCCCACAAAATATTGGGCAAAGGCTTCATTCTTCTCTCCCACAGGGAAAATCACGCCGTTTTTTACTTCTTCGTGTTTTGCCATTTTGGTTCCTCCTCTTCACTTTAAACCGGTAAGGGTCAACTTTATTTGGGAAACAAACTTGTAGGAATTTTTTCAGTTGCCCATCAAAAATGAACATGGATTGTTTAATCAACCCACGTTAATAATTCTAGACTGAAACAAAATACTTTCAATCGTCAATACCTCACGATGTGTGGAATACTGAACAAACTATCTACAATTGCCGATTTGCGAACAAGACAAGATTGTCGAAGAACCTATCAGCAATCTCCGAGTAAAGAAGGAACTTATGTCTGGTTTGATTTCTACGCCGAACATTAATTGTTCTTTTCCACCATGCCAGATGAGGTTTTTCTTCAATTTTCACTCTGACGAATACATCAGAGTGAATAAAAAGAGACCGGAACTATTTTGTCCGATCTACTTCTCTTTCTTTCTTAATCCTTTAGTGTCTCTCTGCAGACGGTTTGACTTTCCCGCCTATCGTATTCATCTTTGGAACACTATATAGAACGAAAATTAGGCCGTCCTCAGCTTGTAGGACGGCCCATGATGTTTACAGAACAAACCTTTATTGTTCAGAAAACAATTTATTGTAATCAGTCAGTTAACTAACACTATTCGCTGCCCGCCTTACTCCACCGTGACGCTTTTGGCCAGGTTACGCGGCTTATCCACGTCATTGCCTCTGGCGAGGAGGCGTAGTAGCTCAACAGCTGCAGCGGCACCACCGACAGCGCCGGCGTCAGCAGGCTGAGCGTTCCCGGGATGAGGACCTGCTCGTTCACGCTCTTCTCGAGCGTCGGGCTTCCTTCCATGCCGATCCCGATGACGTACGCGCCGCGGGCCGACACCTCTTGGATGTTGCTGACCGTTTTCTCCAGAAGCGCATCCTGGGTCGCCAAGGCGATGACCGGTATGCCTTCCTCGATGAGAGCCAGCGTTCCGTGCTTCAATTCACCCGACGCATAGGCTTCGGAGTGAATGTAAGAAATTTCCTTCAGCTTCAGCGACCCTTCCTGGGCGACCGCATAATCCAAGCCGCGGCCGATGAAGAACAGGTTCTCGTGCGTGGCGATCTTTTCGGCTACCACCTTGTACGTCTCCGCTTGCTCCAGGATCGCTTCCACCTGCTCCGGAAGAGCCTGCAGAGCAGCGATCGTCTCGGCCAGCACGGCCTCCTCCTGCGTTCCAAGCGTTTGGGCCAGATACAGGCCGAACAGGTAGAACGCAATGAGCTGCGAGGTGTACGCCTTCGTCGAGGCGACCGCAATCTCCGGCCCCGCCCAGGTGACGATCACATCGTCCGCTTCGCGGGCTACCGAGCTGCCGACCACGTTCGTGATGGCCACGACACGGGCGCCGCAGCGCTTCGCTTCCCGGAGGGCGGCCAGCGTATCGGCCGTTTCCCGGACTGGCTCACGACGACCACGAGCGTGTTCTTCGTAATGATCGGGGAGCGGTAACGGTACTCCGAAGCCACGTCCGTTTCCACCGGAATACGCGCCAGGTGCTCAATCACCGATTTGCCGACCAGACCGGCGTGGTAAGCCGTACCGCAGGCCACGATGTGAATGTTGTGGATGGCCTTTACTTCTTCCGGCGTCATCTTGATTTCGTTCAGAACAACACTCTTTCCGTCATCGCTCAGCCGGCTTCCCATCGTGTCGCGGTAAGCTTTTGGCTGCTCGTAGATCTCCTTCAGCATGAAGTGATCGAATCCGGCTTTTTCCGCCGTAACGAGATCCCAATCGACATGGAATAATTCCCGGGAAATAAAAATCCCCTCCAACGTCAACAGTTCGACACCATCCCGTGTCAGAACGGCCATTTCGCCGTCGTTTAGGATGTAGACGTCACGTGTGTAGTTCAGAATGGCCGGAATGTCCGAGCCGATGAAGTTCTCTCCTTGGCCCACTCCGATAATGAGCGGACTTGCCAGCCGAACGGCCACCAGCTTATCCGGCTCGTACTCCGTCAGAACGCCAAGGGCAAAAGCCCCTTTCATACGACTCACTGCCTTCTGAACGGCCTGCACGATATCTCCATCATACAAGCTTGCGATCAGGTGGGAGATAACCTCCGTATCCGTCTCCGAGACGAATTGATGCCCTTTGGCGGACAGCTCATCCTTCAGTTCGCCGTAATTCTCGATGATTCCGTTATGCACGACGGAGAATTTCAACGAGTTGTCCGTGTGGGGATGCGAGTTCACATCCGACGGCTTGCCGTGGGTGGCCCAGCGGGTATGCCCGATTCCGATCGTTCCGGCGAGCGGTGCTTCTCCCAGCTGCGACTCGAGAACGGCTAGACGGCCTTTCGCTTTCTTGACTTCCAATCCTTTATCCGTAAAAACGGCTACGCCCGCCGAATCGTACCCGCGGTACTCCAGCTTCTTCAGCCCTTCGATTAAAACTTCCTGAGAATTTCGATTCCCGATATATCCTACGATTCCGCACATGGTTCATGACCTCCACTATTTTCGTCTCTAATTTTTTAGGTAAAATGACAATACTAAAGACAGGTCCAAAACCGATGTTTTTTGAACCTTGATGAATTTTGCTTCGCTATGGAATGCGGTTGGATTCTTGTACGCCCGGTCACCCGCGACGTTTTGCCCTCCAACTTAACGGCATGCATGCTGCCGGAAGGTCCCCGCCGAATATTTCGAACACCTTCACCTCGTCAACTTGTTGCGGATCTTCCTTCTTTCGGCTTTCGGCCGCAGAATAAGATTTCACGGTCCCGCTCCAAGTTCTGGCGCTATTGGTCTAACCCACTATCCACCTTTCTATCAAAAGTGAAAAACCTATGACCATCATATTCGCAATATCCCCAAATGGCAACTGTTTTTAGGATGGCCAACTATACAATAATAACACAAAAAAACCCCTGTTTAAACACAGGGGATCTTTTGGAAGCTCTCTTTATACCAATTCTTTCCGGATGACTTCGGCAATGGTATGAACGTAGCCTTCCACCTCGGCCTTATCCGGTCCTTCCGCCATGACGCGAATGAGGGATTCCGTACCCGACGGACGAACCAGCACCCGCCCGTTCTCTCCGAGCTTAGCTTCCACATCGCGAATGGCCTTCTCGACGTTCGCGTTGTCCTTCAGCTTGCTCTTGTCGCCTACGCGGACATTCACGAGCACCTGAGGGAACTTGCGCATCTTCTGCTTAAGCTGGCTCAGCTTCTGGCCCGATTGAACGATGGTGTCGACGAGCTGAAGACCCGTCAGAATCCCGTCCCCGGTCGTGTTGTAATCGAGGAAGATCACGTGCCCCGACTGCTCGCCGCCCAGGTTGTACCCGCCTTTGCGCATCTCTTCCATCACGTATCGGTCGCCCACTGCCGTTTGGGCGGTCTTCATGTCGAGATCCTTAACGGCTTTAAAGAAGCCCAGGTTGCTCATCACTGTCGTGACAATCGTCCCTTGGTTGAGGCGGCCTTCCTTGTTCAGCGCGTCTCCGCAGATCGTCAGCAGGTAATCCCCGTCGATTTCCTCCCCATTCTCATCAATGGCAATGAGGCGGTCCGCATCCCCATCGAAGGAAAGTCCGAGGTCGGCATTATGGGCCAGCACTTCCTTCGCCAGCGCTTCGGGATGAGTGGAGCCGCAGCCGGCGTTGATGTTGCGGCCGTCCGGATTCGCTCCAGTAGCAATAACCGTTGCCCCCAGCTCTTCGAAGACGCGCGGAGCCAATTCGTAGGCCGCCCCGTTGGCACAGTCCAGCACGATCTTGAGCCCCTCGAAGGAAGATTTGACCGTTGTCTTGATGTACTCCATGTATTGAAACTTCGCTTCCGCATTTTCCGTCACCGTTCCCAGATCGCCGCCCACCGGCCGCGGCAGCTCATCGGTTTCGGCATCCATCAGCCGTTCGATCTCGAGCTCCGTCTCGTCCGACAGCTTGAAGCCGTCTCCGCCGAAGAATTTGATTCCGTTGTCCTCCACCGGATTGTGGGAAGCCGAGATCATAACACCGGCATCCGCTCCCAGCGTACGGGTCAAATAGGCGACCCCCGGCGTCGAAACGACGCCAACGCGGATGACGTTCGCTCCGATGGACAGAAGACCCGCCACCAGTGCCGCTTCCAGCATCGGACCCGAAATGCGTGTGTCCTGCCCGATCACAACTTGCGGGTGCTTGGACTTGCCTGCCAGCACATAGCCGCCGCAGCGGCCGATTTTGTATGCGAGCTCGGGTGTCAGGCCCTGATTGGCCACCCCCGAACCCCATCCGTACCAAAATATTTCCCCATGTATCGTAAACCCCTTCCTTAATCGCTTCTCTTCTCAAAGTGTCTTGTATCCTTCTTACGGGACCGTCGAGGCGGCCGGGCTTGTCGATGCTCCTGGAGTAGGGGTTGCCGTTGAGCTTGGCACCGGCGTCGGCGTTGGAGTCTCCGTAGGCTTGCTTTGGGCGGGTGCCGACGACGGGCTTGGGGTCGGCGTCGGAGTCACTGGCGAAGGACTGGGCTTAGCCGTCGGGCTCGGTGCGGGATTCCCCCACCCGTTACCTCTACGACCGCTTTATAGTCCGTCGCCGGTTTCTTCACGAACATCGGCAGGTTCCACGTAATGTTCAGCTCATGCCGCCCAGGCGAAAGGTTGCTGACATCCGCCACCGCCTGAACATCCTGTGGCTTCAGCTTGTCAAGAATCGCAGGAGCCCCTTCGAGCTGAATCGAGACCTTTCCGGTATCCGGGGTCACCAGCTTAGCCGTAAACCCGGGATTGTCTCCTACAAGCGTGATGGGCACGTTGTCCACCACCTTGACCGTGGAAGGAACGACGGAAATCGAAACCTCCACTTTATTCGGAGTTACTTGAGTGGCTTTGTTCTTGAGCGGAATGTCCATTGTCATTTTCTTGGATTCCTTCAACCCTGTCAAGTCAATCTGCAGCCCCTCATAGAACTCCAGCTTGTTCAGGACATCCTCCGGGGCATAGACGGTCACCTGGTCCGGTACCTGGGTTATGGATTCTACGCTGAAGCCCGCCGCCGGCTGGCCGGTGACCTTGACCTGCAGCGGCATCTGCTTAAAGGGCTCGTCACCGGCACCTCCACCTCGACCAGCTGCGGATTCACGATGCCTTCGATTGGCTTCCCTGCCTTGTCATAGACCGTCAGCTTCACCTGCTTAGATATGTTGCCTGTCGCCTTATCCACGCTGATGTCCGCTTTAGCGGCGTCCACTTCCTCCAAGCGGCTCTCCGGCACCGTGACCTGCACCCGGTTCGGCTTGATCACCGGCTGCCCCGCCTTGTAGCCGTCCGCCGGCGTCCCGGTTACATTGATGACAACCGGAACGACCTTCTTTTCTTTTTCTCGATGACCACCTTCACGGTTTGCGGAATCACTTCCGCGGTTACCCAATCCGAGACGCCTGTCGCACGAAGAGGAATAACATGCTGGCCTTCCGTGTAACGGCTGAGGTCGAGCTCCACCTGCAGATTGCCGGTGTTAACCCTCCGGAGCGAGCTTTCCTTCCAACGGAGGACGACCGTCGCCTCCGCGGGCTCTATTGACTTGATGTAATATTGATCCGAGTCGTATTTGGGCGTGATCGCCACATTGTTGACCTTATCCTCCCGGACTAGAGACCCCGAGCCCGTGGAAGACGACTGCACATCCATATGGACCACTATCCAGAGCAGAATCGCCGCCAGTAGAGCAATCACTTTCACGACATTGTTGTTCTGAAGCCATTTATCCATCCGAACCACCCTTCCGCTTCCAGAAAGAGCTCTTTTCCTTCGTTGTCTTCTTCGTCTTCAGCTCTTCGTACAGCTTGGAGATGAGCGATTCTTCCTTGATGTCCCGGACCACCAGTCCGTTGATGGCAAGGAGACCTGTCCCGTTTCCTCCGACACGATAACCGAGATCGCATCCGACATTTCACTTACGCCTATGCCGGCGCGGTGGCGGGTCCCCAATTCCTTGCTGATAAAAGGATTCTCCGAAAGAGGGAGGTAGCACGCCGCCGCCATCAGCTGATTCTGCCTGAGAATGATCGCCCCGTCATGAAGAGGTGTGTTCGGGATAAAAATGTTAATGAGAAGCTCCGAGGAAATCTCCGCCCGAATGGGAATCCCGGACTCTATGTACTCGTTCAACCCCGTTTCCCGCTCGAACACGATTAACGCGCCGATCTTTCGGCGGCATAAATAGTTAACGGCCTTCAGGATTTCGCCGATCCGCTCATTGATGAGCGCGTCCTCCTCGGACGTGCTCCGGCTGAACAGCTTGCCCCGTCCGAGCTGCTCGAGCGCCCGCCTAAGCTCCGGCTGGAAGATGATGATAACGGCCAGAACGCCGAAATTAAACGTCTGGTTCATCATCCATTTCAGCGTATTCAGATCGAACCACACACTTATCGCCCAGGCAATGACAACGACGAAAATCCCCTTTAAAAGCTGAACCGCCCGGGTGCCGCGGAGCAGGAGGATAAGCTTATAGATGACATAGCTGACAATCACAATGTCGATGATTTCTTTAATGGAGCTTTTGAATGTCAAATCCCTCAAGTAGTCCATTCTCGATCCCCCAATACGAACCCCCTGGGTTCGGCATTCCTTCTCTCTTTCTCTCTATAGATGATACCACATTTTCAATAAAAAACCTCCCCTGCAAGCCCAGGGGAGGTTGGATTAACGTAGCTATTTGGCCAGGCCGCCGACCATTTCGTTCATCTCAAACCACAACCATTGCAGCGCCTGGTCGATCACACGGGTTTCTCCGGAAATTTTGGCCGTGGACGCGAGGGCATAGGTTCCGTCAATGACGATGAGGTTGCCGTTCAATTCCCCGTCCACCTGGATTTTGCCCCGTTTGACCATCAGGTCGCCGTTCACCTTGTGGCCGGCCGGCAGATACACGGTATCGCCTTTGATCACGAGCTGATCGAGGTTAGCTCCCTTGACCGTCATTTGGGTATCCTCATTCCACAGGGAGAGAAAGCTGCTCACCATAACCAGCAAAAAAACCGACGCAACGGAAATCGCCGGATGACGCTTAACCCATTGAAGCCAGGATGCTTTCTTTCGTGATTGGGGCAGAGCACCCATGATTCGGTCGGTCAGATCATCGGGTGCCGAAGGACGCGGCATCGACTTGACCAGGGCATCGGTGGTTTCCAACTGCTGGAACACGAGCCGGCAGTCCGGACACGACAGCATATGTTCTTTCAGAGCCGCCGCTTCGGGTCCCGTCAGGGTTCCGTCCAGAAATTCATGCATTTCCCGGACAGTTTGCTTGCAATCCATTGGAGAGCCTCTCCTTTCTTTCAATCTTGTATAGTATCATACGAATCACGATTTATTTTGTTTCAAAAACTTTTCCGCCGTATTCCGACTCGAGCTTTTTCCTTAAAAATTCCCGTCCGCGGTGGACCCGTGTCTTGACCGTGGTGACCGGCATGTCCAGCACATCCCCGATTTCCTGCAGGGACAGGTCCTGGAGGTAACGGAGAATAACCACCGACTTGTACTTGTCCGGCAGCGAATCGATGGCCCGGCGGATATGCTCCTGTGTCTCCGACAGCATAACCTCGCTTTCCGGCGACGGCTGGTCACTGGCGAGGAGAGAGTACCAATCGGCCCCTTCCCCTTCCGGCATTTCCGCGTCCAGCGAATAATTCGGTTTTCTTTTGCGCAGGCGGTCGATGCACAGGTTGGTGGCGATCCGGTAGATCCAGGTGGAGAATTTCTGGTTCACGTCATAGCGGTCCAGATTCGTGTACACCCTAAGAAACGTCTCCTGGACGATGTCTTCGGCCTCATGAGACTGCCCCAGCATCCGGTACGCCAAATGATACATTTTATCTTTATACAGATCCACAAGTTCAGCAAAAGCTCTCCGGTCTCCCGTCCGGGCAAGCTTAGCCAGCCTTGTTTCCACATAATTCAAGTTCCTTTCCCCCGTATGAAAGCTGCAGCTTCTTCTGGCTTTTGGCCTTCCCATCCTTATTGCGGCGATTGGTGTTACAGGAATCCAGTAATTCTGGTTCCCTTGCTTTCCCAGCCCGGCAAGATCTTCTTAACCGGCAAAAGGGAACAAATTCATGCAGATGTGAGCATTATGGCAGATTTGTCCTTAAAGTGCAACTGCCCCCTAACTCTACCCCCGCAAAACACATCCATTCTCCGAAGAAGCTGCTCTTTTCTTAATACCCCCTCTTTCTCTTCTTTGACACGTTTTCGAGACTTATGTCCCGAAATTACATAGGTTTATCTATTATGCTGATTAAGATCGGTCTTACCAAGACGAGCGCCTGCTTGACACCAGCAGTCTCCCCAGCAGCTCAACGATCCTGCCGCCCCTATGGCTCTCTCTTACTGAAATCGGCCATCGGACCTGCGGGAGCCCCCGCTTGGACGGGTCACGACCTGCTTTAGAAAAAGAAGCTTTTAAAAAAAGCCGGGCCGTTGGCCCGACTTTCTGACTGTATCCCCGATGCCTGGTGGGCCATCCATCAATCTCTGGCTGTCCGGCCCAACCGGATGGCATCAGCCTGTATTTCGAAGCCCCGCGGCAATTCCGTTGATGGTAAGTAGAACTTCCCGCAGGAGCTCGCCGTCGTCTTCTTCATTATCCTTCCGCCCTCTCAGCTCCGTCAGCAGCTGAACCTGCATATAGCTGAGGGGATCGACATAAGGGTTACGCAGCCGGATGGATTCCTGCAGAATCGGCACGTTGTCTAGGATTTCCTGCTGACCGGTAATTTGCAGAATGAGGTTGGAGGTCAGCTGGTATTCCTCTTGGATCAAGTTGGCGATCCGTTCGGCGATCTTCGGATTCTTCACGAGCTGGCCGTACTCCTTCGCAATGGTCATATCGGCTTTCGCGAGCGCCATTTGGAGATTGTCGATCGCGGTGCGGAAGAACGACCATTTGGCGTACATTTGCTGCAGCTGCTTCATGTTCTCCGGCTTATTCTGGTAGAAGCTCTGGAGCCCCGAGCCTGCCGCGTACCAAGCGGGAAGGAGGTAACGGGTCTGGGTCCAGGAGAACACCCAAGGGATGGCCCTCAAGTCCTCAAAACGCCCGCTGTTGTTACGTTTGGCCGGACGCGAGCCGATGTTAAGCTCACCGATTTCCGGAAGCGGAGTGGACTCGTAGAAGAAGGTGAGGAAATCCGGATCCCGGAAAATAAGATCCTGGTACTTCGTCTGCGCCTGCTCCGAAATGTCCTTCATATACCCTTCCCATTTGTTCTCGGAAAGATCACTTTGCGGGTTACGGGCCATGACAGCCGCCGTGATCAACGCCCACGTAGCCTGCTCCAGGCTGCGGTAAGCAATTCCTTTAATGGCGTAACGCTGGGACAGAACCTCTCCCTGCTCCGTGATCTTGATGCCGCCGCCCAGTGTCTCTGGCGGCTGGGCCAGAATGCTGCGGTTAAGCGGCATTCCCCGCGGCCAAGAGCACCGCCGCGTCCGTGGAAGAATTTCAGCTTAACCTGGTGCTTTTTGGCCGCCTCCGTAATGTGCTTCAGTGCGACCCGAAGCTCCCAGTTCGCCGTCAGAACGCCGCCGTCCTTGTTGCTGTCCGAGTAGCCCAGCATAATCTCCTGCAGCTGGTTCAAGCTGTTGAGGCTGTCCCGGTACGCCGGAATGTTAAACAGCGTATCCATAATCTCCGGCGCAGCATGCAGATCCTCGATCGTCTCGAACAGGGGAGCCGGCTGCAGCGTACAAGTAACCGTTCCGTCCGCCTGGCGGCGGTAAAGGCCAAACTCCTTGCTGAACACCATAACCTCCAGGAGGTCACTAGCCCCGCAGGTCATACTGATCAAGTAACTGGTGATGCAGCCGCGTCCGAACTCCTCTTGAGCGGCCTTGATCGTTTTATAGACATTCAGGCACTCCGTGGTCGATTCACTGTAATCAAGGTAAGGTGAAGTGATCGGCCGCGGGTCATCCAAGGTACGAGTTAGAAGCTCGATCTTTTCTTTCTCCGAGAGAGCCGAATAATCGTCGGCTATGCCCATCTTAAGCATAACCTCGCTCATCGCCTTCTCATGCTCCTTACTGTGCTGACGCACATCCAAGGCAGCCATATGAAAGCCGAACAGTTCCGCCTGCCGGATGAGCTTCTTCGTATAGGAATCCGCGACATAATCGGCATAATGCAGCCGCAGGCTGGCATCCATTACCTTCAGATCGGCAATCAATTCTTCAACGGAATTGTATTTGCCCGGACCATCCGGGTAGCCGGGTTGAGCGGTGTTGTTCATCTTCTCCAGCATATAGGTCAGCTTGATGCGGTAAGGCTCCTTCTCGTTCCTCCAAGGCTCCTCCGTTTCCAGGTCCACCGAATCCCGGTCGCGGGCAATGGATTCCAGCAGCTCCTCGCTTACCGAGACAATGTTTTTGCTAAAGCTGAGATGCTGCATGAGCTCCCGCAGCGTTACTTTATACTTCTCCAGCGCCATCTCCCGGTGCATGACCAGCGTGCGCCACGTTACAGCGGCCGTTACCGATGGATTTCCGTCCCGGTCCCCGCCAATCCAAGATCCAAAACGCAGGAAAGAAGGTACGTGCCACGATTCACCCGGGTAGTACTTATCAAGGCAGCGTTCCAGCTCTCCATAAACCTCAGGAAGCACATCAAACAACGTCTCGTCAAAATAGTACAGCCCATTGCGCACTTCATCGACGACCGTCGGCTTCCGGTCCCGAAGCTCGTCGGTTTGCCAGAGCGTGAGCACTTCACTCTTCAGCTTATCCCTTAGCTGTTCCCTCTCCCGGTAAGTAAGCATAGGATTGTCGTACTGCTCCACCTCATGGGCGATACGCTGATGAATGTCGAGAACAGCTTTACGCGTCGCTTCCGTCGGGTGGGCGGTCATAACTAATTCTAGGGAAATGCCTTCCAGGATGCTGCGAACTTCCTCCACGGGCATATCCTGCTGCTTTAGTTCCTTTATAATGCTTTCAATCGAGCCCGGCTGGATGGTCTCCCCCGCCGTACGATCGTAATCACGCTTGCGGCGAATCCGATGGTTCTGCTCCGCAATGTTCACCAGCTGAAAATAGATAGCAAAAGCCCGGATCACCTGGTGGCGAATTTCCGGCTGACAGGAATCGATGGTCTGCTTGAATTCTTTATACAGATCAGGCACGAACTCCGCACGGATCGATTTGCTCAGCTCCCGGATTTTTTCGACAACGGCAAGAAGCTCCTTCCCCCTTGGTGAACGAGCACTTCCCCGAGAATGTTCCCCAGAAAGCGGACATCCCGGCGCAGTAAGTTGTTGGTTGAGCCTTTCGCCATAAGATTTACTTCAGTCATTTCTCTCACCCAATCCTTAATTTCTTTCTGTAGCCACTCTGTCATTGATTCTTCGACATAGAGACTAGCCGAGGCTGAAGGTTTCCCATGAGCCAGCCAGTCTGATCCATGATTAATTAAACGGCTGCCGAATGGTTATTTAGTCTAGTTTATCATACCCGCTTTCCCTAAGAACAGCGATTTCGGCAAAATCCAACAAAATCCTATCTAATCCTATAGGATATTAGAATACATTGGGCCACTTAACCGCTTTACTTCGTTCATGCACTAAAGCATTTCCACAAAAAAAGCTGACTAGCTGTCCGCTTATACAAAAAAAGACCAATCGGTCCTGGATTAAAGAATGGAGCGGGTGATGGGAATCGAACCCACGCTACCAGCTTGGAAGGCTGGAGTTCTACCATTGAACTACACCCGCATGAGGATAATGCTTATTCTCTAAAAATGGTCGGGACGACACGATTTGAACATGCGACCCCCTGGTCCCAAACCAGGTGCTCTACCAAGCTGAGCTACGTCCCGTAACCTTTAGAAAATTTCCATACTTAATGGCGTTCCCTGAGAGATTCGAACTCCCGACCTTTTGATTCGTAGTCAAACGCTCTATCCAGCTGAGCTAAGGGAACACACGATAAGTATAATGGAGCGGACGACGGGAATCGAACCCGCGACCCTCGCCTTGGCAAGGCGATGCTCTACCGCTGAGCCACGTCCGCATAGTTGGTGCGCGTAGAGGGACTTGAACCCCCACGGTTGCCCGCTAGATCCTAAGTCTAGTGCGTCTGCCAATTCCGCCATACGCGCGAACCAAACCAATGGTGAGCCATGAAGGACTCGAACCTTCGACACCCTGATTAAAAGTCAGGTGCTCTACCAACTGAGCTAATGGCTCAAAATGGCTGGGGATCAAGGATTCGAACCTTGGCATGACGGAGTCAAAGTCCGTTGCCTTACCGCTTGGCTAATCCCCAGCGTTCCTGGTGCCGTCGAGAGGACTTGAACCCCCAACCTACTGATTACAAGTCAGTTGCTCTACCAATTGAGCTACAACGGCATGTCCTTTGAAGGACAATGGTGGAGGCTGACGGGATCGAACCGCCGACCCTCTGCTTGTAAGGCAGATGCTCTCCCAGCTGAGCTAAGCCTCCAACTTAATAAGAAATGGTGACCCGTAGGGGATTCGAACCCCTGTTACCTCCGTGAAAGGGAGGTGTCTTAACCCCTTGACCAACGGGCCGAGAAAATGGAGCTTCCAACCGGGATCGAACCGGTGACCTCATCCTTACCATGGATGCACTCTACCTACTGAGCTATGGAAGCATGGCTCCCCGAACAGGACTCGAACCTGTGACAACTCGATTAACAGTCGAGTGCTCTACCAACTGAGCTATCAGGGAATATACCGCTTGGCAACGTCCTACTCTCCCAAGATCCTGCGATCTAAGTACCATTGGCGCTGGAGGGCTTAACGGTAGTGTTCGAGATGGGAACGCGTGGTTCCCCTCCGCCATCATCACCAAACGTCAGAGTTTGCACCCTGAAAACTGGAATCGAAGCTTACGTTGTTTCATCCTTTATGCTCCCCTAGTGGGGTCATGAATAAGCCCTCGACCGATTAGTATTCGTCCGCTGCATGCCTTACGGCACTTCCACGCCGAACCTATCTACCTCGTCGTCTACAAGGGGTCTTACTAACTGGGAAATCTCATCTTGAGGGGGCTTCACGCTTAGATGCTTTCAGCGCTTATCCCGTCCGTACTTGGCTACCCAGCGGTGCTCCTGGCGGAACAACTGGTACACCAGCGGTACGTCCATCCCGGTCCTCTCGTACTAAGGACAGCTCCTCTCAAATTTCCTGCGCCCGCGACAGATAGGGACCGAACTGTCTCACGACGTTCTGAACCCAGCTCGCGTACCGCTTTAATGGGCGAACAGCCCAACCCTTGGGACCTACTTCAGCCCCAGGATGCGATGAGCCGACATCGAGGTGCCAAACCTCCCCGTCGATGTGGACTCTTGGGGGAGATAAGCCTGTTATCCCCAGGGTAGCTTTTATCCGTTGAGCGATGGCCCTTCCATTCGGTACCACCGGATCACTAAGCCCGACTTTCGTCCCTGCTCGACCTGTACGTCTTGCAGTCAAGCTCCCTTCTGCCTTTGCACTCTGCGAATGATTTCCAACCATTCTGAGGGAACCTTGGGGCGCCTCCGTTACGCTTTAGGAGGCGACCGCCCCAGTCAAACTGCCCGCCTGACACGGTCCCTCTCCCGGATTCACGGGAGGAGGTTAGAACCTAGATACGATCAGGGTGGTATCCCAACGTCGCCTCCTCACAAGCTGGCGCTCATGATTCTCTGGCTCCCACCTATCCTGTACAGATCGTACCCAAGTCCAATATCAAGCTGCAGTAAAGCTCCATGGGGTCTTTCCGTCTTGTCGCGGGTAACCTGCATCTTCACAGGTATTAAAATTTCACCGGATCTCTCGTTGAGACAGCGCCCAAGTCGTTACGCCATTCGTGCGGGTCAGAATTTACCTGACAAGGAATTTCGCTACCTTAGGACCGTTATAGTTACGGCCGCCGTTTACTGGGGCTTCGGTTCACAGCTTCGCTTGCGCTAACCGCTCCCCTTAACCTTCCAGCACCGGGCAGGCGTCAGCCCGTATACTTCGCCTTGCGGCTTCGCACAGACCTGTGTTTTTGCTAAACAGTCGCTTGGGCCTTTTCACTGCGGCCCCCTCGGGCTATTCACCCTACCGAGGCACCCCTTCTCCCGAAGTTACGGGGTCATTTTGCCGAGTTCCTTAACGAGAGTTCTTCCGCGCGCCTTAGAATTCTCTTCTTACCTACCTGTGTCGGTTTGCGGTACGGGCACCTTCACCTGGCTAGAGGCTTTTCTTGGCAGCATGAGTACAAGACCTTCGGTACTGTAATTTTCCCTCCCCGTCACAGCTCAGCCTTAACAGTGTGCGGATTTGCCTACACACCAGCCTCGCTGCTTGGACAGACTCTTCCATCCGTCTGCGTCTCTTCCCTTCTGCGTCACCCCATCGCTCGTAGCGGCTTACGGTGGTACAGGAATGTCAACCTGTTGTCCTTCGACTACGCCTTTCGGCCTCGCCTTAGGTCCCGACTTACCCTGAGCGGACGAGCCTTCCTCAGGAACCCTTAGGTTTTCGGCGGACAAGATTCTCACTTGTCTTTTCGTTACTTATACCGGCATTCTCACTTCTGTACTGTCCAGCACTCCTTACGGTATACCTTCAACCTGTACAGAACGCTCCCCTACCCCAAGACATCTTTAGATGTCGTAGCCATAGCTTCGGTGGCGTGTTTAGCCCCGTTACATTTTCGGCGCAGAGTCACTCGACCAGTGAGCTATTACGCACTCTTTCAATGGTGGCTGCTTCTAAGCCAACATCCTGGTTGTCTGGGCAACTCCACATCCTTTCCCACTTAACACACACTTGGGGACCTTAGCTGATGGTCTGGGCTGTTTCCCTCTTGACGATGGATCTTAGCACTCACCGTCTGACTCCCGGGGTCCAAGTTCATGGCATTCGGAGTTTGACTGGACTTGGTAACCCTTGGCGGGCCCCGCACCCAATCAGTGCTCTACCTCCACGACTCAACCCCCGAGGCTAGCCCTAAAGCTATTTCGGGGAGAACCAGCTATTTCCGAGTTCGATTGGAATTTCTCCGCTACCCCCACCTCATCCCCGAATTTTTCAACATTCGTGGGTTCGGGCCTCCAGTGCGTGTTACCGCACCTTCACCCTGGACAGGGGTAGATCACACGGTTTCGGGTCTACGTCTACGTACTTAAGCGCCCTATTCAGACTCGCTTTCGCTGCGGCTCCAGCTCTTCACTTTAACCTTGCACGTAAACGTAACTCGCCGGTTCATTCTACAAAAGGCACGCCATCACCCAGTCGGTTTCGTAAGAAAACGACATAGGGCTCTGACTTCTTGTAAGCACACGGTTTCAGGTTCTGTTTCACTCCGCTCCCGCGGTTCTTTTCACCTTTCCCTCACGGTACTGCTT
>CP106741.1:2167500-2227500 GCA_030323305.1 Paenibacillus sp. CC-CFT747 | reverse complement strand
AACCAGCATAAAGATATAGGATGGAGGGCTGTCCAGATTAAGGGCCGGAACGGCTTCCAGAATGGTCGCTACGAACATGAAGAACAAAGTGGAAAGAAATGCCCCTCCGTTGGTCAGCTTGACCTTCCACCAGCTGATGGCGAGGGCGAACAGAAGAATAAGAACAGGAAGCAGGGCATACCCGACCCAGCTTTCGTTGGAGGCGAACGTGGAGTACCTCAGGTAAACGGTATCGATCATGACGACAATCACGACAGCCAGCTGCAGGAGATCCCATCTAACCCGGCTGCGGAGAATACCCATGGCGATAAAACGGATGATCATATACGAGAAAAAGCCCATCTGGCTCAGCAGGCTGATGGTGGCTCCCCTAAAATCATAAAAATAAGCGTGGAGCCGTTGAGCCCCGGTTCGGTCAGCTCCATAAAAGAAAAATCTTTATAAGTCCCCATCAGGACCAACCCGGTTGCACAGGCCGCCACCGTCCCTAAGAGCAGTGTCGTCCAGAACAAATAAAACCATTTCCTGAGCGTCAAAACACAATACCTCCACATCTGTTCATTCTTGTCTTCAATCATTGCTAATTGTACCAACGTTCACAATAAAAAGCTAATGGTCTCCTTCATAAAACGCCTGTAGGGGCACATACTAACGGCAAATGATAAAGGTAAAGGAGCGTTGAGGAAAATGGGTTCTTCCCGACTAAGTGCGGCCGCTCTGGTGCTCGCTATTGCTGTGCTGGGGGCCTGCGGCAATCCGTCTTCGTCCAATTCGGGGCAGAGTGCCCAGAGCTATAAAGACACGAAATCCATTGTCATTGATGTTCTCAAAAGTGATGATGCCCAGAAGGTCATCGAGGAAGCTTCCAACAAAAACAAAGACAAAACCGTTAAGCTTCTCTCTACGGGGGAAGGGCAGCAGATCCAAATGGCCGTTAAGGATATTCTTATCGGTGAAACCGGAAGCAAACTGGTGGAGAAAACGATGCTCGACCCTAAATTCGCCGGTGATTTCGCCAAATCCATTCAAAAAACGAATGCGCAGATGCACAAGGACTTGATAAAGGATCCGGATTATCAGAAGTCCCTGCTCGATTTGATGAATACGCCGGAATACCAAAAGCTTGTCATGGATAGCATGAAGAGCCCCCAGTATCGTCAGCAGATGATGAAAGTGATTCAGGAATCTTTGCAAAGCCCTCTTTACAAAGCGGAACTGATGGCTCTGTTCACCCGTGTTCTTCAGGAGGATATCAAGCCTAAAGAAGGCAAGGCCGAAGACAAGTCCAAGAAAGAAGGCGGAGGCGACTCCGGCAAGCAGGACGGCGGAGGCGGAGGCGGAGGCGGAGGCGGAGGCGGAGAAGGCGACTCCGGCGGAGGCGACGAGCAGGGCGGCAGCGGCTCTTCCAAGGGTAAAAATCAGGACGGAGAAGGCGGGCAGAAAGAACAATAGCAACAAAATGGGGCCTCACTAATGGCAGTGAGGCCCTCATTGTGACTAACCCAGCTTCTTAATGACCTGATCGGCCACTTCCAGATACAGCCGGCCGGTTTCCGTTTCGGCTTTGTAGACGGACGGGGAATAATCCGGCTCGGCCGGATGGTTGTCCGGAGCACCCAGCGGAATCTGGGCAAGCAGGTCGGTATGCAGCTGCTCGGCGAGCTTCGCCCCGCCTCCGCGGCCAAACACGTAATCCTTCTCCCCATTGGCGTTCACATAGTACGACATGTTCTCGACGATGCCCAGAATTTCATGATCCGTATGAACGGCCATCGCCCCGGCGCGGGCCGCTACAAAAGCCGCCGTCGCATGAGGCGTGGTGACGATGATTTCTTTGCTGTGCGGGATCATTTGATGAACATCGAGGGCCACGTCTCCGGTTCCCGGCGGAAGATCGAGAAGCAAGTAGTCGAGCTCTCCCCATTCCACTTCGGAGAAGAAGTTGCGGAGCATCTTTCCGAGCATCGGCCCCCGCCAGATAATGGGGGCATTATCTTCCACGAAGAAACCCATGGACATAATCTTGACCCCATGCCGTTCGATTGGGATAATCCGTTCGTTAACAAGCTGGGGTCTTTCTTCTACGCCCATCATATCGGGAACGCTAAACCCATAGATGTCGGCATCGATGATGCCTACCTTCTTGCCTCTTCTGGCAAGGGCGGCAGCCAAGTTAACCGTGACGGTGGATTTGCCGACTCCGCCTTTCCCGCTTGCAATTGCGATGAACCGGGTTTCCGACTCGGGTGAAAGCAGAGGGGCAGCTCCTTGAGCCGGAGCATGAGTAGGAATGGGCCCGCCTTCTTGACGGGGAGCCGAATTTTCCTGCAGCTTCTTGGCCACTTCCGCCCGTTCATAATCGGTGATCATCCGGAAGCGGATATGCACGTCCTGGAGGCCTAAAGGCTTCAAAGCCTCCTCCACATCCTGACGATACTGCTCTTTCAGCAACTCATCCTCCCGGGTAAGAACGAAGGTCAAGTTTGCCTGGGTTTCTTTGGTCATAACATCCCGAATAAGGTTAAGCTCAGCCGCCGGCTTGTTGAATTCCGAATCGTAAATATGGGATAGTGCCTGGATTACGGCTTCTTTGGTTATCATAAAGGTTAGTACACCGCCTGTTCGTTATCCGTTTTCTTAAGTATACCACATGTTCAGGAGTTCCCACTTTCTCCCCGGCGTAATACTTAAGAATCCCCTGATAGATGGAGGCCGATACTTTCTGCTGGTACGAGGTCTGGGAGAGCAGCCGCGCCTCTTCCGGATTGGAGAGGAAGCCCACTTCGACTAAGGCGCTCGGAATGGTTACCGTTTTGAGAAGATAGACATTGTCCACCGGCTTCGGAACCCGGTCCGTGTTCTCCAGATTGCGCTTGATCTCCTGCTGGATAAGACCTGCCAACGTGGAATTCTCTGGATTGGTTTCGGAATAGAAGGTCTGGGCTCCATTCCACTTGGCCGAAGGAAAGCTGTTCAGGTGGATGCTGACGAGAAGGTCGGACTTCTGTTTATTGACATAGTCCACCCGGCTTAACAAATCCTCGGTCTTTCGTTTGCTGAGCCGTTTGGTATCGTCCCCTGCCAGATCCTTATCGACTTCCCTGGTCATCACTACCAAAGCCCCTGCCTGCTGAAGGTAGTCGCGCAAATATAAAGAAATGGCCAGGTTCACATCCTTCTCAATCACCCCTTCCCTGCTTACCGCTCCCCCATCCGGTCCACCATGCCCGGCATCCAAGGCGATCACCTTCCCGGACAGAGGAAGCGTCCAGTAAGTCCAGGTCTTGGCCGAGGGAAGCTCATAGGTGTACACAAAGACAAGCATCCCGACAATCAAAGCAGATACGGCTATTTTCATCATTCCGTGCAAAGTCATCCAAACCACAATCCGGCCTCTGAATTTGCGCATAAAAAATCCACCTCATCCCCTTGATCACAAGTAATCATATGGGACGAGGCGGACAAATATGACAAGTTGTTACTGGCTCACGAGATGTTCGTTCATGCCTTCGATCAGCACTTCGGCCACCTCGGGACGGGTAAATTCCTTAGGCGGGCATTTGCCTTCGCGAAGCAGCCCTCTCACTTTGGTTCCCGACAGATGGAGATGATCCGCTTTGTCGTGCGGGCAGGTTTTGCTGGAGGCCATGTTGCCGCATTTCGTGCAGAAGAAGCTGTGCTCGAAGAATAAAGGCGTAATGCCCAACTCTTCAGCGGTGAAGTTAGAGAAGATTTCCTGCGCTTCATACGTCCCGTAATAATCGCCTACGCCGGCGTGGTCCCGTCCTACGATAAAGTGGGTACAGCCGTAATTTTTCCGTACCATGGCATGAAAAATGGCTTCCCTCGGTCCCGCATAACGCATAGCCGCCGGGAAAACGCCGAGGAATACCCTATCCTTCGGATAGTAGTTCTCCAACAGCACCAAATAGCTCTTCATGCGGACGTCGGCGGAGATATCATCGGACTTTGTTTCTCCGACCAAGGGGTTCAGGAACAACGCGTCCACGATCTCCATGGCACTCTTCTGGATATATTCGTGAGCCCGGTGAACCGGATTGCGCGTCTGGAACCCGACAACGGTTCTCCAGCCCTTCTCAGCAAAGGTGGCTCTGGTTTCCGACGGCGTGAAGTAGAACTCTTCGAATTTCTTCGGCTGGGGGCGGTTGACCATCTGAATGGCCCCGCCTACATACGTAGATGGCCGCGAAAGGAGCTTCTGCACCCCTGGATGGGCTTCATCGTCCGTCTTGAATACTTTGACAGCCTCATGCCGTTGATCGGCCTTATAGATGCTTTCCACCTCAAGGATCGCGTAGAGAATGTCATCCTCCGCGCCCTTAAGAGCCACCTGCTGACCGATTTGCAGCTTGGCGGCTTCCTGTTCCTCGACGGCTAGAGTAATCGGGATGCTCCAGACCGTTCCATCCGACAGTCTCATGGATTCGACAACCGACCGGTAATCGGCTTCCTTCATAAACCCGGTTAACGGGGAGAATGCCCCTACCGCAATTAGATCCAGGTCGGAGATGGTCCAGGCATTCACCGAAAGAGAAGGCAGCTGCTTGGCTTTCTCGAGAAGCGCTTCTCTCTCCGCCCCCGTTACCAGCCGGTTAACCAAGGTACCGCCGTGTGCTTTGATCGTTTCAGACATGAGTATCCTCCCTCGCGATATTCTTATTTATGAAGCCCACATTCCGTCTTCTCGTGACCGGACCAGCGTCCAGCTCTAGGATCTTCTCCCGGCAGTACTTGGCGCGTACACTTCTCGCATCCGATGCTGGGGTAGTAATTGTCATGCAGGGCGTTGTAAATGATATCGTTCTGACGGATGTAATTCCAGACGTCCTCTGACGTCCAACTGGCAAGTGGGTTGAACTTCACAAGGCCGAACTTGACGTCATATTCCACTTTCTTGGAATTGGCGCGGGTCGGCGCCTGATCCCGGCGTATTCCCGTAATCCAGGCATCGTATTTAGAGAGAATTTCGGTTAGCGGGTCGACTTTGCGGATGCCGCAGCAAGCGTTCGGATCCGATCCCCAGAGCTCGGCCCCGTGCAGGCTTGCCTGTTCCTCCAGGGAGAGTTTCGGTAGCACTTGGACGAAAGACTTTCCGTAGCGCTGCTCCAAGCGGTCCCGGGTCTCATACGTTTCTTTGAAATGCAGCTGGGTATCCAAATAGAATATGTCGGTGGATGGACTTACCTTATGAAGCATATCAACCAGGACAACATCCTCCGCTCCAAAGCTGCAGGCCAGTGTGATATTAGGGAACTTCTCCACCGCCCATGCGATAATCGTTTCAGGGGATTCGTTTTCCATGACTACAGCAGCGGAACGGATCCATTCTTCTTTCTCAAAAAGATTCATACCATACCCTCCACTTAATTCTGAGTAAACTTATATGAATTAGATGACTTTCTTTCATTATAGGTTTTTTCCAGGGGATGTCAATGCGTTTTTTGTCTTTTCCGGACTCTATTATTGTATGGCCGGCTGCCCCGGTTGTGCGTATTTTTCAAAATGAACCTTTCTCTTGAAGAAACAACAAAAAACCCTTCCGCCCCAAAGGGCGAAAGGGTTGCAGGTGCCTCTTAACGTTTCGAGAACTGAGGAGCGCGACGAGCGGCTTTCAAGCCGTATTTCTTACGCTCTTTCATACGAGGGTCACGAGTCAGGAATCCAGCTTTCTTCAGGGAGCCGCGGAATTCCGGGTCTGCCTTCAGAAGAGCACGGGAGATGCCATGACGGATCGCGCCGGCTTGGCCAGTGGTTCCGCCGCCATGAGCGATAACCAGAACATCGTATTTGCCCAGGGTTTCGGTAAGGTTCAGCGGCTGCTTAACGATCAGCTTCAGCGTTTCCAGACCGAAATATTCATTCAAATCACGCTTGTTGATTACGATTCGTCCTTCGCCCGGTACCAAGCGCACACGCGCTACCGAATGCTTACGACGACCGGTTCCATAGTATTGCACTTGTGCCATGAAACTGTCCTCCCTTTATTATCCGCGAAGTTCCCAAACTTCTGGTTTTTGTGCTTCGTGTGGATGCTCCGTACCGGCATACACTTTCAACTTGGTTTTGAGGCTGTTGCCGAGGCGGGTTTTGGGAAGCATTCCGTGAATGGCAAGCTCCAGCATACGCTCGGGTTTGTTCTTCAGCATGTCTTGAGCGGAGGTTACTTTCAGTCCGCCTGGGTACATGGAGTGACGGTAGTACATTTTGTTCTGCAGTTTCTTACCGGTCAAGACGACCTTGCTGGCATTGATGACGATCACGAAGTCTCCGGTGTCTACGTGCGGAGTGAACTGCGGCTTATGCTTGCCGCGGATGATGCTTGCCGCTTCGCTGGCCAGACGTCCCAAAGTTTTGCCTTCGGCGTCAATAATGTACCATTTGCGCTCAACTTCATTTGGCTTAGCCATATATGTGGTACTCATTGTGCTTAATCCTCCTAAACGTTCATAGAAATCCGATTCAAGCTTTGTTTATATTCATCCATGTGTAAGGGTAATTTCAACTCGGGGCCGTGGGAAGCCAGTTAAAACACCATTTAATATATTACTATATCTAATCCAAAAAATCAACATGCCGATTAGGTGAATTAAGCATAACGGACCAGCCTCAGTACTCCACTTTCCACAGCATCAATCCATGAGCCATTGCCGTCGGGCCAGCCTTCTTGCGGTCCATAGCGGCCAGAATGGCCGGCATGTCCGAGCTGGGTCTTTTGCCTTCCCCGACTTCAATTAATGTTCCGATGATAATCCGCACCATATTATGAAGGAAGCCGTTACCGGTCATGTAGATATGGATCACACCTGCGTCACCATCCCCGGCATCGGGTTCTGGTCGAAAGTCAAAGGCTGTCTCGTAAATGGTACGCACGTGTGATCCATCCGGTCTCCTGGTGGAGCAAAAAGAAGAAAAGTCATGCTCCCCTTCAAAAAGCACTAGCGCCTGACGCATGGCTTCAAGATCGAGCGGTGTAGGGTGAAAAAAGCGAGATGCCGGGTAAAAACGTCTGCATAGCGCGTCCGTTGAATGGTGTACCGGTAGGTTTTGCGTTTGGCGGAGCGGCGGGAGTGAAAGTCCAGCGGAGCTTCTCTGACCGACTTCACAACAATATCGGAAGGAAGCCGGGCGTTCATGGCAAGTCTCCAGCGCTGTACCGGGATCTGGGATTCCGTATGAAAGTGGATCACCTGTTCCCTAGCGTGCACTCCCGCGTCGGTTCTACCCGACCCATGAATCTTCACCTGTTCGCCCGTCAGTACCCGGACAGCTTCTTCCAGTTTGCCCTGAACCGTGGTGTCCTTGGGCTGCACCTGGAACCCCGAATAAGCGGAGCCATCGTAGCTGACGACCATAACCAAGTTTCTCATCGTGCTCTCCTATGCCTGTCGCTTTCCATGCTACAAAAAAGGGCTTAATCAGAATCAACGATTCTGTCCACCCTTTCCCATACCTAACGTTAAGCGCGATCCACTAGTTCCAAATATACCATAGGAGCTGCATCTCCGCGGCGCGGCCCCAGTTTCAAGATACGAGTGTATCCGCCTGGACGCTCGGAATAGCGAGTGGCCAATTCAGAGAATAGCTTTTGGATTGCGTCCTGATCGTCGTTAGCTTGCTCACGGCGTACGAATGCAGCTGCTTGACGGCGAGCATGCAGGTCCCCGCGCTTTGCCAGCGTGATCAGCTTCTCGGCGATGGATCTTACTTCCTTCGCTTTGGCTTCAGTCGTTTGAATGCGTTCCTGTATGAATAAGTCGGTTACCAAGTCACGGAACAAAGCTTTACGTGCACTGGAGTCACGACCCAGTTTTTGATATGCCATGATGTTTCCCTCCTCCGGTTAAATAATCTACTCTTCCATGCGAAGCCCTAAACCGAGCTCCTCGAGTTTCTCTTGAACTTCCTCCAAAGACTTGCGTCCGAGGTTCCGGACTTTCATCATGTCTTCTTCGGTTTTGGTGATGAGTTCCTGCACCGTGTTGATGCCAGCACGCTTTAGGCAGTTGTAGGAACGTACCGAAAGATCCAGCTCCTCGATAGTCATCTCGAGAACCTTCTCTTTCTTGTCCTCTTCCTTCTCTACCATAATCTCGGCGTCCTTGGCTTCGTCGGTCAGACCAACGAACAAGTACAAGTGCTCGGTCAAAATTTTCGCGCCGATGCTGACGGCTTCTTCCGGCCGAATGCTTCCATCCGTCCATACTTCGAGAGTCAGTTTATCATAGTTGGTAACCTGGCCTACCCGGGTATTCTCCACCGTGTAGTTAACACGGGTAATCGGAGTGTAGATGGAGTCAATCGGAATAACACCGATCGGCTGGTCGTCGCGTTTATTTTTATCGGCCTGTACGTAACCTCGGCCCCTGCTTGCATGAATTCTCATGTGTACACGGGCGTCAGGACCGAGCGTAGCCAGATGAAGGTCAGGGTTCAATACCTCAACGTCACTATCTGCCCGAATGTCACCGGCCGTAATTCTTCCTTCGCCTTCGGCATCAATTTCTAGAATCTTCTCTTCGTCGGAATGAATCTTTAACGATAGTCCCTTAAGGTTCAGGATAATCTCCGTAACATCTTCCATAACACCAGGGATCGTCGAGAATTCATGAAGAACCCCATCGATATGAACGGAATTTACCGCTGCACCCGGTAGCGAAGAAAGAAGAATTCTACGCAAAGAGTTGCCGAGAGTCGTTCCGTATCCGCGTTCCAGCGGTTCTACGACGAATTTGCCGTAGGTGCCTTCTTCACTTAACGTAACGGTCTCTATTTTCGGCTTTTCGATTTCTATCATTAAAATGAACCCTCCTTCGAAACGTCGTTTCCTTGGGATTACCCAAAATGACAAACAAGTAGTATGCCTATCCTTCACCAACATTATTCACAAGTTCAGGATATTTATACCACATAGTGATCCTCAATTAGACACGACGACGTTTAGGCGGGCGGCAGCCGTTATGCGGAATAGGCGTTACGTCCTTGATCAGGTTAACTTCCAGACCAGCGGCTTGAAGCGAACGAATAGCAGCTTCACGTCCGGCACCAGGACCTTTAACCATAACTTCAACGACTTTCATGCCATGCTCCATAGCGGTTTTGGCAGCGGACTCAGCAGCCATTTGAGCGGCGAACGGAGTGCTTTTACGCGAACCTTTGAAACCGAGGTTACCGGAGCTGGCCCAGGAAATCGCATTTCCGTGCGGATCCGTAATGGTAACGATCGTATTATTGAACGTAGAGCGGATATGAGCTACTCCCGTTTCAATGTTTTTCCGGTCACGACGTTTGGTACGGGCAACTTTTGTTTTTGGTTTTGCCATTAGATTTGTCCCCCTTATTATTTCTTCTTGTTAGCAACGGTACGACGAGGTCCTTTACGGGTACGGGCATTCGTCTTAGTCCGTTGTCCACGTACAGGCAATCCACGACGATGGCGAATTCCACGGTAAGAACCGATTTCGATCAGACGCTTGATGTTCAGGGAGATTTCACGACGCAGGTCGCCTTCCACCTTCATCTTGTCGATCGCTTCACGCAGCTTGCTTACTTCATCTTCCGTAAGATCGCGAACGCGGGTATCGGCATTTACGCCAGTAGCGCTCAGGATGTTCTGGGAAGTGGTTCTGCCAATCCCAAAGATGTAAGTCAGGGCAATTTCCACACGCTTGTCACGAGGCAAGTCAACTCCAGCTATACGAGCCATTTAATGCAGCACCTCCTTAACCTTGTTTTTGTTTGTGCTTCGGATTTTCGCAAATTACCATTACGTTGCCTTTGCGTTTAATGACTTTGCATTTCTCGCAGATAGGCTTAACCGATGGTCTTACCTTCATTTGGATTACCTCCTAAAAGCTTTCCTAGGAAAGCTGCTTCGTAAGGAAAGATGTAAGCCTTCCAAAACATACTTCGTAGTATAGACAAAGTTCTGCCGAAGCAAAACCTTACTTGTACCGATAGGTGATACGGCCTCTGGTTAAATCGTACGGAGATAATTCTACCGTAACTTTGTCCCCAGGTAAAATGCGGATGAAGTGCATCCGGATCTTACCCGAAACATGAGCCAGGATTTTATGCCCGTTCTCCAATTCAACCTTGAACATAGCGTTAGGCAAAGGTTCAATGACCGTGCCTTCTACTTCAATGACGTCTTCTTTGGCCATAATCAGTCTCCTTTCTCTTGTGCTTCCGTCTGCTGGCTATCCGCAAACTTGTTAATGGCAAAACGCAATTTGCCGTTAGTCACACGGCCGGTTTCTTTCAAGCTGTCGACAACTTCCATGCTGATGGCATCCTGCAGCTGCAGGTGAAGGATGTTCTTTTTCTTCGGCTGATCGAATTTTCTTTTATCCCCGTCCGCGATAAGCAGAAAGCGGGAATCCAAGACTCCGATAATGACGGCGTATTTGTTATTATCGCGGCCGCGGGTGATCTTCACGATCTGACCGAGCTGCGGTTTCGGAGAATCACTCAAGTGCCGTCACCTGCTCTTTGGAGTGGGTAAGAATCTCATACCCCTCCGCCGTGATAGCAATCGTATGCTCAAAATGAGCGCAGAATGATCCGTCAACCGTCACCACGGTCCAGTTGTCTTCCAACGTACGGACATAACGTTCGCCTGCATTCACCATAGGCTCGATGGCCAAGACCATTCCGGGTTTCAAACGGGGTCCACGGTCCGGATAACCGTAGTTCGGAATTTGCGGCTGTTCATGAAGCTGAGCTCCGATGCCATGGCCGACATATTCCCTTACCACAGAGAACCCTTCCTTCTCAATGCATTGCTGAATGGCATGGGAGATTGTATATAAACGGACATCCGGTTTGGCTTCCGCCAAGCCTGCATAGAGGGATTTCTCGGTTACCTCCAGAAGCTTCCGGGCCTCCGGGGAGATATCGCCTACTCCGTAAGTCCAAGCGGAATCACCGTGATATCCTTTATATTGGGCACCGATATCAATACTGATAATGTCCCCGTCGAATAACTTTCGAGCACCGGGTATCCCGTGTACCAACTCTTCGTTAACCGAAGCACAGATACTTCCAGGAAATCCGTTATAGCCTTTGAAGGATGGAACCGCCTGTTGGCTTCGGATATACTCCTCAGCCGCCTGGTCCAATTCCTTGGTGGTGACACCGGGTCGAACAAGCCGAGCCAATAATCGGTGGGTGTCGGCCACAATGCGGCCGGCCTCCCTCATGTAATCCAATTCTATCTCGGATTTACAGATGATCATTAGGCTTGACCCCGCAGGAGCGAGTTGATTTGTTCGGTGACCTGGTTGATTTCCTGTTCCCCGTCAACTTGCCGCAGCTGTCCTTTGTTGGCGTAATAATCAAGAAGAGGCGCCGTCTTGTTGATGTATTCATCGAGACGGGTTCCTACTTTCTCTTCCGTATCATCCGAACGCTGGTACAATTCTCCGGAGCATTTATCACAAACGCCTTCCTTAGCAGGAGGGTTGAACAGAACATGATAAGTGGCCCCACAGGAACGGCAAATTCTTCTGCCGGTCAACCGGGCAAGCAGCAGGTTACGGTCCACCTGCAGATTGATGACGTGGTCGATGCTTCGGCCCATGGAACCCAAAATCTCGTCCAGAGCTTCCGCTTGAGAAAGAGTTCTCGGAAAGCCGTCGAGCAGGAAGCCCGGCACGCAATCCGCTTGCTGCAATCTTTCGCGGACGATTCCGATCGTGATTTCGTCAGGTACCAGCAACCCTTGATCAACATAACGTTTGGCTTCCACGCCGAGAGGCGTTTCGAGCTTCATGGCCAGACGAAATGCGTCACCGGTCGAGATGTGAGGAATCTTAAATTCGCTCACAATCCGTTCCGCCTGAGTGCCTTTCCCCGCCCCAGGAGGACCCATAAAAATAACATTCACTTCGTGCAACCTCCCCGAAGGTGATCGACATATGCCGAATATTTCGTGTTACTTATTAATGAATCCTTTATAGTGGCGTTTAATCAGTTGGCTCTCGACCTGCTTCATCGTTTCCAATCCAACCCCGATTACGATAAGCAACGAGGTACCGCCGATTCGGACCGAGGCCGGCAAGCCGGCAAAGGAACTGAAGATTAGCGGAAGGATGGAAATAGCCGCCAAGAAAATAGCGCCCGACAAAGTGATTCTCGTCATGACCCGCGTCATGTATACGGCGGTTGTCTTCCTGGACGAATCCCTGGGATGTAACCACCGTTCTTTTTCATCTGGTCGGCCATCTGGGTCGGATTAATCTGCACGAACGTGTAGAAGAAAGTAAACCCGATGATCAGCAAGACGTACAAGACCATTCCGAGGGAGCCGGATGGTTAATCGTCAGGTTGTTGATGATCCACTTGGCCACAACATTGTTGCTCCAGAACTGGGCAATCGTAGCAGGGAACAGAAGCAACGAACTGGCGAAGATTACCGGTATAACCCCAGCCGCATTTACTTTAAGCGGAATGTGGGTGGATTGACCTCCGTACATTTTGCGTCCCACTACCCGTTTGGCGTATTGGACCGGGATTTTGCGAACCCCTTGCTGGACGAAGATTACGCCGGCAATGATCGCAACCACCACTAGCACAATGACAATCGCTTTAACAATGTTCAGGAAGAGGGTATCCCCTGCGTCCAGGAACAAAGTTTGATAAATCTGTTGAATGGATGTCGGGAACGTAGCCACGATCCCGGCAAAGATGATGATCGAGATCCCGTTACCAATTCCGTTCTCCGTGATCTGCTCTCCAAGCCACATCAAGAAAGAGGTACCGGCCGTTAACACGATGGCAATCAGCAAATACGTCGTGATGCTCGGGTCGATGATGATTCCGCCTGCAATCGCACTATTGAATCCGATAGCTGTTCCCAAACCTTGAATTAACCCAATAACGACCGTTCCATATCGGGTCACCTGGGCTAACTTCTTACGCCCTACCTCCCTTCTTTGGCCCATTGGGCAAAGCGGGGATTACATCCATCGACAGAAGCTGCACGATGATGGATGCCGTAATGTAAGGCATAATCCCTATGGCAAAAATGGAAAAGCGGAAAAGAGCTCCGCCGGAAAAGGTATTTAACAGCCCGAATACTTGATTGGAGGATTGGTCGATCATCTCCAGGGCGTCCGTATTGATGTTGGGCACCGGAATAAAATTACCGATTCGATAGACGATCAGAACAAGAAGGGTAAAGATAATCCTTTTTCTCAGATCGTCTACTTTCATGATGTTGGATAATGTTTTGAACATTAAATCACCTCGGTTTTACCGCCGGCAGCTTGAATTTTATCTACGGCAGATTGAGAGAACTTATTGGCTTTTACCGTCAGCTTAACGGTGATTTCGCCGTTCCCCAGAACCTTAATGCCGCTCTTAGGGTTTTTGATAACACCGGATTCCATAAGAACTTCCGGGGTTACTTCGGTTCCTTCTGCGAAGTTGTTAAGTTCCTCAAGGTTTACGATGGCATACTCCCTGCGGGAGATGTTCGTAAATCCGCGTTTAGGCAGACGACGGTACAAAGGATTCTGTCCACCTTCGAATCCAGGGCGAACTCCTCCGCCGGATCGTGCATTTTGACCTTTATGACCTTTACCTGCCGTTTTGCCTGTTCCGCTACCGATACCGCGACCTACACGCTTGCGGGTTTTGGTAGAGCCAGGAGCAGGACTCAACTCATGTAATTTCATCTTGTGCACCTCCTTGTTAGTTTTGAGAACCATCTATGCAGAGAAGCTTACCTTAAGCTTCTACTTCTTTCACTTCAACCAAGTGACTTACTTGGTTAACCATACCCCGAATGGCGGCGTTGTCCTGGTGGACAACCGTTTGATGCAGCTTGCGCAGTCCCAGAGTCTGGACCGTAACACGCTGGGTTTCCGGGCGTCCGATCAAACTGCGTTTGAGGGTGATTTGTAATTGCTTAGCCATCGTTTCCCCTCCTAACCTAGTAGCTCTTCTACAGTTTTTCCGCGCAGTTTAGCCACTTCTTCGGCTCTCTTCAGGCGTTGAAGACCTTCCAAAGTAGCGTTAACCATGTTGATGGAGTTGGAAGAACCAAGCGATTTCGTAAGAATGTCGCCTACTCCTGCCAGTTCCAATACGGCACGAACCGGGCCGCCGGCGATTACTCCGGTACCTTGGGAAGCCGGCTTCAACAGCACGCGTCCGGCGCCGAAGCGTCCGATGACCAGGTGCGGAATAGAAGTACCGACGATTGGCACGTGAATCAGGTTCTTCTTGGCATCTTCGATCCCTTTCTTGATGGCATCTCCAACTTCGGAAGCTTTCCCGATACCGGCACCAACCCAGCCGTTCCCGTCTCCAACAACGACCAGAGCGCTGAAGCTGAAACGGCGTCCGCCTTTAACTACTTTAGCAACACGGTTGATGTGTACGGTTTTGTCTTTAAGATCTAAAGTATTCGGATCTACACGCAAGTCCTTTACCTCCTTATTTGTTGATTTTAGAATTCAAGACCAGCTTCGCGAGCTGCGTCAGCCAAAGCTTGAACACGTCCGTGGTACAGGTATCCGCCGCGGTCAAAAACCACTTTCTCGACCCCGTTTTCCTTGGCACGCTTAGCGATCAATTCGCCAACTTGTTTAGCCGCATCTACGTTGCCGCCGTTGCCTACTTCTTTCAGCTCTTTATCTTGAGTGGAAGCTGCGGCAAGCGTAACGCCTTTAACGTCGTCGATGATTTGAGCGTACATATGTTTCGAAGAACGATAGATGCTCAAGCGAGGACGTTCCGTCGTACCCTGAATTTTCTTGCGGACACGGAGATGTCTCTTAAGACGGGCTTTGTTCTTATCGCCTTTAGTAATCATGAGATTCGTTCACTCCTTTCAGCTCTGCTGGCAATCCTTACGTAAGGATTACTTCTTCTTACCGGCTTTACCTTCTTTGCGGATGATCCGCTCGCCTTCGTATTTAATCCCTTTTCCTTTGTAAGGCTCAGGCTCACGTACGGAACGAATCTTGGCGGCAGTAGCCCCAACGCGCTCCTTGTCGATTCCTTTTACGATAATTTTCGTATTGGAAGGTACGTCGAACTCGATGCCTTCTTCCGGATTGATTTCAACCGGGTGGGAATATCCTACGTTCAGAACCAGCTTGTTTCCGTTCTTGTTGGCACGATATCCGACCCCAACCAGATCAAGTGACTTGCTGAATCCTTCCGTTACCCCGTTCACCATATTTGCAACCACGCTCCGCGTAGTTCCGTGCAGGGAACGATGTAGCTTGTTATCCGAAGGACGCTCGATCGAGATCACATTCTCTTCGACGCTAACCTTCATATCTTTATGAAGTTCACGGGACAGGGAGCCTTTCGGTCCTTTCACCGTAATTTCGGCATTGTTCAAAGAAACGGTAACACCGCTTGGAACATTAATTGGTTTACGACCAATTCGAGACATGTTTACACCTCCATTCTTTCACGTTACTGAATTACCAAACGTAGCAGATGACTTCGCCGCCGGCTTTGGACTGACGGGCTTCCTTGTCGGTCATCATACCTTTGGATGTCGAGATGATCGCCAATCCCAGACCACCAAGTACACGAGGCACTTCCTGGCTCTTCGTGTAAACACGCAGGCCGGGCTTGCTGATTCTCTTCAGTCCGGAAATGACGCGCTCATTGTTAGGGCCGTATTTCAGGAACAAACGGATGATCCCGTGCTTGTTGTCTTGGACATATTCGGCGTCACGGATGAAACCTTCTTTTTTCAAGATTTCCGCAATTTCCTTCTTGATCTTGGAAGCGGGGATTTCAACCGTTTCGTGACGAACAATATTTGCATTGCGAATGCGTGTAAGCATATCAGCAATCGGATCAGACATTACCATATTGCGAACCTCCTTCCCGAGAGTAGGGTAATTACCAGCTTGCTTTACGAACGCCAGGAATCTGGCCTTTATAAGCTAATTCACGGAAACAAATTCTGCAGATTTTAAATTTGCGCAGAACGGAATGCGGACGACCACAACGTTCGCAGCGGGTATAAGCTTGAACTTTGAACTTAGGCTTACGCTGCTGCTTGACGATCATCGAAGTTTTTGCCACTTATTTTCCACCTCCGATAGATTTGGATTGCGGATTACTTAACGAATGGCATACCCATTTGCGTAAGCAGTTCGCGGGACTCTTCATCCGATTTGGCCGTCGTTACGATAACCACGTCCATACCGCGGATTTTGTCCACTTTATCGTACTCGATCTCAGGGAAGATCAACTGCTCTTTCAAGCCGAGCGTGTAATTCCCGCGACCGTCAAATGCTTTGCTGGACACACCGCGGAAGTCACGTACGCGCGGCAGCGCCACATTGAAGAGTTTATCCAGGAAATGATACATGCGCTCGCCGCGAAGCGTTACCTTCACGCCGATAGGCATTCCTTCCCGAAGCTTGAAGCCGGCGATGGACTTCTTGGCTTTGGTTACGACCGGCTTTTGACCAGCGATCGTTTGGAGCTCATCTACCGCTACGTCCAGCACTTTGGAGTTAGCGACGGCATCGCCCACACCCATGTTGATGACAACTTTCTCAATCTTCGGAACTTGCATAACCGATGTATAGTCAAACTTCTGCATCAGAGCAGGAGTCACTTCGTTAACGAAACGTTCCTTCATTCTTGCCGCCATGTTTCATTTGCCTCCTTTCCGCCATTGTACAATTAGTCGATTACTTCTCCGGATTTCTTAGCGATCCGTACTTTCGTACCGTTATCCAGTACTTTGTATCCGACACGGGTCGGCTGGCCGCTCTTCGGATCAATCAGCATCACGTTCGAAACGTGAATCGGAGCTTCCTGATCGATGATTCCGCCCTGTGGATTTTGCTGGGAAGGCTTAGCATGCTTCTTCATCATGTTAACTCCTTCAACCAGCACACGGTTTTGACGAGGGTAAGCCGCGATAACGCGTCCTTTCTTGCCTTTGTCTTTACCGGTGATAACAAAAACCGTATCGTCTTTCTTCACGTGCAGTTTGTTGTTATGGGATTCAAGCTTTTTCTTTGGTTTTGGCATTTTCGATTACACCTCCTAAGTGGCGAATGCGGGATCCGCGATTGAACGGTCTTAGGTTTGTTAGCCCTACGGAGATTAGATAACCTCAGGTGCTAAGGAAACGATTTTCATGAAATCTCTGTCGCGAAGCTCACGAGCTACCGGTCCAAAGATACGCGTTCCACGAGGGCTCTTGTCGTCTTTAACGATAACAGCAGCATTCTCGTCGAAAGAGATGTAGGAACCGTCTTTACGGCGGGCACCGGTCTTCGTACGCACGATTACAGCTTTAACGACATCGCCCTTTTTGACAACGCCACCTGGTGTTGCTTCTTTGACGGAACAGATGATCAAATCCCCGATATGACCAACACGACGGCCCGTACCACCCAGAACACGGATACACATCAGTTTCTTCGCACCGGAGTTGTCAGCTACATTTAAACGTGTAAGAGGTTGAATCATTTGAGTTACCTCCTTTCAGGCTTCATCCACACAGTATAGTTTCGAACCTTAACGTTCGCGGTTAAATAATAACAGCTTCTTCTACGATCTCAACCAGTCTCCAGCGCTTATCCTTGGACAATGGACGAGTTTCCATGATTCTTACAACGTCACCGATTTTGGCTTGGTTGTTCTCATCATGAGCCTTGAATTTCTTGGTGTATTTGATGCGCTTGTGATACAGGTCATGCTTCTTGTAGGTCTCTACAGCCACTACGATGGTTTTGTCCATTTTGTCGCTGACTACTTTGCCTACCTGCTCTTTACGCTCATTACGTTGTTCACTCATGTATAATCCTCCTCTCTAAGTTCTGGATCCAATTAGCCGATACCCAGTTCTCTTTCACGCAAAATGGTCTTGGCACGAGCAATTTCCTTACGAACCGTGCGGATTTGAGTAGGGTTATCCAGTTGGCCGGTGGCCAGTTGAAAGCGGAGGTTAAAGAGTTCTTCTTTAAATCCGGCGATTTTTTGTTCGATCTCAGCAGTGGTTAAGTTGCGAAATTCACTACCCTTCATTTGCTTCACCACCCAGTTCTTCACGTTTAACGAATTTCGTTTTGATTGGCAGCTTGTGAGCGGCCAGACGCATCGCTTCACGTGCGACTTCCTCACTTACACCCGCCAATTCAAACAGGATTTTACCTGGTTTGACAACGGAAACCCATTTTTCCACGTTACCTTTACCGCTACCCATCCGGACCTCGAGAGGCTTCTGGGTGATCGGCTTGGAAGGGAAAATCTTAATCCATACTTTACCGCCACGCTTGATGTAACGGGTCATGGCAATACGGGCCGCTTCGATTTGACGGTTGGTCACCCAAGCCGGCTCCATTGCTTTCAGACCGTATTCTCCGAAAGCCACTTCTGTGCCGCCTTTTGCGGCACCCTTCATGCTTCCGCGGTGTTCCTTACGATGTTTAACACGTTTTGGCATCAACATGATTAGTTTCCTCCTTCCTGAGCAGCCTTCTTCTTAGCAGCAGGAAGAACCTCGCCACGATAGATCCATACTTTTACGCCGATTCGGCCGTAAGTCGTATGAGCTTCTGCCGTTCCGTAATCAATGTCAGCGCGCAGGGTGTGCAGTGGCACGGTACCTTCGCTGTAGCCTTCGCTGCGGGCAATTTCCGCTCCGCCCAAGCGTCCGCTTACGGCTGTCTTGATTCCTTTAGCTCCCGCTCTCATGGATCTTTGCAGGGCTTGCTTCATCGCACGGCGGAACGATACACGGCGCTCCAGCTGTTGAGCGATGCTTTCTGCAACCAGAATGGCATCCATATCAGGGTTTTTGATTTCTGCGATGTTAATGTGAACTTTCTTGCCCGACAGTTTAGCAATGTGAGCGCGAATGTTCTCGACTTCCGATCCGCCTTTACCGATTACCATTCCGGGCTTAGCCGTATGGATCGTTACGCTGACGCGGTTAGCCGCACGTTCGATATCAAAGTGAGAAACGGAAGAATCTTTCAGCTTCCCTTTCAGGTATTCACGGATTTTTACGTCCTCGAGAAGGAGGTCGCCGTAGTCCTTACCTGCGTACCACTTCGATTCCCAATCCCGAATAATTCCGATTCTTAAACCGACTGGACTTACTTTTTGTCCCACACGTTATCCCTCCTTATTTTTCAGATACCACCAAAGTGATGTGGCTGGTACGTTTGTTAATCCGGCTCGCACGACCCATGGCGCGTGGTCTGAAGCGTTTCATGATCGGGCCATGGTTTACGAAGGCCTGGCTGATCACCAGCTTGTTAGGGTCCAGCGAGTGGTTATGCTCAGCGTTAGCGATAGCCGAGTTCAGGATCTTCTCAAGCACAGGAGAAGCGGCCTTCGGCGTATGGCGAAGAATGGCGATCGCCTCTCCTACTTGCTTGCCGCGGATCAAATCGATGACCAGCTGCACTTTGCGAGGAGCGATGCGGATATATCTTGCGTTTGCAGTTGCTTGCATGGTTGTACCTCCTCTCGATCTTCAAATCAGACGAACTCTTAACGTCTGCCGGTTTTCTTATCGTCGTCCGTGTGACCTTTGTACGTACGGGTTGGCGCGAACTCACCGAGCTTATGTCCGACCATATCTTCCGTTACATAGACAGGCACATGTTTTCTGCCATCGTACACCGCGAATGTGTGTCCAATGAACTGAGGGAAAATAGTGGAGCGGCGAGACCAAGTCTTGATAACGACTTTCTTGTTACCTTGAGCTTGACCGGCATCCTCTACTTTCTTAAGCAGGTAGCCATCGATAAATGGTCCTTTTTTCAAACTGCGTCCCATGTAAAATCCTCCCTTCATCCAACCTTATAGTATCGGATATTACTTCGTGCGACGACGAACAATATATTTGTTGGAAGCCTTTTTCTTTTTGCGGGTTTTGTAGCCCAGAGTCGGCTTGCCCCAAGGAGACATAGGGGATTTGCGGCCGATTGGAGCGCGGCCTTCACCACCACCGTGCGGGTGATCGTTAGGGTTCATAACAACCCCGCGGACTTCAGGACGTTTGCCCAACCAACGGGAACGACCGGCTTTACCGATTTTGATCAGCTCGTAATCTTCGTTGCCAACGGAACCGATGGTAGCGCGGCAAACCTTAAGGATACGGCGAACTTCACCGGAAGACAGACGAATCGTTACATATTCTTCTTCTTTACCAAGCAGCTGAGCTTCTGTACCTGCTGCGCGAACCAATTGTCCGCCTTTACCAGGCTTTAGCTCAATGTTGTGGATAACCGTACCGACTGGGATGTTCTCAAGCGGCAGGGCGTTCCCCACTTTGATGTCGGATCCAGGACCGGAAGTGATCACATCGTCCACTTTAAGACCTTTTGGAGCGATGATGTAACGCTTCTCTCCATCGGCATAATGGATCAGTGCAATGTTAGCGGAACGGTTAGGATCGTATTCGACTGTAGCAACGCGGCCTGGTATTCCATCTTTCGTCCGTTTGAAGTCGATGATCCGGTATTTACGCTTATGTCCGCCGCCGTGGTGACGAACCGTAATTTTACCTTGGTTGTTGCGTCCAGCCGTCTTGCTCAATGGAGCGAGCAAAGATTTCTCGGGTTGGGATGTCGTAATCTCCTCGAAAGTGGATACAGACATCGAACGTCGAGCCGGGGACGTCGGTTTGTACTTTTTAACTGGCACTTGGTTTCCCTCCTTACTTCACAAAATGAACTTTATACCGTTTCAAAGAACTCAAGTTCTTTGCTGTCTGCGCTCAGGGATACGATGGCTTTCTTCCATTCGGAAGTGTAGCCGGAATAGCGTCCATAGCGTTTAGGCTTCGCAGGCATTCTCAGTGTGTTTACTTTAGTAACCTTCACTTTGAAAATCTGTTCGATGGCCTGCTTAATTTCGGTTTTGTTGGCACGAATGTCGACTTCGAAGGCATACTTCTTGTCGGCCATCATTTCGCTCGTGCTTTCCGTAATTACCGGGCGCTTGATAATATCACGAGGATTTTTCATTACGCAAGCACCTCCTCTACCTTCTCTACCGCTTCTTTAGTAATGATGAGTTTGTCGTGCACCAGAACGTCCAGAACGTTGATTCCTTGAGCGGTTACGAACTTAACCCCAGGAATGTTACGGGCGGACAATGCCACATTCTCATCAAACTCGGAAGTTACTACTAGAGCGCGGCGATCTGCCTTCAGGTTCTTCAGCAGGGCTACGATTTCCTTCGTCTTCGGCTGGTTGATCGAAAGCTGATCCAGAACGATGATCTCATTGTCGATCACTTTGGAAGACAGAGCGGATTTGATAGCCAAACGGCGAACTTTCTTAGGCAGTTTAAAGCCATAGCTGCGTGGCGTTGGTCCGAATACGATACCGCCGCCTTTCCATTGAGGAGCACGGATGCTTCCTTGACGGGCACGTCCGGTTCCTTTTTGTTTCCAAGGCTTGCGACCACCGCCGCGTACTTCGGAACGTCCTTTTGTTTTGTGAGTTCCTAGGCGCTGGGAAGCCTGCTGCAAGACAACGGCGGAGTGAAGCACGTGAACGTTAGGCTCGATCCCGAAAACCGCTTCGGAAAGCTCGATCTGCCCAACTTCCGATCCGCTTACGTTGAACACTGCTACTTTTGGCATTTGTTATCCTCCTTTCCCGCTTCTTTATTTTTTAACGGTTGTTTTCACGCTGACGTAGCTGTTTTTAGGTCCGGGTACGGAGCCTTTAACCAGCAGCACGTTGCGTTCCGCATCAACTCTTACTACTTGCAGGTTCTGCAGAGTGACCGTTTCTTTTCCCATGTGTCCTGGAAGGTGTTTGCCTTTAGGAACGCGGTTCGCTTGAATCGAACCCATGGAACCCGGTCCACGATGGTAACGCGAGCCGTGTGCCATTGGACCACGGGATTGTCCCCATCTTTTGATCGTACCGGTAAATCCTTTACCTTTAGAAGTGCCCGTGACATCAACGAATTCGCCTTCAGCGAACAGATCGGCCTTCAATTCCTGGCCAACTTCATAATCCGACAGCTGAATTCCGCGGAATTCTTTAATGTAGCGCTTAGGTGTCGCGCCCGCTTTCTTCGCATGGCCCGACTCCGGCTTATTGGCGTTCTTTTCTTTCTTATCGTCAAAACCGATTTGGATGGCTTCGTAGCCGTCGTTCTCCACGTCCTTCTTCTGCAATACTACGCAAGGACCCGCTTGGATTACGGTAACCGGCAGAACCAATCCTTCAGGAGTAAAGACTTGAGTCATCCCCAGCTTCTTCCCTAAGATACCTTTTGTCATGTTGACACCTCATTCCCTTTACGTTTCATAATGTATTAAAGCTTGATCTCAATGTCCACGCCGGACGGCAAATCCAGACGCATCAAAGCATCTACCGTTTGCGGTGTTGGGTTAACAATATCGATCAAGCGCTTGTGTGTACGCATTTCGAATTGTTCCCTGGAATCCTTGTACTTGTGTACCGCGCGGAGAATCGTGATGATTTGCTTTTCCGTCGGAAGCGGAATCGGCCCGGATACACCTGCACCGGAACGTTTAGCGGTCTCTACAATCTTCTCTGCGGACTGATCAAGAATCCTGTGATCGTATGCCTTCAAACGGATACGAATCTTTTGCTTTGCCATATAAGTCCCTCCTTCTATCGCCCAATTTAGTATCGGACATACTCCGTGAAAATATCTTGATCCCCGTTCCAATGGCAAAGGAGCCGGGCGTATCAACAACCTCTCACATCATCGCAACGTCACAGACCAACGTTCACTATTATATAAAAAAGAGCCCAAGAAAGCAAGGGAAATCCCTGCTTTTCTTTCTATTTTATTTTCTATAGTTTTTTCCATAAGCGTATGGCTTTAAACCGAGTGAAGCTTCTATATAAAAAGGACTCCCACCCGAAGGTGAGAGTCCTTGGTAAGCCGAAAGCTTATTACTTGGAGATCGTAGCAACCGCACCGGCACCAACCGTACGTCCGCCTTCGCGGATAGCGAAGCGAGTACCTTCTTCGATAGCGATAGGAGCGATCAGCTCAACCGTTACCGTGATGTTGTCGCCAGGCATAACCATTTCGGTACCTTCTGGCAGGTTGATGATACCCGTTACGTCCGTTGTACGGAAGTAGAACTGTGGACGGTAGCCTGTGAAGAAAGGCTTGTGACGGCCACCCTCTTCTTTGGTCAGAACGTAGATTTGAGCGCTGAAGTTCGTGTGAGGCTTAACGGAACCTGGCTTAGCCAATACTTGGCCGCGCTCGATGTTGCTGCGGTCTACACCACGAAGCAGGGCTCCGATGTTGTCACCGGCTTGAGCGGAATCCAGAAGCTTACGGAACATTTCAACGCCCGTAACAACGGATTTCTTCGTTTCTTCAACCAGACCGATGATTTCGATCTCGTCGCCGACTTTAACCGTACCGCGCTCTACACGACCGGTAGCAACCGTACCACGGCCCGTGATGGAGAACACGTCCTCGACAGGCATAAGGAAAGGCTTGTCAGTGTCGCGCTCAGGAGTTGGGATGTAGGTATCGATTTGCTCGAAGAGCTCAACGATTTTGTTAGCCCACTCGCCGTCTGGGTTTTGCAGAGCTTCACGAGCGGAACCACGAACGATTGGAGTATCGTCGCCTGGGAATTCATACTCGCTCAGCAGGTCGCGAATTTCCATTTCAACCAGTTCCAGAAGCTCTTCGTCTTCTACCATGTCGCATTTGTTCATGAATACGACGATGTAAGGAACGCCTACCTGGCGGGAGAGCAGGATGTGCTCGCGCGTTTGCGGCATTGGGCCGTCAGCTGCGGATACAACCAGGATAGCTCCGTCCATTTGAGCTGCACCGGTGATCATGTTTTTAACATAGTCAGCGTGGCCTGGGCAGTCAACGTGAGCGTAGTGACGGTTAGGAGTTTCGTATTCAACGTGAGCCGTGGAGATCGTGATCCCGCGCTCGCGCTCTTCCGGAGCTTTGTCGATTTGGTCGAAAGCTACAGCTGCGCCACCATATCTTTTGGACAGTACAGTTGTGATTGCAGCCGTCAGGGTCGTTTTACCATGGTCAACGTGACCGATAGTACCGATGTTAACGTGCGGTTTATTACGTTCGAATTTAGCTTTTCCCATTGTAACGATTCCTCCTTAATTTAACTTGTTAATATGTTAGGCGCCTTTGTTCTTTGCAATAATTTCTTCTGCAATAGATTTAGGCACTTCTTCATAGTGGGAGATCTCCATGGAGTAAACTCCGCGACCTTGCGTACGCGAGCGAAGCGTGGTGGAATATCCGAACATCTCAGCCAAAGGCACTTTGGCGCGGATGATTTGGGCCCCGTGACGGGAATCCATACCTTCGATGCGTCCACGGCGGGAGTTAAGGTCACCCATAACGTCGCCCATGTACTCTTCCGGTACGGTTACTTCCACTTTCATGATCGGCTCGAGGAGCGCAGGGTTACACTTGTCTTTTGCGGCTTTCAGTGCCATGGAACCAGCGATCTTAAACGCCATTTCACTGGAGTCAACATCATGGTAGGAACCATCGACAATGGTAGCTTTGATATCAACCAGCGGGAAGCCAGCGATAACTCCATTCTTCATGGATTCTTCGATACCTGCTTGAACAGGAGCGATGTATTCTCTTGGCACTACGCCGCCGACGATTTTGTTCTCGAACAAGAAGCCTTCGCCTGGCTCGCGGGGTTCGAACTCGATCCATACGTGACCGTATTGACCGCGACCACCCGACTGGCGAACGAATTTACCTTCAACCTTAGCAGCCGCACGGAAAGTTTCACGGTAAGCAACCTGAGGTTTACCTACATTCGTTTCCACTTTGAATTCGCGCAGCATACGGTCTACGATAATTTCGAGGTGAAGCTCACCCATACCGGAGATAATCGTTTGGCCTGTCTCTTCGTCCGTGTGTGCGCGGAAAGTTGGATCTTCCTCGGACAGCTTGGACAAAGCGATACCCATTTTATCTTGGTCGGCTTTTGTTTTAGGCTCAAGGGACAGCGAGATAACCGGCTCAGGGAAGTTCATGGATTCCAGAATAACTGGATTCTTCTCGTCACAGAGCGTGTCTCCCGTCGTCGTGTCCTTAAGACCTACAGCAGCTGCGATATCACCGGAGTATACTTCCGTGATCTCTTGACGGCTGTTGGCGTGCATTTGCAGAATCCGTCCGATTCTTTCGCGCTTGCCTTTGGTAGCGTTAAGCACGTAGGATCCGGAGTTCAAAATACCCGAGTAGACACGGAAGAAGGTAAGCTTACCAACAAACGGGTCGGTCATGATCTTGAAAGCCAGAGCCGAGAACGGCTGGTCGTCTGCAGACTTACGAGTTACTTCGGTTCCGTCTTCCAGCATGCCCTTGATGTCAGGAACATCAATAGGAGCCGGCAGGAAGTCGATAACCGCGTCCATCATAAGCTGTACGCCTTTGTTTTTGTAGGAAGAACCGCAAATAACCGGGAAGATCTTAACTTCAACCGTTCCTTTACGCAGAGCGGCTTTCAGTTCAGGAATGGAAATCTCTTCCCCTTCCAGATACTTCATGGTCAGGTCTTCGTCCAGTTCAGCGACCTTCTCCACCAATTCGGTTCTCAGTTCGCTAACTTTATCTTTGTATTCCGCTGGAATTTCGGTTTGCTCGATGTCTTTGCCCAGGTCGTCTTTGTACATGTAGGCTACTTCATCGATCAGATCGATAATTCCTTGAAGTCGTTCTCCGCACCGATCGGAAGCTGGATTGGCACAGCGTTGGCGCCCAGACGCTCACGCATCTGCTGAACGGCACCCAAGAAGTCTGCACCGATAATATCCATCTTGTTTACATAGGCGATACGGGGAACACCATAACGGTCCGCTTGTCTCCAAACGGTCTCGGATTGGGGCTCAACGCCTTCTTTAGCGCTGAATACACCCACTGCTCCGTCCAATACACGAAGGGAACGTTCAACTTCAACGGTGAAGTCTACGTGTCCTGGCGTATCGATGATGTTGATCCGGTGACCCTTCCATTGAGCGGTGGTAGCAGCGGAAGTAATCGTGATTCCGCGCTCCTGCTCCTGCTCCATCCAGTCCATCGTGGCCGCACCTTCGTGAACTTCCCCGATCTTGTGCGTACGCCCCGTATAGAACAAGATGCGCTCGGTCGTAGTCGTTTTACCGGCATCGATGTGAGCCATGATCCCGATGTTACGTGTATCTTTCAAGGAGAACTCTCTTGCCATGGGTGGGTCTCCTTTCTAATGTGTGGTTCTGCTTATATCCTACCAGCGGTAGTGAGCGAACGCTTTGTTGGCTTCCGCCATTTTGTGCGTATCTTCGCGCTTCTTAACAGCAGCGCCGGTGTTGTTGCTGGCGTCGATAATCTCGGAAGCGAGTCTTTCTTCCATCGTTTTCTCACCGCGCAGGCGGGAGTAGTTAACCAACCAACGCAATCCCAAGGATGTGCGGCGTTCCGGTTTAACTTCGATCGGCACCTGATAGTTGGCACCACCTACACGACGAGCTTTAACTTCCAATACCGGCATAATGTTCTTGATGGCTTGTTCGAAAACTTCCATCGGATCCTTGCCTGTACGCTCTTGAATCGTGTTGAAGGCATTGTACAGAATTTTCTGAGCCGTTCCTCTCTTACCGTCGATCATGATGCGGTTAATCAGACGAGTAACGAGCTTGCTGCTGTAAATCGGATCAGGCAAAACGTCTCTGCGTGTTACGGGACCTTTACGTGGCATTGTTATCCCCCTTTCTCAAAAAGATCAATAGTAATCATTAGGATTTTTTAGCTTTAGGACGCTTCGTTCCGTACTTCGAACGAGCTTGCATACGGTTGTTAACCCCAGCGGTATCCAATGCACCGCGAACGATGTGGTAACGTACACCTGGCAAGTCTTTTACCCTTCCGCCACGAACAAGAACAACACTGTGCTCCTGCAGGTTGTGACCAATACCCGGGATGTAGGCTGTTACCTCTACACGGTTAGTCAGACGAACACGCGCATATTTACGCAGTGCGGAGTTAGGCTTCTTAGGAGTCATCGTACCGACACGGGTGCATACTCCACGTTTTTGCGGAGCGCTCAGATCGGTTTCTTCTCTTTTCAAGGCGTTGAATCCTTTTTGCAGAGCAGGCGATTTGGATTTCTCTACTTTCGCTTGACGTCCTTTACGAACTAGCTGATTGATTGTTGGCATTTCGGCACCCCTTCCAATGAAGTATACTTCTAAGTCCACAGATCCAGGTGAGTCGCGTTTGAGCAAACGAAATGTTTTTATCTCAAGACCCGATGCCTTTCCTGAAATAAAAACATTGTCTATTCCTCATTCGCGACAGCGGCCACGGCCGCTCCCACTTCTATTCCGCAAGCTTTTCCAAGCTGTTTCATGGAATCCACATAGGTAACTTTGACTCCGCATTTACGGCAGAGGTTCACTATTTTGGTTGTGATACGCGGATCTGCATCTTTGGCAACGAACATCTCAGAAGCTTTTCCAAGCTCGACCATTCTTGTCGCCTGTTTCGTGCCAACACTTAATTTCCCAGCCTGTTTCACTTTATCAAGGGGCATTCTCAGTCCTCCAAAGCACAGGTAAGTTAACTATTGTTTTTGGCACACTTCGATATAGTATCATTTCAAAAATACGGTGTCAAGAAAGTTCATGCCTTCCCTGCTGGGAATTTATGAACTTTCTTGAACGCCCCTATTAAACTTCCAACGGCACTTCTCCGTCATCCTTGGATTCCTGGCCTTCCGAACCTTCAGCCTCGGCTGTTTCTTCATTCGGATCGACAATCCGGATATTGCGGTAGCGGGCCATCCCGGTTCCAGCCGGAATCAGCTTACCGATAATGACGTTCTCCTTAAGGCCGAGCAGCTGATCGACCTTCCCTTTGATAGCGGCATCCGTAAGAACTCTCGTAGTCTCCTGGAAGGAGGCGGCGGAAAGGAACGAATCCGTTTCAAGGGATGCCTTGGTAATACCGAGCAATACCGGCTTGGCTACGGCAGGCTCTGATCCCGTAATCAGCACACTCTTGTTGGCTGCTTCGTACTCGTGAATGTCTACGAAAGCTCCTGGCAGCAGAACGGTATCACCCGCATCGACAACGCGGATTTTGCGAAGCATCTGGCGAACCATAACCTCGATGTGCTTGTCGTTGATCTCTACACCCTGGTTACGGTATACGCGCTGAACTTCCTGGAGGATATAGTTCTGTACGCCGCGGATCCCTTTGATCCGGAGCATATCTTTCGGGTCGATCGAACCGTCCGTCAGTTCATCGCCGGCTTCGATCTGCTGTCCCTTGGTTACCCGGATACGGGAACCGTAGGTAACAGCATACACCTTGGACTCGGCTTCGCCTTGAACCTCGATTTCGCGGCGGTCTTTGGCTTCCCGGATATCCTTGATCGTTCCGTCGATCTCGGAAATGATGGCCTGCCCTTTCGGGTTACGGGCCTCAAACAATTCCTGGATACGAGGCAAACCTTGGGTAATGTCATCTCCGGCAACGCCCCCGGTATGGAACGTACGCATCGTCAGCTGGGTTCCCGGCTCCCCGATCGACTGGGCTGCGATAATGCCGACCGCTTCCCCAATCTCCACGTGCTGACCGGTTGCCAGGTTACGCCCATAGCACTTCTTACAGACGCCATGGCGGGCGCGGCAGCTAAGAACGGAACGGATTTGCAGCTGTTCGACTCCGGCATTGACAATAGCGTCCGCAATGGTTGCTTCGATAAGCTCGTTGCGCGCGACAATCACTTCGCCGGTTTGCGGATGCTTGACCGTTTCGAACGAGTATCGGCCTTCGATCCGGTCGTACAGGTCCTCGATAACCTCTTTGCCGTCCTGAATCTTGCTGACGGTAAAGCCCTTGTCGGTGCCGCAGTCTTCTTCCCGAACGATAACGTCCTGGGCTACGTCGACGAGACGACGGGTCAGGTAACCGGAGTCAGCGGTACGAAGGGCCGTATCGGCAAGACCTTTACGGGCACCGTGAGTGGAGATGAAGTACTCCAATACGGTGAGGCCTTCACGGAAGTTCGAAATAATCGGAAGCTCGATAATCTTACCGGACGGGTTCGCCATAAGACCGCGCATTCCGCCAAGCTGGGTGATCTGCGATTTGTTACCCCGCGCCTTCGACTCCACCATCATGTTAATGGAGTTGAATTTGTCCAAGGATTTCATCAGAATATCCGTAATTTCGTCCTTGGCTTTGCTCCAGATGGCGATAACGCGGTCGTACCGTTCTTCATCCGTGATCAAGCCGCGGCGGTACTGGTTCGTAACGGTGCTGACCTTCTCTTCGGATTCTTTAATGATCCGTGCTTTTTCCTGCGGAACCGTAACATCGGATACGGCGATCGTAATCCCTGCTTTGGTCGAGTAGGTAAAGCCCAGCTCTTTGATTTTATCGAGAATAACGGAGGTTTGCGTCGTATGGTAACGGCGGAAGCACTCTCCGATAATGGTTCCCAGGTACTCTTTGCCGATGGCAATTTTCTCAGGTGTCTCTTCGATTTTGGCGCGGAGGTCCGCTCCTTTCTCGAAGGCGAAATATTCATCCGGCGTTCCGTTGTTCAAGTTGGCTTTGGTCGCCTCGTTGATGTAAGGGAATTCAGGAGGGAAGATTTCATTGAAAATGATTTTCCCGATGGTGGTGACGAGCATAGCGTTCTGCTGTTCTTCGGTGAAGCTCGTTTTGTTCAGGACCTTCGCCGGGATGGCCACCACGGCATGCAGAGAAGCAATTCCTCTCTGGTACAGGGAGATGGCTTCCTTAACAGACCCGAGAATCAAGCCGGATCCTTTGGCCTTGCGGTTGGCCATGGTCAGGTAGAAGCTTCCCAGAACCATATCCTGCGAAGGCGTAACGACCGGTTTGCCGTCCTTAGGGTTAAGGATGTTGCCTGCGGCCAGCATCAGAAGACGTGCTTCTGCCTGGGCTTCAGCCGAAAGCGGAACGTGAACCGCCATCTGGTCACCATCAAAGTCCGCGTTGTAAGCCGTACATACGAGCGGGTGAAGCTTAATCGCGCGGCCTTCCACGAGAATCGGCTCGAACGCCTGGATCCCCAATCTGTGCAGTGTGGGGGCACGGTTCAGAAGCACCGGATGTTCCTTGATGACCTCTTCCAGCACGTCCCATACATCCGAGCTGCTGCGTTCGACTTTCCGCTTAGCGCTCTTAATATTATGGGCAAGACCTTTATTAACCAGCTCTTTCATAACGAAAGGCTTGAACAGTTCCAGCGCCATTTCCTTCGGAAGTCCGCACTGGTACATCTTCAGACTCGGCCCTACTACGATAACGGAACGGCCCGAGTAGTCTACCCGCTTACCCAGCAGGTTCTGACGGAAGCGCCCCTGTTTCCCTTTCAGCATATGGCTGAGGGATTTCAACGGACGGTTACCCGGTCCCGTTACCGGACGGCCGCGTCGTCCGTTGTCGATCAAGGCGTCAACAGCTTCCTGGAGCATCCGTTTCTCGTTCTGGACGATAATATCCGGTGCGCCTAGGTCAAGCAGACGCTTCAGGCGGTTGTTCCGGTTGATAACCCTGCGGTAAAGATCGTTAAGGTCGGAGGTCGCAAAACGCCCCCCGTCCAGCTGTACCATCGGACGAAGCTCCGGAGGGATAACGGGAAGGACATCCAGCACCATCCACTCCGGCAGGTTCTTGGAGTTACGGAAAGCTTCGATGACTTCAAGGCGCTTAATCGCCCGGTTGCGGCGTTGTCCTTGGGCTGTTCTCAGCTCTTCCTTCAGCATATCCAGTTCCCGATCGACATCGATGTCCTGAAGAAGCTTCTTAACGGCTTCAGCACCCATACCAGCTTGGAAAGCATAGCCGTACTTCTCACGGTAGCTGCGGTATTCTTTCTCGGAGAGAAGCTGCTTCTTCTCTAAAGGCGTATCTCCCGGATCCGTCACGACATAGGAAGCGAAGTAAATAACTTCTTCTAGAGAACGCGGGGACATATCCAGAGCCAGACCCATCCGGCTCGGGATTCCTTTAAAGTACCAAATATGCGATACCGGAGCAGCCAATTCAATATGACCCATACGCTCACGGCGGACCTTCTGACGGGTAACCTCAACTCCACAACGGTCACAAACGACGCCTTTATAGCGGACCCGCTTGTATTTACCGCAATGGCATTCCCAGTCCTTGGTCGGTCCGAAGATCTTTTCGCAGAAAAGACCTTCTTTCTCCGGCTTCAAGGTTCTGTAATTAATGGTTTCCGGTTTTTTTACCTCGCCGCGCGACCATGAACGGATCTTCTCCGGGGAAGCCAATCCGATTTTCATATATTCAAAGTTATTCACGTCGATCAAGGAGCAACCCTCCTTAAAATTAACATCTTGATAGTCGTGCCAAACCTGATCGGTCCTCTGTTACTCCGCGCCCATCTCGGCTCCTTCGAGGTTCAGGTTCAGCTTGTCGCTTCCCGCATCTTCGTCCTCGTCGGATTCCTTCATTTCGATTTCTTCCTCATCCGCAGAGAGGATTTTGACATCCATGCCCAAGCTTTGAAGCTCTTTAATCAGAACCTTGAACGATTCAGGAACGCCTGGCTCCGGAACATTCTCGCCTTTGACAATGGATTCGTAGGTCTTCACGCGCCCTACCACGTCATCCGACTTAACCGTCAGAATTTCCTGGAGGGTATAAGCCGCACCGTAGGCTTCCAGCGCCCAAACCTCCATCTCCCCGAAACGCTGCCCGCCGAACTGGGCTTTACCGCCGAGAGGCTGCTGGGTAACGAGAGAGTATGGACCCGTCGAACGGGCATGGATTTTATCATCAACCATGTGAGCCAGCTTAATCATGTACATGACGCCCACGGTAACTTCCCGCTCGAACGGCTCGCCGCTGCGTCCGTCGTAAAGGATCGTTTTCCCGCTGCGATTCATGCCGGCTTCTTCCATGGTGTCAAACACGTCATCCTCGCGAGCCCCGTCAAATACCGGCGTGGCGGTGTGAATGCCAAGCGCTTTGGCGGCCATTCCCAAGTGAACCTCGAAAGCCTGCCCGATGTTCATCCGGGAAGGAACCCCGAGCGGGTTCAATACAACCTGTACCGGCGTGCCATCCGGCAGGAACGGCATGTCTTCCTCCGGAAGGATGCGGGCGATAACCCCTTTGTTCCCGTGGCGTCCGGCCATTTTGTCGCCTTCGGAGATCTTTCTCTTCTGTGCGATATAGACACGAACAAGCTGGTTAACTCCCGGCGGCAACTCGTCCCCGTTCTCTCGGGTAAAGACCTTAACGTCAACCACGATTCCGTCGGTTCCGTGAGGAACACGGAGCGAGGTGTCGCGGACTTCTCTTGCTTTCTCCCCGAAGATCGCATGAAGCAGACGCTCTTCCGCCGTCAGCTCGGTAACCCCTTTAGGCGTTACTTTCCCTACGAGGATATCGCCGGCGGCGATTTCCGCCCCAACACGGATAATTCCGCGCTCATCCAAATTCTTCAGCGCATCTTCCCCGACGTTAGGGATATCACGGGTAATCTCTTCCGGCCCAAGCTTCGTATCTCGGGCTTCCGATTCGTATTCTTCAATGTGGATCGAGGTGTAAACATCTTCCTTAACCAGCTTCTCGCTCAGCAGGATGGCATCCTCGTAGTTGTAGCCCTCCCATGTCATGAAGGCGACGACTACGTTGCGTCCGAGCGCCAATTCCCCTTGCTCTGTCGAAGGGCCGTCGGCCAGAATGTCGCCGGCTTTAACAACATCTCCGCGATGAGCGAGCGGACGCTGGTTGATGCAGGTTCCTTGGTTGGAACGCATAAACTTATGAAGCTTATATTTGTCCAGGTCGCCGTTGACCAGCTTGCCGTCAACCATCTGCTGGCGGCGAAGCCAGATTTCGTTAGCGGACGCCCGCTCAATGAACCCGTCATGACGGGCTACAATACATACGCCGGAATCCTTCGCGGCTTTGTGTTCCATCCCGGTTCCTACGAGAGGAGATTTCGGGATAAGGAGAGGAACGGCCTGCCGCTGCATGTTCGAACCCATCAGCGCACGGTTGGAGTCATCGTTCTCCAGGAACGGAATCAACGCCGTCGCCACCGAAACGACCTGTTTCGGGGATACGTCCATATAGTCAACGCGTTCACGAGGAAGCGTAAGAATATCATCTTTGAAACGGACGATAACCTGTTCTTCCTCAAAGGTATTGCTATCCGTCAGCACGGCGTTGGCCTGTGCCACGACGTAGTTATCTTCCTCGTCCGCTGTGAGATAAGCGATTTGCTCCGTCACGACGCCCGTGTTGGGATCCACCCAACGGTAAGGAGCCTCGATGAACCCGTATTCGTTAATACGAGCGAACGTAGACAGGGAGTTGATCAGACCGATGTTCGGTCCCTCCGGCGTCTCGATCGGACACATCCGGCCGTAGTGACTGTGGTGAACGTCACGAACTTCGAAGCCCGCACGCTCCCGCGTCAAACCGCCGGGCCCAAGCGCCGAAAGACGGCGTTTGTGCGTCAACTCGGCCAGCGGATTCGTCTGGTCCATAAACTGAGACAGCTGGGAGCTGCCGAAGAACTCCTTAATGGAGGCGATAACCGGACGTATGTTGATCAGGGCCTGCGGGGTAATCACATTGGCATCCTGAATGGACATCCGCTCGCGAACCACACGCTCCATACGGGAGAGCCCGATCCGGAACTGGTTCTGAAGCAGTTCGCCCACGGAACGGAGACGGCGGTTGCCCAGATGGTCAATATCGTCCGTGTTTCCAATTCCATGAAGTAGGTTAATAAAATAATTGATGGAAGAAATAATATCCGCAGGGGTAATGTTCTTAACCGACTTGTCGATATTGCGGTTAGCAATAACCTTGGTTATTTTCCCGTCTTCCAGCGGAGAATAAACTTCAACCACCTGCATAGGAATGGTATCCTCATCGGTTACACCGTTATGAACGGTATAATCCTTGAAGCCCACTCCCTTTTCGAGATAAGGAAGCACCTGATCCAGCAAACGGCGGTCGAGCATCTGCCCGGCTTCGGCAATGATTTCACCGGTTTCAGGATCCACCAGAGTCTCGGCGAGCCGCTGATTGAACAAGCGGTTCTTAATATGAAGCTTCTTGTTAATTTTATAGCGGCCTACATTGGCAAGATCATAGCGTTTCGGATCGAAGAAACGGGCTACCAGCAAGCTCCTCGCATTGTCGAGGGTTGGCGGCTCGCCCGGACGCAGCCTCTCATAAATCTCGATGAGGGCCTTTTCCGTGGAATCCGTGCTGTCCTTGTCCAGCGTATTGCGAATATATTCATTGTCGCCAAGCAGCTCAAGAATCTCTGCATCGCTGCCGAATCCAAGCGCCCGCAGGAGTACGGTCACCGGAATTTTGCGCGTACGGTCAATCCTTACATAGATGATATCTTTGGCGTCAGTTTCCAGCTCAAGCCAAGCTCCGCGATTAGGGATCACGGTAGCGGTAAAGGTTTTTTTGCCGTTCTTATCAACTTTCGTACTGAAGTAGACGCTGGGAGAACGAACGAGCTGGCTGACGATAACACGTTCCGCACCGTTGATAATAAAGGTTCCGGTTTCGGTCATCAGAGGGAAATCACCCATAAAGACTTCCTGCTCTTTCACTTCGCCCGTTTCTTTATTAAACAAACGAACCTTAACGCGTAAAGGGGCTGCGTACGTAACGTCGCGTTCCTTGGAATCATCGACATTGTACTTGGGCTCTCCTAAGCTGTAGTCGATAAATTCCAGCACCAGATTCCCTGTAAAGTCCTGAATTGGGGAAATATCCTGAAACATCTCCCGTAATCCTTCATCCAGAAACCATTGGTATGATTTCTGTTGGATTTCTATCAGGTTAGGAATTTCCAGCACCTCGTTAATTCGAGCATAGCTTCTGCGTTTACGTCGTCCAAATTGTACAAGATGTCCTGCCAACTTTTCTTCACCCCTTGTGTCTACTCAATGAAACTGTGATTCTTCTAAAAAACAAGAAAAAGCTTCATGCGAAGCCCCTCTTATGGACTTCTCATAACAAACATATTGCCGTCAAAGTCTCTTGATTTCCTATGTCGTTATGAAAAAATCACCATAATCTGTAGATTTGCCTAAAATCTAAACATTATACTCACGGAAGCAAATTTTTATTCCCGCAAATAAAAAAGTCTTGACATTTTAGTTAAGTAAAGACATATAGCCCATTTTATGCTGACATTTTATTATAATACCACATCGGCGAACGATAGTCAATTTCTAATTTCGCCATATTCTTCATGCCGAATGCTGCGGAAAATCCGGTAGCCTTTGTCTTTGGTTACCTCTTCGCATTCCCCAAACAGGCTCTCCAGCTTGGCATAAGCGGAAGGGGACCCTTGCTTCTTCTGGATCACCACCCATAGGGAGCCGCCGGGATTAAGATGATGATAAGCCTCTTCAAAAATCCGGTGAACCGTTTCTTTGCCCGTACGGATGGGCGGATTCGTCAAAATGCAATCAAACGTTTCTTGGGCTACCGCTTCCAATATGTTGCTTTGGACCACCCGAACATTGGAAAGGGAATTTCGCTTTGCATTCTCACGAGCCAACTCTACCGCGCGTTCGTTGATGTCGAGCATAACCACTTGTCCTTTAGAGGACAGAGTCGCCGCGCTTAACCCGATCGGACCATACCCGCAGCCGATGTCGAGCACTTTGTCGTCTATGCCCATCTCCATCGTTTCGATCAGCAGCCGACTGCCAAAATCGATTCCGCCTTTCGAGAATACTCCCGCATCGGTGGCAAAAGTAAACTTGCGCCCTCTCAGCTTGTCTTCGATCAGCCTAGTCTCGCTTTTAACAGACGGTTTACTGGTATAGTAGTGCTCAGTCAAGGCGGGTTCCTCCTCATTGGGCTTCGCGTGTCTTTTCCCCTATGGATGAAAAACCCCTTGAAGGCCAGCCTTCAAGGGGTCGTGGTGCATTATTTTACTTCTACGCTTGCCCCAGCTTCGGTCAATTTGGCTTTCAAAGCTTCTGCATCCTCTTTGGATACTTTTTCTTTGATTGGCTTCGGTGCGCCGTCTACCAGGTCTTTTGCTTCTTTCAAGCCGAGGCCCGTGATTTCGCGAACCACTTTGATAACGTTGATTTTGGAAGCGCCAGCGCTCGTCAGGATTACGTCGAATTCGCTTTGCTCTTCGGCTTCTGCTGCTGCTCCGGCGCCGCCCATTACGGCTACAGGAGCTGCTGCCGTTACTCCGAATTCTTCTTCGATTGCTTTAACCAGATCGTTCAGTTCCAAAACCGTCATGCCTTTGATGGCTTCCAAGATTTGCTCTTTGCTCATGGTTGAACCTCCATTTATCTTTTCTTGTAATTGATTGATTTATGCAGAAAGCTTACGCTTCTTGAGCTCCGCCTTCTTGTTTCTCGCCGACTGCTTTAACTGCAAGCGCGAAGTTGCGCATAGGTGCTTGGAGCACGCTGAGCAACATGGACAGCAGACCCTCTCTGGACGGAAGATCCGCCAGGGCTTTGATCTGGTCAACGCCAACTACTTTGCCTTCTACGATACCGGCTTTCACACTCAGCTTGTCGTTCTTCTTCGCGAAATCCGACAAGATCTTAGCAGGAGCGACAACATCGTCTTTGCTGAAAGCAATCGCGGTAGGACCGCTCAGGAATTCATCCAGTTCCGTCAGTTCCGCCTCTGCCGTAGCACGGCGAACCAGGGTATTCTTAAGCACTTGGAATTCAACGCCCGCTTCGCGAAGCGATTTGCGCAGTTGAGTTACTTGTGCCACCGTCAGCCCGCGGTAGTCCGCAACGATTGTGCAGGAGCTGTCACGCAGCTTAGCCGTCACATCCGAAACCATCTGTTGTTTCTCTTGAAGAACTTTTGCATTTGCCATTGTTACACCTCCTAAATCAGTACTGCCACTCGACCGTGTGCGTTCTATACAAATAGAAAAGCCTTCGTAGACACTACGAAGGCATGATTTATCGATATTTCTTTATACAAGAAATCGCGAATCTATATCACAACACCTCGGGAGGATATTAAGCTTGGTCACCCAAGCACCTACTGTCTACGGCAGCATATTCAATTGGAAACTCCATTAGATTAGCACAGGTTGACCATAATAGTCAAGAGCTTATCTAAAGGATTGAAGGTTCAGCTTGACGCTTGGCCCCATCGTGGAAGATACAGCAGCGCTCTTCAGGTATAACCCTTTGGCAGCGGCCGGCTTGGATCTTACCAACGCATCGATCAGCGCACGAAGGTTCTCGCCCAATTGCTGCTCCCCGAAGGAAGCTTTTCCGATCGGAGCGTGGATTTGGCCCGCTTTATCCAAGCGATACTCAATTTTACCCGCTTTGATCTCTTGAACGGCTTTCGATACGTCGAACGTTACGGTTCCTGCTTTCGGGTTAGGCATCAGACCTTTACCCCCGAGCAGACGTCCCAGCTTACCTACTTCGCTCATCATATCCGGCGTTGCTACGCAAACGTCGAATTCGAACCAACCTTGTTGGATTTTGTTGATGAGGTCTGCATCGCCGACAAAGTCAGCGCCTGCTTGCTCGGCTTCTTTGGCTTTTTCGCCTTTGGCAAATACCAAAACGCGTTTGGTTTTACCGGTTCCGTGAGGAAGGACAACCACACCGCGAACGGCTTGGTCCTGCTTCTTCGCGTCAACGCCCAAGCGAACGGCTACTTCAACCGTCTCGTCGAACTTGGCGGTAGCAGCCTTTTTAACGGCGGTTACGGCGTCCATCGGCTCATAGAAAGCTTCTTGGTCGATGCCTTTAACCGCTTCTGCATATTTCTTACCATGCTTCGGCATTTCGTTTCCTCCTTTTGTGGTAATAACGGATAATCCTCCCACTAGCGGCTCCAAGGCCGCTTACATCCAAACAAGAAATGAATCCTCATTTTGGGAAGTTACGTTGGATTAGTCAGTGATCGTGATGCCCATGCTGCGGGCCGTACCTTCGACCATGCGCATTGCAGCTTCAACAGATGCAGCGTTCAGGTCAGGCATTTTTTGCTCGGCGATTTCACGTACTTTTGCACGGGATACCGAAGCAACTTTCTTTTTGTTCGGTTCGCCGGAACCTTTTTGGATTCCTGCCACCACGCGGAGCAGTACTGCTGCCGGAGGGTTTTGGTAACGAACGTGAACGAACGGTCTTCGAAAACCGAGATTTCAACCGGAATGATCAAACCAGCCTGATCCGCGGTACGAGCGTTGAATTCTTTACAGAACGCCATGATGTTAACGCCTGCTTGACCCAAAGCCGGACCTACCGGTGGAGCCGGGTTAGCCTTTCCTGCAGGAATCTGCAGCTTTACCATTTTGATTACCTTTTTAGCCATGCGAGACACCTCCTTGCCGTAGTGTGGTCGAACGGGACGAAGCCCCTCCCACTAATGAAGGTCTATCCCGTCGAATAGACCTAGAAGAAACCATTTGGAATCCGTAATCGGAATCTTATAATTTTTCCACTTGGGTGAAGTCCAGCTCAAGCGGGGTTTCTCTTCCAAACATGTTCACATGAACCTTCAGCTTGCTCTTGTCGGGGATGATTTCCTCGATGGAACCAACGAAATCGGCAAAAGGGCCTACTTTCACGCGGACGGTTTCTTTTAGATCGAAGTCGATCTTCGGCTTTGGTTCTTCCATACCCATGTGCTTGAGAATTGCATCCACTTCTTCAGGCAGCAAGGCGGTAGGCTTGGATCCGGACCCTGTCGAGCCCACGAACCCGGTAACCCCCGGCGTATTTCGAACGACATACCAAGAATCGTCGGTCTGAATCATTTCCACGAGGACATAGCCCGGGTAAACTTTACGCATGACGGTCTTCTTCTTACCGTCCTTGTTTACCAGTTCCTCTTCCATCGGCACCAGCACCCGGAAGATCTTGTCCTGCATGTTCATGGATTCGACGCGCTTCTCCAAATTGGCCTTTACTTTATTCTCATACCCCGAGTAGGTATGAACCACATACCATCTTTTTTCCATGATCGTCTCCTATGGTTTACCTTATTTAGAGACAAGTCTGACTAATTGGGAAATACCAAGGTCGAGAATAGCGAAATAGATTGTTACAAAAGCTACGGTGACCAGCACCACGATTGTGTAACTAATCATTTCTTTACGGCTTGGCCACTTCACTTTCCGCAATTCCGCCCAACTGTCCGTAAAGAAAGAGAACGTGGAGCCGAATCCTTGTTTCATTCTGGCTAAAAACCCCACAACTACACCTCCGTGAACCTACTACCTGGTCTCGCGATGAAGCTGATGTGAATTGCAAAATTTGCAATACTTTTTCTTCTCCATGCGGTCAGGATTGTTTCGCTTGTTCTTATTGGACGTATAGTTTCTCTGCTTGCAGTTCAAGCATGCTAACGTAATAATAACCCGCACTGGATTACACCTCCCGAGACAACCTGAATTAAAGAACCCTGATTGTCTTAAGATGCAATCGACAAATAAGGGTCACCCAAACACTTTAGCACACACCAAAATCCCTGTCAAGGAAAGGATTCGTTAGCATTATAGACAAGGTTGCCTTCCTATAAACCTCCCATATAAAGAAAAAAGCACCTTGCTGGTTAGCAAAATGCGCATGCCGATCGTTGGTCTATTCAATTCAAGTCTCTTACTTCCAAGTACCGTTCCAGCTTCCTCTTGACCCGCTGCAGCGCATTGTCTATCGATTTCACGTGACGGTCGAGATCGACGGCGATCTCCTGATAGGAACGCCCGTCCAAATAGAGCATCAGCACCCTGCGTTCGAGATCGCTTAGGATCTCTCCCATCTTATCCTCAAGCCCGTTGAACTCCTCCTGATTGATGATCAGTTCTTCCGGGTCGGTTACCTTGGAGCCGCATATGACATCGAGAAGGGTACGGTCGGAATCTTCGTCATAGATGGGCTTATCCAAGGAAACGTACGAGTTAAGAGGGATATGCTTCTGTCGGGTGGCGGTCTTAATGGCGGTGATAATCTGTCTCGTTATGCAAAGTTCGGCAAAGGCTTTGAAGGAGGCCAGCTTGTCCCCCGGAAATCGCGAATAGATTTGTAGAGGCCGATCATGCCTTCCTGGACGATATCCTCCCGGTCCGCACCGATCAGAAAATACGATCTTGCCTTCGCTCTGACAAAATTCCGGTATTTGTTGATCAAATATTCCAAAGCTTCGCTGTTGCCTTCGCGAACCGCTTCGACGTTGTCCTCATCTGTCATCTGCCCAAAATCGCGCTTTCTCAATTCATTGAGGTCAACACCCACTAAACTATCCCTCCGGCTTAGCCTGTAAGGCAACTTTCCTTGAAAATGATAGGTTAAGTATACATGAAGCTTTTGATTATCGTCAACTACGACCGTAAAATATTGGATGTTTTTGAAAAGTTATGGATTGCCCCTCCGCCATTTTTCGAAGAGCTGCTTCATCTCCTGAGACAGCTTGCTGTCGAAGGTATTCCGCGCCGGATTACGGGTCATCTCCTTCGCTTCGGCGATCTGGCGGCGGATCTCCTTGCGGCTTTCCCGCACCTTGACGAGAAGCTCACGGGCCGGAAGCCGGAGAGCCCCGATCCCGAAGATGACATGCTGCTCCGTCATGTCGGAGGTGGCGACCAGGATATGACGCCTTCGGCCGGACAGCTCTTTTACCAGCCGCTCGATAAGTTCATCGGCCGTTTCTTTCTCGCGGGTGTATACGATTTTGAGCTTACTCTGCTGATACTTTCCCCTAAGCCCGGAACCTGATGGGCATCAAACACCAGGTACACCTCCACTCCTGAGAAGGCCTGGTAATCGGCAAGCTGGTCGATCAGCCGGTCCCGGGCGTCCTCTAGGCGGATATCCCGGAGCTTCTGCAGCTCCGGCCACGCGCCGATGATGTTGTAGCCGTCCACAATGAGGTATTCCTTGATGCTGTTCATGGAATTATTGGTGCCGCTGCCGGACGACTTCGTACATGAAGACAGAAGCCGCCACCGAGGCATTCAGCGAGTTGATGCTCCCGAACATGGGCAGTTTCACCAGGAAATCGCATTTGTCCTTGATGAGGCGGCCGATTCCTTTGCCTTCGTTTCCGATAACAATCGCGATCGGCATCGTAAAATCGGTCTGGTAAATATCCTGCCGCGCGCTGCCGTCGGCCCCCGCTACCCAGATGCCCTCTTCTTTCAGCCCGTCGATCGTTTGGGCAAGGTTTGTCACCTTGGCGACAGGCACGTATTCCACCGCGCCGGCCGATATTTTCGACACGGTTGCCGTCAGGCCCACCGATCTTCTCTTCGGGATAATAATCCCGTTTACTCCGGTGCACTCCGCCGTCCGGAGGATCGACCCGAGGTTATGGGGATCCTCGATTTCATCCAGAATGAGCAGAAACGGCGGCTTTCCACTTTTTTGGCCTCCGCCAAAATATCGCTGACTTCCGCGTATTCGTACGCGGCGGCCTGGGCCACCACGCCCTGGTGCTGAACGTCGCCCGCCATCTGATCGAGCTTACGCTTGTCGGCATATTGGATCACAATGCCGAGCGGCTTGGCCTCCGCCAGGATGGGTTGGGTCAGATGCTTCTGGGCGTTCTCCGCAATCCAGATCTTGTTGATGGGACGCCCCGAACGAAGGGCTTCCAGTACGGAATGCTTGCCTGCAATGTATTCATCCATGATTAGTTATCCCTCCTGTTGGGCTCGGCCTGCTAGCCGGCGGTCTCCAAGCTGAGGCTCATCAGCTCGTGCAGCCGTTCGAACCGCTGGCGGTAATACAAATAACCGATTAAGCACTCGAACGCCGTGCTGTGCCGGTAAATGAGAACGTCGGTGTTTTTGGGCGTGGTCCCGGACTTCGCGTTCCGCCCTCTGCGCACCACATCCGCCTCCTCCTCGGTCAGCAAAGGCATCCACCGTTCCAAGGAGCGCGCTTGGGCTTTGGCCGAGACGAACCGGGTCGACTGGCGGTGGAGATGATGAGGCCGGTGATTGGGCAGCGACACCAGGTACTGGCGTACGAACACCTCATACACAGCGTCCCCGACATAAGCGAGCACGAGAGGATTCAACAGATTCGCGTCCTTCGCCGGGTCAAATGCCAAGAGCGTCGAATCCATGGTCATTTGCGCCGCCAGCGGATGCCCTGGGGGTATCCTCCAGCAGAATCCCCTGCTCCGTGAGAAGATCACGGATCTCGTCCGCCCGCGCCCAGTTCTTCGCTTTGCGGGCCTCGGTCCGTTCCTCGATCAGGCGGTCGATCTCCTCGTCCAGGAGCTCTTCCTCCTGTTCGGCTATTATTCCCAGAACCTCGTTCATGGCTTTCAACTGATTTTGGATTAGCCCGATGGTGGCTTGGGTGACCGCTTCCTTCTGAAGGTAACGGTTGGCCTCGCTCACGAGATCGAAGACAGCCGTAATCGCGTCCGGTGTATTGAAGTCGTCGTTCATTTTCTGCACGAAGAAGGCTCCGATCCGCTCCACGGCGCGGCTTACCTCTTCGTCCGCTTCGCCTTCCGCGGCATCCTTGCTGCGGTACGCCAGGTTCGAGAGGCAGTTATAGATGCGTTCCAGGCTGCCTTCGGCCTGGGTAATGGTCTCGTCATTGAAATTAAGCGGGCTCCGGTAATGTGTGGTCAGCATGAAGTAACGGATGGTCTCCGGCTTGGTTTTCGTCCGGAGCTCCCGGACATTCAGCCCGTTTCCGAGCGACTTGGACATTTTCTCATTGTTGATGTTCAAGTAGCCGTTATGCAGCCAGTATTTGGCGAACATTTTGCCGTGCAGGGCTTCAGACTGTGCCAGCTCGCACTCGTGGTGCGGGAATTGAAGATCCTGCCCGCCTCCGTGGATGTCGATCGTCTCCCCGAGGTACTTCTCGGCCATGGCCGAGCATTCGATGTGCCACCCCGGTCGTCCGTCTCCCCAAGGGCTGCTCCAGTAAATCTCTCCGGGCTTCGCCGCCTTCCAGAGGACGAAATCCTGGGGATTCTCCTTGCGCTCGTCCACTTCTACCCGGATGCCGAACTGAAGCTCCTCCAGGTTCTGGTGGGACAGCTTGCCGTAATCGTCGAACCGGGTGGTACGGAAATACACGTCCCCGCCCTTCTCATAAGCCATGCCCTTGTCTACCAGACCCGCAATAAAGGAGATGATCTCCGGCATGTTTTCCGTCACCCGGGGGTTGATGATATCTACAATCCCCAGCGCCTCCATGTCCTCCCGGTAAGCCTCGATAAACTTCTCCGCCAGCTCCGGAACGGTCGTTCCCTGCTGCTCCGCCCGCTTGATCAGCTTGTCATCGACATCGGTAAAGTTGACGACATACTTCACCTCATAGCCAAGCGACTTCAGATGCCGTCTCACGACATCGAACACAATGGCCGGGCGGGCGTTCCCGATATGGATATAGTCGTAGACGGTCGGTCCGCAGACGTACATTTTGACCTTGCCGGGCTCGAGGGAGACGAATTCCTCCTTGGTCCGGGTTAACGTGTTATACACTTTCAGCGTCATAGTTTAACAATGCCTCCGTTCTTCTTCTTCTCTTCCTCCAAAGCGGTTTTCAGCTCTTCGATCTGCTGCTGCAGGTTGCGGCATAGATCCACGACCGGATCGGACAAATCTCCATGGTTCAGGCGGTCTACCCTTACGCCGTCGCGTTTGACTATTTTGCCGGGGATGCCCACGACGGTGCTGTTTGGCGGCACTTCCTGAAGCACCACGGAGTTCGCCCCAATCCGGGAATTGTCCCCGACGCGGAACGAGCCCAGTACCTTCGCTCCTGAGGAGATAACCACATTATTGCCAATGGTCGGGTGTCTCTTCCCCGCTCCTTGCCTGTTCCCCCAGGGTCACTCCCTGGTAGAGCACGACATCGTCGCCGATCTCGCACGTCTCTCCTATGACAACCCCCATCCCGTGGTCGATAAACAACCGCCGGCCAATCCGGGCCCCGGGTGAATCTCAATGCCGGTCATGAACCGGCCGAACTGGGACAGGATGCGCGCTAACGTAAAATACTTTCGGACAAAAAACCAGTGGGCAATCCGGTGCAGCCAAATGGCGTGTATGCCCGAATACGTAAAAATCACTTCAAATCTGCTCCGTGCGGCGGGATCGTTATCGAACACTGCCTGAATGTCGGAACGCAGGGTGCGGAACATGGATTTCACCTTCTCTAACATTGTTGGACGTGCCTGACTTCTTGAAAAAAGATAAAAAAGCCTCCGCAGCCGGAAGGCTGCAGAGGCGCTGTCGACGCGGTTCCACTCTGCTCGGGTGCCGTCAGTCGGCTCCCACTTGTAGGGCTGGTATCGGGGGCCACCCGGCACGATCTACAGCCTTAGCCTTCGATCCTGCAGCTCCCAGGTGCATTTCGGGTCAAGGGAAATGGACAGCTCTCAGCCGCTTACCCGTAAGCGTCTGTCCTCTCTGATAAGTCCCGGTTGGCCGTACTCTCCTGATCTACGCCATTCGCATTATAATTGTCACTAGTATAAACGATAACCGCCGCTTATGACAATAACCTCTCCAGGCGGGCAACGGCCTTCTCTTTGCCCAGGAGGGAGATGGTTTGGTTCAGGTCACGGCCGTGCATCTGGCCGGTCAGCGCTACGCGGGTCGGCATGAACAGCTGTTTGCCCTTGAAGCCTGTGTCCTTTTGGACCTGCTTCAGCATCGCCTGCACGTCTTCCGGATTCAGGGTTGCGGACTCTCTTACGAGCTCCAGGAAGCGGCCCAGGACAACCGGAACCTGCTCTTCCGCCAGTACCGGTTTGGCTTCTTCCTCCAGCTCCACTTCTTCTTGGAAGAAGAGGGCCGACAGATCGACAATCTCCGAAGCATACGTCAGCTGTTCCTGGTACAGCGCGACCAGCCGCGAGGCCCAGGACTGCTCGGCCTCGGAAAGCGTCTGCGGCAGCCGTCCGGCCTTCTGAAGATGAGGAATCGCGAGCTCGGCGATTCTTGCCGGGTCAGCCTTCTTGATGTACTGGTTGTTCATCCAGTTCAGCTTATCCATATCGAAGACGGCCGGGCTTTTGGACACGCGGTCCAAGCCAAACTGCCCGATCAATTCTTCCTTCGTGAAGATCTCCTCTTCGCCTCTCGGGGACCAGCCGAGCAGGGTAATGAAGTTCAGCACCGCCTCCGGCAAATACCCCAGGTCCTTGTACTGCTCAATGAATTGGACGATGGATTCGTCCCGCTTGCTCATCTTCTTCCGGTCCGGATTCAAGATGATGGACAGGTGCGCGAAACGGGGCGTCGGAAGATCCAGGGCTTCATAGAGCATCACTTGTCTCGGCGTATTGGACAGATGCTCCTCCCCGCGGATGACATGGGTGATGGCCATCAGATGATCGTCGAGCACGACCGCGAAGTTGTACATGGGAATGCCGTCCGGACGGGCGATGATGAAGTCCCCGATCCCGTTCGAGTCGAATTCCACCTCTCCGCGCACTTCATCCTCAAAGCGGACCATCCGGTCCTCCGGCACCCGGAAGCGGACCGTCGGCCGCCGGCCTTCCGCCCGGTAGGCTTCCGCCTGCTCGGGAGTCAGGTGGCGGCAGCGGCCGGAATAGCGGGGCGTTTCGCCGCGCGCTTCCTGCTCACTTCGCTCTTGTTCGAGCTCCGCTTCGGTGCAGTAGCAGTAGTAGGCGTTTCCTTCGGAGAGAAGCCGCTCCACGAACGGCTTGTAGAGGTCGAGCCGTTCCATCTGCCGGTAGGGGCCGTAGCCTCCGTCCACATCGATGCTTTCATCCCAGTCGACGCCGAGCCAGCGCAGGCCGTTCAGCTGGTTGTCGACACCGGTTTCGATGTGGCGCGTCTGGTCCGTGTCTTCGAACCGGACGATAAACTTCCCTGCTTGCTGCGGGCAAACAGGTAATTGAACAGAGCCGTCCGGGCTCCGCCTATATGCAAATGCCCGGTAGGACTGGGCGCATAACGTACGCGTACTTGGTCGTTCATCGGGATTCCCCTCTCTTGCCAATCATTCTGAAATAAAAAGTATCATAGCACATTCTGAAGAAGACAAACAACCGCTTGAGCCGCGATTCCTTCGCCTCTTCCGGCAAAGCCGAGCTGCTCCGTCGTCGTCGCCTTGACGTTCACTTGGGCCTCTTCCGCCCCGAGCGCTTCGGCGATAATGGTGATCATGCCGGGGATGTGCGGGGCCATTTTGGGCTTCTGGGCGATAATGGTCGCATCCACGTTGCCCAGGCGGTAGCCCATTTCCTTAGCCAGCTCCCATACCTGCTCAAGGAGCTTCAGGCTGTCCGCATCCTTAAAGGCGGGATCGGTATCCGGGAAATGCTTCCCGATGTCCCCTTTGCCGAGCGCCCCCAGAATGGCGTCGGTTATCGCATGAAGCAGCACATCCGCGTCCGAATGGCCGAGAAGGCCTTTCTCATAAGGAATGTCCACTCCCCCGATGATACACTTGCGCCCTTCCACCAGCTGATGCACATCGAACCCTTGTCCCACTCGAATCATCTATTGTCTCTCTCCCTGCTTCTCCGGATCAGGTCCTCCGCCCACGGCAGGTCCTCCGGCGTCGTTATTTTAATATTCTCGTAGCTGCCTTCCACGACCCGCACCTTAAGGCCGATCCGCTCCGCCAGCATGGCGTCGTCCGTTCCCAGAAAGCCTTCCTTCTCCGCCTGCTCGTAAGCCTGCTTAAGCGAAGACAGACGAAAAGCTTGCGGGGTCTGTATCGCCCACAAGCTTCGCCGGTCCGGCGTCGATTGGATCCAACCATCGGAATCCGCCACTTTGATTGTATCCTTCACGGGGACGGCCAGGACAGCCCCCGCTCTCCATGGCCTGCCGGAGGCACGCCCGAACCTGCTCCGGGCGGACGAAAGGCCGGACGCCGTCATGCACCATGACCCATTCGTAATCCTCCGAAAAAGTCCGGAGCCCGGCATGAACGGAGGCCTGTCTCTCTTCTCCGCCCATGATCACCTGGCGTACCTTTACGAGACCGTACTGCTTTATGTAAGCCTGGCAGCGGGACAAGTCGTTCTCCCCCACCACCAGGACGATGGAATCGACTTCCTCAAGCCGGTTCCAGGTCTCCAGCGTATGGACCAGAATCGGCTTGCCGCCAAGCGGCAAATACTGCTTGCTCTCCGCGGTACGCATCCGCGACCCTTTGCCGGCCGCGACGATGACCACACCCAGTTTTCCCATGATTCGCTCCTGCTTCTTTTATGTAGGGATGAATCCCTCCTTCATCATAAACGTTTTACTGGGCTTTTTCCAACAATTTCGGCTTTGCGAAGATCATGCGGCCGGCTGACGTCTGCAGCACGCTCGTCACCATCACTTCCATGGTCGAACCGATATATTCCCGTCCGCCCTCCACGACGATCATGGTGCCGTCATCGAGATACGCGACCCCCTGTCCGTGCTCCTTGCCGTCTTTGATGATCTGTACCACAATTTCTTCACCCGGAAGAACGACCGGCTTCACCGCATTGGCGAGATCATTGATGTTAAGTACGGACACCCCTTGAAGCTCACATACTTTGTTAAGGTTGAAATCGTTCGTGATCACTTTGCCCCGAAGCACTTTCGCCAAGCGCACCAGCTTGCTGTCCACCTCGGAAATCTCTTCGAAATCTCCTTCGTAGATGAGGACCTTAACCTCCAGCTCCTTCTGGATTTTGTTTAGGATATCGAGGCCGCGGCGCCCGCGGTTGCGTTTCAACAGATCCGACGAATCGGCGATATGCTGCAGCTCCTCAAGCACGAATTCGGGAATGACAAGGGTTCCTTCGATGAATCCGGTTTTGCAAATATCGGCGATGCGGCCGTCAATGATCACGCTCGTGTCCAGAATTTTATGCTCCTCAAAAGGGGATGGTCCCCGTTGCTATCCTTGGACCCTTGATTGGCCAGGAAAGCCAAAAATTCATCCTTCCTCGTGTAGCCGAGGCGGAAGCCCACAAAGCCCATAACGGCCGTGATGACAGCGGGTAAGACCGGGCTGTTCAAGCTAAGCTTCTCCATCGAAGGGAAGAGCAGGATGGAGATAGTCAGCGTGACGATCCCCCGGCTGCTCCGGCCAGCAGGTCCGACACATGGACCCGGGTCAGGCTCTCCTCTCCTCTGCGCCATCCTTTTGCCACCGCTTCGCCGAACAGGTTAACCCCCACCATAACTAGAAGCCCCATAAGTCCCGTTACCCAGAAGGTCAATCCTTTGATTTCCTCCCATCCTAAAAGAGCGGAAGCCAGGCTTTCGAGCCACCCGCCAAGGGGCAGGCTCCATTGGTACCCGAGCAGAGCTCCCCTGCAAATGCGGTTCCCTGTATCCATTTTTTCATTGCGATCACCTCTTATGGTTGTTGCAGGGGCTGCTGAACCGAAGCCGTAAGGAGAACAGATAAAGGGCCGTTTGACCTTTTCGAACCCCTGCACTTTACCAGTATGAACCAAAGCGAAATGGCCTAAACGTAGTGCCGCCCGTCCCCGATTGAAATTGAATTATAGGGACCGTTCCGATATAATGAACACTAAGCAAATACCAAGGGTTGGGGTGAAGGGAATGAACACGCTCAGTTTGAATCAATTCCAGGAACAAGTTTCCGAACTGCTGCTCCGTCACCGAAGCGTACTGGATGTCCTTTCTAAATTCCAGCAGTCCAATGCCGCTGTTCAGCGTTCCGTCACCAAGGCCATTACCGAATGCGGCTGCGTTCAGGTTCATGCCGGCAAGCAGCAGTATTCCAAGGAAATGACCATCGAAGATGCCAAGAAGCTTCTCGACACCCACATGAACGGACATCTGTGTGAGAACTGCCTGGAGATTGTTTCCGCTGAGATGGGCAAGAATTTGTTCTATATGGCCTCCCTGTGCAACCTGCTGGATATCGATATGGAGAATGTTGTCGACAACGAATCGAAGAAATGCTCCACCCTCGGCTACTTCAACTTATCCTGACCGGCTGCAGGGAACGGACCCGATTTTTCAAAAAAATTAAAAAAGCCTTTGTTCTCTTCTTGGAAGAAAACAAAGGCTTTTCTTTTGGAACGTTAGCGTTTTCGTTTGAGTCCCTGAAAAGTTCCGTACAAAGCATAGAGGACGAGAGGCACGAAAATCATGCGGGATAAGTAATGAGGATAAAGGACGGATACCACAACAGCAGCCACGACGATGGCCAGGGCGATCGCATAAGCATATTTGGGAAGCGCTACTTTCTTGAAGCTCGGGTATTTGACCCGGCTGATCATGAGGTAAGAAAGTAGAAGCGAGCTGATGACCAGAACGTAAGCGTTGATTTCCTGATGAAACAGGGCCAGCGTGCAAAGGATTCCTCCCGCTGCCGGGATCGGAAGCCCAATAAAGTAACCCGGGATGCCTTCAATCACATTAAAGCGGGCCAAACGAAGTGCTCCGCATATAGGAAAAATGGCGGTGGTGATCCATGCCGTAGCCGGATTCAATTCCATAAAGGCGACGTTGTACATGATAAACGCGGGCGCAACCCCGAAGGAAACGACATCCGATAACGAATCAAGCTCTTTTCCGAACTCGCTCTGGACATTGAGCGCCCGGGCCACCCGGCCGTCAATGCCGTCCATCAGCATCGCCACAATGACCATAATGGACGCCAGGTTCGCGTTATCCAACTTCGTAAAAACCGGAGTGTCACTGAAGACTAGGATGATTGCAATAATTCCCATAAATAGATTCAGCACCGTGAATATATTGGGAACCGACTTTCTTATCATGCCTCGACCACCTTTGATGTATTACTAGCACTAACCTTAAAATTGTATTCAATTTAGATATGTCTGTCAACAAAGAGTTGTTCTTGAATGCGCTTCAATCCTTCTTTAATCGTGCGTGCGCGCACCTCACCGATCCCATCCACCTCATCCAATTCGTCGATCGTCGCCATCATGATATGAGGCAACCGTTCGAACTTTTCCACGAGGTTGGCGATAATAATGGAAGGCAGCCGGGGGATTTTGTTCAGCACGCGGAAGCCGCGGGGGACACGCCTTCCTCCAGCACATTGCTCGAAGCGGTATAACCGAGAAGACGGATCATATGGAGATGGTCGAGCAGCTCGTCGGAGCTCATCCGGGACATGCCTGCCTTGATCTCTTTCACTTTATCGTCCGTCAGGTCGCGGCAGTAATCCTTGATCACCAGAATGGTCTCGTGTTCGGTGTTCACCACGAGCTCCTCCAGCTGCATGCTGACCAACCGGCCTTCGTTGCCCAGCTCGTTGATGTACTTCTTGATCTCCGCTTTGACGCGGAGCACCATCTCGAACCTTTGGAGAACATTGGTCACGTCATGGAGGGTAACCAGCTCCTCGAACTCCAGAGCCCCCAGGTTGATCAGGGCCTGATCCAGTACCGATTTGTACTTCTCGAGCGTTTGAATCGCCTGATTGGCCTTGGTCAGGATCACGCCTATGTCTTTAAGAGAGTAGCGCAGGTTCCCCTGGTACAAGGTAATGATGTTCCTTCTTTGGGAAATGGACACCACGAGTTTGCCCGTCTGCTTGGCTACCCTCTCCGCTGTACGGTGGCGGATCCCCGTTTCGATCGAGGAGATGGAGGAGTCCGGGATGAGCTGCGTGTTCGCATACAAAATCCGCTTAATATCCTCGCTTAAAATAATAGCCCCGTCCATCTTGGCGAGTTCATACAGAAAGTTCGGGGAGAAATCACAGTTGATGGAGAACCCGCCGTCCACAATTTCCATCACTTCGGGGCTGTATCCGACCACAATCAAGGCCCCGGTTTTGGCTCTCAGCACGTTCTCCAGCCCGTCGCGAAAGGAGGTTCCTGGAGCAACCAGCTGCAGCAGTCGGCTCATGATTTCCCTATTCGTGTCATCTTCCTTAGCCATGCATGCGACCTCCTGAACGTATAATCATAAGTTTATTGCAGCGCTGCGGACAACGCTTCCGATACGGTATTGACGCCGATAATTTGAATTCCCTTTGGCGGAGTCCAGCCCTTCAAGCTTTTCTCCGGCATGATGACCCGCTTGAAGCCGAGCTTCTGGGCCTCCTTGACCCGCTGGTCGATCCGGGATACGCCGCGGACCTCGCCCGTCAGGCCGATTTCTCCAAAGATCACATCATACGGCTGGGTGGGATGATCGCGGAAGCTGGAGGCGATGCTGACCGCGGCCGCCAAGTCGACCGCCGGCTCATCCAGCTTAACCCCGCCGGCGACGTTCAGATAGGCGTCCTGGTTTTGCAGGAACAAGCCGATTCGCTTCTCCAGCACGGCTATAATCAGAGAAAGCCGGTTATGGTCCACCCCTGTGGACATACGCCGAGGTGTTGGAAAATTGGTGGCCGAAATGAGCGCCTGGAGCTCCACCAGCACCGGACGCGTTCCTTCCATGCTGGCTACCACTGTAGAACCGGCCACGCCCATGGGACGCTCCGACAGGAACAGCTCCGACGGATTGCTGACTTCAACCAGCCCGGATTCCAGCATTTCAAAAATACCGATCTCGTTCGTCGAGCCGAAGCGATTCTTTACTGCCCGTAGGAGACGGTAAGAATGATGCCGCTCCCCTTCGAAATACAGCACGCAGTCCACCATATGCTCCAGCAGCCTCGGGCCGGCGATGGCCCCTTCCTTCGTCACGTGGCCGACCAGCACGGTGGCGATTCCTTTGATCTTAGCTATTCTCATAAAGTGCGAAGTGCATTCCCGCACCTGGGATACGCTGCCCGGCGCCGAAGCGACGGCCGGATGATAGACCGTCTGTATCGAATCCATTACGATAAAATCCGGATTAAGCTGATCGATGGCCTCGATGATGTGATCCAGGTTGGTTTCGCAGAGTACGAACAGGTTGGGCGACATCGCCCCCAGCCGGTCCGCTCTAAGCTTCGTCTGGCGGGCCGATTCTTCCCCGATATATAGAGAACCTTCAAACCGTTTTCGGTGAGGGCGTGAGAGGTTTGAAGCAGAAGAGTCGATTTGCCGATGCCCGGGTCCCCCCGACCAGAATCAACGAGCCCGGTACCAAGCCTCCGCCCAGCACCCGGTTCAATTCGCTGTTTTTGGTCAGAATCCGTGGATCCTGAGCGCTTTCTATATTTATGATGGATATCGCCTTTTCTTGCGTTTTCATGTGTGGCGCGTTCATGCCTTGTGTTTTGACAACGGTTTCCATTTCTTCAACGAACGAATTCCAGGATTCGCAGGCCGGGCACTTGCCGAGCCACTTCGCGGATTCGTATCCGCATTCCTGGCAGCTGAACTTGGTTTTTGCTTTTGCCATTCTCTATCTCCTAGTATCGCATCCGACGCGGGCTTGTTGCCTGCCGGCCGTTTGCGGTTGTATTTAAAAGTTTACCATTTTGCCGGTTCGGGTGAAAGCCCCGGCCCCCATAAAAAACACTTTGCAAGTATCCCGCAGGATACCGCAAAGTGCTTCTTTGCTTATTGCCCTGAATTAGGCGTTGCGTACGACTTCCAGCTCTCCGTCCTTCAGATCGATCGTCAAGGAATCTCCTTTGGAGATGTTCCCTTTCAGCAGCTCTTCGGAAAGCCGGTCTTCGATATGCTTCTGAATGGCCCGGCGCAGCGGCCTTGCCCCGTAAGCCGGGTCGAAGCCTTCCTTGGCGAGGTAAGACATTGCCGCGTCGGTCAGTTCGAAGTCGACCTCCTGCTCCTTCAGGCGCTTGCGCAGATCGCTCGCCATAAGCGATACGATACGGGCAATGTGCTCTTCCTCGAGGGAGTGGAACACGATGATCTCATCAATTCGGTTAAGGAATTCCGGACGGAAGCTCTTCTTGAGCTCGCCCATCACTTTTTCCTTCATGTTAGTGTAGTCGCGTCCCGCATCGTTTCCGGCCGTAAAGCCGAGAGACGAATTCTTCTTGATCATTTCGGCCCCTACGTTCGAGGTCATGATGATCAGCGTGTTGCGGAAGTCTACCGTGCGGCCTTTGGAATCGGTCAGGCGGCCGTCTTCGAGCACCTGCAGAAGTATGTTGAACACTTCCGGGTGAGCCTTCTCGATTTCATCGAGCAAGACAACGGAATACGGCTTGCGGCGTACCTTCTCGGTCAGCTGTCCGCCTTCCTCATAGCCCACATATCCCGGAGGCGCCCCGACCAGACGCGAGGTGGAATGCTTCTCCATGTATTCCGACATGTCTATGCGGATAACCGCATTCTCGTCACCGAAGAGGGACTCCGCCAGAGCACGGGCGAGCTCGGTTTTACCGACACCCGTCGGGCCCAGGAAGATGAAGGAGCCCATCGGACGCTTGACATCCTTCAGACCGGCGCGGGCGCGGCGGATGGCACGGCTAACGGCACGTACCGCTTCGTCCTGGCCGATGACCCGCTCATGAAGGATGGATTCCATTTTGAGCAGACGTTCGGTTTCTTCTTCGGCAAGCTTCACTACCGGGATCCCGGTCCAGCTGGCCACCACTTGAGCAATATCCTCAGGCGTTACCTCTGAATCCGTGCGGCCTTGCTTTTCTTTCCACTCGTTTTTCGTCTGCTCCAGCTCTTCGCGCATTTTTTGCTCGGTATCGCGCAGAGCCGCCGCTTTCTCGAACTCCTGGCTTTGAACCGCGGCGTCCTTCTCCTTACGGACGTTCTCCAGCTTCGTCTCCATCTCCTTCAAAGTTGGAGGAACGGTGTACGAATGCAGGCGAACCTTGGAGCCGGCTTCGTCGATCAGGTCGATAGCTTTATCCGGAAGGAAACGGTCCGTAATGTAGCGATCGGACAATTTTACGGCTGCTTCAATGGCATCGTCCGTAATTTTGACGCGGTGATGAGCTTCATAACGGTCACGTAGCCCGTGAAGAATCTGAATGGCCTCTTCGACCGTCGGCTGGTCGACCGTAATCGGCTGGAAGCGGCGCTCAAGAGCGGCGTCCTTCTCAATGTACTTGCGGTATTCATCTAGCGTCGTAGCTCCGATGCACTGCAGTTCGCCGCGGGCCAGCGCCGGCTTCAGAATGTTGGAGGCGTCAATGGCGCCTTCCGCTCCGCCTGCACCGATCAGCGTGTGAAGCTCGTCAATGAAGAGAATGATGTTCCCCGCTTGGCGGATCTCATCCATGATCTTCTTCAAACGGTCTTCGAATTCACCGCGGTACTTCGTTCCGGCTACAACGGAGCCCATGTCGAGGGTCATAACCCTCTTATCCCGCAAAGTTTCCGGAATTTCATTGTTGATGATCTTCTGGGCCAAGCCTTCGGCAATGGCCGTTTTTCCGACGCCCGGCTCCCCGATGAGAACCGGGTTGTTCTTGGTCCGGCGGCTCAGCACCTGAATAACGCGCTCGATTTCTTTGCTTCGGCCGATGACCGGATCCAGGTTGCCTTCCTTCGCGAAGGCCGTCAAGTCACGGGCCAAACCGTCCAGCGTAGGCGTGTTAACGTTCGCCGGGCTGCCATGATTGGAGGACACCGTCTCGCTGCTGCCCAGCAGCTGAAGCACCTGTTGACGGGCCTTGTTCAGGGAAATGCCTAGGTTGTTGAGAACACGGGCCGCTACCCCTTCGCCTTCGCGAATCAGGCCAAGCAGAATATGCTCGGTTCCTACGTACGTATGCCCCAACTTCCGGGCTTCGTCCATGGACAGCTCGATTACTTTCTTTGCACGCGGGGTATAAGCGATGTTGGTAGGCTGCTCCTGCCCTCGGCCGATGAGAGATTCCACTTCATCCTGGATCTTCTCCAGGCCGAGTCCAAGCGCGATCAGCGCCTTGGCGGCAATGCCTTCCCCTTCGCGGATAAGTCCAAGTAAAATATGCTCTGTGCCGATATTGTTATGGCCCAAACGTACTGCCTCTTCCTGCGCCAGGGCAAGAACCTTTTGCGCGCGTTCCGTAAATCTGCCAAACATCATCAAAAGCACCTCCACTAATGTATGATAAACTTATTATTGATGGGCGAAACGCTCACGGATCATATCCGCTCGGCGAAGATCTCGCTCCTCCGCCGACAGCATTTTCCCGGCATACTGCTGCAAAAATCCCGGCTGCGTCATCACGAGCAGCTCGTTCAACGTCTGGGCCGACAGATTCGGAATCATGCCCAAATCGATTCCCAGACGGACATCGGATAAGCGCTGTGCCGCTTCCTTAGAGTCCAGAATGACGGCGTAGGACAGGATGCCGTAGGATCGTTTGACCCGGTCGGTCAGCCTCGCCCTCGATTCGGCCACCAGCTTGGCACGGGCGGCACGCTCATGCTCGATGATCTGCCGGACCACGCTGTAAAGATTATCAATGATTTCCTCTTCCGACTGGCCGAGGGTAATCTGGTTAGAAATCTGGAACAGGTTACCTGTTGCCTCGCTGCCTTCCCCGTACAGCCCCCGAACGGCAAGACCGACTTGGGTGATCGCCGACAGGATCCGGTTGATCTGCTGGGTGATGACCAGCGCCGGCAGGTGAATCATGACGGAGGCGCGAATCCCGGTTCCCACATTCGTGGGACAGCTCGTCAGGTACCCTCTCTTCTCATCAAAGGCGTAATCCAAGTCCTGCTCGAAAATATCGTCGATCTGGTTCGCCAGGTCCCAAGCCTCTTTGATTTGAAGGCCGGAGTACAGGCATTGAATCCGGATATGGTCTTCTTCATTAATCATGATGCTGACGGATTCGTTATCGCTGAGAATCACCGCTCCGTTTCGGGATTCATTGGCCAGATTGGGACTAATCAAATGCTTCTCCACCAGCACCCGTTTCTCCAGTTCATTCAAATCAGACAACGGAGCGAAGGAGAAATGGCTGATGGAATTAAAATCGTCGTTCGCCAAAACAGCCGAGGCCCTCTCCAAGACTTCTTCGGACTGCTGGTTCGTGGCCAACATCGGAAACGGATGGGAACGCAAGTTACGGGCTATGCGGATCCGGCTGCTGATCACAATATCCGAGTCCGGTCCGTCTTGTCTCATCCAATCGCTTAGAGCTTCTTTTACAAAACGGTCTAAGGTCATTTAGGCGTCCCTCCCTCCATCTTACATCTCGGAAACCTTTTTTCCAATTCACGGATCTGATCTCTCACCTTGGCGGCCCGTTCGAATTCTTCCTTCTCGATGTAATCCGCCATGTCTTTTCTTAGATTCTCTATATCGCGACGGAATTGGATTCTTCCTCCGGCCCGCTTAGGAACCTTCCCAGTGTGGGAGGTGCTTCCGTGAACCCTTTTGAAAAGAGGATCCATCCGATCGGCAAAATAATTGTAGCAGGAGCTGCAGCCAAACCGTCCCAGCTTGCTGAATTGGGAGTAGGTTAATCCGCACTCCTCGCACCGCAGGCTGGGGGAAGGAGGTTTGGCTCCCGCATTAACCGGATTAGCCGGATCAAAATGTAGCAGACCCGAGAGCAGGTTATGAATGGAGAACCCGTTCGGTGTCCCCGGAATCAGCTCTCCCTTCTCCCGCGCGCAGGCTTCGCATATATGAAATTCCGTCTTCTCGCCATTGACTATCTTCGTGAAGTGAAGCGTAGCCGGCCTTTTGCCGCATTCTTGACAGTTCATGGGGAGGCCTCCTTCATTTACCCAATAGGGAAATTAGCATGGCTTTCAGCAGGCGGGCTCTAATCTCGTCCCTCTGAGGGAGCTTAAAGAGCAAGACATCCCGGGAGACCGCCGCCTTGATCAATTTCGCTTCCCGGTCGGTAATCAAGCCGCCTTCCAGCAGTTGATACACGAGTCCTTCGGATGCCGTCTGGTCGATCTGCGCCGTAATGGTCCGAAAAATATGGTCCAATATCGCACCTTGGGACGAAAGTTCCACCTTCTGAATCCTTATATATCCTCCGCCGCCCCTTTTGCTTTCGACGATATAGCCCTTCTCCAGGGTAAAGCGGGTACTGATAACATAATTGATCTGCGAAGGGACGCATTGGAATTGATCGGCCAGCTCGTTGCGCTGGATCTCGATAATTCCATTCGGACTCTGCATCAGAATATTTTTGAGATACTGTTCGATGATTTCCGAAGCATTCCGCATCCATTCTCCTCCACATCTTTTGAAAATTTAGCGGTCCTTAACAGCTTAAAAAAGTCGACTGACTTTGACTTTCTTTGACCTTAACTATATTATAGCACATTTTTTTATTTTGCCAAGAGGGTCTGCTTTCTCCGTGCCTGTTCTTATTGTGGGGAGGCACGTAAGGATTTATACCCGAATTCCCCCGCGTTGAATAAGAAAAAACCCTCACTATTACTTTTCTAAAAAAGCCCCTCTGATTTTCACCAGAGAGGCTTCGGTTCGCTTGGCCATCTACTCCTCCAAGACAGGCTCCGCCGTGGACTAAGTCCCCTCTTGCTGGAATAAGCAAAAAGCCCCTCTGATTTTCACCAGAGAGGCTTCATTTCGCTTGGCAACGTCCTACTCTCCCAAGATCCTGCGATCTAAGTACCATTGGCGCTGGAGGGCTTAACGGTCGTGTTCGAGATGGGAACGTGTGGTTCCCCTCCGCCATCATCACCAAACGTCAGAGTTTGCACCCTGAAAACTGGAATCGAAGCTTACGTTTGTTCATCCTTTGCTCCCCTACTTCGTGCTCTCGGGGTCCCCGAAAAGTAATCGGAATCACCTTCGCAGCCTCTGCTTCACTTTTTGGGGTGTAGAATAAGCCCTCGACCGATTAGTATTCGTCCGCTGCATGCCTTACGGCACTTCCACGCCGAACCTATCTACCTCGTCGTCTACAAGGGGTCTTACTAACTGGGAAATCTCATCTTGAGGGGGCTTCACGCTTAGATGCTTTCAGCGCTTATCCCGTCCGTACTTGGCTACCCAGCGGTGCTCCTGGCGGAACAACTGGTACACCAGCGGTACGTCCATCCCGGTCCTCTCGTACTAAGGACAGCTCCTCTCAAATTTCCTGCGCCCGCGACAGATAGGGACCGAACTGTCTCACGACGTTCTGAACCCAGCTCGCGTACCGCTTTAATGGGCGAACAGCCCAACCCTTGGGACCTACTTCAGCCCCAGGATGCGATGAGCCGACATCGAGGTGCCAAACCTCCCCGTCGATGTGGACTCTTGGGGGAGATAAGCCTGTTATCCCCAGGGTAGCTTTTATCCGTTGAGCGATGGCCCTTCCATTCGGTACCACCGGATCACTAAGCCCGACTTTCGTCCCTGCTCGACCTGTACGTCTTGCAGTCAAGCTCCCTTCTGCCTTTGCACTCTGCGAATGATTTCCAACCATTCTGAGGGAACCTTGGGGCGCCTCCGTTACGCTTTAGGAGGCGACCGCCCCAGTCAAACTGCCCGCCTGACACGGTCCCTCTCCCGGATTCACGGGAGGAGGTTAGAACCTAGATACGATCAGGGTGGTATCCCAACGTCGCCTCCTCACAAGCTGGCGCTCATGATTCTCTGGCTCCCACCTATCCTGTACAGATCGTACCCAAGTCCAATATCAAGCTGCAGTAAAGCTCCATGGGGTCTTTCCGTCTTGTCGCGGGTAACCTGCATCTTCACAGGTATTAAAATTTCACCGGATCTCTCGTTGAGACAGCGCCCAAGTCGTTACGCCATTCGTGCGGGTCAGAATTTACCTGACAAGGAATTTCGCTACCTTAGGACCGTTATAGTTACGGCCGCCGTTTACTGGGGCTTCGGTTCACAGCTTCGCTTGCGCTAACCGCTCCCCTTAACCTTCCAGCACCGGGCAGGCGTCAGCCCGTATACTTCGCCTTGCGGCTTCGCACAGACCTGTGTTTTTGCTAAACAGTCGCTTGGGCCTTTTCACTGCGGCCCCCTCGGGCTATTCACCCTACCGAGGCACCCCTTCTCCCGAAGTTACGGGGTCATTTTGCCGAGTTCCTTAACGAGAGTTCTTCCGCGCGCCTTAGAATTCTCTTCTTACCTACCTGTGTCGGTTTGCGGTACGGGCACCTTCACCTGGCTAGAGGCTTTTCTTGGCAGCATGAGTACAAGACCTTCGGTACTGTAATTTTCCCTCCCCGTCACAGCTCAGCCTTATCAGTGTGCGGATTTGCCTACACACCAGCCTTGCTGCTTGGACAGACTCTTCCATCCGTCTGCGTCTCTTCCCTTCTGCGTCACCCCATCGCTCGTAGCGGTTTACGGTGGTACAGGAATGTCAACCTGTTGTCCTTCGACTACGCCTTTCGGCCTCGCCTTAGGTCCCGACTTACCCTGAGCGGACGAGCCTTCCTCAGGAACCCTTAGGTTTTCGGCGGACAAGATTCTCACTTGTCTTTTCGTTACTTATACCGGCATTCTCACTTCTGTACTGTCCAGCACTCCTTACGGTATACCTTCAACCTGTACAGAACGCTCCCCTACCCATGCCTTGCGGCAAGCCATAGCTTCGGTGGCGTGTTTAGCCCCGTTACATTTTCGGCGCAGAGTCACTCGACCAGTGAGCTATTACGCACTCTTTCAATGGTGGCTGCTTCTAAGCCAACATCCTGGTTGTCTGGGCAACTCCACATCCTTTCCCACTTAACACACACTTGGGGACCTTAGCTGATGGTCTGGGCTGTTTCCCTCTTGACGATGGATCTTAGCACTCACCGTCTGACTCCCGGGGTCCAAGTTCATGGCATTCGGAGTTTGACTGGACTTGGTAACCCTTGGCGGGCCCCGCACCCAATCAGTGCTCTACCTCCACGACTCAACCCCCGAGGCTAGCCCTAAAGCTATTTCGGGGAGAACCAGCTATTTCCGAGTTCGATTGGAATTTCTCCGCTACCCCCACCTCATCCCCGAATTTTTCAACATTCGTGGGTTCGGGCCTCCAGTGCGTGTTACCGCACCTTCACCCTGGACAGGGGTAGATCACACGGTTTCGGGTCTACGTCTACGTACTTAAGCGCCCTATTCAGACTCGCTTTCGCTGCGGCTCCAGCTCTTCACTTTAACCTTGCACGTAAACGTAACTCGCCGGTTCATTCTACAAAAGGCACGCCATCACCCAGTCGGTTTCGTAAGAAAACGACATAGGGCTCTGACTTCTTGTAAGCACACGGTTTCAGGTTCTG
>CP106741.1:2100000-2165000 GCA_030323305.1 Paenibacillus sp. CC-CFT747 | reverse complement strand
TACCTCACCTACTAGCTAATGCGCCGCAGGCCCATCCGCAAGTGACAGATTGCTCCGTCTTTCCTGATCCCTCCATGCGAAGGAACCATCTATCCGGTATTAGCTCACGTTTCCGTGGGTTATCCCGGTCTTGCAGGCAGGTTGCCTACGTGTTACTCACCCGTCCGCCGCTAAGCATCATCAGTAGCAAGCTACATCCGATGCTCCGCTCGACTTGCATGTATTAGGCACGCCGCCAGCGTTCGTCCTGAGCCAGGATCAAACTCTCCAAAAAGGGTGTTTGACTTGCTCATGATAAAGCTAACGTTTTGCGGATAAATCCGCTTATTGCTTAACTCACTCGTTGTTCAGTTTTCAAAGGACTAAAACTTCTTTAGTTACTTACTTTCTTACTGCCGCTTCAGAAGCGACTTAATTACTATACCATATTCGCTTGTTAACTTGCAAGCTTTTATTTTTACCAATTCTTTCCTGGTGTCCACATAACTTACGAAGCTTCAAAGCGACAAGAGCTAATGTACCACAGATCGCCCATGCCTGGCAATGGGTATTTTCTCCCAGGTGAATCATTGCTTTCCCTATAATCAAAATAGAGCGCCCGAAGGCGCTCCTGATCTTGCTTACTTCTCTCTCATGGACGGGAACAACAGCACATCGCGAATGGAAGGAGCGTCCGTCAACAGCATAACCAGACGGTCGATGCCGATTCCAAGTCCACCGGTTGGCGGCATGCCGTACTCCAGCGCGCGGATGAAGTCGTCGTCCATCATGTGGGCCTCGTCGTTCCCCTGCTCCCGCTCGTGCAGCTGAGCTTCAAACCGCTCCCGCTGGTCGATCGGATCATTCAGCTCGGTAAAAGCATTGGCGTGCTCCTCGCCACGATGAAAAGCTCAAACCGATCGGTGAAGCGCGGGTCGGTGTCGCTCTTTTTGGCAAGCGGAGAAATGGCAACGGGATGCCCCGTAATAAAGGTAGGCTGAATGAGCGTCTCTTCCACGAAGGTTTCGAAGAACTGGTTAACGATATGCCCGAAGGTCATGCCTTTCTCGACCGGAACCTTATGCTCATGGGCAAGGGCGATGGCCTCTTCGTCCGACATTTCGCGGCTGAAGTCGACTCCCACCACTTCCTTAATGGCATCCACCATGGTAACCCGCTTCCAAGCCGGAGCCAGGTTGATCTCCTGCCCTTGGTACTGGATGGTCGTGGACCCAAGAACCTCTTGGGCGATATGGGCAATAAGCTCCTCGGTCAAGCGCATGATATCTTTATAGTCGGCATAAGCTTCGTAAAGCTCGATCATGGTGAATTCCGGGTTGTGGCGCGTAGAAACGCCTTCGTTCCGGTAAACCCGGCCGATCTCATACACCTTCTCCAACCCGCCCACGATCAGTCTCTTCAGATGAAGCTCGATGGCAATCCGCATGTAGAGCTGCATATCCAGCGCATTGTGATGGGTGATAAACGGCTTGGCCGCCGCTCCCCCGCGATGGCGTGAAGGGTTGGCGTTTCGACCTCCAGGTAACCCTGGGAATCCAGGTAACGGCGCATGGACTGAATAATGCGGGAACGCAAAATAAACGTTTCCTTCACTTCTTCGTTCGTAATGAGATCGACATACCGTTGACGGTAGCGCATCTCAACGTCCTTCAAGCCGTGGAACTTATCCGGAAGAGGGTACAGGGATTTGGACAGCACGAGAACTTCCTTGGCTTTAACGGAGGTTTCCCCGTTTGGGTTTTGAACACGGTTCCCCGGACACCGATAATATCTCCAATATCCAGAATCTCAAAAGCCTGGTACTGCTTCTCCTCCACCGTATCCTTGCGGACGTAAATCTGGATTTTGCCGGTGACGTCCTGTATATGAACAAAAGAAGCCTTGCCCATGCCTCTCTTCTGCATAATCCGGCCGGCCAGACTGACTTCAACCGCCAACCCTTCTAGTTCTTCTTTCGTCTGCTCTCCGTGGGCCTCGAGAATCTGCTTCGCCGTGTGCGTTCGCTCAAACTTCTGGCCAAACGGGTCGATTCCCAAGCCGCGAAGCTCGTCCAGCTTCTCTCTGCGCACCACCAATAGTTCATTCAGTTCCAATTCTTGACTCATGACCTAATCTCCTTCACAAGGATAAACGGCTTCGCCTCCCTGCGGGAGCCAGGCGTTTAACCATCCATTAGTAATGTCCGTTATTACAAAAAGCTCCCTAAGGAAGCTTTTCCGCAGCGGATTAAATTCACTTAAGAGCCGATCGTTACTTTTTGATGTCGATGATTTGGTATTGGATGATACCCGCGGGTACGTTGACTTCAACGGTCGAGCCTTTTTCTTGCCCAGGATGGCCTTGCCAACGGGGCTTTCGTTCGAAATTTTGTTCTGAAAAGGGTCCGATTCCGCTGTTCCCACGATGGAATACTCCACCGTATCTCCGTATTCCAAATCCTTCAGGGTCACAATGGAGCCGACACTGACCGTATTGATATCCACTTCTTCGTTGTTGATGATCCGGGCGTTGCGAAGCATTTTCTCCAAGGTTATGATCCGGCCTTCAATGAAAGCCTGTTCATTCTTGGCGTCTTCATACTCGGAATTCTCACTGATGTCGCCGTATCCGATGGCTACTTTGATTCTTTCGGCGACTTCGCGGCGTTTGACGGATTTAAGTGTCTCCAGCTCTTCTTCGAGCTTCTTCAAGCCTTCCTGCGTGAGAAGTACTTCTTTTTCACTCATCCCTTACAGATCTCCCGTCATGTGAAAGATTTTCCATACCTCAGTGTTCTCCCGTTCCGTTACCGAAGCGGTTGAACGAGTTAGACGTCCGTATGAATCTCACCGTATTTGATGCCGTTAACCGGGCGATGGCCCTTAACGGTAGCTTAAAAATAGTATATTACCGGGTACCGGCAAGATGACTGCAAGCGTCAACCTGTCCGGTTTATTGACTGATTATATTGCAAGGGGTTCTAAATGTCAATGTCAGGCAGAACCCCCAAAAACGAAGCCGCCTCAATGAACGGAGGCCGTTTCTTCACCGTTCGGAGCGCCCGATTGATCGTCCAAACGAGCGACAAATTCCTGCAGAGCGTTCACCATATCGTCGCGCCGCGTCATCTCCATAATGGAATCCTTTACACTGGCCGACCCGCGCAGCCCTTTCAAATACCAGGCCATGTGCTTGCGCATTTCTTTCACCGCCACATGTTCCCCTTTCAGGTTGATCAGGCGGTCCATATGGAGAATCGCGATGCGGATTTTTTCGGATGCTGTCGGTTCCGGTGCCAGTTCTCCGTTGTTCAAGTATTGAACGGTCCGGTACAGCATCCACGGATTCCCGAGCGCGGCACGGCCGATCATGACTCCGTCCGCTCCCGTCAAATCAAGCAGCCGCTTGGCATCCTCCGGGGTATGAACGTCTCCGTTGCCGATGACCGGAATCGAAACGTTCTCCTTCACTTCCCGGATGATGTCCCAATTGGCGGTGCCGGTATACATCTGGACGCGGGTACGGCCATGAACCGATACGGCGGACCCTCCTCCGTTCTCTACGGCCTTCGCGTTCTGGACCGCGTAAATGTGCTCGTCATCCCAGCCCATCCGCATTTTGACGGTAACCGGCTTGGATACGGCTTTCACGACCGTGGAGATCATCTTCTCGATCTTCGAAGGGTCAAGCAGCCAGCGGGCACCGGCTTCGCTTTTGGTGATTTTGGGAACCGGGCAGCCCATGTTGATGTCGATAATATCGGCATTGGTCTGGGTATCCACGACCTTGGCCGCTTCCACCAGCGTCTCGGTGTCTCCTCCGAAAATTTGGAGGCTGAGCGGCTTCTCCTCTCATCGACATACAGCATCTCCAGTGTCCGGGAGTTGCCGTGGACGATGGCCTTGTCGCTCACCATCTCGGCACAGACGAGTCCGGTGCCGAATTCCTTGGCGATGAGCCGGAAGGCCGGGTTGCATACCCCCGCCATTGGGGCGAGCACTACTCTATTGTTAGCGACGACGTCACGTATTTTCAGCATGTTGATTATCTCCTTTCGGGTGCGGAGGTCATTTCTTCTTCCTCCACACCAAGAGCCTCGGCAATTCGCCGGATTAGGCGGGGTCCGCCTTGCGCGTTCCCCGTTCGATGGCTCCTATGATAGCTATAGAAACGCCGATTTCCTCGGCCAGTTCGGTTTGGGTATAGCCCTTCAGCTTCCGGAAAGCCCGGATTCGTTGGGCGAGCTGGTAGTGGTCCATTTCCGTACGCCTTCCTTTCCTTGGAGCGAAAGCCCATGCTGTGCGAGTGAAGGGATACCGGGTATGGCATCGTCCGGTGCTATCTCCTGAAGAGGAATGAGGACAAAGGCTCGTTCCTTTACGCCCGGATGAGGAAGAATCAGCTCCGGTGAGGTCCAAGTCTGCCGGTTGTAGGACAGCAGGTCCAAATCCAGCGTACGCGGTCCCCAGCGGACTTCTCGTTTGCGTCCGAGCTTCAGCTCGATCTCCAGCATCCGGTGGAGCAGCTCAAGGGAAGACAGCCCGGTCTTAACCTCCACCGCCATATTGAGAAAAGGGTCCTGGTCCGTAAACCCGAATGGATCCGTTTCGTAAACGGAAGACTTGCGGGTAACCCGAACGTCCGGCGTGCGGTTCAGCAGACGGATTCCTTCCTGAAGGTATTGTTCCCGGTTTCCCATGTTCGAGCCGAGCCCGATGTAAGCGGTGAAGGTTCGTTTGCGGTGGATCTCTATGGTTACCCCTTCGAAGAAGATCTTGAACGGAGGATGGGGCTTGATAACCCGGACCGTAATCTCCTCGATTCGGGGGAATTTGATCAGAAGAGTATCCGCAATGCGTGCCGCCAGCGCTTCAAGAAGCTTGAAGGTCTCCTTCTCCACGATCTCTTCAATGGCATAATAGACCTCTGCATAGTTAATGGTAAGCTCCAGGTTATCGCTTTCTCCGGCCTCGGCCAAAGACATAAACAAGTCGGCGTCTACATAAAACCGCTGGCCCAGCTTGTTCTCTTCGGCAAACACCCCATGGTAGCCGAAGAACTCCATGCGGGTTAGCGTTATTTTATCCATTAAGGCCTCACCTCGCAAGTGAAATGGGAGCGGACGATGGCATCGGCCATGACGGCCGCCTTCTTATTGGGCCGCACATCGTGAACCCGGACGATCTCACAGCCCTGGGCAATGCCAAGCACGACGGTGGCGATGGTCCCCTCGACCACCTCGTCCGCGGGCAGATCAAGTGTTCGCTGGATAGATCTTTTGCGGGAGGTGGCGAGAAGGACGGGGTAGCCCAGGTCGCGGACCGTATGGAGGTTATTCATAAGATACAGGTTCTGCTCATAGCTTTTGGCAAACCCGATCCCCGGATCCAGAATAATCCGCTCTTTCTTCACCCCGGCCTTCCGGGCGAGCCGGATGCTTTCCTTCAAATCGTCGGCCACATCCTCCAAAAATTGGAGTAGGAGGTGTCGGTGCGGTTATGCATCAGAATGACGGGACAATCCAATTCCGCGGCGGTTCGGGCCATGGCCGGATCCCTCTTGAACCCCCAGACATCATTGATAATATGGGCACCGGCTTCAAGAGCTTTACGCGCTACCTCCGCTTTGTACGTATCGATCGAGATGGGGACGGAGAGGGATGCTTCCTTAAGAGCCTCGAGCACCGGAATGACGCGGTTCAGCTCTTCCTCTGCACTGACCGGCTCCGCCCCCGGCCGGGTAGACTCCCCTCCAATGTCTAGAATGTCCGCCCCCTCTTCTACCATCAGCTTGGCCTGACGGACAGCATCCTCCACCGCCGTATACCGTCCTCCATCGGAGAACGAATCGGGGGTTATATTTAAAATACCCATAATCTGGGTCCTCGCCCCCAGCTCGAGGGTTAAAGAACCGCAAGGGATTCGGCGTACCGATGTATTCATGCTCTGCCTCCTTCCGTAAGACGGCGGTAGTCCCGCATCAGCTGCCGGGTAACAGGACCGGCTGCCCCTTCCCTACAATCCAGTCATGCCCGTCCGTATCATAAAGACGGGTGACCGGCACGATTTCCTGAATGGAATTCGTAAGGAAAATTTCATCCGCGCGAAGAATGTCGTTCCACGTGTAACAATCTTCGACAACTTTTCTATCGGTTAAACGTGCCTGCTCCATCACCAAAGCCCGGGTTATCCCGGGTAATAGTCCGGTGGACAAAGGCGGCGTCGCAAGGATATCCCCGAAAATAAAAAAACGTTGCTGACGATGCCTTCCGCCGCAAAGCCTTCTGCCGTGAAGAACAGGCCCTCCGCTCCAACCGACCACGGATAGTGAACCATTTCCCTTTTGGCCATAATGTTATTCATGTAATGCAGGGATTTATGGCGAACCTCCCCTTCGGGCGAATTCCGCCTTAACTGCAGCTTCTGCAGAGCTTTGCCCGTTTCTTCTATTTCTTTAGAGACAGGGGGCAGCTCTTTGATATAGCCGATTTCCGTAGGATTCCGGTACGGACCGGTGGGAAGGCCCAACAAGTCTTCTCCCGCCGTAATCGTGAGCCGGATATAGGCATCCCGGAGGCCGTTGGCCTCCAGAAGCCGGTTGATGAGGGAGCCGATCCGTTCCGCCGAAGGGGCGTATTCGATGCCTAGATCCCTGCAGCCCTCCGCGAGCCGGGTAAGATGACGCTCCAGCAGGAAAGGCCGCCCCGCATACGTACGGAAGGTTTCAAACAACCCCATCCCGTACAAAAACCCATGATCGTAGGCGGATACAAGGGCCTTCTCCTGAGGGACCAGCTCGCCGTTAAGTGAAATAATCATGCTACACTCCAGCAGCCCGGCGTCCGAGGAAATTCCGCAAAATCTGCATGCCGTTGTCGGTGATAATCGATTCCGGGTGGAACTGGACACCCTCGATGGCATATTCCTTGTGCCTCAAGCCCATGATTTCCCCTTCTTCCGTCCACGCGCTGATCTCCAGACAGTCCGGAAGGGTCTCGCGCTTCACGATCAAGGAGTGGTAACGGGTAGCGGTGAACGGATTGTCCAGGCCGCTGAAAATGGTCCGCCCGTCATGATGGATCGGGGACGTTTTGCCGTGCATGAGCTTCTCGGCCCGGATGACGTCTCCCCCAAAGGCTTGTCCAATGGACTGATGGCCGAGGCAAACGCCGAAAATAGGAATCTGGCCTTTGAACCGGTCGATCAAGCTAAGGCTGATCCCGGCTTCGTTCGGGGTACACGGCCCCGGAGAAATGAGAATATGATCCGGCTTGAGGGCGGCAATGCCCTCCAGGTCGATCTCGTTGTTGCGCCGGACCACGATCTCTTCCCCGATTTCACCGAGGTACTGCACGAGATTATAGGTAAAAGAATCAAAATTATCGATAACCAGAATCATCCGGATCCGCTCCTTATCCTTGACTTCCTGCAGGAAGGGCCGCCAGAAAGCTTTCGCTGCATTGGATGGCTTTCCACAGCGCCTTCGCCTTGCTCAGGGATTCGTCGTATTCTTTATGGGGAATGGAATCGATGACGATGCCCGCTCCTGCCTGGACATAGCCGATCCCGTCTTTGGCCACAAGGGTACGTATAACTATATTTAATTCCATATTGCCGTTATAGTCAATCCAGCCGATAGAGCCGGTATAAGGGCCGCGTCTGACGGGCTCCAGCTCCTCGATGATCTCCATCGTCCGCACCTTGGGGGCCCCGGTTATGGTCCCGCCCGGAAAAGCTGCGGCGATCACATCGAAGGCGTCCCGTCCGTCGGCGATCTCCCCGCGCACCTCCGAAACAATGTGCATCACATGAGAGTAATATTCGATCGCCATCAGCTCGCTCACTTTAACCGAACCGTATTTGGAGATCTTGCCGATGTCGTTTCGTTCGAGATCCACCAGCATGATGTGCTCGGCCCTTTCCTTCTCGTGGTGAATGAGCTCGTCCGCCAATCGGCGGTCTTCCTCCGAGGTCCTGCCGCGCGGCCGGGTTCCGGCAATGGGACGGGCCCGGACGACGGAACCCTCGAGCTGGACGAGAAGCTCCGGCGATCCGCTCACGAGGTCAAAGCCGCGTAGGCGGAGCATGCCCATGTAGGGGGAAGGATTCAGGAGGCGCAGCCATTCGTAAATCTCCTCAACCGGACTCTCGAGTGCTTTGCTCTGACGGACGGAGAGGTTCACCTGAAACACGTCACCGTCGCTGATATAGCGCTGGATCCGACGGACCGCCTCCATAAACTCCTCGCGGCCGAATGCCCGCTCGACCGACTCCGGGGATTCCCCGTTCCAGGCGTGTCCCTCCGTACGCAGGAACTCCCGCCGCCGGACGGCCCGCTCCTCTCCGGCTTCCGCCGCGGGACCGCTTATCCGCTCGTCCCAGAAGGCTTTCATCTGCGCCGCCCGCTCCGCTGCTTCCGCATACAGCTCCTCCAGTGGCTTCCGTTTCCCGCCGGGTTCGCCGCTCTCTACGGGCACGTGGACCGCACAGAAGAGTTGCTGCTCCTGCAGGTCGATGATCCACAGTTCCTCAAAGCGAAGCATCACATAATCGGGGAGCTCCAAATCGTCCGCCGCCAGAACCGGCAGCTTCTCCAGGGACCGGGCGACGTCGTACCCGATCATGCCCACGCAGCCCCTAAGAATTTGGGAAGCCCTGGAAGCGCGGGCGAGCGGTAAGGCTCCATCCACTGCTTGATGAGCTCCAGCGGTCGGCCGGTCACCTTATAGCGAGGGCCGGAGTGTCCGTTCACGACCGCGCTCTCTCCTTTTCCCTCCATAACGGAGACGGCGTTACGGCCGAAGAAAGTGTACCGGCCGGCTTTGCCGCTCTCCAGGACAAAGGCTTCCGTACCGACCCCTTCCCATAACGCTTTCCAATCGGCGGGCCGCGTCTCGGTTTCCTTAATCGGATGGGTCTCTACATAGGGCAGCATTGTATAGCTTCCGCACCACTGCCTCCACTGCTCCAGTGATAATAACGTCAAGGCCGTTCCTCCTCTAGGCGATTAGGACTAGTATACCTAAAATCAGCCGAAAACGGGGAGAAAGTTAAGAAGCCCGGCAGAAAAAAGAAAACCCCTCCGAATGAGGGGCTTTCGCGAAACCATCCTTAATCTTCAAACTGATAAAGAGGCGTGCTCAGATAACGCTCTCCGTTACTTGGCAGAATGGCGACGACACGCTTGCCTTTGCCCAGCTGCTTGGCTACCTTCAAGGCGGCGAAAATGGCTGCGCCGGACGAGATGCCGCCGAGAATGCCTTCTTCTTTGGCTACACGGCGTGCCGTTTCGAAGGCTTCTTCGTTCTCCACGGGAATGATTTCATCGTAAATGTTCGTGTTCAAAATATCCGGAACGAACCCGGCTCCGATGCCCTGGATTTTGTGGGGGCCCGGCTTTCCTCCGGCTAGGACGGGGGACGCGGAAGGCTCCACGGCATAAATTCGGATGCCCGGGAAGTTTTCTTTCAGCACTTCACCCGCTCCGCTGATCGTACCGCCGGTCCCGATCCCTGCGATGAACGCGTCCAACTTGCCGTCATGGCCTTTGATGGCTTCCACGATTTCCGGGCCGGTCGTTTCGCGGTGGATTTTGACGTTGGCGGTATTCTTGAACTGCTGAGGCATGAAGTAATCCGGATTCTCCTGAAGAAGCTCCTCCGCCCGGCGGATGGCTCCTTTCATTCCTTCGGCTCCCGGCGTCAGCACCAGATCCGCACCGTAAGCACGCAGCAGATTGCGGCGTTCCATACTCATCGTCTCCGGCATAACGAGAATGGCTTTGTAGCCCTTCGCCGCTGCCACCATGGCAAGACCGATGCCCGTATTCCCGCTGGTGGGCTCGATAATGGTCGCACCGGGCTTAAGCTTGCCTTCCTGCTCGGCCACCTCTACCATGCTGATGGCGATCCGGTCCTTAACGCTGGATCCCGGGTTCTGGTATTCCAGCTTCACATAAATTTCGGCGCTGTCTTCCGGAACCACGCGGTTGAGCCGTACCAAAGGGGTAGATCCGATCAATTCTGTTACGTTCTGTACCAATCTTGCCATGGTAATGTAACCTCCCCGATTTATTTCCGACAAAACTAGTCGGCATTAACTACTTTCATAGTATCAACCCGCCTAAATGTTGTCAACCTTATTTTGATGAGGAGGGTGGGAAGCGAGCGTCGAGTCCAAAATAATAGCGTTGTACTTGTCGCGCAAGCTTTTGACTATGTCCTTGAGAGGGGTGCCTGCTGCAGGGCCAGCTGTTTACGGACCGATTCCGCAATCTGCGCCGGGGTTCCCTTGGACTGCTCCTTCCGATCCTTGAGCCGGATGACCGCATAGCCTCTATCAACCTTGATCGGACGGCTGATGTCCCCCACCTTCATCATTTCCACCGCTTTCATGATAGGAGCCGGAATAAAGGGATCGTTGTCCTCCACCCAGCCCAAGTCTCCGCCTTCGTTTGCCGTGTTCGTATCGAGCGACCGCTGCCGGGCGAGCTGACCGAAGTCTTCTTTCTGAGCGAGTTCATAGGTTTTGTTGGCCTGCTCCAAGGTATCGCTAATGATTTGCTGGATGCGGAACTGGATGATATTCTTGAATTCCTCCGCATGCGACTTTATGTAAGCTTGAACTTCCCCTTCCGTAATGACGATCGAGGCGGTCGCGATTTTCTCCAGAAGCAGCTTGTAGTGAACATCTTCTCTCAGCTCTTCCTTCGTCAGTCCTACCTGATCCTTCATGGATTGATAGAACTGCTCCTCGCTGTCATAGCCCTGCTGCATCTTGGTCAGCTCTTGGTCGATCTCCTCATCTCCGGCGTGAATCCCTTTCTGCTCCGCTTCCAGCCGAACGGCTTCGCGGTCCAGAATCTGATCCAGCATTTCCGTACCGTATTTTTTGTACAGGGCGTCCGTTAAGCGGTCGGAACTGATCTGCACCCCGCCGATGGAAGCCACCGCTTTCTCTTCCGCCACCGGCGATGCCGGTCGTGGGTTTGCTTTATCGAACATGGCCATCCTGGTTAGAACGAGAATGGCCGCCGCCAGCACCAGTATGATTCCCCACAACAGCTTAACGTTTCTCATCCCCGTCTCCTCTTGCCGAACTTGCTTTTATTGAATCTCGATCCGGTCTCGGATCTCCTCGATTTCTTTCTCGGTGAACGGATAGACTTCATTGCAGAAATGGCAGGTAACCTCGGCCTTCTTGTCTTCTTCGAGAATGGCCGTCAGCTCCTCGCGTCCGAGGCTCATCAGGGTTTGTTCCACCCGTTCGCGGGAGCATTTGCACCGGAAAACAATGTCCAGGCTGTCCTTCACGTCAACGTCCTCTGTAATAGACGTAAGAATCTGCTCCAAGGTTGCACCTTGCTCCAAAAGCGTCGTGATGGGAGGAAGCGCACTCAGCTTTTTCTCCATTTCCTCGATTTCCTCTTCGGAAAGCCCCGGCAGCAGCTGAAGAATAAAGCCGCCGGCCGCTTTTACGGTATAATCCGTATTCACGAGCACCCCAAGAGCTACCGCTGAAGGCGTCTGTTCCGACTTGGCAAAATAATAAGTGAAATCTTCCCCCAATTCCCCGGAAACAATCGGGGTTCCCCCCGGTAAGGCTCCTTGAGGCCGAGGTCTTTCGTTACATAGAGGAACCCATCCCGTCCTACCGCGCCGGCTACGTCCAATTTGCCGATCGGGTTCAGGGGAAGGTCCACGGAAGGATTGGTGACATAGCCCCGAACCTCGCCGTGGGCGTTGGCATCCACCACGATCTGGCCGATCGGTCCGTCTCCCTTTACCTGAATGGTGAGCTTCTCCTCGCCTTTCAGCATGGCCCCCATCATCGCCCCCGCGGTCAGGGTTCTCCCGAGCGCGGCGGTAGCGGTCGGCATGGTCCCATGTCTGCGGCTCAGCTCGTTGACCAGCTCTGTCGTTTGTACCGCGAAGGCACGCACCTTGCCGCCTAGGGCGGTGGCTCGGATTAGGTGATCTTTCATGGGCCTCTGCCTCCTTTTCCAATTCTGTATTCTTCTTTTATACGTTCCGCTCGTAAATAATCCTTAGTCCTTCCAAGGTCAGAAGGGGATTGACGGTTTCAATCGACCGCGATTCGGAAGAAATCAGTTCGGCCAACCCTCCGGTGGCGATCACCTTGGGCGATGTGCCGAATTCTTCGCGGATTCTCTCGACAATGCCGTCCACCTGCCCCGCAAAGCCAAAAATGATACCGGCCTGCATGGAGCTGACGGTATTGCGTCCGACCGTGCTCTTAGGCTTGACCAGCTCAATTCGAGGCAGCTTGGCCGCCCGCTGGTACAGGGCCTCCGTGGAAATGCCGATACCCGGAGCAATGTTGCCCCCGATGTACTGGCCCTGCTCGTCAATATAATCGAAGGTCGTCGCCGTACCGAAATCCACAATAATAAGCGGAGGACCGTAGATTTCGATTCCCGCCACCGCATTGACGATGCGGTCGGCTCCTACTTCCCTCGGATTCTCATACCGGATATTGAGGCCGGTTTTGATCCCGGGCCCTACGATCATAGGTGTTTTCTTTATATATTTTACACACAGGTTCTCCAATACAAACATTAAAGGAGGAACCACCGAGGAAATGATCACTCCCTCTATATCCTCCACTTTGATTCCCGCATGATGAAAAAGATTGTGAACCATGATTCCATACTCATCTACCGTTGCGGAACGGTTGGTGCTCAATCTCCAGTGATGCAGAAGGGATTCTTTCTTGTAAATTCCCAGGACTATGTTGGTATTGCCCACGTCCACGACTAAAATCACAGGTACTGCTCCTTCCTTCCGTTAAGGTCCAGGCTGATATCCAAGGCATTCACCGAATAGGTCAGCCGGCCGACGGAAATGACATCGACACCGGTTAAGGCGATTTCTTTTATCGTTTCCAACCGGACGGTTCCGGATGCCTCGATGACCACATGAGGGCTGTGATTTCGGATCCCTTTCACGGCTTTCGCCATATCGGCGGTCTTCATGTTGTCCAGCATAAGAATGTCCGCGCCCGCTTCTAGTGCCTCATCCAGCTGCTCGAACGTCTCCACTTCCACTTCGATCTTCATTGTATGGGGAATGTGGGCACGAGCCGCCTGAACCGCCTGGGTGATCCCGCCTGCCCCCTTGATATGGTTGTCCTTGATCATGACCGCGTCATAGAGGCCGAAGCGGTGGTTGCTTCCCCTCCCACCCGGACCGCGTATTTCTCCAGCATCCGGTGGCCGGGCGTGGTTTTGCGCGTGTCCACGAGACGGACGGGCAGCCCCTCCAAGGCATCGACAAACTGGCGGGTGCGCGTGGCAATGCCGGATAGGCGCTGCATTAGGTTAAGCGCCAGCCTTTCGCCGAGCAGAATGCTGCGCGTGCTCCCCTCGACTAAAGCCAGCACGGTACCCTTGCTAACGGAGCTGCCTTCGACCAGCTGGGGAGTGAACGTCAAATCGGGATCCACCTCGGCGAAAACAGCCTCCGCCACCGGAAGCCCCGCCAGGATGCCGTCCTCCTTCACATGGATCACCGCATGGGAGCGGCTGTCCGCCGGAATGGTCGTCAAGGTGGTGACATCTCCGGTGCCGATGTCTTCCTCCAGCCATTCCCGGATCTGCTTGCGCACCAGCCTAAGGTTCAATTCATACATCATCAATCGACTCCTCTGTCGTTCCTTTGTTCCGGTTGAACACGATGTGCTTCTTCCACAGCAAATCGTCTCTCTCCGGGAAATCCTCCCGGTAATGGCCGCCGCGGCTTTCTTTGCGTCTTATGGCGGCTTCCATCGTCATCAGTCCGCAGGTCAGCAGGTTAGCCAGCTCAAACTCTTCCTTCTCCGTAAGGGAACAGCCGAACAGGCCTTCTTCCTTTAGAAGCTCCTCCTGCCCTTTTCGGAGGGCGGTTTCCGAGCGCTTCACTCCGGCGTACCGCACCATAATCTTCTGGAGCTTGAGCCGCTTCTCTTGGATTTGAGTAGCCGGGGTCGTGGAAGCCTGGGCGGAAGAAGAAACACGGTCCGGCTCGCCTTTCTCCAGTATAGGAAGAGCCGCTATCCGCTCGATGATCCGGCGTCCGAACACAATGGCCTCCGACAGAGAATTGCTCGCCAGCCGGTTCGCTCCGTGAACACCGGTGGACGAAACTTCGCCGCAGGCAAAAAGCCGTCTAATCGATGTCTCCCCATGAAGATCGGTCTTTACGCCGCCCATCATATAGTGAGCAGCCGGAGCAACGGGAATCCAATCGGTCGTTAAATCCAACCCGTAGGTTAAGCAATATTCATAGATAGTAGGAAACCGATGTTTGACCATCTCGGGGGATTCGTGCGTAATGTCTATGTATACAAAGGTTGAGTGGGTTTTCTCCATCTCGCTGACAATAGCGCGGGCTACAATGTCCCGGGGGCCAGCTCAAGCTGCGGGTCGTACTTCTCCATAAAGCGTTCCCCGTTGATGTTGCGCAGCACCGCGCCTTCTCCGCGAACGGCTTCCGAGATGAGAAACCGGGGAGCATTCGCATAACAGAGCGCCGTCGGATGAAACTGCATGAATTCCATGTCTCGGATATCCGCCCCCGCCCGGTAGGCCATGGCGATTCCATCCGCCGTCGCGATTTCCGGATTGGTCGTATACCGGTAGAGCTGACCCGCTCCGCCGGAGCAGAGGATGGTGGCTTCCGCACGGCAGAACAGGCGCCGTCCGTCCGGCTTCTGCACCAAAGCTCCTGTACACTCCCCGGCCTGCGTAACCAAATCGATCACAAAATGATCGTCCCATACTTCAATGTTCGGATGCTGCAACGCTTTCTCCGAGAGCGCCCGGACGATTTCCGCCCCGGTTGCATCTCCTTGGGCATGCAGGATCCGGCGCTGGCTGTGTGCCCCTTCGCGGGTAAGGGCGAATTCCCCGTTCTCCCGGTCAAACTGGGTCCCCATGCGGATGAGATCCTGCACACCTTCCGGTCCCTCGTGAACGAGCACGTCAACGGCTTCGGGCGAGCATAAGCCTGCCCCCGCGAGCAAGGTGTCCTGCCGGTGATAAGCAGGGGAATCCTCCTCGGAAATCACCGCGGCGATTCCCCCTTGAGCGTAGCGTGTGTTGCTTTCGGTCAACGATTTCTTCGTGATCATCAAAACCTTGCGGGTTTCCGCCGCTTTGATGGCCGTAAACAATCCGGCGATACCTGCGCCGATGACCATCACATCACAGACATGCCGCGGAACACGGGTTAGCTCAGCATCGGTTAAATAACGGGGAATCATGGCTTCGTTCTCCTGTCTCTTTACAAGAAGTAGCGCATGCTACTTCACCTGCAGCATGCGCTCTAAGGATAACCGGGCTTTATCTGCTACCTGCGGCGGCACGTAGATTTGGGGAGACATCGTCTCCAGGCATTTGACGACCTTCTTGAGATTGTTGACCTTCATGTTAGGGCACACCAGATACTTCGTGGCAAAATGGAACGTTTTATCCGGGCTGTCCAGCCGCAGTTGATAACCGGTTCCATCCTCGGTGCCTACGATGAATTCCTTGGCGCTGGATTCCTTGCAATATTTGATGATAGCCGTCGTGCTCCCGACGAAATCGCCGAGCTTCACCACTTCGGGACGGCATTCCGGATGGACGACAAACTCGGCATCCGGGTACTGCGCTTTCATCTCCATGACATCCTTAACGGTGAGCATATCATGGGTGTTGCAGTAGCCTTCCCAGATGATCATTTTCTTGCTTGTGAATTTTGATACATAGTCGCCCAAATTTTTATCCGGGACCCAGATGATCTCATCCGAATCTACGGAATTGATAACCTTGATGGCATTGGCCGACGTACAGCAAATATCCGTCTCGGATTTGACATCCGCCGATGTGTTGATGTAGGCCACGACCTTCGCGTTGGGATGCTGCTTCTTCAGAGCCCGCAGCCCTTCCACATTAACCATATCCGCCATGGGACAGCCGGCCCGCTCGTCAGGAATGAGGACGGTCTTGTGAGGAGCTAGAATTTTGGCACTTTCCCCATGAAATGCACGCCGCAAAATACGATGACATCCGCTTCCGTCGTCGCCGCCTTCTGGGCAAGCAGAAACGAATCGCCGCGAAAATCCGCCACTTCCTGTATTTCATCCCTCTGGTAATAATGAGCTAAAATAATGGCGTTGCGTTCTTTCTTAAGCTGAAGAATCCGTTCCTTGAGTTCCCTGTTCTGCTCCGCCTTGCGTTCGAGCGCAAGAGCTTCCATTCCGTTTCCTCCCTACTCCCGGCACGCCTTCGGACAGCCGGCACGGTCTACCTTGGTTTCCGTGGTTAGTGACTTTTGCCATAGACAAAGAGTTTAAACCTAATTTACATAATCTTATGTTGGGTGTCAATGAGGAAAATCCCCGGAAAACCTGCAAAACGGCCCGGTTTCCAAGCGAAATGTTCCTCTATAATCCCCCTGTCTCGGAGGAGAAACAAATCTGGCTAGCTTTATAAATTTTCACAAACAAAATAACCGGGGCCTTAGGGGCCCCGGCTATGTTCGGTTATTCGTTCTTATCGGAATCCTGCTTGTCGTCCCGATCCGATCCAAGCTTGCCGGATGCGTGATCCGCTTCCTTGGTCTGGATGTTCACCTTCACATCTTCCGTCGCTCCGGGAGCCGCCGTCGGCTGCGTTCCGAACGGAATGGCTTCCTCCCCGTCAATGTGACCATTCTCGATCAGCTGAATGATTTGGTCTTTATCCAGGGTTTCGCGATGAAGAAGCGTGTTGGCGATGAGATGTACCTTATCTTCATATTTCTTAAGGATTTCCTTCGCCCGGTCATAGCAGCGGCGGATGATCGTCTGCATTTCCTGGTCGATCTCGTAGGCGATGGCATCACTGTAGTTCTGCTCGTGACCCAGGTCGCGTCCCAGGAACACTTGACCGCCCTGGGAATGGCCGAACTGCATCGGGCCGAGCTTCTCGCTCATGCCGTAGTCGACAATCATGCGGCGAACGATATCCGTTGCCTTGCGGAAGTCGTCATAGGCACCGGTCCCGACTTCGCCGATAAACAGCTCCTCGGACACCCGTCCTCCGAGCAGGCCGGTTACTTGGTCGAGCAGCTCGGATTTCGTGACGATCAACGGATCCTCGTTGTCCTTCGGCAGCATCATGACGTAGCCGCCTGCACGTCCCCGGGGAACGATCGTAACTTTATGAATCATGTGAGCATTGCGCTCGTAGTAGCCGATAATCGCGTGGCCCGCTTCATGGTAGGCCACGGTGCGCTTGTCGCGCTCGCTGATGACCCGGCTCTTCTTCTGGGTCCCGACGATTACGCGGTCGAACGCTTCTTCCACTTCCGCCATGGAGATATCCTTGCGGTTGCGGCGCGCGGCAATCAGAGCGGATTCGTTAAGCAGATTCTCCAGGTCCGCACCGGTAAAGCCGGTCGTATAGCGGGCCAAGTTGTCCAGCTTGACGTCCTTGTTCAGCGGCTTGTTGCGCGCGTGAACCTTCAATACCGCTTCACGGCCCTTCACATCCGGACGGTCTACCGTAATCTGACGGTCGAAGCGTCCCGGACGAAGCAGCGCCGGGTCAAGAATATCCGGCCGGTTCGTGGCCGCCACGATGATGATTCCCTCGTTCGCTCCGAATCCGTCCATCTCGACGAGGAGCTGATTGAGCGTTTGCTCTCTCTCGTCGTGACCCCCGCCGAGACCGGCTCCACGCTGACGTCCTACGGCGTCAATCTCGTCGATAAAGATAATACAAGGTGCGTTCTTCTTCGCATTCTCGAAGAGGTCACGAACACGGGATGCCCCGACCCCTACGAACATTTCGACGAAGTCCGATCCGCTTATGCTGAAGAACGGCACGCCGGCTTCGCCGGCAACGGCGCGGGCGAGAAGGGTTTTCCCTGTTCCGGGAGGCCCTACGAGTAGAACGCCCTTCGGAATGCGGGCTCCGACGGCAGCGAATTTGCGCGGATCCTTGAGGAATTCAACGACCTCGACCAGTTCCTGCTTCTCTTCATCGGCGCCGGCCACATCTTCGAAGGTAACGCGCTTCTTCTCTTCGTTATACAAGCGCGCCCGGCTTTTGCCGAAGTTCATCACCTTGCCTCCGCCGCCCTGCGCCTGATTGAGCAGGAAGAAGAACAAGATGAAAATGATAACGAACGGTACGATGGACGTCAGGAACGAGATCCAGATGCTTCCCTCATCCATTTTCTCATACGTGTCCTCTACCCCGCTTTTCTCGATGAGTGCAATAACGCTCTCGTCAATCGGGCCGCGGGTTTTGAAGCTTTTGCCCGATGCGTATTTCCCCTGATAACGTACGTGTAACCCTCCGGCTTCAAAGAAACCTTCTCAATCTTTTCCCCCGGTTGGGCGGTAGCTGTATTCTTGAGCTCCTCACGGAATTTGCTGTACGAAATCTGCTCCTCCAGATCGTTCTGGGCACTGATAAATCGCACAATTCCGATCACAACCAAGAAAATTAGCAAGTAAAATCCTGTATTTCGAAGGATCCGATTCATCCCCAACCTCCTCTCATGCGGCAACTTGTTTTATTTTACCACAGCCTATCTTGGCTTCTCAACTGAACTGAACGCCCGCAGGAAGCGGCCGGAAAACGGTTTTACAGCCCTCTCGCTGCCCCTCTGCCCATGTCGGATCAGACACGGGAAAAGAACCTCGCCATCCCAGGAAACAGAGGACTGTATACGAACGAAGCTTTAGGAATAAACTTCTTCCTTCAGCACTCCGACAAACGGAAGATTGCGGTATTTCTCGGCGAAGTCGAGCCCGTATCCGACGACAAACGCATCGGGTATGGTAAAGCCCTTGTAATCGGGCTCCAGGTCGACCGTCCGGCGTCCCGGCTTGTCGAAGAGCGCCACTACCGTAACGGATAACGCATTTCTTCTTTCCAGAACATCGATCAGATAGCTCAAGGTAAGGCCGCTGTCGATGATGTCTTCCACAATAAGCACATCGCGTCCTTCCACCGGCACGTCCAGATCTTTGATGATCTTGACCACTCCGGAGGATTTGGTCGACGCCCCGTAGCTCGAAACCGCCATAAAATCAAGATCGAGCGGAATGGTGACGTTCTTGACCAGATCGGCCATGAAGATAAACGCACCCTTCAATACGCATATCACCAAAAGGTTGCGGCCTTCGAAATCGCGGCTGATTTGTTGCCCGAGCTCCTTCACCTTAGCCTGAATTTGCTCTTCGCTGTAAAGTACCTCCTGTATATCCCTCTGCAACGATAACCCTCCTACTTGATATCCTATGAATAGGCCGAAATTTACATTACGTCAACCGTCCAGCTTGCGTGGAATCCGTTCCATGACGAGATAGCGGGTGGTACCCGGTGTTACTTGGGCGTACCCTGAATGCTTCAAGCCGGGCAGCCACAAAATCCGGTCCTCCGCATCCACCAACAGCGGCATGCTGCTGCGCAAGCGGGGAGGCACTTTCTCGTCAATGAAAATATCTTTTACTTTTTGGATCCCTTTAACCCGGCAATGGCCATCCGGTCTCCTTCCCGGCGGCTGCGAACCGCAAGGGGACCGTGGAGGGCATCCAGGTCGAACACCGCGTAACTGGTTGACGGTTCCTTCCTCCCGGGCAAGGATTCCCGATCGTTCAGGACCTTATACCTCAAACTAATACCCGCTTCCGGGATAAACAAATCACCCTCCGGCTCCGGGACTATATAATAGAAAGAACCCGGGGTTCCCGACGCTCCGTAAGCCGGATCCGGTCGTACTCCCGGACCATAACCAGCCGTTCGCTCACATCCAGAGTGAGGGTCGTCGTCTTGTTCTGAAGTACTGCCTTACGGATTAATTCCATCCTGATAAAGTCAAGAGAGCCGTTTTCCCCCGCAAGATAATTTAATATTAGTTTAATCAATCGCCTTTGTAAAGCGAGATGGAGCCCCGTAAAATCCTCGCGGGAGAAATGCATCTCACCGGTTTCGACCGTCACCAGCCGGGTAAAAGCTTCCTTCGCCTGCCCCTCCAAATAGTCGTCCTCCACGCCGGCCACCTCGGCCAAACGGGTAAGGGATTCGACGATCCGGGGATTATAGCCGGCCAGGACGGGCATGACCTCAAGCCTCAGCCGGTTGCGGGTGTATTTGCGCTCGGCGTTGCTGCTGTCAAAACAGTAGGACAAGCCCCTGTCCCGGCAAAACTGCGCAAGCTCCTGCTTGGTTATACGGATGAGCGGGCGGATAAGTTCCATTTTTTTTAGCGGCCGCCGGGTAGGAATTCCGGTTAACCCCGAAATGCCGGTTCCTCTCAAAACCCGCATAAGGACGGTCTCCGCCTGGTCGTCGGCATGATGAGCGAGCGCCACCGCTTCCGCCCCATTCCTCCTTGCCGCTTCGTAGAGAAAGGCGTATCTCTTCTCGCGGGCCGCCTCCTGCCCGTTCTTGCCGCTAAGCCGTATGTATTCGGGTACATCGATAGTTCCGACTTCGCAAGGAAGGCCGAGCTGCGCAGAAAGGGAGCGGACATAATCCGCCTCCCGGTCCGATTCCTCCCCGCGAAACCGGTGATTGACATGGACAACGAGAAGCTTCCACTGCCAGACGGGAGACAGCAAAAAGAGGATATGCAGAAGCGCCACCGAATCGGGTCCTCCCGACACGGCCACGGCCACGCTATCCCCTGGCTTCAGAAGCTTCTCTTCCTTAATAAAACCCTCTACCCTGCCGACCAGGTCCATGGCGTCCATCCCTTCCTTCGTTCCCGACCTTCAGGTTAGATACAGATAAAAGGCCCACAGGCCTATCCCAAGCGAAGCGGCAAAGCCGGCATGCAGCCACCTTGAGGACCTAGCGACCCCGGCCGGCTTCTCCTTTATCCCATATACCGCGTCCTTCCAAGCCTGGCGCGCCAGCTCCGATGACGGAAACTGGCCGAGCAGCGCCTTGCGGAGAAAGTCCCGATAGGGGCTGCAGGCCGGCTGAAGCCGAACCTCCTCCAGAAGAACCTCCACGCTCCGGTTCTGCGGAAGCATCCGGCTGGAGAAGCAGGCGGCGTCCGGAGCTGCCAGCTGCAGGCACAGCACTGCGAAGGCGAACAGATCATAGCCTTCGTCCGACGTCCTGCTGCCCGCATGCCAATAGGCGCGGTCATGGATTTCCGTAAATTGGCGGACCGCCCGTCCCTTCGCCGTAACGCCGCCGTAATCGACCAGCTCGGCCTCCCCGTAACCGGAGACAAGGACGTTATCGGCCTTCAGGTCACCGAAAATCCACCCTTGCTTATGTAGTTCATTCAGTCGCGATAAGAGGCGCAGGCCGGCCAAGCTGAGCCAGTCGGCCCCTTTAAGCCTCACATAATCGCGAAGGCTCACGCCTCTTACATACTTCATGACATAGAAAGGGTAGGTCTCCCTTCTATAAGTACGTCGTCAACATCCTTCAAATAACCGGAGAACGCGCCCTCTCGGCCGGACAAATCGGCCAGCACGTTGATCTCCGACTGGTGGTCGACGGCGTCGAATCCTATTTTAAGCGCATACTCGGTCTTCTCTCTTCGAACGAGAAACACCGCTCCGTTCGCTCCGGAGCCCAGTCTGCGCACCACTTCGTATCGGTTGCGGTTCCACTTTCCGTTCAGAACATACCCGGCCGGAAGCCGCCGGTCAAACGATGTAATCACGGAGCATCCCGTCCTCGCCGTTTTCCGTACCTGGGGACCCCAGCTGCAGTCCGTCCTCAACGGCCGGCAGACTCCCTCCGCCCCCGCCAGACTTAAAGTGACGGATGGTGTGCAGAAGGGCAGGGCCCGTCGGAGTCGTCCCCTTCATGTTTAAGTTATAAAATAAGTTAGGTATTTTTGCAAGCTCCCGCGTCCAGTCCGCATCCATGCGGATTTCCTCACTGGAATCCCGTCCCGGAAAGTGGAACACCGAGAGCTCGCTCTTCCCCTCCCGGGCCTGAAGGCTTGCCATTAAATCGCGGACGGCCTCTCTTACCGCACCCAGCTTCGGCTTCATGCTGGCGCTGGCATCGACCAGAAGGGCCACCTGCAGAGGAGCCGTTTCGCTTAGGTCGTCCATGGCGGCCACGATTTTGGCTCTCTTCGGAGGAGGAAGCTCGCCGACATCCCCGCTGCCCATAATTTCTCTCAGCTCCGCATTAACCGCCTGGCGGATCGTATGCGCCATTGTCTGGCGGGTCATCATCTGTACCGTGTGCGAAAGGGTAACCGAAGGCACGATTCGGGAAATCCCCCGCCCGCCTTCGCGATTTCGGCGATCTCTTCGGAGCCCAGCACTCCGATCTCCCCTTGATCGATTACCCCGATCACATTGACCACTATGCCCTCGGACAAGGCGTGTCCCGCCGCTATCACAGGACTGATGCCTACGTTGGAGCAGCCGTCCGTAATTAATAGAATCTGTTTCATGCTTATCCTCTCCCGTTACCGGTGTCGGCCAATGGCTGTCCGGCCCGCAGGCCGTTTTTCCCTGTAGAATCAACCCATCAACCATTGGCTACTCTATCAGTTTGGCCGGAGTTGAGAGAGTTTAAACCTCCGAGAAAACGCAAAAGCCCCGTACCGAAAGGGCCCTTCCGGTTACAGGGGCGTACCTAAGCAGCCGGTCATCCGCCCCCGTCTTGGGCAAACGACACGGACCATCGGTATTCCGGCTGCCGGCAAAAAGGCCCGCTTGGCTCCCGGGCTCGCGGAATCATGGCTTTGCGATTGGAGCTCCCTATGCACTTAACCATTTCAGCTCACCACCTTAGGCCGCTCGATCCGGGCCATGCCCGGCCAGCGGAAAGTTGCCCATTCGGGCTGGTACCGCTCAATGCGTGCGACGAGAACCGTCATGTCATCGGTAATCTCGCCGTGCTGATGCCTCACGATTCGCTCCAGCAGGCAGTCGGCGATTTCCTGTGGATCGTCGGCGCCGATTTCCTGAATCGCGCGTTTCATCCACAGCTCCTTGTTCACCGCATAGCCCGGGGCATCATAGATTCCGTCCGTCATCATGATCAGAATATCGCCCGGCTGCAGCTGCACGCTGACCAGGTCCACTTCGATCTCCTTCAGGATACCGACCGGGAGGTTGTTCGCCGTAATGGGAATGACCTCATTCCCCGGCGGATGAAGCTCGGGGTCGATCCGATCTTCATGAAGGTCGTCTGGGCGCTGTACAGGTCGATCAAGGCCATGTCCACAGTGGCAAAGATCTCATCGGACGTGCGCAGCATCAGAACCGAATTCACCGATTTGATCGCGAGCCGCTCATCCATGCCCGACTGCAGCAGCTGCTGCAGAATCGTCAGCGCCGTACTGCTCTCCTCGCGGGCCCTTTCCCCGTTGCCCATGCCGTCGCTCAGCGCCACCGCAAACTTGCCGTTCCCAAGCTCCACAGTGCTGAAGCTGTCTCCCGACAGCAGATCCCCGCCTTTGGCGGCGCCGGCCACGCCGGTCTCCACCTCGTACGTTTTGGCGGACCCGAAGGTAACCACCCCGAAGCCGTCGCCCCGTTCGGCGTTATGCTCCTTTTTACGGTGATGGTCTCGCCCAGAATATCCGAGAGAAGAGGAGCGATGATTTTGCGGCACTCGTCAAAGCCTTTGACATATTGATGGATGATTTCAATTTCCACATTCCCTTCTTCGAGTGAAATGACGTCGATTCCTTGAATCGACAGCCCCAGCTCCTCCAGGGCGTGACGAATCTGCTCCTCCTGCAGGAATAGCTCCTGCCCTTCCCGCTTGATCTCTTTGGCCAGGTCCTCCATCACCTGGGAGACTCCGATCAGCTGGTCCGCTACCAGCTGCCGGCTTTCGTGAATCTGCTTTTTCCATTGAAGGTTGTTCTGGAACAGGCTGAACTGCTGCTTCATGATCGGGAGTACTTGCTCCGTCTTCGAGCAGGCCTTCTTCCATTCCGCCGGAATTTCATGCTTCGCGAACCCCTCGTCCGCTTCAACCGCTGACATCATCTCCGTCATATATTTATAGGTTTGGTAGAATTGGCTGTTCCAGCAGGTCTTCCGCTTGAAGCAGGAAGCACACGCCTTCTGCGCCACCTCGTTCATGAAATGCTCGACTTCCGCCTCCCTTTTGGCTTCCGGATTGTCATTGGTCATCTGCTTGAAGCTCTTGGAGAGCTGGCGGAACACTTCCGAGAACTGCTCCACGCGCCCCGCCGTTATATCACGCACCCGTCTCGCATAATCGTAGTGCGTTTTCATATTCTCCTGGGTGCCCGGCACATACTTGGCCAAGGTCCCGAGAATCGATTTGCCTGTCAGGAAGAACAGCACCGCGGCGGCCGCCGACTCCCACGTCGAATTCATGGCCGTTGCCTGCGTTCCGATATAAATAGAGAGAATGGACGAGCCGAGAAGCATGCCTAGGGCTACGGCAATGCGCCCTCCCTCCTTCATCAAGCCGCCCAACATCCCCGCAAACGCGAGCAGGCTCATCTGGTAAACGGCGTTGGCGTCAGCCAAGCTTAAGATCATCCCGGAGATCACCCCCACCGATGCCCCCAAGGGAGCTCCTCCCACTAGCGCAAACAGGAGTATGAGGTACCGGGACAGCACGTGCTCCACCGACACGGGCCCGATGGTCCACCCTACCGTTCCGGTCATGACGGAGGCGAGCAGGATGATCAGGCAGATCACCTCCTCGTTACGCAGCACGTAATTTTTGCGGGTGGAGGAGAAGACGGGCAGGGCCTGGATGAAAATCAGGGTCAAGACGAAGCTGAGGAGAGCCTCGATTCCCGACATGGCGAACGTGAACCAGGTCATGTCCATACTCACGAGATACGCGAAAACCTGCACCAGGAAGGTGGTGATCCCGACCATGATCGGGACGTAGGAGATCTCGGTTCGTTCGTACTTCTCCATTCCCTTCTGAATAAGCAAGAAAACCGCGAGCTCGGCCGCCAGGTAGGCGGAATGGGAGTGAAGAGAGAGCAGGCTCCCCGCCACCACCGAAAGCCCGACCCAGGGCACCAGGTCCTTGCGGATGTAGTAAACGACGGCGAAAAAAGCGATGGCGAAAGGGGACAGCTGATCGAGGATCGTAGCCCGGCCCAAGAGAAAGGCCATCCCCACTAACAAAAAAGCCCATTTCTTCGCCACCCAGGTTTGCACCAGCCGGTTTTCTTTGGCTGCCTTTCTCATACTAGTTTGAACCCCTTGCGTCCAATTCCCCATCGCCAATTCCATTCGGTTCCATACTCTCTGCTTCTCCATTACGAAACACCGCCTTTTCCCGATTAGTGTTTCCCCATTATAGATGGAATCTAGCAGAAAGTTTGTCAGATAACCGTAGTAGAGTCCAAGAAATTTCCGACAAAAAGCCAAGGTCCCGCGCGGCCTGCGTCCAAGCCCGGGACCCCTGATCCGCTCTATGAAAACCTCTTGAAAAAGCAAACTTTGCGGAATCGCGCAGCAGCCGGTTTAGCCGAACTTGCCGCTTCCTTGTGTCGGAATCCCCCACCTGATGGGCGGCAGTTTACCGACTGATGAGAACGCGTCCTGCCGGCTTCCGGTCAAGGCCCTCCTCTTAACCGGAACAACAAAAAGGCACCCTGGAGGGCATTGTCATTAAGATAAGCTAAACTTAATGACATTGCCCTATCGGGTGCCTGGTTGATATCGATATGGTAGCGGCAGAGGGGATCGAACCCCCGACCTTACGGGTATGAACCGTACGCTCTAGCCAGCTGAGCTACGCCGCCATGACAAAAGAGAGTATATACCACCGTTCGTCCAATGTCAAGCTCCGGTTACCAGCGGGGATTTGCCGCCCTCTTCTTCCCTACCAAGTGAAGAGCGGATCGGACCACAAAAAACCGCAGCCTTAGCTGCGGTCAGCCGTATCTATGAATTAGTCGCGTCTTGCGCCTCTTCCGCCGCGTTTGCCTTCCGTGTTCTTCTTCAGAGACGAGATGCGCTCTTCGCTATCCTTGAGGAACTTGGAGACTTTGTCTTCGAAGGAAGGTTTACCGAATGCCGGTTTGCCGCCGAATCCGCGTCCGCCGCGGTCTCCCCGGAACCCGCCTGGGCGATCTCCGCCTCCGCGGTTAAAGCCACCCGGTCCGCCTGGGCGATCTCCGCCGCCCCGGTTGAAGCCACCTTCGCGTCCACCGAAACCGCCACCGTGTCTTTCCGGTCGTGCAGGCCTTTCTTCCACAGGCTTGTCGACAGCCTGCTTAATCGATAATCCGATCTTCCCGTCTTTGTCCACATTGATCACTTTTACCAGAACTTTATCGTTCAGTTTAAGATGATCGTTTACATCTTTAACATAGTTGTCGGCGATCTCCGAGATGTGAACAAGGCCGGTGCCTCCCTCCGGAAGCTCAACGAAAGCTCCAAAGTGAGTGATGCCTGTCACCTTACCTTCTAACTTGGTGCCCACTTCAATGGCCATAAAGTCTTATGTTCCTCCTCTTAATAAATAAAAGACTGGCTATGGTGATTATAACCGATCGGTCATAGGAGGTCAACAAAGCCGCAGGGTCAGCGGCTTCTTGGCACTTCAAAGACCGTTTCTCCCGCTTCGGAATAGTTGAGCTGGCTGCGGATCTGCTCCTTAAGATACTCCGGATCCTGCAGCCGCTTCAGCTCCAGCTTCACATCATCGTTTACCTTCGTAGCCTCGGCCAGCTTCCCTTTGAGCTCAACGAGCTCCGCGTTCTTCTGTTGGATTCTGCCCAACTGGTCGAAAGCTTTTACCGCTCCCCACGCGAATACCGCAACGAGCACCAGCAGGAAAACCTTGGATCTCCGTCGAGCCCCTTGGTTAGAGGGCTTGGCTGCAGGCTTGTTCTGAGTTTGCGGCATATCGGGCAGTACCTCCTGAATCATTTAAATAAACTCCGGATCATACCGGCTACCCATTCTCGGCTTCTTGTCAACCAACGCTTCATCCAAAGCGGCCATGACAACCTCTTCCATAGAGGAGAAGTCATCCACCGCAGCAATTTCCATATAGGATATAGCAATTGTATCACAATTCGGTACAGGAAAACAGCCAGCACCAACACAAATCCGGCCAGAATCTTAACGAGACGATAGAGCAGGATAATAGGCTTGACCACCAGCAGCTCAAACGTGCGGCGGATCATCCGGGCCAGCCACCTAACCAGCTTGATCAGCAGCAGCACAAGCCGAATGACCGGCCGGCTCAGGAACCAATAATGAAAAGTTACCCCAACGGCCAGTCCAAGAAACACATAGAACCGAAGGTCTCCCTGGTTGCTGTAGTACAGCATCCGGAAGACGAATAGGGTAGACCCTGCCCAATACACAAGATCGAAAAGGAGATGAGCCAGAGCGGCATCCGCAGCTGCCCAGTCAGCACACGGTAGGTATCGAAGACGACTCCGAGAGCCAGTCCGCTCAGGAACATCATGCCCATCGTCACGAATTGAGTCTGAAGGGTCACTTGAAGAGCTTTCCGAGAAGTCCTTTGGTTTTGCCCTGGGCGTTCGTTTCCACATAGCCGAGCTCGTTGATCAAGCCCTCGATCGCCACCAGGCCCTGTTCGAGATTAAGATTTTTTATATGTAAATTCTGTCCCTTGATGGTCAAGAAGCCGCATTCCGTTTCCAGCAGAAACTCCTCGCTGTCGAAGCTCTCCACGTTCATTACCCCGGAAATTTCGAGCAGCTTCCGGTTCAGCATTTTGATCTCCTGACGCTTCACTTTTCCATGATCCATGGCACGTCCCCCTTCCTCTTACCATACCTTATGGGGGATTGTCCCGAAATAGAACCATCCGAAAGAGGCGCAGGTGAATTCGAAACGCACAAAAAAAGAGACGCGAACGTCTCTTTTGGGGTCGCAAGGGCTAATCCGCTTTGCGCATTTCTTCCTTCAGCACCGTGTACATCTCGCCGGCCTCTTCCTTGCGGACGGTCTCGACGATCCGCTCCACGCGGACGGTGACGTTCTTCTGCCCAAACTGGATGGTGAGCTCGTCTCCGGCTTTCACCGTACTGCTTGCTTTTGCTTCTTTTCCGTTGATCCAGATTCGTCCCTGGTCCGACACGTCTTTTGCCACGGTGCGCCGTTTGATCAGACGGGAGACTTTCAGGAACTTATCAAGCCGCATTATTTAACGGCTTCTTTGAGTTTGTTTCCGGCTTTGAACGCAGGCACCGTGGATTCCGGAATGGAGATTTCTTTACCGGTTTGCGGGTTGCGGCCCGTACGTCCGTTGCGTTTGCGCGTTTCGAACGTTCCGAAGCCGATCAGCTGAACCTTGTCTCCGCTCGAAAGAGCATCCGTGATTTCACCCAGGAAGCTGTTCAGGACCGATTCCACGTCTTTTTTGGACATACCGCTCTTCTCGGCGATATTGTTTACCAGATCTGTTTTGTTCATTAATGTTACCTCCTAAAGGGTATAAATGGCGGTGAAGCTTAACATAGTATTCTGGATGATTGGGGAAAATCCTGCTGGAAGCCGCGATTTTATTGGACTTTTTAGCTTCCTGCCAATATTTCTCCATCACTTGTAACTCAGTCTTGTCCATTTTTTGTCCGTTTATACGCATTTGCTCTTCTATATATTGAAATCTTCTATAAAATTTGCGAGAGCAGCTAGCAATGGCTTCCTCCGGATCCACCTTCAGGAAACGGGCCAGGTTCACCACGGCAAAAAGCAGGTCCCCGAGCTCCTCCGTTCTCCGCTCCGGTTCGGCTCCCTCTCCCATCTCTTCTTCCAGCTCGGCCAGCTCTTCGCGGACTTTGGCGAGGACTTCCTTGGAGCGGTCCCAGTCGAACCCGACGGAAGCCGCCTTCTTCTGCAGCTTGTAGGCCTTCATAAGACCGGGCAGGTCGCGCGGAACCCCGTCGAGAACGGACTGTTTCTCCACCTCTATCCCCTTCTTGCGCTTCTCCTCCTGCTTGATGTCCTGCCAATTGGCGAGCGCCTCCTCGGCATTGCCCGCGGTCCGGTCCCCGAACACGTGAGGATGGCGGCGGATCAGCTTCTCGTTCAAGCCGGCTATGACGTCGAAGACGGTAAACGCCCCGGTTTCCTCCTCCATCTGGGAATGAAGCATGATCTGGAGAAGCAGGTCCCCGAGTTCCTCGGCCATCGCATCGGGGTCGTCATCGTCGATCGTTTCGAGCACTTCGTAGGTTTCTTCTATTAAATTCTTGCGGATGCTTTCGTGTGTCTGCTCCCGGTCCCACGGACAGCCATCCGGGCTGCGCAGAATCGCTACGATCTCATGAAGACGGGAAAAGGTACGGTTCTGCAGTTCGTCCTGTTCGCTTCGCGGAACCCAAATAAGGGAAAGGTTCCCATACCCCTCCTCGCGGTCCAGCTCATAGAGAGGAACCTCCCGGATCACTTCCTCCCCCGGCACCCCAAGGGCATGGCCGATCGTAACGGGATAATCGTCCGGGTACAGCTCCATCATCCCAAGCTTGACATCGGATGCCGTGTAGGCGTCATAAACCTGGCCAATGATGGTATGGAGGAGCGGATTCAGCCGTCCTCCTTGAACATCCGTTGCATCGAGCAGCTGGAACCCCTCAATGGGGTCGAAGCCGAACCGCAGGAACACCTGGTCGAGGAAGCTCTCCCCGCCCAGAACCTCAAGCCGAAGGCCTTGTTCGGCGCACCGGCTCCTTAAGAGCTGTGTCGTCTGCTCGGCCACCATCGGATGGCCCGGCACTCCGTAGAGAACAGGCCCATCGCCCGCTTCCGCGGCAAGCTCCATCAGCTTATCCGCAATCTCTTCATAAACCGAGGCGAAATCGGAGTGGCGTTCATAGACAGGGTCAAACGAGTGGACCTCGATCCCGCTCCGCTTCAGGAAGTCGACGACCGGGTGCTGTTCGGTCCGGACGTAAATCCGTTTGGCTTCCTCTATCCTCCTCCATATTCCGAGCGTCAGTTGGTTCTCGTCGCCGGTTCCCAGCCCTACGATGATGAGCTTTGCTTCCATCGGTTTCTCTTCCTTTCCATATCCGCCCGGACCCCGGCGAATTCTACTGGTCCGCAGGTCGGAATCCATTAGGTTTTGGGCAAAAGGCGCAGCCGCTCCGCCAAGCTGACGAGCTTGTCTCCCCTTTGGGGAGCTCCGCGAGCCGGCTGCGGGTTATGACGCGAAAGCGGAAGAGGCACACGGCGTAAACCGCCGCTCCGCCTCCGACTCCGCCTAAAGCGAGCGCCGTCTGCGCCAGCCGGGCGTCTTCGGCGATTCCCGAAGGCGGGAATTCCCCGAAGATGAGCTGCAGGAGGAGCAGGAACGCGGCCATGACGGCGAGCGCGGCCAGCGGCTTGCCGAGAAAGGCCCGCGCCGGGAGCACGAGCGACGTCCTCCGCTGCAGCGCCCACAGGTTCAAGCCGGCGGCAAGCGCATAAGCGGCTACCGTGGATAACGCGGCGCCGTTGATGCCCCAAAGAGGAACCAGAGCCGCGTTCAGCGCCAGCTTAAGGCCGACGGCCGCGAACAGGTGCACCGCCGGTGCCCGCAAGGCGCCGAGTCCGACCAGCAGGCTGCCGGTGACGAGATTGACGGCGCTGAACAGCGCCGAGCTGCCGATCAGGGCCATGGCGGTCGAGCCCTCCGGACTCTCGTAGAACATGACGTTCAGGGGAACGGCCAGGCTGACGAGACCGACGGCGGCGGCCCCTCCCACGACCCAGGTGAAATGCAGGATGGCGTACGCCCTCCGGCGGACTTCCTCCGCCCCGAGCGTCTTCGCCTCCGCCATCGCGGGAACCAGGGCGGCGGAGAGGGACGTCGCCACCAGGGCGACCAGCTGCACGAGCGGCTGCCCGTGGTTGTACAGACCTATCGCATAGAGCCGGCCGGCTTCGTCCCAGCCCTGAGCTCGCAGGAGCCCGGGGAGGGTCAGCGAGTCGGCCATGGTGAGGAGCGGCAGCACCAGCGAGCCAAGGGCCACGGGCACGGCGGCCTTCAGGAACCGCCAGGCCAAGGGGCCGAGCGGTTCGGTGGGCGCCGGGCGGGCGGGGCGGCCTTCAGCGGCGCGCGTATGCCGGCGCCAGTAGGCGGCCATCACCAGGAAGCCCGCCGCCGCCCCGGCCGCCGAGCCCGTCATGGCCCCGGCCGCGATGCGGTCCGCGCCCGCCCCGAGGCGCACGTAGTAGAGCAGGAGGGTCAGCATGACGGCGACCCTTACCAGCTGCTCGGCTACTTGCGAGACGGCGGTCGGCACCATGTCGCCGCGTCCCTGGAAATACCCCCGAAGCACCGCAAGCAGCGGAACGAGAAGCAGGGCATAGGCTACGCTCCGGATGGCGGGTGCCGTCTTCGGCGAGTCGAGCCAGCCGGCCAGCCGGTCGGCGCCGCCGTACAGGAGGACGAAGAAGAACAGGCTCGACACCGCCAGTACCCCCGCTGCCACGGTGAGCACCCGCCGGGCGTCGCCCGGCCGCCCGTCCTTCAGGCGCTCCGCCACAAAGGCCGAGACGACAATAGGGAAACCCGCTGTAGCCAGGGTCAGAATAAGGATATAAATCGGATAGACGATATTATAAATGCCGAAGGCGGCATCTCCCGCCAGGTTCTGCAGCGGTATTTTCTGAAGGGTCCCCAGCAGCTTGCTGACAACGGCAGCTCCTCCCAGGACGGCCGCTCCCTTCCACAGGCCTGCTTGAACGCGTTGTGCCGGATGATGGTCATTCGCCATAGGTGACTTCCTATTCTTATAAACGGATGCCCCCATTATACCGAAAACCCGCCCATACAAAAAGCTCCCTGTCAGAAGGTGAGATCACCCGCTCGAAGGAAGCCCTTGGTCCGGTACCTTATTTCGACTACTGCTCCATCTGTTTGGCCAGAAATCCCGAAGCGATCTCCGCCATCTTGAGTTCCATTTCTCCCATAGTAACGCCCTCGTCTTTGCTGACCAGGATAACCGAACCGATCGGGTCTCCGCCTGCCACGATCGGGGCAATGACATACGAGCTGTAGGATTCTTCCATTCCTTTAATGAGTTCATAGCTGCCGCTGCCGCTTTCCACAGCGGATTTGCGGTTTTCCATACTGGTTTCGATCAGGCTGCCGATCTGCTTGTCCAGGTAATCCTTCTTGGAGCCACCCGAAACGGCAATAACATTGTCCCGGTCGGTGATCATGATGAGATGGCCCGTGCTTTCATATAGCGAATCAGCATATTCCTTGGCGAAATCCCCCAGCTCCCCGATCGGGGAATATTTCTTAAGAATGACTTCTCCGTCCCGGTCCACGAAAATCTCCAGAGGGTCTCCTTCCCGAATTCTCAGGGTACGGCGAATTTCCTTCGGGATGACCACCCGTCCCAGGTCGTCAATACGGCGAACAATTCCAGTAGCTTTCATTCGTCTTGATGCCTCGCTTTCTGTGATGATCAGATTCACTGGATATAAGTGTAATTACAGTATTCTTCCACAAAGTTTTTCTTATACATTCCAGCCCCGAGGCGATTTCGATGGGAGAACCTGTGGGCTTCGGTGCGTCGTTACACATTATGCCCTTATTTAACAAAAAAACAAGGGTCCCATAAAGGGATCCCTTGGCAGTCTTGTTATTTTTTGCTCGGCTCGGCAGACGGGCTTGCCGAAGGGGCTGCACTAGCACCTGGGGAAGCACCGGCGCCAGGAGCCGCGCTTGTTTCTGGAGCGGCCGGCATGGAAGGCTCCGGAAGATTGGATTTGAATTCATAATCCGGAAGCTTCTTCTCCATGAAATCGTTGATGAGGGATTGTCCGAGGGTCGAACGGATTTCGTCCTTCTTCTCGTCCAAGGTTTCCGTCTTGCGGGTATCGACACGCATGACATGGTACCCGTAGTCGGATTTGACCGGATCGCTCACCTTGTTAACCGGAAGCTCGGCCATGGCCTTCGTAAATTCCGGCACGAAGCTGCTGTTGCCTACGCTTTGATTCTCGTATTTGCCTCCGTTTTCCTTAGAGCCCGGATCATCCGAGTATTCCTTGGCCAGGGCATCGAAATCGCCGCCCTTGTTGAGCTTGTCCTGAACTTCCTTGGCGCGCTTCAGCGCGTCCTCATCGGTGCGAAGCACCTTCTTCCCTTCCGGATCGGCCGGATCCTTCGTGGAAACGAGGATGTGACGGACGGTTACGATATCGTAGAAATGAGGGTCTTCCTTCAGACGCTTGTCATAATCGTCCTTCACCTGCTGGTCGGTAACCTTGGCATCCATATCGGCCATCACGACGAAGGTTTGCTTGAAGTAATCCTCTACGTCCTTCTGCGTGATGTTGGCTTCCTTCAGCTTCTGATCGAAGCTGTCCTTCTGGGTTTTGTCCCAGCTCTTGATGGGCTCCAGGTATTCGGTGGCTTTCTTCTCGCCTTCGGTTTTGGCCGTATCGGTTGCCTCTTTGGAGAGGATTTCGAGAACAGCCTCCTGGGTCAGCATCTGCTTCTCGATGAAGCCCTTGTATTCAGGGCTATCCAGGGCGGACGCCATTTGCGGATCGAGCACCTTGTTGACGCCCATAAATTTATCGAATTCGGCCTGCGTGATTTCGCCGCCTTTGTATGTGGCCAATGCTTTGCTGGTGTCCGCGGCTTCTTTATTGTCTTTCTTGCCGCAGGCGGCCAGCGATACCGACAGGGTTAAAGCCAACCCCAAGGCAAGCCCCTTTTGAGTCCAACGTTTGTTAATTTGCCGCATTCTGTAATTCTCCCTTCGGTTTGTGCACATCCCGGTACTGCTCCAAAAACTTCACGAGCAGCTCTATCGATTGTTCCGGCTTGTAGCCCTTTCCTTTGATTTCGATAAGGATCTGGGGCCCCGGAATGACCTTGATGCGATTGTCAAATTTGGCGGATAAGAGAACGAGGCGCTTGCCGTCCAACGTTCCATTCTGGTCGGCATGCAGCTTGATGTGGAAATCGTCGCCACGCTGGCTGATCAGCTCAATCCGGTACTTGGACCCGTAAACCTTGATCCGTGCCACATCGAGCAAATTGCTGACCGCTTGCGGCAGGTCCCCGAACCGGTCGACAAGCTCGTCATGCAGATCGTCCGCCTCTTCGAGCGTGGTAATCGTTGCCACTTTTTTGTAAATTTCAATCTTCTGCATGCTATCATAGATATAGTCCGATGGCAAATAGGCATCCAGATGCAGTTCGAGCTGGGTCGTCCAGGCTTCTTCCGGAGCCGCTTCTTCCCCGCCCATCTCCGCTTTGCGCTTGTTGATCTCCTCGGCCAGCATCTGCGAATACATATCAAATCCTACGGAAGCAATAAACCCATGCTGCTCGGCGCCGAGCAAATTACCCGCACCCCGAATGGACAAGTCCCTCATAGCAATTTTAAACCCTGACCCTAATTCTGTAAACTCTTTAATCGCCTGGAGCCTTTTCTCCGCCACTTCGGTGAGGACTTTATCCCGCTGATACGTAAAGTAGGCGTAAGCAATCCGGTTGGAGCGTCCGACCCGCCCGCGAAGCTGGTAGAGCTGGGACAAGCCCATCTTGTCGGCATCATGCACAATCAAGGTGTTGACATTGGGGATATCAACGCCCGTTTCAATAATGCTGGTGCTGACGAGCACATCATACTCCCCGTCGAGGAAGTCCAGTATGGTCTTCTCCAGCTCCTGCTCGGTCATCTGGCCATGGGCGACAATGACCTTGGCATCGGGAACCAGCATGGAGATCTGGTCGGCCATCTGCTGAATGCCTTGCACGCGGTTGTACAAGTAATAAACCTGGCCTTCCCTGGCCAGCTCCCGCTCGATCGCTTCCCGGATTAGAGCGTTGCTGTGCTCCAGAACGTAGGTCTGCACAGGGAACCGGTTCTCCGGCGGCGTTTCGATAACGGACAGGTCCCGCACCCCGAGCATCGACATGTGCAGAGTCCGCGGAATAGGCGTCGCCGTTAGGGTCAGCACATCGACATTGGTTTTAAGCCGCTTCAGCTTCTCCTTGTGGGATACCCCAAAGCGCTGCTCTTCATCCACGATGAGAAGGCCCAGCTCTTTGAATTGGACATCGGTGGACAGGAGCCGGTGCGTCCCGATGACCACGTCGACCGTACCGTTCTTGATTCCCTTCATCGTTTCGTTCTGTTCCTTCTTCGAGCGGAACCGGCTCAGCACCTGAATGTTAAACGGATAACCGGAGAACCGCTCCCGGAACGTTTCGTAATGCTGCTGGGCCAAAATGGTCGTCGGCACAAGAATGGCGACCTGCTTGCCGTCGATCGCCGCCTTGAAGGCGGCACGAACCGCCACCTCGGTTTTGCCGTAGCCTACGTCGCCGCAGAGAAGGCGGTCCATCGGCCGCGGCTTCTCCATATCGGCCTTGATCTCTTCGATCGCCCGCAGCTGGTCGCGGGTTTCTTCGTACGGAAAAATGCTTTCGAATTCGTCTTGGTAGGTCGAATCCTTGCTGAACGGATGCCCGGGAGTCGACTGGCGCGCGGCGTACAGCTGAACGAGCTCGTCCGCAATATCCTTAACGGAGGAGCGTACCTTGCTTTTGACCTTGTTCCAATCGGACCCGCCGAGCTTATAGATCTTGGGCTCTTTGTCCTCGGACCCGACATATTTCTGAATGAGGTCGATTTGATCGATCGGTACCGACAGCTTATCCCCGCCGGCATATAGAATATGGAGGTAATCCTTATGGATGCCCGCCACTTCGAGCGTTCCGATTCCGACATATTTGCCGATTCCATGATTGACATGAACGACATAATCGCCGACCTTCAACTCCTGGTAGCTTTTGATACGCTCGGCGTTTTCTATTCTCTTTTCGACCTTGCGCGCCTTGCGCTGCTTCTGGGAGAACATCTCTCCCTCGGTGATCACGACAAGTTTAATAGAGGGCAGCTCGAAGCCGGTCTGTAAATTCCCGTTCACGATCACCGGCTCGTCGATCTGGTAATCGCTCAACACCCGCTTGACGCGCTCCTTGCGTTCTTCCCCGTTGGCGAGAAGCTGGACGTTCGCCCCGGCCTTCTTCCAGCGGTCCATCTCTGCCTTCAGCAGGTTCATCTGCCCGTGGAAGTTCTGCATTACCCGGCATGTGAAATTCACGATGTTCTGAGGCTGGGTTTGCGGAACTTGGCGAAGAAAAGAGAAAGATAGAGCGTCTGGTGCGGCTTTCGTTGAAGAAGAGATTCATAAGGCTTCGAGATGACGAAAGCAGGAAGCAATTTGCCTTCCTGAAGCAGACCGGTCACCCATTCCGCTTCGTCCCGCTCCAGCTGCTTGGCCGTTTCCAGAAGACGGGCCGGCTCATCGATTATAAGCAGGGCATCCTTCGGAAGGTAATCAAGCAGCGTCTGCTGCTCGGGATACAAGAGGGAAATATATTTATAGATTCCGGCAAAATGCTGTCCTTGCTCCAACCGGCTTATCTCATCCCGGATTTCATCCCGCAGCCTCTGTTTCGCCTGCCGGTCGACCATCTTCTCGAGTTGAACTTCCAGAAGATCGTAGGCGTGAGCGGACGCATTTTGGAAGCGCTTTCTATCCGCGATGATCTCTTTGCACGGGGTAACCGTCAGCTCCCCAAGCTTATCGATCGAGCGCTGATCAGCCACCTCAAACGACCGAATGGAATCGACGTCGATGTCGAACAGCTCGATCCGGAACGCTACCTCTGAGGTTAACGGATACAGGTCGACGATCCCCCCGCGGACGCTCATTTCCCCTTTGTTCTCGACCCGCTCTACCCGTTCGTAGCCGAGCATGGTTAGCTGCGTCAAGAACGCATCCAGGTCGAGGGTGTCGCCCACCTTGACGGTTACCTGGGACTCGGTAAAAACAGAGCTGACCGGAAGCAAACGCCGCAGGCCCGCATACGGAGTAACCACGATCCCAGTGAATCCGGAAGCGAGTCTCGTTAACGCATCAATGCGCTGGGACAGCATCTCGGGGCTCGCCGCGGCGGCTTCCACCGCCAGCATTTCCTGGGCAGGGAATAGCAGCACCTGCTCGGACGAGAGGCACTCCATCAAATCCTCCGTTATTTTCTGTGCCGCGAACATATTATGCGTGACGACCAGCATTGGCTGCTTCTGCTCCTGCATCAGAGCGGCCATCATCACTTGTCTCGAGGAGCCGGCAAGCCCCGCAATCAGCTGCTCGCGCATCCCGGAACGAACCCCGGACAGAATCGATTGAAAATCTATATCGGCGGCAAAAGCCTGTAACAAATCTTGCACAATTCCACCTCCATCAAGCCTAAAAACAAACGGACGGTTCCTGAACACGGTTCCTTCGGGAAGCCCTAAAAGCCCCACTAAGTGGAGCGGATCTACAAGGCGACTTATCCGGTAACGGGGTTGGCGGGGGGCCTGCATATCCGTCCTAAGGACAAGGCACTGGCCGGTCTCCCCGTAACCTCAAAAGAAGCCCAGGCTGGCGAGCCAAGGCTTACGGCGTCGGTAAGAAAACCGATAAATTCCGGACGAACGTGACTATTGAAGCGGACTGGCCAGCAGGGACAATTCCGGATTCGCTGCCAAGGCTTCCCTGCAGTAGTCACAAACCACTTTCACCGTCATGTCGCCATTTAAGTTATATGCTATTATATCGCTGCGTTCTTCAGGGGTCAAGAAATGCAGGCCGAGCTGCTGCTCGCTTACCGCCCCGCTGTCCAACTCCCCAATTGTCGTGCGGCAGTGCCGGCAGACATATTTAATAGCCATGTGTATGCCCTCCCTTTCCTTCCTATTCCCTCCCAGTATTCCCCGGAATCCGAGAAATTAAGCTTGAGAAAGGAAAGGGAGATTACCGGATTAGACTCTAGGCGTTAAATTTGGCCATCGTCTGCTCAAAGGTATGCTCCAGGCTGTATTCCATCGCCTCGCAGGTCGCCTCCAGCACCTTCGGCAGCTCTTTGAATTCGGCCTTTGTGAAATTCGACAGCACATAGTCCGCGATGCCATAGCCGGGAGCCGGCCGGGAGATCCCGATGCGGATCCGGTCAAACTGCTGTCCGCCAATATGCTGAATCATCGATTTGATCCCGTTATGTCCTCCGGCGCTGCCCTGGTAGCGGAGCCGGATTTTGCCGAATTCCGTATCGAGGTCGTCGTAAATCACCATCATGTCGCCTTTATCGGCTTTGTAGAAATCCATAAACGCTCTCGCGGCTTCTCCTGAGAGGTTCATATACGTAACGGGCTTGATAAGGTAAACCTTGGTTCCTCTCACATTTCCCTCTCCCACCCAAGCCTTCAGCTTGGAGGGCTTAAAGGTTATTCCGTGCTGTTTCGCGAACAAATCGAGCGCCATGAACCCGACATTATGCCGGGTCGCCTCGTATTCCGTGCCCGGATTTCCGAGCCCGATGAACCATTTCATTGGGGTCATCCTCTCATAAATATAACCTTTTGCTTCCTTCTTTCGACTTTTTGGTAACTTTTTTTGTCTTTTGGTGTGACAGAGGCGCGATTTCCTTTGTCTTCTTTAGTAGAGCGGCCCAAAAAGGGAGCTCCCAATCCAAAAAGAAAATGAGGGTGAACCGCAATGAGCAGCTTCGGTCAAAAGCTGACCCACGATGTGCATTTTCTCGACCATATCAAGCATGAAGTTCCCGTTCAAGTCTATCTCAATACCACTCATGAGGACATCGGCTTCGTCCAGTCGTTCTCCGACCATTATATCAAAATGAACGATGTCTTTTACAACCGCAGCCAGTTCAAATTCATTTCCCGCCCGGGATACTAAAACATTCCCCCAAAAGTGAAGTAGATGCTTCGTAGCTTTATCCAAGTACTTTTGGGGAGCCCCCGAAAACAAAAAATCAATCCCCCAAGAAAAACAAAAACCAAATAAAGCCGTGCCCTCAAATGAAAGCCGCGGGTCCTTGCCGCTCAACAAAAAAGAGCTTCTCGCTGGGAGAAGCTCTCTTCGCGTCGGGGTTAGCCAAGCCGGGAAAGCGGTTATTCCGCTTTCTCTTCGTTGCTTTCTTCCGCCGCTTCGTCCGCATTCGTCTCTGCTGCCGCCTCGCCCGCTTCCTCCTCCTCTTCGACCGCTTTGGTCGGAGCCAGGACGGAAACAATGACACTCGTCGGTTCGGTCAGCAGTTCAAGGCCATCCGGGAGGGTCAGGTCGGAAACGAGAAGGTTCTCTCCTACCTCGAGGTTGCTGATGTCAATCGGCAGGGAAGCCGGCAGGGCCTCCGGAAGACCCTTGACCTCCACCTCGTGCAGAATCGTCTGGAGCACGCCTCCCGCCTTAACGCCGGCGGATTCTCCAGTTTGCTCAATGGCGACCATCGATTTAACCGGTTCGTTCATGTTGATTTGATGGAAGTCGACGTGGGTTACCTGCCCCGACACTTTATCCTTTTGAAGCTCGTTAATCATAACGGGATGCTTGCCCACCGAAGCGATATCCAGCTCCAGCACGGCATGCGGATTGCTGCGGAGCACCGCAGTCAGGTCCTTGCCCAGAATGGAAATGGTCGCTGTCCCGACATTTTTGCCGTACACGGAGCCCGGGATGTAGCCTTCCGCCCGCAGCTTGTTCGTTTCGGACCTTCGGGTTCCTTTGCGCACTTCCGCTTTCAAGCTAGTCGACATCTTTAAATTCCTCCTTGGATCGGCAGTTGTCCTTCAACAGCATCGGCCGGGGAGCAACTCCCCAAGTCAGCCGGCAAGCAAATCCACTGCTTGTGCCGCTGTGCCGTACGATTGAATTATTTTACCCTTTCCCGGGAGGTTTGAAACAAGCTGTCTTTACTTCCGGTTCTTCTTCTCCTGCAAACGGTTCTTCAGGCGGGAGGCATAGCCGGGCTTCGTCACCTGACGTTCTCTGGCAATCGCAAGGGCATCGCTTTCGACGTCGTGCGTAATGGTAGAGCCTGCGACTACATAGCCTCCTTTGCCAATCTTGACCGGAGCGATGAGGTTGACGTTGCTCCCTACGAACGCATCGTCCTCCACCTCGGTCAAATGCTTGCTGAACCCGTCATAATTGACGGTTATCGCCCCGCAGCCCACATTAACGTTGCGGCCGATCCGCGCGTCGCCGACGTAGCTCAGATGAGACACCTTGCTGCCGTCCCCAATGGTGGCGTTCTTGATCTCGACGAAGTCGCCGATCTTGACCTGCTCGCCGAGCTTCGCTCCCGGTCTCAAATAAGCATACGGGCCAACCGACGTTTCCGCACCGATCACCGCTTCCTGCGTAACCGACTGTTTGACCGTTACGCCATTCGCCACCTCGGTATCCGCCAGTTCCGTGTACGGTCCGATGACGCAGTCTTCTCCAATCCGCGTCCGGCCCTTCAACACGGTTCCCGGAAGGATCGTCGTGTCGGCTCCGATCGTCACATCGGCTTCAATGTACGTATTCTGGGGATCCACAATCGTGACGCCGTTCAGCATGTGTTGGCGCTGAATCCGTTCCCGCATCAGCCGTTCGGCCTCTGCCAGGGCCACCCGGTCGTTCACACCGATCGATTCCGCCGGATCGGGACTGCAGTAAGGAAGAACGGCCTCTCCCTGGCCGCGGAGGATGCCGATGACATCAGTGAGGTAATACTCGTTCTGGGCGTTCTCATTCGTCACCTGGCCGAGGGCCGCAAACAGCTTGCGATTGTCAAAGCAGTACGTTCCGGTATTGATCTCCTTGACCCGGGCCTGCTCCTCAGTACAGTCCTTCTGCTCCACGATGCCCGTTACTTTCCCCTCGGCGTCGCGGATAATTCTCCCATACCCGTGAGGATTTTCCAGCTCCGCCGTGAGAACGACAGCCGCCGCTCCCTGCTCTTTCTGCAGCTCGAACATCCGGCGCAGGCTCTCTTCCGTGACGAGCGGGGTGTCCCCGCAGACGATCAAGGTGACGCCGTCCTCCTGCGCGAGAAGGTCCGCCGCCTGCAGAACGGCATGCCCCGTTCCCAGCTGCTGCTCCTGCAGGGCATATTCCGCCCGGTCCCCGAGGTAATTCCGGACCGCTTCCGCTCCGTGTCCGACAATCACGACCTTGCGGGCGCAGTCGATCCGGTCAAGAGCGTCGGCCACATGGCCCACCATCGGTTTGCCGCATACGGGATGAAGCACTTTATACAGCTTCGATTTCATTCGTTTGCCCTGTCCTGCGGCAAGCACTACACTAAAAATTTGCAAGGGAACACCCTCCCATTAGTTAAAATAAATGATTGTTTCTTTTTATACCGTCCCAGTGCCTTACCCCTTATGATATTCGTTCGCATACGGATGGTTTCTCGCGAACCAAGCTACCGGATAAGGCTCCAGCATTCATCGCTTAAGAATTGGGGTCATTATAGCTTACTTTAGGCAAAAGAAAAGAGAGCCTCACGGCTCCCGTCCAAGTCTGTTCTTGCTTTAAGCTCCCGCTTCCATTACTTCATCTTCAACCGCTGCATTCTCGTATTCGGCGAGTACCGCAGCCTGGATCTTCTCCCGGGTCGAAGACGAGATGGGATGAGCGATATCCCGGAATTCCCCGTCGGGTGTACGTTTGCTCGGCATGGCTACGAACATTCCATTGTTGCCGTCAATGACACGAATGTCGTGAACGACGAATTCATTATCAATGGTAATCGAAGCGATAGCCTTCATTCTACCCTCGGAGTTGACTCGGCGGAGTCTGACATCTGTTATTTGCATTTCTGTTCACCACCTTTTCGCTAGTAGGACTTGGTATATAATTCCACACTCCCTTGCAAAATCCTTCTCGCTCACGAGGATTCTTTATACATTTTTTTATAAATTTTTTAAATATTTATTGAATTGGGATTATTCGGCATTAATCGAGGCAATCAGCTCTATTTCGACAAAAACATCCTTGGGTAGGCGAGCCACTTCGACAGTAGAACGGGCCGGTTTGTGATCCCCGAAGTACGAGGCGTACACTTCATTAATAGCGGCGAACTGGTTCATGTCTTTCAAGTAAACGGTGGCCTTCAGCACGTCGCCGAAATCCGCTCCCGCTTCCCGCAAAACCGCTTTCAAATTACGAAAAACCTGATGCGTCTGTTCCACCGCTCCTCCCTCCACAAGGGTTCCTTCCGTCGTCAGGGGAATCTGGCCGGAGGTGAAGAGCAGATTCCCGAATTGAACGGCTTGCGAATAAGGTCCGATCGCGGCGGGCGCCGCTTCCGTGGATACGATAACGGGTTTCATACGGTGGTCATCTCCCTTTCTTACTTTACCTTTTAGTCAAAATAATTTCCCGGCAGTACGGTCACGCTCTTGTTCCGGGAATCGACGTTGGCGAGGCGGGCGAGGGAAACGTAATCCTCCACCAGATGCTCCTCGACTTCTCCCGATTCGACGAACACGCCGACTCCTTTAACCGTGGCACGGAACTCCTGCAAGAGGTCCTTCATGCCCTGAATGGTCCCGCCCGCTCTCATGAAGTCGTCAATGATCAGCACCTTCGATTCTTCTTTAAGCGCACGCCTGGCGAGCGACATGGTCTGGATTCGTTTGTTCGAACCGGAAACATAATTAATGCTCACCGCAGAGCCCTCGGTTACCCGGTTGTCCCTTCTTACAATGACGACGGGCAGGTTCAGGAAGGCAGCGGTCGCATAGGCAAGCGGAATCCCCTTGGTTTCCACCGTCATGATCACATCGATGTCGAGATCGGCGAAAGCCGAGGCGAAGATTTTGCCGATTTCATTAATCACCGAAGGGTGGCCGAGGACATCGGACATGTACATGTACTCCCCTGGCAAAATCCGCTCCGGTACCGCAAGCTCCCGGCAAATGTTCTCGATAAACGGCAGAGAGACCGCTTTGGGGGTTTTCGGGATAAACTTCACCCCGCCCGCAGCTCCGGCCAGCGTATTCAGTTCGCCGAGCCCTTCATCGTGGAATACCTCCTTGATGATGGCTAAATCCTCGCTAATGGAGGATTTGGCGGAATTGTAGCGCTCTGCAAACGTCGTCAACGGGATAAGGGAATGGGGGCGGACCAGCAGGTACTGGGTCATTTCCACCAATCTTGCGCTTCGTTTTAATTTCTTCATGCGACACCCCAAATCCGAATATTATAATCTGAATATATCATTAGTGTACGGTTTTTATCAACCTCAACTATGTAAAAGAAGTTAACACGCAGAGATAGATGCTTTTTCCAAGAAGAAGGCTCTCTTTCGGCGGGCAACCACTTTTGCCCGGGTCGGTCTATGGAAACCCTTTCCTTATGTAAGCAATCTTACCGCGTAAACATCCTTGCAGAAGCCGCGGAGCCCGTTATACAGCTTCTCCGCCTTCGTTTCCTTCGCCACCAGGCCGAAAACCGTAGGACCGCTTCCCGACATGAGAACACCCTCCGCTCCCATGCGCTGCATGCATTCCTTGAGCTGCCGAACCTCGGGATACAGCTGCAGAGTCACGTCCTCCAGCACATTGCCGAGGGTTCCGCAGAGCCGGTTGAAATCTTGGGTGCCGATAGCCTCGATGACGGACTTCGTATCCGGGTGGCGGCGGATTTCCGATGCCTTAAGCCGGCCGTATACATCCGCGGTCGAGACGTTCAGCGGGGGTTTGGCCAGCACGACCCAGCACTGGGGCGGAGAGGTAATGGGCGTCAGCTTCTCCCCCGGCCTGTAGCGAGAGCCGTCCCTCCCTGAATGCAGAAAGGGACGTCGGAACCGAGCTCCGCCCCAAGCGCTTTCAGTTCCTCAAGCGGGATGTTAAGGTTCCACAGCCGGTTTAATCCGCGGAGGGCGGCCGCCGCATCGCTGCTTCCTCCGGCAAGCCCCGCGGCAACGGGAATCTTTTTGTCCAGGTGAATATAGACGCCCTTGCGGACGTGATAACGATCCTTGATTAACCGAGCAGCCTGAAAGGCCAAATTCTTCTCATCAAGGGGGATATACCCCGCCTGGCTCGAGATAATAATGGTGTCGCGCGACAGTTCCTGCATCTCCAGGCGGTCCGCCAGATCGACCATGGTCATCACCATCTCGACTTCGTGGAACCCGTCCTCGCGTTTATATAGTACATCCAGGGATAAATTAATTTTGGCCGGAGCCTTTTCCATAACCTTCATGCCAAGCACCTTCTTCCGCCAACTTGTCCGTGTCTGTTTCGGCTTTAGCATATTATAACAAACGAACCTCGGAAAAACATCTTTCCGACCGCTCTCCCCCATGCGGTTGGTCCACTGGCGGTTCCCGCTGTATGTCCTCCTCCGGGGACTCGGCGGGAAGGCATAGCTCGCACCCCGGTCACAAAAAGAGCCGCAGCGCATGCGCTCCAGCTCCCGTCGGTTTACCGCCCTTTGCGCACCGCCTGCTCCGCCATCTGGATCGCGCGTTTGACCATGTTGCCGGCGTCCTTCGTCGTAATGCCTCCCCACCCGTCCTTCTGGATGGTATCGGCGAAGCCAAGATCCTTGGCCAGCTCGTACTTCAGCTCTTCCGACATAACTCCCCGTCTTCTGCGTCCCATGAGCCAACCTCCTTCTCGTTTTCCTTCGGTTCACGCGAGAACCGGCTGGTCCTCCCCCTAGTATGCTTCTTTTGGGCAAAATAAAAACAGCCGGCGTAAGCCGGCTGCCGTTCTATTCCTTAAAGTTAATGCTGTAAGTAGGTGATGCGAACTTGTCCTTCATCCTGGCATACAGTTACTTCCACGGACTCGGTCAGAATGTCCGCATAACTGTAGGAAACGCGCTTGAAGGTATGCTGTTCTTCATCAAGCTTCACGATAAATACAGAAGGGTAGGTCTCTTCCAATACACCGGATCGTTCGATGGTCTTTCGTCGACCGCCGTTTGCCCGCAACATGATTTTCTGCCCGACGTGGGGCTCCAAACTGCGTTTGATCTCCAACAGCGCATTTTTAGCCATTGTCTGCAACCACCTCTTTCCACTACTCATTATAACAGGAAAAGAGGTCATTGTCAAATCGATCAAATATTATATCAATAGGCTTAAGCAGTTGTCAACGGCGTATTTCGGCAGTCTACCCTGATTATAGGGAAGGATTCTCGCTCATTGTTCACATTTTGTTCAAATTTAAACCGATTCTTGAGCCGGCTTCTTTGTTTTGGCTTACCCATTTTGCATTAGGCAGACCAAGCCGGAAGCAGCCCCTTGTTTCCACCCCGCCTACCCCTTCCAGACCTGCCAGGGTGTTCGGAAGGACATCTGACAGCTGCACGGTATCCTTAAACGGCGTAAAGGCCACCTTGGACGCGACATAGAGAGGATCCAGGGCATGAATCAGCACCCGGCCCGGGGAGCTGGCAAAGTTGGCTCCGGCATAAAGCAGCGCTTCAAAATGGGATTGGCAGGCACCCGCCACCACCACCAGTCCTTCCCGGCTTCTCTCGTATTCCCTGGCCGTATGGACGGCGTTAACAAAATGGTGAGAGTTCTTGTAACTGGCCAGGCTGTGGATATCGATTTCCCGCTTCTGCTTGAGAAGGCCGTCGTGACCGGTCAGTACGACAATATCCGGCTTTACCTGGGGAAGCAGCCGCTGAAGCGCCAGGGCCATGTTCGGCTCCGACACATAATAGCCGGCCGCGGGAATCCGCAGCTCCTTATAGAGAAGCAGGCACTTGCGCAAATAATTCGGATCCCCGTCCAGGTGCAGAACCGTTCCCGGCACTTCAAAATAATGCTCCGCCATCGGCTGGCGTCCGCCTGCCCGCTGTCTCGTCTCGCTGTGCCCCCGGCGGAACATGTCGAGCTGCCGAACCGACCGGTTGATCCGGTACCGGAGCTCGGCGGACCGGCGGTCATGCTCGGACGGCCGGAACGGGCTCAAGTCGGAAGCGGGCGAATCGGCGAGCAGCCGGAATTCCACCCCTTTCAGCAGAACTCTTTCCCCGTCGGCCCCCTGAATCTTAAATACGACGTCCCCGCCGTAGGATTTGCGGACTACCAGATCCCCTTGCCTCATCGCATCATCGCCTCCCTGCCTTTATCCTATGGCAGGGCTGGGCGTTTGGTGTTTAGGAATTCAAATGCCGCTTAAGAATGCCGCTCAGCCGGGCATATTCTTCAATCGACAGCGTCTCTCCCCGCCGAGAGGGTTCTATGCCGCTCTCCTGGAGCACTTTGTCCAGCTTGTCCCTTTCTCCTTTGGCGAAGAAACGGCTCAGCAAATTGTTCGAAATGGTTTTGCGTCGCTGGGCGAAGGAAGCATGCACCACCTCGAAGAAGAAGCGCTCATCCTCCACCTCGACGGCAGGCGTCTCCCGGATCTTGATCCGGATGACCGCGGAATCCACATTCGGCTGAGGAATGAAGACGGTATGCGGCACGATGGTCACGAGCTCCGGCTCCCCGTAATACTGCACCGCAATGCTCAGGCTGCCGTATTCCTTCCCTCCGGGCTTGGCGGCCATCCGCTCGGCCACTTCCTTCTGGATCATCACCACGATGTTCTCAAGCGGGAGATTCTCCTCTAAAAGCTTCATGACAATAGGCGTGGTTACATAATACGGAAGGTTCGCCACCACGCTGATCTTATCCACGTCCGGGAAGGCCTCACGGATCAGCTCCTTCAAATCCAGCTTGAGCACATCCCCGTGAACGATGCGAACATTGTCATAAGGAGCCAGGGTATCGGCAAGAATCGGCAAAAGCCGCTGGTCGATCTCCACCGCCGCCACCCGGCCGGCCGTTTTCGCAAGCTGTTCCGTCAGGGCTCCGATGCCCGGGCCGATCTCCAACGCCCCGCGCGTCCGGTCGAGTCCGGCAGCGGATACGATTTTATCCAGGATGTTAAGGTCGATCAGGAAATTTTGCCCCAGGCTTTTCTTAAGGGAGAACCCATGCTTCGCAATAATTTCCTTTGTTTGGCTGGGAGACGCGATGTCTCCCCGTCTGCTCCCCGTCTGGCTCATGGCGCACTCTCCTCTTCCTCGTCCATCCGGCGGTAGGCCTCGATGAACTCTTCCCTCGATATCTGAAACATGCGGCAGCGCTTGTGGAACTGCTTGCCGTTGGCATAGCCGATGCCCAGCAGCCGGCCCATCCGCATCCGGCGGCTCGCGGCCTCCGGATGAACGACCAGGCCTGCGTCGATCATATCTTCCCACGTGATCTCCGACTCCGCCCGCTGGAAATCGGTCTTAACGTTGTCCAGTGCTTTACGGATCACTACGGGAGGGGCGTTCTCCACACCGATGTCGCCTTTATGGGTAGCCTCCTCCCGAGAGAGAAAGGCATGCTTGCAGCCGGGAACGCGGGCCGTAATCAACCGGCGGAGCTTCTCTCCGGCGTGATCGGGATCGGTCAGGATGATGACCCCCGGCGCTTCTGGGCGAGCTCGATGCGCCGGTAAACGGCTTCGTTGATGGCCGAGCCGCCGGTCTCAATTGTTTCGGCGTCCACCGCCCGCCGGATCGCCGCCGTATCATCTTTGCCTTCTACGACAATGACTTCTTTGATCATGTATGGATCCTTTCTTACGCACAAAAAGAAGAGGTTCGACGCCTCTTCTTTCGATTAAGTATAGTATAACAGAATCAATCCTGGCGTATACCATCCGGGAGCTTATCCGTCTCCCGGGCGGTTGGATGCCTATATAAGAGTTACTCGCCTGCCGGCTTGTTAGGGCCGATCACATAGACGGTAAACCCTCTCTTTAAACCAAATTTCTGGGCGTACGCCTCGCTGTCGAAGTAGACATCAATCTTGTTGCCTTTGATGGCGCTGCCTGTATCTTCCGCTCTGCGGTAGCCGATGCCGTCAATGTAAACCCACCATCCCAGCGGGATGACGTTAGGATCCACGGCGATCGTACGGCCTTCGGTAACGGTTGTTCCGGTAGCCGTTTTGCCGTATCCGGCCATGCCGGCGGATTTACCGGTCGATGCCGGGCCGGCGGAATAAGCGGTAAGCGTAGCATTATTGATGATCTGCTTATACGAAGCAGGAGCCCCTGCTTTGGTGACGGTTTTCGCTTTTGGTGCCGGTGCCGGTGCTGCTGCAGCTGCCGGTGCTGCTGCGGGAGCAGGCTCTGGTGCCGGTGCCGACAAGGCGACTACCGGATTTTTGGTTCCCAGGGCAACGATCTTGTTAACACTTGGGGTTTGGACCGCTTCTCCAAGCGGGTTCTGAGCGACGAGCTTGCCGTCCTCAAAGACCTTCTCGGTCTTAATAACTTTGGTTCCTTCCTTGCCTTCTTGAACCGTTTGTTCCTTGCCCTTTAACAGGTTGGCGTCCTGGCGCGTTTCCGTGGTAAAGGCGATCGGCGCTTGCTGCTCTTCGACTTGCTTCTTAACTCTTACAATCTTGACATCGGTATTGCCGGTAACGCCGGCTTCCAGGGACGGGGTAATCCGGTCTTCCGTTCCCAGGGTAATATCCAATTCGTCCAAAAGACTCGAAACCGTCTTGGCCGTCGTGTACACGGTCCGGGTTTCCCCATCTGCGGTTAACTGCACCGGGGATTTCTGAACGATCGTAAAGGTCGCACCGTCCTTGATTTTCGTGCTGAGGTCGGCGGATAGCTTATCGTGCTTCCCGATTACAATAGCTTGTTCATCCAGTAGGTGCTGCAGGTCCAATTGCTTTGTCTTCACAATGGTTTCCTTGCCGTTCACCACCATAGATACGCTTTTGGTAGCCGTACCGTACAACAACATGAAAAACATGAGGATTACGCCGAGTGAAAAGAGAGTGAAAAAACTTATCATTCGAACGTTTTCATGATTCCAACGCAATGCGAAGGACATGCTGGATGATCGTTTTACATGGGGGTTCTCATACTGAATTGCGCCCACTTCTTCGGTCCTCCTTCAAAGCCTCGCCGTCGACTGTTATGCATGATTATATCTGACGCGACTAAGGGTTTATTTGTACTTTCTTTACGCCAATTCCCGTTTTCGTAAATTGATTAAAAACGGCAATCCTTGTACTACATTCACCTCCGTGGGTTAAAGTGTGAGCCCGAATGGGACAAAATGGCTTTTTGGGACAACAAAAAAGCCATAAGAAGAGGAACCTTCTCGTGGCTTTAGCTCATTAGCTAGTAGACAAGCCCGATCAACGTTACCTCTCTCTTCACGCTTACGAGGTTAGCTGACGGATTCGGACAAGAGAGTCGCCCTACTCAGGTCTGCCAAAGACAAAGACAAACCTGTGATTCACCCCTTTAACCATGATGCGATCGAAAAAGTTCTTCGACCGACCATTTACGGTTCCCCCGTTTCCCATATGGAAACTCAGCGAAATTGGAAAATTGGCATCGGTATTAAGTTATCATGAATGTATGATACGCTGTGAAAGAGAACCTGTAAAGAGGTATCGGCCCGAGAAAAGAAGAAAAATATAACCGATTTAAGGCAAAAAGGAACGATTTCGGAAAAACACACCATGATTATCTCTTTATATCTCGGTTTATCTCCGCTTATTGCCTTCTTTTGAGTTAAATTTTGATTAGGACCTGGTAAAGATTATACTATTCTCGAAATCATGGCGTGATTTTTAGGGTTTATATACTGTCGAAGCGGGTGATGAATTGGAAACGATTTTGCATCTAAAGGGGCTCTATGGGGGTATCTTCTCAATAAGCCGGTGCTGAAGGATCTGCACTTCTCGGTGGCCAAAGGAGAGATGGTCGGGCTCATCGGCTTGAACGGGGCCGGCAAAAGCACCACGATCAAGCATATCCTCGGGCTGATGAAACCGCAAAAGGGATCCATCGAGGTGCTCGGCCAAACGCTTGGCGACCGGACCCTAAGACACCGCACCTCCATCGGCTACGTACCGGAAAGCCCCGAGCTGTATGAAGAGCTGACCATCCGGGAGCATCTGGAGTTGACCGCTATGGCTTACGGGCTCGACCGCCAAATATTCGAAGAACGTGCCGGCAGGCTTGCGGAGCTCTTCTCCATGCAGGATAAGCTCGGCAGCTTCTCGGGCCACCTCTCCAAGGGCATGCGTCAGAAGGTCATGATCATGAATGCGTTTCTTGTCGAACCTCCGCTTTACATTATCGATGAGCCGTTCCTTGGGCTTGATCCTCTTGGAATCCGGTCGCTGCTCGAGCTCATGGTTTCCTTCAAGAGAGCGGGAGCCGGGTTTCTGATCTCTTCGCATATTTTGTCAACGATTGAAAACTATTGCGAGAGATTTGTCGTTCTCCACCGCGGCGTTATCGTGGCTCAGGGGACCCTCGAAGAGATCCGCGCCGCCGCGGGGATGCCGGGAGCTTCCCTGGACAACGTCTTCTTCGAGCTTGTCGGGGGAGGCGGGAAAGGATGAACGGCTTCGAAACGCTGTGGAGGACAAGAAGACAAGCCTTCCTCCGGGAGACCTCTATTTATTGGAGGGATGTGGGCCGAAGCGGCTTTTTCTCTATCCTGATCCTTGCCCTGATCGCCGGAATCTACGGGTATGCCAAAGCTCTGAAGACGCTGCCCGCGGATTTCCCCTACTTGTGGATCATCCTTCCGCTGCTTTCCCTGACGGTGGCGTCCGGGCGCATCCGCACCTTCCTGCGGGAGGCCGACCGGGTGTTCCTGCTTCCGGCCGAGGATCGGCTGCAGGGGTATTTCCGGCTTTCGTTCCGCCACAGCTTCCTCATGCAGGGAATCCGGCTTCTCCTGGTGCTCTTGGCGGTGTGGCCGCTGTATCACAAAGGGGCGGGGACGGGCGCCCTTCCCTATTGGTGGCTCGCCGCCTTTCTGCTCTTGACGAAGTGGGCCGGCCTTCTCACGGTCTGGCAGCAGGCACGCTGCGTTTCCATCCGGCACGGCCGCCTCATCGCCGCTTACCGGTGGGCGGCATGCACGATGGCTGTTTACGGCCTTTTCCGCTTTCCGCTGCCTTATGCGTTCCTTCTTCTGCTCGGCTTGGCGCTGACCGGCGTCCTGCTTCTCCGCAGCCTTCCGAAATTCCGTATTCCTTGGGAAGCGCTGCTCCGGTCCGAGAAGGCGCAAAGGGATCTCTATTATCTTTTTTCAGCTGGTTCACGGATATCCCGGCCCGGCCGAATTCCATCAAAAGGCGGATGCTCCTCCCCGGCTGACCAAGCTTCTGCCGTTTGAGTCCTCATCCGCCTTTTTGTATCTGTATGCCCTGACGTTCCTGCGCTCCGAACTAAGCTCCATCTATTTGCGGCTGCTTGCGGTCGGAGCATTGTTCCTGATCTTGTTCCAGGGGAGCTGGCCCAGGTGATCATCTATGGTCTCGCCCTGCTGATCGCCGGGGTGCAGCTGGCCGCTCTCGATCAGGCGCACCGGTACTCCCCTTGGATTCAGCTGTATCCCGGTGGAGAACAAGTGCGGATCCGTGCCGTATCTACTCTTGTGCTCATCGCCTTACTCTTGCAAGCCCTTGTCTTAGGAGCGGCTTCCGCGCTTTCCGGCACCTCGCTCTCCCTCTCGATGCTGCTCACCGCAGCCGGTCTTGCCTACGCGTTCGGATACGCCCGCATTCTCCTTCCCCGCCGGCTGACCCGGCGGGCGGAGCTATTTAAGCTTCAGCAGCCGGTCGGCGTTCTCCGTCGTAATCCGCGCAAGCTCCTCGTACGGAATGCCCTTCAGCTCCGCGGCGGTTTCGGCGACAAGCCGGACATAGCCGGTCTCATTCCGCTTCCCCGGTACGGATGCGGAGTGAGGTAAGGGCAGTCCGTTTCCACCAGCAGGCGGTCAAGAGGGTTTTCTCCAGCACCTCTTTCGGCTGCCGGGCGTTCTTGAACGTAACCGGTCCGCCGAAGGACAGATGAAAATTCATATCGAGACACTGCTTGGCCGTTTCCCAGCTTCCTGAGAAGCAATGCATGATGCCCCCACCTCGGCGGCCTTTTCCTCCTTTAGCACCTTCAGAATATCGTGGTGGGCTTCCCGGTTGTGAATGACAATAGGAAGCCCTACTTTACGGGCTAGCCGGATCTGTTCCCGAAACACCCGGTCCTGCACATCCTTCGGAGACGTGTCCCAATAATAATCCAGGCCGATTTCTCCGATGGCCACCACCTTTTCATGGGCGCACAGCTCTTCGATCCATTCCAGATCCTCCGGCCTCATGTCCTTGGCGTCCTGCGGATGCCAGCCGACCGTCGAATAAATAAAATCATACCGCTCCGCCAGCTCCAGAGAGCTTGGGATCGTTTCGCGGTTGAAGCCTACGTTGACGATTCTCGTCACTCCATTATCCCGCGCTCGGGCAATCACCTCTTCGCGGTCTTCGTCAAAATCCGGTGAGTTCAAGTGTGCATGGGTATCGGTCAGCATGGTATCTGTTCTCCTTTCCTAACACGGTCTTCCGCCTATTCGGGCTTTCCCGGGCGAAGAATTCTCTTCAGCTCTTCCGGAAAAGACGGGTCCTCCAAAAGCTCCTCCGGGAAATACAAGTGGTGCTCTCCCATATGAATGCCGCTGATCGAGCGAACGATCTCGGACTTCAGGGAAATTTCGACAAGCTCCTCCTTGTGGTCCAGCAGCAGAATGGGCAGCTTCTCCTCCGCCTCCCCGGACGGTACACATCATAGGGCAAATCCGTGGCGAAATCAATTTCGAGGTAATACAGAGGATCCCATCCCGCTTGTATCATCGCCTGTCGAATGGACTCGAGAACGGAAGCATTCTCGCGGTGATCCAGCTCGATATAACGGAACAGTTTACGGTTAAGAAACCGGCGGCATAAATCGGCGAGAACGGGATCGTCCTCCTCCTGCCATAGGGTGAACATCGTCTGCATCACCGATTCGTCCAATCCGTGATAATCCTCCACCGTCAGTCTCTGCTCCAGAAGCGCGCGGATGGGGGAGAAGGAAGCCGAAGGAGTACTCCTCTTCATGGAGCTGCTTGGCTCTTCCGAAGATTTTGCTTAGAAGAATTTCCGCGCTTCTCGTAACGGGATGAAAGTAGATCTGCCAGTACATTTGATACCGGGACATCAGGTAGTCCTCCACCGCGTGCATACCGCTGTCCTTCACCACTATCCCTCTCTTATACGGACGGAGCACCCGGAGGATGCGGTCGAGATCGAAGGTTCCGTAGTTCACCCCGGTAAAATAAGCGTCTCTCAGCAAATAGTCCATGCGGTCGGCATCGAGCTGGGATGAGATCAGGCTGACGACAATAGGCTCCCCGTACGTTTTGCAGATGACATTGGCCACCTTCCGGGGAAAGTCTTCCTCTACCTCCCGCAGGATGGCATTCACTTCGGTGTCGCCCAGAATGATCCGGCACGACCATTCCTCATGATGAACGGTAAACGTCTGCTCGATGGAATGAGAGAAGGGGCCGTGCCCGATATCGTGCAGCAGGGCCGCGCACAGGCACAGCAGCTTCTCCTGGCGGGGCCAGTCCGGGTATTCGTTTCGTTCGAATTGGGAGATGATTCTCCGGGTAATCTCGTACACACCCAGAGAATGGGAGAAGCGGCTGTGCTCCGCGCCATGAAAGGTCAGAAAGGAAGTGCCCAGCTGCCGGATTCTTCTCAGTCTTTGGAATTCCTTGGAATTAATCAAATCCCAGATCGTCTTCTCCTGAACGTATATGTACTTGTGAACCGGGTCTTTAAAAACTTTTTCTTCTTTCAGCAGCTTGTCCATTCTCCACACTCCTCCATTTTTCGACATTCGACTTTCGTGTTTGTCGAAATTTGTCGTAATAAATCTTCCAATTGTTCTATGAAGCTAACTGGCTCTAACGCCCTTTATTAGAATTTATCAACGAAAAATACCCGTAATCAAGCCTATTTTACGGTATAAAGTCACAACTCTATCACATACCATATTTTTCAAGTCCAATTAAGTTGACTATTTTGGGAATGGTTGGTATCATGATTTTAAGAACGATGTCGAATTGTGACGATAATTATGTCGGAGGTAGACGTGATATGATGAAATCTACAGGTATTGTTAGAAAAGTCGATGAATTGGGCCGCGTGGTGATTCCTATCGAGCTACGCCGGACATTAGGTATCGGCGAGAAGGACGCTCTTGAAATCTACGTGGACGGCGAACGCATCATGCTGAAAAAGTATGAACCTGCCTGCATCTTCTGTGGGAATGCGGAAAATGTTACATACTTCAAAGGAAAAATTGTTTGCAACGATTGTGTATCCGAAATGCCGGTGCCAGCCGCTAAATAATTTGTTAGTGTCTAATTTATCCATTTGGTGTATACTATAAATATCCTATTGGTATTTCTAACCTTTTCTATATCTCCTTTCTTCCCTAAGCGTAACGGCTGGTGATTTTCACTTTGCTGCTTAGGGATCTTTTTTGTCCTGAGGTACCGACCGCCTCTAACGCAATCAGCCTTTGCGGGTAAGGAGCAGGGTCCTTTCCCGGCCACTCTATCGGCAAGACCGATTAACGAAAGCGCACGATATGGATTGACTCAAGAGGATCAGCCTTTGCGGGTAAGGAGCAGGGTCCTTTCCCGGCCACTCTATCGGCAAGACCGATTAACGAAAGCGCACGATATGGATTGACTCAAGAGGATCAGCCTTTGCGGGTAAGGAGCAGGGTCCTTTCCCAGCCACTCTATCGGCAAGACCGATTAACGAAAGCGCACGATATGGATTGACTCAAGAGGATCAGCCTTTGCGGGAAAGGAGCTCGTTGTAAATATCCCGTTTGGACACGCCCCGGTCGGCAGCCGCCCGTTTCATGGCGCTTTTGCGGTCCTCTCCCTGCTCCTCATAGCGCTCCACATGCTCGGCGACGCTCAAGTCCTTCCACCAGGCCTCCTCCGTAAAGGCGGCCCCTTCTCCCCGGTCCACCACCAGGCAGTATTCACCTAGGGGAGGATGCTCCTCCAGATGAGCGAGACACTCGTCGAACGTTCCGCGAACCGCCTCCTCGTAGCGCTTCGTCAGTTCCCGGACCAAGGCAACCCGACGGTTGCCCCATACCTCCCTCATGGCGGCGAGGGTCTTCGCTACCCGGTGCGGGGACTCGTAGAACAGCAGCGTAGCGGGAACGGAAGCGAGACCGGTCAGCTCCTCGTGAAGCTTCCGGCGCTCCCGGGGAAGAAAACCGGCGAAGAAGAAGCGGTCCGTCGGAAGCCCCGAAATGATCAACGCCGACAGGGCGGCATTCGCGCCGGGCACGGGAATCACGGCAATGCCTTCTGCCACCGCCTCGCGGACGAGCTCATAGCCCGGATCGGAAATGCCCGGAAGGCCCGCGTCCGAAACGAGTGCCACCTTCGCTCCCTCGGCAAGGAGCCGGATCAATTCCCTTCCGCTCGCCTCCTTGTTGTGCTCATGATAGCTGACCAGACGGGTGCCGATGTCGAAATGAGTAAGAAGCTTTCGCGTCTGCCGCGTATCCTCGGCCGCAATCCAGTCCGCCTCCTTCAACGTTTGAACAGCCCGGAAGGTCATGTCCTCCAGGTTCCCTATCGGCGTCCCCACCAGGAAGAGCATGCCCTTCCCTGCCTCATTCTGAAAGCTCTTCTGGATGTTCACGTTCTTCCCTCCTTCTCCCGGCCTCCGGCTTTCCATCGGGGCCTCCATAGTAAATCTCCATCAGCTCATCACAATAGTCCGTCCGATTTTTGTAGACGATTAGCGGCGGAAGCAGCCGGACGTCAGGCTTCGCGTCCCTCATCGCTTCCACGAGAATCATGTTCGCCTCTTCTCCGGCGCGGGGATGAACAAACCGCAAGCGCTTCGGCTCCAGCTTGTATTGCCGCATAAGGCAGAGGATGTCCGTCAGCCGGGAGGGGCGGTGCACCATGGCCACCTTTCCTCCGGTTCGCACCAGCTTGGCACAAGCGGCGATCACCTCCTCCAGCGTGCTGTAAATTTCGTGGCGGGCGGCGGCAAAATGGGGATTACCGTTCTGCTCCCCGCTACCACCGGCAGGTAAGGCGGGTTGACGGTCACCAAATCAAACACACCGTAGCCGAAGTGGGTATGGCTGTTTTTCAAATCCTGGTGAAGCACCTGGATCTGCTCTTCCAGCCGATTGATCTTGACGTTGCGCTCCGCCATATCGGCGAGCCTCTCCTGGATTTCCACCGCCCAGATCGGGGCCTTCGTCCGCGTGGTAAGCAGCAGCGGAATGACCCCGTTGCCTGAGCATAGATCGAGAATCCGGCCGCGCACCGGCACTGAGCAGAAGCGGGCCAGGAGCACGGCGTCCATGGAGAAGCTGAACACGTCGTCGCTCTGTATGATTTTCAGGTCATTGGTTAACAAATCGTCCACACGCTCGGTCGGTTGGAGCGGGATCGTCATGGTAGGGTCCTCCTTCCGGAAAGGGACGTCACTCCTCGGGAGGCGGTCTTCCGGGTAAGCTGGCAGGCTTGCCGCATTTCAAAAAAGCCGTAGAGATCCGATCTCTACGGCGAACGGGTATGAAGGGCATGGTTTGCGAGGTACCACCCTCAGCAGCCCTATTTATTAAGAAAGGATAAGCAGAAGAGACAATCCCCTTCGGTTCGAAGATGGCCGTAGTACACGTTGCAGATATGAAAGCCTTCGTTATACAACCGGGCCAGGTTGTCATAGCCTTCTCCAATGACCGCCGTTTCTTTCTCCGACGGCTGTTTGGCTTTGACAGGCTCCTCCTTGGACAAAAGCTTGCGCAGCTGTTCATTCTCCTGAGTAAGCCGGTTGTTCTCCTCGAGCAGTTCCACGATGGTTTTCTTCAACGAACCAAGTTCGGCATGGGTCAGCCCCATCCTCTCTTCCATTTGTTCCACTTGAAGGAAAAGATTTTGTTTGTCCACGGTTTCACCTCAGCGATTAAATCGGCTACTCTTGCTCCGCCACGTCATCCGACGGCAATTCGACCACCTTTCCCGTTTCAAACAGGTGCACCTTAACCAACCTTTCCCCGGTATTGAGGCTCAGCACCTTGCCGGCTCCGTGGGAGGTCAGCACCAGCTTGCCTACACGCGGCAGCTCGTCCTTAACACTTTCATAGTTATCATGCTCATATTTCAAGCAGCACATAAGCCGTCCGCAAAGACCGGAAATTTTGGTGGGGTTAAGAGAAAGATTCTGGTCCTTCGCCATCTTGATGGAAACGGGCTCGAAATCCCCGAGAAACGTCGAGCAGCACAGAATCCTTCCGCACGGCCCGATTCCGCCCAGCAGCTTGGCCTCGTCGCGAACCCCGATTTGGCGGAGCTCGATGCGTGTCCGGAAGATGCTTGCCAGGTCCTTTACCAGCTCACGAAAATCGACACGTCCTTCGGCGGTGAAATAAAAAATGACTTTGTTGCGGTCAAACGTATATTCCACATCGACCAGCTTCATCCGCAGGCCATGCTCCCTAATCTTGTTCTGGCAAATGCCGAACGCGTCGACGGCAGCCGTCCGGTTACCTTCCACCAGCACAGCGTCGTGATCGTTTGCGATCCGGATCACTTTCTTGAGCGGAAGCACGACGTCGTTCTCCGGAACTTCTCGTTTACCGATGACGACTTTGCCGTATTCCAGTCCGCGCGCGGTATCCACAATCACATTATGGTCCTTCTCCACGGGAAGATCGATAGGGTCAAAATAGAAGACTTTGCCGGCTTTCTTGAAGCGCACCCCTACTACAGAATACAAAACTATCCCCCTGTATATCAATCAGCAGCTTTTCCAAAGCGAGCTGAGCATTTGCATGAAATCGCAGTCTTTTCTGGGCTTCCACAATCTTCTCGATTCCCCCAACCCAGAATTTAGCTTCCTTACTCAAGGCGAGCCTCGCCAGCTCGTCCCTCTGATCTATATAAACCACATTATCTTGGTTGCCCACCTGCAAATGAATCATATCCTTGAACCAAAGAATCCATAAATCCAACAGGGCCGGCACGCGCTCGGCCAAATCCGTCTTGATGACCTTCTGCTGGACGGTCAGCAGCGCAGCCGGGAAGCGCGTCAGCGTTTCCCTGGCCAATTGTACCACTACATTTCTTGCCTCAGCAAACCAGGGAGCCTCGACCAGCTCCCGGGCCGCCTTCATCCCCGCGGCCAGCTGCACAGCGGGAAGCACCAAAGTCGCCGGCAGACCGTCCTCCTGGAGACGGGCGGCCATGACTTTCGGGTCCATCGGTACGAAGGGAACTCCCTGTGCTCTCGATTGAATGGTGGGAAGCAGCGCCTGGGCGTTCTCGGTAATGAGAATGGCCATGATGTCCGACTGGGGTTCTTCCAGGAACTTCAGCAGCGAATTGGCGGCCTGAACCGTCATTTTATCGGCTTCGTTCAGGACATAGATCTTCCTCTTCGAATCCGTGGATTTATATGAAAAGCCCTTCTGGAGCTCCCGGATCTGTTCAATCTTAATGGAAGCTCCATCCGGCTCCACCCAATAGAAATCGGGATGGTTCCCGTGCTCCACCTTCCGGCATTCAATGCATTGTCCGCAGGCGTCGTCCTCTCGCTCCATGCAATAAACGGCCTGGGCGAGCTTGGCTGCCATCCGCTTCCGTCCGGACCCGCTCGGTCCGCTGAATATATAAGCGTGGGACAGCTTGTTATTCCTCAGGCCATTTCGCAGAAAGCGTTTGGCCTGTTCCTGCCCCGCGATTGTATCAAAAGACATTATGCTTCGCCTCGCCAGGTAATCAGACTTCTATTAGAAAAACAAATTAATCAGCATCCCCCGGATTTCTCCGATCTTCTGCAGCAGTTCGATCCTTCCCTGCTCTTGATCAAGCAGGTCGTCGGCCATTCCGACCAGCGCCTCATCGATCTCCTCCAGCAGCTTATAGCGTTTCGTCCGGCCCCGCCGGTCCCACCCGCGGGTATCCCTCAGTACGATTCCGCGCCGGGCCGTCTCTTCGAGAAACCGTTTCACTAGCAGTTTATACTGCCTCAGCTCCCGCACCGTCATCGCTTTGGAAAGCCGCTCCCCCTGAAGATGAATCTGCTCCATAATCCGGTTAAGCTCCTCGTGGGAGGCCCGGACGTCCTGGTGCTGCATCATTTCCGAGAACGATTTCTGCTGCACATGGGCGGGGTTGGAGCTGTCCGGCAGCTTGATGTCCTTGCCAAGGGGCCTCCAGCCCGGGTTGATCTTCATCAGAAATGCTCGAATCGCTCAACCGGCAGAACAAAAACCGCGGCGCCGCCGACCTGTACTTCCACCGGGAAAGGAATATACGAATCCGTCGTTCCCCCATAGGAGAGACCGGCGTAACCAATTGATCGCGCACCTTGCAATTCGCCTTGATGACCTGCATCACTTCTTGGGTCCGCTCATCCTCGATCCCGATCATGAACGTCGTATTGCCCGCTTTCAGGAAGCCTCCGGTACTGGCCAGCTTCGTTGCGCGGAATCCCGCCTTGATCAGCGCATTGGACAGACGGTTGCTGTCCTTATCCTGTACGATCGCTACAACCAATTTCATAACATTACCTCCTTTATTATTATACCTTATCCCGTCAACTAAAGGGGCAGCAATTGAAGGCAGTCTTCCAGAATCTCAGCAAAAATGGCATCCGGACTCCGGTCCGCCTTCACCAGCCTCACCCGCACCGGCTCCGCCTCCGCTATCGCAAAGAAGCCTTCCCGCACCTTGCGGTGGTAGTCCAGCCCTTTTTGCTCGATGCGGTCCAGCACCGCCGGGCTCCCTCCGCCGGCCCGGTTCAAGAGCCTCTCCCGGCTTATCTCGGGGGAGACATCCAGCAGGTACGTCCGGTCCGGCTTTAATCCGGAGGTCGCGAATCGGTTGATGGCCTCCACCGCCTCGCGGTTCATACCAAGCCCGTAAGCCTGGTAGGCCACGCTCGCATCCACGAACCGGTCGCATATCACGAGCCGGCCTTGCTCCAGCGCGGGAAGAATTTTCTCCTGCACGTGCTGGGCGCGGGATGCCGCATACAACAGCACCTCCGACGGATCCGCCATTTCTTTGTTCTCGGGGGAAAGAATAATTTCGCGAATCTTGTCGCCGATCGCGGTTCCCCCTGGCTCCCGGGTGACTAGCGGGTCCTGCCCCAAGCGGCGCAGATGCTCGGCCAGCCGGTGCAGCTGTGTCGTTTTACCGGAACCGTCAGGTCCCTCAAAGGTTATAAATACGCCTTTCACATGTGCCTCCTGCTGTCGGTATAAGTGGTATCGCATGGCTCTTCTTGCCTCATCGCCCTACTATATAGTATGCGGGCTAATCGGGGCGTTCCATCCGTTTGGTCCATCTTCTTCTATCTGTAGAGTTCGAAGCTGCGGATCGCGGGCCCCCTGAAAGCGGGCGCCCCGATCCCGGAGACCGGCGAGCTCCTTCACCGCCGCCGCGGTAATCCGTTCCCCGGGATAAAGCACCGGGATGCCTGGCGGGTAAGGAATGACCATCTCCGCCGCCACGCGCCCGGTACACTGCTCGAGTTCCAAGGTTTTCACCTTAGTGGAGGATCCAGGAACCGGTCTGGCAAAAGATACGGGCGCCGATAAAGGAAGAAAAATCGGCTTATTAGGGATATTCGTCGAAAGAAGGCCGTTTTCCTGCTTATTCGCCGCTTCTTCCCTTGTTATCTTATGCAGCGCTTCGAGCAGGCGGTCTGCCTCTTCCTTCGTCGTAGCGAGGCTGCAGCATAACAGCACATAGCGGATATTCGCCATTTCCGTCATGCAGCCGCAGGCTTCCAGCTTTCCCTGCAGCTCGAAGCCGGAGAGGCGATCTCCCTTCATCCTAAGGGTGAGCTTAAAGGGATCGAGCCCCGAATAAGAAGCCGCCTCGTCACGGTCGATCATTTCCCAGTCCGGCATCTCCCGGATTTCCCGCCGGAGCTGGCGCAGGACCCGAAGACCGCTCTCGATCCACTCTTCCCCTCTTGTATGAAGCTGGCGCCGGCTGAGATCCAACGAAGCCATCAGCGGATAAGAAGGGCTGGAGGACTGCACCACCCCAAGGTTATGTCGAATCAGGTGCCGGTTGACCCGGCTGCCCTGCAGGTGCAGCATTCCTCCCATGGTGAGGGCGGTCAGCATTTTATGAGTGGACTGGACCACAGCGTCCGCCCCACAGGATAGAGCCGAGGGAGGCAGGTCCGGGTGAAAGCCGAAGTGAGCCCCATGGGCTTCGTCTACCAAGAGCGGAATCCCATGGGAATGCGCCAGCCGCGCGAGCTCCGTCAAATCGGCTGCGAGTCCGTAGTACGTCGGGTTTGTGAGGAAAAGCCCTTTGGCCTCCGGGTAGGCAGCCAACGCCCGCTCCACCTCTTCCACGCTTACCCCGAAGGTCAGTCCGCTTGCCTCGTCCCACTCAGGTGTCAAGAAAACAGCACGGGCTCCCGCTAGAGCGAGTCCGTTAAGAACTGATTTGTGCACCGTTCGCTGAACCAACAGAAGATCCCCCGGGGCGCAAACGGACAAGATCATTGCCAAATTCCCCGCCGTGCTCCCATTCACCAGAAAGAAGCTTTCCTCCGCCCCGAAGCATTGGGCCGCCAAGGCTTGCGCTTCCTTAATTACCCCTTCCGGCTGGTGCAAATCGTCCAGTCCGCTAATCTCGGTAACATCCAGTTCCATAACGGAGCCCAAATAAGACTCCGCGGCCGGGTCGAGACCTTGCCCGCTTTTGTGCCCGGGGACATGAAAGCTCGCGGTCCTCCGGTTATGATGCTCCACCAATCTATCGTAAAGCGGTGCCTTGTGCCTGTTCATTCGCTGCCCTCGCTTTGGCCATCGTCATTAAAAAAGAGAATAAGCCGCCGGCCTATCCTCTTTTACTATATGAAAAAAACGCATGACGATAAAGTCTTTTCTCTCATGCGTTCTTCTTGTACCAGATTTGCCTCATTTGATGAATGAAAAAAGGATACTTCTCGTCGCGCACATCCGTCTGAACCATTTCCGCTTCGCATTCCACGCAGATAAACTCCGTCACAATATGGATGCCTTCCCTGCCCGTTTCTCCGCAGATGATGCACGTTCCGCCGGTTTGCTGCTCCATTTCGATTCACCTCAATCTTGTTTTCTATAAGTATACCCGAAAAGAAGACTTCTAAACTTCCCTCCCCTTTCTATATTCCTATGATAAAGCACCCGGTCCGGTGTCTGTACCACAAAAAAATTTTAGGCGGCCGCCTTGTTTCGACGGGCTTCCGTGCCGATATATAAGGGGTATCTTACTGACGGAGGACCCTATGAAAGAACGCGGACTTTCCACCGATTCGACCATCTACAATTATACTCTTGTACGCAAGGTGAGCCCGAGGCTTCCTCATTCACTTGGACACCTTCTTTTTCTCGCGGCCGGCTGCCTTGCCATTCTTCCCCGGACCGGAGGCTGGAGGGGATTGCTCTATCTCGGCGTCTCTCTTGCAGCCGTTTCTCTATGGCAGGGCGGCATTCTCTATCTCTACTTATGGTTTCGAGGCAGACCGGCCGGCGCTGCTTGGACATTTCACGTGACCTTGCCTTGGCTCGGGTGGCTGCCGGCCGGCTTTCATTCCTTCTCGGGCTTTGTCAAGCTGCTTGGCCATCTCACGTGGGTCGGCCTGGCCGGATTGAGCCTTACGTACCTATGGCTTCCCCGGCAAGCCTATGCACTGCTTCTGTTCGTGCATCTGTGGATGCTGCTCCCCCGCTACCTCCTTTTGCTGAAGTTCCGTAAGCTGAAGAGAGGCGGCCTTATCAAGATTCTCCAAAAGGACGTCTCCTACTATTTGTCGTGACGGGCCGATTTCTAACCCTCTTACTTCCACTATTGAAAAATAGCCTTTCCGGCATCAGGCCCGAAAGGCTTTCTGGCTCGTTGGACCAGCGTATTTCTAAGACAGGCTCCGTCGTGGTCTAAGTCCCCTCTTGCTGGAATAAGCAAAAAGCCCCTCTGTCTTTCACCAGAGAGGCTTCATTTCGCTTGGCAACGTCCTACTCTCCCAAGACCCTTCGGTCTAAGTACCATTGGCGCTGGAGGGCTTAACGGTCGTGTTCGAGATGGGAACGTGTGGTTCCCCTCCGCCATCATCACCAAACGTTTTTGCGGTCGATTCTGCATCCCGCTTTCGCTTCAGCAAAATACGTTACCTTGTAAAAGGCCCGCATGTTCAGGGTTTGCACCCTGAAAACTGGAATCGAAGCTTACGTTTGTTCATCCTTTTGCTCCCCTACTTCGTGCTCTCGGGGTCCCCGAAAAGTAATCGGAATCACCTTCACAGCCTCTGCTTCACTTTTTGGGGTATAGATTAAGCCCTCGACCGATTAGTATTCGTCCGCTGCATGCCTTACGGCACTTCCACGCCGAACCTATCTACCTCGTCGTCTACAAGGGGTCTTACATACTGGGAAATCTCATCTTGAGGGGGCTTCACGCTTAGATGCTTTCAGCGCTTATCCCGTCCGTACTTGGCTACCCAGCGGTGCTCCTGGCGGAACAACTGGTACACCAGCGGTACGTCCATCCCGGTCCTCTCGTACTAAGGACAGCTCCTCTCAAATTTCCTGCGCCCGCGACAGATAGGGACCGAACTGTCTCACGACGTTCTGAACCCAGCTCGCGTACCGCTTTAATGGGCGAACAGCCCAACCCTTGGGACCTACTTCAGCCCCAGGATGCGATGAGCCGACATCGAGGTGCCAAACCTCCCCGTCGATGTGGACTCTTGGGGGAGATAAGCCTGTTATCCCCAGGGTAGCTTTTATCCGTTGAGCGATGGCCCTTCCATTCGGTACCACCGGATCACTAAGCCCGACTTTCGTCCCTGCTCGACCTGTACGTCTTGCAGTCAAGCTCCCTTCTGCCTTTGCACTCTGCGAATGATTTCCAACCATTCTGAGGGAACCTTGGGGCGCCTCCGTTACGCTTTAGGAGGCGACCGCCCCAGTCAAACTGCCCGCCTGACACGGTCCCTCTCCCGGATTCACGGGAGGAGGTTAGAACCTAGATACGATCAGGGTGGTATCCCAACGTCGCCTCCTCACAAGCTGGCGCTCATGACTCTCTGGCTCCCACCTATCCTGTACAGATCGTACCCAAGTCCAATATCAAGCTGCAGTAAAGCTCCATGGGGTCTTTCCGTCTTGTCGCGGGTAACCTGCATCTTCACAGGTATTAAAATTTCACCGGATCTCTCGTTGAGACAGCGCCCAAGTCGTTACGCCATTCGTGCGGGTCAGAATTTACCTGACAAGGAATTTCGCTACCTTAGGACCGTTATAGTTACGGCCGCCGTTTACTGGGGCTTCGGTTCACAGCTTCGCTTGCGCTAACCGCTCCCCTTAACCTTCCAGCACCGGGCAGGCGTCAGCCCGTATACTTCGCCTTGCGGCTTCGCACAGACCTGTGTTTTTGCTAAACAGTCGCTTGGGCCTTTTCACTGCGGCCCCCTCGGGCTATTCACCCTACCGAGGCACCCCTTCTCCCGAAGTTACGGGGTCATTTTGCCGAGTTCCTTAACGAGAGTTCTTCCGCGCGCCTTAGAATTCTCTTCTTACCTACCTGTGTCGGTTTGCGGTACGGGCACCTTCACCTGGCTAGAGGCTTTTCTTGGCAGCATGAGTACAAGACCTTCGGTACTGTAATTTTCCCTCCCCATCACAGCTCAGCCTTACAGTGTGCGGATTTGCCTACACACCAGCCTTGCTGCTTGGACAGACTCTTCCATCCGTCTGCGTCTCTTCCCTTCTGCGTCACCCCATCGCTCGTAGCGGTTTACGGTGGTACAGGAATGTCAACCTGTTGTCCTTCGACTACGCCTTTCGGCCTCGCCTTAGGTCCCGACTTACCCTGAGCGGACGAGCCTTCCTCAGGAACCCTTAGGTTTTCGGCGGACAAGATTCTCACTTGTCTTTTCGTTACTTATACCGGCATTCTCACTTCTGTACTGTCCAGCACTCCTTACGGTATACCTTCAACCTGTACAGAACGCTCCCCTACCCATGCCTTGCGGCAAGCCATAGCTTCGGTGGCGTGTTTAGCCCCGTTACATTTTCGGCGCAGAGTCACTCGACCAGTGAGCTATTACGCACTCTTTCAATGGTGGCTGCTTCTAAGCCAACATCCTGGTTGTCTGGGCAACTCCACATCCTTTCCCACTTAACACACACTTGGGGACCTTAGCTGATGGTCTGGGCTGTTTCCCTCTTGACGATGGATCTTAGCACTCACCGTCTGACTCCCGGGGTCCAAGTTCATGGCATTCGGAGTTTGACTGGACTTGGTAACCCTTGGCGGGCCCCGCACCCAATCAGTGCTCTACCTCCACGACTCAACCCCCGAGGCTAGCCCTAAAGCTAT
>CP106741.1:1937500-2095000 GCA_030323305.1 Paenibacillus sp. CC-CFT747 | reverse complement strand
TCAAGCTCAAGAAGACGGTCGTACAGCTTGTCGTACTCCTTGTCGGTAAGCTCCGGGGTGTCCAGTGTGTAATAAAGGTAATTATGCCGGTTAAGCTCGGCAATCAGGCTCTTCATTTCCTCCAGGGATTCCCCGCCTGCCTGGGGTTGGGCCGTTTGATCCGCCACCGTTCCTTCATCCTTTCCATCGGTTCCCAAAATTTACTCTTTCGTAATCGGGGCAAACTTAGCCAGCAGCCGCTTCACGCCGACCGGGGCCGGGAAGGCGATATGAAGCTCGGTATCGTCCCCGCTGCCTTTAACGGAAGCGACGACGCCCGTCCCCCACTTTCCGTGGGAGACGCGGTCGCCGACTTTGTAGTCGAGCACCGTGTTGACCGTAGCCGCGACCGGCTTCGCCCTGGCGGGGGCTGCCGCCGCCCGCGGAGCGGCCGTACTGCCGCCCCAAGGAGGAGTTATGCTGCGGCTGTAGCCGGAACTGCTTCCCGCTCCCGAGCCGAAGCCGGGACGGCTTCCGAAACGGGAAGGCGAGCAGTCTTCCTTCAGCTCGTCCGGAATTTCCGCCAGGAACCGGGACGGAGCGTTCGCATTGGTCCGCCCGAACAAGGTGCGCATACGGGCACAGGACAGGAAGAGGGCTTCCTCCGCGCGCGTAATGCCGACATAAGCGAGCCGGCGCTCCTCTTCGAGTTCCTCGTTGTCCATGAACGCCCGGCTGTGCGGAAAGACGCCTTCCTCCATACCGATGATGAAGACGGTCGGAAACTCCAGTCCCTTCGCGCTGTGCATCGTCATCAGCACGATCGCATCCTTGACTTCCTCCTCTTCCGGCTTGTTCATGGAATCGATGTCGGCAATGAGGGCAAGGTCGGTAAGGAAGGAAATAAGGGATTTGTCCTCGTTGCGCTTCTCGAAGTCCATCGTTACGGAGAGAAACTCGTCGATGTTCTCCACCCGGGATTTAGCTTCAAGCGTTCCTTCGCGCAGCAGCTCCTCACGGTATTTGGTCGCTTCGAGCACCTGCTCCGTCAACTCCGTCACCGACAGGTAATCGATCATGCGGTTCATATTGGAAATCATCTCGTGGAACTGCATCAGCGCGCCCTTCGCGCGGGAGGTGATATCCAGGGAATGAACATCGTTAAGCAGGGCAAAAATCGACAGCCCCCGCTGGGCGGCCAGCTCACCGAGCCGGTCCATCGTCGTATCCCCGATGCCCCGCTTCGGCACATTCACCACCCGGGTCAGCGAGATGTCATCATCCGGATTGGAGATGAGGCGCAGGTAGCCGAGAATGTCCTTGATCTCTTTGCGGTCGTAGAACTTGATGCCCCCGACGATCTGATAAGGGATATCGGATTTGATGAGAATTTCCTCGATTACCCGGGATTGGGCGTTGGTCCGGTACAGGATAGCGTGATCGGCATATTTTTTGCCGGCGGACCGGTTTTTATTAATTTGCGAAGCGATGAAGTAGCCTTCCTCATGTTCTGAATCGGCCTGGTACACTTGAATCTTCGGGCCCTCCGGCTTGCTTGACCACAGGTTCTTCGGCTTGCGGCCCGTGTTGTTGCCGATGACCTTGTTCGCCGCCCCCAGAATATTGGAGGTGGACCGGTAATTCTGCTCCAGCAGAATGGTTGTGGCTTCGGGGTAGTCCTGCTCGAAGTTCAGAATGTTGGTGATATCCGCCCCGCGCCAGCGGTAGATGGACTGGTCGCTGTCCCCCACGACGCAAATCCGGTGATGGCTGTCCGCGATCATCCGGCAGAGCATGTATTGGGCCCGGTTCGTATCCTGGTACTCGTCCACGTGAATGTACTGGAACTTCTTCTGGTAGAAGTCGAGAACCTCCGGCACTTCCGTGAAAAGCTGGATGGTCGTCATGATCAGGTCGTCGAAGTCGAGCGAGTTGTTGCTTCTCAGCTTCTTCTGGTACAGCGTGTACACCTTGGCCGCAATGCCCTGGAAGTAGTCGCCGATCTGAGCTTCAAAACGCTCCGGGGTCACCAGCTCGTTCTTCGCTCCGCTGATGGCGGCCTGGACCGCCTTCGGATCGAATTTCTTCGGGTCGACGTTCAACTCCTTGAGGCAGGAGCGAATGACGGAAAGCTGATCGGTGGAATCGAGGATCGTAAAATTCGAGGTAAACCCGATGCGGGAAATGTCCCGGCGCAAGATCTTCACGCACATGGAGTGGAAGGTCGAAACCCAGATGTCGCGCCCGGACGGGCCGACGAGCTTCTCCACCCTTTCCTGCATCTCTCTTGCGGCTTTATTCGTAAACGTAATGGCGAGAATGCTCCAGGGAGCGGCTTTGTTCGTGGCGATCAAGTATGCGATGCGGTGCGTCAGCACCCGCGTCTTTCCGCTGCCCGCTCCAGCCATAATAAGAAGGGGACCGTCCGTCGCCTCCACGGCCTCCTTCTGCTGGGGGTTGAGCTTGTTAACCGCCTGAAAAATATCGACTGCTGGGTACATAGATATATCTTACCTTTCCTGACCGTCCTTGCCGCGGGAAGCGGAGGACGGACTTTATTTCAAAACCGTGGACAGCGCCCGTTCCAAATCTTCATAGATAATGTTGCCGACCACAATCGTATGGGCCGCTTCCGCCGCCTGCCTAGCCTGTTCTTCACCGGAGATGCCTCCGCCGTAGAAGAGGCGGGCCTCCTCCAGCACATGCTTAGCCTGACGTACCCACTCCATGTTCCCGAACGCACCGCTGTATTCCACATAAAACACCGGAAGACGGAACAGTTTGTCCGCCAAGCGGGCGTAGGCCTTGAGGTCTTCTGTTTCCTCCAGCTCCTGCGCTCCGGTCAGCCGGGCAGCGGTGGAATCGGGATTCAGGATCACATACCCTTCCGGCACCACCCGGCTCCAGTCGAGCAGAGCTCCGTAATCCTTCAAAGCCTGGTGATGGCGGCCGGTAATCCATCGGCCCTGCTCCGTATTGAGAACGGAAGGTATAAAGTAAAGGTCGAATCCCGGAACGACCGCTTCGTCCGTGGAAATTTCCTGCACGCACGGCACCTCGAAGCGCCGGATGCGCGACATCAAATCAACCGTATTGTCATAGGTAACGCCTGAGGAACCGCCGACCATGATCGCATCGGTGCCCGACAGACAAAGCCTCTCGAGAGCCGACTCGTCCAGGCTGCGGTCGGGGTCAAGCTTGAATACATGCTTCCATGCGGAAATGTTCAAATTCACTTCTAGTGACCCCCGAAAACAAGATATCCCGGTTGAAACAAACGGGACTTCTTCAAGTCTATGACAGCCGTTCCGGAGTGTCAAATCCCTGTTTCCAGTATAAGAAACAGAACTTTTGTTCGCAACAACAAAAACCCTTCCGGGCCGAAAGCCGGAAGGGTTCTGGTAACTTTTTTGCTGAATGGATGGGGGATTACGCCTTGCCTTTATCGGCGATCTCCTGCAGGGAAGCGGCGGGTACCGAGTAGGCCCAGGCTCCTCCCTCCTTGACGATCCAGACGTTATCCTTATCCAGCTTGCCGTGGAAGGTGGACGAGGCCGTCTTGCCCCCGTCTTCCTCCGTTACGACTATCGTAAGCTCCGGCGCATTCACCGCCACCTCGGACGCCGGCTTCGCCAGCTGCTCCGTCGAGAGATTCGTGAGCTGCGTCAGAATACCGGAGCCCTCTTCGGGCTTAAGCTCCTTAGCCCCGATCTTCCACTTACTCTCAAACACCGATTTGTCCGCCTCGGCCTTCTCGAGCTTCCAGGAGGCTCCCTTCCAGTCGAACTGGACGGATTTGACCTTGTCAACGTTTACTTTGACGGCCTGCTTGTCCATAAAATCGAGCGGGGCTTTGGCGAGGTTCTGCAGGTTCGTATCGCTCACCTCATAGACCTCCGGCGAGTTATCCAGCTTCACATACGAGCTGCCCGGAACGGGCATCGGACGGCCCACGAGGAGCTTGCGGACGGACCCGTCCTTCAGCGTCACCTGGTATTCCTGCATCGGCTGTGTGAGGCCGTACTCGGCCAGATCGGCCGCATTGTCCGTCACCTTGCTGTCGTACGTCATGGACGAAAGGGTGCCGATCCACCCCTCCACCAAGTAGGAATTAAGCGGCAGCGGGGAAGGCTTTTTCATTTCCCAGGCCGTGTCCTTGCGGGCAATCTCCACCGCGTCCTGTCCATTGCTATAGGAAAGGGACTGAACGTCCCCTTCCGCCAAAGTCAGAAGCTGCTTCGAGGCTTTGTCGGATGGGTCCTTGAAGTAATCCTTGCTCGAGGCGTACCAGAAGCCTCCGATGCAGAGCACCACCAGAATAAGGGTAGGAAGGAGACGCTTCATCCGGCTCTCCTCCTCCACCAGATCAAGCCTCCGGCCAGAAGGAAGAGCGCAGGAATCACGCCGACCGTGCCGATCAGAATCGTTTTGCCTTGGGCCGGGGTGAGGACGACCTGCTGCATCTGGGCTTCCTCCTGCGGACGGATCGTAACGGCGTTCTTCTGCTCCTGCAGCCAGCCTACGCTGTTAAGCACGAAGTCGCGGTTGCCCTGCTGGGTAAGCCAATCGTTGGTCAGGAAGGTGCCGTTGCCGATGACGACCGCCTTCGGCTTGCCGTCCTTGTTCTCGACGGCATAGGCCAGATCAAGCGGTCCTTTCACATCCTGATCCGCCTGCTTGATGTCATTCGTGGTCAGCCGCTTGCTGAGCAGCTCGTTAATATTCGTTTTGCCGTATGCACTGGTAGAGGTGTGGAGCAGAGCCGTCGCCGTGAAATCGGCGTTCGCCCCATCCTTGGCCAGAGCCAAAGCACCGGGCATGACGGTGATGCGGTCCTGCTGCGACAGCTTATCGGTAATCGTATGGGCCCCGTACTCGGGCACGATTGTCAACGGATCGGTCGACAGGGACTTTTTGTTCTCGACGGCAAGGGCCTTTACGTTCTTGACCCCTACGGAAGCTAGGACGGCATCCCAGTTCTTCCATTGGTCCATATCCTTCGCGAGCCCCAGGGCGAACATCAGCTTGCCCTTATCCTTCACATAGTCCTGAACAAGCTTCGTCTCCGCCTCGCTCAGGTCGTTCTGCGGCCCCAGAATAAAGAGAGTCTCGGCATCGGCCGGAATGGCCGCTTCCTTCACGAGGTTCAAGTCCTTGACGGTGTAGCCCTCGGACTCCAGAGAGCTGCGGAAGGCGCTCGCGTTAGCAGAGGTCATTTCCCCATGTCCCGTCAGGAAGTACACGGTGTGCTTCTCTTTCGAGGTCAGGCTGAGCACGGCTTGGGTGAACTTCTCCTCCCCGGAGAAGGTGTAGGAGCCTTCGGCCGCGCCGCTTGCGTACAATTCATCGGCGTAAACGTTCTTCGTTTGGCCGTCCATCTCGAAAACGATCGTGCCGTACCGGTCAATCTTGTATTTCTCGGCGAGCGTCGGCTTCTGCTTCGGATCGACTTCCTCGAACGTGAACTTGTTGTTGCGCTTGTGGTATTCCTGCAGCAGATCGGTGATCTGGCGGCTCACCACTCCCTGGCCGGGATCCGAAAAGGCCGTGACATGCACCGGCTTGTCGAGCTTCTGCAGCATCGTAACGGTCTGGTCCGAGAGGGTGAATTTCTTATTCTTGGTTAAATCCCACTGGGTCCCCTTCAACGAATGGAGGAAGACCGTCAGGACGATAAAAATGCCCACGACCGCCAGAGAAAGCACGACCGCGTTGGTGCCTTTGATCCAGTTCTTCACGGTTGTCTTCCTCCTATCTCCAACGTTTTCTTTCGAGGGTTTGAATGCTCAGCACAATAAAGACGGCGATAAAGCTGATGTAAAAAGAATATCGGACAGGTCGAGCACGCCCTTCTGCAGGTTGGTGGTCCGGCCGGCAATGGAGAATTGGCCAAGCCATTCCTTGCCCGACGTGTAGACGCTGTAGCCCATCCACTCGATCATCCAGAGCACGAGCAGCATGGCGAAGCCCGCGATCCCCGCTACCATCTGGTGGGCGGACAAGGTTGACGCAAACAGGCCGACCGCCATCATGGCGGCGCCGAGCAGGAACATGCTCAGAAAGGAGAGCCACATGACCGGCTGATCCAGCGGGCCGAAAGAGGACAGGATGAGCGGGTACACCAAGGCGCCGGCAACCAGCAGGAACTGGACGATCACGGCCGCCAGGTATTTCCCGAGAATGATCTCACCGATCCCCGCAGGCGAAGTCAGGAGAAGCTCGTCGGTGCCGTGGCGAAGCTCATCCGAGACAAGGCGCATGGTCAAAAGCGGAATGACGAACAGGTAGACGACCATAAAATTGCCGAACAGCGGGCGGATGTCCACCGTCTGGGAATTCAGGAAATCCATACTGAAGAAGAACCCGCTGATCAGAAAATAAAACGCGAACGCCACGTAGGCGGTCGGGGAATAAAAGTACATCTGCAGCTCTTTGCGGGCGATGGCCCAGGTTCTACGCATCGGCGGAGCCCTCCTTTCCCTCTTCGATGCAGCCGGTGTCAGCCGGCTCGTCCGTCGTCAGCTTGAGGAAGATATCCTCGAGGCTCAGGCGGTTGCGGCGCATCTCAAGAATGGGATAGCCGAGCTCGGCCATGCGGAAGAACAACGCTTCGCGCAGGTCCGCCCGCTCCCGGGCCGTGACCTGTAGCTTGACTGTGGAAGCCGTGTCTTCGGTTTCCGGTCCCCCTTCAGGGTGACCATTGTCCGGAGCATCCGAGTCACTCATGGCTCCTGTTGCGGAAGGCGATTCGGAAAGGCCGGTTGAACCCGCCGGATCCGAAAGACCTTCTGCTTCCGGTGCTTCAGACGTGAGTCCCTCTGTTCCAAGGTCCGAAGCATCGGTTTCGGGAACGGCGGTAAAAGCCGTATCTTCTGCATCGGCGAGGGCTTCTTCCGGACGGGAGGCTTGCAGGGCTTCCCCGCCGGCTGCTTCCGTCCCGAGCTCGGTGACGGTATCCACGTACGGAATCCGCATGATTTCGCTGAGGATGATTTCACGCGGGCCTTTGACCTCCAGGCTCACCTCGAACGTCTCGCCCATTGTCTGGGCTATCCGCTCCGGCTTGTCGTCGAGCACCACGCGCCCCTGGTTGATGATCAGCACGCGGTTGCAGATCGCGTTAACCTCCGGCAAAATGTGCGTGCTGAGCAGAACCGTATGGTTCTCCCCGAGCTCCCGGATCAGCTGCCGGATCTCGATGATCTGCTTCGGATCGAGTCCGGACGTCGGCTCGTCCAGTATGAGCAGATCAGGCTGGTGCAGGATGGCCTGCGCGAGCCCGAGGCGCTGCTTGTAGCCCTTCGACAGGCTGCGGATGATCTGCTTCTCGCGGCCCTGCAGGCCCAACCGGCCGATGACATCCGAGATGCGGGCTTTCTGGTCGCGGGCGGGAACGTCCCGCAGGTCCGCGATGAACCTTAAATAGTCCCGAACAGACATCTCGGGATAGAGCGGCGGCGTTTCGGGCAGGTACCCGATCTTGCGTCTTGCCTTCTTCGGGTGGTCGGCCATGGACAACCCGTCCACAACAATGCGGCCGCGGGTCGGATTCAGATACCCGGTTATCATCCGCATGGTGGTCGTCTTGCCCGCCCCGTTCGGCCCGAGAAAGCCTACGATTTCCCCGCGGCTCATCGAGAAATCAATCTCCTCGACCCCGCGCCGGTTCGTATACAGTTTGCTGACTTGATGGACTTCCAGCAATGCCTTGCCCCTCCTCTTGTGTTCTGTATAGGTGTTCGATTTCTACGATGCAATGCGTGCAGCATTTTCACTATAGGAAAGCTTCAATAAACCAACCTTAAAGAAAGTTAAAAATAACCTTAAAAAAATGTGTACAAATTGTGAACAAGGCAGGCTACTGGAAGAGGCAGAGGGCTTGAGGTAGAGTAATAGATATAGACTGGAGAAGCACTACATAAAGGATCATCCGGTCTGTGAAGCCAAGGAACCAGAGTAAGACGATTTGCAGGAATATCCCATTAACAAACAGGGAGCTGGATAAAATGCCGGAATACAGTCAGTTAGAAACGATTAACCTGAAAAAGCTCACAAAAGATATTACCGACCGGCACGTAAACTTCGTCGTATCGGATGTCAATGATCACTGCCTCCGCATTGCCGTTTTTTCGGGAGAATACAAATGGCACTATCATTCCACTTCCGATGAATGGTTTATGGTTTTGGATGGAGAGCTGCTGATTGATTTTAAAGATAGGGAAACGTTGGTTTTAAAGCCTAACGATACGGTAGTCATTCCAGCAGGAACCATACATAGAACCAGAGCGAACCAAAGAACGGTAAACTTGTGTTTTGAAACCAAGCATGCGGATACCGTAATGGTTGAGGACTAGTTGATTCCAAATCAGGTACAGCGAAAGGGGAATGGGAAATGGCTAAAACCTTTAAAGCTTTGGTGGTGGACAAAACGGAGAAGGGGTTCGTCCGTGAAATCCGGGAGTTGACGCGGGAAGACCTGCCGCCCGGAGAGCTTCTCATCCGGGTGTGCTACTCGAGCGTCAACTACAAGGACGGCCTCGCCGGCCAGCCGAACGGGCGCGTCGTGACGGCTTACCCGCTCGTGCCGGGCATCGACCTCGCGGGCGAGGTGGCGGAGTCCGCCGACGCCCGCTTTCCCGCCGGCACCGAGGTGCTCGTCACCGGCTACGGCCTCGGCGTCTCGCACTCCGGCGGCTACGCCGCCTACGCCCGCGTGCCCGCGGACTGGGCCGTCCGCCTGCCGGCCGGCCTGACGCCGCGCGAGGCGATGGCGTGCGGCACCGCCGGCTTCACGGCGGCGCTGTCCGTCGCCCGCCTCGAGGCGGCGGGCCTCGCGCCGGAGCACGGCCCGGTGCTCGTCACCGGCGCGACGGGCGGCGTCGGCAGCTTCGCCGTGGCGATGCTCGCGCAGCTCGGCTACCGCGTCGCGGCCGGCACCGGGAAGGCGGTTGAGCACGCCTTCCTGCGGGAGCTGGGCGCCGCCGAGGTGGTGCCGCGCGAGGAGCTCGCGCCGCCGGAGAAGCCGCAGCCGCTTGGCCCGCAGCGCTGGGCGGCCGCCGTCGACCCGGTCGGCGGGCCGGCGCTCGCGCGGACGCTGGCGACGGTCCGCTACGGCGGCGCGGTCGCGGTGAGCGGCCTCGCGGGCGGCACGGAGCTGCCGGCGACGGTGCTGCCGTTCATCCTGCGCGGCGTGAGCCTGCTCGGCATTGACTCCGTGCAATGCCCGATGGAGCAACGCCAAGCGACCTGGCAGCGGCTGGCGGGCGACCTCAAGCCCCGCCGGCTGGAGGCCATGATCCGCGAGATTCCGCTCAAGGAGGTGCCCGAGGCGATGGACGCCATCCTGCAGGGCCGCATGCGGGGGCGGCTGGTGGTGCGGCTGTAGGTTGGGCGGCAGCAGGCGGATTGCCTGCCTAAAAAGGCTCTGCTCCGGGACGACAAGTCGCCGAAGCAGAGCCTTTCTTACTAAACCAAGCTAAGCCGGAATTACCCTTGAGTTCTTGACCTTTTATGCTCTTTCGAAGGAGAATCCCCAATAGTGGTAACATTTAAAATTTGACCAGTCTCCGCATCAAATGCGGAAATTTGAACAGCTTTGTTGAAATAGCCTCCCTTGGTATCGATTCCTTTAGGATAATCCACTTTAACCACCCATACCATTCGCTCATCGTCAATTTGCGGCATCGAGTTAGACTTTCCCAAGATTTCTTCAGAAAAGTGATTCCAGCTCATCAAGGTAGATGAAATTAACTTCCCCTCTTGCTTGATATGAGCTTTCTCGATAGCTGTTTCTTTCGTAATAAATTTTTCTTTGGGGGCCTCGGAGTTTTTCTTGTATAAGACCGCTTGTGATGGTTCTACCTTTACTTTACTTCCCATGGAATTTGCGGCACCCGCTAAACCGGGAACAAACAACCCTGCAAGTAATGCTGCAGAGGGAATAAGTTTAAAAACGTTCGTGTACTTCATCCCTTATCCCTCCTGAATGAAACGTTATCGTAATCATTACCTGAGGTTGTCCATCATTCCATAGAAAATGCACTCCTATCCGTTCACCGGTTCCCCTGAGGCTAAAGGGCTTTCCGCTGTCCAGCGTAAGGAGTGCACATTAGTTTAAAACTCATGTCCATCGAGGTTATCGATCTTTATCTTCCAAGCGTATTATCCGCACCGCTTACTTCACCAGCTGACCGCGGGTGACGCCAAGCTGGTTGGTCGCCTTCAGCTTCTTCCACACCTGCGTGCCGCTGATCTCTCCCCGCAGGGCGCGGCTGTACAGGTCGAGCACTTCCTTGACCTTCTCCGGCGTCTCCTCCAGAAATTCGACGCGGTAATCCGTTACGCCTAGCTCGAGGAAGTTCTGCAAATACTCCGAGCCCGACTGCTCGATCGCATTGTAGACCGTGTTACGGCAGCCTTCGTCCACCCGGACCGGGTGGGACATGCCGATGCGGTCCTGCAGCGACACGTTATGCTGCTCGCACGGGCGCCCGCAGTTCGTGTAGTCGGTGCCTTCGCTTAGGAAGGTACAATACACGCAGTGCTCCGTATGGAACATCGGCAGATGCTGATGGATGACGATCTCGAGCTTCGACGTGTCCGTCTTCCCAAGCAGATCCAGCATCTGCTGGATGTTCAGGTCATAGGACGGCGTCACGCGGGAGCAGCCGGCGGCCAAGAACAGGTCGACCGCCTTGTGATTCGCCAGGTTAAGGGAGAAATCCCCGATCAGCTCGGGATGATACTCCTCCGGGTGGTTCGCCCGGCGTTCCATATAATAGTAGAGAGCGCCGGTATTGCGCACGAGCACCGCATCGGGCCGCAGGTTCGTGATGTTCTTGAAATACCCCGTTTCACCCGGCATATGGATACGCGGTGTAGCCAGAGCAATCCGGCGTCCCGCCGCCCTCACAGCCGCTACCGCCGCCGGGAACTGCTTGATGAATTCGAAATCCGCGTAGATCCATTCCACATCCGTCTCGAGCACGGCATGCACCTGCTCCAGCGTGCGGCAGAGAGCGGTCAGCCGCGGAGCGGAAGGGACGGCGGGCACCAGGGCATCGCCGTAAGTCTCCACTTCCCGCTTAACATAGGCCCGCGGCTGCTGACGCCCTTCCTCCAGGAGCTCGACGGCGCGGCGGCGGAGTTGGTTCAGCTCCCGCATCGGCAGGATGATGTCCCCGTTCAGCTGCACATCGAGCCCGTCTAGCGCGTAGATCGTCCCGCCCAGGCGGCCGAACTGCTCGGCGAACAGCGCTTCGTCCATCGGACGCTTCTGCGCCGTCTCGAGCGGCAGCTCCGACACCACTTCTACCGTGCGGTTCTCGAGCACATCGGTCCACCAGGTCCGAAGCGGCTGTCCAACGGTGCCGAGCACTTTAACGCGAACGGGGAACGTCCGGTACGGCTTGTCCGTTTCAAACGTCTGCCGCAGCCGTTTGTCGAGGTGCGGGTCGTTCGTCTTCCAGACGCGGTCGCCGACATGAAGCCGTCCCAGGTTCACATCGTTGCGGCCGGGAACGATCTCGATGAGGCCTCCGGGAGCCTCTCCTCCAGCTTGACGCCTTTGCGGCGGATATCATAGACGCGGCCGCCCTCTTCCTTCTTGGTCGGGTCGCCGGCATCGAACACGATCCCGTCCCCGCGCTTAAGCGGAGCTTCGAGCTCGCACACGACGCCGTCGCGCAGGATCTGCTTCACCCGCCCGAGGTAAACGCCGCGGCTCTTCGGATACGTTCCTTCGACGAGCTTCTTGTTGTTCGTTCCCTTCAGGAAGCCGTGAGTAAAGCCGCGCGAGAAGCTCTGCTCGAGCTCCCGCAGCTCCTCCTTCGTCGGCTGGGGATTCTGCCCGTCGAAGTAGCGGTCGATCGCCTTACGGTACTTGCTGACGACGTTCGCCACATACTCGGGGCTTTTGAGGCGCCCTTCGATTTTGAATGAGGTCACCCCTGCCTCGATCAGTTCGGGCACCAGCTCCAGCGCCGCCAGGTCCTTCGGCGACAGCAGGTAGGCGATGTCCCCCATCGGCTTCTGCACCCCGTCCACCATCAGGTCGTACGGAAGGCGGCACGCCTGCGCGCATTCTCCACGGTTCGCGGAGCGGCCTCCCCACATTTCGGAAGTGAGGCACTGCCCCGAATACGACACGCACAGCGCCCCGTGCACGAACACTTCCATCGGCTGCTTGGCCTGCTCCCCGATCGTCTTGATTTGCTTCAGGTTATTCTCCCGCCCGAGCACGACGCGTTCAATATCAAAAGGCTTCGTAAACTCGACCGCCTCCGGTGACGTGATCGTCATCTGCGTGGAGCCGTGAATCGGGAAGTCCGGTGAGATTTCGCGGATCATTTTGACCAGACCTAAATCCTGCACGATTACCGCGTCCACCCCGGCGTCAATGCACGCCTCGATCAGCTCCTTGGCGTCCGCCAGCTCGTTCTCGAACACGAGAATGTTGAACGTGAGGAAGCCCTTCACCCCATATAGATGAAGAAAGGACATGATCTCCGGCAGCTCGTCCATCTTAAAATTATTGGCCCGGGCGCGTGCATTGAATTTCTCCACTCCAAAAAAACGGCATTGGCCCCGTTCGCCACCGCCGCCCTCAGGCAATCCCAGTCGCCCGCCGGCGCCAGCAGCTCTATATCTTCCCTGCGTATGGTCCGCATGTTGTTCCTCCCAGTTGAAATCTATCGAAAGACGAAATCTATCGTAAAACGGCCGACTCTCGTAAATGCCGTATCCTTTAAGTTTACCAGAAAACCGGGCCCCGCAACCATAAAAACGACCGGGGAATTAAGTTTTTTCCGTGGAAATTCCGGGATCCGACGCCGTTCGGCCTTTGTTAACAAAAAACGCGTAAAATGGTATAATGCCGTTATCCTTACGATAGAGGTAGATTATGAAATATAGGAAGCGTCTCATACCGGCAGCCTTGGTGATGGCACTCCTGGCCTTGGCCGTCCTTTTTATGTGCGGAAGGTCGATACCGTCCGTCTCCTATACGTCGTGTCCGACTCGGGAGGCGACCCTTCCGCTTACGACAATTTCCGGCAGACGCTTCTGGCCAACGCCGAAGTGAAGCAAGCCATCCTTACCGGGTTAAGCGAGCGGCAATTGGGCTCGTACGATGCCGTCTATCTGGACCCCGGTCTTGCGGGAACCGGGCTTCTCCAGTCCTCGGCAGGCAAGCTGGAGACTTACGTGCGGGAGGGGGCCACCTGTTCCTTGAGAACGATTTCGCCTCCGATTTCCCTGCGAGTTTCCTCGGCGGCTCGGCCGTTCAGGACGTTCCGGCGGAAGCCGCCGGAGGGCTGGCCTTCACGTACCCGCAGGTGGATGCCCATGCTTCGGGCATGCAGGAGGTGGTCCAGCTGTTCGCGGGCAATTTCAAGAACCACGTCGGCATGAGCCATCTGCCGGGCTTCGTCTGGGGCAAAGGGCTCGTGCCGACAACGGCGGAAACACTCGTTTCGCTGAACGGCTTGTCCCTGATGACCGTGAACCAGGAGGGCAAGGGCAGCGTGCTGCTCGCTTCCTCGTTCCTGCCGAACCGGTATTTCTTGACCGGCTTCGACCTGCAGAGCGGGATGGACCCGAAGCGGGGCTTCGCCGAACGGATCCAGCAGGACAAAGGGAACCTCGCACCTAAGCCGAGCGTCGCTTATTTCGACCGGTCGGAGCTTCCGCTCGACGCTTACTTCCAGTTCGGCTTCGCCACGGCCAATTACCAGCTGCGCAACGAATTCCTCGCGTATGTCGCGAAGGAGCGGTACGGCTACAGCGTGAAGAAGGTGCTCGGCCCTTACGGGCGTCCGGCCATGGCGTACCAGAATCATTTTGAGGCGCTCCCGGCGTTCCGCGACAAGGAAGCGATCCAGTGGGCGGAGCTCTTGAAGCAGCACAATATGATTCCTTCGTTCTCGCTCGTCCGGGCTGCCTTCGATTGGGGCCAGTGGCATGAGGACGTGACGGTTCATCTGAACACGGGAACGTCGGCCAAGCCCCATTTTACCGGCCCGTACGTGAACTCGTACTACGGAAGCGGGGTCCGGCTCTCGGGAGACAGCGGCCCACTGCTGCAGGCGAACTACCCCAAGTATAAGTCCTTGGGTGATCCGATCGAGCTGCCGTACCGGGCGTACCCGGCGCTCGCCGACCTGGACGGCGACGGCCGCGTCGACCTGATCACCGGCAGCGCCGACGGCACGCTCGCGGTGTACCGCGGCCTGGGCAGCCGCCCGGCCGCCTACGCGGACCAGCCGTTGCCGGAGGGGCTCACGCCGCCGGACGCGTTCGGTCCGGCCGAGCCGCTCCAGCTCGCCGGCGGAGGGCCGCTCGCCGCGGGCGCCTACACCGCCCCGACGGTGCTCGACGCGAACGGCGACGGCCGGCCCGACCTGCTCCTCGGCAACGAGCGCGGGGACCTGCTGCTCGCCCTCGGGGAGGGCGGGCTGCGGTTCTCCGCTCCGGTGCCGGTGCAGGCTGGCGGCCAGCCGGCGCGCGTCGGCGCTTACGCCGCGCCCGCGGTGGGCGACGTGGACGGAGACGGCATTCCCGACCTCGTGGTCGGGGATGCCGACGGCATCGTCCGAGTCTACCGCGGGCTCGCGGGGCGGCCCGGCGCGTTCGGCGCGCCGGAGGAAGCCGCGCGGATCCGCGGGCGCTTTGCGGCGCCGTCGTTGCGCGACCTGAACGGCGACGGCCGGCCCGACCTGGCGGTCGGGGGCAGCGAAGGCGACGTTCAGGTGTTCGTGCGCGAAAGCGGCGGCTGGGCGAAGCGGGATCCGCTCGGCGGCGACAACCTCAACCAGATGGGCACCCCCGCCCTTGTCGGCGGGCACAACAGCGTGCCGCTCTGGTATGACATCAACCACGACGGCAAGGACGACCTGATCGTCGGCCAGCTCGAATTCGGACCGGCCGTCGCCCTGGACGATCCGAAGTTCCCGTACAAGGCCGAGCTGAACGAGTTCTTGACCTATGCGAAGGACCATTACCTGGAGCTGTACCCGCACTTGTATTTTCATAATTACTTAAGCGATGAGCAGGAGAAAACGGAGATCGCCCTGCACCGCAAAGCGTTCGGCGCCCTGAACCTGCCTTGGACCGAAACAGGCACGAACCAGCACACGTGGCGCATCAACAACCCGAACCGCCTGCAGACGCTGCTAAACGAGAACAACGCGGGCATCTGGTTCAACTTCGGCTTCCGTCCTTCCCATTCGCCGTCCGAGCCGCAGTACGGCCCGGATTACATGTGGGGCCTGCCGTTCCAGCTCTCGGATCCGTCCGTGAAACGGCCGATGCTCATCTACACGCCCGCCCCGAATCTGTGGGAGAACGAAACGGGATCGAGCAAGGACATCTTCGAGGCGTACATCGCCCAGGATATGCCGATCGACTATTTCGATCATATCGAGTACCATTTTCCTGCGGCCGTTTCTCTCTCCGATGAGGAGAAGAACGCGCGCCGGCTGAAATACGAGAACGCGATGCGGTACGTGACCTACACGGACAGCATCCGGACCCAATACGATTATAACTTCATGACCGAGATCCAGATGGCCCAGTCGTTCCTGACGACGCTGAATTCCCGGGTGACCGTCTCGCAATCCTGGGGAAGCTACCTGGTCGACCGCTTGAAGGACAAGCTCGGCAAGGGCGTCCACCTGAACGTCATGCTGACGCCTGCCGGAAGCGTGCCTTCCCAGGCCGGCGGCTATGCGGGCACACTCGGAGTCGCCATCGAGCCGGGCAAGTCTTTTGCCCAAGCACCGCTTGCCGTAAGCTCCGACTTCCATACGGCTCAGCACGGCACCTTGTATGCCGGATTGGCCGGCCCGACGAAGCTCGGCGTCTCCTTCGGGGAAGCGGGAAGGCATGTCGTACGCTCCAACGTCCCGACCGAGATCCAGAAGGACGGCGCGGTGTGGACGATCCGGCTGAACGCGGACGGCATGCAGCAGATCAAGCTGTACAGCCCTTCGCCACTCGTGATGGAAGGACCGGACCTGCAAATCGAAGAAAACCAAGAGCAGCATACGTATACCGTCACTCATTTCGGGGCGGCGGTCAGCCTGACCGTGCGCTCCCCGTAACCTCGGCTTTTTGGGAACGGATGCCGGACATCCCTACTTCATTATTTAATCAGGAGGAATCCACCATGGACAGCATTGCCAAGGAACTGGAAGCCCATATTCGCGAACGCTACGAAATCGAACCCGATGACGACGAGTTCACGCCGGAGGTTCATCTTTTTGACTACGGCTATATCGACTCCATCGGAGCGGCCGCTCTGATCGCTCATATCGAGAAAACGTATAACGTCCGGGTGACGAACCAGGACCTCATGCTTTACCCCATGAACACCATTAACGAAATCGCCGCCTTTATCGGTCAGAAAACAGGGAGGTAACCTCATGGAATGCATCATCTCGCTGGAGCGGCTCGCTCCCTCCCAGCACGGGCAGGTCAAATACGCCTCCGCTTTCGTCGATGAAACGATCGAAGATATTTCGCTTGAGGATGGAACACTTCGCATCGTGCACCATTCCCCCAAAGGCAATGAAGGGATCGAAGCCCAGGTAAACCGCCTGATCGACCGCTTCTCCAAGGAGACTTTGGCTTCAAGGAGAGCATCCTGTTCGAGAATAAGGGGCCGAAGCCGTACAACGGAGATATTATCGCTGAGCTTGTCGAACGCAAAATCATCAAGGTGCTTGAGCCGGGGCTGTTCATTTTCCGGGAGCCGTTCTCGAGTCTTATGCGGTTCATGGACTATGCCTTCGTCACGAAGGTTGCCAACCGCTTCGACGTGAAGGAGGAGCATTACCCGGCCGTCATTCACAGCGAAACGCTGAACAAGACGAACCACTTCACCTCGTTCCCGGAGCACATTCACTTCCTGACTCACTTACGGGAGGACCTCGACGTCATCGAAGCGTTCTCGCAGTCGGTGCGCGACCTCGGGGGCTGGAGGCTGGCCGATCCGCTGTCTCTCGATGAGACGATGCCGAAGCCGAAATTCACCATGAATCCTTCCACCTGCTACCATTGCTACGAAGGGCTGCAGGATGAGGTGCTCGAGGGAGACGGCGTCGTGGTCACGGCCATTTCCAAGTGCCACCGCTTCGAATCGAAGAACCACAGCGACTTCGGACGTTTGCTCGATTTCAGCATGCGGGAGATCATTTTCGTCGGCAAGCCGGATTTCGTGAAGGAGAACCGGTTGAAATCCATGGAATACCTGAAAGAACTGGCCGCCGAGTGGGAAGTGGACAGCTTCATGGAAATCGCGAACGACCCGTTCTTCACGAACGATTTCCAGACGAAGGCCTCGTTCCAGCGCAACCAGGAGATGAAGTACGAGCTTCGCCTGACGATCCCGTATCTCGACAAATCGATCGCCTGCTCCTCGGTCAATTTTCACAGCAACACGTTCGGCAATGCCTTTAATATCAAAATGGGCAAGCGTCCCGCCGTCACCGGCTGCGTAGGCTTCGGCATCGAACGCTGGGCATTCGCGTTCCTGTCCCAATTCGGACTGAATGAAGCCCATTGGCCGGCCGCCTTCCGCGAGCAGTATGAGGCGTGGAAGCAAAAATCTTTGTAAGAAGTAGGTTTAGCGATGAAGGCTTGGCAATTTATCCGGAGCATCCGGTTCGTTCTGCTGCTACTCCTCGGCTTCTTCCTGGTGGATGCCGCAGCCGCGTACTGGAATCCGATGGTGACGTCCATGCGGTTCCGAAAGAACGACTTTACCAAAACGATCTCCCATCACGGCGGCGCCGACAGCGGACGGGTCTTCTTCGGAAACTCGGCGGTCACCGGCGCCTATGTGGAGGACAAGTCCCGTTATCCCCTCGTGGAAATGGGACTTTCCTACGGAAAAATAACCGATCTCCAGGCCATTCTGGAGCATCCCTGGTACGAGGTGAAGGACCAGCTCGTGCTCGGCATCGACGTTCATACGATGCTGGACAAGCTCGATACCGATCCGACCTACCCTTGGCACAAAAAGGCGTATCAGCCCTACTTCTACGCCTACCGGGACTATTTCAAGGAAGCTTTGACGGATGCCGCCCGGCAGCTGTACAAAGGCACGGTGGAGCTGGACTCTTCCAAGCTGTTCGCCTACGAGCCCAAGTGGAACGACAAGGAGCTGTACTTCGGCCGCAACAAGCCCGAGGAGGACGCCCGGGATTGGGAACGGTATGAGAAGCTGTTCAACGGCAGCCGGCTGGAGAACGGCGATTTTGCCGACAACCTGGCGGCACTCGACCGGGTACTGAACGACGTGCAGGCCAAGGGCCTTGATTTCAAGGTGGTCTGGATGCCGCTCAACCCGGCCCGCCCTCACCCGGCCTACTTCGACGCCCTGAAGGCCGAGGTAAATCGGCGGCTGCAAGCCAGGCAGGTTCCAGTGCTCGACCTGACGGACCGTTATCCCGAGGAGCTTTTTCATGACCTGGTTCATTTGAACCGGGAGAAGGGGCCCCGCAGTTTACGAAGGAGGTGGACGAATGGCTCCTGTCATTCGCAAAACCGTCGAAGTCCTAGCCTATCTGATTATGCTGATCCTGGTCCTGATCTATTTTACGGGCGAAGGGATCTTTATCTATGAGAAGTTCTAGTGCCTTATCCATGACCGGAAATGTCACTAAGTCAAGCAAGGGGCTTACCGGAGGATACCCGCTTCCGCTAGGCGCCAAGTAAGGAGTCCGAAATGTTCTTCATCAAGATGAATGCCCTCGTGGCCATGGCCGGCATGATCGCCGTTCTGATGCTGACCCGGTGGTGGCCGCTTAACAAGCGCGTCCTGCTTCTCTTCTTCAACCTGGCCTTCCTCGGCGTGTTCAGCCAGAAGCTGTTCCTGTTCGCCGTGGTCTACACGGCGCTGAACTATGCGGGCTTCCTCTTTCTGAGCCGCACGGCCTCTTACCGGAAGCTGTGGTTCGTGCTCTCCATTGTTCTGAACGTGGCGGCCGTCTCCTGCGTCCGTCTGTTCGTCATGGAGGTCTGGACCCACCCGCTGTTCGATGCGGTGATCTGGATTGGCTTGATTTACTACGTGCTGAAGGTCATCGACGCTTACTATTTCGCGTATTTTCTCGGGAAGGACGCCAAGGCCCCCGCACTCGATTTTTTTAACTATATTCTATTCGTTCCGACCTTTACCTCGGGCCCGATCCTGAAATTCCGGGATTTCATGGCCGACACGAAGAAGCCCTATTCGATCAACGCCGCCCAGTTCGAGGAAGCGGTCAAGCGCATCATCCTCGGCCTCTTCAAGAAGATCGTGCTCGTCACCTGGGTGTCCACCGCGTTCGATCATGTACTGGCCGGGGAGCTGCATACGGCGCAGTCGCTTTTTCTCATGGTGTGTTTCTACGCCTGGGTGTACTTTGATTTCTCGGGCTACTCGGATATCGCGGTCGGCATCGGCCGGCTGTTCGGCTACACCATTCCGGAGAACTTCAAGAAGCCGTTCCTCTCCCTACCCTGACGCAGTATTGGCGCAACTGGCACGCCACGCTAGGGGATTGGTTCCGCGACCATATCTTCATGTTCTTCTCCCGCAAAACCCCGTCCCGGTGGACGGCCGCCGGCCTCTCCATTCTCATTATGGTGCTCATCGGCTTATGGCACGGGTTTACGGTGCTGTACGTCATCTGGGGCGTGTACCACGGGCTTCTGCTGGCGCTGGAGAACCTGCTCGGGTCCACCCTCGTCAACAAGAAAAAGGTCTCCAAGCCGTACTTCTACTTCCGCTGCTTCCTGACCCAGCTCGCCGTTCTCGCCGCCATTATCATCTATGGGGGAACCCAGGAGACGGTGCTGCGGATCTACCGCGGTCTCCTTTCTTTTTGAGGCAGGCGTGGTATAATTTATTGTAGCTTTTCACTCTTTTGGAGGTGTACCTATGAAGTTAGGCGTTTTTACCGTTTTGTTCGCCCAGCAGCCTCTTGAGCAGGCTCTGGACTACATCAAAGCCAAAGGCTTGGATGCTGTAGAGATCGGCACCGGGGTTATCCCGGCAATGCTCACTGCGACCCTAACGAGCTTCTTAACGACGACGGCAAGCTGAATGCCTTCAAAAAAGCCATCGAATCCCGCGGTCTGTTCATCAGCGCTCTAAGCTGCCATGCGAACCCGCTGCATCCGCAGAAGGCGCTGGCCCAGCCCGATCAGGAGCTCATCCGCCAAACCATCCTGCTCGCCGAGAAGCTTGAAGTTTCCGTGGTCAATACGTTCTCGGGCTGCCCCGGCGACAGCGACAATGCCAAATACCCGAACTGGCCGGTTTCCCCTTGGCCTAACGATTACCAGGATCTGTTGAAGTGGCAGTGGGAAGAGAAGGTTATCCCTTACTGGACCGAAACCGGGAAGTTCGCTTCCGAGCATAACGTCAAAATCGGTCTGGAGCTGCACGGCGGTTTCTCCGTACATACTCCGGCTACTCTGCTTCGTCTCCGTGAGGCGGCAGGAGAAGCCATCGGCGCTAACCTCGATCCGAGCCACATGTGGTGGCAGGGCATTGATCCGGTGCAGGCCGTTCACATTCTGGGACGGGCCGGTGCGATCCACCACTTCCATGCGAAGGATACGACGATCGACCCGATCAACGTCAGCCGTTACGGCTTGACGGACATGCAGTCCTACACCCAGATGCTCGACCGTGCCTGGCAGTTCCGCACCGTCGGCTACGGCCATGACCTGAAGACGTGGGCCGACATCATCAGCGCTCTGCGTCTCGTGGGCTACGACTATGTCGTGAGCATCGAACACGAGGACGGCCTGATGTCGATCAACGAAGGCTTCAGCAAAGCCGTCGACAACCTGAAGCAGGTGCTGATCAACGATCCGGTCGGCGAGATGTGGTGGGTGTAAGCCCCGCCGTCCGCACCCGGCTTACCTTCAAAAGGCCGTCCCTTCCGGTTAAGGAAGGAACGGCCTTTTTTCCTGCAAGCTGCGGTGTTTCTAGTGCCTTATCCGGTAACTTCGTTGGCGAGAAAGCAGAACAACCTAGACGGCAAAAAGCCCCTGCCTTCCGGCAAGGGCTCTTCGTGCTGCCATCCGTTCCGATGCTTTCTCCTAAGGAGAGGGAATTCGCCTAGCTCATCCAATGCTGGATCATAATCAAATCCATAAACAGGAAAACAACCAGGGAAACGATCCCGAAGCCAATCGCGAACTTATTTTTCTGGCGTGCCGTCAAGGAGCGAAACACACCCCATGCAATCAGAATGGTAAACACAATAATGAAAAGATCGAACACGTCAAAGGTACTGGCCGCCTCCGCAGCTGCCGCCGGTGCATCCTCTGCCCAATAAAACATGAGAGAGACCCTCCTTAGTCAAAAATCACCTATTCTATTCCTCTATGTTATCTTTTGTGGGAAGCCGTTGCAAGTTTTTTTGAAATCCGTAACAACATTGTCAACATTTCGCCACGTTTTGTTATAACCCGAAAGCCCGGTTGCCCTAACAAAACCTTAGAGAAGTTTCCGTTTACGCTTCCCCCTGATGTGGTACGATTAAGGTATATTTCATACCATTTTTATCGGAATTTGTGGGAGGCTTATACGAACATGGCTTATGAACCGATTTGGGCGGCGGACCCGTCCAAGCTGAATAAAGTTGAGCTGCAGAAGCTGGAGAAGGACGGACTCGATGTGATCCGCACGATCATCGAGAAGTACGCCCATGAAGGTTACTCGGCCATTACGGAAGACGACATGAACCGTTTCAAGTGGGCCGGCGTGTACGAGCAGAAGCCGAAGGACGGACACTTCATGATGCGCGTGCGGATTAACAGCGGGGTTATGACGAGTGACCAGGCCAGAGCCTTGGCCGGCATTGCACGTGATTACGGGCGCAACCTCGTGGACGTGACCACCCGCCAAGCCATCCAATTTCATTGGCTGACCGTGGAGAACCTTCCGGATATCTTCAAGCGTCTGGAAGCGGTAGGCCTGTATTCGTACGAGGCTTGCGGAGACTGCCCTCGTACCATTGTCGGCAATCCTCTGGCCGGGATCGACAAGGACGAGCTGATGGATACGACGGACATCGTCGAGGAGGTTACTTCGTTCTTCCTGCTCAACCGCGATTTCTCGAACCTGCCCCGCAAGTATAAAATGTCCATCTCCGCCAATATTTATAACACCGCCCATGCGGAGATCAATGACTTGGCTTACACCCCGGCCACCAAAGTGATCGACGGGGAAACCGTAACCGGCTTTCATGTGTGGGTAGGCGGCGGTCTCTCGGCCAAGCCTCACCTGGCGAAGAAGCTTGATGTCTTCGTTCGTCCCGAAGAAGTGCTTAAGGTGGCGGTTGGCGTCACGACTATCTTCCGCGACTTCGGCTACCGCGAGAAGCGCCACCAGGCGCGTCTGAAATTCCTCGTTGCCGACTGGGGCCCGGAGAAGTTCCTCGAGGAGCTGAAGAAGCTTACCGGCGAGCTGGAGACGGCCGGCGACGACCGGATTGTGGGCTGGAACGCCGCTTACTTCGATGGGGTTCACCCGCAAAAGCAGGAAGGCCTCAGCTATGTCGGCTTGAACGTTCCTGTCGGGCGCTTGGATGCCAATGAGCTAACGGAGCTCGCCCGTGTCTCCGATGAATACGGATCGGGATCCATCCGGACGACGATGTCCCAGAACATTATCGTTCCGAACATTCCTAACGAGAAAGTGGCTGCTCTGCTTCAGGAGAAGGTGTTTGACCGCCTGACTCCGGATCCGAAGCGCTTCATGAGCCGCACGGTTTCCTGCACGGGGAACGAGTTCTGCAACCTGGCCATTGTCGAAACGAAGGAACGCGCCCGCCGGGTCGCGGAATACCTCGATGCTCACGTGGATCTCGAGGAAGAGGTTCGCATTCACTTCATCGGCTGCCCGAATGCGTGCGGCCAGAAGCATATCGCGGATATCGGGCTCCAGGGCTCCCTGGTGAAGACGCCGGAAGGCATGGTCGATGCGTTCGACATCGCCGTAGGCGGCATTCTAGGGCCGAACGCCCAGCTTAACAAAGCGCTGAAGGGCCGCGTGAAAGGCGACGATGTAGCCCCTGTGCTCGCCCAGCTCATCCTCTTCTACAAAGAAAACCGGACCGGCGGAGAGAGCTTCCATCAGTTCGTGAACCGCGTGGGAACCGAGGCTTTCCAAGACAAACTGACGACGATTCTCGCTCAAGGCAGCGTCGCTTCTTAATCTATCTATTAACCAAAGAACATCTTCGGGTGTTCTTTTTTGGTTTCTTTTGCCGATATATCCCCTTAAAAGGGCTGGCTTCCGGCGAAAGCTATGGATGTCATACCCAACCAGTAATTATTTCCAAGGAGGAGCAACAGATGAAGAAGACATGGGCAGTACTTGGTACGGCGGTTGTATCGATGAGCGTGTTGTCGGCTACGGCTTGGGCCGCACCGAAGGAAGACAAGGGCGGCAAACCGGCCGTAACGGGAGAAGCACGAGGCAACAACGGACAAGGACAAAGCTCCGATATCCGTGTCACGCTGCCGGAAGGACAGGACACGGTGACTTCGGTTACTTACTCTACCTATGGCCACGGCCACAACGGCTACAAAGGCCTGGAGAATGCCTACGAGAATGTGAAGGGAACACCGGCAGAGAAAGTCATCGCTAATCTGCTGAAAACGAAATACGGCATTGACGTTCAGGCTGATGTCGTCTTGAGCGAAGCTGCCAGCGAGCTGGAGGCATCCGGGGATACTGACGCGGCCGTTGATGTTCAGAAAGAAGCGGTAAAAGCGAATCCCCTGAACCTGGACAGCTACAAGCAGCTCGGCAAGCTTCTTAAGAAGCTTGGCGTGGTGGGCGTGAAGGCATACGTCAATGGCGAAGAGCCTGCTTTTGAAGTCCGTCCTTTCATCAAAGAAGGCAATACCCTCGTGCCGTTCCGTGCGATTTCCGAAGCCTTGAAAGCGGACGTGACGTGGAACAACGAAGAGCGTTCCGTCACAGTCGTTAAAGGAGATATCACGATCAAGCTGTTCATCGGAAGCACGACCGCTTATGTCAACGGCACAGCCGTGACCCTGGAAGTGGCGGCGGAGATCAAAGACGGCAGCACGATGGTGCCGGTTCGTTTCGTCAGCGAGTCCCTGAAGGCCAAAGTGGATTGGGACCAAGAAACGCTTAGCGCGATCATCAACGGCGACTAATGCTTGAACTGGGCATGGGCTTAAGTCCACTTGCTCGGGAAAGGCCAAAAAGCCCCCGTTCTCCTAGGTGGAGACGGGGGCTTCTCTATGGGGTATTTTATGGTGTCCCTGAACGTTCCAGCCCTGCTAGAGTAGGGCCTCTTTCCCGTTAGACGGCGGCATCCTCATGCTGCTTCTCGCGGTCCAGAGCTTCTTCCGTCCGCTTGCGGTCGCGTTCCATTATGGGCTTCAGGTATTTGCCCGTGTAGGACTCCTTGACCTTCACAACCTGCTCCGGGGTTCCGCAAGCGACAATCGTTCCGCCCCGGCTTCCTCCCTCCGGCCCCAGGTCGATCAAGTAATCGGCGGTCTTGATGACATCGAGGTTGTGCTCGATAACGAGCACGGTCTCTCCGTTATCCACCAGGCGGTGCAGCACCTTGAGGAGGCGGTCGATGTCGTCGATGTGAAGCCCGGTGGTCGGCTCGTCCAGAATGTAGATGGACTTGCCGGTGTTCCTCCGATAGAGCTCGGCCGCCAGCTTCACCCGCTGGGCTTCTCCGCCCGACAGCGTCGTAGCCGGCTGCCCCAGGTTCATATAGCCCAGGCCGACATCAAGCAGCGTCTGCAGCTTCCGGTGAATGCGCGGGATGTTCTGGAAGAACTCCGTCGCATTCTCGATCGTCATCTCCAATACCTCGGAGATGTTCTTGCCCTTGTATTTGACTTCCAGTGTTTCCCGGTTGTACCGTTTGCCTTTGCATACTTCGCAAGGAACGTACACGTCGGGAAGGAAGTGCATCTCGATTTTGATGATGCCGTCCCCGCGGCACGCTTCGCAGCGTCCGCCTTTGACGTTGAAGCTGAAGCGGCCTTTCTTGTAGCCGCGGATTTTGGCTTCCGTCGTAGTGGAGAACAGATCCCGGATATCATCGAATACGCCGGTATAGGTGGCCGGGTTCGACCGCGGGGTGCGGCCGATCGGCGATTGGTCGATGTCGATGACCTTCTCCACGTTCTCCAGCCCGAGAATCTCTTTGTGCTCGCCGGGACGCACCTTCGCCCCGTTGAGCTCGCGGGCCAGCGCCTTGTAGAGAATCTCGTTAATGAGTGTACTCTTGCCGGAGCCCGATACCCCCGTGACGCAGGTCATGACGCCGAGCGGAACCTTCACGCTGGTGTTGCGGAGGTTGTTCTCCTTCGCTCCCTTGATCTCGAGCCACTTGCCGTTCGTCTTGCGTCTCTGAAGCGGCACAGGAATGATCTTACGCCCGCTCAAGTATTGGCCGGTCAAGGAGTTCGGGTCCTCCATGATCTCCTTCGGCGTCCCTTTGGCGACGACCTGCCCGCCGTGGATGCCGGCACCCGGGCCAATGTCGATGATGTAATCGGCGGCGAGCATCGTATCCTCGTCGTGCTCGACCACAATGAGGGTGTTGCCGAGGTCGCGCATATGCTCCAGCGTCTGAATGAGGCGGTCGTTGTCCCGCTGGTGCAGGCCGATGCTCGGCTCGTCCAGAATGTAGAGCACGCCCATGAGACTCGATCCGATCTGCGTAGCCAGCCGGATGCGCTGGGCCTCCCTCCGGAAAGCGTCCCGGCCGCCCGGCTCATCGACAGGTAATCCAAGCCGACGTTAACCAGGAAACCGAGACGGGCATTGATCTCCTTCAGAATGAGATGGGCAATGGCCATTTCCTTCTCGTTCAGCTTCAGCCCCTCGAAGAACGTCTGGGCGTCCCCCACAGACAGCTCCGTCGTGTAGGCAATGTTCCGGCCGTTGATCGTGACCGCCAGACTCTCCGGCTTCAGCCGCTGGCCCTTGCACTTGGTGCAAGGCTTGGCGCTCATATAGGTCTCGATATGCTCCCGGATTCCGTCCGACGCCGTTTCGCGGTAGCGGCGTTCGAGGTTCCGGACGATTCCTTCGAACGATACCCATGCTTCCTTGGATTGGCCGAAGTCATTCTGGTACCGGAACCGGATCCTCTCCCCGCCCGTTCCATACAGAAGAATCTTCATCTGGTCGGCATTGAGCTCGCTTACCGGAACGTCGGTCGGAATCTTGTAATGGGAGCAGACGGCCGCCAGAAATTGAGGATAGTAGTTGGAGGTGCTGCCGGCCCACGCTTCAAAGGCGCCTTTGTCAATCGACTTGCGGGAGTCCGGAACCAGCAGGTCCGGGTCGACGATCATGCGGCTTCCCAGTCCGTCGCACTCCGGGCAGGCCCCGAAGGGGCTGTTGAAGGAGAACATCCGCGGAGACAGCTCCTCGATCGAGAAGCCGCACTCGGGACAAGCCAGGTTCTGGCTGAACAGGAGCTCCTCCTTGTCCATAACGTCAACCAGCACCCGTCCTTCGGCAAGCTTCAGCGCCGTTTCCAGCGAGTCCGCCAGCCGTGTCTGGACATCGTCCTTGACGACGATCCGGTCCACAACGACTTCAATGGAGTGCTTCTTGTTCTTCTCGAGCTCGATCTTCTCGGAGAGGTCCATTACTTCCCCGTTCACCCGAACGCGGACGAAGCCCTGCTTCTGAATATCCGCAAGCAGCTTCGTATGCTCTCCCTTGCGTCCGGATACGAGCGGCGCCATAATTTGCAGCCGGGTCCGCTCGGGGTATTCCATAATCCGGTCCACCATCTGCTCGACGGTCTGCGAAGTAATCTCGATCCCGTGAACCGGGCAATGGGGACGGCCGACCCGGGCGAACAAGAGGCGCAGGTAATCGTAAATCTCCGTTACGGTCCCTACGGTCGACCTTGGGTTGCGGCTGGTGGTCTTCTGGTCAATGGAGATGGCCGGGGAAAGCCCGTCGATTGAATCGACGTCCGGCTTCTCCATTTGGCCGAGAAACTGACGCGCATAAGCCGAGAGGGACTCCACGTAGCGGCGCTGGCCCTCGGCGTAGATGGTATCGAACGCGAGCGAGGATTTGCCGGAGCCGCTCAGTCCGGTCAGCACGACGAAACGATCCCGCGGGATCGTAATGTCTATATTCTTCAGATTATGGGCGCGGGCGCCTTTGACCACGATATTCTCATGTGCCATGACAACACTTCCTTTATGGGCTTGAATCTTTCCTGCGGCCATCCAATACTTCTAAACCTATTAATCTATCGTAAACCGGTCAGGCAATAAATAAACACCCCCGGCCGGTTTTCTCTATAAAATTCCTCTATCCGCCCTCTCCCATGCCTTACCCGGTAAGCAGAACAACCCTTACGGATAAGGAGCAGGGGATCAGTCCATGGCCTTCAATTCCAGAAGAGCGTCACGAAGCTCGGCCGCCCGCTCGAACTGCAGGCTCTTCGCGGCTTCTTTCATCTCGGCCTCGAGACGTTCGATCACGGCCATGCGGTCCTTCTTGGACATCTTGGTTTCCTTCACGCCCGTCAGGTAATCGGCGTTCTCCTCCGCCACCTTTGTAGCTTCGATGACGTCCCTTACTTTTTTGCGGATCGTCTGCGGCGTGATGCCGTGCTTCTCGTTATAAGCGATCTGGATCGTGCGGCGGCGTTCGGTTTCCCGGATCGCCTTCTCCATGGAGTCGGTGATCTTGTCGCCGTACATGATGACCCTGCCCTCCGAGTTCCGGGCAGCCCGTCCGATGGTCTGGATCAGGGAACGCTCCGCCCGCAGGAAGCCCTCTTTGTCGGCATCGAGGATAGCCACCAGAGAAACTTCCGGAAGATCGAGCCCTTCCCGCAGCAGGTTGATTCCGACCAGCACGTGAAAGGTGCCGAGCCGGAGATCGCGCAGGATGGCCATCCGCTCCAGCGTCTTGATGTCCGAGTGGAGATAGCGTACGCGGATGCCGATTTCCTTCAGATAATCGGTCAGGTCCTCCGCCATTTTCTTCGTCAAGGTCGTCACGAGCACCCGCTCATCCTTGGAGATCCGGTCGTTGATCTCACCGATCAAATCGTCGATCTGCCCTTTCGTCGGACGAACCTCGATCACAGGATCCAAGAGGCCGGTCGGACGGATAATCTGCTGCACCATGGTCGGGCAGTGCTCGATTTCATACGGGCCGGGCGTAGCCGACACGTAAATGGCCTGGCTCAGCTTCTGTTCGAATTCCTCGAATCGGAGCGGCCGGTTGTCCAGGGCCGAAGGAAGACGGAAGCCGTGCTCGACCAGCACTTCCTTCCGGGCGCGATCGCCGTTGTACATTCCGCGGATCTGCGGCAGGCTCACATGGGACTCGTCGACGACGAACAGCATGTCGTCCGGGAAATAATCGAGCAGGGTGTAAGGGGTCGCCCCTCTCTCCCGGAACGTAAGCGGTCCCGAGTAATTCTCGATCCCCGAACAGAAGCCCATCTCGAGCATCATCTCGATGTCATACCGGGTTCTCTGCTCTAAGCGCTGGGCCTCCAGAAGCTTGTTCTGCTCCCTCAGCTCCGCGAGCCTTTCCTCAAGCTCCCTCTCGATGTTTACGATCGCCCGCTTCATGGTGCTCTCATGCGTAACGAAGTGGGACGCCGGGAAGATCGCGATATGGTCGCGCTCCCCGATGATCTCGCCCGTCAGCACGTCGATCTCGGTAATCCGTTCGATCTCGTCTCCGAACATCTCGATCCGCACCGCATGCTCGCTTCGCGACGCCGGGAAGATCTCCACCACGTCGCCCCGTACCCGGAATGTTCCCCGCACGAAGTTAAGGTCGTTCCGCTGGTACTGGATGTCCACGAGCCGGTGCAGAATGTCGTTGCGTGGCCGCTCCATCCCGACCCGGAGCGACAGGACCAGGTCCCGGTACTCCATCGGGGAACCGAGGCCGTATATGCACGAGACGCTCGCGACAATAATGACGTCCCGCCGTTCGAACAGCGCGCTGGTGGCGGAGTGACGGAGCTTATCGATCTCATCGTTCACACTCGAATCCTTCTCGATAAACGTATCGGAGGACGGAATGTAGGCTTCCGGCTGGTAGTAATCGTAATAGCTGACGAAATACTCCACCGCATTATTCGGGAAGAACTCCTTGAACTCGCTGCACAATTGGGCGGCGAGCGTCTTGTTATGCGCGATGACCAGCGTCGGGCGGTTAAGCCGGGCAATGGTATGGGCAATGGTGAAGGTCTTCCCGGTTCCGGTAGCCCCAAGCAGGGTCTGGTGACGCTTGCCCTCCCGGATCCCCTTCTCCAGCTGATCGATAGCCGCCGGCTGATCGCCTTGGGGACTAAAGTCCGACACCAATTCAAATTTCTTCTGGCTTAATACGAGATCGCTCATTCTAACCTCCCAAAAGGGTAAGCCTGCACAACAAAGGCCGCCGGAGTCCGCATTACCTTTCATGCATAACCTCGTCCCGGCAAGCCTTCGATGCCCAAGCTATAATGATGGAATTCATCTAAACATTTATCGTACATCTTCCGATATAATAGTTGAAGTTGTGACACGGCTGCGGAGGAACGGCATTCCGCCTGCAGGGAGAATGCCTTCCGATCCGTCGAAAGAGTGGAACAAAATAAGAATACTTGTTCGTTTATTATACCGCTTTTCCGGCTTTCTTGCAAACCGTGGAAGGATACACCAGCGCGGAATGCGTCCCGCAGGATAAGAGGAACCATAACAGGCATTGGGAGTGGATACTGAAGTGGATATTACTACAATCTTAGGCATTATTCTCGGACTGGCCGCCTTGATCGGCGGATATGTTTGGGACGGAGGGCATGTCAGCGCTCTGTTCGTTCCAAGCGCCCTGCTTATCGTTCTCGGAGGTACCGCAGGGGCGGTCGTGGTCAGCTTCCCGCTGTCCAAGCTGAAGGAACTGCCGGCCGCGCTTAACATGGCTTTCAAGGAGCCGAAGCGGGATCCCCATATCATTATAGAAGAACTCGTGGACATGGCTACGGTTGCCCGGCGGGAGGGGTTCTTGCTCTGGAGCAGCGTGCGCAGGAGCATGCCAACCCTTTCTTGAAGGAAGGCCTTATGATGGTCGTGGACGGCACCGATCCGGAGCTGACCCGGCAAATTCTTGAGCTGGAGATGGAGGCGCTGGAGCACAACCATGAGGCTCAAGCCAAAATTTTTGAAGCGGCCGGCGGTTATTCTCCTACGATGGGGATTATCGGGACCGTTATGGGCCTGATTCACGTGCTTGGCAACCTGTCGAACCCGGATACGCTCGGTCCTGCCATTGCCGTTGCTTTTACCGCCACCCTGTACGGGGTAGGCTTAGCGAACGTCGTTTTCCTGCCGTTAGGAAACAAGGTGAAGGGTAGGGGCAAGGAGCAAATCTCCGAGATGGAGCTTATGCTTGAAGGCATTCTGGCCCTGCAGGCCGGGGAGAATCCGCAACTGATCAAGAAAAAGCTGTCCTCCTTCCTGCACCAGAAGCACTCCAACAAGAACAAGACTGAGGAAGCAGGTGCCGCCAATGGCGAGGAGGTCTAGGAAGAAGCACGCCGAGCATGAGAACCATGAGCGCTGGTTGATTACTTATTCCGACCTGATCACCCTTCTTCTTATTTTCTTCATTATCATGTATGCGATGAGCAAAATCGACATGGCCAAATACACGGTGCTCGCCCAGTCCCTTAATTACCAGTTCACCAAAACCGATTCGATCATGCCTCAGGGCGGCGGAAGCGGGCAGATCGGCCAGATCGACCCGAACCGCAACAAAGACAGCGACGACGAAGTGAACAAAGTGAAGGAACAGCAGGAGCAGGACAAGACGGACAAAGAGGAAAAGGATAAGAAGGAAAAGGAGCTGCAGGATCTGCTCAAGCTGGTTAACCAGTACATTGCGGAGAACAACCTGCAGACCAAGGTGTCAGCCGTCGACATTCCCCGCGGAATCGCCGTTACGCTGAACGACCTGCTCCTGTTCGATCTGGGAAAGGCTGATCTGAAGCCCGAGGCCTATCCGGTTCTCGAGAGGATGGCCTCCTCTTTCCCACGCTGAACACCAAGATCAGCATCGAGGGCCACACGGATAACCTTCCGCTGGCCACCGGCTCCCTCTATAAGGACAACTGGAGGCTGTCCTCCGAACGGTCCTTGTCGGTGCTTCGTTACTTTACGGACACGGCTAAGCTTTCCCCTTCCACCTTCATGTCCGTCGCCTATGCGGATACGAGGCCGGTAGCCGAGAACAACTCCGACGCCAACCGCCAGAAAAACCGCCGGGTGGAGATCGTGGTCCTTCGCTAATAGAGGCCGGTCACAGTCTGTCGCCTGACCTGGGACGTTCCGGTGGATTGACCATTGATTCTTCCTAGCGACTTATACGTCAAAAAGCCCGCAGCCCCAGGGGTCCCATCCTCCCTTGGCTGCGGGCTTATTTCATTGAAAGTCGTGCCGGTTACGAGAAGCTTTCGAAGTCGCTGCGCGCCTTGTCGTTCCGCCGCATGCCGCTCCACTTCATCCGCAGGTAAGAAGCGAACCCGGGCGGCTTCTCGGACAGGAAGAACGGAGCCCGGTCATCGGGCGAGAGAATCAAGCCCAGCTGGTGATGCGCATCGGCGTACAAGGCCCGGCTCACAAATTTGCTGTGGCCCTCATGGTTCAGAACCTCGAGCTTGCAGAAGGCCGGGTTGATCCGGAGCGCATCGTGGAACTCTTCCTTGGAGCGGACCCGGACCCCGTTCACCCGGTGGACGATCTCCCCGGCTTGAAGGCCCGCTTCCTGCGCGGCACTGTTCGGAAGCACGGCCAGGATGTGCATGCCTCTTCCGTCATGCACATAGAGGGGCTGCTTCCGGTCCTCCTCCCGGCTCCCGTAGCGGATCATCGCCTCATGCAGCAGGGCCGCCAGCCCCGCGCCGAGCAGGCCGAGCGGCTCCCACAGGCCGGCCAGCCCGGCCAGGGCCGCCACCGCCAGCGCGTACGCCCACAGCAGGCCTGAGCTTTGGCGCAGCTTGTCCTTAGGCAGGTAGGCGGTGGTCAGCTGGCTGAAGCCGATGATCGCCGGGAAGGCCAGCAGGCTCCAGCCAGCCGGGCCTTGTCCGCCGGAGAAGAGCGGCTCCCAAGGGAGCGTAAGCGGCCCGCCGCCGGTCGGGACCAGCATGACCAGAGGCACAGGCCAGAACCCTTGGAGCTGATAGCCTCCGACAAGCTTGCCCCGCTTGCTCTCGAGGAAGAGCGGCAGAGCGAGACGCGCTCCTTGGCGGCGGACAAGCAGGCCTTCCATCAGATGCAGCACAGCCGTCAGCACGAGCAGCGAGGGCACGTGTACCGCCAAAGCGCTTCGCGCAGCCAGCCTCCTTCCCCGCGTCCGGAGACCAGAAGAGCTTGGCCGCATAATGGGCGATTCCCAGCACACCGGCCGAATAGGCGAGGCACAGGTACCGGACACGGATCAGCAGCAGCACGAGCGAGACGGCCCAGAGCAGAATCATCGTGCCCGCCTCCAGGCGCACGCCGGTTACCGTGAACAGGAGCGAGGCGGCCAACCCCGCTATCGCCCCCCAGGCCACCGTCCGCGCCGTTTCCCCGATCAGGGAATGAAGCCGCACGGCAAAAAGCTTCCGCTCCAGTGCAATCTGCCGCCGGTATTGAAGAACAAGGAACAAGATGCCTATGTAATAAAAAGGATTCAAGAGCAGCCCCGCCGCTGCCCGCAGCAGCTGCTCCCCTACCTGTAGCCCAACGTTCATCGGTTTGGCTCCTTGCAAAAGAAATGAGAAGGAGGCCTCCGGCCTGCCTTCTCTAACCCATTTTACGCGAAAGGCGGGCACCCCCGCAAGAGAAGGGATGTTCCCGCCTTTGTCCATCTATTTACGCAAAGCCTCTTCGGTCACCCGCACCGCCTCATGCAGCTGGGTGTCGTTCTTCGGATCCTTGATCACCTTGATCAGCTCCGCTTCGAGCTTGTTCATCGTGGCTGCATCCGCCTCCCCGGTGGCGGGGAGGTTCTGAAGCCGCTGGAAGGCCTTCAGCTCCAGCGCCGTTTTGGCGCTGAAGTAGCCGTCCGTCCGGTCCGGCTTCAGGTTAAGCGCACCCAGCATCAGCTGGAGCGTTTTGACGTCTTCGCTGACCATGTCCGGCTTGAGCGTTTCCTTCTTGGTAAACGGCGCCGCCTTGTAGTAGGCGGGAGGTTCCACCGCCACGTCCGGCTCGATGCCCTTCTGGTGAATCCAGTTGCCGTTTGGCGTGAGCCACTTGAAGACGGTCATCTTGATGTTGCTGCCGTCGCCCATTTCCTTCTCGTACGTAATCTGAACGGTTCCTTTGCCGTAGGATTTCTCCCCGACAATCGTTCCACCCGCCGATTCCTTGAAGGCCCCGGCCAAAATTTCCGAAGCGCTTGCGCTGCCACTGTTAATGATCACAGTCACCGGGTATTTCTTCACCGGATACTTGCCCTCGGCATTGGTCGCTTCTTTCTTGCCTTGGCGGTCTTCGATCTGGACAATCGGCTTGCCCTTCTCCACGAAGTTCTCCATGATGTCGACCACGCTGTCGAGCAGGCCGCCGGGATCGTTGCGCACATCGATTACCAACCCCTTCAAGCCCTTCGCTTCCAGCGCATTCAGCTCCTCCCGGAACCGTTTGGCCGTGTTCGTCGAGAACTGGCGGATTTCGATTTTGCCCACCTGATCCGTGACCATCTCCCCGTACACCGTCTCGAGGGAAATGTCGTCCCGTACCACATTAACCTCAATCGTATCCGTAGTGCCGGACCGGACGATTCCGAGCTTCGCCTGTGTGCCCTTAGGTCCGCGGATCTTCAGGACCGCCTGGTTAAGCGTCAGCCCGTCCAGCTTTTCCCCGTTAACCGTCGCAATGACATCGTTCGCTCGAAGGCCCGCTTTCTCGGCGGGGGACCCTTTGATCGGGGACATGATCGTGACTTTGCCGTCCTGCAGGGAGACCTCCGCTCCGATCCCTTGGAAGGAAGAAGAGATGGTCTCGTCAAATTGCTTCGCTTCCTTCGGATCCATATACGTCGTATAGGGATCGTTCAAAGCCTCCAGCATCCCGTTAATGGCTCCGTTCATGACCTTGTCATGGTCCGTCTGGGTCAAAAACCGGTTCTGGATGAGATCGTACGTCTTGGCCACCTTGTTCAGATCCTGGGTCGTCAATCCGCTTGTGCCCGAAGAAGACGTTCCCGAGGATTGCCCTCCTGCCGGGTTCCGGTCCAGAAAGGACGGATGGGCAACCGTCAGCGTCAGCACCGAGCTCACGAACATGGCCAGAATCACGAACACGATGACCGTACGTCCTTTAAATACCATCGCCAACCTACACCACCTTTACAGCCTGTCTACCGCCTCTCCAGTATATGACAGGCCCGTGCGGTTTATTAATCAAGTTCCCGGTTTTACCGTCCCACGTAAGGTCTCGGGTTAACGGGATTCTCGTGAATCCGGACTTCAAAATGAAGATGGTTACCGGTGGAATCCCCGGTAGAGCCAACCTCCGCGATCTTCTGGCCGCGTCTAACGGTGTCTCCCTCGGATACCTTCAGACCGCCTTCGCGGATATGGCCGTACCACGTCCACATGCCGCCTCCGTGATCGATAACGACCGTATTCCCGTACCCGTTTACCCACGAAGAGATAAGGACAACGCCGTCATCCGCCGCCACAATCGTGGATCCGTTCGGGGCTCCGATGTCCATGCCCTTGTGCAGCTTGTTCACATGCTTGATCGGATCCATCCGGTAGCCGAATTCCGAAGTAATGATGTTGCTGCTCGGGACCGGCCAGCCGAGCTGTCCTCCTCGATTGACATTGACCGGAGCCACCGGCTGCGTATTTTGCGTATTCTTGGTAGCTGCTGCAGCCGCTTCTGCTTCGCGCTGGCGTTTAAGCTCTGCCTGGCGCTTAAGCTCCGCTTGGCGCTGCTCTTCCTTCAGAATCTCATTCTTCTGCTGATAGAGGGCCGCTTTCTGCTTCGCGAGGGCGATCAGGTTTGCTTCCGCCTCTTCCCCGTGGTCCTCCGCCTCCTGCTCCTGCTGGTTCAGGCTCGCAATCACGACTTCCTTCTGCTTCTCCTGAACCATCAGCTTCTGCTTGACGGCTTCCGCCTGGGCATACAGGGACTGAACCTCTTTCAGCTCCTGCTCCACCTGCTTTTTCTTCTCGGCTACGAGGTTGCGGTCTTTTTTGTTATCGTCAAGGATCTTCTTGTCCTGGCCGACTATGTCTTTAAGCGAGTTGAACCGGTCGATGAAGTCCGAGAAGCTGTTCGCGCTAAGCAGCACGTCCACATAAGAGACCGATCCGTTCATATACATAAGCTTGACCCGGGATTTCAGCATCTTGTCCCTCGAAGCCACCCGGTCCTCCGCATCCTCAAGCTCTTTACCGGTTTCCTTCACCTTCCCGGTCACCGTAGTAATCTGCCCGTTCAGCTTATTAAGCTTGGCTCCCTGATCGGCGATATCTTTCTTGAGCGCATCCAGTGTGAGTTTCTCTTTATCCTTCTGGGTTCTCAGCTGGCTGGCCAAATTCTCCGAGCTCTGGCGGGTCTGGTTAGCGGCCTGTTCCTGCTGCTGGAGCTGCCGGAGCTGGCGGTCGATGTCCTCCTTGGCACCGGCTTGGATGATTCCAGGTTGGATCGTAATCGAAAGGACGGCAAACGAAGCCAAGAGTGACAGAAGCTGTCTTTTCAAGTTTGTTTCCTCCTAAACCTTCAAAAATTTGCGTACGGACAACGTGCTTCCCCATACTCCGATGACCAATCCGATCCCCATAAGAAGACCGATTACCCAATAAGCGACTTGAGAGAACGGCTTCAGCTGAAGCATAAACATGCTCAAATCCACGCTGCCGGAATGAATGACTTCCCAATAGCCCCACGTCAGCAGGAGGACGGGAATGGCAGCGCCGGTAAAGCCGAGCAGCGCTCCTTCTATAAAAAACGGCCAGCGTATAAATCCATTCGTGGCACCGACCAGCTTCATGATCTTGATTTCCCGGTTACGGGCCAAAATCGTCAGCTTGATCGTGTTGGAGATAAGGAACATGGCGGTAAGCGAAAGGCAGCCTACCAGAACCAGGCCTATCGTGCGGACAACCGAGGTGAACTTGAAGAGTTTCTCCACGGTATCCCGTCCGTAGTCAACCTTGATGATCGGCTTCGGGTTCTTGCCTTCGTTCAAAGCATTTATTTGGTCCGCCGTACCCGATATGGATTGCGGATCCTTCACCTCCACAGTAAAGGAGTCCATCAGCGGATTGTTTTCTCCGTCAAGACCTTCCAGGCTGTCGCCCAGCTGCTTCTTCAAGGTCTTCAAGCCTTCTTCTTTCGAGATGTACGTCAGCTTGTCCACTTCCGGCATAGCCTGAATGGTGCTTTGCAAAGAGCTTCTCGTTTCCTGGGAAACCGCCGAGTCGAGAAACACCCGGATTTCCACTTTGCTTTCCATTTGCTGCGACAGATAGCTTACATTAATCGACAGGATCATGAACAATCCCAAGATAAAGAGCGATATGGAAATGGAACTGACCGAAGCGAAGGTCATCCAGCCGTTCCGGATTACATTCTTGCCGCCTTCTCGCAAATGGCGGGACAATGTGCTAATCTTCATACCCGTATTCCCCTCTCACCTCATCGCGCGCAATTTCGCCCTTCTCAATGGCAATCACCCGGCGGCGGAGGGTATTCACGATTTCTTTGTTATGAGTCGCCATAATAATGGTCGTTCCCCTGAAATTGATTTCCTCCAGCAGCTTCATGATTCCCCAAGATGTTTCAGGATCAAGATTTCCTGTCGGTTCATCGGCGATAATGACGGAAGGATTGTTGACTATTGCCCGGGCAATAGCCACGCGCTGCTGCTCCCCGCCGGAAAGCTGGGTCGGAAGCGCTACCGCTTTGTCCTGCAGCTTGACGAGCTCCAGTACCTCTTGGGTGCGTTTCTTGATGAGCTTCTTCGGCGCTTCGATCACTTCCATGGCAAAAGCGACATTCTCCGTCACCGTCATTTTGGGCAGGAGCCGGTAATCTTGGAAGATAACCCCGATGTTTCTCCTGACGTAGGGAATTTTGCGGGGCTTGAGCTTGGCCAGGTTGAACCCATTGACAAAAATCGTTCCCTTTGTCGGCTTCTCTTCCCTGTATATCATTTTCATAAAAGTAGATTTACCGGCGCCGGACGGGCCGACGACATAGACAAACTCGTTAGGGTTTACCCTCAGGCTGATGCCGCGGATGGCCTCGTGACCGTTAGGATAAGTTTTCCAAACGTCCTGCATTTCTATCATCATATCACATCCTGTTTTAGATAGCCTATTAAACTTCGACAAATCCTTTAAAATTCCTCTCAGGCTCCCGCTAATTTTCGCGCTATTCACACAATGTTTACAAAAGCAACGTTATGACCGTCACATGACTGCGGTGACTATGTGCTTATGACTTTATTGGAGTATCTTTAGGGTAACAGCTGCAGGAAAGAAGGGGATCGAATGACCAAGGCGGAATTTTTCCATAACCTGGAGGAGAAATTGCGGGGACTTCCCGAATCGGAACGGCGGAACATCATGGCAATATACGAGGACTTGTTCGAGAAAGCGGCGGAGAATGGCAAAAGCGAGCAGGAGATCGCCCGGTCTTTGGGACACGGCCCTCATTATACTACGGAACCCACCCTGCCCGTCCAGACATATCCTTCCACCCGGGGAAGGAGACTTTTCCCAGCTACCGCCAGCCCTCTTCCGGAGCCGGCGATCCGGCCTGGCAAGCAGGCCTTCGGGGAACCGTCGCTTTGGTCACCCTCGCCTTCTTCAATCTGGTGTTCGTGCTGGGCCCGTTTGCCGCGGTAAGCGCCGTCTTGTTCGCCTTCTGCATCGTGTCTCTCGTCCTCGCCACCAGCCCGCTTTGGATCGTTATGGGCTCGGGGATTCCGGACAGTCTGCCTGCGCTTCAGCTGGAGATCTTCGGAAGCCTGATGCTCGGGGGCTCGGCGTTCTTCTCTGCCTTGCCCTGATCCGGGTTGTCCGGGCGTACGTCTGGGCCGTCAAGAAGTACTTCACCCTCAACATCCGGCTCATTAGGGGAAATGATCATGAAATGGGGAACCAAATTCATCGCAGGGCTCGCCCTTCTCTCCTTTCTGGCGGGGACCGCCGGAGTAGGCTATACGTTAATGAACAGCCGGACCGTCGGGTCCATGGAAGAAGTCAATTGGGAGAAAACGTTCGACTCCGCCGCCGTCCAGCGGGTCTCCGTAATGACGGATATTTCCGAGATTACCGTTACCGCGTCTCCGGATAACCAGTTCCGCGTCCGCTACTACGGCCGGATCAGCTCCTCCGACAAGAAGAACTTGCAAACGGAAGGCGAGTTGAACGGAAATGCCCTATCCGTTTCGGTCCGTACGCAGAAGAAGTTCCAGATCGGCATCGACATCAACCAGCTTCTGACTCTCCTCGCTTCCGGGACAAGGAAGCCGCCCGTCTGGAGGTCGCGGTGCCCGCCAAGCTGTACGATTCGGTTTCCTTCCGGACCAACACCGGCCGTCTGACAGCCGAAGGCCTTCAAGCCAAAAGCCTCTCCCTGGAGACGGATACGGGAGCCATTGCGCTGAAGAATTCCGATGCCGGCCAGCTGTCGGCGGAGAGTTCAACGGGAAGCCTCACCTTGTCTGACATCCGCGGCGGCGGTGTCACGGCTGCGACCGATACCGGAAGCATCCGTCTCGCCCAAATCGAGGGGGCTCTGAAGGTGGAGAGCGGCACCGGAAGCGTCGAAGTAACGGTGCCGCGGCTGCTCCAGCCTATCCAAGCGGAGACGGATACGGGGAGTATCCGGATACAAGCGGCACAAGCCGGTGACGTCCGCGTCGATTTCCGCACCGATACGGGACGGGTATCCGCGGACGTCCCGGGCCTGAGTTACGCCGTCCGGGATAAGCACGAGCTTCGCAGCACGGGCGGAAGCGGCCCGCTGGTGAAGGCCGAAAGCAGCACCGGAAGCATCACGCTGACGACGGGGCGCTAGTGGCTTATATGGTCACTTGGTTGGCGGTAAAGCCTCTGCTGGCGCATGAGAATCGCAAGGGAAGCAGAACTTGATTGGAGAATAAGGCTCTGGAAGCGGCCGATCGGGCCTGGAGCGGACCTCGGGCTTGCCTGATGACATGCCTTCGGCGTGGAACAGATCGATTCGGTCATTGTTCCACGTGAAAAATGTCTGAAAACAGCAAACCCTTCCCGGCTTAAGCCCGGGAAGGGTTTTGTTCATTCCTACTTGCTCTTCTGTATATATTCTTCGACCCAAGCGGATGTTTTCTCCAGCTCCCCGCGGGCCCGGTCAATGGCTCCCTGGACTTGGCCGGCGTTCGTTCCCCCGTAGACATTACGGGCGTTCACGACCTGCTCCGGCTGCAGCACGGCATAAATGTCGTCCCCGAACAGCTCGGAGAACTGCCGGAACTCCTCGAGGCTCAGGTCGAGCAGGTACTTGCTGTTCTGGATGCAGTACAGCACCGTTTTGCCGATGACCTCATGCGCCTGGCGGAACGGCAGTCCCTTGTTCACCAGGTAGTCGGCGATATCGGTGGCGTTAGAGAAGTCCTGGTTGACCGCCTGGCGCATCCGGTCCTTGTTCACCTTCATGGTCGCCACCATCGGGGCGAACAGCTGAAGGGCGCCCTGCAGCGTCTTCACGGTGTCGAACATGCCTTCTTTATCTTCCTGCATGTCCTTGTTGTAGGCCAGCGGAAGCGACTTCAGCACCGTCAGGAGCCCCATCAGGTTGCCGTACACCCGGCCCGTCTTGCCACGGACAAGCTCGGCCACGTCGGGGTTCTTCTTCTGCGGCATGATGCTGCTGCCCGTACAGAAGGCGTCGTCGAGCTCGACGAAGGTGAACTCCGTGCTCGACCAGAGCACCAGCTCCTCGCAGAAGCGCGACAGGTGCATCATGATCATCGAGGCGTTCGAGAGGAACTCCAGGATGAAGTCCCGGTCGCTGACCGCGTCGAGGCTGTTCTCGTACGGCCGGTCGAACCCGAGCTGCTCCGCCACAAAATGGCGGTCGATCGGGAAGGTGGTACCGGCCAACGCCCCGGCGCCGAGCGGCAGCACGTTGATGCGCTTGTAGCTGTCCTGCAGGCGCTCGATGTCGCGCTGGAACATGGAGACGTACGCCATCAGGTGGTGGGCGAACAGAATCGGCTGCGCCCGCTGCAGGTGCGTGTAGCCCGGCACGATCGTGTCGAGGTTGTTCGCCGCCTGCGTAAGCAGCGCCTCCTGAAGCTTCTGCAGGAAGCCGACGAACTCCACGACCCGCTTGCGCAGGTAGAGGTGCATGTCCGTCGCCACCTGGTCGTTACGGCTGCGTCCCGTATGGAGCTTGCCTCCGACCGGACCGATCTCATCCAGCAGCGCTTTCTCGATGTTCATATGGATATCTTCGTTGCTGACGGAGAATTCCATTTCCCCGCGGCGGATGATCCCCTGCACCTTCAGGAGGCCGTCCTTGATCTTCTCGACGTCCTCCGCCGGCAGAATACCACATTTGCCGAGCATGGTGACATGAGCCAGGCTTCCTGGATGTCCTCTTCGGCGAGCTCTTTGTCGAACAGGATCGAGGCGGTATACTCCTCCACCAGCTGATCGGTTTGCTTCGTAAAACGTCCACCCCAAAGTTTAGACACTCGTTTCTCGCTCCTTCCCTTATTCGCACAAAAGCGCCGGAGGGCCTCCCGACTGGTCAGCCGAAAAGCCCGCCCGCGCCTTGCTTCGCTTCCTTGCCTCTATTCGTGCCGTTACGGCATGATCTTCACTTGGGCGTTCTGCTCCACCCCGGACGCCACCTTCAGACGAAGGGCGTTCAGGCGGATAAAGCCGGCGGCATCGCCCTGGTTGTACGCCTGGGTCGGATCGGCTTCCATCGTCGCGATGTTCGGGTTGTAGAGCGAGAACGGGCTCTTCACGCCGGCGCCGATGACGTTACCTTTGTACAGCTTCACGCGAACCGTTCCGGTAACGTTCTTCTGGCTTTCGGTAACGAGGGCCTGCAGAGCGAGGCGCTCCGGAGCGAACCAGAAGCCGTTGTACACCAGGTTGCTGTAGCGCGTAATCAGGGAATCGCGCAGCGTCATGACCTCACGGTCCATGGTGAGCGACTCCATCTTGCGGTGGGCGGTGAAGAGAATCGTGCCTCCCGGGGTCTCGTACACGCCCCGGCTCTTCATGCCGACGAACCGGTTCTCCACCATGTCCACCCGGCCGATGCCGTGCTTGCCGCCGATCTCGTTCAACGCGTCCATCACCTGTAGCGGCTCCATGCGCTTGCCGTTCAGGCCGACGCAGTTGCCCTGCTCGAAATCGAGCTCGAGGTACTCCGGCTGGTCCGGCGCATCCTCCGGCGCCACGCTCAGCACGTACATGTCTTTGTTCGAGTCCGCGCTCGGGTCGAACCAAGGATCCTCGAGCATGCCGCTCTCGAAGGAGATGTGCAGCAGGTTGCGGTCCGTGGAGTACGGCTTCGCCGCGGAGGCCGTGACCGGGATGCCGTGCTTCTCGGCGTAGGCGATCATCTCGGCGCGGCCCGGGAACTCCTCGCGGAACTCCTCAAGACGCCACGGGGCGATTACTTCGAGCTCGGGAGCGAGCGCCGCCGCAGTCAGCTCGAAGCGCACCTGGTCGTTGCCCTTGCCCGTAGCGCCGTGAGCGATGGCGAACGCGCCTTCCGCACGGGCGATCTCGACCATGCGCTTCGCGATCAGCGGGCGGGCGATGCTCGTGCCGAGCAAATACTGGCCCTCGTACAGGGCGCCGGCTTGGAACATCGGGTAGATGAAATCGCGCGCAAACTCCTCTTGAAGGTCATCGATGTAGGCCTTGGTCGCGCCGGTTTTCAACGCTTTCTCCTCGAGGCCGTCCAGCTCGTCCTTCTGTCCGATATCCGCCGTAAAGGTGATGATATCCGCGTCGTACGTTTCCTTAAGCCACGTCAGAATGACGGATGTATCCAAGCCTCCCGAGTAGGCGAGGACGATTTTGTTTCTTGCCATGGGTTCTTCACTCCATCTCTTAATTATGGGATGCTTACATCAAAGCCGCCATGATGGCTTTCTGGGCGTGCAGACGGTTCTCGGCCTGGTCAAAAATAATGGAGTTCGGGCCGTCGATGACGCCCTCGCTCACTTCCTCTCCGCGGTGGGCGGGCAGGCAGTGCAGGAACAGATAGTCTTTCTTCGCATAGGCGGCGAGCTCTTCGTTCACCTGGAAAGAGGCAAAAGCCTTCTCCCGGATCTTCTGCTCCTCTTCCTGTCCCATGCTGGCCCATACGTCCGTGTAGATCACGTCGGCGTCGGCCACCGCTTCCTTCGCGTCCTCCGTCAGCGTAAACGAGCCTCCGGTTTGCGCCGAGTACTCCTTAGCCGATTTGATGACATCGTTGCTTGGAAAATACCCTTGCGGCGAAGCGACCGCCATGTGCATGCCGAGCTTGGCCGCTCCGATCATCAAGGAGTGGACCATGTTGTTGCCGTCGCCCACGAAGGCGATTTTGAGCCCTTCGAGGCGGCCTTTGTGCTCGAGTACCGTCTGGTAGTCGGCGAGCGCCTGGCACGGATGGGAATAATCCGTCAGCCCGTTGATGACCGGCACGGTCGAGCTGCGGGCGAGGTCGATCACGGTGCGGTGCGCGAAGGTGCGGATCATGATCCCGTCGAGGTATCTCGACAGCACCTGAGCCGTATCCGAGATCGGCTCCCCGCGTCCGATCTGCAGGTCGTTGCGGCTCAGGAACAAGGCATGTCCGCCGAGCTGGTACATGCCCACCTCGAACGACACGCGCGTCCGCGTCGACGACTTTTCGAAGATCATCCCGAGCGTTTTTCCTTTAAGGGGCTGGTAAACCTCCCCGTTCTTCTGCTTCTTCTTCAAATCGATCGCAAGATCGATCAAGTAACGGATTTCTTCCGGGCTGTAATCGGTCAGGCCGATAAAATCCCGGCCCTTCAAGTCCAGATCAAGTGATGGCTTTACGCTTTCCATAGAGGTCAATCTCCCCTTTCTTTGTTTGAATGACGGTCGAGGTATGGGTGTGCTGCCAGAAAAGGCGCTAGACGGCTGTCTGAGCTTTGGCGGCCAGCACCCGGCTGATCGTTTCGACCGCCCGGTCAATTTCTTCCTCGCTCACGAGTAGATTCGGCAGAAGACGGATCACGTTCGGCCCAGCGGAAACGACGAGCAGGCCGTTCCGGTGAATGTCCGCAATCTGCTCGGCAACCGGACCCGCACATAGAATGCCCACGATCAGGCCCTTGCCGCGGATTTCCTTCACGAAATCGTTGCCTTCCAGCGCTTCCGTCAGCTTTGCGAAAAGGTACTCGCCTTTCTCCGCGGCACGCTCGGAGAGCTTCTCGCCTACGATTGTCTCCACGGTGGCGATGGCCGTTGCCGTCGCAATCGGGGTTCCCCGAACGTCGAGCCGTGGCTTCCCGCCGAGAAAGCTTCCGCCAGCTTCTCCTTGCCCAGCATAGCGCCGATCGGGAACCCGCTTCCGAGCGCTTTGGCCAAGGTGATGATATCCGGCTCGATGCCGTAATGCTCATAGGCAAACAGCTTGCCGGTGCGGCCCATGCCTGTCTGGATCTCATCGACGATGAGAAGCAGATCGTGCTTCTCGCACAGGCGCACCACTTCCTGAACAAAAGCCGGGTCGGCCGTAATAACGCCGCCCTCGGCCTGGATCATCTCCAGCATGATGGCGCAGGTCTGGTCGTTGATATACGACTCCAAACCTTCGATAACGTTATAAGGAGCATACACGAACCCTTGAGGCAGCGGAAGGAAGCCTTCCTTCACCTTATCCTGCCCGGTTGCCGTTAGAGTAGCGAGCGTCCGCCCATGGAACGACTGATGGAACGTAATGATTTCATGGCGGTCGCGGCCGAGTACCTTCTGGTTGTAGCGGCGGGCGATTTTAATGGCGGCCTCGTTGGCCTCCGCGCCCGTGCTGCAGAAGAAAGCCCGGTCCAGGCAGCTGTTCGCGGTCAAGAGAGCCGCCAGCTTTTCCTGATTCGGAATATGAAACAGATTGCTCACGTGCCACAGCTGGTCCAGCTGCTCGATGAGCTTCTCCTTGATGGCCTTCGGGGCATGGCCCAGGCTCGTTACCGCCAAGCCGCTCATGAAGTCCAAATACTCCTTGCCGTTGTCATCCCACAGCCGGCTGCCTTCCCCTTTCACGATCGTAATGGGGTACCGGGCATAGGTCGGGAACAAGGCGCTTTGCTGCTCTCCCATGGTTCTTCGCTCCTTTTTGGAATGATTTATGGTGATAGGTAGGGCCATGGCTTGACCTTACCTTACATCAGCGGATGATACGGGTACCGATCTCCCCGTCCTTGAGGACCTGGCTCAGCACTTCGGGAACGGAGCCGTCCACGATAACGACTTCCTTTACATCCCCTTGGATGCATTGAACCGCCGCCCGGACCTTCGGGATCATGCCTCCGTAAATTTCACCGGAACCGATCATCTCTTCAATGTCATACACCGCAACACTTGGTAATACTTTTTTGACGCCATCTACTGTTCTCATGATGCCCGGCACGTCCGTAACGACAATCATCCGCTCGACGCCGAGCCGCGAAGCGACCGCTCCCGCCGCCGTATCCGCATTAATGTTGTAACGCTGTCCGCTGTCGGCCCCAAGCCCGATAGGGGCGATGACCGGCATGTAGCCCATGGCCACGATCCCTTGGATCAGCGCCGCATTCACGTCCGTCACGTCTCCCACCAGCCCAACCTCGTCGGCATTCGCCACCGGCCGGGCTTGATGAGGTGGCCGTCTACGCCGGACAGCCCGATCGCTTTCGCTCCGGAAAGCTGGATTTTGCGCACGATCTCTTTGTTGATCCGGCCCGCCAGAACCATCTCCACCACATCCAGCACGGCTTCGTTCGTTTTGCGCAGGCCGCCCACGAATTCCGTCTCGATTCCGAGCTTGTTCAGCGTCTCTGAAATCGCCGGACCGCCCCCGTGCACGATCACCGGAATCAGGCCCTCTTCCTGCAAGCTTCGCATATCCGTATAAAAGAATCCGGCAGAGCCGCCAGGGTGCTCCCGCCGCATTTGATGACAAAACAATTATCGCTCATGAGTCCGGTCCTTTCTTGTGTAGGCTTACGTCCGGTAGGCCGCGTTGATGCGGACATAATCATAGGTCAGGTCGCAGCCCCAAGCAGTGGCGCGCGCTTCCCCATGTTCAAGCTGACGTAGATCTGCACTAGGTCGCCGCGCAGGTACTCGAGCGCCGCGTCCTCATCGAACTTCACCGGCCGCGACTGCTCCAGAACGGAAATATCGCCGAGCCGGATATCCACGGTGTCCACATTCACGGGCTCACCCGCCCGGCCGACGGCGGCAATGATCCGTCCCCAGTTGGCGTCGGCACCGAAGCAGGCGGACTTCACCAGGGAGGAGCCGACCACCGTTTTAGCGATGGCCCGGGCAGCCTTATCGGACTGCGCACCGTCCACGTTCACCTCGACCAGCTTCGTCGCTCCTTCGCCGTCGCGGGCGATCGCCTTCGCGAGGTACTCGCCCACGTGCCGGAAGCCTTCCTCAAACGCCGCCCAGTCCGGGTGGCCCGGGGCAAGGGCTTCCCCGCCCGCTGCGAGCCCGCTTGCCATGGCGACGACCATGTCGTTCGTGCTCGTGTCGCCGTCCACGGTGATCATGTTGAAGGTGGAATCGGTCACGCCGTTCAAGAGCGCCTGCAGATCGCTGCCCGCTACGTTGGCGTCCGTGGTGATGAACCCGAGCATGGTCGCCATGTTCGGATGGATCATCCCGGAGCCTTTGGCCGCCCCCGCTATGTAAACGGGCTGCCCGCCTACCTCCACGCTGACGCAGATCATCTTCTGTACGAGGTCGGTCGTCAGGATCGCCTGGCAGAAGTCCTCGCTTCCGTCCTCTTTCAGCCGGTCCGGAAGGGCGGCGATGCCGCTTCGCACCTTCTCCATCGGCAGCAGCTCGCCAATGACGCCGGTCGAGGTCACCCCGACCAGGTGCTCCTCAATCCCGAGCGCCCGCGCCATCGCTTGGCGCATCTCCCGCGCATCGTCCTCGCCCTGCTGGCCCGTGCACGCGTTGGCGTTGCCGCTGTTCACGAGCATCGCCTGCAGCTTGCCTTCCTGCCCGATGCTCTCCCGCGTCACCTTAAGGGGCGCCGCCTGGAACGCATTCAGCGTATACACGCCGGCCGCCGCGGCCGGCACCTCGCACCAGATGGCGCCGAGGTCGTAGCGCTCTGTTTTCTTAAGGCCGCAGTGAAGGCCTCCTGCCGTGAAGCCTTTTGGCGTCGTGACGCCGCCGGCTTCCACCACTTGAAATCCAGCTCCCATTGTTCTTCCACCTATCCTCGCAAATTAAGGGTAAACCGGGGTGAACGCAAGCCCCGTCGCTTCGTCCCAGCCCATGATCAGGTTCAGGTTCTGAACAGCCTGCCCGGCCGCTCCCTTCACCACATTGTCGATTACCGACACGATCGTCACGCGGCCGGTCCGCTCATCCACGGAGAAGCCGATATCGCAGTAGTTCGAGCCCCAGACTTCCTTCGTGCCCGGAACCTTTCCTTTCGGACGGATCCGCACAAAGGGGCGTCCTTTGTAGAACTCCCGGTAGAGCTCGAGGAAATCCTCATCGGACCGCTTCCCCTTGACCGTGGCATAGATCGTGCTCTGAATGCCGCGGGTCATCGGAACGAGATGCGTGGTGAACGTCGTGATGACTTCCTGCCCGGCTTCCCGGCTCAGCACCTGCTCGATCTCCGGGATATGCTGGTGCTTGTTCACTTTATACGCCAGGAAATTCTCATTGATTTCCGCAAAATGATTCGTCAGGCTGAGCCCGCGCCCCGCTCCGGACACCCCGGATTTCGCATCAATGATGATGGTCGCCGGGTCAATCCAGCCCGCCTTCACGGCAGGCACGAGTCCAAGCAGGGTAGCCGTCGGGTAGCAGCCCGGGTTGGAAATGAAGTCTACTCCCTTTACCTCATTCCCATAGACCTCCGCCAGTCCATACACCGCCTTGGCTAAATATTCATCGGCTGCCGGCTTGTGCTTATACCATTTCTCGTACACTTCCCCCGACTTCAGGCGGAAGTCGCCGGAAATATCGATGACCTTCAGCCCGGCTTCCAGCAGCTGCGGAGCCAGATTGGCGGCCACTCCTGCGGGTGTCGCCAGGAAGACGACGTCCGCTTTGCTCCGGATGAGTGGAACGTCGACCGCGTCCAGCGAGTCAGTGACAATTTCGTTCAAATGCGGAAAACCGTCCGCAATCGGCACCCCCGGCGTCGAAGACGAGATAACCGAGGTAATGTCCACATGGGGATGCTGCAGCAAAAGCCGGATCAGCTCGACCCCGCCGTAGCCGGTGGAGCCGACGATAGCCGCGCGAATGGGTTGAGTCATGGATGAGTCCTCCTTCTAAGACAGAAACCAACGTCCCTTAAAAATGATATGTATTATTATACGGTCCATAGTATAAAAATTCAATTTATATTTTGGGCCTGCCTTTTCTACTTCGCCATTCGCGCCGAAATTCCCCCTTCGGTCTCTAAAAAAGAGGGCCGTTTTCCGCAAGCGGGAAGAAGCGAAAACAGGGAAATCGCATCAGCCGTCAAGCAGGATCAGGCCATTGCCAGATGCCCTGCCCCTGGACTGCGTCCCGCTGCTACTGTTTCCAAGTGGCGCACAAAAAAGGCATTCCCCTGGAACGGGAAATGCCCCCGGCGTCCTCCTGCCCGGCTCCCCTGCTGCCGTCCGGACGCTGGTACTTGCCGGGCGAAAGCCGGGAAGGATTGCGGATCATCGGCTCGAGCCCTTCCCTCACGCGTGCTTCGCCGATCCGCAATTCCTGGCGGATCCGCGCCAACTCGGGACTCGTCTGGTCCCCCGTCCACCTGAGGTTTCCGCCGCTTTCGTTCGCGGCTTCCGATCTTCCCTCCGGGCTCTGCCTGCAGCCATCTCGGCAAGAAAACGGTGGCAAGCAGAAGGAGCTTACTGAACTTACTGCTCTTCCCCCGGCTCGCGGTGGATCTGATGGCGCAGGTACGCATCGATCAGGAAGTCGATCTCCCCGTCCATGACCGCGCCGACGTTCCCCGTCTCCGCCAGCGTCCGGTGATCTTTCACCATGCTGTACGGGTGGAACACGTACGAGCGGATCTGGCTGCCCCACGCAATGTCGGACTGCTCGCCTCGGATCTCGGCCAGGTGCTTCTCCTGCTCCTCGATCTTCTTCTCGTACAGCTTCGAGCGCAGGTGGGTCATCGCCCGCTCGCGGTTCTTGATCTGCGAGCGCTCGGTCTGGCACGTCACCACAATTCCGGTCGGAAGGTGCGTGATCCGCACCGCCGAGTCCGTCGTATTGATGTGCTGGCCGCCCGCTCCCGAGGACCGGTACGTGTCGACCTTGAGGTCCTCCGGACGGATCTCGATGTCCACGTCCTCCTCGATCTCCGGAACGACGTCGCAGGAGACGAAGGACGTATGGCGGCGGCCCGATGCGTCAAAAGGCGAGATGCGCACCAGCCGGTGCACGCCCTTCTCCGTCTTCAGGTAGCCGTAGGCGTTATGACCTTTGATGAGCAGCGTTACGCTCTTCACGCCAGCCTCGTCGCCGGGCAGGTAATCGAGCACCTCGACCTTGAAGCCCCGCTTCTCCGCCCAGCGGCGGTACATCCGAAGCAGCATCTCCGCCCAGTCCTGCGACTCCGTTCCGCCGGCTCCCGGATGAAGCTCAAGAATGGCGTTCAGCCGGTCGTACGGCTGGCTCAACAGCAGCGTCAGCTCGTAAGCCTCGAGCTTCTTAACGAGCTCGGCCGTTCCGTTGACCAGCTCCTCGACCAGGCTGTCGTCTTCTTCCTCTTCCGCCAGCTCCAGCATCACCTCGAGCTCCTCGTAGTTCTTGGACAGCTCCTCGTAGTCGGAGACGACGCTCTTGATCGCATTCAGCTCGCCGATGATCTTCTGGGCGTAATCGTTATCGTCCCAGAAGTCGGGAACCGACATTTTCTCTTCGTAATCCGCAATTTGTTCCAGCTTGAGGTCTAAGTCAAAGAGACCCCTAAGTTCATTTAATCGCCCTGCTACTTCTCTTAGGTCCTGCTTAACTTCCGGTTCCATCGTATGCTTCACGCTCCATGATTAGATTAGTTGGTAATAAAGATAGGAGAAGGGGATGCCGCCGCGTTGTCTCTCGGCCCATCCCCCGTCTCTTGTATTCCGTCGGCCGGCCCGGATGGGTAGGGGCACTCCCTAATTCCTCCCAGCCTAAGCCTGCTTTCTTACTTGCCGTGGCACTGCTTGAACTTCTTGCCGCTTCCGCATGGGCACAGGTCGTTGCGGCCCACCGTATCCTCGCGCTTCACCGGACGCTTCTCCGACGACTCGCCACTTGGGTCGACGGCCTGTCCTTCCGCTACCGCCTGACGCTCCAGGTTCACTTCCACCTGCGCCTTCATGATGTAAGTGGCGACTTCCTCCTGGATGCTGTTGATCATCTCCTGGAACATCTCGAAGCCTTCGAACTGGTATTCCCTCAGCGGATCGGTACCGCCGTAGGCCCGAAGGTGAATCCCTGGCGGAGCTGATCCATCGCATCGATGTGGTCCATCCACTTGCTGTCTACGGCGCGGAGTACGACCACCTTCTCGAACTCGCGCATGTTCTCCGGTCCGATCTGCTCTTCGCGGGCTTCATACTTCTCGAGAATCTGGGCCTGGATGTATTCCGTGATCTCTTCCTTCTCTTTGCCCCAGAGAAGGTCCTTCGTCAGCGATCCTTCCTCCAGGAACGTGTTGTTCACGTAGGAGGCCAGCTCATCGAGCTCCCACTCTTCCGGGATCTGGTCGTCGGAGCAGTGGGCTTCTACCGCACGCTCGACCACCGGGTTGATCATGTTGAGCACGATCTCGCGGATGTCGCCCGATTCGAGCACTTCCATCCGCTGCTTGTAGATAATGTTCCGCTGCTGGTTCATGACGTCGTCGTACTGGAGAACGACCTTCCGCACGTCGAAGTTGTTGCCTTCCACCCGCTTCTGGGCGGATTCCACCGCACGAGTAATAAGGCGGCTCTCGATCGGCTGGTCTTCCTCGAAGCCGAGACGGTCCATCATGCCCATGATGTTCTCGGCGCCGAAGCGCTTCATGAGATCATCCTCGAGCGAGAGGTAGAACTGCGAAGACCCCGGGTCCCCCTGACGTCCGGCGCGTCCGCGCAGCTGGTTGTCGATCCGGCGGCTCTCATGCCGTTCCGTACCTATAATATGCAGGCCTCCGAGCTCGGGAACCCCTTCGCCCAGCAAAATATCCGTTCCGCGACCCGCCATGTTCGTGGCGATGGTAACGGCTCCCGGCTGTCCGGCGCGGGAGACGATCTCCGCTTCCTCGGCGTGGTACTTTGCGTTCAGCACCTGGTGCTTGACGCCTTTCTTCTTCAGCATATCCGACAGCTTCTCCGAGTTCTCGATCGACACCGTACCGACCAGCACCGGCTGGTTCACCTGGTGCCGCTTCACGATCTCCTCGACGGTGGCGCGGAACTTGCTGCCTTCCGATTTGTAGACGACATCGGGCATGTCCTTGCGGATGTTCGGCCGGTTCGTCGGCACCACGACGACGTCGAGCCCGTAAATCTTCTTGAACTCCTCTTCTTCGGTCTTCGCCGTACCGGTCATCCCGGCCAGCTTGCGGTACATCCGGAAGTAGTTCTGGAAGGTGATCGTCGCCAGGGTCATGCTCTCGTTCTGGACCGTGAGGCCTTCCTTCGCCTCGATCGCCTGATGCAGCCCGTCGCTGTACCGGCGGCCCGTCATCAGGCGTCCGGTGAACTCGTCCACGATGACTACTTCGTCCTCCTGGACGACATAATCGATGTCCCGGCGCATGATCGCGTGGGCTTTCAGCGCCTGGGTGATGTGGTGGTTCAGGAGCACATTGGCGTGGTCGAACAGGTTCTCGATCCCGAACGCCTTCTCCGCCTTGGCCACCCCGGCTTCCGTCAGGTTAACCGAGCGGAGCTTGATGTCAATTGTGTAGTCCTCTTCGTCCTTCAGCTTGTTCACAAAACGGTCCGCCGTCGTATAAAGCTCCGTCGACTTGGCGGCTTGTCCCGAAATGATGAGCGGAGTCCGCGCCTCGTCCACCAGAATGGAGTCCACTTCATCGACAATGGCATAGTGAAGCGGACGCTGCACCATTTGTTCCTTGTACAGCACCATGTTGTCGCGCAGGTAATCGAACCCGAACTCGTTGTTCGTTCCGTACGTGATGTCGCAGGCATAAGCCTGCTGCTTCTGGGCGTGGTCCATGCTGTTCAAGTTCAGCCCGACCGTAAGCCCGAGGAAGTTGTATACCTTCCCCATCATCTCCCAGCCGACGGTGGCCAGGTAGTCGTTGACGGTAACCAGGTGGACGCCCTTGCCCGAGAGGGCATTCAGGTACACGGGAAGCGTTCCGACGAGCGTTTTTCCTTCCCCGGTTTTCATCTCCGCGATTTTTCCTTCGTGAAGCACCATACCCCCGATCAGCTGCACATCGAAGTGGCGCATGCCGAGCGTCCGCTTGGCCGCTTCCTTACCGTGGCAAAAGCCTCCGGCAGCAGGTCCTCCAGCGTTTCGCCCTTCTCCAGGCGTTCTTTGTATTCATCGGTTTTGGCTCTCAACTGCTCGTCCGTCAGAGGCTCGAAATCAGCCTCCATCGCGTTGATCCGCTCTACCGTTTTCATCATTCGTTTGATATCGCGCTCGTTCGAGTCACCGAATATCTTTTTGACGATTCCCAGCATGGGTTAGACCCCTTTCCAAATCCTTCAAGGATAAACGAACCTTAGGCTCACGCCCGGGTCCGCGCCCTGCCTGTCCAGCAGGCTAAGGATCTATCCAGAAAGGTATGCTTTCTTATTTTACATAGACTTATGCAGTATAGAGAAATTGTAGCAGTTTCAAGAGGAGGTAGCAACTTAATCTGCGTAAAACGCCGTCTTTTCGGCACTAAAAAACCCGATCCGTTTCGGACCGGGCGTCTGTATAATGGATGGAGTAGAGCAGGATTGCTTACCGGGCCGGCTCGATTAAGCCGTATGTCCCGTCATTGCGCTTGTAAACCACATTCACCTGCTCGGAATCGCCCGAGTTGGCAAAGACGAAAAAGTTGTGGCCCACCATGTTCATCTGGAGGATGGCCTCTTCCACATCCATCGGCTTCAGATTAAACCGCTTGGTGCGGACGAGCTCGAAGTCGTCTTCCTCCTCATGCATCAGGGCGGCGGCTACCTCATCTTCTTCCTGAAGCTTCTCATGCCGCTTTCCTGCCGGATCCGGCGGTTGGCCTTCGTCTTCAGCTTACGGATCTGCCGCTCCAGCTTCTCCGTGACCAGGTCGATCGACGCATACATGTCGCCGTCCTTCACCTCGGCCCTCAACATAACGCCCGGAAGGGGGATCGTCACCTCTACACTGTGTCCGGCTTTCGTTACGCTTAACGTTACATTCACATCAGCAATCGGGGGAGCTTCAAAATACCTTTCCAGCCTGCCAATTCTCTTCTGCACATACTCTCGCAACGCTTCGGTTACTTCGATGTTTGCACCTCGAATGGTATAGTTCATGGTATAACTCCTCCTTTCCCTTTCATTATAGTATATATACCCACAACTTCAAAATATATTTACACGAAAATTCGCACAATTCTGAAACATACGTGACAGCCTGATGTCAAGCTGGCCGGCGGCCTTTTTAGCCTGTGGATATCTGCTTGCTAGTTAGGGAAGTAAGCGATTTCAAAAGGCCGCGGCTTATCCCCGTTTTGCTCCTTCAGTGCGTTTTTCGCTCCCTCTTCCCCACAGAAAAAACACCCCGGAATCGAGTTCCGGGGTGTTCCTGCTTAGGAGCCGTTTGCTTATTTATAAGATCGGCTCTCCAGCCGATAATTACAGTTTTACTACGTTAGCTGCTTGAGGACCGCGAGCGCCTTCAACGATGTCGAATTCCACTTCTTGACCTTCGTCAAGGGATTTGAAGCCTTCGGATTGGATAGCCGAGAAGTGTACGAATACATCTCCGCCTTCTTCCGTCTCGATGAAACCGTAGCCTTTTTCTGCGTTAAACCATTTAACTTTACCTTGCATCTGGAACATTCCCTTCATCTTCAAATAAATGTACATCCTATGTACATGGCATTACCCCTAGACTATAACACTGCAAGTAAGCGTATGTCAATTCTCCCCAAGTCCACCTGTTGATAAACTGCGGTAATTTTCCGAAAATTCATCCACTAACAACTTTTAAACAGGATTTATCCCCCGTGAAAGCTTATTTTCATTGGATATCCACAAAGTTATACACATTATCCACAGGTTGGCTGCTAGAGTTGCTAACAGACTAACAGGGTCTTAAGTCATGGTTCTCTCCCTTCTTCCTACATAAAAACAAGCCAATGCCGAAGGTTCGACATTGACTGATAGGAGCAGGGTCCCTTATTTTCTCTGATTGAAAAAAACGCTGTCGCTCGCATAAGCCGATTCATAGGCATTCTTCTGCATACGGGCGGAGGTAAGCTTAGTCATGCCCTGCTCGGCCTCCTGCTTCAGCCGGCTCATCCGTTCCCGGATGGCCGTATCCTTCTCCAGAATACCCGCGATGATCGGATGGTAGAGGGTCAGCTGGTCGGCCGAATAGTTCTTCTGGAGCAGCACGGAAATCAGCTCTCCCCGCCTGTTGACAAATTCCTCCAGCTCCTCATACTCGCAGAAAGCGAGATTCGTCATGATGGCATCCGTCAGCCGGTCGAGCTCCACAATATGCTTATCCATGCTGCAGTCCCGCCTGAACGAGGCCGCCTTTCGCCGCCTGCATCCACGTGTCCTTCAGATCGATCAGATAGCCCAGCACTTCCTCGGCAGGGGTGGTGTCTTTCTTCACGTTGGCTTCTCTCAGCAGGAAGAGGAAGTATTCATACAGGCTGGTAAGCTGGGGAGCAAGGTTAGACTTCGTGTCCAACGTGGCAATAAGCTCGCTGATGATGGATTGGACCTTCACCAGGTTCGTGCTGGCATCCGCGTAGTTCTTCTGCTTGATGGCTTCAATGCCCAGGCGGTTAAACCGGATGGCCCCGTCATAGAGCAGAATCAGGAGCTGCTGAGGGCTGGCGGTTTGGACGGAGTTGTTCAGGTACTGGTTGCGCTGCAATTGATTCATCAGGTAATCCCTCCACTATCTTCGTTCATCGACCATGAGTCCGGCTAGTTCCCAAATTTTCGATACAAAATCCAGCGTCTTCTCCGCCGGCACTTCCCGGATAATATCGCCGGTCTCCTTGTCGTGCACCTTCACCATGATTTGGTGGGTCTTCTGGTGAACGGAGAACTCCAGCGTCGTAATCCGGCCTTCTGCGGCTTTCAGGGCTCTCTCAATCGTCTTGATGAGCTGCTCGTCGCTGATGTGGACGTTCTCGCCCTTGATCTCCGCTTCCTTGATTTCCTTCGTATTGCGAATGGCGTCAATGTTGGAAATAACGTTTTCTTGGGAGCTGGGTCTTCCGGTAAACTCCTTCTCGAGGGAAACCGGCATCGCAGCGTCCGTGCGCGGGATGTTTGGATTCATGCGCAAACCTCCACCGTTATTAATAGTTTGGAATTACCCTACTGGCCAAACTTTTGCATTAGTGAACTGCTTTGGGCGTTTAATTTGTTCATGGCTGTTTCCATGGCGGAGAACTGCTTGTAGTACCTGTTTTCAATGTCAATCAACCGTCTGGAAAAGCTAGATATATCTTTCTTAATATTCTCAATATCTTTACCTAGGAAACTTTTATCGTAGAGACTGGCAGCTGAACCAGCCTTTTCCGTAACCCGGCTCATCAGGTTTGTCACTTCATCATACAGCCTGGTGGCAATGCCGTCAGCACTTGTGGTAGCGGCATTATTGTCCGTTGCCGTAAAAAGATTCATGACCTGCTCGGGGTTATCCGTGAGCGCCTTCCGCAGTTTGGTCTCGTCGAGATAGAGCTTGCCGTTTTCCTGGTAGCTGCCGGTTGTGATTCCAACCTCCGTGAGAGAGTCAACATCACGGGCAGGTAGTCCACTAACATTTCCCATTAAAGTAAGGCGGAACTTGCTAAGACCTGAGGTCAGGATGGAGTCGTTCTTCAGAAGGCCGCTCTTCGCCTTCTCCTCCCACCGTTTGATATCGTCTTCCTTCATATCTTTTCTCTGATCATCGGTAATCGGTGCAAAGTCTCTAAAACGTTCTTCCGAGGTTTTCTTATTTACCGTTTCGATGAGCTGGTTGTATTTCTCCACAAAAGATTTAATGTTGGTTACTACAGCATCCACATCTTGGGAGACCGTTACCCTTACCTCCGTTTCGGTCGCCAATTGTGCCCGGTTAGCCGTAAAGCTGATTCCGTTGATTGTGAAATTGTTAGAAGCAAATTCCCCTTGGACTCCATTGAACACGACCACAGCGTTTTTGCCAGTAACTTCGGTGGTCGATTTGCTCGAGGTGCTTTCCAACCCTAAACTCGTTTTTAGGGGATCCAGAACGTCTAGGCTTAGAGCTTTACCTGATGGGTTAGAAAACTGAAGCTTGTTGTTGCTTAGGCTTGCCTGAAAGCCGAGAGAGCCTAGACTCGAATTGTTGATTTGGCTGATCAGACCGCCAATGGTAGTGGTATTGTCTACATTGAAGGAGTAAGCCTGCCCATCATAATTAAAGGTAATCGTCTCTGTTCCCACCAAGCTGCTATCAATGACCTGAGACGGGGAAGAAAAGACTGCAGCGCCTGTTGCATTGGTAACCGTATTGGAGGCTGGCAGCTTAAAGACACTTTGAAGAGCATCACTTCCATCCGCCATATCCAGTTTAATTTTTGCGTTTGCTCCCGTAGAGGTAGAAGAGAAGAAAAAGCGGTCCAGGTTCGCATCATAGCTCATCTTAACGCCGGTTGCACTGGACTGCTCGTTGACCGTCTTGACAACCTCAGTAATTGTGGCATCGGCTTTAATGACGATGGAAGCCGTTCCCTTTTCCCCAGTTACATTGAGCGTCTTGTCGGCAGCAAGACCAAGGGAGGACATTTTGGCTTCGGCATTACCAGCCCCCATTGTAATCACATCGCCCGAGGTTAAAGATGCGGACTCAGCCAGACTCTTCACTCTTATTGTGTAAGCCCCGTCTCCTGCATTCGCCGTTCCGGTTGCTGTAACTACTCCCGTGTCACTGGAGGCCGCCTTCTTCACCAGGTAATTCGATTGAAGCTTCATATTAAAAAGTGAGTTTTTAAACTCAAGAAGCTTGCTGTTCATGGAGCGATACTCATCTCTCTGCCATTCTAACGTTTGCTTTTTTTGATTATACTTATCCAATGGTAGTTTCCGAACCTTCATTAGCTGACTGACCATGCTGTCAATATCAAGTCCAGACGAACCATTTATTCTCATTCCAACCAATCGTAACCCTCCTGTCTTCCGTTCTTTTCTAATTATATCGGTATCTAGGCCAGGTGAATGAATAGGTAGAATGGGATAAATATTATCAATTAAACCAATTGAGATAAAAAATAGACCCTGGAAAAAGATCCAGGGTCTTAAATATTGCAGGTTGATCAGAATTAACGAAGAAGCTGCAGAACGCCTTGAGGTTGTTGGTTAGCTTGAGCAAGCATAGCTTGGGAAGCTTGGGCCAAGATGTTGTTCTTCGTTTGTTCCATCATTTCTTTAGCCATATCAACGTCACGGATACGGGATTCAGCAGCCGTCAGGTTCTCGGAAGCGGCACCCAGGTTGTTGATAGTGTGCTCCAGACGGTTTTGCATAGCACCGAGGCTAGAACGTTGCGATGATACTTTTTGAAGTGCATTGTTAACAGTCTCGATCGCTGTTGCAGCGCCAAACTTGGAGGAAATATCAAGATCTTTAACGCCCAGAGCATCAGCTCGCATGTCACCGATCGAAATGAATGCTGTTTGACCTGCATTCGCTCCGATTTGAGTCATAATGGAACCCGCAAGATCGCTGCTAGCTGCTTCATGTTTACCAAATACGAAGGTCATGCTTTCGCCAACCTTCATACCTCCATCCAAACTACTAACAGCCAAGGTTTGAGCAGTATTTTCAAAAATATTTGTGCCAAACGTAAGCTCAGTGTCACTGGTTACAGTAATGTCAGTACTATCTTGACCATCTGGACCAATAACTTTAAATTCAGCAGATGTGAAAGTACTGTTATCACCGTCATCGCTAACTCTTACAAGCATGTATGCTCCGTTTACTTGCGATGTAGTTTCTGCTCCAGCTGTGTCATCTTTTGCTGCGTCATTCAAAGCGTCAATTGCTGATTGTGCAATGGTAACCCCGGAGTTATTGTTTACAGACGCTGTTCCTTCTACCTTCTCCGTTACGCCTTTAGCGGAACCGTCCAGCAGTTTCTTAGTGTTAAACTCGGTAGTATTCCCGATGCGGTCCAGCTCAGTTACCAACTGCTTAACTTCAGCTTGCAGTTCTTTACGATCCGAATCGGTGTTCGTATCGTTAGAAGATTGAACGGAAAGTTCACGCATACGCTGAAGAATGCTGTGTGTTTCGTTCAATGCGCCCTCAGCCGTCTGGATCAAGGAAATGCTATCTTGAGCATTCTTTCCTGCCATGTCTAGACCACGGATCTGTCCGCGCATTTTCTCGGAAATCGCCAGACCAGCGGCATCGTCGCCGGCACGGTTGATGCGAAGACCAGAAGACAGTTTCTCGATCGATTTGTTCGTAGCCGCCGTGTTGCTGCTCAGCTGACGGTAAGTGTTCAGTGAAGCGATGTTGTGGTTAATTCTCATTTCAATAATTCCTCCCTGAGTTAAGTTCTCCACTTCCATGTGGACCAGGAGATCCAGCCGGTCGGCCGCCCGACTGAATTCCTTATGATAGATATATCGTTAAAACCGGGAGGGCTTGAGATGAGAAAAAACGGCAGAATTATGGCAAAATCATCAAATTCTCAAGGTATTACTTCACTTAACTACCTTAATCACCTAATTATCTCCTTATTTCTCCGTTTTACGTATTAACCCACTTAAATCTCGTCCAATCATGCTGCTCCGGGAGGCTTCCCGGTTGGATTGCTGGATCGCGAGGTACACTTCCTTGCGATAAACCTCCACCTGTTTGGGCGCATTGATGCCGATTTTGACCGTATCGCCTTCGGTGCCGAGAACGATCAGCTCGATTCCGTCGCCGATCATGATCGACTCTCCCTTTTTCCTGGATAGAACTAGCATCGGGTTCAGCCTCCTTGGTTCTCGGGAATGAGCTTGTGCTTCGTCTTATACTCCGACTGGTGAAGGACGAGCTGCTTGCCGGTTCGGGTCTTCGTATGAATGGCCAGGGGAGCAAGCAGATTGGCGGTGGCGTCCTCTAAGGAATCCGGCACCGAAAGGATCACCATGATGACGAGGTCCTCTGGCTCCGGCATGCCCAATTCCTCTTTCATTCCTTCGGTCAGCTCCACCTGGTACCCCGGGAAGAAGTAGAACGGATCGGCGAGAATAAACGTCAGCTCTCCCTCGTCCACCGACTGAAGGTATGAGACCGGAACCTCTCCCTCGTTGCGAATGATCATAAACCGCTGATGGTCCGGAAACCCCGGAAGCCCCTGCGGAAAAGTAAAAATCTCGTCTTCCTGCACCTCTATGTCACCAAACCAACGGGTGGTTACTAACACGTCCCTCATCCTCTCTTAAGCAGGTTGTTTCCTCATGGGGTTTTCTACAAGAAAACAAAGGTTTCCTGCCCTTTTGTCGAAAAAAGCCAAAAAAGACGGAGAATCCCCGTCCTGTCCAGCCTTTGCTATGAAGAAAGTCTACCTGACGGTATCAATAGTAGGCGGAATATATTCCACCTTGGGGTACTGCTGCATGTAAATGTCCAGCTTCCCTCTAATGTACTCGATTACCGGCTTATGAGGAATTACGTTAATATCCACGCGGCCCTCCGTCACCTGAATCTCGGGCTTGTGAGCGGTATACCGAATATCCACGTTGTCCATGGAAGCCGGGCCATAATAATCGAACTCGGGAAAATGATACGCCTCCTGCTCGGCATTATCGGCAATGGGATTGCCGGGCTTGGAGATGTCCGCCAGGCGGTTGCCGTACTCCACCCGGTGAGCAATCCCCTGCAGCAGGATCTCGTGCGCCTGGGAATAGATGCGATGCATCGATTCCAGGATGTTGCCCTTGCCAAGAGCGTCCCACGCCCGGCTCTGATCAATCTCCAGCTCGCCCTGCGGGGAATGAATGTCCAGCTTGGCCGGTGTGGTCTTGATCTGCACCTCGGCCTTCGGCTGTTCGATGCTCTGCCGGCCCGGATCCGCGTCAATTCCAATACGACCGTACTGCTGGCGAATTTGAAGCTGGGGAATGGAAACCACGGCCCGTCCCCTCCTATCTCAGGAAATCCACCAGGCTCGGCTGAATGAGCTTGGAGCCGACGGACAAGGAGGCTTGGTACACGTTCTCATCCATCTTCATGTTGGTGATAACCTCCGCCATATCGGCGTCTTCGGTCTTGGACTGAAGGCTCTGGAGGTTGATGTTGATGTCCGCCAGCCGCCCCTGGATCAGGTCGATCCGGTTCATCCGCGCCCCTACCTGGGAGCGGGTTTCCAGGAACTTATCGTTGCGGCTGTCAATCTTTCCGATGAGGGAAGAGACCGCGGAATAATCACTGCTGCCCAGCGCCGTATGAAGCTCCTTGAAGATTTGAAAAATGCTGTCCGTCTCGGTCGTCCCGCCGAACACCTCGTTGCCGTTGACGTTGATCGGCAACTTGATCCCCGCTCCGACCTCGTACTTGATCTCTCCGGAATCCGCCGGCTTAAGCGTCGTCAAATCCAGATCCGCGATTCCCGTCTTCGGGTACGGAGCTTGGGTTGTGTTCTGGCCGTTAAAGACCGCCTTCCCGTTAAACGTCGAGTTGGCGATATCGATCATCTGGTTGTACAGCTCGCCCACTTCGCTCTGAATGGATTTCATCGCCGTATCCGGGTTCGTTCCGTTCGAGCCCTGTACCGCGAGCTCCCTAAGCCGCTGCAGGACACTTCCTGCCTGGTTCATCGTCGTATCCGTGTAATCCAGCCAGGAGACGGCGCTGTCCACGTTGCGCTGGTACTGGTCGTTCGCCGTCAGCTCGCTGCGGTACCGCATGGAGAAGGTAATGCCGACGGGATCGTCCGAAGGCGCGTTGATTTTGCGTCCGGTCGACATCTGGTTCTGCCATTTGTCCATCCGGTGCAGGTTGGCGTTCAGGTTGCGCATGAGCTGGCTGCTCATCATACCTTGCGTTACTCTATAGGGCATTTCTTATCCACCTTTTGTCAGCTTGATAGGGCAGCCATTATCTGCCTACGACTCCCATGCTGTTGATGACCTTGTCCAGCATTTCGTCGAACGTGGTCATGGCGCGTGCCGCCGCATTGTAAGCATGCTGGAACTTGATCATGTTGGACATTTCCTCGTCCAAGGACACCTGACTGACGGATTGTCTTCTGGAATCCACCTGGTCGGTGAGGACCCTCTGATTGCCCGCCTGGCGGGTGGCCTCCTGGGTTTGTACGCCTAACTGGCCTACCGTAGAACGGAAAAAGTCGTCGACCGTTGCCTTCGTGTCCGGGGTTCCGGCGACGGCTGCCGGGAACGTGAACTTGGTGTTGGTCAAGCCGGAGATGAGCAGGGCCATCGTGTTGTTCCCGCTGATTACGGTATCGGATGTACCGGTTCCCGTTGTCCGGAGCGAGGTGGCGATCAGGTTTGCATTCTTGACGATATCCGGGTTCACCTGAAAGGTCGCCCCCGTCGTCCCGGTGAAGAAGTCTCCCGCCGCCGTCGGCGTATCGCTGAAGATATACCCGAGCTTGTGCAGCCCGTTCAGGCCGTTAACCTTAACCGTCAGGTCTTCCTTAAGTTCACGGTCCGCTCCAGTGTAGGTTTTATTGCCCAGAACCGTGTTGTTGGGAAGAACCGAGCCCTTCGGAATCGTGATCTCGATTTCTCCATTGGCAATGGTGTTAACCAGCGTATCGATCTGGTTCTGGTAATCGGCGACATACTTGTCCCGGGACAGAATCATTCCATGGATTTCTCCATTGTTCAGAGCGCCCGAACCATACGCGGCATTGACGGAATCCACGGTTAACGGGGTCGCTTGCGCTCCTTCTACCAAAGCAGCCGATCCCATCGTGATCGTATAGCCTTGGGGGAGTCCTGCACTTGAATGTTGACGATCTTCGAAAGCTGATCGGTCAACAGGTCCCGCTGGTCCCTCAGGTCGTTGGCGTTGTCCCCCAAGCCCTCAACCCGCTGGATCTCGGCATTCAGCCTAGAGATCGAATCGATCTGGGTGTTCACCTGGCTGATTTTGACGTTAATGTTCGCCGTAAGGTCCCCCTTCAGGTCCTCCAGCTGGCGGCTCGTCGTATTGAAGGCATCGGCCATGGCCATGGCGGCTTCCCGGACGATTTTGCGGCCGTCGGTCTTCTCCGGGTCCTTGCTGAGATCGGACCACGCCTTGAAGAAATTGTTGACGACCGTTCGTATCCCCGTTTCCGAAGGCTCGGCGAGGATCGTCTCCAGCTTCTCGAGCGTATCCTGACGGACCGACCAGCTGCCCAAGGATTTGTTCTCGTTACGGAACTGATCGTCCAGAAACTTCTCGCGGATTCGGGTGATCGAATCGAATTCGACCCCCATGCCGAGCTGACCAGGAGCCGTGGAATGCGAAAGCCCCACCGCTTCGATCGGGCGCGCCGCCTTCATGTTGACGACCTGACGGGAATAGCCCTCCGTGTTGGCGTTGGCAATGTTATGCCCCGTGGTGGAAAGAGCGGCCTGCTGGGTGAACAACGCCCTCTTCGATATTTCCAGACTGTGAAAAGTTGATCTCATGCGGTACTTCCTTCCTGCGGCCGGACGGCGGCCTTATGCTCTTGTATCAAAATAACCGTTGCGCTTCGCACGGGAGTTCTGCTGCATCGGATTGCGGTAAACCGCCTCGTCCTCCGGGGGACCCAGTACGACATCCAAGGAGTAATCGATAAAAGCCAGCGACTGCTCGATCAGCTGCTGGTTGACCGCATTCAGCTGGCGGAGCTCGGTAATCCGGCCCAACAGGAGCTGCTGAAGGTTCAGCACGGTCTGCTTCTCCTCCGCGTTAAAAATCAGCTTCGTCAGCTCGCTTACGGTCACGTTCGGGCTCGGCCGGAAGCCTTTGTGAAGCAGGAACTCCATGACCGCCGCCTCCCGCTTGCCGTTCCATTCCGTGATCTGCCGGACCACCTGGGATTCCTGCTGGACCAGCCGGTTGAGCTGCTCGACCTCGTTATGGACGAGGACACTTGTTTTCTGCTTGCCGAGCTCGATCAGCATGCCGTGGAGGGCGGTCAGTTTCTCCATCGATTCGATTAATCCTTGAAGCGCCATGCGGTTCACCTGATTTCTTTATGGTTTGCGTTTACTTGATGTAAGGGAGAAGCTTCTCGGCGATCTTGCCGGCATCCACATGATACGTTCCGGTGCTGACCGCTTGCTTCAGCTCGGCGATCCGTTTGCTGCGCAGCTCGGCGCTCTGCTGGGTCCCTTGGGCTTCCTGCAGCTCCTTGGCTTCCGCGGATATCTGCACCTCGTCCTTCGCTTTCCCCTTCTTTCCGGTCGTTAGAGCCTCTCGGGCCTCCTGCTGTTGTCTCTTATAGGGGTTAACGTTTCCTACTCTTGGAGTTTCGTTAATTTTCATGGTCAGTTCACCTCATTCGGTTATAAATAAAAAAACACCGATAATCCTTACTCCTATTATCGGCAGCCGAATCCTTATATGTTAGATGATCTTGCGAAATTGGGTACATGTTCCTTATCCGGCGGCCGTTCCGCCGCTGCCCACGGGTAAAGACGAGACCCCAGTCCCATACGAAGCGTGGCCTTTTTGTCGAAAAAAGCGTTACCGGTCCCTCAGCCGTTCGCTGATGTTAAAGCCCGTCTGGTTCTGCCGCCGCCGAAGCTCTTCCCTTCTCTTCTCGTCCTCGAGCGTGTTGGAGACTTCCTTCGAAAGGCGCTGCCGGCAGGAGTCGCAGATAGCCTGGTCCCGGATCGGGCCTCCGCATACCTCGCAAGGGTAATGGATATTCGGCGTGTTGATAATGGAAATGCGTCCCTCGCGGATAAACTTGATGATCTGCCGGACCGGTACCCCGGTCGCTTCGCTCAGCTCTTGGAGGTCGATTCCCCGGTTGGCCCGCAAGTGGGCGATGCATTTCTCGTATTGGAGGTCCATTTCCTTGATGCAGGACGGACACAGGTCCCTAGGGTTCTTCTGGTACATTTTTCCGCAGCGCGGACAGTTGTCAACATTTAAGCTCATGAAATCAAGCCCCCTGCTTCTATATTCCCTTTGAAAAAGGACTCCGGCGTGCAGCCGGACAAGCAGCCTTCCGGCTGCCTATAGTGTACAGCAAACGCGGCGGGTTTGTATAGATTTACCTACTATCCGGGTTACCTGGCCCAGGCCAAACCATAGACTTCTGCCGGGAGGGCCGAGCAGATGACAGCCGAGCATTGGTTAAGCGTGCTCCCCGTCGTGTAGATGTCGTCCACCAGGACGATCCGAAGCGGACTGCCATGATGGCCAGCCCTCAGCCTCCGAACCGCATCTTCTTCCAGGGAAAAAGCCCCCGCGAGATCCGCCAGCCGCTCCGCCCGGGTCTTGAAGCTCTGCTTCCCGGTATAGCGGACCCGTCTCAGCAGAGGAACGACCGGCCGCTTAACCTCTCGGCCCAGATGCCGGGCCAGCTGTTCGGCCTGGTTGAAGCCGCGCTCCAGGAGACGCTGCTCGTTAACCGGGGTGAAGGTGATCAGGTCGGGGGCTTGGCCGTTCCACTCCCCGCTCTGAAGCAGCTTGCTATAGCCGTGATACAGCATCCCTCCGAAAACGGGAAGAAGCTTCTCCTGCCCCCGGTATTTGTAGAGGGCGAGCCACTCCTTCATCAGCTCGTTATACCGGACCGCACTACGGCTGCAGCGGAAAAAGGCCTCTGTCCGCCGTTTGCAGTCATGGCACTCTTCATAGCGGCCGCACATGGGGCAGCGGATGTCCGTAATCCAGGGAATTTGCCCGAAGCACCCCCGGCACAGGCTGAGCGGGGGCGGCTCTCCCTGGATGGGGGAATGGCAGATGAGGCATTCGCGGCGGGAAGGGGCCAGCATGCGGCTGGTCCCTTCGATGAAATGCTTCATTCGTTGCAGCCAGAGGCCCGCTCCCGCCTTGCTTTGGTTATCGTTCATGTTCTCTCCTCCTCGGGAAGCAGGTAGCCCTCCCGGCGGGCGATTCGGTTCATACGGGTGATCTGGCGAATGGCACCGGCCTGCGAACCCGTTACCTCTGCAGCGGCATAATACACCCGCCCCTTCGGGTCATCCTTGGACCGGCCGGCCCGGCCCGCCATTTGGACCAAGGCGGCTTCATCAAACAGGGGAGAACCTGCGTCGAGGATCACAACGTCGGTCTTCGGCACCGTTACTCCCCGTTCCAGGATGGTGGTGGTGACGAGCATCCGAATGCGGCCCTGGCGGAAATCGACCACCTTCTCCGTCCGCTCCGCATCCTTGGAGGAGGTTCCGCCTACTATATGCCCGGGAAAGCTTTTTGCAGCAGAGCGACCAAGGGCTCCACCAGCTTGATCTGCGGAACAAAGACGAACATCTGCGCTCCCCGGTCCAGAGAGGCCCGAATCGTCTGCACCAGCTTGACCGGCAGATGGCCTCCTTCGGCAAAGCTCCGGAGGGGCTTCAACCGCAGCAGAACTGGAACGGGGAGGGGATGGCGGTGGTAGCGAACCGGTACTTTGGCGTGGGGAAGCTTTCCCTTCCGAATCTCCCTCTGCAAAGCTGCCGGCGGTGTGGCCGATAGAAAAATGTATCGTCCCGTCGGCTTGGCCGCCTGAAGAGCCGCATACTGCAGCTGATCGTTATTGTGGTAAGGAAAGGCATCGAGCTCATCGATGACGACCAGATCGAAGCTCTCCCGGAACCGCATCAGCTGATGCGTCGTGGCGAGCGTAATCTCGCCCCTTTCCCATTTGTTCGGGCTTCCGCCGTACAACGCCACGACTGTGTTGTCCGGAAACGCCCGGCGGATGCGGGGCAGCAGCTCCAGCACCACATCGCGCCTCGGGGTTGCCACGCAGACGGCGCGGCCGCGGTTCACCTCGTACTCAATCAGCGGGAAGATCATCTCCGTCTTGCCGGCACCCGTCACAGCCCAGATGAGGAAACGGGGCTTGGCCGCTCCCCCAGCGGCTTGGCGGGCGGCGCTCTCCCGCAGGAAAGCCAGGCCCGCCTGCGACGCTCCGGTCTGGGCCGGGCTCAAGCCCCACAGCCGTCCGGTGATGACCGTGTCGTCGTCCCGCAGGAGACCGGCGCGGGCGGCCAAGGCTTGCGGCGCTCCCGGCCGGGCGGATGCGGCGGCCATTGCAGCTCCGCTGCGGTCAGCTCGGCCGGACAACGCTCCCGCCTGAGCGGTAACTAAGCCTTGCCGACCCGTCCCGTGCCCCTGCGGCCCCGCCGCCGAAGCAACGCCAGCGCCAGCTCCCGGGCCAGCGCCGCCTCCACGTCCACCGCCCTCCCGTGTCCCGCCTCCGCCCCCTCCACGAGCAGGGCACAGAACCGTGCCCTGCCCATGGTCAGACAGCGCTCGCAGTACGGGCACGGCCCGCCGCAGTAGGGACATTCACTGACGTTCATGCCCTCCTCTCCGCTTCCGCACCGGCGGCAGCGGAACTGAACCGTCGACCGCCACAGAAAGCGGCGGTCGATCCGGTCCACGCCGGCGGCGAGCCGCACCCTCCCTTCGAGAGCGGCAAGCTGCAGGGCCGACACCAGGCCGTCGGCCCCTTTCCCTTCGTCCGCAAGCAGGCGGACGAGCTCCTCCAGGAGCAGGGAACGCCCGCGCATCGGCTCCGCCAGCCGGGCGGCCAGCGCCTGCTCGGCTCTCGCTTTTTCTTCGCTGAACGCAGCGAAGCCTGTTTTCTCCATCCGGTCGCCGGATAAGAAAACAGGCTTCAGTGCTTCTGACGCCTTTTCGGTTAGGCCAAGCTGAATCAAACGTGCCGCGAATTCCCTCCTCACTTCGTTGAGGTCCTTTGGCTGAAACCTTGCCTCTTCCAAGGCTTTTCGGAGCCAAAGGGCTTGTCCCCAGGACAGATTTGGTTCGAGCCCGATCATGCCGGTGCCGGCACCATGGCGGAACCAAAACCTTTGATCGACCCGGATGTCCAAGGATGCGTTCCAGGACCACCGGCCGCTTCTTCTTACGGCATAGACAGTTGCCTTCAAGGCGCCTCTCCCTTTTCCCATTTATTGTAAGCGTTTACCACAAATGCAGGGCCTGCTCGGGATTGAGGTTCACCTGGTCCAGGTGAAGCAGAAGCATAGGCTGTTGGTCATGTTCCTCAAGAAAGTGTTCCAGTTCCCGAGTGGATTCGTGTAACCGGATATAAGGCCTTCTTCTTGCGACCTTCCGGACTATGTCGCACGTATCGTCGGTGGAGCCGTTATCGAACACGGTCACATCGGCGAGCCGTCCCCTCAGCCAGGAGAAGAACAAGAAGGAATACAAATACCATTCCATATGGCTGGCATTGTTTTTGGAGATTAGAACGAGATGTATAGCACGCGGCCGGCCGGCTTTGTGCCGAATGTAATGAACCGTATGGATGATTGCAGCGCACAATCCGTAGATCCCGACGATCAGCAAGATTCCCATCATCATCGCGGCTACCTCCTTTGAGATAGTATATGCCGCAAGGATGCCCAGAGTTCCAAGGAATGTGTCCACTTGGGACAAGGAGAAAGCGGAAATTTGCGAACGCGGGAAAGGAGGCTCCGTATGGAAGAGCTCTCCCGGCTTGGATCCTGATCTGTACGATTAGCCTCTAAACGCGGACGTTATAGGGCCTCTGTCATCTAAGGTTTATTGTCCTTTACAGGGTAACCCAGCCGTTCTTGATGGAGATAATAACCGCCTGGGTGCGGTCTTCCACTTCCATCTTCTGCAGAATGCTGCTGACGTGGTTCTTGACCGTTTTCTCGCTTATGAAGAGCACTTCTCCGATCAGCTTGTTGCTTTTGCCCTCAGCCATCAAACGCAGCACTTCGGCTTCCCGTTTGGTCAGCGGAGAGTTCGGCGTATGTATATACTTGACTCCGGCTTCCTTCATGGCCTGTTCGCCGCTCATGACCCCGCGTTCGTCGAGATAGGTCATCCGGCGAAGCTGGTTGATCAGCTTGCCCGTTACCTTGGGGTGAATGTAGGCATAGCCGGAAACAACGGAGCGGATGGCATTGATGAGCGACTCGGCTTCCATATCCTTGAGCAGGTAACCGGAAGCGCCTTTGCGAAGCGTCTCGAACACATAGCTCTCATCATCATGAATGGAAAGGATAATAACCTTGATCGCCGGGAAGATCTCCTTCAGCTTCTCGGTTGCCGCCACTCCGTTCTCCACCGGCATGTTGATGTCCATGAGAACGATATCCGGCCGAAGCTGGTTGCAGAGCTCGATGATCTGAATGCCGTCCCCGCACTCCCCTACCACTTCCAGGTCGTTCTCCATGTTGATGATCCGCTTGACGCCCTCTCGAAAAAGCTGATGATCGTCCGCCAGCACCAATCTAACTGTTTTCTTAGCTCCTGCTGTCATTGGCATTCCTTTACTCCTCTCTCGTCTCCGGTTTAATCGGAATTTGCATGGTGATCTTCGTACCGCCCTCCTGACTGGATTCGAATTGCATACGTCCCTCCAGCAGCTCGATCCTTTCCCGCATGCCCATTAACCCGAAGTTGGTTCCTTTGCTGATCTTGGCTTCCACTAACTCGACATCAAAGCCCTTGCCGTTGTCGCGGACGACAATCAGCACGGTTTCTTTGGTAAAGGTGACCTCGAGAGAGATAAAGGATGCTTCCGCATGCTTCATCACATTGGAAAAAGCCTCCTGAATCAAGCGGTATATCGCCACTTCCATTCCGGAGGGTAAGCGGGTTTCTTTGCCGTAGAAGTCAAATTGGGTCCGGATGCGGGTCTTGTCTTCATAATCCTGAACAAAGCGGCGAAGCGTCGGCACCAGTCCGAGATCATCCAAGGCCATGGGCCTCAGATTGAAGATCATCTTGCGGACTTCCTCCAGCCCGGTTCGCACCTGTCCTTTCAAGTCCACGAGCTCTTCCTTAACGGCATCGTACTGCTGCATCCCGAGCATCCGTTCGGATATTTCGGTCCGCAGGACGACGTTCGCCATCGTTTGAGCCAAGCCGTCATGAATCTCCCGGGCGATTCGCTTCCTCTCTTCTTCCTGTGCCAAAATAATCTTAAGCCCCAGCAGCTGCCGGTTCTTCGCCGATTCCAAAATACGGGTGACCCGCGACAGGTCTCCGGACAGATACTCAAGGATCACGTCCATCTGGGAAACGAGGCTTTCCGCCCGTTCCACCTGCCTGTCCACGTTCTTCACCCGTTTCTGGAGATCGTCCCTTCTGGATTTCAAATGGGTTTCTTTCTCGCGGTAAATCGTAAGCTGCATCTGAAGCTGGGTTGCGGAGTCGTACGCTACCCGAATGTCTTCTTCCTTATACTTATGGAAGTCCCGGCTTACTTCCGTAAGCCGGATTCTTGATCTTCTATATTCCAGTTCCAGCTTGTCCACTTGGTCAATGGTAGACGAAGTTTCTTCCATGACCTGCTGGAGTTCTCTGTACAGCGAATCTCGTTCCGCCCGGACACTCTCGCAAATTTCAAACAATTGGTATTTGCTGCTCTCCATCACTTCAATCGCATTTTTGATCACCTTATCGATCGCATCCACCTGCAAGTCATCCGGACTCCTTCGCTAAGCTGTACTTTGTCCTATATTCTATCATATTACGACTCGTTTGAAGTGATATAATAGTACTATTTTACTCCATGGTGACCGTATATGTCGCCTGGTCCCAGGAAACTTTCCATCCCAGGTTCTCCGACAGAATACGAAGGGGAACCATGGTGACTTCGTTTTTGAGCACCGGAGGCACTTCCGCCGTCACGTACTTGCCGTTCACATTCAGGTTGACCTGGTCGATCCACAGCTCCAGAAGCTTGCCTCCCCGGGTCACGATAACCTTGCGGTTGTCGTTGTCCCACTTCACTTCTCCGCCAAGTGCTTCCGTTACAAAACGAAGCGGCACCATCGTGTTGCCCGCCGTCAGATAAGGAGCAGGCGACGGAGCAAGGCCGAGCGTTTTACCGTTCACCGTTACGTTCGGGTTGTTGATCTGCAGCTTGATCTGGTTCAGCGGGAGAACAGGAGCAGCTGTTTTGTATTGGAAGGAGATATCGTCGAAGCCAACCGTTCCTGTTGCCGCTCTCTCATCCTGGCCTTGGGCCGGATTCGCGACATAGATTCGCTTCACCTTAATCGGGTAAGTAAAATTATAAGCGGTCAGATCGGCGGATACCGGCTTCCAGCCTGTCCAGTCGATGGCCCGGGTCAGATCCACGAGCTTGCTAGTGCCCGCCGCATCCGTAATTTCGGCGCGCAGCCAGTTAAGGCTCTTGTCTCCCAACACATTCAATTTAAGAGATTGCGGATTGCCGCTCACCGGCAGTCCGTTGTCGCCAAACTTCACATAAGCGGCCTTCGTTCCCGTTCCGGCCGTCATGTCATAGGTCAGCTGCAGGGCTTTGTTGGTTGCCGGAAGCCCCGACAGGCCCGGAACAATGCTTACCGTCCCTTTCACGTCAGCGGAAGAGCCGAGGTAGGATACCGGTTGGCTGGTCTGATCGAAGTCCGCCCAAACCTGCGTGCTTCCGATCGCCATAGCGAGGTTCGCCGAGAAGCCGTCATATTTGGCAATAAGTTGGCCGGATGTCGTTCCCGTCAGATCCCCCACATGCAGCGTATCCCCTTGCACCTCTCCTTTGAAGCCTTTCACTTCCCATTGGAAAGCATCACCGGAAAGGGTACGTTCCTGCCCGTTTTTCAATTTGGCCACCAGGGATAGCTTGATGTCCGCCCCTTGAGTCAGAATGGTATTCGAGGCTTGAATCCGCAAGCTTTCGAGGTCGGTTCGCCCGAGGACGTTCACATTCAGCGTTTGCTTGGCTTGCCCGGAGACGGCCGTTATCGTCGCCGGTCCTTTTGCGGTCGGCGTGAAGACGTTCCCGTTAAACGTCCCGCTGGTGCTGGACCAAGTAGCCGCCGCTTGTCCGATTGGAAGCGGGTTATAGTAAATGTCGTAGCCTTTGATCTGGTACGGAGCCTTCTCCCCGATCAGAAGGTTTTTCTCTCCTTCAATATTCACAGCAAGGGCCGGGCCTTTTGGAGCCGTCGTCCATACCCCCACCGCATTGACTATGGGACGCTGGTAAGTCGGGGCATTTTCCGTTTCGGTTACGAGTTTAACTCCCGTCTCCCCGAGAGGACGGCTGACCATCTGGGTGGATCCGCCTCCATCAAGCAGAAGCCCTTTCCAGATGCCGACCTTGACCATAGCCTGCTGAAGTTCGGTCATGCTGAGCCCTTTGCTGTCCCCGGAATTTTCCGCCGTGAAGAGATAAGCGTACTTGCCGTCCTGGGAATAGCCGAGAGCCGTCCGTGCCCGGTACCCACCCAAGCCGTCCAGCTCCCTTGAGAATGCAGCCGGTTTGCCGCCGTCGACCAGAATGGTATGACCGCCGATCATGGTTTTGAAGTCTTTATAATTGTAGGTTTTGTTCGGATCCTGGGCGATGATGCTGTAATCCGCGTTGATCTTGTCTCCTACTTTGAAATGACGGGTAATGAATTCGGCTGCCTTGCCGGAAGCCCGCAGAATATAGCCGTCGCTCGGAGGGATCATTTGAATGACGCGGTCGGGGGCGATCTCTTTAACGATGCCGTTCTGAACCAGAACCTCCGTCGGGCTCGTCACGCCGTCATTGGAACGGTCGATTTGTCCCCAGGCATCCGTATACATAAAAAGTCCGTCGATCATGCTGTGCTGTCCGCTGGGCTCGAACCAATAGTAGGTTTTGTTTATGCCGCCCAGAGCATAGCTCGCTCCATCCGGGGCTTTAACCGAGCCGGTAAAGGTAAACAAGTCGATGATCGGCTTGTTGTCTTTCGTCACGGCAAAGCTGTACAGGCCAGGAAGAAAAGGCGGCGTCGCCATAAGCTCTCCGTTGCTGATCTGCGGCCCTTCGGGCGTTCCTTCCGCTTGGGTATTGAAGAAGTCTCCGTTTACCCCTGCAACAGCTCCCGTTTCCGTAGCCATTCCGCTGACGGACTGCTTCTTCGTGAACTGGTTGTTCTTGCCGGTCATGACGTCGAGCTTAACGAGCGGGTTGTTGAGCGCTACTTCTATCACTTTGATATCGGTATGAATGGTAGAACCGCTTCGGACGGCGGAAAAATCATATTTTTTAAGAATGGCACCGGACGTAATGATGTCCTCGCCCTGGTAGACAACGGCGGGTTCAGCTGCCATAACATTAACGGGTACCCAAGCAAAGGTCTGCAGGACCAGCGCCAGTGCGAGGGCGATTTTGATGCGGCGTGGAGTCTTGGGGGTTGTCTGGGTGGCTGCTTGCGGAAACATTTTCTTCAATCTCCTCCAATTTCTGAATCGTTCTCTACAATCTTCGATTCTTTCTATCGTTTTGTGTTCCTTACCTATATATAGACTCTACCAATATGGAAAAAGTTACGTTTCTCTTTACAATAATTTGTTAACCGTAATCGGGCGAACTCCATAAAAACGACAAAAAGCCCATTTCCTGTTGGAAATGGGCTTCGGCACGTCAGCGGGGACGTTGGATTTAGGCGTTCTGGAAAGCTTGCGCTTTAAGAGTTTCGGCTTTATCGGTGCGCTCCCAAGGAAGATCCAGATCGTTGCGGCCAAAATGGCCGTAAGCGGCCGTTTGACGGTAGATCGGACGGCGCAGGTCAAGTTCCTTGATGATACCGGCGGAACGCAGGTCGAAGTTCTTCTCGATCAGCTCGACCAGCTTCTCTTCACTCACTTTACCGGTGCCGAACGTATCGACGCTGATCGAAACAGGACGGGCCACGCCGATAGCATAAGCCAGCTGGATTTCGCACTTGTCGGCCAGGCCGGCGGCTACCAGGTTCTTGGCTACATAACGGGCGGCATAAGCAGCGGAACGGTCGACCTTCGTCGGATCCTTACCGGAGAACGCACCGCCGCCATGACGGGCATATCCCCCGTATGTATCGACGATGATTTTACGTCCGGTTAGGCCCGCATCCCCTTGAGGTCCGCCGATAACGAAGCGGCCGGTCGGGTTGATGAAGTATTTTGTCTGATTGTCGAGGAATTCCGCAGGCACCACAGGGGAAATGACATGCTCCTTGATGTCCTTCTGGATCTGCTCGAGCGAAATTTCTTCGGCATGCTGGGTGGAAATGACGATGGTGTCGACACGCACCGGTTTGTCCCCTTCATACTCGATGGTTACTTGTGTTTTGCCGTCCGGGCGCAGGTAGTCCAAGGTTCCGTTCTTGCGCACTTCGGACAAGCGACGGGACAGACGGTGAGCCAGGGCAATCGGCATTGGCATATATTCAGGCGTTTCGTTCACGGCAAACCCAAACATCAAGCCTTGGTCGCCCGCGCCGAGCGCTTCGATTTCTTCGTCCGTCATTTGGCCTTCCCGGGCTTCGAGAGCCTGGTTAACCCCTTGAGCGATGTCTGCCGACTGCTCGTTAATGGAGGTAAGAACGGCACAAGTCTGGTAGTCAAACCCAAACTTCGCCCGTGTGTACCCGATTTCTTTAATAGTGTTTCTCGCGATTGCGGAAATATCCACATAATCGGCGCGGGAACTGATTTCTCCAATAACCAGAACCAATCCGGTAGCCACCGATACTTCGCAAGCTACGCGGGCATTGGGATCATTTTCAAGAAATGCGTCCAGGACGGCGTCCGAGATTTGGTCACAAATTTTATCCGGGTGACCTTCCGTAACCGATTCTGACGTGAATAAGCGACGAACGCTTGAAGATGCCATATCCGCTCAACCTCCCATAAAAAATCAACCTTCTCCTCCAGGAAAAGGTTGTGTTCACGACCTTCATTACATCATAGTACTGCAATTGTCCATAGGTGTCAAATCCTGATAACGTTTGTCGGATAAGGAGGAAAGCACCGTTAGGTCGTTTGATTTTGTTGTAAGGATGGTCTTGCTATTGGAGCTGATCTCCCCACGAAAAGGATACAAGAAATATGGCATTCCGGTGATAAAAAGAGGATAAGAACCTTCTGTTCCAACCTTTAATTAAGGTTAATTAGGTTAAGTCAAACAAAGCGGCTTCGGCGCGTTCGATCAATCGGCGTGTTATGTGCCCGCCCACGGCACCGGAGTCTCTTGAGCTAATGTGCCCCCAATAATCTTCCTTCAAGGAACCACCCGAAATCGAGCCCAACTCCGTTGCAAATTCCGTATCAGCCGACAAACCGGCAACCTGCTTGCCTACCGGAAGGCCAAGCTCTGCGGCGATTTCGTACTTAAGCATGTCCAAGGCTTGCTTCGATTGGGGAACCACTTTGTTCTTGTTGTTGGCCACTTGGAACACCTCCTTGGGATGTATCCCTAGTTTGGCTCCTTGGGCCTAACCTACCCGTATAAGATAATGCCAAGCTGGATAAATTATGGGGTGACGACAGACCCGTCCGCATTCGTCAGCTTAAAGCTTCCCGGACCATAACGAAAATGATGTCCTGCTTAACCCGTGGATCCGGCTTGATTCCCCGGCCTTCCCTCGGGAACATTAACAAATGATTGATCTGTACCGGTGCGTTAGGCGCTACATCAATCCCTGCGGTGACATCCGGAATTCCGTTATCGTCGCTGCTTACCGTAAGCGTTTTGCCATTACGGACAATCAGCTCTGACCCCGCATTTAGGGTTAGGGTTTGTCCGGCTTTTAGTTCCACTACGGTTGTCGTTAAACCACTGCCCGTTCCTGGGCTGGTTGGAGGCGTGCTGGGAATCTGCTTGGCCACTTCCTTCTGAACCAACTGCTGCAGCTGCTGGTCGACGTAGCTCTTCGTGATCAACGGATCGTCCACATTGCCCGGCTGGGTCGCCCCATCGGCTTGGCTGTAAGCGGCATACCCGGTCAACAAGATAGCGGCCAGGGCCACCGGCGTCCCGACCTTCTTCCAGTTCTTCATTAGTACCTCCTGGTGTAAGAAAATAGGAAAAGAGGCCGAGATTTCTCCCGACCTCCTTTCTTTGGTGATGGTTATTACTTAACGATGACTTTGAAGAGCAGGGATTTTCCATTGTCAGTAATGACGTTAACATTGAAAGAATCCTTGTCTGCCGCATTGATATTGTTAAAGTTTTTGCTAGCCGATGTAAAGGTAGGCACAATGTTCTTGAATTTCGCTGCCGTAGTCAATTCCACACCATATTGGTCAGTGACCTTAACTGCGTCAACTACCAAGTCATTAAGTCCGCCTTGAGCTCTATAAGCAGCCAATTGAGCAGTCGTTACAGAGATAAGTCCGTCGGCTTCTTTAGTTACACCAGCATTGGCATTAGCTGCATTAGTCTTCGTTCTAAGTTCTAATTTGTCAGCAACTGGAGCAACATTACTTACTACGAAATCTTTGGTGATGGATACAGCCCCATCTTTTGTGTTACCTGTCACAACTGCTTGGAAAGTCTTTTCTTTATCAGTGCCACCCAGGTTGATATCAGATGTTGCCGAGACTTTACCATTGTTGTAAGCCAAGTAAGTAGATCCAGTAACCGTTACAGTGTAGTAGGACTGGTTATCTACAGGAAGAGCAACTTTCGTTCCATCAGCCAGCAAGCCATTTACAGTGACCGACTTAGAGTAGTCGCCAGTCACAGCCGGATTAGCTGGATTTGTTGGCTTTGCATACACTTTTGCAATGTCTGCAATTTCATAGTTCGAAATTTCTTTTTGTTCTACCGCACGAACCGTAGTTGTATAATCACTGTTCGCTACGTCTTTCCATTGTCCATCTACATATTGCTGCAGTTTCAAAGTAATTGTAGCAGTTCCTTTATTGTTACCAGCAGACAACGTTACTGTTCTGTTGGCATCGGCTACAAATGCTTCGGTTGTGCTGGTATCTCCTGCTGCTACTTGGATAATGCTAGCGTCGGAAGTTTTTACACTTACACGGTAAGGGTTAGCACCACCGAGAGAAGTGTCATTAAGCTTCCATGCACGGTTGTACTGATCCAGAAGAGTTACTTTGTCGTAAGGAACGGAAGTTGTTCCGCCGATAGCAACTGCCTTCTTAAGATCCGTTACGCCTGTTACTACCGTACCTTTTGCATTTGGTTGCAGGGTAAAGGTCAAGCTAGCCAGTTTCCCAGTAGCCGTAACAGCATTGATGTACACAGGAGTGGACTGAGTGATAGTAACACCACTGGTGTCAACAATCAGCTTGGAAACTCCTTTTACGTTATCATTTGTAAAGTAAATTGCATCAGCAGCATTACCAGTGAAGCCGGAAACATTCAAGGAAAGCAGGCTTTCTTGGCTGCCTCCATCAGTGATATCCTTCGTAATAGCGGCACCAAATTGGTCAACGGCAGTGAAAGGAATCTCAATCTTTTCACCAGCTGCAGCCACATCCGGAGCAGTCAACGTAAGGGTATCAACTTTTGCTTTATCAGCAACAACTACATCAAAAGTAGCACGATCGCCAGTTGTTCTGGAAATAATGTTAACTTGAGTCGTTCCTGCAAGCAAAGATCCGTTTTGAACGTTGCCAGTATAGCCATTTGCCAGGGCAAGTACCGTACGCTTGGATCCATCAATTGTCTCTTCAGTGAATGCTGGAGTGTTTTGTCCTCCGGCTACACTTGCAATTGTCGGATTTGTTACCGTAACGATTACATCTTGAGCCAGCACGCTAGCCGGTACATTGTTACCATATTGATCCTTAGCATCAATAACCAGTTTGAAGTTGCTAGCTGTAGAATTAACGTTCAAGGACTGTTTGTCAGCCTCAACCGTGTTAACCAGCTTCTCTACTTTGATCGTTGCTGCTTTAGCAACTGGAGAAACAGTAAGCAGGGAAGATGCAAAAGTGCCGGAAGCCGTGTGAAGCAGCGTAGCATTTACTTTTTCATCAAGGGAGAAAGTCAATCCTACTGGTGCTGTGATTTCCATAACCCCTGCAGTGCTAGTAATGTTTGCAGTTCCTTTACCAACGGTTGGGGTCAAAGAACCAGCGTATGCAGAAGTTACGTCCTCGTTATATTGGTTAAATACTTTGTAGTTAGTACGGATAACGGCAGCGTTAGAACGATCAAAGGAAGCTTTGTCATTGATTGTAATCTTCGCTACTTTCTCGTCTTCAGCCGTGATCGTTTTATTAATGTTAGCTGCTGCGATACCAGCTACCGAAACCGTGTAATCACCTTTAGTCAACTTAGTAGCCAATTCCAGGTTCAACGTCATTTTGTCATCGGAGAACGAAGACTTGGACACGTTGATTGGCACGGAACCCTTAGCTACAGTAGCCGATACTTTGGTCGTATCAACTGGCTGGTTGAACTTAACGGCAATCTTCTTAGCACCAGTGATTGTTACGCTGGATACTTCAGCTTGGTCGAATTTAACCGTAGCTTTGTAGATAAATCCGTTGTGAGGAACAGCGATTACCGTTTCTTGTCCCGTTACAAGCGGAGTGTCAAGAACAACCGTTTCTTTCTTGTCATCGCTGAACAGAACTTCTACTGTTTTGCTGTCGAGGATCGTGGTAGCTTTAACCGATACTTGCTTAACAGCCCAAGCCGCGTAGGTGGAATCAACCAGGTCAGCACGCTTAGCTGGTACCGTGTAGTCGGATTTGGTGCTTACCAAACCGTATTTAACAGCCGTTGCTACGTATTCTTTAGCCCAGCCAGCCACATTACCGGAAACGGCATCCGTGGAAAGCGGAAGGTCAAAGTTACGTACCAGTACGGTAGCGAGCTGCTCGATCGTAACGTCAGCGGATGGGTAGAACTTGCCTACTTCCACGCCGTCCATCAGCTTGTTCTTCGTTACGGCACCGATGTAACCTTCAGCCCAACCAGCACCTACCAGGTCGTTGTAGACCGAGCTAGCTGCTTTGTCTTCGGTGTAGTTGTTAAGCAGAGTAAGGATTTTCGCATATTGAGCGCGAGTCATGTTCTGGTCAAGACCAGCTGCTCCGCCGTCTACGCCTTCGAAGATGCCTTTTGCTTTCAGTGCATCGTATTTTCCTTGGGTGTCCAGTGCAGGGTCAGCAGCGAATGCTACGCCTGCGAATACACTGGCAACCATGGAGCTGGCCAAAGTCAAAGATAAAATTTTCTTCATAACCTTTTTTTCTCCTCCTTGATTGTCTAACGGGTTCTGTTTATTTTTTGTAGAAAATTGGAGCTCGTTTCCCTCATTTGTCGATTCACCCCCTTCCCAGAGTTGAGCGCGTTGCTATCAGAATGAAGTCTGCAGCTCGTACCGCAGAAACTTGTAAACAAAGATAGAAAAATAGAGTCTCTAAACGCCACCCTAGCCATTATACAATGGCGGATATACAGCGTAAAGAAAATTTTTGAGAAAATCATCCATGGAAGCTAAGGAAGATCTTTCCCGTTTTTCTAATCACAAAGTATTAAACGTCGGTGTTGCGAAAAAGTTGCGCCGTTCGAAAAAAAGTTTCAACTTTTTGTTTCAGCTTCATTTTCAAAGATCATCCAAGGCTTTATCTTCATGCTAAGGATGATTTCCCCTCTGCAAAACCTAGTATACATGGGGCGTCATCCAAGCCGACCGGGCTATTTTCCAATGAAAAACCCGCCTCCTGAGGAGACGGGTTTTGTCGAGTTTTGGTTAATTCAAGTTTTTCGGGAAGATTTTTGTCGATTTCTGAAGAAGACGCACGGCGATTGCGCCGGCCTGGTCACGGGTCAGCTTCGCTTTCGGGTTGAAGGCCACGGTGGACTTCTTCTCTCCCGGCTTAGGCGCAACTTCCTCACCCAGCATGATCCCCGCCTTGAAAACCGCATCGATGGCCGGCACGGCGTAGAAATCAATGCTCGCGGCATCGGTAAAGTTCTTCTCCAGTGACTTCTTAAGCTTGTCATCGTTGATGGCCAGCTTCAACTCGAGAGCACGCGCGATCATCGCCGCCGCCTGTTCCCGGGTCAGAGGAGCTATCGCTCCGAAGATCCCGTTCTCAATTCCCGTCACGATACCTGCACGGGCCGCTGTCTCGATATGCTCGTAATCCCATGTCTTCAGCTTCATGCCCGGGCTGATGTCCGTAAAGGACGGCGTCCCTTCGTAATTCAGAGGAATGTTCAGCGCCTTAACCAGCAGAGTGGCGAATTCCCCGCGCGAGGTCATGTCATACGCCCCGAAGCTGTCGTTATGAATGTTCACCATCAGGCCTTTCGAATACAAGCCGTCGAGCACATTTCGTGCCCATCCATGATCGGTAATGTCCTTGTAGGAGCTGCGCAGCTTGGTCACCATATAATACCCGAACTCGTCAAAAGGCACGGTGATCGTGTTGGCCTTGCTGTCTACTTCTCCTCCGATATTCTCCCATTTGCCTCTCTCGGTAAACTTAAAGACGGTCACCAGGCTGCTCGCTTCATCTACTACACTGGTGTTGAATTTCAGCTTGAGCGTCCCCCGGTTCGTGGGAACCAGCTTGCGCTGCGGCTCAAATTCCGTGAAGGTCCCTTCCACTGCATACGGATCCAATCCATTGGTGGCCGGAGTGTTATAGGTTTCCGCTACTCCCCCGTTGATGTAATAGATCGGCGAGATGGTGGTAAAGTTGCTGCGGTCAATGGTCGAGGTGAAGAGGCGGACCATTTTCTCGAGGACCGGTATTGTATAATGGCCGCCGTTGCGGGAGTCAGTCCGCGTGTCGGCATTCAGTCCCTTGATCTCGCCGTAATCGTTGACCTTCTCCACGGTTCCGTCGGACGGGTTAGCAATCCCGAACAGGAGAATGTTGCTGTCATAGAACTGCTCGATGCCGTTCGTTGGGATGGCTTTCTTCAGAATGGTGCCTTTCGGAAAGCTCAGTTCAATGCCCTTGTTCAAAACACTGTGCTTGCTGTTGATCTTCTCCTCAAAGGCTGTTCCGGTCTCGATACTGCTCGTATAGAAAACCTTGACCGTGTCGGTCACCGAATCTTTGCCCCGCTTGATGGTAATCTTAAGCGAATTTTCCTTGTCCGGCTTCAAGCCGACATAGTCGTAAATGAACCGGTCCTTGTAATCGGGACGCTTGACGGCCGGCTGGCCTTCAATGGTAACCGAGTCCGCCCCTTCGGCGTCGATGTCGAAGTGGACGAAGTTTTTGTTAACGACGATCCGGTCTCCTACCGTTGGTTTAGGAGATTTAATGGTATAAGGCGCCGCTTGACGCACCAGCTCCAGCACCCGTGTGACCTTGGCCCCTGAGGTGTTGGTAAGCTCGAGGACATAGGTTTGGGATCCCGGCACGTCGATCTTAATGTTCTTCAGCCGGATGACGAAGCCATCCTGCTTGCCGGCCAGATCGTAGGCGGTCATGCCCGTTCCTTCGGGCGAAGTGTAGGTATAGGTATCGGAACGGGTTTCCGTTACGGGACTTAACGAATACGAGAAAATAACGTTGCCCCCGAGCTTGATCGTGGCTTCCTTCGCTCCGCTCCCCTTAAGAACCAGATCGAACGGATCCCTCTGGGTCGTGGTGTATTTGTTATCGCTGTACACGAAATCCGGAGACGGATCCTTAAACACATTCTTCTCATCCGTCAAGTCCAGCGTTCTTCCGAACTTGGGAACGAGAACCGGCTGGAACCGCTCAATCGTGGCTATGTTCGTGTCGATGAGGTAGATCTTGATCTGCTTCTCGATGTCCCGGAAGGTTCCATTGTCGACATAGCGGGCGGTGAACACAATCCGGTTCTCCCCGTAGTACAGCTCGGTTCCTCCTTGGTTCACGATCAGATTGAAGTTGAAGTTATTGCTGGCGTCTACCGTAAAGGTCTTCTTGACCCCGTTGATGAACAATTCGGCATTCTCCGTCGTTCCGGAGATCAACTGCCCCTTGAAGCCGACAAATTGACCTTTGACGTTGATCGTCTGGATGCCTTTGCTGGAGTCAAAGGAGAAGCTCTGTCCGTCATACAGGTTCTCAACCGAAATGTAGTTGGTCGAAACGTAATTGACGTTGGCGGTCAAGGTCGAGCTCAAATACCGTCCGGGTGAAGGGGTGTAAGTATACAGCTGGAACTTGATCTGCTGGCTGCCGTTCGGCAGTCCTGTCACCTTGTAGATCTGCTTGGCGGTTTTGGCTGTGCCCAACGAGTTGTCCGACTGGACGCTGGTCAAGTACGTCAGGTTAAGCGGTACAGTAGCCAGAGGCTGGAGCGACGCCCGCAGCTCATCAAACGGCTTGTCCGTTTCAGCAAGAATATAGAAGGTTTCGCTCTTCACTTCCGAATTGTTCAACGCCACAGCATTAGAAATGCTCGGAGAGGCTTCGTTGAAGTTAGGGAGCAGGGACACGCTTTTGAGCGCCACTTCATTAGGCAGGAACTGGAATCCCCTAGCAAGGCTGCCCGTAAAGTTGTCGTAGTTCACCGATATGGTAACGGATTGATTCTGGTCGAACACGCCGGCTGTGTTCTGGAACGTATAGGCAGCCGTCGTAAAATCGATCAGCCGGTAAGACGGATTGCCCGGAATGGTCTGCTGTGCCGGTTCTGTCGTGATGGCCGAGCTGGTCGGAGTAAACGGGGTGTCCACCGTATTGATCTTAATCGTCGCGATTCCCGCTCCGAAGAAATCTTTGCCGTTATCCGGAACAAGCAGCTTTCCCCGGATCTGCCCGGTGCTGCTCGGACCCGTAAAACTAGGCGAGTCGTCGAGAATGGATTTGCGCACGCCATCCTGGATTAGCTCCAATTCCACAAACGGATTCTGCGGATCGTAATAATAGACATCGCGGGAAACCTTCAGCTGGTTCGTCTGGTTCTCGATGATGATGTCCAGTCTGTTCTTGCCAGGCTTGATGCGGAAGGTGGGAGAAAAGAACGTTCCATCCTCCAGGATCGAGGCCCCCGACCCGTTGACCCAAACGCGGGATCCGTTCTGGACCTCGCCCTGCAGGTAAATCATGTTGTTGGCCATAACCACGCTTGTCCCCTCGTTCAGGTTGACGGGGTTGTCGCTGCCGGACCCTACCTTAAGGGAGCGGAGGTATGGGATATCTTCATACAGCACATAGAACACGTCGGTCTTCGCGACGCCTCCCTGCATGCCGGTAAAGGTGACCTGGTTGTAGCCCGGGAACAGCTCCACATTCCGCGCCTCGAATTTGTTGGAGGAAGTGGCCGCTACGGAAGCGGTAAAGACATGCTGGCTGTCGGTTACAAATTGGCCGGACTGATTCTTGCTCAGCTGCTCGACCTTAACGGACAAGGAATCCGATGCAACGTACTGGAAGGTCCCGGTTACGGGCAGTGTGCTTTTGCTGGCAAGTAAAGCGGTAGAGCGATTGACCGAGGTTAGCGGAAGATTGGCGCTCGCGGCAAGCTTGACATCGTCCGGCGTAAAAAAGTTGGCGGCCGCTTGGGCATGGCCTGCGAAGGCGGGGAACAGGCTCACCAACAGCACGAAGGCCATCAGCAGACTGGTTCCTCTCTGGACATACGTTTTCAACTTTAGTTCCTCCTTGCGTTTCTGGGGTTCTTCTCTGTGTAACGATAGAGTGATGTAGTGGGTATATCGGCTTCCCGGTGTCGAATAGTTATAGGAACACGCAAAAAACCCCGTCTCTACGAGACGGGGAGAAAGATAGATAATAGCTTACTAGATTGGTTAACGGTTTGCGGCAATGGCATCCCGCAGACGGGTAAGGAATTGAAGCACTGGCTTGCGCGTTTTGCTGATGATGCCGATCGCTTCCGCCCCCACTTCGAGAAGAAGCAGCACGATGACCGTGATCACAATGGTCACCCAGCTCTGGTCCTGCGTCATCAGAACGGCACAGGCCCCGAACACGATAGCGATTCCGTAGATGATCAGAACCGTCTTGCGCATCCCGAAGCCCAGGTCCATCAGGCAGTGATGCAGGTGGCCCTTGTCCGCCACGGAGATCGGCTTCTTGTTCAGCTTCCTCCGTACGATCGCGAGCAGGGTATCCGAGATGGGAACCCCAAGCACGAGAATCGGAACGAGGAAGGAAACAATCGTTGCCTGCTTGTAACCCATAATCGATAAAATCGATAGAGCGAACCCAAGGAAAAGCGATCCGGAATCTCCCATGAAGATCTTCGCCGGATGAAAGTTGAAGATCAGGAAGCCAAGCGAGCTGCCGATCAGAATCGCGCAGAGAAGAATAACCATGGCGTTCGGGTTGGCCATCATAAGGGCCATAACCAGAATGGTCCCCGCCGCTATGCTCGAGACTCCCGCGGACAAACCATCCAAGCCGTCGATCAGGTTGATCGCATTGGTGATGGCAATGATCCAGATGATCGTCAGCGGATAGCTGATCCAGTTCTGCTCAATGCTGATGGAATCCCCGAAAGGAATATTCACCACGTCAATTTCGAGACCGAAGGAGACGACCACGATAGCCGCGATAAGCTGGCCCAGCACCTTAAGTTTCGGCGAGAGATTAAGACGGTCATCGAGCGCCCCCACCAGGGCTATGATAGAGCCGCCCAGAATAAGGCCCAATCCAATATGATCTTTATCGGTAACATCCGCTGCCGGCATGACGACGAAATAGGAGCCAACGAAGGCAAAGAAAATCGCCAAGCCGCCCAGCAAAGGCATCGGTTTCGTATGGACACTGCGGTGATTCGGTACGGATACCGCCCCCACCCAGAAGGCAAGCTTCTTCATGATCGGGGTTAGTATGATGGCCAGCACACAGGCTGCTGCAAAACCTATCACGTAGATCCACCCATTCATTCTTTCACAACCCCTCATATCTATGTGCTACAGCAATCAATTATACAGGCAACCTAGCAATAACTCCACCGGATATTCGGGCGAATTCACCAGTCTACAGCCGTTTTTCGGCAATTTTCTTAGGTTTTCTGCACGTTCTCTTTTTCTCTCATAACTTTCATGGCAAATTTGGGCAAAACGAGCATCCTTTTGTACCGCGCCGGCTCCTGCAGAAGCCGGTAGAACCATTCCAGTCTCAGCTTGATAAAAAGCTTAGGAGCCCGCTTGAGCCGTCCGGCCATGATGTCGAAGCTTCCTCCGACCCCCATGATTACCGGTACGTGAAGCCGGTCCTTGTAACGGTCGATCCACGGCTCCTGGGTGTCCGCTCCCCGGCCCACAAAAAGCAGGTCGGGCTCCGCCGCCGTAATCTCGCGTATGACCTCTTCATCCTGATCGCTTTTGAAATAGCCGTCCCGAACGCCAACGAGGCGGATCCGCGGATATCTATCTTTTAAGCGGGATGCGGCCACTTGAATCACCTCAGGCGAGGTTCCGAGCAGAAAGACCTTCCAATCTTCGTTCTCCCCGATCCGCAGCAGCTCATGAAGCAAGTCGATGCCCGCCACCTTCTCCGCCACGGGATTGCCGACATAATTAGCGGCCCAGACGACCCCCGCCCCATCGGGAACGATGATTTCGGCACGTTTCATCATGGCCATATAAGCCGGATTCTCCAGCGCCGTCATGACCATGATGGGATTGGCCGTGATCACCTGGGTCGTCCGGCGCTCCCGGATTCTTTCGCACAGAAGCTTTATCGTATCTTGAAAATCCAGCTTGGAGAACGGAACTCCAAAAATGGATACCTTAGGTATATTCATGGACAATCACCTTTCGTTAGTGAGAAATGCGGCGATTTCCCGGGCCGGCCGCTGGGCCTCGAGCTTGAGCCGCTCAATGGCCTTCCGTTTCTCCTCCGCCCACTGGGTCTTGTTCTCCAGGAGGCGGACCGCCTCCGCCGCCAAGCCGTCGGAATCGAAACAGGTAACGGATGCGGCCGCCTTCATGCCCAGGCGGTTGAGAAACTGGTCAATCTTCGGGTCATAGGAGATTCCGATAACCGGTACCGACTGGGAAGCGGCATAGATCAGGGAATGAAGCCGCATGCCGATCAGCAGGCTGCAGGCACTCACTTCCGCGAGCATGTCCTGCGGATGCTCCACTCCTTCGGCTACCTCGAGGATGGCCTCGCCGGCCTTCTTCATGCGCTTGATTACCTCCCGGGACGCCTCCACATCGGAAGGCAGGTGGAAGGGCAGGAAGCGGATCTTCACCTGCTTCGCCTCCACCAGCCGGTCGAGACTGTGGGCGAGCCCCTCCAGCTCCGAGCGGTTCTCGTTCCAGAAGCGGACGGAGACCCCGACGGTCGGGAGGTCCGCCTCAGCGGATAGAGGAACCCCGCGGAGCGGAAGGCCCATGACCGGATCGGGCACGACTTCCGCGTCCCGGGCGAGGCCCATCCGCTTAAGCAGCTGGGCAGACTCCACGTCCCGGACGGAGACATACCGGCTCTTGGCAAAGACCCGCCGGATCCAAGGGAAGTAGGAGGACCGGTTCACCGGCCCGATGCCCTGGGAGTAGACGAAGGTCGGCTTGCCGAGCCATTGGGCGAGCTTGAGGATTCCCAGGTAATACGGAATGGTCATCCGTCCGGTGGAATCCTGGAGGAGGCTGCCGCCTCCGCTGATCAAGCCGTCGCTCGACCGGAGGGCCGAGAGAACCCGGCCCATTTTCATTCTATGAACGGCCTTGACCTTATAGGTCTCTTCCGTCCAAGCCGGATCGCCGGACAGCACGATCGGCTCAATGCGGATGCCCTGCTTCTCTCCCTCGCTCTCCAGCGCTAGCAGAATGGACTGCAGAACCGCCTCGTCTCCGCTGTTGTGGAAGCCGTAGTAGCCGGAGATTACAATCTTCTTGATGCGGCGGTCCATGCCTTCCAACTCCTTGCCCCGATTTCCCAAACGGCGATCAGCAAGAGACCGATCAACGCGCCGAACAGCATTCCATAGCCGACTCGAATGAGCGAAATGTAGATCGGCGTATGGAGGTGAGTAAACGTCCCCACCATGTCCACTTGGCCGATAACCCCAAGCAGAAAGAGGAAAAAGGCGCTTTTCCATCTATATTTCAGGGCGAGATACCCTCCCAGGAAGAAGAGAGGATGGCCGATGAGAAATTCCTTCGTCCGCGGCCGGACCCCGAGCGTGTTCTCCAGGAAGGAACGGAAAGCCATCTCCAACGGCGAGACCTGCCCCTCGTTGCCCGTCCGGGACATGTAGTAGTACATGGCGGCCAGCAGGACGCCGGCGGTCACCACCCACAGAACGTTGATGTAGGAAGCAAAAATGTGACGGACCCGACGCCCGATCTCCGCGCGGCTCAGTCCCTCGCTGAAGAACAGCACATACACGCCCATAACCACTACCGGGAACAGACCCAGCAGCTTAACTCCCGTGAACTGGTCCAGGAGCAGGTTGTAGGTAATATGGCTTAAGAGGCCGACGACAAAGGCGGCTCCGACCAGCGAGAGAAGCGAGGTGCGGATAAACAGGTTAAAGAGAAACCCGAGCCTCGTTTCGTCCGGGTTGGACGATTTCTTCCGGATCTTCAGGACGGCCAGCATCATGGCCAGAGAGGCCGAGCTGATCCCGGCGCCCAAGGCGAGCAGCTTGAACAGCATATTCGGCATAAGCACATACAGGCCCGCCGAAGCGATGACCCCAAGAAGAAGCAGAGCCAGGGCCAATCCCGGTACAAAATGCGAAAGCATCAGCACGATGATCGCTACGCTTCCCAGCACTACCAAGAGGCGAAGCGGAGTTTGCCAGGAAGCATGCTGGTAATCGAACGAGTGAGCCTGTCCTTCGCCCACCGTAAAGCCGGCTTCCTTGATCCGCGGAATCGCGCCTTCCGGCCCTTGCAGCGTCTGCAGCAGCGGCTCGATCGGATCGAGAATCTGCCCCTTGTCCGGGTTGCGGACGGCATGGGCATTCAGGAACACGAGCCGAATATTCCGGTCCTTAACGGCCAGCACGAACCGGTCGGCGGTCGTCAGGATGCGGTTCTTGCGCTCGGCATCGGTCACGTTCGCTGAAAGCTTGTCGGCGTCCGCTTCCGTGAAGGAATGGGCGCGGAAGACGTTATATTTCAAATCCTTGGCCAGCGTGTTCATGCCGGCCGGGGTCTTGATGAGCTCCACGGAGGCGAGCCCCATGCCGTATTTCTGCATGAGCTTCGCAAAGGCCTCGATGCCGGGCTGCTTCACTCCCGTACTGTACCCGGGAACGGAATCGCCCTCCACGATGAGAGACTTCGCTCCGGCTGCGCTGTACTGGGCCAGCACGGCGTCCAGGTCTTCCTGGACAAACGGCTGATGACGGTTCGAGATCCGGGCCACCACCTGCATCCCCTTGCTCTTGATGAGCTCGAGGGCGGCCGGATCCGGCCCAAGCGGCTTCAGAATGGCTTCGTCATAAGGAAGCTTGATGACGAGACCATTCCGGCCCCCGGCCTTCCAGGCTTCGGTCTGTACCTGGAAGCGGGCGAAGCCCTTCTCCAGCACCGGCTGCAGCTTGGCTTGCGCCGCGGCATCCGGGAACAGCACATACACGTAATTTTCGTTTGCGCCGAGCGGCTTTTGGTTCAGCAGAGCCGCTTCCTTGGCGTTGTACACCTCAAGCCGCCGGGCGGTCTGAAGCTCCGACAGGGTGGCTTCGTACACGGCGACGGAGCGGACGCCCGCCTTTTTAAGGCTGTCCAGCTGACGGCTCACGAAATCCTGAGGCTGGGTGCGGTAGTCGGCGATTTCCACCAGATCGCGGTAATCGAACACGAATTCGACTCGCTTGGCGGATTTCTCGGTCTGTACACGCTGAAAGGCCAGCGGCAGCGAAGCCAGCAGGCCGATCACAACAAGGGCCCAAAGAACCTTGGGCACCCGGCTGTTCCATTTTCTATATCCTTGCAGCAATGGATTCACTTCCTATTCTAATTAAGCGTCGACCCGGGTCATCACCGTTTCGGCCATAGCCTCCAGCTGGCGGACGGATTCGCTCGCCGTATCCCCGTTGACGGCAAAATACACTTTGATCTTCGGCTCCGTTCCCGAAGGACGCAAGGTAAACCAAGCGCCGTTCTCGAGCACGTACTTAAGCACGTTCTCTTTTGGCAGATCGTCAATGCCGTTCGAATAGTCGAGCACCTGCTTGACCTTCACGCCGTTGACCTCGGCCGGGGATTGGTTCTCCAATCGTCCATAATCTGGCCGATTTTGGCCAAGCCGTCCTTGCCCTTAAGCGTCCGGGATTCCAGCTTTTCCATGAAGAACCCGTGCTTCTCATAGAGCTCCTGGAGGACGTCGTAGAGCGTTTTTCCCTGCTTTTTGTAATAAGCGGCCGCTTCACAAATCAGCATGGAGGCAATGACCGCGTCCTTATCGCGGGCATACGTTCCGGCCAGGTAGCCGTAGCTTTCCTCATAGCCGAATAGGAATTGGCGATCCCCGGTACGGGCGAATTCCGTCATCTTTTCCCCGATGTACTTGAAGCCGGTCAGGGTGTTGATCACGTGCATGCCGTAGCTGCGGGCAATTTCCGCCCCCATTTCGCTCGTTACGATCGTTTTGATCACGACTCCGTTATCCGGAAGCTGTCCGCGTTCTTTCAGGCTGCTCAAGAGATAGTTTACCATGATCGCGCCCGATTGATTACCGCTCAGGATGACATATTCCCCGGACGCGTCCTTAACGACTGCTCCCATCCGGTCGCAGTCGGGGTCGGTGCCGATAATGATATCCGCATCAATCCGGCGGCCCAGGTCCATCGCCAGCTCAAAAGCCGCTTTCTCCTCCGGATTCGGCGACTTGACGGTCGAGAACAGCGCATCCGGCTGTTCCTGCTCCGCCACCACGTGGACCTGCTGGAAGCCTAATTCCTTCAGAACCCGGCGGACACTCAAGTTGCCGGCTCCGTGAAGCGGGGTGTAGACGATTTGGAGGTCGTTCCCCATCCCTTTGACGATTTCCGGATTGGGGCTGACGGCCGTGACGGCCTCCGTATACGCCTTATCGATCTCTTCCCCGAGCCAATGCAGCAGTCCTTTGGCCTCGGCTTCTTCCTGGGAAATTCTCCGTACCGAAGCGAACGACTCCAGCAGGCCGATCTGCTCCATTACCTGCGAGGCCTGATCGGTGACCATCTGGCCCCCGTCCGATCCGTATACTTTGTATCCGTTATATTCGGGCGGGTTATGGCTGGCCGTAACGACAATGCCGGCGGAAGCCTTCAGCTGCCGAACAGCAAAGGACAGCTCGGGTGTAGGCCGGAGGGATTCGAACACATGGGCCTCGATTCCGTTGGCGGCGAGCACCAGGGCGGACTCCAGGGCGAATTCCGGGGAGAAGTTGCGGGAATCATAAGCTATCACCACCGCATGCCGGCGCGAGGAATCCTTCAGCAGAAACTGGGCCAGGCCTTGGGTGGCCCTGCCTATGGTATAAAGGTTCATCCGGTTCGTCCCGGCTCCGACGACCCCGCGCATCCCGCCCGTTCCAAATTCCAGATCCTTATAGAAGCGGTCTTCGATTTCCTGGGCCTGATCCTTAAGAGCCTCCAGCTCCGCCTTGGTTTCGGCATCGATGGTCTCGTCCTCAAGCCAGAGCTTGTAGTGGGTCTGTACGCGTGATTGGGCTGTCATGGTTTCTTCCTCCTCGGGTGATCTCTATATAAGGGATATGTATTAAAAACACGGAACCAACGTAAATGTTTATCCTTTCTCGAGGCAGGTGAATCGCTTTTTCTCCCGTTTCCCAGCGTTTTACTTGCGGTCCGCGAGCGCAAACATCATTTCGGCCTCGGCCACCACACGGTCTCCCACCTTGGCCGTCCCCTTCGCCTTGGCGATGGCTCCCTTCAACCGGGTGATTTCGGTTTCGAGCGTCAGCGTATCTCCCGGCACGACCTGCTCCCGAAAACGGCAGCTGTCGATTCCCGCAAAAAGCCCAGCTTCCCGCGGTTCGCTTCGAGCTTCAGCATCGCGACCGCTCCTACTTGGGCGAGTGCTTCCACAATCAGCACGCCCGGCATGACCGGGTACCCGGGAAAATGCCCTTCAAAAAAGGGTTCGTTAACCGTTACGTTTTTGATTCCCACCGCTCTAACGCCCTCTTCTACTTCCAGAATCCGGTCTACGAGCAGAAAGGGATACCGGTGGGGGATAATTTCCTGAATTTGTTTGACATCCAACATAATTCAATCTCCTTTCATCGGCAGCTTGTATAAAACTTCATGCTTGCACTTATACTACGGACGTCCCGTCGGTGAGCTGCAGCTCCCGAAGGTTCACATAAGGGAGCATTTTTCCGGGAACGGCCTCTAGCCGCGCTTGGAAAATGCTCTTTTTGTTTTCTTGTTGCCGGTTAGCTGGTTAAGATTACGGAACTTGAAGATATACAGCAGGGAGGTTAGGAAGGATAAGGCAATGACCGCCCAGAGGCAGTTCATGGCGTAGGGGACGTTGAAGAAAATGAGCGTAACGGCCACGTAGTACAGCACGGTCGTCAGTTTGCCCATCGTGTCGGCGGGGACCGTTTTCTTGCCGCGGAAATGAAAGAAGGCCGACCCGCTGATCATCGCCGCATCGCGAAACAGCATGGCTCCCGCTGCGATCCACGGAATCCGCCCGGACAAGAGCAGGGATAAAAAGACCGTCAGCATCATCAGTTTGTCCGCAAGCGGATCGAGCATGCTTCCGAGCTCGGTAACTTGTCCATTCCTTCTCGCCAAGTAGCCGTCCAGGACATCCGTTGCACCTGCAGCTACCATGACGGCATATGCTGTCGCAATCTGCCCGTTGGAGAAGAAATAAATATAAACGGGGATTAAGACAAAGCGCAGCATGGTTAACGCGATCGGCGCATTCAAGTCCGGTTCTCTCCCTCTCCCAAGGTTCTACATTCCCTACATTATAACGTACCCGCCCCCAAAAGTGAAGGAGTCCTTCCTTCCCGGTCCTGAGCCGTCGGCCCTAGGGAAAAAGAACGTTAGGCGGGGTCCGCTCCTCCCCAACCCCCTTTCGACAAAAAAACTCCCTTGCGGGAGTTGGGTTAGGGAGCAAACACAAGATCGAACAGATGCTTCCACGTGCTGAGCTTCCATACATCGGCAAAAGGCTGTCCGCCCAGTGTGACGTATCCGATCGCGAGTCCGGCGAACAGCGCCAAGACACAAATGAGCGGAATCAGCAAAACGCGAATTACCGGCAGCAGCCGGCGTGCCCTTGCCGAACGCTGCACCGGTTTGGATGGTTTATCGGTCATGACCGCATTCCTCATTTCGATCACCCGCGCAGGTTGTTGGCCATGTTCATCATCATATCCGACGAACTGACCGCCCTCGAGGTCAATTGAAACGCCCTCTGTACTGTCAGGAGCTCCGTCATTTCGTCGCTTAGGCTGACATTGGACTGCTCCAGATAGCCTTGGCGCACAGCCACCTTCTCCTCCAGCGGAGAAGCAGGGTTGACGTCACGGACGATGGACCCGGGGGGATTGTTCAAACCGGCGGGCACGGTGTACAGGTTGTCGCCAACCTCCTGCAAATAGGCGGGGCGGATGACACGGACCAGCTTCAGCTGACCGACGGGAACCGATCCGCTCGCGGGATCGCTTTCCCGGAAGGCTGTTACCACACCGCCCTCATCCACCACCATCTTCATTCCCGCGGGAACCTTGATGGGCAGGTTGTCGACACCTTTGATATAGTTTCCGTCCTTCGTAGCCAAATATACATTGGTGGGATCGTTAGGGTTGACGGTGAGCTCGAACGCTCCGTTCCGGGTATAGGCCGTTTCGCCGTCCGGAGTCTGCAGCTCGAACAAAGCTCCCCTTCAAGGGCCAGATCCGTGTCGAGACCGGTCGGGTTCAGCGTACCTTGGGACAGATCGGTCTGCACCTGGCTGAGCTTGGCCCCCAGCCTTGGGTATAGCCGAGCGGAGACAGCCGGCCTTCCTTCTGAAAGGCTTGGGGCTGCTGCTTCACATTGTTCAATATATCCTCAAAGGTGGCTTCCTTGCGTTTGTACCCGGCCGTGTTCAAGTTCGCCATGTTGTTCGCCAGCACATCAAGCTTCTGCTGAAGCCCGTGCATCGTCACCATCGAATTAATTAAAGAAGGATTCATATCCAACCTCCTGGAAAGTAATATAGCCGCATCCGGTTAAGAAGGGCTAAACCCGGCCTACTTCATTGACGGCCTTTTCCAGGCTCTTGTCATAATATTGCACGACCTTCTGGTTTGCTTCATAGGCGCGAAGGGCCGTGTTCATGTCGACCATCGACTGGGCCGCGTCCACATTCGACCGCTCCAAATACCCCTGCCGGACCTCCACCTGATCGTTCACCGTCACGGGAGTAACCAGCCCTTCGTCTCCTTCATTCACGCGGTAGACTCCGTTTCCTTCGCGGATGAGCCTGTTCGGGTTCTCGATCTTCGAGATCATAATCTGAAGCGGAGCCTGCTGGGGCGTATTGGGATTCTTCACGAGCGGCTGGCCGTTCTGGGAATCAAGAAAACGCCCGTCGGGGGTCAGCTTCGCATCCGCCAGGAACGTCCCGTTCCCGTCGGCCAGAACGATCGGCTGGCCGTCGGTGCCGAGCACCTTATAGCCTTCCGACGTCACGAGCTCGCCTTGGTCATTCGCCGTAAATTTGCCGTTCCGGGAATAACGCAGCTGTCCTGCCGCATCCTGCACCGTGAAGAATGCCTGAGGCTGGAACACCCGTTCACCGTTCGCATCGAAGGCCATTCCCCGTCCGTCAAAAGCCAGGTTGTTCAGCTGAATATCGGACACGAGGGCAAAATCAAACGTGTTCTTCGTTTCCTGCAGGTCGCCCTGAACGTAAACGGACGGATCCTCCTCGGCCAGCACACCGGTGTTAAGCCGGCCGATCGCCCGCGAGGTTCTGCCACCAGTCTCCCCGTTGGTAAGGGAAATAAGCATTTCCGGAAACGACCGGGAAACCGCGTTGTTCTGCTTGTAACCCGGGGTGTTCAGGTTCGCTATGTTATTGGTTACCGTATCGTGTTTTCTTTGTTGAGAGATCATGCCTGCCGCCGCCGTATACAGTCCTCTTAACATGTCATTCCTCCTGATTTCCCCGCCGGTCCCCTTCTACCTTATCAAAGAAAGGAGATCCGTACAATTCGTTTGCTTTATAATGAAGGCATAGAAAGGCTATACCCATTTTTTCTTCGTCGCTTTGTCGAGGTTGTCCAGCATGGCGCCGGTCCCTTTGACCACGCAGTTCATCGGGTCATCCGCAATTAGGACCGGCACCATGAGCTGCTCCGCGAGGAGCTGGTCGAATCCCGGAAGGAGTGCCCCGCCCCCGGTCAGAATGATGCCCCGGTCAATAATGTCCGCCGAAAGCTCGGGCGGCGTCTGCTCCAGCACGTTCTTGGCCGCGGCCACGATGGTGGCAGCCGGCTCCCGCAGCGCCTCGCTGATCTCGGCGGAGCGGATCGTAATCCCCTGCGGAAGGCCCGTTACCATGTCCCTTCCGCGGATGTCGATCTCCTCCGAGCGGCTGCCGGGATAAACGGTTGCGGTTTTGAACTTGATGTCCTCGGCGGTCCGTTCCCCGATCAGGAGCTTGTACTTGTCTTTGATATATTTCATGATGGCGCTGTCGAACTTGTCCCCCGCCATCTTAATAGAAGCGGAGGTTACGATGTCGCCCATGGAAAGCACGGCTACATCCGTAGTTCCTCCGCCGATATCCACTACCATATTGCCGCTCGGCTGGTAAATATCCATTCCGGCTCCAACCGCCGCTACTTTGGGTTCTTCCTCAAGAAAAACTTCCTTGCCGCCGCTTCGTTCCGCGGCTTCCCGGATCGCCTTCTGCTCGACCGGAGTAATCCCGCTCGGGGCACAAATGAGAATGCGGGGCCGGCCGTACCACTTTTTGCCCCCGACCTTGGAAATAAAATGACTCAGCATCATCTCGGTGACTTCAAAATCGGCGATGACGCCATCCTTAAGCGGGCGGATCATCACAATATGACCGGGCGTCCGTCCGACCATGCGGCGGGCTTCCTCGCCGACCGCGAGGACCTTCTTCGTTCCGCTGTCGATCGCCACCACGGAAGGCTCATTGAGAACGATTCCTCTTCCCTTCACATAAATCAGCACATTCGCCGTGCCCAAATCAATGCCGATATCCTTCGTAAACATGCAATACCTGATCCTCCCCGGCCAACACTCGTTAACTTATACTATCGGCATTCGAACCTTATAAGATTATAGCTAATTTTCGCCACAAACTTCTAAAATCCTCTTTTTTACGACGATTGATAGGGAGGCTGGGGCAGGGAGGGGCGGAATTTCAGGAAGGGGCGGTTACGAGCTGCTCTTGCGTCCGGTAGCGGGTGGACTTTTTATATTTGACCTTGGTCGCTTCTCCTCCGCGCAAATGCCGGATCGACTTGTGGTACTCCAGAATGGTTTTGACCTGGTTGGCCAGCTCAGGGTTGATATCCGGAAGCCGCTCGGTTAAATCCTTGTGAACGGTGCTTTTGGAAACGCCGAATTCCTTCGCTATGGTGCGAACCGTATTCTTCGTCTCCACGATGCTGCGGCCGATCTTGATCGTCCGTTCCTTGATGTAATCATGCACTCGCCTCGCCTCCCTGCTCGAGATAGTTTGGTACAGTATATGAGGGGCGGGCCTAGATATTCTTTGGCCGGACAACAAAAAAAGCAGAAGGATTGTCCTTCTGCCCTTGATGGGACTTGCTTTTACGGATTGGGAAGCAGCGTTTCCGGGTTGACGACTCCGCCGTCTTCGCCTTGGCGTACTTCAAAGTGAAGGTGAATACCCTCGTCCTTCTCCAGCTCGTTGCGGCCGGCTTTGGCGATTACATCGCCCCGTTTCACTTCAGCGCCTTTGGTGACCTTCACGTCGGTGAGGCTTTGGTAAACCGAGACCAGCCCGTTCGAGTGGGTAATTTCCACAAGGCTTCCGGCGATGGCGTTCTTGTCGACGGCGGTTACTTTTCCGCCTGCTGCGGCCAGAACATCAAACGGCTGGTTGTCTTCGCGGGCCAAATCCAGACCCACGTGCGGGGTGAACGTTCCGTCATACTCGAGCATGGCTTCCTGCTTGGCTTCCGCGGAGGCTTTGCTGTCAAAGTACGGCAGGCTGACTTCGAGCTCGCTGCGGTTCAGAACCGGCCACTGGAACTGCTCCGACTGGGCGGAGGTGGCGACGGAATCCTTGCCCGTTGCGGCAGGCTGTCCGGCTTTTTCTGTGGTCAGGCCGACTTGGTCATCGGATAAAGCGTTCTTACCCGCTCCCTGGTAGACCCACATGAGTGTTAAAATAATTGCAGCCGCTGCCATGTAGATGGCGGGGAAGGCCCATTTTTTGGCCATCAGCCTTCTCCACGTCAGAGAGTTACCGGCCGCTTTCGCTCCCTCTTGAGTTTGAGGGGCTTCTTCTTTCAACTGAATGTTTTTGTTTTCATTCATAGTTTTATCACCTCATCCACCATTGTTGCCAGATAGATTTGTTTTATACACCAGGGGATGAGATTTGGTTGAGAGGTTGCTAGTGCCCTTCACGCGAACCTTTTACTTCATCGTTAGATAGGCCGAATCTTTCTCAAGCGATATGCCCGTATAATAGTATTTCACGATTTCCTCCGCGGTACGGCCCTCCTTGGCCATCGCGTTCGCTCCCCACTGGCTCATGCCTACTCCGTGCCCGTAGCCGAAGGTTGTAAATTCGATGTTCGTCCCCTTCACTTTCCATTGAAACTGAGAGGAACGCAGGCCCAGCTTCTCCCGGATTTCCCGGCCGCTGAACGTCCGCCCCGCCACGGTCGCTTTGCTAACCCGATGGCCTTCCGTATATCCCTGCACCTTAAAGCCGTTTCCGGCCGATGCCGCCGACACCGTACTGGGGAGCCCCAGCCGGCTCGCAAACTCCTTCAGACTGAGCACAGCGGTCGACCGGTATTCCGGGGACGCTTCGTCCCAAGGACTCTTCACGCTTCTAAGGTAGGGAACATAGACTCCCCAGTAATCCTCCGAATTCTCCGTATATCCGTTCCCGGTAGAGAAAAAGGTTGCGTTGATCGGCTTTCCTTCGTAGGTCAGCACCATGCCTCGTGTCTCGCTGACGGCCCGGTTCAGCTTGTCCATGTTGCGCTCGTAGGCTTCCCCGGTCCAGCGGGTCTTGAGGTAATCAAGCGTCAGGTAAGCCTGGTGGCTGACCGTATCCGTCACCCATGCCTCCTTATCGGGCACCCCGCTGAAGTCCTGCTCCGCGAGACGGCGGATCATATAGGTCCGGCCGCCAGCGCCTGGGCCTTCAACGCTTCCAGTTCAAAATCAATCGGCATCTCCCCGGCTACCACGCCTCGAACGTAATCTTCGAGCGTTACCTTGTCGATCCGCTTCTCCTTCGAGAGATAGACCGGGATGATCATAGAGGGAGCCTCGGTAAGAGAATCCGTTCCTCCCGAAGCTTTCGTTGGGGGCGGCTCGACTTTCTCCGCGGCGGAAGGCGGCGGCCCCGGATGGCGCTTGATCTGCTTGACCACCAGACCGGAAAGGATAACCGTGAGCATTGCGATGAGGGCGATCCATACGGCCATCGGGGGACGGCCGGACGGCCCAGCTTCCACTTGATCTTCATAGGACGTCCTTTCGCGTTCGGATTCCCGGCCCTTCCTACTCTCTCGAACGGAGCCATCGGGCATTCTTTCTAGCGGACCGGTACTACTTATCCTATGAAGTTACCATCGGGAACATGCCCCTATCCTCTCAAAAAGAAATCACCCGGCCAACTGCTATACTTCCCCCTCAAAAAGCGGACGTGTCCTCCGATGGGGGTCACGCCTCTCCCGCCGCCGGTACTTCAGCGGCAGCAAAAAAACCGCCTTGGCTCTTAGGGCCAAAGCGGTTCAGGTTAAGTGGAACGGTTATGCCCAGGTAGGCTGAGCGGAGAAAACGGGACGCTGCTCGGAAGGGACAGCTTCCTCGGCCGCCGCCTCCACCCGTTCTACCCGCTCCTCCCGCCGGATGTCCGCCCCCAGCGCATACAGATTGCGCACAATGTTGACGTACCCGCGGTCAATGTGGTGGGTGCCGGTGATCTCCGTCTCCCCGTCGGCAACCAGGCCGGCCAGGATAAGGGCCGCTCCGGCTCTCAGGTCGGTCGCCCGCACCTTGGCGCCCTTCAGGCGAGTTCCCCGCTGACGACGGCCGTACGGCCCTCAACCTTGATCTGGGCGTTCATGTACTTGAACTCCTCCACGTGCATGAAACGATTCTCGAAGACGGTCTCGGTGACGAGACTCGTTCCTTCTGCATTCAGCAGGAGGGCCATCATCTGCGATTGCATGTCGGTCGGGAAGCCCGGATGCGGCAAGGTTTTGACATCCACTGCTCGCAAAGGTCCGGCGACGCTCACTTGAACGCCGTTCTCTTCTTCCTCGACTGCTACTCCCATCTCCCTCAGCTTGGAAACCAGGGGACGCAGGTGGTCGGCAATCGCTCCTTCTATATAGAGGGTGCTTCCGGTTATGGCGGCCGCAATCATGTAGGTACCCGCCTCAATCCGGTCCGGAATGACCGTATGTACGACTCCCTCAATTCCTTGACGCCGTCAATGCGAATGATGCCGGTGCCCGCTCCGCGGATCCGGGCTCCCATCGCGTTCATGTAGTTGGCCAGGTCGACAATCTCCGGTTCCATGGCTGCATTCTCGATATAGGTGGTGCCTTCGGCAAGAGAGGCCGCCATCATGATGTTCTGGGTGGCCCCCACGCTTGCCACGTCGAGGTAAATCTTGGCACCCTGCAGCCGGCCGTTCACCCGGGCCTCGATGTAGCCTTGGCCGAGCTCAATCTCGGCCCCCAGCGCTTCGAAGCCCTTCAGGTGCTGATCGATCGGCCGGGTGCCGATGGCGCAGCCCCGGGAAGGGCGATGCGGGCCCTTCCGAGCCGGGCGAGGAGCGGACCAAGCACGAGGAACGAGGCCCTCATTTTGCGCACCAGCTCATACGACGCCTCGAAGCGTTCCAGCCGGCCCGCGTTCACCCGCACCGTGTCCGCTCCGTATTTAACGCTTACCCCTAGCGACCTCAGCATTTCATTAATGGTCAATACGTCATCCAGGGAGGAGCTTCTTGAATGACGCTCTCTCCCGATGACGCCAGCAAAGAAGCGGCAATGATCGGAAGTACCGCATTCTTCGCCCCGTTGATCTTTACCCGGCCCGATAATTTTCTGCCTCCGCGGACGATGATCTTACTCATGCCGGTCTCCTCCGCGTGCTATTTTGTTCTGACTTTCTTTTATCGTCATAGTCTTCGCAGCCTCTTCTTTTTGCTTTGTCGTGTGGTCATTAGTGGCGGACTTGTCTAAGGCCCCGTGTCGGATTTCCTTATTACCCATTCTTGACATTTAGCGACGTTGTTATTCGACAAACTTCCCGTGAATTCCCGTCAAAACATCCCTTTCAGCATGGCCGACCAGTTGAAATAATCGACCAGAAACCGGGCCGCTTCGTAGCCCAGAGCAATCGAGAGCAGGATTTGCAGCGCTTTGGCTTGAGCGGACTTCGGGTTCTTCAGAAACAGATCAAACCGGAACTGCTGCAGCGCCCACCAGGAGAATCCAATACAGATGAGGGCCATCAGAATATAAATCAGGCTGTTTACCGCAAAGGAATACTCCATCGGTCCATGTCCTCCTTCGAATGATCGGGCTTGACGCTTTCGGCGGCGTTTCGTCAGGCCTTCGTTTCCCCGTTCCGGAACACCAGGGTGTACCGCTGCTGGGTAAAGCCTTTGTCGGCGGTAAGCTTAATGTAATACATTCCCGCCTTCAGCTTGGTTTGAATCTTCCGCGCGTTGGCGGACGTTTTCTGTACGAGCACCTGAACCGGCTCCAGCGAATGGTCATACAATTCCATCTGCATGCGCACATCCTCCGGGAACCCGGACAGAACGAGCCCCGCATTCGTATCCTCCGCCAGGTTCAACAAGAACCAGTCTTCATCGGAATGGGAGTCCATTACCCCCAAATACTCCGTCCCCGGCACCATGGCGACCGCCTGATAAGGCTTGCCATTCGGTTCATTCGGGTCTTCGTAGTTGGTGGAATACTGAATGTCCAGCGTGTATTCCCCCGTTACCGGTGTCGTATAGCGGGCAATGTTGCTGACCCGGATGTAATACGTTCCGGGTCCGATCTCCTGGGGAAGAAGCGATTCCGGCGCTCCGTCCCCGGCCTGGTCAAGGAAGGTTTCCCTCTCCCCTTTTTCTGAATGCTCAGGGTCGGGTCGATCCTCGCCGTATCTACGGTAACCTTCAGCTGCAGTGTACCGGCCCGCTCCACATTTAGGACGAACCAATCTTGGTCGTTCTGCTGGTGGAACGTTCCGGTTATCATGCCGGTGCGGGCAGGCAGGGTGTAGGCTTTGTACTGCCGGTCATTGTCCTCAAAAGGATCCCGGTAAATCCGAAAACGGGTGGTCATATGGTAGGCGGCCGGCTCCTGAAGTTCGGGAGCGGCCAGCTTGATATAGTTTTTGCCCTTGGTCACGGGCACCGAGAGGCCTTCTTCCGCATCGCCGCGCAGAACCGTTCCTCCGCTTTTGACACTACGGTAATGGGTGACCTCTACCTTGGCCTTCGTCTCGGTGGCAAGCTGGATCAGAAGCGTCCCATCATAAGGGGCCTCCATCACGAACCAGTCTTCATCGGTTTTGCCATCCAGGACGGCATCGATCCGTTTCTCGACTGAGGTGGGCTTGGCCTCCCCGATCTTGTTGTTCGGCTCGTACATATCCGCCCGGTAAGGCTCGCTCAACGCCCGGTCGGCCCGGAGCAGTCCGTAGCCCGTCTTCGCATCCCATCCCGGCGTCTCCAGATCCTCCGCCGTCTGGCGGATAAGGTTCCGGATCTCATAAGGCTTCATCTCCGGATAGAGGCTCCAGGCCAGCGCGCTGACCGCCGCTACCTGCGGCGCCGCAAGGGAAGTCCCGCCGGTATAGATATACCGCCCGCCTACTGCGGTGGTAAACACATTCCAGGGAGCCACCACGTCAAGCTCGGGTCCGTAGTTGGACAGCGTGGCCGCATGGTTGTCCGCTGAAGCGCCGCCGACCGCGAGAACCGTCGGGTAGGCCGCCGGGTATTTGACGGAGTTGCCTTCATTCCCGGAGGCGGCCACGAGCAGCACCCCTCTCGACTCCGCATACTTGACGATGGATTCCATATAAGCCGAAGCCTTGTTTAATCCGAGCGAGAGAACCACTATTTTGGCACCGTGGTCCACGGCGTAGCGGATCCCTTCCCCCAGCTTGTCTTCCTCCCCGGTTCCGTTGCTTTCGAGCGCTTTGACCGGCATGATTTTGGCCTTCCACAAAAGACCGGCAATGCCTTTGTCATTGTTGGCCGAAGCCGCGATCACCCCCGCTACATTGGTGCCATGGCCGTTGTCGTCGGCGGGAGGCTGTCCGGGATTGATTAAGTTCGTGCCTTTTACGAGGTGACTCACCAAATCAGGATGGGTTAGATCGACTCCTGTGTCCACCAAAGCGATGGTAATGGCCTCGTTGCCGGTCGCCACGTCCCACGCTTCCCGGGCATGAATCTGCTCCAAGTACTTCTGGTTGCTGATCATCGGGTCATTGGGAGAGGCTGCGATCCGGTACGCTTGGTTCGGCTGCACCGATTCCACATAGGCGGAATGCTGCCAGCGACCGAGCCACTCTTCCATGGATTCTCCAGCTCGGGGTTCCGCCACGGTTACCCGTGAATCGGGATAGGAGCGGACGATGGTGCTGCTTGCGGCGAACCCGGGATCGGGCTCGTCTTTCCATTGAATAATCCAAGACGTCCCGGCTTTGTTTTCCGTTGGCAATACCGGAGAAGGCGCAGGCTTTAGTAGCGGAATAGGAACCAAGCACAGAAACACGACAAAAAGAACAAGCCGGGTCCACTTTCCCTTCCGGCTCTTCCAGCGTACCGCTGGCCGCAACCAAAGCAGGAAAAAAGGCTCAGGGGACCGTCGGCGGGAAGGGGCGGCAGGTTTTGGGAACAGACTCATCTTTATCCAAATCCTTTTAAATGACTTTAAGGCCGTATGACCAATTCACAGCTATTCGCTATAAATCGTCATTCTTCCTTCTTTTGTCGACAAAATTGATACTTAAGACCTACTTTTTCGACAAAATTGTGATGAAACATTGGGGAAATCCGGAAAAAATGCTCGCCAAAATGTAAAAAGCTCCCTGCTTGCCGCAGGAAGCTTTCGTCGTACGGTTCGGTTACATCATGTCCATGCCGATGCTGAAAATATCCTGAAGGAATCTAAGGACCCCTTGCGGGTAGCAGCCCAGGGCCACTCCCGCCACAGCGCAGACCCACGCGGTGATGGTGAGCGGAAGCGGGGCTTTCAGCCGGTCCCCGCCCGGGTCCGTCCGCATGAACATTTGGCGGATGATCGAGAAGTAATAGTAGAACGAGATGACGCTGGTAACGATCATGATGGAGGCAAGCCAGTACAGATGGTTCTGCAGCGTCCCCATCATGATGAAGATTTTTCCGAAGAAGCCTCCGGTCACCGGAATCCCCGCCAGCGACAGGATAAGCAGCACCATCGCAACGGCCGTCCAAGGCGCCCGGTAATAGAACCCGGCGAAGCCGCGAAGCTCCTCCGTGCCGTCGGTCCTCTCCACCATCATCAGCACGGCGAACGCCCCGATGTTCATGAACAGGTACGCGATCAAATAGTACAGAAACTCCGAAAAGTTCGTGTAATGCACAATCGAGAATTGGGACGAGATCGGGGCGAGCAGGTAGCCCGCATTGGCAATCCCGGAATAAGCGAGAAGCCGCTTAACGTTCTTCTGCCGGAGCGCGAGCAGGTTACCGGCGATCATGGCGATAGCGGCCAGAACGCTTAGCGAGAAGAAGATGTCCTCGCTGATCGGCTGGGCCGGGTTCCCCGTATCGTTCGTCACGCCCATGTAGACGCGGTACATCATCCGGAACAGAATGGCGAAGCCCGCCGCCTTCGACACCACGGCCAGGTAGGCCGTTACGGGAGTCGGCGCCCCTGGTAAACATCCGGGGCCCAGGTATGGAACGGGGCCGCCGCTACCTTGAACCCGAAGCCCGCCAACAGCAGGAAGAAGGACAGGTAGATGAGCGGGCTGAGGGTGGAGGCGTTCTGGATCAGCGCTTGGTTGATCTCCCCGAGATTGGTCGAGCCGGACATGCCGTACAGAAAGGACATGCCGTACAGAATCATCGCGGAGGAAATCCCCCTTGGATGATGTATTTAAACGCTCCCTCGTTCGACTGAAGGTTCTTCTTGCGCATCCCTACCAGAATGTAAGAGGTGATGCTGAGCAGCTCCAGCCCGACGAACAAGGTGATGAGATCGGCCGAGGCCGCCATGACCATGCCGCCCAAGGTAGCCGGCAGAAGCAGGTAATAATACTCCCCAACGTGGGGAATCTCTTCTTCCCGCACCGAGCCCAGGCTCATGAAGAGGACCAGGGCCGTACCGGCGAGCAGCACCAGCTTAAGCAGGCTTCCGAAGTCGTCCACCCGGAGGCTTTGCCCGAGGAGGAGACCGGCTCGGCTGGATTCAGCTGCCCGATCACGAATACGGCGGAGATCAGGACGCCCGCTAACGAAAGCCAGCCCAGCAGGGTCCGGCTCACCGTCCGCGGCAGGAACATATCCAGCAATGAAATTACGATAGCCGAGATGACCAAGGTCAATTCCGGCGCCAGATGAGTCAAATCGGCTAACTGGAGTCCTTGTGGCATTGGTCTATTCTCCTATCTTCGGGGTGGATTGAATAAAGTCGGTAAAGCCGGTCACCGTCTGCTCCAGCGGCTGGCTGAGAATCCCCGGATAAACGCCAAGCAGGAGAATAAAAGCAACCAGCACGATCATCGGCACCGCCTCGATCAGTCGGGCATCCCGGATGCCGGGGCGCTCCTCCTTTTGCGGTCCGAACGTGATGCTCAGCACCCCGCGAAGAACGTACACCGCAGCGAGAATAATGCCAAGGGCACTGATGATGGTCACGGCCTTCATCGTACCGAACAGGCCAAGGAAGGCGAGAAATTCGCTCACAAAGCCCGAGAGCCCCGGAAGCCCGAGCGAGGCCATCCCGGCCACCAGCAGTATGCCGCTCATGAACGGAAGGGACGAAGCCAGTCCGCCGAGCTTGCCCAGCTCGGTTGTTCCCGTTCGCTCATACAGACTTCCGACAAGCAGGAACATCAGCGCGGAGATCAGGCCGTGGGAGACGAGCTGGAACACCGCCCCCTGCATGCCGATCTGGTTAAAGGCGGCAAGGCCTAGCAGGACGACGCCCATATGGCTGATGCTGGAGTAAGCTAGTACGAGCTTGAAGTCCTTTTGCACGAAGGCCAGAACCGCCCCGTACAGAATGTTGATCAGCCCGAGCAGTGCCAGAACAAACGCCCAGCTCTTCGCCTGTTCAGGGAACAGAAGCACCCCGAATCGGATCAAGCCGTATGCCCCCATCTTCAGCAGAATGCCGGAGTGGATCATGACGATGGAAGGCGGTGCTTCCGTATGCACCTTAAGCATCCACGTATGGAAAGGGAAGATCGGCAGCTTGATGCCGAACGCCACCAGGAGCAGCGCGAACAGAGCGCTCTTCGCCCCGGCGCTTAGGTAGAACGGAAGATTCTGCTCCTGGATGTGAACATAGGCATTCGGATTGTTATAGAGGTTATCCGTGATGTCCCGCAGGCTGCCGCTGAAATAGAGCGACGCCCCGTTCGCATCCTGAACCGCCGAGAAGCCGGCCGTGGTCACCAGGATGAGGAACACGATCAGCATGACGGCCGAGCCGAGCCCGTTGTAGATCAGGAACTTGTTCGCCGCCTGCTCCCGGTTGATGTAGCCCCAAATGCCGATCAGGAAGAACATCGGAACGAGGGTAATCTCGAAGAACAGGAAGAACAGGAACAGGTCCTGGGCCATGAAGACCCCGAAAATGCCGGTTTCCAACAGAAGGAAAAGAATGTAGTAGAGCTTCCAACGCTTTTTGATATAGACCGAGGCGAGCGCCGCCATCGTGCAGATCAGCGCCGTCAGGAAGACCAGGGAAAGCGACAGGCCGTCCACAGCCAGGCTGTAATCGAATTTGAAATAAAGCGAGGTGATCTCGCTTAAGTGCTGAGCCTCTTTGTTAAGGGGAACCGTTATCCAGTTGTGAAGCTCCGAGTACTGGAAGCCTCCCTCCTGCTGGTTAAAGTCGGCGTACAGCAAGCCGGCCAGCACAAGCGGGATGAACGTGGTGGCCGCCCCGATGACTTTGATCCATTTTCCTTGATCCTTTGGCATAAAAAGCAGGATGAGAACCCCAAGCAAGGGAGAGAAGGCAATCATGCTCAGAATGGGTAAATTAGCCAAAATGGATGAACCTCCTTCCCGCCAGAGCCAGAACCAGAATGACGAAGCCTAGAAGCGTGACGAGCCCGTACGTTTGAACCTGACCGTTCTGCAGGCGGGTGCCCAGGCGGCCGAGCCCGACCGCCATTCCCGTCAGCAGCTTAACGATTCCATCCACGACATAATCGTCGAAGACGTTCACCAGCGCTCCGAGTCCCTTAAGAGGAGCCACGATAACGGCTTGGTACAGCTCATCGATATAGAACTTCCGCTGAACGACCCGATGCAGCCACGGAAGCGGGCCCGCGACCAGATCGGCCGGTACGGAACGCTTGGCATACATGGCCCAGCCGAGCCCGATGCCGCCCAAGCCGGCCAAGGTAGACAGCCCCATAACGAGCCAATCGGCCGATTCCTCCAGATGCTCTCCCGTCAGCCAGCCGCCAAGCCAAGGGTTAACCCCGGGATCATGACGAAACCGGCAACCACGGCAAGAGCAGCCAGGACGATCAGAGGCAGTGTCATGGACGCCGGCGATTCGTGAGGCTCCGATTCGGTCCGAGGCTGTCCGGTAAAGACAAGGAAGAACAGCCTGGCCATGTAGAAGGCGGTGAAGAAGGCGGCGATAAGGCCGATCCAGAACAGCGGCTGGCTGTTATGGTACGCCTCGGTGAGAATGGCATCCTTCGACCAGAAGCCCGACAGCGGGAAGATGCCCGAGAGAGCCAACGCTCCGATCCCGAAGGTCCAGGCGGTTATCTTCATGCGGCGGCCCAGCCCACCCATCTCGTGGATATCCTGGGTATGTACGGCGTGAATGACGCTCCCTGCCCCAAGGAACAGAAGAGCCTTGAAGAACGCATGCGTGAACAGGTGAAAAATTCCCGCGGAATAAGCCGCCCACGTTCCCAAGCCAAGCGCCATCATCATGTAGCCGAGCTGGCTGACCGTGGAATAGGCTAGAATCCGCTTGATGTCATTCTGGGCCGTGCCGATAACAGCGGCGAAGATGGCGGTAAATCCGCCCACGACCGCTACTACGGTCAGCGCATCCGGCGAGGCCCGGAAAATATCGAACGTCCGGGCGACCAGGTATACCCCGGCGGCGACCATCGTCGCGGCGTGGATAAGGGCGGAGATCGGCGTCGGCCCTTCCATTGCATCCGGAAGCCACGTATGCAGCGGGAACTGGCCCGATTTGCCCATAGCGCCGATAAAGATCAGAATGGCGATGGCCGTAATCACTCCGGCGCTAATGGCCGATGCTTCCGGATTCGCGAACGTATTGTGAAGGGAAATGAAATCGAGCTTGTGCTCGGGCATGTACCAGAACAGGAGCAGAATGCCAATGAACAGCCCCACATCCCCGATCCGGGTGACGATAAACGCCTTCTTCGCCGCCGCCCGCGCCTCCGGCTTGAAGTACCAGAAGCCGACCAGGAGGAAGGAGCAGACCCCTACCAATTCCCAGAAAATATACAGCTCGATCAGATTAACGGATAGGACAAGGCCGAGCATCGAGAACGTAAAAAGCGAAACATAGCTGTAGAACACGGTGATGCGCTCGTCATCGTGCATATACCCGCGCGAATAAACATTCACCAGCAGGCTGACCAGCGTAACCACCACCAGCATCAGCGCGTTGAGGTTGGTCACCTCGAAGCCCATGTTCAAGGTAAAATCGCCGATTTTGAGCCATTCCCAATCGTCCCACGTATAATCGGCGACCCCGCTGCCCAGTCGTCCTGCCAGGATGAGAAGGGCAAGGAGGAAGGAAACGGCCGCCGCCGCGATGCTCACCGCCACTCCCACCGTTTTCATCTGTCTCCCGATGGCGGTTAGGACGAGGAAGGCCGCGAGCGGGAAAAGCGGCACCAGCCAGGCGTATTGCGATAAGTCGGATGACATGATTTTGCCTCCTAAAGGTTTTCCCAGAGGGAAAGCCACTTCGTAAGGAAGTGCTAAGCTTACTCGTAGAGTAAGGTGACTTCGTAAGCATTTGCTGGGTTTTCCCAGAGGGAAAGCCACTTCGTAAGGAAATACTGGCGCGAAAAGCTCCGGTTAATGCTTCATCGAGTCCATCTCGGTCACGTCGGCCGTGCCTTTGTTGCGGTACAACGCAATCAGAAGGGCAATGCCCACCGCCGCCTCCGCCGCCGCGACCGTAATGTTGAACAAGGAGAAGATTTGACCCGTCAGGGACGGATTGACGCCCATCTTGGAGAAGGCGATCAAGTTCAGGTTAACGCCATTCAGCATAAGCTCGATGGACAGCAGCACCACCACCGCGTTCTTCTTCGCCAAGGCGCCGTACAAGCCGATGCAGAACAGAATCGCCCCAAGCGTCAAATAAGGAGTCAGCACGTCGCTCATCCGTTAATCCTCCTCCCTCTTCGCCACCACGATCGCCCCGATGAAGGCCACGGTCAGCAGCACCGACATCAGCTCAAACGGAATGACATGAACGTTAAAGAGCAGCTTGCCGATCTCAAGGGTGTTCTTCTCCTGAACCTCCAAAGTCTGGGCAGGGAAAGTCGAGTTCTGAATGGCATAGAACAGAAAGCCGAACAGCCCGAGAACCCCTACGAGCAGAAGACCGTTGTGCCACGGACGCTTGGGCTCTTCTTCCTCTTCCCCTGGTGCTTGGTCATCATGATACCGAAAATCATCAGGATGGAGATGGCTCCCGCGTAAATCAGCACCTGGACGAACGCAACGAACTCCGCATTAAGCAGCACGTAGAGTCCGGCCAGACTGATAAAGGTTAAGGCCAGCGCCGTAACCATGTGCACGACCCGGGTCAGGCTGATCATGGAGACCGCTCCGCCGATGGCCAGCACGGCAAAGATAAAGAACATGATGTTGCTTCCGCTGGACAAATAGTCCATCAGATTAGTCAGCATCCTTCTTCGCCCCTCCCTTCGGAAGTGCGGAATTGTTCTCCTGCCGGATGTTCACGTTGTTGTCGTTCAGCCACTCGAGGTTCTTGAACAGCTCGTCGCGGCTGTAAGAAGCCAGCTCGAAGTTGTTCGTCATCACGATAGCTTCCGTCGGGCAAACCTCCGTACACAGGTCGCAGAGAATGCAGAGCTCGAAGTTAATGTCGTACGTGTCGATGACCTTTCCCTTCTTCTCGGGATCGGGATTCTTCTTGCCCGTCAGCGTGATGCATTCCGTCGGACAGATCCGGGCGCACTGGTTGCAGACGATGCACTTCTCCGGGTCAAAATGCTGAATCCCCGGAACCGGTCCGGCATTTCGAGCGGGACGTCCGGGTAGGCGTATGTGATTTTTTTCTGGGTCATGTTTTTGAGGGTTATGCCCATTCCCTTGATCAGGCCCTTCACAGCCATCACCTCTCTAGGCTCGTTATTTCACGAACAGCTCCATGTAGGCAGCGGTAACGAAGATATTAACCAGGGACAACGGCAGCAGAACCTTCCAGCCCATTCCCATCAGCTGATCGACCCGGATCCTCGGCATGGTGGCGCGCAGCCAGAACAGGAAGAACACCACAAAGGCAAACTTCAGCAGGAACCACAGAATGCCCGGGATGAAATCCAGGAAGCCGAATGGAGCATGCCAGCCGCCCAGGAACAGCACCGTGGTCATGGCCGCAATCGCGAACACATAAACGTACTCCGCCAGCATGAAGAAGGCAAAACGGAATCCGCTGTACTCGACGTGATACCCCGCCACAAGCTCCGACTCCGCCTCCGGCAGGTCAAAGGGCGTCCGGTTCAGCTCGGAGATCGCCGCGATGACGAACACGATGAATCCGATAATCTGGGAAGGAAATTCCAGTGCCAGAACCCGCCGGCTTGCCAGGCGACAATGTCCCTGAGATTCAAACTGCCCGCCATCATGATGACCCCGACCACGGAGATGACCAACGGGATTTCATAGGAAATCATCTGGGCGGCGGACCGCATGCCTCCGAGCAGCGCATATTTGTTGTTGGAGGCCCATCCCCCGAGCACGATCCCGATCGTCGAAATGCCCGACAAGGCCACGTAATATAGGATTCCCACGTCAAGGTTAGCGTTGTACAGGTTTTCCGAAAACGGAATGGTGGCCAGCACAACGAACGAAGGAACGAACGTAATGATCGGAGCGATAATAAAAAGATACCTCTCCGCCTTGTTCGGAATCGTGTCTTCTTTAATGAGCAGCTTCGTCACGTCTGCCACCGTTTGCAGCAGTCCCAGCGGGCCGACCCGGTTCGGGCCGATCCTCAGCTGCATCCAGCCGATGACCTTGCGTTCAAAATAGATGGCGTAGGTAACGAATCCGAGAACGAGCAGCAGCATGATGATCCCGAAGAGGAGAAAGAGAAAAAGGATCCCCACGTCAAGCCCTGCGTCAGAAGATCGCCCATCAGCAGTCTACCTCCCCGACGACAATATCGATTCCGCCCAGTATCGTGATCAGGTTCGTCATCGTTTCCCCGACCAAGAGCTTCGGTAAAATTTGCAGGTTTACAAAGGATGGTCTTCGGAACTTCAGCCGGTACGGCTTATCCTTTCCTTTGGAAACGATATGCACGCCGATTTCCCCCGGGGGATTCGATGCCGGCGTATACTTCTCCTTCGGGTACCCTCAGCACACGCGGTACTTTGCCCATTGTTTCCCCGCCTTCGGGGAACTGCTCCAGCGCCTGCTCCAAAATGCGGAGCGACTGCTTGATTTCTTCCATGCGGATGAGGTAGCGATCGTAGCAGTCTCCTCCGTCCCGCACCGGCACATCGAATTCGAAGCGGTCATAGATGCAGTAGGGCTGGGCTTTGCGCAGATCCCAATCCACTCCGGTGCAGCGAAGGTTGGCTCCGCTTAGTCCGAAATCGATGGCCGTTTGGGCGTCGTATTTGCCGATTCCCTTAATCCGTGCCAGGAAGATTTCATTTCCGCTCACCAGATTATGGTATTCCTCGAGCTTTTCTTTCATGTACGGGACGAAATCCCGCACCTTCTGGATCCAGCCCTCGGGAGCATCCCATTTAACGCCCCCGACCCGCATGTAGTTGTAGGTCAGCCGCGCTCCGCACAGCTCGTTAAACAGATTGATAATGATCTCCCGGTCCCGGAAGGCAAAAGAAACGGGCTCATCGCCCCGATGTCGAGCAAATACGTTCCCCACCAAACCATGTGGCTCGCAATCCGCTGGAGCTCCATGACGATTAGACGAAGAAATTCCGCCCGTTCGGGAATTTCCAGGCCCATCAGCTTCTCTACCGCGTTCACCAGGACATAGTTGTTGGTCATCGCGGACACATAATCCATTCGGTCCGTATAGGGAATGATTTGGGTATAGGTCAAATTCTCGGCCAGCTTCTCGGTCCCGCGGTGCAGGTATCCCATCACGGGGATCGCTTCGGTGATGATCTCCCCGTCCAGTTTGACGATGATGCGAAACACTCCATGCGTACTTGGATGCTGCGGGCCTACATTAAGCAGCAGCTCTTCTGTGCGTATCACTGGTTACACCTCCGGGTCAATCGGTTCGTAATCTTTGCGCAGCGGATACCCGACCCAATCATCCGGCATCATAATGCGGCGCAAATCGGGGTGGCCCGGAAAATCCACTCCAAGCAAGTCATAGATCTCCCGCTCATTCCAATTCGCCGTCGCCCAGACGGGAGTAACGGATGGCACCGAAGGCTGGTCGCGGTCCGTTTTCACCTTGACGCAGTATTCCTGCTTCGTTTCCAGGGAGATGAGATGGTAGACAACCTCCAGATGCGTTTCCATGTCCGTCCCGGTCACATTGCGCAAGTAGTTCTGCCTGAGCTCCTCATGGGTCTTCAGAAGCCCGGCGGCGGCAACCCATTGCTCCGGAGCCATCACGAGAGTCGGACAGTCCCCATCCTTCTCGTTGATGTAGGCCTCCGCGACCGCCTCGGCTCCCACCGCCTCCTTCAGCAGCTCGACCACGCGGTCGAGCCTCGGCTGGTTCGGCGAAGGCGCCTTCGGCTCCGCGGGCGCGGCGTCCTCGGCCGCCTTGGCGGCTCTTGCCGCAGCCCGCGCGGCGCGCGCCTCTTCGGCGGCCTTTGCCTTCGCTTCCGCGTCGCCGCCAGCCGGCGCGCCGTCGCCTGCGGCTCCCGCAGCGGCCGCTCGGGCCGCTCTCGCCGCGGCACGCGCTTCGCGGGCTTCCTCCGCCGCGCGCGCCTTCGCCTCGGCCTCCGCGTCGCCATCGGCAGCCGCGCTCCCGCCGCCGGCATCAGCAGCCTTCGCCTCTGCTGGCTCACCGCCCGCCTGGACGGGCTCCGCACCGGCTTCGCCCGGTGACGGCTTGGCCGAGGCCGGCGGAGCTTCCTCGCCTTTCACCGGCTCAGCCGGCTGCTTCTCCGTTCCTTCCCCCGAGGCTTCGCTACCTCCGACCGGGACGGCAGGCTCGCCTTCTACCGGCAAGCCTGCCGGCTCGGATGTTTTCGGCTCTTGTCCCGCCTCTTCGCCTTCCACCGGCTTGCCTGCCGGCTCGGAGGCTTTCGGCTCTTGTCCGGCTTCTCCCCCGGCGGGGACGGTATCCTTTTTCTCCTCGGTCATCGGCTGGTCACCCGCTTCCCGGTCTTCGCTTCGTAGCGGATTTTCTCCTGCAGCTTGTTGATGCCATAGATAAGCGCAGCAGGATTAGGCGGGCAGCCCGGGATGTACACATCGACCGGCACGACCTGGTCGACTCCTTTGACGACGGCATAGGATTTGATATACGGTCCCCCTGCCGTGGCACAGGAACCCATAGCGATAACCCATTTCGGCTCCGGCATCTGGTCGTACAGCCTTCTGAGCAGCGGGGCCATTTTCTTCGTGACGGTTCCCGCCACAATCATCACGTCCGACTGACGTGGCGAAGTCCGGAAGATTACCCCGAACCGGTCCAGGTCATAGTGAGAAGCTCCGGTTCCCATCATCTCGATGGCGCAGCAGGCCAGTCCGAAAGTAAGCGGCCAGAGGAGTTGCTCCGGGCCCACGCCTTCAGCTGTTCGAGCGTTGTTAGGAATACATTGCGTTCGAGCTCTTCCCGTTCCTCGGGATTCACCGATTCTAAAGAGAAGTCCATTGCAGCACCTTCTTCTTCCAGGCATAGAGTAGACCCACCACAAGGAGGGCGACGAAAATACACATTTCCACGAGCACAAACAACCCGAGCTGGTTATACGCAACCGCCCATGGGTACAGGAAGACCGTTTCCACATCAAAAATAACAAACATTAACGCAAAGAGGTAATACCGGATGTTGAACCGGACCTGCCCCTCGCCGACGGGTTCGTTACCGCTTTCATAAGTCGTCAGCTTCTCCGACAACGGCTTGCTGGGCCGGAGCAGACGCCCTATCGTGAGCGCGGCCGCCGGAAGAAACAGACCCAACGCCAGAAAGATGGCCACAATCACATAATTGTTGGTATACATTCGACCGGATCCCCTCCGTTCTTCTGTTATAAACACCTTCACAATTATATCAAATGTCTCAATTTTTTGTCTAACTAATTCCTGATCCATCCAACATTGCGCTTTCTTAACCAGCTTTGTTCCGAAAAATTGAACCGGGAGAAGGAATACCCCCGGTTCAAATGGACAGACCCCTATAGACTCATGCCGTTTCCCAATCGCTTACTTTAGGAGAAGCGGACTTCCTTGCCCGTTTCGGCAGACTCATAAATGGCGCATAGAATTTTCATCATCTCGACGCCATCCTCCACCGGACTTCTCGTCTCCTTCTGTCCGAGTAAAGTATCCATAAAATGATTGATTTCATTCTGAAAGGCATCCTTGAAATCGAAACGTAAATTGTTGACCTGGGGGGTAATATTCAGGATGGTATCATGATTTTCCGTCACCAGATGCAGTTCCGGCTCCAGCTCTGCGCCTCCCCGTTCACCAAATATCGCCACGGACAGAACATCCTGCTTGGCATGAAGCGTAAAACTTACGTCCACCATCAGGGAAGCCCCGTTCTCGAAGCGGATAAGCGCGTTAGCAAGATCCTCTACCGTGTTTTTCGAAGCATCGTAATCGGATGCCTTATAGAAGTCCAGGTTTTTGATGTTGGCTCGATTGCCCAACCGGTTATAGGTATTTCCGGATACGGATTTCACTTTGGGCTGCCCCATGAGATACCAGCAAATATCAATGAGATGAACTCCAAGGTCGATCAACGGACCGCCGCCGGAACGTTCCGCATCGGCAAACCATCCCCCGGGGTTGCCCAATCTGCGCAGGCAGGAAGCCTTGGCGTAATAGATCGGACCCAGTTCCTCATGATCGATAAATTGCTTTACAATTTGGGTGTTGCTTGCATATCTCCTGACAAAGCCTACCTGAAGCACCTTTCCGCTGCGGCGAACGGCTTCTTCTACCCGCAATGCCTCCTCCACCGTTATGCAAAGCGGCTTCTCTACCAATACATGCTTACCCGCCTCCAGCGCAGCAATGGCAATTTCGGCATGGGAATTGTTCCAGGTACAAATGCTGACCCCATCCAGCTCCGGAAGGGCAAGGATCTCGTTGTAATCGATAAATACCTTCTCTGCACCATAGGTGGAGGCTTTCGCCTTCGCCCTTTCCTCATTCAAATCACAAACCGCATAGATCTCCGCATGGGGATTGTTGTGGTAAGAGTTGAAATGAACCTCCGAAATGGAACCCGCGCCGATAATGCCAATTTTTAATTTTATCATAGCCAATCCTCCCTCATAATCAAACCCCTGACACCTTTTTGACCATTAATCGGAATCGTTGGTACTTATGTAGTTTATTTACCTCGCAAACATACTACCACTTCCATTTTTATATAGTCAACTGGTTTTTATGTGGTTCATTAAGCGATTGGTCTTAGTACTGTATCCACGCTTTTCTCTTCAGGACTTCCTAATTTCGGGATTCCGAGCACACAAAAAAAGCGGCCCGAACTGTCCGCTTTTCGTTCATATCGCTCAAAGGATAATAGGAAAACTGTCTTCGCTTGCCGCTTCTCTTATGGCATTGATGGCTCAGGCTCTAGTTTTAATTGTTTATTAAACAGCCGAATCAGCCCTTCCTCGTCGACCAATTGGGAGAAATATTCTCCTAAGCATTCTCCCAATACTTTCAATTCTTCCATGGTTAGCTGAAGCCGGTCATGGGTCGCATAATAGGGAATCAATTCCCTATGAAGCTCCAACCGCGCAGGTTGGTTCGGCAATTCGGTCTGTACGGATTCCGCAACCAATCGATTGGCCGGCAGGCTGAACGTATGACGGCGAATGTTCATCTGGCTTTCTTCAGAAAGAAGGTAATCCGCAAAGCATTTTGCCTCCTCCTTGTTGGCGGACATGGCCCCTATGGCAATGCCGGTTGTCAACAGAAGCGTATCATGGGTACGAAACTTCGGGAGAGGGGAAATGTCGAAGGGAAAATCGGCATCCTTCAGTTGATTCAGACGGTAATAGGTCGTCAGGATGACCGATACCTTTTGCTGTTTGAACAGCTTCTCGGCATCATGGTCACCGAACGAAATCACAAGGGGGTATAAACCGTCTTCATGGATCAGAGAACGGATAAATCGCAGCAAGGCCAGCATTTCCGGATCCTCAGGCTTCAGAAAATCGTTCTCATCCCTCCGAAATTGCGCAAGGTTCTGCAAAAGAAAGATAGGCCAACGGGTATACGAGGATAAGTGAAAATACAAGCCAAACCGATTCGGAGCCGCCACCTTGGCCAATGTTTCGCGCAACTCCTGCCAATCCCAGCTGCTGTCTGGCTCAAACAGCCGGCGTTCCCGGAAATGATCTTTGTTGTAACAAAGGACAACCGGTGAAAAAACAAACGGCCTCACGGACAAGGCACCCTCTTCCATCGCGAACAAGTCATTCAAGAAGGGGTACGTTTCCTGCTGGGGCGGTAACGGCTCCAGTACGTTCAATTGATTCGTTTCCCGGAAGTGAACGTAATCATTATGATTCAGGGTAAGTACGTCAACGATTCCGGATTCCAGCAGCTCCTTGACGTTATCCGCTTGAAAATAGGGAAGTTTTAGCGCCTCTATTCGGATATGGGGATGCTCGGCCTGAAACTTTTCGATAAGCTCGCCCATAATAGCTTCTTCGTACAGGGACGGGTACACACCAAAGCGAACTACCTTTTGCTGAGGAGCCATAACCTGGGAGCCAACCCTAGGGAGCTTGACGATCATCTTTTCTTCTACCAGTTTATCCAGTATGAGACGTACGGAGTTTTTGCTCAAATGGAACTGTTCGGCCAATGCCGTCTCCGCAGGCAAATAATCGCCGGGCTTGTAAACCCCGGTCAAAATGTTATGACGAATGGAATTCAGCATCTCGTTTAATCGGTTCTGAAAAGTATTACGGTCCGGTTTGGCCATTCCTGCTTGCTCCTTAAAGAGAAAAATAATTCCATTCTGCCCTCGATTAGTCTATTCTAGTCTATGTATAGTATACAAAATTATCGAAATGATGACCAGAATGTACTGTTTATATACCAGACGACTGATTTAGCCATCACATCGCTTTCCATAAACAAAAAAAGCAGAGGGAATCCCTCTGCTTTTCGGTGTTCTTGCTTTATTTGCCGGCCACGTCCAACCGGTTCAAGGCCCGCTGAAGCGCCATTTCGGCACGGCGGAAGTCCAGCTCGTCCTGTTTGCTTCCTCCCAGACGCTTCTCGGCTCTCTCCTTGGCGGAGCGGGCCCGTTCCACGTCGATATCGGCAGGCAGCTCGGCCGATTCGGCCAAGATGACGACCTTGTCTTTGCGCACTTCCATAAAGCCGCCGTTTACGGCGATGAGCTCCGTGGAATTGCCCTTTTTGATTTTGACGGGGGCGATCTTAAGAGGAGTCACCAACGGAATGTGGTTTGGCAAAATCCCCAGCTCACCGGCTACCCCTTTGACAACGATCATATCCGCTTCTTCCGCGTATACTTTGCGCTCCGGGGTAACGATCTCCAACAAGAAAGTACTCACGTGCAACCCTCCTTCCAGGTTTCCCGGGGAAACCCCTTCATGAAGCAACTGCTTTATACAATTCATCCACCGACCGGGGAAGCGTGCCCGGGGAACCGGCGTCGGCGCCGCTTCGTTTATGCCTTTCCGGATCGTTTTTCCCGCTTTCGATGGATGAGGAATGGGTCTTACAGGGTTTTGGCTTTCTCTACCGCTTCTTCGATCGTCCCTACGTACATGAAGGCTGCTTCCGGAAGATCGTCGTGCTTGCCTTCCAGCAGTTCTTTGAAGCTGCGGACGGTTTCTTTAACCGGAACGTATTTACCCGAAATCCCCGTGAACTGCTCGGCTACGTGGAAAGGCTGAGACAAGAAGCGCTCTACCTTACGGGCACGCTGTACGGTCAGTTTGTCCTCGTCGGACAATTCGTCCATCCCGAGGATGGCGATGATATCTTGAAGCTCTTTGTAGCGCTGAAGCAGACGCTTAACGCCTTGAGCCACTTCATAGTGTTCTTCCCCAACCACTTCCGGAGCCAGGATCCGCGAGGAAGACGCCAACGGGTCAACCGCCGGGAAGATCCCTTTCTCGGAAATTTTACGCTCCAGGTTAGTCGTAGCATCCAAGTGAGCAAACGCCGTAGCCGGAGCCGGGTCAGTGTAGTCATCCGCCGGAACGTAGATCGCCTGGATCGACGTAACGGAACCGGTTTTGGTGGAGGTAATCCGCTCCTGCAGCTGGCCCATTTCGGTAGCCAGCGTTGGCTGGTAACCTACCGCCGAAGGCATACGTCCCAGAAGGGCCGAAACCTCGGAACCGGCTTGGGTAAAGCGGAAGATGTTGTCGACGAAGAGCAGCGTATCGCGGCCTTCTTGGTCACGGAAGTGCTCGGCCATGGTCAGACCGGACAAGGCGACGCGAAGACGTGCACCCGGAGGCTCGTTCATCTGGCCGAAGACCATCGCCGTTTTGCTGATAACGCCGGAGTCCTTCATCTCGTGGTAAAGGTCGTTCCCCTCACGGGTTCTTTCCCCTACGCCGGCGAATACGGAAATCCCGCCGTGCTCCTGGGCGATGTTATTGATAAGCTCCTGGATTGTAACGGTCTTCCCTACGCCGGCACCGCCGAAGAGACCGATCTTACCGCCCTTGGCATAAGGAGCCAACAAATCGATAACTTTGATCCCGGTTTCCAGAATTTCCGCCTGGGTGGACAGCTGATCGAACGAAGGAGCCGCTTTGTGAATCGGGCTCGTAAACGTGCGGTCTACCGGCTCATCGGAGTCGATCGCTTCTCCCAGGACGTTAAACACGCGGCCCAGGGTAGCATTCCCTACCGGAACGGTAATCGGGACGCCGAGGTCAACGGCTTCCATTCCGCGAACCACGCCGTCCGTGGTGGACATGGCTACGCAGCGAACGGAATTGTCTCCCAGGTGAACGGCAACTTCAACGGTAAGGTCGATGTCGTGCTCGCCGGCAGTCTGCGCTTTTTTCTCGATTTTGATCGCATTCAGGATTTCAGGCAGTTGTCCGCGTTCGAACTCGATGTCGACAACCGGACCTGTTACCTGGATAACGCGTCCTTTGCTCATTGTATACCCTCCTAAAACTTCATTAACAACGCTCTATATCATTAAGATTGGGAATTGGCACCTGCCACAATTTCCGTGATTTCCTGAGTGATGGCAGCCTGACGGGCACGGTTGTAAACAATGGTCAAGCTGGAGATCAGCTTGGTCGCATTCTTCGTCGCGCTGCCCATGGCAGTCATCCGGGCGCCGAACTCACTTGCCTTTCCTTCCAAGACGGCACTGTAAATCAAGGTTTCCGCATATTTCGGGAGCAGAACCTCGAGTACGCCTTCTGGAGACGGTTCGTATTCGTAGTTGGCGACAGCCCCGGTGCTCGATCCCTGGAGGTCATCCAGAGGAAGAAGCCGCTTCTCTACAGGGGTTTGGGAAATGGCATTGTTAAACCGGTTATAAACCAAATAGAGTTCGTCATAGGATCCGTTCTCGAAGTTGCGCACGGCAGCCGAAGCAACGGATCGAATATCGGCGAAGCTCGGCGAATCCGGCAGTCCCGTCACTTCCTCCACGATCGGAATATTCCGTTTGCGGAAGAAATCCCGGCCCTTACGGCCGATAACGAAGACGGCGTATTCACTGGTCGATTGGTGCCTTTCCCGAATGGTGTTCAGGACTTTACGCAGAACGTTGGCGTTGTATCCGCCGGCAAGCCCGCGGTCCGATGTGATGACCAGGTATCCGGTGCGCTTGATCTCCCGGCTTTGGAGCATGGGGTGCTTGACCCCTTTGGTGCCGGCCGCAATGCTGGCTACCACGTCCTTGATCTTATCCGCATAAGGACGGGCTGCTTCGGCGCTGTTCTGGGCGCGCTTCAGCTTGGATGCCGCCACCATCTCCATCGCCTTCGTGATCTGCTTCATGTTCTGCTTGCTCTTGATTTGGCGTTTGATTTCGCGTATTCCTTTGGCCACTTTTTCACCACCTAGAAGTTTTCCCTTGGGAAAACGGACTTCACTAACATCATCCTGCCCCGAAACGGTCGGAACAAGGGTTAGGCTTGCTTGCGCAAGCCTGGTTCTATCTTTACGCCGAAACGGCAAATCCTTTGAGGAACTTGGTGATGGCTTCACCCAGTGCTTTTTCGTTATCCGCTACAATATCTTTCGTATCGCGGATGGAAGCGAGAATTTCCGGATGGCTGGATTCCAGGAACGCCAGGAATTCCTTCTCGAAGCGGCCGATATCCTGAACCGGAACTTCGTCCAGGTAGCCTTTGATAACGGAGTAGATGCTCACAACCTGCTTCTCAACCGGAAGTGGCTGGTTTACCCCTTGCTTCAGAATTTCCAGCGTACGGGCACCTCGGTTCAGGCGGGCCTGGGTCGATTTATCGAGGTCGGAACCGAACTGGGCGAAAGCCGCCAGCTCGCGGTAAGCCGCAAGATCCAGACGGAGCGTACCCGCTACCTTCTTCATTGCTTTAATCTGAGCCGAGCTACCTACCCGGGATACGGAGATACCAACGTTAACCGCCGGACGCTGACCGGAGTAGAACAGGTCGGACTCCAGGAAGATCTGGCCGTCCGTAATGGAGATAACGTTCGTCGGAATGTACGCCGACACGTCACTCGCCTGGGTTTCGATGAAAGGAAGAGCCGTCAGGGAACCGCCGCCCAGTTCATCGTTCAATTTAGCGGAGCGCTCCAGCAAGCGGGAGTGCAGGTAGAATACGTCACCCGGATAAGCTTCGCGGCCCGGAGGACGTCTCAGAAGCAGGGACAGCTCGCGGTAAGCGGCTGCTTGCTTGGTCAAGTCATCGTAGATAACGAGCACGTGCTCGCCTTTGTACATGAAGTACTCACCCATGGAGCATCCGGCGAATGGAGCCAGGAACAGCAGCGGGGACGGTTCGGAAGCACTTGCGGTTACGACGATGGTGTAATCCATTGCGCCGAAACGGCGGAGGGTTTCCACAACGCCGGCAACCGTGGACTGCTTCTGTCCGATGGCCACGTAAATACATTTTACGCCGTTGCCCTTTTGGTTGATGATCGTATCGATGGCGATCGCCGTTTTACCGGTCTGACGGTCACCGATGATCAATTCCCGCTGGCCGCGGCCGATAGGAATCATCGCGTCGATTGCTTTGATCCCGGTCTGCATCGGCTCGTGAACCGATTTACGGGCCATAACGCCAGGCGCCGGGGATTCCACCGGACGGAATTGCGTCGTATTGATCGCACCCTTGCCGTCAAGCGGCTGGCCCAGAGGGTTAACGACACGGCCGAGGAGTTCTTCCCCTACCGGTACTTCCATGATGCGTCCCGTACGCTTCACTTGGTCTCCTTCACGGATATCCGTGAAAGGTCCCAGGATAACGATACCGACGTTGTTTTCTTCGAGGTTAAGAGCCATCCCCATTACGCCGTTAGCAAATTCCAACAGCTCTCCGGACATGACGTTCTCAAGACCGTGAGCACGGGCGATCCCGTCACCGACTTGAATAACCGTACCTACGTCAAAAACTTGAATTTCCGATTTATATTGTTCAATTTGACTTTTAATCAGCGTGCTGATTTCTTCAGGTCTGATACTCAACTATCCTCACCCCTATCTACAGTGCTTGTGATCCTGCCAAAGTCTTCTGCAGCCTGTTCAGCTTACCGGACAAGCTGCCGTCATACAGACGATCGCCGATGCGAACCTGCAGCCCGCCGAGCAGGCTGGAATCTATCACGTTCTCGACGCGGATGGTTTTGCCGGTCAGCTGGCCGAATTGAGCCGCGATGTGCTCGGATTCCTCTGCCGTAAGCGGCAGGGGAGTCGTGACGATCGCCTTCGCCTGGCCCAGCTCTTCATTCGCGATTTTGACATAGTCGTTCAACAGGTAAGGAAGCAGGGACTCGCGCCCTCTGTCTACCAGGAGACGCAGCGTATTGAATACGGCCTCCGAGACCTTACCTTCGTATATCCCGGTTAAGAGATTGGTTTTGACGGAAGCGTCCAGGTTAGGATGTTCCAGCAGACGGCGGAAGTCGGCGTTCTCTCGAATAGAAGAAACGACAGCCGCCAGCTCTTCCTCGACCTGGGCGATTTGGTTCCGGCCTCTGGCCACTTCGAAAAGTGCCTTGGCATACCGCTTCGCTACGATCGTGTCCTGGCTCATTGCTTGCCTCCTACCTCTTGCAGGTATTGGTCAATCAACTGCTCCTGGGACTTCTGATCGACTTGCTTCTCGATAATTTTCGAAGCGATCAACACGGACATAGCGCTGACTTGACTGCGCAGAGCCGCAACCGCTTTGTTCTTCTCGTTCTCGATATCTTTAAGAGCCTCTTCCTTAAGACGGCCGGCTTCCGCTTTGGCGTTCTGAATGAGCTCATCCGCCTGGCGTCCGCTCGTCTGTCTGGCCTGCTCCAGAATATCATAAGCTTCCTTGCGGGCCGTTTCGATCGCCTGCTTCTGTTCAGCGAGAAGCTGTTCCGTCTGCTTGCGGTTCGATTCGGCGGTTTGGATCTGTTCCTGAACGAGCTCTTTGCGCTTCTCCATGATGCTGAACAAAGGACCGAACGCATACTTTTTGAGGAGCCAGAAGAGGATCAGGAATGCCACGAGCTGGATAAAAAACGAAGACCATACTATATGCACCGAACGTCACTCCTTTCTGAGCGATGGGGTAATCCGTTAAAGGCAAAACGAAGGCGTGGAGGCTGTGGCCATCCCCGCCAATCCGTCATCATTAAGCTTGGCCGTAGAAAATGAAAGCCAATACGAGGGTGATAACCGGCAGGGCCTCGACAAGCGCAACCCCGATAAACATCGTCGTTTGAAGCGTTCCGCGAAGCTCAGGCTGACGGGAAATTCCCTCTACCGTACGTCCTACGATCAAACCGTTACCGATACCGGCGCCCAAGGCACCCAGACCAAACACGATTGCTGCTGCTACTAATGCTAAAGCTCCCATTGATAAATATCCTCCCTAAATTTCAATTTAATGAGTGGTTAACTTATATTCACCCGAACTTGTTAGATTCAGAGATCCGCATTCGAGGTAAATCCTTGTTGCCTGCTGTGAAACTAGTGGCTGTGAAACTAGTGGCTGTGCTCTTCATGTATGATCGCTTGAGACATATACACCATCGTCAGCATAACGAATACGAAGGCTTGAATCGCGCCAACGAACACACTAAAGCCCTGCCAGACGATCAGAGCCGGGATTCCGAACCAGCTCAAGCCTTTGATGACCGCAATCATCACCTCGCCGGCATAGATATTCCCGTATAGACGAAGAGCGAGAGACAGCGGCTTGGCGACTTCCTTGATCAGGTTAAGCGGCAGGAAAGGAATGTACGGGTCGACATAGTGCTTCAAGTAGTACTTCCGGTTTCTTCTCAAGCCTTCAAAGTGGGTCAGCCCGATAACCAGCACGGTTAGAGCTCCCGTAACGGCAACGTCGGCTGTAGGGGATTTGTACCAGGAGACCTCAACCCCATGGGACTCGGTTCCTTTGGCTTCCGCTTTATGGTGAGCCTCATCCAGCTGCTCCTGCGTGACGAATTCCTGACCGAATGCGCTGGCCGGCTTCTCATGCTCGGTAATTATCGCTGCCGGCAGCCCCAGCATATTTCCTACGAAAATATACATAATGAGAGCCAGGCCCAAGCTAAGATAGAGTTTGCCTTTTTTGAAATCCATCGTGGATCCGATGATGTTAACGACAAATTCGATAACCCATTCCAGGAAGTTCTGCATCTTGGTCGGATTGGTGACCGAAGCGTTGCGGACGGCCATCAAACCAAGGATAAGCACAATCGCGCTGGTAACCAGAATCATCAGAATGACGGACAGATCGAATTCGATGCCGCCCAGGTGAATAATCGGTGCAATGTGTTCCATTATTCTTTTTCACCCCTTTCATCGGAAGAGTCTGAATCTTTGGATCTTGCCGTAGAAAGATAACCCAGTACGAGTGTTGCCAACTGCGAAAAAATTAATCCAACAATAGTGGCGAATAAATCGAAATGAAGCGTCCGGGTGGAAACCAGTACGGCCAGCAGCGCAAAGGCGGCTCTGGTCGGATACCCGAGAGTGACTCTTCGGCCGGTCCGTTCGGCTGCAGCTCCCCCAACCTTATGTACCTTCCAGCCCAAGTGATACATATTGATCACGCTTGCAAGCACGCCGATAACCAGCCCCCAAAAATCGGCTGAAACCGAGGGAAGACCGCCCAGCAAAGAAAGCAAACGGACAAAAAAAGAAGGATATTCGGGTCACTCGTTTAAGATGAACCAGCAAGTCAGTCATGGTTGTCCTCCGCAAAGAGTCGGATCAGGAAGAATACACCGACACCGCCGATGACCAATCCTGCCATCAGCCCGACCAGCGTCCAAAGCTGTCCGCCTCCGAACCGGTCATCGAGCTTGGAACCGATCCAGTAGCCCGCTCCGACACAAACGGCCAGGTCCGCCCCCATGGCGCTGACGATAGCCGCCCCCCGCCAAGGGTTCTCATCGGATTTGCGATCTTTCATCTTAACCTCCTAACGAAGTCACCTGAAACACCCTAGTAATCCTCATTCATTTTATCTAAGTAAAGTTCGGTTTGTCAATTATTATAAATTGGAACACTTTGTGAACGGAAGTGGGAAAAACCCTTGAGAATCAAGCATTTTTCCCATTTCCAAACCACACAGTAGAACTGTACAGTGTGACCCTGTGATCTTGGTTACAGCTTATTCGCGGAGAACGGTTTCGGAGGCTCCTCGTTTTTGTCAAAATGGTGAAGAATGGCCTGGACGATCCGCTCCGATGCGTGGCCGTCGCCGTACGGGTTGGCCGCCTGACTCATCCGCCGGTACAGCTCCTCATCCGTCAAAAGAGCCCTTGCCCGGTTGAACACATGATCCTCGTCGGAGCCCGCAAGCTCAAGCGTTCCGGCTTCGATGCCCTCGGGACGTTCGGTCGTGTCGCGCAGCACCAACACCGGAATGCCGAAGGACGGGGCTTCTTCCTGAATGCCGCCGGAGTCGGTCAGAATCAGGTGGGTATGCGGGAAGAAGTTGTGCACGTCCATAACATCGACCGGATCGATAAGCTTGATGCGCGGGTGATCGCCGAGAATTTCGTAGGCGGGCTCGCGGACGGCCGGGCTCAGGTGGACCGGATAGACGATGGCTATATCCTCGAACTCATCGGCGAGCCTTCGGACGGCCCGGAAGATTTGCCGGTGCGGCTCCCCTTGGGACTCTCTCCGGTGAGCGGTCATGAAGATAAGACGCTTGCCTTCTGCCCATTCGAGCACCGGATGCTGATAATCCTGCTTAACCGTGTACTGGAACACGTCCGTAGCGGTGTTTCCGGTTATGTAGATCGTCTCCGGATTCTTGTTCTCCTTCAGCAGGTTGCCGGCCGACCAGTCCGTAGGGGCAAAATGCAGGTCGGCCAGGACGCCGGTCAGCTGGCGGTTCATTTCCTCCGGATACGGGGACAGCTTGTTCCACGTGCGCAGGCCCGCTTCCACATGGCCGACCTTGATCTGCTGGAGGAAGGCGGCGTAGCTCGCGAGGAACGTCGTCAGCGTATCCCCGTGGACCAGGACGATATCGGGCTTCGCTTCCGTGAAAACGGGCTCCAGTCCCTGAAGCACGCGAACGGTCAATTCCTGCAAGGTCTGGCGGTCCTTCATGACATCCAGGTCATAATCGGCCTTGATGCGGAATACCTCCAGCACCTGGTCCAGCATTTGACGGTGCTGGGCCGTCAGGCAGACGACCGATTCGATCTTATCGGGATGCTTTTCCAATTCCAAAATAAGCGGAGCCATCTTGATCGCTTCGGGTCTCGTACCGAAAACAGTCATTACTTTGATACGACTCATTAGTTTCATTCCCCCGTTTCGCTTGTCTGTTCGCTCATCCCGGCAAGCCTCTGGCTTAAGCCCGGACAAGCGGTCCTTCTACTTCGTTCCGAACAGGCGGTCCCCCGCGTCTCCCAAGCCGGGAACAATGTAGCCGTGGTCATCGAGGTGATCGTCAATGGCGGCTACGTAAATATCGATATCCGGATGCGCTTCCTGCATCGCCTTGATGCCTTCCGGAGCGGCAATCAGGCACATCAGCTTGATCTGGGTGCACTGCCGCTTCTTAAGCACGTCGATGGCGGCGATCGCGGAGCCCCCGGTGGCGAGCATCGGGTCGATCACGATCAGCTCGCGCTCGAGCACATCGGTCGGAAGCTTGACGTAATACTCCACCGGCTGCAAGGTTTCGGGGTCGCGGTACAAACCCACATGGCCGACCTTGGCGGCCGGAAGCAGCTTGAGGATGCCGTCCACCATGCCGAGGCCCGCCCGAAGAATCGGAATGAGGCCGAGCATGCGGCCGGAAATGATTTTACCGTCGGTCTTTGTGACCGGTGTCTTGACTTGGATCGTCTCGAGCGGAATTTCCCTCGTAATTTCATAAGCCATCAGCGTGGCGACTTCATCGACCAGTTCGCGGAAGTCCTTGGTCGTGGTATTCTCATCCCGTATGTAGGTGAGCTTATGCTGAATCAGCGGATGGTCGCAAATAAATACTTTACCCATAACAGTCCTCCCGAGCGTCGTTTAGCCCTTCTTTAGCTCCTGATGCCTGACAAACCTCGTACATTATACCATAAACATCCTCGTATAATCTTGTCCAAAAAAGAGCGCGAATACCCGGACGGACCGAACGGAGCCCGTCCCTTGCCGAAAGTTGCCGATACCGTCCATGCCAAAGAAAAGGCTCCCTCGCAAGGGAGCCGGATGCCGCCCGAACGGGCGCCTGTTTCCTGGATTAAGCTTCGTATTTCATGTTGGCATAGAGAGGAACTGCGCGGTCAGATCGCGGACCATGCCGCGGGCTTTCTCGTGCACCGAGCTGTCGTCCGGATTCTTCAGCGTCATGGCGATAATCTCGGCGATCTTCTTCATCGCTTCCTGATCCATGCCGCGGGAAGTGGCCGCCGGCGTTCCGAGCCGGATGCCGCTTGTGACGAATGGGCTCGTCGGGTCGAACGGAATGGCGTTCTTGTTAGCCGTTACGCCCACTTCGTCGAGAAGATGCTGGGCGGCTTTACCGGTCATGTTGATGCTGCGCAGATCAACCAGAATCAGGTGGTTGTCGGTTCCGCCCGATACGATGTTCAAGCCTTCAGCGGCCAAGGACTCGGCCAGCGTAGCGGCGTTCTTCACGACATTCTCCTGATACGTCTTGAAATCAGGCTGCAGGGCTTCGCCGAAGGAAACGGCTTTGGCTGCGATAACGTGCATCAGTGGTCCGCCCTGGGTTCCCGGGAACACGGCCTTGTCGATTTCCCGTGCCCAAGGCTGCTTGCAGAGAATCAAGCCGCCGCGGGGACCGCGAAGCGTTTTGTGCGTGGTCGAGGTCACGAAATGAGCGTGCGGAACCGGGTTCGGATGAAGACCCGCCGCTACCAGACCTGCGATGTGCGCCATATCTACCATGAACAGGGCGCCCACATCGTTCGCGATCGAAGCGAATGCTTCGAAATCGATGGTGCGCGGATAAGCGCTCGCTCCGGCCACGATCAGCTTCGGACGGTGCTTGAAGGCCGCCTTGCGGACTTCGTCGTAGTCGATGCGGAACGTGTTCGGATCAACGCCATACGCCACGAAGTTATAGAGCAGGCCGGACGCGTTCGCCGGGTTGCCGTGCGTCAGGTGGCCGCCATGGGCCAAGTTCATGCCGAGGATGGTGTCTCCCGGCTTGACGGTGGCGAGATAAACGGCCAGGTTCGCTTGAGCGCCCGAATGGGGCTGAACGTTCGCGTGCTCGGCTCCGAAAATTTCCTTCACGCGGTTGCGGGCAATGTCCTCCACCACGTCGACGTGCTCGCAGCCGCCGTAGAAGCGCTTGCCGGGATAGCCTTCGGCGTACTTGTTCGTCAGCACGGTGCCCAGTGCGTCGAGCACGGCCTCGCTGACGAAGTTCTCCGAGGCGATCAGTTCAATGTTGTCGCGCTGGCGGTTGAGCTCCTTGCTCATGGCCGCCAACACTTCCGGATCCTGCTTGCGTAAATGTTCCATGTTCGATTCCTCCCCATTGATTAAAAGGCGGTTCAAGCCCGCTTATCCTGCCATCCCAAACTCAGTCACACGTTCCGGCATCCGTCACCGTCTCGACCACATAGACGGCACGGGCGCCGCCAATCAGCTTCGGCCTCGTGTAGGCCATGGAGACGGGTGCCTCCCCGATCATCCGCACGGAGGAGCGGAGCGGCACGGCCACCGGGATCAGGTGCATCCCGATCAGCGTTCCTCCGATATCGATTCCGGCGTGAGCCCGGATCGTCTCCACCACTACCGGCTGCTTCAGCTTGCGGAAGGCGTATGCCGCCATCGACCCGCCTGCCCGCGGAACCGGAATCACCGATACCGGTTCGAGCAGAGGGTACCTCGAGAGCAGCTCCTTCTCCACCACAAGCGCGCGGTTCAAATGTTCGCAGCACTGGAAAGCGGGGAAGAAGCCGATTCGCCCGCGGACCCTTTGCACGCCTTCGAAGATGGCGGCTGCCGCCTCCTCGCTCCCGGCCGTCCCGATGTGCCGCCCGATCACTTCGCTTGTGCTCGTTCCGATGACGACAATCTGGCCTTCCTCGACCTTTCCGGCCTGGACCAGCTCCGTCAGCGCCGTTTCCACACGCTGCGACAAATCCGCCTCCGGGTCCCACTCCGGCTGTCCCGCCCGGTTCGCTTCGTTCTCCTTCACCGCCATCACGCCTCCTTGCCGAATTTTCGGATTCTGGTGCCTTACCTTGCGGATAAGACACTGGGAGGCCCCTGCCTCCCGGCCTCCTGCTTAGGATAGGTGGAACAGGCGAGTTTTATGGATGAAGGGAGTACTTCTCTTCCAGCGAGCGAACCTTGCCGACGCGGTTCTGGTGACGGGGGCCTTCGGAGAATTCCGTCTCCAGCCAGAGGCGGGTAATCTCCGGCGCGATTCCCGGCCCCACTACGCGCTCGCCCATGGCCAGCACATTGGTGTCATTGTGCTCGCGGGTCGCCTTCGCGCTGAACAGATCGTGCACAAGCGCACAGCGGATGCCGGGGATTTTGTTCGCCGCAATCGACATGCCGATGCCGGTTCCACAGAGTAGAATGCCTTTATCGGCTTCTCCCGAAGCCACCTTCTCGCAAACGGCGGACGCGAAATCCGGGTAGTCCACGGACTCCTCGTTCTGGGTGCCCATGTCGGTCACCTCATGGCCCAGACCGGCGACGAACGTCTTGATTTCTTCCTTCAAACGGTATCCTGCGTGATCGGCTCCGATTACAATTTTCATAGGTTCAGGTCCTCCCAAGATAGTTGTAGAATGTCAAGGCCCGTAAGAGACGGGCACGGATAGACAAGTCCCCTTCATTATACCCGATAACGCCGATCCCGCCCAACAAATAGAAAAGAGCACACTCGTGCACGCACGAGATGCTCTTTGCCCAGGCGACCGGCCGTATGTCCCGGTGCTCCATTGTGGTTGGTTCCACGTTGTCGCCAGTTACACCGGGTCCAGTGGGAGAATTCCGCGTGAGCGGCTTCCTCCTTGAATATGCCTTTATCTTACCGCATTTTGCGGAGGCTGTAAAGCCCGGAAGGCGGCCTCCCTGCGTAAAAGTCCGGGGGCGCACCGTCTTTGGCTCCCTCGCCGCCATCTCCTCCAGGCTGCCGGTTACAGCTTGTCGAGGAGCTTCTCCACGCTCTCCTCAATCTCCATCGCGCAGGCCTGGTATTCCTCCAAGGAGCCTCCGAACGGATCGCGGATGTCGAGGTCCGCCCCTGTACCTTCCAGCTCGGCCAGCCTGCGCCGGTCCTCAGCCGTAATGGGCTGACCAAGCGCCTGCTTGATCTGCAGGTCCACGATGAGCCGTTCCTTCTCGCCAGCCTCACCGGAATCCGCGGCAGCGTCGGCTGTATATTCTTTTAAGGTGTACGTTTTGTCCACGGCCTCCGGGAAGCGCTGGAGAAGAAGCCTTTTGTGGCTGACGGTCATGGTCAGGATGAGGTCCGCCCGGCGGATCAGCTCCGGGGAGAGCGACTTGGAGGACAGGGCTTCGTTCAGCCCCTTGTCCTGCAGAATCCGGCGCGAATGCCCCGAAATCGAGCAGCCGTCCACTGCGGATACTCCGGCGGAGGACACGGTCACGCGGATTCCCTTGCGCTCCGCAAGCAGCCGGAAAATCCCTTCCGCCAAAGGACTTCGGCACGTATTTCCCGTACAAACGAACAGCACATGGTTGATCATTCTGCCCACTCCTTTTTCTTCCGGCATGTCTCTCTTATATTATAATAGGAAGGGTCCGGGCTTATCCACCCGGACCCGCTGCAGCGTGTTAGGTGCAGGCGAACGCCCGCTTTTCCTGCCCTTGACGAAAGCTCTACATCAGAAACTTCAGGCCGAAAGCAAGGAGAATCAAGCCGCCGAAGGCTTCCCCGTAATCTCCCACCCACTGGCCCACCCGGCGCCCGAGCAGCAGGCCGAGCACCGACATAAACCCTCCCAGCAGCCCGAAAAGAAGAACCGTCAGCAGCAGGTCCGACGCGAACATACCGAGCGATACGCCCACCGAGAAAGAATCAATGCTGACCGTTAAGGAGAACAGCATCAGCCCCCAGAACGTCCGGTGGTCGATGGATTGAACGGAGTCTCCCCGCATAGCGCTGTACACCATATGAGCACCGAGCACCACCAGCAGGCCCCCTCCGGCCGCCGTCGCGACTCCGCCGAGCAAGCTCGCCCGCATAATGCCCCATAAACATGCCGGTCAAAGGCATGACAATATGGAAAAGGCCGATGGTGAAACTGATTTTGCAAATGTCGAGCAGGCGAATCCCTTTCAAGCCGATCCCGATTCCGAGGGAGAATGCATCCATCCCCAGAGCCACCGCCATCAGCAAAAGAGTGATCAATTCGCCCCACACCGGTGCCGCTTCCATGCTCCTCTCCCCTTTGTCCGCCTATTCTTTCCCAAGATATGCGGAGCTTAGGGGAAACATGTCCGGTTTGTCCCGGGGAGGGACCGCCTTACCCGGAGCAGGACGGAGGCGGGAACGCGCCGGACAAAAGGGCGGGGATGCCGGCGAATACTACGGGGCAGAGGCGCCAGCCTAAGTTAGAAGCGGTTCGGAAGGGGAATCCGCTGAAGGGTGCAAAAAGGGCCGGGAAACCAAAAGTTCCCCGCCCCTCGTGCGGCAAGCAAACCTGCGTCTCTGGCGCAAAAGGCAAGGCGCCGCGGGCATCGCCAAACCGTTCAGGCGGAGCTTAAAGCCGGATGACCCGGCCTCCGGCCGCCTTGCGCAGCCGGTTCATCACCGCGGCGCCGATGCCGCTCTCCTCGACGGCCTCGGCGAGGATGAACGTCGCCCCGGCCTCGTCGAAGCCGCGCAGGGCGTCGTAGAGCCCGCGGGCGGCGGAGCCGGGATCGCCGAGCCGGCCGCAGGCGATGACGGCGTCGGCGTCGTAGCGCGCCGCATGCTCGGCGCGGGCGAGCACGCCCGTGCGTTCGCCGGCGGCCTTCGCCCGCGCGAGTTCCTGGCGGATCCAGGAACTCACCGCCTCGGGCGACGGGCCCTGCACGACGGCGAGGCGCCCCCGCGGGGCGTAGTGCGCGTACTTCATGCCCGGTGCCTTCGGGGCATGTAGCGCGTCCTCGCCGCCCGGAGCGCCGGGCTCGCCGTCCGGGCCCGCGCCGGCGACGGGTGCGAACCGCTCGAGCGCTTCGGCGCTCACGCCGCCCGGGCGCAGCACGTGCACGGCGCCGCCGGCGGCTTCGACGACCGTCGACTCGACGCCGACGCCCGTCGGGCCGCCGTCGAGCACGCCTTCGATGACCCCGTTCAGGTCATCGAGCACGTGCTCGGCCCGCGTCGGGCTCGGCCGGCCGGAGCGGTTCGCGCTCGGTGCGGCCACCGGGCAGCCCGCGGTGCGGATCAGCGCCAGCGCGAGCGGGTGGTCGGGCATGCGGACGCCGACAGTCGCAAGCCCCGCCGTCACGCGGGGCGAGAGGGCGCCCGGCTTGACCGGGAGCACGAGCGTCAGGGGGCCGGGCCAGAAGGCGTCCATGAGCCGGGCCGACAGCTCATCCACGCCGGCGACGATCTCGCCTAGCTGGGCGCGGTCGGCGATATGCACGATGAGGGGATTGTCCGAAGGGCGTCCCTTCGCGGCAAAAATCCCCTCCACCGCTTCCGTGCTGCGGGCGTCCGCCCCGAGGCCGTACACCGTTTCCGTCGGAAAGGCGACCCGCCCCCTTCCTTCAGCAAACGTGCCGCCGCTTCCACGGCCTCCTGACGGCCGGCTCCAGCGGGCTCCGCCCTCCATACTTGTGTCATCTTCCACTCATCCTTACTGGTTTTTGCCTCATTATAGCGTTCCCTCCGTTCCGTGTCACGGCGGGCCTCTCCCATAAACTGCTGCCCAGCCCAGCCACCTTACCTATTCCTATTATGTCCATCGTTTTACACGGTTTAAGAGGCGGATAGCTTGGGCTTTTTTGGCCGGCACCGGTTTTTAGGCGAACAGGCCTTTGATCCAGCCGAAGAAGCTCTTGAGCAGATCCCAGAAGAACGAGCGTGCCTCCACCTTCGGCGTTTCCTTGCTTTCTTCGGCTTGGCTGCCGCCGCTTGGCGCCTCTGCGTTCCGGACCTCCGCCTTCCCGCTTCCTTCTCCCGTCTTCGCCGTTTGGCTCTTCGAAAGCGTTACCGCCTTGTCCTTGCTTTCCTGACCCTGGGCGGAAGTCACCGACGTCTTCGTAACGGCCGGCTTGGCTGCCGGGGCGGCCTCGGCTTTGTTTTCTTTTTTGACGGCATCCCCGAAGCAGAGAGGAGGAAGAGCACGCACCACCAGTTCTTGCCCTGGCCGGAACCGAGCGTGATCCGCAGCGCCTCGTAGCTGCCGGCGGGATAAAGCTGGCCCCCGTACATTTTTTCCGGGAATGGCACCGTGTCCAGTTCTACCTTGTGTCCGTAGCCAAACCCTTTCTCTTGGAGCACCTGGCCCACGATCTCATCCAGCTCGCCCAGATGGGCCCGAATGTCCTCCCGCGCCATCTCCAGGTTGTGGGGCTCCGCCACCCATCCGTTGATTTCCTCCACCACGCGGTCCCGCACTATTTTCTTGACGGCCTGGTCCTGCAGATTGTCCGAGTTGCCCAGAATGCGCACCCGGATGGATTCCTGCGGAATCCCGGAAGCGGCTACGGCCGCATTGGTTTTGTTCGAGTCCCAATTCATCATAAGAACAATAAGGGCAAAAGCGATATAAATAAATTTGGCGTATTCCGTTCTTCTGACCATGGTTCCGGCCCCTTCCCTCTGCCGTTTATCGGTTATCGGCGGGTATAGGATCAGTATGGCCAAGGGACCGACTCTCTAAACCTAGCAATCTAGCAATCGCTCGGGACCCTCCTGTCCGGTTCGCTTTGCCCCCTTGGCGGGATGGGGTATAATAAAGCAAAAGGAAGGCTCGGAACTAGACGTTTCCTGCGTCGGGAAGGATTCCCCCATGGACTTATCCAGATATTTTTTCACCAATCTTTGCACCCTCCTTGCCTTGACCTACTTAGCCGGGCTGATCAATAAGAATCTCCTGCCCCGCGTCAGTCCGAAGCGAAGAGAGATTTTTTTGTAACGGGGGCTATTCTCGGGGTTGGACCTCGATGTTCTTCGGGCTGCGGCTGGATGAATCGGTGCTGTTCGACCTGCGGTTCATTCCCTTGATTGCGGCTCCTCTTTTGTAAGCCGGCCCCTGTCCATCTTTCTGATCGGGATCGGCATCGGGGTAACCCGTCTTACCTTTGGTCTTCAAACGGCTTCCTGGGTGGGGTTCGTCAACATGGTGATCCTGGGCATTGTTTGTGCGCTGGTGCATGAATGGCTCCGCCGGAACGGCCGCAGCCAGCTGACCCGGATGGCGGTTCTGATCGTCGTGATCAATGTCGTGAATGTCGTGGATATCGCCTTGCTGGGGGTCATCGAACCGACCGTCTACCTGTGGCAGATCGCGAGCCGGACGCTGCCCTTGAGCTTGGTCCTCAGTGCTTTCTTCACGTGGGTGCTGTGGGATTTGAGAGAGGATTACCGTTCCCGGGAGGATCTTCAGCTCATCAATCACCGGCTGGAAGAACAGGTGAAAATATCGGGGGAAAAACCGAGGAGCTGATCCGTACCCAATCCGCTCTCGAAGAAAAAGCCCGGCTCCTGACGGAGACGAACCGGTACAAATCGGAATTTCTCGCGAACATGTCTCATGAGCTGCGCACCCCCTTAACAGCCTGCTTATCCTGTCGCAGCTGCTGAAGGACAACCGCAACCACACCCTCCTCCCCGAGGAGGTCCAGTATGCTTCGCTGATCCATAGTTCGGGGAACGACCTGCTTCACTTGATCAATGATATTTTGGACCTCTCCAAGGTGGAAGCCGGCAAAATGGAAATGCATTACGGGGAAGTGAATGTCAACGAGCTTCCCTTCTTGATGAAGCGAGCCTTTGACCCGATGGCCCGTCAAAAAGGGCTGTCCTTCTTTGTAAGCCGGGATGCCGACGTTCCGGATATTGTCTATACGGACGGACAGCGCCTGCAGCAAATCCTTAAAACCTTCTCTCGAACGCCTTCAAGTTTACCGAATCGGGATCGGTTACGTTCCGGGTCAGTCTGGCCGAGAAACCTGGGGAGATTTCGGCCCATGAGGTTGGCGGCGGCGTCCTTGGCTGGTTGAAATTCGTCATTTCGGATACCGGAATCGGGATCTCGCCGGATAAGCTTACCCTCGTGTTCGAAGCCTTTCAGCAGGCGGACGGCACCACCAGCCGGAGATACGGAGGCACCGGACTGGGCCTGTCGATTTCAAAGCAGTTCGCCCAGCTGCTGGGAGGCCATATCGAGCTAAGAAGCCGGGAAGAGGAAGGCAGCACCTTCACCTTCTTCCTCCCCCTTCTGGAGGTGCCCGCCGAAGAAGCCATTGTCCTTCCTCCCGCGGCTCTGCCTTCCGGGAGCAAGCCCGCTCTTCCCCGGCGGCTTCCGCTTCCCCCGCGGCTCTTCTTTCCCAGTCGGAGGGGCCTAAGGCGAAGGTGCTGATCGTCGATGACGACCGGCGGAATCTTCTATCGCTGCAAGCGATTCTGAAGGACCAGCCCTATCACGTTCTCGTGGCTTACAACGGAAGAGAAGGCCTGGAAAGCCTCCGCCGCCATCCGGATGTAAGGCTTGTGCTCATGGATATTATGATGCCGGAGATGAACGGTCTGGACGCCATCCGGCATCTGCGGCGCAACCCCCGTTTGAAGGACCTTCCGGTGATCGCGGTTTCGGCCCAAGCCATGGAAGGCGACCGGGAGAAATTCTTGATGGCTGGGGCGACGGATTATATCAGCAAGCCCCTGGAGCCCGATCGGCTTCTGCGGCTCATGAAGAAACGGCTGGCTCCTGCATAGGGCCAGCCTGTCTTAGCCATGCTAAGCCTGACAAGCCGCCCATCATGAGGCGGCGAAAGGAGGAATGGGCATGGCCGACCAAACGCTTATGCAGCGGCTGATGAAAGCCTTCGGGCTGGGAGCCGGCACCCCGTCTGCGCCTCCCGCAGCCGGTGTCCCCGCCGAGGAAGCGGTAACGGCTTCCGCCGTGGAGGCGGGCAACCCCGAGCTCGAAACCCTCAGGACCCACGCGGCCGGGGCCACGGATCTTCAAGAGACCCGGGTCACGGATACGCCGGTCGCGATTCAGCCTCCCGTTAACTCGGGAGCCGTGGACATGCGGGAAGATCGGTTCCACGGGGAGTAACAAGTCCTGCCGACTGGATCCGGTCAGGCTTTCTCTTTGTCAGAGGCTTCGTGGCCGGATCCATCCATTGACACCGTCCCCCTCTTTCCACGATCAAAAGGCCGCTCCCGGCAGAAGGAGCGGCCTTTTTGGGCCGTTAGGCCGGACGGATGGTTCTTTCCCGGCTTTCCGGTTTAGTCGTGTTCGCGCAGGGCCAGCACGTGACGCTCGATGCCGGCCAGATCGTTGACGTAGAAGACCCGGTCCCAAGCCCTTTGCTGCTCCAGCAGCGAGCCAACTTCCCTTGCCTGGCCCTGCCCCACCTCGAAACCGACGAGACGGGGGTACCGCGGCAGCCACTGCATCTGGGCCGCCATCCGGCGGTAGAGGTCCAAGCCGTCTTCGCCCCCGTCCAGGGCGCTCCGGGGCTCGTGGCTTCTCACCTCCGGCTGCAACTCCTCGACCTCCCGGCTGGGAATATAGGGAGGATTGGACACGAGAATGTCGATAACGGTCCCTCGTTCGAGGTGAGGCTCCAGCAAATCCCCTTGGAGCAGCTCCACGCGCTCGGCTACGCCATGACGCCTGGCATTGGCCGCGGCGACCTTCAAGGCCGCTTCCGAAATATCGGAGCTGCAGATCGTCCAGTCCGGGCATTCGACCGCCAGCGTAACCGGGATCGCCCCGCTGCCGGTCCCGATGTCGACGGCAGAGGGAGCCCGCTGCGGAAACAGCTGCCTTCCGTACCGGATGACGGCTTCCACCAAGAGCTCCGTCTCCGGGCGGGGGATCAGGACGGCCGAGGTTACCGTGAAGGCCAGCCCGTAAAATTCCTGCTCGCCGATGATGTACTGGACCGGCTCCCCGCCGCTTTCCTTTGCAGCGCAAGAAGCCAGCCCTCCCGCTTGTCCTCGGGAAAAGGATCGCCGAGAGCCAGCAGAAACGCCGTCCGGTCCATTTCGAGCACATGCTGCAGCAGAAGCTCGGCATTCGATGCCGCCTCCCGGACCCCCGCCTCCGCTAAAAAGAAGAAGCCTTGGCATAGGCTTCCCGTATGGTTCCGAATGAGTAAGTCATCTTCGGATTATTCTCCTTTGTCCATGAGCTCCGCCTGCGTGGCAATGGTCAGGGCCGAAACGATCTCTTCCATGTCTCCGTTCAGCACGGAATCGAGCCGGTGCAGCGTCAAGCCGATCCGGTGGTCGGTGACGCGGCTTTGCGGGAAGTTGTACGTGCGGATCCGCTCGCTGCGGTCGCCCGTGCCCACCTTGCTCTTGCGCTCGTCGGCGTACTTGGCCTGCTCTTCCTGCAGGAATTTGTCATAGATTCTTGCCCGCAGCACCTTCATGGCCTGGTCTTTGTTGGAGTTCTGCGACTTGCCGTCCTGGCACGTGGCCACGATCCCCGTCGGTACGTGGGTCACCCGCACCGCCGACTTCGTCGTGTTGACGGACTGGCCGCCCGCACCGCTCGAGCAGAACGTATCGACACGGATGTCGCTTTCCTTGATCTCGATCTCGACTTCCTCAGCTTCCGGAATAACGGCCACCGTCGAGGTCGACGTGTGAATCCGGCCGCCCGATTCCGTTGTCGGGATCCGCTGGACCCTATGGGCACCGCTCTCGTATTTCAGCTTGCTGTAGGCTCCTTTGCCGTTCACCATAAAGATGACCTCCTTGAAGCCCCCGAGGTCATTCAAGCTGGAATCGAGCACCTCGACCTTCCAGCCCTGGGTGTCGGCATACTTCGTGTACATCCGGTACAGATCCCCTGCGAACAGGGCCGCTTCGTCGCCGCCTGCCGCCCCGCGAATCTCCACAATTACGTTCTTGTCATCATTGGGATCCTTCGGAAGCATAAGGACTTTGATCTTCTCCTCAAGCTCCGTCTTCCGGCCGCTCAGCTCTTCGACTTCCATCTTCACCAGCTCGCGCATTTCGGCGTCGAGCGGTTCATTCTGCATGGCCTTGGCCGCATCGAGCTGCTCGGAAACCGTCTTGTATTCCATATACGCTTCGTACGACTCCTGAAGATCGGATTGCTCCTTGGAGTACTCCCTCAGCTTCTTCGTGTCGTTCGCCACGTCGGGATCGCAGAGAAGCTCGCTCAGCTTCTCGTAGCGGTCCGCCAACGCTTGAAGTTTGTCTAGCATGATACTCACCCCTTTTGGTAATCGATTTTGCCGCCTGTTTCTCTATACATTAAAGCGGAAATGCATCACATCGCCGTCCGCCACGACATATTCCTTGCCTTCGAGCCGAAGCTGGCCCTTTTCCTTCGCGGCGTTCATGGAACCCGCATTCACCAGGTCGTCGTAGGAAACAACTTCGGCCCGGATAAAGCCCCGCTCAAAATCGGTATGAATCACGCCCGCCGCCTGGGGTGCCTTCATTCCTCTGCGGATCGTCCAAGCTCGTACCTCCTGAACGCCGGCGGTAAAATACGTGTACAGTCCGAGCAGGCGGTAAGCCGCGCGAATCAGCCGGTTGAGACCGGATTCCTCCAGGCCGAGCTCCTCAAGAAACATGGCCTTGTCTTCGCCCTCAAGCTCGGCGATCTCCGCCTCCACCTTCGCGCTGATCGGAACGACCTCCGCCCCTTCCTGGGCGGCGTATTCGCGTACCTTCTGTACATAAGGGTTGCCGTCCGTGTCGGCGACTTCCTCTTCGCTGACGTTCGCCGCGTAGAGGATCGGCTTCATGGTCAGCAGATGCAGGTCGCGGACCAGCAGCCGCTCGTCCTCGGTCAGCTCGAGGCTGCGGGCCGGCTTATCGGCGTACAGCGTCTCCTTGATGCGCTCTAGAAGCCCGACCTCCGCCGCGTACTTCTTGTCTCCGCCCTTCATGTTCTTGCGCGAACGGTCGATTCGCTTTTCCACGGAATCGAGGTCGGCCAGAATCAGCTCCAGGTTGATCGTTTCGATATCGCTGATGGGATCCACCGTGCCGGATACGTGCGTGATGTTCTCATCCTGGAAGCAGCGGACGACGTGAACGATCGCATCCACCTCGCGGATGTGCGCGAGGAACTTGTTGCCGAGCCCTTCGCCCTTGCTCGCTCCCTTGACCAGTCCGGCGATGTCGACAAATTCGAAAGCCGTCGGAACTATGCGGTTCGGCACCACAATCTCGGCCAGCTTGGCCAGACGTTCATCGGGAACCTCCACCACGCCCACGTTCGGATCAATCGTACAGAATGGGTAGTTCGCCGATTCGGCCCCCGCCTGCGTAATCGCATTGAAGAGCGTCGATTTGCCTACGTTCGGCAGCCCGACGATACCTGCTTTTAAAGCCATATATGTGACAGCTCCTTATCCTCTTAAGTACATCCTTTTTATTATACAGAAAAACGCCAAAAAAGCCTAGTTTTAATTCCCGCCCGAAACCTGCTCCTTCTTCCTTCCGGAGCGGTCCGCCGTTTCGGCCGTTCTCAAAACTAGAGCCTGGGTAAGCCTCCAAGGGCGCTGTCTATCCCGCAAAAGACTGGACAGGCATGACCGCCAGCACCTGCTCCTTGCGGAACAAGCGAGGGGCTTTCCGTTCATAGCAGTAGGCCGTCAGGCAGTGCCGGTCGACCGAAAGCACCTTCACCTTGCGCTGGGAAAGCTTATGATTCCGGTCCAAGTAAATGATTTCGACAGTCCGTCCGATAAACCGCATGAAAGTTTCCCGCATCCCTTCTTATCCCTCCGATCCAATAGAAACGTATGTTCCTATTATACCCGATTTTGTTCCTTTTATGCAAACATTCATTCGCCTTATTCGTCCAATAAATATTACCAAGCGTTATAAAGTATTACTTAAGAAAACAAAAAAAGACCCTTCCTATAGAAAGCCGGAAGAGCCAATTGCTCCGCGGCTTTTTAGAAAGAGTCCTTCCCTTCTCCGTTTCTCCCATCCGGGTTTCCTTCCCCTCCTAGGGGACCAAAGGCTGCCCGCCTGTGTTACCTTCCGTCCCTTTAATCAGAGTCGTAAAGATGCCAGCGCCCTTTGCCGTTTTCTTTCGCCCGGAACATCGCGGCGTGGGCATGGTCAATCAAGGCTACGCTGTCCAGGCAATCGTCCGGATAGACCGCGATGCCGATACTGGCGGTCAGAGGGACCGCCTTCCCCTGCAGATCAAACGGCTCGGCGAGCTGATCCGCAATGCGCTCCGCGATCCGAACCGCATCCTGCTTACGCTCGATTCCGTGCAGATAGACGGTAAACTCATCCCCGCTTATGCGGCCCACCGTCCCCTTCTCCCGAATCCCGCTCATTAACCGTTCGGCCACGGCCTTAAGCACCGCATTCCCGGCTTCATAGCCGTAAGCCGTGTTGATTTTGCGGAAGCCGTCCAGGCTCACGTAGAACAGCGCAAGGCCGTGATAGAATCGCCGGGCCGTCCGGACCGCCTCGTTCAGCCGGTCCTTGAACAGATACAGGTTGGGAGCTCCGGTAACGGTATCGTAATAGCTCATATGGATCATCTGTTCCTCCAGCTGCTTCCGCTCGGAGATGTCCCGGCCCACGGCCAAATACCGGTTAATGCCGCCGCTTGCGAGAACCGACAACCGGAGCTCTACCCACAGCAGCCGGCCATCCGCCTTGAGATGCCGGTATTCCACGGAATGGGACATTCCCGTATCCGTCTCGGCCAGCTTTTTGCGAAACCGGAGAGCGTCCTCCGAATAAACGAACCGGTCGGCGCATTGACCGTGCAATTCCTCCGGCCGGTAGCCCAGCTTGCTTTCATAGGAAGGCGAGACGAACAAATACCGTCGCTCGTTGTCCAGCAGGGCGATCATTTCGGTCATGTTGGACGTGATCAGCTTGTAGCGGGCTTCGCTTTCCTGTATGGCGTTCTGGGTCCGCTTGTGCTCGGTAATGTCTTTGTAAACAGACGTGAGCCCGGTTATTCCTTTGCCCTGTTCCCGGATGGGCGTCATCGAAATGGACACGTCAAGCGGGATGCCTCCCCTGGTCAGTCGGACGGTTTCATAATTATAGATGGCTTCTCCGGCTGCGAGCCGGGTATAGATCGAAGATTGGGCATCCTTATCAAATGCAGGCAGTATGGGAAGGCTCCGGCGGTCCAGGCCGATGAGCTCCGCCCGGCTGTACCCGAACATGACCTCGAAGGCTTCGTTGCAGTATGTAATGATCCCCTTCCTGTCGCTCGACAGGACGGCATCCGGTATACAATCCAGCATGTTCTCCAGCACGGCCTGTGCCGGCTGGTGGTTCTGGTTTGGATGAAACGTCTTCACAAGAAGGAACTCGACGGTTCCCCGGCTTCCTTTATCGGCAGCAAGCTCAGCTCTCCCGCTCCGCCCGTTTCCCCAAGGGAAAGGGCTTGGCCGACAACCAGCGGAGTCCCTCTTTGAACCGCCTTGCTGCAGTAATAACTTAACGAACGAGTCTCTTCCTCCGGATAAATCTCTTCCAGGAGGAGGCCGTATTGTCCCGGACCGAGCCCGCTTGATTTTCGAGCCGCTCGGTTCGCCATCTGTAGGCGGTAACCCGTTTCGGCAACCGAATAGACAACCACCGCCTCAGGCGAATCTTCCACCAAGGCGGACAGCTCCTCAATACTTAACTTCAGCCCGTCATTGACCACCCTTTCCCTCCTTCCTCCGGTTTGTCGTGCTGTTATCGCGAACCCTCCCCTTTCTTGGGTAGATGCCTTTCTTTCCAGAAGTTTTCCACGTTCCCCTTCTATCCCTCCTCCGATTTTTTCTCCAAACAGAAAAAGCCGCCTCGTTCTCCGAAGCAGCCGTTGTAGGAATTGCCCGTCATAAGCATCTAGCGGACAACCCGACTGCCTTTTTCTAAGGCCCTTTCAGGTAAGACGTACTGCTGGCGGCAGGCTGCCTACTCATCCCTCTGCTTACAATCGTTATAAGTTAAGTATAGTAGCTAGTTTCCTTTTCGACAATCCGGTTAGGGAATAATTAAGAAAGGTTTTTTGTGGTAGAACCGGGCCTCTTTCCGTTTGCCCTGATGCCCTTCAATCAGTACAATAGATAAAGTTATCCACGGAACAACCAGTTATCCACAACATTATCCACAACATGTTAACAACGAATAAGTGTTCGATATTTTATCCACAATCTTGACGAGAGAAAGGAGGCTGCCCATGGAGGACCACCAGGTTTGGATGAGGGAAGCCTTGAAAGAAGCGGAGAAGGCTAAAGCGTTGGGCGAAGTGCCGATTGGAGCCGTCGTGGTCAAGAACGGGCAGGTCATTGGCAGAGGCCATAACTTGCGGGAAACCTCCTATGACCCTACCTCCCATGCCGAAATGCTCGCCATCCGTGAAGCAAGCGGCCGCCTGGGTGCATGGAGGCTCCTGGACTGCCGGCTCTATGTCACGCTCGAGCCTTGCCCGATGTGTGCCGGGGCCATCGTTCAATCCCGCGTTCCTCATGTTATCTACGGGACGCCCGATCCGAAAGCCGGCTGTGCGGGTACGCTGATGAATCTGCTCCAGGAGCCCCGGTTCAATCACCGGGTGGAGATTACGGCCGGTGTGCTGCAGGAGGAATGCTCCTCCATGCTGAGCCGGTTTTTCCGGGAGCTTCGGGAAAGCCGCCGAAAGCCGCTTTAACTCGAATCCCCCGTATTTCACTTGGAAAGGAAGCTGCTGTCGATGGAATCCCCCGCATCCGCCGGATGCTGTGGCTGCTGCTCGGTGGAAGTCTGCTGCTCAAAATCCTGCTCGTTCTCCTGCACGGAGCCGCTTATGACTATCATTCCGATGATAGAGGCTATCTCGAATCGGCCCGGATTCTGCTTGAAACGGGAAGGTTCACCTATAACGATCCCTCCCGGCCGACGGCTTTTATAACGCCGGCCCTTCCCGGTTTTCTGGCGGCCGTAATGACCGTAACCGGACCCGGTTTGGTCCTGGAGCAGACGGTGCGTATTCTGCAGGCCGTCATGGTGACGGGGGCGCTGTGGCTGCTCTACCGGATCGGTCTGAGGATGGTTTCGTCGAAGGCTTCCCTTCTCGCCGTTGCCCTCTGCTGCCTGTACCCGCCTCTTTGGCTCGTGTCCAATTTTATTTTCACCGAGGCGCTGTTCACCCTGTTTGTGCTGCTTCTTCTGTACATGGCCTTGCTGGCGGAGGAAAGACCCACCTGGAGTCGAGCCCTGCTGTTCGGACTCGTCTGGGCCGCCGCGGTTTATGTTCGGCCGACGATCGCCTTATGGCCCGGCCTGCTCTTCCTTCTGCTGCTCTACCGCCGTAACATTCCTTGGCCCCGGCTGATCCGCTCGGGTCTCGTTACCGCGGCCGTGTTTGTGCTTTGCCTGCTTCCCTGGTGGGTGCGCAACTACGAGGTATCCGGCGGGGAATTCATCCCCCTGACCCGGGCGAGCGGCAACCCGCTTCTTCTCGGAACGTACCCGTGGACCGTCCCCTCCTTTTTCTTGAGGAGCAGCGGACTTGGCACACCACCAACGACCTGTGGATTAATGACCAGATCGACCGGGAGCGAGCTATGGAACGGATTAAGGAAGGATTCACCCATTCGTTCTGGACCTACGCAAGCTGGTATACCGTCGGGAAATTTCTTCTGTTCTGGGGCGATGTGTTCTATTGGATGCCGATTCCGGGGTTCCTCTCGCCGCCGCCATCCTGTGCCATTACGTGATTCTCCTCCCCGGCTTTATTGGCATGTGGAAAGCCCGCCGTCATCCGGTGGCGCAGGTTATTCTGCTCCTGCTTGGCTACATGAGCCTGCTTCATATGATTTATTTGGCCCATTCCCGCTATTCCGTGCCGTTGATGCCGCTGGTCGCACTTTTCGCCGCTTCCTATCTGCTGTCCCTAAGGCGCCTCAGGAAACCGGCTCCTGCCTCAGCAGCTTCCTAAAAAAACCAGGTTGTCCCCCCCTCGCCTGCGCTATAATAGAGGGTGCGCTTTCTGTGCGAACCGAACGAACCAAAGGAGATTTCATCTTGTCTGCTATGACCAAGCTTTACATGACGGGCCTCGCCGCGGCCACGGCAGCGGTCCTTTACGCGATTACCCGCGTCCAGAATTGGGGCATTCTGTGCATCCTCGTGCTGCTCGCCGCCCTATGGGGAACCCGCAAAGACGCCAAGCCCATTTCGTGGATTCAGTTTATGCCGGCGGGCTTCATTACCCTGCTCGCTTTTTTCGTGATCTATACCTACGCCAACCCTCTGTGGGAAAAAGTCGTCGGCTGGCAGACCTCGTCGGTCCATCATATCGTCAACTGGAACGAGTGGTTTAATTCGATCCCGCTGAACGACGCCGCCTTCCTGCGGGTTTGGCAGCCCTCCTGGCTTACCAAGTACATGCAGTGGGTCTACAGCTACGGCTTCACGCTAACGTATTGGATCTGTGTCATTCGCGCTTTCTTCACTAAGGACGTGCGCAAGCTTGGGCAGTATTCCTTGGCCGGCTACCTGCTGCAGGTGCCGCTCATTCTGCCGTTCTACAACACCATTCTTCTTCAGGAGGTGTGGCATGTGCAGGGGACGCCGGATCTGCTCGAGCGCGGGCTGACCGGCGACGATGTGTTCTTAACCGTCATCAATTGTTTTCCAAGTATGCATACCTCCATCGCCTTTGCCGCCATCCTGCTTGCTTTCCGGGAAAAAGCCGCTGGTACCGCTGGGTGATCGGCGTGTACGGCTTCTCGATTATCGCCGCCACTATGTACCTCAAAATTCACTGGGTGCTTGATGTCGCGGCGGGCATGCTCTTCGCGTACGGCTGCGTGAAGCTCTCCGACTGGATCGTCGGATCCCGGTTCTTCGCCGTCTTCACGGAACGGTTCGAAGGGCTGGGCAGCAAGCTGGAGGCTGCCCGCCCGTTTCATTCCCGACCGGAAGCGGGAAGGGAAGCCACGAAGGATATCGCATAGGACTTTTCCGGTAACTTGGCGGGCGGGATAACCTTCGTTTGCTGAGGAACTCTTAGCCACGGACTCCACTTTTGGCAGATAAGGCACGGGCAGGGAAAAGTTAGAGTCTTCCTCAAACTAGGGGTTTATGCTATAATAATGATTGCTGCGTTCCCGTAGCTCAGCAGGATAGAGCGACAGTTTCCTAAACTGCAGGTCGGAGGTTCGAATCCTCTCGGGAACGCCACCGTTCATCGAGACGTGGCTCAGCTTGGTAGAGCGCTTGCTTCGGGAGCAAGAGGTCGCAGGTTCAAATCCTGTCGTCTCGACCATACATACCCGCAACGGCGGCATTGTCTATGTAGACATGCCGCTTTTTGATATTGTCATCCTTCCGTTCCGCTTTCCGGAGGTACCCTAAACGGACCCGGCCTCCTCCATCACTCCTTCTTGGGACCCACAGGAACGTCTCTCCGACCTCACTTTTTCCGTATTGTCCTCTCTGGCCGCCTATCCTTTCCCGACATTCCATTAGAAGTCCGTACTCAAGGTATCGGCTCAGCAGAAAGACCGTGCCGCTTACGCCCCCTCCTGCTCCCTGGGTTGGTTCGCTCCCCCGGTTCCGGTATAATAGATGGTACCCCAAGGCAAAAAGGAGGCCTGATGTGATGACTCTTCAAATAGGATTTGTGGGAACCGGCGGAATCGCCCGTGCCCACCAAAATCATTTGTCTTCTCTTGAGGGAGTGACTGTCGCCGGCTTTACCGGCACCCGGATGGCCCACTCCGATAAAGCGGCGCGCGAGTGGAAGGATGCCCGCGCCTATGAGTCCCTGGAGCAGATGCTCGACGACCGGAGGCTCGACGCTGTCTACATCTGCGTCCCTCCCGACAGCCATGATGGGCTGGAGGAGCTCCTGATCGACCGGGGCATTCCTTTTCTGGTGGAGAAGCCTCTTGGCACCGATCTTGCCCTTCCCCGCCGGCTGGCCGCCCGCATCCGGGAGCAGAACCTGCTTACGTCGGTAGGGTATCACTGGCGTTACCTCGATTCGGCCCAGAAGGCGAAGGAACTCCTGCTGAATACTAAGATCGGGATGTCCCTCGGCTACTGGATGGGCACGATGCCCCGGGCTCCGTGGTGGATCGTTCAGAAGGGCTCCGGCGGCCAGTTCGTGGAACAGACGACCCATATCACGGATCTTCTCCGCTACCTGGTCGGCGAGATCACGGAGGTCTATGCCGCTTACAGCCACCGGGTGATGCATGAAGTCGTGGAAGGCGCCGATGTATCCGACGTCGGCACGGTGACGATGAAGCTCGCCGATGGCTCAGTGGCCACGATTTCCAACACGTGCCTTATCCCGAACTACCATACCGTCGGCCTTGATATTTATACGAACGACGGCATTTACGAAATTCGCGAGGCTTGCTTAAAAAGAGCTACCGCGGACACCGTGACCCAGTACAACAACCAGACGAAGCCGATGTACAACGAGAATGAAGCCTTCATCCGGGCCCTCCGGACGGGGGACCGTTCCGGCATCCTCTCCGATTACGAAGATTCCTTGAAGACGCACGAGGTGACGATGGCGGCCAACGAATCAGCCCGCACGGGTCTACCGGTCAAGGTTCCCGGGATCGGGGCTTAAGGTTCAGGGCTGCTTTCCCTGTGCACCGGCAAGAGGCTGGCTCCTGGCGATCGGCGACGGTACGCTCGGCAGCTGGTCGGAGCACCTTTCCTGCTATAAGCATAATAAAAAGCCGTCCAGCGGACGGCCAAAGGTCGAGAACGTCCTCAGGACTTCTCGGCCTATTTTATTTTCCAAGCAGGACCCAGCCGGCTTTGGCTCTTCTTAGGAGCAGGAAGACCCCCAGGACACAGCCAGACCAACCGCAAAGGCTCCCGCATTTGACAAGTGATACGCGGGCGATCCCGGCGGGTACGAGAAGGAAACCGCCCAGGCCGTGAGCACGGCGGGATGGATAAGGTACACGCCGAAGGATGCGGCGCCGAGCGCGGTGAGGAATCGGGCCATCCCCGGCGAGGATCGAAGCAGGGAGCTCCCGGCCAGCAGCAGCGCGACCGAGACGGCGACGGAGTAAGCGTGCACGATTGCCTCCGCCCCCTCAGGGCCCCAGGAGAAGCGGTCCGGTCCCGCCAGGTGAATCCACGCCAGGCCCGCTCCCAGAAGCCCGGACAGGGCCCACACGGCCGTCTGGCGGGGCTTCAAGCGGCTAATCCACTCCCGGTAGCCCAGACCCAGGAAACCCCCAATGCAGAATTCCCCCAGGTAGGTCAGCCCGAAAGCCGAACGGTGGGGAATTTCCGCTATCGTATGGTTATAGTAGAACGCCCCTGCTTGAAGAACAAACCCGATGAGAAGCAGGGACCCGCCCCCTCCTTTTTGGCGGCGGCCATCAATAGAGGAAACAGGGCATAATATTGAACGATCAGCACGATGAAATAGAGATGATACGAAGCTTCTCCCCACAGCAGGGTGTCCCCGAGCCGGGAAAGCGTGATTCCGGTGACCGCCTCCCCATGGATAAGCCGGTTATAGACGATATAGAGGCCCGACCACACGAGGTAAGGCAGAACGATGTACTGCAGCCGCTTGCGGTAGAAGGCCGCGGCCTGTCCCTTTCCCCAGTCGTCCCCGTACCGGTAGAACAGCACCAGTCCGCTCATCAGCACAAAGGCCGGCACCGAGAAATTGCTGAGCTTGTTCAACACCAAATAGATCCCTCGGGAAACTCCACCGGACGGAAGCTCGACGGTTCCCGATGCGGTTACGTGGATCACCAGGACGGCCAATATCGCCAGAGCCCGAACGGTTTCCAGTTCCGTGATTCTTTCCTTGCGCATGCCTTCCTCCTTGCCCGAACCTCTAACATTATTGCCTTACTTACTATAGCACCCCTGCCCTTCCTCAACAACGGACGGCAGCGGCTTTTCCTCCAGACGTCCCCTTGTTTGGGCCTCCCCCTCAATTGGGGTATAGTAATAGGAGGAGGGATGGACATGGAGAGCAAGAAAATAAACGTTAACGGGACTACCCTAGCCTATCAAGAGCAGGGAAGCGGAAACCCCGTTGTTTTGCTTCATGGGTTTTGCGGAAGCTCCCGGTACTGGGAGAAGGTCATTCCCGCATTAAGCGACAAGTACCGGGTGATCGTGCCGGACCTGCGCGGTCACGGCCAATCGAACGCCCCGTCAGGGCCATACGAGATGGAAGCCTTCGCTTCCGATATCGAGGCTCTGCTTCAGGAGCTCGGCATAGCCAAGACGGTCGTACTCGGGCATTCCCTCGGCGGCTACATTACATTAGCCCTGGCCGAGAAGAACCCGGGCCTATTGGCCGGATGGGGGCTCGTTCATTCGACGGCCCATCCCGATTCGGAGGAAGGCAAGGCGAACCGTCTCAAAGGAATCGAAACGATCGACACGAAGGGCCTGCCGGAATTCATCGAAGGATTGGTCCCCAAGCTGTTTGCCCCTGAGCACTTGGAGCCGATGGCCGCTGCGGTAGAGGACGTTAAGGTGATCGGGCGGGAAACGTCACCGGAAGGGGCGAAGGCTACCCTGGAAGGAATGCGCCGCCGTCCGGACCGAAACCACGTGCTGGAGAATGCCCAGGTGCCGGTTCTGCTAGCAGCCGGAACGGAGGACAAAGTCATTGTTCCGGACAAAACCTTCTCTGTTGACCGGCCATCCATCACCAAGGTGACGATCGACGGTTCCGGCCATATGAGCATGTATGAGGCTCCCGACCAACTGATTGCGGGGCTTACGAGCTTTTTGGGCCGCCTCTATTGAGCAATGGAACAAACGAAAACCCTTGGGGAAAGAGCCGCCTTGCGGTCGGTTTCCTTTTTCCAAGGGTTTTTCTGCGCGGCGGGAATCATTTGTAAAAATGTTCCACGGGGAACAATTATTCCATCTCTTCGCCATATCCGCGTCTTTCCACTGGAATGCCCGCCGGAAGCACAAGCGTCACTGTCTCCGACGGATATCCGTCGACCAGGCCTCTCTTCCGGGAAGCTCCTTTACTTGAACATAAAGGGTGCGGCCAATCGTTCGGACGGAGGCAACCTCCTGTTCCGTTACCGCGGAGCGAGCCGCCGTTTCCTTATCCTCGTCCATGACTCGATAGCTGCCGAAGAGATGGAGCTCTTTATCCTGCATGGTGTCGACCTTCAGGGTAGGAATCGCCGACTGAACCACAATCTTCTCTACCTCAGCCGGTACCGCCTGCTTGATATAGGGAAGCTCCTTCGTCCGTTCCACGCTTCCTGCCGCCATGCGGAGCTCTTGGATTAGACCGGTGGAGGTGAGAACGGCCATGCCGATGCCCGCGGCCGTCAGAACCCCCACGACGAAGAGGCTGAACAGATCATAGGACAGCATAGGCTTCTGATCCTTGAATAAGAACAAGTACAGAAGAATCTCCCCGCCGAGCAGAAGGAAAATCACCGGCCACCAATCAAGCAGCAGGCCTGCCGCATCCTTCCCGCTCCCTATCGACAACAGTAGGCTTAGTCCCATAAGGAGGAGCGCCGCCCCCATCGAAAACGTGCCAACCCGCCAACGCTTCACTCTTCTCCCTCCTTCCCTTTCGGTTTGCCGCTTCCGGCCATAAGCTTAATCCCCCGCCGATCAGAAGGAGGGAAACGAGGACCGTCTGGAAGTAGGCATGGAATCTCCAAGTCAGCCTCAACTCCGGGGCATAACGGTCCAGAATGGGCAGAAGCATGTTATCCAGCAGATAATAGCCACCCAGCGCGAGAAGGGCGATTCCGATCCATCGTTGATGGTTCATGAGCCAATCCACAAGAGGCGTATCCTTGAGCTCCTCCCTCCCGTACTTTGAAATGTTCTGCAGGGCATCAAACAGGCTGTAACACCAAAGGATCGGAATGAGAAAAAGAAACAAAGACAGGCGCAGCGTATCCAGCACGTAGATGGAGAGCAGGAATGCCGCCATGAACTGCAGGCCGCGCCGCTGCAGCCCCAGGTACATATGACCCGCTCCCGGGACGACAGCCAGCAAGGTGGCCGCTATCCGGCTTTTCCGCCCCTGCTCGCGGTTTTCCTCCAGTTCCTCGAAAATCGACTTGTCCTGCAGCTCTTCTCCCTTCTGCTTGCGGTGGACGAGCTGAACGGCATCGAACATGCAGTACAGCCAAATGATGGGCAGGCCGAAGAGAAACACCAGGAAGCCCTCCAGACGGGTAACGAAGGTAACGAACACGATCATCGTAAACAGCCCAAAGAACGAGATCAGAAAGGCCAGGCCTCTCTGCATCAGCCCCAGCTGCAAATGACCCAAACCGGGAATAAACGAAAGCAGAATGGTAAACACCCGCTCGTTATGCTGGCGTTCCGATGTCCCCGGCCAAGGAGCCCCATTACTCGGGACAGGGCCCGCTCCTCCCTCTTCCGAAAAGCTCCCGGATAGATTCGGGTTTCCCGCTGCTCGGGGATCCGGATAGCCATAGCCGGGGGCTGGCCGATAGTTCACCATAGTAAGGACCATATCGATCATGTTAATGATCCAGACGACTCCAGCAAACAGGACAGGTACCATCACTTCTTTATGGATCCCATTATTGGAAACCACAAACAGGAACGCCAAGGCCAGCGGTCCAAAAAACAATCCCCCGTACAGCAGCCCCCGGATGGTCCTGTTCATGTACAGGTGTCCCATTCCCGGTATGACGGCCATAAGCAAAGCTGCGACAACGTTACGGTGCAATCCGGTCTCCCCTTTATCATCCTCGTGGATCGTATCAAGCAGTGTGGTGGTACGCGCCATCAGCTTTCCGGTGAACGTCTCCTGCCGTTCCTTGGAGGCCGTCTCGAATTGCTCCAAACCGGAGGTCAGCTTCTGGAAGACGCCTGTAGACATTAGAACGACCGTCAGGCTGGCGGCCGCAGCATAAAGCGTAAGGGGCTTCTGGAGCCACGTAAACCGCCTTTTGCGGGTAGCCTCCCTTGCAACAGAAGGAAGAAGATCCGGACGAAGGGCCTGCCGCTCCTCTACCGCCTCTTCTGTAACGATAGACGAGGATTCGGGAGCATCCCCTGCAGCGGTTCCCAATCCGCCACAGCGGCCATAAGGGCATCGTCCCACCGTTTAACCGTCTCGGCCTCCCATACCACAGGTACCGCATCCGGAAGGTCTTCCATATATAGAGCTAAGCATTGGTCGCATTGGTACAGATGCTCTTCTCGGCGGGCTCTCTCGTCGTCCGGCAGCCGGTTCTCCCGATAGTCGGCCCATTCTTCGCTGGTATAATGAGTCATCGAAAATCCTCCTCCTTCCAATGCTTGCGCAGCCACTGTCTGGCGCGGTACAGCTTCGATTCCACGCTTTTTCGTTCAATCCCCTGCTCGGCGGCAATTTCCTGGTAAGACTTGTCCTCTATGTAGTAAGCGTGAAGGATGTCCCGGTAGTTGCCCGGGATTTGCTGCAGGCTTCGGTGCAGAAGCTCTTTTTTCCTTGTCGAGGTAAGCTCCCTCCACGGAAGGCTCGTCCTCTCTGAAGGAGGCATAGTCTTCTATGCATTCGACAGGCTCGGCTTTTGGCTCCGGGCCCGGCGGGTATGGTCAATCGCTTTATTGACGGCAATGCGGGTGATCCAGGTTTTGAACCCTTGGTACTGGTATTGGGGGAGAGCGGAATAGATCCTCAGGAACACTTCCTGCGTCACATCTTCGGCATCCTTCGGGTGGCGGACCACCGAAAGCACAACCTGAAACAGGTACCCCCTATATCTCTCAATCAGAATCCGAAAGGACTCCGTTTCCCCGTTCCTAATCCGCTTTACGAGATCATCCTCTTCCGAAATAGCTCTCCCCTCCTTCCCCGTAACCATAGACGCAGCCGCTGCCTCTTTCCCCTGCACTTATTTGAAAGTATTTATCCTTATATCCTCTAATGAACGGCTTCCTCTATTTGGCGGTTCTTCCCAAGCCCGGCTGGTTCAGCGCCTGACATCCCCGTTATTCTAGATGGCCCCCGATCTCCCGTCAATGCTGGGCTCCATCCTTTGACCCGGCTCAACATTTCCCCGGAAATATCGACATTCTCCGACGGCACATAAAAAAGAGACCCGACGGGTCTCTCTCCAACCATTATTCTACTGGCCAAGCCCTCCGGCATGACCTTAGGACAAGCTATCCATCTGCCAATAAGCCAAACAGGGGTCACCCCTCCCTGTTGTCTTGCGCTTCCGCGTTCGGGTCAGCTTCCTCCGCGTGGTTGTTGCGGGAATGATTCCGGTTCTTCACGCTCTTCGAGCCGGACAAAGGCTCCTGCTGCCGGTTGTCCTGTTCCCGCTGATTGGCCTGTCCGGTCGGCGGGTTGGTCGGCTGGGGAATATCTTTTGGCATCTGTGCCCCTCCTCTCTGCAGCCTTGGTAAACGAAAGGCTTTAGTCGCTCTTGTGATTTAACGCCGTTTCATGGCGGCGGTCGTTTACGTCCTGCTGCATTTGCTGGGCTTGGTGGCTGTTCACCGGAGTATGAGCCAGATCCTCCGCCACGTTCTGCAGGTTCCGGTCCTTCCGGTTCTTCTTCCCACTCATCGGTACCCCTCCTTATCCGTGCGTCAGCTTGTGAAGAACTTGGGCGCACTCGTGGATATGACGCACGTAATCCTCGATCAAGGTTTGGATAATGTCGGTATGCTCATCCACGGAAACGCGGTCTTTCTCCACGTCCACAAATTCCACTTTGATTTCCCGGGAATCGAGATAAGTCACCTTGAAGTCAAACGAATAGCCCGAATGGCCGGCCGTATCGATATGAATGCGGTACACATCCGGATCGGCCGCATCCGCCAGCACCTCTGCCCGGTCGGATTCGTTTAGCGTTGTCGGCAGGGTCTTCTGCCACGCATCCAGCAGACGCTCGCGGTTGACCACCGGAGCCTCGGTTTTGTTCATGTCCACACCTCCCTGAAGCTTAACATACGGAGTTTGGATTCAATTTATTTAAGAGGGGTAGAGGAGATTGCAGGAAGAGGGGCAGGCGAAAATAAAAAAACCTGCCTCAGGAAAACCTGAAGCAGGTTTGTTGTTCGAATGTAAGATGGCGGAGAGGGTGGGATTCGAACCCACGGTGCCCTCGCGAACACGGCGGTTTTCAAGACCGCTGCCTTAAACCACTCGACCACCTCTCCGAATGGGTCAAACGGTGTAACATATGAATTTTATCATAGTCGTTAGAGGCTTTTCAATCTTTATTTTCTGCCAATGACCGTCAGCCCGCCCATGTAAGGCCGCAGCACTTCCGGAATAACCACGCTTCCGTCTTCCTGCTGGTAATTCTCGAGGATGGCGGCCACCGTACGTCCCAGGGCAAGTCCCGAGCCATTCAGCGTATGCACGAACTCCGGCTTCGCCTTCGCATCGCGGCGGAACCGGATGTTGGCGCGCCGTGCCTGGAAGTCCTCGAAGTTGCTGCACGAGGAAATTTCCCGGTACGTTCCACTCTCGGGCAGCCAGACCTCCAGATCATAGGTTTTGGCCGACGAGAAGCCCAAGTCCCCGGTGCACAGGGTGAGCACCCGGTAAGGAAGCTTAAGCAGCTGGAGCACCTTCTCCGCATTGTCCGTCAGCTTCTCCAGCTCCTCGTAAGAGGACTCCGGATGAACCAGCTTCACCAGCTCCACCTTATTGAACTGATGCTGGCGGATGAGCCCGCGGGTATCCCGTCCGGCCGATCCGGCCTCCGAGCGGAAGCAGGCGCTGAACGCCACAAAATACTTCGGAAGGTCCTCATTTGCGAGAATATCGTCACGGTGATAGTTCGTAACGGGAACCTCCGCCGTCGGAATAAGGAAATAATCCGTATCCGCCAGCTTGAACACGTCCTCCGCAAACTTCGGAAGCTGTCCCGTTCCGGTCATGCTGTCCCGGTTGACGATATACGGAGGAAGCATTTCTTCGTATCCGTGCTCTCCGCTGTGAAGGTCCATCATGAAATTGATCAGGGCACGCTCCAGGCGGGCACCCAAGCCCTTGTAGAAGACAAAACGGGACCCGGTTACCTTGGCCGCGGCCTCAAAATCCAGAATCCCCAGGTTTTGTGCCAATTCCCAGTGGGCTTTGGGCGTATAGGCAAAAGCGGCTGGCTCCCCCAGCGGCGGATCTCCACATTCTCCTCTTCGGAAGTTCCTACCGGCACGCTGGCATGAGGAACGTTCGGGATCGACAGCAGAATGTGATTCAGCTCCACTTCCACCACACGGATCTCTTCGTCCAATGCCTTGATGCGGTCCCCGACCTGACGCATTTCCAGAATCGTGGCTTCGGCATCCTCTCCGGCCTTCTTCTTAGCGGCAACTTCCTGGGAAACCACGTTTCTCCGGTTCTTCAGCTGCTCCACTTCCTGCAGAAGCTCGCGGCGTTTGACGTCCAAGTCCGTAAACTTGCTTATGTCGTCCAGCGGTTTCCCGCGGTTTATCATAGCCTGCTTGGCGGCATCATAATCGTTTCTAAGCAGCTTTGCATCAAACAAAAGAAATTCCTCCCCGACAGGGAATAGTTGACCGGACCTCTTGCGGGGTCCGGCTAGTCCTAATCTTTAGTTGTAATCTTTAACCATCTCCAGAAAATACGCGTGCAGCCGGTAATCATCGGTCAGCTCCGGGTGGAAGGAGGCAGCGAGCAGATGGCCCTCGCGGGCCGCTACAATTTCGTCCTTGTAGGTCGCCAGCACGTCCACTCCTTCGCCCACTTCTTTAATGAGCGGGGCCCTGATGAATACGGCACGTACGTCGTCTCCCACTCCTTGGATGGCGAGGTCCGTTTCGAAGCTTTCCCTCTGACGGCCAAACGCATTGCGCGAAACGGTCATGTTCATCAACCCGAGATGAGCCTCTTCCTGACCGGCGATTTCCTTGGCGATGACGATCAGGCCGGCGCAGGTTCCGAATACCGGCTTCTTGCGGTCTGCGAACTCACGCAGGGCGTCGATAAAGCCGTACGTCCTCATCAGCTTGCCGATGGTGGTGCTTTCCCCACCGGGGATAATGATGCCGTCCAGGTCCTGCAGCTGTTCGGTTTTCTTAACGGCCACACCTTCGGCACCGGCTTGTCCCAAGAGACGAATATGCTCGGCCACGGCACCCTGGAGGGCCAGCACTCCGATCTTCATGTTGTCCATCCTTCTTTCTGATCCTTAGAGAAGCCTGGCTTACCAGCCGCGCTCCTGCATACGCTCGGAAGCGCCCAGGCTCGAAATTTCAATGCCCTTCATCGGCGTTCCCAGGTTTTTGGAAAGCTCGGCAATCAGGCCGAAATCGGTATAATGGGTCGTGGCTTCCACGATCGCTTTGGCAAATTTCTCTGGGGCATCGGATTTGAAAATCCCGGAACCGACGAATACGCCGTCCGCACCCAGATGCATCATCAGAGCCGCATCAGCCGGAGTCGCTACCCCGCCGGCGGCGAAGTTAACAACCGGCAGCTTTCCGGTTTCGTGAACCTGCAGGAGCAGGTCGAAGGAAGCTCCCAGCAGCTTGGCTTCGTTGTAGAGCTCGTCGCGGGACATACTCTGTACTTTGCGGATTTGGGCCATCATCATACGCATATGACGGACCGCTTCGACGATGTTTCCGGTTCCCGGCTCGCCCTTGGTCCGCAGCATGGAGGCACCTTCAGCAATCCGGCGCAGGGCTTCTCCAAGGTCTCTGGCTCCGCAAACGAAAGGAACGGTGAAATCATGCTTGTTGATGTGGTACACTTCATCGGCGGGAGTGAGCACTTCGCTCTCGTCAATGTAATCGACGCCGAGGGATTCCAGGATTTTGGCTTCGACAAAATGCCCGATACGGGCTTTGGCCATAACCGGGATCGAGACGACCTTGGTCACTTCTTCTACGATCGTAGGATCCGCCATACGGGCTACGCCGCCTGCTGCACGAATGTCGGCAGGAACGCGCTCCAGCGCCATGACGGCTACTGCGCCGGCTGCCTCCGCAATTTTGGCCTGCTCGGCGTTCATGACGTCCATGATAACGCCGCCTTTTTGCATTTCCGCCATACCTCTTTTAACCCGGGATGTACCTGTTTCCATTGCCCTTAAACCTCCTGAAATTCTATATCGAAATCCTGTTACGGAAAGAAACTCCTAACAAAATATTTTACATGAGGAGTCCCGTTTCGACAACCCGAACCGCGTTAAAATAAGTTTTTGACTCCGCTGAACAACCCGCCGAAGAAGTCTTTGATTCCCCGGAACATGAGCCGGATCCAGCTGCCCTTCTCCACATCTTCCGCCGCCACCAGCTTAACGGTCGACGTCTGGTTGTTATAAGTGACGTTTAAGGTTCCCACTTCCGTCCCTTTCTTAATCGGCGCCACCAGCTTACTCGCGTCAATCGCTTTGGCTTCCTGCACGAATTCCTCCGGCTTGGCTCCCTTTTTGGCGACGACGGTCAAGGCATTTTCAGTTACGGCCGGTACGGTCAGGCTGACGCCTTTCGTAATGGGAACGGTTTTTAACGAATCAACGGCGGTGCTCGCAGCTATTACATTCTTCGCTTCGAAATTATCGAACCCGTAGTTTAACAGCTTGGCCGTTTCCGTAAATCGCTTCGGCTCGTCGGGTGCTCCCATAACAACACTGATCAGCCTCATCCCGTTGCGTTCGGCCGTTCCGGTGAAGCAATACCCCGCCTCATCGGTATGCCCCGTTTTGAGCCCGTCCAATCCCGGATACGCATACTGCTTCAAATAAACATTGTCCTTGTTCCCCTCGAGCATCCAGTTCCAGTTAACCATCGGTTCCTTGTCCGTGGGCCGAAGCTTCTGGGAGGTAATCTTCGTAAAATCGAGTACTTCCTTATGATCCCGAATGATAGCATAGGCCAGCTTGGCGGCGTCCTTGGCCGTGAGCATGGTCTCCCCTTCAATCGAAGCGGGGGCATACTTCCCGATGTCGGCCCGGCCTAAGCCCGTGGAATTAATAAAATGAGCCTTATCCGAAAGCCCGAGCTCCTTCGCCTTAGCGTTCATCATTTTGGCGAAATTCTCTTCAGATCCGCCTATTTTCTCAGCAAGAGCCACGGCCGCATCGTTAGCCGAATAGATGGATAGCTGCGAAAACATATCCTTCATCGTCATCTGTTCGTTCAGCGCCAGAAGCTGCCCGGACCCAATGACGTCGGACGCATATTGACTGGTCGTGACCATATCGGTCCACTTGAATTTGCCGCTCTGTATGTTCTCCATCACCAGATATTCCGTCATCATTTTCGCCATACTGGCCGGAGGATAAGCAACGTCCGAATTGTTATCATACAGAATCTGACCGGTCCCCGCATCCATCAGGATAGCGGACTTCACATTCAGCTTCAGGTCGGCAGCTTCCGCCGCATGCACCGTCTTCGTCCCTAGCACGGGCATAAGCAGCGAGCCCAAAAGCACGGCCGTCAATCCAAGCGCTACCCGTTTTCCCACAAACAAACTTTTCACCATTCACACTCCCATGTTTTTCATCGCTCAGTCATTATTTTATTGTAACATAGCCTTTTGGGCAAAAAAAGAAAACAGGGCGATTTCCCTGCTTTCTTCCCGTATATAGAGTCTTTGGTTGTAAGAAAACGTTCGTTTCTTGCGGCGTTCGGCCTACAACGAGTAGTTGGGGGCTTCCTTCGTAATTTGAACGTCATGCGGGTGGCTTTCCCGGAGACCGGCACCGGTGATGCGGATAAACTGGGTGTCGTTCTTCAGCTCCGTCAAGTTTCTCGTTCCGCAGTAGCCCATTCCTTGAACCAAACCGCCGATCAGCTGATGAACCGTATCCTTGAGAGGCCCTTTGTAAGGCACACGACCTTCAATTCCTTCCGGAACAAGCTTAGACTCGTTCTCTTGGAAGTAACGGTCCTTGCTGCCTTCCTTCATAGCCCCAATAGAGCCCATCCCGCGGTACACCTTGAACCGGCGGCCTTGGTAGATCTCGGATTCTCCAGGGCTTTCCTCCGTCCCGGCAAAAAGGCTTCCGATCATGATCGCGTCCGCTCCCGCGGCTATCGCCTTCGTGATATCACCGGAATACTTAACCCCGCCGTCCGCAATAATCGGCACGTTGTATTCACGGGCAACGGTAGCACAATCGTAGATAGCCGTGATCTGAGGAACGCCGATCCCCGCAATGACCCGGGTGGTACAGATGGAACCCGGTCCCATGCCTACCTTGATAATAGAAGCGCCCGCTTCAATCAGATCGCGTGTCCCTTGTCCCGTTGCCACGTTGCCCGCCACGATGGTCAGATCCGGATAAGCCGCTCTAACTTTACGCACCGTTTCGACAATGTTAACGTGATGGCCGTGAGCCGAGTCCACTACGATCAGGTCCACTCCCGCTTCCACGAGAGCGGCCGTCCGCTCCATGGCCTCCTTGGATCCGCCTATTGCCGCACCTACCACGAGACGGCCGTGCTCGTCCTTCGCCGCATTCGGGAACTGGATGGCCTTCTCAATGTCCTTGATCGTAATCAAGCCTTTGAGCTCATAGGAATCATCCACGAGAGGAAGCTTTTCGATTTTGTGCTGCTGAAGGATGCCTTCCGCCTGTTGTAGGGTGGTTCCCACCGGAGCGGTCACCAGGTTTTCTTTGGTCATCACTTCACTGATTTTGATGCTGTAATCGTGCACGAACCGCAGATCGCGGTTGGTCAGGATACCGACCAGCTTGTTGTTCGAATCGACGATCGGCACGCCGGAAATCCGATACTTGCCCATCAGCTCTTCGGCGTCATAAATATGATGTTCCGGAGTCAACGAGAACGGATTGGTGATTACTCCGCTTTCCGAACGCTTTACCCGATCCACTTCCTCCGCCTGCTGGGCGATGGACATGTTTTTATGAATAATGCCGATTCCGCCTTCGCGGGCCATGGCAATGGCCAGAACGGCTTCCGTTACGGTATCCATGGCGGAACTAAGCAAAGGAATATTGATCTTCAGCTTGCTGCTTAAACGGGTGGACACATCTACTTCGCGAGGACCGAAAACCTCCGATTTCCTTGGAACCAACAGAACATCGTCGAAGGTAAGCCCCTCTTTATTGAATTTATCTTCCCACACGTATAGCGTCCTCCTTTGATTTCTGTCCATGTGTATATTATTGCAATATTATCAAAAGCCCATTTTTCGTGTCAAGGCGTTTTGAAAGTGGCTTCCTTCTTTACATTGTGCCCCAATGCTTTCGCTTTTTTTACCCGACTATAAAATGGGAAATGTTAGGATCCCCTCGCCGTGACCCAAAAGCAATCCTATCCCCTTCTCTCTGCCCTTCAAGGAAGAGCCTAGGTCAAAAAAGCAGCCTTTCGCTCACCCTTTAATCCGACTTAGAACAGCAAAAAGCCCCTCTGGTTTTCACCAGAGAGGCTTCGGTTCACTTGGCCATCTACTCCTCCAAGACAGGGCTCCGCCGTGGTCTAAGCACCATTTTCGCTGGAACAGCAAAAGCCCCTCTGGCTTTCACCAGAGAGGCTTCATTTCGCTTGGCAACGTCCTACTCTCCCAAGATCCTGCGATCTAAGTACCATTGGCGCTGGAGGGCTTAACGGTCGTGTTCGAGATGGGAACGCGTGGTTCCCCTCCGCCATCATCACCAAACGTCAGGGTTTGCACCCTGAAAACTGGAATCGAAGCTTACGTTTGTTCATCCTTTTGCTCCCCAAGTGGGGTCATGAATAAGCCCTCGACCGATTAGTATTCGTCCGCTGCATGCCTTACAGCACTTCCACGCCGAACCTATCTACCTCGTCGTCTACAAGGGGTCTTACTAATTGGGAAATCTCATCTTGAGGGGGCTTCACGCTTAGATGCTTTCAGCGCTTATCCCGTCCGTACTTGGCTACCCAGCGGTGCTCCTGGCGGAACAACTGGTACACCAGCGGTACGTCCATCCCGGTCCTCTCGTACTAAGGACAGCTCCTCTCAAATTTCCTGCGCCCGCGACAGATAGGGACCGAACTGTCTCACGACGTTCTGAACCCAGCTCGCGTACCGCTTTAATGGGCGAACAGCCCAACCCTTGGGACCTACTTCAGCCCCAGGATGCGATGAGCCGACATCGAGGTGCCAAACCTCCCCGTCGATGTGGACTCTTGGGGGAGATAAGCCTGTTATCCCCAGGGTAGCTTTTATCCGTTGAGCGATGGCCCTTCCATTCGGTACCACCGGATCACTAAGCCCGACTTTCGTCCCTGCTCGACCTGTACGTCTTGCAGTCAAGCTCCCTTCTGCCTTTGCACTCTGCGAATGATTTCCAACCATTCTGAGGGAACCTTGGGGCGCCTCCGTTACGCTTTAGGAGGCGACCGCCCCAGTCAAACTGCCCGCCTGACACGGTCCCTCTCCCGGATTCACGGGAGGAGGTTAGAACCTAGATACGATCAGGGTGGTATCCCAACGTCGCCTCCTCACAAGCTGGCGCTCATGACTCTCTGGCTCCCACCTATCCTGTACAGATCGTACCCAAGTCCAATATCAAGCTGCAGTAAAGCTCCATGGGGTCTTTCCGTCTTGTCGCGGGTAACCTGCATCTTCACAGGTATTAAAATTTCACCGGATCTCTCGTTGAGACAGCGCCCAAGTCGTTACGCCATTCGTGCGGGTCAGAATTTACCTGACAAGGAATTTCGCTACCTTAGGACCGTTATAGTTACGGCCGCCGTTTACTGGGGCTTCGGTTCACAGCTTCGCTTGCGCTAACCGCTCCCCTTAACCTTCCAGCACCGGGCAGGCGTCAGCCCG
>CP106741.1:1390000-1932500 GCA_030323305.1 Paenibacillus sp. CC-CFT747 | reverse complement strand
ACTAGTTCTATTGTCCTATAATTGTAAAACAAAAAAAGGGGGACGGAACCCCCTTTGTCAAAAAATTCCTATGTTATTCGTTGCCGTCCGTTTCCTCGATTTCTTCCAGGAGCTCTTCCGCTTCTTCATTCCGCTCGACCCGGGCGACGGTCGCCACCTCATCATCTTCCTTAATGTTGATCAGGCGAACTCCCTGGGTATTGCGGCCCATCATGGAAATGCTCTCCATGCTCATACGGATGATGGTTCCCTGAGCGGTAATGATCATCAGGTCCTCGTCTTCTTTGACGACCTTGAGGCCTACCACCGGACCATTCTTAGACGTAATGTTCAGCGTTTTGATTCCCTTACCGCCGCGCGACTGTATCCGGTATTCGTTCATTGCGGTACGTTTACCGAAGCCTTGGGAGGTAACGATCAGTACGCTGTCCGCTTCCTCGGCCGTATCCATATCGATGACCGCATCGTCCTCGGAGATATTGATCCCTCTGACTCCTGTCGCGGAGCGTCCCATCGGACGGACATCCTGCTCGGGGAACCGGATGGAGATGCCCTGCTTCGTTCCCATGATGATCTCCTGCTTGCCGTCCGTCAGCTTAACCCCGATCAGCTCGTCATCCTCGCGCAGGTTGATGGCGATCAGCCCTCCCTTGCGGATGAAGCGATAATCCTCGAGAGGCGTTTTCTTAACAATTCCGCTGCGCGTAGCGAAGAACAGGTTCTGCTCGGAATCAAAGCTTTCGACCGGAATCACGGCGTTAACCGTCTCGCCTTGCTCAATCTGAATCAGATTGATGATAGGCGTTCCGCGGGAAGTCCGGCTGAGCTCCGGAATTTCGTAGGCTTTGAGCCGGTATACCTTGCCCCTGTCGGTAAAGAACAGGAGATGGTGATGCGTGTTCGTGACGAACAAATGTTCAACGAAGTCGTGCTCTTTGGTATCCATCCCAATGACCCCGCGTCCTCCGCGCTTCTGGGACCGGTAGGTGGTCACCGGAAGACGCTTGACGTACCCGGAATGGGTGATCGTAATGATCACGTCCTCCTGAGGAATCAAGTCTTCGTCTTCGATGCTGTATTCGCCTATTGTGATTTCGGAGCGGCGCTCGTCGCTGAATTTCAGCTTCACTTCTTCGAGCTCGTCGTTAATGATGGCCAGAACCAGCTGCTCATCCGCAAGGATGGCCTGGTATTCGGCAATCTTCTTCATAAGCTCCTTGTACTCTTCTTCAATCTTCTCGCGCTCCAAGCCGGTCAGACGCTGCAGACGCATATCCAGGATCGCCTGGGCCTGGTCATGACTCAGGCTGAACTGGGTCATCAGGCCCTCCCGGGCTTCGTCTGTGGTTCGAGAAGAGCGGATAAGGGCGATGACTTGATCCAGGTGATCAAGAGCGATCCGCAAGCCCTCCAGAATGTGGGCACGGGCTTCCGCTTTGCGCAGATCGTATTCGGTCCGCCGGCGGATAACCTCCTGCTGGTGCAGCAAATAATAATGCAGCATATCCTTCAGGTTCAGGACCTTCGGCTCTTTGTTCACCAGCGCAAGCATAATAATCCCGAAATTGGTCTGCATGGCGGTCTGCTTGTACAGGTTGTTCAGAACGACGTTCGGATTCACGTCCCGGCGAAGCTCAATGACAATCCGCATGCCGTTACGGTCTGACTCGTCCCGCAGATCGGTGATCCCGTCGATCTTCTTCTCCCGAACCAGGTCGGCGATGCTGACGATCAGGCGCGTCTTGATTACCTGATACGGCAGTTCATGCACGATGATCCGGGCTTTGCCGTTCTGTTCCTCAATGGTGGCCCTGGCCCGCATGGTGACGGAGCCGCGCCCGGTGGAATAGGCTTGCTTAATGCCTTCCCGGCCCAGGATGAAGCCTCCCGTCGGAAAATCGGGGCCTTTGATGAACTGCATCAGCTCCAGAGGGGTAACCTCCGGATTTTTGATCATATGCTGAATCGCATCGATCACTTCGCCCAGGTTATGGGGAGGAATGTTGGTGGCCATCCCGACGGCAATCCCGGAAACCCCATTAACCAGCAGGTTCGGAAAACGCGCGGGAAGAACGACCGGCTCGTTCTCTTCCCCGTCATAGTTAGGAGCAAAATCGATGGTTTCTTTGTTGATATCCCGGAGCAGTTCCATGGCGATCTTGGAAAGCCGCGCCTCGGTGTAACGCATGGCGGCAGCGGAATCCCCGTCAATGGAGCCGAAGTTTCCGTGGCCGTCAACGAGCATATAACGGAGGGAGAAATCCTGGGCCATCCGGACCATGGTTTCATAGACGGCGCTATCTCCATGCGGATGATATTTCCCGATGACTTCTCCTACAATTCTCGCCGATTTCTTATATGGCTTATCCGGGGACATCCCCAGTTCGGACATGGCAAACAAAATTCTGCGGTGAACGGGCTTAAGACCGTCCCTTACATCCGGCAGTGCACGGCTGACGATAATACTCATGGCATAGTCCATAAAGGACTCGCGCATCTCGGAGCCTATATCTCTTTCCCTAACTTGTGAATGTAACTCTTCGGCCATGGTTTACCTCCCGAAATTGTGCATCACCTTATATTATATTACTTTCACTACGTTAGCACAATTAAACCTTCGCCGCCGTGATTAACGAGAAGCCTTTACGGTCGGGGCCTGGCGGGTTTGATAAACATGCCGGTTCGGGTTAAAAACGATCTTCTCGCCTAGAATGCTCTCCAGGTCTTTTAAGAGAATGTAATTTTTGCCGTTTCTCTCCTGCAGGGGAGACTCCAGACGGATAACCGAAGGGCCGCTCTTGGCTGTGAGGGTATCCGGCGACACCAAATAAACCTGGTCCTTGTATTGGATCTGAAGCTGCCCGGATTCCGTCTGGGTCGCGAAACCTCCCAGCTGCCGGAGCGTCCGGCTCAAAGGGACGTATTTGGTTTCGGGAACTTCCAGAGAAGTACGGTACAACACCTGGTTATGAAGCTTTTCCGGGTCCATGTAAGGACTTCCCGCATTGATTCTTGGAATCTGCATCGGATCGCACCGCCGCGACGCCATTTCATTGAGTGTGGTAAAAGCGAATGCAATGCCCGCCGATTGAATGTTATTCTCCGCTTCTTTATCGAACAGGCCGAAGGGATAGGCAAAGGAGTCATGCTTCCGGTTCTCGATCCGGTCGAGCTCCCGCAAACAGGAAGCGGTGTCGTTTTGGATTCGGGAGGCATATTCCTCCGGGGTTTCCAGACGGCCGTCCGTCTTTTGCTTCAGCAGAAGAGGGGTGCCTTCCTGGCTTTTGCGGTGGAGCCGGTGAGTATGGCATTGGGCCGTCACAGATAAGGGAGAGGTGGTCATCTCTTGGATCTGGTCCCGGGAAAGGGAAGGGATGCGGGTGTCCAGCGGGTGCTCCAAGTCACCGGTAATGACAAAATTGACCGCCGGAATATCGAGCTCCTTTAGGATCGGGTAAGCTTTCGTGTAGAAGCTCTGGTACCCGTCGTCAAAGGTCACCAGGGTTGCATTGGCGGGTACCGGCCCACCGGCGAGAAAGCCCTTGAAGTCCTCAAGCGTGATGAAATGATAGTCTTTGTCCTGCAAATACTCCAGCTGCCGGCGGAACAAATCTGGCGTGATCGTGACTCCGCTTTCGGCAGTCTCGTCGATATGGTGATAAGCCAGGACGGCAACTTGATCGTAAAACAATGGGGCGTTCCGGGATTCGGCCAAGGCGGGGGAAAGAACAAACAGGCCGAACATGGCGGCGGCGAGCAGCCGGGAAAGGGTCTTCTTCAACCAGCGATCCTCCTCAAATGCGGATAAGTTGCAAGCGTTTTCGATACTAGTTTATAGGCAATTTCACCCATTTTCAATTTAAATTTTTGTAAAACCCAAAAAAAAGAAGGCCGAAAGGCCTTCTTGGAGATGGGGCTAAATATCGAGATTTTTGACGTATTTGGCATGTTCTTGGATGAAGTCGCGACGCGGTTCAACATTATCCCCCATAAGGGTGTCGAACAAGGCGTCGGCTTCCATCGCATCCTGGATGCTGACTTGAAGCAGGGTCCGCGTTTCGGGATCCATCGTGGTCTCCCACAGCTGGCCGGGGTTCATCTCGCCGAGACCCTTGTACCGCTGCACGTTGACCTTCACGCCTTCCCCAAATTCCGCGATGATGGCATCGCGCTGCTTCTCATTGTAGGCATAGCGGACCGTTTTGTTGCGCTCCACCTTGTAGAGAGGAGGCTGGGCGATGTACACATATCCGCTTTCGATCAGCTTCCGCATGTAGCGGTAGAAGAAGGTCAGCAGCAGCGTCCGGATGTGAGCGCCGTCGACGTCGGCATCGGTCATGATGATAATTTTGTGATAGCGGGCTTTGCTGATGTCGAAATCGGTGCTGATCCCGGTTCCAAGCGCGGTTATGATGGCCCTGATCTCCGTGTTGGAGAGAATTTTGTCGAGACGCGCCTTCTCCACGTTCAGGATCTTCCCGCGCAGGGGAAGGATCGCCTGGAAGTGACGGTCGCGGCCCTGCTTCGCGGAGCCGCCCGCCGAGTCGCCCTCTACGATGTACACCTCGCTGATTGAGGCGTCCTTAGACGAGCAGTCGGCCAGTTTGCCGGGCAGGGAGCTTACCTCCAGGGCACTCTTACGTCGGGTGAGTTCGCGTGCCTTACGGGCCGCTTCCCGGGCTCTGGCGGCCTGAATGCCTTTTTCCATGATCTTCTTGGCTGTAGCCGGATTCTCCTCGAGGAATTCCTGCAGCTTCTCGGAGAAGAGCGATTCCACAATCCCGCGGACCTCGCTGTTGCCGAGCTTGGTCTTCGTCTGGCCTTCGAACTGAGGCTCGGGGATCTTAACGGAGATGATCGCCGTCAATCCTTCCCGGACATCGTCTCCGGACAGGTTCGGGTCGCTCTCCCTAAGGGATCCCGACTTGCGGGCATAATCGTTCAGAATCCGCGTAAGCGCGCTCTTGAAGCCCGATTCATGGGTTCCGCCCTCGTGGGTATTGATATTGTTCGCAAACGAATAAATGTTCTCGGAGTAGCTGTCGTTGTACTGCAGCGCAACCTCCACCTGGATGGCATCCTTGCTGCCTCCCGTATAGATAGGCGGCTCATGAAGCTTCTCCCGGTTGCGGTTCAAATACTCCACGAAGGAAACGATCCCGCCGTCGTATTTATACGTATTGGACACATCGGTCCGCTCGTCGGTCAGGTTGATCTCGATTCCTTTGTTCAGGAAAGCCAGCTCTCTTAGGCGCGACTGCAAAATATCGTAATCATAGACGGTCGTTTCCTGGAAAATTTCCGGGTCCGGCTTGAACGTAGTCTGAGTACCCGTGCCTTCCGTTTCCCCGATGGTTTTAATCTCATACTGGGGAACCCCGCGGCGGAATTCCAACTGATAAATTTTGCCGTCCCGTTTAACCTGCACCACGACGACCTCGGAGAGGGCGTTGACGACGGATATGCCGACACCGTGAAGGCCGCCGGATACTTTATATCCGGAGTCCTCGCCGCCGAATTTTCCTCCGGCATGAAGCACGGTCATGACCACTTCAAGCGTCGATTTCTTGAGCTTGGGATGCTCGTCTACGGGGATTCCCCGGCCGTTGTCAATGACGGTAATGCTGTTGTCCTTGTGCACGATAATATCAATCCGGTCGCAGTAACCGGCGAGAGCTTCGTCAATACTGTTATCCACGACCTCCCATACGAGATGGTGAAGGCCGCGGCTGCTGGTCGAGCCGATGTACATCCCGGGGCGCTTTCTAACCGCCTCCAGGCCCTCCAGCACCTGAATCTGACTGCCACTGTACGTATTAGGGTTAACCGACATTCACGTTCACCTTCTTCTTATTGTTAAAAACGGTCAAGTCATCCAAAGCTGATTGGCCCTCTTCTTCAAAGTCGTCGAGGAAATGGGGGAATAGTAGACCTTGCCAACGGTCACAACAATCGACTTGCTTTCTTCCTCCCCGATCGTCTCGATGTTCTTCTCTTTGGCCGCTTCGCTGACGAACTGCTTCGATATTTTGGAATTCTTCTCTATGGATAAATCAAAGATGGCTACGAGCTCAGCCGCTCTAATAATTTTGTCCCCGCCCAAATGGATAAACATAGGAGTCATCCCCCGTTACTCGAATACACCGCCGTTCTTCACATGAAAAACCGCGGCATCGTGCAGGTTATTAAGATTGACGCTTTCGATTCCGGTTGTGGTTATGAACGTCTGGACCTTCTCCTGGAAGGTTTCGATCAGCTGCGTTTGCCGGTATTGGTCGAGCTCCGAGAGCACGTCATCGAGCAGAAGGATGGGATATTCGCCGACTTCCTCATGAATCAATTCCAGCTCGGCCAGCTTAAGCGAGAGCGCGGTGGTCCGCTGCTGTCCCTGGGACCCGTACACATCCGCTTCCCGGCCGTTTATATAGAACACCATGTCGTCCCTATGCGGGCCGGTCAAGGTGGTACCCCGCCTGAACTCCTGTTCGCGTGTCTGTGTTAACTTTACCATAAACCGCTCAAATAAAATAGATTCATCTTCGGCATCGTCAAAATCAAAAGAAGGGCGGTACACAATCCGCAGCTCCTCCTGATCGTTGGTGATGCCGGCATGGATCCGTTCCGCCCATATTTGCAGCTTTTTTATAAAGCTTTGCCGTTTTTTCATCATTTTAGTACCGTGGGTGACCAGCTGTTCGTCCCAAACCTCCAGCATGGTGGAATCATGGGCCTTCATAAGGCCGGTCTGCTTGAGCAAATTGTTGCGCTGGGCCAGTATTTTCTGGTACTGCATGCTGTCGTAGAGATAGGAGGGCTGCACCTGGCCGATCTCCATATCGAGAAAACGGCGCCGGATGCCGGGAGCGCCTTTCACAATCTCCAAGTCTTCCGGAGCGAACATGACGACATTAAAGGACCCGATGAAGGCACTCAGCTTGCGCTGCTCCAGTCCGTTGATCTTCGCCTTCTTGCCCTGCCGGGAGATGGTCAGCCCGAGCTTCGTCAGCCCGTACTTTTTCTCCACCTCACCCGTCAGAACCGCCTGGTCGTGGTTCCACTGGATGAGCTCCTTGTCCTGGTGGGTCCGGTGCGATTTGGTCAGGGCAAGCACGAAAATAGCCTCGAGCAGGTTCGTTTTGCCCTGTGCGTTGCGGCCGACGAACAGATTCACCTTATGGTCCGTGTTCAGCTCGAACTGCTCGTAATTGCGGTAATGCTGGAGCGCCAGCCTCTTCAGAAACATTATTCGCGCACCACAACAAACCGGCCGCAGCCTTCCACGTTCACCTGGTCGCCGGCTACGAGCTTGCGGCCGCGGCGGTTCTCGGGCTCCCCGTTGACCTGGATGACGGCATCCTGCAGGAACGCTTTGGCCTGGCCTCCGGTCGAAATGCAGTCGGCCAGCTTAAGAAACTGACCGAGGGTAATGTACTCCGTATGAATGGCAATATTCTTCAATGCGTTCGCCTCAATTCGTTGTCCGGTAAGGAAGGATCAGCTGCAAAATCTTGGTGTCTCCCTCCGGTTGAATGATGATCGGGCTCATGGAGCCGGTGAAGCCCAGGTGAATCTGCTCGCTGTCGATAACCTTCAGGGCGTCCAGCATGTACTTGGAGTTGAAGGAAATGCGGAGCAAGTCGCCTGACACGCGCGAAACCGGAATCGTTTCCGTTACCTTGCCGAGCTCGGTGGAGCTGGAGGAGATTTCCACGGATCCCTGGTCCTGCATGACCAGCTTAACGATATTCGTCTTATCCTCGCGGGAAAGCAGATAAGCGCGGTCAATGGAATCCACGAGCTGCTTCGTGTTCAGAACAAGCTCGGTTTGAAAGTTCTGCGGGATGAGCTTCGACGTATCCGGATAGGTGCCGTCCAGGATCCGGGAATAGAAAAGAAGATTGTCCAGCTTGAACAGCACTTGGTTGTCCGAAACGACGATATCGACGAGGGTGTTCTGGTCCGGAAGGATCTTGTTCAGCTCATTTAGAGTCTTCCCGGAAATGACGATGTTACCAAACTGCTGCTCGCCGACCGTTTCCATCGGGGTCTCCCGCTGGGCGAGACGATGCCGGTCGCAGGAAACGAGCTTAAGCTCGTTGTTGGTGAGGGTCCAGAGCACACCGGTCAGGATAGGCGTCGTTTCGCTTGTCGACACGGCAAAGGACGTTTGGCGAATCATCGTTTTGAGAAGGTCGCTGGCGATGGAGATGACCTTTCTCTCTTCCACTTTGGGCAGGTGAGGGTATTCTTCCGGATCGAGCCCGACCATCTGAATCTCGGACGTGCCGGAACGGAGGGTGGCTTGAAACGGAGGACGGACCTCGATTTCGACATCTTCCGCCGGGAGCTTCCGGATGATTTCGACGAAGAACTTGGCGGGCAGGACGATGCTGCCCTTTTCCGAGAGCTGAATGATCTGCTTGCTGTCGGTTTCCGCCGGAATAAACGACTGGATGGAAATGTCGGTATCGCTCGCCGTAAGGGTAAGCCCGTTGGGAGACGCATCCAGCTTGATCCCGCTCAGAATAGGAATGGTGGTCCGGCTGGAGATGGCTTTCGACACATGCTGGATGGATTCATTCAGATAGGATTTCAATATTTTAAGTTTCATGGTTTCACTCCTGGTTCTATATGGATGGCAAACCTCATACCTTTAGAGGGAAGACGTCGTGCGGACGGCCCAAAAGGAAAGAAGGCGAAAGCCGAGTTTCCCCTTTATATTATATATTTTTTTATTAGTAATAGCAGTAGGGGGCCTGAATATGTGGATAGGTGGACAAGACCAGCATAGATCAAGCCTATCCACATGTTAATAGATTGTGCATAGGCTTGAAGTTATTCACGGTTCGTTGTTAACCGGGATTTTTTATTTTATCGGTGATGTTGTGGATAATTTTGAGCAGGTCCTGATCCTGCTTGAGGGTCATGCTGATCTTGTCGTGGGCGTGGATGACGGTCGTATGGTCCCGTCCCCCGAACGCCTCCCCGATCTTGGGAAGGGAATAGTCCGTCAGCTCCCGGGAGAGGTACATGGCGACCTGCCTCGGAAAGGCGACAGCTTTGGTCCGCTTGCGGGCTTTGAATTCCTCCAGGCGCAAACCGTAAAACTCCCCGACCTTCTGCTGGATGTCCTGGATCGTGATGACCTTAGGCCGGTTGGACGGAATAATATCCTTCAGGGCGTCCGCGGCAAGCGGAACGGAAATGTCCTCGTTGATAAGAGAAGAATAGGCGACTACCCGGATTAAAGCGCCTTCCAGCTCACGAATGTTCGTGTCGATCTGGTTGGCTATGTACACCAGAGCCTCGTTCGATATCTCCAAATTTTCCGCTTTCGCCTTTTTCCTCAGAATCGCAATCCGCGTCTCCAGATCCGGCGGCTGAATATCGGTAATCAATCCCCATTCAAACCGGGATCGGAGCCGTTCCTCCAGGGTCGGAATCTCCTTCGGCTGCCGGTCGCTGGAGATAATAATCTGCTTTCGTTCCTCATGCAGCGCGTTAAACGTATGGAAGAACTCTTCCTGCGTCTGCTCCTTGCCCGCCAGAAACTGAATATCGTCAATGAGCAGCACGTCGATGTTGCGGTACTTGTTGCGGAAATTCTCCCCGCGGTTGTCCCGTATCGCATTGATGAACTCGTTCGTAAATTTCTCGGAGGAAATGTAGAGCACCCGGGCAGCCGGATTGTGCTCCAGCACGTAATGGCCGATCGCATGCATCAGATGCGTTTTGCCGAGTCCCACTCCTCCATAGAGGAAAAGCGGATTGTAGGCTTTGGCCGGCGCTTCGGCGACGGCTAGCGAGGCCGCATGGGCAAACCGGTTGCCCGACCCAATAACGAACGTATCGAAGGTATAGCGGGGGTTCATCATGCTCATAAATGGCTCTTCCTGCTGAACCGGCTGCCTCGGTGCCGGAACGGGAGGCGTATGGGCGGCGGGCGGAAGGTCCTCCTCCAGAACGAACTGGACCTCCACATTCTTGTCCAGGCATTCGTAAACCGTGGAGCCGATCATTTTGGCGTAGCGCGTCTCCAGCCATTCTTTGGCGAAATTGTTGGGAGCGCAGATGATAAGGAGGGAATCGGTAAAGACGCTGGCTTTAGTGGATTTGAGCCAGGTATCGAAGCTGGGTTTGCTTAATTTGGTTTGGATGGCCGCTAGGACCTGCTGCCACTGGTCATTTATTTGGCTTTCCACTATAGATTTTCACTCCTTCAACAAATAAACAACGATAGGGCGCCGAATAAACAGACACGTCGAATTATAAAGGTTTTTGCCGATAAGCCTTGTTATCCACAATAATAAAAGAATTAGTGCAGCGTTTTGCACACTAATTTGGATTTGTTAACAATGTTATCCACAGACTGTTAATAAGTTGGTGGGTATTTTCATCTATCCACAACCGAAAACAATATTAATATATCAAAACGAAGGTAGGTTTTCAACGAGTTTATCGGTTTTATCCACACATTTCATTAAGCTGTTGGCTATTTTTATTCACAGGCGTCAGTATTGTTTATAATTTGTTCATATTTCGACACATTTTTCACAGCCTGTGGAAAGCTATGCACAGGGCTTCACGGGACCGGATCGGCGGTTGACTTTTGCCTAGGAAAATGATTTAATGGATGGAGGTATTTTTAGGTGGAATTCCTCGGGAGGTGCAAATAGATGAGACCAACATTTAAACCGAATGTTAGGAAGCGCAAGAAGGTTCACGGCTTCCGCAAGCGGATGAGCACGAAGAACGGACGCAAAGTCCTCCAAGCCCGCCGTTTGAAAGGCAGAAAAGTTCTATCCGCATAAAAAGAGACCACTGCAAAGTGGTCTTTTTAACGTATGGACCCGGTTATTTTCTATTAGAAATGTCAACGCTGGTGATAGCCCTAGTTAGGTTCATCTCGTTGAACGGAGAGGTACCGTGCATAAAGAAAATCGATTGGCCAAAAAAGAAGACTTCCAAAAAGTATACCGGTACGGCAAATCGATGGCCAACCGGCAGTTTGTACTTTATTATATGGCGCGTCCTCAGAACGAGGCCTTCCGGCTCGGCGTGTCGGTCAGCAAGAAGCTCGGCAACGCCGTCGTCCGCAACCGGCTTCGCCGGATGATGAAGGAAATTGTCCGCTTGAACAAGGACCGGATCCCCTCGGGGTTCGATTTTATCCTCATTGCCCGGAAGCCCGCAGCGGATATCGATTACAGCGAAATGGAGAAGAACGTGCTCCACGTGCTCAAAAAAGCGACGATGCTGACGGCCAGAAGCTCCTCCCCAAAAGGGTGACCGACTTTCGGTTTCTTTGTGGGGGCGATTATGGTATATTTGGACATGTATACGATTTCCTAAATTTGTTTAGAACACGGGAGGAAACTGATTTTGATTCGGCGCTTACATAAATTGTGGCCTTTGGCCGTTCTCATGCTTGTGCTCGCCGGCTGCAGCAGCAATCCGGCATCTCATCCCATTAACCGGGAAAGCGGAATTTGGGACCGGTATTTTGTAGGACCTCTTTCGGATGTGTTGGACTGGTTCGCTAAAGTGTTCTGGGGGCAGTACGGCTTGTCGATTCTTGCCGTTACCTTGATTGTCCGCTTCCTCATTCTTCCGCTCACCTTGAAGCAGTACAAGAGCTCGAAGGCGATGCAGGCCCTGCAGCCGGAAATGAAGAAGCTTAAAGAGAAGTACAAGGACGATCCGAAGAAGCAGCAGGAAGAAACCATGAAGTTGTTCCAAACCCATGGGGTGAACCCGCTGGCCGGCTGTTTCCCGCTTATCGTCCAGATGCCCGTACTGATTGCTCTCTATAACTCCATTATGCGGAACCCGAACATTTCGGGTCACGATTTTCTGTGGCTGAAGCTTGGGGAGCCGGATCATTTCTATATCCTACCGGCGCTGGCCGCCTTCACGACGTTCCTTCAGCAGAAGGTAATGATGGCGACGAACACCAACAACCAGATGCCGCAGATGAATTTCCTTCTGTTCGTGCTGCCTGTTCTGATTTTCGTCATGTCGATGAACTTTGCTTCCGCCCTTCCGCTCTACTGGGTATACACCAACTTGTTTACGGTCGTTCAAACCTACTTGATTTATCGTCCATCTAAAAAATAGGGGTGGTCAACGGGGTATGAAGAAGATTGTAGTCACGGCGAAGACGATTGAAGAAGCGGTCAAGAGGGGCTTGGCCCAGTGGAACACTACGGAGGACCGGGTGAAGGTTGAAGTGCTCGAGCAGCCGTCCAAAGGCTTGTTCGGTCTCATCGGAACCCGGGAAGCGAAGGTCGAGCTGGAGAAAATCCCGGATGCCGAAGAGACAGCGCTCGAGTTTCTGCAGGAGGTCATCGGAGCCATTCCGCTTGACGTCCAGGTGGACAAGCAGGTGACGAAGGATGAAATCCTGTATAACCTGACGGGTCCCGAGCTCGGCATTCTGATCGGACGCCGCGGGCAGACGCTCGACTCTTTGCAGTATCTCGTCAATATCGTGGCGAACCGTTACTCTTCCCGACCTGTCAAAATCGTGCTGGACGCGGAAAATTTCCGTGACCGCCGCCGTAAGACGTTAGAGGACCTGTCGTTGAGGCTTGCCTCCCGGGTGATCAAAACCAAGAAGGAAGTCATTCTGGAACCGATGCCCCCGCAGGAACGTAAAATCATTCATGCCCAGCTGCAAAACCATTCGACGGTGAAGACTTACAGCAAAGGGGACGAACCGAATCGAAGGGTAGTAATTGCATTACGTTGATCATATCACGCGCAATGACTTTCGGGTCATTGCGTTTTTTGAATGTAGCGAAAGAGTATCCTTGGGGCGGTACGGGGATATCCCGAATCCGAAACAGCTATACTGACTATAAAGGAAGAGAGTGGAGGGACAACCATGATAACGGACACGATAGCGGCGATTTCCACTCCGATGGGGGAAGGAGGCATCTCGATCATCCGGGTGAGCGGACCCGACGCGATCGAGGGGACGGACCGCATTTTTTCTTCGAAGGGAAAGCTGACCCAAGCGGCCAGCCATACGGTCACCTACGGCTACATCCGCGACCCCGAAAATGGGGAAAGGCTGGAGGAGGTTCTCGTCACCGTGATGCGGGCGCCGCGGTCTTTTACCATGGAGGATGTGGTGGAGATCGGCTGCCATGGCGGCCTCGTCTCGGTCAAAAAAGTGCTCGATCTGCTGCTCACCACCGGGATCCGCCTCGCCGAACCCGGGGAATTCACGAAGAGGGCGTTCCTGAACGGACGGATTGATTTGTCGCAGGCGGAAGCGGTCATCGATTTGATTCGGGCGAAGTCGGACCGGGCCTTCAAGATTGCGTTGAAGCAGGTGGAAGGGGTTCTGTCGAAGCGGATCCAAGCCCTCCGGCATAAGCTAGTCGAACTGATGGCCCATATTGAAGTGAACATCGATTACCCGGAGCATGACGTGGAGGAAATGACGAATTCCTTCATTAAAGAGAAATGCGACCTCGCGATCCGGGAGGTACAGGATTTGCTGAAATCGGCTAACCAGGGGAAGATAATCCGCGAAGGCATCGTGACGGCGATCGTCGGACGGCCGAACGTAGGGAAATCCTCTCTCCTTAATGCGCTGGCTCAGGAAAACCGGGCGATTGTGACCGATATTCCGGGAACCACTAGAGATGTGATAGAGGAGTATGTTACGATTAACGGGATCCCCTAAAACTGCTGGATACGGCAGGAATTAGGGAAACCGTCGATTTGGTGGAGCGGATAGGGGTCGAACGATCCCGAAGCGCCGTAGGAGAGGCGGATTTGATTCTGCTCGTTCTCAACTATAACGAAGAGCTGCATCAAGATGAGTCGGAGCTTCTTGAGCAAATCAAGGACCGCCAGGTCATCGTCATTCTGAACAAAACAGATCTGCCGCAAAAGCTGGATCTGCAGCCGATATATGATGCCATGCCGATGGAACGGGTCGTGCCGATGTCGGTACTGGAGAACGAAGGGATGGAATCCCTGGAAAAAGCCATTTCCCATATTTTCTTCAGCGGGAATTTGGAAACGAACGATTTTACTTATGTGAGCAACGCCCGGCATATTCACCTGCTGAAACGATCGCTTGCCTCGCTGGAAGAGGCGAGACAGGCTACGGAAGCCTATGTTCCGATCGACATGATTCAGATCGACATCCGCAACGCATGGGAAGACCTGGGCGAGATCATCGGGGATTCCGTGGGCGACTCGTTGATCGATCAAATTTTCAGCCAGTTCTGCTTGGGCAAGTAAGGCTTAATGGAGGGATTAATAATGGGATATGCTGCCGGTGACTACGACGTTATCGTCATTGGTGCGGGACATGCCGGATGCGAGTCGGCTCTGGCTTCGGCCCGGATGGGCTGCTCGACGCTGCTGCTTACGATTAACTTGGATATGGTGGCGTTTATGCCGTGCAACCCGTCGGTAGGGGGCCCGGCCAAAGGGCATGTCGTGAGGGAAATCGACGCGCTCGGCGGTGAAATGGGACGCAACATCGACAAAACCTATATCCAGATGCGCATGCTGAATACAGGTAAAGGGCCGGCGGTTCACGCGCTGCGCGCCCAAGCCGACAAGTTTCTGTACCAGCATACAATGAAGGAAACGATTGAGAGGACCGAGAACTTGACCCTTCGTCAAGGGATGGTCGAGGAGCTTATTGTCGAGGACGGCGTCTGCAAAGGAGTCGTCACGAAGACCGGCGCGCGCTATATGGCGAAAGCCGTCGTCCTGACAACGGGAACGTATTTGCGCGGGAAGGTCATTATGGGCGAGCTCATGTATGAGAGCGGCCCGAACAACCAGCAGCCTTCCGTCAAGCTGTCCGAGAACCTGCGCAGCCTGGGGCTTGAGCTCGTCCGGTTCAAAACGGGAACGCCTCCCCGGGTGCATGGAGATACGATCGATTTCAGCAAAACGGAGATCCAGCCGGGCGATGAGGAGCCTAAATTCTTCTCCTATGAAACCACCGAAGAAGTGCCGAACCAAATTCCTTGCTGGCTGACTTATACGTCCGAGAAGACGCATGAGATCATCAACAGCAACCTTCACCGGGCGCCCATGTTCTCAGGAGTGATTGAAGGAACGGGACCGCGCTACTGTCCGTCCATTGAGGATAAAATCGTGCGCTTCGCGGACAAACCGAAGCATCAAATCTTTCTTGAGCCGGAAGGGCGCCACACGTCCGAGTACTACGTGCAGGGCCTTTCGACGAGCATGCCGGAGGACGTGCAGCTGAACATTCTCCGTTCCATTCCCGGCTTGGAGAAAGTGGAGATGATGCGGACGGGCTATGCCATTGAATACGACGCCGTCATTCCGACGCAGCTCAAGCCAACGCTAGAAACGAAGCTCATCGATTCCCTCTTCACGGCGGGACAGATCAACGGAACCTCCGGCTACGAGGAAGCCGCCGGCCAAGGCATCATGGCCGGAATCAATGCGGCCTGCAAGGTACAGAAGAAGGAACCGGTCATTCTGGACCGGTCGGAGGGCTACATCGGCGTGCTGATCGACGACCTCGTGACCAAAGGAACGAACGAGCCGTACCGGCTTCTCACTTCCCGTGCGGAATACCGTCTGCTGCTCCGTCATGACAATGCCGACCTGAGGCTGACCCCGACAGGTTATGAAATTGGCCTGATCAGCGAGGAACGCTACCAGAAATTCCTACACAAGAAAGCCATGGTCGAGCAGGAAATCGAACGGATGAAGACGACCAAGGCCCGTCCGGAGGCGAACGTCCAGCAAATGCTGACCGATGCGGGCAGCGTCGTGCTGAACAATGCGGTCGATCTGCTTTCTCTTCTTAGAAGACCGGAAATCACGTACGCTCATCTGGAATCGATCTCTCCGTCTCCCAATGAGCTGTCACCCGAGATGAAGGAGCAGGTTGAAATCCAGGTGAAGTATGCCGGTTATATCGAGAAGCAGCTTGCCCAAGTGGAGCGGCTGAAGAAGATGGAGCAGAAAAAATTCCGGACGATATCGTCTACGAAGAGATCCATGGCATCGCCACCGAGGCCAAGCAGAAGCTCGCGAAGATTCGTCCGATCTCGATCGGGCAGGCTTCCCGGATTTCGGGGGTTTCCCCGCGGATATTTCCATTCTCCTCGTGTACCTGGAGCATTATAACAAAGTAACGGCGTCGAGGGCGTAAGCAATGAACAGCGCGGAACAGTTGCTCGTTTCCCTGCTCGCCGATCATCAGATAACGGTTAACGACCGTCAATTGGAGCAGTTCGCGATCTATTATCGCGAGCTGGTCTCCTGGAATGAAAAATGAATTTGACCGGGATAACGGAGCTCGAGCAGGTGTACCTCAAGCACTTCTTCGACTCGTTATCTCTGTCTTTTTATGTGCCTCTTGGTGAGGTTTCACGTCTCGCGGATATCGGGTCAGGGGCTGGGTTTCCGAGCATCCCGCTCAAAATCATGTTCCCGCATCTGCAGGTGACCATCGTCGATTCCCTCAACAAGCGAATCGGATTTCTTACGCATCTGGTCAAGGAATTGGGATTGGAGAATGTCCAGTGCATTCACGGGAGGGCGGAGGAGGTATCCCGCCAGCCGGAGCACCGGGACTGCTATGACCTGGTCACGGCAAGGGCGGTGGCCCGGCTGAATGTCCTCAATGAATTTTGCCTTCCCTTTGTCCGGAAGGGCGGCTTGTTTGCAGCCATGAAAGGATCGGATCCTTCCGGCGAAATTCAAGAAGCCCGGTTCAGTATAAAGGAGCTCAAGGGAGAATGGATGGGGGACCACCGGCTGACGCTTCCGGTAGAGCAAGCCGAACGGCATATTCTCTTGATCCGCAAAATAGCGGACACCCCCGGAAATATCCAAGAAAACCGGGTACTCCATTGAAAACACCGCTCCTCTAGTACCTTATCCTTGAATGTTGTTATGCTTTCCAATTGAATCTCGTGTGCATACAGAGATTTCTTCACCAAGAATGTTACCGGATGAGGCACTAGTTGCCTCCTGGTCTGTTTCACGTGGAACAACTGTCACATTTTTCTTGAAATTTTGGGAGGGAAACGCGGAAGCGTTGTCGAAATTTAAAGAAGAGCGAATGGGGCTAGGTTGTGTTAAACTGGTAGTACAGGCTAGCAGTAGGGACTTTGTCCGCAGCCTAGGTTCGCTGGATTTTATCTGCGTCAAAGGTGCGGCTGTATGTTGGGAGACCAACAGAATTCCGTGCATGCTGGGAACAGCGCGCCGTGCGAAATGGCTGTTGCTGCTTTGCCTATGCGAGAAGAGATCAACTAGCAAGCAGGGGATGGCCCGTTGTTTATCCGATGGTTCGCTGTTGGATTATCGGCCGGGCGGAATTCCATCTGCTTCAGTTGGGTTTTCGCGTTTCTTGAGTATGGGGTCAACAAACCTATCGGGCAAACGCTAGATTAGTAGATGGTGTGAGGCAAAGTCTGTTCTATGCCATTCCTATGTAAACAGGTTAGGTGGTTATAGCTCATATGAAAGAACAATTTTCAAAACTGTTTGGGTTGTCGGAAAAGCCGGCGGCGGATGAGGTTAGAAATTTACCAGTCCAGGAGATCACCCCTAGCCCTTACCAGCCCCGGACCATTTTCGATGAAGAGCGGATCGATGAGCTTCTGCAAACGATTAAAACCCATGGCGTGATCCAGCCGATTGTGGTTCGTATGCGCAACGGCCGTTATGAAATCATTGCAGGAGAACGGCGTTTTCGCGCTGTTAAAAAATTGGGAAATGAAACCATTCCCGCCATTATCCGCGACTTCAATGACGCCCAAGCGGCATCCATAGCCCTCATTGAAAATTTGCAGAGGGAGGGTCTTACCGCCGTTGAAGAAGCCATCGCTTACCAGAAGCTGATGGAACTTCATCAACTGACCCAGGAAAGCCTGGCCCAGAGGCTCGGCAAAAGCCAGTCGACAATCGCTAACAAAATCAGGCTGCTTCAGCTGAGCGAGCCCGTCAAAAACGCCTTGATGGAACGGCAGATCACGGAGCGTCATGCCCGCGCCTTACTTTCCCTGGATAATGAGGAGCTTCAAATAAAGGTCTTGAACGATATCCTCACCAAAGAGCTGAACGTGAAACAGACCGAAGCACGGGTGCAGTTCTACAAGGAGTCGGACAAGCTCAAGAAGCAGAAGAGGGTTTCCTTCTCCAAGGATGTGCGCCTTGCCTTGAATACCATACGTCAATCGGTTGATATGATCTCGAATTCCGGCATGTCCATTAAGACGAAGGAACAGGATTACGAGGATCATTACGAGATTGTCATTTCGATACCCAAAAGAAAATAACCATAGTGCCTTATCCGTGAGTGTTGTTCTGCTTTCCTTTTGTTTCTCGTGCGCAGAGGGAGGTTATCCCGCCAATAAGGTTACCGGATAAGGCAATAGACGGTTGCGGCGACAGCCGTTTTTTTGAAAACGTCATTCCGGTTTCGGATGAGGGCTTGACCTTCGGCTTGCCGTGGGGTAGAACCGAAAAAGCATTCCACCAGGATAGGCCGGTGGGGTAGTCGGGATTTTATTGCCCTTTCTGCAAATAAAGTTCTGCTTTCCGTATGATTTTCGTGCCCATACAGCGGTTATCCCGCAGACAAAGTTACCGGATAAGGCATTATGTATATCCTTGGGCCGCTTACGAACCAGCGGAAGCTAAGGTGATTGAGGTGATTAGGCTTGGCTAAAACGATCGCGGTTACCAATCAGAAGGGTGGAGTAGGCAAAACCACCACCTCCGTAAACCTCGGGGCCTCTCTGAGCGCACTAGGCAAGAAGGTTCTTCTGGTGGATATTGATCCGCAGGGGAATACAACGAGCGGTGTCGGCATTAACAAAGCCGATGTGGCTTACTGCATTTATGATATTATCATCAATGATGTTCATCCCAAAGATGCCATTATGGACACGAACCTGCCCAACTTGAAAATCATCCCGGCTACCATCCAGCTGGCGGGGGCCGAAATCGAGCTGGTGCCGACCATTTCCCGGGAGGTACGACTCAAAAAGTCGCTTCAGCTGGTCAAAGACCGGTTCGACTACATACTGATTGATTGTCCGCCTTCTCTCGGGATGCTGACCGTCAATTCTTTGACAGCCGCCGATTCGGTGATCATTCCGATTCAATGCGAATATTACGCTTTGGAAGGGCTGAGCCAGCTGTTGAATACGGTTCGTCTCGTCCAGAAGCATTTAAACACCGGCCTTCAAATTGAAGGGGTTCTGCTGACGATGTTCGATGCGAGAACGAACCTGGGCATCCAGGTCATCGAGGAAGTCAAAAAGTATTTTCAGCAGAAGGTATACCAGACCATCATTCCCCGGAATGTACGGTTAAGCGAGGCACCGAGCCATGGTCAATCCATCATCACTTACGATCCCCGTTCCAAAGGGGCGGAAGTCTATATGGAGTTAGCTAAGGAAGTGGTGAGCTATGAATAAACGATTAGGCAGAGGATTGGATGCCTTAATTCCATCCTTAAGCATTAGCGAGGACGACAAAGTGATCGACATACCTTTAACTCAGCTGCGTCCTAACCCTTACCAGCCGAGAAAAACCTTCCATGAAGAAAGCATTCAGGAACTGGCTGCTTCCATTAAAGAACACGGGGTCATCCAGCCCATTATTGTCCGCAGCGTTCTAAAAGGCTACGAGATCATCGCCGGCGAGAGACGGTTTCGGGCATCCCAGCTGAGCGGTCTTGCTTCCATCCCGGCCGTGGTGAAGAAGTTCTCCGACCAGCAGGTGATGGAAATCGCCCTGATCGAGAACATTCAACGGGAAGACCTCAATGCCATTGAGCTGGCGATTGCCTACCAGTCTCTTGCGGATGAGCTGAAGCTGACCCAGGAGGAATTGTCTGTAAAAGTTGGAAAAAGCCGGTCCCATGTGGCCAACTTCCTTCGCCTGCTTCAGCTGCCGGAAGAAATCAAACAGCATGTTTCACGTGGAACATTGTCGATGGGGCATGCGAGAGCCATAGTGGGCGTCAAGAACGATAAAGTCAAAAAGCAGCTGGCTGAAGCGGTGATCAGCGAGCAGTGGAGCGTTAGGGAGCTCGAAGAGGCCATCAAGAAGCAGGACGGCCGGGAGTCGAAAGCTCCGGACAAGAAGAAGGTCGACAAGAAGAAAAATCCGTTCATCAATCAGGCGGAGGAGAACCTGCGCGATCACTTCCAGACAACCGTGAAAATCAAGCACGGAAACAACAAAGGCAAAATCGAGCTGATGTATTTCTCCGAGGATGACCTGCAAAGGCTTCTGGAAATGCTGCAGGGCCGGATCTCATAAAACAGGATAGCAGGAAACCCAAGCATACGTCCGGTTCATGAAAGCGAGCCGGAAGTATGCTTTATTACATGATGGCTGCAAGAGCTGGATAGGAGAGATGAAGATGAAAACCTACTATTTGGATCATGCGGCGACTTCCTGGCCCAAGCCTCCGGAAGTGATGAAGGCCATGAACGAATGCATGGAGCTCTATGCCGCCAACCCGGGGAGAGGGGCCCATGGCATGGGCGTGAAGGCGAGCCGGGTGCTGTTCGAAACCCGCAAGGTGCTCGCCAAGCTGTTCCATGTCCGCAACCCGAATGATATATGCTTCGCGCTCAACACCACGATGGCCTTGAACCTGGCCATTAAGGGGTTTGTGAAAGAGGGCGACCACGTCATCGCGACCGGGGTGGAGCACAATTCCGTGCGCCGTCCGTTGGAATTTCTGAAGAAGACCAAGGGCATTTCGGTGACCTACCTGGAGACCGACGAGGAGGGGCATCTGGATCTGCAGCAGGTGGAGAAGGCGTTCACTTCCAAGACGAGGTTGTTCGTCTGCAGCCACAGCTCCAATCTGCTCGGCTCCATTTTGCCGGTCGGGGAAATCGGTACCCTGTGCCGGGCCAGAGGGGTTAAATTTCTGGTTGACGCCGCTCAATCGGCCGGTATTCTTCCCGTTGACGTGGAGGCCATGGGAATCGACATGCTGGCCTTTCCGGGCCATAAAGGTCTGTTGGGGCCGCTCGGTACCGGTGGCTTATACATCCATCCGGAGCTTGAGCTCGTTCCGCTGCTGCACGGAGGGACCGGAAGCCAGTCCGAGGCCGTGGACCAGCCGGATGTCCGTCCGGACCGGTACGAATCGGGAACCCAGAATGCGGTTGGGCTCGCCGGGCTGAAGGAAGGGGTAAGCCTTATTCTGAAGGAGGGCGTGGAATCCATTCACCGCCGGGAATGGGAACTGACCCAGGAAATGATGGAGGGACTGGCCGGCGTTCCGGGCGTGAGATGCCTGGGGCCGGCCAAGGGAGCCGATAAGACGGGAATCGTTTCGTTCGTCATGGAAGGGGCGGACCCGTCGGAGGTGGCCTTCATTCTGGACCAATCGTTTCAAATTGCGGTCCGTGCCGGCTTTCATTGCACGCCGCTTGCCCATCAAAGCGCCGGAACGGCAGAGACGGGGGCGGTAAGAGCAAGCGTCGGCTATTACACGACACGCGAGGAAGTGCAGCATCTGATCGAAGCGGTTAAACAAATTGGCGGCCACTATGCCAAATAACCCCTATCGTTCATACCGGTAGGGGAAGCTCATAAGGATAGATAGAAGAACAGAAGACGGAAAGGATGACCACCGTGGGGAACGGAACAATACTGGACCCGGAAGTGTATTTCGCGGCCTCGCTGCTGCTGTTTGCGCTGACCCTCCTGCTGATCCTGATCGTATGGATCAAGCTGAGGAGAATGAAGAAGAGGTATAAGCAGCTTCTGAACGGAACGAGCTCGACGAACGTGGAGGAGCTGCTGATCGGGATGCAGGCGAGGCTGGACGGGTTTCATGAGGGTGTGTCGCATTACAGTAAGGCGATCGACGAGCTGCAGGAGCAGATGAAGACAAGCAAAACGAAGGTGGAGGTGCACCGGTACAATGCCTTTCACCATACGGGAAGCGATCTCAGCTTCTCCATTGCTATCGTCAATGAATACCAGGACGGTCTGGTGCTGACGGGGATCCACAGCCGGGAAGAGACCTATCTGTATGTCAAGCCGCTCGAAAAAGGACAGTCGAAATATGCCCTGTCCCCGGAGGAGAAACATGTTATTGGTTTAACCGCCTCAAAGAAGGAGTAGCGAAAACCGCCAGCCGGTTGGCATTGAGAAGGGAAATATAGATGGATTTGGAAATCTCTTCCGCCATGTTCATCACGAGGCTTAAACGGGTGTTCTGCAGGACAAAATACTCCATAAAGCCGCCGACATTCACGATTCCGGTAATGTGGATATCCCCGACCGGCGGGAGTTCCTTGTTAACCCCGGCGCCGGGCTTAAGGGGGCCGTTATGCACCTTGATGCTTCCCACGCTCGACAGCTGCCCCAGGCAGGCATCGATCGCTACCACATAAGCATCGGCATAATCGCGGGAGACCGTATCCAGCGTTTCCCCGAGATTCATGGCGTGAACCGGATGATCGAGGGTGCCGTATAGGTGAATGTCCGTAAAATTGTAGCGCATGAGGCGGGTGCCGACCAAGGGCCCCAGGGCATCGCCTGTCGAGCGGTCTGTCCCCACACAGACGAACACGATCGGCTGCTCGGGAGGAATCCGGTTGAAACGCTCGGTCAGCTGGTCCGTAATGCGGGAAGAGGATGGAAAAGGGGTCGGGAAGGAAGGGACGGCTTGACTCTCGGTAGAAGATGATGGTTTCATAGATTCCTCCGGAGATCGTATTTTTACTAGTATACGAACGCCAAGCTAGTTTTATACGTAACCGGAGGAGGCCGACGAAAAAAGAGGGAGACAGTCATGAACGAGCCGATGCTCATCGCTTTTGATTCGACCCAGCAGGCCCTGCGGGCCGAGATGCTGCTTGAATACGCGGATATCGAAATCGATCTTTTTCCTACTCCGAAGGAGATTACGGCAGGCTGTGCCATCTCGATCGAATTCGACGGAGGCCGTCTTTCGGAGGTAAAGGAGATTCTTCGATCCGAGAAGGTGGAGATAAGGGGAATCTATTTCAAATCCGAAGGGGAATATGTTACGATCGATAGATCATAGAGACCACGAACGGGGCTATTACTCCCGCATAAGCCGATAACATCACAGGAGGGAACAGCTTTGCTGCCTATTCTATCCGCCGCCGGATTGGCTTCCATGAACCAGCTGACAAATGCCAAGAACCAATTGAACTCCATATCCGACTATTTCACCGATCCGGTGAATTGGACGAATTGGGCGGGCGGGATCATCAAAGTGCTGGTCATCTGGATTGTCGGCCGGATTATTATCAAGATCGCCCAAAAAGCCATCACACACATGATGGTGGAAAGGGAACGCAGCCCGCTGCGGTTTGACCCCGCAGGACCCGGACAATCGGACGGCTCATAGAGAATACCGTCTCGTATGTGGTGAATTTTATTACCATTCTGCTCGTCGTCAGCCAGCTGGGCTTCAACCTCGGTCCGCTTCTGGCGGGGGCCGGGGTGCTGGGACTGGCTATCGGCTTCGGGGCCCAAAGCATGGTGAAGGACGTCATTACCGGCTTCTTCATTATCTTTGAAGACCAATTTGCGGTAGGGGATACGATTCAGACGGGGGCTTTCAAAGGAACGGTGGAGGCGATCGGCCTGCGGGTTACCACGCTGAGAACGTGGACAGGAGAGGTTCATATCATCCCGAACGGAACGATTGCGGCGGTTACGAATTTTTCCGTTCATAACTCGCTTGCCGTGATTGACATTTCGTTCTCCTACGAAGACGATATGGAGAAAACACAGCAGGTGCTGAAAGGAATTCTGCATAACCTTCACGAAGCTCACGAGAACATCGTAAAAGAGCCCGAGATACTTGGCATCCAAACGCTTGGGGACAGCAACTTTACGCTGCGGATCGCCGCGGAGTGTAAACCGAACACTCAAGGCACGGTTACGCGTGTTCTTAATGAAGGAATCAAGAAAGCCCTCCTTGAGAAGCAAATGGAAGTACCGAAGATCAACTATTCGCCAACGGAAAAAGGGGGATAATGCCATGGAGCGCAAAGCCTTCCAGCTGGGAGACATCGTCCAAATGAAAAAGCCGCACCCGTGCGGCACCAATGAAATGGAAGTGATCCGGATGGGGATGGATATCCGCATCCGCTGTGTAGGCTGCAAGCACAGTGTGCTCGTTCCGCGGGCCAAGTTCGAAAGCAAGCTCAAAAAAGTGCTGCGCTCCAACCCGTCCTTCCCAAAAGAGGGCCAGGAATAGGGCGACGCAGCTTCTATTTTTTGGCGTTGCATAGATGGCTTGGGTTGTGGTACAATACATTTTGTTCGTGTTTCTCATACGGAGAGGTACCCAAGAGGCCCAAGGGGGCTGACTCGAAATCAGCTAGGCGTGTCAAAGCGTGCGTGGGTTCGAATCCCACTCTCTCCGCCATTCGATATTTTTGCATACATACGTTTACCCAATACCTTCTGCGTTAGCCGTCTCTAACGTGGGGGTATTATTTATTTTGCCGGCTTAACGGGTCAAGTAGTAGCAGAGAAAGACCATGACGAGGAAAAGAAGCCATATGAATAGGCTGAGATAGAGAAAATGGTTCGTTCCTTCGTCGTATTTCGATTTGTTGAACATGTCCCTCACCTCAATACGTAGAGCTTCCGCGCCGGTAAACGAAGCGGTCGACGATATAGCCTATCACGGCCCAGGAAGCGACGGTAAGAAGATAGGCCGCTGCCGGGTTGATGTTACGGGTGTTGGTAAATAAGGGAATAAACCACAAGGGCACGCTGAAGGAGAACAGGATGATATTTTTAGGATCCCAGCCCTGGTAGTGAACGAAACACAGGAGCAGGCCGATCACGGCGAAGATAACGGTGAATGTAAAAGGTTTAAGCATGACAGTTCATCCTTCTTTCTTCAGGTTAACGGTGCTTGCGGATCCATTTGCGGTTGTGGTTGGTCGTTTCCGGAAAACGCTCGCCCGCCTCGAGGGTAATCACTTGAGGATCGTTAATGCCGGTATGAAAATCGTTCTCTCCGGTTTCGATGTAATGGCCGCTGTTCGGGGCCTTGTCGCCCGGGTTAAATTGAGTTCTTTCTCCCATGGTTCCTCACCTCCCCCTATAATGGATTCCGCAATTCTGTCTGCTTTCCGCCGACAAAAGGACTGGATAAGGCACTAGGGGTAGTATCCTCCGCGTTCCCTCGGACCATCCAGCCAATTTAAGGGTAAGCGAAGACGGTGAGAGGTGAGAGGGGAGACCAGCCGCTTAGGTCGCTTTCTGAAGACGGAAGCTCTGTGAAACTACATACGCTGGCTATATCTGTAAGCTTGTAATCCGTACCGCAATTTGTTATATTGATATGGTGCGAGTTTTGAGATACAGCTAATCCTCGCTCCTTGCTCCCCTTTGGAGGGAGCCGTACAGTCCATAAGGAGGTGAATAAATCCATGCGCAACTATGAAGTAATGTACATCATTCGTACGGACATTGAAGAAGAGAATGTTCAGTCCGCTATCGAGAAATTTCAGAACGTCATTACCAACGGCGGCGGCGAAATTACGAAGAGCAATGTAATGGGTAAGCGTCGCTTGGCGTATGAGATCGAGAAATTCCGTGACGGCCACTATGTGCTCGTTAACTTCCAGGCCGAACCGGCCGTAGTAGCGGAACTCGAGCGCGTAATGAAGATTTCCGATGAAGTCATTCGTTACCTGATCACTAACGACGTAGTCGCTTAATAGCCCCATTAGTTGCCCATTCGTACGCGGGGAGGGAACCTTAATGTTAAATCGTATCATTCTAATCGGAAGATTGACTCGTGATCCGGAACTCCGGTATACGCCGGCGGGAGTGGCGGTAACCCAGTTCACCCTGGCGGTGGACCGGCCGTTCTCCAACCAGCAGAATGAGCGGGAAGCGGATTTCATCAATATCGTCACCTGGCGTCAGCTGGCGGAAACCTGTGCAAACTACTTGCGCAAGGGCCGTCTGGCCGCAGTGGAAGGACGGCTTCAAATCCGCAGCTACGACAATAACGAAGGCCGCAAGGTCTATGTTACTGAAGTGGTTGCCGATAACGTCCGTTTCCTCGAATCGGCTAACAGCCGGGAAGGCGGCGGTGGTGGAAACCGGGAAGAATACTCGGGCGGGGGCAGCGGAAGCGGCAACCGGTACGAGAAACCGCGGGATAACGGCAATAAGGATCCTTTCAGCGACGATGGCAAGCCGATCGACATATCGGATGATGATTTGCCATTTTAAGAGAAAGGGATGAATTCGAATGGCCTTCAAGCAAAGAGACAATGGCGGGGAAGAGCGCAGCGAGCGTAAGTTCAGCCGTAAAGGCGGACGCAACAAGCGCCGTAAAGTGTGCTACTTCACGGTTAACAAAATCACTCACATTGACTATAAAGATATCGATACGCTCAAGAAGTTCATCAGCGAGCGCGGGAAGATCCTTCCTCGCCGTGTAACGGGAACTTCGGCTAAGTATCAGCGTGCTTTGACGATCGCGATCAAGCGTTCCCGTCAAATCGCCCTGCTGCCTTACACAACCGAGTAAGAAGCATCTAAAAACAGAATGGACCTTCCATTCTGTTTTTTTATTTAGGGGGACCCGGGCCGGGCGGGGCTGCACTTTTTGAGGCGGTTATGTGCTATAATTAAGGGTAAAGTCTAAGTAGGAGAGTAGCGTGAATCCGGGTGAACCGAATCCTTCCAAACCTTCGGCTGCCGCTGTTGTGGGTGGCCGGGTACCTGATAATGCTCGTGTTGTTCCTTGTACCGGTCCTTAACCTGGTGACGATCAACTTCATTATGGTACCGGTTTTCTTTCTTTATATGGCCGTCAGCCGGACCAAATTCGCCATAACGGCCGCAGCGGCCATGTTAGCCGCCTACCTGCTCGGGGAACCCTCGGGCTCGTCATGGGCGCTCTTCCTCTGTTCTTCCTGCCTTCCGTCATTGCCATGGAACGGATGTACCGCAAAAGGAACCTCGCCCGGCTCGCGATTTTGTCCGGGACGCTGACGCTGCTAGCGGAGCTGCTGGTTCTTCTTGTGGTCTCCAAGCTGTTCGGCTATAACCTGGTCGAATCGCTGCGCAATATGCTGACCGACAGCCTGGTGTCGTTACCCGAAGCGTGGAAGAGCATGGTGACCCCTGAGACGATCGATAACAGCGTGTATTACGTCATCCAATCGCTCCCGGTATTCATGATTGCCTTCTGTGTGTGGTATGTTTTTGTCTGCCATGCCGCAGGACGCTGGCTGCTCCGGAAAACAGGGGTAACCGTTCCCGCTTTGTCGCCCGTCCGCAAATGGAAACTTCCGAAGTCGCTGGTGTGGTACTACCTCGCGGTTATGATTCTGGACTTCATGGTCAAGCCCGACTCGGATCCGTTTCTGTTTACGGTCGTGTGGAACCTGCTTCCCCTGCTGACCTTTGCTTTTGCGGTGCAGGCCTTGTCCTTTCTCAGCTATGTCACCTATCACAAACGCAAAGGAAGATTCCTGCCGGCAGCTGCCGTATGCCTCACGATTCTCTTTCCCCCTTTATCTATTTGTTCAGCATGGTGGGATTGTTCGATACGATGTTTGCCATTCGGGAGCGGTTTGCCGACAAATCCTAAGTACCGGAGGAGCGAATAGAGAAAATGCCCAAGTTTCTGCTAAAGCGGTGGCACGGCCTGCACATAGTTTGGACCTTCGTCCTCATCATTGGATTAATTGCCGCGCTCGCCGCTTATCACTGGGTACCGGCTTTCGTGGGGCTGGTTCTGACCGGAGCGCTCGCCTACTTCATGCTGCAGGCCGAGAAGGCCTTCCGCAAGGATCTTAACGAATACATCGGCACGCTCTCCCACCGGGTCAAGAAGGCCGGAAGCAAAGTGATGCAGGAGATGCCCATCGGCATTCTCGTCTACAGCGAAAACAAGGTTATCGAGTGGCACAATCCCTACCTGGCCGAAATTCTCGGCCGGGAATCGGCGATCGGGGAGACCCTGCAGGACGTCCTGCCGGAGCTGAAACGTCGTAAGGACAAAGAGCCGACCGTGGATATTCCGCTCGGCGACAAGATGTTCCGGGTGCAGGTTAACGAGGAGGAGCGGCTGCTCTTCTTCCATGACATCACCTGGCCGGCTGACCTCGAGAAACGATACCAGGAAGAGAAGCTCTCCCTGGGGGTGCTGATGATGGATAACCTCGAGGAAGCGACCCAGGGGATGGACGACCAGACGAGAAGCATCGTGATGGCCAAGATTACCGGAGAGATCAGCGAATGGGCGCAGAAGTACAATCTCTATCTGCGCCGGACGAATTCCGACCGGTATTTTATCGTCATGAATCAGAAGGCACTGCAGCGGCTGGAGCAGGACCGTTTCGAGATTCTCGACGAAGTGCGCGACCTGACGGGCGAGAACAAGGTTCCGTTCACGCTCAGCATCGGGATAGCCGCCGGCCCGGGAACCATTCCCGAGCTCGGCCAGGTGGCCCAATCCAGCCTCGATATGGCGCTCGGCCGCGGGGGAGACCAGGTCGCCGTCAAGGTCGGCTCCAAGACGACCTTCTACGGAGGCAAGACCAATGCCGTTGAGAAGCGGACCCGGGTGCGCGCAAGGGTCATCTCCCATGCACTTAGGGAACTGATCAAGGACAGCGACAAGGTCGTGATCATGGGACACCGTCTGCCGGACCTGGACTCCGTGGGGGCGGCCATCGGCGTCCTGAAGGCCGTTCAGGTGAGCGGCAAGGACGGGTATATCGTCTTGGAGGGGCCGAATCCGTCGATCCAGAAGCTAATGCTCGAGGTTGAGGATCACGAGAGGCTGGGCCGGTGGTTCATTACGCCGGACCAGGCGATGCAGATGATGACGCCGCGGACGCTGGCGGTGGTCGTGGACACCCACAAAGCATCCATGGTGGCGGAGCCGCGGCTCCTGCAGCAGACGGGCCGGATCGTCGTCATCGACCATCACCGGCGCGGCGAGGAGTTCATCCAGGAGGCGGTGCTCGTCTATCTCGAGCCCTATGCCTCGTCGACCTGCGAGCTCGTCACCGAGCTGCTGCAATATTTTCACGACAAGCTCAAGATGGATATGCTCGAGGCTACCTCGCTGCTTGCGGGGATTGCCATGGACACGAAGAACTTCAGCCTCCGTACCGGAGCGCGGACGTTCGATGCGGCTTCCTTCCTTCGACGGCATGGGGCCGATATGGCCCTAATCCAACGCATCCAGAAGGAAGACCTGCAAACCTATGTCAACAAGGCGGAAGTGATCAAGCACGCGGAAATCGTGTACGATCACATTGCCATTGCCGTGACGGAACCGGGGCAGAAGTATTCCCAGCTGCTTATCGCGCAGGTGGCGGATACGCTGCTGAACATGACGGATATCTACGCATCCTTCGTCGTCAGCGAACGGCCGGACGGCCTGATCGGGATCAGCGCCCGGTCGCTCGGAGATATCAACGTACAGCTCATTATGGAGCGTCTCGGCGGAGGCGGCCATCTGACCAATGCGGCCACCCAGCTGGAAACCACGCTGGAGCAGGCCGAAAGCCTGCTGAAGCAGACGCTCGAAGAAATTGAAGCGGAAGAGGGGTTATTCGAATGAAGGTTATTTTGCTGAAGGATGTTAAAGGGCAAGGGAAAAAAGGCGAAATCAAAGAGGTATCCGAAGGCTACGCTCAGAACTTCCTGTTCAAGCAGGCGCTGGCCAAGCCGGCTACCGATTCCAATATCAAGGTCGTCGACAACCAGAAGGCGGCCGAGCTGAAGAAGAAGGAGCAGGAGAAGGCCAATGCCCAGAAGCTGGCGGAAACGCTGGGCGAGCTGACCCTGCAAATCAAGGGCAAGTCCGGGGAAGGCGGCCGCTTGTTCGGTTCCATCACGACGAAGCAAATCGCCGAGGAGCTGGAGAAAAAGCACAAAATCTCCTCGACAAGCGCAAAATGGTGCTCGACGAGCCCATCCGCGTCCTGGGCGTAACGAACGTGCCGGTCAAGCTGTATCCGGAAGTAACGGCAGTCTTGAAGGTGCAAGTAACGGAGGAGTAAGCAAATGGAAGGGGAACTGCTGCTAGAACGGGTTCCGCCGCAGAATACGGAAGCCGAGCTTGCTGTGCTCGGGGCAATTCTATTGGACAGCGAAGCGCTGGTTACCGCTATGGAGCGGGTGTCCAGCGATGATTTTTACCGGGAGGCTCACCGGCATATTTACGAGAGCATGATTGAGCTGGCCGAAGCGAACGAACCGGTTGACCTCATCACCTTGACCGCCAAGCTGCAGGACAAGCAGCTATTGGAGTCAGTGGGAGGCGTCTCGTTCCTATCGGAGCTTGCCAACGCCGTGCCGACAGCCGCCAACATCGATTACTACGCGCAGATCGTCGAAGAGAAATCGATGCTCCGGCGTCTGATCCGGGCGGCCACGACGATCGTGAGCAACGGCTACGCGAGCGCGGAGGACGTCGGCGGCTTGCTCAGCGAAGCCGAGCAGCGCATTCTCGAGATCTCAAACCGCCGCTCGGGAAGCGGCTTCGTGGCCATCCGTGATGTTCTGATGGAGGTATTCGAACGCGTCGAATTCCTCTTCCAGAACAAGGGCGGCGCCACGGGGGTCGCTTCCGGCTTCCGCGATCTCGACAAGATGACGTCCGGCTTCCAACGCTCGGACCTCATCATCGTCGCCGCCCGTCCTTCCGTCGGGAAGACGGCGTTCGCGCTGAACATCGCGCAGAACGTCGGCGTCCGCGAGCGGGAGACCGTCGCGATCTTTTCGCTCGAGATGGGCGCCTCGCAGCTCGTCCAGCGGATGATCTGCGCCGAGGCGAACGTCGACGCCGGACGGCTGCGGACGGGCTTCCTCGAAGGCGACGACTGGGAGAAGCTGACGATGGCGATCGGATCGCTGTCCGAGGCCAACATCTACATCGACGATTCGCCGTCGGTCACGGTGGCCGATATCCGGGCCAAGTGCCGGCGGCTGAAGAAGGAGAAGGGCCTCGGCATGATCCTGATCGACTACTTGCAGCTGATCCACGGCCGCGGCAAGGGCGACAACCGGCAGCAGGAGGTCTCCGAAATCTCGCGGACGCTGAAGCAGATCGCGAGGAGCTCGAGGTGCCGGTTATCGCGCTGTCCCAGCTAAGCCGGGGCGTCGAGCAGCGGCAGGACAAGCGCCCGATGATGTCTGACCTGCGGGAATCGGGCTCGATCGAGCAGGACGCCGACATCGTCGCGTTCCTGTACCGGGACGATTACTACGACAAGGAATCCGAGAAGAAGAACATCATCGAGATTATCATCGCGAAGCAGCGTAACGGTCCCGTCGGAACGGTGGAGCTGGCCTTTTTGAAAAACTACAACAAGTTCGTCAACTTGGACCGGTCGCACCAGGAAGTGGCGGCGGCCCGCGCTTAACCCGATAGTATTGTCGAATATCCGAACAATTATACCTCTAGGGGTGTGATTGTTCGTTTTTGCATTTGACTTTGCCGGGGGGACTGCTAAACTAGTTATGCTGTGCGTTCAGCACGCAAATACTGGTGCCGAAAATCGCACCGTACGGGGGTTATGTTCATGTCTACCGTAGTAGTAGTAGGAACCCAATGGGGAGACGAAGGGAAAGGGAAAATTACCGACTTTCTGGCCGAATCGGCCGAAGTGGTGGCCCGTTACCAAGGCGGCAACAACGCCGGTCATACCATCCTCATCAACGACAAGAAATACAAATTGACCATGATTCCTTCCGGAATTTTCTATAGCGATAAAGTGTGCGTCATTGGAAACGGAACGGTTCTCAACCCGGGCGCTTTAATAGAAGAGATCAACTATGTGAAAGAGAACGGCTTTACGACCGAGAACCTGCGCATCAGCGACCGGGCCCATGTGATCATGCCTTATCACCTCCTTCTCGATAAGCTTGAAGAAGAGCGTAAGGGCGACAACAAGATCGGAACAACCGGCAAGGGGATCGGGCCGTGCTACATGGACAAAGCCGCACGTAACGGCATCCGGGTGGCGGACCTGATGGACGGCGCCGAGTTCGAGCGCAAGCTGCGCCACATCGTGAAGGAGAAGAACTCCTCATCGAGCAGGTGTATGGCGTGAAGGGGCTCGACGTGGAATCCATCCTGAAGGAGTACCAGGGATACGCGGACATCCTGCGCCATTATGTTACGGATACTTCGGTCGTCCTGAACGACATGATCGATCAGGGCAAGCGGGTGCTCTTCGAAGGAGCGCAAGGCGTTATGCTCGATATCGACCAAGGAACCTATCCGTTCGTTACGTCGTCGAACCCTTCGGCGGGCGGCGTCTGCATCGGCTCGGGCGTGGGCCCGACCAAGATCCACCAGGTGATCGGGGTCGCCAAGGCGTACACGACCCGCGTGGGCGACGGTCCGTTCCCGACGGAGCTGAACAACGAGATCGGCGACCGTATCCGCGAAACGGGCCACGAGTACGGCACCGTAACCGGCCGCCCGCGCCGCGTGGGCTGGTTCGACAGCGTCGTGGTCCGGCATGCCCGCCGGGTGAGCGGCATCACCGGCCTGTCCCTGAACTCGCTGGACGTGCTGACGGGCCTGGACACTGTCAAGATCTGCACGGGCTACGAGTACCGCGGCAAGCTGATCGACACCTACCCGGCCAACCTTAACATGCTGGCCGAGTGCGAGGCGGTGTACGAGGAGCTGCCGGGCTGGAGCGAGGACATCACCGGCGTTCGCTCGCTGGATGACCTGCCCGTCAACACGCGCCAATACTTGAACCGGGTGTCGGAGCTGACCGGCATTCCGATCTCCATCTTCTCCGTCGGCCGCAACCGCGAGCAGACGAACCAGGTTCGGCCTATCTATATCTAACACGAAAGCCCCGGAGAAACCCGGGGCTTTTTTTATGAAACGGGGAAGGTCGTACCGGATAACCGGTCGGAAAAGAAGTAGAAAACGAGCAAGTCAGCAGGCATTTACCTTGATTCTAACTAGGTTTTCAGGGAAATAACCCTTTATATTATTTAGTATTACTTAGTAATATAGCGGGATGTTTTTGGGGAAATTTTACACGCCGGCCCGATTGAGTCTCTCTTCTTTCGTCCATACTAGACGGTAGATGAAAGTGGAGGAGGCAACGGCTTTGACAAGATTCGTAACCTGGCTGGCCAAAAAAATCGCCGCAACGGTTCTGATTTCCGTGATGACCATCTACGTGACGTGGCTGACGGTGCACACGTATGTGGACCAGCTGCTGGCCAAATATCATTTGGAGACGCCCGGTCAAAACATGCAATTTTCAGACTTTTTGGCAAATGTGTCGAGCGGGTTGAATATATTTAGACAGTCATCGGGAAAAACGAAGGAGCAGGCGGTCGAAACGATGACGAACGGAAGGGATGGCGGCGGGACCGGAGCAGCCGATCAAAGCACGACAGCGAACCCGTCGGAGCCTCCTGTGCCAAGAGGCGAGGGAGCCGTTGAGGTGTGGGGACAGACGACAACCGGCAGCGGGCAGAATCTGGTGATGTCGGCGGAGGATTTTATCAAGAAGAAGGAAAAGCTGTCCGACGAGGACAAGATGAAGATCTTCACGACCTTGGCGGGGAGCCTCCCGGCGAACGAGCTTCAGACACTGTCGGCCATGGCGGAGGACGGCATTACAGGCGAGGAAATGGGCAGGATCCAGTCGATGATCGACAAGTATGTCAAGCCGGAACAGGTGAAGGAGCTGACCGCGATACTCAACAAATACAACTGATGCCTTGCGATGGCTAGTCCTTGAATAGGCGTGCAGCCTCTTGTTAAGTCTGGTTAAGTCTTGATTGGGAACAGCCTCATTTCCCCGATCCAACCGGTAAATTCCGGGTAAAGAAGTGGGATTGGTTGATCGATTCGGGAGAAATGTGGTAACCTAGTAAAGGCTACGTTGGAACGGGATGTCGAAATTTGACGTATTGAGGCCGGATGTGTAGATGAGCGGATCCCCCGAAGTCCTGTCCAACCACCAGGAAAAAGACTAAGAGGAGACAATCATGACAGGAATCAAGAGTATAGATTGGGTCTTGAAGAAGCTGGCTTCGGCCAAGCAAACCTCCAAGGGCCAATGGCAAAGCTTGACTGGCAGGATGAATGCCGTCTTGGGCAAATCGGTTGGCAGTCCGATCGAGAAGATAGAAGAGAAGAACGAAACGCCCAATAGAGAAGTTCAAGCGCACGTAGAATCGCAGACAGCAGCCGGTCTTCAAACAGTGACGGAGCAGCCGGCGATGGTTTCCTCCGATGCGAAGGCAGCGGCGGTGGCCGAGCAGGAGAACCGGAACGAGGAGCAGGCCCTGGCAGCGGCAGAGAATCCGAACGAACCCCAACCACTGGTGATGGATTCGTTGGAATCAAACGCGGCGGAACAGCCGTCCCTGATGACTGCAGACGGCTCCAAAGAATCGGAGCAGCAGGCGGTCCGGATGGACTGGTTCTCCGTGCTGCGCGGTTACCGTATGCAGCTCGTGAAGGGCGCAGGAGCGCTGGGGCTTATCGGGTGCATTACGTTCGGCGGCAATCATTATGTACAGGCGAATACGCACGAAGTGTATCATGTGCTCTTTAACGGCCAGGATATCGGAACGGTCAGTTCCCCGCAGCTCGTGGATGATTTCAAGATCGAGAAATACAAAGAGCTGGGGAAGAAATACCCCGACGTCCAAATGGTCCTGAACACGGATGAGGTTCTGATCCGAAGCGAAAAGGCTTTCAACCTCGAGTACGATAACGAGGCGGCCCTTAAAGCGTTGTCGGCCAAGCTGTCGGCTCACGCGGTGGGCGTCCAGCTGTCCATCGACGGGAAGGCCGTCGGCGTACTGAAGGACCAGAAAACAGCCGACACTGTATTAGACACCATCAAAGGCAAATATGTTCCGCAAAAAGATAAAAATGTTGGAGAAGTCGCCGCCCTCTCCACCAAGAACCTGGCGCCGGGCGAAAGCGAGCTTCAGGAAGCGGGCTTCGTGCAGAAGGTGGAGCTCGCCCCGGTGAACGTTCAGCCGGAGGAGCTGGACGATCCGCAGAAGCTGACCGAGAAGCTGCAGACGGGCGATGTAAAGCCTAACGTCTACACCGTGCAAGAAGGCGACTGCCTGGGCTGCATCGCGAAGAAATTCAATGTCACGAAGCAAGCGATCTATCAGAACAATCCGGGCATAACGGAGGATTTCCTCAAGGTCGGCCAGCAGCTGAACCTGACGATTCTGAAGCCGGCTCTGTCCGTTAAGACGGTGGAGAAGGTGGTGGAGACCCAGGAGGTCCAGTATGATACGGAAGTGATCCAGGATCCGGCGATGAAAGCCGGAGAAGTTCAGCCGATTCAGGCAGGCAAGAACGGCGTGAAGAAGGTGGCCTTCAAGGTAACGAAGGTGGACGGTCTTATGGCCGATGAAGAGCTGGAGAACGAAGAGGTCGTGACGCCACCGGTGAAGGCGGTCGTCCGTAAGGGAACCAAGGTCGTGCTGGGCGAAGGATCCGGGAATTTCGCTTACCCGGTCGTTTCCTTCACGATGACAAGCGGGTTCGGCCAAAGATGGGGCAAGCTCCACAAGGGAGTGGATTTCGTCTCCGGCAACAAAAATATTCTAGCTGCCGATAACGGCAAAGTGGTCTTCGCCGGTTACCGAAACGACTACGGTAACTGTGTGATCATCGATCATGCCAATGGGTACCGCACGCTTTACGGCCACATGAGCCAGCTGTACACCACGGTTGGCAAAATCGTCGAGAAAGGCGAGAAAATCGGTTATATGGGAAGCACCGGCGACTCGACCGGCGTTCATCTGCATTTTGAAATTCAGCGCAATGGGAACGTAGAGAACCCTCTTAAGTACTTAAGCCGATAAAAGCAAGTTGAATCACCGATTCCGAAATTAAAAGGAAACGGGATCAGGCAGCACCATACAGGGGAGACGGAAGCGACCGGATGGTTCGCGGCTGTCTCTCTTTTTTGTTAGAATAGAGGTATGGTGATAAGCAGTCTATAAGACAGGCGGTGCGGGATGTACGGAAAAATTCTTGTAGTGGACGATGAGCGTCCGATTGCTGATATATTGAAGTTTAACCTGGAAAAGGAAGGGTACCAGGTCGTCTGCGCGTATGACGGCGGGGAAGCGGTGGAGCTGGCGTTCTCCGAGGACCCGGACCTGATTCTGCTCGACCTCATGCTTCCCGTGAAGGACGGGATGGACGTGTGCCGGGAAATCCGGGCGAAGCTGAACACGCCGATCATCATGCTGACGGCGAAGGATACCGAACTCGACAAGGTGCTGGGGCTCGAGATGGGCGCCGACGATTACGTGACGAAGCCGTTCGGGACTCGAGAACTTCTCGCAAGGGTGAAAGCCCATCTAAGAAGGCAGACGAAGGCGCAGGCGGCTCCGGAGCCGGAAGAGAACCAGGGACTCCGCCTTCACAACCTGCTGATCGACAGCGACATGTACGTGATGTACAAGGACGGCGAGCCGCTCGACCTGACCCACCGCGAATTCGAGCTCGTCCATTACATGGCGAAGAACTCGGGCAAGGTGATGACCCGGGAGCATCTGCTTCAGGCGGTGTGGGGATACGATTACTACGGCGACGTGCGGACCGTCGATGTGACCATCCGCCGGCTGCGGGAGAAGATCGAGGACGACCCGAGCCGTCCGGAATACATCACGACGCGGAGAGGCCTCGGCTATATGATGCGCAGCCCCAAAAACGGAGGGCTGTAAATGAAAGCCACCCGCTTCTTTCGCACCATTCAGATGAAGCTGATCATCATCTATGTTCTGCTGATTCTTTTTGCGATGCAGCTGATCGGGATCTACTTTATGAAGACGATGGAGAACTCGTTCATGACGACGTTCTCCGATTCCCTTAACATGCAGGCGGGCTTGCTCGCGGAGCGCGTGGCGGCTCAATATGCGGATTCGGAGCAGGAGCCGAAGACGGGAGACACCAAGGTCCCCGACAGCAAAAGGCTGAACGACAGCATCAGCGAGCTTGTCGTGGCGTGGAGCAAGTTTGGCAATGCCGACCTCGGCATTCAGGTGGTCGATGCGAACGGGACCGTCATCAGCACGAACCAGCCTGATTCAGCCAAAATCCTCAATACGAAGAACAACACCAGCATCGTCATGCGGGCTCTCCAGAACATCCGGGAGGAGCAGATCTTCATCGACACGGACGGCCAGCGCAAGAAAGCGGTGGCCATGCCGGTGACCAGCGGGGACAAGGTGGTCTATGCGGTCTACATCACGAAGCCGCTTAAGGATGTCTATTCCACGATCAACCGGGTCAACGGCATCTTCATCTCCGGTACCGTTATTGCGCTGGCGCTGACCGCTCTTCTCGGCATCTTCCTCTCCCATACGATCACAAGCCCCATCAAGGAAATCACGAAGCAGGTCACCTCGGTAGCGGAGGGGAACTATGACCAGCGGGTGCGCTTGTACAGCCAGGACGAGATCGGGCAGCTCAGCAACGCGTTCAACTACATGACGGACCGGCTGAAGGAGGCGCTGTCCTCGAACGAGGAGGAGAAGGAGAAGCTCGAATCCGTTCTCGCCAACATGAGCGACGGTGTGATCGCAACCGACGACGTCGGCCGCATCATCCTGATCAACTACCGGGCCCGCAAGATTCTGGACGTCGAGGAGAAAAAGGCGTTCGGCCGCGACTTGGCCGATCTCCTGAACCTGCCGCCGGAGCTGAAGAACGCGCATGTGCATGACAAAGAACAGGTTACGCTGCTCGAGTTCGACCGGCCGGAGGAGGAGCCCCGCAAGGTGAGGGTGACCTTCACGCCGATCCACCGGCGGGACATCGGGACGACGGGCACGATCGTCGTGCTTCAGGACGTCACCGAGCAGGAGGAGCTGGAGCAGGCCCGCCGGGAGTTCGTGGCGAACGTGTCCCACGAGCTCCGGACGCCGCTCACGACGATCAAGAGCTACCTCGAAGCGCTCGAAGACGGCGCCATGGAGGAGCCGCAGCTCGCCCAGCGGTTCATCGGCGTGACGCGCAACGAGACCGAGCGGATGATCCGCCTCGTGACCGACTTGCTGCATCTGTCGCGCTTCGATTCGAAGCAGGCGATGATGTCGCGGGAATGGACCGATCCGGCGGAGATGCTCGAGGAGGTGGCCGACCGGTTCGCCTTCCAGCTGCAGCAGCGGCACATCCGCATCCGTCAGAAGGTGGAGACCCGGCTGAAGCCGGTGCTCGTCGACCGCGACAAGATCGACCAGGTGCTCGACAACCTCGTCTCGAACTCCGTGAAGTATACCGGAGACGGGGGCTGGATCGAGCTGACGGCTCGGGTGAAGGACGAGAAGTGGCTGCAGGTGACCGTCGAGGATAACGGAGTGGGCATTCCGAAGAAGGACCTGGAGCGTATTTTTGAGCGGTTTTACCGGGTGGACAAGGCCCGTTCACGTAATATGGGCGGGACGGGCCTCGGCTTGTCCATTGCCCGGGAAATTATTAAAGCCCACGGGGGACGATCTCCCTCGACTCCGAATACAACAAAGGCACCAAGGTCACCTTCACCCTCCCGTATTCCCCGCAGGAAGGAAGTGAGCCGGCATGAGGGAGCGTTTGAAATCGGCCGTTCTGTTCGTGCTCGTCGGGGCGAGCCTCATCCAGAGCTATGTGCTCGCTTATGGAACGCCGAAATTCGAGCTGGTCAACCAGACCGACTATATCCCGACCGAGCTGACCGGAACGCAGGCGAATGTGGAGGATGTCGTTTATCCGGAGCAGATCGTGGTTCATTCAGGGAACAAGAAGCACACGGTGCTTCCGATTCAGATGTCGTTCTACCACATTATTTACAACGAATTTCTGCAGCAGCGGCGCTTCGAGGGCTTCCACCGTACGAACACGTTCGGGTCCTCGCTCAACATGGAAGCTATCCGTAACGATTCGCCGGGGCTCGAGATCAAATTCCGGGAAGCCGTTCCCCTCTCCGTGCTGCAGCGGGTGATGGAGATCAAGGAAGAAGCTCCGATCGAGAACGACTATATCGCCAAGATCTGGATTTATATCGACAAAAACAAAGACGAGGTCAAGGCCCTTTTCTTCAGCGAATCGAACCTGGTTGTCTACGAAGCGGTAAAAGCGGACCTGGATGCGGCCAAAATCCAGACCTTCGTCAACTTCGGGGAATACCAGCCTTCGTATCATACCGAGGTTGGAGATTACTACCTGCCGGATGAGCCCGTAGAGGCTATGCAATACAAGATGCCATATACCGAGCTGACGGCGGACAAGCTGAAGCGGAGTCTTTTTGCCGATCCGGCCATGGTCAGCCTTCTTCAGGAGAAGAACGACACCCAGTTCTATACCGATGCGAAACGCGGCCTGCAGATGAAGAGCGCTCAGCATTGGCTAGCCTTCACGGACCCGGTATCGGCTCCCGTCAATTCGAAGAACGATGTGAAGGAGAATATGCTGTCGGCGATCTCTTTTATCAACCAGCATGAGGGGTGGAACGGCAACTACCTGTACAGCGAGCTGTCGCCGAAGCAGGGGACGGGGCCGCAGACGATCGTTTTCCGCCAATACATCGACAACTACCCGATCATCAACACGAAGCAGGACCTGTTCGGATACATCAAGGTAGTCCTGAACAAAGGCATCGTCTCCAACTACGAGCGGTCGACCATTCTGATGGACAAGCCGTCCTCCAAAACTCAGGTTACGCTGCCGGGGGCAAGGAGCTCGATGACCTGGTCAAAGCCTATCCCCGTCGGGCGCAGGTGGTGAATGTTTTCCCGGCTTACAAGGCGGCGATCACGGATAAGACGGTGGAGCTGACCCCCGGTGGGCGGTGGAGCTGAGGGATGGGACGTATGAGTTTCTGTAAAAGGCCGGAAGGGACAGGAGGGAAGCCATGGACTGGGGACGGGCCAAAACGGTTCTGATCATCTCGTTTCTGATGCTGAATGTATTGCTCGGCTTCCAGCTGTGGAACAGCCGTTCGGATAAGGTCCATTCCCTGACGGATACAGCCATCGCCATGGAGGAGACGAACAAGCTGCTCGCGAGCAAGAACATTACGGTGCGAATGAAAGAAATTCCGAAGGAAACGCCGAAGCTGAAGGCGGTCAATTACAAGGAAACGTACAGCGACAAAACGACGGTCTCTCTGCCGGAGCCGGTAAGTACGGTGAATTTTTCGGCCGGAGCCGGATGAAGTCCGTATTGGATAAGGCAGGCGTCAACCATGCCGAGCAGTATGAGTTAGACCCGGCGGCGAGTAAGGAAGGGCTGCAGGTGATGAACCAGATGTACGACAAGCTTCCCCTCTTCGACATTACGCTTCAGCTTATGGAGCAGAAGGGGAAACTAACAGGTTACAAACAGACCTATGTTGAAGTACAATCAGGGGAGACGCCAAGGAGCAGAAGGTCATTTCGGCCTATACCGCTCTCAAAAGTCTCGCGGATATTCACCTGAAGGACAACTCGGTCATTACCGACGTCCGGCTCGGTTATCACGGGCAGCGCTTCGATGCGGACACGCAGTACATGCTGCCGGTGTGGCGCGTTGTGCTGAACAGCGGAGAGCTGTTCTACGTGGAAGCGTTCAGCGGCGCCGTAGAAGGCACGCAGGACGGCAAGGAGACGGCCGACGCCCGAATGGCAAGGTAGGTTAGGAAGGACGAGAGCAGGCCTTAGGAAGGCCGAGAAGGGCCTGAACGATTTTTAGGGAAGCCGACCATTCTTTTCCTACACATAGAGAGGCAATCCTTAAGCCGGGAGGCGCAGGAAAGCTTCAGCGGAAGTCACAAGATAAGGAGCAAGAAAAACATGGGATTGAGGTTTACCGTATTGTCCAGCGGCTCGACGGGAAACGCGACGCTGGTGGCGAACGGGGAGAAGAAGGTGCTCATCGACGCGGGCTTCAGCGCGAAGAAGCTGGAACAGCTGATGGAGGAACGCGACATTTCGGGGGACGACCTGGATGCGATTCTCGTCACGCACGAGCATTCCGACCACATAAAGGGCCTTGGGCCTATCGCGCGGAAATACAACTTGCCCGTCTACGCGAACGAGAAGACGTGGGAGGCGCTGGACAAGCAGATCGGGGCCATCGCCGAGGAGAACAAGCGGGTGATGGAAACCGGCTCCTCGATGGACCTGGGGACGATGAAGATTGAGTCGTTCGGCATCTCGCACGATGCGGCGGAGCCGGTAGCGTACAACTTCTATGAAGGGGAGCAGAAGCTGAGCGTGGCGACCGATCTCGGGTACTTGAGCCCCAAGGTGAAAGAGGCCGTCGCGGATGCCGACGTACTCGTACTGGAGTCGAATCATGACGTGGAGATGCTCCGGATGGGCCGGTACCCGTGGAACATCAAGCGGCGGATTCTGAGCGATATCGGGCACTTGTCCAACGATGCCGCAGGGGAAGGCTTATGCGAGCTTCTCGGGGGACGCACGAAGCGGGTCTATTTGGCCCACCTGAGCCGTAATCATAATATGACCGATTTGGCCCGTTTGACGGTGGGTAATATTCTGGAGGACAACCGGATCACCTGCCAGGACCATTCGTATAAGCTGATGGACACCTACTATGACCGTCCGACCGAATGGGATTCGCTGGACGAAGACTAGCGATCGGGCTTGGGGCCGGACGTCAGCCGTGGAAACGCTCGGGCAGAGCGTCGGCATCGAGCGAGACGATGCGGGCCTGCAGCTCGGCCTGCGTGAGAAGGCCTTTCTCGATCAGCAGGTCGGTTAGGGCGCTCAGCAGGAGCAGCGTGTCGTACTGCTGGCTTTTCAGGTCGGCTAGCTTGCCGATCAGGTTCACTTGTTCCATCGGATTCATGGGCAGGTCTCCTTTTTGGGCTCTTGGATACTATTAGTCTAGTCACGAATCCGCCGAAAGATTCCTATAGGCGATATAAAAGATAGAGCCGTCCCGGCAGGGCCCCCGCCGCGCCGGCGGAAAGGGGTTCGGATGAGTTTCTGGAAGGATGATTTCTACAATACACGGGTATCGCGGAGGGCAAAACGGGAATGGGAGCCGCGCCGCCGCAATCCGAACCGCCTGGTGATCGTCTCGGCCGTGTCCGTGCTGGCCGGCATGCTGCTGATGCTGACGCTTGTCCAATGGTTCGGCGGAGGCGAGGAGCCGTTAGCAGCTGACGTTCATCCGAATGCGGCCAGCGTGCCGGTCTATGACATCAACGACCGGGTGGTGGCCGCCGGGGATAAGGTGCGGCCGGCCGTCGTCAGCATTATCAGTACGATGAAGGACGGGGACAAGGTCAAAGGCATCGGAATGGGCTCGGGTGTGATCTTCCAGAAGAGCGGCGACCGCGTACGGATCGTAACGAACAATCACGTGGTCGATGGCGGCACCTCGGTCGAGGTGGTGCTGTCGGACAGCGAGCGGAAGAAGGCCGAGGTGATCGGCCGTGACATGTACTCCGACCTCGCCGTGCTGGAGACGGACGCGGCGGGCGTGAAGGCGGTCGCGGAATTCGGCAACTCCGACGAGCTGAAGCCGGGGCAGGCGGCCATCGCCATCGGCAACCCGCTTGGGCTGAGCTTCTCCCAGACGACGACCGTCGGGGTCATCTCCTCGCCGCTCCGGACGATCCCCGTATACCTGGGGGCGGACGGGGAAGTGGAATGGGAGATGGACGTCATCCAGACGGACGCGGCCATTAACCAGGGCAACAGCGGTGGGGCACTGGTCAGCCTCGACGGCAAGGTGATCGGGATCAATAGCATGAAGATCTCGGACGCCGGCGTCGAAGGGCTCGGGTTCGCAATTCCGATCAACAGTGCCAAGCCGGTGCTTGACGCCCTCATCAAGGACCACAAAATCAAGCGTCCGAAGATGGGCATCACCTCGGAGGACGTGCAGTCGTTCAAAAGCGGGCTCGAAGTACTAAAACTGCCCGAGGATGTGAAAACTGGTATTATCGTAAACGATGTGACAGGACCGGCCAAGGATGCGGGACTCAAGACCCACGATGTGATCGTGGAGCTGGACGGCAAGCCCGTCGCGAGCACCATGCAGCTGCGCAAGTATCTGTTCACCCATAAAAAAATCGGAGACGAGCTCATCGTCACCTACTACCGGGCCGGCAAGAAGGCCTCCGCCACCGTGAAGCTGGCGGAACTGGACTAAGTAACGGAGGACTTACATGTACGTCGTATGCAAGGATCATGTGGAATTGGCCATCGACCGGTTCGTCGATGAATACGAGGATGCCCCGGATGTGGTGGACTTGGACAAAACGCAGTTTGCCGCCTGGGACCCGCCTCCTCACTGCGAGGAATGCGAGAAGCACGCGCAATTTTTGGTGGTATAGGCGGGAAGGAGGGAGCTCGGGCTCCCTCTTTTTGCATTTCCTGTCGGATTATTGGTTAAGTAAGGGCTATTAGGAGGGGACGGACGATGAATATCCAGATTGTAGCGGTGGGCCGGCTGAAGGAGAAGTACCTGACGGACGGCATCGCCGAGTACTTGAAGCGGCTCGGGCCGTACGCGAAGGTGCAGATCACGGAGCTGCCGGACGAGAAGGCGCCCGACACGATGAGCGCGGCGGAGGAAGAGCAGGTGCGCACCCGCGAGGGTGAGCGGATCCTCGCCCAGCTCAAGGACGACGCCCACGTGATCGCGCTCGCCATCGGCGGGCAGACGTGGTCTTCCGAGGAGCTGGCGGGCCAGCTCGAGCGGCTAGCCACGCACGGACGCAGCCGCGTCGCGTTCGTGATCGGCGGCTCGCACGGGCTCTCCGCCGCCGTCCTGCGCCGCGCCGACCAGCAGCTGAGCTTCGGGCGGGTGACCTACCCGCACCAGCTCATGCGGCTGATCCTGGTGGAGCAGGTGTACCGGGCGTTTAAGATTACTCGGGGAGAGCCTTATCATAAGTAACGACAAAATTAAGCCGGCTGCAACACAGCCGGCTTTTCACGTTTTTAAACAAAGCCCTCCAAAACAACCTTGCCAATCGTCCGATTGCTCTCCAAAAGCTTGTGAGCCTTACGAGGATTCTCCGCCGAGATCGGCCCGATCACTTCGGTCAGCGTTGTCTTCAATTTTTGCTGATCGACGGCATCCGCGACTCGATTGAGCAGCAAGTGCTGCTCGATCATATCCTCCGTTTCAAAAAGCGAGCGCGTAAACATAAACTCCCATACGAAGGTCACGCTTTTCTGTTTGAGCAGTTTGAGGTTAAGCGGAGAAACCGGATCATCGATGGCGCACACGACCCCCTGCGGAGAAACGGCCTCGCTGATGCCGGCCCAGTGTTTTTCCAAGGCATTCAGGCAGAAAATGTACGGAACGCTCGAAAACCCAATGGCGTTAAGCTGCGGAAGGAGCGGCTCATGGTGATTGATGGTATAGCCCGCGCCCATGGATTTTACCCAATCCACGGTTTCCGAACGGGAAGCAGTCCCGATTACCGTAAGTCCCGCTTGTTTTGCAAGCTGAATGGCAATGGACCCGACACCCCCGGCGGCGCCGATAATCAGCAGGGCCTTTCCTTCATTGGCGGCCGGATCTTGAGAAATCGACATTCGGGTAAATAACGCTTCCCAGGCAGTGATAGAAGTTAAAGGCAAAGCCGCTGCTTCCGCAAAATCCAGGGACGCTGGCTTGCGACCGACAATTCGCTCGTCGACCAGATGATATTCACTGTTGCCTCCTTGCCGCGCAATGCTTCCCGCATAGAACACTTCATCCCCCGGACGAAACAACGAGCAATCCGGTCCAGCCTCTTCTACAATTCCCGCTACATCCCAGCCTAAAATTTTAGGGACTTCTTCCACTTTGTCCTTAGGCGCGCGTACCTTGGTGTCGACCGGATTGACGGAGATGGCCACCACTTTGACCAAAAGATCACGGCCTGCCGCGCTTTGTTTCTCAACAACCACATCGACCAGGCTTTCCGGATTATCAATCGGCAGATACCGGGTAAGTGCTACCGCCTTCATTGTCTCCATTATCAACCACATCCTTTCCTTCTTAGTATACCCCTTGTCGGGCAGCCACTTAAAGTACGCTGCTTTCACTTATAAATAGAGGGGAACCCCTATAATCAAATTATAAAAAAGGGCTGCTTTTGAACAGCGCTTAACTTACATAATGGTTAATCATTAGGAATTACATGCCTAGATAATCTGATGCCTTAACTAAACTCAGCTGCATAAGAAGGTCTAATCCCAGCTACATCGACATTTTCTTTCCCACTTAGATTATTTTTGAATATCACTTCGGCATATCTAACACCAAATAAATTTACTGCTCCAATTGCCGGTCGTATGATTTTTCGATTACAGAGCAAGATATAACCATATGAGTTTGATTACGTTAATGAACGGAGAAGACTATGCTTGATGAATTAAAACAGAAATTAAACCTTATGGATGATGCCGAAGTCGTTGAGCACCGAATGGGTACCAGTGCTTCAGTCCATCTTTTATACATAAAAACGTTAATCGATCAAGAACGTTTAAACGAGGCGATTATTGAGCCAATTCATCGATGTGCCGGCCAATCGCTTTCTTCATGCATAACCAATGCCAAAGTTTCGGAAATTATATCGATCGAAGATGCTCAACAAAAAATAATGCAAGGATTTATTCTTCTAAACGATTCAGTCAACGATCAATGGTTAGGCATCCAGCTGGAAAATCCTTTGGGTCGGGCCATTCAAGCTTCCGAAACGGAAACTGTTATATATGGAGCGAAAGACAGCTTCAGCGAACAAATCGATAAAAATATTACAATGTTGCGAAGGCGATTGCCTCTAACGACATTAAAAACGGAAAGCTTCACTGTCGGTTCATTGAGTAAAACAAAAGTTGTGTTGATGTACATAGACGGATTAACTAATCCGGATTTCGTTTCCCTTGCAAGAAAGAAAATTAAAAGTGTGGATTTCGATCAATTTTTAGACTCCTCTCAGCTTGCAGCTTTTATGGAAGACCATCATCATACGGTCTTTCCGCAGTTTCTACAAACGGATCGGCCAGATGCCTGCGCCTACGCCTTAGGTGAGGGAAAGCTGACGCTATTGGTCTCCAATTCACCGTTTGCCTTAATTGCTCCCATTACTTTTTTCATTTATTCCAATCGCCGGAAGACTACTTCCTTCGTTGGCCGGTAGCCAGTTTTTTACGTATAATCCGGTACGGAAGTTTTATTGTTTCTTTGGCGCTGATTCCCTTTTATGTTGCGTTAACGACATTTCATTACCTAATGGTTCCGTTGCCGATTCTTTTCGTATTATTGGAATCGAGAAGCAAATTGCCCTTTACTCCCTTTGCGGAAGGATTTTTCATGATCATAACGCTGGAAATCATCAAAGAAGCAAGTTTGCGAATGCCGACCAAAACCAGTCAAACGTTAGGGGTTATCGGTGGTATCGTCATTGGACAAGCGGCTGTAGAAGCTGGCTTTGCAAGTAAAATATTGATTGTATTGATGGGTATATCCGCTGTTGCTTTCTTTTTAGTTCCTAATTATCAAATGACAAAATCCATGGTTCTGATGCAAGTGTTTCTTCTTATCCTTGCAGCGTTTCTTGGGTTACCGGGAATCGTGATCGGGCTGATCGGGATTCTTGCACATCTTCATGGATTAACGTCATTAGGTCAACCTTATTTAGCGCCGATTGCACCTTTTTATGGAAAGGATTGGATCGACCTCTTTATCCGCGGCCCTTTAATTTGGATGAAAACGCGTCCGAAGAATTTAAAACCACTACGGAAATGGCGGCAGGAGACGAAAAAATGAAGACTTTATCCTTATACAATCGAACTTCCACTCTTGGCGGCATCTATTTCCTTTTCTTGGTGAATCGTACACAAATGCATTATTTTATTTTAATCATGCCGGTTTATTTGGTTCATTCGTATATGGTATGGGCCATTGTCGTCATGGGGCTGCTGTCCCAGCTTAATTTGATGATGCTGTCCAAATGGTTTAGTTCCAGTTATGCAGCGAAAGGCCATCAAGGATTTGTACAGCTTTTCGGGAAACGGACGGTTCAAATTTTCGCCATACTTGGTTTTTTCATATTGTTGTTAAAAATTTCAGTCATCACCCTGGGATACGTTGAGATGCTCCATAATTTTATTTATCCATCTATGAATAAAAAGTGGTTGATCCTAATGATTCTTTTGATCAGCTTATTTGTGGCTTCAAATGGAATGGAGAAAACATTGCGTTTTGTCGTCATCGCCTTTCTTTGCGGGGCTTGGATCGCAATCGTGTTTATTCCGTTTTTCCTTCCGCCGATTGCAAATTACCGCGATTTGTATCCTCTTATACCCACCGAATGGTCAGGACAATCATGGCAAGGTTTGTTGTTTATGTGGTCGGCATTTTCCGGTTCCGTATATTTGGCCTTTATGGTTCCATGGCTAAGCACCAATAAAAAAATATTAAAATATATGGTCATTGGAAACATGCTGTCGATCATGGAATATTCATTTTTGTTTATTGCTTCGGTGTTGTTTTACGGTTCGAACTACTTAAGCAAAGTCGATTTTCCGGTTGTATATATGGGAAGCTACATTCAAACGAGCGGTTTAGAACGAATCGATTACATTCTTATCTCTTTCCATATGTTTAATTATGTGTTTGACATTTCTATTCTTCTGTTGTGTTTTTATGGAGCCGGAAGAGTCTTTATGAGAAAAATGAACGAACGCACGACTCGGATCGGATTATTGTCGAGTTGGTTCGTCATTTTGATAAGCATCATCTTAATGGATCAATGGTTATGGCAAACGGTTCCGGGTCAAAAGATGTTACTGAACATTCAAATCTGGCTCGGCGCATTCATGTATTTACTTGTTCCTACGATCCTATTCACTGCAGTTAAAAGAAAGGAGAGTATGTAGGCATGGTACCATACAAGCACTATGGTTTATTGGCGATTATAAGCCTAATGTGGATGGCCGGCTGTTCTTCTCCATATGTCGAGAACAATAGGATCGAAGAGATCGCTCCGGTAGTTTTCTGGTCGGTTGATAAGGGAACGAAAGGAAAGTTGAAAATCAGCACTTTAGTACCACCGCTCATCCAAGAAAAAAACGTTTTCTCTCCAAGGAAGTCGATCTGTTAAAGCAGGGAGGCAAGGAGTTTGATTTAATTTATTATCGGGAGTTGAAGCAGGGGCAAGCTGCGAATGTTATTAATCAATGAGGAGCTGGCAAAAAAGAAGGCATTGAAAAGCTGATCCATACGATACTGGTTGATCCCGATATTTCAATGCGTGTCTATTTGTTGATTGTGAGAGGTGATTTTGATGAATACATAAAAAATCAATTGACGAAGCAACCAAACCAAGATTATTTTCTTTATCGGATGTTAAAGCATTACGAGGAGCATAAACAAGGTGAAATGAGCATCGTCAATATTCAACAATTTATGAAGAAGTTATATTCCCCTCTTAAGGATCCGATCCTGCCGGTTTTTCATTCGGATAAGAACATTTTCAATTACGTAGGGACAGCCTTCTTCCAAAAGGATAAAGAAGTAATGGTCATTCAAGATTTGGACGATGAAATTTTTCAACTTCTGGATAACGATCATTTCCTAAAGGTCTTGGCCATTCCAAAGTTATCTATCAGTTTAGGACGTATTCGGTCCAATGTTCGCATGAACCTATCGAGGGACTATTCATCCTTGTCTTTACACGTGGTATTGAACGGAAGAATTGAGGAATACCAGGGAGAAAAGGATCTTCAAAGTGAGGAACAATTGGAACATTTAATTCATGAGATTGAGGTCTACCTTGAGGAACAAACGTCAGATTTATTAAAAAGAATGCAACGGTTGAAAGTGGATCCCTTAGAGGTCGGAACACATTCGCTTAAGCCGTTTTCTAAAGGAAAAACGGAAGAGCAATGGTCGAAATATTGGGAAAATATGAAAATTAATGTTGACTACGACATCAAAATACATCCTTTAAGCGGAAGCCAAAGGCAATGAAACGGTGGCGGCTCAAGGGCTGGCGTATTGCAACCAGCTCTTTGCGATGGAACGGGAGCGAAAGAAGCCACACCGAACGTCACAAGGTACGCACAGAGCGAAGCCGCTGGTGCTGGATACTTACTGGGCGTGCTGCGCCAGCAGAAATCCCGGACGATTATGTCCATTGACCGGGCCGTCACCGCCTGCGAAAGAAAAACCGTCAGGGAACGTCTCCGACGGCTTAGCAAGATTGGTGAAACGGAGAAGCCTTACGCGATGGTCGGCGTGAATGTTGTCGCCGCCGACACCGAGCAGCGGGCGGTCCATCAGCAGCTCGGGTCTTCCATCTTCGGCAGTCCGGGAACGGTGAAAGATAAGCTACAATCGTTTCTGGACGACACCCAGGCGGACGAACTGATGGTCATTGCCCAGGTGTTTGACCATAAGGCTCGCCTGCATTCGTATGAGATTGTTAAGAATCTGTTCAAATCTTAACCCGCCTGCGAGAAATGAATGTGACGCGGCCGGATCAAGCTGAGCCGCGAGAAAGGGATTGGCTGGATCTATCTTCGGATCATCGGCAATCCTGCACAGCTTTGCGTCAAGATCTCTTCTTCATGTGGGTACCGATGTCAGGCGGAAGGCGGTCACGGCGTACCGTATCCTGATCTCATTTTATTCGTGTTTCTCCATCTTCACATGCTTTTCCCGTTATTGAACAAAATAGTTGAGGTCTAATCATCCATAGGGAGGACATACGCATGAACCCCAAACATAAGCCATTATTTGAAGACTTTACGCTGCGAAGCGGCATCCGGCTGGACAATCGAATCGTCATGGCACCGATGACGAACTGGTCGTCGAATGAGGACGGCACGGTGTCGGACACCGAAGTCGACTATTACATCCGCCGCGCCGGCGGGGTCGGTATGGTCGTGACCGCATGCACCTACGTCACCCGCAATGGCAAAGGGTTCGCCGGCGAGTTCGGCGCCGACACCGACGACATGATCCCAAGCCTGCGGCGTCTTGCGTCTGCGATCAAGGAAAAAGGCGCCGCGGCGCTGCTGCAGATTTTCCACGGCGGGCGCCTGTGCCCGCCGGAGCTGGTGCCGGACGGGGATATCGTGAGCGCGAGCGACGTGCCGTCGGAACAGAACGGGAGTGTCAGGCCAAGGCCGCTCCAGGATGACGAGATCGAAGCTATCGTGCGCGACTTCGGGGAGACGGCGAGGCGGGCGATTGAGGCGGGGTTCGACGGGGTAGAGATTCACGGCGCGAACGGATACCTGCTGCAGCAGTTTTCTCCCCGCTTACGAACCGCCGCGACGACCGCTGGGGCGGGGATCTGGCGAAACGGCTGACGTTTCCGCTCGCGGTGGTGGAGGAGGTGAAGCGGGTCGTCGCCGAGCATGCCAAACGGCCGTTTGCCGTCGGATACCGCTTCTCGCCGGAAGAACCGGAGGAGAACGGTATCACGATGGACGACACGTTGAAGCTGGTCGACGTGCTCGCGGGCCGGGAGTTGGACTACCTCCATGTGTCGCTCATGGACTTCCGGTCCAAACCGCGGGTCGGGGCGGACGACAGCAAGTCGCGGCTGCAATGGATTGTGGATACGGCCGGCGGACGGACGCCAGTCATCGGCGTTGGCTCCGTGCATACGCCCGAGGAAGCGCTGGAGGCACTCCTGACGGGCGCGGCGCTGGTTGCCCTCGGCCGCGAGCTGATCATGGAGCCCGATTGGGTCCCTAAGGTCGCGGAAGGCCGGGAGGCCGAGATCGCGACGACGCTCAGCAAGCAGGACCAGCGCCGGCTGGTCATCCCGGATCCGCTCTGGCAGGGCATCATGGGCGCGCCGGGCTGGTTCCCGGTGGTGGACTGAACGCTTCGCCGCCGTGCTGCTCGCCATAATATACGCTTTCTATATCCACGGCGGGCCCGGGGAAGGCGTCGAGACGGAAGAGCAGGTCGCCCTCCTGAAGCGGAACAAGTGCGATGAAGTGCCAGGGGCCGGATCATCGTGGAAGGGATGCCCTGCGCCCAGCGCGGCACCGACACGTAATATCGTCCCTGCCGGTCCACCTTGATGCCAGCCGGCATCGCCTTGCGCCAATATTGGTTGGCTTCAAACGTTTCCTTCATCCGCGCGTCGGGAAAATCCCAATCCAGCCGGTTCTAGGGGAAGACGATCTCATAATGCCGCATAGAGCAGCCTCCTCATCACCCTTACTTACAGATAGTTATATGTATGCGGCGGGCGATGATGACTTGCGATTGACATGGCGCGCGGAAGTAACTAGAATGGTTACAACGGAGTGATGCGAAATGAAGCAGATCAGCAGCCGCTTTTCCGTAGCGGTCCATATCTTGTCCCTGATCGCCGTAAGCCCAAAGGAATGCACCGGCGACTATATCGCGGGAAGCGTCAACACGAACCCCGTCATAATCCGCAAAATCATGGGCAACCTGAAGAAAGCGGGTCTGGTCGACGTGCGTCCCGGCGTGGGCGGCGCGTCTTTGCTTAAGGCTCCGGATGAGATCACTCTTCTCGATGTCTACCGCGCCGTGGACGTCGTCGAGGAAGGACAGCTGTTCCACGTCCACGACGGGCCGAACCCCAACTGCCCGGTCGGCCGAAGCATTGAAGCCGCGCTGCGCGCGGAGTTCGCGGAAGCACAGGCGGCCATGGAGCGGCGGTTGGAGAAGACCACGCTGGCGCAGCTCGCGATGCAGTTTCAATATTAAAAGCTCATCATGAGCTTTTTTATACATGAGTTGTAATCAGTCTTGTTATAACAATAATGATTACAACAAAACGAAAATATGGAGGGATTCTGATGAAATTGTTGGTGACAGGCGCAACCGGCAAGCTGGGCTCGATGGTAGTGGAGAAGCTGCTGGAGACCGTGCCGGCGGAAAATATAGCGGTGAGCGTCCGCGATCCGAAGAAGGCGGAGCATCTGAGCGCCCGCGGCGTCGACGTGCGTGAAGGCGACTTTGATAAGCCGGAGACGCTGGACCGCGCGTTTGCGGGCATCGACCGTGTGCTGCTGATCTCCACGGACGGCGACAACGAAACGCGCATTCGCCAGCACAAGGCCGCGGTGGAGGCTGCGAAACACGCGAGCGTCGGCTTCATCGCCTATACGAGCCTCGGCCGCGCGGACGACAGCACCCTCTTCCTCGCCGAAGTTCACCGGGCGACGGAAGCGGCAATCCGCGACAGCGGCATTCCGTACTCGTTCCTGCGCAATAACTGGTACACCGAGAACGAGATGGGCACCATTCAGGCGGTGCTCGGCGGCGCGCCCTGGCTGACATCGGCCGGATCCGGCCGGGTAGGGTGGGCGGCCCGCCGCGATTTTGCGCACGCGGCCGCAGCCGTGCTGGCCGGAAGCAGTCATGAGAACACCGTTTACGAGCTTTCGGGCAAGCCGCTTACGCAGGAGCAGTTCGCCGCGGAGCTTGCGGGCGTGCTGGGCCGCGATGTTCCGGTGAAGCAGGTGGATGACGAGACGTACGCCTCCATCATGGCGGGCGCCGGCGTGCCCGAGCCCGTGGTGCCGATTGTGGTGGCGATTCAGCGCGCGATCCGCGAAGGCAATCTGGACATCGAGAGCGGCGACTTCGAGAAGCTGCTCGGCCGCCCGGCCGAGCCGGTGGGCGGCGTGCTTCGCGGCATGGTGAGCGAACTCCAGTCCGGGAAATAATTGATTTTGCAGGGGCTATCTCAGGGCCGATTCGATGACGGCCGGGGATAGCCTTTTTGCACGGAAACAGGTGGATAAACACGAAAAATCGTGTCCAGATGGCGTGAGCGGTAAGACGGGTCCCATGAGCGAAAAAATCGTGTCCAGACGGGCAAGTGGGCGGAGCGGAGAACTGCAAGGAAGGCGCGATTCACGGCATCGGGTGCAAAAGCGGCGATTCATACCGCCAATGATGAAGGTCGTAAGACTGGGAGAAAATCAACTTTCAGTGGTGTGAGTGTAAAGGACATTTTAAGGAATCCCACCTATAAGGAGAGATCCGTTGGGGTCGCCGTAAAGACTGGGGAGTATTGCATGTGATGGTAAGCATCAGGCGATTATTGATGAAGAAACCTTTATCGACACCAACCCGCGGTAAAAGATGAAAAAGTTTAATGGAAACCATCTCTTAGTCGGTAAAGAAGATTGAAGTCATTCTAGAGACAAGCACATTACCGAGGTCAATTTTAGTTTTCAGCAAAGTTTTAGGATTGGGGGTGACCTGACTTTAGAACTTAATAATCACGTTGCCTTTTTTACGTTCAGTCTCTACATACTTGTGGGCATCCGGCAAGAGCTCCAGAGGATATCGACGATCGATCACGGCGTTCAGCGTTCCCTTACTTGCGAGTTCCATGAGAAATTCTAAATTCGCTTTGTTTTGCATAAGGCCGGCTGTTGCAAAAACAGCTCTCTTGCCTTTAAACAGAGATGTCAGCATCATCTGCAACAGGACAGACAACCTGGGCGCGGTAGTCAGATAAATTCCCTTGGTCGTAAGGACACGCTTGCATGCCGAGAAGGAGCGTTTGCCTACAGCATCAAAAACGACTTCATAGGCCTTGTCCGCCTTCGTGAAATCCTCCTGGGTATAATCAATAATGAAATCTGCCCCTGCTTTTCTTACCAGACCAACGTTACCGGCAGAGCAAACACCGGTTACTTCAGCGCCATAATATTTGGCTAATTGCACAGCGTAGATGCCGACAGCCCCCGATGCGCCATTAATCAGCACTTTCTGTCCCTTCCGCAACTTTGCCTTATCTCTTAGAAACGTCAATGCGGTGGCACCCCCGTCACAGACGCCGACGGCTTCTTCAAAGGCGATGTTGTCCGGTATAACCGTAAGGGGCTCTCTTCGGAAAGACACTTATATTCAGCATAAGCACCGAAGTTTTTGACGCTCATTCCCAAGACGCGATCCCCTGGCTTAAAATGCTGTACTTCCATGCCGACTGCTTCGATCACTCCAGCTAATTCGGTTCCTCCTGTTGCAAATTTCGGTCTGGATAGCCCGTATATCAGTTTAATTATAAACGGATTCCCCTTGCGAAAAGCGCAGTCTGACGGCCCTACTTTGGCAGCTTGGATACGTATGAGAAGTTCCCTGTTTCCAGGCGAGGGTTTCGCGATTTCTTGCAGAACAATCACTTCCGGTGGTCCATACGAAATTTGAACCATGGCTCTCATGGCTTTTCCCTCCTAACGGTAATTTTACTGCAACAGCCATTTACAAGAGGTTCCCCCATGTTAGAAAATGGATAGGGAAAGTTACGACGGACAAGGAAATGAAGGTAAGAGATAGTGAAAGACATTCTACACAAATACATGTCCAGATGGACTTCTCTTAGCAAGGAAGCTCAGCAAGCCATAGTGAACGAAATTCGTTTGGAGGAATTTGTGAAGGGAACGGTTCTCTTCAAACAAGGAAATATCCCTACAGCCTGCTATTTCATCTTAAAAGGCTGTGTAAGGCAGTATTCGATCGATGAGGATGGTAGAGAGGTCACGTCTAATTTTTACACCGAAGAACAAGCCATCGCGATTTTCAATCATCACAAACCAGATAAGTCCTCCGATTACACTTTCGTATGCACAGAAGATTCGGTAATGGTCGTTGGAGATCTGGATAAGGAAAAGGACATGTACAGCAAGCACCCTCAATTGGAATCCATGACCCGCAGGATGATGGAGGAGAGCTTTAGTCAGGTCCAAGAGGAATTCGCTGCTTTTATCGCTTCTTCGCCTGAAGAACGTGTCAAGATACTTCTAATGAAACGTCACTCCCTTATCAACCGGGTACCCCAACATCAACTGGCCAGTTATCTCGGTATTACTCCAGAGTCGCTAAGCCGAATTAAGAAGAGAATTCAGAAAGATCTTAACGGGTCCGAACACTGTAATTGTAACAAGGGGGATGTTTCCCTGCATTGACTTAAGTCAATAGACGAGCCTAAATATACAGAAAGGGCACCCTCTCAGGTGCCCTTTACACTTGCCGTTACAGACAGTGCGGATTATGAAATAGGGGCTCTCTCGATGTTTCGTTGAGTCCCTTCTGGCGTATACTGGTACCTTTATTTTAAAAGCTGCTTTGAGATCAATTCATTCCATTCAGACTGCAATTGCAGTTGGAGTTCCTCTACGACTAAAAAATCGGTAGCCGCAACATAAAAGGCCTTAATTTGAGAATCGATGGCCTCGGCTTCCGCCAAAGAGGAGGTGGCCTCTTTCATTTTTGCCGAATAGCGTTCTTTAATAGCGGCTAATTCGGCTGCATAGGCTTCATCTGTGCCAGGAGTCATAGTAAGGGTATACATATCTAGGATTTCGTCCCCGTCCCGGTTAGGATAGTATTCGTGCGGGGCGGTACTGTCGAAGATAGCTGTTCCCAGCTTCGGAAATATCAGCATATCCAGGCTGTTGGGATCAAAGCCACAATGAAACACCTGGACTTCGATTCCTTTCTCTTCGGCAGCGGCGGCAAGCTTTTTGAGCAGAGTCGATTTTCCGGATCCCGGCCTTCCTTTGATAAAAATCCGTCTTTCCAACGGAGCGGTCAAGCTTTGGATAAAATCGAAGGCCCCTTCGGAGTAGCAGCTCCAAAAACAAGTGACGCCCAACGGTGGGGGTATCCCTTTCATGATCAGCAAACAATTCTTGAATCAAATCCTGCGCAATCTGGTCCGCCTTCATGAAATCCATGCTTTCGATATAATATTTTTCCCATTCGTCATGAATCTGCAATGCGGTTAAGAACGTTTCATATGCCTTTGAATAAGCACTAACCAGCTTATCTTTCAGGCCATGTATTGTCTCGGAATCTTCTGGGGAAATAAGGCTGTACTCAAGAGCTCTCCCAAAATCGATATAGACGATTTCACCGGCTTCGTTCTCCGAAATCCCCTCGCAGACTCGCCCATCGACAACCCCAACCTTCCCTTCCGTTAGAATGAGGCCATCCAGTTCGTCGGGACGGAGTGGGAGTGGAAGCATTGCACATGCTGGCCTTGATCCAGCAGCTTATCCGCCAAGCTTCTAATAACCGTAGATTTCCCCGTACCCTGGGGCCCCTTAAGGACGTATATCTTGTTCAGCCCATCAAAGGCGGATTTATACAAGAAATGGGCTCCGCGAGCCGTGTTGCCGCGGGCAAAGTAGTGAGATGATTTTTCCACTAACTGAACACTCCTTTGTGCCTATTCTGATTCGTATGGTTTAGAGGTTCAAAGGGATCCATCAGAATAAGCATACGTGGGATAAATGCCTATGCTTTTGTATATTCCGCAAGGTAACAAGACGTGTTTGTCCCCCTATTTGATGTTTTGTTGCGTCCGTTCTGGCGTATACTTTACTTTATGGAGACGAAGGACAAGCATCTATGGTAAGATGTAATTCTATATGTTAAGAGGACGTGGATAAACTTGATAACGATTACGATTCCAACGCCGGAAGTCACCATCCATAAGCAAGAGGCTCCAGAATTGAGCCACATTTATGGGTTTACGGATTTCCACCTAATCACCAGGGAAAAAGGCGGCATCTTCATGTTTTACAACGACAAGGACGAACTGCTCTTTGTGGGAAAGGCTCGGAAGCTGCGGCAGCGAATCAAGAAGCATTTTGAAGATACCGTCTCGCCGATCAAAAAACACAGAGATGAAGTCGTGAAAATAGAGGTGTATCTCGTAGAGGACCCCGTGGAGCGGGAAATTTATGAAACCTATATAGCGAACAAGTTCGGAGCAAAATACAACATAGATAAATTGACTCCATAAATGCCGATAGCAGAAGCAATGTGCTGAATCCCAAGGGGAACAGGCCCATTGCTTTTTCGTTTTAGGGGAGGCTTGACTCGGGGAGTCCGGAAAACGAAGAAGGGAACAATCCATCTATTGACAGTTACCAGTATTTCGTGTATTTATTAATTAATAAATAAATATAGAAGGGGTCTAAGAAGTGGCCAAAGATGACCGCAAACAGCAAATTGTCGAAGCCGCCATAGCCGTCTTTGCCAAACAAGGATATTACAAGACTACAACGACCCATATAGCTCAAGCCGTGGGGGTTACCCAGCCTTACGTGTTTCATTTTTTAAGACGAAGGAAGAGCTGTTCCTTGCCGTTCTGGAGCAATCCGTTCAGCGTATTGCAGGCCTATTCACGGAGGTTGAAGCGCCGGCGGAGCACTTGGAGGACCGGATGGGCCAGGCGTTCTACGACCTGTTGGCCACACACCGGGACGAAACTTTGTTGTCCATGCAGGCCTTCACGACGGTTGAGCCTGGGATCCGCGGGAAGGTGAGGGAAGGGTTTGCCCATATTTATAAGGTGGTAAAGGAAAAATTCGAGCGGGCTCAAATACCGCAGCCGGGCCTTCGGGCGTCTGCCTTTATTGGCATGGGGATGGCTACCGTATTGTCCGAGGTGCTGGAGATGCCCGAGCTTTTACCATACTGTGAGAAGGACTAATCGCCTTCTCTTCTTTTTCGGCTTTTCATTTATTTATTAATAAATAAATACTTAAGGGAGATGAAACCAAATGGCGAAAGTAAAACCAGGTAGATACACAGCTCATACAGAGGACGATTTCGTAGTATTCCTAATAGGCATGCGCGTCAATCGGCTGTGGGCCGTACATAAGTGGCTGCCTGTGTTGCAGGCGATGGGGCCGGTGCTGAAAGAACTTTATACCAATCGGAAGCTAGGCTTCCGGGGTACCGAGTTCATGGTGGGGTGGCGCAGTGTGCATCTGCTGCAATATTGGGATTCGTATGAGAAGCTCGAGGAGTATGCCCGCGGCGGACAGCATCTTCAAGCCTGGCGGAATTTTAATCGCAGGGTCGGAACCGATGGAACCGTGGGGATCTACCATGAAACCTACAAAGTCCGGGCCGGCGATTATGAGTGTGTTTATGGAAATATGCCGGTGTTTGGCCTTGCCAAGGTGACCGAGCATATCCCGGCGACTGGCCGAATGGAGACGTCGCGCCGCCGTATGGGTGGGGAGAATGAGCCAGCCGTGCCGACTCCGGCAAATCCCGATAAAGGAGCGCACGGATGAAAACGCTGGTTATTTACACACATCCTAATCATCAGAGCTTAAGTTTTGCCCTCTTTCAGGAGGTCCTTCGAGGATGCCAGGAGAATGCGAAGATCGATGAGGTAAAAGTGCTGGATTTATACGAGGAAGGGTTTAACCCGATTCTGGTTTTTAACGAGAATAAGCGTAGGAGAGATATGCATGCCGACCCGAATCTCGCTGCATACCGAGAGCAACTGATGTGGGCCGATAAGATCGTTTTGGTATACCCGATCTGGTGGGGGCGTCCTCCGGCTATGCTCCTGGGCTATATAGACCAAATGTTTGCTTCAGGCTTTGCGTACAGAGAGAAGGGCGGGCTTTTGCCGGAAGGACTTTTAAAGGGGAAGTCGGTTGTCTGCGTCTCCAGTATGAAGGGACCGGCTTATTATCCTTTGCTGTGGCTGAATAACGCACACAAAATATTAATGCGTAAAGCGCTTTTTAGCTTCGTTGGCATCAAAAAAGTGAAGTTTTTTGAGTTTGGCAGCATGGAGAGTCCACGGGGCAGACAAAAGGAAAAACTAAATAAGATCTATCGTTATTTCCAAACGCTGAGAAAATAACTCTCCCGCCATAGGAATTCGGGAGTAGCGCACAAAAAGCCCTCCCGCTTCCTCTTAGGAAGCGGAAAGGGCTACAATGTTTACTTTCGTTGTTATTGGTTGATTTGGCCGCCATCCACCGTGTAGATCGATTGGGACACATAGGAAGCATCGTCGGATAGCAAGAAGACAGCTACATTGGCAACCTCATCCGCTTCTCCGTATCTTCCCATTGGGACAGCGGAGCCAAATGCTTTTCTTGCTCCTTCGGCGTCCTCCGGAACCGTATTCTTCTCAATCTGACGCATCATGCGGGTATTGATTACCCCGGGCGCCACGGCATTCACTCTAACCCCAAACGGGGCTGCTTCCAATGCAACGACTTTGGTCATTCCGATGACGGCATGTTTGGAGCTATTGTAGCCAACAAAACCAGGGGATCCAATTAATCCTGCACCGGAGGAAGTATTTACGATGCTGCCATACCCCTGTTTCTTCATCACAGGTACCACGTATTTCAAGCCAAGGAACGCACCCTTTACATTGACGTTGAGCACCTGCTCAAACGTCTCGGTTGGATAATCCTCCACGTTCGCCGTAATTCCTTCGACCCCTGCATTGTTGAAGAAACCATCTATTTTGCCGAATTTCTCAACGGTTGCCTTGACATAGGCTTTGACATCTTCTTCCTTGGCCACATTGGCTTGAATGGCAATCGAATTGGCCTCACTCAGTCCCAATTCGGATACAGCCTGTTGAACGGCTTCCAGGTTCAAATCCACCAAGGCCAGCTTGGCTCCTTGCTCTGCCAGCTTCTTGGCCGTTGCTTTCCCGATTCCGCCTGCCGCGCCTGTAATGATAATCACTTTTCCCTCGAATTTTGCCATGATGAAATACCTCCCCAGATGATGAAAGAATTATTGAGCCGTATACCCGCCATCGACAGTTAAGCTATTTCCGGTCATGAAGGAAGAGTCGTCCGAAGCCAGGAACAATACGGCTTTCGCCATTTCTTCTGCCTGGCCAAGACGTTTCATGGGAGTCATTTGGGCCAAGGCCTGCTTACTTTCCTCCGGAATAATCGGGGTATCAATAAAACCTGGGCATAATGAATTTATGCGAATGTGGCGTTCCGCGTATTCCAGCGCTAGCGAGCGGGTCAGGTTAATTACGCCGCCTTTGGCCGCGTTGTAGGCAGCCGAACCGGGTGATCCGACCCAACCGTACATCGAGGCCGTATTGACAATCGTGCCTCCGCCTTGCTTCAACATTTCACGGATGGCTTCACGCGCTACCAAGAATACGCCATCCAAGTCGACATTTATCGTATTGCGCCACTCGGAATATTCAAGATCGTGTGAGGAATGAACACGCCCGATCCCTGCATTATTAAAGACGACATCCACTTTTCCGAAAGCTTCTATGGCACGTTTGAAAATATCCGCAACTTCTTCTTCGACTGTGATGTTGGCCTTTATAAATAAAGCATCGCCCTGGAGCGCTTTTAGCTCCTTCTCGAATGCCAGCCCTTTTTCTTCATTTAAATCAACAAGAACCACTTTGGCTCCTTCCGATACAAACAGACGCGCTGTCGCGGCACCGATACCCGATGCCCCACCCGTAATCACGGCTACTTTGTTATGCAGTTTACCCATAGCTGATCCTCCTTGTATAATGAGTACAATTTAATTGTACTCTTCTGTTCCCCTATAACAATCATCAAGGTTCTGGCTGATGTTCATACAGTAGACACCTTACTATAAAATGTCTTTTTGGAAGGAGGTCTATTCATGAATGATCAACAAAGAAATCGCACAAAAGAGCATTTGAAATCCGCTTTTATCAAACTCATCAAAGAGAAGGGCTATCATAACGTTTCCGTAAAAGATATAGTGGATGGCGCCGCTTATAATCGGAGCACCTTCTACGTCCATTATCAAGATAAAATCCAATTGGCAGAAGACTTGCTTGCTTCCAGGATTCAGGGTCTGGAGGATTCCGTCGGCAAACCGTATTACCCCGGACAGCAGGTAAATGCGGATAAGTTAAACCCGCCTTCGTTTGCTATTATTGGTTACATTTATGAACACCGCGATTTCTTCGAGCTTATTAAATATGACGATACCTTACCGGGGCTGCATACCGAATTTCCCCAATCCATCTTGAAGATCTACAAGGAACAATTTATTTTTGAAACCTTAAACCACACTCCCGTCAATATGGACTACTTTAAACGCTATACAGCATTTGGTTTTTATGGACTGATCCTAATGTGGATTAACAATGGCTTTAAGGAACCGTTAGACGAATTTATTAAAGAAGTCATCGACCTTACGAGGACGCATATCCATTCTATTAAGTATGTAGGAAAAAACGGTGACCGGCTTCAATCAGGCAGCGAGCACTAGAGTCATCGTCTGATTATGAAATCATATCCCTATTCCGGGTCCGTAGGATTCTTGATCTTATCCTTATATAGATCGAAATATAAACTCCCGTGGGTCCCTTTTACGGCATAACAAACTTCGTTTACGGCCAATCCTCTCTCGTCCAACTGTTGAAAAAGCCATTCCCGGCTAAGCCCGCCTTGTTTAATATTTTCATCAATAACTTCTCCGTCCATAATAAGCTCAATGGGAAAATGGGCTTTGGCCGGGCTTATGATGGATAAATCTTTTAGCGTAATTTGCCGGAATTCCGGCTTCTTTAATACGGACAGCTTTCCGTTCAGTTCAAGAACGGCGTACTCCACTTCCTCGATATCAAAAATTTCTTTTTCCCTAAGTTCTTGATTCAAAGTATCGAGCGAAAACTTTAACTTTCGTAAATTTTGTTCCAGAATTTTGCCATTCTCAATGACCATCGTCGGTTTTCCCGAAAAAATTTCCTTAACTTCCGGCTTTTTATGGAAATGTGGGCGACGAGGAAGGCGATTCCGCTGAAAGTAATAAGGGCCGCTATAAGATTCCATGACTTTAGTGAAGTGTTGAAAGCTATATTGCCTGTGATGGCCCCTAACGTAATGGAAGAAACGAAGTCATGATACGTCATCTGCGTGATGGTATGTTTACCGATTACTTTCGTTATGATCATGATTAAGAGAAAAGCGGCGATGGTTCTCAAAATGATTTCCAGAAAAGTGCTCATGATAGTTGGATTCGCCTCATTTGCTGTGGTGGAAAGCCTATCCATAGAATGAACAAGTCATCTAATCCTTATTCCAACGAAAAAGCGGCTGCTCCCGGCTCGTAAGCCGAGGACAACCGCTTTCTTTATTTTCCTATTAGTGAGGCAAGGACAGCATGGTCTTCATATCCTCTTGGGCGTTGCCGATCAGTTTCAATCCGAATTTTTCGACCAATACGTTTAATACGCCTTGGCTTACGAATTCCGGCGGCTTGGGTCCGATGCGGATGTCTTGAATCCCCAAGCTGAACAAGCCGAGAAGGATCGCCACTGCTTTTTGCTCGAACCAGGACAGGACAATGCTCACCGGCAGTTCATTGACGCTGCAGCCGAAGGCATCTGCCAACGCCAGGGCGATTTTGACAGTGGATCCGGAATTGTTGCATTGGCCCAAGTCGATATAGCGAGGGATACCGGTTCCCGGAACGGTTCCGTAATCGACATCGTTAAAACGGAATTTCCCGCAAGAGGTGGTCAAAATGACCGTTTCCGGGGGCAGGGAAGTAGCCAATTCCCTGTAGTACTCGCCTCCCGTGCCCGGTGCGTCGCAGCCCGCGATGACGAAGAAACGTTTGATTTTGCCGTCTTTGACCGCTTGAATGATTTCAGGCGCCAACCCGATGACGGTTTCGTGGTGGAATCCGGTGGTCAGGACCTGATCGGACTCCTTATTAGCTTCCGGCAAAGATAAAGCTTTCTCGATCAATGGGGAGAAATCTTCGCCCATGATCTTCGTGACGCCCTCAAGCCCAGCCACTTCGTAGGAGAAGAACCGGTCGGCATAGGTTCCTTTAATCGGCATGACGCAGTTCGTTGTCGCCAGAATGGCGCCCGGGAATTGCTCGAAAAGACGACGTTGGTCAAACCAAGCCTTGCCGATATTCCCCTTGAGATGGCTGTATTTCTTCAATTTCGGATAGCCATGGGCCGGAAGCATTTCCGAGTGGGTGTAAATGTTAAGGCCCTTGCCTTCCGTTTGCTTCAGCAATTCCTCAAGCGCGTATAGATTATGGCCGGTTACCACGATGCATTTGCCTTCCACCCTATTCTGGGAAACGACGACCGGCTGGGGATTCCGAAGTGAGTCGTATGGGCACGATCGAGAACATCCATTATTTTGACGGCAGCGGAGCCCACTTTCATGGCCATATCGAGGTGTTCCTGTAGGTTGAAATTGGAGTTGGTCAAGGTCAGATAGAGGGCTTCGTGCGTAATTTTGTCTACTTCGGGATCGGTATACCCCAGCTGTCGTGCATGCGTGGCATAGGCGGCAATCCCTTTCAGCGCAAAGATAATCGTATCCTGAAGGCTGGCAATGGTCTCATCTTTTCCGCAGACCCCCACCACTTTACATCCGCCTGCCGGCGTTTGTTCACATTGATAACAGAACATATCCGTCTCATCTCCCGTATCGTGATGAACCTCATTATATAGGGCAGAAGTCGGCTTATATGTGAGTCTTGTCACACCTGCAGAGGATTTCTTATAACCTTTGGACAATTTGTTCTGATAATCGCCACACGCTTAGCATGGGAAGGATTTGGCATTCCACCTGCGCGCTCCATTGTGACATAATAAAGGGATTGACCAACAAGGGAGCGGCATCAAGTGGAGAGAAAGAATAGCAGCTACAGGTGGGTCGTGCTGGCGTGCATCTTGCTGGACTACTTCCTGATCGTGATTCAGCGGACGGCGCCGGGACTCATCTCGGATAAATTAATGACGGACTTTCATGTGACGGCGGCGACCATAGGGGTCTTGGCGAGCATTCAATTTCTGGCTTATGCCGGGCTCCAGATTCCCGTCGGGATTCTATCCGATCGGTATGGCCCGAATGGATTCCTAATTCTAGGGACCTTGTTGAACGGATTCGGCACGTTGTTGTACAGCTTAGCCACGCATGAATCGATCCTGCTGATCGCGCGGCTCCTGGTGGGCATTGGGGATGCGACGATCTGGATCAATGTGGTGCTGATTCTAGGCCGCTGGTTCCGGGCTAAGGAATTTGTGAAGCTGATCGGGCTGGCCGGGGTGAGCGGCAGTCTTGGCTTCCTCGTGGCGACGGCTCCTTTCTCGGAGTGGATTGCGATGGCAGGCTGGCGGGTCCCCTTTCTCACATCGGGCATCGTCTTGATCCTGACCAGCGGATTGCTCTTCTATGTACTAGTATGGAACATCAAGCGGCGGTTCCCGGAGATGTCGGACAGCCATTCGGCAGCCGCGGCGGATGCTATGGTCAAGAAGGAGCGGGACAAGGTAACGACGGTGCTAAGACGGATTCTGGCGAATCGGCAAAGCTGGGCGACGTTCCTGTGCCATTTCGGATTAGTCGGCACGTATGTCGGCTTCATCGGCTCGTGGGCTGTCCCGTACGGGATGAACGTATACGGGATGTCCCGCTCGGGCGCGAGCGGGCTGGCCATGGCCGGCCTCATCGGCGCCCTCGTCGGCGGGCCGCTGGCCACCTTGCTGGCCTCACGCCTTCCTTCGATGAAGCGTCCTTACGCCATGGTCCATGCGGTCGTCTTCCTTAGCTGGATGGCGATCTATCTGTGGGGCGGGAAGCCGCCCCTCGTCATGGCGACGCTGCTGTTTGTGCTTATCGGATTTGGCAACGGATCAAGTGCTTTGACCTTTGCGGTCGTGCGTGATTCATTCGATATCCGGGAGGTAGGCGTCGCCTCGGGCTTCGCGAATACCGGCGGGTTCCTCAGTGCGATTCTGCTGCCGAGCCTGTTCGGGCGTGTGCTGGATCACTTCGCGGGCTCTGGGACGATGACAGGGTATCACCAAGGATTTCTCATTCCGGCTCTATTCGCCCTGATAGGTTTGGCCGGCGCCTTGCTTCTGCGGGAGAAGGTGGACGAGACCGAGCGTGGGGAGGAAGGAACCCTTCCTTCCAAATAAGCGAGGCGTTAAGAGCAGACTCTGCTCCTAACGCCTCTTTTTTATCAATCAGTAGCCATCCGTGCTTTTGCCGGAATGTTCGGCTTTTTCAGCACCCTCTCTTGCGGCATCGGAACCCAGGTGAGTAGAATCCACCTGAGCCTGCTTTAAGCCTTCCGCTACCCTTCGGCCGTACTCAGAATGGGCCTCGGTAAAATACCCGATCATTTTCTCCTGGATGACCAGTTTGCATATTTTCAGCGCGTCGACCAGGTTCGAGATCAACTCCTCCCGCTCCCAATCTTCAAACTGGAGATAGGTTTCTCCGGCTTGTTTAAAGTCATTGGGGCGGCTGATTTTTTCCCGTACGAGCTTGGCGGAATAGGCGGGTTGGTGTTCTTTGCCCACCGGCTTGGCTTCTGTAAGGCCGCCTAGAGAGGAAGGCTCGTAGGTGACATGCGGATTCTGATCGGGGGCCCGGTCGACCATATAGGCCATTTGGCCGTCCCTTTGATTCGTAGCCACCCGCGTTTTGGGAGCATTGATCGGAAGCTGCAAGTAATTCGTTCCTACCCGGTATCGCTGGGTATCCGAATAGGAGAAGGTTCTTCCCTGCAGCAGCTTGTCATCGGAGAAATCCAGGCCGTCGACCAATACCCCCGTCCCAAAGGCAGCCTGCTCGACCTCGGCAAAGTAGTTTTCCGGGTTTTGGTTCAGCACCATTTTGCCTACCGGGAGGAAAGGAAACCGCGTGATCCCAGAGCTTGGTCGGGTCCAGAGGGTCAAAATCCAACTCCGGATGCTCCTCGTCGCTCATGATCTGGACACAAAGCTCCCACTCCGGGTAATCGCCGCGCTCAATGGCTTCGTATAAGTCCTGGGTCGCATGGCTTACCGTTCGGGCTTGGATGGCGCTTGCCTCTTTCTGGGTGAGGTTCTTAATGCCCTGCTTCAGAGGCTCCCAATGATACTTGACGAGGACGGCCTCGCCTTCCCCGTTGACCCATTTGTACGTATTGACCCCCGACCCCTGCATCTGCCGGTAATTGGCGGGAATCCCCCAAGGGGAGAAGATAAACGTAATCATATGGGTGGCTTCGGGACTGTTGGAGACGAAGTCGAACATTCTTTCCGGATTCGGAAGGTTGGTGACCGGGTCCACCTTAAAGGCATGGACCATATCCGGAAATTTGAGCGGATCCCGTATGAAGAAGATTTTCAGGTTGTTCCCCACCAGATCCCAGTTTCCGTCCTCCGTATAAAATTTAACGGCAAAGCCGCGCGGATCCCGGTCCGTTTCGGAGGAGTGGGTGCCTCCCACGACCGTAGAGAAGCGAACGAAAACAGGGGTGCGTTTCCCCGCCTCCTGAAAAAGCTTGGCACGGGTGTATTTCGAGATCGATTCCTGGCCTACCTTTCCGTAAGCCTCAAAATATCCATGCGCCCCGGCACCGCGGGCATGGACCACCCTTTCCGGAATGCGTTCGCGGTCGAAATGCGATATTTTCTCGATGAAGTGGTAGTTCTCCAGTGTAGAGGGACCGCGGTTTCCTATCGTTCGAATGTTTTGATTATCCGAAATCGGATGGCCTTGCCGATTCGTTAAAATCCTATTGGTATCGTTCTTCTCCATGGTTACCAGCACCCTTTATCAAGATATTTACCAGCTGTTAGGTTTTACCAAAAGATATGGACTTATTCTTAATAGGATTTGGCTGCTCGCTTCGAGACGAGTGTCCGCACGATATACCGTGACATGCAAGCGCTTAGCGAGGCGGGGGTTCCGGTGGCGGGTTCAACCGGCGTAGGTTACTCCCTGATGGAAGGGTACTTCCTTCCCCCGTCAGCTTTACGGCGGAGGAAGCGGTGACGCTGCTTATCGGGGCGGACTTCGTGAAAGGGAGGCTGGACGAGGAGTATGGCGCAAGGGCGCGAAGCTCTCAGGAAAAGATTGAGGCTATTTTACCGGAGAACGTGCGCGAGGAGACGGCTCGGGTGCGGTCGGCCATCCGGCTGCTGAAAGAAAGGGAGGCGGGTACGCGCGGGCAGGAGAAAGAAACGTTCAAGCAGTTACGCCAGGCTATTCTGAAGAAGAGCAGGGTTCGTTTCCGCTATTCCAAAGGCCTATCGGCACCTGATGAAATGCGGCACAGCGAACGCGTGGCGGATCCTTACGGCCTTGCTTATTCCCAGGGCGCTTGGGTGCTTGTCGCCTTCTGCCAACTGAGGGGGACATTCGGCACTTTCGGCTCTCCCGTATGAAGGAACTGCTTGTCCTGGAAGAGTCGTTCGAGATTCTTCCCGGTTTTCGCCTTCACGACCACCGGCCTTCGGACGATCGAAACGTGATCGTGCGGATGCTTGTCGACTCGTCCATTGTGGATTTGGTTCAGGAAGCGGACAACTTTTACATGGAGTCTTTGGAATGGGGAACGGGAGGCTGGCTGGCGACGTTTCGCGTCCGGCAGATCGAGGAATTGCTTCAATGGACGCTTGGATGGGGGTGGGGGTTCAGGTGTTGGAGCCGGAATCGCTGCGGGACCGAATGCGGGAAGAAATTCTGAAAATGCAAAAGCGCTACTGACAGACAGATGTCAGTAGCGTTGCTGCATACTGGAACCAACTTAATCATAAAAGGAGTTGGATTCAGCCATGAATACGAAGGAAACGCTGCTCCAGTTGGAAGAAACAGTCGACCAGTATATTCGGGCTTTGCAAGACTACAGCCTGGAGCAGCTGCTATGGAAGCCCGCAGAGGAGGAATGGTCACTCGGTCAGATGTATGGGCATCTGATCGGCTCCGCCCAGTTCCTGCATCTGCGGAATGTGGCCCTGTGCCTCGAGCCGGACGGCAACCCGGCGGTCTCTACGACGGGAAAAACGCAGCCGGGCGAGGAAGTGTACAGCGCGGGAAGCTTTCCGCCAGTTCGCGTTCAGGTTCCCCCTCCCCTCAGTACACACCTCCACAACCGGAAAGCAAGGAACAGCTTGTGGATGGGCTTCGGAACGTGGTTCGTCGGATGGGGGAGATGGAACCCGCGGTAGAAGCGGCCTTCGATCCAGGTTCCCGAGAGCGATTGGAACCGGGTAAGGAGCCGGCAGTTGAGCTTGTCCCTCCTACCGTTGCCCACCCGAGATTTGGCGGATTGAACGCGCTCGAATGGTTTCAATTGATCGAGATGCACTATCGGCACCATTTTCTGCAAAAGAAGCGACTGGAAGACGCTTGGAGGGAAGCTAAGGCGAGAACCTAAGGCCGGAACGTCGGGATGATAGGGAAGGTGAAAAGCCGAGCTGTGCGTTCGCAACGCCATACCCCAGGTTACCCATAGGGCTGCCTCATAAGAGGCGGCCTTTTTATGTGCGATAAAAAACGGCGTAGTTATACAACAACTCTGCATTATCAATCATGCACTCTATTTCATTATAATTATAGATTCTCTTTCAAATGACAGGAAACCTCAATCTTATATAGAATAACAGAATAAACTTGATTATGACGGAGGGGATGTTTATACAGCATGCATTGTATTACAAAGAAAGACCCTGCTATACCAGCTGCACACAGCAGTTGCGGCTTGGAAACCAAAGCCGGATCGTACCCTAAGGGCATAAAGTCAGATAGCAGCGGCAGGACCGCAGAAACCATACAAGAAACAGAGAGCTGCTAATAACGAAGCTTTAATGGCAAGGCCTGCACAAATCAAGCTGGAAGAAGGAGCTAGAGACAAATGGGCAAACGCTTTCATAAGTATCTTTCCTGTTTTTTGGCACTGATCACGGTTTTTTCGCTGGGGCAGCCTATGGCGGCACTGGCTGCAGAAACGGATAGCGGTACGATAGCCCCGAAGATATGGCTTACGGAAATCTACCCTAACGACATAGCACGAAATGCCTCTTACACCGGGCTAAGCGGCGCCACCATCGACAGCATGGATTATATCGAAGTCTATAATGCTTCGGACTCAGAGATGGATTTCGGAGCGGACTACAACCTGGTCTATACTGATTCGGGTGACAAGATACTTACTTATAACGAAGCCGAGTTAAAAATCCCGGCCAAAACGCCTGCCGTGTTCTGGATCCGGCGTGTCGACTTGGAGGGAAGGGGAAGACCATGCCGGACGAGGCGGCTTTCCGTGCAAGCCTGGGGATCCCGGACGGCGTGCCGGTCTTTTCGGTCAACAACCAGACGGCCCTGAAGAATTCAACGGCCAAGGTAACCATTGTGTCCAAGAGCAGCCATGCCATCGTTTCCAACTATACCTATACCACGGATGACGTGGGCTCGGCGGAGGGGACGAGCGTCCATCTTCAAGCAGTGGAAGGACAATCGGCCTGTCTGCCCCTGGGTACGCAGGCTCCCGCTTCCGCGGGCAAGGTGAGCGAGGAACAAAAGACGGCCAAGCCCCAGACGGTTAAACCCAAGCCGGCCGTCACGCCGGGAACCGTCAGCCGCACGGGTAACAGCACGGCATCCGTTACGTTCACTACGTACGCCGCCGATGCCTACTACTATGAGGTTGTTGCTGATGGCGCCCCCGCCCCGGCCATCGATACCGTCAACGGAGTTGGCCATGCGGTCGGCGCGAATGGGGAGGTAACGCTCGCTTTGTCCACGCTGTCCGAGGGGCCCAGGATCTCTATCTGGTCGGGAAGAATTCGTCGAACCTGGTCAGCGATCCGCTGAAGATCGATATCCCGGCTTACACCGCCTCTGCCAGCCAGGGGCTCTATCTGACCGAGATCATGCCGAACGACCTTCCGCGCCATGAGCAATACACCGGAATCAGCAGCGCCGGCGTCGACAGCATGGATTATATCGAAATCTACAATGCTTCGGACTCGGAGGTGAATTTTGGGGCTGCCTACAACCTCGTGTATACCGATTTGTCGGTTTCGCCCGCTAAGGACGTTACCTTTGCTTATAACGAAGCCGAGCTGATCATCCCAGCCCACACGCCAGCCGTGTTCTGGGTACGGCGCGTCGACCTGGAGGGGAAAGGGGGACCATGCCGGACGAGGCGGACTTCCGTAGAAGCTTCGGGGTTCCGGGCAACGTGCCGGTCTTCTCCGTCAACAACCAGGTGGCTCTTAAAAATACAACGGCTAAGGTAGCCATTGTGCCAAAAGGCAGCAGTGAACCGGTCTCCTACTACTCCTACGCGTCAGGCGATGCCGGCACCGTGGAGGGCGCAAGCGTTCAGCTTCAGGCGGCGGAGGGGCAGAGCAGGGCCTTGGCTATCGCCAAGAAAGCCCCGCCTTCCGCAGGCCAGGTGAGCGAGGAGCAGAAGACAATTTTGGCCGATCCGGGGATTACGCCCGTGCTGACGCCTCTTTTTGAAACGGGCCAGTATGACACCATCCGGGAAGGAACGGATCTCAGCATCCCCTACTCTTATGTGGACCCAACGGGCGTTAAGAGCTTTGTCGTCTATTACCGGACGAATCAATCCGGCGAGTGGACGGCTCAAGAGGGGAACTCGTTCAATAAGCGGGTGCCCGGTAAATTTTATGTGGAGATCGGCGCGGACCGTTTTCTGAACAGCGACTATATTGAATATTACCTGGAAGCCAAAAACATGTTCCGCACGGCGGTTACGCCCGTCCATCGGGTCACCGTCCTGCACGGCGATGATTTCTCCGGTCTGCGCTCGAACTTGGCGGATGGCCAAACGGTTTCCGGCCGCGTCTACGTTACCGGGAGATCCAGCGACAACGCGGCGGTAGACATCCGCCTGGACGGTGCTTTGGTGGACACTACCCGCCGGCTGGAGCAGGGAGCTTATTTTACCCTGGACATCGAGGGACTGGACGGGGCCAAAAACGCCATTACGGCCAACGGAAACCTGGTGCAGGTCTTCTCGCGCTGGTATGACGTGCTGCCTTCCCGTGCCGTGATGATCGACAACAACCTGTTTGCGTATAAGGCGAACGGTGACGCCGAGGTGAGCGTCCGCATCGTGGCTGGTACAGAGATCGATGCCCTGGATACCTCGCCCGGTACGGACAGCGACAGCTTCTCGGTGACGAATTTCTCCCTGGTGCTGGCGGACGGCACGGTGATTCAACCGGACGGCGCGGTAAAGGCATCGAATTCCGTGACGTTGGGCAGCAGCAAGCGGGAGGTCGAGCTGCATTTCACCATTCCGTATGCCTCCCTGAACGCGAACGGGACCGTCTGGGATACCCGGCAGGCAGACGACGGCAGCCATACCGTCACCATTTCCACCGCAACCGATAGCCAAACCATCTCCGTGAACGTGGACAATACCGGTCCGGTGATCAGTGCCGAGGTTCCGGAGCAGATCGACGGCGCGTACACGTTCCAGCCCCGCTATACCGATGCATCGAATGTGGCCGAGGATACGCTTATGCTTAAGCTGGATGGAAAGATGCTGAGTGGAACCAGCTTCAACGGCTCTCAGCTCAATCAGGGTCCCCACACGCTTACCGCTTCGGTGCAGGACACTTGGGGAATACCGGTACCATGACGTGGACCTTCTCGTCCAGCCGCAATTTCCCGGTTATCTCCCATGTCTCTTCGTCGGACGTAGGGACGGATTCAGCTACCCTTTCGGCTGTCCTGAGCAAAGGGAAGGACGCCGAGGTCTCCTTCCATGAGGCGCAGGCCTTGACGGTGGGCGAAGGCATTACCGTCTACCAGGGCTCCGGCGACGGCACGGCTAATGCGCAAGCCGGTTCCCTCGGTGCGGTGACCAGCACCAATGGCAGCCTTCCTTACCAGATGTACGCCTTCGATGTGAACACGGCGGACACTTCCCTTCGGGTCTCGCTCGAGGCGGGCACGGATTATGGCAAAGACGTCCGTCTTTATGCGCGCAGCAGGGCCGGCGACCGTTGGATTCCGATTCAAGCCGACTATGAGGACGGCAAAATCTCCACGGTATTCGAGACCGGCGACTATCTCGCCGACGGAAAGGTTTATGTGTTGGCCCAAGGAAGAGGCAAGGAGATGCTGCCTTCCACCAAAGCCGGTCATGCCAGCACGGTGGCCAATGATTATGTTTGGGATGGCACCGGCGAACCGGATCAGTATGATTTTACGATCGCCTGGGAGACCGACCCGCAGTATTACGTCCAAAGCTACCCGGAGAATTTCCAGATGCTCAACGACCATATTGCGGCCAGTAAGGATCGGATGGACATCCGTTATGTCGTGAACACGGGTGATCTCGTAGACGACATCGACGAAGTCTATCAGTGGGACCGTGCCGACCAGTACATGAAAATATTGGATGATGCCCAGCTGCCATACGGCGTCGTGGCCGGGAACCATGACATTGCCAACCATAACGGCAAATATGTGAATTACCAGAAATATTTCGGAGAGGACCGTTTTAAGGACAACGGCGTCTTCGGCGGTTCCTACCAGAACAACCTCGGCCACTATGACCTCGTTACCGCTGGCGGCCAGGATCTGATCTTTGTTTATATGAGCTATAATTTTGACCGGGAGGCCGTGGCCTGGGTTAACAAGGTTCTGGCGGAATACCCGGACCGTATGGCCGTTCTGGCTTTTCACAATTACGTAAAAGCGAATACCGACCTGGACGAGGCCGGTCTCTACTACCAGAACGAAGTGGTCGCGAAGAACCCCAACGTGAAGATGGTGCTGAGCGGTCATTATACCGGAGCCGCCTTCAACGTGGAAGGCTATGATGACGACGGGGACGGAGTGAAGGAGCGCAAGGTCTACCAGATCCTCCACGATTACCAGGGAGGGGAGCAGGGCGGGAACGCCTATTACAAGACGCTGTATTTTGATCTGGCGAACGGCAAGCTCTACATGAATTCCTATTCGCCTAAGCTGAACGATTATAATTATTTCGATAAACCCAAAGCGTCATCATATGAAATCGGCACAAAAGAGGGCGACCAGGACATTTACGAGCTCAGCCTGGACTTTGATACGGCGCCCAAAACGCTGACCGTCAGCGCGATAGAAGCCGTGCTGTGCCACAACACGGCCTTGGGCACGGCGACGGCCGAGCATTCCACGGCATCGGTTACCGTGGATAATCTTGCGCCGGGAGAACACACATGGATGGCCATCGCGGCAAACTCCGCGGGAAGAGGGTACAGCCGGCTTTCTTCCTTCACCACGAAAGAAGGGGAGCCGACACCAAAGCTCCAGCGCTGACCGTCAGAAACGTGAGCCGTACCGGCGGCAGCACAGCAACGGTAAGGTTCGCCGCCGATGAAGCCGGAGTCTACTACTACAAAGTCGTAAGCGATGGAGCCGGCGAGCCGGCGATCGACACGAACGGCGGCGGCACCGCCTACGAAGCCCGCAGGGCCGTCGCGGTTTCGCTCGCCAACCTTACGCCAGGTGCGAAGGCTATGTACCTCGTCGTGAAGGACACAGCGGGCAACGTGAGCCCGGCTCTTAGGATTGACATCCCGGCTTATTCCAACCCGTCCGGAGGCCATAGGAGCGGGAACAACGGAGGAACCAATCGAGGAAAGCCGGAGGGATCGCTGGGCAGGACTTGAATGACGCCAAGCCGGTAATGCTTTCGCTCTCAACGAGCATCGGTTAGCAGCCGGGAGAAGAGGATTCCTGTTTCGAGCAGGAGTCCTCTTTTTATCTCCTCGAAGCTTCACGCGAACGAAAAATGGCGTCCATGCGGACGCCTTCCCTTACTTTTTAAGCTCGGCCAAAAATTGCTCCAGCTGATCGAAGGTTCCTCCGAAGCCCTGCTGCATCGATTCGAACATTCCCTCGAAGAAGCTTTCCTCTTCCGCCGTGGCGTTAATCGGCCGGCTGCGCAACGTCAGGATGGTCCCGCCGTTATCTTCGCGGAAGGTGACCTCGTTGCGGATTTCCAGCGGGATCAGATCGCTAAAGGAGCCCGGACAATATGGCCCGCCTCATCGGAGAAGCTGTTGACCCAGACGATCTTATCGAAGGCTTCGATTTCCTGATAGACGAATTTCCCCACATTTGATTCCCATCCGGAGACTGCATGCTGTAGTGGAACACCCCTCCCGGACGGAAATCCAATTGCGATACCCTTATTTCGAAGCCTTTCGGCCCCCACCACTGCTTCAGATGGTCGACCTGCGACCAGGCCTGAAAGACAAGCTCGCGCGGTGCCTGGAATTCCCGGGTGATGACCAGTTCCTTACATTCCGAGTTGGACATTAGAATCCATTCCTCCCTATCGTAAATAACCTTTGGATAAAGTATACGTCATAGGGAATATTCTTGTAAAGGAATATTTAGAAAATATTATCGATACCTATTCTTCCATCACAAAAAGGAATATTTGCCTACTAGATTGAAATATAATAATAAAAAAGAGATTTCGGAAAGCGGTGCTAGCATGTTAGGGATCTTGAGCGTGTCCGGTCTTTCGTTCTTACTGGTAGCATTCTGTACCCCTCTGCTCATTAGGGCGCTGCGCGTTCTAAAGCTAACGCAGCCGATTCGATCAGAACTGCCGCTTGACCACCAAGCCAAACGGGGAACCCCGTTGATGGCTGGACTGGTCTTGTTTATCGGGGTGGGGATGGCTCTCCAGTCTCATTCTACTCCCTTGATGAGCCTGCTAGGCGTTACGTTTCTTTTATTCAGCTCGATCGGCTTTATGGATGATTTCAAAAAGGCATTCTGGCAGGACCCATCGGGAATCTCCGGACGGACCAAGCTGGTGCTTCAATTCGCTTTTACGGGCTTGCTGCTCTTCACATTGTTTCGTTTCTTCTCTCTGACCAGTGACATCGCGTTGTTCCACGGCTTTCAGTTACATCTGCCGGTGTACGTCTACATCCTCATCATGCTTTTGTTTGTGGTAGGTTCCGCGAACGCCATTAATTTTACGGACGGATTGGACGGGCTGTTGATCAATGTAGCGATCCCCACCTACTTTTTCTTTTTTCTGATTTCGGACAAGCCGGAGGTGCAAGTCTTTTCGCTTGTCATGATTGGCTGTCTGCTCGGTTTGTTTCTCTACAATATTTATCCGGCCCGAGCCTTTATGGGGGATACCGGGTCGCTCGCCATCGGAGGTTCACTATCGTTTCTGGCCATCATCGAGAAGGTTGAAATTCTGATTCCTCTCCTGTTTTCCGTCTATCTGGCGGAACAATTTTCCGTCATTGTGCAAGTCTGGTATTACAAGCGAACGAAATTGCGGATCTTCCGGATGACTCCGATTCATTTTCATTTCAGCCTTAAGTATGGGTGGAGCGAGAACAAGATTGTTATGGTGTTTGGCTTCATTTCTTGGCTTTCCGTGCTCCTTTGCTGGCTGATTTGGAAATTTGTTCTCTGACAACTTCCAGCGGCACTCCTTTTTCACCCAATTCCTAATCAAACACCTTACAATGCGTTCAGCTCAATTTCGAAGCCTAAATCTTCAATGATTTGATGATCGGTGGAAACCGCTTGTCCTGCCGTAGTTAAATAATCGCCCACAAAGAGTGAGTTAGCTGCGTACAAAGACAGAGGCTGCAGGGTACGAAGGCTAACTTCGCGCCCGCCCGCTACGCGAATTTCTTTGGAAGGGCAAATAAATCGAAAAAGTGCCAATACCTTTAAAGCCTTCATAGACGACGTGCGTCCCGCCTTCTCTAACGGAGTTCCTGGAATCGCATTAAGGAAATTAACGGGAATCGAATCTGCATCTAGTTCCCGTAGGGCAAAAGCCATTTCTACAATTTCGCGATTCGTCTCGCCCATTCCGATAATCACACCGGAGCAAGGCGACATGCCGCTCGTCTTTACATGTTCCACTGTTTCTACGCGCTGGTCGTAGGTGTGTGTTGTCGTTATAGACGCATAATTAGCCTTACTTGTGTTCAAGTTGTGATTGTATCGGTGAACGCCTGCTTCGACGAGACGTTTGGCTTGAGCATCCTTTAAAATCCCCAAACATGCACAAATTTTCAGCGGCAACGTTTCCCGAATTTCTTTGACGGCGGATATTACCTGATCCAACTCCTTCTCGGTCGGACCTTTCCCCGAAGCAACGATGCAATAGGTCCCTGCCTTTCGGGCCATGGCTTCACGTGCACCCGCAAGCAGCGAGTCTTTGTCCAGCAGGGTGTACTTCTCCACCGGAGCTGTCGAAACGATCGATTGCGAGCAGTAACCGCAGTCCTCGGGGCAATGTCCGCTCTTGGCGTTAATGATCATGTTCAGCTTCACTTTTTTCCGTAAAAATGCTTTCTTACCTGAAACGCAGCTTGCATCAACGGAAGTACTTGATCATTGTCGGCTTCAAGAACACTTAGTCCTTCATCTAGCGTTAAAGATTCCCCGTTAAGCGCTTTATGCGCGAGTGACTGCCACGTAAAATCGGTTTCTGTCGTTTTAATTGTCATCATCCCTCGGTTAAGTAAAATTTGAGATTGCCTGTTTAATAGACGATAGGTGAATTGTTAACCAAATTTGTTTGTTTTAGGTTAACAATTAATCGGGAACAGTTTACCAGACTACGATAGCCTAGTAAAGGTTTAATAAAGCAGCCTCCGCTACTTTTGGGACGGAGGCTGCTATCCTTAATATGCGCAGGCTGATTTCAAGCCTTATCGAACAATTCGCGAAGATAATCACGGCGGCCATATAAAATCCGATGAATCCCGAAAGCATGATCCACCATGCGATAAAAAACCCAATACGGTGTCATTCCCATTCCAAAACGGATTCCGCACTAATCGTGGTCCCATGATGGTTCCCTTCACAAATCTCCTTCATGGAGCCTGGCTTATCAAAATTAAACACATGAAGGGGAAGATTGTAGTCACGGGCTAGGATAAAAGCGGACTGATCCATTACCTTCAGGTTACGGGTCAAGACATCGTTGTAGTGAAGAGACTTGTATTTCTTTGCTTCTTTGTCGTACTTAGGGTCGGCATGGAATACCCCATCCACTCCTTGTTTGGCGACCAACAGAGCATCGCAGTTTACTTCGATGGCCCTTTGGACGGAAGGATAATCGGTCGTCACGTAGGGCTGCCCGTTTCCTCCTGCAAAAATAACAATGTGGCCTTTTTCCAGATGGTGGATGGCTCTTAGCCGGATGTAGGGTTCGGCAACGGAGGTGATCGGGATGGCCGTCATGACCCGGACTTCTCTGGTGGTTTTGGCTTTAAGGACCCTCGAAGCATCAAGCTGTTAATCACCGTAGCGAGGGTGCCGATGTTGTCGGCTTCCGCTCTTTCGATGCCCCAGCTTTCCCCATGTGGCCGCGGAAAATATTCCCGCCGCCTATCACCAAGGATACCTCCACCCCCGATTCACAACCGACATGATCTCGTTTGCGATATGGTCCAATTTCTCGGGCTCAAAGCCAAACTCCGTGCTTCCGGCTACCGCTCCACCGCTTAGTTTAATAAGAACCCTTTTGTACCTGGTCAATGATTTCACCTCCGCGCAAATAAAAAACACTAAAGCAATAAATGCTTTAGTGTTTCACTGGAGTGGGGATAGGAAAGGGTTGTAGTCGACGGATGGTAAGTCTTCCGTTTCCCCTCATATCCCCACTCCTTTCCAGAAATTTTCCATCGATTTATTCTATACGGTGTGGAAGGAAAAGGCAACTACCGTAAGCGGCTTAATTACAAATAATTTGCCTTAGCTTTATCTAGTACGCATGCGCTCGGCATATGTAGGATCTTCTAGGGAGGTAATCGTGATGGTGGCGGTGGAGTTGGGCCGCAGCGGCTTCGGGGTGATATCGGCATGCAGCACCGCCTGCTCCCGACCGCTTCTCCAGCTGACCGCCCGGGGCTGCTGCGGCCGGGTAGGGTTCCACGGGTTTCCGGTCCGTTCCAACCCCCGCCCAGCAGTGTAAACACCGCGGCCTCCGGCACGGGGACGTGGAGACTCGCCTGGATGGCCTCCGCCGCGGTCTGGGCCAGCGCGGCATACTCCCGATTGTCCACCCGCCGGGTGAGGAGGTCACCCACTACGAGCCAGGCGCATAAGGCAAGGAAGAGCGGCATCGCTGCATTACCCACAGCGTTGTCTGTCGTCATTCCGATGATGCCGACTGCCAGCACCGCGGCAATGCCGCCCCACAGGATCAGCTTGTAGCGCCGCTCCCGCCACGGGTTTAGCCGTGACAGTGCGGGGATGGGGATATCGACCGTGCCGAGCAGGCGGCCCTCCGGCTCCAGCGAGAATCCCGGGGAGGGAGAGCTTCAGGACCACAACGATGCCGGTATCCAGCTGCTCACCCTCAATCCGCAGCTTGGCACCCGCGGAGAGATCAACATCATCGACCAGTTCGGCGCGGCTGACAGGCAGGAACACCTGGACCTCTTCCGTGCGGGAGGTACGGACCCGGAAGATGATGCCTCTATCGCCTTCCAATTGGTGAGGCTCGGTTATACTGGAGACAATGGCGTCGAACATCTTTCTTGTGGTCATGAGGTGCTACCTCCTAAAGGTATAATCGAACCTAACGATGCAGTGCTTAAAGGTGCAGTAAAGGGCCGGGGATGCTTTCCCTCGGCCCTTACCGTTCGGCAATTTTACAACGCCATTATACTAAACTCTTGGGGAACATCTATCGATGGATAACTTCTACAATGAAAAAGTCCTTGATTTTCAAGGACATTATCAGGATCAGCCTATATCATTTTCCTATAACATATAACTAGCCAAGTTATTGACTAATGACTACAAGATCTTCTGGGACTCTACGTAAACGTCGAATACGGTTAATTTGGGCATTGGTTAAAATTTCGTCAACGAGAACAAAAGAAGAGGTAACGTTGTTAAACGAACGGGTACTTAAATTTCGTACCGTTTGGGCCCCGCGAAACACTCGAAAGGAACCTTGGTAGTTAAGTCCGGAGAATAAAACCAGCGTTACTTCATTGGAATCATCGGGGTTACTAAGACTAAAACTTGATAGAATGTTGTCAAAACGAAAAGCTCTCAAATCTCGAACAGCAACCCCATCGCCACCTGTGTAAAGAATGCGGCGGCCCGTTAGATTATTACCCGACCATAAAGCAAGTCTTGGCATTGTTTTCTCCTTATTTTAGATATAACAAGGTATGATTATATAAACGATTGGATTGGATAGATACAATCGGACATGTACCTCTTTTTCAGCAAAACGAAAAAAGCCGCTCAAGTGAACGGCATCATTTTTATTTCGCAGGATTGTTCAATCCCAATGTAGACTTAGTACGATATCTCATAAATAAATAGGCTCTAAGTGCATTGTCAGCAGCAATACTTGCCCAAACGGCAGGGAGTCCCATTCCCCATTTCCATGCAAAGACGTAAACCCCAAGCGTACGAATGCCCCAGATCCCTATAGTTGTCACGATCATAGGATAGTTACTATTACCACCAGCCTGAATGGCAGATGTGTCGACCAGGGAAGATGCCAAGAAGGGCTGTGAAAGTATATCTATTGCAAGGACTATGAACAGCAAGTGAAGAACAGTGCTGTTATGGGTAAACAATTGTCCAATCCAAGGGGAAAAAATAAAAATCAGCGCTGTCACAATCGTCATCGAAATGGCTGATTGAATATAACTCCATCGTCTGTAAGAGTGTACAGCCTCCACATTTTTATTTCCGATTGCTTGTCCAATCGTTACACTGGCGGCTATAGCAAAACCTGTTCCAATGGTCGAAGCGAAAACGGTTAACGTGCCGGCTATATTATGCGCGGCATAGGATTCCGTACCCATTCTAACAATTAAACCGAAATAAACGACTTGCCCGAGCCTCATGGATAGTCGTTCAACAGCCACAGGAATAGTGAATTTGAGCATACTTAAAAAAAATGACATTTGGAACTTTAACTCTTCTCCCACTAGCGAAATAGCTTTAACATTCCGGGATTTCCTCCATAAACGTGCTGAAGCATACAACCGCGCCAGTACCATAGCCCATGCTGCTCCCACTAAACCAAATCCTGGAATAAACCAAATTCCAAAAATCAGAATATAGTCCAAAACAACGTGAACTATATTCATTTCTACCCCAACCTTAAGAGGCGTTTTGGTATCTCCCGTTGCTCGAAATGCAGCAGATTGGGCAGTAAATAAAGCGAGTAAGAGAGAAACACCCAATACAATCTGAAAGTATGGTAACGCCGTTTCTTGGAGTTCTCCATAGGCACCCATGATATGTAAGAGGGGAACGCCAAAAAGAATGGACCCCAATGAAAATAACAAACCAATAGCAAAAGCGACCAGAAAGCCATGGAAGACGGTCGTACGTCCTTGCTTAAGGTCATTCGCACCGACTGCACGAGAAAGATAAACGGATAGTGCCGTTGAAACCGCTGCAAAGACACCCAGGTATGTCATACTATAAACATTTGTCACGCCAACCGCGTTTATAGCCACCAACCCTAGTCTTGCGATAAAAAAGGAATCTACCACGCCTAAAAGACTTTGGAGATAGGCTTCGCCGATCGCTGGTAAAGCAATAGCGCACACTCGTTTCGCCGGCGCTGGAATCAACTATTATCACCTCAAAGTGTAAGCTCAAAAATTCATAGCAGAATTTCCCGACTTAGGCTGCTAAAAGAATCCGGATTATAATGAATAAGGCACCCCTGGTCGTGATGATGATTCAAGATTATCACTCCAAAAAATTGAAATGCAACATCTGTTTCAATTTCGTCTCTGAGGATTATTACCATGCTGGGAAGCAGAACAGGAGGCAGCAGCAGATGAACCAAGAAGAATCCGAATGGCCCATCCCGAAGATAGATGGCCTCCGCGTGGTGCCCGCTAATGAGGCATCCTGGGAGGACCTCGAGGTTGTCCTGGGCCAGGCCAAGTGCCACGCGGTCCGGTGCTACTGCCAGCGGTTCAAAATTCCGAGCTCCCGCTGGAAACAGGTCGATGACGACGAACGCGCCTTCCTGTTGCGCGCCCAGACCGGGTGCGGGAATCCGGAGGCGGACACGACCAGCGGGCTCGTCGCCTACCTGGACGACGAGCCCGTTGGGTGGTGTGCGGTCGAGCCACGGACGGCCTACCCCAAGCTGAAGAGCAGCCGGGTGCCATGGCCAGGGCGGAACGAGGACAAGGACGACGGCAGTGTCTGGGCCGTCACCTGCTTCTCGGTTCGAACCGGCTATCGCCACCGCGGGATCACCTATGAGCTCGCGCGCGCTGCCGCCGCATTCGCCCGGGAGCGGGGGCCCGCGCGGTGGAGGGGTACCCGATGATCACCGTGCCGGGACAGGAGATTCCGTGGGGGAGCTTCACGTCGGCAGCCGCAACGCCTTCGCCGCGGCCGGCTTCCGCGAGGTGACCCGTCCCACCGAGCGCCGTGTTGTGATGCGCCTCGAGTTCCCTTAAACCGCCGCACTCGTAGGAGAGCCCACCGGGTGACGTCTGCTTTGTCCGTTGTAAGCAGCTCAGCCTTTAGGCTAGCCTAGAAAGGCTGGTCTAGAATGGCTGGTCCAAAGCAAAGCCCCGCCCCCAGAAGGGGTGGGGCTTTGCCTTGCCGTCCTAGCGTTTACTGAACGCCGGCATACTGGGCAACAAGGGAAGGAACATCCTGAGCCGGATCCGGCTCGTAAGCGTAAGGAGGATTCGTGAACGGTTCCACTGGGGTGTAGCCCTCAGGGGTAACGCCGCCCGTATCCTTGCTTCCTGTGGTGTTGTCATAGACATTGCCTACCGCTGTAATGTAGGCCGGACGCCGATCGGGGTACATGAATTGGTGCGGGTTATTGACGTTCTTGAAATAGTTATTCTCGATCAGCATCGAGGCGTAGACCCCGACTCCGATGGCGTAGCTGTTGCCGCTTGCCGTGTAGTAATTGTTATAGGCATGCGCCTGGCCGAAGAGGACACGAGGCATCCGCTGGTCGACATTGTTGGCGTACCAGTTGTGATGGTAGGTCACTTTGTTCCGGCCGGTATCGGTATCCTCGTGCTCCGCCCCGCCGCCGTTCAAGCTGGCCAGCCGGTGGGGATGACTGCGTTCGGTATAGAAGAACTTGTTCCAGGAAACGGTTACGTAGTTGGTGCCTTGGGTAAGGTCCAGCAGACCGTCACTGGCATCCCAGATGGTCAAATGATCGAACCAGAGATGGTGCGAATACCGCACGGCAATCGTGTCGGCAGGACCATAAATTGGCCATACGCCTTCCATATTCAAGTTGCGGACGATGATGTTGCTTTCGTTGTCAATGGTGATGCCTCCGCGGATGGTCGCGTGCTTGTCCGCACCCTGGATCGTTTTGTTGCTTCCTACGTGGATGAAATCGGCTCCGGAGGTAATGGTTCCGGACACGATGATGACTCTCGGAACGTCATCGCCGGCCAGGGCTTCCAGCTCAGCCAGAGTGGTCACCGTCTGAGGGGTGGCTTGGCCGCCGCCGGTCGTTCCGTTCACGCCTTCCGCATCGACGGAAGCCCATCCGTACAGGTCAGTAGAAGGGGCGGCAAGGGCCTGCCTAGTCAAGGACATCGATAGAGAGGAAGCATCCCAGGCAACGGTCCATCCCAGGGCTTCGGCGATCTCCCGAAGGGGAAGCATGGTGGTTTCTTCCCAATAAAAAGGAGAGACTTCCGGGTTAAGCTCCAAGCCCTTAACGATCAGCTGGATCTCCGGCTGCTTGAGCCTTGCCTGGCCCGGCAGGGAATCGACCAGAACGGCCTGCTTTTCCTCATCCCAAGCCACTTCTACGCCGAGGTTTTCCTCGATGAAGCTTTGGGAAACGACGACTTGGCCGTCCGCTCTAATGACCGGATCTTTCGATTTTACTTTCTCGCCCTGGATCTGGACCGTGACGGGAGTGGTATCGATCGCAGGCATGGACAGCACCGGGCCAAGCTCTACGGGATCCACGGTGATGGGCGTAGTAAGCGCTTTGATGTCGATGTAGTTGATCTTGATGTTTTTGCCCGCGGAATCCTTCGGATCGAGCGTCAGCTTGCCGTCGGTCACCTGTACTTCTACCGTACTGGCAGCGTAGACTTGTCCATCGGGCTTGACATGCTTCCACACGCCGTCAACTTGCTGGTTCTCGAAGAGTACTTTGTCTTCCGCTGTAAGCAGCAATTTCCCTTTGATCTGATTGGGATACAGAATATCGCCAATGCTGACCGTCACTTCATACTTGCCGTTCGGCACGGCGATCTCCCATAGATACCCTGCGCCGAACTGGTTCAAGGTGGCCAGTTTAAGGTCGGGCTCCAGCAGGCTGTAATCCCGGGTTTCGCCGGTATTAAGCCGGGACCAGCCGTAAGTAAACCCGTTCCCGCGGCTTCCGTACAGTTCTCCAATATCGGCTACAAAGCCATCCGGGGTTTGGGAATACAAGGTTTGGTGGTTAATCTTGACCTCCTTCGTCTGAGAAGGCAGCGGTTTGATCTGAATGTAATTGATTTGGATGTTTTTGTTGGCGGAGTCCTTCGAATCCAGCGTCAGTCTGCCGTCGGTTACGTCCACCTTGACGGTGCTGGTAGCGTAGACTTGTCCATCGGGCTTGACGTGCTGCCAGTTGCCGCCTGCCTGTTCGTTGGCGAACATTACGGTATCTTCCGCCGTCAGCAGCAATTTCCCCGGATCTGATCGGGGTGCAGAATATCGCCGATGCTGACGGTCACTTCGTATGTACCGTTCGGGACCGCCATCTCCCACACATCGCCAGCACCCATTTGGTTCAAGGTGGCGAGCTTAAGATCAGGCTCAAACTTGCTGTGATCCCTGGCGTCCGTCACATGATTAGAGGACCAGCCATAGGTGAGCCCGTTGCCGCGGTTCCCGTACTCCTTTCCGGTATCGGGCAAAAAGCCGTTAGGGGTTTGGGATTCTGCGGTCTGAAAGTTAACTTGGACCGGGGAAACTTCTGCAGCGGCACGGCCGCCTTTGGTGAACAGCATACTAACAACAAGACAGAAGGCCAGTACGACAGCTGAAATGGGTTTCGCTTTTTTCATAGTCCCTCCTAATTTTTGGATAAAAGGATTAGAAAACCAAATGCAGGTGACGCCCCGGCACCTTATTAGCATCGCAGCTGCGAAAGGTAACCGGAATAAAGCGTTTTCAGAATTAGAGTTACCGATAAACCAAATGGGTATAGTCTATCCTTTCATAGTTTTCCTTCCTCCTTTGCCTCGATTGTACGCAACAGGATAAATATACCATTTACACATTTCGCAATTCAATGAAACTATGGAATCAATTCCCAGTCTTTTTATAGTCTAAAAGTCTTTGTCGGAAAACGACGATAACGTCGCGCGTAGGTCAAATTTGTCGTAAGAACGGTTCGGGAGCTTCTGTTTAGGAAGCAAAATCCATATTTTAGTTTACACTTAATTAAGTGTATGCTACATTATTACCATGATACAGCAAACCATCCTGGCTTTGGCCGAGCCTCGGCGCCGGGATATTCTTTCTCTCATACGGGAGAAGGAATTGTCCTCGAGCGAGATTGCGGCGCAATTTGACGTGACGGCGTCCGCCGTGTCCCAGCACCTTAAGGTTCTGACGGACTCCGGGCTGGTGGCCGTGCGGCGTGAGGGAACGAGAAGGTATTACCGCCTGAGAAAGGAGGGGCTGGCCGACATCAAGGCGTTTATTGACGGATTCTGGGACGATGCGCTGCTGCGGCTGAAAGCGGCGGCGGAAGAAGAGGAGAGGCGGAAGCGTGGGAAAGGAAAGCCTTGATCCGAAGGCGGTAACCAAGGAGATCTATATCGAATGCTCCCGGGAGACTCTGTTCCCGTTCTTTCTGGAGCCGCAGAAGATGGCCCAATGGATGGGGAACCAGATTCTGCTTGAGCCGAGGATCGGCGGGGCGCTGCGGATCGATTTCAATGGAACGGACATGGTATCCGGTCATTATCGGGAAGTGGAGCCCCCTGGGCGGATCGTGTTCTCGTGGGGATGGATCGGCTCCGCAACGTGCCCGCCCGGCTCCAGCACCGTGGAAATTGTATTGCTTGAGCAGGGGAAGGGACACGGCTTGTCTTGACGCATGCCGGCCTGCCGGATTCCCGCCGGCCCACTCACCGGGCGGGATGGGACTACTACCTGGGCCGTCTGAGGCTTGTTCTGCGGGGGATGGAGCCGGGTCCGGATACTTTTGCTGGGCCGCCAGCCGAACTTAAGGAGGACTAACGTTGAAGTATATGATGCTGACCTACGAAACGAAGGAAGACTTCGCGGCAAGGACGGACGAGGAGCGCAAGGGAGCGTATTGGAGCGGCTGGAGATCGTTTATTGGATCCATGCAGGAGGCGGGGATTCTCGCCTACCCGGGTAACGTCCTGCAGCCGGAAGACACCGCCGTCACGGTCAAGGTGGAAGGGGACGAGGTTTATAGGAGCGAGGGCGTCACCGGATCGGACTCATTCCCCCAGCTATCGGGTTACTTCCTTATTGAGGTGACGGATGCGGACGAAGCGGTCCGGTGGGCTTCCCTCGCCCCGGCTGCCGTAACCGGCCGCATCGAGCTGCGCCCGGTTCTGTAAGCGATGAGGGAGTTGACCGTGTACGAGGAGATCGTGCAAATTCTTTGCGAGGATTCAGAGGTGACGACGACGGCCGTGGGCGGAATGAAACGGTTCGGAGCCTCCGGGGAGCTGAGGGCGGGCGGCAAAATGTTCGCTTTCTGCTCCAAGGGCAGGCTGATCATCAAGGTGCCGCGTGAGAGGGTGGCGGCTCTGGTGGCCGACGGACGGGGGAGCCCTGTGTCATGGGGCTCCGCACGATGCAGGAATGGGTCGTCATCGGGCCGGAACGGCAGGAGGAATGGCTTTCCCTCGCCCGGGAGTCCAAGACCTTCGTCCTGACCCTGGAGGACCAATAGGGACGGCCTGCGAACGGCTGGGGCAATGCTGAGAAGTGGCCATCGACAGGGATGGCCTCTTCCTTTGCCGCGGAATTAAGCTTTGGCGGCTGCCTGTTTCTCCTTGCTCTTTACCTTTCCCCAGGGCTTGAGCTTGGAAATAAAAATCATGCCGAGCAGCAAGGGGATGATGATGCCGGAGGTCAGCAGAATCTTTTTGTGGATGAGCAGATACTCCGGATCGGTTAAGGCAGAGACTCCTTGATTGGAGGAAAGCTCCACCGCTCGCAGAACAAGGGGAGCCAACCACACTCCGCCAAGAGCGGCCAGGAAAAGGGTGGAGATTTCTTTTACAATGACCCAATGGTATTTCTTGATCCCCCAGTGGGTCAGCAGGGATAGCACGACACCGGTCACGATGATGCCAATGGTGCCGGGGATGATCACAAGCAGATCGATGGCGTGCATAATCGAAGGAATGGCGATCTGGACCGTTTGGCTGCCGGAATACAGGGAGAGGAGGGACAGCATAAGCAGGACAAAGGAAGACCCTACCCAAGCGGCTACAAAAATAAGATGAAGTCCGATCAACCAGGCTTTCTGGGTTGGATTTATTTTTTGGCCATTTACTCGCCCTCAGCTTTCTTTAATTCATCCGTCAGCCACTCCAGCCATTCCCGCTCCATCTCATAATGCTTCCTAAGCAGGCGTATATTCGCTCTTCTTCCGAGGTAAGCCCGCGGATCCCCGTCCGCTTCCTCTGGCGGCAAATTCTTGAGGGTCTGCTCTACCATTTGTTTGCGTTTGGCGATTTGTTGAATGGACTCCTCCGGCGAGAGAACAAACAATCCTCCCAAGGGAACGCTGTAATCAAACTTCACCAATTCCGGAGAGGCCAGCCCTTCCTTAATCATCTCCCGGTAGGCATCTCTTCCTTCGTCCGTCAGGCTATACACGGTTCTCTCCGGCATATTGCCTTCTTTCTCCACAGCGGTGTGGACCCAGCCCTTCTGCTCCATTCGTTTCAAGGCCTTGTAGATCGCCACCCTCGTAATGTTGGCCCAGAAACGGAACTGCCTCTGCTCAATAATCTGATCGATTTCGTGGCCGTACCGAAACCCTTCCTGCAAAAGACCCAGAACGATACATTCTACAGTGGACATTCTCGACCCCCTGACTTGTTTCTATAGTACCCATTATATTAGTTAACGGTATACTAGTCAACGGTGGTCTATAGAGAAAATGAAAAATGGATTCGTCCAAGCGTGTATACAAAAGAGGCCGTCCCGCCAAGGATGGCCTAACTTCTGGCGTACTGGGCAGCAGGAGCGGAAGGTTTTGAAGGTCGGCCAGCGAAACGACGGGAACTAACCGCTAAAAGACAGCTTTCCCTAGGCAGGAAAGAAATTAATTATACGAAAGCGCCTGCTGTCCCAGCGCGGTCCATGATTCCAGAAAAGAATCCTTTTTCGTCTTTTGCTTTTTTTCCCCGCTAAGGGGTCGTTTAAATAGAGATAGTCCTTATCGAATCCCACCAAAACGACGGCATGTAAATCAAGGGGAGTATTGATTTTTTCATTCCCGTGTGTCCAGGACTCCCAACGGTCCGGTACTTTATAGTCACCTGTTGTCCATAGGATGACCGGTTTTTCTTTTGAAAGCTGTCCCAAAATTTCGTCAAACGGCCTTCTTGTTAAATTTACGGTCCGGTTTGGCAAATATCGCTGCATGACCTTCTCAAGAGGTCCGGCATATATAGCGTAGCCCGGGGTTTTGCCCGTTACATCCCCGACAAATCCATGATCCGGATTCCCCCAGCTGGTGATATTACCAGAATCCGTTTTCTTCAAGGGATCTGTGTCTTTAGGCAGTTCATTGGCGAGCTTCATCTTGTCCGTTTCCATTCCGGCATACTTCAAAACCATAGCCAGGCTGGTCACTTCGCAGCCGTACTTTAATTCCGGATTTTGGTTGATGAGGGGGACATCCAAGATAACCGTTTCCTTCGCTGCAGGAGGGGAAAGGGTGGGATGAATGTGATTCGGTTTACTTTCGGCACCCTTACTTTGGGACTGGGCTAATGGCTTAACCGGAGTTGACTGTTCTTCATTTGCTGGATTCTTTCCCGTGAGCTTCAGGCGGGGTCGAACTCCTATCCGTACATCCGCTAGCCGCTAAGCAACAAACAACGGTAAACCCGAGGAATAAAGCCTTCATTGGGATGAGGTCACAATCCTTTGCTCTTTTGGATTATTGTGACCTCCCTAGCGGTTGTTATGCTCTAATAAATGCCTTAGGAGTGCTAGTCCGTCAGCCGACGGCGCTCAGGAAGCCCGGCCGCTTCTCTCTCGGCCCCGGCCTCCCTCTCGCGAAAGAGACCGCCGAGCAGGAAGGTTCCGAGTGAAAGGGCCAGGCAGACGGAGGCGAAGAGGCCGATGGAGGCATAGCCGCCGAACCGGACGTAAAGCAGGCCCGCGGCCCAGGCGCCGACGGTGTTGGCGCCGTTCATGGTCGAGTTGGCCAGGCTGGAGATCGTCCCCCGGACCGAGGCGTTCAGCGACGTGAGAGCCTCCATCACGATCGGGAAGAGTACCCCGAGCACGGCGAAGATGAGAAGGTATCCGGCGGTCACGAGAGGCAGGCCCGGTCCATAAGGCAGAAGGGGATAGAGGACGATCAGGAGTCCCATCCCGGCGGCCATGGTGGGGATCCGGCCCAGCTTCCGGCTCGCATAGCCGGGAAGCAGGCTGCCGAGGAGCGTGCCGATGCCGAGGACCATCAGGACGGTCCCGATCTGCCCGATGGGCAGGGCGAAGCGGTCGGCAAGCCATTTGCCGGCAAAGGCGAAAGCCGTTCCGCTCCCGAGATGAAGGAGCAAGTAGCCGAAGAAGCCGCTGCGGGCCCGGCCGCTCGCGAGCAGCGTGCGGTACCGGCCGAGGATGGATCCGGCTCCTCCTCGCCTGCGGCCGGCTTCATATCCGGCAGCAGCGCGTAGGCGGCCGCGGCCAGGAGAAGCGAAGCCGCTCCTACGGCCCGGAACGGTACGGACCAACCCGCCGCCGCGAGCCAGCTCCCGATGGGCACGCCGAGCGCCTGGGAGGCGGCAAGTCCGGCGAAGGCGATCCCCATCGTCTTCGAGATACGGGCCGGCGGCATGACCGAGGGGATGGTGGCCCATACCTGGGGAGCGGTGAAGGCCGCGCTGATGCCGGCCAGGAAGCGGAACAGGCACATCGTCCAGAAGCCTTGGGCCGAGCCGCACAGGAAGGTCGACAGGGAGAAGCCGAGCAGGCCGCCGAGCAGAACGATCCGGCGGTTCCACCCGTCGGACAGAGGGCCGGCGATCAGGGCGAACACGGCCGAGCCGAGCGTATAGGCCCCAAGCATCCACCCGGCGGCTTCTGTGGACACCCTGAACTCGGCCTGCAGGGTGGGAAGCATTGGGGAAATGAGGAACGTATCCGTTCCAATCATAAACATAATCAGGAAAAAGAGCGCGGTATAGCGGCGCATGGTCCATCCCTCCAACGGATTAGGTTTGCTTTCTGCCCCCAGTGTAAGCCATAATGGTGACAGAAATTGTCATGGACCATTTTTTGGAGGAGAAAAAGATGCCCAAATCCAAAAGGCTGATGGAGCTCATGATGACCGTCAACCGGAAGCGGCGGTTTAAGGTGCAAGAGCTGGCCGACGAATTCGGCGTTTCGAAGCGGACGATTCTGAGGGACCTGCAGGAGCTTAGCGAGCTCGGGGTGCCCCTGTATTCGGAGCCCGGTCCCCACGGGGGCTACCAGGTGGTGAGGGAACGGGTGCTGCCGCCCATCGCCTTCACGGAGGAGGAAGCGGTGGCGATGTTCTTCGCCGTGCACGCCCTGCGCCATTATTCCTCCCTTCCGTTCGAAACGGAATCCGCCTCGGCGCTCCAGAAGTTCTATCTCCATATGCCGGGTGACGTCCGGGACCGGATCGACAGCATGAAGAACCGGGTCGACTTCATCACCCCGACCCGGCGGAGCGAGGCGCCCTGCCTGGGCCTGATTCTCGAGGCGGCCGTGCGCCAGAAGGTGCTGGCGGTCGTCTACCAATCGAAGGAGGGGAGGAGTGCCGCAGGATCCAGCCGGTCTGCCTCTACGCGCATAACGGCTTCTGGTACTGCAACGCCTACTGCTTCCTCCGCCAAGGCTACCGGGTGTTCCGCTGCGACCGGATCCGGGAAGCGGCCTACGACACGTCCGGCACGGAGCCGCTCGAGCTGGGCGACATCCGTCTCAGCCGGCGGGAGACGGCGGAGCCCCGGGAGCCGGTCCGCCTGCGCGCGGACCTTACCCGCTTCGGCGTCCAGCGCTGCGAGGCCGAGCTGTGGCTCGCCCCGATGCTCGAAGTGCGCGGGGATGGAAGCGGAAGGATCGACCGGGACGTGCCGCGCGGCGAGATTCCTTTTTTGGCTGATTTCTTTATCGGGCTTGGAGAGGAAGGGATGGTCGAGGAGCCGTCAGCGCTGAAGGAAGCGATCCGCACCCGGCTCTCCGCGCTGCTGAACCGCTATTCTTCGTGAAGGATCCGTCTGCGTCTTTTCCTAATTTTTCCAAATGGCTTTAGGTAGGTAATGACTATCATGAAGAGCAGGCAGCCCAGGTTGAAGGAGGACGTGCGGATTACCGCGGACCAGGTCTGCTGGAATTCACGGCTTGCGAGGGCGGCATTCCCCCTGCTTTCCGTCAGGGAGGCCAGGGACGCCGTCCAATCGTTCAGAAAGAAAATGCCGATTAAGATCGTTGCCAGGGTCAGCACCAGCTTAAGGACGACCCAATAATGCTTAAGGAGCCCCCACTGCGTCCAGACGGACAGGAGAATACCGGTCAGCAGCGTTGCCAAAGCCGGGTATTTCAGCAGGTTCTGGTCGATGATTTCCATGCTGCCCAGCATGGAAGCGAGCTTGTTCCCCGTTAGCCGCTGTCTGCAGGTAGACCCCCAGCAGCAGCATCCCCATGGTCCCGCCGATCCAGGAAGCGACCGCCATAACATGCAGAGCTACCAATATATTTTTTCTTTAATGAGAGCCGGTAAGCCATTGAATGTTCCTCCTCTTGATTGAACTTTTCCCAGCGTACCAAAAGCATGTGGTGATCCTGTGGTGAAGCGGTACGAATGTTGTGACCTCCCTCACCCGCGCCACCGAATGAAACGCTATCCACATTTACCAGCCCGGTCTTCTGCATAGAGCTTCCCTCCCCTACAGGTAAAAATAGCCCCTTAGCCGCAATGGGAGGAAAAGAAGTGGTACCCTTGGCACCGCACGAAGCTCTGGAAATCCACGAATCGATTAATTTCAAGACGTTGTGCCTGGCCAAATCGAAGCTGATGCAGGGGCTTGTCTTCGATCAGGAGCTTAAAGACCTTATGCAGAAGGATGTCGAGCAAAGCCAACAGGCGTTGGCCGAGTTGCAGATTCTCTATAGACGGGCGCCGTCCAGTGGACTTCGAAAGATATTTATCATGTCCTGATTGTAATGCATGGGTAACTACTACAATAAACAAAACTCGCCAACACTGTGGCGAGTTTTGTTTATTTATATGGCAATGCGATGTCAAAACAACTGTCATTTTGATTTATAATTTAGGAAAAGCACCTGCACAATGGTAGCACCCTTTTCGCAATTGCAGTTATTCAATTGTATTTTTCATTGCCTTATACATATTTTCTACGTGTTGGTCGACTTCATCTCGTGACATGCGTAAGCGATTCACAGAAGTACCATATCCAATTTCCTCTTTACCCTCTTCTAATCCTTTGAAAATTCCATCTGCGAAGGCATCTAATGGTTCTCCATGCGTATGCAACCCTGCTCCGCCTAAATCTGTATTCACTGCCGGAGGAGCAACTTCAATTACTTCTACAGACGTGTCAGAAAGTTGGTGTCTTAGGCTCATTGTAAATGAATGAAGAGCCGCTTTCGTTGCGGAATAAATCGGAGCAATCGCAAATGGTGTAAAAGCTAACCCGGATGTCACGTTAATGATAGCCGCCGCTTCTTTTGTTGCAAAAAAAGGAGCGAACAGCATAGAGAGATGGAAAGGCGCTTCAATGTTGGTTGTGATTTCATTATTGAAATAGCTCCAATTGTTCTTCACATCCGCATTTAACACGTTAAAGCGTTGTTGGACCCCTGCATTATTAACCAGCACATTCACTTCTGGATAGTTAGCTGTTACCCAATCAAACAATGCTACACGCTCGGATTCAATATTCAAATCACTTACACGAGTGATAAGGGTGGGGAATTGTTCTTTCGCATTTTGAAGTACATTTTCACGTCGTCCAGTAATAATGACTTTATTTCCGGCTTTTATAAAGCGTTCTGCAAAAGCTAATCCGATTCCAGCACTTCCGCCTGTAATAAGTATTGTATTTCCTGAAAGTTTCATTAGAGTTCCTCTTCTCCATTATTTTTTCCTAAGACGTTTTGTATAACGTGTAATTTTGAAGTCGATTCCTTTTAAGGATTCTGTCATCAACGAAATTTCAGCTAGCACAGCTTGCTTGTGATTCTTCATCATTTCAAGTCGGCGTTCAATGCTGTTATCTCCTTCTACTACCCAATCAATATATTGCTTAATGCCACTTATAGGCATGTGTGTGTGTTTTAAGCAAACAACGGTTTCAAGGAGAGCCATTTGATCTTCTGAAAATAACCGCCTACCAGCTTCATCACGCTCAATTAGTGGTAGTAGTCCTTTTTTTCATAATAACGTATCGTTGATTCCGGTATATTGAATTTGGCTGCAGCTTCGCTGATGGAACAATATTTCATCTGGAGACCTCCACGTATCTTTTCCTGTCGACAGGAATAGGATACGACTTAAACCATGGTTTAAGTCAACAAAAAATATTTTAGTTTTAGTCTGTCGAAGGAATAAAGAAATTTTGAATCCAGTTGTGAAGGAATGCTAATAAGCCATTTTAAGCATTTTTTGAAAAAAATCTAAATGAAACTAAACTAACGGGTAACGATAGTGCAATTGTGGTTTCTGCGGTAGCGTAATCGGCTAATCGGCAGACATAGTTGAAAAGTTTGGTGTATTGTACTACTAAAAATCTCAAAGGAGCAGCAGCCAGTTCCCAACGAATGCGCAGGTTATCGAGCAGCATGAGACCCTTAAAGGCTTTTAATGGTTTTTTGATGATAGATGCGTGGTAGTAAAGTTTGCTTTATCAAGTGATAACTTTGTTCAAGTATTATTTTTTTCTGAATCTAGTAGTTTCTAGAATTTTTAAAAGTGGTAATAGTCTAAATAAGTGTACATATAACTATCAAGGGAGGGTAATCATGAAAAAGACTCTTCGCAAATTGCTTCCCGTCGTTTTATCCGCCAGTATGATCCTACCCGCTGCGTCTGCGAGTGCCGCGCCGTTTACTGATGACCCAAATACGAAATACGGCGCCATGTCTGGTAGAACCGATTACAGGACGTTTTTAGAATTGCGCCGCGTGACGAACATTTATAACCGAGCAGGTGATTCTACGCCGATTTCCGCATTAGCGCCGCAAACGCTGGAAGTAAAGGCGGCTTATGGTCAATATGCTACGTTATGGGGGACCTGGTATCTTGCTGAAACATGGCTTGGGGACAAATGGCTGTACGCCGTCCGCCCGCTTCAACGAGAGGCTGGCACCGCGAGCAACGAAACCTTTCCTCACAAGGATAAGGTAATGCCTTTCAACGGTCCGGGGAAGGATTGCAAGGAATATTGTACGACGACGCGTTTGAAGATGCGAAAACGATTTACGCACTTGCCCCACAAGAAGTCGAAGTTATCGACCACGCAAACGATTTTTATAAAATTCGAACTTGGCTTGGCGACAAGTGGGTAAAACATAACGTTCATTACACCAACGCAAAATAAAGGCGCCCTTCGAGGCGTCTTATTTTGTATGTCCAAGGGAACTAAGATTCCCATTAAAAAAGTTACATCGGGCCATTAAATCCCATCCGGGATCCCATTTCGAACACTATTTAACGTAAAAACAAACGAATAACACATGGCAGGATTATGTTTATCAAAAGGTGTATTTTAAGCTGAAGTGTGAAAAGTAGTAAGGAACCTTTTTCACCCAGTTGCGTCTAATCCTAACAGATACAATGACACGAAAGAAGGAACATCATGAAAAATGGGGCATAATTCTTATGAAGTACGATTTTAACATGGAATGGTTGGAAAAAAGTTTGAAGAAATCCGAAGAAGGATACTTAAAGCATTAGAACAGCTAAACGACGACGAACAAGTGAACTGGCGAAAGGTCAATATTTGCCGCTTGAGCTAACGGGTACAAGACTTACATACACGAAGGCAGTTGATCAGATGGATCGGCTGCCTTTGTTCCGCTAACGGGCAGAATAGTTGAATTAATTCAACAGAATGCCGGGAGGATGGAGTATTCTAAAATCACAAATCAGAAATTATTGCAAAGATTGGCAACATAAGAATACCAATAGAGAAGGGTAGACGTGAGAAAAGAGATTCACAGAGTGCGTGCGATGACAATCAGAAGCAAACAAACGAAGGAACGCTTGTTCAAGCGTGTTTGTGACGAATCCCAAATAAGTGCGGAGCGTGTCTGCCATTATTGTATTGTTGGATTCTTAACACGGGGAACATTTTATTCTCTAAAGTCTTCGGCTAAAATCAAAAAACGCGCCTGAACCATGGTGGTTTGCGCGTTTTGTCGGGACGAATACGGAGTCAGGACGGAATGTTCATAGCGGTCTGAATATTTTTCAGATCGAGCTGAATTTGCTCCGGAATATGGTAGGGATGGTAGAGCCCCCGCTGCATCATGTAGTTTGTTATCTTTTCATGGGAAACTATAGCTTCGTCGAGCTGTTTCATCAAAATTTGCTTGATTTCGGGGGTGGCACATTCGGTTACGGCCATGGCGTAGTTTCTGACTCCGCTCTTGGCGTTCATCAAAAAATCCATTGCGATCACGTCGTCGGTCAGCGTATGAAGCCCTGTCATGTGTTCTAATAGGGTGTTCATGTTTCTATCTCCTTTAGGTTAGGTTAACTTTAGACAGCACTCCACCGAGCTCCTGAAGCTGCTGCTGTGATAATTGCACGTCTTGCTGCAAAATTTGCCTGAGCTCCGGGTCGGTTACAAGAGCTTGCATGGTTTTGGATTTGGTCATGCAAACGGTCTTGAACGCAGCCATTTCATGAACCTCCAGCATCTCATGCAAAGCGTAATTCGTATTCATTCGGATTGTCCTCCCCTGTATTTACCCATATTCAGGGCTTTAAGATGACTTTGATGCAATTGTCCGTTTTCGTATCGAACTTTTCATAGCCTTGCTTGGCCTCGCTAAGCGGAATGACGTGCGTAACAATATCTCCAGGGTCTACTTTGCCCGATGTAACCAACTCGTACATATACGGCATGTAGTGAATGACCGGGGCTTGCCCGGAACGGATATTCACGTTACGCTGCATGATGTCGCCGAGCGGGAATCCGTTATAGCGTCCGCCGTATACCCCCGTGACTTGGATGGTCCCGCCTTTGCGGACAGCCTGAGATGCAATGATAAAGGCGCTCATGGTGCCGCCTTGCAGTTTCAAACCGCTGGCTAGATATTCGAGATCGCTCATCTTGCCGTCCATTCCTACCGCATCAATCACGACATCGGCGCCGCCTTTGGTCATTTCCTTGAGATTGTTGCCGATATTCTTATCCTGTTCGAAGTTTACGATTTCCACATTGTTTGTTCGCTTCGCATGCTGCAAGCGGTAATCGACATAGTCAACGGCGATGACTCGCTTTGCTCCCTTCAGCCAGCAGAATTTCTGAGCCAGAAGTCCGACCGGACCGCAGCCGAGCACGATGACCGTATCTCCATTCTTGACGCCGGCGTTATCTACGCTCCAGAATGCCGTCGTCATGGCATCGGCGATCAAGGCTAGCTTTTCGTCCGGTTGCTCGCAGTTTTCAGGAATCTTGAAGTGGGTGAAATTAGCAAACGGAACTCGTAAATACTCGGCTTGCCCGCCAGGGTAACCACCGGTCGTTCCGGAGTAGCCGAAATAGGCGCCCATATCCCCGTGTTCGTTTGACTTGTCACATTGGCTTTCCAGCTGATTTTTGCAAAAAAGCATTCCCCGCATGCGATGTTGAACGGGATGATCACACGGTCGCCTTTCTTTACCTTGGTTACTCCAGGGCCTACTTCTTCTACGATCCCCATCGGTTCATGCCCGATAACATAGTTTTCCTGAAGGTTAGGGATCATCCCGTGAATAAGGTGAAGGTCCGAACCGCAAATGGCGGAACTGGTGATTCTTACGATCATATCGTCCGGTTTCTCAATCTTCGGATCCGGCACCTCTTTGACCACGACATTTTTAATCCCTTGATACGTTACCGCCTTCATGCATTATGTCCTCCCATATGTTCATCTGGGGTCCGATCAAACATTCCTTTACGCGACGTATCATCCGGGAACAAATTCATCTGCCCGATCATCACCGTATTTTTCGCCGAAAGCTGGTCGAGTTGGTACTGTTCGTTAAGCTCGTAAGGATGGAACCATTTTTTGCGAATCATAAGCTCCGTGATTTCTTGGTGCAGGGCAATCCCCTGCATAAGATGATGGCGCAGCAGCGCTCTTACATCCGGAGAAGCCGTTTCCGTCAGGGCGATGGACAAATTTCGCACACCCTCCTTGGCACGAATAAGGAAGTCCATGGCAAATGTCATATCTGCCATTTCCGGCATATTTAACGAATTAATCGGGTCTAAATAATCGGTGTTCATTGGCGCTCCCCTTTACTGTGTGATAGGTGTCGGGCTATTCGGAACAGGCGCTTGGAATGGAGCTCGTGCGTAGATGGCCTGGAGCTCGGCGATCTGTTGCGTGGATAGAATGACGTCCTTCTGCATTAACGCTTTCAGCTCCTGGTCAAAGACCAAGCCTTGCATAAGTTTTGACTTAGCGAGGCAGAGTGTTTTGAAGTTTAACGCTTCATGCAGTTCCAACGATTCGTGCGGCGCTAGCGTTGGCGTATTCATTGAGTAATTATCCCTCCTTCCTTTCATCAAAGTTAGACTTCCCTACGCATTGGATCCTATAATAAAATGGATTGCCAAAATCCGGGGTCCGAGTATTCCCATGCAGTCGTAAGAATATAAACAAAATCTCAACCGCATACTTACTTCTGTTTAAGTTATTGATCTTTGCTGAAGGAAGGAGGACTCACCTTGCCCAATGAAAACAAAATTGATCTAGCCACCGAAAAGGCAAGAAAACCGGCAGAAGGTACACTTCACTCGAGCGGCAATACGCTGGAGCAGCATGCATCTAACGCGGTTTCTGAGGCGCAAACAGCTTTAAATCAGGCGATAAGCTCGATAAGTGAATCTAATGCGGCAACAAATTCACAAGCTTTGGAGACGGCCCGGCGGAAATTGACCCAAGCAGAGGAATTTTTAGATCAAGCGCAAACTTCGGCAAACGCATTACGTCTGCCGGACCAACAATAAAACGGGTAGTTTTGGTAGTGGCAGAGATTCTCCTTTTTTTCGGATACAAGTGGAATCAAGCTTACTAATGTCGAGGTATGGTCGTCTTTCTATGTAGACGCTGCGATATGATGGGTCCCGAATTTACGCCGATACTCTCCGCATGGGCACCTGCGTTGACGCTCGGAGGAACGTATTTGCCATAGACCCGGAGAGTCACCGACGAACGCGCTTGATTTGTTGGACCAGCGCAGCGAATCATGACCAGCGAGAGGGGCTGTTCCAAAAGTCATTTTTGGTTTTTATGCCCCCCACACTTCAAATGGTGAATCCTAACAGAAAGGAGCCTTCCATTCCACTATAATAGTGGTTTTGAAGGCTTTTTCAATATAATACTGGGACTGGCCCACTGCACAATACCCTTTTGGGACAGCCCACTTTTTCTGCTTCCTAGGGGCATAGCCCCACATTTAGGAACGTGTCGTACTGGCTGCGTTCTTTTGTTTTGCCGTTTCCACTCGTGTCATGGTTCCGAAGAAGATCACGCAGAACGCTCGAGTCATCAGGAATGTGAGGAAAATTGTAGCCCACGACCAAAACCAGTTCCAACGAACATACCGAATCAGATCGGTATAATGTACGAGCAGCTCCTCAACTATCGTCAGTACAGTGGTGAATAAAACGTAATAGCCAAATTGAATCCAGCCACTCCGGTGGCTCGGATAATACGCGTTAAACACCGCGCATGTCATCGGATAGGCCATATATTCGTAGGTGAAGCTCGTCCGGCTAACGTCGGCAAGCTCCCTTACGGGATAGGCGAGAAGCTGGAGTTCGACCACGGCATGACCGAAAATACACGTAATATACTGTTTGAACAAAAAAGCAACCATCGCCAATCGGCGTTTCTGCCGCGGGATGATGAGAATCAATAACAATGAAAGGATCCACACGGAAACAATAATGCCGTATTGCAGCAGCAAACTCATCGCTCGCTCGTTTCCTTCCTGAAAACTTGGCGGTCTCTAAAGAACCAGCTCGCTAGGCCGTGGACGGATAAGAATATAATCGAAAACACGATCGCCATCAAACTCCAGTGAAAATGTACATAATCCACCAAGTCGGTATTTGCTGCTAGCAACCCGTCAATTAAGGTGAGCAGTGAAATCCAGGCGGCAAAGTAAAAACAATTCGTCAACTTATTCGCACGAGGTCTGTAGATGTAATAAAGACCGCTCGCAACAGGCGTCCACACCAATTTGAACGTGATATTCAAATCCGAAGCTTTGGGAAATTCACGCAACGGGTAGGCTACCAAATCAAATTGAACGAGCATCATTTCTACTATCCATACTACAGCCTGACACGCAAGAAAGCACAACACAAATTCATGAGCTTTTGCTCTTGGAACAAGAAAATAGATGGTGGTTATACTCACAAACCAGATTAGCAGCAATAAATTTCGTTCGATGTCCATGACCATAGCTTGTACAAGGAAGGAGGCTCCTATGTATAGTGTACTTCTTTTTATTCATACTTTCGTGGGCGGTGATCCTTAGGCAAAAACACAACACCGTTTACTCGTTGTCCCTCATAGATACGAACTTGCGGGGTTCCCGTAAAAATATTTTATTATCCAGGCACTTGAACCACATTCAGCCATATAAATAGGTGATAGCAGTTCGAACCTGTTGAGGAGGATTTTATACAAGTGATGTTACCGAGTGAAAAGTATTTTGGTAAGTTTGAGGCGGTTTTTTTATTTTACGGAGCCATGCCAACAGGCGTTACGGTTTCTGAAACCGGGCGTATTTTCATTTGCTTTCCGAAATGGGGAGACGATGTTAAATTTACGGTGGCTGAAATCGTTCGCGGTACCTTACAGCCTTATCCTAGTTTAGACGCTAATGTAGTAAGCCCATCGAATATCACATCATCCTTCATTAGTGTCCAAAGTGTCGTTGCTGATGGAAATGGTACGCTTTGGGTACTGGATACGGGAGCTCCTAATTTCTCAGTACCCATCAAAGGGGGCGAAGTTAGCCGCTGTAGATTTAAATTCAAACACCATAAGAAGGGTATATACCTTTCCGGAAGATGTTGTCCTGCCGACCACTTATCTGAATGATGTCCGATTCGATTTTCGTGTTGGTAAAGCAGGTTATGCTTATATAACGGATTCGTCTTCCCGAGGACCAGGAGCCATTATTGTCGTTGATTTAGAAACCGGTTATGCCTGGAGACGGTTAAACGGGGCAAATTCAACTTCGCCCGATCGCTTTCTCTTACCGAAAGTTGAAGGTAAAATCCTGATGAATCGAAACAAAGACGGGTCTACTTCACCCTTTAGATTGGCATCTGATGGCATAGCGATTTCCCCGGACGGCAAGATGTTGTATTTTTGCCCTCTCTCCAGCCGTCATCTGTACTCGATTTCAACGGAAGCCCTAAGAAATCGAACGATACCGGATATGAATTTACAGGATCACGTGAAGTATTGGGGAGAAAAAGGTGCTTCAGATGGAATGATCACCGATGCAAAAGGAAACGTTTACGCTGGAGACTATGAAAACAATAGTATTCGAAAGATATTGCCGAATGGAATAATGGAAACCATCGCACATGATCCTAGGATTTTATGGCCGGATACTTTTTCTATTGGTCCAGATCAATGCTTATATTTCATCGTGAACCAATTACATCGGCAGGCAAGATTTCATTATGGAAATGACCTGCGGCAGAAGCCCTATAGTTTACTCCGTATGAAAATAGACGAACCACCTGCTCCTACCTTTTAATGAATCTCAAGCTGTTCCGCAAGAAATGGTTCCATCCGCATGAGCTGCAGGAGCAGTTCCAGCTGGATATGCCCGGAGCCGGACAGACGGCCCAAATCAGCCAAATGAACCCGGCGCAAAGGCATGTTCGCCCGGACACCGGACGAGCATAAGGGAGGGCACGAGGCATGAAGGCGGTCACGTTCCAAGGCATCAAGAATGCGGTGGTGAAGGACGTCCCCGCTCCGAGAATTGAGAAGCGGGACGACATGATCATCCGGGTGACGTCGACGGCCATCTGCGGCTCGGACCTGCATTTGTTCCACGGGATAATTCCGAATCTGCAGGAAGATTACATTTTAGCGGAAGTTTTCGCATAGGCAGGGGAGAGGGCGGTCCGCCCCTCTCCTTCTTTTTCCACCCTTGTCCGGTTCGGGATGACTGGCATGAGCATCTACTATACCAAGATGACATAGGGAGGAATGCTAGAATGAAACGCCAGCGCAAGACGGTTCTGATTAAGGCGGGCGGTGCCAAGAAGCGTACCGGAGTAAAGGCCACCCTGGAAACGTTCACCGTCAGCGGGGATGTGGGAGGATCTCAATCCTTTGTGATCAATCCGGGCTTCCGCAACACACAGGATATCTTCGTGCCTGTGCCCGGCGGGCAAAGCCTGCATCTCGATTTGGCCCGGTTCTTCCTGCGGAGTTCGAACCTGCGGCTGCGGATCCGGGTGTCCGACGCGGAGAACCCGACCAAGCCGTCGTTCCGGCCGCGGCAGATTACGTCGCCGACCCGGGCGGGCCAGTTCGGCAACCGGGTGCTCCTCGTCAACAACTTCTCGGATTTCGCCGAGGTTCGCCTGACCGTCTCCGTGGTGGCCGTGGCCCGGGCGACGGTTCGGCCGTCGGACGGCTGGTCGCTCCTGTTCTCTATCCGGAAACCGTAACACCAAAAGTCTGCCGCCGGGGCATAGGCTCGGGGGCAGACTTTTTGCTGTGCGTGGCGGCGGGCCGCTGTCCTAGTTGGAATGAAGTCAGCGGGAAAGGCTGGCGGGCTTCATCTTGGCCTGCCGGACCGCGATGAGGGCATACACAAGGAAGAAAACGGCCAGCGCCGCGTATACGGCGGTAAGCGAAGGAAGCAGCAGCAGGACGATCCCGCACAGAACAAGGAGAGTTAAAGGATAGCCCAGCCCGGCCCAAGAGAGCAGGCCTTTTGACGCCGCATAAGGACGAAAGATAAGAACGGTGGAAAGCACATACAGGGCGAAGCCGCTCCAGGCCAGCCAAGCAAAGGAACGCAGAGCGAGCTCGTGATTAAGGGCGTACCGGATGACATTGGAGACGATACCGAGCGACAGGAACGTAAACAGGTGGCCGTAAATGACCGGATGGCCCGGGCCGGCCCGGTTCTCATGGGCCTCCTCTCCGAGGATTCGAAATAATGCCACCAGATCGCCACGGCGATCGAGAACCCGATCAGCACCGCCCAGCCCGACTGCAGCGTGAGCGAATGGTGCCGGATCGTGTCGACCATGACGAGAATGAGCTCCCCGAGCAGAATAATGGTCGCCAGCCCATAGCGCTCCATCAGGTGATGGTGATGCACCGGCATCCGCCGCAGGAGGCGGCGTCCTGCTAGCGGCAGGGCGATGTCGACCACAATGCCGAGATACAGCACGTAGAACTTCGCCACCCCCGGGAACAGCACCGAGCTGAAGCTGATGGCGGACCCGATGAGGAAGCTCAGGCAGAGGTAACGGGCGACCTGGCGCGGCAATCCGAGGTGCCGGTTCCACACCCTCGCGTACATATAAACCGTCGACAGGCGGATGCCCACATACCCGATCATAAAGAAAAGGTAGTAGGCTTCGAAATCGACATTGATGTTGGCCGCCATGATAATGACGAAGAGCATCTGGATGAAGTAGACGATGCGCTGGGCGGGGCTGTCCTCGCCGAAGCGGTTCACATACAGGGTAAAGCCGGTCCAGGCCCACCACAGCGGAACGAAGATCAAGGGGAATTTGAGCAGGGCATCGGCCGGGATATGCCCGCCGTGGGCTTCCGCCAGCACATGCGCCGCAATGGAAATGGCCACGACATAGATCAGATCGTAAAAGAGCTCCAGCCAGGTTACTTTTTTCGGATGAATGGGGTTTGTCCTCCCTTTGGGTTATTTCCGGACTTCCGGTTCTTAACCAAAGGGTACAAGGGAAGCGGTGACAAATCAATGCCTTCTTAAGATTAGGAGCAGACTTATGGCGATACGCCCGGCCCGGCCCGGTCGGCCCCCGGCTTCTGTTCCCCGGCAAAGCCGTCGAGTCCCTGTCTCTTCAAATCCTCGGCTACGAGCCGGGCCAGCACTTCCGCCCCGGAGCGGTTCGGATGAAGGGTATCGCCCTGCATGTACAAGGCGAGCGTGGCCTCCAGCCCGATCTCCGTGAAATAAGCCGAGCTCAGCACATTCAGATCCACGAGCGGGACGTTCTCCTCCTGGGCCAACGCCAGGGTGGAGGCCCGGTACCACCGGTTCACGGACGAGTGAACGCCCTCGGCGTTGAAGTCGGTGGCCCGGCCCTGCGGGGTAACCAGCACGGGAGTGGCTCCCTTGCTCTTTACCTGCTGGACCATGTCGCGCATGTACTCCTTGAACTGGGCCTCGGTAGTGGTGTTCTTGGGGTTGGTGTCATTGATCCCCATTTCGAGCAGGAAGTAGTCGCCCGGCTTGATGTATTTCAGAATCGCTTCCAGCTGGCCGTCGTTACGGAAGCCTCTCGCGATCTGGCCCCCGAAGCCATATTGCGCACAAGGAACGTACCGGAATCGACGAAGGATGGGAACAGCTGCCCCCACCCGGCCTGGATGCTGCTGTCGAGCGGGTAATAGTTGCACACGGTCGAGTCGCCGCCAATATACACCGTACGATTCGTGACCGGATGACGGGACAGCTTGTTGATCTCCAGGGCGCTTAATGTAAAGTTCGTCCCCGCTTTCCCTTCGGTAACTAGAAGATTCAGCTGCCCGTCGGTAATGGGAATTTGGAACGAATCGACGGCGTTGTTGCCGGTCATGTTGATGATCTGGTAGACCCTTCGGCCGCCACGCTTGCCCGCGCGGTATTACCTAATGTTACCTTTACTTCATATAACCCGTCGGGCAGATCCACCTGGAAGGTGTTGTCGCTCTTCGTCCCATAGGTCACGAACTGGACGGCATCGCTCGCGACACCGGTTCCCGCCGCCGGAACGTTGATTATGTGCTCCGGGGTGTTGAAGCCGTAACGCTGCTTCTCGGTATACCGGTCAGAAGCCTTGACCCCGATATATCCCTTCTCCACGCCTCCGTCTCCGAAATCAAACCGGTAATGGCTCGGCTCGGCCCCGGCCGGCTGGGCCGGGAAGCTTTCGGCCCAAGCGGCCAGAACTACCACGAAAACGACGGCCATCAGCCCGACATTTCTCTTCATTTCCTTCCTCCTCCAATCGATTGATCGTAGTGTTAGTCTGGGAAACGCGGTGCATTCCGATTCGTCCCTTCACCTCCTTGGGCCCTGATTATAGAAAGGGAGGGGCTTTCCCTCAATGGGATATTTTTGAAGACGGTCCGATCGGGCTTGTCTATTCTTGGCCGGATTTGGACAGGGGGAGGGAAGGGTGCTAGAAGAGGGAGATCCTTGAAATTCCGATAGAAAGGAAAAACCGGCGCCTCAGCGCCGGCCTCCCGGTGTTTCTTGTATGCGGCAGTTATGAAAAGCCGTCAGCTTCCATTGACCTTCCCGCTTCACAAGCACATTCGTATTGATCGAGCCCCGGTCCGGCTCCGCGGCTGCGGCTGCCCCGGCGAGCCGGGCTTCCCCGAGGGCAATCACGACGGCCGTATCCGGGCCAAGAAAGCGGGGTTCCAATCCGTCCGATGAGCGGTATTCCAGAACGGAGCCGCGGAGAGGGCCGTCGAACAGCCGTTGGTGAACTTCCCCGATCTGCTTGCTCCCTTTCAGATGCTGCCCGGAGAACGTCACGTAATCCGCATCCTCGGTAAAACAGCTTCCATAGGCGGCCCCATCCCCCGGTTCCAGGCCTCGCTCAGCCTCTTAAACACCTCTTGAACCGCCTCCCGGTCTTGCACGATACTCATTTCCCCTCATCCTTTCTTCGATTTAATGACCTGGCCGGGTTTTCTCCGGCATGCTATACTTACGGGAAAGCTTAACTAATGAATTTTCTTAATGAATCATATATCTTAATTAACTAAGATATATGGGAATCATAACGTGGAGGTTGTGCGATGTCAAGGGAAAATTCCCCATCTTCGTTTCATGAGCTTAGTCCCCTCCGGCAGGAGCTGATCGGGGAGCTGCGGCAGAACAGCGCGCGGGCGGTTATGTTTCACCAGCTGATCTCAGAGCAGCTCGGCCTTAACGCGACCGATCACAAGTGCCTGGATTTCCTGAACCGGACAGGTCCGGTCACGGCGGGGCAGCTCGCCCAACTAACCGGTTTGACCACGGGGGCGGTAACAAGCGTGATCGACCGGCTCGAGAAGGCCGGGTATGTGGTCCGGGATAAGGACCCGAACGACCGGCGGCGGGTGGTGGTCAAGACGGTTTCGGACAGCACGGCCGGGATCTCCCCTTGTTCGCCTCCGTTCTGGAGTCAACGGTACGGATGCTGGAGGCTTACACGGAAGAGGAGACGGCCCTTATTCTGGATTTCGTCAAGCGGTCCAACGAGATGACGCTGGCGGAAATGACCAAGATCAAGAACGAACACGGGGAGGAAAAGGCATGATGAAGAACGGGGCGAAAAGTCTGATGGAGGCATTTCGGCAGGCTCCCTATCGGCTGACGGGACACGGGCCCAGAACGGTGGGGGTGCTGAAGGAGGCTCTGCAGGACATCGATGACGGGCGGGACAGCGATATGTACGGCAAGGGAGAGGTCATCGAAGCTTTTCAGCAGAAAATGGCGGCGGTTCTCGGGAAGGAAGGGGCCGTTTTCTTTCCGAGCGGGACGATGGCCCAGCAGATTGCGCTGCGGGTCTGGTGCGACCGTAAGGGAGTAAGGAAGGTCGCGTACCATCCCCTGTGTCACCTTGAAATTCACGAGGAGGACGGGCTGAAGAAGCTTCATCACATCGAGCCGGTCCTGCTTGCCGACTCCGGCCGTTTGATCGGGCTCGAAGACGTAACCGGCCTTAAGGAGAACATCGGCTGTCTCCTGCTCGAGCTGCCCCAGAGGGAGCTCGGAGGGGAGCTGCCGGCGTACGAGACACTCGAGGCCATTTCGGCCCACTGCCGGGAGAAGGGCATTCCGCTGCACCTGGACGGCGCTAGGCTGTTCGAGATTCTGCCCTATTACGGGAAGTCGGCGGCGGAGGTTAGTGAGCTATTTGACAGCGTCTATCTCTCCTTCTACAAAGGCCTCGGCGGGGTGGCGGGTGCGATTCTGGCCGGCAGCCGGGACTTCATGGCGGAAACGGTCCCCTGGAAGCGCAGGTACGGAGGGGACCTCATCTCTCTGTATCCTTACATCCTGAGCGCGGATTATTATTACGAGCAGCGGAGCTCCCGCATGGAGCAGTATTACTCGGAAGCCCGGGAGCTGGCGGCTCTGTTCAACGAATGCCATCCTTCGGTTTCGACCCGTCCGGCGGTTCCCGTCAGCAACATGTTTCACGTTCACCTACGGGCTCCGAAGGAGAAGCTCGAGCCCATGCTGGCCGGGCTCTATGAAGAGACCGGGATCGGGATGACCGGCTGGGTAGCGGAGAAGGAAGGGCAGCTTTCATCCTTCGAGATAAGCGTCGGGGATCAGTATGGACGCATTCCGAAGGAGGAGCTGCGCGAAACGTTCCGGAAGCTCGGTTTGCGGTTATCCGCCCTGCAGCAGGCAGATTAGGGAGAGGAGAAAAGGGATGGACACAGAAGCTCTTACCCAGGAAATGACCACCAGGTTGAGCGGTGTGAAAGGGGTGCGCGCCATTGTGCTCGGCGGTTCCCGTGCGGCGGGAACCCATACGGCCGCCTCCGATATCGACATCGGCCTTTACTATGAGGGTGAGGACTCACTCGATGTGACGGCCCTCCAAAAGGCCGCCGAAGAGCTGGATGATCACCCCCGAAAGGGACTGGTCACGCCAATCGGGGAGTGGGGCCCTTGGGTCAATGGCGGCGGCTGGCTGAAGGTGCAGGGCCAGGCGGTCGACTGGCTGTACCGGGATGCCGCCCGGGTGGACGCTGTCCTGGAGGACGGCCTGGCCGGAACCATCACCATCGAGTACTACCCGGGGCATCCTCATGGGTTCGTGAATTCCATATACCTCGCCGAGGTGGCTCTCTGCCGGGTGCTGTGGGACCCGGAAGGGCTGATCGCCGGCTGGAAGCGGAAGACGAGGGAGTATTCCGCCGTCTTCCAGCAGGCGACGATCCGCAAGTTTCAGTGGGAGGCCTCTTTCTCGCTTAGGCTGGCTACCAAAGGAGTGGACAAAGGAGATCTGTCCTACGTGGCGGGCTGCTGCTTCCGGGCGGTGTCCTGCCTCAATCAGGTGCTTTTTGCCCTGAACAAGCGGTACTGTATGAATGAGAAGGGAGCCGTGCCCCTTGCGGATACGTTTCCAAGGAAGCCGGCGGACTACAGGAGGAGGGTGGAGAGCATCTACGGTCTGCTGTCCGAGGACGCGGGGGCGTGTAGGGAGGCGCTTGACCGGCTAGGCGGGCTCATTCGGGAGACAGAAGCCCTTGGCTAATGTCTTACCCGGTAACGGGGATGGAGCGTAAGCCTGGGCAGGCGCAGAAAGGCCATAAGGAAACGGAGCAGCATTCGCAGATAAGGTTCCGGATGGAAGCGGGGCTCGCACCGCGGCGGGAGCAGCCGAGGGTGAATCGGCAGCGAAAACAGGCCGAATAACCAAAAAACCAAGGGGAGGACGGTTTCGGGTCCTCTGCTTGGTTATACAGGTGGATAGAAAGGGCTTACCCCAGGAAGCCGATCAAGAGTAGGCCGGACAGAATGAGAGCCGAGCAGAGAATCCGCACGCGGCCTTGCTTTTCCTTCAGAACGACGATCCCCAGGATCGTCGCGAAGACGGTCCCGATCTCCCGGACGGGCGAGATGTGGGCCACAGGAGCCAGCTGCAGGGCGAAAAGAAAGAGCAGGTAGGAACCCGGGTTAAGCACGGAACCGAGGACGATAAGCTTGGCGTGGGCCTTCCACTCCTCCTTCAGCTGCTTCGAGCGAAGGGCGATCGGGGTCAAGGCGGCCGTGAACCCAAGGTTGGTGACCTCGAGGAGGGAAAGAGGCGAAAGATACCCGAGGTTGATCCGGTCGACCAAGACGTAGCAGGTGGTGCAGACGCCGACACTGAGCGCCAGGAGGAACGGCTTGACGGCTCCAGGGGCTGGTGAACGGCCGGCGAACCCGCTTAGTCCCAGAAAGCCGGCGATCATGGCCGCGAGGCCGGTCCATCCGAACGGGGACAAAGATTCCTGCAGAAACAACACGCTGCAGAGAGGAATCAGAAGCGTGCTGGTTCCCCTCATAATCGGATACACCTGGGACAAGTCCCCCATCTGGTAAGTCCGGGCGAGCAGGAGGGCATATCCTCCCTGCAGGCAGGCGGACAGGAGAAGGAACCCATACGCTTCGGGAGGAAGCGGGGTAACCCATAGCTCCCGGACCAGGACGGGGAGCAATACGAGGGTGGCTACCGCCATGATCAACCAGAGAAAGACGCTCTTATTGCGGCTGACCTTGGCAAAGAGACTCCATACGGCATGAAGGAGGCCGGATGCGACGACAAGCAGCAAAGACACGGTCAACAAGGGGCACCCTCCAATGGGGATAAGGGATCAAGCACCGGGCGTATGCTCGGGCTGGTGATGGACCACAAGGCCGCCGGCAAGACGGAGCCAGGAATCAAAGGAACGCTCGCCTTCCCGGAGCCGGATCATCCGGGCTCCCCGGGGAAGCCTTCCCGGCCGTAAGTGTTGTACCCAGTGGCCCGGCCGTAGCAGAGCCGGATTCCATGCAGCTCTCCCCAATAGTCGTTCACATGGTCGTGGCCGCAGAAGATTCCTCCGATCCCTCCTGTCTCCAGCATGGCGGCAAATAGACCGGAATTCACGGCCGGGCAGCAAACCTCCTCGTATTTATGGCCGTAGCAGGGGTTCTGCTCCCACACCTGCTTGAATTCGGGCAGCGGGATATGAAAGAACGCAAGAGAGGGACTCTCCGGGTTCATGCCCTGCCGGGCTTGCTCCCGGTACCAGTCGATCTGATCGGAGCGGATCCAATCGTAGCCCTTCACGGTATCGAGCGGAGAGTAGCTTCCGGAATCGATGAAATACAGCCGGGCCGCCGCTTCTCCGTTTCCGCAGCTGCCGATGGTAAGCCGATAGTTGCCGACCCCGCTAAGCTTCTCCGGTCCCCGTTCCGTTACGGTATGCGGATGCTCCAGGACTACGGCCATCAGTTCGTCGCGGGTAATTCCCGATTCGGTGTCATGATTGCCGAAGACCACAGCCCACGGGATGCCCCGTTCCTCCGCCGGAAGAACAGCATCCCGGAAGGCCTGCAGGGGCTCCTCGCATACCGGATGGCCGGGGGTCACATAGCCGGTGTAGATGACATCACCCGTAAACACGACAAGGTCCGGCTTCTCGGCGTCCAGCACCTCCTCCATCAGCCGGTGGGTCTGCCGGTCCTCCTTGCCTCCGTCCTTCCAATGCAGATCCGTAAACTGCGCAATGGTGAAGGTGCGGTCTTCGCGAAACCTAAGCTCTTTTGGCAAAGTAAGGTCCCCCTATCCATGGAATTGTTGTATAATTGTTGTGGATTTATGTAGTATTCTTGTTGTTTCGTGCAAATTGTAGCTCCGATGATCCCTGGATGTCAATCATTTTTTGGGGTGGAGAGTACACGGGATGAAAGGGAGAGGTTCTTATGTCCGTAACCTATGAAGATCGACGGATGACCATTCTGGGTCTTCTGGAAATGGAGGGAAAGGTCCAGGTTCCCCAGCTGGCCGAGCGGCTGGGCGTCTCGACGGAGACGGTACGGCGCGACTTGGACCGGCTTGAGAAGGAAGGCAAGCTGCGCAAAGTGTATGGAGGGGCCGTTAAGATGCGTATGGAGCTGCATGAGCCGCCATTCATGAAGCGAAGCCAGATGAACCCGGCCAAAAAATCGTCAATCGGCCGGCTCGCCGCCTCTCTCGTTCAGGACGGGGAAACCGTCATGGTCGATAACGGGACGACGACGCTTGAGATTTTACCCCACTTGAGGGACCGGAAGGACCTAACCTTGATCACCCATTCCGTACCCATTCTGAACTTGGCCATGGAGATCCTTCGGGGCCGGGTCATTTTCGCGGAGGGGAAATCGATCCCGAATGCCAGGCGGCCGTCGGGTCGCTGACGGAACAAATGCTCGATGGGTTCAAGGTGAACAAGGCATTCCTCGCCGCGGGCGGCATCTCGGTGACGGATGGGGTGACCGACTACCATCTGGGGGAAGTCAACATCAAGCGGAAGATGATGCAGAGGGCGGAGGAAACGATTCTCGTGGCGGACCATTCCAAATTCGGGAGATCGACCTTCGCGCGCATCGCCCGGCTGGAGGAGTTCTCCATGCTGGTTACGGATTCCGATTGCCCGAAGGAATGGGTGGAGAAGCTGGAAGCGCTGGGAGTGGAACGGATGATCAGCGAATAAGAGGGACGGGGAAAAGACGTAACGCTTAGCCCATTCCAAGCCGCAGGTCAAAGCTCCCCGTCGGCTCCCTCATCCGCTACCGCTCCGGCAAGATGCTTGGGCCGGAACTCCGTGGGAGACAGGCCCGTCCAGCGCCGGAACTGCCGGGAGAAGTGGGAAGCCGACTGGAAGCCGAGCCTCTCGGCGATGCGGGTCATCGGCAGGTTGGTGGTGACGAGCAGCTCCTTGGCGAGCTTCAGCTTCTGCCGGCTCACATACTGCTGGGGCGAGAGGCCGTACACCTTGGCAAAAAGCTTGCTGCACTGGCTGCGGCTCAGGTTAAGCTCCTTCGCCACGCCGGCGACGGACGCTTTCCCGCTCATGACGAGCGCCAGCCTCTCCTCCACCTCGTGGGCGAGGTCCGCCGCGAAGAGCGACGGGGAGGCGCCTGGGTCGGGAGCGGAGGCGCCAGAGCCGGAAGCGGAGGCAGCGGAACGGCCGAGGGAACGGCTGGAGCCCCGCCCGGCTGCACGGCCGCCCCCCGTCCGGCAGCCTGCGCCGCTGCCGCCTGCGGGCGAGACGGCCGGTCCTCCCGAAGCAGGGCCAGCAGCTCGTGGAGGAGTAGCAGGGTGTACGCCTGCAGGAGCAGCAGGTCCCCGAACGGGAGCGGGACCGTCTCGTCCGTCCCGCCGGCCTGCCCGGAAGACGGATCCTTCCGGCTGCGGTCGCGCACCTGCTCAAGCTCTTTTACATAGGAGGTCAGCTTGCTCCCCTCTGTTTCCTTCCTCATGAAGTGCCGGTAGGGCGCAGAGGCCAGCAGGCCGCGGATGCCGTCGTCGTCGAGGTCGAAATGCACGTTGAAGTAGCCGTATTCCGCCTCCGACCGGTTGGCCAGCTGGTGACGGACGCCGGCCTTGATCAGCAGCCAGTCTCCTTCCCGCAAAAGCAGGCGCTCCCGGCTGATTTCCTGCTCCACTTCGCCGCGGAAGCAGTAGACGAGCTCGAACAGGTGATGGTGATGCAGCGGATACGTCCATCCGGGCGGCTTCCGGCCGAAATGGCATCCTGTCACCTGCAGCGTATGGGTGAAGCTGGGGAATTGGAACAGCTCTTCCACCGGTTTCCTTCCTTTCCGACTCTGGTATCCCTTTTGACTTCATCTTAGCATTCCATCGGCACATTTGGTATAGAACAGGCTCCATTTGGGGATGGAGCGGCCCCGCATCATCAGCGATGATGGAAGCAGGAAACGCATTCGCAGGAAGTCAACAGGAGGGGTTGCCATGGCCATTTTGGAAGCAGGAAAAGGACAGTTTACGCTGGACGGAGAGCCGGTTCAGCTCTTGTCGGGAGCGATTCATTATTTTCGCGTGGTGCCGGAGTACTGGGAGGACCGGCTGCGGAAGCTGAAGGCGTGCGGGTTCAACACAGTGGAGACCTATGTCCCCTGGAACCTGCATGAACCGCAGGAGGGCCGCTTCGTCTTCGAAGGGCTTGCGGACATCGAGGGCTTCATCCGGCTGGCCGGAGAGCTCGGGCTGCATGTCATCGTAAGGCCGAGTCCCTACATCTGCGCGGAGTGGGAGTTCGGCGGGCTTCCGGCCTGGCTGCTGAAGGAGCCGGGCATGAAGCTGCGCTGCATGGATGAGGCTTTCCTGCAGAAGGTCGACCGCTATTACGACGAGCTGATCGCCCGCCTCGTCCCGCTGCTGAGCACCCACGGCGGGCCGGTCATCGCCATGCAGATCGAGAACGAATACGGCAGCTACGGCAACGACAAGGCGTACCTGTCGTATTTGCGGGAGGGGCTGGTCCGGCGCGGCGTGGATGTGCTGCTGTTCACCTCCGACGGACCGGAGGACAGCATGCTGCAGGGAGGCACCGTCCCGGGCACGCTTGCCACCGTAAATTTCGGCTCCAACCCGGAGGGGCCTTCGACAAATTCCGCCGGTACCGCGACGAGGACCCGCTCATGTGCATGGAGTACTGGAACGGCTGGTTCGACCACTGGCTGAAGCCGCACCACACGCGCGATGCGGCTGATGTGGCCGATGTCTTCGCGCGCATGCTCCGTGCCGGGGCTTCGGTGAACTTCTACATGTTCCACGGGGAACGAACTTCGGCTTCTACAACGGGGCGAATTACCAGGAGAAGTACGAAGCGACGATCACAAGCTATGACTACGATTCACCGCTGTCCGAATGTGGGGACGTGACGGAGAAATTCCGCGCGGTCCGCCGCGTCATCGCGGAGCACCTCGGCAGGGACGAGCGGGAATTTCCGCCGCTTCCGGATCCGATCCGCAAGATGAGCTACGGCCGGATCGCCTTGACAGAGAAGGCGGACCTCCTGGAGCAGCTGCCGAAGCTGTCCCAGCCGGTTAAGAGCGTCTCGCCCGTTCCCATGGAAGAGCTCGGGCAGAGCTGCGGTTTCCACGTGTATTCGACGTACGTGACCGGGCCGCGCACCGGAGAGCAGCTTCACCTGCAGGAGGTGCATGACCGGGCGCAGGTGTTCCTCGACGGCGCCTGTGTGGGAACGGTGGAACGCTGGGAGCCGAAGCCGCTGTCCTTGGACATCCCGGCAGGGGAGCCCGGCTCGAGCTTGTGGTGGAGAACATGGGGCGTGTCAACTACGGCCCGCGGCTTCGGGACCGCAAAGGGATCACCGAGGGCGTGCGCTTGAACAACCAGTTCCTATTCGACTGGACCCAGTACCCGCTTCCGCTCGATTCGACGGACTCAATCCCGTTCGGCCCCCTCCCGGAAAGCGGTAACCGGGAAGACCGTCCGGCGTTCTACCGCGGGACTTTCACCGTTCAGGAGAAGGGCGACACCTTCGTCCGTCTCGACGGCTGGACGAAGGGCGTCGTCTGGATCAACGGCTTTAATCTCGGCCGCTACTGGTCCCGGGGGCCGCAGCGTACGCTCTACCTCCCGGCTCCTCTGCTGCGGGAAGGGAGTAACGAAATCATCGTGCTCGAGCTGCATCATGCCGAGGAGCCCGTCATCGAGCTGACCGATACTCCCGATTTGGGGTAGGAAATAGGAAAGCTCAACACAAAAAAGCAATAAACACCGGTTCCAGGGAATCGGGTTTATTGCTTTTTCTTGTGCGCAGTAAGAAGCTTTCCCGCCAACATCCGGATAAGTCCCTACGTCTCGGCAAGCTTCCGAAGAATGCGCTCGATCCCTTCGTGAAGGGAGGAATGGTCTTGGTCCGGCAGATGCTCGGGTCTCACGAGCTGAACTTTCTTCGCCTCGTAATAGTCGTACAGCGCCTGCTTCAGGGAAAGGCCTTCCTCCATCAGGAAGGAGGAGGAGAGCATTTTCCGGAGCACGACCTCGTCCTGCATAATGAGGATGGACGGGTTCAGCTCGTGGAAGATTCCTTTCTGCATGCCTCCGCGGTAGAACGAGTGAAGGGAAGCGAGCCGTTCCTTTTCGGAGGCTGTCTTGGTCTCAAAGAGGAGCGGGCAGCTCGTCTGCAGGTCGTGCAGGAAGACGTCGGATGCATAGATGGCGGAGAAGACAGCCTGCTCGAACACCTTCTGCAGCCGGATGGGGTACGGTAAGGCTTCGTTAGAGATCTTCTGGTCCGCTTCCCGGATATAGGCCATGCACACTTCCGCCGCCTCCGTGATGATGTCTTCCTTGGAGGAGAAATAGTTATAGAGGGAGGCCCGGCTCATGTTCATCAGATCCGCCAGATCCTGAATGGTCAAGGATTGAAACCCTTGGGTCCGGACCGCTTTTATGATTTTTTTGGCATAGGTCTGCCTCATGCGCTGTCTTTCTTCGGGCTCGATTTTGCGCAAATCACCACTTCCTTTATCCTACCAAGTATATCATAATCCAATTTTGTCGGATTTCCTTGACCGGATTTAACCGGTTTACAAAACGGAGAAAGAGGAGTATGGTAATAGACATGCCTTTATTTTAGACATTTTAATATATATTTGTCTATAATGTTTTAGAAGGGAATGGCAAAATTCCTATGATCCTTATAGGATTCGGCTAAACTAAGTAAACTAATCACAGGTTCCCACCGACCGAAAGGAGAAAGCAGCATGACAACCAAACCGGTAACCAACGATTTTCGTGAGATAGTGGCCGGACGCCGGTCCATCAAGAACTATGACCCCTCGGTCAAAATCAGCCGGGAGGAAATGGAGGAAATCCTCACGCTCGCGACCCTGGCTCCTTCCTCCGTCAATATGCAGCCTTGGCGCTTCCTAGTCATCGAAAGCCCGGAGGCCAAAGCCATCCTGGCCCCGCTCGCCCGCTTCAACCGGAACCAGGTGGAAACGTCCTCCGCGGTCATCGGGGTCTTCGGTGACATGAACAACTTCATCCATGCCGAAGAAATCTACGGACAAGCCGTGGAGCGCGGCTTCATGCCGCAGGAGGTTAAAGACAAGATCCTGTCCTCCTTCAAGGGGTATTACGAAACGATTTCCCCCGAGGACATGCGGGACGTCGTTCTGGTGGACGGCGGTCTCGTGTCTATGCAGCTGATGCTAGCGGCCCGCGCCTTCGGCTATGATACCAATCCGATCGGGGGCTACGAGAAGGACAAGATTGCGGAAGCGTTCGGGTACGACAAGGACCGCTATGTTCCGGTCATGCTCATCTCGATCGGCAAAGCCGCCGACAGCGGACACCCTTCCACCCGGCTTCCTCTTGACAAAGTAGCCCAATGGAAATAAAGAAAGGAGACCAGTTATGATTATTATTCATGCGCAGTTGACGATCGATCCCGCCAAACGCGAAATGTTTCTTCAAGCCGTCCAACCGCTGATCGCCGCGTCCCGCGCCGAGAGCGGGAACGTGTCGTACGATCTGTATCAAGCGGCGGACAACGCGAATGTCTATACGATGGTGGAGGTTTGGCAGGATGCTCAAGCGGTGGCGGGCCATAACGCCAGCGAGTCCTTCACCTCGTTCGTAGGGCAAGCCAAGAATTTCCTGACCGCGCCGCTCGCGGCAAAAGCCTACGAAGGTCAGCCTTTGCCGCTGTAACCAACTGCTTACGGCGGGCGTGGACATACTAGAAAAAGGAGCCGTCCAAAGGGAATTTCCCTTCGTACCGGCTCCTTTTCTTTATGCTTCCCGTATGCTTCCACTCTCTTGAATCGCCAATTCCGCCCCGCCCGCTTCCGTCTGTCCGATCAGCGGCATCCGCTTGAACGCCATCCAGGCATATACGGCAATCCCGGCCATGAGCACGGTCATCATGACCGCCACCACCTGCATGCCCCCGGAAAAAGCTTGCCCGGCCCCTTGCAGGAGAGCTTCGGCCTGTGAATCCGGCAGGCTGACCGCCGCCGAGACCGCTCCCGCCAGGCTCTCGCGGGAGGCTTCGGCCGCTGCTGGATCCAGCCCGGCCGGAAGGAGCTCCTTGACCTGATGACGATACAGGTAGGCTCCGATGCTGCCGAAGACGGCAATGCCAAGCGCATAGGCGAATTCTCCACTCGTTTGCAGCAGGGAAGCGGCCGAGCCCGCTTTCTCCGGAGGAGCCGACCCGATGATTTGCCCGCTCAGCAGGCTGGGGACAGGAGAGGAGCCCGCGCTGAATAAGATATAGCCAGCAACCAGGTTAGCCAGACCGGAGCCGGCTCCGGCTTGCGACAGAAGGACACAGCCCGCGGCCGCGATTGCCAGCCCTGTCCCAATGAGGGGCGAAGGCCGAATATACCGGGCCAGAATCGGCGACAGGAGCATGCCGGTCATGGACGCTATCACGCCCGGAAGCATCCACATGGCGGCGGAAAGCGGAGTCATGCTCTGAACAAATTGAAGCTGCTGGGCAAGGAAGAGCATAATCGCACCCGTTAAGGTAACCCCGAACATGCAGCCAAGAGCGGAACGGAAGACCGGGCTGGCAAAAAGGCTTATCTCGAGCAAGGGATGGGAGAGGCTCCGCTGCCTTCTGACGAACACGGCCCCGAGAGCGATTCCAAACCCAAGAGCAAGGACAGGAATGAGTCCCGGGTTTCCCTTGGCAAGCTCCTTCAGGCCGTAGATAAATGGAAGAATAGCGCCCAAGGATAACCCGACACTGGGAAGATCCAGGCGGCCGGCCTTCGGGTTCCGGTACTCGGGCAGCAGGAGAGGACCCGTAACAAGCAGCAGCGCCATGACCGGAACGCCGAGAAGGAAGACCGAGCCCCAGGAGAAATGCTCCAGCATCGCGCCTCCGACCACGGGGCCGAGGGCCATGCCTCCCATGGAGCAGGCAAACCAGATACCGTACCCAAGGGAACGCTGCTTGGGATCGCGGAAGAGGCTGCCGATTAAGGCCATGGCTGACGGGGCTATGGCGGCCCCGGCCACGCCAAGCACAGACCGCGCGGCAATCAGCATGCCGACGCTGCTGGAGAAGGCAGCCAGGACCGAGGCCAGGCCAAAGCACGCCGCGCCGAGGAGAAGCAGCTTGCGCCGGCCCATCCGGTCCCCGAGCGTCCCCATCGTGATCAGGAAGCCGGAGAGCATAAATCCGTAGATGTCCATGATCCACAGCTGCTGGATGCTATCCGCCCCGAGCCCGATGCCGATATGGGGCAGGGCGAGAATCATGACGGACACGTCGATCGAGACGAGCAGAGCGGGCAGAGCCAGCACCCCAAGCCCTATCCATTCCTTCAGCCCGGCCCGCTGCGTGGATTCCATGGCGGCCGTCATTCTTGGCCGTCGAGAACCTTGCCAAGCATGTCCAGCATCAGCTTCGTGCCGTGCTCCCGTTGTTCGGGGGTATCCTGCCCATCCAGATAAACCCCTTGCTCTGTATAGATCAAGCGGGTACCGCTTGGGTCCTGCAGGAATTCGACCGTCGTCACGGATACCGAGATCCGGGTTTCTCCCATATCCAGCGTGTAGCTGTAAACAATCCTCTGGTCCGGAACGATGTCCTGGTAGCACGCGTCAAAGGTGAAGACCGGGCCTCCGGCGGGACCTCCCCGGCTGAACTCCCGTCCTCCCACGCGGAACTCAAATTGGTCGGCGCCGGAGAACCAGCCGGCTTTGATTCCCTTATCCGCCCATGCCGAGAAGACCTTGGAAGGGGAATGGGGATAGCTTCGTTCGATAACAAAAGTGGAATGGTTCGAGAATGTGGTTTTATTCATTAGGATTTCCTCCTTGGCCGGGTTCTCCCGGATTGTTGTCTAAATAAGCGCCCAGCTGATCGAGATAGAGATTCCAGCCGGCTTTCTTCTCGTCCCAGTGCTTTTCCTGGCTGGATTTCATGGTCTGCATAAGGCTGGTGAAGGTCTCGACCGTCAACGGTTCGTTCCGGTGCATCAAGCCCGCTACATGCTCCAGCTCCCGCAGCAGCTTCTGCTGCGTCCGGATCGTTTCCCGGAGCCGGGCCATCTGAAGGGAGACAATATCCTGCAGCCCCATGCGTTTCCCCGTCATCACTTCTTTGATTTGCTCGAGGGACAAGCCTAATTCCTTCAAGGAAAGAATTTGCTGCAGGCGGGAGAAGTCCGACTCGGTATAAAGCCGGTAGCCGGAGACGGTATGACCGGACGGGGAGAACAAGCCGATCTGATCGTAATAACGCAGCGTGCGTATGGTGAGTCCCGTCATTTTCGCAAGCTGTCCAACCTTCCATTCTTTCTGCATGATCATTCCTTTCTTTGACGCTAGCTTTCTACCGGTAATTTGACTATACACGATGACGTTACGTAAGGGTCAAGGTCTAATGTTGTCCGGCGCCGATTCTTTACAGAACGCAAAAAAACGCACGGTCCTTTGGGAAGGCCATGCGTTTTTGTAGGATTCATGCGATAGGGAATGCCTATTTCCCTTAAAACTGCCGGTCGTCCACGCTGTCCAGCCAGGAGGTGATGTCGCCGATCACGCTCGTGACGCTCCCGTTCTTGAACGGTGAATGCAGGCCTGCGCTCTCGGCCAGCTTGGTGAACGATTGGCTGCCGCCCAGGCGGCAGAGGGCCAGATAGTCCTGCCAGGCGGCTTGAAAATCTTCTCGGGATCGCTTCCAGAACTGGAAAGCACAGAGCTGGGCGAGCGTGTAATCGATGTAATAGAAAGGCGTCTGGTAAATGTGGCTCTGCTTCTGCCAGAATCCGCCGCGCTCGAGGTAATCGTTGCCGTCGAAGCTTCTCCCCGGCTGATAAATCTCCTCGATTTCCCGCCATTTCCGTTTGCGCTCGGCCGGGGTGGCTTCCGGATGCTCGTAGACGAAATGCTGGAATTCATCCACCGCCACGCCGTAGGGAATGAAGGACAGGGAGGAGGCGAGGTGGTTGAAGCGGTATTTGTCGGTATCCTCCCGAAAGAACAGCTCCATCCACGGCCAGGCCAAGAACTCCATGCTCATGGAGTGAATCTCCGCCGCTTCCATCGTCGGCCACCAGTATTCCGGGATGTCGAAGCTCCGGCTCATGTACACCTGGAAGGCGTGGCCAGCCTCGTGGGTGAGCACGTCGATGTCATGCGAGGTGCCGTTGAAGTTGGCGAAGATAAAAGGAGACTCGTACTCGCTGATGTAGGTGCAGTAGCCCCCGCTTTCCTTGCCCTTCTTGCTCAACAGGTCCATGAGGCCGCGCTCGGTCATGAAGCGGTAGAAGGCGTCCAGCTCGGGGGCCAGCTCCCGGTACATCCGGCGGCCCTGCTCCAGAATCCAGTCCGGGCCGCCCTTCGGCACGGCGTTCCCGCTTTGAAGCGGAAGTCCTCGTCGTAGTACTGAAGCGTGTCGACGCCGATCCGCTTCCTCTGGCGCTCCGCCAGCTTGACGCAGACCGGCACGATCTCTTCCCGCACCTGGCGGCGGAAGTTGGCCGTCATGTCGGCATCGTAATCGGTCCGACCGAGCCGGTCGTAGCCGAGCTGGACGAAGTTCGCGTACCCGAGCTTGTGCGCGATGCCCGTGCGCACCCGGACAAGCTCGTCGTACAGCCGGTCCAGCTCCGCCTCGTGCTCCGCCAGGAAGCCGAACTTCGCCTCGTTGGCCCGGCGCCGGACGTCCCGGTCGGTCGACTGCGCATAAGGAGCCAGCTGCGACAGGGTGTACTCTTCCCCGTCGAACGGAATCCGGGCGGAGGCGATGAGCCGGGTGTATTCCGACTTCAACTTGTTCTCCTGCTGCAGGTCCTCGATGATTTCCGGCCGGAAGGTCTTGAGGGCGAGCTCCGCCAAGCGGAGAAGCTGGGTCCCGTACTTCGCCTCCAGCTCCGCGCGGAAAGGGGACTCCATCAGGGCGCGGTAATAGTCGGTTATGTATTCCTGAATGACCGGTCCGAGCTCGTCGAAGTATTCCTGCTCGGTTTTGTAGTATTCCTGATTCGTATCGACCGAATGGCGGATGTAAACAAGCTGCTCCATCGAATCCACGTCGCTGCGGACCCGGTTAACGGCTGCGATGGCCTCCGTCTGCCGCTCGAAGCTCTCCGCCGCCCGCACGTCGGCAATGGCGGCCCGCAGGGCTTGGGTAACGGCCTTACGCTCGGGCCTTTCATAGCGGTATTCGCTGAAATTCACTTCCCGCACCTCTTTCTCCCTAGAGATATACGCATCACTTGCTGTCTGAATCGATTATACCGGATGCCGCGGAAGCTGTAACCGGATCAAAGGTTCGATTAATCACAAATCCCTGCAGGCTTCCGGCCATTAAGACGGAAGCGGGCGGAAGGCTTAAGGCTTGCCGCAAATGCCGTAGAAGAACATGTGGACGATGCCTTCGAGAAAGCCCTCCCGGTCCTCGCTTTGCGCGGCCATCCCCAGGACGAGCTCGTACTGGTTCATGTACAGTTGCATAAGGGCCATCACCTGCTCGGCGGACACCTTCTCCGAAATTTCCCCGCTTTCCTTGCCCTCCTGGACAATTCTCATGGTCAAGGGCAGCGTTTTCTCCTGGTACTGCTCGCGGAAGAAGCGGTCCAATTCACGGTTCTCTTCCATCATCTCTTTAATCAGGCCGGGCGGGAGCTCCTTGTAGGAGGCTTTCTCCAGCGAAAGAATGTGCTCGATCTTCTCCTTCAAAGTATGCCCCTCGTTCAGGTACGCCTCAAAGTCCCGGATGGATTTCTCCGCATAATCCTTGATGACTTCCGTCAAGAGGGCTTCCTTGCTTCCGAAATAGTTATAGATAGTCACCTGGGAGACCCGGGCTTCCTTGGCGATGTCGGCGATGCGCATTCCCTTCAAGTCCGGAGCGGTCTGCAGCATGGCGAACGTCGTTTGCTTGATCTTGTTTTTGATTCCTTGGGCTCTTTTCTCGAATCCGTTCACCCGTTTTCCCTCCAACTGGTCAGCTTATGCCTCATTTCGTGAAATAATGTCAATTAAATATTTCATAAAATCATTGACGGCCTCAGCCGCCAGGTATAGTATAACATATGAAATTTGACGAATTGGATATTTCATTTTTTTTAAACCCCTGGAGGTGCCGTATGCTGACGGTGGAACGGTTGACCAAACGTTTTTCGAACGGGAAGGGAATTTCCGAGGTGTCGTTCACGGTGGAGAAAGGAGAGGTCTTCGGGTTCCTGGGCCCGAATGGCGCGGGAAAATCGACCACCATCCGCCAGATCATGGGCTTTATCAAGCCGGACCGCGGGTCGGTGAAAATTAACGGGCTGGATACGTGGAAGGAGCAGGGGAAGGTGCAGGCGTATGTCGGGTACCTGCCGGGGAAATCGCTTTTATTGAAGGGATGACGGGAAAAAGCTTTCTCGACTTCATGGCCGCGATGCAGGGGGTGAAGGATTCTTCCCGGCGGGCCCGTCTGATCGAGAGGCTGCAGTTCGACGTGAACACGCCCATCCGCAAAATGTCCAAGGGCATGAAGCAGAAGGTCGGGATCGTCGCCGCCTTCATGCATGACCCGGAAGTGATCATCCTGGATGAGCCGACCTCGGGGTTGGATCCTTTGATGCAGAAGGTCTTCATCGAGCTGGTGCTGGAGGAGAAGGCGCGGGGGAAGACGTTCCTCCTGTCGTCCCACAGCTTTCCGGAGATCGAGAGAACGTGCGACCGGGCCGCGATCATCAAGGACGGCTTGATTGTGACCGTGAAGGATATTCATGAGCTGCAGTCGATGCAGCGGAAGCTGTTCGAGGTAACCTTCGCCGACGAGGCGGAGGCGGAGGCTTTTGCGAAGTCGGGGCTGCCGATTGAATCACGGGAAGGAACCAGGGTACGGACGGCCGTCCAAGGTGACTATAACCGGTTCGTGGAAGAAATGGCGAAATACCGTATCCGCAGCCTCGATACGTTCTCCCAGAACCTCGAGGATGTCTTTATGAATTACTATGACCGAAAGGAGGGGAGCAATGAACGCCACTCTCTATAAGCAGATGCTCCAGGTCCATCTGAAGGGGTTTCTGAATTACGCTTGCGGCTCCGCCTTCTACATTCTTCTTATGTTCTGGCTGTACCCGGGCATTGCCCGTAATGCGAAGGCCATCGACGACCTGGTCGCCTCCATGCCGGCAGGCGTGGGGAAGGCGTTCAGCCTGAACGGCTTCGGGAGCGCGGAGGCTTTCATCTCCGGTGAATATTACGGGCTCCTTCTCGTGCTGATTCTCGCCGTCGTTTCTGTCCAGGTCGCCACCCGTCTGATGGCCAAACTGGTGGACCAGGGGGCCATGGCCTATCTGCTCGCCACCCGGACAACAAGGGCGAAGGTCGCGTTTACCCAGGCGGGCGTTCTCGTCACCGGTCTTGCCCTGATCCTTGCGGTGACCACCGCGGCCGGGTTCCTGGGCAGCGCCTGGTTCCTGAACGGGGAAGAGGTCAACCCCGCCAAGTTTCTGCAGATGAATGCGGCGGCGTTTCTGCTCTTTTTTGCGGTGGGGGTGTGGCCTTCCTCATTTCCTCCCTCTCCAACGACGAGAAAAAAGCGGCCGGCCTCTCGGGCGCCGTGACGTTCGGCTTCTTCAGCCTCGACCTGCTCGGCAAGCTCAGCGACAGCCTCGACTGGATGCGGGCGCTCTCCCCTTCTCCCTCTACCGCCCCGGGGAAATCATCAACGGGCAGATGGCGCTGACGGGGCCGTTCCTCCTTCTGGCCGGCATCGGGCTGGCGGCTTTTGCTCTGGCCATTGTCCTTTTCCGCAAGCGTGATCTGCCCTTGTAGCGGGGGCGCAGCGGGATGGGGAGTCCGGGGCTCGCTCGAACGTGCTGTTGTCCGTGAGGACACAGGCTGACAAATAACGGCTGCTTGTCCCCCGGTTCGTTAGCCGCTGAAGCCCTGAGCTTCGGGCAAAAGAGGCCGCCGTAGTGCCTAATCTGTTAGCTTTGCCAGCTAGGAAGCTTATGTTGGCTCACGACAATCGTTAGCATGCACACGACCATCTTTCGGGAAGCCAAGCAAACACTCAAGCATAAGCAGGGGATGTCATTAGGGCCGGCTAACGAATCATACGAGGCTTATTCGCGTTATATCGTCCCTTCGCAAGTTCTAACGAATCGTGAGGACGCTTATCACCCTTTTTCGGCTCGAAAGTAAGCCTAATCGCCCATGTAACGTTACCACGATTCGTAAGAATCTCACGGGGCCCTTTTTCCCGACAATAAGGTGTTTCCGGTTCGTAAGCCGCTGAAGCCCAAGGGAAAAGGCACCAAAATCCGCTAGCGGGTTTTTGTTCTCCTAAGGAACGTCCAGATCGTTGACGCCAAAATGACCGTAAGCGGCCGTTTGACGATTGATCGGACAGTGCAGAGATCCAGCTACTTGATGATGCCGGTGGAGTGCAGGTTGAAGTTCTTACGGATCAGTCCGACAGGCTTCTCTTCACTCCCTATGCCGATACCGACCGCAGGGCAAAAAGGCCAGCCGGAAAAGATCCGGCTGGCCTAATTTCTGCGTAGCTGCTCTTTCCGCATGGCTGGCTCTGTTTTTGGGACATTTGCCGTGCCGCACATTGGCCTCCTGAAGAACCTCTGCTCGGGGGACGGCCTTTTTATCGAGGGAAAAAGGCTTAGCGGTCGAGGGGAAGCCGCTGGGCGGTCTGGCTGGGGGCCTCCGTTTCGGGCACGAGCTTCAGCACGACGATGCCGATCAGGAACAGGATCACCAGGCTGAACACGCCGAGATTGGAGCGTCCCGTAAGCTGGGCGGTGACCCCGACGAGCACCGGCCCGAGGATGGAGGCGAATTTGCCGAAGATGTTATAGAACCCGAAGAACTCATTCGCCTTCTCCTTGGGGACGAGCTTTGCGTAATAGGAGCGGCTCAGCGCTTGAATCCCGCCCTGGGACGAGGCGACCATCATCGCGAGAATCCAGAAATCCAGTGTGGTTTTGAGGAAATAGGCGTACACACAGACGGCCATGTAGACGATAATTCCGGCATAGAGCATCGTTTTGCCCGTAAATTTCTCCGCCAGCTTCCCGTAGAGCACCGCAAAAGGAGCGGCCACCACCTGGGTGACGAACAGAATAATAAGCAGATTGGTCGAGGAGATGCCGAGATCCGAGCCGTAGGCCGTAGACATGGTAATGACCGTCCCCACACCATCAATATAGAAGAAGTAGGCAAGCAGGAACAGAAATAAGGTCCGGTATCGGCGTATATCCTTCAGGGTCGTGCCCAGGCGCTGGAAGCTGGCCGCTACCGTGTTCGGGATTTTCTCCAAATAATAGACCTGACGTACGTTGCGCAGCAGAGGCAAGGTGAAGACGCCCCACCAAACGGCGGTGATCAGGAAGGCGATCCGGCTCGCGGTGGCGGCCGACAGGGGAAGGATCCCTTTTTGAGCAAGAAGAATGATGATAATACTTACAATAAAAGGAATGGTGCTGCCGATATAGCCCATACCGAAGCCTCGGGCGGAGACCCGATTCATCCGGTGTTCGGGGGTGACGTCCACGAGAAACGCGTCATAGAATACGTTCGACCCGGCGAAGCCGATGGCCGAAAGGGTATAGACGATCAAGAGGAGCAGCCACTGATTGGGAGGGACTAAGGCAAGCGCGGCGGTAAAGGCGATCCCAAGAACGAAGAAGAAACGGAAGAAGCGCTTCTTGAAGCTTTCGTAATCGGCAATGGTTCCGAGAATCGGAGACAGGATGGCGAGAATAAAGGTCGCGATGCCGATGGTATAGCCGAGGTAGGCGGTGGAGTTGGCGGCCGACACCCCCGCGTCCGTCGCAGCGGCCTTGTAAAAGAGCGGGAAGACGGCTGTCGTAATGATGATGGAATAAGCGGAATTCGCCCAATCGTAGAGCATCCAGCTGCGTTCTTCTTGCGAAAAATGTTTCACGTGGAAAATTCCCCTTATTATGAAACCATTCCAGCTACTCTGATCATAAAGCATAATGGGGTTCCAGGGAAGGTTGAGAACGGTTTCGCCAATCCCGCAATCCAAAAGAAACGCCGCGGCGGGATGCTTGGTATAGTGGAAGTCAGCAGGGTCACCATTTGAAGGAGGCTGGAACAGATGAACTCACTATTGGTCAATCAATACGAGCTGCTCAGCGGGTTGTTTATCGAGAATATTGCCAAGCACATACCGGAGGAGATTGCGGATCTTCAGCCGGAGGGCTTCTCCAATACGATCCGGTGGAACATCGGGCATGTGTTGTTTCTTACGGAGCAGCTGGTGAATTTCCCGGAGCGGTCCGCGGATCCCCTGCCGGCGGAGTATGAGAAGCTGTTCGCCAGAGGAACGAGGCCGTCCGAATGGACATCGGAGCCGCCGTCCTTGGAGGAGCTGGCCGGTCATCTGAAGGAACAGCTGGAACGGTTTAAACGCATTCCGGAGGAGAGGCAGAGCCAGGTGCTGCAGGAGCCGGTGGAAGGGATGCGGACCTTTGAGGAGCTGGCGAGCTTGATCCTGGTTCATAACTCCATGCATGTAGGGATAATCTTCACCATGAAGCAGGTCATCGAGCATTCGCTTGAGAAGAGTGCAATGGAGGCGTAAGGGATCATCGGCCTCTAAGGAAGGGTGGAAACAAGTCCGCCAAAGGACAGAAACCGTCAGCCTGCGGGCCAACGGTTTCTTTTTCGTGCATGAAAATGAACAGGAATAAACAGAGGGAACGCCTTTATTTAACACAGATAAACAAAAAGTGAAGGGATTCGAGAAAAAGCGTTGACAGGATTTGCAAGCCGGTAGTATACTTCATCTGAGCAATATTGAGCATAAATTAATTATTATCGAGTGTAAATGAACAGAAAGCGGAACACCCGATAGGATTTCTGCTAAAGAAAGAGGAGGAGAGAACTTGAAACAGGCTAATTTGCAGCAGAACGGCGTGAAATCGCGCGCTTACCGCTTGGTACAACCGCACGAAGTGGTGGAAACCGCTCTTGAGCATGAGCTTAGGGAGTGGGAGGTGGCCGTGGAGCCTACGCTTGGCAGCATCTGCCATGCCGACTTGCGGTATTTCAGCGGACAGCGGCGTCCCGAGGCGTTGAAGAAGAAGCTGCCGATGGCGCTTATTCATGAAGGGATCGGAACGATCGTTGAAAGCGGAACCAGCGACCGGGAAATCGGACAGCGTGTCGTCGTGGTTCCCAATATCCAAGGCTATCTGCTTAACGGAACGGCCCAAGAGGAATGCTGCCCATCCTGCCAGGATACCCGGAACAGCCAAGGGAGCAACTACTGCCAGAAAGGGCGTTTTCTCGGAAGCGGTTTCGACGGCATCGCCCAGAGCCGGCTTGTGGTGCCTTCTGCAAGCGCTATCCCGGTTCCCGACGAGGTTCCGGATGAAATTGCGGTCCTGACCGAACTGAGCTCGGTTTCGTACCAGGCGCTGCATCATGTGAAGGACCTGCTGCCCACGGCACGTGTCGTCGTGTTCGGAGACGGACCTGTCGGCTATCTGGCCGCTGCCATGCTTCACCATGTATACGGCGTAAGCGAAGACCGTCTGACCGTGTTCGGAGCCGTTCCCGAGAAGCTCGGGCAGTTTGATTTTGCAACCCGTCATCTCGTTCAGGAGTATGATTTCTCGGCCGGCGGCCTGTACGACGTTGCTCTCGAATGCACCGGGGGACGGTTCTCCGAAAGCGCGATCAACCAGGCGATCGATGTGCTGAAGCCGGGCGGACACCTCATTCTGATGGGCGTTACGGAAGAGCGTGTGCCGATTAACACCAGGGATGTGCTCGAGAAGGGTCTTACCTTGAGAGGCAGCAGCCGGAGCTCGATCGAAGATTTCCTTCCCGTGCTGGAGGCGATGAAGGATCCGCGCTGCCAGGACACCCTGCGCAAGCTGCTTCCGTCTGAGAACACGGTTATCCGGTCGGCGGAAGACTTTGCCGAGGCGATGGAATATGCGGAGAACAACCGGGGCTGGAAGAAGGTTCTTCTGGACTTCGAATGGTAATATTTGCGCATAATCATTAAGATTATATAAATTTGAGCGCAAAGTAATGACAAAAACGAGCAAATGAAGTACACTTAATGAGCAAGGAAGAATGCGCTTTCACGAAGAAGTAAACATTTATACGCATTCTGCCGAACTTAATACTGGTTATAGGAAAGGAAGGAGGATGCGGATGTCCAGAAACAGGCTTTGGGGCAAGCTTCGCCCCTACGTCATGATCGGTCCCGCCATGGCCGGGATTATTCTGTTCGTCATCTACCCGGTGCTCTACCTGATCTACTTAAGCTTCTTCAAATACAACCTGCTGAACAAAGCCAAGAGCAAATTCATCGGACTGGACAATTACAGCCAGATCTTCTCACGCGCCGACTTCTATAAGACGCTCTGGAACACCTGCCTCTACACCGTAGGCGTGGTGGTGCTCACGATGGTTCTATCCCTGCTCGTAGCCGTCTGGCTCAGCAACAGCACCAAGTTCAATTCCCTGATTCAGGTAGGGATTTTTACGCCGCATATCATCTCGATCGTTTCCATCTCCCTTGTGTGGCTGTGGATGATGGACCCGAATGTCGGCTACCTGAACTATATTCTGAAATCGCTCGGCCTGCCTCCGTCCCAATGGCTGCAGAGTTCCAAGACCGCACTAGGTTCGATCATACTAGTCTCGGTGTGGCACAGCATAGGCTATTACGCCTTGATTATGGTGGCCGCGATCAAAGGGATTTCCAGAGATATTTTTGAAGCGGCCGACATCGACGGGGCAAGCAAGCTGCGCGTTCTGCTCCGCATCACGATTCCGATGATCTCGCCCCAGCTGTTCTTTATCCTCATCATCATGACCATCGGCTCCTTCAAAGTGTTCGATACGGTGCGGATCATGACGGGAGGCGGACCGAACAAGGCTACCGAGACGCTTGTTTATTACATCTATGAATTCCGGACCACCAACATCGGGTACGCCTCGGCCACCGGGGTTGTGCTGATGGCGGCTATCGCCGTTCTCACGGTCGTTTATTTCCGGATGCTGTCCAAGAAAGTCCATTACTCTTAATGGCTCTGCACCGGTAGAGGAGGGTTACGCTTGAGCTTGAACCGCACGATCAGCAATGCTTTGAAATTGGTCCTGCTGCTTATCTTTGTCTTCCCGTTTCTGTGGATGATCTCGACTTCCTTGCAAACCTATGCCGAGACCTTACGATTCCCGCCCACTCTCGTTCCGGCGGTTCCGCAATGGGAGAACTTCGTCCGTGCGATGAGTGCCGGCCCGTTCATGACCTATGCGAGGAACTCGGTCATCATCACGCTTTCGATTCTGGTGATTCAGCTGCTTGTCATGATTCCGGCGGCTTATGCTTTTGCTAAATACCGGTTCCGGGGCAAAACGATCATGTTCAGCATGATCCTGCTGGCCTTCATGATTCCCGGACAGGTGACGTTCATTCCGGTTTACCTCATGATGGCCGACTGGGGAGTGATCAAGACGCTGATTCCTCAGATCATTCCGTTCATGTCGAATGCGTTCGGGATTTTCCTGCTCCGCCAGTACTTCATGCAGACGCCGGAAGAAATCATCGAAGCGGCCCGGCTCGATAACGCGAGCGAGTTCCAGATTATTTGGAGAATCATGACTCCGATGGCCTTGCCCGCTCTCGCGACGGTTGTTCTCTTCAGCTTCGTCAGCCACTGGAACGATTACTTCTGGCCGCTCGTTATGACGGATTCCACAGGCGTACGTCCGCTTCCGGTCGGGATCTCCATGCTTAAGGAGACGGAAGGAATCAGCAACTGGCATATTATCATGGCCGCCAACGTGGTGCTGGTTATCCCGATTTTGCTCGTCTACACGTTTTGCTCGAAGTATATCGTTCGTGCCTTCGTTTATTCAGGGATTAAATAACCGCCAGGTTTCCATCCCTTGGAATAATATGACCTATCAGATGGAGGGGTAAAGAAAATGAAAAAGAAACTTAGCGGAATGATGATGGCCGCCGTTATGCTCACCGGGATAATGGCCGGCTGCTCGAACGGTTCCGGCACGGATAGTGCCACCGGGTCTCCCGCGCCGGCCGCATCGGCCAATACGGGCGGAGATGCAGGAAAAGGCGGCAAGGTAACCATCCAGTTCTGGCATTCCATTGGAGGAAAGACGGGCGAATACCTGCAGGCCATGCTGGACCGCTTCAACAAGTCTCATCCGAATATTGAAGTGGTGGGCACGTTCCAAGGCTCTTATGACGAAACGGCCACCAAGCTTCAGCAGTCGCTTGCCGCGAAGACGGCTCCGGACGTCTCCATGCTCGAGCGCGCTTATGTGCAGCAGTTTGCGGAAGCGGATGTTCTCGAGGACATGACGTCTTACATGAAGAAGTCCAACCTGAGCGCCGATGACTTTGTTCCCGGGCTTATGGGACACTCGACCTTCAACAAGAAGCTCGTTTCCCTGCCTTTGAACCGCTCGACCCCGATCTTCTACATCAACAAAGACCTGCTCGATGAGAAAGGCCTTGCCGTTCCGACCACCTGGGAAGAGCTGAAGAAAGTGGCGAACGCCCTGGTAGTTAAGGAAGGCAATGAATACAAGCGTTACGGAATGACGCTCGTCCACGATTCCTGGTACCCCATCGCGTTCATTACGCAGGCCGGCGGCAAGTTCTTCAATGACAAGGGAACCTCGCTTGGCTTTATTGACAGCGGAGAAGGCAAGAAAGTGTTCAGCTTCCTGAAGGATATGCAGAGCACGGGAGCCTTGTACTACCCACCGTCCCAGAACTCCGGCAACGTGGCTATCCAAATGTTTACCGAGGGCAAAGTGGGCATGATGTTCCAGTCCACCGGCGTTATGGGTTCCCTGGGCTCGAACGTAAAGTTCAAGATGGTAACGGCCTTCCTGCCGAAGGATAAAGTCAACGCCGAGCCTACCGGGGGCGCGAACATTGTGATGACCTCCGACTCCAAGAACAAGCAAGCGGCTTGGGAATTCGTCAACTGGATCATGACCGATCCTGAAGGCGGCCTGCAGTTCGTTCTTGATTCCGGCTACCTGCCGTTTACGAAGAAGATGGTCGAGACCCAGCAGATCAAAGATCTGTGGGCCAAAGAGCCTAACCGTAAGGTGGCCTATGACCAGCTGCAATACGCGGTTGACACGAACAAGAGCACCGTATGGCCCGAAGTCATGAAGGAATTCCATTCGATCATGCAGGCGATTATGTATGACAACAAGGACATTGACGCCAGCCTTCAGTCCTTCAAGAAGGAAGCCGAGCGGATTCTGAGCTCCAAATAATCGGTGGGTTACTCCCGCATCTAATCAAATAATGCAGAACGGGGCCGGGCTGAACGGAGCGCGGCCCCTTTTGCGGAAGAAAGCTGGAAGAAGGAGGGGAAGGATACCTTGCTTGCGGCGGAACGGAAGTATCAGATCGCGGCTTATGTCAAGCAGCACCGGGTAGCGTCAGTTGCCGAGCTGGCCCAGCAGTTCAACGTTCATGAGGCCACCATCCGGCGGGATCTCGAGGCGATGGTTCAGACGGGGCAGGTGAAACGGACCCACGGCGGGGTAACGATTGATCAATGGACGCACAGCGAGCCCTCGTTCAGCGAAAGGGCGCTTCGGGAGCTCGATCAGAAGGTGCGCATCGGCCGCGCGGCGGCCGAGCTGGTGGAGGACGGGGATCATATCCTGATCGATTCCGGGACGACGACGCTCCATATGGCCAAATACCTGGTCCACCGCTCCAACATCACGGTGGTCACGAACGACATGAACATCGCCGGAGAGCTGAGGAGGCTCCCGGCATCAAGGTCATCGTAACCGGCGGGGAGCTGTATCCTTCCAGCTATATGCTGAACGGCATGTTTACCGATCAGGTGCTGGACTCCCTGCATGTTCATAAGGCGTTTATCGGGATTCCCGTGATTCATCCCAAATACGGGCTTATGCACCCCGAGGCCAAGCTGGTTCCCGCCAAGCAGGCCATGCTCCGGGCGGCGGGAAGAATCATCGTGCTCGCCGACGACACGAAGATCGGCAAGATTTCGCTTCATACCGTCGCTCCCGTCGATGCGCTTCACACGCTGGTGACGGGAACCGAGGCGGGCGAGGCGGAGGTTAAGCCATTCCGCGACAGCGGGCTGGAAGTGATTCAAGTATAAGAAGAAGGGCCCTCGCTGCGCTAAGGAGGGCCCTTCTTCTTTGGTTGGCCGGTTCTTACGGAGCGGGCGGTTCCTCCAGCTCGATGCCGCGGCCCAGCCGGAGCGCTTCTTCATGGTAGAATCCGGCGATGGCTATGTCGAAGATAGCGAGCCCCATTGGATTGAAGAAGACGGGTTCCTCCGGCGCATAGCGGGAGAGCGCATTTCCCCAGAGGACATCCTCGAGAAGAAGGGCCCCCTCCGGCTGCAGGCCTTTCTCCAGATGGAGCCGCTCGATGTCGGTGTTCTCCCGGCATATTTCCTGCCAATCGTCCACGACGACGGCGCGGATTCCGGCCACACTCTCCGGCTGGTAGTCCCGCAAAGAGACATTAAGAAGCAGGGTTCCCGGCGGAGGCGGCTCGTCGATGTACCGGTCGGGGGACACGGTGCAGGTGGCTAAAATATCGGAATTCCGGTAAACCGACCGCCAATCCTCGGCGATCTCCGTCTTGGCCCGGAGGGCCGGCGGGATGGTCCCGGGATCGATGGGCCTCCGGTCGTACAAGCGGACGCGTTCCAGCCGGTCTCCCAGGAGGGCGGCGGCCATGTCCAGGTGAGTGCGTCCGATCGGGCCCCATCCGATGATGCCGAGGGAACAGGAGGCGGAAGGTCTAACCGCACGGTAGGCCTTGAGCATGGCCCCGCTCACTGCTGCCGTCCGCAGGGCATTCAGCAGCCCGCAGTAGAAGAAGGCCGTGGGGCGTCCGGTGTCGGGATCGTTCAGGATAATGGTGTTATGCGCCCGGGGCAGCCCGTGCCGGTGATTGCCCGGGAAGCTGGCGATCCACTTGATCCCGGCCCGGCGGATGCTTCCCCCGCATAGGCGGGCATGGCGATGATCCGGTTAACGGGGTCTTTAAAGCGCAAATACGGCTTTAAAGGAAAGGCGCAGTCGCCTTCCGCCTTGATCCGCACCGCTTCCTTCACGATGTCCGTCAGCTTGTGCCAGTCGACTCCCATGCCGCGGATGTGCCCGTCGTGTAAATAAAGCATCGTTACGCCTCCTTAAGCGGAAGTCCAGGCGGGATCGAGCTCCTGCCGGACCCATTCGTCGTTATAGACGGTGGCCAGGTAACGGTCCCCGCGGTCGGGCAGGATGGCGGCGCAGACGGCTCCGGCCGGCAGGGTATCCGCGAGCCGGCGGATAGCGGAGATCACGCCTCCGGAGGAAGCGCCGGCCAGAATCGCCTCCCGGCGGACGAGATCCCGGCAGCCCTGGACGCAGTCCAGGTCCGACACATACACGACCTCGTCGGCCACATCGGGCCGGAACAGGCCGGGGGTCAGTCCGGCACCCAGGCCGGGAAACCGTCTGGGGCCCTTCTCTCCCCGAAGATGACGCTGCCCGCCGCATCGACGGCCACGATGCGCGTCGTCCATTGGCGGCTGCGGATGTATTCCATGCAGCCCCGGATCGTTCCGCAGGAGCTGACCCCGCAGAACAGGTAGTCCACGGGGCCGAGCTCCTCGCCGATTTCCCTCATGGTGGTGGCGGCATGGGCACCGGAATTGTCCGGATTGCCGTACTGGTTGGTCCAGTACGTATGGGGATACTGCCGGAGCAGCTCCTGCACCCTCCGGATTCGGGCCGGAAGGAATTCCCCCGTTGCGGGGTCCGGCTCCGACACCAGATCGATTTCTCCCCGGTAGCTGCGGATGATCTGCTTGTGCTGCTCCGTGGTCCGGGGGTCCACCACGCAAATAAACCTCAGTCCCAAGTACCCGCACAGCTGCGCCAGGCTGATCGCGAGATTGCCCGAGCTCGATTCGATCACGACGGTTTCCGGGGTCACCTCACCCCGCCGGATCGCTTCCCGGAGCATGAACAGGGCCGGCCTGTCTTTGGCGCTTCCCCTGGGTTCATTCCTTCCACCTTGGCATAGACCTGAAACGGGGCCCCTTCAAACAAGCGATTCAGTCTGATCAACGGAGTGCGACCGATTGTATCGGCTATCCCACCTTCAAGTTTCACTGGACTCCCCACTCTGCTCATAGAATAGTTTCTTGCCCTTGATAGAACCGCCCGAAGTGAGCTCCTCCGCTTTCACCCGGATTACCCGGATGCCGTCCAGAAGGCGGGCCTGGATCATCATGCCGATTTCGGGTATGAGGTGCTCAAGGTCATGGCGGATGGCATGTAGCACCTCATCGGTTGCCAAGGGACTGGCAATCGCGACCGTCAGGGCATTGCCCGTTACCTTCACCCGGAATCCCGCTTCGCTCAGATGGCGGTAGACCACCGTTTCCACGTCGTAAATGCTGATCTTCTCGCCATGCTTCAAGTCCGGGCCGATCCGCTTGACCAGACTGTGAAAGCTGGGAATCCATCGGCCGTCCACCAGGATAGGGCGCAGGTCGCGCACCACATCATACGTGACGTATCGCAGCGCCGGAAAAGCCTCCCTTACGGCAGACGTCAGCACAAGCACCTTCTCCTGCGCGTCCGGCAGGGGCTCGAGCCCTTCCCCGAGCTCCTCCGAGCCCATCCCTTCGGCCGACAGGCCTTCGGCCAGCACATAACGGCCGTGCTCGTGGGAGTAATAGGCGATGGTGCCGACCTCAATGGAGCCGTACGTGTCTGTGATCTGCTCCGGATCCAGGCCGAGCTGCCGGGCGGTTTCGCGGATCCAGGCGCGGGAAGCGATTTCTCCGACGAGAACGACATGGCGGATGCCATAAGAGGAAGGATCAGGAGATTCCAGCACGATCCGGTTGAGAATCGACGGCATGGTATAAAGCACCTCGGGCCGGAAGCTTTCGAGCTTGGCCAGGTGCTCCTGGATCGGCAGCCGGAAGGAGATGGATTCCACCTCCATCCCGAGCCTCCGGAAGACCTCGACCGCCGTCGCCTCCGCGTGTCCCGTTCCCATATCGGCGAGAGCCGTCCGGTACCGGCCGGTTCCGAGAATAGCGCGGAAGATGTCTTCCTTGATGCGGACGTACTGCTCCTCGTCCCATTCCGAATAGTAAATCGCTTTGCGGATCCCGGAGGAGGTACCGGAGGTCCGATAGCAGTTCAGTTCAGGCCGGTCGGCGAGCGGATTATTCTCCGCATAATAATAGGCTTCGAGGATAGATGCGGTAACGAGCGGCAGGTCCTGCAGCGAGCGGACCTGTTCTCCGGCTGCTCCGTTCCCGTTTATCCAGGGACGGTACCAGGGCAGATACGGCTCCATGCGGGCTAAGGCGGATTGAAGGTTATCTGGTTGGTCCATAGGCTTCCCCTCCCTCTAACATTTCAAGGTGACAGCATATCCGACTCTATACCATATTCACTCCCAAAGGGTTGGTTACTTGTTTGGACACCCAAGAAATCCGCGGCCTGCGGCCCACACCCCTGCTAGAACCGGCCTGTATGATATAGAAGCCTGAAGAGAAAGGGAGATATGAGGATGAGCCGAACGTCGATTTCCAGCAAGATGATCAAAACCCGGCTTCTTTTGCCTAACCCGAGGTTAGCCAAGCATGTTCCGGAAACCCGAATCCTGACCCGGCACCGTTTGCGCCTAATGCTGGAGAAGTACCGGATGGTCTATGTGAAGCCGGACAGCGGCTCGAGAGGAATCGGAGTGGTCCGGGTCCAGAAAGGGCGGCAATCCTACCGGTACAAAAGCGGAGAAAGAACGCAATCGTTTCGCAGCTTCGGAGACATGTACCGCTCGCTGCGCAGGCGGACCGGGGGCCGGCTTTATTTGGCCCAGAGAGGAATCCGTCTGTTAAAGTACAGAGGCCGCCCCTTTGATTTTCGGGTGATGATCCAGAGGGATCCCAACCGGGTTTGGCAAAATACCGGCACGGTCGGACGTCTCGCCCATCCCCGTAAAGCGGTAACCAACGGAAGCCAGGGGGCACGATCTATCCCTCGGAAGCCCTGCTGAGACGTACAGTCGGTTCGGTGAAGGCCGGAAGAATGATCCGGGGATGAACCGGCTGGCCCGTTTAACGGCCGCTCAATTCGGCCGCCGCTACCCCGCCATGAACGAGCTGGGCCTGGACATTGCGATCGACCGCGATTTGTATCCCTGGATCCTTGAGGTGAACACCACCCCTGATCCTTGCCCGTTCGCCCTCCTGGAGGATAAGAATGCCATCCGCCGGATCGTGGCCTACGGCAAAGCTTACGGGCGTCATTACCGGCTGACATGCACGAAGGCGAAAAAGGCACCGGGCTAAGGCGGACGAACCAATACCTTGTCCGGTAACTTAGTTGGCAGGAGAACCCCTTGATGCGCACGAAGACGGATGAAAGCGGAACAACATTAATAGATAAGGGGCTTCTTCTCTTGGAGGTTCCCTACCGTCCGGCCCTCTGGCCCGGGCGGTTTTTGGGCTGTGCGGATGACCGCCAACCTCCGCCATGTCCGCTCCCTACCTCCTGACGCTTTGGAGATCTATTAGCTGCGTCCGCTTACCGGAATGCCGTGACCAGACTGCCTGCCAACAGATGTGGGGCAACGCAAAACTACCCTTGGCCTGCTGGAGGCCAAGGGTAGAGGGGAAAAGCTTCGATCCGACTTGCTATTAGTGCTCTGTTATTCGTTAAGCGTCACGCACGCTCTACGAGCCGCTGTTTTTCTTCGCGACCAGCTGTACATCCTGGGAGTTGATCCGGTTGTCGCGGTTCACATCAAGGCTCCGGTTGCTGTCGGTGACAGGCTTGCCGATCGACCGGGCGACGAGCGCCACGTCCGCCGCGTCCACCTTGCCGCTGCCATCCACATCTTCAGTGATGGTCACCTGGATCGTAATCCGGTTCATCAGGGTCCGGTTGTAGGAAGGCGAATAGTACAGGTTGCCGTCAACGGCAAGGGTAAAGGCTTCGGTGTCACACAGGTACTTCGATTCAAACGTTACCGGATCGACGGCATACAGCTTACGGCCGAGGTTGGCGAAGAGGATGCCGTCCTTCGAGAATTGCAGCTGGAAGTTGCCCCAGCGGAAGCCGGTTCCGTTATCGGCCGGATTCAGGTTGAACGACTTGACGACCTTCATGGAATGAGGGTTCATGGCGAAGACATATCCGTTCGCTCCGCCCCACAGCAGGCCGTCCGGTCCGATCGTCAGTCCTCCGATAGCCGGAGGATTCGTCAGTCCCGGAAGCTCCAGCGAAACCTCGCGAAGCTTCTGCTTCGTGACGGGATCCCAGACGAACAGCTTGGCTTCCTCCGCAACCGGGTCGGAGGCAACTCCGCCGTTGATGCTGGTGGATCCGTACAAGAGCCCGTCATGGTACACGAGCGAGATTACGCTTTGATCCTGGACGACGTTGCGGAATACTTCGAAGTTGGAGCCGGCGTTGGGATCGTCCGGATCAAACGAGATGATCGCCCCGCCCAAGGCTCCGTAGGTGGCAATGGAGCCGAAATAAATTTTGCCGCCGCCGATGGCCTTGGCCCCGATGCGGTCCTGCTCGTTGCCCACGATGAACATTTTCTTCGGATTGGTGGAGTCGGCCGGCAGGGAGAGATCATATTCCCACACGTCTCCGCCCGGATAGACCCCGAAGTACAGCTTGTTGCCATAAGGAACCACGGCTCCCGCCTGCCCCATCGGGAAGAGCGTGGAGGTGTTGGTGGCGATGTCGTAGGCCGCGGCCTTGGAGGCCTGCATGCCGGTTACATAAATTTTGCCGTCGGGTCCGTTCTCCAGCTTGTTCGTAATGGTAGCGGAAGGGGGCAGGATGTTGGGGTACCGTTTAACCGTTTTGGTCTCGGGATTAAAGAAGACGATAATGCCCTGGAAATTCATCGTCACGATGCTTTTGCCGGGAAGGTCGGGATCGTCCACCTCCACCCAGTTCGCGCCGCGGAACGCCGTTTCGTATTCCATGCCGGAATCTTCCACTGCAAAAGTGTTGACGTCGAAGGTTTTGATCTTCTTGTCCGCCGGGAAGTAAATCTTGCCGTTATAGGACTCCCTCGGCAGCTGCAGCCCCGAGGAGCTCTTCTCGATCACAAGGTCGAGCCATTTGCCCTGCTGGATGTCGTAAATATACCGTTTCTGGGAGGTATCGAAGCGGACGACCACGAACCGGTCATCGACGATATTCAGGTCATAGCAGTACCCCTTCTCGTTAAGCGAGGAGGCGAGCTCGACCTTCTCCCCTGTCTTTACGTTCAGGCGGTAAACGCGGCTGTTGGAGGTGCCGGCATACACGTAGCCGTTGCTGTAATCGATGGCGCGCACATACACCTGACCGGATTCGACCAGTCTGCCGTAGTCATAGCCGGTTTTGGTGGCGGGATCGTATTTGAGAATCTTTCCTCCCGGGCCCGTTCCGATATAGACTTTGCCGTCTTCATCAATGGCCAGGCACCAGAAGGTGCTTTCTCCCGCGTAAGTGAATACTTTCTCGGCGGTTTTCGTTACGGGGGAATAAGCCCATAGCTGTCCGGAGGAGGTGATGTACACGGTTCCGTCCGGCGCGATGGCGTGGTTCCACACTTCCCCGCCGCCTTCCATCGGAATGGTACGGAGCACCTTATAGTCGTCGAGGTCCACCACGTTCAGCATAGGCGGAATGCCCTTGACCGTCGTGTACATGACATTGTGGCCGTCTTCCTTGCCGGCCTCACCGTCGAACAGGCCGACGACGCCCGAGATCGGAGCGGTCAGGTATTCGGGGTCGCCGAATTTCACCTGATCCAGACTTACGTTTGAAACCGCTTTCTTTCCAGGTGTGGCCTGAGGCTGGGGTGCTTCTTCGGCGGATGTGACAGATGGGACGGCCAGTAGAGTTGCCACCATGACGGAGGACAGCAGGGAGGCCATCGTTTGGCGAAGCTTTCGGATAAACAAATCAATCCCTCCTTGGATGGGGTATATGTTTGAAGACAAGCCCTGGTTTCGGGATGTCCACAGACCGGATAAGGCACTGGAATGGTGCAAAAATCGGGATAGGAGAAGGGCAGAGCTCCTGGAAAACCGGGATCCCAGCCGCAGGGAAAACGGCTTGGCGGATACCCGCATAAACGGAGCAGGCGTGATGCAGGGCGGGTCCCTCGAGGAGAGGACGGCCGCCGAGCACCCGACAGAGCGAGATGAAGGGCTTCCAGATGAAGTTGTGGTAACCACGTGGTTACCAATATCATCATAGGCCTGTCTCCCCTCCTCTGTCAACGGGACGTAAGACGGAGAAAACCGTAGGGAGTAGGTCTTATCTCCCTGTCCTGGGCTCCGTCTGGGACCTTTTTTGTCGAAAAGGGATAGGTTTCAGGAAGCATTCGTCCCCTGGTGGCTCCTTGCATTCAAACCGGGCCGAATAAGTAGTATACTAGTCGGAGGGGAAGGGGCCACGGCAGGTTTAGCCGCGTTCCTTCTTTCGCACAATAGAAGCAAGGACCCGCTTCACGGAAAAGAGGAATCTCATGATGAAACCATCTATATATGGATTAACCCTGAATCAGCTGGGCGATTGGCTGGAGGCCCGGGGAGAGCGGAGATCCCGCGCGGTGCAAGTGTGGGAGCAGCTGTACCGGAAGAGAGTGACGGCCTTCTCTGATATGACGGACGTTAACGGGGACTGCCGGAAGCTTCTCGAGGAGCATTATTCGATCGGGACCCTGACGGAGCATACGAGGCAGGAATCGGCGGACGGAACGATTAAGTTCCTTCTCAAGCTGACCGACGGAAACCTGATCGAAACGGTTCTCATGAAGCATAAATACGGCTTGTCCGTCTGTGTGACGACCCAGGTCGGGTGCAACATCGGCTGCAGCTTCTGCGCCAGCGGCCTGCTGGCCAAAAGCCGGGACCTGACGGCGGGAGAAATCGTCGGGCAGATCATGAAGGTGCAGCTTCACCTCGACGGGCAGGGGAAGGGAGAGAAGGTGAGCCATATTGTGGTCATGGGTATCGGAGAGCCCTTCGATAACTATGCCCACCTGATGAATTTCCTGACCGTCGTTCAGGATCATAAGGGACTCGCCATCGGACCGCGGCATATTACCGTTTCGACAAGCGGCCTAGCGGGAAAAATCCGCGAATTCGCCGACAGCTCCCAGCAGGTGAACCTGGCGATCTCGCTTCATGCGCCGAACAACGAGCTGCGCACCCGCATCATGAAGATCAACCGCGGGATCCCGATCGAGCAGCTGATGGAGGCGCTCGATTATTACTTGGACCGGACCCGACGCCGGGTGACGCTCGAGTATATTCTCCTGAAGGACGTGAACGACGCGAAGGAGCATGCGCTGGAGCTCGCGGAGCTGATCGGGAACCGGCGGCCGCTCGTCAACGTCAACCTGATCCCGTACAATCCGGTAGACGAGCACAGCCAGTACCAGCGGAGCACCCAGGAGGCCGTCCGGGCGTTCTATGACGTGCTCAAGAAGCAGGAGTGAGCTGCAGCGTGCGGCTCGAGCACGGAACCGACATCGACGCCGCCTGCGGCCAGCTGAGAAGCAAGCAGATCCGCAAGCCCGAGGAGCAGCATTCCTGAGAAGCTTGTCCTTCGGCCGCCCCTAACGGCTTCTTCTCTGGGGCTGGGGCGAAGACCCCGGCTGAACACTCGGCCCTTTATTCTGCACACAGCCAATAAAAAGCTTGCCGCGAGTCCAATCGGACCACGGCAAGCTTTTTTGTGTTGGAGAAACCGGTAATTCCCTGGCCCGTCGTTACCGGATCAGGCGGTAAAGCCCACGGGAATGATCCGCCGCTTCACGACCTTCCCGTTGCGGACGGTGAACTCGACGAAATGGAAGATCGGGGTAATCGTTCCCTTAAGGAAACCGGCCTTGACGAGAGGGGCTCCGGCGCCTCCCGAAAGCACATACCGGGTGCCTTGGAAGGAGAGCGTATCGAACGCATGGACATGGCCGACCAGAGCGAGTGGAAGGCGGTCCTTCACAATCTTTAGGAAGAGGTTCAGCTGGCCGTTTTTGTTTCCGAAGGTGGAGGTCGGATCCTGGAAGTAGTTCGGGTTGGCCCACTTGCCGACTCTTGGTGGAACGTGCATCGAGAGAATGGCGTTAGGCTGCGCGGCGGTAAGGGCGAGATCGAGGAAGTTCAGCTCTCCCGGCGGGAAGCCGTATACCTCCTGGCCCGGTCCTCCGAGATTGGTGATGTTGCTGACCCCGATCAGGGAGGTGCGGATTCTCGGGTAGTGCAGGGCCCAATGGGTCGGCCCGATGTATTTGCGGAAATTGTCCAGCGGGCCGTTGATGCCGGTCTGGTCGTGGTTGCCGGGCACAATAAAGAACGGAATGTCCGGCACTCCCCGGGCGGGATCCTGGATCAGCTGGAGGATGCTGCTTACCTTAAGACCCGAATACACGCCGCCCGTCTTGAACTCCTGAGCGGTTCCCGTGAACACCGAATCCCCGCTGTGTAGGATGAACAGCGGCTTGCGCTTCAGACCGCGGATGGCTTGGAGAACGAGCCGGAAAACCGTGTTGCTCGTCTGGCCGTCCCCGGCCCAGCTGTCCCCCATTCCGATGAAGGTGAACTCGTTCGGATTTTTGAGCTGGCGGACTAGGGTGTTGAGACGCCGACGCGAGGTTTCGAAAAGAGTGGGGGTGGCGGAGAGCTTCTTTTTGATGGTGGGCATGGACACGTTCCTTTCCCAATAGGTTTACCCAATCAGGATATGGGAAAGGAAGCCCGGAGGAACGGCATGTGCCTGTTCAGCATCTCCTATAGAAGGAGAAATCCTAAAATAACTCATAATGGAGGTCGGCAAGGGATGGCCATTCCCGCGGGAACCTGTGTCGGAGTACTGTATTACAAGGAGAGGGGAGGATTATGGACGGTAGGCGTGCATAACGGACGAACCCGGAACACGGTGACCAACCCCTCGGTGCTGATTCTGGGCCATGTGAGCAATGAGAAGCAGTTCAACCAGCCTAAACCGGAGGCGCTGATCTTCTATCCGACGCTTGCCGCTTACCGGGCCGCCGTCAAGAACCCGCCGCCGATCAGCGTCGGCCGGCCGTTCGGGGTCCGTATCGCCACGAAGGTAACGGCACCCGGCTCCAAACATGCCTGCGTGGCGTTTCTGCAAAGCCTTCCCTCCAAAGGAGGAACCCTCGTGACGAAGGCGCATAACGGCAAGTTTCGCTCCTACCTGTCCCCCGGGGCAAGGTGTACAACAACGTAGCGGCCGCCATTCAAAGCATACGCGACGATCCCGGCGGCACGCTGTATTATGACCATTACAACCTCTTTCCAGGGGCGAGCGGAAGCTATGATCTTAAGCCGGAAACGACCTTCAAGACGAGTGTCACCGCCCTGCGGTTTCTGGTTTAACGAGAAGAGCCTGTCCCAAGTGTCTTATCCGGGAATCTGTCGGTGAGAAAGCCTAATTATGAGCGCGAGGGATCTTGGTAAGCGGACAACACTCCCGGATAAGGCACTAATGTCTTATCCGGGAACTCTGTCGGTGAGAAAGCTTACTTATGCACGCGAGGGATCTTAGGTAAGTGGACCAACACTCCCGGATAAGCCGCTAGGTACGGGAGCGGAGGTACCGTTTCTTCAGGAACAGGAAACCGGCCAGGCCGGCAAGCACAACGATTCCCGTGTAGACGATGTTCGAGTAGACGTCCATGTAAGCGACGATGTCCTCCCAATTGCCTCCTACGGCGGCACCGACGCGGACCAGGACCAGGTTCCAAATCAAGGAGCCGACCGTCGTGAGGACGAGGAAGGCGGGCAGGTTCATCCGGGTGCTGCCCGCGGGGATGGAGATCAGGCTGCGGACGAGCGGAACGAGCCGGCAGAAGAGCACTGTCCACGCCCCGTACCGGGAGAACCAGGCATCCGCCTTCCGGATATCCTGCGGGGTAAGGCGAAGGATACGTCCGTAGCGGATCACGATCCGCTCAAGCCGGTTTACGTCCAGCAGCCGGCCGACGGCGTAAAGAAGAAGAGCGCCGACCACCGAGCCCATGGTGGAGGCGATGACCACGCCGGTCACGGTAAGCGTAGAAGAAGTCGTCATGAACCCTCCGAAGGTGAGAATAACCTCGGAGGGAATGGGCGGAAAGAGATTCTCCAGCATGATGAGAAGAAAAATACCGGCATAGCCGAATTCGTCCATAATGGACGTGATCCAGTTTTCCATGATTACACTCCTTCTTGTTATAGTGAAATTAGTCGGACAGATGCTCCTTAAGCTTCCGGTACAGCAGAGCGTCGAGTGCCTTGTAGAGCACAAACAGGAAGGCCATTCCAAAGCCGTAGGCGGCGAGGATCGTTTCGGCAAGGAGAAGTAGAAGCGAATGAGGAAACGTCATCCAGCCGATAAGGGCGAGTCCGGCAAAGGCCGCAACAGCCGTCAGGGACCAGCCAAGAAGATAGTAATGGGCATGCAGCTCGAAGAGCAGGGAGTTCTTGGACAGCGACAGCAGCTCCTGGACCCGGAACTGGGAGACGGCTTCCCGGGCAGCTTCCTCTTGTGTCCTTCCCTGGCTCCTTAAGTCCTCGGCGTAATCCTCGAGGTAGTTCTGCAGTTCCTGCTTGTCCTCCTCGCTCAACGCGAGCTGGGCGACATAAGCAGGAATATCCTCTCCCTTACGGTACAGGCGGTTTAGGTGCATATGGGCGATATAATTGACGGCCCCCAAAGCACGGCGATGCCAAAGGAGAGCCCATAAGCGGCGGAGAGCCAGAACTGGTCTTCGGGATCGATTACCCGGTCGGCGTAAAAGGTGGCTGCGCAGATGAAGATGGAGAGCGTGAGCAGCCATCCGTATTTCAGATCATGCAGGCTGAAGAGCTTGCGAATAAGCGGTCTCATGGTCCTTCCCTCCCTATAAGAACGGATCGACGATATCTACCGTCTGCTTCCATTCCTGTGTGTATTGGTCAAGCAGCTTCCTTCCCTCATCCGTAACGGAATAATACTTGCGCCGCCCCCATGGCTTTCGCTACCCCAGTACGAAGTTACCGCCCCCTGCTTCTCGAGCCGTTTCAGCGAGAGGTACAGCGTCGCCTCCTGAATCTCAAAAACTCCTTTCGTACGTTCTTTGATCGTCCTTGAAATTTCGTATCCGTAATTCTCCTTCTTGTTCAGGACGGACAGAAGCAGCAGGTCAATGGTTCCTTTCAGCATTTCGGTATTCAAGGGCAGGACCTCCAAAAGGACGATTACTTAACAACGTTAGGTACTAACCCAGAGTAAATCATAGTACTTAAAATTGCAAGGTACTTAAGAATAAAAAGTTTTCCGGCCGGCCGGCGGACGGGCCGAACCTTCCATTCGGACAACGGAAGTCCGGGAGAGGATGTCGTACAAGGTTCTTTTGGTGGGGGACAGCAGGGCCGTGCCGGCATAGAGAAGCACCAGGCCGTAGACACAGGCGCCCAGGAAGATGTCGGAGAAGGTCGTGTCCTGTCCGTTCGAGGAGGCGAGCCGGTATATCCATCCGTGAGCCAGCTCCCAAGGAAGAAATTTCAGGAAGGTCCGGAGAGCGGAGCGGGGGACGGACAAGGGCATTCCGGAAGAGCTGACGACGCGGAGGCCGAGCTTTTTTTGCCGAAGGATTGGCCGGCGAGCCTGGAATCGCTGATGATGTAGTACAAGCAGACGGGCAGGGTGACGAGAAGGAAGCCGGATAGCTGGGACCATACGGGGGAACGAGAAAAAAGCTTCTGAACGTCAGGATAAACAAAGAGGCTGATTAGCGTGAGGAGACCGAGATACAGGACGATCCCGGCATAATCATATAGAAAAGCGGCGAGGCGCCGCGCAAAGCCGGCGGGCATACGCTTCCCCTTTCTTCTCTCTCCAAGAAGCTATACGAAAGAAGAAGGAGGAAGGTTGCAGAACCGCAGTTAAGACCGGGGAATAAGGAGGCGCCGGAAGGCCGTCAGCAGGAAGAGGGACGCGGCTTGAACGAGAGTGAGCCCTAGAAGGTTCAGGACGTGAGGCGAGCGGATTAGCCCGTACCGGAACAGCAGGAGGTTAACAGCGAGGAGTATCCCGGTTATGGCGAGAAGCCCCGCACGCCTCACCCCCGCTGCAGCTGCCCCCGCAAACAGGAGGGAATCGGAGAGTACGCACAGGTTGAGGAAAACGACATGACCGCGTGACACGTCCGCAAACCAGGGGAGCCGGTAGTGGAGGGCGCCAAGAAGAGCCGAATACAGGAAGACAAGGCTGAACTGGAGCGTCAGGTTAACAAAATACAGAATGAGAAAGCGGGGTAGAGCGCGGTCCATGCGGCAGCGGATGAGCCTCCAGATCCAGCGGGCGATTAGGAAGAAAACCGGCAGAGACAATCCCGTGTAGAGGACGTTCCACCAGTTATCAGCGTAAACGCCGAGGGACAGAAAGAGTATCTCAATGCCCATGAAGGCCAAGGCGGCCGCCGCCATCCCCGGCCAGCCGATCCGGTACACCGTGAGGAAGACGCCGGCGGCCGGAACAATAAAGCCGTCGGAAGCGATCCCTCCAAGGACGCCGTCAAACCAAGGATCCTTCACGAGGCGGGGGTGTACCGGTAGCTGTCGAGCAGAACGAAGACGACGAAATCAAAAACAAACACAAGGCCGGATAAGCACAGGTGGAAAGGGAGGAACCGGAGGCTTCCCGTCTTCCTCCAGGAAAAGACTGTCAAAATCAGACTCAGGACAACCAGACCCAAGTAAGGCACGAACGATGGAATACCCGACCCCTCCCCTAGTGTCTTATCCGGTAACTTTGTTGGTGGTAAAGCCTCTGTATGTGCACGAAAATCAATAGAATAGCAGAACTTATTAGCGGATAAGGAACTAGCGAACGTGTAATTATTCTCCCCGTTCGTTCCCTTTCTATACCGCCCCTGGAAGGAGGAGGAGGGGGCACGGGACGGAGCATTGTTCACTCTTCCCGGTTCCCCTATACTAGGAGCAGATGGTAGGGGCGGAATCCCCGGAGGAGCAGGAACGGCAAAACCCCGGTTCCTAAGAAGCCGGGGTTTTGGATTACGTAGGGACTGGTAGAGCCTTAGCTCAGCACGGCTTCCGCCAGCAGCTCGTAGGAACGGAGCCGGGCGGAATGCTCGTAGATTTGGGCGGTTACGATGAGCTCGTCGGCCTGGGTCTCCTCCAGAATGGCCTGAAGCCGTTCCTTGACAAGGGCTTTGTCGCCGACTACCGAATAGCTGAGCTGCTTCTGAACGATCGACTTCTCGTACTCGCTCCATACGCCCTCCATGGTATCGACTGGCGGCTTCAGCATGCCGGGGGTGCCGCGGATCAGGTTCAGAAACTGCTGAAGCTGAGAGGTGGACAGGCGCCGGGCCTCCTCCACGGTGTCCGCCACCACAACATTCACGCCGACCATGGCATACGGCTCCTGGAGGGAGTCCGAGGGGCTGAACTGGCCGCGGTAAAGCTGGAGGGCGGGCAGCAAATAATCCGGAGCGAAGTGGCTCGCGAAGGAGAACGGCAGCCCGAGCTGACCGGCCAGCTGGGCGCTGAAGCCGCTGGAGCCGAGGAGCCAGACGGGAATGTCCAGCCCTTCTCCCGGTACGGCCCGCACTCCCGGTGCGGCGTTGCCGATCTCGGGATTAAAGTACGAGCGGAGCTCGCTCACGAGCTCGGGGAAGTCCTCCCCGTTGCTGCCGAGCCCCCGCCGGATGGCGCGGGCGGCGGGCTGGTCGGAGCCCGGCGCGCGGCCGAGGCCGAGGTCGATGCGGCCCGGATAGAGCGACTCGAGCGTCCCGAACTGCTCGGCGATCAAGAGAGGAGCATGGTTCGGCAGCATGATGCCGCCGGAGCCGACCCGGATGCGCTCGGTCCCGGCGGCTACGTGGCTGATCACGAGCGAGGTGGCCGAGCTGGCGATGCCGGTCATGTTATGATGCTCGGCGAGCCAGTAGCGGTTATAGCCCCACTTGTCGGAATGGCGGGCGAGGTCCAGGGTGTTGGCAAGTGACTGGGCGGGCGTGCTGCCCGCCACAACAGGGGCAAGATCCAGGACGGAGACCGGAACGCCAAGCGAACCGCGTGCTCCCGGTGAAGCTACAGTCATGATAAGGATTCCTCCTTCTGGGCAAAATTATCTTTTCAACAGGGTTCCCCGTTCCGGCAGATCCTAGTGCCTTATCCGGTAACTTGGTTGGGGAAGCCTGCTTATGCGTAATAAAGGCTTGTCTACTATTATCGTTTGTTTGCCTATTAATTTCAAGCTGCGGTATTTTAGTAAGTGAGTGTCGGGGAGGGATCCTGATCTTAACGAATGGAAAAGGGGATCTAGAAAGGAGGGGAGCTTATGGGGGATTTGCGCTTTAAACGCTCGGTGGAATTGACGCTGAAGGTGATCGGAGGCAAATGGAAGCCTGTTATTCTGTGCCACCTGACGGACGGGGTGCACCGTTTCGGCGAATTGAAGCGGGAAATGCCGGACATTACCCAGAAAATGCTCACCCAGCAGCTGAGGGAGCTGGAGCAGGACGGCATTATCGACCGGACCGTGTACCAGCAGGTACCGCCCAAAGTGGAATATTCCTTGACGGAATACGGCCAAACCTTGAAGGAGGTGCTCGTCGTGATGGCGGAGTGGGGGATTCGGCATGAAGAGCGGACGGGCGGCGATGGGGAATAAAGGCTGTCCTTAGTACCCAAATGGGAACTAGGCCACCCGAAAGTGCGTACTGTTCAACCGGGAGAAGAGCGCCTATGATGAACCACGTAACCTAAATCCCATTAAGGAGTGATGGACTCGTGGAGCTTCAGTTGGCATTGGATCTTGTTGATATTCCCGGAGCCAAGCAGGTGATTAAGGACGTGGAGCCTTATATAGATATCGTGGAAATCGGGACGCCCGTGGTCATCAACGAAGGCCTGCGCGCCGTGAAAGAAATCAAGGAGGCTTTCCTAAGCTCCGTGTGCTGGCGGATTTGAAAATCATGGACGCCGCCGGCTATGAAGTGATGAAGGCTTCGGAAGCGGGCGCGGATATCGTGACGATTCTGGGTGCCTCCGAGGATGCAAGCATCCGAGGAGCGGTGGAGGAAGCCCGCAAGCAGGGGCGCCAGATCCTAGTGGACATGATCGCCGTCAAAAACCTGGAGCAGCGCGCCCGGGAGGTCGATGAGCTTGGCGTGGACTACATCTGCGTTCATACCGGCTACGATCTTCAGGCCGCGGGGCAAAATTCTTTCGAGGACCTGCGCACGATCAAGCGCGTCGTCAAGAACGCCAAAACCGCCGTAGCGGGCGGCATTAAGCTCGAGTCGCTGCCGGAAGTGATCCAGGCCGAGCCGGATCTTGTCATCGTCGGAGGCGGCATCACGGGGCAGGCCGATCAGAAGGCGGCGGCTTCCGAGATGCAGCGTCTGATCAAGCAGGCCTAAGCCGATGCGGACCGACCAGTACCTGGCCGCCATCCTTGACGAGCTGGGCCGGGCGAGGGATGCCGTAGCCGGGGAGCCCGCAGAGGCTTTGGCCGAGGCGATCCTGAGCGCCCGCCAGGTGTTCGTCGCCGGAGCGGGCCGCTCGGGCCTCATGGGCCGCGCCTTCGCCATGCGGCTCATGCACCTCGGCGTGGACGCGTACGTCCCCGGCGACACCGTGACCCCCGCTCTCGGGGCGGGCGATCTGCTTCTGGCGGGCTCCGGCTCCGGCGAGACGAAGAGCCTGACCGCCATGGCGCAGAAGGCTAGGGCCCTCTCCGCCCGCGTAGCGCTGGTGACGGTGACCCCGGAGTCGACCCTGGGGCGGCTTGCCGACCTCACCGTCACGCTACCAGGCGCGGCTAAGGAGGAGACGGGCCTCCAACGGACCACCGTCCAGCCGATGGGCTCGCTCTTCGAGCAGACACTGCTCCTGTTCTACGATGCCCTGCTGCTCCGGCTGATGGAGAAGAAAGGCGTCGATGGAGCCGCCATGATGAGCCGCCACGCCAATCTGGAGTGAGGCTAGGCTTTCGCGGGGGCAAGGCTTTCTCCCCGAAAGCAGACCGAACTGTCCCGAGTGCCTTATCCGCAAATAAAATTTTGCGGATAAGGCACCAGGTAGATTCTTCTACCGAAGGGGCAGTTTTTTCTTTGTTCTCAGCTCCGGGGCCCTGTCGAATTTCATACCGGAAGGAGTCCGCGGAGGGGAAAGCCGATGCCTAGCGAATCGAGAACACCCTATGAAGCGAAAAAAGCCCTGGGACGAATCTAGCGAATCCTGATAGCGTTATTCGCTTAACGGGAGTCCTTTTTGACCCGAAAGGGGACGTATAGCGTGTTGTAGATTCGTTAGAAGGAGAGAAGGGTTTATTTGACGCGAATAAGCCTTGTACGGTTCGTAAGCCTGCTTGCTTGTCCGGAGGGAGGCGGCAAATCTCTCAAATGAAATGTAAACGTTTCCTACTATTTCAAGAAGACGGAAATCTGCTCCACCCTCTCCGGCAAGCTCTCCCCACTGAGGCTTACGAACGGGCCAAAGCCGCGCCCCGCCGAAGAAATGCTCTGACGCGTTGAAGAGGGAACCGGCTAAAATCGGCAACAATTCGGTTGAAATGGGCCCTGTTTGCCACTATAGTAGGAGGGTAGGTTACTACTATCCTTTAATAGAAATCAGGAGGGTTACTTCTTCATGAAAAAAGGGGTCATCGCATTAACCAGTCTGGTCCTCTCCTTCTCTCTCTTAGCCGGCTGCGGCAGCAGCAAGGGCTCGGAACCGGCGGCATCCGGAGACACAGGCACCAAGACGGCAGCCAAGCTCAAGGTAGGGATGGTCACCGACTCGGGAACGATCGACGACAAATCCTTCAACCAAGGGACTTGGGAAGGCATTCAGAAAGCCGCAAAGGAGCTCTCCATCGACAGCAAATACTTGAAGCCGGCGGGGACGACGGAAGCGGACTATACGAAGGAAATCGGCAACCTGTATGATGCCGGATACAAATTTATCGTGGCCCCTGGCTTTAAGTTCGAAACCTCCATCTTTAAATCGCAGGACAAATACAAGGACGCCAAGTTCGTTCTCATCGACGGAACCCCGCATAACGGCGACAATAAATCGGTCGTGAAGGAGAACACCGTGTCCATCTTCTTCGCCGAGCATGAATCCGGCTTCCTGGCCGGTGTGGCTATGGCGCTTCAGCTGAAGGAAGGCCAAGCCGGCTTCATCGGCGGAATGAACATTCCTCCTGTGCAGAAGTACAACTGGGGCTTCCAGCAGGGCGTGAAGTACGCCAACGAGAAACTCGGAACGAAGATCACGATCAAGGCCGAGAACGTCGTGTACCAAGGGTCCTTTGACAACGTGGCGGCAGGCGGCCAGTTAGCGGCCCAGATGTTCGACCGCGGCGTGAACGCCATCTTCTGTGCGGCAGGCGGCGTAGGCGTAGGAGCTATCAACGAAGCGAAGACGCGTGTGAAGGCCGGCAAAAAGGTCTGGATCGTCGGCGTGGACGTCGACCAGTACAAGGATGGCGTATATGAGGGCGAGAAGTCGGTCATCCTGACCTCGGCCATGAAGAAGATCGACCAAGCGGCCTTTGACATGATCAAAGCCGAGAAGGACGGCAAGTTCCCGGGCGGCAAGACGATCACGTTCGACAGCAAGAATGACGGCGTGGGCATCCCCGACAAGAACCCGAACCTGACGGAAGACACCGTGAAGAAAGTAACGGAAACGCTGGGCAAAATCAAATCCGGAGAGATCAAAGTCGCCGCCGAGCAGGGCAGCCTGATCAAGTAACGGAAACTCGTGCAGTGCCTTATCGGCAAAGCAGAACAACACTCGCGGATAAGGCACCAGGCTCAAAGAAGACGGATCCCTCCGTCTTCTTTTGCCGTTCGGGGACCGGTTACCAAAAGGAGGGAAACGGATGGATTACGTTATCGAAATGCTCCACATCCGCAAGGAATTCCCGGGCGTCGTGGCAAACGACGACATTACGCTGCAGCTGAAGCGGGGAGAGATCCATGCGCTGCTCGGCGAGAACGGAGCCGGCAAGTCGACTCTCATGAGCATCCTCTTCGGCATGTACCAGCCCGACCGCGGAACGATCAAGGTGAACGGAAAGGAAACCGCTATCTCCAATCCGAATGTGGCGAACCGGCTCGGAATCGGGATGGTGCATCAGCATTTCAAGCTCGTCGAGCCCTTTACGGTGACGGAGAACATTATCCTCGGAAGCGAGACGCGCCGCGGGATGATGCTGGACATCGAGACCGCCGCCAGGCGGATCGAGGAGCTGTCGAAGCGGTACGGGCTTAATGTGGACCCCTATGCGAAGATCGAGGACATCTCGGTCGGCATGCAGCAGCGGGTGGAGATTGTCAAAATGCTGTACCGCGAAGCCGACGTGCTCATCTTCGACGAGCCGACGGCCGTTCTGACCCCCAGGAGATCGAGGATTTGCAGAAGATCATGAAGAACCTCGTGCAGGAGGGCAAGTCCATCATCCTCATCACCCACAAGCTTAAAGAAATCAAAGCCGTGGCCGACCGCTGTACGGTCATCCGGCGCGGCAAGACGATCGGCACCGTGGAGGTGGCCGAAACGGGAGAAGCGGCGATGGCCGAGATGATGGTCGGCCGGCAGGTGACCTTCAAGGTCGCCAAGACTTCGAGCTCCCCGCGCGAGACGGTTCTGTCCATCCAGGACTTGTCCATGGCGAACAACAAGAAGCCGGAAGCCTTGAAAAGGTTTACGCTGGACGTGCGGGCCGGGGAAATCGTCGGAATCGCCGGGGTGGAGGGCAACGGGCAGGCCGAGCTCATCGAAGGAATTACGGGTCTTAGGCCCGTCAGCTCCGGCCGGATCGCCTTCCGCGGGCGGGACATTACCGGTCTTAAGGTCAGGGACCGGATCCGCCAAGGGATCGGCCACATTCCGGAAGACCGGCAGAAGCGCGGCCTCGTGCTCGATTACACCCTCGAGGAGAACATGATTCTCGAGGTGTACAACCAGCCTCCCTACTCGAAGGGAGGCCTGCTCAACCGGCTCGCGATCCGCAAGCACGCGGAGCATATTATCAAGAGCTTCGACGTCCGCTCGGGGGAAGGGCCGGTCTCGGCCGTCCGTTCACTCTCCGGGGGAACCAGCAGAAGGCGATCATCGGCCGCGAGATGGAACAGAACCCGGACCTGCTGATTGCCGTCCAGCCGACCCGGGGGCTCGACGTGGGCTCTATCGAATACATTCACAAACGGCTCATCGAGCACCGGGACAAGGGCAAGGCTGTTCTGCTCGTCTCGCTTGAGCTGGATGAGATTCTGAACGTCTCGGACCGGATCGCCGTTCTGAACAATGGGGAGCTGGTCGGGATCGTCAACGCTTCGGAGACGAACGAAGGAGAGCTCGGCCTTATGCTGGCCGGCGTGAAGAAGGGGAGGGCACCGCATGAAGACCAGCACCATATCTCTTCTCGCCGGGATTCTCGGCTTGATCGCCGGGGCCATCCTCATGGCGGTGACCGGGCATAATCCGGTGGAGGGCTACCGCTTCCTGATCGAGGGCGGCCTGAAGAACCCGGAAAGGATCGGCAATACGCTCGCAACGGCGACTCCGCTGATCTTCACGGGGCTGTCCGTGGCGTTCGCCTTCCGGACGGGCCTGTTTAACATCGGGGCAGCGGGCCAGCTCTTGTTCGGCGGCTTCTGTGCCACCGCGCTCGGGCTGACGCTCGACCTTCCCCAGCCGGTTCTGCTGCCGGTGATGATCGTAGCCGGGTTCCTCGGCGGCGCTCTGTGGGCTCTCGTTCCGGGGATCCTGAAGGCTCGCTTCAACGTGCATGAGGTCGTATCGACGATCATGATGAACTGGGTCAGCTACTGGATCGTCTATTACGCCATTCCGGCTTATTTCAAAGCGGAATCGGTGGAGACGGAATCGAAGCAGCTTGCCGAATCGGCCCTGCTGCGGGTTCCGTTCCTGACCGAGCTGTTCGACGGCTCTTACTTGAACCTGGGGCTGTTCCTTGCTCTCGCGGCGGTCCTCGTTACCGCCTTCCTCATTAACCGCACCACGCTCGGGTACGAGCTGAAGGCGGTCGGCTTCAACCGCCACGCGGCGGAATATGCGGGGATTGCGGTCAAGCGCAGCATTATCCTCTCCATGTTCCTGTCGGGCGGTTTGGCCGGACTTGGCGGCGTCGCCCTCTATGCGGGCAATGCGTCAAGCATTCAGATCGGCGTACTGCCGACCCAAGGCTTTGACGGCATCGCCGTCGCCCTTCTCGGAGCGAATTCACCTATCGGCGTGCTGATCTCCGCTGTCTTCTTCGGGCTGTTGTATTCGGGCCGCGGCTTTATGAACGCCATGACGGAGATTCCGCCGGAGATCGCGGATTCCATCATCGCGATTATCATTTATTTTGCCGCGACGGGCGTACTGATTGAACGCGTGGTGCGCCGATTAACGAAGCGCAGAGCCGCATCCAAAGGAAAGGGGTGGAGGGAAGACATGTGGACCACCATTGAGCAGATTTTCCCTTACGCGATTGTCTTCGCCATTCCCCTCTTGATCACCGCCCTCGGGGCGCTGTTCAGCGAGCGGAGCGGGGTCGTCAACATCGGGCTCGACGGGTTGATGATCATCGGTTCCTTCAGCGGCGCCTTCGTGATCTTCAAGCTGCAGGAGGCTTATCCGAACCAGCCCTTCGTCCTGTGGATCGGACTGCTCGCGGCTATGGTCGCCGGGGCGCTGTTCTCGCTCCTGCATGCTTTCGCCAGCATCAACCTGAGCGCGAACCAGATTATTTCCGGGACGGCGATTAACCTGGTCGCGGGTTCGCTGACCGTCTTCCTCGCGAGGAACATCACGGGAAGCGGGAACATCCGGCTCTTGAGCGGCATGTCCCCGTTCGATGTTCCTCTCCTGTCCTCGATTCCGGTGCTCGGGCCGCTTCTCTTCACGAAGACGTACCTGACCACGTGGATCGTCCTGGCCATCGTTTTGGGCAGCGTGTTCATGCTGTACAAAACGCCCTTCGGGCTGAGACTGCGGGCATGCGGCGAGCATCCCCACGCCGCGGAGGCCGCCGGGGTCCGCGTTCAGCGGATGCGCTATATTGGCGTGCTCCTCTCGGGCGCCTTCTCCGGCCTCGGCGGAGCGATCATCCTGGTCACCTATGCCGGAGAGTTCACGGGCAGCGTCGCGGGACTCGGGTTTCTGGCACTCGCGTCGCTCATCTTCGGGCAGTGGAAGCCGCTCGGTGTGCTGGGCGCCACCCTGTTCTTCGGCTTCGCGAGCACGGTTGCGAACGTCTCCCAGGTGGTGCCGTCACTCGCGGTGTTCCCTCCGGTGATCCTGAAGGTATTCCCGTATGTGGTGACCTTGATCGCGCTCGTCGTGTTCTCGAAGTCGTCCAACGCGCCCAAGGCGGCGGGGGAGCCTTTTGCTTCGGATAAACGATAGAACGACGGAAAGGCCGAAAGACCTGATTCTCCTTATAGAAGGAGAGTCAGGTCTTTTTGCTTAAGGAGCGGCCGCAAAGGTCTTTTGGAGCCAGTAGGTCAGAAAAATTCAAAAAGTACAGTCCAATTGGAGAGAAAAGTACAGTATTTGCACTTTTCGCCGCAATAAAAACTGGTATGTTGAAGGTGTAGCAAGGTAAGCCTGGACTTGAGGCCAACGGAGGAGGAGGAGATCGGCATAATGAGGCGTCCCCAATCGTTACGTTTTTTTGAAAGACACATCGAATTGTTCACTCTCTCATTACCCGCTGTCATTTACATCTTTATCATGGCGTACATCCCGATGTTCGGTGTTATTGTCGCCTTCAAAAATTACCGTTACGACAAAGGGATTCTGGGGAGTGACTGGATCGGCTTTAAAAATTTCGAGTTTCTGTTCAAAAGTGAAACCGCCTTCCGCATTACGCGCAACACCGTTTTGTACAACTTGGGTTACATGGCCGTAACCACCATCTGTGCACTCGCTGTTGCCATACTGCTTAATGAAATCTCAAAGAAGTGGCTTAAAATTTATCAAACTTCCATGATTCTTCCGTTCTTCTTGTCATGGGTTGTCGTAAGCTACATCACCAATGCGTTCCTTGACCACCAGAACGGATTTTTGAACGGGTGGCTGGCCGCTATGGGCTTTGAAAAGGTCCAATGGTATTTTAACGCCAAATATTGGCCCTTCATCCTGAACATCGTTCATCTATGGAAAGCCATCGGGTTCTCGGCTTTGGTCTATTACGCCGGTATTCTCGGAATCGATGCGGAATTGTACGAAGCGGCACGGATCGACGGGGCCAAGAGATGGCAGATGGTCACGAATATTACCATCCCCCAGCTCACTCCGCTGATCATTATTTTATTGATTCTTTCCATAGGAAATATGTTCCGCGGCGATTTCGGACTGCACTTCTTTATCCCGAACAACAGCGGAATGACTTATAGCACAACGGATATTATCGATACGTACATTTACCGGGCGCTTAGTGAAGTGGGCGACATCAGTATGGCTTCCGCGGTAGGCCTGTATCAATCCTTCGTCGGCTTCGTCCTGGTGGTCACCGCGAACTATACCGTAAGAAAAATTAACGATGAAAACTCATTGTTCTAAAAGGAGGCTAACATTGTGCACGCCCAACGACAAAAGATAATGTGGTCTCCGCTGCTTATTCATTTGCTGTTCATCGGCATCACGCTTTCTATGCTGATTCCCTTCCTGATCGTCGTCATTATCTCCTTATCCGACGAACAATCGATCCTGCATCACGGATTCCGCATCATTCCGGATAAGTTCACCCTCCTGTCCTATACTTATTTCTTAAAGACCCCGGATACCATTCTCAATGCGTACGGCGTGACGATCACCGTCGCCATCGTAGGGACTCTTACCAGTCTGATCCTCACTTCAACGTTAGGCTATACGCTTTCGAGAAGGGATTACGGCCTGCAGCGGGTGACTTCGTTCTATGTCTTCTTCACCATGCTGTTTAACGGCGGACTGGTCCCGTTCTACATCCTGATGACCCAGGTGCTGCACCTGAAGGACACGATATGGGCGCTGATTGTTCCCGGCCTGCTGAGCCCGTTCTATGTCCTGATTATGAAGGGGTTCATGGCCAAGATTCCGATTGAAATCATCGAATCGGCCAAAATGGAAGGAGCGAGCGAATGGAGGATTTATGCTCAACTGATTCTCCCTTTGTCGAAGCCGGCGCTGGCCACTTTGGGATTGTTCATCTTATTCAATTTCTGGAACGAATGGTTCAATGCGCTGCTGTTTATCAATAACGAGAAGCTCGTTCCCCTGCAGCTTCTGCTGGTTCGCGCCTTGAGCTCGCTCGATATTATCACGTCCCGCCCCGAATTTTTGCAAGCCGGGATCAACCTGGATATGTCGCAATTCCCGAAAACCTCGGCAAAATTCGCGGTCGTCGTCTTGTCGGCGGGACCGATGCTGCTGGTATTCCCTTTCTTTCAACGGTTTTTTGTGCAAGGCTTGACGATAGGAGCCATCAAAGGCTGATTATCATTTTATAAGGTTATCCCACAAAAATCAGGGAGGGTTCTTCATTGAAAAAACCAATGGAAAAAAGATCACGTTATCATTTTACGATGGTCATCGCTTTGTGCTCCGTTTTCGCCGTTACGGGCTGTGGCAAAACGTCTTCGGGTGCTACCGCAACCGTTAGTCCTAACGCTTCTGCCGCACCTACGGATGCCGGAAAGAAGCTGGATCCCGTTGAATTGACCTGGTACTACCCTCAGAACAAAGCCAATCCTGATCTGAAGCTTGTCAACGATGAGGTAAACAAAATCACCAAAGAGAAAATCAACGCGACCATCAAGCTGCAGCCGGTTGATTTCGGAACCTACGAACAGAAGCTGAATACGGTGGTGGCGGCCAGCGAACCGGTTGACATTATCTGGACCTCCAACTGGCTCTTCAAGTTTGAAGAGAACCAGAAGAAAGGCGCCTTCCTGGCGCTGGATGATCTTCTGAAAGCGGCCGGGGCGGACTTATACAAATCGCTGCAGAAGAAATTCTGGGACGATGCCTCGATCGGAGGAAAAGTCTATGCGGTGCCGAACTTCCAGTTCTCGGCAAGCCGTGCCGGTTTGGTTATTCAGAAGCGCTTCGTCGATAAATACAAGCTCGATATCAACTCGATTAAGAAAATCGAAGACATCGAACCGTTCCTGAAGCAGATCAAGGAAGGCGAGCCGGGCATCACCCCGTTCGGCACGACAAAGGGCTTTTATACCGGCATGCTGTACGGAATCGATCCGAAGGTGCCGGTGTATGAAAACGATCCGAACCACAAGGTTCTTCCGGACGTAACCAAGGAAATGAAGCAAAATTACGCACTGGCCCACTCCTGGTATACCAAAGGCTACATTAATCAGGACGCCGCTACGTTAAAGTCTGCGGCCGATGCTTACAACAAAGGAACCACGGCTGTCTGGTTTGACTGGACGGGAAAGCCGGGCTCGGAAGTGGAGTTTAAGGCGGCCAACGCCGGTAACGATGTCGTTCTGGTTCCCCTGTCCAAGGCCTACTTCACGGGAGCGGCAAGCACACTGAACGCCATCAGCCGAACCTCCAAAAATCCGGAGAGAGCGATGATGTTCCTGCAGCTCGTGAACACCGATAAGAAGCTGTATAACACGCTTGTTTACGGAATTGAAGGCAAACACTATACGAAAACAACGGGTGATTTTATTAAAATCAACCAGGAAGCGGGCTACTTTACGAACACGGACTGGGTTTTCGGCAATATCAGCAACGAATACCTGCCGGAAGGCGCACCTGCCGACAAGATTGCCCAAACGATTAAAATGAACAATGAAGCCCGTGTCTCTCCCTATAACGGATTTGTCTTCAACTCGGAGCCGGTTAAGACGGAGCTTGCGAATATGAAAGCCGTTCAGGATGAATACAGCGCGGCTCTCGGAAGCGGTACGCTGGATCCGGAGAAGAACCTCCCGATCTACGAACAGAAGCTGAAAGCGGCCGGCGCGGATAAGGTTGTTGCCGAGAAACAGAAGCAGCTGGATGAATGGCTGAAAACCCACCCCGCTAAATAAAGAAGGTTCCATAAAGATTGACCGGCTGAGAATAGATTGGGTTTTCCCCGTCTGTTCTCAGCTTGTTTCTAGACTACATTTAACGGAGGGATTCCATTGAAAATTGCCCTGCTGCAGGGGAAGGATGTAAGGGAAAAAGTTTTTCAACAGGATCATTTGGAGCAGCTGCGCTCGATCGGGGAAGTCGTGCTCAATGAAGCAAGCGGCAATCCTTCCGAGGAGCAGACCGCCGAGCTGCTTAAAGGGGCGGACATCGCCATCACCTCTTGGGGCTGCGGCCCTATGACGGAGCGCGTCCTCAGCAGCGCCCCGAATTTGAAGCTTGTTCTTCATGCGGCGGGCACGGTTAAGCCGATTGTCACGCCTGAATTATGGGAGCGCGGGGTACGCGTCTCCAATGCAACGGAGGCATTAGGCAAAGGGGTCGCGGAAACGGCGCTCGGCTTCACCATTGTTTCCCTCAAGGATATGTGGAGATTGAGCAAGGAAACGAGAGAAGGAGGCTGGGGTTCGGTAACGAACGTGCGCGAGGTCTATGGACTCACGGTCGGCGTCGTCGGAGCAGGCCGCGCGGGTTCCCATTATATCAAGCTGATGCGTAATTTCGATGTCAACCTTGTCGTCTATGATCCGTTTGTCAGTGAAGAAAAGGCACAACATATGGGGGCGCAGAAGGTTACATTGGAAGAGCTGCTTGTGCAAAGCGACGTCATCTCGATTCATCTCCCCTCGATTCCGGAGACCCATCACATGTTCAACCGGGAACGCTTCGCCATGATGAAGGATACCTGCGTCCTGATCAATACGGCCCGCGGTTCCGTCATAGACGAAGATGCGCTTGTCGCCGAGTTGGAAAAAGGAAGGTTCTTTGCCTGCCTCGATGTAACCGAGCCGGAGCCGCCGAGCCCGGACCACCCGTTCCGCCGCCTGCCCAATGTTGTGCTTACGCCTCATATTGCGGGAGCCGTCAATAACGGAATGCAGCGGATTGCGCAGGCCACCATCCATGATTTGCAGGCGTTTATCGGCGGGCGGTCCATGAGCGGGGAAGTTTTGGCGGAGCATATGCATTTGCTGGCTTAACGGACAGAATTCGTTTCCATGAAGGGGAGGCGGCGAATGGCGAGATATGTAACGATAAGCTGCATAGGACCAAGACCGTTGGCGATTGATGCGGAAATTCCGCCCCAGGAGGTGGTGGAGCGTATGATCGGGCATTGGCAGAGCCAGCTGGAGCAGGTGCTCCCGGACCGCCCCGATCTGATCGTCCTGTCCGAAGTATGTGACAGGCCGGATCCGGGAAGGTTCCCGCTCAAGCAAAGATTGGCCTATTACCGGACCCGGAACAACCAAATCCGCGATTTTCTGGCGGAAACCGCGAAGCGGCACCGCTGCTATATCACGTATCCAGCCCACACGGAAGCCGAGGACGGTACCTGGCGCAACGCCATGCAGCTGATCGACCGCGAAGGCCGGGTGATGGGAGCCTACCATAAAAATTACCTCGTTCCGGATGAATATGATAAAGCGAATATTCTTTATGGGAAGGATACCCCCGTGTTCGAGTGCGATTTCGGGAGGGTCGTTTGTGCGATCTGCTTTGATCTGAATTTTGAAGAGCTGAGGCGGCAGTATGAGTTGGCCAAACCGGACCTGATTGTATTTCCTTCCAATTATCATGGCGGGCTTATGCAGAATTATTGGGCGTATTCCTGCCGGTCCTACTTTGCGGGTGCGGTTTCCGGCGCGCCCTGCACCATTGTTACCCCGCTTGGGGAGGTGGCGGCGCACAGCACGAATTACTATTCCTTTATAACCGCCACGGTTAATCTGGACTACGCCGTTATTCACATCGATGAGAACAGCGCCCATTTTCCAGGGATCAAACAAAAGTACGGGCCCAGCGTGAAAATTCATGATCCGGGGCTGCTTGGCTGCGTCCTGCTGACAAGTGAATCCGATGAATTCACGGTAAACGATGTCATAGAGGAGTTTGGATTGGAACGGATGGATGATTATTTCCGCCGCACGGAAGAAGACAGGCACAAACAAGGACGAATCGAGGCATAACCCATGCAAACTTTACGAATGGGCAAGAGGGTGGCCGGATGATAACGATTGAGAAAACGAATCTTGTGGTGGAACGCGAAAAGCTGCTTGCGCCATTCGGGTTTAAAGGCGGCTATGTGGATGAACTGTGGCAGTCCCTGGTAACGTTGGAGGATCAGGAAGGAAGGGAGGGGTTAGGCTGCGGCGTTCAAAGCATCCTTTGGTCTGACCCTCAGGTTTATTCGGAGTGGGGGAACGAGCGGGGCAATGTCTTTATGAATGAGATTACCCGGCATGCGCTGACATCGGTCGAAAGACGGCCGTTTGAAACGCCGATGGATCTTCTGGATCCGATGATGGAGCAGGCCTATGAATTTGCTTCCCGCGTTTGGGCCGGGAAGAATCCTCTCCGGGTAACCTTTGCGCTGAACGCGCTTGTGCCGGTGGACCAGGCGGCCTGGATGCTGCTGAGCCACACGAAACCGGGCGCCCGTTTCTTCGACCTGATTCCGGAGGAGTACCGATCCGGTCTTTCCCGGCGCCATGAACGGCTGGCTGCCACCCCGGTCGTCGGATATGGAATGACGATAGAGGAGATCACCGCTTTGCTGGATGACGGATATTTTGTCCTCAAGATCAAGTTCGGCTCCGACCCGGATCAGGACGGGGATCCCGATAAAATGATGGAATGGGACATCCGGCGGTTGAAGGAGATTCATCGGATGGCGGGGCACCGGAGCTGTTCGCATACCGCGAACGGGAAGATTGCCTATTACCTGGATATGAACGGCCGGTACGGGAATAAGGATCTGCTGTGGAGACTGGTCGAGGCCGCTGAAAGAATGGGAGCCCTTGAGCAGATCCTGTTGGTGGAGGAGCCTTTTCCTGAGCACCTCCAGGTGGATGTCTCGGATTTTCCGGTCCGGGTGGCAGGCGATGAAAGGGTGCACAGCGAGAAGGACGCCTTGGCCCTCATCCAGATGGGCTTTGGGGCGTTTGCCTTAAAGCCGGTAGCCAAAACGATGAGCATGAGCCTGCGTGTGGCTAAGCTTGCGAGTGAACACGGCATTCCCTGTTTCTGTGCCGACTTGACCGCCAGCCCCATCATGGTCGATTGGAACAAGAATCTGGCCGCGCTGTTACCGCCTGTTCCCGGCCTTTCGACAGGCTTGATCGAAGCCAATGGCGTACAAAATTATGCCCACTGGGAAGCCATGAAGAAATCCCATCCCATGCCGAACGGCAGCTGGACGGATACGAGAGAGGGACAATTTTATTTACAGCCTGAGTTTTATGAACATAATGGGGGCGTATTTGGCCGGCACTGTTAAGTATAGCCTTTAACCAAAGACCGCTAGCCGTTCTTGACGGGTAGCGGTCCCTTTCTCCATTCGGCCGAATCCTATTTCTAAGGCTCCAATAGATCCATTTCATGGTAAAATGGTCGTAGAACACTCGAACTACCAGACCGTAAAGCCAAACCTGCCGATTTTTCTTACACTGTATATGAGAGGGTCCTATGATTAACTATCTGCGGAAATACAGAGAAAGAAAATACTTAATGCGTATTATTCTGTCGATCAATCTTTTGATTGTTTCGATCATGCTGGTTTCATTGCTGGCGGCCTATTGGTATTCCCAAAAAATCAGTCTCGACGCTCAGGGCGAAGCGAACGAAAAAGTTCTCTCTCAGATCAATTATAATATTTCCTATATGAATGAAACGGTAAAGAACTTTGCCATTTCTTTGTTTTACGACAATGATATGGCCCATTTGTTGTTCAGCAGCGACCAAGACAAGTTCAATGACATTACGAGAATTACCAAATTGAATAAAACCCTCGCTTATAACTCGTATATTCATTCCATTATTATTTATAACAGCAAGCGAGGCTCCTATTTTCCTTCCGGGGATGATACGCTGCTGTCCGAGAACAGCAATTTAATGAAGATCGTGGACGGTTATTTAAGCGGCAGCAAGCCGATCTATAAGATGCAGCTTATGCCGGTTCAATTTATTCCGGATTCGAAGCATCCGGAAAGAACCCAGGAAGTCTTTTCGCTTTATATGTATGACTCCTTGGATGAATATAAAAAGTCGGAAAGCGCCCTGATCATAAACATTAAACCCGAATGGCTGTTTGAAAAGATGGAGCTGATGAATCTCCATTCCCCGACCGGCGCCAATCGTATTTTTATACTCGACCAGAACAAAGAAATCTACAGCCCGACTGATCAAGCGGATCCGGACCTGACCCATTTGAAAAACGAGGTATACCGCAACATCGCCTCCTCGCCAAACCAGGTTTCTCAATTTACTTACTCCTATCATGATGAAAAACAGATCGTCAATTACATGGTGAACGCCTCGACCCATTGGGTCATAGTCAATTTCGAACCCTACACCGCCGTTTTGGCTGCGGTAAACAAATTGAAAGTCGTCTTTATCACCGTTGCCGCGGTATGTTTCATCCTGGCCCTGTTCGCTTCCTTCTTTGTTTCGACTAAACTGTACTCGCCGATCAATGGTTTATTGAAGCAGACGAAGCGGCTGCCGGGACATGAGCCGGAGGGCTTGGAAGACAGGGATGAAATCAGTTTGATTTCGAGCAGCTATAACCACCTGATCGAAAAACTCATGAGTGAGCAGAACAAGAAGGAAGGCAATGAAAGCATCATAAGATCCTATTATTTAAGGAAACTCGTCACCGACAGCTCCCTATTTTCGGCCAGCGAACTGCAGGAATGCATGGACAAGAAGTACTTGAAAGTGGATTTGCACAAAGAGCTCCTGATCGGGGTTCTCAAAATCGACCATTATGACAAAATCAGCGAAGAGATCGCCGATTCGTCGACCGGCTTCGATTTGAAGCTTCTCCTCTTTGCGATCTGCAATATTTTTATGGAAATCGCTTCGGAAGAGATGACAGCCGACGTTGTCGATATCCGGGGGAGCATCTTGTTTTAATCATTGGTCTCCAAGAGGTTCATGATGAGATCCATTCCAAGCTAACGGAGGTAATAAACAGAGTCCAGCAGGTCGTTCATGATTACTACCATGTCACCTTTACCGTCGCGCTCAGCGAGATCGTGCCCCACTATAACCAGATCACTTATTATTATGAGAAAGCACTTGATTACCTGATGTACCGAATGAATTTTGGTTCAAACACGGTCATTACTCCGCAAAGGGTGCAACCCAATCTGGAGAACGGAGAATCGCAAATTCCATTGGAAATGGAAAGAAAGCTGATGGAAGCGATCAAATCCAACCGTCAGGATAAGGTGTTCCAGGAGCTTGGCCATATCCGCGGGGTAATCGCCGGAATGAGCTCGGATGCCGTTATCCAATCCGTCATCAGTCTCGGAATCATCATCAAACAAACGATCCGCGAAATCAATCTCAACCGATTGTCACCCCTAATGGTGGATTTGCGTTCCATCGACAGGCTTGTGTTTGAGAAGGAAACACTGGATGAAATCTTCTCCGAGTTTACGGCGGTTCTCAGCGCCATCTTTGTTAATCAAAAGCAGGTGGCCGAAAATAAAGACCATGTTATCGTGGATACCATCAAGGATGTCATCCAAGCAAACTATGCCGATGCCAACTTGAGCCTGCAGGATATCGCGGATATGTTAAAAATGTCTTCCGCCTATGTAGGCAGAATTTTCAAAAAGCATGAAACCATCTCCGTTGCCGACTATATCAATGAAATCCGGCTGCTTAAATCCGTCATGCTGCTGGAAACGAACAATCTGCCGATCAATGAAATTTCCGAAAAAGTCGGGTTCAGCTCCCAGAGCTACTTCTTCAAAATGTTCAAAAAACGCTTCGGCACCACTCCGAAAGAATACCGAATCAAAAAATCGCTGATGTAGGGACGAAAATTCCACAAAAATTCAAATAGTACAATTCCATAAAAGAGAAAAGTGCAGATTTTGCACTTTTCTTTGTTTGTATGGCTGTTAAGGTAGGGTTGTATTCAAAATCTAGCTTGGGAGGAAAGGTGGATGCGCTTGAAAGCAAGAAATGTTTTCAGCCTGATGATGTCGGCGGCGCTGGTCATGTCAGCGGGGCTGGTCCCCGCTCCAGTCGCCAAAGCAGCAGGAAACACCTATTATGTAGCAACCGGAGGGGACGACTCGGGTCCCGGTACTTCGACGAGCAGCCCTTTCAAAACGATCGACAAGTGCGCTCAAGTGATGCAGCCGGGGGATACCTGCGTAATCGCGTCAGGTACTTATCGGGAGACGGTCACGCCGGCAAACAAGGGAACCGCCGCAGCTCCGATCACCTTCCAGGCTGCACCCGGCGCGACTGTCATTGTAAGCGGTACCGAAACGGTAAACGGCTGGAGCCCCTACAACGGAAACATTTATGCAGCCGATCTTCCCTGGGATTTAGGCAAAGAAAATCAATTGTTTGTCAGAACCGATACGTCCGTCACTCCACTATGGGAGGCGCGCTGGCCGAATATTTCCCAATACAGCCTGCCTGGATTGAGAGCCGGTACGGCGACGGCTGATTCCGGATCGGGGACGACTCTGGTGGATTCCGATCTGCCGGGCGGCGCCGATTTCTGGAAAGGCGGAACGATATGGGAAAGGGGCGGTTACGGCTATGTTGCCATGGGCAGCAAGATTACGGGTTACGACAATACCACCCACACCCTAACCTATAATCCGATTGCCGGTAATTTCTCGGATTTATATCCTATAAAGGGAAGCACTTACTTCGTCAGCGGCGTGTTGGGTGCACTGGATGCCCCGAACGAGTGGTATGTGGACGCAGATGCCCACAAGGTCTATTTGTGGGCCCCAGACGGCGGAGTTCCTACGAATGTCGAAGTGAAGAAACGCAAGACGGCCTTTAATTTAAACGGCAAAGATTATATCCATATCACGGGCATTCAGACCTTTGCCGCCAATATCACCATGAGCGGATCCAACTATAACGTTCTGGACAGCATTAACGCCCAGTATATTTATTTCTCGAACTTCTCTCAGAGCACCAGTAACTTCGACCAGCTGAACGGCGGGATCAGCATAAGCGGGCACGACAATGAAATCAAGAACAGCACGATTGCTAATTCTTCCGGTACTTTGGTCAACATCGACGGAAGCAACAACCGCATTGTGAATAACGTGATCCATGACGGCAGCTACTTTGCCTCCTACGATCCGTTAGTCAAGCTGTCGAGCGGCAGCGGGAACTTGATCAGCCGCAACGAGATCCGCGGGTCCGGCCGGTTCAATCTCTATTGGAGATCGGGCAGCGGCGAGATCTCCTATAATGATATTTCGGAAGGGATGTGGCTTTCCCGGGATGGCGCCATGATCTACAGCTGGGGGACCGACATGGGCAACAGCAATGTCCATCATAACCTTATCCACGACAGCAAGGGAACGGATATGAGCGTCGGCCTTTATTTCGATAATTTCTCTCAAAATGTGGTGGCTCATCATAACGTCATTTACAACAACGACGTAGGAATTCAGGTGAATACACCAGGCAACTACCGGCTCATCTATAACAATACCGTTGTCAATAACGGCCTGAGCAGCATCGGGTACTGGGGATCGGCTCCCTACGCCAACGAATTGTACGGATCGAGAGTCTACAACAACATCTTCACGAATGCGGTGGGCTTAACCGCGGATACGGCAAGCGGCTTCAACACGACTTCGGCAGCGGGCTTGAACTTTGTGAATGCCTCCGCAGGCAACTTCCGGCTGAAGGCCGGCTCCACCGCCATTAACACAGGTGCCGTGATTCCCGGGATAACAAACGGCTATGTCGGCCCCGCTCCGGATACGGGCGCCTATGAATACGGCGGAGCGGATTGGACGGCGGGACCGGATCTGACCCAAATTCCCGGTCCGTATGTACCGGTGGATACGCCCTATATGAACCTGCTGAAGAACAGCGGCTTCGGCTCCGATCTGCTGAATTGGCTCAAATGGACGACGGATGGAACAACGGTTTCCGTTCCGGTTGGCGCTACGAATGCGAATGTGCCTGCTTGGCAGAAGAGAGGATACTCGGACAAATTGAAGCTTGGTCCCAAAGGAGCCGGAGTGGAACAAAAGATAACCGGTCTTAAGCCCGATACCGAGTATAAATTTGTAGCGTGGGTCTATAATGAGCCCGGCGAAGCCATTAATCTTGGCGTGTTTAACTATGGAGGAACCGCCATCGATATCACCTCGAAAGATGAGCAATATGTGCGAAAAGAAATTACGTTTAAAACGGGCCCAACCAACACGGATGCAAGGGTCCGCATTTACAAGAATGGTTCGGCTGCCGGTATTTCTTACGCGGACGATGCGGGTGTATTTGAACTAACACCATTCAGTTCCGGCGTAAGCCAAACCCTCTTGAAAGATGTGAGTCTCTCGACGACTTCCAACACTTATAAGGTTGGGGATCAGGGAACGCTCACTTTGAAGGGCACGCAGCAGGACGGCAAACCGGCCGATCTCACCAAAGCGGATGTTCAATTTACTTCGAGCGACCCGGCTGTTCTGAGGATTGACCAGGTAAGCAGCGCAGTGGCAGCATTTACGGCTCTTTCCGCCGGTCAAGTCACCGTTACGGCTACGGCGTCCATGGACGGCATTTCCAAAGGGGTCACCCAGATGCTGACGGTATTCCCCACCAGTTCGGAAACCGGAACGGAGTGGACGGTGAGAAATTATGGTCCGGCCGGCCGAGGCTTTACGACCGCCAATAGCGACGGTACCCTTAATTTTATAGGCATGGGCTCCAATGTATGGGATAAGGCGGATGATTTCGCTTTCCTCAGCAAGGAAATCCAATTGGCGGATCCGAACACGAAGGTAACGATGACAGCGACCATCGATTCCCTCGGTGCCAATGACCCGGCATCGGTTGGTCTGATGTTCCGCGACAAGGATACGGCCGACTCCCACCATGTGCACTTCCGTGTGGACGGCAGTGGGAAGGTGCTTCGATATGTGTTTAGAAGTGATGAGAGTATACTGGACGCGCTCAAGCCGGTTGCCCAGCAAAAATATTGGGGTTCCCAAACCGGTCTTTTGCTGGATTTCGGCGGCAAGAGCATAACGGCTCCCTTCCAAATGCAGCTGGTGAAAGAGGGCAACAAGGTAACCGGATATTATTTTAATGAAGGCCAGTGGGTCTCCATCGGCAGCACCACGGTCGAATTCAGCAGCAACACTTTCCTCGCGGGAATCGGCATGTACGCAGGAGCAGGAAAACCACCGGTTAAGGCGGTTATCTCCAAGCTTGAGGTGAAGGTCGATCGCGAACTGGCGAAGATTGACGCTTCCGCTGACCAAACCTTACTCGGTGCTGCGGGAACCGCTGCTATTTCGGTAAGCGGCACCATGACTGACGGCTCCCAAGCGGATTTAAGCCAAACCGCCATCACTTATACAAGTGATAACAACCAAGTGGTTACCGTCGATGGCAGCGGGAAGGTTACGGCCGTAGGGGAAGGCACAGCAACAGTAACCGTTTCTGTCTCCGCTGGAGGGAAAACGTTCAGCAGCAGAGTAGGATTTACCGTTGACGCTACGGCTCCAACCACCATAGCTGCCGTTACAGGCCAGTCGGGCAAGAACGGATGGTACACTTCGGCCGCAACGGTTTCCTTAAGCGCCTCTGACCATCTGTCGGGCGTTGCGGCAACGGAATACCGGATCGGTGACAACGGCAGCTGGACCCCTTATACAGGGCCGGTAACCTTCTCTGACGAAGGCATTACCCGTATTCAGTTCCGCTCTGTCGACAAAGCGGGCAATATCGAAGCGGCTCAAACCGTGGAGATCCCAATCGACAAAACGGCACCTGCGCTGAACGTCCAATTGGATAAAACATCGATTTGGCCGGCGAACCACAAAATGGTTACCGTAAATGCAGCCTTGAATGCCAGCGATTCCGCATCGGGTGTGGATTCGGTGATCTTGACCTCCATCACAAGCGACGATGCCGCCATGAAAGAGGATGACATCCAAGCCGCTATCGGGACAGCAGCAGCTTCCTTCAGCCTGCGGGCTGAAAAGGATCGGATCTATACGATCACCTATACGGCTACGGATAAAGCAGGCAACTCGACGACGTCTTCCGTGACGGTCACCGTACCTCATGACCAGTCCGGCAAATAAATTCAAGTAAGCCGCTTATCCAAACAAAAAGAAGGGCGGATTCCGCCCTTCTTTACCTATTTCCTGTAAAGAAATCCAAAGAAAGGGGGATCCCTAATGCCGGAGCCAACCAAACTTTTTGAAACGAGGGGCATCAGTTCCCTGGAAAAAGTATTTGCCGACCAGGATTTGGATGCGGTGACCTATAATCGGGAATCCGCTTTGCAGGGCGAGTCCTATGCTTTTCAGGTAGCCTATAGGGCCGCTTCCACCACCGTGCCCATCTCCGTGAGTGTCGAATCGCCCTTAGCGGATCGGATCACCCTTCGTTCCGTCGGCTTGGCGCCATCGGACCTTCCCTGCCAGAGCGGCCATGACGAGAACATCCTTCGGGAAACACCCGGTCTTTATCCGGATCCGCTCTTGCCGATTGAGCCTACGGCAGGGGTAGCAGGCCTGCCTAAGCAATGGCGTTCCGTTTGGGTGACGATTGAATTGGACGAAAACACGGCGATCGGGAAGCATCCCATCACCGTGCGTTTCTCAACGGAAACGGAAGAGCTTCTTGGGGAGGAAAGCTTTGAATTGGAAGTGATCGGGGCGCAGCTTCCCGAACAGACCCTGATCCATACGGAATGGTTCCATTGCGATTGCTTAGCCCAGTATTACGGGGTAGAGGTTTTCAGCGAAGCCCACTGGCAGATCATCGAGCGGTATGTGAGGACGGCGGTTAAGCATGGGATCAACATGCTGCTGACTCCGCTGTTCACCCCGCCTCTCGACACGGCGGTAGGAGGCGAGCGATTAACCGTCCAGCTGGTGGAGGTGAAGAAGGACGGGAATGGGTATTCCTTCGGATTAAGCCGGCTGCAGCGGTGGATCGACATGTGCCATAGGGCGGGGATCCGGTATTTCGAGTTTTCGCACTTTTTTACCCAGTGGGGAGCCAAGCATGCCCCGAAAATCATCGCGGAAGTGGACGGGGAGCAGAAGCGCATTTTTGGCTGGGACACGGATGCAACCGGCGAAGCGTACAAAGATTTCCTCCACCAGTTCCTTCCCGTTCTCGTTGCCTTTCTTTATGAGCAGAAGCTGGAGAAGATCAGCTATTTCCATATTTCGGATGAACCTCTGCTCGAGCATAGGCCGTGGTACCGCAGCGCCAGCGACGTCCTGACGGCGCATCTGAAGGGAATGCCGGTCATGGACGCCATTACCAATCTAGAGTATTACGAGGAAGGCTTGGTGAAACGGCCGGTACCCGCCAATAACCACATCGAGCCTTTCCTCGAGAAGGGGTCCCCGAGCTTTGGACGTATTACTGCTGCGTTCAATACAAGGAGGTTTCCAACCGTTTCTTCAACATGCCGTCCGCACGCAACCGCATGATGGGCATCCAGCTGTATAAATTTCAAATGGCGGGCTTCCTGCACTGGGGCTACAATTTCTGGAATACCCGGTACTCTTTGAAAGCGATCGATCCCTACCGCATTACCGATGCCGGCTTCCATTTTCCGTCCGGCGACGCTTTTCTGGTTTATCCGGGCGAGGACGGCAGCCCCGTCGAATCGATAAGGATGGAAGTTTTCCAGGAAGGGCTTCAGGACCTGCGGGCGCTTCAGCTGCTGGAGAGCCTGATCGGGCGCGATCAGGTTCTGGGGATGATCGAAGAGGGCCTTCCCGAGCCTCTGACCTTCTGCAGCTATCCGAAAGAGGCGGCGTGGCTGCTGAAATTCAGGGAATCGGTCAATGCGGCGATTAAGGCCCATACCAACAAATGAGGTGATGGACATGATGGAAAGTCAACAAACGGGCCACGACGTCAGCGGTCCGGTGAAAGTGATTATTGTGGGAGCCGGAAGCCGCAGCATGAATTATGCAAGCTTTTCGAAGAAACATCCGGAGCTTATGCAGATAGTCGGAGTCGTGGATCCGGATTCTTTACGGCGGGATAATGCCGTCCGCCAGTATGATCTGCCCGATTCTATGGTCTTTACGAAGGTGGAGGAGCTTGCCGCGCAGCCGAAGCTGGCGGACGCGGTCATAAACGGGACGCTCGACGCGCAGCACGTCTCCACCAGTGTACCTCTGCTTCGCAAGGGCTATGACCTGCTGCTGGAGAAGCCGATCGGTATTTCGGAGCAGGAAGTTCTGGAGCTGTATGAGGCGGCGGAGGCTCACGGCCGCAAGGTCATGATCTGCCATGTGCTGCGGTATGCCCCTTTCTATGTGGAGCTTCAGAAGGCGCTCTCGGAGGGGTTATCGGGGATATTATCCACATCCAGACCGAAGAGAATGTGGATTACCACCACATGGCCACCGCCTTCGTCCGCGGCAAGTTCGCGAATAGGGAACGAGGGGCTCCTCTTTTCTGATGCAAAAATGCTGCCATGATCTGGACCTGATCACCTGGTTTAAAACGGGAGTGCGGCCGGTGAAGGTAAGCAGCTACGGCAATATCATCCAATTCCGCGAGGACCGCGCTCCTCAGGGCTCCGGTACCCGCTGCCTGACGGACTGCGGCATAGAAGAAAGCTGTCCTTATTCCGCCAAGAAGCTGTATGTGGACCATCCGCTCTGGGGCACCTATGTATGGCCGCGTTATCTGGAAGGGGTCCGGCTGACTACGGAAGAGATGCTCCAGAGCCTTCGGACCGATAACCCTTTCGGGCGCTGTGTCTGGCGGTGTGACAATGATATTGTGGACCATCAGGCGGTCCTGTTCGAATTCGAGGACGGGAGCACGGCGGTCCACAATTTGGTGGGAGCGACCGCGAAAGCCTGCCGAACCGTTCATATCACGGGAACGAAAGGCGAAATCCAGGGCTTGCTGGAGGACGGCGTCTTTGTCATTCGGCATCCGGATTTGGCCGAGGGACGCACTTACACGGAGAAGCGTGTTAAAATCCCCGTTAGCAACGATATGCACGGCGGCGGGGATCACCGGCTGGTCGAAGACTTTTTGCGTGTGGTCAAAGGGCAGGCGACTTCCCCGTCGACCGCTTCTCTGGAAAACTCGATCATCGGCCATTTGGCCGGGTTCCGGGCGGACGCTTCCATGCGTACCGGACAGTCCGTGGAAATAGATTGGAAGGGGATAAAGGTATAGGGACTTGGATATCTGCGCTTCCCTCCCCCGCCGAAATATGATAGAATCATGTTCGGTGTCGCAATCGCATAACTTGGGTAAATGAGTGAATCTATCATTTGATATAAGTCACCTTCATGACCTGGCTTTTCCTTTGAACAAAGGGGGCTGGGTCCTTTTTGTTCTTCCAAGAAATTCTACCGGCAGGGAGGCAGGCAAGATTCGTCCTTTAGGAGTCCCGTAAAAGGGACGGATCGGAATACATGAAGCAACCAATCACTAATTTACTTCAGCAGCACATAGCCAGCTATATCGGGAGGCAGCTCCGCGACATTTTCGGCAAGGGGCCGGAATCGGTTTTCGTCTCGATGGGAGGGAGTTACCTCACCGTCTATTTGCGAAGCTTCCTTACCCCGTCCGAGAAGGCTCTCCTGGAGCATGGCCAGGAAAGGACCGTCCGCCGGACACGGGAGAAGCTGATGCCTCTGCTGCTTTCCCCTTGACGGAATGGCTGGAGCAAACAACCGGGATTAGGCCGGGTGAACTTTATTATGACTGGAACCTGACGGAAGGCACCGGCATGCTGGTGTTGAAAGGCTCCGGTTCCTTTGAAGGCTTTACGGAGCCGAACGGCTCCTTTAAGGGGCGGGATGGACTGGTGCGGGAGGTGGTCCGGGTGTCCCACCAGGTCGAGAAAACACCCGAGGATCTCGAAACGTACGAGATGAACGGTCGTACGCTGCTGTTCGTCCGAAAGGGAGTGCTGGTTCAAGTCGAGGACGAGCTGATCCGGCTCGGCCAGGGCGAGTTCTTGAAGGAGGTCAAGCGCAGCCTCGAGAAAAGACTGCTGGAGCGCTTGAAGGGCTATGATCCGGGGATGAACAAACGGATCGCCGAGGTGTTCGTCGACTGGAGCTTCGAAGTGGACAAGAGTGTCATTCTGATGATTCTCCGCTCCCACTCGGAAACAGCAGGACCGGACCTGTAAAGGGCACCTTGCGATATTTTCCGCTTCAGGGAGGAAAAATGGTCCTTCCTCTCGAATCTTATAAGAGAACGGCCTTAAAGCCGGTTGCAAATCGACCCGAGGTGTGACAGAGTATTACCGTGCACTATTTCTACATAAGAGGAGGAAGGACTTCATGCAGTACCATTTTTTTGTAGGCAACGACAACGGAAACAGCGAGCATGACCTGATTATTGACGGACGGCTGATTCAGCAGCCCAATGTCAATTGTCCGGTGGACGAGCTTCCGTGGAGCGAAGAGCAGGCACCTGAGAGTTTCATCCGTAACCTGCAGGATCAGTTGGTCGTGACAGTCGATTCTCCGGCGGCCCGTCCGGGCATGTATTATGTCGGCAAATTCGCTCTGGAGAGCGGAGAAGTAATTGATAATCTTCAAATCGGCATCGACATGAAATGCGACATGGACCTGCCGGTCGTGAACACCCTGGCCCAGATCGCGGCGGCAGCCGTTCAGAAAGCTTATGACGAAGAGAAGAGAATTCCGGATCACATTGAAGTGCAGGCCGATATGGCTACCGCGCTTCCGGTGACCCAGCATACCGACGAGACGTCGGCCAAGTTCGAAAGACGCTTCATGGCGGGCACTCACCATGTTACCGTTCATCTGGGCATCCAGCGCGTAGCAGTCCGCGTCATTTTCCAATTCACCAAAGTGGTTCCCGAAGCGACCCCGGTTATCTTCACCCTCCAGAAGGACGGCGAAGGAAACTGGCGCGAAGGCGACATCTTCGACGAATTCACGGATACGTACGGCATTGACAAGAAGTTCAACGGCAGCTTCTTCAAGGATAAGCGGATTCTGCATGTCGACATCGGCGACGGCTCGACCGAGTACCCGATTACCGAGGGCAACAAGTTCCTGCGCCAGTTCGTGCACGGAAGCCATCACGGGGCCGGCTATGCGATCGAGGAAGCGCTGAGCGAGTTCAACCGTCTCATCCATCTGCCGGACAGCCCTCGCCAGTTCTTCAGCGACGTGATCAAGAACCCGAAGCACAAGTACCACGCCCGGGCGATCAAAACGCTGAAGCGTCCGCTCGAAAGCCAGGCGAAGCAGATCATCCAGAACGTCAAGCGCCAGCTGACCAAAGCAAGAAACGAGATCGATGTGATCTGCGTGTACGGCGGCGGCAGCATTCTGATGCGTTCGATCCTGTATCCGCTTCTGAAGGAGCTCTGCGACGAGCGCGAAATGAAGCTTCTCTACGTGCCGAGCGATTACGCCGTTCGTCTTAATGCGATGGGACTCGATGCGTTTGTCCGCGGCAAAATTTACGAAGCCCTCAAAACGAAAGCGGTCCAGCCTGCCTAAGGACAGACGGCGGGTAATACCAGCCGTACCGGAAGGTGACCTTGTATGAAGAAATCGAAGCAGCCCGGCGACAACATCAGCCTGAAGACGAAGAAGAACGAAGACCCCGCCATCATGCAGTGGATCAACTCCCAGACGAACCTGATGGATTCCATCCGCTACCTGATTGAGAAAGAGGTCACCCATAACGGGGTGCGCAATCTGCAGGCCTTCATTCCGGCCGAGCGGGGCTTCACGTCCGAAGGAAAGAACGGACAAGCCGGCCCCTCCGGCGATGCGGCGGCGGTTTCCCTCCGGGAGACGGCGGCGGCGGCCCTGCAAGAGGAAAAACGGCAGCCGGTTAAGGCCCCGGATGACGACATCGACGACGAAGATATCGAGTCTTGGACTTGATCCGTCAAGCCGGTCCACACAAAAAGACAGCCTCTCACGAGGCTGTCTTTTTTGTCGTTTTCCTCCAAGGGGAGGAAAGGAGGGCGTTGGTTACGCCCGGTTGCGTCCCATCGAACGCATGATCAGGCTGACGATGAACACGAGGGCGACAGCCCCGATCAAAGCCGGCAGGATATAGAATCCGCCTACTTCCGGACCCCAGTCGCCAAGCAGCAGCCCGCCGAGCCAAGCCCCGATGAAACCGGCGATGATGTTACCAATCACACCGCCCGGAATGTCGCGGCCCATAACCAGGCCGGCCAGCCAACCGATAATTCCACCGATAATCAAAGACCAGAGAAAACTCATTGTGTCCCACTCCTTTTTCATTTGTGTTGGTTAGTGTACCTATTTTTAACCTAAGCTACGTAGGTTTAAACATTAAAGTTTTTCCTGCCGATAAAAGATAGGAGATCATTCCCAAAACGGGCCCGATGACTTATGATTAGAAGAAAAAACCAGTCGGCCGAAAAATGGATAGCCCTGCGGCCGGGCGAAAAGGGGAAGGCCATAACGATGAAGCAGCTCAGTTGGATCGGCCCGGCGGCGGCCGTACTTATTCCTTATGGTGTGTTTGAGGGACTGAAGGCGGCGGGTTCCGCCGATCCCATGCTTGTCATGCCAAGAGGGCATTTCTATATTGTCAGCGCGGTGGCTCTGCTCGCTTTGGCTCTGGCGGTGGCCGTCGGCATTGCAGGCAGGCGTCTTCGGAATGGAAAGGTCGGATTTCTCGCTCTTTCTTTCATTTCGCTTGCCTCCATCTTTGCCGTCCATGGACTCTCGACTCCTAACTTCATGATCCATGCGAGCCACCTGCCGGCGGTCTCGTCCCAGCTCAGCATCCTTCTGGCCTCCCTGTGGCTGTGGCTGTCTTCGCTGCCGTCCGACGATCCGTTCGTTACCTTCATGTCCAGGCCCGGCCGCTGGCTTCTGCCGTTGTGGACCAGCGTGCTCCTGCTTCTCGGGGGCGCGGGTCTCCTGTTTCCCCACGCCGTCGATTTCATTCCCCTCGATATTCACCCGCTTAAGGGGAAGTCGCCATGGTGACCATCCTGCTTAACGGCGTGACCATGTACCAATACTACCAGTCGTACCTCTATTCCCGGTTTCCTCTGCAAAAAGCGATCGTATACTCCTGCGGCTGGCTCATCACCGCCCAGGTTATCATCATCCGCGGTGAAGCATGGCGGGCTTCGTGGTGGTTGTATCACTTCCTGCTCTTGGGCTCCATGCTGGTGATGCTGGCCGGGCTGTACCGGCAGTACGCCTCAAGGCAGTCCTTGTCGGGGGCGGTACGCGCTCTGTTCACGAACGACCCGATCGAACGGGTGACGAACTCCATCTCCCCGAGCGTTCAGACTTTGATGGCGTCCACCGAGCAGAGAGATCCGTACACGGCGGGGCATAACTTCCGGGTAACGCTGTACGCGCTGAAGCTCGCGGAGGAGCTGCAGCTGCGCCCCGATGAGCTTCGGGCCCTGGCCCAGGGAACCATCGTGCACGACATCGGCAAAATGGACATCCCCGACAGCATCCTCAACAAGCCGGGCAGGCTCAGCCCTTCGGAACGGGCCATCATCGAAACCCATCCCGTGATCGGGTACGAGCGGTGCCGGCGGCTCGGTTTTCTTCCAGAGGAACTGGGCATTATCCGCTCCCATCACGAGAAATGGAACGGCGGGGGCTACCCCGACCGCCTGACGGGAGAGGAAATCCCGCTGATGGCGCGCATCGTGGCCGTAGCGGACGTCTACGACGCCCTCACCTCCAGGAGAGCCTACCGGCAGGCGATGCCTCATGAGGAGGCGATGGCGTTCCTTGAGGCGAACCGGGGAGTCATTTTGACCCGGCGTGCGTGGATGCCTGGAAGCGGGTGTGCGGGCGGGATACGTCCATTTACGAATACCCCCTTAAGGTGCTCGGGGAGCGGGTGCCGGGTGCGGTTCTCAAGGGAGCCGGCTAGGCACGGGAAAGGAACGGGTAAAGCCATCGAGCCCTGCCAGCCGGCAGGGCTTTTGGCTGACTGGAGAAAAAGCCCTATTTCCAGTTGACGGAAATGCGGCCCCTCTGATATAGTTCTACTGTGAAATCATTCGACAGTCGAACTAAAGGGACGACCCTCCCTTTTACCCCTAGGAGGAGAACGTGAACAACGTGGACAACGAATTTCTGAGGCAGCTTATCGAACGGTACGAGAGGGCGACCTTCGTCGTCAACCGCCGGCTGAACGCCATGATCAAGGAACGGATGGAGGAGGAGCTCACCCTCGATCAGTATTCCACCATTCGTTACATCCGGGGCCGGGGCTCCTGCACGTCCTCGGAGCTTGCGGACAGCTTCTGTGTGGGCAAAAGCTCCATCACGGCCATCGTCAACCGGCTGGCCGACAAGAACTTGATTCGGCGTCTGCCGGATGAGAAGGACCGCCGGGTCACCTATTTGACCCTCACGGAGGAGGGCGAGCGGCTCGCCCAGGCGGGCGAAGAGAAGATTCAGGAGCTGCTATCGGGGTATCTTCAGCATTTTGACGAAGAGGAAGCCCGCCAGTTTATTCAGACCTACGAGAAGCTGGCTAGGGTGCTCCTGGCTGATTCGTAAAGAGCAGGGCAGGCCGGAACAAAGAAAGAGAAAAGGGTAAGGGAGAAGAAAACATGAGAACAATTCTGAAGCTAAGATGGCTGGTGCTCGTTCTGTGGCTGGCGGCGGTGGCGGGGCTTGCCGTTACCGCCCCTCCGATGGAGGAGCTGGTCCGCGAGAAAGGGCAGATCAATGTGCCCGACGGGTATTCCTCCAGCCAGGCGAATAAGCTCATCAAAGAGATGAAGGCGGGCTCCGGCGAGGAAACCGGCGAAGCCTCGGCCGTGCTGGTGTTTCATAAGGAAGGGGGCTCGGCTCCTCCGATAAGGAGGAGATCCGCCAGGGCCTCGACAAGCTCAAAAGCGAGAAGGCGGCTCACGGCATTACCTCCGTAACCTCGCCTTATGATTCCAAGGACCTTGAGAAGCAGATGATCGCCGGGGACGGCCAGACGGTGCTGGCCCTTGTGAACGTCGATAACAAGGACCGGACACCCGCGGAAATGCGGGACGGGCTGTACAAGGCCGCCGAGGGCATTACGGTGGAGCATTACTATACCGGGGACTGGCTGATCGGTGAGGACGTCGTTGAAAGCTCCCAGGAGGGCCTGAAGAAGACGGAATGGATCACGCTCATCTTCATCATGGCGATCCTGTTCCTCGTGTTCCGTTCCGCGGTCGCTCCGTTCATTCCGCTTGTGACCGTGGGTGTCAGCTATGTCGCCTCGCAGTCGGTCGTCGCCTTCCTGGTCAAGTACTGGGATTTCCCGCTCTCGAACTTTACGCAGATCTTCATGGTGGCGGTTATGTTCGGGATCGGGACGGACTACTGCATTCTGCTCATCAGCCGCTTCAAGGAAGAGCTCGCTCACCGGGGCGATACGTCCGAAGCGATTGTCGCCACGTACCGCACGGCGGGCCGGACGGTGTTCTATTCCGGTCTTGCGGTGCTGGTAGGCTTTGCTTCCATCGGCTTCTCGACCTTCGTGCTCTACCGCTCGGCGGTGGCCGTGGGAGTCGGGGTTGCCGTGCTGCTGATCGCCCTCGGTACGCTGGTACCCTTCTTCCTGGCGGTGCTCGGCAAAGCGGTTTTCTGGCCCGCCAAAGGATCGCTTGAGCACAAGCCGAGCGGGCTGTGGGGTGCGATGGGGCGCTTCGCCCTGAAACGTTCCGTCTGGGCGCTGCTCCTGCTGGCGGTTCTGACGGTTCCGCTTCTGGCGGCTTACAAGGGTTCGATCTCTTTTAATTCCCTGGACGAAATCGGCAGCAAGTACAACTCGGTCAAAGCCTTCCAGGTCATCTCGGCAAGCTTCGGTCCCGGGGACTCCTTCCTTCGACGCTTGTACTGAAGAGCGACAAGGCGCTCGATACGCCGGAAGGACTGGCGGCCATGGAGCGGGTCAGCCGGGAGCTGGCCAAGGTGGAAGGCGTGAAGGCGGTCCGGAGCGCGACCCGGCCGACGGGTGACCCCTGGAGGACTTCCAGGTGGCCAAACAGGTCGGCACCGTCGGCAGCGGCCTCGGGCAGGGCACCGAGGGCCTCGGCCAGATCGGCAAGGGGTTGACCGACGCGAGCAAGGCGCTTGGGGAGAACGCCCCCAAGCTGAATGAGGCCGAGGCAGGCGCCGCGAAGCTCGTGGACGGCACGAATGCGCTGAAGGCGGGCGTCGTCCAGCTGGGCGACGGGATCAAGCGCATTGAGCAGGGCCTGCGCGACGGCACGGCCGGCGCGGGCGAGCTCCAGGCCGGCGCGGCGCAGGCGAAGGCAAACGCCGACCGGCTGGCCGCCGCGGCCAAGGAGTTGCTGGGCGGCTACCAGCAGATCGGCGGCGGCCTCGGCCAGCTGTCGCAGGCCTACGGCGACGCAGCCGCCAAGCAGGCGGAGCTCGCGAAGGGCTTAGGCGAGCTGAAGAGCGGCCTGAGCGGCCTGTCGCAGAAGTATCCGGAGCTGGCTAACGATCCGGATTATGTCAAGCTCCAGGGCGCCGCGGCGGGCCTGCAAAGCGGTGCCGAGCAGCTCGGCGCCGGGCTCGGGCAGCTGAACGGCCAGCTGGCCGGGCTCGAGCAGGGGCTCGCCCAGGCGAACGCCGGCTACGCGCAGGCCGTAAGCGGCCAGGCGGCGCTGGCGCAGGGCCTGCAGGGCCTGGCCGACGGCCTGGCGAAGCTGCAGACCGGCCTCGCGCAGGCGGCGTCCGGCCAAGGCCAGCTGGCGGCGAACCTGCCCGAGGTGACGAATGGCTTCGATGCCCTCGCGTCCGGGCAGAAGGAGCTGCAGGCCGGCTTCGCGCAGCTGAACGGCCAGCTGGGCGAGCTGACGGGCGGGCTGAGCCAGAGCGCGAACGGCCTCGCCCAGGTGACGGGCGGCCTGCAATCGGCCGAAACGTACTTGAACCAGCTGTCGTCCGCACCGGATAAGCAGCTGACGGGCTGGTACATCCCCGAGCAGGCCGTGAAGGACCCCGGCTTCCAGCAGGCACTGGACACGTATCTGTCCAAGGACCGGAAGATCGCCAAGTTCGACGTCGTCTTCACGGGGAACCCGTATGAGATCGAGACGCTGAAGAAGACGGACGACCTGACCGCCGCCGCGGGACGCGCTTTGAAGGGAACCGGCTTCGAGAAGGCCGTGTATGCCGTCTCGGGCGTGTCCTCGACGAACAACGACCTGCGGCAGATTTCGGCGGACGATTACTCGAAGACGGCGCTTCTCATGCTGGTGGGCATCGGCTTGATCCTCATCCTCATGTTCCGCTCGGTGATCATGCCGGTCTACCTCCTGCTGTCGCTCATCTTGACGTATTACACGTCGATGGCGATCGCGGAGCTGATCTTCGTCCGGATGCTCGGCTATTCGGGTATTTCCTGGGCGGTGCCGTTCTTCGGCTTCGTCATGCTGATGGCGCTCGGGATTGACTACAGCATCTTCCTCATGGACCGCTTCAAGGAATACCGCGGCATGGACCCGCAGGAAGCCATTCTGCTCGCGATGAAGAAGATGGGAACGGTCATTCTGTCCGCGGCGGTCATCCTGGGCGGCACGTTCGCCGCGATGCTCTCCTCCGGGGTCATGTCGCTCCTGCAGATTGCCACCATCGTGCTGTGCGGCCTCGCGTTGTATGCGCTGCTGATTCTGCCGCTGTTCATTCCGGTCATGGTGCGCATGTTCGGGCCGGCCAACTGGTGGCCGTTCATGAACCGGCAGGAGCCGGACGATGAAGATTATGCTCCGGCCGTGGGGCGTCCGGTCAGCCGGTAACCGGGTACCCCGGTACCCTGGACACTGGGCTCCCTAAGGGGCACCCGGCCACCTTTCCGGCATGACGTGCGAATCTTGCGCAACGATTTGCCGGCAACAACGTGCAGGATCAGACACCAGTCTAGAAGAGGCCTCCCTCGTCAGGGTTGGCCTCTTTTTCGTTCCTCCATCCGGCCGAACCATCACGACGGAGGAGGTCAAGGGCAGGGTTCCTCCGGAATCAGGGTGACCGTGTGGCGGGGACTTTGGATTCCCCGGGCGGGATGTGGTATTTTTAGAAGAAAAGGAACGGAGGGACTGAATGAACCCCAAACGGCAGGAAAAGCGCCTCGCGCTGCTGATGATGGTAGTGGCCGGTCTTCTGCTGCTGTCCATTCTGAGTAAATTTTGGAGGGGTAAGCGGTCCTCGGGGAGAGCGGCCCGAATTGGTGCCGGAAGGAATTCGGGTGAAATCCGAAGGCGCAGCGGAACGAGACCAGGCGCAACGGCCTATTTTGTGAGCAGAGGGGATCGGGGAATGCACTTCTTTTTGCGGTATGCTTACCGGCTTTTCCGTTTGAATAACCGGCTGCTGGCCGTTATGACGGTCGGCTTCGTGCTGATCGGGTCCGCCGCGGCCTATGCGCTGGAGCCGGATACCTTCGGCCACTGGTTCAACAGCCTCTACTGGGTTATGACCACCATGTCGACGGTTGGGTACGGCGATTATTCCATGAAGACGATTCCAGGGAAGGCGCTGACGATGGTGCTGTACCTGTTCGGGATCGGGCTGCTCAGTCTCGTGATCGGCAAAATTCTGGAGGCGTTCGCCTCTATCAAGAAGAGAAGGAGACGGGGCAATTGGCGTACCGGGGAAGCGGTCATGTGGTTATCATCTCCTGGAACAAAAAAGCTCAAGCCGCCGTCGAGGAGCTCCTGAGCTCCGATCCGGGGCTCGAGGTCCTAATCGTGGATGAGCACGAACGGCTTCCTTATGACCACGAGCGGGTCCATTACGTAAGCGGCAGCCCCACAAGCGGCGACACGCTGGAGCGGGCGGGACTGGGAACGGCGCGGGCGGCGATCGTTTTCGCGGATGAACGGATGGACGACTACCAGCTGATCGACGGCAAAACGCTTCTGATCGCATCGAGCATCGAGGAATTCTCGCCTGACGTTCATACCACGGTGGAAATCATGTCGGAGAAGCATATCAAGAACTTCCGGCATGTGAAGGTCAATGATTTTATTCTTTCCCATGATGCGGTGTCGAGCCTGGCCGTCCGGTCCGCCCTGAACGAGGGGACGATTGACCTGTACCGGCAGCTTATCTCGCGGCAGGAGGGGAGGATATTTACGAGGTGCCTCGCCGGCCCCACTGGCGGACGTACCGGGACGCCTTTCAGGCTCTGCTGGAAGAAGGAGCGACCCTCCTGGCCGACCGGGGGATCTCGGCATCAACCGCAAGCTCGATGAGCCCATCCCTGAAGGTGCGCGGCTGTATGCCGTCTGCCACCCGGATACCTTCCGGCGGCTTAAGGAAGCAAGGGAAAGAGGCTAGCGCCTTATCCGCTAATGAAGCTTTCCTATTCACTTTTATTGGCATACGGAAGCTTTCTCCCAACAAAGCTACTGGATAACGCACTAGCGTCCGGAGGCATAGGCCTTTCTACGAGTCAATTGTCACGGGATGGCAATTGACTTTTTTGTCATTTAAATTTAAACTAAGTCTAAATCTAAAAACATTCTAACATAGAAGCAGGCGATCTCCATGACACGCAAAGGACAGCTGACCGTTCAGCGCAAAACCATATACGACCTCATTGCCGAAGCCCCCGATCACCCGACGGCGGGAGATATTCTGGAACGGCTGAAGGAACGGGGGCATGCCTTCGCTTATGCCACCGTCTATAATTCGCTCCGCTATTTGACGCAGGAAGGGCTGGTCCGCGAGCTGAAGCTCGAAGGAGACGCGAGCCGCTACGATGCCCGGGTGGAGGATCATCATCATATCGTATGCCAATCATGCGGCAAGGTGGATGAAGTGTTCGCCGAAGCTCCGGGGGACTGGATCCGGCGGATTGCCGAAGAAACGGGCTACGACGTTCAGGAGCAGCATTTTCTCTTTAAAGGGGTGTGTGCAGAATGCAGAACTACGAAGAAGCCGTCCCATTAAGCACCTTGGCTTACGGGCAAACGAGCCCCTATGGCGAAGCCGCGGAGACGGGCAGCTACTGCGGTACTACGCGGAGAATCGTCATTGTGAGCCCCCGGCCGGCGCTACTGTATCCCGTCGTGCTGGAGCTGACGGCCCGGTGCTACGACGTCATGCTGTTCCATCACGCGGATGAAGCGGTGCTCGGCCTCGCGAACGGGGCGATGCTTCTCGTCGACCGGACCCAGGGGGACCGGAGGCGATTCGGCTGCCGGCCGGGATCCGCCCCGCCCTGTCGCTGGTCGGCTCGGAAGCGCAGGCCGCCGAACGGGGAGAGCCCGGGTTGCTGTGGCCGGCTCCGCTCGCCGTTGTTCTCGAGCGGATTGAGCGGACCGCCCGGGAGGACGAGGTGCGGGAGCACACCGCCGGCACGCTGCAGCACAAGGACCTCACCGTGGATATGCGGCGGATGACCGCACGCCGGGAAGGAGAGCGGGTGGAGCTGACGAAGACCGAATACGACCTACTGACCGCCCTTCTCGCGGCGGACGGGGAAGTGCTGACGCGCGACGCCCTCATGGACCGGGTATGGGGAGACACGTACTTCGGAGGAAGCAACACCGTCGACGCCCATATCAAGAGCCTGAGGCAGAAGCTCGGTGACGATCCCCGCCGGCCGCGCTATATTGCAACCGTGCGGGGAGCTGGTTACCGGCTTGCCGATTGATGGCCGGACGGGGACAGTTTTTGCCGGAAACCCGATAAATCGTTTGCCCGTCGGGGTAATATACTAGTGAGAAGCCAAAGGAGGCATGACGAGAATGAGTGATATTCTGAAGAAAGCGATAGCGTTGGGACTCGGCATCACGGCGGCCAGCCGCGACAAGGTGCAGCAGTTCGTCGATGAGCTGGTGGTCAAGGGCGAGCTGGGCCAGAGCGAATCGAGGGACGTCGTGAACCGGCTGATTGCCCGCGGGGAAGAGCACCGTAGCGAGATCAAGCGGATGGTCCAGGAGCAGGTGAGGAAGGTGCTGGCGGACCTCGACGTGGCGACGAAGCAGGATCTGGAAGACCTGGAGCGCCGCATGACGGCAGCGTCCACGGCCTCCACCGCATCCACCGAGACCGTCGTCACACCGGAGACTCCGGCTCCGCCGGCCAAACCGACCGGGCCGCCGTCCTTCTGATATGGCGATCAAACTCCGGCATACGAGCCGCTATAAGGAGATCGTCGTGGCTCTGGTCCGGCATGGTTTTGGCTACATGGTAGAAGAGATGGGGCTGTTCCACGTCCTGTCTCTTCCCCGTAAATGGCTGCACCGGGGCGCGGAGAAGACCCCTCATACGTTTGCCGAGCGCATCCGCCTCGTCATCGAAGAGCTGGGCCCGACGTTCATCAAGCTGGGCCAGCTTTCCGCCACCCGGCAGGACCTGCTGGCCCCGGAGCTGGTCAAGGAGCTGCAGAAGCTCCAGGATCAAGTGCCGGCCTTCTCTATGGAGGAGGTCAAGGCGATTCTGGAGGAAGAATTACATACGCCGATGAACGAAATATTCAGCGAATTCCGGGAGACGCCCCTGGCGGCCGCTTCCATCGGCCAGGTTCACTATGCCCGGCTGCACTCGGGAGAGCGGGTGGCCGTCAAGGTGCAGCGTCCGCACGTGGACAAGATCATCGAGCTCGACCTGGACATTCTGCATGACCTGGCCGCACTCGCCGAGCGGCGCATCGGCTGGTTCGAACGCTACCGGGTGAGAACGATCATCGAGGAGCTGTCCCGTTCCATGCGGGAAGAGCTCAACTATACTCGGGAAGGAAGAACACGGACCGGATCGCCGCCCAGTTCCTCCAGCATCCCGGCGTTCGCATCCCGAAGATTTACTGGCCTTATACGACCTCCAAGGTGCTGACCATGGAGTATCTGGACGGCCTGATGCTCAATCAGGCAGACGAGCTGATCGAACGCGGCCATAACTTGAAGGTAACGGCCGAAAGGCTTGTCAACGCGATGTTTCACCAGGTGCTTATCGAAGGCTTCTTCCATGCGGACCCGCATCCCGGCAATGTGATGGTGCTGCCCGACGGCAAGATCGCCTTCGTGGATTTCGGCCTGGTGGGCCGGCTGGACGAGACGATGAAGTTTCATCTCGGCTCGCTCATTATCGGCCTTATGCGCAAGGACAGCGACGCGATCATTCATGCCATCTCCCAGCTCGGCCTGCTGACGGACGATGTGGACATGGCGAGTCTCCGGCAGGACCTCGACGAGATGCGGGAGCATTATTATGATATTCCCTTGTCCCAGGTAAGCCTGGGAGAAGCGATGAACGAGATGTTCGCCGTGGCCAACCGGCACCGGGTGCTCATCCCGACCGACCTTACGCTGCTTGGCAAGGCCATGATCACGGTGGAAGGAGTGGCGGTCCGGCTTTACCCCGAGCTCAGCCTCGTTGACCTGGCGGAACCGTATGGACGGCGGCTTTTCAAGGAGCGCTATCACCCGGACAAGGTGCGCCAGCGCTGGTGGCGGCAGGCGACCGAGTTCGTGGAGACGCTGGCCGGGTTTCCCCGGCAGGCGGCCCAGCTGACCAAGCTGCTGCGGACGGGTAAGCTGAAGGTGGAGATCGGGCTGCCCGAGATCGACCTGCTCCTCCGCAAGCTCGACCAGATCAGCAACCGGATCTCGATCAGTATCGTGCTGCTCAGCTTCTCGATCATCATGGTCGGGCTGATCATCGCTTCCTCCGTCGGCAACGTCCCGGCCCTTATCCTCCATTTTCCCGTCATTGAAGTAGGCTCTACGGTAGCGGGCCTCATGTTTCTGTGGCTGCTTTATTCGATCTTCAAATCCGGCCGGTTCTGAACCGGCCGGGAGAACCCCTCCTTGCTGTTACGTCCAAGCACCCTTCGGGGTGCTTCTTTTGGTTGTGGCTGATGGACCGGACGGCTGGTCCGTCTCTCTATGCGGACGGGCCGCCCTTTTTCCTCTATTGATAGAATAGTAGGAACTCGCACAAGCTGTTCTTCCTCTCCTCACATAAGCTGTGGGGGAAGGAGGTGAGGAACATGCCAATTTCAGCCAAGAAAGCCGCCACCAGCGCACTGGCACCCAAAGCAGCCGTCAAGAAGCCGGTTGTCCTTCGAACGCTGCCCCGGCTTACGCTCTGGGCCGACGCGAACTTCATGGGAACCCGGCTCCGCTTCCGGGGCAACCTGGGGGTACGCGACCTGCGGGTGCTGAACTTCAATGACGTCCTGTCGAGCTTCAACCTCGAAGGACGCAGGGAAACCACGCTCGTACTCTTCCAGGATATCAACTACAAGGGAAGCCGCCGGGTGTTCAGAGGGGCCCAAGCCGTCGCTTTGCTGAGTGACTTCAACGATTTGACGTCTTCGTTCGTCGTCTCGCTCCGCCGTCTTTCGACGAGCCAGATCAACCGCATCCAACGCCTGGGCGCCGCCCCTTCGGGTTTGCCGAGGTTCTCCCGGACGGCGTCGTCGCCCGCAAGGGCAAGAAAGTCAAGAAATAAGACGCATCTGCAGCCGCACCGCTCCTTTGGGGGCGGTGTTTTTGGCTTTTTCCCCGGGACTTGCCTGTTTATCGGCATAGGGTGAACCCTTTCTGCGCATATTATCCCTGTCCGTCTATTTGAAGAAAAGGAGAATCAGCCCGTGAAACGCATGGTTGTGATGAGCACCGTCCTCGCCCTCGTCCTTGTTCTCTTGAATGCTGCCTACGTTTCGGCGCAGGGAGACCGGCCTTATCATTTCGGCTTCAAAAAAGCAAAAACGGCCAGCTCGCCTCGATTGACCAGGAAGGCTTCAAGGACATCCTGCAGAAGCATGAAGCTATTTTTATGGGAGACACGAAGCGCAAGGAGCTGTACCTGACCTTTGACAACGGGTACGAGAACGGGTACACGGTCAACATTCTGGATGTTCTGAAGGAGAAGGGTGTACCGGCCGCGTTCTTTATTACGGGTCACTATGTCAAGGACCAGCCCGAGCTTGTCAAACGGATGACGGCGGAAGGCCATCTGATCGGCAACCACTCCTGGAGCCATCCGGATATGACCCAGGTGCCGGATGCCAAGATGAAAGAGGAGCTCGACAAGGTCAAGACGGCCGTAGCCGAGCTGACCGGGCAGAAGGAAATGGCGTTTGTCCGCCCTCCGAGAGGGATTTTCAGCGACAGGGTGCTCGAGGTTTCCAAAGCCTCCGGCTATACGAACGTATTCTGGTCGGTCGCTTACAAGGACTGGGATACCAAGGTACAGCGGGGCGCACAGTTTGCCTATGATCAAGTCATGGCGCAGCTTCACCCGGGGGCGGTCATTCTGCTGCATTCCGTCTCCAAGGACAATGCGGAAGCGTTAGGCCGGATCATCGACGAGGCCCGTAAGCAGGGCTACGAATTCAAAAGCTTGGACCGTCTCGAAACCCGCTCGTATTAATCGACAAAAAGTAGGCATTTTGCCCTAGCGAATAGGTCTTTCGTATATACAACATGGTATACTTTCCTTTATACTAGCCATATGGAAAATTAACGCAGATATCGGAGAGTGGACCCTATCAATTCGCTGCAGGGGCAATATAACCTATGGATCGTGCTTCTGTCGTTCGTCATTGCCGTTGTGGCCTCGTATTTGGCCCTTAACCTTAATGCCAAGCTGTCCCAGGTGCGCGGACGCCACCGGTTCGCCTGGCTGGCCGCGGGCTCCTGGGTCATGGGCTGCGGCATTTGGTCGATGCATTTTGTCGGCATGCTTGCCTACGAGCTCCCGGTTCCCATGGATTACGACATTTCCATCACCTTTCTGTCGCTTCTCGCGGCCGTCGCTTCCTCCTACATCGCCTTCTCCATTACCGTGCCGGAGAAAGTGGGCTGGGTGCGGTTCGGAGCGGGGGCTTTTTTATGGGCGCGGGCATCACCGCTATGCATTATACCGGTATGGCGGCTATGCGCGTTCATGCCGACGTTCACTACATTCCCTCCTTGTGGGCGCTATCCGCGGGAATCGCCCTGGCGGCTTCCTATGCCGCCTTGTTCCTCTTCATCCGTTTCCGGCATAAGCCTTCCGCTTCCTGGTGGAAAGGCGGCTCCGCGGTGATCATGGGACTGGCCATCTGCGGGATGCACTACACGGGCATGAGGGCGGCGGTGTACCATTCCATGGGCCCGGTCGCCCATCAAGCCGGGATGGATATGTCGGGCAAGCTGTTTCTGCTGGCCGGGGTGACCGTGGCTACTTTTCTTATTCTCGCCGTCTCCTGGGGGGCCATGTATTTCGACCGGCATGTGCTGGAGAAGATGGCGTTTCAGGATGCCTTGACCGGCCTGCCGAACCGCCACGACCTGATCCGTTACTTCGACCGGCTGGAGCTGACCGGCGGGAAAGAGGCGGCGGTGCTGTTTCTCGATCTGGACCGGTTCAAAACGATTAACGATACGCTTGGCCATGATGTGGGCGATCTGTTGATTCAAGAGGTTGCGCTGCGGGTATCGGCCGCTGCCGGGAAGGCCAACACGGTCTTTCGGCTGGGCGGGGACGAGTTCCTGATTGCCGCTCCTTCCGCCGGGCTCGTGCAGGCGGAGGAGCTCGCCCAGTCGCTGCTCGCCGTGATCAAGCAGCCTTACCGGTTGGGCGGTCATGAGCTTTATGTGACCGGGAGCATCGGCATCAGCCTGGCTCCGGAGCACGGCTCCACGCGTGCGGCGCTGATGAAAACAGCGGACACCGCCATGTACCAGGCGAAGACCTCGGGAAAGAACCGGCACCGCGTGTTCAACGAAGAGATGGACCGCCGGCTTGTCCGGAAGCTCGGCCTGGAGAAGGACATGCGCCGGGCGCTGGTGCGCGGGGAATTCTTCGTGCTGTACCAGCCCAAATGGGATGCCCGGCACCAGCAGCCCGCCGGGGTCGAGGCTCTCGTCCGGTGGGAGCATCCGGACCTCGGGACGATCTCCCCGCCGAATTTATTCCCATTGCCGAGGAAACGGGACTGATCGTGCCTCTCACCCGCTGGGTGCTGCAGGAGGCCTGCCTCCAGAACCGCCGTTGGCAGGAGGAAGGGCTGCCGTCCCAGAAGGTGGCCGTCAATCTGTCGATCCGGGTTTTCGAGAGCCAGAACTTGGGGGAAATGGTCGGCGAGGCGCTTCAGCTTTCTTCCCTGGCGCCGGAATACTTGGAGCTCGAAATTACGGAGTCCTTGCTGCTCTACGACATCGAGGACATCGTCCGTCAGCTGGAGGAGCTTCGCGGGCTTGGAGTGACGGTGGCGATGGATGATTTCGGATCGGGGTATTCCGCGCTCGGTTCTCTAGACAAGATGCCGATCGATACGCTTAAGATCGACCAGCTGTTCATCCGGGAGAGCAACCTGGAATCGAAGCAGGCGATCATTCTCGCCATCATTATGATGGCCCGCCAGCTTAACTTGCGGCTGGTGGCGGAGGGAGTCGAGACGGAAGCCCAGATGGCCTTCCTCCGCTCCTCCGGCTGCGATGTCATGCAGGGGTATTATTACGGCAAGCCGATGACGGAGCGGGAGATTCAAAGCTGGATGCAGCGAAGCCTCCCGGCATAGCGGCGTGCGTATAGACGGAAGGCCTGCCTTTTCCCGGTGAATCGGGGAGGCGGGCCTCTGCTGTTTATAGGCCTCTAATGAGATTTGTCTAAATCTTGATAAATAATTGAACAAAGTTTGAACGAAACGTGTCTTTTGTGTTACAATAAAGCCATCACTACTCAACGGAATGGAGTGTTGAAGATGGCACTTAAACAATATCCCGTCAAATCCATAGAGATCTCGAAGGAAAGCGGCGCTAAAGTAAATACGGCGATGACAGCGATTGCATGGGGGTTCTGGCGGTAGGCGTGCTGCTCTGCCTGATGACGATCAGCGACTTCCGCGACACGAACCTGGGCCTTATGGTGGGCATCGGCTTCCTGATTGCGAGCGTGCAGATTTTTACGATCGGAACGATGATCCGCTGGGTTCATAACCGCAAGGTAGACGAGAAGGAATAACCGGATCTCCCCTATAGGACCTTAACGGCCGGCCGTTCTAATGAACGGGCGGGTTTTTTGCCTTCTAAAGGAGAGTGGATCGGAAAGGGCCGGAGAGGGGCCCATCTTCCCTGCGGAAAGCCGATGGACTGGCTAATCGGGAATAGACCGGCAGCGGTCGGACCGAAGGGATACGCAGAGGAGGGGCCGCACAGAGGTAGCCCATCCAAGGGGTGTATCGTTTCGTGCTTCGGGTGCATCCTAACGAAAGAGCCTGCAGGAGCAGAAGGGGCGGTCTGGTCACGACAAGACCGTCCGGTCTGCCCGGGGCTAACCGATACAGAAGCCTCTAGAGCCGAGGCAGGATGGAGGGTCCCATGAAGCATCAGCTGGTCGAGCTCGTTCAGCAGCAAACCGGCATGTCCGCCGAGCAGTGCGAGGACGCCGTGAACATCATCATCAGCTATTTCCGAAACCGCCTGCCGGCCGAAACGGCCGAAGAGATCAACAACCTGGCGCGCGGTCACAACGACGGCGCTCTTTCGTAAGCCTAGAGCGTCAAGACCCCTTAAGCCTGGCACCGGGAAACCGGCTGCCGGGTTTTTTTGTGTCCTAATTCCTTGTTCGTGTGTGAGGAAGGTCATAGCACGAAGCCTGTCCGGACGCTTTCCCGGCGGCTCCACGCCTTGTTTTTCCGGGACTTTGTGAAATTTAGAACATTTGTTGAACACTTTTCGTCGAAAAAGGAACAGAATGTTGACGTATTTGTTAACCGGGGTTCCCGTGCGTACGGCATCTGGTATGCTGAATAAGGACTAAGACGATACGTTTCTAAGGTTTATAGAGAGGGTGGAATTATGGGCAAAACCAAATGGCTGAGCCGCCTTAAAGTGCTCTTGACCGCCGCCATGACCATGGTGCTGCTGTCCGGCTGCTCTGACAAATTCATCGTCCTCGACCCGAAGGGGCCGGTGGCCGAGACGCAGCAAAAGCTGATTATCATCTCCGTCATTCTGTGCGCGATTGTCGTGATCCCGGTTCTGGCGCTTCTCGCCTTTATCGTATACCGGTACCGGGATACGCCGGACAACAAGTCTCCTTACAAGCCGGACTGGCACGACAGCAAGCTGCTGGAGACGATCTGGTGGGGCATTCCCATCATCATTATCGGGATTCTCGGCGCTTATACGGTGCGGGATACGTATGCACTCGCGAAGCCTAAGGTAGCGGCGGACACGAAGCCTTTGGTCATCCAGGTGACGTCTCTCGACTGGAAATGGCTGTTTACCTATCCCGACCAGAAGATCGCAACCGTCAACTACGTGCAGATTCCAGCAGGTGTTCCGGTGCACTTCCAGATGACGTCCGATGCTCCGATGAACTCCTTCTGGGTTCCTCAGCTCGGCGGGCAGGCGTACACGATGCCGGGCATGGCCATGCAGCTGTGGCTGCAGGCGGACCAGCCGGGTGAATACTACGGCACCGGCGCGAACTTCAGCGGCAAGGAATTCGCCCACATGAGGTTTCAGGTGGAAGCGAAGCCGCAGGCCGAGTTCAACGAATGGGCCAAGGGAATCGCCAGCGGTTCGAACGCCGCTCTGACGAAGGAAGGCTACCAGGAGCTGGCCAAGCCGGGCTCGGTCGAGAAACCGGTCTTCTACTCTTCCTATCCTCCGGAGCTGTTTGATGAGATCGTCGACAAGAACGGCGGCTCGTACATGGAGCATGGAGGAAACCCGCATAAAGCCGGGGAGCCGGAAACCGGGAAATCCGAAGGAACAACCGGCGGCGGCAGCAATCACGATATGTCCCATATGAATATGGGCAAGTAGAAAGGAAGGGAGGAATCCCATGCTGGATAAAATCAAAGATTTCGCCTCCACGTTCTTCGTGACCGGCGACCCGCTCATCTACGGCGCGGACGTTTCCATTGCGCTGACGATGATTGCCATTCTCTTTGTTCTTACCTATTACAAGAAATGGGGCTGGCTCTGGAAAGAGTGGCTGACCACCGTTGACCATAAAAAGATCGGGATCATGTACCTGATCTCCTCTCTTCTCATGCTGTTCCGCGGCGGGGTGGACGCGCTGCTCATGCGCGCCCAGCTGGCGCTGCCGAACGTGGAATTCCTGAACGCCGAGCACTACAACGCGGTCTTCACGACGCACGGCACGATCATGATTCTCTTCATGGCGATGCCAATGATGTTCGCGCTCTTCAACATGGTCGTGCCGCTTCAGCTTGGCGCGCGCGACGTCGCTTATCCGTTTCTTAACGCGCTCAGCTTCTGGCTCTTCTTCATGGGGGCGATGCTGTTCAACCTGTCGTTCGTTATCGGCGGCTCGCCGGACGCCGGATGGCTCAGCTATCCGCCTCTTTCGGAAATGTCGAGCTCGCCCGGCGTAGGCCAGAACTTCTATATCTGGGGCATTCAGATCTCCGGGATCGGGTCGCTGGCGACAGGAATCAACTTCATGGTGACCATCCTCAAGATGCGCGCACCGGGCATGAAAATGATGAAAATGCCGCTGTTCTCCTGGTCGGTTCTGTCGAGCTGCGTCATGATTATCTTCGCGTTCCCGATTCTGACCGTTACGCTGGCGCTTCTGTTCCTCGACCGGTTCCTGGGCGCCCACTTCTTTACTCTTGACGGCGGCGGCAACCCGATGATGTACGTCAACCTCATCTGGATGTGGGGTCACCCCGAGGTGTACATCGTCGTCATTCCGGCCTTCGGGATCTTCTCCGAGATCGTCAGCGTCTTCTCGAAGAAGAAGGTTTTCGGCTACAAATCCATGGTGTTCTCCATGATGCTCATATCGGTTCTGTCGTTCTTTACCTGGGTCCATCACTTCTTCACGATGGGCGCCGGCGCGGACGTCAACGCGTTCTTCGCCATCTCGACGATGGCCATCGGGATCCCGACCGGGGTCAAGGTGTTCAACTGGCTGTTTACGATGTTCCGCGGACGGATACAGATGAAGCAGCCGATGCTTTGGACGCTTGCTTTTATCCCGTGTTTCGTCGTGGGCGGGGCGACCGGGGTCATGCTGGCCGTGGCTCCGGCGGATTACCAGTACCACAACAGCTACTTCCTGATCGCTCACTTCCACCAGGTGCTGATCGGCGGCGTGGTGTTCGGCTACCTGGCGGGCATTTACTACTGGTGGCCTAAGCTGTTCGGCTTCAAGCTCGACGAGCGCCTCGGCAAATGGGCGTTCTGGCTTTGGAACATCGGCTTCTACCTGTGCTTCATGCCGCAGTATGCCCTCGGCTTCATGGGAATGACCCGCCGTGTGTACACCTACGGGTGGGACATGGGCTGGGCCCCTTACAACATCGTCTCCACCGTGGGGGCGTTCATGATGGGGATCGGGTTCATCTTCCAGGTATGGCAGATCAGCTACAGCATCAAGAAGGGCGACCGCGACCTGACGGGCGATCCGTGGGGCGGCCGCACGCTCGAATGGTCGATTCCTTCGCCTCCTCCGGTGTACAACTTCGCCGTTGTGCCGGAAGTGAAGGAGCAGGACGCTTGGTGGGATATGAAGGAGAAGGGCTTGGATAAAGTCCGTCCGGATCATTATGAACCGATTCATATGCCCAAAAACTCGTCCATTCCGTTCATCATGTCCGTCTTCTGGTTCGTGGCCGGCTTCGGCTTCGTCTTCGGCTGGATGTGGATGGCCGTGCCCGGCATGATCGGCGTCTTCGGATGCCTCATCGCCCGCTCCTTCTCGTACGACACCGACTATTATATCCCGGCCGAAGAGGTCCGTGAGACCGAATTGGCGCTAAGGGGGAATGTATAAATGGCACAAACAGCCGCAGCGGGACATGCCGATCACGGGCATGACCACCACGAGGACCATGAAGGCCTGAAGGTATTGGGCTTCTGGATCTTCCTCGTCACCGACTGTATTCTGTTCGGAACCCTGTTCGCGACCTATATGGTTCTCCGTACGCACTATGACGGCGGACCGACAGGCGCTGAGCTCTTCGAAATGCCCGGGGTTATCGCCGAGACGTTCATTCTGCTCACGAGCTCGTTCACCAGCGGGCTCGCGACACTGGCGATGCACCAAGGCAAAGTCAAAAGTCTGATCAACTGGCTGATCGTGACCGCCGTGCTCGGCGCCGCCTTTATCGGGCTTGAGGTGAACGAGTTCATCAACCTGGCACACGAAGGCGCCACGATTTCCCGCAGCGCCTTCCTGTCGGCCTTCTTCACGCTGGTCGGCACGCACGGGCTTCACGTCTCGATCGGCCTCGGCTGGATGGTCGGCCTAATGTTTCAGCTGAAGCGCCACGGCATTACGGCCGTGACGAAGCGCAAGGTCACCACCGTTTCCTTGTACTGGCACTTCCTGGACGTCATCTGGATCTTCCTGCTGACCGTCGTTTATTTGATGGGGGTGATGTAGCATGGCACAGCCAACCCAAGGGCATGACGCCCACGGCCACGAGGCCCACGGTTCGCTCAAGCAATATGTGATCGGGTTTCTGCTATCGATCGTCCTGACGATCATTCCTATCGTGCTCGTCATGAACCATGTGTTCGAGAAAACGGCGACTATCGTCATCATCATGGTGCTGGCGGTTATGCAGTTCCTCATTCAGCTGGTCTTCTTCATGCACTTGAGGGAAGGGGAGAAGCCGCGGTACAACGTCATGGCCCTCATCCTTGGGGTCTTCATCGTCTTCGTTATCGTGGCGGGCTCCATGTGGATCATGGGCTTCAATTCGATGGTTCAGTAACCCCGGAGCCTATCCGGTTGAAATAAAAAGATTCCGTATCCCCTGACAGGGTCTGTCAGGGGATTTTTTATATACTGGGTCATGGGATAAGGAGAACAAGATCCTCACGATTAGGGCGTTCGGGTCCGAAGAAAAGAAGAGAGCGGAGGAAAGGATGGAGGTAGGAAAGAAAGAATCTTTACAGTGTAACAATGTTATGTTACACTCATTTTTATCAGTTACTACAATGCTGGAGAGAGTAACCGATTATTACCTGAATCCGTTTATAAGGCGAAGCGCCTTACCCGAATATAGTCAGGAATCCGCATCATGGCAGGGACGGCTAAACAGGGAACACCACACAATAGGAGGTTTGAAAGCATGGCTTATGCCGCAGCCGCAACCAAAACAAACAAAATGGGCATCGTCCTCGCCGGACTGTTGCTCGGCATTCTGATGGCGTCCATGGACAATACGATTGTCGCCACCGCTATGGGGACGATCGTAGGAGAGCTGGGAGGACTGGATAAATTCGTCTGGGTCACCTCGGCTTATATGGTCGCCGAAATGGCCGGCATGCCGATCTTCGGCAAGCTGTCGGATATGTATGGAAGGAAGAGGTTTTACGTTTTCGGGATTATTCTTTTTATGCTGGGCTCCGCACTCTGCGGAACGGCTAACTCTATCGTCGAACTGAGCCTGTACCGCGCCATTCAAGGGATCGGGGCCGGGGCGCTCGTTCCGGTTGCTTTTACGATTATGTTCGACGTGGTGCCCGTAGAACAGAGGGGCAAGCTGGGCGGCTTGTTCGGGGCGGTCTTCGGGATGTCCAGTATTTTTGGACCGCTGCTCGGAGCGTATATCACGGATTACATCAACTGGAAGTGGGTTTTCTACATCAACCTTCCGCTTGGGATCATCGCGTTCTTCATGATCGCCTACTTCTACACGGAATCTCATGAGCATTCCAAGCAGAGAATCGACTGGTGGGGCGCCGTTACGCTTGTCGGGGCTGTCGTCTGCCTCATGTTCGCGCTGGAGCTCGGCGGCAAGACCTATGCTTGGGACTCCGGTCAAATTATCGGATTGTTCGCCGGGTTTGCCGTGCTCGTTTTCGCTTTTATTTTCGCGGAACGGCGGGCGGAGGAGCCGATCATCACGTTCGGAATGTTCCGCAACCGTCTGTTCTCCTCGAGCACCTTGGTAGGGATGTTCGGGGAGCGGCCTTTGTGACCGCTTCGGTCTATATCCCGATCTATATCCAGGGGTGCTGGGCGGCAGTGCGACCAACTCCGGACTGGTGCTGCTTCCCATGATGCTCGGCTCCGTCGTATCGGCCACGGGCGGCGGCTTCCTGCTGAACAAGTTCTCCTTCCGTTCGATAATGATTCCGTTCACGGCCGTCTTCGTCATCGGGACCTTGCTCCTGACTACGCTCACGACGGATACGAGCCGCTTCACGGTAACCCTCTATATGATCATTGTCGGGGTGGGCATCGGGGCGTCCTTCTCCGTTCTTAGCAACGCCGCCATCCATACGTTCAGCGCTTACCAGCGTGGTTCGGCGAGCGCTACCTTGAACTTCGTCCGTTCGCTCGGCATGACGCTCGGCATCACGATCTTCGGCATTCTGCAGAGCCACGTCTTTACCCGCAAAATGACCGAGGCCCTGGCCGGACTGGGCCAAGGCCAAGGCGCCCCGGGTGGCCTCGAATCGCTCGATCCCCGGGCCCTCCTGACCGAGAAGGCGCGCGCGGCGATCCCTGGGCCAGTGCTGGAGAAGATCACGGCCGCGCTGTCGTCGTCCATCTCGTACACGTTTCTGTGGGCCCTTATTCCCGCGGTGCTGGCGCTGCTGTTCACCTTTACTATGGGCAAGGCGAAGCTCGACCCCAATGCCGAGCATAACGGGGCGGTCGGCCACTAACAAGGGCCGTTCCGCTCGGCCCGCCGCCAAGCAAGGCCTCCTGCCGGATAATGGCGGGGGCTTTTTTGCAGGATAAGCCGGATCCCTGGTCGAGGAGCCGGTTAGCGTTTCCCCTGTTGCTTGTTCTGTCCGGCGGGGGTGCCACATACGTTGTAGTAAAGCTGGCAAAAGACCCTGTCCCGGCAAGGGAAAGCGGTTAAACGGCGAGGGGAAGGGGTTATCCGCAAAAGGGGAGGTGGACGGCTATTTGATGACCGGCTAAAGAAGGGGCCCAGCCTTATCCGCTCCCTTTGTCGGCGGGAAAACCTCTGCATGTACACGAGAATCGATAGGCAAGCAAAACAACACCTACGGATAAGCCAATACTTGCATGCTTCGACATTTTCAGAAAAGCATTGACATCGGATGTTAGCCGCAGTATATTCTCTTATATAAAATCCTACTAAACGGGTGGGGAAAGAAGGGGAATAGCTTGAAAGAAAACAATTTGTTAACGGCGATTCAGACCAACTGGGTCAGCCTGCTGGTGTCTCTGGTCGTCATCGGCTTCTTATACTTCCTGGCGAGGAAGCGGGTCAATTTCGGTTACCGGGTGTTGCTGGCGCTGGGCCTTGGCCTGGTAGCGGGCATCATCTTCAACTCCTTTAAGCTTAATGCCACGAGCGTAAGCACCATCGGCTCCATTTACGTCAACCTGATCAAAATGCTCGTGATGCCGCTGGTGGCGGTTCTCGTCATCAGCAGCATTACCTCGATCTCGAGCCTCGGCCATCTGCGCAAAATCGGCGCCAAGACGATCGCGCTGTTCCTGATCACGACCGGAATCGCGGCTCTGATCGGGCTGCTCGTCGCCGTCGCCATCGATCCGGGAAGCGGCATCTCGCAGTCGGTTCCGAAGGATTTTAAAGCGCGGGCCATTCCGACCTTCTCGCAGGTTATTCTCGATCTCGTTCCGACCAACCCGATCGGCGATATGGCCGCGGGCAAGGTGGTTCCGGTTCTCATCTTTGCGATTTTCATTGGGGTGGCCATCGTTCACTTGGGCTCGAGAAAGCCTGATGCCGTCCAGCCGGTGAAGAACTTCATCGATTCCTTCTCCCAGGTCATGCACCAGGTGACGAAGTACATCATCCGCTTGACCCCTTACGGGGTATATGCCCTGATTGCGGCCATGGCGGCCAAGTACGGGCTGGAAACGTTGAAGCCGCTGCTCAGCATCATCGTAGCGACGTATGTTGCGCTACTGATTCATTTCATTGTAACGTTCGGAGGATTGGTTACCTTCGTAGCCCGCGTCAACCCGATCAAGTTCTTCCGCAAGGCATACCCGACGATTGCCGTCGCGTTCACGACGCGTTCGAGCTATGCGACGCTTCCGGTTAACCTGGAGGTTATCACGAAGCGCATCCGCGTATCCCCGCGGATCGCCAGCTTCGTCGCTCCGCTTGGCGCGACCATGAACATGAACGGATGCGGAGGCGTGTGGCCGGCGATCGTGGCCGTCTTCGTGGCCCGGGTCTACAACATTCCGCTCGGCATTTCCGAGTACATCCTTATCGTTCTCGTAAGCATGATCTCGTCCATCGGGGTAGCCGGTGTACCGGGGCCCGCTTCCATCTCGACTACCGTCGTGCTGACGGCGCTCGGGCTTCCGCTCGAAGGGCTCGGCCTGGTGCTCGCTATTGACGCTGTCGTCGATATGGGACGGACCGCCGTTAATGCCACAGGCACGACCGTCTGCTCGCTGCTCGTCGCCGATTCCGAAGGCGAATTCGACCGCGAAGCTTTCAACCGCGACGAAGAAGATGCGCTGGAGCTCGATGCCGCTTAACAGGCAGGTATCCCGATAAGGGTGAGGGTGCAGGCCCTTTGTGTCCGTACAAATAACTTTGATTTACCTATAAGTTTGCCTTAAGTTCTATTTGGAATCAAAAGCTTGCCCGTAGTCGGGTAAGCTTTTTTGTACCTAGTGAATCTGGAGGTTGTCGCTAAATCAAGCTTATTAAAGAATCGCAATCGAAAAGAAACCGCTTTATGTACGATAAGCTATAATGGAATTTAATTGACATGCGTTAAATACAAGGAGAATTCAAATGTTACTTAAGAACAGGAATGCTGTGATTTACGGTGCTGGAGGCGCAATCGGAGGTGCGGTTGCCCGAGCATTCGCCCAAGAAGGGGCAAATGTCTTCCTTGCGGGTCGGACGCTTGCGACACTTAACGTGGTGGCCAAAGAGATATCTGACGTAGGAGGTGTGGTAGAGACTGCTCAAGTCAATGCTCTCGACGAGCAGGCAGTAGAGAGCCACCTCGCCAAAGTGGTAAACAAATTTGGGAGTATTGACATCTCCTTTAACGTCATCGGACTTGGCGATACTCAAGGGGGACCGCTCGTGGATATGGAGAAGGAGCGGTTCGTTAATCCAATTGCCACAGCCATGCAAACCCATTTCATCACGGCTACCTCAGCGGCGCGCCATATGGCTAAGAACGGGTCAGGAGTCATTCTGGCCCTCACTGCCCAGGCCGCCCGCAAGCCTTACCGTGATGTTGGCGGCTTCGGGGTGGCAGGAGCTGCAATAGAGGGCTTTTGTAGGCAATTAGCGATAGAGGTTGGCACACAGGGCATTCGTGTCGTTTGTCTACGTTCGGCCGGCTCCCCGATGCACCCGGAGTGGACGAGGTCTTCCGACGTCATGCGGATAATGCAGGTATTTCACGTGAAGAGTTTGAGTCAGGTATCGCTGAAAAAACATTACTAAAGCGGCTCCCAAGGCTCGCCGAAGTAGCGAATGCGGCCGTCCTTATGGCCTCCGATCGAGCCAGCGCGATAACGGGAGCTGTGGCAAATGTGACCTGTGGTGAAATTGTCGACTAAACGGGTGAGAGAGATTCCAAAGGGTACTATCCTTTGCGGGCAGGGATTCGTCTGTACGGGGCTCCGATGGTTAGATCCGGTTCGCCTGCTCCGGGTTCTCCTCGCGAAGCTCCCGGAACAGGCGGCCGCTCGAATCCCCAGCCTCCGACGGTTCAGCCGGCTGCGGGGAGCCGGGGAGCTCTTCTCCTGCAGGGAGGAGGAATGCGCCGCGGCGTGAGCCCGAGGAGCCGCAGAAGCCAGGGGCCCGTTCTGCCCGATGCGGCTTCCACCGGAATGTTCCCCGAGCAGGGTCGTGAGGTACTCGCGCTCCGCCGCCAGCAGCTTCTCGAGCTCTCCGACGGTGACCGGCCTCGCTTGGCGGTACAGCTCATACCCGAGCTGTCCGTTGATCTCGATGGCCGCGGTCCGGACGTCGGCAATAGAGGTGATGCTTTTCTCCCGAAGCTTGGCTTCGAGCTGGTCCACGGAGAGGCGCAGCCGCTTCAGGTTGCCTTTCAGCAGCCGGCCGTCGCGGATGACGAGGGTGGAGCGGCCGATGAGCCATTTTTCCACGAGGTTCAGCTTAAGGGCCAAGTATTGGATCGCCATCAGCAGGAAGACAAAGAGGACCAGCGTGATGGTGATTTTCCAAAAGCCGTGAGCCGACACCGCTTCCCCGATCACCGAGGCGATGGCGAGAAGGGTGATGATTTCCAGACCGGTCATTTCGGAAACCGTCTTCTTCCCCGATAAGCGCTGCAGCACGAACCCGATGAACAATATAAGCAGCGCCTGCCAAATATAAGCCATTCCCGTTACCTCCCGCCGGCCAAGTTTCCTTAGTTTGGATTGCCGGATGGCCGCTTATACCTTTCTCTGTTTCTGGCGCCCTTCTGGACAAGGGGAGGGCAGGAATAACTTCCTTCTTTCCGGTAAAAAGTAAAAGGCAGACCAATGCCAAAGGAGGAACGACATGGACGCGGACAAGCGGAGCAAGCCCATTACGAAGGATTCCACTCCGATGGAAGCCGAGAACCAGGACATGGCCTTTGTGGAGCAGACCTTGGCCAAAGCCGAGGAGAAGAACCTCATCCGGGGCCCTTACCGGAATGACCACCCAAGCGGGAAGGGGGATAACTACGATGAGTAACGGCCACGAGCCCAAAGCCCCCGGCTGGCCGAGGAGCCGGAAGACCGCATCTCCACCGAGCATCCGTTTCGGCTGAAGAAAGAGCCGCAGGTCGTGCTGGACGGCGACACGGCGGTGAATGCGGCGAACAGCGAGATGATGGAGGAGAAGGAGTTCTAACGAATCCTCCTATTGCTAATCGCGCCATTTCGGGCTCTTGAAGATTCTAACGAACCCTGGTATGGCTAATAGGCCGGTTGGAAGGAAAAAGGGCGGCCCTTTCCCGGAATAGCAGCTCTAGGATTCGTTAGCAACGGTCAGCTGCCTAAAAAGACCCCATAACGACCGGAGGATTCGTTAGACGGCGGTTGGGCCTGCCAGACATTTTGCCTATGTCCTGATGAAAGTTCATCCTACGGAGGATGAACTTTTTTCCATTCAACTCTTGGTTGAGAATGGACTGTCAGAACTCAACAAAGAAGACATAGTCCTATGGATCGGTCTTATATACAATGGAATTACCTACCGATGGAAGGACGATTAATCCGATGAACACTAATTTTACAACACGCTTGTGTTCACAAATCAGGAGATTAAGAAAGAACCATGGTTTAACACAAGAACAACTTGCAGAACGGTTGGGCGTTTCGTATCAGTCTGTAAGTAAGTGGGAGAATAAACAATCCTGTCCAGATATCGCATTAGTACCGTTGATCGCGGAAGTTTTTCGTGTATCTATTGATGAGCTTTTTGGGAGAAGAATGGCTTTGGCAAACTTGTATGAAGGATTAGTAGCAGAGTATTTGTTTCAAGGGGATGCGCAGGACAGCAGTGGGAATGAGCATCACGGCACGGTTGTTGGAGCCACGCCGTGTACGGATTGATTTGGTAATCCCAACCGTGCTTATTTTTTCAATGGGAAGGATGATTATATTGTCATTGAAAAAGCCCCTCCATTAAATCGCGACGCCTTTTCCCTTTCCGTATGGTGTTGTTATGACCGGGACGCCAAGCTGGAGGGCTGGAACAGTGCGGTTGTTTCTCAAGATGGGCATTTTAAAAACCGTGTCTTTCAACTCAGCACGTATAACGCAAAGATGACTTTTCATCTATTCCTGGAGGGTGCAGACTTGCATTTCCAATCGTCTTTACATACGGATTATTGGTACCATGTAGCCGTAACTTACGGGAATGAAACGTTTAAGCTTTTTATGAATGGAAAATTAATTAGGGAAAGTAAGGGTGTGCTTACGCCGAACGACGAAGAGCCGTTGTTCATCGGCAGAAAATCCACGGATGAACCGTATTTCTTTTTCAGGGGAAAGATTGATGACATAAGAATATACGACCGGGCTTTAACGGAAGAAGAGGTCAACGCACTATTTCTTGAAAACAATTGGATTCCTGTAAAAGAGCCAGCAGCTCTCGGAACAGATGTACGGGATGCTCCTATTTTGCAAGGGGTAGAGAATGTGCAGTTGCTGCTTCCTCAAAAAGACATCCAAGCTGCGGCGGAATGGTACATCACTCACCTGGGATTTAAGCTTCATGCCGAACAACGACAAGAATTTTACATATTAAGCTTATATAGTGGGCCAAATTTATATTTGCATAGTGCTTTGTCCGATCCCGTCACCAAGGAATCATTCCCAACATTCGTGTATCGTACTGAGCTTTCTCCCGAACAGTTGGAAGAGCATTTGATCGCAGCCGGCGTTAAAAAAGTGGAGATAAGAGATGAGGGGTTTGCTTATTTTATATGCTTTCAAGACCCCTTCGGGCAAAACTGGGTTTTTAAGCGTTATAGGCACTAATTTGATTGCAAAAAGATTAGATCGTCAATCTGGCATGAGGCTTGTCGCGAAATGGCGGCCTTGCTGTGCTAATGGGGTTGTCGGCCACCATCGCGACTCTGGCGCCATCACGGCCCCTCCGCCTCCACCGGAACATAGCCGCCTCGCTCTACCGTCCGCCGGCCTTCCGGGGTTTGCAGCCATTCCAGCACCCGGGATACCGGGGATTCGGCGGGCTCTCCTTCCCGGGTGACGGCGTAGAGCACGGCCGTGAAGGGATAACGGCCGGACGCGATGCTGGCCGGATTAGGAACCACGCTGTCCACGGCCAGAAGCTTGATGCTCTCCTGCTTATGCATCTGGGTGGCGTAATAGTAGAAAGAATAGCCGAGGGAGCCCAGGGAATTGCGGTAAGCTACGGCTTCGAGCAAGCCCCCCATGCCGTCTATCTTCCTCGCAGCGAGGGGGAGGCCAGGCGCGTATCCTTCATGACGTTCTGCACCATGTAGGTTTGGCTTCCGGAATTCTCCTTCCGCTGATAGGCAATGATGCGCTCGTCCTCTCCCCCGACTTCCTTCCAATTCAACATTTTCTCCGAATAGATGGCCCGGATTTGATCGGAGGTCAGCCCGTTTACCGGATTGTCCTCATGCACGAGGAAGACGAAGGCATCCTTCCCGACGGGCGTCAGCTTGAGCTTGACCCCGGCGCTTTCCGCCTGCCGCCGTTCCTGCTCCGACGGTCCGGCAGCGAAGATCAGGTCGGCATTTCCTTCGATCAGCCGGACATACGCCTCGTGCGTCGTGTGGAACTGGACGCGCTTGGCGGCCCCCGGCCGGTGAAGGCCAGTCAGCTCATGAAGAAGCTCCCGCCCGAAAGGAATGGCCGCCGTAGCCCCGTCTACGCGCGGGTAGTCCGACAGGGCGAGGGGGCTGTTCCGGGGCAGGGACAAGGAAGCCAGGAAGCCGATGGCGAGCAGCGCCGGCAGGATGGCGGTGATCGCGGAGGCTTGTTCGCGGCTGACCCTGCGGCGTATGGCGGGGGAGAGGACCAGGCCCGCATAGGCGGCCAGGAAGGGAACGCTGGCCAGGAGCAGGGCCAGCTCTTTCATGTGAGTGGAATCCGGATAGTAGACAGGGAGGGCCTCATACAAAGGCAGGGCCCAAGCCGTCAGGCCCTTGAACCAGATCCACCTTAGGCCTGCCATTACGGCTACCGGCTCACTGTCCCCCGGGACCCGAGCCACCAGCTTGCCAGGACGAGCAGAGCGGGCGGGAGAACGACCAGCCAGTCAAGCCGCCGATCGATCGGGGAACGGTGGGAGGAGACCGCCGCTCCCCCAGAAAGAAGGCCGAACCCGCCAGAGCCAGCAGCAGCAGCACCGCAAGCAGGATCGAGAGATCGCCGGCGTTCACCTCCGTGATCAAAGGGGCCAGATTCGACCCGAGCACGCCAAAAACAAGCATAAAGCCTCCATAAAGGAGGCTGAACGTAACCGATTTGGCCAGCGCATGGGAAATGCGGGACGGTTCACCGGACGTCTGGGGCTCCAAGACAGGATGATCCTTCATTGTCAATACTCCTTGTCGGTTTAATTCTTGTTTTCTGATAGGGACTCTACTTTATCCTTTATTTCACTAACGGTACGAAGCAACTCATTTATCTTTAAATACATTTTCCAGAAAAAAATCATGTTTCCTCCTTACCGGCCGTTACAGCGGCGTTATTGGTCTGCCCGCCCTTTGCTTACGGACGCAGGCGGCTAAACCAAAGAAAGCAGGCGGACCACCGCCTGCTTTCTTGAGCTGCGCGAACGATGGTTCCGCCCGCCTGCCGTTTGGGTATTCTGCCCCGAAAAGAAGGAGCAGCTTACCGGAGGGGAGAGCGGTCCGTCAGGTCGGCCCGCTTCTCCAGGTAGCGGTAGAACGCCACAGCCGCCTGGGCCCGCGTTACTTCCCGTCCCGGCTCGAAGCTGCCGTCGTCCCCCGGGCTCATGATCCCCAGGCTGGTGACGATCGCCACCTGGCCTTTATGGGTAATGGCTCCGGCGTCGCTGACCTTCAGGTTGAAGAGGTCCGGCTGGTCCGCCAGGTTGTTATACCCGAGAGCGCGGACGAGCAGCACGGCCAGATCCTCGCGGCTGATTCGGCTTTCCGGGTCGAAGGTGCCGGTTCCCCGGTCGATCAGCTTGGCCTCGAGCGCCGCCTCGACATAAGGGTAGAAGGCGGAACCGTTCGCCACGTCCTTGAAGCTTGCCGAGCGGGCGGTGTCATACATGCCGGCATACGTATCTCCGCCGCGGATGGCGATCATAAGCATTTTGATCATTTCCCCGCGGGTAATGCTCTGGTCGGGCGTCACCTTGCCGTCTTTCGTGTCAATGGCGTCGTAATCGAGCATCAGCCGAAGCTCCCTCTCCGCCCAATGGCCCTCGATGTCAGTGGCGGCGGGTTTGCCCGGCGTGGTGACTTGGCCGCTCTCCCGCTTCTTCCATTCGCCCGTCACGGCATCCAGGAAGAGGTTCGGGCTGGCGTCCGTCGGCACGAGACGATAGACGAGCCGTGCGGAGGAGCCGGGTCCGGTTTGCCGCCTTCCTTCAGGATGATGTATTCGGTGGCCGGGACAAAATACTGCAGCTCCAGCCGGTAACGGGACAAGAGCCGCTCCTCGGCCTTCTCCTCTCCGATGACCTTCGGAATGTCCGACGGATAGGCGATGGTGGAGAAGTTGCTCCAGAAGCCCGCCAGCTCGCCGGTTTGACCGTCGAACTGGACACTGGCGCCTTCAGATTCGGTCGCCACCCCGTTAACCACCCGCTTGAACGGAACGTAGGCGTAAGGGGTTCCTTTGGGGGAAGGCTCATAAGAGAAGACGGCTTCATCGACAGCCAGCTGGTCCGCGTAATGAGGCAGAACCTTTTTCACGAAATCGATGGCTGCGGCGCGAAGGGAATCCTTGTCGGGAAGCTTGGCTTCCTCCGGCTTGGCCGCCTCGTTGTCCAACGGGCGAATGCCGTTGTTGTAATTCATGAGATCCCCGTTCGACGCGTTCACGGAGGCAGACAGGTAAGCTCCGCCCTTGGCATCCGTGCCTGTCTTCCAGGAGAAATTCCAAGTCGGCACGCTTGACCCATTCTTGGTCCGGAAGTTTTCGGAGAACGACGCGTTCTGAAGCTCGGCATCGGCCGGAATCGGCACCAAAGCCTTCACCCGGTCAATGGCTTGCTCCTTGGTCAGCATCTGGCCTTCCGCCGGCTTCTCCGCCAGAGGCTTGTCGGAAATCGTCTTCAAAGCGGCGGCTTGGACGGGGGCGCCTTTTTCCCCGATGAGCTCACCGGTCTTGGCATCCAGCAGGTTATAGGGATTGAACGTATAGGCCAAATAAGGAGGCCGGTCGTCCTCGTCTTTATAGGGGATGGGGGACAAATATTGGAGCAGCGGCTTCATCCCTTTGCGGTAAGCTTCATCCGCGTTCTTCTGGGAAATGGCGGGAGGAAGCGCCTGGAAGGAAACCGACGGGTTCCACCGTCTCTCGTAGCCCACCAGCTGGCCGTTGCCGTTGATCTGGAACGTCAGGCTGTCATGAGGAAAGGGAATGCCGTTTACCTGACGGTCAAAGCGGATCGGATAGCGGATTTCTCCATTCAGAGGGGGTCTGTAATCTCTCTCGAAGTCCCCGTTGTAGACCACCTGATCCTTTTCTTCGGGATTCAGCTTGGCCAGAAATCCCTCCGCCAGCTCCTTGGCCTGCTGCAGATTGACTTTAGGAGGGTAGGTTCGGGCCTCCCACTCGCTTCCCCTTTGTTGAAGGAGATCAGGCGCCCGTTATCCGCATTCAAGGTGACGGAAATGCTTCCCATCATTTGCTCGCCGGACCGCTTCTCGTAATAAAGGTTCCACACGCCGGTCTCGGTTTGAACGAGATAGGATTGGGACTCGTATCGGATGTTCTGCAGCTTGAAGCCCTCTTCCATGGTCACGGCCTGGGAAGCGAGCCGGATGGCCTCCTCTTTGGTAATTTTCGCTTGGGAGGGATCGCCTGCCGGTTCCCCCGCTTTGCTGCTAACGGTTGAGGCCGAATTGGCGGCATCATTCGCATAGACGGACGGGAGGGAAGAGAGCAGAAAGGCGGTAGACAGCACGAATACAGCCGAGGTTTTCTTAAACGACATCAAACAGCCTCCTAGTCACCATAAGGATTAGGGTTACAACCATTGAAACGAGCTTAGGAGGAAAAAGGTTGCAGATTAAGGAAGCCGCTGGTAAAAAAGTTTTGGCATCCCCGGACCGCAGGGACACAAAAAAACCGCCGAATCGGTTCGGCGGGCGCGGGTGGTGCCGGCATAGGATATAGCAGCGAATATGTAGAGTACAACAGAGGGCGGCTGAGCATCAAACGTTCCACGGGAAACATTTTTCCGGCGAGACGGCAGCCCTATTCATTGATCGGGCCTTCTCCATCCGTGTTGTTACAGATCCCCTTATGATTTTCATGCGCATTCAAAGGTTTTTCGCCAACCAAGTTAGGTGGCCTGCTTCTCCAGAACGGAGTTCTTGAGCCGTTGAAGCTCCTCCCGGCGGGTTTTGGCATTGAGGCGTCCGCTTACATTGTTGGTCTTCTTATACTGATCCTCCAGCGACCTCAATTCCTCGATCCGGCGGTTGATTTGTTCCATGGAAACCATCGGCTCCATCCTTCCAACTCCCTTCTGATCCTATATTTATAAGACGGCATGAAACGGAAAAAAGTTACAAAAATGCACTAAAATTTAAACAGAAAAAATTGGAGTTGGCCAGCATGAAGCATGGAGAAAGAAGAGGGTGCCGTTTTCTTTTTCTATAGACGAAGGGAAGGCCGGTTCCCCCTGCACGGCCGGTAAAATCTTTTCTTTTTCCGTAAAGAGAAAAGGCTTGACCGCCATGCGGCTTGCCGTGATGAAACGGGCTTTTCGGGGGTAAGCTTCTTATGGTACAATTTTCGAACTATCTCCTCATGTGAGTAAAGGTAACGTAGATAGAGAAGGGCAGGAAATCATCATGGATTTGCGCAAAATGAGGCTGGATGAACCGAACAGTGTAACCTTCAGCGAAGAGAGGGAAGAGTATGAGCGGGACTACGCCCGGCTCATCCAGTCTCCGGCCTTCCGGCGGCTGCAGGGAAAATCGCAGGTGTTCGGGGCGGGCTCCGGCGACTATTACCGCACACGGCTTACCCATTCCCTTGAAGTATCGCAAATTGCCCGGGAGGCGGCCCGGCGCCTGGGGAAGCAGTATCCCTTCCTGAGCCGACGGACCCACCCCGGCCTGGTGATCGATCCGGAGGTGGTCGAGTGCGCTTCGCTTGCCCACGACCTCGGCCATCCGCCGTTCGGGCACCGCGGGGAAGAGGTGCTGAACCGCCTCCTGATGGAGCAGTACGGAATGAAATACGAGGGCAACGCCCAGAATTACCGGATTCTGATGTTTCTCGAGAAGCGGGCGGGAAGCGACAGCGGCCTGGATCTGACCGCCGCGGTGCTGCTCGCGATCAACAAGTATCCCTTCCCGCTCGAGGACCCGGACCGGCTGAAGGGCGTGTACGGGCCGGAGTGGGAGGAGATCGGGGAGCTGCGCCGGCTCTGGAAGATGCCGGAGGGCTGCTCGACGCTGGAGGCCCAGCTGATGGACCTGTGCGACGATATCGCCTATTCCACGCACGACATCGAGGACGGCATCCGCGCCGGCAAGATTCAGATGAACCGCACCTTCTTCGAGGACGACTGGCTCGCCGACCATCTCGTGCTGGAGATCGTGAACGATCAAGGCAATTCCGAGGTGGGCTGGGACCAGGTGGACATCAAGGAGAGGGTCCGGACCGTGCTCGCCGCTTACCTCGAACAGTGGGAGGAAATCTATGCCCTGTGCGGCAACGAGACCTCCCGCGCCCGCCGGGAGATGAAGGCCCGCTGGGTCAGCATGTTCGCGGCCCGCGTGGGAATCATCGACGACCCCGGGAAGGGGTGGAAGAAGGTCACCTTCGTCCGGGACGGCCAGCAGGACTACGACCTGCTGCGGACGATGGAAATCCTGAAGAAGCTGGCTTGGGTGACGCTTATCAAGGATTTTCGCGTCCAGCGTCTCCAGCTGCGCAGCGAGATCATGATCCGCCGGCTGTGGGACAGCTTCATTGTGCCGGAAACGGGACGGCTCATTCTGCCGCCCGACTGGCTGCAGAACTACGAGCGCCACAGCGGCGAATGGCCGTGGCCCCGCTTTGTGGCGGACTACCTGTCTGGAATGACGGACGCATACGCTGAAAAGGTATACGCCGAGCTGTTCGCGAGCAAATCCGGCTCGATTTATGAGATGGATTGAGGAGAACCGGATAAGGTACAAGGTAGGGGCTGCCCTGGGGGCAGTCCTTTTTGAGTTGGACGGTACCGGATTCGTGCGGCCATCCATCAGGGTGATTAGGGGAAGGGACCTAAAAAAAGACAAAAAAACCTAAAACGAACTCCATTATCAAATGGGATGAAAGCCTTTACACTAAGAAATGTAAGCGTTACCCACTATAGAAATAGGAGGGGCATAAAGGCAGTGAAGTCACTAAAACAAGTCGCTCTTTGGATCGACAGCTTCTTTGAGAACCTGGCCTTGGTTGCTCTCGCATCCATGACGATCATTGTCACGATTCAGGTTCTGACCCGAAAGCTGTTCAACCACGTTTTCTTCTGGTCGGAGGAGGTGACGCTCCTGCTGATGGTCTGGTTTACGTTCATGGGGATCGCCATCGGGTTCCGGGAGAAGCTGCACATGGCGATGGACAGCGTCACGAAATTTTTCCCGGCCGGCGTCAATAAGGTACTGGATAAGGTCATCAACGTGTGCATCTTCCTGTTCGGGCTGTATCTGCTGAAGAACGGATGGGATTTCACGATGCTGATGGCGGACTCGAAGCTGCCCGCGACCCAGCTCTCGAACAGCGTTCAATATGCCGTCATGCCGCTGACCGGCTTCATGATCTGCGTGTACTCCCTGCTGCAGTTCCTGGGCATCAACACCGTCCGGCACGAAGGAATGGAGGAGGAAGCGAATGATCAACACAGCCGCCATTGTCATTCTCGTCGTCACGTTCGTGGTTCTTCTCATCCTGCGGTTCCCTATCTCCATCACGCTGGCGGGCTCCGCGCTCGTTACCCTGATGTATTTGCAGGTCCCTTGGGTGGTCGTCGGCCAGCGGATGATTCAGGGCATCAACTCGTACTCGCTTCTGACGATCCCGTTCTTCATTCTCGCCGGCCAGATCATGAGCGCAGGCGGAATGGCGCTTCGCATCGTCAATTTCGCCCAGCTGTTCGTGGGAGCGGTCAGGGGCGGCCTCGCCCTCGTCAACTGCGTCGCCTGCATGTTCTTCGGGAACATCTCGGGCTCGGCGGTGGCCGACGTTTCGTCCATCGGCTCCGTGCTTATCCCGGCAATGAAAAAGAAGGGCTACGATGCGGATTACGCCGTCGCCGTCACCACCTCGGCTTCCATCCAGGGGTTATCGTCCCGCCGAGCCATAACCTCGTGCTGTATTCCATCGCGGCGGGCGGGGTCTCGATCTCCTCCCTGTTTCTCGGCGGCATTGTCCCGGGACTATGCCTGCTCGTCACCCTGATGATCGTCTCTTACCTGATCGCCGTGAAGCGCGGCTATGCCAAGGGAGATCCAATCAAATGGTCGGATGTCCCGAAGATTGTCCGGGACGGCTTCCTGTCGCTGATGACCGGCGTCATCATTCTCGGAGGGATTCTGACCGGCTGGTTCACCGCGACGGAATCCGGAGCGATGGCCTGTGCGTATGCGTTCATCCTGACGTTCTTCGTTTACCGGGACGTTCCGCTGAGCGGCTTCTACCTGATCCTGAAACGCACGCTGCGCACGGTGGCTATGGTTTTATTCCTGATCGCCGCGTCGGATGCTTTCGGCTGGGTGCTCGCGTATCTCCAGATTCCCGCTCTCGTTACAGATTTATTCCTGAGCATTTCGGATAATCCTTATATTATCATGCTTCTCATTAACGTCCTGCTGCTCCTTCTCGGATTCCCTATGGATATGGCCCCCATGATTCTGATCATGACGCCGATCCTGCTGCCGGTCGTCACCTCGATGGGCATCGACTCGGTTCATTTCGGCATCATCATGATCCTGAACTGCGGGATCGGCTTGATCACTCCGCCGGTCGGCACCGTGCTGTTCGTCGGCTGCGCCATCGGACGGGTGACGGTCGATCAGGCAACCAAGGCCTCCTGGCCGTTCTTCCTCGCGATGTGCGGCGTTCTGCTGCTCTTGACCTACATGCCGGGAATCACGCTCTGGCTGCCGCATCTGTTCACTGGCAAATAGCGGGCTTTACGCCTGCTGCCTATAAACCAAAGCAAAGGAGACAAGAACGATGATAAAAAAATGGTGGTTGGGAACGACGACAGCCGTCCTGCTGGCGGGATTGACGCTGACGGGGTGCGGGCTTGGCAATGGCGGCGTACAGAAGCAGGGAGGGTCCGCGAGCCCGGCCGGCACCGGCCAGCCGGAGACGAAGAAAGCGAGCTTGACCTTCCGTCTCGCCGATACGCATCCTCCGGATTACCCGACCGTGCTCGGCGACAAGAAATTTGCGGAGCTCGTCAACCAGAAATCGAACGGCCGCATCAAGATCGACGTCTTTCCTTCCTCCCAGCTCGGAGAGGAGAAAGCGGTAGTCGAACAGGTCCAGCTCGGCGCCATTGAATTCACCCGGGTAAGCACCGGGGTGGTCGCCGACTTCAGCAAGCCGATGGGGGTCTTCTCCCTTCCTTATATCTTTGAGAACGAGGAGCATGAGTGGAAGTTCCTGACGAGCGCGGAAGGGACCAAGCTCCTGGACGGCTTGACCGCCTCCAAGTTCGTAGGTCTCGCTTACTTCGATTCGGGGGCGAGGAACTTCTACAGCCGCAAGCCGATGAAAGGACCGGAAGACATCAAAGGGCAGAAGATCCGCGTCATCCAGAACAAAATCAACATTGACCTGATCGGCGCCCTGGGCGGAAGCGCCACCCCCATGCCGTACGGCGACGTCTTCTCCTCCCTGCAGACCGGGGTCATCGATGCGGCGGAGAACAACTGGCCGAGCTACGATACGTCCAATCACTACACCGTGGCCAAGAACTATATTCTGGACGGCCACCAGCGGGTGCCGGAGGTGCTCATGATGAGCAAAGCCGCGTTCGACAAGCTGTCGGACGACGACAAGAAGATCATCAAGGAAGCCGCTCAGGAAGCCATCCCGTACCAGCGCGAGGAATGGAAGAAGTTCGAGAAGAAGTCCGAGGAGAAGGTTCGGGCGGCCGGGGTCACAATCACCGAAGTGAAGGATGTAAAGCCTTGGCAGGAAGCGGTCAAGCCGGTCATTGATAAATACCGGGCCGAGTACAAGGATGTGCTCGACGCTATCGACAAATACCGCAAATAAGCCTACTATGGAACCAAGGGGAGCCCGACAGCTCCCTTTTTGCTAACGGCACTGTAAAAGCGCATTCCGAAGAAGGAGAAGGGAGGGAGGGCCATGAGGCAGGCTTGGAGGAAGCGGATTCGAGCTATCCTGCGGATCATTCTGCTGCGGGATTGTACCATGCGGACTAAGCTTCTGGTGTTCTCCGCCCTGCTGATCGTCGTGCCGCTCTGCGTCACGGGGCTGCTCTCCTACCTCCGGTCGGCCGAGGTGCTGGAGAAGGAAGCCCAGCAGTACAGCTGGCAAATTATCGAACAGGTCAATACCCATGTCGGGTATTATGTAAACGATTTCGAGATCAGCCTCCTGAAGATCGTCAATGACCCCGTCATTAATGGCTTCACCAAGATGAGCTCCCGGGACGAGCTGGAGGGGAGCGGCATGACCCCTGCCATCAAGCAGGTGCTCCGCAATGCGGCTTACTCCCGGTCGGATATTTCGAATATCACGGTAGTGCTGGAGGGAATCCGTACGATTGATGCGCTGACCAACGAAGCCGCCGACCCATCCAACGATCCCCAGGAGGAGGATTGGTATTCCCGGGTCGGAAGCAACTATGAGCCCAAAATCTTTCCCCGGGTCGTCCGCTTCAACGACCGGGAGGAGCAGGTGATCACCATCGCCCGGCGGCTGGTCAGTCCGCTTACCCTGCAGCCGATCGGGATGATCATCATCGACGTCAACTTCAAGCGGTTCCAGGAAATCGCCGAGAGGGTCGTGGTGGGACGCACCGGCTATCTCTATATTCTGGATGCGGAGGGCCGGTATGTGTATCACCCGAATGGGGAGAGATCGGCATGAAGGCGGGCTTCGAGAACCTGGACCTCATGCTGTACGGCGGCAGCGGGTCGCTCGTCACCGCCTCCGCACCGAAGCGATTGCTAACGTATGCGCACTCTACCTTCCTCGGCTGGACGCTCGTGACGTCAATCCCTTACGCGGAGCTGCTCCAAGGCAATGCTTATATCCGCCGTACGATCGTGACCACCATCGTCATTACGCTCGCCGTGGCCGCGGTGTTCGGCATCGGGTTCGCCAACAGCCTGGTGCGCCCTTTGAAGCGGCTGTACGGGTACATGAGGCGGGTCGAGTCGGGGGATTTCACCGGCCATCTGGTCGTGGAATCGAAGGACGAGATCGGCCTTTTGACCCATGGCTTCAATAAAATGGTCGTAAGGCTGCGAAACCTTCTGGATGAGGTCTACTTCTCGAAGCTTCGCGAAACCGAAATGCAGCTCCGGCAGCGGGAGATCGAATTAAAAGCGCTCCAGGCGCAGATCAATCCGCATTTTCTGTACAATTCCTTGGATACCATCCGGGGAATGGCGCTCGAGGCCTCCCAGGATCCCATATCGGAAATCGCCTCCTCGCTCGCGAGGCTGCTGCGCTACAACCTTCGTCACTCGTCCCCGAAGGTGACGCTCGAGGAGGAAGCGTATTACGCCGACGTCTACTTGAAGATTCAGAAATACCGCTTTGAGGAGAAGCTGGATTATGTGATCGATCTTCCGGAGTGGGCCGGCAAACAGGCCATGGCCAAGTTCTCCCTTCAGCCGCTGGTGGAGAACAGCATCGTTCACGGCTTCGAGCCGGCCTTTGGCCGTACCTGCCTGACCATTACGGCTTACCGGGAATCGGAGCAGGCCTTCGTGGTACAGATCGAGGACACGGGCATGGGCATCCCCGAGGAGAGGCTGGCGGACATCCGGGCCCAAATGAAAGAGAAGGATGTCATCGCCGACGGGACGCATATCGGCCTCACCAATGTTCACCGGCGTATCCAGTATTTGTTCGGGGAAGAATATGGCGTGTCCATTGACAGCACGCTGGAGAAAGGAACCGTGGTGCGGCTCCGGCTGCCCTGGACGGAAGCTTGAAGAAGGAGGAGAGGAGCCATGCATTCCATTCTAGTCGTGGAGGATGAGCGCTGGGTGCGGGCCGCGATCAAGCGGACGATAGAACGGACCGGGCTGCCCTTCACCGTTGCCGGAGAATGCGGGAATGGATTGGAGGCGCTGGATTGGCTGGAGAAGAATCCCGTGGATCTCGTGCTGACGGATATCCGCATGCCCGTTATGGATGGGCTCACTTTCCTCGACCAGCTGAGGGAGCGGAACCGGAGCTTGCCGGTCATTATCCTGACGGGTCACGAAAGCTTCTCCTTCGTTCAGCAGGCGCTGCGTGCCGGTGCGATGGATTATTTGCTTAAGCCGGTGGAAGTGGACGAGATTCGGCCTTGTCTGGAGAAATGGCTGAAGGAACGGACATTGCCGGAGGAGCCGTCCGGGCCTCCCCGGAGAAAGAGGCAGGCGAGCGGTCTCCCGTCGAGCAGGTGATCGACTTGATCCGCAAACGGCTGCCCGGCGACATTACGCTCACCGAAGCCGCCGCGGCGGTGCATCTAAACGCCAGCTACCTGAGCCAGCTGTTCAAGCAGCGGATGAACCGGACCTTCGTGGACTATGTCCTGCAGGTCCGCATGGACGAGGCGGAGCGGCTGCTCCGGCATACATCGCTCCGCATTTCCGAAATTGCCGAGCGTCTCGGTTATTCCGATATTTCGGGCTTCAGTCACACGTTCAAGCGGCTGAAGGGCCGCTCCCCGTCGGAATTCCGCAAGACGCTGGGGAATGAAGAAACGGACCAGACCCGGTCCGTTTCTTTGCGTTTATTGATTCGCCGCCGGCTGGACTTGGTGCTTGGCAGCCGGCCGTTTATGATTTTCTCCCCAGTCGCACATCGTTTGCAGAACGGGAATCAAGGTTTCGCCATACTCGCTTAGAGCATATTCGACTTTAGGCGGGACCGAAGGGTAGATGGTACGGGTAATGAGCCGGTCACTCTCCAGCTCCCGTAAATGCTGCGTCAGCATCTTCTGGGTAATGCGGGGGATTCGCTTCTCTAACTCGCTGAATCGTTTGACAGAATCCAGCAAAAGCCAAAGAATGGTGGGCTTCCACTTGCCGCCTAATACGTGAATGACCGTTTCGATCGGGCATCTTCTTTCTTCCGTAAGCTCCTTATCGGCATTCATGGGAGTCCTCCTCCGTCTTGCTTACTAATAAGTAAGTATCCTACTTTAAAGTCGGTTCTTACCCTGATTGTAGAGCCGTGATATTCTGAAGTCAATCCAAATCCTTACAACAGAAAGTAGGAGAACTAACCATGAAAATCATTGTATTCGGCGCTACGGGAAATATGGGAAGACGTGTGCTGGCGTCCGCCGTGAGAACGGGGCATGAAGTGACCGCCTTTGTGCGCAATCCCGAAAAACTGATGGAGCAGCAGGGCGAACCGATCGCGGGGCAAGTGAACATTGTGGCGGAAAACATCCTGGATCCGCAGAGCGTTTATCAAGCGCTTAGCCATCAGGATGCGGCGATTATCGCGGCAGGCAGCGTCGCTAACGGCGAAGAGTTTATCCGGATTGTGGACAACATCGTGACCTCGTGTGAAGATCACCCTCAGTTCTCCGGACGGGTATGGGTAATGGGAGGGGCGGGCCTGCTGGAGATTCCCCATACCTCAAGAATAGGAAACGATCTGCCCGGCATCCCGCCCATGTTCCGCTATCATAACGAGAATTGGGACCGGCTGCGCCGCACGAAGCTGGATTGGTCCTTCCTGTGTCCGGGAACGATGGTGGACGGCACCGAAGAGGAGAGGCCGGGCTTTGTACACGTTTCAGCCGATCTATTGCCAATCGCGTTCCCCGAATCGACGAAGGATCTGTCCGAGGCTGAGCTATCCGGTCTCCTGTTCAGCCGGCTATCCGAACTGGATGTGGCTTATGAAGATGCAGCGGAAGTCATGCTGAACCACCTGGAGTTGTCGGGGCCGTTTAAGGGCAGAAGAGTAGGCGTGGCTTACCGGAACGGAGAGGTAGTCTCGAATCAAGCAGAGGTTGGGAGATGAATAGTTTATACGGATGGTTCGTCGTCCTGCACGTAATAGCAGCCGTTGTAGGGATGGGGAGCCTCTTCTCCTTTCCCTCATTAGGAAATCCGCCACAACCGGCAGCCAGCTCCGCTTCGCCCTTGGATTGATTCACAAGCTCGATCCCTTTCCTACTATTGGGGGAGTCGTGCTTATTGTTACAGGGATTATGTTAATGATCCTGGGGAAAACGGGTCTCTCCCTCCTGTGGCTGAACGTCTCCAGCGTTTTGTTGATCGTCATGGTCGTCCTTCTGATCGGATTTCTCGGACCCAGGATGAAAAAAGCCACCGAATTGGTGTTGTCGAGCCAAGGCGAACCAATTCCAGCCGGGTACAGCCAAGCCATGAAAGCCATTCTGCCGCTCGAGAAGGCGGTACTCGCGATCATCCTGGCCGTCATCGTTCTGATGGTCCTAAAGCCGTTCTAACGGTGCCAAAAGCTCTTGGCATGCCCGTACCTGCAGGCTGGTGTCATTGCAACGCCAGCCTGGGTACTACGGAGAGCCTTCGTAGGCGGTCTGCCGGAGGAAGCGGTCCATGAGCACGGGCAGCGAGATGAGAATAGGAGGATCGTCCGGACGGGGCGGGTACAGCTTAACCTCCTGGTAGGGAACCGGGATCGGGGGCTGGACGACAAGCGGTTCCTTGGACCGGGTGCGCAGCGTGTTGTGCGGCAGCAGGAAATCCATCGCCTGCATTCCCCAGGAGACGGAGGTGGCCATCAGGTAATAGGTGCCGGGCCGGACGTTCGGCAGGCAAAACTCCCGTCGGGCGGATGAGATCAGCGTCCCGTACAGGGGAAGCCCTTCCGGGATCGGCTTCGCGAACAAGCCGATCAGGACGATGCCGCTGAAGGGCGCCTCGGACCAGACGGTCCCGGTAACCCGGGAGTAGGAAGGGGAGACGAGGGAGCCGGCCGGCCCCCAATCCCGCAGCTCGCGCAGGGATTGGAACGAGTTCTCCGCCCGATGCCGGGAGTGGCGGAAGTCCGAGGGGGTCATGCCGACCCGCTCGGTAAAACGGGTCGTGAACGTCCCGAGGCTCTGCTGTCCGATCTCGAGTCCGACGTCCCGTATGCTTAGATGAGTGCGGAGCAGCAAATCCTTGGCCTTCTGCAGCCTAAGGGCGGAGACATAATATAACGGGGGAAGGCCTGTCCTCTCCTTGAATATACGCGTGAAATGATAGGGACTGTAGGCGGCATAGGCGGCGAGCCGGGAAAGCGGAAGCGGTTCGTAGATGTTCTGATGGATATAGGCGATAACCTCGTCTATTTCGGAATATCGTTCGGTGACCATTTCAGCACCTCTCTTCAGCTGCACGTTTATAGATGTAAATTTTAGAAACGTGTTGACTCGCTTCCTACTATTCGTTACGATTGTTGCCGGGAATTTATCATAGATTCCTTGAAACAGAATCCAGACTTAGGAAGAAAGTGAGTCACATGAGTAAAAGAAATCAGATTTGGATTGCCTTTCGTACGGCTTTCCCCCATACGATCCCGATATTTGCCGGATTTACCTTCCTCGGAATAGCCTATGGAGTCTATATGAATTCCTTAGGTTTTCACGCCATTTACCCCATTCTGATGAGTCTCACGATCTTTGCCGGGTCCATGGAGTTTGTTGCCGCTAATTTGCTGCTTTTCTCTTTCAACCCGGTCAATGCCTTTTTTCTTACTTTAATGGTAAACGCCCGTCATTTGTTTTATGGCATTTCCATGCTGGATAAATATAAGGGACTGGGGAAGAAAAAGCTCTACATGATTTTTGGACTTTGCGATGAGTCCTTTTCCATAAACTGTACCGCTCAGGTTCCTGAGAATGTGGACAAAGGCTGGTTTATGTTTTTTGTGACCTTGCTAAACCATTTCTACTGGTTCTTGGGCTCTGCGATCGGCGGCCTTTTTGGATCTCTCGTCCGGTTCAACACAGAAGGGCTCGATTTTGTTATGACGGCTCTTTTTGTAGTCATTTTCATAGAGCAGTGGAGGAGAGAGAAAAAGCATTACAGCGCTCTCGTGGGGATTGGGCTTTCCACGGCCAGTCTTATTGTTTTTGGCGGTAACCATTTCGTTATTCCCGCCATGTTTGCCATCTTAGGAGCCTTCACCCTTCTAAGAAAGCCCATTGAAAAAGTTGAGGTTAGTCCCATATGACGATGAATGTAACGCAGCAAACAATTACGATAGCTATGGTTGTTTTAGGTACGATGCTGACAAGGTTTCTTTCGTTCCTTGTTTTCCCGCCGGGCAAACCTACCCCGCCTTATGTACAGTATCTCGGTAACGTTCTTCCCTCCGCGGTCATTGGACTTCTGGTCGTTTATTGTTTTAAGGATGTGAGGTTTCTATCCGGTTCTCACGGCGTTCCCGAGCTGATCGGGGTGGCCGTTGTTGCCCTGCTGCACATTTGGAAGAAAAAGATGCTTCTCTCCATAGCAGGGGGAACGATTGTCTATATGATCTTGGTTCAAAGGTTTTTTGTATAAGTAAGTAGTGCGGGGAGAAGGCATGTCGAATGGCCATGATGATTGCTGCGAAGCCATGTGAAGCTGGTGTCTAACTTTAAATAGGGCGATATAAATAACAAGAACATGGGTTCTTATTATAATAGCATAATATTCCACGTTCACAAACGATTCATCATATAAAACTGCCCGATATGCCCGATAGCTTAACGAGTTGCGTTGCCCGCTGCCTCATTATAAGGTGCTCCTAAAGAGGACAACTCCATCATTCTCCCCTTCAAAACTAATTGGAAGATGGATATAAGAAGTAGAAAAAAAGATCTGCTCTCCTTGATAATCCAGGATTGTTATTTCCCTCTCCGACAACTTACTAATGGTTATCTTTTTTATTTCGGGGGAATTAATCCTCCCCAGAATTAGAGTATACTCATTGGGTTTTATAGCAACTCTTGACTCAACCATTTCTCTTTTTGATATATCAGTTGGTTCTAATTTTAATAGGTTTTCAATCTTATTATCTTGAATGATTATTCCGTATAGGAAATGGTTATCATCTTTAATCAAGGCAAGCTTAAAATCGTTGTATTCGTATACCTTTAGGGATTTTTCAATAAATCCAACATTGTTTGATTTACGGATTAAATCGAAGGTGCTTATGTTTTTAGGAATCACCATACCAATTACCAAGATGATCCCCAACAACGCAAGACAGACATAAAGCATTGTCTTTTTCATCGGCACGGCTCCTTTGATAAAAAAAGAAGAAAGGAGGCCGAAATCTCCTTTCCATCATTGCATGTTCGGAACTGCTGTTCTAACCAAAAACCAATTGACCATGGATGAAGCTCAGATTACCAAATTATTGTATAAAAAGGAAGGCCCTATGGGCTTAAAAATGGGAAGTGCAAGGATGAGGAAAGGCCGGGGAAGGTTCCCCGGCCTTTTGCCGTTTTTTTCGTAGCTCTGTATGGCGTGATTATGGAAGCCGTGCAATACTCCCGGTTAAGGCACTAGCTGGTGACGGGGGTTTTGAACCGCTTAACCGGTCCGAAGGACTCCGTTCTTCCGGCAAGCGGAGGATCCGCCTGGAAGTGAACGATGACTTCCGTATCGTCCAGGGCCGGATGGGCTTCGAAGAAGATGCGGTCGCCGTACCGGATGGCCTCGAGGGCCAGCGGAAGCTCCCGCTTGAAGATTTCATAGCGCTTCTCGGCAAGAGCGGGGTTATCCGGTCCGCCCAAATAAACATACACCTCGAAGCGGTAGAGACCGCCGGCATAGCGCCATTCCGCCAGCACCTCGTCGCGCTTTCCGGTGATTTTATCAAAGGCATATTCCGGACCGAGCGTAAGGAAGAGTTCCCCGGTTTCATCGGAATGGGTAAGCGTATATTTCCGGTTCATTTGCGGCTGGGTGGGGTACATCCCGGGACGGAATTCCACGATCAGCCGGTCTGGGTTAAAAGGGGTCAAGCCCCATCGCCTCCTCAGTCTGAAGCTTTCGAGCTAGTCAGGTAGGGTATTCTAACTAACTTATCCTATTACCCATTATGGGGGAAATGACCCCATTCCAAAACAAATCCACGATGTCCTCGGCGGCTTTGTCCTTGGCCAGAAACAGATCGCCGGCCTCCACCCGGTTGCCGAGCATCATCAGAGAGGCAAAAGCATGCGCGGCGAGCAAAGGATTCGCCTTCCGGATCTCACCCTGTTCCATCGCTTTGGCGAATTCCGCCGCCATCTCGCGGTGGACCGCATTCTCCGCCTCCCGCATCTCCTTCAACTGCTCCTGGCTGAGGGAAGTCCCCGCTTCGCGCATCAGCGTGTCGAATTCCACATGAGACTGCCTCAAATACGCCGAGGCGATCCGCTGCAGGCGTTCCTTCAAGCTTCCTTCCTGCTGCAGGATCAGAAGGGTGTACCGGCGGATATTCGCCATCATTTGAACGACCGATGTCGTAAACAGGGTCGGTTTGTTCGTGTAGTAGTAATAGACGGAAGCTTTGGTCACGCCGCATTGGTTCGCAATTTGCTCCAGGGAGACGTTATCGTAGCCGTGTTCCATGAATAGAGTAGAGGCCGTTTGGAGGATCAGCTCCTTGACGGTGGCGTCCTCCTGTCCGGTAGCCTTGGGACGGCCGGGTGAGCGTTTTCCGCTTGGTTTCATGAGCCGGTTCTCCTTTTTCGGATGCTGTACATAAATTGTAAAAGGTTTGTATAAAAAATACATTGCAAAATTAACTCTGGAGTATATAATAAATTTAGTTCTATCGTTATTATAAATCCATTGCCATGGAATACGAAAGAAATAAGGATTAGCACTAAATTATTAACCGTTAGGGGGATAACCATGAAGGAAACGTCGCTGTACCGTTTTGGCGGCTGGGTAGCCGGCCGCCGCAGCAAGTGGGTAACGCTTCTGGTCTGGATTGCCGTAACCGTGATTCTGACCATGGTCTGGCCGTCGGTCAACAGTGTGGAGAACAACGCGGCGGCTAACTTGACCGCGGACCGGCCGTCGGTTCGAGCCGAACAGGTGACTCAGGAGCAGTTCGCAAGCTTCGCCGGGGTACCGGCGCTGATCGTCTGGCAGCGGGAGGAGGCTTGACCGATGCGGACCTGGAGCACATCCGCAAGCTCACCGAGACGCTGGATAAGCAGCCGCTGCCGGATCAGTCGGCCGTGGCGCCGTTCTACAAGCTGCCGCCTCCCGTTCTGAAGAGCCAGGCGTCCAAGGACGGCAGTACGCTCGTGCTTCCGGTTACGTTCAGCAAGGAAGCCGATGCCGAGCGGCTGAAGGAAGGCATCAACCTATTTATGGAGAAGGCCAAGGAAGAAACGGGAGGAGATCCGTTTAAGGCGGACCAGAAGTCGAAGGAGCTCAGCGCCCGGGTAACCGGGCCGGTCGGCATCCAGATCGACGCTACGGGGCTTTTGCCAGTGCGGACTTTAAGCTGCTGATGGCTACGGTCGCGCTTGTGCTCGTGTTCCTGCTGCTCATCTACCGCTCGCCGATTCTCGCGCTTATACCGCTTGTTGCCGTGGGCTTCGCTTACGGGGTGATCAGCCCGATTCTCGGCATTCTCGGGGAAAAAGGCTGGATTACCGTCGATGCCCAAGGAATTTCGATCATGACGGTGCTCCTGTTCGGGGCGGGGACGGACTACTGCCTCTTCCTGATCGCCCGCTTCCGGCAAATCCTGACCGAGGAGAAGGATAAGGGAAGGGCCTTGTTCCGTTCCATCCAGGATTCCACCGGGGCCATCGCGATGAGCGGGTTTACGGTCGTGCTGTCCCTGCTCGCGCTGCTCGTCGCGGAATACGGCTCGAACCACCGGTTCGCCATTCCGTTCAGCATCTCGATTCTCATCATGGGTCTCGCCTCACTGACCCTCGTTCCGGCGCTGCTGGCCATTATCGGCCGGGCTTCGTTCTTCCCGTTCATTCCCCGTACGCCGGAGATGCTCAAGGAACGGGCCGAGAAGAAAGGCAAGCCGGTTCCGAAGCCGAAGGAGACGGACCGGTTCGGCAAGAAGCTCGGAAGCTTCGTTGTGCGCCGTCCGAAATGGATCGTGGCGGTGACGCTTATTCTCCTGGGGGCTTCGCGGCTTTCTCGACCCAGATCAAGCTGACTTACGACATTCTTTCCTCTTTCCCGGAAGATATGCCTTCCCGGGAAGGGTTCGCGGCGATCGGAGAGAAATTCTCTCCGGGCGAGCTGGCTCCGGTTAAGGTTATCGTGAACACGGAAGGGAAGACTCTCCCGGTCGGGGACCGTCTGGCGGCGCTGCCTTATGTGAGCCAGGTGGGTAAACCGGTGCCTGGTCAGCAGAATCCGCAGATTGTTGCTTACGACCTGCAGTTTAACCTGAATCCGTATTCCAACGAAGCGATGGACAAAATCCCGGATATCCGCCGAGTCGCGGAGGATTCGGTGAAGGCGGCCGGCTTGTCCGCCGAAGATCACGTGTGGATCGGTGGCCAAACGGCCACCCAGCACGATACCCAGGTGGTCAACGCCCGCGACACCAAGCTGATCATTCCGATCGTCATCGGCCTGATCACCCTGCTTCTGCTCGCTTATCTGCGTTCCGTGGTCGCCACGCTGTATCTCGTGCTGACCGTCATCCTTTCGTACTTCTCGGCCCTCGGGCTCGGCTGGCTCATTCTGCATTACGGCATGGGAGCAGAGGCCATCCAAGGCTCCATTCCGCTGTATGCCTTCGTCTTCCTGGTCGCCCTCGGGGAAGACTATAACATCTTCATGATCTCGAGCATCTGGCAGAAGAGCAAGGGGATGCCGCTGCGCCAGGCCATCCGGGAAGGCGTCGGCCAGACGAGCGCCGTCATCACCTCGGCCGGGCTTATTCTGGCGGGAACGTTCGCCGTGCTGGCGACGCTGCCGATCCAGGTGCTGGTGCAGTTCGGCCTGATTACGGCCCTCGGCGTCATCCTCGATACCTTCATCGTGCGGCCTTACCTGGTGCCGGCCATCACCGTGCTGCTCGGCCGCGCGGCCTTCTGGCCGGGCAAGGTGGCCGTACCGGACGGCGGTGAGCCGGCCCCTGCCGGGAAGGGCATGGCGTAAGCGCTGCGAGGCGGTCGGGTCCCGTCCGCAGCAGGACGGCTGGGGAGCTTTATCTACAACATGCAAAGAGGCACCGGGGACCCGGTGCCTCTTCCTTTTCCCGCTTATCTTCCACCCTTACGTCTCCTCCGACAACGCGTCATACAAACGCTCCAGCGCCTTGTTCAAATACCGGTAGTAGGTTGCATTCGACAGTCCCAGCCTCTCGGCAACCTTCTCATGAGGCCGTATGCCCTTGATATACGTGCTGGTCAGAAGCTTGCCCAGAATGGCTTCCCGGCCGTCACTTGAGGTGAGCCGATGGATCGCTTCAAGCAGGTCTTTCTGCACGGTGTGGCCGGGGGTTCCCTCCCTGTCGCCTACAGGCAGCCGGTGCTGAAATAAGCGCGCATAAGTTTCGGCAAGAAGCGGATTACGGTGGAGCTGGGGCCAGTTTGCCAATATTTTCTTCAGCTCCGGCACGTCCCGGGGCGGGTGGGGCTTTTCCATGGCGTCCTGGCCCAACCCACCGCCGGGCAGCAGCCGGTCCAGCTTCGTTATGAAGTCTTCCTTCGTCAGATCCAGTACGAACGCGCGGTATTCGGTCCCATGGACGGTAACGGCGTCGGCCCACGGCGCCCGCTCAAAGCCGCACAGCTCGAACACCGGAAACCATTCCCGCAGACAGGTGAAGTCGAGAATCCAGTCGGAAAGCGAGAAATGATTGACCATCGTATTGACGACACTGGCGCGCGTGTTTTCCTCAAGCTCCGGTTCGATGCCGATAAAAGAGAGCAGGAAGGCGTTTGGCCCCCGCCTGCACCCCCTCAGTAACGGTTCCAGCAAGGGCTCGCCCGCCAGCACCGGCAGCATGGCGTCATGCAGAGGGACTTTTCCATAGAAAGCGACCAACTCGTTTTGTTTCCAAATGGAGGTGAAGGAAGTCGGGTCCGCCTTCCAAATCGGACGCAGCAGTCCGGCCATATGCCGCTCTTCCGGTACGGTTGGGGAGGAATATTGATGATACCGAAGGCAAAGCGCCTCCATAGCCGGCAGGTCGCATTCCCGGCAAACCCGTAATTCCACCTCGTCCAAATGGCTGGAGAAGCAAATATGCCGGACAAGCGGACTCTCATGAAGGCTCATTCTGTCCATGTGGAGTTTCTGCCGAAGGTGGGGGGCGGCCTGTTCCTCCAGGCGGATCCGGTCCAGGGCTTTGCGCCGCATCCGGTCGTAGGCTTGCGGCTTTCTCCGGATTAAATCCTCAAGGGCCCAAGCCCTTGCCGAGTCGTGAAGCATCCACCCGTCCTCTTTCCGGATGATGAACGGCAGTGCCGTGAGAAGCCGGAACGTGTCGGGCTCGGCATTGGTTTCCAGAATGGCGGCAAGCCTTTCCTCGTTAAACTGCCCATACACCGAGGCGGCCTCAAGCAGAAGGTGCACGGGGGAGGGCAGTCCCTGCAGCAACTCGTCCATCAAAAGGGCAATCAGCCGGTACTGCTCCTCGTCGTCCAAGGGACGTTGTGCCTGCCCGCGCAGCATCACCTCCGCCGCAAGCGTCATGGCAAGCGGGACCCCCGGCAAAAGCGGAACAGCCTGGCGGGCAGGCCGCTGCCCGTTAGGCCGCGCTTGCGGGCGTAACGGTCCACGTCCGCCGGGCCTAGCGCCTGCAGCCGGATCGGATCGATAAGCCCCGCCCAGCCGGAACGCAGCCACCCGCCGGTGAGCGCTTGGCGTCCCGCCGTAATGATGCGCACCGAGGCGTCCCATTGGCTGAGCCATTCGGTCAGCCAGCCTTCAAGCGGACGCAGGTTGTCGAAGGCGTCGATCATAAGCACAGCCGGCTGGCCGGACAGCTTGGAACGCCGGTTGATCCGACGGACAAGCTGAACGTCATCGGACGCACGCTCATCCTCACTCTCTTCCTCCCGCTCCGCCTGTTCCGACAGTTGAAGAAGGAGACCTTCTTTCCAGTAACTCCCCTTGCTTCCATCGAGATAGTAGACATTCGCTCCCGCAAGATCGGCATGCAAGCGCCGCAGCAGCGTCGATTTTCCGATGCCGCCTTGTCCGTATAGATGCAGCCACTGCCGGTTCCCGGCACCCAATACGTGATGGCGCAGCATCGATAATTCCTCGTCTCTTCCAACAAAACAGGCCAGTTCCCCGCCAAGCAGCTTCTCGCGCAGCTGCATCCGACACCAGCTCCTTAATAAAGGTAAGAAAACTTATCATAATCCCTGTCATTACCACCATTATATGTGATTTTCCGCGCAGGCATATCCCTATTTTGAGAGAGGGCTGATATTGTTTTTGAGAGCGGATGTCGCCTATAGTGGGGGCACCTATTCGAGTGGAAGCCGAAGCAACCCAAAGAGACAGGAGGAACCTCGCATTGCTATCCCGCAAAAGTACCAGGCGTATCGTTAGCTGTCTGCTTCTCGTCACTCTCTTTACCTCCCTGCTGGCACCGGCCCTGCAAGCCTCCGCCGCGGAACCCCAAGGGCAAACGGAGCAGCTGCGCCAATGGCTCCAGGCCCTAAAGGGCACGAATGCTGAAAGCGCTGCCGGGCCCGTGCCTTTGGCGGAGACATCCCCGGAAACGCAATTGAACTCCCTGAAAATCGCCGAGCTCACGTCCCTGGAGCCAGACGATGACAAAGTAACGCAAACGACTTACTCCCCTTCTCCGGCATCCGAGCCTTCGGGTTCCATGCCGCCAACTATGGAGTTAACCGGCGGCACCTTTATGGCCGCCGATGCCGCTGACACGGTGAAGATAAGCACGCCGGTACCCGGGATCTCCAGCAAAGGCGGGGGCCGGAGCGCGGCGGTCAGCGGGGATGGCCGGTACATCGCCTATGTCGCAGGGAGCGGGGATATTTTATATCACGACAGGGTGACGGAGCTCACCAAGCGAATCACGACAGGCTATGACGGACAGCCTGCGAACGCTTACAGCTATCAGCCTGTCGTTTCCATGGAGGGGCGGTACGTGCTGTTCGCGTCCGGGGCTTCGAATCTCGTCCCGAGCGCCTCGGGGCCGCCCGGACCGGCCTTATACCTGTACGATCATTCATCAGCCGAATTGCGCTTGGTGGGCACCGGGCTGGTGCTAAGCAACGGTTCCCAGCCTTACTCCTTGAGTGCAAGCGGGCGGTATGCCGCCTTTACAGCCGCCCATGATCCAAGCGGACAACCCGATGAGAACGCCGGTAACCTGGATCTTTACCACATGGACCTGTGGACGGGAGAATCGCGCCGTATCGTATCCGGCCAGTATACCGCGGCCAACATTCAAACCGACGTTTCCATGTCCGCGGACGGGAATGCCATCGCCTTTACGACGGAACGAAAGCATCCTGCAGACGGAGTAGAGACCGACACGAAAGGAAACCGGCTGTTCGTGTTCGATGTGCCGTCCGGCCGGTTCGAGGTTATTGGCCGAACGTTGGAGGGGAGGCTCTTAGCGGCGCCGGAGCCCCGGTGTTCAGCCCGGACGGACGCTACGTGGCCTTTCAATCCGCTAACGACAAGCTGGTACCGGGAGATTCCGTTTACACGTTAGATTTGTTTATTTACGACCGCCAGACGAAGACCATCCGGCTCATCGGACCGTTGGCCGCTTCCTACGGGAACTATGAAAAAACGGATGTCACCGTCAGTGCAGGAGGACGGTATGCAGCTTATACTTTGCACGACGGGACTCCCTTTAAGACGGTTACCGACCAGGTATACTTAAGTGACATGGCAAGCGGCCAGTCGTACGCGGTTTCGGTGAATGCCCAGGGCATGCCCGGCAACCATAACAGCGCTTCCCCAAGGCTGACGGACAACGGCCGCTCCGTTGTTTTTCATTCCCTGGCCAGGGACCTGATTCAGCCCCGGAGCCCAGCATCGACACCGATGTGTTTCTTAAGCAGCTTGGCTCTGCTGCACCCCGGACCCGGCTCCCGTATGGCCTGCCGGGGCAGCTGTCAGGGTTACGGGGAAAGGAACCGTTTACGCCGTTTTGGAGTGGGATGCGGCGGAAGGCGGGCAGGGACCGGTTTTTTATAAAATTTACAAGGACGGCGAGCTGTACGATCTTGTACCCAGTACCCGCTATTTGGCGACGGGGCTTCATCCGGGAGAGACGACCGAATTCCGGGTGGTTGCCGGGAGCGAGACCTTCTCTTGGAACGACGGACTTCCTCCCGTAGAAGTTACCACGCTGTCCCTGCCCGAAACGGACGCTCCGGGTGCGGTGACAGACGTTAAGGTCGTGCCGGATTACGGGGTGCTGCGTGTTGCTTGGACCAACCCTGCGGATGCCGACTTGGCCGGCATTCGGGTGATGTGGCGCAAAGTAGGCTCGGACCTATTCGGGGAACAGAAGATTGGGGCCGGAATGGAGGAAGCGGTACTTAACGTAAGACACGGCAGCCGGTATGAGCTGAAAATCATAGCGGTCGATATCGAAGGAAATGAGGCGGAGACGCCCCTTATTCTGGCCTCTGCTTTGGAGGGCCCGGTCATCGAGCGGCTGAGCGAGGCGCCGGACGGCACCTCCGGCAATGGGGAGAGCAAAGCCGTGTCGATCAGCCGCGACGGACGGTATCTGGTGTACGAGACGAGGTCGACCAACCTCCTATATGGAGAAACGTCCGGAGGCATTATGCTGTACGACCGGACCGCGGGGGAAAACCGTGTCATAAGCGTGAAAGCAGACGGCAGCCCAGTGGGGGGCGTGTCGACGCCGAGGATCAGTTCGAATGGCCGATACATTTTGTACCATTCGATTTCCCCGAGCTGGCCGGGATAGAAGGAAAATGGGGGGCTTCGTCCTTCACGACCGTGATTCCGACGGCAACGGCGTGTTCGATGAGCCGGACGGTACCTCGAACCGGTTCCTCGGCAGTCCGGCAAACGAGGTTTTGTTATATGACAGCCCGGCGGTTGAAGGGAAGGAGCCGGCTGTATCGGTCACGGCCTGGTGGTATGGCTCGGTCCCGGGAACCTACAAGAGTGTGGTCTACCTATACGACTTCCCGTCAGGGACATGGAAACAGCCGCTGACCGCGGCCGGTGCCGAACCCAACGCCAATACCTATGGGGCGGCCTTGAGCGGAAACGGGGAGTGGCTGGCGTTCTATTCGGATGCCACCAACCTCGATCCGCAGGACAGGGACGGCGGATTACCCGACTTGTACATGTATCGCCTTCCCACGAAAGAATGGAAGCTTGCCGCCTTGCCCGACTCTCCCGACCAGGTTTCCGGGAATGCCTCGATGGACGAAACGGGACGGTATGTGGCGGCAGCCGCGAGGCCGGCCGGGAAGCCTCTTATGCAAATTTATTTATATGACCGGACCACAGGGGAAACGGAGCTGGTTTCCCGCAGCCCATCCGGAGAACCCGGAGACAGCCGAAATGATACGCCGTCCATAAGCGCCGATGGACGCTATGTGGCTTTTCAATCCTACTCCGGTAATCTGACCGATAAAACGGGCTGGTACGACCAGCTGTTTATTTGGGAGAAGGAAACGAAGAGCATTCGGGCTCCCCTTCAATCGTATGACGGCAAAGAGCCGAACGGCGATTCCGAGTATCCCGTTCTAAGCGGAGACGGAAGCGTTATGGCGTTCTCATCGGCCTCCGGTAATCTTGTCAGCGGCGACGGCAACGCCGTCAAGGATGTATTCTGGATGCTTGCCGGAACGCATACCGCCCCGGATGTACCGTCATGGCCGCCGGGGAGCCGGCTGGAGGCAACCGCCGCCGGACAAACGGAAGTGAAGCTGCGCTGGACGCCGGCCGAAGCGGAACAAGGCTCCGTCCGCTACCGTGTGTCCTACGGGGAAAGGCAAATCTTGGTGGAGGACGGCGGGACGGAGCTTACCGTTACCGGCCTTATCCCGGGCACGTCGTATGTCTTTACCGTGCAGGCGGCAGGGCAGGATGGACGCTGGACGGGTGACGGACCCAGCCTGACCGTGAAGACGCTGCCCGCCGAAAACGCGGAGGTGAACATCGGGCAGTTCCGGGTAACCGCGCCTCTGCGGTATAAAACGGTCCTGCCCCCGGCGCAAGCTTCGGCTTGCTGTTGACGGGCACGCCCGGGGAGCGGCTAAGGCAGCCGTTACCTATACGTCCGCAGACGGGACCGACAGAGTGGTTACCGCTTCCCTGGAGGAAAAGGAGATCGGCTCCGGACGCTATGAGGGAGCGTGGGCCCTGCCGGAGGACGCCCGCCGCGTTCTTTCCCTTAAAGGAAGCTTGACGATCCGGACGGCGGCGGCCGAGAAGGAGGCGCTTGCCGCCCCGCTTCCCGTTGGCGGCATCCTGACCATTAGCGCCGATACGCCCTACTGGGATCCGATCGCCGGTGCGGTGGTAACCATCTACAGTCCGTCCCTCGGGCTCAGCGACGCCAAGCTTCTGCAGAAAACCGGCGTCACCTTCCCCAGGCTGCCGCCGGCTGCGGATTATGTGATCGGGCTGCGCTCGAAGGAAGGGTATTCCTTGCTGGAGGGAGCAGGCCCTGCTGCGGAGACGGCTGCGGGGAAGAACGCCGGGTAAAGATCATTCCCCGGATTCCGGCATCGTTGACGCTTCGTGCGGTGGGAGAAGACGGGTCGGAGATCGCTTATGCCTACATGACCGTTAAGGACCCGGCCGGCCGGTCCGTTCGGCAGGGTAGGGCGCTCGGCAGCGGAAGATTTCCGGAGGCGGTCACCGGCCTGTATGCGGGAGATGAATGGACCGTCTCGGCAAGCGATCCGGAGGAGAAATATGAAGGCGGTGAACAAAAAGTCACGCTGCAGCCGGGAGAAAACAGCGTGGCCGTCCCGCTTAAGCTTATTGTGCCGGTCCGGATTACGGGGACGGTAACGGACAAGGACGGCGTTCCCGTACCGGGCGCCATTGTCAGCGTGGCCCAGCCGTTAAAGGGGCGCCCGGGTTCCTACCAGACGCGTACCGGGGACCAGGGGGAATACTCGGTGTTCGCGTACAGCGGGAAGGCCATGATCAACGCGAGCCTGCCGGGGATCGGTTCCTCGCCGGCGGTCACGGTTGACCTGAAAAGCGGGGAGGAGAACCGTCATGACCCGGTGCTCGAAACCCCTATCGATACGATCCTTGACATCAAGCTCTATACGAAGCACATCGGCGGGGAGTGGATGGGGCCTATCGAACTGGACCGGGCAACGGCCATTCATTTCCGGCTGTGGAGCTCGCATCCCGCACGAAATTACGAAAATCCTTTGTTAGTGCGAGCGGGACCCGGTGAAACCGTCCAGGTATGCGTGGACGGCATCGAGGCCAATCTGCCCAAGACGTGCGGAAAGGCCACCGTCGACGCTAACAAACGGGCGTCGGTGGAACTGCGTCTGGAAGAGAGAGGCGGCCGGGTATCCGGAACGCTGTCCGGCTGGAATGAACGGACGGATATTTCTCTTTTCCGGCTGCTGGATAACGGGACCCGCCGATGGGCGGGGGCTCGGTGGGCCGTAACGATTGGAGTGTCGCCGTACCGGAAGCGGGCCGTTATCAATTGGAGTTCCGAACCCTCTACTCGGTTCCGGTACAGTACGCCCAAAAAACAGTGGAGGTGGGGGTGGGCGATCAAATCGATCTCGGACTGGTGACGCTCGAGGATACTGGAGGAATGTTTGCGGGAAGGCCGGGGAATGAAGTCTCCCTGCGCCAAAAGGAGCTGTCGGCCGATACCCCGCTTGACCTGATCGTGAGGTACGAAAACGGGGGAGGCGGGAGGTCACGGGTGCGGAGCTTATCCTTGATATTCCGGCAGGAACCCGCCTTGATGAAGAGGCCGGCGTTTACCTAAATGGAGCCAAAGCGGATTATCGCCGCGAAGCCGCCGGGGCGGTTGTCACGGTCGGCTCTATCGCTTTACAAGGCAAAGGCGTGGTGACCTATCGGCTGCGGGCGGACCAAATACCGGAAGGAGACCGGATAAGCATAACGCCCCGCATCCGGTATATCCTCGACGGGAGAGAACAGGTGGAAGCCTTGGGCACGGGTACCGCCGTATCCGCCCAGCTGTCGATGGAAGCGCCCGACGTAACCGGCAGGCCCGATATTGTCGTGTCCGGCCGGGCACCGTCTAAGGCGAATGTAAGGGTATACGACGATGGGCTGCTTCTAGGGGAAACGGCGGCTTCCGCCGACGGAGGCTGGAGGCTCCCGGTCCGGCTCCCGGTTGGGGAATCCGAATCCATGCACCAATTATGGGCGGAGGCGGAGAGGGAGAGGAACGCTGGACCACCTCGGGAACCGATGTCCGCTACGACAGCCGCCATGTGGAGCTCGAGCAAATCGCCATGCAGCAGGCAAACGGAAGAAAAATCACGTTTGATCCGTCCCAAGGCGTCGCCAAGTTTCCGTATGTGTTTGTTCCGAGCCAATCGTTTATTTTCGAGCTGAAGTTTACCCAGCCTCAGCTGGTGAGCGACGTAACGGTTACGGTAGGCGGATCCTGGGGAAAGCCTACTTGGCACCGGATGGGGAAACGTATGTCGCGGTAGTTCCTCCCGGCACGGGACCGGTCTATGTAGATTATCAAACCTCGAGGCTGCCCGCAGATTTCACAAAGGTGAAGCCGACCCGGGAGATGATCGGGAAGGATATGCCGCCCGCCTGGAGCCATCAACAGCTGGAGACGGTGTTTGTGACTCCCGAATCCTCTCCGAGCGAACAGCGGACGGCATCCTTTAAGGGAGTACTGCCGGGCGCATCCAAAAGCTTGGATTTCACCGGTTCCGTCACGGTACAGCAGGTGCCGGGCTATGTGCCGAGCCAGGCCGATCTGGCTAAGGCCGCGAGATCGGGCGTGCCCGTGTACGGGTTGGAGCTGACTCCCGTTAAAGGCGATAACGGCGACTTGACGATTACGGTTTCGGGCTATTTGGAACAGGAGGTTCTGGATCGGTTAGGCCGCGAGGGTGCCCTGCAGGCGATGCTCGGAGGGCCGGCGGCCGTACGTGAAAAGGACGTAACCTCTCGCGTGCAGGCGCTGGGAGTGAAGGATTTTGTCAAAGTCGGTTACCGGTTTGCCGTAAAGAAACTAGGTCATTTGGTTGAGCCGGCGGAAAGCCTTTGGGAAAAATTCGAACAGATCAAAGACCTGGAAGAGGGATACGGCCTCAAGGATATTTTTGAGGAGCTGGGCAAGCTGGAGGAGCTTCTGCGCTATGTGGAGGAGCACTGCGGTCCGGCAGACACCCAACGGTTTATGTGGCAAATCGACCGGCTGGTTACCGATATGATTATTCTGGAAGTGTCGAAAGCGCTGTTGGAGCTTACGCTTGCGGGGGTCGCTTACCTCACGGGTGTCGTTACCTTCGGCTTATCGATCGCTACTTTTATCGCCATGGACATCGCCTTGGATTATGCTTTGGAGGCGGCGTTCGATACCGAGATCGAAGAAGTCCGAAACGAGATCGACCGGGTGTGCCGTAAGGAGAACAAGAAAGCGGATCCGGTCTGGATTCACGACCCGAGCGGTTACGTCTATGAAGTTGAGCCCTCTAACCGGATCCCGGGTATACAGGCAACCGTTCTGCATAAGAACGAAGACACCGGAAGCTGGGAGGTGTGGGACGCCGAATGGTTCGAGCAGGTAAACCCCCAGATAACCGACGGGGAGGGACGCTACGGCTGGTTCGTACCCGACGGGCTCTGGAAGGTGATTTATGAAGGAGCCGGGTTTGTGACGACGGAGAGTGCGGAACTGCAGGTGCTGCCGCCTCATTTTGATGTGAACATTCCGATGGTTTCCACCCTGCCGTCCCGTGTAACGCATATTCGTCCGGCTCCGGGAGGCGGGTATGTGGATGTCTGGTTCGACCGCCACGTGCGGATGGAGACGGCTAACGGGTACACGGTATCGTTGAGCTCGCAGGGGAGCCGGTGGCCGGGCGGATCGAGGCCGTGGAGCCGGTGGACTGGAACGGGCAGCCTGTGGCGCGGCAAATTAGATTTATCCCCGATGAGGCGTTGGAATCCGGACGGGAATACGAGCTGCGCATCACGGGAGGGATCCAATCCTACAACGGGGTGGCAGCGGGAGACGATGTGGTGAAGACCTTAACGGCGGCTGACTCGGATGCCGTTCCGCCCGCTCCCGTCGCAGACGTGACGTCCTACGCCGCGGGGGATCAACTCCATCTGCAGTGGAAGGATCCGTCGGATCCGGATTTCGATCATGTGACCGTTTCGTGGAGGAAGACCGGGGACACCCAATTGCTCGGAACGATGACCGTGCGGAAAGGAACGCAGTGGGCGAAGCTGGAGGGGCTAACGGCCGGGACGTCGTACGATATGGAGATTCGGAGCGTCGACGGGGACGGAAATGAAGCCGAGCTCAGGCATACGGCCGGTACGGCAGCCGAGGCCCAAGCGGACTTCTTGCCGCCAGCGCCGGTGATGAGCTTGACCGTACGGCCAAAAAGCCGGGCTTTTGAGGTGTCCTGGTCCGATTCGTTGAGTGCGGATTTTGCCAAAGCCGAGATCCGCTGGGGAAGCCCGGAGAGGAAGAGATGCTTGGTTCGGCGGAAGTACAGGCAGGAAGGGGAACCTATACCATCGAGGGCCTGACGCCTGATACCGCTTATGTGGTTACGGTAAAAGCGATCGATGCAGCAGGAAACGAGTCGTTCGCGGTCGGGGCGGAGACGAGAACGAGCCGCGAGCCGGGCGGCGAGCCAAGTCCGACGCCAAGTCCAACGCCGAGCCCAACGCCGAGCCCAACGCCGAGCCCAACGCCAAGTTCGACACCAAGTCCGACACCTAATCCAACATTGCAGCCTCCAGCCGGCGGGCCGGCAGGCCCAATTGGAAGTCCGGTCCCGACCCCGGCACCGACCCACGGAAGGGAAGCTCAATGGAGCATCGGGCCGGAGGGCGGGGAATGGGCCGCTATGGACGGAGAGCTGATTCTCCGGGTTCCCCGGGGAGCGGTTGACGGGACGGCCGTGTGGAAGATCCGCAAAATGGAGAGCCCCGCTGAAACCGGACTTTCTGAATACACGGAGCACTCCGGTCGGTATGAAATCACGGTCAGTCCGGAATCGGCTTGGCGTAAGCCCGTAGAATTGTCCTTTGCCTTCGACAAGGACAGCATGAAGGGCACAGACCCGCGGAAACTAACGCTCTTCCAAGTGAGCACGGAATCGCCCGGCAAGGGCGGGTGGGTGTCATGGGGAGGATGGGCCGATGAAGCAGCGGGCAGGCTGCATGCGCCCATTACGGAACCGGGCACCTATACGGTAATGTCCCGAAGCCGCAGCTTCCACGATCTGGCCGGCCACTGGAGCCGGAACGACGTGGAAGTGTTGGCGTCGAGAGAAGTGGTCGAAGGGGTGACGGACACGGAATTTCAGCCGGACCGCCCCGTAACCCGGGCGGAATTCGTGAAGCTGATGATCGGTGCATGGCGGGCGGAGGAGGGAACAGTCCCAACGAGTGAAACGGTGTTCTCTGACGTCGATCCGTCCGCCTGGTATTATGAATCCGTCCGTCTTGCGCAGCACTTGGGCTGGATTGAGGGGGCGGACGGTAAGTTCCGGCCGGACGATCCGGTCACGAGGGAAGAAATGGCGGTCATTCTAGAGAGGGTAACCGGTGGTGGTCAAGAGGAAGATTCCCAGAGGACGCTGGACCGATTCAAGGACGGTTCTAATGTTTCCGACTGGGCCCAAAAAGCTGTAGCGCGGGCCGTACGGCTCTCCTGGCTCCGGGGCATGGAAGAAGATTTGCTTGCTCCTCAGGTGTCCGCTACCCGGGCCCAAACCGCCGTGCTGCTGCTCCGAGTGATGACCGGCCTCAAGCCGTAACCCATTATGCCCAAAGGAAGCCCTCCTCGAACGAGGAGGGCTTCCTTTTCATGGCGTATCGGTAACTTTTTGCCGGGTTGAGATGTCTATAAAAGGAATATTTATTGAAAGGGGCGGATCATGACAATCAAAGGGTGGGTAGGATATCTGGCCATTTTATCTATTTTCTTGTGTAATGTTTATCTGGACAGAGAACCTAACAAGATCAACGAGATGATATTATAACCCGGCTCCCGTTCTGTCCCGTCCCTGCTTCTCCCGGTACAGGCGCGGCGTGGTCCCTTTGATGCGGAGAAACACGCGGGAAAAGGTCGGATACGACGAGAAGCCGGATTCGAAAGCAATCTGCGAGATAGGAAGTGTAGTGGAGAGGAGCAGGGAGCAGGCATGGCGAATCCTCAGCTCATGAAGAAAATCGACAAAATGCATCCCGAACGCCGCGCCGAACTGCTTGCTTACTTGAGTCGGGTGGAGATGAAACCGTTCGGACAACGAGGTGAGGGTAAGAGGCTCGAGGAAATGCTCGTAGACATATTGAACGACCGGCCAGATGTTCTTGGCGGAAGGCCGCGGATCTTCCTGACGGAAGGGGCGGGAGACGGGAGGACGCTCCCCTTGACGGACGAATTGGGCCAGCGCTTCCATGAGTAAGGCCCGGATCACGATCGGCCTCCAGGCGCGGGAAGCGTTGTACTCGTCGTAAAGCTTGTCCCAGAGTCGAACGCTTTCCCGGAAGGCTTCCTCCGGCAGCCCGATATAGGACGGCTGGGCAGGGTCCCGCCCCAGCAGCAGCTCATGAAGACCCCAGGCCGATTCCGGCCCTGCCGTGAGAAGGGTCATATCGAAATTGCACACGTACATCTGAAGCTTATCGTCACCGGCAGACCGGTATTCGTGGATCTGATAGGGAAGCAGGAGCACCAGGGTGCCGGGCGCCATCTCGTGAGAGGCTCCGTTAATCCACTCCTTGCCCTGTCCTTCCAAGACCAAGGAGAACTCAATAAAATCATGACGATGGGAGGGCACGGAAGTGTACCTCTTTTTCTTCATAAAGAAGGGAAAATCCGAGTCTAGGTTGGGATACTCAAACAGGTACTGCGGGTACATCCGGCGCCCCCTTTCCTGGTAAGCTACATTATACACGGGCCGATTTGGTAAAGAAATGAAAGGTTTCATAAAGAAATGAGAAAACTCCTCCCGTTCCTTCCTTTATAATTCGGGTATAAATACCGCGGAGAGCGGCGGAGAGGATGAGAGGCATGACAAATGACAAGCTGGCCGCATTTCGCGGCATCTTCACGGCATTGGTAACCCCGATGCATCCGGGGGAGACATTGACCATGATTCCTTGGCCCGTCTGGTGGAGCACCAAATCCGGCAGGGCATCAAAGGATTCTATGTGGGAGGAAGCACGGGGGAAGGGTTTCTTCTGACGAGCGAAGAGCGGTGCCGGGTGCTGGAAACGGTCGTCGGGGCGGCGGAGGGACGGGTGACGATTATTTCGCACGTAGGCTGCATCGGCACGAGGGAAACCATCCGGCTCGCCAAGCATGCCGAAGGCCAAGGCGTGGACGCGGTTTCGGCGGTGGTGCCGTTCTATTACAAGGTATCGGTGAACGAGATCCGGGAGCATTACGAAGCCGTCATGGAAGCCGTATCGCTGCCCATGCTCGTCTACCATTACCCGGGAGCGACGGGGGTTAGCCTGTCCCTGGATTTCTACGAGCAGCTGAGCCGCCATCCCCGGTGCCTCGGCGTTAAATTTACTTCCCTTAATTTGTTCGAGATGCAGCAGATCCGGGCGAGATGCGGGAAGTCCTTCCTCCTCTACAACGGCCATGACGAGGTGTACCTCGGGGGCGCGTATGCCGGTTCCGACGGTGCCATCGGCAGCACCTTCAACATGATGCCTAACCTGTTCACCTCCATGTATGAAACCGTCTCGTCGGAGGAGCGCCCGGTGATGGCGGCTCTGCAGGAAAGGCAGGCGGAAGCGAACGGCGTCATTGCCCACATGCTCCGGTACGACGTGATTCCCTACGAGAAATATATGCTGTATCTGCAAGGGGTCATAGCCGCCCCTGCCGTTAGAGGGCCCTTGAAATCCTTTACAGCCGAAGAGCGGAAGCAACTCGAAGCATTCTATGAGGCGAGTGACGTGCTGCGCCGTCACCGGTATGAGCCGAATCGGGAGGCGGCGGCTTTATGAGCCGCGGCACCTTTCGCTCAGGGAGAAGATAGACGGCCGGGAAATGTTTCTCATGAAACAATTCCCGGTCCTCATCCGCTTGAGGCCGTGGTTCAAGGTTACCGATTTATGAAAGCGCTGTCCTTCATTCCGGCAGGGATCGGATGCATTCGTATCGTTCCTAATGAGTGGGGCGGATCGACCGCCGGCGGGATAGCGAAAGGAGGGATATCCAGACATGCTTAAACCGAGCCCTACCGCTGCTTTTCTGAGACGGGTGCTCCAAAACGGTTTTTTTATGAAGTTGATCATGACCACGGCCCTTATTGCCATCATTCCGGGCCTGATCTCCAACTGTATTGCCTATTACAAGGTTTCCCAATCTTTCCGTGAGGAAACGGGAACGAACAAGCTCCAATACTTAAACCAGACGATTAACGCGATCGAAATGGTTTTGAACCGGATCAAGGACAACTCCAACCAGCTTGCCCTGAACCGGTCGTTTCAAAATTTCGAGCGTTTTCCGGGAGGAAGCTATTATGAGGAGCTTCAGGGAGAGATCTCGCCGGAAAATTTGTCCTCGCTCTATGCTTACCTGGAGGCCAAGAAGAATTCCTCGACACGATCAACATGTTCCGGATGTCCAACGAGTTTGTGGACTCGGTGTATTTTTATGACGCGGGCAAGCAGCTTGTTCTTACGTCCGAGAATGACGGATCCAACCTGCAGTTTCCGTTCGGGGCTTTCTATGACCTGGGCTGGTACGAAGCGGGGAAGAAAAGTGCGGAAATCGCCACCCTGATGGATACCCGGATCGCCAAGCAGCGCCGTGGTCCGGATAAGCACCTGCTTTCGGTGATCTACAAAACCGGCAAAGGGGATAACGCTTTAATCATCAACCTCAACGCCTCGGCCATTTACGAGAAGATTATTAACAAATTGGCCCGTACGGATGAGATCTATGTGGTTTCCCGGGAAGGAAGCCTCCTGTTTCACAGCAATCCGGCTTACCTGCATCAGCCGGTTAACCGGATTTTACCGGATAAGCAAGAGATCGCCGGTCATGCCGGTTTCTTCACGGACCGGATTCAGGACGAGCAGAAGCTGGTTTGCTATTCCGCTTCTTCTTTGCTGAGCTGGACCTTCGTCAGCGTGTCGGATATGAAGGCCCTCGCCAAAGGCACCACCTCCATCAAGCAAACCATTGTTCTTTCCGCTCTGCTCCTCGTGGTTCTCTCCGTCGTTCTGGCTTATCTGTCCTCCCTGCGGTTATACAAGCCGGTCACCCGACTGAAAGCCTTGATCGGATGGGAGGCCGGACACCGCGCGGAAGACGGGGACGAATTCGGCACCATCGGCCATTATATGAGATCGGCCCTGCATGAGCGCGATTATTACAAGGGAAAATTGGAAGAGAGCATGCCCATCCAGCGCGAGCAATTCAAGGCGGTCCTTCTGCGTCGGCATCACATGAGCCTGGAGGAGATCGAGGCCAAAATCCATTATCTCCATCTGGGGATCGATACCCGGGATCTGGTGGTGATGGCGCTCTCGGTGGATGCTCAAGGCGAGCGGAGCACGGCGCGGGAGGAGGACGCGAACCTGACGGAGGATTTGCTTAAGCTGCAAGTCCAGGATCTTCTGAGCCGAAATCCGGTGCTGAGCACGCCCTATTATGTCGTGGAGGCGGAGGAGAATCTGCTTGCCCTTGTCCTGGCCCGGCGGGGAATGGATGAGGAGCAGGTCTTGACGCTCGCGCGGCAGCTGCTCAAACAAATCAACGGGGAGCTGAACCACTCCTATTCGATCGGAATCGGCAGTGCCTGCGCCACGGTGAAGGAGCTGCCCCAGTCGTATGAAGAGGCCCTCGAGACTCTCAAGTACCGCATTCTGTACGGCAGCGGCGATGTTCTGTCCTTTGGGGAGATTCAGTTCGATCAGACGAGCCGATTTCATTATCCCAAGCTTAAAGAGGAGCAGCTGCTCGGGTATCTCAAAACGGCCCGGGTGGAGGAGGCCATCCAAGCGTTTGACGAGTTCGTCTCCGACATCAATGCACAGAAAAACAATCTGCATTATAAGCAAATCCAACCGGTTTTTGTGCAGCTGCTGACCGTCATCATCTATTCCTTGAACCAGCTTGGGGTCAACTGGAGAACCGTTTGGCAGAAGGAGGCCAATCCGTACCAGGAGCTGCTGGACCAGGAGTCCCTTTCCCAGATAGTCCGCTGGTTCCATCAGCTCATCCGGCTCACGGCGGCTTACCTCGAAGGGGAGTGGAACGCCAAAGGAAACCAGCATATCACGCGAGTGATCGAGATTCTCGAGCGGGACTACAGCCAGCCCCTGTCCCTAAGCTCGGTTGCGGAGCAGGTCAACCTGAATCCGGCTTACATCAGCCGGCTGTTCAAGCAAATCAAGGGAGAGCCTTTCGTGGATTATTTGAAGAAGGTCCGCATTGAGAAAAGCAAGGAGCTGCTGCTGCAGAGCAGCATGAAAATCGGCGAAGCGGGCAAAGAGGTCGGATACAGCCATTCGTACTATTTCATCAAGGTCTTTAAGGAAGAGGTTGGGCTGACACCCGGCGAGTTCAAGAGGCTGTATGGCAGCTGACGTGGAAAGGCATGATAACCTTTTGACATGTCAAAATCCTCATACAAAGGTAGAAATGTTATGATTTGAAACGCTTTCACGTCTTGTTATGATGGGTTCCGAACAAGGCAGGGACCTTGGGATTTACAAGCAGAGGGAGGAAACGCGATGAACAGAAAGGTTGTCAATGCTTCGGTCACGGTTGTCATGAGCGCAAGCCTGCTGGCGGCATGCTCAGGCAATAGCGGGACCCAAGAGGGAGACAAGGCGGCGGGGGAAGCGGGAAAGGCGAAGACCATTCCGAAAATCTACATTTATCAGAACACGGGGCAGCTGAACCAGAAGCCGGAAGGCAGCGTACCCGCGAAGCTGGAAGAAATGAAGAAGATGTATGTCGACAAGCTCGGCATCGAGCCGGCCGCCATTGTGCCGCCCCAAGGAGGGGACGCTGCCTCTCAGAAACTGAACCTGCTCCTGGGAAGCTCGAGCGATGAAGTGGATACCTTCCAGGCGAACTGGGACGACCTCGCACCGAAAGGAGCCATTATCCCCCTTAACGACCTGCTCGACAAATACGGGCAGGACATCAAGAAGGCCTGGAATGACAAAGCATGGGAGTACATGAAGGATAAGGACGGCAAAATCTGGGGTATCCCGCGGGGGAGCCGGCGGTTCACTACCCGATCTGGGTCCGGACGGACTGGCTACAGAAGCTGAACCTGAAGATGCCGCAAACGCTGGATGAACTGGAAGCCGTTTTGAAAGCGTTTAAAGAGAAGGACCCGGACGGAAACGGCAAGGACGACACGATTCCGATGATGACGGACCTGAACGGCATCAAGAACGCCCTGATGGGGGCTTCACGGAGTATGGCAACAGCAACTGGATCGACCCGGCGGATAAGAAGATGAAGCCGCCGGAGCTGGCTCCGGGATTCAAGGACTATGTCGCGAAGCTGGCGGACTGGTACCAGAAGGGCTACCTCTACAAAGAATCGTTCAGCAAATTCGATCCGACGGAGCTGCTGAAGACGAACCGGGTCGGCATGTCCTCCATGTGGTACTCACGCATCACGCTCTTGTTCCCGCAGATTAAGCCGAATTTGCCGGCGGACGCCAATTATGAAATCATCCGAGGCATTCAGGGTCCGAAAGGCAAGCTGATGACGGCGACAGCCGGAAACACCGCCTCCATGGTCATCACGAAGAAGGCCAAACATCCGGAAGCCGTGATGAAGTTTATCAACTACCAGTACCAGGACATTCCAACCAATCACCTGACGGCGGCCTTCGGTACGAACTGGGGCTATATCGGGGACAGCAAGTTCGACGTGGAGCTGAAGAGCAAGGACATCGAGTATGCGGGTGAATTTATGGTCTCCCTGGGGACGGCTACCGAGCTTAAGTATGCGTTCAAGGACCCGGTCAAGAAGATGCATGCCGATTATTTGACCAAGGAAGCGCTGAATACTAGCGTCGCCAAAATGCCGGTCGATGCGAACATCCTCTACGACAAGCAGAAGCTCGACGAGAACATCCCGACGCTTGGGGACATCAACCGTCTGCGCAGCGAGGAGCTGGTCAAGTTCGTGACGGGCGCTAGACCCCTTTCCGATTTCGATAAATACATCGATCAGCTGTATAAGGCGGGGCTCGATAAATGGATCGCGGAATACACGCGCCAGTATAACGAGAAGAAGAAGTAGGCGGCGGGAGATCCGGTCCACGGCGGCTCTGGGCGGGGTTTTCCCGTCCGGGCTGCCATACAAGCGGGAAGAAGGAGGAGCGCACTTGGCATCGATGAATACGGCGGTTTCCGAATCCCCGGGCAGCCGGCTCGCGACCGGGCGGCGGCTGTGGACGGCCGTTAAGGTCCACCGGTTTTATTATTACTTGATTCTGCCCGGCATCCTTTATTTTGTGATCTTTGACTATATCCCCATGTTCGGCGTCATCATCGCGTTTAAGGACATCTCCCCGTTCGAGGGAGTCGATGCGATTTTCACGAGCGGCTGGGTAGGGTTTAAGCATTTCAGCAAATTCATTCATTCGTATTATTTTTGGAATGTGATGCGCAATACGTTGCTGCTCAGCTGCTATAAGCTGTTTTTCGGCTTTCCGGCCTCGCTGCTGCTGGCGCTCTTGCTTAATGAGTTGAGATCGGCCGTGTACAAACGGGTCGTTCAGACGATTTCGTATCTGCCTCATTTCATCTCTACCGTCGTGGTGGCCGGCTTGGCCATGATGATTTTGTCCACCGACGGGGGCTTGATTAATGCGGCGGTGGTGTTCTTTGGCGGGGAACCGGTCCATTTTCTGGGCTCGCCTGGCTATTTCCGAAGCATTCTGGTGATAGCCCATGTGTGGCAGTCCATCGGATGGGGAAGCATTCTGTATTTGGCGGCCATGACGGGGATCGACCCCGGGCTGTATGAAGCGGCGAGAATGGATGGGGCGAGCCGCCTGCGGCAGGCTTGGCATATTACCCTGCCGGGTATTGCCCCGGTTATCGTGATCCTGCTTATTCTCTCCATCGGAGGCCTGCTGAACGCCGGCTTCGAGCAGGTGCTGCTGCTCTATTCCCCATCGGTTTACGAGGTGGCGGACATTATCGACACCTATGTGTACCGGGAAGGGCTGACGAAGCTCAATTATTCCTTCGCCACGGCGGTCGGCTTGTTCAAAAATATTATCGCTATGCTGCTGATTCTGGGCTCCAACTATATCGCCAAAAAAATGAACCATACGGGAATCTGGTAGGAGGACGGGTCGATGAGTGCCATTAAACCAACCGCATCCGAGCGTGTCTTCGACGCGTTCAATATCGTGATCCTGGCCGTCTTGTCCCTGCTGTTTCTGGTTCCCTTTCTGGCGGTGCTGTCCACCTCCTTCATAAGCGCCGAAGAATCGATGAGAAGAGGGGCGTTCATCCTCATCCCCCATAAAATCGATTTCGGAGCCTACGAGATGCTGCTGAAGCGCGGCATGATCATTTACAACGCCTATAAGGTCACGCTGTTTCGGGTCACCGTGGGGACGTTTCTCAACCTCCTGTTCACGGCGACCCTCGCATACGGGCTGGCGAGAAGAACGCTGCCCGGCCGCAATGGGATCGTGCTGTTTATTTTTCTTACGATGATCTTTCACGGCGGGCTGATCCCCTCCTACATGCTGATCGACAAGCTGGGCTTAAAGAACACGCTGTGGGTGCTGGTCATTCCCGGCTTGATCAGTGCGTGGAACCTGTTCATCATGCGGAATTTCTTTCTGTCGCTGCCGGAGGAGCTGGAGGAATCGGGCATTATCGACGGGGCCACCCCGGCGGTCATTCTGTGGAAGATTATCATCCCGCTGTCCATGCCGGCGATCGCCACCATCGGCCTCTTCTATGCCGTTCACCACTGGAACGACTGGTTCGGGGCTTCCATCTACATTAACGACCAGAGCAAGATGCCGATCCAGGTGGTGATGCGCAATATTCTGCTGTCGGGTATTCTGCAGGATGAATCGCAGGTGGAATACATCCGGAATCCCCGCCGGCCGCGACCTTAAAGTCCGCCGTTGTCGTCATCAGCACGCTTCCGATCTTGTTTGTATATCCGTTTATTCAAAAATTTTTCGTCAAAGGCATGATGGTCGGTTCCATCAAAGGGTGACCGGAGAGGAGAAAGAAAGATGGACAACCAAATTCTGTTCGCCGCGGGAGACCTCGGCTATCATACTTACCGCATTCCGTCCCTGCTCGTGACGAAGGAGGGAACGGTGCTCGCTTTCTGCGAGGCCCGGAAGAACGGGGCCGGGGATGCCGGCGATATCGATGTCGTGCTCAAGCGGAGCTTGGACCATGGGGAGACCTGGGAGCCGGTACGGGTGATCGCCGATGAGGGTGCGAATACGATCGGGAACCCGTGTCCGGTCCAGGACCGGGAAACGGGAACGATCTGGCTGCTGCTCTGCCGCAACGCGGAGGATGGCCATGAGAAGGACATCCTGGCGGGAAAAGCCGCACGGGATGTCCTGGTGATGAAAAGCGACGATGACGGCCTCACGTGGTCGGAGCCTCGCGACATTACGGCCGACGTCAAGCGGCCGGGGTGGACCTGGTATGCGGCCGGTCCGTGCCATGCGGTCCAGCTGCAGAGCGGCCGCCTGCTCGTGCCGTGCAACCATGCGGTCTTGAACCCCGAGACCGGCACGTCGGGGCCGTATACGGCCCATGTCATCTACAGTGACGATCACGGGGAGACGTGGCGGATCGGCGGCATCGCGGGTGAAAACACGAATGAATGTGCGCTCGCGGAGCTGCCCGACGGTTCGGTTTATTTCAACTTGCGCAGCTATCACGGGAGGAATCGGCGCGCTGTCTCCTGGAGCCGGGACGGCGGGCTCACCTGGTCGGATCTGATTCTCGACGAAGCGCTGATCGAGCCGGTCTGCCAGGGCAGCCTGATTGAGGACGGGAACGGGGGCGTGCTCTTCTCCAATCCGGCCGGCACGAAGCGGGAGAACCTGACGGTCCGAAGAAGCTCTGACGGGGGCCGGACCTGGACCGTGCTGAAGGAGCTTCACAAGGGGCCTGCCGCCTATTCCGATCTCGCCGTCGCGGCGGACGGAACGATCCTATGCCTTTACGAATGCGGCGAGGAGCGGCCTTACGAGCGGCTGGTGCTGGCACGGTTTGACGGTCAGTGAGATCTCAAATCCTCATAACGGAAACGGAAAGGAGCTTAATGAGATGTGGAGAAGAAAGGCGATCCTCCTATGCTTCCTTGCCTTTATGCTGGTCCCGATTTCCTTTGCGCCAATCGGCAGCGGGCCTTTAGCGGCGGCAGCGGCCGCGCAGGGAGAGGAGCCGTATTTCACAAACATGGATCTCTTCCAAGGGGGACGGAGGGCTATCATACGTTCCGGATTCCCTCCCTGCTGACGACGAAATCCGGGACGGTGCTGGCTTTTGCGGAGGGACGAAAAAACAGCGCGGCCGATAACGGAGATATCGACCTGGTGCTCAAGCGCAGTCTAGACCAGGGCCGGACCTGGCAGCCGCTGCATGTCGTTTGCGATGCGGGTCCCGACACGTGCGGCAACCCGACGCCGGTTCAGGATGAAAGCACGGGCCGGATATGGCTTTTTGTTACTCAAAATTACGGTCCGGATACATACGGAGCCATTGTGAACGGCACGAGCCGCGGGGTCCGGACGATCTGTAGCGTCTACAGCGATGACGAGGGGGCGACCTGGTCGGAACCGGTCAACCGCTTCAGCGAGGTTCAGGACCCCGGAACCCGATGGGACGGAACCGGTCCGGGAGTCGGCATCCAGCTTCAGCAGGGGCCGGCCAAAGGGCGGCTCGTGATCCCGGCGATTGACCGTAATATCCAGAGCGACGATCATGGCGCGACCTGGTACCAGAGCGGCAGGCTGCCGGCGGGCCTGGGAGAGCCGACCGTGGCGGAGCTGTCGGACGGCACGCTGATGCGCAACGACCGGCTGTCCAGCCACCAGGAAATAAGGCGGCGCGGCCTATCGACCAGTCGGGACCAAGGCGCGACCTGGTCCCCGATCTCCTATGATCCCGTCCTCCTCGACCCGATCTGCGAAGCTAGCCTTATCCGGTATGAGCCCGCCGATCCCAGCAGCCGCATCGTGCTATTCTCCAACCCGGCCGACACGATGGTCCGGGAAAACATGACGGTGCGGGTCAGCTATGACGACGCGCAAACCTGGCCGACGGCCAAAACCGTCTATAAGGGCCCTTCCGCCTATTCCTCGCTATCGGTGCTCCCGGACGGGAAGGCGGCCCTACTCTTCGAGGGCGGCGAATATACGCCCTATGACAAGATCATGTTCGCGGTGTTTAACTTCGCCTGGTTCCAGACGCCGGAGGCGGACTTGGATGACGTTCAGTTTTCCGACGGCAGCTTGACCCCTAAGTTTCGGGGGATATCACCGACTACCAGCTGGCCCTGTACAGCGGAACCCAACAAATGACGTTGACCCCGGTTACGGCCAACGACGCCATCACTATCGACATAAATGGAGAGCCGGCGGAGGCTGGAAAGCCGAAGACGATCACGATTGGCGGTTCGGAGGCGATTGCCATCAAGGCGCGGCTGGGCGAGAGAACCAGGAGCTACACCATTCATCTGGAGCGGAACCGACCGGTGCCGGAGCTGCTGCTTCATTGGACCTTCGATCAGACGGAGGCGGACGGGATTCCGGATACGAGCGGGAAGGGGCATACCGGGCTCATGAGCAGCGGCGCGGATCTGCGTCCGGGGCTGGACGGAAACGCGCTGTACTTGAACGGCGCCCGGGCTAACGTGCAGATGACCAACGTGGAGGACCTGCATCCGGAGGCGGACAACTTTACGTTCTCGGTATGGGTCAACCCGGAAGCGCTCGTACAACAGCGGCACATTATTTATTGGTACGGGCTGGCCGGGAAATACCCGCAGTGGTGGTGTGCCGTGGAGAAGAACGGGGCCGTCCGCATGAACCTGTTCGGGATGCCGGCCGGGAAGGAAGTGGGGGTGGCGACAGCAGGCGGACTCGTCAAGACGGGTGTCTGGACTCACCTTACTTTTGTCCGGGACGGCTCCGTCAATAAAATCTACGTCAATGGCGAATGGGCGGCGACCTCCGTCCAGTACGACGGGCCTTCCATGAATGTTACGAACCGCAGCACCCCTCCTCTTCTAGGCTACGATAAAGGAACCGCCGCCAACCGGGACTGGCTGGGCTCCATGGATGAGCTGCGGATGTACCGGTACGCGTTGAACGATGCGGACATTCGCAGGCTTTATGGGAGCATGGATGAGAAGAAGCCGGTCACCGAGGCCGTAACGGAGCCGAGGGAACCGAACGGGACGAACGGCTGGTATACCTCGGACGTCACGGTCACGCTGTCCGCCCTGGATAATCTTTCCGGAGTAGCCCGTACGGAGTACCGGCTGAACGGCGGGGAGTGGAAGGCTTACCGAGGTCCTTTTGCCGTAACCACGGAGGGAGTAAATGGGCTGGACTACCGGAGTATGGACCGGGCGGGCCAACTCGAAGAGACGAGGAGCCTGACGCTCCGGATAGATAAAACCGCCCCCAGCCTCACCATAGAGCCCGATCCGGCCGGGCTGTGGCCGCCTAACGGCAAGTGGGTGCCGGTCCGCGCTGCCGTCGATGCGGCGGATGGCGTCTCGGGAGTGGCTTCCGTCACGCTCGTTTCGATCACGAGCAGCGAAGCGGAGGGAGGGATACCGGAGGAAGATATCCGGGAAGCGGACTTCGGAACCGACGACCGGGAATTCCTCTTGCGGGCGGTACGGAACGGAGAAGGAACGGGGCGGGTGTATACGATCGAATACAAGGCAGCGGACTTGGCCGGCAACACCGCAAGCGGAACGGCAGCCGTGACGGTTCGTCACGACGCGTCCCCGCCGCCGGCCGAGCTGCCTGGCCGCTAGGCTAGTCAGAGCCATCCCCGCAGGACGGCAAACAAGCCGTGCCCGGCCCAAATTTCCGCGGCCACCGAAGGGGCCTTTCCGGCTACGGTGGCCAGCATGAAGCCCGTCACGTTCATCCGCGTCCACGCAGCGGCGAAGGTGATGAGGCCGGAGGGCAGGAAGGGTGCGACCCGGGCCGCCAGCAGCAGCCAAAACTGCCGGACAGGAGAGGCTTCCGCAAAAGCCCGGCTCCATCGGCCGTCGAGAGAGTCGGTGCGGCGAAGGGCCCGGATGCCCTTCCGGTACAGCCAGTAGGAGACATACGCGCCGAGCGCTTCCCCTGCCAGCGAGACGGCAAAGCCAAGCGGAAGGCCGAACACGAGGGCATTGGCCGCGGACAGAAAAAGAAGGAATCACCGCCGTCAGGCTGATTCCCACACTAAGGAGCAGGCTGGCCAGAATCGCCCATACGCCGAAGCTCTTCAGCCATTGGGCGGTTTCCTCCGCTTGAAATAGGGTTTCCACGGTCTAATCCTCCGGTAATCGACAAGTTGAGAAGAGAGGGAGTCCCTTGATAAAGGACTCCTGCTTGATCTAGCCTTTGGCCGCCGTAGAGGCGGTCTTTTTGCGCGGCAGGCGGAGTCCCGCCAGGGCAGGGAGCACCCACCCGGCCAAGGCAAAGGTCAGCTCGGCCGTCAGGATGCCCCCGCCGCATCAGCGAGGACGTGCTGCCGCACGAGCACGGTTGACACGATCACGGCCGCCGCCAAGGCCGCCACGAGCAGCCGGGCTTTCCATCCAAAGACGCGGGCGCCTTTGATCATCAAGTAGCTGGTCAACACGTGGATGCTCGGAAAGCAGTTAAAGGGCCGGTCGGTGGCGTAGACGAAGCCGAGCAGGCGGTTGAAGAAGCCGGTCTCCGGCAGGTCGGGCCGGGCGACGGTCGTTTGGAACACGGCGTAGACGCCGTAGCAGACGACAAGCCCCAAGCAGAGGCCGAGCAGCGTCCGGTAGTAGGCGGCGGGACTTCGGCGCAGAATGGCGAACAGCGTGATGAAAATAAATGGATACCAGATGAGGTAAGGGATGGCGAATACGGGAAGAAAGGGCAGGCGCTCATCCCACGCGGTGACCAGTGAATAAACCTCGGCCCCGGGTCGGTTCAGGAGACCGTAGCAGATATTCAGAACAGGAATGGCGAGAAGCCATAACAGGGGCAGACAGGGAGCCCAGCGGCCGGAGGCCCGTCGGGAGGAATTCAGGCTGCCGTTGTGACCAGCCTGTAAAGAAACTTTCATGGTTTTCATCTCCAGGTCAATCAAATTTTTCATCAAGCGAGTATAAATTATCTGCTAACCCGTCTATATTCCTTCATACTATGCCGTTCTCCTGCACAGGATTGGGAGAGCGAGTCTCTTTTTGTGCCGCTCCTGCTACTGGGGGACGTTACCGCTCCTTGCGCTGGCTCCCAGTGTCGGCGTGTGACGTTGCCTAACGGTGGTCCATGGTGACGGTCGGCTTGCCACGTACTCATCTTATCCGAAACATCTTAGTTTCCAAGTAGGGAAAACCTGAAGAAATTCTAAAGAAACGGCGGGTTCCCTTTTGCCAACACGGGGATGGCCGTTAGGCTGTTTGGGGGTCTCTCGCTGTTGAGCGGGGCGCTCGTCTCGTTCCTTAATCGCCGCCGCCGGAAAGGAGCCGCGCTGCTCTCTATGGCTATAGTATTTCTCATTCTCTTCTCTATTAATCTAGTGAATTCAAACTTTAGATGAATAGCCATATGGATGCCCAGCATTCCTTGCGGAAAAGGGTCTAGTGCGTATCCGGTACCATCTAGCAGGATTAAGAGGCTGGAGCCCTGACAAGCCGGTAAACGGTTTGGCGGCCAACGTAAACCTAGATCTATTCCCCCGTTTGGCTAACGAACTCCAGTATCGTTAAGGATGTTGTTTCGGCCACATCCGGAAACGGAACGAATCCTGGTATGGTTATTTCGGCGGAAGACCCCGCTTTTGCCCGTGATGGGACCGAATAACGATAGGGCGGTTCGTTAGAATGGAAAACCATCCCAAAACCGGCCAATAGGGTTATGACGATTCGTTAGCTGGACGGAGGCGTACAGACGGGAACGGCTGTCGAGGGAGGCGGTCCGTACCTGGAACGCCCGGGAGCAGCACCGAAGAACCCTCCGGGATATCCGGAGGGTTTTTTAACAGGGAAGCCGGCTCAGCAGCCGTTACAGCCTGGGGCCTTATGCGTCCGCTAGGTTAGTTGGAGAAGCATCGTAGAGGCGATAACGACCGCGGGAAGGCGTAATTTCTTCTACCCACAAGGCGTTAGAAGGTCGTAAACCCAAGGAACGTCTGCACGGCGTAGGCGGCCTTTTTGAGGGGCACGGTTTTGTCCCGGTAGGCCTCGTAATCCAGGGTGAATTCCGCCCCTCGTTGTTCCACAGCCGGTCAAAGTACCGGCGGACTTCCCGGCCACCTCGCTGTCCTTTGGCGCGGTTACGCCGAGGTTGGTCTCGAGATTAAGGTCGTCCAGGTTGCGCTTCGTGAAATTGGCCGATCCGTTGTGGATGACCACCCCGCCGGGTTTATCGATGAACAGGAGCTTGGTGTGGTACTGCTCCTTCCCGGTGTTGTACCAGCGGACGTGGATGTTCCCGCCGGACTTGTCCAGAAGCTCGGAGGCGACGGGCCGGTTGGGGATTCCGATTTTGTCGCGGCCAAAGGCGTTCTGGTTCGGGTCGAGGATCAGGTTGACCTCGGCCCCCCGTTTGGAGGCTTCCAGCAGGCCGTCGATGATTTGGCGGTCGGCAAGGTAGAACATGCCCATCCACACCTTATCCCCCGCTCCGGCCTCGTTAAGCGAACGCAGCACCTGCCGGTAAATGCCGCCCTCCGTCAGCAGCTGGACCCGGATGTCGCCTTCTTCCTTTCCTTCGGCGGTATAAGCCGGCACCTTGGGGCCGCCTCCTCCCAGGTTAATCGCGGCCTGCTCGCTTGCGAGCACATCGGCGATGAGAGGGCCGCTCACCTGCAGGGCGGCGTTGGAATGATTGGCGCTTGCGTCATGGGCGTTGGCGGACGGGATAATGACCGTTTTGTCGGTGGCGATGACTTTGCGGTGATTGGCTTTGACATTGAACAGCTTCATATAGGATCTAACCGTAATTTTGGGGGCAGTATCCGCCATCGGGTTCTTGAGCCAGCCGTCCCCCGCTTGGCCGAACCATTGCAGAAACGTGCGCCATACGCCCGAATAGAGAGGGGTGGAATCCCTCAGCGGATCGACGTCCGTGATGACCGTATCGATGCCGTTCGCCTTCAGCTGCTCCAGATTCGCGGCGGCGTGGGAGCCGTAGGTCGTGTTGACCTCATCGGTGATGAAGACGATTTGGAGGCCGGGCACGGCTTTTTTGCGGGCAATGAGCTTCTCGGTCAAGGTTTGGCTTAAGGGCGGGAAGGACTGGTCATGGTCGTAATACCCGTTGAATAGAAAAATGTCGAGAACAATAAACTTCTCCGCCTCGTCCACCGCTTGAAAAACTCGATTATAAATGCTCTGCTCCTGTTTCTCGGTACCTCCCTGCTTATACGTAAGATCGTAGAGGAAGTCGATATCCTTCACGCGGTGAACGGGCCCCTCCACGGACAAACCGGCCGGAAGCGGCTTATGGGTGTTATAGTAAATGACTCCGCTCAATAGCAAAATAAAGGCAAGAAGCGGAAGAAGGACGCGCGCGACTTTTCGTCGGGGGCGCCCGGCCCTCTTGACGGGAACTCGGGTTTGCGGTTTGCTGACGGCCATAGCGATCCTTCCTCTCCTAGTGACTGCCGGACTTGGACGAAGCTTTTTCGTAAAAAGCTCCGTAACTGACTTAAGGTTATGTACCGCTTCCGGGGAGGGCTGAAACAGGAAGAGAATGGCGGTATAATAAAAGGAAGACTTTCAACTTACCCAAAGGTGGCCGAAAACTATGAAAATTGTCATTGCCCCGGATTCCTTCAAAGGCAGCCTGTCCGCCCGGGAAGCGGGACTTGCCATCGAGCGCGGCGTCCGCCGGGCCATTCCCGACTGCGAAACCGTCGTCGTTCCGATGGCCGACGGGGGCGAGGGGACGGTCTCCTGCCTGGTGGAGGCCACGGACGGCCGTCTCGTGCAGACGACCGTGAAGGATCCGCTAGGCCGGGAGGTTCAGGCGGAGTTCGGCATCCTGGGCGGCGGGGAAACCTGCGTGATTGAAATGGCCGCTTCCTCCGGCCTTTACCTGATCGGCGCGGAAGAACGGAATCCTCTGCTCACCACGACGTACGGCTTCGGCCAGCTGATCAAGGCGGGGCTCGACGAGGGCTGCCGGCAGTTCATCCTCGGGCTCGGGGGAGCGCGACGAACGACGGCGGGGCCGGGATGCTGCAGGCGCTGGGCGCCGATCTGCTTGACAAGGACGGCCACAACGTCGGCTTGGGCGGGGCGGAGCTCGCCCGCGTTACCGAGATCCGCACGGATCTGATGGACCCGCGGCTCATGGAGAGCACGTTCATCGTGGCCTGCGACGTGGGCAACCCCTTCTGCGGCGCGAACGGCGCCTCCTATGTGTTCGGCCCGCAGAAGGGCGCCACGCCCGAGATGGCGGCGCAGCTCGACGAAAGCCTCGGGCGTTTTGCTGACGTGATCGAGCGGACGAGGGGTTACGCCATCCATGACATCCCGGGCACGGGAGCGGCCGGCGGCCTGGCGGGAGGCATCCTCGCCTTCCTGAACGCGGGCCTCGACTCCGGCATCGACATCGTCATGGAGGTAACGGGTCTGGAGCGCCGGCTTGTGGACGCCGACCTGCTCATCACGGGCGAGGGCCGCATCGACAGCCAGACAGCGGAGGGCAAAACCCCGTGCGGCGTCGCGCGCCTCGCGAAGAAGCACCTCGTGCCGGCGATCGGGCTCGCGGGCTCGGTCGGCAGCGGCATCGAGGTGCTGTACGAGGAGGGCCTCGCCGCCGTCCTCAGCATCGTGAACGGCCCGATGACGCTCGAGGAGGCGATGAGCCGCACCGCCGAGCTGCTGGAGCAGGCGGCCGAGCAGGCGGTAAGGGTATTTAACTGCTGACCGGGCTCGAGCCGGTCAAGGCGGGCTCAGCTAAAGCGAAGGCACCCTGTGCTCTATGGAGCGGGCGGGTGCCTTTTTTGGCGTGAAGGAGTTAGGATAAGCTAGGGACCGTCCCGTTGAGTTGTTCTAATCACAGCATGAACGGGAGGACGATTTCTTGAGATCCTATACCATTTTTGCATCGCTTAACGGGATCGAAGAGGTAGACGGCTTCATCACGGGAGTTTTTCAGCAGGGCTTTTTCACTCGGAAAGTTGAGTTATAAGTTTAAATCTATTTAGCCGGAAGCCGGATGCCGCGCCAGGCGCTTACCTCGCATTGACCGTATTGATTATCCCCTACAGCCATCATCGTGCCATCCGATTTAAGACCAACGGTATGGGCACAACCCGCCGCAATCGCCACCATATCGCGCCAATCCGTTACCTTACATTGGCTATGTTCATTCCAACCCACCGCTACCACCGTACCGTCCGATTTAAGGCCGATGGTATGGCTGCTGCCTGCCGCAATCGCAACTATACCGCGCCAGGCACTCACATCGCACTGGCCGTATTGATTATTCCCCGCCGCCACTACTGTACCGTCCGATTTAAGCCCGACGGTATGAAGGTAACCCGCGGCGACCGCCCTTATGTCGCGCCAGCCCTTTACCTCGCATTGGCGGTACCGATTGTTACCGACAGCCGTCACCGTGCCATCCCCTTTAAGACCGATGGTATGCCAGTCACCCGCCGAGACAGCCACAATAGTATGCCAGCCGGTTACCTCGCATTCCCCTTCCTTATTTCGGCCTGCGGCTACCACCGTGCCATCCGATTTAAGCCCAATGGTACGACGCCAACCGGCCGCAACCGCTACAATATGGTGCCAGTCGGCTACCTCGCATTGGCCATGCTGATTCCAGCCCACAGCCACAGCGGTACCGTCCGATTTAAGACCAATGGTATGGGCATTTCCCGTGTTCGCCGCCATATGAACATTACCAGCCGCGACCGCTACAATATCGTGCCAAGTGCTTACATCACATTGGCCATACTTATTATCCCCTACAGCCATCATCGTGCCGTCCGATTTAAGAGCAACGGTATGGCGAGGCCCCGCCGCTATGGTGTTTCTAGAGTGCTGGTTCACCTTTACCGTAGGGTAATACATGCCTTACCTCCTTGAAAACAAGAGCTGGTTTATTGTTAAAGCGACTCTACTCCAAGCGGATGCCGGACCCAGCTCATGCGCAGCTTTAAGTTACGCTTTTTGTGACAGTCGGGGACAGGACAAAATCTTCCCTTCTGAAAATGTTATGGTGCTTCACTCCACTCCTTATGAATAAAATACCATCATAACTATCACCATGCTTCCTATTAGACAACCGACACTTGCTATGAATAATGAAACTACACCTGGTTGTCCTTGAGCCTTTAACTCAGCAGCTTTAGCGAATCCATATAAAGCCTGAAAGAGAGTCATAAACCCCAAGTAAACACTCCGATTGCTGCCGGCAAAGAACACAAATGCTGCAGACACTAGCGTAGCTAATGCAAACAAAATCTTAAAAAAGAAACGTTCCGAGGTTTCATGTTACCTCCGTGGTGACTCAGAGTAGAATCCCCCTAAGTATACAAAGAAAATTCCAATTTATGTATATATGAATTAAAGAGAGGAGCCGCCACCGTTCATCGGATGGTGCTGCTCGGGAGTCAAAGACGAGCTCCCTCCTAACCGGGAGATCGTCTATGCCATTTCAAGAGACTACCGGGGAAAAGGATACGCCACTCAAGCGGCCCAAGGCCTTATCCGCTTTCTTTTACCAAGACGGAAGGGGAATGGCTTACCGCCATCGCCTTGCTTTCGAACACCCCTCCAACCGGGTTATCGAGAAATGCGGCTTCACCCTGCTCGGGCAGAGGGAAATTAACGACGAGGTTTATTATCATTACCTGCTGAGCCGAAGCGAGTGGGAGGGGGCAGTGATGCGGCGAAGGGGAGAGAGGGCCTCGGAACGAAGGAGCCTTTGGCAAAGGAGGCTGACGAAATGGAGACCAGAAACGGTTTTGGGGACCGGTTGCTTGGCTGGACTATAACCTGAAGCGTTCCTTACGAATGGAATGCTCGGATGAAGAGGAGCAGCAGCTGGCCACGCTTCAGGCGGTCCAGACCTTGGATATTCTACAACAATATGCCACTAGCCTCCCGCGGTTAGAGGGCCTTCTTCATGGGGCTGCGGACAATGATAGAGGAGGTACCCACTCTCATTAGAATGGGCAAATGAAGGAAGGTAAACAATGGTAGACAAAGGACGGTAAACGGCCTAAGGAATCCTAATAACCCTACTCCGCAAAAACCGGCTTATTCTCAAACCTAACGAATCCCTATAGCGCTAATGCAGTCGGGGGAAGCAGAAATCGTGTTCATTCCAGGAAATAACGATCCTACGATTCGCTAGCCTGGCAAAAGGCCAGTAAAGGGCCCATTAGCGATACCCGGGTTCGTTAGGCAGGGCAGCGGCCCAACTTGAACCGGAAGTGGGCTCAAACCATCTAATCAAGAGCCGGCCAGAAACGCATAACTGGGATTAGGTGGAAAAACGAGACAAACCTCCATCCAGAGCTGTCTTAATAAGTAATGACAGCAAGGGACAGGAGGAAACGGGATCAAAAAGCTGAAGATGGCACTGCCTGTTATTCTCTTGGGTATTCTAACCGAGGTATGCTATTTCGTGCTGGGGCCGATGACCGGAAGCCTGGATGGTGCTTATCTGCTCACGGTATCTTCCATTGCTGCTTATTTGGCAGGCTTTTTCTGGGTCAGGTTACGCCAAAAAAGAACGAATAGCCGGAAGGCCGCCAACGCGTTGCTCGCGAAGGCGGTCTTTTTGATTTGCAGGGGACCAGCTGACACCTCACCGGCTGAAGATCGGCTTTTAAACCAAATTTAACTTTTCATTCTCCTTCGGTTTGTCTATTCTGAAGGGATACGGCAGCGAAAGGAGATCGCTTATGAAGCGGATTTTATATATTGAAGATGACTCGGATATCGGGACCTGGGTGAAGGAGGACTTGGAAAAGCGGGGGTATAGGGTCGACTGGCTGCTTTCCGGGGAAGGGGCGGCCGAACGGGTGAAGGATTCGGATGCGGTGGTGCTCGATGTGATGCTGCCTGGACTGGATGGTTTCTCTGTCGGCCGCCGGCTCAAAGGGAAATGCCCGGGGTGCCGGTGCTTATGCTCTCGGCGCGCTCGGCGGTCGAGGACAAGGTGGAAGGGCTTCAGTTTGCCGACGACTATTTGACGAAGCCCTTTCACCCGGATGAGCTGGCCGCCCGGCTCGAGGTGCTGCTCCGCCGGTTCGACAAGGGAGAGGACGGGGAACTCCGGCTCGGCCACCTGCTTGTCCACCTGGGCCGTCCCTCGGTGATCGATACGCGTACCCGGGAGGAAATCGGGCTGACGGCGAAGCAGCTGCAAATTCTGCAGTGCTTTCTTCGGCATCCGAACCAGATTCTGACCAAGGAACAGCTGTATGAGTCCGTATGGGGGAGCCCTATATGGAAGGGGACAAAACGGTCAACGTCCACATCCGCTACCTTCGGGAGAAGTTGGAGATCGATCCCGGGGCTCCCGCCATTATTGAAACGGTCCGTGGACTCGGGTACCGGGTGAGAGTATGATACGGCTCCGAAATTCCCTCCTCGCCAAATATTTGCTTATCGTTCTATGCGCCCTCGTGCTGATTCCTTTAATGTTTCCGCTTATTTCCATTCTTCTCTATGTCCCCTTTCTGTCCTCGGAGGGGAAACAGGCTTGTACCAGGACGGCACGAAGCTAAAGAACATGTGGCATGCGGAAGCGCAGAAGCTAAAGGGAGCGGATGCCGAAGCCGTGGATGCGGCCCTCCGCCGCCTGCAGGCCCGCTACGACAAAGCCTCCATGTTCTGGGTGGACGGGACGGGCAGGACCCGCCTCCAGCTGCCGGAGAAGACGTCGCTTCCGGAGGTCTGGACGTCCGCCTATACGGTAAAATTCATGAAGGAAAGCTACGACGGCGATCCCTATACGGTCGTGGCTTTTATCGGCGGGGAGGAAGGGGCCGGGGAGGCGGAAGGGACAGCCGGCGCCTCTTCTACAGGCGGGAAGGAAGACAGAGTCGCTGCCGTCCAGGCGGCCTCTTCGGGCTTCATGGTGCTCGAGGTGCCCCGCTCCGAGATGAAGCCGGAAGGCCAGAAGGTGAGGGACAACTACAGCATGGTCTTCGTCGGAGGGACCCTGCTCATTCTCTCGCTCTTCCTGTTCGTCTCCCTGCTTTTCTTTTACCGGATCCGGCGCCGGCTGGTGCGGCTTCAGGCCGCCATGACCACGCCGTCGGGTAACGGAATCCCGCAGCCGACTACCGTTGAGAACGGGGACGAGATCGGCAAGCTCGAAAGTGCCTTCAACGATATGGTCGGCAAGCTCGAGACCAGCCGCCTGCGCGAGGCCGAGGAAGAAGCCCTGCGCCGCGACTTGATCGCGAAGCTGTCCCATGACCTGCGGACTCCGCTTACGACGATACGCGGGCTGGCCTTCCGGCTGAAGGAAGAGCCGCTCAGCCCGAAGGGGCGGAAGCGGTCGGCCTGATCGAGCGTAAAATCGGGTACCTGGCCCAGCTCATCGAGAACCTGTTCTCGTATTCGCTGCTCTCCGCGGGCAAGTACCCGTACCGGCCGAAGCCGGTCGAGATCGTCCGCATGACTAGGACGCTGCTTGCCCACTGGTACCCGGTATTGGAGAAGGAGGGCTTCGTTCTTGAGCCTGATTTTCCTGAAACCTCGGTCTACTGGGAGATCGATCCCGAATGGCTCGAGCGGGTGCTCGACAATTATTTTCAGAATGTGCTCCGCCATGCCAAAACCGGCCGGTACCTCGGGGTGAAAGTGTATGCAGAGCAAGGCGGACGAATGGAGATTGCTGACCGCGGGCCCGGCATGAACGGCGATTCGGCGGATAAGGGAGCGGGCATCGGGTTGTCCATCGCTTCCCTGATGCTGAAGGAAATGAACCTGCGGAGCCGGATCGAAAGCGGACCGGAGGGAACGGTCATTGTGATTGGCCCCCGCCGGTGAGTTTTTTAAACGGAATTTAACCCCGGGTGGTCTGGCGGTTTAACCTTCATGCCTTATTGTTAAGCATGAGGTGATCAGCCATGAACGAATGGATTCTGGAGACGAACCGTCTTTCCAAAAACTGGGAGGGCGCATGGTCGTCAGCGATGTCAATGTACAAATAGCGAAAGGGGATATATACGGCTTTCTCGGACCGAACGGCGCGGGCAAAACCACCACGATCCGCATGCTGCTCGGCCTGGCCAAGCCGTCGATGGGAAGCATCCGCATCTTCGGGAAGGATATGCGGCGCGAACGGCTCGCGGTGCTGCGCAAGATCGGGTCGCTGGTCGAGTACCCGTCGTACTACGGCCACCTGAGCGGGTACGAGAACCTGGAGGCGGTCCGGCTCCTTCTCGACGTGCCCAAGAGCCGCATCGAGGAGGTGCTCGCCATCGTCCGGCTGACGAAGGACGCGAAGCGCCCGGTGAAGGGCTACTCGCTCGGCATGAAGCAGCGGCTCGGCATCGCCACCGCGCTGCTCGGCCAGCCGGAGCTGCTCGTCCTCGACGAGCCGACGAACGGGCTCGACCCGGCCGGGATACTCGAGATCCGCGAGCTGATCAAAAGCCTGCCGAAGGAGCAGGGGTCACGGTGATGATCTCCTCTCATCTGCTGTCGGAGATCGACCAGATGGCGAACCGGGTCGGAATCATCACGAAGGGGCAGATGATCTTCCAGGACTCCATTACCGCCCTCCGCCGGCAGGCGAAGAACCGCATCCGGCTCGGCGTCAGCCGGCCGGAGGAAGCGTGGAAGCTGCTGCTCGCAAGCGGCCACGCCGCCGAATGGGAGCAGGGCCGGCTGTCGGTGGAGCCGGAGAATGACGGCAAGGTGGCGGCAATGGTGTCGACGCTGGTCCGCCATGACTTTGAGGTGTACCGCGTGGAGGAGGAGACGGCGTCGCTCGAAAGCATCTTCCTCGACATCACCGGAGGAGGGGAGCCTGTGATCCTTCGCCTTCTTTCCGTCGAACTGCTTAAGATCCGCCGCAAAATGATCTGGTTCCTGATCGTTCTCGGCCCTCTCGGGGTGATCGGCCTTCAGGCCGTCAACTTCGGGGTCCGCTATGACTACCTGGTGGGCAAGGTTTATGCGGACGATCTGTGGGGCGGCCTGATTAACAACGTGTCCAACCTGATGGTTCCGACGCTGCTTATCGGCATCGCCATTATCGCCTCCATGGCCGCGGGAATCGAGCACCAGACGAACGCGTGGAAGCAGACGCTGGCGCTGCCCGTCACCCGCGGCCAGGTGTTCACCGCGAAGTTCCTGCTCTCGGCTGTCCTGCTTCTGGTCTCGTCGGCGTCAACGGCGCTTGGGACCGTGCTGCTGGGCCGGATCCTGGGCTTTGTCAGCCCGGTGCCGTATGGAGACATCGCGATAGCGGCCTTCTACCCGTATCTCGCGGTGATGCCGTTCCTGGCGCTTCAGACCTGGCTGTCGGTCATCATGGCGAACCAGGCTCTGCCGCTGACGGCAGGTATCCTCAGCATGATTTTCTCGATGTTCTCGTACCGCTTCGAGGATTGGATTCCCTGGAAGTGGCCGCTTCTGATCAACGAGGCCGGTGAGCCGCTCTATTCCGTTGCGGCCGGGCTCGCGCTCGGCGCCATTGTCTGGCTGCTCGGATGCTTCCACTTTACCCGAAAGGACGTGAGGTAGCATGATCCGGCTGATTCGCTCCGAATGGCTCAAAATCCGCCGCTCCGTGCTCTGGCTGCTTCTGGTTATCAGCCCTGTGCTGGCCGGATTCATCGGCTACGCCGAAACAAGAGGGCTGGACCGGACCCGGGACTTTCCCTGGATAGAGGCGCTCGTGATCATGACCACGCTGCATGCGATGCTGTTCCTGCCGCTGCTGACCGGCGTCTATTCCGCTCTACTCTGCCGGTATGAGCATGCCGGAGGCGGGTGGAAGCAGCTTTTGACGCTGCCCGTGACCCGCACCCAGGTCTACCTCGTGAAGTTTGTCTTTGTCATGGGGCTTCTTGCCGCAACCCAGGTTCTTTTTCTCGCCGTGCTGCTTCTTGTGGGATGGATCCAAGGAGGAGGCGGGACAATCCCGTGGGAGGAGCTGCTGTTATCCATCGGCCTGGGCTGGCTCGCCTGCCTTCCGCTTGCCGCTCTTCAGCTGGCCGTTTCCACGGCTTGGTCGAGCTTTGCGGCACCGCTTGCCGTTAACGTGATCTTTACGATCCCGAACCTGCTCGTGGCCAACTCCAAGGACTATGCCCCTTTCTACCCGTGGGCCCAGCCCCTGCTCGCCATGATGCCGCGGAGCGGCTTCGATTTCGGAGCCTTTACCCTGTCGTCCGCTACCTTGTTCACGGTCATCGGGGTGAGCTTCGCCGTGTTCTTCGCCGGAGGCTGGGCGTATTTCTCCCGCAAGGCGGTCTGACGGAGGGGCTGGGCAAGGTCTGCCACCTGACGGTTAGATCGGGCATGGCCTTCATCCGTAGTAGCAGCCGCTCCCGCAAAGTGTGATTTTTCTCCTATTCCTTCGCTCCTGCAGGGTTTACAATGAAAGTAAATCCTATAGGAAGCAGGTGCAGGTCTATGTTTTGCGAGAGGATTTTGGTTGCTTTTGACGGCTCGGAGTTATCCGAGAAGGCACTTGGGAAAGCCGTGCAAATGGCTGAATCCAACAAGAGCATTGCTTTAGATGTCGTTATGGTGCTTACTAATAATCCGGCTATTCCTGGGGTTTATCCCATGACTACACCAAATTTCTATGATTCCGAATTACAATACGGGGAAGAAACCATAAAGAGATTGGAAAAAGAGCTGTCCGGCTTGGAAAACCCTCATACGGTTTCGCTGCTGGAGGGAAAACCGGAGAGTAAAATTCTTGAATTCGCGAAGGGAAGGGGAACGGATCTCATTATCATGGGCAGCCGGGGCCTCAACGGATTGAAAGAGCTGTTTCTCGGCAGTGTCAGCCATTATGTCGTACAGCATTCCAAGGTTCCGGTTTTAATCGTGAAGTAGAGAGGCGGACAGGCTGACGAATAAAAAAGAGACTGCCGGCGCAGCCTCTTTTTACTATTAACACGTCCATCCTGCCCGCTAATGGTTTGCCGGGAGCGAAGGAACCGGCTTTGTGTCCAGCGGCTTCGGTGAGCAGGAGGATAACGCTGTGCATTCCCGAAAGGCCAAGTGTTTACAAGCCCGGCATTTCGGCTGATCCAACCTTCCCCGTGCTGCACTAATGGCCTCATCGGTATGCTCGAAGAATTGACTTTCCCCAATCCGTTCGCTTAATCCGGTTTTCTTAAGGTATTCCCGGGGCTGTGGTTGAATACCCGAGATCAGAACCGTTCCACCCGATTGGTTAAAATGGTTTACGATACTGGCTAGGGTGGATTCCCCTGTAGAATCCATGAAGGGCATCTTGCCCATACGGAGCAGCAAAACCCGCGGCTGCAGAGGAATCGGGTCCATGATGGACTTTTCGAACAGATGGGCCGTGCCAAAGAACAGAGGTCCCTCAATGGTATAGATATGGATCTGGGGACAGTCATGGCCGTGGCGATCGGGAAGGACTTTGGTTACAACAAGATTATCGCTCATCCGCTTAACAAAGAGAATGACCGCCAACCCTAACCCCGCTTCAACGGCTGTCGTCAAATTCGTAAACACCGTCAGCAGGAATGTGATGACCAAGACCAGGGAATCGCTGGTTCGCGTTTTCAATACGTGGGCGAATTCCTCCTCTCACTCATATTCCAGGCCACAACCATCAGGATCGGTGCCATACTCGCTAAAGGAATAAGAGAAGCCCAAGGAGCGAGCAATAGCAGCACAAGCAGCACCACTATACCATGCACCATGCCGGAAACAGGGGAGACGGCGCCGTTCTTAATATTGGTTGCCGTCCGGGCAATGGCGCCGGTCGCGGGAATTCCACCGAATAAGGGTGTTATCAGATTAGCGATTCCTTGTCCGATGAGCTCACGGTTGCTGTTATGTCTTGTGCCTGTCATGCCGTCTGCCACAACAGCGGACAGCAGCGATTCGATTCCCCCGAGCATGGCGATAACCAAAGCAGCGGGAAGAAGCTCCAGAATGTTATGGATCGTAATCGTGGGCAGGGTTAAGGACGGCAGCGAACTGGGGATCGCCCCAAAAGTCGAACCGATCGTCGCCACCTTTCCGCCGAAAAACAGGGAAGCCATAAGACTTGAAACAAGGAGTCCTGCCAACGATGCGGGTATTTTGGGTAGAAACCTCGGAAGAAAAAGAATAACGGCAAGGCTGAGCAGGGCAGTAAGGATACTGTAAAGGTTGACTGTGTAAAGATGCATGCCGATTTCTTTCATGTTGTTCCAGAAGGACTCATGGCTTTGTAGGCCGCGAAGTCCCAGAAAGTTGGAGATTTGGCCTGAGAAAATGATGACCGCGATGCCTGATGTAAAACCGATGGTAACAGGACGGGGAATGTATTGAATCAGTACCCCCAGCTTGAAAACTCCCATCAAAACAAGGATAAGCCCCGACAGCATACCGGCGATAAGCAGTTTTTCGTATCCGAATTGAATCACGATCCCTAACAAAACGGGGATGAAGGCGCCTGTCGGACCGCCGATCTGGAATCGGGAGCCGCCCAGCAGGGAAATGAGAAATCCGGCGATAATAGTCGAGTAGATCCCATATTGGGGCTTTACTCCCGAGGCAATGGCAAAAGCCATAGCGAGCGGTATCGCAACAACGCCGACCACCAGTCCAGCCGTTAGATCATGACGTAAAGTTTGGACATGGACTCGCTGAAATCTTCCCGTCCCCTTCATAGCAACCCTTCTTTTCATATATTTGATTATTTGAATATATAGAAAAATGATAATCCTATGCATAAAAAAATCAATGTCTCTTTGGAAACATTAATTTTCTTATCCTGCCTTATAGAGATGAATTCACAAATCCTTGGCACGTATGTTCTCCAGTAGAGTTATCGTACCAGCCAGGTGATTATCAAAAATCTGCTTGGCTACGCTCAGCAAGTCTTTGACCAAGGGATCACGAAGGCTGTATACCACTGTGGTGCCGTCTTTGCTGCCAACCACTACGTTCTTATTCCGGAGGATGGCAAGCTGCTGGGAAACCGCCGAACCCTCGCTGCCAATAAGGGATTGGATTTCATTCACCGACTTATCGCCTTCCGACAATAGTTCAAGTATGCGGATCCGAAGGGGATGTGCCAATGCTTTGAAAAATTCAGCTTTAAATTGTTGAAGCTCCAAATTCATCTTCCGTTCTCCTTCAGTTCTTCAAATATTTAAATATATCATAACAAAAAAGAATGCAGATTCAATGGATGGAAAAAAAGCGAAAAGAAAACCGGAGGCGATTCGTGAAGAATCAGCGTCCGGTTTTTGTTTGAAATCCAATGTCTGAGATAACTTGGATAGATGGACGATTATCTGGAGCCCAATACCGGCTGCCTATGCTCTACAGCGCCCAGTTCCCCTGGCGGAATACCGGCACGGTCTTCCCGTTGCGGGTAATTCCGTCAATATCGAGCTCGGCCGAGCCGATCATGAAGTCGATGTGAATCAGGCTGTTGTTCAGGCCCCGCTCCGCCAGCTCGCCGGGATTCAGCGTCGTGCCGTTCTCGATGCAGAAGGGCAGGGCGGCTCCCAGGGCGAGGTGACAAGAGGCGTTCTCGTCGTACAGCGTGTTGTAGAAGAGAATGCCGCTCTCGGAGATCGGGGACTTCACCGGCACCAGCGCCACCTCTCCGAGGAAGGAGGCCCCTTCGTCGGTCTGCAGCACCTTGCGGAGCACTTCTTCCCCCGGGCCGCTTTCACGTCGGTTACCCGGCCGTTCTCGAACGCCAGGGTGAAGTCTTCGATCAGGTTGCCGGCGTAATTCAGCGGCTTCGTGCTGCGGACCGTTCCCTGCGTGCCCTGCTTGAGAGGGACGGTGAACACTTCCTCGGTCGGCAGATTAGGGACGAAAAATACCCCTTTCTCGTTCTTCATGCCGCCGCCCGACCAGAGATGAGTCTCGGGAAGCTCGATCGTCAGGTTCGTGCCGGGCCCCCGATACACCAGCTTCTGCAGCCGCCGGTCGTTCAGCACCTTCCTCTTCTCTTCCAGCTTGCGGATATGATCCTGCCAAGCCTGCACCGGATCCTCAGTCCCCAGCCGGGTAGCGTGAAAGATCGCTTCCCACAGCTTGGCTACGCTCTCTTCTTCGGTAACACTGGGGAATACTTTGTGCGACCAAGCCTTTCCGGGAACGGAAATGATGGCCCAGCTGACCCGTCCCGTCCGTGTATAAGCACTGAAGTCCTTCATGGCGGAGGCGACGGTTTTGCCCGCGATCGCAATTCTCTCAGGGTCGATGCCTTGCAGCAGGTCCGGATTGGTGGCCGAAACGTAGAGGAAGGCCGCCCCCTTCTTTGCCATTTCCGTGAAGCCTTGGGCTCTCCAATGGGTATACTCGGCCAGCGTTTCTTGCGGCGCGCCTTCATATTTGATGCGGGTAAGCTCGTCGTCGATCCATTCCACGTGCACTTCGCGGGCGCCGGCTTTATACGCTTGACGCGCGGCAGCCCTGACGAAATCGGCGGACTCCACCGGAGCGTTGATGACGAGATACTGGCCGGGCTGAAGGTTCACCCCGACCCGAAGCGCCAGCTCGGCGTATTGATTCAGCCGCTGTTGAAAAGTGTCCATCTGCATTTGCCACCTTCTCCTCTCTTGATAAGTGGACCTTTACAGCCGGGTTCGCTAACGGACACGCGGTTATTTTTCAGAAACGTGTCCCTGCGAGCACCCGGCCCGCCAGTCGTTTTTCGGACCGCCCCCATGCGGGCACCCGATTCCTCTTCCTATCCCTTTAAGTTTAGCATGCCGCCGCCCGGTTACCCAAACGATAATCTACACGTCTGAACCGGAGACAAGCACCGACGGGGTCTCACCTGCAGGATCTGTAAGATTTTGGGCATAAAGCCTGAACAAAAAATACCCGCCTCTATGGTATAATGTCCCTGCTGAGAAACGATTCGGAATTTGGCCGAACCACCCGTCATGGCAGGCCACGAAAAGGGAAAGAGGGGACTTCTCGACCATGCTGTTCGTGTTCCTCGGCCTGTGGGCCATTGGGGGAATTTTGCTGCTGTCCGACGGGCGCAGCCCTGCGACGCGGTGGCTGAGCGGAGTGGCTTTTTGCGGGGGCTGCGGGGCGCTGGCCGCTTTGATGGGCGACTACGTGATGCCTTACGCGGTGAGCCGGAACGCCGGGGAGGCGGGGCTCCGGCTGCTGACCATCGTGCAGAACAGCCTATCCGTCACCCAGTATTATGGGCTGCCCTACTGCTTCGTGCTGTTCGCCGTCCACTACCGGACCCCGGCTCTGCTGCGCGGGCGCGAACAAGCGCTGGCCGTCCTTCTTCTTCTGCCGATTGGGGCGACCCTGCTGTCCGTCACGCCGGTCTATCCGATCCCTTACCGGATCGCTCTTTTGTGGGTGCTGCCGTATCTGGCGTTCGGAACGTATCTCGTCTTGACGAGAAGGGAACAGAGCCTCTCGCTGCGGCGGAATCATTTTTATACGACGCTGGCGGTGCTGCCGGCCGTTCTTCTGTGCTCCGTCATGAATTATATTCTCCCGAGCCTCGGGTACGCGGAAATGTGGAGGTACAACACCTGGTTCATCCTCATAGCCGTTATCCTGTTCCTGATCGCGATTCTGAACTTCGGCTTCCTGGGGATCCGGGTGCTCATTGAGACGCGGAAGCTGGATTATACGATCCGCGCGATTACTTCGGGAACGGCGATCCTGAACCATTCGATCAAGAACGACGTCGGCAAAATGAAGCTCTTCGGCGACAAAATCCGCGCCTACGCGGAGGAAACCGGCCAGGAGGAGCTGGCGGAGGACATCCGGGTGATCCTCGATTCCTCCCGCCATATCCAGGAAATGATCAACCGCGTGCAGGATCAGACCCAGGATCTGCTCCTTCGCAAAGGCCTGCACCGGCCGGCGGAGCTGCTGGATCTGCTGCTCGAGCAGCTCGCCCCGAGGCTGAACGGGGTAACGGTAATACGCCGCTACGAGGAAGACGCCGAGATTGAGTGCGACCGGGAGCAGGTGCTCGAAGCGCTGAACAACCTGCTGACCAACGCGCTCGAGGCCATGCCCTCGGAGGAGAGCTGGAGATCCGGCTGCAGGGAGACAAGAAGCAGGTGCGCATCGAGGTGAAGGATACGGGAACGGGCATCTCGAAAGCGAATATGAAGCGCGTGATGGAGCCGTTTTTTACGACGAAGGGCAGTCATCGCCATAATTTCGGTCTCGGTCTCGCCTACTGCTACCAGGTGATGCGCAAGCACGGGGGCGCTTCGACATTGCAAGCGAGCCGGGGCAGGGAACAAGAGTAACCATGGGATTTCCGCGGAAGGCGGAGGGAGAAAGCATGGATAACATACGCGTATTGATCGTAGAGGACGACCGGGACTGGCGCAGGGGACTAGCCGCCTACCTGGCCAAGCAGCCGGATATCGAGGTGAAGGGGCAGGCGGAAACGCCAGAGGAAGCGCTTAAGGCCATCCGCGAGGAGGACTTCGACGTCGTGCTCATGGACATTATGCTCGCCAGCCAGGCGGAGGGCATCTGGCTGACCGCCGAGGTGTGCCAGTCATGCACGGCCCGGGTGCTGATGCTGACCTCCATGCAGGACAAGGAGCTTATCTTCGACGCCTTCCGGGCGGGAGCAGCGGATTATCTCGTGAAATCCGATTTCGAGAAGATTCCTGACGCCGTGAGGGCGGCTTATGCGAAGGAATCACCCATCAGCGCAAGCGTGGCCGAGCAGATGAGGGAGGAGTTCCGCCGACTGAAGCAGGTCGAGCAGGAGTACAAGACCAAGGAGCTGCGCTCGCAGATCACCCCGGCGGAGCTGACGGTGCTCGAGATGATCGACAGCGGCCACACACAGACGGAGATTGCCGACCGGCTCGTCGTCTCGATCCGCACGATCAAGGTTCACGTCGGCAACATTCTGAAGAAGCTCGGGGGCGGAAGCAGCAAGGAGGCCGCCCGCAAGGCGCGGGAGATGGGGCTGTTTCAAGGCGAGCAGGAGCGGAAGTAAGTTGGCTGCGGAGGGTTTATTCATATCTGTAGATCAAAACAAAAGGGATAGAACCCAGAGCCTGTCTGGATTCTATCCCTTTTGCTGCGGTAACGCGAACGGCAGCGGGCCGACGCGGAGTTATGCCGCTTTTACGGTTTAATGGCCCGAAGGAACGGCCAGTCCGACTCTGTCCACGAGCTGCTGGCTTTCCTCGTTAAGCCCGACAATCGTTACCTTCTTGCCAAGCTGCTCGTACTTCGCCATCACCTTGGCGATCGCCGTGATGGCCGAGTGGTCCCATACATGAGATGCACTGAAGTCGATCCGGATGGAATCGGGGTCTTCCTTGTAAGGGAATAGGTCGGCAAAATGCAGCATCGTTCCAAAGAAGAGCTGTCCCGTGATCCGGTAGACCTTTGTTCCCGTAGGGTCAACGGAGGATGGGGCATGGATCCGGGCGGACCGCCATCCGAAGATAAGGGCGCTGAGGGCCACTCCCGACAGAACGCCGATGGCCAGATTATGAGTGGCCACCACAATCACCACGGTGAGGACCATGACGAGCGCATCGCTGCGGGGGATCCGGTTCAGCGTCCGGATGGAGCCCCAATCGAAGGTGCTGGCCGATACCATGATCATGACGCCGACGAGTGCGGCCATGGGAATCTGCTTCACGACATCCCCAAGCGCGAGGATCAGAATGAGCAGGAACGTTCCGGCGACGAACGTCGACAACCGGGAGCGGCCGCCTGATTTCACGTTGATGACGGTCTGGCCGATCATGGCGCACCCCGCCATTCCGCCGAAGAACCCGGATACGATGTTCGCCAGTCCCTGGCCCCTCACTTCTTTGTTCTTGTCGCTCTTAGTCTCCGTCATTTCATCGACGATGGTGGCGGTCATAAGCGACTCGGTTATCCCTACGATCGCCAGAGCAATCGAGAACGGAAGAAGATTCAGCAGCGTCTGAAAGGACAAGCCGATATCGGGAATGTGGAGGAAGGAAGCGCCTGGGTGATGGTTCCCATATCACCGACGGTCCGCAAATCAAGGTGAAAGGTGACGGCAACAATGGTCATCACAATAATGGCCACGAGAGCGGAAGGAACGGCTTTGGTCAGCAGCGGAAGTCCGTAGACCACCAGGAGCGTGCCCGCCACCATGGCGTACATCACCCATCCGGCTCCCTCGAAATTCGGAAGCTGGGCCATGAAAATAATGATGGCCAGAGCGTTGACGAAGCCGGTGACGACCGAGTGGGGGATGAAGCTGATGAACCGGCCGAACTTGAGAACCCCCATCAGGTACTGGATGATTCCGGTCAGGATCGAGGCGGCGAATAGATATTCCAAGCCGTAGCTGGCGATAATGGGTCCCATCAAAGAAGCCATGGCACCGGTGGCGGCGGAGATCATGCCCATGCGGCCGCCGACGAAGGAGATGGTGACGGCAATACAGAAGGAAGCGTACAAGCCGACCATCGGATCTACTCCGGCCAGAATGGAGAAGGCGATGGCTTCCGGAATAAGGGCGAAGGCCACCGTCATCCCGGCCAGCACGTCCCGGCGGATGTTAAAGAACCAGTGGTTTTTCATTTTTGAGTACAGCAAAAAAAGGTTCACTCCTTATCTAGCTCTGACTGGAAGCTTGGCGGTCAGCGCAAATCGAAAATAGTTCTCCCATGGAGAGCGGGTCCGTTCCAGTCCAATTCGTTCACTGCGAGGCTTTCCTCTTCCAGGTCAGCCGGGTCCGTTCGATCACTAGTCCCCATTATACAGGGATGATCCGTCGGTGACGAGGCCCTTCCGCCTCGATGAAAGCGTAATAAAATCAGGTTTTCTTCCGTCTTCTTTTGTTTTGTGGTTTTCTTGGACTCGACGGTCCCGAATCTGCCAGCTGCTGAATTTTATGATATGGTAGGAGAAGGGAAAGTAAGAGAAATTTTGAAAAGGCAGGCGCATCGCATGAAGCTTAGGTTTACCCAAGTGAAGACGGCGGAAGAAATTGCTGAGGTGGCCCGAGTGGCGGCAGAAATATGGTGTGACTATTACGTATCCATTATTACAATCGAGCAGATCGAGTACATGATAGGCAAGTATCAATCGGTTCCCGCGATTACCGAGCAGATCTATGATCAGGGGTACGACTATTATTTAATCCAGCGAGAAGGGGCCTTAACGGTCGGATATATGGCGGTCAAACCAGTAGAGGAGAAGCTCTTCCTCAGCAAATTCTATATAGGCAAGGAGCACCGGGGGCGCGGCTATGGCAGCCAAGCGATGGCCTTCCTGGAGCAGCTGGGTAAAGAACGAAACCTAAGGGCTATTTGGCTCACGGTCAATCGGCATAACGAATCCAGTATTGCGGTCTATGAGAAGAAAGGCTTTCGAACCGTACGGGAAGAGGTAGCGGATATCGGGAACGGATATGTTATGGATGATTTTGTTATGGAAAAGAACCTGCCGAATTAAGCCGAAAAGGGGAGCCTCGATGACCAAAGGGGAAAGGAATCCTAAGATTGATCCATTTTTTAGAAAGGATAAAAAGTGGAAGGAAGAATTTGAGCTGTTGAGGGAGATCGTGCTGGACTGCGACTTGACCGAGGATTTCAAGTGGATGCATCCTTGTTATACGCATCAGGATAAAAACATCGTATTGATCCATGGCTTTAAAGATTACTGTGCGCTTTTGTTTCACAAAGGGGCCTTGTTAAAGGATCCCATGGCATTCTCGTCCAGCAAACGGAAAATGTACAGGCAGCACGCCAAATCCGGTTCACCAGTGTTTCCCAAATAGAGGAGATGCAGCTTATTTTGGGAGCCTATATAGATGAAGCCATTGAAGTGGAAAAAGCCGGCCTGCAGGTGACCTATAAGAAGAACACGGAATATGACATTCCGGAAGAGCTGCAAAATAAATTCGTGGAAATCCCTGACTTGAAAACGGCTTTTGAAGCTTTGACGCCGGGACGGCAAAGGGCGTACCTGCTTCATTTTTCTAAGGCCAAACAGTCCAAAACCCGGGAAGCAAGGATTGAAAAATATTTGCCGCATATTCTTGAAGGCAAGGGAATGGATGATTAGAAATCCGCCCTTTTGAAAAGGGGAAGGGAAAGAGCTAAACCAAGCCTAAAGGGGGATCACCATCTGGAACAAGGAGCTGATCCCATGCAAAAGTACGCCAATCTGCTCGCCATGCCGGAGCTGGATTCGGTGGAGAAGCGGCTGAATCCGTTCGGGGTTCTGTCGAAGCTGGCGCAAGAAACGCCCATCCGTTACGATTCCTCCCGGGGATGCTGGGATGTTTTCCGGTATGAGGACGTCCAGCGGATTCTGAAGGACCCGCAAGCCTTCTCTTCCGTACGGAGTGGCGCGGGAGGAGAGAACCTGCTGTTCATGGACCCGCCGAAGCATACCCAGATGCGCGAGCTGGTGAACAAGGCGTTCACGCCGAGGGCCGTCCAAGCGCTTGCCCTGCGGATTCAGGCCATCGCGGATGAGCTGCTGGACGCGGGAAGCGGAGAGGAGCTGGACGTGGTGGCCGGCTACGCCACCCCTCTGCCCGTGATCGTTATCGCCGAGCTCTTGGGAGCGCCGGCCGAGGACCGCGCGGACTTCAAGCGGTGGTCCGATGCTCTGGTCGAGAGCGCGGAGGACTTGACCGACGAAGCGTTCGAGCGGATCAACCGCAAGCGGGCGGCCGTTCTCGAGGAGCTGATGCATTACTTCCGGGCCCTGCTGGAGCTTCGTGCCCGTCAGCCTAAGGACGACCTGATTTCAGCGCTGCTCGCCGCACGGGTGGAAGGCGAGAGGCTGACCGAACGGGAGCTGATCAGCTTCTGTATCCTGCTCCTGGCCGCCGGCAATGAAACGACGACCAACCTGATTACGAACGCCTTCCGGGTTCTGACGGAGCAGCCCCGGCTGCAGGAGGAGCTCGCCGCATCCCCGGAGGGGATGACGGGCTTCATCGAGGAAGTGCTGCGCTACTATCCTCCGATCGTTTCGGTCGGACGCGTGGCGGCCCGGGATGTTCCGCTGGGAGACCATACGATCCGGGCGGGACAGCAGGTCATCTCCTGGATCGGGACAGCCAACCGGGATGGGGCCAAGTTCGCCGAGCCGGACCGGTTCGACCTCTATCGCAAGCCTAACGTACATATGTCCTTCGGCTTCGGCATTCACTTCTGCCTGGGCGCCCCGCTTGCCCGCCTGGAAGGAAAAATTGCCGTGCAGACGCTCCTCGAACGCTTCCGGGAGCTGAGGCTACTGCCGGATCAAGCCATCGTGCCCATTCCGAGCACCTTCGTCTTCGGGGTTAAAAATTATCCGGTCGCCGGCAGCCGGCGGTAACGAATACTGGTATTCTTTTTAAGGCTTTCGCGGCTTTCTCCCAGCCTGCGGAAGCTTTTTATTGTACCTCTATTTACAAACCGACGGTCTGTATTTATAATAGCGTTATAAGAAATACAAAACCTTCCAAAGGAGGAGCGGCAATGAAGCAGGAAGAGCGCCGGCAGCAGACGACAAGGGCTTTGCTGGAGGCGGCCCGGGAGCTCATCGTCGAGAAAGGCTGCCACGCGGTAACCATGAACGACATCATGGAGCGGACGGGCTTGTCAAAGGGGCGATTTTTCATTATGTAAAGAGCAAGGACGAAATTTTCGCCTGGGTGCTTCAGCAGCAGCTAGAAGCCACCAACGATCGTTTTCAGCAAGAGGTACAGTCGGGGAATCACACGTTTGAAGGGCCGATGCAGCGGATTGCCGAAGGCCTGTCGGAGCTGGAGGAGCCGCAGAGTGTCACCAACAAGGCTCTGATGTATTTGCTCGGAAGAGAGGATCAGCCGCTTGTAGCGGAGGTGCTGGCGGCCTTCTATGAGCGCTCGTTAAGCTTGTCCAAGCATTGGATTGTAACGGGGCAGGAGCACGGGGTGATTCCCGTCTCTGTGGACGCGGAACGGACATCGGAGCTGTTCGTGCTGATGGCGCTGGGGGTAAGGGTGCGGTCGTCCCTGCCGGTTGGTCAGGGCGAGAGGCGTAAGGGAGATTTCGCCCGGTTCATCGCGGATATGCTTCAGGCGGGCGCTAAAGAAGGGAGAGAAGGCCAATGAGCGGGTGGCTGGCGGTTCATTTGATCGGGGTGGTTCTTTTCGTGGGGAATATTATCACGGCGGCGTTCTGGAAGGTGCGGGCGGACCTCGGCCAAGACCCGGTGATTGTGCACGGTACCGCGAAGAATGTCATGCTTGCGGATTATGTGTTCACGCTTCCGGGTCTTGCGCTCCTGGTGGCCTCGGGGGTCACGATGGCGGTCCAAGGGGGATGGCCGATGTCAGGGTTCAGCTGGCTGAGTGTTTCGCTCATTCTGTTCGCCGTAACCGGTGTCATCTGGCTGGCTATTTTGATTCCCCTCCAGCGGAGGATGATCCGTTACAGCGCCGAGTCGGTCACGGCGGGAGCCTTGACGGACGCCTACCGGAGAGCTTCCCGCTATTGGGCGGTCTTTGGCATCGCCGCTACCTTGCTTCCGGTGGTGATTCTGTATCTGATGGTGGCCAAGAGCTTCTAGAGGATGGCTTAATAGACGCCTTTCAAAAAGTTTGTCCCGCCGGGAACTTTCGGTAAGGCAGTCGTGTCTGTTTAGGCAGGGGGAATGGACCGTGAGCTATGAGTACTTGATCTATACCGCCAACATGAATTCCGGCACCCTCGATGGCCTGATGAAGGACTACGGCAAGGACATCTGGAACTATGCGTATTTTCTGACGGGAGACCGGCATGCCGCGGATGACCTTTCTCAAGAGGTGTTTCTGCGGGCTTACCGCAGCATCGGTAATTTTCGGGGGAGGCGACGGTGAAGACCTGGCTGCTTCGCATTACCCGCAATCTGGCGCTGAATCACCGGAGGTCCGCTTTTATCCGGCGGGTAACGCTGCTGGACAGGATCCAGAGACAAGGCAGCGTCCGGTCGGCGGAGGAGGCTTTCCTGGATGCGGAGGTGGCCGATGGAATTTGGCGTGCCGTGCTGCGGCTTCCGGTTCCTTTTCGCGAGGTTTTGTTATTGGACATGCAGCATGGGATGTCGATGGAGGAGATCGCCGGCATGCTGCACGTCTCGGTGGGCACCGTTAAGTCCAGGCTGCATCGGGCGCGGGCTAAGGTGACGAAGGCTTTGCAGGAGGAGGAGGGGCAATGAACGATAACCGACCGGAATGGTATGGCCGTGCGGCGAAGGACCCTTTTCGCAGCGGCGGGTTTACCCCGAAAATGGCGGATTCGGTGAGGCAGTCCATCCACCGGCCCCACTCGAGGCCGAAGGGGTTATTTCGGATAGCGGGGGAGCGGCTGCGGTTCTCGCCGGGATACTTCTGTATGGGGTGAACGAGAAGGCAAATATCTCGCCGGTGGAGCCGGCCGAATGGTCCCTTTCCTCGCTGGAAGAGAGGGGGCCTTCGGGGGAAGAGGTCCCGGACACCCCGAAAACCGAAATCGAAACGCTGGCCCCTCCTTTTGCAGTTAATCGAATCCGGGGGATGATGAGACCCGGCCTGGGACCGGAGGAGATTAAGAGGCTGTTAGGGGGACAGTTCGTAACATTAACGGGCGATTTAGGCAAAGAGTCCGCCTGGAGGTATGATTATGGGGTGAAGCCGGGTCACGAGCTGCCGGCGCAAGCGGGATTGACGGCCTGGGCCGATTCCAAAGGACTGGAAGCGGGACAGGTGTACGGACAACTGCTCATCCGCTGGCAGGAAGGGAAAGCCGCCGTATGGACGCTGGCGTATAAGGGTTTGGATGGCAAAACCCGCTATGAAGAGCTGAAGAACACCCAGTGGCGGTTATCTGTTCCAGCTGATGAGGCAGGGGAGCTCCCGGATTCCCTCCAGGAAGACAAGGAAGCCCGTCTCCTCCTCAAGCAGTCGGGAAACAAGGGAATCTGGGCCGTGGGCAGCCGGTTATGGCAATCCGTAAACGGGGGGAGGATTGGCTGGACCGCTCTCCTTCAGGCTTTACTTCTCAAGCGTTCCATTTTGCTTATGCCTTGGATGGCGAGCATGCCTGGCTGGTCGAGCGGCCGCAAGCGGCGTCAGCGGAAGAGGAGAAGGACGCGTTAAGCCGCTGGAGCCTCCTCCATACGTCGGACGGCGGGAGGTCCTGGGAGCGGCGGGCTTTCCCGGCTCCAGCCCAATGGCAGGATGCGGGGGTAAATACGGCGTCTGACTTCTATTTTATAGATGACCGGACGGGATACGCCCTGATCAGCTCGGATCCTGCCACCGGGCCTGTCCACATGGTCCTGCTTGCCACGGAAGACGGCGGCCGGACTTGGACGACCCGAACGGCCATGGAAAGAGGACTGGATCAAGGAAATCCCTCCTCCTTGGTCTTCCGCAATGCCAAGGAAGGATGGATCAGCTTTCACAACGCTCCGGGAAGAGAGCCCATTCTCTATCGGACGCTGGATGGGGGAGTCACCTGGAAGCCTGTAAAGTGGGAGCTGCCCCCGGAAGGGGATGATGTTATCTACACGGCGGAAACGGCCCCTCAATTCTTCGGGAAGAACGGACAAGAAGGAGTCCTCCCGGTTACCTACCGGAAGAAAGACAACTCGGTAACGGGCACCGTATGGTACCGCAGCTCGGATGGAGGAGATTCGTGGAGACAGATCCCTTCCGGCGCTCCCGTCGGATACTCGGAGGGCCCGGCCATAACCGGACCGACCCTCCCGATCCTAGGTGATCCGGATCATCTGTGGCTGCTGGATGGAGAGCAGGGCCGGCTTTACCGGTCCGTGGACGGGGGCAAACGGTGGGAGAGGATCCAGGATTCGCCGGCCCTGCAGCTGGCTTCGGTGATCTTCTCCGATGCCCGGAACGGACTACTCGTCTCGGCGGGGCAGGTCATGCAAACCTCGGACGGAGGGCGGACGTGGAAGGCAGTCGCTCCTTCTAAATAAAGCATAGCTCATTAAGCCAGCTGCGCATGACAGCGAAGAGCCCCAGGATACGTTCCTGGGGCTTCTTTCAGCATGAGATCGACACCGCAACAGAAGGACTATTCGCCGGTCCCCCTAAGGTCTTCCCGGGCCTGATTCGAAACGGATTTGCGATACGCTGGCAGCCGTATAGAGCTCGGATTCTTCCGAGAATACCGCCATCCCCGCTTTAATCGCCTTGCCCATATTAACCGTTATTCCCGAATGGCCGGGATTCCCGCTTACCGGTATCCAAGCCCCTTCCTTTTTGTAGAATCCGGTGAACCGGTTTCCGGTTTTGACCAGCTTCAACTCAACAGGGAACACGGTATAAGGTCCTTTCAGCTCCTGAACCGTTCCGGCTTCGGTACGGGCCGTCATCACGATGCGTCCTTGCGGATTAACCGTTAAGGAGACGAACGATCCCGAGGCATCCGCCTCGCTGCCGTTCCGGAACATGATTCCGGCACTGCCGTCTCGGCCGTTCGCGGTTCGATAGACCGAATCGATTACGCTCGTCACGGTGACGGGATTCTCGGTCGTGAAGTCTTGGTACAGGTACACGAGGTCGTCTTCCTCTGGCCCGTGGCCCAGTCCGTTTGCCCGTATCCGGAACCCATCCTCGACCGGGTTGATTAACCCGTACGCTTTTCCGTAGAAGTCGGCTTTCCAAGGGGAAGGCAAGCTTTCGACCATCAGCTCGTATTCGCCTTTGTCCACGGTTCCATTCCTTTTCGTAACCTCCGCGGTAAGAACCGCCTCTCCTTCCGCCTTAGCGGTTACCGTTCCTTTGTCGTCCACGCCGGCTACAGCCGGGTTGCTGCTCGAGAAACGCACGACAGCTCCGTCCAAAGGGTCGATTTCCCCTTCAGGGGTCCAGCCGAACACGTGGAGTTCTCCGGTTTTCCCAACCAGCAGCTTGGAAGGCTTCAGCTCCAGGGTAAGATGGCTCTCCGTACGGGAATAAATTTCGATCTCGGCAAACTGCATGTGATAGTTGCCGAAAGGATCCCCTGTCAACTGAGTGCCCTCGATCTTCACATAACGGGCCGAGGTCATAGGAAAGGTATATTCCATCATGCCGGTTGGCCTTGTCTCCTGATGTCCGCTTGCGGCCACCGACCAATGCACATTATCCTCGGAAACTTGGATGGTGAAATCCTTCGGGTACCCCAATCCCGTATTTTTGCCATCCGCCCTTGGGTATAAGTCGAGCGTGTTGATTTTGTAGCTGGCCCCCATGTCCACGGTGATCCATTCCGTATGATTTTTCTTGATGTCGTTATAGCTGGTCCAGCCCATGGAGCTTGCGGTAGAGGTTCGCTGTCCATCCGTTACCGCACGTGCGTACCAGCCTGACCGGCCGTAGTCACTGGAGGCGGTGACCGTTTTATGCAGGGCCAGATTCGTGTAGGGACCGATCGCCGGAGGCTCTGGCGGAAGCTGCTGGGGAACTTGATAGCGGAATCCGGCCGGCAGGGCATACAGCTTCATCTCGCCGGGTAGCAGGGTGCTTTCAAGCTTACCGGTTTGGCTGTCGTAGCTTGCTTCCCCTCTTCTCCGGTTGCCGCCGACACTTCCTTGACCTGTTCAATATCACGATCGGGGTCGAATTGGATAACCGGCATTTGGGTCTGGGTGAGAGAAGGGTTACCCACCGCCAAATAGCTTCGTCCGGTAACCGGATCGAGGAATCGGGTGAGGATGAGATTGTCCTGAGGACTGGCTGCCTGTACGAAATAATAGTCCGGCAGCTTCAGCCCTCCGTCCGGCATCGTACCGGTATAGAAAGTTTCCATAGCCGTCAGGCCCTTCAGAACGGATAACCGCTCCTCCGATGGGCCATCCCAGATGCGGGCCTTGTAGAAAGCGGCGCCGCTCACCGTCCTGGTCATATCGGGCGCATAGAAATCAACGGTATCGGTGCACCAGCCGTTGGCCGTACAGCCTCCCGGGGGTGTTTTGACATTGTCCGGTCTGGCTTCGACGATCTGGCCGGATGGCAGACTGCCGACCGATTTCACAAAGCTGCGGTTCGCTGCTTCCGGCGCCGGAGTAAACGACTTGGCGGGAATGTCATACACATACACGGCCGCATTAGTGCTGACCCACAGCTTATTGCTGTCGCCGGCATGCGGGGTAATATCGTGTCCCCAAGGACTCGGCAGAAGGCTTCTTCGGCTCGTATCCTCCGTCAAGGTCGGCTTGGCATCCGTACCGCCTACCCGAAGGCCGGTCATAATGTGCTGCTTGGCCACGTTGTCGTATCCAATCACCCAAAGCAGCTCATTCTCCACGTCCCAATGAGCCGCATGGGCGAAGTCGAGATTGAACTGGGCATACGACACACTGCTAGGGCCCTGAGAGGAAGTATAGACGCGTATCCACTTGCCGTCACTGGCCGCCACGGCAAGGTTGCCGTTCGGCAGCAGCTCGGCGGAGTGCGGATTGCTGCCTATGCCTACGTCCGCGGCCCAGATCCGGGTGCCGGAAGGATAAGCGGCGATGGTGGCCAATTGGCCGGCTGTGGCGACCAGGACGCTTCCCTTCCGTTTGGCCTCCGAGGGGCCGCCCCACAGCCTTACCTCCGCGGACGAGTAGCCCAGCGCCGTGCTGGGCTTCCAGGACCATTTCAGAGCATCCGGGCTGTTCCAGTCATCGACAGCCGGATCATACAGATCAATGGTGTTGTTGGCTTGATTCGTCGTGGCGATGTCGCAGCAGGCTGGAACGGCGGCCTCAGCCTTTTGGTCCGTTTGGAATCCGGCAAGCGTTCCGGCCATCATCAAAAAGGCACAGGCGATAAGTCGTACTTTGTCTAGCAAAATTAATCCTCCTCCTGTTCATGGGCGTCCGGGATTGTATTATTTATTCAGCACCTCTACCTCGGCAAACTGCATCAGATAATCGGTTGGTCCGACCTTAGGGAGATTGGTGGCATAGATTCGAATGGCGGTTGCCCAATCGGTTGTTCCTAACGAGAAGGTTTGGGGAGCACTTCCCGGATTGGGGTAGCCGGTGACGGTTACACGGTCTAACCAGGCGGAGCCGTTCCAAACTTGAATCTTGAAATCAATAGGGAATCCGGCGCCCGCATATCCGCTGTCGCTTCGCGGGTGGATGACTACCGCATTAAAATTCTGGGGATTGGGAAAGCCGGTGGCATACCATTCCGTATGATTGGTTGTTTTGCCAATCCCGCTGGAATAACCGTATGACCCGGCTACCGAGCCGGTCTGGCCATCCACGGCTTTGGCCTTACCCCAAACCGCCGTTTCATAAGAGCTTGATGTGGAGGGGAAGAGTTCAGGGCCAAATTATCTTGAGCCATTCCCGTTGTTCCGTCATAGCCCGGTATCCAGGGACGGGCTTTATAGATGGCCGCACCGGTGATAGGGCGGGTGGCGGTAGGGTTGGTGAAGCTGACGGTATGGGTTACCCAGCTCGTTTCGGGGAACGTATACACGACTTGCCCGCTGGGAACGTTCCCCACAGACTTAATCATCTGGCCGGAATTGTGCAGGACATCGGAACCGGCATAAGAGCTCTCCCAGCTGTTAGCGGTTATGTTGTACTGCCAGACACGCCAATTGACCGCCACCCACAACCGGTTCGTGTCTCCATAAACCGGCCACAGATCGTGTCCATAGGGGATCTGTCCATCGGAAAGGGGGATGGTTACTGTCCTATAAACACTATAGGTAGGGGCAGCGGCGGTTCCTTCTATCTTTATTCCGACCAGGGTGGTATCGCCGATCGCCCACAGGACACCGCGGGTGTTGTCCCAATGAACGCCGTGAGCGCCCGGCAAATCAGCCAGCACAATGGAATTGGTATTTCCCTGGGAAGAGGTGTACAGACGTACTTTCCCTTCGACGGAGCCGACGGTGACGCAGTTTCCGTTGGGCAGCACTTCAATGGAGTGTAAATTGACCGTACCGCTACCTCCCTGTACCACCGACCATAACTCTTTACCGCTTGGATAGGAGACAATCGTCGCAAGTCCCGATCCGCTGACGGTTGCCATAATCTGCCCGCCCCAGAAGCTGCTTTCCCGCAGCTTGGCATCGCTTCCGCCACCCCAGGCGGCGATTTCCGCTGAACTGTACCCAGCGTTTGAACTTGGGGTCCATTCCCATTTTTGCGCGGCCCGGGTGTCCCAATTGTAAACTACGGGATCATACACTTTGATTTTTTTGCTGGAGCCTTCCGTCACCGCTACCCAGGTGTTGGCGTCTGCTTTGGCCGGTTGAGTCGCAAATAGAGAGGAAGAAAGCACCGATACCATTGCGGCGGTCAAAAGGGCTGCTTTCACCAGGTTCCCAGGGTTGAAGGAGCCTGTTCTCCCACGGGCACGGGTTTTAGCGTTAGCGGCTGCACCATGTTCCTTCATAACTCGTCCTCCAATCGTAAGGCAAGATTAGATTGCGCTTTCAGTTTATATGGTGCTTCTCTTCCATCGATATAGGAATATTTCGATATTCGTTGCCCGAATTATACGGTTTTCGTTAAACGGCGGATCTTCCATTTCTTACGCAGGCGGGGAATGGTACAATTTCCGTTAACAGGGATGGATAAGAGCGAGGAGAAGAGATCCGATTGTTCAAGCGACCCCAATCCAACATTTATGTAAAGCTTGTCTTTACGCTCCTGCTTATTGTGGTTCCTCTTTATACCGTCAGTCTTACGTTAAATCAGTCCGGTGAAAAAGCGGTCAAGAGTGAAATTTCCAATTCTATGCAAGCCAACGTTCATTTTTATTTGGGACTTCTGGAGCTGGATATCAGCAAAATCGTTAAGCTCGGAAGAGAATACATGGCGGATGAGGATGTCGGCAAATTAAGCGTCCTAGCCCCCGTCATGCCCGATTTCGAGAAGACGGCGGCCCTGCTTCGGGTCCAGAAACGGCTGCTCCTGCTCAAGGCATCCAGCAGCTACGTTACCAACGCGAGCATCCATATCTCGATGCTGGACCGTACGATCTCCGCCAACAATATGGTCAATCCCATTCCGAGGGATGAATTCCGTGTTCTGTCCACTCCGGCCCATCATCAAAGCTCCCCTTCATTACATGGCACAACCGATTGTTTATCAGCTATCCCTACCCCGAATATGCCTTATCCGACCGGGATCCTGTTTTTTTGCTCGATATCGAAATGGATCAGAAGGAAATCGAACATGTTCTGCGTCAAATCATCGACAACAAAGAGGGCGGGTCCCTGCTTGTCGATCATGAACTCCAATGGAAGATTTCCAGCGGGGAGAACGAGGAAACGGATCACGCCTTATGGGAATGGGTGTCCGATAAAGTCAACAGCGGGCATTCGAAGGGAGTCGAAACCGTTAGGATCAGCGAGGAAGACTATGTGGTCAGCTTCGAGCATTCCTCCTTTCTGGGGGCTACGCTGGTAAAATATATACCCGAGAGAAGCGTCACCGGACCGCTGGATAAGCATCGGCTGTGGTTCTGGCTGCTTTCCCTGATCTCGGCGGTTATCATTGCCTTCTTCTCCTACGTCATTTACCGGGTGATCCACCGCCCCTTGCGGACTCTGGTCCGGGCCTTTAGAGCCGTGGAGCAGGGGGATTTTAATCAGACGGTACAGTATCGCTTCAAGGATGAATTCTCCTATCTGTACGGTCAATTCAATGGGATGGTAGAACGGCTGCGCGTTCTGATCCATGAGGTGTATGAGCAGCAATACCGGGCTCAAGTATCCGAGTTCCGGCAGCTCCAATCCCAGATTAATCCTCATTTTCTCTACAACAGCTTCTTTACGCTTTCGAGGATGGCCAAGAACGAAGATTATGAAAACGTTACCCGGTTTACCCGTTACCTGGGCGAGTATTTCCAGTTTATTACACGAGATGGAACAGGAGAGGTGACCTTGGAGGCGGAGTGCCATTTCGCCCATACGTTTATGGACATTCAAGCGTACCGTTTCTCCAGCCGAATTGAAGTGAGCTTCGGAGACCTTCCGCCAGGATGCCGGAAGCTTATGGTTCCCCGGCTGATTCTCCAGCCGATGATCGAGAATGCCTATAATCATGGCTTGGCCAACAAAAAGAAGGAGGGACGGATCGAAGTCGTGTTTCAGGAACAGGCGGGGTCCTTGACGATTGCCGTTGAGGATAACGGGGAAGAGCTTTCGGATGAGCTGCTGAACGAGCTGCAAGCCAAGCTCCGTTACACCCAGTCGGAGCCCGAGACCACGGGACTCGTGAATGTGCACCGAAGAATTCAAATCCGGTTCGGAGACGAGTTCGGCCTGCGCTTAAGCAGAGGCAGACTGGGAGGCTTAAGAATCGAGATCCGAATCCCTGCAGAGGAGAAGACGGACCATGTACCGATTGCTGATCGTTGATGACGAGCCCATTATTGTAGACGGAATCTATCGTCTTCTTCAAGAAGAGGAAGGGCTTGAGCTGGACCTTTACCGTGCCTACTCCGGTGACGAAGCCTTGGAGAAATTAAGCTGGATGCGCTTCGATATCGTCTTGTCCGATATCCGAATGCCGGGCATGTCCGGGCTTGAGCTTCAAGGGCATATTACCGATCGTTGGCCGGCCTGCAAAGTCATTTTTTTGACGGGCCATCCGGATTTCGAGTATGTTCAGGCCGCTCTGCGCGGCAAAAGCATCGATTATATCCTCAAGACGGAAAGCGATGAAGAAGTGGTGGCCAGCGTACGAAAAGCGATGGGTGCGCTTAGGGCCGAAAGTCAAAATGCCCGATTTCTGGACAAGGCGGCGGAACAGCTCCAATTGGCTATCCCTACCTTGCAGAAAGATTATTTGCAGGGGTTATGTGAAGGCACCAAGACGATATCTTCTCTAAAGCCTGAGCTTCTTAAGGAGCTGCATATCCCGCTTCAGCTTCAGGAACCGCTGCTCCTGGTCATTGGGCGCGTGGACCGGTGGCCGGAATCCATCTCCAAAGCATCGGATAAAGCGCTGATGATGTTCGCTATCCACAACATTGCCAAGGAATATTTCATGCCGTGCTCGATTCAAGCGGTCAATACGGATTATAACCGTTTTATTTGGCTGCTTCAGCCGGAAGCATCCGCCGTATCCCCATTGCCGGCTGCCGATCCTTCGTGGATCCGAACGATCCGGTTCGTTCACGGTACCTTGGAAAGAATACAGGCGGCGAGCCTTCAGCTTCTAAAGTTGCCTATTTCGGTAGCAGCGGGGAAATCGGCCGTTGAATGGAAGGACCTGTCCTCCTGCTATGACAAGCTGCGCAAAGGGCTTAGCCGGGGACTCGGAATCGGTCAGGGAACGATGATCATCGAGGATCAACAGCCGGAGGAGTCCGCTCAGGAAAACGAAATGCAGAAACAGACGATCCGCCATCTGGTCAAAAAATTGACCGCATCCGATTTCCATTTCGAGAACGTGGACAAGGAAGAGTTTATGAAGTTGATCCTCGATATTTCCGTGCGTTTGGAGCCCTTTTATGAGGAAACGGATTTTTTCTTGAGCTATATTACGCCGTTGCGGCCCACCTGCTTTCGCAAGTAAACCGTTGGGGAGACCGGGAAACACAACTGAAGGAAGTGCATTTGGACAAAATCACCAATTACCAGCTCCATGCGACCCGGAGGAAGCGTTTCAATATCTGATTCAAGCCGCCCTTCAGCTGTTTGAATCCCGTGACAGCGAGAAGACCGAGCACACCCGGCAGGTGGTCGAGACCATCAACCGCTATGTCGAGGAGCATCTGGATAAGGACCTGTCGCTTACCACTCTTTCCGAAATCATCTACCTAAACCCTTATTACATGTCGCGGCTTTATAAACAGATTACCGGAATCAATTTATCCGAATATATAACCGAGGCCCGTCTTAAGAAGGCCAAGAAGCTCGTGACCGAGTCTCAAATGAAAATGCATGAAATCGCCCGGCAGGTCGGATTCGAATCGCCGGCCTATTTTACCAGGATCTTCAAGAAGAATATGGGCCGGACTCCCCAAGAATACAGGGAGCTGAGCCGAACGAGACGCTCCGGCATGTGAAAGCCGGATCCACTGAATTCAACCCCGTAGGATAGAGGCAAGGAAGGCTTGCCGGCTGTTTTTCGGGGTTTTTGTGCGGCCACTCCCGGGTGAAGGGAAAGTCTGTGCAAATGGAGCAAGAACCTGCAAATTTTAGTATAGGAAGGGAATGGGGCCTTATCTATAATTAGGATTGTTAACGGGGATATCACTTACAAAAAAAGGGAGGCTACCCATGAAATCAGTAAAAGCAACGTTAAGTTTACTTGCCATTGGCTCTACGCTTGCCGTTTCGGCTTGCAGCTCTTCTTCTCCCTCCTCCTCACCAAGCGGGACATCCAAGCCCGATGCGGCTGCATCGGCGGCTCCGGCTGGACCATTGTCCAAATATCCGTCTCCGGTTGAGGTGACGACGGTCCGAAGCGTGGATGCTTCCATTAAATTCAAGGGCAACGATACGATTGACAACAACGAATGGACACGGGCTTATCTGGATGAATTGGGAATCAAGCTGAAATATAACTGGATTGCGACAAGTGGGGAAGACGCGACACAGAAGATGAACGTGATGATCGCCTCGGGGAGCTTCCGGACATTATACCGGTCAGTGCCATCCAGTTGAAACAGCTGGTGGAGGCCGGCTTGGTGGAGGATTTATCCGAAGTGTACGCCAAGTACGCATCTCCTTTAGCCAAGAAGTTTATGGAGGGAGACAATACGGCGCAGCTGGATTCCGCCAAGTTTAACGGAAAGCTGATGGCGATTCCGAACACGAACTCCTCCATCGACGGAGCTTCCATTCTCTGGGTGCGGACGGATTGGCTCAAGAAGCTGAATCTGCCGGAGCCCAAGACGATGGACGATGTCTACAAGATAGCGGAGGCTTTTACCAAAATGGATCCGGACGGAAACGGCAAGAACGATACCTTCGGACTCGGCATCAACAAAGGCATCGGCGGCGGCGGCATTATGGGCCTGGGCGGCTATTTCAACGGCTTCCATGCTTATATGGGCTCGTGGGTAAAGGATGCCTCGGGTAATCTGGCCTATGGTTCGATCCTTCCTGAAATGAAGCCGGCCCTGCTAAAACTGCAGGAAATGTATAAAGCGGGCTTGCTGGATAAAGAGTTTGGGGTGAAGGACGGTAACAAGACAGGCGAAGATGCGGTCGCCGGTAAAATCGGGCTGTATTACGGAGCTATGTGGAATCCGATCAATCCGCTGCAGAAGGGGAAAGACCTGGATCCCAAAATGGAATGGGGAGCGTATCCCATCGTGTCCGTGGACGGAAGCCCGGCAAAGCCGCAGGTAGGGAATCCTGTCTTCGCCTATTACGCGGTCAAGAAAGGATCCAAGCATCCGGAAGCCGTTATGAAGATGGTCAATTTGTTCATCGAAAAGGGCTGGGGAGAGAAGCAGGATTTCGACAATTTCTTTTCTTCCAAGGAAGGGATCGAATTGTTTAAGCATGCACCGTTCAACGCATGGTCCCCTCAAAAAACCTGGATGTCCATCTGGCCGTCGTCAACAGCTTAAAGACGGGCGACGTTTCCAAGTTAAATGGAGAACAAAAGGCGACCTACGACAAGATTAAACAATTCGAGGCGGGCGACAACAAAACATGGAATCAGGCACGGGTGTTCGGAGAGCCCAGCTCATTCACGGTCATCAATCAATACCAGAAGAACAAATTGCCGCTCATGAGCGAGTTCTTTGGGGCACCGACGAAGACGATGGGCGAGAAGAAAGCGACCCTCGATAAGATGGAGCTCGAAACGTTTACCAAGATCATTATGGGGGAACCGATTGCCGCCTTCGAAAAGTTTGTTGAAGACTGGAAGAAGCTGGGCGGCAATGACATGACCAAAGAAGTTAACGAGTGGGCGAAATCCATCAAATAGAGACGGGAAAGCAGGGAGTGGGCGGCAGAGGAGAGATTCTCTCCCTGCCGTTCTATTCTTACACGAAAGAAAGGAGAGCCGTGAAATGCCGATCAAAAAATGGAGGCATGAACTTCCGCTTCATCTTATGCTCTTGCCTGCGCTTGTCATCCTGATTGTCTTCAGCTACTGGCCGATGATCGGAATCGTGATCGCCTTTCAGAAGTTTATTCCGGCCAAGGGCTTCTTCGGTTCGAATTGGGTGGGCTTTCAAAATTTCCTGTACGTGTATAATCTGCCGGATACCTTTCAAATCGTCTATAACACGATCTTTATCGCCGTGATGAAGATAGCCGCGGGGCTCCTCGTTCCCATCACCATTGCGCTTCTGCTCAATGAGATGATGAAAGAAAGGATCAAGCGGACCGTTCAAACCCTGATCTATCTGCCTCACTTTCTGTCGTGGGTCATCTTGGGGGGATCCTGATCGATGTTCTGTCGTTGAAGGGAATCATCAATCAGTTTGTCAGTCTGCTGGGGATAGAGCCGATCTATTTTCTTGGGAGTAATCACTGGTTTCCCTATGTCCTGGTCGCGACCGATACCTGGAAGGATTTTGGCTTCGGAACCATCGTTTATCTAGCGGCGCTGACCGGAATCAATCAGAGTCTGTATGAGGCGGCGGTCATTGACGGAGCGAATCGATGGAAGCAGACCCTCCACATTACGCTTCCAGGCATTATGCCGGTTGTCATTCTGATGACGACCCTCAGCTTGGGAAATGTGCTGAATGCCGGCTTCGATCAAGTGTTTAATCTCTACAGTCCGCAGGTCTATGAGAGCGGAGATATTATCGATACCTTCGTTTACCGGATCGGATTGATCGATGCCCAATATAGTGTGGCTACCGCCGTCGGATTGTTTAAGTCGGTCGTATCCCTCCTGCTCATCTCCGGGTCGTACCTGCTCGCTTACCGGTTCGCCGGATACCGGATCTTTTAAGGAGGGGAAGAAATGGTCCAGAAGCCCGGAATCGGCCGCCTGGTGTTTGTTGTGCTCAACTATACGTTTCTAATCGGTCTCGCGCTCCTTTGTTTACTGCCGCTCATTCATGTACTCGCGGTTTCCTTCAGCTCAAGCGCGGCGGCTATGGGAGGCTTAGTGGTTCTATGGCCGGTCGATTTCACGGCCAGCGCTTATAAATTCGCGTTACAAAAGCCGGAATTTCTGACCGCTCTGCTCGTAACGATCAAGCGGGTCCTGCTCGGTACGGCGCTCAGTATGTTTCTAACCATTCTTACCGCCTACCCGCTTGCCAAGGAAAAACGAAGTTCCGGTGGAGAACCGTGTATGCCTGGGTATTTGTCCTGACGATGCTTTTTCACGGAGGCTTGATTCCCTGGTACATGACGATCAAATCGCTGGGCATGCTCAACTCGATCTGGGCGCTGGTGCTTCCCGGAGCCGTTCCGGTCTTTAATGTGATCCTCTTGTTAAACTTCTACCGGGGATTGCCCAAGGAACTGGAGGAATCGGCCTTTATGGACGGCGCGGGCCATTGGACCACGCTGTGGCGCATCTACGTGCCGCTCTCCTTGCCCGCGCTGGCGACCATCGGGTTATTCACCATAGTAGGGCATTGGAACAGCTGGTTTGACGGGCTGATTCTGATGAATTCTCCGGAGAATTATCCGCTACAGAGCTACTTGCGTACGATCATCGTAGGCCAGGATTTGACGATGCTGACGACCACCGACTTGTCTCTGCTTAACGAGCTTTCGGAACGTACCGTCAAAACCTCTCAAATTTTTCTGGGGGCCCTGCCCATCCTGTTAGTTTATCCGCTGCTTCAGCGTTTCTTTATTAAGGGAATTGTAATGGGCAGTGTGAAAGGATGAGGCTGGAATCATTCGTCAGCGAAGAGGAGGTGTCTAGTATGAAAACGGCCAAGGATAAGAACAGCCAGAATTCCTGGAAGATCGGTACGTCTTACAGCCTGGCTAATCCCATCGACCTGAATGCGGTGAAGGAAGCCGGGCTGGAGTGCATGGAGCTTACGTGGCAGCCCCTGGACATTATGGATCCGGAGGTCAAAAGCGCCTGTGACCAGGTCGTCCGCCAGGCAGCCGAGCTGGGAATCGAAATCTGGTCCCTGCATATCCCGTTCGGAACGGAATGGGATCCGTCCCAGGAGGATCCTTCCATCCGCGAAAACGTGGTGAGTAAGGTTCGTACCGTACTGGCTTATGCTCAAGAATGGGGAATCCGCACAGCCGTCTTTCATCCGAGCTGGGAGCCTATCGCTCCGGACGAAAGGGAGAAGCGGTTGGAAGCAGCCCGAATCACGCTTGGCCTGCTGTCCCGGGATGCGGCCGGCTTAGGTGTCCGCTTGGCAGCGGAGTGCCTTCCCCGTACCTGTCTTGGCCATTCGGCAGACGAGATGGAATATTTGGTTTCCGGTAATCCCGAGCTTGGCGTTTGCTGCGACGTCAATCATTTGTTTAAAGAATCCCCCAGCAATTCATTGAACGGTTGGGCCATCGGATCGTTACGACCCATATTTCGGATAACGACGGTACGGATGAGAAGCATTGGCTGCCCGGGGACGGAATCATTCAATGGGACGCTGTGCTGGAAGCCTTGAGGAAGGTAGGGTACGGGGGACCGATCATGCACGAGGTTAGAAGGCCGAATCCGCATGAACTCATGGACAATTGGAAGAATCGGATCGAATCCAACATCCGATAGAAACAAAAATCAGATAAGCGGGGGTTCACGCTCATGGCGGCAGACTTTCCGATCGCGGTTACCGACCAGGCATCCAAGAGGATCATCGTCCTGGATTCGGATACAACGAACGTTCTATGGGAGTGGTCTCCTGAAGGGGAGGGTGGCTCCGAAACTCCCGGTTGGGGACTGCCTTCCGATGTCAAGCTTCGGGATCACGAAAGCTATGGCGGTCTCTGCCTGGTCGTAACGGATTCCTACGGACTGGCGGCCATTGTTCCCTACTCATCCAGGAAAACGATGAGTTGGTCCGTGGTGGCCGGGGAAACCCGCACGCGGCGGAATTGCTGCCGGATGGGAATCTGGCCGTCGCGGCGAGCGATGGAGGGTGGGTTAGGGTCTATACGTCCTCTCAGGGATCGAATTCCACCGCTTATGCGGAATTCCGCTGCCCGGGGCGCATGGCGTGCTTTGGGATCCGGAGAGGAAGCTTTTATGGGCGGTGGGGGACGACCGGTTGGCAGCCTTCTCGGTTGGAGGGGCGCCGCACGCTCCTGTGTTGAGCCGGGTTCAGGAGAAGAAGCTTCCGACCCTTTGGGGGCACGACCTGTCACCCGTGTTCGGGGATACGGATCTCCTATGGGTAACAACCAACAGTGGAGTGTACCAGTATAAGAAGTCGACCGGTACATGGTCATCCCGATATCCCGGTTCCGAGCAGGCAAACCGCGGCTTCGTCAAAAGTATGGGGAATCAGCCTTCCGGAGCGATCATTCAGACCGTTCCCAAGGAAGGGGCTCTATACGCTTGGGGGACGGATACCGCAGACCTCTTCTTACCGGATCGAAAGCTTGTTCTGCCCGAGACTTCGGTTTACAAGGCGCGTATTTGGAGTCCGCATTATCAGTAAATCGGCCGGAGTAAGGAAGCTGGGAACCCAAAGGCTGCAGGAAGATACTTCAAGCATAAGGAGCTAATTATGAATCCACACGCACCCAATAACGTGGCAGGGAAGCAAGCCCCTTTCCAGGTGGACACCCTGCGAGTGAATGATGGGGATCGGCCCCTTGGGTTGGACCGCGAGCGGCCGCGCTTCTCCTGGCAGCTGAAGAGTGAAGCGGGAGGAATGGACAGCGGGGCGTCCCAGATATGGGTAGCGACAGACCGGGAGCTCCTGGAGAAGGGACAGGCGGATGTCTGGGACAGCGGCAAGTGCGAGAACCGGTCTACTCACGCCTATTATGAGGGGCCCCGCCTGAAAAGCGCATCGCGATACTGGTGGAAGGCGGCAGTCTGGAGCTCCTCGGGCAGGCGATGCGACTCTGAGCCGGCCCCTTTGGATACAGGCTTGTATCCGGAGGATTGGAAGGCCCATTGGATTTGGAGCTCGGGGCAGGTTCAGACCAACGATTATGCCTATTTCCGCAAAGAAATCGTGGTGAACAAGCGGGCGGCTTACGCCAAGCTTTTTGTGTCAGCCCACAATACCGCACAGGTTTTTGTAAACGGCAAGAGGGTAGGGGCTTCGGTTCCCCGGCCCCAACGAATCCGCAGAAGCGCAAATACTATCTGGCCTATGACGTGACCGATCTGCTGACGGATGGTCCCAACTGCTTAAGCGCTATTGCCCATTACCTGGGCGGATCCGGACAAAATTATGTCAACGGGCTTCCCGGATTCCGTCTGCAGCTGGAGATTATGGGGGAGGATGGTACCCAGCAAACCTGGATAACCGATCCTTCCTGGGAGACGCTTAAGGAAATTCCGCATGTCGCGAACATGCCCTATCAGCAAAACCGCCGGATGTCCGCCATTGAGGCTTATGATGCGCGCAAGCTCCAGCCGGGCTGGCAGCTTCCCGGTTTCGACGAGGGGCTGTGCCGGAAAGCTGTGATGGCCGGCATTTCCGGGCCGGACTGGCCCATGCAATGGCAGGAGATCCCGGAGGGTACGGTGGAGGAGATCCTAACCCCTCGGGAGGTTACGCCACCCGGCACCCCGGTTGGACGACAGGTGTTCGATACCGGTCTCATCGTCTCGGGCTGGCCACGAATCCGGCTCCCCGGCCTTCCCGGCATTACGGTGCAATTAAGGTATTCCGAGGATTTGGACGAAGAGGGCTTCGTCAAGCATAATGTCTGCAACGAGAAGCAGGACCGCTATTATGATCAATATACGATGCGGGGCGAAGGACGGGAGACCTGGCAGCCCGACCTTTCCTACAAGGCTTTCCGGTATGTGGAGGTCACCGGTTATCCGGAACCGCTCGCTGCGGGGGAGCATGTGCAGATCGTTTTTGCCCATACGGATATGGAGTATGTGGGCAGCTTCCGCTGCTCCAACGAGCTCTTAAATGAGTTCTATGAGGCGGCCATCCAGACGCAGAAAAACAACGTGCTGGGACAGGTTGTCGATTGTCCGCACCGGGAGCAGGCGCAGTACCTGGCGGATTCCGACCTGCAGGCGGAGGTCCTGCTCTACAATTTCGACTCCCGTTCCGTACTGGAGAAGGTACTCAGCGATTTCGCCGATTCCCAGCTGGAGGATGGAACGTTCCCATTCGTATACCCTACCAATTACGACCATCCGGACTTTCATCTGCAAATTCCCGAGTGGGACCTGCATTTCGGTACGCTGCTGTGGAAGCTGTACTGGCATAGCGGGGATAGTCGAGTGCTCGAACGATACTATGAAACGGCCAAGCGAATGGTTGACTATTATCTCGGGACGGCCGACCCGGAGACGGGATTGGTGCCCGTCGGCAAAGGCTGGCATATCAGCGATTGGCCTTATCCGACCGTCGATCACAGCCCGGAATTTCTGACGGTTCAGAACATCAAGCTGCTTCAGGTGGTTAGAATCATCGCCGCCGCGGCCGAACAGACCGGACATCCGGAAGACTTCTCGACCTATAACAGCTTTTCCATCAAGCTGGGCCGCAGCATAGTAGAGCATCTGTATGACACCGGGAGAAAATGTTACGTGGATGGCCTCGGCTCATCAGCCGCGCACCAGGGGGTTAATGGCCTGGCCCTCTATGCCGGGCTGGTCCCGGTGGCGGATGTGCCCGTGGTCGCCGATTATATCGCCGATACGGACTGGGAGGCGAGAACCGTGCTGTCGCTGCCCCTGCTGCGGGCTATGTTCGAGAACGGAAAGGGAGAGGAAGCTTTCCGTCTTATCGCACGCGAGGAATACCCCGGGTGGGGGTATATGATCCGGCAGGGAGCCAAGACGCTGTGGGAAGGGTGGAACGATATCGAGTCGCACTGCCATGCCTGGAACGGCTATCCTGTTCGGCTGCTGCAGGAATATGTAACCGGGATCCAGGCGAGCTCCCCGGGCTTTGCCGAGGTGTCGATCCGTCCCTTCGTTCCGGAAGGGCTTCACTTCGCGGAGGCGAGCGTACCCACCAGCCGCGGTATGCTTCGGGTCAGGTGGGAGCGCATTCCGCAAGCGGCCGATCCTGTCTTTCGGCTGGAGCTGGATATTCCCGCGGCCATGACAGCCCGTCTGAGCTTGGATTTAATGCCCATTACCGGGAGCTTGACTCTGACCGAAGCGGAAGGAGCCGAAATCGAGGCAATTGCCGGCCGGGAATACGAACTGGCGCCCGGGCGGTATAATCTTCTTGTGTCCCGGCTTGGCTAGGAATGGAAGCCGGATTCGTGCGCATACAGAGGATTTCTCGCCAACGAAGTTACCGAGTAAGGCACTAGGGGAGAGGCGCGCGGCACCTCGGTCGGAGGGCGGACTTGGAAGGCGTGCCCTCCCTGTAAGCCAAGCACCGGCCCTAAGGTTTTATCGTTGAAGATTCCCTTGCAGAAGAAGCCGGGGCGCTTACTTGGCCGCCTCTCCGGAGAAGGCCTCCAGGCGGTTGTGCAGCCAGCCGCGCATGACGGCGAAAACCTCCTCGCGCTTAAGCTCGTTCTGCAATTCATGCCGGAAGTCCGGCCATTCCAGAAACTCGCAGAGGGGCCCCGCCTTCTCGGCGAACTGCCGGCTCGCGTGGATGGACGTGACTTTGTCGCTTCCTCCATGCATGAGCAGCAGAGGCACGGGGAGCTCCCCGGCATGCTGAAGAGCCCAGCTGCCGGCCCGCTGAACGCCGAAGAAGAAGCCCGCCGTAATATCCCCGTGGCCGAGCTCGTCCTCGACATAGCGCTTCATCAGCTCGGGGTCGGTGGTCAGGTGCTCGGCGTTCATGGGACGGGAGTTCGTGAATTTCGGGTAAAGGCGCTCGAGCACCTTGCCCACCGCCGCCTGCAGCACCGGCGGCTGGAAGGCGAGCTTGAGCCAGGGTCCCGTCACGATCGCCCCGGCCAGGGCGGGCTTGCGGCGGAGCAGGTAATTCAGGGTGACGTTGCCGCCCATGCTGTGACCATACAGGAAGACGGGAAGCCCGGGATACCGGTCCGCGGCTTCTTTCCGCATGAGGTCGATTCCGCTCAGAAGGGCGTCATAGGAAGGGGCATGCCCGCGTTTGCCGGGCGTCTTCCCGTGGCCGTAGTTGTCGAAGCCGAGGACGGCATAGCCTTCTTCCGTAAGCATCGCCGCCACGTGGCGGTACCGGCCCATATGCTCGCCCATGCCGTGGACGAGACCGACCACCGCCTTAACCTCCCGGCCGCCGGGAGGGGTCCATTCGCAGGCGAACAACGGTGTTCCGTCCGCGCTTCTCCATTCGTTCTCGGCATAATTCATCGTCGGGTCCCCCTTGCTTTCGGTGTCTTTGCTTCACATGATATAAGCTTGCCGGGGCTTTGGCAACCGCAAGCGGTTGTTTCACGTATAGGCACCCATAACGAAGCTCAAAAAGCCTGCCGCAACCGGCAGGCTTTTTGGGTTAAGGCATGACCTTGCTGAACATCCAGCGACCCTGAGGAAGCCGTAAGCTCCCGCGTAATGGTGCAAGCTTGCAGTCCAGTCCTCAGGACGCTTTCTTGGCCGGAGGAAGGAGGACACCTTCGTCCAATGGGAGCCCCCATCCGTCGTCGTATAGAAGGCGGATGGCTGGGACGCGTCGTTCGTGATCAGCCAGCCTTTGGAAGCGTCGGCCATGGCCAGCAGAGCCCCGGAGCCGCCGGGCACGCTGTCCTTGCCATTGACCCAGGTGGCCCCGCCGTCGGTTGTTTTGCCGACCGAGTTCGGGTTGTCGCAGGCCGGGCAGTAGCCGCCCATGAAGCCCGTGGTGCGGTTCACGACATAGAGCATACCGGGCTTGGAGCCGTTGTTCTTGGGCCCGTCATTGTAGTTCAGAGGGAAGCCGGGGGCCGGTCCTCCTCCAGCCGTGGAGTTGGCCAAAACCGTTTTCCAGGTCTTGCCCCCATCCGTCGTGTGGAACAGGGAATAGGAAGTCTGGGTCATACCCGACTGCCCGATTAACTCGACCCACGCGTCGTCCTCTCCGGCGGAGCGGATCACGGTTCCGGTAATGGCGGCCGCCAGCTTAAGCTCCTTGACCGGCTTCCAGGCGGCCCCACCGTCCGTTGTCCGCTGGATAACGGCCTTGTCGGGGAGGCGGTGACCGCCCAGCCGTTGGCTTTGTCATGGAAGTAGGCATCGCCGACGATTCCGGCCGGAGCCTTCAGGGTGGTCCACGTTTTGCCGCCGTCGGTGCTTCGGGCATTGCCCGCAAAGGCTTCCGTATCCGAGACGAAATGGAGGAAGCCCTGATTCGGCACCTGGCCCGTGGCCTTCCAAGAGGCTCCGCCGTCCGTCGTGGCGAGCAGCTGGCCTTTGTCGGTCACGGCCCAGGCCTTCTGCCCGTTAAGCGCGAACAGCTGCGTAACCTTCCCGTCGCCGGTGTACTGGCTTTCCCAATGCTGGCCGCCGTCCGCCGTATGGGCAATCCAGCCGTTACCGGCGGTCCAGCCGGACTGGGGATCCGCCAAGCGGACCGCGGTCACTTCCCCGGCCGCCTGAAGGGGCTGCCCTACACCGGTCGGCTTAGGAGCAGGCGAGCCGGGAGCGGCCGTGGGAGCGGCCGTAGGGGCCGCAGCCGATGGGGAAGGCGCCGCGGTTACGGCCGGAGCGGAGGGAGAGGCCGAACCCGAAGCCGACGACGGGGATCCGCCGGCGGGCTTCTCCCCGCCCTGACAGCCGGCAAGAGACAGCGCCAGGACGAGGCCTGGCACGAGAGCTAGCGATTTGAAGCGAAAGGTCATGTTGGGTTACCTCCTGTTGGTTCTAGCGGGTTAGCCCGCTTGCATGAGAGTGAGTGGCCACAAAGAAGCGGGAAAGAATCGCTTCTTACCCTACTAGACCACCTCTTCCCTCAAAAGGTTGCCGTTTTAAGAAAACTTTAAGAAGAAAGGGCAGATGCCTTATCTTAACCATTTTTACCACTTTTACCGGTTTGTTACTCATCCAGGGGGCGAAAAGACCGAACACCCGCGAGTTCCTTCCGCGTAAGGGAGGCTCCTCCTACGCGCCTGCCCTGCCCCTGCAGGCATGCAAAAAGACGGCCGATTCCGCCTGATGGCGGGGAATCAGAGCCGTCTTTTTGGGGTGCTTTCGTTCGTCTGCCTTCAGTTCGTTTCGCACCACTCGGAATAAACGAAACCGCTATTCTCCGGCGGCCAAGGCGGCAAGCGCCTCTTCCCAGTGCCGCTTCATCGCATCCCGGGCTTCGGCGTCGGCCAGCTTCTCCTGATGGAAGCTGATCGTCGTCTTCTCCGGGTGGGAAGAGAGCAGCCGGATCTGCACCGTGGACGGGGCGGCCCAGTGCTTCGGCTGCCAGGTGAGGCGAAGCTGCTGCCCGGGCTTCACGATGCGGAACTCGCCGGTATGGCCTTCCCGCGTCTCGTACCGGACGCCGGCCGCCACTTGGGGCTCCGGCCAGTCCCCGAGCCAGAGGCGCAGCCCTTCCCGCGAAGTGAGGCTTGTCCACGCCTTCTCCGGAGAGAGCGGCAGCGTCCGCCTGACGCCGATCTGGTAGCCGGCGGATGCGGTAAGGCCGACCGGCTTGCCTGAAGATTGTGGTGCAGGAGGAGTCACTCGAGTCACGTCCTTTTTATTATAGGATGCTTAAATTATAGGATTCGGCTTCCATTCTGTGCAACCTTTTCCTGCCCGATGCTGTCTAGTAATTAGAGAAGAAGTAGTCTTACCTTACAAGTAAAAAACCGCCCGAAGGCGGCTCTGCTGCCGGCATCAAGCAAGCGCCTGGCGCCTGGAGCGGACGGCTCCATCCCCGTGGCGGTCCACATGTCGAACCGTGGCCCAGAGGGAAACGATCAGAACAAGCTCGAAAATATTGGTAAGAGCGGAGCTCTCAAAAGGCAGCGGAAGGCCCTGCGAGACGAAGAGCAGCCCGACCCCAAGCGCCATCCAGATCCAGCGCCGTTTGATGAACAGAACGATCCCGGCCCCAAGGAGCACAAGGGAGGTCACGATGACCATAAGCGGCCCGCCGGCCGATTCGGAAGAGGCGTAGCGCAGGACGCCGGCTTTTTCTTCGGGAACGAGGCGGGAGACTTCCTTCAAGGTACCGAAAGCGATCTGGTAGACCACCAGGATCAGGGTTAGGACCCAGCTTCCCGTCCGGGCGGCCGGTGTCCTTGCCCAGCTTACCCCCGTTCGGTGCAGGAGGTCCCAAGCTACGAGAACAAGGGCGGGCGTGAAAAAAGCATGCGTCCAGAAGCGCAGGGTGCTTAGCGCGTAGAGGGTGCCGCCTTCCCCGATGGTTCGGCCGAGCATGATAATAGCGTTGTCATAAACCAGCCCGAGGGCGATCAGCAGCACCAGGTTCGAGTACGAGGGAATCCCGGTTTCCCGTACGCGGCGGAAGCCAAACACCAGAAGACCGGCATAGGCCAGAGTCAGAAGCAAATAAAGGTAGAAGTCCACGAAGCTTTACCGCCTGTTTCTTTTTGGAGTAGTCATTCTTAATCCTATTGGCCTTTGCGGACTGATGTGAAACGGTAAGGAGGGCGTCCCATACCCGCTGGAGCCGGGATCTCCGGTTTGCCCTTGTGTTCGGGCTGCTCGTTACGTCGTTTATCGTGCTAACCTCAACCAATGCTTGGGCGCAGTTTCCCTAAGGACTAAGGAGGAGTCGTCATGCTATGGAAAACGGCCAGCCGCCGGCTGGCGGAGGCTTTAAACGTTGGGGCCTTTGGGCTTTGCCTGCTGGGACTTGCCTCTTTTCTCGCCACGTTCAGTTCCCGCGCGGACCGGCTGGTGCAAAAGCTGGTGGATGAGCCGGCCAGCCTGACGGCCTTCGGGCTGTTTCTGCTTGCTTTTGTGGCCGGCGTTCCCGGTGTGCTCGGCGTGCGCAATCGGGCTGGCAGCCTGCGGTACGTTTTCACCATGCTTGTCAGCTTGGGGATGATCGCGGTTACCCTGTTGATGGCCGTCCGGGAGCTTATCCCGCTAGATTAAAGAGGAGGAAACGTCATGAAGAAAATGATTCTCGGCCTCGTCATAGGAGGCTTGCTGGGAACGGCAGCGACGGTTTCGGCCACGAGCGGTGTAGTAGCGGTTGTCTACCCCGTCAAGCTGCTCCTTAACGGAAAGGCGCAGCAGGTTCCCGCGGAAACCCCGATTTTGAACGTGAACGGGCATGCCTACCTGCCCGCACGCTTTTTGGCGGAAGCCTCAGGGAACAAGATTGACTATAACCATGAGGAGAAAAGCATCAACCTAAGCGAGGCATCCTCCCTACTTATTCCCGACAGCTATTCGGTAGAGGAGGCCAAGCGGAACGGGGACGTTGTTTCCAGGGGGACGGGAACCTACAACCTGAAGCGGCTGAATGCCTTTCTCGACAGCAGGAACAACGGGCAGCGGGATTGGGTGAGGGTGACGCAGTTCACGATAGAAGGCGATCCGGTCCTGCACAGCTTCTATTATGACGGCACCACCTTGAGGTATGAAAAGGATTCCCGCGACGGCTACGGAGTCAAGGGCATGGGGGCGGCTATTGCCAGTCGGCCGCTCTGGTCCGGAGCCCGGATCCGGGCGAGCTTACGTTCGAGCTAAAGGGCTGCTCGCCCGGGGACCAAACCGTCTCTCTCCAACTTCCGGTAAAGGAAACAGGACTTGCTCCGAAGCTTACGCTGGATCAAGCTTTTCTCGCCGAAGCGGCCGAAGGCAGGTTGAAAGGCTCGGCTTTTGGCCTGGGAGCCGGCCGCCAGGAGATGCTGGATGCCTGGGGGAGCCTCATAAGAAGGGGACCGATCAGACGGAATTCTCGATGTGGAACGAGTATGCTTACTTCTATTGGGCACCGGAAGATAAGGTAGGGGCTATCAAGGTATACGGGGGCCGGTCCGGTACAAGGTGAGCGAGGTTAAGCAGGCGCTGGGCGCTCCTCTCTCCGAAGAGGAGAACGCTTCCTATGCGAATACGTGGAGCTTGTATTACGAGGCCGGGGGCTACCAGTTGTTCTTCAACGCGGACGCCAAGGATGGCACCGTGAAGTCTCTTCTATACAAGAAAAAGTGAGCAGCCGGCAAACCCCGCAATTGCGAAGAAGTCGGCCTCCCTTCGCTCTGCTAGACTAAAAACGTATATTCCATTCCATAGGGGCAGAAAGGGAGGCCTAACCGAATGAGAGAGCTGATTCTGCAAATGATGGTGACGGTGGACGGTCTATATGAAGGGGAGGGCGGGGACATCGGCTGGCATCACGTGGACGAGGAGTTTAACGTTTACGCCGCAGATTTTCTCCGGTCCGTGGACGGGCTGGTGTTTGGTCGGATTACCTACGAGGGAATGGCCGCCTATTGGCCGACGGCCTATGCACGGGAACGTGACCCGGTTGTGGCGGAGAAGATGAACAAGCTGCCCAAGTATGTGGCGACTCGTACCTTGACGGAGGCGGAATGGGAGAACACGACGCTGCTTAGGGGGAACGCGGCCGAAGAGATCGCGCGGCTGAAAGAGTCCCCGGGAAAGCTCTCGCCCTATTCGGGAGCTCGCGCTTTGCCGTCTCTTTGGTGGAGCAGGGGCTGATCGACGAATACCGGATTCTTGTGAATCCCCTTCTGCTGGGAAGGGGTACCCGGTTTCTGCAAGGACTGCCGGTTCCCCGGAAGCTGGAGCTGCTGGAGGCCAAAGCATACCGGTCCGGCTGCGTTCTTCTGAGCTACCGGCCTGCCGGGTGACGGTGGTGCGGCAGGCAGCTCCTTATGCGCCAAGGCCAGAAGAGAAGCCGGCGTCTGTAGGAAAGGAAGGAGGAAACCCCATGCTGCTGATAAGATTCCTGCTGGAGCTGCTGCGGATCGCGGTGCTTTTTCTGCTGCTTGGCGCGCTGATGAGCTCCGCGGCCCGATGGGGTTACGCCGCGCTCGGCGTGGATTTGGAGCAAAGAGGAACCGCTTGGCTGGTTTGGCTCGCCGTCGGCCTGCTGATCCTGGGGCTTTACCGCAGCCGGCTGCAGGCTTCCGGATGGTATCCGGTCAAGAGCACGGACAGGCCTTCCCCAGCCCGAACCAGGATAATGGCCGCGGCGGCGGCAGGCTTGCTGGTAGCGGCCTTTTGGCTGGGGTAGAGTAACGCTGCGCGGGGCGGGAACCCGCCTGCCTTTCCCTTTCCTGTGCTGGAGAGAGGCCCTCAGAAAAAAAAGGGAGCTTCTCAGCTCCCCGACCACGTGCGGTCTCCGAACAAATATTTTTCCGTCAGGATGGACAGAAGCTGGATGCCTACTTCGTTGTGTCCTCCTTCGGGGATAATCAGGTCGGCGTACTTCTTAGATGGCTCGATAAAAGCCTCATGCATCGGCTTCACCGTGTTGATGTACTGGTCGTGAATGGACTGAATGGACCGGCCGCGCTCCTCGATATCCCTCAACACCCGGCGAAGAATCCGCACATCGGGGTCCGTATCCACGAACACCTTGATGTCGAGCATTTCGCGAAGGTTCTCGTCGGACAGCACATGCAGCCCTTCGATGATGACGATGTTGTTCGGCTTCAAGCCGAGCGTATCGGAGGCGGAGCGGGCATGAAGCGAGAAGTCGTAGACCGGAGCCTGAACCGGCCGCCCGGCTGCCAATTCCTTCAAGTGCTCGATCAGCAGTCCATTGTCGAAGGCAAGCGGATGGTCGTAATTGATTTTTCCCTTTCCGCGAGCGGAAGGTGAGGGTTGTCTTTATAGTAATTGTCCTGGGACACAAACGTTACGCGGTCCGATCCCAACCGGTCGATGACCGAGCGGGCTACCGTTGTTTTACCGGACCCGGTGCCTCCGGCAATTCCGATGATCAGCATGATGAATAGGCTACCTCCTGGGTATGATGCGGGTACAACCCTCGTATTCTACCATAAAAGGGTGCCCTCTTTCACGGTGTAATCTTACCCAGGCGGAAGGGCTTTGGGCTGGTTGATCCTGCGTGGTGGATGCTCGGTATATAGTGCCTTATCCCGGTAACTTGGTTGGTGAGAAAGCCTCCGTTGCATACGAAAATGAAGAGGTAGCAGCAATTCATTTGCGTATAAGGCAATAGAGGAACTTTAATTCGCTATGGGCCGTATTTGTTGATCCTCCTGAACGATAGAGGAACTCTGTTCCTTTATTTGAGCTAAAACCTCTCCAAAAAGCCTAAAAGGAGAGATTTTCGGCCAGGATAGGGGATCGGAGTTCCTCTATTTGGCGGCCCCCTTCTCCAAAAAGGCTCATAAGGCACTTTTTGTTCCTTTATAAAGGCAGCCAGGTGAGGGCCTGCCAGAAGGCAGGGGAGCAGACGGGAGGACTTGCCGAGAAGGCACCAGGGATGACACAACGAGAGGAGGAAAAGAGAGCCAATGAGCAGGGAAGAATGGCAAAGCCTCTATGGGAAATATTCCATACCGGAGGAGATCTTGCGGCTGCTTCAGCTGCAGAAGGAGCTGGAGCGGGAAGGCTTGTCCATGGGCTGCATCGGCTTCCTGCCCGTAACGTTTTATTATGCCCATTCCATTACCCCTCCCGATCTGATTCCGTTTGCCTCGACAGGAGGGAACGGGATTCATTTCGGGTTTCTGACGGATTTTGGCATGACCCGGGTTCTGGATGAGGCTCCCATCGTTTGTGTCTCTCCAACGAATGATCCACCTATCCGCCTTGTCGCCGGCAAGCTGCGGGATTTTCTGGATCTGGTTAGCTCGGTTTCCCACGGGGAGCTTCTGGATACCTTCTGGCCTTTCTCGGATAAAGATTCCGACCGGATGCTCCAGGAAGAAAGCCGCTGTGGGAGAGAGACACCGCCGGATTGGAGAGAGCATCAGAGCAAAGTACTCCGCCGGCTTGCCGCCGCCATGGGCAGCTCCCGCCGGGAGGTGGCTCCTTATGTTCAGAAGGTGCTTCGGGAGAGGAGAAGCCGGATAGCGCTCCCGACGCTGGATGGCCTGGGAGTGATGGGAAGCGGCGGGTCCGGGAAGGGACAACCTTACCAGTTTGTTTATCCGGTTGGCGGCCAGGTAGTGGAGGAAGAGGAGATAGGACGGATGCGCTCCTTTCTCTCCGGCTCGTCCCGAGAGGGGAAGCTCGGTTTTATCCGCGACGCGAAATACATCTATTCGCTGGAGGATGATTACATGGTTTGCGGCCTGATTCGTGAGCTGCTGGAGGAGCTGGAGCTTGCGGATGAAACATTCCGTTTGTTCGAGTGCTAGACGTCGGTGTGCAACCGAAAGAAGAGGTGGCGGCGTTTTTGGTTATGACATGATCGCCGGACGAGGGTCTTCCCATTCCGTTCATTTGCCCTGCCAAACCGGGCGAATGAACAAGCACAGTTACCTACAAGGGCATAGAGTAGATCATGACCCAAATCCATTAACCCAAAGGAGTGGCTTCTCATGCATTGCTCACCTTGCCCATCCAGTGCGATTGTTGATCCGCCTCGTGTCGTCTACCGGGATTACTTCCATCCGCAGCTCGTTCAGGTTATCCATCCGGTGGAAGTGGTGAACCGTCATCACTGCGTTCCGGTCTATGAGCACTGCACCGTCGTTTCGTACCGCGACGAATTCTGCCCGTCTCCCGTAGGCGTCCCCTATGCCGGAGTCCGCAGCACCCGCAGCCAGCCGCGCCGCCAGCCCCGCCGTTAAGCGGGAGGGGCCGGTTGGCCCGACCGCCGAAAGCAGCGGCCCCATCCGGCCGGCTGCTTTCGGTTTTTGAGCTTCTATGCTTTTGAGGTCTCTTTTTCTGTAAAAATTTTTAATCTAAAAAGGGATCGCCTGTTTAACCGGGGGTGGAGTAGGGTAAATATTCTTACTACACTATGATCAAGAAAGCGGGTAATCCCATGGACACGATTATGACGCTCACCCGGAATCATTGGCACCAGCTCATGTCCAACTGCTACCTGACCATTCATGAGTACTGCCGGGACCGGGACTTGAAGGCGGCCATGATGAAAAAGCCTACTTCCACGAGCTCCAAATTAATCACGAGTAGCCGATTTATTCGAACCTTCACCCGGTTTCCCGATCGCTTAAGCTTAAGCGATCGGGAAACCGGGTTTTTGGCTTGGAAGCAGGACCACCCAGAAGGTCCTGTTGCCTTGTCCGTTGACGGCAAGGAGGGGGCGAAGGGCCTGATGCCTTATCCGTGACGACAGGGGGACCGAAAGGCTCGGGAAACGGTTGGCTCGAACGGGACCGTCCGCGCGGCATGGCACGGCGGGAGCCTATCGGAACCTGCCCGTCTTTGGCTCGGGGCAGGTCCTCTCCGCGCGCAGGCCGCCTTATTTGGCGGCTTTTTTGCCGTACCAGGGATTCAGGTGAACCAGCACTTCCCCTACATTGGAATACCGGTCCTGGATCGTGTTTTTGATTTGGCGGGAGATGTCATGGCCTTCCTGGATGCTGAGCTCCGCGGGCACGCTTACCCGGAGGTCGATGATGACATAATGCCCGTGCTCCCGCGCCCGGATTCGGTCAATCCGTTTAACGCTCGGGATCGACAGGGTCAGCTCCGAGTAGCTCCGGATCTGATCGAGGTCAATGGTTTTTTCCATGAGCACATCCACCGCTTCCCGCCCCATATGCACGGCGAGCTTCAGAATCAGGATGGCGACGATGATTCCGGCCACCGGATCCCCGTAAGCGAGAAAAGAGATGTTCAGGTAATCCCCGACAAGCGCCAGCCCGATTCCGACGACCGCGGCCAGGGAGGCATAGACGTCGGCCAAATGGTCATAGGCGGTAGCCTGAAGCCCTTTGCTGTTCGTGGCTTTGCCGATTCGCATCGTATACACATAAAGCCCTTGCTTCCAGACGAGGGAGACGAAGGCAGCGATAAGGGCGGTCACCGAGGCGGCGTGGGGAGGCTCAAAAGCACAAGCACCGAGTGGTAGCCCATGTATAGAGCGGCCAGGCCCAGAATAATGGCGACGACGCCGGCCCCGACATTCTCGGCCTTGCCATGGCCGTAGGGATGATCCTCATCGGGGGGATTTTGGAGACGCGCATGGAGCTGAGGGCGGCTCCCGTTGCAATAACGTCCCCCGCATTATGAATGCCGTCGGCGATGAGCACCTGGCTCTTGAATAGAACGCCTACGGCGAGCTTGATCACCGTGAGGGCAACGTTGCTGATGAGGCTGATCCAAATCGCGGCAGCGGATTGCCGGCTGCTCGCGGCCTCTGTGTTTTCTGTGGTCACTTTTTCTTCCTCCCGCCATGTTTTTTGCTTAGGGGAAACAAAAAAACCTCGACCGGGTAAGGTCGAGATTCTGGTTTTTATTAAGTGAGTATGGGTCTGCTAGATTCATAACAATCACATCCAAAAAGGGCTGGCGCCCGTCTGTCCCGTCGGCCGGGCCGGAATGAGCGGCTGCTTCTATTCTACCACAGAAGAGTCTATCACAAAAATGGGCGGACGCCAAATCGGGTCCGGGCGTTACCAGAAGGCATTACTTAACCAGCTTCAAGGCCTCGTTGAGCTTCGTGATCTGATCCTTCATGACGGCCGGATCCGGCTTGCTCTGCTTGGCTCCCGTCTGGATAGCCCCGAGTGGATCCTCGACTTTACCGTAGACATCGGCCTGGTTCTTCTTCACGTCGTCCTCAAAGCCTTCCCACGTTTCTTCCAGCTCCTCGGCGTTCTTCTTGATCTGGGCCGTATCGCCGGCGTCTACGTTTTTCTGCATTTGCACCAGGGTATCCTGCATTTTCTTCGCTCCGTCTTTCGTGGAGCCGGATTTGGACGAGCAGGCGGCCAGAACGAGAACGACCGCCATCAGGGATAGGAATACTTTTGCCAGTTTCATAGATTAAAGACCTCCGTTTGGCGGGTAATGGGTATTTATGGCTATCTGCTGGCGTTGCCCCAGAATCCTTTGCCAGATCACGACTCCGGCCGCGGCGAGCAGAAGAAGAGCTTGCGGGATCAGATTCTCCCAAGTGGCGTACAAGCCCAGGAACTCAACCGTAGGCACTGCCTCCGTATGGCTGGCCGGCAGCACCTCCGCGAGCTGAAGCCCGTGGATGCCCATGCCGAGAAACTTGAAGCACAGGTAGAACACCAGCACGCTCGACACGAGAAAAAAGGACGCATCGGAATCCGGACGCCGGCCTTCAGGATGAGGGCGGCGATCACGCTGAGCAGGGCGGCGCCGATCGCAATTCCTCCGAGCAGGCTCGCCGTGCTGATCGAGGAAGCCATCCCGATGAAGAAGAGGACGGTCTCGGTTCCTTCGCGGAATACCGCCAGAAAAGCGAGAATGGCGATGGACCATAGGCTGCCGGCCGCCAAGGCGTTCGTTCCCTTGCTGTGGATATACTGCTTCCAGCTGGCGAGGCTTGCTTTGCTGTGGAGCCAATAGCTCATGTAAATGAGCATGACCGCGGCGAAAAGACCGGTATAGCCGCCGATCATGAAGTTGTTGTCGCCGAAGGTACCGGAGGCAAAAGGAGCTGAACGGCCACGCCGATGACGATGCTGACGAGCACGCCGGCTCCGAGGCCGGACCAGAGCCACTTGCGCTTATCCGCGTGGCCGGATTTGGTCAGGAAGCCGAGAAGCGCTACGATGACAAGCAGAGCCTCGAGTCCTTCCCGAAGAAGAATCGTCACGACATCGAGCATCGTGTAGCTGGATTTGGCGGCAAGCGGCGCCAGGTAATCCCGCATGGTTTCGATGGTCTTTTTGGCTTGGTCGACCTTCGGCGGGTTGGCGGTGAGCATGGCGTAGGAGGAAACCATATCCCGTTCGGCGTCGGCATACACTTTGGAGGATTGGGTCAGCACCATGCCTTCGATATCGAGCCACGAGCTCCGGAAAGCTTGAACGGATTCTTTGGCGGCCGCTATATCTCCTTGATCCAGTGCGTCATGGGCTTGATCCAGCCGTTTGACCAGATCCTCGATGGTCGTCTTTCCGCCGGATTCGGCCGGATCTTTAAAGGATGAGAAATCCCCGGACAGAAAGGTGCGGTTGGTTTCGGCCAGCTTGGTCAGGGCGGCCACGGCCGTTTCCTTCACGACGGGGCTCTGGGCGTAAGCATACTGGACCTCGCCCATGGATTCTTCGATCGATCGGTAGGCGCCCTTGGACTTGGCTTTGATGCCTTCCTCGAACGTGTACCAGTCCTGGTTAAACAGGTCGTACTGCTCCTTCGACCGGGTAAAATCGCCTGCCTCGGCAAACTGCAGCGCGTTCTCCACATAGCCGTTGGCTTTCTTCAAATTATCTGAAGCCGAATCCGCCCACACTTGCGCCGGAAGCAGCAGGAGGAGGAGCATCAGCAGCGCGGTAAGCTTTATTTTCATGAAAACACCTCTTGATAGTGATAATCGTTATCAATTGATCTGGTCTTAATAGTAAGCTACGGAGGAGTGCAGGTCAACGATTGCCGGGCATTCTTTGTTGTGAAGATTTGTTGAATGATTATACTAATTCTTAGGTAAGAAAAGATTGGAAAAAGGCCGGGTCCCCGCCAAGCAGGGGGAACGGCTCAAGTATATAGACAAAGGAGACCGACCATGAGAACCGAGCTACAAATCAAACGCAAACGCAACGAACTGCTTCAGCAGACCAAGGACCTGCAGACCCGGTTGGCAGACGTATTGGAGGACGGCGAAGCCGAGCGGCTGAAGCGCCGGTTGGAGGAGACGGAAGGGATGATTCTTCTGCTCGATTGGGTGCTGAACGAGCCCATCGGCAGCTATCATGCGTAGATCGGCTGAGCGTACCGATTGGTGGGAAGCTGCCGGACGTGCGTGGTGGGGCTGAGTGTATATACCTGGTCGGAAGCCATCATGCGTGGGGCGGCCTACATACTTGCCTGGAGCTGCCATGGCGGATGGCCGCGTAAATAAAGGAACTTTAATTCGCTATGAGCCGCTTTTGCCGGCTCTTCGGAACGGTAGAGGAACTCTGTTCCTTTATTTCCGCTAAAATCTCTCCAAAAAGCCCAAAAGGGCAGGTATTCCGCCAAAATAGGAGATCGGAGTTCCTCTATTTGGCGGACCTTTCTCAAAAAGCGGCTAATAAGGCCCTTTTTGTTCCCTTATTTCCGCCGGAACACCCAGGGGTACTAGAAAAAGATAGTACTATTCAAACGGGGAGAACCCTTTACAATGGTAAATAAGACCTGGTCCTAAAAAGAGGCGGCAGAAGCCCATCTCGGCGCCAGGCCGGTCAGGTCGGAACGGGCGGAACGAAGCGACGCCTCACGAATGCGCGCCACAACGAACTTCACTTAACGAAGCTGCGCTTAACAAAGCACCGCCTTAAGGCGAGGCCGGGCTCAACGAAGCCCCGCCAATGTAGCTGCACTCAAGGATTTTCGCCCCACGAAGCGGCACTAATTACAGCTCCGTGACAACGCGGAAGCCGGAAGCCGAGTGGCCCGCCTGGCCGAAGGAAAGAAACTGGAAACAACCTAACTGCTATTGGAGGGACTCAGCCATGAACGATTTGGTCAAAAGGCATTGGACATCGTTTCTCGGGGCATTGCTGATCGTTTGCGCTTTTGTTTATTTGTTCAAATACACGGTGGATCAAGGCTGGATTACCCAGCAGATGAAAATCGGGATCGGGCTCCTCGTGGGGGCCGGGCTCGCAGTGGGCGGCATCCGGCTCATTCTGTCCGGGCGGCGGACCATCGGGGAAATCACCAGCGGCATGGGGGCCGCGGTGCTGTACACGACGGTTTCCTTCTCCGGCATCTACTTTGCGCTCTGGGATTCCATGATCGTTCTGCTCTGCATGACGGCCATCACCGTGGGGCTGTCGCTGCTTGCTTACCGCGAGAATCTGCGGATTCTCATGAACCTGGCGCTGATCGGCGCCCTCGTCTCTCCACTTGTGCTTCGGCCGGAGAACGACCAGGTGTTTACGCTTTTTGTGTACCTGCTCGTCATTAACATCGTGTATTTCGTCCTCAGCCTGCGCAAGAGCTGGACGGAGCTGAGGGTGGTGGCTTTTGCCGGGACCTGGATTCTGTACATGGTCTACTTCTTCCATTTCGATCCGGTGGTCACCGAGGTGTGGAGCCTTCCTTACCGGTATGCGACGGCGGCCTTCCTGTTCTATGTGCTCGGGCTGGTCATCTCCTCCTGGAAAAACAACTTGACCTTCGAAGGCCTCAACCTGTACTTAAACGTCGCGAATGCGGTGCTGTTCGGGCTCTGGTCGGTCATCCTGCTGGACGGCCTGACTTCCGTGGCGTACCCGATGGCATTCACGGGCGTGCTGTACCTCGCCCTCTCTTACGGGGTGTACCGGCTCATGGAGAGCCGCACGGGCACCCCGGTGCTCACCTTCTTCCTGGGTGGGGTCTTCCTCCTTATGCTGGCTGCTTCCCAAGCGGGCAAAGGGCTCGACATCAAGCCGCTCATCAGCGTCTACCTGTGGACGATCGTCGCCGGGTTCCTGCTCCTGGCCGGCCAGGCCCGCAAAATCGACGGCCTCAAGGCGATCTCGCTTTTCGTCTGGTTCGTCGTGGTGCTGTACTGGTTCGTGGCCACATGGAGCACCCCGCGCGGCATCTGGTTCGGCGTGTACCTGCCTTTCCTGAACTGGGGGCCGTATCCTGGATGGTGCTGGCGGCCTTCGGCTTCTACTATGCGGCCAAGGTTAAGCTCGAAGCCCTGATTGAATCCGGCAACCGGGCGCTGGCACGAATGGTCGCGGTCGTCGGCCATCTGATCGTCGGCGGGCTGCTGTCGGTGCAGGTGAACGGGATGTTCGACGAATACGGCCTGGACCAAACCATCGACCGGGGCCTGACGCTTTCCGTTACCTGGGGCATTTACGCACTGCTCTTGTTCCTGTGGGGCGCCTACAGCCGGCAGCGGGCGTTCCGCTGGTTCGGCTCGGTGGTTCTGATTATCGTGGCGGTTAAAGCGCTGCTGCTTGATCTGGCCGGAGAAGACACCATCTTCAAGGTGATCGTGCTTCTAGTGCTTGGCGTCATTTCACTCAGCATCTCTTACATCAATAACAAATGGAGAAACGATGGCGGGCAGCCTCCGCATCCCCCTGTGGAATCCGGCCCAACCAGCCGGCAGGTGGAGTAGAATGGCACCCGGCCCTGAAAAGAAAGGGGATCTCCCCGGTGGAGGCAGCCAGGAGCGGCAAGAGCACCAGGAACACCAGAAGCGGCAAGAGCGGCGCAGCCCGCAAAGCCAGCGGAAGCGAAGCTGGAGGCTGTTCTGGAGGAGGGGATATCGTTCAGCGGCTACTTCGGCACGACGGTCGTGTGCCTGCTGGCGGCAGTGGTGCTGTATCTGACGCCCCTGAGCCGGAGCCTGTCCGGCAAGACGTCGGGGCTGCTGCTCGGCGGTCTCGCTCTTGTCTCGCTGGTCCACATAGGGATCGGGCTTCCCGGGGTGCTGCGCCGATCGGAGACGTCGGCTGGCTGGATCGCCCTGCTCCTCGTGCATGGCCTGATCGTTCTCGTTTATCTGCTTCTTCTTCTGCTCCGCTTGAATTTTGCCCCTTGATTCCCTAGAAGGAGGAGACGCCGGAGAGGGACAAAGAGAGGATGGCAGAAGGACAGGTGGGGGAAGGGAATCCTACCAACGGCAGGCGGATTGAAAAAGAAAACCGGAGAGCCATTAGGCTCGCCGGTTTTTTGATTTGATGGGGAATCAACCTCCAGCGAGCCCCCCAGCATGGCGCATCATTTCCGCGTCGGGAACAGGTACCGAAGCTCCCACTCCGGTTAGCAGCACCGTTCCTCTAAACGGGAAGCGCGGAATTCCCTTGAGGCGGACGGGGGACGCTAGAAGAGATATTCCTTCGGCGGATCCAATGAAGGCAGCGGAGAGGGAGGGGGCCATCCCGCTGGATCGGCATGGGGCGAAAGGGTGCGGCTTGCTGGCAGCATCTTCTGAGTTTACAGAGCGAAAAGAAAGCGTTACTATAGGAAGGTAGCTTGTATACAAGTAGACATGAATGCAAAGGAGACATAGAGTATGCAGCTAGGCATGATCGGACTGGGCAAAATGGGGTTCAACCTCGTACAAAATTTGCTCGGTCATCATCACGAGGTCGTCGTCTATGACGTCAACCCGGAGCCGGTTCAAGCGTTGGCCGGACAGGGGCGGTTCCTTCCGCTTCGCTGGAAGAGCTGGTCTCGAAGCTTCCGGCACCAAGAACCGTCTGGGTCATGGTTCCCGCCGGGAAGCTCGTCGACAGCGTTCTGAACGAGGTTCTTCCTTATCTGGAAGAGGGGGACATCGTCATCGACGGAGGAAATTCCCATTACCGGGATTCGGTGCGGCGCGGCGAGAAATGCGGGGCCAAGGGCGTCTATTTCTTCGACGCGGGCACATCCGGCGGAACGGAAGGAGCCGCGCAGGGCGGATGCTTTATGATCGGAGGAGACCGGGAGGCTTTTGCCCGGATTGAGCCGATCTTCCGCGATATGGCGGTGGAGAAAGGCTATCTGTACGCCGGGCCGGTCGGCAGCGGTCATTTCCTGAAGATGGTCCACAATGGGATCGAATACGGGATGATGCAGGCCATAGGGGAAGGCTTTGAGCTTCTGTCCAAAAGCGGCTTCGATTACAATTTCGAAGACGTGGCCCGGGTCTGGTCCAACGGCTCGGTCATTAGAGGCTGGCTCATGGAGCTGACCGAGAACGCCTTCCGCAAGGATCCGAAGCTCGAGGGCATCCGCGGCGTCATGCAGAGCTCGGGCGAAGGCAAATGGACCGTGGAGACGGCACTTGACCTTCAGGTCAGCACCCCGGTCATCGCTCTGTCCCAGCTCATGCGCTACCGCTCGCTCGAAACCGACGCCTTCCACGGCAAGGTCGTGGCGGCTCTTCGCAACGAGTTCGGCGGCCACAGCGTGGTCAAGCAGGAGGAGTAGGCGTCACCCTGGCGTCATCCGCCGCCGGGCCAACTAAAGCGAGTATAGGAGAGGATTAAGCATGATCAGCTATCCTGCCGCCTGGCTTCAGGGAACTTCCCGTGGAGAGGCGGTTGCTTGCGCGCTGAGGCTTCAGATTATCCAGGGAGCCATCCGGCCGGGTGACGTTCTGTCGGAGAACCGGCTGGCCGCTGACTTTGAGACCAGCCGGTCTCCCGTCAGGGAAGCGCTGAAAACGTTATCAGGCGAAGGCCTCGTCCGGCTGGAGCGGATGGGGGCCGTGGTGGCCGGGCTGAGCGCGGAGGAAGTGGAGGAATTGTATGACGTCCGCTTCCTTATCGAGAGCTTTGCCCAGCACCGGCTGGCCCAGGGCGATACAGAGGCTCTCTTCGGGGAGCTTACCCGGACCATCGACAAGATGGAGCTCGCTGTCCGGCACCGGGACGCCGTCGAGTTTGCCGGGCTGGATTTCGGCTTCCACGAGGCGATCATCACGGCCGCTCAGCATAAGCGAATCCTCCATCTGTGGAATTCCATCCGGCAGATCGTTCTGACCGTCATGCTCCTTACGACGGACGAGATTTTTTCCGAGGGGACAGACAAGCTGGAAGCCGTTATCGAGAAGCACCGCGCCCTTATCCGGGGGCTTGAATCGAAGGATCCGGAGCGGATCCTGGCCGGAGTTCGGGACTATTTTGCCGACTCGAAGAAAACGCTTCACTTGAGTCTCCCCTAAAGAGTCTTCCCGTATGGAAAAGAGAAGAAAAGCGAACACTACACCCTTGAATGCCCTTATGTCTTAATGGCTGTAACAAGCAAAATACAACATGAACCTGTTCCGCGGCTCACGATTTAATAGGCTGACGGACAGAACCGACCATTCGGAGGAGGAACAACATGAACAGCATCTTTGGCCTCAGCCATTCCGCCACCCTGCTTGTTTGGGCGCTGGTTGCCATCGTATTTCTCGTTATTCTGATCGCCCGCTACAAGTGGAATCCATTCGTCACCCTGCTGCTTTCGTCCCTCTTGCTCGGCTTCCTCGCCGGCATGAAACCGGCCGACCTGATCAAGGCGGTCACGGGAGGCTTGGGCGGAACCCTTGGAACGATCGCCATCGTTATCGGCCTCGGTACCATGCTCGGCAAAATGATGGCCGAATCCGGCGGAGCCGAGCAGATCGCTACGACACTCGTCGACCGCTTCGGGGTGAAACGCGTCCACTGGGCGATGATGATCGTCGGCTTTATCGTAGGCATTCCCGTCTTCTTCGAGGTAGGGCTCATCCTCTTGATTCCGATTGTCTTCGTCGTCGCCCGCAAGACGAAAATGTCGCTCCTGCAGATCGGGATTCCCGTTCTGGCCGGGCTTTCGACCGTCCACGGTCTGGTCCCGCCGCATCCGGCTCCCATGATTGCCATTGATGCTTTCGGCGCCAACCTGGGTAAAACGATTCTATACTCCCTCATCATCGGACTGCCGACGGCCATTCTGGCCGGTCCGGTCTTCGGTAAATATATCGGCCGCCGCATTCTCGTGGAGCCGCCGGAGGAGCTGGCCAACCAGTTTATCCGCAAGGATACCCGGGAGCTGCCGGGCTTCGGCATTACCCTGTTCACCATCCTGCTTCCGGTTCTGCTCATGCTGGTCGGATCAGTCGCAAGCATTATCGATCCCAAGCTGACAAGCGGGCTCGCCCAATTCAGCGGGTTCATCGGACACGAAGTTATCGCGCTTCTGATCGCCGTCGTCTTCTCCTTCTTCTCGCTCGGGTTTGCCCGAGGCTTCAAGAAGGAGGAAATCTCGAAGTTTGCTAACGAATGCCTGGCTCCAACGGCCTCCATCATTCTGATCATCGGGGAGGGGGCGCGTTCAAGCAGGTTCTGATCAACAGCGGCGTCGGCAAAGCGATCGCGGAGCTCGCCACTCAGTCGCACTTCAACGTCATCCTGTTCGCCTGGCTGGCTGCCGCGCTGATCCGCGTCGCCACCGGTTCGGCCACCGTCGCCATGACCACCGCTGCCGGGATCGTCGCTCCGGTGCTCGCCCAGAGCCCGGGAGCCAATGTTGAGCTGGTCGTGCTGGCCACCGGAGCCGGATCGCTGGTTCTCTCGCACGTGAACGACGCCGGCTTCTGGATGGTCAAAGAATTCTTCAACATGACCGTTCCGCAGACTTTGAAATCCTGGACGGTCATGGAGACCCTTTTATCGGTTATCGGCCTCGTCTTTATTCTTCTCCTTAGCCTCGTGGTATAAGGGGGATAATTCAACAAGGAAGAAGGGAAATCCCTTGAGTAACTATATGATCGGCATCGACATGGGCACCACCTCCACCAAAGCCGTTCTCTTCGAGGAGAACGGCCGGATGGTGGCCAAGGCCGATGAGGAATATCCGTTGTATACCCCTACCGCGGCCATCGCGGAGCAGGATCCCGACCGTATCTTTCAGGCGGTCGTTCATACGCTGAAGCGGGTCGTGCAGGAAGGCGGCGTGGCCCCGCAGCAGGTGCTTTTCGTCTCTTTCAGCTCGGCCATGCACAGCCTGATTGCCATCGACGGGGACGGACGTCCTCTTACCCGCTGCATCACCTGGGCGGATAACCGCAGCGCCGCCTGGTCCGACAAGCTGAAGCGTGAATGGAACGGGGACGCGGTGTACCAGCGGACGGGAACGCCCGTACATCCGATGTCCCCGCTCACGAAGCTCATCTGGCTCCGCGAGGAGGAGCCGGAGCTTTTGCCCGGGCCCGTAAATTCATCTCCATCAAAGAATACGTTCACGAGAAGCTGTTCGGGGAGTATGTGGTGGACCATTCCATCGCCTCGGCGACCGGCTTGATGAACCTCGAGAAGCTGGATTGGGATGAAGAAGCGCTTCGGTTGGCGGGGATTACGCCGGACCGGCTGTCCCGGCTCGTGCCGACGACGTATGCGCTGAAGGGGCTGAACGCGGTGTACGCTGAGGAGATGGGGCTGCCGGAGGGGTTCCCTTCATTGTCGGCGCAAGCGACGGCGTGCTCTCGAACCTGGGCGTGAACGCGATCCAGCCGGGAGTCGTCGCCGCCACCATCGGAACGAGCGGAGCGATCCGTACGGTCATCGACCGGCCGGAAACCGATCCGAAGGGCCGGATCTTCTGTTATGCGCTTACGGAGAAACAGTGGGTCATCGGCGGCCCCGTCAACAACGGGGGCATCCTGTTCCGCTGGGCGCGCGATGAGTTCGCCGCTTCGGAGGTGGAGACCGCGCGCCGTCTCGGCATCAGCTCTTATGACCTGCTCACCCAGATGGCCTCGCGCGTGCGTCCCGGCTCCGACGGGCTGCTGTTCCATCCGTTCCTGACCGGCGAGCGGGCGCCTCTGTGGAACCCGAGCGCCCGCGGGTCCTTCTTCGGCTTGACGATGCATCACGGCAAGGAGCATATGATCCGCGCTGTGCTCGAAGGGGTTATCTTCAACTTGTACACCGTGCTGCTCGCCATGGAGGAGCGCATGGGGCAGCCGCACAAGATTCATGCGACCGGAGGCTTCGCCCGTTCCCCGCTTTGGCGCCAGATGATGGCGGATATTTTCGACCAGGAAGTGATCGTGCCCGAAAGCTACGAAAGCTCGTGTCTCGGGGCCGCCGTGCTGGGCTTATATGCCATCGGGGCCGTGGACTCCCTGGACGTCGTCTCGGGTATGGTAGGCGCCACCCACCGGCACACGCCGGACAAGCGCAACGCCGAGGTCTATCACAAGCTGCTTCCTATCTTCATCTCCCTGTCCCGCAAGCTCGAAGAGGAGTACGCGGCGATCGCCCAGTTCCAGCAGGAGCTGAGCTGACGCCTGGCCCGTCCGGTTGGGCGCCCAGCAAGCACTAGCAGGAGGCCGTTTAGCGGAGACCTTCTTGTATAAATTAAGGGGGGAGAGTCCCAGAAAAACCGTCTGCTTCTGCCTTTTGGCAGGGGGCGGTTTTTTGTCGTAGGCCTACCTGACGCCTTATCCGGGAGCTTTGTTGGCGGGAAACCCTGCACCTACGCACCAAAATCCATAGGTAGGCAGACCAATCCTCACGGCTTGGCACCAGGAGAGCCGATGGATGGATTTGGTTCTTTTCACCCATTTAACCATTCCTGTTATTTCCTATAAAATGTAAGGGAATGGAAGATTCCGTTCCTTCCCCACCTGATTTTTCCCTCTTCCCCCTTCATCATGAGCCTTCGAAGCATTATTCCTTGTCGTCCTTCTGTCGCAGCACTATGTCGAAACTTGTCGAAAAACTATGGACTTCTGAAGAAGCGGATGGACCTCAGCCCTCCAAGGCGGAACGTCTTCCAAGATGAAAAGGCGTCATCCTGTGTATGATCCACCATCATGTGACGCCGACACCGCGCGTTGGGAGAACCGCGCGGTGCAAACGGCTGGCCGCCGCTCTGCCGCGAAAGGGGGTGATGGATATGAAGGAGATGAAAGAGTATACGGTGGAACGGCCTTACCTGTGGGCAGCCGGTGAAGAAGGGATCCGGGAGGCGGAGCTCCACTTTCGGAGCAGGCGGTATGTCCATATTCCGGACATTCTGTCCTCCGAAGAAGCCCTGGAGATTGGAGCGAGTCTGGAAGAGGTTCGGGAAGAATTTAAGCTGCGGTTTCACAACGGGGTGTGCAGCGCTTCCGTGGAGAAGCTGACTCCCGCGGTCCGCGGCCTGTTGGAGGACCAGCTTCAGCTGGCCCGGGACCGCCAAATCTTTACATACCTGTATGACCAATGGATCCCGCACCGCAGCTGCGGGAAGCATGCGGTCTACCGGCTGTCGGCCACGCTAAGCTCACCGGAATGGTTCGGCTTCATCGAGAGGGTAACCGGCATTCATCCGGTCAGTGCGGATATTGTCGGGGTGACCCGTTACGGCCCCGGGCATTATCTCGGCCCCCATTCGGACCGGAGCCGGAAGAAGGACGGAACGCGGCGCCGGCTGGCTTTTATATTCAACTGGACCCCGGATTGGAACCCGGAGTGGGGAGGGGTTCTGACGATGGTGAACCGGCAGGGGGCCGAGACATCCGTTCCGCCTAAGTTCAACCAGTTGACGCTGCTCGACGTGGAGGAAAGCGCCGACCATTACAAGCATTTCGTAACGCCGGTGGTAACGGCGGAGAGAGAGCGCCTGGCGCTCTGTGGTTTCTTTTATACCTAATACCCGGAAGGAGACTTTCCCTTATGCCAGAACCCGTAGAACCGTATGAGCCCGTAGACCCGAATGAGCCTGTCGACCCCGAGCCGGACGATCCGGATGACCCGAGCGATCCCAGTGATCCCGACGATCCCAGTGATCCGGATGATCCGAGCGATCCCGACGATCCTAGTGATCCGGACGATCCGAGCGATCCCGACGATCCCAGTGACCCGGATGACCCGAGCGACCCGGATGACCCAAGCGACCCCAGTGATCCGAGTGATTCCGATGACGAAAGCCTTTCTTCCGAAGAAGATGACGTGTATGACGACGAGAGCGGCGGCGAAGAAGTCGACGACGATGACGATGAGGTGGACCTGCGGCTGACCCGGCTGGAAGCCCGGATGGAGCGGCTGTCCCAGGAGGCCCGGCAGGCTCCCGACAAAACCGATACCTATACCAAGCTGATGACCGGGATTATGGCCTTCGGGGCGGTGGGAGTACCGTTCATTATCTACATCCTGAACAAATACAACAAGGAGAACCCGAACAAGAACTCCAGCCTGACCCCCAGCAGAAGAGCGATATCGACCAGAAGCTGACGAACTGGATCGGTATTTCGGATGCGAAGGCGTGGGAGAAGCTCGGGGACCTCGTCAAGTCCGACAAGCTGACCTTCCCGCAGCAGCTGCTGGCGCTGCAGTTCATCGCGGCCACCCGTCCCTCTTCGGAGCCGTTCAAATGGCCGGCTACGGCCAAGATGGCCCTGATCGACGAGCTGTCCAAGGTGTTCAACGATTATGACATTTACCACCGCATAGCCGCTTACAAGTACAAAAACCAGCCGCTGCCCTTCCCGGTTGCCGCCGAGGTGGTAAAGCTGGCACTGACCCAAAAATACAAAGAGGCCGTTTTATGACGACCATTCGCTTTGTTCTGGAATCCATTGCCCCCTCCCTCGATTCGGCCGGTTACCTCCGGCGGAAGCTGGCCGGTCAGCTGGCCGCCGCGGCGGCACAGGGAGGCGTGGAATGGCAGGGAGGGGACGAAAGCCCCGAGGTTAAGGCCGCCGCTGAATCCGTTTGGGCGAACCGCAGCACGGGTGTGCCGGTTACCCCGGCTTCCGGGTTTCCGCCGCTTTCTCCCGCCGAGGAGAAGCTTCTGTCGATCCGGAAGGCGTGCGCTTCCGGGGAAGTCACACGATTCAGCCCTCTTCTGGAGGGCGAGGTCCCGCTCGAGGACCAGTTCAGCTACCTGAAGGAAGACTATGGAGCCATCCCGAAGAATACCGCCCTCCTGCGAAGGACGACAAACCAGTCCGTCATGATCTATTTTCTGACCCATGCCTCCGTGCAGGAGACAACCGTCCAGCTCTCGTATCCCGAGCCGGTGCGGACGCCGCTTCCCCAAGTTCTGGCCGCATCGGATACCCCGGATTGGGAAACGCTGATCAAGTTCGGCGAGGGCCTCGTTTGGCTTCTTCCCGAGCCCTTCAACATTATCGGAGCGGCTATCCTGCCGGTTATCTTCCCGGGCAATAAAACGGACTGGCAAGCTATCTTCAAGTCTCTCGCGGACATGATCAAGCAGGACATCGTTCACCTCGACATCGAGAGCCTGGACGGCAAGGTGAAGGGGTGCTTCTCGATCTCGACAGCAATTACCGCGGGATCTCGAAGCCGGTTAACGAGAAGCAGGCCCAGCTCGACGATTACATTTCCCGCGTGACCGAGGTGGTGGGAACCTTGCAGGAGAAAGATTTCCGCAAGCCCGGACTGGCAGTCTTCGTCTCCGCCGCTTCCCTCCATCTAAGCCTGCTGGAGGAGAAGGCGATGCTCGAGAACCACCAGGCTCCCCAGAACTCCCAATACAGCCAGAAGGTCAAGGAGCAGGCGGCTAATTACGTCAGCTATGTGACCGATCCGGACAGCGGGCCTTACCCGCTCGTCAAGGCCGATCTGAACACGCAGCGGGCCGCGCATCTCGTAAGCATCTCCGAGCCGAAGAGCCACACCGACTCCTACTGCCACGGAGGAGCGGCCGCCAGCTGCACCAGCTTCACCTACTGGTACTTCGAGGACCCGTATGCCAAGTATACGAGCCAGAAGTATGAGGATTACCGGAAGGACAAGGACCATTACCACTCCGGCAAGGACGATTGCCAGCCGGCCCGGGACAGCTATTACCGCGGCATCGAGTCGTCCTACCAAGCCAAGCTGGACAGCCTGGAGAAGCTGATGACGCCGGTGAACAATCACTGGAAGCAGCTGGCGGCAACCGGCATTCCGAAGAGGCCTTAGTCCTTATCCGGTAACTTTGTTGGCGGGAAAACCGGAGGCAGGGGAGAGGATAAAACTTTCCGGGCAAATCCCGTAAGAGGCAGGAGAGAGATTGAAAAAAGCCCCAACCGGGACAAGCGGATGAGGAGATGCCAGGACATCCGCGTGTTCGGCTGAGGGGCTTTTGTCAGGTTCAGGCGCCCACTGGAGCTACTTTCCGGCGTCTTCCGGCAGCCGGTTGTTCAGATCGGCAAGCTGCGCCTTCAACCCTTGAATCTCCTGCTCCTGCCGGGTTACCCGGCGGAAGAGGCCCGGCAGCTTAAGGATCAGGATGATCACAAGCACGAATAGGAGCACCGAAAAGAGCTGGATGAAAAAGCTGGACCACATGAAGGAGTGCATAAATCGATTCCCCTTTTCTGGAAAACTTGTAAGTAAGATTATACCATACCCCGCACAGCCGGTCTTCCTTCCCCGGTAAATCCGTGCCTGACAGCTGGCTTTGCGTCCGGAAGCCCCCATCCGGCCGGCACCCCCAGGACTTTACGGATCGGGTAAGGACGACCGGGCCGTTCTTTGTTTCGGCAGGGGGCTTTTTTGGTAAGGTAAGGGTACAAGAGAACAGGAGGGAGGAACCGGGATGATCCGGATCGGACTGACGGGATGGGGGGATCATGATGACCTGTACCCGGATGCGGAGGCGAGACGACACAAGCTTTCGGCCTATGCCAAGCATTTTTCGGTCGTGGAGGTGGACAGCTCGTTCTATGCCGTCCAATCGCTGCGTAATTATACCAAATGGGTGGACGAGACCCCTCCCGGCTTCGGGTTCCTCCTCAAGGCTTATCAGGGCATGACCGGCCACCTGCGCGGGCCGAATCCCTTCGAGAACCGGGACGAGATGTTCCGGGCCTTCCGGGAGTCGATTCAGCCGGTGGTGGAGGCCGGCAAGCTGACGGCGGTGCTGTTCCAGTACCCGCCCTGGTTCGACTGCACGCGGGAGAACGTCGGGCTGCTGCGGCTGACGAAGGAGCTGATGCACGGCCTGCCGGTGGCGCTCGAATTCCGCCATCAGAGTTGGTTCGAGGGAGAGATGAGGGAGCGGACGCTCGATTTCATGCGCCGGGAGGGCTGGATCCACAGCGTCTGCGACGAACCGCAGGCGGGGCCGGGGTCCATCCCGACGGTGCTCGCCGCCACCCACCCTGAGCTTACCGTCGTGCGCTTCCACGGACGCAACGCGGCCGGCTGGAACCAGGGAGGCTCGCCGAATTGGCGGGAGGTGCGCTACCTGTACCGGTACAGCCGGGACGAGCTCGAGGAGTGGAAGGACAAGCTCCTGCAGCTGGAGCAGGAGTGCGCCGGGCTGTGCGTTGTGTTCAATAACAACTCCGGTGGGGATGCGGCGGCCAACGCCAAGCAGATGATGGAGCTCCTCGGCATGGAGGTGCCGGACCCCGCGAGGGATCAGCCGGAGCAGCTGGATTTGTTCGAAGGGGGTTAGGTTCTGCCAGGAAACAAATAGGGGAGGAACCGCTTATGATCGTATATGAGCGCGACGATGTATGGGTCATGACCGCGCAGGATGACCACGCCCGCTTCTCGGGAGCGGCCGCAGGGTTCTGGAAGGATGAGAGCCTGACCGGCTCGGTGCTCTATGAGGACGTACGGCTTGCCATCCAGGAGCACGACCGGGGCTGGATCCCGCTGGACGTTCATCCGATGTGGAACGACAGGGAGCAGCGGCCGTACAGCTTCCGGGATCTGCCCGTCGGGCTGAAGCTGCCGTATTACCGGCAGGGGGTGGATGAGGTTCAGGAGCGTAATGAATACGCCGCCCTGCTGAATTCCCTGCACTACGCTTCGTTCTTCCACGAAGACCGGATAGGCGGGCTGGGAGACATCGAGAAGGACGGCGTGGACCGGTTCCTCGCTTGGGAGCAGCAGCGCCGGGGCGCCATCAAGGCCGGGAACGGCTGGACGGGGGAGAAGCGGGGAAGGATATCGCCTACCACCTTGAGGTGCTGCAGTTCTGCGACACCCTGTCGCTCTTCGTCAGCCTGCAGGAGCCCGGAGAGCCTCTCCGCTTCTATGCCGGGGCTTCGCCGAGACGTTTGATTTTCTCGGGAGGCAGAAGATCCGCGCCGGTTGGGAGGACAGGGAAACCGTCCGGCTTACCCCGAGTCCGCTGGTCGTGGGAGCGTCGGGTTCCTTCCGGTTCAAGGAAGTGCCCAAGGCCTCCGCGCGGGAGAAGGGCATTGCCGCGGCCTACCGGGAGACTCCGTGGCGGGAGCGGATGATCCGCTTTACCGGGGCATGATCCATTCTGGCGGCAAAGCCTCCAGTGCTGTGTCCATCCATCAGACCGAACGCAAGCCGGGACAGTGACCCGTTCGGCCGGCTACCGGAGGCTTCGCCGCCACAAGGCTGCGCCAAGCGAAAAGATCCAAAGCTGCACAAGGGAAACCAGCAGGCCGAAGATGAGAACGCCAGGAATGAAATCCGGGTAGAGGAACTGGATCAGACACAGGACGAAGGTCAGGGCGCTCACAATCGACCCCGACCAGAACAGCCAGGAGCGGTATCCTTCCAGCCGCACCACCCGGGCGAGCAGGAATACGGCCAGCGCCCAGAGCATGCTGATGCCGACCAGTGCCGGACCATGCAGGGTGACAAAGATGGTTCCGGCCGAATGCTCGATACCCGCTTGCTCCGCGACGGAAGCCGCTTTCCAAGTATGGGCGAGCGTTTCCCCGGCATGGCCGTCGATGGAATGCTCCATGATGTGGACGGCCGCCCCAACCGAAGCAATGGAGGCGCTCAGCCAGCCAACGAGCCGGGCGGAGCCGTTCTTCAAAGTACCGACGAAGGAAACCAACCCCAGTACGGTCACCATGACCCCGACCACCGCGCCCAGATGAACCCCTTTGTAGAAGGGGTGGTGGGCGATGAAGCCCATCGCGGCATGCGCATCCCCGGCCGGAAGATCCCCATGCATCCCCCGAAAGATCAGAACGAGCAAGCTTCCCGCCATGAGCCCCAAAGCCGTCATCCGGTAAAACCTCTTCTCCTTGCTTACCTGCTGTTTCTCCATTCGCTCCCAGCTCCTTTGTTTACTTTAGGGATTAACGCTTAGCGTCTTTACTAATAGAATAAGGTCCGTTTCTTTCCAAACCGTAAACGAAGGATTAAGAAAGGATAAAAGGTTCAGCCGCGGGCAGGAAAAGCCCGGCTCCCTTGGCGAAATAAAGGAACTCGGTTCCTTTATTCTCCCTTTTGGAGAGGGGGCAGTAACGGTAGAGGAACTCCGTTCTATTTTGAAAAATTTCTCCCCAGCCGCTCTTTTTGACCGGATTGGCCGGATATAACGAACCTGAGTTCCTCTATCTTTTGAGCAACTAGGCAAAAGGGGGGGATTAGCGCACCGGAGTTCCTCTATCTTCGTCGGCTGCCCGACGGGTGGAGGGGAACTCGTTAACCTCGAGCGGGCTGCTCGCGCCCAATGCCGGCCTCCTCCACGCCGGAGCATGAATTCGAAATCGTTGCCGGAAAGCAGAACGCCAGCTGCCCGAAGCTTTTTGGGTCCCTCTTCCCGGCGGGACAGCAGAGCTCGCGGAAGGCGCGGAGGGCTGGAACGATAAAACCAGCGGCTAGGGCCTTATCCGCCAATAAGGCTCTGCTGCCTATGGATTTTCGCGCGCTTACAGAGGTTTTCTCCGCCTACAGAGTTACCGGATAAGGCACTAGGGCTCATTTGCCTGAAAGACAGGTCCAAAGTCCCGGTTTCCACGGCCCAAAGTCCCGAAAATCGTGTAATATTTTGTAATACAAAAGTAATGACCCTTTAACCCGTTCGTCCCTCTAAAAGGTTACAATATAACTAAGTTAGAATTTTCCGAAAATTTATATTCCAGTGTAATCACAACCGAGAGGATCGATGCTTCATGAGTATTCCCGCTTCCCGTTCGCCGGTCTTATATAATGAAAGCGTTATCATAAAGAAGCCGCGCTTTAGCAGACGCATGAAGGTCTGGTTCATCTCCTTGTTCCTGATTTTGTTCACCATGAGCTCGATTGTCAGCTTCTACGCCTATATCGCCTATACGCTGGAGAGCCCGAAGGTTCCTCCGCTCCTGTCGAATCCTAAGAAAGCCGCGGGCCTCGATTATAAGGAAGTGGAATTCCCGAGCTCCAACTCCATGAGGATGATCGACGGCTGGTACATCCCCGGCTTGTCGAAGATTACGGTTATTCTGTCGCATGGCTATGGAGCGAACCGAGAGGAGCCGTGGGTTCCGATGTACGAGCTGGCGAAGGAGCTTCACGCCAACCGGTTCAACATCCTGATGTTCGATTACGCCTTTGCCCGCGGGGCGAAGGTGACGGGCGGCATTCTCGAGTCTAAGGAGCTGCTCGGCGCCATTCAGTATGTCAAGAAACGCGGGGACGAGCAGGTGTACATCTGGGGCTTCTCCATGGGGGCGGGTACCGCTCTCCAGGCGGCCCTGCACAGCACAGACATCAACGGAATGATCCTCGACAGCACGTTTATTCTTGACAAGGATACGATGTTCTTCAACATGAAGCAGAAGCTGGACATCCTGCCGCGTTTTCCGTCCGTGTTTCTCGTGAACCTTATGCTGCCTTTCATCAGCGGCTTCAACCTGCAGCAGGTTCCTTCCCACACGGTCAAGACGACGGAGTACAGCATCCCGCTGTTCCTTATCCATGGTCAGAAGGATGACAAGGCCCCTTACCAGGGGATCGTGAACTTCTTCCAAACCCAGAAGGCGAATCCCGCCAGCCGCCTGTGGCTCCTTCCGGACGGCCGGCATGAGCTGATCTACAATTCCTCTCATAAGAAGGAGTATATCAAGCGGACGATGAACTTCCTGTTCGAGAATGTCCGCAAGAACCAGCCGAAGCCGAAGTTTGTCGACGCGTAAGAGCCTTATCCGGTAACTTTGTTGGCGAGAAAGCCCCGGTATGCGCGCGAGGATTAAGGGAAAGCGGAACAACACCACGGATAAGGCATCCGGCGACGATCAGAACCGGGAATAAAAGGACGGCGCTACCCGTTCCCCTGCACCGGCAGGAGGGGACAGCGGCCGTCCCTCTTTACTTGCGGACTCCCAAAGCTTAAAATAGTCGCAAACGTCATATGCTACGGAGTTCTCCTTATGGTCAAGCGTTCCCGCAAAAAATTGATACTTAGCCCTCCGCAGGTGCTGGCCCTCGGGTTTATCGTCCTCATCCTGGTGGGATCGGTGCTGCTGTCTCTTCCCCAGGCCTATGCCGGGGAAGGCCGGCTGTCCTATTTGGACGCGTTGTTCACCGCCACGTCGGCTACCTGTGTGACGGGCTTGTCCGTATTCAACACGGGGGCTGACCTCACCGTCTTCGGGGAGCTCGTGATCCTCGTGCTCGTCCAGATCGGAGGCCTGGGCTTCATGACGATGTCCACCCTGATCGCTTTCGTGCTCCGGCGCCGCATTTCCTACCAGGAACGGCTTATTCTGCAGGAGGCGATGAACCACCATTCGGCCGAAGGGGTCGTCCGGCTGGTCCGCAAGGTGCTTCTCTATGCCTTGATGATCGAGCTGACGGGGGCCGTGCTGCTTACGTCCCGCTGGTCTCTGGAGATGCCGTTCGGGCAGGCCGTCTACTTCGGCATCTTTCACAGCGTGTCCATCTTCAACAATGCCGGCTTCGATCTGTTCGGCAGCTTTTCCGGAAGACCCGGAAGCTTTATCCATTATGTGGGGGACCCGTTCATCAACGTGGTGGCCATGATCTTGATTTTCCTCGGGGGGATCGGCTTTATCGTCATCTCTGACCTGCTCACGTACCCCGGAACCGGAAGCTGACCCTGCACAGCCAGGTGGTGCTGAGTGCTTCGGCTGTTCTCATTGTGGTGGGCACGCTCGTTATCCTTGTGTTTGAGTATACGAATCCCCATACCCTACAGCCGCTGTCGCCTATGGGCAAAACCTTCGGAGCCATGCTGCAGTCCGTCTCCTCCCGTTCGGCTGGGGTGACGACCCTCGATCTTTCCTCCATGCGCCAGGCTACGCAGTTTTTTGTCATGATTCTTATGTTCATCGGGGCGGCGCCTGGATCGTCCGGCGGAGGAATCAAGGTGACGACCTTCGTCATTCTGATCGGAGCCACCCTGGCGATGGTGCGGGGCAAGGAGGACATCGTCCTGTTCGAGCGGCGGATTGCGAAGGACCGGATCTACAAAGCGATTACGTTCACCCTGCTTTCGTTCATTCTCGTCGTGCTGTCGGCCATGGTGCTTTCCATTACGGAGGAGTACAGCTTCCTCGGCGTACTGTTCGAAACGGTATCGGCTTACGCTACGGCGGGCATGTCCCTGGGCTTGACGGCCCAGCTTACCGACGCAGGAAAAATGTTCCTCATTCTCCTTATGTTTGTCGGACGCCTCGGCCCCGTTTCGCTTGCGTACTCCCTGACCCCCCAGCAGAAGAAGGAACGGTTCCGCTACCCGGAGGGCAAAATCACGATAGGCTGAGCAGGCAGGCGCCGGACCCTGTACAGCATGCACCCCTTATACAGCAAAAAGGCATCTTGGGCGGCCCTGCCGCCAAGATGCCTTTTGGGGTTAATTCGCCCGAGGGAAGAAGCGCTAGCCAAGAACGGTTCTGCCGGCCGGGAAGGGAGGACCGGTAGAGCTTCCCCGCCGCTACAAAATGAGCTTCCGCATGTAGTCCCCCGTAAAGCGGATGCCCTTCCGGCCGAGCTCCCCGTTCCACACCGAAGAATGCGGTTCGATGCTCAGGCCGCCGTCGTAGCGATGAGCGTACAGGACGGACAGGAGGGAGGGCCAGTCCGTCTGGTCCAGGCCGGCGGGCGGGTCGTCGAACCGCTCCCCGTCTATGATCAGGGAGCCCTTCAGGTGGACATGGCCGAAGCGTCCGCCCCAGTCCCGGGCTTCCTTCAAATAATCCCGTCCGGCGTACCGGGAATGGGAGGGATCGAACTTGATCCCCAGCTCCGGGATCTCCCCGAGCACGGCTTCCCAGGCCCCTGCCTGATCCACGAAATTGGTCCAGTGGCAGTTATAGACCGAGATCCGGACTCCTTTAGGAGAGGCGTAGTCGACGAGCCGGGAAAAGAATTCGACGGCGTGGCCGCAATTCTCCTCGAAGGAGAGGCCTTCGATTTCGTTGCAGCCGACGACGAAGTTGGGGCATTCGAGCTCACTTGCCGCGTCGATCATCTCCAGGCACTTGGCGAGCTCCGGCTCCACCAGCTTGCCGTTTCCCTCCCAGCGCTGCTGTCCCCAGCGGCCCACCGACTGCAAGCCGACCCCGTAGGAGCGGATCCAGCCCTTGATCCGGGGAACGTTCCCCAGAAACTCCTCTGTATCCGGGTAGGTTTTCTCCCCTTCCCGTCCGTCGCTAAACGCATATTCCACAAAATCCAGCTCGAATTCCGCGGCTGTCTTGAACCCTTGCTCGGTCCTTGGGGTAATGATCCCCAGCTTCATTCCCACAGCAGCTCGTCTCCTTAGGTTGGTTTGGTGTCAATCTGCGGTGCCCATCCAGTCTAGGTGTCAGGATACCATACCTTCCGGGAGAGGACAATGCGTATAGGCACCACATGGGAACCACTGCGTGCACCGTTTGCCGGCAAAATAAAACCGCCGCCGGTGAGGCCCGGCGGCGGAGATGTTTACTTTTTCTTATCGGATTTCATGACGACGCTGTAATCATAGCTTACGCTGCCGTTCTTGCCTTCCGGTGCGGCGTAGGTGGTCATCATGACGATCCGGCTGTACTGGGAGCTGTGCAGCATATCCCGCAGGTCGAGGATATCCTTCTCGGACATGTTCAGCAGGTCGTCAAAGCGGATCACCTTGGCATGGTTGTCTTTGCCGTTGGCCTGCCCTTTCTTCTCGCCTATGAATTGGATCTGGTAGTTCACATATTCCTTCGTTGCCTGCTCCCGGCTCAGGAAGCCGGAGGTCGAGGTCATCGGATCGATCACGGCACCGTTCAGCTTCAGGTTGGACAGGTACCAGCCGGCTTCGTTGTAGCCCCAGTCGGTCATGTAGCGGAATCCGACCAGAACCTTCTTGCCCGCGTAGGCGCTCAGGTCGAACGTTTCCGTTACCCAACCGTTCGAGCTTCCGGTGAACCCGGGCAGGTTCTCCTGGATCCGGGGATAGCCGTTCTCCACCAGGTCACTGCGGGTATGCTCGTTGGAGAGGGAGGTCCAGGTTTGGCCGTTATCCGTCGAGACCTGCACCGCACCGAAATCCCACTGCTCTTCTATGTCATACTTCGTATCGAAGGACAGGGTCGGCTTTGCCTCTCCGGTAAGATCCAGTTCCTTGATCAGGAAGTTGTCCGCCTGATCGCCGCTGTTGCCCCACAGAACCGGGCCTCTTGCCGGATCCTGGGCCGTGGTCCATTTGGTTCCAAGGAAATCAAGCCCCTTGAAGTACAGATGGTCGATCTTCTGGTCCGGGGTGATCACATTGAAGTCCGTTCCCCACGCGGGAGCCTGCTTGTCCGGCAGCTGCGAGGCTTGCAGGTTCGGCTTCAGGTCGATGGAGGAGAAGGAGTAGGTGCTCGAGTCGCCCTGGTAGCTTCCGTCGAGCATGACGGCGGTCATGTAGTCGGCATAAACCTGCTCGAACGTTTTGTTCGTGCCGGCTTTGGCCAGTGCCTCGTTGATGCTCGCGATCCCTTTCAGCGGGCTCTTGAATTCATTCTGGATGAAGGCTTCGCCGTAATGGTCATACAGGTATAGCTGGAACAAGTACGCGTTGCCGTAATCCCCAAGGATCTGAAGGTCGGACTGGTCGCCCCACAGCGTGAGCGAGTTGCGCAGGTGGTTCATGAAGAAATCCACGTGCCCCTGGGAATGGCCGTAGCCGACAAGGAACTGCGCGAAGTCCGACAGGCCTTCGTTAATGAAGTTCTCTTCCCCGGCATCCGAATCGCGGTGGAGCAGATGCTGGAACTCATGGGCAAAGGTACCCTCGTACAGATAAGGCTTGGCCGCCGTCGGACCGGTCCGGTTAACCCAATCGAGGCAGTCGACGGTCATGATGTTGCGGTCGGCAAAATCGCTGATCGTCGGGGAGAAGTACCCTGCGATATAGCTCGGATAATTGGATTGATAATAGCTCTGGTCCTTGATGTTGTCGATCAGGATAACGGTGCGGCCGGAATCGTCCTTGTACCAGCCGTTGTAGCCGTCTTCCCCTTTGCGCTCCTTCGGCGCGCCGAAGAACTCGACCTCTTTCTCGTACATCCGGTTGTCGAATTCATCGAGCAGGTACTTGACCTGGGCGTCGGTGATGTTGACCAGGCCGTTGCGCGGATCCCCGGCGGGATAGCTTAAGTTATTGGCTACCCAGACTTCCCCGTATTTGCCGACGGCGCGGAGGGTAAAGTCGGTAAGGGCGTATTTGGCGGTGTAATCGTTATTGGTCAGCCATTTCTTCACGAGTCCGACATCCTGGGAGGAGACGCTTGCGCCCGTGCCGGATGCTTCGGTGGCTTGCGCTTCGCTGCCGCTCAAATCCAACCGGTTCTCCGCTTTCACGTCGGCCAGCGTTTCGGAGCGAAGCTTCGACCCGATGTCCTGCACGGAAGGGTTAGGGTTATAGCCGGCAGGCTGGGCCAGCAAGGAAGAGGGGGCGAGAAGGCTTCCAGTCAGAACAAGAGAAGAGAAAAGGCTCAGCATTTTGCGGGTGTTCATCTAACAAAATTCCTCCTCTTAATGAGTTGACCCGTTGTCAATACCTGGTGACCAAAAGGGCCATCCGGTCACCGCAGAGGCGGCAAGGCCGAACGGCCCTATGGTTCTTAAGGCTTGTCACAGGGTGTTCCCCCATCATAGCACGGTGGATGGATATGGAAAGGGTCTGCATACCCGGTCTTAAAGTCCCTTTAGATACGGCCGGGTTCGACAAAAAAACGGAAAGCTGCTGGTCTTACCCTTAACGGGAAGGCGGCCTCTCAGTCAAGACTGGGAATAAGTCATCCGTTGAGGGATGATGAACGTTTTAATCGAAGACCATTCGAAATCACCCGAAAATAGTAGGGGGATATTGCTTTGTGTGGGATTGTAGGAGAAAATGATAAGAAACCGCATACAGGCCATGAAAAACCTTTCCTCTCTCCTCCCTCTCAAGGGACGGGTGGAGGAAACGGTCGAGGCTTTAGCCATTTGTCGAAAGCAGGGAGGATAGGATGAAACCAATCGTAAGAAAGACAGCCATCGCAGCCGTCACGGCCGCCGTCATAGCGGCCGGATTGATTCAGGATAAACAGAGCCGTCCCGTGGCGCTGACGTACGAGAACCCCGTTTTTGAACCAGTTCTAGCCGATCCGTCCGTGATCCGGGCCCAGGACGGATTCTTCTATGCCTATGGAACCGAGGATGATTGGGGAGACGGCCAAGGGGACCGCACAGTTCCCGTCATCCAATCGAAGGATCTTGTTCACTGGAAAGCAATCGGCAACGCTTTTGCCGAGAAGCCGGCATGGCATGGTTACGGGGGCGTGTGGGCCCCGGATATCTCTTATTTCAACGGGCGCTACTACCTGTATTACGCGATGTCCGCCTGGGGGACAGCAATCCCGGGATCGGCGTGGCGGTGTCGGATAAGCCGGAAGGGCCGTTCGAGGACCGGGGAAAGCTTTTTGACAGTGCCGATGCAGGGGTAGCCAACTCCATCGACCCTATGCATTACGTGGAGGAGGACGGCAAGTCCTACCTGTTCTGGGGGAGCTTTCACGGCATATACGGCATCGCCCTGTCGGCCGACGGGCTGAAGACGGAGGGAGAGCCGTTCCCGATCGCCGGACCCGCCTTCGAAGCGGCCTATTTGATTAAACGGGACGGGTACTACTATTTCTTCGGCTCAAGAGGCTCCTGCTGCGAAGGCGCGGCAAGCGGATACAGCGTATCCGTCGGACGTTCGGCATCCCTTATGGGACCGTACGTGGACAAGGAGGGGAGCGACCTGAAGGTTTCGGACGGGACGCTTCTGCTGACGGGACATTTTGAGTCACAGAAGGTGGTGAAGCCTTTTACGGGCCCGGGCCACAATGCCGTCATCCGCGACGATGCCGGCACCGACTGGCTTGTCTACCATGCGGTGGATAAAGCCGATCCGCTCCTTCCGAACGGCGCGACCCGCCGGCCTCTGATGATTGATCCGCTTGTGTGGAAAGACGGATGGCCGACGGTAGAGGCTCTGACACCCGGGGCGGGTCCCCGGCCCGGGCCGGTGTGGAGAAAGTAGCGGCGGGGTTCGGCCGGAAGGCCGGCTATGCCAACGTCAACCCGTTGACGTTCCGTCGGGTCTTCCTCATGGGCGAGGGAATGAATCCGGGAGAGCTTCGGTCTTCATCGGGGGATTCGCAGCCAAGGAGGGGCGAATCCCTGGGCCGGAGAAGCTTTTTCCTGCTTAGGGGAGGAGCTTCTTCTATAGTTGCCGGCTGCTTCGAAAGAAGAAAAAGACCATGACAGAGGAAAGGGCATATGCTAAACTAAATTAGTAATCGATTACTATATCAATCCTTGGAGGTTGGAGCATGAACATTCATGTGGCCCAAACAGCGGAGGGGCTCGGTCGGGAGGCGGCCGGCCGGGCGGAGGAAATCCTTAACGCCTGCATCGGCAAGCAGGGATATGCCAGGATCGTTCTTTCGACCGGGGCGTCGCAGTTCACTTTTTTGCAAGCGCTGCAGGAGAAAGCCATCGACTGGAGCAAGGTGGAGATGTTCCATCTCGACGAATACGTCGGACTTCCGGAATCGCATCCGGCAAGCTTCCGCAAATATTTGAAGGAACGCTTTCTATCTTTCGCCCCCGTTTCGCAGGCTCATTTTGTTAACGGGGAGGGCGATGTACAGGCTAACCTGAAGAGACTCGGGGAAGAGCTCACCCGGCTCCCTATCGATTTGGCGCTGATCGGCATCGGGGAGAATGCCCACATTGCCTTCAATGACCCGCCCGCCGATTTTCAGACCACCGTCCCTTATAAGATCGTGGACCTGGATCAGGACTGCAAGACCCAACAGGTGCGTGAGGGCTGGTTCCCTTCCGTCGACGAGGTGCCCAAGCAGGCCATCACCATGACCGTCCATCAAATGATGAAGAGCCGCGTTATTCTTTCCTGCGTTCCTAACCAGGTGAAGGCGAAGGCCGTTTACGAGACGCTGAAGGGCGACCGCGTAAGCGAGCATGTCCCTGCCACCATTCTGAAGACCCATCCGGATTGGACGCTTTATCTGGACCGGCAGTCCGCTTCTCTATTGGAGGACAGTGTCGCTTCCAAGTAATCGATTACCACGTTCTGTCCGTCTTTCCGGCATAAAACCACTCCCGAACAGGCAAAATAGGGAAAACGGCCGCCGCTTTCGCGAGGAGCCCGGCCGGAAAACGGAGGACAAGAATGGACAAGAAGCTGGTGGCTATTTTCAAAGAGGAGCCGGAGGCCGTTCAGGCGATCGAGCGTCTAACGGACGAAGGAATCCCGGCCCGTAATCTTTCTTTCCTCGTCAGGGAACGGGAGGAAGCGGCCGATATCCGTACATGGACGGGTGTACAGGAAATGGATCAAGTTCCGCCCGCCGAGCATAAGAACGGGGCGGTGACCGGAGTGAGCGGCTTTCTCACCGGGCTCGGGGCACTGGCCGTGCCCGGATTGGGCCGTCTGCTGGCGGCCGGACCGTTTGCGGATGCGCTGAACGAGGCCGCCATAGCGGACGGAACGAGCCCGCTGGTGACCGCGCTCATCGAGCAGGGCTTTCAGGAGGATGAGGCCCGCATCTATGAAGCCTACGTGAAGGACGGCCATGTGGTGCTGATCGTCCAGGCTCCCGTGGACGAGGTCGGCAAGGTGCTGAATGTATTCCGGCGGAGCGGTGCGGTGGCGATGATGGAACGGGAGACGGTTTAGCTTCCGATTACAGCCCCGGTCCCTTGGCTTGGGAAGCAACGGGTGAGCAGGCGCGGGGGAACCCTGGTGTGATAGACGACCAAAAACGGCGGGGCGGAGGCCCGGCCGTTTTCTGCTGTCTTCCCAAGTGGGGAGGTAACCTTAATAGGCTAAGCTCCCGTGGCTCCCATGCCTTCCGTGGGGAAACCCGGTCCGGGACGGGTAAGAAAAGGATAAACGGACCGGGAGGGGATAACCATGGAAACCCGACAGGGCTGGGTGCTGAAGCACAAGGAGACAGGCTGGTACTGGAGCCGGATGGCCGTTCCTTCGCGACGTCTGTTCGAGGCCATGCGGTTCCAAGACGAGGAGCAGGCCGCCGTTTGGCTGGAGGCGAGCATTTATGCGCCTCCGGAGCCGGAGGCCTTCGAGCTGGTTCCCGTCAGGATGTCCATCGAGGAAGTGCCGGAATCCGATGGGGAATCGGACGGCTAGGCGGCCTGCTCGGCTTGGACCGGCGAAACGCCGGGACGTTTGTCCATCGCTTTATAAAGGACTTTTAAAATCTTCTGAATGGGGAAGGAAACCACCGTGCAAAGAGCAATCAACCAGAGGAAAATCAGAACCGGATGCTTAGGGAAGAAGGTCAATTCGACAAAGATCGTCTGGTAGAAGAACATGTGGGTTAACCAGATGTTGGTGGAATGGTGGCCGAGAAAATCCAGCACCTTCACTACCCTTTGGATTTGTTCATAAGCAGGAACAGACATATAAAGGCGATTCCGTTGATCGGAGCGATGATAGCCGATTCTATTATCGAGTGGAACACGACCAGTAAGCAAATCCCAAACACACAGAGTGTGTTCTTGAACCGAATGCTGCCCAATTGGGCGTAAAGACGGGAGTAAAGAGAATACTTGGCGAAGGCCGCACCCACGAAAAAGGAAAGCTGAGTGATTCCCAACAGGGCGACCAGCAGAAGAACATGATCCGCTTCGCCGCCAATCTGGATGATCCCTTTTACTTTCTGAAGATAGCTTACGAAATAAACAGCTCCCGATAGGAGAAGAAGGACAACGGGATGGATTTTCTTCACAAGCTTGATCAGGAAGGGAGAAGCCAGGACGATGATGACGTATACCCGAAGGAACCACCAAGCGCCGTTGTAGGAATTATTCCAGCCTATAAAATCCAGGAGAAACCTTGCCATCCCCCCTGTAAACGGCTCACCGTAACCAAAGAGAAACCCCAGCGGGACGAAAATGGCCATAATGGCCCAATAATTGAGATAAAGCTTAAAGATCCGGGTAAGGTTCTGTCTGGTCATGCCTTTCGGCGCTTTATCCATTATAAGATAGAACGCATAGCCGGTCTTTTTCCGGAAGGGGGAAGGGGGAAGGGAAAACCGGAATAACCTTAAAAAGCCCGGCTGCTTAGCAGCCGGGCTCGGGGTCCTGGACGTCATTTGCGTAAATTTTGCTTGTCGATCATCTTGTTCTGCTGGTCAATCAGACGCTGAGTGCCTCTGAAATGCTGCTGGGAGTTACCGGTAGACGGGCCGACGGTGTCGCGAATAAATTCCTTGAACTGTTGGCTTTGAATGTCCTGTCTGCGGTTCGGCATGTCCTTGTTACGGAAATCCATAGGGAAAGCCCTCCTCCAAAAGATGAGACATCAAGATCTACTTACCCGTCCATATCGCCCTTGAAACGCTGTTCACGAAATCTTACGATTACCGGACGGCGGTCGGGCCCCGCCCCTCGATGGTGAGCCCCTTGCCCCGTTTCAGCACGTACCCGTAGAACCCGACATAGTAGACCACCAGAATGAAGAAGACGCCGGCGGTCAAAGGATCCTGCCAGTAGCTGTCCCACTTGGCGGGGTCCGGCGGCTGCTGAGCCGCGGAAGGTCCGGCCGAGACCAAGGCTATCACCCGGTAAGCGAGGCGGCCGAGGAACAGCGCCACCACCGTCATCTCCACCCACAGGTGCGTCCGGTAAAACCATCCGCTCTCCCGCATCTCAAAAACGGTGTGGCGGACGGCATACAGGAGCAGCACGCCGCCGAGAACGAGTCCGGCCGCATCGGCAGCAAAGGACAACGGATGCTGGGAGCTCGCCTCCAGAATCAGCAGCCCGATTAGTCCGAAAATCACCATCCGGACCTTGAGCCGGCGGGGCCGATAAAGCTGGAAGCCGACCGTCCGGCGGACGCGGCGGTAAAGCACCAAGGCGATAATAGCCATAGTTATTCCGTATTGAGCTAGAAAATGCAAAGTAGTTCTCCTCCCATCACCCTTTTGTTATACCGTCAGTTTAGCAAAGGAGCGAACATCCTAATAGAGGAGAAACCTCATGACTTTCTCCAGGGAAAGGTATGCAAGCAGGAGATTTCTCACGGCGGGAGTGGCGGGCCTGGAAGCAAGGGACGGCTATCCTATTAAGCCCCTGAACGGCCGGCTCACGCCTGCCCGCGACGGCGTTCCATCCAACCCACCCCGAAGTCGACCAGGTCGCGCTGGGGCATAAGCCGCAGGATGGCGTCTCCCGCGGTCCCCCGGCGGACGAGCCCGGTTCCTTCCTCGAAGGCCTGGCCCAAAGCCCCGAAGTCGTCGGAATCGTAGGCCAGGTCCTCGTAGGTGACCCATTCCCTCTTCCCGCCGACAAGACAGGGGCTCCTTGCGCCACCTTCTTCTTCCCGGGATACACCGCCCGGTGCTCGGACAGGTGCAGGGAGGTGTTGTTCTCGTGGCCTACCCCGAGCAGCAGGACCCAGCCCTCGGCTTCGTACAGGCGGGCGAGCGGGGAGCGCTCCCCCAAACCGTCTGGCAGGGAGTGGTCACCTGTCAGAAAAGCGGCCTTCGGGCCGCGCGCGGCGAAGGAAACCTGCGGATGGCTGCTGCGGAGGGTGCCGTTCTGCTTGCGGAAGCATTCGACCACGGCGCCCATGGCCCGTGTGGGGGTCAGGTCCGGCTCGAAGGGCGGCATTTCCTCCCGAATCGGGCTCCACCAGGACTCGGGAACGGGAGGATTCTGCCAGTGGGCGGGATCGGAGAGGTCGGAGCTGTGGGTCGGCATAACTAGCGTTCCGCCGGGACCGATGGCCTCCTCCAAGGCGAGAACAACGGCGTGGGGACCGCCGATGACCCACCGGTTAAGCGATTTGAGGGAGGAATGGACGAGCAGGGTCATGCCGGCGGCAACACCCAGACGGCGAAGGTCGGAGGCCAGCGAAGAGACGGTAACGGGCCAAGAGGATTCATTTATTTTCATACGGAGCTCCTTATGTTTTTTTGCTTGTGGACGTGGTATACTTTCCCAGAGTATGCTAATTATTCCCACAACCCTTTACCACTAAAGAAATAGGGACTTCCTTCAGCATAGCAGCAGAATGCCGGCCCCGTCGAGGCCGCAAACCGCTATAACCAAAAACCCCTTAGGGAGAGGCAGGAGGAGGAGGAACTTGAGAACGAGACGGGCTGCAGCCCTAATGGCCGTCATGATGTGGGCGGCGGTCCTTCTGGTTATCGCTTACGGCTTGTCCAGCTTTGGGGGAGAAAAACCTTCGGAGACGCGGGGCTGCCGGCGGCTTATGATCTTTCCTTCGGCTACCGGCTGAACGATACCAACCTGCGCTTTACCGACGAGGATACGAGCTTTTCACGCAAGACGGGATTGAAGGTACTGGTTGGCTATCCGGATGCCCCGGAGGACGGACAAGCCCGCCTGCTCATCACCAAGCGGACCGGCTCCCGAATGGTGACGGTCGACGAGAATTGGCAGCTCGAGCCGGGCGTTACCGGTCATCTGTTCGAGCTTAAGGCCGAGGAATGGGCGGCGGGGAGTACCTCTGCACGTTTACGATCAACGGTGTCATGGTGGCGAGCGTCCCTCTTGAGATTACGTAGTGCCTTGTATGGTTGACTTTTCCGGCGGGTAAATCGTCTGGATACACACGAGAATCATAAGGAAGCAGAACAATCCTCACGGAAAAAAATCGGAACATAAAAGCCCCTCTCTTGTATCTTCATACAGGAGAGGGGCTTTTCATCGTTAAAAGTAAGGCGAGGGTGCAGCAGGCAGCTAGGGGCCGATAGACGGCGTTTCGCATCTAGTTCATCAAGTCAGGCCAGCCGGCCTCCGCCTGCCCCGCTTAAACCTCGGCTTTGATCTCGCCCGGGTCTTTGCGGGCCACGCCGGTTTCGATGGCGGCCTGGATGACGGCGTCGCGCACCTTGCGGACCACGTTCTGGTTGAACACGCTCGGAATGATATACGTCTCGCTCAGCTCGTCATCGGTCACCACCGAAGCGATCGCCCGCGCGGCCGCCAGCTTCATCGCTTCGTTGACTTCCTTCGCGCGGCAGTCGAGGGCGCCGCGGAAGATGCCGGGGAAGCAGAGCACATTGTTGATCTGGTTCGGGTGGTCGGACCGCCCGGTTGCGATCACGCGCACATGCGGAGCGGCGAGATCCGGGTCGATCTCCGGCACGGGATTGGCCATCGCGAAGACGATCGGGTCGGCGGCCATGCGGCGGACATCGTCCACCTTCAGAATGCCGGGCGCCGATACGCCGATGAAGACATCCGCACCGGCGATGACCTCGCTGAGCGGGCCGGACAGGTTGTCCGGGTTCGTGAACTCGGCATAGCGCGTCCACTGCGGGTTATCGTAATTCTCACCGCGGTGGATGGCGCCGGCGCGGTCCACACCGACCACGTTGCGGGCGCCGGCCGCGAGCAGAATCTTCGTGCACGCGATGCCGGCGGCGCCGATGCCGTTCACGATGATCTTGATGTCCTCGAGCTTCTTGCCGGTCAGGCGCAGGGAGTTGAACAGCCCGGCCAGCATGACCACGGCGGTTCCGTGCTGGTCGTCATGGAAGACGGGAATGTCGAGCTCCTGCTTCAACCGTTCTTCGATTTCGAAGCAGCGGGGGACGAGATGTCCTCCAGGTTGATGCCTCCGAATGCCGGAGCCATCGCCTTTACGATGCGGACGATCTCGTCCGGGTCCTTCGTGTCGAGGCAGATCGGGAAAGCATCGACGCCGGCCATCTGCTTGAACAGCATGGCCTTTCCCTCCATGACCGGCATGGCTGCGGAAGGGCCGATGTCGCCAAGCCCGAGCACCGCCGTTCCGTCGGAGACGACGGCTACCGTGTTGCGTTTGATCGTCAGCGTATACGCCTTGGACGGCTCCTCGGCAATGGCGGTGCACACCTGGGCCACGCCCGGCGTATAGACGCGGGAGAGGTCGTCGCGCGTCTTGATCGGCACCTTGGGCTGGATCTCAATTTTGCCGCCCAGGTGCACGAGGAACGTGCGGTCGGAGATGTGAATGATCGACACGCCGTCGAGCTTCTTCAAGCGGGCCGCGATAAGCTCGCTGTCGGCCTGGTCCCCGACATTGACGGTAATGTCACGGATGGTGGACGTTTTGCCGGTGGAGATGATGTCAATCCCGACGATGTCCCCTCCCGCCTGTCCGATGGAGGTGGCGATTTCCCCGAAGGAGACGGTTTCCGTCTCCAGCTTCAAACGGTAGACGATGCTGATGCTTGCTTTTTTCAAGATGGCCATGGATGCAAAACTCCTCTATTGGTTTTCGAGCAGGGACTTGCCGGCGATCCCGGGGTCCGTCATTTCGTAAGGGTTAAGAATGATGTCGAGCTCTTCCTCGGTCAGCACGTTGTTCTCCAGGCACAGCTCCCGGACGGAGCGGCCCGTTTCGATGGCCGTGCGCGCGATGCGCGCCGCCGCTTCGTAGCCCAGGTGCGGGTTAAGCGCGGTAATGATGCCGACGCTGTTGTCCACGTAGGCTTTGCAGCGGGCAGCATTCGCCTGAATGCCTTCGAGGCAGTACGTGCGGAACACGCGGAATGCCTGGTTCATCATGCTGAGCGACTGAAGCAGGTTGAAGAACAGGACCGGCTCCATCACGTTCAGCTCGAGCTGTCCCGCTTCGGAGGCGAGGCAGATCGTGTTGTCGTTGCCGATGACCTGGAACGCCACCTGGTTGATCAGCTCGGCCATGACCGGATTGACCTTGCCCGGCATGATGGAGGAACCGGGCTGGCGGGCGGGGAGGGTAATCTCTCCGAAGCCCGCGCGGGGTCCTGATGCCATCAGGCGAAGGTCGTTCGCCACCTTCGACATGTTCATCATGCACACCTTCAGCGCGGCCGAAACCTCCGTATACACGTCGGTATTCTGGGTCGCGTCGACGAGGTGCTCGGCGCTCACAATCGGGTGTGCGCTCTCTTCCGCAAGCAGCTGCACGATGCGCTTGATATAGCCGGGATCGGCGTTCAGGCCGGTTCCTACCGCAGTAGCACCCATGTTGACCTCGTAGAGGTGCTCCTTCGTGCGGGCGATGCGGGCCTTGTCGCGGGCCACCACGCGGGCGTAGGCCTCGAATTCTTGGCCTAGCCGGATGGGCACCGCGTCCTGAAGGTGGGTGCGGCCCATTTTGATAATGGGACCGAATTCCTCCGCCTTCGCATGAAAGGCCGCATGCAGCTCGTCCATGGTGGCGAGCAGCTTGTCCAGCAGGGTCAGGGTAGCAATATGCATGGCCGTCGGGAACGCGTCGTTCGTCGACTGGCCTTTGTTAACATGAGAGTTCGGGCTGAGCGCGAAATAGTCGCCTTTCTCCTCGCCGAGCAGTTCCAGGGCGCGGTTTGCGATGACTTCGTTCGCGTTCATGTTAATGGACGTGCCGGCGCCGCCCTGAATGGGATCCACGATGAATTGGTCGTGCCAGCGGCCGCCGATGATTTCATCCGCCGCCTTGACGATGGCCTCAGCCAGGTTCGGGGGCAGCTGACGGATTTCTTCGTTGGCTTTCGCGGCGCATTTCTTGACAATGGCCAGCGCCCGGATCAATTCGGAGTGCACGCGGTACCCGGTAATCGGGAAATTCTCCGCCGCTCTCATCGTCTGAATGCCGAAATACGCTTCCTTGGGAATTTCCTTCGTTCCTAGAAAATCTCGTTCAATCCGGGAATCGTCCTTGTATTCCACTCGGTTTGCCATGGTCGGATAGCTCCTTTGTCCTAGATACTGGTTTAGGGTGCACATTCTGCCCGGCTTCTAAGCTTACCTGCCGAGCTAAGGCTTCTTCGCCGTTTAAACGGCGATCTCCTTCTCCTTGGCCGCAAGGCGGACATCCTCCTTGTACTGCTCGGCCTGGGTCGAATCGTATTTGCCTTCCCACTTAGACATTACCACAGCGGCAAGGGAATTGCCCAATACATTGACGACCGTGCGGGCCATATCGAGCAGACGGTCGATGCCGACGATGAACATGAGGCCTTCCACCGGAAGCCCGACCGAGCCGAGGGTGGCGAGCAGCACGACGAACGATACGCCCGGTACGCCGGCGATACCTTTCGAGGTAACCATCAGGACGAGCATAAGCGTGATCTGCGCCGAGATCGGCATGTGAATGCCGTACATCTGGGCGATAAACAGAGCCGCCAGCGCTTGGTACAGCGTCGAGCCGTCCAGGTTGAACGAATAGCCCGAAGGAATGACGAACGACGTGATGGAGCGCGGACAGCCGAATTTCTCCATTTTCTCCATCAGCTTAGGCAGAACGGCTTCGGAGCTCGCGGTCGAGTAGGCAAGGATAAGCTCGTCCTTCAGGATGCGGGCCAGGGTAATAATACTAGTTCCCGCCATCTTGGCGATGACCCCAAGCACCACGAGGATGAAGAACAGCATGGCCCCGTAAACGGACAGCACGAGCTTGCCAAGCGGGATGAGGGAAGAAACCCCGAACTTCGACACCGTAACCCCGATCAAGGCAAAAACCCCGAACGGAGCCAGCTTCATGACCTGGTTCGTTACCCAGAACATGCCGTCGGACACGCCCTGGAAGAAATTCAGCACCGGCTTGCCCCGTTCCCCGATTACCGCAATGCCCAGGCCGAACAGGACAGAGAAGAAGATGATGGCGAGCATATCGCCTTTGACAATGGCGTCAAATACATTGGTAGGCACAATATGAACGAACGTATCGACGATGCCGTGGCCTTTGGTGGTCGCGGTCGTTTCCACGTACTTGGAAATGTCGGATTTGGCCAGATGGGAGGTATCGACTCCGGCTCCGGGCTTGATCACATTGGCAAAAAGCAATCCGATGAGAATCGCAACCGTTGTGACAACTTCAAAATAGAGCAGGGTTTTGCCTCCGAGCCTTCCGAGCTTCTTGACGTCGCCTACCCCGGCCACTCCGACAATCAGGGTGGAGATGACGATGGGAACGACGATCATTTTGATAAGACGCATAAAAATATCGCCAATCGGCTGCAGATAAGTGGAAACAGCCGGATTTCCATAGAACACCGCCCCGACCGCTATCCCGAGCGTCAGGCCGATGATGATTTGCCAAGCCAAGCTAATTTTTCTCATATCGGTTCCTCCTCTTCTGAAAACGCTTTACTACTGGTTTGCAAACCGAATCTATTGACCGGCAGATTACCATGATAGAGGCGGAACTAGACCATCCTACATAAACCTACAAAAGCCCCAAAAGAAAGATAGGGAAATAGGTTGGTTCTTGACGGGAGAAACTGGGTAATAGTACCCTGCTATTTATTGCCAAATTAAAGAGAGAGAGGAACATGCAGCTTGAAGAACAGACGGTGGAGAACCAAACTGGGTACGGGGCTATTGGCCCTCCTGCTAGCGGCAGGGATTCCGGCAGGGGCCTACGCGGCGCCGGCCGACTTGAATTGGGTGGAAGGAACGGGGCAGACGGTTCCGGTCGGAGATAATCTGGCGGAGCTTAAGCTCGGCTCGGATTATGTATTTCTGAATGGAAAAGACAGCCAAACCTTCCAGAAAGAGAACGGAGGCACTCCTTCCGGCACGGAAATCGGCTCCGTCTTCCCGAAGGCCGAGGACCAGGCCTGGGCCTTATTCTTCGAATATGAGGAGCCCGGACATATTGCGGACGATGAAAAAGATGAGATCGACGCCAAGACGCTTCTGAAGAGCTACAAGGACGGCACGGAGGAAGCGAATGAAGGCAAGACGGAGGAAAACAAGCTGTACGTGGACGGCTGGGAAAGCGAGCCCCAGTATGACGAGAAGCTGCATAACCTGACCTGGTCGATTCTTGGCCACTCGGGCAGCAACGAGAAGCTGGTCAACTATAACGTCCGTCTGCTAACGCGCGAAGGATACATATCGGCCGTGCTCGTCTCGGATCCGGAGCATTTGGCAGCATCCCGCCAGGAGATGGAGGCCAAGGTGCTGAATGGTTTTACGGTGAAGGCGGGACAGCGCTACGAGGACTTCGACAAGTCCACGGACAAAATGTCCAAGTACGGCCTCACCGGCTTGATCCTGGGCGGAGCCGGTCTGGCCGTCGCCAAGAAGGTCGGGCTGCTGGCGCTGCTTCTGATCGGCCTGAAGAAGTTCGGAGTGCTGATCGTGGTGGCGCTTGGTGCGGCTTGGCGCTTCATCCGCGGCAGGAAGAAGAAGCTGGCGGAGCAGCCACTGGGGCTGTCGTTCGAGCAGCTGCAGCCGGCGCGCCCGGTGGACGAGTCCCCGCTGGCGGAGCCGGTTCAGCGCGCGGAGAATGGAGGCGCGGAGGCTGGATCCTTGCAGCGGATGGAGCAGACGGAGCAGACGGAGCAGACGGAGGGGAAAGGGCAGCGGATGGAGCAGCAGGAAGGTCCTGCGGCTTCCGATGAGCAGCCGGGCGGCACCACGCTGCCGGGAAGCCGGTCGACGACCCCTCCGGGCTCCGGAGCTTAGCGGCAGGGGATAGGGGTTGGTCGTCACCCCTTGCTTAGGGTGGGGTTCCCTCTGAAGCCGCTGACTGGAGATATGGACAAGAAGAAGACGTTCTCCCTGAAAATTCAGGCGGGGGAACGTCTTTTTTGGCGGGCGATTGCCAATGAAATTAAGGTGAAGAGGGCTTGCTCTCGTAATACAGCACCTGCAGAAACTTCTTGATGTTCAGCTTCGGGGAAGAGGGCGGCGCCTCCTGCTCGAGCTCGAGCATCTTCTTCCGGACTTCCGTGAAGTCAAAATATTTCGCGGCGTACGCCTCGAAAACGGGACTTCCGAAGTCCGTCAGGCCGAGCGAGGCGAGATGCGCCAGCGCCTGCTGCAGTGCCCGGCGGACGCGCTGCTCCGCGGCCTTGACCTCCTTCTGGACCGCGGCGGGCTCCGCCTCCGGTCCGAGCCGGGTCACGGCGGCCCGCTCGAAGATGTCCTTCAGCGCCGGGAAGTCCCGGCCGAAGGACGTTTCGCGGTCGAGCTCCGCCGCCGCCCGGAGCATGTCCAGCAGGTCGGCGCTGCCGGCTTCGCCGATAAGGCCGAGCTCGGCGAGATGCGCGCGCCCGGCCGCGAGCAGGCGGTCCGCCGCGGGCGGGCCGGACCGTCCGGCGGGGCCGGCCGATCCGCCAGCCGACGCGCTGTCCGCGTAGCCCGGCCCGTCCCCGGGCAGCCCGGAGAGCGACCGGCGGATAGCGTGGATCGAGCGCTCGAGCTGAAGCCGCTCGGCGACCTTGCGGATCACGGAGACGACCTCGACCCGGTTGATCGGCTTCGTGATGTAGTAGTCAAGGCCGAGGAATAAGCTTCGGCGATCATGTCCTTGGATTCGACCTGCGAGAGCATGATGATTTTGCCCGTGTAGGCTCCGCCAAGGAGCGGACGGTTTCGATCCCGTCCCTTCCCGGCATGAGCAGGTCGATGAGAAGCACGTCGGCCTTCTTGAGGGTGAGCACGTCCGCCTCGACCGCCGCTCCGTCGGCGGCCTCGCCGGCTACGGTACCGAGCTCTTCGTCCTCAATCAGCTCGGCCAGCATATGCCGGACGGCCGGATCGTCATCCACGATGTAGAAGCGCATGGGGTTCCTCCTCGGGTGAAATTCGTTCCAGCGGCAGTTCCAGGCGGAACACAGTTCCCGGACGCTCGCCGGAGCCGGCATCGAGCCGCACCGAGCCGCCCAGCTCTTGGACCGTCTGCCTGACATAGGACAGGCCGATGCCGGTGGAAGCCTCGCCGGCGGAATCGTACTTGGTCGTAAAGCCCGGTTCGAAGACGACCTCCCGGCTTCGCTCCGGAATCCCGGGACCGTTGTCCTCCACACGAAGGATCAACCGGTCGCCTTCGCGAAAGGCCTCGGCCCGGATGTGCCCTTCCCTTTCTCCTTCGAGGGCCTCCACGGCATTGGCGACCAGGTTGTTCAGCAGAGACAGCACCGTGTACGCATGGACCGGCAGGCTGTCCGGAGCGTGGAAGGTGAACGTTACCGTTTTGCCCAGGAGAGCGGCGTAATTGCGGTTCGCTTGGAGGAGAATCTCCCCCAACTCCTTCAGAGGGAGATAATCTTCCGAGCCTTCACGGGTGATGAGCCGGGACAGTCCGGCATAGATGCGCTGGTTGTCCTTCTTGATGTCGTGCACCTCACCGGCCAGCCGAAGCAGGCGGGGCGCCAGGCTTTTGGCGGATTCTGTCCCGTTGTCCGTCTGGTTCAGCCGGCGGTACAGGTCATATCCGTCCCGGGTGATCCTTTCCGCGGCGGTTAACGTTTTCTTAAGATGAAAGGCATCCTGGTACAGGTCCGAGACGAGCAGGAGGATCCGTTCCTTCTGACGGCGCTGAAGCTCCGCTTCCTGCTCGGATTGGCGGAGCAGCACGATCGTATAGAAGCCGAGCGCGAAGAAGCTCCGGATGACGGCGAGCAGCACGATTTCCCCGAAGTCGAGAAGAGTGATCGGGAAATCCCGCGGGATGGTGCGGAAAGCGAGCTCGACGAGATTGGCGGCGGTTTCGGCCGCCACGGCAATGCCTCCGACCAAGGCGGGACGATAACGATAGCGCGAAAGGCCGAGTATTGCGGCGACGCCGGCATAGGTCAAGTAGAAAGAGAAGGCCGGATAATGGCCAACAAGAGAATCCCAGAAGCTCACGGAGGATCCGGGGACGAGCCCGGCGGTTCGGGCTGCGATCCCGTCCTCCACCATGCGAAAGAGCATCACCGCCGCCCCGGCCCCCAGTCCGCAGAGCAGCGGGGAGAAGCGGTCGAGCCAAAGCAGGAAGAAGAGAAAGACCGAGGTGCCGAGGCTGACCCGGAAGTCCAGCGGGAACGGGTAGAATTTCAGCTCGCCGGCCAGCGGCACGGCAAGCAGCATAAGCAGGTAGAGCTTTCTTTGGGAGGACGGGTAAGTAGCCGGCCGGTCCGGTACAGGCAAGGCAGGTCCCTCCTTCGTATAATGCCGTCCCCGGTAGCGGGATCGTGCAGGGATGGCTTTCGTTGCCGGTTTCTTTTAGTATAAGCCAGGGAAGGGCATTTCATCTAATGGGAAGGAGCTGGCAGCATGAAAACCTATTTCTGGCGGGGAGGCGGGATTCCCGGCTTGGCGGCCGGCCTGATTCTGGGCTGTTTCTTCAAAGGGATCCAGGCCTGGTCGGGCGAGCCGGTCTACGTCATTCTACTGACAATCGATTATCTTCCCATGGTGGGCGGGGCGGACCTGCCGGAAGGGGCGGCCTTTCTCCTTCACCTTCTGATTTCCTGTCTCGCGGCCTGGGTGATTCATCGGATCATTCTGCGCAGGAGATGGACAGGCAAGCGGCGGTGGGCCGCGGTAACGGGAGCGGGCATCGGGATCGGGGTGCTGCTTTACCCGACTTCGTTTCTGTCCGCTTATACCCCGCATGACTTTGATGCCGGCTTCCTGACCTGGTGGCTCGCTGGGCATCTGCTGTACGGGATCACGCTTGGCTTGATGGGGACGGGCATTCATCCCCGTGCTTCGGCCGAAAGGCTTCCTTAATGCCGGGACTGGCCTAAGAGACGGCCTGCCGATGAATGGAAACCTCCGAAATGACGCATACCAGGAGAAACGGAAACAGGACAAAGGATGGTTCTCATGGGAAATGCTCTTTGGCTGGTTTATGCCCTTCTGGCAGCGGTGACGGGGGCCTTGGTCGCCCTTTTCGGCAAAATGGGCCTGCAGGACGTCGATTCCAATGTGGCCACCGCGGTACGCAGCGTGATCATGGCGGTCTTCCTGCTGGGGGTTATTACGGTGCAGGGCAAGCTGAACTTGATCCCGGTCATCACCGGCAACCGCAAAGCCATCGGCTTCATCGCTTTAAGCGGAGTGGCGGGTGCGTTATCCTGGCTGTTCTATTTTCTTGCTCTCCGCTTGGGAAAGGTGGGTCAAGTGGCCCCGGTCGACCGGCTGAGCGTCGTGTTCGCGATCGTCCTCGCTTACTTTTTCTGGGCGAGAAGATCAGTCTGCAGGGCGGGATGGGCGTGGGCCTTATGGTGGTGGGTGCGATCCTCGTAGCCTTGGCCTGAAGGCGGGCGAGCCGGCGCGGTGTCCTTCTTGGACGGCCCTTTCCCTAGAGTTCTAACGGTCCTATGCTAAAAATTCCTGCCGTTCCGTAACCTTTAAGCGGCTCGGGCTGTCTACCCTGTAGAGAGGGATGGAGAAAGGCAGGGAAGACGATGACCCGTATCCAAAAGCTCGTTTCGCTGTCCGCACTGGCCGCTATGGTGCTTGGGATGCTTCTGGTCGCGGCCATATTCATGAGCCAGCCAACGGAGGCCAATGAGAACGAAATGGACGCGAGGCTTGCTTTGCTGTTCCATCAGTTGGAGAAAGAAGTTCAGGCGAATTCGGCCAAGGGTTTAAGCTCGAACCCCTATGATTACATAAAGGAAAGCACAGCTTGGGAGCAGATCGTCGGGCTTGAAGAGGAAGCGCTCCCATCGCTGGAGAGAAGGCTCCAGGATTCCTCCAACGGATTGGTGGGATATTGGACCGCTCTAGCCATGGAGCGGATTGCCGGGGTGGACCTGAAGAAGCAGGGGAGTACCGGCTGGGAGACGGCGGAGGAGTTCAAGACCGTCTGGGAGGGGTATCGGCAAAAAGAAGACCGGGGCAGCTGATCCTCGGTAATCGGACGATTGGTTCGTTAGACATTATGGCCGCGTAAACCGTCCCCGGGACGGTTTTTTTGCGCTGCCGCCAAAAAAGTTTCGGCCGCAGGTGAACCGGATCCCCTCTTCCTTTATCTAATTGTTATAATGCTTCCGGAAGCATACATAAGGCGGTCCTACGGGAACCGCCGCAAGGAGGAGAACGTGCTTGTCACCGTCGCTATCCGATATCAAGCTTGCCCGCCGAGGGGACAAGGAGGCGTTTGCCCGCCTGATCCGGACACTGGAGCTCAGTCTCTATGGCGTAGCCCGGTCGATGCTTCGCCGGGACGAGGACTGCGCCGATGCCATTCAGGAAACGATCCTGAAGGCGTGGAACGCCCTGCCCTCGCTGAAAGAGCCCGCCTATTTCAAAACCTGGCTGTGCCGGATCCTGATCAACGAATGCCGGCGGCTGATGCGCCGGGACAGCCGCACCGTGGCCGTTGATGAGATTCCCGCCGAGGCCTTCTCAACGGACGCTTATGAGAACATAGACCTGCGAAAAGCCGTGGACCGGCTGGAGGAAACCCTGAGGCTCGTGGTGACGCTTCATTATTATGAGGACATGCCGCTTAAAGAGATTGCGGAATTGCTTGAAGCCCCGGAAGGCACGATAAAATCCCGCCTTCATCGGGCGCGTCAGCTGCTGGCCGAATGGCTGGAAGGACCGGAAGAAAGGAAGATGACCTATGAGCCGTGCTAATCTGGATGCCCGCCTGGACCACCTGCTGGAAGACAAGCCCAAGGAACTGCCGGACGGGGTTCGTTCCCGGATCGAGCTTACCCTTGCCTGTTTGCCGGACCGCCGGCCAGCCCTTCGCCCCTGGCGTCCATGGGCTTGGGGCACCGCCGCCGCGGCTGTAACGGCTCTTGCGGTTCTCGGCTCGGCCTTCGTTTCTCCTGCGGCCGCCGCCCAGCTTCGTCAAGTGCCCGGCGTAGCATCCGTGTTTCGGCTCGCCGGCGACTTCGGACTCCAAGCGGCGGACGAGAAGGGATTGGTGACCACGGTGGATCAGCAGGCCGACGACCAGGGAATCGAGCTGCGGATCTCGGAGGCCCTATACGACGGGACGCGCCTGTCCATCGGGTATCTCCAAACCGCTACCGGCCAGCCGGGGAGCTGGAAAGCGTACGGTATGCCATTGACGGCAAGCCGGTGTCCTTTGCGGGCAGCCAATCCGGAAACCGGATGGACGAGCATACGTATGCCGGGGTCATCAATCTTACTCCGGAGACGTGGCTGCCGGAGCATTTTGAGGTGACCATGACCGTCTCCCGGATAGGAGGGAAGGAAGGGAAATGGGCCTTTACCTTCCCGGTCCGCAGGATGACCTCCACGAACACAGTCGTGATGCCCATGAAAACCCAATCTTCCGGAGACCTGACGCTGACCGTTCGGAAAATCGTCTTCACGCCGAGCTCCACCGAGTTGGATGTTCAAATCAAGCAGCCGAAGTCGTTCGACCGCTTTATCAACTACGATCTGGTGGATGAACAAGGAGTGGTGTTCGAGCGGCGAAGCGGAGGAGGCGGAGGTCGAACCGCAGGAGATTTTGAAATCGCGGATTTCAAGCAGCTTTTCGGCCCTGCGCAGAAGATCCCTCAATCCGTAACCGTCCGTCCCGTCATCGAAGGCGGCCTCGAAGCCTCGGTTCCTCTAAAAGAAACCCGGGTCCCTATGGAATCCGCCCCGGATGAGGAGCATCCCCTTGTTCTTTCCCAAGGGGAGACGGGACAGCTCAAGATTACCCGAGTGGAGTTTCTGAAGGACAAAACGCTTGTCCATTACCAGACCGAAGGCAGCCAGCCCTTCCTTCAGTCAACCCAGTTGTGGATGGAGGACGAGACGGGGCGCAAGTATCTGCTGCTCGACAGACGGACCGAGACGGTCGACCCCGGCCGCCATATGTTCCTTAGGGAATTTCCTGCGTTCCGTCCGAACCAGAAGCTGACCTTTGTCACCCGAGAGCTGCCCGAGCCGAACTATGCCGAGGGGCTGGAGATGATCATTCCGATTCAAAAGTAATCCCAGGGGTTATTTAGTAATACTTTGCATTACTTAATTGCAATTTATTATGAGAAGGCGGCCAAAATCCTTACTCTACAAAGGTTTTGGCCTTTTTGCATAAGGAAGGAAGTTGGGGGACTCCTGATTTCAGGCTGCAATCCCGCCTTTTCTTAAGTCGAAATCTGCTGCTCCAGACTTTCCCGGGAAATATTTTTCCCTATCATTTTACAATATTTTCCTACTGTTGTATTAGAAAAAACGTGGCCAAAGGCCCTTCCCATACCGTCAGAGCCCCGATACGGTTTCTCTGAAAGGCGGTACACAACGCTCTATTGTACAGGACATCCGGCTTCCAAAGGCTTATCCGTTCGCACGGGCTCATCGGCCGCCTGCCTGAAAGCCTGCCCAATCGATAACGCTTAGCCGAATAGTAAGGAACCGGTGTCTTCTAATACGAAATTATGAGGACTTGCGTTATCAACCAGGATACCCGCTAGGGCGGAAGTTTGGCGGTTTTCCCTTTTCAGGGCCTCTTTTGGCGCTAGCGGAAGAGATCAGAATAAGCCTTCCAGCCCGGTTTGTTCCGTTCATCGGCTATCCTTTTTCCTTTCCGGCAAGCCCTGTTTTCTTCCCGTCATTTGCTTATTTTCTATCCCTTGTTCATTTTCCACACGCCGAAAAACCAGTAATAACAAGGGGTTGAGCCGCTTTAGTCATGATAACCGCGGAAATTTCCCAATCTTATGAAAACCCTTACTTTACGGTTTCCCTCGCCTCTTCCTATAATCAGACCTAAGCCAAAGGGCGCAGAAAGCCGGGTAACGGCTCGGGCTCGAGGGCAAACAAGCGTGACCTTTTAGAAGGAGGAGTCAAGATGGTAACGAAAAAGAGAATGTCCGTGGTGCTAACCTTGTCCGCCATGGCAACCGTATTTGCGGGCTGCGGAGGCGGTAAAGACGGTGCCTCAGGACAGAGCCCGTCTCCGGCGGCAAGTGCGCCGGCAGCGGCAGCGAATTATGGGGACACGGGAGGAATCAAGCTTCCGATCGTTGACAAGCCCACTACTCTTACTTGGATGCTCGTAAGCGAAAACCCGAACCTTGCCGATTCCATGGTCATCAAGGAAATCGAAAAGCGGACCGGGATCAAGCTGGAAATTCAGGCGTACTCCCCACAAACCTATAAAGATAAGCTGAAAGTCGTGGTGGCTTCCGGCAAGCTTCCGGACATTTTCCACGGACAAACCCAGACCGAGGTTAACAAGATGGGGGCGCAAGGAGCCCTTACTCCGATCAACCAATACTTAAACGAGCTTCCGAACTTCAAGAAGCTGTATGCGGACGATAAAGAAAACAACTGGGTCATGAAATCGTGGTCCGATGACAAGAACAACATGTACGTCTGGCCGATTTACGGACTGAACCGCGATGTTAACCACGGCTTCCTGTACCGCAAAGATATCTTCGATAAAGCAGGCATCAAGGAATGGACGAACACGGATGAGTTCTACAATGCGCTTAAGAAGCTGAAGGAAGCTTATCCGCAATCCTATCCGTACGCCTCCAAGACCAAAGAGAACATTTTCCGTGACTGGGCTTACGGCTGGGGCGTAGGCGGGAATGATTTCCCTGCTTACTATGACGAGAAGGACAAGACGTGGAAGAGCGCCTATATGGCGGCTGAATTCAAGGCCGAGCTCGACTTCATGAAGAAGCTGTACAACGAAGGGCTGATGGATCCGGAGTTCCTGACCGATACCGACGCTTCCTGGACGGCTAAAATGACGACCAACAACAAATCGTTCGTCACCTTCGACTGGATCGGCCGCCTGGATTCGTTCGCGAACCAAGTAAAATCCCAGAATCCGGAGTACAACCTCCGCTACGGCAACCCGGTAGGTCCGACCGGCCATGTCCGCAGCCTGCCTAAGATCAGCAACTTCGGTATCGTCGTACCTAACGGCAAGAACAAGGAAATTGCTCTGAAGCTGCTCGACTACTTGACGAGTCCGTCGGGTTCCTCGCTCGTTACGATGGGAATCGAGGGCGAAACGTACAAAATGGAGAACGGCAAGCCGGTTTATCCTGAGCTGAAGGACGTTCCTAACGTAGACATCAAGGCGCTGGAAACGAAGTATGGCATGTGGCTCGAAGGCATGTACCTCCGTCCTAACAAGCAGAGCGTATACTTCAACTTCACGGAGAAAGAAAAAGAAGCTCAAGACAAGATCAACAACGGCAAGAAATATGAGCCGCTGGATCCGGTCCTTAAGTTCAACGACGATGAGTCGAAGACGATCGCCGACATCCGCACTTCCCTTGACAAAGCGGCTAACGAGTTTGCCGCCAAGTACATCATGAAGAAAGAATTCGGCGACGCTCAATGGACCGAGTGGACGCAGAACGCCGAGAAGCTGGGCGCTAAGAAGATGGTAGATGCGTACAACTCCGCTCAGAAGCGCTTTGACGAAGGCAAGTAAGCTTTCATCTCTCATGTAACCAAGCAGGCTATCCAGCAATACCAACAAGCAATCCCAAGAAAAAGGACACCGATACCCTGGGGAGACTTCTCTCCGGGGTCCCGGTCCTAAAGAGTAGGAGGAGGGGCCATGCAGTTGACACAAGCGGAGCTGACGAGGCAGAAGAACCCGTCCCGCCTTTCGTCAGTTTGGCGCCATATTAAACAAGACCGTCAGCTTCTTATCCTTTTTCTTCCCTGTATCGTGTTCTTTATCCTTTTCCGGTACGGCCCGATTTACGGCCTGATCATCGCGTTCAAGGACTACAATGTATATCAGGGGATTCTGGACAGCCCGTGGGTCGGTCTGGAGCATTTCCGCCGGTTTTTTGACAGCCCGGACTTCTTAATTCTTTTCCGTAACACTCTGCTGCTCGGCCTTTTCACGCTCCTGTGGGCGTTTCCGTTTCCGATTCTGTTCGCCGTTATGCTTAACGAAGTCCGGTTTATCCGGTTCAAGAAATGGGTTCAAACGTTCAGTTACCTGCCCTCGTTTCTTTCCGTCGTTATTGTCAGCAGTATGATTATCGACTTCCTGTCGCCGACACACGGTTTAATTAACGAGCTGTTAAAAGCATTCGGGTTCACCCCGACCTATTTCCTGGCGGCACCGGAATGGTTCCGGACCATCTACATCTCTACCGACATCTGGCAGCATATGGGCTACGATGCCATCATCTACCTGGCGGCCATCGCCGCGATTGATCCTTCGCTCTATGAAGCGGCCAAGGTGGACGGAGCGAGCCGGTTTCATATGATGCGCTACATTACCATTCCGAGCATCATGCCGACCATTGTCATCATGTTCATCCTGAAGAGTGGAGCCATGTTCCGGATCGGCTATGAGAAGGTTCTCCTTCTGTATAGCCCGATGACCTATGAGGTGGCCGACGTCTTCTCCACATATGTGTACCGCAAAGGGCTGCTGGAAACAAACTACAGCTATGCCGCAGCCGTCGGGCTGTTCGAGTCCATGATCGCCCTGGTCATGCTGCTCATCACGAATTTTGTCAGCAAACGCGCAGGGGGAAAGGATTATGGTAAGCATCAGGGCCGCACGATCACGTTATACGCTTCTCGACTGGGTGCTTGTGCTCATCCTCGGTCTGGTAGGCGTGGTCACCCTCTATCCGGTCATCTATATCGTAGCCATCTCCTTCAGCGATACGGCTTATATCGTGCAGAACAAGGTCTTCCTGTGGCCGAAGGGCTTCACCCTGGAAGCTTACCAGAAGATTTTCAACGATCCCAAAATTCCGCGGGCGTACCTGAATACCATCATTTATACCACGCTCGGCACGGGGATTAACCTGCTCATGACGGCAGTGGCGGCTTATCCGCTGTCGCGTCCGAACTTTTTGGCCGCAAGTACTTTATGATTGCGATCGTCCTGACGATGTTCCTGAACGGCGGGATCATTCCTACTTATCTGATCGTGCAGAAGCTGCACATGATCGACTCGATCTGGGCCATCGTTATCCCGAACGCCATCTGGACGATGGAGCTGCTTATTCTGAAGAGCTTCTACGAGAACATGTCCGGCTCCCTGCGCGAATCGGCCTTGATCGACGGGGCATCCGAATACCGGATCCTCTTCAGCATCATTCTGCCGCTTTCGAAGCCGGCGCTCGCCTCCATCGGCTTGTTCTATTTCATGGGCCACTGGAACAGCTTCTTTATTCCTATGATCTACCTGAACGATACGAAGCTCTATCCGCTCCAGGTCGTGCTGAGGGATATGCTGTTCTTCGATACAACCCAGCAGAACAGCCTGGTCGACCAGTCGGCCATCACCCCACAGGCGATGAAGAACGCGACTATTTTCGTGTCCATGGTTCCGGTACTGCTCGTTTACCCGTTTGCCCAGAAATATTTTGCAAAAGGAATCATGCTCGGCTCCGAGAAGGGATAATGGCTCTTTTTGTCGAATAAGGTTTCTATGCGAAACCGTTCCGGTTTCCCTGCTAACGACAAAGGGGCTCGGAGATGCTTAGATTCCGTATGACTGCGAACCAAGGCCTGCTGCGCATCTTCTTCGCTCTGCTGCTGGTGGCCATCATCATGTTTACGTCGAACTACATGGTGTTCCGCAACTCCATCTCGGGCATCTACAACGAGGTCAAAGAGAACAACCAGCTCGTCGTAAAGAACATCATCCGCTCGTTTGATGAAAGCTTCAAGGATGTTAACGACATCATCTTCTCCATCAACGTGCTGCCTTATCGCGCCATCGACGGCTCGGGAAACCTGGACATGCACAGCGTGTATATGCTTCAGAAGCAGATCGGGACTGTCATCTCCGCCAATAACTACATCGAGGATGTGGTGCTGTTCTACAAAGGGGCGGATTTGGCCATAACGTCCACGGGAACCATCGATCTTAGTGAGCTGATCGGACAGAAGTACAACAACCGGACCTACTCGGCGGCGTATTGGAAATCCACGGCATTGAACAAGCATCCGCAGAAAATTTACCCGGCCGATTATTATTCGGCACGGAACGGGCCATCCCGCAAGCTGCTTGTGGTGCTTAGCAACAATCAAGTGGCCGACCAGAACATCATGGTTTTCATGGATGCGGATAAGCTTCTCCGTCAGGCCAATCAGGAAGCCATGATGGAGGGGACCTCGCTTCTCGTGCTGGACGAAGAGCGGAATGCGGTGCTCAACACGGAGGACAGCTGGGATCTGGTTCAGCTTCTGAATGACATGAACAGGGGAGTCGGCCCCGACGGAACGGTTCAGCGTAAAGATTACGAATACACCTTCTACCGCTCGGACTTCAACGGGTTCCTTTACATCAACAAGGCCCCGTACCAGTTCGCCAATCTGCAGTCGGTCGCTTCGGCGAACCGGACGATTATGGGAATTGCCATCGGAATCGCTATTCTGCTGTCCATCCTGCTCAGCCGGTATCTGTATAAGCCGGTTTCCCAAATCGTCAAGCTGGTCGGCGGTCGGGAAAGGGGGACAGCCGATTTTGGGACGATTTTGGCCGGCGTCGGCCGTCTGCAGAAGGAGAACGAACGGCTGAAGGAACAGCTCGAGCTCGACCGGGCGGACATGCGGCGGGACGCCTTCCTGCAGGCGCTCGACGGAGTGCCGTTGTCACGGACGAAGGAGCTGAGAACGCAGCAGTCCTTCTCCGAGTTCTTCCAGGAGAAGGGCTTCGTGCTGGCGTCCTTCCAGCTGCGTCCCGAGCCCGGGGGGAAGGCCCTCTGGATTCGGTGGAAGAGCTCGCCGAAGCAATTGAAGCCGGGCTCGGAAGCCGGCTGACGACCCGGGTGTTCGTGTTTCATGCGTCCCGGTTGTCCTTCCTTGCCCTTATCGGAGTCAAACGTTTCACAGAACGGGAAGAGGCCGTCCGGCAGATCCGCTCCTTCCTGGAGCGGGCCGAGGAGGGGCTTGGCAGAGCTTCTCGGCAACGGCGGCGGTCAGCCGGTTCTACGAATCGAAGATCGGGAACTGCCCGGCCGCCTACCGTGATCTGTTGGACTGCCGGCTCTACCGGCAGGCGGATTCCCGGGATGCCGTCATCGATTACGGGGCCATCCGCTTTACCTGGAAAGCCCATTTTCCCCTCGATGAAATCGAGAAGGCGGCGAATACGCTTGCCGGGGGCAATGTGGCGGACTGCCAGGCCGCGGTGGATGCCGTCCTAACGGAGAACGTCCGGCGGCATGTTCACCATCACCAGCTGGACGCGGTGGCGCGCACCTTGTTCTACTGCCTGCTGCGGCCTCTCGAGATGAGCGATGCCGACGGGCAGGACATTCTTGCGCTGGAGTCAGCTTTTCTTCGGAAGCTCGAGGTCTCTTTAAGCGTCGAGGAAATCCGGGAGGCGCTGTTTGAGGCGGCAGAGATTATTGCGGCCAAGGGAGCCTCCAGCTGGAAAACGAAGCTGAATCCGGCGGCCATTGCGCATCATCTCAAGAGCAGCTACCGGGAGAACCTTCACCTCGATGCAATGGCAGAGGCTTATGGAACGACGCCGAAATATTTCTCCAATTATTTCAAGAAGACGTTCGGCGTCAATTTCGTTGATTACCTGAACCGGGTACGGCTCTCCCATGCGAAAGAGCTCCTGAAGACGACCGACAAGAGCGTCTCGGAGATCGGGGAGCTGACCGGGTATTTGAATTCCTCAACCTTCACCAATACGTTCAAAAAATATTACGGATTATCGCCAAGTGATTACCGCCGAAACGAAGCGGCAGACCAATCGGCTAACCGGAGGAGAAAATTATGAGAGCGGCAGCCGCCCAAAACGGAAAGATTGTCATGATAACGATGCCGGAGCCGGACCTACCGGCCGGTCACGTGCTTATCCGCACGGAATATTCCGCCGTCAGCCCGGGAACCGAGCTGACGATGACCAAGCGCTCGGGCGATGTGCCCGTGGGCCTCGGCTACAGTGCCGTAGGGATTGTCGAGAAGCTGGGTGAGGGCGTGACGGGCTTGGAGCCCGGCCAACGGGTAGCCTGCTACGGCGCCCCGTACGTCAAGCACGCCGAGCTGCTCGCGGTGCCGTCGAACCTGACGGCCCTTGTTCCGGCTCACGTCAAGCCGGAGGAAGCGGCCTTTGCGGGGCTTGGAGCCATTGCGATCCACGCCCTGCGGACGGCGGACCTCCGCTTTGGCGAATCAGCCGTCGTCGTCGGCCTCGGCATCCTCGGCAACCTGATCGCCCAGATCGCCGATGCGTCGGCCGTGGTCACGCTTGGCCTCGACCTGTCCGCCGAGCGGGCCGCCAAGCTGGGCGAGGTCGCCCGAGTGGCGGCTTTTGCCTCGCAGGATGAGCTGGAGGCGGCCCTTCCCGCCGCCACCGGCGGATTCGGCGCCGACAGCATCCTGCTGTGCGCGGGAGGCCCGGGGATGGAGCTCATCAACCGCTCCTTCCAGTGGATCCGCGACCGCGGCAAAGTGGTCATCGTCGGAGACTTGACCACGGAATACACCCGCTCCGCGATGTTCGGGAAGGAAGCGCAGGTGCTCATCTCCCGGGCAGGCGGACCCGGCCGTTACGATGCCGGCTATGAGCGGGAGAACCGGGATTACCCGATCGGCTACGTCCGCTGGACGGAAGGCCGGAACACCCGCGAATACATCCGGCTTCTTGCCGAGGGCCGCATCAACGTGGCTCCGCTCGTAAGCGGGATTTACCGGATCGAGGAAGCGGAAGCCGCTTACGAAGGCTACCGCCAGCCGACCACGATGGGGACGCTGTTCCGGTACTCGTAAGACCAAGCGTAAGACCCGTTACCCCACCGTTAGGCGTAAGCCTTTTCGGTGGGGTTTTCGCGTTTGCGGAGGCACGGGACCCGGGGACGGAGGTCGGTGAAGCGGCTGCGGGATTGCCGCATTTCGCCTGGCGCGTTACACTGGGTAAAAGGGCTTGTCTGAACCGCGCTGAGCCGGCAACGCCGCCAGCCGTCCGATAAGAAGCCAAGCTGCAAGGAGAGGAGCTGCTGCACCATGACCAGCCAAATCATTCGCCATGTGCGTATAGCCGACGGCCATGAGCCCCGGGAAGGGGCCGTTCTAATCCGGAACGGCCGGATCGAGCAAGTATGGAAGAACGAGCCCGTCCCGGATGGAACGATGGCGGATACAGAGATCGACGGGGGCGGACGTCTGCTTATCCCGGGGATGATCGACGTCCATATCCACGGAGCCGAGGGACACGACATGATGGACGGAACGCTGGAGAGCGTGGAGGTCGTTTCCCGGGTTTGTGCCCGTACCGGCTGTACGTCGTTTCTCGCCACCTCCGTCTCATCCACGCTGGAGGACCTGCTCGCGATGATTGCGAGCGTTTCGCGGTCGGTCGGCCGGGAGCCCGGTGCCCGGATCGCCGGAATGCATATCGAAGGGCCTTACCTGAATGGGAAGAGAAAGGGAATGCAGAACGAGCGCTTCCTCCGTCACCCGGATCAGGAGGAGATGACCCGGATCCTGGAGGCGGCCGGCTCCTTGATCCGCATGGTCACCCTGGCTCCCGAGCTCCCCGGCGGCCTGGAGATGATCGCCTTCCTTAAGGAAAGAGGAATTGTCGCCGCCGCGGCCCACTCGGATGCGACTTACGAACAGGCCAAGGAAGCGTTCCGGTGCGGCGTCAGCCATATCACGCATTGCTTCAACGGCATGAGGCCGATTCATCACCGGGATCCGGGGATGGTCGTAGCCGCTTTCGAGGAGAAGCAGGTCAGCGTGCAGGCCATCGTCGACGACGTTCACCTGCATCCGGCCATCGTGAGGCTCATATACCGCGAGAAGGGGCCGGCCGGTATGGTGCTGATCACCGACGCGCTGCAGGCCATGGGCATGGGGGACGGAACCTACCGGTTCGGCGGCCATGACGTGAAGGTAGCGGAGGGGTCGCTACCCTCGCGGACGGCACCCTCGCCTCGAGTACCGTGACGATGAACGAGGCGCTGGCCAAGGCGGTCCGCGCCGGCATTCCACTGGCCGATGCCGTCACGATGGCGACCCGGACACCGGCCGACGTGCTTGGCCTGCCGGCCAAAGGCCGAATCGCCCCCGGCGCCGATGCCGATCTCGTCCTGCTGGACGACGGCTTCGAGGTGCTGTGGACGATGGTTGAAGGGGAGAAGGTATACGAGCGGAAGGCATAACCGGGCTCCGAAGCTAAGGCCCGTGTGGGGGTCGGAGCGGGGACGGGGATCCACCCGGACCGGGCCTGCTGCCGCTTCTTCAAGAACAAAAGCCAGGACGAAAGGGTCGCTTGTCCCCGGTCCTGGCTTTTGTAGTTCCTGGTTGGAGGAGGGCGTATTCCTGGGATCGGCCTGTCTTCCGCGGAGCCCTCTCTGGTTCGTTCAGATTGCCGGGGAGCCCAAACGGCTCACTGGAGAAAAGCCAGCAGCGTCGCGTTAAAGGCCTCCATCTCGTCGATCACGACGCCGTGTCCGCTGTTGGCAAAGGGGTACAGCCGCGAGCCGGGAATCTCCTTATGAAGCACCTGCGCGCTCGGAAACGGCACAATCCGGTCATGCACCCCGTGGAAGATCCCGGTGGGCACCCGGATTTTCTCCAGATCCGGCCTCAGGTCCTCGTCCCGCAGCGAAACCAGGCACTGGATCGTGGCGTAGGAGGCGGCTTCCAGCCCCAGTCCCTGAAACCACCCGAGAAGCTCCGGGCCCAGGTTGCGGTTGAAGAACATCCCTCCGAATTCGGCCAGCATCCGCGGGCGGTTGTGATAGGTTTCGCGGATCAGGTCGTTCACCTGGCTCACCGGCAGGCCGAACGGATAATCCGGCCGTTTGACGAAGACAGGCGCCGCGGCGTCCACCAAAGCGAGGCGGCCGATCCGGTGTCCGCTATGCCGGGCCATATAGCGGATCGAGATGGCCCCGCCGATCGAGAACCCGACCAAGGCGGCATTCTCCACCTGGAGCGTGTCAAGAACGGCGGCCAAGTCGTCCGCCAGCCGGTCATACGAATATCCGTGCCACGGCTTATCGGACTGGCCGAACCCGCGCAGGTCGAGGGCGATGCAGCGGTACCCCCGCTGCGGGAAAACGTTCAGCTGGTACTCGAACATCCGGTGATTGGCCGGCCAGCCGTGGACCCAGACCACCGGGCGGCTTCCGGCACCGGGGTTCAGGTCCTGAACGAAAAGGCGGACACCTTTTTCCACCTCTAAGAACACAGGGCATTCCACCTTTCGGATACGGCGAACGGGAACCGAGGATGGAATATGTATATTCAGGGGACGGCCCCGCTATTAAAAAAATCGGACGATCCAGGCGATCCAGTGGGCGGCCGGAAGCAGCAGCAGCTGGGCCAGCAAGGTTCCGCACAGGCGGGAAACCATGAGGATGCCGAACATTTTGCTCATGGCCGAAGGGGACTTCTCTCCGCGCAGCACCTTGTCCGTTAGCAGCGCAACTTGTGGATCAATCAGCATCGCCAGCAGGACGGTGGCCACCCCGTTGATCAAGCCGGAAGCCTGGGAGGCGGCATCCCGGTAATCGGGATAGAGGTAAGAGGCGACCAGGGCGGAGAGCACCCCGATCGTATAGATGGCTGTGACAACGACATTGGTGAGGATCAGCCGTTTTGGAATGCCTCCGATCCGCAGCCTGGCGAGCATCTGACGAGTGGGAGGGCGCAGGTGGCCTCCTGCCCGGCGCAGGCGGTCCAGAGTGACGGAGGTGCGCATCATTTGCGGGAAAGAGCCCGCTTCCTCCAGGTGGGCCAGCACCCGGGTCGAGAGGGAGACGACTGTCGGAAGCAGCAGCATCGCCAGAAGCGTGCCGGCCGAAGCTCCGGCAATAATGATCCGGAAATGGCCCAGCAGGTCATACTCCGCATGAGACCGGGCGTATTGCACGACGGTAGCCGTCATCGGCCCCTGGACCATGTTGGAGGTACGCGCCAGAAGCAGCACAATGCCGGTGAGCGACAGCGCCGCCGCCAGCTTGCCCGTGCGAATCCCGGCCAGCCGGATCCCATAGGCGAGCGTCTCGGCCATATGAATGAGCAGGGTGAAGAGCGCGACTAGCAGAACTTTTTCCAGCACAACGGGTTCCTCCGCTTCTTGAATAGAAAAGAGCTTACCCCATCGAGCCGAGTCCGCCCGTGAGGATATACCCGAAGCAGGCGATGTTCAGCAGGAGCGTAATGCCCGCCCCGATCAGAAGCCCCTGCATCATGCCTTGGTTTCGGCGGAGCAGGATCAGGGCCGGAACGAGATAGACCAGCTGGGCGACTCCGATCATGAAGAACCCGACAGGGAACACGAACAGCAGCAGATGAAGCAGGGCCAGCAGGCCGATGCCCTTCCACACTTCCTTCTTCGACCAGATCTTCGGTTCTTTGCTCATTCTCGTCTCCCTCCAGCCGGTACGATTTCGTCGCGGAGCTTCTGAAGCTTGGCTTCCTGGTCCCCGCGGTAAAACAGATTGTACGTGTCAAAAGGAATAATCCGTCCGTCCGGGTGTGCAATATGGACGCAGGACTTTTTGACCGAGCGGACGTCGAAGTTGTACGGATCGAGAAACTGCATGATCAGCACGCGAAACACGTTGTCGTATCCGATGTGCTCCGGGACCGACACGAGCGGCAGACAGCACAGGAGGCTCTTCAGCGACAGCGCCTGGGAAGCGGGCGAGTGATTCGTCGAGAACAGCTCGAAAATCTTCGACCGCAGGGAGGCGTCCTGCTCGAACACGATCGTGTTGCGGCCGCCCTCGAGGAGCACGTCAGGGTCGATCAGGCCGGTAAGCGGCACGGTTTCCCCGCCGAGCTTTAAGGCGTAACCCATCGCGAGCGAATCCGGGTGGCACGGCACCGGGATCATGTCCTCGGCGCGGAACACGCCCGACTGGTCGATGATCATCTGCCGCACCTCGGACAGCGTCAGCCGGTCCACGGCCGGGTCGAAATCCTCAAGCCGCCCGGCGGCCTGGATCGGCTGGAACGTGACGCCGCGGACGCAGCGCTGCTCGAGGCCGAATTGAATGATCTTCCCGACCTCGCTGTCATTCAGGCCCTTCTTCAAGGTAACGACCAGGGTGGTGGAAACGTTGAACTCATTCAGGTGCTCGAGCGCCTTCATCCGGATGCTGCGCAGGTCCGCGCCCCGCAGTTCCTTAAGCGCTTCCGCCTCGAAGCTGTCGAACTGCAAATACAGCTCGAAGCCGGGCAGGTACTCCGCCAGCCGGCGGGCGAATTCGCGGTCCTGGGCGATGCGGATGCCGTTCGTGTTCACCATGAGGTGTTTGATCGGCTTGGTTTTGGCGAGATCGAGAATCTCCCAGAACTGCGGATGGATTGTAGGCTCCCCGCCGCTGATCTGCACGACATCCGGCTCGCCCTCGTTGCGGACAACCGCATCGAGCATCGCCTCGATCTGCTCCAGCGTCCGGAACGTCTCCCGTTCCGGGGACGATTCCGCATAGCAGATCGGGCACTGCAGGTTGCAGCGTTCCGTCACCTCGATGAGCGTCAGGCAGCTGTGCTGCTCATGATCCGGGCATAGGCCGCAGTCGTACGGACAGCCGTACCGGATCGGCGTGTTCCACACCTGGGGCATTTCGGCCGGCTTGATGAACTCCCGGCACCTTTTGTAATAGTCGATGTCGGTGGAGATCAGCACCTTCTCGGGGCCGTGCACCATGCAGTACTTCTGCAGATAGACCCGGTCGTTCTCGAAGATGACCTTGGCCTCCGCTTTGCGGAGACATTGGGAGCAGATGCTGTTCGTCAACTCGTAGAAGAGATAAGGGCGGTTTTTGGGCAACTAGATCATTCCTTTCGCTTGCACGGGAGGGGTACTCCAACGTCGGATGAGGAAGGCGTAATAGACGAGTCCGGCCAGGCAGGCCAGCTGAACGTTGTTGAGGCCGGTGAACGGATGGGGCGTCGGCTTGATGAAATCGACGAGAAAGCGGAACAGCAGGTAGCCGGTCATGAACAGCTGAAAAAGCGCCCCCGAAGGAAGCCGCGCCTTGCCCCGGCGGATGCTGCCCTTGATGTAGGCGATGACCGCCGCAAGGCCGAGCAGGAAGGCGATCTCGTACAGCTGGGTCGGATGCCGCGGGATACCGTCCCCGAAATCAACGCCGGTCCACCAGCCGGTGGGTGTCCCGTACGTATGGTCGGACAGCCCCGTCAGGAAGCAGCCCATCCGTCCGATGGCCATTCCGGTGATGAGGGGAAAACGAAGTCATCCCCGGTCGACTGCGTCAAGCCGATCCGCTTCTTCGTCCATTCTACGCCGATGAGGCCGCCTAACAGACCACCCACGATCGTTTTGCCCATCATCAGGTAGGTGAGATCGTTCCAGTGAGCGGTTGTCGAGGCCGGATCCTCGAGCCAGTACAGCATTTTGGAGCCCAGAGCGGCCCCCAGCGTGGCCCCGACCACCACCCACATCGCCTTCCGGCCATCGAGCCTTTCCTTGCTTCGCGTGTAGAGGTACACCCGAAATCCGATAAAATACGCGAGAAATTCCAGCACGGCATGGGGGTGAAGGGTGAGGGACCCCAGGTGCAGGTAAACGGGAAACGTCATGATCCGATAAATCCTCTCTATGCAGGCTGGCCCCCTGGCCGCAGGCGGCCTTTTTAAAAGGGAAGAAGCCGGTTCGTTATATGGGGAATTATAGCATATCGTTCCGGGGGATGGGCAGGGAGGCCGGCAGCCCTTTCTTTTTTCCTGATGTTGACAAGAGGGAGAGATGGAATTATGATCGGAATGTAAGTGATCACTTGCATATAAGGAGTTAGCCATGACCACCCACACCGACACGTCTGACAAGCTTCTGCAGGCGGCCATTGAGCTGATGGCGGAGAAAGGCTACGACGGAACGACAACGAAGGAAATCGCAGCGGCGGCCGGGGTTAACGAAGTCACGCTGTTCCGCCGCTTCGGAACGAAGCAGGGACTGCTCGAAGCGGCCTTTCACCGGTTTCATTATGCCGGGGAGATGACGAAGCTGTTCGAAGAAGGGTTGACCGGGAGCCTGCAGGAGGACCTGGTCACGGTCAGCCGGATGTACCACCGGCTCATGCACCGCAACCGCAAGCTCCTCTCCATCGCCCAGAAGGGAGCGGCAGCCTGCCGGAGGAAGTTTACCGGGAGGCTGGGCGCCATCCGCAGCAGCTTAAGAAGCTTCTGGCGGACTATTTGGCCGCTATGGCGGAGAAGAAGAAAGTGACGGATACCGACCCGGAGCTAAGCGCACTGTCCTTCATGTGGATGAATTACGGAGCCTTCGCCAGCGGGCTAGGTCCGGATACCCTGAAGCATGGGGCTTCGCTGGAGGCGTTTATCGAGGAGAGCTGCGCACTGTTTGCTAGGGCTTTGACCCCTAGCCTTCTTTTTCCTCATTGTGAAAGTATGTACTTGCATACATTTAAAAAGGAGTGTGCTTCTATGAATCCATCATTCCCCCTTGCCTCCTCCAACCCGGAGAGCAAAGGGCCCATTCTGATGCGGCTGATGATGCTTACGGTGATGATGTCTTCCATGAGCGCCTTGCTGTTCCATGCCGTGCTTCCGCAAATCAGCCGGGAGTTCGGGCTTAGCCTGGCCGAGGCAAGCTGGCTTTCCTCCTCCTATGCGCTAATCTACGCCTTCGGAACGGTGACATACGGGAAGCTGGCGGACCGGTTCCAGCTTCGAAGCCTGCTGACCTTCGGGCTGCTGCTGTTCGCCGCAGGCTCCTTCGTCGGCCTTGTCTCCTATTCCTTCCCGGCCGCTCTGCTCGGCCGGTGCCTGCAGTCGGCGGGAGCCGCGGCCATTCCGGCCGCCGCCCTCCTCATTCCGGTCAAGTACTTCCCTCCGGAACGGAGAGGCCGGGCCTTCGGCATGACGGCCGTCGGCTTGGCGATCGGCGGCGCGCTCGGGCCCGTCGTCTCGGCGCTCATCATCAGCGTGGCCCACTGGCGGTGGCTGTTTATGCCCTCCCTGCTCCTGCTCCTGCTGCTTCCGCTGTACCGGAAGCATCTCGACTTGGAGGTCAAAGACACCCGCCCTTCCTTCGACTGGCTGGGCGGAGGTCTACTGGCCGCAGGGACGGCCTGTCTGCTCCTCGGCGTCACCAGCCTGCACGGAGCCTATCTGCTGGCCGCCGCGGGTCTCCTCGTCCTTTTTGCCATCCGGATCCGGTATGCGGAGGAGCCTTTTATCGACCCGGCACTGTTCCGGAACGGTAAGTACACCGCCGCCCTGGCGGCCGCCTTTCTGGTCAGCGGAATCGGGGTCTCGCTTTATTTCTTGACTCCGGTTCTGCTCGCCGATGTTCATCACCTGAGTTCCACGTGGATCGGCTTTGCGATGGTTCCCGCCGCGGCGGCCTCCGCCCTATTAGGGAGGAAGGCCGGGAGGCTGGCCGACCGCAAAGGCAACGCCTATCTGATCACGATCGCCGCCGGCCTGCTCATCGCCTGCCTCCTGCTCTTGTCCACTTTTGCCGGAAGCTCTCTCTGGGTCGTGTCTCTCGTGCTGGCACTGGGCAACGTGGGCCAGTCCTTTTACCAGATCGCGATGTCCCATCTCGTCTCGCAGTCTCTGCCGAAGAACCGGACCGGGGTGGGGATGGGGCTGTTCTCGATGACGGGCTTCCTGGCCCAGGGGATGGCGTCGGGAATCTACGGGATTATGGCTTTGCACGGGGCTTCCGTCGGATGGAATCCGTTCCAAGGGAACGATAGCGCGATAGGGTTCAGCAACTTGTATCTCGCTCTGGCTTTGCTGCATGGGTTGATTTTGTGTGCTTACCGGCTGAATATTGGCGGCCGCAGGAGGGAAAGGGACCTTGGAGGGGTAAGGGCCGGGAAAACGGGATAAACGATTCGCCCGGGCTTCGAGGAAAGTAGCAGCAGAAACCAATAATTAGGAGGAATGGGAAAATGGAAAGCAGGGCAAGGGAAATCATTAGCAAAGAGCTGTCCGGATGGCCGGGAGTGACCGAGGGCCCTCACCGGTTCGGGGGATCGAGTTTCAGTTCGAGGGGAAGGAGATCGGACACCTGCACGGCGACCGCCTGCTTGATCTGCCGATGAGAAGAGCCGTGCGCGACGAACTCATCGGCAGCAGCCGGGCGAAGCCTCATCACATATACCCCGATTCCGGGTGGGTTTCCTTCTACTTGACGTCGGAGGAGGACACGGCGGCAGCCATCGGGCTGCTCCGGCTCAAGTATGAAGAGCTGGTCTCGGCCGCGAAGGAAAGGGAGCAAGGCTAGGCAGCTAGGCAGGCGGGGCCTGAGAGCACAATCGGCAGGCAGCAAGCCGTAACTCACAAGGTCTAACAGCAAACCGTAACTTACGAGGCCTAACAGCAAACCGTAACCCACAAGAACAAATCTTAACTCACAGGCACTGCCGCAACCCACCAGCCGTAGCCCACAGCCGTAGCCCACAGCCGTTGCCACCAGCTGTACTTTGAAAGAACCTACCCGGCTTCGTCCCGCCTGCCGTCTTCGGCTAGTGCCTGATCCGCGCATAAAGTTTTGCTTTTTGACTGATTTTCGTGCGCATTAAGAGACTTTCCCGCCAACAAGGTGACCGGTTAAAGCTCTAGGCCTCCAGATTCCGCACCGTTGAGCTTTTTCCAGCCTCCCGGGGAGGGGGAAGCGTGCCGAGCATCCGGTCATAGACCGTATTCGTCACCCCGAACCAATGATGTTCGTTCTGGTAATGATGCAGAAGGTGAAGCTTCTTCATCCGGCGGCCCCAGGGCGTCCACGGAACCAGGGGGCGGTGAGCCGCATAATGGGTCCATTCGTAATACAGCAGGTAAGTGGACGTTCCCGTGAAAAAAGCCGTCGTGACCGAAGGGTCCCCCGTCAGCCCATACACCAGCCCTGTAACGCCCGCCATAAGTGGCAGGCTGTACCAGACAGGCAGCAGGATAAAGGCCAGATCGTCAGGCTCCGCGTGGTGCTGGTAATGCAGACGGCGGAGAAGGGCATGGAGCCGGGGGTGGCGGGGCGGCTTCAAGTGAAAAAGATACCGGTGAAACCCATATTCGCTTACGGTATAGGTAAGGGCCCCGGCGGCGAGCGCCGCCCAGATGCCTGCCCGCAGAAGCTGACCTCCCGTTAGCATCCAGCCCAGCACGGCCAGCACGGACATGATCTGGACATCCCGGTGACCGAAAAACTCTTTAACGTATCGGATGGGAACCGCTCCTTTCCAGCCAATTAGAGGCAGAGTTCTTTCTCCATTCGACAAAAGCCCCCGGAACTCCTTTTGAAGAGCGCAGCGGATGATCTGTTGGAAGAGATAAAGGAACTATCGAGGAAATAGAGGAACTAGAATTCTCTATTCCCTCTCTTGAAGCGGCTTCCTGGTTAATAGAGGAACTCTGTTCCTCTATTAGGGGAAAACAGGCCGATGAAGCCCGTTTACCGGTGGAATAGAGAACCGGTGTTCTAACTATGCACTCTGCTCAGAAGGACTTGAAAATACGAATTCTCGTGCTCTATAATGAGGCAAACGTGTGTTCTGGTGGTGTGTAACGTGGCAAACGCAGAATCCTTATCCTTAAAGAAGTTTCAGGCGAACTTTGAACAGAAGATGATTGTGCAAGTTACATCCTCTCCAAGCGATGGAAAGACGGTTATTGCTGCCCCAAGTGCAAGTACCGCGAATATTACTTCGTCCAGACCCGAACACTCTTCTGTTTCCGCTTTAATCGTCGATTTAAACCGAACGAGATTTTCGATAGGTTATTGAATGCATGTGTTCTGGCGGAGCCGTTTCCTGTTTTGAAATAAGCGATTAAGCTATCGGAGAGTGAAATAAAAGGTATTACTACTGGAAATGCTATATCGACGAAGTACAGTGACATAGACAGAAATTAATGGCACTACAAACAGCTAATGGCATGAATTGAGAAATTGTTGGCATGGAACCTACTAAGAATGTGAAGGATGATTACTTATGTTAGTTAAGAAGCTCTATTTCTTACCTGTAGGTGAATGTTTCCTTGATCAATCGGCAGTTAACCGAAACCTGGCACCCGGGAAATTAGTCGGGATGCCTGTTTGGTCATTTCTTTTGGAAACGACCGACGGGCCGATATTGATCGATACGGGAATGCCCGATGCGTTTATCAACAATCCTGATTATTATAAAGGGACTAAACGGGAAGGACGCGTCGTCCCAAACATGTCGGAGGATGACTCGATCGTAAATGTGTTAAAGCGTGTCGGTTATCGACCGGAAGATATTCAAATGGTGATTAGCTCCCACTTTCACTTGGATCATTCTGGGGAAACGGACATTTTCACAATTCACCGATCCTCATTCAACAAGCGGAATTTTATGCAGCCATAGGCAACGACGACTATGCTCCGTTAGAGTGCAGGCTGCCCGATTTACAATATCAAATAATCGAGGGCGACCATGAAGTGATTCCTGGGGTTCAAATTTTTTCACTCCAGGTCATTCTCCGGGTCACCAATCGGTACTCGTGACAACGGAAACATCGGGTCCTGTTTTGCTGACGATTGATGTAGCCTATATTAGAGAAAATTTCGAGAATGGCGTACCGTTCTTGACCTTCGACCCAGAGATGGCTGCCAAATCGATTCGTCGCATGCAGAATGTGATTCAGGAATTTCGGCCGTCCGCAGTCTTTTTCGGACACGATAGAGATCAAGCGAGTAATTGGCCCACATTCCCTGACTTCCTGTAATAGAGGAATAAAGGAATGCTCCTTTATTCAACAAACGAAGAACGATTGTTTAGCAACAAGCTGCTTCGGCGGCTTTTTTGTTTGCACCGAACCTGAGGCATGTACACAGTTAGAACCGGTGTTCCTCTATGTCCGGAGAAACGCTTCTTTTTTGAGAAATAAGATATCAGAGTTCCTCTATTTCTCAGCAAACGTTCCTATGCCGGGCTATAAGGTACCGGGGAGCTCTATGTCCGGGGCACGTTCCTTTTCTGAGCTAGGCGCTCCCTGGGTTCCTTTATTCTCAGGCTCTTTTTTCCTTTTTGTACGCTTACGAAACCTCTCCCACCGACAAAGTTACCGGATAAGCACTAGCAAACGCACAAGCAGACCGGCGATAGAGACATAGAATAGAGCAAGGCCAAGCGGCCGCCGTCCTTCGCTCCCCTTTGCCTGCATTCCACGAAGCGGGGGCGAACCACGGACGGACAGCACCGGCTTGGCCGCGACAGAAGGGAGGGAAAGGGAATGATTCCTTATCTGCTGTTTCAAATTGCTCTCGTCGTGATTACCGTTCGCGCCGTCTATACGACCATTACAGGAGTGACGGCACCGGCCAAAAACTGGCTCGACATTCTTTATAACGCTTCTATTGCGATAGCGGCGCTCGCGTTTCTTTTGGGAGGCTGGAACTCGTGACGAAAGCGGACCGGTCCGGATCCTCCGGGCTGTCCGTTTGACCGGAGTTCGGCGTCACCCCTAACGGGGATCCACCAATGGCGGACCCCCGCTTCCTAGCCGCTGCGGCCGTCAATGCGGCCGTCAGCGCGTCCGCGAACCAGAGGCCCTGCCCCGTCAGGGCTTCTTTTTATGCCGGGAGAATTCTCGTAAAATATTGAAAGAAATCGTGCATCCTTCTTATACAAGCGCTTACATAACCCCTCTATACTGGAAGTAATCCAGCATACGAGGTGATCGCATGGAAGCTCAAATGGATAGAACGGCCGCCCGGGCGCAGGAACGGACACGATCGGGCAAACTACTGAAGCGCTGGAATGCGCCGCTTGCGGGTTACTTGTTTATCGCCCCTTGGCTGCTCGGCTTCCTGGTGCTCCAGCTGTGGCCCATGATTCAGTCGATGTACCTGTCGTTCACGGATTATTCCCTTCTTGAAGCGCCGCGGTGGATCGGGGGCAAGAACTTCTCGGCGATCGCGCATGACCGGCTCTTTTACAACTCGCTGAAAGTCACCTTCCTGTACGTGCTCACGTCCGTGCCGCTGAAGCTCGCGGTGGCCTTGTTCGTCGCCATGCTGCTGAACCGCAAAATCCGCGGCATCTCGTTCTACCGGACGCTCGTCTACCTGCCTTCCCTCATCGGAGGAAGCTTGGCGGTGGCCGTGCTGTGGAAGAACATTTTCGGCATCGACGGCTTCATCAACCAGGTGGTGACGGTGTTCGGCATCGCTCCGAAGAACTGGATCGGGACGCCTTCAACGGCCCTCGGCACGCTCGTTCTGCTCAGCGCGTGGCAGTTCGGCTCGGCGATGATTATTTTTCTCGCGGGGCTGAAGCAGATCCCTTCCGAAATGTACGAGGCGGCCTCCGTCGACGGAGCCAGCAAGACCCGCCAATTCCTGAGCATCACGCTGCCTATGCTGTCCCCGGTGATTCTGTTCAACCTGGTGATGGGAATCATCAACTCGTTCCAGATGTTCACCTCGGCCTTCATCGTCACGAACGGGGGCCCGATGAACTCGACGGAAATTTATGCGCTCTACCTGTACAACAAGGCGTTCGGAACGCTGGAAATGGGGTACGCCTCCGCGCTTGCCTGGATCCTGCTCGTGCTGGTAGCCGTCGCCACGTCGATCAATTTCGTCGTTTCGAAATACTGGGTCTTCTACGAATCGGAAAGGGGCTGACGGGCCATGAACAAGGAACTGACGTGGAAAGGAAAGCTGCTCACCCATGCCGTGCTTCTGGCCTTCAGCCTGCTCATGTTCTATCCGGTGCTGTGGTGGATTGGGGCCTCGTTCAAGACGACGCCGGAGCTTGCGCTGCCGACCCTCTTCCCGAAGAAATGGATGTGGGAGAACTACACGCTGGGCTGGAACGCCCTTCCGAAATATACGTTCACTTTTTTCTACCTGAATTCGCTCAAGCTTAACCTGACGACAACGGTGCTGCATGTCATTTCGGCCAGTCTCGTGGCGTTCGGGTTCGCCCGGCTGACCTTCCCGCTCAAAAATTTCTGGTTCTCGGTGCTGCTGCTGACGCTCATGCTGCCGGCCCAGGTAACGCTCATTCCGCAGTACTCGATGTTCTATTCCTTCAACTGGATCAACACGTACCTGCCGTTCATCGTCCCTTCGGCGATGGGGGAGCGTTCTTCATCTTCCTGCTCGTGCAGTTCATCCGGGGCATTCCGCGGGAGCTCGACGAGTCGGCCAAAATGGACGGCTGCACCTGGTTCGGCATTTACTGGCGCATCGTGCTTCCGCTGACGAAGCCGGCGCTCATCACCGTCATGATCTTCTCGTTCATCTGGGGCTGGGACGAATACTTCGGACCGCTCATTTACTTGAACACGATGGACAAATACACGCTTCCGCTCGCGGTCCGTATGTTCATGGACACCCAGTCGGCGGTCGCGTGGGGCCAGCTGCTGGCCATGGCGCTTCTTTCGGTGCTGCCGCCGGTGATCATCTTCTTCCTGGCGCAGAAGCACTTTGTCGAGGGGATTGCCACCACCGGCTTGAAAGGCTAAGATTTAGATAGCGGGCGATCAAGGCCCGGATACCGGTTATTCCCAGCTGCGGCTTCCGCAGCTTTTTCCATATTCGGGAAACCTATACGGGATGGCCGTAGAGGCCGGCGACAGAAGGCTTTATGCGGCCAAAGATCCCTGGCAGAAAGGAGAGAGGGCATGGGCAGCATCTTGTACCGCTACCGGATCGATTATGTGTTCTTTATCTCCTTCGGGGTCTTCATTACGGTGCTGCTGGCCTTGATCACCTGGATCAGCTACACCCTCTCGGCCCGGGAGCAGGCGACCAGTACGTCCTATTACCAGCAGGGCATGCTGCTCGAGCTTAACAAGCAGCTGACCGGGCAGATGCGCAACGTGGAACAGTCGTCCCTTGCTGTCTCACTCAACTCGGCCTTCGTGGATTATTTGACGCTGAAGGGTGATTACTATACTAGAAACAAGGCGAGGGATACGCTGGCCAAGGATTACCTCACGCCGCTTGTGAACAGCTCTCCTTCCATCCAGTCCCTTCAGGTGTATGTAGATTCTCCTACGCTTACCGACCGGCAGGCCGATGTCCAGTTTCTCCCCCTGGCCTCCATAAGGGAGGAGCCCTGGTATGCCGCCGCGGAGAAGGCGGATTCCGTCTGGATCGGGGAGAGGGAGGTCTCCTCCGCGCAAGGAAACGGCCGGGCGCTCGGCTTCGTCCGCCGCATCAATTCGAAGGATGGCGTGAACATCGGAGTGCTCGTCATCAACCTGAAGGCAAAGGTGCTGGAAGACATCCTGAACGGGAACCAGGCCAACCCGAGCCGGCTTCTCTTCGACACGGGAGGGAGGCTCATGCTCCGAACGGGCCGGACCGCGGTGCCGCCCGGCGTTTATGAGCAGGCGGAAGGCGGTGCCGGCGGTCCCGCTTCGGATGCCGGTCACCGGAGAATCTCGCTGCCGGACCACAGCTCCCCTCCACGGACGCGCTCATGGTCTGGTCCCGCTCCTTCCCGGACGGGTGGACGCTCGTGGAGCTTACCCCGTGGCGGGAAATCACCAGCGCAAGCCGCAAGCTCGCGAAGACGCTCGCCCTCGTGGGCGGGACCGCGGGGCTCCTCGCGCTCGGATTCACGCTCGTGCTCTCGCGCCGGTTTACCCGCCCGATCCGGGAGCTTCTGCAGCTGATGAGCGGCTATGCGCTGAACCGCAGCGTCCAGACGTACCCGACACGCTACCACAATGAGTTCGGCAGCCTGTTCGGCGGGTACCGCAAGCTGGTCGAGCGTATCGAGGACCTATACGCCTCCCTCGAGCTTCAGTACAAAGCCCAGCGGGAAGCGGAGATCCGCGCCCTCCAGGCGATGATCAACCCGCACTTTCTGTACAATACGCTCGATCAGCTTAACTGGATGGCGATCGAAGCGGGCCAGGACCGCATCAGCCACGTCCTGGAGCTCATGGGCCGCATGTTCCGCATCGGGCTGTCGAACGGGGAAAGCTTTATCCCCTTGGAGGACGAGCTGATGCACACGGAATGCTACCTGCAGATCCAGCAGCTGAAATGGGGAGAAGGGCTTCATTATTCGATCGACTGTCCTCCGGAGCTCCGGGCCCTCCTCGTGCCCAAACTGACCATTCAGCCGTTCGTGGAGAATGCCGTCATTCACGGCTTTCACGGCCGCCGCACCGGCACGGTCGCGATCCGGGTGCAGGAATACCCCGAGGGCGTCCGGCTAACCGTCACGGACGACGGACGGGGGCTGCCGGACGGCTGGGAGACGAAGCCGCGCCGTAAGACGGGGGCTACGGCATACGCAACGTGAAGGACCGGGTGAAGGCCATGTTCGGCCCGCCCTATGGGGTGAAGCTCACGGCCAGGGAGAACGGGGACGGAACGGAAGCCCGCATTCTTCTGCCCCGGCTGACCCGTAAACCTGATGAAGGAGGAGGAGACGGCCATGTGGAAAATCGTTCTCGTTGATGACGACCGCCAGGCTCTTCAAGGCATGCAGCGCATGATTCCGTGGCGGGAGCTTAACCTCGAGCCGGTGGGCGAGGCCATGGACGGAGAGGAAGGCCTCCGGCTCATCCGCGAGCATGCCCCCGATATCGTCATCACGGATATTTACATGCCCGTCATGAACGGGCTCGACATGATCGAGCAGTTGCGCCGGGAGGACTTCGCCGGGCGGATCATCATCCTGAGCGGCTACGCCGACTTCGAGTACGCCCGCCAGGCGCTGCGGCTCAGCGTGGACGACTATTTGTCGAAGCCGGTGACCCTGCAGACGATCCGCGAGGTGCTGGAGAAGGCCATAGCGGAGCTCGAGGCGGCAAGCCGGCAAAGGCTCGAGGAGCATGAGCTGAGGCAGAAGCTCATGCTCTATGAGCCGTTCGTGGCGAACGAATGGCTGAAGGCGGTCGTGACCGGCTGCGGGAAAGGCCCAGAGGCCGGAGAACCGCCTCCGGGCGAGGGACCGGACTGGGGCGCGTCACGGTTCCTCGTGCTCGCGGTCGAGATGATCCGCGGCGACCGCATGGAGGGCTGGTCGGCCCGCGACTGGAACCTGGTGCGGTTCGCCATCGGCAACATCAGCCGGGAGCTCGCCCGGGAGCTCGGCGTCGGGGCCCATTTCCTGGAGCTGCACAGCCATCACATGGCCCTGCTGCTCGATGTGTCCCGGGCGGTATCCGACGAGCGCTTCCGGGAGCTCGCCCTACGGCTGGCGGAGAGGCTGATCGCCTCGGCGGAAACCTACCTCCGCATCCGGCTGCAGATCGGGGCCGGGCTCGGCAAGCGTGACTGGCGGCGCATCGCGGATTCGACGGAGGAGGCCTTTCTGGCGCTTGAGGACAAGCGGTGCTCCCCGGACACCACGCTTCGCGTCTACTGCGCCAAGCAGCGAGAGGACCGGGAGGAGGAAACCGGCTTCCGCCCCGTCCGCTTCTACCAGGAGATGGCGGAGGCCGTCCGCCAGCTGTCGGAGGTGCAGGCGGAAGCCGCTCTGGACCGCTTCTTCTCCGAGCTCAGTGCCCGCAAGGCCGTATCCGCCGCCGAGCTCCGGCATATCGGAGAGGAGCTCTGGGCCATTCTGAAGTACACGCTCTACGACTCCGGCCTCGGGCTGGACGAAGCGTTTGCCGATCCGGACGTTCTGCGCGAGCTTCAGGAGGTCTCTCTGGCGGAGGAGCTGAAGGCCTGGGCGCTCGCGAAGGTGAAGGACGTCTGCGACCGGTTCTCGCGCACGGACAACCTGAAGCACAAGCAGGCGGTCGATTTCATGGTCCGGTACATCCACGAGCATTATGCGGAGGACATCCGGCTGTCCGACCTGGCGGAGAAGGTGTATCTGTCGCGAAACTACTTAAGCAACATTTTCCGGGACGCGACGGGGGAGACCTTTAACGATTACCTGACCCGGGTGCGCATGGAGAAGGCGAAGAGCCTTATCCTCGAGCGGAAGCTGCTCGTGTTCGAGATAGCCGAGAAGGTCGGCTACAAGAACGTGCCTTATTTCACCACCCTATTCAAGAAGCATACCGGCCGCAGCCCGTCCGACTTCAGCAAGGGCTGACGGGGGCTTTCGTTTTTTGCGTAAAATAGTGAAAGGAATTGTGCATCTCTCTCCTATGCAAGCGCTTTCCATCCCGGTACGATTAAGACAGATTAAGGCACATCAGAAAGGGGTTATCGGGTATGAATCGATCGACCAAACGCGGCAGTCTCGCATTGATGGCTCTGGCGCTTTCCCTTACGACGGCAGCCTGCGGAGTCAAGAAGGAAGAAGGAGCGGCAGCCGGAAGCGGCAGCTCGGCCGCACCGGGCGGAAATGCAGGGACGCCGGTCAAGCTCCGGATCATGTGGTGGGGTTCCCAATCCCGGCATGACGCCACGCAGAAGGCGCTTGATCTCTATACGAAGAAGCACCCCAATGTGACCTTCGAACCGGCTTACCAAAGCTTCGACGGCTACCAGGATAAGCTGTCCACGCAATCGGCCGCGAAGAATACGCCGGACATTTTCCAGATGGATGCCGCCTGGTTCAACGATTGGGCCAGCTCCAACCGGCTCGCAGATCTGTCCTCCGTCAATGTGAAGGACGTTGATCCCACTCTTCTCGAGACAGGCAAATACAAAGACAAGCTCTACTCGGTTCCGCTCGGAAACAACGCGTGGGGCATGGTATACAACAAAGCGGTGTTCGACAAGCTGGGCATCCAGCCTCCGCAAACCTTCGAGGAGCTCTTCCAGATGGCCAAGGAGGTCAAGCCGAAGCTCGCGAAGGATCAGTACCTGATCAAGGACATGACGGCGGACAACGCCTGGTACGATTCCTACCAGCTCAGCAAGGGCAAGGGCAACGCCCGCACGAAGGAAGGCAAGTTCAATTACGACAAGGATACGTGGATGGAATGGATGAACCAGTGGAAGGAGCTTCGCAAGGAGGCTTTACGACTCCGGCGGACGTCACGACCTCCGATAAAGGGCAGGATGCCAAGATGGACCTGCTCGGGCAGGAAAAGATTCTGATCAAAGGCTCCCACGCCGCCGAGTTCCCGGGCTTCGACGCGCTGAAGCCGGGCAATCTGGCGCTCGCTCCTATGCCAAAGGGCGCCAAGCCGGGCGGTTGGCTGAAGGCTTCCATGTACTGGAGCGTAAGCCCGGAAAGCAAAAACCTGGAGGAAGCGAAGAAGTTCGTCGACTGGTTCATCAACGATCCGGAAGCCGGGGATATTCTCGGAACCTCGCGGGGAACGCCGGTTTCCAAAACGGTGCTGAAAGGACTGGAGCCGAAATTCAACGCGACCGACAAGGCGGGAATCGAGCTGATCAACAAGGTTTCGAAGGAAGGCAATGTCTTTGACCCGGGTCCCGGCAACAAGGGCGGCTGGGCCAAGTTCGCCAAGGAATACGACAACATCGTTCAGCAGATCATGTTTGACAAGATGACCCCCGAGAAGGGCTGGGAGGAAGTCGTCAAGCTTAGCAAGGACGTGGAGCAGAAGTAAGCCGCGGCGAAAGCTGGCGATCAAGCTGCAGAGGAATAACCCGAATAGCAAAACCGGAGCTGCCTGTGGCGGCTCCGGTTTTTCGGTTTCCGGATGTGGAAACCGGCTATGGGGATAGAGAAGCGGGTCGTCCTTCCCGACCGGGAACCGTCCAGGTAAGTCATCCGCAGAAATAGGTCTTGAAACCTATAAAGGAGCGGGCTTATAATCACTTGGAAACTATATACAGCGGAGGGAAAGTTTCCATCCGCATTTTTCATGGGAGAAGGAGAAGGGTTTATGCGTTGGGTTTCCAAGCTTATGGCATTTGCCATTGCGGCGGTTTTGTTTATCCCTTCGGGGCGCGTTTCGGCGGAAGGGGCAGTTCGGGTCACTTTTGACAACGTTCCGATGGTTTTTGAAGTCAATCCGGTTATTGTGGAAGGGACCACCCTTGTTCCGTTCCGCTCGATCTTCGAACGAATGGGCATGAAGGTGACCTGGAACAACGAATACCGGACGGTTACGGGGATCCGGGACGGGCTGATCCTTACGATTCCGATCGACAGCCGGACCGTCTACGTGAACGGTTCTCCGCTCACCCTGGAGGTGCCGGCGAAGATCGTAAGCGACGTGACGATGGTACCGGTCCGCTTCGTCGGGGAGTCGAGCGGCTACAGCATTGCGTGGGACCAGGGCACCCGCACGGTCATTATCCAGAGCCCTCCGGACGGCGGAACCCGGCCGCCGGCAGCGGTACCGTCTCCAGGATCGAAGTCGGTGGAGGACATTGCCGAGCTCTCGGACCGTGTGGTCTATCTCGAGCTTTATGACGAAGAAGGAGAGATGATCTCGGCGGGGAGCGGGGTGGTCCTCTCACGGGACGGGAAGATCGTGACAAATTATCACGTCATCGAGGGGGCGGCCGGGGGCAAAGTCATCCTTAGCGACGACCGGGAGCTCGAGGTGAAGACGGTGCTGAATCATGACCGGGACCGCGATCTCGCGCTGCTCCAAACCGAGCCGCTGCCGGTGGCTCCTGTCACGCTCGGCCGGTCCTCCGCCCTGAAGGACGGCGAGCAGGTCGTGGCCATCGGGTCTCCTCTCGGGCTGAAGAACACCGTCTCGACGGGGATTGTCTCCGCCCGGAACCGGATGGTCGACGGGTACCCCTACATCCAGATTTCGGTCCCGATCGATCATGGCAGCAGCGGCGGAGCACTCTTCAACCTGAAGGGGAGCTTGTGGGCATTACGAGCGCGGGCTATGAGAGCCAGGCGGACCTTAACCTGGCGATTCCAGTCAGTGCCGTAGAGGACCTGTTGAAGAAGCCGGCCGAGCCGCTGACCTTGGCGGCCCTTTCCGAACGGTACCCCGACCCCGACCGGATCCCTGAAGAGAAAGTCGAAGCCATGGCGGTCTTCCTTCAGAAGAAATTCGGGGAAGTGCGGGCATACCAGGGGAAGCACGATTTCGATTTCACCGTCATGGTGTTTCCCTTTGGGGAGGAGTTCGGGACCGATTTCATGATCAGCCTTGTTACCGAGACGCTGGAAGAGGGCGGCCGCCTAATGGCCTTGGATCAGCAGGATCCTGATCTTCTTCCGGGGCTTCTGCAGGCGGTGTCCAAGGAGGCTCACAAGGAATTCGGGTTCAGTTATACCGTAGCCAGCTTTATCCGGGTGGAATCGGACGTTTTCCCCAAGGGGTATCCGGACGGATCTGTCGGGAAACAGGACGACGGCACCTACCTGGTGGTCCACGGCGTGTGCATGGGAATCTTCGATTACACGAACGGAAAGGCGCGTATTGTGCGCAAAACCGGGGATAAGGAGATTAGCTATCCGGTTCCCTTGGAATAGCGGGAGCAAGGAGCCTGACTATTGTGGAAAATTAAAAAGCCGAAGCGGCCGCATGAGCGGAAGCTTCGGCTTTTGATTATAAAAGGAGTGACGCGCCAGGGTTGCGGTTCAGGCCTCTACGGCAGGAAAGTACTTGCCTATGACTTCCCGGACGGAATCGACCCGAAACGGCTTGCCGATGAACTCGTCCATCCCGGCCGACCGGCAGGCTTCCTTGTCCTCCGGCATGACGCTGGCGGAGATGGCCACGAGAACCGGCCGTTCGCCATTCTCTCTCGGAGCCACACCCCGGGCGACCTCCAGACCGGACATGACCGGCATGTTCAGGTCCAGGAAGACCAGATCGTAGGCGTCGTTCTCAAGGGCCAGCCGGGCCTGTTCTCCGTCTTGAACATATTGGGCCTCGTGACCGAGCCGTGTGAGAACGAGCTCGATCACCCGGCGGTTTATATCGTGATCCTCGGCTACGAGGATTCTAGGAAAAGTGTGGGCATGGGAGCGGTTAGCGGCCTTGCCATCTGGCGTACCATGGATCATGTAGGCTCCTGACTGGTTTCCACACGCAATTTAAAAACCAAAAATTACAAGAAAAGCGCCCGTTTTGAGGCGGTTCCTCGGGGGATGCCCGGGGCAACGTTTAATTTTTAGCATGGAAACTCTTCTTTAGTATACTACAAATAAGGCGCCCGTGGAGGAAGATTCTCGAAATAGTTCCGATGTGATACTCTTAATACAAAAAGGAAGAAGGGTTCGGGATGGACAGGTTGACCTTTTGGGGGACAGGGGACTCGATGGGAGTTCCGCGCGTTTATTGCGAATGCGGAGTGTGCCGGGAGGCCCGGACGTCGGGGCGCAACCGGAGGCTTCGCTCCTCGGTGGAGATCATGACCCCGGACGGGCCGCTCCTGATCGACTGCGGGCCGGATTGGAAAGCCCAGATGGAGCGGTTCGGCCGGCGCGAGATGAAGCGGGTGCTCATGACCCACGCCCATTTCGACCATATGGCGGGTCTTCCCGAATGGGCCGATTCCTGCCGCTGGACGAAGAACACGGGGAGGCTCTTCGGCCCCGAGGAGGTGCTCGTCACGCTGCGGGAACGGTTTCCGTGGCTCGAGAGCAGCCTGACGTTTCATGAAGCGGATCAAGGGCTGGCCTTCGGCGGATGGACGATCGAGCCGTTTAAGGTGACCCACGGGAAGAACGGGTTCTCCTACGCTTACCGCTTTACGAAGAACGGCTACCGCTGGGTATACTGCCCCGATTCGATTAACCTGTCGGAGGAGGCGAAGGCCTTCTTCTCCGGCGTGGACCTGCTTGTGCTGGGTACCTCCTTCTACAAGGAGGAGTTTCCTTACCACACCCGTTCCGTCTACGACATGATCGAGGGACAGGAGCTCGTCCGGGAGCTGGGGGCGGGACAGGCCGTTTTTACCCATATGTCGCATGATGTGGACCTGGGGCGGACATACCTTCTGCCGCCGAATATCCGGCTGGCCGAAACGGGATTAAGCTTAGAGCTGGGATGGGAGGCCTAAAGATGCGGATCGACAAAATCAGCCTTCAGGGAAGCAATCCGTGGAATGAGGATGCGCTCGTAGTAAACGAATCCCTGCAGCTGTACGGCGTGCTGGACGGAGCGACTTCGCTGCTTCCTTACCGCGGGGCGGGCGGGGAAACGGGCGGGTACCTCGCGTCCCGCCTGGCGGCGGACTATTGGAACGGCCTTCCCCCGGCCGAGGCGGTCCCTGGAGGCTTCTCCCTCCGGGAGGCGGTGCTCGCGGCCAACGCCCGGCTTCGGGCCCGCATGGACGAGTGCGGGATCGACGTCACCCGCAAAGACCAGCTGTGGAGCACGGGGCTGGTGCTGGTGAGGATCCTGCCGGGAGGCATCGAATATGCCCAGGCCGGCGACTGCATGCTGGCCGCTGTGTATGCCGACGGGTCGGTACGGGTCGTGACGCGCGACCATGTGGAGCACCTGGACCGGGTGTCCAAGGCGAAGTGGCGGGAGGGCCTGGCCCGGGGGCTGGCCTCCAAGGCGGAGCTGTGGGAGTATGTAAGGCCCGTGATTACGGCCAACCGCATGAAGGTCAACACGCCGGAGGGTTACTCCGTGATGAACGGGGAGCCGGAGCTCGCGGAGACGCTGGAGTACGGACGAATCAACCGGATCGGGCTAACGGCGCTGCTTCTCGTCACCGACGGCTTGTTTCCGCCGGCCGCAGAAGGAAGGAGTCCGGGGGTATCGAGAAGCTGGTGGCCCGGGTGCAGGAGCAGGGGCTCGAGGGCTACGCCCGGGCGCTCGTGGAGCTGGAGGAGGCGGACCCGGAATGCCGGACGTACATAAGGCTGAAGAAATCCGACGACAAAACGGGGATGTGGCTCCAATGGTGAATAGAAGCCTCTCCCGCTGGCTCGAAATTTTGAAGGTGTCCACCAAGCTGGGGCTTACCTCCTTCGGCGGCCCGGCGGCCCATCTCGGGTATTTCTACAATGAATACGTGCTGCGGCGCAAATGGCTGGATGAACGGACCTATACCGACCTCGTCGCCCTCGGCCAGTTCCTGCCCGGACCGGCAAGCAGCCAGGTCGGCATCGGCATCGGCATCCTGAGGGGCGGCCTCATCGGAGGGCTCATCTCCTGGATCGGCTTCACGCTGCCCTCCGTCGTGCTGCTCGTCCTGTTTGCCCTTGCGCTGCAGGCCTTCCCCGCCGGGAACGCCGGCTGGCTTCACGGCCTCAAGCTGGTGGCCGTCGCCATCGTGGCCCAAGCCGTCGCCGACATGGGCCGCAAGCTCGCGCCCGACAAGATCCGCGCCGGCGTGGTCGTCGCCTCGGCCGGTCTCACGCTGCTGCTGCCGGGCGCCTTCGTCCAGGTCGGCGTGCTTCTCGCCGCAGGCCTGCTCGGGCTCAAGCTCTACCGCAGCCGGGCGGAGAAGGGGGCTCCCGCGCCCCGGATCCCTGTCAGCCGGCGGGCCGGCGCCGCCTTCCTCGGAATCTTCCTCGCGCTGCTCGTCCTGCTGCCGATCGCCCGGGCGGGCTTCAGCCAGCCTTCGCTCGCGGCGGCGGACAGCTTCTACCGGGCGGGCTCGCTCGTCTTCGGCGGGGGCACGTCGTGCTCCCCTTCTCGAGCGCGAGGTGGTCCCGCCCGGCTGGGTGAGCCGCGAGGACTTCATGGCGGGCTACGGGGCCGCCCAGGCCGTTCCCGGCCCGCTGTTCACCTTCGCCGCCTACCTGGGCGCCCGCATGAACGGAATCCCCGGGGCGGTCCTCGCCACCGCGGCGATCTTCCTGCCGGCCTTCCTGCTCATCGCCGGGGCGCTGCCGTACTGGGACACGCTGCGGAAGCGGCCGGGCGTGAGGGGCGCCTTGGCCGGGATCAACGCCGCGGTGGTGGGCCTGCTCCTCGCCGCGCTGTATAACCCGCTCTGGGTCACAGCCGTCACCTCTCCCGGAGACTTCGTGCTGGCCGCCCTGCTGTTCGTGATGCTGACGGTGTGGAAGCTTCCGCCGTGGACGGCGGTTCTCGCCGGAGCGGCCGGCGGCGTTCTGCTCGGGTGGGGTTAACGCTAATGAGCCTGTCCGAAGGCTGGAAGAGCTTCGCCAAGCGGTCGCCGATTGGTATCCGGTTTTGGAAGACCGCGGCCCTGGAATGACCGGCTGCACCGTCTGCATCCGAATAGGAAATTAAACAAAGCTTAACCTTGAGGTCACCTTAAAGCCAATCTAAGGATGGTAGAGTGGTGATGAGGTGATGAGGATGAACGTCCAAAAAAGAAAATGGGCCGGGTACATGGCATGCGCATGCGGATTGTTATACGCCCTTCCGCACTTTTGGTGGGGCTTAGGAGTGTCACTCGGCTTCCCGGGGGATTTTGCAAAGGTGCCGGACGAGGTGTTGTCCCGGTTAATCGGTTATTGGTTTATGGGAGCGGCGGCCGTCCTTGCTGCCCTATTCGGCTTGTCTTTTGTCTACAAGTGGGGAGAAAAGCTGCCGGTCCGGTTAAAGACCATCCCTGCTTGGATCGGATGTATCGGATTATCCGTATGGGGTTTTAGCTTCTTTGTTCTACAGTTTCAATTCGCGATCGGACGCGTCGTGTCCGCACCCGCTTTTGCAGAACAGGATGCAAGCCCCATGGCAGCATGGGGGTATGTCTGGTATGCCTTGTTCCTAGGTTGGGGCATCTCGCTGGGCTTTGCCGCTTTTTTCGAAACAAAAGGGCGGACCCCTATAAGGAAATAATGGGGTTGGTCCTCCGTTAGATCGTGAAATAGGTGAGGAAAGCAAGAAGAACGGAGGTAATCGACATAGCCAGCAGCGGCCGTACCATTTTCGTGCGAAGATCCTTCAGACTAACATTCAAACCTAGTCCAACCATAGCCATCGTCAAGATAAAGGAAGTAAAGAGGAGATGCCATTCAGGACACCGGGTGAAAGGATAAGGGCATGACCAAGTACGTAGCTTCCCAGGAAGCTCGTGATAAGGAATCCTATAAGAAACCAGGGGAATTCGACTTTTGGATGGGAATCCGATTCGGTTCTTCCTTTGCGCTTCATCCCGTACATAAGAATAAAACTGAGGGGAACGAGTAAGAAGACTCGGCCCAGCTTGGCTAACAACGCAATGGCGAGGGCATCGGATCCGGCAGGTGTGCCGGCAAGGGCTACGTGGGCGATCTCATGTAAGCTTACACCGGCCCAAATACCGTATTGCAACGCCGTAAAAGGAAGGAACGGTCTTATTAGGGAGTAGGCAAGTGCAAAAAGGGTTCCCACCAAGGCGATTAGGCCCGCACCCATGGCGGTGTCTTCCTCTCTTGCTTTCAAAATCGGGGAGACGGCGGCAATCGCCGCTGCTCCGCAGACGCCTGTTCCAATTCCCAGTAATAAGGATAAGGAAGAGTCCGCCTTGAATAACTTGGCAAGGAATATGGTAAGGAAGATGGAGAAAACAATGGTGGCCGCATCTCTAACCAGTAACCCCAAACCTTGATGGAAAACCACATCGAGATTCAGTTTTAATCCGAAAAGAACAATGGCAAGCCGCAACAGCCTTTTGGAAGAAAATTGGATTCCGGTACGCCATGCCTCCGGGTAACCCCTTACTTGCCGGTAAACCACCGCGATCATGATGGCACAGGCCAGCTGCCCGACACGATCCAATCCGGGTAGTTGGGATAATCCCAAACCAGCCAAGGCAATAACAAAAGTAAAGCCGATTCCTTGGAGCCAACGTTTTAGGGAAGTGGCTTTCGGCTGCTTTTCTATAGCATGAGGGTTAGCTAAAGAATTTGTCATAGTAAGATCTCCTGCCCCAGGTTGATTTCTTTTGTCCAGCATAAGCCTCTTATTATGATAAGTAAAATAAATTATAATAATCATGATCATAATAAAATACTTATCATTCTTTCTAAAGGTGGAGTCGAAGTGGACCAAGCATTGCACGTTTTTGTTACGGTGGCCGAGCAGCAAAATTTCACACGTGCCGCTGAACTTCTGCATATGACGCAGCCGGCGGTCAGCAGCTACATCCAGAACCTGGAGCGGTCGATGGACATTAGATTATTAGAAAGAACCAATAAGTTTGTCAGGCTTACGAAGGCGGGAGAAATGGTTTATCATCATGCCAAGGAAATTTTGGGTCTCTATACCCGAATGGAAAATCTTTTGGATGATCTAAAGCATACGGCAAGCGGTAACCTGTCCATTGGCTCCAGCTATACCTACGGGGAATACATTCTCCCCCATAGAATGGCAGCGCTGCTTAAGTCTTATCCGCAATTGAATCCAAGTATCACGATAAGGAATTCAAATGAAATTATTGATTTGGTCATGCATCATCAAATCGATGTGGGGATCATAGAGGGAGAATGCCAAAATGAGAAGATTAAGATTATGCCCTTTGCTTGTGATCATTTATCGATCGTAGCAGCATCGGATCATCGCTTATTTCATACGCAAAAAGTAAGCTGCTTGGATTTAAGCCAGGAGACATGGCTTATTCGCGAGGAGGGTTCCGGAACAAGGGGAATGCAGGAAAAGGGGTTTCAGCAATTGGGCTTTTATCCCGAAAAAGGATGACCTTTGGAAGTACCCAAGTGATCAAGGAATCCATTGAAGCGGGGTTAGGCATTTCGTTGTTGTCCCAATCGGCTATACAAAAAGAGTTGGAGCTGGGAAAGTTAAAATTACTAGATATCGAGGGGTTTCCGATCAAACGAAATTTTTCGCTTATCACCCCAAATGTCCAATTTCAAACAAAAGCAGCGGAGGTCTTTATCAACTTGTTGGTTGAAGAAGGTTCTACTGGTTGAAAAATACCGCAAAAAAAACGGCTTGTTCTGCTCCTTCTCAAGAAGGAGGGGACAAGCCGTTTTTCTATACTTAATCAGCGGAGCAGCGTGATCATCTGGTACACTTCCCGGTGGTCTCCCGGAAGCAGGGCCTTGGCCACCCGCAGCTGGGACGACCCGTCGCCGTCGAGGAAGATTCCGTCCACGAGCCGGTCTTCTCCGATCCGCTCCCGGAGAGCGTTCCGGAATTCGGCGCCGGTGCAGGGGTCGGAGCGACGACGAGATAGACGTTGTTCGCGGTGTCATAGGCAATGCCCGACCGCATCCGGCGCTCGTCAATGACGGGCATTTCCTCGGAGACGGCTTGAGCCGCCCATCGGGCCTCGTTGCGCAGGCCCATGCTGACGCCGCCCTGTGCCCAATACCGGGTCCGGTCGGCCACGATCAGCTCCTCCGCCGATTCGACGACCTGGATGGAGAACACCTTGCGCGCCTCATCCCAGACGAGCGTTCCCCTCGGACGGTCAATGTTATACCAGCCGGAGCCGTACTCGCCCTGATTGCCGCGTACGGGCCGGTCGTTGATCACCGCCAGGCTAAGGAGCTGCCCCTCCCAGAAGAACCCTCCATTGATGCCGTAATCGGGGAGCCGGCTTAAGTTGGAGGAGACCGCCTTCAAGCCGATATTGTCCGGCCGGGTCACGATCGTATGGAGCTTGACCCCGTTGGAGGCTTGAACGGCCGAGTACGTGTACTGCTTGGGCTTGTCCGGCAGTCGGGTGAGGAGAAGAATGGTCAGCATGAAGCTGACGAAGACAAGAACCAGGTGCACGAACATTCGGTTGGGGTTGAGCCGGATGGTGCGGATCAGCGGCATAGACGGACACTCCTGTCTAGGAAACTATAATCTGGCCTTATCCGCCTGCGTTATGGGAACCCCCTAAGGGGGCATCCTTCGCCGGATAAGGCTACTATCAGTCTATGGAAATCTCCCTTGGAATATTCCATGCCGCTTACCGGATTTCATAGAGTAAGAGAAACGGGCGGCTCCCGCTATTTCAAGCGGCGAATTCCCACCGAGAATACGGCCGCGAGAAGGAAGCCCGCCACCGCGCCGCCGAGATGGGCATAAAGGTCGACCCGCGGCACAATGAACGAATAAATGACCCCCAGAATGAGAATGAGCACTACCGTCTGGCTGGAGCTCTTGTCCTGAAGGTCGCGGCGGAACAGGCCGAAGAACAGGTAAGCGGCATAGATGCCGTAAATCGCTCCGGAGGCTCCCGCTCCGAGGTAGGTGGTGCCCTGAAAGCCGTAGCTGACCGCGCTGCCCGCCACGCCGGACAGCAGGTAGAACACCGCATAGCGGAAATGCCCGATCAGGCGCTCGAGAGGCGGGGCGAACACGAACAGAGCAAACATATTGAACAGCAGGTGCTCGAACCCGATGTGAAGGAACATGGCCGTGACGTACCGCCACCATTCGGGGGCGAAACCGGGCGCGCTGAACATGGCCCCGAACTTGAGCAGGGTTTCGGGATCCCGGGAGGAGCCGTAGCCTTCCATGATCAGGAACATCACCAGATTGATGAGGATGATCAGCGACGTGACCGGATAGAACCGGAGGTACTGACGCAAGCTTTCGTAGCGAACAAACTGCATAAACCGTCCCCCTGTACATTGATCTTCCCATTATATCCGATAACCCCTGTCCGCCAAAAGAAGAACGGGCCAGCCGGGCGTAACCAGCCTGGCCTGCGCGGCCCTTTCACTCGGGGCGGCGGTCCTCTTTATCCCCGCCTTCTCCGGGTCCAGCGGCATTTCTCCTCGGTCCGGCGGATGGTATAATGGAGGGGAAGGATCCACGCCTTATTTCCGTGGCACGTGAAGGAGGCTGTTATGAAGCTGAGAGTATCGACTGTTCAATATCATCTCCATACGATTAAAGAGTTTGCCGAGTTTGAGGCCCAGGTGGAGCATTACGTCCGCACGGCTGCTGAATTCGAAGCGGATTTCGTGCTCTTCCCGGAGCTGTTCACCACCCAGCTGATGTCCATTGGAGACGGACAAGGCAAAGCCTTGGGCATCGAGGAGCTCCCGTCGTTCACGGAGCCGTATGAGGAGCTGTTCCAAAGGCTCGCGAAGCAGTACGGCATGCACCTTATCGGGGGAACCCACATCATCCGCGAGAACGGCCGCCTGTACAATGCCGCGTATCTCTTCTATCCGGACGGACGGTTCGTCACCCAGCGGAAGCTTCACATCACCCCTACCGAGGTGAACGAATGGAACATGGGGGCGGGCGACGGCCTGCAGGTGTTCGAAACGGACAAGGGCACCGTAGCCCTTCTGATCTGCTACGACATCGAATTTCCGGAGATTGTGCGGATGGCGAAGGCCCGCGGGGCGGACGTCATCTTCTGTCCGTCCTGCACGGACGACAAGCATGGTTATTACCGGGTCCGGTACACGAGCCATGCCCGCGCAGTGGAGAACCAGGTGTACGTCGTCACCGCCGGAACGGTGGGGTCCCTGCCGACCGTCGATTTCATGCGCCTGAACTTCGGACAGTCGGCCGTCATCACGCCGAACGATATCCCGTTCCCGCCGCATGGCATCCTGGCCGAAGGCGAGATGAACCATGACATGATCGTCACCGCCGATCTCGACCTGGAGCTTCTCTACAAGGTCCGGGAGAAAGGCTCCGTTACGACCTGGCGCGACCGCCGCACCGATCTGTATCCCGATTGGAGCTGAAGGAGGGGGCATGGTGTACCGCAAAGAATGGTTTACGTTTGACGGGGACCGTCCCGTCCCGACGGTAATCCGCCGCTACACGAAGGAGGACTTTCCGGAGCTGATCCGCATTCAGCAGGAAGCTTTTCCGCCTCCTTTTCCGGAGGATCACCTGTGGAACGCGGAGCAGCTGACGAATCATGTCACGCTGTTCCCGGAAGGAGCGTTGTGCGTAGAGGTGGAGGGGTGCTGGCCGGGTCCGTTACGGGCCTCCGGGTGGACACCGAGCCGGGCGGGCCCGACCACACATGGGCGGAGATGACCGACGAAGGCTATATCCGTAATCACCGGCCTGGGGGTAATACCCTTTATATTGTGGATATTTGCGTCCGGCCCGCCTACCGTCGGCACAAGCTCGGCTACTGGATGCTTCAGTCCCTGTACGAAACGGCCGTCGCCCTCGGCATTTCCCGGGTAATGGGCGGCGGGCGGATGCCGGGCTACCGCGCCCAGTCGGAGCGGATGAGCGCTCAGGAGTATGTGGATAAAGTGGTCGCGGGGAGCTTAAGGACCCGGTAATCACGTTCCTTCTGAAGAGCGGCCGGACCCCGGTGAAGGCGGTCGCGGGCTACCTCGAGGACGATTACGACTCGTGCGGCTACGGCGCGCTTATGGAGTGGAAGAACCCTTTTAAGGAATAAAGGAGTGGGAAGGAGAGGGGCCAACATGGACTATATTCGCATCATCAGCATCGACCAGCCGCTGTTCAAAAAATGCATGAGCTTACGCAAACGGTGTTTCCTCCGGAGGAGGTTCTCGAAGCGGCTCTCTGGAAGGAGCCTCTGGCCGATCCCGGCATCCGGGTTTATGCCGCCGTTCACCAGGGCGAAGTCGTGGGTACGACCGAATACCGCTATTTGGACGATCTGAACGTCGCGATGACCGACTTCACGATTATCGGCCGCGAAGGACTCGGGGTCGGGGCGTTTCTTACTAGCAAGCGGATGGAGGACCTCACCTCCCTCGCCGCCCGCAACGGCAAGCCGATTCTCGGCATGTTCGCCGAAATCTACGACCCGTACCGCGCTGAGGATCATTCGTTCGGCGGCATCAAGCCGATGGACCCGTTCGTGCGCCGCGAGGTGCTGTCGCATCTCGGCTACAAGAAGCTGAACTTCCCGTACGTCCATCCGTCCTGGAAGAACGACGGGGAGGCCGTATCAGAGCTCGACCTGTGCTTCCTGCCGTTTGACGGCAAGACAAGCTCCCTGCCGGCGGCGCTGGTCGTGACCTTCCTCAAGCGCTACTACAGCGTCCTGCCCAACAAGCCGGAAGCTTGGCAGAAAATGATCCAGGAGCTGGAAGGACGCGAGAGCGTCGAGCTTCTGCCGATCTAGCGGCTTTTGCTGCAGGCCGATCCTCATTCCGTGAGGGGAAGGGGATGTATTATGGACTATTCCCATTCCCTTAGGGAAATAGGATGTATTATCTATATCCTCATTCCCCCAGGGGAATAGGATGGAATGCCCCCAATCCTATTTCCCCTACGGAATGGGGATTTTTTATACCCCTTTAGGCAAATTATATTGTAATTATGTAATATATATATTACAATTTAAGTGTGAGAATAAGGAGGGGCTCCGGGTGGAAGACGTTCCGATTAAGAACCGTGTAAAGCTTGCCCGAATTGAAAAAGGCGATTTGACGCAGGGAGAGCTGGCGAACCGGGTCGGGGTGACTCGGCAGACCATGAACCTGATTGAAGCCCAGAAGTACAACCCGACCATTCGGGTCTGTCTGCTCATCAGCAAGCATTTGGGAAGGCCCCTGGACGAGCTGTTCTGGCTCGAAGAAGAGTAAAACGAAAGGAGGAGTTACGCATGCAAACCCGTTGGTGGATCGTTCTGGCGGCGGCTGTTGGGGGAGCGGGAGCAGCCGGCTGGCGGCTCGGTTATCCTTCCTTGGCCATCACAGCCGGACTGCTGCTGCTTGTGGGAGGGGCCAAATGGCTTCGGCTCCGGAGAGAGGGGGACGACGACGGCTTGGAGTATGACGAAAGGGTTAACGACAACATCCGCCGGTATTCCCTGCAGACGCTCGCCGCCGCCCAGCTAGGGCTGCTGGTCTATGCCATCTGGTCCGCCCAGTGGCTAGGGAGCCTTACCTGAGAGCCGATTATCTCATCCTCGTCTTGGCCGCCACGCTGTATCTTGCCTTTTTTGTTGTACCGGCGATCGCCAAACGAAGATAACCGCATCCGAAGGAGGAGAGCTTTATGAATATGGATTTGCTGTTTCTTGCTGTTGTTTTGATCGTTCTTGCCTATGTCGTAGGCATTAAAAAGCAAACCTGGCTGTTAAGCGGCTATAACCGCAAAAGGGTGCGGGACCAGGACAAGCTCGCCAAGCTGGCCGGCTCGTATAACCTGATCGCAGGGCTGGTTCTGCTCGGCTCGGCGTTCCTCGATCATTCGGTGGCCAAAGGGGCGCTTCCCTCGTGCTGATCGGGTACGTCCTGCTCATCGGCTATGTCAACCTCCGAATGGTAGAGTAAGGCTTGCCCTTCCTCCGTGCCGACCCTACTCCGTGCTTATGCATACTCCTGCCGTCAACTGCCCATATTACTCATGGAAAGCTTTAGCAAAGCACGGGGTAGAAGGGGCTGCAGCATTGGATACGGTCGTACTGTCCAGGGCGCTGTTCGGGTCGTCCATGGCGTTTCATATTATTTTTGCCACGCTCGGGGTTGGGGTTCCCGTCATGATTCTGTTTGCGGAAATTCTCTATCATGTTCGGAAGGATGCCGATTACGCCCTCATGGCCAAACGGTGGACGAGAGGCTTCGCCATTCTGCTCGGCGTGGCCATTCCGTCGGGCACCATCGTCGGCGTGATGCTCGCGCTCCTGTGGCCCGGCTTCATGGAGATCGTCGGGCAGGTCATCGCGCTTCCCTTTCAGATCGAGATCTGGGCATTCTTCCTCGAAGCGCTGTTCATGTCGATCTACGTGTACGCCGCCGACCGGCTGACTCCTTGCAGCGCATCACGAGCGTGTTCTTTGTCGCCCTCGGGGCGGTCGGCTCCGCCGTCCTGATTACCGATGCCCAGGCGTGGATGAACACACCGACCGGCTTTACCTACAAGGACGGCGTCATCTCGGACGTGCACCCGTGGCAGGCCTTCTTTAACCCCAATTTCGCCACTTCGGCGACCCATGTCGCGGTATCGGCCTTCATGACCGGGGCCTTCGCCATCGCTTCGGTTGCGGCCTTCAAGCTGCTGAGAAGAGGAAGGACGGAGCGGGAGTACACCTATCACCGCAAAAGCCTCTTCATCGCCCTCCTCCTGGGAGGCGTGATGTCGATTCTGACGGCGGTTAACGGGCACGCCACCGCCCAAAAACTGCACAAGCACAACCCCGAGAAGCTGGCCGCGGCGGAAAGCCTGTTCGAGACCCGGTCCTATGCGCCGCTTGCCATCGGCGGCAGCCCGGATCCCGAGACGGGAGAGGTGAAGGGAGCCATCGAAATTCCGTGGCTGCTGAGCTTCCTCGCCACCAATTCGTTCAGCGGGGTGGTCAAAGGGCTGAACGAGTTTCCGCGGGAGGACTGGCCGCCGCTCTATACCCACACGCTGTTCAACGCCATGGTCGGCATCGGGTCCGTTCTGATCCTCATCGCGATCGTGGGAGCGTGGTGGTATTACCGCAGGCGGAGCTACGCGCGCTGGCTCCTGTGGGTTCTCGCGGCCACCGGGCCGCTTTCGATGCTCGGCATCGAGCTCGGCTGGGTGTTCTCCTGCTCGGGCCGGCAGCCCTGGACGATCTACCACGTCCAGCGGACGACCGAAGCGGCGACGAAGACGGCCGAGGTGGGACCGCTTCTCGTCCTGTTCGTCTCGATCTACGTCTTTCTGCTGATCGTGACGGCGCTCGTCATGTCTTTCTACTTCAAACGCCACCCGGTGGCCCGGGAATGGCAGACCGCAAAGGAGCCGGGACGATGAGCGATTCGGTGCTTGCGATAACGATTATCTGGGTGTTTCTGTTCATCTACTCGATCGCCGGGTCGATCGATTTCGGCGCCGGCTTCTGGGCGATGGCCTCCATGCGCCGTCGCGACAACCACGCCGCCTCCATCGCCAACTTGTATCTGTCCCCTTCGTGGAAGGTAACGAATGTCTTCCTCGTGCTTCTTGTCGTGGCGCTGGTCGGCTTCTTTCCGCATGCCGTCTATGTGCTGGGGTCCGTGCTCTTGCTGCCGGCCGGGCTCATGCTCATGCTGCTTATCATCCGAAGCACCTTTATGGTGTACGCCTACTCCGTAAGCCGGTATGTCCGGCTGCTGACGGTCGTGTCGGGAGTGACCGGGCTTCTGATCCCGGGCCTCCTCATCAGCGTGCTGCCGGTTTCGCTCGGCGGGTTCGTCACCATGGAGAGCGGATACCCGCAGCTGCTGTTCGGCAAGCTCCTCGGCAGCGTCACGGAGTACGCCCATCTCGCCTTCGGCATTTCCACGGAGCTGTTCCTGTCGGCTCTGTTTCTGGCCGATTACGCCCGGGAGGCCGACGACGAGGACACGTACCGCTATTTCCGCGTCCGCGCGATCCTTCTAGGGCCGCTGACGCTGATTACGGCCATTCTCGTGACCGTCACGTTCGCTCCCGAGGCCCAGTGGATCTTGCCCAATCTGCAGCGGGTGGAAGGGTGGTTCGCCCTGTCCGTCACGGCCTTTCTAATCGGGTACAGCGCCCTGTTCTGGCGCTCCGGCCGGGAGAATCCGGGCAAGCCGCGGGCGGCGGTGATCGCCATTGTGCTTCAGTACGGGCTTGCCGTGTTTGCCTACGGCAAGGCCCATCTTCCGTACATCGTCTACCCGAGCCAGACGATCGACCAGTCGGTGACGAATCATTCCATGTTCGTTTCCCTGCTGACCGGCTACATAGTGTTCAGCGCCATCCTGGCTCCGGTGTTCGTCTGGTTCTGGCGGCTTTTCTTCAAGGATAAAGGATACCTGCGTCAGGAGTAACGGCAGAACCGGCCTAATCATCACCGGGTAGATGAGGCAGCGGCCGTATCAAGATCATGCGGGATGCCACCCTCCGTAAACCGTAAGCAGCAGAAAAGGACAGTGGGGAGGAGCAGCCCCTGCAGGCTTGAAAGGCGGGGAGCGTCTCCGCCCTTATGCATAGGCTTCGGAGAGGAAAATTTTTTTGGTGAAGACCTGTTGACAGGAGCAGAAAGAGAGAGTATATTTATCTTAAATTAAAGACAATTAAATTAAAGATAACGGTGAGGCGCCGGTCATGGAGATTCATAATGACATGGAGAGATCACAACTCACCCAACCTAAGGAGGAGAGACATATGCAAGTGAGAATTTATCCCCCGTTATGCAGGCAACCGGAGAATTTGACGGCGGCAAAATAACGGAGCAGAAGCCGATCGGATTCCCGGGTGAGGGCTCGGTGGTCAAACGGGTAGGCCCGCTGTTCTACTGGGCATGGGGCGTCTCCAGCGAAGAGGCGCGGATCGGGCTGCACCCTCACAAAGGGTTTGAGATCATGACCTATGTGGTGGAGGGCGATGCTTATCATGGCGACACGCTCGGCACGGACAGCCGGGTAGGAGCCGGCGGGGCCCAGGTGATGCAGACCGGATCGGGCGTAAGCCATGAGGAAAGGCTCGCCGGCGGCACGGAGCTGTTCCAGATCTGGTTCGAGCCGGACTTTATGGAAGCGATCCGCCGGGAGCCGACCTACCGCCAATACGAGCATGAGGAGTTCCCCTTGGAAAACGCCGGTGCGTATACGGTCAAAACGGTCATCGGACCGGGAGCGCCGATTGAGCTCGTGGCGGATGTGGAAGTGTACGATGTCGAAATCCAGCCGGGAGCGGTCTACACGCATCCTGTACCGGCGGGCTACACCTTAACGGCGCTGGCCATTCGCGGGCAGGGCACCTGGACCGAAGCGGACTCCGACCGGGAGCCGACCGTTTTCCACACGCGGGATTTCTTAACCTCTCCGGCGGCATCCGAGACCGCGGCAAGCTTTACGAACACGGAAGAAGAGCCTTTGCGGCTGGCCCTTATACTCGTGCCTACAACCGTTCCTTATGCGCTTTTTCCTAAGCACTGATCTTTTTCCTCTGAGTCTGAATCAAAAGAATCGGTCATAAATCTTAAAACAAAGAATATTAAATTAAAATAAAAGGAGTCGATAAAAATGATGGCATGGGGTTTGTTGATTATTCGTTTGGTTATTGGGGTACTTTTTATCGGGCACGGAGCGCAGAAGCTGTTCGGTTGGTTCGGCGGGTATGGTCCGAAAGGAACGGGCGGGTGGATGGAATCCATCGGCGTCAAGCCGGGTGTGCTCATGGCCGTTCTGGCGGGGCTTATGGAGCTTTTGGGCGGAGCGCTGTTCGCGGCCGGCCTGTTTACTCCGGTTGCCGCCGCTCTCATCGTACTGACCATGCTCGGCGCCATCAAGACGGTGCACGGCCAAAACGGCTTGTGGGCGACGGCCAACGGGTATGAATATAACCTGGTTCTGATCGCGGCTGCGGTTGGAGTGGCCCTCACAGGCGCCGGTGCCTATTCGCTGGATGCCCTGCTCGCCGGATAACCGATCCACCAGGCTTCCTCCACAGCCGTCCGGCTGCCTTCCACTAAGGGCAGCCGGACGGTTTTTGTGCTTTACGAAAAGAAGGAAGAGGCATACAATGAGATCACTTAATAATGAAACATAATTTCATTGTGTGAAACAATTGAGGAGGGATTAGCATGGAATTCTCTTATCGCGGTATCCATCATGTGCAGCTGGCCGCACCGCCGGGGTGCGAAGAGCAGGCAAGGGCCTTCTATTCCGGAGTTCTCGGCATGAAGGAGATCCCGAAGCCCGAGGAGCTGAGGAAAAGGGGAGGCGTCTGGTTCGAGTGCCCGGGCTTTCAGGTCCATATCGGCATTCAGGAGGATTTCGTTCCCGCGGCGAAGGCCCACCCGGCCTTCCAGGTCCAGGGATTGGAGGTTCTGAAGGAACGGCTTGCCCTTCATGGCTGCTCCATCCGGGAGGACGCTCCCATCGGCACCCTTTACCGCCTGCATACGGAAGACCCCTTCGGCAACCGGCTGGAGTTTATGGAAGAACGGCTGTAAGACAACGATCCCTGTGGGCCGGGGTTGAAATGAGAAGGATTTGGCCTATACTTAACTTCTATGGAAGTAAGATGGAAGTCAGATGGAAGCCAAGATGCTCCCTTATTCTATTGTTACAGGAGATCGTGATCCTATGAATACCAAAACGCTCGCTGCCGATACGGCAGGTTCTCTTCAATGGCTGGTGTTTCTGCTCGCCAACGCGCTCGCTCTTCCCATTGTCATCGGGGACATTTATCAATTATCGCCGGTGGAAGTGGCCGGGCTCATGCAGCGCACGTTCTTCGTCGTCGGCCTCGCCTCGCTCCTGCAGGGCCTGCTCGGGCATCGTCTTCCCGTGGTGGACGGTCCCGCGGGCATCTGGCTCGGCGTTTTCGTTATCCTGGGCGGCCTCGCCCGCTCCCACGGAACGGATCCGTATGAAACGCTTCGCAGCCTGGAGGGCAGCATGCTGCTGGCCGGCGCTCTGCTTATTGCCGTCAGCGCGGCCGGTTTGTTCGGGCGTTTTCTCTTTCTGTTCACGCCCCTTGTCACGGGGGCTTTTCTCATGCTCTTGTCACTACAGCTGAGCGGGGTTTTCCTGAAGGGGACGCTCGGGGTGTCCGATGACGGAACCGGGCTGCAAGCGGGACCTGCCGCTGCGGGGCTCGGCATCTTCCTGCTCGTGCTTTCCTTCTCGCTCTGGGGAAAGGGCTGGTGGAAAAGCTACGCCGTGCTCATCGGCATCCTGGCCGGCTGGGCGGTCTTCGCCGTCTTCGGCTGGGTGGGAGAGCCGCTGCCGCTGACGGGCCTGTTCCGCCTGCCGGAAGGGTTAGCCTGGGGGATGCCCCGTCTTGACGCCGGCACGGCCGTGTCCTCCATCCTCGTCGCTCTCGTGCTGCTGTCCAATCTCGTGGCGAGCTTCGAGGCGGTCAAGCAGGCCATGCCCGAGCGCGGAGAGGAAGACGACCTCCGGAAGCTGAACCGGGGCGGTTTGATGGCGGGTGTGAACACCGCCCTGTCCGCCCTGATCTCGACGGTCGGGATGGTGCCGCTGTCCGTTTCGGCCGGCTTTATCCGCATGACGGGCCAGAAGCGGATGGGCCCCTTCCTTGCGGCCAGCGCCGGCCTGTGCGTCCTTTCGCTCTTTCCGGTGATCACCTCTGGCTTGGCGCGGCTTCCGGGCCCCGTCGCTTACGCGGCGCTGCTGTCGACCTTCGCCCAGATGTTCGGCCTCGGCCTCTCGACGGTGCTTCGCGACCGGCTGGACCAGCGCCGACTGTCCATCCTCGGCCTGACACTGTCGCTCGGCGCAGCCGTGCTGTTCCTGCCGCCCCAGACGTTCCAGGCACTGCCTGCGATGCTGCAGCCGATTCTCGGCAACGGGCTCCTGGTCAGCATGCTTTTGTCGATGCTGCTCGAGCAGCTGTGGCGGCCGGCCGCAGCAGAAGGCAAAGGCGGGAGCGCCTCGTAAGGTGCGGGCATCCTGGCCCGCTTTTGCCTTCAGGATCGGCTCATAGGAGTTCCAGCGGATGTGGATAGGTGGCCCGGCTTGACGGGCCTCTGGTTTAAGCCTAAACTGAAAGCGATTTATCGCCTTATCCCGGGCTGCGGGCGGAGAGCCGCCTCTACTGGTTGGGCCCGTTATCATCTATGAACTTATGAAGGAGCCGTGAATTCATGACTGACTTTCGCCTGGTAAAGCCGGAGGAGTTTCAGGAGGCCGTCCGGCTGTCGGACGCCACCTTCCGCGATGAGGAACAGAAATCGATGGGCGAGGGCTTTCCGAATGTCTTTTCCCCTTCCCTTCAGCAGTCGTTCGGGGCTTTTGCGGACGGCAAGCTTGTGGCCTTTATGGGCCTCGTGCCGGCTGTGCTACGGGTTGGTGCGGCCCGGCTCGACGTCTTTCAGCTTGGCTCCGTCTGCACGGATCCGGCTTACCGGGGCCAGGGCCTTGCCAGCGGAGTGCTCCAGGCGGTCATCGGCCATGCCGGCCGTTCCGGCGCCTCGCTGCTGCTGGTCTCGGGCGGCCGCTCGCTCTACACGAATGCGGCCTGCTGCGGCTACGGGAGCGTGACGCGATACACGCTCACGCCGGCCTCGCTCAAGGCCGCTGAAGCGGCTGCCCGTGCGGCGGAAGGGACCGTCTTCCGTGAGCTCGAGCCGACGGACCTCCTCGCGCTGCACGCCCTGGCCGAGGCACGGCCGGTCCGCTACGACCAGAGTGCCGCTGATTTGGCGCAGCTTCTGCAGGCTGAAGCGTACGGCAGCTGCGTCAAGCTCCGCCACCGCGTGCTCGTGGCCGAGCGGGACGGCCGCTTGACGGCCTTCGCCGTCATCGGCGTGCCGTACCGGGAAGGGCTGAAGAACCCGCCGCGCGTCATCGAGTGGGCGGGGGATGCGCAGGCGGCCGCCGCCCTGTTCGCCCATGCGGCCGGGACCTTCGGGCTGGAGCGGCTCGTGGTGCCCGTTCCGTGGCACGAGCGCGGCCTGGCCGCGGCCGTTGCCCCGCTTGCGGAGAACGAGGAGTCCGAGCCGAGCTACCACACGCTCAAAATCCTGAGCGCGAAGCGGCTCTTCTCGCAGCTCGCCCCCTTCTTCGAAGAGCGGAGCGCGGGAACGGAGGCCGGTCCTCCGGCAGCACGCGACCTCGAAGACGGACGCTTCGAGCTCCGTCTGGGCGGCGGGGAAGCCCGCACCCTCGCGCCGGAAGAGCTCATCTCGCTGCTGTTCGACCCGGAGCCGAAGCCCGGCGCTGCGGCTGAGATCCGCGAGGCCTATCCGGCCCTGCTCCCGGTCCCGCTTCCTTATAACCAGGGACTCAATTACGTGTAAGGCATCATTTCGAAGGAGGCCGCAGCATGGAGTTTAACAAGGAATGGCAGCCGGCGGAGCCGGGAGTGCGCCGCCGGATTGTGACCGTAGGACGTCAGATGATGAGCATGTTCGTGGAGTTTGAGGCGGGAGCGGAAGGATACATGCACAGCCATCCCCACGAGCAGACCACGTATGTCATCCGCGGGGAATTCGCTTTTACCATCGATGGGACCGTCCATCAGGTGCGAGAAGGGGACACCCTGTACATCCCAAGCGATGCCAAGCATGGGGTGACGGCGGTAACCGCCGGAGCGCTTTTTGACACGTTTACCCCCATTCGGGAGGATTTGCTGAAGCGCTGACCGGATGTAAGGGGAAGGAGGGGATGGCGATGAAGGCGATAGGCACGCTTCGGGAGCTCTTCCGGTACCCTGTCAAATCCTTGGCGGGCGAACGGCTGGAGACGGCGGACGTCGAAGAACAGGGCTTGGCGGGTGACCGCGTCTGTGCGTTCTATGACGATTCCCGTGAGGGGTGGAGCCGCTTTTTTACCGCACGGAACCTTCCCGAGATGCAGGCTTACCGGGCCAGTCTGGACGGAGAGGGACAGGTCCGGGTCACGAATCCGGAGGGACAGGTCTATGGCTGGGACGAGAAGCTGCTGGCCGAGCTGCAGAAGCGGACGCCGGTAAAGCTGTCCCTGTCGGCCTGCCCGGCCCCGCATCCGGAGGTTCCCGGCCTCCTGTCCGTCGATGAGGCCAGCCTGCTTATCGTAACCGACGCCGCCTTGAGCAGGCTGGAGAGCGGGTGGGGACGGAGGCTCGATCCCCGCCGGTTCCGGCCTAACCTGATCCTGGCCCTGACCGGGGATGCCCCGGAGGAGGAAAGCTGGATCGGGAAAAGGCTGGAGATAGGCGGAGCCCTCCTCCGGGTGGACGGCCCCTGCACGCGCTGTCCGGTTATCGCGATCGATCCGGATACGCTCTCGAAGGACCCGTCCCTGACGCGGAAGCTCCACGAAGACTTGGACATGCAGTTCGGTCTGTACGCTTCAGTGGTAAGGCCCGGGCCCGTGCAGACGGGCGATAAGGTTAGACTCTTGGACGGCCCGGACCTAACGGATTCACCGGAAAGCTCTTATTAACGCGAAAGAGGCCCTCTCTGTCACCCTTGGTGACGGAGGGGCCTCTTTCGTATTCCCCGACCGGACCGCCGGTTTTTCATTCCCCAAAGCACTAGACCTCGAACTTCACCTGCCACCCAGCGCCATCGATCCACTCCCGGGTCGAGAACTCCCGTCCGCGAACGGCGATCTCATTCTCATAGACTTGAATATACATGCCCTGCGAAACGTTGGAGTTGGGCGCGGCGGAGCGGGTGCGTCCGACGGAGGCATTGTTGAACCAATGCAGGTTCTCGTGGCGGTTGTAATGGTTCTCCCCGTTGAAACTCCGGTGCGTATGGCCGGAGAAAACGAAGACGTTCTTGTATGGCTTCAGAATGGCCCGGAACTCGTTGGCCCGGATCAGCTGGTGGGTCCTTCCGTCGGAGCCGACGGCGGGAAACGGCTGGTGAATGAACACGAGCGCCGGCTTGCCGTCCTTGTGCTCCTCCATCGTCCGCCGCAGCCACTCCAGCTGCTCGTCGGAGTACCACGCGCCTTCTCCCACGTCGCTTCGCTCCTGGACATACGCCTCTTGGGAGACGAGGATGAGGTGAACCCCGTTCACCCAAGCATCCCCGTAGGCTTTGTCCATGCCGAGGAATTTCTGGAACCGCTGCCTGGCCATGGCGTCCGTCTTGCCGTTCGGCATCGTTTCGGTCGAGAACTGGCCGTCCTTGGTGAGCCAGATGTCGTAATAATCGTGATTGCCCATGTTGCCGTACAGCTTGGGCAGCTTGTAGCGGTCGAGAATGGAGCGCAGAACGCGGTAGTCGCTGTCCCGCCCGAAATCCGTCAAATCCCCGCCGAACACGATCGCCTCCACCGGGCTCTCGAAGCCCGTCACGTCGTCCAGGGCCAGCTTCAGCTTATCCGACATGGACGCCTCGCCCGCCGATATATGCATATCGCTGAACAGGAAAAAGGAAGCCAGAAGCTCCCCGGGTCCCTGGGGAACAGGAGAAGGAGACGGAGAGGGCGCCGGAGCCGTTTCGCCAGGAGCCGCCTCAGCTAAGGCTTCCTCGGCCGCCGGTCCCGGAGTCCCGGGCTTCTGCCCCAGCCAAAGCCAGCCGCCGCCAAGCAGGACGGAGGCCCCGGCCAGCCATTTGATAAATTCTCTTCTTGTCATGCCCATGATTTGCCCCCGCGGCTGAAGATCAGCCCGATAATGGATTTTTTCTCCAGCATATCACAAGAACCGGGCCTTTTGGAGCGGGGAGGAAGTCGCGGAAGGAAATATTTTTCCGGTAGAAACCGGGATCTGGTCTAAGAGAGAGGGAACGGTTGGGGAAGCGGAGGAGCAGGCGGAAAAAGATAGAGAGAAGCGGAGGTTTGAGCGGTGGGAGCGTGCCGCATCGGAAAGGGTGGCCGACCGTTGTCGGAGGGCCGGCAGAGGCGCGGAAGGACTCTTTTGTCTGTAAATTGTGAAAAATGTCCTAGTTCCTTTATACTACTTGTATCATACCATTGGAAAATCTTAGACGGACAGAGGTGCACAGGTGAGATTCTATTCATTGGCTAACAAGTTTGCTTTGGTGATGAGCGTGGCCTTGGTGGCGGTTATTGGCGGAATGCTCGTTTACGAATGGGGCAAGGTCCGCAAGGATGCGGAGCAGCTGCTGCTGGACAAGGGCTACGACCTGGCCGTGTCCCTGTCGGGAACACTTGCCCGGGTAGCGGAGAGCGATATGCGCAGCGGAGTCACGTTAGCCGACGGGACCCGGCTGAGCGGGGAGGAGCTGCGGAGCCGCTTGTTTGACGACCGGCTCGCCGTTCTGCCGGAGAGTGAGGCGGAAGCCAAGAAGAGGGGAAGCGACTACCTGGCGAAGACGACGGAGCTGTACAATGGGGAGAAAGTGCCGCTTTCCCGGTATGAGCTGAAGTACAGCAGCGCTTATGATGCCTATACCGATGAACGCTGGCAGGGCATCATCGATTCCTTTCTGACGGGTCCGGATGTGGTTTTTGCCATTCCGGCCGCTTATTCGGCTAACCCGGAATTTAACGGCTTCGTCGCCACCCACAACCGCACCTATAGCCCGGTGGGGGAAGGGTCCAAGGACGAATGGGGAGCGGTGGGGCTCCTCAGCCAGAAATACCGGGCGAACCGCGTGTTCAATGACCGTACGGGGTTCGCGGCGGCTTCCTATACCGATACATCCGCCGTGCTCAAGCAGGAGTATGACCGGGTGATCGAGGGGAAGATCGTCAAGACATGGGACATCTCCTATCCCCTTATGATCGACGGGAAGCATTGGGGAGGGGTTCGCATAGCGCTGTCCAAGGCCAGCTCGGATGCGTTCATCGCCTCTCAGCGGCTGCGCAAAACAGCGGAGTTGCTCGGCATTATGGCCACCGCTCTGGCCGTCCTGTTCCTGCTTACCCGGAGGGTGGTCGGACGCCGGCTCCGGGAGCTTGCCGCCGCGGCCGTCCTGCTTAACTCCGGGGAAGCCGATCTGCGCTACCGGATCCCCGTGAAGGGCAGGGACGAGCTGTCTTTGCTCGGAACCGAGATCAACCGGTTCATGGAAACGATGCAGGGCATCGTGACGGCCGTCCGCACCCGCGCCGAACGGCTCGAAGCCAGCGCCGGGGAGATGGCGGACAAGGCCGCGCGCAGCCGGGAGCTCACCGGCCAGTCGGCGGCGGCCATGGACCGCCTTGCGGCGGGAGCCGACCTTCAGGCGACGGGCTCCGGGGACAGCGCCTCGGCCATGGTTCAGATGGCCGAGGGGATCCAGCGCATTGCCGGGGCCTCCGGGCTGGTGGCGGAGCGGTCCCAGGATATGCTGCGGATTTCGGAGGAGGGAAGCTTGAGGGCGGAAGACGCCGCAGGCAAGATGAACGCGCTCGGAAGCTCGATGTCCGCCATGGCGGAAGCGGTCGGCCGGCTGGAGAAGCAGTCGGAGGCCATCGGGGAAGCGGCGTCCGTCGTCACCCAGATGGCGAAGCAGACCAATCTGCTTTCCTTGAACGCCGCGATCGAAGCGGCCCGCGCGGGAGAGCAGGGACGCGGCTTCGCGGTTGTGGCGGGAGAGGTCCGCAAGCTGGCGGAGCAGTCTTCGGAAGCGGCGGAGCGCATCGGAGCCATGATTGCCGAAGTTCAAACGGTGACCTCTGCGGCGGTTGCCGCGATGCAGGCCGGAGAACGGGATGCGGCGGCTGGCCTCGCCGCTGTGGGGCCCTTACGGGAGATTTCGAGCGGATCTTAAGAGCTTCCCGCGAGGTGGCGCTGGAGATTGGGGAGATTTCGGCCGCTTCCGAGGAGATGTCGGCCGGAACCGAGGAAGTCACCGCCTCCATCGAATCCATGGCCCAGATCGCCCGGGAAGCGTCGGCAGGAACGCGGGAGGCGGCGGCGGGTGCCCGGACCCAGCTGCAGCTGGCGGATGAAACGACCGGCCTGTCCGGTACCGTGGACGGTCTGTCCAAGGAACTAAGGCATATTATCGGGCAATTTCTTGTATAAAGCTCTATCCTTAAGGAGGGCCGGCAAAGCGCTTCGGCTGACATATAATTTCCTTTTGTCTATTATGGATGTGAGGGTCGAAACATGATACAATGATAGGACAAGGTTCTCTGGCAGCCGTTCATGCAAACCGGCGGTGGAAGGGAACCGTTCTTTTTTGCCACCATATATTACCCATTCCAGATAGAAGGGCAGGCTGTGCGGTTAGATGAGAATGACGCTGCGGACTAAGATTGCTTCCGGGTATCTGCTTATCATTCTGTTTCTTGGGATTGCGGTGTGGCTCATTACGGGCCGGATCACCGATCTTCAGCGGGAGATGGATTTTGTAACGGGTCATGATTTCGAAGTTCACAATTTAACGAATCAGCTGGAGAAGCGCCTCGTTACGATGGAAACGGGGATGCGGGGCTTCGTCATCACCGGCAACACCTCCTACCTGGATCCCTACAATACCGCGATGAGCGGATGGGAGCAGGATTACGAGAGGCTGTACAATCTGGTGAAGGACAACCCCTCGCAGAAGGCAAGCCTGGAGCAGATTAAAGAAACGATTGACAGCTGGATGAAGGAAGCCGCTCTACCCCTCGTCCAGTATAAGAAAGATAACAATACGGCCAAGATTAACGAATACTTCCAAGCCAATGTAGGCAAAACCATTTCCGACCGGTTCCGGTCCCAGGTCGACTCCTTCCGGACCGTAGAACGGCAGCTCACCCAGACCCGGACGGAGGAGTTGCACAGCCGCAATACGGTACTTCGCCAAGAGCTGTATTGGTTCGTCGGACTGGTGGCCGCTGCCGCGATCGCCGCTGCGCTGGTTATTTCCCGTTCGATCCTCGGGACCGTTAAACAGGTTACCCGGGCGATCCAGGATATCACCGCGGGCAGCCGGTCCGGTCAGCGGATCTCGGTAAGGACCCGGGATGAGATCAATGACCTGGGGAAGCTACCAACCGGATGCTGGACCGGTTAGAGGAATATAACTGGATGCAGACGCAGATCGCCGAAACGGCAACCGCCTTCCAAAGCATCACCCAGTCCGAGGAATTGACCCGGCTGTTCCTGGAGAAGGTCGCGAGTCTGATGCAGGCGCCTTACGCGGTTCTGTATTTGCGCAAATTCGAGCGCGGGGAGGACTCCCTCGTGCTGTCCGCCTCTTATGCGGCGGATGGCCGAAAGGTTGGAGAAGAGCGTTTCCGGATAGGAGAAGGACTTGTCGGGCAGTGCGCCGCGGACAACCGCCGCATGATCCTGACCACGCTGCCGGCGGACTATGTCAAGGTCCGTTCCGGCCTGGGCACGGCGTCGCCTTCCTCCATCATGGTGTCTCCTGTCACGCTTGAAGGTCAGGTGCTGGCCGTCATAGAGCTGGCCTCCATGGAAGGCTTCACTCCGCAGCAGGAGCAGCTTCTCACCCAAATACTGGAAACCTTCGGCATCACCCTCGACCGCGTCATGACCCGGATGGAAATCGAACGGCTTCTGGCGGAGTCGCAGGCGATGACCGAGGAGCTGCAGGCCCAATCCGAGGAAATGCAAGCCCAGTCGGAGGAGCTCCAGACGCAAACGGAAGAACTGCGCGTCATCAACGAGCAGCTGGAGGAGCAGAACGTATTCGCTGAGCTTAAGGCAAAAGAGCTGGAGGAAGCAAAGGAAGAGCTCGAAACGAACGCCGAACGGCTGGAGCTCAGCTCCCGCTACAAGTCGGAGTTTCTGGCGAACATGTCCCATGAGCTGCGGACTCCGCTTAACAGCATGCTTATTCTTTCCCAGATGCTGGCCGACAATCCGAAGGGAACCCTTACCCCTGAGGAGCAGGAGTATGCCCTCATCATCAACAATGCGGGGAACGACCTGCTGCTCTTGATCAACGACATTCTGGATCTGTCCAAGGTGGAATCCGGCAAGCTCGAAATCGAGGCCGAGCCGGTCAACCTGACGGAGCTTCCTGTCGCCCTGGAGGCCATCTTCACCCCGATCGCCACCCAGAAAGGGATCGAGTTCCGTATCGTGATGGAGGAATCCCTGCCGTCCATCTTCTACTCCGACGGGCAGAGGCTCCAGCAGATTCTGAAGAACCTGCTCTCCAATGCGTTTAAATTTACGGAGCAGGGTGCCGTAACCTTCTCGGTTGGATATTCCTCCGGTACGAAGGAGGGAGAAGGGCAGGATGCGGTTTCCTATCTGGTCTTCTCGGTCACGGATACGGGAATTGGGATTCCGGAAGACAAGCAGCTTCAAGTCTTCGAAGCGTTCCAGCAGGTGGACGGCGCAACAAGCCGCAAATATGGGGGGACCGGCCTCGGGCTCTCCATTTCGCGCGAGTTTGCCAAGCTGCTGGGCGGTACCCTGACGCTCGAAAGCCGGGAAGGGGAGGGAAGCACCTTTGCCCTGTACCTTCCTCACACCGCGCACGGGGAAGAAGCCGGGGAGAGGCTGCTCCCGGCAGCCTCCGAGGTGGCCGCCGCGGTTTCGGTGGCCGCTGCCCCTGAGGCTCTGCCCGCCTACGCGGAGCCCGAACCGCGGAGCACCGTGGTTACGCATTCGGGAGAAGGCCCTTCGGCGAACCGCGCACCGGCCGGCGCCGCTTCAAGGGATGCGGCTCCTTTCGCCGGCAGACGGGTGCTGGTGGTTGACGACGATTCGCGCAATGTGTTTGCCCTCAGCACCGCCCTCCGGGATAAAAAATCGAGGTGCTCACCGCCGCGAACGGCAAGGAATGCCTTCAGATCCTGGAGAGTGAACCGGCTGTCGACCTGGTGCTGATGGATATCATGATGCCGGAGATGGATGGCTACGAAACGATGCGGGCCATCCGGGCGAAGGAGAACTGGCTGCGGCTGCCGATTATCGCCCTGACCGCGAAGGCCATGAAGCCCGACCGGGACAAATGCCTGGAAGCGGGGGCATCGGATTACATCTCCAAACCGCTTAAGATGGACCAGCTGTTCTCGCTGATGCGGGTATGGATGAACCGCTGACCGTGAAGGATAGAAAAATCGCCTTCCCCGGCCGTCAGGCCAAGGGAAGGCGATTTTTTGGGGAGCGGGCGGCGCCTCCATCGGGCCGTTTATTCCACTTTGGCCCCGTGGGAGCGGGCGAAGGCGACCGCCTGATCGGCGTCGATGCGGGCGCCCTTCAGGTTCACGGCCTTCAGGTTGACGCCGGAGACATCGGCTCCCCTCAGGTCGGTGGAGAGCAGCGTCGCTTCATTCAGCACCGCCCGGGCAAGCTTGGCGTGGCGCAGGGAGCTTTTGTCGAGCCGGCAGCCGTACAGGTCGGCCTCTTCGAAGCTGACTCCGCTAAGGTCTAGCCCCGTTAGGGACTGGTGACGGAGGTTTGTGTACGACCAGTCCCCGCCCTGAATGACGATTCCGGTCAGATCGGCCTCCTCGAAGGCCGAGCCGGTCATTTTGCAGCTGTCGAACCGCGAGGCGAACAGGCGGGCTCCCGCCATCCGGCAGTTGGAGAAGGCCGAGTGGGTGTGCCGGGACCCGTTCAGCTGCGCGTCTGTGAAATCGCATTGATCGAAGACACAGCCCTGCGTAACCAGCTCGCGAAGTGACGCTCCCCGAAAGCTGCACCGGAGGAAGGTGACGTTCCTCCACTCCGCTTCCTCCAACTCCCGATAGTCAAACGATTCCTCGGTGTATTCCCGGTCTTTCCATACCGTCATGGCTTGTCCTCTTTTCCGTTTGCCTTCTTCAGGGGAGAGGCCTCCTTCGCCTCGCTCCGCGGCCCACTATGGCGGAGAAGGTTGCCGTTGTAAAGAGAGTCCCCGATAAGACGAGATTTTCGTCCATCATAGCACAGGACGGGGGAGGAGGGCACGGTTATCCGAAAAACACGGAAAGAAAACACAGAAAAGAGTACAAGGAAAGAAAACCCGGAAGGAAAAATGTTCTGGGAAATTTTCCAATTCTTGAAACTTAGCGGATGGTTTCTTCGTCAGGAGGGTGCAGGACTATACAAAAGGGGGTCCCATCCATGAAGTATCCATCATTACCGAAGCGCCGGAACGATTCGGCCGGGCTGCCAATGCAGCCGATTCGGGGCAAGCGCTTTCCAGCCTGGCTCGGCGCACTGCTCTTAGCAGCGGGCATCGTCTCCGCAGCAGGCTGCTCGTCAGCCGATAAGGAAAGCGGCGCGACAAACGCGAGCTCCGCTCAAAGCGCCCCGGCCAAGAATGAGGCCATGCCGGCTGCCGGTTCCGGAGCGGCTGCCGGGAGCATGGCCGATCAAGCAGGCAAGGAGGGGGCAGGCAAAGGAGCGGAGGCGGCTGACTCCAAAGGAGGAACCGCTCCAGTCGCCTCCTCCGCCCCTCAACCGTCTGGAAACGCCCAGACAGGGGGATGACCCAGGCGGACACGACCGATGCCCTGAACCGCAAGCTCATCTACAAAGCCAACCTGGTCATGGAAGTGGGGGATTACAACCAGGCCCAGTCCCAGATCCGGGACCTCGTTCAGCTGAGAGGCGCCTATATCCTTCAATTTGCCGAAAACCAGAATTCGGGGGAGAAGGGAGGGAACTTGACCATCAAGGTGCCGGCTTCCGGCTTTTCCTCCCTGCTCAGCGATCTGGAGAAGGTCGAGAACCTCAAGCTGCAGAAGAGCATGCAGGGACAGGACGTAACGGAGGAGTACGTGGATCTCGATTCTCGACTGAAGGCGCGCCAGACGGCGGAAGCCCGTCTGCTCGCTTTTATGGAGAAAGCTTCGAAGGCCGATGAGCTGGTGGCGTTCTCCAACGAGCTCGGGAAAGTGCAGGAGGAAATCGAGAAAATCAAAGGACGCATGCGCTACCTCGATCAGAACGTGGCCATGTCCACGATTGAGCTCAGGCTGTACGAGAAGGTAGGCCTTGCCGCGGCCAACAAAACCGGATCGACCGTACCGGTGCTGAAGCAGGCAAGCCAGGCCCTCTCCGGCAGTCTTAACGTGATGGGCGTCGTCTTCACCAAGCTGTTCGTGTTCCTGGCCGGGGCTCTTCCGGTGCTGATCGTACTGGCAGCCGTTGTCGTCCCGGCCATCCTGGTCAACCGCCGCCGGAACAAGGCTGCCGCCAAGCCTCCGGAGCTGACGGACTAGCGCAAGGGCCGTTGTTTCGCACCGCGCGAATTTCCAACGGCGCGGGTTCGGCGTCCCCTGACGGTGGTCAACCCCATGCAATGGGCGGGTGCCTTTATTGAATAATGCGAGGAACGCCACCCGGAACTTATCCCGCTTGAGCAGCAAGCCGGAAGCTAGAGCCGACGGCCTTGCCCTTGCTTCTTCCCCAACCTTCCGACCGTATGATGCGGGACGGAAGGTTTTTTTGTGGACGAAAGGATCTTCATTCAAGACCAAGCGGCAGCAGAGGAGGAAGAAGAGGACGGAGCTTTAAGGTTTCGTGAAGGCAGGGGAAGGATTAATCCTATCTTAACCTGAAGCTAACGCGGCTCGTACAAAGGTCCCGTACAATGAACTTTGCCGGGCATTCTATCCCTACGAAACGGCGTATCCCATAGAGTAGGAAAGTGCTTACAGGCACATTTCCAAGTTAATTTTTGAATAAGGGGGGACTCGCTTTTATGAAAGCCATGGGCCGATCCGTGGAGCTGTCCGGTGTCCGCGCCGCTTTCAAGCCTCGGATTCGCCGATGGAGCAAGGAGAAGGCAGGGGAAAACGCCATCGGGTACCTGTTCCTCGCTCCCTCGCTTCTGCTGTTCGGGGTGTTTCTGTTTTATCCGTTTGTCCGCTCCGTGTACTTGAGTCTGCAGGTGACGAACCCCGGGGTAAGGTTGTGGATTATGCCGGATGGGACAACTTCCGGGAGCTGTTCGCTTCCGAGGGTTTCTACCGGAGTCTGCTCGTGACCGCCAAGTTTACGCTGCTCACCGTTCCGCCCGGAATTGTGATCGCGCTGGTGCTGGCGGGGCTCACCCATCAAGCCTTGAAGGGGATGAAGGTGTTCAACTGGGTATTCTCCATGCCGGTCGCCATCTCGGTGGGAACGGGAGCGGTTATCTGGATGCAGCTGTATCACCAGACGACCGGGATGTTCAACCGGTTTCTGCAGCTGGCCGGGCTGCCCGCCGTTTCCTGGCTGTCCGATCCCAACTATGCCCTGTATTCCGTTTCGGCTGTCACGATTTGGATGGGGCTCGGTTTCCATTACATTCTCCTTCTGGGCGGCATCCGTTCGATTCCTTCGGAGATTTACGAAAGCGCCCGGATCGACGGGGCCGGAGGCTTCGTCGCCTTCCGCCGCATCACGCTTCCGCTGCTGTCGCCTACTTTGTTTTTTGTCGGGATTGTTTCGGTGATCGGCTCGTTCCAGGCGTTCGGGGAAGTCCGCATCCTGACAGGGGAGGCCCCATTCACACGACAGAGGTGCTTGTATACTCCATCTACCGGGAGGCCTTCGTCAATTACCGGTTCGGACCGGGAAGCGCCCAGGCCCTGGTGCTGTTCGCCATCATTCTCGTTCTGACGCTTATCCAGTACAAGGCGCTCGAAAAGAAGGTGCATTACCAATGAGCCGCAAGCTGATCCTTACCGTTCAATATCTGTTTCTGACCGTTGCCGCCCTGGCGATTCTATACCCGATTCTCTATACCTTCTCGTCTGCGTTCATGACACCGGGTGAAGCACGCACCTTTCCGACCCCGCTGCTGCCCAAAAGCTTCTACTTGGGGAACTTCCTGGAGGTGCTGCGCTCCGTTCCGATTCTGAGGTTCATGGGCAATTCCCTGGCCGTTTCCGTTATCATTACCGCGGGTCATCTCGTTCTCGCCAGCATGGCGGCTTATGCTTTTGCCAATGTGCGTTTTGCGGGGAAGGCCTTCTGGTTCGCGCTCTTCCTCTCCACCATGATGATCCCGTGGGAGGTTACCATCATCCCGAACTACCTCACGATCAAAAGCTGGGGGTGGCTGGACTCCTACGAAGGCCTCACGATTCCGTTCCTCGCGACGGCGTTCGGGACGTTCCTGCTCCGCCAGTTCTTCCTTCAGCTGCCGAAGGAGCTGTATGAGGCGGCCCTCATTGACGGCTGCGGACACCTCCGCACGTTCCTGCGCATCGTGCTTCCGCTGTCCCGTCCGGCGCTGGCTACGCTTGCCGTGTATTCTTTTCTGAATGCGTGGAACATGTACCTGTGGCCGCTGCTCGTGACAAACAGCCCGGATATGCGGACCGTCCAGATCGGCATCAGCATGCTTCAGACAGAGGAACAGACCTCGTGGAATCTGGTGCTCGCCGGTGTCGCTTGGATTCTTCTGCCCTCGCTGTTACTCCTGCTGGTCGGCCTAAAGCAGCTGGTCCGCGGCATGACCGCCGGGGCTTTGAAGGGTTGAGCGCGGGAGGACGGAGGGATCGCCCTGCACCGCTCCGATATAAAAGGCGGGCTGAGTCCCGGGCCCTTTTCGACCTGAAGTCCGTGGGAAGTCCCAAGTCTCTTGCCCTCCGCGGCTTGCCTACGCTAATTTCAAGGGGCCACCTCGATTAATCCAATGGATTAAGTGAAAAGCGAGGAGGGGACAGATTGGGGATCCCCTTTACCACTACCCAAAAGGAGAGTATTTTGAATGAAAACCCGTTCCCGCCTCAACCGTACGAACCTGACGGCCGCTTTGCTTGCGGCCCCTATGCTTCTGCTTGCCGCCTGCGGCAAAGAAGGAGCCGCTACCGAGAAGGCCGCCGATGCAGCCTCGTCCAAGGATCCGGTGAAAGTCGTTTACTGGCATTCCATGGGCGGCGAGATGGCCAAGACCGTGGACAAGCTTGTCTCGGACTTCAACAGCTCGCACAAGGACATTCAGGTGGAAGCCGTTTACCAGGGCAGCTACGACGAGAGCCTGAACAAAATGAAAGCCTCCATGGATTCCAAGTCCGGCCCTTCTATGATCCAGGTGTTCGAGATCGGCTCCCGGTTCATGATCGACTCGAAGGCGATTACCCCGGTTCAGAAATTCATCGACATGGAGAAATACGATGTGTCGCAGCTCGAAGAGAACATTGCCGGTTACTACATGGTGGACGGGAAGCTGAACTCGATGCCGTTCAATACGTCCAACCCTATTTTGTACTACAACAAGGACATGTTCAAAGCCGCCGGCCTGGATCCGGAGAAACCGCCGGCCACTTTCGAGGACGTTGCGAAGGCCGCCAAAGCCCTGACCAAGGACGGGCAAACCGGAGCGTCCTTCGCCATCTACGGCTGGTTCATGGAGCAGCTGTTTGCGAACCAGGGAGCGGAGCTGCTGAACAACGGCAATGGCCGCACGTCGCTTGCCACTGAGTCCCAGCTGAACAGCGAAGCGGGCGTGAAGGCCTTGACCTGGTGGAAGGAGCTCGTGGACAGCAAAATCGCCCTGAACCTCGGCCGCAAAACGGACGATACCAAGAAAGCCTTTGCCGCCGGTCAGATCGGTATGATGCTCGATTCCACCGCTTCCCTGCGCGGGATCGTCAACTCGGCGTCCGGCAAGTTTGAAGTCGGCACCGGGTTTCTGCCCAAGCCGTCGGACGCGAAGGAAGGCGGTGTGATCGTAGGCGGAGCGAGCAACTATGTTCTGAACAACAAGAGCGAGGCCGAGCAGAAGGCCGCCTGGGAATTCATCAAGTACTTGACGGCACCGGAGCAGCAGGCCCTTTGGCACATCAACACGGGCTATTTCCCCATCACCAAGAAAGCTTACGAGCAGCCCAGCGTGAAAGAGAACCTGGCCAAGTTCCCGCAGTTCCAGACGGCCATCGACCAGCTGCACGCCACCAAGCTGAACAAGGCGACCCAAGGGGCGGTGATGGGCGTGTTCCCGGAAGCCCGTCAAATCACGGAGAATGCGATCGAAGAAGCCTTGAACGGCAAAAAGTCTCCGAAAGAAGCGCTGGATGCCGCCCAGAAGGAAATCACGGCCAAAATCCAGCAGTACAACAAGACGGTTAAGTAACCGTGCCCCGGTTACCGAGTCTGCCGCTTGGAAAGCGGCTAACTCCCGGTGCCCCTGAAGGCAAAGCCCGCTGTAACGCGAGCTCGTCAAGTCTCAGACCTCTAAGGTAATCCCGGCTAGCTTTAAACTGCCATCCCCTGTTATGGGGCTTTGGCGGTTTTCTTTTTTATGTGCCCGGTGAGGTTCCCCCAGGCGGATGCCCGAACCGAAAACGGGCGTCTGTATACACTGATGGTGTAGACAACAGCGGAAGGAGAGAAAGGTATGGTATCCAAAGACGATGCCGTGAACGGCTTCGTTCCTCAGCACACCCACGGGTCCGTGGATTACACCTCCGTAAGCCAAGGGCACGTTCACCAGTGCCTGGACGTGACGTCTCCCGCCATCCCTACGGCGGACGGAGGCCACGTGCATTATACGGAAGGGTATGTCGTCTTCGAGAACGGGCATGTTCACCGGTATCAGGCTTATTCCGGCCCGGCCATTCCGGTCGGCGAAGGGCGGCATGTTCATTATTACGACTTCTATACCACTGTCGAGGACGGTCACCGCCACCGCATCCGGGGCGTGGATATGCCCGCACCAGGCTCACGATAGGAAAGACGGTAGCGATTTCCGGAAAGGCCTTCTGCCGGTGATGCGGACAGGAGGCCTTTTTGCTGTTTCGGATGGAGGCGGCGGCACGTGATCTATCAGCCTCAGGCGGACTAGAGTAGCACTCAGGAAGATGCCTTGTGGATGTACGGGCGTCCAGGCGTCCCTGCTCTCACCCAAGGATGGGAGTGCCGGCTGGCATTGCTCTTCCCCCTCCTTAGGGGGACTTAAAAAGCGCAACGATGCCGCCCGTTGATGCTTTTTACAGGTTCGTTCCCCCGCTCACTTCGAGGAGCTGGCCGGTAACCCAGCGGCTGTCCGCCGAGGACAAATAAAAGGCAGCATCGGCGATATCCTCCGGCTGGGCCCAGCCTCCCAATGCCGACAAGCCGGCGGCAAAAGCCCGGCCGTCCGGATTGGCGAAAACAGCCGCATTCATGTCGGTTTCCGTCATGCCGGGCTGGATGGCGTTGACGGTGATTTGACGGGGGCCCAAAGCCTTGGCGAGCGTCAGCGTGATGGTATTCACGGCGCCTTTTGTCAGGCTGTAGCCGATAAGATCCGGAAAGGCGATCCGGGTTACCGCAGAGGACAGGTTGAGGATGCGTCCCCCGTCCCGGAGCCGGGGCAGGGCCTGCTGAATGACAAAAAGCATTCCCTTCACATTAACGGCGATCGCCTCGTCGAGGGCCTGCTCTGTAAGCTCCTCTAGTGGTGCGACCAAGGGAACCCCGGCATTATTGACGAGGATGTCGAATCGGGCCTCCCCGGTCCGCTCCGCCCATTCCCGGTCCAGAGCCTCGAACATTTGTCGGATCCCCGTCATGCTCCCCAGGTCGGCCTGCACGGCGAACGCCGCTCCGCCTTCCTCCCGAATATGCTCCACCGCTTCATCGGCGGCTTTCCGGTGTCGGGCGTAATGCACAGCCACCAAAGCTCCTTCTTGTGCCAGCCGTTTCGCAATAGCCCGCCCGATTCCCCGGCTCGCTCCCGTGACGAGGGCGGTTTTGTTTTTTAATGGCAGCATGCTTTCCACTCTCCTTGTTCGTTGTTTCTTGCTCTTTTGTTGTACCATGGAGAGGCTATCGAAAGGTTGCTGTCCTATTTTCCGGCTCTGGTAGAGACCTGGGGTCATCTAGGCGGGTGACCGCGGAGGACGGGCCGGTGGAGATGTGTGCTGCCGCTAAGTTACCGGTGCGATGCGACCATTCTTCTCACTTCCCTCACTTTCCTCACTTTGCTCCAGCGGGAGCCATTTTTTGCCGCTTCCTCCCTCTCGGGTGCCGAAAAATAGCGGAACTCTAAGTACCTTAATGCCTTATTTATCGGCAAACTTCAAAATTTAGCGGAACGCAAGTTCGCTATTTTTCACGCTAACCCTCAAAAACGGCTTATTTTCGCTTGTTTGCCGGATAATAGAGGATTATAGTTCCTCTATCCAAACGTCCGCACTCGAATTTGAGCGAATAAGGTATCTCCGTTCCGCTAAATTTTTGCCCCGGTGACTGCCCGGCTTACCCCGGTTTTCTGTCGATTTACTCAGGCGGCGGGCGGAGTTTGGTTGGGGATCCGGCGGGGAAACCTCATCCCCAAACCAGCGGCCCATCAGTTGCTGGATTATCTGCTGGCACCGGCGGGGCTTCTCGGTAATATCGTCGTAGGAGAAGCGAAGAACGGTCCAGCGATCCATTACCAGATGATTCTGGCGCAAGAGGTTATCCGCGAACTGCCACCGGCTGAGATCCCGGGCATGCGGCCCGAAGCCGTCGATCTCGAAGCAAATCCGGTACGGGGGACGCAAATAAGCGTAGTCCAAATACCGGATTCCATCTTTAAAATCCTGAATTTCATATTCGACATGAAGGTGCTCGAAATGCCCGATGGCGGGCCACCAAACTTCCTTCAGGAAGGCTTTTTCGGCGTGTCCCTGACCTTGACGGAGTCTCTCGCGGCGTGGGGCGGCCGCTTGTTTTTCTCTTTTTCGATGATGCTTCGTAGGCTTTGTCGAATTCCATAGCCATCGTCTCCTTCCTCCTAATGCCAATATCCGCCTCCTGAATGCAAAAAACCGCTCATCCTGCCTAAGCAGGACAAGCGGCGTGTGCTTCACGTCCATGGGAACGCGGTAAGAACGGGCCCTGACGGGCTTCGGTTCTTTTTACCAGTATAGCGGGTCATAGGAGAAAAGAGTAGGGAATATCGACTCAGCCGGCTCGCTGATGGACATCCTCCCCCACGTCCGCTCCAGCCTAAGCCTGGCTCAGCCCGCCCAGCACCGGATGCGGCACATACGGCTCCTCGAGCCGCGCGGCTTCCTCATCCGTCAGCGTCAGCGAGAGGGCGGCCACGGCATCCTCCAGGTGGTGCGGCTTGGTCGCGCCGATGATCGGAGCCGTCACCGTCTCCTGGCGGAGTACCCAGGCGAGCGCCACCTGCGCCCGGGGCACCCCCGCTCGGCGGCGAGCTCGGCCACGCGCTCCACCACCCGGCGGTCGGCCTCCTCCGTAGCAGCGTAGAGCTTCTTCTGGACCTCGTCGGTCTCGGAGCGGTAGCTCGTCTCGTCCCAAGCCCGCGTCAGCCGGCCGCGCGCCATCGGGCTCCACGGGATGACGCCGATGCCCTCGGCCCGGCAGAGGGAAGCATCTCCCTCTCCTCCTCGCGGTAGAGGAGGTTCAAGTAGTTCTGCATGCTGACGAACCGGGTCCAGCCGTTCTTCTCGGCGGTGTGGAGCGCCTTCAGGAACTGCCAGGCGAACATCGAGGAAGCCCCGATGTAACGGGCTTTGCCGGCCTTCACGACATCGTGCAGCGCCTCCATCGTTTCCTCGATGGGCGTGGAGGGATCCCAGCGGTGGATCTGGTACAGGTCCACATAGTCCGTGCCGAGCCGCTTCAGGCTGTGGTCGATCTCGCTAAGAATCGCCTTGCGGGACAGCCCGCCGCCGTTCGGCCCTTTGCGCATCCGCCCGTGCACCTTCGTGGCGATGACGACTTCGTCGCGGGTCGTGAAATCCTTCAGCGCCCGGCCCACGATCTCTTCGCTTGTCCCGTCGGAGTAGACATTCGCGGTATCGAAGAAGTTGATGCCGAGCTCAAGCGCCCGGCGGATGAACGGCCGGCTCTGCTCCTCGTCGAGCGACCAGGGATGAGGGCCCCGGTCGGGGACCCCATAGCTCATGCAGCCGAGACAGAGCCTCGAGACCTCGAGACCGGTTTTGCCCAATTTGACGTATTCCATAGGGATCACTCCTCTAATTTAGAATGGATGGACCAGGGAATTTTCACGCAAAAATAGGGGGCCAATCGGCAGGCGAAGGCACGGACTACGGCCTCGTAACCTAAGCCCTACAGCAACGCATCATCCACGCCGTTCAGCCAGCTTCGGATTCCTCCGATGATGGAGGACACGGAGCCCTCCTCGAACGGGGAGCGCAGGCCGGCAAGCTTCACGAGTGCGTCGAACGAATCGCTCCCGCCGGCCCGGCACAGGGTAAGGTAGCTCGACCAGGCCGCGGCCCGGTCCTCGTTCGCGCGGGTCCAGTACTGGAGGGCGCACAGCTGGGCGAGTGTATAGTCAATGTAGTAGAACGGGCTTTTGAAAATGTGCTGCTGCTGGTGCCAGAACCCGCCACGCTCCAGGAACGGCATGTCGTCGTACTGCCGGCTCGGGATGTATTTGCGCTCCGTGTCGCGCCAGGCTTGCTTGCGCTCGGCCGGCGTCATGTCGGGGTTCTCGTAGACAAGGTGCTGGAATTCATCCACGGCCACTCCGTAAGGGATGAACGTCACCGCCTTGCTCAGGTGGGAGAACTTGTATTTGTCCGTATCCTCTTGGAAGAAGGACTCCATCCACGGCCACGCGAAGAATTCCATGCTCATGGAGTGGATCTCACAGGCGTCGAGCGTCGGGTGAACATATTCCGGAACGGCAAAATCCCGGCTCATGTAAGCCTGAAAAGCATGCCCCGCCTCGTGGGTCAGCACATCGACATCATGGGCCGTGCCGTTAAAATTCGAGAAAATGAACGGCTCCTTAGTCGACCCGATAAACGTACAGTAGCCGCCGACCCGTTTGCCGGGCTTGCTCTCGAGGTCCATAAGGCCCTTGTCGAGCATGAGCCGGAAGAACTCATCGGTCTCCGGGGACAGCTCCGCGTACATCCGGCGGGCCTTCTCGACGATCCAGGCCGGCTCGCCCTTCGGCGTCGGGTTGCCGCTCAGGAAGGAGAGGCCGTCGTAATAGCGCAGCCGGTCCAGCCCAAGCCGCTTGCGGCGGCGTTCGCTGAGCTCACTGGCTACCGGCACGAGATGCTCGAGCACCTGAGCGCGGAAGGCGGCTACCTGCTCCGGACCGTAATCCGTCCGGCTCATGCGGGCGTACCCGAGCTCGATGAAATTCCGGTAGCCGAGCTTCCGGGCCATCTCCGTCCGCATCCGGACGAGATCGTCATAGATGCCGTCCACTGTTTCCTCGTTCGCTTCGTAGAAGGAGTAGCGGGCATCGGTGGCGCGTTTGCGCATCTCCCGGTCCGTCGATTCCATATACGGGGCGAGCTGGGACAGCGTGAGTTCCCGGCCATCAAACTCAATTCGCGCGGAGGCGACGAGTTTTATGTATTCGCTCGATTTGCGGTTCTCGGCCTTCAGATCCTCCACGATGGCCGGGGAGAACGTTTTCTGGGCCAATTCGGCGGTGGCAAACAGCTGACGCCCCCACTTGGCTTCGAGCTGCTCCCGAAACGGCGAAACGGCTAGCGCTTTATAGAAATCGTTGATCAGGCCTTGGTAAACGGGGCTGTTCTCGTCCATAAAATCCTGCTCCGCCTTGTAAAAAGGATCCTGCGTGTTGATGGTATGACGGATGCGGGCAATGGTGAACATGGAGGAGACGCGCGTTCGGGCCGCGTTGACCGCCTCCATGGCCGCACTCTGCTCCTCGAACGATTCCGCTTGGCGGAACTGCTCCAGGAGGGCTTGGAATTCCTCACGGAACGCCTCCATGTCGGGACGGGTGTAGGGGTAATCCGGAAACTTCATAAGAACCCTTCTTTCCATATGGATTCGGTTTCCTTTTCAGTATACAGGATTTGGGCGGCCGGAGCATAAGGGGCAAGCAACTACGGGGAAACGACAAAAAAGACGACTCCCGTTCAAAGGAACAGGCGGTCGTCTTTTTGCCGTTATTCGCCTTGCGTCCTGCTCTCCCTTAGCGCATACCGCCGGATAAAATATGCATCCTCCCGGGTCGGGACGGCGGGGCGGAATCCGGGCGCGGGCGGCTCCGTTGCCATCACGCGAACCTCCCGGCCCCCAGGCCCCTGCCTCCACCCGATGATCAGGTCCTGGGAGAGGGCGGCCCATTCCGCCTCGTTCACGGTGCCGGTCCAGACGGACAGGGAAGGTCCCGGCACCATTCCTCCGCCGGCCCATGAAAAAGAACATCGCCTTGGTTCAGCCACAGGATCGACTCGGCCGGCTCCCATTCGTTCAGCTCGTGGGACGACACGATCACATGACGCCGGAGGGCATACCGGCTGAGCCGGCTGACGACCTGGCGGCGCTCCCCGCTGTCGAGGTAGGTCAGCGGCTCGTCCAGGAAGAGATAAGCCGGCTCGCCCAGCAGAGCCTGGGCCAGGGCGAGCTTCTGCCGCTGCCCCTGGGAGAGCTCGCGAATCCGCTTCCTCCTTAAGGAAAGCATGTCCATCTCCTCCAGCAGGGCCCGGGCCGGCTCCTGGCTGTAAATGCCTTTCAGCTCGCCCATGTAGCGGAGAAAGGTCTCCGCCGTCATGTCTTCGTAGAGCTCAAGCCCCGAGGAAGGAATCCGATGCGGCTGCGGAGGATTGGGCGGTTGGCCTCCAAGGACAGGCCGTCGTAATCGATACTGCCGCGGTCCGGATTCCAAGCGGTGGCCAGGGTATTCAGCAGCGTCGATTTGCCGGATCCGTTGCGCCCCGTCAGCAGGGTTAGGCCGCGGCCCATCGCAAGCTCCGGAATGTGGAGCCGGAACGGGCCGCGGCGGACCTCCAGCCCGCGGACCGTAATCATCGCGCCCCTCCGGGGGCCGGGGCCGGCTGCAGCCGCTTGGCCTTCCCGAGTGCAGCGGCTGCCAGAACGAGTCCGGCGGCGAGAAAGCCTCCTTGCAGGGCCGTCCCGTCGACCCCCCATGACGGGATTCCCGCCGGGTAAGCCTTCACCGCCGCCATCTGAACGGCCCAGCCGAGGAACGAAGCGGCGAAGGCGGGCGTGCTTCCCTTCCACAGCAGAAGCCAGCCCAGCAAGCCTCCGGCAAAGACGAGAGGGGAAGCCACCCCAGAAGAAACTCGAGCGCAGGCACCGGCGCTTTCTCGAAGGAGGCGGTTAGGCTTCCGGCTGCGCCCATGAGAAGGGTCAGGGTGAGCACAATCACCCAGCGGCCGAGGAGGAGGAGGGCCGGCGGATAAGGCGTGATGCTCTCCAGGAGGCGCATCGCCCCGTTAGAAGAGCGGAGGCTGTAAGCCATCCCGCTGAAGAGCAGGACGGGCAGCAGCAGGGAATAGAGCCCGCCCGGTCCGAGGAAACGCACGGAGGATCCCGACGTGAGGAGCAGGACCAGGAGGAGCAGACCGGCGAGCCAGAAGGACCTCGAATAGAGGCGCAGCTGGGAACGCACCAGCCGGTACAGGGACGGAGTGCCGGCTGAGGCGGCGGGGAAGACGGAAGGCTCCTCCTTCAACGTATTGAATTCCTCCTGCAGAGACTGGAGCAGGCTTTGCGTCTCCCCGGGACGGGGGGACCGGGCCAGATAATCCGGCATGGCGCGGCGCAGTTCTTTTTCCAGCTCGTTCAGCTGGTCATCGGTCGGCTCTCGCATGAGGGGGTTCCTTCCTTTCCTTGGGTGATTCCGGAGGCCTCCCGAGGAGGCGCTTCTGAAGCTTCTTCAGGCCCGTATACAGATGGGTTTTGATGGAACTGAGAGGAATCTCGAGCGCCGCGGCAATCTCCTGAAGCTTCAGCTCCTGGTAGAAGCGCAGCACGATAATATGCCGCTGCACCTCGGGCAGCTCGTCCAGCGTTTCCAGCAGCTCCTTTCGGGTTTCCTGCCGCTCATAGATTTCCGAAACCGAAGGCTCGGAATCCTTGCGCTCGGGCGGCGTCTCCATAAGCCCGCTCCCGGTGCGGAAGGCCGGGCTTTTCCAATAGTCCCGGCACAGATTCAAGGCGACCTTATACAGCCAGGGGCGGACCGGATCGGGCGGACGGCCGTTCCTTAGCTGACGGATCAGGCGGAGGAACACCTCCTGGACGAGATCCTCGGCCTTCCGGGCATCCTGGAGAGTCCGTTCCAGATAGCCGAGCAGGGGGCCGTGGTAACGGTGCACGAACGCTTCGAACGCCGCCTGGTCGCCCCGGGCCATGGCCTGAACCAGCTGTTCGTCGGTCAGCATACGGGCATCTCTCCTTTCGATGATGGACTGGATAAGGCACTCGCCTGGTTTAGTCCGTCTCTCCCTCGACCACCCAACGGCTCCTCCGGTTGAGGAGGAGAGCAGCCACAGCGGCCGCCAGCATGCCCGCACCGATAAGCCAGACCCGGTTAACCGGGAAGGCCGTTTCCTTCGTAAGGCTTGCCGTCAGCAGCGTAAAAGGACCGAAGGCACCGGGCGGCATAAGGACGCCGAGCATCCACAGCCCGAAGCCGGCGGCGAGTCCCCCGTACAGCTTGCGGGACAGGGTCATGCCGAGCAGGGTCACTGCCGCGAGGAGCAGATAAGCGGGCAGGGCCTGCAGCAGAAGAGGCAGCCAGCCCGCATCGGCTGCACCGGGGGCGGTTCCGTTGTAGGGATAATACAAGGCCTCCAGCGTATGAAACCGGAGCCGGTAAGCCCCCATGAGGCCGGCGTGCAGCAGCACGGCGGCAGCCAGGGCAACGGCCAGCTTGCGGAGCAGCAGCCGGGTATAAGAGAGAGGGTAGGTGGAGAGAATTTCCATCGTTCTTCCTCCGAATTCCACCCTTCCCATCAGAAACGTCAGCATAACCACAAAGGGGAGGAACGCCAATTCATTATAATTATACAGATTTCGTGGGCGGTCCGGGGCCGACAGCGCGATGGAGGCGAGCAGCAGGCCGTAGTAAACGGCCGGGACCAGAACAAGAGGGGTCCGCAGGTTCTTCATTTCGATCAGCCAGCGGCTCATGGTCCCACCACCCGCTTCCAGTCCCGGTTCCACTGCTCGGCGGTAATGACCGGGTAGGCCGGCTCCCCGTCTGCAGAGGATTCCCGAATGCCGAGCCCTTTTTCATAGTAGCCCCGCAGGAGCTCCTTGACCTTGTCGGCTTTGCCTTCCGCCACCGCCCGGTTGATGCCCTCCGTTATAAAACGGCCATCCCCGTTCTTAGGGTCTGTTCCGAGCGGCTCGGGCAGATAAAGCATGGCAGCCAGGCCGTGCGATTGAGCCACCTCCTCCGGCGTCAGTCCCTTGCCGTCCAGCAGGTACAGGTACCGGATCGCTTTGCGGACCTCGGCCGCCCAGGAAACGGGTCCCCCGTCCGGCGGGCTCTCGCGGTTTTCCGTAAAGGAAGCGTGAATATCCACATCTCCATACAGCACAGCCTGGACGGTTGCCGTCTTCTGGACGTCATCCAGATTATGGTTCTTCGTCTCGCCGATCACGGTGCTGTTTCCCGTCAGCTCCTGCTCGGCATATTTCCCTTCTCCCCAGTGAGAGGTAGGGAAATAGAAGATCTTCTCCAGCATTTCGTCAGACAGGGGGAGCCAGGTGCGGTAATACCGTTTCTCGGCGGCGATGTCATCGAGAAAACGCTGGGCTTCCTTCCGGTTGCCCGGCGAGGTAATGACTTTGAGCGGTTCACCCGGAGAGGTCACCTCGATGAGCTGGCCGCCGAAGAGTGAAAGCCCGTCGGCGTTCCGGCCCTCGTAGACCTGCCGGCCGTCCGGCTGCTCCTTCCCCGGCAGGGTTCCGTATATCCGCCCTTTGAAGCCTTCCAGCGTCACCTTGAAATCGGAGGAGCCTTTCATCCGGCCGCCGCGTACTTGAATAAGCTCCCCGCCGTTCCGAAAGTGCAAAGGCTCGTCTCCGGGAATCGGGTACCAGGCCTCGGAGGAGGGGAGCAGCACATACTCATCCTTCACGAAAGAGCCCATAACCTCCGTCTCTCCCTGGTAGTACCAATCGGGGGCTCCTCCCTCGTACTCCACGGCCAAGGTCTGCTCCGCGAGAGCGGGCTCAAGCCGGGAGGGCTCAATCAGCAGAAGATCGTGCCGTCGCGAGACGGGGAGCTCCTTCCCATTCCATTTGACCTGTTTAACGGCGTAAGCCTGATTCAGTGTAAAAGGCAGGGGCCCCTGGGCAGGGAGCCCATCCGTCGGCAGGCGCAGCAAGGCGGTGAACCGTACCGTTCCGCTGGTCGTCTGCCGGGCCTGAATCTGATACTCCTTCACCCCAAAGGTCGTGAAGGAACGGGTCCCGTTATCGGCGGCATAATCGAGAGCCGCCTCCAGCTTAGCTGCCTGCGCCTTGTACCGCGCAGCCCATAGCTGGCCATACGGGACGAAGGCCGCGGCGGAGGCCAGCAGCAGGACGAGGCTTCCGGCCGCCCAGGCCCGTGCCGAGCGGCTCGGACGCGCCCTCTGCAGCAGGACGATGCCGACCGCCGCGAGCAGAAGCAGGAAGACGAGCACGAACAAGCGGGAGGCGGTCCGTTCGCCGGCTTGGATCCAAGGCCCCCACACTTCACTCTCATAGAAGGTATTCAGCTGCAGCTGGCTCAAGTGAAAGGTTCTCAGAACGAATAGCCGCTGGCGGCTGATGACGAAAGCATCGAGAAAATAAGTGCCGAACACCCAGGCGCAGAAGCCGATCAGGTAAGCGGTCCGGCCGGGAATGCCGGCGGCGAGGACCATGGCGAGCAGAAGGGTAACGGCATAGGACCATTCGTACTGGCCCGTAAAAAACAGCAGCTCCCGGACCAAAATGCCGGCAGGATAGTCAAGCCTCCAGGCGAACCAGGCATATACGGCATCCATGGCCAAGGTGAACAGGCTCAAGTACAGGAAGCCGGCGGCAAATTTAGTGCCGAAGGGAACGAGGCTCGAGACGGGAAAGCTTCCCGTCCATTCGTACGCCGGGCTTCGGAGATCCCGCTTCACGAGGGCGATGCCGAGGAGCATGGCCGCTCCGAGACTGAGAGTGTGCTGGATTTTGTGAAACTCATAGGCGTACAGGTACAAGTCCTCGGAGACCGGGGGGCCGGCTTGGATAAGGACAACGCCATCCACACGCCAAAAAGAAGCGGAAGCCACGGCCAGAAGCGGCTGCGGGTAAGGAGCCGAAGCTCCAGCCGGAAGTGGGCAAGCCCTTTACTCATGACGGTTTCCTCCGATCAGAGCGAGGTAGCCGTCCTCCAGCGTGGGAGGGACCGTGACGGCGTCCGCCGCAGGAGCCTCGGGGCTGATGATCCGGCAGTGGATGCCGCTTCCGGTGCGGCGGCTCGCGACGATGGGCAGCGGAGACAGCCCGGCGAATTCCCGTTCGCTGACCGTCATCTCCCAGACGCGGTTCTCCCCGTGAGCCTGCAGCTCCTCCAGGCTGCCGCAGAACCGGAGGGACCCGCGGGAGAGGACCGCGGCCTGCTGGCAGGAGCTCTCGATGTCCGCCACGATGTGCGTGGAGAGAATGACGATGCGCTGCAGGCTCAGCTCGCCGAGGAGGTGGCGGAAACGGACCCGCTCCTCCGGATCGAGCCCGGCGGTCGGCTCGTCCACGATGATCACCTCGGGGCTTCCGAGCAGAGCCTGGGCGATGCCGAGCCGCTGTTTCATGCCGCCGGAATAAGATTTGATTTTGCGATTCGCCTTGTCGGTCAGGTTTACCTTGTCGAGCAGCCCGGCGATCTGCCGCTTCCGCTCTCCACGGTCCCCAATCCCCTTCATCACGGCGGCATACTCGAGAAATTCCCGCCCGGTCAGCTGCGGGTAGATCTGAAAGTACTGCGGGAGGTAGCCCACGATTTCACGGATCTCCTCCGGCTTCGTCAGGGGACGGCCATTGACCGTCCCCGTCCCTTCCGTCGGGCGCATCAGGGTGGCCAGAATGCGCATCAGGGTGGTTTTACCGGCCCCGTTCGGTCCGAGCAGGCCGAACATGCCTTTGCCGATGGTGAGGTCGAGCTTGCGCAAGGCCCACTCGTTCGTTTTGTAGCTTTTGGATAATTGGTGGAGCTGAATCATAAGCGTTCTCTTCCTTTATGGGTTATCACACATGTATGTACTCTTATCACGAGGCAGGCGGCCATAAAGTTTGGAAGGGGTGCGAAAAAAAGGAGAGGGCCGAAGAAAGCGTCCGCGAGGAGGAACGTCTACGGAAGAAAAGGGCCGGTGATGAAAAGGAGAGGGGGGACCGTGGGATTTTCAAGCAAACAAGCCGGGAAGAGCAGCTCTCCCGGCTTACTGGCCTGTCTTGACCGGATAAAGCTCTAGCGGAGGCGGGAGCCGAGAGGCGCCTCCTCCAAAGCCCCGAGCAGCCGATCGATAACCTCGAGAAAGTCTTCCTCGGGGTGTTGGGCGGAGAATTGGTGGGCGGAGAGAATCACGCCGATAAGCGCTCCCGCTGAAGCGAGAACATAAGGGTCCTCGGCTTCCCTGCCCTCCCGGTTGGCGATCAGCCGGGCGACGAAGTCCAACATGGACGCGGTATGGCTCAAGGCGGCCGCTTTCAATTCGGGCACGCTCATCGAGAGATTCATCCGCTCCCGGATGCTCAGGCGCTCTTCCTCCGGAACGAGGAAGCGACCTGCCGGATCGTTCCCCGAAGGGCTTGAACCGCGGTAAGCTCGTTCGGCTGGGTACGGAAGGCCTCGATGAGCATCGGATCGAAGTCGTCCTCAAGCACGAGGGCTTCCTTGGTCGGGAAATAACGGAACAAGGTGCTCGGGGAAACCTCCGCCGCCTCGGCGATTTGTTCGGTGGTCGTCTGCTGGTAGCCCTGCTCCTTAAAAGCCTCAGGGCATGATGCTGGATAGCCGCTTTCGTTTTCTGCTTCTTGCGCTCGCGGAGTCCGGCCTTGGGCGTGTCGTCTGCCTTCACTTGCTCGCCTCCGATGCCTGTCTATGTTTTCTTCAGTGTACCGTTTTTGGAGGCGGGGGACAACGCCGGGCGCGGTCTGCGTACCGGAGGTCCTTTTCGGCAAGACGAGCCCAAAGCAAAACAACACTCACGGATAAGGCACTAGGCGTTCCTCTGTTACTCGATAGGCTCCATGTTCGTTAAAGGAACCGTGGACCACCAGCCGGCCCCTTGGAGAATCATTAGATTCTCATCCGGGCACACACAGACGTCCTTGCGGCCGGTAGGAGAAGTAAAGGCTTCGATGTCCAGGACCACCACCGGTTCGTTCCGATCCGCGAGAATTTGGCTGGTTAAGTCCGGTCCGCTGGGCTTCGCAATGAGCGATCCCGGTCCGACGGGGATGCGGTGAGAGGCCATACGCAAGGTGCCGCGGCCGCTCAGAACCAAATAGTACTCGTCGAGGGTGCTGTGACTGTGAAGCTCGACCGAAGCGGTGCCCGGGTTAACGACCTGCACCTTCATATCCACCCGCCCCACTCCGAGAGCGGGCATAAGGTACCGGTCCTCGCCGTACCCGCTTTTCTCGGCCGCTCTGTCCCAGACGGATCCCTCCTCCGGCTTCGCAAAGACATCCTGTACGGGAGGCAGCCAGCGGTTCTCGTATCCGGAAAAGTCCGTGCAGGGCGCATCGCCCTCAGATACCCAATAGACCTCCGTACTCCAGAAGGAGAGCAGCCGAGTCAGAAGCTCACGGGCGGACGGCTCGCAGGGCGGGGCCAAAACCCAGACGGTCTCGGCGGAGCCGATGCGCATAAAGCCGGTTACGCGGCCGAGTGACTCCCACAGCCAACGGGACAATGGCATGAAGGCATTACCTCCGCCATTCGGAAGAGACCCGGCCCGCGTCTCGGGCCAGAAAAGCGCCCAGGCCAGATCCGCCCGGATCACGGGTGACGGTAAATCGATCGGCGCGGCCGCTTCCACCATAGCGATTCTTGACATGCCCCAATTCCTCCTCGATCCGCTCCCTGCCTGATGTATCATTCGTTTCGGTTAGCAGGGAGGGAAATGTTTTTTTCAGTTTACTGGTTTTGGAAGAGGGGGACAACCAGGTTGGCTGCGGTACGCTGATCGGGCGCCGCCGAAAGGGCGGCGGATGGGTGTAGGACTCTGGCAAGGTGGGAGGCTGTGCAGAGGCGGAAAAATTTGCTCGGGCCAGCCGGCATGGAGTAGGAGGGACAACGCCGGCCGTCTATTGCTCAAGGCCGGGGGCCCGATCCGCCGGCGGTTCCGGCACAGCGGTCGGCAGAGCGGGGCAGGAAGACCAGCGTCAGCAGCAGGCCGAGCGCGGCGGTCCCCGCTCCGATCCAGAGCGTCACGTCCATGCCATGGACGAAGGCGCCCCGGACGGAGGCGAGCAGCGTGTCGGAGGAGAGGCGCGCGGCGGTCCGGACGCCGGCGGCCGCACTCTGCCGCACGGCTTCAGCTGCCGGAGCGGGCAGGGCGGACGTGTCCAGCCGGGCGCGGTAGCCGGCATTAAGCGCCGCTCCGAGCAGCGCTACGCCGAACGAGCCGCCGACCTGGCGCAGGGCCATGATGAGCGCCGAGCCGACGCCGCTTCGTTCGGCGGTCAGCTCCCCGAGCGCCGCATCCATCGAGGTCGGCAACGCTAGGCCCAGCCCGGCTCCGGCGGCTGTCATCCAGGCGGCCGTGAAGGCGTAGCCGGTAGCCGGCGTCGTGAAGGCCCCGGCGGCGAGGAAGCCGCGAGCACCGCGAAGCCGGCGGCCGCCACCGCCTTCGCGCCGGCCCCGGGCATCAGGCGCTGAGCGGTCTTGGCTCCGACGACGAGCCCGAGGATGAGCGGAAGGAGCCGCAGCCCGGTGCCGAGCGTATCAGCGCCCAGCACCGCTTGGAGGAACTGCGGGATGGAGAAGAGCAGGCCGAACAGGGCGAAGGATACGAGCGTGGCGAGCACGGTGCCCCAGGTGAAGCGGGCCGAGCGGAACAGCGGGAGGTCGATCAGGCTGTAGGAGATGCGGCGCTGCCACAGGACGAAGACCAGAAGGAGGGCGGCTCCCCCGGCAAGAGCTGCCCAGGCGGCCGGAGCGGACCACCCGTGCTCGCCCCCGCGGATCACCCCGTAGATCACCGCCGTTAACCCGAGGCTGGAGAGCGCAAGGCCGGGAAGGTCAAACCGGCGGCGGACCGAGGAGCGGGATTCGGGCATGAGGAACGTTACGGCGATGACGGCCGCCGCCGCAAGAGGCACGTTGATGAGGAAGACAGAGCCCCAGGCGTAATGCTTCAGGAGCCAGCCGCCGAGAAGGGGACCGAGCGGAATGCCGAGCATGTTGACCGTCGCCCAGATCATCATGGCTTTCGTCCGTTCGGCGCCTTCGAACAGAACGGGCAGAACGGACATGGAGAGCGGAATGAGGAAAGCCGAACCTATCCCGAGGAAGATTCGCATGACAATGAGGACATCCGGAGTGCCGGCATAGGCGCACGCTCCCGATGCCGCTCCGAATAATACGAGGGCCGCGAGCAGCAGCTTCTTGCGGCCGAGCCGGTCGCCCAGCATGCCGGCGGGAAGCAGAACGGCGGCCAGCGCCAGATTGTACGAATCGACCATCCACTGAAGCTGGCCCGTGGTAGCCGATAATTCCGCGGCCAGGGTGGGCAGGGCCACATTCAGGATCGTCGTATCCAATCCTACGGCAAAGAGACCCAGGCTTAAAGCACCGAGCACCCACCACTTGCGGGATGCGGAGGTTGACATAGGAGGTTCCACCTTTCGCAGCCGGTAACCGGCTTGATAATGGAAGTTTATATAAAATGATAGTTACTGTCAATTGATTGTTATAATCAAAATATATAATTGATTTTTAATGCGGGTTTGTCCGGTGCACGCTCTAACGTAAAATAGAAACAGGAAAAAGACTGGATGGCAGGGAGGGTATTCATGAAGGGTTACACCCATCGGGTTGTCTGGCATTCTGCCATGTCCATCGAGGCCAAGCGTCTTCTGGCGGACCAACTGCTAGGCCGTTTTGTTCCGGCCAGCCGGCTTCTCAAGCTTAAATTCTGGCCGGGCGATTACGCCTACGAGGGGAATCCGCATTATGCAGCCAGCACATACGGGGTGAGGAGGCTTGAACGGTTTGCCTGCTCACGAAAAAGCCTGGACCTCGGCATGGAGCAGCTGGTATGCCCGGTAACCGAGGAAACCGCGAGGGTAATGATGGCTTATGAACATGACCATCACGGCCATATTTTGCCGTACTTCCACCTGGAGCTGTATGGACCCAGAGGAGAGAGAATGCTGTATTCGGGAGACTTCGGGGACGATCTTCTTGTTCATGCGGGGAGTGCAGATCTTCCGGAGTTGCAATGTATAAAGTTTGGTTAATGTTTGTAGCGGGTAAAGACAAGGTAAACGATGCCCTCATCCGGCATGAGGAGGGATTTCCCGTGAACCGCTGGTTAGTCCGCTTGTTGGACACCCGGGTGCCCGCTCTTCCGCTGGCCCTTTTTCGAATAGGATTCTCGGTGGTAATGATTATAGAGATCGAGCAGATGTACCGGTTCCGGCGCCTGCTGTTCGACCCGCTGCCTTACATGATCGAAAGCACGATACCGTCCGGCCCGCTTCTTCTGATCTGGCTCGCGGCGGTGCTGTTCCTGCTGGCCGGCTACCGCACCCGCCTGGCGGCTGTCGTCCACTATGTCATGGCGGTCATCGTGCTCGGCTTCGGAGCGCTGCCGCACGGAGAGGACTGGCAGGGCGATTCCCTCATTCTAACCCTGTCGCTGCTGCTGCTCTTTATGCCCTCCGACCGGGTGCTATCCGTGGAACGGCTGATGGAACGGCGCAGACGGGCCCGGGAAAAAGTGAAGGACCCGGGGCCGGAGGACGTCCGGCTGATCCATACCGTCTTTCTCTATTTGACGATCGGCCTCATGTATCTCGACTCCGCCTTCTTCAAGCTTTCCTCCTCCATGTACCTGTCGGGGCTCGGCGTATGGGCGCCTTCCACGCTGCCCATTAATGCCTACCACAACGTTTCCTGGCTGATGTCACAAGAGTGGCTCGTGAGGCCGCTCGGGTATGCGCTGCTTGCCTTCGAAAGCCTGTTTCTCTTCCTGTATCCGGTTCGCCGGCTCCGGCTGCCGCTGCTCGCGGTGGGGGCGCTCTTTCACCTCGGCGTGATGTTCGTCTTCCCGATCCCGGTCATCTCGCTCCTGGTTCTCGCCCTGTACCTCGGCCTCGTGCCGGCGGGCGCCTACGAGCGGCTCACCCGGCTGTGGCGGGCACGGGCGGTCTCGCTCACCGTGTACTACGACCGTCTCTGCCCGCTTTGCCGCCAGACGGTCGCCGTCCTCGATGCGCTCGATCTGCGCGGCGCCGTCGCCTGGAAGCCGCTGCAGGACCACGCGGCCGAGGAGCCGCAGCTCGCCGCCATCCCCGAGGAGGAGCTCCTGCACGACATCTACGCCATCGACCGCCAGGGCCGTATCCACAAAGGAGTGGATACGTATGCGGCGGTCCTGCGGACGTCGGGCTGGCTCGCTCCTCTCGGGTGGCTGCTCGGCGTCTGGCCGGTGCACCCGGTCGCGCAGCGCATCTACGGCGCCGTGGCCGAGAAGCGCGCCCGCGAGGGCGGCTGCCGCGACGGCGTGTGCAGCCTGGCCCGGCCCGGCGCTCCGGCCGCGGACCCGGCCCCGCACCGGGGAGCGGGCCGCCTCGCCCGCCCGGCGGCTGGCGTTCTGCTCACCGCTTGGCTGCTCTCGTTCGTGCTCATCGTGCCGGCCGGTCCGCTGCTGCGAACCTACGTCACCGGGGACGGGGCCTTGGCCGACCGGCTGGAGAACACAGCCGAGTATTACAAGTCCCGCGTGTACCCCTGGACGGGCTGGACCAGCCACGGTGTATTCATGGATGAGCACTTTGTGAACTACCGGGTGCAGACCATGCTCGTCTTCGAACGGGAGGGCCGGGAGCCCATGAGGCTGCCGACGATCCGTCCGGACGGGTACACGGGTTCTTACAACAGCGGCCGGCTATGGGAGCTGTGGACATTCGAAACCGTAAAGCCGGAGCTCCCCTTGGATCAGGTGGAACGGAACCTGAGCCGGTTCGTCACCTACTGGGCGGTAAGGAACAACATTCCTCTCGAGAAGGGCCGGATCCTCATCCTGCAGCGGCCGATGGACGTCACCCTCGACCGCTTCCGCCAGGACCGGCTTGCGGATAACCTGAGCCAGCCGTGGAAAGAGGTTGGCGTGATAACCGGTTCACCGGGGCAGCTGAAGGTAAGCTTTGCCGGGGAGCCGGATAACCAATCCGGGGTGTACGGCCCCCGATTATAACCCATGCGAAGGAGGCTATCCGATGAGCCGCAAGCATGACTTTCGAGAGAGCCGCGAAGAAGACCATGAGGTATTCCCGTGCGCCTGGTACGCGGTAGCCTGGGCGAAAGAGATAACGGCCCACAAGCCGGTGCGCAGGAGGCTGGCCGGCCGGGAGCTGGTGCTGTACCGCTCACAGTCGGGCCGGGTTCACGCGCTTCATGCATTCTGCCCGCACCGGGGGGCGGATTTGTCGCTCGGACAAGGGGAGGGGAGAATCTGCGCTGCGCCTATCACGCGTGGTGCTTCGCGGGAGATGGCGAATGCCTGGACATCCCCGCCCACCCGGACCGGGCCATTCCGGCTTTTGCCCATACCAAGGGCTATCCCGTCACGGAGAAGGCGGGCCTGATCTGGGTTTATCCCGAGGACCGGAGGACCCTCGCCGCCAATCCGGCTCCGCTTGAGCTGTACCCTGAGGTAGAGGATTCTCAATACACGATGGCGGGGTACGATGCCGTCTGGAACGCCCATCTGACGCGAGTCGTCGAAAGTGTCCTCGACACGGCCCATGTGCCTATCGTCCACCGGAAGACGTTAGGCCGCAACTCGAGCAAAGCCATTCAAATCGATTTTCAGGCGGAAGGGGATGACATCACGATCTGGAACGGGGAGGCAAGCTGGATTACCGCTTTCCCCAGCAGTGGCTGCTATCCCCGTCGAAGCCGGGGACCAAGCGCTTTATCAATTTTTGTCACCTTTACGCCGGTGGACAGGGAGGTGACGGCCATCTTCGGGCTGGCCGGACGCAATTTTGCCCGTCTGCCTGGTCTGAGCCGCCTCTTCTCCCGTTACAGCAGCCGCGTGCTGGAGGAGGACCGGGCGGTGGTGGAGAGCCAGCACCCCCGGCCCATCCCCGACGCCCTCCGCCTGGAGGCTCACGTGCCGGCCGACGGGCCGCAGGTGAGGTTCCGTCAGCGCTGGTATGACTTTCTGGAGAGCGAAGAGCCCCGGGTGTTCGTGAACGCTCCTCCTTTCTAGAGAAAGGAAGTCCTGCCCCGCAAGAGCGCGCTCCAGCAGGGTTCGATGATTTGCGACATGACGGAGGAATGGGGACTACGCCTTAAGACGGGGGAGTTCCCCTTCTTTTGTCCGTGGTCCTTTTTGCAACAAGCCTATATGATAAAGAAACCAAACAAGGGCAATAGACGGACCCTACGCCGAAAGGAAGGAAAGCGATGAAGAAGATAGGGGGACTGGCCGTTCTGGCGGCAGCTTTATGGATAGGACCCGGTTCGGCAGGTGCCGAAGGAGGAGGGTATACGCCCGTACCGAAGAGCCCGGACACCCATCCGTCCTACATCCGGCAGCTCTTTACCAAGCAGGGCCATACCTATGTCACAGCGGATTACATCCAATGGTTCGAAGGGGAAGAGGCCGACCAAGCCTTCCGCATGGACGAGCCGGAGGCCGGGCTCGATTACGCCCCGGGCGGCTATTATATCCGCAACGTGAATCCGAAGCTCCGGACACTGGAGGTGGCGGCGAACGTGCAGGTGTGGATGCAGACTTACGACCGCAGCGGAAAGTGGACCAATGACCTCCAATGGAACACGCGGCAGCCGCTTTCCATCTTCCGGACTTTGCTCCGGAAGGACCCCTGGCCAAGGAGTATCCGTATCACCTTACCGTCAAGAAAGGGAAGGTCGTCCGCATCGTGCAGCAGTACATCCCCTGACGCGCTAACCGTTATAGTTCGAGCGGAGAAACCTCAAGTGCCTTACATAGCAAAAAGGCGTTCCCGCTTGAAGCAGGCACGCCTCTTTCTCCGGTAACAGGGAGTTTCCCGGTCCGAAACTTACTCGCCTTTTTCTTTTCTCCGCGAGGCGGATAGAAGCAGATATTGAAGAACGGCGACCACGGCTGTGTCGACAGCGGTAGCCAACAAGGTCACGGTAAGCCAATTGGCCGTTCCGAGGTAATAATATAACAGTCCATGAAATCCGAATAAGAGGACGAACACCCAGATTAGATTGATCCGTCTGATCCAGTCGAGCATTCTTCTCCACCACCTTTCCTGGCCTCACTTAGTTTTTACCCAGCCTGGAGCAACTATACTCAGCCCGCCCCAAGAAAAAGTCCCTCCCCGCCGCCTGCTGGCGGCCGGAGGGACTTTTGTACGCTCGGCGAAAGCCGGGTCTTTGGGTAAGGCCGGCGGGAAGAAAAGGCCGGATACCGTTCCACCGGTTAATCGGGCAATTCTTCCAGCCTCTCCGGGGTCCAGTCGGGGACGCCGTTGTCTTCGATAATGCCCAAGGTGACATCGGTAATATCCGGATCGGAGAGGAGCTTGTCCCGCACGCGGAACTTGATGTCGTCCGCCAGGGCAAGCGTCAAGCCTTTGCGCAGCTCGATCAGGCCGTCGATATGGTAGTAACGGCCCTCCTGGGTGATGCGGATCTGGTTAATGTCCGTGACGTCCGGATCGGACAGAATGAGCTCTCCCACTTTTTCCTCAATAACACGGGGAGCGGCGACTCCGATCAACCCGACCATGTTGTCGAAGCCGACGCGGAAGGCCACGCCTACCATGAGGAAGCCGATCAGGATGGTCATCACCCCGTCCAGGGCTTTAAATGCCGTGAAGGACGTGACCACGACGGCAATCAGGGCAAGGGTGGAGCCCAAAGTAGCCACGATATCCTCATAGAACACCAGGCGGGTGGCGGGAGCCGCCCGGCCGACGTGGCTAACCGCGGCGGGGATGATCCCCAAGCCTTGGGCGGAAACGCGGGTTTCCTCCAGAATGCCTTTCATCGCCTTGATGAGGACGAAGCCGTCTACGGCGATGGAGAACAGAAGAACGATGGAATTCAGCCAGAAGCCGTGGGCTTCCGCCGGGTGCTGCAGCAGGTGCCAGCCTTCCTTGACCGTTTCATAGGCCATAATGGCCACTACCATGACGGCCACCATGCAGAATATGTTCACGACCCGGCCGAAGCCGGTTGGAAACCGCCGGGTCGGCTGCTTCTCGGCCAGCACGCTTCCTCCGAAAACGAAGCCCTGGTTAACGGCATCGGCAATGGAGTGCATGGTCGAAGCGAACATCGCTCCGCTTCCGCTCAAAGCCGCAGCGACGCCTTTGACGATGGCGATGATCAGGTTGCCGATCATAGCGGCCGCGGAGGCTTTGTTTCCTTTCTTCAGTAGAGATAGAAATGAGTCCTGCCTGGGTTCCGGTTCCATGTGACCTCCTGAATAGTTTGTCCGTTATTATATGGGCTTTCCGTATTCTTCTTAACTGGTACGACAACCGGGCCGCTTTGGTTTCAAAAAGGTTGGCCTGACGCCCGGCCGGGCGGTTTAGGGGCGGGTGCCCCGGTTCCGCCTTGGGAAGAGGAAAGGCTTTGCATATACGCCTCCCGCGCCTCTTCCCTCTCCGCGCATGCCTTGAGATAATCCTCCGATGAGCTTCCGTACCGGTTGCGTAAATTGACACAACGGGCGGCCAGGGAGTAAAGACGGATTCTCAGCTGCTCTTGATGCTCGGTTTCTTTCATAGAGAGACCTCCTATCCGGGTAGTTCCTTGTGCTTAGTTCTTAATACCCATCTCTCTATGGTTATACGCAAGAAACCTCTCCTTGGTTTACTTTTTGCTAAGAAAAACACCCCCGGTCGAAGCCGAAGGTGCCCTTGGTGCCTTATAGCGGGGCGATTACCCGTTCACGACTTCGCCGCCGTTGATGTGCAGAATCTGGCCGGACATGTAAGAAGAGTCGTCGGACGCCAGGAAGACATACGCCGGACCCAGCTCCTCGGGCTGGCCGGGCCGCTTCATTGGAGCCGACGCCCCGTGCTGGGAGGTCTTCTCGGCGTCGAAGGTCGACGGGATGAGCGGGGTCCAGATCGGACCGGGGGCTACGCCGTTGACGCGGATGCCTTTGTCCACCAGGTTCCCGGACAGGGAACGGGTGAAGGCCACGATGGCTCCTTTGGTCGACGAATAGTCCAGAAGCTCCGGGCTCCCGCGATAAGCGGTGATCGACGTGGTGTTGATGATCGCCGAGCCTTCCTTCAGATGCGGCACCGCCGCTTTGGTCAGGTAGAACATGGAGAAGATGTTCGTGCGGAACGTTTTCTCAAGCTGCTCCTGTGAGATGTCCTCGATCGATTTCTGCGGATGCTGCTCGGCTGCGTTGTTGACAAGAATGTCCAGCTTGCCGAACTTATCCACCGTTTGCTTGACGACATCCTGGCAGAACTGTTCGTCGCCGATGTCTCCCGCAATGAGCAGGCATTCGCCGCCTTCGGCTTCCACGAGCCGCTTGGCCTCTTGGGCATCCTTGTCCTCGCTCAAGTAGACGATGACGACCTTGGCGCCTTCCGCGGCATAACAAACGGCGGCCGCCCGGCCGATTCCGCTGTCTCCTCCCGTAATGATGGCTACCTTGCCCTGCAGCTTCCCGCTGCCTTTATATTTGCGATCGACGGCTTTCGGCTTCGGCGTCATTTCGCTTTCAATCCCCGGCTGCTGATTCTGGTGCTGGGGTGGCATCGTTTGTTTGTCCGACGTGCTGCTCGATCCCATTCTTTAATCGCTCCCTTCCCAAGTTACGGTTAGTATGGCAGGTTTTCGTTTAAATTATGCGGCAGCGGCGCTTACTTCTTCTTGTGGCTTCCCGAATGACCGGCCGGATGATGATCATCCCATTCCTCCGCTTTAGCGGTGCCGATGGCGATGGCTCGGCCCTCCTCATACCCTTCCTCAAGCAGGGCATTGGCGATCTCCACGGCCTTGCGGCGGACGCGGGGATCCAGGTTCTTCATGGAAGGCGGGTAATCTCCGTCTCTCCAAGGCATGTCCATTCCTCCCTTCGCGGGTTAAATAGGTCACACGTATACCTTATCCCTTCCCGGTCTGTATGAATCAGCTATCGAGACAGGCGTTAGACAAGGTTTTTCGGGTTTTCTCATCATCCTTGCCCCAAAGCGGCGGGAACGCCAAAAAGGAAGCCGGTTAGGCTTCCCTTCAAGGTCGTGTGTCTTTCTTCAGTGGGTCCGGCTATACGTTCGATTTGCTTCCTCGGCCCATAAAGAACGAAACGATGAACAGGACGATGAAGATAAAGAACAGCACTTTCGCAATGCCTGCGGCCGCACTCACAATTCCCGCAAATCCGAAAATCCCTGCGATGATCGCAATGACCAGAAACAGCAGTGGGTATTTCAACATGATGTTGACCACCTTTCGCGCTTAGCGCCTAGTTTGTTGTGATGATGGTATAAGCTTACCCTGTGCTTTTCGGAATGAAACAAAGCCTTTAACGTGAGTTTCTGGAAACCCCGCTGCCCAAGCCCGGAAGAATTTGGCCTGCGGCCCTTGTTCATGCTATGGTAAAAGAGCAACGGATTATGGCAGGCAAGCGGAGGAATCAGCGTCATGCGGATCAACAAATACATTAGCGAAACGGGCGTCTGCTCCCGGCGGGAAGCGGACAAATGGATTGAGGATAAGCGGGTGACCATCAACGGCGAGGTGGCGACACTCGGGAGCAAGGTGGAGGAGGGCGACGAGGTGAAGGTGGACGGCCGGCCGATCCGGGCGAAGCGTCCTCCCGTGTACATCGCCCTGAACAAGCCGGTGGGCATAACATGTACAACCGAGCGTCATATCAAAGGCAACATCGTCGACTTTGTCAACCACAAAGAGCGGATCTTTCCGATCGGGCGGCTGGACAAGGATTCGGAAGGCCTGATTCTGCTGACGAATGACGGAGACATCGTGAACAAGATTCTTCGGGTGGAGAACCGGCACGAGAAGGAGTATATCGTAACCGTGGACAAGCCGGTGACCCCGGAATTTCTGGAGGGCATGGAACGCGGCGTTCCGATCCTGGATACGGTAACCCTGCCCTGCAAAACCAGCCGGATGGGCGAGCGGGTGTTCCGCATTGTCCTGACACAGGGGCTGAACCGGCAAATCCGGCGCATGTGCCAGGCCTTCGGCTACGAGGTGCGGCGGCTGCAGCGCGTGCGAATAATCAACATCCGACTGGGAAACCTGAAGACCGGACAATGGCGCCCGCTTACCGACGAAGAAGTACGGAAGCTGGTGCCCGGCCATCAGGCTAACCGCTGAACCGATAAGTAGGGATTAGGACGGCTCCGCTAAGGGGCCGTCTTTGTTGTTTACGGGAAGGTCTTAAAGCCCCAGGAGGACGAAAAAAACCGCCCGGTTGGGCGGCGGTAGGCTGTAGGGGAAGCGAAGCCCGTCAGGCGCTCGCACTAGTCTCTTCGAAGGCCTGCTTCCCTTGGGGGCGGGCTTTTTGGGTTTGGTAAAGTTTTTGCAAATGTTTTTGGTTCCCGGGGGCTCCCCAAAAGTAATAGGACTAGGCTTCGTAGGTTCCGCTTCACTTTTGGGGGATTAGTTCTCGGGGGCTCCCCAAAAGTAATCGGAATCCGCTTCGTAGGATCTGCTTCACTTTTGGGGGATTAGTTCGCTTCACTTTTGGGGGAATGGTTTAGTACGTTTTCGCGGCCTGCTTGGCACGCTCGATGGCGTTCGCCTTGATCGTTTCCGCTTGCGCGGGAGCGGCCGCATGGCCTTCCACGAAAATCCCCTCCAGCGTCGGAATGCCGATGAAGCCCATGATGATCTTCAAGTACCGGTGGCCGGACTCGATCTCAGTGGCCGGACCTTCCGAGTAGACGCCGCCGCTCGCCTGAATGTGCAGCGCCTTTTTGCTGATGAGGAGACCTTCCGGCTGTCCCTGCTCGTTGTAGCGGAACGTTTTGCCGGCGACGCAGATGGAGTCGATGTACGCCTTCAGAATGGGCGGGAAGGAGAAGTTCCACATCGGGCTCACGAAAACATACTTGTCGGCGGCAATGAACTGATCGGCCAGTTCGTTCAACCGGCTGACCTTGCGTTTTTCTTCGGCGGACAGCTCGTCAAGCGCCGTACCGGACCGCAGCTTTCCCCAGCCGCTGAACACATCCGCATCAATGTGCGGAATGTCGGCCCGGTACAGGTCCAGGTGGGTGACTTCGTCGTTCGGGTTGGTTTCCTTGTACGACTGGAGAAAAGCACTTCCGACCGCCATGCTGTAGGAGGCGGAGTCGTCATGGGGATGGGCGGTGATGTAAAGAAGCTTCGCCATAAGATCACGATCCTTCGCTAAGATTTGGACAGAACTATGCCGACCGCAGGGTTCTTCCGTGCGGTGCCTATTCGTTAATATGGCCGGGCCCTTCTTCGGCTATCCTTTTTCTTGACTGGGCAAAAAGGGCGGATCTCACAGAAGCGAGAAGGCATTTCGTCCTTTTGGGTAAGAGAGTTAGACAGGCTTTTATCGACAAAGGAGGAATTCCCATGGCCCATCCCTTCCGGCTCCCGCCGGGCAAAGAAGTCAAGCTACGCAAGATTTCCGCCGAGGCGGGGAGAACCTGGACAAAGACAAGCTGAAGCAAGAAACCGAAGAGCTTAAAGAGAAGCTGGAGAAGCTGCAGGAGAAGCTATACGCAGGGAAGGAGAAGGCCGTTCTGTTCCTCTTTCAGGGGATGGACACGAGCGGCAAGGACGGGGTGATCCGCAAGGCCTTTGCCGGAGTCAATCCGCAAGGGTTCCGGGTTCACAGCTTCAAAGCCCCGACCGCTGAGGAGGCGGCTCATGATTTTCTGTGGAGGGCCCATCAGCTTATCCCGGCGCGCGGCTACATGGCGGCTTTCAACCGTTCGTATTACGAGGATGTGCTCATAACCCGGGTTCACGGGCAGGTTTCCGATGCCGAAGCCAAACGAAGACTCAAGCACATCCGGCATTTTGAAGAGCTTCTCGCGGACAGCGGAGTCGTTCTGGTGAAAATTTTTCTGCACATCTCGAAGGAATTTCAGCTGGAAAAGCTGAAGGACCGGATCGTCAACCCGGAGAAAAACTGGAAGTTCGACCCGAACGACCTCGTGGAGCGAAAGTCGTGGGAAGCTTACCAGCGCTGCTATGAGGAGGTTTTTGAGAACAGCGGCACGCCGGATGCCCCGTGGCATCTCGTTCCCGCGGACAACCGGAAATACCGGGATTGGGCCGTGCTGAGGATTGCGGTTGAGAAGCTGGAGGGAATGAATTTGAACTTCCCGGCTCCCTATCCCGAGCTCCAAAAGTTTCTTCCGGAAATCGAACGCGAGCAGAAGACCCCCAAAAAATCTCCACCGCCTCCGAAACGTTGTAGTAGCCCGGTCACGTGACGAAACTATCGGGGTACACACCAGGAGGAGAACACGAAATGAAAAAGAAGCTTGCCTATGTACTGGCCTGCTGCCTGACCTTTGTTATGCTGGGTTACGGCGTTCTGGCCTATGCCAATCCAACGGGAGCCGCGCCTTCCAAAGAAGCTTCCGGCGTCGTGAACAGCTTGTCCGACGGGAAATTGGTAGTAACGACAGACGAAGGGCAGTCGGAATACCCGCTGGCCGAATCCGTTTGGGTTTACCGCGATAACAAGAAAGCATCGATCGAAGACCTGAAACCGGGGGACAAGATCGAAATCATTTTCAATACCAAAAAACAAGCCGCTTACCTGAAGGTGACGTCCGAGGACGTTCAACCGGCTCCGACCGCATCCCCTTCGCCTTCGGCCACGCCAACGGCAAGCCCGTCGGTTTCCCCATCGGCCGTGCCGTCCGCGACGCCGGCTCCAACTGCTTCGGCGGCACCAACGGCTACTCCGGCTCCATCGGCGGCTCCGGAAGAGGAGATGACGACGAAGACGGCCAGACCTGGAATCATCTGGACATCCGTGTTGAGGGCGATTCCTTCAAGCTGATGATCATGCAGAATCCCGGCAAGGGAAAAGGCGGATCGCAGGTTAAGCTTCATGGGAACAAACAGGGCAACCTGAACATCATGGGCGATTCGGCCCGTGACCTCATCGCTGTGCTGCTCGAAGGCATTGACCTGAAAGCGGCGGATGCCCAGCAGCAGGTGATGAAACGTCTGGCGGAACAGTTTGACCTCAACGCCGGCAGCCTTGAAGTGAAGATCAGCGTCAAGTGGAACAAAGAGAAGGCGGAAGAAAGCGCCAAGCCATCAGCTAGCCCGTCTGCAAGTCCTTCTGCAAGTCCTTCTGCAAGTCCTTCCGCAGCCCCAACGGCGGCCCCAACGGAAGCACCGGCGGCAAGCACCCAGCCGACTCCGGCACCAACCGCCGAGACGAAGCCTGAAGGGAAAGCTCCTGTTTCCGGCAAGCCGGCTGAGAACGCGGCCAAGCAGGAGGAGAAGCGCGAAGAGCAGAAAGCGAAGCACGAGGAAATCGAGCGCAAGCAGGAAGCGAAGCGTCAAGAGATTCAGCAGAAGCTCGAAGATAAGCGTCAAGAACAGCAGCAGAAGCAGGAAGAGAAGAAGGAAGCCGGAAAAGCTCATGCCGAGAATGGCAAGGGCAAAGGCAAGGAAGATTAATCGTTCTGGCCTCATGGTTTCCAATCGCATAGACAGGCCGGCTCCGTTGAAGGGGACCGGCCGAAGCAGAAGGCCGCACGGGAGTGCGGCTTTTTGGCGTGTTGGGGCCCGGGTTGGGTTTTCGTTTAGGGTAGCGAATTTTGTCGGAGGCAGGCGGATTCCCGTCGAAAAAGGGATTGTCAAACGGGAGGGAAAAGCGTAATATATGGAGTGCAGCTGTATTCGTGAAGTTTTTCACAAAGTGGCGGCAGTTCCAGAGTGCTCTTCATTTCCCTGGAGTCCTCCCGCCGCAGCCGTTCATACTAAACGCGTGAAGCGTATAAAGACAGGAGGCCTAAAGCCCATGAGCAAAGTCGCCTCATTCCTTAAAGTTACCCGTGCCAACGTCGTGTTCGTGATGATCGTCCCCGTCGCGCTGGCGGCGGTTGGGGCCTTGACCTGGAATCATACCTTTCATCCCTTGTTGTTTCTTCTGACCGTCATCGGGGCGGCGGCGATCCATCTTTTCTCCAACATGATTAATGACCTGTGGGACTACCGGAACGAAGTGGATACGAAAGCCCAGGAGACCGAAGGCTCGATCTCGACGAACTCAGGCTTTCTCACCCAAGGAATATGGTCGGAGCAGCGGTTCGCGGCCGTTACGTGGATCCTGTTCGCCGTCGCTCTCGTGTGCGGCCTTATCCTCGCTTATGCGAGCGGGTACATGATCCTGGTTTACGGCGTGCTGGGGGCTCTCATCGCGTATTATTATGTGGCGCCGCCCATCCGCTTCGGCTACCGCGGCAAAGGCTACAGCGAGGTAGCCATCCTTCTCGCGTTCGGCGTTCTGCCGGTGCTGGGCAGCTATTATGTGCAAACCTCCCAGTACGACAACCGGGCGCTGCTCGTTTCGCTTCCGGTCGGGATTCTGACGACGCTGGTTCTGTTTAACCATCATTTCCTACACTGGAGGGCCGACAAAGCCGCCGGCAAGAACACGCTCGTGGTCGTTTTCGGAGAGAGCCGGGCTTTGCGGTTCTCGGCGTTCATGGTCATTCTCGCGTACCTGTCCTTGATTCTGGCGATCTTCTATGGAGCGCTGCCGGTGTACGCCTTGTTCGCTCTGCTTACCGCGTTTCCGCTTATCCGGCTTTACCGGAGCCTGCGGCCCACCAATCCATCCGAAGCTTATCTTCCGCTGATGGGCGCTTCCGTTAACGCGGCCGTCAGCTGCGGAGCCGTGATGATCCTGGCCCTGCTCGTTCAATGGTGGATGGAACGGATGTAGGAACCGGGAACAGGGCCATAAGAATAACAAAAAGCTGACACCGAGAAGGATCGGGTGTCAGCTTTTCTTTTGGATGCCGCTCAAAGATCAGAGGGACATGCGGTAAATCTCCATGACGTCTTCCTTCGTCAGCTTTTTCAGCTGGCCTAGCGTTCCATTGGCGCCTTGGTCAATGGCTTTCTGGGCCATGTCCTCGATGCGGGAGCCGTCGATGTTGTAATCCGCCAGGCGGCTCGGGGCTCCGATGGACGTCCAGAAGGCGCGCAGCGCTTCAATGCCCTCAAGCGCCACTTCCCGGTCGTCCCGGCCTTCGGCTTGGATGCCGAATACGCGGACGGCGAAGTTGCGGTAACGCGGAAGGTTCTCCTCGAGCGTGTGCTTCATCCAGTTCGGGAAGAGGATAGCCAGCCCGCCTCCGTGAGGAATGTCATAGATGGCGGAAACGGCATGCTCGATTCCATGGGTGGCCCAGTCCCCGGTTACCCCCATGGCCAGGGTGCCGTTCAGGGCCATCGTGCCGCTGTACAGCACCGTTTCGCGAAGCTCGTAGTTCTGCAGATCGTTAATAAGCTTAGGCGCCGTGTCGATCATCGCGCGAAGGATGGATTCTGCGAAGCCGTCCTGCACGGGAGAGTTCTGCTCCTTGTGGAAATACTGCTCAAACACGTGCGACATGATGTCCACCATCCCGTAGACCGTCTGGTCCTTAGGAACCGTGTATGTGTTCTCGGGATCGAGAATCGAGAAGCGGGGAAAACGTGCGGGCTGCCCCAGCCGCGTTTCTCGTTCGTCTCCCAGTTCGTAATGACCGAACCGGAGTTCATCTCGGAGCCGGTAGCGGCCAGTGTCAGCACCGTGCCGAACGGCAGGGCATCCTCCACCGCCGCCTGGCGGGTGACGATGTCCCAGAAGCTGCCGTCGTATTTCGCGGAAGCCGCGATGGCCTTCACCGCATCGATCGTGCTTCCTCCGCCGACGGCGAGAAGAAAGTCGATGTTATGCTCCCGGCAGAGGCGGGCTCCTTCATGAACGGTGGTCAGCCTCGGGTTGGGCTCGACCCCGCCCATCTCGTGAACCGTGGCTCCGGCTTCCTTCAGAAGAGCCGTCACTTTATCATACAGACCGCTGCGTTTGATGCTCCCGCCCCCGTAGACCAGCAGGACATTGGTGCCGTATTTCCGGACTTCCTGGGGCAGCTGCTTCAGCTGGCCTTTCCCGAAAAGTAGACGGGTGGGGTTGTGGTACACGAATGGATTCATCTAACGAACACTCCTTTTGTGGCGAGTATGGATTCTAAGGTGGTAAGGAAGGATCGAAAAGCAAAACCCACCGCAACGCATGACGCAGGTGGGCTTACTTATTTATAGTGTACCACAGCGGCGGGTTCCATCCAAATCGGCCGGGCTTAAGCCAAATCCTCGCTCGAGGTGACGGGGGCGGCCGACAGATCCTGCAGGTTCGCGATTACCGCTCCGCAGCGAAGGTCGTTCTGCAGACGTGTGAGCCCGGTTACGGTAGCGGCCGCCTGGTGCCCGTACCGCGGCTTGGGTTTTCCTTCCTCCGTCCTCACCACATTGCCGATGACCCGATTGTCCGAGCAGGCGCCCGATAAGGAAATCCCGTCATAGGTCCCGTTTCCGGTTTGGCCGGGATTCAGAATCCGGTTGTTAACCAGGTGCACTCCGGTCGAGTTTACCACCCGAACGCCTTCCTGCAGGGAGTCGCGGATCAGGTTGCCGGAAACCATCACATGGCGGCTGTCGGTAAGGTAAATCTTTCTTGGCTCCTTCCAACACGTTTCCTTCCACGGTACAGTTGACCCCGCGCAGGCTTACGGAGTGGCCTCCCGTATTCTTGATAATGTTGTGCCCGATGATGATCTTCTCCCCGCTTCCTTCGGGGAACCCTTCCACATAGATTCCGTTGCTCGTGGCCGTGTCGATGATATTATGCTCGATCACAAGGGAGCTGGCCGGCTGGACCGGATGAACGACGCCGTTGTCGTCCTTCGAGGAGGCGGAAGTGGCAGAAGGCGTGGAAACGAACATTCCCCCGCTGGCCTTCTTGATCTGGTTGCCCGCGATGACGGAATTTCTCCACTTGAACGGCCGGATGGCCCAATAGGTAGAGTTCTCCATGACGTTATCGCGAACGATGATGTGGTCAAAATAGGCATCGGGATACGCTCCGTGAGCGCCCACCCCGCACGGCCAGGGAACGGTTCCCGGGGTTCCGCTCGCCCCGAAATAGCAGTTCTGGACCGTTACGTGGTGAGTGGGCGTATGATCGGCGGCTTGTCCCACAAAGCCGGCCTTCAGCGCCGGCTCCAGTTGGATGGCTTCGCAATAATACTGGGATGTATACATGAACCCGACGAACCGGCACCGGTCGAACAGCACATGCCGGACCCCGGTCAGCTCGGCTCCATGTCCGCTCTGGGTGTCTTTCACCGTGACGTTCCGGAAGGTGATCCATTCCGCATGGGCGAGGGCGATGCCGTTGCATACGCGCGTATAGGTAACGGCGTTGCTGTCCAGCACCCCGCCTTCGATCGTGAGATGCCCGTTCCCTTCATAGCCGTAAAAGACATCCGTCCGCCTGTAGTTGCGGATGAGATTGCCGTCATGGCAGCGAAGCAGCACTGTGGCCTCGTCCATCTTCAAGTGCGTATTCCGGAAGAGATACAGCTCGTTCGTCATCTTGTACGTCCCGGCAGGCACCACCACGGTCACGGAAGGGCGCTGCAGAGCCTCGTCCAAGGCAAGCTGAAGAGGTGCCGTGTCGTCCGAGACGCCGTCTCCCTTGGCCCCGTACCATTTGGCGTTGACCTCATGGCCGTTAAGGACCCTTTTGAACCGGGCGCCCGAGACGGCTGCCAGAACGGTGCCGGTGTTGTCCAGGGTGGTCGTATCGGCAGCATCGTACAGAAAAAGCCCTCCTGGTCCCGGTCGGTCACGAAGTAAACGTTGGAGGAGGGCTGCCCGTTCTGGCGAAGCTCGGCTATGGTGATGGGTACGCAGTAAGAGAGATCGAGGAGCTCGCCGGCATTCCAATTTTTGTTCGAATAAGCGGCTTCCGTGACCGATTGGCCATGGGCCTTCGTCCCGTAGGCGGACAGAGCGAGCCCCACCCCGGTCATACCCATCCAGGCAAGCATTTTCCGGCGGCTTAAAGGACGGGGGACTGCGGGTTTCAATTCGTTTGATCCGGGAGTTTCAGGCATGGGTAAGGTTCCTCCTCAAGGATTGCTCGAATGGTTGGGATAAGCGCTTGTTTATGCATTAAAATGTATTTCTTTGTTTGTTTCCTGTCAACGAGACTTTAGCCCTAGAAGCTCTTAAGATTTTGTAAAAGCTTGTAGAAAGCGTTTAAATGGCGGGGTTGCCGAAGGCTGTCCCGTTGACAGACCTTCCGCCCCTCCCTTACCCTGTAAGGGCGGTTCCCTTGTAAACAAATGGAACCCGCCTTGACCGGCACCCGCAGCAGCCAGGCGGCGTGATTATGAGAAGGAGTACCCCGATGAAGCTGTTCCGCAGACCTCTGTCCATCAAGAAGAACTTGCTGCTTTTTTTGTTGTCTTGTTTTGTATCCCCTTTCTTGCGTTTTGTTTAATCTGGTATGCCAAATCCGCCGAGATTGTGGAGAACAGCGGCATTTATTACAACGAACAGCTCATCCGAAAGGTCAATGCCCAGCTCGATGAATACTTTTCCGGCGTCCGCGCCGATTCCCTGGCCCTTCCGGGACATCCCCTGATTCAGGAATTCATCAAGGCCGACCCGCTCAACCCCTACGAGATGTACCAGCTCAAGGTCCGTCTTTCGAATGAGCTGGTCCCCAATCTGCGTAAGGACATGTACGGATTCACGGTGATTTCCTCCAAGGGCGGCTACTTCGGCGATTTTGCTGCGCTTGAAATGCCGTTGTACGAGGACAATTTCAAAATTCTCGGGATCGGGGAGAAGAATGGTGTCCCGGTTATCCTGGTGTACCGCAAGATCATCGACAACGTGACCTATGCGCCGGCCGGGGCGCTGCTGATGAAGATGTCCCTCAACCAGATGCTGAAGATTGCGGACATCCGCCCGTACGGGAAGAACGGGAACATCGTGATTGCCAACGAAGAAGGGATGATTCTGTACCACACGGAACGGGACAAGTGGGGAACGCGTCTTCCCGAAGCTTGGATGGACAAGATGAGCAAGGCTAACGGCCAATTTACGCTGAACGACCCGGAAGGCCGCAAAATGATGGTCTACGGGGTGTCCGAGCAGACCTCGTTCCGTATCGTCTCGGAGATGTCCAAAAGCGAGCAGCTCGCGGGGCTTCTGCATCTGCAGCTTCTCACCCTGTTCATCGGCGCCGTGATTCTGGTCCTGGCGTTCGCCGTCTTCTACCGCATGTTCCGCGAAATCCGGCGGCTGGTCAGCGAAATCCACGCTACCCGGATGCACGAGAAGGAGCTGGAGCTGCGAAACCGGGAGGCGGTGGTGGTGGCCCTGCAGTCCCGGATCAATCCCCACTTTCTCTACAACACGCTCGAGATTATCAACTCGTACGCGCTTCTCTTCAACATCAAGCCGATCAGCCAGATGGCACTGCATTTGTCGAATATCTTCCGCTACAGCGTGAGCGATCCCGATCAGGTGGTCAGCCTGCGCAAGGAGCTGGATCATACCCTAAGCTATATTCAGATCCAGAAGGAACGCTTTGAGGATTTGGAATTTGTCATGGAGGTGGACGAAAGCATGCTGGATAGCGTGTACCTGCTGCGGCTTACGGTGCAGCCGCTGCTTGAGAATGCGTTTCACCATGCCTACGAAAGGCACGGGTTGACGCCGGGCCGCATTACGATCCGGGGCAGGGCGGAGCAGGGCGTGTTCTCCCTCTCGGTCTGCGACGAAGGACGGGGGATGCCGCCTGCTCTGCTCGCCCAATACAACGAGGCCTTCCGCTCGTGGAAAGAAGGGGATATGGGGCGTCCGGACAAGCAGCCCTTTCGGGGGATCGGGCTGTGGAACGTGCATACCCGACTCCGGCTCGCCTTCGGAGATCCCTACGGCCTAAGCATTGCCCGTTCCGGCGAAACGGGATCGGACATCCGGATGATGCTCCCCTACCTGAAAGGAGTGGTGAACCATGTACAAAGTGCTGATTGCGGATGACGAAAGGATGGTCCGCCTTACCCTGCGGACGCTTATTGAGAGAGAGGCCGAAGGCTTCACCGTGCTTGCTGAGGCAAAGGACGGTGAGCAGGCGTACCGGATATCCCTGGAGGCCAGGCCCGACGTGATCATCACGGATATCCGGATGCCGGGTCTTACCGGGCTGGAGCTGATCCGCAGCCTCTCGGCGCATAAGCTTGAGCCGGAATACTTGGTCGTCTCGGGGCATGACGATTTCGGATATGCCCAAGCGGCCATCCGCTCCGGAGTGGCGGATTACCTGCTGAAGCCGATTGATCCGGCTTATTTCTCCCATGCACTCGGAAGAATCGCCGCCCGGCTGAATTCCAAATCGGGCAGACGGCCGAGCCGCGATTGGATGTGGACGTGGAAAGGATACGCGGAGCAGGCGGCCGAGGCTATCTGGGGCTTAACGAAGCCGATCTTGCGGCCGAGACGGCCCGCATCGGCTCTTACTTGGAGGCTGAAGGCAACCGTCCCGAAACCGTTCCAGACGAGCGGCTCGATTACTACCGGATCGTGCTGAACGGGACGCTTCAGGAGCTGAACCGGAACGGCCTCCCCTCCCGGAATGGCGTCTGCCGGAGCAGCCCGCCTGTGCGGCTGAGCTGAAGGAGGCCGTTCAGGCGGGTCTAGCAGGCTTGCTGGAGCATGTGAGGATGTCCCGGAACTGGAGCTACAACCGGGTCATTCAGACGGTGAAGGCCTTTCTGGAAGAGCATTACCGGAATCCCGGGCTCTCGCTGAAGGATGCGGCCGCCCACTTGGACCTATCGCCGAATTACTTCGGAGCGGTGTTCAAACGGGAGCTCGGCCAGTCCTTTACCCAATACCTTACCGCCCTTCGCATGGAAAAGGCCAAGGAGGTCCTCTTGGACCCGAACCGGAAGGTTTACGAGGCGGGGGACGCGGTAGGATATGAAGACTACGCCTATTTCTCCAAAACCTTTAAGAAATATACCGGACTTTCCCCGTCGGACTACCGCAAATCCGGAATGCCCGAAGAGAGGGGCGGCTAAAGGAACGCATGGGAAAACTACAAACTTTCGTTGATTATTCCATGGGAAGGGATTCCCTCCCGGCTCTATAATGGGGGCAGATCCCCCGGCAGGGGGAGTAAGACGACCAGGAGGGATTGGGATGATAGGCAAACGAAAAAGGCCCGTGCATGCAGCAGTGGCGACCGTGCTGCTCTCCGCCGGTGTGTTGGCTGCCTGCGGAGGCGGGGAAGAGAGCCCTGCGGCAGGTTCCCCTACAGACGCAGCCGGAAAAAGCGGCAGGGAAATCAAGGTGCTGCTCTCCCATAACAACTCCGGATTTGCTTCTAAAGGCCCGGAGGAGAAGAAGCAGAAATATTATGACGAGTTGAGCCGCCTGTCCGGCTACAAGCTGAACTTCGAGTTCCTCGGCCACGATATTGATTTCCGGCAGCAATTGTCTCTGCGCTTCGCTTCCGGAGAGCTGGCCGATCTGGTCAGAACCGCCAGCGTCGACTGGGAGGTTCACCAGGGAGCGGTGGACAAGGGCGTTTTCCTGGAGCTCGGTCCCTTGATCGACAAATACGCCCCGAACTTGAAGAAGAAGATTCCCGAGGTAGCCTGGAATAGCCCTAAGGTGACGAAGAACGGTAAAATCTACGGCATTCCCGTGCTGACGGGAACCAAAGCGGACCGGGTGATCTTCTACCGGCAAGACATTCTCGATCAGCTCGGCATGCAGGTTCCAAAGACCCTCGACGATTACCTTAAGTTCGCGGAGGGCGTCAAGACGAAAGATGTGAACGGAGACGGCGACCCGAATAATGAATGGGCCCTGTCACTGACGGACGGCATGTCCTGGAACGATGTCTTTACCGGTTCTTTCGGAGTCAGACCAGGCACCTGGCATGTCCGTAACGGCAAGCTGGAGCCGGACATCATTCAGCCCCAGATGAAGGAAGCGATCGCTTTCTACAAGAAACTGTATGACAACGGATACATAGAGAAGGATTTCATTACGAAGAAGCAGGGTGACCGGGGAACGGATATCACCAAGGGGCTGGTGGCTTCCTGGGGAGCGGCTACCTATCAGTATGCGGCGGTGGCGGCCCAGCCTTATCCCGACCAGCCGAAGGCGGCCATTACGATGGCGGTTCCGCCAAAAGGGCCGGGAGGGACCAATTACCTGCAGATCGGAACGGACCAAGTCTACTTCGTCTGGACTATTCCTGCTAACACCAAGAATCCGGAGGACATCATCAAATTCCTCGACTGGGCATGGAGCAGCCCGGAGGCCGATAAATTCTTCGCCTACGGAATTAAGGATTTCAACTACAGCGAGGAGAACGGTCAGGTCAAATTCGATCCTAAAGGACCTAACAATTCCGAGCTTAACGAGAAAGAATTCTTCCAGCTTTCCATTAACGTGCGGGAGAACGGGCTGAACAACCCGCTGGCCCTCAAAGTGCTGCCGAACAGCGACGTGATTCTGAAGGGTTACCAGGATTCCGAATCCACCATCATGAAGAACGATGCCATGTATATGCCGCCGCTTAAGTCCCTGGACGGACGTCCTGAGCTTAATCCGGGCTTCGTGGCGGGCAGCCTGTTCTACGACTGGTTTGTTAAGCTCGTGGTCGGCAAGGAAGACCTCGACAAAGGCTTCGATGCCTTCGTCGCCGAGTGGAAGAAGCGCGGCGGGGCGGCGGCGATCCAGGAAGCAACCGACTGGTACAACAAGTCCGGCCAAAAATAGGGCGGAGCCGGCGCCTCGGCCGTCTTATTTGGGGGACGGCCGGAGAAAGAGAAGGAAAGCCATAGGCCGCAGACCCTCTGCTTCAGCAGGCGGGGGGTCTTTTTACATCCTGGGTAAAGGGGAAGTCATCTTGCTGCGCAAAGCCAAGTCGGTCGATTCCTGGGTACTGCTGCTTATTGCCGTTCCCGGACTTCTGCACTTTCTGATCTTTAAATACATACCGCTTGCGGGGAACTGGATCGCTTTTCAGGATTACAATTTGTTCGCGGGTCTTTTTCACAGCAAGTGGGTGGGGCTCAAGCATTTCCGCTTCATGTTCGAATACCCGGAATTCCTGCTGGTGCTGAAGAATTCCTTGCGCCTCGGGCTGTATTCCATCGTATTCGGATTCCCGGCGCCGCTGATTCTGGCCCTTCTCTTAAACGAAATCCGGCTCAGCTGGTTCAAGCGGACGGCTCAAACCCTGCTGTATTTGCCGCATTTTCTGTCTTGGGTTATCGTAGGCGGGATTTTCACGGAGCTGCTTTCGAATAAGGGACTGGTTAATCAGCTTCTCGTGGGGTACGGAGGAGAACCAGTGTCCTTCTTAACGGAGCCCCGGTATTTTCTTGGCATCCTCATCAGCCTCGGCATCTGGAAAGAGGTCGGCTGGTCGATGATCGTTTACCTGGCGGCGATGACGGGGATCAATCCCAACCTCTACGAGGCCGCCATGGTGGACGGGGCGGGACGGTTCCGGCAAATGTGGAGCATTACCCTGCCTTCCCTGCTGCCGGCCATCATCGTTCTCCTTCTTCTGCGGATCGGGCATCTACTGGATGCGAACGTCGAGCAGGTTCTCTTCTTCCTAAACCCGCTTGTGCGGGAGGTAGGAGAAGTGTTTGACACGTATGTGTACCGGGTCGGTCTGATGGGCGGCCAGTACAGCTATACGACGGCGATCGGTATTTTCAAGGCGTTGGTCGGCATCCTTCTGGTTATGGGGCTTAACAAGCTAAGCCGCCGGACAACTGGGGAAAGCATCTATTAGGAGGAAAGAGAGCATGATGATCACCCGCCGTTCCGAACGTCCGTTTCAATGGGCCAACGCTGCCTTTTTTATCGTTCTGTGCTTCACCATGATCGCCCCGATCCTGCATCTCGTTTCCGTCTCGGTCAGCTCTCCGGTCTATGCCAATAACAAGCTGGTCGTGCTTTGGCCTAAAGGCTTCCAGCTGAGCGTATACGAGACGCTTTTCGGGATGAAGGATATGTGGCGGGCCATGGGGGTAAGCATCTACATTTCGCTCATGGGTACGCTTCTGTGCCTGATCTTGACGTCCACACTGGCTTACACGCTGACCCGTCCGATGATGCCCGGCCGGAGAATGATCACCCGGCTCATTCTGTTCACCTTCATCTTCCCGGTTCCGCTTATTCCGAGCTACCTGGTTGTCAAAGAGCTCGGGATGATCAATACGCTCTGGGCCCTGATCATCCCGGGAGCCCTCGGAGCGTATAACGTCTTCATCATGAAGACGTTCTTCCAGGGCATCTCCGCCGAGCTTGTCGATGCGATGAAGATTGACGGAAGCGGCGAGCTCGGCGTCTATGCCAGGCTGGTCCTGCCGCTGTCGGCGCCGGTTCTCGCCACCATCGCGCTGTTTCATTCGGTAGGAACATGGAATTCCTATTTCGGGGCGCTGATCTACCTTCGCTCCAAGAATCTGTTTCCGCTTCAGCTTAAGCTGAAAAACATGGTGGCGAGCAGCGGAACGGACTCCGGTCTCGATTCCATTGCCGTCGATTCGGGAATCCTTTCGAGCCCCGAAACGATCAAGGCGGCGGCCATCCTGTTCAGCACCCTTCCGATTCTGCTGGTTTACCCGTTCCTCCAGAAATATTTCGTGAAAGGTGTCATGCTCGGCTCTCTTAAAGAATAAGAAAGGGCCTTCACCCTTTCGCTTTTCTCCTATCTTTTCCTTCTATTATAATGAAGCGAAAGATAAAGCCAAAAACCTGCTTGAGAGGGAAGACCTTGCGGGAAGAGAGAAGGAGAGGCGGATTTTCGGGTGAAGAGCCGGAAGCTGATCAAAGGCTATATGGATAAAAAGGACGCCCGCGCCGCGCTCAATGAGCTGGCCGGCCGTGTCTTCGGGTTGTCGTTCGAGGAGTGGTACCAAGCCGGAGGGTGGGACGGACGCTACGTGCCGTATTCCTTCCTGGAGGGGCACCGGCTCGCGGCGAATGTCTCGGTAAGCCGGCTGGAGCTGGTGATGAACGGGAAGCGGCACAAGGCCGTCCAGATCGGAACGGTCATGACGGCCCCGGAGTGCCGGGGGCAGGGCTTGGCGGCAGCTCTGATGCGGGAGGTGCTGGCCGATTACGAGACGGAATGCGATGTGTTCTATCTGTTCGCCAACCGGAACGTGCTGGAGTTCTATCCGAGGTTCGGATTCCGGCCGATAGGGCAGCGGCAGTTCCGGCTTCCGGCGGACCGGACCGCGGCGGCACGCGATTATGCTGCGGGGCCAAGCGGAGCCGGCGAAGGGAGCGGTTTACCTGCCGGTTCCCCAGGGTCAGCTGACCGTTTTGATGGAGAGCCGCCAGGCGGCATGAAAACGGAATGCGGGGCCTGCTTAATATCTTCGCGAGCGGCTGCTCGCGGTCCTGCGGAACCGCCAAGCGGGACAAGCCCGGGGAGTGCCGCCCCCGCTTTTTCCCGGGTCCGCAAGCTTGACCTTCGCTCCCCCGCGGATTGGACGCTCCTTACGGCGTTTGCCCGGGAACGGGTGCCGAACTCCGAGCGGTTCGACACGTCCGGAACCTCCGGGCTGCTGATGTTCTATGCGCAGCTTGTGCTAACGGATCATTTCTACTTCTTGGAGGATCTCGACGTGATTGTCGTGTACGAGCAAAGGGAGGGCGTCACCCACCTCTACGATATTGTAGCCCGGGCTCCTTATGATACGGAGGAGGTACTGGCTTGCATTCCGGTGGCGGGTATGGATATCGTTTTTCATTTCACGCCGAATCTGGAGCCGGACCGGCTCATCGCCGAGCCTTTCCACGGGACCGAGGTGCTGTTCGTTCGGACCCGGCAGGGAGTGGAGTGGCCCGAGTCGTTCAAGCACCCGATGACTTCCCAGGCTTAGGGAGAGTAAAGCCCGGGGTCCCTTTAGAGGGCCCCGGGTTTCCATTATGACCTCCCGCAGGCAGCCGGACTCATTTCAACGAAGCGGTTAGCTTTTGGAGGTAGCCGGCATTCCAAGACGGCTTCCCCAGTAAGCCGGTTGCACCCCTGCGAAGCGTCGTCTTGCTCTTAGAGCGAGCAGGCTTTCCAGACGACTCCCCACAGGTGGCCGGAGGCGTCCTTGCGCAGCGTCTCGCTTTAAGAGGTCCCCGGCTCTTCCCTGTAACGAATCCTGGGAAGCTTATTAGATGGTTTTTGGCCATTTTCGGGGACTAACGAATCCTCCTAAGGAGCCTATTTTTCATGAAAAGGTGCTCCTTGGAAGGGATTAACGATTCCACGATTCGTTAGCTTTGCAGAAGTGCCTATTTCGGGCCGATAACGCTATCCTGATTCGTTACATTTTAATTCGCCATTAAGATTCGTTCAGCGTCGAGAAACCACATGTTCGTCCGGCTTCTTCAAATGCTAAGTATCCGGATAGGCCTTGAAAAGGCCGGCTTAGCTGGGAAAAAGCTTGGCCGCCCCGGAAACAAGGACATGGCGAGGCGGTTGCCGGCTGAGCTTGCCTCCCTCCATAAAAAGGAAAACCCGAGCTTGTGCAAGTCTCTTGAAAAATCCCAAAGCTGCTATCCCGGCACCCCTGTAACCCGTCCATGGTTAGATGAATCGAATAGGCTCGGGAAGGGCCCTTCTCCAGGGAATTCTGTGATAGAATAGAGAACATTACCGTTACTACTGATAAGAAGGTGCGTCATGGGGTATGTTCTCCTCCTGCTGGCTACGCTGGCATGGAGCTTTGTTGGCATTCTGGTCAAAACCGCGTCGACGATGGTGGACAGCTCCATCATCACCTTGTCGCGGTTTTTCTTTGGCGTTCTCTTTCTTATCCTCTTCCTTCTATGGAGAGACGGCCGCATCGTCATCCGGGTGGGGATGAAATGGATCTGGCTCGGCGCCATCGGGAAAAGCTTGAATTACCTGTTGGAGAATTTGGCCCTCTCGATCGGCTACGCGTACGGCAATATTCTCGTGATGCCGGCCCAAACCGTGACCCTGCTGCTCGCAGCAAGATTCCTGTTCGGGGAGAAGGTGACGGCCAAAGGGTGGACCGCCGCGGTCCTTTGCCTGGCCGGCGTTCTGGTCATCGGCTGGAATGGCGAACCTCTGGGGGCGCTGCTGCAGGGCGGCGGCCTGACGACGCTGCTCTTTACGCTGGCCGGTATGGGGGCCGCCGTACATGTGCTGAGCCAGCGGCAATTGGTGAAGGAGATGGACAACGGGAACATGAACCTCTCGGTGTTCTCCTTGAGCACCCTGATCGTGGCCCTGCCGGTTCCGCTGCAGCAGCCGGCGTTCCATGGTCCCGTAACGGTGTGGGCGTGGGGAGCGCTCGTGCTGCTTGGCCTGATAACCGGTCTCAGCTTTTTTGGCTGGCCGAGGCTCTGAAGCGGGTGCCCTTCATGGCGGCGACGATCGTGAGCAACAGCTCGGTGCTGTTCAGCATCCTGTGGTCCTACCTGATCTTTCACGAGCCGATCACCCTTTACGTGGTCACCGGCACGCTGGTGTTCCTGGCCGGCTTCCTGCTGCTGAACCTTCCGGGCAGACGGCAGGCCCCTTGCCCCAAACCGGTAAAGCGGTCCCGGGCAAATGATGTCCGGCGGGCTGGCGGGCCTGGCTGATAAGGCTGGCGAATCACGAAAGCGGATGCTTCTTTAGGTGTTAGGGAAACGGAACCAGGAGGACCGCCCGGCAAGGAATCCGCCCTACGCGAACGATGTGGCCGAAGCCGCCAAGACCGGGATCCGGACCGCCGCCATGGGCGTGTAACCCCCGCCGGAAACCGGCTACCCGCTTCCTTCCCCGCGAACAAGAAAACAGGCCCTCTGCAAGCTGCCGCTTGCGGAGGGCCTGTTTTCCATTAGCCGCCGCGGGAAGATACCGTCGCCTCAACCGTCCTTCTTCCCTTTGCCTTTCTCCTTGTCTTTCCCCTTGTCCTTCTTGTCGGGCTTGTCGTCCTTGGCTTCCTTGCCGCTGCCCCGGTCCTCGGGTGGAGGACCGTTTCCGCGAATCTCCCCGTTCCCGTTATCCGCCGGAACGGCCGGCTCGGGACGAGGGGAGACCGGGACATAAGGCCCTGCGGGCGGCTCGGACGGAGGCGCCTGGATAGCTCCTCCCGGAGGCTCCGGGAAGGCTTGAACCGGGGTGTTTTTAAGCGCCCGGGTCATGATTTCCTTGAACACCTGAGCGGGATAAGCCGAGCCGGACGTGGTGAGGTAGTGGTTCTTGTCCGTGTTCTCGTAGCCCATCCAGATGGCCGCCGTCAGCTCCGGGGTGTAGCCGACGAACCAGGCGTCCTTCGACACCGCGCCCGAGATGCCGGCGAATTCCGGCGTGTTAGGCAGCTGCGTGGTGCCCGTCTTGCCCGCGGTCGGCCGGTCGAGCCCCGCCTCGGTACCGGTCCCGACCCGCACGACGTTGCCGAGCAGGCCGGTAATGGTGTACGCCACCCGCGGCGTCGTCACCTTAACGGGCGGCTCCTTCGCTTCGACGAGCACGCTGCCGTCCCGCGTCGTGATCTTCGCAATGGCATGGGCGGGATGCATTTCCCCGAGATTGGGGAAAGCGCCGAACGCCTGCGCCATCTGAAGCGGGGAGACCCCGCGGCTCAGACCGCCCAGAGCGGTGGCGAGCTGGCGGTCCTCCTTCGTCAGCGGGATGCCCGCGCGCTTCGCGAAAGCCATCCCCTCGTCGATCCCGATCTCGTTCAGCAGCCACACCGCCGGGATGTTCCACGACTTCGTCACCGCCTCGTCGAGCGTCACGTACCCCGGGTCTGATTGTCCCAGTCCCGGGGCTGGTACCCGCCGATGTCGAGCGGACCGTCGAACAGAATCGACTGCGGGGTGTAGCCCTTCTCGAGAGCCGGGCCATAGACGGCCAGCGGCTTGAATGCAGAGCCCGGCTGGCGCACGAGCTGGGTCGCGTAGTTGAACCCGCGCACGACGCCTTCGCCGCGGTGGCCGACCAGGCCCCGGATCGAGCCGTCATGGTGGTCCACGATGGCGGCGCCGCTCTGGATCAGCTGGTCGGGCTTGCTGGCCGGGAAGAAGGAGTCGGTGCGGTACACTTCCTCGGCCGCCTCCTGAACGACCGGATCGAGCGTCGTGTAGATCTCGAGCCCGCCGTTACGAATCTGGTCCTCCGTGAAGCCGTAGACCGATTCCGCTTCTCTCAGCACGTAATCCACGAAGGACGGGTATTTGTCCTTCGTCTCTTCCTCGGACGGCTTCCGAACGGCGATGGGCATCGCCTGAGCTTTGGCGTAGGCTTCCCCGGTGATGAAGTTCTGGTCCTTCATCAGGGAGAGGACGACGTTCCGCCGCTCCAGAGCCGCCGCCCGGTCCCGGTAAGGGGAGTAGCGGGAAGGGGCTTTCGGAAGGGCCGCCAGCATGGCGCACTCCTCGAGCGTCAGGTCCTCGACCTTTTTGTTGAAATAGACCTTGGCCGCGCCCTGCACGCCCCACGTTCCCTCTCCGAAATAAATGCTGTTCAGGTACAGCTCGAGAATTTCATCCTTGTCGTAGGTCAGGTCAATCTTGAGCGCATACCCCGCTTCCTTGAATTTTCGCGAAAGGGTTTTGTCCGACTGGAGAAAAAGGTTTTTGGCCAGCTGCTGGGTGATCGTGCTGCCGCCTTCGGCAAAGCTCTGGGACCGCACATCGCGCCACAGCGCCCGCATAAGGGACTGGACATCCACCCCGGAGTGCTCATAGAACCTCCGGTCCTCCGTGGCAATGACGGCGTTCCGCAAGTCGAGCGGGATGCGGTCGAGAGCGACGGGCTCCACCTTCGAGGAGGAGAATTGGGCCACCGCCTTGCCGTTGCGGTCATAGACATTCGTCGGGTCGGGCAGCGGGTAGCCGGCTTTGGTTACATCCAGCTTGGACACGGCCATGGCGGCCAGCCCTCCGGTTACCAGCAATAGAAGAAGCACACCGGCGGAAAGAGACAGCCAGAGGCGTTTGGTTTTCCACAGAGGAACACGCTTGCGGGTTCCCGGTACAACAATCGTCCGAAGCTTTGGCCTTTGACGGCGGGCCGGACGCTTAACGGTTCGGGGGAGGTTCATGCCCATTCCTCGTTTCTTATGATTTAATCGGGGGTCCCGTTATATATCCTTCGTAAGGCCCTTTCCATAAGAGGCCGCACAGCGGCATCGGGGCAGCCAAGGCTTCCGCTCTTAAATTAGGTGGTTATGGATAAATAAACGCAATACCGGGGCGATGAATCGACAAAAGAGGAGCCGCCGCTCATTCGCATTAGGAAGAAACTACCAGAACCGCGGTTCAGCTGCCGGCTAACCGGGTAAAGATAGCCCATAGAGAAAGAGATTCACACCGAGGAAGGGGGACGAGAGGCATGAAGCGATTCGACAGAGACCCAAAGGTGGACAAAAAGAAGCCTTTGACCATGGACCGGCTTCTCCAGGATCACCCCGAGCTGAGCTCGGTGGAACGGGAAGTGTACCAAGTCGTCGCCCACGGTCTGGCTCATTCCCGGGACATTGCCGAAATTGCCAGGAGGACCCAGCTGAGCGAACTGCAGGCCGGAATAGCGGTCCAGCTGCTAACCTATAAAAATCTGCTCTGACCCTTACGGGAGGAGCAAACGATAATCACAAAAGTAAGAGCCGGGAACCGGTTCCATTCCAAAAAGCCCTGCCGCCCGGCAGGGCTTTTCTCTGTCCGGCGGCGCAGGAGAGGAAAGGGAAGAGGGGGATTCCGGCGGGAGGCAGGAAGACCTTAAGCTTCCGCCAGGAAACGCCACAGCAAGTCCTTTCCTTTGGAAATGCCGATGCGTTCCGTACAGCGGTACGGAAGCGGCTCCCCGCGCCATAGGGTCATTTCCTGAAGGGGGTCGGCGAGGAGATCATAGCCGTTCAGCTCCCGGGTGACGCCTAGAGCCTGGCACAGCTTGCCCGGTCCGTTCATCAGCGTCTTGTCCGGGACCCCGGGACGCAGCGAGCGGATCGCCTCGAGCCCGCTAACCGGACGGGCGGCCCGCAGAAGAACGGCGCCCGGCATGCCCGCTTCGTTCGTCACCACGTTCATGCAGCTGTGCATGCCGTAGATCAGGTAGACGTACAGCCGTCCGGGTTCCCCGAACATAAGCGAATTGCGCGGCGTCATCCCGCGGTGGGCATGGCTCGCCGGATCGTCGCCTCCGCGGTAAGCCTCCGTTTCCGTCAGCTGCACCACGATCTCCTCTCTTCCCACGCGCCGCACCAGATAGCACCCGAGAAGATCCCGGGCCACTTCCACGACATCCCTTTCGACAAAATCCTTTCCCAGCTTCTCCATGTTCGCTCCCTCCATCGGCAGGCAAGGCCAAAGTACTATACGTATCCTAATCGGTTCGGTCCGAAGATGCAAATCGGCGAAAGCGAGGAGGGTTCCCTCTCTTTTGTCGAAAAAGGTACCCATGCCTCAACCGGGCTCCCCCATTAACGGATGCTTCGTCATCAACCGATAAAATCTTCTATAGAAGTACGGCAAAAAGGGACCCCCTGCCGATCAACTGGGAATGGAGGGAAGCCATGAGCTATCCCCGGGTCAAAGGATCCGTCCTTAACATCGCCGCCGTGGCGCTTCTGCTGCTGGTCAGCCTGATCAGCTATGCGGCTTTTACCAATATGGAGAAAGAGACCGACCGGATCATGCTGGATACGATCCCCGTTACCAATGCCGTCCAGAGCCTGCTGACAGACGTGCTGAACGAGGAGACGGGAGTCCGCGCCTACGTCGCGCGCAACAACCGTTCGTTCCTGGACCCCTACTACCTGGGGCAAATCTCGCTTAACCGCAACGTGGAGTATTTGACGAACAACGCCGACCGCATCTCTCCGAACCTGGGGCCGATCCTCGAGCGGAAGCTGGTTCCTTCCCTCGAGGTGCTGAAGAGGTACTTCGAGGACCAGATCGCCCTTGTCGACTCCGGCAAAATCGAGGACGCCCGCGGCCGCATCAATGCGGGCAAAACCGACATGGACCAGTTCCGCAGCATTCACAATGAACTTCTGCTGCTGATCGGGGAAGACACACGAAGCGCGGGAAGCCAGATGAAGAAAGCGGCCGACCAGACCCGTCTTATTGTTATGGTGAGCGGTCTCCTCGCCATCGCCGTAGGCGTCGTCTCCATCATCGTGTTCGGACGGGCCGGTCGGGCGGAAGCGGCTTTGCGGGTTAGCGAGGAAAAGTACCGGCTGACGGCCGAGACGCTAGAAGCGCATAACGAGGAAATTCTCGCCCAGCAGGAGGAGCAGGAGGTGACTCTCCTCAAGCTGACGGAGCGGGAGCAGGAGCTCGAATGGATCACCTCCTACCAGGAGAAGCTGACCGGATTCATGCAGCTCGAGCCGTTTCTCCGCGGCACCGTGCCGGCTCTTCTGGAAGCGCTGGAGCTGGATGCCGCACTGGTGCTGCTGCGCGAACCGGAGGAAAACGGCTTTCGCGTGGTGTACTCGATCGGATATCCGTCCAATGCCTATCCGCGGCTGGAGCGGGAGCTTTACGGCTCCGCCGGGCGGGCTCTGGAGACACGGGAGCCGCTTAGGGTCCGGCGTGCTCTGACGGAGAGTGAGAAGGGACTCCATGCGTCCTTCGAGCATGCTGCCGACTGGTACGTCCCGCTTCTTGACGACAAGCAGGAGATGATCGGCTTTCTGCTGCTGACCCTTTATGGAGCCGGCGAGCTTCAGGACGCCCAGAAGGAGCGGCTTCTTTGGGGGTTAACCCGCCAATTCGGACTCGCCTTCTTCGCTCAGCTCGTGAACGAGGAAAGGCATAAGCAGTCGGAGCGGCTGAAGGAGCTGAACGCCGAGCTCGGCAATGAGAAGGAGCTGATCCGCGGCATCGTCGAATCGAGCCATGAGGGCATCCTGATGGCCGGTCTGGACGGCACCGCCCTCGTGGCGAACAGCCGGATCGGAGATTACTTCGGCTGGGAGAACACGCTCGGAACGGGCATGCTCCGGCTGTTCCGGCAGCTGGAGCAAGGGGCTGGGACCCCGCTGTCTCTGGTCGAGCCCGTCAAGGAATTCCTCGCCGGGGAGACGGAAAGCGTTTCCCTGCGCTTCCCCTTCCGCCGCGCCGAGGGGCTGCGTTATTTGGAGCTGTATGCCACTCCGGTCCGGGGAAGGGATGGCGGCGTCCGGGGCTATCTCTTCGTCTTCCGCGACCGTTCGGAGGAAGAGCGCGTCGATGAGATGAAGAACGAGTTCATCAGCATTGTTTCTCATGAGCTCCGTACCCCGCTCGCCAGCGTTCTCGGCTTTGTGGAGATTCTGCTGAATCGGGAGGTGGCGCCGGACAAGCGGAAGCGTTACCTTCAGACAATTTATGACGAAGCCAACCGGCTGTCCACGTTGATTAACGATTTTCTCGATCTTCAGCGGATGGAGTCGGGGCAGCAGGTGTACCATTACGAGCCGGTCGAATGGAACGCCTTGGTCCGCGAAGTGGCGGAGCAGTGGAAGGGCAGGCCGACTCACGAGATCCGGCTGCATGTCCCGGGCGATAGCCTCGTGGTCCGGGGGACCCCGACCGGCTTCGCCAGCTGCTGCATAATGTCATCAGCAACGCCGTGAAGTATTCCCCGGGAGCCGACCGCGTGGATTTGTATCTGGAGCGGGAGGAGGACCGTGCGGTGCTTCGCATCCAGGATTACGGCCTCGGCATTCCCGAGGAGGCGAAGGACAAGATGTTCACCAAATTTTACCGGGTGGACAACACGGACCGCCGCCAGATCGGAGGCACCGGCCTGGGGCTCGCCATCTGCAAGGAAATCGCCGAGGCGCATGACGGGTCCCTCCGCTTCGAATCGGAAATGGGGGCAGGAACCACGTTCTTCCTCGACATGCCCTTGTACCGGGAGGAGGGGGTAGGGGGCAGCCTCGTCATTCTCGAGGACGACGTCAACCTGTCCCACTTGATGGCCGAGGCGGTCGGGCGGCTGGGCCTTCCGGTCGTCAAGTTCCGGGCGGCGGAAGAGGCGCTCCGGGCCCTTTCCGCCCAAGGGGAGCCCCCGCCCGCCTCTGGATCGTCGACATCATGCTGGAGGGCAAAAAAGCGGCTGGGACTTTCTCGCCGCCCTCTCCCGCCATCCGCGCCACGGCGCGACGCCGGTCATCGTGTCGACCGCGCTTGATCAGCCCGCGCACTATTACGAGACGGAAGCCGAGCGCTACCTGAAGAAGCCCTTTACGATGGAACGGCTGCTTGAGGTCGTCCGCGAGCTGCTGGAGAAAGAGCCGAAGGAAACGATCGTCTTCCCGGCCCGCAACGAGCAGGAAGTCGTCCGGATTCTCCAGGAGAACGGCATCGGCTTCGAGGAGCTGAAGGCCGGAGAAGACACCGTGGAGGTCAAGCTGAAGCGTACGGAGCGGGAGGAGGGGTGACAGAAGGGCAAAAGTCTCACACCTAGAGGTGAATGAGTAAACGATTAAAGGCATGGCAGGAGAGGCTCTGGTGAGGGGGCAGGCGGTAGCCCCTGGCAAGCGTAGAGATAGAAGCGGTGGAATAAGCTGGGGCTGAGTTCGCTTAGTAAGGCTCCGGGACTGGCGGAAGGGGATCCTGAAAGAGGTGTCGCCTGGCCAAGCCTGGCGGAGTACGATAACCGGGAGGGATGGAAGTGTTTCGGTATACCATTTGTTTCATTCGCCGGGGTAACCGGATTTTGCTGCTGAACCGGAATGCCCCCGCCTGGATGGGGGCGTGGAACGGGGTAGGCGGCAAGCTGGAGCCGGGAGAAGCCCCCTTGCCTCCGTTCAGCGGGAGGTGCAGGAGGAGACCGGGCTGGTGCTCCCATTGGAGGCATTTCAGGACAAAGGCTGCGTGACCTGGACGGTGGATGGGGCATCCCGCGGAGGGATGTACCTTTATCTGGTGGAGGTGGAGGAGGACCTGCCCTACGCCACTCCGCTCGGTACGGCAGAAGGCATTCTCGACTGGAAGGACATCGCCTGGATTCTCCATCCGGAGAACAAGGGAATCGCCCATAATGTTCCTTATTTCCTGCCCTTTCTTCTGGAGGAGGAGGCCGCCTACGAGCACTGCTGTTATTTCACCGGAGACTCGCTGACGGAGGTGGTATCCTCCCGGCTGGAGCCCGCCGCCGGCCAATAGGCCGGTTAGGCGGAAGGCTGGGCGGAGGGCCAGCGTATGGTAATGGAGCCGGTGGGATACGGCTGGTATACGGTAGAAGGCAGGCCGATGGGGGCTGGGGATGCCCTATTCCGGCCAGGAGGCAGGGGGATAGAAGAGCAAGTTTGCAGATAGGGGAAAGGGCAATGCCCGAATCCTCGCGGTTCTACCTACTTCCGGCTGGCCAGCCGGTTAAGAAGAAGGCATGCATTCGAACAGGGCAGGCCGAGGCAGTTGGGTCGGGCTAGGATGCCCGGACGTCAACCCTTCCTCGGGCCCGCCGGATAGAGGAACACGGATCCTCTATTGGGTGGTTTTTAGCGCGTTCCTCTACATTAGAGGAACGCAAGTGCGTTATTTGGCGGCAAAAAGGCCGAAACCGGCCTTTTGGGCTACGTTTTGAATAAAATAAGGAACCCGAATTCCGCTAATCTTTTGGGCTTCGCCCAAATAGGGAGGATAGCGAACCTGGGTTCCTTTTTTTGCCGCTCGCGAGAGCCGACTCGCTCGACCAGCAATTGAGTGGTTCTGAAGAGGGCGCTCGCGTGCGGGGCATCCGCAACAAATCCCGGAGACCACGGGCAGCCCCGGCAAGCCCCCGGCCTTAGCCCGTGGCCCACTCCCGCCGGAGCACGAACAGCTCGCGAAGCTCATCCGTGGACAGCTCCGTGATCCAGTGCTCGCCGGTTCCGACGATCTGCTGGCTCAGGTCGAGCTTGCGCTCGATCATCTCGTCGATCCGCTCCTCGAGCGTGCCGAGCGTGACGAACTTGTGCACCTGCACGTCGCGGGTTTGCCCGATCCGGTAGGCGCGGTCGGTGGCCTGGTTCTCCACCGCGGGGTTCCACCAGCGGTCGAAGTGAAAAACATGGTTCGCCGCGGTCAGGTTGAGCCCGGTTCCTCCTGCTTTAAGGAGAGCAGGAAGATGCCGCACCGCTCCTCCTCCGGCAGCCCGTCGTCCTGGAAGCGGGCGATCATCGCATCCCGGGTCGCCTTCGGCGTACCGCCGTGGAGGAACTGGACCTTCTCGCCCAGTTCCTCCTCCAGCGCGTGCTGCAGAAGATGACCCGTCTCGACGAACTGGGTGAACACCAGGCAGCGGTCGCCTTCCTGCCTCAGCTCCGTCACCATGTCGAGCAGCCGTTCGACCTTGTTGGAGCGGCTGCGCCAGTGAGCGTGCCCTTCCTTCAGAAGCAGGGCCGGGTGGTTGCACACCTGCTTCAGCTTCGTCAGGGCGGCGAGGATGAGGCCCCGCCGTTCCATGACGGTAAGCTTCTCCAGCCGCTCGAACATGTCGCGGATGTAATTCTCGTAGAGTGAGGCCTGCTCCGGCGTGAGCGAGATGTAGGTCTTGGCCTCGTTCTTGTCCGGCAGCTCGAGCTGGATGGCGGGATCCTTCTTCACCCGCCGGAGCAGGAAAGGCCGGATCAGCCGCTGCACCTGGGCGACCGCTTCGGGGTCCTTGGTCCGCTCGATCAGCGCGACGAACCGGTGGTTGAATTCGCGCAGGGTGCCCAGGTAGCCGGGGTTGAGAAAGTCGAAGATCGACCACAGCTCGGTCAGCCGGTTCTCGATCGGCGTTCCGGTGAGGGCGATCCGGTGGTCTCCGTTCAGCCTCCGGATGGCCGCAGCCTGCTTGGTGTAGGCGTTCTTGATATTCTGGGCCTCATCGAGGCAGATGGCGCCCCACTGGACGCGTGCCAGCTCCTCCTCATCGAGATGAGAGAGCGTGTAGGAGGTGAGCAGAAGGTCGCATTCGGCGGCCGTCTCCTCGAACTCCGAGCCCTTCAGGCGCTGCGGACCGTAGTGCAGATGGACCTTGAGGTCCGGCGCGAAGCGCTGCAGCTCCTTCTGCCAGTTGCCGAGCACCGAGGTCGGGCAGATGAGCAGGGAAGGCGCCGGACGGGCCTCCTGCTCCTTCACGCCGAGCAGGTAAGTGATGAACTGGATGGTCTTCCCGAGCCCCATGTCGTCGGCCAGACAGCCTCCGAGGCCGAAGCGGCGCAGAAACAGCATCCAGGAGACCCCGTCCGTCTGGTAAGGCCGCAGCGAGCCGCGGAAGCCTTCGGGCGGGGCCATTCGAGGAATCTCCGCGCTGTGCTCCAGCTGGTGGATCAGCCCGCGGAGATGGTCGTTCAGCTCGACCTCCATCATGAGGCGGTCTTCGTTATCCGCTCCATCGAAGTTCTCTTCGGCCGGCACTCCTCCCAGCATGTGCATTTCGAGCACATCCCGGAAAGTAAGGCCGTCCTTGCCCCCGATCCGCTTCATGGCCCGCCGGATCTGCTCGAGCTGGTCCGGATCGAGCACGATCCATTCGCCGCGGAACTGGACGAGCCGGCGCTTCTCTTCGATGAGCTCGCGGAATTCGTCCTCGGTCAGCTCCATGTCCCCGACGGCGAGCCGCCAGTCGAACTGCATGAGCTGCCCGAGCCCGAACAGCGAGCCGCCGTCCGCCGCGCCGACGGACGACTTCAGCTTCGCCCGCAGGCGCGGCTTCACCCGGCGTACGCGCTGCCACCACGCGGGCAGCAGCACGGCGCTGCCGGCCTCCGCGAGCCGCAGGCTGCCCTGCGCGAGGAACTCCCACGCCTCATCGGCGGAGAGTTCTCCGCGCAGCCGCTCCGGCTCGCCCTCGTCGCGCAGCCACGGCAGGATGTGCAGCCAGCGCTGCACATCGCGCGGCACGCGGGCGAGGTCGTCCGCCCAAGCGGGCGGCAGCTCCTCGCCGGGGGCGGGCTCGCCTGCCGGGCTCACCGCGACGAGCGTGTCGGGCCGGCGGCGGTCCTGCAGCGCGACCTCGAGCCGCCAGCCGCCCGCGGGGCTGCGGCCGTCCCGGGCGGCTGGCGGCTCGACGAGCCGGAGGCAGGTGCGGAACGGGCTGGGATCCTGAACCCAGCCGATCGCGACCAGCCAATCCTCCTCGTCGAGCCACAGGTCCGCGCCCTCGGCCGGCGGCGCCGCGGTTTCGAGCCGGCGCAGCGCCTGGCGCAGCTCGGGCTGCTCGGCCGCCCACTCGGCCGCCAGCGCATCCGCCCACCGGCGGACGAGCGGCGCTGCCGCCTCGGGCGCATCGGGCAGCCCGAGCTTCCAGCGGAGCCGGCCCTGCTTCCACTGCTCGTAGTCCGGCACGAACCGGCCTTCCTCCAGCGCCTCCCGCACGATCGGAGCCATCGCCTTCAGGCTGGCGAGCTCCCGGCCCGGCTTGGCTTCCGCGTGCCTTAGCGCCGGCGTGTCGCAGAAGTAGCGCAGCGCCTCCAGCGCGGGCAGGGCGACGCCGTCGCGGTCCTCGTGCTCGGCCGTGTCAATGAACGTGCCGTAGAACGAAGGCTCGTGATAAGCGAAGAGATGATTTTTCAGCTCCACGGGGTCGAGAATTCCCCCGCCCGCCCGCACCCCCAGAGAAAGAGGGCTCCCTCGGGGAGCCAGTCGGCATGAACGGTATATGGACTCGGTGTGATCATGACAGCCATTTTCCTTTCTCCAGCTCCTCCTGAAAGGCGCGCAGCCGCGAGTATTTGTCCGCCAGCCGGTGAATGTACTCCTCCCAGCGGTCGAGACGCTTCAGCTTTTTGTAGCACGCATGAAGCTTTCTCAGCTGCCGCACGGCCGTGGTGTAGGACGCGCGGTTCTTTTCCTGGATGGAGCGTTCCACCGCCTGGGTGTAGAGGGGAAGCAGGAGGGCCGGATCATGGGCCTCCACGACCTTAAGATCGGCCGAATAGAGGTTGACCGGCAGCACCCGGTTGGACAGCTGCAGGTCGACCCACTGCCGGAAGCGCTCCGTTTTCATCAGGTAGTCCGTGTAGTAGTAATAGCTGCGCGGCAGAAGGGTGAGCATGACCCGGATCCATTCCTCGTCCGTGGGCTGATGCTTGACCGCCTCCATCCAGAAGGCGCAGATGCGGTTGAAATCGTCCTGTTTGGCTTTCGGCATCACGGGCAGCAGCCAGCGCAGCCAGCCGAGCAGCCTTTCCCACCGCTCCTCCTGCGAAAGCCGCTGAAGAACGGAGTAGAAATCGCCGGCATGCCGGGCATGCAGCCCTTCCATCTCGCGCATCGCTTGCTCGTCGTCGCCATCCATAATGGCAAAATGCGAGGAAGCGAGAAGAAGTACATCCCTCTTCCGGGGAGAAAGCCCTCCCTGGGCGAGCAGCGAGGCCAGCTTCTGCCGCTCCTTCGCCTGGGCCGATCCGTCGGCGAAGACGTCCCACCACAGAAGCCGGTAAATGTCGAGCCAGTCGATGCCGCCGGGGGCCATGCCGGTCAGGGACTGCCGGACCATATCGACCGTTTCCTTCCACGGCTTGGGATAGGCCTTCCCGGCTTTCTTCAGGGCAGGCGAGGCGGCCAGCTTGGCGAGCCGGGTCCGGCAGCTGTCCGTCACCGACTGGAAGCCCGCCTCATGATAATACGAATGGTAGGCGGAATGATTCGCTTCCCGGAACCGGTCCGCTCTTCGCAGAATGAAGAGGGTCACGTGCAGCCGGTACAGCTCCCTAAGCGGCGGCTCCCAATCCGAGGCAAGCCCATCCAGGGTCTGAACGGCCGCCTGGTAGAAGCCCTCGATGGAATTCTGGTGCGAGAGGGAGTAGCCGTGGAACTTCCGGTCGAAGAACGCCTGCCATTCCGCCGGAGAATCCGTAGGGGACAGGTCGGTCTTGTAGGGCCGCTTCTCCGTCTTGGAGGGGCTTTTCGCGCTTCTCCGCTTGGACTCGATCGTTCTCTGCAGCTGAATGAGCAGCAGCTCCGGCCTCCCATGGGGCGCGTACACCTGAAACAGCACGGCCGCCATGTGCTTGCACCAGCCGTCATAAGGGCAGGTGCAGCGGCTTCGGCCGAAATGCTCCAGGTCGAGGGTGACCTCGTACCGCTTGCTTCCCGCCACCTGGGCGTGCAGCTCCGTTCCGCCGGCCAGCTCCGCCGGCGTGATGCGGCCCTGGTGGAAGTAGTCCCAGCCCCGCGCGAGAACAGCCGGCTGAAACCGCGATTCCGCCTCCCGGATCAGGTACTCTATTCGGTTTTTGGGGATTTTAATCGACGGCATAGGTAACCTCCGTACAGCTGAAAAGGCATTCTTTAATCATACCAGATTTTGCATGCCTTTGCCCATCCTCTAGTATGTATCCGGGCCCTCGGGGACATACCGGAACCCCTGTTTTGCCAAATGGCGATGGCCGGGAGCAGAGGCCTGTGTTAAAATTTACCTGAACCCCGGAGCATCCCGGGAAAAGATCGGATCGGCGGCCAGCCGCCGGAAGGGGAAGAACGGCCATGATGGGGAAGCGTCCTAAGCATACGAAACGAAACAAGAGGATCCTCCGCTCCGCGGGAGCGGCACTGCTCCTCGCAGCGGTAGGGGGAGGAGGGGTGGCCTCGGCTTTTCCGGGGCCTTATCATGCGCCTTATGCGGCTAATCCCATAGGAGCCATTCACCTCCTTTCAGGGGAGGAGAAGAGAATCGATCTGACCGGCGTGTTCGCCGACCTGGACGGGGATATCGACTGGGGGTCTTTCGCGGTGGAAGGCGGAGGCTCGATGGCTGGCGTGGACCAGAAGACGGATCCGGCGCATCCTCAGCTCGTTCTCCGGGCTCCTTATGAGGGGATAGACGCCGTCCGCCTGTGGCTGAGGGGCCGGGATAAGGCCGGGCATGAAGCGGCGGAGGAGATTTATGTAGGGTACGGGGAGCTGACGGCTAAGCCGGGAGCGGACGTGCTGGGCTTCCCGGCAGACGGGATGGCACCGTACCGGGTGGAGATGAGCAGCCTGTTCCAAAGCCTGGCCGGGCCGGGGATCACGCTGACGGCCGTTGACGGGGAGACGGTGACGCGCGCCACGTATTATGAGCTCGCACCGAGCGGCACCGCCGGCTTCCGGAAGGTTACGCTGACGGCAGCCGATTCGCTTGACCGGGAGGCGGTAGTCGAGCTGACGGCCCGCTTCGGCTCTGCGCCTTCGGCGGCCGGCTCCATCCCGGACCAGCTCATCGGGGAGCAGGGGGTGACCCTGCCTCTCTCCGAATGGTTCACCGATGCGGATCTGGCGGACCCAGCTCTAGAAGACAGGTTGACCTATTCCGCCGAGCTTGTGGGCCGGGAGGAGGACCTGTACGGCTATAAGCCGGTTCCCGTGCAGCTGGAGGTGAACGGGGAAACCGGCCAGCTGGAGATGAACGGAAGGTTCCCGGGAACCTCCCTGGTCCGGGTTACGGCGACGGACCGGGCGGGCTGGTCGGCATCCCTGCTCTTTACCGCCACCGTACCGCCGCTAACCGTTTACCGGGGGATCGGCTGGAGTCTTCCGAGCTGCCCATGGGAACCGTCTATGTTGTTCCCGATGACGCGGTGGCGGACACCCCTCTGACGGAAGCCGATCTGATCCGCTGGCAGGTGGGCCGCTTGGAGGTGGAGGGCTGGGGAACCGTCCAGAGCTTCGATACGGAAGGACTCGCGGACGGCTTGTACCGCGCTTACCATGTTTATAATGGGACGATGCTTTCGAACCCGTATTATTTCCGGGTCCTCGAACTGAAGGACGACCCGGCCGCCGCCCCTGTCGATATTGAGGATGTCCTTACCTATTACAGCGCCCGGCAGGACGTGAACGGCGATCATCGGTCCACCCGGGAAGACCTGGCACTGCTCATGACCTATATCGGGATGGAGGAACGGGAGCCCCGGGTCTGGCAGGTCTACATTCCCGCGAATGTCACGAGCTGAGGATGGGGCTTGCGGCCAGACGGCCGCTTCCTCCTCCGGGAGCCTTTCCAACTTAAGAAGACCGGATAGGGTGTGGGCCCTTCCGGTCTTCCTTATTGGGGCCGCCTTAGGGGCCCGTCCAACCGGCAATTCGGCCGGGGCCAAAACTAGACCAAGGTCGGAATTCAAACGATCCTCCATCGATTACCATGAAGACAAGGAATTTCTAGGGAAAGAGGGTAAACGCGTAATGACACTTAACAAGAACAGCGGGTTCGGCATTCTGTTTCTCCTGCTCGGGGCCGTGCTGCTCAGCACCAAATTCGGATTTCTGGAAGGCTTCTCCCTCCTGGATTCGGGGACGATTATCAGCTTGTTCTGGGCCTCGATCTTCATTCTTCCGCTCGGAATCGGCTTCCATCTCCTGTATTTCCTGACTGGACGCAAGTATCCGGGCCTGTTCATCCCGGGAGGCATCCTGCTCGTGGTGGCGGCGGTGTGCCAGCTGTCGACGCTGTTCGATGCCTGGGGGACGCTGTGGCCGGGCTTTCCGATGGCGGTGGCCTTCGGCCTGCTGGAGTTCTACCTGTTCGGGGGACGCAACAAATACATCCTGATCCCGGTCTTCATCCTGGGCAGCATATCTGTTATTTTCTTTTCGATCTTTTCGGTCGGAACGCTGTTTCAGCTTCATATCGGACGGGTGAACGCCGCGATCCTCTTCCTCTTCATCGGAGCGATTCTGCTTCTCGACCGGAAACCCCGCCGGGCCTAAACGGCCTCCCCTTCCTCATACACCATGCAGTAAAAGTCAGCCGGCCCCGTCGGAGTCAGGCGCTCATAGGCGTCGGTCCGGCGGAAGCCGGCTTTTTCGTATGCCCTCTGGGCCCGCTCGTTCCACACAAGCACCTCCAGGTCAATCTCATGCCCGGGGTTCAGGCGGACCGCTTCCCGGGCGATTGCCCGCACGAAGGCCGTCCCGCTCCCGCTTCCGCAGAGCTGGGGCTTCATCCCAAGCCCCAGACGGGTGACGCCAACCATCGGAAAGAACTGTGCGAATCCCGCCAGCTGCCCGTGCTCATCCAGTACCGCCCGGTACTGCTCCTTGCGGATGAACGGATCGGCGAATTCCTCCCCGTTCTCTTGCATCTCCTCCCAATTCTTCCAGTTATACAGATCATACGGCGGGTCATAGCGCCAGGTGCAGATCTCCCTTGCGTGCTCCTCTTCCATCGGGACCAGCCGAAAGGGTACCCCTGCTTTCATGAATGCTCCTCCTATCGGTTCGTCCCCCTATCCTACCATGCCGGAAAGGCTGCTTCCATCCGGGAAAAAAGTCACCCCAACCTGTAAAAATTATGGTAAAGTAAGGTTTTGGAAAAGAAGGTTCAGCCATTCCCCGTCATTTTATGGAAACCGCTGCCGGATTTCCTCGTAATAGTGTCCTGCCCGCCGACTAAACAGAAATTCAAGTCCGTGAAAGGACCGGATAAGCCCATGGCCTACCGGCCGAAAACAGCGAAGGAGGAACCAGACATGGCACGAATGGAATACCGCAAGTTAGAAGACGGTTTTCCGGTGCTTTACCACTATGCTTCCATCACCCCCGATGAAATTTCGCTGCGGTTCGCCTGCGATTATTTGGTGAAGGAAGGCAAGGTTTACGAGAAAACGTCCTGCGCGGCGGAAGACGGCTGCTACGTGGTTTATGTGAAGGAATCTACAGAAGAAAAAGCCATTCCGGGAGCGTCCTCCCGGCCGTCCTGGAGAGGGATTCGGGTAGAGCTTAGAAAATTCGATGAGTTCGCCCGCCATTATCCCGTCCTTCATCATTGGGATTTTGACCGGTTCGAGGAAGCTCTTCTTCAGCTCCAGAGCAATTATGTCTACTGGGGAGACAAGGAATGGGAACGAACCTCCACGGAGGTTGACGAGGACCGAAAGCTTTATGTCATCTATGCACAGGAGGCGATACCGTATGAAGGACAGCGATACTAGAACGGGGCAGCGGCCGGAAGGAAAGGCTCCTCCTGCAGGGGAGGGCGTTCGGGTAAGCTGGCCGCCTTGTTCCTCTCCGCCGCCCTGACGGTGGGCACGGTGGGCTGCTCCAGCAACAGAGACTGCATCGACGAGAACCGGGACGGCTACTGCGACAATTCGTCGGGAAGCCACAGCAGCTATTATTACGGCGGCTCCGGCAGCTCCTCCCGAAGCGGTACGGTGGGCTCCGGCTCCTCGGACAGCGTAGGCTCCTCCAATGGGGTAACGTCGGGATCGCGCGGAGGGCTTGGCAGCTCGTCGAAGTCAAGCAGCAGCTAGTGCCTTATCCGGTAACTCTATTGGTGGACAGTGGTCAGGAACGCGCGAGAATGAAAGGATAAGCAGAACTTCCTTCGCGGATAAGTTGCTGCCGGGAAGAAGGACGGGAGGTGTCACAGATGAATTACCAAGCCATCCGTAATGACCTGTATGGGGCGATGCGCAAGGAAGGAATCTTTACGTGGGACTACATGTATGAGCAAGAATATGCCTTGGCCGGCGTCAAAAAAGTTTCCCGGGAAATATTTGTCGAACTGGCGGAGGCCACGGAGCGTCTCGGCGGCGTCTTTCAACGGGCGGTTGAAGTGCTTTCCCAGGCGGATGACGAGCTGCTTCTCGGGCTGGGCATTCCGGAGTGCGCCCTGCGTGCGGTGAGGGTGCGTGTGCTGGAAGGGCTGCCGACGGCGATCGGGCGGTTTGATTTTGCCCAAACCACCGAAGGGATGAAAATGCTCGAATTGAACAGCGACACCCCTACGGGAATTGTCGAAGCGTATCATGTTAACGGGCGGGTCTGCTCCTATTACGGGCTCCAGGACCCGAACGAGGGCATGCGCGTGCATATCGCGGATGCCTTCCGGCAGGTGGTGGAGGCTTACCAGCGCCAAGGCTATCCGACCGAGCGAATCTATTTCAGCTCTCTCGACTGGCACGAGGAGGATGCGGCCACGACCCGCTATCTGCTCGCCCAATCGGGGCTGTCGGGGGAGTTTGTGGCTCTTTCGGATCTTCGGGTGTACGAAGACCGCCTGCATGTACTGGAGAACGGGGAGCACAAGCCCGTCGACCTGCTGTACCGGCTGCACGCGCTGGAGAAGCTGGCCGAAGACCGGGACACGGACGGGTACGAGACGGGAGCGCACGTGCTGGACCTAATCGCCCGGGGAAGGCTTGGCATCATCAACCCGCCGTCCGCCTTTCTCGCCCAGACCAAAGCCCTTCAGGCCGTCATCTGGAGCCTCCATGAATCGGGGGAGTTCTTCGAGCCGGAGGAGCAGGAGGCGATCGAACGGTTTATGCTGCCGACTTACCTGGAGAACCGGTTCGAAGGCACGGGTATCCCTTATGTAAGCAAACCTATCCTGGGAAGGGAAGGCGGAGGGGTTACCCTTTATAACGCCAAGGGAGAGCAGTGGGAGAGGGACGGCGAGGAGTTTTATTGGGAGCAGCCCATGGTATATCAGAAGGCCGTCGAGCTGCCCGAATGGACGGTGGATACGATCAACGGTCCGTACCGGGGCGGCTGCTGTGGGGATCCTTCTGGATGGGTGGCCGGGCCTCCGCCGTCGTAGCCCGAATCGGAGAGAGGATTACCGGCAATCTGTCCTGCTACCTGCCTGTGGCGGTTGCCGAATGAGGCGGAAGAAGAAGACGCGACTGCCCCTAGAACGGCGGGAGAAGGGGGAACGGGCCGGCTTCCAGCTTTAAGAACAGTCGGTACATAAAGTATAGAGTTTAACTCTAAAAGTTAGAGATAAGCTCTTTAATACAGGAGGCATAGTATGGGTTCGCAATGGGAGTTAATCGTAAATTTTCTGCAATACCTTGGGGTGACGATCCCTCTGTTGCTGGTAGGATTACTGGTCTTTATCTTTACAACGCCTTATAACGAATTCCGGATTATTCAGAACGGCAAGGAAGCCGGGGACCCGCAGAAGGTGGCCGCCGCCAAAGCGGTCGCTTACGACTTGGGGGAAAGCTGACCGGTCTTGCTCTCGTCATCGCATCGGCCGTCTATCATTCGGTCGGACTCCTGGATTTGGTGATTTGGGGAGCGGTGGGCATTGTTTTTCAGGTTCTGGTGTTTTATTTTTTGAACTGGTCACGCCCTTCCGCGTCATCCGTGAAATCCCCGAAGGAAATGTGGCGGTCGGTATCTTTACTTCCCGGCTGAGCCTGGCCGCAGGCCTGTTGATGGCCGCTCTGATCAGCTATTGACGGTTTTTTTGAAGCCAAAAAGAAGCCGAAAGTCAAGCAACCAAGCACCCGGAATTTTTTGGTTGCTAGCGTTTAACTCCATTTTGACCGGGTTAAGTATACCGTGCGCCGGTACAAAGGCGACTTACCACAAAACCCAAAAGGAGTGATTCATAATGGCACGCAACAATCAAGACCGCATGAGCCGTGAAGAAGCAGGACGTATGGGTGGAGAAGCAACCGCTAAGAACCATGATAAAGATTTTTATCAGGAGATCGGTCGCAAAGGTGGAGAAGCTACTTCCGACAGCCATGACCGGGAGTTCTATCAGGAAATCGGACGCAAAGGCGGAGAAGCCACATCCGACAACCATGACAAGGACTTCTATCAGGAAATTGGACGCAAGGGCGGCGAAGCCCGGTCCGATTCCAACAATGGCGGAAGCGGCGGCAAAATGAGCCGTGAGGAAGCCGGACGCAAGGGCGGCGAAGCCCGCGCCCGTCAACGGGACTAAAGACGACGACAACCAAACCAATAGCATGAACCAAGCAGAAAGAAGCCCGCCGGATCCGGCGGGTTTCTTTCTTTATTTCCACATGGGCCGGACTTAACATGAGCGGCTTGTCCTCCCATTCCCGGAGGCGGCAGACGGTCCTGCCAGCCGCGCCTTCTCGTCCATCTCCGCATCGCAGAGGGACAAGGGCCGTCTCCTTTTTCTATCGTCTTTTCATAGAATAAGGCAGAGTGATAGAGAGGGAGAACCATGAAAGGGACAGAAGGGGTCACCATTGTGACGTGTACGAACCGTCCGGATTTCTTTGCTAACATTCTGGAGAACTACCGGGCACAGCTGCACAAGAAGAAGGAATTGATCATCGTTCTTAACAAAGACAGCATGAAGCTGGCCGAATACCGCCGGAAGGCCGCCGCTTTCCGGAATGTGGCCGTATACCGGATGCCGGAGAAGGCTACGCTCGGGCAGTGCCTGAATTTTGGCCTCAGCAAGATGAAGTATGCCTATGCGGCCAAATTTGACGACGACGATTATTACTCTCCCTACTATTTGACCGGGCAGATGCAGGCCATGAAGGATTCGGGAGCGGATCTTGTGGGAAAACGGGCCTACTTGGCCTATCTCGAGAGCCGAAAGCTGCTCATCCTAAGATTTCCGGAGAAACAGAACAGGATGGTCCGAAGAGTGGCCGGGGGGACCCTTCTCTTCCGCAAGCGGGTGCTGGACAAGGTTCGTTTCGGCTCACTTACCGTTGGGGAGGATGTCGATTTTCTGGACCGCTGCCGGAAAGCAGGGTTCCGGCTCTATGCCCCGGGGCCTTACAATTACGTTCAGATCCGCCGAGGGGACAAAAGCGGGCATACCTGGAGGGCCGGGGACGGTCGGCTGATGAAAGGGAGCCGCACGATTGCCCGAACCCGGGATTACCGGCGTTGGGCGGCGCACCGCTCGCCTTACCAGATGCTGTAACCTTCCGGATCAGGGGCGAAGGTCTCGCCGAAAGCCTCTCTATGTCCTATAATGAGGAGGAATCCAGGACAAGAAGAGAGGGAGGGATGGACCTGCCGGATGTAGTGGTAAGAAAGGCGCAGGCCGTGGACCTGGTCCCGCTCGGCGGGCTGATGCGCGAATATATTACGGATTTCTATGGCTGCCCCGAGCCTCCGAAGGAGCGGCTCGAGGAGCTGATGCGGGTGCTTCTAGACGGAAAGCAGGGCATCCAATGGGTGGCGGAAGAAGACGGCTTGCTGTCGGGCTTCGCTACCCTGTATTTTACCTACAGTACGCTTCGGGCCCGCCCCGTCGTTATCTTGAACGACCTGTACGTCGTCGAGAAGAGCCGGGGAACCGGCGCGGCGGCGGCTTTGTTCGAAGCTTGTACCGCTTATGCGAGGGAAAACGGCTACGCGGCCATGAGCTGGGAAACGGCCCCCGACAATGAGCGAGCGCAGCGCTTCTATGCCAAGATGGGCGGAACCCGCGGGGATTGGCTCAGCTACTCGATCGAACTATAAGAAGAGGGAGCGTGTGGACATGTCATCTGTCGTGAGCATGGATTGGGTGAAGGAGAACCTGGGGAAGGCGGATATGATGATCGCCGACTGCCGGTTCGCTCTCGGCCACGGGGAATCCGGCCGTCAAGCTTACCGGGAAGGGCATCTGCCCGGAGCGGTGTATTTTCATCTGGAGGAGGATTTGTCGGCCCCGATCGGCGAGCACGGGGGAAGGCACCCTCTGCCGGACACGGGAGAACTGTCCCGTAAGCTGGGCGAAGCGGGGATCGGACCGGGGACGACGGTGATCGCGTATGACGACCAAGGCGGGGCGATGGCTTCGCGGTTCTGGTGGCTTCTGCGCTACCTGGGCCATGAGCAGGTCTATCTCATGGACGGTGGTTACTCCGCCTGGAAGGCGGAAGGCTATCCGGTGACGCAGGAGGTCCCGCAGCCGGAAGGCCGCGCATTCGTTCCTCATGTACATAACGAGATGGTGGTAGGCGTCGAGGAAGTTAAAGCCGGGCTGGGCCGCTCGGACCGGGTGCTGATCGACTCCCGGGAAGCCCGCCGCTACCAGGGGCTGGAGGAAGCGATCGATCCGGTGGCCGGGCATATCCCGGGAGCGGTCAACCGCTTCTGGAAAGACGCCCTGGACGAGAACGGCCGCTGGAAGGACGCCGAGGCCATGAAGGAGCGCTTCCGCGATCTCCCGTCCGATAAGGAGATCGTCGTGTACTGCGGCTCCGGCGTGACGGCCTGCCCGAACATACTTGCGCTGCAGCAGGCCGGCTTTCCCAAGGTGAAGCTGTACGCGGGCAGTTGGAGCGATTGGGTGAGCTTCCAGGACAACCCTGTGGCCACGGGGAGGAGTAAGGGCGGAAACGCGCACGGCCGTAAGTTAACTTAAGCAGAGCAGCGTGGGATCATCGCCGTTCTGCATTTTTTTGGAGAAGGGGTGTCACATGAAGACGATCCGTAACCCGTGGTTGAAGCTCAGAGAGGGAATCGGCCAAGAAGACTATGACTTGATTAACCGACTTCAGGAACGGTGCATTCGCGAAGATCAAACGACGCTGAAGCTCGAGCTGGACTACAAGCTGGCCGTATATTCCCGGGCAGACGGCGCAGGGATCCGCCAAATCAATGAATTCCTGTACTTCGATGAGCAGGAGCTGATTGGCTATATGGGAATTTGTGATTTTGGCGGCGCCGATACACCGCTCGAAGTGAATGGCATGGTGCACCCGGAATACAGGCGCCAAGGCGTATTTGGGACATTAAGCAGGTTGGCTATAGAAGAGGGGAAGCGCCGATCTTCCAAAGGTATGCTTCTCTTAAGCGATCGGAAGTCAGAAGCCGGGCAAGCGTTCATTCAAGGAACCGGAGCAAGGTACCATCATTCGGAGCATGAGATGTATCTTCGGGGGAATCGGCCGGAGATACCCCATGACTTAGAGAGCCTTATCTTTCGGAAGGCGACGAATGCCGATGCGCGGGAAATTCACCGGCAGAATGCGATATACTTTGGCGACCAGCCGGGGGAAGAGGAGACAAGCGATCCAACGGAAGGGATGATCCTGCCTGAGGAGGAAGAGAAGAGGGGCATGACCATCTATCTGGCAGAAGCTGACCAGCAGGTCATCGGGAAAGTCCATATCCAGCGGTCCCCCGGTATAGGGGGCATCTATGGTCTGGGTGTTCTGCCCGGGCATCGTGGCAAGGGATATGGAAGAGCGATTCTCCTGAAGGCGATCGATAAGTTGAAGGAAGCGGACGCAGGGGGATTATGCTGCAAGTGGCCGTGGAGAACGCGAACGCCCTCGGGCTTTATCAATCCTGCGGCTTCGTGGAGACCTCGACGATGGATTATTATGAGCTAAAATAACCTTACCATAGGAAGAAACGGGCCATCCCCTTATGGATGGTCCGTTTTCCTTTGTAAAGCCGTCGCTTGCAGCCAGCGTAAAAAGAGAGAGACGTACCTAATAGGAGTCTGGTTTGGGTTGTAAAATAAGATTGACATCATGTAAAGAATATATTACATTATGTACATATTGAATGACATGGTGTAAAGAATAGTGGACAGGTGGGTGCAGGGAATGACTTATCAGGAAAAGAAAAGCATCGTCACGTTGATCAGCGCCTTTCTCATCTTTGGATCTTATTGTGCGTACCGGTATACCCAATATCCCGGAGAAGCTTTGGAGCCGGCAGAAGCCTTTCGTTATTGGGGCTCGTTTGTCCTGGTTCTGACGTTGGTTTCCATCCTTGCGCATATCGTAATCAGCATTGTCTTTAACATCGTGTTCCGGCTATCGACCGGGGAAAAGGAACCGGCCTTTCAGGATGAGCTGGACCGGCTTATTGAATTGAAAGCATTCCGAAATTCGTTTTTCGTGTTTGTCCTTGGCTTTCTTCTTGCTATGGGGTCCTTGACCATTAATCAGCCATCGCAGGTGATGTTTCTGATCCTGATTTCTGCGGGTTTCCTTTCGGATGTAACCGGCTCGTTTACGAAACTTTACCATTACCGGAGAGGAGTCTAACATGGGCAAAAATCTTGTCGGCAATCACATCAGGAAATTGCGCTTTAACCACAACGAAATGACGCAGCAGCAGCTGGCTGACAAGGCGGGGGTAACCCGGCAAACCATTGTAGCATTGGAAAAGGGAACTACTCCCCGTCTCTGGAACTGGCTTTTCGTATTGCGCAAGCCTTTGATGTGCCGCTGGAAGAGGTGTTTTACTATGGGGAGAACCGAGAGGAGAGGTAATGGAATGAATTTCTCAACCAGAGCAGCTTCCAAAATAGTAGGTGTCTTGTTTATCTTAGCGGCGGTTTCCGCGGTAGTCGGCCTGATTTTATACGACCCCCTGCTAAACGGTCCGGATTACTTGATTCAAGGTTCCGCCCACTCCAACGAGGTGGTGCTTGGGGCGCTTATGGAGTTACTTCTTGTCGTTTCCGCGGTAGGAACGGCCACCACCATGTTTCCCCTCTTAAGAAAATACAATGAAACGATTGCTCTTTGGCATCTTTGCTTCCGGTTTATGGAGGCGGTTGTGATTACGGTTGGGATCGTCAGCGTCTTGGCTCTATTGAGCTTAAGCCGGGAATATACAGCAGCGGGAGCACCGGATCCCGCCGCCTTTCAAGCCTCGGGCACCTTGCTGAAAGCCCTTCATGACTGGACCTTTTTGCTTGGCCCCAACTTCTTTCTGGGCATGAATACGATAATGTACAGCTACATCTTCTATAGATCGGGACTCGTCCCGAGGTTCATCCCTATCCTGGGTATGACAGGGTCTGCCCTTGTTGTTCTTTGTGCCCTACTGGTCATGTTCGGAGTGATCGAGCAGCTATCCACTTGGGGAGGCCTTTTGGCGGTTCCGGTCGCCGCTAATGAAATGATTCTTGCCGTGTGGCTTCTAGCAAAAGGATTCCGTGTCTCTGCCAGCAAATAGTAGTTTAGCCATTCCGGCCATACTGATTAGCTAAAAAGATCCGTATATTTTTGCAAACCGTGCTCGGTACAATACAAATATAAGTCACCGTCGGTTTTCATCATGGGAATACGGACTTCTGCACTTTGTTCAGGGTATAAGCGGGTTAGGAGTACTCGGTCATCAAGCACATACGCCACAAATGCGATATAGTGGGTTTTCTTCATATCATGCCGGATGGAAATATAGTAATCCATGTCCATTTCTTCGACTGTAATTTCAACTGTTGGGTGAGGTAATGGCTTTAACGGCTGCAGCTTTCGACCGCAGCAGGAAAGGGAGGCGTTCCCTGTACTCGTCAGAATGTTTCCGCAGGCAGGGCATACATAGAATTGGGTTTTATCAATCTTTCCCACATCCGGTAGATTCGGATCCAGTTTTCCCTCCGGCATTTTTTGAATGTCTGCACCCAGCACGGCCGAGAGCTCAGACCAAAGCGTAACATCGGGGCAGCCCAAACCACACTCCCATTTGGATACGGTCTTGTTGCTGATATTTAGCAAATCCGCAACCTGCTGTTGGGTCAGCTCCTTTTCTTTCCGTAGTTGAAAAATTAAACGCCCCACCTTGGCGCAATCCATATTCATCACCTCCAGGATGCCAAGACCTTATCATGGCTATAAATAGTTAGCAATGATTTGAACCAGACGTACCGGAAGCTGCCGTAAATCGGTGATGTCCAAAAAGCGTCCCTGTCCGTAAATATCACAAATGGTCTCTTTATCCTGCCCAATGGCAGCAGCAAGAAATAAGACGCCTTTGCGGCTAAATTCCTGTATCACGTTTTTCATATCCGCTATGGCGGCCTCGCCGGTATAGTCCGGCATAGCTTTTGGCTGACCGTCGCTGATGCTGATGAGCAGTTTCGTCTTATGGGGCGTTTTCATCAGCTTTTCCGCCAGGATGCGCAGGGCCATGCCATCCCGGTTGTTGCTATGTCCCTGAATCGCCATAAGGCTGTACTTATCGTTCGGTGAGGGGTACTCGAAGTCAATATAAGAGTAGAGAGACATCCGCTCCAAAGCCGAGCGGTCTGCCGTATCCCCGTAAATCAGCAGGGGAATTTTGCAGCTTTCACAAAATTCATAAACGGCGACAGCCGCCTGCTTGGCAGCATCCAACCGCCCAAAGGCACTCATAGAGGCGGATTCGTCAATTCTAAGGGCGACCGCAAGAGAAGGCTCTTCATCCGGCGGGCTTTTCTGGGAAAAGTGGTGAAAATCAGGAGTGGCCAGCTTTTCTGCATGGAATCTCGTTCCATAAACACGGGACTTGGCAAACTCTGTGGATACTTCGTGCTCCAAAAGCGGAAGCGTTTTTCGCACCAGCTCCCGGATGACGGGCATCAACGCCGACGCCATCTGATGATATTCACGCTGATGGGCAGGCGTTGCTTCCGGTCGGTGAACAATCAAATTTACTTTCTCATGGGAAGAGCCCTTCACCATTTCCCGTGTTTGTTGGTTCAGATGCTTCCGGAAATCCCGTTTTTGCTGTTCAGACTCCTCACTGGTCGTTTGTTGCAGCTCGTGGTACAGGGGCTCACCGTCCGCGCCGTTATCTGAGCTTTCCGTATCGGCGGCGTTATCCGCTTGCTTAGCGGAATGGCCCTCGCTGTCGGCTGACTTCCGCAAGGCCACCGCCGGGATGTCGTCCGGCCCCGTGCTGGAGACCTCTGTTTCCATAGTTCCCTCTGTGTGGATTTCCATTATCTGGCCGTTGGTTTTCCCTCGCCGTTCGGGGATCTCTTCCAGCGCTGACAGCATCCCCTGCTTGGATAAGGCTTGTTCCAGAATATCGATTTTTCGGGATCAGTGGTGATTTTATAAATGACCTTGTGATACAGCGCCTCCACCGTCTTCGAGCCCTGAAGGACAGCGTCCACCCAGAAAAAATAGGAGCGCATACCCGCTACACCCTTTATGGCGTTTGCCTTTGCGGTTTGATCCAGCAAGACGATGGCTCGGGCAAAAGTCAGCAGCAAACCTTCATCCGTACAGCCGGTGGCAGCCGCTGCCCGCTCCATCATAACCTCAATAGCGGGCAAGTCCATTTTCTCACTGTGCTGTACCCGGTCACGCAAAGCCTCGTTAAGCGGGCGGCAGCCGTTGTAGCCGCGGTTTGTGGTGATGACCGCGATAAAATCGGGATGACGATGGACAATCCGGGTAGGCAGGTTGATGCTCCCGTCCGGCTCCAACGCCGAGTTAAGTGACATGAGCACTGCCGCATCACGGATGACGGTAGGCTCCTGAATTTCCAGCAGCCACCCGTTCTCATAAGCTCGCACAATTTCTGATGGATAATAGTTGTACGATACGCCTTCGGTTTCGTTGTTATCCTCTGGCAGCACCGGCAGGATAGAACCCAAGACGTCGGATTTATCCATATCCGCAAAACAGGTCACCTTGGTATAGGGCAGTCCGAAGTCAGCGGAGAGAGCTTTGGCAAGCTGGGTCTTGCCGGAACCGGCATCTCCCTCCAGAAGGATATTGGTGATTTTCATTTGGCCGCGTGTCCAATTCCGATAAACCTCTGTACAAATGCGGCGCTCCGCGTCACTCTCGATGTGGGTAACAGGCTTTTGCCAGACAAGGGATTTTTCCTCTTCCGTCAACTGTCTGGCAGGGGACAGTAGCCATTGATTATTCATCTTAACCATACTCCATTTCTTCCAGTATTCGGGCCAGCACACGCAGCCGTTCCCCGGTCAGTTCGCCCAAATCGTTTAATGCCTGGGAAACCTTCTGAATGTCTTCGTTGATAGTAGGATTTTCGGTACAGACAGCGACCGGCAGAACACCGCCCTGAATTCCAATCCGCTCTACCGTCGGTTTCTCGGGGTCGTATAACAGGGGCAGCCGATAGGCTTCGCGAAAATACAGCAGGGTGCGGCTTAGAAAAATCATTAGATCAAGCACTTGATGAATGGGCAGTTCCGTGCTGATTTCTAATTCGCCGTCCGCTGTCTCTTTCCAGATTTGTGCTGCCATCTTCCTATTCTTGTTGATTTCCAAAGTCGGGGTGCCCAGCGTCAACCGTTTGATGGTAGACTTAGCGTTATTTCCATCTATCCGGTCATACTGATCGGCCGTCATGACGATACCCTTGTTCATCTCCAAATCCTCCTTGCTTGCTTATCCTGCGCCAGGCATTGCTCACGCATCGCTTCCAGTTCGGCGGTATGGTCCACGGCGGGGTTGTCGTATTTAAGAGTCTTCACTACGGAAAGCTCAAAGCCTCCCCTGCCATAATGGGTCCATAGTTCTTGGAGCCTCTTGTTCGGATGATAGTTGGCGGCCAGTTTGGCGCTGGTACTATTAAAATCGGCCTTCGTATCTTTTGAAATTCCTAGGAAAGACTCATTGGTTGCCAGGCATCGGTAAGAAATCACTCCCTTTTCGGGCCGTCTGTGTTTATACTCCTCAAGCAGTTGTTTCTTTCTTTGCGTATCCATATCGTCCACCTCGGTTATATTGTATCCGTTGGAACAAGGAATACCATCCACGCTCCGTAGAGTCTACGCTGGATGGCCGGCAGACCCAAGTGTCGGAGGGGTGCTGAACCAGCCGGATGATTAAGTTTTCCTCTTTCCGGGTATAAACAAGGATGAACGTTCTGCGATCATGAAGCGAAAGGGTGAAGAACCTTGTCGAATCCGAACACGGATTACCAGGAAGCTTTGGAGAAAGTTCGGGACTTAATCAAAGGCATCGAAACGGCCATGCTCACCACCGTGACCCCGGAAGGGCTGGTGTCGCGTCCTATGAAGACCCAGGAAGTCGAGTTCGACGGCGACCTGTGGTTCCTGACGATGAAGGACACGGATAAATTTCTGGAGCTGCGGGATAACCCCAACGTCAACGTCTCCTATGTGGGCAAGTCCTATGTATCGATCCGCGGGAAGGCGGAGCTGGTGGAGGACCGTGGGAAAATCAAGGAATACTGGAATCCGGCCTATGCTGCTTTTCTGGACACGACCAGCGACGATCCCAATCTGGTTTTGATCCGGGTGGAGGCCGAAGCGGCCGAGTATTGGGAGACCGGGAATAAAACCAAACTGATGAAACGTATGCTTGCCAAGCTGACGGGCCGCGACCCTTCTAATTCGGAGGTCAACCGAACCTTGGACCTGGAGCAGGAAAAAACCGAATAGACGGTAAGCCAAACCCATTCCGCAGGCCGGAATGGGTTTTTTGCCGATCCACCTTATGGGGCTTCCCCAGGTGAGCGGTTGGCCAAACAACGGGATACAGTTGACGACGATTTTCGACAATGATATACTCCACTTAATTCATCGGAATAATATGAATAGGATCGACCGGACAACCGGAGATGCACGATTCATTCCTGCCAAGGCCATGGGAAGGCCTAAGGCATGGGGAATGGAGGTGTTTCCGGTTGTTTTCTTTTTTACACGCAGACAAGGGGGCAAAGAGAGATGGAGTACAGATGGCTGGGAAGAACGGGTGTCCGGGTATCGGAGGTCAGCCTGGGCACGATGGCCTTCGGGAGATGGATAGATGAGGCGGTTTCGGCCGCCGTGCTGGACCAGGCACTGGAGGCAGGGGTCAACCTGATCGACACCGCCGATGTGTACGGCCGGGGCATGGACAACGGCGAGGTGTCCCAGCTCGGGGAATCGGAGCAGATTCTGGGGAAGCTGCTGAAGACAAGGCGCCAGAACATCCTGCTGGCTACGAAGCTGCACAACCCGATCGGGCCAGGCGTAAATGACCAGGGACAGAGCCGGTACCACCTGTACCGTGCCCTGGAAGGAGTCTTCGACGGCTGCAGACCGACTATATCGACCTGTACCAGGTGCACCGGTTTGATCCTCATACTCCGCTGGAGGAAACGCTCCAGGCGTTGAACGATCTGGTGCGGGAAGGGAAGATCCGCTACATCGGCTGCTCCAACTATGCGGCATGGCAGCTTGCCAAAGCTCACGGAATCAGCGCGCTTCATCAGCTTCGGCGGTTCGAGGCGGTGCAGCCCGAGTACAGCCTCCTTACCCGGGATATTGAGCAGGAGCTGATTCCTTATGCCCTGTCGGAGCAGGTAGGGGTTATCGTCTACAGCCCGCTGGGGCGGGGGATCCTGACCGGCAAATACCGGGAGGGCGAGGCGCCGCCTTCCGGCTCCAGGCTTGCGGCAGGGGAACAGCGGCTGCAGGCCCTGCTCACCCGAAACCATCCGCTCCCGATGGTGGAGGCTCTGCGGCCCTTGGCGGAACGCCGCGGATGGACGCTGCCGCAGTTCGCCCTAAGCTGGGTGCTCAGCCGTCCCGGCATCACCTCGGCGATTGTGGGCGCGTCCAAGCCGGAGCATTTTCGGGAGACCACCCGGTTTGCGTCAGAGCGGCTGAGCCCGGAGGAGCTGGCCGACATAGACCGGATCAGGATGAACTATACCAATAGAAAGGTGATTATCACATGAAGGCACAACGGAGGCAGCTGCATCTTGGTTTGTTTTTATTCGGGACGGGGTATCACCCGGCGGGCTGGAGGCTCCCGGAAGGGCGGACGGACGGCGCCTATGATCCTCAATTCTTAAGGGAAACGGCGCAGAAGCTGGAGAAGGCCCACTTCGATTTCTTTTTCCTCGGGGACCGGCTGGCCACCAGCGTGGACATGCAGCACTTGTTTCCCTCGCAGATGACACGGCTCGAGCCCTTTACGATGCTGTCTTATCTGGCGGCGGCAACGGAGAAGATCGGGCTGATCGCCACGGTGAATACCACCTATGCCGAGCCTTACCATATTGCCCGCATGACGGCTTCGCTGGATCATCTGAGCAAGGGGCGGGCGTCCTGGAACGTGGTCACGGGGTCGGATACGCGGGCGGCGCTTAATTTCAGCCGCGAGAAGCACTGGGATAACGCCAAACGGTACGATTACGCCGAGGAGTTCATCGAGGTCGTCAGCGGCCTGTGGGATACGTGGGAAGACGAGTCGCTCCCGCGGGACAAGGCGGCCGGGCGCTTTGCCGATCCCGACCGGGTCCATGAGTTGAACCACCACGGGGAGCATTTCTCCGTAGCCGGTCCGCTGAACGTGGCCCGGCCGATCCAGGGCCAGCTTCCGCTCATCACGGCGGGCACCTCGGCGAGGAGCCAGGGGCTTGCCGCGAAATATTCGGATATGGTCTTCACCGGCACGAACGTAAAGGAGACCGCTCAAGCCTTCTACCGGGAGGTGAAGGGACGGCTGAAGGAGCATGGCCGGCAGCCTTCCGATCTGAAGGTGCTGCCCGGACTGGTTCCTGTCGTGGGAAGAACGGAGGAGGAAGCCAGGGCGAAGTACAACGAGCTGAACGCGCTTGTGGTGACGGACTTCAACCTTCAGCCGTTGTCCGACAAGCTGGGCATCGATTTGACGGGCTATGAGCTGGATGCGCCGCTGCCCGACCTGTCCGCCTCGCCAACAGCGCTGCATTGGGCGGAGCTGGCCCGGAAAGCGAACGGCCGGGAAGACCTGACCGTCCGGGACTTGTTCTACTTCTTTACCGTGACGGTACGGGGGCACCTGCTCATTGTGGGCAGTGCCGGGCAGGTGGCGGACGTCATCGAAGAATGGTTCGTGGACGAGGCGGCCGACGGCTTCAATCTGTGCCCGCCTTACATGCCGGGCGGGCTGGATCTGTTCCTGGAGCTCGTCGTGCCGGAGCTGCAGCGGAGAGGATTTTTCGAACCGCCTATGACGGAAGCACTTTCCGCGATCATCTGGGGCTGACTAAGCCGGCTAACCGCTTCGCGCTCCAGCTGAAGGGGTGACGGCCATGAGCAAGGCGAAACAGCCGGGGAAGTCCCCGGGGACCCTGCGGCTTGGTCAGCTGGGGCTGCTTGTTCTTTTGCTGGGCGTCTGCGAGGCTCTGGTGCGGTCGGGTACGGTAAGCAGCCTCTACCTCCCGGCACCGGTTCAAGTGATGAAGGAGCTTGGCAGGCTGTTTGCGGACGGCGGTATTATCAAGGCGCTTGGCGTTACGCTTGGCGAATTCCTGGCCGGCTACGGCCTGGCGGCAGCGGGAGGAATGGCGGTCGGGCTGTTCCTCGTTCTGGTTCCTTGGGCGGAAGCCTTCTTCCGGCCGTATCTTTCGGCCCTGATGGCCATTCCGAAGGTGACCATCATCCCCCTTCTCGCGCTCTGGCTCGGGATCGGGATGACGCATAAAATTTCGATTGTGTTCTTATTCTGTTTTTTTACGATAGCCATCAATACGATCACGGGTGTGAAGCAGACCGCGGACCAGCATCTGAAGGTCGCCAAAGTATTTGAGGCGAGCCGGACTCAGACGATTCTCAAGGTCATTCTCCCCTCGGCGGCACCGACCATCTTTGCCGGTCTGCGCCTCTCGGCGGCCACGGGGCTTGTCGGGGCGCTTTTCGGGGAAATGCTGGGCTCCAAGGACGGCCTTGGCAACATTCTCGTCAAGGCGACGTCCCTCTACAATACCCCGCAGGCTTTCGGGATCGTGGTGCTGGTCACGCTGGTGTCAGTGCTCTTGATCGGGCTGATCGATTGGCTGGAGCGCAAAGTGTTTTTGAAGTGGAAATCCACTTATTAGAAAAGGCCTCAAGAAGGGAGAACAACTCTATGTCAATCACCAACCTACGCCGCATGGCTGTACCCTTAGCGCTCATCGCCCTTCTGGCGGGATGTGCCAACGGGGAGGCGGCAACCGAGAAGGCGGCTTCCTCCAAGGCGGCGGGAGAAACGCCGAAGCTGGAGAAGATCCGATACGCTCCGCTCTCCGGAGTCAGCGGCTTGGCGGTATCGTTCGGCGCGGAAAAAGGATTTTTCAAGGACGAGGGACTGGACGTCGAATTCATTTCGACGAAGGACCCGATCGCCGGACTGACGAGTAAAGATATAGACGTGGTCGATGTCGCCACGACGACGGCCATCATAGCCGCAGGCAAGGGGGCGCCGATCAAAATTGTTTCCTCGATGTTCCGCACCAAGGGGCCGTTCTATCTGATCGCCTCGCCGAACATCAAGAGCATAGAAGACCTTAAGGGGAAGAAGATCGGTGTGGGCGTATTCGGCAGCGGCCTCGACGTCTATACGCGGGTTATCCTCCAGAAGCACGGGTTGACCGACAAGGATGTGACGCTCGTAGCCAACGGAGCCCAGCAGGCGGCCTATGCCAGTCTCGATACGAAGCAGGTGGACGCCACGATTATTCATGAGCCTTTCGCTTCCCTCGTAGAGAAAGAAGGCAAAGGCAAGCTTCTCGCCACGGGCTGGGACTACCTGCCCACGTTCCATACCGGTGTGCTCGCCGCACGGAACGGGATCCTGGAAGAGAAACCGGAGCTCGTCAAAAAACTGATTCGGGCGTACTTCAAGTCCCAGGAATACGCGAAAAGCCATGCCGAGGAATACAAGGCCTATTACCTGAAGAACAGCCCCGTCGATCCCGAGGTGCTGGACAAGGCCTTGAAGCGGGAGGAAGGGCTGTGGGAGAACAAGCCGGATGTGGACGTCCAGGCGCTCCAGGACACCCAGAAGATCCAGAAGGAATTGGGCTTCCAGGATCAGATCTATGACCTGGACAAAATACTCGATCTCCGGTTTCTGCCTGGTAAATAGTCCATCGAGGAGGGATAGCGTATGGCCGGTTTTGCCGTTCGCGGCGTATCCAAAATCTATGAAGGGCCAGAGCCGACGGTCACGCTGCAGGATATTCACCTGACAATCGAGCCTGGCGAATTTGTCTGCCTCCTCGGGCCGAGCGGCTGCGGCAAAAGCACCCTGCTGGAGCTGCTCGCCGGCTTGCAAGCTCCTACGGGGGGCGAGGTGCTTCTGGATGGGACCAGGCTTCAAGGGCCAAGCCGCAAGCTGGGGGTGGTCTTCCAGGACCCGTCCCTGTTTCCGTGGCGCACCATCGAGCAGAATGTCGGCCTCGGCTTGGAGCTGGCAGGCGTGGGCAAGGCCGAACGAAAGGAACGCGTTCAAGCGTTCCTGGAGATGGTGGGGCTGCAGGGCTTCGGAGGCAAATACCCGCATCAGCTGTCCGGCGGCATGAAGCAGCGCGCGGGAATTGCCCGGGCCCTGGTCGGCAGCCCGGAGATTCTCTTGATGGACGAGCCGTTCGGGGCGGTCGACCACCTGACCCGGCTCCAGCTGCAGAGCGACCTGCTCCGCATCTGGCAGGAAGCGAAGAAGACGGTCGTGTTCGTCACGCACGACGTCTCGGAGGCGGTGTTCCTCGCCGACCGCATCGTCCTGCTTTCCCCGCGTCCCGGACGCATCCAGCGCATCTTCCCGATCACGCTTCCGCGTCCGCGCAGGCTGGACGACCTGAACCTGCTCAAGTTTCAGAATGACATCTATTCCGCCATCTACGACGTAAAGACCGAGGAAGATCTCGAGTTTACGATCTGATGCGCTGCGAAAAACGGTTAGAAGGAGGGAATGAAATGGATCTATCGTCCAATCGGGTAAGCCGGGAATGGGTCGTCCGGCAGTTGAACGAGAACGCTAAAGGGATCTCCATAGCGGATGTCCGCTTTCACCCGAATGATCCTGAATATGGACCCAGGGTTTATAGGGAAAACCACCTGCCGGGAGCCGTGTTCGTGGACCTGAAACGAGACTTGGCGGACCCGGAGGGAACGCATGGGGGACGAAGCCCGCTGCCGTCTGTGGAGCGGCTCGCGGATGGATTCGGCCGGCTCGGAATCGAGCGCAGCAAGCCGATCGTCGTCTATGACGACGACCTGCGGCCGGAGGCGGCCCGCTTGTGGTGGATTCTCCGCTATTTGGGCCACGAGCAGGTCTATCTTCTAGAAGGCGGCTACAGAGGCTGGGCGGCGGCGGGCCTGCCGGTGACGGCGGAGACGAACGTGATTCCCGCGATCTTCGTGCCCGAGGTCCAAGCCGAACGGCTGGCCGACGTCGAGATGGTACGAGCTGCCGTGAGCCGCGGCACCGCAGCCCTCGTGGATTCCAGAGACCGCCGGCAGTTTCTCGGAGAGGCGGCGCCCTACGATCCCGTGGCGGGCCGCATCCCCGGGGCGGTGCACGCCTTTTGGAAGGATGGAATCGACGATGAGGGGGAATGGAAGTCTCCCGAGGCCCAGCGGCTGCGGTTCACCCAGCTGGACCGGGAGAAGGACGTGATCGTCTATTGCGGCTCCGGATTATCGGCGTGTCCGAACGTGCTGGCTCTGGAGGAAGCGGGCTTCCCCGCGTAAAGCTGTATGCCGGAAGCTGGAGCGACTGGATCTCCTACGCGGACCATCCGGTTGCGACGGGGGAAGGGTAAGAGTGGGATGCCGCGTTGTACGCAGAATAGAGGGCTGTAACAGCTGCCGGAAGGCAGGCTGCTGCAGCCCTTTTTTATGTTCCAGCGCCTGCTTGTCCATCATGACCGATCGGAGGCGAGCTTCTGGGAAAGCCCGTCGAGCAGGACACGGAGCCCGAAATCGAATTCCTGCTGCCAATCCGTGTTCACCGTATAAGGGGCCAATCGGATGAGATGCGGGAACTGCTCGGGGAGAGGCGGCTGTAGAACTCGTTGTACTGCTCACTGAGCTGGCCGGGGGTGGAGTCGCTGTCGGTGGCGGCAGAGACAAACCGCGATTCCTCGGCTACGAAGCCCAGCACATAGCTTTTCAGCATGGAGGCGATCCAAGGGATCTGCGGGTCCGGAAATCCCGCTTCCGCCAGCATGCGGTACAGCTTCTCGATCTGCGTAAGCCGGTGATAGCCCAGTCCGATGGTGGCTTGGAAGAGCTCCGCGGCATCCCGGTACCGGCCAAGCACCGTCCGGAACTGCTTCCCCAGTGCAGAAGCTGTTCCTTCCACGGCAAGGAAGGATCCGGCCATTCCATGTCGGAGCTTATTTTATCGGTCAGCAGCTGAAGCAGCTGGTCTTTTCCTTGAACATGGTAATACAGAGAGGCGGTTTGGACCGACAGGGCATCGGCTACTTTCCGCATGCTTAACTCCTTCAGCCCCCGCTCATTCAATAATTGAAGGGCGGCCTGCGTAATTCTTCCCCGGCTTAACGGGGTATGGAGGCCTTCGTTGTCTTCCGGGCCGATCAGCTCGAGCGTCGGCCGGGTTCGTTTTCTCGCCATGTTTTTCACCGTCCTTGGTTGACAGTATAACATGATTAGAATAATCTAATGGTGTTAGATTAAATGGACACTCGGTTGGTTTTAATTCCATAAAAGGAGGAAGGTTTATGCGGCTTAATCATTTGAATTTATGCGTCGGTAATCTGGGGGAGGCAAGGGATTTCTTCGGTGAGGTGTTCCATTTCCAGCTGGTGGACCAGAAAGGGGAGGCCATTGCGGTGATGAAGGATGAGCAGGGGTTTACGCTTGTGCTGAGCAATCCCGTCGCTTTCGGGGGCGAGCTTCCCGTCTACCCTAAAGATTTTCATGTCGGGTTCTATGTCGATACGACCGAAGAGGTCGATCGGCTGTGTGACCGTCTCGAAGAGGCCGGACGGGTGACGGGAGAGCGGCCCAAAAAGATCAGGGACGGGTATACGCTTTACTTTAGGGCTCTTGACGGCATTCTGTTTGAAGTGACCTGCTTTATTCGGTGAAGCCAAGAACGATGGCCTTGGGGCCAGCCCGATCAAGCGGATAGCCCCTCCATAACTTAAAGGCCTTCGTTAACCTGAGCGATCCGGTTGATTTTTTCTTGAAGGTCATAAGGATGACGGGGCTTAGTATTGGGCAGCTGGCGGTAAAGGCAGAGGTAAACGCATCGACCCTGCGTTATTATGAATCGGTTGGTTTGCTTCCTGCTCCGGAGCGTAAGAATGGGCAGCGCCGGTATGACGAACAGGTACTGGAACGCATTCATTTTATCAAAATCGCGCAGCAAACCGGTTTTAGCATTCAGGAGATCGCTATTTTGCTCGAAGGTTTTGAAACCCTTGATCCCCTTACGGAGCGGTGGGAGCAGATGGCCCAGCAAAAACGCTCTCAGCTTGAGGAGAGGAAGAAACAGCTTAATTCCATGATCCAGATCCTGGACAGCGGACTTTCCTGTAAATGCCTTACATGGTCGGAATGCTTGGAGAAGATAGAAAGTACCGGTTTATGTTAGGGAGGGGCAGGGCAGGAAAGGGTTTCGAGAGAACAACCTAGGTGAAACTTATGGAGGAATGGTTAAATAGAAGGCTTCCACTTGCTGAAAAGGGAGGGAGGCTTTTTTTATGTAAGACGGCCGAATGGCTTACCATGCCAAGATAACCGATGGGTACAGCTTAAATCGGATAAAATATGAGATGGACGAGAACGGGAATTTTTATTTAATCCCCCTTCGACCAAAAAAGGAATGAATGGAAGGCGGCAAGTGATGAAGTGGAAGCACAGCTCCGTCCATAGAAGAAGGGAGAGTTTACATGGCAACGATTGATGACTTTATGAAACTGGATATTCGGGCGGGAACGATTAGGAAAGCGGAGTTTTTCGCAAAAGCCAAAGTACCGGCTATCAAACTTGAGATTGATTTTGGCCCAGAAATCGGAATCAAAAAGTCCAGTGCCCAAATCACAAATAGATACACAGCCGAAGAGATTGTAGGACGGCAAGTGATCGGGGTGGTCAATTTTCCCCCGCGCCGGATAGCCGGGTTTGATTCCGAGGTATTGGTGCTTGGGGAGTCCCGGAGAAGGGCGATGTCGTTCTACTAAAGCCTGATTTACAGCTGCCCGATGGCACACCGATAGCATAATCGATAGGGCTCAGAATATGATATTATGGGAATAGCAGGAAACTCCTGTGTGGCAAAATATAACGAGGTGTAAAGAGGATATGGTCAAAGCAGTGGACGGTCCCTCCTAAAATCTAACCATTTTAGGAGGGATAAACATGAATTTTCATCCGATCGATCTCGATAGCTGGGCCCGAAAGCCTTATTACGAGCACTATTTGAACCGGGTAAGATGCACCTACAGCATGACCGCCGATCTGGACATCACTCTGCTGCAGAGCGAACGGACAAGCAGGGGAATCCGGCTGTATCCGGCTCTGCTCTACCTAATCGCGAAGGTCGTTAACCGCCATAGCGAATTTCGAACCTGCTTGGATGCGGAGGGAAGGCTGGGTGTCTGGGAGCAAATGTCTCCCGGCTTTACCATCTTCCATGAGGACGATCAAACCTTCTCCAGTATTTGGACTCCGTTCCACGAGGAGTTTGGACCGTTCTACGAGGGTTGCCTTCGACAGATGGAAGCCTTCCGAAAGGCGAAGGGCCTGTTCCCGGATCCCGCCGAGCCGCCGAATACATTTCCCATTTCCAGCATTCCGTGGGTGAGCTTCACGGGATTTAACCTGAACATCTACAACGAGGGAGCTTATCTGCTGCCCATCTTTACCGTCGGTCAGTTCCGCAGGCAGGAGGGCCGAATCCGGCTTCCTGTATCGGTGCAGTTCCATCATGCCGTTTGCGACGGCTACCATGCCGGGGTGTGCTTTCAGGAGCTTCAAGCTTTGGCGGATGAATGTGGGAGCTGGCTGGCCGGTCCGTCCTCACCGTAATAACGGCTAAAGGCTTACGACAGTCAAGCGGCGTAAGCCGCAGTGGACACGGATTAGGTCGCGATCCCTGCCGGGAGGCGGGGGTTGCGGCCTTTTTGTAGCGGCTGTCCGTCTGCCGGGAACGCCCATTACCCTAACGAGAGGAGTGCCGGAGATGAAAGAAATCTTATACAAATACATGACCCGATTGACCTCGCTTAGCGAGGAAGAGCAGCAGGAGATCGCCGGGCAGATCCCGGTAGAGGAATTTAAGAAAGGAACCGTTCTTCTAAGACAGGGAGAGGTTCCGGCTTACTGCTACTTCGTGTTGAGGGGCTGCGTGAGGCAGTATTCGCTGGACGAAGAGGGGCGGGAGGTAACGTCGGGCTTCTACACGGAGGAGCAGACCATAGCCATTTTCGACCATCATAAGACGGATAAGGCGTCCGCCTATACCTTTGCCTGCCTGGAGGACTCCGTTCTGGTGGTGGGCCGTCTGGATACGGAGAAAGACATGTACGTGAAATATTCTCCTTTGGAATCCATGACCCGAAGGATGATGGAGGAGACATTCGGCCAAATGCAGGAAGAGTTTGCGGCTTTTGTCGCTTCCACTCCGGAACAACGCTACCTAACGCTTTTGCAGAAACGGCCTCACTTGGTCGAGCGCGTACCTCAGTACCAGCTGGCGAGTTATCTGGGGATCACCGCAGAGTCTTTTAGCCGAATTAAAAAACGGGTTCAGAGCAGCTAAGTCCTGCTCCTTCCCTTGAAGAGTAACCAGACGGCCAAGCCCAATTCTCCCGCTGCCATAGGGCCGGTAAAAACGAATTCCAGAATCGACAAGATCCTGCTATCCGTCGCAAGAACCACTCTTCCGAGATGGACAGCGAGATAACCCGCGGATGCGACCCCCAGCAAGACGCTGATGAAGCGGCCCGCGCCGGGAGATTGCCAAGCCAGGCGGCTTATCACCATCAGATGCCCGCCAAAAAGGATCAACCCGACCGACCAGATAGCCTCAAACGTATCCAAACCGAGCATGGCAGCGGCTGGAAGGGCCTCCTCCGGCAGGGAGGATAAATAGTCGGAGCCGCTCGTGAGAAGAGAGACCTGGAGCAAACTATGCAGCGCCATCCCCAGAAAAGCGGTATAGAGCAGGCGAAGCCAAGCTCCGAGCTTCGCAAGCGGGGGATTGACGGGAAGCCAGTATCGGTATAAAGCCCAAGCGACCACCATGTCGGCTACCAGGATGAAGAGCCACCCCGCAAGCTCCATTTGAAACCGCCTATGGGAGGTAACGAGGTTGCGGAAGGTGGCCCCCGGATCGCCGGTTACAACCAAATCTCCATGAACCATGCCGTACGAGTAAGACGCGGCCGCCGCCATTAGGATAAGCGCCAAGCCCGCCGTCATGGCGAGTTTTCGCGAACCCGCCGTTTCTTTCCTTAAATTCTCCATCTTTCGGCCTCCAGGTGAAGATGTCATGCCTTCATTGTAAGAGGCGGATAGGAGGAATTCCTTGACTTAAATCAAGGAAGATGGATTTCTTTTAGAACAGCTGGGCATCCCTGACATAATCCTGAGGGGACTTGCCGATCATGGCCTTGAAGTCCTTGCTGAAATGGGCCTGGTCGTAATACCCGAGGTCCAGGGACAGGCGGGCCCAGTCGGGGGCGGCTCCCTTCTCCATGAGCTCGGCGGCCTCCTGCAGCCGGTACCGCTGGATGACCCACTTGGGGGTCACCCCCACGTACCGGTGGAACAGCCTCTGCAGCGACCGCGTGCTGAGGCCGAAGCCAGCCGCCATGTCCTCGACCCGCACCATGCTCCGGTCCTCAATGGCCTTCTGCAGGACCGCCTGCACGAGGTCCATGTCCGGGTCCGCGGCTGGCAGGCGGTCCAGCAGGAATTGTTCGGCGGCACGGACCCGGGCTTCCTCGCTGTCGAGAGCAAACAAGCGCTCGGCTAGCCCATGTGCCTCCTCCCCGAACACAGCCTCCAAAGGGACCGTTTCGCCTGTCAGCTGGGAGACCGGCTTCCCACAGAACGGATAGAAGCCGCCCGGGCGGAATTTCATCCCGAGGACGTGCCCTTCTCCTTCCAGGTGCCGCGTATAGGTGGCCTTTGGGATGCCGTAGAGACCTGCGAACGTTACGCCATTTTCCCATTCGAAGGACAGGTTTACGTTAGGGTAGGATAGGATGGTCTGCCGGTACGGGGCTTGTCCCCGCAAATCCCAGCGGATGACCCAATAATGCTCGAGGAAGGGAGCGAGACGCGCATCCGGCTCAAACCGGGCCAGCGCAAAATGCTTAAAGCCTTCCTCAGCTTTCAGAATGCCTTTGTCGGACGGTTGGTTTAGAGGCTGCAAGACGATTCCCTCCCGAACGGGTGTTTGTTTATGTCGCGTTTTTACAAGCCCTTCCTCCTGGGGTGCTTTATAGTAAAGACTAGCGGCAGAGGGATGGATGTGCAAGACCCATTCCTAGGGCCGATGCTTATTTCTGCGAAGGAGGCTGTCTACTATGGAAGACCTCAAGTATGTAATGTATATCGGGGATAAGCCCTATAAGGTATGGGAAGCGTTCGTTTCGCCGGAAGGAGTCAAAGCGCTGTTCTTCGGCTGCCGGCTCGAATCCACCTTCGAGGTGGGGGCTCCCTACCGGTATGTCGGACCTGGGAATGACGGGGACGAGACCGTTCATGTGTATGGCGAGGTGCTGGCCTTCGAGCCGGGGCGGATCATGAGCTATACGGAGCATGCGGGACCGTCCTACCGGGAGAATCATGCCGAGCTGGAGACACGGGTGACGCTGACCTTGGAGGAGGTCGGCGGCTGCACGAAGCTTACGCTCGTGAACGACCGGTGGCCGGACAGCCATCCTTCCTACGAGAACACGAAAGAAAGCTGGCCGATGATTCTGAGCAACGCCAAATCCTATGTGGAAACCGGCAAAACGCTCGATTTTGGCTGGTAGAAAAGGCCATTCCCGTTCAGGGAAGGAAAACTATTTTATGGCAGAGCCGGTGGGTTCCTTTAGGGACCTTGCTGGCTTTTTCTTATTATTAATGGACAAAAGATACCGCGGAAAAGAATGGTGCCCTAACTTGTTGACAAGACACCAAAAGGTGTCCTATAATAAAAACGTCACCAGATGGTGTCCAATGCTCAAACATCTTTGTTAAAACTTACGTTGCACAAATAGGAGAGGGTGTTGTGAACGAGAACAACCGGCTGCGGGATGTATTTGACGCGATTGCGGATCCGACCAGACGCCGGCTGATTCGTCTGTTGGCCGAAGCGAAGGAGCTCCCGCTCCATGAGCTGACGGAACAGTTTCCGATGGGCCGCACGGCGGTATCCAAGCATTTGACCATTCTGAAAGAGGCCGGCCTGGTCGTAGACCGCAAGGTCGGCAGAGAAACGCGGTTCCGGCTGAACGCCGCGCCGCTCCGGGAAATCCAAGATTGGGTGAGTTTCTACAGCCAGTTCTGGAATGCAAATCTGCTGCGCTTGAACCAGTTATTAGAGGAGGAAGAAGAATGAGTATGACCTTGACCTTGGATTTTCAGTACAAGACCTCGATGGAGAAGCTGTGGTCGGCTTTAACGGATTCCAGCAAGCTGGCCAAATGGGTGTGCAACATTCATACCGGCCAGGCGATGGAGAATAATTTTGAACCTGTCGTGGGACACCGGTTTCAGTTCCGCACCGAGCCGAATCAATGGTGGGACGGCCTAGTGGAGGGAGAAGTGCTGATCGTGGAGGCGCCAAACCGGCTGTCCTATACGTGGGCGAGCGGGGAGAGAAGCATACGGTCACCTGGACGCTTCAGCAGCTGGAGGACGGCAAGGTTAACCTTCATCTGGAGCAGGCCGGCCTTTCGAACGAGCAGGCCCTTCAGGGAGCCAAGTTTGGCTGGACCAAATGGTGCGGCGAGCTGGAGAAGGTCGTGGAAGCGTAAGCGATTCCCCGGCGGGGAGTCAAGGAGAGAGAAGGAGAGATGGACATGTCCTATGTCGTTGATTTCAAAAACGTATCTACGGTCGGTTTGGAGTCTTCCCCTGTAGCCGAAGCCCTTGCGGGGCTGCGTGCTAACGAGGCCCGTTACTTTAATACCAAGTACAAGCATGAATTTACGGTGGAGCCCGCAAGCGAAAGCCAAGACACGCTGGATTACGTGAACCGGATTTTGAAAGAAGAGCGGGGTTTGGAGTTTGCGGCAAAGCCTTTGGAAACGTCGCGTTTTCAGGTGGAAAACATCCGGATGGCCTACGTCTTTTATGAGGATGGCCTTTCGATCAACGTCATGTATACGGTGGATGACCCTAAGAAGCGGGCCGTCGGGTTTAAGCTTTCCGAAGGGATGGAGGTCCCTCAGGAGTTAGAAGGGAAGTTCAAGTTCGCCCGGCAGAAGTCCAAGCTGGCGGGAACGATTCGGGGTTCGTTTTTTGTCATCAAGGGTGAATATTAAAAGCAGGCGCATACGCAAGCGGCGGCATTCGGGACTATTATTCGGTCCAGGGCTGCCGTTTTTGCTAGGTTACGAGCCTGCCAAAGCCTAACCGGATAAAGAAGCAAGAGCTAGTTGTTGACTCTCCCTTAGAGGAGGGTCTACACTGAAGCTGTACCGGAACGGTGGACTCCGGGAGGAAGCCGGGGCGGTTCTTGTTCAGGAAAGGAGGAGGGATATGTCCTATACCGTCAAGGAAGTCTCGGAGCTGTCCGGGGTGACGGTCAAAGCCCTGCACCATTACCACAAAATCGGGCTGCTGCTTCCATCCGGGACGACGGAGGCGGGCTACCGGTTGTATGGAACCCCGGAGCTGGAGCGCCTGCAGCAGATTCTGTTCTACCGCGAGCTGGATTTTCCGCTCCCGGAGATCGGCCGGCTGCTGGAAGGCCAACCGGAACGGGAAGGCATTCTAACCAGGCAGAGGAAGCTGCTGCTGGAACGAAAGAGCCGGCTGGAGCGGCTGATCGGCACGCTGGAGGCCACTCTCGCGTCCGCCAAGAAAGGAGAGACGATGGAGAACCATAATCTATTCACAGGCTTTGAGAAGAAGGAGCAGTGGGAGGAAGCGCTTCAAGACCAGGCAACGCACTTGAAGGACACGTACGGCTACGACCTGCTGGAGGAGAACCCCATTGACGTGGAGGAAATGAACGCACAGGCGGCGGAGGCCGTCCGCTACATGAACGCCATGGCCGGGCTTCTGCGGGAAGGCAGCCGCCACGACAGCGGGGAAGCCCGGGAGCTGATCCGCGGGCATCTAGCTTTTTTGGCCGATCACGGGCATACCCTCACCCCGGCCAATTATGCGGCCCAGTGCAAGTTTTTTCTCGGAGACGATTTTCACCGGAGCATGCTTGAGGCCCAGCAGACCGGGCTTGCTTATTACCTCAGCGCGGCAGCCGAAGCTTATGCGGCCGTCTAACCGGATGGTTAAGGGCATCGCCCCACGACAGAAAACCGCCTGCTTCGGCAGACGGTTTTTTGCGTTCGCGAATATCAAATGGAGCCAACTAAGCCTTGTCATCCTCCGGCTTCACTTGGCCGTTGGCCTGAAGCTCGCGGAGGTAATCGTCCAGCTGGTCGAATCGGTCCTCCCAGAGGCGGCGGTAGGACTCCAGCCACGAATTCAGCTCGCTGAAGGGCTGCGGCTGCAGCCGGTAAATCCTCCGGTTGGCGCTTGGCTGGACGCCTACCAGGCCGGAGTCGCTCAGCACCCGCAGGTGCTTGGAGACTTGCGGCTGCTGCAGGCCCAGCTTATCGGTAATTTCCCCAACCGTGAGGGGGCCGTCTCGAAGGAGCTCCACAATGTGCAGTCGGTTGGGCTCGGCTAGCGCACTCAAGGTTGTCATTTTCACGCCCATGCTCTTCGTCTCCTTTCTGACGTGTCCAGGTAGGCACTCGCGGGTTAACACGGAATTTAAGTCGTGACATGGGTCGGTCCCAGCATATGCAGGCGTTTCAACTGGGTCGCCATGTACTTGGGGGTATAAGGCATATCCGTTTCCAGCCACTGCATGATAATGCCGAGGTGGGCGGAGGTAGTGTAGCGGATAATCATCTCCCGAGGCACCTTCAGCCGGCTGTCGTTCGGAACGGCCAAGGTCGAGCGGTGGTAGAGCGCTTCGCGGATAACCTCCTCAAGCCGTCCGGCAAAACCGGGCAGGCCGTTCGGGCCGAGCATGACCTTGTAGAAGCGGGACTGCTCCGCCATCACCTCAAACTGCCGGATAAAGGAAGGGGAGGGGCGTCGGCATCCAGATTGAGATCGGCCCCGCCGAAGGACGGAGGAAGCTGCACCGCTTCACGGAATTCCTGCAGCCTCTCGTCCACGAGCTTCTCCAGGAGATCGTATTTGTCCTGGTAATGAAGGTAGAAGGTGGCCCGGTTGATCTGGGCCCTCCCGGTAATGTCACGGACAGAGGTTTGATCAAAGCCCTTCTCGTCGATCAGCGAGAGGAGGGCGTCTTTGATAACGGATAGGGTACGCTTCATTCTCGGATCAATCGGTTTAATCGTTGGGGACATAAGGAGCTCCTTTGTCTAATAAATAAGCTTTGTTCGGCGCCGGGAGCATCAATTGTCGAGTAAGCGACACTTCGAAGAAAAGTGACGGTTGCCGCTCTCCTCTCTTTCTTCTATTGTATACAACACGGCATTGCTTTTGCAACAGTCTGTCGATTAAAAGGAGAAGGAGTGAAGGGAATGATGAAGGGGAGTCAAAGCTCCGTCTGACGGGAGCCGGCCTGCTGACCGGGATGATGCTGGCCACACTGGACCAGACGATTGTGACCACCGCTATGCCGACCATTGTTCAAGAATGGGGAGGAGGGGACCGGTACAGCTGGGTGTTCGCCGTTTATATGCTGGCTTCCACCTCTTCCATTCCGTTGTACGGGAAGCTTGCGGACCTGTTCGGGAGAAAAAGGATGTATCTCCTCGGGATGCTGCTCTTCCTAATCGGGTCCTGCCTGTGTGCCGCTGCGGATTCGATGACGGGCCTCATCGTCTTCCGGGCGGTTCAGGGACTGGGAGCCGGGGCGATTATGCCCGTTACGATCACCATTGCGGCGGATATTTATTCCCCGGAGGGCCGGGGAGGTTCATGGGGTTGTTCGGGACGCTTTTTGCCGTGTCCAGCCTGGCGGGCCCGACGGTAGGCGGCTTGATCGCCGATTACGGGCATTGGAGCTGGATTTTCCTGATTAACCTTCCGTTTGGCGCAGCCGCTATGGCCATGGTGGCGGCGGGGCTGAAGGAAAATGTACGCAGCGGGCCCAACCCTTCCATCGACTGGTCCGGCGCCTTGACAGGGACGGCCGGGATCGTCTCCCTGCTGCTTGGGCTGGTCCGGAGCGGGGGTTCGGCGCCTTGGGGGTCTGCCGAGGTTATCGGGCTTCTGGCAGCTGGCATTCTCCTGCTGGGTCTCTTCGTCTGGATCGAAAGCCGAGCGAAGGAGCCGATCCTTCCCCTCTCCCTGTTCCGAAACCGGGTCATTGCCTTCGGAAGCCTCACCGGCTTCTGGATGAGTGCCGCCATGTTCGGCGCCATCGCTTACCTTCCGCTGTTCGTTCAGGAGGTCATCGGGGTAAGCCCTTCGATGACCGGCTACATCCTCGTTCCCCTGATGCTGGCCTCGGTGGTCACCTCCACCCGGAGCGGGAGCCTGATGAGCCGGTTCTCTTACCGCACCATTCTGGTTGGCAGCCTCCTCGTGATGATGACCGGCTTGGTTCTGCTCGGAACCATGGGGACCGGAAAGGCGAAGGCGCAGGTGATCGCCTTCATGATTGTCACCGGTCTCGGCATGGGCGCCGTCTACCCGGTACTCGGCACCTCGGCCGCCGGCGCGGTCGGCTGGGAGCAGCGGGGAGCGGCTTCCTCTTCCTCGCAGTTCTTCCGCTCCATCGGGGGCACGGTCGGGGTCAGCGTGCTCGGGAGCCTGCTGCCCGCCGGCATGGGAGGGGCCGAGGGGGCGGCCGGCGTGGACAAGGCCGTCTTGAGCGAGGCGTTGACCGGGATCTTCCAGCTGGGCGCGGCCTTTGCGGCGGTGGCCTTGGCCGCTGCCCTGCTAATTGGCGGAGCACGGCTGGTCCCTTCCGGCGGCCGTACGGCGGTGGAGAAAGCGGAAAGGGGCCGACATAGTGAACCCGGCGGAACAGGGGTATAATGGAAAAAACAAGCCGAAAGGAGAAGCGCCATGGAATGGAACTACTATAATACCTTCATTACCGTCTCGGCGGATTGTCCGGCGGAAGCGGGCACCGTTCCGGCCGGGAAGAAGGCGGGCCGGACCAAGCCGGAGATCGAATTCGAGCTGCTTTCCGCCGAGCCGTACCGGTACACGCAGGAGGAGCTGCTGTATGAGGTTCATGTCCGGCACAAGGAGATTCCGGAAGAGGAGCAGGCGGCCCACGGGACCCGGCTCCGCGACGAGTTCTACCAGAAGCCCCAGCCCTGCCTCCGGGCCTCCATGCTTCCAAAGAAGTACGGATGGGGGCTTCATTTCGATGGGGAGGGGCGGATTGCCCTGTATCCGGTAGAGTCGCCCGACTACCGGCAATATGTCGAAGGGAAGAGGGGGACGGTACGGCTGCTTGCCGCTATGCGCAACAGCAGGAAATAGCGGGAAAGGCTTGCCCCGGGCGAGCCGTAAGGAGAGGGTTTGGCAGCGGAGGCTGATCGGGGATAGAGGAAGAACAGCGACCGTTCCGGGGAGGAGCGGTTTTTTCTTGTGGCGGGATGGGATACAATGGAAAAAAGGAAAGGGGTTACGGCCTCGAAGCGGTGTGAAATTAAAAAGAGGGGAGGTCTCTCCGCAACCCTGACATAGGGTTGTCAGGGTGGGTGGGTTAAGATCAGGAAGTAAAGCTTACCCACCTATTATAAGGAGGCCTTTCCATGACAACCGTTCGTTCGAATCATCCCGCAGCCGAAGCTGAAATTCGCCCTTTCCGGGTAAATATCCCGCAGTTTGAGCTTGACGATCTCCGGCTTCGCCTGTCGCTAACCCGTTGGCCCTCAGCCCCGAAGGAGGCCGGTTGGAAATACGGCGTCTCCCGGGAATATGTTAAAGAACTGGCCGCTTACTGGGAGCGCGGCTTCGACTGGCGGAAACAGGAAGCGAGGCTGAATGAATTCCCTCAATTCCTCACGACCCTGGACGGGGCGAACGTTCACTTTCTGCATGTCCGTTCCCCCGAGCCCCATGCGCTGCCTCTGCTGTTGATGCACGGATGGCCCAGCTCGGTGGTGGAGTTTCTCGAGATGATCGGGCCGCTTACCAACCCGCGGGCCTACGGCGGAAACCCGGAGGATGCCTTTCATGTGGTCATCCCCTCCGTGCCCGGCTTCGGCTTCTCGGGACCGGAGGTCGAAGCCGGCTGGACGATTACCCGGATTGCCCGGGCATGGGATGAGCTGATGAGGCGCCTCGGGTATGAGCAGTATGGGGCTCATGGGAGCGACTGCGGGGCGCTGGTCGCCCGCGAGCTCGGAATCCTTAAGCCGGAGGGACTGCTCGGCATCCATGTGCTGCAGCTGTTCTCCTTTCCGTCCGGGGATCCGGCCGAAATGGCCGGTCTATCGGAAGAGGACCACAAACGGCTGCAATTTCTCGGAGCCTTTCAGGAAAGGGCCGGGTTCAACGCCATTCAGCAATCCCGGCCGCTTACGCTGTCCTACGGTTTGGCGGATTCCCCGGCCGGTCAGCTTGCCTGGATCGCCGATCTGTTCAACGGCTTCGGGGATCATGTCGATTTCATCGGCCGGGATGCCTTTCTGACGAACGTGATGCTGTACTGGCTGACCAATACGGCGGAGTCCTCGTCCCGCTTGTACTATGAGAATGCGCGCAATCCGGAAGCGGGGCAAGGGCCGAATATGGCTCCGACCGGTGTGGCGGTGTTCGGTCACGATTTCAAGACCATCCGGCCGTTTGCGGAGCGGGATAACCTCAACATCGTGTATTGGTCGGAGTTCGAGCGGGGAACCCACTTCGCGGCGATGGACGCTCCCGATCTGCTGGCCCCTGATATTCGCAAGTTTTACCGGCGTTTCCGCTAAGGGGGCATCTTTCCGCAATCCTATCCACTAAAAGGAGGCCTAAGCATGAGCCGCGCTAAACCCGTCCGCCCTCAGGCGCATAAGAGTCCGAGCCCAAACCGGAAAGTCATGAGCCGCCGAGCCTTGAACCGTGCGCTGCTTGCCCGGCAGCTGCTGCTGGACCGTTCCCCGCTTTCCGCCCTGGAAGCGGTTGAACACTTGGCCGGGCTTCAGGCACAGTCGCCGACCGCGCCGTATTATGCGCTTTGGGCAAGACTACAGAACTTCCGCCACGAGGAGTTGAGCGGGCTTATCCAGGAGAGGAAGGCGGTCCGCCTCGCCCTGATGCGCTCCACCCTTCACCTGGTGTCCGCTGCGGACGCCGGGGAGCTGCGCCCCTGGGTGCAGGCCGCGCTGGACCGCGGCCTGAAGGGAAGCCAGCACAGCCGGTACCTCGAAGGGCTGGAACGCGAGGAGCTGGCCCGGGAGGGACGCCGCCGGGTCGAGGAGGAGCCGCTTTCCTTCCAGGAGCTGGGCAAGCGGCTCCAGGACCGGTGGCCCGGCCGGGATGCGGCCGCCCTCTGTGCGGCGGTGCGCACCTTCGTGCCGCTCGTCCAGCTCCCGCCGCGCGGCCTCTGGGGCCGGAGCGGCCAGGCCGTGCACACGTCCGCCGAATCGTGGCTGGGCAGGCCGCTTGCCGGGGTACCGGACCCGGCCAGGTGGATTCTCCGGTACCTGGCGGCCTTCGGCCCAGCCTCCGTTAAGGATGTGCAGGCCTGGTCGGGCCTTGCCCGGCTCGGTCCGGAAATGGAGAAGCTGCGTCCGAGGCTGTCGGTCTTCCTGGATGAGAACGGCGTGGAGCTGTTCGACCTCCCGGACGCTCCCCGGCCGGAAGAGGATACGCCGGTTCCCGTCGGGTTTATGGGAGAGTTCGACAATAGTCTACTTTCCCACGCCGACCGTTCGCGGATTATCGGGGAAGAAGAACGCAAGCGGGTGATTACCCGTAATGGGCTCGTGCACTCCACCTTTCTGGTGGACGGGTTCGTTGCCGGAACGTGGCGGATTGAACGGGCGAAAGGAAAAGCCCTTCTCACCGTGGAGCCCTTCGCTCCTCTCCGTTCCGGGCAGCGGGAGGAGATCGAAAGCGAGGGGCGCCGGCTGCTCGGGTGGGCTGCCGAGGAAGAAGCGCCGGAATTCCTTTGGGCCAATCCCGTAAAGGAATGAATGCAGAGCCTAAACCATTCGTAAGGAGAAAACCGCATGAAGCTAGACCGGCTGCTTGCCATCACGATGACTTTATTGAATAAGACCCGTGTGAGCGCAGCCGAGCTGGCCGAGCGCTTCGAAGTGACCCCTCGCACCATCTACCGGGATATGGAGGCGATTAACCTCGCGGGCATTCCGATTGTATCGTTTGCCGGTTCGGACGGAGGCTATGAGATTATGCCGGGGTACCGCCTCGACAAGCAGCTCTTGTCCATGGACGACTTCTCCTCCATCATCAGCGCCCTTCGCGGAGCCCGGTCCGCGACCGAAAGCACCGAGCTCGACCGCCTGCTGGAGCGGATAGGTGCCCTGGCTTCGGGAGAAGGGGCTCCGGCAAAGCGGGCAACGTGGATTTGGATTTTAGCCCGGTTCCGAACGATAAGGAGAAGATAGGTCCGCTCCGGAAGGCGATGAAGGAGCTGCGTCTCGTGAGGTTCGGCTATTGGGATAACCGGGGAGCGGAAACGGTCCGCACGATGGAGCCGATGGGGCTTTTTCTGAAGGGCTACATCTGGTATCTGTACGGATACTGCCGGAGCCGCTCCGATTATCGGGTCTTCCGGCTGTCTCGGATGACGAACCTGGAGGTCCTGTTCGAAGCGTTCGTCCGCCGCGATTACACCCTGGAGGATGTCGAGAGGCAGTTTATGGCCAAGGCTGACTTCGCCAGGGTGAAGGCGGAGCTTCATTTTCATCCCTCTGTGAGAACCCGGGTCCGGGACGAGTTCGGTTATGATCCGGTGACCAGCCATCCGGACGGCTCCGTGTCGGTGAACGCGAGCTATTCCTCCCTGGACAAAGCGGTCCGGAGCATTCTCAGCTATAGTTCCTTGGTGACGGTGCTGGGACCGCCGGAGGTGCGGGAGGAAGTGCGCCGGCACGTGGCGGAGCTGGCGAAGTTATATGAAGTGTGAATTTAAAATAATAACCCGAGCGCTTCCTTGCGGAGGCAATCGGGTTATGCAAGGTTATGGCGGCTTGGGGTGGCGTCCAGCTGGGAAGGAACCCGAACCCGGACTGCCGGTGATCGAAGGAGCGCCATTCCTTCGACGTCTCTCCCGCCTCCGTCGGCAGCCTATTCGGCCGGCTGCTCGAGAAGACTGTCGAGATGCAGCGTGACCGCGGCCAGCATGTCCTCGGAGGCGACCCGCTCCGGAGCCGCCGCATGGTGAAGGACGAGCCCGTCGACCAGGGCATGAAGCCGCTTCGTCTCCGTCTCGAGGCGGAGACCCGGCTTCGCGAGCCCTACGGCGGCCAGTCCCTCCAGCATCCGGCGGAAGCCGGCGTACAGCTGCTCGTGCACCTCGCGGTACAGCTCTCCGATCGCCGGATCCGAGACGGCTTTGGCCGCGAACGCGAGCCACACCTCGGCTTCCTCCCGGCGCACCTCGTCGAGGGGCAGCAGCTCCGCGATGATCAGGAGAATGTCCGCCCGCGGCTCGCCGGTGTAGGGGAGGCCTTCGATGCGCCGGGTCGCCTGCTCGGAGACGAGCCGCATGGAGAAGGCGAGCAGCTCCGCCTGGCTGCCAAAGTAATGGCGCAGGGAGCCAAGCGACATCCCCGCCTCCTCGGCCACGGTCCGAACGGACAAACCGTCGAGGCCGGCTCTTCTTATGACGCGCCAGGCCGCCTGGGCCAGGAGCTCTCTTCGTTTGCGGTGATCCACTAGTTTCGGCATGGCTTTATTGTAGCCTATTGTTTTTTAATACGGAAGTGCTATAATAAACCATGGCTTTTAATAATACGATTGTACTAAAAAGGAGGAAGCCCCTTGATTCCCGCTCTCCTGATTGGAAGTGAGATCGCCTTCTGGGTGTTCGTCGCCGCGGGTCTGGCCTGCCGGTACCTGCTCCGCCGCCCGAAGCTCGGGGTAGTGCTTCTCGCCTGCACCCCGGTTATCGACCTGGTTATTCTTCTTACGGCTTACGCCGATCTTCGGAACGGAGGAACCGCAGGCTGGGCACACGGGCTTTCGGCCGTCTATATCGGCGGGTCGCTTGCCTTCGGCAGCCGGATGATCCGCTGGGCCGACCTTCGCTTCGCGCACTGGTTGGCCGGTGGCCCCGCTCCCGTCAAGAAATACGGCGCGGAGCACGCCCGGCACGAAAGATCCGGGTGGCTGCTTCATGCGGCCGCCTGGATCATCGGCTGCGGCCTGCTGTACGGCATGATGTTCCTCGCCGATGAAGCCTCCACCGAATCTCTTCTGAAGGTGATCCGCATCTGGACCCTTGTGCTCGGTCTCGACTTCCTGATCTCTTTCAGCTACAGCCTGTGGCCGCGCCAGCCTAAACCTAAAGCCGGCACCGGGAGGGTTTAATCCTTGTCGTAAGCCCTCCCCGCCGGAAGCAGTCCGTATCTTCCCGGCCCTAATCTTCTTTATAGGAAAGATTCTCCGTAAGGGTTGTTCCCCCTGGCTTTACCGATTGACTCCATCCTCCCGCAGTCTCTACAATAAAGACAGGAAAGCGCCCGCGCTTTGCCTGTCTTTATTTTTTCGTTTGTTCGGGGTAAACGCTTACGTCCGCCATCCGCCGGATGGTTAGGGGAAGAAGGGAGGAGCCGGATGCAGGGGCTTCGGTTTTCGTTCAACAAACGCAGTATCGTGCTGACCTGGTTCCTGTCCTACGCCGTTATCCTGCTTCTTCCCGTGATCATCGGGATCCTCGTCTATTTCGAATCCAGCCGGACGCTGAAGGAAGAGATTGACTCGGCGAACGAATCGCTGCTCAAGCAGGTACGCGAGGTCATGGACAACCAGTTCCAGACGATGGAGCGGCTTAACCTCGAGATGACCTGGAACCTGAAGGTGCAGGAAGTGCTTTTTCCAACAAATATGAGGTGTTCCCGAAGGATTACGAATACGACCTGTACCAGATTTCCCAGGAGCTTAAAGTCTACAAAACGTCTTACTCCTTCATTGATCTGTTCTATCTATACTTGAATGGGGACGACAAGGTCATTCTTCCGGGCACGGTCCGGGGAGGGGCGTTCGCCTACGCAACCCTCCATAAGACCGAACGGTTTCCCTTTAGCGCTTGGAGCTCCCTGCTTAAGCGGACGAACAACCGGGGCTTCGTGCCCATGTACCGGATCACCGATGACGGCAAGCTGGAAAAAACGGTCGCCTATGTCAGCTCGTATCCGATGGAGAAGGACGGGCCCTCGGCCTCCAATGTCATCATGATCGACCAGGCCCGTATTCTCGGGGCGATCCGCAACGTCGAGCTTTTTAACAAGGGCCATGTCTTTATTCTCAACCAGGAAAACCAGGTGCTCGTCTCGAACTCCGATTCCGCCGGCGACAGCTGGCCGATCGACGCCTTGGCCGATTCTTCGAAGCTGCTGTATAAGAGTCCCGAAGGGGAAGAATTCGAGGTCATGAAGATCGATTCGGCACGCTCGGGTCTCCAATATGTCTCGATGGTCCCGCGCAGCCTGTATTGGAGCAAGGCCGAGCATGTCCGCAGGCTGACCTTCATGAGCATGGCGGTCAGCCTGCTCGGGGGCGGTCTCCTCATGACCGTGTTCCTGAGGATGAACTATCATCCGGTGCGCCGGCTCGTTCAGGCCTTTTCCCGGCAGAGCGCGTCCCAATCCACGCAGCCGTATAACGAATTCCGCTTTCTGCAGGAGGCGGTGGACCGCACGCTGCTCGAGGTGGACCAGATCCGGATGAGGATGGAGCAGCAGCGTCATGTGCTCCGGTCGAATTTCATCACCCGCCTTCTGCGCGGGAGGCGGGGAGCGAGATTCCGGTCGCGGAGGCACTGACGACCTTCGGCATGAAATTCGAATCCGACGATTTCGGCGTCCTGCTCCTGGTCGTCGAGGAAAGCGGTGCTTTCTTCGAACGCTTCCCGGACAGCGACGAAGGAAACCGGTGGAAGCTGCTGCATTTTATCGTGATGAACGTCATGGAAGAGTTGGCTAACCAGAACAATGCGGGCTATGCCGCCGAGGTGGACGAAATGCTCGCCTGCCTCGTGAATTTGACCATGGAGGACCGGAGCAAGCAGCAGGAGGAGCTGCTCCGCATCGCCCGGGAAGCGCAGGCTTTCCTGGCGGCCCAGTACCACATCCACCTGACCGTCTCGATCGGCGGGATTCACAGCGGGCTGGCGGGCATAGCCCGCGCCTTCACCGAAGCGGTGGACGCGATGGAATACAAGCTGGTGATGGGGCGCAAGGAGATTCTTTCCTATGGGGAGATCCGCCCCAACCGGACGCGCGAGACGGAGAACGGCTACTATTATCCCCTGCAGGTCGAGCAGCAGCTGATGGGCCATGTGAAGCTCGGGGAAACGGAGAAGGCGGAGGCCCTGCTCCATGACATCATCGAGCGCAACGTGAAGCGGCCGGGAGTCTCCGTTCTCCTTGCCCGGCTGCTCATGATGGACCTCGTCAGCACGATGCTGAAGACGATCGGCGAGACCGGAGAGCAGGAGAGAGCTTCCTGCAGCGGGGGCCGAAGCCGCTGGAACCGCTTCTTACGGGCGGGACCGTGGGCGAAATGCACGAGGGGCTGACTCTGCTTCTGCGGGAGGTTTGCGAATTTACCGGAGAAAGACGGAGACAAGCGCTCCAGCAGTCCCGCCAGAAGGGCTTGAGCGAGCTGATTGAGGAAGTGAAGGCGTTTATCGAGGGCCATTACCGTGATCCGAACCTGAACGTGACGATGATCGGCCAGCAGTTCGACCGCAAGCCGACCTACCTGTCCAAGCTGTTCAAGGATGGAACGGGGAGGGCCTCCTCGATTACATCAACAAGGTCCGGGTGGAGCAGGCGAAGGTGTTGATGAAGACCAAGAGCGTGGGGAAGCCGCTTCCTGTGTCGGCTTCAACGACACGAACGCCTTCATCCGCGCCTTTAAGAAAACCGAGGGCCTCACCCCGGGCAAATTCAAGGAGGCGCTGGAGTCCTATCACCGGACGAAGGAATAGACAGGAGGGCGGCTGGGGCCCGGGCTGCCGGAGAGAACCGCGGTGAGGCCGCGGTTTTTTTGGCGGTTTTGCTGATGGAATTGGATATTTTGAAGAAGGGCCCGGGAGCTTTTCAAGACGGAATTGGCGAAATCAGCGATGGAATTTACGTAAGCGCTATCATAAAGTGGAGGCATGGGGGAGATCCCCGGACAACCGGTCCATCCCGGAACTACAGGAGGTCATAGAGATGAAGTCCAACCGACGCAAGCTCTTATCCATGCTTGTCCTCACTACCTTGACGGGTAGTCTGGCGGCAGCCTGCTCTTCTTCCAAAAGCGCAGATCCCGCTCCTTCAACGGGTCCCGACAGCAGCGCCGCACCGGCGGGCGCCACCACCTATCCCTTGAAATCCTCCAAAACCCTCACCTACTGGAGCGAGCTCGCCGGCAACCTGACCGGGGTGAAATCGGCCCATGCCGACGTTCCCTTCTTCCAAGACTGGCAGAAGAAGACCGGCGTTCCCCTGAAGTTCTCGGCACCACCGACGAACCAGGCGAAGGAAGCGCTGAACGTTCTGCTCGCTTCGGGTGAGCTTCCCGATATGATCGAATACGACTGGCTCGGGGCTTTCCCCGGGGGCCGGAGAAGGCCATCAAGGACGGCTACATTCTCAAGCTGAACGATGTGATCGACAAGTACGCCCCCAACCTGAAAAAATATTTGAAGGAGCATCCCGAGATCGACAAGCAGGTCAAGACGGACAACGGCAGCTACTATGCGTTTCCTTTTATCCGCGGCGACGACTACCTGAGGGTTTACCAGGGGCCGATTCTCCGCAAAGACTGGCTGGATGAGCTCGGTCTTCCGATTCCGCAGACGATCGACGACTGGTACACCACCCTGAAGGCCTTCAAGGAGAAAAAGCCGCGGCGGCCGCCTTCTCCGTCATCAGCGCGCCGCGCCCGTTCAATGAGCTGGGCAACGGGGCCTTCGCGGGGGCGTTCGGCGTCACCCGTGATTTCTATCTGGACAACGGCGCGATCAAGTTCGGGCCGGCGGAGAAGGGGTACAAGGAGTTCCTCGCCACCTTCCGCAAATGGTACGAGGAAGGCTTGATCGACAAGAACTTCGCCACGGTGGACCAGAAGGCTCTCGATGCCAACATATCGTCCGGCGCGACGGGCGCGACCGTGAACAATGCGGGAGGCGGCATCGGCAAGTGGATGCCGATTCTCACGGCCAAAGACCCGAAAGCCCTGCTCGTGGGAGCGCCTTATCCGGTGGTGAAGAAGGGGATACCCCGTTCTACGGACAGAAAGACGCCGCCTACTCGCCGGGCGGCCAGGTGGCGATCACGGCCACCTCGAAGAACGCCGAGCTCGCCGCGAGAATGCTCGATTACGGCTATACCGAGGAAGGCCACATGTTCTTCAACTTCGGAACCGAGGGAACCTCCTACAAGATGGAGAACGGCTATCCGAAATATACCGATCTGCTTCTGAAGAATCCGGATAAGCTGGCTCCGGCCCAGGCGATGTCCCTCTATATCCGGGGCAACTACAACGGTCCGTTCGTGCAGGATAAACGGTACATTGAGCAGTATCTGGGCCTGCCTTCCCAACGGGAAGCGATCACCCAGTGGCAGAAGACCGACGTCGACAAGCATAAGCTGCCGGCCATCACCGCCACGCCGGAAGAGAGCACGGAGCTTGGCAAGATCATGACCGACCTGAACACGCTGGTCGATGAAATGACGCTCAAGATCATCCTCGGCACCGAGCCGGTCGACGCCTTCGACAAATACGTGGAAAAATTCAAATCCGTTAAGCTGGACCGCGCCATTCAGATCAAGCAGGCCGCTCTGGACCGCTACAACAAACGCTAAAGCCGGTAAGGCGGGGGCGGGCTTCCGCCCCTTTGCCTCACGGCTGCCGGATAACGGAACGGGATGGGAGGGAGCAGCATGCAGAAGGAACTGAATTGGAATCCGCCGGGCAAGGAAGCCCTCGGCCGGGCCGCCAAGCCGCGCAGCCTGTCCTTCGGCGCCCGGTTCACGCGCGATTTTAAGCTTAACAAGTATTTGTATCTCATGATGATTCCCGTCATCGCTTACTATGTCATCTTCCACTATGCCCCCATGTACGGGGCGGTGATCGCCTTCAAGGAATACACCCCGATCAAGGGGATTCTTGGAAGCGAGTGGGTGGGGCTGCGGCATTTTCAGGATTTCTTTGGGAGCTATTATTTCTGGAGGATTCTGAAGAACACCGTCATCATCTCGCTGTACGCGCTCTGCTTTGAGTTTCCGATGCCCATTATTCTCGCCATCCTCATCAACGAGCTGAGGAACCGGAAGTTTCAACGGTTCGTGCAGACGGTGACGTATATGCCGTACTTCATCTCCCTGATCGTCATCTGCGGGATGATCAAGGATTTTACGAACAGCGGCGGGATCATCAATACCTTGTTCACCTACCTCGGGTTCGACGACAAGGCCATGCTGCAGAAGCCGGAAATGTTCCGTTCCATCTACATCCTCTCGGAGATTTGGCAGAAGATCGGCTGGGAATCCATCATCTACATCGCGGCCCTTATGAGCATCGACCAGGAGCAGTACGAAGCCGCCCGCATCGACGGGGCCAGCCGCTGGAAGCAGATCTGGAACATTACCCTTCCGGGCATTCTGCCGACGATTGTCATCATGTTCATCCTCCGCATGGGGAACATGCTGAACGTCGGCTTCGAGAAGATCATTCTGCTCTATAACCCGAGCACCTACGACACGGCGGATGTCATTTCTTCGTTCGTGTACCGCAAAGGGCTTCTGGAGTTCGGCTGGAGCTACAGCTCGGCGGTGGGGCTGTTCAACTCGGTAATCAACCTGACCCTGCTCATTCTGGCCAACAAGATAAGCCGCCGGGTAAGCGAGAACAGCCTATGGTAAAGGGGGAACCGACATGACCACCCGCTACGGAGCCGGAGACCGGATATTCACTATCTTGGTGCACACCGTCCTGATCCTTCTCGTCATTGTCACGTTATATCCGCTTCTGTACGTCATCTTCGCTTCCTTAAGCGACGCCGGACAGCTGATCAGCCACAAGGGGCTTCTTATGAAGCCGCTCGGGTTCTCGCTGGACGCCTACAAGAGCGTGTTCGACAACCCGGCGATTCTGAAGGGCTACCGCAATACCTTGTTCATCCTTGTCTGCGGGGTGACCTTGAATCTGCTGGTGACGTCCCTCGGGGCTTACGTGCTCTCCCGCAAAAACGTCCTATGGAACAAAGTGTTCATCTTCGTCATCGTGCTCACCATGTTCTTCAGCGGCGGGCTGATCCCGCTCTACCTGGTGGTGAAGGGCGTGGGTCTGATCGATTCCTTATGGGCGACGATCATTCCGTTCACCGTGAACACCTTTAACCTGATCATCATGCGCACGGCATTCCAGGCGGTGCCGGAGAGCCTCGAGGAATCCGCCAAAATGGACGGAGCGAACCATTTCACCATTCTGTTCAAAATCATCATTCCGCTGTCCATGCCGGTGATCGCCGTCATGATTCTGTATTACTCGGTCGAGAAGTGGAACGGCTGGTTCTATGCCTCCATCTTCCTCAAGGACCGCGAGCTGTTCCCGCTGCAGCTGATCCTGCGGGAGATTCTGATCGCGAACAATACGGACACCATGTCGTCCGGAGCCGCGGCCGCCGAGCAGTTTCAGATCGGCGAGACGATCAAGTATGCGACGATTATGGTCGCCTCGGTGCCGATCCTCGTGCTGTATCCCTTTGTTCAGAAGTATTTCGTAAAAGGGGTTATGATCGGAGCCGTGAAGGGGTAATGGACGGGACGGCGGTTGGCCGTGGTTGGCCTACCGTCGGTTGATGTCGGGCACCGGCCAGGTGACGTGGACAAACCGCTCTGGAGGAGGCGTGCGGTGCGAAGGCAGTGCCCGCACCCGGACGCATAGCAAAACCGCGCAAGGCTCAAGCCTTGCGCGGTTTTTTGTATTCGTATGGATCGGTCGCTGCTACAGAACGTTTTCGATCGCGGGCTCGAGCTCGGCCGGGGTGACCGGCGATTCGAAGCGCTTCACGACGTTTCCTTTACGGTCGACCAGAAACTTCGTGAAGTTCCATTTGATGTCGTTGGTTTTCAACGCTTCGGGCATCCGCTGCTCGAACATTCCCTGCATTTTGCCGCCTCCGGGGGTGCTGACGTCGAAGCCTTCAAAGGAGCCTCCTCCGTCAAGTAGGCGAACAGCGGATGCTTGTTCTCGCCCAGCACCTCGATCTTCTCGAACATAGGGAAGGTGACGCCGTAATTCACTTGGCAGAAGTCCTCAATCTCTTCGCGGCCGCCCGGCTCCTGTCCGCCGAACTGGTTGCAGGGAAAGCCGAGAATTTCAAGCCCTTGGTCCTTGTATTTCTCGTACAGCTCCTGAAGGCCGCTGTATTGAGGGGTAAAGCCGCACTTGCTCGCCGTGTTCACGATAAGCAGCGCCTTGCCCCGGTAAGCATCAAGCGATACCTCGTCGCCTTTTAGCGACACGGCTTTGTAATCGTACACTCCCATAGGTTATTCCTCCTCGTTGGCAGGGGCGCCCGACGCATCGGCAGCCCCGCGAATAGGTGGAAGCAGCGCCGCAAGCTGCCGGCAAAGCTCCGCTGACTCTTCTGCGTCTATGCCCGAATTTTAACGAATGCGGCTGCAATGGTCAAACGAGAACCGGTGCTCATGCCAAAAACCACGACCTTTCCAAGTCGATCGCGGTTTCAACGGCTGGAGCAGGAACGGGAGGACCTCCCGGAATTCTATCCCTGGGGCCCTTTTGCGGCCGGAACCCGGGCTTCCCGAACGGGGATGTAGATGTCCATCTGAAGCCGCTCGTGCTTGTCTTGATGGCAGCGTTCGTCATAGAGCTCGAACTCGACGCCCCCGGCGTGCTCGTAGCCCGAGTGGGGGAACCATTCGGAGAAAATGGCTCCCCACGTGCTCTGGATGGACGAGGGGAACTGGCCGTGAACGACCGGCGGGGTGGTGAAGACGGCGTATTGGGCCGCAGGGAACTCTCGCCCGACCAGGCCCTCGGGAATGTCCTGAAGATGCTCCGCCTCCATTCCGATCAGGTAGGAGAACTGTCCCGTTTCGAGGTCGAAATCCGTACAGACGCCGAGCTCCACGGGGGAATCCTTGTGCACCCGGTTGGGGATGCGGCAGCCGTCGCCGTTCTGCAGATAGGACTGCCAGAAGGCCGGGATCTCCCGGTGGTTGCGGCCGTCCTCGGACGTTGTCCGGAGCTCGTAGCCGATCAGCTGGAATGCGGGCTTGGTTATCATCTTGAAATTCATTTGAATGCCTCCTAAATAAGATGGGATGTAAGGCCGGCTTCCCTGCAGGGCTTGCTGATACCGTTTGGTCTGCAAGCCAAGTCCGGATAAGGCTTTCGCGACTTCCGCCTTCGGATACAGCGGGGGCTGGAAGCCTCTCCTCCGGTAGTCGCCGGGGGTAAGGTGAAACAGCTTTTTGAAGGCGCGGATGAAGGTCTCCTGGGAGCGGAAGCCGGAGTCCAGGGCGATGTCGATCAGCTTGTCCCGGGTGTAAGCGATCCGGCAGGCGGCGGTGGCGAGCCTTCTTTTGCGGACGTACTCCATGACGGGCTCTCCGGTTAGCGCCTGGAATACCCGGTGAAAGTGAAACTCCGAGAAGCAGGCCCTTCGCGCGAGCTCCCCAAGCGTCAGCTCCTCCGCCAGACGGCTTTCGATATAATCGACCGAGTCCTCGATAATGGCTCCGTATTCCTTGTTCATGTCGGGGGCTTCCCTGCCTTTCTGGTACCAGTTTACCGGACAGCCCGGCGTTTCTCTTGACGTTTCTTGCGATAGATAAAGGAACCTCCGGTTGAGTTCCCGGCGGGATTAAATTAAACTATTAAAATAGGCTGAACGGCCAACCAAATACTACCGAGAAAAGGTGATGTCCATGTCGCTGCTTATAGGGGTTCTTATAGGCATCGTACTGATTCAACTGCTAAACCTGTACAAGAAGAAAGCCGACGCCAAAAAGAAAGTGGAAGGGAGTTCTTCCAACGAACGCAAACCGATCGAGCCTTACCGCTGGACCCCGGACGGGAACGCGGCTGACGCCCCCTCCGATTTTCAGCTGTCCGGCAATGCCGGCGTGCTGAACGAGGAGGAACGGACCGCCCTGGAAGCGGCCGAGGCGGACGAATGGCCGGATAAGGAAGCCAGAACGGCGGAGGAACCCGCTGCGGCTCCGGCGCAGGCCGAATCCCTGCCGCAAGGGGAACGCATCGATTTCAACCGGGCTTCGGAAGTGCTGGGATCGGTCGGTGAAATCCGTTCCATGGCCGAGGCCGGAATGATCTTGCAGCGCATCAGCGGGCAGGCACCGCTGCCCTACTCGACGATTGATTTCGGAAGAAGACGCTATCCGCAGTGCATTTCTATTATTATAGAAGAAACGGACGCCCTTCGTCTTGTCTATATGCTGCAGCCTCTGCTTACGAACGAGCTTCTGGCCTTCGTCGGAACGAACCAGTGGCTCGGGGAAGAGAAGCATGCGGGAGCGGAGCTCGTAGTCGGCCGGGGAGACCCAGTTCGATATCGTCCGGCTGGCTCAGACCGATGCCGCCAATTACGACAGCAGCACGGAGGATATCATTACGGGGCTGAAATCCATCGATGCCCGTTACGGGATTTCGATCAAGGCGGCTTCTTCCGATTCGGTAGGCTTCGCTCTGCTGAACCAGCCGAACGATCTCCATACCTTCTGTGAAGAACTGTACGCCTTCTGTCCCGATCTCGTCGATCAGGAGTCGGCTCGCTGGAGGCGCTGGAGCAGCACATTGCGAACACCGGCTATATCGAGCTGTGGTGGGATTGATACGATAAACCGGCACCGGCCGGAGGAGACCAACGCATTTGAACCATACCTGGAATTGGATTACCGGGCCCGAGGGAGATTATTCTCCTCCGGGCTCACTCTGGTTATTCTCGCCCTTCTGCTGGCGATGACCTACCGGCTGCTCGTGACGCGGCGCCGGAAGGCCTATTTCTCGCTGTCCGTCTCGCTCGGCTTCCTTATGGGGGCGTACGGGCTGCCCATTCTGGCCGAATATGGCTGGACAGGGAGCCGGGGCGAGCTCGATTATACGGCGCAGGTGATCGAAACCGGCGCATTCGTTCTGCTTAACCTGGGGCTGCTTCAACTGTACAAAGCCCCGGGAGGAAGGGAGCGGATGCGCTTTTACCTGCTTCTTACGGTAGCTCTCGTCCTTCCCGCCCGGCAGTGGGTGCACGCTTACGAGCTTCCGGCTGACGTCCTGCTTGACCTCTACCGCTGCCTCCTTGCGGTATATTTCTTCTTCTCCGTCGGGCCTTTTATCCGGGAGAACCGCAAATACAAGCTGTTCCTGGGGCTCTTTCTGCTCACGGAGCTTATGCATCTCGACAACACATACGGGCACGAAGTGCCGAAGGCTCTTCCCCTGCTGCTGGAGCGGTTCCTGCCCGTGGCGGGTGCTTTTCTCTTGTTCCTTATTTTCCTGAACCGGCTGGTCGAGATTCTCCAGAGCACCTACCGGTCGGCCATTACAGACGGGCTGACCGGCTTGTACAACCGCCGTCATTTCCTGAACGTTCTGGCCCGCTATTTGAAACACGGCATTCCGGTGTCGGTGGTGTTCTCGGACATCGACAACTTCAAGAAGCTGAACGATACGAAGGGTCACCAGACCGGAGACGACATGCTGGCCGCGGTGGCCCGGATCCTGCAGGAGGAAAGCGAAGAGGCGGGGCTGGCCGGACGCTACGGGGGAGAAGAGATGGTCGTCCTCCTGGCGGATACGTCGGTCGATGCCGGAGCCCTTGCGGAACGGATCCGGAGCCGCGTCGAGGAAGAGACGCAGGTGACCGTCAGCCTCGGGTACAGCACCTACAGCTCAGGGCTTACGCCCGAGCAGCTGATCAAGCAGGCCGATGCGGCCATGTACCATGCCAAGCAGTCGGGCAAGAACCAGGCCGTTGACTACGAGGCGATGGCCGGGCCGAAGACCAGGCAGAGGAAGCGGGGGTAGGGGAGGCGGCTGAGTGAACCGAATGACCGGCCGGCAGGCTCAGCCTAGCGAGCGGCCGAACCCTTAACCCGGGCGTTGGAGTTGCAGATGAGGGGATCTGCAACTTTTTCTTTTTCCATTCGTCTAAGGCAGCAACGGGTCTCCTAAACGGAAAGAGGCAGGTGAATCGGAATGAAATGGATGGGCTATGTCGCCCTTGTGGGTTCCATTTGCTTATTGCTGGCCGTCGCCTGTGCCGATAGGAAAGCGTCTGATACGAATAAGAAGCTCGACGAATATGCCTGGCAAATCACATCTGACATTAAACAAATGGCCCCATCCGCCTCCTGGAGTTTAAGCAAAGACGAAGAGAACGGGAAGGTGAGGGTAGGCATTGCGGAGCTGTCCGATTCCCAAAAGAACGAATTGCAGGAGAAATACGGCGAATGGCTTGAGATTAAACCAGGTCCCATTCCGGTCCCAGCCCCCAACCAGTCCCGTACTTCTGAGGAAGCAAATCTACACTAGCAAAGGTGACGTTTCCGCAATCCATAAGAAACCTTACCTTCCTCCGGGTGCTACAATGAAAAGGGTTATACCGATAAAGGAAAAAGGAAGGATGGATCGCAATGGCCAAGCTTATCCCGTTTATCTTTTCAGAGGATGCCCGGGCTCAAGCGGACTTCTACGCAGGGGCTTTAGGCGGGGAAATTCAATCCGTCATGACGCACGGACAAGCTCCGGAGCCGGTCGAAGGGCATCAGGACAAAGTCATGCATTTGTGCCTGTCCGCTGCAGGAGTAACCTTCTTCATGGCGGATTCGCCGGATGCGCTCAGCCGGGGAAACGGCCTGAGCTTGAACCTCGAGTTCGGAACGGCGGAGGAAGGCCGGGAGGCCTTTACTAACCTGTCGGCAGGGGGCCGGGTAATTCACGAGTACAAGCCGGTCTTCTGGGGCGGGCTGTACGGATGGCTGGAAGACCGGTACGGCGTCCGCTGGATGATCAGCTCCCCTGGGGAAGCGGGTTAATCCGAATTACGGCACAGAGTTAGCCGGAACGGAAAGAGGAATCAAGCAGCCGATGCTCGATTCCTCTTTTTCTATGTTGAGCCAGGTGGCTGCGTACCCGTCATTTCTCTGTCAGATGGCGATCCCCTGCGGTGGAAGGGGAGGAAATGACGAGAAACTCCACCTCCGCCTTGGACCGGTTCTTCATCTGGTGCGGCGTTCCGGGAGGCACCTCAAGGCCCTCTCCGCCGACCAAAAGGTACTCGGTTCCGTCGAGCTCCAGCACGGCTTCTCCGCTAAGCACATAGAAGAATTGACGGGCGTTCGCGTGGTAGTGGCGCACCTCGGAGGTGCCGGGCGGCATGCGCTCCTGGATGACGCTCATTCCGGGCTGCTTCACGAGATGCCACCCGTCGCAGGTTTCCCCCAGATATAATGCTCGGCGGTTTGGCGGCTTGCTTTCATGTGCGGGTGTCCCTCCTTCTTAAGCTATAGCGGACGGCCGAACAAGGCCGGGAGACAAGGGCCTGTTCCGGTGGCAGCCGCCGGTTGGCAAGCGGGGGCCCGGAGATAGGGCCTTTTCCCCATTATACCCCAGCCCCTGCACAGAAAAAACCCGCCGTCCGGGCAAGCCCGTCCAACCGGTTTCTCTTCTTTCTTTAATTCGAGTCATCCGAGCCGCTTAATTGGCCAATTCGGAGTAAGCCTCGTCGCCCATTATGCGGCGTGCGGTGACGTATCGTTTGGCATAGTAGGAATCGCTAAGACGGTTGATGGATACGCCGTACTTGTTCGCGGAATGGGCGAATTGCCCGCCGCCGATGTAGATGCCTACGTGAGAAATGCCGCTTCCGTCGGTATTGAAGAATACCAGGTCTCCCGCGCGGAGGTTGCTTTTGGCTACCCAGCTGCCCTTCGCTGCCTGCCCTTTGGAGGTGTGCGGAAGGTCGTAGCCGAGCTGGTCGAACACATACATCGTGAAGCCCGAGCAGTCAAAGCCTCTGGTAGTGGTGCCGCTGTACTTGTAGGCGGTGCCGAGTAAATCGTCTACCGTGTCGCTGAGGGGCGATGCCGATGCCGTGCCGGCCATGATGCCGAAAGACATTACAAGACTCAATGCAAAACCAACAGCCTTTTTCAAAACCAAGTTCCCCTTCCAGAGTGCCTACGAGGTTAGCTGAGGGTTCGGTTGAAGGTACCCTATGACCCCTTGACTGCAGGATCAATTCACCCAGAGAATGGTTCCCCCGTTTCCCGATCGGGAATTAGGCATTATGCGATTTTTACAACGAGGATAGGTATTCGCCAAAATGATGGGAAATCCTTCTTATTTTTTGAATAAAGTTCTAAAAACCTGTTTCATTAGCAAAAAAAGGGGTATAGGTTCCAAGATAAGGAAGAAGGCTGTCAGAGCCAGTCGAAGACCCATCCGGCTTATCGACAAGATGGGCGGAAGCGGAATTCCTTGAGGGAGCTGTAACTTAATCTCTTCTCGTGTCGTCTATACCAATAGAAAGATATTTCTTGAGGGGGCCACTGTCATGAACCCGTCCAAAATGTTGTTAGCCGCTGCGCTGCTGGCTGTCTGGACAGCCGGCTGCTCCACGCTGGAGCTGGCGTCGGAAGGCCCGCTCGAAGTTCCGCCGGCCGTTGCCGCTCCGTCTCCATCGGCCCCGGCGCCTACCGCCGTGGCGTCCGCGTCCCCGGCCGCTCCGGCTCCCGACGCCAGTGCCGAGCCTGTGCCGGCGGCCTCACCGGGCGTGACCCCGGCGCGGGCTGTACCGCCGGCTGCGGCCACGCCCGGCGCCTCGCCGGTCGCCGTGACGCCGGTCCCGCCGGCGACCGCGGCTCCCGCGCCGTCAGGGACGCCAGCCGGGGAGCCGAGCGCCAAGCCGGCCGAGCCGACGCCTGTCCAGGCTCCGGCCGTCCGGATCTCGCTCGACAGCGAGCCCCGGCTTGCGGCTCCGACGGAGCAGGGCTCCAGCGTCCTGGGCACACTCGTGACCTACGCGCCGCAGAGCTACACGCTGGCGTTCCGCGAGCCCATGGACCGCCGCAGCGTGGAGAAGCAGCTCACGGAGCAGACCGCCGAAGCCGGAGTTCCCTCGGTCAAGCCGCAGCTGACCTTCGAGTGGCAGAGCGACACCCTGCTTAAGGTGCACGCGGAGGTTGAGGAGGCGCCGAAGCCGGGCTATTCCTCGGACCGCTATACGCTGAATGCCAACGGGGCCCTTACGGCGCGAGGCGAGAAGCTCGCCGATGCAGCGAAGTTTCATGCGATTCTCCATGTTCCGGAGCAGGTCTGGACCATGAACACCCGGACCAAGGTGGCCAAGCGGGTTTCCTCCTCCGGGGAGCCATATTTCTACCAATCCCTTGGGAGCCCTCCCGGTACCTGTTGGCCATGCGCTTCACGCATTACTGCGAATGCGATGCCGATTTGCCGAGGCTGTACGGCCTTTACGATACCGGGGAGCAGAAGCTGTGGAAATCTCCCGTTAAGCTTGCGGTCAGCTATACCGGAGACGGAGAACTGACGGCAGACTCCAGAGGATTCGTTTACGCGGGGGCGCCGCTTGATCCTTCGGTGCTACCGGGTGGTGAGGCTTACCGGATCAAGGTGAACGGCCAGGTGTACGGCTCCGGGTTCAGCCGGGACCGGGCGACCCTTTTCCTGATTGTCGGGAGGGAGGGCGAGACGCGGAATTTGGACTTGATCGTCACGATGCTTAAAACCGGCAAGCAGGTCAGGCTTCCGGGGGCTTTTGCCGCCGAGCTTCCCCAAAGCATGGTAAGTGACGCCAAGCTTCCGGTGGACTTCTACGACGACGGGAAGCAGGTGACCTTTGCCGGAATGTCCTCCGACGGGATCACCGAAATCCGGTTCGCCTACTCGTGGGAAACCGGCAAGGTGGGCCCTTGGAGCCCGCCGATCGGCGAAGCCTGGTCCGGCTATAAAGCCTCGGATGACGGGCTGTACCGGATGTTTGCCAACGGGGGGCTCTACCGCGGCGGGGAGAAGGTTGCCGGTGGAGAGGAGCTTGGCTTCGGGGAGTCTGGCTGAAGGGGACCCACCGGTACGTGTACGTGGGCATCGATCCCGCCTCTGGCAAGGAAGGGGCGCCTTTCCGGACCCAGGTGAGGAGTTTTGACGCCGACACGGGCAAGGAGGAGATTCTGCTGTCCGGCCTGGAGCAGGTTCAGCTGGTGGGAGCCGCGCCCGACGGGCAGTCCTTGTACCTGTCCGGTAGGGAGGACCTGGCCCGCGTGTCTCCGTAGAACTAGGTAAGGCTTATGTTTCAAATAGGATCAGGCCGTCTTCGCGGGAACTAGGGATGACTAATTTCACTAAAAAAGCTGCCCCTTCGTAGAGTAATCTGCGAAAGGGCAGCTTTTGTTTATGGCTTTTGAAGAAATATCCCCGAAGCGGCTCATCACCCCGATAAACTCGCCGTTTCGAAAGGTCTTCGAAACCGGTTAACGTTGTCGGCGATTCTTGTGCTCCGGTCGTTAGTGGTTTGTAGGGACGATAAGAGCCCCGTGCCGATCTTACGAATCCTGACATCATTATTTGCGCTGCGGAGCTCCGTTTCGATCCGAAATTGGGCAATTAGCGCCCTCACGATTCGTTAGAAGAGAAGAAGGGGCATTACGACACGAATAAGCTTCGTACGATTCGTTAGCCTGCCTGCTCACGGTTCCCTCTGCCGCCAAATCCGCTACGCCGCCATTCCGCTCCGATTCCTATTCACCGCGCAAATCTTCCAAGGGGCAAGGGGCGAGACTCGCCCTCCGAATCTCCACCTTTAGAGGCTCCGCCGGCCTGCCAACAGGGTGCCAGCCCTTCAGGAGGTCAGCTTCAAGCCGATGGCCGCCGCCAGCACCATGGTGATAAAAAGAATCCGCCTCACGTCCCGGGATTCCCCGTAGAACAGCATTCCGATAATCGCGCCTCCGGCGGTACCGATTCCCGTCCAGACGGCATATGCGAGCGCCATCGGCAAGGTTTGCATGGCGAGGGTCAGCAGGCCGAAGCTCATCACGATTCCGGTGACGAAGAGGAGGTAGGAACGGAACCGCTTGGCCTGGTTAAGCTGATTCATGCCCGCCACCGCCACCACCTCGAAGGAGCCGGCCAGGAGCAAATAAATCCATCCCATCAGGTGACCGCTCCTTCCTTGTCCGGATCCCCGGTGACAAATTTAAGCCCGAATACCCCGGTGAGCAGGAGAAGGATGAAGAACACCTTCAGGAAATGGAGCGGCTCGCCGAACACCAGCCATTCGGCCAGCACCGTCCCGGCCGTCCCGAGCCCGGTGAAGACGGCGTAGACCGTTCCGACGGGCAGCTTGCGCGACGCTTTTATCAGAAGGTGAAAGGAAATATAAATGCCGAGGATGGTGGCGGCCCAGGCCAAAGGGCCTTCGGAGTGCTTCAGCCCGGACACCCACACCACCTCAAAAAACGCTCCAGTCAAAACATAAAGCCAGCTGCGGTTCAATGGTCATCCCTCATTTCTATCAGACGGCTGATTATCGGACGGCAGGAAGCGCAGGCCGCGCCAATAGACCAGCCAGCTTGCTTCCAGCCGGTTCATCGAACGTTCCGGCCCGCCGAACAGCATTTCCACGAACAGGCCGTCGAGCATCGCAGCGAATGCGGCGGCCGCCTGCCGGATGCCGACGGCGGGGCTCACTTTACCTGCTCCACGGCTTGCCGGAGTGAAGGAGGAGGAGAGACTCCAGCGTATCGACGTACTGGCAGCCCAACCTGCTGATCTCCTCGTGCAGGTGGGGCGGCGGAAAGAACGAAACCCGCAGGAAGAACTTGGTTTGGTCGTCCTGCTCATAGCGTTCCCTGCAGCGCACCAGAAACCGGTACAGGAATTCGTCGACCGGCGGTGGGGCAGGATCCCGAAAGTAACGGGAAGCAAACTCCAGCTCCAGTGCGTAAATATCCCGGTACAGCTCAAGAAAAAGCTCATCCTTCCCCTTGAAGTGGGTATAAATGGACTGCTTCTTGATCCCGACCTCGCCGGCAATGTCCGCCAGGGAGGCTCCTTCATACCCTTTATGGGCAAAATGGGCAAGAGCGGCTTGTTTGATGCGTGCTGAAGTCATTCGCCACCATCCTTCCGAACGTTCGTCAGGAAAGTCTATCACACTTCCCGTCAGGTTTCAAGCCGCTGGAAACGCCAAAACGCCCGCGGATTCCGCGGGCGGAGGCAAGCAGCGGGCGTAGGCGAAGAGGAAGGCTACGCATGCGACTGGATAAACAACCGGTGCTGGGAAGTGATTCCCCACAGGCTAAGGAAAGTACGAATGAAGCCATAGGCCTGGTAGGCCATGAGGGCCCAGAAGCCGGCCCAGATCATCGTCCCGGCGAACACCAGCCCGGAGAGCAGGGCGGAAACCAATAGGAGCAGGGCGGCCACGCTTAGAACCGGAAGCAGGCCCTTAAGCGGGACGAGCAGGGAAGAGAAGAGAGAAGCCCTTTTGGTTCTGCCGAACTGAAGGTGCATGAAGAACAGATGAAGCAGGAAGCCGTAGAGGACATAGCCGGCCAGCCAGGGCAGCAGCGAGCGGTAGGTTTCCGGCAGGGTGTTATAGTGCTCGAGCAGCTTCGTTACCCGGGGAGCAGGAAGTAGGCCGGCGCGGCGGTCAGAAGCATCTGGACGAGATAGAGCAGGAAGAAGGACCGTCCCAGCTCCCGGATTCCTTTGAAGAAGCGGTAGCCCATGTTGAGGTGGGGATGGCTCAGGGAATAGTACACCCCGGCATTGAGCAGCGGGGTCACGAACATGCGGGCGAGCATTACCGCGAGAAGCATCCACAGGTAGGAATGGGAGAGATCCGTCTTGGTCAGCTGGAACTCCCCTTCGGCCAGAAACAGCTGCACCTGGCTCTTCGAAATTCCTCCGGCATAGCGGTGCATAAGAGGAACGACGACCGACTGGACCATCCGGTACAGCACGATCCCCCAGACGAGCCGGTAGACAAACAGCAGCACGAGGAGGAAGGGCTGGCGGGCCGCTTCCTTCCAGCCTTCCTTGATATATCCGATCATAGCGGCCCCCTCACCATGCGACCCCGCCTAGCAGAGTCTCGATCAGCTTCGACAAGCCGACGTTCCACCGGATGCTCCATTTCTCGTCGACCTCCGTTTTCATAAAGTTGTTGATGTGCTTGTTCTCGAGGATCAGCCGGTGCTCCGGATCAATCGCCACCCAGTCCACCGGGGCGGTATGCTGCAGCTTGTAGAGAACCTCATTCGCCTGACTGTCCCAATCCTTCACCTGAACCGTGCCGTCGAGGAAGTGAAAATGAATCGGAACCGGGGACACCTGCCCGCCGCGCTTGCGGATCAGCACCTCGCTGACATAACCAGACCCCCCGTCAGGGGAATGCTTCGTCCGAATGGAGTCTACGGAATAGTCGGCCATGAGACCGTTGTACACATACTGGTCGAAGAATTCACCCCAGCCCGTCTTGGTCACATCCTCGACGGTTTTCTGGAAATCCTCCGTGGACGGGTGCTTGAATTTCCAGCGCTGGAAATACGTCTTCATGATCCGGTTCATGACCTCCGGGCCGGCCTTCTGCTCGATGGCATAGAGCACCAGCTTGGCGCGGGTGTACACATTGTCCGCATACTCATGGTGGGAGCCGAAATCCCAGGAGAAGAGCTTAAGCGGCTTGGGGGTGGTGACGTAGCCGGCCTCGAGAGGCAGATTGGACTTCACGCCGTATTCTTTCTCCATCACCTTGTCCTCGGCATAAGAAGTGAAGCCTTCGTCGAGCCACGCTTCCTCGAATTCGTTGGTGGCGACCATCCCGTAGAAGAACTGGTGCCCGATCTCGTGGACGACGACGCGCTCCAGCTCCAGCGAGGGCTTCTCGTCCGCCGCACCCCACGCCGTCACGAGCGTCGGGTATTCCATTCCGCCCGCCCCGTTGCCGCTTTCCGGCGGCACGACGATGGAGAGGGTGTCGTAAGGATATGGGCCGTACCATTCGCTGTAGCGGGTGAGGGACTTTTGGCCGCTTGAAGGTAGCGGTTCTTCAGGTCCTTGTGTTTGGGGTCGAGATACAGCTTGATCCGCACCCCGGGACGTTCGGGCTCGAGAAGGCCTCCTCGTAATAAACGAAGCGGGGCGAAGCCGCCCAGGCAAAATCATGCACGTCATCCGCGTAGAAGCGGTACGTCTTCACCCCGTTCTCCTCGGAGGCCGGCTTGGTCGGAAATCCGGTAGCCGCCACCGTGAAAGCGGCCGGCACCTTGATCTTCACGTCATAGATGCCGAAGTCGGCATAGAACTCCGAGTTGCCGTGGTACTGGTGAAGATTCCAGCCTTCCTCGCTCCGCCCGCGCGTTCCGGCTGTTTCGTACACCGCGACTTTCGGGAACCATTGGCCGGCCATGTAGAAGTCCCCGGCGTAGCCCATCCGGGCGTAAACGGCGGGCATCCGGACCGTGTAGTCCATGAGCACCGTGATTTTCCCTCCCGGGGGGACCGGCTGAAGCAGGGGGATTTTGACCAGGGTACGGTCGTTGGCATTCCCGTCATCCGGCCTCACATATTCCATGCGGGTGCTGAGGTCTTCCCCTTGGGTGGTTTTGACGCTCGTGAGCTCCATGCTTCCGGTGCTGTCCGCTTTCCGCTCGTCCTGCCGCAGCTTGCCTCCGGATTCTTTGTTGAAGGTGGTCTTGGGGGACTCGAAGGCGTTCGGATAGAGATGGAAATAGAGCTCGCTGACCGGCTTCGAGCCGGCGTTTTGCCAGGTCAGGCTCTGGGTGCCGAGGAGCCTCTTCTCCTCGGGATGGAGGGCGACCGAGATGTGATACTCCACCACGCGGCTGCTGAGAGCGGGAGGGGCCTTCGGCTCCGGCGGCGGAAGCTCAATGGGGGCGGGCTCCCCCACCGCCGGGATTTTGCGTACGGATGTGGGCTCCGACGGGTTGTTCAGCAGCGAGTAGAGGCTTAGCGTCACCACGAACCCGGCGAGGGCGGTCATGATCCACTGCAGCGTGCGGTTGGCGAGTAACGTTTTCATCTTCTTCCCCCACAGGATTGTCCGCTTGGTCGGACAACTTCGATACAGCATGTATATGTAGGGGGACAAGGGATTATTTCTTCGGGGGGACAAAATCTTTTGGCCGGTCCGGCGGGACAAGAAACGAAGGCCAAAAAGCACTAGGTCCCTTATCCAAGGAGGCTTAGTGCTTCTGCAGGAGCGATTAACGGAGATTTCCTTCCTTATCGCTCCATCGCATAGCGCAGCTGAACGACGCCGCCTCCGAGAGGCTTGCAGTCCAGCAGCTGCACCGGTTGGCAGCGGTAGTTATCTCTGTCTATTACAAGATTTAACCCTGTTCCTTCTAATACAGGAGCTATATTAAAAATCACTTCGTCAACAAGTCCCTGCTCCAAAAAGGAATTGTGGATATCCGCACCGCCGCTGATGAGAACGGTTTGATGGCCTTTTTGCTGCAGATAGCTCAGGGCTTCCTTAGGCGATCCCACCACGGTTGCGCCCTGAATGTCCGAGGCATGCCTGGAAACCACGACGATATCCAGATCGGCAAAAGGCCCTGGACCGCCGCTGCCGCGCATCCCTTCGAAGGTCCGGCGACCGACGACGAAATTTCCGGCAGCTTTGGCTTGTGCCGCAAAATCATCAAGTGCTTCTTTTTCGGCGGGTTCTCAGGGCTGGATTGTGCGTAATTGCCGTTAGCCGTTAAAGTGGCCCATAACATAGTTTTCATAATCATAATCCTCCTTGTGTTCTATTCCATATTTTTCGGATTGAGGCGGTTACCCGATCTGGACGATCTTCCTGCACATAGTGGGAGGCATCTTCCAAGATCTCGGTTTCGTTCATTGGTAAATATTTTTGCCACTTGGCCATCTGTTCGAGCGGGAAGCCGGCGCTGTCTTTCGTTCCCCATAAGATTTGTGCAGGCAAATCGGACAGATGCGGCATATTCGATTCTATGTCGGCAAGCCATGCTCGTGAGTGGCGGATCTGTCGGGGAAACACCCAGGTCGGGATCCTGGACACCGGGGTAGGGAAGGGGGCCGTATAAGCTTTTCGCAAGCTATCCGTGACTTTTTCGGCATGGTATATTCCGTGGGGAACGATGGCTTTGGCGAAAAAATTAAGCCGTGTCTGCAGCCAGTATCCGAGAGGCCAGCCCCCATGGCGAGAGAGAACCCCTTCATCGGCCAATGATCCGCAGGCCAGGCCCACGTATTCATCACCACGAGACCGAGCAAGTTATCCCGGTGTCGAACCGCGTAGTTCAGACCGATCGGGCCTCCCCAATCCTGTACGACCAATATAAAATTCCTTAGATCCAAGTGGCGAATCAGGTCATTAACGGCTTCCGATTGCTCTTGCGGCGTAAAGCGGTAGCCTTTTGGCGCCTTTGACATTCCAAACCCGGGGTAATCCGGAGCAACAAGACGGAATTCCTGGCGCAGTTCTTTTATAACGTTGCGGTAAAGATAGGACCATGTAGGATTACCGTGGAGGAGCAGTACAGCCGGTCCTTGCCCTTTATCAATATAGTGAATGTGCCCGTCACGGTAAGGCAGCCAGCGATCGGCGAAAGGGTACTCCTCCCGATCCACTTCAAACGGTCTTTTCATATCCGGCACCTCCTCTCTTCCACTCCTTTCCTTTTCTTGATTTACATCGTAAATCACTTGTGGTACTTTTGAAAAGTAGTTACATTAATGTGCAATAGTTTCAAAAAATGAACTATGGAGTGATAAAAATGTTGGACCGATCCTGCCCGGGCGTTGTGGAACCTATCCTGGAGCTTCTGGATGGGAAATGGATGCTTCTTCTCTTGTTTGAATTGTTTAATGGCACTCAACGTTTCGGAGAATTACGCCGCAAGTTGCAGCCCATTAGTCCCAAAACATTGACAGACCGCCTTCGTCTGTTAGAGGAGAAGGCGATCGTCACACGTACCCTTTATCCGGGCGTCCCGCTGCATGTGGAATATGAACTTACCGAGAGCGGGAAAGGCCTTCAGCCGATATTTGAAGCCATGTGGACATGGACGCAGGAATATGGCGCCTCTCTGAGGAAAGAGGCGGAGGAGGCCGTGGAGTAAGCAGACACAGAGTTCAGGCAGGCTGGCGCATTAAGAGATTAGTAGAACCCTGGAAAGAGCGGGCGACCGAAGAAGGAGGTTCCAGATGGAGCAGTCGGAATGGAATGCCAAAGGGGACTATTTAAGCGCGACGAGAGGCTTGTACTACAACGACGACTATCTCGAGTTTCTCATTCGGCAGGTGTGGAAGGCGGACGGGCCGGTTAACGTCATCGACTTCGGCTGCGGCTACGGGTATCTCGGGACGAAGCTGCTTCCGCTGCTTCCTTCCGGATCATCTTATACGGGGGTGGATACAGCGGATAAGCTGCTGGACCGAGGCAGGGAGCTTTTCCGGGAGGCTCCTTACCGGACGACCTTCCTTCATGCCGATGTGCAGGAGAGGAGCTTACCCAAGGAATACGATTGGGCGGTTTGCCATGCTTTCCTGCTGCATGTACCTAATCCCGAAACCGTCCTGCAGAAGATGCTCGACAGCCTCGTGGACGGAGGACGCATCCTTTGCTTCGAGCCGCACTGGATTTCCGCCATGGCCGGCTATTCCTTGGAGGAAACGCCCCTATCGGAAGTGGTAAAGCTCGGAATCCTTCAGAAGCTTTTTGAACAGGGGGCGCAGAGGGGCGGCAAGGAGGGCAACATCGGGGGCAAGCTGCCCTTGTATTTAAGCCGGCTAGGGGTGGAACGGATCGAGTGCCGGGTGAGCGATAAGGTGAACTTCCTAAACCCGGAAGGGGATCCGCAACAGCAGGCAGCGCTGTATAACGCTCTCAAGACGGAGGGCTTCGGTGGGGACCCCGGTGCGGAGGAGGCTTTCGTCGAGGGCTTGGTCAGGCGCGGCCTCTCCCTGGAAGAGGCACGGGCGCAATATGAAGCCGAGCGGCATCTGGCGGGCCTGTTTACCAGGGAGAGTGCCCTCACCTGGGCTCCCGCCATGAAAATCACGACCGGCGTGGTGGAACGGCGCGGAGAAGGACGGCCCGTTTAATCCGTTAGGCCCAGCAAGCGGGAAGGAACAGCGGAAGGAGGCAGCCTATCAGCAAATGGGTCCACCCTCTGGCGCTGAGCCGCCCGCCAACGCTGCTTCCCGGGCGGCTGATGACTGGGGAGGCGTCTAGGCGGGACTTCTATCGGCTGAGCAGACTCCCTTTTGGCCGGGAATTTTGCTACAATGAAGGAAACCACGACGAGAAACGGATGGTGTCCTGATGGAACTGAACAGCAAGGGGAAGAAGCTCGCCCTTAATATTGTGAGCAGCAATGTCAACCATAAAGGCTTCGGTGCCGGGTCGATCGACCTGAGCAATGTCTCGAGCGTCATCATTGACGGCGACGAAGCGTACCTTGATAACGGCGCGCTTCATGCCAAGAGCAAGGTGGAGAAAGGAATCAAGTTCTCCACAAACAAAGAGGATGTCCCGAACGGCCGCAAATGCTGGATCGTCTGGGTGGCCGTAGACCGTTCGGAGGAAGGCCAGTTCTATGGCGGCATCGCCGCCTGCGAGATGCTGGTCGATCCCGAGGCACGCAAAGGCTGGAAAGTTCTCGCCGATCACGTCAACCGGATGGACAAGGCGATGAAGCGCCAGATTCTGGTCGATGGGCTGGACGAGCGCGAGAAGGCCGCCCTGCACCGGTATTTGACCGAGTTCAACCCCGAGTGGTGGGACCGTTCCTCCGACACGCTCAAAGAAGCGTTGGCCTAAAAGCCCCTGCGGAGGCTCGGCTTGACACAGATGTCCCTCCGTATGTCTATAGAACCGCAAGCAAACCGCCTTTGGCCAAAGGCGGTTTTTTGTTATGGAACGGGGCGGATTCTTCTGCAAAGGCAAGTAGTGGGCGGTCATCGCCGGGAAACGAGAAGGTACGGTCTGCTGCCGGATCTTTTGCCGGACGGAAAGACCGGGTCGGGCGTAGGTTCAGCAGGCTACTCTGGATGTTCCACCGGAGGCCCCTATATGCCGGCTCTCACAGCCGAACGCTGTTCATCTTGTTGGCGTAGAGCGCTTCCCGCCCTCCGCCCAGATGGTAGGCACCCACGGCATCCGTGTCCTTGAGCAGGTGGCCGGTGAGGAGGCAGACGGCCGTCTCCTCCCGGTCGATGACCCCGCGGGACACGAGCCGGCGCAGCCCCGCCACGGCGGCCGCCGAAGCGGGCTCGCATCCGACGCCGCTTGCATCCACCACCGCCTTGGCGTTCAAGATGTCCTCGTCCGTCACGGCCACGGTGACTCCGTTCGTTTCCTGAAGGACGAGGGCGGCCTTGCGCCAGCTGGGCGGGTGGCCGATGTTCAAGGCGGAGGCCCGGGTCGAGGGCGCCGGCTCCGGAACCAGCTCCGCCGCACCCGCTTCCATCATGCGGTGGAAGGGGCTCGCCCCCTCCGCCTGGACGACAGCCACCCGGGGCAGGCGGGGGATGAAGCCGAGCTCGTACAGGTCCCGGAGTCCTTTGCCCAGGGCCGAAACGTTGCTCAGCGCTCCGCCTGGCAGCACGATCCAGTCCGGCAGCTGCCAGCTCAGATCCTGAGCGGTTTCGTAAATAATGCTTTTCTGGCCCTCAATGCGTAACGGATTGACCGAGTTGCCTACATACAGGCCCAGCTCCCCGGCCCGCTCCCGCAGGAAGCGGATGCCGTCGTCATACGTTCCGGTAAAGCGATGGACCACGGCTCCGTAAGCGAGCGTCTGAAGAACCTTATTCTCCGAAACGGTTCCTTCGGGCACATAGACATGAGCCTCCTCTCCCATAAGGGCAGCGTACATGGCGAGGGAGGAGGACGTGTTGCCGGTGGACGAACAGGCGAACCTCCGGAAGCCGAGGAAACGGCCGTGCGAGACCGCCGCCGTCATTCCGTGGTCCTTGAAGGAGCCGCTCGGGTTCTCACCTAGTGCCTTTAGCCATAGCCGGCGGCAGCCGGCATACGCGGTAACGGCGGGCGGGCTGTACAGGCCGGTGTTTCCCTCGCCTTTCGTAACCAGCACCTCCAGCGGAAGCTCGGGGGCGATCAGCTCCTTGTACCTCCATACACCGCTCGCCAGCGGGGTGTGCCTTTCGCCCAGCCGTTTGGCGAACTCCCGCTTGAGATGCTCCGCATCCACTCCCCGAAAATCCTGCACCAGCTCCAGAAGGCCGCCGCAGCGGCATTCGTACCGGATGCTGTCCATGGAATACCTCGTGCCACATTCCGTGCATTTTGCTTTCATTTTGACGGACCGGGCTGTCCCGAATCCTTCCCTCCCCAGGTACCCGTTGCTAGCGGGACTTCTTACGCTTTACACTAGAGGATGTCGAATCATAAATCCAATATAAGTTTTTTCGTCTTTCATAACTTATTTTTATATAAAAGGGGCGAGTCAGATGAACCTGCATGCTTTGAAAATTTTCTGCGAGGTGTCCCGGAGGAGGGGTTACCCGGGCGGCCGAGGCTCTCCACATCAGCCAGCCGGCGGTGACCGCCCAGATTCGGACGCTGGAGCGGGAGCTCGGCTTGACGCTTATCGCTCCGAAGGGGCGGGGGATCCTCCTCACGGAAGCGGGAGAGATGGTCGCGGAGAAGGCGGAGAGGCTGTTTTCCCTCGAACGCGAGCTGGAACGAGGCCTCTTGGATTATAAGGAGGGGAGAGCGGGCCGGCTTCGTCTGGTCTCGACCTTTTTACCGGCTCATTATTTGCTTCCCCAGGCGCTCGCGCGCTTCAAAACCCTCTACCCGCAGGTAAAGGCTTCCCTGCAGACGTTGAACTCGAGAAAAGCGGCGGAAAGCCTGCTTCGGTATGAAGCGGATGCGGCCCTAATCGGCGGAGCGGGCTCATGGGAGGCGGACGGATTGACCGGAGAGTCGCTGCTTGACGATGAGTGGTGGTTTATCGTGCCGGAGCATCACCGGCTGGCAGGAAAACGAACCGGTCTCGCCGAAATGCTGGAGGAAGATTTTGTCATGAGGGAGGCGGGAAGCTCCGGCCGTGAAATGCTGCTGGCGGTAGGCCGGATGTACGGGACGAAAGCCCCCAAGGCGGGGCTTGAGGTGAACGGGCCGGGGAAGCGATCCGGACGGTCGCGTCGGGCTACGGAGCCCATCTCGTCTCGGCGTTGGAGGCGGCGGGACCGGTAAGCCGGGGGAAGTGAGCCGGGTTTACGTGGAGGAGGAGCTGCCGGTTAACCCCATCGCCTTGTACACGAGAGAGGGGAGGACCGGTCTCCGGCTGTGGAGCATTTTATAGAGGTGCTGCGGGAAGTTCTGACCGGACGGCTTGATCGGGAATGAAGAAGCGGGAAAGCCCATACATTAGTGACGAACGAAGGCGGAAAGGGCCTGCGGGAATGCGTAGAAGGAGCGGCGAAGCATGGGTGAGTGGGGAAGAAAAATGGGCTCGACCCTTCGAAATTGGAGCTGGTTCAAAAAAACAATGATGCTTTTCAGCTTGATGCTTTTTCTGAGCACGAGCTTCCTGTATCTGACCCCGGCGGGAGCGAGTCTGCGCGAGTTTTCGGCGGCGACCTTTATCGGGACGCAGCACCGTTCCTGGGCGTGGATTTTTGTAGGCGGGGCGAAGCGGGATTTAATGGTGGCGGAGAAGATGGTGCAGGTTTCGGTGATGGGGGATGAGGAGCAGGAGCTGGAGCTGATTACGCTTCCGGCTCCGGCCGAGCCCGTGAGGAGGAGCAAGGAAGAGCTGATCCGGGTAGAGGATATCTCGAAGCCCTTCTTCAAAGGAAAAATGATGTGGGTCTATGATCCCAAAAGCATCCGCATGGTCGTCACGGCCAAGGCGCCGATGGGGGAGCGGATTACCGAGATGGTGAAGCGTACCGGTGCGGTGGCGGGCGTGAATGCCGGAGGCTTCGACGACCCCGATGGGCTCGGCAACGGCTTCGCGCCGATCGGCATGATCATGTCCGACTCCGAAATCATGTACGCGGATGTGAAGGGCAAGCAGCCGATCGTGGGCTTCACCGACGAAGGGAAGCTGGTGGTCGGCAACTACACGCTGGATGATTTGAGGGAGCTGAAGGTCAAGGAAGCCGCATCCTTCTATCCGCGCGTCATTCTGGATGGCAAACCGCTCATTACGAACGGCAACGGATCGTCAGGCCGGGATCCTCGGACGGCGGTCGGCCAGAAGGCCGACGGCACAGTGATTTTCATTGTCATCGACGGGCGGCAGCCGACGCACAGCCTCGGGGCTACGCTGAAGGAGGTCCAGGACCTCTTTCTGGAGCAGGGCGTCGTGAACGCCGGCTTCCTGGACGGCGGGGCCTCCGCCGAGATGGTCGTGGACGGCGAGCTTATCACCAAGCCGTCCAGCCGGTACGGCGAGCGCCGGCTCCCTTCGGCGTTCCTGATCTTCGACCGTCCGCAGGAGGTGGCGGTAACGAGCCCGTGGAAGGGCATCTCCGTCATCGATCCGGGAGGCGCGAAGTCGCATCCCGAGTTTCTCGCGGAGCAGCAGCGGCTGAGGGAGCAGGCGTCGGCCCGCTCGTCGGCGGCGCGGCCTGAGGCAGCACCTGCCTCCCCGGCCGAGGAGGCACCGCAGGCGACGGCCAAGCCGGCTCCTGCCGGCACGCCGAAGCCCTCGCCGAGCGGGGCTGGCGCTGCGCCAGCCGGCGCGGAGCCTGGGCCGGGCGGTGCGGACGCGGCGGCCAGCACGAAGCCGACGCCGGCGGCGAGCATGCCCGCAGCGGCGGTCCCGCCGGCTGCAACGCCGGCCCCGGCAGCCGGCGCGCCAGCCGCGTCCCCCGCGGTGCTGCCGTCCGATCCCGCCGGCTCCTTGGCCGCGGCAGGCTAACCGCATCCTCCCTGCTCCGATCGTGCGCTCAAATGAAACGGTTATGGCACCCGTTTTCCGCGCTCCCCGCCACCTGGTGAAGAAGACCCTTCCAGAAGGAAATTCGGGAGCCGCAGCAATTGTGGCGATTGTGTGTCAGCGGTTGAGATTGTTTTCCTGTACAGGTTATACTGTGGAAAGTATATTAACGCAATATACTAGGACAGCAAAGAAGCGAACCCCCGGTTCGCTTTTTTGTGTTTCTCACCCGAAATCGCTTACAAATAGGTTCAAGCCTCACAAAACACCAAACCGCCCGAGCCTGAACAGACCCGAGCGGTTCGCTTACATCCATATAATACTCTCCCGGGAGAGAAGCGAGCCGGCATCAATCGTTCCACCAACGCTTCAAATCCTCCCACCACGATTTGTTCTCCTTGCCTTTGTCCTGGGCACCGGTTCCGGAGCCCCCGGAGCAGTATTCCGTCGGCTCCGTCCCCTGGACGAACGCCTGCAGCTGCGAGTGCGGGCAAGCCTCGTTCGCGAGCTTGCCGCTCTCCGGATCGATGTACACGGTAACCACGCCTTCGGGGACCGTGAACTGCTTCGGAGGAATGGCTTCGAGGGCTCCTTCCGTATATTCGGCAAAGATCGGAGCGGCCTTATGCGATTCCGCCGAGGAAATCACCCGGTCCTTGTCGTAGCCTACCCATACCGCGGTGGACAGCTCGGGGGTATACCCGACCATCCAGGCGTCGGTATTGGTCGTGCCTGTTTTGCCGGCCACGGGGCGCTTCATCAGATCGGAAACGCGGAAGCCGGTTCCCCCTCCTCGAACACGCTCTCCATCAGATTAGTCATGACATAGGCCTGGGCCGGGTCAATGACCTTTTCCTGCTTGGGCTTGGCCCGGTAAAGGATCTTTCCGGCGTTGTCCTCGATGCGGAGGATGGCGTTCGGCTCGGTCCGTACTCCCAGGTTGGCGAACGTTCCGAAAGCGGAGGCCATCTCGTAGGGACTGACCGGGAAGGAGCCGAGCGCCAGGGAAGGCAGGGGCTCCAGCCGGCTGGTAACACCGAGCTGCCGGGCCGTGTCAATTACCTTATCCGTGCCGACATCGAGGATGGTATGAACGGCGTAGATGTTGTTCGATGTCGAGATCGCCCGGCGCATATCGAGCCATTCGTGTGTATATTTGTTATCGAAGTTGTTGGGCTTGTACGTTTTTTTGCCGTCTTCGTAAGAGAATTCCGTCGGGTCGTCCTTGTATTTCTGGAGCGGGGTAAAATGGTTCTTAAGCGCCGTCAGATAGACGATCGGCTTGAACGACGACCCCGGCTGCCGGGTGGTGGCGAAGGCCCGGTTGAATTGATTGGCCCCGTAGCTCCGCCCGCCGACCATGGCTTTGATGGCTCCGTTACGAGGGTCCAGGGAGACCAGCGCCGCCTGCAGCTCGGGGGCGTCCTTAAGCTGCTTGCCGATGGCTTCCTCGGCTATTTTCTGGGCCCGCAGGTCGAGCGTCGTGTAGATTTTTAACCCGCCCGAATCGTAGAGGGCTTCGCTGATGTTCAGCTTCTCGGTGACCACGCTGCGGATATAGTCCCGGAAATAAGGAGCCTCGGCCGGAGGCGTCGGCTGCTGGGGCACGATGGTCAGCTTCTCCTCATAAGCCCGGTCGGCCTCTTCCTTGGTAATGTCGTTGTGCCGGACCATGGCGTCGAGAATGAGCCGCTGCCGGTCCTTCGCATTGTTCATATCCAGATAAGGCGAGTAATAGCGCGGCCCTTTCGGCACGCCGGCGAGAAGGGAGCTTTCCGCCAGATCCAGGTCCTTGGCGTCTTTGTCGAAGAACATGCGGGAGGCGGCCTGGATGCCGTAGGCGGAATGGCCGTAGTAGATTTGGTTCAAGTACTGCTCGAGAATCTGATCCTTGCTCAGCTGCGTCTCCAGCTGCAGGGCGTAGACGGCTTCCTTCATTTTGCGGCTCCACGTGCGTTCGTGGCTGAGGTACAGGTTGCGGGCCAGCTGCTGGGTGATCGTGCTCGCCCCCTGCTCCATGGACAGCGTTTTGATATCGGTGACGACCGCCCGGGCAAGCCCCTTCGGATCGATGCCGAAATGCTCGTAGAACCGGCTGTCCTCAATGGCGATCGTCGCTTTAACAAGATAAGGAGAAATGTCCTTCAACGCCACCGGCTGACGCTTCTGGCCCCCTTGATAGGCATCGATCAGCTCCCCTTGGGCATCGTAGATTTGAGGGGTAAGGGTCACGCTCGAGACCGGAAGAGCATCGGATCGGAGGTACAGCAGGAAGAGTGCGCCCGCCACGGTTCCGATCACGAGAAGGGAGAGGCCGAGCGCGGTGAGCCTCTTTAGACGGCGGAACCAGAGGAGGACAGGGTCCTCGTCCTGGACCCCGGCTTTGCGTTTTTTGCGAGAGTATGGCTCCATGGCCTCTCCTTTCCGGCTGCCCGTCCTGTCCGGGAAAGCCTGATGGGCTCGATTGCCTGCCTGGCGCTTGGGTCTTCCGGTGCCGGCCGGTCATGCTGATTTATAGCGGTCTTTTCCTTGCTGGCGCCTTATCCGGGAGTGTGTCGGTCTGCTTTCCTATTGATTTTCGTGTGGATCCTGAGGGTTTCCCGCCAACAAAGTTACCGGATAAGGCACTAGCCCAACGGTTGTTTCTATTAGTATGGAAAAGGTTAGAAATCCCTATACCCGCCCCCGTGAACTATTTTGCTCCTGCTCTCTTAAACGGCTGAAAAGGGTGCTTGGTTTCTTGCTTTTTTGCGCTGATTGTCTATAATACAATTGGTATGAGATTGACCGGTGTGCCTGGGAAATCGGGCACTGGGATCGGATTCGAAGCGAATGCAGAGAGCCATAATGTGGCGGTTACAATTGGATTACCCTACCTATACACAGAAAGAAGGAATCGACATGGAACTGTGGTACACCGAGAAACAAACGGACAGCTTCGGCATCACGGCTAAGATCAAGGAAACGCTCGTTACGGAGAAAACGGAGTTTCAGGACCTGGCGATCATCGATACGGAAGAGTTCGGACGCATGCTGACCCTGGACGGCATGGTCATGACCACGGTGAAAGATGAGTTCGTTTACCATGAAATGGTCGCGCATCCGGCCCTGTTCACCCATCCCAACCCGGAGCATGTGCTTGTGGTGGGCGGCGGAGACGGCGGCGTCATCCGGGAAGTCATGAAGCACCCGAAAGTGAAGAAAGCCGTTCTCGTCGACATCGACGGAAAGGTCATTACCTACTCGAAGCAATTCCTTCCGGAAATTGCCGGCGAGCTGGACAACCCCCGCGTGGAAGTCATCGTGAACGACGGCTATATGCACATCCATGACCATAAAAACACCTACGACGTCATCATGGTGGATTCCACCGAACCGGTCGGGCCGGCGGTCGAGCTGTTCACGAAGGGCTTCTACCAGGGCATCTACGACGCCCTTAAAGAGGAAGGAATTTTCGTAGCCCAAACCGATAACCCTTGGTTCAAGGCGGACCTCATCCGTACGGTCAACCGCGACGTGCGCGAGATCTTCCCGGTTGTCCGCAACTATATCGCGAACATCCCGACTTACCCGAGCGGCCTGTGGACCTTCACGATGGGAAGCAAGAAGCATGATCCCCTGCAGGTGGACGAGACGCAAATTCCCGAGCTCGATACGAAATACTATTCGCCTCGCCTGCATAAGGCGGCTTTCGTTCTTCCCAAATTCGTGGAAGATCTGGTTAAGTAATCCCTTTACTTGTCTATTATACTGACTTGAGCGGGCCTGATCCCGATCCCGACGGACAGGCTGCGCTTTACAGGAGGCTCCCTAATGCGTTTTGACGATGCTTATTCAGGCAATGTATTTATTGCGAGCTCCCGGATTACGAGAACGCGAAGGCGGTCATCTACGGCATGCCGATGGACTACACCGTCAGCTTCCGGCCGGGCTCGCGTTTCGGCCCTTCCCGGATCCGTGAGGTTTCGATCGGGCTCGAGGAGTACAGCCCTTACTTGGACAAGGACCTGTCCGAGGCCCGTTATTTCGACGCGGGCGATCTTCCGCTTCCTTCGGCAACCCGGGCCGTGCCCTCGACATGATCGGCGACTACGTGAAGGGGCTGCTCGATGACGGCAAGTTCCCGCTCGGACTGGGCGGAGAGCACCTGGTATCCTGGCCGGTCATCCGCGAGGTTTACAAGAAATACCCTGACCTGGCGCTGATCCACATCGACGCCCACGCCGACCTGCGCGAGCAGTACGAAGGGGAACCGCTGTCCCACTCCACGCCGATCCGCAAAGCGGCGGAGCTGATGGGCGGCCGCAACGTGTACCAGTTCGGCATCCGGTCCGGCACACGCGAGGAGTTCCGCTACGCCCGTGAGAACATCAACTTCTATCCGTTCGACGTGCTGGAGCCGCTTCAGAAGGTGCTTCCGGAGCTCGCGGGACGTCCGGTTTATCTGACGATCGACATCGATGTGCTCGATCCGTCGGCTGCACCGGGAACGGGAACCGCGGAAGCGGGCGGCATCACATCGAAGGAGCTGCTCGCTGCGGTTCATGCGCTTGCAGGCGAGGGCATCCATGTGGTCGGAGCCGATGTAGTCGAGGTCGCTCCGGTGTACGATCCTTCGGAGCAGACTCCAATTGTCGCCTCGAAGCTTGTCCGCGAAATTATCCTCGGCCTGGTGAAATAGCACCGCCGAAGCCTATAGCAAAACGCCGCTTCGCCGGAACCCTTCGGGTTCGACGGCTCACGAAGCGGCGTTTTTATATGGGCCGGGTCCGTCCCGGTGGCCAGCCGCCGTTCGCCCAAGCGTCATATCCGCATGGCTGCTCCTCTTCTTGCCCCCTGTGCGCCCCTCCCATGCCTTGACAATACACTTCCGGCCCAACCATACTAGCGGATTTGGCATAGATCTAAGTGGCCCTCGGCGACGAGCAGTGGACGCGGCGGAAGGTGCTCGGCGTGATGCCTTCCTCCGTGCGGAACAGCTTGATGAAATAGCTCGGATGCTCGTACCCGACCTTGCGGGCTACCTCCTGCACGGAGAGAGACTGCTCCTTCAGAAGCATCTCCTTCGCTTTGCGGATGCGGAATTTCGTGATGTACTCGAAGGGACGGAGCCCCATCGTCTGCTGAAAGAGCAGGCATGTATACTGGGGCGACAGCTTGAGTTGGCCCGCCAGCTCCCCAAGCGAAATCGGGCGGTCGAAGCGGTCTTCAATATAATGCAGGACCGGCGTCAGCTGCTCGTAATGCTGCTGCTTGGAGCGGACCTCGGACCCGGAGCCGTACGTATACAGGTCCAGGATGAGCTGGTAGACAAGCGAGGAGCATTCGAAGCTTCGCATGGGGTCTTTGGAGTGCATCACCACGGCGGCCGCGTGCATTTTGGATAGCAAGGTATCGGGATTCGACACATAGAGTACGGAGGTCTCCGTAAAATGCAGCTCCGCCAGAAGATCGGCCGCATGCTTGCCGTTAAACGTCACCCACATGACCTCCCAGGGCTCCCGGATCGCCCGGTATTCGTGAGGGGAGTTCGGAAGCAGCAGCATCCCCTGGCCCTTGCTTACGGTCCAACGCTTGCCGTCCGCCATAAGCTCGCCCTCTCCTCCCAGGCATTGAATCCATTGAAAGTCGCGGTAGCCTTCCTTCCGTTCGATCGGATCCTGGTTGTTCCAGCGTCCCAGGCTCGTTATGTAGAAGGGAAGACGGGAATCCTCCTCGGTGACCAGCTGAAAAACATTGGGGTTCATGAACATTCCGCCCATCTTAAATTCGTTATATGGCTGACTCGCGATGCTAATCGGTTCGGCCTGATGCGATCCTAGAGGGTCGTCATATTCTTTTATTGTAGCTTCTCTGTAAACCGTTTTCAATTAAAAGGCTTGTCCGGTCCGGCGCGGAACGGCCGTCCGTTTGAATTAACGGGGGCGATTGGGTACACTGGGGAAAACCGCAAGACCGGATGCTTGCCGAAAGGAAGATTGGTTTATGCCCGATTCCGTTACTTTACAGATCAACAGCCGGATAGACGGCGAAGAAATCCGGCAGTCGTTCTCCGCGGAACGGTACCGGAAAGGGGATTCCTTCTATTTCCGTTACCGGGAAACGGACCCGGCGATGGGCCGGACCGCCACCATCTTGAAGGTGGCGCCTGGCGAAATCCGGATTCTTCGCCACGGGGACGTCGAATCCGAGCAAACCTTTGTGCCGGACGGCCGCCGGAATGGGTTCTACCAAACCCCGCAGGGGCTTCTCGAGCTCGGGACCGAAACGCGTGAGCTGGCGGTCCGCCTGGTCAACGGAACGGGAACGGTCAGCTGGAGCTATGATTTGTTCGTTTCCGGCGAGCCTTCCGGCACTTGCCGGCTTGAAATCATTGTTACGGACGGGGCTTAGCCAGGCGGAGCCGGATTTGCGCGAATTGGCCGGGTAAGCCGCCAGGGGCCTTACCCCAACGCGGATTGAACGCTCAGCAGGGCGTTGACCTCCCCGGCGCTCGATGACCTTTTTCCCGAAGGAAGGTCGGTTGCCTGCTTGAGGAGGATTTCTTTTATGGCCCGTGGGGTGAGACCGGGGCGCAGGGAGAGCATGAGCGCAATGACGCCCGACACATGCGAAGTGGCCATGGACGTGCCGCTCATCTCGTGGTATTTGCCGCCGAGCCAGGTGGACACGATCTTGTGGCCGGGGGCATAAAGGTCCACCTTTCGTCCCCGGTTGCTGAAGGGGGCGATTTTTTCTGCCGGGAGGTGGCCCCTACGGCAATGGTGCAGGGGAACCGCGCCGGAAAGTCGATCTCCCCGAGCTTCCCTTCGTTGCCGGAGGAGGCGACCACAATCGTTCCGGCCCGGTAGGCGGCCTTGACGGCATCCTGCAGCGCTTTGCTCGGGGTCTTCATCCCGAAGCTCATGTTGATGATGTTCATCCGGTTGCGCACGCACCAGTCGATCCCGTAAACGATGTCCGAAACGAAAGCCGTGCCGTTATGGTCAAAGGCCTTTACCGCATAAATGTGGGCCCCGGGGGCGACTCCGATAATGCCTAGGCGCTCCGAAGCGGCCGCAATGGTGCCCGCGATGTGGGTTCCGTGCCCGTTGTCGTCGATGGGAGGCAGGTGCCGGTGCACCAGATTGACGCCCCCGATTGCCGCTGCCTTCAGATCGGGATGGTTGTAGTCGATTCCGGTATCGATCACGCCGATCCGGACGGCGTTTCCTTTGGAACGGTTCCAGACGGAAGGAGCTTTGATCTCTTTTACTCCCCAGGGAATCCAGTACCGTCCGCTGACGTGCAGGCTTCCGGCGGAGGGCTTGGAGGCGAACTCCGCCAGTCCATGGACGAGAGCGTGCTTCTCATCGGGTTCAATCGTGACCATTCCGCGGCAGCGGGCAAGCTTAGAGGGCGAGATAAGGGGACAGGAGAATCCCCGGATCAGCCCGATGGGCTTCAGCCGGGCAAGCTGGGGCAAGGCCGGCAGGAGTCGGTCTCTTTCGGCCAGGCATTTCCGGTATGTGTCCTCGCTTGCGAAACGGAGCAAATAGCTGGGGGTGCGGAATCCTCACTGCCGATTTCCTCGCAGATGTGGTGGAGCCATTCGTTCACGTTCAATGGAATTTCCCCTTTTCCGCTGAAAATTCTTTTGTGACATCCTATGTCGGAGCCTCTCGGCCCGCATGGGTAGTCCGCCCTGCCCGAAATATTTAGTCGCCCGCCCGTGTCAAACCAAGGGCATTGACATAGGATGAAGAGAGGGTTGGTATCGGAACCCTTGCTACGGGGATCAAGGCGGATCGGGATAATTCGCGTTTTCCGGGGCGGATACAGTCATGAGCGGGGGATTCCCCCGCTTTTTCACGTCCCGGGGACCCTTCTTCCTGTTCAGAAGCCCTCGCGGTTTGGGCGGGCAAGGGTTGTTGCATTTTTAGATAAAATAGGTTTTACTATATGAAGATAACGGGTAGAATGGAAACAGCTATCGCAAAACCGTGCGAGAGGAAGGGTTTTGAATGAGTAACCAATATACATTGTCCGTACCGGCCGACAAGGCCAAGGAAATGGCGATGGTCGATCTGGCTTTCATGGTGCTGAAGGCCGCGAATACGCCGTTTTATTACCGGGACCTGATGAACGAGATCGCCAAAATCAAAGGCTTTGATGAAGAGAAGATGATGGACGTCATCGCCCAGCTTTATACCGAAATTAATGTGGACGGCCGGTTCGCCTGCGTCGGCAACAACCTGTGGGGACTGAAGCGCTGGTATCCGGTTGACAATAAATCCGACGATGCCGTGGCAACCGGCAAGCGTCCTCGCATCATCAACGATGACGACGATGATCTGGACGAAGAGGATTACCAAGAGGAAGAGGAAACCTACACGGCCGAAGAGGAAGACTTCGATGCCTTTAATGAGGACAGCGAAGAGGTAGCCGAAGAGGAAGAGGAAGAAGAATTCTTCGAGGAAGAAATCGAGGACGAAGAGGCCGACGATTCCGACATCGATGAGGTCGATGAAGAGGCCGAGGACGAGGAAGATTCCGACTTAGACGATGAGGAAGACGCAGACGGCAAATAACGATCAATCTCGTCTTGACAGTGCGGACGAAGTCAGAGTAAACTATTGCATGGGCTAAAGATTTACAATTGAATTCCATACTGACATTCCCTAAAGTGCCCCGTCTGTACGGGTGTCACTTTTTTGTTTTTTGCTTTCTTTTTTCCGTTTTTTTTCGTTTCCGCAGGTAAGGAGAGAGAGCGTCTCAGGCTCATTCGGAAGCGTTCCGAAGGCCGCCCGTCTCATGGCGGGAAGTAATAATTTCCGGCCGGGGTGGAAACCTTCCCTATATACCGGACGGGCTTCAAGGCACCATGCTAAAATCCACAGGGGGTAATCAAGTGACGAAATATATTTTTGTAACCGGCGGGGTTGTATCCTCCTTGGGCAAAGGGATTACAGCGGCATCGCTCGGGCGGCTTCTGAAGAACCGCGGCCTTAAGGTAACCATTCAGAAGTTCGATCCTTACATTAACGTAGACCCGGGGACCATGAGTCCGTATCAGCACGGGGAAGTTTTCGTAACCGACGACGGCGCGGAGACGGACCTGGACCTCGGCCACTATGAGCGCTTTATCGATATCAATCTTTCGAAGAACAGCAACGTAACGACCGGTAAGGTTTACTCCTCGGTCATTACCAAGGAACGCAGAGGCGAATACCTCGGCGGCACGGTTCAGGTTATCCCCCATATTACGAACGAGATCAAAGACCGCGTTTTCCGCGCGGGCCGCGAGACTCAAGCCGACGTCGTCATCACGGAGATCGGCGGTACGGTAGGCGACATCGAGAGCCTTCCTTTCCTGGAGGCCATCCGTCAGATCAAGAGCGACATCGGCCGTGAGAATGTTATGTACATCCACGTGACCTTGATTCCTTATCTGAAAGCGGCCGGCGAGCTCAAGACCAAGCCGAGCCAGCACAGCGTAAAAGAGCTCCGCAGCATCGGCATCCAGCCGAACATGATCGTCTGCCGGACGGAGAAGCCTCTATCGGAAGACATGAAGCGCAAGCTCGCCTTGTTCTGTGACATCGACGCTAACGCCGTCATCGAAATGATCGATGCGGATACTCTATATGAAGTTCCTCTGATGATGCGCGATCAAGGGCTGGACGAAATCGCCATCAATCACTTGAGGCTGCAGACCAATGAGCTCGACATGACCGAATGGGAAGCCATGGTGAAGAACGTTAAGGAGCTGAAGCACCAGACCGAAATCGCCATTGTCGGCAAATACGTGGCCCTTCACGACGCGTATCTCAGCATTGTGGAAGCCTTGTCCCATGCCGGCTTTGCGAGCAATACGGAAGTGAAGATCCGATGGATTAACGCTGAGGAAGTGTACGACCACAATGTGGACGAGCTGCTTCAGGGCGTCCAAGGCATTCTCGTTCCGGGCGGCTTCGGCGACCGCGGCATCGAAGGCAAGGTCATCGCGATCCGGTATGCCCGGGAGAAGAAGGTTCCGTTCTTCGGCATCTGCCTCGGCATGCAGGTGGCGGTCATTGAATATGCCCGCAACGTGCTTAACCTCGAAGGAGCCAACTCCTCCGAGATCAACCCCGCCACGGCGTACCCGGTTATCGACCTGCTTCCGGAGCAGAAGGATATCGAGGACATGGGCGGCACCATGAGGCTCGGCCTTTATCCGTGCAAGCTGGCCCAAGGCTCCCTGGCCATGCATTGCTATGGAGAAGAGCTCGTCTACGAGAGGCACCGCCACCGGTACGAATTCAACAACGCGTTCCGCGAGCAGGTGGAGTCGGCCGGCCTGAAGATCACCGGTACTTCCCCGGACGGACGTCTGGTGGAGATGGTCGAGCTTCCCGGACACCCTTGGTTCCTGGCCGTTCAATTCCATCCGGAATTCACGTCGAGACCGAACCGCCCGCAGGCGCTCTTCCGGGAATTCATCAAGGCTGCTTTTCAGAAGGAAGAGAGCGTCAACTAGTGTCTTATCCGGTAACTTTGTTGGTGAGAACCCCCTCATCTGCACGAATTTCACTGGGAAAGCAGAACCTCCTTTGCGGATAAGGCACTAACCCGGCAAAAGAAAAAATACATTTTTATAAAACAATTGTAAAAAATATCAAAATTTCCTCACTCCCCGGCAGGGATTTGGTTAGATCGCGTCGAATGACTAACGGTAGAGCTGAATTCCTGTGTAAAATTCCTTGACTTCGAGGAGGGCGAACGGTGGAGAAGAAGAAGTTGTTGATCGTCGATGACCAGAACGGAATTCGTGTCCTGTTGGTGGAAGTATTTAACAGCGAAGGGTACCAGACGTTTCAGGCATCGAACGGGAAACTCGCTTTGGAGATCGTCAAGAGAGAATCTCCCGACCTGGTTCTTTTGGATATGAAGATTCCCGGTATGGACGGCTTAGATATTTTGAAGCACATCAAACAGATAGACCCCTCCATGAAAGTCATTATGATGACCGCCTACGGGGAGCTGGACATGATCAAGGAAGCGACGGATTTGGGTGCTCTTATGCATTTCACGAAGCCTTTTGATATTGATGAACTGAGGGTGGAGGTCAACCGCCATTTGGGCCACAAGCCATCCTCCGGTTTTGCCATAGGATCCTGAGAAGGATTCTTTTTTTGTTTTGGGATGCATTATGGTATAATGGGGCGGTATGACTACATTAGAGCGGATCGGTCCTGCCGTCCGGCAGCGGCTTAGTTCCAGTTTAGGAGGAGTAGCAAATCATGCCATTGGTTTCGATGAATGAATTTCTGCCACAAGCCAAAGCGAACAAGTTCGCGGTTGGCCAATTCAACATGAACAACCTGGAGTTCGCCCAAGCGATCGTTCAGGCTGCCATGGAACTGAAGTCCCCTTTTATTTACGGGGTTAGCGAAGGCGCTCTTAAGTACATGGGCATCGAGTTTACGGTGGCCATTGCGGAAGCGGCGGCTAAGAAGTCCGGCCTGCCGATCGCCCTGCATCTCGACCATGGAAGCAGCTTTGAAGTGGCCATGAAGTGTATCCGTGCCGGCTTCAGCTCCGTTATGTTCGACGGCTCCCACTATTCGTTCGAAGAGAACATCCGCCTGACCAAAGAGGTCGTTAAAGCGGCTCATGCGATGGGCGTTTCCGTAGAGGGCGAGCTCGGAACAATCGGCGGCGTCGAGGACGACATTTCCGTGGACGAAGAGAATGCCAACCTGGCTAAGCCTGAGGAAGCCATCCGTTTCTACGAAGAGACGGGCGTCGATTGTCTGGCCATCGCGGTCGGAACGGCACACGGCATGTATGCCGGCGAGCCGGACATCAAATTCGATATCATCCAAGAGGTTTCCCGTGCGATTCCGGTACCGGTGGTTCTTCACGGCGGCTCCGGCGTGCCGGACGAAATGATCCGCAAGTCGATCGCTGCCGGCGTAGGCAAAATCAACGTCAACACGGAGAACCAGGTAGCCGCGACGGAAGCCATCCGTGACGTGCTCGGCAAAGACGCTAAAGTCTATGACCCCCGCAAATACCTGACGCCTGCCCGCAATGCGATGGTGGAAGTGGTTAAGTCCAAGATCGAATTGTTCGGAAGCAGCAACCAAGCCTAATTCCCATTGGACAAGCCTTTAAGGAAAAACACCGGTTAGCGGTGTTTTTCCTTCCTATTTTTCTTTACTTTTTAGGAGGACAACTCACTCGATGGATAAATTACTGATAGCGGGAGGCCGTCCGCTCCGGGGTACCGTGCAAATCAGCGGAGCCAAGAACAGTGCGGTCGCATTGGTCCCTGCTGCCATTTTGGCTGAGTCTGCTGTCACTTTGGACAATTTGCCGGAGTTAAGCGATGTCGCGATATTGACGGAGCTTCTGGTGGAATTAGGGGCAACGGTTGAGCGTAACAGGGATGTCATGAAGATTGACCCGTCATCCTTGAAGTCCGTTCCTATGCCTAACGGCAACATCAAGAAACTGAGAGCGTCTTATTATTTGATGGGCGCCCTGCTGGGAAGATTCGGCGAAGCGGTCATCGGGCTGCCGGGAGGCTGTAATTTTGAACCCCGTCCGATCGATCAGCACATTAAAGGTTTCGAAGCGTTGGGAGCTCACGTCTCGAACGAAGGCGGAGCCATTCACATCCGGGCCAAAGAGCTTCGGGGAGCCAAGATTTATCTGGACGTGGTTAGCGTAGGCGCGACCATTAATATTATGCTGGCGGCCTCACGTGCCAAAGGCGTCACAATTATCGAAAACGCGGCCAAAGAGCCTGAAATAATAGATGTAGCCACCCTGCTCAATTCCATGGGGGCCAAAATCATCGGAGTCGGAACGGAAACCATCCGGATCGAAGGGGTGTCCTCGCTGCATGGCTGCCGGCATTCCATCATACCGGATCGGATCCAGGCCGGTACTTACATGATCGCCGCTGCCGCAACACGGGGCGACGTTGTCGTCGACAACATCATTCCGAAGCACATGGAAGCCGTCACGGCCAAGCTCCAGGAGATGGGAGTGGGCGTCGAGGAAATGGATGAGTCGGTGCGCATCATCGGCCGGCCGGAGTACCAGAGGGTCGATGTAAGAGCTTTGGTTTATCCCGGCTTTGCCACGGATATGCAGTCTCCGATGTGCAGCCTGCTGACCCAGGCGAAGGGGACGAGCATCCTGACGGATTACGTATACAGCAGCCGGTTCAAATACATTCCCGAGCTTGTGCGAATGGGAGCCAAAATCAAGCTGGAGGGCCGTTCCGCCATCATTGAAGGAAGCGTGCTGCAGCCGGCCAAGGTGAAGGCGACTGATCTTCGCGGCGGGGCCGCGCTTGTTGTCGCGGGGCTTACGGTACCGTCCGGCGGGGTGACCGAGATTACCGGAGTGGAGTACATTGACCGGGGCTATGATCATCTCGTGACCAACCTTTCGAGGCTCGGCGCCGAGATTTGGAGAGAGTAACCGAAAGCGGGCTTACGATGCCGGACGGCAATCTCTTACGGGGAATAGAAGAGGCAGCGATGGGGAAAGATAGGATCGGTATCTGTCTTTTCCTGTTTGCGGCCCTTTCGTCTAAGGACTACTCGGTTCAAACGCGTTCCGAAGGGTAATGGTTTTAATGGTTAACCAGCCTAAATGCTAGTTTTGAAAATTTAATAGTGTGGTGGTCTAATTAATGGATATGCAATTGTCCCAGCTCGAGGAGCTGAAGCTGACAGAGCTGTATAAGCTTGCCAAAATGCACCAAATCCCGTATTACGGTCAGATGAAGAAAAAAGAGCTGATCTTCGCCATCCTTCGGGCTCAGGCCGAGAAGGGCGGCCTCATGTTTATGCAGGGGGTATTGGAAATCCTCCAGGAAGGATTCGGCTTCCTAAGGCCGATCAATTACCTTCCGAGCGCTGAGGATATTTACATTTCGGCGTCCCAGATCCGAAAATTCGATCTCCGCTCCGGAGACATGGTATCCGGCAAGTGCCGGCCTCCAAAGGAAAATGAACGGTATTTCGGCCTTCTTCAAGTCGAAGCCGTCAACGGCGAGAAGCCGGAAACCGCAGCGGAACGTCTTCACTTCCCTGCCCTCACCCCTCTTTATCCGCAGAAGAAAGTTGTGCTGGAAACCCTCCCTACACAATTATCCACCCGTGTTATGGATCTTCTCAGTCCCGTCGGACTCGGTCAGCGCGGATTGATTGTCGCCCCGCCGAAAGCCGGTAAAACCCTCCTGCTGAAAGAAATCGCCAACAGCATTTCGACCAACTATCCCGAAATCGAATTGTTTGTGCTCTTGATTGATGAAAGGCCGGAAGAGGTTACCGACATGCAGCGCTCCGTTAAAGGAGAAGTGGTGGCGTCCACGTTCGACGAGCTGCCGGAGAATCATATCAAGGTAGCCGAGCTTGTGCTGGAGAGGGCTCAGAGGCTGGTGGAGCATAAGAAGGATGTCGTTATTCTGCTCGACAGCATCACCCGTCTTGCACGGGCTTATAACCTCGTTATTCCGCCATCCGGACGTACGCTGTCCGGCGGTATCGATCCGGGAGCGTTTCATCGGCCCAAGCGTTTCTTTGGGGCGGCCCGGAACATTGAGGAGGGCGGCAGCTTGACGATCCTGGCGACGGCACTGGTCGAGACCGGTTCGCGGATGGATGACGTCATTTATGAGGAATTCAAAGGGACCGGGAACCTGGAGCTTCATCTGGACCGGAAGCTGGCCGAACGGCGCATCTTCCCTTCCATCGATATCCGGCGCTCGGGAACCCGCCGCGAGGAAATGCTCCTTACCAAAGACGAGCTGGAGAAGATCTGGGCGGTCCGCAAGAGCATGCAGGATTCCCATGAGTATACCGAGGCCTTCCTGAAGAAGCTGAAGGATACGAAAACGAACGAAGAGTTTCTGGCGACGCTGGAAGCGAAGGTTCCGGCGAAAAGGACGACGAAAACCCCGGCCTCCTAAGAGCTATCGAGGAGAAGCGGATTTCGTTCCAATCCATCATACAAAAAGGTGAATGCAATGAATTTGGTTTATGCCGACCGGGAAGGCAATGTATACGATCATCCGGATTATCTCGCGCTGGCCCGGAGCGCTGACATGGTGACGGAAATTATGGAAGACGAACTGATTCCTCTTCCCGAGGGGGCGACCTTGGTCAGCCTTCCCTTTACGCGGCCCGTCTATCTTGATCCCGAATCGGGAGAAATGAAGCGTATGGCGGGAGAGTATGAAGCCGTGGGGGCTTTGCTGCCCCAAGGGTTTACCCGCTTGCTCCTGCCGGGTTATCTCAAGACGGACAAAAGCAAGCTGATGCCGCTCTTCGGCTATACCGCGGTCGTCTGGAAGGAGGACGGCTTCTACGTAGCCGCCCGCCAGAGCGACGATCCCGAGCGCTGGAATCCGGTGAACTGCGATGTCCAGGAGCTGGAGCTGCAGGTGGACCGGCTGGCCAAGCAGTATCCGGACAATCGGCTTTATCAGCACTTAACGAAATGCGCCCTGGAATACGAATGCCTCACCGCCTCGAACACGTTCCTCCAAAGATGGGAGGGAGCGGTTCCGGTGTCGTACTCCTGCAATGCCGGATGCCACGGCTGCATCTCGGAACAGCCCGAGGACAGCGGCTTCGTCGCCCCACAGACCCGCATGAACTTCCGGCCGACGGTCGAGGAGATCGTGCAGGTCATGCTGGAGCATCTGAAACACCCCGACAGCATCATCAGCTTCGGTCAAGGCTGTGAAGGCGAACCCTCCACCCAGGCCTCCCTGATCATTCCGGCCATCCGGAAAGTGCGGGAGATCACCGATATGGGGTATATCAACATCAATACGAATGCCGGACTTACCGATCATATCCGGGGTATTGTCGATGCCGGCCTTCAGCTTATGCGGGTCAGCACCATCAGTGCGCTTGACGGTCATTATAACGCCTACTACAAGCCGCGCGGGTACACCCTGCAGAATGTCGAGAAGTCGCTCCGTTACGCCACTGACAAAGGCGTTCTAACTTCCATCAATTATTTGATCTTTCCGGGGGTAACCGACCGGGAGGAGGAAATCGAAGCGATGATCGGCTTTGTCCGCCGGACCGGGCTTAAGCTTATCCAAATGCGCAATCTTAACATCGACCCGGAAACCTACCTGGAGCTCATTCCCCGGCTCAGGGAGAGATTCTCGGCATGAAGCAGATGATCGAGATCTTCCAGGAGGAACTGCCCGAGGTGGCGATCGGTTCGTATACGCATTCTCCCTTTGGCTTGGAAAAGAAGAAGGAAGCGGAAGCGGCCGGGTCCTAACCCCGGCTTTGGCGCCTCCTGCTATGGAGTGTCCTCTCCTCGTTTAGGCATTGCCACAGGATATGGCATTGTGCTATAATGAGGTTATGTGTCCATTTAACTCTGGTTCGCGATCATGATCCAGGGCGGAAAGAGGTGAAAGAAATGAAAGAAGCTATCCAGCCTAAATATCACTTGACGAAGGTGACTTGCGCTTGCGGTAACGAGTTCGAAACCGGCTCCGTAAAGCCTAACCTCCGCGTTGAAATTTGCTCCGCTTGCCACCCGTTCTTCACCGGCAAACAGAAGTTTATCGATGCAGGCGGCCGTGTGGACAAGTTCAAGAAGAAATACGGCATCTAATGCCGGCGAGTTCCCTTTAATTAACGGTATAAACAAACCTTCCGGGGTCATTCTAATGACCAAGGGAGGTTTTTTTATGCGCAGATCGAACAGCCGTAAGCCGGGAGCCGCGTGGGCTAGCCCTCAGGCATGGTCTTCCTTTGCTGCCTTGGCGGCGCTGGCCGTTACCGTGACCGCTTGCTCCGGAGCGGGCCCCAATCAGACCAAAACCAACTCGTATTCGAGGGACGGGATGCTGGGGGCGACTCAGGCCAATCCCAATATGATTCACAGCCAGACCTACCATCATTACAAGGACGACAAAGCCCTCATGCAATCGACCCTTTCCAAAATCAAAGGAGTGGTGGATGCCACCATTTTGACGAATGGTCCGGATGCTTATGTTACCCTTAAGGTTCCTCCGGGGATGAAGACCGCCGAGGCAGATCAGGTGCTGGCTAACGCCCAAAAAGCCTTGAGCGAGAACATGCCCCGGTATCGGATGCATGTGAAATTGGCCAAGCGTTCTTCGCGATAAACGGATGAGGAAGCCTGTGGTTGAGGCCGAGTAAGTCGTGACATTTTCGGCTCTCCCCGTGCCAAATTCCGCCGGTTGATCTTTGATCCGGGATCTTGTATACTAGAGCTTACCGTGCTAGATGGGGAGGTAGCGGTGCCCTGTAACCTGCAATCCGCTGTAGCAGGATTGAATTCCTATTAGAGGTCTTGTCGATGTAAGGTCTGGCGTCTCCACGTGGTGTTGACAGCCGGGTCCTTCGCAATGAATACTTGTGAACCCGGTCAGGTCCGGAAGGAAGCAGCCGTAAGCAAGAGGTTTCATGTGCCGAGGGGTGGCCTAGCTTGAGCTAACGAGAGGCGTACGCTTGGATCGCAACGATCGATAATAGGTGCACGGTACCTACTTACCGTATAGGCAACACCTTAATGCTTAGTGCATTAAGGTGTTTTTTATTTTGGAGCAAGTAAAAGCGCAGAACGGACCCGCAATCGTTTAAAACAAGGATTCTAACTTTGGATCCGGATTGCAGCGGTTCCCTTCAATGCATAGCGGAAATATAGTATAATAGAGATAATAATTCCTTACCGATGGGGAATGATTAGAGAGGAAATTATGGCGCATATTGCATTATACCGAAGCTGGCGGCCGCAGGCCTTTCGGGATGTAGTCGGCCAGAAGCATATCGTTCAGACGCTGCAGAATTCTTTGAAGGAAGGCCGCTTAAGTCATGCTTACCTGTTTAGCGGTCCGCGGGGAACGGGCAAGACCACCTTGGCTAAGATTGTGGCCAAGGCCGTTAACTGTGAGAACGGCCCCGGCGAAGAGCCTTGCAACAACTGCGAGGCCTGCCGGCGCATTACCGAGGGATCGGTCATCGATGTCATGGAAATAGACGCGGCCTCCAACCGCGGGGTGGAGGAGATTCGCGACCTGCGCGACAAGGTGAAGTATGCCCCTACGGAGGTTCGCCGCAAGGTTTATATCATTGATGAAGTTCACATGCTTACAACAGAGGCGTTCAACGCTCTGCTGAAGACACTGGAAGAGCCCCCGGCTCATGTCATGTTTATTCTGGCTACCACAGAGCCTCACAAGCTTCCGGCGACCATTATTTCCCGCTGCCAACGCTTCGATCTGCGCCGAGTCCCTTTAGAAGAGCAGGTCGAGCGGCTTCAAAAGGTATGCGAGGAAGAGCATTTTACGGCCGACAAGGAAGCCCTTCACTACATCGCAAGACTTTCCGACGGGGGATGCGGGATGCGCTGAGCCTGTTGGATCAGATCGCCTCCTTCTCCGACAACCGGATTACTTACGAAACCGCTGTTTCGATAACGGGGGGATCGCCTCCGAGCAGTTCTCCAAGCTCGCCCAATCCATCAGGAACCAAGACATTGGGGCCGCTCTTGGGGTAATCGAAGGCTTCATGAGGGAAGGCAAGAGTGCGGACAAATGCATGGAAAGCCTCATTCATTACTTCCGCGATCTTCTGATGATCCGGATGGTTCCGAAGGCCCAAGCCGTTACGGAGCGGATCCTTCATCCGGAGTTGTTTCGCGAAATGGCCGAAGCCTTTGCCCCGGATGATCTGTTCCGGATGATTGAGATCCTTAACCATTACCAAAGTGAAATGAAATTCTCGGCTCAGCCTCAGACCATGTTTGAGGTGGCGGTTATGAAAGCCTGTGCAGCCCTCACGGGCGGCCTCTCCCCGGAGCAGGGACGTTCCTCTTCCGCCGGGGAAGCGAGCTCAGAGGAACTCGGCGCTCTTCGGCAGAAGGTCGTTCAACTCGAACAGCAGCTGACCAAGCTGCTTCAGAACGGCGTCGCCGCTGCTTCCCCCGCACCGGCTTCCAAACAGTCGCCTGCCGCTCGAACACCGTCGCCAGCGTCCGCCGCCCGAAGATCGGGCATCAAACTGGACGGGTACGTAAAGCAGCAGGGGAGCGACCTGTTCAAGCAGGTGCTCATGAAGTGGAGCCAAGTGCTGGCACAGGTGAAGGATAGGAAAATTACCGTTCATGCCTGGCTGGTGGACGGGGAGCCGGTTTCCATGGATCAGGACAACGTGCTGCTCGCCTTCAAGAGCGCCATGCACCGCGAAACGACCGAGCGCCCTGCCAATAAGCAGCTGATTGAGCAGGTGATATCCGAAATCATGGGCCACCCGATGCAGTTCGTCACGGTTATGCAGAAGGAATGGAAGGAAGCCCAGGAAGGCGCTTCCGAGGAGCCGCCTGAAGAGATGAAGCTTGAGGCCGAAGAGCCGGGCCGGATTAAAGAGGACTGGATTCATGAGGCCATTCAGCTGTTTGGAGAAGATTTGGTCAAAATAAAAGAAGAGTAGGAGTCGATCGTGATGAATAACATGAACCAAATGATGAAACAGGTTAAGAAAATGCAGGAGCAAATGCTTAAGGCCCAGGAGGAGCTCGTCAACAAGACGGTGGAAGGAACAGCCGGAGGCGTGGTAACCGTAACGGCCAATGGACAGAAAAAATTCTTAGTGTCACCATCAAGCCCGAAGCGGTAGACCCGGATGACGTGGAAATGCTTCAGGATTTGGTTCTGACAGCCGTTAACGACGCCCTGAACCAGGCCGAAGAGCTGGCGAACAAGGACATGGGCAAATTCACCGGAGGAATGAAGATCCCCGGCTTGTTCTAGAGGAAGGTTCCTCTCGGGCGAGTAATAAACGAGAAGAGGCGGACTATTGTATTACCCGGAACCTATAGCTAAACTGATCGACGCTTTCTCCAGGCTTCCCGGTATCGGTCCGAAAACGGCCGGCCGGCTGGCTTTTCAAGTGCTGCGCATGAAGGAAGACGATGTGGTCGATTTCGCCAAATCCCTTGTCAACGTCAAGCGCAACCTTCATTATTGTTCCGTCTGCTGCAACATTACCGATATCGACCCTTGCCGGATCTGCCAGGATAAGAGCCGGGACGGATCGGTCATCTGTGT
>CP106741.1:5000-1385000 GCA_030323305.1 Paenibacillus sp. CC-CFT747 | reverse complement strand
GGGGTGACGCAGAAGGGAAGAGACGCAGACGGATGGAAGAGTCTGTCCAAGCAGCAAGGCTGGTGTGTAGGCAAATCCGCACACTGTAAGGCTGAGCTGTGACGGGGAGGGAAAATTACAGTACCGAAGGTCTTGTACTCATGCTGCCAAGAAAAGCCTCTAGCCAGGTGAAGGTGCCCGTACCGCAAACCGACACAGGTAGGTAAGAAGAGAATTCTAAGGCGCGCGGAAGAACTCTCGTTAAGGAACTCGGCAAAATGACCCCGTAACTTCGGGAGAAGGGGTGCCTCGGTAGGGTGAATAGCCCGAGGGGGCCGCAGTGAAAAGGCCCAAGCGACTGTTTAGCAAAAACACAGGTCTGTGCGAAGCCGCAAGGCGAAGTATACGGGCTGACGCCTGCCCGGTGCTGGAAGGTTAAGGGGAGCGGTTAGCGCAAGCGAAGCTGTGAACCGAAGCCCCAGTAAACGGCGGCCGTAACTATAACGGTCCTAAGGTAGCGAAATTCCTTGTCAGGTAAATTCTGACCCGCACGAATGGCGTAACGACTTGGGCGCTGTCTCAACGAGAGATCCGGTGAAATTTTAATACCTGTGAAGATGCAGGTTACCCGCGACAAGACGGAAAGACCCCATGGAGCTTTACTGCAGCTTGATATTGGACTTGGGTACGATCTGTACAGGATAGGTGGGAGCCAGAGAGTCATGAGCGCCAGCTTGTGAGGAGGCGACGTTGGGATACCACCCTGATCGTATCTAGGTTCTAACCTCCTCCCGTGAATCCGGGAGAGGGACCGTGTCAGGCGGGCAGTTTGACTGGGGCGGTCGCCTCCTAAAGCGTAACGGAGGCGCCCCAAGGTTCCCTCAGAATGGTTGGAAATCATTCGCAGAGTGCAAAGGCAGAAGGGAGCTTGACTGCAAGACGTACAGGTCGAGCAGGGACGAAAGTCGGGCTTAGTGATCCGGTGGTACCGAATGGAAGGGCCATCGCTCAACGGATAAAAGCTACCCTGGGGATAACAGGCTTATCTCCCCCAAGAGTCCACATCGACGGGGAGGTTTGGCACCTCGATGTCGGCTCATCGCATCCTGGGGCTGAAGTAGGTCCCAAGGGTTGGGCTGTTCGCCCATTAAAGCGGTACGCGAGCTGGGTTCAGAACGTCGTGAGACAGTTCGGTCCCTATCTGTCGCGGGCGCAGGAAATTTGAGAGGAGCTGTCCTTAGTACGAGAGGACCGGGATGGACGTACCGCTGGTGTACCAGTTGTTCCGCCAGGAGCACCGCTGGGTAGCCAAGTACGGACGGGATAAGCGCTGAAAGCATCTAAGCGTGAAGCCCCCTCAAGATGAGATTTCCCAGTATGTAAGACCCCTTGTAGACGACGAGGTAGATAGGTTCGGCGTGGAAGTGCCGTAAGGCATGCAGCGGACGAATACTAATCGGTCGAGGGCTTATTCATGACCCCACTAGGGGAGCAAAGGATGAACAAACGTAAGCTTCGAATCCAGTTTTCAGGGAATGATCTTGGAGAGATACCCAAGTGGCTATAAGGGGACCCTCTGCTAAGGGGTTAGACTGCGTAAGCGGTGCGAGGGTTCGAATCCCTCTCTCTCCGCCATCTCTGAACATGATATAACGGCGGCGTAGCTCAGCTGGCTAGAGCGTACGGTTCATACCCGTAAGGTCGGGGGTTCGATCCCCTCCGCCGCTACCATTTTTCCCTATTGAATGTAGACAAGACCTGTGATAAGATATCCCTTGTGCCCAACAAGCATGGACGCTTAGCTCAGCTGGGAGAGCATCTGCCTTACAAGCAGAGGGTCGGCGGTTCGATCCCGTCAGCGTCCACCATTTATGCCATTATGGCACTCATGCCGACGTAGCTCAGCTGGTAGAGCAACGGTATCGTAAACCGTAGGTCGGGGGTTCGAATCCCTTCGTCGGCACCAGTTATTACCTTGTGGAGCTGTGGTGTAGAGGCCTAACATGCCTGCCTGTCACGCAGGAGACCGCGGGTTCGAATCCCGTCAGCTCCGCCATTCTAACTGAATAGGCTTCATTAGGCTCGGTAGCTCAGTCGGTAGAGCAGAGGACTGAAAATCCTCGTGTCGGCGGTTCGATTCCGTCCCGAGCCACCATGTAATCCTGGAGGATTAGCGAAGTGGCCAAACGCAGCAGACTGTAAATCTGTTCTCTGACGAGTTCGGTGGTTCGAATCCATCATCCTCCACCATTTTTATTCTTTCTTGAGCTAGCGGCCCATACCCAAAGCACCTAGCAGCAAGAGCCATTAGCTCAGTTGGTAGAGCACCTGACTTTTAATCAGGGTGTCGAAGGTTCGAGTCCTTCATGGCTCACCATTTTCTACAATTAACCAAGGAGACCTTTACCGGTCTCCTTTTTGCTGTGCCTGGAATTGGAACCCGGCCTAGGGGATAGAGGAACGGGCCGGAGGACATGCTACGTTTTGCCTGGACCGGATGGTGGCTCTTCCTTATGAAGAGGGAAGGGGATCCATTTCCTCAAGAGACGTACAGGGTTAATCCACTAAGGGGGCGAGGGTATGGTTTATTTGAAAGCGATCGGAAGCGGGTTGGCTTTGATCCTGCTTCTCGTTCCCTTGGTTCGCCGATGGGCCCTGCGCCTCGGGTACGTGGACCGTCCGGGGGACGGAAAATACATAAGGCGCCCATTCCTCTGATGGGAGGACTGGCGATTTATGCGGCATGCGTAATTCCGCTGATCGGGTTTAACGGGTGGACCGCGCAGACGGGAGCTATTGTGACCGGCGGAACCCTTTTGCTTGCGGTGGGGCTGCTGGATGACGGCTTCAAGGCTAAGGCAAGGGACTTCCCGGTCTGGCCCCGTCTGGTCGTCTATTTGATTACCTCGGCCGTTCCTCTTGGCTATGGCATCATGATAGCGGGGTCCGCCTTCCGGGCACCGGCATCCTCCTTGATTTTCCTGTCTGGTTGGCGTGGGCGGCGACCATGCTGTGGGTGTTTGCCCTAACGAATATGATTAACTTCATTGACGGAATCGACGGGCTGGCCTCGGGCATCGTTACGATATCCTCCGCTACCCTGCTGGTGGTTTCCGCTTGGAAGCACCAGATGGAGCCTGGCCTGTTAGCGGCCATTCTCGTAGGGGTTTGTATCGGCTTTCTCGGCTATAATTTTCATCCGGCCAAAATATTCATGGGCGATGCGGGAGCGGTATTCCTGGGCTATACACTTGCGGTTGTGGCGGTAAACGGGGCTTTCAAGAGCGCCACGGTCATTTCCATCTTCGTTCCGGTTCTTGCCCTAAGTGTTCCGATTATGGATACGGGCTTCGTCTTCCTGCGCCGGCTGCTCCGGGGCACAGGGATTCACCGGGCGGATAAGCTTCATACCCATCATACGCTGATGTCCTGGGGGTTGACCCAGCCTCAGACGGTTTCTTTCCTCTACCTGATTGCGATCAGCTTTTCACTTTTGTCGGTCATTCTCCTCCTGCTTTTCAGCTAAAACTTCTCCACCTCCGGGATGCCGGGGGTTTCTTTCTTTTGGAGGGATGCGGTATCATGGGAAAGAAGACTAAGAGAGAGCAGACTATTCGTATAGGGGTAATGCGATGCATTGGGAACGGATTCAAAACCAACTGGAACAAATTTTGCAGACTCCGGTGACCCTTCTTAAAATGCCGCTCGACGAGTGGGAAGCCAAAACGGGATCATCGGCCCAACAGGCCCGCCTCCAGACCAGCGTGTTTGACGGGGATCAATCCAGCTTTCTGCTGCAGGTAATAGCGGCCCAAGCCCTGGTCCTGACGGTTGACGGGATGTTGACTGCGGCGGAAAATCAGCTGGTGGAGCTTATGCTGGATGCCTACCGGCTTCCCGAGAAGACGAGGCCGGCCTCTCCGGCGGCGGAAGATGAACGCAAATCGCTTCTCGTTAAGGAATGGTTTTTTCATCAGCTCGAAATGGGCAAAACGAATGCCGAGATGCCCGATATGCTGGCCGCTCAGCTATCGTTCTACAAGACGCGGATCCCGCTTCTCCTGTACGGGGAATATTCGGACTCCCGGAGCGTTCCGTACAAGGAACTGAAAAAGCTGCTCGACTCCTTCTTCGGGGCGGAGATGGTGCTTATCCCCCTGATGGAGAAGGAATGGCTTCTTCTGGGGCCGGAGTCCCTGCTGACGGCAAGCGGGGGAGAACGGGACGGATTGGAGGAGGAGAGCCTGGAGGAGTCGCTTGAATCCATCTGTTCGGGGCTTTATGAGATGCTGTCGAACGAATGGGTGGGCGAGTTCCATTTGACCATCCATTATCCGATGACCCCTGCCAAATCGCTTCTCTCCACGGTTCTGCAGATGAGAGAGACGATGATGCTCGGTCAAACCTTCCACCTCGGCAGCAACATGCATCTTCCCTGGCACCTGCATCTCGAGAAGCTCATGAACGGAATTCCCGAGGGGCGAAGGCCAGCTTCGTCGAGCAGGTGTTCCGCCGCAACGATCCGCTTCTCGACGCGGAGATTCAGTCGACGCTGGAGCACTTTTTGACTTGGAATGCAACGTCAGCGAAACGGCCAAGCAGCTCTACATTCACCGCAACACGCTGCTCTACCGCCTGGATAAATTCAAGCAGGAAACCGGACTCGACGTACGCACCTTCAATGATGCCGTTCTGGTGAAGATCGCTTTGCTATTGTATAAAGTCACGAAAAGGAAGTAATTTTTTTGTAAGGATTGTGCATAGCCACAAAGAATCCGCTAGGGTAAGATGAAAGTATTAAAGAAGCAGATACTTTTGCGGGAGGTAATATACATGGCAGGCGTTCGTTTGAATCATATCGTTAAAACTTATCCTGGTGCTGAAGAAGCAACGGTTAAAGATTTTCATTTGGATATCAAAGACAAAGAATTTCTCGTTCTGGTCGGCGCTTCGGGTTGCGGTAAGTCCACTACGCTTCGTATGATCGCCGGATTGGAAGAAATCACGGAAGGCGAACTCTACATCGGAGACCGTCTCGTGAACGACGTCGCTCCTAAAGATCGCGACATCGCGATGGTATTCCAGTCTTACGCCCTGTATCCTCACATGAACGTTTACCAGAACATGGCCTTCGGTCTGAAGCTGCGTAAATTCAAGAAAGCCGACATCGATGCACGCGTTCGTGCAGCCGCAAAAATTCTCGATATCGAGCACCTGCTGGACCGCAAGCCGAAAGCTCTTTCCGGTGGTCAGCGCCAGCGTGTCGCCCTCGGACGTGCTATCGTTCGTGAGCCTCAAGTGTTCCTGATGGACGAACCTCTTTCCAACTTGGACGCCAAGCTTCGCGTTGCGATGCGTGCGGAGATCAGCAAGCTGCACAAGCGTCTCGAAACGACCATTATCTACGTAACGCATGACCAGACGGAAGCCATGACCATGGGCCAGCGGATCGTCGTTATGGACAAAGGCATCATCCAGCAAGCGGCTACTCCGGAAGAAATTTACAACCATCCGGTTAACATGTTCGTAGCCGGCTTCATCGGATCTCCTTCCATGAACTTCGTGAGCGGCTCCATGACCGATCAAGGAGGAAGCCTCTACTTCAAAGCCGAAGGCGTGAACGTAGAAATTCCTCAAGGCAAAGCCGCTGTTCTTCGCGACAAAGGCTATGTAGGTAAAGAAGTGGTACTCGGCATTCGTCCCGAAGACCTGCATGATGAGCCGATCTTCCTGGAAGGCTCCCTAACTCCATCGTTAACGCGCACATTGAAGTATCCGAGAACCTCGGACACGAAATGTACCTGTACATCAACGGCATCGGAACGAACTCCGTTATCGCCCGTGTGGACAGCCGCGCCGGCGTAAAAGAAGGAAGCAACGTTCGTTTGGCTCTGGACATGAACAAAGTTCATTTCTTCGACAAAGAAACGACGCTTTCCATCTTCGCCAACAACTAATCGTTAAGCATTGCAAGGCCAGCCTTAGGAGGCTGGCCTTTTTATATGGCCTTCGGTAGTGTTGATTTACCACCCCAATTCCATTACCATGGAACTATTGGGAATAACTAAAGGAGTCGGGACCATGGCGAAAAAAGTGAAAGTCTCCGATCTCGTACGCCGGTTTAAGATGGAAGTGGTGTGCGGGGAGGAAGGGCTTAAGAGAATTATCACGACGGCAGATTTGTACCGGCCCGGCTTGGAGATGGCCGGCTATTTCAACTACCACCCGCATGAGCGGGTCCAGATTCTGGGGAGAACAGAGCTGGCCTTCTTCCAGACGCTCAGCGAGGACCAGAGGAAGGACCGGATGCTCCGTCTGTGCGCGGAAGATACGCCTTGTATCTGTGTCACGAGAGGACTTCCCGTACCGGAGGAGCTGATGGAAGCCGCCACCGAGCACCAGGTTCCCGTGCTTCGAAGCAATGTGCCGACCACAACACTAGCCGGACAGGTGAGTGATTTTCTCGAGGGCAAGCTGGCCCCCTCCACCACAATCCATGGGGTACTCGTGGATGTATATGGCATCGGGATGCTGATTACGGGAAGCAGCGGCATCGGCAAAAGCGAAACGGCACTGGAGCTCGTCAAACGAGGCCACCGGCTGATCGCGGACGATGCCGTGGAGATTCGGCAAACGGCGGAAAATGTTCTGATCGGGAATGCACCCGAGTTGATCAAGCACCTGCTGGAAATCCGCGGGGTCGGCATCATTAACGTCATGACGCTTTTCGGGGCGGGAGCCGTACGGAACAACACGAAGATTTCCCTAGTGGCCAAGCTGGAAACGTGGCAGCAGGATAAACAGTACGACCGGCTGGGGCTGGACGAAGAGAAGACGAGGATCATCGAGACGGATGTAACACTGGTAACCATTCCGGTTCGCCCGGGCCGAAACTTGGCCGTAATCATTGAGGTCGCCGCCATGAACTACCGTTTGAAGCAGATGGGCTACAACGCCGCCCTGCAGTTCACGAACAAGCTGACCGAATCGCTGCAGGAAGACGTGGACGATTTGGACGAGTAAGCAGAAGCAGAGCGGCCGCAGCCCTCTCATGTGGAAGGACCGGGGGATCGAGGCCGATCCCAAAGAAAGCAGCGGTTATTTTGGCGTTACATGCGGAAAGGAAAGAAAACCATGACTTTGGTTATAGATCCGATAGCCTTCTCTCTAGGGGTTATCACGGTGCGGTGGTACGGGATTATTCTGGGGACCGCCGCCTTGGTAGGACTGTATCTCGCCGTGCGCGAGGGCAAACGTTTTGGAATCATCCCCGATTTCTTCATGGACATGATGCTCATAGGCGTTCCATCCGCGATTATCGGCGCGCGTCTCTACTATGTAGCCTTCAAGTGGGACTATTACAGCCAGCATCCCAACGAGATCTATAAGATCTGGGAAGGCGGAATCGCCATCTACGGAGCCTTGATCGGCGCGATCATTGGCGTGTACTTTTATGTCCGGTCGAAGGGATACCGCTTTTCCCGGATTGCCGATATTTGCGCTCCAGGCCTTATTGTAGGCCAGCTGATCGGACGTTGGGGTAATTTTATGAACCAGGAGGCCCACGGAGGGCCCGTAGAGGAAAGCTTCCTGCGGAACACCCTTCACCTTCCCGATTTTATTGTCAACCAGATGTATATTAACGGGGAGTTTTACCATCCTACCTTTCTATACGAATCCTTGTGGAACCTGGTTGGGCTTCTGGTCCTGCTGTGGCTGCGAAGAAGGCCCTTCTTGAGAGCGGGCGAGCTGTTTGCTAGCTACTTTATCTGGTATTCCATCGGACGTTTCCTTATTGAAGCGCTTCGGACGGACAGCCTGGCTTTTACCGGGCCGGAATGGCTCGCGAGCTTTATTGGAACCCTCTGGTCGCCGATGACGGTGCTGTTCGAAGAGGGCAACATGTCCTATGGAAACATAAGAGTTTCCCAGCTGCTGAGCCTTCTGATCATAATCGGAGCCCTTCTGCTGATTTTCTTCCGCAGAAAAATGGGATACGCCGAGACGCGGTATGCAGATCCGATCGTTTCCACCAAAGCATCTCCTGAAGCAGCGGAGCCGGCCGGCGATTCCGTCACCGGCGGCGGCGTACCGGTTCCAGCCGATGATGCTCATCCGGTACCTGCAGAGAAGCCGGAGGCTGGGGAAGAGCAGGGACGGAAGGAATAACGGGAGTAGCGGGCATGAAACCATAGGAAGAAGAGGCCTGCTCAACGACTATATGCAGCTAAGGAGTCCTCACCATGATAGATACCATACTGTTTGATCTGGACGGAACGATTGTGGATACGAACGAGCTGATCATTGCCTCGTTCCTTCATGCCTTGGAGGGGCAGACGCTGGAGCCCTTCACCCGGGAGCACATTATCCCGAATATGGGCAAGCCTCTTGTGGAGCAGATGCTGATGTTTACCGGACGGGCCGAGGTCGATGACCTGATCCGAACCTATAGGGAATTCAATGTGCGGATGCACGACGAAATGGTCCAAGAGTTCCCGTACGTGAAAGAAGTGCTGGAGGAGCTGCACCGAAGCGGAATCCGGCTCGGGGTGGTCACGAGCAAGGTCCGGATGACGACGGAAATGGCTCTTAAGCTGTTCGATCTGAGAAGATTCATGGGGACGCTTGTCACCATCGATGATGTGAAGGAAGCGAAACCGAGCCCGGAGGGCATCCGTCTCGCTCTGAAAGAATTGGGCAGCGAGCCGGAGAGGACGCTCATGGTAGGCGACAGCTCTTATGACCTGCTGGCCGCGAGGAATGCGGGCGTCCGTTCCGTGGGGGTGGCCTGGTCGATGAAGGGTGAAGCTTATCTGAAGGAATTCGATCCGGATTATCTCATCCACGATATGCGGGAGCTCCTCGCTATCGCGGGAATAAAGAGGGATGCGCCTTGAGGAAAATGGAGAAATTCCCGACCGAAGGGCCGAACGCCCTCTGGCAGATTTACCGAACCGTAAGCAGATGGAAGGCGATGCGCAATTTTGTTTTTATCCAAATGACGCGCTACTCGCCTTCTTTGCGCTTCAAAAATTGGGTATACCGCCGCGTGCTCGGCATGAAGGTGGGCAGCCATACGGCGTTTGCCCTTATGGTGATGCCGGATGTGTTTTTCCCGGAAAAGATTCACGTAGGCGACAATTCCATTATCGGGTACAACACGACGATTCTGGCTCACGAATACCTCACCACGGAATACCGGCTGGGAGAGGTGCGGATCGGTTCCCATGTGATGATCGGTGCGAATACCACCATCCTGCCGGGGGTCACCATCGGAGACCATGCGGTCGTCGGGGCGGGCTCCGTTGTTCACCGGGATGTGGAGGCCGGCAGCTTCGTAGCGGGGAATCCGCTTCAAGTGATCCGCCCGGGGTCGGGAGGTTTATGGAAAAGGGAGGATGGCGATTGACGCCGGAGGGGAAAGTGGTATAGTTACAACTACTTTCTTTACTTTGGTAGTATGGTAGTATGGTAGCACGCTAAAGCATTTTGAGGAATAAACGACCAAGTCTAATCAAGACGTGTTATAGATAACCGGACGATTAACGGAGGGAGCAGGATGTCGAAGCCTAAAGTTTTTGAGAAGCCGACCGGGGTGAAGGATTATCTTCCGGATACGGTAGCGAAGCTGAGAACAATCGAATTCCGGGTGCTGGAGTGCATGGAGAAGTGGGGGTACCGGCAGATCATCACGCCTACTCTGGAATTCTATGATACGGTCGGGGCGGCCAGCTCCACCACCGATAAGAAGCTATTCAAGCTGCTGGACCAGAACGGCCGGACGCTTGTTTTGCGTTCCGATATGACGGCGCCGATCGCCCGGGTCGTCGCCTCCATGCTGAAGGAGCAGGAGTTCCCGCTCCGTCTGTCTTATCACAGCAATGTGTTCCGCGCTTTTGCGGAGGAGGCGGGCAAGGAGTCCGAGTTTTTCCAGACAGGCGTAGAGCTTGTCGGAGACGGTTCTCCGGAGGCTGATGCCGAGGTCATCGCCCTTGCGGTCGCGGCTTTGCAGGCGGCTGGCGTGAAGAGCTTCAAGATTGCGCTTGGCCACGTCGGCTTCCTGAACGGCTTGTTCGAGGAAACGCTCGGGGGCCGGGAAGAAGAACAGCGGGCGCTGAAGGAATGCCTGCTTAACCGGGACTATGTCGGCTACCGGCACCGGCTGAAGTCGTTCGAGCTTGACGAGAAGGTCCGGCGGGAGCTGGACGGGATCCTTCGCTTCAGCGGAGGGGAGCAGGTATGCGAGCAGGCCAATGCGGTCACGACGCATCCGGTCGCCCTGGAGGCGATCCGGCATTTGTGCGGCATAGTCGAAGTGCTAAAGGCCTACGGGGTAAGCGAGCATGTGCTGATCGATCTGACCATGGTCGGCGATTTCTCCTATTATACGGGCATGACCTTCGAGGGCTACGCCTCGGGTCTCGGCTTCCCGGTTTGCAGCGGAGGCCGCTACGACAACCTGCTGACCCAGTTCGGCCGCCCGTCGCCCGCCACCGGCTTCGCCTTGAAGACGAACCGGATTCTCGAGGTGACGAACGCCGAACGGAAGGAAGACGATCGGCGTACGCTCGTGCTGTATGACGCCGCCCATCGTGGAGAAGCGCTGCGGGCGGCGGCGGCGCTTCGTTCCGCTTCCCGGGGAAGCGTAGAGACGCACTTTGTCCACGGAGCCGAAGCGGAACAGGCTATCGTCAAGTCGGATGCGGGAACCTTCCGCTTCCGGGGTCACGAGTTTACCGATATTCAATCATTCTTGGGATAGGAGGAGCCTCATGGACATACTGAAAGTCGCGATGCCGAAAGGCCGCATCAACAAACCGGCCATCAAGCTGATCCAGGAGGCGGGCTTTCCGATTCCCGACGACCTGGACGATTCCCGCAAGCTGATCATTTCCGCTCCGGGAGCCCAAATGGAATTTATTATGGCGAAGCCGGTCGATGTTCCGACTTACGTGGAATACGGGGTAGCGGACATCGGCATCGTAGGCAAGGACGTGCTGATGGAAGAGAACCGGGACGTCTACGAGCTGCTTGATCTGGGCATTGCCCGATGCCGGATGTCGGTCATCGGCCTGCCGGACTGGACGCCGGTTATGAATCCGCGGGTGGCGACCAAGTACCCCAATCTGGCCTCGGACTATTTCCGGGAAAAGGGCCAGCAGGTGGAGGTCATCAAGCTGAACGGTTCCATCGAGCTGGCCCCTCTGATCGGGCTCGCCGACCGGATTGTCGACATGGTCGAGACGGGACGCACCCTGCAGGAGAACGGTCTGGTAGAAATGGAAGAGATTTTCCAGATCACAAGCCGGCTTATCGCCAACCGGGTAAGCTTCCGGATGAAGAACGAAGCGATTCAAGGGCTGTGCGACAAGCTGCAATCGATCATTGCCGTTAAAGGTTAAGCTTTCTAAACATTAACAGGGTAAGGGGAAGGACGATGCGCATCATGCCGGCGGCCGAGTTCAAGCTCGACCGGGAAGTGGATTACGGGACTGCCGATCAGAACGAAGCGGTTCAAGCCATTATCGAAAGCGTACGGAAGGAAGGGGATGCCGCCGTCCACCGTTACTCGGAGAAATTTGACGGAGTGAAGGTACCCGTGCTCCGTATCTCGGAGGAGGAGATCCGCTCCGCCTACGAGCGAGTGGACCTGGAATTTCTAGAGGCGATCCGGGAGGCGGCCGTCAATATCCGTAGCTTCCATGAGAAGCAGAAGCGTTCCTCCTGGATGGACCTCCAGCCGGACGGAAGCCTGCTCGGGCAGGTCATCCGGCCGCTGAAGAGGGTTGGGTTGTATGTACCGGGAGGAAAGGCGGCTTATCCGTCTTCCGTTCTGATGAACGCCATTCCCGCTCAGGTGGCCGGGGTGAAGGAGATTGCCATGGTCACTCCTCCGGCAACGGCGGGTGAGGAGGAGTCAATCCCTACATTCTCGTCGCCGCGGCGGAGGTGGGGATCCGCGAGATCTACCGCGTAGGGGAGCTCAAGCGGTAGCCGCCCTTGCCTTCGGCACCGAAAGCATCCCAGCGGTCGACAAAATTGTCGGCCCCGGCAACATCTATGTGGCGCTGGCGAAGCGCAGCGTCTACGGCGTCGTCGATATCGACAGCATCGCCGGCCCGAGCGAAATCGTCGTGCTGGCGGATGACTCTGCTGATCCGGCCTTCGTGGCGGCCGACCTGCTGTCCCAGGCTGAGCATGACGAGATGGCCTCGGCGGTACTCGTCACTCCTTCGGAGGAGCTCGCCCGTAAGGTACAGGCGGAGGTAATCCGCCAGCTGGACATCCTGCCGCGCAAGTCGATTGCGGGGCCGTCGATTCGCGACTACGGCGCTATTCTGACCGTCGGCTCGCTGAAGGAAGGCATCGCGGTCGTGAATCGGCTCGCGCCGGAGCATCTGGAGCTGATGATCGAGAGCCCGATGGAGACACTCCCCTACATCGAGAATGCGGGGGCCATCTTCCTTGGCCCCTACAGCTCCGAGCCGGTCGGCGATTATTGGGCCGGGCCGAACCACGTGCTTCCGACGAACGGCACCGCCCGCTTCTCTTCGCCGCTTAACGTGGACGACTTCATCAAGAAGTCGAGCGTCATTTACTACAGCAGGGAGGCCCTGCTTAAGAACGGCCGCAAGATCATTACGCTGGCCGAGCACGAAGGGCTCGAAGCCCATGCCCGGGCGATCCGGGTCCGTTTAGACAAGGAGGACGAAACCAATGGCTGAAACCAATCCCCTGCGCTCCTCGTCCGTGGCGCGGAAGACGAATGAGACGGACATCGAGCTGGCTTTTGCCGTGGATGGAACCGGACAATCTGAACTCGAAACGGATGTTCCCTTCCTGAATCACATGCTCGACCTGTTCACCCAACACGGACAGTTTGATCTCAAGGTGAACGCCAAGGGAGATATCGAAATTGACGACCATCACACGGTGGAGGATATCGGCATCTGCCTCGGCCAAGCCATGCGGCAGGCTCTTGGCGACAAGAAAGGCATCAAACGCTATGCGAATGTTTTCGTTCCGATGGACGAAGCGCTGGCGCAGGTGGCCGTTGATGTGAGCAACCGCCCGCATCTCGAATACCGCGCCCAATATCCTTCGGCCCAGGTGGGCAGCTTCACGACGGAGCTGGTCCACGAGTTCTTGTGGAAGTTCGCCCTCGAGGCCCGCATTACGCTTCATGTCATTGTTCATTACGGGCAGAACACCCATCACATGGTGGAAGCGGTGTTCAAAGCGCTGGGACGGGCTCTCGACGAAGCGACTAGCATCGATCCACGGGTGACGGGTGTGCCGTCTACCAAAGGGGTGCTGTAGTCATGATTGCGATCGTTGATTACGGAATGGGCAATCTGCACAGCGTGAGCAAGGCCATCGAGCGCCTCGGCTTCGAAGCCGAGGTGACCTCCGATCCCCAAGCGATCCTGGAGGGGGACGGTGTCATTCTTCCCGGGGTGGGAGCGTTTGGCGACGCCATGGAGCAGCTGCAGGAAACGGGGCTCGGCGAAACCGTCAAGCAATATGCCGCTTCCGGCAAGCCTCTTCTCGGCATCTGTCTCGGGATGCAGCTTCTCTTCACGAGCAGCGAGGAGCATGGCCGGCACAAGGGCCTGAACCTGCTGCCGGGTGAGGTGGTGCGGTTCCAGGGCGACTACAAAGTTCCACACATGGGATGGAACCGGCTTGCGTTTAAGGGCCAAAGCCCTCTGCTTGCGGGCTTGGAGGAAGGGCACGTCTATTTCGTCCATTCCTACCATGCGAAGCCGGCAGTGGCATCGGATCTTCTCGCGGTAACGGACTACTATCAGCCGGTTACGGCCATTGTGGGACGCGGGAATGTGTTCGGCATGCAGTTCCACCCAGAGAAAAGCGGGGAAGTCGGGATGCAGCTGCTCGGGAACTTTCTTAATCTTTGTGAAACGAAAGTGTTGAAATAAAGCGTGGCAGGAAGGGGAGCCGGCATGCTGGCCAAGCGCATCATACCATGCCTGGACGTCAAGGACGGGCGTGTCGTTAAAGGAGTTAATTTCGTCAATTTGCGCGATGCGGGAGATCCGGTTGAGCTTGCGGCCATCTATGATAGAGAAGGAGCCGACGAGCTCGTGTTTCTCGATATCTCCGCTTCGCACGAAGGGCGGGCCACCATGGTCGAGGTCGTTCGGCAGACCGCAGGCGAAATCACGATTCCGTTCACGGTAGGGGGCGGCATCGCTCACGTGGACGACATGAAACGCCTGCTGCGGGCCGGGGCGGACAAGATCGGAATCAATACGGCGGCTGTCAAAAATCCGCAGCTGATTGCGGACGGCGCCCGCAAGTTCGGCTCCCAGTGCATTGTCGTCGCCATCGACGCGAAGTATAATGAAGCGTGGGGCGAATGGGAAGTGTACACCCATGGAGGACGCACTGCTACCGGCATCAAAGCTTTGGAATGGGCCAAGCGGGCCGAGGAGCTGGGAGCCGGAGAGCTGCTGCTGACGAGCATGGACACGGATGGAACGAAGGACGGCTTCGATCTTAAGCTGACCCGGACCGTTTCGGAGTCCGTCGGCATTCCCGTTATCGCCTCGGGAGGCGCCGGAAGCTCCGGTCATTTCCTGGACGTGTTTACCGAAGGGAAGGCGGACGCGGGCTTGGCGGCTACCATTTTTCACTACAAGGAACTTACGATACCTGGGGTCAAGGAAGACCTCAAGACCAAAGGGGTTGAAATCCGTTGACAGCACCGGTAGAACATAACGAACCACTAAACGCTTCTCAGCTTGCCGATACGATTCGATGGGATGACGCGGGACTCGTCCCCGCTATTCTGCAGGACGCCGCTAGCAAGGAAGTCCTCATGCTTGCTTACATGAACCGCGATGCGCTGGAACGTACGTTGGAATCAGGAGAAGCCTGGTTCTGGAGCCGCTCCCGCGGCGAGCTGTGGCACAAGGGAGGGACCTCCGGGAATACCCAGAAGGTTCAGTCGCTTTTCTATGATTGTGATGCGGATACGCTCCTCGTGAAGGTGATCCCGAACGGACCGGCCTGCCACACCGGGCAGTACAGCTGCTTCTACCGCGAGGCGGTGCTGGAAGGACAAGCGGCTCAAGCCGCCGAAGCGGACCGTTTCCGCATGCTGACCACGCTGGAGAGCGTCATTGCGAAGCGGGATGCCGAGCGTCCGGAAGGGGCTTACACAACCTATCTCTTCGAGAAGGGCGTGGACAAGATCCTGAAGAAGGTCGGAGAAGAAACGGCCGAAGTGATCATCGCCGCCAAGAACAAAGACAACGACGAGCTGCGCATGGAAACAAGTGATCTGATCTTCCACCTGATGGTTCTGCTCCGCGAGCGGAAGCTTTCGCTTGACGAAGTGATGAGGGAATTGGATCGCCGGCACAACAAATAACTGATTCTTCGGAAAAATTGGATAAAACCGGACATTCCTTTTGAAAAACGGTTTCTACCAGGTATAATGGAAAGTGGCGTCAAGAAAACTTTGAAAGTTTTGCGACAATACCGGACAAAATGCTTACGAAACCGTTTTTTTCTATTACACTTAAGGGGTATGGTTAAAAAATAGGGCGAAGGCCCCTTTTCATTACGTTTAGGAGGTTTACGATGAGCAGCGGCAGCAGGTTAAAAATTTTTGCAGGATCATCCAATCCGAGACTGGCGGAGAACATCTCCCAGGTGATCGGGCAGCCATTGGGAAGGGTTAAGCTTTCGCGCTTCAAAAGCGGAGAGCATTACTGCCTGTACGAAGAAACGATCCGCAATTGCGACGTGTTCCTGGTTCAGACTTTCTCTCATCCCATCAACGAACACTTCGTCGAACTGCTGGTGATGATCGACGCAGCCAAAAGAGCTTCGGCTCGGACCATCAACCTGGTGCTTCCTTACTACGGTTATTCGCGCCAAGAAAGAAAAGCCGCTCCACGGGAGCCGATCTCGGCCAAGCTCGTAGCGGACGTTCTGACGACGGCAGGCGCGGACCGTGTCATCACGATTGATCTGCATGCCGCCGCTATCCAAGGCTTCTTCAATATTCCGGTCGACCATCTGACCGCGCTGGACCTGATCAGCGATTATGTCCGCAAGAAAAATATCCCGAATCCGATCATCGTGTCCCCGGATGCCGGGCGCGCCACGACGGCGGAGCGTCTTGCCAACATACTGGATGCGCCGTTCGCCATGATGATCAAGAAGCGTCCCGAGCACAACGAAGCCGTTATTACCCACATCATCGGGGATGTCGAAGGGCGGACGCCGATCATTATCGAGGATCTGATCGATACGGGGACGACCATCGTCAATGTCGTCGAGGGCCTGAAGGAAAAGGGCGCCGAAGACGTGTATATATGCGCCACCCACCCCGTCTTCTCGGGACCGGCGCTGCAACGGCTGGACCACCCGAACATCAAGGAGGTGGTGGTGACGGACTCCATCGCCATTCCGGATAATCATGGAGAGCGGTTCAAGGTGCTGTCCGTAGCGCCGCTGCTCGCCAATGCGATCCACATCGTGGTGGAGGGCGGCTCCATTTCCTCGCTGTTTAAATACGGCGGGGTATAAGAGAAGCAATCTCTTCCGGATTGTGGTATACTTTCGAAACACTCATAGGCAAGACCGGCTTGCAAGGACCGACGAGAAAGCGGGATTCCCGCCGATTTCGTGACGGGTCCTTCTGCCGTATCCAGACAAGCGAAACGGAGGTGCTTGCTAATGGAAAGGAAGAAGAAGGCTGTGGCCGATCCTAAAAAGCATAAAGTCGTATCAATCAAGATGGACGCCACCTTCTTTTTGAAAGGGCCGTCCGGTCGTTGGACCGGTTCCATTACGACAAGGCCTTGAAGTACTTTCGCCGGGCCGTGGAGTACGAGCCGGATAACCCGGTCAACCACTGCAACCTGGCGGGGATCCTGTCCGAGATGGGCAGCTACGGGGATTCCAACGAAATTCTCCAGACGATTCTGGATGAAGTGGACCCGACGATGACCGAGTGCTACTTCTACATGGCGAACAACTACGCCAACATGGAGGACTTCGAATCGGCGGAGAAGGCCATTATCCAGTACCTGGAGAAGGACCCGGCCGGACAATTCCTGGAGGAATCCGAGGAAATGATCGAGCTGCTCAGCTACGAGCTGGACCGACCGACCCCGCTGACCTTCATCAAGAGCCGAGAGGGCTTGTTCGAACACGACAAGGCCCGCAAAATGCTGGAGGAGGGCCGCTTTGTAGAAGCGGTCCGGATGCTGCAGCGGTTGATCAAGAAATACCCCGAGTTTCTCGCGGCACGCAACAACCTGGCCCTGGCTTATTACTACCTGGGCCAGTTCGACAAAGCCATGGACACAATCAAGCAGGTTATCGAGCTGGAAACCGGCAATCTGCATGCACTCTGCAACCTGGCGATCTTCTACCACCATTTTGGAGCGGAGGAGGAGCTGCACAGCCTGATGGAGCAGCTGCAGAAGACGTATCCGTTCCAGACGGACAATTTGTTCAAGCTGGCAACCACGATGGGCATTCTGGGCGATCATGAATCCGCCTTCCGCCTCTTCCGCCGGATGATCAAGACGGGAGAGGGCGGAACGGATCCGTGCCTGTATCACTATACGGCTGTTGCGGCCTACAACACATCCCGGTTCCTCGAAGCGAGGAGATACTGGCAGCAGACGGAGAAGCTGGATCCGAAATCGGACATCCCGCGTTTCTTCCTGAGCCAGCTGGACAAAGCGGAAGCGCCGCCTGCTCCGCTCAGCTACCATTACCATCTCCCGTTCGAGGAGCAGCTTAAGATGCTGGAGAGAACGAAGGATTCCCTTCCGGATTACGTGAAGCGGGATCCGCTCGTACGTTCCTCCTTCTTCTGGGCTCTTCGCCACGGAGATCCGGAAACGAAGCTTCAGGTTCTCCAGGCCTTTGGGATGATCGCCGATCCGGAAGTGGAGGAAGCCCTCCGGGCTTTCATGCTGGATCCGGATGAAGATGAATATTTGAAGAAGGTGGCATTCTTCGTGCTGCGAAGCATGGGCGCCCGGGAACCCATGAAGTTCGTTTCGGACGGGCAGATTTCCACCCTGGGCTCCGTTCCTTCTCTCCCCACCTTCCGGTGTGGGAGCCGCAGTGGAGTGAGGTGCTGGAGCTCGCGCTTTCCAACATGCAGCAGCGGTATGATCTAGTGCAGCTTCATGATTTGGAGACGCTGTGGGTGGAATACTTAACAAGAACCCAGCCCAAGCAGCCCAAAATCACCAAAACGGCTTCCTGGTCGGCCGCCTTGGAATACCTGACCGCCAAAATGCACCGCCGAGCCGTTTCCTACGGGGAAATGGCCAAACATTACGGCGTCTCGGCGGCTACCGTGAGCAAGCATGCCAAGTTGATTGACGAGGCCTGCAAGCTCAAGGAGAAGATGGATGCCATTTTCCCGAAATATGCTTCTTCCCTGAAACCGAAGGATGAATAAGCAGCTGAGGCTGCCAACGTTCCTTGTAACAGGCAGTCCCTAGCCACCAAGCAAGTCAATACGCCGCTCATGGAGGATGATCAAGGATGTACAAATCGATTGTTATCGGAACAGGGCCATCGGGGCTGACGGCCGCCATTTACCTGGCCCGCGCCAACTTCAAGCCGCTTGTCATCGAAGGCCCGGAGCCGGGCGGACAGCTGACAACCACGACCGAAGTCGAGAACTTCCCGGGATTCCCGGATGGAATTATGGGGCCGGAGCTTATGGACAACATGCGCAAGCAGGCCGAGCGCTTCGGAGCCGAGTTCCGCACCGGATGGGTCAACTCGGTTGACTTTTCGAAGCGTCCCTTCAAGCTGTCGGTGGAAGGCATCGGCGAGCTGGAGGCCGAGTCCGTCATTATCTCGACAGGCGCCTCCGCCAAGCTGCTGGGCGTCTTGAACGAGAAGGAGAACATCGGGCGCGGCGTCAGCACCTGTGCCACGTGTGACGGCTTTTTCTTCCGCGGCAAGAAGATCATCGTAGTGGGCGGCGGCGATTCCGCGATGGAGGAAGCCAACTTCCTGACCCGCTTCGCTTCGGAAGTCAAGCTGGTTCACCGCCGCAACGAGCTTCGCGCCTCGAAGATCATGCAGGACCGCGCGAGGGAGAACGGCAAGATCACGTGGGCGCTGAACAACATGCCGCTCGAAGTGGTAGCGGGTGACAAAGGGGTTACGGGCCTTAAGGTCCGCAACAACGAGACCGGTGCCGAAGAAGTGCTTGAGACCGACGGCATCTTCGTCGCGATCGGCCATACGCCGAACACCGGCTTCCTGAACGGGCAGATCCACACCGATGAGCAGGGCTATATCCTGGTAGAGCCCGGCACGACGAAGACGAACGTTCCGGGCGTGTTCGCCTGCGGGGACGTTCAGGATAAGAAATACCGCCAGGCCATTACGGCAGCCGGCAGCGGATGCGCCGCGGCGCTCGACTGCGAGAAGTTTCTAGACGGCGAAATCATTCACGACTGGAGCCAGTCTTTGAACAAATAAGGCAGGAAGAAAGGGAGCCCGCTCATAGCCGAAGGGCTCCTTTTTCTTTGCCCGGCGGGCATTTTTCCTTGCGGTTGGGGCTTTTTTACATGCCTTGACCTATCCGGGAGGTTGCCTTATAGTTGGAACAGGAGTAACTTAAAACAATTCATAGAGGTGACATTGAATGTCAGGTAAAGTGTATGTCGGCGTTGATTTGGGGGAACCGCTATCAAAGTGGGACTCTGCGATGAAAACGGGAAGCTTCTTCATACTCACGAGGGCCCGACGGGTGCGGAGAATGGAGCAGAATTTGTCTTGGACCGTATCGCGCAGTATGTCCGCTTGATCGTGGATCAATCCGAACACAGCTGGGAGCAGGTCGCGGGCATCGGAGCGGGCATCGCCGGCTTCATGGATATCCCGGAAGGCTTCGTCAAGCTGTCCCCGAATTTGGGCTGGCGCAATGTCGCCGTTAAGAAAACGCTGGAAGAGAAATTGGGCAAAACCGTTACCATAGATAACGACGCGAACGTGGCTGCCTTGGGCGAAGCTTGGAGCGGCGCAGGCGCGGGTATTCCCAATGTCGTCTGCTATACCCTCGGAACCGGTGTGGGCGGCGGCATTATCATTAACAGCAAAATCTATCAAGGCTCCCTGGGCATGGCGGGAGAGCTCGGACACCTGCAGATCGTTCCCGATCTGGAAGCGATTCAATGCGGCTGCGGCCAAATGGGTTGCCTGGAGACGGTTTCCTCAGCGACCGGGATTGTCCGCATGGCTCACGATGCCGTTGCCCGCGGAGACAAGACCTCCCTGGGGCTGATTCAGAACATTACGGCGAAGGATGTCTTCGATGCCGCGAAGGCAGGCGACGAAGTGGCTCTGCGTATCGTGCACCGTGCCGCTTACTACCTGGGACGCTCGATGGCTTCGTTGTCCGTGATCCTCAACCCGCGCCGTTATATCATCGGGGGCGGAGTTTCGAAGGCGGGCGAGATTCTCTTCACGCCGATCCGTGAAATTTTCACCCGTTATACCCCGGAGCAGGCACGGGAAGGCGTAGACATCGTCCCGGCCACCCTTGGTAACGATGCAGGCGTTGTGGGGGCGGCAGGACTTAATCTGCCTCATTAAGCCGAATAACACTCAAATATAAGGTACACGGGCCATCCTTACTCTTACTTAAATCTTTCTATATATAAGGCATTCATTCTTAAACGAACGGAGGAGAGCGATATGGAAGAACGGCAGGCGCTGGCAAAGCTTGTCATTATCACGGGAATGTCGGGAGCCGGCAAAACCATCGCGGTCCAGAGTCTCGAGGACCTCGGCTTCTTCTGCGTGGATAATCTTCCGCCGGTTCTCATTCCGAAATTTGCGGAGCTGATCGAACAGTCGAACGGCAAAATCGGCAAGGTGGCGCTTGTCATCGACTTGCGGGGCCGGGAATTCTTCCGGGCCCTGTCGGAGTCGCTTCGCTTCATTCAAGACAACTACACCCTTTCCTACGAAATTCTGTATCTGGACGCCACAGATTCTGTTCTGGTCCAGCGTTACAAAGAAAGCCGCAGGCGGCATCCCCTTGCTCCAACAGGCGCGCCTCTAGAAGGCATTCAGCAGGAACGCAAGCTGCTGGAGGAGCTGAAGGGGCTCGCGACCCAGGCGATCGACACGAGCAATCTGAAGCCGGCCCAGCTGAAAGAAAAAATCACGGCCCGCTTTAACAACATTGAAGGGGACGGGTTGTCGGTCAACGTCATTTCCTTCGGATTCAAATACGGCATGCCGATCGACGCCGACCTCATCTTTGATGTGCGGTTCCTGCCGAATCCCCATTACGTGGAAACCTTGCGTCCCCACACCGGCCAGGACTCCGATGTTTACGACTATGTCATGAAATGGCCGGAAACCCAAGAGTTCCTGACGAAGCTTCTGGATATGCTTCAATTCCTTATGCCCCAATACAAAAAGAAGGCAAAAGCCAGGTCGTCGTCGGAATCGGATGTACGGGCGGCAAGCACCGCTCCGTCGCCATCGCCGAATACCTGGGCAAAGCTTTGGGAACCAGCGAAACGGAGCAAGTGCGCGTCAGCCACCGGGATGCGGAACGCGACCGCCGATAAGAGGGTGATAAGATGAGCCGCAAGGCCACAAACCGCATGAGCCCGCCCCGGATCGTCGTTATCGGCGGCGGAACGGGTCTATCCGTTATGCTGCGGGGACTGAAAGAGAAGCCCGTTGCCATAACGGCCATCGTCACAGTGGCGGATGACGGGGGAGCTCGGGGATTCTGCGCGACGAGCTGCAGATTCCTCCACCCGGAGACATCCGCAATGTGCTCGCGGCCTTGGCCGACGTGGAGCCGATGCTGTTCAAGCTCCTGCAGCACCGCTTCAGCACCGGAAACGGATTGGCTGGCCACAGCCTGGGCAACCTAATTCTCGCAGCCATGAGCGAAATTACCGGAGACTTCGTGTCCGGTGTCAAAGAGCTTAGCCGCGTCTTTGCCGTACGGGGCCGGGTGCTTCCGGCGGCCGACCGCGGAATTCTTCTGAAGGCGGAGATGGAGGACGGGAGCATCGTTGTTGGGGAATCAAAGATCCCGAAAGCGGGCAAGCGCATCAAGCGGGTATTCATCGACCCGCCGGATGTTCTCGCCTTGGATGATGCCAAGCGGGCCATCGAGGAAGCCGATGCCATCCTGATCGGACCGGGAAGCCTCTACACGAGCATTCTTCCCAACCTGCTCGTTCCCGATATTGCGAAGGCGGTACTGGAATCGCAGGCCGTCAAAATCTTCATCTGCAACGTGATGACCCAGCCGGGAGAAACGGATAACTACTCGGTCGGGGATCATCTTAAGGCGATCCAGGAGCATGTGGGCCACCCCTCTTCGATTACGTGATCGTCAACAACGGAGAAATCCCCATCGGGGTTCAACAGCGGTACGCCGAGGAAGGGGCCAAAGCCGTTCATCTGGATATCGAGGATGTGACGCGCCAAGGCTTCCGGGTCATAGCCGACCGGTTCGTCCTCTTCCGCACGTACCTTCGGCATGACGCCGAGAAATTAAGCGACCATATCCATCAGCTGGTGGAAAGCTGGATGATCGAGAAAAGGTGAGTGCCATGTCCTTTGCGGCAGCAACCAAAAAGAATTAACGATGATGGAAAGCGAAGCGTGCTGCGAGAAGGCCGAGCTGGCCGCTCTGATCCGCATGAACGGGGCCGTTCAGCTTTCCAATCAGCGTGTGATTCTAGACATCTCCACAGAGAATGCCGCCATCGCCCGCCGGATCTATTCCTTGACGAAGAAGCTGTTCAACGTGCATACGGAGCTTCTCGTCCGCAAGAAAATGCGCCTCAAGAAGAACAATGTTTACATTGTGAGGGTGCCTCAACAGGTCCAGACGATCCTGTCGGATCTTCGAATCGTTTCGGAAGGGTTTCAGTTTACCCCGGGTATTGACAAGAGCCTGATCAAAAGCAACTGCTGCAAGCGGTCCTACCTGCGGGGAGCTTTTCTCGCCGGTGGATCGGTTAACAATCCGGAGGGTTCCTCTTATCACCTGGAGATCGCCTCCATGTACGAAGAGCACTGCCACGCCCTCGTGCAGCTGGCCAACAAGTTCGATCTGAACGCCCGCTGTATCGAAAGGAAGAAAGGCTTCGTCTTCTACATCAAGGAAGGCGAGAAAATCATCGAACTGCTCAGCTTGATCGGCGCTCACCAAGCGCTTCTTCGGTTTGAGGATGTCCGGATCATGAAGGACATGCGCAATTCCGTAAACCGGATCGTTAACTGCGAAACGGCCAACTTGAACAAAACGATCGGGGCGGCGGTCCGTCAGATCGAGAACATAAAGCTCCTGCAGAAAGAAATCGGACTGGAGAACCTTCCGGAGAAGCTGAGGGAAGTGGCCGAGGTGCGTCTTATGCATCCCGACGTGAACCTGAATGAGATCGGCGATCTTCTGAAGGGAACCGTCAGCAAATCAGGAGTGAACCACCGGCTTAGAAAAATTGACGAAATGGCGGAAAAGCTTCGAAATTCCCGCGTTACGTGAAAATACATTAGTTTTTTCTAGTGTACTTTTGGGAAAAATGGTATAATGGATGAAAATTCGGATGCTATCGGTTCCAGAGGACATCATTTACGCAAACAAAAGTATGTAGGGGGTATAGATTCATGTCGTCCAAACGACCCGTTGTCGTTAAATTAAAAACAGGTCTGCACGCAAGACCGGCAGCATTGTTCGTTCAAGAAGCCAATAAATTTTCTTCGGAAATTTTTGTAGAGAAGGATGAGAAGAAAGTGAACGCCAAGAGCATCATGGGGATCATGAGCCTGGCGATCAGCACGGGGACCGAGGTATATATCAGTGCGGAAGGCACCGACGCAGATCAGGCTGTAAACGCTTTAACCCAGCTGGTCAGCAAGGAAGAGCTGGAGAACCAATAAGAGGCAAGCTTCCGGTTCCGGGAGCTTTATTCATATTACCTTTACATAGTTTTGGGCAGAACGAAACCTTTTTCCTTATTCTTGCGTCTAACGTGAGGATATCCCGAAAAGGGTTTTTTTGGTGTTTATCTGGAGAGGGGAAGAGAGAACATGACACTGTGGAGAAAATGGGGGGCGGCGGCCGGGGCGGCGCTGATCCTCCTGGGGGCGGGAGGGAGCCAGACGAAGGCGGTCTCCACCACCACCATGCAGATTACGCTCGGGCTGGACCAGACGGAAGCCGTGGTGAACGGCGCGGCGGTCCCGGTAGACCCGCCGGCTGTTATTTTGGAGGATAAGACGTTCGTCCCCGCTAAATTTCTGGGGGACACGATGGGCGTCAAGGTCGAGTGGAACGCCAAGACGGGCCGGGTGGAGATGGACGTGCCGAAGGTAAAGGTGGAGTTCGATCTCGCCCGGAAGCTCGTGTTCGTTAACGGGGTGCAGAGCCCGTTCGAGCAGGTGGCCGCCCTGGTGAACGAGCGGCTCATGGTGAAGCTGTCCTGGTTCGGAGACCTGGTGGGAGCTAAGTACACCTACGACCATACGACGAGATCCATCGGAATCGTTTACGTCAAGAAGCCGGACGACCTCTACAACGGGGAGCTCGACAACTCGCGGCCGGTGGCGAAATTCACGTTTGCCAAGCCGAGCTACCGGCTCGGGGAGCCCGTCAAGTACGTGGACCTGAGCTACGATCCCGATGCGGAAGGGATTGTCTCCTACGAGTGGACAGGCAAGCAGGAGGCCTTCTTCACGCCGGGCACCTATCCCATCACCTTGAAGGTGAAGGACGGTAAAGGGCATGTCAGCGCGATCTATACGCGCCAACTCGTCATCGAGCCGATCCCTTACCTGGATGAGCTATCGTACAAGCTTCAGTTCTTGCCGGCCGGCTCCCGGATCAAAACGGACTGGGGAATGATCTACAGCCATTTCTACGGCCTTCCCGCGCTCCCGGCCCAGGTGGCGGAGGACCGCTCCCGCCCGCTTATTGTGAGTGACAGCCCGGAGAGCATCAAGGAGAAGGGCATCCTGTACCAGGAGAAGGTGAACGGCAAGGCTCGGCTCTATGCCGATCATGTCAACGAGATGGCGGAGAAGATGCAGTTCCTCATTATGGCGAAGAACACATCCGGCAAGCCGGTCAAAGTGACGACGACGAACAAGGGCGAGGTGTTTCCATCCAGCTATGCGAACCTCATCGGGCATGAGGCGTCGGTGGATTTTATGCTGCATGATCCGATTCGGGAGGAGCTCGTCATTCCGGCTGGCCAAAGCTATGTTTACGTGCTTATGCCGGATTTCTATCCCGGGCAGGGGGTCAACGTATTCTACGATGTGGAGACCGACGGGGAGGTCGAATTCCAGTTCATCGCCATGGACAATATCGCAAGCCCCAACGCGTACTCGGTGTCGATCTACCGGCCGCTCGATTACGTGGCCAATGTGCGCGGAACGTTCCCGGTTTCCGAGAAGACCTGGAACGTCAACCTGAACGGCCTGGCCAAGCCGGCCCGCCTGACGATCGGCGACGGCAAGGAGGATCCGTTCGACAAGGGCTACGACAACCAGCGCAAGCAGGAAGTCTACAACGAAGGCAATTACGGGATGATCTACAAGATTCATGCGGAGCGTCCGGGACGAATGGCGGTGCTTCTGCTGCCCCGGGGAGGTCCGTTCAAGGGGCCGTTCAAGGTGAACGGCGAGTTCACGATGGCTCCGACCTCCGGGGTGCTGGGCGCCTTCGAGCAGGTCCAGCTGCTGGCCCGGACGACGGGCGAGGAAGAGACCTTCGAGATGGAATTCACCCCGCCGGCCGGCTCGGCCTTTCCGGTGGATCTGATTTTCTATCCGCTGGACGAAGTGAAGCCTTAGAAGACAGGCGGCTTGCCGCTTACCAACCGAAGGAACGAGGTGGGAAAATGAAAGAAGTCATATTAGGGGAAGAACTGGCCTTCGGCGTGCTGCCGGCGGAGGTCGAAATCGACAACCGGCCGTTTTACCTGCTGAAGGACGAGGAGGGGTATCGGCTGCTGTCCCGGACGTGCCCGCATGCCGGCTACCCCGTTGAATTCGAGGACGGGGAGCTGGTGTGCCCGCTGCACGGCTGGACCTTCGAGTATCACTCCGGGCGGTGCCAGAACGTGCCGAGCACGGGCTTGGACAGCTATTCCGTCACGATAGTAGAAGGACGCCTGGTAGCCCGCCTGGAGGGCTGACCGCCCTTGCCTTAAGCGGAGTAAATACAAAAAAACCCGGGATGCCGGTCCGCTGATCGCGGTTCCGAATCCCGGGTTTTTGGCTTGCCCTTATCCCGTGACTTTGTTGTCTCGGATATGGCGGCAGAGGAGAGTAAGGCCTCCGGCTTCTTACAGAACGTCCTTGTTAGCCGTTTCGATGACCTTGTCGATGCAGCCGTAAGCCAGAGCTTCCTCGGCCGTCATAAAGTAATCGCGGTCCGTGTCCTTGTCGATGCGCTCGATAGGCTGTCCTGTACGCTCGGCCAGAATCTTGTTCAGCTTCTCACGAAGTTTGATGATCCGCTTGGCCCGGATTTCGATGTCGCTCGCCTGGCCTTCCGCGCCTCCGAGGGGCTGGTGGATCATGACTTCGCTGTTAGGCAGTGCGAAGCGCTTGCCTTTGGCTCCGGCGGTCAGCAGGAACGCTCCCATGGAAGCGGCCATCCCTACACAGATCGTGGAGACGTCGGGCTTGATGAACTGCATCGTATCGTAGATGGCCATCCCCGCGGTGATCGAGCCGCCCGGGCTGTTGATGTACAGGTGAATGTCCTTCTCCGCGTCTTGAGCGGTCAAGAAGAGGAGCTGGGCGATGATCGCATTCGCTATCTGGTCGTTGATGGGGCTGCCGAGAAAAATGATCCGGTCCTTCAGAAGACGCGAGTAAATGTCATAGGCGCGTTCACCGCGTGCATCGGGTTCTACTACCATTGGAATGAAACTCATGAACATGTTCCCCCTATCGTTAAAATATAGTATTGTCAAGCGGGTCCGTTTCTATAAGGCTAGAAAACGGGAAAGTTAAAACCTCTGTAAACCATATAACCATAATAACGGATTATGGAACAAAGGTCAAGAAAGGTCAAATGAAGGGACAAAAAAATCAGCCTATGCTGATTATATCTGGCTTCTATTATGTAAATGGCGCGCCCGCGAGGAATCGAACCTCGATCTCAGGCTCCGGAGGCCTACGTCATATCCATTGGACCACGGGCGCATAATGCAGTCAACCGATTCAAGAAGAACGGAAGAAGCAAGCAAGAGTTATTATATGATACCCCGAACAAAATTGCAAGACGGAAATTTCAGGAGAGAGAAACGAGCCCGGGGTTCGCTTTCCCGGTCCGCTGCCTATATAATAAAGGATGAATGACAATAGTACCTTATCCGCCACAAGATTACCGGATAAGGCACCAGCTTGGAGGAAAGAATTGAAACGCTATCCTCTATTGATTGCCACGGTCATGACCTCCGCCTATCTGCTTGCCGGGTGCGGACAAGCCGATAAGCAAGCCGGTCATGATGATCATACGGTGCATCTCTCGAATCCGGACTCCGCCGTGACCGGAGCGGTGCCGCTGAAGGCAGGCCAGGTCCAGCTTCCTAACGGCGACCTGCAGGAGAAAACGGCTTCGGCCGATCAGCTTCCGGCCTTCCTGAAGGGACAGCCCGACCGGATGGTGAAGGCCTATCAGGCCGCGGCGAAGAACACCGACCTGCTCCGCTATATCCCCTGCTACTGCGGATGCGGGGAAAGTGCCGGTCATGGAAGCAACCAGAACTGCTTCGTGAAGGAAGTGGCCGCCGACGGCTCCGTCGTATGGGACGATCACGGCACCCGCTGCGGCGTCTGTGTGACGATTGCGGAAACGGCCGTCAAAATGAAGCAGGACGGCAAGCCGGCGAAGGAGATCCGGGCCGCCATCGACAAGGCCTACGGCAAAGGCTTCGCCCCGCCGACCAAGACGCCTCTGCCTTCTTAAGGAGGGCTCAAACGGATATGAGACGGAGCCAGGTATCCCTGTAGAGGAAACCTGGCTCTCATCGCTTTCGGCCGAGGCCGCCAATAAGCTCTGCCTCCAAGGCAGTGCTCGTTTGCTTCCGCAAAGGAACCAACGGCCGGGACAGGCTTCGGAGCAAGTTCTGAAAAATATTTTGAAAGAAACCGTTTTCCGAAGGCGGCAGCGGTTTGCAATTCATGCCAGGATTCGCTACAATAATGGTGCAGCTGATTTTTTTGCTCTACCTGGGACTTAAAATGTGTATGCGGGACTTTTCGTGTCCAGCCTATCGCAGGAGTGATGGATGATGAGGGCGATTCTAAATATTCAGAAGCAGCTTATGCCCGATCTGCTGGACGTCATGAAGAAACGGTACACGATTCTGCGTCATATTGCGGCTTCCCGGCTTATCGGAAGACGTACCCTCGCCGCTTCGCTCAACATGACGGAGCGGGTGCTGAGGGCGGAAGCGGATTTTTGAAGGAGCAGGGGCTGGTGGACATCGACCCGGCGGGCATCCGCCTCACGGAGGCGGGCCAGAAGGTGCTCGATGAGATGGAGCCGATGGCGAAGGAGCTTTTCGGGCTGTCCGAGCTCGAGGAGAAGATCCGCGACACGTTCCATATCAGCCAGGTGATCATCGTACCGGGCGATTCCGACACTTCTCCTTATACGAAGAAGGAGATGGGCCGGGCCGGTGCCAGCGCCCTGCGCCGCTATGTCAGCCAGGAAACGGTCATTGCCGTTACCGGCGGCTCGACGATGGCCGAGGTGGCGACGCACCTGTCCCCGACAACGGCGCTTAAAGGAAGCTGGTTCGTTCCCGCCCGGGGCGGACTGGGAGAGAGCGTGGAGTTCCAGGCGAACACCATCGCCTCGACGATGGCGAAGAAGACCGGCGGCCAGTACCGGCTGCTGCACGTCCCCGACCACCTGGGGGAGGAAGCCTATCAATCTCTTATCCAGGAGCCGAACATCCGTGAACTGATCGAGGTGATCCGCTCGGCACGGATTGTCCTGCACGGAATCGGGGAAGCTAATGTTATGGCCAAACGCCGCCGTGCGGACGAGGCCACTTTTAGCGCGCTTGCCCGGGAAGGGGCTCTCGCGGAAGCTTTCGGCTACTATTTTGACAGAGACGGTGTCGTGGTACATAAGATGCCCACCGTCGGACTCCGGCTCGAGGATATCCAGCAGACCGAAACGGTCATTGCGGTGGCCGGGGGAAGAGCAAGGGGAAAGCATCGCTTCCGTGCTCCGATTCGGGCACGAGGATGTGCTGGTCACCGACGAGGCGGCCGCACGGGAGATGCTGAATTATACCTAAGTGATCTTGACGGTCTATTGCCGTCTTGAGATAAATGCAGCATACAAAACATTTTCTGGGAGGAATTTACTCATGGTTAAGGTTGGTATTAACGGTTTTGGACGTATCGGTCGTAACGTATTCCGCGCCGCTCTGAACAATCCTGAAGTGGAAGTTGTAGCGGTTAACGATTTGACGGACGTGAAAATGCTTGCTCATTTGCTCAAATATGACACGACTCACGGCAGACTGGACGCAACGGTAGAAGCAGGCGAAGGCGAGCTGATCGTCAACGGCAAATCCGTTAAAGTGTTCGCTGAGCGCAATCCGGAAAACCTCCCTTGGGGCTCCCTCGGCGTTGAAATCGTAGTAGAATCCACAGGGATCTTCACGGACAAGGCGAAAGCCGAAGCCCACAAAAAAGGCGGAGCCAAGAAAGTTATCATCTCCGCACCGGCTACGAACGAAGACATCACGATCGTTATGGGCGTTAACGAAGACAAATACGATGCGGCCAGCCACGACATCATCTCCAACGCTTCTTGTACGACGAACTGCCTGGCTCCTTTTGCCAAAGTTCTGAACGACAAGTTCGGCATCGTAAAGGGCATGATGACGACCGTTCACTCCTACACGAACGACCAAAGCGTACTCGACCTGCCGCACAAGGACGCCCGCCGCGCTCGTGCCGCAGCCGAGAACATCATTCCTTCGACGACCGGCGCAGCGAAAGCCGTATCCCTCGTTCTGCCTGAGCTGAAAGGCAAGCTGAACGGGATGTCGTTCCGTGTTCCGACTCCTAACGTTTCCGTAACGGACCTGGTGGTGGAAGTTAGCCGCAGCGTAACGGTGGACGAAGTAAACAGCGCTCTTCAGGAAGCGGCTAACGGTCCGCTGAAAGGCATCCTTAACTACTCCGACGAGCCGCTCGTTTCGAGCGACTACAACGGCGACCCGGCTTCCTCCACGATTGACGCTCTGTCCACCATGGTGGTAGGCGACAACATGCTGAAGGTCGTTTCCTGGTATGACAACGAGTGGGGCTACTCGAACCGCGTGGTTGACCTGGCTGCGTTCATCGCCAAGCAAGGCCTGTAATTCATAACCGGCGGCAAAAGGGAGAAGCGATTCTCCTTTTTGTCGTTCCATCCATCCCCACTATCACGAGGAGGTTCCCATGAACAAGAAGAGTGTACGCGACGTGGAAGTAAGCGGCCGGAAGGTGTTCGTGCGCGTGGATTTCAACGTTCCGCTTGAGAACGGCAAAATCACCGACGATACGAGGATTCGCGAAACGCTTCCGACGATTAAGTATTTGTCCGATAACGGAGCGAAGGTTATTCTGGCGAGCCACCTGGGCCGTCCGAAGGGCCAAGTCGTGGAAGAACTGCGCTTGACGCCGTTGGCGGAGCGCCTGTCGGACCTGCTCGGCAAGCCGGTGGCGAAGGCCGACGAAGCGACGGGCGATGCCGTTAAGGCGCAGATCGCGAAGCTGAACGACGGCGACGTGCTGCTGCTTGAGAACGTCCGCTTCTACCCGGGCGAAGAGAAGAACGATCCGGAGCTCGCAAAGCAGTTCGCGGAGCTGGCGGACCTGTACGTGAACGATGCGTTCGGAGCGGCTCACCGTGCCCACGCTTCCACGGAAGGGATTGCGCACCACCTTCCGGCCGTATCCGGTCTTCTGATGGAGAAGGAGCTCGAAGTGCTCGGCAAAGCGCTGAACAATCCGGAGCGTCCGTTTACCGCCATCATCGGGGGAGCGAAGGTTAAGGACAAGATTGATGTCATCGAGAACCTCCTGAACCTCGCAGACAACATTATCATCGGAGGCGGTCTCTCCTACACGTTCTTGAAGGCCCAAGGCTATGAAATCGGCAGATCTCTCGTGGATAACGAGAAGCTGGACCTGGCGCTCGGCTTCATCAACAAGGCGAAGGAGAAGGGCGTAAACTTCCTGCTGCCGGTTGATATTGTTGTGACGGACGATTTCAGTGCCGACGCGAACACGAAGATAGTGGGAATCAACGAAATCCCGGCTGACTGGGAAGGCATCGACATCGGACCGAAGACGCGCGAAATTTATGCCGACGTCATTACGAAGTCCAAGCTGGTCGTATGGAACGGGCCGATGGGCGTATTCGAAATCGAGCCGTTCTCGCACGGAACCCGCGCGGTAGGCGAAGCCTGTGCCAGCACCGAGGGCTACACCGTCATCGGCGGAGGAGACTCTGCGGCGGCCGCCGAGAAGTTCGGCCTGGCCGATAAGATGGACCACATCTCCACGGGCGGCGGCGCCTCGCTGGAGTTCATGGAAGGCAAGGCCCTTCCGGGCGTTGTGGCGTTAAACGACAAGTAAGCCGACAAGCTTAGCGAACGGATAGATTATAAGGTAGGGAAGGAGCCGTCATCCATGAGAAAACCGATCATTGCAGGCAACTGGAAAATGTTCAAGACGAACAAGGAAGCCGCCGCTTTCGCCGAAGAGGTGAAGGGGCAGGCCGCGGTAGAAGGAGTAGAGAGCGTGATTTGCGCTCCGTACACGGCCTTGGCCACGCTGGTCGAAGCGGTTAAAGGAACCGGGATCCAAGTAGGCGCCCAGAACATTCACTGGGAAGACAACGGGGCGTTCACAGGCGAGATCAGCGGGGAAATGCTGAAGGAGCTTGGCGTCACCTACGTCATCATCGGCCATTCCGAGCGCCGCCAGTACTTCGGCGAGACCGACGAGACGGTGAACAAGCGCACGAAGGCCGCCTTCAAGCACGGCTTGACGCCGATCGTCTGCGTTGGCGAGAAGCTCGAGGAGCGCGAAGCCGGCCGCACGAAGGACGTCTGCCGGGAGCAGACCGTGAAGGCGCTCGAAGGCTTGAGTGCTGAGCAGGTAGCGCAGGCCGTTATCGCGTACGAGCCGGTATGGGCGATCGGAACGGGCAAATCCTCCACGGCGGAGGACGCGAACGAGGTCATCAGCTACATCCGCGAGCTGGTCAAGGAGCAAGCCGGTGAGGAAGCTGCGGCAGCGGTCCGCATCCAGTACGGCGGCAGCGTGAAGCCTAACAACATTAAGGAATACATGGCCAAGGAAGACATCGACGGCGCATTGGTAGGCGGAGCGAGCTTGGAGCCGGCTTCTTACCTTCAGCTGGTCGAGGGGGCTAAGTAACATGGCCAGACCAAAACCGGTAGCCCTCATCATCCTGGACGGCTTCGGGCTGCGCGGCGACGTTCAGGGCAATGCCGTAGCGCAGGCGAACAAGCCGAACTTCGACCGCTATTGGGCCGAGTATCCCCATACGACGCTGACGGCATGCGGTGAAGCTGTCGGTCTTCCGGCGGGGCAGATGGGCAACTCCGAGGTGGGGCACCTGAACATCGGCGCCGGCCGGATCGTGTACCAGGATCTGACACGCATTACGAAATCTATCCGGGACAGCGATTTCTTCGACAATGAGACGCTGATCGCCGCCATCCGGCATGCCAAGGAAAACGGCAAGAAGCTGCACCTGTACGGCCTTCTGTCGGACGGCGGGGTGCACAGCCATATCGACCATTTGTTCGCCCTTCTGGATTTGGCGAAGAAGGAAGAGTTCTCGGATGTGTACATCCATGCCTTCCTCGACGGCCGCGACGTGGCTCCGGACAGCGCAAAGGCCTATATGGGCAGCCTGCTTGCGAAGATCAACGAAGTCGGCATCGGCAAGGTGGCCACCGTTCAAGGGCGCTATTATGCCATGGACCGCGACAAGCGGTGGGAGCGGGTGGAGAAGTCCTACTGCGCGATGGTATACGGGGAAGGGCCGAAATATACGGATCCGCTCGAAGCCATCACCGAGTCTTACGAGAAATCCGTCTTTGACGAGTTCGTCATTCCGACGGTCATCGTGAACGAGGATCAGTCGCCGGTAGGTCTTGTGGAGTCCGGGGACTCCGTTATTTTCTTCAACTTCCGTCCCGACCGGGCCATCCAGCTTTCTCAAGTATTCACGAATGAAGACTTCCGCGGCTTCGACCGGGGAGAGAAATATCCGAAGGACTTGTATTTCGTCTGCATGACCCTGTTCAGCGAGACGGTCGGAGGGCTGGTCGCTTACAAGCCGAAGAACCTCGACAACACGCTCGGCGAAGTGCTGGCCCAGAACAACCTCACCCAGCTGAGAACGGCCGAAACGGAGAAATACCCGCACGTCACGTTCTTCTTCAGCGGCGGCCGGGAAGCGGAATTGCCGGGGAAACGCGCGTGCTGATCAATTCGCCGAAGGTGGCGACGTACGACCTTAAGCCAGAGATGAGCGCGTACGAGCTTGCGGAGTCGACGGTGAAGGAAATCCAGTCCGGCAAGCATGACGTCATCATCATGAACTTTGCGAACCCGGATATGGTGGGACACTCCGGCCTGCTAGAGCCGACGATCAAAGCGGTGGAAGCGACGGACATCTGCCTCGGCGCCGTAGTGGAGGCCATCCAGGCAGCCGGCGGGGTTGCGCTGATCACGGCCGACCACGGCAACGCCGACATCGTCCGCGACGAGCAGGACCGTCCGATGACGGCCCATACGACCAATCCCGTCCCCTTCATTGTGCTGGACAAACATGTTAAACTTAGAAACGACGGCATTCTGGCCGATATCGCCCCAACCATGCTCGATCTGCTGAGCGTAGAGAAGCCGAAGGAAATGACCGGCTTCACCTTGATTGACAAACCCAACGATAACCAAGGAGTGGTAAAAGCATGAGCATCATCACCGACGTATACGCACGCGAAGTACTGGACTCCCGGGGCAACCCGACCGTAGAGGTGGAAGTTTTCCTCGAATCCGGCGGCAAAGGAACCGCGATCGTTCCTTCCGGCGCCTCGACCGGAGCTTATGAAGCGGTTGAGCTTCGCGACGGAGACAAGAGCCGTTACCTCGGCAAAGGCGTACTGAAAGCCGTAGAGAACGTAAACGAGATTATCGCACCGGAAATCATCGGTCTGGACGCCCTGGATCAAGTGGCCATCGACAACAAGATGATCGAGCTGGACGGTACCGAGAACAAAGGCAAGCTCGGCGCCAACGCGATTCTGGCCGTTTCGATGGCGGTAGCCCGTGCGGCGGCTGATGCTCTGGACATTCCTCTGTATGTATACCTGGGCGGCTTTAACGCCAAAACGCTGCCGGTTCCGATGATGAACATCATCAACGGCGGAGAGCACGCGGATAACAACGTCGATGTGCAGGAATTCATGGTTCTGCCGGTTGGCGCACCAAACTTCAAGGAAGCCCTCCGCACCGGAGCGGAAATCTTCCACAGCCTGAAATCCGTGCTGAAGGAAAAAGGCCTGAACACCGCCGTAGGCGACGAGGGCGGCTTTGCTCCTAACCTGAGCTCGAACGAAGAAGCCATCACCACGATCCTTACCGCGATCGAGCGTGCCGGCTACAAGCCGGGCGAAGATGTCTTCCTCGGCATGGACGTCGCCTCCACCGAATTCTACAAAGACGGCAAGTACCACCTCGAGGGCGAAGGCAAGTCCTTTACGTCCGCTGAGTTCGTCGACTTCCTGGCTGATTGGGTAAGCAAATACCCGATCCTGACCATCGAAGACGGCTGCGCCGAAGACGACTGGGAAGGCTGGAAGCTGCTGACCGAGAAGCTGGGTGACAAGGTACAGCTCGTGGGCGATGACCTGTTCGTTACGAACACGAAGCGCTTGTCCACCGGCATCGAGCAGGATATCGCGAACTCCATTCTCGTCAAAGTGAACCAGATCGGTACCCTGACCGAGACCTTCGACGCCATCGAGATGGCGAAGCGCGCCGGCTACACGGCCGTTATCTCCCACCGCTCCGGCGAAAGCGAAGACAACACGATCGCCGATATCGCGGTAGCCACTAATGCCGGCCAGATCAAAACAGGGGCACCGTCCCGTACGGACCGCGTAGCGAAATACAACCAGCTTCTCCGCATCGAAGACAACCTGCCTAACGCGCAATACGCCGGCAGAAGCGCCTTCTACAACCTGAGAAGCTTCAAGAAGTAGCATCGATACAGCATTCTCGCCATAAACTAGGACGAGGAGGGGATTCCATGGGAAAATGGGCGAAAACCATCACGATTTTACTCGTATTGGCTTTTATCACTCATTCCCAATGGGTCCCCTTTTCTTCTTTTTCCGCAATGTGGACACGATGATTCATGAATTCGGCCATGCGATGGTGACGCTGATGCTCTCCGGAACCGTCATGAACATCGACCTTTACGCCGATCACAGCGGGGTCACGCGGTCGCTCGTTTCGAACCGGGCGGCGATGATTCCCATCGGGTTGTCCGGTTATGTAACGGCTTCGCTTTTTGCCTGGGGGCTGTTCAGCCTGTACGCCCGCCGCCGGCAGACCCTCGGACTGCTGCTAATCATGGGGGTCGCGGTGGGGTCGCTGCTGCTTTTTGTCCGCAACGGGTTCGGCATGGCCTGGCTGGCCGGGTTCATTGTCCTGACCGCCGTCGTGCTGCTGCTCGCCCCGAAGACCGTCGTCAAATACTACTACCTCTTCATCGCTTTTCTCACGCTGGAGGAGTCCGTTACCGGCTCGGTTACCATTCTTCTTGCGGCTTATCTGCACCCGGGCCGGGCGGGAGACGCCTCGGTGCTGGCCAACGTATCGCCGGTTCCGGCTATTGTTTGGGGGCCGGGTTCCTCGTGTTCTCCCTTTGGTGCGCCAAGCAGGCGGTGACCGCTTTTGCGGGCCGCCGCAAGGAGACGAGGCAGACCGGCCGGTTTAACTATTAAGGATGCAAAGGAGACCATCTCGATGGCTAATATTCCGGTAGGTTTACAATTGTATACGTTAAGAAACGAAACGGCAGAGGATTTCTTGGGGACCTTGGCGAAGGTAGCCGACATGGGCTACAAAACGGTAGAATTCGCCGGCTACCGTGACATCCCGGCCAAGGAAATGAAGAAAGCGCTGGACGATCTCGGCCTGCAGGCGGTTTCAAGTCATGTCGGCCTGCAGCTGCTCGAAAGCGAGCTGGAGAAGCAGATTGCCTACAGCCAGGAAATCGGCGCGCAATATATCATTTGTCCTTGGCTGGACGAGAAACTTCTGAAGAACGAGGCGGACTTCAACAAGCTGATGAGCGATTTCCGCAAGTACGGACAAGCCATTAACGAAGCGGGGCTGACGTTCCTGTATCACAACCATGCCTTCGAATTCGAGAAGGTGGACGGGGAGTACATCCTCGACCGCATGTACCAGTCGGTAGACCCGCAGCACCTGCAGGCGGAGCTGGATCTGTATTGGGTCAAAAAAGGCGGGCTCGATCCGAAGGAGTACCTGCTCTCCTACAAAGGCCGGGTGCCGATCGTTCATGTGAAGGACATGGCCGATGACGCCGAGCAGTCCTTTGCCGAAGTGGGCCACGGGGTAATCGATTATCCTTCTGTTCTGGAAGCCGCGGTGGAAGCGGGAGTCCAATATTTCATGGTGGAGCAGGACGTCTGCAAACGGCCGCCGCTCGAGAGCGTTAAGATGAGCATCGATTACTTGAAATCGATCGGTATTGCTTGATCTTGGCCCATGTGATAAACTGGATGTACTGTGTCCGAAATAGGTCGGCCGGCTGCAAGGGGTGGGAACATGGAAATTGCATTCAAAATTTTATTGATCATTGCTTCGTTAGGCTTGATAACCGTCGTGCTTCTCCAGAAAGGTAAGAGCGCAGGGTTGTCGGGCGCCATCTCCGGAGGTGCGGAACATCTCTTCGGCAAGCAGAAAGCGCGTGGGCTGGATTTGTTTTTGTCCCGCTTGACAATGGGACTCGCCGTTGCTTTCTTCATCCTTTCGATCGTGGTGGCCTTCTTCGCGAAGAGCTAACTCATAATGAAATGAGACAAGCGGCAGAACTTAGGTTCTGCCGTTTTTTTGTGCCAGGATTCAGGGGCAGCGGGTAAGACAAGGCGCTGCGCAAGGCTTCCTTTTTGTGGGAGGTTTGTAAGTCCCTTGCTGCGGCTAGTCTGTTGGGGTCTTCTGTTATCGGGATTACGGGCGTGGACGGGAAGGAGGCTTTTTGTGTTCCCCGTTTCTTCCTCTATACTAGGGGTTAAATAGATTGGTATAAATACCCTCGGGGATAAGATAAGCCTGACGTGTCTATACTGATACAGAAGAAGGTGATGCCCATGGTTACGGAGCAGGAGCTATTGGAGCTTTTGCATGATGAGCAATATAAACCGAAAACGTACCAGGAACTGGAGAAGCATTTTCATATCGACAGCGCTCAGGATTTCAAGGATTTCCTTAAACTGTTGAATGGGTTGGAAGAGAAGGGACTCGTTTACCGGTCTCCTAATGAAAGATATGGAATCCCCGAGCGGATGAACCTGCTGAGAGGCAAGCTTCAGGCGCATGCCAAGGGGTTCGGTTTTCTGCTGCCTGAGGACAAGAACCATCCGGATGTCTACATCAACGCTAACGACATGAACGGGGCGATGAACCGCGACGAAATCCTCGTGCGCATTACGACCCGGGGACCGGCGGGAGGAAGGCTGGAGGGCGAGGTTGTCAAAATCGTTCAAAGGGCCACGACCCGGCTCGTCGGGACGTTCCAGAACAACGAGAGCTACGGCTTCGTGCTTCCGGATGACAAGCGGATTGTGCGGGATATTTTTATCCCGAAGCATGCGTTCCTGGGGGCGGTGGACGGCCAGAAGGTCGTCGTGAACATCGTCAATTACCCGGAAGGGCGCTCCGCGGCGGAAGGAGAAGTCATCGAGATTCTCGGGCATAAGGATGACCCGGGTGTGGACATTCTGTCCATCATCCGCAAGTTCCAGTTGCCGGAGAGCTTCCCGGAGGAAGTGATGGAGGAGGCCGAAGCCGTTCCGGATACGATCCGGGAAGAGGAGCTGAAGGGCCGCCGGGACCTGCGGGCCAAGCGGATTGTGACGATCGACGGCGAGGACGCCAAGGACTTGGACGATGCGGTCAACGTGGAGAAGCTGGAGAACGGCAACTACCTGCTCGGCGTCCATATTGCGGACGTGAGCTATTACGTGCGGGAGAACTCCGCTCTCGACCGGGAGGCGTACAACCGGGGCTGCAGCGTGTATCTCGTGGACCGGGTGATCCCTATGCTGCCGCACCGGCTGTCGAACGGCATCTGCTCCTTGAATCCGAAGGTGGACCGTCTGACGATGTCGTGCGAGATGGAGATCGATGCGAACGCGAATGTCGTGCGCCACGACGTCTTCACCAGTGTGATCAAGACAACAGAGCGGATGACCTACACCAACGTCCGCAAAATCCTTACCGGGGAAGAGCCCGAGCTGCTTGAGAAGTATGCCGGTCTGGTCGACGACTTCAAGCTGATGGAAGAGCTGGCTATGAAGCTTCGCAACAAGCGGATTAACCGCGGCGCCATCGATTTCGACTTCCAGGAATCCAAGGTGATCGTGGACGAAGAAGGCAAGCCGGTCGATATTGTCAAAAGGGAACGTTCCATCGCCGAGATGATTATCGAGGAATTCATGCTGAAGGCGAATGAAACGGTGGCCGAGCATTTCCATTGGCTGAAGGTTCCGTTCCTGTACCGGATTCACGAGGATCCGGACGCCGAGAAGCTCATGAATTTCATGGTGTTTATTAATAATTTCGGCTACACGGTGCGTGGAGCCAAGGGAAACACGATTCATCCGAAGGCATTGCAGTCCGTTCTGGAGGATATCAAGGGAACGAAGGAAGAAACGGTCATCAGCACGGTACTGCTGCGTTCGATGAAGCAGGCCCGTTACGATTCCCAGAGTACGGGGCACTTCGGCCTTGCTGCGGAGTTCTATTCCCACTTCACTTCGCCGATCCGGCGTTATCCGGACCTGATCATCCACCGGGTGATCAGGGAGGTGCTCGAATCCGGCACGCTCTCCGAGCAGCGGATCGAGTATCTTGCCGGACGCATGGAGGACATTGCGAAGCAGTCCTCCGAAAGGGAGCGGGTAGCCGTCGAGGCGGAACGGGAGACCGATGCGCTTAAGAAGGCCGAGTTCATGCTCGACAAGATCGGCGAGGAATTCGAGGGCATTATCTCGAGCGTCACCAACTTCGGCATGTTCGTGGAGCTGGCGAATTCGGTGGAAGGCCTCATCCGTCTCGCGGATCTGACGGACGATTACTACCACTACCACGAGAACCAGCTTGCTCTGATCGGCGAGCGGACGTCGAAGATCTTCCGCATCGGAGACGAGGTTAAGGTTCGCGTGGCGAAGGTTAACCTGGACGAGCGGACCATCGATTTTGAGATGGTCGATATGAAGCCACGTCGTGCTGGCGGGGGTGCCGGCGGGTTCGGCGGCCCCGGAGGCCGCCGAGGAGGCGAAGGCGCCCGCGGTGAGGCCGGGCGCGGCGGTGCTCCGGGCCGCAGGCCGCGCAGCGCTGGAGCCGGCAGCGGCGAGGGCGGCCGGCGTAAGGGCGCGGCGGGCGGCGGCAAAGCCGGCGGCGCGAAGGGCGGAGGCGCAGCCAAGCCCGCAGGCGCCGGAGCCGGCAAGCCGGCCCGCGCGGGCGGCGTAGCGCCGGCTGCACGCAAGCGGCGCAAGCGCAAGTAGCGCGAGCGCTGGAGCGGGGAATGCGAGCTGCGGGGTTGCGATGGGCCGGCGAGGCAGTGTGCTGGGCGGTCAACCCACTGCCGGGGCCCGCTCGGGCGCCTGCGAATGCCGCAGCTGGACAGGAGGAGGCTTTGCCGCAAATGGCGGCAGGCCTCCTTTTTATAATCAAACTGGCCCAGGGGGTTCTCTTTCTTTTGCCCGGTATTTTTGATAAACTATTCACCTAGGGACGTTAGAGAGAGGTGGTCGGCATGGCCAAGAAGAACAACGACCGGGTGCTGGCCCAGAACAAGAAAGCATCCCACGATTATTTCATCGAAGAGACGTACGAGTGCGGCATGGTGCTGACAGGGACGGAGATCAAGTCGATCCGGTCCGGCAAGGCGAACCTGAACGACAGCTTTGCCACGATCCGCAACGGCGAAGTGTTCCTTCATAACATGCATGTCAGTCCGTTTGAGCAGGGGAACCGGTTTAACCCCGAGGACCCTACGCGGGCGCGCAAGCTGCTGCTGCATAAGGTTCAGATCGCGAAGCTGTTCGGCGCTTCCAAAGCGGAGGGCTACACGTTAGTGCCGTTAAAAATTTACGTGCGTAATGGATATGCCAAGCTGCTTCTGGGACTGGGCCGCGGTAAGAAAAATTACGACAAGCGCGAAACTCAGGCAAAACGCGATGCGAACCGCGACATCCAGCGGGCGCTGCGGGAAAAGCAGAAGGTAGCTCGATAGAAGAGAATGATGGTTGTGCGTTGGATCTTCGTTCGCGCGCGGCGGTTAGCCAAGCTTATCCTGGATTGGTTACAGAATTATAGGGTTTTCCTGCTCGAGAAACGAGCATTTTCTTAGGATATATGCTATACTAGAAGTACGGCTGATGAGGCCGGAACTACTTAAGGCTCGATGTCTTTTCTTAATCCTGGCATCCCTTCTACATGGGGGCGTTTATGGATTCGACGGGGATAGTTCGAGCATGAGTAGCGGGTAGTGGGGACGCGTCCACTTCATCAACGCTAAAGCCTATTAAACGGCAAACAACAACAAACCTACGCAGTAGCTGCCTAATAACAGCTCTCGTGCTTCTACCCTCCATCGCCCATGTGGCGGGATAGGGGCTCAACCTTAGTGGGATACGCTGTCACATCTCCGCCTGGGGTGTGCTGAAGAAGACAATCAGGCTGACCCGACGAATAGCCGGTTACAGGGCGATTCCAGGGTGACATCAAAGCTGTAACTACACCCGTAGAAGCTTATGTGGCGTTATTTTCGGACAGGGGTTCGACTCCCTCGCCTCCACCATCAAGAAACCCGACCGCACGAGGTCGGGTTTTTTGTTATGGTGGAAGAGCCTCGGGAGGCGAAGCCCTGGGGTTCAGTCCGCACGGACCGGAGCGTAAGCGGAGGGAGTACGGCATCTCTATCTACCGCTAAGGTTGTCTTCGGCGCATAAGCCTCGTGAGCAAGTTGGATCAAGATAGAGATACTCCCTCGCCTCCACCATCAAGAAACCCGACCGCACGAGGTCGGGTTTTTTGTTATGGTGGAAGAGCCTCGGGAGGCGAAGCCTTGGGGTTCAGTCCGCACGGACCGGAGCGAAGCGGAGGGAGTACGGCATCTCTATCTACCGCTAAGGTTGACCCTCGGCGAGTGGGCTTCGTGAGCAAGTTGGATCAAGATAGAGATACTCCCTCGCCGGCCATCATCCGCGTGAGGATGATGGCCTCTTTGCTTTTGAAGAGACTTTCCTATGCTTGAATAATATGATCGAAAACAAATACGGAAACGGCCATATCTTCATCAACATGGATATCCGAAAACAAATGAACGAGTTTAGAGCCGACTAGCTCTTCTAATCCAATTGGCATATGGTTGGAATAAACCTCCTGTATCATTCGTGTGCGTGCGATATGTACCATTTCTTTCCCTTCTGGGGTACGGGCGATAAATTTTTCCGTTGGAGTTAAATTACCATATAGGAGTGTGACGGCCATATTTTTAACAAAATGGGTTTGTATACGCTCGGGTCCTTTACCAAAAGCTCTTTTCTCACACGTCGTATAATGTCATTAAAGCTGGTTTCTTTATTCAAAAATCCGTCATCCTTTCCTTTTGGGAATTTTTATAAATTGCAGAGCGGACCATTTTCATTTATAATTATTCAGACGTAAATGCCGATGGGGCTTTGATATCGTTTGTCAATGGTCCATCCAATTCTAAAAAGGGTTCGCGGAATGGTAATTTAGTATGGTTTGCTAACTTACTACTCCTTTATAAGGATAACTTGCCGAATTTCGGCCGGTTCCCTTATAGAGGAGTTTTTTTATTTTTAACAAATTATTGGGGGTTGAAACATGTCCTGGTTTGTTTTACATCTCATTGGGATAATGGCTTATGCTATTACCGGAGCTCTTGTGGCGATCGAAGCCGAATATTCCTTTATAGGAGTATTTGTTTTGGGTCTGGCCACTTCCTTTGGGGGAGCAATCGTCAGGAATATTGTAATCGACGCCCCTATATCCCTTATTTGGGATTCGTTTACCATTTCTATCGTTTTAGGTATTCTTACTTTACTCGTATTTTTACCGACTCAATGGATTCTTCACTGGAAAAAGTGGGGCTTATTCTTTGACTCCATTGGCCTTGCTTCTTTTGCCTTACAAGGGCCTTGTCGGCAAAACAGGTTCATGATCATATAGGGATTTTGCTTTTGGCGGCAATCTTTACTGGATTGGGTGGAGGAATGATTCGTGATCTTTTGGCAAGGAGGAATCCTATCGCATTGAAAGAGGAAATTCACGCCGTATTGGCTATGCTTTGTGGAGTTTGTATTTGGTTGGGTTTTACGGATCCGATTCAACTTACATTAATTGTCTTTAGTATTGTTACAATCCGCATGTTAGCCATTCGCTTTAAATGGAGGCTTCATCTTCCATGCAGTCTGAAAAAAAGCACCAAATTCAAAGCCGCATGCAGAAGGAAACGATGCCGTCCTAATCTGTCGCTGTTTCGATTTCTGGGGTCTGTCCAATAAAAAATGCCCGACCAGAGGAGGTCAGGCATTTTTTATTATTGGCTTCCTTTTTTAACCCATTCGGCAACGGTAATTACACGTTTCGTTTGATGAGCAACGGCGGCTTGATAAGCCTGCTTATCTCCTACAATTTGATTGCTTTGGTCCACCGATACACTGGTCCCATAGGGGTTTCCACCGGCTGCGAACAAAGCAGGGTCCGTGTAGCCTGGTGCAACAACAATTGCGCCCCAATGATACATCGAAGTATACAACTGAAGTATGGTTTGTTCTTGACCGCCATGAGCATTTTGGGCTGAAGTCATTGCACTAACCACTTTGTTAACAGTTTTTCCATGGAACCAAATGCCACCTGTGGTATCTAGGAATTGCTTCATTTGAGAAGCGACGTTTCCGAAACGAGTTGGGGTGCTAAAAATGATAGCGTCCGCCCATACAATATCATCCGGAGTAGCAACGGGAATATCTTTTGTTGCCTCTACATGAGCTTTCCAACCAGGATTTCCTTCAATAACGGATTGTGGTGCAAGCTCTTGTACTTTAAGAATTTTTACTTCCGCACCTGCTTGTTTTCCAGCTTCAGCAGCCCACTGAGCTAATTGATAGTTGGTTCCCGTGGTGCTGTAGTACACAATCGCTAATTTTACATTTGCCACTTCTTCGTCTCCTTATCGGTATTTTTTCAATAAGGTTATTTAAAACCCCATTGTTTCACCCTTATGTCATTTATCCAGAATAAAGTTTTCCATTATTTCATTACATCTTCCGGTGCTTACTATTCCCGTCTGATATAAAACCTTACCCTGATATTATTTAGTCCTAAACCTAGGATAAATAATATCAGGGTAAAGTTAATTTTGCCCTAAGATTGGGATAACTATTCTTTAAGGCTCAGGTGTATACCATGCCGAATCTCTTCTTGAGCCGTCTGAAGGGTATCACATACGTTGTAGATGCAACAAACGCATCGAAATCCAAATGGATGTAACGGCTTGCCTATTAGACGATCGTACAGTTTAGACTGCCCTTTCCTATTTACAGATCCCATCCGTTGTCGGTCTCGGTATAGATAGAAATAAGCACAATAGCTGTATCCTCGCCCATATTTTTTACCAGATGAGGCGTGCACGCGTTCCAACTGAAGGAATCGCCCTCATGGAATTCGGCCCCGTCCTCCCCCTGCTCTGCGTAGACTCTCCCTTTAATGACCACATGGACCTCCTCACCCTCATGTGCATGAGGTTCGTCTCCCGTTGAAGCCCCAGGAGGAAACTCAACCAGCATCATCCTCAAGTTCTTCGTTGAACTCAGATGCTCCACTTTTAATTTCTCAGGGCCGCTTGTCGTGATTTTTCGTTCCTTCTTAAAGACTTTATTCATCCGCTGATCCTTCTTTAAAAGCAAATAAGCCAAAGGCACTTTCAAGGCCTGGGCTATATTTTCCAGAGTGGATATGGAAGGAGAGGTTTTATTGGTTTCGACTTGACTCATGAAGCCTTGGGACAAGCCGGTTTCTTCGCAAATTTGGGCAATGGTGATGTTCTTTCGTTTCCGAATCGCTCTTATTGTGGAGCCAATGTCCATCCGAATGCACCTCCACTTAAGATATTAGTAATATAAAATATAAATATATATTATCAAAATTTCCATTGACAGGCTAGGCGTTTCGTAATATATTTCTAATATAAATTTTAATTCTTTATAACTAATATTGATTGAAGGAGAGAATACGAATGACAAAGACAGCAGTTGTTTCGGTAATTATGAGAGTAGTGTTGGGAATTATTTTTATGTTTCACGGGATTGCCAAGTTTCAAATGGGTCTAGGCAATGTAGATGCATGGCTCAGCTCAATTGGCATTCCTGGATTCATGGCTTATGGAGTTGCGACGCTTGAGCTAGTAGGAGGAATTATGCTAATTGCGGGCTTGTTTACCCGTTATGTATCCGTATTGTTCGTAGTGCTGCTACTTGGCGCTATTTTTACCGCAAAGCTTTCCGCTGGACTTCTTGGTAATGGTCAAATGGCTGGCTACGAACTGGACCTCGGCTTTATTCTGATTTCCTTGTATTTGGCTGTAGCCGATCCGTCTCCAGTCTCAGTTGACCGTCTTATCAGGAGAAAACGCAGCGCATAATTTACAACGAGAGGGGATTTTTATGAATCCAGCTTATCCATATGACGTGCATTTACCGGCCAATAGGGACCCGGGTAAGAAATATCCAGTTGTCTTTACGCTGCATGGCAAAGGCTCCAATGAACGAAATATGTTCGGTATAGTCTCTCCGTTGGCTGATGATTTCATTATTATCGGCATTCGCGGCAATCTGCCGCTCGGAGCAGGTTATCAGTATTACGAATTGAAAAGTCTGGGCAATCCTATACGGGAAAAGTTTGATGAAGCCGTAAAGCAGCTCGAAGCTTTCATGGAGTATGCAACGGAGAAATATCCTATTGATCCGGCCAAGCGTTATTTGCTCGGCTTTAGCCAAGGCGCGATCCTCTCTATGTCGCTTGCGCTTACAATGGGAAATGGACTGAAAGGAATCGTTGCGCTGAACGGGTATGTTCCCGACTTTGTGAAGGCGGAATATTCGCTGCACAGCGTGAAGGAAGTATCGGTATTTGTCTCACATGGAGAGTACGATTCCGTTTTCCCAGTTCGGATCGGGCACGAGACGGCGGCGTATTTTAAGGATCAGACACCGCTTCTGACATTCAAAATATACCCGACCGACCATGGTGTTTCGGAAGAGAATCAGCTTGATGTTCTAAATTGGCTTAAGCAGGATGCCGGTTTGATTACAAACTAGGAGTGAGAAACCTTATGATGCCATCCTATTTCTTTGCGCATGGTGCTCCGTCCATTGTGCTTGAAGATAACGAATATACTCAATTACTCAAAAGCTTCAAGGATCATACACCCAGACCTAAAGCGATCGTGCTCTTTTCCGCTCATTGGGAAGAACAGATTCAGACCGTCAGCGCTGCTGAGACGTATGAAACCATATATGATTTTGGCGGGTTTCAGGATGAGCTTTACGAGATGACCTATCCGGCCAAAAGCGATCGCTCGTTGAGCGAGCAGGTTCATTCCCTGTTTGAGAAACACGGCATACCAAGTGTTCTGAATGAGAGAAGAGGACTGGACCATGGGGCTTGGGCGGTTCTAAAGCTGCTGTATCCTGAGGCGGATATCCCGGTTGTAGCTCTATCCGTAAACCGGTATTTGTCCAACGAAGAGCAGTATCAAATCGGCAAAGCGTTGGCGGAGCTTAGGGAGCAGGATATTCTGATTATTGGAAGCGGGGGAACCGTCCACAATTTGAGGAGACTGAATTGGCGGTCTGAACAAGTAGATGAATGGGCGAAGCAGTTCGACAGCTGGCTTCAAAGCAAGCTTGAGTCATGGGACACGGAAGCGTTGTTTCAGTATCGCGAACTGGCCCCGTATGCCCAGGAGGCTGTACCGACAAACGAACACTTCATTCCGCTGTTTCTTGCGATGGGAGCCGGTGATTCTAATCGTCAGGCCAAACTGCTGCACCGCAGCTATCAATATGGCAACCTGAGCTTAAGCTGCTGGCAATTTAATTAAGAAATGGCGACTGAATGAGGTAAATAAAGATGATTCGGACCAAACGCATTTACGATCCGATTCAGGAATCGGATGGAAAGAGGATTTTGGTGGATCGGCTGTGGCCAAGAGGCTTCTCCAAGGAAAAGGCGGCGATTCATGAATGGATGAAGGAAGTGGCGCCAAGCCACGAATTGAGGAAGTGGTTTCACGAGCAGGCAACCTTCGAGGAGTTTAAGGAAAGATACCGGAAAGAGCTTCTAGAGGACGAATCGAAGATTGTGTTGGTAAAGCAATTGCTGAAATGGTCAGAAGAAGGCGTGGTCACGCTGCTCTTTTCGGCGAAAACGGAGGAGAAGAATCAAGCCGTCGTTCTCGCTGAAGTCGTTCATGAAATGAAAAACGTTGAAGACAAGGCCTCGAAATGAAAACGGAGAGAGGGGGACATCCCTTTCTCCGGCATGTAAATCCACATCCCCAGGAGGATGTGGATTTTTGCGGTACGCCCAGCATGGGCGTCATCTTTAGGGTGGAAGTCCCGAACGGGGGCTGGCGAGCGCCTACCGTAGCCAAGGGCAAGGGTGTCCGCCGTGAGGCGGAATCTGAAGGAAGCCGGAGGCAAAGGCACGGGCCAAGGTACACGAACCCAATTAGAGGCAGGGTCAGCCGGATGAGTCTCCCGCACAAGACGAAATCCAAAGCCGCCAAGGGCTGACGCTGTAGACTTGGGTGGTCGCGGGCAGACAGATGACGTTCTTATCTGGGGAGGCCTGTGGAATAGGCGAAGAGACTTCGTAACCGCGGCTGAGAAGCCGCGCTGAATCCGCAGGAGTCAGCAGAGGCCATATACGGGAAAGGAGAGAGGAAACCGATGCGTTCGCATGAAGAGCAACGACAGCAGAATATCTCGCAAGAGAGCTCGCGGCAAAGAGAAAGAGTGAAGCCGTTAGGGTATGCCGGAGCGCCGAGTTCTTCGTCGGCACAAGTCGCCCCTTCCTCTCGCAAAGACCAGAACGAATTGCTGGAGAAGATGCTCGAAGGGGAAAACCTTCGACTTGCCTACAAGTGAGTGGTTCAAAACGGAGGAGCCCCCGGTACGACCCATCGAAGGCCGCTTCGAATATGGGCCTGTGCCTGCTTTACCGCGTCGTGTGCCCGTTTTCCTTGGCGAAACCCATCGCTGTACCAGGAAAAGTGGGCGTCAAAGATGGGACTCATCACTTGCAGAAGGGCTTGCTGAAGAAACCGGTCCATCACGGTCGGGATGCCGAGCAGACAAGGACCTGGAGAAGTTCTTTGACCGGGTGAACCACGACATCCTCATGGCAAGGGTGGCACGGAGAGTTGCGGACAAGCGAGTTCTCAAGCTGATTCGTGCTTACCTCCATGCAGGAGTCATGGCAGGTGGCGTATGCCAAAAGACAGACGAAGGGACTCCGCAGGGAGGATCACTCAGTCCGCTTTTGGCCAACATTCTGTTGGACGACCTGGTTTTCTGTCGAACAGGCAGGCGACAATCCGGCTGGCTCCAAAGACGATCTCCCGATTTAAGGAGAAGATTCGGGAACTGACGGACCGCACCCGGCCGATGCCGATGGAAGAACGCATCCAGCGACTGAATCGGTACATGCAAGGCTGGATTGGTTATTTCCGGTTGGCATCTGCTAAGACACACTGCCAGACCTTGGAGCAGTGGATTCGAAGAAGACTCCGCATGTGCCAATGGAAGCAGTGGAAACGGGTGAGGACACGCATTCGCGAACTGCGCGCGCTCGGCGTACCGAACTGGGCTGCCCTTATGATGGCAAATTCACGTCGAGGGCCATGGGAAATGTCCCGGAACACCAACAATGCCCTTCCAACTTCCTATTGGGAAAGCGAAAGGGCTCAAAAGTTTGCTTTCACGGTATCTGGAGCTTTGTTAACCTTTTGGAACCGCCGTATGCGGACCCGCATGTACGGTGGTGTGAGAAGACGGGGGCTAGCCACCCCTCTTACTCGATCGCAAAAAACCCATCCAAAGTGTATGGGTGACAGTATTTTGTATGTAATTGATCTAAAGTTATTTTAATTCACCTTGCGGCAAAGAAGCCGGGGGAGCGGACGACCCCTCACGGTATATGGTACGACGACCTATGAAGTGATGAAGCTGTATGCCAACCGGAATCTCCGGCATATGCTTCCCGCTTGAACGGAATGCGGCAGCTTCTCCGTTCAAGTGGGGCAATCCGGTTCCCGTCGCTCTTGAGTCACTTCCGGATTCTGGACGTTGTAGCCTGCGCGAATGAAGACCGAAGCGTCGTCACATTTACCGTAAACCGCGGCCTGAAGGAAGTAACGATCAAGCTTGACCTGCAGGCCTTAGAGTCTTCCACCGATACGATCCTCCATGAAATCACGGGGAATTGTATTCGAGCCTAGGTCGGCTTCAGCCTGTCCTTCCGGGACGGAAGAAGCCGGCCTCATTCTTCTCCCTGAATACGGCAGCTCCCCTCCTTGCCATTGAATGTACGATTGCTATGACCACTGGACAAGGCTAACCCATTAATTTAATATACTAAGTATAATAAGTATATAAACTTGAGGTGGAGCATACTTGAAAACCAATCCTTTATACAAACAAATTCAAGAGGACATTAAGGAACGCATTCGGGAAGGGAAATTAAGGCCCGGCGACCGTATCTCATCCGAGAAAGAATTGGCGGAGCAATACCATGTCAGCCAGATTACGAGCAAAAATGCTCTGGTAGGCTTGGCGGATGAAGGGATATTGGTCCGGCATCAGGGAAAGGGGACGTTTGTCAACGAAGACGTGTTGAACACCCATCTCACGAGCTCGCAGGGTTCCCAACTGGATGGTAGACAGAACAAAGGAATTATCGGACTGATCGTCCCAACCCTTAACACCAAAGTCGAACAAAAGATTGTGAATTATATCGAACAATATGCCGTACAGAACGGCTATCAAATCATTCTGCGGATCTCCAGGGAATCGCAGCTCACCGAGAGCGAAGCGATCGAATCGTTAATCGGCATAGGAGCCAAGGGGATCATCATTTTCCCAACAGAAGAAGAAACTTATAACGAAGATATTTTGCGGCTTTCGTTGAACAAATTCCCTCTGGTTCTCATTGATCGCTATCTCAAAGAAATCCGTACCTACAGCGTCAGCTCCGACAACATTTCCGGGACGTTCGAAGCTGTCACCTACATGCTGGATCAGGGGCATGAGCATATCGCCTTGATTTCCCTGAAATTACAAATACCGTTACAGAAGACCGGGTAAGCGGGTTTGAGAAAGCTTTTTATAACCAAAACCTCCCGATTCACAAAAATTCGTGGTGCATTATCAACATGGCGGAAGTACACGACCGCAATTGCAGCAATCTGCTTTATGATTTTTTCGCTGCGAGACCTGAAATCACGGCGGCCTTCGCCATGAACGCTGAGCTAAGCAATTTCGCTTTTCAAGCCCTGAAGGGGCTGGGGAAATCGATACCGGAGGACTTCATGCTGTTTGGCTTCGACGATCCGGAATGCGCGGGAGTCTGCTATGTGGAGCAGGACGAAAAGTCGATGTGCGAGCAATCCGTGTCTCATTTACTTGAACAGCTTGAAGGCGTTTATAACCCGCAAAGGACTACTATTCCCATTAGATTAAAAACATAAGTATAATATATACTGAATTTATTATATAAAAATATATTCAATAAACGTATACTGATTTTAGTAAAGCGGTTACAACATCGTTTACACGATGTACCTTCGGAAGAGAAAAACAGGGAGGTTGATGGTAAGTGAAAGTCAAGCATTTTGCATTAGGAGCCGCATTTTTGGTGGCGCTTACAGGCTGTTCCTCGAACAGCGCGGGCTCTAACGGCAATTCACCGGCAAACAATACGGGGACAAAGAATGCGGATAACACCTCTTCGAACGCTCCGGCTGAGAAAGTCGAGCTTTCCTTCATGGGCCATGGCGATCCGAATGAGAAGAAGATCTTTACCGCGCTTATCCAGTCTTTCGAAACAAAATATCCGAACATAAAAGTCAATTATACGAGTGTCCCTCCGGCTGAATATGATCAGAAACTGACGACACTGACGGCAGCGGGCAAATCGCCGGACGTGTTCTATGTCTCTGGACCGGCTTTCTACCGGTATGCGGAGTCCGGCACGATTTTGAACATTCAGCAATATCTGAACAAAACCGACCTGTTCAAACCGGACAACGTATGGAAGCAAGCGACCGACCGTTACCGCTATGACGGCAAAAGCCTCGGTAAGGGCGACCTGTACGGGCTGCCGAAAGACGTAGGCCCGTGGGCGCTTGCCTATAATAAAGAACTGTTTGATAAAGCGAAAGTTCCCTACCCGCCATCTGAAGCAGGAAAATGGACGTGGGACGATTTTCTGAATACGGCCAAGAAACTGACGCAGGACACGAACGGAGACGGGAAGACGGATATCTACGGCGCGGCCAACTTCCCGCTGGAAGGCGCCGTTTGGGCGAATGGCGGCGATTACGTCGATTATTCAACAGGTAAAATCAAAGTGGATACGCCTGAGTTTGCGAATGCCATGCAATTCGTCGCCGATTTGGGGCTGAAACACCATGTTACGCCTTCGCCAGAGGACGCAAAAGCGATGAACAACTATGCCCGTTTTGTCGCAGGGAAAATCGGTATGTTCCCTATGGGTCCTTGGGATCAGCCAGCTTTCTGGAAACTCCCGTATGGATGGGATCTTGCCGCATGGCCGTCCAGCCCGACGACGGGCAAGACGGCGACCTGGCTCGGATCGATGGGCTTCGCGATATCCAGCAAATCCAAGCATCCTCAAGAAGCGTTCAACCTGGCTGCTTTCCTTTCTCTCGACAAAGACGGCCAGAAGCAGAACATGGAATTGGGTCAGGCCGTACCGAACCTGATCGACATGGCCAAGAACGATTTTCTGAAGAATGGAAAAGCGCCGGAGCATAAGCAAGTGTTCTTGGATATTATCGAGAATTACGGCCATCCGACCGTCGAATTCGGTTCGAAAGACACGCAATGGCTGGATACCTTCAATCAAGACGCCGGCAAAGTATGGACAGGCAAGGAAACGGCAGCCGCTTGGCTGAAGGAAATCGCGCCTAAACTGCAGGAGCTCTACGATAAAGGGAATAAATAAAGGACTGGCGATAGAAGGTGAAGGTGGCGAATCCCTTCACCTTCTATCTCATCTAGGAAGGAAGAGCGCGTTGAAAAACAAAATGATCAGCTACAGGCGAAAGGAAATAGGGTGGGCGTATGGCTTTGTGGCCATCCCGGTTCTTGGCTTTCTCTTGTTCGGATTGCTGCCTTTGATAGCTTCAGGGATTTTAAGCTTTACGAAGTGGGATATGGTGACTTCCCCGAAATTTGTCGGTTTCACGAATTATGTCAACCTCTGGAAAGACGAAAAGGTACACAAAGGTTTATTCAATACCTTCTTCATGCTCATTCATATTCCGCTCGGAATGTTTATTTCTCTGCTGCTAGCGATGCTCATGAATCAGAAAATCAGAGGGGTCTCCATCTTTCGGACGATCTTTTACATCCCGGTGATTTCCCCCGTTGTCGCGGTTTCTCTTCTGTGGATGTGGATGCTGAACTATGACTTCGGCCTCGTAAACCAGTTTCTGTGGGATTGGTTTCATATCAAAGGCCCGAACTGGCTCGGCGATCCTCATTGGGTGAAGCCTTCCTTGATTCTGATGGGATTATGGGGAGGCGTCGGAGGGAACATGGTGCTGTATCTGGCCGGTCTGCAGTCGATTTCGTCGACTTATTACGAGGCGGCTGAAGTAGACGGGGCCAATGCCTTTCAGAAGTTTACGCGCATTACCGTTCCGCTGTTGTCCAATATTCACTTCTTCGTCGTGGTTATGGGCGTTATCGGCACCTTCCAGGCTTTCAGCCAAGTTTACGTAATGGTACCGGACGGAGGTCCGGAATACAGCGCCGCCACCGTCGTATTTAATATTTTCCAGCATGCGTTCGAATATTTCGACATGGGATACGCGAGCGCCGAGGCCTGGATGCTTGGCGTAATTATATTGATTCTCACTATGATTCAATTCCGCTTGTCCAAGAGATGGGCCTACAACGATTGATCGGATGATAAGGCAAGCAAAGACATTGGAGGAGTGCATATGGGTTTAAAGCGCAATCTAACGAGGGGTATCACGCTCCTGTTTCTTATAGTAGGTTCGATCCTTACACTGGCGCCATTTTTCTGGACGATCTCGACCTCGCTAAAGAACCAACAGAACGTGTTCGATCTTCCGCCGAAGTGGATTCCGGATCCGGCCACGTTTGACAATTATAGAGAAGTCTGGAGCGCTGCGCCGCTCCTGCAGGGGTTTCTGAACAGCGCGATTATCGTCGTATTCGTATTGAGTATCGGACTCTTCGTATCGTCCATGGCTGCTTATGCATTCGCAAAAATCGATTTTCCGTTCAAAGAAACGATTTTTCTTTGCCTGATGGGGACGATGATGATCCCGTACTCGGTCATTATGATCCCGCAATTCATCGTATTTTCCCGTATAAATTGGGTCGATACGCTGCTGCCGCTGATCGTTCCGGGGTTGTTCGGCAATATCGTCGTTATTTTCTTTCTGAGGCAGTTCATGCAGGGCGCCATTCCCAGCGAGCTGATTGAGGCGGCAAAATTGGATGGCAGCGGCTTCTTCCGGACATTCGCTACGATTGCCCTTCCGATCGCCAAACCGGCCATTGCCGCCCAGGCCGCCTTAGGCTTCATGGGCGTTTGGAACGACTTCCTCGGTCCGTTGATCTATTTACATACGCCCGAGAAGCAAACGATCCAAGTATTGATCGCTTCCTTGCAGTCCATGTATATCAGCAGCTCGAATTATCCCTTGATTATGGCGGCCTCCTTCATTGCCATGATTCCGGTCATCCTTGTCTTCTTTTTCTGCCAGAAGTACTTCGTCGAATCGCTTGCCATCAGTGGTCTTAAGGGCTAGGAGACATGAGGAGAAAAAGGAGGACCGCCCGAAGCCTGCTCTGGGGTGTTTTGCTCTTGGCCGCCGCGGCCGCATCACTCGTTTTCGTATCCAGGACAACCAATGAGGAGGAGAAGGCAGTCTTGTACAGCGATCAGGAGCCAACTTATCAAAATCCGCTGACGTTGCCCGAGGAATGGGAGGATTACGGAATTGGAGATCCTTATATTCTACGGTTTGACGGCAGGTATTATCTGTATTGCAGCACCAAGGACAACCGCTCCGGTGTCAAGGGCTGGAGCTCGGATGATCTGGTTCATTGGAAATACGAGGGACTTGTCGCAAGCGACCCTCTGACAACAAGCGCGTATGCACCCGAGGTCGTCTACTGGAACGGATATTTCTACCTGTATACCTCGCCGGCCGGCAACGGGCATTATGTGCTGCGCAGCGAAAGTCCGACCGGTCCTTTCGAGGTCCAAACCGGCAATTTGGGACTAAGCATCGACGGCTCGGTATTCATTGGCGACGACGGCAAATGGTACTTCAGCCATGCGGGCACCGAAGGGATCGCCATGCACCCGATGAAGGATCCTTATACGATGGAGCCGGGTAAGACGCTGCCCGCCGCATTTCTCGGAGGCTGGACGGAAGGTTCAACTCTAATCAAGCGGAATGACGTGTACTATTTGACGTTTACGGGCAATCATGTGTTCAGCAAAGGCTACCGGGTGCAGTACGCGGTGTCGCATGACGGTCCGCTTGATAAATATCGAGTTCCTGATAACAATCCCGTGCTCATCCGCACGGCAGGCGATTTCTTCGGCCTGGGACACAGCTCGACATTTCTGGGACCCGATCTCGATTCCTACTATATGGTTTATCACAATCTTGTGGGCAGATCTGCCGAAGGGCCGCCGGTTCGGCAAATGGACTTCGATCGTCTGGTCTTTAACGGTGACCGTATGGACGTGCTGGGCCCGACGAACACCCTCAACCGGTGCCGAAGCAAGCCGATTTCCAGAGCCGGTTTCCCGAATCGAATGCCATGAAGGATTGGGAGCGGATCGACGGACCGGACGGAATCCGTTCATTCGTCAGCAAGTCGAAAACAGCGGAGGTCTTCACCGCAGAGTATAATTTCCGGTTATCCAGTCCGTCACCGACACAGAACGCGTGGGTCAAGCTCCTATTCGCTTATGAAAGCGAGGACAGTTACTGGTCCGTGCGCTTCGATCCCGCCTCTCATCAACTGGCCGTCATGCAGCGGGACCATGGAACGGAGAGAATGTTGTCGAGTCTCGACCTTGGCTCCGCATTCGACATGACCAAACTGCACACCGTTCGCGTCGAGAACGACGGTACCGTACTGCGGGTCTTCTTCGATTCGATGCAGAAGGTTAAGCTTCCAGTCAGGCTTGCAACCCCGGGCAGCATTGGTTACTCTTCCCTGCGAGCCGAACCGCACTATTCCTATACGGCATTTTCGAACGATGCAGGCGGAAGCAGCGATTATGAAGCGTATAAAACAATTCCCGGAACGATAGAGGCCGTACATTATTTGAAAGGCAGCGACCGCGGATTTTCCGTGGGCAGCAGGGCCCAAGGGCAAATTCGATCCGAAGACGGGGTTGCGACGCAGCTGGAGGACGATGGCAGCTACTCGGCAACGCTCCCGGATCAGGGGATTGGCTGAGTTACAAGATTCACGTCGCCGAGGCGGGAACCTACGGCGTGCATCTGACTATAAAGCCGCAGGAAACCGATGCCCAAGTCGAGATTTCGTCTGAGGGTGCCAAGCTTGTATCTTCCATCGGACGTTCGCCGCAATCGGACTGGCAGGATGTCAAGGCAGGCACGATCGAACTGCCCGCCGGCTATCACACGCTGAAGATTAAGGTGAAGAAGGAAAGCTTTCCTTCACCCGCCTCGGCTTGTACCGCTCGCAGAAGTTGGAAGCGCAGGACGTCCTGCAATCGGTCCGAGAGGAAGATTTATCAGGCCAGTTCCAAAGGATAGAGGGCGGGTACCAAGGCAGCGGGGGCGAAGAGGACCGATTGTTTGCCGGGGACTCGGCCTGGGATGATTATGAGCTTTCGGTTCGCGTGGGAATTCCGCAGGATATCACCGGAGAAGGCAGTGTTCTGGTGCGCACGAAGAACGAATCCGTTTTCCCCACCAGGTCACAGAGTCCTTTATGGGATATTCCGTAACCCTATCGGATGGTCAAGTTCAGCTTCAGAAGGTGAACTACGACACTATGACGGTAGACAGCGCATCCATTGATACGAAGCCCGGCGCAAGCTATCCGCTGCGCATCCAATTAAGCGGTTCGCATATTCGGGTATACTGGAACGATTCTTCCAAACCGGCGATTGATTACACGGACCCGCAGGCTTTTTTCCATGGTCGGGTTGGACTGAGAAGCCGTCAATCGAACATGACGTTTACGGAAATGAAAGTTAAACGATAACAGAGACAATAGGGAGCAAACCATGACTACACAAAGCTATAGTAAGGATTACCCCAGACCCCAATTCGTACGCGACAACTGGACGAGCCTGAACGGGGAGTGGGATTTCCGTTTTGATGACGACGATCTGGGAGAACAAGCGAATTGGCCACAGGGACTTCAAGCCGATCGGCGTATCAGGGTGCCGTTCACCTATGAAACCGAAGCCAGCGGAATTGGCGATCCCTCTTTCCACCCCCGGGTCTGGTATGAGAAAGAAATCGACTTGCCGGCGCATGTCTCGGAAAAGCGCGTGCTCTTGAATTTTCAAGCGGTCGATTATGTCGCCAAAGTATGGATTAACGGTTGTTATGTCGGGATGCACAAGGGCGGTTATGCCGCATTTGCTTTCGATATTACCCCGTACGTTACTTTCGGCTCTTCAAACCGGGTGACGGTGAAGGCGGAAGACAGCATGGATTGCGCGCAGCCCAGAGGGAAACAGCGTTGGCAGAAAGACAGCTTTGAGTGTTTCTATGTCCAGACGACCGGGATCTGGCAGACCGTGTGGCTGGAATACGTGGAACATACACACGTGGATTCGGTCAAAATTACGCCCGATTTCGATCAGCGTTCGGTCAGTTTCGAGTATCACGTTCCGGGAGCCGGGCAGGCGGGGCAGGAATTACAGCTTAAAACCGTAATCAGTATGAAAGGCAAGGTCGTCAAAACCTTTTCTATGGATATCGACCGGGCCTGGATGCAGATGTCGGTCAGCTTATTGCATGAGGCGAATGGCCCCTGGAAATTCATCGCCTGGGCGCCTGAGCATCCGAACCTGTTCGACGTTGAGTTCATTCTATACCGGCAAGGTGTGGAAATCGACAGGGTCCTCTCCTACTTCGGCATGCGGAAAATTTCGATCGAGAACGGAAAAGTGCTGCTTAATAACGCTCCCATCTATCAGAGGCTGATCCTGGACCAGGGGTATTGGAAGGATTCCCATCTCACACCGCCTTCTGAGGAAGCCATTCTGGAAGACATTGACTGGATATTCGCGATGGGCTATAACGGCGTACGGAAGCATATGAAGATCGAAGACCAACGTTTCCTGTACTGGTGCGATGTCAAAGGCTTGCTGGTATGGTCAGAGATGGCCGCAACGTTCGAATTCAATGATCAGGCGGTCGAGTCATTCACGGACGAATGGATAGAGATCGTTCGTCAAAATTATAACCATCCGAGCATCGTCACCTGGGTGCCGTTTAACGAATCGTGGGGCATTCCCAATGTGCTGCGCAACAAGCATCAACAGCAATTTACCGAAGCCATTTACCACTTGACCAAATCAATCGATCCGTATCGACCCGTCATCGTGAACGATGGCTGGGAACATACCGTATCGGACATCCTCACGCTTCACGATTACGAAGAAGACGGCGAAAGGTTCTTGCTGCGGTTTCGAGACAAAGAGCAGGTCGTCGGAAACCGGATTGCATTCAATAACCTGAAATATGCATTGGCCGAAGGGTACGGCTATCGCGGTCAGCCGATCATCATCAGCGAATACGGCGGCATCGCGTTTCAATCGGACAAGGGCTGGGGATATGGCAATCAGGTGGGATCCGAAGAAGCGTTTCTAGAGCGGTTCCGCAGCATCACCGAGGCGATTCAAGCGTTTGATTACATTAGCGGCTACTGCTATACGCAGATCACCGACGTACAGCAGGAAATCAATGGACTCTTGACGGAGGACCGGAAGCCAAAGGTGAATTTGGAGGCCATTCGCAAGATTAATCGGTCCAGCCGCTAAAAACGTTCATTGATGCGGGAGTTGAGAACCTGATATGTCACCTCAAACTTTTATGAACCCCCAATTGGAAGAAGGGCCGGATCCGTGGGTGCTGCGGCATTCGGACGGAACCTACTATTTGACCTTTACGCTCCGGGATAGGATCGAACTCCGCAGAAGCACGTCGCTGACGGGGCTGGCGGCGGCCGAGCCGAAGGTCATTTGGAAGCCCGAGCCGGGCGGCCGCTATTCGTATAACCTGTGGGCACCGGAGCTGCACCGCCTGGATGACAAATGGTATATCTACTATACGGCAAACGACGGCGCGGGCGGCGATGATACGAGAAGAATCTGCGTGCTGGAACAAGCTGCAGCAGATCCGCTGGAGGATGGGTGGATCTTCAAAGGGGCCGTGAATACGGCTTATCCCGGGCTGGACGGAACCGTGTTTCGTCATCGGGGAGAGCTTTATTTCTTCTACTCCGGCTATGGATATTTCCCGGACTACGGCTCCGCGATCTACGGGGCGCGTATGGTGAACCCTTGGACCATCCAATCTCCTGACGTGCTGATCAGCGCACCTACCGCCGATTGGGAGAAACGAGGGGGATGGCGATAAATGAAGGCCCGGTCTTCCTGGAACGAAACGGAAGGATTCATCTGATCTTTTCAGCAAGTGCCACGTGGTCCGACGATTATTGTCTCGGCATGAACTCCATTCGGGAAACGGAGGACTTGCTTGACCCGTCGGCCTGGGAAAAACATCAAGGGGCGGTATTCGCCAAGCATCCGGAAAACCGCGTTTTTGCGCCAGGACATAACAGTTTTACGATTTCTTCTGACGGTAAGGAGGACTGGATCGTATATCACGCCTATTCCTACTCCGAGCGGGAGCAATCGCGCGAGACGGGAAGCAAGCGCAGCATGCGGATACAGAAGTTCCGGTGGAATGCAGACGGTACACCTAATTTCGGCGTTCCTTGCCCCGCGGGAAAAGCTTTTCCCGTTCCTTCGGGTGAGGACCGGACGGATTAATGCGTGCCGCAGCCGCACGGGTCTGATTGGAAGGAATTGGGAAGCGATTAAACAATTTTCTTAAAGGAGCATGTCGGCCATGAAAAATCAAAGAATGAGTCGTCTGTCTTGGAAAATCGGTTTGCTCGTTGCTGTCCTGTTTTTTCTCCCGGTCGTTCAGGCATTCGCTTCAACAGCGGGTATGTCGTGGAAAAGTGGAACCGTCACGATATTCGCCCCTGCGCAGGGAGGTGTCTGGTACCCGCGACTGTTAAAGCTGGCGGACGGAACCTGGTTGTCATCATTTGATTCTAATGTCGACGGAGGTCATGTCAAAGTCAAATTGTCCAGAAGCACGGACGGCGGACGCACCTGGTCGTCGCCGATTGATGCCGCGAGCGATCCAAGCGGGGATTGCGCCAATGGGCAAATGCTGCAATTGAACAACGGAACCCTATGGCTTGCTTATCGAGTCATCGTTCAATCCGGGAGCACCACCTCAAGTTATTTGAGAGTCCGGCAAAGCAGCGACGGCGGAAACTCCTGGAGCGACGTGCCGAACGGACAAATCGCATCGGAAACGGCCAATTCATTCAAAGGGGTTTGGGAACCGCATCTGGGTTATATCGGCGGCACGATTGCCGTCATGTACGCCAATGACAGCCCCAGCGTTGCCGGATCGTCCGGCAGCCAGAATTTATATATGAAAACATGGAACGGTACCGCCTGGAGCGCTGCCAGCCTTGTGAGTGACGGCGTTGCGGTTGGTTCCAGGGACGGGATGCCGGTATGGACCCGAACGGGAGACGGCAAATATATCATGGTTTTCGAAGCGACTGATCAAGCGGGACATCCGTTTGGGATCAAGTATAAAATCTCAAATGATGGCTTTAACTGGTCTGTGCCTCGCCAAACGCTTTACATCCCTTCAGTAGCAGGAAAAAAGGCAGGAGCCCCCTTTATTGCCAAACTGAATGACGGCCGCTTAATGGCATCGTTTCAAACAGACGAGGACAGTCCCAATACCGGTGACGATTACTCCTCCATGAGGACCATGATCAGTTCGGACAACGGCGCGACCTGGTCTTTTAAATACCATACATTTCCTGTTTCCGATACGAAAAACTCGAACTGGAACGCACTGATGGCGATTGACACGACTCAAGTTGTCGCTGCGACCAGTTCCAATTTCCCGACTCCTGGCATTTATCTTCGCTTCGGCAGCGCCGGCACTCCCGACAACGTAAATTTGGCGAACAACTGGAGCTTCGAGACGGCGAACGTCAACGGGTGGACGACCTACGGAGATGATTATCCGGCGCGGATCCATGTGCATGGTTTGAACGACGGGATCAGTCGTGCGCCCGGCGGCGGAGACTATTTCATAGGCCTTGCAGGGACCAGTGGTTCCGGAACCGCCTATGTAGGCCAGACTGTCACCGGTCTGGACAACGGTACGTACACCATGCGGGCCTATATGCGCAGCTCCGGGGACAATCGAGCGCCTATATGGAAGCGAAGGATTACGGAGGAAACGCGCTGACGGCTAATTTCCCCGTAACGTCAACCTGGACGCAGGTCACCATCCCGAATATTCAGGTGACGAACGGCCAGGCGACGATCGGATTTTACGCTGCGATGACCAACGCAAACCAGTGGGCGGATTTCGATAAGGTCGAATTTATTAAAAACTCGTCCACGACTCCGCTGAACGTAAATTTGACCAGCAATTGGGGCTTCGAATCGGCAAACGTCAACGGGTGGGCGACCTACGGAGATGACTATCCGAATCGTATTCTGATCCATGGCCTAAACGACGGAATCGCCCGGGCTCCAGGCGGGGGCAATTATTTCGTCGGGCTCGCGGCCCCTAACGGAACCGGTACGGCATACGTTGGGCAAACGATTACGGGATTGCAGAGCGGAACGTATATGATGAGGGCGTATATGCGCAGTTCCGGAGGACAGAGCAGCGCCTTTATGGAAGTCAAAGATTATGGCGGAGCCGCGCTCAAGGCTAATTTCCCGGTTACGACGACATGGACCCAGGTCACGATTCCGAATGTTCAGGTCACAAATGGCCAAGCGACCGTTGGTTTCTATGCATCGATGAGCAGCAGCGGTCAATGGGCGGACCTGGACAACGTGGAGTGGATTCGCACCAATTAATCCGATAATAGCCTCCTTTATCTCTCTCATTTCTTCAAGCTGGCGCCGTTCCTCACACGGCGTCAGCTTGTTCAAGGAGCAGATATTATAGGGGTAAATCGACCTTGATCGCAAGAGATCAAGGTCCTGTTTGTTTTGGTGGGAAAGCCTTGGAGGCGAACCCCTGGGGTTTAGTCCGCACGACTCTAAAGGAGAGAGGGTCCAATCGCCTTCCTCCACCAGGTAAATCCACATCCGCAGGAGGATGTGGATTTTTTGCGTTAGTTCCCATTCATTAGCCTCTGTCCACGAAAGTCCTGTAGAGCTGCTCCAGCATCGCTTCCGGAGAGTAGCCGCGAGTGTCCCGCTGGAAGAGATAAGAGTCGCTGCTCAGGGCGGCCAGCAGCATATCGGCGCGGAAGACGCTGTCCGGGGAGTTCGGTCGACCCCGCTTGCGGTCATCTCCTCATACAGTCCAACAAGCAGCTTGTGTAATTCATGGTAGATGGGCCCGTGAGTGCGGGTCTTCGAGCGATTGGGCGATAGGGATTCCTCGACGCCGTTCAGCAGCTGCAGCTTCTTCTCCCGAAAAGCCAGGAATATCCGCAGGACGCCTCTCAACCGAAGACTCGGGGCCTCCGTCCGGTTCTGCTCCAAATAAGCTTCCATATCTTCGAACAGAAGATCGACATGATCCTTGATCAGGTCCAGGCACAGTTCGCTCTTGTTGCGGTAGCGGCGGTAGAGCGTACCCGGACCGAGCTGGGCTTCGGTAGCAATCTGATTCATGCTGACTTGCTCGACGCCATACTGCTCGAACAACCGGATGGCGGCGTTCAGGATCCGCTGCCGATTCTCGGCGGCATCGCGGCGCTCCGCACGAAAGGGGGGATCTCGGCCTCACTCATGATTCACAGCCTCCTTTCCATTCCTCATCCTCTGCCATTGACATGCGGAGAATTCTCCGCTTAAATAAAGAGGAGAGGTCTCCGCTTCATCCTACCATACGATAGAGGAGGGTTCAATATATGACAAGTGGGCTTCGAAGCACGGCTCTCCTGGTTATGGACCTGCAGAACGGCATCGTGTCGCGGTTCGTTTCCAAACCGAAGCTGCTGCTTCCCTTCAAGCAGGCGATCGAAGCGGCGCGCGTCCACTGCGTCCCGGTCATCTATGTGCGTGTCGCCTTTCGTGAGGGCTATCCGGAAGTCAGCCCGAACAACAAGTCTTTTGCGGCGATCACCCAAGTGGGGGGCATGACGGAGTCGGACGAGGCGACACAAATTCACAGTGCGGTTCACCCGCAGCCGGGGAGCTGCTGGTGACGAAGCGCCGCGTGAGCGCCTTCACCGGCAGTGACCTGGAAGCCATTCTCCGGGCTAGCGGAATCGACACGCTGGTGCTCACCGGCATCGCAACGAGCGGTGTCGTGTTGTCGACGCTACGGGAAGCGGCGGATAAGGACTTCGCGCTCAAGGTGCTCTCCGATGCGTGTCTTGATGCGGATCCCGAGGTGCATCGCGTGCTGATGGAGAAAGTATTCCCCGCCAGGCCGACGTGATGACGGCGGAAGCTTGGATCGCAAGCTTGAATGAAGGAAACGGCTGATGAATTGGAAACGAACGTTATGGATTTTATGGGCATCTAATTTCATCGCGGTGGCGGGGGTCAGTTTGATCATTCCCTTCCTGCCGTTGTATATCGAAGAGCTTGGGGTTCATCAGCTGAAAGATGTCAAGCTATGGTCCGGATGGATCTTTGCCGCGCAATCGCTGACAGCCGTCATTTTTCAACCTATCTGGGGGTCGATGGCCGATAAATACGGACGCAAAGTGATGCTTTTGCGGGCGGGAATCGGCATGGCGATTATGACCATCCTCATGGGGTACGTCAGCGCGCCCTGGCAGCTGCTTGTCTTGCGGCTGATCAACGGCGTTTTTTCCGGCTTTATCTCCATGTCCATCTCTTTGCAGGCGTCGGTGACCCCGGATGAACATGCCGGAAAGGCCTTGGGTACCTTGCAGACAGGCCAAATGGCAGGAAGCTTGATCGGACCGCTGATCGGGGGCATCTTAGCAGAAGCCTTCGGGTTTCGCTATGTATTCGTCTTGACCGGACTGATTCTTCTTACGGCAAGCATCGTCGTGATGCTCTTCGTTGAAAATACAGCTGCCGGACGAACCAAAGGAAAAGTGCTTACACGCCGGGCGGGCCATTGGCAGACGATGAGTCCGCTGATCCCCATCTTTGTTGCCACCACCGTAACGCAAATCGGGATGATGTCCATACAGCCGATTCTATCCATCTATACGAAGTCGCTCTATCATGGGGGCCATCTTGAATTTATAGCAGGGCTGGTTGTCTCCATCACCGGTGTCGCCAATTTGATCGGGTCTCCCTTACTCGGAAGATTCAGTGATCGGATCGGCCAGAGGCAAATTCTTATTTTTCCCTCGTGATGTCGGGGCTGACGTTTATCCCGCAGGCGTTAACCGACAATATCACCGTGCTTTTGATCGGGCGATTCTTCCTTGGCCTGTTTGTCGGCGGGATGCTGCCGTCTCTTAATGTCCTCGTCAAGAAGCTGGCTCCGCCGGATGCTCAGGCCCGGGCTTTCGGTTTCAATTCTTCCGCCCAATTTCTCGGGAATCTGATCGGCCCTCTATTGGGAAGTTCGGTGGCTGCCCTTTACGACATTCACTACGTGTTCTATATAACCATGAGCATCCTTTTCGCGAATGCCTTGATGTTACTGTTCAACCGCAAGCTCGAACAAACGATCGCGGATAAAGCCCGATCCGGCTTAGTCCCAAGAGAAGATTAGGACCTCAACCTGTTTACCTCAAAGCAAGTGGGATCGAGATAGAGGTACTCTCCACGCCCCCCAACAGAAACACCATCCGGGATTGGGATGGTGTTTTTGCTTTATCCTTTTTTAGAATTTTGTTAAAATGTACATACGTAATAAAAGTTATAACCGTTATAAGGTATAACATAGTCGGTATGAATCATACTTATAGAGAGGGAGAATATCCATGAATGGTGTGGTTAAATTGACCGATAATAATTCGAATGGAAAGCGATATTCCCGTAAAATAGGGCGAATGGGCAATAGTTTGGGGGTAAGTTTGCCAAAGAGTTTGGTTGAGAAATTGAATGTCACGCAAGGGGATGAGATCGAATTCGTGGAAAACGAACGCGGGGAAGTGGTGTTGAAGAAGGCACGGCAGGTTCAGCTTCCCGATAATATTCGGCCAGAGGTTCTCGAAGCCTTCTTTGACGTGTTTGAAGAGGATGAAGGAATCCTTGAGGATTTAAAGGACCGCTAGTATGACAACATTCCTAACCAAAGAAGAAATTATGGCAGCCCATTACTTCATGATGAGGAAAATGAACGACGCAGATCAAGCCGGTGCGAAGGATCATGGCCTGCTGGAATCTGCCGTACATAGACCTCAGCAAAGTGTTTTTGGAGAAGACGCCTATCCTCAGTTAATGGACAAAGCCGCTGCTCTGCTGGAATCCTTGGTGAAAAATCACTGCTTTCACAATGGCAATAAACGAACCGCCTATCTGGTGACAAAAGCATTTCTTATGGTAAATGGTAAGCATTTAAAGATGGAGCGTACCTATGCGGTAGAGTTTGTTGTGGGTATCGCAAATGGTATGTATTCATTGGAAGCTGTCAGCCAACTATTGAAAGAACATTCCGTAGACAAATGAATGACAGGGTGTCCGTTCATCTTACTGCCCGGTGGATAAAAAAGCGGCTTGGAGGTTTCCCCCAGCCGCTTCGATTCCATTGCAAGGGCCATCCACTAAGGAAGGGCTCATGTTAAAGGGAGGGCATTGGATTTCTTGAAGATTTCAATGAGGCTGGTAAAACTATCGCCGGCGCGCCCAGCTTCCATGCCCCGCTTAAAGACTTCAAGAACGGCGCTTGGCAAGGCTGTGTCGACACCGGCACCTTCGGTTGTGTGAAGGACATGCTCAACGCTAGCCCAGCCCATGGCAAGTCTGTCCACGTCGCCATAGTGTTTGCCTTCGTTAAGACGCGGGGTATAGAACTCGACGAACTTCGGCAGCGACGATAGCGTAGCCGAGGCATAGGGCAAAAATTGCTCTGCCGTAAGGCCGTTCGCCTCCGCTACAGCGAGAGCATGCAAGTAGCTCAGCATGGAGGTCCAGAATATATCCATTTGGATCTGATAATACAACATGGCCAGTCCGGGATCCTCACCACGATAGTCAGTACCGGTAAGGACCTCGAGATCCTTCTGGTAAGCTTCGAAAACCTCTTTCGGGCCACTGTAGTAAGTGGAGGATTCCGGCTTGCCGATTCCAGAAGGGGAACCTGCACTCCTCCGGTGATCAGGCTGGCCCCATAGCCGGTTAGCCATTTATAAGCCTTGCGGACATTTTCGGGTGTATCCGAACTGAGATTGACGAGAACCTTGCCGGACAAATGGTCCAACGCAGGTTCGAGGATGGTGTACATCACATCGTAATCCGTAAGGCTAAGGACCACGAGCTCGTTGGCATCTAACGCTTCGTTGATCGTGGACGCTTTGATAGATCCCCTCGCTGCGAGCTCATCTGCTTTGCGGGTTGTCCGGTTCCATACCGTTACTTGATAACCTCGTTCCAGGAAAACTCCCGCCATTGCTTGCCCCATCGGACCTAGACCGATAACAGTCAACGATTTGCGGTTCCCCTTTGCCGGCTCCTTACTGTTCAATGTGTTACTCCTCTCATGATAAAGTCAAACCCATCATAGAGGATTACACTAGTGTCAAAGTCAACCCAAACATCAAGTACAACCCGCCCAGCAGCACTTGATCACTTCTGCTTCCCATCTTTAGTTTTTTTCTATTCGTCCAATCAATTTGCCTCTCCAATAATCTTTTCAAATCTTGAAGCGCTTCAATTTGATGATTCACCTTGCAAAGCTTCTGTTCGTACGTCGCCAGCATTTCCTCACAAAATTCATAGGCGTCAGGGTCCGACCTTTCGCCTTTGAACAAAGTTCCAATCTCATCAATTGTTAATCCTAGTTTCAGGTACAGTTGAATAGCCTTGACTCTTTCTACGGCCGAATCTCCGAAATCCCTATAGTCATTCTCCATTCGAACGGCATCCAGAAGGCCTTTGTTATCATAGTGTCGGATCGATCGTGCACTAACGCTGGTTAAGCGTGAAAGCTTGCTTATCTTCATCCCGCCGGCCCCCTTTACCTTCCGGAACTGTGGCAAACTGGGCAAGACAAATGTGCCAATTTTGGATCGCATGGGTCCATCGCATTCCTTTTCGCTAATTGATGATATGGCGCAGGACCGTTATAACCATTATACATCAAAGCAATTCAAGTTCGACGAACTGAAAGCAAGCGGCGCTCTTCTCCTTGGACGCGAAACGTATGTTAATTTTGCAGCGGCTTGGCCTAGTTTGATCGAGCAGGAAGGGGATATGGCCGGATGATGAACGGCTACCTAGGATTGATCAGGAAGTCAACTACGTGCTTGCGGGAAAACCGTCTTTCGGCAACTGTGCTAAAAACTTTAATCTGTTATAATAAGAGTATTCGGCCCAGAAAAGCTCGGGGCTGCGAATAGAAAGGCGCGAAAAACTATGCCGGTGTTCGAAGACTGGAATCTTAAAGTAAAGAAAACCTTTAATGCTACTAATCTCGATGCGGTATTAACGGTTACAGAAGCCGGACGTTTGCTGGGTCTTTCCAAGGATCAAATGAAAACCTATGTCGATAAAAGCAACCTGACCAAGGTTCCGATCATGCGAAGTGTTCATCGGTATCTGTTATTGAAAAGCGAAATCGATCATATCGCAAAAAATGTATAACCCTGCTCTTCTCGAATCGGCACCCTGCGGGGTGCCGATTGTCATTTATCGCACCAGAGGGATTGTAACTATTATAAAAGTGTGGTAAAATGAATTTATTGGAATTTTGACCTGAATTCACATATCGCAGAGGGTTACTATTTTAAGTACTAACCTTGTGCAATATGTGATTTTTTTATTTTTAACCGAATAAGAAGCTCATGTAAAATTTGGAGGTGTTTCTATGCAAACAGGAACAGTTAAATGGTTTAACGCAGAAAAGGGATTTGGTTTTATCCAGGTGGAAGGCGGCGAAGATGTATTCGTACATTTCAGCGCGATTGCAGGGGACGGGTTCAAGTCTCTTGATGAAGGGCAGCGGGTAGAATTTAACGTGGTTCAAGGCAACCGTGGACAGCAAGCTGAGAACGTCGTAAAAACTTACTAAGTAAGACCATCCCCAAGCCTAACGTTTGGGGATTTTCTTTTAACGGCAATTTTAAGGGGGAAAGTCCGATGTCTTATTCATGGAATAAACCGCTGGAGAATTTACCCGAAGAAATGACCATCATCTGGTCCTGTGCGGGAGAGGAATGCAAGAGCTGGATCAGGGATAGCTTTTCGTTCAAAGAGCAGCCCGTATGCCCGTTATGCAAGACGTCCATGATCAGCAGCGTAAAAATTCTGCCGATCCTCATCTCCTCGGATCAAGAAATAAAACTGTACAGGAAGAGACAACGAGCAGCCGAGATTTCATAGCATGACGGCGGTGCGCTTGCCTCCCCATTACCATGTGAAAAGACACCGAGCAGGTGTTTTTTTGCTTTGCAGGGGACATGAAAACGGGTACCTGGCATGGGTAGGCTTCGTCCGCAAGTTGGATCGAGAAGAGACACTCCCCGTAGCCTCCACCAACAAGAAAACCCAACCGCCTAAGGTTGGGTTTTCTTGAGTTAGCCGATCGTCCGCACCACATTGCCGTCCGCGTCCCGGATATCGGTCCGGACGATCCGGATCTCCAGCTTCGGCAGGGATGGCAGAACGACGGTCCCCTCCCGGGGGACCAGTCGTTCCGCGAGCTCCTCGGCCGTCCGGCTGTCCAGCGCGATCCGGATCTCTTCCTCTCCCGCCTCCCAGCCGGGAGCCGCTCCCGGCTCCAAGACGACCCGCGTCTCGGGGCCGACCAGCCGCAGCTCCCGGTCCTTGGGGATCCGCCCGCGGAGGATCTTGGCGATAATCTCGGCCTGCTTGGCTCCGAGCGAGAGCGTATCCGGCTTGCGGCTGAACAAGCCCCGGCGGCCCGGCTCCCAGCCGAGCTGGTCCACGTACAGAAAGCCGGTGCTCGAGCCGTCCTGTACCATGCCCTCCCGGATCGCGGTCGCCACCGCTGCCTCCTCCAGCAGGGAAGGCCGGCTCAGGTCGGTCAGGCAGGAGGGCAGCTGCTCCGAACCGGCCTTCAGCACGCCCCTCGTGTTCCACGCCTGCATCGCTTCCAGCTCATCACCAGTCATGCCGACCATCTGCAGAAAGTCGACTCGGCCGTTCGGCGTATCGATGCCCGGCAGCTCCGGGTCCTCCACGAAAGCCAAGGCTGTCAGCTCGGTGTCGGCTCCGAGACAGATGGGGCCGTTCGCGTCGAGGTAGTCGCCGGCCCGGAACACGTTGCCGCTCCGGAAGACGTAACGCCCCATGTTCTGCAGCAGGTTGAGCGCCCACGCGGGAGGCTCTTCCTCTATGGGGTCCCGCACAAGCCGGAACGTCAGCTCGAAGCCGTACCCGCTGCAAGCGGGATCATCCGATTCCTTCTCATACAGCTCGGAGAAGCCGTACGTGACGAAGTGCCAGTGCGGACGGGGCTCCTCGGCCCGGTACGCGCTGATGCCGGTCAGCGGATCCGGCCCTCCCAGGGCGTAAGGAACGAGCGTCCCGTAATGCTTAGGCTCCTGCCCTTCATACAGCCTCTCCAGCTCTCGGTCTATCGCTTCCCAGCCGGGGGCCTGTTCTTCTTGATGGTTCATCGTTCTCCCTCCAGTCGGTTCTCTATTTATAAGTTATCCTTATCCATTGTACCGGATGGCGTCTCCTTTTCCTCCCCGGGAAAGAGGTAAGCAGAACTTCATTTGCGTAGGGCCAAGGCCTTATCCGGTAACTCTGTTAGCGAGAAAACTTCGGTATGCGCACGAGAAGAATCATAAGGTAAGCAGAACTTCATTTGCGGATAGGGCCAAGGCCTTATCCGGTAACTCTGTTGGCGAGAAAACTTCGGTATGCGCACGAGAATCATAAGGTAAGCAGAACTTCATTTGCGGATAGGGCCACAGGAGCTATAATGGCATTACGATGGCTCATACAGAGAGGCAGGGAGAACCATGGAGAGCGTAGTCGGCAGAAGTCTGCTTTGCGAGTGGCTTCGATACGATGTGGTCAATTATGCCATGCAGCAAAATTATGTTCCGGTGGTCCGGAAGATCGCGTTGACTAACGATTCGGCCGCGGACCTGCACCAGGTGCAGGTGAAGATCAAGAGTGAGCCCGAATTCGCGGCGGACTGGACCAAAACAATCGAAGTGATTCCGGCCGGGCAAACGGTTGATCTGGGCCCGGTTTCCATAAACGTGTCAGGTGCTCATTTAGCCGGCCTGACGGAAAGACTGGCGGGCAGCCTTACCCTGGAAGTGATACACGAAGGAGCGCTTATTTATCGGGAAACCTCCCCTATAGCGGTTCTGGCCTATGACCAATGGGCGGGCTTGGCGGTGATGCCCGAGATGATCGCGGCCTTTATCCTCCCTAACCATCCGGCGGTTGCGGGAATCCTAAAGGAGGCTTCCTCTTTCCTGGAGAAATGGACGGGAAGCCCCTCCTTCGATGCTTACCAGAGCCGCAACCCGAATCGCGTCCGTCATCAGGCGGCTGCGATCTATACCGCTATTCAGTCCCGCCAGCCCACCTATTGCGTAGCTCCGGCCAGCTTCGAGGAGATCGGTCAGCGGGTGAGGCTTCCGGATGCCATACTGAGTAAGGGGATGGGCAATTGTCTGGATCTGACGCTGTTATACGCTTCTTGTCTGGAGGCGGCAGGCCTGCATCCCCTGGTTATCTTCACGAAGGGCCATGCCTTTCCGGGCGTGTGGCTGATGGAGGAAACCTTCTCCGAATGCTTGCAGGACGACGTGTCGCTTCTTACCAAAGACTGGCTGCCGGCGTCCATGAAGTGAGCCTCGTGGAGGCTACTTTGATGAATGCCGGCAGCCAGTCGCCGTACGGGGAGGCGGAAGCCGCAGCCCTGCTTCATCTGGCGGAGCCCGATGAATTTTTCGGCTTCGTGGACGTGCGGCGAGCCCGCTTCAGTGCCATCCGTCCGCTGCCTATCCGGATCCCGACCCCGGACGGGTGGGAAATCGTTTCGGAGAACAAGGAAATCGCGGCCGCCGCGGAGGCGCCGAAAGAGATGGTGATCCAGAACCGCCCCGAGGAGGTGCGGTCCATTGCCGTAACGAAGCAGAAGCAGTGGGAAAGAAAACTGCTCGACCTTACCCTGCGCAATACGCTTCTTAACTTCCGCATGACGAAGGCGGCGCTGCCTCTGTTAAACACCCGGCTCGGAGAGCTGGAAGATGCGCTCGCAGAGGGGCAGGAGTTTCAGCTGCTGGCGAAGCCGTCGGATTGGGACCAAACGGTCCGTAGTGCGGATCTATTCCAGAGCGCGACCCCGAATCATCCCTTGACCCTCCTGATCCACCAGGAGTTTCTTCACAAGCGCTTGCGGGCCAATGCCAACGAGAGAGAACTTGCGGACAAGTGCATCCATCTTTATCGCTCGGCCCGGTTGTCGCTGGAGGAGAACGGCGCCAATACGTTATACCTCGCCCTGGGCGTTCTGAAATGGTATGAGTCTGCTGCCAGCGTTATGCCCCGTTACGCTCCCATCGTGCTCGTGCCGGTCGAGCTGGTCCGCAAATCGTCCAGCGCCGGCTTCGTGCTGCGGGCAAGGGACGAGGAAGCTCAGATCAATATTACGCTGCTCGAAATGCTGAGACAGGATTTCGGGAGTCATCTCGACGGATTGGACCCCTTGCCCCGCGATGAGAAAGGGATCGATCTAAGCGGAATCTTCACCACCGTCCGTCATGTCGTAATGAATCTTCCCCGATGGGATGTCCAGGAGTCCGCCATTCTCGGGCTGTTCTCCTTCAGCCGGTTCGTCATGTGGAACGACATCCGCAGCCGGGCCGATGAGCTGGCGAAGAACAAGGTGGTCGCGAGCCTTATGACCGGACGCCTGGAATGGGAACCGGGGGAAACCTTCCCGGAGGCCGGACAGCTGGATGAGCGGTTTCCTCCCGATCAGCTGCTGCTGCCCATCTCGGCGGACTCCTCCCAGATTACGGCCGTGAGCGCGGCGGGCAAGGAGAAGAGCTTTGTTCTTCACGGACCGCCGGGAACCGGCAAATCCCAGACGATCACCAACATGATCGCGTCTTCCTTGGCAAGCGGCAAAACGGTTCTATTCGTCGCGGAGAAGATGGCTGCCTTAAGCGTGGTCCAGAACCGGCTGGAGCAGATTGGCCTGGGCTCCTTCTGCCTCGAGCTGCATTCCAACAAAAGCACCAAGAAAGCGGTGCTCGAACAGCTGCGCCGCACCTTGGAATCCGGTCACCGCGCTTCCCCGAAGAGTGGAGAAGACAGGCCGATCGTCTGGCCGCTTCGAGAAGCGAGCTTAACGGGTATGTCACCTCTCTTCATAAAAAGCAAGGCTTCGGCGCCTCGCTGTACGAAGCCATGGTCCGTTACGGCGCGGTGAAGCAGGCACCGGACGTGGTCTCCTTGGAGCCGGCGGTGGTGGGGGCCAAGAGCATCGAGGATTATACCGTCTGGTCCGACCTTGTCCGTGAGCTTCGCGTGGCAGGAGAGGCAGCCGGGCATCCGTTTAAGCATGTTTGGTCCGATGCCGCCCTCGAAACGTACACACCGTCGCTTAAAGGACAGGTAGAGGAAGCGCTGGCTGGTTATCTGGACAGCCTCACGGAATGCCAGGAGGCTTATGAGGCAGCAGGCCCTTTGCTGGCTTATTCGACGGATGATCCGACGGCCGAGAAGCTTGCCGGAATGGAAGCCGTCCTAAAGCTGCTGCATGAGCTGCCGCCGGTCCTCCCCGTTGGGCTGCTTCGCGCGGCAGATATGGATTCGGCAAGGGCCCGGATCATGAAGGCCATTGGGCACGGCCATGCCCGGGAAGAGGCCCGCGCCCGGTTGACGGCTGATTTTAGGGAGGAAATCCTGGCCTATGACGCCGGCCTCGCCCTTACCGAGTGGAAAAAGGCGGACCTCCAGTGGTTTCTACCCAAAGTGCTCAAACAAGGCCGGGTTTATAAAACGATTAAAGGCATGGCCCTTCCGGGCTCCGTCCCGCAGAAGAGCGAGACAGCCCACACCCTGTCGCTTATCCTGCAGTACCAGACGGAGTCGGCTGCTCTCCTGGAGGCCGAGGGGAGCTCGCTCCTCTGCTTGGCCAGGCTTGGAACAGGGGGATACGGATTGGGCAGCCGTGGAGGCATCCAAGAAATGGGCGGATGAGCTCAGCGGGAAGCTGCTTCAGCTGTTCCGGGAGCCTCCTGCGGCCGCGAAGGCAAGAGGGCAGGCGGCGGATCGGCTTGTATCAGGAAAGGAGGCTTTCGAGGCTGCCTATGGGTCTCTCCTGGAAAGGTTTCTTACCGCCTGGCGCACATTCCAAGACTTGGAGGAGCGGCTGGCCCGGCTCCTTCAGCTGGATTTCGCCGCCTTGGATGAGAGAAGAGGCGGGGGTTCCTGGTTTGCGTACCGCACCGGCCAGGCGCGGCTCTGGAAGGAGAATATAGATTCCTTACGGGAGTGGTGCAGCTGGAGGCAGGTACGCGGGCGGGCAGCGGACGCCGGGCTGGACTCGGTCCTGTCCGCCTATGAAGGAGGCCGGCTGCAGCATGCGGAGGTAACGGCCGCCTTCGAACGGGGCTGGTGGAAAGCGGCCATCCAGTATGGGCTGGAAGCCGACCCGCAGCTTGCTTCCTTCTCCGGGCGATTGTTTGAGGAGAAGATCAAAGCGTTCCAGGAAACGGTGGATACCTTCGAGCAGCTGACGAGACAGGAGATCTCCGCCCGTCTTGCCGCCAACCTCCCGCCGCTTCACAGCCAGGCGGCCGCGAGCTCGGAGGCGGGCATTCTGCTTCGAGCCATTCGGAGCGGAGGCAGGGGCCTGTCGCTCCGCAAGCTGTTCGAGCAGATTCCGAACCTGTTGAGCCGACTCTGTCCCTGCGTCTTGATGAGCCCGATGTCGGTCGCCCAATACTTGGACCCGAAGCACCCTTCATTCGATCTTGTACTTTTCGATGAAGCCTCGCAGCTTCCGACGAGTGAAGCCGTCGGCGCGATGGCACGGGGAAGGAACGTGATCGTGGTCGGAGACCCGAAGCAGCTGCCGCCGACCAGCTTTTTTGCCCATAGCGGGGCAGAGGAAGCCGACGAAGCCGTGGTTCCCGAGGATCTGGAGAGCATTCTGGATGACTGCCTGGCCCTCGGCATGCCCGAGGAGCATCTGCTGTGGCACTACCGCAGCCGGCACGAGAGCCTGATCGCCTTCAGCAACCGGCATTTCTATGAGAACAAGCTTCTGACGTTCCCTTCCCCGCTCGAGCGCAAATCAAATGTAAGGTGGCATCCGGTAGACGGTTTCTATGACCGGGGCAAGACCAAGCAGAACCGCGCGGAGGCGGAGCAGGTCATTCAGGAAATCATAAGCCGGTTGAAGGATCCGCAGCTTCGGAGACGGAGCATCGGGGTCGTCACCTTCAACTCCATTCAGCAGACGCTGATTGAAGACTTGCTGGATGAGGCGTTCCGTCAGGATCCGGAGCTTGAGCAGCTCGCTTCCCGTCTGCATGAGCCCTTATTCATCAAGAACCTGGAGAATGTACAGGGGGATGAGCGCGATGTGATCCTGTTCTCCATCGGCTATGGACCGGATGCTTCCGGCAAGGTCGTGCTTAATTTCGGTCCTCTGAACCGGGACGGAGGGTGGAGAAGACTGAATGTCGCCGTCTCCCGGGCCCGGTATGAAATGCACGTATTCTCTACGCTGCGCGCGGAGCATCTGGATGTCTCCCGAACGCGGGCGGAGGGGTAAGCGCCTTAAGAGCCTTCCTGGAGTACGCGGAGAAAGGCCGGACCGCGCTTGGTCTGGATGCCGGTCAGGCGGAAATCCGAGCCGGAGGGATAGAAGAACAGATTGCCGCGGCTCTTAAGAAGGAGGGGTACCAGGCCGACCTCCATGTAGGATCGTCCGGTTACCGGATGGACCTCGCGATCGTGAATCCCGACAACCCGGATGCTTACCTCCTGGGCATTCTGTGCGATGGCGAGGGCTACAAGACCGGCCAAACCGCACGGGACCGGGAGGTTCTCCGGGAACAGGTGCTTCGCCAATTGGGCTGGTCCCTTCACCGGGTATGGTCGATGGATTGGCTGGATAACCCGGGCAAGGAAATCCAGCGGATGATGGAAGCCGTGAAAGCGGCCGAGGAAGCGGAGCCTTTACAGAGCCTGGCGGACCTCAAAGGGACGGAGACGGGTTCGGGTATCATCATGGATAGCCAGTCCGTGTCCGTGCCCCAACCGGATAACGAACCGGAACAAGGGAACCCGGCCCCTCCTTCTTGGCGTTCGGTTTATAAAGCCGCTTCCCTGGAGGCCGTCCCTCTCTCCTCCGAAGAATTCTATCTATCCAAGAATGAGGGCCTGCTGAAGAATCAGCTTCTTCAGGTAATCCGGGAAGAAGGGCCGGTCAGCCGGTCCCTGCTCAGCAGGAGAGTCTGGCAGGCATGGGGAATGACAAGATCGGGGGCGCGGATCGAGAGGCACCTCACGGCGCTATTGGCTGATCTGCCCGTTAAGAAGACAGTATGGGAGGAGATCGACTATTACTGGCCGGATACGGAGCAGCCGGAGGAGTACAGCCTTTATCGGGTCGGGGAGAACGACCAGGACCGCCGGAGCGCGGAGGAATGGCCTCCTGAAGAAATCGCCAATGCGGTAAAGGAAGTGCTGTTTATTCAAGGAAGCCTGCCTCTCGAGGATTTGACCAAGGAGACGGTTAAGCTGCTTGGTTACGCGAGAGCCGGCGCCGCGCTCGAAAAGGCGGTGAGGAACGGCCTGCAGGAAGCCCTCAGGCGGGGAGACGCTGAGTTAGACAAAGGCAGGGTGACTTATAAAGCACGCTAATCCAACTACCCAGTACCTAACCGGTACTGGGCTTTTTGTACGAGAGGAAAATGGAAAAATCGTGATATAGAATAAAAGCGGATATTGATATAAAGTTGATATGTCTTGACTCCAAGATAAGGGGAATATTTAGAATTTATAAACCAAAACGGATTCTTTATATATTCTTAATGACTTATGTCATTGAATATGTCAGTGACATCCTTTAAGCTCGGGTTAGATCACGAACAGGGGTGTGATTCTCAGCCGCAGAGGAAACTAGAGTAAAACGAGGGATAGACACAATGAAGAAGTCACACGCATCCAAGAAACCCAGTTTGTTGTACCTGCAAATAGCCGATAAGGCCGTAGGCCTTATTCAAAGCCGGAAGCTTCAGCCGCATGATCCCGTTCCCTCGGAAGGAGAGCTTGCGAAGCTGTTCGGGGTAAGCCGAATGACGAGCAAACTAGCGCTGGAGCAGTTGGTTGAGCAAGGGTTGGTGTACCGTTTGCCAAGAAGGGGGACCTTTCTTTCCGAACAGCCGGGCGGAGCGCCGCGTAAGGAAGTGCCTCGGTCTGATAGTAAAGCGCTTCCAGCTGAGGAAAAGAAGAGGAAGCAGGTGGCTCTCATCGTGCCTCACCTATCCGATTACACGTCCAAAATAATGGCGGCAGCGGAGTCGGAGGCACGAAAGCACGAATGCGACCTCATCCTGAAAATCAGCAAAAGCAAAGAGGATGAGGATCAATGCCTGCAAAGTCTTGTCGAGGGGGTGTAAGCGGTATCATCTTATTTCCCCAGGGGCGCAAGACCTGCAGCGACCAAGTGCTGCGATTGAAATTACAGCAGTTTCCGATTGTGATTATCGACCGCATTTTTCGCGAGGTTCAGATCGATTGCGTGTATCACGATCACTTTCGTGGCTCTTACCAGATGACCCGGTACTTGATTGACAAAGGGCATCGGGAAATCGGCTACATTTCGAACCCGGTCGATAATATCACCAGCCGGGAAGAGCGGTACCAAGGGTATATTCAAGCGCTGCTCGATCATGGGATTCCCGTTAAGAACCAGTACATTCATTTTAAAGACTTCCATCCGAGCCGTATTAACGAGAGTGACCCCGAGGCGGAACAGTTTGTTCAGGATAATGCGGAGATGACCGCCCTAATGTGCGGGGATGATCATGTGGCCGTCGCCACCTTGTATACCGCCTTGCGTGTAGGGATCCCGGTTCCGGACAAGCTTTCCATCGTGGGGTTCTCCGATATTCAGCTGTCGGCGCTGTCCCCGATCCCTCTGACGACGGTCAGGCAGGATACCGGTCAGCTTGCGCAATCCGCCTTTACTCTTCTTACGAAGCGCATCAATCACTCTCATGAGAAACCCATTACCATCAAAATTCAAACGACCATCGTAGAAAGGCGATCCGTTCTTTAGGACGGGCGGAAGGAGTCCTATGAAACTTCATTTTCTCGGAACAGCGGCTGCGGAGGGCTTTCCCAATGCCTTCTGCCACTGTGAGTACTGCTTGAAAGCACGTGAGCTCGGAGGGAAAAACATCCGAACCCGAAGCTCGGCGATCATTGACGATATCATCAAATTCGACTACTCGCCGGATTCTTACATGCAAGCGCTTCGCGACAACATTGATCTGGGGGCGATCGAGCACCTGCTGGTTACCCATACGCACTCCGATCACTACAACGCCTACGATTTGGAATGCCGCCGAAAGGGTATTGCCCACAACCTGGAGCATCCGCTGCATATCTACGGCAATGATGCCGTGATGTACCATACGCGCGTCGCCATCGGCCGGTTTGAGGGAGAACGGTATGCTTTTCATCTTCTGCGCCCCTTCGAGACGATATTGGTGGGCGATGCCCGGGTTACCCCGTTATGGGCCGATCATGACCGGATGGAAACGTGCTTCGTGTACGTCATCGAAAAGGATGGCAAAAAGCTGCTCTATGGGCATGATTCGGGCTGGTTCCCGGAAGCGACATGGGCCTGGTTGAAGGGAAAAAACCTGGACGGGGCCATTCTCGACTGCACGCACGGCTACACGGGCAAATCCCGCGACCGCAATCATATGTGCATTGAGACCGTGCTGGAAGCCCAGCGGGAGTTTCGGAAAGAGAACATCCTGAAAGAAGAAGGACAGATCTTCGTTACACACTTCAGCCATAATTCCAAGCTTCTCCATGAGGAATTCGTAGACATTTTTAAACCCGCCGGGGTCGTAGTGGCCTATGACGGAATGGTTGTCCACCTCTAAAAATAATCCCATACCCTAAAGGAGTGTCAAAAAGAATGGTCAGAAAATTGGCAGGCGTCTCTTTGTTGTCGATGATGTGTTTGGCTGTAACGGCTTGCGGTGGAGGAAATACCAAGGAAACGGGGGAACGACCGCCCCGTCCGGTACGCCGGCCGCATCGGCCCCGGCATCCGCAGGCAAGAATGAAAAGCTGATTGTGTACACGAACTCCAACTCGGACGGCCGGGGGATTGGCTGGTCCAGAAGGCGAAGGAAGCCGGCTTTGAAATCGAAATCGTGGGAGCGGGCGGGGCTAATTTAACCAGCCGCTTAATCGCCGAGAAGAATAATCCGGTGGCGGATGTTATTTACGGCCTGAATAATATGCTGTTCGAAAGTTTAAAGAAAGAAAAGGTTCTGGCCAAATATGTTCCAGCCTGGGCACCTGAAATCGAAAAGGGCTTGAACGATCCGGAAGGCTATTACCACAGCCTGGTCAAGCAGGCCATTCTGATCGGGTATAACCCCAAGTCGTTCACAGCCGAGACGGCACCGAAGGATTGGGCCGATTTGTATACGAATCCTCAGTTCAAAGGGAAATACGAGGCTCCTACCCAGCTGGATCAAATTACGCCGCAGCTGGTCGTGGCCAGCATCTTGACCAAATACAAAGACGACAAAGGCGAGTACGGGATTTCCAAGCAGGGCTGGGATGAAATCAAGAAGCTGTATAACAATGGCGTTCCCGCAGTAAAGGGAGAAGACTTCTACCAGAATATGGTCAATGGCAAAACGCCGATCGGAGCCGTTGTTTCCGGTACGCTTCAAGCCAAAGAAAAGCAGTACGGGGTTAAGGCGGGCCTTGTAAGTCCCGTTACCGGAGTTCCGATGATTGTGGAACAGGCCGCCATCGCGAACGGGACGAAGAAGATGGAGACGGCTAAGAAGTTCATCGACTGGATCGGCTCGGCCGACGTGCAGGGGCAGTTTGCCGCTCAATTCAATGCCATGCCGGCGAACCAGAAGGCTTCCGATAAAGCCAACAAAGACGTGAAAGACCTTTACGCTTCCATCAAGCCGATCGCCTTTGACTGGGGATTTGTTTCCGAGAATCTGGGGAAATGGGCGGAAAAGATTCAGCTGGAGATTATGAAATAAGGTAACATTGTCAAACAGGCTGCACGCGGGAATGTCCATGCTTGCAGCCTGTAAAAATAAATTTACATGACAGAGGTAACCATGATCACATTCCAAGACATTCAAATCAAATTCGGTGACTTCCATGCCATCAAGAACCTCAATCTCCACATCAAGGAGGGGAGTTCTTCACCTTTCTCGGTCCCTCGGGATGCGGGAAAACGACCATTCTCCGCAGCCTGGTCGGCTTTATTAAGCCCGACAGCGGGCAAATCCTGCTAAACGACCGGGACATCTCTCACGTGCCGATTGAGAAGCGGGAAATCAGCATGGTCTTTCAAAGCTATGCGCTCTTTCCAACCTTAAACGTTTACGAGAATATTGCTTTTGGCATGCGGGTCAAAAAATTCTCCAAAGCCGAAGTGGATGCCCAGGTAAAGGAGATCGCCAGGAAAGTCGATTTAAGTGAGGAACAGCTGGTCAAGAAAGTGTCCGAGCTATCGGGAGGGCAGCAGCAGCGCGTAGCCATTGCGAGGGCTCTGGTACTGAAGCCGAGCATCCTCGCCTTGGATGAGCCGTTGTCCAACCTGGATGCCAAGCTGAGGGTTCAATTGCGCAACGAGCTGAAGGATCTTCAGAAGAAGTTTGGGATCACGACGGTGTATGTGACGCATGACCAGGAAGAAGCCTTGACCCTCTCGGACCGGATCGCGGTATTCAACAAGGGAACCGTGGAGCAGGTCGGCACGCCCCGGGAAATTTACAACGAGTCCCAAACGGAGTTTGTCTGCAACTTCATAGGCGATATTAACTTTATCCGGCCGGAGATTGTGGCGAACAGCGCTTTAGCGAATTTGATTGACCCAAGCAAGAAATCGTACATCCGCAACGAGAAAATCAGCCTGGTTCCTATTGCGGCCGAGCCCCATGCCGTCCAGCTGAGAGGAAAAATAGTGGAACAGGAATTTTACGGAATCTACACCAAGTATTCGATTGCCGTTCCAGGCGGAATTCTGAAAACCGTGGAGACCGAACGGGGACACGATCTGTATCAAACGGGGGACGAATTGGATATCTATATCGACACCAGGGATATTTTGCAATATTAGGGGGAACACCAGTTGAACACGCGGACTTTAAAAAAAGGACTGACCTCGGTTCCTTTGCCTTCTTTGATCTTCTATCTTGCCCTAGCATGGTTTGTAATCGCCTTCTTGATTTATCCGAACCTTAACATTTACTACCAGATCTTCTTCAGCAAAGGCAGTTTCTCGCTGGAGCCCGTTCACAAGCTGTTATCCTCCGCCCGGGCGATGAAGAGCTTGTACAACAGCTTTATTTTGGCGGTTTCCCTGATCTTTACCGTGAACATCGTCGGAATCTTCCTCGTCCTGGTCGTCGAATATTTCGATATCAAGGGCGCGAAAATCCTCCGGCTTGGTTATTTTACCACCTTGATCTACAGTGGTGTCGTCTTGGTTTCCGGCTATAAATTGATCTACGGGGACACCGGACTAATGACGAAGGTCCTGGCGTATGTCTTCCCCTCCTTCCCGACGGGGTGGTTTCACGGCTACTGGGCGGTTCTCTTCGTAATGACCTTCGCCTGTACGTCCAACCACGTTCTATTTCTAAGCAATGCTATGCGCAAGGTGGATTTCCAAACGATAGAAGCAGCAAGAAACATGGGTGCGTCTACTTTCTATATTCTGAGGCGCGTCGTCCTTCCCGTTCTGAAGCCGACGATTTATGCTTTAACGATCCTTCTCTTTCTGACCGGATTAGCGGCAACCTCGGCGCCCCTGATCTTAGGGGGAACGGAATTCCAAACCATTACGCCCATGATTCTTGCTTTCTCCAATAGCACCTATTCCAAAGATTTGGCCGCTCTGCTGGCGCTTGTTCTCGGCTTGGCGACCATCGTCCTGCTGTCCGTCATGATCCGTTTTGAACGCAAAGGGAATTTCATGTCGGTATCGAAAGTTAAGTCCGAGATGGTTAAACAACAAATCCAGCATCCGCTGGCCAATATGCTTACTCATGCGGCCGCCTATTTCTTGTTTCTGATTTATATCATCCCGGTTGTCCTTATTCTTGTTTTTTCCTTTACGGATGCCCAAAGCATTGCCAACGCCACGATCTCCTTCAGCAAATTGACCTTGGCCAATTACATTCACGTCTTCTCGAGCCTGTCGGCGTTTAAGCCCTACTTGGTCAGCGTATGCTATGCGGCGGGGGCCTCTCTTACCGTTGTGGCCTTGGCTCTAATGGCTTCCCGGATTCTGCACAAATACAGGAACGTCTGGACCAATCTGTTGGAATATTCCCTGCTGATTCCGTGGATGCTGCCTTCTACCCTGATAGCCATCGGTTTGATCGTCACCTTCGGCACCCCGAGGCTGATTATCGGCAATAACGTGCTTGTCGGCTCCGTATGGATGTTGTTCTTGGCTTATGTCATCGTCCACATTCCGTTTACCCTTCGGATGGTGAAGGCTTCCTTCTTCGCCCTGGACAACAACCTGGAGGACGCGGCCAAAAATCTGGGCGCCAAAGCCTTCTACACCTTCCGGAGGGTGGTGCTGCCCATTATCCTGCCGTCTACCTTGGCAATCTTAGCCTTGAACTTTAACGGGATTCTGGCCGATTACGACTTGACGGTGTTCCTGTATCATCCGCTATACCAGCCGCTTGGCATTGTGATCAAAAACAGTACGGACGCCGAAGCGGTGGCGGACACCAAAGCCCTTACCCTGGTCTACTCGGTCATCCTGATGATTATGTCGGCCCTTACTTTATATTTTGTTTACGGCAGAAGAAGCAAAGACTAAAGCCACTAACGATCTTGTGCAAACAGAAGGGACTATCGGAGCATGGATATAGAACTTTTGGTGAAGCTGGGCCTTTCGGCTGTGCTTGGGTTGGTAATCGGGCTCGAAAGGGAATTGAAAAGCAAGCCGCTCGGGCTGAAAACCAGTCCGGTTATTGCGGTCATCAGCTGTTTGTTAACGATCATATCCATACGAGCGGCTTATACTTTCCCCAAAAGCCATGACATCATCATCCAAATGGACCCGCTCCGGCTTCCCGCTCAAGTGGTTTCGGGAATCGGCTTTCTGGGAGCGGGAGCTATCCTTAGAAGAGGGAATGACCGCATTTCGGGCCTGACGACGGCTGCCATGATCTGGGGGCGGCGGGCATTGGCATTGCGGTGGGCAGCGGCTTCTATGCGGCAGCGGCCGTAACGGCCGCCCTGCTGATTATCAGCGTGGAACTTGTTCCTTTTCTGCTGGGCAAACCGCTTAGAGGGCTCCGAAAAGAACATGTCATCAAACTAACCGTCCGCCGGAGTGCGAACGTAACCGAGATCATGAAAACCATGGAGGCCAGTGAAATCCAATTGTCTCAAACACGCATCAAGGATTCCAAACAGGACTCCTTCTATATGCTGGAATTGAGAACGAAGGTCCATCCCAAAGTAGGGATCACCGAATTGTACCACCTCCTTTCCGGCATGGACGATGTGGTGGGAGTAGAAATCACTAATTGATCCTTTCCGATACGACTGGCTGGGAGCCGCTCTATGCCTCGCCGGTGTTTCGGTCATGCTGTGGGCCCCGAGAAATTGAAGTCCAAAGGGGCCGTTATGGTTGACAGATACCGGTTCCGGTGCTACTCTACAGCAGGTAAAGGTTCCCCTGCTAAGAAACCTACTGCCGGACGAAGGGCGGAAGGCCGGACAAGCTCTAAACAGGGGAGACAGCCGAATTCGACTTTTTTGAAAGCTCTTCGCCTGAAGAGTTTTTTCCTATTTTATGCAAAGAATGTGATGAAGAGTGAAGCAGCTAGGGTTAAGACGAAGGGGACGCAGCTGGCTGGAGAAGCATTTATCGGGAGAATCGATGGATTACCGGCAGATTCTCGCCCTGTTTCTTCCGATTCTGATTGACCAGGCCTTTATCGTAGGTCTTAATCTCGTGAATACCGCCATGATCAGCTCCTCGGGAGTGGCGGCGATCAGCGCCGTGAGCACGGTGGATTCGCTGAATATTTTTCTGATCAATGTCTTTGTGGCGGTGGCCACCGGCGGGACCGTCATTGTGGCGCAGTACAAAGGAAGCGGAGACCTGCCGATGGTGTCAAAAGCCGCTTCGGCCGCCGTGGCGTCGGTCTCCCTGCTGGCCCTCGCGGTCGGGCTGCTCTTGATCGTTCTGCAGCACCCGGCCTTGAATCTGCTGTTCGGGTCGGCGGACGAAGAGGTGAGGGCCAACGCCAAAATATACCTCACCGGCAGCGGCTTGTCGTATCTCGGCATCGGCATCGTTCAAGCGGTGAGCGGGGTCATGCGGGGTGTCGGCCGCACGAGGGTGTCGCTTGCCCTGTCGCTCATCATGAACGTCATCTACGTCCTGCTGAACGTCGTGTTCCTCTACCTGCTCGACATGGGGGTGCTCGGCATGACCATCGCCGTTAACCTGGCCCGCTACACGGCGGCGCTCTGCGCCCTTGTCTATGTGCTGCGGATGGAGGTAACCCTGCATCTGCGCCTTCAGGAGCTCTTCCATGTGTCTTGGTCGATGCTCAAGCGGATTCTGTACATCGGGCTTCCGTTTGCGGCGGAGCAGATGTTCTTCCACGGGGGCAAAATCCTAACCCAGGTCTTCATCGTCAGCCTCGGCACCTATGCCATTGCGACGAATGCCATCAGCAACACCATTGCCATGCTATACCAGATCCCGGCGGGCGCCCTGTCCTTGACCATCGTAACGGTTGTCGGGCAGTGCATGGGAGGACGCAACGTCGAGGACGCGCGCAAATTCATCCGGGTTTTTCTTTGGCTCGGGTCGTTCTCTTTCGTTATCATGCTGGCGATCCTTATGCCGCTGTTTCATCCGCTGGTCAGCCTGTTTCACCCGCCGGCGGAAATTCTCCACGACCTGTATTGGGTTATTCTAATCAATGCCCTGGCGCAAATTCCGCTCTGGGCGATCAGCTTTATTCTGCCTTCGGGGCTTCGGGCGGCAGGCGATTCCCGCTTCACCTCGCTTACGTCGATGCTCACGATGTGGCTGTTCCGTATTGTGCTCGGGTACGTCCTAGGCATCGTGCTCGGCTTCGGCATTATCGGGGTATGGGCGGCGATGAACGGAGAGTGGGGAGTGCGGGGTCTGCTGTTCCTGTGGCGGTTCCGGGGAAGAAGTGGTACGCGCATAAGCTCATCTAAAATAGAGCGAAAACGAGCAATAAACGGCATCTCTAGAACCTGGACCCTTTGGGGGAATGGATTCTAGAGATGCCGTTTTATATAGGCTGGGGGCCTGTTAGCCCTCCACAAAGCTGGCAGAGGTTCATCACAGGTTCGCAACATTCCCTTGTTACACTAGGTCTCATTAAGGTTCACATGGGGGAAACGAACATGGAAGATAATCTGTACCGCTTCATCCTGCTTCTGGCCCTGGCCGGAACGATCCTTGGGCTGATCTCCGGCATAGCCGCCGCCTGGCTTCCCTATCTTAGAAGCGCCAAGTCGGTGCGGAGAGCCGCGTCTCTTCTGCTTCTGTTGGCGGGACTCGGCCTGGCCACCGGCCTGCTAACCGATGCCGCCTATGTCGGGATCGGAATCCGCAGCAGCTGGTGGGCAGTGGAAGGCATGGTCGTAACGGTCCTTCCGTTTCTTCTCGCCGCCCAGCTTGGCGTCGCGCGGCTGACGATTCCCCGGCTGGCCCGGCTGAAACGGCTGCCGGAAGAGGAGGCTGTACGGCCGGACGTTCTGGCCGATCCCCGGTTAGCAGTCCCTCTGCTCGCCGGTGCGGCGGGGTCGGGCCTCCATCTGGTCCGCCAGCTTTTTGCCCAGCCGGTCCTTCCCGGCTTGACGGAGATCATCCTGAGCCAGGCTTTGGCGCTTCTTCTTGCCGGGATCCCGCTTGTCATGGCCCGCCGCAGGCACCGTCTGGTTCTCGCGGGACGCGGAAGGAGGAAGGCGTGGCAAAGACTTCTTAAGCATACCGGTTTCGTGGCCGCAGGGGCGGCCGTCGTGATGGCCGTCTTCGTCGTCTATGTGGTCGCGGGAAGCTCAGCATCCAAGCTTCCGGAAGCGTACGACATGATGAATCATGACGGGCTGGACGAAGGGGAGGCACCCCGACGCAGTTGGCCGCAAGGGGAGAGCATGCTGGACACGGAGCCGCGCATGGCGGCGCCGGGGTGGAAGTCGCCGAGCTCACGGGGGACATCTCCGCTCCGGCGGATGTCCGCTTCGAGCTGACGGCCCAGCGGACCGAGCTTACTCTTGCTTCGGGGGCCAAGGTCGAGGCGTGGACCTATAACGGGGAAGCGGTGCCCGAGCTTCGGGTGAAGGAAGGGCAAATGGTCGAGGTGGTATTGGCCAACCGGGATGTGGAGGCGGGCGTTTCCATCCACTGGCACGGTTATGATGTGCCCAATGCAATGGACGGCATTCCTGGCATGACCCAGAACGCCGTCAAGCCCGGGGAATCGTTCCGCTATAAATTTCGGGCGAAGCAGACCGGAACCTACTGGTTTCACTCACACCAGCAGTCCTCCGAACAGGTGGAGAAAGGGCTGTTCGGCAGGCTGATCGTCGAACCGGCCGAGGAGCCCTCCCCGTATGACGTGGAAGAAACGATTGTCCTTCACCGGTGGAAGACGGACCGGGGGTATCGGACCGCTTTTGGGCTGGAGGATGGGACGCGGACGCTTCCAATCCCTTCCGGGCGAACGGTCCGGCTGCGGATAATCAACACGGATAACCTTTCTGCGGCTTATCTGCTTCAGGGAACCCCCTATGCCGTGACGGCGATAGACGGGACGCCGATCCGTCAAGCCGCCCTCCTGCCGGAGAACACGTCGTTACGGATCGGATCGGGAGGCCGGTACGACCTTACCTTCCGGATGCCGGATGGCCCGGTTTATTTGAAGGCGGGGGCGGCGGACGCCCCCGAGGGGCCGGTGCTGGTGCTCTCGCCGGACAACGATGCCCCGGCTCCCGTATTCCAGCCGGCCTCCGGAAGCTTCGAGCCGGGTCATTACGGGGAAGCGGTGGAGAACGAGGTGACGGCGGAGGCCGCGAAGTTCGACCGCGAGTTCCGGATGATCTTCGGCAACCGGATGGGCTTTTATAACGGGGTGTTTCATTTCCTGTGGACGATCAACGGCCGGGTGCTTCCCAATACGCCGACCTTCGTCGTCAAGGAAGGAGAGAAGGTGAAGATGACCTTCGTGAACCGCAGCCTGGCGGAGCATCCCATGCATCTCCACGGCCACCACATGACCGTGCTGAAGCACAACGGGAAGAGGGTAGTGACGCCCTGGATAACCGATACTTTAAATGTGGCCCCGGGGGATACGTACGAGGTCGGGTTCGTCGCCGATAATCCGGGCATGTGGATGGATCACTGCCACAACCTCTATCACGCGGCCACCGGCATGATCCTTCATCTCATGTACGACGGGGTGCGGCCTTCCTATGAAGCGGGGACGCGTTCCGGCAATTTGCCGGATTGACCGGCTCCGAGGGCGCCGAATAGACCCCGTACCGCCCCGAATGAAACCGCGTCAAATGGCATACGCTAAGCCTGTCCCGATACGGACGGGCTTTTGATTTGGGCAGGTTTCCCTTGCGTAAAGCAGAGAGAGAAGCTGCCAAAAAAAGATGGTGATTTTTTTGCGGAAAAGAATGAAAAGTTTAACGTTTAGGTATACAATGGAAGGAGTAGCGATCGTGTTCACCGCTGATCATGTGAAAGCTTCTTGTAAGATGTGAAGTTTTTCACTTGCCACTATATGTGAATGGATTCACTAGATGGAAAAACGGCCTTGCGACACGGATAGGACCCCATTCGCTGCACATCAACGAGTTGATTGAGGAGGAGCGTTGACATGTTGGAAACGAAAGAAAAGGAAACGGAAGCCCTAGCCGCAACCGAGCCTGCTGCCGCCGCTAGACCGGATGTTCTGGAGCAGCTGCTGAAGCCGGAGGTTCAAGAAGCGCTTACGGTTCTCGTGGATCAGCTGCCGAAGCTGGCCGAGATGATGACCCTCATGACCAAAACCTATGACCTGGCCCAGAAGGTGGCTTCGGACCGCGTCTTGATCCAGGATATGGTTGGAGGCTTTATGGAAGTAGCCAAGCCGATCGAAGAGAAGGTCAAGCACCTGGCCTCCGCCGCGATTGAAGCTAACGACCGGGCCGAGAAGAGCGATGAAACAATCGGCCTGTTCGGCATGCTGCGCCTCTTGAAGGATCCTGAGCTGCAGAAAATGCTGCGCTTCGGCCAGTCTTATCTGGACATCCTAAGCGAGAGAAAACGGGGGAGGACCACCATGAGTAAGCAAATTCTGATTCTGGGCGCCGGCTACGGCGGCCTGCTGAGCGCGCTGTCCGCCCGCGCCAACCTTTCGCCGCAGGAAGCGACGATTACCGTGATCAACCGGGTAGGCTCCCACCAGATCATCACCGAGCTTCACCGTCTGGCGGCAGGCAACGTCGCCGAGAAGGCGGTGGCTCTTCCTCTGGAGAAGCTGCTTAAGGATAAAGAGATTAACCTGAAGGTCGGCTCGGTTCAAGCGATTGACGTGGAAGGACGCAAGGTTACCCTCGAGGATGGCACCTTCTACCGCTACGATGCCCTCGTGATGGCGCTCGGCAGCGAAACGAACTACTTCGGCATCCCGGGCTTGCAGGAGAACAGCCTCACGCTGAAATCCGTTGCCGATGCGAACCGCATTTTCGCCCATGTGAAGGACCGCATCCGCGAATACAGCGTGAGCGGCAACAAAGCCGACGCAACCTTCGTGATCGGCGGCGGCGGCCTGACGGGCGTCGAGCTGGTCGGGGAGCTGGCGGACGAGCTGCCGGGCATCTGCCGCCAGTACGGTGTGGACTTCGCCGACGTGTCCCTTTACCTCGTAGAGGCCATGCCGACCATTCTGCCGATCTTCTCGGCGGATTTGATCCAGCGGGCTACCACTAGCCTCGAGAGCCGCGGCGTTCAATTCCTGACCGGGCTTCCGATCACGGAAGTGAACGGAGCCGTGGTAAGCCTGAAGGACGGGCGCACGATCGAAGCGGGCACCGTCGTTTGGACCGGCGGCGTACAAGGCAGCACGCTCGTGGCGAACAGCGGCGTGGAAGTTAACCGCGGCCGCGCTACCGTTAACGAGTTCCTGCAGTCCGTTTCCCACCCGGACGTGTTCCTGGCCGGCGACTGTGCGGTCGTCTTCGGTCCGGAAGGCCGCCCTTATCCGCCTACGGCCCAGCTGGCCTGGCAGATGGGCGAGCTGGCCGGCGCCAACATCGCGGCTCATTTCCGCAGCGGCAAAATGGCCTCCTTCCAGCCGGTGTTTTCCGGTACTCTCGCGAGCCTGGGCCGCAAGGACGGCATCGGCGCCATCGGCGAAACGGGCATCGAACTGAAGGGCCTTCCCGCTTCCCTCATGAAGAAAGCGAGCAACGCCCGCTATCTGACCCACATCAACGGATTGTTTGCCCTGGCTTACTAATAGCCGGCCTGCACGATCCTTACACATTCATTTACCGCCAACCGTTTCCCCGGCCGCGTGCCGCCCGGGGGAGCGGTTTTTCTATTGCCATGACGGACAAGTCCGGTCTGCCCGAATCGTATGGTAGGCCTATGTAGCAAGGGGCGGATTAGCGGGTAATCTATAGGAGAAAGCATTTCACCGATAGAAGGGAGAGGGAGGCATGAACATGATTCAGGAGGGCAATGCGTTTCTCATAAAGGAAGGAGACGAGGTGGTCGGGGAGGTGACCTTCCGGATGGCCGGCGATAAGACGCTGGTGCTCGATCATACTTTCGTGGCGCCGGAGAAGCGGGGCCAGAAGCTGGCCGAGGAGCTGGTCCGGCGGGTGGTCGAATATGCGCGGGAGACGAACCGGAAGGTCGTTCCCGCCTGCTCGTACGCCGACGCCCAGTTCCGCCGGCATAAGGAGTATGCCGACGTATGGGAGCGTTGACGGCTTCCGTCCGCCCGGCATCCCTCCCCTTTTGCCTCTGTAACCAAAAAGCCCTTCTCACTCCGATTGGAGCGGGAAGGGCTTTTGGTCTTGCCGGGGATTCCGTGAAGCGCTGTAGGTTAACGGCTGGAGCGTAGTATTCGTGGAAACGGACGGGCAAGCCCAGCCGAGCTTCGCTCAGCTCCCAGGTACGAGCTTCGAAGCCGCTGCTTCCGTTCGCGGAAGGCGCTACGCCTCCATACGGGTGTGCGCGCTCGCCGCGAGAAGCTCCGGCAGCTCGGCCTTGTAGGCCTCCAGCTGGGCGGGAGTCAGGCTGCCCGCGGCGCACCGCTCCTCCAGCTGCGCGGTCAGCTCGGCCATCTGGAGGCCGACCACCTCCTGCACGCCGACGCGGCGGGCCTCGGCCACATCGGCCAGCGAACGGCCGCCGTAGAGCTCCTCGCGGAGCTCCTCTCCCGTCATGCCGAGGAGACCGGTCAGGTCCTTCCGGTCAGGCAGGGAGGGGGCGGCGGACGCTTTGGCGAGCTGGGTTTCCGGCTTGTCCGGAGCGGACGCTTTGGTCCGGTCGGAGCACAAGGTCCCGCCTACGGTAATGGTGAAGGCCATGGTGCTTATGATGAGAATTTGTTTGGGATTCATAAGGGATAGATCCTCCTTCAAGAGGTATGTACAACAAGTAATGGTTCGCGAGCCGCCATGCGGGCGGTTAACGGTTCTTACGTTTGAACGGACCGAAGGTTTCGGTTCCAGCCCTCTTCGTACCTCCAGTATAACGTCCAATTCTTAAAACGAACTTAAGGATCGATTAACGTATTCTGAATAAACGAGGCATATGCCGCCGGGAACCAGGGAAAACCATAAGAAGCGCAATCATACCCTGGAAGAAAGCGGTGGCTCCTTTGGAAACGAAGTATGCAAAAGAAACCCGTTGTTTCAAAACCTCCCGGGTTTTCCCGACGGATGTCAACAACCATGAGACGCTGTTCGGCGGCAGGCTCATGTCCCATATTGACGATATTGCCTCCATCTCGGCGTCCAAGCTCTGCCGGGTGACGGCCGTGACGGCTTCTACGGACTCAGTGGACTTCCTCCAGCCGATCCGCACGACGGATTCGGTTTCGCTGGAGTCCTTCGTGACCTGGACGGGCAAAAGCTCCATGGAGGTGTTCGTCAAGGTGATCCGGGAAGACCTAAGGAGCGGCGAACGAAAGATTGCCGCCACCTCGTTCCTTACCTTCGTCGGTCTGGATGAGGACAACAAGCCGGTTCCCGTTCCCCGGATCATTCCGGAAACCGAGGAAGAGAAGAAGCTCTACGAAACGGCGGAGATGCGGGCCCAGATGCGGAAGCACCGGCGGGAGGAGAGCAAGAAATTCGCCGATTATCTCGTGAGCACTTACCCTTGGGAATAAGGCTCACCAGTGAAGCACTCCGCCGTCCGTCCGTTTGATCCCCCGCACCTTCGCCAGCTCCTCCGCAAGCCGGAACAGGGAGAGGTCCTTCTGCTTGGCTTCCAGCATGACGTCGATCTGCTCCATGTCATGCTCCCGGCAGCGGCGGAGAAAGGCAAGCAGCGGCTCGGGATCGACATGATCGGCGTGGGAGCGGAACTCCTTGTCGTTCTTCGGGGTCGACACGTGAATCTTCATCGCCCGGTCTCCCCAGGTGGCCCGGATACGGGGAAGGAGGTCGGCGGCCGGCACAGCCGAAGGGTTGCACCAGTCATGGTGCAGATCCAGCACGAGCGGCTGCCCGAGCCGCTCGCACACCGCCAGCGTTTCCTCGGCGGTATACGTCTTGTCGTCGTTCTCGAACGTAAGCCGTTTCTTGACGGCTTCCGGAACGGCAGGGAAGTTGCGGTACAGGCGCTCGACGGCCGAGGCTTTGTCCCCGTACATTCCGCCTACATGAATATTGATGATGCCGTTCTCATCCATCCCCATCCCGTCCAGAATCGCCGTATGATAATTCAAATCTTGAATAGCGGCTTGGACAACGGAATCTTTGCCGTTCAGGAGCGTAAACTGGTTGGGATGCATGGAAAGCCGGATGCCGTGAGCGCGGGCGAATGCCCCGAGCTCCGCCAGCTCGTCCCGGTACAGGGCGCCGGCATCCAGCATCACATCGGGATGGGTGGCGAGCGGAATGAGGGACGAGGACATCCGGTAGAACCGGATCCCGTGAGCGGCGTTATAGTAAAGAATGCGCCGGGTGGCCTCCAGATTGCCCCTCCCAATCCTAACCGCATGGGCCACGGCTTCCTCGCGGGGAAGCTGCGCAAACCGCTTATACGTAAAAGTGGAGCTCGGGGTATTGTTATAGATGGCCAAAGCGATGGATACGAACCCGAGCCGGATCCTCACAAGCTTTCCTCCTCCTAGCGCCTTATCCGTTAGAGTTACCAGATAAGCCGTTGTCAGCTCGGCTGCGTTATCGGGCAGCCGGCCGCTTACGTTTTTAGTTTACCCGGAATCCCCGTGGGTTGAACCCGGTAAGGCGGCAAAGCCGGGCAAGGGAGACGGGGGAGCCTCTCTTTGGTACAATGACAAGACGGGAAGGAAGAGAAGGAGGCGGTGTCATGGAAACGACAGCGGAGCAGGTGGCCCGGTGGATGCTGGAGGAATTGAAAACGGCGGGTATTCTGTACCAGAGCGAGGCGGTTAACTACATAGCGGCTCATTTCGGGGAGCGTTTCATTTACGTGAATGAGAACGGGAACCGGTCCATAGACAAAGAGGTCAAGAAGATTTTCAAGAAGCTTCACGGCGGACATGCGGCTTGGGAGCGGGACGGATTTTTCTGGGGCTGGCATTAATATTCTGGCCAGGCTCCTTATAAAACAGGTCAACCAAGCTAACCTGCGAAAAGTTTAATTGACGGAATTATCGGAATTTCGTTATAATTCAGATAATTCTTTCGAGAAGGAGGCTGGTTCATGTACGAGCTGAAAGACCGGGAGTATATTATCGTGTTCACCGGTCCCGACGGATCGGGACGCAAAGCGGTGGCGGATGCCGTAGGCCAAACCTTTCATATGGTCAAGGTACTTTCCCATACGACCCGGGCCCCGCGCCCCGCGGAAGCCGACGGGCAGGATTACCACTTCATTACGGAAGAACAGTACGACCGGATGGAAAGGAACGGCGAGTTCCTCGAGAGCATCCGGCTCGGAGCAAGCCGCTACGGCATCCGGGAAGAGGATGTGGCGAACTGCTTTCGCACAAGCGGCTGCCTTTATTTGATTCTGAATTGTGAAGGCGCTTCCATTCTGAAGAAGCTTTACGGGGACCGTGTCGTCCGTTTCTTTATCTATGCGGACCGCTCCGCCGTGGAAGAGAGACAGCGGGCGAAGGGAATCCCCGAGGACGCCATTCAGGCGCATATGAGCCGCTACGAGCAGGAAATGGAATGCCAAGCCGACTGTGAGCATGCTTACGAGAATTACGATTTGGCCCATACCGTCTTCGACATCACCAATACGCTCGAAGGTTACCTGAAGAGGGAGCTGGTGGAGAGGGACTAACCGCCTTATTTGCCGTATCCCGCCCCATCCGGGAGGAAAGGGCAGGAAATCTTCGAACGCCCCCGCTCCGCCGTCCTCTCTCCGTTCTCTTCGAAAGGAGTCCGCATTCTCCGTCCTCAGCGCATTTTATTGGTTTCTCCCGTTCCGCTATACTTAAGAAGTGCCCTGTTACAGCAAGCTTTACAAGAAGTTTCACACAGGGTGACGACTTAAACAGCTGCTCAGGAGGGAAAAGAATTTTGACTAAAACGGAAATGTTGGGACGACGGAGCGAGATTCTAAAAAGAACGATTGGCAGTCTGATTGTGAAAGACAACCAGCAGGGGCTCGATCACCAGGAAAGCCATTTTCTGAGGAATATGGTTAAGGAGCTTCACCAGAACGAGCACGAATTGCTGGCTTCCCGCAGCGGCAGCTAAAGCGTAATGCCCGCCGCCTTTTAGCACTTCAGCTAAGAAGCTGAGTGCGTCATGATTCCTTATATAATCGAACGATAAAGCGAGACCCGGGTTCCCTTGGCAAGGGGGCCGGGGTCTTTTGGTGAACGCGTTGGCAGAACGGAGTCCCTGGTTTAAGGGGCTGACCGAAGCGGTCGATACGAAGCTGGGCGGAGGCTTTCGGGAGGAAGCGATCCGCGTGGGGCTGGAGACGAAGGGGACCTTGGCTGTCGAATAGAAAAAGCCGGATTCGGGTTAACCGGATCCGGCTATTTATGGTGCGGTGAAAGCTGGTTACAATGGTGGAAGGCCGGCCGGCGGGGCATTCCCTGCGGTTTCCTGTTTTCTTCCCCGGAAGGTCTCTTCCTTCGCATGATAGCCGACATTCCGGGAAAGGGTGACCGACACTTCCTTAGGGGCGAAGCGGCAAACCAACGTTTCGCAGAAGGGAGTCTCGGTAAAGCGGATGGCGAGCTCCAAGGTCCGCTCCTCTCTCCAGGCAGCCGCTGCGCACACGGGCGAGGAGTGGCCGTGAAGAAATTCGGTCGTGCCGCAGGCCCACTCGCCCATCCCGAAGGCCAGCCGCTGCTCCCCGAACTGGTTCTCCAGATCGACGAGCAGCCTTCCTTCTTCGTCGAAATGAAGGACGAGGGTGCGGATCCCGAGCCGGTTGTCGTCAAGCTGATAAAGGACTTCGGAGAGGGAGGAAGCGATAGGAGAACGGAGGCTTCCGTCAGGAGGACGGTGCGCGAGCCGCATCAGCCTCTCCCGCAGGCGCACCTGCCCTTCCGGATCAGAGGGAAGGGGACGGCTCGACAGGGCGGGCAGCAGATGGGTCCAGACGGCATTCAGGATGGTCTTCTCCTGAGCGGTCCCTCCCGTTACAGCCAGCACGACTTCCTGCTCCGGCAGAATGAGGCAGATCTGGCCGAAGGCGCCCGATGCCCGGTAAGCTCCATGGCGGCAGCGCCAGAACTGGTAGCCGTAGCCCTGGTTCCAATCGCTGCGGGGATCATCCCCGTTCGCGATCTGGCGGGCCGACGCCTCGGAGACCCAATCCGGCGGCAGCAGCGAGGTCCCGTTCCAGATGCCGTTCTGAAGGTAGAGCAGCCCGAACTTGGCCAGGTCTTCGACCGGCAGGCACAAGCCCCACCCTCCGGCGGAAATGCCGTCCGGGTTCGCCTCCCAGGAGGGGGCCGTTATGCCAATAGGTGTGAACAGCCTCGGCAGCAGGTACTCCAGCAGGGAGACGCCCGCCACTTTAGTTACAAGGGCCGAAAGAACGTAAGAGGCCCCGTTATTGTAGACAAAATGAGTTCCCGGAGCATAGTCGACCGGGGCGTGCAGGAAGCCCTTCACCCAGTCGCCATCCTCCCGCCCGTACAGCCACCGGGTCGTGTCTTCGCCATGACCGGAGCTCATGGTGAGAAGGTCCTTTACCTTCATGACGAGCAGGTGGGGGAGGGATCCGCCGGAAGCTTATCCGGAAAGAAAGAAGCGACCGAATCCCGGAGCCGGAGCTTTCCTTCGGCGGCCGCCAGGCCGATGGCGGTGGCGGTGAAGCTTTTGCTGACGGAATAGAGCATGCGCCGCTCCTCTAGGGAGTAGGGGGCCCAGGCGCCTTCGGCGACAACGCGGCCATGGCGGACTAGCAGAAAAGTGTGGAGCTCGACCCGGGCTCTCTCCAATTCTTCCAGAAAGAGGGATATGGCCCACGAGGACAAGCCTTGCTTCTCCGGCGTGCTGCGAGGCAAACGTTTCTGTTCCATCTGACCACTCCTCCTTGGCCGTGCTTGCCCGTTATTCGAATGCCGACGCGAGTTTTGAATCCTTTTTACCCAATCCTTTCCCTTTCGAATAGGGAGGAGACCTTCTTCAACAATGGGATGAATGAACATCATCAACCTGCAAAAACCATCCTTAACGTCAGCTAGTGACGTCCGGGATGGTTTTTTGCGTTCAGGCGGGCTTAGGTTAGGCTTCTCCACAAGTAGAAAACCGCATACGCCTCCCAGCCGCTCCACGGGGAGAAGATCCGGCGGATCTCCTCCTCCGGCGGCTTGCGGTTCAGGCCTAGCTGCTGCTTGAGGGCATTGTGAAGACCGGCGTCCCCGATGGGGAAGGCGGCGGGATGGCGGAGGCAGCGCATCATGGCGTAGTGCGCGGTCCAGGCGCCGATGCCGCGGATGGCCAGCAGGCGGCGCTCCGCTTCGGTGAAGCCTAGGGCGAGCAGGCCCTCCTTGGACAGCTCCCCGTCCGCCATCAGCCGGGCGATTTCGAGCAAATACTCGGCCTTCCGCCCGGTAAACTGGAGCGCCTTCAGCGCTTCGGCGGGAACGTCCGCGAGCTCCTCCGGCTGCGGAAAAAGCCAGTGCCGCCAGCCGCCGGCCTCCAGGCTGCGGCCGAAGCTTTCCACCAGCCGCCGCTTGAGCGTGTACGCGAACGGCAGGTTGATCTGCTGGCCGGTTACCGCCCAGCAGAGCGCCTCGAACAGGTCCGGCGCTCCGATGATCCGCAGGCCCCGGTAGCGGCGGGTCAGCGGCCCGAGAAGCCCGTCGTTCTCCGCCATCCGGTAGAAGGGCCGAAGGTCGGTATCTCCGTCGAGCCATTCCCGGATGTAGGAGACCGCTTGGGATAACGGCCAGGACGGACGGGGAGCCCCTTCGCCGAAGGTCAGCTCCAGGGCTCCTTGCCCTTGCTCCTGCAGCCGCACCAGCCCGGGTTCCCCCGGAATTCCAGCAGCTTGTAGACGCTCCGCCCCTCCACCTGATGAAGGCACTCGGCCGGAGAGCGGGTCAAATAATGGAGCGTTTCGTCCCAGCTGAACTCCTCCGGCATGTAAACCGAAAGAGATTTTCCTTCCTCAGAAGGAATAACGGGCATGTCCGGTCCGTTTGTAGTCATGGACTCCCTCCAATCCGAGCAGCAGCTCCTTGGCCTGCAGACCGCCCCGGAAGCCTGTGAGGGAGCCGCTTTTGCCGATTACCCGGTGACAGGGGACGAGGAGCGGCACGGGGTTCGCCCCGTTGGCGGTTCCGACGGCCCGGACCGCCGCGGGACGGCCCACCGCCGCGGCAATGTCCGAGTAGCTGCGGGTTTCCCCGTAAGGAATTTGTCGCAGGGCTTCCCAGACGGCCAGCTGAAACGGAGTGCCGCGCAGGTCAAGCCGAACTGGCAGCTCCCTCCGGCTGCCTTCGAGATATTCCTCGATGGGGAGGAGGCGGCTGCGAAGCTCTTCCGGAGCTTCCTCCAGCCGGGCTCCGGGCATTTTGCCAGTAACCCAGTCTTGAAGGGCTTCGAACGTTTCGTCCGGCCAGGTAATCCGGCAGATCCCCTTCTCGGTAGCGGCCACGTACAGGGGGCGCTTCCCGAACAAGCGGGGAGAGAAAGCCGACCAGTAGACGGGGATGGGGGTGAGTGGTGTCATGGGAAATCCTCCTTATGGCAGCGGCTGGTTTCAGCCGTTTTGGAAATGGATGAAGGTCTTTTTAGGAGCAGAGGGCTCTGGTCTTCATTATAGACGGGTGAGGGGGTGGAGATAAGGAAACCGGAACAGGAGAGCAAGATTTCGACAGAGTGAGCATGAGCATCGGCAGTCCGGCCATTCCGTTGGCTTCCCCGCCTAAGCGGGGGTATAATGAGACGAAAGTAAAACCGGCCAATCTCTGGATGGAGGGTAAAAAGATGGAACGCTTGTGGACCAAGCCTTTTGTACTTATGACCAGCGGCATGCTGTTTCTGTTTACCGGGTTTTATCTGCTTGTCCCGACGCTGCCGATTTACATCAAGCAGCTGGGCGGGAATGAATCCCAGGTGGGCCTCTTGATCGGGCTGTTCACCTTGACGGCGGTTGTCTTTCGTCCCGTGGTGGGCGGCCTGCTGGACCGGTACGGGCGGCGTCCTTTTATTCTGTGGGGGCTCGTTGGCTTTGCCGTTTCGATGCTTCTGTACGAGTGGGCGGCAGGGCTCTTCTTTCTGGCCGCCCTGCGCGTCCTGCATGGCTTCAGCTGGGCCCTGTCGACCACGGCCGTCGGCACAGCGATTACCGACATCATTCCGCCTGCCCGCCGCGGGGAAGGGATGGGATGGTACGGGCTAGCCATGACGGTCGCGATGGCGATCGGGCCGCTGCTCGGCATCTGGCTCATCGGAGAGCATTCGTTCCGCGTGCTTTTCTACTTCGCCGTGGTCCTGTCGGTGATCGCCCTGGTGCTGGCGTACGCCACCCGGATTCCGTTCGAACGCCGGGCGGAGCGCGGAAAGATGCAGCTGTTCGAGCCATCCGTTCTCTCCGTATCGGTCGCCGTCTTCTTCCTGGCTATCGCGTACGGGGGAATCACGACCTTCCTTCCGCTCTTCGCCGAGTCCATCCGGGTCAATGCCGGAACGTTCTTCCTCGTCTACGCCATCGCGCTGACCCTGATCCGGCCGGTGGCCGGAAAGCTGTCGGACCGCCTCGGGGAAGCGTTCATCCTGCTGCCCTCCTTGCTCGTGACCGCAGGGGCCCTGCTCGTGCTGGCCTTCTCGACGGGTCTTAAGGGAGTCGTCGTTTCGGCCGTGCTGTACGGCATCGGCTTCGGCTCGGCCCAGCCGGCTCTGCAGGCCGCGACCTTGCGCCTCGCGCCGCCGGACCGCAAAGGCGTGGCCAACGCTTCCTTTTTCACGGCGTTCGATTTGGGCATCGGTTTGGGAGCGATCGGGCTTGGCTGGATTTCGCAGCGGACGGGGTACCCGGAGCTTTTGCGGTTGCCGCAGGCTCAGTTGTGGTGTCCCTGCTCGTGTTCTTCTTCCAGGTAAGACGGCTGCTTCACCGGCCCGAAAGGGAACCGGTGGTTCGGATCGCAGGCAAGGACCGGCAGGCTTGAACCGGCCGGCTGCAGGAAGGCGGCCGTGCTTGGGAGCCAACTCCGGCAAAATGGGTAAAAGCGTAAGGACGAGACGAGAAGGAGAGAAGATGCGAATGGAACAATCGGTGGAGAGGCTGTTCGGAGAAGCCGTCCTGGAGGAAGCGACGTCACGGTTCGGCCTGAAGGCGGGCGGTCTGAAGAAGCTTGGGGATTTTGAAAACTACGTGTACGAAGGGGAAGTGGAAGGTGAAGCAAAGGGGGAGCCGCGTATTCTCCGGCTAACTCACAGCTCCCACCGCTCGGAGGAGGAGCTTCTGGCGGAGCTGGATTGGATCCGTCACTTGGTGGAGGCAGGGCTTAGTATTCCAAAGTATTACTCCTCGCTTGAGGGGAGACGGACGGAACGGGTGACGGTCGGGGACAGCTATTTCACGGCATGTGTCTTTGCCAAAGCCCAAGGGCATGCGGCGGACCCGGCTAACACGGCCGATTGGAACGAGGAGATGTACGCCGCGTGGGGGATGCTGACCGGCCGGGTGCATGCGGCTACCCGGAGCTATGTGGTTCCGGAGGGATTGACGCCGAGGCCTTCGTGGGCGGAAGACGAGCTCCTGCAGGAGCCGGAAAAACTGGTGCTGCCCGGAGACGAGTACGTTCTGCAGCGGCTGGAGGAAATCGTGACTCATCTGAAGGGGCTGCCCCGGGGCCCGGAGGCGTACGGCCTCATTCACACGGACATCCATTCGGGCAATTTTCTCGTGGAGGACGGCCGGCTGACCGTCTTCGATTTTGATGACTCCGCCTACAATTGGTTCGCCCATGATCTGGCCATCCCGCTGTATTATGCCGTATCGGCGGGCAAGCTGCCCGAAATGTACAAGGGAGACCGGGGGCTTATGCGGAGGACTTTTTCCGGTCGTTCTGGGCGGGTTACCGGAACGCTTACGACCTGCCGGCCGAATGGCTGCGGGAAATCCCTTATTTCCTGAAGCTCCGGGATGTGACCCTGTACCTGGTTATTAACAAAAAAATCGATCCGGCCGACCGGACGCCCGGGATCGTCAGGTGGCTGGAGGAGATCAAGGACCGGATCCGGCGGGACGTTCCCGCGGTGGAGCTCGATTACGAGGCCATGGCGGCAGGGGAGGCGGGACGATGACGGCTCCCCGGATCCACGTATTGGCCTTGTCCGGCAGTCTGCGCGCAGCCTCCGCCAACACCCGGCTGCTGAAGATCGCCGCGGAGCTCGCCCCGGTGGGAATGAGCGTGGAGCTCTACGAGGGGCTCGGCGACCTGCCCCACTTCAATCCGGACCTCGACGGGGATGATCCCCCGGCGGCGGTCCGGCGGTTCCGGGAACGACTGCAGGTGGCCGACGGGGTGCTCGTCTGCACCCCGGAATATGCGAACGGCGTTCCCGGCATGCTGAAGAATGCACTGGACTGGGTCGTTTCGTCCGGCGAGTTCTACGAGAAGCCGACCTGCACCATCAGCGCTTCGCCTTTGGCTACCGGGGCCCGGACGGCACATGACTCGCTGCTTCTGACGCTCGGCATGATGACGGCGAAGCGGGTGGACGGCGGGAGCCTGACGTTCCCGCTCGTGAACAAGAAGCTTAGCGCCGAAGGCGGGCTGACGGATGACGCGACGGAAGCCGAGCTGCGTCGGCTGCTGGAGGCGTTGGCCGCGGTCTGCGGCTCGTGAGCGAGAAGCTGCCCCAGGGCGGGGCGGCTGACGGATCAGGCGGGGGAAGCGGAGCTGCGTCAGCAGTTGGCGGCAACTTGCGGTTCGTGAGCGAGAAGCCGGGTGTCCGGGGGCGGCTGGCGGATCATAAGACGAGGAAGCGGAGTTTCTTCAGCTGTTGGCGGTAAACTTGCGGTTCGTGAGCCAGTGTCTACGGGCCTCATCGATCCAATCTGATCGGGCAGCCAATTTCCCTGCCCCTCACTTACCTCGCCCGGTTGCCCTGCGCCATTCGCATAGCGGAAAAGAAGTTCCTTATTCCGCCAAAAGGGTGGGTGCTAGAAAAAAATAGAGGAACACAGAGGCTCTATTTCGGGGAAAACGGCCCGAAAAGGCCTCTTTTTGCTGGATTGCCTCTAAATAGAGGATTTCCGTTCCGCTAAATTTTTCTTCTGCGGGCAAAAGGGGCCAATAGCGAACTAAAGTTCCTCTATCGTTGTCCTCCCGCAGAGGCTTGGCGCAAAAGTCCGGCGTGTGGGCCCTCGATTAGGATGAACCACAGCATGGGACGCCGCCGGACTGTCACCGAGGAGGGCTAGCCGCAGGAGGTTCAGGCGAATCTCCTGCTGCGCGAGCATCCCGCCGGCGGATGATCTTGCCGAGAGTCGTCAGACCCGGCTAGACGGAGCCCCACCCGCTCGACGTCTTCGGCCGCCAGCCTGAGCCTTCTGCTTCCATCCTCGGTGGCAGCAAGGCTCTGCCAGGCATCCCGCCGACGGATGATCTTGCCCGAGTGCCGTCAGATCGGGCTAGACGTAGCCCTACCAGCCCGGCGTCTTTATCGGGAGCTGCCGGATGTTTTGCGGAGGAGAACGAGTCCGAACATGAGGCAGACCAAGCCCGCCGTCAAGAAGAGGCCGGACCAGATCAGCTTTAAGGACCGGTCCATCGCCAGGGACATCCGAACGGCGTACTCCATTCCATGGCCCCAAGTTGGAGCGGAAAGTTTTCTTCGCAATTCCGCTACCTCAAGTACTCCAAACAAGGCCCAAGTGACGAAGAACAGGTGGGCCGCTAACCAACCGTAAGCGGATCGGCGTCTCCGGATCCACAATCCCGACAAGGCCAAGAAGAGGGAGGCGGACATAAGCCCGATTCCTCCCTTCAGCCATCCCAACATTTGTTCACTCATCATCTTCGCTAGAACTCCATTCTTTAATTAGCACATTACATATTTTACCACGATAAGGAGCGAATGTTTAAGGAATCCCAGAAGACGGGAATATCTTGAGATTCTCCTCCGACAATGGAAGGTTTAAGGTCTACCCGTTCTAAAACCGACGTCCTCCCAGCGGGTAAATCTCTCTGGGCTTGCCATTTCCGGCTGTTCCCGCTATACTACTGGAAATTGCATAGCGGAATCAGGCCAATGATGAGAATCCAACTCGGAGGCGTTTTCGTCAAGGGGATCCGACTCGGATTCGTTCCGGATCCGTACCGGACTCCCCTAAGTCATCCGGCACCGCCCGTTACCGCGGAACCAAAGTGGATCGGACCTCAAGTCCGGTCAAGTTGGGTGGCACCGCGAGTACAGAAGCGCTCCTCGTCCCATAAGGATGAGGGCGCTTTTTGTGTTTTTAGAAAAGGAGCGGATGCGGATGCTGGACATCAAGTGGATCCGGGACAACCGGGAAAAGGTGCAGGAGGCGGCTGACCGGAAAAGAATCCGGCTGAAGGTGGAGGACCTGCTGGAGGCAGACCGGGTCAAACGCCTTCTGCAGCAGGAGACGGAAGGGCTGCGGCAGGAAAGAAACCGGCTGTCCCGGGATATCGGCCGTCTGCTGGCGGGCCGAGTGGAAGGCCGGGCAGATGAAGCCGAGAGCGTGGCGGAGGAGGCCAAGGGCCGGGTCGGCCTTATCCAGGATAAGCTGAACGTCCTGCAGCCGAAGCTGCAGGACGCCGAGCGTAGGTTCGGGCAGCTGATGGCCCTGGTGCCGAACGTGGTCTCCCCCGATACCCCGGATGGGGAATCGGATGAGGACAACGTGGAGCTTCGGCGGGTCGGGGAACCGCCGGCGTTTCCCTTTGAAGCAGCGGACCATGTCGCGCTCGGGGAGCGGCTCGGCCTTCTGGATTTGGCCAGAGGGGTCAAGACGGGCGGAAGCCGCAGCTATTATTTGAAAGGGGCGGGCGTCCTGCTTCACCGAGCCGTCCAACAGCTGGCGGTAGACCGGCTGGCGGCCAAAGGTTTTACCCTTCTGGAGGTGCCCGTCATGGTTCGCACGGAGGCGATGCGGAATACCGGCTATTTTCCGCTTGGGGAGGAGCAGACCTACCAGCTGGCGGAGGAAGACAAATGGCTGACCGGCACCTCGGAGGTGCCGCTCGTCAGCTATTACGCGGACGAGGTTGTGGACCTGCGGGAGCCTATCCGGCTCGCGGCGGTGTCGGCCTGTTTCCGCCGGGAGGTAGGCTCGGCCGGCCGGGACGTTCACGGGCTTTACCGGGTCCACCAGTTTGCCAAGGTGGAGCAGGTGGTCCTGTGCCAGGCGGATCCGGCACTGTCCGAAGGGCTCTTGCAGGAGATTACGGGTCATGCGGAGGAAATCCTGCAGCTTCTGGAGCTGCCGTACCGGGTCATGGCGGTGTGTGCGGGAGATATGGCGCAGAAAACTTACAAGCAGTACGACATCGAAACGTGGATGCCGAGCCGCGGGGCGTATGGGGAAACCCACTCGGCGTCGAACCTGCACGACTTCCAGGCCCGCCGTTCGCGTATCCAGTACCGCGGGGCAGACGGCAAGCTGCACTTCTGCCACACCCTGAACAATACGGCAGTGGCAAGCCCGCGCATCCTGATTCCTCTCTTGGAGATTCATCAGCAGGAGGACGGAAGCGTGCGGATCCCGGTCGCTCTGCAGCCTTATATGGGAGGACGAAAAGAGCTCCGCGCGTAAAAGCTGACGGACCGGCTCAAGGAGCTTCTTTTGCAGCTGACTTTTACTTAGACCTAGACGTTGACTTAGAGTTTGATCGTCTTCCTATCAAACGTTGACGTTAACGTTAACGTTTGATATACTAAAGTATAGAAAGCACAACCGGAGAGAACAGTAATAAGGAGCGCCGATGAAATCGGCGCGCTTTTTTATGTATAGAAGGGAAGCGCTGGGACCGGCGGGCACTTGCTGCCTCGCCTATCAGCCAATCATCACATCCCGGAACGTGTGACTTATACGGAAGTGGAGGATGTCATCTATGAAATCTTATTCAGCAGGGTCTGACGGGCTCCCGCGGCGGGGCGGTTTTTTTGACCAGCCGAAGGCGGTTTGGGCCGTTGCTTTTGCTTGTGTTATTTCCTTTATGGGACTGGGGCTCGTCGACCCCATCCTGCCCGCCATTGCGGAGAAGCTTCACGCGAGCAAGAGTCAGGTCTCGCTGCTTTTTACAAGCTATAACCTCGTAACCGGGATAGCGATGCTCATTACCGGGGTAGTCTCGAGCCGGATCGGCGTCAAATGGACGTTGTTGAGCGGAATTCTGCTCATCGTGCTCTTCTCGGCTCTCGGCGGTGCCGCCGGCAGCATTGAAGGAATCGTCGGGTACCGCGGCGGCTGGGGACTCGGCAACGCCTTGTTCATCGCCACCGCCTTGTCCGCCATCGTGGGCTTGTCGACCTCCGGGACCGCCCGGGCGATCATTCTGTACGAAGCGGCGCTAGGACTCGGCATCTCGGTCGGCCCGCTGCTCGGAGGAGAGCTCGGCTCGATTTCGTGGCGGGGGCCGTTCTTCGGGGTCAGCGTGCTGATGGCGATCGCCTTCATCTCGATTGTCTTCCTGCTGCCGAAGACCCCGAAGCCGAAGAACCGCAGCTCGCTTGCCGATCCTTTCAAGGCCCTCGGCTATCCGGCGCTGATGACCTTAGCGATCACGGCCCTCTTGTATAACTACGGCTTCTTCACGCTGCTCGCCTACTCTCCCTATGTAATGGAGCTCGATGAGCACGGCTTGGGCTACGTGTTCTTCGGCTGGGGCATGATGCTCGCCATTACGTCGGTCTTCGTGGCGCCGAGGCTGCAGCGCCGGTTCGGCTCCGTGCGGTCCATCTGCGCCATGCTCATCTTATTCGCTGTGGACCTGCTGGTGATGGCCGCCGGTACGATCCAGCATTCGCCGAGGACGGTCATCATCGCCGTCATAGCCGCGGGCATCTTCCTTGGCATCAACAATACTCTGATCACCACCGCCGTCATGCAGGCGGCACCGGTAGAGCGTTCCGTAGCTTCCGCTGCTTACAGCTTTGTCCGGTTCGTGGGGGGCCATTTCCCCGTGGCTGGCGGGCAAGCTGTCGGAGTGGTACCGGGCGGAGTCGCCCTTCTACATGGGGGCATTCATGGTGCTGATCGGCGTCGTCGTCCTGATCGCAAGAAGAAGACATCTGAGCGGAATCGATGCCGCCGATGCCCATTGAGGAGGAGATTCCTATGTACAAAAAGCTGCTTGTGCCGGTGGACGGATCCGAATCCTCCGCTCGTGCCCTTGCTCATGCCGTATCGCTGGCCCGTTCGCTTCCGGTCCCGCCCGAGCTTGTGGTTCTTCACGTGAACCCTAGCTTTGCCTTGAACGAGCCGCCAATCGGCGTCGATCTGGAGGGAGCGGTGGAGGAGGAGGGACGCCGCATTCTGGAGCCGGCCGTGGCTGCCCTGAAGGATGCCGGCATCCCGTACCGCTCTCTCGCCCGGAACGGCGACCCGGCGGAGATTATCCTGCGCCTTGCCGGCGAAGAGGAATGCGGGCTGGTCGTTATGGGCTCCCGGGGCAACGGGCTCGTCAAGGAGCTTCTGCTTGGCAGCGTGAGCCATTCCGTCATCCAGCAGGCTCGCTGTCCGGTGATGATCGTCAAATAAGCAGCGCCTAACGCCAAAAAAGGCAGACCTCGCAGGGTCTGCCTTTTTTGGTATGGAGCAAGGGGGCACCCTCTGCTACCGGGCGTAGCCCCGCCGGCGGCCCATGTCCGTATGCCGGCCCCTTTGGCCCTTGCGGCGGATATATGCGCCAAGCGCTTCCAGGTGGTCGCCGATGATCAAGGATTCAATGCGCTGACGGTTCTGGTGATGGCTCTTCTTCGGGTTGGTTCGGCCCACCTCGATGAATTCGACCGCCTTCATCCTGAGGCCGGACGCGGCGGCCACGGCGTGGGCCTTCGGAGGCACGGCCAGCTTCCGGGTGCCGATCCGGCGGATGGCTCTCCGGCTCAGCGCGTGCGGGATCGTAGTGAGCGAGGCTCCCTTTAAGTCAGGGCGGGAGATGAGCAGATTAAGGGCATGCTTAACCAGCGGGATCCTGTGGGCAGGCCGGCCGGAATAACGGTTCAGAGCAACGTCCACCCCGTTGGTGACCGCCCTCACGAGCTTCCTGAGCTGATAGGCCGGGATGACGATGTCCCCGTCGGTAAACAGCAGAATCCGGCCTCTCGCCTTGCGTGCGCCGATGCTTCGGCCCACATCGAGCCCAAGCGAATGCCCGTAGCTGTAGACGCGCGCACCCATTCTTCGGGCCAGCTGCTTGGACCCGTCCGTCGAGCCGTTCGCGACCACGACGACCTCGGTGCGCGGATGTACCTGGTAGGCCTGGTGGATGACGCGCCTCAGGGTCCCGACCTCGTTCTTGACCGGAATGATAACAGAAACCTTGGGATGCCGCGCGTTGCGGTATTTCCCGTGGAAACGGGCAGTCATTTCGCATCCCCCTTCAAAATCCGTTATAGGGTATTGTATGGGAATGCTCCGCCCGTGTACACGGCGTTTGTACCGGCGGCGGTCAGGCCGGCCCGCAGGAAATGGTCAGCTCGGTCAAGAGCGTTTCCCCGGCCGGAATCATCACGAGCTCCTTTTGGAGATTCATTTCATTCGTCTTCGCCATCCACGGCTCCACACAGACAAAAGGCTTGTCCGGCACCGACCACAGGACGGTATAGCGGAATTCCTCGCCGTAGGACATCCGGATTCCGTACTCTTCCGCCGGCTGAAAGGCAATCTCCCGCTGCTTTGTCCCGAGCAGGAACACCGCCTCTTTCCGGCCGGTAAGGTCAACCGAGCCGCGGAAGGGCTTCTCCTCCCGTCATTAAGATCGAGAACAGAGGAAGCATCCGTGGCGTAGGCCAGTTCCTTCCGGTCGGAGGCAAAATACGGATGGAACCCGGCGTACACCGGCAGGCTTGCTTCTGAGCGGTTTCGGTACTCCTGCCGAATGGTGAGCCCGCCGTCCTTCAGAAGGTAAGTAAACCGCAGCTCAAAATCAAAAGGATACGCCTCCCGCGTTCCGGCATCGCTCGTGAGCTTCAGCGTAATCGCGGCATGTCCCTCCGTTTCAGTACCGGCAACCTCCCACGGCCGGTTCCGGGCTACTCCGTGATTGGGCATCGTAAACCTTTCCCCGTCCCATTCGTAACGCCCGTCGGGCAGCTGGCCGCAGATCGGGAATAGTACCGGAATCCCTCCCCGAATGTTCGCCTCAGGGTCTTCGTACGTTTGCCGGTCCAGATACAGCAGCTCCCGCCCCTTCGACCGAAATCCGGTTACGATGCCGCCCCGTTCCGGGCAGATCCGGACGACTGAGCGGGTGGCCTCCTCTACCAGCTCCCAGACGGGATAACAATCTACGGTTTGAACGACTTGATAACGGCCCATGGGTTTCTTCTCTCCTTTTTCCTTTAACGGTAAAAACGCATTCTTCCCCATCATCCGGTTCATACTACCCAATAAGAATAGAAAGATCAAGGAGCGAAGAGCCCATGCCGGATGAATCCACCCCGAACCCTTCTATTAACCGTTCTCTTGAAGGGGAGACCTTCCCCGGGACCGAGGTGCCCCTCCGCCGGAACGGGGTGGTCCTCGTTCTTCTTATCGGGTATTCCGCCTTCTGGGCGTGGCTTGCGATTAAACCGGTCAACCGGCAGGATTGGCTTCTCGAGAATATTCTACTCCTGCTGTTCCTAGCCGTCATGGCCTTGACCTACCGGCGGTTCCGCTGGAGCCGGCTGTCTTACGTCCTCATCGCCCTGTTCCTCTGCCTTCATACGGTAGGGGCTCATTATTCTTACCAGCAGACGCCCTTCGACCATTGGGTGAAGGCTATGTTCTCCACCCAACGCAGCTACTACGACCGGCTTGTTCACTTCTCGTTCGGTTTTCTCCTCGCCTACCCGGCGCGGGAGCTGCTCGTCCGCCTTCTCGGTCTCCGGGGCTTTACCTCCTATGCGCTTCCGGCTGCCGTCATGATGACGGGAAGCGCCGTTTTTGAAATCATCGAAATGCTTGCCGCGTCTCTCGTCCCCTCCAAACTCGGAGCGCTGTACCTGGGGCTGCAGGGGGATCCTTTTGACACCCAGAAGGATATGGGGCTCGGCCTGATCGGAGCCTTGCTTGCCTTGGCCATAACCGCCTTCCGCAGGCGCCGAAAATCAGAATGATACGAAGTGTAACAAATCGGCTTGTTAAGGTGTCTTTAAGAGAGAGGGCAAGATTTACATAAGCTTCACAAAAGAAAGCGGAAAAGGACGTTTCCGTACGGGAAAGAAACGAACGGAAGGGAGGCGGAAAAGGCCGGCCCAAGGCGGAGCAGACAGGAAGGGAAAAGCATGGACAGCCCTGGACTGGCGCGGTTTTTTGCGAAAAGGTGCCGATTATGGTATACTTATAGGGTGAGGCACGACCCGGCGCGGGAGTGCTTTTTGCTTTTTCAAAAGGGTTTTTTATGTCCATATACTTCTATAGAGAACGACTTCCTCCACCATTTACCAGGGAAAATTAATGTTTTCTTAATCTTGCATCCTTACAATAAGCGAAATATGGCGGAGGAGAGATAATCGGAAAGGAGAGGTTCGCGAGCCATGCGGCCATTACACTTCATGCGCTATTTCAAGCGGCGAAAGCCATGGGACAAACGCGATTCCTGGTCCTTCGGGGCTAAATACGGATTTATGGCGGGAGCTTTGCTTCTCTTGCCCCTGCTTCTCGTATTCGGGATTGAGCTCATACAGAGAGGCTCCCTACACGATACCTGGAGCTGGGTTTACGCTAATCCCAAGCTTTACGAATTGAACGCGCTGCTGACTTTATTTGTTTTTGTTTTCTTCTACGGCTTGATCGGTTCCCTGCTGCCTTCGGCGGCGGTGACGACTCTGTTAATGAGTATTTTTGCTCTTATCAGCTTTTTCAAAACGAAATTAATCGGGGAGCCCTTCTTCCCTTGGGATATTCTGCTTAATAAAGAGGAGGGAACATCATCCCTCTGGTCACCGGCAAGGAAGCCCTTAAGCGGCTCGCCGTCGTGTTCGCGGTGGTGGCCGGGCTGTTCCTGCTCCGTCTTAAGCTGCCCCGTTTCCGGCTGCCGATTGTGGGACGGCTTGCCCTTGTCGCCCTGTCGCTGTTCTCCCTGTATTCCTTCGGGCTCCGTTCCCCGTGGGCGGGAAGCATGATCTACCGGGCCGGGGTGAACGAGATCCCTTGGAACCAGCAGGAGAATTACGGCAACAACGGGACGGCGCTTGCCTTCACCATGAATGTGAAGAATTCGATCGTGCCGAAGCCGGACAACTATGGGGAGTCGACGATCGCCGGCCTGGCGAGCCAGATTACCGGGACGAAGGCGGAGGCCAAAGCCGCCGCCGCCCCGGCCGATCCGTTCGGCGGCAAGAAGCCCAATGTTATCTTCATAATGAACGAAGCGTTCTGGGACCCGACCCTGCTGCCGGGCGTCACTTACAGCGAGGATCCGGTTCCGACGATCCACCAGCTGCAGAAGGAATCGACCTCCGGGTATTTGCTTTCTCCGCAGTTCGGGGGAGGCACGAGCAACGTGGAATTCGAGGTGCTGACCGGCAACTCGATGAGCTTCCTTCCGGCTGGCTCGGTTCCGTATGAGCAGTACGTGAACAAGCCGACGCCAAGCCTCGCGAGCTATTTTGATTCCCAGGGGTACAAGAGCATGGGGATCCACTCGTACGACGGCTGGTTCTGGAACCGCAACAACGTGTACAAGCAGCTCGGCTTCGAAACGTTCAAGAGCAAGGAGCATTTCGACAATCCTGAGTATGCCGGACCGTTCATTTCCGATGCGGAGGTATCCCGCAATATTATCAAGGAAGTGGACAGCACCGACCGCTCCATGTTCATCTACGCGGTGACGATGCAGAATCACGGCGGCTATGATGGCGACCGGTACCCGGGCGGCAACCCGATCAAAGCCCAGGGCAGCTTGACGCCGGACGCCAAGCAGATTCTCGAGAACTACACCCATGGAGCCCGGGATGCGGACCAGAGCCTGAAAATGCTCATCGATCATTTCCAGCAGTCCGATGAGCCGACGGTGATTGTATTCTACGGCGACCACCTGCCGATGCTCGGCATGGACTATGACGTATACAAGCAGGGCGGCTTCATCCCGACGTCGAACACCGAGCAGTGGACCGATGAGGAGAACCGCAAAATGCACAGCGTTCCGTTCGTCGTCTGGTCGAACGTGAACCTTCCGACGAAGCAGTACCCGGCGCTGAGCGACGCGTTCCTGGGAGCCAATATGCTCGATCTGATGGGCATGGAGGCCCCGGCTCCGTTCCGCTACAACCTGGAGTTCTCGAAGCAATTCCCGGGACTTCTGCGCAACCTGGTAATCGACGGCCAGGGCAACCTGCACAAGAACGTGCCGGAGACGCTGCAAGCGCAGGTGGACCAATACCGCGATCTGCAGTACGACAACCTGTTCGGCAAACGGTACCTGGCAAAGTTCCTTGATCAGGACTATCTGAACAAGGATTCGCTGCCTAACTATAACGCCGAGTTCGGCGGTGCCTCCCCTCCTGCAAGCCCGAAGGGCAAGGGAGCCAGCTGAGGCCGCGCTTATGACCAAACCCCGGATCGTCTGGATCCGGGGTTTTTTTGGCTCAGGCGGAAACGGAGGCGGCTGGCGTAGGCCGCATAGGTTGCAGCCCCGTCTTTTTGCCGATGGTTGGCGGGCATGAAAGAGGGCTCCTCCAGCTAGTCCAAGTTTAGGTAGCTGGCGGGGGATCTTGCCTTATGATGGAAAGAGAGGAACCAGCCACACCACAAGGAAGGGAATGGGAACCATGCCAGTTAACCAGAGGCCCGGAGCGGGCGAATACGGAGATTATTTCGGAAAGTACGTCAAGCTTGTGCCGGATGGGGACATCACGGACATTTTGCGGGCTCAAGGCGAAGAAACGGCTCAGCTTCTCGCGGGATTGTCCTCCGAGCAGGCGGAGTACCGGTACGAGCCGGACAAGTGGAGCCTGAAGGAAGCCGTCGGCCACCTGGCCGACACCGAGCGGGTCATGAGCTTCCGCTTGCTGTGCGCGGCCCGCGGGGAGACCGCTCCCCTTCCGGGATTTGACCAGGACCGGTTCGTCACGAATGCCTCGTTCGGGGAACAGCCCTTCTTGGCGGTAGCGGAGGACTATGCCGCCGTCCGGCAGGCTACCTTATGCCTCTTGGAAGGACTGCCCGAAGCCGCTTGGACCCGGCAGATCGAGGCGAACGGCGAGAACGTGACGGCGAGGGCTTTTGCTTACATCATAGCGGGTCATGAAGCCCATCATCTTCAAGTCATCCAAGACCGGTATCTCGGCGGGAAATAGGCCCGCTTGGGAATCAAGCGCTCCGCAAAAGGGGCGCTTTTTTCTTTTATTGCCGTTAACTCTCTCAATCTATCACTGCCCAAAAAATATTTTTTGGGCTTCTGTGGACTTATCCGCATTGTGGATAACGTTGCCCACATTATACACACGCATGAAAGATGGGCTTATCCCCGTTACCAACAGGCTATCAACAGGTTTTCCACAAAAGCCTGTGGATAAGGGAACAATTGTTCTTATTTCCAAATTATGATAGAGTAGCAAGCAAGGAGGGTGATGCTCATGGGCTTGCTGAATGACGCCAATCTGATTGAAGCCTATCAAAAAGCGATTGAACTGAAGCTGGACGAAGAGTTTATCGACATGCTTGAGACGGAAGTCAGAAGACGCCGGCTGCACTTGGTCTTAACCCGCAGCGCAATGTAACCTGACCCCTTTTGCCGACAAAGACGCCTAAGCGCATTAGTCATGGGATAATGCCGCTTTTGAGAGCCCTTCATGTGGATTATGTACGAGCCCGGTCGTGTCCGGGCGTAACGGCCTTAATCTTTCATGCGGCTAATAACCATGACGAAGCCTGCGGGACTGCCTGCGGGCTTTTTTTGGCTGGGGCGGGGGAACGGATTATGATAGACTGGGCAAATAGAGAAAACCGGGCCGGAGGAGGAAGCATAGCCCGGCTTGAAAGGAGTCTGACATGCGCATTGTATCGCTGTGCCCGAGCAACACCGAAGCGCTGGCCTTCCTGGGCCTGGAGAAGCTGCTCGTCGGCACGGACAATTATTCGGATTGGCCGGAAGGGGTCCGGGAGCTTCCCAAGCTCGGACCCGACCTGGATATCGACATGGACCGGGTGGAGGCGCTGAAGCCGGATCTTGTCGTCGCTTCACTGACGGTTCCCGGCATGGAGAAGAACGTGGAGAGGCTGGTCGAGAGGGGACTGCCTCATCTCGTGCTGAGTCCCAATAAGCTTGCCGATGTGGCGGATAATCTGCTTACCTTGGGGGAAGCGACGGGACGCCAGGAGGCCGCGGCCCGGGCCCACGAGGCCTTCACGGAGACTATCCACCGGTACCGGGAGATCAGCCGCCGGGCGGAGTCCCGGCCGAGCGTTTATTGGGAATGGTGGGCGAAGCCCGTCTTCACACCGGGCGGGGGCAACTGGCTCACCGAGCTGACGGAGCTGGCCGGGGGCGCAACCTGTTCGCCGACCGGCCCGAGCCGAGCGTCCGCTCGACGTGGGAGGAGGTTGCGGAGCGGCAGCCCGATCATATCGCGCTCGCCTGGGTAGGTATCCGGCCAAAGCTGGTCAAGCCGGATACGGTGCGGGCAAGGCCCGGCTGGGATGCCCTGGAGGCGGTACGCCGGGACCGGATTCATGTGATGGAGGAGGCGCTCTTCTGCCGGCCTTCCCCCGGCTGCTGGACGGGCTGAAGAAGCTCGCCTCCGTGCTCCATCCGGAGCTGTACGGACCAATGAAGGGAGAAGAGCCGATATGACGGAGAGTAGGGAGTGGAACGGCCGGAGAGCCGGCAGCAACGAGGAAACCGACCGGGACGAAGCGGGACCGGGTGCGGGCGGAGGGAGCCGGCGTCTGGTGGTGGCGGCGCCCAGCAGCAGTTCGGGCAAGACCACAGTCACCCTGGGCCTGATGGCCGCGCTGAAAAGCAGGGGATACGGGGTGCAGGGCTTCAAGTGCGGCCCGGATTACATCGACCCGACCTATCATACGGCCTTGACGGGCCGGCCTTCCCGCAACCTGGACAGCTGGATGACCGGCCCGGAGGCGGTGAAGGAAATCTACATACGGGGCAGCCGCGGGGCGGATATTTCCGTGATCGAGGGCGTCATGGGCCTGTTCGACGGGAAGAATCCGCGCTCGAACCAGGGCAGCACGGCGGAAATTGCCATGCTCCTTGACGCCCCGGTGCTGCTCGTGGTCGACTGCTCGGCGATGGCCCGCAGCGCGGCCGCCATTGTCAAAGGGTTTCAAACCTTCGCACAAGGCCTTCGCGTGGCCGCCGTCATCGCGAACCGCGTCGGTAGCTTTGGCCACTACCGGATGGTCCGGGAGGCCGTCGAGCAGGAATGCGGCATCCCCGTAGCCGGGTATTTGCGCCGCGAGGATGCCGTCTCGATCCCCGAGCGGCAGCTCGGGCTTATTCCGTCGATCGAACGGGGCGACTGCGACGAGCTGTTCGCCCGCCTCGGCTCGTTAGCGGAAGCCCACCTGGACATGGAGCTTCTGGTGCGGTTGTCCGAAGGAGCCCCGGTGCAGACGGAGCCCGTCCTGTTCCGCGGCGAGCCGCGGGCTCCCCGCGTCCGCATCGCCGTGGCGAAGGACGCTTCGTTCTCTTTCTACTACCCGGAGAACCTGGAGCTGCTCGAGCATTACGGAGCGGAGTGTGTGTATTTCTCGCCGCTTGCGGGAGAGACGGTACCGGACGAAGCGGACGGGCTGTACCTGGGCGGCGGGTTTCCGGAGGAGTTCGCCGGGCCGCTCTCCGAGCATGCGGAGGCGGCCGCCTCCATCCGGAGGGCCGTCGAAACCGGCATGCCCGCCCTGGCCGAATGCGGCGGCTTCATGTACCTGACGGAGAGCCTGGCCGATACGGAAGGGCGCGAGCATGCGATGGCCGGTTTGCTGCCGGGCCGAGTCCGCATGCAGACGAAGCTGGCCGCGCTCGGGTACCGGACCGTGCGCGGCCGGGAAGGAACTTTCTGCTGCCGCCCGGCGAGGAGGCCAAAGGGCACGAGTTTCATTATTCCGTGCATGAGCGGCCGGACGAAACGGACCTGCCCCCGGCTTATGAAACGGAGGGGCTCTTCGGCTCGAAGCAGGAGGGCTTCGTAAAGGGCAGCCTCGCCGCAGGCTACACGCACCTTTACTTCCCTTCGAACCCGGGCATCGTCGAACGGTGGATTGAGGCCTGCCTGCGTTACCGGGCTTCCGCCGTCCCCACCGGAAGCCGTTCCCCGGAACAGCGCCGCTCCGCTAGCCTATAGCCGATCCCGCCTGCCGGACCATGATAAAAAGCGCCTTCCCCTGACGAACGGGAAGGCGCTTTTGCTGTGGAACCGGTGCTGCGGCATCCGGCTTAAGCGGAGAAAGCCCGCTGCTCCAGCTGGCCGGCGTGATGACCCCGGCTACAGCCCGTCCTGCTTCAGGCGCGGGGCGGCCGGGCCCTCCTCGCTCGGAGTGAACCAGGCCTTCCCGGCAAAGAGCCGGACCAGCGAGACGCTCCAGGCTTCCAGCCACAAGGCGGCTGCGATAGCCAGCATCAGCCCGAGCAGGGTGACAGCCACGGCCACGGGAAAGGACCAGACCTTATCCGGATGGGCGAAGAACGGAACGAGCGAGAGGGCGAGAATGGGCGGAGCGTTCCATTTCAGCCGGGTCATCAGCCACACGGTCAAGAGCGAAGTGCCGAGAAAGCAGAGCAGCCCGGACGAGAGATGATAGGTTACCGAGCTGATCGTGGAGACCAGAACCGCCCCCGCTACGACCTTTCCCAGCTCCCTCAAATGAAAAGTCCGGTGCATGAGGAGAAAGGAAAAGGCACCGAGGGAAGGGTAGAAGAACCAATGCAGCGTCCCATAGTGGACGGAAAGCCAATAGATTAGAAGCAGATAAAGGCAGATGACTAAGGTTTTGCTGTTCATGACACGTTCCCATCTTATGTATAATGATCCTTTACCACTTTAGTCTATAGAACTTTACTCCGTCAATGGGAAAAAGCGACCTTCTTGGCCGCCGGAATTCTTCTCGGGGCCTGGCCGCTTGAATAAAGGGGGCAAGGCCACTCCCGGAAAGGCTCTGCCCCGGGTTAGGCCATTACGCGGTATGCTTAGAGCAGCAGCAGCGTGATGACGAGCAGCTCATACAGCACGAGCGGCAGGATGACGTTGTTGTAATAGAGCGACCGGGCACTGGGAGTCGGCACCTCCAGGTACAGGTGGCCGCCGTCGATTCCGGCGACGGTTCCTTCGTACACCTGACCGTCGATCGTCTGGACGCGGATATGGCGGTTCATGCAGCTTTGGCCGAGGGAATACATCTGGTCTCGTTTAGATTTCAGCGTTTGGGTAACGGCCGGATCGGCTTGATACAGCACCTGCGGCTGTCCGTAAGCGGTTGGATTCATGGGGGAAGCACCTCCGAAGCATATGGGTTGCTCCATTCTATGCATTCGCCCAGAAAAGGTGCCGGGAAGGATAGGGGCTGGAGGCCTTATTCCTTAGTGTTTCGCTTCAGGGCTTTCCCGTAGGTCAGATCGAATATAAGGTGCAGCAGGAAGATGGCTATCGTAACCGTGAAAAAATCAGACACCTTATCCCACCTTTCCTAAGCCCCATAACCTTACGTACCATTAACGAGCCTAATAAGGAAAAGGTTCCACTTTATGTAAAAATGAAGACTAAACGTCCTGGCCCGACCGCCTAAAGCACGTCTCCACATGGTCGTCGATCAGGCCGGCGGCCTGCAGGAAGGAATAGCAGATGGTGGAGCCGACGAAGGAGAAGCCGCGCTTCTGCAGCGCCTTGCTGAGGCGGTCGGACAGCTCCGTACGGCCGGGAACGTCCCCTTGGGTCGTCCAGTGATTGACGAGGGGAACGCCCCCGGTAAACGCCCATATCCAATCGGAGAAGGGGCCTTCCTCCTTCTCGAGGGCGAGGTAAGCTTGAGCGTTGCGGACCACGGACCGGATCTTGAGGCGGTTGCGCACGATTCCCGGATTGTTCAGAAGCTCCTCGAGCTTCTCCTCCCGGTAGCGGCTCACCGTTTCGGGATCGAAGCCGTCGAAGGCCTCGCGGTAAGCCTCCCGCTTCTTCAGAATGGTATACCAGCTTAATCCGGCCTGCGCTCCTCGAGACAGAGAAGCTCGAACAGCTTCCGGCTGTCCCTTTCCGGGACCCCCATTCTTCATCATGGTAACGGATGTACAGCGGGTCCGTGTTGACCCAGCCGCAGCGGTGAAGCATCGGTTAACCGCCTCCTTCGTTTTCGCTTAGTTTATCACATTCGGCCAGCAGGTAGGAAAAGGAAGAAATCTGTCGAATACCTTCTCTGAACGCTTACTTAACCGACTGACAAGGAGATTATTCATCATGGTTGACCAGCCTGTGGCCATTGCCTTTCTGCTGTATCTTCTTCCTTCGTTCTTTCTGCTGTACATTGCTTCGGAAATTTACACCCGAAACCGCCAGGGACGGGTTAACCGGACCGGTGCGTTTTTTGTGCTATGCTTCTGCGTGTTTTTCCTCACTTTGTTTCTCGCGGCCGTCTCCCCGGAGGATACGGCGGAAGGGCTGTACCGCACTTTTCTGATCCCTTCGCTGTTTCTCGCCGTCGGGGTCGGCATGAAGTTCTTTCTCTATCTGGGCAAAATGTCCCTGCCTGTCCCCCGCACCGTTCTCCCTCTGCTGTACTACGGGCCGTCGCTGGCCATGCTGGCCATTGATTGGTCTTCCGGAGCTTTCCTAAGAGACCTTAAGAAAACGGGCATCTGGATAAAGCCGGAGTACGGCCCTCTTTTTCCTTACGCTCTTTCCTTTCTCATTCTGTACACCTCCCTTCAGCTTCTCATGATTGTCGCCGGCATGCGCCGTTCGGGGGACAAACAGAGGGGCTACTACCGGATTCTGCTCGCTGCCAGCTTCTTTTCCCTCTTATGGGGCTTCTCCGTCGCCGTCGCGGGGAGGTTTTTTCCCGGTCTGCTGGAGGGGGTGGAGCTATCCGGCCATTCCTTTATCGGCTGGGCGTTCGCGGTGCATCTCATCATGGCCAAGCATGAGTTTCTTCCCTTTGAAACTAAGAAATACGAAAGGCTTTTTCAGCTGTCTCCCTTTGCCATCGTCCTTCTGAACGAACAGGCGGGCATTGTCGAGATGAACCCCGCTGCGAAAAGGATGGCGGACAGCTTTGGCGGAACGGACGGGGAGAAGGTGTTGGATCCTTTGTTTCCCCGCCTGCAGGAAGAGGTGCTCGACAAGCTTCGGCAATCGTTCCAAAGCCGGGAAACGGAAGATAACCTGGAAGTCATCGTCGCCTGCCGGCCCGGCCGGCCCGTCACCTTAAAGGTCGACTCCGCTTATATCGAAGCCGACGAAGAGGTGTTCAAGTATTACGTTGTGCGGGATGTGACGAAGGAGAAGGAGCTCGAACGCCAGCGCGCCGAGTCGGAGAGAAGGTACCGGGAAACGGCCGAGCGCCTGGAGGTGGTCTCCGTTACGTCCAATGACGGCGTGTGGGACGTGGATTTGATCCGCCAGCAGGTCTTCCTCACGGGTCGGCTCTTTCACCAGCTCGGACTGGTGGACCGGGAGCATCCGATTGCGTTCTGCGCGAAGCTGATACACGGGGAGGACCTCCCGCGCATCCACCGGACGGCGTGGGAGCAGATGGGGGAAGACCAGCCGATCTCCCTGGAGTTTCGGATCCGCAAGCAGGAAGGCGGCTATGCGTGGGTCTCGATCACCGGGCGCGGGATAGCGGGGGATGGAGGGCGGACGGTACGGCTGATCGGCTCGATCAAAGACATCTCGGAACGAAAGCAGGCGGAGGAGCAAATCCGCCATCTGGCGTACCACGATACGCTGACGGGCCTTCCCAACCGGGCGCTTTTTCATAAGGAAATGAACGGCGCGCTCGAGACGGCCCGGCGCGAAGGCCGGGTTATGGCACTGATGCTGCTCGACCTGGACCGCTTCAAGATCATCAACGACAGTCTGGGGCATGGGGCAGGAGACGAGCTGCTGAAGCATGTGGCCCATGTTCTGGAAAGCCGGATCGGGCCGGCCGGTACGGTCGCCCGGCTCGGGGAGACGAATTCGTCATCCTGCTTCCCCGGCTGAAGGAAGAGGAAGCAGCCTTGGATACCGCGAACGCCCTGTTGAATGCTTTTCGGGACAAGCCTTTCGCTTTCGGGGGAACGGAGTGGTACCTTACCTGCAGCATGGGAATCAGCTTTTACCCGAGGGACGGGAGCGATACCAGCGTGCTGCTCAAAAGCGCCGACATTGCCATGTACCGGGCCAAAGGGCAGGGCACCAACCAGGCGGTCGTCTTCGACGCGGGGATGAGCGTAGAGGCCGAGGAGCGCCATTTGCTCGAGAAGGAGCTTCGCAAGGCGCTCGAGCAGGAAGAGTTCGAGGTGCATTACCAGCCCTTGATGAGCACCCAGACAGGCGAGATCAGCGGGGCCGAGGCGCTGTTAAGATGGAACTCGCCAAAGCGGGGCATGGTTTCTCCGATGAATTTTATCCCGATCGCGGAGGAAAGCGGGCTGATTCTTCCCATCGGCCAGTGGGTCTTGAACCGGGTATGCCGCGAGATGAAGCAGAGGGAGGCGGAGGGGTGGCCTCCGGTAACCGTGTCGGTCAACTTGTCCCCTCTGCAGTTCGACCAGCCGTATTTGGTGGAGCAGATCCACTCGGTGGTGACGGAGCACGGTCTGGAGCCGTCCCGGCTGTGCCTCGAGATCACGGAAAGCATGACGATCCAGCACGTGGATGCCTGCATAGACAAGCTTCATAAGCTGAACGAGATGGGCATCCGAACCGCTGTCGACGATTTCGGAACCGGCTACTCCTCTCTCTCGCTGCTCCAGAAGCTCCCCATCTCCTTCATCAAAATCGACAAATCGTTTGTTCAGGAAGCCGGAGCTTCCACTCCTCTCGTGGAGAGCATGATTTCACTCGCCCACAGCCTGGGGCTTGGGGTCGTAGCGGAAGGAGTGGAGACGGAGGAGCAGCTGAATACGCTCCGCCGGCTGGGCTGTGACTTTACCCAGGGCTATTGGATAGGGCGGCCGGTTCCTTTGGAGACGTTTAACGCTCGGTTTCCGACAGGGAAGGCGCCCCTTGGAAACGGCAGTTTGCGCTAGTCGAATCGAAGGAATCCATACGAAAGACCGGGGCGCACTTATTCGCAGGACACCGTTTCTTCCGGAAGCGGTGTTCTTTTTGTATGTCCGGGGCGAATCCTGTCGATTAAAATTTAATTTCACCGGATAAAAATGTATTGAAATTAAATTTCAATGACGTTAAAATATATGGGTGTGTAAGCGTTATCATATGCTATTTATTCCAAAGGAGTGAAGCTATGAAGTTGTTTCCAAAGCATTTGTCCCGCCGCGTCCTTCCGGTTCTGTTGACCGGAGCTTTGATGGGCGGCGGTCTGCTCCCGGCCGGCTTGGGAGCGTTCCCCGGCCTACGCCGAGAGCGCCGGAGGCCTGTCCGTTATCCAGCCGGCCGCTTCTCTGGTGACGGATCCCCTGCACGAGAAAATCATGGCTAAGAACCCCGCCGCCGGCACGATCGAGCTGGAGTTGACGGGAACGCTGGCGCTTGCTCCGGGCTATCTCGTCCAACAGACGCGGAACGGGCAGACCCTGACCCGCTCGCTTGCCGATGTCATGGTGGGGGCCGCCAACGTGACGGTGACCCGCGATGAGCAGGGACGGGCCGCAAAACTCGTCATCGAGGGCGAAACGCCGGCCGACCGCATGCGGGTGGGCATCCGCCGGGATATTGCCAACATCGCGGATAATTCCACGTTCGATCATACGCGGCTCGATCTCCAATCGAAGGACGGCTCCCGGCTTCTCGACAAGAGGGCCGGCCGCAGCTTCGACATCGCGCCAGGCAAGCTCGCCGCCTTCACGATCGTGGATGGCGTTACCGTGGTCACCGTAGACGGGACCGAGCTGTACCGAACCGCCAACCGGCTCTACGCCGAGCAAAAGGACCCGAGTGCTTCCCTGCTGCAGATCATGACCTTCAAGCGCGCTCAGGGGAACCCGCTTTACCGCGGTACGCTGGAGCTCTCGCTTACGGCGGCGAAGGACAAGCTTCGAGTTGTCAACGATGTGACGCTGGAGCAGTATCTGTACCAGGTGGTGCCGAGCGAGATGCCGGCCAGCTTCGGCCGGGAAGCGCTGAAGGCCCAGGCGGTCGCGGCGCGGACCTATGCGCTGACGGATTACTATAGCTCCCGGTTCGCCGACCGGGGCTTCCATATCGACGACAGCACGCTCAGCCAGGTGTTCAACAACAGCGCAGAGAACGACCTGACCACCCAGGCGGTCAACGAAACGGCCGGCCTGATCATGAAGAGCGGAGGCAGCCTGGTGGATGCGCGCTTCTATTCGACCTCCGGCGGGTTTGGGGCCTCCAAGCATGAGGTTTGGTCGGATACCGGAAGCAATCTCTTTCCGGGGACCCCAATTCCGTACCTGACGGCCAAGAGCTATACCTATGACCCGTCTGACCCCGCCCGGATGCTGGCGCTGGACACGGCGGATGAGAACGCGGTCAACGCCTTCTACAAAAATCTGTCCTACACCGGGTATGACTCGGATTCGCTTTATTTCCGCTGGAAGGTGGGCCTGACCCGGCAGGAGCTGGAGACCACCATCAACAAAAACCTGGCCGACCGCTATGCGGCCGATCCGGCCTTCATTCTGACCAAGCTGCCGGACGGAAGCTTCGCGTCGAAAGTCATTCCGGCCGAAGGCATCGGAACGCTCCAGAATCTGTATGTGGCGAAGCGCGGGGCGGGAGGCAACGTGACGGAGCTCGTGGTGGAAGGGACGACCGGCACTTATAAGATCATTAAGGAATTTAACATCCGGTTCACGATCCGTCCTTCCAAAACGTACACCCTCGGTCCGGACATCCTTGCTTACCGGGCGAAGGGAGGCTCCCAGGATTACGATCCGGCCGGAACGCTCAAAAATCCTTCGATTCTGTATTCCGCTTTCTTTACCTTCGATCTGGCGAAGGATGCCGCAGGAGCGGTTACGGGCGTAACCTTCTACGGAGGCGGCAACGGCCATGGCGTCGGCATGAGCCAGTACGGGGCGTCCGCTCTGGGAGCGAAGGGCTGGAAGTTCGATCAGATTCTGAACGGCTACTACAGCCAAATGCAGCTCGTAACGGCCTCCGGCCAGCCCTACGAGGTGCGGGCTCTCGAGCTTGGCGGGCTCGGCCCGATGAATCCCGGCGAAACCCGGCAGGCTCAGGTGAAGGCCGTCTATAACGACGGCTCCCGGGTGGATTGGACCGCCGGGGTCACCTTCACGAGCAGCCGTCCTTCCGTCGCGGCGGTGAGCCAGTCCGGCCTCATAACGGCCATCGGCTACGGCGAAACGCTGATCACGGTCCGCTACGGCGACCTTTCGGCGGCTTACCCGCTGTCCGTGGCGAGCCGCGCCGTTTCGCTCGAGATCAGCGGCCTCGCGCCGATGACGGCCGGAGAGACCGCCCAGGCGACGGTAACGGCGGTCTATGCCGACAGCTCCCGCCATGCGCTGTCGTCCGGCGTGGCCTTCACGAGCAGCAGCCCGCAGGTCGCGGAGGTGGACGCCACCGGGACGATCCGCGCTTTGAGCCACGGGCAGACGGTCATCACGGCCGAATTTGAAGGAAGATCTGCGGCGTATTCGCTGACGGTTTCGCCGGCGCTGACCGGCCTCACCTTAACGGGTCTGGCACCCATGAGACAGGGAGATACCGCGCAGGCGGTCGTGTCCGCCGTCTACTCGGACGGATCATCGGTTCCGCTTGCCGGAGGCGTCACGTTCACGAGCAGCCAGCCGTCCGTTGCGGCGGTGGACGAAGCGGGACGGGTTACGGCGCTCGCCAAGGGAGAGACGGAGATCACGGCGAGCTACGGTGGGAAGACAGTCTCTTACCGTCTGGTCGTCACGGCTTCTCTGGTCGGCCTGCGGGTCGACAAGTTGCATCCCCTTCAGACGGGTGAAACCACCCAGCTGAAGGTGTGGGCGCTGTATTCGGACAACGCGGTCCAGGAGGTGACGGCGCAAGCCGTCTGGACGAGCAGCCGTCCGGAGGTGGCAGCCGTGGCTCCCGGCGGCCTCGTGACCGCCTTTGGCAAAGGCAAAACACAGCTGACCGCTGTTTATGCCGGAAGCCAGGCATCCGAGGAGCTGGTCGTCACGAAGGCTCCGAAGGGCCGTTCCTCCGCCGGGAATGCCGGGGAAGAGCCGAATGGAGCGGAAGAAGACCGGTAACCGGCTTGGCCCGGCCCGGGCTTGCAGCTGGTGCCATGCCGGATGGTGCTTAAGGGGCCTCCCGGCATAAGCCCAAAAAGACGCTTTCTTCTCCCCGTATAGCGGGCGAAGGAAGCGTCTTTGCTCATTTTGGGGAAGGCGGGCTTCGAAGGACTCCTCTTGAGCCAGCCCTCTTTGCTGCAAACGACAGGCGGAGGCGGCCCGTGCTGTATAGCTTTAGGTAGCGGCAGGCTGGTCCGGATCGTCCATCCAGGCCATCAGCAGGCAGTACGTCCGGGGGCTGATGTTCTTACCATTCTCGGCGCGGTAGACCGACAGGGCGTTGATATGGACCCGCTCGGCCAGCTGCTGCTGGGTCAGGCCTCTCAACTTCCGCATGGCTTTAAGCTCCTCATATCTCTCTAGAATCATCTGTATGCTCCACCTTGTCAAATAAATAGGAGAATTCACCTATTTACCTTATCGACAGATAGAAAGTAATACTTTAGACCTATTTTTCTAGAATAATAAATAGGTATAAGGAACTAGTCGTATGCCAGATTTGGACCATGGCCGTTACCGGTACAAGGCCGCCGCGGCTTCCGCGGCGCAACGTACCTGCTCCCGCAGCTCCTCCGGCTCCAGCGCTTCAGCCGAAGGGCCAAAGCCGAGGACGACCCGGGCCGCCCAGTCGAGCGTCTGGAGGTCCGCATGGACGGTTACCCAGCCCGGCTCCGCTTCTTCTGTTCGGAGAATCCGGACGTATCTCTCCTGCTTCAAGAGCGGCAGGCATTCCGGCTTGAGCCGGATCCGGGCCGGGCAGCTGGGGAGGCTTGATTGAAACGCCTGAACGGAGCTCTCCCAATAATCCGCCAGGCTGAAGTCCTCCGGACGCCGAAACGTTTCTTCGAGCGCCACGGCGTCCAGCAGGCGGGAAATGCGGAAGGTGCGCATCCCTTCCTCCGTCCCGGCCACCAAATACCAGATGCTCCGCTTGGCCACGAGCCCTAGGGGACGCACGATGCGCTCCTTCTCCTGCCCGTCCCGGTCATAGCGTAGCCGTAGGAGCCGGTCTCCCCAGACGGCCTCCTGAACGGCCGCCAGGGAGCCAAGGGACTCTTTCGCCTGCCGCCAGCCCGCCCCGTCCAGATGGATCCGTTCCAGCACGTCATCCACGTCCCGGCGGATGGCCTCCGGAGCGGCGGCGAGCAGCTTCTGGAAGCCCGACTCAAACGGATGCCGCCAGTCCAAGTCGGTCAGCAGACCGGCGGGACTGGCGACGAGAAGGAGAGAAGCTCCTCTTTCTTCATGCCGGTGAGCTGGGTACGGTAGCCCTCGGCCAGCATCCAGCCGCCGTTCGTTCCCCGCTCGGCATAGACGGGAACACCCGCGGTGCTGAGCGCCTCCATGTCCCGGAACACGGTTCGCTCGGACACCTCCAGGCGGGCCGCCAGCTCGCGGGAGGTCAGGCGGCCGTGGTTCTGCAGCAGCAGCAGGATATTCAGAAGACGGTCGGCTCTCATCGTTCATTCCTTCTTTCGTTCGTTCTCTTGGGTACCCATTCCGGGGTTTTCTTCACCCGTTAAGAGAATTGTATCACGGATATAAGACAACGGTTGTCATATTGGAGGGATACCGCAGGCCGGGCTTTGCCGGTTCGGCCGTTCCTCCGATGGGACGTCCATTCCGGCCGCGGTTTCCCGGTAACGTTTAACTTTCCCCCAAAAAGGGTAATTCTTTATAACCCTAACACAAAGGAGATGGAAAGCATGAGTGGATTAGGAGATAAAATCAAAGGCGGCGTTTCCAAAGCGAAGGGCGAAATCAAGGATCAGGTCGGAAACGCGACGAACGATAAATCGATGCAGGCCGAAGGCAAGAAGGACAAGCTGAAGGGCGAAGTCCAAGAGGGCATTGGCAAGCTGAAGGACAACCACTAAAGCCCATCAGGCCGTCAAGCACGGCTGGGACGCAGGCAAAAGAGCTCCGGCCGAGGCAGGCCGGAGCTCTTTTGTATTCGCGGGCAGGAGCGGCGTTTCATCAGAACGTTAACAGAGAGGAGGCTCCAGGGTCCTCCGTTTACTCGGCCGATTCGGAACGCTTGGCACCCGCGTCATAGCAGCCCGGGAACATGCCGAACGAAATGGCGATCCGGTTCCAGCAGTTGATCGTGTTGATCGCCATGATAAGGGCGATGAATTCGGTCTCGGAGAAGTGCTCCCGGACTTTGGCGTACAGCGCATCCGATACCCCTCCATCGCCGATCCGGGTCACGGCCTCGGTCAGCTCGAGCACCGCTTTTTCCTTGTCCGTGAACAGCGGCACCTCCCGCCAGACGGAAAGAAGGTTAACCCGCTGCTCCGATTCGCCCATCCGGCGGATATCCTTGGTGTGCATATCCAGGCAGAAGGAGCAGCCGTTCAATTGAGAGGCCCGGATCTTGATCAGTTCATACAAGATAGGATCGAGACCGGTGCTTTTGACGAACTCCTCGAGCTTGCGCATCGCCTGGTAGGCTTGCGGATTGACGGTTTGGTGATGAAGCCGAACTTGCATAGAAGGCGTCCTCCTCGGTGGAATAATGGCTTGCCTTCTCTATGACAACCGGGAGGTCTGATTTGTGACACGGGTTGTGTCTGCTTCGATTATTCCGGCAAAAGGGGACCCGGAGGCAGCGCCCCAGACTCCCCCAAAGGAGGCAGGAGGGTCAGCTTGTCGGGATTGCTGAGCAGATAGATCGCGGAGATGCGGCTTCCATCGGCCGTCCAGGCGAAGCTGAAGACGAAGGGGGCCGTCCGGGACGATCCAGAACGAAGGAGGCGGGACCATTCCCCGGCACCGGCCGGACGCTTCCGTGAAGAGAGCCCTTCTTGCCGATGCCGGTGAAGAAAGCCCCGATGCGGGCCCGGCCCTTAATGGGCACAAGCGCGGAACGCACCTTGCCGCCGCCGTCGCTGACCATAACCGCATCCTCCGCTAGCAGCCGGACGAAGGGCTCGAAGCGCCCGCTTGCCGCCGCTTGGAGGAAAGTCCGGATGAAAGCCTCCGCGTCCGCCGGCGGCTTCTCCACGGGAGGGCCGCTCTTCCCGAGCTTCGCCTTCGCCCGGCTGAACAGCTTCCGGCAGGACGGCTCCGTCTTGTTGAGAAGCGCCGCCAGCTCCTTGTAGTCGTAGCCGAGGGACTCGCGAAGCACGAAGACGGCCCTTTCCTGCGGAGTCAGCTCCTGAAGGAGAACGAGCAGGGCATAGCTGACCGTCTCCCGGAGAATGAGCTGCTCCTCCGGTTCCCCGGGATCCCGCCCTTCGGCTCCGGGGTGATCCGCTACGGAGAAATCGGGCTCCGGCAGCCAAGAGCCGGGATAGGTTTCTCTCCGCCGCCGTCCCGCCTTCAGCAGATTAAGGCAGCGGTTGGTCAAGAGCTTGACCAGATACGCCTTCGGATGGCGGAGGGGCTCGTGAGCCGACTGGCGCAGGCTCAGGAAGACATCGTGCACGGCGTCCTCCGCCTCGGTCCTTGAACCGAGAAGCTTGTACCCGAGCGACAGCAGGAGAGGCTTATAGGTGAGGTAAAGCTCCTCCAAGCCGGGCTCTTCTATAGGAAAAAGGCTTTCTGACGGCAATTCGCTCATCCTCCCTCGTTCCATTTGGCGGCCTGCTCGCGGATAGTGTCCCGGGAGACCTTCCTCCGGTGAAGGGAGAGGCTCGGGGCCATCAGATTCAACTCGAGAATCTGCCGGTTAATAAGGAGCAGCTGGTCGTCCACGGCCTGTTCTCCGGCCCCGGAGTCCATCAGCTCGACGGCGTACTCCATCGCCACACCGATCTCCCGGCGCAGCATGACCCAGGGGGAGGGATTTTGGCATTCTGCATAATCGTCTGCAGCACATCGCCCTCCGGCACCTTCAGCGGCTTGCCTTTGCCGGGGAGGTTGTCGAAGCCGCCCCGGCGGGCGAAGTCGTCGACCGCTTCGTCCACCCACTGGATGAGCTGCCTCTCGGCATGCAGGGCAACGTCGGTATCCTCGAGTGTTTCCGCAGGCAGCGGAATCATGGGGCGCTCTTCCCCGCTCCCGGGCTCCGCGTCCTTGGGGCGGTTCGGCTTCCGGCTTTCTTTGTCTCCTGCAGGGGTGCGGCGCGGCCATAACGGCATAGGGTCGTCCTCCTCGGGCTTTGATGCCTTCAGGGTAATGGAAATTCCTTTTTCGTTCAAGTGCTCCTGTCTCTTCAGCCGGTTCACCTTAACGAAACGTCAGCCGGCAGCCAAGTTCTGTTATGGAAACGGGGCCGCCGATGAGGTAAGGTAGAAGGGATGGGATTAGGAGAACAGGAAAAGGGCATCCGGCCCGATCCGTGAAAGAGGGGATATCGGTTGAGTAAGCGCTTTATTCTTTCCATTGACCAGGGAACGACCAGCTCCCGGGCCATTTTGTTTAATCATGAAGGAGAGACGGTCCGATCCGCCCAGAGGGAGTTCACGCAGTTTTTTCCCGAGCCCGGCTGGGTGGAGCACGATGCGCTGGAAATATGGGACTCCGTACGCACGGTGGTGGCGGAGCTGATGGACAGTGGGGTAACCCGCCCGGAGGAGGTTGCGGCCATCGGGGTCACGAACCAGCGGGAGACGGCGGTCGTCTGGGACCGGGCGACCGGCGAGCCTGTCTACCGGGCGATCGTATGGCAGTCGCGCCAGACGGCGGATATATGCGAGGAGTGGCAGAAGGCGGGCTACGAAGCAGCCATCCGTGATAAGACGGGGCTGCTCATCGATTCCTACTTCTCCGCCTCGAAGATCAGGTGGATTCTCGACCACGTGGAAGGAGCGCGGGAGAGAGCGGAGAAGGGGAGCTTCTCTTCGGCACGATCGATACCTGGCTGATCTGGAAGCTGACCGGCGGCCAGGCGCATGTGACGGATTATTCCAACGCCTCCCGGACGCTTCTCTATAATATTTACGAGCTTGCCTGGGATCAGGAGCTCCTCGAGATGACGGGCATTCCGGCGGCCATGCTGCCGGAGGTTCGTTCCTCCTCCGAGGTGTACGGGCATGCGCTTGCCGAGTGGGTCGGAGGCGCTCCCATACCGATCGCCGGAGCGGCGGGTGACCAGCAGGCCGCTCTCTTCGGGCAGGCGTGCTACTCCGAGGGCATGGTCAAGAACACCTATGGAACCGGCTGCTTCCTGCTCATGAACACCGGCTCCAAGGCGGTCCGCTCAACGCACGGCCTGCTGACCACGCTCGCCTGGGGCATCGGCGGACGGGTGGAATACGCCCTGGAGGGCAGTATCTTCGCGGCCGGCTCGGCGGTTCAGTGGCTGCGGGACGGCTTGAAGCTCATTTCGTCCTCCGCCGAAACCGGTGAGCTCGCCGCAAGCGTCCCGGATAACGCCGGCGTGTACATGGTGCCCGCTTTTGTCGGGCTGGGAACGCCGTACTGGGACAGCGACGTGCGCGGGTCGTTCTTCGGCCTGACGCGGGGAACAACCCGGGAACATATGGTCCGGGCCGTGCTGGAGTCGATAGCTTACCAGACGAAGGATGTGCTGACGGCGATGGAAATCGATTCGGGCCTGCCCACCTGCGCTCTGCGGGTGGACGGCGGGGCTTCGCTGAATCCCTTTCTCATGCAGTTCCAGAGCGACCTGCTGAACGTTCAGGTCGACCGGCCGGCGGTGAACGAGACGACGGCGCTCGGCGCCGCCTATCTCGCCGGCCTTGCCGTCGGCTTCTGGAGCGGCACCGAGGAAATCGCCAGCCAGTGGCGGATCGCGGCGGCCTACGAGCCGTCCATGCTTTCCGAGGCGAGAGAAGAGTTCTACACCCGATGGAAGAAAGCGGTGGCCGCAGCACGCGCTTTCGTTTAGCCGCCGGGCATACCGGGCCGGCAGGATCAGCCTCAGGCGGCCGGGGACTATCACACTGCGGCAGGAAAGAGGGACACCATGATGAGAGAGCAGACGTTTGCGGGAGCCGGCCGGGAGGCGGTTCTGGCCAGCATGGAGGAACAGGACTTCGACCTCCTGGTGATCGGAGGAGGGATTACGGGGGCCGGCATCGCGCTTGATGCCGAGACCCGGGGGATCCGGACCGCGCTTGTCGAGATGCAGGACTTCGCCGCGGGCACTTCCTCCCGTTCCACGAAGCTCGTCCACGGAGGACTCCGTTACCTGAAGCAGCTGGAGATCAAGCTGGTCGCCGAGGTGGGCCGGGAGCGGGCGGTCGTCTACGAGAACGCCCCGCATGTGACGACGCCGGAATGGATGCTGCTTCCGCTCGTTCAGGGAGGCACCTTCGGCCGTATGGCGACCTCGGTCGGCCTGCTCGTCTATGACCGTCTCGCCGGGGTTCGCCGCAGCGAGAGGCGGAGGATGCTCAGCCGGTCGGAAGCCCTGCAGCGGGAGCCTCTGCTCCGTGCGGACATTCTGAAGGGGGCGGCTATTACGTCGAGTACCGGACCGATGACGCCCGCCTGACCATCGAGACGATGAAGGAGGCGGTCCGGCGGGGGCAAGTGCGGTTAACTATGCCCGCGCCGTCGAAGTGCTCTATGACGGGGGACGCGCGTCCGGCGTCCGGATCGCCGATACGCTGGCCGGGAAGACCCGGGACCTGCGGGCGAAGATCATCGTGAATGCCTCCGGTCCTTGGGTGGACGAGCTCCGGGAGCTCGACCGCTCCCGCGAGGGCAAGCGCATTCACCTGACGAAGGGCGTTCATCTCGTGGTGGACGGCGGGCGCTTCCCGCTGCGGCAGGCGGTTTATTTCGACACTCCGGATAAGCGGATGGTGTTTGCCATTCCCCGGGAGGGCAAGACGTATATCGGCACCACCGATACGAACTACACCGGGGATATCGAGAATCCTCGCATGACGGCGGCCGACCGGGATTACCTGCTGGAGGCGGCTAACGGGATGTTCCCGAGCCTTGAGCTGGCGCCGGACGATGTGGAGTCGAGCTGGGCGGGGCTGCGCCCCTTATCCACGAGGACGGCAAGTCGCCCTCGGAGCTTTCACGCAAGGACGAGATCTTCGAGGCGCCCTCCGGCCTGCTCTCCATAGCCGGGGGCAAGCTCACCGGCTACCGCAGGATGGCCGAGCGGGTCGTCGATCTCGTCACTTCGCGGTTGGCCGATCAGGGCCGCGGGCCTTACCGCGAGTGCGGAACGGAGCGGCTCACTCTCTCGGGCGGCCAGGTCGGCGGCTCCGCCGGCTTCGAGGCGTTCGTGCGGGAGAGCGTCCGCGCCGGCACGAACGCGGGCCTGACGGCCGAGACGGCCGAATGGCTCGCCCGGCGCTACGGCTCGAACGCCGCCGAGCTCTACGAGCTGCACCGCGTCCGCGGCGGGGAAGCGCGGGAGTTCGGGCTCCCGCCCCGCACCTTTCTGACGCTCCTCTATGCCATGGAGGAGGAGATGGCCGTCACGCCGGCGGACTATTTCATCCGCCGGACCGGGGCGCTCTATTTCGACATCGAAGAGGTGCGCCGGACGCTCGGCCCCGTGACGCGCTACATGGCCGCCCACTACGGCTGGTCCGAGGAGATCCAGGAAGAGCGTATGGCCGAGATGAAACGCCGGCTGGAGGAAGCCGTTACGCCGGTCGACGGGTAGAGCGCCGCTGCCGCATACCCCCACGCTGCCGGGCAGCGGGGGACACCGGCCGCCGAATCCCCGTTGCCTCAGCGGCACCGCCGGAGGCTAAATTCCCGCTGCCTGGCCGCAGCGCCCCGACTCTAGGGTTCCCCTTTGCCGCGCAGCAACGCCGCCGGTGCCGGAGCCTCTTTATACGTTTTCGGCACCATCCGACATTCGTCCCCCCGGTCTGCTTCCTGCAGAGAACGGGGGTTTTTATCGTGCAGACATCAGGAGCCTGAAGGAATAAGGCCGGCCTGCCGCGAGCGGCCCCGGGACCTGACAGCCTAGGCAAGGATGCCCGGTTTTGGATCAAGCCTTCCGGCGTTCTAGGAACAGCTGTCTACTTCCGGCGGAAAGACTGGTTAATTGGAACGAATTTTGTCACAGGGGAAGGAATCTTACATTTTCCTACAGAAGACAGTAAGTCCTTTCTCCAGAGAAAGACGACACGAGCAGGACATTAAGCGATAGGGCTCGCGGCACGGCAGGGAGTGGCATACTTGAAAAGAAACTGGATTCCCCAAACCCAAACGATGGAAATGATCTCGGCCAACCTGCGGTGGTTCATCGTCGCGGTCTGCCTGTTCATCGTCTATACCCCGTCCATAAACGGGTTTCTCGGCTACAGCAAGGCGGGGTTTACGTGGACCGCGCTTTTTGTGGTGCTGTACACCGCTGTGGACCAATATGTGCTGCTTCGTTATCCGGTGACCTCGAGCGTCTACAAGGTGGTCACGCGGACCTCCATTGTGATGGACGGGGTAGCCGTACTTGCCCTGGTGGCCATGACGGGAGGCGGACACAGCCCGTTCTACATGGTCTTCTATTTGCTTTTGCTGCATTCCGCCATCTACTGGAATCTGGCCGGCGCCCTGTATGCGGCCGGTCTCCTGACCGGGGGATATTCCGTGATGCTGCTGCGGCTGGATCCCGGGGTCTTTACGGACCCGTACCGGCTTTATCTGTACAGCCTGCAGGTTATGTTCACGTTCGTCATCGCCTTCTACTGCGGGGTGATCGCTTCCCGGGAGCGCAAACAATTCAAGGACAGCAATTATTACCGGGACCGGCTGAACGAGGATTATTTGACGGGTCTCTTTAACCACCGGTATTTCCAGGAGACGATGGACCGGATTTACCGGGAACGGCAGCCGGCCTACCTCATCATGGCGGACATCGACCATTTCAAAACGATCAACGACACCTACGGACACGCCACGGGAGACGAGGTGCTCCGGCAGGTATCCGGCGTTCTCTCCGCGCGTTTACGGGACCGGAACGGATTGGCCTTCCGCTACGGGGAGAGGAGTTCGCCATGCTGGTCTACACGAGGGAGCCGAACGAGGCCGCCCAGCTGATCAAGGCGATCCAGGGGGACGTGAACCGGCTGAAGCTTGCGGTGCGGGGACAACCCGTACGCGTGACGCTGAGCTTCGGGGCGGTCTATTCAGGAGACTGTCCGACCAAAAACGAGCTTGCCGAATATGCGGACAAGCTTCTCTATGCCGCCAAGGCCCAAGGGCGAAACCGGGCGGTGTTCGAAGACGGAAAAAGGAAGCGGGCCCCGGGAAGGCCGCCGGTCAGTACCGTGCGGCTAGACGCCCCCGCCGCTAGCGCGGGGAGAGACGGTTCCCGGCGGCCGGGCTTCCATAACGAGACGAGAGGGCGGATGGCCGCCCTGCCAGCCGCGGGTACAGGCACCAGGGAAACCCGCGGTTTTACTTTGCCCGGCATCCGCATAAAATGGGATATTCCATCATGCCAAAGGCAGGTGTTCCCATGATCCGCGTGCAAGGGATGGCCCAGCCGATTGATCCGGCCATGCTGCCGGACAGGCAAAGAGACATCTATCTGCAAAAGGACCGGAGCCCGACCGTCTACTCCTACGATAGTGTGGACCAGCTGCTGTTTGAGCTGCGGGTCCGGGTGTCGATCACCGAGGCGGCCGCCGCCTTGTATGAGAGCGGGGCCCAGTTTGCCACGTTTGCCGATTCCCGCTGCAACCCGGTCTTCTGGGACCGGACGGAGCCGGGGGATTTCAGCTGAAGCCGGGAGTGGCGCCGGCCGAGGGGTCCGGGATATTTTCCGGAACGGCCGGCTGTATGCCTTCGAATGCGCGACCGCGATGGTCATCTGCCTGTACCGGGCGGTTGGCGAGAACATCGGGGATCCCCTGTTTAACCGTTATTTTGCCGATCTGCTGCTCTTTGACTGGCATTATGACAGCGATCTTCGCCTGATCACCCTGGATACGCACCAGGAGTCTTACCCCGGGGACATTCTGTATTTCATCAACCCGGACTATTCGCCGCTGACCCCTCAGTGGCGGGGGAGAATGTGATCAAGATGGGCGACAACCTGTATTTCGGCCACGGAATCGGGGTCCGGCCGGCGGAAGGCATCATCGCCAAGCTCAACAGCCACCGCGTGCCGGGCAGCCCGTTCTCCGCTTACTTGACGGACCAGGCGTCTTATCCGGATTACCGTTATCTGTACTCGCTTGGTTCCGGCGTGCCGGTGCCTCCTCTTCAGAACCCGACCGGCCCCCGGCGGCAGGGGGTTGTCGTCGCCCGGATCGGCTCCTTTACGTATCTCAAGCTGTAAAGCTTCGGCCCGCCCCTATTCCCTAGTACCTTATCCGCAAATGAAGTTCTGCTTCCCCACTGATTTTTGTGCGCTTACAAAATCTTTTTCGCCAACAAAGTTACCGGATAAGGCACCAAGAAGATTTGGGGAAGAATAGGCAAAAGGTCTCCCGAATGGAAGCCGTGAGCAAGAAACGCTTCCCGGGAGACCGATTGTTGGGAAAGGGGGCAGGGCCATGAAGCCTTTTCAGTCGTGTGCGTGGCCGGAGGATCCGGTGCCGCCGCCATTTGCAGGCTGCCGGCGCTGTGAGCTGGCGGGGCATGGCGGGAGAATGATTTGGGGAGAGGGGAATCCGGGAGCTTCGGTTCTGGTGCTGCTGGATAATCCGGGGGCGCGGGAGGATAAAGAAGGGGAGGCCTTCGTTTGCGGGACGCGCGAAACGCTTCAGGAAGCCGCGCACCGCGTCGGTCTCGGTCCGGACGAGCTGTATGTGACGTATCTGCTCAAGAGAAGGCCCGCCCGCGCCTATAACAAGGAGGCGGCCCGGCAGGCGTGCCGTCTCCATCTGGAGCATCAGCTTGCCGTGCCGGGCCGCCGCTATGTGCTGTGTCTCGGCAACGTTTCGGTCCAGGAGTTCTTCCGGAATCCGGAAGCGGAGGTAAAGGCGCTTAGGGGTCGTGGCATACGGTGGACGGGTTTGAGACGCTCGTTTCCTATCATCCGCTGGCCGTCCGCCGGCGTCCGGTGCTTCGCCGTCTGTTCGGCGAGGACTGGGAGCGGCTCGCGGCGCGCCTGGCGGAGAAGCCATAGGGAAGGGAAAAGGGGCGGACCGCCCGGCCTGCCCCCATCCGTTCACGCTTCCTCCGCCCCCTCGGGGCGATGAAGGAACCGCTCGAGCTCCACGTACCGGCTGTTCTTCACCTCCACGCCTTCCGCCTCCAGCAGGAACGCCTGCATCTCTTCCGAGCCGTCCTCCCGCGGGGCGATTTCCCCTTGGCCGAAATCACCCGATGCCAGGGAAGGTGGTGCTTGCCGCTCATGGAATGGAGGATGCGGACCACCTGGCGGGCCCCCCGCGGGCTTCCCGCCGCTCCGGCAATCTGCCCGTAGGTCATGACGCGTCCCTCCGGTATGGACCGGATCACCTCCAGCACTCTCTCCGTAAATGGCGTCATCCCCGCCGCCTCCTTCTGCCGGGCCCTTCTCCCGTTCGGTCCGCGGTTCTCCTGACCGCTTTCCCAGGCTGTCCCTTCATGTATCATCTTTCCTTCCCTCGTTCCTATCCGAAAAACCGCTCTGTGTAAAGTATAAGCCATCGGGAAAAGCGCGCCAAATGAAACGCCGCCTTCCGCCTTCCGTAAAAATAGATGGTCAGTTCTTCAGGGGGTAATCATACATAACAATAAGGAAAGCAAGAGGAGGGACGGTTCATGAGCAATTCCAAACAGCTGAAATGGATCACTGGGGGACTGGAGGCGGTGCTCGGCATTCCGTTTGTGGGCGGGCTGATCGTCCTCAGTCTGGCCTGGGTGCCCCTCGGCATTATGCTGGTGCTTCACATCATTACGCTCCTGATGGCCTCCAAGGAGGAGGCTCCCGCGTCGGGAGCGTCGTCGGCATCATCACCTCGGTCATCGCCTTCATTCCGGTCGTGGGCATGATCATGCACATTCTGACCGCCGTCATCCTGCTGATCGACGCCGCCCGCAAGCCGGTTTAGCAGTGGTTCAGTCAATGACAAGGTGGCAGGTAGGCAAGACCTCACGGATCCGCAGCGTGCTGGCGCAGCCAGGCGCGGACGATGTGACTCAGCATCCCATAACCCCTAAGGGAAGCCGCCCCGGCCCTCTTGGGGGTTATGGCTGTTCTGGGTCTTTTTCTTCTGCTGCGGGGCTTTTGCCCCCTTTTTAAATTAGTCATTGAAAATCATTCTCACTTGTGATATTTTCAGTTGAGATTAATTCTCATTATCATTTGGGATCCTCCCCAAAATGATGGCTCGTGCTTCCCAACTCTCTATTCTTGAATACATACAAGATTCATGCGGGAGGCAGCGGGGGAAAGCCCAAAGCCTGGCCATACAATTAAAATTTTAATAAGGAGTGTCATTCATTCATGAAATCCGGTCTCATTCTTACCTCTGCGATACTGGCAGCCTCGGTGCTTGCCTCCGCCTGCGGGAACACAAAAGAAGCCGTTCAGCCTAGTGCAGCGGCTTCCACGCCCGTTCCTTCCGCTGCACCTGCCGCGCCGGCTGTTGACTATACTCAAGCTATTGATCAGTACCGGACTTACGTCATAGAACAGTGCAATGCCTATGTTAAGGCTACCGGGGAATTTACAGCCGCCATCAAAGCGGGGGACCTGGAGAAGAGCAAGGAGCTGTACGCTCCTGCACGCATGTATTATGAGCGGATTGAGCCGATCGCGGAGTCGCTTGGAGACCTGGACCCGGCTATGGATGCCCGGGAAGGGGATGTCGAGGAGAAGGACTGGAGAGGCTTCCACCGGATCGAGAAAGGACTGTGGATGGACGGGAAGACCCAAGGCCAGGAAGGCTACGCCGACCAGCTGCTGAGCGACAGCAAGCTTCTGAGGGCGAAGGTCGAAACGGTTGAGATTGATTCCACCCTGCTGCTGACGGGAGCGGTCGAGCTGCTTAATGAGGTGTCGTCGACCAAGGTGACGGGCGAAGAGGAGCGCTACTCCCGAACCGACCTCTATGATATCGCGGCCAATGTGGAAGGGGCGCGGAAGATTTTTGACGTGTTGAAGACGGAAGTGGAGAAGAAGGATGCAGAGCTCGCCCGAACGATCGACGGGCGTTTTAACGACCTGTTCAAGGTGATGGAGCCTTACAAGAAGGGCAGCGGCTATGTTCTTTATACGGATCTGACGCAGGACCAGACGAAAAAGCTGAGCCAGGCGGTGGATGCGCTCGCCGAGCCCCTATCCCAAATGGGCAAAAAACTGGGGGCCTAGATCATGGAAGACAACAAGAAACAGCCGCAGCCGGCAGACAAGCACAAGGAGAGGGAGGGAGGCACCCCTTCTCCCGCCGGGAAGTCCTTAAGATGGCGGGAGTGGGAGGCCTTGGCCTCCTGCTCGGCTCCGTTGGCGCCGGAGGGGTACTGGCCGGCACCGGGAAGATCGCTTCCCGGTCGGACACCGCTTCCGCCGACGCGGCCCGGAGCGGCCGCCTTTCGTTCTATGGGACCCATCAGGCGGGAATCGTGACTCCCCCGCAGAATTTCCTGTGCTTCGCCGCTTTTGACCTGACGGTGAAGCGCGGGGAGGAAGTAAGCCAGCTGTTCAAAGCCTGGACGGAAGCTTCAGCAAAACTGTGCGCCGGCGAAACGGTGGGCACGCAGAACAGCCAGACGGGTCTTCCTCCGGACGATACCGGAGAAGCGGTCGGCTTGAACCCTTCGAACACGTCTATCACGTTCGGAATAAGCCCGTCCTTCTTCGACGAACGCTTCGGGTTCGGTCCGAAGCGTCCTGCCGGGCTCGTCGACCTTCCGCGTTTCCCCGGAGACAATCTGCGGAGCGAATGGTGCGGGGGAGACATCGGCGTGCAGGTGTGTGCGGATGACCTGCAGGTGGCGTTCCACGCCATCCGCAACCTGACCCGCATCGCCCGAGGAAAGGCTGTCCTGCGCTGGACGCAGGAAGGGTTCCAGCGTACGGCCGCAGCGGGAGCGCCGGGGAAACCCCGCGCAACCTGATGGGCTTCAAGGACGGAACGGGGAACCCGGATGTCAAGGATGAGAAGCTTATGAGCGACCTCATCTGGACTCAGGCCGCAGACGGTCCGGCCTGGATGGCGAACGGCAGCTACATGGCGGTGCGCCGCATCCGTCTGCGCCTCGAGGTGTGGGACCGTTCGACGCTCGGGGATCAGGAAGCGACGTTCGGACGGCACCGGGACAGCGGCGCGCCGCTCGGGCTGAAGAACGAGTTCGACCCGCTGCCGCTTGATGCGAAGGGAGCGGACGGCAAGCCGGTCATCCCGATGACAGCCCATGCCCGGCTCGCCCATTCGGAGACGGAACGGATCCTTCGGCGGTCCTACTCGTATTCCAGCGGTCTCGACCGGCAGACGGGGCAGCTGGATGCGGGATTGTTTTTGTGAGCTACCAGCGGAGCCTGGTGAAGCAGTTCATTCCCCTGCAGATGCGGCTCGCCAAGCAGGATAAGCTTAACGAGTATATTACTCATGTGGGAAGCGCGGTGTTCGCCTGCTTCCCCGGCGCGAAGGAAGGCCGGTATATCGGCCAGGAGCTGTTCGAAGGATGAGAAGGGAGAGCATACGAATGAACAGGCAAGGATACCCCCTCCGTTCGGTCGTTTTGCTGCTTGCCCTGCTGCTGGGTCTGGCGGCGGGAAGTGCCGCGGCTGTCCCGGCTGCAGCGGCGGGCACTGACGGGCTCATGCCCGCCGCAGGCGGTGCGCTCGTGCACACCACCCAGAAGGAATGGCCGGAAGCGGGCCGGGAGCTGGAGCGGTTCGAGGCCGAATGGAAGGCCGTCCACGCTCCGGCTTCTCCGCAGGCGGACCAAGTGAACGCCGCCCTGACCGCGGCCAAAGCGGCTCTGTCCAGGCCGGAAGCGGATCCGGACGCAGCCTACAAGGCCGTCTCGGCCTTGACGAAAGCAGCCGACGCCTTCGTCAAGGCAACGGAGACCGCTTCCGGTTCCGCCAAGGGCGGCGGTCCGGCAGCGGCGAAAGAACTGCTGCCCGTGCTGCAGCGGATGCAGGAAGCGGCAGGGAACGGCCAAGCCGGGCAGGCCCGGGCGGAATTCCGCCGGTTCGACGCCCAGTGGGCGAAGGCGGAGCCGGCCATCCGGGCGGACAGCGTCCCGGTGTACGGCCGGATCGAGACGCTGCTGACCATGGCGCGGATCTCCCTGCAGGCGGAGCCCTTCCGGGCGGAGGCCGCGGCTTCCGCGATCGGCGAGCTTAGGCAGACGGTGGAGGGCTACTCCGCCGGAACGCTGGCCGAAGCCGCCCCGGAAGCGGCAGCGGACGGCCGGACCGTGGACGATGCCATCCTCCTGCTGGAGAAAGCCCAGCAGGCTATCGGCAGCGGCCAGCCGGCCGCTGCGGCGGAGCGGATGCAGGCCTTCATCCGGCTCTGGCCTTCCGTCGAGGGAGCGGTGCTGACGCGGGCGCCCGATGTTTACACCGCCATCGAGAACCGGATGGCGGAGGCCACGGGCGACCTGCTGTCTAGCCCGCCCAAGACGGAGGCGGCCTCCCGGGTGATCGAGGCCATGCGGGCGGACCTGGAGCCGTACCGGGGCTCCGTCCGCTACTCCGCATGGGATGCCGCGCTCATCCTTCTCCGGGAAGGCCTGGAAGCGCTCCTCGTGCTGGCCGCCCTGCTTGCCTTCCTGCAGCGTTCCGGCCATTCCGGCCGGCAGCGGTGGGTATGGGGCGGAGCCGCTGCCGGTCTCGTGCTTAGCGCCGGACTGGCGGGAATCCTCACCTATGCCGTAGCCTCTGCCGCTGCCGGAGGAGCCCGCGAAACGATCGAAGGGGTGACCGGCCTGGTCTCCGTCGTGATGATGATCACAGTCGGAGCCTGGCTGCACGGGAAAGCCCAGGTACAGACCTGGAACCGTTACATCCAGAACCAGGTAGGAGCGGCGCTTGCCGGAGGCAGCTTGTGGTCCTTGTTTGCGGTTGCGTGTCTCTCCATCCTGAGAGAAGGAGCGGAGACGGCCATCTTCTATGTGGGGATGGCGCCATCCATTGAGCCCATGCAGCTGCTGACGGGCATAGCAGGCGCTCTGGCCGCGCTGGTCATACTGGGCTGGATCGTCGTGAAAGCCAGCGTCCGGCTTCCGGTAAGGCCGTTCTTCCTTACGGCTTCGCTCTTAATCTACTATCTCGTGATCAAATTCCTCGGGCAGAGCCTGCACGCTCTGCAGGTGGCCGGCCATCTGTCCGCGACCCCTTCAGCGGGTTTGCCCTTCTGGGAATGGCTCGGCGTTTACCCGACGTGGGAAACGGCCGTTCCCCAGCTGGCCGTGCTTGCCTTTCTCGCTTTCTCGTTCATCCGGACAGAGAAGAAGAAGGCAGTGGCCAGCGGAAACGAGGCTCCCTCCCGCGTATAGCCTTCTTTAAGATGGCGTGGAGAAGGCTTTTCTTAAAGGGCCCTCTGTATACCACCGGTTCTTGCCCGCGCGGTAAGCGATCGGTGATTTTTTTGGCGAAAGGCTTTAATTTTATCGAAAAGGTCTTAAAAGGTCCATCCAAGGGCAATCCGCACTTTCCCGGCGGCCTATCCGAAGGATTGTCCCCAAGCCCCTGGTGACATCCTGAAAACTACTGGTAGAATGAAGGGAGTTTATTCTTCAAGCAAAGGAGCCAGATCATGAGAATCGATGCCCACCAGCATTTCTGGAAGATCGACCGTGGAGATTACGGATGGATTACCCCCGAAATCCCGATGCTTTACCGGGACTACCTGCCGGAGGATTTGAAGCCGGTCCTGGACCGGCACGGGATCGGCGGAACGATCGCCGTGCAGGCGGCCCCCACGTTGGAAGAAACGGATTACTTGCTCTCGCTGGCCGAGAAGAATCCCGCCATTCTCGGAGTCGTCGGGTGGCTTGACTTGAACGATCCCCGCTGGCGGGAGCATTTCGAGCGCCACCGGCAGCATCCCCGGTACATAGGCTTCCGGATCATGATCCAGGAAATGCCCGATGCCCGCGTCATTTTGGAGCCGTCGTTTGTGGAAGCGCTTCGGTTCTTTGCGGAGGAGGACGTTCCGGTGGATTTGCTCGTGAAGGCCGGCCAGCTGGACTCCCTCGTGGAGCTGCTCGACCGGGTTCCGAACGTGCGGGGAGTGATCGATCATATCGCCAAGCCGTTCATTTCCCGGGGAGAGATGGAACCGTGGCTCAGCCAAATGCGCCGGATCGCCTCCCACCCGGGCATCTACTGCAAGCTCTCCGGCATGGTCACCGAGGCGGATCACGAGAGCTGGAAGCCCTCCGATCTGACCGGCTACATCCGCTCGGCTATCGAGCTGTTCGGTCCTGACCGGGTTATGTTCGGAAGCGACTGGCCGGTTTGTCTTCTTGCCGCTTCCTACGACCAGGTGGTGGAAGCCCTCGAGGAGTCACTTCCCGATGGCTGCAGCGAGGCGGAGCGGGAGAAGCTGTTCGGCGGGAACGCGGCCGTCTTCTATAAGCTTCCGCCAAGATAGGAAAGAGCAGGCGCCGGGACGCCTGCTCTTTTTTGTTGTAGCTGTGCCAGCCTGTCTGGTTCGCAGAAGAGCACGTCTTATCCGAATATTGACAGGTAACTTACAATATGCCAATATATTGTCATATGAAGAAACTTAGCGCCAATGGAGAAGCATTCACGGATTTGGTATTGGAGGTATTTCGCCTTAACGGTCTTCTGCTGGCTGCAGGTGACCGGTTAACGTCACCCGTCGGCTTAAGCAGCGCCCGGTGGCAGGTGCTCGGTGTGGTGGAGCATGGGGCCATTCCCGTGGCGCACGTCGCTCGCATCATGGGCCTTACCCGCCAGAGCGTCCAGCAGACGGCGGACGCTCTGGAGCGCGACGGGTTGATCGTTTACCGGGACAACCCGCATCACCTGCGCTCCAAATTGATGGAGCTGACGCCGAAAGGGCGGGAGGCTTTGGATTATGTAACGGAGCGTCATTCGCTTTGGGCGAATGAAATCGGAGAAAAGGAGACGGAGGAAGCTCTCCGGCAGACATCGTCCCTGCTGAGGAGATTAGCGGAGAGCTTGGAGCAAGAAAGGTGCAGTTACCAGGAAGACTAGGAGGAGGGGAAGGATGAACGGGGAAAAGTCTATCCGGTCCTATATGCAGAGCTGTCCGAATCCGATAATAGGCATCAAGGAATATGTGGAGGCCTACATTGCGGCGAATGGCCGTTCGATTCTGGAGAACAACCGGGAGAAGCTTAGGAAAGCTTATGAGGAAGCGGGTGATATGGCTTACGGGACCTTTCTGAATCTGCTTTTCCTTGACGTCCACAAGCAGTTGAGGCAGGAAGGATTGCAGCCGGAGCCGAGACTGCCGGGCGATTTCGACAGCTCCCGGGAGTGGGGGAGCTGTCCCGAGCAGACGGACCAGCAGCGCTGGATGTGGAGTACCATCAAAGAGGAGGGCGGCGAAGCGGTTGGAACCCTCGTCACGATCGTTTATCACGATCATACCGGGTTCCGGGTGCCCCGTATGCCGGATCTACTAGCGCTGGAGGAGTCCGGCAAGGAGAAGGTGGTCGAGGCTCTCTCCAGCCGATCCGAGGATTTCCGGAACGCTCTGGAATTTACAGAGGAATACGCACGGTATTTACAAAGCCAGTCCGAGGGGCAGGCCTAAAGAAAGACGCGACAAAGCGTCCGCCCGGCATAGGAAGCAGCTGCCGGACGGACGCTGTTTGCTTTCTGAGCCGGGAGATTCCCTCCGGAACTCAGCCCGTCACGTGGGCATCCGGCGCCTTGTCGGCGACGAGATTCAAGATCACGTTGTGCTCCAGGTAGGCTTTAAGCCCGCACAGCACCATCGTGAAGCCCTGCATGGAATCGACCGCCTGGGCCACCACTTCGTCTCCGTTACCGTGGAACCCCGAGTTGGTGATGGTGACCATCGTTTCTTCCGGGGAGCGCGGGGTAAAGTCCCACTCTACGCCCACTCCTTCGTCCCATTCGATACGGATCCGCTTGTCCGGCTCCACCGCCACCACATCCACATCCGCCGCCGCCCCATACATGTCCCAATACCATTGGATCCGCTTCCCCGCTTCCATCCGGCCGCTGCTTCGGGTATACCAGAACTTCGTCGTAACTTCCGGGTTGACGAACGCTTCAAACACCTCTCCGACCGGCCGGCGGATCAGCATGGAGGTCTGAACCACCGGGTCTTGGCTTATCGTTTTCATGAACAGGGCTCCTCCTTGGTTTCCTTATCCAACACGCTTTCTTCTCCTATTATACCAAAACGCGATCGAAAGATTTCTTCCCGATTGCTTTGGTGCTTCCTGTATACTGAACTCTGGATAGCGGGAAATGGAGATTATTTTGACAAAAAGGCGGGATGGGGAGAATGAACGTACTGGTGCTTGGAGGAACGAAGTTTTTCGGAAAGCGGCTGGTGAACAAGCTGGCCGCCCGGGGGCATGAAGTCACCGTGGCGACACGGGGGAGAAGCTTGGCCGAAGGCTTGGACCACCGGGTCCGGCGGGTGACCGTCGACCGGACGGACGGCGAGGCTATGATGAATGCCTTCGGGGACCGGTCGTACGATGTGGTCTATGACCAGATCGGGTTCACGCCGCAGGATGCCCGGACCGCGGTGGAGACGTTCGGCTCCCGCATCCGACGCTACGTGTTCACCTCGTCGATGGCCGTGTATGAAGATACGAACGAGGTAATCCGGGAGGAGGCTTTTGATCCTCACCGCTATCGGGTGGATTTGGACCGAGGGTCGTACGATTACCAGGAGGGCAAACGCCAGGCGGAGGCTTGCCTGTACCAGAACGCCCCCTTCCCGGTAACGGCAGTCCGGGTTTCGCTGGTCATTTCGGGGGAAGACGATTATACGGGGAGATTCGCCTACCATGTGGACAAGGTCCGCCAAGGGAAGCCCATCGGGATTCTTCAGCCCTTCTCGTTCAGCTATATAGCGGCGGATGAGCTCGCCGGCTTCCTGTATTTCCTGGGAATCGAAGCGGAGTATGCCGGACCCGTCAACGCGAACAATACCGGGTGGCTGAGTATGGAAGAATTCGTGGAGGAGCTGGAAAAAGGAACCGGAGGAACGTCCGGGCTCTACCTGGCCGGGGAAGGGGAGGAGAAGTCGCCCTATTCGATGGGGGCCACCTACAAGCTTTCGAATGAGCGGGCCGCCGCGCTTGGTTTCTCCTTCCGGCCGGTCCGGGCGGCTATTGCCGAGGAGGTCAAGCGCTACCTCGGCGTTCCGATCGAATAGGGAAGGGAATGCTGCCCCCTGGAAAGCATGGGGGATCCCCGTCATGCGACGTCGAACACAGACGCCGGGAGCTGCACGCCATGCGAAAAAAGCCCCAGGGGCTTCTGCCATCAAATCCGGCAGATGTCCTTGGGGCAGTGCTCGCAGCGGCAGATGCCCTGCAGGTAGGCCAAGTCCTTGATCACGATATACCCGTTCTCGTTATCGAGGACGCCCTGCTTCTTCAGGTCATTCAGCATGCGGTTGACGCTTTCCCGGGTGGCTCCGATCATGTCGGAGAGCTCGGAATGCGTTAATTTCTTAGTGATGAGGATATTCTCCCCTTCCGGCTTGCCGTACGTGTTGCTGAGCCGGATCAGGGTGGAGCAGAGGGCGCCCGGCTTGCCGTACAGCATCAGGTCGCGGAATTTGGTCTGGGTCAGCCGGTGGGTGAGGCCCATCCATTTCATGAACTCGATGGCCAAATCGCCATGCTGCCAGATCAGCACCTCGAGGTCCTTCTGCTGCAGGACGCCCACGACGCTGTCTTCCACGGCCACCCCGCTGAAGCTGTGCTTCGAATCGTTAAACGGATCGATCTGCCCGAGCAGGTCCCCTCTTTCGTATACATAGAGGATCAGCTCTTTGCCTTCGTCCGTGGCTTTGGTGATCTGGATCCGCCCGCGCTTAAGGAAGTAGAGCTTGTCGGCGTCGTCGCCCTCCCAGAACAGGTTGGCGCCTGCCTGAACTTTATGCTCGTACATGATGGCCTTCAATCTGTCCAGGTTCTGTTCGCTAAAAGCAGTCGTGTTGCCGGCGACGCTTTGCTCGGTTATGCGCTTCGGGTCCATTCGGATCTTCCTCTCCGGTCCTTACTTGATATACCTCAGTATATCGTATAAAGCAGCAGGGTGGTGTGATTTTTATCACACTTTGGAGCGGAAATTACAAAAAAAGGTGATCGGGTGCGGCTGCACGGAAAAGTAAGGGGATGCTGAAGAACCTTTCACGGATAAGGCACTAGGAAAGCTTCCCCGGTGTGACGGGCTTCACAGCTAAGGAGGGAGGCCGGAGGTACAATGGACCCAAGATCCTGACGGGCAGGTTCGCCTTCCCGGAGGGAAAAAGGAGGGATCCTTATGCTGACAGGCGTCATATTGACGGGGATGGACCCGTTGGGGGCCAGCCGGACGGATGCGGCGGAAGTCCTTCTCCTGCGCCAGATCCGCAGCATGCGGAAGGTGTGCGGCGAGCTTATCGTCATGACGGAGGAGCCGCGAAGGCTGCTTCCGGTGGTGGACCGGTCGGTCCGGCTTCTAAGCGGTTATTACGCGGGAAAAGCCCCGCTCGCTCACCTTCACGCCGCCCTTTCCCTTAGTCTTGGAGAAAGGCTTTGGGTGGTGAGCGGCAGCCGTCCTCTGCTTTCCCCAAGGCGGCGGAGCGCCTGCTGGCCTACGGGGCCGGGCAGGAGTGGGAGGCGCTGCTGCCGGAAAAAGCCGGGGCGGTTTACCCGCTTCCCGGCCTCTACCGCAAGGCCTGCCTGCCTGCGGTTAGCGCGCTGCTGGAGAAGGGCGAGAGCCGCTTGGAGGCTCTCGCCGGAAGCCTGAAGGTGCTCCCGGTGCCCGAAAGGGTATGGGCGGCGGCCGGAATCCGGCTGGAAGCCGGGAAGCCGCAGCTTACCCTTAGCGGACGGGACTGCTAGATCGGAAAGGGCAGGGGAATAAAACAAAACCGCAGGGTCTTCTTCTGAGGACGGCTGCGGTTTCTTTGTATTAGTGCCTTATCCGGTAACTTAGTTAGCGAGAAAGCTCCCGTATGCGCACGAGAATCAATACGAAAGCAGAACTTCCTTTGTGGATAAGGCATGGGCAGGCAGTGGGGGCTGGGGCTGTGTGGACCGCCCTTGTTTGGTAGCGGGACCGACTCCCGCCGCCCCTACACACTGCCGCTGCCCAGCTGCCTCCATGACTAGGCGCCGCCCCGCTGCCGCCGGTTTGCCGCTAAGCGCTGCCGCTGCTCGGCTGCGGGCTTTCCAGCAGGTCGCAGACGTATTCCAGCGCCTCCAGTTCATCGGAGCCGCGCGTCCGGACCGTCAGCCGGGTGCCCTGGGAAAGCGATTGCAAAAGCAGGCCGAGCAAGCTTTTGGCATCGACCTGCACCGTTTCGTCATTAAGGAGAAAGTGGATATCCGACTTGAAGCGGCCGGCTTGTCGGGCAAGATCTTCTTTGTCAGCCACCGACAGAGTGTGTCTGACTTGAATTTGATGGATTCTCATAGCTATCCCTCTTTGGTTGTTTTCTACTCTTCTAAACTATCTTATTCTCGCAGGGGTTTCAACTGCTTGGACGAAATCGTTTAGAACAGGAGGCGTTCGGGTAAAAATCGGTAAGACGACTCCCGCTTAGGGGTTTCGTCTCCAATACCGACTAGGAGGTTTTGGTCATGCCGAACCCGGATCATACACGCCCCGAAGGGGGCTCCATGGAAGACACAAGAGCCAAAATTCAGGAAGCCGCCGACAGCACCAAAGAGAAGCTCAGGGAGCTTTCCGGCCAGATGAACGAGATTTCCGATAAAATCCAAGCCGTTCCCGACGAGTTCGGCTTCTCCCTTCCCGATGGGGTGGAGAGCAGCGGGGCCGATCGTCCTCTCGGAACCGGGGGATGCACCCCTCCGGACGCGGGGGTACGCATGCGATGCATCCGTCCGGCCGGGGGGCACGCATGAAATGCATCCTTCCGGTATCACTCCTCTCCGGGAAGAAAAAGAGAGAGGGGCCTGGGCTCAGAGGCGGACGCCCCCGTGCTGGGCGGACGGCCGCTTTATCCGCCCTCCGGCGCGATGTCCGATTCGCAGGCGGACCGGCTGGCGGAGGGGATGGACCGCCGCGTCGCCAAGGAGCCGGAAAGCCTGGACGCCGACGACCAGCAGCGCCTCCGTCAGCAGCAGCTCGACGTGAACCGCACGTCGGAGACGGATCCGGCGTCCGAGGCGGGCCTATGGTCCGCCGCGAAGCGGGAAGAGGGCGGCGAGTAGCGCCGGTGCCGGGGCGTTGGCTGCCGGCCCGCTCGGAGAGCCGTGCCAGCAGGGGCGGCGGGAGTGCCACTTTGGTGCGGTTCAGGAAAAGCCGTTCAGCCGCGAGGCTGAACGGCTTTACGGCGCCAGCCTACGGCGCCAGCCTACGGCGCCAGCCTACGGCGCCAGCCTACGGCGCCAGCCTACGGCGCCAGCCTACGGCGCCAGCCTACGGCGCCAGCCTACGGCGCCAGCCTACGGCGCCAGCCTACGGCGCCAGCCTACGGCGCCAGCCTACGGCGCCAGCCTACGGCGCCAGCCTACGGCGCCAGCCTACGGCGCCAGCCTACGGCGCCAGCCTACGGCGCCAGCCTACGGCGCCAGCCTACGGCGCCAGCCTACGGCGCCAGCCTACGGCGCCAGCCTACGGCGCCAGCCTACGGCGCCAGCCTACGGCGCCAGCCTACGGCGCCAGCCTACGGCGCCAGCCTACGGCGCCAGCCTACGGCGCCAGCCTACGGCGCCAGCCTACGGCGCCAGCCTACGGCGCCAGCCTACGGCGGCGGGCTCCCGCGCGGGCGCTCGTTCGACCTAGCGTTCCTTCGGCTTAGCACAAACTGTGGCTCGTCCTTCTGTACAACGGCATCCTCTTACGAATCGTACGATGCTTATTCGCCTCCGAATGGCCCTCCGTCGATTCTAACGAATCACCATAACTCTATTGGGCGGGTGTGGCTATATTTCGAGCCCAAACCAGCCAATAAGACGATCAGGGTTCGTTAGAATCCCGAGGGCCCGCTTTTTGACCGAATAACGTTCAGTCGATTCGTAAGCCGAAAGTCCGATAGCGCTGCTTCCCGCTTGCTACATACAGAAGCCTAAGCTCCACCAATTGGTGCAGGAGGCGGCGGGCATGCTGGTCGGAAACGCGCAGGTGAGCGGCCAATTCCACCGGAGCAAAGGGAGCCCCCTTCTCGGCTTCGAGCCAGCTCAGCTCCCGGGGGACCTCTGCGGCCGTGAACTTGCCGATGAAGGAGAGAACGAGCTGTTGGCAGCGCTTCGTCTCGTCCGTGATGGAGAGGTAGTCGACGGGAAGAAATAGCCAATCTTCGAGCGCCAATAAACAATGCCGCCAGCACAGGTCCTTAAACCGTCTCACATCGAGATCTCGTGCGTGCGATCCGTAGCCTTGAATCTCGATCCCGCCTTTGCGCGGCCGCCTGGAAGATAAGCGAGATCCAGGTAGCGGTGGCCGTTATGGAAATCGCGAACCTCCCATTCGGGATGCAGGTGGTGAAAGTTTTGCACGGCGGGGTACCAAACGGAACGAAGGAATTCGATGGTTCCGTGGCCGAGCCCTTTTTCCAGCCTTTCGCGTCTTCGGGGATTCGGTTCCCCGGCAATGGCGCTGTTCATCCATTCCTCGTAAGCTTGATCGAATCGGGTGAAGGTCCTCATCCCTTCCTTCTAAGAAATCCAAAAAAGCCGCTCCGGCACAACCCATTCCCTTGCAGGAACGGATGAAGCCAAAGCGGCGTGTGCTTCACGACCGGGTTATACTGGTAGTATACCAGCGATTTTGCCTTTTTCAAGCCTCACATGGGGGTGCCCCGAGCAACAGGGAGACCGGGAGAGCTCAACTCGTTAATCGCTCAAAACGTATACCGAATGAAAGATTCAAGCCGCTAAGCAGGCCGATGTCCAAAAAGGAGGGGAACCATGCTCTACCTGTATCACTATTACGATGAAGCAACCGGCCCGTTCTGTAACCTTTCCGACTTGAGCCCCGAGGAGGCGGAGGCCGTTCTGAACCGGATCCGTACGGAGCAAAAGGGCTTCGCCAGCCGGCGTCCGCAGGATTACCTGGCCGTTCGGCGTTCGCTTGAGCAGAAGGCTCGGAAAATTTTCGCGGCTAAAGGGGGCCGTCCGGTCCGGATCGCCCCCCATTACATGACCTTAGGGAATGCCCGTGGCTCCTCAGCTGGTATCCCCGGGGAAAAGAGCTGCGGATCCCGTTGGAAGCCCTGGACCGGTCTGCGGTCAGCTTTACGTACGGAGACCTGTTCCCGACCATGCGGGTTCAGGATGGGAAGCCGTACCGGGGACAAGTTTATACGCAGGACGAAATTCTGGCGGTCCTCGAAACCTACGGGTGGCCCCAGGAGTGGAACCGCGACGGGACGAAGGGGCCGGAACGGTACGTGGAGGCCCAGATCTGGGAGGAGAAGCCTCTTGCCGGGTTTCGGGCGGGGGATTTCTGATGCTGGGCCAATTAAGGACCTTTGGCCGATTGGCTGAAGTCTAACGAATCCTTTTATCGTTATGAGGTTCCAATAGACGGATTTGAATATCTAACGAACCCTAGATGCGTTATTTGCTTCGTTAGGGTTCTTTTTTGGTGGAAAAAGACTCAATAGCGCTATCACGATTCGTAAGAATTTCCATTAAGCTGAAAATGGGCTAATAACGATATGACGATTCGTTAAACATGTAAACCGTCATGCCATACCGGCCGCAGCTGAGCTTACCGTCCGACCCTACCGGCGCCCCGAATCCTTCAGCATCATCTCGACGAGCCGGGCGGGAGCGGGGGACAGCGGGACGTTGTTCAGCATGGCGATGCCGATGGGACGCGGCGGGATCGGCTCGGTGAGCCGGATCTCGTACAGGTCCCCACGCGCGAGCTCCTCTTCGGCGAAGTTGCGGACGACGCAGGCGATGCCGAAGCCGGTCCGGGCGAACTCGGTGAGCAGGTCGATGCTGCCGAGCTCGATCTCCGGCTCCAGCTCGATCCCCTGCTCAAGCGCGAATGTGTCGAGGTAGCTTCTCGTGCCGCTCCCCTTCTCCAGCAGGAGGAGGGGTAGCGGGCCAGCGTCTGAAGCGGCACCGGCTTCGCCGCCAGGTGCTTGTACTTCTCCCCCGCCACGAAGCAGTCCTGCAAGGGGAGGCTTTCCTGGACGGTCAGCCTTTTGTCCTCGAGAGGCAGGTTGATCAGGCCAAAATCGATCTTGCCCTGCTTCAGCAGGCTCACGGTTTCCGAAGAAGTTCGGTTCGTCACCTGAATCCGGATGCTCGGGTAGGCCTTGTGAAAGGCCTCCAGGTAACGCAGCAGATAGTGCTTGCACAGCGTATCCCCCGCTCCGATGCGGACCTCCCCGTTCTTCAGCTCCCGCAGCTCCGCCAGCTTCGTCTCTCCCGTCTGGATGAACGTAAACGCCTGGTCGATGTACCGGTAAAGCACTTCCCCCTCCGAAGTCAGCTTGACCCCTTTGGGCGTACGAAAAAAAGCTGGCCCCCAGCTTAAACTCCAGCTGTTTGATGGCGTGTGTAACCGCCGGCTGGGTGATGAACAGCTCCTCGGCGGCCTTCGTGAGGCTGCCGGTTTTGGCTGTAATATAAAAGGCCCGATACCATTCCAGGTTGTCCAGCATCATAAACCGCCCTTATGTTCAGCATTATGAATATTAATTATATTAATGGGTTTTCCTTTATTATACTGAAGGCGTAACCTCAAATTCAAGGGAGAAGGAGAGACGCCAAATGCCGGTAACCGCTGTGGTCGGGGCCAATTGGGGAGACGAGGGGAAGGGCAAAATGACGGATGTGCTGGCGGCAGAAGCGCAGTACGTCGTCCGCTACCAGGGAGGCAGCAACGCGGGGCACACCATTCTGAACGGGTACGGGAAATTCGCCCTGCACCTGCTTCCTTCGGGGGTGTTTTACCCGGAGGTGGTGAATGTCATCGGGCCGGGCGTAGCCCTGAATCCATGGGACCTGCTGAGAGAACTCGCTATGTTAAAAGAACGCGGAGTCCCGGACCCGCAGCTCCGGGTTTCGGACCGCGCCCAGCTCGTGCTGCCGTATCACCAAAAGCTGGATGAGCTCGAGGAGGAGCGCCTGGGGGACCGAAGCTTCGGCTCCACCCGTTCGGGGATCGCGCCCTTCTACGCGGACAAATTCCTGAAGCTGGGCATCCAGACGGCCGACCTGTTCGACAAGGAACGGCTTGCGGAAAGACTGGAGCGGGCCCTGGCCGCCAAAAACGTGCTCCTCCCGCACCTCTACGGCCAGCCGTCTATTAACGCGGCTGACCTATGGAAGGGGCTGGAGGAGGCCGCGGAACGGCTGAAGCCGTATGTGGCCGACACGACGGAGCTGCTGCACGGAGCGCTCGGCAGGGGAGAACGGATCCTCGTGGAAGGGCAGCTCGGCGCCCTGCGCGACCCCGACCACGGCATCTATCCGTTCTCCACCTCCTCCTCTACGCTCGCCGGGCATGCTTCGGTAGGGGCCGGCCTCCCGCCGCAGGCGATCGACCGCATTGCCGCCGTCGTCAAGGCGTACTCGAGCTGCGTCGGGGCCGGCCCCTTCGTTACCGAGCTTTCCGGCCCGGAGGCCGACGAGCTTCGGAGAAGGGGCGGCGACGCCGGGGAGTACGGGGCGACGACCGGCCGTCCGCGGCGGGTCGGCTGGTTCGACGCCGTCGCGACGCGCTACGGCTGCCGCGTCCAGGGAGCGACCGAGGTCGCGCTCACGAACCTGGACGTGCTTGGCTACCTCGACGCCATCCCCGTCTGCACCGCCTACGAGATCGACGGCGCCGCCGTCCGGTCCTTCCCCGTTTCTGCCAAGCTCGGGCGGGCCCGCCCGGTGTGGACCACGCTCCCCGGCTGGGGAGCCGACCTGTCCGGCCTCCGGCGGTACGGGGACCTTCCTCCTAATGCCCGCCGGTATGTGGAAATGGTCGAGGAGGAGACCGGGGTGCGGGTCCGCTGGGTGTCCGTCGGGCCGAAGCGGGAGCAGATCATCCAACGCTTTTAGCGGAAAAGGAGCGTGACAGGCATGAGCGAAAGAATCGAGAAGAGGCTGGAGGAGCGGGGAATTCGGCTGCCGGAGGCGAGCGGGCCGGCCGCCCGCTATGCCAACTATGCGCAGGTGGATGGGCTGCTCTACGTATCCGGCAAGGGCCCTTCGGGCTCTCCCCGGGGCAAGCTCGGCCGCGAGTTCTCCACGGCCGAGGGCTATGCCTTCGCCCGCCAAGCGGGCCTTGAGGTGCTAGCGGCAGTGAAGGAAGCGCTGGGCTCGCTGGATAGGGTGAGGCGCGTGGTGAAGATCCAGGGCTTCGTGCACGCCGATCCCGCGTTTGAAGAGCCGCACCTCGTGCTGAATGGCTGCTCGGATCTGATGCTGGAGGTTTTTGGCGAGATGGGGGCGCATGCCCGCTCCGTGATGGGAGCCTGCTCCTTGAGGGACGGTCTGCCCCTGGTGGTAGACTCTGTTTTTGCGGTGGAGGCTCCCGCAGAAAGCCGTTCGGGTGGAAGCGCCTAAAGACAGGCGTCAGCTTCCTAAAGGAAGGGCGAGAGGAGGGGATGAAAAACAAGCGAAGTGGGGGGGCGGCAAGACAAGCTAACGAAGCTTAGGGGAAGCTGGGTGAAGCTTGGGTGAAGGGAAGGAAAGGGAAGGGAGGAATCTGCGTCGATTGTAACCTATGGGTGACCCTAGGATTGTGAATTTCTGCAGATTAGGGAAGTTACAATCGCCGAGGCTTTTAAGGGGAGGAAGGGAATCGTTTGCGAAACCGGGAAAAGCTCCCGGTTCTTTTTTTGTACCGGAATAAGGTTCTCCTTTTCATCAAGGGAGGAACCTCTGTCCGGGCAGGCAGGCCCGGCCTTTTTCGCTATCCAGCGATCCAGGATTTGGTACAATACGATAAGTACCGCGTCCGGAAGGACCGGCTGGAGTTCCGTTCGCCCTACGACTGGGCCGGGTGTTTAACCTAAGAGGGCAGGGGACATCCGAATCGGGTCCGGTTGTGGATACAGGGAGTTGTGGATATGTTTACGAAACCCCTGAAAGCTATGCACAACGCCTGTTTATAAAGTGTTGATTATGTGGATAACCCTGTGGATATTGTTAGTGGACGATCCAAGGTTGGGGATAGAAAAAAGCGAAGGAACGGTTACCAACAGAAAAAGGGAGTGAAGCTGGGTGCTAAACCGCGATGATATTTACGAGTCGGTATCGGCTCGGTATGATGAGCTGATCGCTTATGAGGATTGCGAAGGGGAGCTGGCCCGGTATATGGCGGGGCTTGACCTGGAAGGAAAAGATATCGCAGACCTGGGGGCGGGAACGGGGAGGCTCACTTGTCTCGCGGCTCCGAAGGTCCGGTCAGTGACGGCTGTGGATTTTGCGGCGGACATGCTGAAGGCGGCGGCGGTCAAGCTGGAAAAAGCCGGTCTCCGCCACTGGACGACGAGGGTCGCGGACTTGAGGCAGCCCCTGCCTCTTGAAGACCGGTCCCTGGACGTCGTGATGGCGGGCTGGAGCCTCTGCTACCTGTGCGGCTCGGGCAATCCCGATGCGAAGCGGAACCTGGATCACCTGTACGGCGAGCTTAGAAGGGTGCTGCGGCCGGTCGGACGGGTTATCATCTTAGAGACGCTCGGCACCGGGGTAGAGGCACCGGCCGCTCCGCACTTCCTCGAAGCCTACTTCCGCCGGCTGGAGCACGACTGGGGGCTTGCTCCCCAAGTGCTGTACACCGGGTTCCGCTTCGAGGATAAGGAGCAGGCCAAGCGGCTGGCCGGGGATTTTTTGGAGAGGCCCTTCGGGATAAAATCGAGGCTTGGGACAGCCCGGTGGTTCCTTCGTGGACCGGAGTATGGTCAGGCAGCTTGGGGTAGAGCCTGCACACGGAGTTTACGTGGTTAGCGGAACAAAAGAGGTATCGAAGCTAATGGAGCAAGTGGAGCTAATGGAGCTAGTTGAGCTAGCGGAGCTAGCGGAGCAAACGGAGCAAGTGGAGCTAACGAATCATGTAATCGCTATTCGTTCCTTATTGGGCCAACAAAAATTCTAACGAATCCCAGAGTCGTTATTTCTTGATTTTCCCCTCCTTTTTACGAGGGAAAGGCCGTTTAACGACATCAAGGTTCGTTAGATTTACAAATCGCCTTTTTTCAGGCTAATAAGCGTATGTGGGTTCGTTAGCCGAGAAGACCGGCCCGGGCCGCTGTTCTGCAATTGGCCAAGCCGTGTCGGCTCCTCGCTGAGGCTCCGCGAACGGCCGATTTGGAGCCGACGCTGGAACTCCATATAGTGGCCAGCTTGTTCGATCCGCACTGCAGCTTTGCAAAAGTCTAAGCTTGCCGAACCGAGCAGTTGTCCTGCAGGACCAACGGGCACAGCCGATCCTGCGGTACGCGAGATAGAGGGTGGTGAAGCCGTGCTGTTAGATTGGTCAAGCAGGGCCGGCAGCGGCTGCCCTGCTAGACTAACCAAGCCGGCCTAGCCCGCCGTATTCCGCCTGAATGCCTGGTCTTCGAACCGTAAGTATGGTACCATTCGATTCGGTTTCCATATCCAATACTTTAGAGACAGGGGATGCGTTATGCCCTTTACCATTAGACCCGTTAACGAAATGGATATCCCGTTTCTGTGGGAAATGCTGTACCAATCGATTCATGTCCCGGAAGGAGAGCCCCCCTGGCCGCGACATCCTTCGTTACCCTTCCATTGCCCAATATGTGCAGAATTGGGGGAGGCCGGGCGATTTCGGCTTCGTGGCCTTGGATGAGCAGGGGAGCGGATCGGCTCCATCACCTGCCGGCTGTTACAGGAGGGCAGCAGGGGGTACGGCTATGTGGATGACGACACCCCCGAGCTCGGGATGGCGGTAAGGCCGGAAAACCGCGGCTGCGGGGTAGGGTCGCTTCTGTTGGAGACTCTGCTGGCGGAGGCCTCGGCTCGCGGCTTCGCTGCCGTCTCGCTGAGCGTGGATTCCCGGAACCCGGCCCTCCGGCTCTACGAGCGGCACGGGTTTCGGGAGGTGACCCGCAGCGGTGCCTCCCTTGTCATGGCGGTCGAGCTCTCTTCCCGTCAGACGGCCCCGCTAGCATCCTGTCATGGGCCGGGCGGGGAGGCTTCCCGTGTGTTCCTGCGGCCGCTGGTCATGAAGGATGCCCCGGCTCTGCTCGAGCTTATGGTGCGGAACCGGGAGCTTTTCGAGCAGGTGGTGCCGGTCCGTCACGAGCTCTTCTATACGCTGGGGAAGCAGGAAGAGATCATCCGGAACTCTGAGAAAGCGAGAATGGAAGGCAGCCGGTATGCCTTCGGTATCTTTCTTTTGGAGACGGAGGAGCTGATCGGGGAAATCTCGCTGTTCGAGATCATGCGGGGAGCACTGCAGCGGGCCTTTCTCGGCTACTGCCTCGATGAGCGCCACAACGGAAAAGGCCTGATGACCGAGGCGGTCTCCCAAGTCCTGGATTTTGCTTTTCGGGAGGCGGGCCTTCACCGCATAGAGGCCGGGGCGAAGCCGAGCAATCCCGGGTCCCTCCGGGTTCTTGAGAAGGCTGGGTTTCAGAAGGAAGGCCTGGCCCGCCAGAACGTGAAAATCAACGGAAAATGGGAAGATCATGTCATGTACGCCATCCTTGCCTCCGATCCGAGGGGCTGAGGAGCAGGAGGGCCTTCTGAGGGATGCGGCAGTGGGCGGTCCGCGGTTAGATGAAGCAGTCTTGGCCGCTCCACGCCCGCCCGGTCCCCCGGGCCGGAAGCCAAAGGGATGCCCCGCCGGTTTTCTTGGCGTATACTGAAAGAACACTTCGCAAAAGGAGCCGGATGCCATGATCCGTTCGTCGGCTTATGTTCTGCTTGTCCTGGCCGCCTGTTTCTGGGGCGGCAATTTTGTCGTGGGGAAGGCCCTGGTCGCGCATATACCTCCGCTCACCCTGGCGGCTCTGCGCTGGAGCATCGCCTTTCTGTGCCTCCTTCCCCTCTATGGCCGGGAGGCGTGGAGGCTGCGCCGTTCCTTCCTCAGCCGCTGGAGAACGGTGGCCTTCGTCTCTCTTACCGGGGTGGCCGGCTTCAATACCCTTACGTACGTCGCCGTCCAGTATACCGGGTCGATCAACGCCTCGCTAATGAACGCCGCCACCCCGATCCTCGTCATCATCCTGTCGTCCTTCCTGCTGAAGGAACGGATCGCGTGGGCGGCGGGGCCGGGCATTCTGCTCTCGCTCTTTGGGGTCATGTGGATCATCGGACGCGGCAGCCTGACGACCCTCCTTCATCTGTCCTTTAACCAAGGAGATCTGTGGATGCTCGCGGCGGTCTTTTGCTGGTCGCTGTACTCGGTGGTCATGAAGAAGGAAGGGGGCCGGTTCCCCGCGAGCGTTTTTCTGCTGGTGCAGATGGCGGCCGCCCTGCTGATCCTGCTTCCGCTCTCCGCTGTGGAGCTTGCGGTCAAGACTCCTGCGATCGACTGGAGCCCCGGGCTTATCGCCGGGGTGCTGTACATCGCGGTATTCGCTTCCCTCGCCGCATTCCTTTCGTGGAACCGGGCGATCGAGCTTATCGGGCCGCAACGGTGTGCGGGCTTTCTTAACCTGATCCCTCTGTTTGCGGCGCTTTTTGCCACACTGTTTACGGGGAGACCTTCCATCTGTACCATATCGCCGGGGTGGTCCTGATCGTAAGCGGCGTATACCTGACCCAGCGGGCGATGAAGCGGCGCCGGTCTGCCGCCGTGGAGGATTTTTCCATATAAGTGAGGCGATCTCACGCCAATCACCGCTTTTTCGGCTGCCGGTACAAGAAAAATTATTTTTTAACAAAAAGTAAGTAAATATATATTTAAAACATACTTAAAATAAGTTATAATGAGGCGTACTCCATTTTAATTAAGAAGGGAAGTTGTTAATTATGGCAACGGTTTTGTACATAACCGCCCATCCGCACGATCACTCGGTTTCGTCCTCGCTAGCCGTGGGCAAAGCCTTCATTGAAGAGTACCGCGAAGCGAATCCGGGGGACGAAGTCATCCACCTGGACCTGTATAGAACGGACATTCCGCAGATCGATGCGGACGTATTCAGCGGCTGGGGCAAGCTGGCGTCGGGAACCGATTACGCCGAGCTGACCGACAATGAGAAGGCCAAGGTTAAGCGCCTCGGCGAGCTGGTGGACCAGTATGTGGCGGCCGACAAATATGTGTTCGTCACCCCGATGTGGAACTTCTCGTTCCCTCCGGTAATGAAAGCCTATGTCGACGCGGTGTGCGTTGCAGGCAAATCGTTCAAATACACCGAAAATGGGCCGGTGGGCCTCCTGACCGACAAGAAAGCTCTGCACATTCAGGCAAGCGGTGGAATTTATTCCGAAGGGCCTATGCAGGCGTTTGAATTCGGCCACAGCTACCTGGACAAAATCATGAAGTTCCACGGCGTGCCGTCCTTCGAAGGCATCTTTGTGGAAGGCGCAGGCGCCCGCCCGGATCAGGCGGAGGCCATCAAGGCCAATGCCATTGAGAAAGCCAAGGAAGCCGCTAAGCGCTTCTAATGCGGCAAGAAATTCCAATGAATTCTGGTAAGGACCTTTTGGGGTCCTTTTTTTGCGTGAAGGGGGAAGCTGGGGGCGCCGGCTGTTTATCCCTGCCCCGGGTGGCGTAAGGTATGGTAGGAGGGGATGCTCCATGTCTGCCCAACAAGCTTTACCGAAGGACCAGCCGGCTTCAGACCTGGCTCAATGGCAAGCCGTACTGGCCGGGTTTCATGAGGAATTCGAGTTCCACCTGATGCGGGCCCTGAAGGATGGTGACAGCAAGCCCATTCATAAGGCGAGGGTGAACGGACGCAAGCTTCTGACGCTGCTGAAGCAGCTGGATCCGGATAACCGGACGGGACTGGCGGCCTACTACCGGAAAGGGATGAAAAGGCTCGGCAAGGTCCGGGATGCCGATGTTCTGATCGATGCCTTCGAAGAGAGGCGGAAACGGCAGAAGAAAGCGGGGCACAAGAAGCAGGCCCGGCTGCTGAAGGCCGTCGTTAGGATGCAGAGGAAGAAACGGAAAACCTCCCGGGCCCGTCTGGCCAAGGAAATGCGGGATTTTCCCGAGACGGAGGAGCATTCGCGATGGGAACGGTGGTTGAAGGAGGACCTGGAAGAGCTCCTGGACAAGGTACAGGCCGACCGAATCATGGGGGAGTTGGGGGAGGCTTACGAGCAGAAGAAGCGGGTTTACCGGGAGCAGTGCCGGGAAGCCGGAATGGAATCCGCCGAGGCGTTCGACGCCCTGCACGACCTGCGGATCGCGGCCAAAGAAATCCGGTATATGGCGGCGTCGGCGTCCTTTGCCCTGGACGGCAAATTCCAACGCTGGGAGAAGCGGTTCCAAGGCATTCAGGATGAGCTCGGGGCCATTAACGACCGGCGGGTGTGGCTGGAGACCGTGGAGCGCCTGCGTCCGGAAAGGCTGTCGGCCCGTACGAGAACCTGGAACCGGTTCCGCAAAAAGCTGAGGAAGGAAATCCGGGCACTTCTTCTGGAAAACCGTGTGGTGAAAGTCTCCTTGCCCTCCGATGGAAAATGATAGAATGGACGCATAACGGAAATTTTCTAATAAAAAAATTTCCGGAGATGTCGAAATGACCGGAGGCAAAACGTCTTTAGGGTAGAGCTCAAGCTCAACCATTGTTTAAGAGGAGAGATGGCCATGCATTACACCGTTTTGTTCTATGAAAGCCAGGAGGAGTTCGCCCAGCGCCAGGACCCGGAGAAGAAGGAGGAGTATTTGGCGGGGTGGACCCATTATGTCAAAGCCCTGCGGGAATCCGGCGTCGTGGTCAGCTCGTCCGGGCTCTACCCGCCGGAGGCGGCGACCAGCTTAAGACGCCGGGACGGCAAAATGGTCGTTCAGGACGGGCCGATCACCGAAACGAAGGAGCAGCTGGGCGGCTTCTTCGTGATCGACGTGCTGGATATGGAAACGGCCTTGGAGTGGGCCGCCCGCTGCCCGAACAACGCCGTAGAAGTTCGGCCGAACCTGCCGCCGGTCCGATGACGGGCACGGCGAAGGCCTACGCCACGGTAGAGCAGGCCGTCCGGGATAGTCACGGCCGGCTGGTGGCGTACCTGGCGGTGCGTTGGCGCGATGTGGCGGCGGCGGAGGACGCGCTGGCGGACGCCTTTCTGGCCGCGTGCGAGACGTGGCCCCGCCAAGGCGTGCCGGACAAGCCGGAGGCCTGGCTCTTGACAGCGGCCCGCCGCCGGCTGGTCGACGGGGCCCGCCGCGCCCGCGTGCAGGCCAAGGCGGTGCCGGAGCTGCTGGCCCAGGCGGAGGAAGGGGCGTCGCCGGAGGCGGAATGGGAGGAAGCGGAGATCGGAGACGAGCGGCTTAGGATGCTGTTTCTCTGCGCCCATCCCGAGCTCGACCCGGGCATCCGGACGCCGCTCCTGCTGCAGACCGTGCTCGGGGTCGACGCCGCCCGCATCGCCTCCGCCTTCGTCGTGAAGCCGGCGACCATGGGGCAGCGCCTCTCCCGGGCGAAGGCCAAGCTGCGCGCCGCTCCCTCCACTTCGAGATGCCGGAGAAGGCGGAATGGCCCGGGCGTCTCGAAGCGGTGCTCGAGGCCGTCTATGCCGCTTTCGGAAGCGGGTGGGAGGAGGCCGCCGGAGCGGACCCGCGCCGCCGGGACTTGGCCGCCGAGGCGATCCACCTCGGGCGGCTGCTGGTCCGCTTCCTGCCCGGGGAGCCGGAGGCGCAGGGGCTTCTCGCCTTGATGCTCCACCTCGAGGCCCGCCGGGCGGCCAGACGTGACGCGAAGGGGAGGTATATTCCCCTTTCAGAGCAGGATGTCACGTTATGGTCGGCGGATGAGATAGGGGAAGCGGAGCATCACTTGGGCTTGGCAGCCCGCACGGGAAGGATGGGGCGCTTTCAGCTCGAAGCGGCCATTCAGTCCGTCCATGCCCATCGGTCCATGACCGGAGAGACAGCCTGGGAGGACATTGCCCTGCTGTACGAGGGGCTCGAGCGGTTGGCCCCGACTCTGGGTGCCCAGGTCGGCCGGGCGGCGGCCTTGGCGGAAGCCCAGGGAGCACAGGCGGGCCTTTCGCTCCTCGGCGAACTTCCCCAGGAGGCGGTCCGATGCTACCAGCCGTTCTGGGCGCTCGCCGCGCATCTGTACGGCCGGGTGGGGCGCCTGGAGGAGGCCCGGGAAGCGTACAGCCGCGCGGCCGGGCTCAGCACGGATCCTTCCGTGCGCCGTTTCCTGCAGGAGCGGATGAACGGGCTGTGAGGCCGTTCTTTGGGAGCCCTGTACGGAGCATGGTTTTGGGGGCGGGCGGCCTGCTTGGAAATCCGGCTTTTCCCAAACGGTCTGTAGGAGCTAATCTGCCCAAGCTAAGAATGGCACCGCCTCATCGGCCACCCGGTCGAGGCGGTGCCGTTCCTTTTCATAGGCTCCTGTCGGGATTGTTGGTATAATAAGGAAAACCCTCTGAAGAGAGAGCGGCAAGGAGACGAGGAACGGATGAGCATCTACATAGCCCTGTTAAGGGGCATTAACGTAAGCGGACATAACAAGATCAAGATGGCCGAGCTTAGGAAGGTGCTGGAGGAAGCGGGCCTAACCGACGTTCAGACGTATATCCAGAGCGGTAACATTTTGTTCCGCTCGGAATTAAGCGCTGACGTCCTACGGGAGCGGATCGAGGAGATCATCCATACGGCCTTCGGCTTGACCATTACGGTCGTTCTGCGAACGGCGGAGGAATGGGAGAGGATTATCGCGGAATGCCCATATGCGGAGGTCCCCCTCGGGGAGGTGGACAGCATCCATCTGACGTGTCTGACGGAAGAGGCGGCATCGAAGGCCGTCTCCCTATTGGCGAATTGCGACCGGGGGGATGACGAGTATACCGTCAGCGGACGCGAGATTTATTTTCTTTTCCGCCGGCGTATTGTGGATTCCAAGCTGGCTGCCGCCATGCAGAAGCTGGGGAAGATCTCGACGACCCGCAACTGGAATACGGTCCGGAAGCTTAGCGAGATGGCCCGGGCTCTGCAGGAGAAGGGGAGTAGCTTATCCGTAGCTTGGAGGGTAAGGCACGGCGGCCTTACCCAAGGCTAGCATAGCCCGCCCCTGCCTGCCCAGCATAAAGAAACCACAGCGGCCTTTTGGCATCCTGCCGTTTTGCTTTATTCCCCAGCAGGCGGCAGGGAAGGATCATACATCATGATGGCCCGGTTTGACGTAACGGGCTCTTCCCTCAGCAGATCTCCGCTGCGGTTCTGCACCCGTCGCCAGATTTCGTTGCTTCTCACGTAGCCGACGCCGAATTCATGGGCCATCCGGTGGTTTTTCTCCACGATTTCGTAGCGGTAAAGAGGCGGGGAGGCACTGCGCCATTCCCCGGTCAGATGGGTGTCGGTCAGCCGTACACCCAGCTGGTACTCCGTATCAGTGTCGTTGCGGATCTGCAGGTCGATGTAATTGTAATAGCAGGTGGCCCCGCTGCCAAACGGCTGGGTGCGGCCGGAATCCGGGAACACATCATAGCTGTGGCGGTGGCGTTCCGTCACGGTAAGCGGAGTGTGCAGGGTCATCCAGTAGATGAGGTTGGAGAGCTGGCACAGTCCTCCTCCCACTCCCGAGCGTACCTGACCGCTCTGCAGCAGCATCCCGTCCAGATACCCTTTGCTGCGGGTAGGCTTGCCGATGGTCCGCCAATAGGAGAAGGTTTCGCCGGGCTTAAGAATCAGTCCGTCCATTCGCTGAGCGGCGAGCGACAGATTTTTTACCTTGTTGTGCTGCATCCACATGTCCACGTTGGCCAGCTTCCGGAGAAGAAGGGTTTCGTGGGACGCCGCCTGGTAAGGAAGCCGGCTTGCACTGCGGTAGCGGGCATAGCGAACCGATCGGGAAAGAAGCCACTTGGCCCTGCGCTTGCTGCGAAAATAGAAGACCCCAGCTTCATTCGGAGGGCAGAACGATTACCGGTTGCAGGCATAAAGTCACCTCGGTTGGTTAAGTAAGGAGATGCGGAGCGAATCCGCCAAATTAAAAAGCAAAGCCGAAGCCGGGAAAAGGGGGACAAGAAGGTCGGGAACGGCGGGAATCCCTAACCCGGCAGCGGTGATGGCGGCCAAGTAAACCAGCAGCCTTGTTTTTCTGCTGATGGGGTAAGGAGCCATAAGAAGAGCAGGGACGGATAAGGCCAGCAGATAAAGAGGATAAAGGATAGCCAGCAAGAAACAGCCCGATCGTTAAGGGTTCACCGGAAGTCAGCACGAGTGGGCCTTGGTCCGCCGCCGTATCCAGCCGGAAAGCGGCATAGGTCGATAGAAAGGCCAGCAGCAGGGCGGTGAGGCAGGGATGTGTGGCGGCGGCCAGCAAGGTTTTCTGCTTCAGGGTTCTCCTCCTTTCCCGGATTCCATCGTCTGTTTAGCAGCTAAGCCGGAATAAGTACAGTTTACCATGAAATGGATATTTCTTGATTAATGAGGTTAAGAAAAGGAGGCCGAAGCCATGTCCCAAAAATCAGAAGCGAAACCTGCCAAAAGCAGCAGGCGGACGGGGGCCGAGGAGGCTGCCGATTTTATGGAACGTCTGGAACATCCGATGAAGGCCGAAATCGAAGAGGTCCGCCGCCTGGTGCTGGACGCCTGTCCGCCGTTAACGGAGCATATCAAGTGGAACGCCCCGAGCTTCTGCTGGAACGGAGAGGACCGGATCACCTTTAACCTGCAGGGAAAAGGCTTTTTCCGGCTTATTTTTCATTGCGGTGCCAAGAAAAGAGCGGCTGTAGGAGATGGGCCTCTCCTTGAGGATCCGTACGGTCTCTTGGAGTGGGCCTCTCCCGACCGGGCCATCCTGTCTTTTTCGGATATGGAGGATATAAGGACCAAGGGCAAACAGCTGGGGGACCTGGTTACCCGGTGGATGGAGGCGGCTGGATCCCTCCCTCCCGAGTGATTTGCCCGTTCGCTGGTTCTAAGGAAAGAGCTTATCCGGTAAGCTCTTAGGGAGGAAAACGGCCCTGGCGGGCAAAGGAGGGACGAGTATGCCGCCGGTTTCAAGACGGAACGAACGAATCGTGAGAGGGTTTGCGATTTTCATGAGTTTAATCATTCTGAACCTTATCCTGTACTTGGGTCTGGTCGGCCTGCTGGACGGACCGGGAGATACGGGCGAGCTCATGGCCATGGGGATCGTTCTGTCGCTGCAGCTCACCTTTCTGATCACCTATCTCATCGTCCGAAAGTAACCCCCTTATACGGGGAGCAAGCTCCCCAAGGAGCCGTTCATTCCAAAAAAGACAAGCCGACATTCGATAGGAGGGACCTTCATGAACGCATTAAAACCGCTTCTTGCCGCCGCTTTGCTGCTGTCAACCGGAACCGCCTGCCTGTCGAGGGACGATCCGGCTGCCGCCCCGCCATCAGCCTCAACGGGGAAGCCCTCTGCTTCCCAAGCCTATGAGGTCATAGCGACCAAGCTTCGGACGCCCTGGTCCCTTCAATTCGACGGCGACACCCTCTACGTGAGCGAACGGGAAGGGACCATCGTCCGGATCAGCGGGAGCTCGGTCCAGCGGGCTGAGGTTAAGCTGAAGAAGCCCGTCAAGAAGGGCGGGGAGGAGGCTTTCTCGGCCTTCAGCTGGCCACGGATTTTGCCCAGTCCCGGCTGGCCTATGCGTATCACACTTACCAGGAGGGGAACCGGACGCTCAACCGCGTCGTGCTTCTTCAGGAGAAGAACGGAAGCTGGGAAGAGCAAAAGGCGCTGCTGGAGGGCATACCCGGCGGGATCAACCATAACGGCGGGCGGCTCGCGATCGGGCCGGACCGGCTGCTGTATATCACGACAGGGGATTCGGGGGAAGAGAAGCTGGCGCAGGACCCGAAAAGCCTCGGAGGCAAAATCCTCCGCATGACGCTCGACGGCCGTGTGCCGGAGGATAACCCGTTCATCGGCTCTTATGTTTATTCCTATGGCCACCGGAATCCGCAAGGATTGGCCTGGGATAAGCAGGGCACGATGTACAGCTCCGAGCATGGGCCTTCGGGTTCGCCGGGAGGGCACGACGAGATCAATGTCATCGAGAAGGGCCGCAACTACGGCTGGCCCGTTATCATCGGGGATTCCAAAAAGGACGGCATGGTCAGCCCCGTCTACCAGACGGGGGACACGGCTATCGCTCCGTCCGGAATCGCCGTGGATACAGAGGGCAAGCTGCTCGTCACTACCCTTCGCGGGGAGAAGCTGTTCCGCTTCGATCCCGCCTCCCGGAAGCTTACGCCCGTACTGGAAGGGGAGGGAGGCTGCGCGACGTGCAGGTGCACGGCGGCCTAACCTACGTCCTCACGAATAACACGGACGGCCGGGGCCGCCCCGGCGAAGAGGACGACCGCCTTTTGCGGCTAAAGTAATCGGCTGGATACCGGAGAGGAAGAAATGATGAACCGATATACGTTCCACATCGCCACGAGCGTGGTGGCCATCCTGATTCCCGTCCTGGGAGTGATCTATGGCTATTGGGACCAGCATCGTCCCCGGCTGGGGCCGGTGGGAGACGGTCACATCGCCGGTCCCTCCCCGATTCAATGGATCGTGTTGGTGAGCACCTTTCTCACCGGAATAATGAATCTGGCTTTAGCCATCCACCGGTACAGAAGCTACCGGCATCAAGCGTCCCCAGAGAACCGACAGGCACCATCGTCCCTTCCGGATGAGGAGTAACCTGGGGGTGGCGGGACAGTATGTGGTATGCGGAGTGAATTACGGGGGATTGCAGGAGGGATTGAAGTCCTAACGACCAACGGCTGGGAGCTCTTAGGGCAACCGGCTGGGAGTGGGCCGGTTTATTGAGAATGGCGCGGGTCGGATCCGCGCCATTTCCATTTCTTTGGCGCGGGCCTGACCTGCGCTTTTTTTATTTCGGGCCCGGCTCGGGCCGTTTCTTTTGTTTGGAGTGGACCCCGAAAACGACGGCGGCGGTTCTGTTCGGCTGCTTCGGATTATGGAAAATGTAAGGCTGCAAGGCGGTGGCCCAAAATCAGCCGGCCTCCATATGTAAGAAAATGGGTTATTCCCCCGGCCGATTATGATAGCATGGGGGTATACGATTGATGTTAACTCTCCATTCCATTGCGAGGTGAATCCCTTGAGCAGCCCAACCCTGGTTCATCCTGACGGCCGAACGGTAACTCTTCTGGAAAAAGGCACCGACAGGCAAGGCCCCTATCTGCGCATTGAACATACCATCTTGAAGCAAGGGGCCATGAACGGCCCCCATTGGCATCCGGTTCTTCAAGAGACCTTTCGGGTCCGGGAGGGGCGGATGAGGTTCGTCCTTGATGGCGAAGAACAATTCTTGGAGGAAGGGGAAGAGCTGGTCATTCCCCCGAAGCAGGTTCACCAGTTCTGGAACGTGAGCGGGGAACGCCTCGTCGCCCTGCATGAAATCCGCCCGCCGGGCCGGCATTGGGAGATGTTTCAACTCGTGCACAAGCTGGAATGCGAAGGAAAGGTTAACCGGAAAGGAATCCCGGTTAATCCATTCTGGCTCGGCCTGGCGTGGGAGTGCATCGACGGCTACCTGGCGGGACCGCCGCCCGTGGTCCAGAGGGTCGCCCTCGGCGGGCTGGCCCGGCTGGCGAAGCGGCTCGGTTACCGGATCGGAGAGGAGTCCTAGTCGGGTAACGCCAGGGGTAGTGACAGGCCGGTCTCCCTTTAGGAAGCACCGACGTAAATGCCTTCGTTACGTAGCCAGCGGTGCGGACGGTATCACCTCCTCGGCAATAAAGTGTTCCAGCACCCGGCGGAGGCCCTCCGGGTCGCTCAGCATCGGCAAATGTCCCGTGGCCAGTTCCGCCACCCGATTAGGCTGAAGATGGCGGGTCATCCGCTCCTGCAAGGAAGAGCTGAATTCCCTGTCCTTGGTCAGCTTCACGTACAGCCGCGGTACGGACGGTACCGCCGCCTCGCACCGGTCCGTATAGGCCCGGGCCGCCTCCGGCACGAAGCCCCGGACTACCTCCGCTGCCTGCTCGGGGGACAGGCCGCTGCACAGCCCGGACCGGATGGCGGACTCCGGCGGCCGCGTGCCCATCTTCTTAAGGACGGCGGGTAGGATAAGCCTCTTCGGCCAAGGCAGAGCCGACACGAAAGACCCACCGTCCCGCGGGATGGCGGCTCCGACGGCGGCGAATCCGGCCAAACGGTCCCCAAGTCCCGAGGCCGCCCGTAGCGCCACTACTCCTCCTAACGAATGGGCGACCAGAACCACCCTCGGCACCGGCCAGGCCCGGATCTGTTCCCGGAGAGATGCCGCATAATCCTCCAGCGCGAGCCCCGCTCTTGCCTCCATCGGCTCGTGGCGATGGGGAAGGTCGGCCAGCAGACAGGGCCGGCTTAGGTTCTTTGCCACCCCTCCCAAACCCCGCCGCGAAGACCCGCTCCGTGGACAAAGACCAGCCCGTACTCCCCTTCTTCTTGCTTCTTATCCTTCATCTCGATCTCCTCCGTATGCTTGGTCTTGGCTTGCTCTCCTTTTAAGGTAGCATGGAAATAAGTCAAACTCTGTCTTATTTAACGAATACACTTGGTAATAGAGTCAGTGAATGGAGCTGGCGAAAAAGGGGGAGAAGGGATGAACAAAGCCCAGCGTCTCATTCAGCTCATGATGAGGGTTAACGCCCGGAAATCCTTTACCGTCGGGGAGCTGGCGGACGAATTCCACGTCTCCACCCGGACCATAACGAGGGACTTGGAGGAGCTTAGCGGGCTCGGGGTTCCGCTCTATTCCGTACAGGGCAGAGGAGGCGGGTACAAGCTTCTGAAAGAGCGGCTGCTACCGCCGATCTCCTTCTCCGAAGGGGAAGCCGTCGCCATGTATTATGCCTGCCAGGCGCTGGAGCACTACGGGTCGCAGCCCTTTGGCGATGGGGCGCATACCGCCTTGGCCAAGTTCTACCATTACCTTCCAGGGGATGTGAAGGAAGGCGTGGACCGGCTTCGGCACAAGGTCTCCATCTGGAGCCCGTACCGCCCCATGGCCCGGGAGGTGCTGGAGACGCTCCTGCAGGCCGTGATGCGGCGCCGGGCCGCGGTTATCCGTTACAATTCCGCCAGCGGCGAGTCCGAGCGCACCATCCAGCCCATCGGCCTCTACGCCAGCTCCGGCTACTGGTACTGCCCCGCCTACTGCCACACACGAGGGGATGTCCGCCAATTCCGGGCGGACCGGATCATCAGCGCGGCTCTGACCGAGGACGCCCCCTGGCGCGAGGACGTGGACCGGCTCACCCTGCTCGATAAGCCCGTCAAGGATCACTTGGAGCAAGTGATCCTTAAGCTCGAGCTCACCCCGAAGGGAGTCTGGTGGCTCCTGTCGGACAACCGGTTCGGCCCCTCCATAAGCCGGAAGGAAGACGGGAGCGGGGAGGTTTCGGTTTCCGTCGCGGTGGCGGATCTGGAGTTCTATATCGACAAGATCTGGCAGCTCGGGCCGGAGGCCCGGATTCTGGCACCCGCCGAGGCGGTCTTGAGTCTGAAACGCAGGCTGGACGCTTTGAGGGAACGCTATTAGGAAGAAGGCCAGGGTGACCAAAACGTAAGGAAAACCTAAGGATGCCGTAAGGCTTCGGCAAGAATCCTTTGGTAGAATAGGAGAAGAGTCGACAGGACTTAAAGGTAGAAAAGAAAAGAACTCCTTGAAAACCAGTGGGGAAGCATCAGGGGTAGCGGCATCCAGCGGCTTTTCCGGTTATTCTTGTGCCTGACGGCTGCGCCAGCTCCGCCGTTAAGCGGGCGGTTGGTTAGCCCCACCACCGAAAGGCGGGGCCTCCATTCGGCTGTCTGCTTTCAGCGGATTGAGCTTCTACGGCTTGGCGGGGGCTGTGAGGCACTTCCAAATTTTCGCAGGGGCCGTTTCGGATGATATAATGGTAGGGCCTGCGGGTAAAGATAGAGAACAAGTCGGACAGATGGGGGCCGTTATGAAGCTGCTGGACATGCTGGAGCATATGTTTGAACAATACGGGTACCTTGTGCTGCTGTTCGGGCTGCCGCTGGATTTTATCGCGTCCCCCATCCCGCCGGGGAACAGCACCTTGACCTATACGGGATATCTGGCCTACAAAGGTGTGCTGGATGGGCTGTGTGCTTTTGTCTTGGCGCTGGCCGGGAGCTGGCTCGGGGTTACCATTACGTACCTTGCCGGATACAAGTTCGGCATGCCGCTGATCGAGAAATACGGCCGGTGGCTGTCCATCAAGCCCTCCTTTGTCGAGAAGACTCGCCGGTATTATGATAAATATGGAGACAACCTGCTGCTGATCGCCTTCTTTATTCCGGGGTGCGGCAGTTTATCGGGTATTTCATCGGCATCCTTCGCATTCCGTTCCGGACCGTGCTGATGTATGCGTATACGGGCACGTTCCTTTGGGTGACGGCGTTCTTCTCCATCGGCTATGGCTTCGGGGACCGGTGGCAGCAGGTTTTCCTGCTCGTCGAGCGTTACCTCAAAACGGTCTTCATCGGACTCGCGATCATCTTGGCCGCCTTTCTGCTCGCCAAATGGATCGGGCGGGGCCGGCTTCGGAGCTGAAACGGGATAAAACCAAACCGGCGGGAGGGTCCCGCCGGTTTTTTTGTGGAACGAGGGAAGCCGCAAAAACGCTAACGAATCCAGGGATGCTTATGGAGCCTAAAAAGGCCCTCCGCTTATTCTAACGAATCGCTGTAACGCTATACGGCTCCGCTCGGCTAAAAACCGTGCGAAAACGGGCGGATAGCGCCATGACGATTCGTTAAACTTGCGGAGGGCTCTTTTTGTGCGGTATAAGGTTACCACGATTCGTTGGCGGGAGGCAGCCTCATGCAGGGCCGAGAAAATTACCGGCCCGCCTTGAGAAACGCTTAGGACCAGGGGCGACGTCAGACTGCCGAACTCCCAAGCGGCCGATCAACGGGCATGTAGACCGGCCCTACTGCGCGGAAGAAGCGGCGTGCACTCGCTCCGGCACGGCCCAACGTGCACGCCCCAGGCCTGCCGGTACGCCCGGCTTCCTGCAGGGCATAACAGCGCGCTCAGGCGGACCCGGCCGCCTGCCTCAAAACGCCCAGTTGCCCTTGCGGAAGATCGGCTCGATTGTGCCGTCCGTCAGCTCGCCGTCGATGTCCATCTCGGCGGAGCCGATCATGAAGTCGACGTGCGTGAGGCTCGTGTTGAGCCCGGCCGCCCGCTGCTCCTCCGGCGACAGGTCTTCGCCACCCTCCAGGGTGGTCGGGAAGGCGCGGCCGAGAGCCAGGTGGTTGGAGGCATTCTCGTCATACAGCGTGTTGAAGAACAGCTGCTTGGAGTTCGAGATGGGAGAATCGTGCGGCACGAGCGCGATTTCCCTAAATAATGCGAGCCTTCGTCCAGCTCGACGAGGTTCTTGAGGTTCTCGTAGCCCTTCTCGGCCTGGAAATCCACCACGCGGCCGTTCTCGAAGGTGAGCGAGAAATTCTCAATGAGGCTGCCCTGGTAGCTGAGCGGCTTGGTGCTGCGCACGACGCCGTTCGTTCCCTCCCGGTGCGGCGAGACGAATACCTCCTCCGTCGGAACGTTCGGGTTGAACTCGAACTCGGCCCGCGTGTTCGCCACCGAGCCTCCCCGCCACAGGTGACGCTCGGGAAGCGCTACGGTCAGCTCCGTCCCGGGAGCGCGGTAGTGCAGCTTTCGGTACTGCTTCGCCGTCAACTGCTCACGCTTGGCGCGAAGCTTCGCATTATGTTCGTGCCATAGGGCGACCGGATCGCCCTGATCGGCGCGGGTCGCCCGGAAGATGGCTTCCCACAGCGCCTGGACGGCTTCCGCGTCCTCTTTATCGGGATACACCTTTCGGGCCCACCCGGCAGAGGGGGCGCCGATGATGCACCAGGTCATCCGGTAAGAGCCCATGTATTCGCGCCATTTCACAAGCTCGGCCCCCGCCGCCTTGGAGAAGGCCGACAGCCGCTTGGGATCGACTCCTTCATAAGCTCCGGGTCGTTCGACTCGATGTACAGGTACGCGCCGTTCTTCTCGGCTTCCTGCTCGAGCGCGCGGGCCCGCCAGGCGGGGTATTCTCCGAACGCTTCCTCCGGCGCGAGGTCGTACTTCAGTCGGTTGACGGCTTGGTCGTACCATTCGACCTGCACGTTCTTGGCTCCGGCTTCATACGCCTTGCGTGTGATCAGGCGGATAAGGTCGGCGGAGTCGATCGGGCCGTTGATCCACAGCGACTGGCCCGGCTGGATGTTGCAGCCGATGCGGACGGCCAGCTCGGCGTATTTTTCCAGGTTATCGGCAAAGGTCATGGAAATCCTCCTTGGGTAGGGTATGGTTCTTCCTCTAGTGTAGTACATTCTCCGGATTTCACAAAAAAAACGGGGGAGACGGGGAACCGGAATAAGGCTGGAACCGTCCCATCCACGAAGGCGGGGGCCGGACTAAGGCCAGCACCACGCCATCCCCGAAGAGACGGGGAGCCGAACACGGGCCAAAACCTTGCAATCCCTGAACCGCGGGATGCCGGACAATGGCCGGAACCTTCCAGTCCGGTCCATCGAAGCCGCTGGCCCCTAGAAGGGTCTTTCCAAATGGATTGTCAAGGAGGAGCCCCTGACTTATAATACAAGTATGTAACAGGCATAATACCATGATCAGAAAAGAGGCCTCTTTGATGAGAATAGCTGTCATTGGTTACGGGCGCCGTATCCGCAATGTGATCCGCGAGCTGATGGCGCAGGATCCGACCCTGGAGCTTGCCGCCATTGTCGATGTGCAGAACGAAGCGATTAAGCAGGCGATGACGGAGCGCGGGGAGCGGCTTCCGGAATTCTATGACACCTTCGCCGAGATGAAGGAGAAGGTGAAGCCGGACGGGGTGCTTATCGGCACGAGATGCTCGCTTCACGCCCGGCTGGCGGCCGAGGTGCTGTCGAGCGGCATTCCGCTTTTCCTGGAGAAGCCGGTGGCCACCACTCTGGAGGACCTAAAGCTGCTGAAGCAGGCTTACGACCGCTATCCCTCCGAGGTGGTGGTGTCGTTCCCGCTGCGCGTAACCCCGATCGTGAGCCTCGTGAAGGAAATTATCGACTCCGGGAAGATTGGGACCGTGGAGCACGTCCAGGCGGTTAACAACGTGCCGTACGGCGGCGTCTATTACCATCACTGGTACCGGGACGAGAACGAAACGGGCGGGCTGTTCCTGCAGAAGGCGACCCATGACTTCGACTATCTCCAGCATCTCATCGGCGGGCGTCCGACGGACGTATGCGCCATGGTGTCCAAGCAGATTTTCCGCGGCGACAAGCCGGCCGGCTTGAAGTGTGCGGATTGCGAGGAGAAGCTCACGTGCAAGGAGAGCACCTACGGCGTCGTCCGCGGCGAAGACACCACTCCGGCGGGCGAATACTGCGCTTTTGCGGTGGACACGGGCAACGAGGATTCGGGCAGCGCCCTGATCCGGTACGAGTCGGGCATGCATGTGTCGTATTCTCAAAACTTCTTCGCGCGGCGCAAAGCCGCCTCCCGGGGAGCCCGGCTGCTCGGGTACAAGGGAACGCTGGAGTTCGACTTCTACACCGACGAGATCAAAGTATTCCCGCACCACAGCCCGCACACGGAAGTATACCGGATGGACGGCAGCGAAGCCCACTTCGGCGGGGACCAGGTGTTGGCGGATAACTTCCTCAAGGTGATGCGCGGCGAAGCCCGCTCCAGCTCAGACATGAATTCCGGCCTGCTCAGCGCGCTGGTCTGCTTGAAGGCCCGGGAGTCTTCCTTGACCGGAACGTTCCAGACGGTGGATTGGCTCTAATACGGCGTTCCGCGAGATAGGACGCCCCTTCCCGGAATAGGACGTCTACCGGCCACACGCCAGCCTTACGGATAAGCAGGCGTTAGAACTCTCCTAAGCCGGCACATTCATCCGGGAATCCAATTCCTGCAGAAAAGGACCTCCAGATCCACAAAAATGTGGAGACGGAGGTCCTTTTATTGGGGCATAACCCTTGCCATACCATGGCTCTCTATCTTTCTTTGCTTTGGAACCGAGTTCTTCGTTACGCCTTGCTCGGGCTCATGCCGGCAATCGCCCTTTCGTCTTGACCCTCTTCCTCCTCCTCTTCCACGAGGGCAGGAGCAGTCTCCCGGTTCGGGTCGAATTCGCCTTCCATTTTGGCGACCACGACAGTGGCCACCCCGTTGCCGATCAGGTTCGTGATGGCGCGGGCTTCGGACATGAAGCGGTCCACCCCGAGCAGGAGGGCGATGCCTTCCACCGGAATCATCGGGAAGGCGGCGAGGGTCGCGGCCAGGGTAATGAAGCCGGAGCCGGTTACCCCGGCTGCCCCTTTGGACGTCAGCATCAGAATGCCGAGCAGGGTCACCTGCTGCCAGATGGACAGGTCGATGCCGTAGGCCTGCGCGATGAACATGGCGGCCATGGACAGGTAGATTGACGTGCCGTCCAGGTTGAACGAGTAGCCGGTGGGGATGACGAGGCCCACAACCGGCTTGCTGCAGCCGTATTTTTCCATGCGCTCCATCATCCGCGGCAGGGCCGACTCGGAAGAAGAGGTGCCGAGCACCAGCAGAATCTCATCCTTGATGAAACGCAGGAAGCTGAAGATGGAGAAGCCGAAGATCCGGGCGATGGTGCCCAGTACGATAATAATGAACAGGAACATCGTCAGATAGACGGAGCCCATCAGCTTGCCGAGCGAGAAGAGCGACCCGATGCCGAATTTGCCGATCGTGTAGGACATGGCCCCGAAGGCGGCGACCGGAGAGACCTTCATGATCATGTTGACGATGTTGAAGAAAACATGGGACATTTTCTCAAAAAACGTGTAAAGCGGCTTGGCGGAATTCCCCATGGCGGCGAGCGCCAGCCCGAACAGGACGGAGAAGAACAGAATCGGGAGCAGCTCGCCCTTGGCCATCGCGCCGATAATGTTGTCCGGGACGATCCCGACAAGGAAATCCACGAGGCCGTGGCTGGATTCGGCGGCGGCTTTCGTATACTGCGTAATGCTTCCCTTGGTGGCGTGGCTGACATCGAGACCGGCGCCCGGCTTGATGATATTGACCACCAGCAAGCCGATGGCGAGAGCGGCGGTGGTAACGATTTCAAAATACAGAAGCGCTTTGCCGCCGATCCGGCCGACCTTCTTCAGGCTGCCCATTCCGGCGATGCCGGTCACGATGGTAAAGAACACGATAGGGGGATGACCATCTTGATCATCTTTACGAAAACGTCTCCAAGCACCTTCAGGCTGGTGCCGAAGGCCGGGAAGAAATGGCCGACCACAATGCCGAGCAGAATAGCGGTAATGACCTGAACCGTCAGGTTCCGGAAGTTGATTCTCATGGATGCACCTCTCCAAGTTTGACTTGTAAGCGCTTCACAAGCGCCGGTAAACTTAGTTTAGGCACGTCACGGAATTTTCACAATGTTGCGGTCATACTGTTCGTTTTGGTCTTTATGGTCTCCAGGTGTTCCTAATCTGCACTGCCGATGTATTTATCCCGAAGCTTCAGCATCCGGTCGGTCAGGTCGCCGCCGATTTCCTTGCGGAACCGTTCGTATACCGGCTCGAGCACACGGATCCATTCCCGGCGTTCCCCGGGGTAAGCTCGTGGATCTGCATGTTGGAAATGGCTTTCATCTGCTCGAGCTGGGCCGCGTTCATGGCATCCGAATTCGCAGTCATCCAGCGGGTGGTTTCGTCCATGGCTTCGGTGAGCTTCTCTTGGATGTCCGCCGGGAGCTTGTTCCAGAAAGGGCGGTTGATGATGACGGCATAGCCCAAATACCCGTGGTTGCTGATCGTCATGTGGCTCTGCACCTGATACAGCCTCTTCGTATAAATATTCGAGAACGTGTTCTCCTGGCCGTTCACGCCGCCCGATTCGAGGTTCCGGTACACCTCGTTGAAGTTGAGCGGCGTGGTTTTGGCGCCGAGGAGCTGGTATTCGGCCTCCAGCACCCGGCTGGGGATGATTCTAATTCGCAGCCCGTTAAAATCCTCGGGGCGGATCAGCTCGCGGGGACCGGTGATCTGCTTGAAGCCGTTGCTCCAGAAGGCCATTCCTTTCATGTCACGGCTCTCGAGCGTGCGGAACAGCAGCTTTCCGATCTCTCCGTTGAAAGCTTCCTCCACGGCCTCCCGGTTCGGGAGTGCAAACGGCAGGTCCATGGCGTACCACGCCGGAAGGATATTGCTCAAGTAGGAGAAGGCCGGGGCGATCATCTGCAGATCCCCCTTCATCATGGCCTGGATCTCCTCGGTGTCGGAGTACAGGGTGCCGTTCGGGAATGTCTGCACTTCCACGAGGCCGTCTGTTTTCTCCTTTGCGAGCTGAGCGAATTTGAGGGCGGCGAGGCCTTTGGGCGTATTTTCGGCGACGGAGATGCTGAATTTAATAATGATCCGGTCCGCGAGCCCCTGCTGCTCGTCGTCATGGGGGGCGGGGGCGGAATAGAGATCGGGGCGGAAGCCGGCAAAGAGCGCGGCGGCCAGGCCGATCGCGAGGAACAGAATCAGGCTAACGATGGATTTCAAGATAGGCACCTCTCTTAAAGGTTGCGAATGAAGCCGGCTTGTTCCACAATAATAGCAGAATGAGGATGAAGGTAGAAAGGGACCCTATGAGGCTGACCAACCTGCGCATACAATGGAAAATCACCTTCCTCTCCTTCGGCATAGTGCTCTTCTCCCTGCTGCTCGGCGGGATCATCCTGCTCGGCAGCACGATCCGGCTGCAGGAGAACGCCATCGCCGACCGGCTCCTGATCACCGGCCGGACGGTGGCGGAGCTTCCGGAGATCCGGCAGCACTTGACGGAGCCGGAAGGGTGGAAGGCGGCGAATCCGGTAGTGGAGCGGATCCGCATCATCAACGACGCCACCTACATCGTCGTGCTGGATAGGAACCGGGTCCGCTTCTCCCATCCGGTGGAAGCGCGGCTCGGGACGAAGGCGGAGGAGGCCGGCATGGAAGCCGCTTTCGCCGAGCATACGTATACGTCCCGGGCGAAGGGAGAGCTTGGGACGGCGGTGCAGGCTTTCGTGCCGGTCATGAACGAGGAGCATCAGCAGATCGGGGTGGTGCTCGCCGGACGCGTCCTCCCCGGGCTAGCCGAAACGATCCAAAAGCAGCGGGGCTATGCTTATGTTACCCTGCTGCTGTCCCTCCTGTTCGGTGTTTGGGGATCGTGGAATTTGGCCAAACACATTAAGAGGCAGATGCTGAACCTGGAGCCGCAGGAGATCGCCCGGCTTCTGCTGGAGCGGACCGCCGCCTTTCATTCGATGAACGAAGGGGTCATCGCCATGGACAGCCGGGGGATGCTAACCATCTTCAACGAGAAGGCGAAGCAGCTTTTCGGCATCACAGGGGATGTACTGGGACGGCCGGCGGAGGAGGTCGTGCCCGGCATGCGTCTCTCGGAAATTCTGAAGCAGGAGCAGCCGATGCACAACGAGGAGCTGCACGTCGGCGAAGCGCTTATATGGACGAGCCGCGTTCCGGTCAAGCTGAACGGGCGGACCGTCGGGGCGCTCGCCGTGTTCCAGGACCGGACGGAGGTGACCCGGATGGCGGAGGAGCTGACGGGGGTGCGCGAATTCGTCGATGCCCTGCGGGTGCAGAACCATGAGCACAGCAACAAGCTGCACACCATTGCGGGTCTGCTTCAGCTGGGCCGGCAGGACAGGGCTCTCGATTATCTGTTTGAGACGGCGGAGCATCTGGAGGAACTGACGCGTTTCCTCACGGGGAATATCCACGATCCGAGCCTGTCCGGGCTCATTCTCGGCAAAATCGGCCGGGGCCGGGAGCTCGGGATTGAGGTGGCGGTGGACCGCCGCAGCCGGCTGGAGCGGTTCCCCGAGCAAATGGACCGGCACGACTTCGTGCTCATCCTGGGCAACCTGATCGAGAATGCGTTCGACGCGCTGCAGGCGGTGTCCCGGGAGCCCAAGCGGGTTGAAATCAGCCTTGAGCAGGACGACGAGGTGCTGTCACTGCTCGTGGAGGACAACGGCGCCGGCATGGACGAGGAGACGAGGCGGCGGATGCTCGAGCCGGGCTTCTCGACCAAGGGCGGCCGGGGCCGGGGCATCGGCCTCGGCCTGGTGGCCCGCATCGTCGCGAAGGGCGGCGGGGAGCTCGCCTGCGACAGCGCCCCGGGAGAGGGCACGAGCTTCGTGATTACGTTTCCCATGAGAAGAGGAGAGTTGTGAGCATGGAAGGCAAATGGGTGGAGGTTGTTCTCATAGAGGACGACCCGATGGTAAGGCAGGTCAACCGCGAATTCGTCGAGCGGGTGCCGGGCTTCCGGGTAGTCGGGGCCGCGGGCAACGGCGTGGAGGGCTTGCAGCTCGTTCGGGAACTCCGACCTTCGCTGGTTCTTCTCGATGTGTTCATGCCGCAGCAGGATGGGCTCGAAACGCTTCGGCGGTTCCGGCAGGAGGCCGTCGAGACGGACGTGATCGTCATCACGGCGGCCCGGGACGAGGCCACGATTCGCGAGATGATGCGCGGCGGGGCGGCGGACTACATCCTGAAGCCGTTCAAGTTTGAACGGGTGCAGGAATCGCTTGAGCGTTACCTTCGCCTGCATGCCGGCTTGAAGGAAGCGGAGGCGTTCTCGCAGGAAGAGCTCGATGCCGTCCTGCACGGGAGCCGGGAAGCCCGCCCCGGCGTCTCCGGCGGATCCCCGGCGTCTTCCGCCGCCGCTGGCGCCAAAGGCCCGGCCCTTCCGCTCCCGGAGGAGCTGCCGAAGGGCTTGAACGCCCAGACGCTGAAGCAGATCGCCGGCTTCCTCGAGCGGACGAACGAGCCGGTTTCGGCCGAAGAAGCGGCGGACGGGGTCGGCATTGCCCGCGTGACGGCCCGCCGCTACCTGGAGTACCTGGAGAAGACCGGCTGGGTCGCCCTCGATATCCGCTACGGGGGAGTCGGGCGTCCGGTCAACCGGTACCTTTTGCAGAAGCGGTAGCGGGGAAGGCCGTGCCTTATCCGTTAGGGTTGTTCTTACCGGATAAGGCACCAGGAACAAAATGAACAAAAGGCACAATATGTTCTTAACTTCCTTTTCCATCATGTAAGCGATATCATAAGGTCATAACTCAGGAGAGCAGGAGGGGATCGCATGGCAGTACCAACAGGAGCCAGTACAACGATTATTTTGAGGCTGGAGATCGACAAGCAGGGGATCACCTTCGGGCAGATCGCTACGGCTATCGGAGACGCGGGCGGGGATATCGTCGCTATCGACGTCACCCGGTCGACGAAGGACTCGACGATCCGGGACATTACCGTCAACGTCACCGATCAGCTTCACACGAAGCGCATTGAGGAAGTGACGCGCCGGCTTCCCGGGGTTAAGCTTCTCAACGTGTCGGACCAGACCTTCCTTATGCACCTGGGCGGCAAAATCGAGATGAACCCCAAGGTGCCGATCAAAAACCGGGACGACCTGTCCCGTGTCTATACACCGGGCGTGGCCCGGGTCTGCATGGCCATCCATGAGGAGCCGTCACGCGCCCATTCCCTTACGATCAAGCGGAATACGGTCGCCGTGGTGTCGGACGGCTCCGCAGTGCTCGGACTCGGAAATATCGGGCCGCTTGGGGCTATGCCTGTCATGGAAGGAAAGGCGATGCTGTTCAAGCAGTTCGCGGGCGTCGATGCTTTCCCGATCTGTCTGGAAACGCAGGATACGGAAGAGATCATCCGGACGATCAAGAATATCGCGCCGGCCTTCGGGGGCATTAACCTTGAGGACATTTCGGCGCCGCGCTGCTTCGAGATCGAGGAGAGGCTCGTCCAAGAACTGGACATCCCCGTCTTCCACGATGACCAGCACGGCACGGCTGTGGTTCTGCTCGCCGGGCTCTTGAATGCGACGAAGCTCGTCGGCAAGCGGCTCGAGGACTGCAAGGTCGTCCTGGCGGGCGTCGGGGCGGCCGGAACGGCGTGCACGAAGATTCTGCTGTCGGCCGGCGTCCGCAACATCATCGGCGTGGACCGCCAGGGCGCCCTGGTGGCGGGACAAGATTACGGCAACGCGACGTGGAACTGGTACGGGGAGAACACGAATCCGAACCGCGAGGAAGGCAAGCTCTCCGACGTCATCGAGGGAGCGGATATCTTCATCGGCGTGTCGGGACCCGGCGTCCTGAAGGTGGAGGACGTGAAGCGCATGGCCCCCGATTCCATCGTGTTCGCGATGGCCAACCCGACGCCGGAGATTTCGCCGGATGAGGTGGAGGGCATCGTGCGCGTGATGGCGACCGGACGCTCGGACTACCCGAACCAGATCAACAACGTGCTCTGCTTCCCCGGCCTGTTCCGGGGCATGCTCGACTGCCGCGCCTCCCGCGTCACGGAGGAGATGAAGCTGGCCGCGGCACGCGCGATCGCTTCGGTCGTGACGGACGAGGAGCTGAACGAGTCGTACATCGTGCCAAGCGTGTTCAACCAGCACGTCGCGGAACGGGTGCGCGAGGCCGTGCTGGATGCGGCCTACAGCTCGGGCATCGCCCGCCGCCGCGACATACGGGAGCCGAAGTAACGGTTGCAGGACCAGCGGGGCCCATACTTAAGCAGGCCCCGCCCAAGAAGAGGAGCGGATGGCTGCCGGCAGCCATCCGCTCCTTTTGTTTGACCGGCCCTTAAGGGGGCTTGCTACCTTACAAGGCGCTGTACCCGTTGAAATAGTGCACCCCGTCGTGGGCGGTATCGGAGGCGTCGGTTTTGCGGTTGGTGTTGAACCAGAGCTTATCCCCGTTGGCGATTCCGACGCTTTCAATCTCGAACAATTCCGAGTAAGTGGAGGACGTAATGCGGAACGACAGATTATCGTCGGCATAGATGGTGCCGGAGGCCGTGGAAATGTTGTGATAGACGAGGACAACGCTTACGTTTTTGTAGGTCAGCGGGACATAGATCGTGTTGTTGTAATAACCCAGCCCCTGGGGTGTATACGAGCCGATGTTCGAAACGGTGCTGCCGTTGACCAGGGCGTCGGCCGTGTTCAAGGTAAATCCGTAAGCGGCATTAATGGTCCCGCTGTTAGCGGTCAGAGGAAGGGTTCCCCGGTACAGGGTCAGGCCGGATTTGAAGAGGAAGTAGATGTTGCTCGTGTCCTTGCTGGTGATGGCCACCCCTGACATGGCCTTGTCCGCTCCGCTGTACTGGATGCTGTAGTTACCTACCTGGTAATATGTCGTCCCGACATATTTCAGCTTCACGAGGCTCATGCTGCCCTCTTTCATGGTAATGATGAACATATAGTACTCCCCGTTGATCGTGCTGAGGACCATATCGTTGGCATGGCCGAGGGAGGTGGTGTACGTTGTGCCGCTATCCCCATTCGTCATGAGCGTCGTCGTTCCATCGCTCATGTTGGTCCGGTAAATGACAGCCTTGGTGTCGTCTCCGTTGATCTTGACGGAATAGGCGTAGGTGGAGCCGACAGCAAAGCCCTGCGCAATGTAGCAGTCGTTGGCATTGCCGAGCGTGGCGACGTCGGTGTAAGTATTGTAGTAGGCGGCACTGGCCGTAAGGGGCAGCAGCATCGCCACACTGAGGACAAGGGCCGTCCATAGAATAAAGCGCTTTCTAAATTTCCCGAACGTAGTTCGATTTCCCCATTTTCCTGAGACCATCTTCCTCATTCCCCAACCTCCATAGAATCGTTTTGGTGCTGCGTATGTAAAATGGAATAAGGTCCCGGCCCCGGTAAGGAAAGGGTTCATTCCATGGTAACGTCATTATATATTACCCGTTTATCGTCTTCATTCGGGGAAGGCGGGGGGAAGAATAAATATTTTTTTGGGATTCTTTTAGATACAATTTGTCAGCAAACCTTACCTATTCCCTGTAAGTTTGATACAATTGGTATCATATGATTCAAGCTGCCCTCTAAAAGGGTAATGAAATTGTTGAATACATAATAGTCTGCCTTAGAAAAGGGGAGTGCATTTGATCCGGTTCCAACGGGTGAACAAGCATTTTGGGCACTTCCATGTGCTCCAAGACATCAACCTGGAGATCGGGCAGGGGAAGTGGTCGTCGTGATCGGGCCTTCCGGCTCCGGCAAAAGCACGCTTCTCCGCTGCATCAACCGTCTGGAAACGATTACGGACGGGGACTTAACGGTGGACGGGGTAAAGGTGAACGATCCCAAAACGGATATCAACGAGCTGCGCCGGAACATCGGGATGGTTTTTCAGCATTTCAACCTGTACCCGCACAAGAAGGTCATCCAGAACATTACGCTCGCCCCTGTCAAAGTGCTGGGGGTCTCCGAGGAGGAAGCCCGCCGGACGGCGATGCACTATCTGGAGAAGGTCGGTATTCCGGATAAGGCGGAGTCGTTCCCGTCGCAGCTGTCCGGCGGCCAGCAGCAGCGGGTCGCGATTGCGCGCGGGCTTGCCATGAAGCCGAAGATCATGCTCTTCGACGAGCCGACATCGGCACTCGATCCGGAAATGATCGGCGAGGTGCTTGACGTCATGAAAGCGCTGGCCAAGGAAGGGATGACGATGGTCGTTGTAACCCACGAGATGGGCTTCGCCCGCGAAGTAGCCGACCGTGTGGTTTTCATGGACCAGGGGAAAATTCTCGAGGAGGCGGCTCCCGCTGCGTTCTTTGAGAACCCGCGGGAGGAGAGGGCCCAGCTCTTTCTCAGCCGCTTGATCAACCATTAAACCGATAACAGGGGGATGAAGAAGAATGAAGAGATCCAAAGGTTGGCTTTCGCTTGTGATGGTTTTGACGCTGGTGATGCTCGCCCTTGCGGGCTGCGGCAATAAGGATAACGCGGGTGGAACGTCGGGGTCGGGCAGCCCGTCGCCGGCCGGTTCCCCGTCAGGAGGCAGCGGCGGAGGCGGATCGGCCGCAAGCGGCAAGGCGCTCGACGCGATCAAGAAGCGGGGCAAGCTGGTGGTCGGCGTCAAGTACGATACGAAGCTGTTCGGGCTTAAGGATCCTGCTTCCGGCAAGGTAGAGGGCTTTGACGTCGACATCTCGAAGGCTATCGCGAAGAAGCTGCTCGGCGACGAGAACAAGATCGAGCTGAAGGAAGTGACTTCGAAGACGCGGATCAACATGCTGAACAACGACGAGATCGACATGATCGTGGCGACGATGACCATCAACGAGGAGCGCAAGAAGGAAGTCGACTTCTCGGACATTTACTTCAACGCCGGCCAGTCCCTGCTCGTGAAGAAGGAAGCCCGATCAAGAGCATCAAGGATGTCACGAAGGACACGAAGGTGCTGAGCCAGAAGGGCGCGACTTCCGTCAAGAACATTGAGGAGAAGGTGCCGGGCCTCCGGGTTCAGCAGTTCGACAACTACCAGGACGCCTTCACGGCGCTGAAGTCGGGCCAAGGTGATGTGCTCACAACCGACAACGCGATTCTGTACGGCATGATGAAACAGGATCCGAACTTCGAGGTGGTGGGCGAGCCGTTTACGGAAGAGCCGTACGGTATTGCCGTCAAGAAGGATACCCCGGATCTCGTCAAATTCATCAACGATACGCTTAAAGAGTTGAAGTCAAGCGGCGAGTACGACAAAATTTACACGAAGTGGATCGGGGAAGCTCCCAAAAAATAACCCCGGGTAACCGCAAGAGGCGGGTCCGATAGAGCGCCGGCAACGGCGGCTGGACGGCCCGCTTTTTTGGTTAGCGGAATCTCATTATGGAAGGAGCGTGAACGGGTGATCGATTTCTCTGTGCTCACCGAGAATTGGCGGGACTTCCTGGAAGGCTTCTACCATACGGTGCTGGCCAGCGTGCTGGCTCTGGCCGGAAGCTTCCTGCTCGGAACCCTGGTGGCGGTCCTGCGCATCACCCCTTCCCGGGTATTGAACGGGATCGGGGCCGTCTATGTGGAGCTGTTCCGGAACATCCCCCTGCTGCTCGTCGTTTATATTTTCTATATCGGGCTGCCGGCCGTCGGAATCCGGCTGCCGGTGTTTGTGTCCGGGACGCTTGGGCTCATGGTCTACACGTCCTCTTACATAGCCGAAGCGATCCGGGCGGGAATCGCGTCCGTGCCGAAGGGCCAGATGGAGGCGGCCCGGTCCTCGGGCCTTACTTACGTGCAGGCGATGCGGCTCGTCATCCTGCCCCAGGCGATCAAGCTGGTGATTCCGCCGATCAGCAACCAGTTTCTTAATCTCGTCAAGAACTCTTCGATTCTCGGCGTCATTGCCGGATTCGATCTGATGTATTATGGGGACATCGTCGATTCGGAGACGTTCCAGACGCTCAGCACTTATTTCTTCGTCGGTTTGTTCTATCTGGTACTGACTATTCCACTCAGCTATGCGTCCGTTGTCCTCGAACGGCGCTTGGCGAGAAGCGGGTAAAGGGGGAACCGTATGGATTTCATTGGAGCCTATAACCCGGACAATCTCCGGTTTCTTCTCGAGGGCTTCCTGCTGACGCTGCAAACGGCGTTCACGGCCATCGTGCTGAGCTTCGCGCTCGGGATCCTCCTCGGCGTGCTGCGGTATGCCCGGATTCCCGTGGTGTCCTGGATCGTCGGCCTGTTCGTAGAGCTCATCCGCAACCTGCCGCTGCTGCTCCTCATTGTCTTCGCGAAGCTAGCTCTTCCTGAGGTGGGCATCAAGCTCGGCCTGTTCTGGTCGACGGTCGCGGCCTTGACGGTATTCGAAGCGGCCATGATCGCCGAAATTGTGCGAAGCGGGCTGAATTCCGTGGACAAGGGCCAGATCGAGGCCGCGCGCTCGTCCGGGCTCGGCTACACCCAGACGCTGTGGCACATCGTGCTTCCGCTTGGTCTCAGGCGGATGGTTCCGCCCATCGTTTCCCAGTTCATATCGCTATTGAAAGACACCTCGCTTGCGGTTAGTATAAGTTTGGCGGAGCTGATGCATAACGCGAAGATCATCTCCGGCCAAAATGTTAACTTTGTCTTCCCGATTCTGATCGCGGCCGCCGTGCTTTATTTTGCGGTGAACTACACGCTGTCTCTCTTGGCGCGTCGGATGGAGGCAAGACAAGTGTAAGCTGAAGGAGTCCTGCATCGTGGATTTGACTATGTGGCAAATGATCCTGTTCGTAATCGCCGGGGGTTCCTGGCGGCATTCGTAGATTCAGTCGTAGGCGGGGGCGGATTGATATCCGTTCCCGTCCTTCTTATGACCGGCCTGCCTCCGCATATCGCGCTCGGCACCAACAAGCTCGGCGGCACGCTGTCTTCCTTGACAAGCACGCTCTCCTTTCTGAAGTCAGGCAAAATCGACCTCAAGCTGGTCCGCGGCCTCCTGCCGTTCACCCTGGTCGGGGCGGTGGCGGGTACCGCAGCCCTGCAGAAGGTACCGTCGGACTTCCTGAAGCCGCTTGTCGTCGTCATGCTGCTCGCGGTTACGGTCTATACCCTGACCCGCAAAAGCTGGGGGACGTCTCAACCTACCGTAAGCTGACGGCCAAATCGGGCTTCTATATGGCGCTGGCGGCCCTCGGCATGGGCTTGTACGACGGCTTCTTCGGCCCGGGCACCGGCTCGTTCCTGATCTTTATCTTCCTCATGCTGGGTTTCGACTTCGTGACGGGAGCGGGCAACGCCAAGGTGCTGAATTTCGGCAGCAACATCGCGAGCCTTTCGACTTTCCTGCTTTTCGGGGCGGTGGATTTCCGCTACGGCATCCCGATGGGCCTCGCCATGATCGCCGGATCCTACGTCGGCTCGCAGGTCGCCATCCGCAAAGGCGCGGCGTACATCCGGCCGCTCTTCATCGGGATGAGCGTTCTGCTGATCGGCAAACAGATTTGGGACCTTATGCATCGGGGCTAAGGAATTCCGCCGAGGGCAGAAGAATATCCGACCATTCAAAAGGAGGGGAAGCCAGATGCAGATTGTCGCGATGCTTACGATGCTGATCGACCACATCGGCTTCCTCTACTTTCCCGAAAGCCCAGGCTGGAGGGTGATCGGGAGGCTGGCTTTTCCGATCTACGCCTATTTTATCGTACGGGGCTACCGGCATACCTCCAGCGTCAAAGCTTACATGACCCGGCTACTGCTGCTCGCGGCCGTATCCCAGCTTCCCTATATGCTTGCCCTGAAGCAGACCGGCATCAACGCCATCGGGACGCTCTATGTATGTCTGCTGGCCCTTTACCTGCTGGAGCGGAAAAGCCGGACGGTTTCCCTCCCTTTACGCTGCTCCTCGCAGTCCTGATGGAGCTTTACGATTTTGATTACGGTGCTTACGGCTTGGCCCTGGTGCTTATCTATCACTACCTGAAGGCCGATAGGGTGGTGCTGGCTCATCTCGCCATCACACTGGTGTACGTCCTCCTCGGAAAAGGAGGCCCCATCCAGCTGTTCAGCCTCTTTGCGACCTTCGGGATCGTCTATGGACCGAAGGTTTACGAGGCGTGGGACAAGCGTAACGTGCCTGCGTGGCTGTGGCGAAGCTTCTATCCGGCCCACCTCGCGGCCTTGGCTCTTCTGGAAAGCTTATAAGCTGCCTTCAAGGCAGCTCTTCAAGCGCAATGTTCCCCTCGATGATTTCCGTGAGGGGTTCTTTGTTGTGGATTCGGGTCAAGGCCTGGGCCAGGAGAGGGCCAACGGACAGGACGGTCAGCTTGTCCAGACGCTTCTCCTCCGGAATGTCCATCGTGTTGCAGACGATGACCTCGTCCACCGGAGCCGCTTTCAGCCGGCTTATCGCTTCACCGGACAGCACCGGATGGGTGCAGGCCACGATGACCCTTATCGTGCCCCGATCCTTCAGAGCCTGCGCTGCGTTGACGATGGTTCCCGCGGTATCGATCATGTCGTCGATAATCACGGCCGTCTTGCCCGCTACGTCCCCGACGAGGTGCAGCACCTCGGACACATTCGGCTGGGGCCGGCGCTTGTCGATGACGGCGATGGAAGCCTGGGGGATCAGCCGCGCCAGCTTGCTCGCCCTCTTCGTTCCTCCCATGTCGGGAGAGACGACAACCGGGTTGTCCAGCTTCTGCCGGTTCAGGTAAGAGGCAATCAGGGCCGTGGCGTTCAAATTGTCCATCGGGATGTCCACGAAGCCCTGGATCTGATCCGAATGCAGATCCAGAGTCAGAATGCGGCTTACGCCGGAGGTTTCGAGCATCCGGGCCACCACCTTGGCGGTGATGGGGGAACGGGTGCCGTTCTTGCGGTCCTGCCGGGCGTACCCGAAGTAAGGGACCAGCAGAGTAATGGAATCCGCCGAGGCCCGACGCATGGCGTCGACGATAATCATCAGCTCCATCAAGTGATCGTTGACCGACCGGCCTTCCGCCGGAGCCGTGGGCTGGATGAGGAACACATGAAAGCCCCGGACCGTCTCGTTCAGGTCAACCCGGATTTCCCCGTCACTGAAATGGGAGCAGGTCAAATCCCCGAGGGCCATCCCCAGCCGGCCGGCGATTTCCTCGGCAAGCCCGCGGTGGGCCGTTCCGGTAAAGATCTTGAATTGATTCATCCTCTTCCAACTCCCTTCTGTCATTTGTTAAGCTTGATAAACCTATAACCATGTTAAAGATAATAGTACCAAATTATTCCCCTGCTTGAATCATCTACAGAGAAAAGGCAGCGGTTTTACGAATCAGATGGAAGGTCAGGAGCGGGAAGGACACGGCGGGTACGACAAAGAGGCCCGGGGAACGGGCCTCCATGTGCTGCGGCAAGAGGAGGAAAGGAGTATAAAGTGATGCTGGGTAATACCTGATAAAGGCAATGCTATTCCTCAGAATCCTCGGTCAAACGGTTCGTGACGGCTTCAGCCACTCCCGCAACGGTTCCCGCCGCGGCTGCGGCCGCTTTTCCAACGGCTTCTACGGCTTCTACCGCTACGTCAGCTGCTTGAGGTGCAGCCGTGCTGGCCATGGAGGCGGAGGCGGCAGGTGCAGCCGTGCTGGCCATGGAAGCGGAGGCGGCAGGGGCAGCGGCAGTCATGCCGGCCGCTTGAGCCTTGGCCGTCTGGTGCAAGGCGGAGTTGATTTGATTAACGCTCTGTTGAGCCTGGTTGAGCTGCTGCATGCTGGCCATTTGGGCCTGCTGGGCTTGACCGGCCAGCAGCTCGGACGTTTGAGCCGACTGGAAGGCTTGAGCGGCCTGCTGCACGAACTGCTGGGCCTGCTGCTGCGTTTGCTGAAGCGCCTGGTTGACCTGCTGCCCGGCCTGCTGCACCGATTGCTGGGCTTGCTGCTGGGCCTGCTGAAGCGTTTGAGCAGCTTGCTGCTGAGCTTGCTGAAGAAGCTGCTGGGCCTGCTGCTGGTTCTGCTGGACCGTTTGCTGCACCTGCTGAACGGCTTGTGCAGCCTCGAGCTCTACCTGCTTAGCGGCGGCCTTGGTTTGCTGGGGCTGGGGATTGGAAGGATTCGTCGTCATGGGCTCACCTCGTTAGTTTTTTAGGTGTAACACTTCTTTTACTATGCGTTTAACGGGGCCGGTTTATTCGGCGGGAGGCCCGTTCCGTTCCTTCTTTAATCTTTTTTTCAGCTTGGCCGGTTATACTGAACCCATAACGAAAGGGGATACCTGCACATGGTCAATACATCGCGTCTTCTTCCCTGGCCCGCCCTATTGGCGGCCGCGGTCAGCCTTCTGCTGCTCGGCGGGTCCCTGTTTCTGGCGGCTCCCAAACACCGCCCTCTTCCCTCAGGCCGTACAGGCAGTCAAACGCAGGGGCAAGGAGCTCAAGAGAAAGGCGCCAACTCCAAGGACGGCTTCGGCGCTTCAAGAGAAGGACAAGCTCCGGGCACTTTCCGTCCGAGGCATGAGGAAGAAGAAGGAGGCCCCTTCAAGCTGCTGGGGACGCTTGCCGTCGCAAGCGGGGCGGTCAGCTTCGGCTGGTACGGCTTCCGCCGCCGGCTCGGTTCGCGTCAGCTTCTCCTTAAGAAAGCCGGGCGGCTGCTGCATTCCGTCCATACGTACGCGGGCTGGCTGACGCTTGCGCTTATCGCCGTGCACGGCGGCTACTACCTGGTCACCAAGCTGGGGGAGCGGGACATGTACACGGGGCTTGCCGCGTTTGTCCTGCTCCTGGCCATTGCCGGCTACGGCTACGCTTACCGGAAGGTGCGGAAGCCGGCGATGCGGCGGGCGCATTTTGTGCTGGCCACGCTGTGGGTGCCGGTCCTCCTGATTCATGCCGGCGGCTCCGCAATCGCAGCTGCTGTGGCGACGATCGCGGTATGGGGAGCGGCGGCTCTGCTGGACAAGAAGACGGCCAAGCCAACCGGCGCCGTCTAACGGTGGCGGGGCTCTGGCTAGCCACACCAGGAGTCGGTAGCATGGGATGGGCTGCCTATGCCAAGAGTCGGTTGCAGGGATTCTAACAAATCCTCAGAACCTTATTAGCCCCATATTGGCCTCGAGGAAACTCTAACGAATCGCGGTATCCCTATTCCTCCCTTTGGCTCCTTTTTGGCGAAAAACGGGCCATTTAGCGACTAGAGGATTCGTTAAGAACGGCCAGGGGCTGAATAGAGAGGAATAAGCTTTGTGCGGTTCGTTAACGGGCTGCCTTCCGTTGGGATTTACAATAGGGGCTGTGATGATGGAGTAAGGTTTCGTGATTTGGCTCCAGGCTATTCCTTTTGGGAAGAACTGATTCATGCGGCCTGCCAGGATAGGTCTTTTCCGTGAGGAAGCCTATAGGGGATATATTCTACTAGGGAAGCTTTGTTTATTTGGGAAAGCATTAAATCCAGCAATCAACCAAAAAGTGCCGGGATGACAACCATGTCACCCGGCACTTTTTGGAACTTTTTTAGATTATTGCTGCTGCCCTAAGCCGCCTCGCTAACCTTGCTGTCGGTGCTGCCGGAAGCGGTGCGTTCGCGGAGGCCGTTAAACAGCAGGTTCAACACGATGGCAGTTACGCTTCCGGCTACAATGCCGTTGTTCGTCAGAATCTGAACGCCGGCCGGCAGCTCCTTGAACAGATCGGGTACCGCGGTCACGCCGAGGCCCATGCCGACGGAGCAGGCGATGATGAGCAGGTTCTCGTGGCGGTTCAGGTCGATGGCCCCAAGCATCTTGATGCCGGAGGACATCACCATGCCGAAGAGGGCGATCATGGCCCCGCCGAGAACCGGCGTGGGCACGAGCTTCGTCAGCTCCGCCACCTTCGGAATGAGGCCGAGCACGATCAGAATGCCGCCTGCGGTGACGATGACGCTGCGCGTTTTGACCTTCGTGAGCTGCACAAGCCCGACGTTCTGCGAATACGTCGTGTAAGGGAAGGAGTTGAACAGGCCGCCGATGAGGCTCGCCAGTCCTTCCGCGCGGTAGCCGCGGGTCAGGTCGGCCGGCTGGATGTCGCGTCCGGTAATCTTGCCGAGCGCCATGAACACGCCGGTCGATTCAATCATGCTCACGATGGCGACAAGCGTCATGGTGAGAATGGCCGACGGTTCGAAGGTCGGCAGCCCGAAGTAGAAGGGCTTCACCATATGAAGCCAGGACGCGTCCAGCACAGACTGGAAGCTCACCATGCCCATGAAGGCCGCGGCAATCGTTCCGGCGATGAGGCCGAGCAGCACGGAGATGGTCCGCAGGAAGCCGGTCAGGAACCGGTTCATGAGCAGAATGAGCACCAGGACGCCGAAGGAAAGCACCAGGTTCTTCGGGGAACCGAAGTCGGGGCTGCCCTGGCCGCCGCCCATGTCGTGAATGGCGACGGGAATCAGCGTGATCCCGATGATCGTTACGACCGAGCCGGTGACGATCGGCGGGAAGAATTTCACGAGACGGCCGAAGAAGCCGGCGAACAGCACGACGAGCAGGCCGGAGGCGAGGATTGAGCCGTAGATGGCAGAGACGCCGTATTCGCTGCCGATGGCGATCATGGGGCCGACGGCTGTGAAGGTACAGCCGAGGACAACCGGCAGGCCGATTCCGAAGAAGCGGTTCGTCCACACCTGAAGCAGCGTGGCGATCCCGCACGTAAGCAGGTCGATGGAGATCAGGTAGCCGAGCTCCTCGGGAGTAAGCTTCAAAGCTCCGCCTACGATAAGCGGCACGATGACGGCTCCGGCGTACATGGCGAGCACATGCTGGAGGCCGAGGGTGAAGGTTTTGGCTGGACTAGGCATGGATGGTTTCCTCCACGAATTGGACTTGGTTGTTCTCAAGCGACGCGATCCGGGCGAGTGACTCTACCCGGTAGCCCGCCTCCTGAAGCTTGGCGGCTCCGTTCTGGAACGATTTCTCGATGACGATGCCGATCCCGGCGACGGCCCCGCCCGCTTCCTCCACGATCTTGGCGAGCCCGAAGGCCGCCTCCCCGTGGGCGAGGAAGTCGTCGATGATGAGGACGCGGTCGCCCTTCTCGAGGAACTTGCGGGAGACGGTCACTTCGTTCTCCACCTGCTTCGTGAACGAGTATACTTTCTGGACATACAGGTCGTCCCGCATCGTCAGCGACTTCTGCTTGCGGGCAAACACCACCGCCACTTCAAGCTCAAGCGCGGCCATCAGCGCAGGGGCAATGCCCGACGTTTCGATGGTGAGGATTTTCGTGATGCCGGCTTCCCGGAAGCGTTCGGCGAATTCGCGGCCGATGGCGGCCATGAGCACCGGGTCGATCCGGTGATTGAGAAAGGCGTCTACTTTCAGTACGTTGGCCGACAGGACGGAGCCCTCCGTCCGGATGGCTTGCTTGAGCTGTTCCATAATTCCTCCCCTAGGTGCGTTAGGTACGTTAAGTACGTTAACGATTTCTGCCGCTAAACAAAAAACACCCGAAGCCGGCCGGCGTCCGAAGACGTCGGGGTTCGAGTGATAATCCATACAGGCGCGTATCGGCCCAAAGCCGTCCCTTGGCGGGACAGGCTTCTGAAAAACGTGGAGTAATCACTCGTAGTCCGGTCATTTCCGGTGACCGGGTAGAGACTTGCAGGCCCATTCCTGCTATTATACGAGAGGCTTTTGCGGGTAAACTTGTTTTTCCCTTCGAGTATAGCGTAAATGACCGGCCATGAAAAGAGGAAAAAGTGAGAAAAACGAACGATTTTATATTTTATAATATAATCGTTCGGATATTGATAGAGTTTTCAGACAATAATCTACCCAGGCCGCCGCCGCTTCCCGGTAACGCAAAAGAACCGCCAGCCAGGATAAACCCTCCGAGCGGCGGTTCTTTCTATTCGGCTGCTGCCGTTATGCAGCCAAGGATTTCACTGCGGCATCCGCATTGCGCTGCTTGGCGGATTTGCGGAAGTACAGCAGCTCGTAAAGAGCCGGGATGACAATCAGGGTCAGCACCGTTGCCGAAGCAAGGCCGCCGATAACGACGATGGCCAGGCTCTTCGAAACGATGTTCATACCGCCTGAGACGGAATGGCCGAACACGAGAGGCAGCATCGCGCAAATGGTGGCGACCGCCGTCATGACGATCGGGCGCATCCGGGTTGTTGCGGCCTCGAGAATCGCTTCGCGGATCGTCATGTGCATTTCGTTGTGCTTGATGCGGTCGATCAGGACGATCGCGTTCGTCACGACGATACCGACCAGCATCAGGGCGCCGAAGGCAGCCGTAAAGTCGGGACTCGTGCCGGTAATCATCAGCAGCAGGATAGCGCCGATGGCGGCTAACGGCAGGGACATGATGATCGCGAACGGAGCTCTGAGCGTTTTAAATGTCAGCACCATGATCAGGTAAACGAGACCTATGGAGACGAGCATGGTCTTCAAAATCTCCGAAAAGTCGCCGGACTGCGTAGCGGAAGCGCCGCCGGCAGCGAGGGTGACGCCTTTCGGCGCTTCGATCTCTTCGACTTTATTTTTGATGCTTGCGCCGATTTCGGAAACCTTTTTCGGGTCGACTTCGGCGGATACGCGGATATACGTTTTGCCGTCCTTGTGGAACAGCTGCGACGGTGCATGGCGCACTTCGAACTTCGCGAGGCTGGTAACCGGAACCGGTCCTGTTGCCGATAGGATGGTTGCGTTCTTCAAATCGGCTTCCGATTTCGGCTTCAGCATCGCATCCAGCATGACCATGGACGAGGTCCCATTCAAGTCGATCTGGCCGATTGGCATCGGGTTCAGCATGCCGGCAAGCTGCATGGAAATTTCCTGGGCATTCGCCTGCGAAGGATCGACCGTGAAGGAGAAGACCGGTTTCGTTTCTTCCATGTTCGTGCTGACTTTCTGAACGCCTTCGATCGGTTTCACGGCGGCGGTTACCTGGTCGGCTACCTTGCGGATCGCGTCGAGGTCGTCACCGATGATGTCCACATACTCGGTTGTGGAGCCGGCCCCCATAAGGCCGCCCGGATTGGCGGAAAGCGTCGCACCGGCATAATTGTCTTTTTGGGCGCGGACGGCTTCGATAAACGATTCGGCATCCACGTCTTTTTTCATGATAACGGTCAGGGTGGCTTCCGTCGGAGAGGAAACCTGGCCGAATTTGGCATTTTCCGAGGAGTTACCGGCCTGGAGAATGACGGTTTCCCCTGCGTTCTGCTCTATGATGAACTTCTCGAGCGATTTCGCTTTTTCCATGACCTGGTCAACAGGCGTATCGCCCGGATATTTCAAGGTAACGAAAACAGCGTCGGTGCTGGACGTATCCAGGGCGGCTTTCGGCATCATAAAGTAAGCTCCGATCGAACCGGCGAAAATCACTACGGCAAGCAGCAGCGTCACCCATTTAAAGCGCAGGTTCCAGTGCAGGAATTTCGTGAACCATTTCGGGCCTTCGTGCTCTTTCATCGCCGTTTTGCGCAGCAGCGCCGAGCTCAGCAGCGGCACGACGGTCAACGCGACGAGCAGGGAAGCAAGCAGGGAATACGTAACCGTCAGCGCAAAAGGCAGCAGGAACGCTTGCAGGCCGCCGCGCAGCAGACCCATCGGCAGGAACACGCACACGGTAACGATCGTGGACGACGTTATGGCCGTCGACACTTCCTTCGTGGCGGAGAGGATCATGTCGCGGGAGAACGGTTCCTTCTGGAGACGGCGGTAAATATTCTCGATGACGACGATACTGTCGTCGACCAGACGTCCGACGGCTACCGCGACGCCGCCCAGGGTAATGATGTTCAATGTAACGCCGGAAAGATCAAGCAGGTACAGCGTAATGGCGAGCGAGAGCGGGATCGAGACGATCGTAATGAGCGTCGCCCGGATGTTGCGCAGGAACAGCAGGATGACCACGGTTGCAAAAGCGCTCCCATCAGCACTTCCTGAATCATGCTGTCGACGGAATCGACGACCATGTCCGAGGTGCTGAATACGACCTTTAGTTCGGCATTCTCCGAATCCGCGGTCAGTTTTTCGGCGGCCGCTTTGACGCCGTTTCCTACGTCCACCGCGTTGGCGCTCGCTTCTTTGGTGACCACGGCGTACAGGACATCCTCGCCGTTGGCGCGGGTGACGCTTTCCTTGTCGGTCTTCAGCTCAACCGCAGCCACATCCTGGAGCATGACGCCCGGAACGACCTGCAGCTTTTTCAGCGTATCGACGCTGGTGATTTCGGAAACCACGTTGACGTTTCCGGTTTTGCCGCCAAGATTCTGTTCCCCGATGGAGGCGGACACGTTTTTGCCCTGCAGCACACCCATGAGAGCCTGTTGCGGGACGCCCTTCTCGGCCAGCTTTTGCGGATCGGCCGTTACCATCACAAGTGGAGAGGTTTTGCCGTACAAGGCCACGCTCGCGGCGCCCTTCACTTTTTGCAGCTCAGGCAGGATTTCTTTCTCGGCCTTCTCGATGTTCTTATCCGTCAGTCCCTCTCCTTTAAAAGAAATCGTAAGCTGCGAGATCGGGATCATCGACGTATTGAACTGGACGATAAACGGCTTTCGGATGCCTTCCGGCAGCTGCAGCTGGCCGACCGCTTTCTCGACCTCCTGCGTCGCCGCCTTCATGTCGGTGCTGCCGTCGAAATTAAGGTTGATGCTGGAATAACCGTCACCCGAGGTGGAGAACATGTCGGTTTTGCCTTTTATGAGCCCGACGGCATTCTCGATCGGTTTGGTGACGTTCTTTTCCATGAATTCGGTGTTTTTGCCTTGTCCAAGTGCTGTAATCGTAATTTGCGGATTATCCGCCTCCGGCATAAACTCCATCGGCAGCGTCGTGTAACTGAATACCCCGATGAGCAGCGCGATCGCGGCCAGCAGGCCGACCCCCTTTTGTTGCCGAACGACCATTTTGTGAACCAAGTCATTGTTTTTCTCCCTCCGATTGGAAAGCTTCTATCTCACGTCCCTTATTATAGCGGCGGGTAGTCATGTGCTGGCAGTCCATCCAGTCATAAATAGGGAGTGACTAAAGTAATGGGGACTGATATGGGGGGATATGACCGGAGTGCAGGTTGCTAGGGTTCAAACGGTTTGACGACCCGGCCTGCGGCTTGTCAAATATAGACGGCAGCCTTGTATAAGTTTGTTTTCCTTCTTTTTTGGCGGAAATCACGATATAATGAATAAAATACTTTACCTATTCAGATGGGGAGGTGGCAGCGGTAATGGACGATGACCCGGGAGAAGAGGGCGATAGTTGCCGAACACAATCGCCGGCAGGTCCGGCCAAAATTTCCTATTATCTCCGGCTGTAACCCTTTGACGTTTGTTTTTTGTCGCATTCAAACCAAACGTGGAGGGTGACGCTTGACTATGGAATTCGTGGTTCTTATCCTGTTGATTGTGTTGAACGCTTTCTTTGCCGCTTCGGAAATCGCCTTGATCTCGCTGAACGATAACAAGATCAAAGCGATGGCGGAGGGAGGCCACAAGAAAGCGAAACTGTTGCAGAATCTTCTTAGCGAGCCTAGCCGTTTCCTCGCTACCATCCAGATTGGAATTACCCTGGCCGGCTTCCTGGCCAGTGCTTTTGCGGCGGAGAACTTCTCCGGCCGGTTTGCTGATTTTCTCCAGAGCACAGGGGTTCCCTTGGCGGATAACGTGCTGGAGACGATTTCCTTGATCGTCATTACCCTGGTGCTTTCCTACTTTACCTTGGTGCTGGGCGAGCTGGTGCCGAAGCGGCTCGCGATGCAGAAGGCCGAGACGATCGCCATGTTTGCGGCGACCCCGCTGACGCTGCTGTTGAAGATTGCCTCTCCGTTCGTCAAGCTGCTGACCTTGTCGACCAACCTGCTGGTGCGGATGTTCGGCGTTGATCCGAATGCCGACAAAGAGCAGGTGACGGAGGAAGAGATCCGCATGATGGTCGACGTCGGCAATGAGAACGGGGCCATTCAGGAAACCGAACGCATGATGATTAATAATATTTTTGATTTCGATAATATCACGGTTTCCGATATCATCACCCACCGGAAGAATGTCGTCTGTCTCCCGCATGATGCGAAGCTTGGGGAAGTGGCCCGCCTGGTTCAGGAAGAGCAGTACACCCGGCTGCCGGTCTATCAGGAGAACGTTGACAACATCATCGGGATTCTGCACGTCAAGGATCTCATTCCTTTCATCGAGGAAGGGAAAGCCGGAAGCTTTCAGGTAGAGAAGCTTATGCGCCCTCCTTATTTCGTTCCCATGTCCAAGCCGGCCGATGACCTGTTTAAGGAAATGCAGAGGGACAAGGTTCATCTCGCGGTGGCGATTGATGAATACGGCGGCATGGGCGGAATCGTCACGATCGAGGATTTGCTGGAGGAGATCGTAGGCAATATTTTCGACGAGCACGACGAGGAAGAGAGCGAAATCGAACAGCTCGACGAGCGGACTTACCGGATCAGCGGACTCACGCCCCTGAGAACGGTGAACGAGCTGCTCAAGATGGAGCTGCCCCATGAGGACTACGACACGTTGAGCGGCTTTCTGACGGGCCAGCTGGGAAGAATCCCCGCCGAGGGCGAGCAGCCGGAGATCGATTTCAACGGCCTCGTGTTCACGGTGGAGGCAGTCGATGAGAAGCGGATCAGCCAAATCCGGGTAAGCCGAACCGAATAACCGGGGCAGACCTTAACCGGTCTGCCTTTTTTCAACGGGAAGGAGCTTTCCCCAAGTCCGATTGGCCGTGAAAAAGTAGGGTAATAGGTAACGTGTGCCTTATCTGAAGCAGAAAGGAAGGAGAACGATGCCCGATTTGCCGCAGGATTGGCAGGAGCAGATAGGGGAGGAATTCAAGAAGCCCTATTACCTCAAGCTCCGCGACTTTCTTAAGGGAGAGTACCGCACCCGGATCATCCATCCGGATATGCACGATATTTTCTCGGCCCTGCAGTTCACGCCCTACCGCGAGGTGAAGGCCGTCATTCTTGGCCAGGACCCGTACCACGGGCCGAACCAGGCGCACGGGCTCAGCTTCTCGGTCAAGCCGGGAGTGGCCGTGCCGCCCTCGCTTCAGAACATTTTCAAGGAGCTGCACGCCGATCTGGGGCTTCCCGTCCCCAATAACGGCTATCTCGTTCCATGGGCGAAACGGGGGTCCTGCTCCTGAACACGGTCCTCACCGTCCGGGACGGGGCCGCCAATTCCCACCGGGGCAAAGGCTGGGAGCTCTTCACCGATGAGGTGATCCGGGCGGTGAGCCGCCGGGAGGAGCCCGTCGTCTTCCTGCTCTGGGGCGCGAATGCCCAGGAGAAGACGAAGCTGATCGATACGGAGAAGCATCACATCATCCGCTCGCCTCATCCGAGCCCCCTCTCCGCGCACCGGGGATTCCTGGGAAGCCGCCCCTTCTCCCGCACGAACGAGTTTCTGCAGAAAATCGGAGCGGGTGAGATCGATTGGCGTATCGCCGACCTGTAGCGCTTAACCTTAGAACGCCGTGCGCACAAGCGGGAACGGCGTTTTTTTTCGTTGTTTTCCGACAAATAAAGTGCAGGCTTGCCCCGACATTTAGACATACTTCTCATGGCGACTTTTATAAAATAAATTTTGCCGCCGTTCCCCGAATAAGACGAAAGAGATTTTCATATATTCTTTCGAAGACGCGGTTAGTCACTAAAGAGAGGGAGAAGATCAGCTGCCATATGGAAAAAAGAGACACGAATGTTTACGCGACCCTTCAGGCTGCGGTGAGCCAGCAGGTTGCCGCCCCGAACAAGAAGCAGGCTCTCGAGCTGGCCGATTTTCGCATGAACCGGAACAACGTGCAGCTGCAGCAGGTTCTGCTGCAGAACGAGATCGGAGGCAAGAAGGTTTTTACGATCGAGGGGGTCGAGGAAATCCGGTGGTTCGATGTTCAACTGGGGGATTACAGCGGCCGCTACGAGGTATACGGGCATGTCCGCGTTTCCATCCGGCTTCCGGTAGGGCCGGAGCATCTGATCCGGGAGATTCAGCAAACGTGTTTCTATCTGCCCCGTTCTTTGGTAACGGACAAAACGGTATGGGTGGTTCCAACGTTCAGCAAGCCGGTGTTCGTACGGGTCGTGCACCAGGCAATGGAATGGAAGAAGACCCCGGCTCTCGATCCGGCTTCCCTGTTCCGGGTGGGGTAGAGCGGACGGCAGCCGGGGAACAGCGCGTCCGATGCAGCGGGCCCGGAGGCGGGCCCCGCGGTTGGGCTGCCCGACCCTTGGAGCCGCCGTTCCCCGGATCCAGCTCCTGCAGGTTCCGGTTGGACGGTGTCATGAAACCCCATCTTATTGTGATTTTTATCACATACTCCAGTCGTTACGCTTGGTAAACTGGGTTCAGAAGCTTCCGAAGGAGCCAAAGCCAGCGTACATGGAGGATGAATTCTATGAAAATGATAAAAGCGTACGACGGACAGCAGAAGTTCGAGGGACTCGGCGCCATGATCGCCATCATCACGGTGCTGCTTTCCTCCCCGGTGCTTTACTTTACCGTCCAACTTCTCCTGGGTCATGCCGACCTATTTGCCATTAATGGGTACAAATGAAGAAGGACTTTGAATCCATGGGCCTGCGGGGCTCCTGGAAGGATAGGAACGCCGTTCTCCGCGCTGCTTAGGCCCGCCCTTTAGGGAAGAGCCAGGCGAGCCACCGGGGGAGCGGCGTTTTTGTTTTCCGGGCGGCGCCATCCCTCCGGGAGAAGGCATCCGGTCCTGCAGCATGACGCGAAGAGGGGCTGGCCGGTCTCTCCGTTTCCTCGTTTTCCAAGGCCGGGCGGCGGTTCCTGTCCTCCTCCCATACCGTTCTTCTCTCCTTCACATAAACCTCTACTTCAAAAGGGCTCCACATCTTGGCCTCACTCCTATCTTTTTGTCTGTACCGGTAAGTACTTTATGGGCCCAGTGTACCCTGGATAAAAGGGGACAAAAAGAGTATAATGCTTTCCAAACATTTCCCCTTTTGGGAAGGGAGGGCGGAAAGGCCATGCAAACGGAGGAGCAATATTTGCAGCTGCATGCCCTTCATCCGGGAGCCGGCGGCGGGGAGGCCGTGGAGATTACACTAGGAGAGCTTGCGGAGCTGTGGTTCTGCACCCCGCGAAACGTCAAGATTGTTATCCGAAAGATGACCGAGAGCGGCTGGCTGGAATGGATCCCGGGCCGGGGCCGGGGACATACGTCCCGCGTCCGGTTTCGGGCGGACCGGGAGGAGATGCTGCTGGCCGTGACCACGGAGCTCGTCCACAAGGGACGGCTCAGCACCGCGCTTGATTGGATCAACCGTTACGGCTCCGCCACGGAGGCCAGAACGAGGTTCATGGAATGGCTGAACGATTATTTCGGCTATGCGAAGGAGACGGACCAGGGGAAGGGCAGGGAGCGCAAGGTGGAGACGCTTCGCTTTCCGCTGTTCCGGGTGATTCACCGGCTCGACCCGGCCGAGACGATCTACGCCTTCGACGTCTTCATGCTGCGGCAGATTTTCGATACGCTGCTGACGTATGATGCCGTAAAGAAGGAAGTGCTGCCGGGGATCGCCCACTATTGGGAGGCGAACGCCGACCGGACCGTTTGGCAGCTGTATTTACGCCGCGGGGTGCTCTTTCACCACGGGCGGGAGGTGGAAGCGGAAGACGTGGTCTACTCCTTGAACCGCTGCCGGGCGAACGGGACCCACATGACCAACCGCTGGCTGCTGAAAGACGTCGACCGAATCGAGACCCTGGACGAACGGGGGTCCGGATCCGCCTTGCCGCTCCCAACCACCTGTTCCCGCGGTTTCTGTGCTTCTCGCCGGCTTCCATCCTCCCCGGGAGCTGCTGGAAGAGCAGGGGAGGCGTTCTTCGAGAAGCCGGTCGGCACGGGACCCTTCCGGGTCGATACGCTTATGAAGGACCGGTGCGTGCTGGAAGCCAACCCCGGCTATTACAGGGGAAGGGCGCATCTCGACCGGGTGGAGATCAGCATACTCCCGGCGGAGCACGAGCGCTCCGTTCCTTGGGACCCGAGGAAAGGGCAGCTGTTCATCAACCATGGGGAATTCGAACCGCTCCCTTCGGTTCAGGATTGGGAGAAGATCCTGAAAGTCAGCGACGGCTGTTCCCTGCTTACCTTCAACCTCAACAAAGAAGGCCCCCAGCAGAGTAAGCTCTTCCGGAAGGCCCTTCACCATCTCGTGGACCGGGGACGGATGATCCGCGAGCTTGGCGGAGACCGCCTCTATCCCGCCTCGGGCTGGCTGCCCGGACCGGAGCCGAAGGAAGCCGACGTGGCCTATGATCCCGATCAGGGCCGGGCTCTTCTGGAGCAGTCCGGGTATAACGGGGAGCCGCTTCACTTGTTCCTGTACGGAAAGCATGAAAGGGATGCCCGCTGGCTGGCCAAGCATTTGGCCTCCTTCGGGATCCGGCTGGAGATCACCGTTACCACCTGGGCCAAGCTCCGGAACGCCGAAAGGGTCCGGGCGGCCGACGCCATTCTCTATGAAGTGTGCATGGAGGTGGAGGAGGTCACCCTGCTGGAGATCTATTTGCGGGACGGCGAATATGTCCGGATGCACCTTAGTCCGGAGGTGCGGGCGAGGATCGGGGAGATGGGAGAACGCCTGGTTCAGCTTCCGGAGGAAGAGGAACGGGCGGATATGTTTCGCAAGATGGAGGAGCTTCTTAAGGAGGAAGGGGCCCTGCTGTTTCTGCTGCACAAGGAGCTGAACACGTCTTACAACCGTACCCTTAGAGGCATTCAGTTCAATTCGCTTGGCTGGGTGGATTTCAAGGATCTGTGGTTTCAGCACCAGCGGTAATATTTCCGCTTTGGAGTCGAAGGGAAAGGGATAAGGGGAGAGGGATGGAACGACGATTCCCCTCCATTAAAAAGCCTGCCGCGCCGGTCATGAAGATGATCTTGGCGGACAGGCTTTTTGATGGTTGCAAGGCTAACAGCGGCAGCGAAGAGGGCGGAATAGAACGGCCGGAGCGCTTTGCCTGGGCACCGTTCCTTATTCGCCGATGTGGCGAATCCGGCCATCGGCAGCCTTCAACGGGATGACCAGCTGGTTCGCCGGTTTCCCGTCCTTGGCGCTCTCCCAATACAGAACGAGCATCATGTTCTCCTGGGACGCTTGCTTGTAGGTGACGTCGAAGCGGAAAGGACCCCAAGCGGGAGCTCCTCCGTCCGCCGTCACATTCCCTTCGGCCAGAACGTTATGGCCGTCCTCCAAGGTCCAATGGAAAACCGCCTCGAAGACGCGTGCTTCCCCTTCCACCGTGAAGGTAGAGGCGGGAGTGGTGCCGGGGGCGGGGGAGAACACGCGGAACGCTTCATTCTCGGCGACCGGCGTCCGGACGGGCTTGCCGGTGGCGGCGTCGATGCGCACGGCAGCCGGCTTGGCCGGAGCGTCGTGCGTCACGAGCTCAACGGTCCAGACACCCTTGGCTTCGTCGAGGGAGGCGGATTTCACGGCCGAGATGCCGGAGCCCGCGGCTTGGGCCTTCAGAGCGGCCTGCACGGCTTCCGGCCGGCTGATCCGGCCTTCCGTGCCTTGGCCGGTCTCTTCCTGCAGGACGATTCGGGCCGCCCCCGCCTGGCCGGGATAGGATTCGGCAATGGCCCCGCCGGTCCAGGCACTCATCCGGCTTCCGACCGGGAGCTTATCGGCCGTAAGGCTTTTGCCCTTGCTGTCCTGCAAAGCGGTTTTATCGGTAACGGTGAACCAGATGGCTTCAACCGAAGGGGAGTCCTTGCCGGACCGGTATTCCGTGATCAGCCAGCGGCTGCCTTCTTTCTTCAACAGCGTTCCTTTGTCGATGGCTTGGATCTCCTTCACCGGCGTAGGGCTGGGGGAGGCGGACGGACTGGCCGACGGACTGGGGGATGGGGAGGTCCCGGTTGACGGCGGCCCGGAATCCGGCGGTGTCGAAGGACCACTCGAAGCAGGCTTCTGGCCGCAGGCGGACAACAGGATCAGGCTAAGCAGGGCGGGGAACAGGATCTTACGATGTCTTCTCATGCCACTCATCTCCTTTGTAAAAGGTTAAACGGAGCGGGAAGGGCAAAGGTTTCATGGGCATCTGAACATTCTTTTAAGAAGGGCTTAGCTTTTTCTTAACTCTTTCCCATCCAGGAACGGCAGGGGAAAAATCGGCTTGTTTTAGGCGGACCAGGCGGAGCTCAGTCCTCTTCAAACAGCTCGCGAAGCACGGCCTGCCGGTTCTCCAGAAAGCGGCGGGTGACGATGTAATGCAGCGTGTCCTCGTAGGCGATTTCTCTTACCGGCTGGGCATCAAAGTCGAGAATCTGCGCACCGGGATAGCCCAGCAGAATCGGGGAATGAGTGGCGATGAGGAACTGGGCGTCCCCCTCCAGATCCTTGATGATCCGCAGAAGCGCCAGCTGGCGGGCCGGAGAGAGGGCGGCTTCGGGCTCGTCAAGCAGGTAAAGGGCCTTTCCTCCGAAGCGGTTGGCGAACAGGGACAGGAACGCTTCCCCGTGCGACTGCTTGTGAAGCGAGCGTCCGCCGTAATACCTAAGGCTCTCGGGCATGGTATCGAGATGCGTGGCAAATTGATGGAAGGTTTCCGCCCGCAGGAAGAAGCCGTTCGTGATTTTCGGCAGCCACGACAGACGAAGGGCTTCCCCAAGCGCCGAATGCGACGCGTCTGCTTCATAGGTGTTATTCCGGCCGCCTCCGGCCGTGTTAAAGCCGCATTGATAAGCGACTGCCTCAAGCAAAGTGGATTTGCCGGAGCCGTTCTCCCCTGCGAAGAAAGTGACATTCGTCCGGAAGGTGAGAGCGTCGAGGCTTCTAACCGCCGGAATCGAGAAGGGATAGCGGGAAGGGTCGGCCTCTTCGTTTCGTATCATTTCAAGCCTGCGCAGAAACATGGGTACCTCCTCGTCAACTAGAAGGGATAAGGACGGGACTCCGGTGTCATATCCGGTCTCTTTCTACTATACTTCGTCCGGTTCCCTGCTTCCAGAGGCCAGGGGAGCAAAGCTTTCAGCAAACGTTCAGCCGGCATTCATGCTGGTTTAAGATAGCTTCGGCATAATTTAACCATCCAAACCACACACAAGAAATGGGGATGCTTATGAACGCCGTAAAAAAATGGGAACCGGAGGAACGGCCCGCCGCACCGGGGAGGACTCACAGGCCCGCACTCCGCCGCCGGTTCCGCCTGGATCCTTATGTGGCCGCCATCGCTCTGCTCGCGGCTTTTCTGAATGGCTTCCAGATCTGGACGGAGCATTATGCCAACACCTATTACACGATGACGGTCGCCAGCATGCTGCAGAGCTTCCATAACTTCTTCTTCGCTTCACTGGACTCCGCCGGTTCGGTCACGGTGGATAAGCCGCCGCTTACCTTCTGGATTCAAGCCGCGAGCGCGTACCTGTTCGGCGTGCACGGCTGGAGCGTTATCCTGCCCCAGGCGCTGGCCGGCGTAGGCTCGGTCTTTCTGATGAACGCGTTGGTCAAGCCCGCGTTCGGGCCGGCCGCCGGACGGATCGCGGCACTCGCCATGGCGGCGACTCCAGTAGCCGTTGCCGTAGCGCGGACGAACAACATCGACGCCATGCTGGTCTTTACGCTCCTGCTGGCGACACGTGTTCTGTTCAAGGCGGTGAACAGCGGCAGGCTGTGGACGGCCGTCGGGGCTTTGCTCTGATCGGGGCAGCCTTCAATATGAAGATGCTTCAAGCGTACATGGTGCTGCCGGCCTTCTACCTGTTCTACCTGGCCGCGTCCAAGCGCAGCTTGAAAATCAAAGCGGGCCATCTCGCCGCAGCTACGGCCGTCATGCTCGTCCTATCGACCGCGTGGGCGGTGATCGTGGACAGCATTCCGGCGGACAAGCGCCCTTACATCGGCAGCTCCTCCACCAACTCCGTGCTGGAGCTGGCCTTCGGCTACAACGGCGTGTCCCGGCTGACGGGCAACCAGGGGCCGGGCGGGGGCCGGGGCGGCATGCCTCCGGGCGGCACTGACGGCATGCCGGGAGCGGCGGCCGGAAGCCAGGGCGGCCAGACGTCGGCTGCGGACGGAGGCGGGGAGCAGGTGCAGACCCCGGAGCGGATGGCTCCGGCAGTGGAGCCTCGGCAGGCCAGCCGTCCGGCTTCGCGAATGACGGCCAGCGGTCCGGACGGGCCGGCGGGGATTTCGGCCAGGGAGGACCTGGCGGCCAGGGTGGCCAAGGCGGAGCCTTCAATACGGGGACGAAGGGACCTCTGCGGCTGTTCCAGTCGGAGCTGTCCGGCCAGGCAAGCTGGCTGCTGCCGTTCGTGCTTTTCGCCGTCATCGGGCTGTTGGCCGGGCTTCGCCGCCGTCTGTTGACCCGCCAGCATCTGGAGTCGCTGTTCTGGCTGGCCTGGCTGCTTCCGGTTATGGGCTTCTTCAGCATAGCGGGCTTCTTCCATCAATATTACCTGATCATGATGGCCCCCCTATAGCGGCCTTGGCCGGGGCTGGCTGGAACGAGCTCTGGGCGCAATACCGCGGGGGATCCGGCTGGCGGAGCTGGCTGCTTCCCGCAGGCGTTCTCGCCACCGCTGCCTTTGCCTGGTTTATCATGCGTCCCTATGACACGGTCATCGGCAAAGGATGGTCCCTCGGCATCCTGCTGGGCGGCCTTGCGGTCTCGCTTCTTCTCGCGCTGGCCCCCGCCTTTATCACCGCTTGCCGGTGCTGGCCGCCTCTCTCGTCGGCGTGGTGCTGTTCGCCGGCCCTCTGTATTGGGCGGCTACGCCCATCACCTACGGCCAGAACAGCATGCTTCCGGCCGCCGGCCCCGGCGGGTCCGCGATGTCGGGTCCCGGCGGCATGGGCCGGTTCCCGGGAGGCATGGCCCAGCCGGGCGGGGACGGCACGGGCCGAGCCGGCGGGATGCCGGGGAACGCATCCGGTGCTCCGGCTGATGCCTCCGGCGCTCCTTCCGGCTCCGCGGCCATCCCGGGCGATGCCGCCACCGGCAGCTCCGAAGGCAGGCAGGACGGCCGGAACGGCGGCATGCCGGGAGGACCGGGCCAGGAATCGCTGAACGAGAAGGCACTTGCTTACTTGAAGGAGCATAACACGGGCGAGGAATACCTGTTCGCGGCCTCCGATTACGGAACCGCCGCCCCCTATATTATTGATGCCGGCGAGAAGGTCATCTCGCTTGGGGGCTTCTCCGGCAATGACCCGGTCTACACCGCTGCGAAGCTCGAAGAGCTCGTTTCATCGGGGCAGGTGAAATACTTCATGCTGTCCGGACGCGGAATGGGAGGCCGGGGCGGCAGCTCGGAGCTGACCGCCTGGATTGAAGAGCACGGCACCCTTATTCCTTCGCAGGAATGGCAGGGAACCGCCGCCGGTTCGGCCTCCGGATCCCGCACCGCAACAAACCTGAACGGCAGCGGAGCCGGAGGGTTTCCCGGTTCGGGGAACGCTCAGCTGTATGAGGTGAAACTATAAGGGAGGAGGCAAGCCAGCCATGAACAGGGTAACTTATTCCGTCATCGTTCCTATGTACAATGAAGAGGCCGTCATCGAGGAAACTTACCGCCGGCTCAAAAAGGTCATGAGCGGAACCGGAGCCTCCTACGAGCTTCTCTTCGTAAACGACGGCAGCCGGGACCGCTGCCCCGCCATCATCCGGGATTACGCCTATTGGGACGATACGGTCAAGCTCATCGATTTCTCCCGCAACTTCGGGCACCAGATCGCCATCACGGCGGGCATGGATTATGCGGAGGGCGAGGCCGTCATCATCATCGATGCGGACCTTCAGGATCCGCCGGAGCTCATTTATGACATGATCGCCAAATGGAGAGAAGGCTACGAGGTCGTTTATGCCCAGCGGATGAAGCGCAACGGGGAGACCTGGTTCAAGAAAAGCTCCGCCAGCCTGTTTTACCGGCTTCTGAGAGCCTCCACCGAAATCGACATTCCCGTCGATACGGGGGATTTTCGCCTGATGGACCGCAAGGTGGTGGAGGAGATGAAGAAGCTCCCCGAGAACAACCGCTTCGTCAGGGGGCTCGTGAGCTGGGTTGGCTTCCGGCAGACGTCCGTGGAGTACGAGCGGGACGAACGGCTCGCCGGAGAAACGAAGTATCCTCTGAAGCGGATGATCAAGCTGTGCCTGGACGGGATTACCTCCTTCTCCATCAAGCCGCTTAAGCTGTCAGGGTACCTCGGAGCTCTTCTGTCGGCAAGCGGATTTCTCTACCTGCTGTATGTGCTGTATCTGGCCGTCTTCACGGACGAGACGCTGCGCGGCTGGGCTTCGCTTGTGAGCGTGATGCTGCTTTTTAACGGATTCATTCTTCTCATGCTCGGGATTATGGGCGAATACATCGGGCGCATTTACGACGAGACGAAGGGCCGGCCCTTGTACGTAGTCCGGGAAGTGTATGGCATGAGGGACGGGGATAAACCGGTAAGAACGCCGCTCGTCGTCAACCGGTAAGGAGGCGTTAGCGGGCAGCCTTTGGTCCCTGATCCAAGAAAGGAGAGGAAAGCATGAAGCGGATACGCAAAGCCGTTATTCCGGCAGCGGGTCTCGGCACCCGGTTCCTGCCGGCAACCAAAGCGCAGCCGAAGGAGATGCTGCCGATTCTGGATAAGCCGGCCGTTCAATATATCGTGGAGGAAGCGGTGCAGGCCGGGATCGAAAGCATCATTATCGTCACAGGCCGCAACAAGAAGTCGATCGAGGATCATTTTGACAAGTCGGTGGAGCTGGAGCAGCTTTTGCAGGAGAAAGGCAAGACGGACCTTCTCCTAGAAGTTCAGGCCATCAGCGACATGGCATCCATTCATTATATCCGGCAGAAGGAGCCGCTTGGGCTCGGCCACGCCATCCTTTGCGCGAGGGAGTTTGTCGGAGAGGAGCCGTTCGCGGTGCTGCTCGGGGATGATCTCCTTCACGTACCCCAGCCGGCCATCGGCCAGATGATCGGGATCTATGAAAGGACGGGACGGCAGGTAGTCGGTGTGAGGGAGGTGCCCTTCCCGGACGTTCCGAAATACGGGATTATTGCGCCTGCCGAAAGGCGGGAGGGGCTACACCGGGTAGCCGGGCTGGTGGAGAAGCCGCGTCCGGAGGCCGCGCCTTCCAATCTTGCGGTCATCGGCCGGTATGTGCTGTCGCCGGACATTTTTCCCGTGCTGGAGCGGCTCGAGAAAGGGGCGGGAAGCGAATACCAGCTGACCGATGCGCTTCATGTCATGGCGGCCGGCGGAGAGCTGTTCGCTCTGGAGCTGGAGGGCAAGCGGTACGACATTGGCGACAAGCTCGGGTACTTGAAGGCCAACATCGAGATGGGGCTGGAACGGGAGGATTTAGGGGCGGAGCTGCTCGGGTATTTGCAGGGCCTGCTGCACGAGCGGGGGCAGTCCGTCCGGGCTTCCGTCAGCGGGCCCGTGCCGAACGCCGTGCCATGGTCCTGACACGGAACGTGAGACAAGGCCGGTTCCAAGGTCATCCAAGATGACTTTGGGGCCGGCTTTTGTTTTAATGTGTCGTCGCCTCGACGTTCTTCCGACCGAGGGTCGCCCAGACCCGGTACGTGAATGGGGTGTTTATTTCGGTTAAGTCTTCTTATAAAGATCCCTTATCTATTACCGAGTTGTTCCGCCAAACCGATTAGAAGTCCTTCATTTCCACGAATGTAGCAGAGCCGATACGAATTCTCGTACTGAACCACTTCGCCAACGAGCTCGGCACCATGTTTAGTGAGTCTGGCTACCATTTCGTCAATGTCCTCAACGGTGAACATGACGCGTAGATAACCGAGGGCATTAACAGGAGCCGTTCGGTGATCGGATATAGTAGGCGGGTTGAGAAATCGCGAAAGTTCAAGCCGGCTGTGGCCATCCGGGGTAACCATCATAGCAATCTCTACACACTGGGAACCCAGCCCGGTTACGCGGCCGGCCCATTCCCCTTCGACAGTAGCCCGCCCTTCGAGCTTCAAGCCAATCTCCTCGAAGAAAGAGATGGCGTCATCCAGGGATTCGACCACGATGCTAACATTGTCCATTCTTAGTAATTTGTTTTTTGCCATAGTTTTATCTCCTTATGTGGACGAATTTATTACCTGATCATCTTCCTGCTTAATTCTATTAAAAATAACTAATTCCCTCCAAGTTAGACTAAACTGCCTTTTAGTTGAATAAAGGAGCCGTTCGATTCCCTATATCCTGCCTACCAGGTTGGAACCGAAATCTGGCAGTGCCAAATCAACGATCAGGCGTATAGTGGAGCAGCACAACGCCGGAGCCGAAGGGTTTGGTCCCGGTCAGCTTCAAATTTAGTCGCTCATGAACTCCCCCAATAAATGAGGGCCACGTCCGGCAACGATAGGATTTACCAGGAAGTGAAACTCATCCACCAAGTCCAGTTGGGCCAGGGTGGAACCGAGACCGGGACCGGCGTTAACGAGCAGGTTCTTCCCTTCTGCCATAAGCTTCGGCACCTCCTCGGAAACAGGCCCCTTCAACAAGAAAGAGTTCTGCCACGACACATGATCCAGCGTCCGCGAAACAACGTACTTGGGTTTCTGATTGAGTTTGTGTGCGAAGTCGACTGTGAATGGGGGTCCTTCACCGCTGCTGGCAATGGCCGGCCAAAACTGCTCCATCAGCTGGTAGATTTCACGTCCAAAAAGCAGACCATCGGACTGGTCGATCAGCTCCTCCGTATACCGGTGAAGCTCCTCGTCCGCAATCATCTGCGTGTGGTCACAGCACCCGTCCAGTGTCACATTCATCATCATAATGATACGTCCCATAAGCAGCCTCCTTTATGACTATAGTTTATCCTCCAACAGCAGGCCTGCTTTCTCATGGATTGCTAATGTGCCGTGTAAAACGATTTAATAGAATATGGTTGCATCGACCCATGTAATTTATCCATTCCCCCATATTCATTGCCGTGACCTGCGACTATAATCCAAATTATAACAAATTAACACTTTACAAGGAGATGATGTTTGTTTATACAAATTAAAGGACATTTTGTTAACGGGGGCAGCTTTTATTGTTGCCTTGTATCCGACGAGGTACTTTCTTAGAAAGTTAGCATGACTAACAACTTTTGTGACCGCTAATGGAATTCTTCGACAACCATTCCCCAAACAAATTTAACAGCAACCCTGCTGTTAACGATCTCGGTACTCGATTAGTCGGGTTTAAAATACGACTGCGTTCTGCTCCTCCCCTACTCCGACGATAGTTTCAAACCCGATAAGTGCCCTCTTCCTTGCTGGTTTTTCGACAACCTTCTGAGTTATCATCCCGTGCCCTTCTAAGTTCTAACAGAATAAAATCTCTTAATTAACCGAAAATGTTAGCGCTTACTTTCGTGATGGGAGGGGAATCACCTATTAGAATAATTCCTTAATTAATATAAAGATTATGGAAAGGAGGTGATAAAAATTGGTGAAGGCAAACGAATTATTAAAAAATATCCGCCGTTTTGAAAAAACATGAGGTCATGGAACAACACTCACGGATAAGACACTAGCTCCGGCACATGCGGATTTTAAGCAAAGGCGGTGGTAAAGAAACAAAAGAAAAATCAATAGTATCCTATGTTTTTATTTACTATATGACAAGGAGGATTAAGATGTTTAAATTCAAAAAAGCAGTAGGTCTAATGCTAACGTTTTCTTTGGTTGTGCCCCTTAGTGCGGTGACCGCAGACGGGACAGGCAGTACGAACATACCCAACAAGTACAACATCCCCTACTCCGTAGATGATGATGAGATCTTCATCTTCGCGGCGAACTACAAACCTTTAGAATATAGTGCGAAGGGCCAAACCGGTGGCGACGTGGTCTTCAACCAAATCATCGGAGACAAGCTTCGGGAAGCCTTCCCGGGACTTAAGATCAAGTTCGGCACCTGGGATTATCCGGTCCGCTATGAGGATCTGAAAGCGGCCGGGGTCGTGCCCGACATCGTCATCGAGAACCCGTACAACCGGATCGACCGTGACCTCGAACCCCTTGGCTGGGTCCAGGACATGACTTCTATGATCGAGCAGAGCGGGATCGACCTTAGCGCGCTCAACCCGGCCGCCGTGGAGATGGTAAAGTCACGGTCCGATGGCGGGATCTACGGCGTACCGCTCTTTATCGACGACTATATGCTCTACTACAACAAGAAGATCTTCGATAAGTTCGGCGTGAAGTATCCGACGCCCGGCATGACGTACGATGAGATCTACAGGATGGCCAAGAAGCTGACCACGCAGGACGGGCTCGACGCCTACAAGGGATTCATGCAGCATCCCGACAACTACCTGCAGTATAACCAGCTCGGGCTGTACCCGTTCCAGCCGACCAACAGTGAGGAGCCTGCACCGGAGGACGTGAAAGTGGACATCACGTCACCGGAGTGGTTCCAGTTGGGCGAGAACATCGATCGCTTCCTCTGGCTTCCTCGTAACGGCTTCACCACGGTCACCGACTTCCTCAAAGGGGACATGAGCCGTCCAGGGCATGTCGCTATGGCGGTCGACACGTTGCAGAAGCTGCCTGCGTACGCTGGGGACGACCTCTTCATCAAGGATGGGGATGAAGCCCGCTACCATGAGTGGTTGAATAGTATCGATGTCGGCGTCACGTCGGTGCCCGTGCTTAATAATCGTTCACAGACGACGTATCAGCCTAACACGATGGCGGCGTTCATTCCACCGCAGGCACGCCATCAGGAGGAGGCTCTCCAGATCGTGAAATGGCTGGTGTCAGAAGAGGGACAGGTAGAACTGTCCCGCCATGCCATCAAAGGGGTCCTTCAGACACCAGCTGTCGTGGATAGTTTTGGTGATGATGTGCCAGGGCTCGCAAACGTCGATACTTCAGGTGTTTTCTGGGGTCAAAATGCTGTCGTAAAGAACTACCAGAATACCGAGTACTGGGATATTCCGATGTATTCCGTGTTCCGGCAGCATGTGTTGAAAGACGCGATGAGTGTCGAGGCGGCATTCACCGTTACCGAGACCGAGGATATTCCCAACTACATCAAATCACAGGCGAACGCGGGTAAAGGCTGGTAACCCAACCACACCCGTACCGTGCCGGTGCCGCGGAGTAGTGGAGCGCGGTTTCTGGTGTACGGCGCAGGAAGCAGCGACGTCAGGCGCGGGAGCGGCCCGGATGGCGTTCTGAACTGAATTTTTCGATATAAAAAACCGGCAGATGGGATCCTTAATCCCGTCTGCCGGTTTCTTATGAATTCCGGCTGTTATTCCGCCCTTACTTGCAGCAGCTTTGCCAGCATCTTGGCGGTCGTTCCCTCGTCGCCTCCCGCCCCCGGCTGCACGAAGCTTCAGCCGGCCCAGTGGGAAGGGCGGGGAGTCCCGGCGGAAGCTTCGTGCGGGAGTCTCCCTTGGCGGCGTTCACCTGGAAGACGGTGAGAAACAGGCTCCCCGTCAAGTCCGCCCCCGCAAATCGGTGTCGCGCATATCCGCGCCGATGAGATCGGCTCCGTTCAGGTTCGCTTCCCGCAGATCGGCCGCGATCAGGCACGCTCCCCGCAAAAGGCTCCGCGCAGGTCGGCACCCTTCAGCTTGGCGCCAAAGAGGTCGGCGCCCCGGCCGAAGGTTCTCTTCGCCCCGCTTGGGGCGCCGCCTTGGCGCCGGCGCTCGGCTTCCGCCTCCGCGCGCACCAGTTCGCTTACGCGAAGCAGCAGGAGGTTCACCTCCGCGCGGTGAGTGGCTGCGTCAAGCTCCCGGAGAGCAGCGGGCTCAAGCCGGGTGAGGCGTTCCGTCTCGTCCCGGGCGGCCTGAAGCTCGGGGTAGAGAGCACGGGCCGCGGGCACCTCCAGCGCCTCCTCCTCGTACCACAGCAGCTCATACAGCTGCCGCATCACCGGGAACACCTCGAACATCGTCTTCGCGGTTTCGGGAGCTTGCCGCCAGTCCGTTCCGCCGAAGGTCACCTGGGAGACTGTCTGGCCGGCCCCGAAGCAGTCATAGACGGTGCAGCCGCGGAAGCCTCTCTCCCGCAGGCTGCTGTGGATGCCGCAGCGGAAATCCTTCTTCAGGTTCTGGCACGGCTGGCCGGCCGCCTTGTCGATGGCGAAGTCGGATGAAGCGGCAAAGGGCAGGGCGGCGCAGCACAAACCGAAGCAGCTTTCGCAGTCCGCCTGAAGGCGGGAGCGGAAAGCGGCACGCTCAGGTTGGGGACGGTTGGAAGGTGGGGACATCGGGCGTACTCCTTTTGTTCATATGGTCATCCTAAAATGGTAGTACGGATCCCACTCCCCGTCAATCCTGCGCACTCGTTTTTCATACTGAGGAATCCGGTGTATTGGAAGGCCAATCCATGCGGCAGAGTAAGGATTCCTCCTTACCTTCGGGATACAAGGGCGGTCCATAAATTGGTATAATTGGTGCTGGACATCGCGAAGGGCTATAAGTCTGCCTAAGACAACCACAAGAAGAGGAAAACGCGGGAGCCTGCGAGAAGATAGACCGAACCGTGCTTAAGAAGCACCGGATCCGAGTGGGAGGTGGACCGATGATCGTGTGGATTAACGGAGCCTTCGGGGCAGGCAAAACCCAAACCGCCTTCGAGCTTCATCGGCGGCTTCCCGGTTCGTTCGTGTACGACCCGGAGAATGTAGGGTACTTTATCCGCCGAAATCTTCCGAAGGAGCTGGCCGGCGGGGATTTTCAGCACTTCCCCATGTGGAGGGAGATGAACTACCACATGCTCGCCTACTTGAACCGTGAGCATAAGGGCGTTCTCCTCGTTCCCATGACCGTGGTGGATTCCGGGTATTTCGACGAGATGGTCGGCCGGCTGAGAAGAGAGGGGGCCGATGTGCGGCACTTTGCGTTATGCGCCTCCCGCGAAACGCTGCTGAAGCGTCTGCGGAGCCGCAGGGAGGGGCCGGACTCCTGGGCGGCCCAACAGATTGACCGCTGCGTGAAGGGCCTCGCCCACGAAGCCTTCCGGCATCATCTCGACACGGAGCATCATACCGTCCGGGATAATGTGGAGGCGATTGCATCCCTGGCCGGACTGGAGCTGCGGCCTGACAACCGGGGACCGTGGAGGCGCAGGGCCGACCGCCTGCTGACGACGCTTAAGCACATCCGGCTGAAATGACTTGGGCCGATGACAGCCGGCCTGCCGGCTGTCGAAAGGTTGCGTTCTTATTGCCTCCCGCTTCTCTCCCGGACCGCCCGGGGGTATACTGGCGGTAAAGGAGGTGACGCGGATGGACGCCGAATTGTTCAACCGGGTCTACGAAACGGTGGCCCGCAAGGAAAGCACCTATGACGGCATTTACTATACGGGGGTCCGCACGACGGGCATCGTCTGCCGGCCCTCCTGCCGGGCGAAGACCCCGAAGCCTGAGAACGTTACGTTCTTTCCCTCAGTAAAAGCCGCGGTCCGAGAAGGCTTCCGCCCGTGCAAGCGGTGCCGCCCCGAAACGCCGGGAAGCCACGGGCCCGACGCCGCACTCGCCGCCGAGGTGGACCGGCTTCTCATGGAGCGGCTCGGCCGCCCGCTGACGCTGCCCATTCTGGCCGACGAAGCTCGCCGTTAGCCCTTACCACCTGCAGCGGGTCTACAAGCGGGTAACCGGCCGAAGCCCCGCGGAGCAGTTGCAGCGGGTGAGGCTGCAGGAGGCGAAGAGGCTGCTCGGGGAAGGAAAGCTGTCCATGGCCGAGATCGGCTCGGCCATAGGCTTCCGCAGCGCCTCGCATATGGCCCAATGGTTCCGCAGGGAAACGGGAAGGACCCCTACCGAATACCGGGAGGGGTCCCTCGATTCCCGCGGACCGGCGGGTCGTTCTCCAGGCGGCGGCGGAATCCGGCGGAATCCGGCGGGAGCCGGACTGCCGGACTAGGGACGGGAGCTCTATTCCTTGATCGGAGCCCAGCCCCACCGGCTCCGCTTGCTCGTCTCCCGTCCCTTGGCCGGTCTCCCGGGCGCTTCGTCTCCCGGCCTCTCCTCGGCCATCATGGCCTCGGCCTCGTAAGGAAGAAGCAGGGACAGAAACTCATCGGATCTCCGGTAGGCCGGATCAAGCCATGGGGCCGTGTCCTGCTCCTGAAGGATGACCGGCATCCGGTCATGATAAGGAAAGATCACCCGGTTCGCCCGGGTTGTCAGAATGGTGCACGTCCGGTACTCCGCGCCGCTTGGCTGTTTCCATACATCATAGATTCCGGCAAGCCCGAACACTTGGCGGCCGGGGAGGGTGAATTTGACGGGGATGCGGGTTTTGCCTTCCATTCTCCATGTATAGAAGCCGTCGCACGGAATGAGGCAGCGGTATTTGGCCATCAGCCGGCGGTAGGCGGGCTTCTCGGGAATGGATTCGCTCTCGGCGTTGACTGAATCCTTGGCCCAGTGGGGGAAAATCCCCCAGGTATGTAGGTCGAGGCAGGTTTCCTTCTGCTCGGCCCCCTTCATGTAGAGCACCGGAATCGGCTCCGTCGGCCGGTAAGAGGCATCGGCTTCATAGCCGGTCACGATGCGGTCAACGGAATAATGGGCCGCTACTTCCTGCGGGGGAGCGAAAGCGACAAGCGGTTGATCATGGAAGCACCACCTTTTTCTAACCAGTATCCTCTCTTCCGGCGGGAAGTATGTATGGGCAGGGGCCATTCTTGGATAAGCTAGAGTCTTATCCGGTAACTTTGTTGGTGAGTAAAGCACCGGGTATGCGTACGGGAATCCATAGGAAAGCAAAATGACACTCCCGGCTAAGGCACTAGCCGCACTTGGTTCAAAAGCCGTTCCGGCGGGTAAACATCGTTGTCATGCTTAAAAACGCCGGGTTGCTTTGACCACTCACTTTCTTTTACAAGAAGCTAACTATTTCCGAAAACCAGATCACAGTTGCGGAGGGAATACCCATGACCAAAGAGTTTGCCAAGGCCGTATCGGAAAGACGCTCCATCTATACACTCAGCAAAGAATCGACCGTTTCGGACGAGCGCATCCAGGAAATCGTCCACGAGGCGGTGAAGCACACGCCGTCCGCGTTCAATTCCCGCAGCTCCCGCGTCGTCATTCTGTTCGGGGAGCAGCACAACAAGCTCTGGGACATCACGACGGAAATCCTGAAGACAATTGTCCCTGCGGACAAGTTCGAATCGACCCAGCAGCGAATGGACGGATTCCGCGGAGCGTACGGCACGGTGCTGTACTTCGAGGACCAGGCGGTAATCGAGGAACTCCAAGCCAAGCTTCCGACCTACCAGGATCGGTTCCCCGTCTGGTCGCAGCAGTCATCCGGCATGCTACAGTTCGTCATCTGGACGGCTCTGGAGGCCGAAGGGCTCGGTGCGAACCTGCAGCATTATAACCCGCTCATCGACGAACGGGTCAAGTCCGAGTGGGGGCTTCCGGAAACGTGGCAGCTCATTGCGCAGATGCCCTTCGGAACCCCGACCGCTCCTCCGGGAGAAAAAGAATTCGGTCCGGTCGAGGAACGGATCCAGGTGTTCAAGTAAGCTTCGGCCTGCCATCCGACCGCCTTACGGGCCCAACGGGCTGGGGGCGGTTTTTTTGTGGAAGGAAATAGTGGTAAGGGGGACCGGACTTCGTTTAAAGTATAGATAGCGGATAGCGCTCGGCCGGAAGCGGTCAGCCAGTCGGCAGATGAAAGCCAGGAGGGCCCCGAAATTATGGAGTTTTATGCGGATAAGGAAGTTGTCTTTGAACGGGCTTACGAAAGCGCTCCCTTCGGGATCGGAATCATGGACAGGCAGGCGGGTCACTGGGTAATGGCGAATCCTTCCCTGTGCCGTCTGCTGGGATATGGGGAAGAGGAGCTGCGGAGGATGACCGACCGGGAGCTGACTCACCCTGACGATCCGGCGTTTCCGGCCGTCGGGGAGGAAGAAAGGCTTTTGTCCGAACCGCTGGTGAAGCGCTATCTTCATAAGAACGGAACGGCTGTCTGGCTGTCGCTGGCCTTCTCGGAATGGGAAAGGACGGAAGGGGACGACAGGCGCTTTCTGCTCGTTCAAGCCGTCGACATGACCGGGCTGCGCTTAATGGAGAAACGGCTGAAGGACAGCGAACGAAAGCAGCGTCTGATCACGGAGGCCTCCCTCGACTGGATCTCCCGGCATACGGCGGATGAGGCCGCGACCATCACCTTCTCGTCCCCGAGCTGCCGGACCTTTTTCGGCTATGAACCGGAGGAAATGGTAGGGAGAAGCGCCATTGAAATGGTTCATCCGGAGGACCTGGACCGGGTGAAGGCCTTTCTCGACCAGAATCGGTATACGGAAGGCAGCAGCGTCACCTTCCGCTTTCAATGCAAGGACGGCCGTTACGTATGGCTCGAATCGACGAGCCGCTACATGATGAACGGCAGCGGCGAGCTGGAGGAGATTATCTCCATCTCCCGGGACATTACCGAGCGGCGGGAAGCGGATCAGCGCCTTCAGGAAAGCGAGCAGCGGTACAAGTCGTTTTTTGACCATAATCCGGCGGCGGTTTATTCCATGAACCTGGACGGGGATTACCTGACGGCCAATGCCAATCTCGTGAAAATTACAGGCTATACGCTGGAGGAGCTGATCGGCATGTACTGGGGGCCGATCGTCCATCCGAAGGACCTGCCGAAGACCCTGCATCACTTCGGTCTCGCCAAGCAAGGAGAGCCGCAAAGCTACGACCTGACCATCCTTCACAAAGACGGGCACCCGGTGGAAATCAACTCGACGAACATTCCGATTATCGTGGACGGGGAAGTGGTCGGGGTGTTCGGGATCACGACGGACATTACCGAGCGTAAGCAGTACATCGAACAGATCGAGAAGCTAAGCTCGGACTATACACTTATTCTGAACTCGGTCTCGGAAGGGATCTTCGGGCTCGACGAGGAGGGCCATGCCATCTTTATCAATCCGGCGGGGGCGGCCATGCTCGGCTTCGAGGCGACGGAGCTGATCGGACGGCCTTATCTCGGGATGCTGAGAGAAGCGCTTAACGACATGAGCCGGCTGACGACGGAAGAAACGGCGCTCTTCCGCACCATCCGGGACGGACGCTCGCACTACAACAAGGAAGCGGTGTTCTGGCGCAAGGACGGCTCAAGCTTTCTGGCCGATTACCGCGTTACCCCGCTTGTCGAGAACGGCCGGCCGAGAGGGGCGGTGGTCGTGTTCCGGGACATCACGGGAGAGAAGGAAATCCTCCGGGCAAAGGAGGCGGCGGAGAAGGCCGATCAGGCCAAATCCGAATTTCTGGCCGTGGTCAGCCATGAGATCCGGACCCCCATGAACGGCATTATCGGCATGGCTGACCTGCTGGCGGGAACCCCTTGTCTGAGGAGCAGAAGCTCTACACGGAGACCATCATCAAAAGCAGCAAGGCGCTTCTGCGCATCATGAACGAAATTCTCGACTTCAGCCGGATCGAATCCGGCAAGATGGAGCTGAGCCATGACTGCATCGAGGTGCATTCTCTCCTGCGCGGTGTTCTGGAGCTGTTTGCCCCGAAGGCAGCCGAGAAGGGGCTGGCGCTGAAATGGCGGGTGGACGAAACGGTGCCGGTCCAGCTGGGGGAGACGAAGGGCGGCTCCGGCAAATTCTCGTGAACCTGGTCGGGAACGCGGTGAAGTTTACGGAGGAGGGCCGCATTGAAGTGCAGGCCCGGTCCCGGTTCGTCCCGGAACGGGATCAGGTGCTTCTCGAAATCGCGGTCGAGGATACGGGGATCGGCATCCCCGCGGACAAGCATGATCTGCTCTTCCAGTCCTTCTCCCAGCTGAGTCCGGTCATTAACCGCAAATACGGGGGGACCGGACTGGGGCTTGCCATCTGCAAGAAGCTCGTGGAGCTCATGGGCGGTTCCATCGGCGTGGAAAGCCGGGAGCACGAGGGCTCCACCTTCTCCTTTGTCGTTCCCCTCACTCCTCCCGGCAAGGAGTTCGCCGCCGCGGCCCTTCATCCGGCTATCGAAACGGATGTCGCCGCCGCGGGACGCCGGGAGGACAGGCCGGCTCTTGCTCCTGAAGAAGCGGTGGACTACAGCGCTCTGCGGATTCTCGTGGCCGACGACAATGGGGTGAACCGGCAGCTCCTTCACTCGCTGCTCCGGAAGCACGGCTGTGAAGCGGACAGCGCCGGGAGCGGGCTGGAGGCGCTGGAAGCCTCGAAGACAGAGGAGTACGACCTGATCTTCATGGACCTGGAGATGCCGGACATGGACGGCTTGGAAGCCACGCGGGCGATCCGGCAGCATTATTCACCCGGGGAGGGCCCTGTCATTGTGGCCGTTACGGCGTACGCGAGGAGGGACGACCGGGAAAGGTGCTTCGAAGCCGGGATGATGGACTACATCAGCAAGCCCGTGTTCGCCCCTGAGGTGGAGCGGGTACTGAGGCAGTGGGCTCCGCGCTCTGCTTAACGGGACGGCTGGCAGCATTAAGGCACTAGAATCGGCCCACACCAAAAACGCCCTTTCCTCTCGTCCGCCGGACGAAAGGAAAGGGCGTTTTGGTGCGGGCCGGCCGGTTCGCCGGCGGCGGGCGGTCCCCGCCTCGCACCCTCGAGCCGTTCCGCGGCGAGCTAAGCCTCTGCGGAACGGCGGGCCTTCGCGCCGAGGGCAATCACGGCCGCGGCGGCCGCCTGCAGGCCCACCTTGACGATCACCTGCCCGGCCATGGCGTAGCCGACGGCCTCCCACGGCAGGAAGCCGGCGCCAAGCGGGGACAGGCCGATGAGCACGAACAGCACGCTGTCGACGGTTCCCCCGGCGAGGCCGCTGTAGAGAACCCGGCGGGCGAGGGAAGCTTCAGCCGCGTATAGATTTCCGTATCCGTCGTTTCGGAGACGAGGAAGGTGACGGCGGACGCGAAGACGATCCACAGCGTATCGCCGAGCAGCCAGGACGTCACCGCCGACAGCACCATCGCGCAGGCGATAACGGCGTACGTCTTGGCCCGGCCGTAGGCGTTCTGCACGAGATCGCGCAGGATGAAGATCGCGCCGATCAGGAACGACCCGGCCGGCACGAGCACCGGCCCGAACGCGAGCGGCGCCGTGGAAGCCGTCACGACGTTGGCGCCGGCAATCGAAACGAGGTAGAGCAGGAGAAGAAATGGTCTCATCGGTTTCTCCCTCCTACCGGTTATCCACTTTTTCAGGATAGAGATCGTGATTCATGAGCCGGTGCTCGGCCATGGCTTCGTATTTCGTCCCCGGCTGGCCCCAGTTGCAGTAAGGGTCGATGGAGATGCCGCCGCGCGGGGTGAACTTGCCCCAGACCTCAATGTAGCGGGGCTGCATAAGGGCGATCAGGTCGTTCATGATGATGTTCATGCAGTCCTCATGGAAATCGCCGTGGTTGCGGAAGCTGAACAGGTAGAGCTTAAGCGCCTTGCTCTCGACCATCTTCTTATCGGGAATATACGAGATATAGATCGTGGCAAAATCCGGCTGTCCCGTCATCGGGCACAGGCTGGTGAATTCGGGGCAGTTGAACTTGACGAAGTAGTCCCGGTTGGGGTGCTTGTTGTCGAACGCCTCCAGAACCCCGGGATCGTAGCCGAAGCTGTATTTCGTTCCTTGGCTGCCGAGCAGGGTGATGTCTTTCATTTCTTCCGGCTTTCTTCCTTCCGACATAAAAAATCTCCTTCCTTGATGCGGCCCTAAGGCCGAATGGGTAGAAGAAGAGATTCCGGGAACAGGCTATGGTCAAACGTAAGAATGCGCAAAAAAGGCATACCGGTCCTAGGACGGCAGCATCCATTCTTAGTTTTTTATAGAGGGAGTTCGCGAACCTCTCCTAGGACTGGCAGCCCTAGAGTTTCTTCTTTGGTTATCCTCTAGTACTATACCACATATGTCTTACGTCTGCATCCGTCGCTTTATCTTTCAAAAGGCACCCCCCAAACAGCGGATCGTTTCCGATGACTTTGGAAGAGGTGCCTTTTAGGAAGGTGTCCGTTTCTCCGGCTGGCGATGCTCCCCGACGAGCGTTCCGGCCCGCTGCCGTTTAAGGGGTTCGCAGCCGTTCCTATTATAATAGAAGAGACAGGGGGAGACGGTTCATTTTACTTCCTTCGGATTCATTTCCCGCTCCGCCCTCACGAAGGCGATGAAGCGCCGTGCTTCTTCCGGGGTCAATCTTCTTCCGTCCACGGTCAATTGAAATTTCTCCAGCAGGGTCTCGTCGGAAAGCTCCAGGTTATCCACGAACTCCCTGACGTCGGGATCGAGCGTGCGATGGGGCTCGTTCGTCCGGTTCATGAGATAATCCGCACTGACGGAGAAGAAATCGGCGAGCTTCAGAAGCGTATCCCAATCGGGCTCCCGGCGGTTATTCTCATAGTGGGATAAGGAAGCTCGGGTGACCCCGACTTTCTCGGCGAGCTCTCCTTGGGTTAGGCCCCTGGCCGATCTAAGCTGTGCTATACGGTTTCCGTCCTTCAAGAAAATCCCTCCAACGATACTCAGTGTAACCTATTATACAGGCAGATGGGTCTAGATGACTACACGGAATTCAAAGCCGGGCCGGAAGCAGCCGGAAACTTGCCGTTAAAGCCGTTATTGGTCTTAAAGGAGCATAAAAAACGGGGAGAACCAGTCATTAAGTGCGACTTGTCGAACCCTGTCTCTCCATGAAAATCAGCCGAAAAATCCGGGATAAAGTCCCTTTTTTTGCAGGGGATTCCGCTATAATGGTAAGTACCGTGATACATATCGTTACATTATTCCCAACAATCATGACCGCTCCTCCTGCTCCGAAAGGAGGACGGACAAGCTCACACTATATTATACGTGGTGTTGCGGCAATTTGCTTACTATTTCGACAGATGGAAGTAAATTTTTTCGGTATCGGTCAACCGGCAGGAAAACAACTTATTTTTTCGTTAAGGAGGGCTTTTCGTGGAGAAACAAGGAATCGAATTGGATATTCTGAAAGTGATGCAGCAGCTTGGGCTGTGCCCCGAGAAGTTTGAGAAAACGAAAGAGTCCCGCTGGGTGTCCGAACTCGAACGCAAGAAGGCCATGTAATCCTCTGCAGCCGCGAGAGCAAGGAAGCGGGCTTGTCGGGTAAGGTTACATCCGAAAGTCCCATAAGAAGAGGACCTTCCTCCAGCAGCCTCCTCCAACGCTATCTTCCAACCCTTCTATATAAAACCGCCTCCAGGCGGACAAGGCCTCCCATTTTTCCTCCTTTTTTTAAAATGCTGAAAACGCTTAACTTAACCGCGAATTCCCCGTGATATCGTCGAAACCCCTCTGAAAATCCTAACGATTTACAAAGAATTAACTCGAAATGTTAGGAAATTTTTAGAAAAGTTATTGACAAGATACATTTTGTATCTTAAATTGGTCATACGGCGTATGATACATTATGTATCACAGTGTGTCACTGCGTATCATCACTCCATCAAACGAGCAAAGGGGGAACGTTATGATAGACATCCATTGCCACATTCTTCCCGGCATGGATGACGGCCCTGAAGAGATGGACCAGTCGGTCCGCATGGCCGAGCTTGCCGTCCGGGAAGGGATCACCGCTATCGTCGCTACCCCGCACCATGCCAATGGCGTTTACCGGAATTCTGCATCCGCTATTATACAAGCCGTCCATACCCTTAATGCTGTTCTGGCCGATCTCGACGTAAACCTGGAGATTATTCCCGGCCAAGAGGTCAGGCTGACTGACCGGCTGCTGGAGGATTTGGAGGAAGGCCGCCTGATTCTGCAAGGAAACCGCTACCTGCTTCTGGAGCTGCCGGCGAGCCGCTTGCCCTCCCGTCTGGAGGAAACCCTTCATGAGCTTCGGGTGCTGGGCATTACCCCCATTATCGCCCATCCCGAAAGAAATGCCGTCCTGGCCGCCGATCCCGGGCTCCTCGAAGCCCTGATCGACAAAGGAGCCCTCAGCCAGCTGACTTCCCATTCTCTGACCGGTCTGTTCGGCTCCCGAATCCAGAAAGCCGCCTTGCGGTTCTGCGACCGGGACCTGGTTCATTTCGTGGCAAGCGACGCCCATGATACGGAGGTTCGAAATAACCGGCTGGCTCCGGCCTATGCCCTCCTGCAGAAAAGACTGGGAGATGCTGCAGTCGAACGTCTCCGGCGCAACACCGAGCTTATGCTCACAGGCGAGGCCATAGACCCCTGGCCCATCCGGCAGAAGCCGAAAGGACTTCTCCGCCGGTTGACCATACCATTCCAAAGAACAAGAGGTGAGCATGCCAAATGAAGAAAACGACGATTGCTACGACGCTGTCCCTAAGCCTGCTGCTGACCCCCGCAGCCCTGTTGCCCCTGCAGTCGGATGCCTACGCGGCCGTGTCGCTGCCCCCGCAAGCCGGCCAGGTGCAGTTGAAGCTTAACCGGATCCATGACTTCCTGCTCCAGGAGGATCTGCCTCTCATCCGGGAAGTGCGGAACAATGTAAAGGCCTTGACCGATCCCATGCTGATCAAGGAAATTTGGGAGCCGATCGCCGCTAAGAAAGGGGACCAAGAAGGCTTCGAGTTCGTGACCGAGGAGAACCTGATGGATCTCGTGACCGATCTTGGGATTTACTATAATCCAACCCTCGCCGATCTTGAGCGGGTACGGGTGAAGCATTATCCGCTGCTCAGCCAGCTGGCCAAGCTCTCGGGCATCAGCGCCGGGGCGAACGGCTTTGACTTCCAGGACATCGTGGAGTTTTACGGCGCTCTTGAAAGCAACCTCCAGGAGCGGCTAGCGAAGAAATCTCTTCCCCAGCTCGCCGAGCTGGCCCAGCGCCCCGAAGCCGCCGAATTCATCAACGATACGTTCCGGGAAGTGATGGCAAGCGACGGCCTGACCTTCAGCCGGATCCTGAAGGGCTTGAATATCACGGCGGACGACATTATTGAAGTGAAGAACAAGATAGGGATCGTGGTGGATCCCGGCAGCCAGGCCCGAATGGCGTTTGCCTTCGGCTATGCCCGGTCCAAAATCGTCTACACCGAGGACCGCAAGAAGAACGGGAAGGAAGTTACCCCTCACCTGAAGCTGTTCGGCAAGGAGATCCCCAATTCCCTGATCACCTGGGAAGAGGTAGTCGACGATCCCAACGTGGAGATCGACAAGAAGGGCACGATCAAGCTGAAGCAGGGAACGGGAGCGACGGTTACGGTTAGAGCGGTGCTCACGATTCTCGGCAAGCCGCTGCTCGACAACAAGCTCGTGGCTCTCGGAGACGCTTCTGGGGAGGAAGCCCCGCTTCCGCCTCAAGCGAAGGAGCTCGTGGCCAAGCTGAACGCCATCCATGATTCGCTGCTGCCGGAAGACATCGAGGCGGTCCAACAGGCGCGCGACAACCTGAGAGAGATCAGCGACCCGATGCTGATCAAGGAAATCTGGGAGAAGATTGCCGCCAAGAAGGGAGACCAGGATGGGTACGAATTCGTTACCCAGGAGAACCTGATCGAGCTCGTGTCCGACCTTGGCATCTACTATGATCCCCAGCTCTCGGATCTCGAGGCGCTGCGCCGCAAGCATTATCCGCTTCTGAGCCAGCTCGCGAAGCTGGGCGGAGTGGAGGACGGCATGAACGGGGTAGACTTCAACGACATTACCGAGTTCATCGCGGCCTTTGAGGCGCGATTCAAGGACAAGCTGTCCCGCCTGACCCTGCCGGAGCTCGCCGAGCTCGCTACGCGCCAGAAGGCGTCCGCTCTTATCAACGATACGCTGACGGAGCTTCTGAACGACGACAAGCTGACCCTTTCCCGCATTATGACGGGGCTTGGTATAACGGCGGACGATATCATCGAGGTTAAGAACAAAATCGGTCTTGTGACCGATCCGGGCAGCAAAGCCCGACTGGCCCTCGCTTTGGCGTATGCCCGTTCCGAAGTGGTCTACAGCGAGACGGAAAGCGAAGGCGGCACCGTACTCACGCCGCACCTGTCTCTCTTCGGCAAGGAAATTCCGAACGCCCTGCTGACCTGGGAGCTTGTGAAGAGCCATCCGAACGTAGAGATCGGACAGGACGGTACCCTGCGGCTGACCAGAGGCAAGAACGCCAAGGTGACCCTCCGCGCCGTCATTTCTATGCTGGACAAGCCGCTTCTGGATTCGCAGGACGTAGAGATCCGCGCGGATAAAGGAAACGGTAACGGTAATGGCAATGGAAATGGAAACGGCAACGGCAACGGCAACGGTAATGGCAATGGAAATGGAAACGGCAACGGTAATGGCAATGGAAATGGTAACGGAAACGGAAATGGCAATGGAAATGGAAACGGCAACGGTAATGGCAATGGAAATGGAAACGGCAACGGTAATGGCAATGGAAATGGTAACGGAAACGGAAATGGCAAGGGCAACGGTAACCGCTAATTTTCTTGCCGCTACATAAGGCACCAGGCATAACGGAGGGGAACCGGCAGGATCCGGACGACAACCAAGCTTGTGCTCGCCCGGGTCCCGCTTCCTTCCTAACCTTAAGCTGGACACAGCAGTGGAGGAAAAGCATGGGACTGAAACAATACATGAACATCATCCGAAAGAGGCTTTGGCTGATTGCCCTCTGCGTTCTGGCCTGTACGGCCGCAACGGCACTCATCAGCTTCTACTACGTAAAGCCGGTCTACGAAGCCTCGACCAAGCTGATTGTGAACAAGTCCAATGACAGTGTCGCCGTTCAGCCCCAAATTACTTATGACAATGTGAATGCGACCATCAAGCTGATTGATACCTATAAAGAAATCATCAAAACCCCGGCGATCATGAACAAAGTCGTCGAGCAGTACCCCGATCTAGGCCTTAGCGCCGCCCAGCTCATCGAGCAGGTGAAGGTCAGCTCCGTCAACAACACCCAGGTCATGACCCTGGAGGTGGAGGACCCGTCCTACGAGAAGGCGGCCGCGATTGCCAATGCGGTATCCACGGTCTTCCAGGCGGAGATTCCCAACATCATGAAAGTGGACAACGTGGCCATTCTGAATGTGGCCGACACGGCAGAGGCTCCGGCTCCGATCAAGCCGAACAAGGCGCTGAACATTGCCGTCAGCCTGATTCTGTCGCTTATTCTTTCCTTTGGCCTCGTCATTCTGCTCGAGTACCTGGACGACACGATCAAGACCGAAGAGGATGCGCTCCGCCACCTCGGCCTGCCGGCGCTCGCCGTGATCTCGAAGATCAAGGAGTCCGACCTGAAGGAGAAGAGCCCGGCATCCTCCAAGCGAAAGGTAGGGGAAACGACTTATGCGACTGCCAACCATTAACCGCCCGATCATCATGGACGTCAATCCCCATTCCCCGATTGCGGAAGCCTACCGGACGCTGCGGACGAATATCGAGTTCTCCGCGGTGGACGAGGAAATCCGTGTCATCATGATCAACTCGGCCCAGCCGGGGAGGGCAAGTCCACTACAGCGGCCAACCTGGCCGCCGCCTACGCCCTGTCGGGCAAGAAGGTGCTGCTGATCGACGCCGATTTGCGGAAGCCGACGGTCCATCACATCTTCGGCTTGTCCAACCGGTTCGGGGTGACCAACCTGCTGACCACCCCGGCGGACTTCAAGGAGGCGGTACGGGAGACGCATGTCGACAACCTGCATGTGCTGACCTCCGGTCCCACGCCCCCGAATCCTTCCGAGCTGCTTGGCTCGAAAAAGATGGAGAACCTGATTCACGCGCTTAAGGAAGCGTTCGACGTTCTCATCATCGATACACCCCCGACCCTTGCGGTCACGGATGCCCAGATCGTAGCAGCCCTGTGCGACGGGGTGCTTCTGGTTCTCGAATCCGGCCGGATCAAGCGGGAAATCGCCCGCAAGGCGAAAGCGAACCTGGAGCACGTCAATGCCCGGATCCTCGGCATCGTACTGAACAACGTCAAGCGCCGGGATGGAGATGCGCCTTATTACTACTACGGGAGCTCGGCAAAGGAAGCTGATCAGGCGCCGGCGCCTGATCAGAAAATGATGGTCCGCTTCCGGTTGGTGATAGGCAATAGCTATTAAAAGATAGATGTTGATAGTTCATTTTGATCAACCATTAGGGGAGGAACCGATCATGAAGAAAGTAAGAAAAGCCATCATTCCCGCCGCCGGCTTGGGAACCCGTTTTCTGCCCGCCACCAAAGCCATGCCGAAGGAAATGCTGCCCATCATTGACAAGCCGACCATTCAGTACATTGTCGAAGAGGCGGTCGAAGCCGGAATCGAGGACATTATCATCGTCACGGGAAAAGGCAAGCGCGCCATCGAGGATCACTTCGATCACGCCTTCGAGCTCGAGTCCAACCTCGAATCGAAGGGCAAGCTGAAGCTTCTCGAGGAGGTGCAGCGTTCCTCGAAGGTGGACATCTACTACACCCGGCAGAAGGAACCGAAGGGCCTCGGCCACGCCGTCTGGTGCGCCCGCCGCTTTATCGGGGACGAGCCGTTTGCGGTCCTGCTTGGCGATGATATCGTACGGGCCGAAACCCCTGCCTGAAGCAGCTGATCCAGCAGTACGAAGCGACCGGCCAGCCCGTCATCGGCGTGCAGCCGGTATCCGACCAGGAGACGGAGCGTTACGGGATCATCGATCCCTCTTACCGGACCGGCCGGCTCTACGGGGTGAAGGGCTTCGTCGAGAAGCCGGCGCCGGGACAGGCTCCCTCGAACCTGGCCATCATGGGCCGATACCTGCTGACTCCGGAAATTTTCGATATTCTCGAGAAGCAGGAGAGAGGCTCAGGCGGGGAAATCCAGCTGACGGACGCGATTCAGAAGCTGAACGGTATCCGCGAGGTGAACGCCTATCATTTTGAAGGAACGCGTTACGATGTGGGCGAGAAGCTCGGCTTTATCAACACGATTCTGGATTTTGCCCTGCAGAACAAAGAGCTCCGGGATTCGGTGCTGCATTCCCTCGAATCGATTGTAGACCGCGAATTGGCCATACGCGCCAACAAAATTGGATAGGAGATGAAGAACGATGAGCTTGTATCCTTACCCGAAGGAAGCGGACGCGGTCAAGAATGCGCCTTTTAGCGGGCGGTATGTGTCTCCTCTGTCGGAAGGAAGCGCCGGTTACCGGTTTGCGAAAAGGAGCATGGATATCGCCGGAGCGGCTGCCGGCATCATTATCCTGGCGCCCGTGCTGCTTCTGATCGCTGTGCTCATCAAGTGGGAAGACCCGAAGGGGGCATTTTCTTCAAGCAGACCCGGGTGGGCAAGAACGGGCGGACGTTCCAGATGTACAAATTCCGCTCAATGGTATCGAACGCGGAGGAGCTCTTGAAGGAGCTGCTCGCGAAGAATGAAATCCAGGGCGCCATGTTCAAAATGAAGGACGACCCGCGGATTACCCGCATCGGCAAGCTGATCCGCAAGACGAGCCTGGATGAGCTGCCGCAGCTGTTGAACGTGCTGAAGGGCGAGATGAGCCTGGTCGGCCCGCGGCCCCCGCTTCCCCGCGAGGTGGAGGAATATACGGCCTACCATAAGCAGCGCCTGAACGTCACACCGGGCTGCACGGGCCTGTGGCAGGTAAGCGGCCGCAACAGCCTCAGCTTCGAGGAGATGGTCGAGCTCGACCTGACGTACATCCGCAGCCGGTCGATCGGGCTGGACATCAAGATCATTCTAAGGACGTTCAAAGAGGTGTTCGCCTCGAGCAACGCATTTTGACGAAAAGGACGGAGCAGCGATGAAGAAGCTTAGGATCGGCATTGACGCCCAGGCGGTCGGAACCAACTTCAGCGGCAATGAAATCTACATAAAGAACGTCATCAAGCACCTGGGCGGCCACGACCGCTTCGAGTATGTGCTGTTCGTCAACGAGAATTACAACTACGCCGGAGACTTCACGGACTCGTCCCTGCGGATGACCCGCTTCAAGTCGAGAAGCCCCTTTATCCGGCTGCCGCTTGAGTTTCCCTACAAGATCAACCGGGAAAGCCTGGACCTGCTTCATGTCCAGTACACGGGGCCCTTCTTCGCGAGCTGTCCGGTCGTCTCGACGATTCATGATATCTCGTTCGAGCACTATCCCGAATACTTCACGAAGAAGGAAGCGGTGCTTCTGAAGTACGGGGTGCGCAAGACGGCGAAGGAGGCGGCCAAGATCATCACCGTTTCCGAGTACTCCAAGCAGGACATCATCGACACCTACGGTGTGCCGGAGGACAAGGTGGCGGTCACCTACAACTCCATCGACACGAGCTTCCAGGTTGAGAAGGATGCCGTGAAGGTGGAAGCCGTGAGGAGCAAGTACGGCATCGAGGGCGAGTACGTGCTCGCCGTAGGCAACCTGCAGCCGCGCAAGAATATCCCGAGGCTGCTTCAGGCCTACCGCAGCATTCGCGACGGCAACCCGAACGTGACCGACAAGCTCGTGATCGTCGGCCGCAAGGCCTGGCTGTTCGACAGCATCTTCGACGCCTTGAAGGGCTTCAAGTACATCCAGGACGTCATCATCACGGATTACGTGCCGAAGGAGGACCTTCCGCTGCTGTACAACGGGGCGAAGCTGTTCGTGTATCCTTCGATTTTCGAAGGATTCGGGCTTCCGGTTCTCGAAGCGATGGCGTGCGGGGCGCCGGTCGTCACCTCGAACACCTCTTGCCTCCCGGAAATTGCCGGAGGAGCGGCGTTGCTGACGGATCCTTTCCGGACCGAGGACATCGCGGGGGGCATCCTGAAGCTGCTTACCGACTCCAGGCTGCGTCAGGAATATTCCCGGAAGGGCTCGCCCGCGCCGGCGAATTCTCCTGGGAGAAGACGGCCCGGCAGACGATGGACATCTATGCAAGCGTCGTGTGAAGGAACGAAGGCATCCGCCTCCGGAAGCCGTCCAAGCGGCCGGCCAACCGGCCTCATCCATATTTTTAGGAAGAACAGGTGAATGGACATGAAAATTCTCATCAGCAACGCCTACTGCTACTTGAACAAAGGAGACGCCGGCATCATCCGCGCCATGGTTCAGGAGTTCCGCAAGAAGCATCCGAGGGCCGAGATCAAGGTGGTCTCTTTGTTCAAGGATCTGGATCAGGGCAAATACGGGAACTGCGAGGTGATCGACTGCATCATCAAGCCGTATACCGGCAAGAGCCGCCTTATGAAGACGATCCGGAATACCGCGCTCTATTTTCTCGTGTGGCTGCTCAACCTGCTGGGCATCCCCTTCAACCGGACCGTCCGGGAGTTCAAGGAAGCCGATATTGTCGTCAGCTGCGGAGGAGGGTATTTGAAAGCCCGCAACCTGGCCCAATTTCTGGGCGATTTCATGTACCATTACATCCAGTTTCTTACCGCGATTCAATACAAAAAGCCGTTCGTGGTCTATGCCCAAACGGTAGGCGAATTCGGCAGCCACCCTTACGTCACGAGCCGGATCAAGAAGGTGCTGAACAAAGCCGCTCTCGTGCTTCCGCGGGAGCCGATCTCCTACAACTACTTGAAGGGCTTCGTTCCGGACAACCATAACTTCTTTGAAACGAGTGACATCGCCTTCCTGCTAGAGAAGAAGGAAATCGACTCCAAGAGCCTGAAAGGGCTGCTCGCCGCGAAGAAGACCAAAGTAGGCATTACGATGAGAAGCTGGCATTTCCCGGGGACGCCTAACCGCGCCTGGCAGCTCGAGAATTACAAGAACGCGATGAGCAAGCTGATCGAGCATCTCGTTACCCGGCAGAACGCGGAAGTGTTCCTGATGCCCCAGTGCATCGGACCGGGCGAGGACAACGACCTTCTCATCTCGCGGGAGGTGTACGCGCCGTTCCAGGAGAACCGCAGCGTCCATCTGGTGGATAACAACCTCACGCCGGAGGAACTCAAGTACGTGTACTCGCAAATGGACCTGTTCGTCGGGACCCGGATGCACTCCAACATTTTTGCCTTGTCCGAGAAAGTGCCCTGCGTCGCCATTTCCTACGACCTCAAGACCGACGGGATCATGAAAGCGGTGGGGCTGCAGGATTATGTTCTCGACATCAAGGATCTGAACGAAGGCGGCCTCCGGGCCAAAATCGACCAGGCGCTGGCGCGCCGGGATCTCATGAAGCAAACGCTGGAGACATCCATCCCCCAAATTTGCTCGAAAGCGCGAATGAACAATACCCTTTTGTACCAGGTGATGGACAACAAAGGGAAACAAACAGCCGAAAACCGGAAGATCGGGGAGCTGCTTGATGCTTAAGAAGAAAGTTTTGTTTCTTGGCGCTTTTCAGGAGCCCGGCGGGGAAGAGGAAGTCATTACGTATCTGTATAAGCATTTGGACCGCACCCGGTTCGAGCCGTTCCTGTGCGGCCCGTTCCGCAGCGAGTTCTTCGACAAGCACGGCATCGGCCGGGAGGAGATTCTCGAGCTCGACATGAACGGCATGACGGACATCGCCTCCATGCGCAAGCTCGCGGGCTACATCGACCGGTACGGCATCGACCTGGTGCATTCGCACGGCAACCGGGGCGGCCTGTTCGGGAGGGTCTCGACCTTCCTGTCGAAGACCCGGCCGGTGTCGGTGTGGACTTGCCACCTCCTCATCGAGGAGAACGACTACACGCTTTCGAAGCTGCGGAAGAAGATCTACTCGAATGTCGAGTATTTCCTGAGCAACCGCATGACCGACCACGTCGTAACCGTCTCGAACGACCTGCAGACGAAGTACGGGGCGCACTGCTCCTCCCGTAAAATCACGACGATCCACAACGGAATCGACACGACGAAATATTACGGGGAGAAGCCCTTGGCGGACCGGAAGAAAACCTTCACCTTCGGCTTCGTCTCCCGGATGTCCAAGCAGAAGGGGCTGCCCTATCTGATCGAGGGTTGGAAGAAGCTGACCGACCGGTACAAGGACGCGGACGTCACCTTGAAGCTCGTTCTCGCCGGAAGCGGAGAAGAGGAGCAGCCCACGAAGGAGCTCGTCCGGCAGTACGGCCTCGAAGACACGGTGACGTTCCTAGGGTTCCGCAAGGACATTCCCGAGCTGTTGAACCGGATCGACGTTCTGGTGCTGCCTTCTCTGTTCGAGGGCCTGCCGATGATCGTGCTCGAGAGCCTCTGCTCGGGAACGCCGGTGGTCGCGTCCCGCGTGAACGGGGTTCCCGAGGTGATCGAGGACAAGCACAACGGGCGCCTCGTGACTCCCCGGCATGTCGACGAGCTGGCGGAGGCGATGGCCTATTACGTCGAAGAGCCGGACCGGATCGCCCTGCATGGGGCCCGCGGGCAGGAGCTCGTCACCGGGCAGTTCACGAAGGAAGCCATGCTTAACAAGCACGCGCAGCTCTACAGCGTCCTGCTGGAGGAACGCGGGAGGGCGATATGAGCCGCGGGAAAGCCGCCTCCAACACCTCCGTTCTCTTCCTGATCACGATGGCGCTCGCGGTTGTCGCGAAGCTGTCGGGGATGATCCGGGAAGTCATCATCGGATGGTATTACGGCACCGGCGCGGAGCTCGACCTGTTCTACTACATCTACTCCATTCCGGAGCTGTTCATGACCGGGATCACGGCGGCGGTCGCCGTCGCGGTCATTCCTTTCCTGAGGGCGAAGCAGGACCCGGATTTCGCCGCCAACAAGGCGATAGTTTCCCAGGTGATCGTGATCGGGACGCTGTTCTTCGCCGCCGTCACGGCCGCTGCGCTCCTGCTTCACAAGCCGATTCTGGCGTTCTACCTGGCGAAGTTCGACACGCCGGTAACCGGCGCCTACGGCATCCTGCTCGTCTCCTGCCTGCAGATCGTGCCGACCTTCCTGTGCGCCATTCTGCTGGCCGTGGAGACGAAGCTGGAGAAGTTCAAGACGATTACGCTGCTCAGCCTGCCGCTTAACCTGGCCTCCGTGCTCGTCATGGCGCTGCTTAACCAGCCGGTCGGGGTTCTCTCCATCGGCATCGGTCTTCTGGCCGGCGTTCTGCTGCAGCTAGGCTACCTGTTCTGGGACCTGCGCCGGGAAGGCATCCGGTACGAGCTGAAGCTGAACCGTCCGCGGGTCAAGGAAGCAAAGTTCTACGAATTTCTTCTGCTCCTTCTTCCGGTATATTTCGGTACAGTCGTTCAGCGGGCCGGCGTCTTCATTGACCGGTACCTGGCCGCAGGCCTGGAGGAAGGAAGCATCTCGGCGTTGTCCTATGCCGACCGGATTATCCAGATGGCGGTCATGATCATCGTGAGCACGATCGGCATGATTCTCTTCTCGAAGATCAGCCATACGATCCACCACGATGAGGAAGGAACGGTGGAGCTGCTCGGCAGCACGATCGTGTTCTCCTGCCTGACCATTCTTCCCGTTTCCGCCTTCCTGGCCGTGTTCAGCGGAGACATCACCCAGCTGCTTTTCGGCCGGGGGCAGTTCGACGAGAAGGGCCTTCAGATGACCTCAATCGCCTTGACCGGCTACAGCATCGGGCTGTTCGGCATCGGGATGCGGTACATCCTGAACCGCGTCTATTTCGCCCAGTACAACGTCAGGGTGCCGACCATCAACACAATTCAGGCACTCGTCATCAATGTCGTGCTGAGTGTCGTGCTCTGCCGTTACTACGGCCTACTCGGCATCGCCATCGCCGGCTCGGTGACGATGCTTCTCTCCAGCATCATGCTGGCCGTCAAGCTGGAGAAGAGCTTCCGCTTCCTCTCCCGCATGGATTGGAAGGACGCGGCCCGCTCGTTCCTGCTCAGCCTGATTCTTCTCACGGTCTGGCTGGCCGTCAAGCAGTTCGTCCTTCCTGGCGTCCAGGGCACCTTCGTCCGCCTGGCCATATCGGGAGCGGTCGGAGCTCTGGTATTCGTCACCGGCGCCAAGCTGCTCGGCATCCGGGAATTCGGGAAGCTGACCGCCGCCTTCGGGCGCAAATTCAAATGGAGCAAGAGCAAGCGAAGCGGTACCGTACTTCAGAAAGGGTGAGACCATGAATCACGTGTTTATTATCGGGTCCAAGGGCATTCCGGCCAAATACGGCGGATTCGAAACCTTTGTCGACCAGCTGACCCGGCAGAAGCTGACGGACCACATCCAATATCATGTCTCCTGCCAGAGCGACAACGACGACGAATTCGTGCACAACGGGACCCGCTGTTTCAACGTGAAGGTGCCGGAGATCGGCCCGGCCAAGGCGGTGCTGTACGACGTGCTGAGTCTGAAGCGCTGCCTCTCCTACATCAAGGAGAACCGGATAGAGAACGCCATCGTGTACATTCTCGCCTGCCGGATCGGCCCCTTTCTCTCGTCGTACCGCAAGGCCCTAGCCGCTCTCGGCGCCAAGGTGTACGTCAACCCGGACGGCCACGAGTGGAAGCGGAGCAAATGGAACCGCATGATCCGCGCCTACTGGAAATATTCCGAGAAGCTCATGGTGAAGCATGCGGATCTGCTCGTGTGCGATTCGGTCGGCATCGAAGAATACATACAGACCGAGTACAAACCGTTCCGCCCGACGACGACCTACATCTCCTACGGGGCGGACCTGGAGCGCTCGGCCCTCTCCAACAGCTCGCCGAAGCTGAGGGAATGGTACGGCAAGCACGAGCTTCTGCCGGATGCCTATTACCTGATCGTCGGGCGCTTCGTGCCCGAGAACAACTACGAGCTCATGATCCGCGAGTTCATGGCCTCGAAGACGGACAAGGACCTGGTGCTGATCTGCAACGTGGAGCAGAACAAGTTCTATGAGCGGCTCCTGCGCAGCACGAATTTCCCCAAGGACAAGCGGATCAAGTTCGTCGGCACCGTCTACGACCAGGAGCTGTTGAAGAAAATCCGCGAGAACGCGTACGGTTATCTGCACGGCCACGAGGTCGGCGGGACGAATCCTTCGCTTCTTGAGGCGCTCGCCGGCACGAAGCTGAACCTCCTTCTCGACGTGGTGTTCAACAAGGAGGTCGGACGCGGCGGCGCGGTGTATTTCACGAAGGCGGCCGGAAGCCTGGCCCGGACGCTCGAGCATGCCGATGCGCTGACGGAAGCGCAGCGGGACGCTTACGGGAAGAAGGCGGTCCGCCGCATAGCCGAGGCGTATTCCTGGTCGAAGATCGTCGACCAGTACGAGCATCTCTTCCTGGAGGCCGGCCTGAGCCGAAAGGAAGACGTGTTCCTGAAGAAAGTCGTTTCGTTCTCGAAGCAGGGGTAAGCCGCTCATGGCTTCCTTACGATTCAGCCGGGCGGGGATCCCGTTGGGCGATGGACGGATGGCAGCCATCCGGATAAACAGATTGAAACCATTCACAAATAGAAAGCTTAAGCCAACCAGCAAAGGAGCGATTGGGATGAAAGGGATTATTTTGGCCGGAGGAACCGGTTCGCGTCTGTATCCGTTGACGAAGGTGACGAACAAGCATCTGCTTCCCGTCGGGCAGTATCCGATGATTTACCACAGCATCCATAAACTCATCGAGGCGGACATCAAGGACATTCTCATCGTCACCGGACGGGAGCATATGGGCGACGTCGTGAGCCTGCTCGGAAGCGGCCACGAGTTCGGCGTCACGTTCACCTATAAGGTCCAGGACCAGGCGGGCGGCATCGCTCAAGCGCTCGGTCTTGCGGAGACCTTCGCCGGCAGCGATTCGATGACCGTCATCCTCGGGGACAACATCTTCTCGGACAGCATCGCTCCTTATGTGGCCAGCTTCGGGGAACAGGGGCAAGGAGCCAAAATCCTGATCCAGCAGGTCGAGGATCCCGAGCGCTACGGGGTGGCCGAGTTGATCGGCAAGCGGATCGTCTCCATTGAAGAGAAACCGAAATACCCGAAAAGCTCGTATGCCGTTACCGGCATCTACCTATTCGACTCCTCCGTGTTCGAGGTAATCCGCACGCTGAAGCCTTCGGCCCGCGGCGAGCTGGAGATTACCGACGTGAACAACCACTACATCCGCCAGAACACCCTCACCTACGGGGTGCTGGAAGGCTGGTGGACCGATGCGGGGACGCACGAATCGCTGGCTTTGGCCAACCGGCTCGTGCAGGACCAGACCTTCGATCTGAACTTCGGACGGAAAAAGGCTGCGGCCGTGTAAGGGGAGAAAACGATGAAACGGTTGGAAACCAAGCTTGAGGGCGTTGTTATTCTGGAACCGGCCGTTTACGGCGATCACCGGGGATTCTTCACCGAGAGCTATAACCGTAAAAATCTCGCCGGACTCGGGATCGAGCTCGATTTCGTCCAAGACAACCATTCCTATTCGGCGGAAGCCGGAACGCTGCGGGGGCTGCATTACCAGCTGAACCCGATGGCCCAGACGAAGCTGGTTCGCGTGACGGCAGGAGCGGTCTATGACGTGGCCGTGGACATCCGCGAAGGGTCCCCGACCTACGGGGAGTGGGTCGGCGTCATCCTGAGCGAAGCGAACCATCGGCAGCTGCTCATTCCGGCGGGCTTCGCCCACGGCTTCTGCACGATTACCCCTCACACCCATGTGAGCTACAAGGTGACTGAATATTACTCGGCCGAGCATGACCGCGGCATCCGGTGGGACGATCCGGAGCTGGCCATCCCGTGGCCGGTGACCCGGCCCGTCTTGTCGGACAAGGACGGCAAGCATCCGGGCCTGCGCGAAGCGGAAGCCCATTTCCCCTACAGAGAGGTGAGCCTGACATGAAACTGCTCGTTACCGGCGGCGCCGGCTTTATCGGTAGCAATTTTATCCGTTATGTGCTGAACAAGCACGCTGATTATACGGTCGTGAACCTGGACAAGCTCACCTACGCGGGCAACCCGGACAACCTCGCGGACCTGGAGAAGGACCCCCGCTATGTGTTCGTGAAGGGCGACATTGCCCACAAGGAGCTCGTGAGCATGATCGTGCGCCAGATGGAGATCGACGTTATCGTGAATTTTGCGGCGGAATCCCATGTGGACCGCAGCATTTCGGATCCGGGAATCTTCGTGCAGACGAACATCACGGGTACCCAGGTGCTTCTCGAAACCGCAAGGGAGAACAAGATCAAGAAGTATGTGCAGATCTCGACGGACGAAGTATACGGGTCCCTTGGGGAGACGGGCTATTTCACGGAAGAGACGCCGCTAGCACCCAATAGTCCCTATTCGGCCAGCAAGGCGGGAGCGGACCTGCTGGTCCGGGCTTACTATGAGACGTACGGCATGAACGTCAACATCACCCGCTGCTCGAACAACTACGGGCCGTATCATTTCCCCGAGAAGCTGATCCCGCTTATGATCACGAACGCCGTGGAGGGCAAAACCCTTCCCGTCTACGGGGACGGCCTGAACGTGCGCGACTGGCTGCATGTCACGGATCACGCCGCCGCCATCGATCTGGTTATCCGGGACGGGCGCCCGGGAGAAGTGTACAACATCGGCGGCCATAACGAGCGGACGAACCTCGACATCGTCCGGACGATTCTGGACAAGCTCGGAATGGGACACGAGCGTATCCAGTTCGTGGCGGACCGCCTGGGGCACGACCGGCGCTATGCCATCGACCCGGCGAAGATGACCGCCGAGCTCGGCTGGAAGCCGCAGTACACGTTCGAGACGGGACTCGCCGAGACAATCGACTGGTACTTGGCGAACCGGGACTGGTGGCACCGGATCCGTACGGGCGACTACCAGAAGTATTACTCGAAGCAGTACGGGGAGCGCCTCTATGGCTAAAGGAAAAGTCATCGTCACCGGAGCGAACGGACAGCTCGGCGTTGACCTCGTGAAGACCTTGAAGGGCCTCGGCTACGAGGTGTACGGCATGGGCCGGGAAGAGCTCGATTTCAGCTACGCGGAGCAGGTGGATTGGGCTTTCCGGCGCATCCGCCCGGATGTGGTTATTCACGCGGGCGCCTACACGAAGGTCGATCAGGCCGAGAAGGAGCCGGCGGAGGCGTTCCGCGTGAACGGCTTCGGCACGCGCCATGTTGCCTCGGCGGCCGAAGAGGTGGGGGCGAAGCTCGTGTATGTGAGCACGGACTACGTCTTCGACGGCGAGAGCGGGGAGCCTTACGGGGAGGAAGCCCTTACGAATCCGCTCAATGTCTACGGCCAGACGAAGCTGGCCGGAGAGAAGTTCGTGAGGGCGGTTCATTCGCGCTCCTTCATCGTCCGGACGTCGTGGGTGTTCGGCGCCCACGGGCCGAACTTCGTCAAGACGATGCTGAAGCTGGGCGCAGAGAGGGATACGGTATCGGTCGTAGGCGACCAGATCGGCTGCCCGACCTACACCGTGGACCTGGCGAACTGCATCGCCCGCTTGATCGAAACGGACAGCTACGGAACGTATCACGTGTCGAACACGGACAGCTGCTCGTGGTATGAGTTCGCTCGGACGATCTTCGACAAGGCGGGGACGCCGGTCCGGGTGGAGCCGATTACGACAGCCGAGTTCCCGAGACCGGCGAAGCGGCCCGCGCACTCCGTGCTCGAACACGGCATGCTCCGGAAGAACGGCTTCCCCGACCTGCGCAGCTGGCGGGAGGCGCTCGATGCGTTCTTCGAGGAGCTTCTCGCGGAGGCCGAGCAGATGCCGGTCACCCGCAGCTCGTAGAGGCTTGGCGAGCGGCTCGCCGCGCTGGGGAGCTCCGGAAGGCGGAAACCCCATTGCTGGCAGGCCGCAAGGCTTGCGGCTAGTGGAGTGGCGGATAGTTTAGCCGGGCAGTGGCGCCAGCTGCAGCTCGCAAGTCCGTGGCCTACAGGCTTGCAGCTAGCTGAGCAGTACGCGCAGCTGGTAAAGCGTCGGCTAACGGGCTGGCAGCAGGCGGCTAGTGAGTGGCGGCTAGTTTAGCGGGGCATAAGCTCGTCAGCTGCAGCCAGCAGGACGTTAGCTCGCCAGCCTCGCGGCTTACAAGTCCGCTGCCCCGCTTGAGCCGGTCTAGGCCGGGTCCAGGAAGCCGCCGGGGCCCGATAGAGGAACTCAGATACCCTATTCGGCTGTTTTCGCTGATTTCACCACAAATAGAGGAACTCCGATTCCCTATTCAGCGAAAAAGAAGGCCTTACCCGGCCTGTTGAGGCGGAATAGCGGAACAGAGTTCCGCAATCATTTTGACTTTGAGGACAAATGGGCGAATAGAGAATTAGAGTTCCTCTATTCTGCAGGGTGCACATCAGAGTGAGCGGCTAGTGAGCGCACTCCGAAGTGAAGTTGAAGTACATACAGGCGGCAACGCCACCCCTAATCAGGAGGAGGAAGCGGCATGAAGCTAATCTTATTGTCGGGCGGATCGGGAAAGAGGCTGTGGCCCCTGTCGAACGATTCCCGCTCCAAGCAGTTTCTGAAGGTTCTACGCAGCCCGCAGGGAGAGCTGGAATCGATGGTCCAGCGGGTGTGGCGGCAGCTCGACGCCGTCGGCCTGGGCCCGCACTCGTATATCGCGACCGGGCGTGCTCAGGTCGAGATGATCCAGAGCCAGCTCGGCGCGGAAGCCCGGCTCATTACCGAGCCCGAGCGGCGGGACACGTTCCCGGCCATTGCTTTGGCCGCCTCCTACCTCTATTCGATGACGGATACCGGTCTTCAGGAAACGGTGGCCGTTCTCCCGGTTGACCCTTATGTGGAGGACCGGTTTTTTCTGCAGGTGGCGGGCCTTGAGAAGGTGCTTAACGATTCCGGTGCAGATCTCGCCCTGATCGGGGTGACGCCTACTTATCCTTCGGAGAAGTACGGCTATCTCGTTCCGCAAGGAGAGGTATCCGCATCGGCGGCACCGGAGGAGACCTACCGGAAGGTGGCACGGTTTACCGAGAAGCCGGACGAGGCGGGGGCCCGGGAGCTTATCCGCGAGAGGGCTCTCTGGAACTGCGGGGTATTCGCCTTCAAGCTGGACTATCTGATCAACGAGCTTATCGCGCGCGGCCTTCCGATCCAATACGAGGAGCTGCTTAAGCAGTACGGCCAGCTGAAAAAATCTCCTTCGACTACGAGGTCGTCGAGCAGGCGAAGCATATTGTCTGCACGGCATACGACGGAGACTGGAAGGACCTCGGCACGTGGAATACCTTGACCGAGGAGATGAGCACGACCCAGCTTGGCAAGGGCATTCTGACGGAGGAATGCCAAGGCAGCTACCTCCTGAACGAGCTCGACATTCCGGTAACGGTCATGGGCCTTACGAATGTCATCGTGGCCGCGAGCCCGGACGGCATTCTCGTCACCGAGAAGGAGGCCAGTCCGCGGATCAAGGAAGTGCTGAAGCATACGGAAGCCCGTCCGATGTACGAAGAGCGCCGGTGGGGCTGGTACCGGGTGCTGGACTGCAAGAAATACGGGGAAGGCCAGGAGATGCTGACCAAGCGGATCGGCATCCGCGCCGGCTGCAACCTGAGCTACCAGCTGCACGAGAAGCGCCGCGAGGTCTGGACGATTCTCTCCGGAAGCGGAGAGCTCATCCTGGACGGGCGGCTTTACCCGGTGGATGCCGGCGACGTATGGCAGATCCCGGTCGGGGTCAAGCACAGCCTTCGCGCATTCACCGAGCTGGAACTGATCGAGGTGCAAACGGGCAGCGAGCTCGTGGAGGAGGACATCGTCCGCCTGTGCTTCGATTGGGACGAAGCCCTGCGTCTCATCCAGAAGGCCTAGCCTTTATCCGCCGGGCCGGCTCAAATGCCGGAAAGAACGTGCTTTCCTGCCACGCTTGGCAGGGGGACGCCCCGGCGGATAAGCGCCGGTGACCGGACGGCAGACCCGCCGCAGGCATGGATGGATGTCTCCGGCGGGTCGGGCCGCTATCCGGGCGGGATGGCCCGGATAGTCTTAAGCTGCTCCGGGTCATTTTTCACCGGAAAAGGGGAAGGGACTGTTCGTGCGCATAAGGCACCAGGCAAGGAGCCGCGTCCGTCATTAGGCAGGGGACCGGAATCCGAACCAAGCCTGGCCGGCACTCTCCCCGCAGGGGACGGCAGACGGGACAGAGGGACCAGCAGACATCAATCAACCGACCAACCGTACACAAACGACACGAGGAGGAAACAAGGATGGCAAACGAAAAGCGCAACACGAACGGAATCAAACGGGCGGCTGCCTTAGGCATGAGTTCCGCCTTGGCTTTCTCGCTTTGGGGAACGGCTTTGGCCGCACCTCCGCTTAAAGACGTAGGCGCCAGCTATGCTGCTAATGAGATTAACACGTTGGTGGAGAAGGGGATTATTTCCGGTTATGAAGACGGCAGCTTCTCCCCGCTTGGGAACCTGACCCGCGCCGAGCTGGCCAAAATCATTACGGCCGCCACCGGACTGGCCGAGGATTCCTCCGCCTCCGGGAAGTTCCAGGACGTGGAGCCGGGCTCGTGGTACAGCGGATACGTCGGGGCTTTGGCCAAGGCCGGGATTACGGACGGCACCTCGGAAACGACCTTCTCCCCTTCGGCCAACGTGACCAGGGAACAGATGACCGTTTTCCTGCTCCGCGCGGTGAATCTGGAGAAGAACGCACTGAACGGCGAATATGCATCTCCGTTTGAGGACAAATCGGACATCTCCGCCTGGGCCGCCAAGCAGGTGGGCTATGCTTACCAGATCGGCCTGTATACCGGGTTTACCGGCAAACCGCTGACCAGCCTGGAGCCGCGGAAAGCCATCAAGCGGCAGGACGCCGTCAAGCTGGCCTATGAAGCGCTGAAATACGCGGGTAAGGATAAGCCGGGGCAGCCAGGGCAGCCGGGAGCCGTCGGTTCCCTGGAGCTGAAATCGGCGACGGCGGTCATCGGAGGCGAGAACTATACGGCGGAGCATAACGGGAATGGAGCCTTCGTGATTTCCCTTCCGAAGGGAATCGATCCGGAGGCGAAGCTGACCGGCTTCCAGCTTAAGGCTTCCCTGACGCGGCCAGCCTGACGGTCGACTTCATGGGCGAGAGCCGGACGGTGGAATTCAAGGAAGGCGTCGCCCTGATTACCGTCAAGGATCTGTTGGGCGGTTTGGATGTTAACGGCGACGGCGTCTCCATGGAGAAGCTGGGCAGCGTTCTCGGCTACAGTGCGTTGAACATTATCGGGGAGCTCGCGGACAAGGACGGCAAGACGTCTGAGGTTAAGCTCGTCATCAAATTGAGCGAGAAGTAAGGAACGGCGCTGCACGATCCGGCCGTCGCCACGAACAACCTTAGCCCTGCCTCCTCCCTGACACATCGTGTTACAAAGGAAAGGCGGGGCTAAAGGAAGGAAAGGGATGGAACATCATGCGCAAGCGTTGGAAGGAGTGGAAGCCGTGGGCCCGCTGGCTCACATTGTCGGCGGCAGGGGTGATCCTGCTGGCCGGCGCCGGAATCGGCACCCTTCAATACAAGCTGCACTCGACGAGCCTGGAGGATATCCAGGCCCGTCAGGCGGCTAAGCAGAACGGCAGCACCCCCGAAGCCGGGACACCCGCTTCCGGGGCACCGGGAGCGCTGAAGGATCCGCTCGCGAAGGCGAACGAGTTCACGGATAAGCCGATCAGCGCCCAGGATGCGCTGGATGCGGCCGCTATCCTCAGCCAGGCGGGACTCAGCATGAAGGAGATGTCCTATTTAACGGGAAAAGCGGATGCCGGGCTGCCGGTTGAAGAGAAGCAGCGCATCCGCGACCTGCTGCTTTCGAAGCTGACGCCGGAGCAGATTCACACGCTCCGCTCGATAACGGAGCCGTACGGCAAGAAGCTGGTGATCCTGGACAAGGATTACCCGATCGAGCTGGTCGGCGTGTATGACGAGGCGGAGCGGCAGAAGATCATCAAGGAGATCCATGAGCGCCGCCAAGCCTCTGCGGCCAAGCCGCCAGCGGCACCGGACGCTGGCGGTCAGGCCGCTGCATCCGCCGGGCCGTCTGCTGCGCCGGTTGGCGAAGGCGGCGGCAGCAAGGCTTCCGGCGGAGCGTCCGGCAGCGGCACAGGCAGCAGCACCACCGGCGGCTCCGCTCCGTCCGCCTCAGGCGGCACTTCGAAGCCGGAGCCGTCCGCTGCGCCGGCAGAGGCCTCCAAGCCGGCCGCACCAGCCGGGGCTCCGCCGGATCTTCCGGCGGCTCCTCCGGCACGGCTTCCGGAGCGAGCAAGGCGCAGATCAAGAGCAAGTACGAAGGCAAGCTGGCGGCCATTCAGAACGGATGCCAGAGCCAGGTCAGCCAGCTGGCGGGCGGCATCGTAAGCTCCATCCGCCAGGCGAAGGCGAGCAACCAGCAGGTCTCGGTGGACCAGCTCCAATCGAAGTACATGGGGCCGATTTCCGCCTCCGAGTCTTCCTGCGATAGTCAGTTCAACTCCGTGCTGGCCGCGGCGCAGAAGGACTACAAAGCGGCCGGATACGATCCGGCCGAGCTCGAGTCGTGGCGCAGCCAGTATCAGAGCTCCAAGAGCCAGGCCAAAAGCCAGGCTCTGCAGCAGATCGCTTCGGCGATGAAATAACCTTGTTTTTACTCCCTCTTTTTTTACTATAGATGGCCTCCCGTTTTATACGGGAGGTTTTTTTTCGTGATCCAGCATCCCTTTCCTCTTCCGCGCAAATGATATAGAAATAATCAATTGATTATATAAGTGAATCCGTATATAGTTATGGATGTCGTTTTAAAATGGGGGAGAGCGGGCAACTCAAGCGGCTAAGGAGATCAGCGAGGGGAGGTAAGGCATGGAACCACTCAGCGAAATGGCCGGGAATTTAAAATTGCTGGGCGATAAAACCCGGCTTACGATCATGGCCTTATTAAAGGAACGGGCCTTATGTGTCTGTGACGTGGTGGAGCTGCTTGAAACCTCCCAGCCGAACGTCAGCCAGCACTTGCGGAAATTAAAAGCGGCGGGGCTTGTCAAGGAAACACGTAAAGGCCAATGGATTTACTATTCGTTAAATGTGGAAGATAAACCCTATATTCAAGCGATTCTGGGCTACCTTCCCTCGTTAAAAGAAAAAATGGATCAAATTAAAAATGATTGCGATTAGTTTGGAGGGTTACATGGCTATCACTGCGTTTCTTATTTTTTGGTTACCCTTACCTTTGTCATTTGGCAGCCCAAAGGGTTATCGATCGGCTGGTCGGCAAGTGCCGGAGCCATCCTCGCTTTATTATTTGGCGTGGTCCGTTTCGCGGACGTCGGTATCGTAACCGGCATCGTGTGGAACGCCACCTTGACGTTCGTCGCCATTATTTTAATCTCCCTGGTGCTTGATGAAATCGGATTTTTTGAATGGGCTGCGTTACATATGGCGCGGCTGGCACGGGGAAACGGGTTGCTCCTGTTTGGGTTTATCATCCTGCTTGGATCGGCGGTTGCCGCTCTGTTTGCCAATGATGGCGCGGCCTTGATCATTACACCCATCGTCCTTGCCATGGTCCGGGCGCTTAAATTTGATGACAGTATGATCCTGCCGTTTATTATGGCGAGCGGATTCATTGCCGATACGGCTTCTTTGCCGCTTGTCGTCAGTAACTTGGTGAACATTGTTTCGGCTGATTATTTCAACATCGGGTTTGTCGAATACGCGAGCCGCATGATCGTTCCGACTTTCTTTTCCATTATCGCGAGCCTGGTTGTGCTGTATCTGTGTTTCCGAAAAAGCATTCCAAGGGGCTACAACGTAACCCAACTGAGAAGCCCTAAGGAAGCCATCAAGGATATGCGGCTGTTTACCCTTTCCTGGATCATTCTGGCTGCGCTGCTTATTGCTTATTTCGTCAGCGAGTGGCTCTCCATCCCGGTATCGATCCTTGCCGGGGCTGCGGCCATCGCGTTCTTGTTCGCCGCTAGAAAAAGCCCGGCGATTCATACGGGGAAGCTGGTAAAAGGCGCGCCTTGGGCCATTGTCATCTTCTCGATCGGCATGTATGTGGTCGTTTACGGCCTTCGGAACGCCGGTCTAACCGATGCGCTGGGCAGCGTCATTCAAGCGGTCGCAGACCATGGACGGTTTGCGGCAACAGTAGGCATGGGTTTTATTGCGGCGATCCTGTCGTCCATTATGAATAACTTGCCGACTGTGTTGATTGATGCGCTGGCGATCCAAGGTACCCATACGGAGGGGTCATACGGGAGGCGATGATTTACGCGAATGTGATCGGTTCGGACTTAGGACCCAAAATCACCCCAATCGGCTCGCTGGCCACGCTCTTATGGCTGCATGTGCTGTCCACCAAAAACGTGAAAATCAGCTGGGGCTATTATTTCAAAGTCGGCATCCTGTTAACCGTTCCGACCTTATTCCTTACGCTCACCGGTCTCTATCTGTGGCTCGGTGTCCTTCAAACGATGCAGATGAATGTATGGCTGGTTATCGCGGGAATCACGGCCGGGCTCGCTGCGGCTGCAATGATCCTCCAGGCGTTTATGGGCAGCAAACGAGCGAGAAGAGTTCATCAAGGCGATTAACCATTTCGATATAAAAGGAGACTTATCCACCATGGAGAAAAAACCGTTGGTTTACTTTTTATGCACCGGCAATTCCTGCAGAAGCCAGATCGCAGACGGGTTTCTAAAGGCGCTGGGAAGCGGCCAATACGAAGTGAAAAGCGCTGGTCTTGAGGCGCATGGGCTGAATCCGCGTGCGGTTCAAGTCATGCAGGAGGCCGGCGTGGATATCAGCCAAAACTCCTCTGATGTGATAGACACAGAGATTCTGAATCGTGCCGATTACGTCATTACCCTGTGCGGCCACGCCGACGAGCATTGCCCGGTAATCTCCAACAAAAACGTTACGAAATGGCATTGGGGTTTTGATGATCCGGCAAAAGCAACCGGAACGGAAGAAGAAATCATGAGCAAGTTCCGCACCGTTCGCGACTCGATCAAGAGCCGGATTGAGCAATTTGTTAAAGAAGGAAAATGAGGGGGAAAGGAGTATAGTCCATGTCATCCCGTTGGACAACTATTTCCCGGTAAATAAACAAAGTAAGAAGACCACTCAGCCGAGTGGTCTTTTTATGCGATTAAGGGGTGAGCATTTGCCTGTTGCCGAGTGGAAATTTCCCTAAGCCGAGAGCTCCTCCTTCTCCCCCTGGCCGGGAAGGGAAGCCCTTTGGCGGCTTTGCCGCAGGAGGTCCATGCGGCGGACGGCCTTTTTGCCCAGGGAGATAAACGGCTTCTCGATCGTCAGGTAGAGAATGAGAGCGGTGGCCAGGCTCAAAGCCAGGAAGACGGCGAACGAAAGCAGGGCGACTTCCACCCGGCTCAGGGGTACGGTTTCCGCCTGCCCGATGAAGAAGGTCAGGATGAACGGCAGCAGGAGGAGGTGCACCAGGTAGAGGGAGTAGGAGAGGTCCGCTCCCCAGCGGGCCGCCCTTCCCGAGAGCAGCTCCCGCACATGGTACAGCGGCTTCGTCCAGCCCATGCCGACTTTGGCGCGGATGCCGTTAAGGAACAGAAACAGCATCAGCAGTCCCATGAGCAGGACGGTGAATTTCGCCTGAAAAGGCACGATCATTACCGCCCCCATGGCAAAAGTAATCCAGCGGATCCGTCCCAGCCCGGCCGCTGCGGCAAGCATGCCGAAGAGAAACAGGGAAGCTTGTAGAGGAGCATGGCCGGCTGCCCGTGCAAATACTTGGCGAGGAGAACCTCCGATACCACAACGGCGGCCGCCAGGAACGCATACAGCTTAGCGGAGCGGACCTTAAGGAACAGGAAGGAGAAGAGGGCCGGGAACAGGACGTAGAACTGCATTTCGAGCGACAGGCTCCAGGCGACCGAGAGAACGGAGCTTTCATAGGCAGGAAACAGTCCGTGCAGGAAAGTCAGGTGGAGCAGCAGCCCGGTCACGCTCGGGTCTTCGGATTTGCTCTCCGTGCCGAAGGGGGTGAGCGTGCTTCCCGTAAAATAGTCCAGAATCTCCTTGCGCATCTCGTACAGGTCGCTTACGACGAAGAAGGCCGCCAGAATGGCCAGCAGGTAAACGGGATAGAGCCGAAAAAGCCTCCGGACGAGAAAGGTTACCCCGGTAGCTAGACGGCCGGCCGGCTCTTTTGCTTCCCGGAGAAGGTAATGGTACGTCATCAGGAAGCCCGTGACCACCATGAAACCGTCCACCGCCGCCCAAGGCGACAGAAGAAGCTTCGTTACCCCGGAAGCCTGCCAGAAGCCCGGTCCCCCAATGATGATGTAGAAGTGGCCGACCGCCACCCACAGCGCCAGCAGAAACCGGAACCCGTCCAGGCACCTCGTGTCTAACCCCCTCGTTTGACTGCCACTGAACCCATCCTGCTATTCTTCATCCCGACTCCTCCCTGTTGTCCTGACTCCTTGGTTCCATAAAAAGACCGCCGGCAGCCGCACAAGCGGCCGGGCGGTCAAGACGTCTTCCGGCCCTGCCCGGGTACCCGCAGCCACGGCAACGGTCAAGACGTCTTCCGGTCCCGCACCACGGGCTCCGGCACGACGAACTCCGTTTGCGCCGGGCCGGCCAGCTCTTTAACCCGCCTGGCGGGCGTGCCCGCGTAAATGCCGTGAGGTGCGCAATCCTTGGTGACGACGGCTCCGGCGGCGATGACGGACCCGTCTCCGATCCGCACGCCGGGCAGAACCGTCGCCCGCGTCCCGATCCATACCCCGTCGCCGATGACGATCGGCAGGCCGATGGGAGCTCCCGCCCGCTTGTCGGGCCCGCCCATCTCGTGGGTCGAGGCGCAGAGCATCACCTCCATGCCGAGGGAGCTGTTGCGTCCGATGGTGATCTCCCCGTGGTTCTCGAAAAAGCAGCCGGTGTTCACGAACGCCCCTTCCCCGATATGGACCCGGCTGCCGCTGAAGAAGCAGCGGGGACCGAGGAACGTAGTCTCCGTCCGGATGCCGAAGGCCCGGTAGATCCGGGCGCGGACCGAGCTTGGGGTCAGCACGGAAGCCGCCACGACGTTAACGAACAGTTTGTGGAGCTGCGACCGGATTTTATCGTTCATGAACAGTCTCTCCTTCCCGTATCCGTTCCTTTGAAGCGAGCGCGTAGATGAGCCCCAGGTGCACCCAGAACATGGCGAGCGTGTGGCCGGGGAGAAGTTATACGACAGGAGAAGCACGAGCAGCCCGCCGACCATCCCGAGCAGGTAAGCCCGGTGCTTGGCATCGGATGTGACGAGTGCGGCGCGAAGTCCGTAGAAGAAGACGTAGCCGACCGCAAAGACGAACAGGCACAACCCGATCAGCCCCGAATCGTGCAGGATGGCAAGGAACATGCTGGTTACCCACTCGTCGGGGTTATACACCTTGATGCTGAAATAGCCGTTCCCGGCAATCGGGTGGCCGTTCAGCCAGTTGTCCCAGGCGAATTGGAACTTCTCGGCGCGGAACTTTCCCGTTCCTTCTTCGCTGTTGAACAGGTTCATGAGCTTGGAGGTCAGGAGCCCTTTGCGGCCGGACGTCTGGTCGAAGATCGACTCGACGAAGACGAAAATCGGGACGAGCGCGGCAGCAAGCCCACCGAAAAGCACCACATTGCGCGGATGCACCCATTTGCGCACATAGAAGAGGAAGTGAAGGCGACGCCGAGAGCCGTTCCAATCCAGGCGGAGCGTGTCCAGCCCATGACGATACCCACCACGGCCAGAAGCATGCCGAGGAACAGAAGAGGGTTTGCCGGGGCTGCACCCTCGCGACAATCACCGTAACGAGAAAAACTATGCCCGCTCCCAGATAAGCGGAGAACAGGTTGGCTTCGTAGAGTCCCCCGCGCCAAGTGATGGAGGACCAGTCGACCCCGGAGATTTGGCCGGTCATGAGGCCGCCGTATTTTTCCCCGAAGAGGAACCGGCCGGTCGTCTTGTTGTAGAGGAAGCAGACCAAGGCATAGACGGATTGGAACACGGTAAGCCAAATGTAGAAGCCGACATAGGAGTGGATCCGGTCCCGGTCGAACCCGGCCGCCTGGGTGATGACGAAGAAGCCCATGCTGGCCAGCGCCAGCTGAACCATGCCCGCGACGGAATAGGAGAAGACGGGGCTGTTCCAGTACGACACGATATACGTATACACAAAAAAGAGCGCAATCGCGATAGAGGGGGCACCGAAGGTGAAGCGGACCGTGGCGTCATTTTGCCACTTGTTCCGGGAGAGCCAGAACAGTAAAGCGGCGCCGGCTCCGATCAGGACGGCCAGCATTTCGGGCCTCAGGTTGGTGCTTGAGACATTGAAGGAAAGCCGGTTGAAGGTGATGCAGACGAGAAGAAGATACACCGCGGCGCGCCAGGAGAACAGGAAGACGAGGGCCAGAGCGGCGGCCGGCAGCAGCAGCACGTAATCGGGGCGAAGCGCCGCCAGTGCGCCGAGGGCCAGGAATCCGGCGAGCAGAGAGGGAATGCGGACCCTTTCGACGAGCATACGCTGAGCACTCCTTTCTATTGGGTCTGACTTTATGTATGATACGAATCGTATCCAACTATACTTAAAGTATCACGGCCTGTCCGGATCGTCAACGGTTAGATGAGGAGAATCCGAACGAACCAAAAGACCCTGACCTAGTCAGGGCCCAAGGAAAGAGGGTCTTCTTATGGATTAACCGGAATGGGGAAGGTTAAGTTTTCGTAAATGTTCGGGTTTGGCTGTTCGCACCAAAAAAGGCCAACCGGAAAATCTCCGATTGACCTTCCTGCAAAAAGACTGCCGGGATCCTCCCGATAGTCTTACCGGCGGCTGCTAGTCGGCAGCCGGCCTAAACACCACATGATCGATATACGCCACCGTCTTGCCGGAACTCCAGCTGAGGAACCGGATGCTTCCGTTCACGCCGCCCGGTTTGGGCTTGACCGTGAAGGAGACCTTCTGCCAGTCGCGGTTGTTTACCTGCTTCTGGACGGTGAAGCCAAGGAAGTTCTTGAAGCCGGCGTCGGCTTCCGCTTCCGCGATGTTCAGGGTGCCGGCTTCCACCTTAACCCAAGCTTCCACGACGTAGGTCTTCTTCGGATCGAGAGCCAGCCATTCCTGCCGGATGCCTGCTCCGAAGCCTTGGGCCGTGAGCTTCTGAGCCACGCTTCCGTCTTGCCTGTCTCCCGACAACTCGAAGACTTCCTTGCCCGTCATCGCGAGCCACCCGTCGGCCAAGCCGTTCTTGTCCTTGTCCTTCTCGAAGCCGGGATTGGCCAGGGAATTGCCGACGGAGAGCGTGATGGAGCTTCTCGTTTCGCGGCCCTGGCTGCTCACCACGAGGGTCACGGGGTAGCTGCCGTCCGTTACCTCTTTCGGAATGGTGAGCTGGGCGGCGGCGGACAGCGCCTTCCCGTTCTCCGGCTTCTTCCCGGTGAAGGAGAAGGAGCCTTCGCTGCGGCCGGACAAGCTCCAGCCGTCCGGAGCTTCGATCCGGTAATGACCCGCCGCGGCGTCAGAGGTGTAGCGGATCAGGTTAAGCTCCAGGGAGAGCTTGTCTCCGCCGAACACCGGTCCCGTAATGGGCTCGATCACCCCATGAACGTCGGGGGTTTCGACGACGAACGTGGCCGTGTTCTCGACGGCCTTTCGGCCGCCGGTCTCGTAGGCCGCGGAGATGTTCAGCTCATGCTTCGTCCAGTCCTCGCCGTCTCCGGCGGCTGCCTCGAACTCGACTTGCCTCGTTTCGCCCGGCTTCAGACCGGTCAGGTCCGTTCCGGACAGCGCCTTCGCCTTCCAAGCTCCGGCGTCCAGTGTGACCGTTCCTTGGCGGATGGCGGTGCTTCCCTGGTTGGTGACCTTCCCTTTGACGAGGAGGGCGGCCCCCTTCGTGATACTCGTCTGGACAGGAGCGAATTCCAACCGCAGGGCGGGATCCCAGTTCTCCAGTCCATCCTTCGCCACACGGGTCCGGTAGCGGCTGTTGTCCAGATGGAACGTTTCCTGCAGCGCGTTCACGTACCCGAAGCCGTACTGGGTCGTCGGCTCGATCGCCCCGCCTTCCCCGAACTCATTCCAGGCGTAGAACGTCGCCATGTTCATGGAGCGGGGGTGAGTATCCAGGTAGTCCTTGACATTGGCGGCCTGGAACCGGAACTTGTCCGGAGAGGGGTTCAGGTAGGCGGATTTCTCCACCCCGTCATGGTCTCCGTAGCCGATTCCCCGCCAGGAGCGGGTATCGAAGCCGCTGATTCCTCCGGGAATAAGCAGATAATTCTCATAGTTCTCGGACTTGCTGCCCTTAGGATACGTTTTGTAGACAAAATCCTTCCAAGCCTTCGGGTATACCGAGTAATCCGCGGTATTCCCTTGGGAACCGTCCAGGCCGATGCCCGCCAGGTTGAGGGGCAGGAAGCCGTCGAAGCCCTGCTCAATGGACGGAGCCAATTCCCGGTAGCCGTTTACAAGCAGGAGAGGGTTCTTCAGCCCGGCCGCCTTCGCTTGGGTGCGCAGGGTGGCCAGAGCCTTTTCCACTGCTCCTTGCCGCCGAGCCTCGACTCAAAATCCCCGTAGAAGCCGACAATCGGACGTCCGTCCGGCGTACGCTGGTACGAGTTATCTTTCATGAACTGAACGAGATTCGGGACGATGAGCTTGTCCCAGTCGGAGGCCGGCCATTTGCCGTCCGCCATCATATAGAGGTAGAACTTCATTAGGTCCTTGTAAGGAGAGGACTGGAACTGGTGCACGTTCTGGCCGGGACGCTCGCCGCCGCCGTTATCCTTCCAATAATAATAAAAGGCGAAGTGTCCCAATCCCCGGGAGGACGCCTGCAGGATATGGGTGTCCATAACCGATTGCTCCCGGTCGTCGTACCAGCCGCCGAGCGGTTCCCGGTCGCTAATGGGTCCGTATCCCCATGGACCGGCCGCGGTCAGGTGGTCCTTAATGCCTCCCATCCAGTCTCCGTCCCGGCCGTACAGATTCTCGGTATTCTTCATGAGGAAGGGACCGAGCTCCGGGTTCCAATCCGAGAAATAGAAAGCCCCGACGTTGTAGTCCGGTTCCGCTTGGACGGGAGCCGGGGAAGGAGCGGTAAACAGAGCAGCGGCAAGCGCAATGCAGCTTACCCCTTTCAGCAGCAGTGAAGTGACTTTCATAGAAGCAGGAGCCTCGCTTTCCTATCATTCATCTATCCCTTAAGACTCAGGAAAGTCTTGTTCATCTGGGACTTATAGATTATATAACGGCAGAATCATGTCGAAAGTTTATGTATTTTGGAAGATTTTTATTAAAAAGTAGGACAAAAGGGACCTGGGAAACAAGCCAAAAACCCGAATTTAAGATGAAAGCGGTTCCGAAGTCCTGTATTCGGGATGGGGGGCGGAACAAGGGGGCTTATAGAAACGAGAAAGGTTCTTGAACAGGTGGAGGAGGGAAGGAAGGGAGAGCGATCGAAGTGGCCATGGATAGGTTAGGTTTTTATGATAAAATAAGGAAAAAGAGGAGGAGGTTTCTCATGTTCCAGACGGCTGGCCACGAAATCGCTCGGCGGATCGCTCTGTCCCTTCCGGAAGTGGTGGAGGGAACCTCCTACCGGACACCGGCTTTTAAAGTGGGAGATAAGCTGATCGCCCGGTTTCATCAGGACGGGGAGACGCTGGTGCTTCGGATGAAGGAAGAGACGCGGGAGATCTGGCTGATGACCCGGCCGGAGGCCTTTTATTTGACCGAGCATTACCGAAATTACGATTACATCTTGGCGAGGCTGCCGGTTGTCAGCGAACAGGATTTGGAAGAGGCCATCCGGAATGCCTGGCGGGAGACGGCTCCCAAAGGGCTTAGGGAGAATAGCGCGGGAAATTTTTCGGGTGAGTAAGCGGATCTCTTATTCGCGGACATTTCTAGGAACATCACGGAGATCGAGTCAATGGAAGGAACGGAAGGGATTAGCGAGAAGGAGTGGAGGAGCTCTCTTTTCAGATTAAACGAAACAGCAGCAGCCAGGGACAAGAAAATAAAGTCCTAGGCTTCTGCTGTTTTATGGAACCAATATTCCGAATGGAAACGTAAGATTCAAAGTGATTAACGGGAGGCAAGATAGTCGGCAAGTTTATCGAAGGTACCCTCAAGATCTTGTTGAAGCTTTGGGGCCATACTTTTATAAGTTTCATGTTCCTCAGCTGAAGCGTTCACAGGGTAACCTTTAAGTTTTAAAACCGTTTTCCCTTTGTCATCTTCTAGCGTTAGGATATTCATAATTTCAAGAGGCCAGCTCATGCTAAAAGGCGCCCGGACCGTATGGCCTTGCTCATCAGAAAAGGATCGGATATAAGCCACTTTCTCGGGTTCGACAACCTCTTGGTATGCAAATTTTACCCACATAACCTGATTTCCGTCAGCAGACGTCTGAATACCTATAAACTCGCCACCTGATCGAGCATCCATTTTAACGATTTCAAGGGCGCCCCCATTGGGTCCCCACCATTTCGCGAAATGCCCGAGTTCGGTCCATGCTTTAAATACGAGTCCGCGAGGGGCATCGAATACACGTGTAATGTCAATTTCGAACGATTGGTTCAGATTGTTAACCATGAAAATCCTCCTTGTTTTTTACATCCAACAAACAGACCATCGGACTGGTCCATCAGGTCCACCGTATACGGGTGAAGCTCCTCATCGACAATCACATGCGTGGGGTCACAGCAACCGTCGAGTGTCACATTCTTCTTATTAAACGTCCCTTAGGCAGCTTCCTTAAGTCTACATTTTATCATCCACCAGCATGTACGGTTTCTCATGGATTGCTAATGTGCACGGTACGGGCCATGTTCACGCGACTCGTGAAAGTGGGGAAGAACCAAGGGGAGAGGAGTTTTGCAGATGCTTAGGTGGTATAAGAAGGTGCCTTGCACACCGTTTATTCACTAATAGGAGGCTACTAATGGAGCACCTCGCACATTACCAAAAGGTACAATCCATTGCTAAGGCGACAATCAGCGAGTTAAAGAAACGGATCAAAGAAGGGATCTCAGAAAAGGAAATCGTCTTTAATACCGAAGACATCATGCGAAAGAAGGGCATAGAGAAATTTTGGTACCATGGTGTCGGGGCCTTTGTGCATGTCGGTAAGAGGACGATTATTTCGGAGTCAGGTAGGGATTATACCCCATCGGAAATAGCAGTCGGTAGCGATGACATTGTGACCATTGACCTTAGTCCAGAGTGGAACACTTTTTGGGGAGACTTCGCTCGAACTTTAATCGTCATCAATGGAAAAGTGATTGACGAGGAAAAGGTTGAATATGGAAAAAACGAATTGGTTTTGGAATTTTCGCATGGAATTCATGCCGAAAAGGAGCTTCATAAAGCATTCATCGATTATGTCAAACCTGACATGACTTTTGAGCAAGTTTACTTACATATGAACGAAGTCATCGATCAACTCGGTTACATCAATCTTGACTTTTCTGGGAATCTCGGTCATACGATTGAATGTCATAAGGACCACAGAAAGTATTTTGAGATGGGAAACAAGGCAAAACTTATGGATGGTTCCTACTTTACCTTTGAACCGCATATTAAACTCAAAGATGGAGCGTACGGATATAAGTGGGAAGATATTTATTATTTCGATAACGGGGAATTGTTTGTTCTATAGTTTTACACATGCTAGGGCTACCAGCAGAACAAGCAGTGGAAGAAGTGGCCCGGATACAGGGCAACACTTGTTTGGGTAAAATCGGAGCAATTCACTATCATCGTAAATAAAACCTAATCTTCCTTCTTGTCCAATCATGTTATACGTACCTGAATTAAACAAAGGACTGACTTTCCAATCGCTATTGTCGGAAATAGGCTGTTCTGCTTCACATCCTGTTAGAGCTTAATCCTTATACGAAGGCAGTTGATCAGAATGGATCGGCTGTCTTTGTTCAACTAAAGGGCAGAATTGTTTAATTTACCATCCATAAATAAAATTTGTATTCGGTCAGGCCAGGACTGTGCACATTAGCAATCCATGAGAAACCGGACATGCTGTTGGATGATAAAATGTAGACATAAAGAAGGCTCCATTGGGAACGTATAATCTGGATGATGAATGGGCGAGAAAACCAGGGAGGAGAGTCAGTCGCATGGCAAAGATCGTTTTCGCATTGAACCAGTCTCTGGACGGATACGTCGACCACGACCACCCGGCATTTCAGACCGAACCCGTGCTATTCCGTCATTTCATCGACGACGTGGGCGGCCTGGCGGGCTACCTGTACGGGCGCCGCATGTACGAGAACATGCGGTATTGGGACGGAGACCATTCTGAATGGGATGCGCCGGAACGGGAATACGCAGCGGCGTGGCAAAGCAAACCGAAGTGGGTGGTGTCGAGGACGTTAAAGTCCGTCGGTCCGAACGCTTCTCTGATCGAGGGCGACCTCGCCGCGGCCATACGTGGGCTGAAGGCTCAGCATGAAGGGGAGATTGAAGTGGCCGGGCCGGAGTTGGCCCACAGTTTAACGGAAGCTCGGTCTCGTTGATGAGTACCGACTCTATCTCCATCCAGTCGTGCTGGGTCACGGCAAGCCGTTCTTCGCCGGTCCGCGGCCGCCGCTGCGCCTCGTGGCAAGCGATCGAATTGGAAAGAAGGTGATCAGGTTGACCTACGTTCCAGCTTAGTTGTGCGGTTGACCCAGCGGTCTAAAGGGAACGTTACTTTAATAGGGATTCTCCGGCTGCAGCGGCAGTCAGAGGATCCCTTATTGTTTAAATTTGTTCAGTTAACGACAACAAGCGGCCGACATCATCGGCGGCTTCTTACGCTAACGGGAAAGGGTTATGGAAAAATATAACGAATTTTAAATAATGATCCACCCCATGAATGGGTGGTCTTGGACTAAAACTATTAAAAAGATAAGGGGAGGTCGAGCCATTTGCATGATAAAGCATTGGTACTGGAGCAATACGGGACAAAGAAACACCTTCAAACGAGAATCGATATCCATAATTTGTACAGTCAAGCTCCCTTTTCGTTTACCCAGTGGGCTTTGAATCAGATTTCGTTGTCGGGTTCTGAAAAGGCTTTGGACGCTGGTTGTGGCTCAGGGGGTTGGTTGTTTCCGCTTGCAGAGAGATTTTCTCAAAACGGCGGTTCGGTGGTGGGGTTGGATTTGTCGGAAGGAATGTTAGCTGGGATTCAAGCTCAAGCAAGCCGTTATTCGAACGTGGATTAAAGGCCGGTGATGTGCAAAGTCTTCCATTCCACGATGATTCGTTCGATTTGGTGATGGCCAACTTCATGTTATATCACGTTCCCGATATCGAAAAAGCTGTTCGGGAATTGAAAAGGGTTTTGAAGCCGGGGGGACAGTTGATAGCTGCGACCAGCAGCCAATCATCCATGAGCGTTCTTTGGGATATCCACTTGGCATGCCAACGGAAAGCGGGGATTGAAGAAAAGATTGTTCTTCGTTCCGTACCCACCATGCGCTTCTCCTTGGAAAACGGTTCTGATTTTCTTCGTCCACACTTCGATTGGTTTGATTCCAAATTGCTTTATGACGTGTTAAAATTCAATCAATCTCAGCCATTGATGGATTATTATGCTTCTCTATTAATGAAACGCGGCGATACCGAACATGAAGTGTCGGATGAACATTGGCTGAATGTGTATGGCTTAGTTCGTGACCAGGTGGATGAAATCATAAATCAGCAAGGATGTTTTTCACTTCCGAAGACCGCGGGCTTCTTTGTCGCAGGTAAAGTGGCAAACTAAAAGTATCGCCCACATATGACCGTCCAAGTCTTCGAAGGCCCTTGATAAATGAACCCATAATCCTGCCCATCTATTCGGATTGAGGATGTCCGCTTCATTGCCTATAATGAAGGTACCGCCCTTCGGGGAGATCATTAAGGAGGCCGCGATGAACGAGACCGCATTTGACGAACCATTATTTGCAAGCTTGAAGCCGGGCTTAACCTCGTTCTGTTACCGAATGCTAGGCTCCATGGACGATGCGGACGATGCCGTTCAGGAGACGAGTATTCGGGTCTGGCAGGGCTGGAGCACGTTCAGACAGGATTCCTCATTCAAAACTTGGGTCTATCGGATTGCCTCCAACCTGTGCTTGGACAAGCTGAGACAATCCAAACGCCGCGCGCTTCCCGTTGACCTGTTCGACCCGGCCGTCGCCATCGTCGAGCCGCGTGACACGCTGCCGGACACTGCCTGGATCTGGCCGTCCCCCGACTTTGGGGGCAATCCGGAGGATCGGCTCGTCCGCAGAGATACCCTTCAACTGTGCTTCATCGCTCTCCTGCAGACCTTGCCTCCGCGGCAGCGCGCGGTACTCATTTTGAAGGATGTATTTGAATGGTCCTCCAAGCAGATCGCGGAAACGTTGGCGATGTCGCCGGCAGCGGTGAACAGCGCCTTGCAAAGAGCCCGAGAGACGATGGACCGGGCGCAGCTTCGCTCGGATGAGCTCAGCAGCATGGACGTTCAACCGAAGCAGCAGCTGCTGTCCCGGTATGTGGAGGCCTTCGAGAAATTCGATATTGCTGCGCTCGTCGCGTTGTTCCACGAGGAAGGCTGCATGTCGATGCCGCCCTTCGAGATGTGGATCCGCGGTAAGGAAGATTTGTCCGCCTTCTATTCGCTTACTCGCTGGCATTGCGAAGGTTCGCGATTTGTGCCCATTAAGGTGAATGGCGGTTATCCGGCGTTGGCCCAGTATATGCCGGACAAAGAGGGCAATGGACTGGTACCCTGGGGCATCCACGTCATCGAAACCAAAGAAAATCAAATCCTGCACGTTCAAAACTTCATTCATACGCCATTATTTTCGCGATTTGGGCTGCCTGAGCGAATGGACCGATGAATTTCGTCATTGGCATACGTCTATATTATTGAGAATAACCAAACGACGAATATTAGGAGAGAGGTGTCTATTTAAAATGGAAACGAGTCAACCGACGAAAGTAACCGTGCAAGCCGTCATTCAAGCCCCTGTCGAGAAGGTATGGCGCTATTGGACCGAGCCGGATCACATCACGAAGTGGAATCAAGCGTCCGAGGACTGGCATGCGCCGAGAGCCGAAAACGATCTGCGGGTCGGCGGCAAGTTTCTGACACGGATGGAAGCGAAGGATGGAAGCATGGGCTTTGATTTTGGCGGCGTCTACGATGTAGTGAATCGGCATGAGGCGATCGGCTACACCATGGAAGACGGAAGAAGAGTGGATATTGCTTTCGTCGATCAAGGGAATGAGACGAAGGTCATGGAAACGTTCGACGCGGAAAGCTCCAATCCCGTCGAGTTCCAGCAAGCAGGCTGGCAAGCGATCCTGGACAATTTCAAAGCCTATACCGAACAAAACTAATCATCGAAGAAGACGCCGGGGAAGATGCCCGGCGTCTTTCTTTTGAACCCTAGTACGAGCGTGCTCTCCATTAGCCTCAACCTTGTGCCGCATCCAGGTTCATGTAGTTAATGGCCCACAGATGGCCGTCCAAGTCCACGAAGCCCCAATGATACATGAACCCATGATCCTCGGGTTCAGCGTGCAATTTCCCGCCCAAGGAGACCGCGGTATTCACGATTTCATCGACCTTTTCCCGGCTCTCGAAGGCCAAGGCGATCGTCATCTGCGCATACTTGCTCGTATCGACGGATTCCTTCTCCGTGAGCGTATTAAAGAATGCTTGCTTGATCAGCATGACCTGCAGGTTGTCGCCGATCACGATGGCTACTGAATTCTCGTTCTCGGGGAATTGTGGGTTGAGCTCGAATCCGAGTCCGGTGAAGAACGCTTTCGATTGTTCTACGTTTTTCACAGGCAGGTTGAAGCTCGTGAATGAGGACGTTAATGCCATTTTCAAAACACCTCTTCGTCAAATTAGTTTGTGTTCCTTTATGCCTTCGTTTATATAGACGACAGCCGATCCGGGAATTCATCGGTCTCATGGATTCGGAAGCGTCTGGATATATGACAATTAAAGGGTGGGTATCGAGTAACGGAAGGAGGAAACGGTATGGAAAGTAATGATAAAGCGATCAGTTGCCTTTTTAAGCTAGCGGGGCAGGTTAGTTCAATTGTTTTCTCGAATATTTTCTGAGTTGAACAATTTCATAAAGTTTGTGTATATAACGTTATGAAATCACAGTGTGATATTTAATGAAAGCATCTCAAGGAGGCCTCTGTGGTGACAATTATCTATATGGTTAGGCATGGTGAATCCCCTTACAATGAAGGAAATGAAAGAACAAGAGGACTTACCCCAAAAGGAAAGATCGATATTGAGAAATTAACGAAGTTACTTATAGGTGAAGGAATAGACATGATTATATCAAGTCCTTATACTCGAGCAATTCTTAGTGTCGAGGGATTGGCCGAGCACTTAAAGTTAGATATTAAAGTATTTGAAGATCTTAGAGAACGCCATTTTGCCTCTTCTATTATTGAAAATGCAGAGTTACTGTCTAGTATCAGAGAGAGTTTTAATGACCCTACTTATACCTTGCCGGGTGGAGAGTCTAATGCTGATTGTCAGAAAAGAGCAATATCCGTTCTAAAACCCATATTAAAAGAGCACAGAGGGAAGAAAATAGCAATCGGGACTCATGGTCTTGTAATGACTATGATGATGAATCATTTTGATCCAGCTTTTGGCTTGGAGTTTTTGAATCAATTAAAGAAACCAGATATCTATAAAATGCAATTCGAGGACTTAGAATTAAAAAAAGTAACAAGAATGTGGAATGATTAGATGCCCGAGGGATCCCGGAATTAAAGAGTTGCTGAGCAGTTAGACAATTCTGTGCTGATCTAAGAACTTTACAACATAAATAAAAGAGCCGCCTATACGCGACTCTTAATGGGCAAATGTTCTTGTCAGCCGAAAAATAATAAAAACTGTTAATCCGCTTTAATAGTAACAAGTTCTGTTGTTGGGCCAAGGGGAGTACCCAATTCTATACTAAAGATTTCACCGGAAGTAATAGCATCTTTAGAAATCAAATAGGCGTTGGGATGATTGCCTGACTTTGAAGATAGGGGAAAACTCCTTTCATGTTTTCTAAGTCATTCGTGGGTAACCCGATAAGAAACAAGGGCACACGCTGCTTTCACTCTAAAATATCTACTTGTACTTTTGCAGTAGATACACGATTTCTCCGGGTGTTGGTAACTTTTTCCTGATATTAATTATATCTCATTCAATCTGTTTTAACATTATTTTTTATGCTGGGGCTGTGTTTCTCAAGGACTCCGGATAATGCTTAAATGGTTGTCCTTGGATTGCCATAAAAAATGCACCCCTGTATGTTCATCGGTTTACCCATGGGGTTTTGCCAATGTCCAATTATAAGGGGTGTACTCTTTTTCGGTGTTACCTCCAGCTATCCGCTTTACGCTTTCATGCTTTCCCAAAGTGCCTGGAAGGCGCCCGGCTCCACCTCGAAAAACACCAGCGCATTGCCGTACCGGACCAGTCCCTTGCCGAACAGCGTCAGCTCGACCCGGCTATGGTCTTCAAGGATCAGGTAAAGCTGCTTGCGATTCTCGTCATCGTAAATTCCCTGCTCCATCAATGGCTCGGCCGCCAGAGGCTTTGCCTTCAGAAGGGCCGCGAGGAAAGCGTCGAGATGGGCGTCGTTCGCCAGCGCCGAGTAGCTCTGCTTGCCGTTGTTCCAGCTGTCGAAGCTCTCCCACTCCGCCGAAGCGATCCGGCCCTTCAGGTTCAGCTTGCCGAGGAGATCCGCTCCGCTGTTCACGGTGATGCCGTTCGTATGCTCGAACAGCTCGGCAAAAACTTGGCCGTCCATCTCGGTGTACGACATGACACGGAACTCCGAATCATAGCCCTTCACCGCATAAATATCCGTTTCCCCGATGGTGGAGGCCAGCTCAATGTAGGAATCCTTGCCGCTCCATTCGTCAATGCCGCCGGTTGTCCGGCCGAGCTTGTCGCCGCGCAGCGCAGCCGCATCGGCTGCTTCCAGGCGGGTGTTCGCCTGCGTGTAGACGTTCCCTTTATAGACAACCAAGCCGATCATTTTCGCCTTGGCGCCGGATTTACCATCCGGCAGCTTCAGCTTGGGGATCACCACGCTATTCGGAGAGACAGCGTCAGGGTCAGGGGCGGCCGGATTCGTCCCGGCCGTCTCCACGCTCGGCGATGCCGGACCGCCCTGCTGCAAGACGCCGGTTGCCGCCAGTCCGATACCGGCCGCGAGCACAAGGCTGGCGGCGAGATAAAGGGTTTTGCGCGGACGCTTCTTTTCCTGAGTGGGATTCTGCATACGGGCTTCCCATCGCTTCTTCATTTCTTCGCTGGGGGTCATCGAATCCACCGCTTTCTTATAGGTAGTCTTGAACTGGTCTTCTTTCACTGCGGTTCCGCTCCTTCCAGATCCAGTTTCAACAGCTGTCGTCCCCGCTGGAGTCTCATCTTCACCGCGGATTCACTGATCTGCAGAATGCTGCTGATTTCCTGGACTCGGTAGTCCTCGTAGTAGTACAGATGAATGACCGTCTTATACTTGGCGGGCAGCGCCATTACCAGATGGAGCAGGGCCGTATCTTCTAGAGCACCCGCTGCAATCGGCTCCGCACCGTCCAGCTTGACCTCCCGTTTGCGCCAGCCTCTTCCTAGCAGGGTGTAGCAATGGTTGGTGATCACCCGGATGAGCCAGGCTTTCTGATGCTCGTCATCCTGAAATACGGGGGCTTTCTCCATTAGTTTGATGAACGTATCCTGTGTGGCTTCCTCCGCATCCTCACGGCTGCCTAAGTGAACGACGGCAATCCGGAACAGCATGGCTGCGTACGTTTCGTAGCTTTTCATTACATGATTTCCCGGCCGGGTCATGGAACGCTGCATGGTTTCAAGCTGCCCTCCTTTTACCGTTAACACCATTTAGAACGTTGTTTGGTCACATTTTGTTGGGGTTGAAGTAAAAAAAGAGGTTTTGTAGGGGTTCCCGTCACTCTTCCTTTTCGAGGAAAATGCGAATATGCAGGGATTTCTCGTGAAACGGTCAGTTTTTATACCATCAATCAAGTAGGCATAGCAATCTGGCCTAAAGAATCTCATAATTACAGATGTTTTAGGGAAGTAATACTTCTAGTATGAGATGGGATGGAGGAGTCCGTATTGGCCAACATTAAATATCTCTTTTTTGATTGCATGGAAACGATAGTAGATTTATATGACCTGCCACAGGAGAATGATTATGCTTTGTGGGCTTTTAAAGATTCTGGCGTGGAACATTTCTGGAACGGATTTAGTGATTTTTTAAATTCACATGAAAAGGTAAAAAATGAAATTTCCTATACCCTTGAACCGCATCAAGAGTATGACCTGATTAGAAGATTTGAGTTATTAGTTCAAAAAAATAAGACAATAAGCATAGAAAAACAAACTGAAGTTGTAAACAAACTACATGCAAATTATTGGAAGACATATCAATCAAAATGCTTTGTCAAATCAGAAGTAAGAAATATATTAAAAGAACTTTCAAAGAAGTATGAGTTAGCGGTTGTCTCGAATTTCAAGGTGAATGGCGGTATTGAGCAGCTTTTACAGAATAACGAACTAGGAAATGTTTTCAAATTTGTTGTCACATCAATCAATGTAGGTTGGCGAAAACCACATCATAGAATCTATGAGCATGCAACTAATTTAGCTGGGTGTAGCAGTTCCGAGATTTTATTTATTGGTGATGATTATGAGAACGATTATAAGACTCCCCAGAGGATGGGCTATAAAACCATCTATTTGGATAAAAATGGTGCCAAAAGAAGCGGTATTGAATCCGTCTCCAATTTCTATGAATTACAAGCGGTTCTGGAGGAATAGTGGGATTTTGGCTAGGGCAATAAAACCCACCACGGGTACGAAAAAAACATAAAGAAGCTGCCGCGGGAAAAGATCGGCCGCTTGTTCCGCTAACGGGCAGATTAGTGGGATAGGAATATATCAAAGTGAATGAGTGTGTTATGACTGGGATATGGTTGCAGGTTCCTGATGACTGGAAGCGGTGACATGAAGTTCTTTGGTACCTAGCCGATTCACAGAAACACTGAACAAATGAAGCACGGAGAAACCGGTACGATACTATTTCTTGGGGCATGACCCTGCCGGGCAGCAAACCACTGGTCTCCCCTTTGATAGGCAGAACGATGGAATGAAACGGGGCGAAATAAGGACCTCGTGTGGTTTAATTACTTGGAGGGGTAAAGATGAACCAAATTATCGTTAGAAAAGCAGAAATTAATGACGTCGTTGGCTTGTCCAAACTTTTCGTTGATTTTATTGGCAAAGAGTCTAATTTATCTGCCATGAAAGAACAGCTTAAAATGATTAGTGACAATGATAGTTACTACGTTGCGGTTGCTTGTCATGGAAATGAGGTTATTGGTACTGCAACGGGAATTGTTTGTCATGACTTAGTTGGTGATTGTAATCCATTTATGTTGGTAGAAAACGTGGTTGTTTCACCTACCTACCAACGCAAAGGTGCAGGGAAAATACTTATGAAGAATCTCGAAGATTTTGGAGAAAAGAAAAGGTGCAAGTATGCCATTCTTGTCTCTGAGATCCAAAGGGAAATATCGCACAGATTTTACGAAGCGATTGGTTATTCAACTGACCAAAAAGGATTCAAAAAAGGCTGAAAGCTTAAGCAAACGGATACGTGAGTTCCGTGCTGAAAAACTTTCCTATTTGCAGAAAATACTGGACTTATCGTTCCAGAAAAGGATATACTGTACCTAGGGAAACGGAGGGAGAACCATGGGACGCTACAAAGAGTTTGATAAAGAAGCGGTGCTTCATAAAGCGATGCTCGTTTTTTGGAAGAAGGGCTACGAAGCGGCAAGCATTCCCGATTTGCTGGAAGCTATGGATCTTAGCAGATCAAGTCTGTACGAAACGTTCGGGGACAAACAAACGCTTTATATCGAGGCGATCAACTGGTACAAAAAGTGGAAGCAAGCCAAACGGGACATCCTCGTCAATGCGACATCCGCAAAATCGGGAATCCGGCAGTACTTCGAGATACATATCGATTCCGCCATGGACGACGAGTCGCCGAAGGGCTGTCTCATTACTAATGCAGCAGTCGGCATGGGTTCGCCAGATGAGCAACTGAATGCGTTGATCAGGGAGCGGTTTGACGATTTGGAGAAATCCTTCTACGAGCTGCTGCGCAAAGGTCAGGAGACGGGAGAAATCCTGCCTGAGAAAGATATCAAGAATTTATCTTATCTGCTTTTAAACCTGAATCACAGTATAAATATCGTGGCGAAGGTGCAGGGTGACCGCAGCAAGATGCAGAAGATGATAGACCTGGTGATAGAAATGTTATAAACATTTTTTTGCATATTCCGGAACGACTGTTCCGGAAAAATTCTGGTGAGAAAAGGAGAATTTCTATGCATTCAGCTTCCATTCCAACGGAAAAATCGGTTTCACCATCGCTTATTTTTATCCTGGCATCCGCTTGCGGTATCATAGCGGCCAATCTTTATTATGCTCAACCATTGATAGGCTCGATCGGATCGACCATCGGGCTCTCCTCCGGGGCTGCCGCACTCATCGTTACGTTGACTCAAATCGGCTACGGGATCGGTTTGTTATTTATCGTACCGTTGGGAGACATCCTGGAAAATCGTAAGTTGATCCTTTCCTCATTGCTCCTTACAGCCGCCGTTTTGACAATTGCCGCAGTAATCAAAAGCGCCATCCTGTTCCTCACCGCTTCACTCGTGATCGGAGTAGGTTCGGTAGCAGCACAAATCCTTGTGCCGTATGCGGCTCATCTTTCGCCTGAAGCCGTGCGCGGTCGCAATTTGGGCAACGTCATGAGCGGGCTGCTTCTGGGGATTATGCTCGCACGTCCCCTTTCAAGCTTGGTGGCGGAGTATATGGGCTGGCGCGCCATATATTTCATCTCCGCAGCATTGATTTTCGCGCTGGCTCTTGTATTGGCAAAGGCACTACCCTCAAGGAAGCCTTCGACCGCTACAGCTTACCCGGCACTGCTGCACTCCATGCTGCATCTGCTGAAGGCGGCACCGGTATTGCGCCGGAGGGCAATTTATCATGCTTGTGTATTCGGAACGTTCAGTTTGTTTTGGACTACCGTTCCTTTGGTATTGACAAGTCCGCCGTTTCATTTCACTCAGAAGGAGGTCGCTCTGTTCGCATTAGTCGGGGTAATGGGGGCCATTGTGGCGCCAGCGGCGGGCCGCATGGCAGACCGCGGATGGGTTCGCCCTGCTACGGGATGGGCATTGGCCATCGTCATCTTTTCCGGGCTGCTTCCCTTGCTGGTTCCATCAAGTTCTTCACTCGCCGTTCCCATCCTCGTAGTTGCGGCGATTTTACTTGACATGGGGGTTTCCGCCAACATGGTTCTAGGGCAGCGGGTGATTTTCTCTTTAGGAGCGGAATTCCGCAGTAGGCTTAACGGTTTGTATATGGCCATTTTCTTTTTAGGGGGCGCTATCGGCTCAGCGGCAGGGGGATGGGCTTACGCAACGGGGGCTGGGAGGCGGCACTGCTGATCGGAATCGCCTTACCGGCCATCGCCATGGCGTATTATGCGACGGAGTTTTTCGAGATTAAGGAAGGAAAATCTCAGGTCGAAAATCACTGACTGTCACTGTCAGTAATTATTAGGTACACTTGAATCAGGAGGCGATTCAGGTGGTAAAAAAATCGAGTGACTTGCCGGTTATGTCCTTTGCCGATCCACTGTCTTTTGAGAGTTGGCTTGACGAACATTGTGAGGCCTCACCCGGCATCCGATTACAGATTGCGAAAAAAATTCCGGCGTCGTTACGATTTCCTATAACGAAGCGCTCGAGGTTGCCTTATGTTACGGATGGGTCGACAGTCAGAAAGAAGCGTTAGATGAGAAAACATGGCTGCAGCGGTTCACTCCGCGCGGGGCCAAGAGCATCTGGTCGAAAATCAATAAAGAAAAAGCGGAACAGCTGATTACAAACGGGCGAATGAAGACTTCCGGATATAAGGCAATGGAAGAGGCCCAAAAGAATGGGAATTGGGATAAAGCCTACGAATCTCAAAGCATCGCCTCGCTGCCTGAGGACTTCGCAATCGAGTTGGAGCGTAATGCCCAAGCTAAGGCGTTCTACGATACGCTCGATAGACAAAATAAATACGCAATCTTATTTCGAATTCACAACGCCAAAAAACAAGAAACCCGAGAGAAGCGGATCCGGCAGTTCATCCAGATGCTTGAGAAAGGCGATAAAATTTATCCTTCATCCCTTTAATATACCCAGCTCATCTAAGGAAGGTATGGCGAACGATGTCCAAAGCAGACCATATGCTGTCCATTCTGTGGTTACTCCGGTCGGGTAGACGAATGACCGCTAAGCAGCTGGCGAACGAGCTGGAGATCCATATTCGCACGGTATACCGATATATCGATTCGTTGTGTGCCAGCGGGGCCCCGATTATAGCCGACTCAGGGCCGAACGGAGGCTATCGGATACTCGATCGGTTCGCGGAATCCCCCTGATGTTCGATATGGAAGAGCAGAAGGCGCTAGTTCACGCTTCAACATTCGCTCACGAGGCGGGTTACCCGTTCAAAGAAGAGCTCAATCGGGCGATTAATAAGCTGAAGCGCTATACGAATGAAGAGCAATTCGATCAAATCGAGCGCCATAAGGAAGGCATCTCCATCATCAATCCGCCGATCGAAGAGAAGCAAAGGGATTGGCTTCGGATTTTGGAAGAGGCAGCGGCTTGGTGCAGATCGGTGGAGATGGTGTACGACAACGGCAAGCGGGAGACCCCCAGCATTCGCGAAATCGACCCCTACGGCATTGTACATTGGAAAGGGAGTTGGTATGCCGTCGGGTATTGCAACCTTCGAAAGGCGATACGCAGCTTCAGGGTGGATCGCATTCTCCGAATCGCACCGGGCGATCGTTATTTCGAGCGGCCTTCCGAGTTCTCTGCAAAGATTTTCTGCTGCGCAACTTGCTTCCCGGCGCTTCGGATTCGGAATCTCTTATAACCGTAAAGATCCGGGGCTATGGGCAGGCGCTGGATCTCTTATGCCAGCATTGGCTGTTCAGTCATACGCTTGTCGAACGTCAAGAGGGACAGGCCTTATTCAGGCTTAGCCTGCCTTCCTTGAAGTCCTATGTTCCTTACTTTCTTCTCCCTTACGGAAAATCGCTGGTCATTCTCGAACCGGACATGCTTATTGAAAGGCTTGTGGAAGTAAGCCGCGATATGGCGGCCCATTACGAATCGATGCTATCGGTACGAATCCCAGAAAGCAAAGGATGAACGATATGAACAAATTTGCCATGTATGGAAAATTGATCGCCCACCCGGGTCAGCGAGATGCGCTCGTACAGACGATGCTGGAAGCGGCCGATCAGTTAGATTCTATGGAAGGCTGCGAATTATATATCATCAATGTGTCGGAAAACGATCCGGACGTCGTTTGGATCACGGAGCTTTGGAGAGACGCCGAAGCGCATGCCGCTTCTCTTCAAAATGAGAATGTATTGGCATTGATCCAGAAATGCAGGCCGTTGATTGCCGGCGCGGAACCGATAAAGCTGCGTCCGGTCGGCGGAAAAGGGATCTAGAGTCAGGTTTATGCAAAGAAGGGGTAGTTCCTATCGAGGAGCGGCTCCTTCTTTTTTATTGCGGCCGAAAGATAACCTGTACAGAAATACTGACCGTAACTGTCAGCGATGGCGAGATATGATTAGCGAGAAAGGAAAACATGAACTTGGAGGGGAACGGGAATGTTTACCAAAATCGATGATTTCATAAAGGAGTTCGAGATGGAGTCCGCCATAACGGAACGGGTGCTAAATACGCTGACAGATGAATCGCTCACTCAAATGGTCTCGGATAATCAGAGGACCCTTGGAGAGATCGCTTGGCATCTCGTAAGCTCTATTCATTTTCTCACCTATCTGGGTTTATCCTACGACGAGCCGTTGGCTGAGCAGGACGCACCTCTATCCGCCGCAAAGATTGCAAGTGAATATCGACGTATTGGAAAAGCGATGCTGCGTGCTATCGGAAGCCAATGGACGGATGAATCGCTTAGCCAAGTCGTTAAAGTAGCCGGTGAAGATTGGCGGAACGGTGATTCACTGCGGTTTACATTGCGACACGAAATTCACCACCGCGGCCAATTGACGGTGTTGATGCGCCAAGCTGGTTTACGAGTTCCCCTGTGTTGGGGCCCACTCGTGAAGACTGGATTGACAAAGGGATGAAACCCTATGCCTGAGCAAAATACTAAATTCAATCAAGAAAGAAGGATCGTTCCATGTCTGCACGGTTTGATATTTATCAGGTGATGAAATTAGTGCCGCAAGGATTTAAGCTTCTAGGCGAGCTGGATGCGTATACTAAGTCGACTGATCTTGATCCAAAGCTTCGCGAACTGGTCAAATTCAGGGCATCTCAACTCAACGGCTGCGTATATTGCCTTTCTTATCACGCAGCCGACGCGCGAAAATTAGGGAATCCGAAATGAGGCTTTATTGTCTCAGTGCATGGGAAGAAAGCCCACTTTACTCGGAAATGGAGAAGGCGGCATTAGAACTTACAGAGCATGTAACATTATTGCCCTCGCTTAAAGTGCCGGATCCTGTGTATCATAAGGTCAGGAAGTACTTTTCGGAAACTCAGTACATCAATCTAACGATGTTAATCATGATGATCAATAGTTGGAACCGGCTTTCGATTGCGATGGGATTCACTCCAGAAGCAGAATGAGTTAAGGGTAAGAGGCGCTGAAAACAGCCATTATTTCTTGAACTTATTCGCGTGGAAAGTAACGGATTGCCGAAGGGTGGGGGCTTACGAGTTTAGAGAGGTTGTCGGGTCAAAGTGTAAGGAGTAAACTAACGGGCACGTTAGTTCAGCGATCCAGGGAGCAGCTTGCCGCAGCGGCAGCTGCTCCTTCCGTCATTGAGCTAAAGGGCAGGATAGTTATGTTTTATTCATTTTCTACCTATTCTTTGCGGATGCCAAAATGTATATTTGTTCCATATATATTCGGATTGGAGAAGAACTTGATGACATTGGAAGAAGGTATTGTTAACATTGTCGATTTACTTCGAGAAAATGGAATAATTAATTACAACACAAAGATTCATAAAAAAATGAATGGAACCACTGAAGGATATGTGCAGGTGCTTGCTGTAAATGACGTACCGCAATATGTACTTGAAATTGAGGAAGAAGAAAATATTTCTTTGGCTTCCCAATTGCATCAAACATATTCCGAGAGTCCTATATTTCCATATCAGGCACAACCCACTTCAATCGGGGTTCGAAGCTCGATTGGCTGAGACTTTTAGTTACAGATTTACTTACAGCCGCGGCGGATGTCCTTCTTACGAAGGAGGACCTTGAACGAATCGATCAGGTCAGCCCCAAGAATGTTGTTCATGGCACGCGTTATATGAAAGAACAGATGACGCTGCTCGACGGTTAAGCTATAATCAGAAGAATCAATGGTCCACGGGCTCCGTGGACCATTTGCAATTGGACTTTATCCTTGGAGGTTGACAGCATGAACGCTCCTTCCGCGAACCGTATCAAGATCGCGCCAGGCTTCTGGACAAGCCTGAGAGGAATAGGGGTAGAACCCATTGACGTAGCGCGCCAAGCCCGTCTACCGCTAACCGTCATCAACGAACCGTTAGTCACGACCGACCAATATTACTCGATCTGGCATGCCTTTTCCGAACTAGTCGGAGACACCGCTACGGGAATCGTCAAGCTTGCGACCGCGTACGAGACGGCTCAGTATCCGCCGGCCGCCTTGGCGACCTTCCACGCTCGCGACTACCGGGACGCGCTGAACCGAATGGCGCGCTATAAGCAAATGTGCCCTCCGGAAAACTTGTGCATACGGGAAGAAGGCGAGCAATGCTCGATTGAATTGGAGTGGCAACATGGCGAGCAACCCGGACCGCCGGTGCTTGTCGGCATCACGCTCGCCTACCTGCTTGAGCTCGGGCGTCGGGGAACCGGGCGTCATCTGACGGCTCGTTCCGTCGAATTCATACACCCCATGGGCGATGTTCAAGCCCTTGAAGGTTATTTCGGCTGCCGCGTTCGGACGGGGACTGACCGCAATCGGCTAACGCTGAATCGCGACGATCTGAACCGTCCCTTCGCGTCGTACAACGAAGAACTTCTCGAGATTCTGACTCCCGCCTTGGATCGTACGCTGGATGAACGACAGAGCCAACTCACCATGAGCGCTAAGGTGAAGTGGATCTTGTCACGATGCCTAACGCGCGGGCGAATCGACATTCAAACCGTAGCCTTCGAGCTGGGGATGAGTGATCGCACCTTGCAGCGCAGGCTGACGGACGAAGGCGCAAGCTTCAAGCAGTTGCTGGCACAAACCAGGCACGAGCAGGCCCTCGCTTACTTGGCAGACCCGTCGCTGGAGATCAAAGAGGTCGCTTTTCTAGTCGGCTACGAGGACCAGAATTCGTTCTATCGCGCGTTCCGCTCATGGGAAGGGGAGACTCCCGCCAATTGGCGCGTCGCGCAAGAACATTGGCGTTCCGCGCTAGTTACAGAGTAGGCGAAACGAAGTATCATGATCCCTATCCTAGACATAAGGAGTGCAGGCAGATGGATATGGGACTGAAGAATAAGACGGCTTTAGTAACGGGATCAACCAGAGGCATAGGAAAAGCGATTGCCCTTGAACTTGCCAGAGAAGGCGTTCACGTTCTCATAAATGGTCGGAACAACGATGACGTAGAGCGCACGGTCGCGGAGATCCAAGCGGCGTTCCCGGAGACGGAACCTCGGAATGCAACGGCCGATCTCGTCGATGCGCGGCAAAGAGAAGCTTTAATCGCGAAGTTCCCCCACGTCGATATTCTCGTCAACAGCATGGGCATCTATGAGATCATGTCCTATGACGACGTAGACGATGCCGTATGGGAGAAGTACTTCCGCACGAACGTTCTCGCCGCCAACGGCTTAACCAAGTTTTATTTGCCTTCCATGCTGAGCCGCGATTACGGCCGCATTATCTTTATCGCGAGTGAGGAAGCCGTCATGCCTTCCGGACAGATGCCTCAATACGGCGTGACCAAATCCATGCTGTTGTCGTTGTCCAAGAGCTTGTCCAAGCTGACCCGCGGCGCCGAGGTTACCGTGAACACGATCCTGCCGGGACCGACCCTCTCCGAGAACGTGCAGCAGATCATCGAGAGCATTTATTCGAACGAAGAGATGACCTTCGAGGCTAAAGAGAAAGACTTTATGACGAAGAACCTGCCTCAATCCGAAATCCAACGGTTTATCAGACCGGCGGAGATCGGCCGATTGACTGCTTTCGTCTGCAGCCCGATGGCCTCCGCCTTCAAAGGATCTCCGATCCGCATGGACGGAGGAATGGTACCGACAATATTTTAATTTTTTGTGCTAACGGGTACTTTAGTTTAATGATCCAGGGAGCAGTTCGCCGCCGCGGCAGCTGCTCCTTCTTTCAGTGAGCCATAGGGCAGTTTGATCAATGATTCACCATCAATAATGTGGTAAAGTTATCCATAATATGGCGTAAAAGAATAGGGGATTTCAAATGCAATCGGTTTATATATTGTCAGGACCAGCAGGAGTCGGGAAGTCAACTACTTCAAGGGCATTGGTTCGCACCTTGAAAAACAGTGCATATATTTCAGGGGATTATGTGAGCCATATGCATGTTAACAGTCGCCAAAAGCCTTGGGAAAGTGAACAGGAGTTATCACTCATTTGGAATAATATATTGAGTCTAACCCAAAACTTCGTTTCCAATGGAATTGACGTAGTAATAGATTATGTTACTTTCCCAAGTGAAGCTTATTGGTTGAAAGATAGGCTAAAGGATTTATCCGTAAATGTTGTTTATACGGTATTGTGGGTTGACCCTGATACCCTATTAAGAAGAGACAAACTTAGAAAACCAGAGCATCAAATGGGAGAACGGTGTCTTATTTTAATCGACGAGTTCAAGGACTCAGGATTAGATACAAAGCATCTTTTAGATACAAGATACAATAGCACTGATGCCATCGACCTAGTTATTGAGGATATAGTGAACAGTAAACAATACAGGTTAGCGGATTAAGCTAACATCCAGTTAAACGCAGTAAAATATTGTGCCACGAGAAGGAATCTAAAGTTTTTTCAAGAAAACAAAAATGTGGGATGGGAAATGAACTCAATCAGAGAGATGACAGTAAATGATCATGAACAAATGATTGAATTATGGAATGGCATTGAGGGATTAGCTTTAAGCAACGCTGATTCAAAGGAAAACATTGAATTCTATCTACAAAGAAACGGTGGATTAAGTTACGTATGCGAACAAGATAATAAAATCATTGGGACTATTTTATGTGGGCACGATGGGAGAAGAGGTTTCATCTATCATGTAGCCGTAAATCCAAATTGCCGGAAACAAGGAATTGCTAAAAAATTAGTACAGAAGAGCTTGGATCAATTGAACGAAGCAGGCATTGATAAGTGCCACATATTTGTGATCGAAGATAATTCAGTTGGAAATGACTTTTGGTCTTCAACTGGATGGGAAAAAAGAAGTGGATTCTTCGTATATTCAAGGAATACGTAATAAGCAAACACAGTTGCAACTAAACGGGTACGATAACGCAAACGACAACAAGCGGCCGATATCATTGGCCGCTTGTTCCGTCCCAATTAGGAGGCCACACGCCTTTTTGCTCATGGACCAGACACATTAAGAATGGTTAGTCGATGAGAATTCAGTTTATGTCATCGGTGAAAATTGGTTTATAACCGGAAAACGCGGTAGTTCCCGTCCGTGGTAGTTATTTTTATACTGGGAAATACAGGATGGATGTCGACAGCCGATGAGCATAAGGAACCGAAGGAGAGGTAGCATGATAAAAGGAAAGCGGTTTCACGTTAGGGAAGCAAAAGTGTCCATTTTACTGTTTCTAAGTTTTTTGGTTGCCCTGGGAAGTTTCGGTCTAGTGCCTCAACCCGTACTTGCTTCCGGAGCCGTGACACTGGATGCGCCAGCCGACGGCGCGAACGTCCCCACCGGTTTGCTGCGCGTGTCCGGCACTTACAGCGATGCTTTTGGTGTAAAGCTATTCATCAACGGGGAACGGCAAGTGAGCGCCGTGATGAACGATCCTGACGGAGACGACAACGGTTCTTGGTATTATGACCTGGACACCACTATGTATCATGGTGAAGTGAAGTTGAATGCGATGGCTACGGATAACTTGACGAGATACGGCGTTTGGAGCCCCGCTATTGTCATTCACGTAAACAACCCGTCTGCGCAGGAACCACAGGTTACGATTGTCAGCCCAGGCGACGGTGCTTCAGTCAGCGGGCTCGTAGAGGTGAAAGTAAGGGTGTACTCTCCGAATCCGATAAACAGCTTACAGGTCCGGATCAACGGCGGCCCTTGGCGGAGTGCGGTAAAGAGTGGCTCCGATTATGTATATTCCTGGGATACAAAGGACATCGGCGACAAAACATCCAGCATCGAAGCGAAAGCGATAGACAGCCTGGGGCATATTGGCAGGAGTTTGACCACGTATGCAAAGGTAGGTGCGGGAACTCACGAGCCTTTTTTCATGAAGAGGCAAGATCGGGCTATGTGGATTTGGGAATCGGAAACGTATAAATTGCTGCTAAACCCTGGATCGAGGACTGTTCTGGATGCATTTGCGAAAGACACCGATACGTTCAACTCCGATCCCGTGACGACGTTTTATTTGGCGGTTGGCCCGTTCGCCGGTATGAATATACTGGAGGATGATCCGGACAAACTGCGGGATTTCATCGAGTGGGCACACAGTCAGGGCTATCAGGTGTACGCCTGTATCGCCGGAGGAACGTCTCCCCTTACATGGGCGCCTACGCCGCTTACCACGATAAAGCCATACGTGAAATGGAAAGCATCATCAACTACAACATCTCTTCGGGCGAAAACGAGAAGTTTGATGGAATCAATGTTGACATCGAGCCCTATATTTCGCCAGATTTCAAAAACCAATATCCCTCCTTACAGCTGCAATATTTGGACGGTATGCGCAAAATGATCGGTCGCCGTGACGCAGCCGGTATCAATCTGCCGTTCGGACCGGCGATCCCGAAATGGTTTGATACTTCACCGCTGGCCGAAAGTATTACATGGAACGGTTCCACGAAATGGTTATCCGAGCACGTGCAGGACCTCAGTGACTACATCAGCATTATGGATTATCGGGATACGGCGGATGGGTCGGCCGGCATAACGGCGGGCGGGGAGGGCGAAATCTCTTATGCGGAAACGATTGGTAAGCCGAATTCCGTGGTGTTAGGCGTCGAAACGCTCGATATCGCAAACAGCGGCGATCCCGAAACGATCACGTTCCGAGAAGAAGGCCGAACGCATATGGAAGCCGAGCTTGATAAAGTTTACACGGCTTTCGCCGGACGCAAGCTCATTCGGCGGCATCGCCATGCATCATTACGATTCGGTCCGATTACTACCGTCCTATTGGGGTCCAGGTGGGACATTTTGGAGCGCCCCTACAGACACAGTCGCGCCAACGGAGATCAGTGCAGGCCCAACAGCGAAAGCAGTCTCCTACCAGCAGATCGATATCTCGTTCGGCATGGCGCACGATAATACCGATATCGATCGGTACGTCATCTATCGTGGCACAGTCAGCGGCTTTACGCCCGGACCGGAAAGCATGGCAGGTACAGCACGAGGACAATCGTTCAGCGATACGGGTCTGCTGCCAAACACAACGTATTTTTACAAAGTAGCTGCCAAGGATTTGAAAGGCAACATAGGCCCGGCTTCAAAGGAAGTGTATGCGACGACTGCCGATACTTCATTGAGGCCATTAATCCTCACGAATCTGTTTGTCAGCTATACGGGAAGCAGCGCAGCCGCTTCCATGCGCGCCGTTGATCCGGCCACTGGCAACCCGGTACCGGCTGCTGCCATCGAAGGCAGGTTTACCTATGCCGGCGGCAAATATACCAGCGGCGTGGCGGATGCAACGGGACGGATCACCTTAACATCGGAAGCCATTCCATCCGGAAGACAAGTCGGCTTTGAACCGAGGCGGGTAGCGGCAAGCGGCTACTATTGGGCGCAAGCCTATGACCGGCCGCATACGACGGCCTTATACCCTCAAGCCGGACTGAGCGGCTTATCCCTGAGCGCTGGATCCCTTTCGCCGCTGTTTAGTACAAATACGACACGTTACATGGTGACCGTCCCGGCCTCAACAAGTGTGGTCGCGGTTACCCCGACTGTGGCCGTACCAGGAAGTACGGTCGAAGTGAACGGGAAGGCGGCGGCAAGCGGTCAAGCAACCCAGCCGATTCCGCTCGCCGTGGGAGATAATACGGTCTTCGTCATCGTGACCGGCCCGGATGGCTTCAAGGACACCTATAACCTAACCGTTACACGTGATGTACCTATCGATAATGAGTTCCGCGCTGCAGAAGATACGTATGTGTTTGAGAACGCGCCGACCGCGAACTACGGCAGCGCCGAGACGCTTGATATTGCAGATGTTCCGCGTGCCGCTGGCGGCGGCGACCGGATGTCTTATCTTAAGTTTGATCTCGCCGGATACACAGATCCCGTACAAACGGTCGTGATGAGGGTATACGTTCCGACACCTCCCTCTGCTCCCCTCGACGTTCACGCAGCTGGATTCGACGGGGACAACTGGAGCGAGCAGGTAATGAATTGGAACAACCGGCTGCTTGCGGGTACCCAGCCACTCGGCACTCTTCATGTGACAAAGGCGGGTTGGTACAGCATGGATGTGACTAATTTTATAAAAAACCAGCTCGCACTGGACAAAAAAGCGACGATTCGACTAATGGACCCGAACACAAGGAACCTTTTCGTCTCCGTCAGCAGCCGTGAAAATCTCGCGTTCGCTCCTTATTTGATCCTTAACCCGTCCTCCGATGCGACGCTAACGTTGCTTACGACGAGTCAAGGCGAACTATCGCCGGAATACTCGTCCGGTGTCTTCGACTACAGCGTCAAGCTGGCCAGGCATCAGTCCAACGTAAGAGTCACACCGGTAACAGCAGAGTCCCATGCCTTGATCTCGGTCAATGATAAGCCGGTCAAGAGCGGGCAAGCGTCGGATAGCATCCCGCTGGCTGAGGGATCGAATGTCGTTACGATTCGGGTCACAGCGCAAGACGGGATCATCCAAACCTATACGATCACGTACGACAATCCGCCCGACGATACGACACCCCCGGTGACAACCGCCTTACTGGACGGCACGTACCGGGACGGCTGGTTCTCCTCAGACGTTACGGTCAGATTGACGTCGTCGGACGATCTGTCAGGGGTCGATCGTACGGAGTTCAGCCTGGATTCGGGGCATACTTGGCGTCAGTATGCGAGCCCTGTGGCCGTCACGGAAGAAGGAACGCGAACGGTCATGTATCGTTCGATCGACCGGGCAGGGAATGGGGAAGCAACCCAATCCGTCAGCATCGCGATTGACAAGACGGCACCGGAAATCACGATTATCGGGGCGGGTGAGTATACAATAGACCAAACGGTACTTATTACATGCACCGCCTCCGATACCGTATCAGGCGTCACGTATAGTTCCTGTTCATCACCGCTCGTGAATGCTCCTGCGTACCAGTTGCCGCTCGGCACCCATACGATAACGGCACAAGCGGAGAACGGTGCAGGATTGACAGGTTCGGTTTCTACCGAATACACGATTCGGGTAACGCGGGAAAGCCTGATTAATCTGATCCGACAATGGCTGTGGAATCCGGAGGAGGAAGGGCTGGCACAATCGCTTCACGTGAAGCTCCAGCAGGGAAAGCTAGACGCTTTCGTGCACGAAGCGGAAGCACAGAAAGGCAAGAAGCTGTCCGAGAGCCGGGCCGAATTGCTTATTAAATTTGTAAAAGCATTGGAATGATTCGATTGTCATGTGAACACTCTTACATCTGAATCGGACGTAGAAAAAAGGACAAAGACCATTATCTTCGGTCTTTGTCCTTTTCTGTCCATTTGAAGAGGCTCTTTGCGTTTGTTGCAGTTACAGCTGAAATGGAGCTAACGTTAAGCGTAATTAGATGAGACGAGGTTATAATAATGGAAGGCAAATTGCCTTTATTTATCGTAACAGGTGCTAGTGGGTCTGGGAAAACATATGTCGTCCGGGAACTGAGGAGAAGGGGATTCGAGCCAAATGTACGAAATAGTGTTTTTTGATGTTGATGGTACTTTATACAGTGAAGTGGATAGAGAAATCCCTGAAAGTGCTAAAGTGGCTATAAAGAGACTTCATGAAAAAGGTATCAAGGTAGTAGTTGCAACAGGGAGGCCACATAATTTATGCGAAGAACTAATTGCGCTAGGCATTGATACATTGATCTCATCCAATGGGGCCCTGGTAAAAAACCAAAGCAAGGTTATTTATAAGTCGGTAATATCTCAAAAGATTATTTGTGAACTGTCAAGTTTTGCCGAACTACATGGTCATGGTATTTCCTATTTTACAGATTCGATCTCAATGAACGGGATAGGAGTAGAAGAGGAACGTGTCAGAAATGCTCTAATAGAGACCCTGGGTCTTGTTGATTATCCAAGCAAATTAAACAAACTTTCAGAAGAGATTTATTGTGTATGTTTGTACGCTGATGAAAGTGAAGCTAGAAAATTCATAGATAACTTCCCGCAACTTCAGTTTGTACGTTTCCATGGCTATGTAATGAACGTACTTGAAACTCAAGTCGTTTCTAAATCGGAAGCAATCAAAAAAGTGCTGGACTATTACAACATCGAAGTTTGCCATTCAATTGCATTTGGGGACGGCGGAAATGACCTGGACATGTTAGAGTTCGTTGGTCTGGGGATTGCCATGGGAAATGGTGAGGAACAGCTTAAACAAAAAGCAGATTTCGTCACCAAAAAAGCAAGTGAAGATGGCGTACACTACGCTTTGACCAAGTTAGGGATTATTTAATCGTCGACATCATCGGCCGCTTATTCCGCTAACGGTCAGGATAGTGGAATGAAATGGAAGGATTAGAAACTGCAATGCCGAATGTTTTATAGAAAAGTACCAAAGAAACGGGGCACTAACGGGTAACGAGAGCACGGCCGTGGATCCGATCTACCGCTTATTAGGTTGCTCCGCGATCGCCTAATTATCGGGCAGTTTAGCACCAAATAATTTTTTTAATGCCTCATGAACATATAAAGGAGGGTACACATGTACCTATTGATAGCAGCATCCGTTTTCTCTACCTTAATCGGGAGTATGGGAAGGTAAATTTAGAGAAGATTAAATATTATGACATTCTAGAGGCTTTTCACTGTTCATAAATAGTGGGGGAAGTATTTTCATTATTATTGGAATCAAGCGACTATTTAAGCAACTTGGCACACTACGAAAGTGGGATTCAGTTTGTAACAGATCGTTTCGATGAGTAGATAAGGAGTTAAGTGATTATGCTAACGAGAGACGTTAATACAGCGATACAGGGAACAGTTCGCCGCCGCGGCAATGCTCCTTTTTTCATTAAACTATAGGGCCAGGATAGTTGAATGATTTCGCGAAAACTTAAGTAATGACGAATTTACGAAGTTCGCAAAAAAGACGTTAGCCGAAAGAAGTTCTTAGTTTAGGAGGAGTCTATATGATATTAGAAAAAGTTATAAATAAAATTGTAATACAAAGTGAATATAAGGATTTTGTTGATAAGTATATAGATAATATACTTACTGAATTTAAAGGTAAGATTCATAGCATTTATATGTGTGGCTCGATTCCAAAAGGAACTGCTAAACCTTTTAAGTCAGATGCAGACTTTACAATTGTATGTGTAAATCCCAAAGATATTGATTACGAAAGATTGTCAAATATTAAAGACAGGCTTTTGGAAGAATATCCAGTAGTAACCAAGATTGATACGATAATTTGCTCGATTGACGATGTATTAAGTAAACCAAATGAGTGGGGTTTTTGGGTAAAGATAATTTGTGTTTGCCTATATGGTCATGACGTTGGTGAAAAAGTACCACCCATAATTATTTCTCCAGAGTTCATTTTAGACTTAAATACAGAGACCAAGGAGGAAGTAGATCGTATACATAGTTTACTTTCTAATGCTAGTGATAACACAATGAAAACTAGATATATTAAAGGTTACTCTAAGAGATTAATTCGTGCATTATACTCTTTGGTTTTAGAAGATACAGGTGTATGGCAAGATGACATTATTAAGATGAAGAATGCCATATTAAACTATTGTGAGATTGACTCCGCTTTAGTTGATTATCTGTATGCTTGTTACTTGGATAGTAATGTACTTGTTGAAGAGTTTCTGGGAATTGCAGATGAAGTATATAGCTATTTCGAGAACGCCTTAAATGCAATGGCTGCTTCCAGAACTTCCTTCGGCTAAGGTGTTCGGCAAGCCTCACAACTATAAGCAGCGACTCTAATTAAAACATAACACTATTGAGCTAACGGAGAACGATAGTTAAATAACTCCACGAAAGCTGCCAAAGCAAGGATCGGCATCCTTTCTACAGTAACGGTTGTTTAACTGGGTCAATGTAAGAAGAAAACTGTTGAATACGGTTGCCAAAACCACTAATTTCGTTTTTAGAAAGAAGGAAGACAAGGATGAACGTTTTTGATCTGTATGCGAATGGGAGAATGGTTGATATTAAAGTATTCAGTTTATTGGTATCCGTTTTTTTGATTTTCTCACTCGCAATGGGTTTCTTGACTTGGAAAAAGGAACGGCGCCTAATAAGTGCTTTACTGCTTTTTATTATTGGATATGTATTTGTGTTTGATGTTGCATTGCGAGTATTGGGCATTCTAGCTTCTTTGATTTCAAGCCCAGGAGGAGCCGTGATGGTATTCCTCATGGTTTTGTCTGCTGGCTGTATAATGTTATTTTTCCTAATCCAGCACTTTTTTCTTAAACTCCAAATCAAGGGACAACAGCAGATTATAGCAGTGTTGTTACAACCAATCTTTATTTTAGCCACCTTTTTTGTGCTTACATTTAGCGATTTATAAAACCTAAACAGCTCCAATGAGGAAATATCATTTCATTATACTGGCACCGATTTTCGCAATACTGGAAGGTTACCTATAAACAGCAAGACGCTAACCACTCCGTTCTTTTGGATGATTGGGGGCAATACTTTGCAGGCTAACTTTAATTACGAAGGCAGTTGATCAGTGTCGATCGGCTGCCTTTATTCATTAACAGCACGCTTATTAGCAATTTCTTGTTGCCAAGTTGTTAGGAGATCAAGTAATATTTTATTTATCAAATTGATTTATTTAATAAACCGGCGATAACTTAACATTGTATTTCATTAACGCTAACATCCTTTTGACAAACCGATGCTATTCTGAATCTAGGCGGGTAATCGAATGTCGGACGTTAAAGTGAGTAGTCACCAGCTGTTGAAGCCGTAAGTTTCCACCGAGGGAACTGTTATTACGATAAGTGTCGAAAAAGGAGAGGATTTGGATTGAAGTCCCCTAGTAGAAGGTTACCTTTAATCGTGATGGCCTGCTTTATGGCAGGGGGTATTGGTCTTAGTTACGGCATTTCGGCATTGGCGTCATCAGCGAAAGAAGAAGTGGTTTCGAACAAAAATAGGGCTGAGTACTTAGGAGCTTCCTTGTTCAAAGGCCACATGCATTCTCATACCTCAATTAGTGACGGAATATTGTTGCCTGATGACGCTTACAATTTTGTGAAAGCGAATACAGATTTTGATTTTTTTGCTGTGACTGAACACGACGTGACGTATGACATCAGTACGGGCAATGATTTTATTACGAATGTTCAAGACTCTTATTCAGAAGAATACAAGCTGCTGCATGAGCAATCAGATGCTCACAATCGTGATAACGAATTTATTACGCTGCCTGGTACAGAAGTGACTTGGTATGATGAAGCGGGCCATATGAATCTATTTAATGCCGCATGGTTTGCAAGAACACATGGAGTGGGTGCGGATGGCACTTGGGGCTGGGGCGACATAAAATATGATTTGCCAACCTTCTACGCAAGACTTGCCCAAGATCCTGATGCGATTGCTCAATTTAATCATCCACGCTTGTCGGGAAATTGGAGTTTCAATGAATTTAAACACTACAACCGAGAGGTTGACCGAAATATTAATATGATGGAATACAAATCGTCCAATGATTTTGCAACTTATACCAAGGCGTTGGATCAAGGCTGGCATATTTCTCCTGTGTTTGGCGGAGACGAGCACAAAGGGAATTGGGGAATGGTTCAACCTCATGTGACCGGTATATGGGCTGATAATTTAACAAGAGAAGGCCTTTACCAGGCGATGCGTAATCACAACACCTATGCATCGTTTGATCGTAATTTAGAAATGGCCGTTTCCGCAAACGATCAGATGATGGGGGCGATCCTTCCAGCCGAAACAAAAGAAATTGATCTTTACATACGTATTAATGACCCGGATGCTAACGATCATTTGGGTAAAGTCGTTGTTTACAAAAACAGCGGTGAACTAGTCAAGGAGTATCTCAATATTGCCAGCAATCATTTTGAAATGAAAGAAACCTTCGCAAGTAAGAATGGGGATTATTTTATCGTCAGAGCTTTCCAAGCTGACGGTGAAGAAGCTATTAGTGCTCCGATTTGGATTGGTGAGGAAACCAGGGGAACGGTGTATGCACCTGAAATTACGGTCCATGGACAATTTCCGGACACCATTAAGCTTGGGGATCAAGTAGAAGTGCCGAGCGCTTCGGCGACGGATAATCGCGGTCAATCTTTATCGGTAGAAGCAATCGTTTTAAATGATAAGGGAGAAGTAGCCGTTGACAATCAGCATTTCACGGTCGAAATGTATGGAGAATATTTCATTAAGTATGCAGCAACCGACTCTCAAGGAAATACGCGTGTTGAACTTATCCGATTACTTGTGGATCAACAAAATCCAGATACTGATAAAATTTTAAATGAATTTAAACCCATCGTTAATGTAGGGGCAAATGAACATGAGGTAGGAATAAATTTAGTAACGGATAAGGCATTAGAAACATCGTATATTCAGTATAAACCTGAATCAGCGGCAGCGTGGGACAACGCTGCAGTCGTGCAAGCGAACGTTTCTAATTTTCAAGTCGCCTATGGCGATACGTTTGCCAAGAGTAATTATCGCGTGCTTGCCGCGCATGAAGCTAATTTAACGGATCTCGACTCAGGGACTAAGTATGAATATCGGTATGGAATTTCGCCGACTGGACCTTGGAGCAGCAGTTATAGCTTTAGGACCGCACCGGCTTCAGAGAAAGCCGTTATGTATGTGATGGGGGATCTTGCGGTTCCAGATCGAAAACCGGAAAGCTTCCGTCTCTTTAAGGATATGCTGGACGTTCTGCGGGCGAAAAATTCAAACGGACAGTCTATGATACAAGTCGGAGACTTGGTCGACCTTGGCGGCAATATTTCTGCATGGGATGATGTGTTTAATAACATTTACAACAACGATTTGGGTCTAATTTCTGCTCACCTTGTCGGGGACCACGAACATGCGACGGAGCGGAAGTTTGGGGCATTCTCAGGTTTTTTCAACCTGCCGAAGAACGGGGAAGGCAGCTACCGGGAAACGAATTATTCATTTGATAATGGCGACATGCATTTTGCTGTTATGAATTCTGTGCAGGATTTCGACAAGCAGCTGTCGTGGCTGGAAAAGGATTTACGGGCAACCGATAAAAAGTGGAAGATCGTTGTAGGGCATTATCCTTATTATGGCGGTCAATCCAGCGATGAGACCGGTATGGACATCATGAGAGTGAAATTGTCCCAGGCATTTGAAAGACTTGGCGTTAGTTTGTACATGGGCGGTCATGATTCGGTGTATAAAAGGACAACCATACGAAACGGTGTGAAAGATATATCGGAAGAAGCGATGAATCTAGGAACCACTTTTGTGACAGTAGGTTCATCAGGTCCAACGTTTAGTGATAATAAATCATTTGACTGGGATCATATCGTTTATGACGCAAAGAAGCAGACCGGTGTTATTTTAGAATCAAGTGATCAATCTCTCACCTTGAAAGCTTACAACAGCGACGGTGCTGAAATTGATTCGTTTACGATTAAACAACCCGAAAATTATTTGAAATTAACAAGCGCCCTTATAGAAAATAATGTCCTGAAGGGCATTGGGGTATTAAATTACCCGAGCTCGCTTGATCGTGTTACCGTTATTGCGGAAAAGCGTGATCATACAGGCGAACAGCTGTTGGAAACAGTTACTCAAGAAGCAACACTGGAGCATCTCGGACGTGAACAAATCATCCTATTTGACAACCCTCTTGCATTTGGCGATGAACATAGGATCGTCGTAAAATTGGTTAATAATCCAGTCGATAGAGAGCCATTAACGGACCCGTTACTAGCTAAAGAAGGAATGCTGGGCGATGGTTCGGAAGACAACCCCTATCAAATCGAAAGTGTCAATGGACTTAATAAAATGCATGAGTTCCCGGATAAACATTTTGTTTTAAATCGGGACATTAATGGTAAGGGCATGGTTTTTGAAGCAATTGGCGCTAATGACACTCCCTTTACGGGTACGTTTGATGGGAAAGGGCATTCGATTACAGGCGTTATTGTCTCCTCTGGCGGCGCGGGTCTCTTTGCCGTTAATCAAGGGATTATTCGAAATGTAGGAATAATTAATGCTGACATTGATGTTCGCCGTAGTAATATTGGGATCCTGGTTGATCAGAATGATGGAACCGTGGAACATGCGTACAGTACCGGATCTATTAGAGGCAATTCGACAGTTGGCGGGCTTGTGGGCTTCTCGAACGGCATCGTAAGAAAAAGTTATTCAACCGCTCGCGTCAGTGCTCGTGGAAAGCAAGCCGGCGGCCTTATTGGGATTACAAATCGGGGCAGTCTGACCGAACAAGTCTATGCCATGGGAGCCGTTAATGCAGAAGATTCAAATGCCGGCGGCATCAGCGGATACGGCTATAACAATACGGTCATCCAAAATAGTATGGCATTAAATCCATCTATCATTACGGGTACGGCTTCTAACCGAATTGTCGGCAGGGTTTTAGCCGGAGATAAAGCAACTCTAGTAAATAATTACGCGGATGAAAATATGTTTGTTAGCAGTGAGACTGTTACAGGGAATGATCCGAACAATGAAAAAGGACAAGGGGTCAGTAAGATAACATTCGCGAAGCCATCCTTTTTCATAGAGACCCTCGGTTGGGACTTTGATTCGATCTGGAGCTGGAATGATGAGGCCAAGCGTCCATTACTGCAGAGCAATTTGGAACAGATTAACGAAAGTGATATTCCAAAGCCGAAGCTTGACCGCAACGAGAATGGATACTACATCATCCGTTCGATTGATGAATTAAAGACGATTTCAGAATTCCCAGATGAAAATTATATATTGGAAAAGGATCTGGATTTTGAAGGGAAGGCATTTGACCCCTTATTTAAGGGGGCGCCTTTCCTTGGCACCTTTGATGGAAATAATAAAACATTAACCAATTTTAAATCAGCAGCCGGCGGCTTATTCCATCTCAATGGCGGGATGATTAAAAACATAGCTATGGTGAAGGCAAGCGTCACCGGCGGGAACAATATAGGCATTCTCGTTAATACGAACAACGGAACGGTAGAGAATAGTTATGTAACAGGCTCCATCGAAGGCATCAGCACGGTGGGCGGTCTAGCGGGCTATTCCAATGGCATCGTGAGAAACAGCTACTCTACTGCCGATGTAACGGCTCAACAGAACCAAGCTGGCGGCCTAATCGGAATTACAAACTCAGGCAGTTTAACGGAAAACGTCTATGCATCTGGAGCCGTCAAGGCGCTTAAAAGCAATGCAGGCGGTGTGACGGGCTACGGCTATAATAATACGGTTGTTAAAAACGTTATAGCTCTCAATCCTTCCGTCGTGACGCCGACTATGGCGAACCGTGTGATGGGAAGAGTTCTTGCCGGGCAAACTGCAACGCTTGAGAATAATTATGCGTTTGATGGCATGTTTGTCGATAAAGAAGGCGAAAGTATTGCTGCGGCTAACAACAGAAAAGGGTTGGGGCTATCCCAGCAGCAGGTTGAAGATCCCAATTCGTATATCAATAATTTGAAATGGGATTTTGAGTCGGTTTGGACGTGGAGTGCAGCTTTAAAGCGTCCGGTATTGAAGAGTAATTCGGAAAAGGCTCAAGGGCCCGTTATGCCTTTAGAAAGAAATGAAGCAGGTTATTACAAAATCAAATCCATTGCTGATTTTAAGGTTATGGAAAGCTTCCCGGCAGAAAAGTATATTCTAGATAATGATTTGGATTACTCGGGGCAACCGGCTGAGTCACTCTTTAAAGCTGCTGCGTTCACCGGTGTTTTGGATGGCGACGGGAAAAAGATATATAACTTTAATTCTTCGAGCGGCGGCTTATTCCATGTCAATGGCGGAGTAATTAAAAACATAGCTATGGTAGACGCAAGCGTCACGGGCGGAAGCAAAATAGGCATACTCGTCAACACGAACAATGGCGAGGTAGAGAATAGCTTTGTGACAGGCTCCATTACGGGATCCAGCACAGTGGGCGGTCTTGTAGGCTATTCCAATGGCGTGGTGAGAAACAGCTATTCAACCGCGGATGTAACCGCTCAGGTAAGTCAGGCCGGCGGCCTAATCGGAATTACAAACGCGGGCAGTTTAACGGAAAACGTGTATGCAACTGGGACCGTTCGCGCGATTACGAGCAATGCAGGCGGAGTGACTGGCTACGGGTACAATGGGACGATCGTTAGAAATGTGATTGCCCTCAATCCGTCAGTCGTCACGCCGACTATGGCGAATCGTGTGATGGGACGGGTGCTTGCAGGGAACACCGCCACTCTTGAAAACAATTATGCCTTTGACGGCATGACTGTGGATAAAGAAGGGGTTACGGAAGGAGCATTAACAACCCTTAAAGGGTTAGGGCTTTCAGCAGCTGATGTGGAAAATCCATCCACCTATACAGATAGGTTAGGGTGGAACTTTAACACGATATGGGTATGGGATAAGATTGTTAAACGGCCAGTTTTACAATCGGTATCAGAAGACCGCGAGGAAGAACCGGTTACATTGATTGGGCTTGAATTCGAAGGGGCAGCTTCCCTAGTCGTCGGAGAGATTGGTCAAACCGTGACTACCGCTGTGTACAGCGATGGAAGCCGTGGCAAGGTAGAGATTAACGTCTCTTATACAAGCAGTAATCCTAGTATAGCGGAGATCAGCGCCAGCGGCGCAGTAACGGCGAAGTCGGAAGGGACCGTGCTCATCACGGCAGAGTATGAGGGCCTCACGTCATCTTATGAGCTAAACGTTGTTAAGAAAGAGGAACCTGAGCCGGAGAAGAAACTGATCCGCTTGGAGCTTAGCGGATTGGATCCGCGGATGCAGGCCAATTCTACCTTAAGTTTACTCCTTACCGCAATCTATGAGGATGGAACAAGGCAAGTGATAAGCGATGGGGTAACTTATACCAGCAGCAAGCCGCAGTCAGCAACTGTATCTGAATATGGTGTAGTAACCGCTCACCATCCGGGTGCCGTAACGATTACCGCTTCTTATCAAGGCAAAACAGCAAGCTATAAGGTCAGAATTAATGCAGCGGGTGGGATTTCCTTTTAAGTGCCCCTGTTAAGTAGACAGTAAAAAATAAAAGTCATCTAAGCGCCCTTGCTCCTAAACTCCCGCGAAACCATCGGAGCGGAAAGCTATCCCAATTTTGGAGGTATGGGGCGGTGGCTGCGGTCTATTTATCAAGCGACGCCATCGAGCTGATGAAGCGGCTGCAGCCGTAAAGTAAAGAAAGCCGAACGGGATATCGTATCCCGTTCGGCTTTTTTGGCATGGCAGAAGAAGCTGACTTCGTTTAGCGAAGGTACCGCTTTAGGATTTCTCATCCCTTCCCGGGAATCGGAAATAACCCTTACAGGGACAAGCTGTCGAGCGGGATCTTGAACACACTCTGCTCGACAAGCCCGGCGGCCAGCGCCGTCTCATCCTCCACCTCGGGGAGGTGAACGAATTCCACGTTCCGGCACGTTTGCGGCACCAGTGCCATCACCCGCGCTTGGAGCTCGTCGACGTACGAGTCTCCCCATACCGGCAGCATGGCCCCGGTGAGCAGAACCCGGTCCGGATTGAGCAGGGTGACGATATTGGCAGCGGCGTAGACGATCGCCGTTCTCACCGCCTCGCTCAGTTGGACGGTTTCGGGGTTTCCGTTGCGGACAGCTTCATGAAACTCCTCCCGGCTTCTGCCAAGCGTCCGCTGTAAGCCTCTCGAGGAAGCCAGCGTGGTCAGGCACCCTCTGCCGCCGCAGTAACATTCATAATCGTAGGGCGGCATAAACGCCTTATAGTGGCCGACCTCGCCTGCTACAAAGGAGGATCCGGTCACCAGCCGCTTCTCCACCACGATAGCGCCCCCGATTCCTCTGTCAAATTTAAGCGTCAGATTGTTTTTGGAGGAGCTTAGAATTCCGCCTATATTTTCATGGAGCGCCAGCAGGTTGGTGTCATTCTCCAGAAAGACAGGCAGCCCGTACTCGGCTTCCAGCAGTTTTGCCAGTGGGATCCGCTTCCATCCGAGCCCCGGCGAGCGGAGCAGAAAGCCCTCGGAGGAGTCGACGAGTCCATGGACGCTAAAGCCGATTCCCTTCAGGCAGGCAGGATCGGGGGCCTGGCTAATGAGTTGGTCGATCACCCCGCGGATCACCCGGAGCAGGTCCTCCTCGGTGTCGTAGTGCTTTTCCTTGCCTTCGGCTTCCGCCAAGCGAGTGTGTTGAAAATTATATAAGGTTCCTCGTGCCGACGTGCCCGCCAATTGAATACCGATTGCACAGAAGCGGGAGCTGTTCAGCAGCAAGGGAACACGCTTACGGCCGCTGCCACTCTCCAGGGATTGGGGTTCGCCTTCAACAATTTGTTGATCCTCCAGAAGCCGGTTGACGATATTGGTGACGGTTTGTTGGCTAAGTCCCGTTTTTGGGCTAGCTCTACACGGGAGATCGGACATTCTGAATGAATCAGATGCAGCACCTTCTGCTGATTAATGGATTTAAGCAGCGTATGGCTGGCATGTTTTATTGTAGGCATAAGTCGACCTCTTCTCTAGACAATCACGTTTATTCTCATAATACAAATTAGTTTACCACGCCGTTATTTCGGAAGATAGCCGACGATTTTGTCGAAAAATTTTCATTGTAACTTCAGGAAATAAAAGGTAGTATATAATAAATAAAATTGATTTATTAATGGGGACGTAATTGTAAGCGTGATCATCCGAAACCAAGGCAAAGCTCTTATTCTTAACAAGCCTATTACATAACGATAATCATCGCCGAACAATTCCCCGGTAAAATAGATTTAATAAATCAATTTTCTTTATTATTTCGAGAGGGGTTCTGTATGAGAAATAAATTTGGAAAGCTTACCGCTTTAAGCCTGGCCGTTGCTATGTCCGGTTCGCTGCTTTCAGCATGCTCCAACAAAACCGAACAGTCTTCCGCGAGTCCGCTCCCCAATCAAACGAAAGAGGAAGTGTATGAGAACGGGCTGCCCAAAACGGAAAAAGTGACGCTGAAAGTCGGCTTCTTTATGGGGGGATATGGAAGGGAATGGTTCGATTATGCCATAAAGTCCTTCCAAGCCAAATACCCGAACGTTTCCTTCGACATTACCGCATCGGCGGACATGAAGAATATGATCCAAACGAAAATTTCCGCCAACAACGACAATGATATGTTCGACATCTTCAACACAACGCCGCCGTCGGGAGGGCAGGGGATCATTTCCCTGGCGGAAGCCGGCAAGCTAGAGCCATTCGATGATATGTTCGACAGGAAGCTTCCGGATGTGCCCGGCAAAACCTTGAAGGAGCTCATGATGCCCGGCCTCGCCGAATCGTTTACCCGAGTGAACGGAAAGGTATACGAGTTTGCCACCTCGAGCTCTTACGGCGGATTGTTTTTCAATAAGACGCTGTTCGAACAGAAGGGCTGGAACCAGAACCCGAAGACATGGGTGGAGTTTACCGACCTGCTTGCCAAAATTAAGGCGGACGGCATAGCTCCGATTACTTTCCCGGGGGTTTACCCGACTTACTATGACTGGGCGTTCGGACCTGCGAAGCTGTTTGAGCTGGCCGATATTAAAGGCAATGCAGACAAGGTGATCGAAAATTATAAAACGTACAGCTTGCCCCAATTTACGAGTCCGGAAAACCTGGAGCATTGGAACCGCCTGTATGAGCTTGGCAAGAAGGGATACTTCCCGGAAGGACTGGCGGCGCTAACCCATACGCAGTCCCAGATGCAGGTGATTCAAGGCCAGGCCGCGATGGTTTCCACCGGAAGCCACGTGGAGAACGAAATGAAGAAGACCACTCCGGAAGATTTCAAATGGGGCTATATGGCGGTGCCATTCCGGGAAAAAGCGGATCAGAAGCTTTGGATCCGAAGCGGGATCACCAACTTCCAGTACATGTGGGCCGGCAAGCCGGAGCTGAACAAGAAGTGGTCCAAGGAGTTCATTCTATGGCTGATGACGCTGGATAACCAGCAGTTTGCCGCAGAAAAAGCAGGCGCCCTTCCGATGAGAAAAGATTTGATCGACGATACGAGCAAAGTCGTGAAGCTTCCTACCTCGGCGCAGGCGATTCTTAAGTATATTAAGGATAACGATGCCCGGTCGTATAAGCCGCACAGAACCGTAAGCATCTCCGATCCGAACTTGGCCAAAGCCAATAAGATGATGGAAGAAGCCGTCGTGAAGATTGTATTAGGCAAACAGGATCCTAAGCCGATTCTCGAAGAAGCGGACGTTTTGCTGAAGAAAGCCGTGGAAGCGCAGAAGAAATAAGGTTATAGGCGGGGAGCGAGCCTCTCCGCTTTTCCATTTCCCTTGATAGGAGTTGACTTCCTTTGTCCGAACCTGCTGTTGTGAAAGTTGAATCCTCTTATTCCCGCCGAATGGGATTGGATAAAGCCCAGACGCAGAAGTGGATTTTTATCCTTATGGCGGTCGTGCCGCCGTTCGGGGGCTATTTGCTCTTTACGCTGTTTCCGAATGTTTTATCCGTTTATTACGCGTTATTGGATTGGGACGGGCTGACGGATTCCAAGTTCGTGGGGCTCCGCAACTTTGTTACCGCGATTCAGGACGAGTATGTCTGGCGGGCACTTAAGCATAACGTTATTTTTATGGTGACGGTGCCGGTGTTAGTTATCCTTATTTCCCTGCTGCTGGCTTATCTGGTTACCTACAAGAGCTATGCGGAAAATGGATTTCTGAAAATCCTGTTCTTTTTTCCGAATGTCCTATCGATTGTCGTCGTTGCTTTGTTATGGGCGTTCATCTATGACGGCACCTACGGCCTGCTCAACAGCGGCCTGAAGCTTCTTGGGGTAGACATGAACAATTTTTATTGGCTGGGCAGCGAGAGTACGGCTCTGTGGGCGCTGATTCCTCCATGGGTCTGGGGAGGCGTCGGGCTTTATGTGATCATATTCGTAAACGCCATGTCGGGCATTCCCAAATCGCTGTACGAATCGGCTATTATCGAAGGGGCCGGCCATATGACGCGGCTGTTCAAGATTACGCTGCCGCTCATTCTACCCGTCGTCCGGGTCAGTGCGCTGTTCCTCGTGATCGGCACGCTCAAGACTTTCGAGCTTATTCTGATTATGACGAATGGCGGCCCGTCCGGTTCCACAGATGTAATCGGTCTTTATATGTTCAATCTTGCCTTCGGTAAAGAGTACATCAACTACGGTTACGCCTCCGCTGTCGGTATGATTCTGTTCGTTATCCTGATCACGGCCAAGCTGCTGATGGATAAGTTTCTGCCGAACCGGGGCGTCGAGTATTAGAAGCCTATCTTTGAAGAGGGGAGAAGAGGAGATTGAAGGAAAAAAGACGTTTATGGACGTTGTGTGGCGTTTGGTGCTCTATGTCTGGGCTTTGTCCATCCTGTTTCCCTTGATATGGGTGTTCTATGAGTCTCTGAAGGCCAACCCGGAATTTTTCAAAGACATTTGGAGCCTTCCCAAAAAGCTGCAGTGGTCCAATTACTCTAACGCCTGGACCGAGTACGGCTTCGGCCGTTCGCTGCTAAATACGCTTTATTATGTAGGGGAAGCCTTTTCGTCAGCTTGTTCTTTACTACGCTGAACGCTTATGCCTTAACCCGAATGGAGTTTAAGGGACGGCAGCTGGTCTGGGGCCTGATTATGCTTTCCTTGTTCCTGCCGGGGATTAACGCCCTGGTGCCGCAGTATGTGATCATGAGGGAGCTGCATTTGACGAACAGCTTAACGGGGTTAATCCTGCTTTCCTCCTTGGGGGAGAGCGTGTTCTATCTCATGCTGCTCGGAGGCTTTATGAAGTCGCTGCCCAAGGATTTGGAGGAAAGTGCTCATATCGACGGAGCTTCGATCTTCCAGGTGTTCTGGCGTGTGATCGTCCCCTTGTCCACTCCGGGGATTGTGACGGTGGCGATTTTCAAATTCCTGGGCTACTATAACAACTTCATGGGGCCGTTTATCTATTTGAGCGATACCAATAAATATACCATTGCCGTGCAGATGTACCAGGCCAACAAAATGATGGAGTTTACCGCGGACTGGGTGACGTTGTTTGCCGGGGTGACGATTGCGATGGTGCCTTCCGTTATTGTCTTCATCCTGTTTCAACGGCTGATTATGCAGGGTGCCACTTTAGGTGCGGTTAAGGGCTGAGCCGGTGAAAGTACGGCATTAACCGAGAGTGGGCGGTCCCGACATTCAGAAAGACTAGGGAGGGAAAGGGAAGATGGGAAGAAAAGAGGAGAATCGGATAGGGTTATACGATCCCGGAATGCGTCCCCAGGAAACGATCGCTGGTCCGATTCGTTGGTATTCCCTAAGGAGCCGCCATTTCAAATTTCGGGATTGGCTTGGTTTGCACAAGAAAGAATCTATCGCCGCCTGCCGACTATGCCCTCCGGCACCATTCCGGAAGCCGTCGATCACTTGGCTGATCATACGGCGGGAGGGCAAATCCGGTTTCAGTCCGACTCCTCCTGCCTATGGGTAAGGGTGAGGCTGAAAGGCAAAGCCAACATGGTCCATATGCCTGCAACCGGACAATGCGGCGTCGATTGCTACGTGGGTTCCCCGGAACCCTCCTCCCCCTGCGTTACGCCAATATAACCAAATATGACCTAAATCTCACCGAGTACGAATGTTCGTTGTTTACCGATTGGAAGGCTTCGATACGCAATATCGTTCTAAACCTGCCGCTCTATCAGGGAGTGGAGGGGATAGAGATTGGTTTGGATGAGGGTGCGGCCGTAACCGCTCCTCCCCCTATGCATCGGGGAAGAAGGTCGTTATCTACGGAACCTCGGTTACGCAGGGCGGCTGCGCCTCGCGTCCCGGCATGGCTTATCCGAACATTTTGAGCCGCAGAATTCCGCTGGAGTTTATTAATCTTGGTTTTTCCGGGAACGGAAAGGGAGAGCCGGAGGTCGCCGAAATCGTTTCGAAGATCGAGGATCCTGCGTGTATGGTCATTGATTATGAGGGCAATTGCGTGAGCACCGAGCTTTTCCGCAAGACGCTCCCGGAATTTATTAGAATTTATAGGGAGGCTCATCCGGTAACGCCGATCCTGGTTGTCTCGCGGATTCGTTACGCGCGTGAGGAGCTCACCCCGCACTTGTACGAGACCCGGATGGAACGCAAGCGTTTAGAAAAGTCTCTTGTCAACGAGCTGCGGGAGCAGGGTGACTTGAATCTTTATTTCTTCGATGGCTCGGGATCACTTGGGGATGGGGACTACTTCGAATGCACGGTGGACGGCACGCATCCAACGGACCTTGGTTTTCTGCGGATGGCTGATGCCCTGGAACCGGTACTAAAAACACTGCTTCTATAAAAGCAACACATCAAGCCGGCAGCGATTTACAGCCGGCTTTTCTTTGATTGTGAGAGGAAAGGCTTGCCGCTGGATATGCGCTGACGGCTAATAGGGGTTGTTCAAACTTAATGGATTTACCCAGTTCTCAATTGGACAAAGCTGCCCTCGGAAAAGGAATGTTAGGCGGTTTACTTTCAACAGACATGAAAAGCTACTTGTTCGCTATTGATGTTTTAATCATTCGACTAACGGGAACGATAACGCAACGACAACAAGCGGCCGACATCATCGGCCGCTTGTTCCGCTAACGGGCAGGATAGGGAGTGACAGTACTTTTGAGATGCCGAGGGACGGGCAAAAAAGTTGAGCTACAGTATCCATCGATAACTTCAACTCGTTAGAGTAGTAACAAATTGAAGGAATGTTTAAAAATAAGTGTTGCGTGCATCTGAGTCGAAGGATATAATTGGAAAAATTATTCAGAAATGTTCGGTTGTATTTTGAAAAGGGAAAGGGATGGAACCAAATGCCTGAATCCATAAAAATAAGTATCTCGGAGATGACTCATTGGTGTAAGAGCATTCTACACAAATGGGTGGAAGATGACTATGTTGTAAACACGTGGACAGAAATACAAATCAATCGTGATATTATTGGTGATTTTCCAAGAGGTACGGCACGGCTCGAATCCATTATTGATAGAATTAATAGTGGAATGGTAACTAAGCGATTGGAAGTCACAACGGAGCCTATTACACCAATTTCAGCTCGTGTTTTTTCTACTTATAGAAATTGGCCTGATGAAGTCGCCAGGAAGGGTGCGTCACTTGCATCATCCCTAGCGGATACATATGGAATTGGGATCGTCGCGGTGCCTAAACCGAACATCATTGGAGAAGGATTAAAACCGATTTTATCAGCAAACCAAATAGGGTTAATAATAACGCAAAACAACCCATTACTGAATAAAGGCATTACCGATCTAAATGTTATTGGTAATAATCCGCTTGCCATAGGTGCACCAGGGACCCCGCCCTTTTTATTTGACGGTTCTTTAAGTACTCATGATGTTCGTCACTCAGCGATCGGGCTAAAAGAAATTGCTGACCAATATGGAATTCTTCCTCCTGGAATCGTACAAGATGCCAATGGTGAGGCATCTCAAGACTTAAATATATTGTACAAGATTCTCGAAGGAGATCGAAGCAGCGGATCTTTTCCGCCCTTGGGTGGAACCAAAGGTCTTTGGTTAGCCATGGGTATGGAGTTTATTGCAGGTGCATTAACGGGGGGATTTTTTGGAAATGCACCAGGTAAACCCTGGGGAGAAGGGGCTATAATATTTGCATTTGACTCAAAATTATTTAACTCCGCCCCTATGATCGAACAAATTCAAGATTATTTGAAACAGTTTAAGACCTATCCAGGCTATCATTCTTTTGAAATAAGTAATCAAGTAATGAGCAGGGGATGGATTGAATATCCCAAGAGTCAACTTGATTCCATTATTCGTGTCAGCAACAGATCAGGTATCCATATGAATTTCGAATCATTACGCTAATGGGCAGATTAGTGGAATATCGAACTAATAAATTTTAGTAAAAAATCCAATTCCAATAATAACTTATTACTTATTCGCTTCGTCTAATTCGTTAGAATAAACATTGGGAGTGATGATTTTTAAGAAAACCTCCGAAATCCGTCCCTAACGAATAGGCCATTCCTTGCGGGATGGCCTCCTACTTGTCATTGCAGAATCAGATCTAAGTTCGAAGGGCCGCCCTCGAAGGATTGCCGTTCAAGGTGATGGCTAGAAACATAGAGCCATCGGTAGGGCAAGGCGTCATTCATGCATTCCGTTCGGCAGTGCCCCTTACATCTCTAACGCGTAAGAAACGGCCTGTTCTCTTGTCATTCCTCTTCCAATCGCAATTGCCTCGTTAAACGGTTCATCGCCGTATTCTAGCCTACAGGTTCGTATCGCCTGTTCGTAAATCATTTGAAACTGGGGCTGAGCCGTGGAGCCAAGCTTCGCACGTAACTTCTTGGAGACGCCGATATACATAGCTGCCGCGCGATATTCTTCCAGCCCGCACAATGTGCTTGCAAGCCCCTCGACTCCTAGCGCGAGGAACCACGTTCCCTGATAAGTTTGACAAATGGCAATGCTTCTCTTAAAAAGTGCCAACGCTTCTCTGGGCCTCCGCTGGTTTAATGCAATATATCCCAATGCCCGCAAAGGTCCCGACAACTCCAAATCGTCTTTTGCTTTCTCGAATAGCGTTGAACTTTCGATGAACAAGGGTTCAGCCTGTTCCCACTTCTGTTGCACCAGCAGGATGTTGCCCAGAGAGCTTAAGGATGACGCGAGGTTCCAGTCGTCACCTGAATCCCTGGCATGAAGCACGCTTTCTTCCGCTAGCCGGATCGCTTCGTCCGCTAAGCCCGAACGCGAAGCCAGCTGAGTCAGCATTCGAAGCTGAGATGCCAAGAGCGCCGGATGTCCGAGCTTGCGAGCTTCATCCGCGCTTTGTCTGGCCAAATTTTCGGCTTCCTCGATTTCTCCCATGACCCATAGCAACACGCTAAGACCATGCTTAGCTTTGACCGCGTGTTCTTGAACGGAAGCTTGACTATGCGTCGCGAGAGCCGATCGAAGCTGCGCGGATCCTTCCTGCAAGGTACCTTCATGCAGCCAATAATAATAGAGGCAGGACGCCATTCTCACTGCGGCTCCCGCCTCCCGCGGAAGATCGCAGGCTTTTCTCAGCGCGGAACGGATGTTAGCGTATTCCTGCTGAATCGCCGCGAATGCGGCATCCCGGTTCCGACTTCGGAATCCCCGTTCCGCTCTCTCGACCAACCGACAGTAGTGGTCGACGAAGCGGCTGTTAAGCCGTTCGCGTTCCTCGTCCGTGCAGTGCTTCTCCCATTGTTCGATTCCAAATTGTTTAATTGTTTCGAGCATCGAATATCTTCGTCTAGGACCAGCACTTGCTGAATCAACAGATAGAAACGATTTATTGTATAGGCTAGCAACCAAATCTAAGGCTTCCTGACGATCGAACCATCCGAGAGAAGGGTTCGATTCTTCATCCGCGCATATGTATTCGACCGCTTCCAGCTCGAATCCCCCGGTAAACGGACTCAGCTTCCGCAGCAGCTGACGCTCTTGCTCCGTGAGCAGGGTGAAGCTCCACTCCAGGGTGGCTCGAAGCGATTGATGACGGGGGGCAGCCGTTCTCTTCCCGGCGGTAAGGACGGCGAACAAATCGGACAGCCGTTCGTCGATTTGCTCAATACTAAGCACGTTGGTCCGGGCGGCTGCAAGCTCTATAGACAACGGAATGCCCTCCAGACGTTCGCAGATCCGTCCGACGATCTTCAAATCCTCTTCCATAACGCGGAAGGAAGGAGATAGGGCGGTCGCGCGCTCGATAAACAGCTGAACGGACTCGCAGGACAGAATGGCGTCATATCCTACATGATCCCGCAACTCATTCTCCGTGGGGAAAGTGAGCTGCGGAACCCTCCATACGCACTCCATGCCGATGTTCAGTGGCTCCTGGCTGGTGGCCAAAATGGCGATCGAAGGAGCGGCCGACAACAACCGCTCGATGAGAGCAGAGCAGAAATCAATCAAGTGCTCGCAGTTGTCGAACACGAGAAGCATGCGTTTGTTCCGGATATGGTCCAGCAAGGACTCGATGAGCGGCCTTTCCTTCTGTTCCTTGACGTCCAATACCGATGCGATGATTCTCAGAGCCGAGAGCATATCCATGGCCGAAGCAAGCTCGAATAGCCATACGCCGTCAGGATAACAATGACAGGCGTCCGAAGCGACCTTATACGCTAGACGCGTCTTGCCGCTCCCCGGGACCCGCAAGCGTGACGAGAGGAGAGTCGGCAAGAAGTTGCCGAATCTCCTGGGCCTGTTCGAGGCGACCGATAAACGAGGACATTCTACTGGGTAGATTCGTTGGCCCGTATTTCACGGCTGCATTTTGCGGCGATGCATCGGACCTGCGAACCTGCGAACCTCCCGATCGGATGCCGGAATGAACGTCAGACTCGCTTCCCGCAGAAGCATCCGCGAGAATCGCTTCGAACCATTGTTCGTCAAAGAGAGGGTACACCCGGCCGTTCCCCGACCTGTCGTCATGGAATCGACGGACCGTCTCCCAAAGTAACTGAGCCTCCGCTCTTTCGGAACCGCGAAGAAACTTTTGTTCTACTACATATATTTGAATCAGCAATTGCAGATTAGGAGCGCTCGGCAGCCGCTCGCCATTCTCCCACTGCTGAATCGTCCTTGTCTCCACCCCGATCCGCTTGGACAGATCAATCTGCCGCAGCTTTGCCTTTCCGACTGGGCTTGGTCTCTGTCGCAGTCTGCGAATCATCTCTTCCGGCCATATCCGGTCCTCTTGATTATTCGCCATCCGATCTCCTCCCGAAAACACGAACTTACACGAACTCTTCGCACGAACTCGCCTGCATTCTTAGCATAGAGGTTATCGTGCTAAGATTCAATCATACCAAACACGCCAAAAAGCGTGCGGCATGCCATTCATACGCATCGCATTGATGAAGGGAAAATCGGCGGAGTATCAAAAGAAAGTAGGGGATACCGTGTATCAGGCGATGATCGACACGTTGAACGTCCCGGCGAACGACCGGTTCCAGAACTTCACGTCTCGATCTCTTCGGTTGGTTAACTGATTACCGGCTATGCCTACGGTGTCGCCCTGGGCTCGCCAATCCTCGGGATGATCATGGGCCGACGGCCGATGCCCGAAGACATCGCCAACAAAGCCCGACTTTCCTTAGAACGCATGCTGCAAGTGAAGTAGCATGCGCTACTTTGAATCTAGAGGTGACCTGACCTCATGTTCCCACGTTATTTGGTCGATTTCGATATGCAGCAGCTCCCTCGCGCCCGGACGGATGTGATCGTCATAGGGGCGGGGATTGCCGGATTGTTTACGGCGATTAAAGCGAGCGAAACGAAGTCGGTGTTAATGATTACGAAAAAATCGCTGCTCGACAGCAATACCCGATACTCCCAAGGCGGCATCGCGGCGGCCATCTCCGATGAAGATTCGCCGGAGTTTCATAGGCAAGACACTTTGGTTGCCGGAGCGGGTTTGTGTGACGAAGCAGCGGTTAGCGTGCTTGTCCACGAAGGGCCGGACGGCGTCCGCGACCTGATTCGAATGGGGACCGTATTTGACGAGGAGAACGGCGAATTGGCCTTGACAAAAGAAGGGGCCCATAGCCATCGACGTATCCTGCATGCCCATGGGGATGCGACGGGGGCGGAGATCGTACGCTCGCTGTCTGAACGGACGAAGCTAGACCCGAACATCGAGCTGTGGGATGACCATTATGTGATCGATCTGTTGACCGAGAATGGCGAATGCCGCGGCGCACTTGTGCAGAAGCCGGATGGGACAAGAGTCGTGGTGGAGGCGGACGCAACGATTCTGTGCTCCGGAGGGGCAGGACAACTGTTCCGCTATACGACGAATCCGGACATTGCTACGGGCGACGGCATCGCGATCGCTCTTAGAGCCGGTGCGGAAATTCGCGACGTCGAATTAGTCCAGTTTCATCCGACCGCCTTGTGCTATCCGGGTGCTCCGCGGTTTCTGATTTCCGAAGCGGTTCGCGGCGAGGGGGCGATCCTGCGCAACATTAAGGGTGAGCGCTTCATGGCCCGATATCACGAGCAGCTTGAACTGGCTCCGCGCGATGTTGTAGCGAGAGCTATTCTCGATGAGATGGAAGCAACGAAGTCGACTTTTGTCTACATTGATATTACGCATGAATCGGAAGAATTCGTCAAGCGCCGCTTTCCAACCATCTACGACTTCTGTCTGCCATTTGGGCTCGATCTGTCCACGGACTGGATCCCGGTTGCACCGGCAGCCCACTATATGATGGGCGGCGTCAAGACGGATCTGCATGGGGAGACAGCGGTGAAACGATTGTTTGCCTGCGGAGAAGTGTCGTCTACTGGCGTGCACGGAGGCAATCGGCTGGGCAGCAATTCGCTGTCCGAGGCGATTGTGTTCGGCCGCCGCATTATCGAGCGGATCGCAGCGCTGCCGCCGCTTGGCCAGGGGTGCAGCAGCTTTGCGTGGCGACGCATCGGCAAGAGCCGCAGCAGCAGTCGATTGTGGAAAAAAGGCTGAAGCTGCAAAAAATTATGCTGCGCGAAGCCGGTATAAGGCGCGATGCGAAGGGGCTCCAGCGCGGATTGGACGAGCTGAAGCGACAAGTCGCGTTCCTTGACGGGGCATTAACGAAGCAGGAAGAATATGAATTTGCCAATTTGCTTACTTGCGCGTTGCTTACTACGAAAGCTGCTCTGCGACGCGAAGAGAGCCGCGGCGGACATTATCGGGTCGATTACCCGAAACGTGACGACGACCGCTGGATACGTCATATTGTCTTTCGGTTAACGCCCGAGGGACAGTTGGAGGAGAGCATTCAAGAGGCTGGAGCTGAACCGCGAACGGATGAGCCGCAGGTTTGAGCCGCGGTGAGGTGGTGTCGACGGAAGCGTAAACTTATAACATAGCGATCCATGAGAAGGTGTTGATATTGTCATATGCCGTACGCCTGGGCAGAGGTTAGCATGATGGTCCAGAGAGAATGCGCTCGATCTGATTTTTAAAAAGTCGAAATAGATGTGTGCTGGATTACCAATCAGATTCATTCAGGGAGGAAATAACATGCTATACGAGTTGCGAATCTATACGATTTACGAAGGTCGAATGGATGCCATTCAAGACAGATTTAAGGAGCATACGTTTAAAATTTTTACAAGACTGGGAATGAAGGTCGTGAATTTCTGGATAGATGCAACAGGCCAAAATAAACTATACTATGTGATGGAATTTAAGGATATGGCGCAGCGTCAAAGGCTATGGGAGCAGTTTAAGAAAGACAACGAATGGATTCAAGTAAAAAGCAACTCGGAAGAAAACGGAGGGCTCATAATCGATAATATTGATGTATATTTTATGAATCAAGCTGAATTTTTCAGATTGGGAAATTGAACTAACGGGTACAACGCAACGACAACAAGCGGCCGACATTATCGGCCGCTTGTTCAGCTAACGGGCAGATTAGGTTAGTTCCAATGATTAATTCACAGAAAGCAACCGATGAAATTGGCTAAATAGATTATTAAACTTCAATATGGTATTATGATTTTCGAGTTTTTGAGATCGAGCAATCTTGTTATGTTGGAGGGAAACATGGATATCATTGAATTTCAACAATGGTAACTGGTCAGACTTAGATATATTTGTCCGTATTGGATTTCTTGCTGAGGAAACTGGGGAAGTAGCTCGTGCAATTCGTGCATTAGAGATTGGTAGGGATCGTCCAGATGAGGTTGTAGGCACATTTCAAGAGAATAAATCTGAATTAACAGAAGAACTTGGAGATGTTTTAGGAAATCTCATTGTGATCGCTAATAAATATGATATATCGCTTGATGATATCCTGATATCACATAAACAAAAGCTTCAGGCACGTTATTCAGAAAATTAAAACAAACGGAGATGGGTTATGAAATCAATCGCTGTATTTTGTGGTTCTAGTGAAGGAGCTTCTTCAATTTATAAAGAAAACGCACTTAAATTAGGACAAGAGCTTGCCAAACAACAAATCACTCTAATTTACGGTGGAGCTAATGTCGGACTAATGGGGATTGTTGCTAATGCTGCGCTGGAGCATGGAGGTTCTGTTATTGGAGTACTCCCTCAATTTCTTCAAAACCGTGAGATAGCGCATACGGGCTTAACAGAGCTTATAATGGTGGATTCGATGCATGAGCGTAAGGCAAAGATGGCGGAATTGGCAGATGGGTTTATTGCTCTTCCTGGTGGACCTGGAACATTAGAAGAGTATTTTGAGATCTTTACATGGGGTCAGTTAGGATTGCATCAAAAGCCATGTGGATTGCTGAACATCAATCAATATTTTGATCCACTTGTCTCCATGTTTGATGCTATGGAACGCGACCATTTCATGCAATCGAAGTATCGTGCTATGGTCATTACAGATAATACTCCAGAGGGGATTCTGAAGCAGTTCTCGATTTATAAGGCTCCTTCAGTCAAAACGTATCTCACCGAACAGCGCACTTAATTTTTGAACGTCCATTTGAGCAGAGGCAGCCAAACTACGGCTGCTTTTTCATTACGCTAACGGGTACGATAACGCAACGACAACAAACGGCCGACATCATCGGCCGCTTGTTCCGCTAACGGGCAGTGCGCGCCTAGCTAAGCTAGGCACAACTTACTGATGCAAGTTCAGTCGGGGTAGGGACCAAGCCGCCCCGTAGCTAGCAGGCAGACGTCGGCGAAAACCGGTGGCTGAAGCCCTGCGAAAAGTCGCGCTCTGCGCGGTGAAGCAAATCTGCAGGCCGTAATGAAAATGAATCCTACCGCATCGTGAAAGTGAACCCGAAAGGGACAAGAGGGAGCCGAGCCACGACTGCCCCGGCGAAGGCCATGGAACGCGCGAAGACCTTGGAATGCAGCGCAAAAGAACCCTCCGGTGTAAAGGGAGCGGCATGTAGAGACAGTTGTGTCTGGAACTAGGGAGACCCTCCCCCGCACGAAGTTTTTTTTTCGTAACGAGCAAACTTATAAGCCCTAAAGGTGAAATGGTGAGCTGCGGGAAGGGAGTCGGAGGGGGCCATATTACCAATGATCCGGTGGACAACATAACCCCGGGGAGGGAAGGGCGCCGAAAGGCAATACCCCACTTCGTTCACGGGATATCAAGGAGGTAAGAGCAAGTGAATGCCGAATACACGGCTAACGCCACCAATGAAAACGCTCGACAACTCCAAAATACCCTCTATCTTGCGGCTAAGGAAAACCCCAAGCGTAAGTTTCATGCCCTGTACGACAAAGTATTCCGGAAGGATATCCTGCAAGAAGCATGGGCAAGGGTAAAGACCAATCGCGGCAGTGCCGGAATTGATGGACAAACGATCGCATTTATCGTTCAAGAGATTGGCGAAGCATCCTTCATCGAAGAGATCAGACACCAGCTGATGAATGGGGAATACCGACCATCTCCCGTCAAGCGGAAAGAGATTCCGAAGCCGGACGGAAAGACACGTCCCTTGGGTATCCCAACCGTCCGTGACCGGACGATTCAGATGGCAACGAAATTGGTGATCGAGGGCATATTCGAAGCAGATTTCAAAGATTGCTCGTACGGATTTCGCCCCAAACGGTCGGCTCACCAGGCTAGTAAGAGCATCCGGGATAGCATCAATTGGGGTGTCGTCAACTGGGTGGTCGACGTAGATATTACAGGCTACTTCGATAATATCTCCCACAGCAAGCTGATGAAACTGGTCGAAGAACGCATCTGCGACAGGCGCATTCTGAAGTTAATTAGACAGTGGCTTGAAGCAGGTGTAATGAAGGAAGGCGTATGGCACAAAACGGAGATTGGCAGCCCACAAGGCGGCGTAATCTCTCCGCTTCTGGCCAACATCTATCTCAACTACCTCGATACGATATGGGAAAAACGGTTTTCTCATCTCGGAAAGCTGGTAAGGTATGCCGACGATCTGGTCATTCTGTGCCGATACAAACCGCAGGCGCTCGAAGCGATTCGTTCCCTTAAAGCGATCTTTGGAAAACTGGAATTGACCATGAACACGTCCAAATCAAAGCTAGTCTGTCTGTGGGAAAACCAGGATGGGTTCGACTTCCTTGGTTTTCATCATCGGAAAATGCCTTACCTCCATAAAAACGGGATAAAATATCGACTGCGAAGCTTTCCATCGAAGAAAGCAATGAAGAAGATGCGGACTCGTGTGAAGGAAGAAACGGCATCTAGAGGCAGGTTAAACTGGCCGTTAAAGCTGATGGTCGAGCTGCTGAATCCGATGATCCAAGGATGGCGTAACTTTTATGCTCATCTGGATGTGGATCGAAGTATGGCAAACCGTTTCCTGGCGAAAGTGGACTGGTACATCCTGAGGAGATTGAGACTGTTCTGGAATAACAAACACAGGAAGCGTAAGCGGAACTGGTCAGAGATGCATGTTTTGCTTCAACGCACAGGACTGAAAACAATATGCACATGGAAAAACCGTACTGCCCTGGATGAAGAACGTCGGAAAGCCGTATGCGGGAAAACTGCACGTACGGTTTGATGAGGAGGGGCTGGGATCCCCAGCCCTTTACTCTACTTAGCGCAACTATTTAATATAATTGGAAAGATGGCTTTATTTAAATGCTTAATCTCAACAGGAGGATAGGAGGAGGAGCATGAATTCAGGAAGAAATTTGTTAGTATTAATTTTAGTAACAGTTGGCTTCGTTGTAATTTGCTACAGATACTACAGTTTAAATTATAGCCAGCAAGCCATCCTAGATAACGTCACAAGTCGTGATGGATACACATTGGTCAATCAACAGGAACAAGTACCAATAGAGCTTTTTATTAGACCTGAATGGATTCCATTTAAACCAAAAGAGGAAAAAAATATAAATGAGAAGCTTTATGAATCACACAACACTATTATTCATTTAAAGAATATATGGAACAGAGGCAATGATATTTACTTTAGTTTTCAAGCAGAATTTAACATGAAATATAAAACGGGAGAATTTTTATATAATGGAATTTTTAATGAAGATGGTACTTTCTCGTCTCCATCACCAGGGGAAATAACCATTTATGATAAGGATAGAAACAAGATACCTTTGGGACAGCAGGGTTACGGACCAGATGCAGCTTTTTCTTTTGGCGTAGAACCTCAATTCCAAAACCGTATCCAAAATGGATTTTATATAAAGTACACAGGCTACATTTTATATAACTATTCGAAGAAGTAGATTGAATTATATTGTTGTAGTAATAAGGTAAACTTATTGTGCTAACGGGTACGATAACGCAACGACAACAAGCGGCCGACATCATCGGCCGCTTGTTCCGCTAAAGGACAGGATAGTTGAATTCGCATCTCGAATATTTCAAAGATAAAGTGTCGAATTTCTGTTGAATAATGCTGTTGTTGAGCTTATTTGAAATGGGGAGATAAGATGAAGTCCGTAAAAATAATGTTGTTAGGCATAAGCATAATGTTGTATGCAGCAGTTTGGGTGCTCGACCCTGTTGCTAGGTTGGGTGGAGCAGAATGGATCATATTACTTATTGGTCTGATAACTTCAGTAATTGGATTCATTTACAAAGATGCGAAGAATTAAATGCATTCTCAACTAAAGGGTATGAGAGCGCGGCGATGGAACCGATCCATTGCCAATTTGCATTTGCAATAGTTGCCGCTTCGCTAACGGGCAGATTTCTTTAGCAAAATAGGGGTGAATTTGCTCCTTTTGAAATTGCCGCAAATAACGAGTTATTCTATACTAGACAATGGATCAAGAAGCCTAGGGGGAACTATTGTGATCAATTTTGCAGATGTACTGATAGATGAAAGTATAAAGAAGAATAGCGTATTAGTTGTTGGGTTGGATCCCGATGTGAGGTTTTTCCCAGATTGTTTAGTGAAAGATGTAGATTATTCATCGAACGAGAGCATTGCTAACGCAATTTATGAGTTCAATAAAATCATTATCGATGCTGTTGCTGACCATGTAATTGCTGTAAAACCCCAACTTGCTTATTACGAAGTATATGGCAGTTGCGGCATCAATGCTCTGGAAAAAACAATCAGCTACGCACGTTCAAAAGAATTAATCATCATCAATGATGCAAAAAGAGGTGACATTGGTTCAACCTCGTCTGCATATGCTCGTGCCTTTTTAGGAAATGGGTCTATCTCGGGTGATATGGTGACAGTAAACCCCTATTTAGGCAGTGATGGATATACACCTTTTATAGAAGCTGCACAAGAGAATAACAAGGAGTCTTTTTGTTACTTAAAACATCAAACCCTTCGTCATACGAAATTCAAGACCTCAAATTGGAGAATGGGGAATTGTTGTACTTCAAGCTGGCAGAAGAAATCGAAAGGTTGGCATGTGAGACGATAGGAGTTAATAACTATTCATATATTGGGGCGGTCGTCGGGGCTACTTACCCAGAAGAAGCGAAGAGGATAAGAAAAACGTTACAGCATTCAATTTTTCTTGTTCCTGGCTTTGGGATGCAAGGTGGAAAAGCTGAGGACTTAAGTGTGTTTTTTGATGTAAGAGGTAATGGGGCGGTAGTCTCCTCCTCAAGGGGGATCATTTATTCTTACACAAACGAAATAGATGATTGGAAAAAGGTAACCGAAAATGAAATGCATAGATGCATAACGGAAGCAGCGGCAAAAGCAAAAGAACAAATTAACGAAGTTAGATTTAACAAAGTACCGTTACGCTAACGGGCACAATAGCACATTATGGTCAGCCTTTAAATGACTTTCCTCATATCCTTTGTTTCATGTAATTTCTAACGAAAACTGATTCTGTTCGATCAGGGAGTCGCTACGAAGGCCAAAGCAAGGCAGCGGTCGACTTGGGAAAAGAGGAGTGAGTGCATGTACAGCGCACTAATAACCAGCGAGTGGATTCAGGGAGCCGTTTCTTTGGAGAAGACTGTGGAAGGTGTTCGTCCATGGAGGCTACCATACGACAAGTCTCGCATGTTCGATGAAGGTTTAATTGGCAAAGCAAGAGAAGCTGCCGGAATACGAGTAGCCTTTACAGGTACAGGCATACCTGGTTCTATCGAACTGGAGGTCGTTCCCGATGAAATGGAGAGGCTATTCGATCTGATCGTAGACGACAGGTTGATCCAAACCGTCAAACTGGAGCCGGGAGAAGACCGCTGTTTGTTTGATCTGCCTGCGGGTGAACGTTTCGAGATATATTTACCGCAAAATGCCACAGTTGTTTTGAAATCGCTGCACGTGGACCAAGCACTTCATATTGCGGCCTATCGTAATGAGCGTGCCAGATGGATTACCTACGGAAGCTCAATCACACAATGTGCGGCAGCCGCAAGCCCTTCTCAAACGTGGCCAGCGATAGTGGCTCGAAACATGGGATGGGATTTAACATGCCTTGGGTTCGGGGGACAATGCCAGATCGAGCCGATGGTAGCAAGAGTGATTAGGGAGCTTCCCGCCGATGTCTTTTCATTATGTCTCGGTATTAATGTGATGGGCGGAAGTTCGTTGAACATTCGCACCTTCCGCTCTTCCGTTATCGGTATGATTGAGTTGATCCGAGAAAAACACACGACAACCCCTCTCGTTGTATGCTCGCCGATCTACTGCTCTTATAGAGAGTCAACCGAAAATGCTGTAGGGATGACACTGGAGAAAATGCGTGAGGAAATCCGTGCGGGTATCTCCATATTGCAGGGATATGGTGATAGCAATCTAATGTATATAGATGGTTTGGAGCTGTTTGGGGAAGCATTTGCCGGCTACCAGCCGGATCAGTTGCATCCTAATGCCGAAGGGTACCAACTGATAGGAGCACGGATGACGGATATACTGACGGGTCTTCGTTTTATTGAAAGTAAGCCCGGAGAATGAAGGCTATTGGCCAGTTTACGGAACGCTTAGGGAGTGGAGAGGATTCACTTCCAAGATTAACATGCCATACATGGCTATGAGTATGAACCGAAATTGCCGCTCAACTATTCTAGCTGATAGGATGTCAATATTTATTTCTTAATGAGTCCGATGGACAATGCTATACTTGAATAAGGGCATGCCAAATAACCGTCCCACCAGGCACGGTAAGATTTTCCTCAACTAACGTGTATTTCCTCTAGCTCAGACGGAAAGCCTCTTTCTTACTGAGAATCGCGTAGATCCAATGGACGAGCTTGTTTACACAGGCAATGACAGCTACTTTGAACGGCTTGCCTTCCGCACGCTTTTTATCATAATACGTTCGAAGTTTCTGGTTGCGAGAGCTGCGTAAACCACATCGAACAGCCAGGTATAAGACGGTTCGAAGTCTTCTTGAACCCCGTTTGGTAATCGTGTTTCGGGTAGCGGTATACTTGCCAGATGAAAAGACGCTCGGATCCACGCCGACAAAGGCCACCAACATTTTCGCGTGTCCAAAACGATCGATTTCCCCGATTTCGGCCAGAATTGTTGCAGCAATTTTGGTACCGATACCCGGGATCGATTGGATCAGCTCGTACTCTTGAAGCCCCTCAGCCAAGAGTTCGATCGACTGGTTCAGGTTAGCCAGATGCTCTTGGTACTGTAGCAGGAGCTCGATCAGCAGCTTGAGGAAGTCAAGTGCGCTGGGAAAACCGTTTCTCTGAAGGGATTGCGCGCTGCGGCAGCGAGCAGCTTTTGCGTCCGATCTAACGACCAAGCACTGCCCTTACGTCCCGAAAATTGTTCTATCGCTGCTTTTACATTTGCCGGCGATTCGTCTAATACCGACTTAGACGTAGGTGCATGGTTAACAAACGCAGCGATACTTTTGAATACAAATCGCCAAACACGCCGCGGTAACTCAGGAAAGACCTGATCCAGAACGGCTTGGAACTGCAGCTTCGCCTGCACATACAATCCGTTAAGGCATCGTGCTGTCTGGTTAAGTAGCGCAGATTCAGCAAGAACTGTCCCCGTTTTTTATAAGGCTCCAAGTCTTCTTTGTAGAACAACTCACCAAGCTGGTAGGCATCGGCGATATCCGTTTTTACCTTACGCAAGTTGGTCTTTTTCGCCTGATGCGAGATCAGTGGATTAATCACGATATACAGGTATTGGTGCTGATCCAGGAACTGAATGACCGGACTATGGTAATGGCCGGTTGCTTCCAGCACAATTGCCGGGCGTTTTTCCGCAATAGCCTCAAGCGCTTGTACATAATTTAGAAACGATGCTAACCCCTCAAGATTATGCTCAAAACGAAATGACTTTCTGTGCGGCAGACCTCGATCAATGAAGGCTTGCGCGTGACTTTCTCCTTTGGAAACATCCAGCCCAATGACCGGATTCATGTAACCACTCCTCATCATGTTTTAGCCGGCAACCCCTAACCTTCTTGTCGTCCATATCATCGCATATGATTCGGGGTCTTGCCCCAACTAGCCTTATCATGGTGTAACAAGTAGGGGGATGAACGGAATAGCTCTCGGGATCCGAGTCCCACGGGCAGAAACGTTCGATCCCCGGCTACCGTAATCATACGACCACAAAAAAATGAGGTCGACCAGTAACATCTGGTGACCTCATAATACGAATGGGCAGGATAGTTGAAGATTGTTCGCGGTGAACCGTACAAGTAACGGCAAGTTTTTTAACAAGCTGACTTTTCCGTGCAGGAAATGCACGGCATTCTTTTTTATCAGCGTTAAGATTTATCTCGAAGGGAGGGATTTCGATGGATTGGTTGAGCAGGATGAACAACGCCATGGATTATATTGAATCAAATCTAGCTGATGATATCTCATATGATAAAATAGCGCAGATCGCTTGTTGTTCTACTTATCATTTTCAACGGATGTTTCCGTTTATTACTGGCGTATCGTTATCGGAGTACATCCGCCGCCGACGATTGACATTGGCAGCTTTCGAGCTGCAGACAACAGATGCAAAGGTAATTGATGTGGCTATGAAATATGGATATGAATCGCCGGAGGCGTTTACACGGGCGTTTAAGAATCTTCATGGGATCATACCGATATCCGCGCGCGATATAGGGGTCGCTCTCAAAGCCTATCCTCGTATGTCCTTTCATATTTCAATAAAAGGAGATGTCGAGATGAATTACAGAATTGAACAAAGAGGCTCTTTTGAAATGTTCGGAGTCTATGGTCTAATAAATTCGGACCAGAAAACAGCATTTTCCGAAGTTCCTCAATTCCGCAAAAAATGTGATGATGATGGCAGCGTTGATCTTATGAACGGCTTACTAGGACGTTTTGGGGACAACAATTTACACGCCGCCCTATACGATCATACTAGAGAGTTCTTCAAGTACATGATTTGTTATTATTTACCCAAGGGACTTGAAATTCCGGAAAGACTTACAACACTTTCTGTCCCGGCTTTAATATGGGCGGTTTTTCCGGAACCGAAATGTGATATGCAAAAACTATGGGAACGTATCTATTCCGAGTGGTTTCCAACTTCCGAATACGAACAGGTCGAGGGCCCAAGTTTCGAAATGTATTATGGAATGGCTCGGCACGGAAATGAGACCGGGGAAATTTGGATACCGGTGAAGAGAAAATAATCCGTAGAGAGATTAAAAGTGGTGCCATCCGGCAAAGGATGGCCCTAATACTTGCCGTTACAGACAGCGCGGAGAACCGTATCATAATACATTACGCTAACTGGGCACGAGAGCTGAATAACCCACACCACGAGGCTGCCGAAGAGATGAATGGCAACCGTCGCTACGCTAACGGGCAGAATAGTTAAATAAAGGATAAATAGCATGAGAATCCTGGATTGGAGCAAAACATTAAACCACTTGGCCATATCTATGGAGATTTCCAAGTGTTGACATGTAACTTTGACCTATGTTACATTATGCTAACTGAAATGAACGGAGGGGTTACGTGTGTTGAACTAATTCTTCGATATTCATGGCACAATGAATGAAATAGTAGTCAAGGCTATTTTTGTGTGCATTGTGATCGAAGAATGGTTTGCCTTAACGGTAACCTGGTTTAGTTTATATGCGACTCGGCTAGAGGCAGCACTGCCTTTAATCATATAGACTAGATCTAAAGAGAATGGAATGAACCCATTGGTGATCGAACCTGTGTAAGACCATGCGTCTTCCATAGGTGATGATCCTATGCGTTTATTCCCAAATTCTTTCGATTACAGGATGCACAGGCCAATAGCCTGTGTTTTTTATTTTGTATAGATACAGGAGGCTTCCATATGAGCGAAAGATTATTAAACGTTGATGGGATCCAAATATGCACCGACAGTTTCGGAAATCCGGCTAATCCGGCGATTTTACTCATTATGGGTGCCCAGTCCTCGATGGTCTGGTGGGAAGAAGAATTCTGCCAGCGTTTAGCGGATGCGGAGCGTTTTGTCATTCGTTATGATAACCGCGACGTTGGACGTTCAACAACTTACGAACCGGGTCAACCGGGCTATACTTTCGAGGACATGGCGGATGATGCCATTAGAGTGTTGGATGCCTATCGTATTGAGCGCGCTCATCTAGCAGGTATGTCCATGGGCGGTATGCTGACTCAAATGATCGCTCTGCGGCATCCGGAGAGAGTTCTAACCATTACCCTTCTATCCACGTCCAATTTTGCTCCTCATCTTCCCCCAATGGAGGATAGAATTATGGAATTTTTCTCGAATATGGGGGTTATAGATTGGACTGACAAACAATCGGTATCCCAGTTTGCGATTGATCGATCCAGAATCCTGTCAGGTTCCAAGCATCATTTCAATGAGGCAAAAGTCGGCATGCTGGCTGACAAAGAGTTTACAATAAGTAACAATGTGGCGAGCATGACTAACCATGCCTTGGTGACAGGTGGAGAATCCTATTTGGCCAGGACGGCTGAAATAACAGTACCCGCTCTGATTGTGCACGGTACCGAAGATCCCATTATCCCTTATGAACACGGAAGATATCTTGCCAGTGAAATTCCGGGTGCGGTATTGCTTTCATTGGAAGGCACAGGTCATGAACTTCACGAAGATGAATGGGAATTCATAATCCAGTCTATTTCCAATCACACATCAAGTTCAAATTCGTTCAACTAAAGGGGACGATAGCTCAATCGAAACCAATGGAGTGAGCGAACGGTGCGCCCGATTATGGGTAAGAGTCTATAAATTCCCAGACCGATTTGTGTCAAGAGCAGGCTGCTTAGCAGCCTTTTTTGCGTACGCGCAGGAAAGATCAATTGAAACCAATCCTTCTCTAGATATAGGGGTACACCAAGGTAAAATAGTGAGAAAGAAGTGCTTAAAGCCTTGCTGGAAAGGGAGAAGAGCAATGGAAAATTTACAGAGCATGATTAGTAAAGAATGGCAAGTGAAAGTCAGCGGGGACCTCAGACCGGACCGTGGCAAAGGAATGGGATACGCTGTTTCCGTTGCTGCTACCGTACGTCTACTTCAAGCGGGATATAAGAATATCCGTGTAGTTACAAAGGATCACCGTCTATCTGCCATTAAAATACTGGAGTAAAATTTGCCGTAACTTGAATTGGTCCTTCACACCGAAGGAATGGATCAGACCAGATAAGCAGCGAGCTGATTAAGCTAACGAAGACCTACAGCTTTCTGGCTTTGATTACAAAAGTGACAGGAAGCATCTTAGCCTTTTTGGCAAAGTCGCTGTCAGCGTTTCGCGATTGCATAAGTTCCTCATCCGTTTCCTCAATCATTTGCTCTATGACAAATCCCGCCTTTGCTAACGCATTCACATAGGTGGAGAGTTTGCGATCCGATAAGGTCAGCTCCCCTTCATCAAGAGATACCGAATACCAAGATTCGTCCAAATAATTTTTTTGATAGCAAGCCCATTTTTTTCGGCCACAACACATTTGTGGATAGGGTGAGACCAGCTGAAAATAAAGACGCCGTCCTTTTTAAGGTAAGAGGCGATCCGGCAAAAGGTACCCTCCAAATCGGTGGTCCAGCCTATGGCATAAACCGAATAAACAAAGTCAAAATAATCCACGGGTATGCCGCAGTCTTCTTCCATGGGAGAACAGATCAAGTTTGCCGAAAGACCACACGAGGACAAATGCTGCCTTGCCTTTTCGATTTGGTTTTCGGATAGATCCATGCCCCATAGTTCCGATGCGTGGCGTTCCCCTTGATATTGCAAGGATTGCCCGTTCCCACAGCCTATTTCCAGCAGCTTCTTCCCTGCGACATCGCCAAAAAGCCGGCACTTTTCTTCTGAGACAAAAGCTCCATAAAAAGGAAGCACGATAGCTCCTAAGAAGTCATTTCCTTTTGTGTTCCAATACAAGCTGTTTGTTTTATAGACAGAATCCTTGTCCAGGTCGACCGGACTGGCACAGCCCACCTCCCCAGCGCCTATAATGTTTGGTTTGTATACCGAATTCTTGTCCATGCCACGCCCTCCCCCAATATATATAACATGAGCCTACGCGGTTATCCCGAGGTTCACGTTATCCCAATCACACATAACCTGCACACTCTGCGCCGAATCGCTAGGCATAGAGAAAAAGCTGGCCCCCTACCCATCGGGATAAGGACCAGCCTTCTTTACGATATAAGGTAAATGAGTTCACTGTCCCTTGCTTGTTCCTGCTAGCCGTTAGGTGTTGATCAGCTGCCCCACTCGGCCAGCTGCCAAATGGGCGCCTGGGCGTTCCATGTATAGGTTTTGCCGTTGATGGAAACCCGTCCGTTGTTCACGACAAAGGTGTTGTCGTCCGTATAGGACATGTAGTTCGGGCCGGCATAGTAATAGTAGTAACCGGCGCTCTTATCGACCGTGATGCCGCCGCTTCGGCCGATATCCGACGTCATGTATTTCTTCACGCCGTACCAGCTGCCCGTGGAGGTGACATAGTTGCACACCTTCTTGGTGCTCCGGTTGATATAAATTCGAAGGGTGGCATTAGCGTAGTCAGCCGTGGGGCTGCTCCAGTTTCTAAGAGCGTGCGCGTACAAATACGTGTAGCCCGATCCGCAAACGGCTGCGGTGTTGTAAGCGGCGCTCGCTTGCGGGGCCCACCCGATCAGCGTGGTCAGACCGAGGGCAATCGCGGCCAGAGACAAAGTGAGCTTTTTTCTTACCATTCGTAAGCTTGCAGTTGGTTTCGTCATCAAGTTTCCTCCAGTCATGGTAGTAAAGATAGGATGAGCACTCCAAATAACGGCCAGCCTGGCATGGGTCCTATTATAGCTGACGAGAGGGGATTGTCAACTTTTGGCATCCATTCCTTACCAATTTAACCTGATTGTAATATTGTGAAACATGCCTGAAAAAAATGTCCGGTCCCGGTCAAGGATCATCCTGTGCCCGGCGCAGCCTGCTTATATAATGAGGTAAGAAGTGGAAGAGAGGAAGGTACAGCGATGGAAGCTTACTACCGGGCGGTTACGCAGGTGCTGGAGACGATTCAGACAACCCAACAGGAAGCGATGGAAAAAGCCGCGGCGGCGTGCGCCAAGGCGATTGCCTCCAAGCGGGCGATTTATTTATTCGGGACGGGGCATTCCCACATGCTGGCGGAGGAGCCGTATTACCGGGCCGGCGGGCTTGTTCCCGTGATCCCGATTCTCGAAACGGGGCTCATGCTTCACGAGGGAGCGGTCAAAAGCACGAAGCTGGAAAGGCTGACCGGCTATGCGGCTATTTTATTGGAGCAGGCAGGAGTCGGAGACGGGGACGTGCTGTTCATCATTTCCAACTCGGGCATTAATGCCCTGCCTGTGGAAATGGCGGAGGAGGCAAGCAGGCGGGGGCTGCCGTTATCGCCCTTACCTCCCTGGAGCATTCGCGGAATGCCGTCTCGCGTTCGGCGAGCGGCTCGAAGCTGTACGAGCTCGCGGATATCGTGCTGGACAACGGAGGAGTGCCGGGCGACGCGGCGGTGACGCTCGAAGGAATGGACGTGCCGATTGCGCCGACCTCCACCATCGCCGGGGCTTTCATCCTGAACTCCATCGTGGTTCTCACCTGCAAGCGGCTGCTCGAGGCGGGAATCGAGCCTCCCGTCTTCCGGAGCGCCAATGTGGCGGGAGGCAGCAGCCACAACGACCGGCTGATCGAAGAGCTGCGGCAGGCCGGCGCCCGGCTGCGCTTATGAGGCCGGCCCGTTACCTGCTCGGCATCGACGGAGGCGGAAGCCGGTCGGAAGCGGTGCTGCAGAGCCTGGACACCGGGGAGGCGGTCGTGCTCCGCGGGGGCCGCTGAATGCCCACACCGATGGAGAGGCGAAGGCCCGCATCCATTTGCTGGCGCTGCTCGAGCAGGCGGAGGAGCGGCTGGCCGAACGGGGCGGCGTGCTGGCAGCGGCTGCGGTAGCCGCCGCGTGCAACACCGGGCCGGATAAGGACGCCCACTGGTCCGTCGAGACGGCCCGCGAACGATTCCCGGATGCCCGGATTGCCGGGATGGAGGACACGGAGGCCGCTCTCGAAGGGGCTTTTGCCGGCGGGCCCGGCATCCTCGTGATCGCCGGCACCGGGTCGGCCGCGGCCGCCCGGACGGAGGAGGGCCGGCTCCTCTCCTGCGGAGGCTGGGGCCCCTGGTTCGGTGACGAAGGAAGCGGCTACTGGCTCGGCTGCGAAGCGCTTCGGGCGGCGGCGCGTGCCGCGGACGGCCGGGGGAGCGAACCCGGCTGGAGGAGCTGCTCGCGGAGCGCCTGGGCCTGCGTTCCTTCGCCATGGAGGAAGCCGTTCGGCGGCTGTACGGAAGCTGGGGAAGGAAAGAGATCGCCTCGCTCACCCGGCAGGTGGCGGAAGCGGCCGCACAGGGAGACGCGGCGGCTCTCGCCCTGCTGGAGCAGGCGGCGGAGCATTTGGCCGAGCTGGCCCAAGCCCTTCATCGCGCCTCGGAGAGAAGCCTCACCCGCGTCTCTTATGTCGGCGGGGTGTTTGCGATCAGGGAGCCGGTCCTCGGTCCCTGGAGGTCGCGTCTGGAGCAGAGCGGGCTTACGGTGGCCCCGCCTCTTTTAACGCCGCCTCAAGGGGCGGTGGAGTATGCGCGTAAGCAGCTGCGGGGGGATCCGCGGGAAAGGAGAACGAACGATGCCGGTACGCCTTAAGCTTGGCACAAGCAAAATAGACATTACCCCGTCGCACCCGGTACCCCTGGCGGGCTTCGCCGTTCGCAGCGGCCTCGGCCCCTGCACGGAGGTCTCTTATCCGCTGTATGCGCGGATTTATGTGCTGGAGACGGAGGAGCAGCCGGAGCCGGTGGCCGGACCGGAAGAAGCGCCCGAGCCGGGTGAGCGCATCCCTGAACATGCGGGGATGCCAGAAAGAGCGGGGGACGCGTCGGAAGCCGGAAGGGGAGGCAGGGCAGCGGCCAGCCGGGCGGTGCTCATCTCCGCGGACTTGATCTGGTGGGGCAGCGACCGCGTTCCCGCCTTCAAGGAGGCGGTCCGCCGGCGCTTCGGCCTCGAGCCGGAGGCCGTTCTGCTTCATGGCACGCATACCCATTCCGGGCCTCAGACCAGCGCCTTGTTTACGTCATATCTGGGGTTGCCGGACCCGATTTATTTGGATGATCTTGAGGAACGGGTGCTGAAGGGGATCGGAGAGGCACTCGCCGGGCTGGAGCCCGTCCGGGTCGAGTCCGGAGCCGGGACGTCCTCTCTGGCCGTTAACCGGAGAGGACATCGCGTCCGGCCGCCGGAGCGGAGGGAGACGGACCGGGAGCTGTCCGTGATCCGGTTCGTCCGGGAGGACGGTTCTCCAAAGGGCATTCTGGTCCACTATGCCTGCCATCCCGTCATTACGGACGAGAATAAAGTATCCCCGGACTTTGTGGGAGTAGCAATGGGCGCTGTCGAAGAAAAGTACGGGAAAGACGTCGTATGCGGGTTCCTGCAGGGAACCTGCGGGGATATTAACCCGGGGCATGACATGACGGAGTACAGAGGCGGCCACGAGCTGGTGATGCAGGCTGGGCTGTCGTTCGCCCGGGACATCAGGGAAGTGCTCGACGGGCCGATGGAGGTCCGGCGGACCGTCCCTCTGAGGTGGCGGAGCCGAACGGTGCCGCTCGCTCTGGCCCCCTGCCCGAAAAGGCCGTCCTGGAAAAAGGAGATCCCTCCCCGGCGTCCATGGAGAGTGGCACCGTCTTCATTGGGAAAGGGAAGCGGAACGGAAGCCGGAGCTTCCTTTGGAGATGACGCTGCTCACCATAACGGACGGCTTCTCTCTCCTCGCGATGAACGCCGAGGTGGTCGTGGAATACGGCCTATACCTCAAGCGGCTCTCAGGAGGACGGGTGCTGCCGCTGCCTTACACGAACGGCATGTTCGGCTATGTCCCGACCGAGGCGATTCTGGCCGAAGGCGGCTACGAGGCGGACGAATCGACGATCTATTTCGCGATGCCGTCCGTCTTCTCTCCATCGGTAGAGGGGCGGCTGAAAGAGGAAATGGCCGGCCTGCTCGACCCATTTAGCGACAGGTGAAATAATTGGGCATGCAAAAGGCCGGTCCCCGTCATAGAAGCGGGAACCGGCCTTCTCGTGCCTGATCCGGCAGCGGGGCTGGGCGAGACGGCTTCCGTTGGCGCACGAAGCATGCTCCCTTAAGTCGGCCCCTTAACCAGCGACGGTCCGAATGGGGGCTTATGGTTTATTTCAGCTTCGCCACCATCTTGCCTTTCACGTGCCGCTCGGACAGCCGCCCCAGTGCGGCCGGAACCTCCTCAAGGGGAATGACTTCCTTCAGCATGGAGGAGAGGGCCCCCTTCTGAAGCATAGCCAGCATCTCGTCCCCTATAGCGGCCAGATCGGCCTGGTCGGCCCGGTCCCCATACGTGTAGGCCGCCGCAAGAGCGATTTCATGGTACGAGACGACCTTGGTAAAGCCCTTGATCTTCGTAAAATCCGGCGGGCCCGCTATGTACACGATATGGCCCATATAGGCGAGCATGTCCAGGGAATCGGTGGCGCTTTGCCGGCTCACGGCATCCACCACGGCATCGACGCCTCGCCCCTCGGTCAGCTCCAGCACCTTGGCCGCCACGTCTTCACCGGTGTAGTCGATCACGTGATCGGCTCCGAGCGAGCGGACGTAGTCATGGTTAGCCGGGGAGGCGGTGGAGAAGACCGTTTTGCCGGCGTTCTTCGCCAGCTGGACCCCGTAGCCGCCCACGCCTCCCGCACCGCCGTGCAGCAGAATCGTGCCGATCCGGTCCATGGGCAGCTTGCGGAACAGGGCCTGGTAGGCCGTATAACCGGCTGTAGGCAGCGCGGCCGCATCCTCGAAGGAGACTCCTTCGGGAATGCGGGAGACCGCGTGGGCGAGAGCTGTCGTATATTCCGCATAGCCGCCCTTGCGGGTCAGATCGCCGTGAACGACAACCCGATCGCCCTTTTGCCAGCCGGTTACGCCCTCCCCGGTTTCGGCCACCACTCCCGCGGTGTCCAGGCCCAGAATATGAGGGTACGTCCAGTTGGGGTTTCCTCCGGTGGCCGTCTTGTAGTCAACGGGATTCAAGCCGACGGCATGCACCTGGATCAGAAGCTCGCCCGGGCCGGGCTCCGGCTTCGGCGCTTCCCCTACGCGCATGTCTTTCCATAGGCCTTTGTCCTGCAGCAGCAACGCTTTCATCTTGTTCGCCTCCTTGTAGGTTCATTAGGTTAGGTTATCCAGCGGGCCCCTGTCTTATCGGTCTCCATGTCCGCAGCATGGCCCTGTCCTGCTGCAAGAGACACTCGTCCATCCGCCGGAAAAAGTATTTTCCACGGGAAGCCCAAACGGTGTTACAATGGTCGCGAGTGCCTGCCTTTACTTTATCATCAGGAGAGAGATCCCGCTTGAAAAACAACCCCGCCGGCAAGCTTCGCCACATGGGTGCCACCGCATGGACGAATTTTCGCCTCGACGCCTTGGGCGCCGTTCTGTTCAGTGTCTTCAATGTCGTCTTCAACCAGTTCTATATTCCGATTGCCATCCGGCACGGGGCCAGCTCCTTCGAGGTGGGTCTGCTGTCGGCCGCCCCGGCCGTCGGGCTTCTGCTTTCCCCTTTTTGGGCCAGTCTTATGGAAGGAAGGGACCCCAAGCCTTTCGTGATCTTACCGAATGTCGCGGGCCGCCTGCTTATTCTCCTGCCGCTCTTGTATGGCGAGCCGTGGGTTTTTGTAGGGACGGCCTTTCTGTTTCACCTGCTCATGGGCATTCAAGCGCCGGCCTATGCGGCCTTGGTAACGCGCATCTATCCCGCCGAGCTGCGGGGAAGGATCATGGGCAACGTCCGCGTGGCCATGGGCGTGCTTATGATTCCGCTTGCCTACGGGGTGGGACGCTGGATCGACCAGGCGGGAGAGACCGGTCCCCTGCTTGCCGCGACGGTAACGGGGCTGGTGTCCCTCGCCGTTTTCTCCCGGGTGAGGGAGATCGACACGACGCCCCGGACGCTTCCCGCGTCGAGGGCCAAGTGGGGGGACCAGGTCAAGCTGCTCAAGGGAAATCCCGAGCTCGTCCTTTTCTTGACGGCGACTACCCTGACAGGCTTTGCCAATATGCTGGCGAGTCCCCTGTACCAAATCATCCAGGTCGATAAGCTCGATTTGACCAACGAGCAGATTGGGTACACCCGAATGGTTTATTTCGGGTGCCTGCTCTTCGCCTATTTGCTGATGGGATGGGTCATCGACCGCTACTCCCCGAAGACCGCCATTCTGTTCGGTCTTGCCGCGTACACGGTCGTCCCTTTCCTGTACGGCTGCTTCGGCACGTACGGGGCCGTCTTCGCCGGCATGGGGATGCAGGGCTTCGGTGACGCGATCTGGGACATCGGCTGCCTGGCCTATGTTTTCCGGCTTGCTCCGGGCCGGGAAGGGTGGTGTTCGGGCTTCATCTTCTTCTGTTTGGCATCCGGGGGACGATCGGGCCGCTCATCAGCACCGGGCTGTCGGAGACGCTGCCGCTTTCGGTGCTCCTGTACGGGGCCTGCCTCTTTGCGCTCGCCGGGCTGGTCCTGCTCTTCGTGAGCGGCCGGAAGGCCAGGGGCCGTTCGCGAGGGCCTTCGCTTGGAGCGTAAGCGAGGGCGACCGTTGTGGGGACGGCTCAGACTGCCCAGACGTCCGGGTGGCCCGGTTTTCATACTGGTGGCGTCACGACATAGAAGACCATTGCGCCGCAATGGTCTTTTCAGTACATCCGCATCCATAAGGACATCCTCGAAGCGATTCACCCATCGACACCCGCGCCTGGTCCTTAAAGACGGCGAAGCCGTTTATCCTTGCTCTGTGAAGTCTTCCCGCCCCGTCTCCCTTACCAGGCGGGTGCCTTAACCGTGAGCGTTGTTCTGCTTCTGTACTGATTTTGTGCGCCTAGACAGGCTTTCTCGCAATAAAGCTGCCGGATAGGCACTAGGTAATCGTGGTTTCCACCACGGTCAACGTATTTGCCTCGGTATTCAGGTTGACCCGGGCGCCGATCGGAATGGCCGCCTTGTAGATGCCGTGGGCGGAGGCAAGCCCGGTCATGAGCGGTTTGCCGAGCGGAACGAGGAAGTCCTGAATGAGGTTCTCGTAGGTGGCCCCGTACGCGGTTTGGCAGGCCGTGCACTCGCCGATAACGATGCCCAGGCAGTCGTCGAATTTGCCGGCCAGCTGCAGATGCTTCATGTACCGGTAAACCGTGTTGATCGGCTCGTGGGTTTCCTCGAGCAGGAGGATTTTTCCTTGGTGTCGGTTTCATAAGGCGTTCCGAGCGTTCCGATAAAAGAGGTCAGGTTCCCCCCACGATCGGACCGGTCACGTTACCGGGAACCCGGCTCACGAGAGGCATGTTCGGCGGGTTTACGATAGGGCGGGTCTCCGATACCACCGAGGTGGCGGCAAAAAACTGATTGTAATTGTAAGCGGGGGTATTCGCCCGGAAATCGATCAGCAAGAGACTTTGCAGGGTAATCAGGTCCGCATATTGGACCAGGGCGTTAAGCAGAACGGTGATGTCGCTGTAGCCGGTGATGAGCTTGGGGTTCTGCCGGATAACGGAAAAATCCAGATAGGGCAGAATCCCGGACACGCCCACCCCGCCCCGGGAAGGAAGGATGAGCTTGACCTGGTCGTTCGTGAACATGCTCATCAGGTCGGACGCCCGCTGCTCCTCCGTTCCGGCCAAGTACCCGTTAATGGCATAAACATACTTTCCGAGCACCACCTGAAACCCCATTCCCCGCACGACGTCGAGGCACGAGTTGATGATGTCGGGGGCAAGGGGAGAGCCGAGCGTAACAATTCCGATGGTGTCGCCTGCCTGCAGCCCAGGAGGTTTAAGCGCCATTCCCGTTCCTCCTCCGATTTCCTAAACATCCTTTATCATTTATATGGTGAAAAAGGAGCCGTATGCCTTGCACCGCCAAGGCCTCCGAAGATCGGTGAGAGCAACGCTAAAGAGGAGCAAAAAAAGGCTCCCCCACGAGAAAAGCTCCCCTTGCAGCAACAGGTTTGCCTGTCGACCTTATGGGGAGCCTATCGAAGCTCGAAGCCGGACGTGTTACCGGGGGACAGTCCTGCCTTCGTATGCTGGCTGCTGTGTCTAACGAATCACCAACACCTTATATCGTCTAAAATGGGCCCTACGTAATTCTTACGAATCCTGGTCACTTTATTCGGCTCAAAAGGCTGCCCTTCGGCCCCAAAGGAAGCGAATAGCGATTTGACGATTCGTTAGGTGGAGCGAGCGGGCCTAGGAACGCGAATAAGCATCGTACGGTTCGTTAGCCGGCTTGATGAGCATGGCGCAGCCTGTGTCGGCCACCCCAGTCATCATTCGCGGACTGTCCGCCCCATGCAGCTATTCCTCCGCCGTCGGGCTCTTCCCTTCACCCGCTTTCAGCTGCTGCGCTTCGCCCGCTTCCAGGCGCTGGAGAATGCGCCGCTTGCGGTAGAGCATGCGTCCGGTTTCGGCTACCTGCTGCAGGGCTTCCCGGTTGGAGTAAGCCCCGAAGATGGTCCCGGCCACCGGGACGAGCTGAAACATTTTCTTCATGCCGAAGCTGTCGCGGTACGCGTTGGCCACCTCCCGCCAGCCCTGCAGCTGGCTCATGACCTGCACCTGCTTGCTCTCGTTGTCGTAATCCCCGAGCTCGTCGAGCACGGCCTTCTTGCCGACGATGTCGGAGGAGGAGAACTGCAGGCACTTCACCATGAAGGTGCGCTCCCGCTCGTCCTTCGGGTCGAAGCCGTAGCAGAGGGCTAGCTCCTGCAGCATCTTGAGCGACAGCCCAAGCATGGCCGGGATGTCGACGGCGATGGTGAAGAGCCCGCCGAAGCCGGTGGCTGCGCCCTGGACGGTCGCCATCTTCGTCCGGCTATCGGAAAGCTCCTCCGCCGTCCGGTCCATCACCTGAAGGGGAAGCGTTCGCACCTGCTCCACGGTCCACTCCGCGCCTCCGTCGGCTCCGCCCGCTTCTTCGCGCAGCCTGGCGAGAATCTTTGTTTCCGAGACGAGGTAGTCGCCTCCGGTCTGAATGAATTGGCCCACTTCGTTCAGGGCCGTTCCCACCTTCTCCTGAATCCCTTTCGGGGTCCAGCGGTCCAGCAGGGCAAAGGGCAGCCGCCCCAGCTTCTCCCAGAACCACAGGTCCTTCTGATCCTTCTCCCATTCTTGTATCTCGTTAAGCTCTTGTTCGAGCTGTTCCCGGCTTTCGGTCATGAGGCCACATCCTTTCGTTTCCTTTTTAATCTGCTCCTTCATACGGATGACCGGCCCGAAGGATTCATGGAAGGCCGAACCGCTCCTTCTCGGGAATCGTGAGCCACTTCTTCTCTTTCATCCGGCGGATGAGTTTCCAGCCAAGGTGACCCATTTTCTCCGGCAAGCTTTTTCCCACCCCGATATCGCCTATACTTTGGAAAAAGGGGAGAGGCTCATGCTGTGGTATTTTGCCGGGTTAACGGCCGCTTCGCTCGTGCTTCTGTTCAATAACCCCCGCAGCCGGACCAACCGTTGGGCCGCAGGGTTTCTCGGGATCGCCGGACTGGGGGCTTGGCCTTCATCCTGAAGGACTGGGCGGGGAGCCTCTTCGGGCCAGTAGTAGCGGGCGATCCTTATGGAACCGCAGCCGGCGAGGGGAGTATCCCTCTCCAGGCCATACGCACGGCTGCCTGGGCGCTGGAGCTGCTAAACCAGCTCGGGACCCCATATACCTGTGCGGTGTTCGCCGCGGTCTACTCGGGGCTGTTCTCCCGGGATACCGAGAACCGGATAGCCGCAGGGCTCCTCCTTCCGGCCGGGCTGACGGCCGCCTTTACGGTCTGCTCCCCCGAGCTTGTCATCCCCTACTGGCTGCTGCTCACGTGGGCGGGTCCCGCGTACCTGTTCTCGTGCCTGGTGCTGTTCCTGGCCTACCGCAGGGAGCGCCATCCGGGACGTCGCCGGAGCCGGCTCGTTACTTTCCTTATCATGGCGCCTACGCTGCTGCTTATTCTGGCGCTGATCAACATAGGGCGGGCCCTCGACCCCGCCTTCGATTTCTTCCCGTGGATCTCGCTTGCCGTCGGATATTCGTTCGCGGCCGCCGCCGTGTGCCTTTTTCTGTACGGGGTGCTTGGGGTGAAGCTGCGCTTCGTCCGCGATCCGTGGGACAGCACGATGAAGGCGGTCGCTTCGGGGACGGCCATCGTCAACCATACGATCAAGAACGAGATTGCCAAAATCGCCTTGAGCACCGACAACCTGCAGCCGCTAGCCGGGCCCGAGGCGGAGGAAAGCCTCCGCATCATCCGGAGGTCGGCGGACCACATGCTCGCCATGGTGACGCGGATGCACGGCCAGATGCAGGAGACGGTGCTCGTGGAGGAGCCGTGCCGGCTCGCCGGCCTGCTCGAGGAGGCGCTGGAGCCGTTCGGTCCGCTCTTCGACGCCTGCGGCATCCGGGTGGAGCGCCGAAGAGCCGCGGACGTGACCGTGCGCTGCGACCCCGTGCACCTGCGGGAGGCGCTCGGCAACCTGCTGCGGAATGCCGCCGAGGCCATGAAGCGGGGCGGGGTGCTGACGGTGGAGCTGGAACGGACCAGCCGATGGGTCCGCCTCACCATTCAGGATACCGGCCCGGGGATTCTCCGGGACCATCTGCCGTACGTTTTCGAGCCCTTCTACACGACGAAGGGGCAAGGGGAGAACTTCGGTCTCGGCCTCGCCTACAGCTATAACGTGATCCGCAAGAGCGGAGGCAGCCTGAAGCTGGAGAGCCCTCCGGGAGGAGGCACGACGGCGGACATTCTCCTGCCGGCCCGAAAGATTGTGAAGCCGGAAGAAGAGATGACGGACAAGGAGCGGGAGACGTTGGAGAGGGGAAATAGCATGAGCCCGGACAAGATTAAAGTTTTTCTCGTGGAGGATGACCCCGATTGGGTATCGGCGGTATCGGCTTATCTGGGCCGCGAGGGGGACCTCGTGATCGTCGGGACGGCGGCTAACCGCACCGAGGCGGTAAAAGGGGCGGAACAGACGGATCCGGACGTGGTCCTCATGGATATCGACCTGCAGGGAGAAGGGAGGGACGGCATCTTCGCCGCTTTGGAGATTGCGGAGCAGGGACGGGCGAAGATCGTCATGCTGACCTCCCTCTCGGAGGAGCAGGTCATCACGGAAGCGTTCACGGCCGGAGCCGTCAGCTACGTGCCGAAGGTTCATTACCGCGACCTGCCGCAGACGATCCGCCAGGCCCACCGCCAATCCTACCCGATGGAGGTGCTGCTGAAGGAGCTGTCGCGGCTGAAGCGCGAGGAGCAGCTGCAAGGGCTGACGCCCGCGGAGCGGGAAGTCTTCGAGCTGATCGGGCAGGGCTACACCCAGGGACAGATCGAGCGGAAGCTGTTCAAGTCCGAGAGCACGCTCAAGAACCAGGTGAACAAAATGCTGAAGAAGCTAGGGGTCCGAAGCTCCCGGGAAGCCGTGGAGAAGGTGCGGAGAAGAGGGCTTTGGCGAGGGGGAAAGGACGGGGAGTAACCGGCTTGTCCCAAAAATGGCGTGAAAGTGCCCTGTCCTGTTTCAAACGGCCGGGCAGGGTTATATATATCTATGGATCCAGCAAAAATCCGCCTAAGGCGGATAACCATACAGGTGGAAATGAACCGGACGCCCAGGGCGAGCCGGACATGAGCCGAAAAGAGAGCGCCGCTCTTTTTTCGGCTTTTTTCCGTGCCGGGATAAACAGAGAGAGGAGAAAACCCGATTGCATATTTTTATTCTAAGTCTGTTTGTTGTCGGTCTGGTGGCTATTCTGTGGCGTTATTTTCTGCGGTGAAAGCCCGCTCAAGGATAGTCGTCCTCGTCAAATTCCACCAGAAAAGGCGCCTCCTCCGCAAGGCAGCTCTCAATCCGCTGCCGGAGGTTTTTCCACGTCACTTTGGCAAGCCCCTCGTCCACCGGATAATACCCGACCTCCAGGCTTTCCTCGCTCGTTGTGAGCCTCCCTCCCGTCGGCCTTCCCCTAAACAGAAAGATCGTGATGGTCTGGGTCACATTGTGGTAAACCCCGCAGAAGCGCGTCAGCTCGACGTCGATTCCCGTTTCTTCCTTCACCTCCCGGACGGCACCGGCTTGGATGGATTCTCCTTCCTCCACCCGCCCGCCCGGGCATTCCCATCCTCTCCGGGGACCCCGGATCAGCAGGAGCTTACCCTCCGCATTCCTCACCACCACCGTGGCGACTAGCAAATTTCTCGGTCCCGCCATGGCGTTCACCGGTCCTTTGTCGTGATGTCTTTTTTCCTTATCTTACGCTTGGCAATCTTCTATACCATATGAAAATTCCTAGTATTCATGCGGGCTCCCGCCTTATCCGGGGAGCCGAATGTAAAAATAAGCATATGCCCGAAGATCCTGCCTATGGACGTTCCAACCCCTTCTGCTATACATTGGGGACAAGGGGCCCCTCCTCGACAACCTAACGGCAAAGAAGGTGTTACCCATCGGCAAATCCACGGCATTGGCGAACACTTCGACACGCAGCGTACGCTACCTTCGGCGGGAAGCCGCCAAATCATTCCGGAGAAATTGGGACTTGTATCTTCTCATATCCCCGGTAGTCGCTTACTTTATTCTTTTTCATTATGTGCCCATGTACGGGGTGCAGATTGCGTTTAAGGATTTCTTGGCGTCGAAAGGCATAATGGGGAGTCACTGGGTCGGTCTGAAGCATTTTGAGCGCTTCATCGATTCCTATCTGTTCTGGCGGGTCATTAAGAATACGCTCGGGATCGGCCTCTATGAACTCGCCGTCGGGTTTCCCGTTCCCATTCTGCTCGCTCTGATGATTCACGAGGTAAGGGGAAAGTGGTTCAAGAAGACGATTCAGACGGTTACCTACGCCCCTCACTTTCTCTCAACGGTCGTGCTCGTGGGGATGCTGATCATTTTCCTGTCGCCGCGCAACGGCTTCGTGAACATGATCGTTCAGCTTTTTGGGTACCCCCATCTCGTTCTTGACCGAGCCGGCCTGGTTCAAAACGATTTACGTCTTCTCTGGCGTCTGGCAGCAGATGGGCTGGAGCTCGATTATTTATCTCGCCGCCCTGACCGGCATCGACCCGCAGCTGCATGAGGCGGCCAAGGTGGACGGGGCCTCGCGTCTTAAGAGAATCTGGCACATCAACCTGCCCGGCATTCTTCCGACCATCACGATTCTGCTCATTCTTAACATCGGGTCGGTGCTGGCCGTCGGCTTCGAGAAGGTCTTCCTCATGCAGAACAGCCTGAACATGGACAGCTCGGACGTCATCTCGACCTATGTGTACCGGAGTGGGATTGTCGGCGCCCAATACAGCTTCTCGGCGGCCGTCGGTCTGTTCAATTCCGTCGTCAATTTCATCATGCTCGTCACCGTCAACCGGCTGGCGAAGAAAGCGGGGGAACGAGCCTATGGTAAAAGACACCTTCGGAGACCGCGTGTTCGACGTTATCATTCACGTGGTGCTCGGCCTCACTCTTCTCCTTGTGCTGTATCCGCTTGTCTTCGTGGCCGTGGCTTCCATCAGCGACCCGGCGGCGGTGCTGGCGGGCGAGGTTTGGCTCTTCCCCAAAGGCTTTACGCTCATGGGGTATGAGAAGGTCTTCCAGAACGGCGAGATTCTGAACGGCTATGCGAACACGATCCTGTACACGGTGATCGGAACGCTGATCAACCTCGTGATGACGACGCTTGCGGCCTATCCGCTGGCGCGCCGGGATTTTTTGGACGGAATGGCTTTATGGCCCTGTTCGTCTTCACCATGTTCTTCAGCGGCGGCCTGATCCCCACCTACCTGCTCGTCAAAAATCTGGGCATGGTCAACACGATGTGGGCGCTCGTCATCCCGAACGCCGTCTCCGTCTGGAACATTATCATCATGCGGACCTTCTTCCAGCAGAACATTCCCCTTGAGGTACAGGAATCCGCCCAGATGGACGGCTGCTCCAACATCCAGATTCTTCTGCGGATGGTCCTGCCGCTTTCCCTGCCGATTCTCGCCGTCATGACCTTGTTCTACAGCGTCAGCCACTGGAACGCCTTCTTCAATGCGCTGATCTACTTGTCCGACCGGGGCAAATATCCGCTTCAGCTGATCCTTCGCGAAATCCTCATCCAGAACAACATGAACGACATGGTTCAGACCAATGAAGAATCGCTTGCCAAAAGCTTGATGCAGGCGGAATCCATCAAATACGCCGTCGTCATCATCGCGAATTTGCCTGTCCTTATGCTCTATCCATTCCTGCAGCGTTATTTCGTAAAAGGCCTCACCATCGGCGCCGTTAAGGGCTGATTATAGGAAGGAACGAAAAATCGATTAAAGGGGAGAATGGGAATGAATGGAAGAAAATGGTTGTCGGCATCGCTAACCGGTGCGTTGGCGGTGAGTGTACTGGCAGGATGCAGCGGAAACGGGGAGAAGGAAAAGGCCAAGGGGGATGTGGCGGTCAAGACGGATGGCATGCCCATCGTTCCGGAGAAGGTCAACCTGAAAATGGTGGCCGGCAAGGCCCCGACCACGGCTCCCGACTGGAACAACGTCATGCTGTGGCAGGAATACGAGAAATTGACGAATGTCCATGTCGACTGGGAGATGGTTCCCTTCGACAGCCTGGCCGAGAAGAGAAACATCATGCTGACGGGAGGCGATTACCCGGACGCTTTGTTCACGGCCCAAATCCCTACCTCGGAGCTCGCCAAATACGGCTCGCAAGGGATTTTTATTAAGCTGAACGACCTGATTGACAAATATGCCCCGAACCTGAAGGCGCTCTTAAGCAAATACCCTGAGGTGCGCAAGGGGCTGACCATGCCGGACGGCAATATCTATTCCTTCCCGACGATCTACGACCCCGAATTCACTTCCGTTCTGGCGGGGGCAAGATGTGGATCAAGAAGGAATGGCTGCAGAAGCTCAACCTTCCGGAGCCGGCGACGACCGAGGAGTTCTACCAGACGCTTAAGGCCATTAAAGAGAAGGACCCGAACGGGAACGGGCAGCCGGATGAAGTCGGTTATGCCGGTGTCGGCATCGGACCGCTGATCACCTACCTGAAGGGAGCATGGGGACTTGGAAACCGCGGGGTGCGCCATGGCAATGTGGACATGGATCCTTCCTCCTCCGGTAAGCTGAGATTCATTCCGGCCGATCCCAAATACAAGGAAATGCTGCAGTACGTGCAAAAGTTATATAGCGAGGGATTGATCGATAAGGACATCTTCACGGTACAGGCCAACCAGTTCTATGCAACCGGGGCCAAGGGCGTGTACGGAACGATGGTCACCACCGGACCTTATACGCTGATGAAGCAGGACGGTTATTACGGGTTAGGCGCCTTGAAGGGTCCCGGCGGGGATCAGGTGTATTCGGCGGTTGGCTCGGCACTCGCCAATCCGGGAGCCTTCGTCATTACGGATCATAACAAGAACCCGGAAGCCACGGTCCGGTGGATGGATAACCTGTACAGCGAAGAAGGGAACAAAACGTTCTTCATGGGCTTCGAGGGCAAATCCTACGAGACGAAAAACGGGGAGTTCGAGTATACGAAGGAGATTACCGATAATCCGAACGGCTTGACGTTCGAGCAGGCACTGGTGAAATACGTGGTATGGCCGGGCGGCGGATATCCGAACATCGTGCGGCAGAAATACTTCAAGGGCGCGGAGAGCCGTCCGGAGGCGGTGGAAGCGGCTTCCCGCTTCTCCAAGCAGTTCCCGAAGGAAATCTGGCCGATCTTCTCCTATACGCCGGAAGAGGACGAGAAGCGGGTGGCCATGGAGACGGACATTAACAGCTACGTGACGGAAATGCAGGCCAAGTTCATCACGGGCAAAGCGTCCTTCTCCGAGTGGGATAACTATATCGCCACGCTGAAGAAAATGAAGCTCGACGACTACATGAAAATTTACCAGGCCGCCTACGACCGGTACGCGAAGGAGAAATAAGAAGAGGCGTTGAACAGGATAGAGACAGCTTTTAATGCTGGTAACCGTGATGGTGTGTAATCCTACCCCTTATCCGGTGCTTTGCAGGCGCCTGATCCTGCGAATGCGCGGGCGGGACATTAGAAGGGGTTACCCCTCTGCGGTAAGGCCGTAAGGAACCGGGGCCGGAGGGAGCTTTCTTTCGGCCATGGCAAGCAACGGGAGGCGTGCCGGGGAAAAGCCCTCGGCCCATCGCAGCATCAGTAGGCGTGCCGGGGAAGGGCCCTCGACGCATCACAAAACATCGGGAGGCGTGCGGGAGGGGATGCCCGAAGCACAGCCGGCAGACAACGGGGGAGGCGGTTGATGTGGTAAAAGGCCAGAGGTTCTACACCTATCTGTTCTCGTATATCCTGCTTGTCGTCCTGCTGCTGGCGATCATCAGCGGGGTGGTGTACGCCAAGTTCTTCCATACCCTGCAAGGGGAAGTGGAGTCGTCCACTATCGCGAAGCTGAATCAGTTCAAGGACACGGTGGACTTGAGGATGCAGGAGATGAACCGCATGGCGCTGCAGATCGGGGGCAACCCGCTGCTGAAGCGGTATGCCGTGGCGGAAGGGAGTTACGGCTCCCTGCAGGCCATCGGAGAGCTTAAGCAGTACCTGTCGACCAACGCCTTCCTGTATGACCTTGTGCTGTATTTCAAGGATTCGGCCCAAGCCAAGCTGTATGCCGCAAGCGGCACGTATGGCACGGATCTCTTCTTCCAAGATATTTACGGCTACCGGAATTGGAGCCGGGAGGAATTCGAGCGGACAGTGGGCCGGCTTACCGCCCCGGTCATGCGGCCGATGGAGCCCATGCTCTATAACCGGATGCAGACGGAGCAGATGGCCACCTACCTGGTCCCGCTCCCCGCGAACGGGGAAACGGCGTACGGGGTGGTGATGTTCCTGATCAAGGAGAACGCCCTTAAGAGCCTCGCTTCCCATGTGCTGACGGATTACAACGGGCTGCTGTTTATTCTGGACGGTCAAGGAAACGTCATTTTTCAGGCGGCCAAGGGAGAAACCCAGGCCGCGTCCCGGCATCTGCTGGACACGATCCAGAACCGGCCGGGGGACTGGACACTCGCCGATGCCGAGTATGACAAGCGCAGGTTTACCGTGGTCAAGGTGCCTTCCCAGAACGGGAACTGGTCCTATGTCACCGTGCTTCCCACGGCCCAGTTCATGAGCAAGGTGGACGAGGCGCGAAACCTGTACGCCTATGCGGTTGGAGCCGTGTTCGTCATCGGGGTGCTGATGGCCTTCCTTCTGTCGTTGAAGCACTACCGGCCCCTGGAGAAGCTGGTTCAGCTCGTTTCGGAAGGGAGAAGCCCGAAGCGCCCAAGAAAGGACGCAAGGATGAGCTCGCCTACCTGTCCTTCGCCGTGGGCCAGATGGCCAAGGAGAAGGAGGGCCTGGCTAACCGGCTGAGGAGCCAGGCCCATGCGATCCGGGATCAGGCCCTGCTCCGCCTCGTTCAAGGGAAGGTCAAGACCCCCGAGGAATGGGAGGAGCTTAAGCTTTATGCGGACCTTCGCCTGAATAAGCCGCATTTTGCCGTTCTCCTGCTGCTCATTGACGACTACAAGCAGTTTCACAGCAGCAATTCGGACCGCATGCAGGAAGTCCTCAAGTACAGCCTGATCAAGGTGTTCGAGGAGCTTTCGTCCGAGGCGGGCACCGGCTTCGGGATGGAGCTCTTGGACGGGCGCGGGACGGTCTTTCTGCTCAACTTGAACGAAGGCTTCGGCGAGCTGGAAGTGGTTAAGGAGCTTGCCATGAAGGCCAAGGAGGTTTACAAGCAATATTTCCGGTTTAGCGTGACGGTGGGCATCGGCGGGATCTGCCAGGAGTATGCGGACATTCCCGCGCTTTATGTGAACGCTACGCACGCCGCCCGGCAGCGCTTCGTCAAGGGGAACGGCTGCGTGATCGCTTATGGGGAGGGAACGGGCCGATGCGGGGAATGGTCGCTGCCGGTGGAAGGCATCGACCGGCTCGACAAGGCCATCAAGCAGGGAGACAGCAGGGAAGCCGAAGCGGCGGTGGCCGATACGTTCCGGCACATTGTCGACCGGAACGTGTCGCTGGAAGCCGCCGAATGCATCTGCTTCGACATCGTCAACAGCTTGACGAGAACGCTGACGGAGCTGGATGTGGAGATCGACGAGTCTCTCGGGGAAACGCTGGAGAGGCTGTTCGTTCCCCGCTTCGAAACGATCGAGGAGCTGGAGCAGATGGTAACGGACATATGCAGCAACGTCTGCCGGTACATCGCCGGCCAGAAGGAAAGCAAGAATCTGGTCATGCTTGACCGGATGAAGGATTACATTGCGGAGCATTACGCGGACCAGACGCTGAATCTGGACCGGATTGCCGGGCATTTCGGGCTGTCCTCCTCTTACGCGACCCGTTTCTTCAAGGACCAGACGGGGACGCCGCTTATGAAATACATTGACGAAATCCGGCTGAGCCGCACGAAGCAGCTGCTTCGGACCACCGACCTGCCGCTGAAGGAAGTCATGGCGGCGGCCGGGTATGTGGATTCCACGAACTATATCCGCAAATTCAAAAAAGCGGAGGGCGTCACCCCCATCCAATACCGCACGATCGTTCGGGCGGAGGAGGAAGGGGAGGCGCCCTGGGCGGCGAAGCCCTCAGGGGGAGGAGGCCGGTCCCGGCCGCGGGTTCGGAGGGATGAGCCTGGCCGCGTCGGATGAGCTGTGTGGCGAGCGAGGTGGTGGTGGGTGCTCAGATTTTGGCGGGAGCGAAGCGTCTCAGGGTTGGCGGCATGCCCGTTCCAATAATAGAGGAACAGAGATACCTTATCGGCTGTTATCGCGTTGGGGAAAATCATTAGAGGAACACCGGTATCTTATTTTCGGCTTATAGGGCTCAAAAAGCCGATTATAGCGGAGATACGCGGGAAATAAGGCATCTCAGTTCCTCTATGGTCAGCGCGTTCCTGAAAAAGACGCGAATAGCGAACCATAGTTCCGCTAAGGATCGGCTTGTCTGCGAGAGACACCGCCCAGCCGAAGAATCGGCTGCTCATCCGCAGCACACGCTGCCGGCCCCACATCCGGTTTGCACAAGAATCAAGAGAAAACGGTAAGGCGCCGGCGAAGGCCGGAAACGAGGAAAGGGAGGGATGGAAGTGAAAGTAGCCATCGTAGGCTGCGGAGGTTTGGGACACGTGCATGGAGGGTCCTACGGCCGCATAGCCGGGATGCAGGTGGTCGGGGTTCACGACCTGGTGGAGGAAAGAGCGCGCAGCCTCGCGGACAAAACGGGGGCAGCCGTATACGATTCCTTCGATGCCATGCTGGAAGAATCGGGCTGTGAGCTCGTAAGCGTTACGGTGCCGAGCTATCTGCACAAGGAGTTTACCATCCGGGCCGCCGCGAAGGGCAAGCATGTCATTTGCGAGAAGCCGATCGCACTGAACGTTCAGGATGCGGAGGACATGATCCGCGCGTGCCGGGAGCATAACGTCCGCCTGTTCATCGGGCATGTCGTCCGGTTCTTCCCGGACTATGTCCACATGAAGCGAAACGTGGAGAACGGGGCGCTCGGAACGATCGGGACGGCCCACGCCAAGAGGGCGGGGGCCATCCCGCCGAGGCCCGTCCGTGGTACGCGGACGAGAGCAAGAGCGGCGGCGTGGTGTGCGACCTGATGATCCACGACCTGGATTTCCTGCGCTGGACGCTGGGAGAGGTCCGTTCCGTGTACGGCCTAAGCCGAAAGGCGGAAGGGATCGAATACGCTTCAGCGACTCTTGTGTTTGAGAGCGGAGCCGTCGCCAATGTGGAGGCGCATTGGGGATATCCCGGAGCTTTCTTCACGGCGGCGGAAATCGCCGGCTCCACCGGGGTTGTGAGAAGCGACAGCACGCAGGCGAAGTCGCTGCAGATCCGGCGGTTGGAAGCCGATTCTCCAGCCGGTGTTGTAGAGGTTCCCCAGAGCCCAGGCTACGTCACTCCCTATACCCGGGAGCTTGAGCATTTTGTAGAATGCATCAAGAGCGGCTCCGAGCCTCTTGTCACGGCGCAGGACGCCGTGCTGGCGCTGGAGCTCGCCCTTGCGGTACGCGAATCCGTGCAGACCGGTAAAGCGGTCAGCCTGCAAGAAACGAGACAGGAGGGATGGACATGCAGCAGCTGAAGATCGGAATGATTTCTTTGCCCACGGCCATGCCAACAGCTATTTGCAGGCTCTGGTCTCTATTCCGGAAGTGAAGGTGGCCGGAATTGCCGACGAGAACCGGGACCGGGTCGCCAAGCAGACGGAGCACCACGGCATTCCGTATTATGCCGATTACCGGGAGCTGCTTAAGACCGATATCGAGGCGGTGGTGATCTGCTCCGAGAACGTTCACCACTTGGAGCATATTACGGAAGCCGCCCGTGCCGGCAAGCATGTCCTCTGCGAGAAGCCGCTCTGTCTATCGGTCCAGGAGATGGAAGAGGCCATCCGGGTCTGCTCGGAGAACGGCGTCCAGCTGATGACCGCGTTCCCCTGCCGGTACCTGCCGGCGGTGGTGAGGGCGAAGGAAGCGGTGGACCGCGGGGACATCGGAGAGATCGTGGCCATCAAGGGCACCAACCGCGGGTCCATGCCGGGCCGCTGGTTTATCGAGCCCGGCCTGTCGGGCGGAGGCGCGCTGCTGGACCATACGGTCCACGTCATGGACCTCATGAACTGGTTTACCGGCTCCCGGGTTACCGAGGTTTATGCTTATGCGGCCACCCGGTTTCACGAGGACCTGGCGGTGGACGATACCGGCATGATCAGCGTCAAGTTCGAGAACGGGGTCTTCGGCGTACTCGATACAAGCTGGTCCCGCCCGAAGGCTTTTCCGACATGGGGTGATGTAACCATGGAGGTAATCGGCACGAAGGGTGTACTGTCCATCGATGGCTTCGCCCAGAGCAACGAGCTGTATAGTGATGAAATCGGCAAGGGAGTATGGGCGTACTGGGGGATTCCATGGACCATTACATGGTCAAAGGGTTCGTGGAGGCGCTTCTGGAGGAGACTCCCGTGCCGATTACCGGCACCGACGGGCTCCGTTCCACAGAGGTCGCCCTGGCCGGCTATGAATCTGTGAGGAGTGGCCAGCCGGTTCCGCTGTGAACCTGGCCTGGCCCGCCGCCAAGCCGCCCCTTTTCGCAGGTAAGAGCGGGTTTGTCATTACGCCGCCTTGCTCCCCAGGAGGGGAGCCAGCTTCCTCCCCTGCTCCAATCTCGTCAAGCAAGGCCGTCCTTTCGCCGATTCCGGCGGAGAGGACGGTCTTTTTGGGCTGCACGAAAGATAGAGGGCGCCTTGATTCGATCTTTTAGGTAAGCGAAAGCCAGAGGTTGTGCGAAAGATAGAGGGTGCCCGATTTCCCCCCCTATATGGCCAGCTATCCTTCCCAAGAGGTCCGGGCTCGAAAAAGGCGGGTGGCAGTGCCTTGTGGAGGGGTTCCGAATATTGTGCATGGAAGGAATGGTGTGTATTGACCATACAGGGGAGGCTTTGATAGATTGAGGAAATCAAGATGGGGGAGCTGCGGCATCAAGCCCCCGCGGGGGGGGGGATGGTTGTGAGCAAGCAGTGGTTCAAGCGCCTGTTGTTGTCTTATCTGCCGATTTTCTTCATCATCACGTCTTTGCTGCTTGCCATCTCGATTCTGGCGGTCAGCAGCCTCTCCCAGAGGGCGACGGAGGAAGCCAATATCGCTTCGGCGAAGCATGCGATGGCTCTGCTCGACAATTCCTTGAAGGCGGTCGATGACGCCATTCTAAAGGAAATCCAATCGAATCCGGTGCTCGGCCAATTCTTCTACCCGCCTTCCGGGGGAATCCGTTTTATTCGGTTTACGAGCCCTCGACCCTGCTTCGCGATCTCATTACCGGAGTGCAGAGCATCCGCATCGACTCCATTTACCTTTACCGGCAGGCGGATCAAGTGGTGCTGACGTCGAATACGATTTTGCCGCTCGACAAGTTTGGGGACAAGGGATTTATTCTCCGGCTTCTTTCGGAGGATTCCAAGGATACTTGGTCGAACGAACGGAGCTTCAAGGAATTCATTGACCAGGAGGCCAGCTCCTCCGTCGTATCGCTTGTCCGGAAGGTTCCGCCGGTGGCGGGGGACAGGGCTTGTTCGTCGTGAATATCCGGACAGTGGACGTCTCGCGGATGATCGAATCGATCATGAATTCGAGCTACAGCTATGCCGTTCTGAGCGACCGCAAGGGTACGCCGCTGTCGACGGTACAGCTGCAGGGCACGGCGGCTCCGGGCGAGCCTGAGGAGAAGGATGCCCATGCCGTTGTCGTCCGTTCGGATTATACCGGATGGGAGATCCGGAGCGGGTTGACGCACGTCGGCCTGTTTAATTTCATTACCGGCTTCTCGCAGCTGCTCATTGCGGTCGGGGCGCTCGCCATTCTGATCGGAATTGTGGCCATCGTCATCATCACCCGGCGCAATTACCGGCCGATCGAATCCGTTCTATCGCGGCTGAGGAGCATTTCCTTGGAGAAAACCCAGGACCTTCTGCCGGCAGCCGGACGGGACGAGTTCAAATTCATCGAGGCGGCGCTTGACGATATGATGGAACAATCCCTGCAGTTCCGGGAACGGCAGAAGGAAGACCTGATCTTCCGGAGGCAGTACTTCCTGGAAGAGTGGCTGGAAGGCAACCGGGCCATTTCCGGGGAGGAATGGCGGCGTGAAATGCAGCGGCTCGGGCTGAAGGAGACGTTCGTGCAGCTTCAAGCGGTGGTTATCGAGCTGGACAAATATGGCCAGTTTTGCCGGGAATACAACCACCGGGACCAATACCTGCTGAAGTTCGTTCTAAGCAGTGTCGTTCGGGAGATCGTGCCGGCGGAGCGGGCGGCGGTATGGGCCGAATGGCTCGACCCGAACCGTCTCACCATTCTGTACCAATGGCAGGAGCCGGTGGGAGCCTCTCCTTCGGAAGAGGACAGCCCCGCCTGCCGGTACAGCGAGGCCCTCCTGGCCTGGGTGGCGGACAATCTCAAGTTTACCGTTACCATCGGAGTAGGGCCGCCGGTCGATGGCATCGAGGGAGCGCCCGATTCGTACGCGGGGGCGCGGGAAGCCGTCAAATACCGGTCGGTTCTCGGGATCAACCGGGTTATTGCCTATCACGAGATGGAAGGCTCTCCCCTAGGGGAAACTTACTCCCATTTGCCGCTGATCCGTTCGCTCGCCCAGTCGTTCCGGCTGGGGGACGAGCAGTGGCTGGCTCAATACGAGGCCTGGTTCGGGAGCATTCGGGACATGCTGTTCTCGCGCGAGGATCTGGTTAACCTGGTTAATTATCTGCTTTACCACCTGCAGCGCGAGATGATGGAGCTTCCTCCCGAATTCCAGGAGCTATGGTACAAGGGGGCCGCCGATCCGCTTCATGAGGTGCTCGAACAGTTCGATACGCTGGAGGAGCTGGAACGGGACATCCGCCGGATTCTCGCGGAGACGGGAGAGGCCATGAAGCGGATGCGCGAGAGCCGTTCGAATCATTCCATTATCCGGGAGGTGCGGGCTTACATCGAGAAGCATTATGCGAATCCCGACCTTTCCCTTACCCACCTCAGCGAGGAGTTCCATATGAACCCGAAGTATGTCAGCCAGCTGTTTAAGGACGAGTTCGGGGTGAAATTCGTCGATTACCTGGCCCAGGTAAGAATCGAGCATGCCCGCCGCCAGCTCGCCCATTCCGACCTTCCGGTCCAGGACATCGGGCAGAGCGTGGGCTATCTCCACTCCTTCTCTTTCATCCGTGCTTTCAAGAAAGCGGTTGGCATGACGCCGGGGGACTACCGGAAGGAGAATCGAGGATAGGCGGAAAATGGTGGATCGGTCCGCCGACAGACGAAAGAGCCGCATGCCTGCGGCTCTTTCGTCTGTTTGTCCCCGCAGCCGGAAGGATGTGCATGGCCGGAATCATGTTCATTGATCTTGGCCCGGGAACGCGTTTACGCTTAAGGCACGAAAAGAGAACGATCACAAGGAGGCACGACATGCACTCGGCTTATGTCCACAAGGCAGCGGCGGCCGGCGGGCGGGCGGCTCGGGAACGCCGCAAACGATTCAGGATGAACCTTCCGCTCCTTATTCTGTTTGCCCCGATTGCCGCATTCTTTATTATTTTCAAGTACGCTCCGATGGCCGGTCTGGTCATCGCCTTCAAGAATTACACCTTCTATGACGGAATCTGGGGCAGCGAATGGGTGGGGCTTCACAATTTCGAGCAGCTGTTCTCCAACCCGCAGACGCTTTCCATTATCCGCAACACGGTCCTGCTCAGCTGCTTGAATATCGTTTTCGGTTTCCCCTTTCCGATTCTACTCGCGATCCTGCTGAATGAAGTCCGCCGTCAATGGTTCAAGCGGCTTGTTCAGACACTGGTCTATCTTCCGCATTTTCTGTCCTGGGTCATTGTCGGCGGCATGGTGGTGACCATCTTCTCGCAGGAAACGGGGATTGTGAATCATCTGGTCAAAGCGTGGCTCGGAGAGCCGTATCCGTTCCTGTACAAGGATGGGTCCTGGATCGCCATTTTCGTCGGCTCGGGGATCTGGAAGGGGGCTGGCTGGGGGCGATTGTTTATCTGGCGGCCTTGACGACCATCGATCCCCATCTGTATGAGGCGGCGAGTCTGGACGGGGCGAGCAAGTGGAGGCAGATCTGGCACGTGACGTTACCCGGCATCAGCTCGACGATTGTCGTCATGTTCATCCTTACGCTCGGCCATGTCATGGAGGTGGGCTTCGACCACGTCTTCATGCTGCAGAATTCAGTCGTTTCCGGCATATCGGAAGTCATCAGCACCTACATTTACCGGGTGGGTCTGCAGGGGGCCCAGTTCAGCCTGACCACCGCCATGGGCTTGTTCGAATCGCTGATCGGGCTCGTTCTGGTCCTGACCGCCAACCGGATAGCCCGCAGGCTTGGCCAAAGCCTGTGGTAGAAGAGGAGGAGATTCCAATGAAAGCTACTTGGGGAGAAAAAGTCTTTTACAGCGTCAATTATCTTCTGCTGGCCTTGGCCGCCTTAAGCTGCCTGCTTCCGATCGTGCATGTGGCGGCGGTTTCGTTAAGCGACAGCCATTCCGTCATGTCCGCTTCCGTCTCGCTCTGGCCGGTCGGCTGGACCCTCGAATCCTACCGAACGCTCATCGAGGGAACGGGGATCGTCCGGGCCTTTAAGAACAACACCGTTCTGACCGTCGTGGGCGTCGTCCTCAGCATGGCGGCAACGGTGATGGCCGCCTATCCGCTGTCGCGGCCTTACTTCTACTGGCGGAGAAAGCTTACGCTCGCCGTGGTCTTTACGATGCTGTTCGGCGGAGGGCTCATTCCCACTTATCTGGTCATCAAGTCGCTCGGGCTGATCAATTCCTACGGGGCCATCTGGCTGCCCGGTCTTGTGAGCGCCTTCAACATGCTGGTTTTGAAAACGCACTTTGAGGGCCTGCCTTCGGAGATGGAGGAGGCCGCCCGGATGGACGGCTGCGGGGAGTGGAGGCTGCTCGCTCAGGTCGTTCTGCCATTGTCCCTGCCGGTTCTCGCAGCGCTTACTCTTTTCTATGCCGTCGGCTATTGGAACGCCTTCATGAACGTGCTCATCTATATCAACAGTCCCGAGAAGCACAACATGACCGTTCTCGTTCAGCAAATGGTGCAGAGCCAGTCCCTGCTCCAGGAGATCAATGGGATCCAGCAGGACGATATCAAGCAGATGACGCCTGAGGGCATCAAGACGGCGGGCATTCTGGTCATGATTATCCCGATGCTGATTGTCTATCCGTTCCTGCAGAAATATTTTGTCAAAGGGGTGATGATCGGCGCGGTCAAAGGGTGAAGCGGGAACTATGGTCCGATCCGTTGGGCGGGAAAAGGGCCGAACAGGTGCAGGAAAGGCCCGAACACGTGCAGAAAGACAGGTTCAACCAATCCACGAAGATGGGGGCAAGGTCCATGAAAACAAAATCAGGCGTTATGACGGTTACGGCGACCGTCCTGCTTACGGCTCTGGCGGCTGCGGGCTGTTCGACCGGCAAGGGCGATCAGGTGAAGGGCGAGGGCAAGGATCCGGCCAAGAAGCCGGTCATTTCCCAGACGATTTACGACCGGGGAACGGTACCTCCCGAGGAAGGAACGATCGAGAAGAACCGCTGGACCGACTGGATCAACGAGAACGGCCCGGCCACCGTCAAGTTTACCGCGATCCCGCGCTGGGAATCGCAGGCGAAGCTGAACACCCTGTTCGCCTCGGGCAGCGCCCCCGATCTCATCTTGGAATTCGATACCGGCTACCGCAACCAGCTGTACAACCAGAAGCAGCTCATGCCGCTTGACGACCTGATCGCCAAACACAGCACGGTCTACAAGAAGCTGCTCGAAGAGAATCCCGTCCTCAAGAAAATAGGAACGAAGCCGGACGGCAAGCTGTACGAATTCGGACGCATCCTGGGGCTGTCCACTAACCACGTGCTGTACGTGAGACAGGATTGGCTGCAGAAGCTCGGCCTCGAGGTTCCGAAGACGACGGACGACCTGTACAAGGTCATCAAAGCCTTCACCGAGCAGGATCCTGACGGCAACGGCAAGAAGGACACGTACGGCTACAGCCTCAGCTTCGTTACCGGCATGGTGACGGACGCGATGTTCCAGAATGTCACCCGGGTGGTGGAGAACGGTACCCTGATTCATGACTGGGAGAGACTGAAGGCGGCAACGGAATTTAAGAAGAGGCTGTATGACGAGGGCCTGATCGACAAAGATTTTCTGGCGGATAAGAACGGGGAGAAGGCGAAGCAGGACTTCATCAACGGCAAGCTCGGCTTCTACGGGGTAAACGGCGGCGGAGGAACCCCCGGCATGCAAATTTTGGAGGCCATGCGCAAGAACAACCCCGAATCCAAATTGATCCCCATCGAGCTGCCCAAGGGGCCATTCGGCCAGTACAGTCCGGTTATCCAGAACCCGGTTCAGATGACGGCCGTCATCAACGCGACCGCGAAGGATCCCGCAGCGGTTGTCAAATACGTCGACTTCCTGGTTTCGGAAAGCACCCAGAAGACGCTCAGCAAAGGGCTGGAAGGCACCCATTGGAAGACGGAGGCGAACGGCTGCCCGGAAGTCATCGTGGACAAGGACCGGCAGAAGAAGGAGCTGAGCTGGACAGGGGATTTCCAGATGCTGAATTTCTCCGCCACCTGGGGCAAGTGCTCGAGCTACGCCAGCACGCTGGATCCGTCCAAACCGCTTGAGAAGGAATTCCTGGAGATCATTGAAATGGCAAAGAAGGCTTACCTCGATCCGGTCCGTCCCATCGCCGAGATTACAAGCAGCGAGCATATGCCGACCCTGCCGCAGGATCTGCAGCTGATCGTTACGAACGCGACCAAAACCATGACCGATGCGATTAATAAGGCCATCGTAAGCGGAAGCTCCTACAAAGTCGATCAGGCCCTGGCGGACGCCAAGTCCACGTGGGAGAAGTCGGGAGGCAAGCAGGTCGACGAGTGGTATACGAAATGGTACGCCGAGAACAAGGACAAAGCCTTCCTGAAGGAAGACATGTACAAAATGCCAAAAAGCCAGTAAGGAGAGAAGCTCGTATGAAGCAAACGGAGCAGCAAGCCCCAGCCGTTGCCTTTGACCGGTGGGTCCGGCAGGCGAGATGGGACAACGGGTTGATCACCTTGACCAAGCCCGGTCACACGAGGGAGGCATCCACTTTCCCGCAGGTGCACCCGGGAAGGGAAACGGCCGCGTATTACGCGGCCGGCGTAATGTCAGGAAGAATCGGAGCCGGGGAGGGCTCCGCCATGCTGCATCAGCTTTCCCTGCTGCAGGAAAAGGACAGGGCGGCCGAATTTTTCGGAGGGTTCCGCTGGTACCGGGAAGAGACGGCGATTCACGACACGAATGCGGCCTTCTTCATTATGAGCCCGCTTGTCCACGCAGTCCTTCTGAATCCGGAGCAGGTGCCGGACGCCCACGGTCCCATCTTGAAAGGGATGATGGAGGGGGCGCGGGAATGGTTCGCCCGGGAATGCCGCGAGCCCAGCCTGTATTACCCCAATAAGATCATCAGCGACGGCGCTCTGCTGCTCGCTCTTGCCAAGCTGACGGCCCACGCGGAGCGGTTCGAAGAAGGCACCGCCTTCTTCCGGAGATGGCTCGACTACACAAGACGGCGCGGCTGGGGATGGGGCGAGAACATGAGCCTGGGCTACCTCGGCATTATTCTCAGCTCCCTGCAGCTGGCGGCTTACTGCCTGAAGGACGCCCATCAACCATTGGCGCAAGAGCTGTACGCCGAGATCCGCGGGCTTCTCGAGCTGATCCGTTTTCATGACCGCCACGAATTCGTCCCGACCATCCGCAGCTATAACTTCCAGGGAGAGGTGGAGCGGCCCGGCGCCGCTTGGCAGATGGCGGGTTACGGGGAAGGGGATACCCCGGCCCCGGAGCTTCCCGATCTATGGATGGTGCCGGCGCTGGCCCTGAATGCGCGTCATACCGCCAAGGCGGTCGGCCTTCCGGAGAGGGCAGAGCAGCCGGTGCCGAGAATCCGGCGGGAACGGGTCATGGACGATGCCGAGGCGTATACGTGGATCGGCTCCCATGCCCGCCTAGGCAGCCTGAACCGGTTCCCGGTTCTCGCAGGCTGCTACCAGTGGCCGACCTGGGGACTCGGCTGGCAGTCGTTCCCCGCCAGCTTCAGCGTGGACGGCGAGCAGGTCGGCTATTTGCGGTGGACGGTCCGGGAGAGGGAGCGGTCCGCACCCATCCGGCCGAGTCCTATCCCCACGGCTATCTGAACCCGGCGCTGTTCGGAGACCCGCCCTATCCCGAGGTGGAGACACGCTGTGCCCAGGAAGGAAATGCTCTCTTGGCCGTCCGCAGCCTGACGGGTCTTCACAACCAGGCGGAGGAGATCGCGGACGAATGGATCGTGCACCGCTTCCGTCACCAAGTGGAGACGGTTGAGATCAAGAACTCGGATGGAGCCCGGCACCGCTGGCTGCTGCTTCGTTACCCGGAGGTAACGGTGGCCCTGACGGCGCTGCAGGGGATCGTATCGAACGGAACGTCCGCCGCAACGGCGGAAGGTGAGCTCGAATGGGAGCAGGATGAGGCGGGCACCCTCCGAATCCGCCGGATTCTGTACCGGGGGAAGAACGCCCGTTGGTACACGCCCGTCTGGAGAGCGCCTGGGCCCTCGTCATCCGGGAGCACGAGCTCTCCGGAACCCCTGTCTCTGCGGAATGGCTGCAGGGCATCACGCTGCAAGACAGGTGGGAGCGGGACGGAGAGACGCCGCGAACCGATGACCAGCGAATCCGTCGGCTTGCCCTGCAAGGGGACGGAATCTCTTCCGTCCGGCTTGAGCTGGATCCGCATCTAACGGGAAGGGGCTGACTATGGTGACCATGGCATCACTCAATCGGGAAGAGCTTCTTCAACGGATCGACCGGGTGATCGACAAGATGAAGAGCCTGTCGCCGGAAGAGATCGTCGAAACGTGCCCCATCGGGATTATTTCCATGGACAATTGGGAATGGCCGCAGGGAGTCGGCTTGTTCTCCCTGTTTCTGTATTACCGGGAGACGGGCGAGGAGGCCGTCCTGGCCTACCTGGAAGACTGGTTCGACCGCCGTCTGCAGGAGGGTGTTCCCCCGCTTAATGTCAATACGATCTGCCCTCTGCTCACGCTGACCTATCTGTACGAGCTCCGGCCGAAGGAGTCGTACCGGAAGCTTCTGGAACGGGGAGCGGCTTTCGTTTTGAAGGAAATGCCGCGGACGGAAGAAGGAGGCCTGCAGCATATCGTTTCCGGCGGTTTGAACGAAGGGCAGCTGTGGGACGATACGCTGTACATGACGGTCTTGTTTCTGACCCGGTACGGCGTGCTTACGAATGACCCGGCCTGCGTGGACGAGAGTGTCCGTCAGTTTCTGGTTCATCTGAAATATTTAACCGACCCGGCAACGGGGCTGTTCTTTCACGGGTGGACGTTTCAGGAGGGCCATCATTTTGCGAAGGCGCTGTGGGGACGGGGAAATGCCTGGTATACCGCGGGGTTGGTGGATTATTTGGATATGATCGAGCCGCCCCGGGGGTGAGCCTGTTCCTGTGCGGGTCGCTCGAACGGCAGGCGAAAGCCCTCCGGCCTCTTCAGGCGCCAAGCGGCCGCTGGCATACGCTCCTCGACGATCCCTCCTCGTACGAGGAAACCTCGGCCACGGCTGCTTTTGCCTACGGCCTGCTGAAGGCCATCCGCTGCGGCTATTTGAGCCGCGATTATGAGCCCATGGCGTGGCGCGCTTTCCAAGGCGTCCTCGACCAGATCGATCCCGACGGGACGGTCCACGGGGTCTCTTACGGAACGGGCATGGGAAGAACGCTGCAGGCCTATAAGGACATTCCGCTGTGTCCCATGCCTTACGGGCAGTCCATGGCTTTGCTTATGCTGGTAGAGGGGCTAAAGCACGACCTGGCGGAAGTCAGGCTGTAAGGGAAGCCCCATTCTCAGAAGGAAAGGAGCAGGAAGCCGAATGCTGCATGACCACATCGAATTTCACAACACGGCCGAGCTCGAAGAAAGCCGCTCGTTCGGGGGTGTAAAGCTTTTCCGGTTTCCGCGGGAGGTCCGCCATGCGCTTGGCGACCGGGGGCGGTTTATCTCGGAAGAGGCGACGGACTGCGAGCTCCGTTTCGTCACGGAGGCAGCCCATGTCCGCGTGACCCTTCTCCTGCCCGACCGGGCGGGGGAGGTATACGTCTACCGGGGCGGCCTGCTGCACTCCACGCACGCTATGCCCGCCGGCATCCCGAAGACGCTGCATCTGGAGCGGCCCGTCCGGCTAGCGGGAATGGACCGGGAGAAGCTGACCGCCTGCGGCTTTGCGCCGGAGGTATGGAGGGTGGTGTTCGGACGGTCCGAGGGCGTATTCCTGGAATTGAACACGTTCGGAGAAGCCGTCCGGCCTCCGCAGGCAGGAGAAACCCCGGAGGTCCGCCTGCTCGCCTATGGATCCTCCATCACCCATGGACTGGGCACCTATCCCCTTACGTATGTCGATCAGGGGGCCAGGCGGCTGAAGGCGGATCTCTTCAACAAAGGAATGAGCGGCTCCTGCCTGTGCGAGCCCGAGATGGCGGACTATCTCGCCCGATCCAAGGGCTGGGACGCCGCCCTGCTGGAGCTTGGCGTCAACATGAGGGACCATTTCCCCCCGACGTCTTTGCGGAGCGGACGGACTATTTGCTGCGGAGGATGCTGGAGCGGCATCCCGATAAACCGTTCTTCCTGGTCACCGTTTATCCGAACTTCGCCACTTGGGCCGACAGCGAGGCCGGACGCCGGGAGAGGGAATATAACCGGATTCTGGCCGGGCACGTCAGCCAGATGGCGTCTCCGAATCTTCACCTGATCCCGGGGAGGAGATCCTCCAGGACTTGTCGGGCTTGTCCTGCGATATGATCCACCCCGGACCATACGGCCATATGCAGATGGGAGAGCAGCTGGCTATGCGCATGCGGCCTGTATGGGAAGAACGGTTTGCCTGACAGCCGCGAGGCGGGGTGGAACGGCTTCCCGTAGGAAGAAGACGTTCCGCCCGCGCCGTCCATCGCCCAGCCGTTAACGAACGACGTCTATGGTTACGGTCAACCGTCCCGTCTGAAGCATAGTGGAAGCCATTAAGGGGTCAAGCCGTACCGACTAAAGGAAAATGAGGTGAACTTGTTGAAAAATCATGCCTGCTTACGTTGGATGGTAAGCGCATTCATGGCAAGTGTTCTTTTGTTGGCGCAGCTGGTCCCGATGACCGCCCCCGTGGCGCGTGCCGAAACCGGGGATATCCTCACCGAGACGTTCGACGCCTATCCCACGGGCCAAAGCCCTCCCGGCTGGACGGTGCCTAAGCCTCCCGCCGCCGTTTCCCCCGCCCCTTCCCCGTATATCGTGAAAGCGACGGTGGAGGAGCTGTCCGCCACGCCGGGCAAGGTATTGGAAATACAGAAGAACGGGAAGTCCACCGCTTCCTACAATATCAGCAAAGCAGTCGCCGGCACGACCTCCAAGCTCGCGATGTCTTACCGGGTCCGGGCGGAGCAGACCGATGCGGTAATTTATTTGCCGACGCCGCAGAGCGGAAGCACCTCGCTCCTGAAATTCAGCCTGAACAACGGCCAGTTCACTTACATGAAGAAGGGAACCACCTCCTGGACGCCCATCCAGCCCTATTCGGCCGGAATATGGTATGACGTCCGCCTGATGCTGGATACGGATCAGGACACCTTCAGCCTGTCCATTAACGGGGAACCGAAGGTGTCCGGGGAACCGATGGAAGCGGGCGGGAACGTCTCGTCGTTCTACCTGGGCATCTATAAGGACAGCATCGGAGCGGCCTTCTTCGACGATTTCCGGATGAGCTCGTACAAGCCCGCCGTCTCGGCCCAGTTCGAGCAGCCCTCCTATGACATCGCCGCCGGAACCGGCCTGGCGCTGCCCTTGGTGTTCGACCCGGCCGATGCAACGGACCAGAGCGCCGTTTGGGCCTCCGACAAGCCCGGTATTGCGTCCGTCACCAACAATGGATGGGTAACCGGGCTGGCTCCGGGCCGGGCGACGATTACAGCCAAGCCGAACGAAGCCATTCCGTCCGCAAGTGTAACGGTGAATGTCTACGAGGTTCCGGTTAGCGGCATCTCGGTCAGTCCGTCCTCAGCTAACGTCCCGGTCGGTTCGAGAACGCTGTTGAGGGCGGTGGTCACCCCCGACAATAGCACAGATACGACCGTGAAATGGGAAAGTGCCGATCCCTCGGTAGCCACAGTAGACGAATTTGGGGAAGTGACGGGCATCCATCCGGGAACGGCTGTGGTCTATGCCTCCACTCCGGACGGCAAAATTCGCGGAGAAGCGGCGGTATCCGTGGTCAGCCGCGGCATCCAGCAGCAGGTCTACGTCTCCCCTCCGGAGACGACTCCAATCCCGGGACCGAGCAGTCCCCTTTCCGCACCGTGGCGAAGGCCCAGGAAGCGGTTAGAGCCCTGAGCGCTGCGATGAAGGGAGACATCGTCGTCAACCTGCGGGAGGGAACATATACGCTGGACCGTGCCCTGTCGTTCGGACCGGAGGATTCCGGCCGGAACGGGTTCTTCGTCACTTACCGCAGCTACCCGGGCGAGAAAGCGGTGATCAGCGGCGGACAGACCATCCGGGGATGGGAGCCCCATAACGAAGCCCGAACGGTGTATCAGGCCTATGTGGGCCATGACCTGCAGACGAGACAGCTCTTCGTGGATGGAATCCGCGCCGTAAGGGCAAGAAGCGAATCCGGATTGACCAATCCGGTGAAGACGGCATCCGGGTATACCTCGGACGATCCCGCTCTCGCCGGGTTCCGCAACGTCGAAGACCTCGAATTCGTCTTCGAGGATGTCTGGACCAACTCCCGGGCGGGCGTCCAATCCATAACGGCGGACGGAGGCAAGGCGCAGATTACGTTGGACCCCGAGGCCTGGACGGCCATTTCCAACCGGGGACAGACCTCCGCAACCATTCCCGTGTATTACGAGAACGCCTACGAGCTCCTCGATCAGCCGGGGGAATGGTATTACGACCGGACGGCCGGTATGCTTTACTACATGCCGCGCGCCTGGGAGAATCTGTCGACGGCATCCGTCGTAGCCCCTGTCCTCGAACGGCTGATGGACATTCAAGGCGCTTCGGTTGACGAGCCGGTCCGCAATCTGCAGTTCGAGGGCCTGGAGTTCACTTATACGACCTGGATGAGGCCGAGCACGCCGGCCGGGCATTCCGACGCGCAGAACAATCATTTGCGCTATCCGGGTACCCGGGATACGCTGCCGGACGCGGCCATCATGCTGCAGCTGGCGAACACGGTGAATTTTGAGCGCAATACGTTCACCAAGCTTGGAATAACCGGCATCCGGATGGACAACGGGGTCCAGAACAGCCTGATTGAAGGCAATCATTTCTATGATATTTCGGGCGGCGCCGTGACCGTAGGCCAGCCTTACTCCAGCGATCCCGAGGTGTACCACCCCGCCGATCCGCGCAAAATCATGAAGAACAACGACGTCACCAACAACCTCATTCATGATATCGGGGCGGACTACAAATCGGCGTCGGCCATTTCGGCCGGGTTTCCGGTCGATATGGATATCAGGCACAACGAAGTTTTCTCCATTCCCTACAGCGGTACGCATATCGGGTACGGCTGGGATGCGAAGTTCGATCCCGTCACCCGCAACGTTCATATTGAGGATAACCTGATCTATGACCTGCTCGGAAAGGGACTGAGAGACGGCGGAGCGGTTTACAGCCTTGGAACAACCGGAGCTTCCGTTCAGGACCCCAACGTCGTGTCGGGCAACTACATCCGCAACCAAATGAACGACAGTGCCGTGCTGTACGCCGACCAGGGCTCCGCGTTCTGGAAATACGAGCGGAATGTGATCGACTTGAAAAACACACCGCCGTGGCACGGAGCCCAAAGGTGGGCCCAAGTATGGCTGCCGACCATTCATGATCAATTCTTCAACGGGAACTATACGACGCAGCCGTATTATGTTAACAACGGGACGAATGCCATCTTCGAGAATACGCATGTCGTGCCGGATGCGAATTGGCCGGAAGAAGCACTTGCCGTCATCCGCAACTCGGGGCTTCAGACTCCCTTCCGCGATGTGGCGGATGGAATCATTCCGCGGTTGTCCGCGGATCCGGTTAATCTCAAATCAGGGTCGGCCGAAACGATTTCCATCCACAGCCGGGGAGGCAAGGATGAGACGCTGGACCTGGGTGCAAGCCGGGTGTACTATGCTTCGCGCCAGCCGGAGATCGCCGCTGTGGATGGGCAGGGCCGCGTCACCGGAATCAGCCGGGGGAGCACCAAGGTGGACATCAGCATCCTGAACGGCACCATGCTGAGAACGGTCACCGTCGACGTGTATGTAGACGATGAGCTTTCGGAGGTCCGGCTCGAAGGGGAGGCTACCCATGTCCGGTATGGGGCTCCGGGAGAGGAGAGGGAACTGAAGGCCGTGGGCCATACTCTTTTCGGCAATGAGGTTCCCCTGGACCGAACGGAGTTCCTGTCCAGCAGCCCCGAGGTGGCCACGGTCACCGAGGATGGACGGCTAACCGCCCATCAAGCGGGTACGGCGGTCCTCACGATAAAAGGAGACTACGCCCATACCTCGGCTTCCGGTTATTACCTGTACAAGGTGGTGGATTCCGCCACAGCCGACAATTACAAGCTGCGATCCGAGATCGACCGGGAGGATTCCTGGGGCATTAACGGAACGGAGAGCGGCAGCATCCGGGCGGGGGCCGGCAGCCTGACCTTGGCTACGGCCGGAGGCTATGCCGTGCAGAAGGACCGGATGTTCCTGAACGAGATGCTCGATTTCAACATGACCATCAACGGCTCGGGCAGCTGGTACGCGCTTTCGCTCGGCAACCCGAGCTCCGAGGTGAACTACTCCAACGGAAACACCTACCTCGTTGTCGTCTCCGGCAGCAGCATCGAGCTCCACCGGTTTAACAGCGGCAAGCGGACCGTCATTTACGGCAACCTGGCCGGGTATCCGAGCATCGGAGGCGACGCGATCCCGAATACGATGCTTCCCTTCGGCGAGACCCGCCGAGTGCAGGTGGGGACGTTCCGGCAGGATAACGGGGTGCGCCTCGTCATGAAGGTGGACGGAAAGGACGTCTTCGACTTTGTCGATACCGACAAGGCGAATGCCTTGTCCGAGCCCGGGTATTTCGGCTTGATCGCAAGAACCGGAAGCATCACCTTAAGCCGGATGGACGACCGGGCACCGGCCGCTGCCGGGCTTTCCCTCGATGGCTTATCAGGCATCAAGGCGGGAGAAACCCGAACGGCCGTCGTGACGGCCGTCTATGAGGACGGCACGAACGGAACGCTGTCGTCGGGGGTAACCTTCGAAAGCAGCGATTCTAAGATCGCCGAGGTCAACGGGAAGGGAGAGGTAACGGCCCATCTTCCGGGGACGGCCGTCCTGACGGCACGGTATGGGGAAGCAAAAGGCTCCTATTCCTTGACCGTGCCCGATTCGTTCGCGCCCGTCACCACCGCTGAGTTGACCCCGGCGGATCCGGATGGAGCGAACGGCTGGTACGTTCATCCGGTAACGCTCCGTCTCGGGGCATCCGATGAAGGATCCGGCGTTGCGGACACCGTGTACAGTTCGGATGGAGGCGCAACCTGGCTCCGCTACACGAGAGCCCTTACCGTGGAGGCCGGGGGAGCGTACGACTGGAGGTTTCGGTCCACGGATCGATCCGGTAACGAAGAGGAAGTCCGGACGCTTGCCATCAAGCTGGACACAGCCGGGCCGGCTATCGAAGCTTCCGGGGTCGGGCCGGATGCCGTCTATGCCGACAGCACCGACCTGGCGCTTGGACTTCACGTAACGGATTCCGTGTCCGGAGTGGAGCCGGGGAAGACCTCCGTCCTGCTGGACGGGAAGCCTTACGCCCCGGATTCCCGGATTCCGCTCTACCTGCTGGAGCTCGGAAGTCACACCCTTACGATCACGGCAGAGGATAGGGCGGGAAACCGGAGCATGCTGACCATCCGGTTCCAGACGGAAGCGAGCCAGGCCTCGCTTCAGGAGCTGGTCAACCGGTTCGCAGATGATCAAGCGATCGATAATGCCGGGATCAAGAAGAGCCTGCTCGGGAAGCTGGAGCAGAAGGATTGGCAGGGCTTTCGGAAGGAGGTTCAGGCCCAGAGCGGCAAGCATATTACCAAGGAAGCCGCAGATTATTTAAGCCGGGACGCGCTCGCTCTGCTGAACGGGTAAGGAAGAGAGAAGGACACGCTCTGGTCGAACGGGAACCGGGATTCGGGAACCGTTTGGACCAGGCGTGTCCTTTTTAATGCCGTCAATCACTTAGGAGGGAAACCACTCGCCATGTGAATAAAGAACGGTCGGAGCCTCCATCACCGGAAGAAGCAGCCCCGTGTTCAGTTTCCGGCGGCGGCCGGCTTGCCTTCCGGAAGATAGCCCTTTTCCACGGATTCCTCGATGAGCCTCCGGGCGTACGCCCAGAGAGCCTCAGAGCCCTCGGCAATGGACGCATTGCGGCTGAGGACCATCTCAGCCGTTATTCCGAATTTTTTCCACGTATGCCCTTGGGTGTGGTAGTTGTGCAACAGGGGCTGAAACCGGTCCAATGCCGCGGCAAAACGGGCCTCCGGCGTCACCCGCTCCTCGAACTCGTCCCACAGCCCGCGAAGCTCCTGCGCCTGATCGGGAGGCAGCATGCCGAACAGCCGGTCGGCCGCTTTCTGCTCCCGTTCCGCCTTGTCCAGGTGCCCCGTCACATCATACGCAAAAGTATCGCCGGCATCGATCTCCACCAGGTCATGGATGACCAGCATCCGCATGACGCGGAACCGGTCCACTTGCGCGTCGTTGGCATGCTCGGCAAGAACCATCGCCATGGCCGCCTGGTGCCAGGAATGCTCCGCGTCATTCTCATAGCGGGAATCGTCCATCAGACGGGCCCGCCGCACCACCTGCTTCAGTTTGTCGATCTCCACCACGAATTGAATTTGCTGCGCCAGCCGATCCATCTCCGGGTTCCTCCTCTGTGTTCTTTTTCTCCAGTATAGCATCTCCCTGCTCATCGGAGGGGAAACAGGAGGACAAGAAAGGGAAAGAGATAACGGGCCCAACCGTTCCCCGTTATTCCGGGGCCGTTTTGCCGCGGGGGTTCGGACAGGGTACTATAAAAGATAGAACTTAGAAAACCCCCGCCGGACGGGTACAATGAGGAAGAACGATCCATAAAGCGGCGGCGGAGGACAGGAGGAACGGCAATGGAGAAAACGGAGAAGGCCATTCTGCTGTATGACGGTGTATGCAACCTATGCAGCTTCGTGATCCGCTTCGTGATCCCGCGCGACCGGGCGGGGAAGTTCGTTTTTGCCTCCCTGCAGTCGGAGACGGGAAGGAGGCTGCTGCTTGGAAGCGGATTGGACCCGGATGCGCTGGACACCTTCGTGATGGTCCGGGGAGAACGGACGTACATCAAGTCCTCGGCGGCCCTCCGCGTGCTGCATGAGCTCGGGGGCGTCTGGTCCCCGGCGCTTCTCTTCCTGGCCGTGCCGCGCCCCATCCGGGACTTCGTCTACGACCGGATTGCCCGCAACCGCTACCGCTGGTTCGGCCGGACGGACAGCTGCCTAGTGCCGACGCCCGATATCCGCGAGCGTTTTATCGATTCGTAACCTTTACAGCAAGGAGGCCGGGGCTTATGGCCAAGAGCAGACCGATTTATGTGGAAATCGACATTCGGGGCGGCATGGACCGCCTGTGGGACTATACCCAGAATCCCGAGAAGCACCGGGAATGGGACCTGCGGTTTACGGACATCCGGTACCTCCCGAAGGAAAAAGAGCACGAGCCCCAGCGGTTCCGGTACGAAACCCGCATCGGCTTCGGGCTGCGCATCCGCGGAGACGGGGAGGCGACAGCCGTCGTCGAGGGTGCGGGTGGAGAGCGCACCTCCGCGCTCCGCTTCGGCTCGGAGCAGGCGTTGTCCCTTATCCGGGAGGGAGCGGGGTACTGGAAGTACATCCCGCTGGCTGATCCGGAGGGGGACATTCCGATCCCGGCGGGAAGCGGGAGAGGCCTGCGGAGGGGAGTCCATCGGGAGGAACGAGAAGAACTTCGGTTGAGGCATCTGGGTCAGCGGAAGAAACCGCCCGAACACGAGCCGATGGGGATTCGGCTGCGAGTGCTTTCGAGGGGAGCGTCTCCCCGTTAGCCGCATCCGGAGGCCCTGCGGCTCCGGTCGGGCCGGTTCAGCCGGAACCATCCGACCAGTCGCAAGATGCCGTCCGGTTCCTCACCCGCTACGACTACCGGACGAGGTTCGGTCTGCCTGGCCGGCTGGTGGACCGGCTGCTTTTCCGCCCGCTCATGGGCTGGGCCACCGCCTGGAGCTTCGACTGCCTCCGGCTGTGGATCGAGAGGGGAATCGCCCCGGCGGTGTCGCTGCAGAGAAGCCTCATCCATTACACAGCCGTCTTCCTGCTCTCGTTCCTCTGGATCTACCACGGCCTGGTGCCGAAGCTGCTTTTCACCTATACGGGGGAACGGGAACTGCTGGGCGAGCTGGGAACCGTCTTTGCCGGGAAGGAAACGGCGGTTCTTGCGGCCGTCGGGATTGGGGAGATCCTGTTCGGCCTTCTCCACTGGAGGTTTCACCGGAGCCGGCTGCTGTATTACACGGACCTCGCGGGGCTCGTCCTGCTCCTGATCGGTGCCGCGGTAAGCAGCCCGATGGTGCTCGCGGCCCCGTTCAATCCGGTTTCGCTCAACGTCTCGATGGCGGGGCTCGCCTTAATCGCCTTGTGGACACGGAAGGACCTGCCCCGCGCCTCCCGCTGCCGGCGGAGCCCGGGCGGGTAACCGCCCCTTATGAAGGAGGAGAAGGTTCATGCCATCCATATACGAGCAGGCGCTCGGCTCGGACTTCCGGCGGCTGCATCCGCAGATTCAGAAAAGATTCGGCCTGCACAGCGGAGCTCGTTCCGCCTCGATCGGACGCGGGGTGATGGAGCGGATCTGGTATGCGAAGCGTTTTGCTTTTCCGTTCCTGTACCTGGGCACCACGCGGCACATTCTGTTCCCGGAAGGGGGCGGAACATCCCGTTCACCATACAGAATTACGCGTACACGGATTCCTTCGGCCGCGAAACGGTGACGTGGATCCGCACATACCGGTTCCCGGGCCGGGTACGCCGGTTCGATGCGACGATGATCTACAGCCGGGAACGGGGCCGGATCGTCGATTACCTCGGCACGCACCAGCATCTGGCCGTGGACATCGAGATGGAAGCCACGCCGGAAGGCGGCCTCCGGCTCCGGTCGGGCGAGCAGCGCTTCTATGAGCGCTGGCTGGGCTTCCGGTTCCCGGACAGCCTGACGGGCACGGCCGATGTGTGCGAGTGGTACGACGAGCGCGAGGAACGCTTCCGGATCGAGGTGAACGTGAGCAATGCGCGGTTCGGCAAGATTTTTGCTTATGAGGGCTGGTTTGAAGCGGAGTTCCCGGAGGTGAAAAGGGAGCGGATCCCGATCTGCTGCCTGCCGGTGCGGGAGGAGAGGCGGGAGTAGGGGGGCTGGATGGGAGTGACCGGAAGAGTTCCGGACGAGCCCGAAAGAGCTTAGAAAGAGCTTCGAAAGAGCTTCGAAAAGCTCCGAGAAAGCTCCGGAAAAGTCCCGCGCGCGCTTCTCGCTTATTTCCGGGCAATAATCAGAAAGCGCTTCGAGTTGGTGCGAATGCCTTTGTCTGTCCGATGCTTCGCGATGAACTCGTCGAGAATAGTGTAATCCTCCTCCCGCTTTCCGAAGTCCGGGATGATGGGGGTGTTTTCCAGCAGGAAAAGAAGGTCCTCACGGGCTCCATAATACTCCGTCGCGTCATAGTCGAAGGACTGAACCTCGGTAAAACCGGCCTCCTCCACTTCCCGGAGGTACCGGTTCTTCAAGGTCCCGTCTTCCTCCGTTCCCCGCCCCCTTCCGAATGCTTCCACTAGCTTGCGTTTATCTCCCTCGCTCACCTGCTGCGTGAGAAACCAGCCCCCGGGGCCAGCACCCTCGCGGTTTCCCTGGCGGAGAAGGGCGCTTGGCGGCAGGATGCCACCTGGAAAAAGCCCGGCGGGAACTCAAGCCTGCCGGCGTCCATCTGCAGCAGGCGCACGTTGGCCTTGCCGGAGCGGGCCACGTTCGCCTGGGCCGTTTCGATCATGCCGGGCGACCGGTCGATCCCCACCAGCAGCAGAGCCGCGTGGGCGAGGGCCAACAGCTTCTCGCCGCCTCCCGTACCGATATCGAGGAGGAGGTCGGACGGGCGGCACTTTCGGGCCACCTCCTCATAGAAGTCCCACCCTTCCCCTTCGGTCACGCAGGTGATTCGGCTGAAATCCCATCCGTTGGTCTTCCCAACCTCCTGATAGAAGCGGGCGTCTTCTTTCTCGTTCATCCGGACTCATCCCTTTCCAATGTTTTCCTACCACAAGATTCCCCAAAGTATAGAGGGAGGGGGCGTTTTGACAAGGGAGAGTTTAGGTGAAACACGTCTTCGGGCAGCCTCCTGAAGGACCAACGTCTTTCCGTGCCTTAGTCGGCAGCATTGTTGAGTAGAAAAGCCTCTCGTTGCACTCGAAAAGGAACGGGGAAGCAGCATTTCATTCGCGAGTAAGGCACTGGGCCTTTTTTAATGCATAAGAGAAGTGCCTTACACCGGAACTTTCAACAGCCTCCCATCACAACTTGCGAAGGGATATTATCTTGCCTGCCTACCGGGAATGGAGTATTTTAGAAGAGGATTGTTTATCAGGCATCATTCATAACCAGGGAGGCACAACGGAAATGTGGAAAGAATTTAAGGCATTTGCCATGAAGGGCAATATTATGGATCTGGCCATCGGGGTCATCATCGGCGGCGCGTTCGGCAAAATCGTCACCTCGCTCGTCAACGACATCCTGACGCCTCTGCTAGGACTTCTGTTGGGCGGGCTAAATTTCTCCGGACTGTCCTTTACCTACGGCGAAACGGTCTTCAAGTACGGGGCGTTCCTGCAGACGGTGATCGACTTCTTCATCGTGGCGTTCTCCATCTTCTTCGTGATCAAAGCCTTGAGCCGGTTCCGGCGCAAGGAAGATAAGAAGGAGGAGAAGCGCGAGGTGCCGGCGCCGTCCAACGAGGAGAGGCTGCTGGCCGAGATCCGTGATCTTCTTAAGCAGGAAAGGGAGCAGAGAGACACTCCTTAAAGGAAACCGGAAAGATATCCCCTATTCGCTCTACCCGAAAAAAGCGTTCGCCTTCTGCGGAACGCTTTTTTTGCTGGTGCCTTCTCAGTGAGTGTTGTTCTGCTTTCCTATTGGTTTTCTTGCGCATTCAGAGGCTTTCTGACCAACAAAGTTACCAGATAAGGCACTGGCTGTCTGGAGGTTCGGCGGGCGGTCGAGAATACATGATTTCCCAGCCGGGAAGCAAACTAAACCTCACTCTACCCGTGAGGAGGAAAGAAGATGAGAGCGTGGCTTCTGGGAATTGTCCTGTTGCTGGGAGGCTCGGAGGGGAGTTGGGTTCCGGCCCAAGCCGGCGGGGAAAAAGAGTCGGCACCGGTGTACCGCGAGCACGAGGCCCGGCAGTCCCTCCCTTCCGGGGACCCGGTGACTTCCGTGCCTATTCTTCTCTATCACCGGATTGCGGAGGATGCCGGAGATCCGCTGAAGGTGTCTCCTGCCCATTTTGCCGAAGAGATGGCTTTCCTGAAGGAGGAGGGCTTCCATTCGCTTTCCTTTCGTGAGCTGGAGGAAGCGTGGAACGGAGGCCGCCCGCTGCCCCCGAAGCCGGTCATTCTGACGTTCGACGACGGCTATGAAGATAATTACACCGCCGCTTACCCGATCCTGAAGCAGATGGGCATGCGGGCTACCGTTTTTGCCGTAACCGGCAGCATCGGGAAGCCGGGCCGTCTTACCTGGGACCAGCTTCGCCGTATGGAGGCGTCGGGGCTGATCGATACCCAGTCGCACACCGTGACGCATCCCGATCTGACCAAGCTGACCGGGGAAGAAAAGCTCCGGGAACTGACCGGCTCCCGTGAAGCCATCCTGCGCCGTTTGGGTCATCCGGCCGGCGTGCTGGCGTATCCCTACGGCTTCTATGACCGGCCAACCCTCAGGGCCGCCCGCCAAGCCGGCTACCGGCTGGCCGTTACAACGGAGCCCGGCCCAGCCTCTCCCGAACAGGGCCGGCTGGCGCTGCACCGGGTCGTCATCACGGGAGACATGAGCATGAATTCGTTCCAAGCGGCTCTCCAATCGCAGCCGTGAGGACAGGGCAGTTGAGCCCCTTCCCAGGCATTCCCCTTTCAGCGCCGATGGGGACCAAGGTCTGGTTCCCTTTTATCTTCATAAAATGCTATAATATGGATATTTCAGCAAGGAGGTCGATGATGACGAAGCCTTCTTACAATCCTTATCAAGACAAAAGCCTTCACCTTACCATACGCTCCGGTCCCCCTCTTTCCCCTGAGGAAAGGACTCCTTTCAACGATGTGATCCGGCATGCGGATATCGTTTCGGGGTTTCGTCACCCCAAGCTTGGCAGCCAGCTTCCTCTATGGCTTCAAAATCCTTACCGCGTGTTCACCGCGGTTTCCGTTCTTCTCTTTGCAGGAGGTTTGGTGTATGGCCTGATTCAGAATCTGGCGGACGCCTGGGGAGGATAAACGGTGAGCACGTTTTCCAGAATCGGATTTTTCATGGTTGTCCTTTGGCTGATTTTCCTTCTATATGGCTTCACCGCGTATGATCCGATTGACGATGATACCAAATTGGCGTTAACTGTCTTTGGGATGGGAGCAGGCATTTTATTTTTTCTTTTGTATTTCCTAATGGCTGCTTTAGTTATTGGGAGGAAAAATCGATCCTAGGAGAGACTAGGCATGACCGAGGATTTCTATTGCGATGAAGTATTGAGCGGCCGGACGCCGGTCCGGAAGGTGCTGGAAACGCCGAATGTGTTGGCCTACCACCATACCCGGCCCTTCTATCCGGTTCATGTCGTCGTCATTCCGAAGAAGCACATTTCCTCTCTGCTTACCCTGGAGGAAGAGGACAACGACCTGCTGCTGGAGCTGATGAATACAGTGAAAAAGGCAGCCGCCCAAGTAACGGAGGAGCACGGCGCCTGCCGGGTGATCACCAATCTGGGACGCTACCAGGACTCCAAGCACCTTCACTTCCACGTGGTGTCCGGCGTGCCTTTGGCTAAGGTTTGAGGGAGGAGCACTAACGGTCGGGGTAGCACGGTTGACCGCCATCAGGCTATTGGGCGGGCTTGACATTTGCTCCTGTATCCGGTATGACTATAGAAACACGCTGCGAATAATCGAATAACCGAACATGAATGAATGGGACAGTAGACCCTAATGAACAGGCCAAGCGAGCCGGGATTGGTGAAAGCCGGTACGTTGGTTGGGGTTGAAGCGGACCCAGGAGATGGCCGGCCGAACACGGCTCCCGGGCAAGACGGCGGAGCGCGAGAGTAGGCCGGTCCGGTCAAGGACCGTTAAAGAAACCGAGTGGCGGGCTGCCAGGCAGCGCCGCACGTAGAGTGGTACCACGGGAAGCCATGAGCTCTCGTCTCTTATTTGGAGACGGGGGCTTTTTTGCGTACCCGGGAGCGTGAGGCGGACCGTCAGGGAGGCGAACTCGGTGAGTGGGAGCTTTTGCTGATGCGATGAGTTCTTGCTGCGGACTTTCAATCCGGTACACGTCCGTCGTCGGAAGCCCCATCAACGGGGAAACCGCTTTGTGCGGGCATTCTAAATCAAACGGAGGAGTAGCCATGATTCATCAGCCATTGAGAGCAGCACTGGAGGGAATTGCAGAGCAGCTATTGCAGGAGGCGGGGCAGGCGGCGCCCCCGGATCTCGGCTTCGTCGTGGAGCATCCGATAAGCGGGCAGCATGGGGAGTTCAGCACCAACCTGGCCATGAAGCTCGCCCGTTACCTGAAACGAAACCCGATGCTGCTCGCAGAGGAGATCCGCACCCGGCTGGCGGCACAGGAGTCATTGCAGCCGTGGGTTCAGCGGACCGAGCCCGCCGCGCCGGGCTTCGTGAACGTGTATATCCGCTGGGAGCGGTGGATGGCGATCTGCGAAGCACCGCCTGCCGAAGAGCCGGATCACCGGAAGGTGCTCATCGAGCACACGTCGATCAACCCTAATAAAGCGGCGCATATCGGGCACCTGCGCAATTCCTGCATTGGGGATACGCTTGCCCGGATGCTGAGGCAGAAGGGGCACCTTGTCGAGGTGCACAATTACATCGACGACCTCGGCAACCAGCTTGCGGATACCGTGGTGGGGCTCCTGCAGACGTCGGTTCAAGGTGAGTACGCGCGGTTCGGGGATTTTTGCTGGGACGTGTATGCGGACATTAACCGTCAATACCGCGAACAGCCGGAGCTGGAGCGGAAGAGGGCCCAGGTGCTGCACGAACTGGAGGAAGGGGGCAACCGCACCGCCTGGCTGGGGCTTCTGACGGCGGAGCGGATCGTCCAGGACCATCTGGAGGATATGCGGACCTTTGGCATTGCCTACGATGTGCTGGTGTGGGAGAGCTCCATCGTGCGGGAGGGGTTCTGGGAAGAGACCTTCCGGATGCTGCAAACCACGAGCCACTTCCGCCAAGAGACGGAGGGGAAGCTGGCCGGGTGCTGGGTGCTGAAGCCGAGGGAGGGCGATGGCCCCTCTGCGGAGGAGAGCGAATTCCAGACGGATAAGGTTCTCGTCCGCTCGAACAGCATCCTCACCTATACGGCCAAGGACATCGCCTACCACCTATGGAAATTCGGGCTGCTGCCGAAAACGTTCCGCTACCGGCCGTTCGCGGAGGGCGTCTGGTCCACGGACCGGCAGGGAGAGGAGCGGGATTTTGGCCGCGCGGAGGTGGTCATCAACGTGATCGACCATCGCCAGGAGTATCCGCAGCAGATGGTGAAGCAGGCGCTGCAAGCGCTTGGCTATTCGGAGCAGGCCGGGGAGCTGCATCATGTCAGCTACGGAGTCGTCTCGTTAAGCCGGGCCACGGCGCAGCTCCTCGGGGTGGACACGACGGACGGCAAAGCTTCCTACCCCATGTCGGGCCGGCAGGGCATCGGCATTAAGGTGGCGGAGCTCGTGTCCCGCATGGAGTCCGTGATCGACGCAAAACGGCCCCAGTCCGAAGGGCTCGGCAGCCGGATGATCGCCGCCGCGGCGATCCGCTATTACCTCCTTAAGTTCCACCTGCAGACGGAGGTGGTGTTCGACCTGGAGCAGGCGACGGAGGTGACCGGCAACACCGGGGTGTACCTGATGTACTCCTACGCGCGGGCCTGCTCGCTGTTGGACAAAGCGGGGCAGAGCCATCTTTCCCAAAGGGTGGAGCTGCCTGCCGAAGGGCTTTCCCCAGAGGAGCATGCTCTCATGAAGCACCTGCTCTACTGGAGAGAGACGATGGAGCTGGCGGTCAAGGAGCTGTCCCCGAACCTCCTCTGCACGTACGCTTATGAGCTCGCCATGCTGTACAACCAATTTTATGGAGCCTGCCCGATCCTCAAGGCGGAGGAGAACGTAAAAAGGTTCCGCCTCTGGCTGACCGCCCAATACCGGGGCACGCTGCACGAAGTGCTGAGCATTCTGGGTCTCCCGGCTCCTAGCCGGATGTAAGGGCGGCTGTTTTTGGAGGGAGCCAGAGGAGATGGCCGTCTAAGAGCGAGAGCTATAAAGTCGGACCTTCCCAATTTGACTCCCCCATTTAATGGCAGCTATCAGAATTTTCCAGGTCCTTTTAGGTAGTCTATTGGGGAAGGGGCTTATGTTCCTGTACACCTCTCTTTATATGGAGTTAATTTGGAAAAAATAAGCACCTGCAAGCGATCCCCCAAAATGGGTGCGGAAAAAGCCGGAATGGCAAGGGTTTTTCCCGGAATGGTCTTTACCTGGCCGCTGTAATCTGATAATATAATCGCAACTATTTAAATGCGATGACGAGATGAGTAAACGAAGCAAGGCTTTCCCAGAGAGCTCCGGCCGCTGAAAAGGAGCAAAGCCTGCTTCGTTGAATAAAGCCTCCGAGCAGCTTATCGGAACCTCATGACGAGGGGGTGATGGGCCAGGAGCTCCTGTTACAGAGCTAGGGTATATGCGCTGCGGGTCAGTGCCGTACTTGAAGAGGCGGATATGGCGACATATCGGCGAACCTGGGGTGGTACCACGAGCATACAATCTCGTCCCTGAGACCAATGATGTCTTGGGGGTGGGATTTTTTATTGGCCTAAGGAAGAACGTCTGGAAGGCCTTATCCGGCAGCATGGCTTGGCGGGAAAAGCCGGCTTTTGCGCGGCGGGCAAGAGGAAAGCGGAACGGCCTTGGCGGCTGCGGCACTATACTAACAAAAGAAGCACCCATAGAAAGGGAAGGAAGGAATCTAACCATGACAGCTAAATTGAAGGTTGGGATTGTCGGAGGAACGGGAATGGTGGGCCAGCGGTTCGTGCAGCTGCTTGACCAGCATCCGTGGTTTGAAGTAACTGCCATTGCGGCAAGTGCAGGCTCGGCGGGCAAAACGTACGAGGAATCGGTGAAGAGCCGCTGGAAGCTGGCGACTCCGATTCCCGAGGCGGTCAAAGGCATCGTCGTTCAGGACGCTTCCAAGGTGGAAGAAGTGGCGTCGGGCGTGGATTTCGTGTTCTGCGCCGTCGACATGAAGAAGGAAGAGATCAAAGCGCTGGAAGAGGCCTATGCCCGGACGGGTACGCCGGTCGTCTCGAACAACTCCGCCCACCGGTGGACGCCGGACGTTCCGATGGTGATCCCCGAGATCAACCCGGAGCACCTCGAGGTTATTGCCGCCCAGCGCAAGCGCCTTGGCACGTCGACGGGCTTTATCGCCGTTAAGCCGAACTGCTCCATCCAGAGCTATGTGCCGGCGCTGCACGCCCTGCTCGATTACAAGCCGACGCAGGTGGTGGCTTCGACGTACCAGGCGATCTCGGGCGCCGGGAAGAATTTTACCGATTGGCCCGACATGCTGGATAACGTCATTCCTTACATCGGGGGCGAAGAGGAAAAAGCGAGCAGGAGCCGCTTCGCATCTGGGGAAGCGTCGACCAGGACGAAATTGTGAAGGCCAGCACGCCGCACATCACGACTCAATGCATCCGCGTTCCGGTAACGGACGGCCACTTGGCGACGGTCTTCGTTTCGTTCGAGAACAAGCCTTCGAAGGACGAAATCCTCGCCCGCTGGAAGCAGTTCCAGGGACGGCCGCAGGAGCTCGGTCTGCCAAGCGCACCCAAGCAGTTCATCACGTATTTCGAAGAAGAGAACCGGCCCCAAACGAAGCTCGACCGCGACATCGAGAACGGCATGGGGGTATCGGTGGGAAGGCTCCGCGAGGACTCCTCTATGACTTCAAATTTGTTGGATTGTCGCACAACACGCTGCGCGGCGCGGCCGGCGGCGCGGTTCTGATCGCCGAGCTGCTGAAAGCGGAAGGCTACATTCAAGCGAAGTAAGTTAGATGCACGTCCTGCCCTGATCCGAAAACCGACTGCTCCGCCCCTTGTACAAGTGGGCGGGGCAGGCACGGTCGCCATTCCTTCGAAATGTGGTAGAATGGAGAAGCAAGTACCCCGATTTCGAAGGAGAGCTTGGACATGATCATCCAATTCATCCGGTTGAGACAAAGATAGGCACAGTTCGGTAATCGCCTCCCATTTTTATTTAAGATGCGGAGGGTTTATTCGACTGTGCCTTTTTCATTCTCAACTAATGAATGAATGGGGTGTTTTTGGCATGTCCACATCCGGAAAAAGGCTGGAAGGTCTAGCCCAAATCGACCGGAACAGCGGGATTTTCCGTTGCCCGCACTGTTTCGGGGCCATGCAGTTGGCCGAAAGCAGCTTACGCTGTGTCCGAGGGCACAGCTTCGATATCGCCCGGCAGGGCTATGTAAACTTCCTGTCGAAGCCCTCCCCCGCCTCGTATGACCACCGGCTGTTCGAGGCCCGAAGGAGAATGGTCCGTATCGGCTTGTTTCAACCGCTCGATACCGTTCTCGGCCGCCTCATCCTGGAGACTTCGTCGGGTCTGCACGAGCCGATGAAAGTGCTCGACGCGGGGTGCGGGGAAGGATCCCATCTGGAGGGGATCCGGCAGTTGCTGAGCCGGAGCACGGCCCGACCGCTCCTGACGGTCGGGATGGATCTCGCGAAGGAGGGCATCCGCCCGGCGGCGAGGGAATACCCGCAAAGCCTGTGGTGCGTGGCCGATCTGGCCAACGCTCCTTTGGCGGACGGGTCCTTTGACGTTCTGCTCAATGTCCTGTCACCGGCGAACTATTCGGAGTTCCGAAGAGTATCCGCCGCCGGGGGAGGGTCATCAAGGTCGTGCCCGGGGAGGATTATCTTCAGGAGCTGAGGACCATTCTGTACGAAGGCTCCCCCGTCGACAGTATTCGAACGAGCGGACCGTTGCCCTTTTTTGGGAGAATTTCAAGGAGGCCCAGGTTGAGCGGGTAAGGTACCAGGTCAAGCTGGAGGAAGATTGCCTCAAGTCCTTGCTCCGCATGACCCCGCTGTCCTGGGGGATGGCGGAGGACCGCCTGCACGATGGTAAGCTTAAGAGAGTGCGGGAGATCACCATGGACTATGTGATTTTGATCGGCCGCAGCGAATGAGAAACAGGTAAACCATCTGCTGCTGAGGTTTCCATAAGGAGGAAAGCTGCCAGGCCTCTCGGGCTTGGCAGCTTTTTGTTTGGGGGGACGTCTCTTTCCCCAGTCATCCTGACGGAAAGCGAAAGGTAGACCCTGCTATTGTTGATCGTACTTCCTCAACAGGTCGTTCAGCGCTTCCCGCAGCAGGACCGATTCTTTCTTATTCAGCTGCTCCGCCAGCGCTTTCAGCCGACGAACGGCCGTTGACGGGTAATAGCAGGATTTCATCACCATCTCTTCGTTGGGGGCCAAGGCAACCTGGTTCCGGCCCGTTTCCTTGGCGGTCACGAGAGCGGCGCTGGCTGCGCGGCTAAGCCCTTGTTCATTTTTGGCGTCACGCGGATACTGGGCCACTCCGATGGTAATGGTGACGGGCTTGTCTTCCGGCAGCTCAAACCGGTCCTGCGCCTGCTCGATTTGGGCCCGCAGCGTTTCCATCTTAAGAAAGGCCTGCTCCAGCGTGGCCTTCGGAAGAACCACCGCAAACTCATCCCCCGATACGCGGTAGGCCTGCTTGTCCGACCATTCCTGCAGCAAGACCGCTACGGTTTGGAGAACGCGGTCCCCGGCCTCGTTGCCCAGCTGCTGGTTAATCTCCATAAAATAATCGACATCGAGGTGGGCCAGAGCCACCGGCTCGTCTTTCTTGATCCATCCTTCTAAATCCTGCTCCAGTGTTTTACTGCCAGGTAAACCCGTCAAACTATCCATATGCTTGTTCATTCCGCCACCCCACTACCAATTATTTACTTAACAAATAGTATATATAGGAAAATTAAATATGTAAATATATATAATAATTTGTATATAAGAAAATCAAGGAGTGCCCGATCCCTGACCATATGGTAAAATCAAGAAGAAATTTATAGCGACAGGATAACTACAGGGGGCGGCGTTGGGATGGATAGAAAAGGTTTGGCTGCGGCGATTTACGGGACGGCTCATTTGGAGGGAAGCTTTGCTCTGCGTTCCGGCAAGGTATCGAGCGAGTATTTTGATAAATATTTGATGGAATCCGATCCCGCCCTATTGGGTGCTGTTGCCGAGCAATTGGCGGAGCTGGTCCCGTCTGGGACCGAGGTGCTGGCCGGACTGGAGATGGGCGCGATCCCCGTTGCCACTGCTTTGTCCTTGAAGATGGGAATTCCCGCGGCGTTCGTCCGCAAGAAGGCCAAGGAGTACGGAACCTGCAAGCTGGCGGAGGGCATAGAAATCCGAGGGAAGAAGGTCTGCATCATCGAGGACGTGGTGACGACCGGAGGACAGATTCTGCTCAGCGCCAAGGACCTGCAGGAAGCGGGGGCCGAGATCATCGGGGTTCTGTGCGTGATTGAGAGGGAGCAGCAGGGCCGGGACAATCTGGAGAACGCGGGATTCGCCTTCCGCTCTCTATACCGAATGGAAGAGCTGGTGGAAGCAAGCGGGGTCCGATGAAAGAGGTTTACTTCGACGGAGCGAGCGCCGGCAATCCGGGACCAAGCGGGGCGGGCGTCTATATCAAATGCGGAGGAGAAGGCGAGCGCTTCTCCATTCCTCTCGGGAGCATGAGCAACCATGAGGCGGAATACCATGCGCTGCTTGAAGCCCTTCGAATCTGCTTGGCAAAAGGCTATAAGGCCGTCTCGTTCCGGACGGATTCGGAGCTGGTGAACCGGGCGGTGGAGAAGGAATATGTCCGCAGTCCGTTGTACGCCCCGCTTTTACGGGAGGCACTGGCACTCGCCGCTTCCTTTGATCTCTTCTTTCTGAAATGGATTCCGAGCAAAGAGAACCGGATGGCCGACGAGCTTGGCCAAGGCCGCCATTCGAAGGAATGAGGGTTGAATGGAAATGGAGGATCACAGGGAAGAACGCTGGCACCGGCATTTGGGTGTATACGGAATCTGTATCCAAGAAGGCAAACTCCTCTTAATCCATAAAAAAGGCGGGCCCTATACCAACCGGTATGACCTTCCGGGCGGAACGGTATAGCCAAATGAACCCTTGACCGCTGCCCTTCATAGAGAAGTAAAAGAAGAAACGGGATTAACCATAAACGTCGTTCGAAATCTCGGTGTACGGGATTATGTTACCCCTTATCCATTAGAGAAACGCGGCACCTCGCATATTCATCATATTGCCGTATTTTATAAGATGAAATATGTAAGCGGCGATCTGGCCTATTGTACGGAAATGAATAATAATGATTCCGCAGGTCCCGAGTGGGTAGATCCGAGCCGAGTAACCCAAGAGAATAGCTCCCCTTGGTTTGGCAGGCCGTGGAATGGCTGAAGGATCGAAACCATAGCCACTTGGAAGTGGCAAGGTTAGAGGATTGGATCGTTAATGAGAAGGGATAGACCGCGATGCAGGCAATTAAATTTATGTATAACCAATTCTTAAGGGAACCTGTGTGGGTTAAGGTTCTCGTTTCTTCCACTTTGCTGATCGCGATCCTATTTAGTAATACTTTTTTCGCGGATAAAGGTTATTACCAAAGCGTGGCTAAATTGGCTGCGGCTATTTTTTCTCGGTATATGTCGTGAAATTCCGCAGAAACACTAAACTTTTTGTCATCTTTTTCGCATTAGTCGTTATCTGCCTTTACCTGTCCTGGGACAAATTGGACCAAGCCCATCTGTAAACTAGCAGGACAAGACAGCTCAAGGAACCGCCTTTTCATAAGGCGGTTTTCTTATTGATACGGCGCATGGATCTCCGGATTCGGGGCGCCGATGGTATTCCCGTGCGGCTGTGATAGCTCGTGATCAGCAGAATAGGGGACGCTCCTCGCGGGTTTGTTCCTTTCGGTTGATTTTGATACCTTCTTCCCTTTTTGCTATTGAGGAACGGCGGACCCGCTTATAAGCTGGAAACAAGCAGCATCTACAATGCATGAAGGATGAGGTGGACATATGCGCAACAGGAACCGACGTCCGAACATCGTCGTATTCTTTACCGACCAGCAGCGCTGGGACAGCATGGGGGCCTATGGCAATCCGCTCGGCTTGACCCCGCATTTCGACCGCTTCGCAGGTCGCGGAACGCTCCTCGAGGCCGGGATCACGTGCCAGCCCATCTGCGGTCCCGCCCGGTCGGCCTTCCAGACCGGCATGTACCCGACCCGCACGGGCTGCCACCGCAATACGAGCCCCCTGCCCGCGGATGCCCGGACGCTAGCTCACGAATTCCGCGACGCCGGATACCGGACAGGGTATATCGGCAAATGGCACCTCGCTTCAGCGAATCCCGTGCCGGCTGAGCAGAGGGGCGGCTACGAGTACTGGCTGGCCGCCAATGTCCCGGAGATAACCTCGGAGCCTTACGAAGCCGTGCTGCATGACAACGACAACCGCAAGATCGCGCTGCCGGGCTACCGTCCCGACGCCTATACGGACGCGGCGATTCGGTACATAGACCGCCACCAGGAGGAGCCTTTCTTCCTGTTCGTATCGTACCTGGAGCCGCATCAGCAGAACCGGCTGGATGACTTCTCTCCGCCGGACGGCTACCGCGAGCCCTACACGTCCCGCTGGACCCCTCCCGATCTCGCGGCGCTCAAAGGATCGGCACCGCAGCAGCTCGGCGGCTATTGGGGGATGGTGAAACGGCTGGACGAATGCTTCGGACGGCTGCTCGACGCGTTGAAGAGCCTGGATCTACTCGACCATACGATCGTGCTGTTCACATCCGACCACGGCTGCCACTTCAAGACGCGGAACCATCTGTACAAGCAATCGTGCCACGAGAGCTCTGTCCGCGTGCCGATGGCGTTCGCTGGACCCGGCTTTGACCGGGGAGGGCGCATCGCGGAACCCGTCAGCTTAATCGACCTGCCGCCGACGCTGCTCGAAGCGGCCGGCCTCGAGGTGCCGGAACGGATGCAGGGTCGTTCGCTGCTTCCTCTGCTGCGCCGGGAAACGGCCGAATGGCCGGAGGAGGTATTCATTCAGATCAGTACAACCCAAGTCGGAAGAGCGGTGCGCACCAAACGGTGGAAGTATGGCGTGGACGCGCCGGGCAAGCATCCTGAGAACGACGCCGGTTCGGACCGCTACGTCGAAGAGTTCCTATACGACCTGCAGAGCGATCCGTATGAGCTGACGAATCTGATTGGCCTGGAGTCTCACCGCGAGGTGAGCGACGCTCTCCGCGAACGGCTGCTGAGGCGGATGGCCGAAGCGGGGGAGGCGGCTCCGCTGATCGACCCGGTGCCTCCCGTCCGTTCGGGACAGCGCCGGGTCCGGCCCGAGGAAGCGCTCATGTAGTGCCTTACTCGATAACTTTGTTGGCGAGTAAGCCTCTGTATGCGCACGAAATCAATAGGAAAGCAGAACAACACTCACCAATAATTCAGTAGCGGCAGACAGAGAAAGAGCCTTGCCCCAGAGCCACTGGCTCGGGCAAGGCTCTTTCTCGCGTGGTTCGGACTACTTTTTCTTCTTGTTCGCCTGGTACCAGTCGTTCGCTTCCTTCTCAAGCGTATCTCCTCCGGCTTTGCGCCATTTCTGCACAAATTCGTCGAAGTAGTCGATCGGCTTGTCGCCGGTAATGATGGAGATGTAGGTTTCGTCGCGCAGCTTGGACAGCTCCGCATTGTACTTGGATTCGGAAGGCAGCGCGGTTTCCAGCTTGTTCGCCGAGCCATTCTCCGTAAGCTTCGTTTCCTTCAGCCAGTCCTGGTATGGTTCGAAATCCTTCTCCTTGAACTTGAGCGAGTTCAGAACGTTGGACACCGAATGCGCTCCGATTTTGGCCGCTTCCGCTGCGTCCTTGAATTTGCCGAGCGCGGTGACGAGCCCGGTCTTCGCATCAACCTCCCAGTTCCCCACTCCGTACAAGCCGTCCGCGTAATGCTCATAGGTCGAGAAGCACATGTAATCGATCATCTGCAGGATCTTGGCCATCTTGTCGGGTTCCTTCTCCAACTGCTTGCCGAATGCGACGTAGGAGCCGAGCACCGTCTGCTGCTGGGTCATGACGCCCTTGCCGCTCGTTCCTTTGGGCGGTTGAAGCAGGACGAGCGCATCGGCGGCGGGCGCGTTCAGCTTGCGCAGTTCGGCCCGGTTCTTGCCCTCTGTGCCCCGGCCGGGGAAAGAGGGGTTCCACTGGATGAACGCTCCCTGCGTCGTTACGCCGATTCGGCCTGAAGCAAAGGATTGCGTTAGGTTGACAGCCCCGCCCTTGTTCTCGCCGGTCACGAATTCCGGATCGAGGACGCCGTCTTTGTACCATTTACTGATCATCTTCAGCGCGTCCTTCATTTCGGGTTGGACAGCGGCGTTTACCAGCTTGCCGTCGCGCACCTGCCAGTTGTCCCGCTGGGCGGAACGGTCGACCGTCGTGACCGGCACATAGCCGAAGGCGCCATAGACCGGGAACAGCCCGGAGTCAGACAGCCCGTAGGTGTCCTTCTTCCCGTTGCCGTCGGGGTCCTCGTTCGCGAACTTGTAGATCATCGTCTCGAATTCCTGCAGCGTCTCGGGCGGCTTTGTGATGCCGACCTTCTTCAGCCAATCGCCGCGGACGACGATGGGATCGCGGTACCGGCCGCGGATATTCAGGCTGTTGAAGCCGTAGATTTTACCGTTCACCTTGCCGTAGTTGAACTGGTGATCGGGATCGGCGTCGATGTATTCCTTGTACAGATTCGGCGCATACGTCTTGATCATGTCCTCAGGGATGGCGGCCAGGATGTTCTGGTCGGCATATTTCTTGAAGCTCGCGTGGCTCTCCACGCGAATAACGTCAGGAACTTCACCGGAAGCAAGCTTGAGGGAGATGACTTCCTCGTAATTGCGTGCCTCGATATTCCATACGTTCAGGTCTACGTTGAACTTTTCGTTCCAGTACTTCACCATCGGAGCATCTTTGTCGGTCGGCGCGAGCTGGTAAGCGGTCCAGTCGATGTGATACTTCTTCGAGTCATCCGGCTTGGATTTGTCCGGATCGGAAGCGGCGGGTGTGGTCGTGCTTGCGCTCGAGCCCCCGCCGGAGCATCCGACGACGGCTGCACACAGCCCCGCGGCGGCCAGGACGGCCAGCGGCTGGAAAACGGCCTTTTTCATAGTCAACCTCCCTTTGTTTACTACTTTCACTCTATAAGGGAGGTGGAGCGCCCACAATAACAATGTTGTCGCATCGTATAAAAAAAGGCGGTTTCCGGCGTTTTTGTTCCATATTTATAGTTTAGGCGATTCTTCTTATTGAGAGAGAACAGGTAGAGGGATAGTCTTGAGGCATGGATTTGGCTTCACGGAAGTCTAGCGACAGGTGAAGGAGGAAAGGCATGATCGCACGCACTAGGATTACACGCACAAGTACCAAAACGGCGCACGCTCCGTACCGACGAACGGGCACGCTGCGCAGCTACTGGAAGTACCGGAATTTGACCCTGATGCTTCTTCCAGGAATCGTGTATTATTTTGTGTTTCATTATGTGCCCATCTATGGTGTAATCATCGCGTTCAAGGATTATTCGTTCTCGGCAGGCATATGGGGGAGCCGCTGGGTGGGACTGGAGCACTTCCGGCTCTTGCTGTCTAGGGACAGTTTCTGGGAGGTGTTTCGGAACACCATCGTCATCAACGGCCTCAAGCTGATCTTCGGCTTCCCCGCTCCGATCGTGCTGGCGATTCTGCTGAACGAGGTGCGGACCGCGTTCTTCAAACGGTTCGTGCAAACGGTTTCGTATTTACCCCACTTTCTGTCCTGGGTCATTCTGTCCGGCATTCTGATGGAGTTCCTCTCCCCTCCACCGGTCCGGTCAACATCATCCTGCAGGCGTTAGGCATGAAGCCGATTTATTTCCTCGCGGATGTCAACTGGTTCCGTTCCGTGCTGGTCACCTCGGACATCTGGAAGGACCTTGGCTGGGGCACGATCGTCTATCTTGCGGCGCTGACCGGCGTCTCGCCTGAGCTTCACGACGCGGCTAGGGTGGACGGCGCGAACCGCTATCACCGGATGCGTTACATTACGCTGCCTTCGCTTATTCCCGTCATCACAATCATGCTCATCTTCGCCGTTGGCAAGCTGGTCAACGATGATTTCGACCAGGTGTTCAACCTGTACAATCCTTCCGTTTACAGCGTAGGCGACGTAATCAGCACGTACACGTACCGCAGCGGCCTCGTCCAGATGGAATACAGCTTCGCGACAGCGGTAGGGCTGTTCAAAAACGTGCTTGCGCTCGTTCTCGTGTTGTCTGCCAACGCGATCGCGAAACGAATCAACGAATACGGTTTGTGGTAGGAGGAAAAGCCCATGAAATCCCGGTCCTGGTCCGGCTTCGTTTTCGATACGGCGAATACACTGGTGCTGCTGGCGCTATGCGTCTCCACGCTGTACCCGTTCCTGTATCTGCTGTCGATTTCCTTAAGCCCGTCGGACATCTCGTTCACCCAGATCCACATCATCCCGCCAAAATTCACGTGGGCGAACTATCATACCGTCCTTGGCAACGCGAGTATCTGGAGCGGGTTTACGATGTCGGTGCTGCGTACAGCGGTGGGAACGGCGTTGACGCTGACGGTGACGGTTCTAACGGCTTATGTTTTGTCGAAGCGGTACTACCCCCAGCGCAATCTGTGGACGATGTACATCGTGTTCACGATGTTCGTGCACGGCGGGCTCATCCCGAATTATCTGCTCGTCAAGTCTCTCGGCATGATCAACTCCGTGTGGGCGCTGTTGTTACCCCAGCTCATTCATACGTTCCAAATGATCATCGCCCGCAACTTCTTCCTGTCGCTGCCCGAGGAGGTGGAGGAATCGGCGAAGATCGACGGCGCCAACGATTTCGTCATTCTGTTCCGCATCGTGGTGCCCGTATCCATGCCGATCATCGCCACCCTCGGGCTGTGGACGGCGGTCTGGCACTGGAACGCCTGGTTCGACAGCATCATCTACATCACCGATGCGTCCAAGCAGGTGCTCCAGGTCGTGATGCGGCGCATTGCGCTTGAAGGGAAGGGCATCGACCTCCTAATGAAGGAGGACGTGCTGACCACTCCGGAGTCGATCAAAGCAGCTACGGTCATGGTTACCACGCTTCCCATCCTGCTCGTCTATCCGTTCGCCCAGAAATATTTCGTCAAAGGCGTCTTGGTCGGTTCACTGAAGGGCTGACCTGGGGAGGCGACTAGAATCTGGGAAGTACGAGAACAGGCTGGGCATACGACAGCCGTCGAAGCAAGGCAACGAACTTTACCCAAAGGAGGTGGGCTCCCGATGCCGACAGCCGGAGATCGCCCTAACATCCTGCTGATCACAAGCGATCAGCAGCACTGGAATACGATCGGCGCCTTCAATCCCGAAATCCGCACGCCGAATCTGGACCGGATCGTGCGCGAAGGAACGGTCTTCACGCGGGCCTACTGCCCGAATCCCCTCTGCACCCCGTCACGCGCCTCGATCGTGACCGGCCTGTACCCGAGCCAGCACGGCGCCTGGTCGCTCGGCACGAAACTCCAGGAGGAAGTGCCGACGCTCGGGGATAGGCTGCAGAGCGAAGGTTACAGCACCGCCCTGATCGGCAAAGCGCATTTCCAGCCGCTCGCTTCTACGGAGGAATATCCCTCCATCGAGGCGTATCCGACCCTGCAGGACTTGACGTTCTGGCGGGACTTCCATGGGCCTTTTTACGGGTTTGAGCATGTGGAGCTCACCCGTAACCATACGAACGAAGCGCATGTGGGCCAGCACTATGTGCTGTGGCTTGAGGAGAATGGCTGCGCCCATTGGCGCGACTACTACCTGCCGCCCACCGGCACGATGGATCCCGCGATCCGTCACCGCTGGGACATTCCGGAACGCTGGCATTACAACACGTGGATCGAGGAGCGCACGAATGCGGCGCTGCAGCGGTACAAGGACGACGGGAAACCCTTCTTCCTCTGGTCGAGTTTCTTCGATCCGCATCCGAAGTATCTCGCGCCCGAGCCCTGGTGCTCGATGTACGATCCGGCGAGCCTGAAGGCACCCGGTACGCGCGAAGGCGAGCATGGGGCGAATCCCCTCACTTCGCCCTGACGCAGGAGGAGAAGCCGGATTTCTCGCCTTACAAGGAAAGCGGCTTCTTCTCGCCGGGTCTGCAGGCCCACGCGCAGACGGAGGAGCAGGTTCGCCGCAACATGGCGACGTATTACGGGATGGTCTCGTTCCTGGACCGGTCCGTCGGGCGGATTCTGGATAAGCTTGAGGAGCTCGGCTTGGCCGACAATACGATCGTCGTGTTCACAACGGACCACGGCCACCTATTCGGCCAGCACGGACTGACGGCCAAGGGCCCGTTTCACTACGAAGATCTGCTTAAGCTCCCGTTCCTCGTGCGCTATCCCGGACATGTGCCCGCCGGCCGCCGGACGGACGCGCTGCAGTCGCTCGTCGATCTGGCACCGACCTTCCTCCGGCTGGCCGGCATTCCCGTGCCCCGAAAGATGGCCGGCATGGATCAAAGCGAGGTGTGGACCGGCCATACGGAGCGGGTGCGAAATCACATTATTTGCGAGAACCGCCAGGAGCCGACCGCGATGTACGCCAAGACGTACGTTGAGGAGCGCTACAAGCTGACCGTGTATTACAACCGCCCGTACGGCGAGCTGTTCGATCTGCGGGAGGACCCGGGGAGTTCCGCAATTTGTGGAACGACCCGGCGTCCCAGGGAGTGAAACTGGAGCTGATGCAGCGGCTCGTTTGGGCGGAGATGGGCAAGGAGCCGCTGTGGATGCCGCGCATTGCGGGAGCTTAGCGGCAACGATCAAGTAGAAGGAGACGATGCGGAATATGATGACGGTTACGATACCCGGAAGAGGACAACTGGAGCTCTACCATCTTGTGCTTGATTTCAACGGCACCTTCGCGCTGGACGGGAAGCTGCTGCCCGATGTCGGGGAGCGGCTTCAATCGCTGGCACGCCATTTGGAGATCTTCGTGATCACGGCGGATACGAATGGAACCGTTCGCCGCGAGTGCGGGCACTTGCCCGTTACGCTCACGATTGCGGAAGCGGCCAATCAGGCAGAACGTAAGGAAGCGTTCGTGCGCGGCCTGTCGCCTCAGGGAACGGTCGTCGTCGGCAATGGCGCTAACGACGCCCGGATGTTCGCCGCCGCCGATCTGGCGTTCGCCGTCGTCGGCGGTGAGGGCTGCTTTACGCAGACGCTGCTGCAGAGCGACATTGCGGTACAAAAGGCGACCGATGCCTTCGATCTGCTGCTAAAGCACAATCGGCTAATCGCCACGCTGCGCAAATGATGCGGGAAGGGGAGGAGGGTAAGTGACTATCGAGCAAGAGGCGAAAAACGCCGATCAAGTTCAATCCGCGAAGAGCATCCACCGGCTGACGCCGAAGCCGCCTCTTGGCTGGAACAGCTACGACGCATACGGCTGTGCGGCCTCCGCGGAGACGCTTGCAGCGAATCTGGAGGCGATGGCGGTCCGGCTGAAGCCCTTCGGCTACGAGTACTTCGTCGTGGATAACGGCTGGTTCGGGGAATACGACATCCCTGAGGGAAGGCGGTATCCGGTCGTGAAGCACGCGGCCGACGTGCATATCGACGGATATGGGCGGTATCAGCCGTCGCGCTGTTATTTTCCGAATGGGCTGCGGCCGCTGATCGACCGGGCCCACGAGCTGGGGTTCCGATTCGGCATTCATCTCATGCGGGGCATCCCGCGCAAGGCCGTTGCGCTGGATCTGCCGGTCTTCGGCACGCCGTACCGGGCGGCCGAGATCGCAGACACGGCCAGCACATGCGTCTGGTGCCATTACAATTACGGCGTGAACATGGACCATCCGGGGGCCAGGCGTTCTACAACTCACTGGTCAATCAGTTTGCCGAATGGGGCGTGGATTTCATCAAAGCCGACGACATTACCGGCTACCCCAGGGAGATCGAGGCACTCGCCGGGGCCATCGCTCAATGCGGGCGTGATATGGCGCTCAGCCTGTCGCCGGGAGGGCAGACCAACAAGGAGCGAATGCCTGTGTACGTGCAGGCAAATATGCTGCGGACGACGACGGATATATGGGACAACCGGAACGACTTGGACAAAGCGTTCGCCGCCTGGGAGACGTATAACGACGTCCGGGTGGAGGGCTTCTGGCCCGATCTTGACATGATTCCCTTTGGCCACTTGATGTTGTGGAACCCGCGCGAACAGGGTGCCGCCATAACGGACGACGACAACCTTGAGCTGAGCGGCAAAGGACATGAGCGGATGAGCGGCTTGAGCCGGAACCAGAAACGGACGTTTATTACGGTCCGGGCGCTGGCCGCGTCCCCGCTGTTCATGGGCGGCGACCTGCCTACCTCGGATGAGGAAGCCTTCGACCTGATCACGAACCGCGAGATGCTAGCCTGCAACCAGAACGGCGTAATGGGCCGTCTGGTTCACCGCCGGGATGGAATCGACGTCTGGATGACGCCGTCGGCGTCCGAGCGGGGAGCCGGTTGGATCGGAGTGTTCAATCGGACGGAGGAAGAACGGCGGGTTGGCCTCTCACGGAGCGAGCTGGGCCTGGAGGCGGGGGCCGCGTACACGTTCGGCAGCTTATGGACGCACGAGGAGCCATGGAGCGACGACGGTTTCCAGCTCGATGCGGAGATCGGTCCGGACGGGGTGCTGTTCCTCGCTTACCGGATGGCGGAAGGCCTCCCGACGCAGCCAAGGGAGGAGGAACGCGCATGACGCAGGCGAAACGTAACGGCAAACCCAACGTGATTGTCTTCTTCACCGACCAGCAGCGCTGGGACACCACGGGGGCGCACGGCAATCCGATGGGCTTGACGCCGAATTTCGACCGGATGGCCGCAAGAGGCACCCATCTGGCTCATTCGTTCACCTGCCAGCCGGTGTGTGGTCCGGCTCGCTCGGCCCTGCAGACTGGTCTGTACCCGACGACGACCGGCTGCTACCGCAACAAGATACCGCTCCCGCCGAATTCGCGGACGCTCGCTCACGAATTCCGGGATGCCGGGTACCGGACGGGTTACATCGGCAAATGGCATCTGGCTGCGGAGGAGCCGGTAAGCGAGCCGAGGCGGGGAGGGTACGAATACTGGCTGGCGGCCAACTCGCTGGAAAAAGCTCGGACGCTTATGACACGGTCGTCTACAACAACGACAGTCGGAGGATCAAGCTTCCGGGTTACCGGGTGGACGCCTTGACCGACGCGGCGATCCGCTATATCGACGAGCGCAAGGAAGACCCGTTCTTCCTGTTCATCTCCTATCTGGAGCCGCACCACCAGAACCACTTGGACGATTACCCTCCGCCGGACGGCTACCGGGAACTGTTCACGGGCGGTTGGGTCCCGCCGGATCTGGCGTCGCTAAGCGGAACGGCTCACCAGCACCTGGGCGGCTACTACGGTATGGTGAAGCGGATCGACGAGGCGCTCGGCCGGCTGCTGGACGCGCTGAAGAGCCTGAAGCTGGACCGGAACACGATCGTGCTGTTCACGTCCGATCACGGCTGCCATTTCAAAACGCGCAACAAGGAGTACAAGCGCTCGGCCCACGAGAGCTCGATCCGCATCCCGACCGCGGTTTGCGGACCGGGCTTCGAAGGGGCGGTCAGGTCCGCGAGCTGGTGTCGCTGATCGATCTCCCGCCGACGCTGCTCGACGCGGCGGGGATCGATGTTCCGGCCATCATGCAGGGGCGTTCCGTGATGCCGTTGCTGCGCGGAGGGAAGGACCCCGGGCGCCCGGACGACGTGTTCGTCCAATTCAGTGAGGATCATGTGGGACGGGCGGTGCGGACGCAGCGCTGGAAGTATTCGGTAGTAGACCGGACCCCGGATTCCGGTAAGCAGCCAGGATCTCTCCGCTATGAGGATGAGTGCCTGTACGACCTGCAGGCGGACCCGTACGAGCTGACCAACCTGGTGGGTTTGAGCTCGCACCGCGAAGTCGTGCGGATCATGAGGGAACGTCTGAACCGCCGTCTGGTCGCAGCCGGTGAGTCCGCCGCCGAATTCGTGTCGGCCCCGGAGCGTCCGGGCGGACAGCGTCGGGTGGCCGCGGAGGAGCTGGACCTGTGACGCGCCAAGGAGACAGGAGAGGAGCAAACGGCCTATGAGCAATATAATCATTTTGATGTCCGACGAGCACAATCCTTTCATTTCGTCGGTATACGGGCACCCGTCCGTGCAAACGCCGAATATGGAGCGGCTGGCCCGGATGGGCACCGTTTACGCCAGCGCGTACAGCCCTTCGCCGCTGTGCATGCCGGCCCGGTCGGCCTTCATGTCAGGCCGCAGGGTACACGAGCTGGAGACTTACTCGAACTGCCGGATTCACGTTAAGGGCGGGCATCCGTCCTACGGCTCCGTCCTAAGAGAGCAGGGCATCTACACGGCCCACATCGGCAAAGCAGACGTGTATGACCCCGGAGAGGCACTCGGCTTTTCCGAGATGCGCCTGAACAAGAACCGCAAGAAGCAGGGCGACCTGAATTTCCGCCGCCGGCCCTTGGCGGTCCGCCAGGGCGCGGCCGCCCGCGCCATGAACTTCGGCGTTCGAGCGGACGCTTTCGACGGTGACAATGCCGTCATCGAGGAGGCGCTTCAGTGGCTGGATGAGAAGGCCCTGACATTGGATGTTCCCTGGAGTATGACGGTGAACATCTTGAACCCCCATTTTCCTCAGTGGAATACGGAGGAATTGTGGAACCTATACGAGGACGGAGCCGACGGAGCGGCATACCCGCCGCCCGAGCGTGATGGCGAGTCCGCTGGGCACCCGTATGCCCGGGACCTGCGGGAGCATTTCCAGACGGAGGCGTTCACCGAGGAGCAGATCCGAGGGCTGCGGCGGGGGTATTTGGGCAATGTCACGTATGTGGACCGCCAGCTGGGCCGGCTGCTCGACAAGCTGGAGGAGACCGGCCTCGCGGCCAACACGAATCTGATTTACGTCTCCGATCACGGGGACATGCAGGGCAAATTCGGCATGTGGTGGAAATGCTCGCTCTACGAGCCGTCCGCGCGCGTGCCCTGCATCGCGGCCGGACCGGATTTTGCGAGTGGCGCAGTCGTCCGCACGCCGGTCGACCTGCACGACGTGCAGGCCGCTATCTTCCGCTCGGTGGGCGCCGCACGCCCCGAGGATTGGGTCGGCCGTCCGCTGCAGGACATTGAAACGGACGATCCGGACCGTGTGGTCTTCGCGGAATACCACGGACACGGGACGCGGTCGGGGGCCTACATGATTCGCAAAGGGGCCTGGAAGCTCCTGTACTACATGGAAGGGCCGCATCAGTTGTTCAACCTGGAGAGTGATCCGGAGGAGCTTGTGAACCTGTGGGACCGGGAATCTGCTAAAACGGCGGAGCTGGAAGCCGAGCTGCGGCGCATCTGTTCGCCGGAGGAGGAGAACGACAAGGCCCACCGGTTTCAGGAGGAGCAGCTGCGAGAGATCGAAACGGCGCCGCTCCCGAACGCCTCGGCGGATTAAGCTGCCGACAACGAACGGAGCAACCGTACAGGAGGGGAATATCGTGACGCAACCATCCGAGGCCGGCTCTGTCAGCCGGCCGAACATTCTGATCTTCATGACGGATCAGCAGCAGGCGCAGGTCGTGCAGCCCGGCCATCCATGCAGGCTGCCTCATCTGCGTCGTCTCGCTGCCGAAGGCCTCTCGTTCAGCCGGGTGTATCCGCCGATGGCGCACTGCAGCCCCGCGCGGGCCAGCTTCATGACCGGCCTGTATCCTTCCCAGCATGGGATCCACAATAACGTCTCGAACGAGCAGGCGATCGGGCGCAGCCTTACCCCCGGAACCGAGACGTTCTCGGAGAAGTTGAAGGACGCCGGCTACGGGCTATTTTTCACGGGCAAATGGCACGTCTCGGCCACGGAGAATCCGGGGACCGCGGATGGGAGGAGCTCAGTGTCAAAGCCGGGACGGACGTTTACATGGGCGTCCGCCGGGAGACGTGGCCGACGCTTGCGCCCGCCCTGCGTGAGGAAGCGGGGCGCGGGCGGCATAGGGGAGATCGTCCGCCCGGGCTGGGGGAACGTGCAGCTGTACGGAACCTCTCCGCTTGCTTACGAGCAGACTGAGGATTACCAGGTCGTACGGCGCGGCATTGAGCAGCTGGAGAAGCTGCAGGGGGCGACCGCCCCTGGTGCCTGTACATCGGCACGACGGGTCCGCACGATCCGTTCATCGTGCCGGAACCGTACGCCAGCCTGTACGATCCGAAGCAGATTGCGCTCCCGCCGAATTATCACGATTCGTTGAAGGATAAACCCGGTCTGTACCGTAGAATGCGCCGGAATTTCGACCAGCTGGACGAGTCGGAGGTTCGCGAATCGATCGCGCATTACTGGGGCTATTGCACCATGATGGACGACATGCTTGGGGAAGTGCTGGAGACGCTGGAGCGCTGCGGAATGCAGGACAACACGCTCGTGCTGTTCCTCTCCGACCACGGGGAGCATGCGGGCGCGCACGGTCTGTACGCCAAGGGGCTCAGCCATTTCGAGGAAGGCTACCGGGTTCCCTGCGTCATGCGCTGGCCCGGGGGATTGCGCAGCCCGGCCGCAGCGAGGACGCCTTCGTATCATTGGCCGACTTGGCACCGACGCTGCTTGAGGCGGCGAAGGCCGAGCCGCTCGACCGCTGCGCCGGGCGGAGCCTGCTGCCGTTCCTTACGAACGGGAAGCCGGCCGGCTGGCGGACGTCCATGTATACGCAGTGCGACGGGGTCGAGGTCTACCATACGAGCCGGATGATCCGTACGGACCGGTACAAATTCGTCTACCACCCGACGGACATTGACGAGCTGTACGACCTGCACGCCGATCCGCATGAGCTGACCAATCTGGCGGAGCTGGAAGCGCTGGAGCCGGTTAAGCGGGACATGTACCGGCTGATGTGGGAGAATGCGTTCCGTTATGAAGATACGATCTTCAACAAGTATTTGACGGTGGCCACCGCGGATTACGGCCCGCTGGATGCGATCGTTCACGAACAGCCGTCGCCGGTCCGGACGGATTAGATCCCGTTCTCGCGGGGGCGCTTTCCACCTGCATCAGGTAGGCGTGGCGGAAGGCTTTCGGCGTCATGCCGAACGTTTCCTTGAATTTCTTAATGAAATAGGCGGGGAGTGGAAGCCGACCTCCTCCGCAATCTGTTCGATGGTTTGACTGCCCGAGACGATCAGGTCTCGGGCTTTTCGCATGCGCTCCTCGGTTACGTAATCCACGAAGCTCATGGACGTCTCTTCTTTGAACAATTTGCCCAGGTAGCGGGGGCTCAGCTGCACTTGATCAGCCAGCAGATTCAGGGACAGGTCCTCCTCCAGATGCCGGACGATGTACGCTTTGACCCGCGCGATAATCTCCGTATGCCGGTTCGCTCCCCGTTCCTCCAAGTAGCGGAAGGCAGCGGCTGCGGCCTGCTCGTACCACTGGACGAACTGATCCGCCGTGAACAACTCGGCGAATGCCGCCTGGCTTTCGAGGCTGAGCACGTCGCTCGACGAGCAGTGCATGTCCTTGACATACCGGTGGAAGATGGCTACGGCCTCCCGTGTCCACGCAAGGCACGCCTCCGCGGAGAAGGGGCCTCCCCGGCTGGCGGTGGCGAATTCGTCCAGGACCGACCGGACGTCGGACGGACTGGCGCTTCGCAGCGCCTTGTCGAGCCGGACGGCCCAATCCCCGGGAAGCGCCTCGCCGCAGGCTTCGCGCTGCAGGAGGGCTTCCGGCGTGAGCAGGTCCGCCTCGGGCAGGAAGTACCCGTATCTCATGAGCGCTTCGGCCTGCTGGCGGGAACGCTGCAGCTCAAGCGGCGAATCCACCCATCCTCCGATCGAGATGGACGGATTCGCCGTGAAGTTGTCGCAGGCATATTCAGCAATCTGACGAAGGGAAGAATACAGGCTTGCGTTGTCGGGAGCCGCCGCCCCCGCCGCCGCCCAAATCCCGATCCCGCTGCCCGGTGCTTCAATGGCGAGCCACAGGGAGTGGGCCCCGCTCAGCTTCTCCATTTCCTTGATCAGGTTGTACGTGACGAATTGGCGGTTTTCCACGCTGAGCCGCCGAAACTCACGGGAATCCAGCTTGAACAGGACGGCGGTAAACCGCATTCCTTCCATATTCAGCTGGAGAAGCTTCAGCCGTTCCTCCAGCTCTGCGGCATCGGCGATCGTTCCTTGCAGCAGACTGGACACCAGGTTGTATTGAATCAGCGGCCGGCTGACGTCCAGCGTCGATTCCAGCTCGGTTACTTTTACGGACAGATTGTCGATAACATGATCGAGGACGGCGTATTCGTTGTGAAGGGCGGAGCCCGGCGCAGGCGGTGTTTCGCCGAAGAGCGAACGGGTCTTCTCCAGTACTCTCCGCAAAGGGTTGTACATCCGGAAGGTGAACATATAAGCGGCTGCAAGACCTAGGAGGACCGCTCCGAGCGTCACAAGAACCAGCACGCGCTGCATGTTCTGCAGCCCCTTGTAGAACGTGTCGACGGCGGTGATGTTAAGAAGCTTCCAGCCGTTGGAGCCCATGGTGGTGTAAGAAACCATCGTCTTGACTCCATCCAGGGCATGAAGGAAATGCCCGTGATCCGCCGCGCTTTCCATCACCTGCCCGATCAGCTTGACGTCAGGCGCGGCCGCATCCGGGGAATCGGTCACCCGTTCGCCGGCCGAATCGATCACGAAGACGGCTCCGGGGGTATTGCGCGAGGAATCCTGCAGCACGGTGTACAGCGCCCCGGGCTTCAGATGGATGGCGATCAGGCCTTTGTTTTCGTTGCCGGGCAGGTTGAACGGGTACGAACCGATGAAAAGCGTATCGGCTTCATCCGCATCCGGTGGAAGCTCCCGCACCCATTGGGCGCTTCGGTTCGTGCCGGGTGCCGGTTTCCACCACCGCTCCAGTGGGACGGGATCCTCCGGACGGAGGAACGTGACTCCGCTCGTGGAGGACAAGGTCATCCGGTTCCGCCGGAAGTACACTTCAATGGATTGCACCAGATCGGAGTTCGTCTTCACCACATTTTGCAGCACGCGCTGCGCTTCGCTGATTTTGGCCTGATTCCCCAGATAAGGCTCGTCGAAGAGGAACAGGATCGGATCACTGTTGCTGCTGCGGTTCGTGACGATTCCCGTATACAGATTTTCCGTCTTGAGGAATACCGTTTCGTCGGTGATTTTGCGCTGGTAATCGAGGAGCTGCTCCGCCACCTTGGTGACTTCGTCGTTGTAATGGGAGGTGTAGTAGAAATAGAACGAGGCACCTACCGTGAACGTGGTGGCCAGCACAAGGAGGCTGTACGAGATGATGAGTTTGTAGAATACCGTGTTTAGCCGGCTGGCGAGCTTCATGGCGTATCCCTCCCGAAAGCGTTCCCTTATCCTTATTATGGCAAAAAAATTGGCGGGCCGGCAACCGATATCTGGCTGTTTCACGCGCCGGAGAATGTTAATTTTGTCTTAACGTTTAAAAAACAAAACAAAGCCGCTTTGTTATAGGAAATGCGCTTTTTTGTATAGAGATCGGGGGTCAATCCGTTTACATTGAAAGCGAGGGAGGTGACGGCGGCAGTGCCGAACCGCCGCTCGAAGAGCGGAGCTTCTGCAGGATGGGAACAAATAGGATTCCAGGTCCAGACTCCGAAATCTATCAACCACGGGAGGTAATCATGTTAATTCAATTTACCGCGAAGCTTCGAAAAGCAGGAAAGATACTGCTCGTCTCTCTGACGGCATGTGCAGGTTTCAGCTTCTCGTCTCTGGCTGAAGCCAATTCGTTCGGACCGAGCGGGCTGGACGGCTCCGGCTGGCAGAGTGTCGTTGTGGTCGACCCGGCCAACGCCAATCTGCTGATCGACGGAGCGGACGTTTCCGGCATTCACAAGACGACCGACAAGGGTGTGAACTGGACGCCCTCCAACAACGGTTTTACCGAGAAGAACCAGATCCAGATCGCTTCGCTCGCCTGGTCCCAGACGGACGGCAGCAAGGTGTACGCCGCCACCGGCAGATTCGGGCAGAACGGGGGCCTCTACGTCTCGATCGATAAGGGCGATTCGTGGACGCGTCTGTCCAGTATCCCGCAGTTCGCAGGCGGCAACACCGACCCGGCGGACAGCTTGTACAGCCCGCATCCCCGCTCCACCGGCAATCTGATCGCACTCGATGAAGCGAACGGCTACCTGTATGTGGCGACCTACAAGCAGGGGGTCATGCGTTACACCATTTCCACCAACACGTGGGCCACGATCGGCCTTGTGGGCAAATACCTCCGGACGCTCGCGATCGACCCAAACGACAAGAATACCCTCTACACCTCGGCTTCCAAGGACGGGGTCTACAAAACGACGACAGCGCGGACTTCCGCGAATGTGACGAGCGGAAACGGCTCCTTCTCCAAGCTTACGAACGGACCGGCGGACATCGAGGAAATGAAATTCATCGGAAGCAATCTCTACGCGGTCGGTCAGGACGGTGCCAATGGCAAAGTCTATAAAGTCACAAGCGGCGGAAGCACCTGGACCAGCTTGCTCACCACCCCATGGTCGGGTTCCGACCAGACGACTTACATGTCCGTTGATGGGGTGGCGGGTACGAATGACACGATTTATGTGGGCGCCTGGCAGGGGCAGAAGAATACCTCCGGGCAGAGAGAGAGCGTGCTGAAGTCCATAGACAGCGGCGCCACGTGGACTTCCATTTCCACGACTCCTCCGGACGCATCAATTACACGATGGGCGGACCGACGGGCGACACTTGGTACCTGTCCACCTTCTCCCCCGCTCGATGATGAGCGGCAACACGTACGGCGCCGCCTACATCACCGTCAATCCGTCCAACAGCGACGAGATCTTCGTATCCGGACGATCCGGCGTATGGAAGGGCACCAAGGCGGCGGACGGCAAATACGACTGGTACCCGCTTGTGCACAATATGAACGTGACCTTCAACCGGTCGATCGCCGCGGACAAGAACAGCGTGGGTCATGTCTACTGGCCCGCGACCGACTGGGGATTCCTGTACTCCAAAGATCGGACGGCCCACGTGAACGGGAATGTGACAGGTCTCGGCACGAAGGATGGGAACGAAATTTTCCTCGATTATTCGACCTCCCCGGGACAGTTTACCTGTCTCAAAGCGACGCGAATAAAATCTTTTCCAATCCGGACCCGGCCGCCGGGACGGCTTGGACGGACGAAGGCATCGATACGGCGGCCGGATCTCTTGCCGGTTACGTGGCGGGCGTTGCGGTCAAGAACTACAACAAGCGCACCGCCGGCGACAGCTTCATCCGCACCGCAGTAAGCAGCTGGGGGACGGCTGAGGCGGGCGGAGCCTGGACGAACGCGGGCGGAGCCGCAACCGATTTCAGCGTAAGCGGCGGCGTAGGCAAAATCCTGCTGAATTCGACCGCGAATCGTTATTCCCGCTTGAACAGCAGCACCGCCATTCAGGACACAGCGGGACTCGTTTCCTTGTCTTGGGACGGCGTGCCGACGGCAGGCGACGTCTTCGGTGCTCCGTTCACGCGAATGAGCAATGGCATCAAGGACTACTACAGCTTCCGGCTACGGAACGACTCGACCGGCGCCGTGATGATTCAGGCGCAAAAGACCGTCAACAACGTTACGGTATCGCTCGGAACCGAGCTCTCTGTTGCGGCTTCCTATACGGCGGGAGCCAAATATTGGATGCGCTATGAAGTGAAGGGTACGAACCCTGTAGTCCTGAACGTACGGGTTTGGAAAGACGGCACCGAGGAGCCGACGACCTGGACCTATACGTATTCCGACTCTGCAGCGGACCGCATCGCCATCGCGGGCAAGAACGGACTGCGAGCGGGGGCGAACGGAAGCTACGCAAATTCCATTACGTATTCCTTCGACAACTACGGGGTTGACGAGATCGCGAGCGGCGGCAAAATCGTGCTCGGCGCCATCCAGAACGGCGGCCTGTGGAAGAAATCCGGCACCTCCTGGAGCAAGGTGATTAGCGAAACGGCGGCGCTCTACGACCAGCAGACCAATTCGGCCGTCTTCTCCTGGCCGAGCGGCTCGAACACCGTATACATGTTCGACAGGGAGACCGGGGTATGGCGGTCGAACGACAACGGCGGAACGTGGACGCACATCTGGACGATCAACAGCGAGACGGACATGACGGGCTACGTCGCCGCCGATCCGACCTCGCCGGGTACCCTGTACGTCTCTTACCTCGACAACCTGTACCGGCTGGACAATGCAGATACGATGTCGGTCGACGGAGGGACGCTGACTCCCGTTCAGCTGACCGCCACTCCGCTTCTCGCGGGACCGATCACGACGGACGCGAACGGCGTGCTCTACGTGACGAGCCGGTCGGCCGGCACGACCCAGGCGCGGATTTACCGCTCGACGGACAAAGGCTCAACGCTGACCGATATTTCGGATGCTTACTACCGGGCGAACGTCGGCTTCCCGTACAAAATCGATATCGGTCCCGACGGCTACATCTATATCAGCATGAACGGTACTGGGATTCAAGTCGGGCAGCCCTAAGCCGGCTGCGGCTGAGAAGTAAGCGCGGCGTATGAACACAAAAGGCTGCCCCCAACGTCATCCTAGATGACAGGGGACAGCTTCGTTAACGGGGCAAGATAGCTCAATAAACCGCCTTTTCCTATAAGGCGGTTTTTTTATGGTCAACTATCAACATAAGGCCACGGGCATGAGGAGCCAAACGCCGTACTCGGCGAGCTGTGCAGGTCGCCATTATCGGAACGGTCATTTAGCGCTGAAGGGCGGGTTATCCGTTTAGCTCGCGCACCATTTTGTACAGCCCCTTCTCCGCCCGGAAGCCCAGCAGATCCCGGTTGATGCGCAGCATGGGGGCGTTCATGGAGTCGTTGTGGGTCCGCAAATACGGAGCGCCGAACGAGCGGGCCGTCCGGATGGCGAGCAGCTTAAGGGCGAGCGCGATCCGGCGTCCCCGGTAGTCGGGGAGCACCCCAGTGAACTCATGGTACATGGCTCCTGTCTGCTCTATATGCACCAGCGTGACGACGCCGATGTAGCGTTCGCCGTCCTTGGCGATGTGCATCCATTCGGGACAGCATCCGGTCTGGTCCAGGCTCCACTTTTTCCATTCCTCGTACCAGGGATATCCCCCGGAATGGCCGGGAATATCGAAGTTCGTCACCTTGTACAGCTCGTACAGCTTCCGTTCGTTCTCTTCTCCAGGCTCCTCCGCGAGCGTTACGAAGGAGATGCCGCTTTGCTGGACACGGTCTATCGTCTCCCGCAGCGCTCCTTCATCAAAAGAGGTCAGGTCGAGCACCGATTCAAACGTATGGCGTTCTCTCTTGTATTCTCTTCTCTCCGAATAGGCCAGAGATTCGAGATCCGATTCCCGCAAATAGTCTATAAAGCGCGAAGCCTGGACCTCGGACGCCCACCGGCGGACGGTCTCATACAGCGCGGTACCCGCTCCTTTTCCCCGATGGTCCGGATGAACGACGATCGTGTGCTGCAGGGTTCCCGGTTCCGTCCAGGAGCCCGCCAAGCGGTGGCATAGCCGATCACTTGTCCCGTCTCGTCTTCGGCCACCCACTTCGGGCGGTCCCAGCCCATCAGCCGGCCCTCTTCGTAATGCAGCTTCCCCGGAGGGATCTTCTCCTCATCCTCCCGCAGCCGTTCCGCCGTAGTCGGCTCCGCCCAGATCAAATTCACCAAAGGCGCAACCGCCGCATAATCGTCCGGCTGTCGCATTTTTCGGATGGTATAGGCTTTCATTTTTGCACATCCCCGCCTCTCTTTGTGGTTCTGAGCCTATTATCGCATACCCGGCCGGGCGTCCTAGTGGAGAGTCTGGTTATAACGAAAGAATCTCTTTCCTGCAAGGCTTTACAAGCGAACATATATTCGGTATTCTAGGGATGGAATCTTTTGTAAAACGAATCCGGGAATTGGCACATGCACGGATTTTATCCCTAAGGAGGCAAAGGAGTATGCAGGAGACCATTACCGTCGGATTGACGGAAGTTCAGCCGTTCCGGGCGCTGGCGGTGCGGACCCCGATGACACCGGACAAGAGCGGAACCCGAAAAGCGTGGAGCGAGCTGACGGCCCGGATTACGCTGGACGATTCCCGTCTATCCGCGGGTCCTTCGGCTTATGTTTTCATTCCGCAGGAGCAATGGAGCGGATCAGTGGACACCCTGTGGGTCGGCATCGCCGTGGACGAATTCGGTGATGTGCCGGAGGGGGTAGAAAGGCTGGAGATCGGCGGGGGCTGGTGTGTAACCGCGGAAGTGTATGGGGACGAGGAGCATATGTGGCGCGTATATGATGCTGTCTTCGCCTGGCTCCGGGATTCGAAGGAGTATGAGCTGGATACCCGGGCGGGGGTGCTCGGCCTGGAGACGGTTCCGCTTGAGCCGGTTAATGCGCTGACGGTTCCCTATGAGGCGGTTCGCACGTTTCGCTTTACGATTCTTTATCCGGTGCGCAAGCGGTAAGAGACGAAAGACCTCTCAGCCCTTTTGGCTGGACGAGACGGGAGTCTTTCCGGTATCATCCGTTTTAATAGTGCTTTGCGCTATCCTAAACTTTTGGCCGGGAAAAGCATTCTTTCCTACATACGGCCGCGATAAGGAGACCAGGATATGCCTGACAATCGTAATTGGGCCGGCAACTACCGGTACAGCGCCTCGGAAATTATGGTTCCCGATAAGGTGGAGCAGGTTCAGGAGATCGTCGCCCGCAGCAGGCGGATTAAAGCTCTTGGAACGCGGCACTCGTTCAACGGGATCGCCGATTCCGAGAGCCTTCTCTCCCTCGAAAAGCTTAATCGGGTAAAAAACCTGGACCGGGAACGTAATCTCGTCACGGTAGAGGGCGGGATCCGGTATGGGGACCTGTGCCGGTATCTTCACCAGAACGGGTATGCGCTTCCCAATCTGGCTTCCCTTCCGCATATCACGGTGGCGGGAGCTTGCGCAACGGCTACTCACGGTTCCGGAAACCGGAATGGGAATTTGGCGACGGCCGTCCGGGCCATGAAGATCGTTCGGGCCGATGGGGAAGAGGTCACGTACACCCGGGAGCAGCCGGATGGAGGCTTTGCCGGGGCGGTGGTGAACCTGGGGGGACTCGGGATTGTCACGGAGCTGACCCTGGAGGTTAGTCCGACCTTTGACATGAGCCAGGTCCTTTACGAAGGGCTGTCTCTCGATAGGTTGGAAACCCATTTGGAGGAAATTTTCGGATCCGCTTACAGCGTCAGCCTCTTTACGGACTGGCGGGACTCCAGCTTCCATCAGGTGTGGATCAAGCGGAAGCACGCCGATGCCGAAGAATTTGGGAAGCCGGAGCCGGAGTTTTACGGTGCGAAGTTAGCCACCGAGACCCTTCATCCCTTGCCGGGATGCCCGGCCGAGAATTGCAGCGAGCAGCTGGGGGTTCCGGGGCCGTGGCATGAGCGGATGCCGCATTTCCGCATGGAGTTTACTCCGAGCGTCGGAGATGAGCTGCAGAGCGAGTTCTTCGTTCCCCGGGCGCAGGCTTATGAGGCTTTATGCGCCGTGAACCGGCTGCGGGAGCAGATCGCGCCTCTTCTGCACGCTAGCGAGATCCGGACAGTAGCGGCCGACGACCTGTGGATGAGCCCCTGCTACAAGCAGGACTCCGCGGGGATTCATTTTACCTGGAAGCCTGACAGCAAGGGAGTCGAGGGAGTGCTTCCGCTTATTGAGGAGGCTTTGGCTCCGTTCGGAGCCCGCCCGCATTGGGGCAAGCTGTTCACCATGTCCCCGGCCCGGCTGCAGCCTCTTTACGAGAAGCTTCCTGATTTTCGGAAGCTCCTCCGGGAGAATGACCCAGAGGGCAAGTTCCGCAATGCCTATCTGAACGAGTACATAGGAGTCCTTTAGGTTTGGGAGAACAGGGAGGGAAGACTTTCCTTATGGTTAGTCGTTAACCGTTTTTCTCTAATGGATGATGATAAATAATTTGTATCGACTGATAAAATGTTTAAAGTTTCCTTTATTAAAATCGCCGCTTACCATGAGGGTATTTCAGTTGGCGGAGGGATGACCATGGAGATAGCCAAAGCGGCGAAAACGTTTAGAACTTTTACCGAGGAATGCAAAGGGTCTAGCCGATTATACGAACGGCTTTCTGCGGCGGTCGCCAGCGATCCGGAAATGCTGGCATTGGCTTCTCATGCCCGGCCGGGACAGCCGGTCCCGAACCTTCTTTTTGCTGCTGCTCATTACCTGCTCCTGCAGGGAAAGGACCGGTGCGGGCTGGCGGGGTTCTACCGCACGCTTACGGATCAGCCGGGGAGCCCGGGGAGGCTTATCCGTCCTTTCGGAGGTTTTGCCTGGAGAATGCCGGCGAGATCCTTCCTCTCCTGCAAACGAAGCTCGTCCAGACCAATGAGGTAAGGCGGTGCGCTTATTTGTACCCGGCCTTCTGCTGGGCCTATGCCCGATTTGGGAAGCCCCTTGCTTTGCTGGAGCTCGGAACCAGCGCCGGCTTGCAGCTGCTTTGGGATGAGTACGGGTACGATTATGGCGGGGGAGTGGTATATGGGAAAGCAGGTTCCGCCATGCTTCTGAAGTCTGACATTCGGGGGAAGCGGCCAAATTGTCTCCTTATTAACCCTCCTCCCGTAAAAGCAAGAATCGGAGTCGATCTGCATGTTAATGATCTTCGCGACCCGGAGGACAGACTCTGGTTAAGCGCCTTAATCTGGCCGGAGCATACCGAGCGGCTGGAGCACCTGAAGCGGGGAGCCAGCCTTCTTAACGAGCACCCCGTTGACCTCCGCGAGGGCCATGCGGTGCGGCTCCTGCCGGAGCTGGCGGCGGGGATGCCGGACGACGCCCTTCTATGCGTGTTCCATACCCATGTGGCGAATCAGTTTAGTGCAGAGGATAAGGCGGAGCTGAGGGAGCACCTTCGCACGATCGGGAAAAGAAGAAGTCTCGTCCATTTGTACAACAACATGGAGGATGGTCGGCTTCACCTGGATTATTATCTGGATGGGAAAGAGCACCGGAACCCTATTGCCGAAACGGATGGCCACGGTCGCTGGTTCTGCTGGCTTCTGGAGGAGGAATAGTAACAAGATTCGTTTAAGCAGGTAAACAAGCAACGGCATTAAACAAGAGAAGGAGATGATTCGGCTTGACGCAGGCAGCAGGGATCGTTCGCACTCAAGTGATGTGGAAGGAGGGATTTCAAGCGGTAGGCCCAAAAGTCCGCTTCGATCCCTCCGAACCGGTTCCGCCTTCGCAGAATGAGATTTCCCGGCTGTGGCCGCGCTTCAGCGAACGGGTGGGGAAATCCCTCATTATGCCGGCGGAACCTATGGATTGAACCTCTTCGGTCCGGACGACACGCCGGGAGGCCCTTCGATTACATGGCGGCGGTTGGTGTATCCCGATTAGGGAAGGTCCCGGAAGGGATGGATTCCGTATCGTTACCTGGCGCGCTGTACGCCGTGATTACCCGGCAGGGTAGGATCGATGACATCCGGGCGGCTTACCGGTATTTCTACGACGAGTGGCTGCCGCAGTCCGGGTATGTACGGGCGGACGGCGCGGATTTCGAGTATTACGATCACCGGTATAAGGGAAACTTTGACCCGGAATCGGTCATGGAGCTATGGATTCCGGTCCGGCGGGCGTTGAAAGCTCCGCTGGAGAACCGCGTGGCAAGCGTCTTCGTTCATGTGACGGACCTTCGCCGCTCGGCCGAATGGTACAGCCGGCTGCTGGGGCTCCCTTTACTGGAGGAGCGCTTGAACGGCGGGCCGGTGTACTGGTTCGAGCTGCCGGGAACGCATCTCATCCTCGACTCCAATTCGGCCAACCGGCAAAATCCGGATTGGCGGGAGGAGATGAAGCCGCGCTTTATGCTCCCGGCTAGGGACATCGATGAGGCATACCGCTATGTAAGCGAGAAGGTAGAGCCGTTCTTCGAGCCGGACCGGCACGGCAGCATGGCCTATTTCAACTTCCGGGACCCGGAAGGTAACGCGCTCATGGCTTGCTGGAGTGCTAACCCGGCCGGCAACGAGTCGTCCGTCATCGGAAGCAGTCCGATTCAAGCCCGGATCGGCGGGGTGTTCGGGGATGTGAAAGACATGCCTTCCGCCGCCCGTTGGTACGCCTGCCTGTTTGGGTTACCGGCGGAAGAAAGGACGGACTATCCGGCCGTCCATTCCGTACCTGTCACCCGCGGAGCGGTGCTGCTGCTGGACCAGAACCGGTTTTTGCAGGGCCGGGAGGATCCCGAATTGTTCTACTTCGATACCGGCGACTTCGAAGCCGCACTGGCTTACGTTCGGGAGAACGGGTTTGAGCTGGATGGCGAGCCGAACCATTTTGCGGATTTATCGGAAATGGCGCTGCTCGATCCGGACGGGAACCGCCTTTTGGTTTGCCAGATGAAGAAGTAACGGCCGATAGGCCAATGATGGCAGCCTTGGGTAAGGGAACGCGAGTGTGGAGGAAATGAGCTAGGGGACGATAGAGCCAGAATTGGGAAAGGGACATGAGGCTAGAGTATGTGAATCGCCCGTCGACATGACGCAAAACTTGCTTCCTAGTAAGTAGCCTCATCCCCTTAACTTGAGTAGCGGAACTCTGACCAGTTAAATGGCACCTTAACTTGAGTAGCGGAACTCTGACTCAGGTTAAGTGGCGCCTCAGCCTGAGTAGGCGGGACTCAGACCTGATTCAGTGGTGACCCGACTAGTTAGGCAGCCGCCATCCTCAATCCCCCCATGTGGCACCGACTTGGGATTGGGTTGGTGCATCAGTAAGGCCGGACCCTTGTCCGGCTTGTTCGCTTTTGAGGGGAAATTCCCCGGAAGGAGAGGGAAGGGCTCTACGTTGCTGTCAGCTGGTGCTTTATCCGGTAACTTTGTTGGCGAGAAAACCTCTGTATAACGCACAAAATCATAAGGAAGCAGAACTTTATTTAAGGATATGGCATCTAGCACTCGTTCTGCTTGTAACGAATCGAGAAAGTCTTATTGGGAGATTTCAGGCTTCCTTCTGACTCTAACGAATCCTAGTGTCATTATGAAGTCTTTTTCTTAGGAAAGGCAGGATAAAAACAGCGAATAGCGATTCTACGATTCGCTAGCTTGCGAAATCGTTGTTTTTTGAGCGAATAGGAATTCCTGGGTTCGTTAGCGGGTTGAAGAAAGAAATTTTGGCGATGATCGTTCCCTCAGGAAGCCAACCAGGGCTATTGGTCCCTTTGCCAAGTAAGACTTTTGTCCAGGCGACGGCATCTCCCACTAACGGATCATGCCCACGGCCTTGTGTTCCAAGGCCGCCTTTTCTGTTTCGCCCGTTTGCGCTACAGTGGAGATACCAAGAAGGAGGGACTACGATGTCAACCATTTACATCTTAACCGGAGCCTCCCGGGGCTTGGCGAGGCGCTTGCCCTGCGTCTGTTGAGCCCGGGGAACGTGCTCCTCTGCCTGGCCCGTACGCGCAGCACGGTGCTGGACCGGGAAGCGGAGGCGGCCGGCGTCGCCTTGGAGTGGATCGAGGCGGACCTCGCCGAGCTGGCAGCGGGCGATGGGGTGGAGGCGCTGCTGAAGCCGGGCTTGGAGCGGGCCGGCTTCAGCAGCGCCTCCAGGCTGCGGCTCGTGAACAACGCCGGCGTGCTGGAGCCGATCGGGCCCGCCCAGGCGAACGATCCGGAAGCCGTCGCCCGCCACATTGCCGTGAACCTGATCGCCCCGCTGCTCCTCACGGGGGCCTTCCTTCGCCTGACCGAGCAGCTGGCGGCGGACAAGCGCATCCTGCAGATCTCCTCCGGCGCGGCACGCAAGCCCTATGCCGGCTGGAGCACCTACGGCGCGGCCAAGGCGGGGCTCGACCATCACGCCCGCTGCATGAAGCTGGAGCAGGAAGGAATGCCGCATGGAGCGAGGATCGCCTCCGTCGCCCCCGGTGTCATCGACACCTCCATGCAGGCGCTGATCCGCGGGACCGAAGAGGAGCGGTTTCCCAGCCGCTCCCGCTTCGTACAGCTTCACGAAACCGGAGGCTTGTTGAGCCCGGATATCGCAGCGGAGCAGCTGCTCGCTCTGCTGGAGGACACCCGCTTTGGGGAGGAACCGGTAATGGATATCCGGGATTGGGAGCGTTAACGAGCTTAATCCATAGGTAGGGAAAAGGCGGGGTTCTTAAACGGGCTGTCTCTTTGGCTGCATAAAGAAGTTTCGGGATGCAGCTTGAACCTCATCGCGAACAGTAAGTCGGGAACGGGGTAGCCTGGCCAGAGGATGGAGATACCCGAAATCCGTCTTGCGCTCCTCGCCTCCAGGAAGTATCGTGTAAAGCAGGAGGCGATTTCTATGCCCGTCCCGAATCCAGACAAAAGGTACAACACTGCGGTAGAAGCCGCTTTAGAAGTAATCGGCGGCAAGTGGAAGCCGGTTCTGCTGTTCCATCTCACCTTCGGCAAGAAGCGCAACGGGGAACTGATGGGCCTTGTGCCGGCTGTTACGCAGAAGGTGCTGACCCAGCAGCTGAGGGAACTGGAGGAGGATGGAATCGTCAGGCGCATATCGTACAATCAGGTTCCGCCTAAGGTGGAATACGAGCTGACGGAATACGGCTGGAGTCTTAAAGAAATTCTTCATCTTCTTTGCCGCTGGGGGACACGCACGTGGAGCGTGTATATGGTGACAAAGCCCGTATCCTTAACAGCGCCGACAACCCTTGATGCCTTCATCGGCAAGCCATGCGCGACCCAATGCGGCACGGCTCCCTAGCAGGCATACGTTCCACGGTTCACAGGGGCTAAAGCCGCCCGTTTGCTGCGATCTCGTCGTGCGTAAATGGCGCCACGCGGTTTCGGGCGGGGAGCTGGACGCGGCACGAAAATAACGGCAGCCATACCCATGAAAACAGCCCGGCTCCCCATGGGGCCGGGCTGGTCGTGCAGCATTTGCCGCTCCCGAAACGTTCCGATTCGCGGACCATGGGCGGACGGCGAACGGCTTTAAGGAATGATTTTGTTGCGGCGAAAATCCTCAAAGAGGCGAAGAACATCCTCCGTGTTCAAGTACTCATGGAATCCCAGCTGCCGGGCTTTGGAACCGTCCGACAGGAAGTCATAATCCCACGAGAACACGAAATCTCCGAAACCCCAAGACGCAACGTCGCGGTACGAGGTAGGCCGAAGCCCGTACTTTTCCACCATGGTATTCCAGAGCTCTTCCTTGTCGGCCATGGCTTCCTCCAGAGAGTAAGGCAGTGGAGACGCGGTTTCCAGGTCGAAGGCTTGAGCCAGCTTCGGCCAGAGTTCCTCCCAACGGAACAGATCGCCGTTCGTGATGTTGAACGCCTGGTTCGCGCAGCGCTCCTCCGTTGCCGCCCAAACCGTCGCCTTGGCCAGCAGATCGGCATCCGTCATCTCCAAGAGCGAACGGAATGCCCCCGGCTTGCCAGGGAAGCGGAGCGGAAGCCCAAGCTCCTTTGAAATGGAGCCATAGACGGCGAGCACCATGGCCAGGTTCATCGGATTGCCAAGGGCAAACCCGCACACGACGGAAGGGCGGAGGGCCGACCAGGTCCAAGTCTTCCCCTTCTGGCTCTCCTCCAGGAAGCGCTGCTGGGCGGTGTTAAACTCCGGGGGCAGAATGGGCGGGTCGGATTCCCGAGCCGGGGTTTTGAAGGGGCCAAGATGGGCCCCATATACTTTGTACCCCTGCATCAGGCTGATGTGCCGGAGCCCAGGAGCCGCCGCTTCTACCGCTTGAACCACATTCATGAGCATCTTGAGATTCGGAGGAACGAGCTCGGCCCAGGTCGGCCGGTCCTGGTAGGCGGCGTAAAACACGTGGGTGACCTCCGTCAGGCCCGCCAGCTTTTCCCGGGTATCCGACTCGTCTAGAAGATCCGCTTCCACATAACGGGTTCGGCTGCCGGCTGGTCCCCCGTGGCGGGAAACACCGATGACCGTCCAATCCGGAAGCCCCTCCAGATAGCGCACCAGATTCCCGCCGATGACCCCGCTTGCCCCGATCACTAGCGCCGTTTTGTCCGTGCGATGATTTACCGAATTCATACAAATCCACTCCCCTAACATAGAGTTTATGAAGCCTCTTTGTTATTCTGCCGCAATGGAATCCGGCCGGGAAGTACGCACTTTCAGGTCATATAGGCACCTGGAGGTAAGGCAGGCTTATTACAACAGGGAAAGCTTGCTCGGCCTGGTGAACATCGGCTTGAGAACCAGATTAATTTTTCATAAGGAAAAAGGAGAAGCCATGCCTAAAATCATTTTTACCGGAGGAGGCTCCGCGGGCCATGTGACGGTCAATCTTTCGTTGATCCCCTGCTTCCGCCAGGAAGGCTGGTCCGTGGAATACATAGGCTCGGAGAACGGAATCGAGAAGGAGCTTATCACCGCTCTGGGGGATGTTCCCTATTCCGGTATTTCGACCGGGAAGCTCAGGAGATATTTCTCCTGGCAGAACCTGAAGGATCCTTTCCGCGCTGGCCGCGGGGTTCTGCAGGCCTACTCCCTTATCCGCCGGAGCAAGCCCGACGTGCTCTTCTCCAAGGGCGGCTTCGTCTCGGTTCCCGTCGTCATCGGAGCCTGGATGAACCGGGTGCCGGTCGTGATCCATGAATCCGACGTCACCCCGGGGCTAGCCAACCGGCTGGCCATTCCGCTTGCCCGAACGGTCTGCACGACATTTCCCGAGACCAATTCTCATCTGCCTGCCGGCAAAGCCCATTATGTGGGCCCCATTGTCCGTCCGGATTTGAAGGAAGGTAAGGCCGAGCGGGGAGGAGCTTTTGCGGATTCAACCGGGTAAAGCCCGTTCTGCTCATCATGGGAGGGAGCCTCGGCTCTCACAAAATCAATGAAACCGTCCGCTCCTGCCTCCCGGAGCTGCTTGCCCGGTTTCAAGTTGTTCATCTATGCGGCAAAGGACAAGGTCAGCCCGCCCCCTCTGCTCCTGCAGAAGGTTACCGGCCGTTCGACTACCTCAAGGAGGAGCTCGCCGATGTGCTGGCGATGACGGATGTGGTGGTGACCCGGGCGGGAGCGAACGCTCTTTTTGAAATGCGGGCGCTGAAGAAACCCATGCTTCTGATCCCTCTTTCCAAGGAGCAGAGCCGGGGGATCAGCTGCTCAACGCGGCCTCGTTCCGGGCGTCGGGCTATGCGGAGGTGCTGCAGGAGGAGGACTTGACTCCCGAGGCTTTGGTCCGGGAAGTGACGAAGCTGTACGAGAACCGGACGAAGTTCAAGCTCCGTATGGCCGAAGGGGACAATGGAGATGCCCTGAGGACTCTTGTGGCCATTATCCATGAGACGGCGGGCGTGAGCTGAAACCTTAAGCGGACTTCTCCCGTCTAGAAGATATAGAGGCCGTAAAAGGGGAACCGATCATGACCAGACCAAGCTCCATCCCTAATCCGCAAAAGAAGTTCCGTTTCCTAGTGAACCCGTCGGGCCTGTCCCGCCTGCGCCAGCGAGGCACGCCGGCCGCCAAGCTGCCGGGTAAGGCAGGGCCGGCTCTGCTGACCGCATGCCTGGTATTGCTGACTGCCTGCGGGATGAAGGGAGAGGGCATTTCCATGGAAAAAAGAGCCCATGCCGCTGCCGCACTGGATCCGGCCATCGTGAAGGCCCAGAATGCTTTTGGCTTGAAGCTTCACCAGCAGCTCGTTCGGGGGGACAAGGAGAAGAACGTATTCCTCTCTCCGGTGAGCGTCTCCATGGCGCTCGCCATGACCTACAACGGAAGCGCCGGGGAAACCCGGGAGGCCATGAGCCGGACGCTGGGCTGGGAGGGATGGAAGCCGGAGCAGGTCAACGGAGGTAACCGGACGATGAAAGAGCTGCTTGAGAAGAGCGGCAAAGGGATCCAGCTGAACATCGCGAATTCCATGTGGATGATGAAGGGGCTGGCCTTCTCCAAGAGCTTCCTGCAGACCAACCGCGAGTATTACGATGCCTACGTCAAAGAGCTGGACTTCAGCAAAGCCGACGCTGCCCCGACGATCAACCGCTGGGTCAAGGACAAGACGAACGGGAAGATCCCGGTCATCGTAGACGGGTTGAGCCCGCAGGATAGGATGGTGCTGATCAACGCCATCTATTTCAAAGGGACTTGGAAGGACGAGTTCTCTCCGTCCCGGACGAAGGAAGAGGACTTCCGGCTGCCGGGCGGATCCACGGTGAACGTGCCGATGATGGCCCGGTCGGGGAGCTACGAATATTTGGAAGAACCCGGGTTCCAGGCCATTCGTCTTCCGTACGGCGAAGGGCAGATGGATATGCTCGTGATCCTTCCGGAGGAAGGCTCCTCCTTGGAGGCTCTGCATGAGAAGTTGTGGTCGGATGCGTCGCCATGGCAAAAAGCGTTCGGGACCCGCCAGGGGAAATCCGCCTTCCCCGCTTTAAGCTGGAGCTCGACCGCCAGCTAAAAGAACCCTTGACCGCCTTGGGCATGGGAATGGCTTTTGATCCCGGCAAAGCTGACTTTACAGAGATGGCCCAAGGGTCAGGGGAATTTTACATCAGCCAAGTGAAGCACAAGACGTATCTCAAGGTGGACGAAAAGGGAACGGAGGCCGCCGCGGTCACGTCGTTCATGATGGCAGGGTCGGCTCCCGCCCCAAGCACGCCGTTTACGATGGTCGTGAACCGTCCGTTCTTCCTCGCCATTGAGGATCGGCAGACCGGCGCCTGGCTCTTCACCGGCTCCGTGTATCATCCGGAAGAGAAATAGGGCGGAGACCTGGTCGGGTCTTGCCTAAGGGGCAGGCCCGGTAACTTGGATGGCGGCAAAATTCCTGCGAATGGTCAATAGAGACACAGGCTTACAAGCGGATGAACAGCCCCCATATAGAAAAGCCCCGGCAATGACGAAAGCCGGATGAACCTTTCGGCGCAGCATGAGCCAGTAGGCCGCCGCGGCCAGAAGGGCGAAGTGAACAATCCCGATCTGCGCCAGGGATTCCCGGGAGCTCTGCCAGGTCACCTGGATCATCATCACGGCAATGACCGGCTGAACGAAGAGGGTCATGCCCTTCACGACGGGGGACTGCCGGTATTTCTGCAGCAGCTTAATCAGCAGAATAAGGGCGATCGCGGAAGGGAGGACGGTAGCCGTCAATGCGGCTATCGCCCCCGTCCAGCCGGAGACCTGGAAGCCGGTATAAGCGGCGATTTTCGTAGCGATCGGCCCCGGCAGCGAGTTGGCGAGCGCGAGCATGTTCGAGAACTCGGTGGCCGTCAGCCATTGGTAGTGGGGCACAACCTCCTGGTACATCAGGGGAATGGAGGAGGGCCCGCCGCCATACCCGAACACGTTGGACAGGAAAAATCCGAGCAGCAGCCGGAGGATATCCATCATGAGTCACTTCCTCCTTCCGCCGGCCGTTTCCTGGCCCGCCACTTATCCATCACCTTATGGTGAACCGAGCCGTACAGGAGAAAAAGCACAATCACGGCCGCCGGATGAACCTGAATGACGGCCAGCAAAAGCAGGGCAATGATTCCCCACACAATCGCGGCGTAAAGGCCGAGGCCTTTGGCCGCCTTCTCCCCGAATTCATACGCCATCTGGCCCAGCATGACCGCGACGACGGGAACCGCGGCCGCGATCATCCCCGACACGACGGGGGAGGATTGGAAGAACGAGATAAACGAGTACAGAATCACCATGGCCGCACAGGTCGGCAGAATATGGGCGATCACGCCGAGTGCCGCACCTGCCGTGCCCCTCAGCCGGAAGCCCATATAAGCGGCCAGCTTGGTAGCGATGGGGCCGGGCAGGGCGTTGGCGATAGCCAGCACCTCGGCGAATTCTTCGTTCGTCATCCACTGGTAGCGGGTCACGGCTTCGTGGCGGAAGAGCGGGACGGTCGAGGGCCCGCCGCCGAAGCCAAGGACACCGGTGCGGACCATGGCCGCGGTTAAGGCTGGATAAGAGTCATTCATGCTGGCATCCTTTCCTAGCATGGGCTTAGAGCCTCATGCCCATTCGGCTTTTGTACCGCTTGATCAGCACCTGGCAGTCGACGCTCGTGATGCCTTCGAGCCGGTAAAGCTTGTTCTGCAGGAAGCTTTCCATCTCCTTGTGGCTCACGAACAGGCCGTGCATGTGCAGCTTGCTGGGACCCGACATATGGTAAAGGCTCGTGACCTCTGGCTCCTCCGCCAGCAGCTCGGCCGCCTGCATGAGAAATTTGGGCTCTACCTCCACGTTGAAGAACGCCGAGACGGCAATGCCCATCTTCTCGGGATTCACGATGCAGGCGAAGCGTTCGATGGTGCCGTTCTCCATCAGCGCCTGGATGCGCGTCTGCACGGCGACCCTCGATAGGCCGACCTCCTTGGCCAGATCCGTATAGGATGCCCGGCCGTTCTGGTTCAACAGGCTGATGAGCCGGCGGTCGATTTCATCGATCGGCGGTTCCGGATGATCGGGGGAAAAGGATGTTCCATGAGCGGTTCCTCCTGTTCTAATTGCCAATTGGTAAGTGAATGTGAACAATAACTTACAATATGTCATACTATACGGGGTTTAGCTTTCTATTTCAATCCAAGGAGCGCTTCTTTCTTTCCGGGGCTAATGATTTAGCGTGTGAATGGTTTATTTATAGGGGATCAGAAAAGTATTGCTGCGGAAAGGAGCCACGCCATGAAAGCGCCATTCGAACCCGGCTCCGCGCTTCAGGAGCTACAAGCCAAAGGCATTCTGCCCCGGAACGCCGAACTGGCCGGCAGGCGGAGCGGGACGACGGAAGGGCATGTGTACCTCGTGACATCCGGTAACGAGCCCGGGAGTGTCATCAAGACGGATGATCCGACTTCCGGTAAGGAGCCGGGGTATGTCATCAAGGCGGATGATCCGGCTTCCGGTAAGGAGCCGGGGTATGTTATCAAGACGGATGATCCGGTTTCCGCCGCGCTGGCCGAGCGGTTTCTGCGGAGCTATGCGGGCAGTTCTCTTTTGCCTGCGTTTCTGTATGCCGCACCGGATAAAGCCTATTATGTCTATTCTTATACTCCCGGGACGACTTATTCGGGTCGGGGGAACAAGCGGACCTGGCTTACAATGCTCACCAAGGGCCTTCTCAACCAGTACCGGAGGCTGGACGATACCGGGTATTGGGGGTATTGGGCGACGGAGCCGTGCGGGACCTGGCAGGAGTATTTGGAACGCGGGATCAGCTATGCCCGGGAAACGATCCGGGACCACCTGACCTCGGAGGATTACCTCCTTATGAAGTTTTTGCGGCCAAGCCTCCAAAAAGCGGACGTACGGAGAAGTTTTTGCTGCATGGGGACTGCGGAGTTCATAATTTTGTTTTTCAGGCTGAGGCGTTAGCGGGGGTGATCGATCCCTGCCCGGCGGCAGGCCCGGTGCTTTACGATTTCCTGTATGCCTTCTGTTCGTCTCCGGATGACTTGAGCCGGGAGACCCTTCTTGCGGCCGCTGCGGAATTAGAGCAGGAGAAGCCGGAGGAGACGGAGCTTGTCGAACAAATGATGATTCAGCTTTATTGCCGGATCGGCACTTGCCTAAGGCACCATCCTCAGGACCTGCCGCTTTATCTGGAGGCGTGGATCTATTGGAAGGCAGCCGTCGCGGGCGTATGAGAAAGCCGCGGCAGGCGGCCTTTTTCCTTTTCGCGGCCATCCCGAAGCGGCCCCTCCCCCTCGGGCGTCAGTACCAATCCCATTGGAGAAGGGGGCCATATCACGGGTGACCCGGCTTCCTGTGCGCTTCCTTATTCGCGGCCAACCGTCCATCCTGCTGGTTAATCCGCCCATTCCAGGGCAAACTACCCGGACCATCAAGTTCGGGCAACCAAAGGAGGATGGCAGAAATGAAAAAGATAGCATGCTTGCTGGCACTTACCATGCTGTGCGCGGGCTTACCCGTGAAGACGGTGAAAGCGGATGGAGGAGCGGAGGTGTTTGATATCCGCGAGGGCGGGGTGGTGCAGCTATTGGGTGATTCGGCCGCGCTGCAGGAGGAGGCAGCCCTGTGGCTTTCCGCGATCAGCGGACCGGCCGGAGGGCTGGGCTTCGAGCCGAAGGAGGGCATCGGCGTCAAAATCGTACTCGCTCCGCCCCGTCAGGTGAATACCCGCTGGATCCAGGGGACGGTGACGGAGGCGGTGCTTTTTGTCAGTCCGTCCCCCGCTTATCCCCCTACGGTCCTGCTCCTGACCAAGGAGAACCGGATGGCGGCTGTGCACGTGAAGCATAACCTGAAGCCGTTCCTCGTCAAGCACGGTCTGTATAAGCCGGAATACAACCTGACCGCGCCTCTCCCCGCCGCCGCCGCCGCTTGGTATAGAACCATTCTATATCACAGTGGAAAAGATACGATTTCCATCCCTTCTCCTTAGGCTCTATTCTAAGAAGAAAGCCCAGAGAGGGAGAGATGAAAGATGGCGGGAAGTACATTTGGGGAAAGGCTGAAGGTGACGACCTTCGGAGAATCCCATGGAACGGCGGTTGGGGTGATTGTGGATGGGGTGACGCCCGGTGTGGAGCTGGACGAGTCCTATCTGCAGGTGCAGATGGACCGGAGGAAGCCCGGGCAATCGTCGGTGACCACGCCGAGGAAGGAAGAGGACAAGGTGACCGTCCTGTCCGGCCTCTACGAAGGACGGACAACCGGCACGCCGCTCTGCCTGCTGATCGGTAACCGGGACAGCCGGCCTTCGGCGTATGACGACATTCAGGAGGCCTTCCGTCCGGGGCATGCGGACTATTCCTATATGGCAAAATACGGCCTGCGGGACCACCGGGGCGGCGGGCGGTCCTCGGGAAGAGAGACGGCGGCCCGGGTGGCCGCGGGAGCGGTCGCCCGCAAGCTGCTGGAGGCTCGGGGCGTTGCGGTCACCGCCTACACGGTCGAGGCCGCCGGCATTCGCTGCGTGCGGTTCGTGGATAACGCCATAGAAGCCAACCCGGTCCGCGCTTGCGACCCGGAGGCCGCCATTCGGATGGCGGAGCGGATCGAAGCGATCGCGGCCCAAGGGGACAGCTGCGGCGGGGTGGTGGAATGCCGCATCCGGGGAGCGGCTCCGGGACTAGGGGAGCCCGTCTTCGATAAGCTGGATGCGGAGCTTGCCAAGGCGATGCTTTCCATCGGAGCGGTCAAGGGGATCGAATTCGGGGAAGGCTTCGCCGCGGCGGGGATGCTCGGAAGCGAGCACAACGACCCGATGAACGCCCAAGGATTCCTGAGCAACCATTCCGGCGGCATTCTGGGCGGGATCAGCACGGGGAGGAGATTCGGTTTCGCGTGGCCGTCAAGCCGACCTCGTCCATCTCCGTTCCCCAGCCAACGGTCGGGACCGACGGACAGGAGCGGGTGATTCAGACCCTGGGGCGGCACGACCCCTGCATCTGCCCGCGGATCGTGCCCGTGGTGGAAGCGATGGCCTGCCTGGTGGTCGAGGATCACTATAAGCGTCAGGCGGCTTTGAGAGCGTAATCCGGACTGTAAGCTGATCAAGCCACACGGCGGTCCGGTTCAACTCATCCAGTCGCGATACCGTCGCCGAAAATCTACAGCTGAGCAGTTGACCAATCTTCTGAAGAGGCGGCTAAAATAGTTTGCATCATCATAGCCAAGGCTGTAAGCAATATCGGATATGCGCTCGTTCGTCTCCCGAAGGCGGCGCTTCGCTTGATCGATCTTCAGCCGTTGAACGAATGACAACGGAGCAAGCCCCGTTTCACGCACAAACAATTTGCGCAGATGGGACTCGCTGACACCCGCCAATTCAGCCAACTCGGTTAAGCTCGGTTGACGGGCGGGATTCCGAATCAGGTATTCTATCACGGACCGGATTCTGGGGTCGGTGCACGTGACGGGAGGCGTGGAACCGTCCAGATCGTCGCTATGACTTTGGTCGAGAAGAATGCCCATCATTCTCAATAAATCGGCCTGCAGCAGCAGCGCTTGTCCCGCCGTTGGCGATTCGTAGGTTCTCAACATCCGATTGAACAGTGTCACAAGCTCCGAGCTGTTCAGCATAGGCTTAACGGGCACATGCAGGAGCAGCGCCCAACTGCGTTGGCTAAGGAAAGAAATGTCCGCCTCGAGGTTCACACTGACGATCACCGCCGTCGGTGACAAGGTGCGGCTAGATAGGATCGAGCCGCCGGGAATGACAAGCATATCGCCAGCTTCGCCGATATACGGATGCCCATCAACGCTCAGATGGCAGCACCCTTCCGAGATGTACCAGAGCACGGTGGGCTCAAGCTTTCGCTGGGATATCTTCCATGCGGAATCAAGCCGGTATTGGTTAATATGCAAGAAACGAACACGAAGCGCATCGGTCAACAACTGGGCAGAAGGATGCATGAAGGCTCTCACCTGCCTTGATCGCTTGCCTGGCGGCATAATTTAAGCTCCTATGGAGAATTCAACAAGGGCCGGCCCAAATCCTTTAGAGCAATGACCGCCTAACGATTGTTTCTCCCTGCCCGTTCCTAACGAGGCGGACCCGGCGCGTATACGATCGATAATGCATCCCTAATTCATGGCCGTCGTCCGCCAACGTTCGTTCCCCTGGATGACACTAAATGGCTCGCCTTTCGCAGGACAGGGATTTTGCCGCTCAACGTTCGGGAACGGTTCCCCGAATCGAATTGTTGTATTGATAATCGTCACGTCCACTTACCAGAAATGTCTTGATTCGTTCCGTGTCCCCACCCCATTCGTCTAACTTGAAACGCACCTCGGGAGTCGTATAACGGACAGAGAACGCTACACGCGGAATATTCGAATGGTTGTCCCCCGACCCGTGAAATATCGCCTCGTTGAAAAATACGATTTGGCCTGGGGACATTTCCATCTCGATCGCTTTTGATTCATCCACTTGCTCCGAGGACAGACCTTGCCCGAACGTACTTCTGGCATCCCCCACCGCCACATGTTCCACTAGGGAACGATGCGTCCCCGGGATCAGCTTCAGGCAGCCATTCTCCTTGATCGAGAAGCCCAGCGTCACCCAAGCGGTTGCGTTGATGGCCGGCTCCATTGGCCAGTAGTTGATATCCTGATGCCAGGGAATGAACCTCTCATTGCCAGGCTCCTTATACCAAAAATGCATCGCCCACAGCACCAGGTTATCTCCCAACAGGTGCTTCATGGCAGCAACGATGCCGGGATGCGTGGCCAGCTCGTACGCCCACGCGTACCGGTGATGCCACGCAGATAAGTTCATGTCCGCCGGCTTGGGCTCGAAGCGGGACTGGCCTAACGTGGTGAAGAACTGCTGATAGGCCGAGTCCGCCTCCTCTAAACTTAGTCCTTGTACAGGTCCGCAAAAACCTTGCTCGGCATACTCTGCTTGTGAGAACGGTTTGCCTTTGGTGATCATGGAAGGTTCCCCCGTTAATCAGAAATTTGTTACAACTTTATTCTAATCCTCTGTATAAGCGGACAACAGCAGGCAAACCAATCATCTCTAGCACAAATTGATCATCTTGCTTCCTCTGTCGGGTGGCTTTCGTTCGTCCACAGCTTGCTCACAAAGGCGGCAATCAACCAACTATACCAAATGGTGGCGCAGGGATAGCCTCCCGGCGCCACCATTTTTGGATTCCATACTAACTTTTACACAATGGGGTTGTTAACAAAGGTATTTGAAACTTACTATTGGGACAGCCCCTTGCTGTCGTTCCCGGGCGGCTGGTCCTTCAGCAGCCGGTTTAGTTTCACTTCAATGCGTTGGCAGGCCTCCCGGGGGCTCTCCATGCTGGCCCACAGGAGGGTCAGCTCATCGGCAAGAAGCAGGATCTCCCTCTGCCGGAGCTGCAGGCTGTGCAGCGGACGGGCATAGGGCAGCACCTCGAGGAACCGTTGGTAATGCTCGGGATGGATGGCGGGATCGAGCAGCGAGTCATCCTCCGCCACGCTCCGCAGAGCGGGAATGGTGCAGCCGTACTGCTTGAGCAGCGTCTGCGCCTCAACGGAGGTCATGTAATCGACCAGCTTGCGGGCGGCCTTCCCGTGCTCGCTACGGCTGTTGACCGCAAGGCCGCCGCCCAGGAGCAAGGTGGCTTCCCGGCTCCGTTTCGTCACCGGAAGCACGTCCCACTCGATCGAATGCTCCCGGAACTCGTTCATGAAGTAGTAAGTGGTCAGAATCATCGCGACCCGTTCTTTCTTAAACAGGCTTTCGGCCAGGTGAGAGCTGCCGTGCGAATAGATCGGAGAGACATGATGCTTATACATCAGCGAGGTGCAGAATTCCAGCGCCTCAATGTTTTCCTTCCGGGATAAGGCGCTCCGGCTCCGGTCGTCCGCCATGAACTGCCCGCCGTTCTGAAGCAGGAAGACGGGCCAACGGTTCGGGGAGGACGAGAAGCAGAAGCCGTACTGCTCGATGATCCCGTCATCGTTGAGGTCGCGGGTGCACTGCTTGGCCGCGTGCAGAAGCTCTTCCCACGTCTCGAGCCGGGTGTCTTCGGCGAGGCCGCACTCCCGGAAGAGGGCGCGGTTGTAACAGATCATCACCGGCGAGAAGATGAACGGTGCCGCCAGCGTCCGGTCCCCATGGGCAAAAATCTCAAAGACCGGCGGGTAGCTGGTCCCGTCCGGGCTCAGATGGCCGGGCACGTAACCGCTCACATAATCGGTCCGGCCGGAATCGATCCAGTCGCGTACGTGCGTGTCGGACATCATGAAGACGTCCGGCCCCCGCCCCTGCTCGATCAGGCGGATCAGCGTCGGGGTATACCCCTCGACCGGCAGGAGGATGAGCTCCACCCGCACAAAAGGGTGCTGCTTCTCGAACCGCTCCAGAATCCGCCGCACGATGTCGATCTCGTACGAGGGGAGAACCAGGCGAGCCTTAGCGTGACCGTGGCTTGTGCGGCTTCCGGGACGGTGACCCGGTTGCCTTTTCCCGCTATTTTCTCAATCAGGCCTTCGTCCACCAGCTCGGCGAGTGCCTTTCTCAGTGAGACGCGGCTGATGTTGTATTTGGCGCTTAAGGTATTCTCGGGCAGAATGAATTCCCCGGGAGCCAGTTCCCCGCTTATGATTTCCTCCCGCAATTCTTGGAGAAACCGGCTGTACCGTTCTTGAAAGGTATTTCGTTTACGCAGCAAGGTGTACCGCCCCTATATCAAATCACTTTACCGGGAGTATAGCATAAAACGCCAAGCCCCATCCAGGCACGGTCTACTACCAAGGTCAAGCTCGGCCGGCGGCTTCAGATAAACCGCACCCGGGTGCGGCTGCCAAGGAGCTCTCGGATGCCTTCCGCGATTCGGTGGATTCCCTCCTCGATCCGGGCCTCTTCCACTTGAGACACGCTGAGCCGGAGCAAATTATCCCGGGCCCACTCGGGAAGAAACATTTTACGCGCGTTGTCCACAAGGACGTTCTTCGGTTTCAGGTACTCGATCAGCTGCGAGGCTTGGAGGGAGAAGGAAGCCCGATGGTGGAATAGAAGCCGGACAGAGCTCCCGTGAAAGACGCCGATGCCGGAAGATGCTTACGGCAAGCTTCCTGCAGCAGGAGGGCTTTGCGGCGGTACAGGCTTCTCATTCTCTGAATGTGGGCGGCGAACAAGCCGTTTCGAAGGTAGATTTCAAGCGCTCCCTGGGTCAGCACGGGAGAGTGCAGGTCGGACGCGAACTTGGCGGCTTCGAAAGGCACCAGAAGGAAATCCGGGAGCACCGCCAAGCCGAGCCGGATGCCGGGAAGCATGACCTTGGAGAAACTCTTCGTATAGATCACCCGTCCGGACGGTTCATAGGCAAACATGGGATCCTGCTTGGCGTCGGCATCCAGGTCCCCCATATAGTCATCCTCGATTAAATACACGTCATGCTTCTCCGCAAGCTCCACGATTCTCCGTTTCTCCGTATTGGTATAGCTGTAGCCGGTCGGGTTGTGGAATCTCGAGACGGTGTAGAACAGCTTGATGTCCTCATCGCGAAAAAGGCTCTCCAGTCGGTCCAGGTCGAGGCCCGCCCCCGTGATTTCGATCCCGTGGACCGGCACTCCCTGCTGCCGCAGCGATTCGACCATGGCGGGATGAGTGGGCTGCTCGACGCAGATGCCTCTGCGTCCGTTGGGAAAAGGAAGCGAGACGAGCAGATGAAGCGCCTGCTGGGAGCCGGAAACGACCGCAAGGCGGGAGGGAGGGGCGAACACCTGAAGATCGCGCAAATGGCGGGCCAGCTCGGTCCGAAGCGAAGGCAAGCCGAGCGTGTCGGAATACGTAAACATGTCCTCCCGGTAGGTTTCAATGGCCTGGTTGAGGCAGTGCTGGAACTCCCGGTAGGGGATAACCGCCTTGTCCGGTCCGGCGGATAAGAAATCGATGACGTCATTTGTCCCGGTTCCGGTCCGCCGCTCCATAGGGGCTTCCACGACGTAATAGCCGCTTTTGGCAACGGAATAGACGAGGTGCTTCTTCTCCAGCTCCTCATATGCCTTGAGAACGGTGTTGCGGCTGCACGCCAATTGGTCGGAGAGGGACCGGATGGAGGGCAGCCGGCCCCCGGCTTAAGGCGGCCTTTGTCGATCCGTTCCTCAATGTCTTGAATGATCCGGGTGTAGAGCATGGGAGGCCTCCTTTCCTCTGTACGGGTACAGATCATGAATATGAGCATAGTCTTGCGGCAAGCGGACCCCTATACTCTACCTTACCAGATGCATTTGGGGAAAGGGTTGCCGCTCGCGGCCGTCGGCAACGGAGGTAAGATAAACCGGAGGTGTGTCAAAATATGAAAAAAGGTAAGCTGCTGCTCAAGCTGATTCTGGCTGTCGTTTTGTCGGGATCGGCTCTAGGTTTAATGCCGAAAGCGGACGCGCACAACGTCTTCACGGAGCTTCCCCTGGGGGACAGCTTTGGCGGAGTGCCGGGTACGATGGTTCTTAAGAATCTCAAGACGGACAAGCAGTACGTCTACAATGGGGAGAGAAGCCGGGAACGCTTTACCCCGGAGTCCAGCTTTAAGGTGCCGAATGCCTTGATCGGCTTGGAGGAGAAGGAAGTGGCCGACGAATACGAGGTTAAGCGCTGGGATGGGGTCGTCCGGGAATTCGAGGCGTGGAACCGGGATCATACGCTCGCGTCGGGCATGAGGCATTCGGTGATCTGGTACTACCAGGCGATGGCACGGGATATTGGAGCGGAGCGGATGCAGCGTAACCTGGACCGGATCGGTTACGGGAACCGGGACATCAGCGGGGGAATCGACCGTTTCTGGCTGAACAGCTCTCTGAAGATTTCCGCCCAAGAGCAGGAGGCTTTCGTCGAGAAGCTGGTGGAGGAAGAGCTTCCGTTCCAGGAGAAGACGATGAAGACGGTCAAGCGGATCCTGATCGACGAGGAGAAGGACGCTTATACGCTGCACGGCAAAACGGGCACGCGCTTGTCGGATATGGGGCTCGGCTGGTATGTGGGCTACGTGGAAACGGATAAGGCCACGTGGGTGTTCGCCACAAACATCGACGGAAGCGGCTCGAAAGCCAGGCAGCTGACGAAGGAAGCCCTTTTGAAGATGGGGATCATCCCGGAATAAAAAAATTTTTACGGTTTGTCGATAAGCCATTCTCCTATTCGTTGTATAGGTGTAGGCGGCCATCGGGGCTACCAGACCGGGACCGCCATTACCCAACCGAAACCAGGAGGATGAATAAGATGAGTACGATGATGATCAGAGAACGGAAAGAGGAAAAGATTCAAACAGGAGTTATGTCCAAAGGACGGCTGTGGACGGCGAGGATCATGAGCGGGCTCGGGATTCTGTTTATGCTGATAGACGGAATCGGCAAGCTCACGGCCCCCGCCCCCGTTGTAGAAGCAACGCTCGCCATTGGCTTTGCGGAGCGGCATATGGTGGTGATGGGCGTGCTCGGCCTGCTTTCCACGCTGCTGTATGCCATTCCGCGAACCTCCTTCTTGGGAGGGCTGCTCTTGACGGGCTATTTGGGAGGAGCGATAGCGGCTCAGGTGAGGGTGGATGCTCCGCTGTTCTCCTCGATCCTTTTCTCGGTTTACCTGGCTCTGCTGTTTTGGGGGCTTTGTGGCTGCGGGATGAGAGAGTGCGGAACCTTTTCGCTCCAAGACATTAAAAAGGACACCGGAGTGTGTCTCCGTTTTCGTGAAGGCACTCGCTCTTTTGGTAGAGCGGGTGTCTTTTTGTGAGGGAGAAAGGCCCGGAGCGTAACGCTATAACGATTTTCTCCAAGCCTAAATCTTGGCGGGAATGATAAACTTGGTTCACTACCCTGTGCTGCGGGAAAAGGAGAGAGACGTAATGGAGCTGTCGATTACAAACGAGGTCAATCCAGACGAAAAATCCTATGTGGTGAATCAATTGATACGGTTTAATTCCAAGCATTTTCCCGATGAGTGGAGAGACAAATATGAGGTCATTCACCTGTTGCTGAAGGATGAAGAGCAGAAGCTTTACGGCGGGTTGGTGGGGGCGGTGTGCTTGAACTGGCTGGAGGTGCAGTATCTTTTTGTGGAGGACGCTGTCCGCAAGAACGGATACGGAAAAAAGCTGCTCGCGGCCGCGGAACAAATCGCAAGAGACCGAGAGTGTGAGTTTATGAAGCTGGATACCTTCAGCTTTCAGGCTTTGAGTTTCTACCTCCAGCAAGGCTTTGAAGTGTACGGCACCTTGCCCAATGCAGGCGGGCACACACATTATTACTTGAAAAAGGACTTGGTCCCGGTTAAACTTACATAAGATTTTCCAAGTGAGGATGGCGGCTATGCAAATGGTAAGGATCGGTTCCCTTCATCATCACAAAGAGCGTTAGCACACTCCCGTTAAAAGTAAGGGGTGGGCTGACGCTATTCGCGCTTCCCGCCCTGCGTTAAGCACGCGCAGGACCTCGGGTCCGGCGCGTTTTTTATTATTCAAGCAAAAATATAAGGAGGAGAGAGCTGTGGCCATTCTAACCGATGCTGCGGGCAATGTTTTTCTGGAATTTGTAACAATCGAAGAGGACCGGATCGGGACCGTCCCGCTGGATGCCCCCTTGACCCACGCTCTGATTGCGGTAAAATGCCGGGGCACTTACCTGCTCCTGTTCAACAAGTGGAGAAGCTGTTGGGAATTGCCGGGTGGAGTGATCGAACCGGGCGAGACGCCGAGGCAATGTGTCCTCCGGGAGCTGAAAGAGGAAACGAATCAAACCATGGGACAAGTGGAGTTCAAGGGCTTGATGAAGTTCCGGCTTCAGCCCGGCTATCATGGCCCTTTAAGGGTGGAGTACGGGGCTTTGTTTGCGGGCTCATTGGAGCATCTGGAGGAATTTATCGAGAACGAGGAAGCGAAAGCGATTGTACTGTGGGACGGCCGCTCCGAGATCGGAAGGATAGCCGAAATCGATAAGAAACTGCTGGAGTTTGCCTGACCTTAGGGGAGATTACGATAAAAAACAGCGGCGTACCAGGTTGCGGCTATAAAGCCCTGGAACGGCCGCTGCTGCCTCTTTCCATTAGGCGGAATGAGGTCCACTCAAAGCGGTGGTGTCGCTCCCAGTTTCGCCCAACCTTCCTTGGAAGGACCGTATACCGCAGGTATAGGCAGCCCCGCTTGGCGCATCAGGACGGTGATCTGTCCCCGATGATGAACAATGTGTTTGATCAGTCCCAAGAAGATCGTCGCGTTGGATTCCCTTCTTCCAAACGCATTCTGGACTTGCTTCAACGAATCGTCCGTCCACTGCTCTTGAAGAGCTTGGACTACATCCGAGCTTACCGCCTCAAAAGTCTTCGCGATCTCATTGGCGGAGGGCACGTCGTTCGGATGGGGCATTTTGGTTACCGTGACCCCGAATTCCGTTAAATAATCCGGGATATTCGTAACAAAATGCCAGGCGATCCGTCCCAGCGTACGTCCCTCCGGATATACCTCCTGCAGGAGAGCGGGATCGGTCAATCCGTCCAACACCTTCCGGGTCAGGACGGCCTCTTTTTCCCATTCGGTAAGCCAATCTTCTACGGTTACGTACATCTTCTCATCCTCTTTTCCGGTTATCGTTTTGCTTCACGCTGGTTTGGTAATAAAATCGCTTACCACCTGAAAATACCCGTCGGGATCATCGGCGTGGACACCGTGACCACATGACTCGAACACGATAAGCTTGGTGTTAGGTCTTCGTTCTTCCATACGTCTTGCCAGCTTCGTATCCAGTATGAAGCTCTTTCCGCCATGAATCAGCAGGATCGGGCAGCTCGAACCTAACCAATCCTCCCACCACTCCCCGTTTGATAGGGGAACGGATACCCGCAGGCCCTTCAGATCCGTTCGGAATCCCCAACCGAGCTCATCCTCAAACACGCTCTCCGCAAAATAATCAATAGCCCGGAGCCCTGCTCCGGCCAACGATTCCCTCAGCTCCTTCAGGGAAGTGGATCGGAAAGGAAGCTTGTCGGCAAAGGAGAAATCAGCCTTAATTTCCGCTCCAATATCCTCGACAATAACGGATTTCACCAGTTGGGGATAACGGGCCGCGAATTGATAAGCATTCAACCCACCCAAAGAATGCCCCAGGATCGTGACAGGCTGTCCCCCCAGCTCCGAATGAACGAGGTTTAGGATATCCCTCACGTAATCCTCCCTTGCATATTCCATACCGGGAGGATGCTCGCTCCAACCGTGTCCGCGTTGATCCAGGGAAATAACCCGCCAATCTTGGAAGCGCGCGGCCAGCTCCGAGAAGGATCTCGCATTGGCCATATACCCATGCAGCATAACAAGAACGCATTCGCTGTCTCCGCCCGTATCCAGGTAGGAAAGTCGAAGATTCCCCGATAGAAAATATTTCCTTGTGACCGTTTGGTTAGAACCGGAACTTCCCATCCTTTCTTCTCTCCTTTTACGTATAATCTTTAGTCTCGTACAGAACCATCTTACTCGTTAATGGTGACAGCTATTGTCATCGTTAAGATAAATTGTTCAGGCTTTGATAACCGAATGATGGATCTCTCGCTTTCGCTGCTGTTGTCCAAATACACCAGCAAGCGCGGCGGCTATCGCCAGGAAGATGGCGCTGGACGCGACGCCGAGCGGCAAGCCGTACCGTTCGACCACCGCTCCTCCAACGAGGGGGCCGATAATCTGCCCGGTGGCAAAAAAGCCGTCGTTAGGCTGAGGCATGCCGCGTAAGCGCCAGGAGGGACATGATGCCGAAGAAGGGCGGTCGTCATAAGTGGAGGAGTAAGGAAGGAGACCAGCCCAATGGTAACCGCGCCTAAAGCGGTAATCACCACATTATGGGTGGTTACGACCATCGCGCCGATGGTCCCCAAGGCTAGACCGGACGCAAGCGTATAGCCGCTCGGCCATCGGTCGATCGCCTTCCCTCCGATCCAACCGTTAAATAAACCCGCCAACCCTAGACTAGACCAGATCAAGCCGGCGTAGAGAGAGGGAATGCCTTTGCTTACCAGATAGGGGATCAAATACGTGAAATAGATAATGTATCCCCAGCCGAAGAAGAAGTAAGAACCGGTTAAGAACAAGAGCTTCTTCGGACTCAACAGGAGTCGGTATACGTTCTCCCGTTCTGGCTCACTTGGATGTGATTCCGCCCGCGAGGGTGCTTGGACGGAACTCCGCTTTTTGGTGGCGGACTCGAACCCACACGCAGCCATTATTCCGAATACGCCCATGGCTATCCAGGCATACCGCCACCCCTGCAAATGGGAAGGATCAATGGTGAGAGGGGCGAATAAACCCGTCACTAGAATGCCGGCTGATCCGCCAAGCCATATAAGACCCGATGCCGCTCCTCGTTCCGCCGGCCGAACGGCATCCAGGGCAAGGGACAGGACCAATACGGTAGCGACGGCGGATAACAAGCCTATGACGAACCGCCACAGCCCGAGTGAAGGGAAATGATTACTGAAAGCCGAGCCGATCATAGCCAGCCCGAGCATAAAGCAGCTCAGCCGGTTGATGACGTGCTTGCGGTCCGGGAACCGCGAGATCAAGGGGACAGACACAAGGTCCCGGCCAAATAACCGATGAAGTTGACCGTACCCAATATCCCCAGCTGCCCGTAACTCCCTCCGATCTCCCTCTGGATCCCAGGCAAAAACATGCCGTAGGAGAGCCGGGAAAACCCAAGAATGACGACAAACAAAAGCGATGCCCATAAAGTGATCCAGTTTAATGCGGATTTTGTCTCCATAGCCCCAACTTTCCTTAAAATCATTTGTTGCCCCTAGTGTAAATTCTGGAGATAATTTTGTAAAATTGAATAATATGAACAAATGATTCATAAATAATGAACAAAAGGTGATGACGATGGACCTTCGAGCTTTAAAGACCTTCGAGGCTTGCGTGCGCCTCGGTCATTTTCTGAAAGCGGCCGAGGAACTCCAATATGCCCCCTCTACGGTAACCATTCAGATCCAGCGTCTCGAAGCAGACCTGGGCGTTTCCTTATTCGTACGAGACGGCAAACGCGTGGTTGTAACCGAAGCCGGCCGATGGCTTCATCGAGAGGCCTTGGTTCTGCTGAAATCCATCGGATCCATAAGGCAGACCGTCTCTGATATCGGGGCGGGGGATAAAGGCTCGGTTCGCTTCGGCTCTATCGAGCCCGTTGCAAGCCAGCGGCTGGCGTCCGTTATAGCGGACTTTTGCAGGAATCGACCGAATGTGGAGTTAACCATGGAAATAGGCGGCAGCCGCTCGATCGCGGAGAGGGTACGGACCGGAGAACTGGACTTCGGCGTATGCTCGACTCCTTCGGCGAACTACCGGCTGGAGTTTGAGCCATTGCTCGAAGAAAGACTAGGGGTCATGCTGAACGCGAATCACCCGTTAGCTGAGAGGGCCAGCATCGCGGTGAGTGATCTCGCGGGGCTAACCGTTCTCGTCAAAGAGCCGACTTGCATCTATCGGGAAATATGGGAAAGGACGGTGGGGACAACCGAACCCACTCCATTCTCCTGCATAGAAGTGGGGAGTTTCTTTGTGATTCAACAAATGATTCAAGAAGAGTTCGGCGTCGGGATTGTGCCTCTGTACCAGGGTCTGGAGCAGTCGGGCTCCTTGGTCATCCGTCCTTTTGCCGATAGGAATCCGGTTGTTACAATAGGGTTTGCCTATAAAGACAAAACCTTCTTAGGTAAGGCAGCATTAAGACTAATGAATGCCATTAAAAGTTTTGCGGAGAGCCTGCCTCTATGAAAGGCCGTGATCTTGCTTTAGAGCATTGTTGTCCCGAGCGATGCGCTAAACATGCAAACGCAGAGGGAGTCTGGTAAAATAAGGGGAGGGGAATCCAAGCCTTCAACTTTAGCTGCTCGAGGGAGAGTCTTTTGGCAGTGGAGTGGGTTCCTGGTGCTTTTGGAGGAAATGCTTGCGTATTACCAGCTTTTGATAGCCAATAACTATCATATATATAGTAAATAAATATTAAAATCTATACGCAAAAGTGGTACACTAGAGGTTAGGGTTATAATTGTTTATGTGGATCCTTGATCTCCATCCAGAAAAGGTTTGTGACTAGGCTGCCCCTGGCTTGCTGCAGCGTTTGAATCAGGAGCGCCTGCATCCTTTCTATAAATCTTAGGGCATAAGGACGGTTCAAAATGAGCAACAGACAAACAACAACAGACGTGATCTTGATTGGTGCCGGCGTCATGAGCGCGACTTTGGGCTCTTTGCTGAAAGAGCTAGCACCGGAATGGAAAATCAAAGTGTTTGAGAAGCTCGCCAAAGCCGGAGAAGAAAGCTCCAACGAATGGAACAATGCGGGTACAGGCCATGCGGCCTTGTGCGAGCTTAACTATACATCCGAGAAACCGGACGGATCTATAGATATCAGCAAAGCGATAACGATTAACGAGCAGTTTCAGCTTTCCCGCCAGTTCTGGTCTTATCTGATCGAAAGCAAGCTGATTCACAATCCACAGGATTTCATCCGGCCCCTCCCTCATATGAGTATGGTCCAAGGGGAAGCCGACGTGAAGTTCTTGAGGAAACGGTTTGAGGCGCTGGCTGCCAATCCTCTGTTTCAAGGAATGGAATATTCGGAGGACCCCGAGAAGCTGAGGGAATGGATTCCCCTCATCATGGAAGGCCGCACCTCGAACGAACCGATCGCCGCCACCAAAATTGATTCCGGGACGGATGTCAATTTTGGTGCTTTGACGCGTATGCTGTTCGAGCACCTGGAGAACAGCGGCGTGGATCTTCATTACAAGCATAGTGTGAAAGATATCAAGCGCGGCCGTGACGGCTTGTGGGAACTGAAGGTGAAGAACCTCGACAGCGGCCAAACGGAGCTCCATGCGGCCAAATTCGTCTTCATCGGCGGCGGGGGCGGAAGTCTGCCTCTGCTTCAGAAGACGGGCATTCCGGAGTCCAAGCATATCGGAGGCTTCCCGGTCAGCGGCCTGTTCATGGTATGCAACAACCCGGACGTGATCGAGAAGCATCACGCCAAGGTCTACGGCAAAGCCAAGGTAGGCGCCCCTCCTATGTCGGTTCCGCATCTGGACACGCGGTATATCGATAACAAAAAGTCCTTGCTGTTCGGACCATTTGCCGGGTTCTCGCCTAAGTTCCTGAAGACCGGCTCGTATTTCGACCTGATCGGCTCCGTCAAGCCGGACAACCTTCTGACGATGCTGGCCGCCGGCATGAAAGAGATGGCCTTAACCAAGTACCTGATCCAGCAAGTCCTGCTCTCGAATGAGAAGCGGATGGAAGAGCTGCGCGAGTTCATTCCGAATGCCAAGAGCGAGGACTGGGAGATTGTCGTAGCGGGCCAGCGTGTTCAGGTTATCAAGGATACGGAAACGGGCGGCAAAGGGACCCTTCAGTTCGGCACGGAGGTCGTAAGTGCCGCGGACGGTTCGGTCGCGGCCTTGCTCGGTGCTTCTCCGGGGGCTTCTACCGCGGTTCACGTTATGTTTGAGGTGCTGCAGAAGTGCTTCCCGCAGTATAAGAAGGAATGGGAGCCGAAGCTGCAGGAAATGGTTCCTTCCTACGGCTTGTCACTGTTGAAGAACCCGGAGCTGCTTCACGACATTCATGCCGCCACGTCCCAGACGCTCGGGCTCGTCGAGGAAAGCTCCCCGCAGCGGGTCACCCGCCGGAGTGCCTCTTTCTAACCTACTGGCAACCGATCCCGGAACCACCCATAAAGTTAGCCTCCGAAACAGCTGCCGCGGCAGCTGTTTTTCTTATGTAGTTTGGGAAGGAACGGCCTAAATCATTCTTTCCCAGGAACGGCTGGGATGATAACTTCGGGGCGTAAGCCATAGAAGCGAAACCTAACCCAGGTATACAACGTTTATAAACCTACGATGAGAATTGGGGAAGGGGAAGGAGGGTGGTCGACGATGAGAACGGAGACCAAGGATCCCGAACATCGGGGGAACCCAGGAGTTCGCACCATGCGGGCGCTGGTCTATGAAAATTACGGAACGCCGGATGTTCTCCGAATTAAAGACGTAGACATTCCTACACCTAAGGACCACGAGGTGTTGATTGAGGTGCATGCCGCATCGGTAAACTCCTGGGATTGGGACCTCCTGCGCGGTAAACCGTACCTAAACCGGCTGGGAGGACTTCGCAAGCCCCGTTACCGCATCTTGGGGGCAGACGTCGCGGGACGGGTAGCCGCCGTAGGCTCCGCCGTTAGTCGTTTTCAACCGGGGGATGAAGTGTTCGGAGACCTTTCGGGCTGCGGATGGGGCGGATTTGCGGAATATGTATGTGCGCGTGAGGAAGCCTTGACGCCAAAACCGAATGGAGTAAGCTTCGAGCAAGCGGCGGCTATTCCCCAGGCAGCGGTTCTGGCTTTACAGGGATTGCGCGATAAAGGAAAGCTTAAGAAGGGACAACGGGTTCTGATTAATGGCGCGGGGGGCGGTGTGGGAACGTTCGGGATCCAATATGCCCGTTTGCTCGGAGGGGAAGTGACCGGTGTGGATAAAGCCGAGAAAAGGGATATGCTGCTTTCCCTCGGAGCGGAGCATGTTTGGGATTATACGAAGGAAGACTTCACCAATAGTGGACAGCAATACGACCTGATTCTTGATGTGGTCGGGAATCGGTCGGTTTTCGCGTTCAAACGCGCGCTTAAGCCGGGAGGCACGTATGTTATGGTTGGCGGCTCTCTCCTTCGTATTTTGCAGGCCTTGTTGGCGGCACCGCTGGCCGCTTGGCTGGAAAAGAAGAAAGTATCGGTGCTCGTCCATAAACCGAACCATGCCGATCAGTTGGTCTGGAAGACGCTTGTCGAAGCCGGCAAGATCACGCCCGTCCTGGATCGGAGGTATTCTTTAAGGAGGCAGCCCATGCGCTTCGATATTTCGGAGAAGGCCGCGTGAAAGGGAAGATCGTCGTCTTTATGGATTAATGGATTAACCGAGGCTTAGGCAAAAAAAGAGCTCATGCGAGCAGGACGGAAGACTCCCGCTCACCATGAGCTTTTTAGTGATTTATGGGGCCAGGGCCAGCTTCACCGCGGCGTCAGCTTGGACAAGACCATACCCGTAGCTGGAATCCCATCCGGCCTTCCCTAGGTCTTTAGAAGACTTCTGCAATAGGGACCGGATTTGATCGTTGGTAAGCTTCGGATTGGCCGACCAGGCCAGGGCGGCTACCGCCGAAGCATGCGGAGTGGCCATCGAGGTTCCTTCATAATAGCTGTAGTCCCATTGGGAAACCGTGACAGTCCCGGTACCGAGCCCGCCTGCCCGAATCGCCTTCCCGCTGTTAAACGAGACGGAAACGGCGGGGATCCATGCTGCTGCGCTTCCCAAGGTAAAGCTGCCCGGATCATCGGCGTTGGCTGTGTCATTATTGGCGATGATGGCTGCCGATGCCCCTTGGTTCATGACATTTTGAAGCTTTTCGGAGAAGGCGTTGCTCCCCCGGTCGATCAAGGCGATCCATGCTCCGGTTTGCGGCCTTCCGCTGCATGAGGTAGCCGTGTCGGCCAAGCCGCATTCGACGAGAGGACCCGATACATTGCCGTAAGCCGAGTATTCAAGTCCGATGCTGGTGTAGCCGGTTTCGGTTCCGTTCTGCCCTTCTTGGACCGAGCTTCGGATGCCTGTCCCCCGTGGTACGCTGGAGAGGGTTCCGACACCCGGCGCCACCAGTTCCTGCTCCCTGCCGTAATTGGAGAATCCGGCAAGCTGCAGCCCGCTGTCGACGGCTCCAACGGCAACCACTGAACTGTAGTGGGCGGGGTAACCCACCCGGCCTCCGTCGTTACCGCTCGCGGCGATGCTTAACATTCCGCTTTGATAAGCCTGATCAAAGGCCTTTTCTTCCGTCCGCGAGCCTCGGTCGCTTCCTAGCGAAAGGTTGGCTACATTCGCCCCATTTTGCTGGCACCAGTTCAGGCCATTGATAATTCCGCTGGTGGTTCCGCTGCCATCGTCGCCCAGCACTCTGGCTACATAGAGGTCGACTCCGGGTGCCACGCCAATCCGGCTTCCGCTGCTGCTGGTCTGGCCGGCTATGGTTCCCGCGACGTGGGTGCCGTGCCCATATCCGTCGGTGGCGTCCGGATGACCGTCATTGACGAAGTTTTGACTTCCTTTTATGATCGAAACGCCGCCGCGGGTGAATTCCGGATGGCCGTAGTCGATCCCCGTATCGAGAACGCACACCTTCATCGATTGTCCCGTAGCGTTCAGGTTCCAGGCTTGTGCGGCATTAACGGCTTGCAAGCCCCAGGTATATTCTCCATCCGTATAAGAGGTTCCCGTGCTGCTGGCGTAAACAGGGCGGTCCTCTTCGACGTAACTAACACGGGGATTGTTCTCCAGCCCTTTGGCTGCTGACGCAGAGGCTACAATCCGAACGGCACCCAGCTTGTCCCATTGCTCTTTCAGCTCAATACCCGGGGCGGCCAGAGCTTTTGGGGAAACGCCGGGGGTGAGGCCCACCAGATAGGAATGCTTTTCCGCTGGTGCGGCTGTTACGAGATTGCCGGCGAGCAGGAGGAAGACCAAAGCAGATCCGGTTACCTTCGATAAAAACGTTTTCATAATCAAATGACTTGTCTCCTTTCGGCACATAGAATAGTCTGGATGAAAGAGGAAACGGTGCGACGGAGAATCTAACTAGTGCCTTTTCCGGTAACTTTGAAGGTACTAGTAAAACGATTGTAAATGACCCCGTTTTCTTTTCCATGGGGACAAGTATCGAAAATGATAGGTTCTCCTGGCCCATTTTGGAATGGAAGTGGACGGGGAAGGATTTGGCAAGAGGAATTGTCACCATATCTGCGACTGTTTTACCGACACGTATGGGGAATAAAGGGAACGAAGATTTTTGAGGACATAGGAGGAAAGATGGATTTTTCGATTAACCTATATGAAAGACCTGGTAGATCGGGTCACGCAGTCGTACATAAAATAACGACGATCATTCACTCCTTGACCGGTGAGTGGTTTACAGAGGATGTCGGGCAGGACACCTGCAAGGGCAGGCCATAGAAGGATAGTAAGAAACTAAAAAGGAGGGGCTGCGCGATGAATCCATCCGGAACTGTATTGGTTGCTTGTGTATCGATTCTTCAAGACGATAAGGTTCTTATCCTGCAGGAAAACAAGCCCACCGTTCGCAACCAATGGAATTTTCCTGGAGGGTGTGTGGAACCAGGGGAGGATATTCGGACTGCTGCACGAAGGGAGGCAAAGGAAGAATCCGGTTATGAAATCGAGCTTACGGGAACGACCGGCGTTTACTCGTTTATTAGCAGCACGAATCATCATGTCGTGATGTTTCATTTTATCGGTAAGATTACAGGGGTTCTCTTCAATTGGAAGAGGGAATGATCCGTGACAGCCAGTGGGTTACGCTGTCGGAGCTGTTGATTCCGGGCCGGTACGAGCTGCGGGGAGAGGCTGTTATTAGGCAGATCGCGGAGAACCTTCTGGTCGGAACGGCTTATCCCTTGTCTTTGTTTAACTAGAGGCTATTTCATTTTTATTAAAAAGTGGTGATTAACGATGGTAACGATTAGAAAGTATGTCTCAAGGGACCTTGACGAGATAACCGAGCTAATGACGGATCTTGGTCATGCTGCCTCTAAGGAACAGATGCAAAAGAGGCTTGAGGCCATAAGCTCGATTCCCCAGTATCGGACCTTTGTAGCGGAACGGGAGGGGAAGATAGCAGGCATGATCGGCCTTCGTTTGCTTTACAGCTATGAAGAGGATGATCCGGTCGTTCAAATATCCGCAATGGTTACCAAGACCGAGTATAGGGGGCAGGGCATAGGGAGAGCCCTGCTTAGGCAAGGGGAGAAATGGGCTGGAGAAATCGGAGCAAAAGCAATGGTTCTCACCAGCGGCAACAGACCGGAACGGGAGCATGCACATGAATTCTACAAGCAATTAGGTTATATGGTTTCCGGGTTTCGGTTCTCGAAAAGACTCTAGGCCACTTGGCCGTTTGGTTTGCCGCGGGAGGGTGGAAGGTTGATGTTGCTCTAATAGTCGAATCCTGCGTCAGAACGCGTAAAATTAATCCGTTTATATAAGTGTTAGTAGAAACAGCTGGGAGGAGGGGATAGCGGTTTCGATCATCATTACGTTATGAGCTCGTGGATTAAGACTAAGGAGCAGAGGGTAAGGATAATTATTCCAATCATAATGGAGGGACAAATGTTGCCAAACCGGAAATTGAAAATGCTTACATCGTTTCTTGTCGCCATTCTTCTGTTCGGTATGTCGGTCATGCCCGTCTTTGCCGCTTCGCCCGCCAGAACGGTAAACGCTTCCGCCACTCTGGCCTATAATCTCAAGGGGCTTAAGCATAATGCGGCCGTCCAGAAAGCCTACATCGCTTCCACTTATGTTTACGTAACCCAGCGGTCCGGAGGAACGTGCTATCTTTCCAGATTGAAGATTAACGGAAACGACGCGAACTATGTGGATGAAATGAAGGTTACCAACACCGGCCACTGCCAAACTTTGGATATGTATACTTACAAGGATACCAACTATTTCTATTTCAGTTCCAAAGCGGATTCCTCCACCGATTATAATTGGTCGCTCCAGGTAGCCAGACTTAAGTACTCGCCCGGCGCGACGGTGGATTATACGGATCTTCACCGGTTCACCTATATGAATTACGCGAATAAATCCGGCACCAGATTAGGGGAGACGTATCGGGTGGATGGAGGCGGCAACAGCCTTTATACCATTTTCCGCGTCCAAACAAAAGAGGGAACGGTCACTTGGTCGATCTATGATACGGTGGCCTTGAACCGACTGCTGGACAGTAACGAACAGGTAAGACTGGACAGTGCCGCGGCAAGGAGCGCCTGCATCACCAGCTTCACGCAGTCCGGCAGCAATATCGTCCGGCCCAATGGTTCCTTCCAAGGTCTGGATATGCTGGATAAAACGGAAATCTATACGTCCGGCGGAGCGGAAGGACAGACTCCTAAGATCGCCAAGATGTCGAATAGCGGTGCCTACAAGACCCTTGTGAAGATAACCAATGTGGGAACCCACGAAATTGAAGGGGTTCAAACCAAGAACGGCAAAGTGTATTTCACGATTGTGACCGACCCGGTCAACAAGCAGAACACCCAGAAAATCTATTACGTTTCGGATAGTATCTTCTAATCTCTGTTTCATCCTAAGGGGCTCACAAAGAAAGAATACCTCCACAGGCTGCCGAGTCAAGATCGGCGGCCTTTACCGCATGAACCGAATTTTAACAAGACCCGTTAGAACGGAACGATCTGGTACGTTGAATGTAACGAAGATTCCACTAAGGAGGTGGTCCTGGCCGGTAGAATCATGGAGCTTATGGAACGATGCAGGAATGCAAGGGTATCAACCCAAACCTAATGGAGGGATCCGCATGTTACCAAACCGAAAGTGGAAAACGTTTACATCCCTTGTTCTCACCATTCTTCTGCTCGGTATGTCGGTCATGCCCGTTTTAGCCGCTACATCTGCCAAAACGGTAAGTGCTTCCGCCACCTTGGCCTATAACCTCAAAGGGCTTAATCACAACGCGGCCGTTCAAAAAGCTTACATTGCTTCTTCGTATGTTTATGTAACCCAGCGCTCCGGCGGAACGTGCTATCTTTCCCGGCTGCTTATAAATGGAAATGACGCTACATACGTGGATGAAATGACCGTTACGAATTCGGGCCACTGCCAGACCTTGGATATGTATACCTACAACAATATCAATTACTTCTATTTCAGCTCCAAAGCGGACCCCACCACTACGTACAACTGGTCGCTCCAGGTAGCCCGACTGCAATACTCGCCCGGCACAACGGTGGATTATACGGATCTTCCCCGGTTCACGTATATGAATTACGCGAATGAGACCGGTACAAGTCTAGGGAAACCTACCGGGTGGATGGGGGCGGCAACAGCCTCTATACCATTTTCCGTGTACAAACAAAAGAGGGAACGGTCACTTGGTCCATTTACGATACGGTGGCCTTGAACCAGCTGCTGGACGGCACCGACCAGGTAAGACTGGACAGCGCGGCGGCAGCCAGTGCCTGCATCACGAGCTTTACCCAGTCCGGCAGCGATATCGTCCGGCCGAACGGTTCCTTCCAAGGATTGGATATGCTGGATAAAACGGAAATTTATACGTCCGGCGGCGCGGAAGGAGATACCCCGCAGATCGCCAGGATGTCCAACACCGGAGCCTACCAGACCCTCGTGAAGATAACCAATGTGGGAACCCACGAAATCGAAGGGGTCCAAACGAAGAATGGCAATGTGTATTTCACGATCGTGACCGACCCGGTCAATAAGCAGAATACCCAGAAGATTTATTACGTTTCGGATAGTATTTTTTAATAGCTTCTTCCGACCAGGTGTCATAAGGCGATAAAAGAACCGCATGCGATTGCGGTTCTTTTTTATTTGGTCAGCATTCGCAGGAGGATGTCCACGTCCGGGAACCCATATTCCTCGTCGCCTTGCTCCTGCAGGATAAGACTGTTGACAACGGAGAAGTACCAGCAGAGCAGCTGCCGGGGGTCCCCGGCGGCGAATTCGCCCATCTCCTGGCCATGGACGAAGAGGGGCAGGAGCCGGTCGATCATCGAATCGATGGAATAGTGTTCGAGGATTTGCGCGATCTCCGGCAGGAGATCGTCCGACTTTCGCGCTTGGAGAACGAGCATGAAGGCGAATTTGTTCTCTTCGTCCAGCATATTCCGGGTCAATGCCTTGATCTGCTCGTAGGGCGTACCGGGCAGCTGACGGCTGTCCTCGATCTCGCTTGCCGCGGCATCCATAAGCTCTTGAACGATCGTCGCGTATAGCTTGTCTTTGGATTCAAAGTAACGGTAGATGAGGCCTTCGCTGATGCCTGCGGCCGAAGCGATCATGCTCGTCTTCGTCCGGAGGAATCCGTAACGGGCGAAGACCTTCAGCGCCGCTTGCTTGATCTGAGCCGTGCGTTCGTCACGAATTTGATCCAACTGCTTTTTGGTTAGGGGAGACATGAATTCAAGCTCCGTTCATGGATAGGGTTGCTCCCATTATATCACATGCGGGACCGGGCAAGTCCCCGTCCGCGGCCGGCCGGACGTCTGGATCACTGGAAGGACACGCTGAAGCAGCAGCTCGAGAAACGATTCGGGGCGGGCGAAACAGGCGAGATGTCCGGCATTCGGAACGAGCGCGAATTCCTTGTGAGGCGCCTCGATGTCCTCGAAAAAGCTTTGCGCTGGCTCAACCGGCGTAACCCAATCGGTATCTCCCTGGAAGATAAAATACGGGAGCTCGTACCGGGTTCCGAGCTTGCGGGCGTCAAAGGAAATTAGCTCGTCATACAATTGCCCAAGCGAGTAAGTCATGCCTTGGATATAAGCGAGAATGTCCCGAAAGGAATGATTCGGCGAAGCCATCATCGAAGGCAGGATGAGATCCATGATCATGTTGGGAGCGGGCGTGATGACTTTGACCATCCAGCGATTCTTGCGGTCGAACTCCTCCAGGCTCCACCGGGAAGGGTCGGGCCCGATTTGCTCGAAGAGCCGGATGCCTTTGACGCAGCGGGCCTTGCGGAGCCCCTCCAAATTCAACCGGTACGACAGCCGGTGTCCTTCGGGGTTGACGTTCTGGTCCGTTCCTACATAGGCATGGAACAGCTCCGGTCGGCGTTTGGCCATCTGGATGCCGATAACGCTCCCTACCGAGCTGCCGAGAAGGATCAATTTATCCTGCTGAAGCGTGTGAAGCAAGTATTGCGCCACTTCGAGCCCATCCTGGACGAGCCGATCGAAGGAAATCTCACCGGTGCCCTCCCTGCCGTGCTTTCCAAAAGTTTTGCCCGCTCCGCGCTGGTCCCACTGCACGATAGTAAAATGCTTCTCCCACGAGCGAAGCAAGGGGCTGAAGATGGAATAAGAGGAGGCCGGACCCCCGTGAATGAGGAGGAGAATGGGATTGCGGCGATCTTCCCCGCGTATCGAGATCCATTGTTCGATGCCTCCGATTAAGACATACCGGTTCTCCGCGATTCCGTCCGGTGAGGTCAAACGAAGCTTGCGGGCGTTTTTACGCTGATTGAATTTCCGCATTAAAAGATCCGGCAAGACATTGGTTTTACTCATAATAGCAGCTCCTTTGGATTACGGATTAGTAATGAGTGAATTACTCACTCAAAGTTACAATATGCTGAAATCCATTAATTGTCAATCCCATTTTTGAAAAGGGCCTTTTTGGAAAAGCAAGCTATCAGGACCGGTGAGGACCCTTGGCCCCCGTTGTCTTCCATAAAAAGGGGGTTCTACGCTTTCGTCGAATTCCTAGATAATGGCTTAAAGTTAAGAGCTTAGAGGAGGGGAGACCCATGAACATCTCGATACGTGCGGCTCAACCAAGCAATTACGAATCTCTGCTGCCTTTGTTCCGGCAGGTTCACGATTGGCATGTTAACGAAAGACCGGATTTGTATAAAGAGAACCCGACTCCGGTGGAGGAAGCTTTTTTGCAGGCCAGCTCCAGGATTCCAAGCAGCATATTTTTGTAGCGGACGCGGGTGTTGAGCTTACCGGAGTGATTGGGGCGAAGGAAGAGGAGGTCATCGAAAATTCCTTTGTGAATGCGAGAAAGGTTCTATATATTAAGAGTTTGTGCGTGGCGGAAACCAACCGAAAGCAGGGGATCGGAAGATGCCTGATGCAGTACGTTTTGGACTTGGGGAAGAGCTTGAAGGTGGACAGTGTCGAACTGGGAGTCTCCGAGCCAAACCAATCAGCCATTCTATTCTATGAATCCATTGGAATGACGACGAGAAGCAGAAAAATGGAATTTCTGCTTAACTCGTTATGATTTTCTTTGATCTGGATGGGACGTTACTGGATTTTAAAGGAGCGGAGTTTCTCGGCGTTCAAGCTTTTCATCAGGAGCACGGTTCCCGCCTCGGACTGACGGCAGGTCTGACGGAATTCTATCAAGAGTGGTGTCAGATCGGGAAGAAGCATTATACCAGGTTCTTACAAGGGAAACTGACCTTCCGCCAGCAGCAGATGGAACGTATTAAAGAATTGTCCGAAGGGCTGAAGGAGGAGGCCGCGGCGGAGTATTTTCAGTGGTATGTCAGGAGCTTCGAAAGCCATTGGAAGCCCTTTGACGATGTCATTCCGTGTCTGGAAGCCTTAAAAGGGAACCGTCTTGGGATTATCACCAACGGGGATCGGACCCAGCAGCGGCAGAAGCTTGAGCGGATGGGGATTGCGGATTATTTTGAAGTCGTGGTCGCCTCGGAGGAGGTCGGATCCTCGAAGCCCCATCCCCGAATATTCGAGCGGGCCGCGGAGCTAGCCGGGCTATGTCTTCATGAGCTTACTTACATTGGGGATGATTTTGCCACCGACATCGAGCCTTGTGAAGCTCTTTCCATACGAGGCATTTGGCTAAAGCGGGAGAAGAAAGAGGAAGAGAGAAGCTTTCCTCGCACGATCACGACCTTGCATGAGCTGAAGGGGCATCTGAAGACCTCGGGCTAAAATCAGCAGGACCGTTGGACAGGCAGCCAGTAGGCGAGGGGAGGGAAGGGGAAAGCGGCACCTCCCCTTTAAAGCATGTGCAGCAGACGATAAGGAAAAAGACGGCGCCGGGAATCCCCAGCGCCGTCTCTTATTGTTAGTCCTTGCATTGAAGGTAGTCCTGTCCCAGCGGACTGACCAAGCGGTAACCCGTTTGGTTATTGTTTGCCTGGAGCGGAACGGGGTACCCAAGGAGACAAGCTGACCAGCTCGCCGTCCCGGAATGCCTTCAACTGGATGCGATCGGCGTTCGAATCCACATCCTTCGGCTTGAAGGAGAAATCGTACTCGGCAGCACCGGAGGCGCCAGGGGCCGTTTTGTCAACGGAAACCGTCTCCGTAGCGATCAGGCCGTTAGGGCCGTAGAGCTCGACTTTGATGTCATGGCCCTTTTGCAGGGTGTCGAAGCTCAGCATGCCTTTCACGTGGCCGCCCGGGTTAAACATCAAACCGGAAAACCGGTTCGGGTAGACACGGACGGAAACCGGATCGGAGGTGACCGTACGGCCGTCCAATGTGATCTGGGCACGAACCTCTGCCGTTCCGGCCGAATTCGCTTGAAGCTGCTTACCGTCCACGGAGGCGACATCCGGATGGCTCGACACATAGGTGACGGCCGCTCCGTTCCAAGCCGCTTTCTGGCCGTTCACGAGCCAGACCTCCGAGGAGAGCGCGGTAGTTTCCCCGATAGATAACTGTGTGTTCGCAACTTGAGTGGTGGCATGGTCAATCTTTACCGGAATTTTGTAAAGCTTGGAGCCGACTGAGTAGTAGATGCTGCCGTCCGAACCGAGCGTCATCAGGTTTACGGTGCCGGTCACCATCTGCTTCGTCCGGAGATCGGCAGGATCGACGGCAAAAAGCTGGCGGCCGCTGGTCGTGTAGAGCAGACCGTCCGGGCCCCAGCGCAGGTAATACGGCCGGTATTTGCTCGTATTGAACGGCGACTGGGTGACGATCTTGCTCTTGACAACCTGCAGGGTGTCCGGATTCATAGCGAACAAGACGGCGTTGTAATGGCTGACGGATCCGTCCGCTTTGTTTATAGTTTCATCCGCAATTCCCCACAGCAGCCCGTCGGGGCCGATCGACAGCTCTCCAATGACATTGAGCTTGCCGGTAACGCCCGGTATGCTCGGCACGAACGGTGCGGTCGACATCTGCTTGGTGGCCGTATCGAAGACGAACATTTTCGCTTCCGTTTCGGTAGGCTCGATTCCAAGACCTCCCAGGCGGGAGGTGCCGCCGTACACCTTGCCGTTGAGGTAAGCCAAGCCGAACAAGCTTTGGTTCGGAACGAGATTGCGGTAGGTTTCCGTCTGGATGCTTACGCCTCCCGACCCGTCTGAAGCCGGCTGCTCCTTGAGAATCGTGAGGGCGCCGCCCAGCTTGCCGTAGGTCGGGAACGTCCCGATGAACAGCTGCCCGTCGCCGCTCGTCATCGTGAATGGCCGGTCCTGCTCGTCCTCCAGATCGGCCGCCAGGCCCGGATTGCCGGTGACGAGCTCTGAAGCATTCAACGGCTTGGTCATATCCAGCCGGTACATTTTGGCGCCGGTGTACGTGCCGAAGTAGACGATGTCATTCAGGAAGCCGATGCCTTCGGGTTGATGGAAGCCCTGGTTGTTATAAATAAAAGAACCGCTTTTCGTGTCGTAGATGCTCATGCCGCGCTGGTAGCCGCCGGCATACACATAGTCCCCGTGCGCCTCGAGCGAGTTTGTGGCCGCAGGTGAAGGCGGAACCTGGGCCAGATGCTCCTCATACTCATTGGAGACCGGGTCGTACAGGAACGATTCGCCGAAGGCGGCCATGCCGGCCAGCACCTGCTTGCCGGCGAACTTGCCGGAATCCGGAGTGACCCAGGCGTGGGCCTTGATGGCGGTATCATCCGGAAGCTCCGGAATGCCCTCTACCTTGGCAACTGTGTCGGTTGCCAGATTGTAGGTATAAAGCTCCCCTTTCAGCTTGTAATAAACCAGATCCGGATTATAAGGGGAGGGGGAGAAACCTTGGTTTGGAAATCGATCGTCCGGATAAAGTCGCCGGTCGCTTCATCGAGTACATGAAGCTTGGAGCCTCCGTAGACGAGCAGTTTGCCGCCGTAAATGTTGATTTCGGACAGCGTGCCGGAGGTGCCGGATACGCCCGGGATCGGAATATCCGTAATCTCGCCGGTGTTCCGGTCGTACCGGACCACGTAAGACGTAGTACCAATGCCGACGTATACGTACTTGTCGGTGACACCCAGGCCGCGTGCGTACTGCTGGCCTTCTTTCATAACACCCAAGTCACGGAAGGTGGCGGTGGCAATGTCGTATTCGAACACCCGGCCCAGATTGACATTGGAATAGGTGGAGCCGTACAGCTTGCCGTCCGAGCTGGCTTTCAGGTCAAATACTTGCTTATTAGAAGGGTTCTGCCCTAGCGCTTCTATTCGGCGCTCGTTGACCAGGTAGCGGTAAAGCTCGCCGTTGGAGCAGAAATAGATGTTCCCGTCCGTTGCCTTGGTGATTCCCCACACCGTATCGGAGGTAGGCAGGTTCTGAGAGAAGAGCTTCTCCCCGGTCACGGCATCCACCACATGAAAGGCCACAGGCGAGCCGACGGTGGTGACATACTGTTCATTGCGTCCCTCCGGGCCAGTCCCATAAGCAGCTGCTTGGGACAAGGCTATCTTCACCGCATCTCCCAACAGAACAGGTGCGTCATACGGCAAATCCAGGGGAGCAACTTCCGTCACCTTCTTGTGCTCCAGCCGGACATCGTCGATGTAAGCGGCAGTTCCGGTGCCCGAGCCGCCCATATAAAACGAAAGCTCGGCGAACTCGGCCCCCTCCGGTGCCTTGGCTTCAATTGTCATGGTCTGCCAGCCGTTCCCCGACGATTGGATGCTGACGAGCTGGGTGTTGGCGCTGCCGGCCAAATCCGTATTGCTGCCGCTCTTCTTGAAACGCAAGTAGCCCCTGACGCTCTTCGCTTCTACAAAAACCTTGGCGGTCATCCGGTAAGTCTGGCCGGCCACTATGGGAACGCGGTCACTGAAGACGTCGAGCGATTTCGTATTGTTGTTGTCGATGATCTTGATACTGCTGGTACCGGAAAATGCTTGGGTTTGAAGCTGCTGAACGTCTAGGCCGGTCACAGGCAGGGCCGGACTGATCGTCCAGCCGGGCAGTCCGGCTTGCTCAAAGCTGCCATTGGCAACCGTCAATGGCTCATACTCGATTTGCTCCTCGGCATAGGCGTTCCCTGTTGCAGGGATCATGGCTGGAACAGCCAAGGAAGTGCACAGCAGCACCTTAGATAACGATTTCCACTTCAAACAAAATTCCTCCTCCCAATTAGTAACAGCATACAGGGACTGATGTGTGGGTTTCTAAGCGATATGTATACCATCTAGAATAAATTACTCTTTCGTGAAATCGCTGTCAATAAGACTTTTATAAACTTTTATCGCCTACGAAACTTCTAGTTTGGAAAGGGCGCCTGTAGTAGACTCTTGTGGATCTTTCCTTTTTATGGATAAAAGTGGATAATGAAGAGGGTTCAGGGTACTCGTTCCCTCCAAGCAAAGGAGAAGAAAAATGCGGAAAGTTTTATGGATTTGGTTGGTGATTCTATTGATTTTGAATGGATGCAGCCGCAGCTTGCCGGTTTATCAGGAAGAATTTAATTTTAGAACGGTAAAGATTAAGGGGACGGACTATGCTCTTCATAGAGTAAGTTATAGTGGAAAAACGTACATCTCGGAGTCAGAACAGTATATTAATCCGGCCTTTTATAAGGACTTAAAGCTTGGCAAACCAATTGGCAAAACGGAGGGCGGCATGCGAATTTACCAAGTTAAGAATGACGAGGAGCGAGTGGTCATGATGGGGCTTATGTTTCCGGAGTTATTTTACAAGTTAGAATAGACGTCTACTGGATAAAGGTGGATAATCAAGGAAGCTCTTGACCAAAGAAAAGGGATGAGCTGAAGCTTGAAAAGTGGTTATGATTTTATGCGGACACGACTGCTTTCTTAAAAGGTGAACCAAACAAGATTGCTATACTAGGGACAAAATCTAGTGGAGGGGATGCCGATGGTCACTAATATTTGGTCAGGCACTAAAGTCAGACTACGTCCTGTCCAGCCAACAGATTGGCGAGCCTTTCATGAGAATGACCAAGACTCAGAGGGAGCTAGACTATGTGACTCTCTTCATTTTCCGCGGTCTGAAGAAGGAACGAAGGCTTGGGCCGAACGCACTTCTTCCATGGGGGTGGAAGGAGATAATATCTTTCTTGCCGTTGAAACCTTAGAGGGGACTCTTGTGGGCAGTATAACGGCAAACCATTGTGATCGGCGTAATGGCACTTTTAAATACGGAGTCGCTGTCTTTCGAAGTCATTGGCGAAGAGGATACGCTTCCGAGGCCATTAGGATTTTGCTTCATTATTACTTTCAAGAATTGCGGTATCGTAAGGCGAATGCTCATGTCTATGCCTTCAACGAAGGCTCTCGTGCTTTGCAGGAGCATCTGGGCTTCATCCAAGAAGGGATACTCCGAGATATGATTTTTACGCAGGGCAGGCATTATGATGAGTATGTGTACGGACTTACGAAAGATGAGTTTGAAGAATGGGATAGGAACCGTGGAGGAATATGAGCAACCTATGTTCCCTATTGCATCAAATCATGAGTTCTAGGCCAAGATTTCATTTTCCCTTTGAGCCTACCCAAATCACTAAGAATGGAATATACATTGTCTTCGAAAAGGGTGAGTCGGGGCATGCTGGAGAAAGGATAGTACGGATCGGAACACATACCGGAAAAAACCAGCTTCGGTCTAGACTGAAGCAGCACTTTGTGCAGCAAAACAAGGGCCGCAGTATCTTCAGGAAGAATGTTGGCCGCTGCTTCCTAAATCATGCTAATGATCCTTACCTCCAAATATGGGAGCTTGATCTTACGACAAGAGAGAGTAAGGCACGAAATGGGCATTTTGTTGATGGTGTCTACCAGCAGCATATAGAATCAAAAGTAAGTGAATACATTCAAAGCAGCTTTTCCTTCGCCTTGTTGGAAATGGCGGAGAAAGAAGAACGCCTCTATTTGGAATCCCGGCTCATTTCCACGGTATCCTGCTGTACGGAATGTGGACCGTCCGGTTCCTGGCTGGGCCTTTCCTCTCCGGTCCAGAAGATAAAGCAAAGCGGCATGTGGCAGGTGAATGAGCTATATAAAGAACCGCTATCCGTTGAGGAGACTCGAGGATTAGCGGGATATCCATAAGTCCGCTGGAAGGGTAAAACCACTGTGAGGTAGAAAGATCTCCAGTAAAATGGATATATCCGCTACCGACCCATTAAAATTTTAGTGGGCTGTATACACGAATAAACAAGGAAGCGAATAACGTTACCGTTGTCCGGGCACTCCGTGAGTTGCCCCGATTCTTGCTGTATTTTTCTTGGGATTTTAAGAAAAGTACTAGGGGCGAAAGGGATTACTGGAGCACCGCCTCTTCTTCCCTAGGCATGATTGTACAGCAGATTGCGAAGAGGAATTCAAGCGGCAGGGGGCTAACCTGGCGAGGATCGCAGCCGCTGTCCGTCCTTATGAACTCAAGGTATGTCTCCACAACCATGCGGCGGATAACCATAATGCGGTAGGCGACCTGCGCTCGGTTGTGGACTATGCCACGCCTGAAGTTCATCTATGTGTCGATACCGGATGGGCCCATGTGGCCGGGGCCGACCCTATCCAGTGGATTCGGGATTACCCTCAAAGAATCGCAGCGGTGCATTTACGGAATCAGCTCGGGGACGTTCCGACGGAGGATATCTGGAGGGCGAGATCGACATGCGCGAGCTCGTCCGCACCCTCCATGCTATTGATTACCGGGGCTGGTTATGCTTCGAATTGTGGCACCGCGAGGATACCTTACCCAAGCGCACGATGGCGGAAGATATGAAAAGGTCCGTCGAAGCCCTGAAGCTTTGGTTGGATGAGATTAACTAAACGGTACCCTGTAGAGCAGACACTTAAAAAAGTCTCTCTACGGGGTATTTTTATTTTACGGAGAAAGAAATCGAGCCACTTTCCGCCTCGAGCCCGACGTAAAGCAGCGTGTGAAGGGCATTTACCAATTTAATAACGTGAATAGCTACTACAGCCATTAAAACGTTGGATGGACTGCTATACTGACACTGGAACCAATAGTTGCAACATTATTTAGCTTAATTTCGTTATTTAGACAGCAAGGAATAAGAGAATGCGACATCGAATATAGGCTGGTTACCTCTTGCCTGTTTCATGTCAATGAGACGAACAGCAAGCTTAGACGGTCGGTTTTCCCCTTCTAATAACCGTCACCAATTCACGCAATTAAAAGGCGGTGGTCGAATTGGAATCGAACGACTCCGATAGAAGTCATTTGACAAAATGGTTAGTCTTTGGAGCATTTGCTTCTGCTTTGTTTTTTGTTACGTGAACAGACCACATACTTTTACGCAGTTAATCCAGGTGCCGATTTCCTCGGTCGAGACCCGGCATTCTGGCGATGGCAGGTATTACAAAACAGAGGATAAGGTGTTGACCTCCAAGTACCAGTATGCGATGGAATCCATGAGATTCCGAAAGAAAATCTTTCCCTTCCCTGAATCCGAAGGCGTTTCCTCCATGACCGTCACTGATGCCAAGGGCGTAACGCATTCCATTCGTTCAGGACCCCGTAACTTTTTTCAATTGATGGTGTATGGTACAAAGCCAGCAGCAGTAGAAATTCCGAGATGGCTTGGAAAGGGTTTTCACAGAATTTCTACAATGATTCAAATCGTATGCCGCAGAAATAACAGACGGATTATACGATCATAAATTCAGCCACCTTTACAAGGGAAGGCGGCTTTATCATAGCCAATAAAAATGAACTACTCTAACCCTTCGGCCGACCATCCAAAAGCAGTATTCAAAGGACCAATAAAATAGTAATATTATGGAAGTTAAGGGGCGCAGCATGACCTGAGCTGATTAAAGATATCCTTAGAAGGTGGTATGTCGGTGGAATGGCCTGTATCCTCCAAGCAGCCAGACATTGCAGCATGGTTTCGCCAATATTCGGATTCGCTTCATCGGGATCCCTATTCGTTTTACCGGTATTTGCTTGAGGAAGAACCGGTTTACTTCCTGGAGGAACGGAGAACCTGGGTGGTCTCCCGCTATGAGGATGTGACTCAAGTCCTTAAGGACCCTGTATTTGTAAAAGAATACCGGAATGCCGTCCCTCCGCCCGAAACCGCTCAAGCAGCGTCCTTTTCTAGAAAGATAGACCAGCTTTTCTACCATTCCATGTTGAATCGCGATGCCCCGGTACATACCAGGCTGAGGAGATCAGTCAGCCATGCCTTTACACCCAATAGGATGGCACGGCTGCAGCCCAAAATTACCGAAATCGCAGAACAGCTGACTCATCAATTGGAGGAAGAAGCAAAGCCTGATTTAATCGCTTCTTTTGCGTTTCCGCTGCCAGTCATCGTTATTGCCGAAATACTCGGCGTACCGGCGGAAGACCGTGAGCTGTTCAAGGCCTGGTCCCACACTTTTGCGCGGGATCTGGACGGAACCGACTCCTCCCTGAATTTGCGAGCCGCACCAGTCAAGCCGGGGCCGAAATCTCCGATTATTTTGACCGTATGATCACCGAACGAAGGGCGAATCCGCGTGAAGATTTGATAAGTGAAATGGTGGCTTCTCAACAATGGGAAGAAGGGTTAACGGATCTGGAAATCATCGCAACCTGTACGCTTCTGCTGGTAGCCGGTCATGAAACGACGGTTAACCTTATAGGAAACGGGATTCGCACGCTGTTAATTCATGCCGATCAGCTGGAGAAGCTGCTTCATCAACCCGAATGGATGCCTTGGGCGGTTGAAGAGGCTCTGCGTTATGAAAGCCCGGTGCAGATGACCTCCCGTTTCGCATCGGCCGATTATGAGCTCCGCGGCAAGACCATTCGTCAAGGTCAGTCCGTCCAAGTCATGCTCGCGGCGGCCAACCGGGATAACGCGAAATTTCATCAGCCGGATCGATTCCTTATAGACCGAACGCCCAATCCACATATAGCCTTCGCCACCGGGTCCCATTATTGCCTGGGGGCTCCTCTTGCCCGGATGGAGGGGAGATCGCCCTGGCTGCGCTGCTGAAACGATTCCCGCGTATGCAATTAGCGGCGGAGCACCCGGATTGGCGCCCTCTGATTTTGTTCCGGGGCTCTCGTCTCTTTTTCTGCGGTTGGAAGAAAATAAAGATGGTAGGAGGAATACGTAATGGCCTTTCAAGTGAGAAACTATGCGGTTGTCCAATTGCCGGTTCGTGACCTGGAGGCTTCCTTGAAGTGGTACCAGGGCATACTGGGCATTCCCTTCACGTTCGAATACAAGGAGGGTGACCAAGAGGCTTGGCTGAACGTCGGTGGTGTCGGGTTAGGGTTGATCCGCTGCCCGGAGGTGCCGAACCTGGATTTTACCAACAGCCAAGGGCAGATTCAGCCGTTACTCTCCCTTCAAGTGGACAACATTCACGAGGCCCACGAGGAGCTAAGGAAGAACTGGCCCGGCGTCGGCGAAATGGTGTACAAGCCTCAAGGCGGGTACAGCTTTACTTTCCGTGACCCGGACGGCCATCTGGGCAATTTGTGGGGCGGCTGGCCCAAGGAAGATAACTAGACGTTATAAGCCGGAAAAAGGGCTCGTCATGGGAAAATGACTGGCCCTTTTTACCTTCATTAATATAGTCGGCTCCGGTACCCTTCTTCGAGACGGGCCGCCAAAGCCTCGGGTGTCACTCCCTCCAGCTTGGAAGCCGGCCCTCCCGCTAGAATGTGCTTGAAGCAGACGTTTACTACTACGGGAGGATTGGTGATGAAAAGGCTTAGATTGTTGATCTTCGTTTGGCTGATGTTTGTTCCTTTAGGGTGTGAGAATGAAAGCTCGGAGTCCATACCCCAAGCTATGCAAGCAGCCGGAATAAAGGATAGGCAAATCATCCATGAGCATGAACTGGAGGATGTCGTCCTTGTTTTTTATCAAGAACCGACTGGTGGTTTAGACGCTGGACTTGTCAATAAAACGGGAACAGGATACAAATGGGGATTCGGCGGCGGCACAGCCTATGAAAAGGATGATGTGCCTTGGGTTTGGACTAATTTGGACCTGAATTCCAGAGATAAGCGTTACCAAATGTATTATGGAATAGTGAAAGATCATAACATCACGAGATTACATATTAAGCATAATCATGACGGGTTAAGCGCCATAAATAAAGATGCTGAAATTGTACCTACCCAGGACTACCGGATTTGGTTTGCCCTTCAGGATCGTTACAGTGACATTCATCCTGGATTTCTTTTGACCGGCTATTCCAAAGAGGGAGAGGAAATTTTTCGCTATCCATGAACAGCTAAAGAAGGCAGCAAAAAGGGCCATCCGGCTAAGGATGGTCCTTTTGGCTGGGGCCGTCAACCCGCCGCCTTCGCCGGGGATAAGCCCGCTTTCGACGGGAAGTTGACGAGAAAGATGCCCAGGCCGATGCATACGGCGCCCGCCCACACATACCCATGCAGGGTCTCGCCGAGCAGGGCCCAGCCGGCCAGCATTCCGAATAGGGGAATAAGGAACAGATACACGTTCGCTTGGCCCGGGTCGCTGTTCCGCAGCACGTAATACCAGGAGACGAACTGGGCGATGGAGCTAATTCCGATCATCCACCCCAGAACCAGCAGCTCCTTCCCGAGGTGACCCATGTCCCAGACGAAGCGAGGCTCTTCCAAGAAAGGGCAGGCGAGGAGCAGGAGCACCCCGCCGATCAGCATCTGGTAAGCGGCCATGACCCAGGAGTCGAACGCTTGGCCCCATCGCGAGGTCAGCAGCGTGGCGAAGCCCCAGGCCATGCCGCCCCCAGGGCATACCAGAAGCCCGGCTGCAGCTGGATGGAGAAGCCCTGCGTGATCGCCACGCCTACAAAACCTAGGAACGCCCCCGCCCACTGAATGGGACGGTAGCGGGTCCCGTACAGCAGGAAGCTGAAGATAATGAACCAGAGCGGGTTCGTGGAGGAGAGGAGGAGGCGCTGCCCGACGGAATCGTCTGCATGCTGCAGTAAATGCCCGCCATGACCAATGCGGATTGAAACAGCCCGATGACCGCCAGCTTCAGCCATAGCGCCGCGCTTTGCGGGTGCGGGCGCCTCCACAGAAAGGGCAGCATGAGCAAACCGGCGCCCACAAACCGGATCGCCAGAACGACAAAAGGGGAGCCGAACGAAAGTGCCATTTTCCCCACAGGAAAATTGATACCGGCCGCCAGCATAGTAAAGAACGTTAGAATCAGGAGCCGAGGAGATTTCATGTCGTCACACCTTTCTTTCTGTTTAAGAGATAATCACAGTTTATTTTATGGGAGGTATCATGTAAAATAATTAAAAAAGATGGTATCCATCATTTCATTTGATGATTATGAGGGATGCAGAAGGAGGGTGAACGATGGAAAGCGGAGATTTGAAAATCTTTCAGGCGGTTGCGCGCGAAGGAAGCATTACGAGAGCGGCGGCCAAGCTCGGGTATGTACAGTCCAACGTCACGGCGCGAATTCAGCAGCTGGAAGCGGAGCTGAGCACCCCTTTGTTTCACCGGCTGAGCCGCGGGGTGGCCTTGACGCCGGCCGGGGAGATCCTGCTTACCTACGCAAACCGGGTTGTTCATCTGCTCGAGGAGGCCGTCAAAACGACGAAGTACTCGGAAACCCCGGCCGGCCCGCTGCGGATCGGCTCGCTCGAGACGACGGCGGCGGTTCATCTGCCCGGCATCATGAAGGACTACCACAAGCGGTTTCCCGAGGTGAAGCTGTCGCTCCAGACCGGCCATACGTCGGATTTGGTGAAAAGCGTGCTGGAGTATGAGCTGGACGGCGCGTTCATCAGCGGCCCGTTCGAGCATCCGGACCTGTCGGTGCTGCCCGCCTTCGAGGAGGAGCTCGTGCTCATCTCCGAGCCGACGGACGCCGGGCTGCAGGAGATGCTGAACAAGCCGCTTCTGTTCTTCGGCAAAGGCTGCTTTCACCGCGACCGTCTTGAGCAGTGGCTTCGGGAGGAGCACTCGGGGCCGCTGAACATTATGGAGTTCGGTACGCTCGAGGCCATCCTGGGAGGCGTCTCCGCCGGACTGGGCGTTTCGCTGCTGACCCGTTCGTCGGTAAGCAGCTGGGAGGCTGCGGGCCGGGTGCGCTGCTTCCGCATTCCCGAGCGGTTCCGCTCCTCAGTGGTCAGTTTCGTATACCGGCGCGATGCTTTTGCCACGAGCGCCTTCGATAAATTCGTCGAGCGGCTCCGTGAAGGAGAGGGAGCCCGGGGTTGAAGGTCCCAGGCTTGTGCTATAATGGGTAGATATGGGTTTGCCGGGAATGGGGGGCCATTGCCAGGACTTATTAAAGGAGAGATTAGATGAAGGAACACCACAGAGAAAACAAATTCGTCGATCATGTCCGCAGCCTTGTGATGATCGTCATCGGCGCCGTTATCGCGGCGTACGGGCTGGAAGCCGTGCTGATTCCGAACGATGTCGTCGACGGCGGCGTGACCGGGATAAGCATGATGGGAGCGCATCTATTCGGAATCCCGCTCGGCATCCTGCTCTTCGTCTTGAACATCCCGTTCATTTACTTGGGGTATAAGCAGGTGGGAAGGACGTTCGCGATCCGCAGCACGGTAGGAATCGCAGCCTTGTCCGTTTCCACGTCTTTGCTTCATCATGTCCACACCATCCTGGGCAAGGAAGACCCGCTTCTGATCGTGCTGGCGGGAGGAATCCTGCTGGGGGTCGGCATCGGGGTCGTGCTTCGGAACGGAGGAGCACTCGACGGCTCCGAGGTGCTGGCGATCCTGGTGTCCCGGGGCATTCCGTTCTCGGTAGGAGACGTTATTCTTTTTATCAACGCGTTTATTTTCATCGGGGCGAGCTTCATTTACGGCTTGCAGAACGCGCTGTATTCTGCCATCACCTATTACATAGCGAAGAATGTTATCGATATTATCCAGGTCGGTCTGGAAAAATCCAAATCCGTCAAAGTCATCAGTCCTAAATCCGAGGAGATTGGCGAGGCGCTCCAGGCGCGTCTCGGCCGTGGTGTGACGTACACCCAAGGGCGCGGGGGCTTCACGAACGAACCGACGGAAATCCTGAACTGCGTGATCAACCGGATGGAAGAGACGAAGCTGATGTCTATTGTCAGGGATATTGACGAAGGCGCATTCGTGGTCATTTCGGATGTGTCGGAGGTGCGCGGCGGGAGCTTCCGGAAGCGGGACATTCACTAGCTGGACAAGCGGATGGGGCGCGAGGGCTCTGTCAAATAAGGAAGGAGAGGAGACGGCGGATGGCGGATGATGGACGGAGAGACAATGATTATCCCATGGTCCTTATTCCAGAGGGAGAAATCGAATTGCGGGATGACCGAATCCAAAAGCAGTGGAAAGCCCCGGTCAAGCCTTTCTTTCTTGCCCGCTATCCGGTAACGCGAGGCCTGTACCAAGCTTCCTCCCCGAATTCCAGGGATAACGACCGGAAGCCGGCCGTGAACGTTTCCTGGAACGAGGCGGTTATCTTTTGCAACCGGCTGTCGCGGCAGGCGGGGCTGAAGGAATGCTACTCGGTAGGAAGGGATGGGGAAAGCGTTAGCTGGAACGAGGAGGCGGACGGCTACCGGCTTCCTACGGAAGCGGAGTGGCAGTATGCTTGTAAAGCCGGCACAGCCGGCTATCGGTACGGGGAACTGGATGAGATTGCCTGGTATGAGGGGAATTCAGGAGGCGCCGTACAGGACGTGGGAGGCAAGGTGCCTAACGCCTGGGGGCTGTATGACATGCTGGGGAACGTGTGGGAATGGTGCTGGGACGTATATGACGTGGAAGTTTACGGGTCCTACAGGATCTTTCGGGGAGGCAGCTGGGCAGAAGAGGCCCGGGGATGCGGGGCTACGTGCCGCCGCCGCAGCCATCCGACCTTCGGCATCGACGACCTGGGCTTCCGCCTTGCCCGGTCATGGCAGGAAGAAAGCGGCTGACCCTCGAGGATCAGCCGCTTTCTTTATTGTGCTTACAACGATTCGGACGCCTGCGCCAGGAGGTTCGACAATTGAGCCAGGTCCGGCTCCACGCCTTCCTTCAATTTGATCCATTTGCGTTCGGCCGGGCCTTCGAAGCCTTTGGGGAACTCAATGCCTTCCGCATTCATGATCATGAACGCAATCGCATCCTTGGAAGGGAGATCACCGCAGCGAATTGGCCGTTTTTGAGAAAATGCGGCTTCTTGTACTGGATTTTTTCTTCAACCCCCGGAATCGTCTCCTGCACCATCTGACGAAGCTTATGGCCAAGCTCCGCCTGCCACTGCCCGTTAAGGTTATCGATAAATGCCGTCACTTCGGGATTCATAAGTACCGCTCCTTCACTTGTTAATTGGTTTGGTTAAGAAGGGATATCCAATATCACTCTATCATGTAAAAATTTTGAAGTAAATGCTAGTGTCTTACCCGGTTACTTGGTTGGCGAGGATTCCGGCTTGGAAGCCTCGGCATCGAGAAAGGGTACGACGGCGGCAAGAAGAAGATGGGTCCGCGAGATCATCGTGTAATGGGTAGTGCCGGGGAAGACGGCCAGCTGCGCATTCGGCAGTCCCGCCAGGTCTCCGGCAACGCCGCCGCCCAGCAGCCGGAACATCTCGACGGCGTGATCCGGTCTGACGTTATCGGAATCGCCGATGATGGTGAGAACCGGGGCTTTAATCGTTCGGACCCCTTCCGTCCAATCCTGCTTGAGCGCATTCATCTGGTTCAGCTTCTTCACCAGCTCGGGGAAAGCCTCGGGCTTCGGGTTCACCCGTTTATACTCTTCCAGGACCGGCGTATCCGCGAACAGCTCCGGTGTCACTTGATCCATAAAGGCGGCAACCTCCGGATACGCGCCGTCGCTGGTGTAGTTGACGGAGGCGACGGCCAGCTTGCGGACCGACTCGGGATGACGGATCGCCATCTGCAGGCCCACGCCTCCGCCGAGAGAGTAACCGAATACGTCGGCTTGCCCGATGTTCAGCTGGCGGAGCAGCCCGGCCACGTCATCGGCCAGCTGCTGGCAGCTGAGCGGACGGTCGATATCGGCTGTGCGTCCGTGGCCTTGAAGCTCCACGGCAATGACCTGACGGGTCTTCGCCAGCTCGGGGATCAAGCTTCCGAAGGACGATTCGATGGAGCTGTACGCACCGTGCAGAAGAACAAGCGGATGTCCTCCGGAGCCGTGGATCTCGTAATACATCTTCAGCCCGTTTACCTCGGCGTAGCTTCCTTTCGCGGGCATCGCCGGTGCGGTCTCGAGGAACCGGATGGCCTGGTACACCCACTCTGCCGCTTTGGCGCGGGTTACCTTCGACGGGCCGGCTGGCTTCCCCGCTTCCGGCAGCGTCCGGTCCGGCGCAGCAGCCGAAAGGGCAGCGTTCAGCAGCGAAGCAAACTCCTCCTCGGTAAGGGACGCGGAAGGGTCGACGCCGGCCGGAAGAGGAGGCCAACCGTCTTCGCTTGTTCCACAAGGCCGGCATACCAGGGGCCGGCTGTTGGATCAGCCTCCCTCTCTCCGACGGCTCCCTGCAGCAAGCCTTTCATCACCAGACTCAAGCCCTCGGCATAAGTCATGTCCTGATCCGGGGCAAACCGGTCCCCGCCGACACCGGACACGATGCCTCTTTCCTTCAGAGCCAGAATGGCTTCACCCTTCTTAGGGTCCACATCCCCAAAGGCAGCCGCCGACCCGGCGGAAAAACTGATGGCCGCGACCAGGACCAAGGGGATCCAAACCGTTTTCTTCATAAGCTTTATCCCTCGCTTTCTTCCAATTTTTTGCTGTTGATGACAATATACCAAATGAGGAATATTCCTGTCAATGTATATTTAAAAATACTGAACTTGGCCGTAATCGAAAAAATTAAAAAAATGTAAATACCCCTTAGGCAGAGTAGATGTTATAATTATTAACATGTGGCACCGCTTACAAGGGCCTCGGCCTATACAAGGGGAAGACGTCCATGAATCTGATTAAGCGCCTGGGACATCAGCAGTTATTCATGCGTTTGATGATTCCTTATATCTCGTTCATGCTGGTGGCCCTGATCATCGGGGGTTGCTTCTACAAATTGACCTACGACATCGTTAAAGATGAAGTGACGGGCAGCAATATGCAGCTGCTGGAGCAGGTCAAGGAAACGATGGACATCCGGCTGTCCGAAGTCAATACCATCGCCCTTCAGCTGCTGAACGATCCGATGGTGATGAGCTTCGCCAGGGTGCACGACGCATTCGGAAGCAAGGAGACCTACCGGGTGCTCGAAGCGAAGAAGAATTTGTACAGCTATAACACGTCCAATAATTTCGTCCTGGACTATTATTTGACCTTCAAGAACAGCAACGTTGCCCTGTCGGCCAATTCTATCTATGACCTTCCTTATTTTTATCAGCATATTTTGTCACGTGAAGGCACCGATTACGACTCCTGGCGAAGCGACTTGTTCGGTTCGTACCGCAACCGCGAGGTCATGGCTTCGGGTCGGACCCTGTACCAGGAAAAGCCCTACGATATGCTGACGTACGTACAATCGCTCGGCTACCCCGGCTACATCCAAGGGGCCCTGATCATTCTGGTCGATAACCAGAAGTTGAAGTCTCTGATGAGCGGCGTCAACGTCTCCGACGGAGGCTGGGTGTCTATCATGGACGAACAGGGACGGGTCGTCAGCACCTTGTCGGACGACGGAGCCGTTCCCGATCTGAATCCTGCCGAGTATGCCGCGTCATCCGGTATCATCGAAGCGAGCCCGAAGACTAACGGGATGATGGTCACCTATACGAAGTCCTCGTATAACAACTGGTCGTACATCGTGGCACAGCCGCCCCACGTCGTGCTCGGCAAAGTGATCTCCATCCGGAAGATCACGACCGGAATTGCGCTGGCGTTCCTGCTCATCGGGATTCTGCTCGCCTATTTGTTCGCCAGCCGAAGCGGCAAGCCGCTGGTCCAGCTTTTCTCCACGCTGGCGGAACGGCCCGGCGGCTCGCAGCCCCGAAGACCCAAGGAAATGTACGGATTTATTCAGAACTCCCTGGCCGCCCTCATCGACAACAATACCGCGATGCAGAGGGAGATCAAACGCCAGGCGCCTCTGCTGTGGGAAAGCTTCTATGAACGGCTGCTTAAGGGCGAATTCGTCAGCCTGGATGAAATCAATACGCTGTTGAAGCACCAGCATATTCGGATCGAAGGCCGGAGCTATGCGCTCGGCATCCTCCATTTCCGCGGGGGCACCAGAGGACTCGACGCCGACGATCTGCGCAGGCTGGACGTCGAGCGGGTGCTGGTCAAGGAAGCACTGCGGCGGGCACCCGCCGACAGCCTTTATGTGCATGACCTGACGGAGGACAAAATCGCGATCCTGTTCGTCCATTCCGGCGAAGACGGAGCTCCCTTCAGACGGACGATCGAGGGGATCATCCAGGACGTGGCGTCCGAGATCGGCAAGCAGCTTCCGCTTGGCCTTTATTTTGCCATCGGGGGATTCCGCGATTCGCTGCTCGACGTTTCCGGGTCTTACGAGGAGGCCAGGCAGTCGCTTTCTTCCCTGACTTACGAGGACATCGTCCAGACGGCGTGGTTCTCCGATCTGCCGAGTGAGAACCGCCTTTTCTACTTCCCGGGGAAGTGGAGAGCCGTCTCTGCAATTTCACCAAAGCCGGAGAGACCGAGGAGCTGAACCAGCTGCTGGATTCGCTATACCGGGAAAATTTTCAGGAGCGCCATCTGCCGCTCGAGAAGCAGCAGCTGTTCTGCTATGAGATCGTCAGCTGCCTGATGAAGCTGCAGGAGCAGCTGATGCTTCCGTATTCGGAAGAGGTTCAGGAGCTGCTTCGCCTGCTTGGCACGACGGAGAACCTGCGGGAAGCGTACCAAAGCGCCGCTGAGCTGTTCCTGTCCATGAGCGCCGAGGCGGATCACCGCAAGAAGAGCCGCAACGTGAAGCTGCTCGAGTCGATACTCGCTTATATCCAGGAGTATTACGGACAGCCGAGCCTAAGCCTGGATGTCGTAGCCGACCGCATGAACATTTCCAAAGGTTACATGTCCCAGTTCTTCAAGGAACAGACCGGAACCAATTTCTCCGACTATCTCGAGAGCCTTCGGATGAAGGAAGCGAAGCAGCTGCTGGCCACCACCAGCCTCCCGGTCCGGGAGATCGCCGAGCAGGTGGGCTACCATTCCACGAGTACTTTTTGCCGGGCATTTAAACGGGGCAACGGCCTCAGCGCCACTGCTTTTCGCGAATCGGAAGCAGGCTGACGGTCGGCGTACCGTTCGCCCGCTGGAAAGCCGGAACGTTGCGTTCCGGCTTTTTTACATGGAGCCCGTTCGGTTTGCTCCCTTAGTCCTGATCAGGTTGGAGTGAAAGATGTCTAATTTATTTCCAGATTTGGAATAAACTAGTCGAATTCTGTTCCTGTGCACATCGATCGGGGAAGTGTAAACCCGGTTTTCTTAACGATTGACGACAAAACCGGAAGATTTACAATTTACGTTCGGCCTCCTGCCGGCCTATGCTGGGGACACGGAAAACACGCGAACCAACCTATGGGGGAGAATCGCCTGTGTGATTCCATCTCAAACACTGGAGGAGGTGAGAACTGTTGTTGAGCGGCTATATGTTCAAGAAAAGGCTGGTCCGAAGCTGGCAGCTGTACGTGCTGATGGCCCTTCCGTTCCTTTATCTGATCCTTTTCAAATACGTGCCGATCTACGGGGCGCAGATCGCCTTCAAGAATTTCACGGTCACCAAGGGAATCTGGGGAAGCGACTGGGTGGGGCTCAAGCATTTCGACCGGTTCGTGCATTCCTATGATTTCTGGCGGATCCTGAGGAACACGCTTATTCTCAGCTTTTACAATCTGGCGGCGGGATTTCCGTTTCCGATTCTGCTTGCGCTCGGCTTGAACTATTTGAAAAGCGTGCGTTTTCGAAGAATCGTTCAGATGGTGACCTATGCGCCCCACTTTATCTCCATTGTCGTCATCGTCGGCATCGTGAAGGAGCTGCTGGATCCCCGGACGGGAATCCTGAACAAGCTTCTCGGGTTTCTCGGCATCGCTCCGATCAACTTCATGGGGGAGATTTCGTACTTCTCTTCCCTTTATGTCTGGTCGGACGTTTGGCAGCACGCCGGTTTCAACTGCATCATCTTTCTGGCCGCGCTGGCCAGCATCGATCCGTCGCTGCATGAGGCGGCTGTCATGGACGGGGCGAGCAAGCTGCGCCGGATGTGGCACATCGATTTGCCGGGCATTATGCCTATGGCGATCATCGTTCTCATTCTGAACACCGGCCACATTCTTGACGTCGGCTTCGAGAAGGTGCTGCTGATGCAGAATCCCATCAACCTGAAGGCGTCTGAGATTATCGACACTTACGTGTACAAGGTGGGATTGACGTCCCAGGTGGCCAACTACTCCTATTCGACGGCAATCGGGCTGTTCAAATCGATCATTAACTTGATTCTGCTGCTGACGGTCAACAAAATCGCCCAAAAAACGAAGCAGGGCAGTCTATGGTAACCCCTTGTTCGAAGCTTGCGGGAAAGGAGGAACGCACATGAATATAACCTTTCGTAACGAATCGCGAACGGATAAGCTGTTCACCCTGCTGAACAACACCTTCATGATTCTGATGTTTCTGGCGGTGCTGTATCCGATCATCTATATTGTCAGCGCTTCCTTCAGCGACTCCCAGGCGGTCGTGTCCGGCGAAGTATGGCTGTGGCCGGTTCGTCCGAGCCTGGACGGCTACAACGCGGTATTCGAGTACAGCCAGGTCTGGGTAGGATTTCGTAATTCGATCCTCTACACGGTAACCGGTACGCTGGTTAACATCGTGATGACCGTGCTGGCGGCTTATCCGTTGTCCCGAAAGGATTTCTTCGGCAAAAACCTCTTCATGGTCCTGTTTATGTTCACGACCATGTTCACCGGAGGGCTGATTCCGACCTATCTGCTCGTCAGGGAACTTGGCATGCTCGATACGATCTGGGCCATGATTCTTCCCGGAGCGCTGACGGTATGGAACGTCATCATCACCCGGACTTATTTCCAGATGTCGATTCCCCATGAACTTCTTGAAGCCGCGCAGCTCGACGGCTGCGACGACTTCCAATTCGTCTGGAGGGTTGTCGTCCGCTTGTCAGGGCCGATCCTGGCGGTCATCACGCTTTACTACGCCGCGGCCAACTGGAACCAGTATTTCAACGCCATGCTGTTTCTGAAAAACCAGGCGCACTATCCGCTCCAGCTGGTGCTGAAGGATATATTGGTCAGCAACGACGTGGACGTCACGATGCTGTCGGGGGATCCGCAGGATGCCGCCCGGCGCGAGGCGCTGAAGACGCTGCTGAAGTATTCGCTGATCGTTATCTCAACCGTTCCGCTGCTGGTATTCTATCCGTTTGTCCAGAAGTATTTGGTTAAAGGCGTCATGGTCGGTTCACTTAAGGGCTAATAGAAGGGGAGCAGAAGGATGAAAAATAAAAAATGGTTGTCCATGTTGGTCACGCTTGGCATGCTCGCCGGCATCCTGAGCGCATGCAAAGACAGCAACTCTGCGGGCGATACTGCCAAGGGAGACGTCGGAGGAAGCGCCGCAAGCGTGTCGGAAGCCGGGAAGTTCCCGATCGTGGCTGAGAAAACCAACCTCCGCGTCATGATCGGGGCCAACCCGGCCGTTGAGAATTTCGATACGAACGCCTTTACGAAATATTTTGAGGATTTAACCAATATCCACGTCGAGTGGGAGATTGTTCCGGCGAGCACGGGAGCGGAGAAGCTGAATATCGCGCTCGCCAGCGGCGACCTGCCGGACGTTATTATGACGATGAACGTGACTCCCGAGCAGCAGGCGTTGTATGGGGAGCAGGAGTACTCCTTCCGCTCAACGACCTGATTGAGAAATACGGCGTGAACACGAAGAAGATGTTTGAGGAAAGCCCGCTCGTCAAATCGGCGATCACGTCCGCCGACGGCAACATTTACGCGCTTCCCGCTCCGAACGAATGCTACCACTGTTCCATGCGCCAGAAGCTCTGGATTTACAAGCCGTGGCTGGACAAGCTGAACCTCAAAATGCCGGCCACGACAGAAGAATTCTACGAGGTGCTAAAGGCGTTCAAAACCAAGGATCCGAACGGCAACGGGAAAGCCGACGAAATTCCATTCTCGGGCGCGCCGCAGACTAGTCAGAAGTCCACCCTGACGACGAGCGTCGAGAACTACCTGATGAACGCCTTCACGTATGCGCCTTTCACGCGCCTGTACATCAACGATCAGGACAAGGTGGATGTGCCGTTCAACAAGGACGGCTGGAAAGAAGGCCTGAAGTACCTGCACAAGCTGTACAAGGAAGGGCTGATGGATCCTCAGGCGCTGACGCGTGACGCCTCCCAGCTGGTGCAGCTGGGCGAGAATCCCGGCGTGCCGATTCTCGGAGCGGCTTCCGGGCCTAATATGAGCGCGATGACGCAGCTGAACGGCTCGAGCGGCCGCTGGCTGGACTATGTGGCCGTTCCTCCGCTCAAAGGTCCAGGAGGCGTGCAGCTTACCCAGTACGATCCGTATCAAGTGGCGCCGGGACAATTCGTCATTACGAACAAAGCGAAAAATCCGGAAGCGGCCTTCCGCTTCGCCGACGCGCTCTATGATCGGGAGATCACGCTGCGCTCCACGGTCGGCGAGCTGGACAAAGACTGGAGATGGGCGAAGGACGGAGAGATCGGCCTGAACGGCAAGCAGGCGGTTTACTTGGACATGTCCAAGTTCGGCGTCACCCAGAACAAGCATTGGTCCCAAAGCGGTATTGCCTACCGTCCGAATTCGCTTAGGCTCGGTCTCGTCGATACCAAGGACAACCCGCTCGAGTCGATTCTTTACAAGGAAACGAAAGAGAAATACGAGCCTTACCGCGTCCAGGTGAAAACGGTCATGCCGCCGGTGAACCTGACGGTGGATCAGTCGGCGGAAATTGCCGACCTGTCCAAAACGATTTACGACTACACCAATGAAATGCTGTCGCGCTTCATTATCGGCGATGCCGACATCGATGCGCAGTGGAGTCAGTACCTGTCTACGCTCGACAGCATGAATTTGGGGCGTTACCTGGAAATCTACCAGGAAGCGTACAAAACATATAAAGCCGCGGCGGCGAAATAAGGACGGGTCTGTCCAAGACCTTTGTACGAAAGGATCGGACGCTGCCTGAATTCCGGGCAGGTCCGTTATCGGCCGTGCGCCGAGATCACGAATAGGAAGGGAGCTTGCCGTTATGAGCTTGCAGACGAAAGCGTTCACCGTCCCGGACAAATGGAAATGGTTCACCGAAAGCCGGTACGGCATGTTTATCCACTGGGGTCCGTATGCCCAGTACGCCCGCGGAGAGCAGGTGCTGTTCCGCGAGCATCTCGACCAGAAGGAATACGCCGAGAAGGCGGCTTCTTGGAACCCGAAGCACTTTGATCCGGAGCTTTGGGCGGATACCGCCAAAAAGGCGGGCTTCAAATATGCGTGCCTCACGACGCGGCATCACGACGGCTTCTGCATGTGGGACAGCGCCTACACCGACTATTCCAGCGCGAAGCAGGCCGCTGGCCGGGATTTCGTCCGCGAATACGTGGACGCCTTCCGCAAGGCGGGATTGCGGATCGGCCTGTATTATTCCTGGATCGACTGGCGCCTTCCGGCGTATTTCGAAGGGCCCGCGCGGAATCCCGAAGGATGGGCGAAGGTCCGCGCCTATTTGCATAACCAGGTGAAAGAACTGCTTACGAATTACGGACAGATCGATCACTTCTTCTTTGATGGCGTCTGGCCGCGAAATGCCGATGATCTAGGGAGCGTCGAGCTGGTGGAGGAGATGCGCAGGCTGCAGCCGGGCATTCTGGTCAACAACCGGCTGGGCTACTCCAGCACGCATGACGGATACCGGGCCGACGGAGGAATCGGCGCAGGCGATTCCGATACGCTGGGCGACTTCGGCACGCCCGAGCATCTGATCGTCGCCGACCAGAAGCGGCTCTGGGAGTCCTGCCAGGTCATGACCTGGCGGCTTTGGAGCCACGTCACGGGAGAGCGCTGGAAGCCGGCGGACGTTCTGCTGGACACCCTGGTCGAATGTGCCGAGAAGGGCGGCGAGCACGGCGGCAACCTGCTGCTTAACTGCGGCCCTACCGCGGATGGCGAGATGCCGCCGGAATTCGTGGAGCGCGCGCTCGAGATCGGCCGGTGGCTGGAGGTGCACGGCGAGGCGATCTACGGCTCGGACGGCGGCTCCATTACCGAGTTCATCACACGGGGCCGCCAAACGACGCGGGGTCATTATCTGTATCTGATCATCCGCTTCTGGGACGGCCGTCCGGTCATGCGGCTCGCGGATTTGAGCTCCCGGGTCAAATCGGTAAAGCTGCTGACGACCGGACAGGAGCTTGCGTTCGAGCAAAGCGGGGACGAGCTGTTCATCAAGGGGCTGCCCGTCGAGGCGCCTTCGCGCCTGTTCCCCGTGATTCGGGTGGAATGCGTTGGCAAGCCGCAGGCGAACGAATGGGGCCGGCAGCGCTTGTGGGAAGGCGATCCGCTTCGGGTTGCAGATTGGGCGCGCAGCCAGCGGGGAACTTCGGTTTTCGCGGATGGCGGGGAACGCTGACCGGAAAGAGTTAAAAGGCTCGGTCGCTTGGGAACACAAAATACCGCCCTTCCGACTTCCGATGGGGAAGCGAAAGGGCGGCAACTCTTTTTTCCCAGATTAAGCAATCGGCGGGTTAGGGGATCCAGATACAGCACCATAAGCTCTTCATCCAGGTAACGGGCGGAATCCAGCTTGATCGCCTGTTTGTCGTATCCGTACGCTTCAAAGCCAAGGGCCGTATACAACCGCTTAGCGGGTAGGTTAGAGCCCGTCACCGTAAGATGAATTTGCTCCACCCGCTCCGTTTCTTTCGCCTTCTTAATGGCTTCCGCCATTAATTGTTTGGCCAGTCCCTTTCCCCGCGTCTCCGGGGCCACGTACACGGCGACAATCTGAGCCCGGTGGGCCAGCTTCTTCTTCTGTCCCAAAACCAGGGTGGCGATTCCGGCCAGATGGCCCTCAACGAAGGCTCCGTAAGTAAGTGAATGCTCATTTGCCGCCAACCGGCGGTTCCATTCCTCTAAAGGAAAACCCAACTCCTCTTCATAGCTGGAGCTGTAAGCTTCCGGAGAGGTTCGTAAGGCTTCCAATCGAATGTCTTTGTAGCGTCCGGCATCCTCCGGACCCAGCAGCCGGATTTCCATCGCGGCAGCCTCCTTTCTCAACAAGAATCCCTCCTTAGTCCCGGCCTTCTATTTCCCTCCGGCCAAAGCTTGCTCCACCAGATCCCGCGTATGCGTCAGCAGCCGCTCGTCTCCCCAAGCCAAGTGACCGGGGACCACCGTGCGGACGTCCGGGTAGCGGTCGATGACCTTCTGCAGGGACGTTTTCCATTCGGGGACGTTCGCATCGGCCAGGTTCCCCAACCCGTTCACGTCCAGGGAACGGATCATGCATCCGCCGAACAACAGGTTAAACTGGGGAAGCCAGACGACCATGTTATCCTCCGTATGGGCAGGACCGGGGTAGAAGGTCTCCAGCTTGACATTGCCGATCTGCAGCTCTGTGATTTCCTCGTTCAAAAGGAGATCCGGGGAAAGGTAGCCGTTCTCTGCGGCAAGCTTTGCCGTCAATGGGGTGCTGGCCGCGGGGATGCCGCGTTCGCGTAAAACCCCGATTCCCCCGATCCGGTCATTATGGGCATGGGTAATGACCGCCTGGACGACGTTTTGGTTGAAATGGGCCTCTGCCAGATCCAGCAGTTCCGCGGTCAACGGCTCGTCCCATGACGTATCGACCAGAACCAAGCCTTTCGAGGTGCGAATCAGCAGCCCGTTTGACGGGTATGGAACGCCGCCGAGATCGGTATATTCCGTATGCACCCAAACTTGAGCGTTCAGCGGAGTCAGAACAATGGTGCCGGCTTCGTTGGTTATCGTTTGCTTGGGAGGGGCCATCGGGTGGTCCGAGGCCGCGCCAGCCGATAGGGGCAGCGGCCAAACCAAACAGGACAAGACTAACCAATAAGATCATCCATTTACGCATCATTACGATCAACTCCAATTCTTATGAAGTAACGAGAGGGAGACTGTCTATCGGGCCAGCAGAGCGCCAATGATATCGGCATTTGTGTTTTTAGAGAATCCGGGATTTCCTTACGGGCGGAGGCCAGAGCAAAGTAATACATCGTTTCCTTATCCTGATGGTACCGGTGCTGCAAAAGGCTCGAATCCCCGCCCCTTTCTTCAGAAGCTGCTCGTAAAATTCACTCTGGGTCATGGAATCGGAGGAGCTCAAATGAAACGTTCCTTCCAGACGATGATCGACAAGAAAGGCCGTCTGCTTGGCTAATGTCACATCCAGCATATGGGTGCACCGGACATTCGCATAGACCTCCACCGGCTTCTGCCCGCGCCGGCTCTGGACGAGTTGATTCCATCGGGGGATTCCTTACCCCAGATGGCCGGAATCCGAATGATGACGGCTCTTTCCTTCAAGGCGTCCTTCAGCCGATTCTCGCACTGGATTTTGAAGGATCCATAGTCGGATGTGGAAACGGGGGTATCCTCTTCCGTATGAGGGCGGGAGTCATCCCCGTCGAACACATTGGTGGTCGAGAAATAATACATCCGGGACCCGATGGGGTTCATTTCCACCGCCACTCTCTCGTGAAGGGCGAGCTGCTCGTCATAGCTTCCCCGAAGGGAGGAGATCACGACAGCAGGACGAAGGTGCCGTACTATTCCGCTCAGTCTATCTATCTCGCCAACCTCCAGCCGGAAACGCCTGTCTTCGGGAAGATCGGGTAACGAGGAGCGATAGGTCCCGTACAGCTCGTACTTGTCCTGGAACTGCCGGATCAAGGCTCTTCCTACGAGACCGCTTGCTCCTAATACGAGCATCCTTTCCATCTATCCTATTCTCCTTTCTGGGCATCCTTCTCTTTAGTAGACGAAAGATTAGCCGGATAAGTTATTCCGATCTCAAAAAATATAAAAAGAAACCCATGCAAAAACAAAATAGCCCAAGGAACGGCCCCGGACGAGGGGTTCCTTGGGCTGAGAAGCAGCGTGGTAAACCGGCCGGAGCAGCGCGGCTGGGAAACCGTGAGCCTCGAATCCAAAGGCCGGTTCGACCGCCTCCTGCTTGGCAGAGGCCGGATAACCGCGCCTACTCGTGCTCCTGCGTGATCACAAGCCTCCACTGCTCTTGGCTGACGGGCTCCTTCGCCCTCAGCACCACGCGGTGGACCCGGTCGCCCCAGACCGCCCGGAGCTTGTCGTCGCCCACTTCGATGCGCTCGCTTTCGGCGGCCAGCCGGTCCGCATCGAACGCGACGCGCACCGCCATGCCCGGCGCGACCGCCAGCGTGAAGCGGCCTTCGGCCAGCTGCGGCTCCTGGAGCGTCATCAGGCTGAGCGTCACGTCGGCGGGTTCTCCCGAGAGGGAGAACGAGTCGGTGACGTGAACGGCCGCCTTCCCGCCCGCGGGCCGGTCGAGCCGAATCGTCCTCCGCCAGCTCGTAAGCTCCGCCTCCGCAGGATAGGCGGACGCGAGCTCGAGGGAGAATTCGGCCGACTCCTCCTCCGCCGCATAATGGACATCCGCCGCCTGGAAGTCGCTGCCGGGCGCCTGCTGGATGCCGCGCACCGTGGGCAGGGCGTGGTACGCCGACTGCATGGTCCAGATCTCGTAGCGGTGCGGGCTGAAGGTCTTCGACGTATAGGTCTCCACGCCGATGTCGATGAGCGCCGGCACGCCGTCGGCATAGACGATAAAGTGGCCGACGTCGTTATGGTTATGGCTCTCGTCGTTGTGTCCGCCCTTCCCGGCGACATAAAGCCCCTTCTCCGAGCCGGCCCGCTCCCGGGCGGCGAACAGATGAATGCCGTCAAGCCACACATCCCGGAGCAGAAGGGGAGGGTGGCGTACGTCTGCAGCTCGTCGTAGTCGGCCAAAGCGGGAAGAATCCGGAAGAGCGAGAAGATGCGCGGGATGTCGAGGGAGCTGCGGCGGAAAGCATCCGCCCCGAGAGCGCATAGGGCTTCATCACCGATCCGCAGGCCGTACCGGTACACCAAGTCCCCGTATACCTTGAGGCGGGCGTCTCCATCGGCGAAGTTCACATAATAATCACCGGCGATATGAACCCGGGCGAAATAGCGGCCGATCTCCTGAACAAGAGGCTCCTCGTAGAAAGTGATCCGGCCCTCGGTGGCCAGGTACAGGTGCTCCAGGCAGTCGAACAGGGAGCCCCCGGCATGTCCCCAGTAGCCGGGGCCCTCGTCGCAGCCGCCGTCCGGAAGATAGACCGCGAGGAAGGTGTCCAGGCTGCGCAGCGCCTTCGCCAGAGCCTGGGCCCGGCGGCCCTGGTCATTCTCCAGCAGGAGGAAGGAGCCCATAACGTTGGAGAGTATCCATGGGTTCCAGTTGTTGACCTTGCGCGCGGAGAGGCCCATCCACCAGAAGTCCTCCCGTTCCAGGAAGGGGACGAAGATCCGCTTGTCCATTTCCCTTCCGATACGCTTCCGAAGCATCGGGCACAACGGATCCAGCTCCTCCTCCAGCAGGTAGGCCGTCCAGGCGAGCAGAGAGGCCGTTTCGGCAGCGAAGAGGTCAATGACCGGATCGTCCACATCCGGAAGAGCATAGCCCTTGCTCTGAAGGGAAAGCGACATATGGGCGGGGACGACCCAGGACGATTCCTCGCATAAGGCCCAGAGGCCGTTAGCGATGGTCTCCAGAAACCGCCCGCTGCCCTCGAAGCATTCGGCCAGCACCAGCGCCCCAAGCGCCCGGCGCCGGTCGAAGTAGGCCTCTTCGTACCGCGAGCGGTTGCCGTTCTTGACGAAATCCATATACCGCGAAGCGGGAGAGCCGGCCAGTCGAAGTCCAGCCGGTCTTCCCCTTGTGCGAGGTACGCCTCCCGAACCGGATCGGGGAGCCCTTCCCAGAAGCCCCGGTCCCGGGCCCGAGGGTAAGGGCGGTACTCCTCCCTCGGCAGAAGCATACTCTTCAACGTTTCCTCCGAATACTTTTCCTGAAGCATGAATTTCTCATCCTTTCCCTTGACTAGGGTAAGCCGGCCCTTGCTCCCAAGGACCCGGCCTGATTCCCCTTCATTGTAGCCGGAAACGCTTTCCAGGGATATAATCTTTTCCCCGGAGCATCCGCTTCGGCGGATAATCATTTCAGATGATTACGTCCGGAGAGCCGCGGATTGTAAGCGCTTTTGTGTCATTTGAAATGATTGTATCTTTTGGCGGGAGGCTTGTCCTAGAATAAGCACATGACTCAGTGCCTTATCCGGTAACTTCGTGGACGAGAAAACCCCTGTATGCACGAAAATTAATAGGGAAGCCGATCAATACTCCCGGATAAGGCACTACCGAAGGAGAGTGAGCCGCTATGAATGTCCGTTCCGCCGAGGCCGCCGGACGTGCCGCTGAAACGGGCGTCCTGTACAAGAGACGGCGCGGGAAAGAGCTTCTGATGGATTGGGACCTCTACCTGCTCCTGGTGCCCGGCCTTTTGTTTTTTCTCCTGTTCAAGTATGTGCCGATGTGGGGCGTGGTCATCGCGTTCCAGGATTACTCCCCTTTCAAAGGGGTGCTGCACAGCGACTGGGTCGGGCTCAAGCATTTCGTCAACCTGTTCACCTACGACAAGTTCTGGGCGATCTTCCGCAACACGATTCTCATCAGCTTCTACAATCTGATCTTCTTCTTCCCGGCCCCGATCCTTCTGGCCCTTCTGCTTAATGAGCTGCGGATCAGCTGGTTCAAGCGCTCGGTCCAGACGATCATCTACCTTCCGCATTTCATCTCCTGGGTGGTGGTGGCGGGGATGACGTACCTCATTCTCGGCACGCAGGGCGGGATCGTCAACGAGCTTATCCAGGCCTCGGGAGGAGAGAAAGTGGCGTTCCTCACCACCCCGGAATATTTCCGGACCCTGATCGTCTCGCAGAGCATATGGAAGGAAGCCGGCTGGGGCACGATCATCTTTCTGGCGGCCCTCTCGGGGGTCGACACGCAGCTGTACGAGGCGGCGATTGTGGACGGAGCGGGGCGCTGGCGCCAGCTGTGGCACATCACGTTGCCGGCGATCCGCAGCACGATTCTCATCCTGCTGATCCTAAGGCTCGGCAATATCCTCGACGTCGGGTTCGAGCATATCTTCCTGATGCTTAATTCCACGGTCAACAGTGTAGGCGATGTTTTCGAAACCTATGTATACCGGGAGGGCCTGATCGGGGGCAAATTCAGCTACACGACGGCGGTGGGTCTGTTCAAATCGCTCGTCGGCCTCGTGCTGGTGGCGGGAGCCAACTGGCTCAGCCAAAAATTCGGAGAAGAAGGCGTCTTCTGATGCCGGAAAGGAGCTACCATGCTGTACAAACCGACGATTGGCACCCGAATCTTTGACGTCTGCAACGTGCTCCTTCTGCTGTTCTTCGCGGGAGTTACGCTGCTTCCGTTCCTGTACATTCTGGCGACGTCGCTCGCCCCGCTGACCCAGGTGCTCCGGGGAGGCGTCATCCTGTGGCCGGAGTCCCTCACGTGGGATGCGTACCGGACGATTTTCACGAACGCACACTTCGTCCACTCCCTGTATACGACGGTGATTCTTACGGTGGTCGGGACGCTTACCAACCTCGTGCTGACGGTGTTCATGGCTTATCCCCTGGCCAAAAAAGGCTCAAGGGCCGCCGGACCATCCTCTTCCTCGTCGTCTTCACCATCCTGTTCAGCGGCGGCATGATCCCGACCTACATGGTGGTCAAGGCGCTCGGGCTCATGAATACGATGGGTGCGCTCATTTTGCCGGGGGCGATCAGCGCTTTCAACCTCATCATCATGCGGAACTTCTTCCAGAGCATCCCGGAGGAGCTTGAGGAAGCGGCCAAGATTGACGGCTGCCGCAACCTCGGCGTGCTGTTCCGCATCGTGCTTCCCTTGTCGATGCCCGCGCTCGCGACGTTCACCCTGTTCTATGCCGTCGGGCACTGGAACCAGTTCTTCGCGGCGGTCATGTATATCACGAAGTCCAACCTGTGGCCGATCCAGGTCGTGCTGCGGCAGATGATCATCGAGGGCTCGACCCAGGATTTCGAGGCGGCGATGGGAGAGCTGAAGATTATCCCGGCCACCATCAAGATGGCGGCGATCATCGTGGCCACCGTGCCGATCCTGTTCGTTTATCCGTTTCTTCAGAAGCATTTTGCCAAAGGAGTGCTGCTCGGCTCCGTTAAGGGGTAACGTTCGGTGCTTCGGCACCAATCCACATCATTAGGGAGGTTCTGTAGGATGAAAAAACCTTGGTTGAAAGCGATGTCGCTCGGTCTGACGGTAGCGGTGGCCGCAGGAGCGGCGGCCGGGTGCTCCACGAAGGAGAAGGAATCGGGAGCGGATGCGGGAGATGGAGGAGGCAAGGGAAAGCGCCTGAAGATCAGCATGATGTACCCTCTGTATAATGAGCCGCCGCAGAAGAATGAAGTGTGGAAGTACATCGAGGACAAATTCAACATCGAATTCGAACCGATGGCGGTCCCGAACAACAGCTACGAGGACAAGCTGAAGGTGACGCTGGCCTCCGGGGACATGCCGGATATCATCCTGTGGACAAAGTATCCCGATCCCGAATTCAACAAATACGTGCAGCAGGGAGCCTTTCTCCAGCTCGATGACCTCATCAAGGGGTCGCCTAACCTTATGAAAACCCCTCAGGCGGTCTTCGACAATATCAAAATCGAGGGCAAACTCTACGGCGTTCCCCGTACGCGCGCCCTGACCCGCGCCGCCGTCATGATCCGCAAAGACTGGCTCGACAACCTGGGCCTTCCGGTTCCAAAAACCATGGACGAGGTATACCAGACGGCGGTGAAATTCACGAAGGACGACCCGGACAAGAACGGCAAAGCCGATACGTTCGGTATCGCCTTCGGCGAGAACGTTTCGCACATGGACTCGCTGTTCACGGCATTCGATACCGGCAGCGGATGGAGGGTGATGGAGGACGGCACCCTCATGAGCGATTCGATCACGCCGGGGCGCAAGAAGGCGCTCGAGTGGCTGCGCAATCTGTACCAGGACGGAGGGCTGGATAAGGACTTTGCCGTGCTGAAGAACTCCCAGGTGTGGGAGAAGCTGGAGGGAGGCAAGGCCGGCATGCTGCTGGGCGGACAGACGAGCGATTATGCGCGCTACGTGGAGAACCTCGCCAAGGTGGACCCGAAGGCCAATCTCATCATGATCAAGCCCCCGGCCGGCCCGACGGGCAAATTCGGCTTCGGGGAAACCTCGGGATTTTTCGGGGAGTGGGTCATTCCTTCGAAGACGGACAAGGAAAAGGCGAAGCGCATCATGGAGTTCCTGGAGTGGCAGGCAAGCGACGAAGCGTACCAGATGAAGCGGTTCGGCCTGGAGGGCGTGCATTACACGAAGGGAACGGACGGCAAGCCGAAGGTGAACGTGGAGAAATACAAGGCCGACGGTGTCGATGCAACCATCCAGCATAACCCGTATGACCCGTACAGCTACGTGGTCATGACTGCTCCGGAAGCGGTTCAGAAGGCGCAGAAGGAGAATCTGGACCTGGTAAAAGATCTCGGAGTGAAGAACCCGGCCTTGTCCTTCGTGGCGCCGACCTCGATCGAGAAGGGGGCGGACCTCGGCAAGCTTCGGGATGAGGAATACGTGAAGATCGTCATGGGCAAGGTGCCGCTCGATGATTTCGACCGCTTCGCGAAGGAGTGGCTGGACAAGGGCGGAGCCCAGATCACCAAAGAGGTGAACGAGTGGTACAAGAGCCAGAAGAAGTAACGGGTAGGGGGAGCCCCCGGATGAATAAGGCCGCGGCTGAGGGTGTAGGGCAGCGGATAAGGCACTAGGACCTAGGGCCCTTCCTCTTAGGGGGAAGGGCTCATTTTGCCGATAGAGGAGGGTGGGGGCGGGGACAGGCCGGGGAAACTTCGCTATACTGAATGTAAGGGGTTACATTACTAGCTAAGGAAGGAAGGGATGTCCTTGCTCCTGCGGATCGTGAACGGCATGTGGACGAAAGGGTCCATGAAGCTTAAAGTTCTGGTTGCGGTTTCCCTGCTTGTTATTGTTCCTGTTGCCGTCTTCGGCGGAATTGCCTATCTGGTTGCCGAGAACGCCGTTTCCGAGGAAGTGGGGAAGGCGAATCGGGAAACGGTCAAGCAGGTGCAGGAGAGGATTGACGAGAAGCTCATCACACTCGACAAGATTGCCCTTCAGCATGCGTTCAACCCCAATTTCAAGGAGTTTCTGTCCTTGTCGAATCCTTATGAGAATCCGGAGAAAGCACGCGACGTCATGACCGTCCTGACCTCCATGGAAGGGCTGATCAGCGATGCCAACGCTGTCTCTCTCTATATGACTCAACAGAAGCTGCTCGTCAGCCCAAGCCAGGGGTCACGGACCTGGGGAAGCTGGACCCGGACCTTCGGAAACGGCTCGAGGCGAAAGCCTCGGAGCCGGAGAACGGCCGGCCTTATTTCCTGACGGACCGCAAATCGGAGTCCCGGCTTCCCCGCGGCGGCTCCCATGTGGTGACCTATGTCCGCAAGCTGCCCGTGTCGGTTCTGGATCAGCCGATGGGCTACCTCATCATCGAGCTTAATGACCGGGCCTTCTTCGATGTGTTCTCCCACATGACCCTCGGAAGCAGCGGGGAGATGCTGATCGCGACGCCTTCGGGCAACATTTTCTCCGACTGGAACAAGGACCTGCTCGGCCCCGACCTGCATTCTCCCCTCATTCAGAAGCTGCTCGCCACCACCAAGCCCGAGGACCGGTTCTCGGAGAAAATCGACGGGCGGACGATGCTGGTCAATTACCTGCAGTCGTCCTACAGCGGGTGGAAGTACATCTCCGTTCTGCCGGTGGAGGAGCTGACCGGGCATTTCGATTGGATCAAGCAGATGATGATCGGCCTCGGCCTCTTCCTGATCGCGGTCAGCCTGCTGGCGGTGTTCTGGCTGTCCCGCAGCTTCTTCGGCCTCTGGCACGGCCTGCTCGAGCTATTGCGGCGCGGCGGGCGCGAGGATCCCGCCCCGGCGGCGGGCAGGCTGAATGAGTTCGGGCTGATCCGCCACTACGTGGAGTCGCTGCACCGGACGAACGACGAGCTGGAGAAGCAGGTGCAGGACTCGATGCCGCTTCTAAGGACGCATTTTCTGCGGCGGGTGCTGAACGAAGCCATGAAAGAGGAGGAGCTCGGGCAGCGCTTCGGGTATTACAGCCTCCCGATGGAAGGCCGGTACTATGCGGTCATGTGCCTGGAGCTTGACGACCTGCGCGGCCAGACGGAGCAGGACCTGAACCTGTTCGGGTATGCCGTTAACAATATAGCCCGTGAAGTGATCAGCCACCATGCCGAAGGGGCGGTGTTCCAGACGGGGACGGAGCAGACGGCCGTCATCCTTAACCTGGGCGGGGAGGAGACGAGCGCCCATGATGCCCAGGCGGCCGTGTTCTCCGTGGCGGAGGAGATGCACCGGGTGATCGGCGAGCTGCTCAAGGTCACCGTGACGATCGGCATCGGCCGCTGCTACCCGTGCCGCACCCGCATCCGGTCGTCCTACCGGGAGGCGAAGGAGGCGCTCGAGTTCCAGCTCGTGGAGGGCAACGACAAGGTTATCTTCATCGGGTCGGTGCTTCCGCAGCGGTCCGCGTTCTTCTACCCGGCCGAGCAGGAGCTGACCGTCGTCACCGGCCTGAAGCTGTGCCGCCTGGAGCAGATCCGGCAGGGGACGGACCAGTTCGCGGCGAAGCTGACGGCGTGCGGGAGGCAGGCCTCGGTCGACCATATCCAGCAGTCCTTTGTCCAGCTCGTGGCCGCCTCGCTGAAGACGCTGTTCGAGCTGGACCCGGAGGGCGGCCCGAAGCTCTTCGCGTACAACCTGTACCAGCGGCTCGCCCAGCTGAAGACGGGGGACGCCATCGTGCAGTGGCTGGGCACGGAGGTCTATCCGGCCATGGTCGCCCACATTTCCGGCTTCCGGAACCAGCGGCAGCGGAAGACGATGGAGAAGGTGCTCCAGTTCATTCATGAGCATTACGACGAGGACTTGTCCCAGCCCATGCTCGCGGACCTCGTCTCCCTGCCGGGCTCCCAGTTCAGCTCCATGTTCAAGGAGGAAACCGGCATGACGCTGACGGACTATATCATTGCGTACCGGATGGACCGTGCTAAGGAGCTGCTCGTGACCACCGACCTCAAGGTGGGGGACATCGCCGACCGGCTCAGCTACAACAACGCGCAGAACTTCATCCGCGTCTTCAAGCGCATCTGCGGCATCACGCCGGGCGAGTACCGCACGCAGCACGCATCGTCGGACCGGGCGGGGTAGGGGGCCGCGTAACCGAGGCAGGAGTGGCGAGCGGAACGGGCGGGTTTTGTGGATTTCGTAGTACACGCTTCCTGATGGTTTTAGGGCAGCTGCCCGAGACACCCCCATCATACGAGGCGTTCTTTTTTGTCCAAGATCGAATCTTAGCTCCTACATCTTACCGCCCATTGTCTCCCCCGGAAACGTGGCTTACAATAGAAACAAATTTCGGAGATCGGAGGGGTAGAACATGTGGTTAATCCAAAAAGGAGAGGCCGGCGGGCATCCCGTCTTTCTCCGCCTCCTGGTGCCGAACCTGCTGTTCCTCCTGCTTCCTCTGCTGGTCGGCTGGGTGATCTATCATCAGACGCTGATCGAGATGGAGAAGGAGGTCACCACCGCCAACTTCAACTTGCTTCAGCAGAACCGGGAGATTCTCGACCGGCGGCTCCAGGAACTCTCTTCCATTGCCATGCAGCTGACCGAGGATACCCGGATCATGCAGTTTCAGCGGATTACCGAGCCTTATCAGGGAGCGAACGTCAACCGGGTGCTCGAAACGCGCAAAAGCCTGTACCATTACGGTCTGGCGAATAACTTCATCTTCAAGTATTTTATTCTGTTCAAGAACAGCAATCTGGTCTTCACGGAAGACTCGACCTACAGCTATCCGGAATTTTACCGGAACTTCCGGTATGAAGGCTGGGAGGAAGACGCTTTTCGAAATGAACTTGTAAGCGTTTACCGCCACAAAAGATTCTCCCCGCCCAAGAGGTCATCGTGAATGACCAGCCTTACACGCTGCTGACGTACCTTCGCTCCTCGGCATGCCCGGGTATCCCCAAGGGGCCATCGGCATTACGGTGGACAACCGGGAGCTGCAGAAGCTGCTGCGCGGCCTTGACCTATCGGGAGGAGGATGGGCCTGCATCGTCGATGAGGAAGGGAAGGTCGTCAGCACCGCGGCGTCTTCCGATACTCCCGCCTGGCTGGATCCCGCCCTGCTGAAGGGAGAGAAGGGCAGCATCGAGCGGACCATTAACGGCAAGAGCATGCTGGTTACCTATTCGAAATCGCCCACCAACGATTGGACTTATCTCGTGGCCCAGCCCGTTCGGGTCGTGTTGCAGAAGGTTCTGTACATCAAGAAAATCACCTTTAGTCTCGCCTTCCTGTTCTTGGCTCTCGGGCTCATCTACGCTTACCTGATCGCCTACCGCAACAGCCGCCCGCTGAAAGGGATTCTGGATACCCTGCGCGAGCGTGCGGGAGCGGCCGATCCGGCAGGACGGGACGCCTACCGGTTCATCCGCGACCATGTTACGCGGCTCCTGGAGAATAACAGCGACCTCGAAGAGCGCATCGCCCGCGAAGCTCCTTCCTCCAGGCGGCTTCGTTTGAGCGGCTGCTGCGCGGCGATTATTCCTCCCCGACGGACACGCCCGTCCTGCTGAAGCATGCCGGGATTGAAGCCGAAGGCCGCTGGTTCCGGGCCGCGGTTCTGCAGCTGCAAGGCTTCGAGGGCAGCCTAAGCCGGGAGATGCTCTCGGACCTGGACGGCAAGCGGGTGCTCGTCAAGGATGTGCTGACCCGGGAGCAGGTTCAGCCGCTGCTTGCCCATGACATGGCGGAGGACCAGATCGCGCTGCTGTTCGCTTACCCCTCCCGGCCGGACAACGATTGGGAGAAGGTCCGCCTGAGGTTGGAGAGGGCGGCGGCCGAGATCCAGACGGAGCTGCATATTCAGGTCCGGTTCGCCGTGGGCCCGCTGCAGGAGGAACTGGTCAACATCTCCCGCTCTTATGAAGAGGCGAGAAATACCCTGGAGTATATGCGCTGGAGAAGCCTTGACGGAGTCATGGCGTACGACCAGATTCCCGGGGAGAACCGCAGCTATTATTATCCGTCCGACCTGGAGGTCCGGCTGTCCCACCTGGCGAAGGCGGGGGAGCAGGAAGCGGTCGAGACACTGCTGAACGAGCTGTATAACGTGAACTTCAAGGAGAAGCAGCTGTCCATCCTTATGCTCCGGCTTCTCGTTAACGAAATGTGGGGGACGCTTGTCAAGCTGCTGCCCCAGGTCGGAATGGACGAGACGTACGTTTTGGATACGGTCAAGCCCTTTGCCGACGACATGAAGTCCTACGAAGGGCTGGAGAGAAGCTTGAGTTCGCTCGCGGAGGTGTACCGTGACATTTGCATCTGCGTTAACGAGCACAAGAAGAGCCAGAACATTGGACTGCTGGAGAGCATTATGGCCCTGCTGCAGGATTCGTATTCCGATTCCGACCTCTGCCTCGATTCGGTGGCGGGCCGGCTGGATATCTCGAAGGGTTATCTGTCCCAGTTCTTCAAGGAGCAAACCGGAGTCAACTTCTCAGATTATCTGGAAGACCTCCGGATGAACAGGGCCAAGGAGCTTCTGGAAAGGTCGGGGCTTCCGGTGTATGAAATTGCTTTAAAGGTTGGCTACGGCTCCTCCAATACCTTCTGCCGGGCTTTCAAAAGACTTAACGGGGTAAGTGCCACCGCTTACCGGGAGGGGGCGCTGAAAACGAATCTTAACCGGTGCACATAGTCCGGCCAACTGCACATCGCCATTATGAAAGCCTGCACATCTGCCTGCAGGCTTTCCTGTTTACCGGCGGGGAAGCCGGCGATAAGGTATAGACAGGCGGTAACGCGATGGAAGGGTGCCGCTATTTACGAAAAGGGAAAGGGGAGACCTCATGGACGGGACGAAAACGGAAACGGGAATCGCGGTGCGCAGCAGGGGGCGCCGGGGACGGCGGTTTGGGCGGCCGCACGGCCTTCCCCGCTGAAGAAGATGAAGAAGGTCTGGCGCCTGTATGTGCTCATCTCGCTGCCGGTGATTTACCTTCTTCTATTCAAGTACTGGCCGATGTACGGGGCCCAGATCGCTTTCAAGAATTACATCGTGACGAAGGGCATCTGGGGGAGCGAGTGGGTTGGCTTGAAGCATTTTATCCGCTTCTTCGAATCGTACGAATTCTGGCGGATCATACGAAACACCATCACGCTCAGCCTCTACAGCCTCGCGGCCGGTTTTCCGTTTCCGATCCTGCTGGCTCTTAGTCTTAATTATGTAAGGAACGAACGGTTCAAGAAATCGGTGCAAATGATCACCTATGCTCCGCATTTCATATCCGTCGTGGTGATGGTGGGAATCATTCTGGAGCTGCTCGACCCCCGCAACGGGATCGTCAATACGGTTCTTAAGCTGTTCGGCCTGCAGCCGGTCAACTTCATGGGGATTCCCGAATACTTCAAGTCCATCTATGTCTGGTCGGGCATCTGGCAGAGCGTGGGGTTCTCCTGCATCATCTACCTGGCGGCGCTTTCGAGCATCGATCCGGCTCTGCATGAGGCCGCGGTCGTCGACGGAGCCAGCAAGCTTCAGCGGATGCGCCATATTGACCTGCCGGGCCTTATGCCGATCGCCATTATCATGCTCATCCTGAACACGGGCCATATGCTCGACGTTGGGTTCGAGAAGGTGCTCCTCATGCAGAACCCGCTCAATATGAGGACCTCCGAGGTGATCGACACGTATGTGTACAAGGTCGGTCTCGCCTCCCAAGCCGTCAACTATTCGTATTCCTCCGCCATCGGCTTGTTCAAGTCGTTGATCAACCTGGTTCTGCTTGTGGCCGTCAACAAGATCGCCCAGCGGACCAACCAGTCGAGCCTATGGTAAACCCAGTCCCGTTCTAGGAAAGGAGGCGCTCATGGAATCGACCGCCATTCGAGAGTCACGGAGCGACCGGATCTTTACCGTCATCAATTATACGGTGCTGTCCCTCTTTCTTCTCATTATCCTCTATCCGCTGATTTATGTTGTAAGCGCTTCAATAAGCGATGCCGATGCGGTGATTGCGGGCGAGGTGTGGCTCTGGCCCGTTCGGCCGACACTGGACGGCTACACCGCGGTGTTCCGGCACAAGCTCATCTGGAGCGGCTTCGCCAACTCCATCCTGTATACGGCGGCAGGCACGCTGGTCAATGTGGTGATGACCATTCTCGCGGCTTACCCGCTCGCCCGGAAGGATTTCTACGGAAAGAACCTGTTTATGTTTCTGTTCGTGTTCACCATGATGTTCTCCGGAGGTCTGATTCCGACCTATCTGGTGGTCAAGGACCTAGGCCTGCTCAATACGACGTGGGCGATGATTTTGCCTGGAGCGCTGGCCATCTGGAACATGATCGTCACCCGCACCTATTTTCAGACGACCATTCCCGATGAGCTTCTGGAGGCTTCTCAGCTGGACGGCTGCAACGATTTCCGCTTCGTCTGGAGCATCGTTCTCCCCTCTCCGGTCCGATCATTGCGGTCATCGCTCTCTTCTATGCGGTCGGTCATTGGAATTCGTATTTCAGTGCATTGATGTACTTGAAGAGCCAGAGCCTCTATCCGCTTCAGCTCGTTCTCCGGGAAATTCTTGTCCAGAACGAAGTGGATGCGTCGATGCTGATAGATGTAGCCGAGCAGGCCAAAAGGGAAGGCCTCCGGGAGCTGCTGAAATTTTCTCTTATCGTGGTCGCCACCGTTCCTCTGCTGATTGTCTATCCTTTTGTGCAGAAGTATTTCGTGAAAGGCATCATGATCGGGTCGCTGAAGGGTTGAACTGGAAAGGGGAATTCCTGAAGAGGACGGCCCAAAGGGAGCTATTACGGAATGGATTTCATTAATCCGGGGAGGTTGAGGAAATGAGGAAATGGAGCATGCTTCTGTCCGTTGTCCTGGGATTCGGGTTATTGGCGAGTGCCTGCTCCGGCAAAGAGCCGGATGTGGCCAAAGGGGCGAGTGCGGTTAATCCCGCCGGACAGTTTCCGATCACGAACGAGAAAACGACCCTCAAGGTTCTGATAAAAGGGGCGTCCACGGTAGAGGATTTCTCGACGAATGAATTTACGAAATGGCTGGAGGAGAAAACGAACATTCATCTCGAATTCGAGGTAGCCCCCGAGAAAACCGCAACGGAAAAACTGAACCTTGTGCTCTCGGGCGGCGATTACCCGGATGTCATCATGGGCTTCGGCGTGTCCCCCTCCCAGATGATGATCTACGGGTCCCAAGGGGTCTTCCTTCCGCTGAACGACCTGATCGAAAAATACGGGGACGAAACGAAGAAGGGGTATGCGGCCATGCCGATGGCCAAGGAGCTGAGCACGGCGCCCGACGGCAAAATCTACGCCATGCCGCAAATCAATGAATGCTACCACTGTACGCTCCATCAGCGGATGTGGGTCTACCAGCCGTGGCTCGACAAGCTGGGGCTGAAGATGCCGACGACGACCGACGAATTCTACGAGATGCTGAAGGCCTTCAAAACCAGGGACCCTAACGGCAACGGCAAAGCCGACGAGATCCCGCTCTCGGGCTCTCCGCAAAGCTACCACACCTCCATCGATTCCTTCCTGATGAATGCTTTCATCTACAACCATGGCTCCAACAAGCTGTACCTGAAGAGCGGGAAGGTGGATATCCCCTACAACAAGCCGGAATGGAAAGAAGGCCTGGCGTACCTGCGCAAGCTGTACAGCGAAGGGCTGATCGCCCCGCAGACGTTCACGCAGGACGGCACCCAGCTTCAGGAGATGGGCGAGAGCGCGACCCCGATTCTCGGAGCGGCGTCGGGGCACAACATGGGCTCCGTGGCCAAGCTGGCCGGCTCGAGCAACCGGTGGCTGGAGTATACGGCCGTCCCTCCGCTTAAAGGGCCGAAAGGGCTTCAGATTACGCCCCTGCATCCTTTTGCGGTGAACAACGGGGAATTCATCATCACGAACAAGGCCAAAAATCCGGAGGCGGCGTTCCGGCTGGCGGATTTCCTGTACAACCAGGAAGCCACGCTCCGCTGGTATGCCGGTCGGGAAGGCACCGAATGGCGTTGGGCCGAGAAGGGAGAGATCGGCATCAACGGCAAGCCCGCCATCTGGAAGCAGCTGAAACCCTGGGGCGGGGTGCAGAACGTGAACTGGAGCCAGCGGGGGACGGGCTTCCGGCCGAGCGACCTCCGGCTGGGCGAGGTAGCGGATCCGTCCCAGCCTCTGGAGCCGCTGCTTTACAAGGAGACGAAGGAGAAGATGGAGCCCTACCAGCAGTCGATGGAGAACATCCTGCCTCCGGTCTTCTTCACCGCCGAGCAGTCCTCCGAGGTGGCCGATCTCGAGAAAACGCTGCTGGATCATATGAAGGAGATGACCGCCCGGTTCATCACCGGAGACTTGGACCTCGACAAGAACTGGGACTCTTACGTGAAGAACCTGGACAACATGAACCTGAAGCGGTACCTGGAAATTTATCAGACTGCCTACGATGCGAAGTACAAGAAGAAATAGCCGATGGGCTGACGAATCCCATTGTCGTCCCGGAAAAAGAATGGTACGCTCTTCCAAACACCAACGGGAAGGCGGCGTACGAGTGAACAACCAAACGATAGAAGGCAGGCCGATCGCTTCCGTTCAAGCCCTCGTTCTCGATCTCGACGGAACCCTGCTGAACTCCCGCAAGGAAATGTCCGAACGAAACCTCCAGGCGCTGATGAAGGCTTACCGGCAAGGGTGGAAAATCATCATCGCCACGGCCCGGCCGCCCCGTTCCGTTAAGGAGCTGCTGCCGGAGAACCTGCTTCAGACGGCCTCCTTCGTCTATTACAACGGAGCGTATGTTCACTGCCCGCATACCGGGCTGACCGAGCATTATGCCATTCCTCCAGAAATCAGCCTGCAGGTGCTGGAATTCTGGGAGCGGAACGGATTGGAGGGCACCCTTAGTCTGGAGGAGCAGGATGTTTGGTACAGCCTTCGGGCCGAGCCCGACCCGGCCTTCTACCACTCCCATTTCGTCCCGCTTGTCGTCAGCATGGAGGAGCTGAAGAAGCGGAGCGCCACGAAGCTTCTGCTCACCAACAGCCGCCGCACGGAACTCTTGGAGGAAGCCTTCCGGGAGCGGCTGAGCGTAGTCGTGACCGATGAGGGCAAGCTCGTCCAGCTGATGGGCCGGGGGTGACGAAAGCTTCCGGCGTTCTGAGCCTGTGTGCCCACTATGGGCTGGAGGCGTCTCGGGCTGCGGCCTTCGGAGACGACCGGAACGACCTGGAGCTGTTCCTTGCCGTCGGGTATCCGGTGGCCATGGGCAATGCCGTTCCCGAGCTGAAGGAAAGGGCCCGGGAGATCACGGAGACGAACGACCGTGACGGGGTGGCGGTGGTGGTAGAGCGGATGCTGACCGAAGCGGAGCAAGCCGGCGTGACCGGCTTGGAGGCTGCTCCCGGTAACCCGGCAGGGAAGGGAAAGGACCGGCTGGAACCGGCTTAAAAAGAAGCCTTCTCAAGTCATTCAAGATGACGAGGGAAGGCTTCTTTTACTTGATAGTGGTATAGTTCTCAACGGATGGGAAATGAAATATACGATCGTTCGTTATTGTATTGAGTTCAAGTGACGTAATTTCCAATGTTTTAAATTTTTCTCCGTTCAAATAACATTCTTGCTTTAAAAGGATGCCGGTCTCCTCATCAATCCATAATTTTAAAGTGTTGCCATAGTAAGCTTGCTGCGAGGGGATAGGGGAGACATCTAACCGAACGCTGCTGCGACCAAGGAATAATTGATTTTTTTCAACGGAATTAAATTCTGCCCTATGTAAGACACCAAGAGCAATACTTTGTGGGAATAGTAAGTTCATTCCAAAGCTATTGCCTACCAGAATGGGATTCTGTCTTGGAAAGAAAACCAATCCACCGTCCTTATTTTGTTTTACTTTGGTTTTTGGATTGTACTTCCATTTATTTATTTGTTTTTCCGAAATTTTGTCCTCTTTGTAGGTTTTCTTCTCTTCGTCTATGCCTAAAACCCGATTGTTATTCTGGATTTCCTTAATTACTCTTCCATCTGCAAAGGTAGTATCTGACCTAGCCATAACATGGGGCTCCATTCTCAAGGCAAAGGCTACCGTGCCTGAAATTCCCTCCGTTTGGTCAACCTTAATAGTTGCTTCCAGTGACTTATAGTGGTCAATGGCATTAAGCATTTTCGTTACAATGGGTTGAGCTTCTTCTGGGATAAGGGATAGTTCGTTGGAATTTGTTTTGCTTGCTATAAGAATGGACGCCCCGATAAAAACACTGCTCACTATACCCATTAGTAGTATTTTTTTAACGTTCATGAAGGTTCACCTCACTAATGGATTAATTTGGTTGAAGTCCAGACCATATTTGGAAGATAATAGTTTAAATACTGCAAGTTACTTAGAAGTGAACGAAGGATAAGTGAATTTTCAGCGGGAGGGGTAAATTTTTGCTTGAACTAAGCTTTTTGTTACTAACCTATTTTAGTTATATCAGCATCATGGTGCTGCTGGCCTGGTTTGCTTTTTTCCTAGCATCCCTATTTCGAAGAAAATGGTGGCAGAGCCTCTTTCTCGCTGCAGGGATAGTTTTTGTGGTCTTGGATGTAACCTGGCTCGGCCTTGAATATTATTCGGTTGCCTGCTTGCTGGCTATCTTGATGATTTCGGCAGGAATCATTTTTACACCCAAGCTTAAAAAAATCAGGGATAAAGCAGCTTTGGCCGCTTCCCTCCTGCTTGGTTCCCTGATGCTTTCCTACCTTGCGGTACAGATAGATAGGGTCTCGATGCATACCGTGTCCTCTCCGAATGAAGCCATACATGATGAAGATATACGAAAGGATCTCTCTGCTCTATTCAAAAGGGACTATCTAGTAAATAGTATCATGATCAATCGGTATTTGGGAAATTTTACTATACATAACACAAACAAGGAAGGGTACTATCTGGATATCCATTTGACAGACAAAAAATTCGATGGCCCCGCCTATAGTTCCAACGACCTTATTAACGCGATGAGGATTTGGCAGTATATAAAAGAGAGGCAGCCGGATAAAACGTTTCTTGGAGTGAGAACCTCCGTGTCGGGCTGGTCCTCTCAGTTCTCACAAGTTATGGTGACGAAGGATGAATTTGATGATATCTATGAGACTTCTTTGAATAAAGACACCCTATCTCTGGCCGACTTATGGACTACCAGATATAGGGAACGATACGAGAAAACCAAAAAATGACCTATGGCAGGTAAATGCCTGCCGGGGTCTTAACGAATCGTACGACGCTTATTGGCGTAAAAAGGCCCCTCGGAAGAAATCCGCGGGGGCTTTTTTGTCGTTATAAGGTGCTCACGATTCGTTACGCCGCAGTCCTTCCCGTGACCTACCGCTTCCGGGCGGAGGCTCCCCGGGAGGCCAAGTATTTGGCAAAGCCCGTGGTCAGGTAGGTGACGCGCTTCCGCATGGAAGGAGTAAGAAGGCCGCGCCCGGGCACCGGGTTGAAATCCAGCAGGAAGATCCGGTTGCGCCGGTCCAGCGCCACGTCGATTCCGAGGTGGCTCAAGGTCGGACGGAAGCGGGTAAGGACGCGCCCCGCCACCAGGGCGGCCTCTTCCAGCCGTCGGGCGGACGGAAGCGGTTTTCCGCTTCGGCGGGCCCAGGCGGACAGGCGGGCCCAGGTCGTCTTGGAGCCGCCGGCATGGATGTTGGTAACGATGGACCCGGATCCGCCGAGCTTGGGGCGGATGCCGGCCGAATGCCAGCGGCCGTCGGCTCCCCGGTGGACGATGACGCGGAAGTCGATTTTGTGCCGTCCTTTTTGCGCAAGGACAGCCCTTCCTGGACGAGGTACCGTTCTCTCCTCAGCAGACGGCTCATGATGCGGGTAAACTCCTTCCGCCCGACCCGGTCCGCCCGTTTCCCCGATTTCACCTTAACCCGTCCATGCGATCTTCGCTTCAGCTCGAGAATTCCCCGCCCCTGGGTGCCGTTGACCGGCTTCAGGTAGACGCTCCGGTGCCTTCTCAGGAGTCCCGTCACGTCCGATACGCTTCGTGCCGCCTTGCCGGCCGGAAGAAACCGGCGTACCTCGGAAGCCGACAGCAGCCTCTGGAGCTCCGCCTTGTTGAAGAAGGACGGATTGAACACGGGAATGCCGAGACGCGCGAAAGCCCTCTTCATGGCAACGGCGCGGCGGCTTTTTCCTTTGGGGCCGATCGGGTAATTCTCGTACAGCACATGCGGGAGCGGGTGCCAGCCCCGCCTCCAGCCGGATCGGCCGTCGGGTGATGATGAGGTCCAGGCATGGACCCGGCCCCGGGCGAAATCCACATCCTCCACGCGAAAAAACAATACCTGCAGGCCGTGCTTTCTGCCGTCCGAATGAAATCCCTCCAGATCCCGTCCGGGACATAGCTGCCGGAACGTTCGGCCCCGGACCCTCTTGCCGGCAAAGCAAGCTGCATAATGCCGAAGCGTGTCATGATCGATTCAAGCCTCCTTCTTACCCTCAGCGTATGAAGGGAGCGGTACCTCCGCTTGAGCGCTTGTGCCTCTCACCCGGGGCCCTTTTCGTAAAGGGGCCGCCCCTTTTTGTCCGGGGAACGGGTATAATGGAGGGATAAGCCATAGGGGCAGGGAAGGAGGAGGAAGAACGTGAACGAACCCATCCAGGAAAAAACCATCCGGGCGCTCTGCGGCCGTTTCTCCTGCGAAGACGGCGAGGCCCTCTTCCGGGCGGGAAGCGTCAACGTGACCAGGCGCTCCGGACATCGGTACGAGGCGGACGTCCGGGAGGACGGCTCGGTCTATCCGGTGACGCTCGGCCTCCCTTCCGCCGGCAAGGCGGAGGCGGTCTGCTCCTGTCCGGTTTTTCACCCCGACGACCTGTACTGCCGGCATATTGCGGCGCTGCTCTTCTGGGTGAAGGACGGAAGCGGGGCAGGCCGGGAAGCCTCGCTGTCCGGAATCGGGGAGGCCGCGTCCGCCGGAGAAGCCGCCACGGGCTTAAGCGACCGGCTGCTGGAGCTGTTCAGCCGCAAGCCGGTGCCGCCGACGGCGGCCCGTCCTTTCGTGGACGGACGGGAGGTGCTGGAGGCGGAGTTTACCGTGCGGACCGTTCCGCACCGGGACAGAGGGCTTCGCTTCGGAGTCGAATGCCGGATCGGAGCGAAACGGCTTTACGCGGTGAAGCGGATCGGGGAGTTTCTCGAGCAGGTGGAGCGCGGGGAGCCATACCCCTGACCGGGACCTTCTCCTATGTCCCGGAGCTTCACAGCTTCCAGCCGGAGAACGATGCCGTCCTGAGGGCACTGCTCCGAATCGTCCGAAGCGAGGGGGGCCCGAAGGGTCCTCTTACGGTGGAGAGGGACGAATGCCGCTCATCCCGGCCGCCTATTGGGAAGGATTGCTGCCCCTGCTGGCCGCGGCACCGCAGGTTAAGCTGGTGCATGACGGCCTCACCTACTCCGGCATCGGGCTGACGGAAGAGCCGCTTCCCCTTGTGTTCGCCTTCGAGCCGGCTTCGGAAGGGGCGGAGGACGGACGGCTGGAGATAAGGGGATCGGACCGGGTGACCGTCATGGAAGCCTACGGCATGATTCTCTCCGAAGGCAGGCTGCGGAAGCCTCCCGCCGAGGAATTGAAGCGTCTTGCCGGCCTGATAAGGATGCTGGAGGAAACAGGAATGCCTTCGGTTCGGATCCCGGCGGAGCAAATGGAGCTCTTCCTGGAGCGGGTGATCCCGGGGCTTCTGAAGCTCGGCGCCGTAAAGGTGGCCCAGGAGGTGTCCGAACGGATGGTGCAGGCTCCGCTTAAGGCGAAGCTGTTCCTCGACCGGGTGAAGGACCGCCTTCTGGCCGGCCTCGAATTCCACTACGGCGAGTGGGTGGTCGACCCGCTGGAGAGCCCGGGCACACGGGCCGGCCGGGGCCGGCTTCTCGTACGTGACGGAGAGAAGGAGCAGAGGATATTAAGCCTGATGGAGCGGGCGGCCTTCCTGCAGACCGAAGGCGGCTACATGCTGCTCGGCGAAGAGGAAGAATACGAGTTCCTCCGGCATGTGCTTCCCGAGCTGGAGAAGCTGGTGCAGGTGTACGCCACGTCCGCGGCAAAGGAGCGGCTCTTCACCGGCCATGCCCCGCCGAGGCTCCGGGCCGAGGTGGACGAGCGCACCGACTGGCTCGAGTTCCGGTTCGAGCTGGACGGCATCCCCGAGAGGGAGATCTCCCGGCTTCTCGAAACCCTCGCGGAGAAGCGCCGCTATTACCGGCTTCCGGGAGGGGCCCTTATGCCGCTCGACAGCGAGGAGTTTCAGGACATTATCCGTTTCCTGAACAGCCTCGGGGGAAGGCTGGAATTGGCGGGAGACCGGCTTCGTCTGCCGGCCGCCCACGCCGTCCACTTGATGGAGAACGCCGCCCCCGGGCGTGCCGTCAGCCTCGGGACCTCCTTCCGGCGGCTGCTCGATACCATGCGCAGCCCCGATCATCTGGAGCATCCTTATCCCGAAGGCTGGGAGCCGGTTCTGCGCGGCTACCAGAAATACGGGTACCAGTGGCTGAAGACGCTCGCCCGCTACCGGTTCGGCGGGGTGCTGGCCGACGAGATGGGGCTCGGGAAGACGGTCCAAAGCATCGCCTATCTCGTCTCCGTCCTGCCGGAGCTCCGGGAGACCGGCGAGCCGGCTCTCGTCGTCTGCCCGGCCTCGCTCCTGTACAACTGGCAGCGGGAGCTCCGGCAGTTTGCTCCGGAGCTGCGGGTCACGGTTGCGGACGGCAGCGCCAAAGAGCGGAGCGGCATTCTGAGCGATCCGGCAGGAACCGATGTGATCATCACGTCCTATCCGCTGCTGCGCCGGGACTTGCTCCGCTACAGGGCCTTGTCCTTTCACACCGTCTTCTATGATGAGGCACAGGCTTTCAAAAACCCGGATACGCAGACCGCCCGCTCGGTGAAGGCCATCCGTGCGCAGCATCGTTTTGCCCTAACCGGGACGCCGCTCGAGAACCGTCTCGAGGATCTGTGGTCCCTCTACGATGTCGTCTTTCCGGGGCTTCTGCCCGACCGCAAAGCCTTCAAGGAGTTCTCGAGGGAAGCGGCGGCGAAGCGCATCCGGCCCTTTATGCTGCGGCGGCTAAAGAGCGACGTGCTGCAGGAGCTGCCGGAGAAGATCGAATCGACGCTTGCCGCCGAGCTTCTTCCGGAGCAGAAGAAGCTGTACGTGGCTTACTTGGCCGAGCTCCGGCAGGAAGCGGTGAAGCATCTGAAGGCGGGCAGCCTCCGGCGCAACCGGATCCGTATCCTGGCGGGCCTCACCCGGCTTCGCCAGCTGTGCTGCCACCCCGCTTTGTTCGTGGAAGGGTATCGGGGGAGCGCCGCCAAATTCGATCAGCTTCTGGAGCTGGTCGACGAGTACCGGGGACTGGGGAGGCGGGTGCTTGTCTTCTCCCAATTCACCGAGATGCTCGGTCTCATCCGGCGTGAGCTTGCGGAACGGGAGGTTCCCTATTTCTACCTGGACGGGCAAACCCCGCCCCGGGAGCGGGTGGAGCTGTGCCGCCGCTTCAACGAAGGGGAGCGGGACCTGTTCCTTCTCTCCCTCAAGGCCGGCGGGACGGGTCTGAATTTGACCGGAGCCGACACCGTCATCCTCTACGACCTGTGGTGGAACCCGGCGGTGGAGCTGCAGGCGATGGACCGCGCCCACCGGATCGGACAGAGGAAAGTCGTGCACGTCATCCGGCTGGTAGCCCGGGGCACCGTGGAGGACAAGATGTACGCGCTGCAGAAGAGCAAGAAGGCGTTGATCGGGGAAGTGCTTCAGCCGGCCGAGGAAGGACTGCCTTCCTTAACGGAGGAGGAAATCCGCGAGCTTCTGACGCTGTAAACGGGTATAATGGGAAGAGAAGCCAACCGAGACACCAAGGTCAGGAGATGAGCTATGAAGCTAATGGACCGTTTGACCGACAGCGATCTGTACGGAGGCCCGCCCGAATGGCTGTCTTCGATTTCCCGGAAGGCGGCCCGGGGCGTCCTGATGGACGAGCATGACCGGGTGGCGCTGATGTTTATGGCCCGCCGGGGGCTGTACAAGCTGCCCGGAGGCGGAATGGAGGCGGGCGAGAGCCGGGAGGAGACTTTTCTCCGCGAACTGCTGGAGGAGACGGGCTGCGAGGCGGAAATTACCCACGAGCTGGGGTATTTTGAGGAGCACAAGGTCAAAAACCGCTACATGCAGGTTTCCTACTGCTACATCGCCCGTGCTCTTTCCTGTACGGACGAAATCAAGCTGACCGAAAATGAACGACGGCTGGGCATGCAGGTTAGGTGGATGTCTTGGCAGGAGGCCCGGGAACGGATGAGGGAGGCCGAGAACGAGCGGCATGACTACTCGTCCCGGTTCATGGTCCTTCGGGACCGGAGGATTCTCGAGGCGGCCTACCGGCAGTGGAGCCAATTGCCGACCTTGCGGCCTTCCAGCCTTCCGTTCGATAAGGGGCGCAAAGAACAGAGGTAGGCATCCAAAGAATGGTTTGCCGTATCAACGGACGGGCACCGATTGCCCCATGAAGCGGTTGAGCCGGAGGTTCCGGATTCAATCGCTTTTTTTGTTAAGCGGGGACAGGTGATAACGGGCTGGACTTATTACGTGAACAAGGGAATGGTCAAATGTCACTCTTCTCTCCCCACGTAAGCTTTAAGGTTTGCAGGTAAGGAAACAGTGACTCGCGAAATGGCTCTAACCCTTTCGGAATGGCAGCAAGGAGTTGGTTTAGGTCTTTTGTTGTCTTTACGTGATGGGGGGCCTTCCACCTCTTATGGTTGCTCGACCAAAACAATCGGGAAATTGTAGTAACAAACATGCTGGACATTTCCTTGTTGCGGCCGATTTGGATAATGCCGTACAGCAGGTCGAATTCAAATTGAACCATGGCGTCAGGTGTGAGCGTGCCCGTTTTAAGGAGTGTGTTTAAGGATTGAGAGTGGGTTGCGGCTAATTCAACGAGTTCGCGTTGCTTTAATTCCCATGCCGCGGTGACGGAGAACAATATAAAGGCGGTCACGATATCCAATAAATCGCTGACTCTTTGAGCCGATGAATCCAATATAATGACCCCATGCTTCGGAGCGATGCGAACGTAACCCTCTTGCTCTAACTGTTGAAGGGCGGCTCTGATCGGAGTTCGACTCATATCCAGCATGCGGCTTAACTCGCCCTCGGAAGTAGCGCTGCCCTTTGGCAGCTTTCCTGAAATAATCCACTGATGAATGGCTTGGTAAGCTTGTCGGCGTAAAGATGGTGTGCTCAAATGAAGGTTCCTTCCCTGGTGGAAATCGTTATAATCATAATAAAGCATTTGATTATGGAAGGGAAAGGAATCGAATGAACTTGACCGGCACCACATTACGAGAAAAAGCTTTTGAAACCATCAAACGGAAAATAGTAAGCGGAGAGTGGGAAGGCGGAACGTTTCTTTCCGAGAAAGCGCTCAGCGAGCTTCTGGGTGTGAGTAAAACGCCGATCCGTTCGGCGATGGATCGGCTTGAAATGCTCGGGTTGGTGAAGCTTATTCCAAACCAAGGAGTCATCGTTCAGGAGATGTCTCTCAAGAAAATCATGGAGATTTACGAGTTGAGGCTATCTTTGGAAACCTTTGCGGCCAAGCAGCTGACGGGGAAGATGGACGCGCCCTTTTTTCACAAGTTAGATGAGAATTTATCCCTTCAGCAGAAGTGCGTAGAGCAAGTAGACATAGTCGGATTCGTGCAGTTGGACCGGGAATTTCATGAGACCATTATCTCAGGTCTGGATAACGAGGAGTATACGGAAGTCATGTCCAGGCTGCAGGACAAATTCCTGATGGCCGTTCGGGCAACATTCTATAAAAATCACAGCCGCTTACGAGGGAGCATGGACGAACATAAGCGGATTCGGAAAGCATTAGAGGAGGATGATCCGGCGGCAACGGAGACGCTGGTCTCCAATCATATTCAGTTTGTAAAAAAGATCATGCTCTGATGTATACAAGTTGCACATCTTGTAGATCTATTTCCCCGCATGCTACCTTAAACTCATAGCCTGAGGGAGGTAGAAGCGAGCATGAAAATCACGGATATCCATACTTATTTAGTGGGGAACTCTTGGAAGAACTGGCTCTTTGTCAAGGTGGAGACCAATGAAGGAATTTCCGGGATTGGGGAAGGCACTCTAAACGCCTTTGCCAAAACGGTAGAAGCAGCGATTCATGAGCTTAAGCATCTGGTTATGGGAATGAGTCCGTTTGACGTGGAAACGATTTCCTTAAAAATGCTGCGCGACGTTTATTCGGACGGCGGTCAAATTCAAGGCTCCGCGCTTGCCGCCATTGAAATGGCCTGCTGGGATATTATGGGGAAGGCGACGAGTCAGCCGGTTTACAAGCTGCTGGGGGCAAATGCCACGATAAGCTTCGCTGCTATGCGAACGGCTGGTATCGTGGGGGTACCGATGAGGAAAGCTTGTATAATCAAGCTAGAGCCGTCGTTGCAAAGGGCTACACGGCGCTGAAGTTCGATCCGTTCGGGGCGGCTTGGCGAACGGTGGAGAGAGCCGACTTTGATGCCGCCATCGGGAAAATTGCCATTGTCCGCAACGCCGTCGGTAAGGATGTGGATATCTTGATCGAGGGGCATAACCGCTTTGGTGTGCATACGGCCCTTCAGTTTGCAGAAGCGATGGCGCCGTTTCACCCGACATGGTTCGAAGCGCCGGTTCCGCCGTACCGGCAGTCGTCCGTGATCGAGGTAGCGAAGCGCAGTCCCGTACCGATTGCTGCGGGAGAAGATTATTATAATCGCGAGCAGTTCGCGGAGCTTCTCAAGCACGATGCCGTTCATATTATTCAATTGGAGCCGCAATTTTTAGGACTGAGCGCTTCCAAACAGATTTGCGGCATGGTGCATGCCCATAATGGCGTGACCGCGCCGCACAGCGCGCAAGGTCCCATCTGCTCCATCGTCTGCGCTCATTTAAATATGGCGAGTCCGAATTTCTTCTTGCATGAAATTTTCGATGAATTTAATGCTTCTTGGGCCCAGGAAGTCTTGTCTCCGGGGTTCAAAGTCGAACATGGCTACCTGCAGCCACCGGATCGGCCGGGTCTTGGCTTTGAGCTCAACTTGGATGAAATTGCGAAGCATCCGTATGATCCCGGCCACTGGCTGCCGCTGTTCCGACAAGGCTGGGAAAAACGCGAGCGCGTTCAATAAGGAGCCGAGATGAACATGAAAGCACTCGTATATGAAGGCCCCCGTTCCATGAACATCCGTGAGGTAGCCCTCCCTGAATTAGGGCCCGATGAGGTAATCATTCGGGTAGAGAGGGTTGGAATTTGCGGCTCCGAGCTCAGCGGCTACCTGGGACATAATTCTCTCCGTAAGCCGCCTCTGATTATGGGACATGAGTTTTCAGGCGTAATTGAAAGGTTGGGATCGGATGTGGATCCTGTGCATGGACTGCGGCTGGGAGACCGGGTCACGGCTAACCCGCTTGTGACCTGCGGACACTGCCGCGATTGCCGCAATGGTAAAGCCCAATTATGCGCGGATCGTAAGCTGCTGGGGGCTCACAGGCCGGGGGCCTTTGCCGAATTTGCAGCCGTTCCTGCAAGGAATGTTTATAAGCTGGCTGAGCACGTGTCTTTGGAGGAAGGGGCCTTCGCCGAACCTTTTGCCTGCGCGATTCATGTATGCCGCCTGCTGGATTTAAACGCATCGGACCGATTGCTTATTTATGGAGCCGGTCCGATCGGTCTGTTCGCTCTGCAGGCTGCTCAAGCATACGGCCTTCGAACTATTGTCGTGGTGGATCGTAACGAAGCCAGACTCGAGATCGTCAGGGAACTCGGAGGAATCGCCGCTGCCGGCTTGGAGAAGTTGGATCCGTCATGGAGCGGCAGATTCGACGCCGCGATCGATGCCGTCGGCGCGGAGGCAACCCGCAGGAGCAGCATACAGGAGTCCGGCCCGGAGGCAGGGTTGTGTTCTCGGGTTTGCATGAAGCAGAGAGCAAGCTGCAAGTGAACGATATGATTCGCAATGAAACGCTAATTATGGGAGCATTCGCTTATTCGCAAAAAGACTTTGAAGCGGCATTGCATTGGATAGAGGAAGGGAAAGTCAATATGCTTCCCTGGGTGGAATCGGCACCCCTAAGCGAGGGCGGCATGTGCTTTGAAAAACTGATTTCCGGCCCGGGGAAGGTCGCCAAAATCATGTTGAGTTTGTAACATGGAACAGCATGAGGCGTGGACGGAAGTAGAAGGTATCGGCACGCTTCGAAGCATTCTCATATCGGCGTAATCGGTTAATCTGGCGGAGGGATGTACGAATGAATTGGCAGGGCAAGGTAATTATTGTGACGGGCGGCGGCAGCGGCATTGGCCGCGCCGTAGCCCATAAGTTCGCAGCCCAGGGAGGGCGGGTTGCGGTCGTAAACCGGACAGCGAGTAAAGCGGAAGCGGTTGCACTGGAGATCATCGACGCAGGGGGCAAGCCATTGCGCTGCAGGCCGACGCTTCCTCGGAGGCGGATGTGAAAAGGGTAGTCGCGGCCGCTCTGGAAAGATTTGGGAAGATTGATGTATTGGTCAATAATGCGGCAACCTGTCCTCAAATTCGCCTCACCGATATGAGCTTGGAGCAGTGGAATCAAGTGATCACGAATAACCTGACCTCGGTTTTCCTGTTCTGCAGGGAAGTCATTCCTGCTATGCTTGCAAATGGTTCCGGCTCGATTGTGAATGTCAGTTCTGTGCATGCTCTTGCTACGCTTGAAGGGTATTCGGCTTATTCGGCCTCCAAAGGGGGATTGCAGCTATGACGAGGGCCCTCGCGCTTGATTATGCCCGTCAGAACATTCGGGTGAATACCGTGCTTCCGGGCGCCGTGCATACCCCGATGCTGGAGAGCAGCGTCAAGAACTTGGATACCCCACGGGAGGAAATCATGAAGCAATGGAATGAAGCGCAGCCGATCGGTCGTGTCGGACAACCGGAGGAGATCGCCGCGGTAGTCCTGTTTGCCGCCAGCCCGGAAAACTCCTTCATGACAGGAGCGACGCTCGTCGCCGATGGCGGGATGACAGCAGAACTATGAAGCAGAGGGGCAGGTAAAGCTCATGTTGATAGCGGTTGCAAACGGAATGACCGAAATCGAGGTATTGGGAAACCGGGAACCTTTTTGGCTGCTTCGCGATTCGGCTTCGGGTAAAACGTATTCGATCGGCGCGCCTAGCTTTGAGGTCGATGGTGAAACGGTAGGGGCGGAACTTGCCGGCGTGCAGCTTATACGAAGGCAATTGCTTGCGAACGGAAGTCATGAGTTTGAAGTAGAGGGCCCTTGGCGACGCATCCGTTTCTAAGCATCAAGATGGTTTTTCGAATGGCGCCGGACAACCCGATCATTCGTTTTCGATATTCGTTGATGAGCGATCGCGAGTGCCGCTTGACTAAGAGCGGCGGCGAAGATTCCATAGTTTATTTTTCGTTCGATGCCGGTGGCTCTACAAAAGAAGTTCGTTTTTCTGAGTTTAACGAGATGATCCACAGCTATACAATGACGGAAACGGTTGTTCGGCAAGAGCAATTCGAATCCAACCAATGGATCATGGGCCCCCTGTTAGTCAGCACCTTGGACCATCAGACTTCTCTAATCGCTTATGAACACGGGTCCCAATACCCGGACGCCTACCTTGCCTTTGCCCTTAAGGAAGACCGAAGTGTGAGGGTTCGCGCAGTCAAAGGCAATTACTATGGGGGAAGAAGGCTCGATCCGCGTCATTCCTATGATACGATCTGGTTTGAGGCTGGCATCCTGGCAGGGGATGAAGCAAGCATGGCGGCCTATTATCGGCAATTTGTCCTCCGATATCTCAGCCTGAACAGCGAGTCCCGGAAACCGTATTTGTTCTACAATACTTGGGCGTTTCAGGAACGAAATAAAAATTGGTACAACAAGGCATACTTGGATTCCATGAATTTTGCTCGCATAAGTGAGGAGATTGACCGAGCACACGCCATCGGAATCGAAGTTTTTGTCATGGATACGGGATGGTACGAAAAAACGGGCGACTGGCAGGTCAATGAAGCCCGATTCCCGGACAAATTGCGCTTGATCAAGGCCAAGCTGGATGAATACGGGATGAAATTGGGGTTATGGTTCGATCCCAAAGCCTCGGCAACGAGCAGTCGAATGCTCTCCAGAAACGAACAGAACCGTCAATCCAAGAATGGAAAGGTTTACGACAAGCATCCCGTCTGGGAAACCGAAGAAAGCTCGCCCATGTGTTTGGTGAGCGATTATGCGGATGACTTTGCGGATGAATTAATCCGTCTGCACCGGGAAGTCGGCGTTACGTATTTTAAATGGGATGCGATTGGCCAATACGGCTGTAACGACTCCGGTCATCACCACGGCGATGAGGGTTGCTCGTTCGAGGAAAGAGAACAGTGCTATGCTTTTGAGCTTCCGTTATATCTGACCCGTATCGTGGAAAAGGTGACATCGCAGTGCACTGACGCTATCATCGATTTGGATATTACGGAAGGTTACCGTTGCGCGGGGCTGAGCTTCTTATCCGCAGGGAAGTATTTCCTCATCAACAATGGTCCGTACTTTACCAATTATGATGTTCCTAAGAATGTGGACATCATGTATGCTAATGATAATATCCTTTTTTACCCAGGACCCGCTCGCGGCTGGGTCTGCCGTTCGCCCTTAACTTACGACAAGTGGATTCCTACGGTTCTTCTATTAACTCATTATTTATCAGATGACCCTAAAGAATCCCAATTGATCAATGTGGGATCGCTCATACTAGGCCAGAATGGGATTTGGGGAGATTTGATCGGTGTATCGGCGGAAGGCGTGTCCTTAATGGCGAAATGGTTAGCCCTGTACAAGCAGGTTCGCGATGAGATCACGAATGCCGCCATAAGACGCACCGGATTGCCGGGAAGCAATGGAGAAGTGTATGAAAAAATCGACCGTTCGACAGGAAGAGGGGTTATCGTGATGTTTGCCAGCTCCTTCGGCAAGCCCTGGGGGACTCCACGGCCGTTCAGCTGCCAATATATCAGCTATGCCAAGGTTGACCGGAACGCTCGGGTTTCCGAAGGAGGGGACTTGCATCTTGATTCCGCGGGAAGAGCGGTTTTGAATTGCACGTTTGACAAACCGTCCGCCTGCATTGCATTTTTCGGCATACGTGACGATTCTTAATCGAATCGGGGGGTCAGTTCGTTGAATCGATTGCTGCTGTTTCAGCCGAAAGGAAAAATGTTCTTTTATAAACTTATGGTCGGCTTGTTTCTCGTTGCCGTCATCCCGACCGCGGTGACGGTTTATGTGCTGCACCATCAATTTATCAAAAGCATGATGGACGAAATCGGCAATTCGAACATTAAATTATTGGAACAGGCGTCATTGAACGGAAACATGATGGTCAATGAAATGACGTATACGGCAAGCGCCCTGCTGAACGATCCCAGCGTAAGTTATTTTATGCAAGCGGACTACACCTCCGATGCGAAGCAATTCAACGATCTAATGGATAAATTAGGCACGATGCGGAGCGGGAGCCGTTACCTGACCTCGATCTATGTCATGTTTGATCGCTTCAGCTATGCCATCGGAACCCAGGCGACAAACAACTCTTTTCTGCTGCCGATCCAGCAAATAACGGCCTTAGACGAAACGATGCTGTACTCGGACTATACCCGATTTTATTTTCGTCCGGTTGAGGGAGATCGCGAGTTGTACATGGTTCGACCGATCCAAAATTCTTCTTATCAAACCGTAGGCGCTATTGTGATTACCGTAAGTGCTGCGAGGTTCAGGGGATTTTCGAATCGATCCAAGCGTCCGAACGGGATACGATCACCATTTTCGACGAAAACGGCCAAACGATTTGGTGCGAAGGGAATGAGTGCAGCTGGGAAGAGCTTCATAAAGCGGCAACCGCCCCCATTTCGGGGAACTATCGCACGGTAAAGAGGGATCGTCAAGATCTGATCGTATCGAAGAGCGAATTAAACTTGAATCGATGGACGTTGGTTTCTTTGCTCCCCGCCGAGCGTCTGACCAGCAAGATCAGTGTGTTCGGACAGATGACACTGTTGATTTTTTTATCCGGGATTACGGGAGCCGTAGTCTTTTCCTTTGTTTACGGGAGATATTTGTACCGCCCCTGAGAAGCTTGCTTCATCGGATTCTAAACAATCCAATGGCCGACTCGGCACCAGGCGGCAGCGATGAATTCGGGATCATCGATCAGCTGTACCATAAAGTGCTGCATAATAAGGACAATCTGGAAGTATTCATTGATACGAACAAAGATTTGATGCGGAACCAGCTGTTGTTTAATGTCGTGGAGGGCCGGGAATTTGATGAAGGCTCCATACGGGAGAAATTATCCTTGCTCGGGGGAGATATTCCCTTCGAGTATTCTTTTATCATTCTGGTAAAAGGCTTCAAAATGGAAATTTGGGATCATTCTTCGTATCATGATTCGGCTGCGGGGAAGCTATCCGCCTATATGCTGGCCGAGGAATTGATGGAAAGGTGTGCGTTTAAAGGTCTGGCGTTCGAGGTGGATTCCGACACCGTTGTATTTCTAGTCAACTCGGACATCCAGGATGAGGATAGGAAAAGCCAATTGGTCAAGGAAATGAAAAGTGCCATGATGGGGTTTGTTCACTTTCCCTTGCGAATCGGCGTCGGGGGCTATGTAAACGGACTGGCGCAAATTTACGAATCGTACAGGCAAGCCAACTATTCTCTTGCCTATCACACCGACGTTCCGAATGATTTTGCATGGCCCGCCATGGAGCTTGCTTTTTATGAAAAGAAAATTTGCTATAGCCTGGCGAATAAGGATAAAGACGGAGTGCTGCAGGCAGTCGATGAATTGATTGGCCATGCCAAAGGGAAGGCGAGTCTTACGTGGACACAAAACATGAATATGTGGCTTCATGTATTGTCCGCTTCCATGAAAAAGCTGGAGGAGCTCAATGTCATCCTGTACCAGGAGCTTATGCAAAGAGCGGTTTATCATCAGCTGGCGAATTTCGAATCCGTTCAGGATCTCCGAAGCTGGCTGCAAGAATTTTACAAAGAGATTATTTCGCGCCTGCACGACTTGGAGGAGAAGAATGATTTCCATGGCAAAGTGGAAATGGCGGAGAGTATGATCCAAGAGCATTATAACCAAGAGCTGTCGCTTGAAACCATAGCCGGGCAGCTCGGCCTGAATCCGGCCTATTTCAGCAAGCTGTTCAAGGATGGAACGGGCATCAATTTTGTGGAGTATGTGAACAAGCTGCGAATTAATAAAAGCAAGGAGCTGCTTCACCGGTTTCCCAATATGCCGCTCGATGATATTGCGAAGAAGGTCGGCTATCACAATACGCAAAGCTTTAACCGTTTCTTTAAGAAATATGAATTTTGTACTCCTGGGCAGTATCGGCGGCAACCGGAATAAACGAATCCTTAGCGAAGGATTCGTTTATTTTTTCTGCGTCACCTAAAAAAATGATAGCAGCATCAAAAAAAGTGAAACTGCGCCCAGCTACCTAAAGAAATGAAGCCGAATATAAAAAACGTACTGTAGAAACCGATACGGGGACCATGTTACTTTAGGTCCTGCAAGCGATTTCATCGCATCGGGATGAAAAGGAGGTGTGTCATCAAAATGACAGCGGCAAATACCCGAATAAAAAAAGAAGGTGCTGGAGACGCTCGTCAAACAAAAATATTTGTTTGCCTTGCTGGTACCGGGAGTCGTGCTTACGTTTCTTTTTCATTATTTACCCATGTACGGGATCATCATTGCCTTCAAAAACTACAATCCGATTAAAGGAATTGGAGGCAGCGACTGGGTAGGGCTGCGCAATTTCAAAGAGCTGTTTGATTCCCCGTTTTTTTGGAGGGCATTCAAGAACACACTCCTATTGAACGGGTATCAAATCCTGTTCGCTTTTCCGGCTCCCATTGTGTTTGCGCTTATGATGAATGAGATTCGCTCGTTGCTTGTGAAGCGATGGATGCAAACCATTACGTACTTTCCGCATTTTCTATCATGGGTGGTCATTGGGGGGTTTGTGGTTGCCCTTTTATCGCCCAACACGGGAATTCTGACAACCATTCAGAACGGGTTGGGCTATGAAGGCAGTCAATTGTTTTTGTTAACCGATTCACGGGCCTTCCGTGCGATCCTCATTATCTCGGAAGTCTGGAAAAACGTAGGTTGGGGGGCGATTATTTATCTGGCTGCCATCGTCGGCGTCAACCCGGAGTATTATGACGCGGCTGTCATTGACGGAGCGGGGAGATGGAAACAAATGCTGCACGTCACATTGCCGGCCATCATGCCGACCATCATTATTTTGCTCGTGCTGCGGATCGGGAACATGATGGGCAGCGATTTCGAGCAGATCCTTGTCCTTTACTCGGCGAATGTCTACGATGTAGGGGATGTTCTCTCTACGTATGTATTCCGTCTTGGATTATTTCAGGGCAAGTACAGCTTTACGACTGCCGTCGGATTGTTCCAATCCATTATCGGATTTACGTTAATCATGGTCGCAAATCGGTTAAGCCGAAGAGTCGGAGGGGCGCTGTGGTGATGATGGTTCTCGTCTAAGCACCATATGGCCCAAGGCCTTAACCGGGGAGGAATCTCAAACATGCTGCTGTCTACCGGGGAGAAATGGTTCAACCGGTTCAATCTGATTGTCATGCTTCTCATTGCGTTGGCGATGCTGCTGCCGTTCCTGAATGTTATCGCCAAATCGCTGAGCAGCAACTCGATGGTCATGGCGGGCGAAGTAAGCCTGTGGCCGAAGGAGTTCAACCTGTATGCCTATGACCTGGTATTTAAGAGCCCCATGTTTATGCAGTCGATCAAGGTCACGGTATTCATAACGCTAACGGGAACGCTGCTAACCTTGTTTGTGGTCATTACAAGCGGTTATGCGTTATCCAAAAAAGACTGCTCGCTCGGCGAAGCATCATGCTCTATTTTCTGTTCACCATGTTTTTCAGCGCCGGCATGATTCCCGGCTTCCTTAACATCCAAAGGCTGGGCATTTACAATACGCTGTGGGCGCTGATTTTACCGGGCCTCATGAGTGTTTACTACATGCTGCTCGTGAAAAGCTTCTTCGAACAGCTGCCGAACGAGCTGGAGGAATCCGCTTCGCTGGACGGATGCCATGACATCCAGATCTTGATGAAGATCTTCTTGCCCATTTCGAAGCCGATTATAGCGACCATTGGTCTATTCGCGGCCGTACATTTCTGGAACATTTATGTTCCGGCCATCATGTACATTCAGTCGCCCAAGCTGTATCCGCTGCAAGTGCTGAATCAGATGCTCATCTTTGCCCAAAGCTCTATTGACAGTCAGCACGCCGCGGATCAAGACATGCACAACATGTTCGGCTCGGAAAACTTAAAAATGGCCGTCATCGTTGTCTCCACGATGCCGATTGTAATCGTATATCCCTTCCTGCAAAAGTATTTTGTAAAAGGCATTACGCTTGGGGCCATTAAGAGCTAGCGGTATCCAAACCAATCTAAAACCAAACCAATCAACAGAGGTGCACAATGAGAAAACTTGGAACAGCTTCACTGCTGTTGACGTTATCTTTAGCGGTGCTCGCATCGGCTTGCTCGAAAACTTCCCTGAGGGAGGCGCTTCCTCGCCGACAGCAACCGACGGGAAAGCGAACGAGCCCGCAAAGGCGCAAAAGATAAAAGTTTCTATCCTTAACGGACTGTGGGATATGCCGGCCGGCGTGGATCCCAATAAGAACAAATGGACGGATGTCATCAGCAAAGCCTTTCCGGAGCTTGAAATTAATTGGGTTCTTGCCCCCGCGATGCGGCGCAATTCGAGCAAAAGAAGCAGCTGCTGATGGGATCGGGCCAGTTCCCGAATCTGGTGCTCGCGACCAAGACGGATATGGTGAACTGGGCGAACAACGGCATGATCATACCGGTGGACGAATACGTAACGAAGTACATGCCTAATTTGAAAAATTACCTGAGTGAAGAGGATATGAAGAACGGCAAGTATCTCGGCAAGCAGTATCTCATTCCAACCCCGTTGTCGAGTTTGCAAAATCCGCTGGTCACGTACATTCGCAAGGACTGGCTCGATAAGCTGAAGCTGCCGGTTCCGCAAACGACGGATGAACTAATGAACGTCATGAAAGCGTTTGCGAGTCAGGATCCGGACGGCAACGGAAAGAAGGATACGTTTGGATTTGCCAGCCAGAAAAATCTGATTTTCATGGACAGCACGCTTGCCTTGTCGTTCGGAGTGAATTTGGATACGCAGAATAAAAATATTAACTGGCATAGGGTGAACGGTAAGCTGCTGCCCGATATCGTGGCTCCCGGCGCCAAAGATGCCCTTGCCTACTTCCGCGAAATGTATGCAAGCGGGGTTTATGATAAGGAGTCGCTGGTGCTTGACTACAATAAACTGGAAGAAAAGTTGACCAGCGGCAAATACGGCGCCGCAACGTTCTACGATTCGGCCATGCGCGGGAGAATCAACAACAATATCAAGAAGGCAGATCCGAATGGGCAGTTCATCGTGCTTGCGCCTCCGAAAGGGCCTCGCGGCGAGCAAGGGGTACCGCGCGGTGACAATGTAGGGAATTTGTTCGCGGTGACGAAGGGCACAACGCCGGATCAGGCTGCGGCTCTTGCCAAATTGTTGAACTGGTTTATGGAAAAGGACACGTCGGTCACCTATAACCGTACGCTGGGAGACGCTCTGAATATGGGAGTGCTTGGCGCCAACAGCGAACTATTAGGCGGAAAGTTTTTAGCGGAAATGCCTGCCTCGAAGGCTACGGAAGAAGCGAAGGCGGACAATTACCGTTTCTCGTATCGTCTGCTCTATTCGTCCACCCATATGCTTCCGGACGAAAATATGATCGAATTCGGCAAGCTGTCTGATGAAACCAAACCGGGCACCTCTGACGACATGAAGGTCCAGTCTCAATATGGCGTTAAGAATGCTTTGAAGATTGCCGGGCCGAAAGCTTCGCAATATTTGCCGGATTTGATCACCTACTTTGACGAAATCAAAATGAAAATCGTCACGGGAAGCGAGCCGCTCGAAACGTTTGACAAATGGGTCGACTATTTCTATAAAAACCATGGGCAAGAAGTCATTGATGAAGCGAATAGCATGAATAATTAACATGGGCAGGCAATCCCTCCACGACGATTACTAAAAATTGTTGCGGAGGGTTAGTCTGCATACGGGGGAGAGGGCAATGGGTTTAGCATCCGACAAAAACAGTCTTGAAGGTTGGCAGCCTGGTTTATCCTATAATGCGGCGAAGCCGTTAGACTTGCTTCGGCTAGCCGAGAACGGGATCGCCTGGATGGAATTAAATTGGCGGGAGCTGGATATTTTCGCTTCGAAGACAAGAGCTGCTTGTGCGCAGATCGTAAAAGAGGCTAGGGACTTGGGAATCTCTGTTTGGTCGCTGCATATCCCGTTCGGTGTGGAATGGGATCCGTCCGCTCTTGATGCGCATGTGAGAGAAACCGCTATTGGGAAGATCGTCCAGGTCATGGAGCTTGCATCCGAGTGGGCCATTCCGATAACGGTTCTCCATCCGAGCTATGAACCCATACGGCCGCAGGAACGGCAAACACGCTTGGAAGAATGCCGCCTGTCATTAAGCCGATTAACCGAGCAAGCCAAACGTCTCGGGCTTACGATGGCGATCGAATGTTTGCCGAGAACCTGTCTCGGACATTCATCGGCCGAGATCGGGTATTTGTTGGAGGGGAACTCGGCATTAGGCGTTTGCTGCGACGTCAATCACTTATTTAAGGAATCGCCGGAGAGCTTTATCCGCGACTTGGGGTCACGGATCGTGACGACCCATATTTCGGACCATGACGGCGTCGATGAGAAGCATTGGCTGCCGGGCAGCGGGGTGATCGAGTGGCAGAATGTCTTTCGTTCCTTTCAGGAGATTGGCTACCGAGGGCCGATGATTTTCGAAGTTCGGAATCAAACGGCAGAGCAAGTTTCGGCGTGTTGGCTGGAACTGAAGAACCTTGACGTGTGAGAGGGGTTAATGATGACGGAATCGAATTTGTTGCCCTCCAGTGATTTCAACGAAAAGCAGCGCCTCATTGCGGTAACGGATCAAGCAAGCAAACGAATCCTGCTGCTTGATTCGGAAATCTCGGATTGGAATGATGCTCGGGCCATCAAATGGTCATGGCATCCGAATAGCGCGACCGACTCCCAAGCGTGGGGTCTTCCCTCCGACGTGAAATTGCGATATAGTCCGCACTCCGGAGACTTGTGCATGCTGGTGACGGATTCATACGGTCTCGCCGCCATCGTATCCTATCCGGAAGGGGAGCGCCCAGATGGGCTTGCCATGTTGGCGGCAATCCGCATGCAGCTGAATTATTGCCGGATGGGAATATTGCCGTCGCTGCTAGTCACGGCGGCTGGGTGAGACTATATACGGCCTCTCAAAGCGAAGACTCCTCGCGCTATGTGGAATACGGGCTGCCCGGAGCTCATGGGGTATTGTGGGATCCGACTCGGCAAGTACTATGGACGGTTGGGGATGATATCCTTACCGCCTTGGTCGTTTCGGGTACTCCTTCAGCTCCCGTGTTGGAAGAGAATATCGAGCTTCGCAGCGATCTGCCGACGAAGTACGGTCACGATCTCTCCCCGGTTTACGGCGACACCGACAGACTGTGGGTGACTACGAACTACGGAGTGTATCAGTTCAATAAATCGACGGCCTCCTGGTCGGAGCCTCAATTGGCAAACGATCCGACCGAGCTTCGTGCCGTGAAAAGCATCGGAAATTTCCCCTCAGGCCCCGTTGTGTTAACAAAACCGGAAAAAGGCTGTCTCTACGAATGGGCCACCGACAAGATTCATCAGTTCCAGGAGGAGGGGATCTTTGTCAGAGATGGCGCCGCCATCTATAAAGCGCGTGTATGGCAGCCGGATTACAGTTAAGCTCTGAAACCCAACGATCTAAAGATTAGGACGGAGGAATGATGATGCGGACCGATCTGAGCAAGGGTCACTACGTACTTCATGCAGGGGCGAAGCGGTTTTATTGTTTGATGATGATAATGGTGATGGTGTGCGCTCTTCTCTTTCAGGCGAATCCGGTTGACGCGGCTTCGGGGACATGGGTCGGCACGACCGATAGTACAACCAGAAAAATGCATGTTTACGATGTAGCCGTCACCGATTGGAATAGCGATAGTGCAATCAAATGGGAATTTGCCCCGTCAACCGCTCTTGGATTCACTACATCTGAAATCAACGCATGGAATGGTGGTTCCGGCATGAAGTTGCGGAATAGCAGCGTATGGGGAGGGCAATGGGTAGTCGTAACGGATACATCGTTTGCCGCCATTGTTTCCTTTCCAGGGGCGTAAAGAAATGGGCGAATGTCATCTCCGGCAACCTGCACGAGGCGGAGCTATTGCCTAATGGGAATATAGCCCTTGCTGCATCAAACGGCAATTGGGTTAGGGTGTATGCGTCTTCGCAAGGCTCGAGTAACTCGACCTATGCGCAGTACGATATCAACTTCGCACATGCCGTTTTGTGGGACCCGGACAGAAACCGACTCTGGGTAAACGGGCAAGATCCCGTGACAGGAGCGCATATATTGACCGCATTGATTGTAGGGGGAACGGATGCTAATCCTACGCTCACCGAAGATCTGGCATACCGCAAGGATCTTGCGCCTTCCAGGTGGGCCCATGATCTCCAGCCTTATTATAATGACAAGAATAAATTGTTACTGACGACAAGCGACGGGGTTTATCTATACGATAAACCAACGAAAAGTATTTCCAAGCCTTCCGGGGACGTCCAACAAAATGAGGTCAGGTCAGCCGGAAGTCTGCCTACCGGTGAAATTTTCGAAACCCGGCCGGATGTTAACAAATCCCCGGCAGGTGCTTGCACTATCAACGCATGGTGTACGGATACGGTGGACTTGTTTAGTTCCGTCAATGGATCACACGTGGGCTCAAGAACGGTGACCGCGGCCGCCACCTACAAAGCTCGTTTCTGGAACCCCGACTATTATGGGACGACGGGTCAACCAGAAGATAATTTGGCTTTGGATTCTCCGGTTTCGGCATCGAGTGAACATGTAAGCACTTACTGGGGGTGGGGGAAACAATACGCTACGGATGGAATCACCGATACGGTTACCGGAGCGATGGGCTACACCAGCCAAATCGGCGTGACGACCAATCATACCGAGTGGCTGGAAATCGATCTCCCGGAACGGCAAACGTTCTCCAGCGTTGTCCTTTATCCGAGGAATGACAGCGGGAACGTAGGCGCCGGCTTCCCGATCGATTTCAAAATTCAAGTCTGGAACGGCTCATGGGTGGATCGGGTGTCGGTAACGAATTACCCGCTTCCCGGGAATGCTCCGCAGACATTCTCCTGGGGATTTAAGGACAGAACAAACAAAATCAGAATCTATGCGACGAATCTAAGGAAGGTAGGCGGAACCGATTATCTGATGCAATTCGCCGAAGTAAAGGTGCTTCATAACAGTTTGACGGATGGAAATAATCTTGCGGCCGCATCGACGGTTACCGCCTCCAGTTCGAATGAAAGTACCTATTGGGGTTGGGGGAAGGCGTATGTTACAGATGGAGAACGGAACTCGGCAAATGGCGCGCTGGGATACTCTAGTGCGACGGGTGTGACAACGAATCATACCGAGTGGCTGGTCGTCGACTTCGCTACTCCGAAGACCATATCGAGCATCGATCTATTTCCAAGAAACGATAGCGGAAATGTTGGAGCAGGCTTCCCGATCGACTTCAAACTCCAAATATGGAATGGAACCTCATGGGTGGATCGGGTAACTCAGACCGGATATCCCCAGCCCGGCAATGATGGGCAGTCTTTTTCCTGGGGCTACTCGGATACGACAAGCAAAGTGAGAATTTATGCCACGAATCTAAGGAAGGTCGGCTCTACGGACTATTTGATGCAATTCTCAGAGGTCGAAGTGCACTGAATGCTTGCGGTGAGTGGGTGTCCATATCAAGAAGGCGCGATCACAAAACGCGCCTTCTTTTTCTTATTTCTAATAGGGGGCCCGCCATCAGGGAGGGCTCTCTCTCTTTCAGACGGACAGGAGGGGTCCGTTCGCACACGCAAGCAGGCACCTAGCACCGGATCCTTCCAGTCATCAGCCAGTAAAGCAGCTCCTGGCACGTGTTACACCTGGAACCGGTACCCGACGCCCCAGACCGTCTCGATGTACTGGGGCTTCGACGGGTCGGCCTCGATTTTGTCCCTCAGCTTGCTGATATGGACCGTGACCGTGGCGTTGTCCCCGGACGCGTCCCAGCCCCAGATCCGCTCGAACAGCTCATCCTTGGTGAAGACGCGGTTGGGGTGGGAGGCGAGGAACAGCAGCAGGTCGTATTCCTTCGACGTCAGGGCCGTTTCCTTGCCATTCACGAACACCTTGCGCGCCTGCTTGTCGAGGAGGAGGCCCTTTAGGCGCAGCTCGTCCCGGGGATGCGCGGGCTGATCGGCCACCAGCCGGTCATAGCGGGCCAGATGGGCCTTCACGCGGGCCACCAGCTCCGCCACGCTGAACGGCTTGGTTACATAATCGTCGGCTCCGAGCCCGAGCCCCCGGATTTTGTCAATGTCCTCCTTGCGGGCGGACATCATCAGGATCGGGACGTTGCTCGTCTCCCGCACCCGGCGGCAGATCTCGAAGCCGTCCGTGTGAGGCAGCATAAGGTCGAGCAGAAGGAGATCGTAGCCGCCTTTTTGGCCAGCTCCAGCCCCGTGTCTCCCTGATCCGCTCTATCCACCGCATACCCGCTTGCCTCCAAGTAGTCCTGGACGACCTCGGCAATCACCTGTTCATCCTCTATCATCAGAATCCGCTTCATGACCGTTTTCCCTCCTGATTCGGCTTGGGCAGCGTGAAGAAGAGGCGGGTGCCCTGCCCTAATCGGCTTTCGGCTCCCACGGCTCCTCCCTGTCCCTCTATCATCTGCTTGACGATGGCGAGCCCCAGACCGCTGCCTCCGGCGGCCGTATTCCGGGAAGGATCGGCCCGATAAAACCGGTCGAAAATATGGGGAAGCGCCGATTCCGCAATGCCCGGCCCGTTGTCCTCCAGGGAGACGACGGCCTCCTCGGGTCCGTCCTGCAGCCGCACCCGGATTTCCTTATTCGGCTTATCCATATAGTTCAAGCTGTTGCCGATGATGTTCATCAGCACCCGCTCCAGCTTTTCCCGGTCGGCGAGCACGGTCACGGGACCGGGACGGGAAGACGTGTAGGTGACCTTAACGCCCACCAGCCGGGGATCCAGACCCAGCTCGGCCGTATAATCCTGCAGGTAGGCGTTAAGATCGAGCGGCTCCGGATGGAAAGGCAGCCGCTTCAGATCGAGCTTGGAGAAGAGGAACAGCTCGTCGATGAGGCGGTCCATTTCCTCCGTTTTGCGGGCGATCATACCGATATATTTATCACGCTTGGCCGAGGTGTCTGCGATTCCGTCGCGTATGCCGTCCACGCATGCTTGGATTCCGGTGATGGGAGTCTTCAGGTCATGCGAGATGTTCGAGATGAGCTCCTTGCGGTTCTCCTCGTACTGAAGCTGAAGACGGATGGATTCGTTAAGCCGGCTGCGCATTTCCTCCAACGCTTCCCCGAGACGCCCGATTTCGTCCTTGCGGTTAAGGCGGATCTCATGGTTCAAGTTCCCTTCCTTGATCTGCTCTGCGGCGTTTTTCAGCCGGTAGAGGGGCCGGATCAGGTTGCGCGAAACGAGAAAGGTGACCAGGCCGTTCGTCAGGCCGATGACCACCAGAAGAGTAAGCAGCAGCAGCGGGAAGAATTGGCGCATGCCTTGAAAGAACGAGCTCCAGTCGGTGAGGATGTAGACGTCCCCCTTCCCGCCGTTCGGGAAGGATAGCGAGTGGCGTTCCGCGGCATAACGTCCGGCGGCATTCGGCTTCCATTTGCGCATCGGTTCGTCGGGTTCCAGGCGGCGAAGCTCCTCCTCAAGCCCGGGCCGGTCTACGGAAGGAGAAGAATAGACCATCCGGTCGTTCTTCACCACCACGAGTCCGATCTGAAGCGGGCTTAGGAGCTGGTCCATCCGGTTTAGAAAGGCGCTGTCGGTGAATCGTTCGGGGTCGGCCTTGGCCAAGGTTCTCACCCCCGCGACCCAGTCGTTCCGTTCGTTCGTTTGTTCCCAGAAGGGCGTGGTTCCTCCGTTCTCCTTGTCCCCATAAAAAGTCAGGGAAAGGCCGGTGGTAATCAGCGCAAAAAGCACAACCGGAAGAAAGGTCATGAGGATATAGGACAGCAGCAGCTTTACCTTGATGGACATGAAGACAGCTCCTTAAAGCGGGTTTCGTTCGAACCTCACCATTCCCGCCGTATAAGCCATTATACAATACGAAAGCGGTACGACGAGCGCCCCGGCGAAAGTTTCCGTTGACCAGCCGTTCCCCCTGAGAAGGGCGGCTCCATTGGCATACGAGAAGACGGACCAGGCGGACAGCGAGGGGTAAAAAGTGGAGCCGTACGGAAGGCCGCGTACAGCAAAACGAAGCCCGTCATCACGGCCGTGCCGCTCTGAAATAGCTGGGAGAGCAGGACGGCCAGCAGGACAACGGCCAGCATCGGCAGCCAGGAGGCGGTGTATGCCGTCAGGCTGTCCACCCAGCCTCCCGCCATCTCCAAGCCCGGCATGGCCAGCGCCGAAAGCACGGACGAGGCCAACAGCGCCGCTAGGTGCAGGGTCAGGCAGGCGGCGAGGGCGAGTACCTTCGCGCCGAAGGCCTTGCTGCGCGTAATGGGGCGGAGCAGGAACGTGAACAGCGACAGCACGGTGAGGGGAAGATTTCCCGAGAGCCCGAAGGGCAGGCCGGTCCGGCCGTTCAGCCAGCTGAAGCAGAGCCCGATGACTGGGGGAAGGAGCAGGGAGAGGAGCAGGTGAGCCTTCGTTCTCCTCCGCTTCCACAGCTTCTCCCATTCGTTCTGAGCCGCGGCGTACAGCTTATGCATAGCGGGCCTCCTCCTTCCATGACTGGATTTGGGAAACGGCATAGGCTTCCAGCGTGGTTCCCTGTTCTTCAAGACGGCGGGGATCGGCCATCCCGATGAGCCGCCCTTCCTCCATAATGCCGGTCCGGGTCACCATGAGGCTCAGGTCATGGATGAGATGGCTCGACACAAGGAAGGCCGTCCCTTCTTCCCGGGCGAGCCGGAGCACGGTCTGGCGCAGGTCGATCATCCCCTGGACATCGAGGCCGTTCGAGGGCTCATCCAGGAGGACGAGCTTGGGCTTGGCGAGCAGGGCCAGCGCAAGACCGAGCCGCTGCTTCATGCCGAGGGAGAAGCCGGCGACCCGTTCCTTGGCGCAGGCGGCGAGCCCCGCTTGCTCGAGCGCCTCCCCGATCCGGGAGGCGGGCAGGGAGGGATAGAAGCGGGCCGCGAGCTTCAGATGATCGTACGCCGTCAGATGCCCGCAGGCATCGGCCGTCTCGATCAGGCAGCCCACGCGCTCCATCGCCTGCTCGAACCGTTCGGCGGTGTCGTGTCCGTCGATCCGCACCGTGCCGCGGTCCGGCCGCAGCAGGCCCGTTAGCAGCTTGAGCAGGGTGGTTTTGCCTGCTCCGTTGGCGCCGACCAAGCCGAAAACCTCGCCTTCGGCCACTTCAAAGGACACGTCTTCCACGCCCCGTCCGTTCCGATACCGCTTCGTCAGGTGGTTTACTTCCAATATAGCACTCATGGTTTCTCTCCTTTTGCTGTCTGCTGTACCCGGCCGGACTAAGGGAGAAGCGGACGGTCTAGCCGGCCTGATCATTCTGGGGCTCTAGAGCCTGCAGAGGGGGCTCGGCCGGACGCATCCGCTTCTTCTTGAGGGCGGGGCTTATGGCTGGTTTCTTAGAACACACCGGTTCCTTCCGCCTTTTTCGCCAAGCCGGCTCATGGAAGCTTTAATGCTTCCAGCCCCATTTGCGGTCTTCTTTCTTGATCTCTTCGACCGTTTTGCCGGTCAGGTCCACCCGGTCGGGCGTCGTGGTGCTCAGATCGGAGAAATCCGCTGCTACCCGGAGAACGAGCTCATGCGGCTTGCCTTCCTCGTCGTTACCGGTCACGTGGATTTCCGCCTTCTGGCTGGTGAGCATGTCGGTTGGGCTGATGCCGGCATCCAGCGCGACAGTCTCGACCTTGATCTTATCCTTCAGCTTAGGGAGCGCGGCGGAGAGATCCATCGGCTGGCCGCCCCACGGCAGGCCGGCAGGATCATCGGACGCCATCTTCCCGTGCCAGCCGGCCCCATCGCCGGAGGCATGAGCGACGAGCATCGATCCGATCGCATTCACGAGCGCGGGCACCTGGCGGCCTTCCAGATGCAAGGCGGCCTGCTTGCTGCCGTCGGCCGCGTTCTCGACGGTCGCGAGTTCCCGCACATGGCCCATCAGCGCATCAAGGACCGGTTCCGCCGCGGGGGAGGCCCGGCATGAGCACCTTGGCGCTGCCAGCGGGAGTCCCCTTGCTCGAGCACACGGTAGACGTCGGAGTCACCGGTCTGCACGATCACCTTGCCGTCTTGGCGGAACGCCTGGACGGTCTTGGAGAGGGATCCGTCACCGACGGTCGCCTTCATGCTGCCGGTCTGGTCATCCTTGTTTACCTTCGCGTCCGCGGTACCGGTCACAAGCGGCTTGCCGTTGTCCGAGACGGACCACTCCGCGTGGATGGTGAGACTCGTCTGGGTCTTCAGGTTCTTCGCGGCCGTCTTGTAGACATCGTAGCCGGATGTGTCCGCCATGGCGGAATACCCGCTGGCGAACAGCATAACCGCTCCCAGTCCGAATGCGGCTCCGGCAATGGCTGTTTTTCTTTTCATAAGTAAGTCCTCCTGTCGGCCAGCGCTGCTCTTGGTCAGCCTGACCTTGTGTAATGGGAAGCCTCCGGCGGTCTTGTCGTCTGTCTTTCCTTGGCTGCGCCGCTCTGAAGCCTTCTGAATTCATCTTAACCGCCGTCTCTTACCTCCTTCTAAAGCTCATCTAAAAAAAGAATAAAATCTGAAAAGCTCCGCACGGAGCCCCTGTTTGAGACCGGTTTGCTGGGGAGTGGAAGGGCTGGAACTAAGAAAAACCCCGGAGAAGCGAGGCATGGAAGCCGGAAAATTCCGTTGGGAAGGGCTGGAACCAAGAAAAAACCACAGGGAAACGAAGGACCTGAAACCAGAAAGCCTCGGGAAAGCGAAAAGCCTGGAATTACGATAAGCGGCTGGTTTTCAGCTTTCTGACCAACTGCAGGGGCGGGATTTTAGACTTTTTTAATCTTTTCTTTAGAGAGCGGAAAGAGGCGGGGGCTAAGCTGAGGCTAGGGTTACAAAGAGTAAGGAAAGAAGGAGGAAAAAAGCGAATGCGAAAAGCACAAGGCAAGAGGGGCGCCATGGAAGCGTGGCGGCCGGTAAGAGGGGGGCCGGTGGTACGGCTGCTGCATGGCCGACGGCAAGAAGGAGGCAAGGCGGTAGAGGAGGGTGGCCGACAGGAAAGGGGCAAGGGGAATCCCGTACGTGGCGGCTGATAGGAAAGAGGCGTACGGAGGTGGGATGGTTGGTAGGAAAGAGGAAAGACGGTATGGGGACGTGGTGGCCGGTAGGAAAGATTCAGGACGTTAAGGGTGCATGGCGGCCGGTAGGAAAGATTCAGAACGGTATGATGGCGCTTAGGCCGGCAAGAACGGGCCAGCTCTTCCTCGGGTGCCGGGCTGCCGCCGGCTTTAGGCCGAGGGGCCGGGCAGATTTCGTCGGGCCAGCCATCGAGAGCCACTGCGGCTTGCGGACCAGGCGGAAGCCGGGAGGGACAAAATGAAGCGCGCGGAGGGCCGCATCCCGCGGAGATGGTGGCTCCTCCTCGTCGTATCCCTCGGAGTGATGACTCCCTTCGCCGCGCCCTATTTGACGCTGGATCCGGAGCGCAGCCGGGTCACGATCGACTCCGTCGCCATTCAGTATCCGCTCCTGGTCGCGCACGTCGGGCTTGCCTTGGCCGCCCTAGCGGCCGGGTTCCCTCAGTTTTTGGCGGGGCTGAGGGAGGCCCGGCCCCGGCTTCACCGCATCACCGGCCGAATCTACGCGGGCTGTGTATTCGCAAGCGGCATTCTTGCGGTACCGCTTGCGTTCTACGAGCCGGACTATACCAGGGCGGCGTCCTTTCTTGCGCTTGCGGCAGCCTGGCTTTTTACGACCGGTCATGGCTGGAGGACGGCCCTCTGCGGAGATTGGGAAGCCCACAACCGCTGGATGACCCGCAGCTTCGGGGTCACGCTGGCGGCGGTAAGTGCCCGCCTGCTCGTCCCTCTGCTGCTCCTGCTTTACCTGGCCCTTCACGGGTTTAGCTTGCCGGGAGGGCGGGAGGACATGATTAAAGAGGTTCTTGCCGTCAACATTTGGGCAGGACTCTTGGTTAATCTGATGCTCGTGGAATGGTATGTTCTCGGGAAGAGACGGAAGAAAGGGTGAGAGCGGGGAGTGCCCGCCACGTTTTCTTTTGCCGTTGTGACAGCCGAGCCAGCTGAACCAGAGGCATCGCTTTCTGACAGCCAGGCGAGCTGACCCGGGGATTGGCTATCGTGACTGACAGCCGATCCAGGTTCACGGCTTCCCGCGCAAGAGAGGAGACGCAAATAGAGGAACAGGGATGCCTTATTCGATCTTTTTGGCATGCGGCTCAAAAAATAGAGGAACAAAAGGAAGCTATTTGTCCGAAAAGGCTTCCCTAAGCCCATTTTCATCTAACTTTTTGGAAAATAAGGCCCTTTTGTTCCTCTAAATTTGTGCAAAGGCTAAGAAAAGGGCATTTGCCCTTTTGTTCCTCTATTTTCAGCTGCCTGCAAAGAACCGCCTAACCAGGATGGAGGCATGACCGGGAATAGCCGGACTGGCGAAACTGGCCTGCTGTTTTGGTGATGCCCCCTGGGCAGCATCTACCGCAGCCTTATCCGTGAGTCTTGTTCCGCTTCCCTATTGTTTCGGGCCCCCCGCCAATTCTCCCAACGAATAGTTTTCGGCGTCCCACATAATTTCGGCGTCCCACAAAAGTGGTCAGCCTCCTGCCGCATGCCAGGTGTCCCTCCCAACGAAGCTGCCCGATCAGGCCCATTTCGCATCGCGCGAATCTCCCCATGCGCGGTGTTAGGCGCCCCCATGCCAGTAGCCGAGGAAAGTTCTATACCATTAGGGTGAACCGCCTTCCCAAAGGGCGGTTTTTGGTGTGCGGCCGTTCGGGAACGGGCATTCGACAGATGGTCAGCCCTTATGGATGAGTGCTACAATGATTCATAGAGAGGACAGCGAGACGGGATTTCTCGTCCTCAAACGGATTGTCGGACAGTCTGGTAAGCTGGGGCTCTCTTTCCGCTTCCCAAGAGCATGGAAGATTAGCAGTTCAAGAGGAATCGCTCAACACACCATAAAAAGACAGGCGCGGCGCTGGAATCGTCCTCGCCCCAGCCTTTGAACACGAGGAGGGCATCATGTACCTGTCGGAACTGGACGTGGAGCAAGCCGAGGCGGACCTGATTCACCGTGCGGTGTTTGCCGGTTTGGAGGATGACGGCAAGAAGGGGGATCTGATTCTCGTTTTCGGGAGCATCCGGGCCCCGGAGCTTCGCGTTCCGAAGGCGGTGGAGCTCTATAAGGCGGGGCGGGCCCCGCTTATTCTCATGTCGGGCGGAACCTCCACGATCCCCGAAGCGCTGGCTATGAAAGAGGCCGCCGTTAAGCTGGGGGTGAAGGAAGAGGTTGTCTGGACGGAAACCCGCTCGACCAATACGAAGGAGAATGCCCTCTTGTCCCGCAAGCTGCTCGACCAGCGTTACGGGCTCGACAGGATCCGCCGGATCCTGCTCGTGACCAATGCTTTTCATATGAGGCGCTGTTACCTGACGATGAAGACCTGGATGCCGGAGTGGATCGACTACAGCTTCTGCCGCGTGGAGGACCGGAACACCCGGCCGGACAACTGGCATCTTCAGGAGAAGGGACGCCGGAGGGTGTACCGGGAAGCGGAGAAGCTGGCGTTATATACCCGGACGAAGGAGATCGTGGACATGGAGATATGACACCTTAGTGCCTTATCCGGGAACTTTCTTGGCGAAAAATCATTCGTATGCACACGAAAATCAATAGGAAAGCAGAACTTCATTTGCGGATAAGGCCCTGCGTCCGTCGTGAATACAGGAAGGAGCCGACTATGGCCGTCATCCGATTGGCTGATCCGAACGATATCGACGCGCTCGCGCAGATGCGCTGGGACTACTCCGTGGAGGAGACCGGAACGCAGGGGCTGGACCGGGAGGAATTTCACCGCACCTGCACCGGGTTTCTGGAGAAAGCGCTGGGCAGCGGGAACTGGTTCATCTGGGTGGCAGAGGCGGAAGGGAGGCTCGTCTCCCACATGTACCTGCAGCTCATCCATAAGGTTCCGCGCCCCGGCAAAAGCCCCGATCCGTATTTCGGGTACGTGACCAATGTCTACACGCGGCCCGACTACCGGAGCCGGGGACTCGGCGGTCAAATTCACCAGGCGATGGAACGATGGTCGAAGGAGCATGAGGTCGAGTTCCTCGTGCTGTGGCCGAGCGAGGCGAGCGGGGCTTTCTATGAGCGGCATGGGTTCGTTTCGAGCCGGGAGGCGTTGGAAAAGCATTGGGAATAAGGAGCATTCGGCCGGCAGGCCGGGTGCTTTTTGTATGATCAGGTCAGCCGGAGTTTTCCGGACATGAAAAAAACCCGGAGTTCCTGCCCCGAAAGAAAAGTATTTCCTGTTTAACCAAATACAGGTATGATAATGGTATATTTTTACAGTCGACTATGGGCCTCGATGTCATCGCCAAGAGCCGCAGCTGAAGGAACCGAACATCGAGGACATTATTAAGGAAATCTACAAGTAACCGGCAACGGAGTCTCCGGCCCTGTGGCCGGTTCTTTGCTGCCCCCGCCTGACCTTCGCAACCTTTCGAAGCCGGGTAACGTCTAAAGGGATATATTCTCCGAAGGGAAAACCCTGGCGGGACGCGGGTTATTCCGCACACACCCGTCCTAACCCCATACGAAGGGAGAGGAAGCCGATCGAACCATCCTATCGACGCTTGGTTGTGACGCTGCTGGTGATAGCAGGCTTTGGCCTAGCACTTGCCGCCTTCTTCCTGTTCCGGATCCCGGACCGGGTCGTGGTAGAGAAGATGGTCAGGTTCAGTGAGGCTCAGCCGGATACGGAACGGGTGATCACGGACCGCCAGAAGGTAAGGACCTTCGCCTATGCCGTCCGGTTCGCCCGTAAGCAGCCGGGTAAGGCGGATATGGCGGTCCCGCCCTACCGCTTCACGTTAGGCGGCGGCCGGCTGTACTACCTCTGGGTGGACGAACATTATGGAACGGGAACCTTGATGAAACTTCCCGACACGGGGACCACTTACCGGATCAGCGAAGCCCGGGCCAGCCGGCTGAAGGACATTCTGAAGAAGGAATACGGGGAACTGCCGGGATCGTGAGGGAGTTCCCGGACCAAAGAAAAGGCCCTCCTCCCCATGGGGAAGAGGGCCTTTTGGGTTATCCCTTAACGAGCGACAGCAAGAAATTCCTCGTGTGCTCATAGGCGGGCGTCCAGCCCATTTTGGCAAAAAACCGCAGGCCGTCCAGTCCCTTGTAATAATGGGCGCCGATAAGCCGCTCTTCGAAATCCGGCAGGAGGAGACCCTGCTTCTCGTATTCGGCCCGAAACGTTGCGGTCACTGGCAGGGAGGGCAGGCTGCGCTCGACAATGGTCAGATCGATCAGGAAGTCGCCGTAAATAAAGTTGCCGTCCAGCAGGCCGGTGAGGGTCTGGCCGTCGGTCAGGAGATTCCACGGGTGGGAGTCGTTATGCACGAGGAAGCGGTACGGCTCGTTGTATTTGCTGTAGGCCATCAGGCGCGCGTAGCACTCGTCGAACACCTCCTTCTCCAGCACGGAGGTATGGAAGAGGTCGGTCCAATTCTCCCAGAACGTTCCGGTCTGGTTGTCTCCGAAGAAATCCACGAGGTAGTCCCGCCAGGTAGGGTAGGAGCCGCTGCCGTCCGTCTGGACCCAGCCGTAGCCGTGCGAATCCCCGATCTCCACCCGGTTAAGCCGGGTAATCCGCTCCGCGACGGCGGGGAGGAGATCGCGCTGGACGGCCTCCGGCGCGTTAATGAGCATCGTGCCCTCGATCCGCTCGGCGATGGAATAGGTCAAGGTCCCGAAGGCGCCGTACTCGAGAAAGCGCTGGTAGTTCACGCCTTGGGAGCGCAGGCGCTCCGACATCACGTGCTGCAGGGCAAAGCCCTGGGGAAGATCCGAGAACCGGAGAACACGGCCTTCTCCGCCGATGTCGAAGAAGAAGACCCTGCTCAAGTTGCCGCCGTCGACAGGAGTGACTTTCTCTACCGGAGCGGAATAATGATCCTCCAGGAAACGCTCTGCCTCCGGGAGGGACAAAGCCGGCTTCTCGTAAACGGTCATGGGAACCAACCTCCTTTAGACTTGGGAGATACGGGCCTCTCCAGTATGAAGGAGCCCGGCGGACACGGCAACGGCTAGAATCGTTGGAATGATTTTTTCTCTAAGGAAGGGGAGGAGCATGTGAAAAGGATTCGGATCCGATGGCTCGTTCCGGCCGGGCTTCTTCTAGGCATCATATTAAACCAAGCGCCCGCCTATGCCTGCTCCCCGGCCCCTTGGGCATTCGAGGAGGCTTACCGGGCGAAGGCAATGGTTTACGGCAAGGTGACGGCCGTCCATTCGGATCGGCGCGCCGCCATCCTCCAGGTGATCTCCTATGCGGGACCGGGCCCCGCGCCGCGTCTCGTTCATCTGCCGCGAACGGAAGATGGCCGGCCGGCCCCCGTACTCCTGTCCGGATTTCTCCATGAGATTCAAGACGGGCGAAGCCTATCTGTTCTTCCTGGCGGACGTTCCGCCGAGGCTTCGCCTGCTGGAGCCCCAGTGGAGAACGGCCTCTCCCGTACGGAACGGCCAGGTCATGGTCAGAATTCCTCACGGGGAGACGGCAACGCTTGAGGAACGGCTGCAGAGCTTTGCGGCGCTGCGGAACGTGGCCGTCCAGACGCCCGATTCCGGGTCCCCGGTATGGGGAGGGACCATTTGGGGCAAGCTCCGGTGGCTGGCGACGGCGGCAGGCGCGGCTCTCGCTGTTCTAGGGTTAGGCGCGCTCAAGCGGATAGGGCGCCGATAGCCAATCGGCCCGGAAGTGAGGGGATGTCGCTGGCCGGCAGGGGAAAGCGGATTCAGCCGTTCCATGTCCCTGCCTCCCGGCCCAAAGGAAACCGAGCCGGTTTGAAAAACGATTGGACAGCCTCCCCAGCCCTTTCCCTATCCGTCCTTGTAATCACCAGCCGCCGTGGCTTCATTACGGCGGCTCTTTTCGTTCCGGCTGTTTCACTAATAAGTATTAAGGTTACTCATTAGTAAGCATGCTTACTATTCGCATGTTTAATAATCTGTTAAAGGAGGGAGTCCATTGCCGGTTGATCCCAAATCCAAGCCGCAGGATGAGTCCAGAAGGCGGTTCCTGCGAAACTCCGGTGTTGCTCTGGGCGGCCTCATGGCAGGGGGCGTGCTCGCCGGAATTATCGGCGATACGGTGAAGGACAAGCCGAAGACGACGCCGCCGCAGAAAGAAGCGAACAAGGGCCCCTACCAGCAGGCCCTTATGTTTTTCACCCAGGAGGCCTTTCAGATCACGGAGGCGGCAGCCGAGCGCATTTTTCCGAAGGACGATGCCGGACCCGGGGCGAAGGAGCTTGGCGTCGCGTACTATATCGACCATCAGCTGGCCGGCCAGTGGGGCGTGAATGCCAGGGAGTATATGATGGGGCCCTTCCAGCCGGGGAAGAAACCCAGGGCTATCAGGCCCGGCTGAAGCGGAACGACCTTTTTCTTGCGGGCCTTGGAGCATTGAGGGACTATTCCATAAAGAAATACAACAAATCCTTCCAGGCGTTAGAAGGCGTCGAGCAGGATGAGGTGTTGAAGGTGTTCGAGAAGGGCGGCGAGGTGAAGGTGTCCGGTCTCGCGAGCAGCGCGACGTTCTTCAGTCTGCTTCGCCAGCTCACGCTTGAGGGAGTATACGCCGACCCGATGTACAGCGGCAACGCGGACATGCAGGGATGGAGAATGCGCAGCTATCCCGGGGCCAAGATGAGCTATATCAACGACATTGAGAAGGACAAGTTCATCAAGTACGATCCGGTCAGCCTTCACAGCATGATGTAAGGTTACATAACGATAGGGAGGGAACAGAGTGGCCAAAACGCTGCCTAAGGTACCGGTCGTCATCGTCGGAATGGGATGGGCCGGTGGCATTATCGCGTCCGAGTTAACCAAGCAGGGAATCAAGGTGGTGGGGCTCGAACGCGGAAAGAAACGCAGCACGGAGGATTATTATCTCGTTCATGACGAGCTCCGCTACGCGCTGCGGTACGAGCTTATGCAGGATCTGTCCAAGGAGACCTTGACCTTCCGCAACAACAGCAAACAGACGGCGCTTCCTATGCGCTCGCTGGGCTCTTTTCTTATTGGGGAAGGCCTTGGGGGAGCGGGGGTTCACTGGAACGGCCAGACGTTCCGTTTTCTGCCGTATGACTTCGAGATCCGTTCCAAAACGGTAGAGCGCTACGGCCAAAGCAAAATTCCGCAGGGCATGACTCTGCAGGATTGGGGCGTCACCTACGATGAGCTGGAGCCGTATTACGACAAATTCGAGAAGATAGCCGGGATTTCCGGGGAGAAGGAACAGAACCCGATGGTCGGGAAGCGCGCGAACCCTTTTCCAACGCCGCCCATGAAGAAGTCCCCGATTCTGAAAATGTTCGAGGACGCCTCGAAGAAGCTCGGCTACCATCCGTACATGATGCCTTCGGCGAATCTGTCGGAGCCCTACAAGAACCCGGACGGCATCGAACGCGCCCAATGCCAGTACTGCGGCTACTGCGAGCGCTTCGGCTGCGAATACGGGGCTAAGGCGGATGCGGTGGTGACGGTGCTTCCCGTGGCCGAAAAGACCGGCAACCTGGAGGTCCGCCATTATTCGAACGTAACGAAGGTTCTGTACGACGGGAAGAAAGCGACGGGGGTCGTCTATGTGGATACCCAGTCGGGCGAGGAGTTTCAGCAGCCGGCGGATATTGTTGTTCTCGCCAGCTATGTGTTCAACAACGTCCGGCTTCTGCTGCAATCCAAGATCGGCAAAGCCTATGATCCATCCAGCGGGCAAGGCGCGGTGGGCAAAAACTACTGCTACCAGGCCCAGGCGGGCAAGGCGGTCGGGTTCTACGACGACCGGGAATTCAACACGTATATGGGAGCCGGGGCTCTCGGGATGGAGTTCGACGACTTTAACGGGGACAACTTCGATCATTCCAATCTCAACTTTCTTCACGGCGGCGGCATCCGCATTTCCCAAACCGGCCTCCGTCCGATCCAGAACAACACCGTTCCGAAAGGGACGCCCAAATGGGGAGCGGAATTCAAGAAGCAGTCCCTGAAATATGTGAACCGTTACCTGACGGTCGGCTCGCAGGGGGCCAGCCTCCCGTGGCAGCAGCATTACCTGGACCTGGACCCGACCTACAAGGACGCCTACGGCAATCCGCTTATCCGGCTGACCTTCGATTTCGAGGAGCAGGACCGCCAGCTTGTAAAGTTTATGGCGGAGAAGGCGGGGGAAGTGATGAAGGAAATGAAGCCGACACACATGGAGGTGTCGGGCGAGCTGGGGCCGTACAGCATCGTTCCGTACCAGTCCACCCACAATACGGGGGCGCCATTATGGGGGCGGACCCCGGGACTTCCGTCGTGAACAGCTACCTGCAGGCTTGGGATGCGGAGAATCTGTTCGTCGTCGGGGCCTCCGCCTTCCCTCATAACAGCGGGTACAACCCGACGGGCACGGTAGGGGCGCTCTCTTACCGGGCGGCCGAAGGAATCGCCAAATATGCGAAGCAGCCCGGCATGCTCGTATAACCCCAGGCAGGAAGGAGGGGGAGGATGGACAAAGACAAGGAAATAATTCGCCACCTGACGGAGCTCCGCAAGCGGCTCATTGTCGTCATTCTCTGGTTTCTTGCGGCCATGGCCGCCGGGCTGTATATGTCGCGATCCATTCTTCTGTATATTAAACACTCGCCGCCGGCGGCCGATGTGGAGTGGAACGTCTTCTCGCTGACGGACGGGATGTTTATTTACATGAAGTGCGCGTTCCTCTTTGCCGTGCTGTGCACGCTGCCGGTGGCCTTCTACCACGTATGGTCCTTCGTCAAGCCGGGCCTTACGGAAGAGGAGGCCCGGGGACGGCCGTTTATATCCCGATCTCCTTCGTTCTGTTCGTGGCGGGCCTGGCGTTCAGCTACTACATCGTCTTTCCGATGATGGTGGACTTCATGAAGAACGTGAACGTGAGCATCGGGGCGACGGAGCGGTACGGCATCGACCGGTATTTTTCCTTTCTGTTCAACGTCATCTTCCCGATGGGAATCGCCTTTGAAATGCCGGTGGCCGTCATCTTCCTTACCCGTCTCGGTCTGCTGACCCCGGCCCGGCTCAAAATGACGCGCAAATACGCCTATCTCGGTCTAGCGGTGGTGGGGGCCTGCATTTCCCCGCCCGATTTCGTCTCCCATCTTTCGGTTACGGTACCGCTCATTCTTCTGTTCGAGCTGAGCGTGATTGTCGCCGGCTGGTATTACCGGCGGATGCAGGCTGCCGCCGCCCTATAGCAAGGAAAAGGAGGAGAAAAGGATGCTGAACAACATCGGATTGCCCGGACTGATTATCATCCTGGTCATTGCTCTCGTCGTATTCGGACCAGCCAAGCTGCCCCAGCTGGGGCGAGCTTTCGGCGACACCTTGCGCGAATTCAAGAATTCGACCAAGGGCATTGTCGAGGATTTGAAGGAAGAAGGAGAAGAGGAGAAGAAGCCCGTCATCTAAGACCAACACCAATGGAGGGATCCCCATGACCAAACGTTTTTGGCTGACAAGCATGCTAATGATTCTCGTCGTATCGGTACTCGCGGCCTGCGGAAGCAAGGATAACGCGGGAGGCTCCCCGGGAAGCGGAGGAAGCTCCTCCGGAGGCGATTCCGGCGGGACGAAAGAAATTACCGTTGCCGCTTCCAACTTCAAGTTCGAGCCAAGCGAGATCCGCGTGAAGAAAGGGCAGAAGGTGAAGATCACGCTGGACAACAAGGAAGGCATGCACGGATTGGCCATTCCCGAGTTTAACGTCGACTTGAAGAAGCCGGGCTCGGCGGAATTCACGGCGGATAAAGCGGGGACCTTTGAATTCCACTGCTCCGTCGTTTGCGGAGCCGGACATGCCGAGATGAAAGGCAAGCTCATCGTGGAATAAGAGGCAAGCCGAGGAGGGCCGTTGCGGACGGCTCTCTTTTTTCGTTCGCCGTCATCCTTGTTTTGGGATGCTTGACAAACCGTTCCAGAAGCCGTCATAGTGAAAACAAAATCTTCAATCCAGAACCAGGAGATCAAAGCCCATGAAGAAACACCCTTCGGAACAGCTGGCCCTGCATCTGTACCGGGTCAACCGCAAGCTGCAGTATCTCATGTCCATCCACCTGAAGCCTTACGACATCACGCCCGAGCAATGGAATGTGCTGAAGCATGTGCAGGAAACGAACGGGATTTCCCAGAAGGAACTCTCCATTATGGCCGACAAGGACAAAACCAGCATAACCCGTACCCTCGACAGCCTCGAGCGGAGAGGGGCCGTTCGCCGGCAGGTTAACCCTGAGGACCGGCGTTCCTTTCTGGTTTTTCTGACGGAGGAAGGCATGGGGCTTATCGAGAGGCTTCAGCCGATCCCCGATAAAGTCAATCGGCTCGTTTCCCGTGACTTAAGCGGGGAAGAGCTGGCTGTCTTCCGGCAGACGCTTACGGTGCTTCAGAGCCGGATTGAAGCGGAGACGGCTGGAACGGATTCCGTAGCCGGCGGCTCTCCGGACAGCAGGCTGGATGGATAATAGCCGTTGTTCGCAGGAATATCCCTTTCGATAGCGAATGGGTTAGCGAAAGACAGAGAAAACAGAGAGAGAAGGAGAGAGTCCGACTTGGCTGTACACTTTGACGGAAAAGCAAACATTTATCATCTGCAGACGAAATCCTCCAGCTATCTTTTTCAAGTCACGAAATGGGGAACCCTGGCTCATTTGTATTGGGGCAAAAGGATCCGCCCGACCGGGCTGGACCGGATTCTGCAGCTCAGGGCCCGTTCCGCCGCCTCCCCCACTCCCGACGTGACCGACAAAACCTACTCGCCGGACACGATCCCGCAGGAGTACCCGGGCTACGGTGCGGGGGATTTCCGGCTCCCCGCCTTTCATGTTCAGCTCGAAAACGGCTCGACCGTGACCGATTTGAAATACCGGGCTCACCGCCTGCTGAACGGCAAGCCGAAGCTGGAGGGGCTGCCGGCCACTTATGCCGAAGCTCCGGAAGAAGCCGAGACGCTCGAGATCGAATTGGCGGACGAAGTCATCGGGCTCAAGGTTATCTTGACCTATACCGTCTTCGAGCACTATGACGCCATCACCCGCAGCGTCCGCTTCGTCCACGAGGGCCCCGGGCGGCTGAAGCTGCTTCGGACCATGAGCATGAGCGTAGACATGACTTCTTCCGACTACGACCTGCTGCAGCTCTCGGGCGCCGTCCTGCGGGAACGGCATCTTCACCGGCGCGCGCTCGTTCCCGGAACCCAGTCTATCGAAAGCCGGAGAGGGGCAAGCGGACACCAGCAGAATCCGTTTATGGCGCTGCTCTCCAAAGGGGCTGACGAGGACAGCGGGGACGTGTACGGGTTCAGCCTCGTGTACAGCGGCAGCTTCCTGGCAAGCGCGGAGGTGGAGCAGTTCGGCACCACCCGGCTGTCGCTCGGGATCAACCCGTTCGATTTCAGCTGGCGGCTGGAGCCGGGAGAGTCCTTCCAGACGCCCGAGGCGGTGCTGGTCTATTCCGACCGTGGCCTGGGAGGCATGTCGCGGACGTATCACCGGCTGTACCGGGAACGCTTGTGCCGGGGAACCCACCGCGACCGGGAAAGGCCCGTTCTCGTTAACAACTGGGAAGCGACCTATTTCGATTTCAATGCGGATAAGCTGGGGCAGATCGCGAAGGTGGGCGGAGAGCTCGGCATTGAGCTGTTCGTTCTGGATGACGGATGGTTCGGGCGGAGGGATAACGACAAGTCCTCCTTGGGGGACTGGTTCGTCGACCGGAACAAGCTGCCCGAAGGCCTGGAGCATCTGGCGGAGCGGATCTCGGCGAACGGCCTTGCTTTTGGGCTGTGGTTCGAGCCGGAGATGATCTCCCCGGACAGCGAGCTGTACCGGAGCCACCCGGACTGGTGTCTTCACGTCCCGGACCGGTCCCGGACCACGTCGAGAAACCAGCTCGTCCTGGATTACTCCCGATCCGACGTGCGGGACTATATTGTCGATACCGTCGGCCAAGTGCTCTCCAGCGCCCCGATCGGCTATGTCAAATGGGACATGAACCGCAACATGACCGAAATCGGCTCCGCCTTGCTGCCGCCCGACCGGCAGCGGGAAACGGCCCACCGGTACATGCTCGGCTTGTATGACGTGCTGGAACGGATCACCTCGGCCTTCCCGGACGTGCTGTTCGAGAGCTGTGCGGCCGGAGGCGGGCGCTTCGATCCCGGCCTGCTCCATTACATGCCGCAGGTGTGGACGAGCGACAACTCGGATGCGGTCATGCGCCTGAAGGTGCAGTACGGGACGAGCCTGGTGTATCCGCCCGTCACGATGGGAGCGCATGTCTCCGCGGTGCCGAATCATCAGGTGGGGCGGATTACGCCACTCAAGACGCGCGGGTATGTCGCCATGTCCGGCAACCTGGGCTACGAGCTGGACCTGACCCGGCTGACGGAGGACGACAAGAGGGAAATCCGCAGCCAGATTGAGCTGTACAAGCAGATCCGCCCGCTTGTCCAATTCGGGGATCACTACCGGCTCCGCAATCCGTTCGAAGGGAACGAAACGGCCTGGATGTTCGTCTCCGCGGACCGGCAGGAGGCGGCCGCCTTCTATTTTGAGACGCTGTCGGAAGCGGCCCCGGCGATCAAGCGCCTGAAGCTGAAAGGCCTCGACCCGGACCTTGATTATATGGAACTGGAGTCAGGGGCGGTTTATGGAGGCGATCATCTGATGTACGTCGGGATCCCCCTTCCCGTGCTGAAAGGGGATTTCCTCGGCGTGATGTTCCGTCTGCAGGCGGTAAGCCAAAACGGCGCTTGAAGGAAGAGGATGTTCGGGTTACAATAGAGGGAATATCTGGCAGGTGTAACTGGCGAAACGTGGAGAACCACGGGGGAGCACCTGATTATCACGCCGATCGCCTGGGCAGAGGTAAGGGATTATCCCTTGCCTCTTTGTGTTTTTATTCTATCGGTGGAAAGGATGGAGAAAGACCATGCCAAGCGAAACCCTCCTTCTAGACGGCACCAAGGTGGCCGAAAGCATCAAGGAGACACTAAAGGAACGAATTCAGGCTCTGGGGAAAAAGGAATCGACCCCTGCCTGGCCACCGTATTGGTCGGCAGCGATCCGTCGTCGGCCACGTATGTGAGAATGAAAGGGAACGCCTGCCGGAGGCTCGGCATCGGCTCAAGGCGGGTCGTGCTTCCGGAGAACACGACCACGGCGGAGCTCGTGGAGACGATTCGGGAGCTTAACGAGGACCCGGCCGTGCATGGCATCCTTCTGCAGCATCCGGTACCGGCTTCGATCGACGAGAGGAGGCCTTCGAGGCCATCCCCGTCGAGAAGGACGTGGACGGCGTGACGATGCTTGGCTATGCGCGGACGGCCTTTGGCCTGGCGGATTTCCTTCCTGCACCCCGGCGGCCATTATGGCCATTATGAAGCATTAGGGGATCGAGGCGGAGGGCAAGCATGCGGTGGTCATTGGCCGGAGCCCCATTCTGGGCAAGCCGGTATCCGCCATGCTGCTGAATGAGAACGCATCGGTCACCACGTGCCACTCCCGAACCCGGGGACTTCCGGACCTCGTCCGCCTGGCCGATATTGTCGTAGCGGCCGTAGGCCGCCCCCGGTTCGTACAGGGAGATTGGCTCAAGCCGGGGGCGGTGGTGCTCGATGCGGGGTATAACCCCGGCAACGTGGGGGATGTGGATTATGAGGCTTGCCTTGGGAAGGCCTCCGCCATTACCCCCGTGCCGGCCGGGGTGGGCCCGGTGACGATCGCCACGCTCCTTAAGCACACGGTGGAGGCGGCGGAGAAATACGGTAACCGGTAACGGAAGGACATCCGAAGAGGAGGAAACCAGATGAATCGTCCCCAGCTTAGAGCGGAAGCGATTATCCGGCGGTCGGACGGGAAAGCGTACTTGGTCCAATGCGACCGGGAAGAGAGCTTCTACCGCTTTCCCGGCGGCGCCGTGGAATTTGGGGAAACGGCGGCGGAGGCCATCCACCGGGAGCTGCTGGAGGAGTTCGACCTGCCCGTTCAGGTCGGCCCGCTGGTGTGCCTGAATGAGAGCCTGGTGGAGTACGACGGCCGGCAGCGGCACGACTGCACCGTCCTGCATTGGGCCACCGTGGAGGAATTGGCCATCCGCGGGGCGCTCACGCATAAGGAGCACCCGGATATTCAGTTAACGTGGCGAACCCTTAAAGAGCTTAAGGAAAGACCGCTCTATCCGGAGGGGATTTGGGAAGCGCTGGAACGGGGCCTCGAGGAGGTTGTCCATCTGGTCATCCGAAGGAATTATGACGAGCCAGAGGAATAGCTCTCCCAGCTGCGCTGAAGGAAGGAGGGCCTCTTATCTTGAACCGCTTAGAGGTTAAGATCCCGACCGCCGAAGAGCACGAGCTCTTCGCGTCGATTCTGCGGGAGGGAGCGGAATGGCTTCGCGCCCGGGGGCAGGAGATGTGGACGGAGCGGCAGGTCTCCTTAACTGCTCTGCTGGCTTCCTACCGCAGGGAGGAGCTCTATCTGGGGTGGGTGGAGAAGGAGCCCGCCGCCGTCATGATCCTTCAGGAGCAGGATCCGCTGGCGTGGGCCGATTCGGACGGATGCCTTTCTCTTTATCTGCATAAGCTTTGCGTGAGAAGATCGTTTGCCGGGACCGGGCTCTCCGTCGAAATGATTCGCTGGGCCGTGCGGGAGGCGGAAAGACGGGACAAAGCGTTCCTCCGCCTCGATTGCGCCGCCGACCGGCCCCAGCTCTGCCGCTTCTATGAGGACGCCGGGTTCCGGAAGACAGGCGATCGGCTTCTGTTCAGGCGGTATCCTACGGCCTTGTATGAATATGCCCTGCGTAAGAGTTAACGGCGCCTTCCTTATCGCTCTGCTTACTCCTGAGCGGGGCGGGATCGCTGTAATGGAGAATGTTTAATCAAGCTGAACCACTACTTGTTGGGTGGCAAGAACTTTGTCCTATTAAAAAGCCGTATAAATCGCGGCTTATTTATCTAAGCTAAAGTTTCGCTGTTGGTGAGTTTAAACATTCTTGACAGACCCTCTCGACATATGGTTCATTTTTAATTTGTTTTTATCCCTCCCCACTTAATTCCTTCCACGTTTATAAATGCTGAATTTATGTTAGCTTCGTGTCCGTACTAAATACAAGTAACCTTGTGTTTTTCAAATTTTTTCTGAATAGGTTTATATATGTAGTAGGTCATATTAGCCAAAGTAACAATACCCAACCCTCGCTCCTCTATATTCGAGTATGTATTCGAATTATTTTGTTTCTGTATGACAGAGGTGTTGGTTATTGTATTATGGATAGGAGACTGGCTGTCTCAATAAGTGTTTTTAATATGGAACATAGGAGGATTACATGTCCTGGAGCAAATTGAAGCAACATCTGGAGAGTTTTCTCTGTCCTGCTTTATATGGAAGGGTTGAATACCGTGCAACCAGTTACCGGTATTTACCTGATAAAGCAGGACATTGTTATATTGCAGTAGACAAAAAGAACGTACTCAATATGAGTGATAAAACTACCTTAATCAGATGGTATGAGACGGAGTTAGAAATTAAGAATGATTCAGATATCCTAATTCCTATCAACAATGAAGAAATGGAAGCGGTCAGAAAAGATACCAAGGGGATAGTTCCGGAGGATCGTCTAAAAGTAATGGCAAGAAATAGAAAAATATCAGAATATGCAAAAGAGCTTTTGTCAGCACAATCGGCATTAAGTAAATCAAATTTTATCGTAGTAGCTAATAAGTTTTTATCTATTTCTATAGAGGAAAGCATAGAGAGCCATGATATCTTATTGAATATTTTAGCTTTACTGGACAGACGAGTTGGAAAAAAGCGAATTTTAAACATGACCGAGAAGATGAAGTTCAAGCATCCAAGTGTGCAGTATTTTTATGAGCTGCGGTTTAGTACGTTATGAAAATGAAATAACTCCTTCACCCCTCTCAAGCAGTACTAATGCAATAGTGACATTCGAAGATGGCTCACGATGGGTTGCTTCTTTTTTACATGAATGTAGTCGCAATCGAATTGAAGAAGTCATTGAACATCTACTAAGTATACACTCCTACAAAAAGCCGTTTCTTGATGCCGCAAGGCACCAGGAAACGGCTTTTTGTAGATCGCCCCCACCGCTACTGGCTCTCCCACATATCGGCATAGACGCCGCTTTGGGCAAGCAGGGCGTCGTGGTCCCCGCATTCAACGATCCGCCCGTTCTTCAGGACGCAGATCTGATCGCATGCCTGGACCATCCGCAGCCGGTGCGACACGAGAATCGTCGTGACGCCCTCCAGCCGGCCGAGCAGACGGGCAATCGCCTGCTCGGTCACGGTGTCCAGGCTGCTCGTCGCTTCATCGAGCAGCAGAAGCTGGGGCTTGCGCAGCAGCGCCCGGGCGAGGGCGAGCCGCTGGCGCTGGCCGCCGGACAGGCTGGCTCCGTTCTCCTCCAGCACGGTTTCGTAATGAAGAGGCAGCGCGGCGATATCCTCATGGATTTGCGCCAGCCGGCATACCTCGACCACTTCCTCCAGCCCCGGCTTCTTTTCCAGCCCGAGACAGAGATTATCGTACACCGACCCGTGAAAAAAGAACGAGTCCTGCGCGACATAAGCCGTCCGGGCCCTTAGCCCCTCGGTGCCGATCTCGTCCAGGGTCCGGCCGCCAATCGAGATACGGCCTTCCTCCGGTTCGTAGAAACGCATCAGCAGCTTAAGCAGGCTGCTCTTCCCCGATCCGCTTGGCCCGACAATGGCGGTCGCCGTTCCCTGTTTCACGGTCAGGTCGAGGCCGTCGAGCGTAAGCGGCTTGCTGCCGTACCGGAAGGAAAGGCCGCGGAAGACGACATCCCCGCGGAGGTCGGCCTCCGCCGGGGGCCCATCCGGTTCCGCTCTCCGCTCCGGCTCCAGGTCCATAATTTCCCCGAGCCGGGAGGCGGCGACATATGCCGATTGAAGCACCGGCTGCAGGTCGATCAAGCGCTGGAGAGGAGCGAGGAAATACGCCAGCAGGACGTTAAAGGTAATGAGCTGACCGGCGGTCAGCGTACCTTTGGCCACCTCCCGGGCTCCGATCCACAGAAGGACCACTCCGCTTACGAGCTGAAGGCTGTTCTTCAGGGCCGCCTGCCGGTTGCTCGCTTTTCCATAGGCCAGGGTGCTCGCCAGAAACGCATCATACTTCCGGTCGGCCGTTTCCCCACTTCGTTCCCGGCGGTGGCCGCCTTCACCGTTTCGATTCCTTTCACAGATTCAATTACATACGAGGCGAGCTCCGCCTGGTCCGCCATGATCTGCCTGTTGTACCGGTCGAAGGCTTTGCGGAAGCCCGTCAGGATGAACGCATACAGCGGAACGAGCAGAAGCGTGATGCCGAACAGCAGCGGATTCTGGTAATAGAGCACGAATGCGGCAATGCCGATGGTGAGCGTGTCCACGGCAAGCGTCAGGGATGCCTCGGAGAGAGCGTCCCTCACGTGGGCGGCGTCCGTCAGCCGGGAGGTGATGTCCCCCGCCTTGCGGGTGCTGAAGAAGCCGAGGGGCATTCGCATCACATGATGGTAATAGTCCATCACCAGCCGGCGGTCGATTCGCTGGGCCAACCGCAGAAAAAGGTGGTTCCGGCCGTAATCCAGCGCCGTCTGCACGAGATAGAGGACGATCAGTCCGGTGGAAATCAGCCCGAGGGTGCTCATCTGCTGCGAACCGAGGAGCCCGTCCAGCAGGTACTGAAAATAGTAGGCTCCTGCTATGCCGATGCCCGTCACTAGGATAGAAGCGGCCACTATCGGAAGAAGCAGGTGCTTGTTCTGACTGAGAAGAGGGAGGAATCGCTTGGCCGGGCTGCTCCCCATGGAAACCGGCTTGAACTCCGGTCCGGGCTCGAGCAGGATCAGGACGCCGGTCCAGATGTCCAGAAATTCCTTCAAAGGATACGTCCGCATGCCTTCCGCCGGGTCGGCGACCAGAACCTTATCCGGGGTGATTTCATAGAGGACCACATAGTGCAGAACGGCCTTGCCGATCACGACATGGGCGATGGCCGGAAGGGGAACGGTTCGAGAAGAGAGTCCGCCGTACCCTTGACCGCTTGGGCCTCGAAGCCGATGGATTCCGCCGCCTGGACGAGACCGAGGGCGTTGGTTCCGGTTGGATCGGTGCCGCACGCTTCCCGCAGAACGGTGACCGGCAGCCGGCTTCCATAATACCGGGCGATGGAGGCCAGGCAGGCCGGCGCACAATCCTTGCGTTCCTGCTGCCGGATGCAGACCTTTTGATTGAACAATCCCGTCCCGCCTTTCTAATCGCTAACTTAGTAGTTCATACCCATAAACCGGGAAGGGTTAATCAGGCTTAAACGGGGAAAAGGGGGCCCAAGGGAGGAGACGGGTGGACCCCATATTAGCTGCTGCCTTAGCCGGGAGTGTTGGTCTTCTTTCCTATTGATTTTCATGTGCATCCAGAGGTTTTCTCCCCGACCATGTTACCGGATAGGGGACGGGAATGGGTTTCACTTCCATTTCCATGGGTTAAAAGTACGTACACCTTAGAAAGGGGTTGAAAGGCATGACTACCATGAAAAAAACGAAAACCACCCACTCGTTTAAGCAGTTAAACGAGGCCGAGATGATGGACGTAAACGGAGGAGACTGGAGGGATATCGCCCGCTGGTCGGCGGACTTTGTCCGGGGACTCTTCTCCAGTCCGTTTGGCTGCGGGCTTGGGGACGTGACAGGCAGGAACAGCAAGCCGAGCAGTGGCTGCTCACCTTACCCCGCCAGCAAGCGTTGTTAATCCATCCTAAGTCCATAGCTTTATCCACCGGGATAAGGCCTCGGCAAGCGGGCAGGGCCGGTTGGGACCAACCGGCTCTGCCTTGCTTTTTGTGTTGCTACATAAAGAATGGGGGCTGACAATGGACAAGAAGAACGAGAGAATGGCGCGGGCCCGGGTCAACCTGCCCTTCCTGCAGGGGGTATGCCGCCGGATGGAGGAAGAGGGGCTCCGGGAGCCTTCCTTGTATAAAGCGTTGAAGGGGCGAATTGGCCTGCTGGAGGCCATTGAGGAATGCTCGGATGAGCTGGCTTTCTGGTTCGCGGAGGAGGATGCGGAGCTCACTCGGATGCGGGAGGAGCCGGATCCCTCCCTCTTCCTGGCCATGGCGGGCGAGATGGTGGATACGGGGGACGGTCCAGGGTGTCCGTCGTGGTCATGACCCGGGACGAGGAGCGCTGCATTGCCCGCTGCCTGGCGAGTATACGAGCCCTGGCGGATGAGACGATCGTTCTCGATACCGGCTCGAAGGATAGGACACTGGAGGTGGTCCGGGGGAGTTCACCGGTGTCCGGGTTCTGCAGGCTCCATGGAACGACGATTTTGCCGCGATGCGAAACCGCCTTACGGAAGAGGCGGAGGGCGAGTGGGTTTTTCAGCTGGATGCCGATGAATATTTGGTTAGCGATCCCGCGCCGCTTAAGGCCTTCCTCCAGCTCATTTATGACCTGCCCGTTTCTTCGCTGGTAGTGAGCCCGAAGATTGTGAACACAGACGGGGGAGAGCTGCCTTTGACCCGGCGGATTTACCGGAAGAAGGACGGCCTTCACTACTATGGGGTCATCCACGAGGATTTGCGCCAGGCTCCAGATCGGAGAGGAGAGGACCTTCTGCACCTGATGACGGACCACCTCATCCGCCATGACGGCTATGAGCAGGAGGTCATGCGGGTGAAGGACAAGCCGGCCCGAAACCTTCCGCTGCAGGAAAGGATGGTTCAGGAAGAGCCGGACAACATGAGGTGGCATTATTTTCTTGCCCGCGAGAAGGCGGAAGCGGGTTATCCGGAGGAAGAGGTGCTGGAGACGATTGAACGGGGACTGAAGCAGCGGGCGGAGAAGGCGATGCCGGACTCCTTCCATCTGCGCTCCCTCCTGCTCCAGGCGAAGCTGCTGGACGCCCGGCCAGGGCCGCTCAATCCCGCCGCCGAGGCCGTTGTGGAGCAGTATCCGGATTGCACGGACGGGCTGTATTACCAGCTGAACCGGCTGGTTTTCCTGGGGCTTACGTCCATGCTCCGGGGAGCGGACGAAACGCTTGCCCGCTTGCAAAGCCTGGAGAACCCTTATTCCCTGCTCCAGCCGCAGAGCGACCACCTCATGCAGCTGATGGGCCGCATCTACTTGGCGGGAGGACAGTACGGGAAAGCGATGCGCGTTTTCTCGGCCATTTCCGAGGAGGAGATACGCGGAAGGGTGAAGGAGGAGCTGGCGGATCTGCGCGGGCAGCTGGATGCTTTTCTGGATGGCCCGCAGCAGACGGCGCTTGGGTGAGCTCTGGAGCGGAGGGAAGCGTTGACCCCTTGAGGAGGCGCCAAGAACCGCAAGCGGCATACCGTAAGCGGTGCGGGAAGACAGCCGGCGGGGGAAGACCTTCATGGTTTCGCGGAAATCATACTGGCACCCCCAGAAGGGATAGGCCCGTGAAGTCCGAAAGGAAGGACCAGCCGTTTTCTCCGGCGGTTTTTTTCTTTTGGGCGATCCTTCAGAATAACCCGGCAGGAAGGGCGTGCCGTTCCCTCCAGCGGGGTTATTTTTATGGCGGCCGATTCGGATTCTGGTAGGGCAGGTCCTGCAACTTCTGCTTATAGGGGAACGTCTAATGGATAACAAAGTATCCATTTAATGGAGGTGGAGCGAATGTTAATCTGGGGCTTTCCGTTTGCAGCTCTCGCGGCTTGTCTGGTGGGAACAGCCGGCTATTTGGTTTCGGGCTTTCTTTTGCCGTCAAACCGGTTTCCCGCCGCAAGGCGATGGAGGAAGGCGGTGGCCGCCGGACTTTCGCTTGTTTTTCTGTACTTGTACTTGAATAACCTGGCTCATCTGGATTAGGGGAGGCGGGGAGGGCGGAATGGTAAGGAAAATCAACTGGCTAACTTTCATTTACGATGATGGAGTAGGGATGGGGGAGCATAGGATTTATGAAGTTAAAAAATAGCCGTCCAAGCCAAAAGCCAATGGCTCTGGCCTGGACGGCTGTCTTGCTCGTGACTTTTTGCTTGGTCGCTGCTCTGGCATGGTCTCCCTGGCTGAGCGAGGAACGGGCGGTTCGCTGGGCGGCCGCTCATTTTCATTCCGGCCAAAAGGGGAGAACGGACGCCTGTGGGGTAGTGGGAACGCAAGCCGGGGAGCGCCGCTTTTTAGCCCGGAAGGTGACGCTGTTCTACCGCTGCGGCCTGCTTCCGTCCCCTCCCCCAAATCCGCCCCAGAAGACCAAGGCTTACGTGACGGGCTTCGGGGCCGTTTTCCCCTGACAGCCTGCTGCCCATCGAAGGTTCCGCGACAAGGTGCTTCCCCATCGTCAAGCCGGCTATGGCCACATTAGATCAGAGAATGACAAAGAGGCGAGGAGCTTAGGAAAGCTCCTCGTTCAACTGCAGCCCGAGCGGGGTGGGCAGCCCGTCCATGCTGACGGCATTTTTCTCCTTGCGGTAGGCGGGCAGGCCGTCGCCCTTGTTGACCGCCCAAGTCTGGAGCAGATCGCGCTCCCCCGCATAGTCGTAATAAGGGACGCTGTAGCCGCATGAGGTTTTGACGGCGTGCAGGCGGGCATGGATGATCTGACGGGCTCCCGGATAAAGCTCGAAATGAGGAGCAAGCGTCTCCCATTCCGGTGTGTCCGGCAGAATCACCCGGCCCGTTCCGTACAAGCGCAGGATAAGCGGATTTCCTTCAAAGGCCACGAACATAAAGGTCAGGCGGCCGTTCTCCAGCAGATGAGCGCTCGTCTCATTCCCGCTTCCCGTCAGATCGAGATAGGCGACCTCAGTTGGAGACAGCAGGCGGAGCACGTCATACCCTTTCGGGGACAAATTGACATGGCCGATCGGATCCAGGGGAGCGGACCCGACGAAAAAGATGCGCTGCTTCCGGATAAACTCCTCGTGCTCCGGCTGGAGGGAAGCAAACAATTTGCCCATGGTGATCTCTCCTTCTTGATTTGTTAGGCGCGGCCCTCTTCTCCTCCAGTATGAAACGAGTGGTAAAGGATGTAAATGATTGATTACCTATATGGTTATAGCCGTTGAAGTTTCGATGGCGGAGGGCGGGTTATTCATGGAGAGCAATCCGTGCGTCTTAAGCCGCCGCCTAATGGCGTTTCACCCTGCCTCCGGTTGGCATGGGGGCAGGCACAGGGGGAATCGCCGTCCCCGCGATCCTAATCCTGACCGGGAGGGTCAGGTTTTTTTGTTGGAGAGATAATTCAAGAGGGCCCGGAGCGGTTACATAGAAGTATCAGGTTTTGTCCGTGAGTCACGGAAAAAAGGGAGAGCGCCATGTTTACCGATACGCTTCACAAACTCATTGACCAGTACGGCTATCTCCTGTTCTATTTGACATTGGCGCTCGGGCCATTCGGCCTTCCCGTTCCGAACGAGGTCACCGCTATGACGGGAGGCGTGACGGCGGCGGCCGGCACCTTGAACCCTTGGGGCGTTTTCGTTTTTATCTTCGGGGGCTGCTCACCTCGGTGTCGCTCAGCTTCGCGGCGGGGAATTACATCGGAAGCAAGGTGATCCGCCGTCTCAAAAAGAAGAGCAAGTACCGCCGGCACATCCGCAGGGCGGAGAAGATTTTAAACAAATACGGCAACGCCGCTTACGCGCTCAGCTGCTTCGTTCCGGTGGTGCGCTATGCGGTTCCGGTTCTGGCGGGCGCCAGCCGGACCAAGTTCAAGCGCTTCGCGGTCTACTCGTACACCGGGGTGGCGGTCTGGACCTTGGTGTATTTCGGTCTCGGGCTTGGGTTCGGCGAGGAACTGGCGGCCTTCGTCGCAGGCCTCAATCCTTACATGCTGGCAGGAGTTGCCGCTGCCCTCGCAGGCGGATACTTTACGTACCGCCTTCTGCGCAAGAGCAAAACAGCCGAGCCGACCGTCCTGGCACCGGGACCGGTTCCGGGTGAGAAGGTGCGGCCCTGACCGGGCCGTCAGGAGGAAGAAGGGCCGGAAGCGGCCGGCAGGCGGTTCCGGCGGAAGCCCTCCAGGCCCATGACTCGAACGATAGGGGCGCGGGACGGACGGCGGCTTGGCGGACGCCCGGCGCCGTCATTGCTGTAGCCTGACCCATGGGCAGAAGAGCGGCAACAGGAGGGATGCTGCCCTGATCCAGCCGGAGAGTGGCCGAGCGCGGGCCGTGCCGCTGGCGTACCCATAGAAAAAGCATCCCATGGACCAAAGGATCCGTCGGGATGCTTTTTATTATTTATGGGCGGGTTGCGTTGGCCAGCGTGAGCGGACTGCAGCTAAGAGGCGGAAGGCTGCGGGGGCGGTTGGGTGCCGATCCGACCGGACGCTGGGGAGCCGGTTGGAAGCCTGCGGGTCCGGCCGCAAGCTTCATCCGCCGCTGCTAGGTGAAGGTCGGGAGAAGCTAACGAACCGGCTGATGCTTATTTGGTGAAAAAACGCCCGGATTTTTTCTAACAAATCCTGGTGGCGCTATTCGGGCTTTTGGCTGCCTGCTGCAGGGAAAAAGCAAGGAATACCGTGTCTTCGATTCGTTAAGGAGACAAAAGGAGGCTTTTGAGCCAATAAGGATGCCTCGATTCGTTAGCCGCGCGGGCACCCTGATTCACCGTCTCAAGGAGGACTAGGCGAGGCTTTCTTCGAGGCCGAGAAGCACGAGCGATAGTGTGTTACTGGCAGCATTCGCTCCGGCCCGGTCTGCCCTCACCTGTGCCGCTTCCGCCCCAACCGGGTCGGCCCTTGCCTATGCAGCTTTCGCTTAGGCCTATCCCTTCGCCTGAAGCTCCGCCTCGACCGCCACCTCCTCCGGCCGGTAAACGGCCAGCAGCTTGCCTTCCCGGTCGGCGGCGAACAGAACGGAGCGTTCGCTCTCGAGTGTGAAGCGGTACTCGGCGCCGGTCTCCGGGTCCTTCACGGCGATATTTGCCGGAAGGCCGTACTCGGACACGAAGACGAACAGGCTGCCCTCGTCGAAGGCGAGCTTCCGCCCGTACACGCCCGCGAGCTCCCCGCCGGCCAGCCACTCCAGCTCGGGGGCCACCCCGGCTGCCGCGATCGCCTGGCGGTAGACGGCCGCGAGCGTGTCCGTTCGGCGGTTCAGCTCAAGCGGCAGCGGGCACCAGAGCAGGCGGCCCTTGCCGAGCGGCGCTTCGACTAGCGGCTGCGCCCGGCGGGGATCCGCCGTGCCGACCAGCTGCTTCGCCGAGTCGGCGATGCGGGGGCCGTCGAACGTGACCGGGAGGACGCGGCCGTCTACGATAACGGCCTCCTCACGAAGCACGTTCGCCTGCCCGGCGGCTCCTAGCTCCGCCTGCAGCCGCTCGACGGGCCGCCAGTAGGCATCCAGCCCGACCGGCCCCGTGATAAGCAGCGTGCCGCCGTGACGGCTCACGTGCCCGGTCAGCTTCTCCAGCGCTTCGCTGCTGAAGTTGTGCGGGCTCGGCACGATGAGGAGTCCCGGCGGATCCGTCTCCAGGGAAGCGAGATGGTATTCGCCCAGTCCCCGCACATGGACATTCAGCTCGTACGCCAGCGTGCGGATGGCCGCGGTCGTCGCCGGATAGGCAAGCGGGCGGGTAGAGAAGTCGTTGGAGTAGGGGAACACCACCGCGATGTCCTCCAGCCGGCGCCCGCGGAACAGATGCCCGATCTCGTTCATAAATGCCCCGAACTGGTACGAGACATCCGCTTCCGGCTTCTCCGTGCCGTCCGCTCGTAACGCCCCGATGTTCGATTCGTTGACGTTGTTCATGTAATAATTCACGTTCCAGATCCACTGCACGGCCCCCGCGCCTCCGGTCGAGAAAGCGTAGGCGTACTTGCGCTCCAGAATGCGCCGCAGCTCCTCTTCGCTCCGCTTGGCCCGTCCGTCCGGCGTCTCGATGTACATGATGCCGGTTTCCTGGATGAGGTTCGGTTTCCCGGTATCTTTCGAAAATACCCCGTCCCAGACCAGGTCGTCCATGTTCCACCACGAGTGCATGGTTGTATAATCCACTTCCTCCGCGTAGAAGAACGGAGAGGGCCGGCGGCCGCTCAAGGCTTCGTCCTGCCCGACCGTCACAAGCTGCTTCGGCTGGAGGGAACGGATCGTCTCCACCAGCTGCGCCGCCCACCGGTTGTGCATGTCCATGGTGAAGAGCGAATAATCGAGCCAGGGGCCGCCTTTGGCCGGAAGGATCGCCGTCGTGCCGAAGTTAAGCTCCTCCTTCTCCGGCAGCCGGGCCGCCGCGAAGGAAGGAGCTCCTCCGGCGTCATGCCCCAGCGCTCCTGCAGCACCCGCACGGATCCGTGGCGCTCCTCGAGCCAAACGGAGAAGGCCTCCTGCTCGAAGTGGTCCCGGGAAGAGCGCGGACCGGCGAAAATCCTCTTGGGATCGAACATCGAAGGCTCGTTGATGAGGTCCCAATGAACGTTCGTCGTTTCCGCATGGCGGGAGATGATGGAAGCCAAGAACCGCTTCTGGGCCTCCACGCTGCGCGGATCCAAGTAAGGGTTTACCCCTTCCCACGTTTCCGGCGTAAAGGCAAAGAAGTTGAAGGTAACCTCCAGGCCGTAGCGCTTCGCGGTGAGCAGGAAAGCATCGATGGCGCGCAGCGTCTCCTCCACGGCGTGGCCGTCGACGAACATGACCTGCCGCCAGGCGGTCCAGAGCCCGGTCCGGATATAGTTGATGCCGGCCCGCTTCATCTGGGCCATGTCCCGGTCCCAAACCGCGGCATTGGGCAGGAAGAGGAACTTCCGGGCGACGTCGCTCGTCATGTACGTCATGCCGACGATCGGGAACGGCTTGCCGTCCTTCACGAAATAGTCACGGCCGCAGGTGAGCATCTCGCCCTCGTGCAGCAGGTCCTCGTCCCGGCACCAGAAGCCCTGCTGAAGCCGGCGTTTCTCCCCGGCCTCCGAGAAGGCTTCGCACTCGGCGAAATAGAAGCCGGGCGTGAGCCCGACCGGCACGGGAATGCGCGTCCAGTGAAGCTCCCGGCCCAGGACGGTCTGCCGCTCCTCCTCCCACACCGTCTCGTACCGGTCCTCCTGATGGAAATCTCCCGGCTGCGCCGGCTCGGCCGTCCGCTGCAAAGCCCGGCGGACGCGAAGCCGGAGCGTCCATTGCTTGGCCTCGCTGCGGAACGCCCCTAGCCGCTGCCCCTGGAGGGTGAGGGTGGCCCGCTCCCCCTCTTCATAAGAAGCGTAGGTCGGCTTCAGCCACAGCTCGGTTACGCCTTCGACGGCATAGGCCGCCCACTCGCCCAGCGCCTCGGCACCGCCCCCGTCCCAGAAGCCCCGGCGCAGAATCTGGTTGATCAGAATCCAGCGTCCGCCGGCATAATCGCCCTTGGTATGCTCCAGCAGGACCGCAGGCGCGGCAACCTCCCGCTCCCGGCCGCAGCCGCTGATTCCTTTGAGCAGCGGATACAGGTGGGCATCCATCGGCCCCGAGGTGCCCCCTGCCCCGGCTGGTCGTCGGCGCGGGTCGCATGCAGCACGAGGCCGAAGGTCGGCTCGATGCTGAAAAGAGCCTCCCGGCCTTCGAACAGCGGAATTTCCCTATGGGCCGCCAGGTGATGGATGGGGGAGGGATCGACGGGAAGCGCTTCGTGGATGAGCAGTTTCTGGTGGTAGCCCGTTTGGGGCGCTTCCGGCCGCCACTCGCCGTCTTCCCGGTACACGGGAATCTTGAAGGGCGCCCCTCCTGCGGCGACGAGTCCTTTTCCCTGATGCAGGTGGTCCAGCAGGGCCGGCCAAGCGTCCTTGGGGAAATACGGGCCGTGAAGGTGCACATAGCTGGAGGCTCCCGCAAGAGCGCCGGGAAGTCCTTCGGCATCGGCCAGCGTGTATCGGGCAGCAAGCTCTTCGAGCGTCCGTTCGTCGGGGCGGTCTCCCGCGTAGGGGAAAGCCGGATCATAAAAGACAACGATTTGACTCATGGAGAATCCTCCTTGCCGGCTTGGGCCGGACTTGGTATAATTTTGGTAAATCAGTTAGGTTTGTTAGGTAATAGAAGCTTTTCGACATGGGTAGAATGTAAGGCTGCACGTCCGGTGTGTCAACCGCTATCCGGCGAATCCAAACGATTATAACGGACTAAAAGGATACCAGCGTTTCCCGTTGGGCAGAAAAGAGGAAGGCCATGGCCAAAATCACCATGCAGATGATTGCCGACAAGCTCGGCTTGTCGAAATATACCGTTTCCCAGGCCCTTTCGGGCAAGCCTGGGGTTGGCCGGGACAAAAGGCAGCAAATTCTCGAAACCGCCCGAACGCTGGGCTACCGGCTGCCGTCGGCTCCGCCGGGTACACCCGGTGCGCCCGGAAGCGGGCTGCCGGAAACGAAGAAGCGGAAGCTCCTCCTGCACATGGACCCGGTATACCGGATCGAGAACGACTTCTGGAGGCGGGTGCTCGACGGAATTCTCCAGGCCTGCGAGGAGTCGGGCTGGGAGGCGGCCTTTCTGGAGGAAGCGGAGGAAGCCGAGCAAGTAAGGGAAGCCGAAGAAGTAAAGGTAGCGGAGGAAGAGAAGGAAGAGAAGGAAGAGAAGGAGGAGAAGGAAGAGAAGGAGGAGAAGGAAGAGAAGGAAGAGAAGGAAGAGAAGGAAGTCGAGATGATCCTTGACGACAAGTGGGCCAAGGATTCCCGGCATGGAAAGACTGCGAAGGAGGGGGCCAGGAAGGCGAAAACGGCCGAAGAGGTCGTAAGGGCGCCTCTTGCAGCAGGGCTGATCGTCGTAGGCAAAACGGCCCCTTCCCGCCTGGTTGGCTTCCGCCGGCTGGGCCTGCCGCTTGTGCTGATCGACCACGAGGAGCCGCTGGTCGAAGCCGACGTAATCCTGAACGCCAACCTGGAAGCGGCCCGGATCGCCTGCCGGCATCTGCTCGCTGCCGGCTGCCGTTCGCTTGTCTTCGTAGGCCGGGACAGCTTCTCCGTTAGCTTCCGCGAGCGGTGGTGGGGCTGCCGTCTGGCGGTGGACGAATGGCGGGCGGAGACCCGCGATAGCGGGCTGCGCCTGAAGAAGTGGACCGTCCCGTACGGCGGGTCCGGCTGGCAGAACCAGCTGGGCAGGAGGCTGGAGACTCTGGGCCCGGAGGCGCTAACGGCCGAAGGGGAAGCCCCGGACGATGCCGGGAACCGCTCCGCCCTAAGCGGGGGAGAGGGAGAGAGGCCGGACGGCTTCCTGTGCGCGAACGATCAGATTGCCCTCGATCTGATCGGGCAGCTTAAGCGGGCCGGCCTGCGGGTGCCGGAGGACTGCCGGGTGGCCGGGATCGACAATATCGCGAAGGCCGCCCATGCCGTTCCCGCCCTTACGACGGTGGAGCTGGCGAAGGAAGCGCTCGGCCGGAGGGCCGTGCAGGCACTGGAGCGCAAGCTTGCGAATCCGGGCTCGTGGGCAGAGAAAATTATTCTGAGTGCCCGGCTTGTGGAAAGACAATCCGGATAGACCGTCCCCGTTGGCGAAGTTTCAAAGCCGGAAAGCAAGGTTAAAAGATGGTAGCTAAAGCAGCATTCCCATCCAAGATACAGAAGAACTCCAATTGACGAGAAACCCAAACTCGAAAAGGCGGTGTTGATGATGTATTTATTGGTGCTTGTGATTGTGGCGGCAGCTATCGGTTACTACATCTGGTATTCCAAGAACACCTGGAAAACCGTCGAGGTAGCCACCGGAGCTCAGACGGAGGAAGTCCAGATGAAATATGCTCTGCTTCAGAATGAAGGCGTCCGCTGCCGCGTCAAGACGGACGAGAATCCGGCCAACATGGCGATGGCGGGCGGCCCGCTGCCCGATGCCGGCGGCGTGTCCCCTTCGAACCGCGCGACCCTGCAGGTGCATGCAGCCGATCTGGACCGTGCCCGTGACATTCTCGACCGGAATGACACGGTGGTATAATACCCGCCCGGCCGATTAGCGGAAGGCGGAAACACCGATCCGCGGATCGGTGTTTTTTTCTGCCGTTTCGACACAGAATTTCCCGGGAAATGGACAAGCGCAGTCCGAGGAATGTCGCAATACGGTCCTATATCCGGGAACCGGTAATTTTTCCCTCTCTGGCGGTCTCCCCGGCTTCGTTATATTCTTGAACATGGACCGTCGGAAAGGACCCCCGCATTACGAAGAGTCGGTGCGAATTTTATGATAGGGTGGGTGATGACAGCATGATAATGGAACAGAAACGATGCATGTTCTGTGAAAAAACGGTACCGGTTAAACCGAATGAGGACGGCGCATACCTGTTTACAGGATGCTCGTGCAGCCAAGACGGCACCTATGCCATCGACCGTCGCTTCTATGAAGATTTGAACAAGCTGGCTCCAGCCGAGAAAAGGGAGCAGTTTTACTTGCTTTCCGGCTTGATCCGGGAAATGCTGGAGCTTAACAAGGACGTTTACATAACGCGGGAGAACAAGGATGCGATGCTGGCGTCCGCGATGATCCCGACAAGCCTGGAGGAGAAGATGGAGAAATGCCTTCTGTCGCTTCACCGCAAGGTGGAGGGGCCGAACGAGCTGTTATCTCTCGCTCCGATTGAGCATTCCTACAACATAACGTATTCCCCCAGCCTGCAGGAATTCATCTATGTGCTGGAGGAGCTGAAAACGCAGAAGCTGGTCGAACGGCGCGGGCAGGCGCTCAGCCTGACGCCGGCCGGATGGGCGAAGGCGGAGGAGCTGAAAGAGAACCGGAGCTCCAAGCAGTGTTTCCTGGCCGTGGGCATGGAACCGGAATTATTGGAGCCGCTGAAGGCCGCTCTTCTGCCTAAGCTGAAGGAAAGCGGCTATGAAGCGGTGACACCGGAGGCGGAGGAGCGGGTGGACCGCTCCACGGAGCAGGCGATCCGCGGCAGCGATCTGGTTATTGCGGATTTTACCAATCAGGCGCGGAGCGTCTATTTTGAGGCGGGCTATGCCAAAGGACTCGGGCTTAAGGTGATCGGAACGGTCCGTCGGGATTCGACAGCGGGCCTTCTCCTCGATCCGGCCGGCGATCCGCCGATCGTGTGGGACACGCCCGAGGACCTCGCGGAGCAGCTGCAGGAAAGAATTGCGAAGAAGTAGGGGCGGCCTGCCGCTCCAACCGGATAATCCTTCGGCAGGGCCCTAGGCCATGCTGAAAAAGTGGAACACCCGCTTTCAGATCGATCCCCTTTAGCAGACAGAGTAGCGCAGGCCGCCTCTTCTGTCCGACAAGGGGACCTATCGGTCAGGCGGGTGTTTTTTTCTTATTCCCGAAGCTGGTATAGTGGATAGAGAGAAATGCACACCACCCTACTTACCGTTATGGAGGTCATTTCATGAGTCAACGTTACCGGATTACAAGAGTTATGCAGGAGACGGCCGAAGGCGGTTCCGCCCCGGCTATTACGCTGGAAGAATGCCGGCGGTACTTCGCCGCTCAGCCGGATTTTACGTATACCCCGGAGTTTACGGTCAAAGGAGAAACGACCATGTCGATCGAAGGGGATTTCTTTCTGTGGAGCTTCGGGGACAAGCCGATTCCCTTCCGGCATTACCAGGGGGACCTGTATGTATCGGGCACGAACGAGGCCGTGATCCCGAGAATGATGCAGGTCGCAAGCGACCTGCACGCGGATATTATGGAAGGCTGACCGGGAAGGCGGAAGGGAAGGTCGGGTAAGGGGAGGAGGAAACCGGGCCTTCGGCCGGCAAGGCATACGGAGCCGGCGGCACCTGAGCATTCATCCCGAACTTATTTCATCCCTTCCCTGACACGACAAAACGAAGCCGGAGTCCTTCCCGGCTTCGTTTTTAGGTTGGGCAGATGAACTGCGGTGGCCTATAGTCCCTGTGATTCATGGGCGGCCCGGCGTTAACCGGAGGACTAAGCGAGCGTGTCGCGAAGAAAGGCAAGCGTCCGCACCCACGAGTCGCGCGAGGCTTCGACGCTGTACCCGGCGCCGGTGTCGTTGAAGAACGCGTGCTTGGCGCCGTCGTACACATGGGAAGTGAAGGCTTTGCCCTGCTCCTCCATCGCCCGGGCAAAGTCCGGCACGAGCGCGTTGATGCCGGCGTCGAGGCCGCCGAAGAAGCCGAGCACCGGGCAGCGGATGCCCTCCGCGAGCTCCCCGCCAGGCGGCCGTAGTACACGACGGCCCCGGCCAGCTCCGGCTCGGCAGCCGCGAGCCGCGCGGAGAGCGCGCCGCCCAGGCAGTAGCCGACGGCGGCGGTGCGGCCGTTCGCGGGCTCGTACCGCTGCAGGAAGCGGTACGCCGCGCGCGTCCGCTCCACGAGCTCCGGCAGGCGCCCGGGCATGGCGAGCAGCGCGTCCGCGGACGGCTGCACGAGGCGCCGCTCGGCTTCCGGCCGCTCGGCCAGAGCCGCTTCGCGCACGGCCGGGTCGCGGAACGCCTGCGGCGGCGCCGAGTGCAGGAACGTCCGCACGCGCTCGATGCGCTCGTCGCTCAGGAGCTCGGGCCTTTCGCCGTTCTCGGCGTACAGGTCGGGCGCCGCGGCGACGTAGCCCGCTTTGGCGAAGCGGTCGGTCACGTCCCGGATATGGGCGCTCACGCCCCATACTTCCTGGAGGACGAGGACCGCGGGCAGCGGCTCCTTCACGTTAGCGGGGCGGGACACGTACATCCGGTGGACTTGCCCGCCGTCTTCGTAGGTTAACCATTCGCTGGTCATGGGCATGGAGGCAGCACCTGCTTTCGTTGGAATAGGAATAGCTTCTTGTCTATGATAACCAAGCCGGGCATTTTCTCACAAGCGAACCGCCCCCAATGCCGGTCCTTCAGATCCGCAGCTCCAGATGCCGGATGGTGGAATTCTCGATCTGGATGGTGGGATGATGGATGCCGAACCGGTCTTCGGCGAGCTGGATGGCCTGCTGCAGAACGGCAAAGGCATCCCGGGAATCTTCAATAAGCAGATGGCAGCTTAAGGAATTCAGCCCGGAGGTGATGGTCCAGATGTGCAGGTCATGCACGTCGATAACCCCGGGCAGCTGCTCGAGGGCTTTTCGAACGTCCGGCTCGCTTACCGTGGGTGGAGTCCCTTCCATCAGCACATGAACCGTATGGGAAATGATTCCCCAGGCGCTGCGCAGAATGAGCACGGAAACGAACACGGAGATGATCGGGTCGGCGGCATACCAGCCGAAGACGGTCATAAGCACCCCCGCGGCAATGGCGCCGAGGGAGCCGAGGGCGTCCCCGAGAATATGCAGGTAGGCGCTTCTCAGGTTCACGTTATTCTTCACGTCGCCTTTTCGTAAGAGTGACCACGCGCTGCCCAGGTTGGCCAGCAGGCCGATAACGGCTATCGCCGTCATGGTCCCGCCCGCCACCTCAGGCGGTGCGGAGAGCCGCTTCCACGCCTCCCAGATGATAAAGCCGGCTATGCCGAACAACGCGATCCCGTTGAACAGCGCAGCCAGAATCTCGAAGCGGTGGAAGCCGTACGTGCGCCGGGCACTGGCCGGCTTGGATGCGAACCATAGGGCGAGCAGGCTTAGGCCGAGGGCGGCGGTGTCGCTCAGCATGTGCCCGCTGTCCGATAGCAGCGCAAGGCTTCGGGTATATAGCCCGCCTGCAAATTCAAGCAGCATGATGCCGCCGGTGAGGGCGAGGGCGATGGCCAATCCTTTGCGGTTGCCCGCCGACACGTCGTGATGGTGATGGCCGATTCCGTGCGAATGACCGTGGGAGGAGGCCCCTTCATGGTCGTGCCCATGGTCGTGTTCGTGGTCATGGCCAGACTTTTCCGGGTGGGGGCCGGGCGCCCGTTTTCATGAGCTGCCGATTTCTCCTTCATGATTCATCCTCCTCTTCTCTCTATGTATATATGAATATATGCTCATATGTTAATTATGATCGGATTTGCTCCTTTTGTCAAAAGCTAGTTTTCCCGATTCCGTTTAAATTCCATTTACACACGCGGTCTATTCTATAATCATAATCAAGACGAAAAGTCCCGGTCGAATCTCCGGGCTGTAAAGGAGAGACATTCATGCCCGAACCTAAAAACGCATCCCCCGTCCAGGAGGGCGCGTCTTCCTGGCCTTGATCCGGGACACGAAGCCCCGCATGGGCCAGCTGGCCGCCGCCTTGGCGATGAGCATCCTTACGACGCTCGCGTCCCTGCTCATTCCGCTGCTGACGAAAACCATCATCGACCAAGGCTCGCTCACTTCCCTGAAGCCTTCCCAGATGGCTATGGTCGTCGGGGCCTTCGTCCTGCAGGCAGTCGGCGGAGCCGTATCCGTTTATTTGCTTAACCGGCTGGGACAGCAGCTGGTGGCTTCCCTGCGGGAGCGGCTCTGGTCAAAGCTGCTCGCTTTGCCCGTTTCGTACTACGACGAGCACGAGACGGGGAGACGATCTCCCGGATGACCAACGATACGGCCGTCGTCAAGAACCTCATCACCGAGCACTTGTCCGGCTTCGTAACGGGGATCATTTCCATCATCGGATCCATCTCCATTCTGTTCTACATGGACTGGAAAATGACGCTCGTGCTCCTGGTTGTCGTTCCCTTCGCCGCCCTGGTGCTGATGCCCCTGGGCCGTCAAATGTACCGCGTCTCGGTCGGGCTCCAGAAGGAGACGGCCGGCTTTACCTCCGTGCTGAGCCGGGTACTGTCGGAAATCCGCCTTGTCAAATCGTCCAATGCCGAGCCCGTGGAGCACACGAACGGCAGGTCCGGAATCGACACCTTGTTCCGCTATGGGCTGAAGGAGGCCCGAATCCAGGCGCTGATCATGCCGGTCATGGCGCTGGTGATCACCTCCCTGATGGTCCTGGTCATCGGCTACGGCGGCTGGCGCGTGTCGACCGGCACGCTGTCGGCAGGAAAGCTCGCCGCGTTCCTCCTCTATCTCTTCCAGATCGTCATTCCGTTCGGCCAATTGACCCAGTTCTTTACCCAGTGGCAGAAAGCCGTCGGCGCTACCCAAACCATCCTGGAAACCCTTCAGGCGGATGGCGAGGACCGGACGGCGGGACGCGCTGTCCGGAATGCCCATCAGCCGATTGCGGTAGACCGCGTGTCCTTCTCCTACGGAGAGGAGCCTGTGCTGAAGGAGGTTTCCTTCACCATGCAGCCGGGCAAGGTCACCGCCATTGTAGGGCCGAGCGGGAGCGGGAAAACGACGCTTTTTTCCTTGATGGAGCGCTTCTATACGACTAAGGGCGGAGAAATCCGGCTGGGGGAGGATCCGGTGAAAGATTATTCGCTGGAATCGTGGCGGAGCCGGATCGGCTATGTTTCGCAGGAGAGCCCGCTCGTCTCGGGAACGATCCGGGATAACCTCTGCTACGGACTGGGCCGCGAGGTGCCGGATGGAGAGCTGGAGAAGGCCGCCCGAATGGCCTATGCCGACGGATTTATCCGCGAATTCCCCGACGGCTATGAGACGGAGGTCGGCGAACGAGGGATTAAGCTGTCCGGCGGCCAGCGCCAGCGGCTCGCCATCGCGAGGGCTCTCCTGCGGAACCCGGACATTCTCATGCTGGACGAAGCGACCTCCTCGCTCGACAGCCAGTCGGAGCAGTATGTCCAGCAGGCGCTTGCCAACCTGATGAAGGGCCGGACCACGCTGGTCATTGCCCACCGCTTGTCTACCGTCATCGATGCGGACCAGATCGTCTTTCTTGATAAAGGAGTGGTGACCGGCATCGGCACACATGCCGAGCTGTACCGGACGCACGACATGTACCGCCAGTTCGCGGACCATCAGCTGCGCATGCCGGGAGACAGGGAGCAAGGGCAGGAACGGGGACAAGAGCCGGCGCATGGGCATAAGCTGGAGCGGGATGCAGGATCCGTGCGCGTGTCCGTACCGGCTCCGGGCCGGGTGCGGAATGCGGGGAGCTGACAGAATCCTTAACTCCGATAACGGTTAATCCCGCTTGTTAACGGCATGAACCGTTTCACCGATTAAAGATAGAAGGAGGCGGGCTGGATGAACCGCATACTGGTCGTCGATGACGACCCTCATATCCGGGAGCTCGTTCATGTGCTCCTTAAGCAGGAGGGCTTTGAGGTGACGGAAGCCTCCGACGGGGCGGAAGCTCTGGAGAGGCTGCAGGAGACGAAGGCCGTTCTCGCCGTCGTCGATGTGATGATGCCGCAGATGGACGGCTGGGCCCTGACGGAGGAGCTGCGCCGCCATTACGATATTCCCGTCCTGATGCTGACGGCCAAAGGGCAGACGGCGGACAAGGTGAAGGGCTTCAACCTCGGAGCGGACGATTACCTTGTCAAGCCGTTCGACCCGCCCGAGCTCGTCGTGCGGGTCCGGGCACTCTTGAAGCGGTACCGCATCGCTTCGTCCCAGACGGTCCAGGCGGGGGCCTCTTCATGGACCGCCGAACGTACGAGCTCTCTGCCGACGGGCGGTCCGTCAGCCTCCCGCTGAAGGAATTCGAGCTCTTGTTCAAGCTGGCCGGCGTCCCCGGACAGACCCTGACCCGCGAGCAGCTGCTCGAGGACATCTGGGGCTATGATTTTGAGGGCAACGAGCGAACGCTCGATGTTCACATCAACCGGCTGCGGGAGCGGTTCCCCGAAGACAAGCATTCGTTCCGCATCCGGACGATCCGCGGCCTTGGCTACCGGCTGGAGGCTTCGGTATGAAGGCGAAACAGGCGGGAAAGGTGCTGGCTTGGGTCCTCGCGTGGATTCTGTTTCTTTGGGGAGTCTGGACGGCGGCTTATTACGCGGGGAACGGAATAACGGCATGGACGGGATGGAGCCCGTCGGCTTACGGACGCCAGCTTCTCAGCAACGGCATCAGCCTCTTCCTGATCTTCGGAAGCGCCATGACCGCCGGCCATCTGACGAGGCCTAAGCAGCAAAGGGCGTTTCAGCCGATCCTCGACGCTTTCCGCCGGATGAGCAAGGGGATTTTAATATTTCCATTGAGAATAAAGCGAAAGGAAGAAACTGGTTTGGGGATATGGTCGACAGCATCAACACGATGGCCGCCGAGCTTGGCGAGCTGGAAACGATGAGACAGGAATTTATCTCCAACGTTTCGCATGAAATCCAGTCGCCGCTTACGTCCATCCGGGGCTTCGCCCGCGCTCTGCAGAATCCGGACCTTCCCTTGGAGACGAGGCGGCATTACTTGAGCATCATCGAAACCGAAAGCAGCCGGCTTTCGCGCATGAGCGATCATCTGCTGAAGCTGACCTCACTCGAATCGAAGCACCATCCCTTTGAACCTAAGCCTTACCGGCTGGACCGGCAGCTTAAGAGCATTATCCTTTCCCTGGAGCCTCAGTGGGCGGAAAAGGGGCTCGAGGTGGAGGCGGAGCTTGAGGAGGTGACGGTGACCGCGGACGAGGAGCTGATGAGCCAGGTATGGATCAATCTGCTCCATAACAGCATCAAGTTCACGCCAGCGGGAGGAACGCTTACGGTGAAGGCTGCGCGGAGCCGGAAGGAGATTGTTGTTGTGCTGACGGATACGGGAATCGGACTGGACGAGGAAGAGAAAGAGCACATTTTCGAACGGTTCTATAAGGCGGACCGGTCGCGAAGCCGGGCGGCCGGAGGCAGCGGTCTGGGGCTTGCGATCGTGAAAAAAATCGTGGACATGCACGAGGGAGGGATAGAGGTGGAGGGAAGCCCGGGAGAGGGCACAAGGTTCCGGATTACGCTCCCCGGCTAGTACCCCATCCACAAATAGGGCACTAGATAACCCCGAAAAATTCGCACTCGTCCCGGTCGTGATAGGTGAATTCGCTCACCCCGTATTGAATGTACACCGTTTGGTCGTCGAAGCGGATGATCCTTCCGCGGTGCCCGACCACGAGGTCGTTCTGAAAGACGCGGATCGAGAAGCCCCGGTCCATCGCTTCCTTAAGGTCTTGATTCGTCACCAGCTTGCGGGTGGAGGCCATGCGGTCCCTCCTTACTCTTTAATGGGTTAACCTAATCTGACCCCCGTATTGTACCAGACCCGGGACTCCCCTTCAAAACAAACGTAACCCGGGCCTGCGTTTACCTCCGGGTACTCCCCGGATCGGGAGTCGGTTTTCTCCAAATCATCCGGCATTCGACCAGGCGGTCGAAACCACGGAGAGCCGGTTATACGCATCGCCAAGCCTTGTAACGGCTTGAAATTGTAACGATTCGTTCATTTGACCGAAGGGTTAATTTTTTGCCATAATGAACGTAGAACCGACCGGACGGTCAACTGTGCGGATTCGGAAAAATTGGCAAGTCGGAGAGGAGCCGGACATTCCGTATGAAAGGCATTATTCGTTTTTCGCTTAACAACAAGTTTGCGATTTGGATTCTGACGCTTATTGTGACGGCGGCGGGGCTTTACTCGGGCTTCAATATGAAGCAGGAGACGCTGCCCAACATCAGCCTCCCGTACCTGGTGGTATCCACCGTGTATCCGGGCGCTGCGCCGGAGGGCGTCGTGGAGCAGGTGACCAAGCCGCTCGAGCAGCGGTTGAAGAATCTGGACGGGCTTAAGAACCTTAACTCCAACTCGATGGAGAATGTCTCCTCGCTGACGTTGGAGTACAACTTTGGCACCGATATGGACAAGGCGATGAGCGAGATCCGCCAGTCCGTCGATGCCGTCAAGCTGCCCCAGGGTGCCCAGAAGCCGGAAATCAGCAAAATCAGCTTCAACTCCTTTCCCGTTATCTCCGTGAGCGCGGCGGGCGGCAAGGACCTCGAGGAGCTGACCCGCGTGGTGGAGGAGGAGTTCAAGCCTGCGCTGGAAGGCGTGCCGGGTGTGGCTAGCGTGAGCATCGCCGGGCAGTATCTTAAGGAAGTCCAGCTGGCCTTCAACAAGGAGAAGCTGCAGGCTTTGGGCCTATCCGAGGACACGGTCAAAGGGATCGTTCAAGGCTCGGCCGTGAAGGTTCCTCTCGGGATTTACGAGCTCGACAAGTCCGATAAAACCGTCGTCGTCGACGGCCGGATCACCACCCTGGACAGCTTAAAGAACCTGGCGATCCCGGTCATCCCGGGAGGAGCGGGTGCAGGCGGCTCGGCAGGCGCAGCCGGTGGGGCGGCAGGCCAGGGAGCAGGCGCAGCAGGAAGTGCCGGCGCGATGCAAGGTGCGCCCGCAGGAGCCGGCGCGGCCGGTGCAGTACCCGGCCAAGCCGCAGGCCCGGCTGCCGGCGGCGCTGCCGGTCAGGGCGCGGCGGCGAACCCCGCCGCGGGAGCCGCAGCGGCGAACCCCGCCGCGGGAGCCGCAGCGGCCGGTGAGACGCCCGTAGCAGGCGCCGCTCCGCAGGGCATTCCGACCGTGAAGCTGTCGGAGCTCGCGGACATCCAGCTGGTTGGGAAGGCCGAGTCGATCTCCCGCACGAACCAGAAGGAATCGGTCGGCCTGCAGATTGTCAAGGCGAACGACGCCAATACCGTGGAAGTCGTTAACGGGGTGAAGGAAGAGATCCGGAAGTTCAACGACACCCACAAGGACCTTCAGCTTGTGGTGCTCCTTGATCAGGGCAAGCCGATCGAGGAGTCCGTCGCCACCATGCTGAACAAGGCGTTGTTCGGCGCCCTGTTTGCCGTGCTGATCATCCTGCTCTTCCTGCGCAACCTGCGGACGACGCTGATCTCGATCATCTCGATTCCGCTGTCGCTGTTGATTGCCGTCCTGCTGCTCCAGCAGATGGACATTACGCTAAACATCATGACGCTTGGAGCGATGACGGTTGCCATCGGCCGGGTCGTGGACGACTCCATCGTCGTCATCGAGAACATATACCGGCGCATGTCGCTCACGGGAGAGAAGCTATCCGGCAAGGAGCTCATTCTGGAATCGACGCGCGAAATGTTCGTGCCGATCATGTCTTCGACCATCGTGACGATCGCGGTGTTCCTGCCGCTTGGAACCGTCAGCGGGATGGTGGGCGAGCTGTTTCTGCCGTTTGCTCTGACCATCGTGTTCGCGCTGCTCGCTTCCCTGCTTGTGGCGGTTACCGTGGTGCCGATGCTGGCCCATTCGCTTTTCCGCCGGGGGCTTAAGAAGAAGCACACGGATCATGACAAGCCGGGCCGCTTGGCGGGGGTTACCGCAGGGTGCTGAACTGGTCCCTGAACCACAAGCTCGTCACGTTCCTGCTGGCCGTGGCTCTGCTGGTGGGAAGCCTCTTCCTGATTCCGAAGATCGGGGTCAGCTTCCTTCCCGACCAGGAAGACAAGTACGTGATGGTGACCTACAGTCCGGCTCCGGGCGAACGGCTCGAGGATGTCGAGAAGCGGGCGCTGGAGGCGGAGAAGCTTATTCTGGAACGGCCGGGCGTGGAGAACCTGCAATACTCCGTAGGCGGCAAAAATCCGTTCAGCCCCGGACCGTCCAAGTCCGCTCTATTCTACGCCCAGTATAAGAGCGATACGAAGGATTTTGATAAGGAGAAGAAAGCCGTACTGGAAGCCCTCCGGACAACCGTCAAAGGCGGGGGTTGGAAGGAAATGGAGGGCGGCGGAGGAGTCGGCGGCAGCAAGCTGGAGCTAAGCGTATACGGGGAGACCCTGGAAGCCATCAAGCCGGTCACCGATCAGATTACCGAGCTGATGAAAGGCGACAGCCATTTCGAGAAAGTGGACACCAGCCTGTCCAAAACGTATGACCAGTACACCCTGGTCGCCGACCAGCAGAAGCTGAGCAGCCTCGGGCTGACAGCCGGACAGCTGGCGATGAAGCTGGCCCCCGTCCGGGAAACGCCGTCCTTGACGAGCGTAACCGTGGACGGCAAGTCCTATAACGTTTACGTTCAGGCGGACGGAAACCAATTCCAGTCCATCGAGGACATCGAGAATACGACCTTGACATCGCCGCTCGGCATTCAGGTGCCGATCAAGGATGTCGCCAAGGTGGAGAAGGGGACCTCTCCTAACGCGATCGAGCGCAACAATAACAAGATGGTGGTCAAAGTATCGGCCGACATTACGGCGAAAGACGTGAACAAGGCGTCCAACGACCTGAAGGCCAAGGTGGACGAGCTGCAGAAGCCGGCGGGCGTCGAGGTGCAGTTCGGCGGCGTGGCCGAGCAGATCTCCGAAACGTTCACCCAGCTGGGGCTTGCCATGGCGGCCGCCATCGCGATCGTCTATCTCGTGCTCGTCATTACCTTCGGCGGGGCACTCGCTCCTTTTGCGATCATGTTCTCGCTTCCGTTTACCGTCATCGGCGGCCTGGTCGGTCTGCTGGCGGCGGGAGAATCCTCAGTGTCTCAGCCATGATGGGTGCCCTCATGCTGATCGGGATTGTAGTAACCAACGCCATCGTGCTCATCGACCGCGTCATTCACAAGGAGAAGGAAGGCCTGACCACGCGGGAAGCTCTTCTTGAGGCGGGCTCGACCCGGCTGCGTCCGATTCTTATGACCGCTCTCGCCACCATCGGGGCTCTGCTTCCGCTGGCCTTCGGCTTCGAGAGCGCAGGGATCATCTCCAAGGGGCTCGGGGTAACGGTTATCGGCGGACTCGTGAGCTCCACGCTCCTGACGCTCCTGATCGTTCCGATTGTCTATGAATTCCTGATGAAGTTGAGCCGCCGGAAACGCTCCGACCGGGCAGCTGTCCTGGCGGACTGAGGCGGAGTGAGCACGGCGGATAAGGAGGCGGAATACCGGTGAATGACAAGAAAAAGTCCATCCTGGAGGCGGCCATCCGGTGCTTTGCCCGCAAAGGCTATCATGCCGCCTCCATTCAGGACATCGTGGAGGAGCTCGGCATCTCCAAGGGCTCGCTTTACTTCTACTTCACGTCCAAGGAAGACCTGCTTCTGTCGGTCTATCAGTATTACGGGGATATGATTATGCAGCTGCAGGCCGAGAGGCCTCAGGAGGGAAGGCTGTCTCCCCGGGAAAGGCTTGTGCGGCTTATCCTCCGGCAGGTGGAGTTTCTGCAGGAGCACCGGAGTTTCCTCTGCATGCAGATGCAGGAGAAGCCCCTCAGCTTGAACGACGAGCTTCGGAGGCTGCTGTTCGGGCTGAGAGCGGGCATTCTCGACAGCCACCGCAGGAGGATTGTGGCGGCCTACGGGGAAGAAGCGGAGCCGTACGCTCTGGATGGGGCGACTCTCCTTGGAGGCATGCTGTCGGAGTATCTCTTCTATATCTTGTTTTATGACAAGGCGCTCGACCCGGAGCAGCTGGCGGAGTTTATTGTGGACCGCGTGGACGATACCATGACCGGCATGATGGGCAAAGCCCGGCCCCCTCTCCTCGGGGAAGCGGTCCTATCCCAGCTTCTGGAAGGGGCAGGCGGGCAGACGCCCGGCCGGGTCCCCGCCTGGAAGGAAGCCGTGCGCGAGCTGCAGGCGCTGATCCAGGCCTGGAACGGCAGCGAAGAGGGGATCCGTCCCGGGCCGAGGAGGCGCTTGCTTCCTCCGGCTCCTGGAGGAGGAAGCGGCCAAGCCGGAGCCTCAGCCGGTGCTGATCAAAGGCATGCTCGCGCTGCTGAAGGACCAGCGGATTCCTGGCCTTAAGAAAGCGATAGGGAAGCTTCAAGGACTATTGTAGGCTTGATCCTCTTGAAGGCTAAACGGATAAACCAAAAACCCGACCGGCTGCGGTCGGGTTTTTGGTTTGGGCCAAGGCTTAATTCATAATTCCGTGCTTCTGCACATGCAGACGGAACTCCGGGGTTATCGCCGTCTTCGGGTAGTCCTTGTCCCAGTCGGTCTCTTTCCAGTAGGACGGATAGTAGGCAATGACCCGGCGGCCGATGCCAAGGAAGTCACAGTCGGCTTTCTGCAGCTTCTCCAGCACCCGGCGGGAACGCGAAGCTAATTGGTCGGCGAGCTGCCGTTCAATCCGGTCGGCCGTATCCCTCTCCCCCAGGTTATCCGGAGGATACTCCATGACCTCGATATACAGCTTCAGTTTGATCTGGGCTTCCACGCCTCCCGTTCCCGCCTTCACCTGCAGCTTACGCTTGTTATTGTAAATTTGAAAAGACAGCGGGGAAACGGGTCCCTTTTTTCCTTGAGCGGGGAAGGTGAAGGAGGCGATTCGGCCCATATGCCCTTTCAGAAGCACGCAGAGAATGGAATCGTCCTTACCGAGCGTCCCCGTCATTTTCATGCCGTTGAACAGAGCGGTGCCGATAATGGACAGATCCCCTTTCTCATCGGCGAGATACGGCAGAATAATATCTTCACCGGGATCGAGAAAGATCGGGCAAATGGATTGGATGTTGGCGAGCGGGATGTGGTTGTTCTGCCGCTTGTCGGTAAACATCTTGTCGATGTTCTGAATGGTCTCCATTTTATCCTTGGCATGGCGGGTGAAGTACTTCTCGGCCGACCCTTTGACCACCCCAATGTTGGCATTCAGGGCGCTGGACGGGTCCCGGTAGAAAATATCCAGGAGCGGGTAGATGCCTTTCTTCGCGGCCGCTTCTCCGATCAGCACCAGCCGGTTGTTGGAATTGTCGAGCTTGCCCGGCATCCGCTCCTCAATCTTGTTGCGCGCATCTCTTGGAGACAGTCCCGTTCCGCTGTAAACCAGCACCTTGTTCCGGGGAGACAGAACGGCCATGGTGATCCGGATATTCCCGTTTTCCTCCACATCGAAGCCGGATGCAATTAAGAGAAGGGAATCCTTCAGCAGCCTTTGGTCCCAGCAGCCCGTTAAAGGAAGAAGGAAGAGGAGGAGGACTCCCATTCGGATCATTTTGTACAAATCCATGGCCTACCCTCCTTGGTTCTTCTTAGCGAAACGGGAGACGGCGAGCAAAATCAAGGGGATAAAGAAGGTGACGAACGGGCTGCATTTGGAGATCACCTTGTTCCAGGCCTGAAGCTTCCATTCATCGTTCAAATATATGGGGATGAGAAAGCTGACAACAGCCAGCGGGAGCATGAGTTTCCTGCGGCTGCGGCCTTTCCACAGCTCGGCTCCTCCCAAGGAAGAGCCATACAGGTAACTGACCGCGCTTGTGATGGCCATGATGATCCAGACCGATAGGAAGAGCAGGTCGGTCCGCTCCACAATTTTGAACGTAATCTCTTTAAGCATATAGAGGGCCGGTTCGGGAACCAAGGGCAGCTCCATGGGGCTGAAGAACATGGCGCTCATGACAAAGGTATACGTATAGAGAAGGCACACCCCCGCCGTCCCAACTAGAGCGTAGTACAGCTTCGCCTTGTCGGAGCCGCGGGTTCGAGCGTAAATGAAGAACATCATGTCGTATCCATACAGGATGGTTAAGCTCTCTTCCCCGCCCTTCAGGAGCTCCTTCCACCCGGTCACCCCCACTGGAAGCAGATACAGCGGATGGGCGTACCGGAGGGTGAACAGGTCCAGAATAACCGGAGTCAGAATAAGCGGGGAAAGCAGCAGAAAAAGCCGGGCGATGGTTTTGGTCTTCTCGCGGGCGATGCAGTAAACAATAGCGATGAGCAGGAAGATCACGACCCAGCGGGGTGTCGTCGGCAGAATCCAGGTCCGGATCGTACGGGTATAGAAGGAGATATAGGTACTCGCGAAAACCAAATAATACGCCGCGTAAAGTACCGTTAGAACTTTTCCCGCCCTTTTGCCGAGAAGCTGCGGCAGGATCTGGTATACATTGCAGTCCGGATAACGCCGCATGAGAGCCCAAATGACCAGGATGTTCACTTCGCATGCCAGTCCTGCGAGCAGAATGGATATCCACCCGTCATGTCCCGCGGCGGTATAAACCCGGTAAGGCAGGCTGAGGATTCCTCCCCGATCTGCGCGTTCAGAAGGAAGTAGAAGAAGTGCAGCAGCGTCAACCGGCCCGCCTCTTTAGCCATCGGTTCCACCGCCTGGCAGCCGGATGAATTTCTTGAAGGTTTGCCGCAGCCGGGAATCCAGGATGGAAAGGTAGGGAACGCCGAAGGATTCGAGCCGGCACATTTCCAGCAGGATGAATAGAAAACCAATGACCACGCCAAGGAAACCGAACATAGCGGCCCCAACCATGAGGGAAAGCGCAAAATCCGCAAGGTTCCGCTTAAGTCCGAGGAGGGCACGGCAAAGGAAGCGATCGCCGTCAGGGCGACGACGATGATGGTAATATTGGACACGAGCCCGGCCTTGACGACCGCGTCTCCGATCACGAGACCTCCGACGATGGCAATCGTTTGGCCGATGGAGGTGGGCAGCCGGACCCCGGCCTCGCGGATCAGGTCGATGGTCAGCTCCATGATGATGGCTTCCACAAGCGGAGGAAAAGGAATATCCTGCACGGAGCTTTTCAAAGGAAAGAGGAGCTCGTTCGGAATGACCTCGAAATGAAACGAAACGACGGCTATGTACAGGGAAGGCAGCGTAATGGCGGTCACGAAGCTGAACAGCCGGATCATCCGGAAGAAGCTGCCCACCAGCCAGCGGTTGTTGTAATCGTCGGGAGACTGGTAAAGCGATAGGAACGAGATCGGAAAGATAAGTCCTACCGGAGAGCCGTTCATGAGCAGGACAATCCGTCCCTCCATCAGGTTGCTCGTCAGCCGGTCGGGCCTTTCCGTATTGATGATTTGAGGAAACGGGGAGTAAGGAAATTCCTCAAGCGTCTGCTCCACCCGGTTAATGGACAAAGGGGTTCACCCGCTAATTCCTTGAGGCGGTCCTTGGCTTGCCGGATCACGTCGGGGTCCGCCTTGCCGTCAATGTAGAGCAGGGCGATCGTGGTGCGGTTCTCGGTATGGATCGGCAAATGATCGATCATGAGCTTCGGATGCGCCACCCTTTTGCGGATGAGATGCACGTTGATGGCCAGCCTTTCCACGAGCCCTTCATGCGCGCCTTTGATGACTCTTTCGCCTTCGGGCTCTTTAACATCCCGCTGAAAGGCCGCGTCGGCCTGGATGAGAATCAGCTCAGGCATACCCTCGCGGGCGATGGCCGCATAGCCCTCCAGAAGGGCGGAGATGGCCTCCGGGTAAGTACGGCAGGCTTGGGCGCTTGGAGAAGAGAAGGGCGGCCAGGACAGCGGCACCTGAGGAGAGTTGAGATGCGGAAGCACGTGCTGAATTTTTTGCTTGTCTATCAGAGTATCGACATAGATCAGGGCTAGTTCCTTTTCGGCGTCCTTGTAACGGGTGACCACCAGATCGCTGGAATGGCCGAATTCCTTCTGAAGCCATTGAATGGTTTCCGATACCGACGGGGAGACGGGCTCATCCGGCAGGCCGGCCGCAAGCGGTACCGCTTTTTCTTTTTGGGGGCTTTAAAGAACAGCATGGGCCGAATCCTCCTTTCTTCGTAGGATTTACCAAAGAGCCCGAACTATTCGGGGAGGGAGAGGGACCCATTGGTGCCAGAAGCCCGAAACCGTTCGACGGCATGGAGACATCACGTTACAATAGAAGCAAGTTTAACCTGGTGCCTTATCCGGTAACTTTGATGGCGGGATAACTTCGGTATGCGCGCAAAAATCAATAGGGAAGCAGCACTTCCTTTGCGGATAGGGCACAAGTGATACCAAGTAGATTATGGAGGGGATTCCAGGTGGCAAGCGTGCGTTGGGGCATAATAGGATGCGGGGATGTGACCGAGGTTAAAAGCGGTCCGGGCTTTCAGAAAGCGGAGCATTCCGAGCTGGTGGCGGTCATGCGGCGGGATGGAGAGAAGGCTGCGGATTATGCGAGGCGGCACGGGGTGCCGAAATGGTACGATGATGCCGATGCCCTTATTCGGGATCCGGAGGTGGACGCGGTTTATATCGCCACCCCGCCGGCCTTTCACAAGCCGTATACGCTGGCGGCCGCGGCAGCCGGCAAGCCGGTTTATGTAGAGAAGCCGATGGCGATGAGCTTCGCGGAGTGCGAAGAGATGATCCGCGCCTGCCGGGAGGCGGGGGTTCCGCTCTTCGTGGCTTATTACCGGCGGATGCTTCCCCGCTTCCTGAAGATCAAGGAGCTGCTTGCGGAAGGAGCGATCGGGGAGCCCCGTTTCGTCCAGACTACCCTTCTGCGGCAGGCCAGGCCGTCCGAAGCGGATCCGGACAAGCAGCCTTGGCGGGTGAAGCCTGAGATTGCAGGCGGGGGCTATTTCCTTGATTTGGCGAGCCATACGCTCGACATTCTGGATTATCTCTTCGGACCGGTTACGGCCGTAAACGGATACGCCGCCAACCGGGCGGGGTTTTACCCGGCGGAGGATCTCGTAACCGGATCCTATGTGTTCGAGTCCGGCGTACAGGGAACCGGAACCTGGTGCTTCTGCGCCGGAGAGGCCGCGGACCGGAACGTGGTCTTCGGCTCGGAAGGGAAGCTCAGCTTCTCTACCTTCGGGACGGAGCCCATCCAGCTGACGACAGCGGCCGGCACGCGGGACATTCCGCATGAGACACCGGCCCATATCCAGCAGCCGCTCATCCAGACGATCGTGAATGAGCTGCGGGGAGCCGGGACATGCCCGAGCACCGGCGAAAGCGCCGCCCGGACGAGCCGCGTGATGGATGCGATGATTCATAGTTATTACAACCCGACGAGCGGAGAAGGAGGACAAGCGTAGACGATGATCACGACAGAACGGCTGGAGCTCATCCCGTTTAACCCTGTAAATGTAGAGGAAGTAAGCCGCCAGTATCCCATCGGCCCCCATGTGGAGTCTTATTTGGAAAGGCTGGAGGAGGATCCGGAAGAGATGGGCTGGGGAGTCTGGTACGTGGTGGACAAAATGACCCGCCAGGTCATCGGCGACCTCGGCTTCAAGGGCAAACCGTCCGGCCGAACCGTGGAGGTGGGTTACGGCTTCCTCCCGGAGGTCCATAACCGCGGGTATGCGACCGAGGCCGTAAAAGCTCTGTTGACGTGGGCTTTCTCTACCGGCCAAGTGGACCGGGTGACGGCCGAATGCCTGCAGGATAACCCGGCCTCCCGCCGGGTGCTGGAGAAGGCCGGTTTCGTCCAGACGGGCAGCCGCGACAGCTTGCTCGATTGGGAGATCGACCGGGAAAGCTGGAGCTCGCTAAGCTGATCGGCCAGGGAGGCGCCACGCCCCGAAGGGAGGGTCCCGTTGGAGTCCGGATTCAAGCACGCTGGCTTGACGGGCTTTGGACGGGGCCTTTTTTTGGTAAGATTCCGTGGGCTGGAACTTGTCCTCTCCAGGTGGTGCCGAATGGACGATGCCTCGGGGGTTGGTTAAATCCTGCCAAAAATGGGGTATAGTATGGAGATCTTGTAATTAAGGGGAAACGGCATGGCTTCATCCTATCGGAAAGTATTCTGGGCAGCCGGCTTCGGCTGGATGTTTGATGCAATGGATGTGGGTCTTCTCTCGTTCATCATCGTGCAGCTGACCAAGGAGTGGGGGCTCTCCCCGACAGAGGGCGGCCTGCTCGGAACCGCCACGACGGCGGGAATGGCCATAGGGGCAGTAGTGGGCGGCTATTGGGCGGACCGCATCGGACGCAAGCCCGTGTTTCTCTTTACCCTCGTTCTGTTCGGACTCGCAAGCCTTGGCAGCGCCTTCTCCCCGGGACTTGGGATCATGCTCGTCTTCCGCGTGCTGATGGGCCTGGGGCTCGGAGCGGAGCTTCCCGTGGCTTCCACCCTCGTCAACGAAGTCGCTCCCCCGGAGAAACGGGGACGGACGGTCGTGCTGCTCGAGAGCTTCTGGGCGGTGGGCTGGATCCTGGCTGCCGTGATCGCTTACTTCGTGATGCCGAATTATGGCTGGCGCGCGGCTGTACTCATCGGAGCCCTTCCCATCGTCTATGCGCTTTATGTCCGGCGGGGGATCCCGGAGTCTCCTAAGCATAAGGCCGTTCAGAACCGCGTTCCGGTCGGAACCCTCGTAACGCGTCATGGGAGACAGACGGCCGCCCTGTGGATCGTCTGGTTCGCCGTGGCCTTCTCTTATTACGGCATGTTCCTTTGGCTTCCTTCCGTCATGATCGCGAAGGGCTTCACGACGATACGCAGCTTCGAATACGTCCTGTACATGACCTTGGCCCAGCTGCCCGGCTATTTTGCCGCGGCCTATCTCGTGGAGCGTTGGGGACGCAAGGCTACCCTCGCCGTGTTCCTCGTCATGACGGCCCTTATGGCCGCTCTTTTCGGCTACAGCGAGTCAACGGCGCTCCTCATGACTTCGGGGGCTCTGCTCTCCTTCTTTAACCTGGGGGCCTGGGGAGCTTTGTACGCCTACACGCCGGAAAGCTACCCGGAGGAGGTGCGCGCCTCAGGTGCGGGCCTCGCCTCCGGGATCGGCCGCATCGGCAGCGTGATTGCCCCGTACCTGGTCGGCTACCTGGTCATGCTTAAGCTTCCTTACGCCGCCATCTTCGGGATGTTCACGGTAGTGATTCTGCTCGGGGTGGCCGGGCTGCTTATTTTCGGCCGGGAAACGGCCGTCCGGACCAAGCCGTACGAGCCCGGCGCTCACGAATAAATGCTTCCGTCCCACCGGTAGTGACGGAGGATCTCCTCATCGGGCTCCAAGCCGATGCCGGCCCCCTGGGGCAGGGAGACGAATCCGTCAACCGGCTCCAGAGGGAACAGCCGGGAGAACGGATTGTCCATGACGTCCCATTCGACGGGCTCGATGTCCTCGTTCTCCATCTTGCTCCATGGCTCCAGGCAGGCTTGGGCCGTCAGGGCATACAGCCGGGAGAGCGACCCGTCATAAGTATGGGGCGAAACCCGCTTGCCGTACAGGCGGGAGAGGCTTAGCATCTCCCGGTACGCGTCGATTCCCCCGCTGTGGAGAGGGTCCGGCTGGCTGATGTCGAACGCTTCGGCTTGGAGCAGCGGCAGGAGCTTGGCGGGGCCGGCCAGGTTTTCCCTCCGGCAACCGGAACACTCAAGGACGCCCGTAGCAGCCGGTAGTCGGCGGCCCGGTCCAGGGGAGGGGTTCCTCCAGCCAGCTGAGGTTATCCCAGCAGGCCCAGTGCCGTTCCCACGCCTTGACGGCGGCGGCATCGTAGCTCTGATTGGCGTCCAGGATCAAAGGAACGTTCCCGCCGGACAGGGATTGGACGGCCCGCACATGTTGCCTGTCTTCGCAGGCCGGCTTTCCCCCGATTTTGATTTTGAGCTGCCGGTAGCCGGCTTGAAGCACCCTTTCCACCTGCTCCAGGGACCGCTTCTCCCAATCCTCCCCGGACGGTACGATTGGAGGGAGGCATAGACCGGGAGTCGGCTTCGCCGGGCTCCTCCCCACAGTCCGCTGACGGAAAGGCCTGCACCTTTTGCCGTAATCTCCGTCAGTGCAAGGCTTACTCCGGCCGCCGCACGCGTATTCCATTTGCCGACCGTCTCCACGAGAACCGTCCGTTCATCGGCCCGCTTTCCTGTCAGGAAGGGGATAATCCGCTCCTGAAAGCCGCGGTCGAGCACCGGCAGCCAGTCCGCCGCCTCCCCCAGCCGGTCAGGCCCGAGCGGGTTGTGATCCGGAAGAGGTAGCAGGTGCGGTAGGCCTTCCATCCGTTCGCGTCTCCGTAAGGCTCCCGTAGCTTGTGAAACAAGGGAAAGGTTTCAATCCGGTCAATGATCATCTAACAGGCCTCCAGTCGGGCAGAATAAGGGCTTTAAGGAGCAAGTGCCTTATCCGGTAACTTTGTTGGCGAGAAAACCTTCGTATGCGCACGAAATTCAATAGGAAAGCAGAACTTCATTTGCGGATAAGGAGCTACTAGCCATTCCTTATCCGGCATGGCCTATGCAGATGGGCATGGCCGGGACGGGTCCGCCCCGCAGAGCAGCGCAGGCTTCGGCGGATAGACTTTCTAGTATATCAATCCTTGTGGTGTCCGGCCTGTTTACTTGCCCCCAAAACGGGTAAGGAATGGGAAGAAGACCAAATGCCTGTCAGGCCGCTTGAGGGAACGCTTCCAAGGTCACATAAGCCCATAAGAACGGAAGCAGCCTTGCGGATCCGGCATTTACTCAACCAAAGGAGAGATGAGCCATGGGAAGAAAAATTCAAGCGTATTTTCATACCGAAAATGAAGCGGAGGATGCCCGCATCCGCCTCCAGACGATAACAACGGAAGGATTGGAGGTCGGCGAGCTGCAGGGAGGGTACAGCGGCGGAGCCCCGCTGCTTGTTCCTTTCGCGCTAGGGGCAACCAACGGTACCTCCGGCGTAGGCGGGTATGTGGGCGGCTCGGCCGCTACGGGCTCCGGGGCGGATAACGGCTCCGGTCTGGCCGCTTTTGTCGGCTTGAACGAGCTGGACAAAGATATCCACCGGGATAGCCATTACGACGGCGACCCGGCGGATCTCCGCTACGTGCTGACCGCAGAAGTAAGCACCGAAGACTGGCCGGAAGCGGTGCATGTGATCCGCAGCAACCACGGCCATGTCGAAGTACTGGACTAACCGGCCGCCGGCTGCCTGCAGGCTCCCGTGCCGGGAGGCACAGGCCGGCTCCGCCAACCGCCCTTCGGGGCGGTTTTTAGTATGAGGGCGGACATCCTTAACCGGCACCAAAAAGCAGCCGGCGCGGGGCGCCGACTGCCCGATGCCGAATCCCTTTTCCGCTTAGCGGGCCGGGGTCCGGTCTTCCTCGTTCACTTTGTTAAACAAGCTGAAAGCGTAGATGGCCGCAAGACCGACAATGATGTATACGATCCGCGCCAGCACGCTGTCCATGCCGCCGGTCAGTCCACCGACCAGATCCCATTGGAAAAGACCGACAAGAAGCCAGTTCAACCCGCCAATGATTAGCAGAATCAAGGATAGTACGTTAAGTCCTCTCATGGAAAGCACCTCCTTATCCGGTTTGGTATGAACCATGGCTATAGTATTTATTTAACTTTAGGATTTATACGCCAAACGCCTTATGGGAAAGTCTTCCGGAAGGGGTTTTATAACGATTTGTGGGCTTGTGCTTTATTGGGGGTGGGGTATACTGGAGGTATTCTGTTTTTTGGAAAACGGAGGGAATTCGTGTGTCCTTTATTCTTAAGCTTAAATGGTTTTTCGGAGCCCAGCGGGTCCCTTATGTGACCGCGATCCTCATGATGACGGTCGTGACGGTGGCGGGAATGGTTCCTCCGCGCATGATCGGCAACACCATCGACTCGATTCAGGCGGGCGGCCTGACCAGAGAAGGCCTTACCCATACGGTACTGCTGCTCGTCGGTCTCGCGGTCGCGGGCTATGTCCTGACTTACTTGTGGATCACCACTCTTTTTGGCAATTCCATCCTGCTCGAGAAAACGCTCCGCAGCCGGCTTCTGGCCCATCTGACCCGGATGACGCCCTCGTTCTTTCACCGGAACCGGACGGGCGATCTCATGGCGCTCGCCACCAACGATGTCATTGCCGTAAGCAACACCGCGGGCTACGGCGTGCTTACCCTGGTCAACACCGTCATCGGCATTACCGTCGTGCTCATCACGATGATCTCCTTCACGAGCTACAAGCTTATGCTGGCCTCTCTGATTCCGCTTCCGTTCCTGGCCTACGCGATTAACCGGCTCGGCAAAGCCATGCGCAGGCGTTTTCTTGAATCGCAGGCCGCCTTCGGCAAGATGAACGACCAGGCGCTGGAATCGATCTCCGGAATGCGGGTAATCCGCTCCTATGTGCAGGAAGAGGACGATGCGGAGGCTTTTCATCGGGTTACCACCGATGTGATGGACAAGAACCTCAAGGTGGCGGCGGTCAACTCCTTGTTCCAGCCGGTGATTTCCACCATCGTCGGAATCAGCTATTCGATAACGCTTGCATACGGAGCTTATCTTGTCTTTCACAACGAGATTTCCCTCGGTCAGCTCGTCTCCTTCAACATCTACCTGGGCCAGCTCATCTGGCCGATGATTTCCTTCGGGGAGTTCATCAACATCCTTCAGCGGGGAGTGCTTCGGTAGACCGGCTGGAGACTTCCATGTCCCAGAAGGCGGACGTGCAGGACCCGGCGCATCCGGCCGAAGTGGCCGTTCCCGACACGGTGGAATTTCGCGGCTTGTCCTTCCGTTATCCGGGAGCAGAATTCAACAGCCTGGAGAATCTTCATCTGAAGGTGGACGGAGGGCAAACCATAGGCGTTGTCGGGAGGACCGGAAGCGGCAAATCCACCCTGCTGAAGCAGCTTCTTCGGCAGTACCCGGTCGAGCCGAAACGGCTGTTCCTCTCCGGCGTGCCAATCGAAGAGCTGGCCGTCGACCGGATCCGGAGCTGGATCGGCTATGTTCCCCAGGAGCACCTGCTTCTGTCCAAAACGATCAAGGAAAACGTCGCTTTGGGCCGCAAGCAGGCGACGGAAGCCGAGGTGGAGAGGGCGATGGAGATGGCGTCCTTCCCGCTTGATTTAACCCAAATGAAGGACGGGCTTTCCACCGTTATCGGCGAGAACGGCGTCATGCTGTCCGGCGGTCAGAAGCAGCGGCTCGGCATTGCCCGGGCGCTCCTGATCGATCCGGAGATCCTTCTCATGGACGATGCCCTATCGGCCGTCGACGCCCGGACGGAAAGCGCCATCCTCCATAATATCCGTCAGGTGCGGGCGGGCCGCACGACTTGGATCTCGAGCCACCGGCTGTCGGCGGTGAGCCATGCGGATTGGATCGTCGTCCTTGATGAAGGGCGCATCGTGGAGGAGGGAACCCACGAGGAGCTGATGATGCTAGGGGCTGGTACCGCAGCCAATACGATCATCAACAGATGGAAGCGAGCCTGGAGGAAGAGAGGGAACCATCCCGATGAGAACGAAAACGACCGTGTTCCGGCGTCTCTTGGCTTATGCCTTGCTGTACAAGGGCCGCATCGCCTGGGCGCTGCTGATTCTGCTGGTGTCGACGGGCGCCCAGCTGGCCGGGCCTTACATAGCCAAAATCATCATCGACCAGCACATATCGAGCGGCAGCCGGGACTATGCCGCCGTCCTGCGCCTGATCGGCCTCTATGTCGCTCTTCTGCTGGCGGCAAGCATCCTTACGTATGTCCAGTCGTACCTCCTACAGGGGACGGCGCTTCAGATCATCCGCCGCATGAGGACCGATCTGATGAATCATATCCAGCGCATGCCGGTCCGCTATTTCGACAGCACCCCGATCGGCCAGGTCGTGTCGCGGATCGCTAACGATACGGAGGCCATCAAGGAGCTGTTCATCAGCTTCATGGCCACCTTCGTGGTGAGCGGGGCGACGATCATCGGAATCCTGGCCGCTCTCTTCCTGCTGGATGCCCGGCTGGCCCTTTACACGGCCGCCCTTCTGCCGATTGTGGCCGTTATCATGTGGATTCATCTCCGCTTCTCCAAAGTGTACATCACCATCATGAGGGCCCGTCTTGCGGACATGAATGCCCGGCTGAACGAATGGATCAACGTGATGCCCATTATCCAGGCTTTCCGCCGGGAGAAGGAGACGATCGCCGAGTTCGAGGAGCTGAACATGGACCGCTACCGCAACCAGCGCAAGCAGTTCCGGGTGTTCTCCCTGTCCTCGCGGAATGCGGTCGGCCTTATCGGAAGCCTCGTGACCGCGCTGGTCGTCTGGCATTTCGGGAGCCAGTCGCTGCAAGACACCATTTCGTTCGGGGTGCTGTACGCTTATATCGACTACCTCAGCCGCTTCACCCAGCCGATCATCGGCATCTTTGATCAGCTGATGAACGCCCAGCGGGCCTACGTCTCGGCCGATCGCGTTTTCAACCTCATGGATGAGCCCGGAGAATACGGGGAAGGAGAGCGCGCCATGCTGGAAGCGAGCAGCGCCGCTTCCATCACCGGACTGGCCGAGCGCCGCCATGCCACTTCCTCGGTGCCCCGTCCCGAAGGCACGGTGGCCTTCGACCGGGTCACCTTCAGCTACAAGGAGGGGATCCCGGTGCTGCGCGACATCTCCTTCCAGGCGAAGCGGGGCGAGACGGTCGCGCTCGTCGGCCATACCGGCTCCGGCAAGAGCTCCATCATGAACCTGCTGCTCGGCTTCTATGAACCGGATGACGGTTCCATTACCATCGATGGCAAGGACATCCGCTCCTTCTCGAAGCAGGCGCTGCGCAAGCACATGGGCATCGTGCTGCAGGATCCGTTTCTTTTTGCGGGGGACATCAAGTTCAACGTCTCCCTGTATAACCCCGAGATTACGCTCGAGCGGGTGCAGCAGGCGCTTCGCGAAGTCGGAGCGGCTCCTTTCGTGGAGCGCCTGCCCCGGGGCTACGACGAGCCGGTGGTGGAGCGCGGAAGCACCCTGTCCGCCGGCCAGCGGCAGCTGATCTCGTTCGCCCGCGCGCTGGCCTTCGACCCCGCCATCCTCATCCTGGATGAGGCGACGGCCAGCATTGACAGCGAGACGGAAGGGCTCATCCAGACGGCGCTGAAGGTGCTGAGCGAAGGGCGGACGACCTTCATCATCGCTCATCGGCTATCGACGATCAAGGAGGCCGACCAGATCCTCGTCCTGCACCGCGGCGAAATCGTCGAACGGGGCAGCCACGAGGAGCTCATGCGGCGGCAGGGCCGGTACTACCGGATGTACCGGCTCCAGGTAGGGGCTTAAAGCCGGACGGGGAAATCTCTTTGGAGTTGGAGCAGTCCCCGGATTCCGCAGGCTTTTCGGCTCCCCGGCCCCATTACTTCCGGATTGTCACCCGGGTGCCGATCGGAACCAGCTTGGCCAGCGCCAACACGTCCCGGTTGTGCATCCGAATGCAGCCGTGGGAGACCATTTTGCCGATGGAGGCCTCGTTGTTCGTGCCGTGAATGCCGTAATGCGGCTTGGAGAGGCCCATCCAGAAAACGCCGAACGGCCCTCCGGGGTGCGGCACTTTGTTAATGATTTTAAATTCCCCAAAGGGGTTTGGGTGGCGATCTTGCCGATCCCGACGGGATAGCGGTGAATGACCTTGTCCTGGTCGAGCAGGTAGAGCGCGCGCTCCGACTGATCGATAATAATGCGGTAAGCGGGCATGGGAATGACCCTCCTGGCTTTCTAGAATGATAAGACGATTATTCTCAGCCTATGAGGAAGCGGACCGAAAGGTGCTGCGGGAGTAGGCTGCGGCTTTATGGTAAAGGGGCGGCTTCAACGATTGGGGAAGGCTTTGTCAACTTTTTGAATACTTTTGAGCGGCTCGCGCGTATACATTACAGGGCCATTGGAGGCCGGAGGTTCGGCAATTACCATGGGAATGAAGGAGGACGGGGTATGGCTTGGGTCATTTGGCTGGTCATTGGAGCGGCGCTGATCGTGGCCGAGATGTTCACGCTGACGTTTTACCTGCTCTGGTTGGGAATAGGAGCGCTGGTAGCGGCCTTGTTTGCTTGGATTTTTCCGGATTGGCTGCTGGTGCAGGCGGTGGCCGGCTCGGTCACGGCGCTGGCGCTGACCGTCCTGACGAAGCCCCTCGCCCGAAGGGTAAGGGCTTCGCGCGGGTACAAGGATGCGATTGACGACTTGGTGGGCAAGCAGGGGCTCGTCACGGAAGACATTCACGTCGGCAAGATGGGAATCGTCAAGGTAGGAAGCGAATCGTGGAGTGCGACTTCGACAGAGCCCCTGGTTAAAGGGGAACCGGTCATTGTGGTCCACCGGGGCAACGCGGTTCTGCAAGTAGAAAAATGGGGGAGGCTGTAAAACATGGGTACAGTAATTTCGGTAATAATCGTCATCGTGGTAGTCGCGCTCGTCGCGCTTACGGTCAAAATCGTTCCGCAGCAAAGAGTGGGAGTCGTCGAACGGCTGGGGAAATTCAACCGGCTGCTGACGCCGGGTCTTAATATTCTGATTCCGCTTATCGAACAGGTGAGGATCTATCATGACCTGCGGATCCAGCAGGCGCATGTTCCGCCGCAGACGGTCATTACGAAGGACAACGTGCAGGTGCAGATTGATACCATCATCTTCTACCAGGTCGTCGGGCCGGAGCAGGCGACGTACGGCATCTCCGACTATGTTTCGGGGGTACGCAACATTACGACGGCCACGATGCGGCAGATCATCGGGAAAATGGAGCTCGACGAAACGCTGTCCGGCCGCGAGAAAATTTCGGTGGACATCCGGGTCGCCTTGGACGAGGCTACGGAGAAGTGGGGCGTCCGCATTGAGCGTGTCGAGGTCATCGACATCAAGCCTCCGCTCGACATCCAGGAAGCGATGGATAAGCAGATGAAGGCGGAGCGGAGCAAGCGCGCTATCGTCCTGGAGGCGGAAGCCGCCAAGCAGGACATGATCCTGCGCGCAGAGGGAGATAAGCAGAGCAAGATCCTGAAGGCAGAGGGGAGCGCGAAGCGCGTATCCGTCAGGCGGAGGGCTACAAGCAGGCGCAGGAGCTGGAAGCGCTGGGTCAGGCGAAGGCGATCGAAGCGGTGGCCGAGGCCGAGCGGAACCGGATCGAACAGCTGGCCGCCGCAGGGCTGAACGAGAACGTGCTCGCGTACAAGTCGTTCGAGGCGTTAACCGAGATCAGCAAAGGCCCGGCGAACAAGGTATTCCTCCCTTCGAATGCGATGGAGGCGCTTGGAGCCGTCGGGGCCATCGGCGAGATGTTCAAGGGCAAGAAAACCGAATAGGTGGCTTGCCCTTAAGAAGAACGGTTTTCCGGGATACCGGGAAGCCGTTCTTTTTGTTGTTATTCCGCTTGCGGTTGCTTCCTCTCGTGAGACCGTTAAGGAATAGAGAGACGGGGGCCGCTCTTCACATAAAAAGGACTTCTCCCGCCGCCATGATGCGGAGGAAAAGTCCTGTCGGTTCGTTTAGGATGGAGCCTTTCGCCGTTGTCGTTAGACGGAAAGGTTCATTTTGCTGAGCTCGCCCTTGACCAGATTCGTGAGTTCATCCTCATAGCCCTTCGTAATCCGATACTTCCGGACGAAGTCGTTCACGAAGCGGCGGGCATCCTTCGGCTTGTAGATGTGAACCATTTCGAGCAGGCTTTCCTTCACTTCATCGGTTCTTCTTCCCATTGCGATTCCTCCCATGGATTAACGTCTGGTTATGAGCGGCAGAGCTATGTAAGGCCGGTTTCTATTAAGATATACAGGTTGGTGCTTGTTTAGTAATGATTTACCCTGCCTGTCTGCCTTTTAAACGAAAAAGGTCCTGGGGGACGTGTGTCTAATTTGTGAACAAAGAATCAAAAAACACCTCCCTCCGGGACAAAAGCCCGAATAGAGGTGATTCTTAAGGCAGGGGACCCGCCAAGGCGCCGCCTTAGTGCGTTCTCACATCCACCGAGCCTACGCTCGTACGGACGGTGAGGCCATGCGTTCCGCCGTTAAGGCTGCCTTCATTGCCGTCAAACTGGTTGCCATGACGGTCCACGCTCCCCAGCTCGGAGGAGAAGGTGTAGCGGTAGCTTCCATTCTCAGGGACGTCGACCTCCACGCTGCCCAATTCCGTGGCAAAGTCCCAATCCTGATCGGGCTCTCCGCTGGCCCGGATCCGGCCGACTTCATGATCTACCGTCAAGCCGCCGGTGAACCCTTCGATGTCGATGGCGCCCACGGAAAGACGGACATCCGCCCGTCCCTTGGAATCCTTAAGCGAGATCCTGCCGACTTCGCCGCTCACGCTCTTAACCTGATCGAAGCCGCTGATGGAAATCTCCCCGACTTCGTTGCTCACCTCAACCAGCAGGGAAGGAGGAGCGGTGATGTACAGGTCCACGCCGGAATTCTTGTCCGAGAACCAGTTTCCGGAGGAAGGGATCTCCGAGGAAACGAGGAGTGTACCGCCGTCCGGCCGGATCTTCAAATCAGGCCGGCGGGTTTCGGTCCGTTTGCCCCACCCCGTATGGTAGACGGGGGTAACGGTCACTTGGCCGTCCTGAGAAGGCTCAAGCGTTATGCGGCCCGCCGTTCCCCGGATATCGAGTCCCTTCAAGCCGGAAGCGGAGGTCACGATCGGGTCGCCTTCTACCTTGGCGCCGCCCCAGGCAACCGAACGGATGAGGCTTCCGGTAAAGGCCGTAACCGCTATAGCTGAGCAAACGAGGAAGACGAGAAAGGCACCGGAGACATCGTAGGATATTTTTCGGTCCTCCCGTTTAACAAGCAGCGCTTCTGCCCCATAGGCAATCAGCACAACCGGCCAGTAGGAGAGCAGAGCGGCGGTGCCCTCCCATCCGCTCCAGCGGTCCAGGTTCAGCATCAGACCGAGCAGCACCAGCACGCCGCCCGTCGTAAAACGGCCTACCCGGTATTGACCGGAACGGTAGCGGTCCCAAGCCCGGAGCAGCATCCAGCCTCCCCTAAGACCAAGACCGCCCCCAGGATACTCCAGTTTCCGGCAAACCATATTCCCCATCCGGAGGGCAGGAGCTTCGACAGCAGGAGCAGAACTCCGATCGCCACAGCAGCCAAGCCGAGCACTGTTTTGTTTGACTTAACAGGCATTTCTTTCTTTCCCCTTTCGCGCTTACCTTTATGGTTTCTATCTTAAGGGAAGAAAGTCACGAGAATAAAGTCACCATCGTCACATGACGGGTAACATTCTTGGTCATAGGGAAGTCATGAGGGACGCCTGCCCGCATAAAAAACACGAGTGCCAAGGCTCAATTGCCTTTGACACTCGTGCATTCCCTAGACCCGACTCCGGCTTTCCGACAGGGGGTCCTTCGGGAGTGCCGGTCCTCTTCTGTCTTTAGCGGGGGCTAAAAACGGATGGGGGCCGGAAGGGTTACTTGCCGTTCTTAACCTTGCCTTCGAGCCGGATGTCCGAAGACGAGCTGCCGACATAGATAGGCACTTCACCGGATGGGGTAACCCATTGGTGAGTTTTCTCATCCCAGTAGGACAGAGCCTTAGGGTCCAGCTTCACGTCGACCTTTGTCTGCTTGCCCGGCGAAAGCGTCACTTTGGCAAAGCCGGCCAGCTGTTTGGCTGGGGTATCGACTTGGGTCGGAAGCTTGCCGGCGTACACCTGCACTACCTCGGAGCCGGCTTTGCCGCCGGTATTGCGCAGATGCAGCGACACTTGAACGTCCGGATCGCTGCTCGATTTGTCCTTGTTCGGGTTGCTGACCTTGACCTTCAAATTCCGGTAGTCAAAGGTGGTGTAGGAGAGGCCGTGACCGAATGGGAAGGCCGGCGTCAGTCCTTCCTTTTCGTAGCCTTTGTAGCCTACGAATACTCCTTCGGAATAAGAGCCTTCCCCGTTCACGCCGGGGAACTGCGCTTTGGTCGATACCGGCGTCTGGTCTTCGTTAACCGGGAACGTCACCGGAAGCTTACCGGATGGGTTAACGTCACCGAACAGCACACGGGCGATCGCGTTGCCCTGCTCTTGTCCGGCAAACCATGCCTGAACGATGGAATTCACATCGGATTTCCAGCCGTCCATTTGAACGGCGCGGCCGCTCATGGAGACGACAACCGTCTTCGGATTGGCCTTGGCCACGGCCTGGATCAAGCGTTCCTGGTTGTTAGGAAGATCCAAGTCCGACCGGTCCACGAAGCCCTCGGCATCATAGGTGCGGGTCACAATGACGGCGGCATCCGACTTCTTGGCCAAATTGACCGCTTCCTGAATGCGGGAATCGACCGTGTCAGCCGGAGGCTCCCAGCCAAACCGGATTTGGGCGCCGACGAGCCGGCTGTGGCTAGGCGAATCCGTGCGGTATTCCATACGGATGTTGTGCTTCTCGCCTTCCTTCAGCTCCACATCCGCTTTGATCGTTTGCAGGGTCTTGCCTTCGTTCTTCACCAGCAGCTTGCCGTCCAGATACAGCTCGCTCGAGCCGAGTGCCGTAAGGGACAGCTTGTAGCTGCCGGATTTCGGCGCGGTGATGCTGCCTGTCCAGCGGGCCGACATCGTGCCGTTAAAAACGCCCGGGATCACCGGCAGCTTCGGGGACTGGGCGTTGAAGCCTCCGAAGTTGTAGAAGCCCAGATTCATATTGACCTGCGGGTCAACATTTACCCGTTTGGGCTCGCCGTTCATCGAGGCATTGGTCCAGAATTCGGCCTTCAAGCCCGTCTGGCCGTCTTTTGCTCCGGGAGGAGCCAGCACCGCCGATGGGACGGCCGAAGGACCCGAGATAACATCCGCCGAGGAAATAGGATCGGTTCCCGGCGCGTAGCTTACTTTGACGTTCTTGCCGGCGCGGTTCGTAATCCCCTCCAGCGGGCTGACCGTGTAGGTCGGCAAAACCAGGGAGCTTCCGCCTCCGGCGGCCGAAGCGTTATCCGCATCCGGGCCGATAACCGCAAGGGACTTCAGCTCATTGGCCTTAAGCGGCAGCGTCTGGCTGCGGTTCTGCAGCAGAACCATGCTCTCCTCGGCCAGCTGACGGGCAGCGGCTCCGTCCTTTTGAGCCGGAATGCGGACGTTCTGAACCGGGTTGTCGAACAGCCCTTTCTGGAACATCTGCGTCAGGATCCGGGAGGCTTTGTCATCGAGAAGGGTCTCGCTGATTTGACCGTCATCGACCGCCTTCTTCAGCTTGGCTCCCCATAAACCGAACGGGTCGCCGGGCGTCTCGATATCCAGTCCGGCTTTTGCCGATGCCACCGTGCTGAGGTTAGCGCCGTAGTCGCTCATGACAAATCCTTGGAAGCCGAGTCCTTTCTTCAGGACATCAGTGAGCAAGGTTTTGTTCTCGCAGGCGGATTCCCCGTTGATTTTGTTAAACGAGCACATGACCGAGCCAAGATGGGCATCCTTAATCGCTGCCGCAAAAGGGCGGGCATAGACTTCCTGGATGGCCCGCTCGCTCACGTTGGCGTTCGTCGTGAACCGCTCGGTTTCCTGGTTGTTGGCAAGATAATGCTTGGCCGTTGCGATAACCGGGCTCGTTTGAACGCCGTTCACGTATTCCGAAGCCAGCTTTGATTGAAGCAAGGGATCTTCCCCGAGCGATTCAAAGTTTCGGGCTCCCCAAGGAAGACGGGCGATGTCAAGCCCAGGCCCCAGAATGACATTATGCGTCGTATTAAAAGCTTCGCTGCCGATCAAGGTGCCGTACTTCTTGGCCGCTGCCGTGTCCCATGTGGCCGCAAGGGCGATGGGAGCGGGGAGCGCCGTCGATTTCTTGTCCTGCACATTGGGATCGGCAATCCGGACACCGGCCGGGCCGTCCGCCATGGTCAGGGCGGGGATGCCCAGCCGGCTCAGGTCTTTGTTATAGAAGCCGAAAAAGTTATTGACGTCGCCTGTAACAAACGACACCTTCTCATCCAGCGTCATATTCTTCAATAGCAGCGCTGTCCGTTTCTCAGCGGGAAGAGACTTGTTCATCCACGGATGGTCATCGGTACCCGCAGCGGATGCCGTATTCAGATAGGGAGAGGCTGTTGTCGTGAGCACAAGGGCTGTCAAAGCCAGAAGACGGGGAATTTCCATTTCCACTTCAATTGTTCGAACTCCTCCTATTGGATAACGATAATAGTAACCGGTCCCCGGTAGCCCCGGGTGTGCACATGGTTTGTGATTATGAAAATGCAATGAAAGCTTGCAGCTGCAACACAAATACTAGCATTGGGCAAAATCGCCTGTCACTGTGATAAACTGTAAGTTCGTTAGCCCGTGAATTTAACAGGACAAGGCAGCGGTTGAAGGTGAAGGCGGTGTCATACGCATCAGTAGGGTCTTTAGCAGCAGCCGGGTCGTCATGATCTACCAATGGTCAATAGCCGTTATTTTGGGTGGATAACCAAAATTTACCGCCCGGAAGCGGGTAAGGAGAAGGGAACCCAGCCACTATAAGGCCTCCATGCAAGGAGGATCAGACCGAACAGCCGCTGGTCCTCCCGTAAAGAGAGAGCGGGAACAAGAAGCGCACAAAATAATTTGAAACGTTTCCAAAAAGTCATTGAAACGTTTCCAATATGATGGTATGATACGCTCATAAGCAAGGATGGAGGCGTAAGCATGTCGAGCATTAAAGATGTCGCAACCTTGGCCGGCGTTGCGGTCGGAACGGTCTCAAGGGTAATCAACAACACCGGAGCGGTAAAGCCGGAGACCCGGCGCAAGGTGACCGAAGCCATCCGCGAGCTGAATTACGTTCCGAATGAAGTAGCCCGGAATTTCAAAATGCAGAAATCCAAGATGGTCGCGCTTCTGCTGCCGAGCATCTGGCATCCGTTTTTCTCGGAGCTTGCTTATTATATAGAAGACGAACTGGACCGGGAGGGCTACAAGCTGATGCTGTGCAACAGCGGAGGCAAGCCGGAGAAGGAACTGTATTATCTGGATATGCTGCGGCAGAACAAGGTCGCCGGGGTGCTTGGGATCACCTATAACGATATCGACAACGATATCACCTCAGAGATCCCTATCGTCAGCATCGACCGTCACTTCAGCAAGAAGATTACCTGCGTGACTTCGGATAACCGGGAAGGAGGGCGGATAGCCCTCACGGAGCTGGTTAAGGCGGGAGCCAAGAAGCCGGTGTTCATGGGGACCGTTCCTCAGGCATTTAGCGAAACGCTGTTTCGCAAGGAGGGCTTTGTTGAGGAGGCCGAAAGGCTCGGAGTCGAGTACGCCGTTTATGAACAGCCCGATCCGGTGCTGGATGACGATGCCTATTTTGACCGGTTTCTCTCTTCACCGGGAGGCGGACGGGGTGTTCGCCATTACGGATATGTTCGCCGCCAAGTATATCGACAGGGCCCGCCGCCTGGGCATCCGGGTGCCGGAGGACGTCAAGGTGATCGGATATGACGGCATTCAGGATCACCCGTACTTTCATCCGGTTCTGTCGACGATCCGGCAGCCGGTTGAGGAGATGGCGCGTACAGCGGTTAAGCTGTTGTTCCGGCGAATGGAAGGTGAAGAACTGGAGAACGAAACCTACCGCATTCCGGTGGAATTCCGGCCGGGAGAAACGACCTGACGGCAGGGCAAGGGAAGGGATGGCGATTCGATCCATTTCCTTCCTCAAAATTGGAAACGTTTCAAATTCGCTTGCAAGCGTTTTAATATAGAAGAGGTGATTCCATGAGCGTGACCACAACCAATGTCTATGGCAAGAAGGAGAGAGTCCGGTCGTCCCGGGGGACCTGGAAAAGGGTCAAACGAAATTATGAGCTGTATCTGTTCCTGCTGCCTGTCGTCCTGCTGTATCTGTTTTTTCGGTATTACCCCATGTACGGCGTCCAGATTGCCTTTAAGGATTTCTCGCCCAGTAAAGGAATCGGGGGAAGCGAGTGGGCAGGCTTTAAATATTTCATACAGTTTTTTGAGTCGTATACGTTCTGGCCGGTTATCCGCAATACGCTTTCCTTAAGCCTGCAATCGCTGCTTTTTTCCTTCCCGGTCCCTATCCTCGTCGCCCTCATGCTCAATCAGATGATGGCCAAGAGATACAAGAAGTTTGTGCAGACGGTCATCTATGCCCCGCACTTTATTTCCACCGTCGTGCTGGTCGGGATGCTGCATGTGTTTCTCTCACCAAACAGCGGACTGGTCAATCATGTGATCTCTTGGTTCGGAGGCGAGCCCATCCTCTTCATGGCGGATGCCGGGTGGTTCCGGCCGCTCTACATCCTGTCCGGCATCTGGCAGGAAACGGGCTTTGCCACCATTATCTACCTGGCCGCACTGGCGGGGATCAGCCCCGAACTGCACGAAGCCGCCATTATGGACGGAGCGAGCAAATGGAAGCGGGTGCGGCATGTCGACATTCCGGGCATTCTGCCCACCATCGTCATTCTGCTTGTTCTTGCGATCGGGAATATCATGAGCGTCGGCTTTGAGAAGGCCTTCCTGATGCAGAGCGATCTGAACTTCACGTCGTCCAATATTTTGCCTACTTATGTATACCAGCAGGGGATTCAGAAGGCCCAGTACAGCCTGTCGGCGGCCATCGGCCTCTTCAATTCGGGAGTCAATATTATCCTGCTGGTTATCGTAAACCGGGCCGCCAAAAAACTAACCGAAACCAGCTTGTGGTAGAAGGAGGCCGTCTATGAAAGCCTTTAGGCTCAATCGCCGAAGCCGAAGCGATCGTCTGTTTGATCTCGCGAATTATTCGCTTCTTACGGTGGGGATGCTGCTGATCCTATATCCCTTGTATTTCGTCCTCATCGCCTCGATCAGCGACCCGAACCGCATTTATGCGGGAGATGTCTGGCTGCTGCCCCAGGGTATCACTTGGGACGGATACCGGCGCATTTTCCAGGATTCCGCCATCTGGACCGGCTACGGCAACTCGCTTCTGTACGCCCTGGTCGGAACGGTCATCAGCGTGACGCTCACTTTGATGGCCGCCTACCCTCTGTCTCGTAAGGACCTGGTCGGGCGTCAGGCGTTCATGTGGTTTTTTATGCTCACCATGTTCTTCAGCGGCGGTCTCATTCCCACTTACCTTCTGGTAAAGAATCTCGGCATGATCAATACGATCTGGGCGATGGTGATCCCGAGTGCCGCCGGAGTCTTTAACATCATCATTGTGCGCACGTTCTTCCAGAGTACCATACCTGAAGAGATGCGGGAGGCGGCTTTTATCGACGGAAGCTCGAATACGAAATTCTTCCTGCAGATGGTCCTGCCCTTGTCGAAGCCCATTATCGCCGTCATGGTGCTGTACCACGTGGTCGGGTTCTGGAACGGGTTCTTCGACGCTCTGATCTACTTGAGCGACCAAGCCAAGTACCCCTTCAGCTCGTGCTGAGGAACATCCTCGTTCAGAACCAGGTGAATTCGAGCATGATGGTGGACGTGGAATCGTACGCGGCGAAGCTCAGGGTAACCGAGCTTATCAAATACGGCGTCATTATCGTAGCGAGCCTGCCTCTTCTGGTGCTCTACCCGTTCCTTCAGCGGTATTTTGTCAAAGGCGTGATGATCGGTTCGATCAAAGGCTAAGCAGCTTCATTCGTATGATAATTCCCCGGGCCAGGCCTCTCGGGTGGATTATAGATGGTTAGGTTCGTTAGACAAACGGAGGGATCATGAACATGAGAAAAGGATTCACGGTTGCACTCGGCATGGCGCTGACAGTGACGACGGCCCTTGCGGGCTGCAGCAAATCGGATGACAGCACCAAAGGCACAGCCTCGCCGGACACCGCGGCAGCGGTCAACAAGGAAGGACTGCCGATCGTCAAAGACAAGGTCACCCTCAAGCTGGTGGCGCCGAAGGCTCCTCTCGCCCCCGAATACGGGCAAATGGAGATCTTCAAGCGCTTGGAGCAGGCAACGAACGTGCAAATTTCCTGGAACAACATTCCCGACACGGATTACGCGGAGAAAAAGAATCTGCTGCTCGCAAGCGGCGATCTCCCCGATGCCTTCTATGGGGCGAACTTCTCGGACTACGAGCTCGTCACCTACGGCAAAGACGGCACGATCAAGCCCCTTGAGAAGCTGATTGCGGATTACGCGCCCAACCTGACGAAGCTGCTCGAGAAAAGGCCGGATATCAAGGCCGCGATCACCGCGCCGGACGGTCATATTTACGGCCTTCCCTCCTGGGAGGAGAACGAGCTCGGCACGAACCCGTTCTTCCACGTCATCAACAAGACCTGGCTGGATAAGCTGAACCTACCCATGCCGAAGACACTCGACGACTACACCAACGCCCTTGTCGCCTTCAAGACCAAGGACCCGAACGGCAACGGCAAAGCCGACGAAATTCCGCTCAGCTTCATGCATATGGGCTGGTGCATGGACATCGGAGGGCTGTTCGGAGCCTTCGGAATGCCGGACAATACGGAGCACCGGATCGTGAGGGACGGCAAGGTGATCTTCACGGCCATTCAGCCGGAATACAAGGAAGCGCTAACTTATTTCAACGAGAAGTGGTACAAACAAGGGCTAATCGATCCCGAATCGTTTACGCAGCAGGCTCCGCAATATTTGGCCAAGGGCAAAACCCCGGCCGAAACACTCGGCTCTTTCGTCTGGTGGGAGATTGAAGAAGTCGTCGGACCCGACCGGGCCAAGGACTATGCTCTTGTTCCTCCTTTGACAGGACCGGCCGGCAAGAAGACGATCGGACGCGGCAACGGCGGCGGCCCGGCCAAAGGCACCTTCGTCATCACGAAGGCGAACAAGAACCCGGAGGTCACGATGCGCTGGATCGACCAGCAGTATGAGCCTTACATGGCGGCACAGATCCATTGGGGCCCGATCGATCTCGTTTACAAGAAGGATGCGAACGGCAAGTTGGTCAACCTGCCGGTTCCCGGGGGCAAGTCGATGGGCGAATACCGCCAGCAGGTGGCTCCGAACGGTGCCGGCGTCATCACGAAGGAAGACTTCCAGGGCATTGTCGAGATGGAGCCGCGCGCAAAGCAGCGCAAGCAGGACCTGGAGAAGGTTTACGAGCCTTTCATGGAAAAAGAAAATTACCCAAGCCTCTTCTTCCTGCCGGAGGAATTGGACCAAATCAACAAAATCGAGCCGGATTTGCTTAAATTCGTTAATACCCAGCGGGCGAAGTTCCTCGTGGACGGCAATGTCGACAAGAGCTGGGACGCCTATGTGAAGCAGGTGAAGGACATGGGCCTCGACAAGCTGATGGAGATTTACCAGAAGGGGCTGGACCGCTACAAGCAGGCTCAGAAAAAGTAAGGCAAAAAGAGAGACAGCAGGACGGGTGTCGGTCCGCTAAGGACGAGAGGGGAGACCACTTGGCTTGGGATGCCTGGCGGACTCCTGCTCCTCGCATGGCGGGCAGGACATCGGGATCGGACTGGAGAAAGGTGTGGACAATCATTGACTCAAGCTTACAAGGACCCTTTTCGGCCGCAGTTTCATTTCACGCCGGAAGCCAACTGGATGAACGACCCGAACGGGATGGTTTATTACGAAGGAGAATATCATCTGTTCTATCAATATTACCCGGGAGGAACGACCTGGGGCCCGATGCACTGGGGGCATGCGGTAAGCCGGGATCTCGTCCGCTGGGAGCATCTTCCGGTGGCGCTGGCGCCGGATGACAACGGCTATATCTTCTCGGGAAGCGCCGTGGTCGATCGCCGGGACAGCAGCGGGCTGTTCGGCGGAGGTTCGGGTCTGGTCGCCATCTTTACCCACCACCGGAGGAACGAGGAGACGGGAGAGGTAAGCGAGTGCCAAAGCATCGCCTACAGCACGGACCGCGGCCGCAGCTGGACGAAGTACGCCGGGAATCCCGTGCTGGCGGAGAAAGGGCTTCAGGACTTTCGCGACCCTAAGGTATTCCGGCACGAACCGACGAACAGCTGGATCATGGTGATCGCCGCAGGAGACCATATCCGGCTGTACCGGTCGCCTGACCTGCTGGGATGGACCTTCGCGAGTGCCTTCGGGTCCGGGGACGGCTCGCACGACGCGGTATGGGAATGCCCGGACCTGTTCGAGCTTCCCGTCGAAGGGGAGAACGGAGGAAAGCGCTGGGTGCTGATTGTGAGCATCGGCGACCGGCCCGAGGGAGCCGAAGGATCCAGAACGCAATATTTTATTGGAGAGTTCGATGGGTTCCGGTTCCTAAACGAGAATGCCCCGGAGACGATCCTATGGGTGGATCACGGGCGGGACAACTACGCCGGGGTCACTTGGTCAGACATTCCCGACATCGACGGCAGGAGGATTTATCTCGGATGGATGAGCAATTGGAGGTATGCGAACCAGACGCCGACCGTGGCATGGAGAAGTGCGATGACGGTACCCCGTGAGCTGGGCCTCCGGAACGGCAGGCAGGGAGTAAGGCTTATTCAGTGTCCGGTTCGCGAGCTGCAGGCTCTCCGCAAGAAGACGCATTGCCAGACGGACCTGGAGCTGACCGAAGCCCAGAAGATTTTGGACGGCTGCGAGGAGGAACTGCTGGAGCTGGCGGTCGATTTCCGCCTGGGTTCCTCCGGCAGCGTCGGCCTCCGTGTCCGGGCCTCCGACCGGGAAGAAACCGTCATCCGCTATGATGCAGCGGCGGAGCGACTGTCGATGGACCGCACACGGTCGGGGAGGTGGATTTTCATCCGGCCTTCGCCTGCCGGCATGAAGCCCCTTTATCCGTGGAGGAGGGACGCCTTCGGCTTCATCTCTTCCTGGACACCTCATCGGTAGAGGTGTTTGCGAACGACGGAGAACTGGTGCTAACCGATCTCATCTTCCCTCATCCTGACAGCCGGAGCCTCATCCTGTTTGCGGAAGGAGAAGGAGCCGTGGTGGAACGGCTTGAAGTGAACGCGCTAGGTTCCATCTACGATCCCGGCTCCGAGGCAGCCAAAGGGGACACGGCGAGACGTCAGGAAGCCATAAGGTAGAACCGGGCCGGGATTTGCGGTTCCGGAGAGCACGGTGACACTTTGACGAATTGCAGAACAACCAGACGGCGAAGGACGGGGAAGATTCCCGTCTTTCGCCGTCTCTTGAAAGAAGAAGCGAATGAAGGAGAGGGTGGACATGACAAGCGGGGAAAACACCCCCAGGGCAGGACTAGTGCCCGATCCGGTAACTTTGTCGGAGGGAAAAACATCGGATGAGCATGAAATTCAACAGGAGAGCCGAACGGCATTGGCGGATAAGGCACTCGCCGCCCATTGGCCCTTTGACGAAGGAAGAGGGGCAGAGGCACGCGATGTAGCCGGCGGGCGCACCGATCCCATCGATTACGTGTTCTTGAAGGCGGAAGGAGACAGACGGATGGATCCCGCCTGGAGGACAGGGATCCACAACAAGGCGCTGCTGTTTGACGGCTATTCCACTTGGATCAGACGCCCGGCTGATCAAGCGGTGTCCGTGACCGGGGAGCTGACCATTTCCGTCTGGGTCGCCCCGCGTGCTTTTGAGGGGGAGTGGACCGGAAGCTGACGGCGATCCTTAGCCAGCACGACCGGGAGCGGAAGCAGGGATTCCTTCTCGGTCTGTTTCGTCACGGAGCCTGGTCCCTTCAGCTTGGTACGGGAGAGAGCTGGGAGGAAGTGTGGGCGGAGAAGGTTCCGCTTGTTCAAGGGGAGTGGGCTTTTCTAACGGCCACCTATACTCCGGCAACCGGGGAGATGAAGCTGTACCATAATGGCGAGGAAGCCGCCTGCCGCCGAATTCCGGGGGCCGGATCGTGTCCCCGGCCGCCGTTGATCTGCTTATCGGACGGAACCGGGAGGGAACGCCTTTCGCCGGGGCTTTCTCCTTCCATCTGTTCAGCGGCCTGATGGACGAGCTGAAGCTTTACACCCGCGTCTTAAGCGCCGAAGAGGTCAAGCGTCAATATGCAGAGGACCTGCTCCCGCATGGAGGCGTCCATCCCCGGATCCCTTACGAGGAGCTTAAGCTCGACAGGAGCCTGCTGGCCGGGGACCGCCACCGTCCGCAGTACCATGTCAGCCCGCCTGCCCATTGGATGAATGAGCCCCATGCCCCCGTTTATTACAACGGCCAGTATCATCTTTTCTACCAGCACAATCCGAAAGGACCGTTCTTTCATTATCTTCATTGGGGCCATTGGGTGAGCCCGGACCTAGTCCACTGGCGGGACCTTCCGGTTGCCCTAACTCCGGAGAACAACGGACTTAACCCGGATGGGGTTTGGTCCGGAAGTGCTGCTTATGACGCGGACGGGGAACCGGCCTTGTTCTTCACGGCGGGGAATGACAGAGTCCATCCCAACCAGCGGGTCGGGCTTGCCCGAAGCACGTACCGGGACAACTTGGACAATGACCTGGTTCATTGGAAGGTCTGTCCGGACCCGATCCTTATCCAGGACCCGGCCCAGAAGCTGACCGGGGATTTTCGCGACCCTTTTGTCTGGAAGACAGGAGACACCTGGTATTTGCTGATCGGGTCCGGGACAGTGGAAGGCAGCGGCACGGTGGTGGCCTATTCCTCCAAGGATATGATAAGCTGGAGGAACCACGGTCTGTTTCTTACGGCCGATCGGCAAAAATACCCTTACCTAGGACCCGTCTGGGAGCTTCCGGTGCTGCTGCCCCTGGGGCGGAACCGGGATGGGGAAGAGAAGCACCTGTTTCTCGTTTCCCCTGTAGGGGAGGGGCGGACGTGGAAGTGTTCTATTGGATCGGCAGCTTCGATCCGGTAACCGTTTCCTTCCGTCCCGATCAGGAGGAGCCCCAGCTGATCGATGTGGGGGACTTTCATTTTACAGGGCCGAGCGGGATGGTCGATCCCGTTACCGGGAGGAGCCTCGTCTTCACCATCGCGCAAGGGGATAGAACGGCAGAGGCGGAGTACCGGGCGGGCTGGGCCCACAACGGAGGGCTCCCTCTGCATGTCTACCTCCGGGAGGACGGCCGCCTCGGCCTTGAGCCGATTCATGAGCTGGAGAAGCTTCGGGCCGAGAAGCTCGTTTCACTGGAAAACGTAACGGTGCGTGAAGCCAATGAGCGGCTGCAAACGATCCAAGAGGACATGCTGGAAATCCGTGTGGAGCTGGAAGCTTGGCCGGACAGGGAGCAGGCGGCTCAGGCGTCTGCTTCCCAAGAGCTTTCGGGCTCTTTCGGGGGAACGGACCCGTCGGTGACGCCAAGGCCGGCGGGAACCGCTAATGCCGTCTGCTCGGGAAGCGGCCGGATCCTTGGATTGAAGCTGAAGCGCTCCCCGGGCGGGGAAGAAGAGACGCTGCTTGGCTACGATTGGAACCAATCCCGTCTATTCGCGGACCGGACGAGAACGACGTTGGATCCCCGAGAGCGGTGCGGAGGCATCCAAGAGGGCCGGCTCGAGCTGGCCGGAGAGAATTTGCGGCTCCATGTTTATGTGGACCGTTCCATGATCGAGGCTTATGCCAACGGATTAAAGAGCTTGACAACAAGGGCCTACACGAGCCGCAAGGATTCTCTCGGCCTTCGCGTATGGGGACCCCAAGAGGCCAGGGTAGTATCACTCGAACTATGGCGGATGAAATCGGCTTGGATACAGGAGGAGTAAAGATGATAGCAGGAGCGGTAGAAGCCGGCGGAACCAAATTCGTCTGCGGAATCGGTAACGAACAAGGAGAAATACTAGACAGGGTAAGCTTCCCGACAGAGCGTCCGGAGATCACGCTGCCCCGGGTTATTGAGTACTTCCGGGACAAGAAGGTGGAGGCAATCGGCATCGGTACGTTCGGACCGATCGACCTGAACCCGTCCAGTCCCCATTACGGCCATGTCACGACTACTCCGAAGGAAGGATGGGGCCACTATCCCTTCCTTCCTACGCTGCGTAAGGAGTTTGACGTGCCGTTCGGCTGGGACACGGACGTGAATGCGGCCGCTCTCGGAGAAGCCGTTTGGGGGCGGCCCAAGGCCTGGACAGCTGCCTGTACTACACGGTGGGTACCGGCATCGGAGTGGGCGTCTACATGGAGGGCCGGCTCGTCCACGGGCTGGTGCATCCGGAGGGCGGACACGTGCTGACCCGGCGCCACCCGGAAGACCGCTTCGAGGGAGTGTGCCCGTATCATGGCGACTGCCTGGAAGGTATGGCCGCAGGGCCGGCTCTCGAGAAGAGATGGGGAGTGAAGGGCACCGAGCTTCCCGAGGATCATCCGGCCTGGGAGATCGAGGCGTTCTACCTCGCCCAGTCGATCGCGAACGCCGTGCTGACCTTGTCCCCAAAGAAAATCATTCTCGGCGGGGGAGTTATGCACCAGAGCCAGCTGTTCCCGCTGATCCGCCGGGAGGTGGCCCGGAACCTGAACGGGTACGTCAACGCTCCCGAGCTGAGCGACGACTTGGACAGCTTTATCGTGCCGCCGGGCTTGGGCGACAATGCCGGCTTGGCCGGGTCGCTCGCTCTCGGACTGCGTGCCGCCGGCCGTTAAGCGGCCCGGCCCGCGTGCCGGCAGGCTTCTTCCGCAAGGCAGCCGATAGCGGCATGGCAGGCTCTGCTTGAGGGCGCGCCGCAGAACTTATGAAATTTATATAGGCGTTAATGGCTATAGGAGTAAACAGAAGCCCGCCGTCCGGGATTAGGGACAGGCGGGCTTTTTGCAGGAAAAGGGTTATCCAGATTACTCCATCCTGCCAGGTAACACTTGACAGGAGGGGAGGCTCCCAGGGGATGGAGTCTCCAACGGAAACCGCGTTAAAGCTTAAGGGAAAGGGTGCGGCTGACGGGGATGGGGGAGACGCCGGCTTCTCCATGAACCTTTTGCGCCCGGCTTCGTATGATGGAAGTACATCACCGAAGTGGGCACGAACCCATCCGGAAAGGCGTGAAGGCAATGGGGAACCCGAAGAGAATCGTCATCCTGGGAGCGGGCTACGGCGGACTGGCCGCGGCGCTCCGGCTGCAGAAGAAACTGAGGCGGGGAGAGGCGGAGGTCACGCTTGTCAACAAGCACGACTACCACACGCTGACCACCCATTTGCACAAATCCGCCGCAGGCACCGATCATCCGGATAACGCCAGGGTCGACCTGAAGGAGATGCTGAACAGCCGCCGGACCCGTTTGCTGAAGGCGGAGGTTCAGAGGTTGGAGCCGGCGGAGCGTAAAGTGATCACCGACCGGGGCGTGCTCCGCTACGATTATCTCATCGCAGGGCTCGGAAGCGAGCCGGAGATGTTCGGCATCCCGGGCTTGAAGGAGCATGCGCTTACGATTCGCAGCACGAACAGCGTGCGCCTGATCCGCCAGCATATCCGTTACATGCTCGCCAAGTACAAAACCCAGCCGAAGCGCCTCGACTACCTGACGTTCGTGGTCGGCGGAGCCGGCTTCACCGGCACGGAATTCGCCGGAGAGCTGGCGGACAAGATGCCGGAGCTTTGCCGGCTGTTTGACGTCGACCCGTCGCTCGTGCGCATCTGCAGCATCGAGGCGGGGGCAGCGCCCTTGCCGCCCGGCATGCCGCGGGAGCTCGTACGCTACGGAATGGAGAAGCTGACCGCGAAGGGCGTCTCCTTTAAGCTCACCACCTCCATCCGGGAGTGCACGCCGGAGGGCGTCCGTCTCTCGGACGGCGAATTCATTCCAGCCGGGACCGTCATCTGGGCGGCGGGCGTCCGGGGCAACCGGCTCCTTGAGGAGGCGGGCTTCGAGACGGCGCGGGGCCGGGTGGCCGTCGACCCGTGCCTCCGGTCAAGGCAGCACCGCGAGGTATTCATCGTCGGCGACAGCGCCCTCGTCCTCGGGCCGAGCGGGACACCCTACCCGCCGACGGCTCAGATCGCCGTCCAGCAGGGCCGCTACGCCGCCGACAGCCTCCTCGCACAGCTGCACGGCCGCCGGCTCCCCCGTTCCGCTACGACCACCGGGGGACGGTGGCTACGCTCGGCCGAGCGGAGGCCATCGGCGTCGTCGGCGGCCGGGCGGTCACCGGCCTGCTCGCCTACGTGCTGAAGCTGCTCGCCGATGCCGGCTACCTGTTCACCATCGGCGGGCTTCCGCTGGTGCTGCGCAAAACGGTCTTCCGCCGCAGCTAGTGCAGGCACGGGGGACCCGGGAGCGCCCGTCGAGCGGGACACCGGGAAGCGGGGGGGGACCATGCCTTGTCCGCGGGAAAGGTCGCCCCTTATCCGCGGACCCGGCGAAGGTCAGCCTTCGCGGCCGCCCGCTTGTTGCCGGCTCTCCCGAGGGGGAGGCCCCAGCGTTTCTCCGCGGAAGAAGGCGCCCCCTCGCAGCCTCACATGCTCGAACGGAAGAAGCGGGCTGCCGATCCGCCTCAACATGAGCTCGGCGGCGCGCTCGGCCGCCTCACGGACCAGCAGCACCGGGCGGGTTAACCCGGGATAGGCCGGATGGGCTTCATGATCGGTTCCGATCAGCGAAACGTGGCCCGGCACGGTTAGCCCGGCCCTCTCCAAGGCGACGGCCGCCCAAGTGACGTCGCGGTTCAAGGCGCACAGTACCGCGGTGTAGCCGCCCTCCGCGAGCTTGGTGGTCAGGCTGTTCAGCCAGTCCGTTCCCGTTCCGGGCGGCCCGGTCACGTGCTCGTCCGGGCTCATGGGCAGGCCAAGCCGCTGGCAGGCATCGAGGAAGGCCTGCCAGCGGAGCCGGAAGCCGCGCTGGGTCCGGGTATCGCCCACAAAGAGAATGCGGCGGTGGCCCTCTACGTACATCTGGTTAAGGCTAAGGTGGACGGCGTGCTGCACATCCCAGATGACGCTGTCCGCCAGGCTGCCGTCCGGAGGGTAGTTGATCATCACGACGGGGAGCGGCAGCCGGACGAGAGCAAGCTCCATCCACTCCGGTAAACCCGGGGAAGGAACAGCCCGTCCAGGAACAGGAGGCCGCTGCGCTCCATCCATTCGAGCAGCCCGCTTTCCGTTTGCAGCGGCTTCGGAAGCACCACGGTTGTCAGAACATGACCGAGCTCGTGCAGCCGCTGGTGCAGCCCTTCGACCTGAAGGTGATGAAAGGGAGCCTCTCCGGTCATCAGCAAAGCGAACCGCCGGGGCTTGCCCGCCCCCGGCCAAGGGATCTGCTCGGCGGACAAGCCGGCCGCCTGGGCCTTGGTCCGGTAGCCGAGCTCCCGGGCGGCTTCGCTGATTTCCCGGCGGGTCGACTCGGACATTCCGGGAAGCCCGCGGAGGGCTTTGGATACGGTATGGACCGTTACCCCAAGGCGGTCCGCGATCATCCGGAGGGTGACCTTTTTCGGCGGGTCATGCTTGTCTCCTCCTTTTTCCGTGGCTTGGTTTATCCGTTTAAATGTAACAAAAATGAAACTATATTAAAACAGCCTCCCTAACTATAATGAGGGCAAATCGATGCAAGGGGAGGATACAAGAATGGATCAAGCCAAGGTACGGATGGAGAGAACGGTTCCGGTTCACGACCAAGCCGATCTTATCGTGGTGGGAGGCGGGCCGGCCGGATGCGCCGCCGCCATCAGCGGAGCGAGGAGCGGACTTAAGGTCATCCTTCTGGAGCATTCCGGCCAGTTGGGCGGCATGGGCACGCTCGGCAACGTCAGTATTTTTATGGGCGTGGGCAACGTAACGGGGATTTACCGGGAAATTATCGCCGAGGTGCTTCCGGACCGGCTCCCGGATTCCCACGAGGGCTCGATCTGGCCGCAGTATTCGCCGTTCGTGCTGCGTCATTACTTGAACAGCAAGCTCGAGAAGGAAGGGGTACGTGTCTATTACCACGCGAGCTTCACCTCGGCGGTGATGGATGGGGATACGGTTACGGGCATCGTCGCAAACACAAGAGAGGGGCTCCGGGCTTTTCTCGGCGCCAAGGTGATCGACTGCACGGGGGATGCGCGGGTCGCCCAGGATGCCGGGGTGCCAATCCATTCGGGGCGGGAAGGAGACGGGCTGACCCAGCCGATGACTTTGATGTTCATGATGCAGAATACGGGGAAGCCGGTCACCCCTTACCTTCCGGAGGACGCCTATTATTATGAATCCATGAGCGAGCTCCCGCAGGGAAGGCACCTTTATTGGGAGCAGAACCAGGACGGCACCCTGCTGGTCAACATGACCCGGGTCCGGGGGAACGGTGCCAAGCTCGAGGACATCAACCATGCGGAGAAGGAAGCGCTTCGGCAGGTTTTCTCCGTGGCCCATTATTTGCAGCGGAATGGATTTGAGACCTACGTCCTCTCCCATATTCCCGGCCAGGTCGGGGTCAGGGAAACGAACCAGATCCAGGGCCTCTATACCCTGACGGAAGACGACCTGACGAGCGGACGGCGGTTCGAAGACGTGGTGGCCCAAACGAATTACGAGATCGACATCCACAGCCCGGACGGGGCCAAAACAACCGACGAACGCAGCCTGAGCGGTTACGACATCCCGTACCGGTGCATGCTTCCAACAGGGGTAAAAGGGCTCCTCGTGGCGGGCCGGTCGATCTCCGCGACCCACGTCGCCATGTCGTCCATGCGCGTGCAGGCGACCTGCTATGCGCTCGGCCAGGCCGCGGGAGCCGCAGCGGCCTGTGCGCTCGAAGAGGGCGTCGACTTCCCGGGCATCTCCATCCCCAAGCTTCACCGGCGTCTGGCGGACCAGGGCGTCGTGTTTTGGAAGGCGGAGAGTGTGAAGCCGGTTTAAGCTGGCGTATGAGGCAATAAGCAGCCCGGCTCCTGGGGGAGCGGGGCTTTTTGCTGTGGGGAAGGCATGAGGGAAGGACCATTCACCGCGAGGCGGCGGTCTGGTAAGCTTGCCGTAAGCCGAAAAGAAAAGCCGATAACAAAAGCCCAGGGAGGAAGGACCATGATAAGAGAAGCGGTTAAGGAAGATGCCCGGGAGGTAGCGAGGCTGTCTTCGCAGCTGGGCTATGAAATCACCGACACAGAGGCCGAAGAACGGCTGGAAAGACTTCTGGCAGACAGGGATCATGCCGTTTATGTCCAGGAAGCCGAAGGAGGGGGTCTTGCAGGATGGGTTCATGTTCACGGCCGTCATCTGATCGAGTCCCCACCCTTTGCGGAAATCGGCGGTTTGGTGGTGGATGGCACCCAGCGCCGGAAAAGGGTAGGAGAGCAACTGATGCGGCGGAGCGAGCAGTGGGCTCGGGAGCGTGGGTACCGGATGATGCGCATCCGGTCGGGCAGCCAAAGGAAGGAAGCCCACGAGTTCTACCGAAGAATCGGATACGAGGCGGTGAAACAGCAGGAGGTTTTCGCTTTGTCGCTTTGAGCTGGCTGGTTTGAAGCCGGGCCCCCTCCCCGCCGCACTTGCGAATGTGCTCAAATGGAAGAAGCGCAACGGATCTTCTCAACTATATACAAGACGCCTCCAATCCCTGACTAAGGGGAGGGAGGCGTCCTTTGTGCATGCTTATTTAAGTCTTACTTCCTAAGGTCGTGGGGGACCGTAATCGTCACCTTGCTGGTAACCCGGTTGCCTGCTTGATCCACGGCTTCATAGACGATGTTGTAGACCCGGCCGTCCAGAGCGGTACCGGAACGCTTGGCTGCTAGCAGGAACTCACTATCCGACGTTCCTATATCCGCCTGTTGGACGTCTTCCGGAGTCAAAGTGACGGGTACTCCTCCTTCCATGGCCGTTATGGATATCAGCGTGACGGACGCAATCCCGGAGGCGGCATCGGAAGCTTCTATCCCGACGGTGACGGGCACGAGCCTGCCGTCCGCAGGCCATAGGACAGAGGGGTCCGCCTTAAGGTTAAGGGTCGGGGCGGTCTGATCGATGCGGAAGGCTATAGTCTTGGGTGTTTCGGTATTGCCGGCAAGGTCCGTGCTCCTGAAGTCGACGGAGTAAGGTCCATCTTTATCGAAGGAGACCGGAGAGGCATAGCGCTGCCAGGCTCCCTCGTTTACCAGGTATTCCGTATAGGCTACCCCGGAGTCATTGTCCTCCGAGGTCAATCGAAGAGTGACCGGGTCGGTATACCAGCCGTTAACAGGAGCGGCACCGTCCGTTTCAAGAAGAGCGGTGGTAACCGGCGGAACGATATCCTTCACGGTAAGGGTCACGGATTTAGTCGTTTGCTGCACAGCATCCTGCTTGACGGCTGCCGAGATGGCGGCGGTCCCGGACTTCAAGGCGGTGACTTTACCGTCGGAATCGACCCGCAGGACGGAAGGGTCGCTAACCGTATAGGTTACCTCCGTTCCGGCGGCGTTGGCCGTCCGGTTGTTGACCAGCTGCAGCGACACGCGAAGCTGGGTCTCCTCCCGGAATTCAGTTCGGTCCGGAAGGTTTCCAGCGTGGCGCCCGTCATGCGCGGTGTCATTTTCATAAGCTTCGCGTCCAAGGCGTAGTAAATGCTGCCGTCCGGTCCCAGGCTCATCAGGGATACGGATTCGTTCACCAGCTGCCGCGAGGCGAGCGTCGACGGATCGAATACGGTCAGCCTGCGGCCGATTGTCGTATAGAGCAAACCGTCCTGTCCCCACCGAATATAGAAAGGACGCCACATGCTGGCCCTGTCGCCGGACGTCAGGACGCGGCTTTTTACAACCTGCCGGGTGGCCGGATTCATAGCGAACAGAGCAAAGCCTTCCTCGCCGGTGTCCACCTTTCCCCACATGATGCCCCAGAGCAAGTGGTCCGGTCCTATTTTCAGCTCGCCGATCATTTGCGGGGAGGAGAAGCCGGGCACGACCGGCACCCATTCGGCCGTCTTCGTACCGGAAGCTACGTCAAACTCGAACATACTCGCTTGCGTCGCCGTAGGATCGATCCCGAGGCCGCCCAGAATACTGGAACCGCCGTAAACCTTGCCGTTCGCATAGGCGACTCCGATGATGCTTTGGTTGGAAATAAGGTTGCGGTACGTGGTCCAACGGTTCTGGGCTTCATCATAGATGGTCAGGGCGCCGCCCAAATGGCCGTAATCGGGGATGGTGCCGATGAACAGCTTGTTGTCGCCGGAGGCGAAGGCGAACGGCCGATCCTGCTCCTCGCCGATATCATAGATCATGCCCGGATTGGTCCTTAGCTGGAACGGCTGTTTCGGATCATAACGGTAGATGGCGGCGCCTCCGTAAATGCCGAAGTACATTTTTCCGTTCAGGGAGCCCATCCCTTCGATTTGGCTCGGCTCGAGTTCCTGGTGCTCGAAAACGCCCTCCGCCGTATCATAAATGCTCATGGCCGCGGTATAGCCGCCGATATAAAGCTTGCCGTCCGGTCCGGTTTCCATGCTTTGTACCGGGATGCCGGACTTGCTCACGTTCGTGTTCTTTACGGTAACCGTCCCTTCGGCCGGGTCATAGATCGCAAGCTCCACATTGTTGGAGAGCATGACCAGAACCTGACGCCCGGCTTGCGGACCGTCCGGCACCGTTACCCAGTTCATCCCCGTTATCCGCGGATCGAACAGCTTCGGGGAGGAGGCTACAGGATTCGCTTCATTCGTAGAAAGACGGTACGTCCAGAGCTTACCCGTGTTCTTGTTGCGGTAATAGACCAAGTCGGCGTCATAAGGCGAAGGGGGCGAGATCATGCCGTCGAACGCGCTTGGGCTGTCCCAGCTGATTTTGTTAACTTCCGAATAGTCGCTTTCGTTCAGAACCAACAGGGAGGTGCCGTAGGCGATTAGCAGCTTGCCGCCATAGGACCAGACGTTGGAAACAAAATTATCCGTTCCGGTAATGGAGAGAGGAATTTCGGTCTTCTCGCCGGTTTGCCGATCGACCCGGATCAGGTGGGCCTTCGGGCCGATTCCGGCGTAAAAGTAACGGTCGGTTACTCCCCCGCCTCGTACATAATCCTGCCCGGGGAATAGGGTGCCCAAATCGGTGAAGCTCCCGCTGCCGGTGTCGTAAACAAAGGCTTTGGAGCCCGGATAAGTGGAACCGTAAATTTTACCGTCGGTCGAAGCGTCCAGGTCCCACACCCACTTGTTGGATGGATTGACTCCCAGGTTGTCGAGCTTCTGCGTCTTCGGGTTATAGCGGTAGAGCACCCCGTTCAAGGTTCCCGCGATATAAGCGTTCCCATCCGAGCCGACCGTAACGGCCCAGACGACATCCAGACCGGCAAGCGGTGCGGAGAAATGCACTTCTCCGGTCAACGCGTCCACCGCTTGGAACGTGGCGGGGCTTCCACTTGTGCCGAAGTAGATATCCCCATTCCCGATGGCGGCGCCCCGGTTCTTGCCACAACGGTGGCATCCCCCAACGAAACAGGCTTGGCATACTCATACGGCAGGGTCAAGAGGGAAACCTCTTCGAACTTGGCATTATCGTAATAGGAGGTACCCAGCGTGCCTGTGCCGGAATATAACCAAAGCGTAGCGTAGGACGCTTCTGCCGGAGCGATGCCTTCCACCTTAAGAGTGGTCCAGCTGTCGATCGGATCCTTGGAGCTTTTGCCGAACGAGGCGATCTCTTTGCCGTTCCCATCCCAATATTTCAGATAAAGGCTAGTTCCGCCGGAGCCGGCAGGACCAGGCACCCCTTTCGAACTTATGTAGGCCTGAACGGATGCCGAGTACCCCTTCCCGCCGACCACGTCGATCGGTGAACTGATGAGCCCGACCGAACTGGGACCGCCGTCATCTATGCGGGCGCTGTGCGTGCCTTCCGAGGCCTGTTCCGCCGTCAAGGAAACCGCGTAGCCGGAGGGGACCGGGTTAGGATACGGCGTCCAGCCGGGGATCGATCCATCGGACGAGGGGATTCGAATCCGGGATTTTGCAGCGTACGCTTGCCAGGGGTAACCGGAACCAGATGGTTTAACCGGACATTGTCAAAATAGGTTAAGAAGGCGCTTCCTTTGTCACCATAAAAAAAGACCATGACTTTGTTGGCATTGGCCGGCGCTATGGCCTCCACCGACAGATCGGTCCATTGCCCTTGGGGCAGCTGGGCGCTCAGCACGTTCGTGCCGAAGTCTTTGAGGAGGGTCGTATCGTTGTAGAAGCGCAGCCAAATGCGGGTGGTGGAGGTCGTAACGGCCGGATCGTACCACTCGGAGTAGACACTTGCCGTAACACGGTAGCGCTGTCCGGGAACAACGTCGACCTTCTGGCTTTCGATGCCGACCACCTTATCGAGCGGGAGGTCCAGCTTAAGGCTGCGGGAGCCTTCCGTGTATACGGAGCTGCTGACGGTCATTCCGTACGCGTGGCCCGATTTCCAGTATGTCCAGCCGACCGCTTTATCTCCACTCGTCTGCTCGAAACCGGGATTAGGCAAGGGCAGGGGAACGGCCTCGTATTGCGGGTCCGAGGAGGCGGCATCCGCCGTTAGGCCGGCCCAGGGAGAAAACGATAGAGTAGTAAAGAAGGAGGCCAAAAGCAAATACACCCACAGGCGGGTCATTCCGCCAACAGAACGGTTCACAGGTATTTCCTCCGTTTCATTAAGTGTCCTAACGAATATCCTTACGAAGAATCCGAATGCCTAATTTCAAATGTCCGGCATGCAGCCGCTTCCAAAACACCCTTCCCTGGCGATTATCCACGAAAGCCCAGCACCATAATCCCGCCGGCTATCACGATGGAGGCTGCGATGCGGGCCGAGCCCTGCTTTTCCTTGAGCAGGAGGACGCCGAGCAAGGCGGCGAACACCGTCCCGATTTCGCGAATGGGAGCCAAATGAGAGACAGGAGCCGAATCCACGGCAAATAGAAAAAGAAGGTAAGAGCCGGGAGAAAGCAAGGAGCCGAGAAGGATCCATCTTCCGTTCAGCGACCATTCCTCCCGCACCCGATCCCTCCTGAGCAAGTCCGGCAGTTGGCCAAGCACAAAGCCCAGGCTGGATACTTGCAGGAGAGAGAGCGGGGAAAGGTACTGCAAGGTAATCTTATCCACAATCGTATAGCAGGCAATGCATAATCCGGTGGAGAACGCCCAAGCCAGGGAACGGTTAGGGGACACATCCGACGAGGGGAGAGCAGGCTGCCTAGCCTGGAAGAGAGCATGCCGGATACGATCGCCGCTATGCCTATCCATCCCCATACGGTCAAGCGCTCCCCAAGGAGCAGGACGCCGGCCAAAGGAATAAGGACCACGCCGGTTCCCCGCATGACCGGATAAAGGGAGGAGATATCGCCAAAGCGATAGGTGCGGGCAAGAAGACGCGCGTAACACGCTTGGAGGGCCATGGAACAGACCATCCAAAAATAGGCCTCTACGGGAACGGTACGCTTGGTAAGCTCCCAGACGAGATGCGGAAGCAGGACTACCGCTGCTGTCATCATGATCAACCCGAGGAAAACGCCTTTGTGCCGGCTCTGCTTGGTGAACAAGTTCCACAAGGCGTTCATGAGACCGGAAGCGACCACCCATAATACGGAGACCATCATACCCGTCTATTTTTCACCTCCTTATGCAAGGGTTATATTTGTATTATAAGAGATGAATGCAACGAATCGCAATATAATACAACAAAGTACATGGTCGTTACAAAGGGAGCTGCACGTGAATGCCATGCTGCTTATAGCGGGACAGAAGGTCCGGGGAGAGACGGGAATCGGTTACGATGGAGGAAACAGCGGACAGTTCACAGACGCTGAGGAGAGAGACCTGCTCAAACTTGCTGCTATCGGCCAGCACGATCGTGCGGCCGGCACGCTCAAGCATTTTCTTCTTGACTTGAATTTCCCCGATGCCGTAGTCGGTAATACCCATTTTAAGAGAAATGCCGCTCGCACTCATAAAAAAGGTATCGACATGGAACTGGGCAACGAAGGCAGCGGCAAATTCGCCTACACTGCACCTTTCATGGCTTCTGATCACGCCGCCGGTAAAAATAACGGTGTAATGGGGCATGTCGATCAGCTCCTCCAGAATGGGGAGCGAGTTGGTCAATACGGTAAGCCGTTCCACCCGGGTCTTAAGCGCCCGGGCGAAGGCGGTATTCGTGGAGCTGACATCCAGCGCAATCGACTGCCCCTCGGACACGTAAGGCACGGCCGCCTCGGCCAGTTCTTTCTTGGCGGCTGCATGCTTCCTATCCCGCACGGTAAAGGGAGTTCCTGCCGGTAATCGGTTTCTGCGGGGATGGCGCCGCCATGCACCCGTTTCAGCAGGCCCTCTCCCTCCAGAAGCTCAAGGTCTCGGCGGATGGTTTCTATCGATACCCCATATTTGCGGACAAGCTCAGCTACGACGGCCTTTCCTTCCGTATGAATCTCTTCGACAATCAACTTACGCCTTTCGTGTGCAAACATAAATGACTCCCTCTCTTTATTCTATCTTCCAATCGAAAATACACTTATATACAACACTATTATACAATATACAATGTTGCTTTTCAGGTGGGGGTGACCTTTCGCTAATTTATCATTTTTTTCAGCAAATCTTCAGCCGGCGCTCAGCACAGGTTTAGCTTGCCCCTGTAGGATGAAGGCACAATCTTATTTGGAGCTGGGGGCTGGCTGACTTGAAGAAAGTAACATACGTCAAAATCACCATCGACATCCTGATGGCCGCTACACTGGTGCTGCTGTATAACAAAAGGGTGCTGGGCGGTCTCGCGTTCCACGAAATCGCCGGGCTCTGCATCGGCGGCGTGTTCCTCGTTCATATTCTACTGAACGGGCGCTGGGTGGCAACCGTGACGCGCAAGCTGTTCGACCGGAAGCTGCCGGGGCGCACCCGCTTCGGCTATTTGCTGAACCTGCTGCTGCTCGCGTGCATGAGTTTTATTATCGTAAGCGGAATTCTCATCTCCGAGGTGGTTTTCCGGGACCTGCACATGGGCAATGTCGGCTGGTTCAAGGGAACCCATATCTCCGTCTCCTTCCTGACCCTTATCATCGTGGGCGTCCACGTCGGCCTTCATTGGAAGTGGCTGATGAATGTGAGCCAGAAGCTCTTCCGGCTGGAAAAGGCCGCCGGACCGCCGGCCTTCTGGTTCAAGCGGCCGCCCTCCTCGTCTTCGTGTACGGAGGCTGGCAGATCTACAACACCGGCTTCCTGAACCGGGTGGAGGGCGTCACTCAGCTCTTCTCTTCCGGTCAGGGAATGCCGGGTGAAGGAAGAGGAAGACCCGAAGGGATGCCGGAGGGCATGAGGCGGGAAGGCATGCCGCCGGAAGGAGCCGCGAACGGTAGCGGAGCCGGTACCGGAAAGGCCGCCATCGGGGCGGCGCCGGCAAGCGGGACCGTCTCTGGGGCACAGGCGGACGCCTCGTCCGGCTCGGGGACGTCCTCCGCAAGCGGAGCGACGGCTTCGAATCCGGGGGCGGCTGCGGGTGCGGGAACGGCAGCTGGGGCCGTTCCTTCCCAAGCGGCCGGTTCCCCGGAAGCCGGCGTGACCGGCAAGGACGGAGTCTCAGCGGGCGGTACCGGCGCTGCCGGCTTCGAAGGGCGCCCGGCCCGGCGCGGAGGCGAGGATGGCCCGTTCCGCGAAGGCGGCAAGGGCGGCTTCCCGGGCGCGAATCCGTGGAACGTGCTGCTTACGTATATAAGCATAATGGGAGTGTTCGTGATCTTGACCTACTACGTAGAGAAGCTGGCAGCTCTGCGCAAAAAAAGCCGGAGGTCTCTTCGGTTCCGTCCTCCTGATGAACAAGACCCTGCCGCCCTTGGGGCGGCGGGGTTTTTCTTCTTCCCTATCCCCTTGGGTGCTTGTCTGGCCACATAAAGGGACCTCCCCTCGCGTATATTGGTCGTGGAAGCCCTTATCCCGGTACGAGCTTCTAGGGAAAGGGGATGCGCATGAGGGAGCTTAGGGACCATTTGACCGCGATGCTGAGGGAGCTGGAACAGGCCAATCGGATGCCGCTCGCTACCGGCAATCCCCAGGAAATCCGTTTTCGGACGGTGCTGCGGGAGCAGGAAGGGTATACCCGATACGCCATCCAGCTGTTGAACGGCCCTTTTGACAAATCGAAGCTGAAGTATGCGTTGACCGTGCTCTACCGGGACGACGAAGTGGCCGATCCCCAGTTTCGTTCCTGGGCACGGGTTTCCCGATGGATGAGAATCGCCGATCCCCCAACCCTCGCCTACTGGGAGCGGCTAATGGAGCAAATCAAGCGGGAGCTAAAGGCCCTGTCTCCTCTTATTGCCGCCCTCTACGGGCTGGAGGAGGCGAGGTTTATCGTGCCGCCGGTTTACCGGCCTATTCCGGGATGGAGATGAGAGGATGCCCTGGCAATCGGAGAGAATCGATCAAGCCGTTTACAGCCAAGGAGAGGTGGATAAGTGGGTTTACAGCACCTGCAACATCTGCTCGGTCGGCTGCGGCTGCTACATAGGAGTAAAGGACAACCGAATGGTGGGAGTGAAGGGAAACGGGCATCATCCGGTGAACCGGGGACGGCTCGATCCGAAGGCGGAGTGGCAGTGGGTGCCGAATCGTCATCCCGACCGGCTCCTTGCCCCGCTTATCCGGGGAAGCTCCGGCAAGCTGCTTCGGGCCACCTGGGACGAGGCCATGACGCTCTTCGTGGACAAAACACGGGATGTCCTGGCCCGCAAAGGTCCGATGGGCATCGCCATCTATTCGACCGGCCAGGGGATGCTCGAGGATTACTACACCATTGGAAAGATTGGCCGCGCGGGGCTGCGGACGCATCTTCTGGATGCCAACACCCGTCTCTGCACCGCCACCACGGAATGGAGCCTCCTGCAGTCCTTCGGCGCGGACGGGGTGCCGGCTTCCTATGAAGACCTGGATCAGACCGATACGCTGCTTCTGTTCGGGCATAATCCTGCCGAAACCGGAACGGTGCTGTTTGAACGCATGATGGAGCGCAAGAAGAGGGAAGGGAAGCCGTATCTGATCGTGGTCGATCCGAGAAGAACCCTGACGGCCGAGGCAGCCGATCTCTTCATCCAGGTGTACCCGGGAACGAACGTCGCCTTATTGAACGGCGTCCAGCATTTGCTGCTCGCGAACGGTTATGTGGACCGCTCCTTTATAGAGGCACATACCATCCGCATCGATCAGGTCCGCCAGGCGGTGGCCCCCTGGAATCCGGAAAGGACCTCCCGGGAAACCGGGGTATCCGTGGAGCAGCTTCTTCGACTGGCCGAACGGCTGGGCCGGACCCCTCCCTTGTGACCACTACCCTTCAGGGGGCTTACCAGAGTGCCGATGCGACGACGGCCTGCGTGGCGATCAATAACATTCATCTGATGCGCGGCCTGATCGGCAAGCCGGGCTCAGGGCCTCTGCATATGGCCGGCCAGCCCAGCTCCTCGGCGAACCGTACGGTGGGAGGAGTGGGGACCTACCCCGGTCACCGGAATCCGGATAACCCGAAGCATCTCGCCGAGATGGCTTCCTTATGGAATGTGGAGTTCTCCTCCTTGGCCGTCGGTCCCGAGATCGGGATCGAGGAACAGCTTTATTTAATGGAGACGGGCCGCTTGGAGCTGTTCTGGAACATTCATACCAACCCGATGGTATCCCTTCCGAACCGCCGGCGCGCTCGGGCTGCGTTCGAAAAGATTTTCGTGGTGGTGCAGGATCCTTTCTTGACGGAAACAACCGAGGTGGCGGACATTGTCCTGCCTACAGCGATGTGGGGAGAGAAGGAAGGCACCATGGAAAATACCGAACGGAGGGTAACCCTTTCCCGCAAAGCGGTGGACCCGCCTCCCGGCGTCTATTCGGATTTCAACATCCTGCTGGACTTCGCGGCCCGGATGGGATTCCGCGATAAGGACGGAGCCCCCTCATCGGCTATACCACTCCCGAGGAATGCTTCGAGGAATGGAAGCGGGTGTCGAAGGGAACCTCGGCCGATATGTCGGGAATCACCTATGCGCGGCTGGAGGAGCATGACGGCCTGAGATACCCGGTTCCTTCCGGGAAGCCGCTCGGCACACCCCGGCTCTATGAGGATTACCGGTTCCCTACTTCCCCGGACGAGGCGCAAAGCTACGGCAAAGACTTGTTTACGGGGAGGGCGCGGACCCGCGAGGAATTCGAGAGACTGCAGGCGAACGGCAGAGCCATCCTGTACGGGACAGTTTACTTGCCGCCGGCTGAGCATCCCACCAAGGAGTACCCCTACTGGGTGACGACGGGAAGGCTTGTATGGCATTGGCATACCCGGACCAAAACCGCACGGGTCCCCCAGCTTCATCTGGCGGCTCCCCAAGGTTACGTCGCTATCCATCCGGCAGACGGCGAACGGCTGAGCTTGCTGCCCGGTGAAGTCATCCGGGTGGTCTCTCCCCGCGGCTGGATCGAGGTTCCGGCCCGGCTGACCGAGACCGTCATGCCCGGACTGCTCTTCGTCCCGTTCCACTTCGGCAGCTGGCAGCAGACGGAGGCCGCGAACGAGCTGACGGTGGACCTCGTGGATCCGGTATCCAAGCAGCCGACCTTCAAGCAGAGTTCCTGCCGGATCGAGAAGCTGCGCAAGACGGTATCCGTCACCGCCTCCGCGGGCCTGCCTGAGCTGGCTTCCGCCAACCGGCTGACCGTGGAGCAGCTGGCCCGGATCAACCGGTTGATGCCCCCTTACCGGACGGACCCGGGACAGGAGCTTCAGGTGCCGCTCTCCATGGTGGATGTGGTTCTTCCTCCGTATACCCCTTACCGCCGGATGGATATCTTTCCGCGGTTCTCTCAGGCCGAAGGGGAGCAGGGAAGGGAGGACTAAATCCGCATACCAAAAGGCCGTTCCCAAGCAGGTCCGCGAAGGACCGCCGGGAACGGCGTTTTTACTAGAGTAGAGGGCTCGTCTTAGAAGGCGGGAACGACTTCCCCTTTGTAGGTGTCTTCGATGAATTTCTTCACTTCCGGCGTGTTCAGGGCCTTGGCCAGCTTCTGCATGGCTTCGGAATCCTTGTTGTCCTCACGAGCGACCAGAATGTTTACGTACGGGGAATCTTTGCCTTCCAGAAGCAGGGCGTCCTTCGTCGGGACGAGCTTGGCGTCCAGGGCGAAGTTCGTGTTGATCACGCTCAGGTCCGCTTCGTCGACCGTACGGGGGAGCATGGCGGCTTCGAGTTCCTTGAACTTGAGGTTTTTCTTGTTCTCGGTAATGTCGCGGACCGTACCGGTTACGCCGACGCCTTCCTTAAGCTTGATCAAGCCGTTCTTCTCAAGAAGAGCGAGAGCGCGTCCGCTGTTCGTCGGATCGTCCGGGATGATGACGGTCGCTCCGTCCTTCAACTCATCGATTTTCTTAATTTTCTTGGAGTAAGCCCCCATCGGCTCTACGTGGACGCCGGCAACTTTCACGAGCTTGGCGTTGTTGTCCTTGTTGAACTGCTCCAGGTAGGGAGCATGCTGGAAGAAGTTCGCGTCCAGCTGCTTTTCATTTACTTGAACATTAGGCTGAACATAGTCATTGAATTCGACAATCTGTAGATCCACGCCCTGCTCTTTCAGCTTAGGTTGGATGAATTTCAAGATTTCCGCATGAGGCACGGCGGTGGCGCCTACCTTCAAGGTTGCGGCTTTGGCCGGTGCGGCCGAAGAGTCTCCCGAAGGAGAAGACGATGGGGAAGCGGAATCCTTGCTGCCGCAGGCGGCGAGAACAAGGGTCAGGGCAAAGAGCAGGGCGAGCAGTTTTTTCATGAATGGTTCCCTCCAATGGTTTGAATTCTCTCTATGTTAATAGTAAAGCCCGTTGATGATATAGCTTGTACAACCGGAGCAGCGGTTATTTGCGGCTGAACCGGATGACGAGCCGGTCGCCGATCGTTTGAAGCACCTGCACGAGGATAAGCAGGATCACGACCGTCACGACCATGACCTCCGGCTGGAACCGCTGGTAGCCGTACCGGATTGCGAGAACGCCTAAGCCCCCGCCGCCGATCGTTCCCGCCATCGCGGTGTACGAAACCAGCGTCACGCACGTGATGGTGATGGCGGCGATCAGGCCGGCCCGGGATTCGGGCAGGAGCACCTTGCGCACGATCTGCCAGCGGCTCGCGCCCATCGACTGGGCGGCCTCGATCACCCCGCGGTCCACCTCGCGGAGCGAGGTTTCGACGAGACGGGCGAAGAAGGGCGCGGCGGCGATGACCAGCGGCGGGATGGTTCCCTTAACCCCGATGGACGTTCCCACAAGGATTTTGGTAAGCGGGATGACCAGAATCATCAGGATGATGAAGGGCACGGACCGCAGCACGTTGACGATAAGGGAAAGCACCGTGTAGCTGACGCGGTTCTGCAGAAGCTGGCCGCGGGAGCTCAGGAACAGCAGGATGCCGATCGGCAGTCCGACCACAATGGTGAACAGGGTGGAGAGCCCGAGCATAATCAGCGTATCCTGAGTCGCGTCTCCGATATCCGGCCAATGGATGTTCTCCAGGTTAATCTCTTTCATCCGATTTTCTCCACCTCCAATCCGCGTCCCGCCAAGGCAGCAATCGTCTGCTCCACCTGAACGGGGGTTCCTTCCAACTCCACGACCAGCTGGCCGTACGGTGTGTCCTTCATGCGCGAGATCGTCCCCTGCAGGATGACGAACGTCGCCTCGGACTCCTTGATCGCCTGGGCCAGTACCGGCTGGTACGTCTGTTCCCCGACAAAAGTGATCCGGTAGATGTTCCGGCTCCCGGAGGCTAGCTCCCCTTCCACGACACGGGCAAGCTCGGAGGAATCCGAGACCTGCTCCAGAAATTCTCGGGTGGTCGGATGCTCCGGCTTCAGGAAGACGTCGATCACCTTGCCCTCCTCCACGATCTGCCCGTCGTCGATGACCGCGAGCCGGTCGCAGACGGAGCGGATCACGTGCATTTCATGGGTGATCAGCACGATCGTGATTCCGAATCGGCGGTTGATGTCGCGCAGCAGGGAAAGAATCGAGTTCGTCGTCTGCGGATCGAGCGCTGAGGTGGCCTCATCGCACAGCAGGACGTGGGGATCGTTGGCGAGCGCCCGGGCGATGCCCACCCGCTGCTTCTGGCCGCCCGACAGCTGGGCCGGGTACTTGTCCGCATGGGCTTCCAGGCCGACGAGCGCGAGCAGCTCGCTGACCTTGCGCTTCACCTCGGCTTTGGAATGCTTCGTAAGCGTTAAGGGAAAAGCGACGTTCTCGGCTACCGTAGCGGACGACAACAGGTTGAAGTGCTGAAAAATCATCCCGATCCGCCGCCGCTGCTCCTGAAGCCGGCTTCCGTCGAGGGCGGTGAGCTCGACGCCGTCCACGATGACCTTCCCGGAGGTCGGCTTCTCGAGCAGGTTGATCGTCCGGATCAAGGTGCTCTTGCCGGCACCCGAATGGCCGATGACGCCGAAGATCTCGCCTTTGGCGATCGACAGGTCGATGCCGCGAAGAGCCGGAATGAGCTTCGTGCCGACCGGGTAGCTTTTATGGAGCCTTTGCAGCTCGATCATGTAAGGATCCCTCCTTTTGAGTTGGTATTATCGCCGACAAAGCAAAGGCCCCTTTTTCACAAGCGAAAAAGGGGCGTTATTGTCCATTGTCCCTTCTCATCTGCCAGAGCCGGTTAGACCCTGAAGGAATTGGCACCAAGTATCCCGTCCAAATTGGACGAGACGGTTGCCGGGCATCATCGGGCCTTTCCCTCCGCCTCTCTTAATAAGAAGATGTTATTAAATTATAGGTTGTAAGAATAAATGCGATAAAACGGAGTATAGCGCAGCAGGGACCCCTGTCAACCGGATCGCGGCAGGCGGGAGATGTAACCTTTTTCCAGGCGTTCCTAAAGTAAACTTGCTCCAATCGTGTCCGGCTAAAACCGGCTGGTCTGGGACGGCGCGAAGAACAGGCCGAGGTCATGAAAGTGCCAAAACCGGTCATCCTTCTCCGGAAAAAATTGGCTTAAGATGAAAAGGTAACGATTTCCATTACTTAAGACGGAGGAGGAGAAAGATACAATGAAGCGATTGTCCCTTTGGATTTGTCTTGCGATGCTGGTGGCTCTGGCGGCGGTACCGCTGCAGGCTTCGGCTTACTCGCCGGGAGAAGAAGTGCCGCTGAATTTTCCGAGAACCTACTTGCCGTTCGATGCTCCTGGTGTGGCTTTTGAGAAGACGGGGGAGAGGTGCTGGTTTCCAACGCCCCCGAGACTATTAACGAGGATGGGGCGCTTAGAGCAGACGGAAGCATCATTACGGGGCAGTACAATGCCACGCTCTACCGGGATACCGTCACAGGCCCGTTCCGGTTCTGGGGCTCCCACTATAACAAAACGAACCAGCCGCTGAAATTCTGGATCCATGTGGCCAATCCGTCGGCCCAGGCCGTCAAGTTCTATGTAACGAGGAGGCTTATGCCGACGCCGCCGTCACCACAGCGGCAAGCGAAGTGACCCGCAGCTTTATGGATGCGGAGCCGGACAAGCGCTTGCTGGCCACGATTCCCGCCGGGGGATCCTACTCTTTCGCCTATTCCGATGCCGATCACGTGGCAGTCGGCGAGTCGGTGGTGTATTTTGCTGAGTTCAGTGCAGAGAACGCCTCGGATGGGCAGGATGCCGGCGTCCTCGTCTCCCACGTCGTCACGACGGCGGACAAGACGGACCCCGCGCCGTACGCCGCCACGCCGACGATTGCCCGTACGAATGCGACGGCTGACCGCTCCGACGATTACCGGGGCGTGCTGGATCATTGGGGCCGCACCGGGACGATCGATCTTACTTTGACGAACGACAATCCCTTCCTGGGGCTGCGTCTCGGGGATCAAGGCTATTCCGGCGAACAGGAGAAGCTGTATACCCGGTGGAATGTGAAAGGCGAGCCTGTCGAGAAGCAGGAGGTGCGCTTCGTCACCCCTACGATTAACAAGGTGCGTCTGGCTTACTGGTACATCGATTATGACGTCCAGGTTCATCTGAAGAACCAAACCGGCTATCCGGTGATTCATACCTTGTACGGAAGCAACGGGACCAATCCCGGCTTCGTCAACTACCAGCTGAATGACGGACCGGCGAACAATTATCATTTTGCCCGGAACACCGTCGTGCCGGTGACCACGGAGAAGGAGTACCGGCTGCGCATGATGGTGATGCCTTCCGCCTATTTGCCGTACGGGCTGTATTTTGCGGCCGGTACTCCCGACGGGGTTCCGAACGAACTGGTGGTTTCCAAAGCGGAGTATTCCCTGCTTGCCGCCGATGCCGGCCAAGCGGAGGAGCTGGTGAATAAACTGCCCGAAGGCCCGGAAAAAGCGGCATTGACCGCGCGGCTCGCCCAAGTCCGGGAGTGGATCTCCGCGGAAGCGGCGGTTTCCGCAGCCGAGAGCCGGCTCCAGGAGCTGGCAGCCACGCTGCAGACGGTCGATCTGTCCCCAGCTGGGAAAGCGGAAAGGGATTCGCTTCGGCAGCAGCTGGAAGATGGAGCGGCCCTGGTTCAGGAAGCCCTGACGGCAGCGGCTTCGACGGTAGAGGCTCTGCCGCAAACGGACAGCTCCGCGCTGAAGGAGCATCTCGCGGATTTCCGCAGCCGCCTGGCGGCAGCTGAAGGCCGGCTGGAGGCGGTCCAGACGATTGCCGATCAGGCTCTTCAGCCGGGGAACCGTTTTGGGGACGCCGATCTGTCCCTGCATAAGAAGGTCGGAGAAACCGCGAGCCTGAATGAGCTGGCGGCTGGGCAAGCCCAGCCGCTTCCGGTTCAAGGCCCCTTTACCTGGGTGGGGAGCGACACGGCCGTTGCGACGGTGACACCGGACGGCGTGCTGACGGCTGTCCGGGAAGGATCCGCCCTGGTATACGGCTATAACGGGCAGGGGATGGTTGCCGTCCTGGTGCATGTCGGCGATTAATGGTGTGATGGTGCGAAACTGGAGTAACAAAATATGTCTAAAAGAAATCGAGGCCAGCCGGCGATCCGGCTGGCTTTCTCTATGGACAACAAAGGCGGGCTGGTTTGGCTGAACTTTACAGCTTCCGTGGTAACGGCGGATGAGTAGATGTTGAGAGACTTGCCAGCCCTCGAAAACGAGGACACTGAAGTTGAACCGCTCGCCTGTCCTTAGGCTCGGCGGACGTAAGAGTTGAACCACTTGCCTGTCCTTAGGCTCGGCGGACGTGGAAGTTGAACCGCTCGCCTGTCCTTAGGCTCGGCGGACGTGAGGGTTGAACCGCTTACCAGTCCCTTGGCGATGGCGGATAAAGGAACGGGGAGCCACGTTTTGAGAAGGAGAGGCAACCGGAGTTTCCGAATTTGCTACGGATAGAGTGGGTAGGAGGGGACGCGGAAATTTTAGGTTTGCGAATAACGATCATAGCGGGATTCTTGTGTTGCGAGTAAAGAAATATTCCAGAAGGCGAGGCACGAACAAGGAAGATCTCGACTAATGACCATAGAGGAACTCCGATACCTTATTCGTAGAAATCGGAGTATTGCAAAAAAATTAGAGGAACGCAGGTGCGCTATTTTACCCCGATAAGGGGAAAAAGGAGCCATTTGCCCGCGGTTGTCCTGAAATAGAGGAACAGAGTTCCGCAAAGTTTTTAGCGGGTGCTTGTGGGAGGTGAATAGCGAACTGGAGTTCCGCTATCATTTGGGTGATTAATTGGATTGGTGTTTTAGGGGATTGGCGTTTAACGGGATTAAGGTGAAAGCCGCTTTAAATGGACAGTTTTCGGGGGCTTGCTCTAAAATGGAGAACAACGAAGGAGGGGAAGCCCGCATGAACGGAAAACCAGCCGAAACCGGTTTCCGCTACCGGCCCGGCTACGGCGGCATTCTGATTGCCGGGGGCGGGAGCACGCGCATGGGCACGGACAAAAGGCTGCTGCCCTTAGGAGAGACCACCTCGCTAGAACGGATGGCGGCGTTCCTCGCCGCACAGTGCCGAGGCGTCTGGGTGGCGGCAGGAAGCCACGAGCTGCCGCCGGTGCTCGCCGGCTCCCGGTGGAAAGAGGTTCGGCTAGCCATGAGCTTCTATGGGGATGCTGCCGGGCAGGCCGACCCTGACAGCGGACCGGTGGAGTTAGCCGACGCCCAAGCTTCCGGTCTGCCGGAGGCGGAGCCGGCTTGGTTAGCGGGGGAGAGCAGCGGAGATGAACGATGCCCGGAGGCGGTGCCAAACGGAATGAACTCCGCAGGCGGGCTAACGGGCGGGGAAGCCCACGCCCCAGGGCTTGTCCGCCCCGCGGACGCTCAAGCCGCCGGCGGCCGGCTCCCCGCCCGCGGACGCCGCCCGCCCCGCTGCACGCCGTCGCGGACGAGCCGCCCGGCATCGGCCCGCTCGGCGGCCTGGGCGCCGGGCTGCGGCATACCGCGCACCGGCTGAACCTGGCCGCCGCCGCGGACATGCCGTTCCCGTCCGCGGCGCTTGCCCGCGAGCTGTTCGCCGCGGCGGAGGGCACCGGCCGGCCCGCGGCCGCCGTGGAGCGGGACGGCCGGCTCGAGCCGCTCTTCGCGGTCTACTCCGCCGACAGCCTGGAGAGCCTCCAGGCTTACGTCCGCGAAGGAGGCCGGCGCATCGGCCGCTGGCTCGAGAGCCTCGCACCGGCGGTCGTCCCGGAGGAAAGGCTCCGCGAGCTGGATCCTGCGGGACTTGCCCTGTTCAACATGAACCGGCCGGAGGACTACCGGCAGGCTCTCCTCTTTCTGCAGGCGGAGCGGAACGGCCATCCAGGGCCAGCCTCCTCCTAAGGAGCTTGCCAGAAGCTCTCCGCCTAACCGATCCTTTCCGGTCAGGGAAGCCAGTCACGCTCTTCCCGCTGAGGCTTACTCCCGCTTGGCCGCACCAGGGTTCACGCTTTCCCGACGCTAGTGTTCATTCTCTTCCTGGTGCCGCCAAGAGCGCTCTTCCATGCGGCGCCGCCAACCACACTCTCCACGCCGTCACCTGCGCTATCCCAGCGCTTGCCGCTACACCCGGATCCGTTCCGGATGGGAGTAGACGTTCAGCGTCCTGCCCCGGATGAAGCCCACCGCGGTGATGCCGAGTTCCTCCGCCAGATCAAGTGCCAGCCCGGTCGGGGCCGACTTCGAGAGGAGAACCGGGCTGCCGAGCTTCGCGGCCTTCAGCAGCACCTCGGAGGACATTCTGCCGCTGAAGGCGATGACCAGCGAGGAGGGATCCGTGCCGTCGAGCAGACAGCGGCCGTACAGCTTGTCGAGCGCGTTGTGCCGCCCGATGTCGGCTCTCGTCAGGAGGATCCCCTCCGGGCGGCAAAGCGCCGCGTTGTGAAAGCCTCCGGTCGCCCGGAATTCGGACGAGCCTTCCTGCAGTGCCGACTGCAGGGCAAAGGCCTGCCCGACCGTCAAGGTCACGCTGCCCGTCACCTTCCGGGCCGTCCGGGCGTCGTTGTAGAACGTAAACGACCGGCTTTTGCCGCAGCAGGAGGTCAGGTACCGCTTATGCGTAAGGTCCCGGGTGAACGCCGGGGCCGACGGCACTGTGGCGTAAGCCATTCCCCGGGACTCGTCTATCGTCAGATCGGACAAGTCTGAGGCCTTCCGGATGATTCCCTCCGACGCCAGAAAGCCGACCGTCAGCTCCTCCAAATGCTCAGGCGTGCAAACCATCGTGGCGAACTCTTCGTCATTGACCCATACGGTCAACGCATACTCGGAGGCGATTTCATCCTCCGCCATCCCCAGAGCCTCCCCGTCATAGCGCAGAATCGGCCGCCTGACGGTCACTCTTCTCTCCATGGAATCGCCCCTTCCCTTGTTGTCCCTTATCCCGTCCTTTATAATATACAAAAAAGCCCAGGCCTTTGCCTTATCCATCATTCATTATTCGTTTTAGTGCAGGAGGAGGCCTACCTTGAACACCCAACCGCTTACGATTGAGGAAGCGCAGCGGCTTGTGCTGGAAGCGGTGGACCCGCTGCCGGCCGAGCTCATTCCCCTGGGAGACTGCACCGGCCGTATTCTGGCCGAGGACCTCTACGCCGATGCCGACCTGCCGGCCTTCGACCGTTCCATGATGGACGGGTTTGCCGTCCGCAGCGCCGATACGGCGGCCGCTTGCCCGGACCGCCCCGCCTATCTCACGGTCATCGCCGAAATCGCGGCGGGTGAGGACCCGGTCCGTCCGGTCGGCCCGGGCGAGGCCGCCCGCATTATGACCGGGGCGCCCATCCCCCGGGAGCCGACGCCGTGTGCCGGTTTGAAGCTACCTCCGATGGGTTTCGGAAGAATGTCCCGCGTGTCGGAGTCTTGAAGCCGACAAGCGAAGGAGAGAATATTGCGAGGAGGGGGAGGACATCTCCCGCGGAGGCCGGGTGCTGACGAAAGGCACGCGCCTCGGGAGCGGGGCGGCCGCTGTTCTGGCCTCCTTCGGCAGGGCCGAAGTGTCCGTTTACCGCCGGCCGTCCGCGGCGATCTTTACCGCCGGCTCCGAGCTCGTGGAGATTACCGAGCAGCCGGGGAGGGGCAGATCCGCAGCTCCAACGGCTGGATGCTGGCGGCGCTCGTCCGGGAGGCGGGCGGCCTGCCGCGGCTTGCCAAGCCGGTGCCGGACGGCATCGACGAGCTGGCGGCCGCGGTTACGAGCGAGGAGACGGAGCCGATCTGCTCGTTACCACGGGAGGCGTATCCGTCGGGGATTACGACCTGATCCCCGCTGTCTACGAGCGGCTCGGGGCCCGGACGGTCTTCTGGAAGACGCAGATCCGCCCCGGCAGCCCGGTCCGCTTCGCTCTGCGCGGCCGGCAGCCGGTGCTCGGCGTCTCCGGGAATCCGGCGGCCGCTTTCGTCAATGCTCTGCTCTTCGTGGTCCCGGTCCTCCGCAAAATGGCCGGCCTGCCGGACCCGCTGCCGCCGACCGTTCAGGCGGTGTCCGTGTCGGGGTTCCCGAAGCCGCCTATCAAGCCGGTCCGCTATCTGCAGGCGCACGCTTATTTGCAGGAGGGCCGGCTTCTCGTGGAGCTGGCCCGCGGCCAGTCGGCCGGTATGATCGGCAGCCTCGCCGGAACGAACGCGCTGGTCCGCCTGCCGGGCGGAGCCTCCCTACGGGAAGGCGACCTGGCGGATGTCCTGCTCTACGGGGAGGTGCGTTCGAAGTGACCGTTCCCCATGTCGCCTTTGTCGGATACAGCGGCTCGGGCAAGACGACCGTGGCCGTGCAGGTCGCCGCCCGGCTTAAAGCAGGCGGTCTGCGGGTCGGCGTGCTGAAGCACGATGTCCACGGCATGTCGCTCGGAAGCTCCGGCAAGGATACGGACCACTACTGGAGGTCCGGCGCGGACCGGGTCGTGCTCGATTCACCGGATGGGCTCCTTATGCTGCAGCGCCCGCCTGCCTCATCGGAGCTGGCGGCGAAGCTCGCTTTTTTGACGGGATGGATGTGGTTCTCTTGGAAGGGTACAAAAGGGAACCGGTCCCCAAGGTTCTCGTAGCCCGAACCCGGCAGCAGCTGGAGCTCGGTTCGGAGCTGACCGGACTGGCCGCCCTTGCGGTTCCTTTTGATGCAGGAGACGGAGATTTGGACAATAAGGAATGGAACGCCTTTCTTAACCAGGCGGAGCCCGGGAAGGCTTGGGACGTGCTGAACCTGAACGACCCGGACGAAATCGCCGAATGGGTGAAGGCTTTTATCAACAGGAGCAAAGGGAGGAATTGACCTCATGAAGTGGCTGAAAGAAGTTTGGGGCTGGGTAGGCTCGTTTGCCATTGCGTTTGTGTTTGCGGTACTGATCGGAATCTTCGTGTTCCAGCCCTACAAGGTGGACGGGCATTCGATGGATCCTACGCTGCACGACCGGGAGCGCGTCTACGTTTCGAAGCTGCCCCACACGTTCTCTTATGTTCCTAATTATGGCGATATCGTCATCATTGACAGCCGGGTGGACCGGGATCGGACGTTCAAGGACGATTTTATGGGCAATCCGCTGTTCTTGCTGATCACGGGCAAAACGGACGACCAGGTGTTCTACGTCAAGCGCCTCATCGGCAAACCGGGAGATACGATCGAGATCAAGAGTCATCTGGTTTACCGCAACGGACAGCTTCTGGACGAGCCTTACATCAAGGAAGCGATGAATGCCCCGGACGGCAAATGGACGGTTCCCGCTAAGCATATCTTCGTCATGGGAGACAACCGCAACAACAGCCGCGACAGCCGCGAAATCGGGTTTATTCCGCTGGACCACCTGATGGGCAAGAAGATTCTTTAATGCCGCAAGTTACTTTGGAAAAGAGGTCGTTCGATTGAATTTCGCCGCCATGAATCCTTGGGCCGTGCTGGTTACCGTCCTGGTCACGATGGCCGTCGGCTTCGTCTGGTATTCCCCGTCCGTTCTCGGGAACGCCTGGATGCAGCACCGGGGCCTTAAGAAAGAAGACATGAACTCCTCCGCCGGCCCGATGGTCGGGACGATGGTCCTTGCGGTCGTCAGCGTGCTGGTTTGCGCCCTGCTCGTACAGCTAGCTGGAGCCGACGACCTTCTGTCGGGGCTTGGACTCGGGCTGCTTCTCGCGGTTCTGGTCTCGGCCCGGATCGGAACGAATTATTTTTTTGAAGGGGGACGGCTTGTCCTCTTCGGGATTACGGCCGGGTACCATGCGGTTACGCTCGTTCTGGCCGGAGCGATTCTTGCTTTGTGGCGTTAATCGTTTGGGGGACTGATTCTCAAGGGCCTGTATAGTCAAGCTCGATAGCAGCCCGTGAACCTTCTGTCAGGCAGGAGGTTGGCGGGTTTTTTGCAATGTCCGGGCCCCGTTCCTGGGAAATCGTCATCCGGGTCGACTAACCTAAGATTTATCCTGCTGCCCAAAAAGTTTCAAAAAAATTTTTAAAAATAGTTTCGCTCCCGTTTCAACTGGATTTCAAGTGGGTAAATCCATAATGTGACGGATCAGACTGGAGGGACGTTAATGATAACCCGTGTCAGAACAGTCGGCGATGCGGAAGCTGCGCGCTCTGCGGTGACCGAGCTTTCCTTTAACGGATACGCAAAAGAGAACATTCACATTCTCGCTCATGACGAGCGGAGCACCGACCGGTTGAACGAGTCCAACGGGACCGAGGATATCGGGTTCATTGAGGAAGGGTTCTTGACGGCCGTGGCCAACCTGTTCCGTTCGAGAGGAGAAGAGCTCCGCACGAAGATGATGTCTCTGGGCGTCAGTGCGAAGGATGCCGCTCTCCTGGAAAAAGAACTCGACCATGGCCGAATCGTTGTCATCGGCTGGGGCGGCAACATGAAGTTCGACCATGAGAAGGGCGATCCCAACATCGTGTATACGCCGGCTCTGGAAACCATGGGCAGCCGTCCTCTTTAAGGGACGGATCCTTCAACTAAATAATTCCCCTATGAGGAAGTTACCCCGGATTCACGGATTATCAAGGGTGCTCATTCTCTCGTAACGGATGACACTCTCGATAATGTGTGAATTTTTTATGCTGGGCTGATCGGTCTGCCTTCCAAGGTGCATCGCGTCCGCCGGAGTAAAAAGGGTACATATTAAACAACTTTAATCAAAGCGAGGTAATGGCACATGCAAACAGGAACAGTGAAATGGTTTAACGCAGAGAAAGGCTTCGGGTTCATTTCCACCGAGGAAGGCGGAGATGTATTCGTACACTTCAGCGCTATCCAAGGCGAAGGCTTCAAGACGCTGGACGAAGGCCAAGCGGTTCAATTCAATGTCGTTCAAGGCAACCGCGGCCCTCAAGCCGAGAATGTCGTTAAACTGTAAGCTGACCTTTTGGACCATCCCATAAAACTGTCCATATCGGGCAGTTTTTTTGGTTTTTACCGGATAATCCAAAGAAAGCGGGCGCTGGCAAACAGAAGAAGGGCTTCCGGAAAAATTCCGTAGAACGGCGGGACTCGGCCGCTTTTCTCCCTTTTGGCGTCAGTTTTTGCTATAGTAGAGGGAGAGAGGGGGACCCGGTGCGGTCCCGCTCTGGAAGACATAAAGCGAGGGATTTGCCGTGCTTCAGCAAGCTAGACAGGTTTTGGAAAAATATTACGGATACCCGTCCTTCCGGGAAGGACAGGAAAGCATAATCGCCCGTATTCTGGACGGGACCGACGTGCTCGGCATCATGCCGACCGGGGGAGGCAAGTCGATCTGCTACCAGATTCCGGCGCTCCTCCTGCCGGGGGTGACGCTCGTCATTTCCCCCTCATCTCCTTGATGAAGGATCAGATCGACACGCTCGAGAGCATGGGGGTGGCCGCCACCTTCATCAACAGCTCCCTGACGGGAAGCGAGGTAAGCAAACGGCTCGCCCGGGCGGGCCGCGGCGAATACAAGATGATCTATATCGCGCCGGAGCGGCTCGAGTCGGACCGGTTCCTCTCGATGCTGCAGGACTTGTCCGTCGCCATGGTGGCGATCGACGAGGCGCACTGCATCTCGAGCTGGGGGCACGACTTCCGGCCGAGCTACCGGGCCATCACGAGCCTGCTGCGCGAGCTGCCGAACCGCCCGCGGGTCGCAGCTTTCACGGCGACGGCGACTCCCGAGGTCATCTCGGACATTACGTCCTACCTGGGCATTGGCGACGGCGAGGTTTTCCTCACGGGCTTCAACCGCGAGAACCTGAAATTCTCGGTCATCAAGAAGGAGAACAAGAAGGACTACCTGCTGCGCTACGTGAACGAGAACAAGGACCAGGCCGGGATTGTCTATGCCGCCACCCGCAAGGACGTGGACAATCTGTATGAGTTTCTCCGCAAGAAGGAGTCGCCGCCGGCAAGTACCATGCGGGCTTAAGCGACGCGGAACGCAAGGAAGCCCAGGAGCGGTTCATCTTCGACGATATCCGGGTGATGGTGGCGAGCAACGCCTTCGGCATGGGCATCGACAAGTCCAACGTCCGGTACGTTATCCACTACAATATGCCGAAGAACATGGAGGCCTACTACCAGGAAGCGGGAAGGGCCGGGCGCGACGGGGAGCCGGGGAATGCCTCCTGCTGTTCAGTCCGCAGGATATTCTCATTCAGAAGTTCCTGATCGAGCAAACCCAGTTTGACCCCGACCGCAAAGCCAATGAATACAAGAAGCTTCAGGCCATGACCGATTACTGCCATACGCCGCGCTGCCTGCGCCAGCATATTTTGCGGTATTTCGGAGAGCAGGCGCCGGACGAGTGCGGCAACTGCTCGCACTGCAACGACGATCTGCAGGTGACGGACCTGACGGTGGACGCCCAGAAGATTTTCTCCTGCATCTACCGCATGAAGGAACGGTACGGCTCGACGCTGGTCAGCCAGGTGTTGAAGGGCTCCAAGAACAAAAAGGTGCTCCAGTTCGGCTTCGACCGTCTTCCGACCTACGGCATCATGAAGCAGTACACGGAGAAGGAAATTGTGGATCTGATCAACGCCCTTATCGCCGAAGGCTACATCTCCTTAACGGAGGGCCAGTACCCGGTGCTCCGCCTTCAAGCCAGGGCGAGCCGGGTTCTGAAGGGAGAGGAGCCGGTTCTGCAGAAGCTGCGCATCTCCCGCAAGCCCGAGCCGGTTCGCGATGACGGCCTGTTCGAGCGCCTGAGGGAGCTCCGCAAGGAAATATCCCAGCGGGAGAATGTGCCTCCTTATGTCGTCTTTCCGGACAGCACCCTGCGCGAGATGAGCGAGATGAGGCCGACGGACCGCATGTCGATGCTCTCCGTTAAGGGAGTAGGGGAAACCAAGTTCATCCATTACGGCGTCCTGTTCATGGAGCTTATTCAGGAGTATCTGGCAGAAGAGGCATGAACCGGGCCGTCAGGAGGGTTTTGGACGGAACGGCACCATGGACAGGCCCCCGGCCCGTGGGCTAAAATGAAGGAATGTGTTTAACGCTATTAACTTTCACAAGGCAAAGTATGAACCGATTCCATGTCGCAATAGAGAAGGAGCCAACCCATGAGCATTCTGATCGTGGACGACAATCCGGTCAACTTGATTATTATAGAGAAGATATTGAAGAGCGAAGGCTATACGGACTGCATTACGGCCAGCTCCGCTTATGAGCTGTTCGATCACCTGAAGCTCGGAAGCGGAGAGCAGCCGGAGCTGCAGGCCGATCTTATCCTGATGGACATGATGATGCCCGAGATCGACGGGCTCGAGGCCTGCCGCCGCATTCAGCAGGAAGAGAAACTGAAGGATATTCCGATTATTATCGTGACGGCGCTCGGCGACTCGAACAAGCTGGCGGAAGCGCTGGATGTCGGGGCCATCGATTACGTCATGAAGCCGATCAACAAGGTAGAGCTTATGGCCCGCATCCGGGTTGCCCTCCGGCTCAAGTATGAGAAGGATTGGCATATCGAGCGTGACCGCAAAATCCGCAACGAGCTCGATCTGGCCAAGCAGGTGCAGCGGAGCGTGCTGAGCCAGCCGCTGGACGACGAGGCCATCAGCATTGCCGCGACCTATTACCCTTCCTTCGAGCTGGCCGGTGACATGTACTCCTGGTACAAGATCGACGAAAACCGGTACGGCATTATTCTGCTCGATATGATGGGACACGGGATTTCGTCTTCCCTTGTCTGCATGTTCATTTCGTCGGTGCTTCAGGATACCATCACCCGTCTGGTTGACCCGGAGCTGGTCATTAACGAGCTTAACCGCTACATGAACCAGCTTTACAGCCAGGAACACTTCATCCATTACTATTTTACGGCGATCTATCTCGTCATCGATACGAAGAACAAGACCATCGAATACGTCAACGCCGGTCACCCTCCGGGCTTGGTCATCCGTGACGGGGAAGAGACCGTGGAGCTGGATAAAGGGAGCTGCGCCGTCGGCTTCTTCGAGCAGATTGAAATCAACAAAGCGAAGCTCGAGTACAAGGAGAACATCCGGATCTTTCTCTTTACGGACGGTCTTCTGGAGGCGGTCGAAGACATGGGGCAGGATTTGACGGAGGAGCTGGTGTCGAACAATACCGGGAACCTGATGAATGTCATCGACCGGATTCTGCCCGAGGACGTCCGAGATGACCAGCATGACGACATGTGCATGGTTATGGTCCGCACCAAATAACGATCAATCCATAATAAGGAAGGGTGGAGCAGGAAAATGAGAATCCGCACGAAATTATTTCTTGGCTTCGGGGCTCTGATTTTCTTGATGTTCGCCCTGGCCGGGATTGGCATCAACCGATTGTCCAATATTAAGGAAAACCTGAACGACGTTTACACGAACCGCTACACGAAGGTTTCCCTAGCGAACGGAACGCGCTTACAGGTGAACAACATGGCCTTGTATATGGCGAACCTCGTGTCGGCGGACAAGAATACGAATGTGACCGAGGAATTCCGGAAGCTGGACTTGGCTCAAGCGGATGCGGGGAACAAATTTACAGAGCTTACCCGGCTAAGCCAATCGAATCCGGAGGAATCCAAGCTTGTCTCGGCTGTTAACGGGGCGGGCGCGGAGTTTCTAAGGTATGAGAACCAGCTGCTGGAACTGATCCGGGCCGGGAAATACGACGAGGCCCAGACGTTCCGTAATGCTTCGGGACTGAATGCGAGGGACGAGCTGGCCAAGCGGCTGGAGGAGCTTTCCACGTATCACGAGACCCGAATGAACCAGGCGCTAGCCGACATGAATACGGTGAACAGCCAGACACTCATGATCACCATGGTTATAACCGGAATCGGCCTGCTGCTTGGCTTGGGCATTATGTTCTGGATCATCTACAGCATAACCGGCGGACTTAACCTCGTCTCCGGCATGATCAGCAGTTTTGCGGGAGGGACGATGGACCGCCGCAAGCGAATCGAGATCCGTCTGAAGGATGAAATCGGGGAAGTGGCGGCTGCCTTCCAGAACGTCGCCCTCGACCTGATGGACAAGACGGAACGGGAGCAGGAGCTGAACAAGGCCAGGGATGAGGAGAATTGGCTCAATTCCAACATGGCCGAAGTAACAACCATGCTTCAGGGGATGACGGATCTGCACCAGGTGGCGCAGACCTTCATCGGGGAAGTAACGCCTATGGTGGGAGCGAGCTTCGGTGCTCTGTATGTGAAGGAGGACGAGGGCAAGCGGGCCCAGCTGAGCTTGTACGGCTCCTATGCCTTCAGCGACGGGGCACGGACCCAAACCTTCCGCCTGGGAGAGGGGCTTGTCGGCCAGAGCGCCCTGGACAAGGACGTCATCCACCTTCAGGAGCTGCCTCCCGATTACATCAAGGTAGGCTCGGGGATCGGCGACGCGATTCCGTCGAACCTGATTGTTCATCCGGTCATTTATCAAGGGGAAGTCGTGGCCGTTCTGGAGGTGGCTTCCTTCCGCCGGTATTCGGACCTTCAGATCCGCCTTCTCGAACTGCTGGCCGGTTCCTTGGCCATCACCGTTCACAGCATCAACGGCCGCAACCGGGTGGAGGAGCTTCTGCGCATCTCGCAGTCCCAGACGGAAGAGCTTCAGAGCCAGTCCGAGGAACTCATGTCCCAGCAGGAGGAGCTTCGCCTCTCGAACGAGAAACTCGAAGCCCAGACGAAGTCTTTGAAGCAATCGGAGGAGCTTCTGCAGAGGCAGCAGGGGAGCTGGAACATTCGAACGAGGAGCTGCTCCGCCAAACCCAGCAGCTGGAGCTGCAAATTTGGGAGACCGAGCAGATCAACCGCCAGATCGAACGGACGAAGGCGGCCCTCGAGCGCCAGGCGCTGCAGCTCGCCCTGTCCTCCAAGTACAAATCCGAATTTCTTGCCAACATGTCGCACGAGCTGAGGACGCCGCTTAACAGCCTGCTGATCTTGTCCCAGCTGCTTGCCGACAACAAGACGAAGAATTTGACGGCGAAGCAGGTGGAATTCGCGGAAACCATTCATGCTTCGGGAAGCGACCTGCTTAAGCTGATCGATGAAATCCTCGACCTCTCCAAGGTCGAATCGGGCAAGATGGACATTCACCTGGAACATATTCTGCTGAAAGACATGCTCGATTATGTCCGCAGAAGCTTCCAGCCGATCGCCCGCAAGAACCATGTGGCCTTTGAGGTGAAGGTGGACAAAGAGCTGCCGGATACGATCTATACGGACAGCCACCGGGTGCAGCAGATTCTCAAGAATCTGCTCTCCAACGCTTTCAAGTTTACGAAAGAGGGGAGCGTTACCCTGGAGATCGGCCTGACGGAAACGCCGGAGGATCTCCAGGAGCAGTTCCCCGATTCCCCGCGGGTGATTGCCTTTGCGGTGAAGGATACCGGGATCGGCATTCCGGAGGACAAGCTCGACCTGATCTTCGAGGCGTTCCAGCAGGCCGACGGAACGACAAGCCGACAGTACGGGGGACCGGCCTCGGCCTGTCCATTTCCCGGGAACTGGCCCGGCTGGTCGGAGGAACGATCGGTATCGAAAGCGTGGTAGGCGAGGGCAGTGTCTTCACGCTCTACCTGCCGGAGACGAAGGCGGACTCCGTCTACCGGATGCTCGATGAGGTAGCCGCGGCGGCTGATGCGAAGGATACCGCACCCGAAGAGCAGGATCTGCTTGAGACGGCCGTGGAGGAGGCGGAGGAGGAAGTCGAATCTCCTTCCCTCCTGGACAAGGCGGCGCTGGAGCCTTCCGGAATCGAAGATGACCGGGCCAGCATCCGGGAGAACGACAAGGTCATTCTCGTGATTGAGGATGACGTCAATTTTGCCAAGATCATTCTGGATATGGCCCGTGACCGGGGCTTCAAAGGGATTGTGGCGATGCAGGGCGATCAAGGCCTCGCTTTGGCGCAAGCGTATAAGCCGGATGCCATCGTGCTGGATATTCAGCTTCCGGTGATGGACGGCTGGGCGATTCTCAATCACCTTAAGCACAACATGGAGACGCGTCATATTCCCGTTCATGTCATGTCCGTTACCGAGGACACCCAAAAGGGGCTGACCCGGGGAGCCATCTCCTACTTGACGAAGCCGATCAGCCGGGAGCAGCTGGATCAAGCCTTCTCGGGAATAGAGGAATTCTTCAACCGGGATTGCAAAAGACTTCTTCTGGTGGAGGACGATGATACGCTGAGGGAAAGCCTGGTCGAGCTGATCGGCCACGATGACCTGGTTATTACGGCCGTGTCCACCGGGGAAGAGGCCCTAAGCGAACTTCGGGATAAACCGTTCGACTGCATGGTGCTCGACCTGGGCTTGTCCGATATTTCCGGCTTCGAGCTTCTGAACACGATCCGTTCCGATTACCAGCTTCGTGAGCTGCCCATCATTATCTATACGGGCCGCGAGCTCGACAGCAAGGAAGAGATGCTTTTGCGCAAGTATGCCGAAAGCATCATCATCAAGAACGTCAAATCACCGGAAAGACTGTTCGACGAGACCGCTTTGTTCCTTCACCGGGTAGAGTCCAATCTGCCCGAGGACAAGCGGGAAATTCTCGAGAAGCTGCACAGCAAGGAAGCGGTCTTCAGCGGCAAGCGAATCCTGCTCGTCGATGACGATATCCGCAATGTCTTCGCCCTTTCAAGCGTACTGGAGAACTACAACATGGACATTACCTTCGCCGAAAACGGCAGGGAGGCTCTCCAGCTCATTGAGAAGGAAGAGCCGTTCGATCTCATCCTGATGGACATCATGATGCCTGTGATGGACGGGTACGAAGCGATGCGGGCCATCCGTAGCATGCCGGATCTGGAGAGGCTGCCGATCATCGCCCTGACGGCCAAGGCCATGAAGGAAGACCGCAACAAATGCATTGAGGCCGGGGCGTCCGATTACATCACGAAGCCGATCAATATGGATCAGTTGCTTTCCCTGCTTAAGGTATGGCTGTATAAGTAAGGAGGTGTCTCCTATTACGGATTATCCCATAGAACCGGTCGGTGGTCCGGAGGAGGAATCCTTCGACGCCGAGGCGCCTTTATCCCGCGAGGAGGAAAGGGAGCGTATAGAGATTGAGCTGCTGCTGGAAGGGATTTTCCGCATGTACGGGTACGATTTCCGTAATTATGCCTACCCTTCCATCCGCCGGCGCATCTGGCACCGGGTCAATGCCTGGAGGCTCGGATCGATATCGGCCCTGCAGGAGAAGGTGCTTCACGATGCCCGCAGCATGGAGAGCCTGCTCTCGAGCCTCATCATCAACGTCACCGAGATGTACCGCGATCCCGAGCTGTTCCTCGCCTTCCGCAAGCTGGTGGTGCCGGTTCTGAGAACCTATCCGTTCATCCGGATTTGGCATGCGGGCTGCTCGACCGGCGAGGAGGTGCTCTCCATGGCCATTCTGCTTCATGAGGAAGGGTTGTATGACAAGGCCCGGATCTACGCCACCGACATCAGCGAGGAGGTGTTAAACCGGGCCAGGGAGGCGGTATTCCCCCTGCGGAAAATGCAGGACTACACGCGCAACTACTTGCTCGCGGGCGGAACGGGAGGCTTCTCCGAGTATTATGCCGTGAAGAACGAAGAGGTGCATTTTCACCGGTTCCTTCTCGACAACGTCGTGTTCGCCCAGCATAACCTGGTGACGGATCAGTCCTTCAACGAATTTAACGTTATTTTCTGCCGGAATGTGCTCATTTATTTCAACAAGACCTTGCAGGATCAAGTGCACCGGCTCTTCTACGAAAGCTTGAGTCCGCTGGGCATCCTGGCCCTGGGTACACGGGAATCGATCAATTTCAGTCATCATGCGGACGATTACGAAGCCTTGGACAGCCGGGAGAAGCTGTACCGCAAAATCAGGTAGGGACATCCGTCATTTGGCGGAAGGTCTGTCGGAGCAGGTTGAATCCCCGTCCGGCACGGAGCCCGGTTCAAAATAAACAGCAAGGGAGCAGGAAGATGGACATGGAATATCCAATCAATATCTTGCTGGTGGACGACCATCCGGAAAATTTGCTTGCCATCGAAGCGGTGCTTGCCGAAGAGAATTACAATTTGATTCGGGCCGGCAACGGGGAAGAAGCGCTTCGCTACCTGCTCAAGTATGAGTTTGCCGTGATTGTTCTCGATGTGCAGATGCCGGGAATGGATGGCTTTGAAACCGCCCGGTTCATCAAGGCCAGGGAAAAATCAAAGAACATCCCGATTATTTTCATTACCGCCACCAGCAAGGATACCGAGCATTTCTTTACCGGCTATTCCGTGGGCGCGATTGACTACATGGTGAAGCCGTTCATTCCTCAAACCCTCAAATCAAAAATAGAAGGCTTCGTCAGCCTTTATATAACGAACAAGACCCTTCAGCACCAGACCGAGCTTCTCCACGAGCAGACGAGCCAGCTGGAGAAAGCGAACCAGGAGCTGCTGCAGACGGCCCTTAACTTGTCCAAAGCCGAAGCCCAGGCGCGGGTGATCCGGGAAACGTCCATCGATACGATGATCACCTTCGATAACGAAGGGACGATCCTGACCGTGAACCCGGCGGCGGAAGGCATGTTCGGGTACAAGGAAGAGGAGCTGCTCGGCAACAGCATCGAGCTTCTGATCCCGACGATTTCCGAAATGGAGAATCCGGCGGCGGCTCAAGCGGGCCAGGACAAGTACATGTTCGGCAAAATCACGGAGATTGCGCCGCGGCGCAAGGACGGGACCCTCTTCCCGGCCGAGATTCAAATCGGGGAGTCGTATATCGGAGAGGATCATCTGTTTGCCTGTACCGTCAGCGACATCACCGAGCGCAAGAAGGCGGAGCAGGAGCTGATTCAGGCGAAGGAAGCGGCGGAGATCGCCTCCAAGGTCAAGACGGAGTTCCTCGCCATGATGAGCCACGAAATCCGTACGCCGATGAACGGAGTCATCGGGATGACGGATCTGCTTCTCGAGACTCCCTTACCGAAGAGCAGAAGGAGCTCGCGGAGGTCATCCGCAAGAGCGGAGACGCCCTGCTGTCGGTTATCAACGACATTCTGGATTTCTCCAAAATTGAGTCGGGCAAAATGGAGCTCGAGAACGAGCCGTTCAGCCTCGAGGCCTGCGTGGCGGAGACCTTCGACCTGTTTACCGCCAAATCGCGCCGGATTGACCTCGAAATGGCTTATTATCTCGATCCCGAGCTTCCCGCTTACATTACCGGCGATGTGACCCGCCTGCGTCAGATTCTGATCAATCTCGTGGGCAATGCGGTCAAGTTTACCGAGCACGGCGGCATTTATGTGGTCGTCAGCAAGCTGGGGAAAGCAAGGACAGCATCGACATTGAGTTTGCCGTGAAGGATACGGGCATCGGCATCCCGGACGACAAGCTTGAACAGCTGTTCAAGCCGTTCTCCCAGCTGGATTCCTCGACCACGCGCAAATACGGCGGAACGGGCCTTGGGCTTGCCATCTGCAAGACGCTCGTGGAGCTGATGGGCGGCGGGATCCGCGTCGACCGGACGGCGGAAGCCGGAGCCACGTTCGTCTTTACGATCAAGGCCGGCCGCTGCCCAGAGGAGCTGGAGGAGCTGCTTGCCCGGCAGAAGGCGAATGCGGCTCCTCCCGACAAGGGGAACGACGCCGGGCGGACTTCGAAAGAGAGGCGTCCGCTGCATATTCTCGTGTGCGAGGATAACGCCACCAACCAGAAGCTCCTCACCCGCATTCTCGAAAGCCTCGGGCACGAGGCCGAGGTAGCTCCGGACGGGAAGAGCGCGGTGGAGCTCGCTCTGAAGAAGAGCTTCGATCTTGTGCTGATGGATATCCAGATGCCGGAGATGGACGGCAAGGAGGCCGCCCGGCAGATCATCGCCAAGCTGCCGGCCTCCCGGCGGCCGGTTATCATCGCCATGACGGCTAACGTCCTGAAGGAAGAGAAGGACAAGTGCCTCTCCATCGGCATGGATGACTTCATCGGCAAACCGATCAAAATCGACCAATTCCGCCAGAAGCTCGAACAGGAATACGAGAAGCTGACCGCCGGCCGGACCAAGGAAGCCTGACTGGAAGGCTAAGGCCGCCCGTCAGGCATGAATTCGGTTGGGAAGGACCGGTGGGCGGGAGAGAAGCAGGATAAGGCCAAGAAGGCGTAATAAGCCTTCCGATAGGGCCCTCTGGGTTCGGAGGCCGGGGAAACCCGGGTTCGGACCGGAGGGCCCTTTTTCGGCGTGAAGTCAGCTTGCTGCGCTTACCCGAGAGAGAGGGCAGAGCCCCGCGGCCGGGACGATCATCAGACGTGGCGAACGGATTAGGGGATGAGACGGCAGGCTCGAATATTACCAGCCGCTCATCGGCCGGAGCTTGTTTAAACGGGGAAGGGGCTGGGTAATAAAATGATAGCACAACGGTGGCTGTCCCCAACCGGCAGCCAATCATCATAAGCGATCCCGGCTATCCCGGGTTCGGCCCAAACCACTTAGGGAGGTTTTATAACATGGAACAAGAAAAGAAAATCGTAGGCGTGTTTCACTCGGAACAGGAAGCGATTAAAGCCATTGAAGACCTCAAGCGCCAAGGCTACAGCTCGGATGAGATTTCCGTCATTGCCAAAAACAAAGACGATGTCTCCGACATCTCCGATGAGACCGGCACCAAGGCTCCGGAAGGGCTGGCCACCGGTGCGGCTACCGGCGGAGTGCTGGGCGGGGTGACCGGCCTGCTGGCGGGTCTGGGCGCCCTGGCGATTCCCGGAGTAGGCCCGATTATTGCGGCCGGTCCGATTGTCGCCACCTTGACGGGTGCGGCGGTAGGAGCCGGAGCCGGCGGATTGGTCGGCGGCCTGATCGGGATGGGCATGTCCGAAGAGGAAGCCCACCGTTACAACGACTATGTGGACCAGGGCAATATTCTGGTTCTGGTCAATTCCCACGTGGATCGCGACCGGTATGCCTACGATACCTTCCGTACCAACAACTCACTGAATGCGAGCACCTACGGAAGCTCGTACGGCTCGGACGTGAACCCTAACCGGTTAGACTAATCTCCAGGCCTCTACGGAGTCCAGGAGGAGCGGGTCGCCTTCCGCCTAAGGAAGCAGCCGCGTTACCAACAAATGAGCAGAAGCTGTCCCAAAGGTAGATCATTCTACCGAAAGGACAGCTTCTTTGTTGTTTTCTATTGGCTCCCGCATGGGGCAGGAGGCCGCGGGAACGGCCGACCCTTCTTACCGCCCCGGGGGCAGCATACGGTCCAGCCAGACAAGCTTGGCCGCCAGCTCCTCCGCGGTATCCCGGCCGACCGACAGGCGGAGGGCGCTGTTGAACTCCCGTTCGGGGGATTCCTCCACGGCGGCCAGCCTCATCGTATCGAAACCGAAGCTGCCTCCCTGGTGGATGCACAGGGCGGGCTCCGCGGTCTCGGCCCAATGCTTGGCGAGCTCCTCGTACTCGTGGTAATGAACCACTCCCGGAAGCTGCACGTACAGAAGGGAGCCCATCCACGGCTCGCGGCCAGCCCGGAGCCCCTGGCCCGCCTGGACGGAGTGATACACGCGGCTTACCCGACCCTCCTTCCTGCGTTCCTGCAGAAACGAATAAAGGACATTCGTATTTCGGGCGAGCCGCTCCATCCGTCTTTCGAGAACGGAGCGGGAAGGGCGGGGCAGCCGCCACACCAAGGCAGGATCCGGCACGCCGGTTAACACTCCCATTAAATGGGTGAGCCGCTCCTCGGTTTCGGGATGGGCGACGGGTTCCCCGCTCAGCACCAGAAAGCCCAGATTGGTGAGCTCCAGGCCAAGCTGCCAATACTTGATCCCGCTCTCAATGGAAACCAGCACGACATGGCCGGGCATCCGGTCGGCATACCGTTCGAAGAAAGGGTTGGCCATGCCTGTCAGCGTCCGGTCGATGATCAGAAAGAGAGGAGTGCTCTGCCGGTGGCGTTCCAGCTTACGGAAGAGGAGATCAAGATCGATCCCTTCGTGAACGGGCCAGGTCAAACCGGGCTCCAGGAGCAGGCAGCCCATCTCTTCTCCTCGGTCCAGCATGGCATAGATGTCCTCCACCGTAACGGCCCGGGCATCCGGGTACAGGTCACGGATCAGGGTAATCCCTTCATAATAATACCCGACCTGATGGTACAAGGGCAGCGGACGGTCCGTCATGGTCCGGTAGAGCAGAAGAGCCACCTCCAGCGCCTTCATGCCCGAGCTCGTCAGGCAGGCCTGGGTACGGCTTCGCGCCCCTTCGGACATGGGGTAATATTCCTGGAGAAAGGCCGTCTCATAGGCCTCGATCAAGGAACTCCCGTCTGTCCGAAAATACGAATTTTGTTCCTCCGCCTGGTTTATCCCCTGCTCCTTGACCGGGCTCCTCGTTAAGGAGGGAGAGGGCCAATCGCTGCAGGATAACAGGCCGGCCAGCTGTTTGAGTAAGAGCCGAAGCTCATACTTGATCCTAAGGAAATCTTCCGCCCGGTACCCGGCGGGGTCCGCCCGCAGCTGGTCCAGCCGGTTTCTTCTCCCCTCCAGAGCCTCCCGGTAAAAAGCAGCCGGGAGAAGCTCCTAGGCACGCTCCGGCCGGCGAGCTCCGCCTTGTGCCCGCATTCCCCAAGCAGCCACTCCAGTTCCTCCAGGTTCTCCAGACGTTCCCGGCGGTTCTCCTCTTCTGTATAGGACCACCCGCCGGCAAGCCCTGATTCGGGATTCCCGCTTGCTTCGTTGCCTTTATCCCTTTCCATCGGATCCCCTCCTTCAGCCAAAGTCATCCTATTTTTAACCGAAGGGGGTACCGGATAAACAAGAACCGCTGCGACAGGAAGCAATTCACTAATCCCCTGCGGCTTTGAGAGCTAATCCTTTTGCCCCAAAGCGGAAAACCTACATGGAAGATGCACGGATTCGGTCGAACCTTGAAGAAGGATGACGGATTATGTCTATGTTGTGACTTTGTACAAATTCTTTTGTAAATTTTACTATCTTTCTGATTCAACCCACCGGGCCGCGGTTAAAAACAATGTACGAGTCTTCAGGAAGGGAGGCGGAGTTGGCTTTTATCGAGATGAATGGAGACATCAGACGGGAAACAGAACGCACGCCAATCAGCGGACTCAATCCGTACACGTGTAAAACCTTCATCGCCGTCCTTCATGCGGAAGTTCACCCAAGACATTACTCCTATAACATATAGATGAAAGGTGATAAAGCTTATGAAACAAACGGAGTGCGTGGCTATGTTGTTAGCAGGCGGAGAGGGCAAAAGGCTCGGTGTCCTGACGACGAATATCGCAAAGCCTGCTGTCCATTTCGGAGGCAAGTACAGGATCATTGATTTTACTCTCAGCAACTGCGTCAATTCAGGAATTGACACGGTCGGCGTGCTCACCCAATACCAGCCGATGGCGCTGAATCAGCATATCGGGAACGGGAGCCCGTGGGATTTGAACCGTCCCGACGGGGGAGTGTCCCTGCTTGCCCCTTACACGGACCAGAAGGAAACCCGATTCTACACAGGAACGGCCAACGCCGTTTATCAGAACCTGAATTATCTGGAGCAGTATAACCCCCAGTACGTACTTATCATATCCGGAGATCATATTTACAACATGGATTACCGGAAAATGCTGGATTTCCATAAAAGCAGTAAAGCGGATGCGACCATTTCCGTTATCGAGGTCAAATGGGAGGAAGCCAGCCGATTCGGTATCCTCAACACAGACGGCCAGCACAGAGTAACGGAATTCGTGGAGAAGCCGGCCGAGCCGGAAAGCAACTTGGCCTCCATGGGCATTTACATCTTCAACTGGGATGTTCTGAAGGCTTTTCTCCTTAGAGATGACAACACACCGGAGTCGAGCAACGATTTCGGTAAAAATATTATTCCGGCCATGATTGAGCACGGAGCCAAGCTGTTCGCTTATCCGTTCCAAGGCTACTGGAAGGATGTCGGCACAATCGACAGCCTCTGGGAAGCGCACATGGACCTGCTGGACACGGATAACGGCTTCCCGCTGAACCACCCGGACTGGCCGCTTTACACCAACTGCCAAAGCCCTGGACCGCAATTCATTGCGCCCACCGCCTCCATCCGGCAGTCCATGATCAATGACGGCTGTCAGGTTTACGGAGAGGTCGACCGCTCGGTCGTCTTCCAGGGGTGGAGATCGGAGAAGGAAGTATTATTCGGGACAGCATCATTATGCCCAATGTCGTCATCGGCAAGAACGTCATTCTTTCCAAAGCGATTATCGGAGAAGGCACGGTCATCCGGGACGGTGCCGTGGTGGGAGATCTGGAAGGCAAGGAAATTACCGTCATCGGCGAGAAGGAAGTGGTGTACAAAGACACCTCCGACAAAATGCCGAAAATTTTCGCCGGCCGCAACCAGCGTCTACTGGAAAGGATCGGGTAACCGTGAACGATATATTGGGAATCCTAAACGGATACAAAGAACGGGACGGCCTTAACGGGCTGACCCGTTCTCGCTGTCTTTCGGCGGTTCCTTTTGCCGGGCATTACCGGCTTATTGATTTTATGCTTTCTTCCATGGCTCACTCGGGAATTTCCCGGGTTTTTGTCATGGCGGGACCGAATCCACTGGCCTTGATGGATCATCTGGCCAACGGAATGGATTGGGGCTTCGGCCGCAAAAGAGGGGGATTGCCCTTCTTCCTCCGGTTAACGGGGAATGGGATACCGCCCGTCACGAAGTGGCCCGGTTTCACAGCCATCTGAAGCATTGGCAGGATGCCCCGCAGCCGCTTGTCTTGATTGCGCCCGGCGGCGAGATCGGCAGTCTCGACTTCCGGCCTATGATTACCTCGCATGGGCGCGCGGATGCCGACATTACGGTTCTGTACCGGATGGAGGAGGAGGCAGACGGGGAGGGAGAGCCTTTCCGGGTGCAGGAAGAGGAGGAGCGGCTGACGGGCGTGATGCTTATGAAACGGTCGCTGTTTATCGAGCTGGTGCAGGAAGCTTATGGGAACGGACGGGAAGAGACGCTTCGCGAAGCCGTTCTCCATAGGCTCGCCAAGCTAAATGTATGCGCTTACCCCATGAAAGGCTTACGGCCGTCCATTGATTCCGAAGCGGCCTATCACCGGGAAAGCCTCTCCCTGCTCGACCGGCTGGCCTGGAACCGGCTGTTCGGCGGTCCCGTTCCCATTCGAACCAAGGCAGGGGATTGCCCGCCTGCCCATTATCGGGGACGGCCTGCCGTACGCTACTCCCTGGTCGGAGGAGGATGTATCATTGAAGGGCAGGTGGAGAGCAGCATTCTTCATTCGGGCGTGAAGGTGGGAGAAGGGGCGGTGATCCGCAACAGCATCATTCTCGATCAATGCGTCATTCAGCCCCACTCGTATCTGGAGAATGTGATCCTGGAACAGCGGACCCATGTGGAACGGGGAAGGAGGATCGCCGGCACGCCCGGAAGCCCTTTCTTTGCCTGCAGCTGAGCAGGGCGGGAGAAAAGAAATTCCAAAAGACGCCATCCTGCGCGAATCATAAGGAGGCGTCTTTATTGGACGTTGAAGAGGGGAAACCCTCTTACCCATGCAGAAGGGATTCCCCGCCGTCGATATAAACGGAGGTGCCGGTAATGTGGAACGATTCGTCCGAAGCCAGAAACAGCACAAGATCGGCTACCTGCTCCGCCGAGCCGGGCCCTTCCTGCAGAGGCTGATCTCCCTCCGGGAACTCCACGGGGATCTGGATTTCCTTCAAATCGGGGGTAGGGTGGGTATTCTTCCCGATGTTGGTGGCGATGGCCCCCGGGCATATGGCGTTGACGCGGACCTTGTACTGTGCGAGCTCCAGGGCAGCCATCTGCATGAACGCCACCTGCCCGGCTTTACTGGTGCTGTATATGCTGAACCCGAAATTGGAGAACACCCGGTTGCCGTTAATCGAGCTCGTGATGATAATGCTTCCGCCCTTGTCTTTCAAGTGGGGTATGGCATGACGGACCGTGAAGTAGGTCCCTTTCAGGTTAATATCGATCGTGCTGTTCCAATCGTTCTCCGTCATATTCTCAATCGGTCCGATGGTCCCGTTAATCCCCGCATTGGCAAACACAATGTCCAGCCGGCCCCAGCGGTCGACCGTATCCTGGATGGCCTTATCCAGCTGGTCCGACTTGGCGACGTCAACCTCGACCGCGTGAGCGGTTCCGCCCGCCTGCTCGATTTGGCGCTGAACCTTCTCGGCATTCTCCATGACGCGGTCCACGAGACACACCTTGGCTCCATGGGCCGCCAGCTTAAGGGCCGCGGCCCGTCCGATCCCCGACCCTCCGCCGGTTACGACCGCCACCTTGCCTTCTACGCGTTTAGCAGCATTCATCCTTCTTTCATCCTTTCTGGTAAGCTCGCTTGTGCTGCAGGTTAGTGTAACCCGATGCGGCCCTGATCACTCCGGAATTAGGAAAAAAGCGCTCCCGCCTGGTTCAGAGAACCTTAAAAAGGTTAATCATTCATAAGGCAAAGGGAGGCTGCAGCTGACCTCCTTTCCGGAAGGCTTTACTTTGTGTTAGGTGTGGAACGACCATTACCCAGCGTTTCCTTCCGTTAACCGGCTGCCACTAACGACAAGCTCCCGAACAAAGCAGGAGCCGACAGACGCAACCAGATTACGGGGAGGGGTCAAGATGAACAGATGGATAGCGACAGCCGTTCTTTTCGGCGGGTTGACCGCAGCGGGGAGTTACGCCGGACCAACGGCGGATGGCAATCCGGCGGTGGACATACCGAAGACGGAAGTCTCTCACGCCTCTGTAGTCAGCCGCCCGGTTCATAAAGCTTTTACGTTTCAATCGGTAAACGGGGTTACGTTGGAGGACACCCGCCGCGGCGTGGTAGACAAGCTGGGCATTCCGGCGGATATCACGAAGGATCCTTTCCTAACCGGGGTGGAAACCTATGAATACGGGTATATGAGCGTGGATTTGGACCAGGGAACGGTCAGCCGCCTGACCATACCGGCGGAAGCGGGTACGGTGGCTATCGACGGTGTGGAGGTAGCGATTAATCCGGAATCGATTCGCCAAGCCTTGGGGAATCCGGATTATACGGCGGAGGACGGTCTCGTTTACCAACGGGGGAGATGCTGATCAAGGTGTACCTGAATGTAGCGGAAAGCCGGATCACCCGAATCACCTACTATCCCATGTCCAACACATGAGCCATAAGGGACTGTTGAGAGTCAATCAACAGTCCCTTCGAACTGCTTGTTCAAGCCGTTTGCCTAGGGTGCGGGCCATTTGCCGAAATGGGCCAAAGAAAAACGGCCTTACGGCCGCTCTTTTGCTTAGAACATTGGGAAGACGTACCGGACTAGGAAGTAGAGAGCTCCGAAGAAGATGACCACGTAAGCCAGGTACTTGATAAAGGTGGAGGCCACCAGGCTCGAATCCGATTTTCTTTCTACCTTGGTTTGGGTTTGATCGACTTCAATATCTCGGCGCTGATCCATTTTGATCCCCTCCTGTATTTGTTGTGCTTCGTACCTACTATTACACTAAATGAAGTGGCATGAATCGTGCTTTTACGTGATATTTCTCACGGGATTTGGTATGCTAATAATACTAATTTGGATGAGGTGACCGTTCAGTGGACCGCAAAAAATTTAACGTTCAAACCAAAGAAACGGAAAATAGCACTATCCTTTATATGAAAGGGGAACTCGATTTGGCCATGGCCGTGTACTTCCGTTCGGTGCTGGAGCCGTTGATCGATTCTCCGAAGTCTATTGTCTTGAACCTGAAGGAACTGGCTTACATAGACAGTACGGGAATGGGCATTCTGATCTTCATCCTGAAGGCACGTAACGAACGTAAGCTTCCTTTCACCATTCAGGAGGTGCCGGCCAAAATCCAGAAGCTGTTCGACCTGACCGGGATCACCAAATTTCTTTCCGTGGAGGGAGACCCCCAAACTACAGTAAAGGCGGATGGAATGTAATGCAGCCCTTCCGGAAGATCGTTAAGCTGACGATTCCCGCCAGAGCGGAATACATTGACATTGCCAGGCTCTCGCTTTACGGTATAGCCAACAAGATGGGCTTCTCCTATGAGGACATCGAGGACATGAAGGTCGCGGTAGCCGAAGCGTGCAACAATTCCGTGCTGCATGCCTATCCGAACCGGGAGAGCGGAAGCATCGATCTGGAGTTCGAAATGAAGGATACGGAGCTTGCCATCACGATCAGCGACCAAGGCAAGAGCTTTGATTATGAGGACCAGGCTAAGGATTTGTCCGCACATCATAACAAAGAGCTGGAGCAGATTTCCGCAGGTGGGCTTGGCATTTATTTGATGCAGGCTCTGATGGACAAGGTGGAAGTGGTAAGCGGAGTAGGCACCCGCGTGGTGCTCACGAAGTATTTGACCGCCGTCAATCCTGGAGCGTGAGCAGGGAAAAAATAGAGCAAACCAAAACCTCTCCTAAACGTTAATGGTTGGCGAATCAGCCATTTTAACAAGGAAAGGTTTTTTGTTGTCCAAAATAAAAAAGAGGGGATCCCTCAGCCCGTTTCATGGCTTGGGGATCCCTCTTCTAACGGGCGGCTGCCCTTATTCGATAGGAGGATTGGGCTTTTCGCCAAGGAAGGCGGCGAGCATCCAGGAATGCTTCTCCAGAGAAGTCTGAATCTGAGTCAGCATATCCGCGGTGCGGCTGTCCTTCGCTTCCTCGGCTACCTCGATTCCCTCGTGAAGCTCCGTGGAGATGAGCTCGAAGTCCTCGACCACTTGAGCCACCATTTGCGTAGCATCTTCCTTGCCGGTAGCTTCTTTAACGGAAGAGAGGGACAGGCATTCCTTCATCGTCGCCACCGGTTTGCCCCGGAGAGCCAGAATGCGCTCGGCGATTTCATCGAGATGAACGCTCGCTTCGTTGTACAGCTCCTCCAGCTTGACATGAAGGGTGAAGAAGTTCTCCCCGGTAATGTACCAATGGTAGTTGTGAAGCTTGATGAACATCACCGACCAGTTGGCTACCTGCTTGTTCAGAACTTCGACGACCGCGCTGTTTTTGGTTTTGGTTGTTGTGGCCATGTAAGGTTGTGCCTCCTTTGGGATAGGGGAAATAGGCTTCTCGTGCCTTGGGGAGCTCTCGTCCCCAGGCCGAAGTCTCTATGTTTGTTTACCCAATTAGCACAGGAATTAAACGGCGGGACAGAGGTGTGCCGAAAGGCCGCTTCCTTGTTTCAGGGTGCGGGGAACCGGGTAACAAATAGGCAAGGAACGCGGTATCCCACCGCGACAAACCATCCAGGGAGGCGTTAACATGATATGGCAAATTAGTGTTGCAATTATCGCACTTGCTTTTGCAGTGCTGGTCTTCTTCCTCATCCGTACCTTACATACGGTGCAGGAGTCCCTTAAGGATACGAACCAAACCATCAACCAGGTTCAGCGGGAGCTGAACGATGTAAGCGCCGAGGTAAAGGGGCTTATCCGCAACACGAATCAGATTACGATGGACGTGCGGACGAAGATGAAGGCTCTGGATTCTCTCTTCGGTACCGTGGAGAACGTAGGCGACACGTTAGAAGGCGTCACCTCGTCACTCCGTCAAGTATCGAACCGGTTCCGCAGCAATGTAACGAGCAACCTGGCCGAGGTCAATCAGACCGAGGACAAGAAGGTGTACAAGGCCATCAACTGGGCAAGCTCCATCTACGATATCTGGCAGCGGATTAAGGTTTACCGCATGTCGAAAGAAGCCGCCCGCCACTAAAGCCTTTCAGGCGGCAGGGGAGCGCGGAGGCGAGGAAGAATGGGGAAGGTGCCGGGCAGCCGGCGCCTTTTTTCTTGCAGAAGGAGACCGGAAGATGCCGTTTTTTTCCTTGTTTCAGGGACAGGCCGTTCGGGTAATACATATATAGTTGTCCAAATAGGTTATTTTGGCGGGAGGAAACCAAATGAACGCAGAGAAGAAGTTCTATGTCACAAAGGAAGTATCGGCCGACACGATAACAGTTTACCTGCACGGGGAGCTGGACTTGTCCATGGCACCCGAAATGCGGGCGGACTTGGAGCCCTACGTGAACCAGACGGGCAGAGGCCTTATTTTAAATTTAAAGGACCTTAAATATATAGACAGCACCGGAATCGGGATCATTATTCTTATCCTGAAACAGCGCGATGCTCTGGGAGCCTCCTTCCATGTAGCGGAGATTCCTTCCAAAATCCAACGCTTGTTCGATATTACGGGCATAACCCAATACCTGCTCCCTAATTCCGGAAAGTCTTCGGTGGAAAGGAAAGAGGATATCATATGAAACTTGACAACCAAACGGTATGCTTAACCGTACCCGCCGATGCGGATTTTGTTGATATTGTCAGACTGACTTTGTACGGAATCGCCACCAAATGGGGATTCTCCTATGAGGAAATCGAGGATATGAAGGTGGCCGTAGCGGAGGCCTGCAACAACGCGGTCCTTCATGCTTACCGTGGACTTGAGAAAGGCTCCATGGAGGTGAAATTCGAAGGGACGGACAACGGGATCCGCATTTCCGTCAAGGACGAAGGCAACAGCTTCGATTATCAGCTCAAGGAAAGCAAGGCCGCTTCCCTCCATGACAAGCAGCTGGATGAAATCAACGCGGGAGGTCTCGGAATCTACATGATGCAAGCTCTGATGGACGAGGTTCAGGTGTTCACCAACTCCGGAACCGAAGTCGTCCTGACTAAGTTTCTTCAAAGGAATGAGGAAATGGCATGAAGTCTAATCAGGCTATGCAGGATTACTCCCAAATCATTCAAAAAATTAAAGAGTACCAGCAGACGAACTGTGAGGAGCTTGTCACCTCCCTTCTGATGCAGTACGAGCCCCTAGTCAAAATGGCCGCGGGAAAAATGTCCCGCAACCGGCCCGATCTGTACGAGGATTTGTATCAGGTCGGCCAGATGTCTTTGCTGCGCCTGTTTAAGCATTACGACAGCTCGCTCGGCATTCAATTCGAAGCCTACGCGATGAAGAGCTTGATCGGGCACATGAAGAATTTTCTGCGGGATAAATCCTGGTACATTCAGGTTCCGCGCCGCATCAAGGAGAAGGGGCTGTTGATCCAGCAGACCATCGACGACTTGACCATGAAGCTGGAGCGCTCGCCGAATGTCGACGAAATCGCGGTCGCCCTGGATCTTTCCCAAGAGGAAACGATCGAGGTTCTGGCCGGCCGGGAGTGCTACAACTATGTCTCGCTCGATACGCCCCTGTCCAACGACGAGGGAAGCGCGACGATCGGGGATCTCATCGGCGGAGATGTGGATGATTACCATACCGTCGAGATGAGAATGGACCTGCAGCAGGCTTTCGTTCACCTGAAGGAAGAGGAGAAGAAAGTGCTGATGATGGCCTACAGCGAAGGCCAGTCCCAGCGCACCATCGCGCAGGCGCTCGGCATTTCGCAGATGAGCGTATCCCGCATCCAGAAGCGGGCGATCGAGAAGCTGAAAGAGCATCTATCCGAGAAGAAAGGGATAGACAGCTGAGAAAGCACGTCTATCGGACGTGCTTTTTTTGGTGTGTCCGAAAGTATAGCCTCCAAGCAGCTCTCCGCCTCGGTAAACGTGCACGTCCAGAAGGGCGGCGATACCGTTTATCCTTGGTCCCGGGGATACTTGAAAGCCGCCTGTTTCATCCGGGGTGCCCACGGGGTAATACATAATACGAAAGTAAGCTATCTTAAAAAGGCGGTGGCTGGCATGGTGATCAAGCATCGTATCAAATGTTTTGACAGTGAGCTGCTGGTGTGCGAGACAGGGCAGAATAATTACGAGCTTACCATACAGGCATCATCGAATCCCCTGGGATTCGGAAATTCCCTGGAATCCTTCGATAACGAAGAGAAGGCGGTCTCGGCGGCGGAGCACTTCTGCAAAGTGTATACGCTTGCAAGAGAGCGGGGCTATTACCTGAAGGACAAGAAGTTTGCCAAGGCGGATAAGGAAATGATTGAGATCAGCTCGGTCTTCGCGTCTTCGGTCCCGTTCGAAACGCTGGCTCTGCAATTCGAAAATTAAGAAGCGGGCTCCATGCCCGTTTCTTTTTCGTGATAAAAGGTCAGTCGGGGTTACTTCCGGCTGGCCTTTTTGGCTGCCTGCCCGACCCGGCGGTTCGCCGCCGCAGGGCGAAAATCGGAAAGCCGGTGAAAGATGACAATTGATCGGCGGGGGCGGCCCGGTAGGATAGGAGCAGGTAAGCCGGTTTCTCGCTTATCTAACGGACTGTCCTATAACGGCTGAAAACAGGAGGAATCTTGTCATGACCGGAATCGTTTCAGAGAAACAATATCTTTTTGCAGAGGGTCAGCCGTTCCAAAGCAGTCATGCCTCGACGCTTGCCCTGCTCCCGGACGGCGGGACAGTGGCCGCCTGGTTCGCCGGCAAGCATGAGAAATCGAGTGACGTCGCCATCTGGATGGCTCTGCGCGGGAATGGCGTCTGGTCCGCTCCGTTCAAAGCGGCGGACGAAGAGGGAATCGCTCATTGGAATCCGGTGCTGCTCCCTTTGGAGGACAAGCTCCTTCTCTTTTACAAGGTGGGGCATGAAATTACCGATTGGCACACCCGCTTCACGGTGTCCCGGGACGGAGGAAGAACGTGGTCGGAGCCGAAGGAGCTGGTACCGGGGGATGTCGGAGGGCGCGGCCCCGTTCGCTGCAAGCCGGTTGTTCTCCCGGACGGAACGATAGCGGCCCCCGCTTCGGTGGAGAGGCATGATCCGGATGCTCCCGGTAAGCAGATCTGGGAGTCCTTTGTCGACCTGTCCTCGGACGGGGAGTAACCTGGACGAAAAGCAACCTGGTGCCGATGGACCTGGAGAATTATGTGGGTACCCGCCACTGGTTCGCCCGTGGGCTCATTCAGCCGACCCTGTGGTCTTCCGGCGGGAGCCGGGTCCACATGCTGCTGCGGAGCACCGAGGGCTGGATCTACCGCAGTGATTCGGAGGACAACGGACTCACCTGGTGCCAAGCGTATCCGACCTCCCTCCTCCATAACAACAGCGGGATCGACGTCACCCGGATGGAGAACGGGACGCTAGCTCTGATCTTTAATCCCGTCCGCGGCCATTCGACGGAAAGCCCCCGAACCCCTCTGGTCATCCGGTTCTCGGGCGACAATGGGGAAACGTGGGAAGACGAAGTCGTGCTCGAGAACGAGCCCGGGGAATATTCGTACCCGGCCATCGTTTCGAAGGGCCCTACCTTATATGTGACTTATACGTGGAAACGGGACCGGATCGCCTTCTGGACGTTGACGATACCCGACCGGTAAGCGGGCGGACATTCCCGGCGACCTGGGAAAGAGAGGAGAGGTTGGCATATGGCAGCGAATGTGGAGGCCGCTTTCATCAAGGCGGCGGCGCGGGTAGCCCCATCCGAACGGCAGGCGGCCTGGCAGGAGATGGAGTTCTACGCCTTCATTCATTATACGGTAAATACATACACGGACCGGGAATGGGGACTCGGGAACGAGGACCCTTCCTTGTTCGCCCCTACGGATCTCTCCGCCGACCAGTGGGTCGAGGCGTGTAAGAGCGCCGGCATGACGGGCCTGATCCTGACGTGCAAGCATCATGACGGGTTCTGTTTATGGCCGAGCGCCTATACCGGTCATACGGTAGCCGCCAGCCCCTGGAAGGACGGGAAGGGAGATCTGGTCAAGGAGGTGGCGGAGGCGTGCCGCCGCGGCGGGCTCCGGTTCGGCATCTATCTGTCTCCCTGGGACCGGCATGAGCCGACCTATGGGGATTCCCCGGCGTATAACGGGTTCTTCCTAAACCAGCTGAGGGAGCTCTTGACGGGGTACGGGGAAATCTTCTGCGTGTGGTTCGACGGCGCCTGCGGGGAAGGCCCGAACGGCAAGAGGCAGGTCTACGACTGGGAAGCCTATTACCGGCTCATTCGGAAGCTGCAGCCTCAGGCCGTTATTTCGGTGTGCGGCCCCGATGTGCGCTGGTGCGGCAATGAGGCGGGGCATACCCGGCCGTCCGAATGGAGCGTGGTTCCGGGCCATTTGCGGGATAACGAGAAGATCCAGGAGCAGTCGCAGAAAGAGGATGACGGCCGGTTTGCCGAGCGGATCCGCACGGATGACCGCGACCTGGGAAGCCGGGACGTGATCCGTCCCTTCGCCCATGACCTGGTCTGGTATCCCGCGGAGGTCAACACCTCGATAAGGCCCGGGTGGTTCTACCATGCCTCGGAGGATGACCAGGTCAAATCGCTTGAGGAGCTGCTGGCGGTTTACTATGGGGCCGTCGGCGGCAACGCCACCTTCCTGCTGAACCTGCCGCCGGACAAGCGGGGGCGGATTCACGAGAATGATGCCGTCCGGCTGAAGGAGGTCGGGGAGGCGCTTCGCTCCGCGTTCCGGACCAATCTGGCAGCGGAGGCCGCCGTGGAGGCGTCGGAAACGAAGGACGAGGAGCACCGGGCTTCCCATGTGCTCGACGGCCGGCGCGAAACGTTCTGGTGCCCCAAGGAGGGGACCGAGCGTGCTTCGATCGAACTCGACTTGGGGAGCCCCAAACGTTCAGCCGGGTGTTGCTGATGGAGCATCTGCGGTCCGGACAGCGGGTGGAAAGCTTCCTCCTGGAAGGCAGAACGGAAGACGATTGGAAGGAAATTTACCGCGGAACCGTGATCGGCTATAAGAAAATAGCTGTCTTCCCTCCGGTGACCTTCCGTTACCTCCGGATAACCATTCTCGAATCGAGGTGGTGCCCGACGCTGTCCTTCCTTGGGGTTTACGGGCCGGAAGGGGAAAATGGCAAAGCAGGCGATAATGGAGCATTGTGCCCCCCGGGGAAAAAGGATATACCGTAGGGGGACTTGTTAACGATGGGATGGGAGGAATCAGCATGAGTGACAAGATAGACAACAACGAGCAGCACGAAGCGATCGTGGAAACGGGCGTTCACAACTTCAGCAAGGAAGAGGAGTGGGTGAAGCCGGAGGATCCTCTGCTCTTGGAGCGGCTGGAATGGTTCAAGGACCAGAAGCTCGGCCTGATGATGCACTGGGGACCGTATTCCCAGCTGGGCTTGGTGGAATCGTGGGCCCTCAGCGATGACGACGGGAACTGGTCCCGGGACGACATCAACTGGACGGACGACATGGAGGAATTCAAGCGCCAGTACTTCGACCTGAACCGGACGTTCAATCCGGTGCGCCTGCAGCCCGACGTGTGGGCGGAGCTTGCGGCCGACAACGGCTTCCGCTACTTCCTCTTTACCACCAAGCACCACGACGGCTTCTGCATGTGGGACACCCACACGACGGATTACCGGGTCACCGGACAGGACACTCCTTTTCATACCCATAAATATGCGGACATCTGCCGGGAGCTCTTCGATGCGTTCCGGGCCAAGGGACTGGCCATCTCCGCTTATTTCTCGAAGGCGGACTGGCATACTCCGTATTATTGGGCCCCGGGCATGGAACGCGGGCGCCATATGTGGCGGGGACCGTCCTATGACCCGGAGAAGTATCCGTGGCTGTGGGAGAAATTTGTGGACTTCACTCATGAGCAGATCATGGAGCTCCTGACGAAGTACGGACGCATTGACTGCCTGTGGCTCGATGCGGGCTGGGTACGCGAAGGCCGGAGCGGCCAGGACATCCGCCTCGGTGAAGTGGTGGAGAAAGCCCGCCGGACCCAGCCGTGGCTGCTGGCCGCGGACCGGACGGTGGGCGGGCCGTATGAGAATATTGTCACGCCGGAGCAGACGATCCCGGAGCGGCCCATGAACATCCCGTGGGAAAGCTGCATCACGATGGGCACCTCCTTCTCGTTCCGGTATGAAGACACCTACAAAACCCCGCGGCAGTTGGCTCATATTCTTCTTGAGGTGGTGGCCAAGGGCGGGAACCTTGCGCTTAACGTCGGTCCCCAGCCGGACGGACGGCTTCCGGAAGGCGCCATCCGCAGCATGAAAGGGCTCGGCGCCTGGCTGAAGGAATACGGCGAGGGCATCTACGGAACGCGGGTTTGCGAGCCGGCCTTTACCGGCGAATGGGCGTTCACCCGCAAGGACACGACCGGCTACGCCTTCCGTCTCTACCGCAGCGAAGCGGAGGCGGTCAGCCGGCAGCTCGTCATTCCTTATCCGGAGAACGTCACCCGCATCGAGCTCATCGGCACGGAAGAGGCGCTGGAGTTCGAAAGAACGACGGACGGATGGGCGGTCACCCTGCCGGAGACGGCGCTTTCGGAGAAGGCTCCAATCACCCATGCGTTTCGCATGGTGACCCGCTGAGAATAACGGATCCCCGGGACCTGGGTACAGGTTCCGGGGATTTTTTCAATGCGGGAGAAAATTGTTAAGCGGGTGTTAAGACGCATTTTTCCCTTGCGGGGCAAGGGGTTTCGGAATAATGCAGAGGGCGGGAAAATTGCAAATTGAATAAAGAAAGGAACCCGCGTTACGATCGTCTCAAGCATTCAAGCCAAACGAAAAAGCTTGGGGGAATGACAGAAAAGACCTAAAGAGGAGTGACGTGAATGAGTAAACCAACCGACAGCCTGTCCGCTCCTGCTACGCTCCAAAGGATCGCACGCAAACGGGAGCATCCCTTCATCAAGAGCCTGAAGAGACATTGGGAGCTCTACCTGCTGGTTCTGCCGCCGGTTCTGTATCTTTTTATTTTCAAATACATTCCGATGGCCGGCGTACAGATCGCCTTCAAGAACTACAGCGTCGTCAAAGGCATCTGGGGAAGTCCCTGGGTCGGCTTCGATCATTTTCTAACCTTCTTCCATTCGCCTAACTTCTGGCGGCTGATCCAGAATACGATCGGCATCTCGTTCTACTCGCTGATTGCCGGCTTCCCGATTCCCATTCTGCTGGCGCTGGCGCTAAACGAGATCCGGACGGGCTTCTTCAAGAAGACGGTGCAGATGGTGACCTATGCGCCTCATTTTATCTCGACGGTCGTTATGGTATCCATCATCATCCTCATGCTGTCTCCCCATGTAGGGGTGGTGGACCGGCTGTTCGGCCTGCTCGGCCTGCCGCAAACCAACTTCCTCGGGATCCCGGAATACTTCAAATCGATTTATGTATGGTCGGGAGTCTGGCAGACGATGGGGTACTCTTCCATCATCTATATGGCGGCACTCGCCGGAGTGGATCCCTCGCTGTATGAGGCCGCGAAGATGGACGGAGCCTCCCGCTTCAAGAAGATGCTGCATATCGACATCCCAAGCCTCATTCCCATTACCGTCATTATGCTGATTCTGAGTCTGGGCAGCGTGATGGGCGTCGGCTTCGAGAAAATCTTCCTGATGCAGAACCCGCTGAATACGAGCGCTTCGGAAGTTATTGCGACGTATGTGTATAAGGTCGGTCTGGTCGGGGCGAACTTCAGCTTCTCGGCGGCGGTCGGGTTGTTCAACTCCATCATCAATCTCATTCTGCTCATCATTGTGAATACGGTTTCCCGCAGGGTTTCGGAGAACAGCCTGTGGTAAAAGGGAGGGACATCCATGTTTAAACGTAATCGGATCAAAGAACCGGTGGGCGACCGGATTTTTATGGGCTTCAACTACTTGTTTCTGAGCCTTGTTCTGCTGATTGTGTTTTACCCGCTTCTCTTCATCGTAAGCTCCTCCTTGAGCTCCTCGGGAGCGGTCATGTCGGGTAAGGTGTGGCTCCTTCCCGTCGACTTTAATCTGAAAGCGTATGCGTCCATCTTCCGAAGCTCTCAGCTCATGGTGGGCTACTACAATACGATTATCTATACGGTGGTCGGGACGCTGATTAATGTGACGTTGACCGTGATGCTTGCGTATCCTCTCTCCCGCAAGACGTTTTACGGCAGGGGCCTCATCATGATCTTTATGATGGTTACCATGTTTTTCGATGGCGGCCTTATCCCCACGTATCTGCTTATGAAGGGTCTGCATCTTCTTGATACGCGGTGGGCGATGTGGCTGCCGGGGGCGCTCGCCGTCTTCCAGGTCATTGTGGCCCGTACCTTCTTTCAAACCTCCATTCCGGAGGAGCTCGGAGAAGCCGCTCAGATGGACGGCTGCCGGGATATCCGGTACTTGATCAGTGTCGTGCTTCCCTTGTCCGCTCCTATTCTGGCGGTCATGACCCTGATGTACGCCGTCGGCCACTGGAACGCTTACTTCGACGCCCTGATTTACCTGCGTACTGAGAAGCTGTTCCCTCTGCAGTACGTGCTCCGCAACCTGCTGATTCTGAATGCCGCCGACCCGCAGATGCTGGCGAACACCACCGCGAAGCTGCGCGATCAAGGCTTCGAGCAGGTATTGAAATATGCTCTGATTGTTGTGGCCAGCATTCCGGTCCTGATCATCTACCCGTTCGTTCAACGGCATTTTGTTAAGGGTGTCATGATCGGTTCCTTGAAAGGCTGAGGCATAGAAGAACTCCCGCCGGAAACAATGGGGAAGGAGGTGCTCGATCGGCCGCGCTTTCCGGGACGGGTGAAGGAAATTTCACGGAAAGGCACTTGTGTAGTAAAATGACGAAACTTACAACGCGACATTTCATAAGGAGGAGTCACCTTTGAAAAAATCATTGTCTGTGCTTTTGGCCATCATTCTGGCATCGTTTACGATACTTGCCGCCTGCGGAAAGCAGGATAGCCAGTCCGGAGGGTCCGGAGGGGGCGAGAACGGCGGCCCCGTGAGTATGACCTTCTTTGCTCCTCAAGGGAAAGCCCCTATGGAGGAGAACGAGTTCACGAAATTCATCGAGAAGAAATTCAACGTCAAGCTGAAGTGGGACCTCGCCCCGTCGGATGCCCTGCAGGACCGCCGCCAGCTGCTTCTGGCAAGCGGCGACTATCCGGAGGTTTTCCTTCACGGCAAGTTCACCACCTCGGATCTTCAGAACTACGGTAAACAGGGCGTCTTCCTGCCCCTGAACGACCTGCTGGCCAAGTATGCTCCGAATATTACGAAACAGATGGAAGACAAGCCGTACTTCAAGGATGCCATTACCGCACCGGACGGCAACATCTATGCGCTTCCGATCTTCAACGAATGCTACCACTGCACCTATTCACAGAAGTATTGGATCAACAAGGAATGGCTCGACAAGCTGGGTCTCAAAATGCCTACGACGACCGATGAGCTCTATACGGTTCTGAAGGCCTTCAAAACCAAAGACCCGAACGGCAACGGCAAGGCGGATGAAATTCCTCTTACCGGAGCACCGAACAAATACGTATGGAACGGGAACATCGATGCGTTCCTGATGAACAGCTTTATTTACAACGACAACGACAAGTACTTGATCGTCAAGGACGGCAAAATAAGCTTTGCCGCCAACCAGCCGGAATGGAAGCAAGGCCTGGAATACATGAACAAGCTCTACAAGGAAGGCTTGGTGGATCCGGCTTCCTTCACCCAGAACGACCAGGCGGTCGGACAGCTCGGGAACAAGGAAGGCGACGAAGCGGTCGGCTCCATTACCACGGCGCTCATCAGTTACCTGGTGAACACCTATGAGAAAGATAAGACCCGTCACCAGCACTGGGAAATTGTTCCTCCTCTGAAGGGGCCAAACGGCGTTCAGACGACCGGTGCTTCTCAAAGCGTAGGGGAATTTGAATTCGCCATTACGAACAAAGCCTCCGAGGCCCAGCAGATTGCGGCGATCAAGATTGCGGATTATATGTTCAGCGAAGAGGGCGCCCTCTATGCCGAATACGGTCCGACGGAAGGGAAGGGCTGGAAGAAGGCCGATCCCAACGAGAAGAATATCGACGGCAAGCCGGCCAAGTACAGCTATTACAACCTGCCGGAGCGCGATAAGAATGTCATCGTGAACGAGAGCTGGTCCCAGATCGGTGCGCATGACCTGTCCAAGACGTTCCGCGACTTGTTCGCCGAAGGCCAGGATCCTATGACACCGGAAGGCTACGGCACCCGCTTGGCCAAGGCTACGCAGGTCTACCAGCCTTATGCTCCTAAGGAAACCTATCCGGCCAATGTCTTTATCCGCACGGAGGATACGGAGAATGCGGCTCAGCTGACGACGGCCATCAAGGATTATGTCGTCTCCAACATGGCGCAGTTCATCATCGGCAGCAAGAGCATCGATAAAGACTGGGATGCGTACGTGAAGGGCTTCGACGGCCTGAACCTCAAGGAATATCTGGCCATTTATCAACGCGCGCTGGAGAAGAAAGAGAAATAAGCAACGGCTGTAACGAAAGGCTGCTCCCGGGTCAGACATCGACGGGAGCGGTCTTTTCCTTTGACATGCTTTTTTAATCCCTTATAATTATAGATAATTTAAAGACAGGCAGCGGGATGGACGGCTGTTGAAGCAACCATGGCGGAAGGGAGAGGACCTCGAGATGAACAACAATTGGTTCAGACGATTGCTCCTGTCCTATCTTCCAGTTTTTTTATTGTGACGACGATCCTGTTTATCGTCTTCTTCCAGGTCTTTAACGAGCAGAACCGCAAGGAGGCACTGAAGGCCAACGAATTTCTGGGGTCTCAGGTGATGCAGTATTTGGACAATTCGATGCGCTCCATCGACTTCAAGGTTCTTCGGGAAATGCTGACCAATCCCAGCCTTAAAAATTATTTCGCGAATTCCCCGCTGGACGATGTGACGGCCGCCATCCAGGCGGTAGGGGTTATGGACGAACTGAAGCTGGAATCTCCGCTCATTCATTCGATCTATTTGGTGCGGGACCGGGACAATACGGTGTTAAGCAACGGGAAACGGATTCCGCTGGAGGACTTTCCGGATGCGGCGTTCATCAAGGCGAGCCGGGATCATCATGTCCAGCGGTGGGAAGGAGCGAGGGATTTCAAAGCCTTCCCCTCGCAGACACCGGTTCGGGTGATGACGCTCGTGCGCGGGGAGAGCACCGGGGAAGACGGGCTCGTTGTCGTTAATGTCGATTTGCCCACGGTCGAGAAGACCATTCTTCAAATGTACGATCCGAATTTTACTTTCGTCCATGTTCTGAACCGGGCGGGTGAAGCGCTTTGGGAGCCGGAAAATCCGGGGAAAGCCGGCTCGGCGAAGCTGTCCAAAGGCGAGGTGTTCTCGGAGTTTACCTCCAGCTACGGAGGATGGAAAGTGCAGACGGGGCTTGCCAACGGGAAGGTCGTGAAATTCGCCCTTGAGTTCTACACGGTCTGGTTTGCCTTTGCCATTGTCGTGGTGCTGATTGGAGTGGCGTGGGTCATCTATGTCACCCGGCGGAATTACAAGCCGATCCAGCAGATTGTGACGCTCATCCAGACGGTGGCGTCCCAGAAGAAGCCGGGGCCCGAACGCCTGCAGGAGAACGAGTTCCGGTTTATTCAAACGACGCTGGAGTCGATGATTGACCAGACCCGCCAATACCGGCAAACCTACGAGGAGAACTTGATCCTCCAGAAGAAATATTTCTTCCAGGAGCTGCTCGAAGGAACGAAGGCTTACGACAAGGAGGAGTTTCGGGCGGAGATGGACAAATTCCATCTTCCGTTCTTGGACTCCTTGGACAACCGGTGGACGGCAGCCGTTGTGGAGATGGACCGGTACCGTCAATTTACCGAGGACTATCACGAGCAGGATCAATCGCTGCTGAAGTTCGTCCTCTCCACGGTGCTTCAGGAAACGGCCCAGCATGCCGGCACGGAGGTATGGGCGGAGTGGCTGTCCGACCGCCGGCTTACGGCCATGCTGTGGGTAAAAGAGAACCGGCCCCCGGGCTTATTCGAGCAGAAGCTGCTTTCGACCTACCGGGAGTGGGTGGAGCAGAATCTCGGGTTTACCGTCACGATCGGGGTGGGCAAGCAGGCGGAGGATCTGACCGGGCTTAGAGAGTCCCTGAAGGAGGCCAACCATGCCCTGGCTTATAAAGCCGCCCTCGGCTGCAACCGGATCCTCCCGCGTAGCGGGTGCCGGACACGAACCGGGATGTGTACGGCTTTCTCCAAACCATCTCCCGGCTCGTTCAGGCCATGCGGTTATCCGAGGACGAGTGGGAGAAGCATTTTGATCACCTGTTCCAGCAAATGAAGTCCTCGGTCCTGTCCCGCCAGGAAATCTGGAACACGATGGAGCTGCTCGTCCAGCATTATGAGCGGGAATTCGGGGAGCTTTCCCGGGAGTACCAGGAGCTGTGGGCGGAATCTCTCCAAGAACTGTTGAAGAATTTGGAGGACTGGGAGACGGTGGAGGATCTCCGGAGGCTGTGCTACGAGTCCTTCCGGGAGCTCGCAGAGAAGATGGGCTCCATGCGCCATGCCAAGAAGAACCGGACGCTTATTCTGGAAATCCGCCGGTATGTCGAGGAGAATTACAGCAACCCGGAGCTGTCGCTTACTTATTTAAGCGAGAAGTTTAACATCAATGCGAAATACTTGAGCAAGCTGTTCAAAGAAGAGATCGGCGACAAGTTTCTCGATATGCTCATCCGGCACCGGATGGAGAAAGCGAAGCAGCTTATGCTCGAGACGGACAAGCCGATCCAGGAAATCAGCGAGGAAGTGGGCTATACCAACTACAATTCGTTCAACCGGGCCTTCAAGAACGCGGTGGGGGTTCCGCCGAGCGATTTCCGGAAGCAGGTGTAGGGGGAGGAAATAGGTCAAACGGGGAAGCTCCCCATACGGCAGACAGGTAAAGATACATTGCCTGTTCGACGTAAGGGGAGCTTTTTCATGGCTAAGCGGCAAGATAGCTTTACTTCCCAATGGTAAAACTTGCTTTAACCTGGTCCACATCCCTTGCCAGCGAAAGATACTGTTCTTTAGCTCTTTGGTTATTGGGATCATACTCCACATCACTTGGAGTAGCGAATGCATAAACCTTGTCATCGAGTTCACCTATTTTTGCGATATGAATGATTTTCGCCAGTTCGTCTCCTTCGGTTTCCCATTCCTTTTTGGGCCAGACCTCCACTCTAAAGAGTTCCCCTCTTCCTAACGTTGTTAGAAATCTATAGGTTAAGATAATCCCGTGGTTACCTTCCTCCACTACGTACTGGTCCCCCAGCTGGATGGTAATGCCAGGCTGAAGGGGTAGGCTTCATTCTCATAGGAAATCATTGGCGTTGAATTTATCCAAATCGTTTGCGAATCGCCATCATAGCCTACATGGGCGCCCATGGTTTCACTAAGCCAGCGAATAGGTACATAGGCGTGACCATTCACATTTAAGGTCGTATACTCCCTGTCTAATTCTTCTGGCTGCCCATCAACTATATACTTGACGGGGAAAAGGCACGCCTGAATGGTCTCGGAGGCATAAACCGCAGTTCCAGCCGTTAAAGCCATTCCACACGCTCAGCCAAGGAAAAACTTTTTCACTGGTCGTACACTCCTTTTTATTTTACTTTTATCTAAGACATCCGGTCCAAGCTAAAAGTTTCTTTGTTATGGAAATTTTTTTCCACCATAATCAATAACAAAGGCTGCCCATTCGGCAGCCTTTTCTCATGCGTTATTTAAATTAGGCGGAATCCCGGGGATCAAAACCGCCCCCATCTGGATTCTCTCGATAGGGGTCCCGGGATGGGCGATCCGCCGCTCGAGCGTCTCGACGGCCCGGCGGCCGAGCTCCTCCTTGCCGAGGTGGATCGTGGTCAAGCGGGGAGACGACAGGGCGGCGCCTTCGACATTGTCGATGCCCGCGACCTGTGCCTCCCCGGGAACGGAGCAGCCGATCTGCCGGAGCCGCTGCATCCACTGCATGGCGATGTCGTCGTTGGCCCCGATCCAGGCGTCGGGCCGTTCTCCGGGGGCAAGCCGGCCGAAGCGTTCGGCCGCCGCCTCGAGCCAGCCTCCCGCTTCGTAAGGCAGCTCCCACTCCTGCAGCTCCGTCTCCGGGCTGCCATACCGGTCCCTGGCCAGGCGAACGCCGATCCGTCTCTCGGCAAAGCTGGTCGACCGGCCGTCGTCGCCGAGAAAGACGAGGCGGCGGCACTTCCGGCCGGCCAACAGGTGGTGGCCGATGAGGAAGCCCGCGTCGATATTAGCATGATTCACCTCGTCGCACGAAAGCAGCGGCTCGTGATGATCCAGGAGGACAAGAGGCTTGCCGGTGCGGACCATAAGCTGAAGCACCGGGTAAGGGTAGGCCCCCATCACGATGATTCCCAGGCAGCTTCCCCAGTCCAGGTGCGGGGCAATCAATTCCTGCGGGCTTAACGTGGTTGCGGCGGGGAACGAAACCGGCTGGGAAACGATGGCATGATGCCAGCCCCTCTCGCTGCAGCCGGAAGTAAGGCCGGCCAGAACCCGCTGCCAGTAGGAGGCGTCTCCCCGGTTCGTTTGGTTGATGCAGATCAGCACGAAGGAAGAGGCCGACCCCGGGGATGGCCCGGCCGCTTTCGGGGCAGGGAGGCCGTAGCCGAGCGTCTTGGCGAGCTCCAATACCCGCTCCCGTGTAGCCGGGCTGACCCCCGATTTGCCGCTTAAGGCCCGGGAAACGGCGTATTTCGACAGGCCGAGCTGATCGGCCATAGATTGAATGGATGGTTTTCTGGGCATGCGATATTCCTTTCTTCGTCACCTAACGAACCTAACACTCTACCAACTATATCGTTATTGACGTTTGGAAGGGGAAGATTTAGACTGGAGATACATAACGTTATTATATATTAGAATAACAAAAATAACAATTGAAAGTTGGGAGTAGGTAACCATGATCTATAAAGAGGCTTCGCGGCCGATTCCGGAACGGGTGCAGGATCTCCTTCAACGGATGACGCCTAAGGAAAAAATCGGCCAGCTGCTCCAGCCGATGGGCTGGAAGGTCTACCGCAAGGAAACGGACGGCACGGTTGCGATGGAAGACGATTTCAAGAAAGCGGTTGCCGAGGGCGGCGTCGGCTCCCTGTACGGAGTGCTTCGTGCCGACCCGTGGACGGAGGTTACGCTCGAAACCGGCCTGTCGCCGAAGCAGGGAGCGGCCGCTACGAATGCTATCCAGCGGTACGCCATCGAGAACTCCCGGCTTGGCATCCCGATTCTGTTCGGTGAAGAGTGCTCCCACGGCCACATGGCCATCGGGGCGACGGTCTTCCCCGTTCCCCTCACGGTGGGAAGCACCTGGAATACCGGCCTGTACCGGCAAATGTGCGAAGCGATTGCCGTCGAAACCCGCAGCCAGGGAGGAGCCGTCACGTATTCGCCGGTGCTCGATGTCGTCCGCGACCCCCGATGGGGCCGCACCGAGGAATGCTTCGCGGAGGACCCTTATCTGATCGGAGAGCTCGCCGTGGAAGCGGTGAAGGGGCTGCAGGGCGAGCGGCTCGATTCCGACCGGACGATTGCGGCTACCCTGAAGCACTTCGCGGCATACGGCAGCTCCGAGGGCGGCCGTAATGCGGCTCCCGTTCATATGGGGATGAGGGAGCTGCATGAGATCGACCTGCTGCCGTTCAAGAAAGCGGTGGAAGCGGGCGCCTGCTCGGTCATGACCGCCTATAACGAAATTGACGGCGTTCCGTGCACCTCCCACACCTATCTGCTTAACGATCTCCTTCGTGAGGAATGGGGATTCGAAGGCTTTGTCATAACGGATTTTGGCGCCATCCAGATGCTCGTGAACGGTCATAACACGGCGGAGAACGGGGAAGAGGCCGTGGCCCAGTCCCTTAAGGCCGGGGTCGACATGGAAATGTCGGGCTATATGTTCGGCCGGCACATGGAGCGTGCGCTGGAGCAGGGATGGGTAACCGAAGCGGACCTGGACACCGCTGCGGGACGGATTCTGGAGATGAAATTCCGGCTCGGGCTGTTCGAACGCCCTTACGTGGATCCGGAATTCGCGGATAAGGTCATCGGGTGCGAGGAGCATGTGGAGCTGGCCCGAAGGGTCGCCCGGGAAGGCATTGTGCTGCTGAAGAACGAAGGCAAGACGCTTCCGCTAAACAAGGAGACCGGAAAAATCGCTGTTATCGGTCCCAATGCGCATCACATCTACAACCAGCTCGGCGACTATACCTCCCCTCAGCCGAGGGAGCAGATCGTTACCGTGCTCGACGGCATACGCCGGGCCCTGGGCGAGGCGGACGACCGGGTGCTGTACGCGCCGGGCTGCCGGATCAAGGGCGATTCCGAGGAAGGCTTCGAGCACGCCCTCGCCTGCGCCGACGAAGCGGACGCCGTCGTGCTGGTGATCGGCGGCTCGAGCGCCCGGGATTTCGGGGAGGGGACGATCGATCTCCGGACGGGAGCCTCCGTCGTCACCAACGACCCCTGGAACGACATGGAGTGCGGAGAAGGAATCGACCGGTCTACCCTCTCCCTGATGGGCGTTCAGCTGAAATTGGTTCAGGAGATTCTTAAGAAAGGCAAGCCGGTGATTGTGGTTTATATCAACGGCCGGCCGATTGCCGAGCCGTGGATCGACGAGCATGCGCACGCCATACTCGAAGCCTGGTACCCGGGGCAGGAGGGAGGGAGCGCCATAGCGGACATTCTGTTCGGCGACGTGAACCCTTCGGGGCGCCTTACCGTGTCCATCCCGAAGGAGGTCGGACAGCTTCCTGTCTATTACCATTCCAAGAAAACGCGCGGCAAGCGCTACCTGGAGACGGACCTCGAGCCGCAGTATCCTTTCGGCTTCGGCTTAAGCTACACTGACTTCCGTTATGACCATGTCCGGGTGGTTCCGGAGCGGATTACGGTGGACGGGGAAGCCGAGGTGCAGGTGGAAATAACGAATACCGGAGAGAGGGGCGGTGACGAGGTGGTCCAGCTGTATGTGACCGATGTATCGTCTTCGGTAACCCGCCCTGAGATTTCCTTGAAGGGCTTCCGCAAAATTCACCTGGAGCCCGGACAGACGCAAACGGTCACCTTCACGGTAAACCGGGAGCATCTTCAGCTGATCGACGCCCGGCTTCAGCCCGTGGTGGAGCCGGGGAATTCCGGCTTCTCGTCGGACGCAACAGCCGGGACCTGACCGCGTGCGTACTACAAGTAGAGAACGGAGGAAACGAATCGTGATCCGCATTCAACGCTTTCTTAAGGATATGGCCGATAAGCAGTGGCTCGAGACGATAGAGCTTCCCGGGTGGCATATGCAGAGAGCCCGTTACATTGTGCCGGGGGAGTATGAGCTTAACAACGACAGCAAGGGCGTACAGAGCCTCGACCCGCTCGACAGCACGCAGGGCACGACATACTTTCTCAGCCGGAAGGTAGAAATTCCGGAGGGCTGGCAGGACAGCCCGGTCGGCTTCGTCTTCGAAGGGGGAGGAGGGCCTGCTGAAGGTAAACGGCACGCCTTACCACGGCCTGGACCGCAACCACTGGTTTGTTCCGCTTCCGCCGAGCCGGGTCGGGAACGAACCTCTGCTTGAAATCGAGCTGTACGATCCGATCCCGGAGCCGCATGACCCGCTGAACCGCCAGGCGGTCATCCAGCCGCCCATCCGCGGCATCCGCGCCGCGCTTGTGCGCGTGAACCGGTCGCTGCAGAGCTTGATGTACAGCGTAACCGTTCTGGCCGAGTCGCTGGCCCCGCTGCCGGAGGGGATCTGCTGCGTACGCGCCTTGTCCGGGCGATTCACGAGGTAATGGATGCGATGTACACGGAACGGAACCGCTGGACGGACGGGGAATGGGTAAGCGGCCTGGAACAGGCGCTTGCCGGGAAGGTCCGGGAGGCGGCACCCGAGGAGGCGAGAGAAGGCTTCCTGCATATGGTGGGGCAGTCGCACATCGACATCGCCTGGCTGTGGCCGGTCCGCGAAACCGTGCGGAAGTCCAGCCGGACGTTCTCCACGGTTTGCACGCTGATGGACGAATACCCGGAATTCCGCTATTCCCAAAGCCAGCCCCAGCTGTATGCCTTTGTGAAGGAGCATTATCCGGAGCTGTACGAAAGGATTAAGGAGCGAATTGCCGAAGGGCGCTGGGAGCTTGTCGGCGGCATGTGGGTCGAGCCGGACTTGAACCTTCCGAGCGGGGAATCGCTCGTCCGCCAGCTCGTCTTGGGCCAAGGCTTCTACCAGGAGGAGTTCGGCAAGCGTTCCGCGATCGAATGGCTGCCGGACACCTTCGGCTACTGCGCTTCCCTGCCGCAAATTTTGCAGCTGGCCGGCATGCCGTATTTCATGACGACCAAGTTGAACTGGAACGACACGAATCCTTTTCCCTATGACCTGTTCGACTGGGTGGGCATAGACGGAACCTCGGTTATCGCCTACCTCAACCACGGGGTGAACGAGCATACCCGTCCGAAGGACGTGGACGAGCACTGGAAGTCGTACAAGCAGAAGGACCGGCACCCCGAGCAGATGCTGCTTTACGGGCACGGCGACGGGGGCGGAGGGGTGACGAATGAGATGGTCGAGTTCGCCGAACGCTCCGCCTGGATGACCGGACAGCCGGTCAGCCGGTTCAGTACCGCCGAAGCCTTTTTCGGGGAAATGGCGGAACGCCGCCCGTCGCTGCCCAAATGGTACGGCGACCTGTATCTGGAGCTCCACCGCGGAACGTACACCACTCATGCGGCTGCCAAGCGAAGCAACCGGAAAGCGGAGGTACTGTACCGGGAGGCGGAGGTATGGGGACAATTCGCGGACCCGAACGGCGGGAAGGCGAAGCAGGAGCTGGAGCCGGGCTGGAAGCTGATGCTGCTTAACCAGTTCCACGACATTATCCCGGGCACCTCCATCCCTGAAGTTTACGCGACATCCCGCGAGGAATACAAAAAGGTGTTTACGATCGGAGAGGAGTCCCTGACCGGCTCTTTGAAGGCTCTTGCCGCAAAGGTATCGACCGAGGGGAAGGCATCCCTTGCGTCGTGTTCAACAGCCTAGGCTGGAACCGCGGGGAGGTCGTGACGATCGAAGGATCGTTCGGGCTGGAGCATCCGGCGGTCTTCGACGCAGTGGGCAACCGCTTGGAAGCCGATGTTCAGCGAACCGAGAACGGGGAAACACTGTCGGTTTATGTTCCTTCCCTTCCCGCTTTCGGCTATACGACCCTATGGGTTCGTCCTGCTCAGGATGAGTCGACGGTACTTGCTGAGGATAAGAAGGAAGCCTTTCCGGAGGTTTGGGAAACCGGGCATTACGTGCTCGAGTTCAACCCGGTGGGCGAAATCACCCGCTGGTACGACAAGACGCTGCGGCGGGAATGGCTGAAGCCCGGCGATAAGGCGAACGAGCTGCAGTTCTTCCACGACCGGCCAACCTATTGGGATGCGTGGGATATCGATCCCCGTTTCGAATCCCAGCGGGCCGGCGGGGTCGAGCTTCTCTCCCGGGAGGTCGTTCTCCGGGGCAAGACACGCGATGTGCTGCGCTTCCAGTGGAAGCTGAACGATTCGGTCATCTCCCAGGATGTGATCCTGTACCGCCATCAGCGGCGCGTGGATTTCAAGACGAAGGTACAGTGGGCCGAAAGCCATAAGCTTCTGAAAGCCGCCTTCCCGGCTGATCTCATTGCGGGCAAAGCCACCTACGAGATCCCGTTCGGCGCATTGGAGCGCCCGACGCACAACAACACCAGCTGGGAGCAGGCGCAGTTTGAGGTATGCGGGCACCGTTGGGCGGACGTTTCGGAAGGGGCAGCGGCCTGAGCCTCTTGAACGACTGCAAATACGGCTATGACATCAAGGACCGGACGATCCGGCTTTCCCTGCTGCGGGCTCCGAAATGGCCGGACGAGCACGCGGATCAAGGGGAGCATGAATTCACCTACTCCGTTCTCCCCCATGAGGGAGACTGGCGGCAGGGCCAGGTCGTCCGCCGGGCGATGGAGCTGAACCATCCGGTAACGGCTGTCCAGGCAGACGGTCATGCCGGTACGCTTCCTGCGGAGCAGTCCCTGATCGGCTTCCGCAGCGAGCACGTGATCCTGGATACGGTCAAAGCTTCCGAGGATGAGCAGGGGACCGTGCTGCGCTTCTACGAATCGTCGGGCGCCCGGGAAACGGTCAGCGTGGAATGGCCGGATGCGGCGGTGCAGGCCACCCTGGTTAATCTGCTCGAGGATGAACTCGAACCGCTCGGCTGCCGGGAAGGAACCTTCGAGCTGACGTTCCGGCCTTATGAAATCAAAACGGTGAAGCTCATCTCATCCCGTCAGGCATAGGAGGTAAACCATGGACTCATTCAAGCTTCCCCGCATCGCCATGCCTCCTCTCGCCCTTCCGGACGCCGTCCGGGAGGTGCTGAAGGAAGCGGAGGCCAAGCTGGCCGGACGTCCCCGGCTGCTGCAGCAGTTCAAGAACTGCTTCCCGAATACGCTCGAGACGACCACCAAGCTCATGGATGACGGCACCACCTTCGTCATCACCGGGGACATCCCCGCCATGTGGCTTCGGGATTCGGTCGAGCAGCTTATGCATTATGTCCCGCTGGCCAAGGAGGACGAAGGGCTGCAGCGCATCCTTTCGGGGCTGATCAAGCGGCATGCCCGGTACATCGGAATCGACCCTTACGCGAATGCGTTTAACGAGACGGCGAATCATTGGCATTGGGACGCGAACGACCAGACCGACATGTCCCCCTGGGTATGGGAGCGCAAATTCGAGCTCGATTCCCTCTGCTTCACCATCCGTCTTGCCTACCGGTACTGGAAAGAAACCGGCCTAACGGATATTTTTGACGAAACGTTCCATAAGGCGATGCATTCCATCGTGGATGTTTGGAGAACCGAGCAGCGGCATGCCGAGAACTCCCTTACCGGTTCATGCGGACCAACTGCCCGGCCATCGACACGCTGCGCAACAACGGCCTCGGGATGCCGGTTAATTACACGGGTATGGTCTGGTCGGGGTTCCGGCCGAGCGACGACGCCTGCGAGCTTCATTACAACATCCCTTCGAACATGTTCGCAGCCGTTTCGCTGTCGCAAATGCAGGAGATGGCCCGGTGGGTGTACCGCGACGAAGCCTTCGTCCGGGAGATGGAAGCGTTCGAGGAGGAAATCCGTCACGGCATCGAGCTGTACGGGATTTACCGCCATCCCGAATTCGGCCGCATCTATGCTTACGAGACGGACGGCTTCGGCAACTACTCGCTGATCGATGACGCGGGAACGCCGAGCCTGCTCTCCATTCCTTACCTCGGCTACGCGGACCATGACGATCCGGTCTACCGGAACACCCGCCGCTTCATTCTGAGTAAGGAGAATCCTTACTACTACGAAGGAGCGGCGGCCAAAGGAATCGGAAGTCCTCATACGCCGCCGGGGTACATCTGGCCGATGGCCTTGTCCATGCAGGGGCTCACGGCCGAGACGGACGACGAAATGCTCGAGATGATCGGCCTGCTCGAGACGACCGATGCCGGAACCGGCTTCATGCATGAAGGCTTTCACGCGGATGATCCTGCCCAGTTCACTCGTCCTTGGTTTGCCTGGTCCAACAGCTTGTTCGCCCAGCTCGTTTACCGGGCGATGAAGAAAGGCATTTTGGAAGGAAAGGAAGGCTGACGCCATGAAGAAGCTTATTGTAGGTTATGCCGGCGACCGGGCGCTGCCGGAAATCACGGCCGAGGCGGCCCGCAAGCTGACGCATCTGAACGTGGCCTTCGGGCATGTTCGCGAGGACGAAATCCAGACGGGTCATCTTCAGAACCTGGCTCATTTGAAGGTGCTGAGGAGCTATAACCCCGACCTCAAGATTCTGCTGTCCGTCGGCGGCTGGAGCGCCGGGGGCTTCTCCGAAGCCGCCTCCACGGAGGAGGGCAGGCGCCGGATGGCCCTTTCCGCGGTCAAGGTGCTGGAAAGCGGATTTTTTGACGGGGTGGACCTGGATTGGGAATATCCGTGCTACGCGGTTGCCGGAATCGGCGCGTCTCCCGCCGACAAGAGGAATTTTACGCTGCTCCTGAAGGAAATGAGAGAAGAGCTGGACAAGAAGGCCGGGGAAGACGGAAGGCCTTATCTGCTGACGATAGCCGCGGGGGCGGACGAGTATTACCTGGACGGGACCGAGATGGATCAGGTTCAGGCCTATCTCGATTATGTGCAGCTCATGACCTATGACATGCGCGGCGGGTTCCAAACGCTGACGGGACACCATACGAATCTGTTCGCCCCGACCGGGGATCTGTTCCGGATCAGCGTGGAACGCTCCGTTCAGCTCTTTGAGAAGGCGGGCGTTCCCCGGGAGAAGCTGGTGATCGGGGCGGCGTTCTATTCCCGGATGTGGAAGGAGGTGCCGGATCACAACCGGGGGCTGCTTCAGATGACTTCCGGCTCCGGGGGTACGGACCGGATTATACCGCGCTGGCGGAAGGCTACATCAACCGGAACGGCTATGTCCGGTATTGGGACGAGGAAGCGAAGGCCCCGTACCTGTTCGATGGAAGCACCTTCATCACGTATGACGACGAGGAATCGCTGCACCATAAATGCGCTTTTGTCCTAGACGCCGGCCTGGCCGGGGTTATGTTCTGGGAATACAGCTGCGACAAAACCTTGCGGCTGCTTGACGCCATTCATAAGGAATTGCACTAATCCCGAGGAGGAGAACGAAGAATGAAAATCGGTTTGAGCACGTACAGCCTGCTGAATGCGTTGAAGTCGGGGGAAATGACGGTTCTCGATGTCATCCAATGGATTGCGGATAACGGCGGGGAGCACATGGAAATGGTGCCTTACGGCTATACGGTGGAGGATAACCATGAGCTGGCTGACGCCATCCGGGAGAAGGCCCAATCGGTCGGAATGGAGCTGTCCAATTACTCCATGCCCGCGAATTTCGTTCAAGAGACGGAGGAAGCCTTCCAGGAGGAGATGGAACGGGTAAAACGGCACGTCGATGTGGTGAACCGGATGGGCGTGAAGCATATGCGCCATGATGTCACGGCCTTCACGCTGCCGAAGGAGAAGATGACCATCGCCTGGTTCGAGGAGAACCTGCCGCTCATGGTCAGGGAAGCCAAATCATTGCCGATTATGCCGCGGGGTTCGGCATCACCACCACCATTGAGAATCACGGCTTCAGTGTGCAGGCAAGCGACCGCGTCCAGCGGGTTCTGCAGGCGGTGAACCGTCCGAACTTTAAGACGACCCTCGATGTCGGCAACTTTATGTGCGTGGACGAGAACCCGATCATCGGCGTAAAGAGAAACCTGCCGTATGCTTCCCTCGTCCACTTCAAGGACTTCTACTTCCGTTCTTACGATGAGAATCCGGGGGCGGGGAATGGTTCCGGACCGCTCATGACAATTACCTGCGCGGGGCCATCGTGGGACAAGGGGATCTTCCGATCCGTAAAATCGTGAAACTGATCAAGGACTCCGGCTACGACGGCAACATCACGGTCGAGTTCGAAGGAATGGAAGAATGCCGGACGGCTTCCAAAATCGCCATGGACAACCTGCGCCGCTTCTGGCAGGAAGCCTAGAGACGTCAACCGAAAAGCTCAGCCTGATAGAACAGCCATTCAAAAGAGTAAAGCCGACGGAGCCAGTCGGCTTTTTTGGTTTTCCTTGATTGTGATTATATCTTGAAGATCACGGACAAAAGGCGGCGGCTTCCCTGGAGTGGAGGGTAAGCGGACGGGCTGGACGCTAACGTACTCCTTGCTTCCCGGTGGGCGGCGGCATAACGGAAGGCCATGACACCACACAGGGAATGGCCTCCGATCACATAGGTTTCGCCGTCGGGGAGACCCTTCAAATAATCATCCGCCCTGTCAAGGCCGAGAATGGCCAGGTTCAGCGGCATCTTCACGATGATGGCCCGGCGGCCGTCGGCGGCCAGCTTTTTGCGAGGGGGCGTAGCTTTCGGGCATTACCAGCGCCCCCGGATAGAGGAGGACGCCGGGCTGAAGGGCTTGGCCCTCCGGCTCGAAGACAATCAGGCGGCCGGTCTCCTTCACCGTTATGCCGTCTCCCCTTGCATGGCATGAAGGGCTTCCCCGTTCGGCGGATAGGGCTTCAAATAGTAGGCGAGGGAGGCCGCCGCGAGGACGAGCAGCACCGCAAGGGAGAGCCAAATCCTTCTGCGTTTTGGTTTCATCAAGACGTTTCCTCCTAAGAGCGGCAGGGAAGTGGAATAACGTTCACAAATCAGGCACTAGGATCGGATCTGTTTATTTTGTTGGCGGGATGCCCTCCATATGCACACAAAATAAATAGAAGCCGGGCAATCCTCACGAGAAGCTAATAATAGCTCTTCCGTTGCTAGTAATAGCTTTCCCGATGCTCCTTCCACTCCTTGGCGGTCCAGAGCAGGTAAACGAGAAGCAGCAAGGCCAGCCCATAAGCCGGGGTACGGACGATCGCGAGGTCCTGCTGCTTCACCCCGATCCCCACGAAGGCCCAGATGAAGACGGCGGTCAGGAAGATGTCATTCGTCCGGTAGCTTACGGCAACGGCGAGCCCCGCCGCCACCACCAGCATGATGACCGTCCACGTTTCCGGGCTCAGTCCCCAGCCGTCCCAGCCAGCCTTAAGCAGCACCACACCGACGTTAACGATGGTGGCGACGCAGATCCAGCCCAGGTAGACGCTGAAGGCGATTCTTACGAACCAGAGTTCTCCCGTCGAGTGAGGCCGTTCCCCCGAGTGGATCCGGTTGTAGATGACAATCAGGGAGAGTAGGATGCCGGCCATAGCCACGAGCGACAGATAGATGAAATCGTAATGCCACAGCACAATCCAAAGCGAATTAAGCAGGCCGTTGACGAAGAACCAAGGGCCGATCCGTTCGACGGCGGCGCGTCCCGCAGGAGTGCCGCGGAAAGGCAGCAGGACGAACCCGATCAGCAGGGCGTAAATGAGCGTCCAGATGGAGAAGACATAGGAGGAAGGCGTAAGCAGAACCGGATACCGGTCCGATATCTCTCCCGTCGTCTGTCCGTTCAGCGGCAGCACGTTGGCGAGCGTGTTCATGACGAGGACGACAACGAGAATGATTAGGTTGGCCCATCTCCAGGCTGGTTTGGACATGAAGGAATCCCCTTTCGGCTTGAAATAGAAAAACAGCCGCCGCCCAGGGCGACGACTGTCTGTCTTCTACGGATGGCTTCGCTTAGTAATTGGAAGTCGGATTCGTCGAACCGAGCGTCGGATTCACCGAGGTCGATGTCGAGGAAGACGAGGTGGAGCTGTTGGAGCTGCCCATGTCTTCGTTCTCCGCACGCCAGTTCTTCACTTCATCGGCTACCGTCTGCGAAGAGTCCTTCGTCTGGCTCATGACTTCGCCGGCTTGCGCCTTGACGGTGCTGGCGAGGTCGGAAGCCTTCTGCCCTACGGTAGTGGCCATCTCCGATGCTTTTTGGCCTACGGTAGTGGCCATATCTACTGTTTTGTCACTCAGTTTGCTATAGCGGTCCGACAGATCCTGCCTCATTTGCGCTCCCGTTTTCGGGGTGAGAAGAAGAGCGGATACCGCACCGATTGCTCCACCGACGACCAGACCTGTGATTGTTCCTTTTGCCATTTGAACCATCTCCTTATATAGTATGGGTAAAACGTCAAGGATAGAGAGGATAGCTCTTGATGAATTAGTGAGTCGTTCTGCTGCGCATTCCTTTGAAAAGAAGGCCTACGAGGAAAACGACGAGAGCGGCACCGATGATGGCCGGAATGATGGCGAACCCTGCAATGTCCGGTCCGAAGTGGCCAAAGAGGAAGTGTCCGAGCCAAGCGCCGATGAAGCCGGCGATCATGGAGCCGATAACGCCTCCTGGCATATCGCTTCTAACCAATGCATCGCCGATGAACCCGATAATGATGGCCATGATGACACTAACTAAGAATCCCAGCATGCTGATCATCTCCCTTATTTGTGTGTGTGTTGCTGTCATACCATATGTTAAACACAAGCATTCCCCCTGAAACATGCCAAGAAATCACAGGAAGGTTTACCGGAACAAAGCGCGGGTAAATAACTACTATTATAGAAGAGCGGCCTGTCCGGCCGTTTTGACGCTCAGGCTGAGGGGGACTTTCATGCTGTGGTTATTGATTTTTATGCTGGTCTTTATCGTACAGGTCGTCGTGGTCTTGTTTATGGAATTCAAAAATCCGTCCAAAACGACCGCATGGCTGCTTATTATTTTCCTGCTGCCGGTAGTAGGCTTCATGCTCTACTATCTGGTCGCGCGCGAATATCAGAAAAGAAGGCTGGTCAGAAGACGGGGGAAAAGGCTGCAGCCTAAGCTTCCGGGGGAGTGATTCATAGAATAGAAGTAGCCATGCGCTCCCGCGAGCTGAAGAACAAGGAAGCCGCCCGGCAGAAAAGGCTGTTCCGTCTCCTCCAGAGCATTCCGGAGTCTCCCATTACGAAGTGCAACGAAACCGAGATTTACTCGGGCGGTGAGGAGAAATTCCGCGCTCTGAAGGAAGTGATGGAGAAAGCCCGCGATCATATTCATGTGGAATACTACACCATCCGCGCGGACGGCATCGGGACCGAAATCCAGGAAATCCTCATCCGCAAGGCCAAGGAAGGAGTAGAGGTGCGGGTGATCTATGACGGGCTCGGGAGCTATGACCTTAGCGGCGCCTATGTTCAGGAGTTGACGGAGGCCGGGGCCCAGGTCCACTGCTTCTTTCCGCTCCGAAGCGCGGTTCTCGCCCGCAATCTGAACTACCGCAATCACCGCAAAATCGTCGTCGTCGACGGGGACATCGGTTTTCTCGGAGGAATCAACATCGGCGACGAATACTTGGGGAGGGACCCGAAGCTCGGCTACTGGCGGGACACGCACATGAAGCTTAGAGGGGATTCCGTCTACTTTCTGCAGCAGACGTTCCTTAACGATTGGGAGTTCGTAAGCGGGGAGAAGCTGACGGACGAACGCTATTTCCCGGCTCACGGCTGCGAAGGCTCCGAGCAGGTGCAGATTATCGCAAGCGGGCCCGACGCGCATTGGGACACGATTCTCGAGATGTACTTCGGGGCGATCAACTCGGCAACCGACCGCATTCTGATCGTCACGCCTTATTTTATCCCGGATCCGAGCCTCCAGATGGCGCTGAAGACGGCTTCGCTCAGCGGCGTGGACATTCAGATCATCCTTCCGGGGATTACGGATAACATTCTGGTCAAATGGGCCTCCTTCTCCTATATCGAGGAATTGATGCAGGCCGGCATCCGGTTCTATCTGTACAACAAAGGCTTCGTGCATGCCAAAATCCTGATTGTGGACGAGACCATCGCTTCCGTCGGCACCGCCAACATGGACATGCGCAGCTTCTATGACAACTTCGAGCTCAACGCGGTTATGTTCGACAAGAAAACGATCGATTATCTGGTGGAGGACTTCCGGGAGGACCTTCAGGAGAGCACCGAAATCCGGCAGAAGGAGTTCAGTAAGCGGTCCCGTTACCAGAGAGGCAAGGAGGTTCTCGCCCGGATGCTGTCGCCTCTTTTGTAGGACATTCATTGATTGACCATTCCAAAAGGAAAGAAGGCCGAACCATGGGAGTCAAATTTGCGAAGGAATACAAGGATATTATTGAAGATCTCACGGAGGCGATCCGCGACATCGGAACGAGCCATGAATTTCTGGAGATGGAAGCGGGGGATTGGGACGGCTTGGACGAGGAGCAGCAGCGGGAATGCCTGACGACGCTCGCGGACGACGTGTTTTACGGCCTGGGCGCCGACCCCAGCCTTCAGCTCGGCACCAGCCATATCATCTATGACAAGGACAACCACATCATCAAGGTCGTGTACACCGACAACGTCATTCGGGTGGTTCATCTCATTTAGGGCCCGGAAAAAGAAGTTCATAAGGAAAGGAGCCTAATCCAGGCTCCGGATCACCAGGAGCAGCCCTTCGCGCACGGATATCCGCGCGGTCGGCTGCTCCTGCACGTTGCTGACGCCGAGCGACTGTCCCATGGTGAGAACGGCGTCCTGTAGCGGGTAGCGGAAGCCCTCGAGCGTGACGCCCGTCACCTCGAGCGTCAGCGGCAGAAGCGAGACATGCGTGAAGCGTGATGGCAGCAGGGCAAGGGAGCCGTCCGTGAGCGTCAGCTCGTTATGGGCATCGGCGATGGAGCACGGGATGCCGCGGCGGAGGGCCTGGACAAGGAGCTGGATGTTCGCGAGGGAATGGTCGAGCCTTGTGCCGAGCACCCCTAGCATCCGGATCTCCCGGGGCCCACGGTCGAGCGCCCAGACGAGCGCCATCTCGGTATCGGTCCAGTCCTTCATAACCGGATCGCAGGAGACGAACGTCCGGCTTCCGCGGCGGACCGCTTTCAGCTCGTCAGGCGCCACGCTGTCGAAATCGCCTATCGAGAGATCGGGGGTCCGGCCGTTCTCAACGAGGAAGTAAGCTCCGCGGTCGGCCCCGATCAGGTAATCATCCTCCTGAAGCTCGGTAAGAGCCCACGGTCCCAACGTTCCTCCGCTTACGATGACGGCCCGCCGGCCCTGCAGAAGAGGCTCCCGGGCACTCATCGGATGCCGGCTTTCCGACGGACGTTCTTATCCTGGGCATAGCCGGTGATGGTCGTGATAAAGGCGGGCAGCAGGCTCCACAGCATGAAGCCTGCGTTTCCGGTGATCAGTGTGACGATCAGGAAGAAGAGGACGACAAGGGACGAGATCGTCAAGCTGAGGCGAAAGGCGGAACGTTGAGTTGGATTGGTTTTCATTTGGGTTTCCCTCCTACATTCTGGTTTGGTAGTACAGGCCGCTCAGGGCCCAGCCGGTGAAATGCACGAGCATAAGGATGCCCAGTGCAGCGAGCGCCGACAGGGAAACGCCTGCCAGCAGCAGAAAGAACAGCACGTACAGGGCTGCCATGGTGATGATCCAGCTGGCCGCCCGGGCGTTTCGCCAAACGGCATAATACCTTTCATCCAGGCCCCGTTTCTTTGCGGCAAAATAGCGGCCGAGCCACAAGCCCGCCAAGCCCATCAAGGCACCGCTGAACAATCCGGCGAAGGCTCCCCAGTTGCTCATGACCGTTCTCTCCCTTCTTCTTCAAAAATAAAAATCTCCTCGATCGTCAGGCCGAAGGCCCGGGCGATCGTGTAAGCCAGGGTAAGCGAGGGGTTGAATTTCCCGTTCTCAACGGAAATGATCGTCTGGCGGGAGACGCCCGCCAGCTCGGACAGCTTCTCCTGCGTCCAGCCCTTTCCGGCGCGAAGCTCACGGATGCGGTTCTTCATCGTCCTTCCTCCATGTAAAGCTTACTTTACGTAAAGTTTACTTTACTTCCTCGCCGCATGTCAAGTAAACTTTACTTTGCGCAAATGTGAAAATTTTGAAACAATTTTCCATTAAACACGTAATAAGTTACATAGGAAGCAAGCGCACTTAAGACAATGGAAGGGTTTTCGCGAAAGATGTGCAGGAACAAGCCGAGGAAAAGGAGGAGAGGCCATGGTGGAGATCTACTGGGGATGTCTGGTCTTGGGGGTGCTTTTCGCTCTCGTGACCGTGCTGCTGGGGGATTTGGTCAGCCAAGCGCTGGACGGGATGCTGGACTTCCTATCCGCCGATTATCTTAAGCCTGTCACCGTCGCTGGCGGAATTACCTCGTTCGGCGGGGCGGGGATCCTGCTGGAGCATTATTCGGGATTGGGAAGCGCGATCAACCTTCTCCTGGCCCTTGTCTGCGCTTTTCTTCTGGCGGTTGCCGTGCATTATCTCTATGTCCGCCCCATGCGGAACAGCGAGACGTCCTCGGGCTACACGGAGCAGAGCCTGTGCGGCCGCATCGGCGAGGTGCTCGTCCCGATTCCCGGCACCGGATACGGGGAAGTGCTGCTGAAGATCGGAGCCGCGAATACCAACCGGACAGCCGGGAGCTTCGACAAGGAAGACATTCAGGCGGGAGCTCGCGTCGTGGTCGTTCAAGTGCGGGACGGCGCAGTTTATGTTTCCCGGTTTGAAAATAATCTATAGGAAGAGGTAGATGGAATGCCCGATTATTTGGTAATCCCCGCTGTGGTGGTCGGGGTGATTGTGCTTCTCGGCTTGGCCTTCTGGGCCCGCTACAAAACGGTGGGACCGGATGAGGCGATGATTGTGACGGGTTCCTTCCTCGGAACCCGCAACGTGACGTCCGATCCGACGGACGAGGGGCGCCGGATCAAGATTATCCGCGGCGGAGGAGCGTTCATCTGGCCGATTTTTCAGAACAGCGAGTTCCTGTCCCTGCTGTCCCATAAGCTGGACGTCACCACACCGGAAGTTTATACCGAGCAGGGCGTTCCCGTCATGGCGGACGGCGTCGCGATCATCAAGATCGGCGGGTCGGTCGAGGATGTGGCGACGGCGGCCGAGCAGTATATGGGCAAGCCGAGCGAAGCGCTGAAGAGTGAAGCCCAGGAAGTGCTCGAAGGGCACCTGCGGGCCATTCTCGGGACGATGACGGTGGAGGAGGTCTACCGCAACCGGGACAAATTCGCCCAGGAGGTCCAGGGGTGGCCGCCAAGGACCTGAAGAAGATGGGCCTGCAGATCGTCTCCTTCACGATCAAGGATGTGCGTGATAAGCAAGGGTATCTCGCCTCGCTCGGTAAGCCGCGGATCGCCCAGGTGAAGCGGGATGCGGACATCGCCGAGGCGGAGGCCGTACGGGACGCCCGGATTCAGAAGGCGAGAGCCGAGGAAGAGGGGCAGAAGGCGGAGCTTCTGCGGGACACGAACATTGCCGAAGCAGAGAAGGAGCGGGAGCTGAAGGTCGCCTCCTTCAAAGGGAGCAGGACACGGCGAAGGCGGATGCGGACCAGGCGTATTTCATCCAGGAGGCCCGCGCCAAGCAGTCCGTGGTCGAGGAGCAGATGAAGGTCGAGATCGTCCGCAAGGAGCGGGAGATCGACCTGCAGGAGAAGGAAATCGTCGTACGTGAGAAGCAGTATGACGCGGAAGTGAAGAAGAAGGCGGACGCCGACCGCTATTCGGTCATTCAGGCGGCGGAGGCCGACAAGGCGAAACGGATGCGCGAAGCGGACGCCCTGCAGTACCGCATCGAAGCGGAGGCGAAGGCCATGGCCGAGCAGAAGCGCCTCGACGGGCTGGCGGTAGCCGATGCCGAACGCGCCAAAGGGACGGCCGAGGCCGAGGTCGTGCGGCTGCGCGGTCTGGCGGAGGCGGAAGCGAAGGAGAAGCTGGCGGAGGCGTTCCAGAAGTTCGGGGAGGCCGCGGTGCTCGACATCATCGTGAAGATGCTGCCCGAGCTGGCCGGCCGGATCGCCGAGCCGATGAAGTCCATCGACAAGCTGACCGTCGTCGATACGGGCAGCGGCGAAGGCGCCGCCCGCGTCAGCAACTACGTCACGTCGCTCATGGCGACGGCGCCGGAGATGCTAAAGAGCGTGTCGGGCATCGACCTGAACGAGCTCGTGCAGGGGCTGACCCGCAAGACCGTGGGAGGTGGCGGCGGGGGAGCGGGGCTGCCGGTACCGGTAGCAGCCAGGGCGGCGGCGCCCCGCTCGGACTCCGGTCGGGAAGCGGCTGCCGCCATAGAGACGGCGGTGAAGCCAACGCCTGACGGGCAGTAAGCGGCCGCATAGAAAACAGGGCAGCCCGGAGGCTGCCCTGTTTTTCCTGTTTCGGGGAGACTGGACGACGGAACGCCGCGGACCTCCCTGCCGTTGCGAGTCAGCGGACAGTCGAATCTGTCAAAGCCGAAACAGTCGGATGCGTCAAAGCCGGCAATCCGTTAAGGACGAACAAAGGACTCCGCCATGGTAAACAGCTCCTCGGAGGAGTGAACAAACACGCCGGTCCGGTCATCCTGCGCGGCGGCGAGCATGGCCCGGGCCACCGTCCCCGCTGGAATGGACCGGTAGCGCCGGAGCGGGCCGTGCAGGGCGTGGTTGAGCACACGCATAACGCCAATGGCCGCCTTCTCGCCCAAGCGGAATTCGGAGCGGCTGCCGGTCAGCAGGGAAGGGCGGAAGAAATGGACGGCGGGAACCCCCGCCCGGGCCACCTCTTCCTCCATCTGCCCTTTCGTGCGGCTGTAGAACACCCGGGAGCCCGGATCCGCTCCGAGCGAGGAGACAACGAGCATCCGTTGGGCTCCCTGCCGGGCCGCCAGGCGGGCCGCCGCAGCCGGAAGCTCCCGGTCGACCCGGGCAAAGGCTTCCTCCGAACCCGCCTTCTTGATGGTGGTCCCGAGGCAGCAGTAAACATCCTCCGCCTGAAAAACGCCTGGCTTCTCCTCCAGCCGGTCCGGCTGAAGGTCTCCGATTTCCTGGCGGAGCAGAGGATGATCCAGGACAAGCGGCCGCCGGACCCACACGGTCACCTGCTTGTAAAGCCCGCTCGCAAGCAGCTCTTGCACCAGCTGCCCTCCCACCAAACCGCTTGCTCCGAACACAAGTGCCTGTCTGCCTATACTCATAATTTTTTCCGCCTCTCGTTTTAAGCTGCCGTTACGTGTAAAATATAAGAGATTAGTAGAATGTTGTCGAAAAAAATAGAAATATCAGGTATGATACAGGAATGATGGAGAACCTTTTATGAAACGGATTTTGCTAACCTTCTTATTATTTGCCATTGGCCTTATTCCCATAGCGGCCTTATGGGCTTCCGGCAGCGGAGAATGGAATCCCTCCGGGCGGCTGTCCGGCTGGGAGTATTTCTGGGAGAAGCCGGAAGAGGAAGTCATCGGACGGCCCGAGCCCGGGCTGGTGACCGTTCCGTCAGCTGGCTGGGCGTCCATTGACAGCCCCCTTAACCCTCCCGGCCGCAACGGGTCGAACGTGCTGTGGCTGAGGGCCGACCTGCCGGCCGGCACCTGGAGGGATCCCGGGCTGGCTGCCCGCTTATATGAGATGTACGAAGTGATGGCCGAAGGAAAGGTGATTTACACCTACGGAACCCCTCGGGCCGAGAATCCCGCTTATCAAGGGACGCCGCTTCGCTTTATTCCGCTAAACCAAGAGTGGTTCGGAGGCAAGCTGTATTTCCGCATCTACTCGGGGAAAGCGAATATCGGGTTCATGCAGGATGCCGTTGTGATGGAGCAGGCCCAGTATATCCGCTCTCTCCTGAAGGAGCAGGGCAGCCGGTTCATCCTCGGCTTCTTCTATCTTCTCGTCGGGATGGCGGCCATCTACATAGCCATGAGGGTCAACCAGAAGGAATTTCTGTCCTTCGGGGCCTTCGGGGTGTTCTTTGGTATCTATACGCTCTGCCGGACGGCCATTCTGTATCTGCTGTTCGATGTTCCCAAGCTGTGGACATACCTGGAGCTCGCTTCGCTCATTCTGGGCTGTACGGCCATTCTGGCCTTTATGGAGCAGCTTTTTGGGGAAAGCTATTCGCGAATCAACCGGGGCCTCCGCATTCTGTGGAAGGTCCATCTGCTCTATGCCATGGTCCTGCTGCCTGCGGCGGAATGGCGGCTTGTGCCTTTTCCTAAGGTGCTCGCCTTCTACCAGCTGCTGCTTCTGTTCAGCATGGCCGTATCCATCGGCGTTCTTCTCTACCATGCCCGGCACGGCAACCGGGATGCGCGCATCCTGCTGCTCGGAACGCTGTGCTTCAGCGCGGCGGGGGCGGTGGACATCTATACGAATGTCTTGCTTCCGGCAGCCCATCCGCCGCAGCTGTCCTATATCGGCATGCTGGTCTTTCTCTTTGCCGTGATCTCGGTACTCGTCCGGCTGCTGATCCAGATGAAGGTCCAGCTGAACCATTCCGAGAAACTGTCCGTAGCGGGCAGGCTGGCTGCCGGAGTGGCGCATGAAATCCGCAACCCGGTCACGGTTTTGTCCGGTTACCTGCAGTTGATGAAGAACGGAAGAATGAACCCCGATGTCATCCCGGTCATGCTGGATGAGGTCAACCGGATCAATTCCATTATCAACGAATTTCTTCTGCTTTCCAAGCCGGACAAGCCCGCTAACGAAAAGCATGACGTGGCCCTCATTCTAGGGGAGGTCATCTCGTTCCTGAAGGCGGAGGCCGAAGAAGCGGGAATCCGGGTCAGCGTCAGTACGGATGGACGGCTGGGCAGCATTCGGTGCAGCAAGGATCAGCTTAAGCAGGTATTCATCAACGTCATGAAAAATGCGATGGAGGCCATGCCCGGCGGAGGGCCGATCGACATCGAGCTGCGCCGGGACGGCAGGGAGCTTCTGATCCGGTTTCTCGATGCCGGGGAGGGCATTGCGGGCAAGGACATGGAGCGGCTTGGGAGCCCTTCTACACGACCAAAGAGAACGGAACCGGGCTCGGCCTTATGATCTGCCAATCCATTATCAGCCATCATCAAGGAAACCTGATCCTGTACGGACGGCCGGAAAAAGGGACCTGTGTCGAGATCCGGCTGCCGCTCTAGACCGGCGGCTGGAGGAATCCGGTCATGATCGCCCGTTCCCTGGTTCGGAACCCTTGGCGGACCGTACTATGGTAGGGGCCTGCTATCTGCCGTCCCTCGGTCCCGCGAATTTTCGGGGAGGGGCTTGTGAAGAAGCCGGCGCAGGAGTATAATAGGAGAACGAAATGACCAATTTAGTAATTTGGTCAATTTCAAGACGAGAGGAGGAGCTGGTATGGCGGTGGACCGCAGGAAACAAATTGTCGAGGCGGCCGCTAAGTCCTTCGCTCTTTTCGGATACAAGGCGACGACCATGGATCAGGTGGCGAGGATCGCCAACGTCGGCAAGGGAACGATCTATACGTTCTTCGTCAACAAGGAAGAGCTGTTCGATGAAATCATGAAGGATTTCATCCGCGACATTCTCCGGATAGCGGAGGAAGCCATCGATCCGTCCCGCCCGTTTTTTGAGAACATGCACCGGGTGCTGTACGGGGTGCTTGATTTCCGGAACCGGCATGCTCTGACGGTGCAGCTTACGCATGAAATCCGCGAAGTGGGAACGCCCAAGGTCCGGGAAAGCATGGACGGCATCGAGAAGGCGCTGCTGGCTTTTATCCGGGACAAGGTCTCCGAGGCGGTCGGCAAGGGCGAAATGAAGCCCTGCGACCCGGATCTCACGGCCTTCGTCATCCTTAAGCTGTATTTTGCACTCGTTAACGACTGGGAACGGACTCACGCCCCGTTGGGCAAAGAGAAGATCTCGCAGCTGATGGACCTCTATCTAGTGCATGGGTTGGCCGCAGAGCAGCCGTAATGGCTATTCGGATCTATCTGGTTAGCCAAGTTAAGCTTCGGCACTTCGGAAAGACTGTCACGTCACGAAACGTAAAACGTCCTAGGACGTTTTTTTCAGAATTAAATTGACCGTTTGATGATTTTGGTCACTTTGTTATAATTCTATAAAGGATCAGGAGAGATGAACCATGAGAAAGGCAAGACCGAAGGGAAGCTCCTTCTGGCGCGAGCTGAAGCCCGTGCTGACGAATTACAAGCTGCTGGTCCCCGTAATGGCGGTCATGCTCATTCCGCTCATCTACAGCGCTATGTTTCTGTATGCTTTCTGGGACCCGTACGGGAAGGTGAGCGAGCTGCCGGTGGCGGTCGTCAACCTCGACCAGGGGGCTGACTTTCAGGACAAGCGGCTGACGGTGGGGGATGACTTCGTAGAAAAGCTGAAGGAGAAAAACAGCTTCAAGTGGGATTTCGTCACGAAGGAAGAAGCCGAGAAAGGACTCACGGACAACAAGTATTACATCGCCATTGAGATTCCGGAGGATTTCTCGAAGAACGCGACTCAAATCATGGACGGGGAGCCGGCACCGACGATGTTCCGCTTCCTGCCTAACGAAAGCCGCAACTTTATCGCTTCGCAAATCGGCAAGAACGCCGTCGAGAAGATCAAGGGCGAGATCTCGAATGAGCTGACCAAAAGCTACACGCAGGCCGTGTTCGAGAATGTCCAAACGCTCTCGGACGGCCTGGCGAAAGCCGCGGACGGCGCCCAGTCGCTCGCGGACGGGAGCAAGACGCTCGAAGACGGGCTGAAGCAGGTCGACGAGCACATGGGCGAGCTTGCGGCCGGAACCGCCCCCTGAAGAACGGGGTGGGCGATCTGACCCAAGGCGCGGCGGCCTTGAACCAGGGGCTTGGCTCGCTGCAGAAGGGCACGGCCGGCCTGTCCGGCGGGCTCGGGCAGCTCGAAGCCGGCCACAAGCAGCTCGAGCAGGGTGCGGCGTCGGCAAAGGACGGCGCCCAGAAGCTACAAGCGGGCCTCAGCCGCTCGGCTGACGGGGCGGCCGAGCTGAAGGCCGGCGCCGCGCAGCTTGAGCAGGGGCTGAAGGCGTACGCGGCCGCTCATGCGGCGGCGGCCCAAGCCCCTGCGGCCGATGCGCCGAAGGCCGGCAGCGAGGCCGCCGGTGCCGAAGGCGGCACCCCGGCATCGGGCGCCGTCGAAGCCGCGGCGAAGGACGCCGCCCAGCTGCAGCAGCTGATCGCGGCCGCGCACGCCGTCGCCGCCGGTGCCGACGCCTCGGCGGCGGGCCAGCAGCAGCTGGCGGCAGGCGCCGCGCAGCTTAGCGCCGGCACCGGCCAGCTGGCCGACGGCACGGCGGCGTTCGGCGGCAAGCTGGCCGAAGCCGCCTCGGCCGGGCGGCAGCTGGACGCCGGCGCGCAGCAGCTCGCAGCGGGCGGCCGCCAGCTGCAGGCGGGCCTCGGCCAGCTCGGCGGCGGCGTGGACCGGCTCGCGAGCGGCGCGGCACAGCTTGGCGAAGGCACGCACAAGCTGAGCGAGGGCGCCGGCTCGGTGGCGAGCGGCAGCAGCGAGCTGTCCGGCAAGCTCGCCGAAGCGTCCGGCAAGACGTCCGAGCTGAAGGGCAGCGACAAGCTTTACCAAACCTTCGCCGATCCGGTGGAGGTGGAGGAGGATAAGGTGGGCAGCGTGCCGAACTACGGCACCGGCTTCGCCCCTTACTTCCTGTCCCTCGGCTTGTTCGTAGGGGCCCTGATGCTGTCGATCGTCTTCCCGTTCAAAGCCCCGGCCGCACCGCCGGCCTCCGGCTTCCGCTGGTTCACCGGGAAGACGCTCATGCTGGCCGCTGTGGGCTTGGCCCAGGCACTCCTGGCCGATGCCATGCTGCTTTGGGGCCTCGGGGTGGAGGTCCAGAGCGTTCCGCTGTTCCTTGTGTACAGCGTGCTGACCTCCTGGACCTTCATGGCCATCATCCAGGTGCTCGTCACGCCGTTCAACAACCCGGGCCGCTTCGTCGCGGTGCTGCTCCTCATTCTGCAGCTGACGACGTGCGGCGGCTCGTATCCGGTGGAGCTGCTGCCTTCTTCCCTGCAGCACGTGAACACCTGGCTGCCGATGAACTACTCGCTTAACGGCTTCCGCGCCGTGATCTCCAGCGGCAATTTCTCGGCGATGTGGCAGAGCGCGGAAGTGCTCGTGAGCATCATGATCGCTCTGCTTGTGATCACGTTGGGTTACTTCCTCTTCTCGTACCGCCACACCTACGGAAAAGGAAGGACGGCCGGAAGCGAGTCCCTCGCCTCTTAAGTCTAAGCCTAACCGGCGCCGGCTTATCGTATGACAAAAAACGAGGCAGCCCTGTCATCCTGGATGACATCGGGCCGCCTCGTTTTTTTATAAAAATAGCCGCTTGTTAACCCGCCGCGGTGCCCGCCCAGGAGATGGGGAACCCCTCTACCTTAGGCGATATAACGATTCATGAGTTCTTTTTTGGAAATGGCGATGATTTTGGGGACCAGCAGCTCGGATTTCGTTTTCAGCCGCTTCTTTCCTTGAGGATGGATGACGTACATGAGCACCCTCAAGTACCACTGGGTGATTCTGGAGAATACTCCCTTGGGCAGATCGAGTATGGTAAACCCGAGCTGCTCGGGCCCGCGGTGGATCAGGCTGATCCCGTACAGGCCTTTGGCGTTCTTATAGGAGGGGTCGGTCTCCATAAGCCGCAGAATTTGCGGAAGCAGCTGCTCCGTCCGGCGGATGAGCTGGATGGCGAGGTGCATGGCGCTGCGGCTTTCCTTGCCGAGGTGGAACAGCATGTCGTTGTTCAAGTGAAGCTCGACGATCTGGTCCCCTTTGCGGATTTCCTCTCCATCGAGGAAGGTAATCGGGGTGCTCCCGGTGTATTCCCGGATGCGCACCTGCAGGAAGGTGTTGTCGGGATCTACGGGGACGACGTGAAACAGCTTGATGAAGCAGCGCTCCCACAACATCCACACGGTATAAAGCATTCGCCTGCCCACCCCCGACTCCGCCGTTCCCCGCTTTGCGGATCCGGTCATTTCGTCAATCCGGACGCACTGGAGGCTGCGCTCTTCAAAGGTGCCCAAGGTTTCGGTAAGAGCGGACAGCATGTAGGAAGGAGCGTCCCGGTCGGCGCCGAACGTCTCCCCGCTGTCGTGAAGCAGAATGACCGATCCGTCCGTTACACGGTTAAGCAGGTGGTTCTTCAGCTTCCGCCGGCCGATGGAGCTCCTCCAGTCCCTCGGCATAACGGACCAGAGAACAATCCCGAATTCGCGGCGGAGTCCGTAATCGAAGAGGTTGAGAATCCCCCATGGTGGCCGGTAGTAGAGAGGGCGTTCCCCGGTAATGCCCTCGACGATATCCGCCGAGCGGCGGATATGGCGTTTGCGGACCCCCAGGGGGTCATGAGCCAGTTGGACAGGTGGGTATAGTTGTGGATTCCGATCTGATGCCCTTCCTCGTGCATGCGCCGGATCAGGTCCGGGTGCTTCTCGGCCTTCGAGCCGAGCACGAAGAAGGTGGCCCGGATGCCCCGTTCCTTCAGCAAATCCAGAAGGCGGGGAGTATACACCGGGTCCGGGCCGTCGTCAAACGTGAGGGCGATCTGTCCTTTGCCCCCTTGCCGGATAACCCCCATCCGAGCATGCGGGACATGACCCACGGCAAAGCCATGTAGACGGCTATAAAGATCAAGCTCCCCCAGAACAGCTTTTCCCTCATAACGCTTTATATTCCTTTCTTGTCTGATTCATAAGGCCAAAAGAGCCGGCCTGACCATCGTCAGGACCGGCCGCTTCCAGCCTAGGCTCTTGCATAAACCGCTCGGCGCACCTTCGCGGGCCAGTAGGTCGGTTTCGTGGCCAGTATGGCCTCCAGCGCCTGGAAGGCGGCGTGCTTGCGCTCGTGCCGCTTGGCCTGCTGGCGGATGGCGGATAAGAGCAAGGGGCTTTCGATCAGCTTCACGAGCTCTCCCGCGAGCTCCGCGCCGCTTCCGGCCATGACGGCCACTCCGCTCTTGACGAGATAGGCCGCGTTGTCCTGCTCCTGGCCGGGCAGCGGCTTATGAAGGAGCATGGGCAGCTCCATCGCCACCGCCTCCGAGGTCGTCAGCCCGCCCGGCTTCGTGATGAGCAGATCCGACAGTGCCATCAGCTCATGGATGTGATCGACATAGCCGGTGGTCAGCACTCCCCGGCAGCCTCGGAACTCTCCGTCCAGCTGCTGCTTCAGCTTCTCGTTCTGCCCGCACACGAAAATGACCTGCATGGTTTCCATTATATCACTGGAACGGAGGGTTTCGGTAAATTCTCTTCCGATCATTCCGAGTCCTCCGCCCATGACCAGTACCGTGGGCAGGTCGGGGTGGAGCCCGTACTTCCTTCTTAGCGTACCCCGGTCAAACCTTCCGACGAACCGGGGGCGGATGGGAATTCCTGTCACCGCAATGCGCGATTCGGGAATTTGGTGGCCCATCAACGCTTCCTTCACGTGCTCGGAGCCGACGATATACCGGTCGGTGCAGGGGTGAAGCCAGTAGCTGTGGTCGGTGTGATCCGTGATCACCGTGACGAGCGGAAGGTCGGTCAGCCCGTTCTCCTTCAGCATGGACATCGCCGCCGCCGCTCCCGGGAAGGTGCAGACCACGACGGTGGGCCGGACCTCCTGAAGCAAACGCGCCATGCGCCCAAGCGTGTAAAACTTCATTTTTTGAAAAGGTGGGAGATGGTGTTGTCCGAACGCGTTCTCCGGAAGAGAAAGCCGTACATCGAAGGAAACTTCGTCACCCACTGGGTGTAAGCGTACCGGCCGATCGTATGAAGCTTCGGGTGGGTCCATGCCATGAAATCCACGATTTCCACCTCCATCCCCGGACGGCTCAGGTGGGCCGCCTCGACGATAGCCTTAGCCGCTTGTTTGTGTCCGTCCCCGAGCTCCCCCGACAGGATCAACACCTTGTGCTTTTGGCCTGCTCTCATTCTATGTACACCTCATTCATTAGGATCGACTAGCGCTCACGTTCTGGTTGTTTCCTTAATCATACTGGAGCGGCTCCCCCGATTCAAACCGACCCTCGTTCGGTTTGCTTCCTGGACCTTGGTCCAGCCGCCCCCGGTCTCCGGCTTGCTCCTCTTTCTACTAGTTTAAGCGAGAGATCTTACTCTTTTGTCATGGAATATATAAAGGTTTTCTTAATTTTCTATGAAAGGCCGAAGGACGGCCCCTCTTTACTATAATGCGGGACAGGCCGATTTTATGATGATTCAAAGCAAGTCCCCGGTGTGTAAGTAGATGGTGACTCAACGGTTAAAGACTAAAGGAGGCGGAAGAAATCATGAGTGAACGCGATCATGTCATTGAAAAAGACGGAGATCTTCAGACGGATAAAATCAACCAGGCCATCGAGAAGATCGGTGACGGACAAAAAGAGCAGATTTTGGCCGATTTCGGTTCCTTCCAGGAGTATTTGGCCAAGCGCATTCAGATGGCGCAGGGCATCGGACTGAACGAAGAGCAGCTTGCCGTAACGGCGGAGAAAATCGCCGATTACCTGGCCGCCAACGAGGAGCCGCGCAACCGGGAGGAGAAGCTTCTCCAGGAGCTGTGGAAGGTCGGGGAGAAGGATGAGCGTCATAAGCTCGCCCATATGCTCGTCCGTCTGGCCCAGCAATAAGAGCTGGCCTTAATCTAACCGCATGATCCCATCCCTCTAATCTTCCGTTAGGGGATTCCTTATACCCGGAAGCCCCGTTCCGCTTTATGGCAAGGATGGGCTGCGGCGTTAAAAAAGAAAACCAACTATACAAGGGGAAGGAGGAACTCCTTATGAAGACAACGGATAAGCCGGCGACCAAACGAATGAGCCTGCAAAACTTCGCCAACAACCTTTACTGCCGGTTTCAAGACGACGAGGTGCCGGCTATGGGAGCGCAGCTGACGTATTACCTTATACTGTCCTTTTTCCCTTTTCTTATCTTTCTCATCGCTTTGGTCAGCTTTATGCCTTTTCTGAACAGCGGGGAGATCATCGGGAGCATTTCCCGGATGCTGCCGCAGACCTCCAATGAAACGATCCGCAGCGTACTGGATGAGATTCAGCAGTCGAAGAGCTCGACCTTGCTGTCCGTCGGGATCATCACGACCATCTGGTCGGCCTCGAAAGGAATCGACGGGATCCTTAAGGCTCTTAACAAAGCCTATGACGAGGAGGAGACGCGTCCGTTCTGGAAGGTAAAGGGAGCTTCCATCATGTTTACCCTCCTGATGGCGGTCGTGATCGTGTTTACGTTTGGGATGCTCATTTTCGGCAAATGGATCGGGGAAATGATCTTTAAGTTCCTGCATGTTCCGGCCTTCTTCGATATTATCTGGAGCATCGCCAAGTATGTGCTGCCTCTCGGCATGATGGCGGCCATGTTCGTGCTCCTGTACCGGTTCATCCCGAACCGCCATCTGTCGTTCCGGGAAGTGCTGCCGGGAGCCCTTTTCACGACGGTGGGCTGGATCGTCACTTCGCTTCTGTTCTCGTTCTATGTCAACAACTTCGGCAATTACACCAAAACCTACGGAAGCATCGGCGGAATCATCGTCCTGCTGACCTGGCTGTATATTTCGAGCATCATTATCGTGCTGGGCGGGGAAGTGAACGCCACGCTCGCCTTTGACCGGGAGGGCAAGACGAAGGACTCCTGCAAGCGGTTCTCCCTTCCCCTTCTCGGCAAGAAAAAGACAAGCGCAACCGTGCTCCCGAAGTGGTACTCCCGCTCTATAACGGCAAGGAAGCCGACAAGGCCCGGTAGGGGCGTTCGGCTGGTTTGCCTCCAGGCATGGAATGCTTCGGCCGCCTTCTCCTCTAAGCAGGGGAGAACAGGCGGCCAAAGCATTCCATACTTTTTGTCCGATCAGCCTTCTCCCTCGGGGGCTTATTTGCGTTCGGACGCCGCATCTTGAATCAGAGCATTCACCGACCTGGAATATTCGGTAGGCGTCATGCCGGTTATCTGTTTAAACTGTTTAGAAAAATAATGGACGCTCGTGTAACCGAGCCTCTCTCCGATTTCCGTAAAATTATAGGAATGCTCGCGAATCATACGCTTGGCTTCCGTAATTCTCATCTGCATTAAATATTCGATAAAACTGGAATTGGTGGATTTCTTGAATAATCGCGTAAGCATGGATCGGCTAAGAGTAAACTGCGCGCACACCTGTTCCACCGTAAGGTTATGCGACAGATGGGCACTCAGATAGCGGATGATTTGTTCCATTAGTACGTCATCCCGGTTCTGGGAAGAAACGGAGGAAAGGGACGATTCCGACTTCTTTGGAATTAACAATTTCTGGATGAGGTGAATCAGCAGCGTCTCCAGCTCCATTTTGACAAGCTGCTCACTTCCGAAGGGAGCGTTGTTCCTGCGGGTCAGACTTGGCTTATCGAGGGGGCGCCGAACACGTTAATGCCTGCTTGAAGCATCCTGGCGATAATCGCTCTTTCCTCATCCTCCAGCCGAAAGCAGCGGCCTTTGAATTGGTTTAAGGCGGGAGAACTGCAATCGAAAGCGACGATAAACAAATTGGGAGTAGAAACACGAACAAGCCTATGAAATTCATTGGGCCGATAGAAGACAATAGATCCTTGTTTTAACTCGTATGGGTTCGATTCGATCCACACCTCTGCCTCGCCTTTGTCGACATAGGCAAACTCCCAGAAATCGTGCCGCTCCCCCGCGCTCCGGTACGTATTGGAAAGCTCTCGGTACATAAAGGAAATGAGAGACCGAACCGTCAGTTCCTCTCTTAGTTCAAAGCGCACGTAGTCCAATGCCCGATCTCCCTTCGAGAACCCGAAATGGTTAAATTTATATCCCCCATGTTACCTTACATCTCCATCAAAAAAAATAAGTTTCCTGTACAAATAATACAAATCAATGAGCTTATAGAATAAAGAAAAGGGCAGCCGATCCCGCTATGATGAAACGGTGTTCAACGGAATTCAATCATGGGAGGAATAGGGAGCATGAGTAAAATTCGTCTGGGAATTATCGGCTGCGGCAATATGGCGGGAAGCCACGAGCACGGCTTCCAGGAGCTTGCGGACCGGATGGAGGTCACCGCAACCTGCGATATCCTGCTGGAACGGGCGCAGAAGGCGGCCGAGGGGGCCGGTGCCGGGCTGGCCGTTGCCGATTACCGCGAAATGCTGGATCATGTCGATGCCGTGCTCATCGTACTGCCGCATGACCTGCATTTTGAAGTAGGCATGGCCTGTTTAAGAGCGGGAAAACATGTGCTGATGGAGAAGCCCCTGTGCAATACCGAGGAGGAGTGCGTAGAGCTGATCCACACGGCGGAGCGGGAAGGCAAGGTTCTGATGACGGCCTATCCCGTCCGCTTCTGGCCGATCGTTCGGAAGTTGAAGGAGTTGATCGATTCGAAGACCTATGGGGATTGCTTCCAGATGTCGATCTGGACGGAGCAGTATACCAAGTATCCCGAAGGCCACTGGGCCCATTCCGCCAACCGGTTGGGAGGAGGACAATTTTTCAGCCATGGCTGCCATTATGTCGACCTGTTGCTCTGGTTCCTTGGGCGCCCGGTCAGAGGAATGCATCTGGGAACGAATTTCGGAACCCCTTGGATGGAGAGGGAAGGAACGAGCAACGTTGTCATCGAATTCGAAAGTGGCGCCTTGGGGTATCATTTTGGAACTTGGGGCGCGAGGGGAACACGATTGGGCTGGAGCCTCCATGCGCACTGTACGGAAGGGATGCTGGAAATCAACCTGGCCGACCGCAAGCTGTACCTCCATTCGAACATGAAGGAAGAGAAAGCAAACCTCGACACCGAATCCCATACTCAGGTGCTGATGGAGATCGATAACTCCGGTAAATTCACCCATTTTGAAATGGAGCATTTCTTGGATTGTATCCGGACCGGCAAGCGGCCCATTACGGACGGACCGACAAGCATTCAAGGTCTTCGCTTAATCTGGCGTCTATATGAAGCGGAACGGAAGAATGCGATAGCGGATTTGCGGGGGTGGGGCTTGAGGACAATTGGGAAAGTGCGGAAGCCCAAATGGGCTGGAACGCGGAGGACCTGTGCTGATAACGGGCGGCGGTACATCGATCGGAAATGCGGCTGTCCACCGGGTTGGGGTCGGTGTGCGAAAGTCGCCATAGCCGGATGCAACAAGGAAACAGCTGGAACAAGCCGCTGCCTGAGGGGAAGGCCGAGGTTATGGCCATTCCCTCAGGCAGCGGCTTACGTTCAACTGTCTTCGGATATCGCGAACCTAATCGGAACTATTCACATGCCGGTCATTCCAGAAGGCGAACCGGACGAGCCCGAGAAGCGAGACGGCCAGCATCATATCGAGGCATACGGTGAAGAGGAACAGATGCTTGGCGAGGTCGGCCTCGCCCGAGCCGATCACCGGCACGACGAACGACAGGATGGCGAGAATGCCGATCAGGGCGAACGCTTCGAGCTCGATTCTCCGTTCCAGCCGGGATTCCTTGCGGTGATTAATCATCAAAACCGCGAAATAGACGGCGAAGAACAGGCAGAGAAGGAGGAAAGAGCGCGGCAGGGCAGAGGCCTTCCACTTGCTCCACCAGGTAAAGGTTCCGGTGATTTTCCCGGGGGCACGTCAGGCGCCTTCTCGTAATTGCCCAGGTAGCCAGGATGAATGGTGAACGCGTCCCGGGCGGTCACCTGCATTTTGTCGAGGAAGCGGGCCGGATGAGTCAAATAGAAGAGCGCCACCGTCTTCTGGTCGGCCTTATCGTACACTTCCTTCTGAAGGATGGGATCGCTCTGTGGAATGGCGGTGTCCGGCGTAAAATAATTCGTATCCTTAAGGACGGCGAATTTCGGATCGATGCCGAGCTCCTTCAGATCCTTCTCGGGCGTCGGCGAGTCCTTCAGCACCCCGAAGAAGATCGTCTGGTACTGGTTAATGACTTTAATTTCTTTAGGGTCGAGCAGGTAGATGGCGGCCGAAAAAGCCATAAGGCCGATCGAGCCCGCTATGACCGAACGCCTCCAGGACCGGTCGGCGTTTATCTTCACGAACCGCAGCGACAGCAGAGCGAGCAGGACGCCGCAGGGCGCATTCTGAACCTTGGCTCCGATGAAGAAGAGAGCGGCGGCGAAGAAGGCGGCCAGCAGTCCTGCGGAGGGCCGGCCGGTTCGGCAAATCCTCAGGGCGAGGGCCATCGTCAGAAAGAGGAAGGAATACGACAGCGGCTCTCCATATAACGAGTTATAGTAGGCCGCATACCCGGCATCGCAGAAAACCAAGACCAGAACGGCGGCCAGTACCCAGCCGACGGTCCGGCTGACCTTGGTGTAGGTGTGGACCAGAAGGTAAACGGCCGTGAGGAACACGGCGGCGTACAGAACCGCCAGGAAGCGGATATCGAACACGGTGTCCCAGGTGAACGCCTTGTCGAGCAGCATGGCGAGACCGACCAGAATCAGCTCCGTGGAGGGATAGCCGCCCTGGAAATAACGTCCGGTCATCTGGTATTGACTGAGGAAGTAGCTGAAATATTTGTCCTTGTACTCGAGATGGGGATCCAGGTAATCCAGCCCGAAGGCTCCCATGATCCGCAGGAAATCCCCGTTGTCGGCCATCCCGATAAGAGGCTTGGCCAGCAGCAGATACCCGAGGACCAGAGCCGCGGCCAGAACGGCCGCCGAGGCGGGCTGCAGCAGCTTGCTTTTCATAAAATACAATCTCCTTGTGGCAGCAAATGTAAAGAGGAATACCATGTCCATCATAGTCGTAAACGAAGCGGGCTTCAAGTTTCAGATGAGCTATATAGCGGTATAAACCAACAACTGGATGAATTTGGTATACCACAACGTGATCCAAAATCGGCAGGCATCCGTACCAGAGAGTAAGAAACTTTTTGAAGGAGCTCTGCTTGACCCCCAAAGGCATCAGGCAGTCTGCCGAATCTTGTACATAGAACCTGCCGCGGGGCAGGATGTGCAGCAGCGGGAGGAGGTGAGATTCTTATGAGAACAGGCCGCAGTGGCCATTCCGGATGGAAAGTCCTTTGGACCGTTATGATGCTGGTGTTTGCCGGCTTCGTCATCCAAAGCATCCGTCCGCCCCAGGCCTCTGCGCTGCTCAAAGAGATCGTTAAGCCGGTCCTCGACCCGGAAACATCCGGTAACGAGAAGCCAAAGAGCCAGCCGCAGACGTCCTCGGTCCCGAAACCAGCCGATAAGGAGGCTGCATCCTCGGAAGGAGGGGTAAGCGTCCCCTCCTTGAAGGTGGACACGCCGATCCTTAAGGCGGAGACGCCTGAGGTTAAGCTTGCTCCGCGAAAGGACAAGCCGGGCTTGGAGACAGCCGTCTCCTCCGTTAAAGTGGAGACCCCGGTTATGGAAGCGGAGGCCACTCCGCTTACCGCCGAGGTCGCTCCCGTGCCGGGGAGCCTGCCGGAAGTAACCGTCAGTCTTCCCCCGTGAAGGTGGAGACTCCGGTTGCCACGGTGGAGTCCCCTACCGTCGAAACGGGAGGGGACTCCGAGCCGGGGCAGCTGCCGGACGTGACGGTAGTGGTTCCACCCGCCGTGGTGGAGACGCCAACTGCCACCGTGGAGACGCCTTCCCTTGAAGCGGTAGTCGATCTGCAGCGGCCGGACGTCCGTTCCGGCCCATCCGGGCAGGAGGGAGAATTCCCTCCGCGGGAAGAGGCGGAGCAGCCGGTGCCTTTGGAGAGATCCGAAAGCACGTCGCCGGCTTCCGCTCCCCTGCCGCTATCTCCTCGCAGCCTGACGGAGGCGGAAGCGGATAGCAGCAGGGAAGCCGCTCCTGCTGCTTCGCAGCCGGAAAGTCGTCCTCTCCCGGATCCGAAGGCCAAGCCTTCGACTCCCGTACCGGTGATGGCCATTATGGCCGCAGGCGGATCGTCCCCGACAGCGGGTGCTTCTTCCTCCGGTGGAGGAAACGGCTCCGGGACGCAGCAGCCTTTATCCGACTTCCGCCATCTGGCCCTCGCGGCGCCTAACGTCACGGTAGGCCAGCTTAACGTTCTTTATTCATTGGGCAGCGATCAGTGGTCTCAGCCGCCGCCGGGTCAGCCTCCCATGCCTGCACTCCTTTCTATCATTGAACCTAAACCATTCAATTAAAAATGAGAAGGAGTGTATGGAAAATGATAAAAGTTCCGCAATGGGCAAAAATGACGGTGTTGTCGGCTTCGTTTGTAATCGGTTTGATGGGGGCTACTGAGGTTAGTCATGCTTCGGCAGGGAGCAGCGATAGCTCCTCTGCTCTCGGGTTAGGCCTGGACGCCAACCTCGGGTTGAAGGCAGCGACCTCTTCCCGACCGGAATCCGGGTCGGGCCATAACGGTTCTGACCGGAACGGAAGCCTGGGGCTTGATCTCGGCCTTGGACTTGGATTGGAAGGGCAAACCTCTTCCGCTGCGAACACGGATCGTCATGGCGGTTCTTCTGCCAGCCAGAATCAAACGAACGCCGGCCTGGACCTCAATCTTGCAGCAAATGCATCTGCGGAATCTCAATCTCATGGGACCAGCCATACTGCCAACGGCGGCGAGTCTTCCCAAGAGAACTGGAACCGCTCCAAGGGAGAGCTGGGTCTCGATTTGAACGCTTCCAAGGAACTGGAGAACTCGTCCAAAAGCCGCAGCAATGACTATGGCCATAACGGAGGAACTCAGGGAAGCAGCGAATCTTCCCAAGAAACCTGGAATCGGTCCAAAAGCGACTTGGGCTTGAACCTGGATGCTTCCAAAGAAACCGAATCCCGTTCGAAGTCGATGGACCGTGAAAGCTACAACCATGAGAATGGTCAAGGAACGAGCGAGTCCTCCAACGAAAGTTGGAACAAATCCAAGAACGACTTGGGTCTGAACTTGAACGCTTCGAAAGAGCAAGAGTCGGCTAGCAAGTCGATGGACCGTGAAAGCTACAACCATGAGAATGGTCAAGGAACGAGCGAGTCCTCCAACGAAAGCTGGAACAAATCCAAGAACGACTTGGGTCTGAACTTGAATGCTTCGAAAGAACAAGAGTCGGCTAGCAAGTCGATGGAGCGTACCAGCTACGACCATGACAATGGTCAAGGAACGACTGAGTCTTCCAACGAGAGCTGGAACAAATCCAAGAACGACTTGGGTCTGAACTTGAACGCTTCGAAAGAGCAGGATTCGGCTAGCAAGTCGATGGAGCGTACCAGCTACAACCATGAGAATGGTCAAGGAACGACTGAGTCTTCCGAAGAAAGCTGGAATCACTCCAAGAGCGACTTCGGCCTGAACTTGAACTCCTCCAAAGAGCAAGAGTCGGCTAGCAAGTCGATGGAGCGTACCAGCTACGACAGTAAGGAATGGTTCTAACACCATGGTTAAGACCGGACGCAGCCTGCTGCGTCCGGTCTTTTTAATGCAACCAAACGGCCGCGCATTCCCAACCAAGGGAAATTGGACTATAATGAGAAGCACGCAACACCAATTATTTTGGCAGGAGGGAAAGCATGGATAAGGTCAGATTGGGCATTATCGGGATCGGCAACATGGGCCGCGGACACTGCGCCTATCTAATGAAGAACGAAGTCCACGGCGTGGAGCTGACCGCGATCTGTGACACGGATCCGGAGAAGCTGAAGTGGGTGCCGGAGAACCTGGGCGTGAACGTCCGTACCTTTGGATCGCCGGATGAATTCTTCAAATCGGGAACGGTGGATGCGGTGTTGATCTGCACTCCTCACTACAGCCATCCGGAGCTCGCGATTCAAGGCTTCGAGCATGGCCTTCACGTTCTCATCGAGAAGCCGGCCGGCGTATACACGAAGCAGGTTCGGGAGATGAACGAGGCGTCGCTGAAGACGGACAAGCTGTTCGGCATCATGTACAACCAGCGGACCAATCCTCTCTACCTTAAGCTCAGGGATTTGGTTACCTCCGGAGAGCTCGGGAACATCCGCCGCACGAATTGGATTATTACGAATTGGTACCGCTCCCAAAGCTATTACGATTCGGGCGGCTGGCGCGCTACTTGGGAAGGCGAAGGCGGAGGCGTTCTGCTGAACCAGGATCCCCACCAGCTGGACCTGTGGCAGTGGACGATCGACATGATGCCGAAACGCGTCCGGGCTTTCTGCTCGTTCGGCAAATACCGCAACATTGAAGTCGAAGATGATGTAACCGCCTATGTGGAGTATGAGAACGGGGCAACGGGTCTGTTCGTCACCACGACGGGAGAAGCGCCCGGAACCAACCGTTTCGAACTGACAGGAGACAACGGCAAAATCGTCATCGAAGACGAGAAGCTCACCTTCTGGCGTCTGCGGCAGCCCGAGCAGGAATTCAATGCCGCGTACAAGGGAGGCTTCGGCAGTCCGGAGTGCTGGAAGTGTGAAATCCCCATTACCGGCGGCAACCCTCAGCACAAAGGCATTACCCAGAACTTCGTTGATGCGATCCGGAAAGGCACCCCGCTTCTCGCCCCTGGCGCAGAGGGCATCAAAGGGCTTACGCTTTCGAACGCGATGCATCTGTCCGCCTGGACCGACGATTGGGTGAACCTTCCGATTGACGAGGATCAGTACTATTCGATGCTTCAGGAGCGCATCCGGAACTCCACCATGAAGAAAGAGGGAGGCTCGCGGACGCTTAACGTCGGAGGAACCCATTAATTTTTTTGATACTGTTAACGTGTGCATGGGAGAAGGAGATAGAGGTCCAAAAAGGCAGCCAACCGCATGGACGGTTGGCTGCCTTTATTATAAGCCGAGACGTTATTGCAGAAACTCCATGATCGCCCGGGAGCAAACCTCAGGTCCGCTCTTCAGCTGCTCCTGCTGCATCCAGGCTCTCCGCTTCACGAATTCCGGATAATCCTCCAAGAGCCGGTTAAACCAGTACGTCACCGTGTCCATCGATTGGATGACCGTTCCGTAGCCTTGGTCGGTAAAATACTGGCAGTTCTCCTCCTCCTGCCCGGGAATGGGGCTGTAGAAAAGCATCGGGATGCCCTTGGCCATCGCTTCCGTGCAGGTCATGCCTCCCGGCTTCGTCACGAGAAGATCGGAGACCTCCATCAGCTTGTCGATTTCCTTCGTATAACCGAGCAGCCGGATATTCGGATGCTGAAAAAGGGGTCGTGCATAAGCCGCTGCCGGATCTTCTCATTATTGCCGAGGCAAAAAATGAGCTGGATCTCCTCCCGGAACCGGCTCATGTGCCGGATCAGCTCCTCGTTATTGACGAGCCCCCAGCCGCCGCCCATGATGAGGACCGTCGGCTTGGCTGCCAGACCGAACCGGGAACGAAGCTCGTCTTTATCCGAGGAGGGAATCCAGAAGTCCGGATGAACGGGAATTCCCGTCACTTCGATGATGGATTCCGGCACGCCGCGGCCGATCAGCTTGTCGCGCACCTCGGCGGTCGAAACCAGGTATTTGTTGACCGCGGGATCGATCCAGGTGCCGTGGGCGTCATAATCCGTAATGACCGTGCAGAGCGGAATGGCGAGCCCCGAACGCTTCAACCGGGACACCACCACATTCGGAAAAGGATGGGTGCACACGATCATATCCGGCCGCAGCTGCTTGATGATGGAAGCGGTCTGCGAATAGAAGATCCGGTGAAGCGCTAGCGAGGTGAGCCGATTCAAGGATTTTTGTATTGATGGCGGTAGAGCATTCCGTACAGCTTGGGCTGGGAGGTGACCGTTTTGCGGTAGGCTGAGAAAATGAGCGGAGCGATGGTAGGGTGCTGAAAGGCACCCAGCTCCAGTACCCGTGTCCGGACCATGGAAGACAGCCGGCGAAGCCCGACCGAAATGGCGTGGGCGGCCTGCGTATGACCCGAACCGAAGCCCTCCGACAGGAGAAGGACTCTCTTTTTCTCATACCTCTTTCACCTGACCTTCATATGCTAAACGAAGCCGATCCTCAAGCCTTTTCCCGCCGCGTTTTTTGCAAGATTCTAGTAAAAGTATGATAGCATGTTTTGCCTGCCATCACAAAGAAGGCACAGAGACACTTTATAAAATGAAGGCGTTTCCTTTATAAGAAGTTCTTATAAGTAAACGGCCAAAATTCGGCGAAATTGTGAATATTCCTTATTGTTCTTGGCTAATGGCGGTGTTAAAATGATGTAAAATAAAAACCGACTGGCCATAAAGACCTTAAATGGCCGGCAACCATGTGCCGGACAGAAACTTTCCGGCCGGCCGAATCACCGGGGTAACGCGCTTGTCCCATTAGGATAGGAAAGCGTTCTTCTTTTGGCATTGGCTTTCGCGCGTTAAAGCTACAATAATTTAAACCACTGAAAAGAAAGGTTGGCAGGAATGAAACTTACCGGATTGCCTCCAAAGCAGGGATTGTACGATCCGCAGTTCGAGCATGACGCTTGCGGAATCGGGTTCGTAGCGAACATCAAGGGAAGACCTTCACATGAGATCGTCCGCCAGGCGCTAACGGTTCTATGCAACTTGGACCACCGCGGCGGTCAAGGAAGCGAGAGCAATACGGGGGACGGGGCGGGCATTCTGATGCAGATCCCTCATTCCTACTTCAGCCGGGCTTGCGGGGAGCTCGACATCTCCCTTCCGGAGCCGGGGGCTTACGGGGTGGGAATGGTTTTCCTGCCTCAGGATGAAGAAGCCCGTCAGGCAAGCGAGATCCTCTTGGAGAATATCGTGAGGGAGGAAGGCCAGCTGGTGCTTGGCTGGAGAACCGTACCCGTGGATAATTCGACGTTGGGCGAGTCGGCCGTTTCGGCGGAGCCCTTCTTGCGCCAGATCTTTATCGGGGCGAATGGCTTGGCGGAAGACGACCTGGCCTTCGAACGCAAGCTCTACGTCATCCGCAAGCGTTCCGAGCATGCGATCCGTCAAGTGCAGGGAGCCGAATCCTTCTATTATGCGAGTCTCTCTTCCCGGACGATCGTCTACAAGGGAATGCTGACGCCCGAGCAAGTGGACCATTATTATACCGAGCTGCAGGACCCGTCCCTCGAATCGGCCCTTGCGCTCGTTCACTCCCGTTTCAGCACGAACACCTTCCCGAGCTGGGAACGTGCTCATCCTTACCGCTATCTGATACATAACGGGGAAATCAACACCCTGCGCGGCAACGTCAACTGGATGCGTGCCCGCCAGGCCGTGTGCGAGACCGATCTGTTCGGAGAGGACTTCAAGAAGCTGATCCCGATTATGGAAGAAGAGGGCAGCGACTCCCAGATTTTTGACAATGTGCTCGAATTTCTGATGCTGTCCGGTCGTTCCCTGCCACATGCGGCCATGATGATGATTCCGGAGCCGTGGTCGAAGCATGAATCGATGGACCCCGCCAAAAGAGCCTTCTACCAATACCACAGCTGCCTCATGGAGCCGTGGGACGGACCGGCTGCCATCTCCTTCACGGACGGCCGGCAGATCGGTGCGGTGCTGGACCGTAACGGACTGAGACCGGCACGTTATTACGTCACGAGCGACGACCTGATCGTCCTCGCGTCCGAAGCGGGTGTCATGAACATCCCGCCGGACCGCATCGTCCGCAAAGACCGGCTCCAGCCGGGCCGGATGCTTCTGGTGGACACCGTGGAAGGCCGCATCGTAGCGGATGAAGAAATCAAGGAGCGCATCGTGGGCGAGCACCCTTACCAGGAATGGCTTCAAGAGCACCTGGTCTCGCTCGAGGACCTTCCGGACGCGGGAGAGGTGCCGGGAGTCGATCACGATACGGTGCTTCAGCGGCAGCTTGCGTTCGGTTACAGCTTCGAGGTGCTGCGCAAAATTCTCGAGCCCATGGCGAAGAACGGCGTGGACCCGATCGGGTCCATGGGCAATGACGCCCCGCTCGCGGTGCTGTCCGACCGGCCCCAGCTGCTCTACAACTATTTCAAGCAGCTGTTCGCCCAGGTGACCAACCCGCCGATCGACTCCAACTTCGAGGAGATCATCACGGCCCAGGAGACGACCATCGGGGCCGAAGGCAACCTCATTCAGCCGGCGCCCGAAAGCTGCCGCCAGATCCGGATCAAGACGCCGATCCTCACGAACGACGAGCTGGCGAAGCTGAAGCACGTGTCCCGCGAGGGCCATAAGGCGGTTACGCTTTCGATGCTCTATCCGGTTGCCGACGGGGCGGCCGGGCTGGAGCAGGCGCTTGAGGAGCTGTACGCGGAAGCGGACCGGGCGATCGCGGACGGAGCCACGCTTCTGATCCTGTCCGACCGCGGCATCGAGGCGAGCCGGGCGGCCATTCCGGCGCTGCTCGCGGTTTCCGGAACCCACCATCACCTCATCCGCGAAGGAACGCGCACGAAGGTGGGGATTGTCGTCGAGTCGGGCGAGCCGCGCGAGGTGCATCATTTTGCCCTGCTGATCGGGTATGGGGCGGGGGCCATCAACCCATACCTGGCGCTCGAAACGCTGGATGACATGATCCGGCAGAACCTGCTTAAGGACACGACCCACGAGAAGGCCGTGTACAACTATATCAAAGCCGCTACCAAGGGAGTCGTGAAGGTGCTGGCGAAGATGGGCATTTCCACGATCCAGAGCTACCGCGGCGCCCAGATTTTCGAGGCGATCGGCCTGAACCGGGCGCTTGTCGATAAGTATTTCACCTGGACGGCTTCCCGCGTCGAAGGAATCGGCTTGGATGTCATCGCCCGCGAGTCGGAAATGCGGCATGAGCGTGCGTTCTCGCCGCAGGAAGGCGTGGATCCCGTCCTGGATACGGGGGCGACCTGCAGTACCGGGTGAACGCGGAGGAGCATCTGTATACGCCGGAGACCATCCATGCCCTGCAGACAGCCGTGCGCACGAACAACTACAGCATGTACAAAACGTTCGCCGGCTTCCTCCAGCGGGATTCCGAGAAGCAGTTCAACCTGCGCGGGCTGCTGAAGTTCAAGAAGAACCGCCGTCCCGTGCCGATTGAGGACGTCGAGCCGGTGGAAGAGATCTTCAAGCGCTTCAAGACCGGTGCGATGTCGTACGGCTCCATCTCGAAGGAAGCCCATGAGGCGCTTGCCATCGCCATGAACCGCATCGGCGGCCGCAGCAACACAGGGGAAGGCGGGGAACATCCCGACCGCTTCACCCCGGATGCGAACGGCGACCTGCGCCGCAGCGCCATCAAGCAGGTGGCGTCGGGACGCTTCGGCGTCACAAGCAGCTACCTGGTCAACGCCGACGAGATCCAGATCAAGATGGCGCAGGGCGCGAAGCCGGGCGAAGGCGGCCAGCTGCCGGGCACGAAGGTGTACCCGTGGGTAGCCGAGGTACGCGGCGTGACGCCGGGCGTAGGCTTGATTTCGCCGCCGCCGCACCATGACATCTACTCGATCGAGGATCTGGCCGAGCTGATCCACGATCTGAAGAACGCGAACCCGCGGGCCCGCATCAGCGTCAAGCTGGTGTCCGAGGTCGGCGTCGGCACCATTGCCGCCGGCGTGGCCAAGGGCAAGGCCGACGTCGTGCTTATCAGCGGCTACGAGGGCGGCACCGGGGCGTCTCCGCAAACGTCGATCCGCCACGCGGGTCTGCCGTGGGAGCTCGGCCTCGCCGAGACCCACCAGACGCTCGTGCTGAACGACCTGCGGAGCCGCATTACGGTGGAGACCGACGGCAAGCTGCTGACCGGCCGCGACGTCGTGGTCGCCGCCCTGCTAGGGGCCGAGGAATTCGGCTTCGCGACGACGCCGCTTATCGGGCTCGGCTGTATCATGATGCGAGTCTGCCATCTCGATACATGCCCGGTCGGCGTGGCGACGCAGAATCCGGAGCTGCGCAAGCGGTTCGCGGGCGATCCGCAGCACGTCGTGAACTTGATGCATTTTATTGCCCAGGACGTACGCGAGCTTATGGCGGAACTCGGCTTCCGCACCATCGAGGAGATGGTGGGAAGAACCGATGCGCTGGAGCCGAAGCAGGCGGTCGCCCACTGGAAGGCGAAGGGCGTCGATCTGAGTGCGCTGCTGCACCGTCCGGACGTGCCGGATAGTGTGGGACAGTTCTGCAGCCAGGAGCAGGATCACCGGTTGGACCGTTCGCTCGATATGACGCGGCTGATTCCGATCAGCAAGCCGGCTCTCGAGAACAAGGAGCACGTTCATGCGATCCTGCCGATTCATAACACGAACCGCGTCGTCGGGACGATTCTCGGCAGCGAGGTGACCCGCCGCTACGGGCTCGAGGGGCTGCCTCACGACACGATCCGTCTGCATTTCAACGGATCGGCGGGGCAGAGCTTCGGCGCCTACGTGCCGAACGGTATCACGCTCTCGCTCGAAGGCGACGCCAACGACTATGTCGGCAAGGGCCTGTCGGGCGGCAAGCTCGCGATCTTCCCGCCGGAGCGCTCCTCCTTCGTTCCGGAGGAGAACATCATTATCGGGAACGTGGCGTTCTACGGGGCGACGAACGGGGAAGCGTACATCCGCGGCCGCGCCGGCGAACGGTTCTGCGTCCGCAACAGCGGCGTGCGCGCCGTTGTCGAGGGCGTGGGCGATCACGGCTGCGAGTACATGACCGGCGGACGCGTGGTCGTGCTGGGCCCGACAGGACGCAATTTTGCCGCGGGAATGTCGGGCGGGATTGCGTACGTCTACGACGCCGACGGCCAGTTCAAGAGCCGTCTGAACGCCGAGATGGTGCACGTTGAGCCGATCACGGAGTTCTACGAAGTAAATGAAGTCCGGACCTTGATCCGCAATCATCATAAATTCACCAGCAGTACGGTCGCACACCGCATTCTTGAGAACTGGGAAGAGGAAGTCTTCAACTTCGTGAAGGTCATTCCGAAGGATTATAAGCGGATGTTCGAAGCGATCGAGCGGGGCAAAAAAGCCGGGCTCGACAACGACCAGGCGATCATGGTCGCCTTCGAGGAAAATACGAAGGACGTTTCCCGCGTAAGCGGAAACTAGAGAGGAGCGGTGGAGAACAATGGGTAAACCGACAGGATTTCTAGAATACAAGCGGGAAGTTCCCAAGGAAGACGATCCGCTTCTTCGGGTAAGTCATTACCGGGAATTCCACGAGCGTATGCCGGAGGAGAAGCTTCGCGTGCAGGGCGCACGCTGCATGGACTGCGGCATCCCGTTTTGCCACACGGGCAAGCTGATCAGCGGAATGGCTTCCGGCTGCCCGGTGAACAACCTTATTCCCGAGTGGAATGACCTGGTGTACCGCGGCCAGTGGAGGAAGCGCTCGACCGGCTGCACAAGACCAACAATTTCCCGGAATTTACCGGACGCGTCTGCCCCGCTCCTTGTGAAGGCTCGTGTACGGTGGGCCTGAACGATTCGGCCGTTACGATCAAGACGATCGAGCGGAGCATCGTGGATAGAGGCTTCGACGAAGGCTGGATCGTTCCGGAGCCGCCGGAGAAGCGCACCGGCAAGAAGGTGGCCGTCATCGGCTCCGGCCCGTCCGGACTCGCCGCCGCGGCCCAGCTGAACAAGGCCGGCCACAGCGTGACCGTGTTCGAGCGCAACGACCGCATCGGCGGCCTGCTCATGTACGGCATCCCGAACATGAAGCTCGACAAGAAGATCGTGCAGCGCCGGATCGACCTGATGGCCGCGGAGGGCGTCACCTTCATCACGAACACCGAGGTCGGGGTGAACTACCCGGTGGAGCGGCTGAAGGAAGAATTCGACGCCATCGTGCTCTGCGGCGGAGCCACGAAGGGCCGCGACCTTCCGATCGAGGGCCGCGAGCTGAAGGGCATCCATCTAGCGATGGAGTTTCTGCACAAGAATACGAAGAGCCTGCTGGATTCGAATCACGAGGACGAAGCGTTCATTTCGGCAAAGGATAAGGACGTGATCGTCATCGGCGGCGGGGACACGGGGACCGACTGCGTGGGCACCTCCATCCGCCACGGCTGCAAGTCCGTGACCCAGTTCGAGATCATGCCGAAGGCCCCGGAGAAGCGGGCGGCGAACAACCCTTGGCCGGAATGGCCGAAGGTGTACAAGATGGACTACGGCCAGGAGGAAGCCGCGGCCAAATTCGGCGGCGACCCGCGCCAGTATCTCATCAACACGAAGAAATTCGTAGGCGATGAGAACGGGAACCTGAAGGAGCTGCACACCGTGCTCGTCGAGTGGAAGAAGGACGACAACGGCCGCTTCTTCCCGGCGGAAGTTCCGGGCAGCGAGAAGGTCTATCCGGCACAGCTCGTGCTGCTGGCCATGGGCTTCCTCGGACCGGAGAACCAGCTGCTCGACCAGCTCGGCGTCGAGAAAGACGAGCGCTCCAACGCAAAGGCCGAGAAGGGCAAGTACGCCACGAACGTAGAGGGCGTCTTTGCCGCCGGCGACATGCGCCGCGGCCAGAGCCTCGTCGTCTGGGCGATCAACGAAGGCCGCGAGGCGGCGCGCGAGTGCGACCGGTTTTTGATGGGCGCGACGAATTTACCGTAAGCCCGGCCCGTTCCGGCGCCCGAAACACGGCGGGTGGACGCCATCCGCTCATCGCGTTAGCCCCACCTGCGTCAGACGAAACCCATAACCCAAAGACCCGAAGCGGCTCCTAACGGAGAAGCTTCGGGTCTTTTGGTGTGGGGAGGGAAACGGGGGTAAGCCCCCGTTATCCCTTGTAAAGACGGCTTATTTCTTGGCCGCGAGCCAGTCCGCCAAGGCGGAGATCTCGTCCGGCTTCAGCTTGCTGCCGAAGGCCGGCATGCCGTTGCCCCCGTTCGTGATCTGGGCGGTAATCTGGTCCTTGGATTTCCGTCCCCCTACCTTCGTCAGGTTGGTGTTGCCGCCCATGCGGCCCTCCAGATTGTCCCCGTGGCAGGTTACGCAGTTCGCTTTGTAAACGGCTTGGGCATCCACCGTGGCACCGCCGGTCGTACCCCCTGGCGTAGCGGCGCCGCCTCCGGGGCTCGGACTTGCTCCCTGCTTATTCCCTCCGCAAGCGGAAAGGGACAAGGCTAGAAGAACGGATACGGATAGGCCGGCCCATCTGCTTTTTGACATCATGAATGGTTAACCTCCTTGCCAGTTAAGATGGCTAAGTTCTTAGAGCTTCGGTTAGCTTATCCTCTTTTTGTCGTATCATTCATCCCTTACCCTCCGGAAAGGCCTTTCAACCATATAAAAAATAACGGATAAAGAAAACATTCCCGGGCATAATTCCTCCAAAGGCATTACCATCCAGCGAGGAGGTCCAGGCATGGCTGACGAAACAAAAGAACCTACCGGAGGGACACCGGGAGACTCCCCCGGCGGCCGCCCGATGAATCCCGTCGTAGCTTCCTGAAAGTTTCGGGGGCTGCGGTAGGCGGAGTGGTGGCAGGCGGGGTCATCGGGGGGCTTATCGGGAACGCTATTGGCCGAAAGAACAAGCCCCAGCAAGGAGGAGGCGGCGGAGCGGCGCCCGCTCCGGCCAAAGACTTCAACCAGGCGTTAATGTTCTTCACCCAGGAGCAGTTCCGGATTGCGGAAGCAGCCGCGGAACGCATATTCCCTAAGGATGATCTGGGACCGGGCGCCAAGGAACTCGGCGTCGCCTATTTCATCGACCACCAGATGGCCGGGCAGTACGGCATGAACGGGAAGGACTACATGATGGGTCCCTTCTCTAAGGCGGAAGCCACCCAGGGCTACCAGGCGAGCTTCAAACGGCATGAGCTGATCACCATGGGGCTCGAAGCGCTGAACGAGTACAGCCAGAAGAAATATTCCGTGAACTTTCCGGAATTGAAGGAAGATCAGCAGGATGAGGTGCTGACAGCCTTTGAGAAGGGACAAGGGGTGCTGCTGAAGGATGTGCCGGGCAGTCTGTTCTTCAACCTGTTCCGGTCGCTCACGATCGAGGGGGCCTATGCCGATCCGCTGTACGGCGGCAACAAGGGCATGGGCGGCTGGAAAATGAAGGGCTATCCGGGTGACCAGATGGCTTATCTCGACAAGATTGAGAAGGACGGCTTCATCAAGATGGACCCGGCGAGTCTGCATGATCATATGGGACACTAGCCGTTAACGGATAACCGAAGGAGGGATACACCCATGGCAACCAAATTGCCCAAGGTTCCGGTCGTCATCGTCGGAATGGGCTGGGCGGGAACGATTATCGCGTCGGAGCTGACGAAGGCGGGAACGAAGGTCGTCGGCCTGGAGCGCGGCAAAAACCGCAGCACGCAGGACTATTTCATGGTTCACGATGAGCTTCGCTATGCTCAGCGGTATGAAATGATGCAGGACCTTTCCCGGGAAACCATCACGTTCCGTAACACTGAGAAAGTGAAATCGCTGCCTATGAGGTCTTACGGTTCTTTCCTGATGGGAGACGGGCTTGGAGGCGCAGGAATTCACTGGAACGGGCAAAATTTCCGCTTCCTCCCGTATGATTTCGAGATTTACTCGAAGACGGTGGAGCGCTACGGCAAGAAGAAGATCCCGGACGGGATGCAGCTGCAGGACTGGGGCATAACCTATGACCAGCTGGAGCCTTATTTCGATAAGTTTGAGAAAATGGCGGGCATTTCCGGGGAGAAGGAACAGAATCCGATGGTGGGTAAGCGCTCCGCCCCTTTCCCGGTTGGTCCGATGAAGAAGTCGCCGATGATGAAAATGTTCGAGGACGCCTCGAAAAAGCTCGGGTTTCACCCTTATGTGATCCCTTCCGCCAATCTGGCGGACGCCTACACGAACTCGGACGGCATCTCCCGGGCGGCCTGCCAGTACTGCGGGTTCTGCGAACGCTTCGGTTGTGAATACGGAGCGAAGGCGGACCCGGTCGTTACCGTGCTGCCCGTCGCCCAGAAGACCGGGAATCTGGAGGTTCGTACGTTCTCGAACGTGATCCGGGTGCTGCACACCGGGAGCAAGGCGACCGGCGTCGTGTATGTCAACACGATGACCGGGGAGGAATTCGAGCAGCCTGCGGACGTGGTCGTTCTGACGAGCTATGTCTTTAATAACGTGAGACTGCTGCTGACCTCCAAGCTCGGCAAACCCTACGACCCGCAGGCCGGTACCGGGGTCATCGGCAAGAACTACGCCTACCAGATTGTCGGCGGCCAGACGGTCGGCTACTATGACGACAAAGAATTTAACCTGTACATGGGAGCGGGTGCCCTGGGCAGCGGCATTGACGATTTTAACGGGGATAACTTTGACCATGGGAGCTTGAATTTCCTTCATGGCGCGAACATCCGGGTGACCCAGACGGGGATGAGGCCGATCGCGAACAACCCGACTCCGAATGGAACGCCCAAATGGGGCAAAGCTTTCAAGCAGGCGTCCATCAAGTACGCGAACCGCAATCTCGTTGTAGCGACCCAAGGGTCGAACATGGCGTGGAGGCATCATTATCTGGACCTGGATCCTACTTACAAGGATGTATACGGTCTGCCGCTGCTTCGCCTGACATACGACTTTGAGGACCAGGACAAGGAATTGGTTAAGTTCATGGCTACCAAAACCAGTGCGATCATGAAGGAAATGAAGCCGACCAAGCAGGAAACGGCCAATGTCATCACGACCTACAACATCGTCCCGTACCAGTCCACTCACAATACGGGCGGGGTCATCATGGGAGCCGACCCGGGCACTTCGGCGGTAAACAGCTACCTGCAGATGTGGGATGCGGATAATGTCTTCGTGGTCGGCGCTTCGGCTTTCCCGCACAACAGCGGATACAACCCGACGGGGACGGTGGGGGCTCTCGCATACCGCGCCGCGGATGGCCTTCTCCAGTATTTGAAAAAAGGCGGAGGCTCGCTAGTCTAGAAACGGAGGGATGCAGCATGGAAGCGAAGGAGATGGTGGGGCATCTAACCGAGCTCCGGCGGAGGCTGCTCATTGCCGCGGCGTGGTTCCTGCTGATGCTGGTGGCGGGCCTGTATGTCTCGCCCCATCTGCTGCGGTACATCCAATCGCAGCCTGCCGCGGTTCCCATCGAGTGGAATGTGTTCGGCTTCACAGACGGACTGGCCATCTATATGAAATGCGCGTTTGTCTTTGCGGCTTTGTTTACCCTCCCGGTGCTTCTGTACCAGGTCTGGCATTTTGTCCGGCCCGGCCTTACGGAAGAGGAGGCCAAGGGAACGCTCCTGTACGTGCCCGCCTCGTTCGTGCTGTTCGGGATTGGCCTTACCTTCAGCTACCTTGTGGCCTTCCCCATGATGGTCGGCTTCATGAAGAAGCTGAACGGAAGCATTGGAGCGGTAGAAACGTACGGGATCGACAAATACTTCACGTTCCTGTTTCACACGGTGGTTCCGCTCGGGTTTGCTTTTGAGATGCCGCTCGTGGTGCTCTTCCTGACCCGGCTCGGGCTTCTGACGCCCGAACGGCTGAAGGCTACACGCAAATATGCCTACGTGGGACTGGCGGTGCTCGGCACCTGCATTTCGCCGCCGGATTTCGTTTCCCATCTGTCCGTGACCATTCCGCTAATTCTGCTGTTTGAAGTGAGTACGGTCGTGGCGGGGCGGTATTACCGCCGCCGTTTGTCGGCTGTCCCCACTCCATGAAAGGAGGTAAACCATGTTTAACAACATAGGCATTTCCGGCCTGGTGATCATTCTGCTCATCACGCTAGTCGTATTCGGGCCGTCCAAGCTGCCGCTCCTCGGAAGAGCGGTAGGCGACACCTTGCGGGAGTTCCGCAATTCCACCAAAGGAATGGTGGAGGAAGCGACGCTGGAGGAAGGCAAGCCGGAGAAGAAGGCTTGGGAGTAGAAGTTGAAAAAATAAGGATGGTTCATAAGAGCCGGTCTCTTCGGAGGCCGGTTTTTTCGTGCGGTTTACAAATTCTTCAAGCTGTCGTAATGCGGCGCATACATTCCCTTTCTACAATTTAACAAATAAGCTTGTCTTCTATTTCAGAAAAAGGAGACCGGTTATTAGGAAGAAAGGGAAGGGTGAATAATGGTCAAGCGCAAGTTTTTGAGCATGTTTCTGTCGCTAAGCGTTCTGGTTACCGGATTTCCGCTGGCCGGAGCGGTCCCCTCGGTTAGCGCCTCGGCCGCTAAGCCGTATTTGTTGATAACGGAGCTGGTTGCCAACTCCAAATCGGCGCCAGGCGGCACGAGTGAGGCTTATGAGTTTATCGAGGTATACAACAACAGCAGCCGCACGGTTAACATGAAGGATTACAAGGTCGTTTACGATTATTACGACAACCGGACGCCTCTCGAGTGGGATCTTGCGGACGACCGTCCCTTGGCCCCCGGACAAACGATGGTTCTGTGGAACCTCACCGATCCGGCGACCAACGGCGGCATCACCTACGACCTGGCCAAATTCAATGCCCTGTATGGGACGAATCTGACCGATGCCCAGGTGGCGGTCTTTCATTCCGGAGGGATGGCCAACAAAGGCGGCCGCAGCTTGTCCCTCGCCCCGGATCACGGCCTGAACCGGATCTCGACGGCAAGCTACAACGGACCTACCTCCGACGATAACACGGATGATGCGGACGGCAAGAGTATCATCTACGGACCGCCTGCAGATGGGACGAACCGGATGATCAAGCTCGCCTCCAAGCAGGTGCCGACTCCGGGAACGCTGGTGACCGGTCAAGCTCCCGACCAGCCGATCGAGCTTCCGGAAGATTATTTCGAGCCGGTCATCCAGCACAGCCGGCCCTTTGCTAACATGGAGGCCAAGGATTTGACCATTTCCGCCTCCGTCTACGAGGAAACCCGTCTCGACTCCGTCACGCTTTATTATGAGACGGATAAACAAGACGCTTATACGTCAATGCCGATGAGTGTATCGGCTGCCGCTTATTCCGCCGTCATTCCCCAGGCCGTCCTGCAGGGAGCCTCTTCTCTGAAGTATTACCTGGAGGCGTCGGACGGCACCCACGTCACTCGTCTGCCGGAACAGGCGGATCAAACGTTTGACATTTCCATTTTCGAAGCCTTGGATTACACCAAGCTGCCCGACCTGCTTATTACCGAGATCGTGCCGAACCCGGACAGCGCTCAAACTTATGAGTACATAGAGGTCTATAACTCGACGGATCAGCCCGTTAACTTGAAGGATTACAAGCTGAAATATATCTATCCGAATAATACCTTCAAGGATTGGGATCTGGATGAGGACAAGCTATTGGCTCCGCAGCACAGCATGGTGTTGTGGATTAACAACCTGGCGAGCCAAGGCAAAACCTTGGCCGATTTCAACGCCAACTTCGGGTCCGCCGTCACGGAAGACCAGATCATGCGCACCACTCCTAACGATGGGATGATCAATTCGGACAAACGGACCTTGGCCATCGTCTCGGACACCGGGCTCGAGATCAGCCGCGCCTCCTACAATGACGGGGAACTGATGAACGAAGCCGTCAGCAAGAAAGGGATCGGCTACGAGTATCCGAAGGACGGATCCAACGTCATGATCAAGCAGGGCTACGGCCTGCCGGCCAGCCCGGGGAGTGTAGCCGCGAGCCAAGTGCCCGGCCAGCCCAAAGCTCTGTCTGCGGATGCCACCGCTCCGGTGATTTCGCACACCCCGCCTTTTGCCATGACTCCTCCCGTGGATATTACTTTGAAGGCAGAGGTAACGGATGACAGCAGCATCAAGCGGGTCACGTTCTACCATAAAGCGAAGGAAGAGGACACCTACCAATGGGAGAACCTGGAGAGGGACGCGGAAGGGAATTATACGGCCAAAACCATTTCCTTCTATGACCTGATGAAAACAAAAGCTCTGGAGTATTATTTCGAAGCCACCGACGGCCGGAACACGATATCCAGCCAGGCTCAGAACGGCGGCAAGCCTTATTCCATCACCATTCAGCATGAGGAAGTCGATCCCCTGACCTTGAATGTTCAGGACGGGGACTTCCTGTCGGGAACCCGTAACCTGCTCGGGGCGAGCAGCGATGAGAACGAAGCGACCAGCCTCTGGATTGATGGGGTCCAAGTGCCCGCGGTGGACAAGATGGTCCGTTCCGCTACCTTCGTCATGGAAGTGGACGGCTTTAACAAAGGCTACAAGAACGGTGTTCTCGCCGGAAACAAGGTGCTGAAGGTATTCGATGAGACCATCACCGGCAACAGACTCGTGACAGTCGACATTCCCGCGGAGGAGCTGAAAGCGGGCGCCAACGTATTCTCCGTTTCCTCAGGCAACCGGGTGGATCCTCTCGATACAACGGACAATAATGATGATTTCAGCATTCAGAACGTCCGCCTGGTGCTTCCCGACGGGACGGTCATCCCGGTGGAGTCCACCAAGATCAAGATCGGGAACGGCACTTATGCCGACGGGCCGATTACCAAAATCTCGCTTGGCGACGGGTCTTTCAACGACCAGACGGCCAAGGAGCGCGCGGACATGACGTTTACCATCCCCGAATCCAAGCTGACCGGCCGGTCCTACGATTGGGATACGACCCAGGTGGCGGAAGGCGGGCACCTGGTGGCCCTGCAGGTGGACGGGACGACTCCGCTGAAGCAGATCACGGCGAACGTGATCGTAGACAACACCAAGCCGGCGTTTACGTCCCTTTCCATTGAGGATAACAAGGCGTACCGCGGTGAAATCACCTTCTCGGCGGAAGCCTCGGACGACCGTTCCGGCGTGGCCGGGATCAAGGGCAGGCTGGACGGGCAGGAAATCGCGGTGCCGATGACGGCCCCCAATCTGTCGCTAGCGCCGGGTGCCCACCAGGTTGAATTCATCGTAACGGATAAGGCGGGCAACGAATTCAGCCGCACGGTGCCGTTTACGGTGCTGCAGGAGCATCCTAACCAGCCCGAGAATCCAACGCCGGCACAGGGTGAGACCGGGGTGGACCGCAACGCGAAGCTTGGGGTAACGGTCAGCGACCCGACCGGAGATCCTCTGAACGTAAGCTTCTACAAGGCGTACCAGTATGATTTTACGGATAACACCGCAAAGCAGGCCTTCTCCAACGGCTCGGACCGGGAGCCTCCTCTGGAGCTTGCCCCGGCGGGAGAGGTTCCCTTCAGCCAGGAAGCGATGAATTCGGTTAAAGCGGTGGACGGGCAATATTTTACGACCGACTATAACGAGAAATTCCCTTACCAGCGCTTTGAATTTACGGTAGCGGATGATTTGACGGGGATCGAACAGGTAGAGGTGCTGTGGCGCGGCCATTCGAAGCCCGACCGTCAGGTCACGCTCTACACGTGGAATCATACGACGGGCAAATGGCAGGGGGCCGCGTCCGGTGTGGGGGAGCAAGATTTCACCCTGAAGGCCAATGTAAGCGTGGCGGACATGGTCAAGGACGGCAAAATCGACGTGCTGGTGCAGGATCTGGTGCCGTCTCCGGACGAGTATGATTTTGCTTTTGCCTGGATGAGTGATACTCAGTATTACTCTGAAAGCTGGCCTGAGACGTACAAAACGATGACCCAATGGATTGCCGACAATCATGTGGAGAAGAAAATCGACTATGTGGTTCACACGGGAGACATCGTGGACAACTATGACGTGCCGGAGCAGTGGGATGCCGCCGATGCGGCGATGAAGGTGCTGGACGATGCCCGTGTTCCTTACGGGGTCGTAGCCGGGAATCATGACGTGAACCATGTCGAGGCCCGATACAACGAATATTGGGACCATTTCGGCCGCCAGCGCTTCGAGAACAACCCGTGGTACGGTGGAGATCTGAACAACAACCGTGACCACTACGACCTGATCTCGTCCAAGGGCAATGATTTTATTATCCTGTACTTGGGCTGGTCCATTACGGATGACACGATCCAGTGGGCGAACGATGTCCTGAAGCGGTACCCGGACCGCAATGCGATCATTGCAACCCACGAATACATTGCCCCGGGCGGCTTCTATGCCGGGCAAGGGGAAGACCTGTGGAAGAAGCTCGTGGCGAAGAACCAGAACGTCTTCCTGGTACTGTGCGGCCATATTCACGGCGTCGCTTATAACGTCAAGCATGCGGAAGACGGACACGCCGTCATTGAGATGCTAATGGACTACCAGTCCGGTCCGGAGGGCGGACTTGGCTATATGCGCCTTCTACAGTTCGACATGGACAACAAGCAAATGCTCGTTAATACCTATTCGCCGAAGCTGGACGACTACATTTACTTCGACGACAAGCCGGAATCGGAGGAGTTCAGCCTCCCGATCAACCTGAAGCCGATTGCGAAGCAGGTGGCGACGGATTATATCGGGGTGAACGTGTACACGGACGAGCTTATCGGGGAGCGTAAGAACGTCAAGAGCGGCGAACGCGCCGAAGTGCCGTGGAATTTGGATAAACCGTCGCGCATGTACCATTGGTATACGACGCTCGCCGATGATTTTGGGGGTATACCCGGTCGGATCTTTACGAGTTTACGAGCCGGGCCTTTGAACCCGGCAGCGGAAACGGCGGCGGGAATGACAACGGCAACAACGGCAGCAACGGCAACGGTAGTGGGAATGGCAGCAGCAACGGCAATGGAAACGGCAGCGGGACCGGCCAGGGCAGCGGAAAGCCGAATCTTCATACGGTGAAGCCGGAGGAGCTCAAGCAAGCGGACGGGAAGCCGACGATCGCCTTGCCGGAGGGGAAGGTTGGGGTTTCCCTTCCGGCCCGTGCTTCCGAATCGATTGGAGAGAGTGGCTCGCTTACCCTGGTGAAGGGGAAGTGAAGCTCACCCTTCCGGCGTCGGTCCTCGCCTCGGCGGCCTCTCTGCTTCCGGCAGGGGAGCTGGATTCCGCCAGCCTGGAAGTGCAGGTTAAGCCGGTGGTGTCCGCTTCCAAGCCCGGACTTAAGCCATCCGGAAGCACCTATGAGCTGACGATCGAAGCCGTATCAAAAGACGGGAAAGCCTACCGGCTGTCCCAATTCTCCACACCGGTTACGATCACCCTCCCGGCTGATTTAACGGGCAGTCCGAAGCTTGCGGGCATCTATTACATCGATGCCGACGGACGCTTCGAGCGGATTGGGGGCACCTACAAGGACGGGGTCTATACGGCTGAACTGAGTCATTTCAGCACGTACGGCGTCTACGAATACACCAAAACCTACAAGGATGTTCCTGCGGCGCATTGGGCCTTCCCGATGATTCAGCAGCTATCTTTCCAAGAAATCATCCAGGGTGTGACGGACGATCGGTTTGCTCCTGAGCAGCAGGTCACCCGGGCCGAATTTGCCGCCCTGCTCGTCCGGGCCCTCGGCCTTAAGGCAGACCCGGCTTCCAAGCTTCCATTCTCGGATGTGAGAAAAGAAGACTGGTTTGCGGAAACCGTTCAGGCCGCCTATGGGGCGGGCCTGATCGATGGAGTCCGTGCGGAAGCCTACGATCCGAACCGGTCCATCTCCCGGGAGGAGCTGGCGGTTATGACGGTAAGAGCGCTGGAGAAGAAGCAGGGACAAGCTCTTGCGGGAGGGACTCTGCCTTTCGGGGACAAAGCGGACATCAGCGGCTGGGCCCAGATGGCCATTGCCAAAGCCTCGGCCGCCGGCATTGTTGAGGGCCGGGCCGAAGGCAGGTTTGTACCCCAAGGCACCGCCACCCGCGCGGAGAGCGTCAAGCTGATTCTCAGCCTGGTGGAACGGCCATGATCCGGGCGATCCGGTATGCGGCATTGATTATCTTTGCCGTCCTAATGGCCGGGACGGCGGGGAATCCCGCCCGGGTCCAGGCCCATATCGGGACGATCGGATACTCGGAGATCCGTGCGGCGGATCATACCCTGTCCTATACCCTTCACCTGGAGGCGAGGGAGGTAGAGCAGTGGGTAACGATCCGCAGCCGGAAGACCGTCATCATCGACCCGAATGCGACGGCTAAGCCGCAGGGACCCTCGTGGACGGACTCCGATCTGCTGAGAATGATCGGAGAATCGCTGGAGGTAACGGCGGACGGACAGAAGGGCCGGGTGGACCTGAAGGCTTCCTCGGTCGACAAGAAGAACGGGATGGACATGCTGACGCTCCAGCTGGAATATCCTTTTCCCAAGCCGGTTGGGGAATATAAGGTCAACTATCACTTCTTCTATGATCTCGATGACCCGCAGCATCAAAATTTCGTCACTCTGTGGGAGAACGGAAAGCAGGTGCAGAGGGTATTCAATAAGGACCTGAGGGAGATCAAGCTTACTCCATCCGGAGCCGGACAGGCGGAGACGTCTACTTCCTTGTCTGCGAAAGAGGCATCCTCCGTGGAATCCGGTGGGTCCTGGAGCGTCACCTTCCGTGACTTTTTCGTGACGGGTGTCAAGCACATCTGGAACGGCTATGATCATCTGCTGTTCCTGCTCGGGCTGCTCATTCTCAAGCAGAGCACGAAAGAGTACATCCGGATTGTATCCGCCTTTACGGTCGGGCACAGTGTCACATTGGCGCTGGCCGCTTTGGAAATCGTCCGCGCGCCGCTTTCGGTCATCGAGCCGCTGATTGCCCTGAGCATCGTCTTCATCGCCGTGGAGAACCTCTGGTTCAAGCGGCACGGGCACCGCTGGCTGATCGCCCTTGGGTTCGGCTTCATTCACGGGTTCGGTTTCGCCGACATTCTGCATGGAGCCCTCGGGGAGCATTACCTGTCTGCCTTGCTCTCGTTTAATCTTGGTGTGGAGGCGGGCCAGCTGGTCGTGCTGGGAGCTCTGCTGCCGCTTCTTCTCTACCTGAGACGGATAACGTGGTACCCGCGGGTCCTCTATGCGGCCTCCGGCCTCATTGCCCTTATGGGCACCTATTGGTTCATCGGACGATTAGCCGTATAAGCTCGTAAAGAAAAGGGTACCCGCCGGCTTACGCTGTAAGCCGAGGGTACCTTTTGGCGTGGTGGGACCAGCGGGCTTAAGGACGCGGCTGCCCCTCGGTCTTCCGCCATTCCTCCATTGCCTTGTGAAGCCGCCGCATGGCTTCTTCCACCAAGGAGCGGGGGCAGCCGGCGTTCAGGCGCATGAAGCCCTCTCCCCTGGACCGAAGGCGGTTCCCGCATTCAGCCCGAGTCCCGCTTTATCGGCCAGGAAACGCGCGAGCTCGCGGTCGTTCATGCCGAGCCGGCGGAAGTCCATCCACAGCAGGTAGGTGCCCTGGGGGATGTTCACGCTTATCTCCGGCAGGTGTCCGCCCACATAGCCGCGGATATAGTCCAGGTTTCCTTTTACATAGGGGAGGAGGGCGTCGAGCCATTCGCCTCCCTCCCGGTACGCCGCTTCCGCAGCGGCCATGCCAAGCGGGGTGATGGAGCCGAGGAAGAAGCGCTGGATTTCCTTCCGGAACCTGTTGCGCAGCCCGGCATTGGGTATGATGATATTCGCCGTATTAAGCCCGGCGATGTTGAACGTTTTGCTGGGCGCGGTACAGAGGAAGGTACGGTCGGCGGCATCCGCCGAAAGAGAAGCGTACGGAATATGCGAGCCGGGCTCGTAGACGAGGTCGGCGTGAATTTCGTCGGACACGACAAGCACGTTGTAGCGGCTGAGCAGCTCTTCGAGCCGCATCAGCTCCTCCCGGGACCAGACGCGTCCGATGGGGTTGTGCGGACTGCAGAGGAGAAACATCCGGATGTCCCCGCCGGAGAGCTGCTTCTCCAGATCCTCGAAATCCATCGTATAGCCGCCGTCTTCCCCGAGCTTCAAGGGATTCAGGGCCACCCTCCGGCCGTGACCTTCCACCACCTTGAAGAAGGGAGGATAGACCGGCGACTGCACGACAACGGCATCCCCGGGCTCCGTGAACGCCTGAACGATCAGGCCCATGGCCGGAACGACACCGGGACAATGTTGAATCCACTCCGGCTCGACGGGATAGCCATGACGGGTGCGCATCCAGCCGGCAAGCGACGCCTTGTAAGAATCCGTCGGATACGTATACCCGAGTACCCCATGGTCCACACGGGAATGGAGGGCCTTAAGGACCGGCTCGGGTGCGGCAAAATCCATGTCCGCCACCCACATCGGAAGAATATCGGATGCTCCGAACAGGGAAGCCGCCTGGTCCCATTTCTCGGAGGCGGTCAGCTTGCGGTCAATCGGGTTATCAAACTTCATGAGTGTCTCTCCTATAAGAAAGATTGGTCCTCTCCGCTTAGGCCGGCAGGACCTTGCACTTCCTAGTATAGACATAACCGGTTCTCAACTCCACAGGCCTCCAGCCCTTCTTTACTGCAGCGGCTCGGGGGCCTTTTCTCCGGGCGGGTAGCCGGTCGTGATCTCCGTGAACAGGTTCTTCTGCGCGGGTTCCTCTCCTTGATGCCTACTCATCGGAAAGCGTTGCTCAAGAAGCTTCTCCATATCCGCCAAGGTCAGCGGCCGGGCGTGAGGAAAGAGCTCGTACCCGAGCTCTCCGTTATCCTCGATCGTTCCGGTCTTGATGTCCTCGATTCGGGAGAGCCCGGCCATCCGAAGCCTTTTTCGAGGTCATCCACAGAGATTCGTAGAATTTCAAGGTTGCGGGTCAGAAGGCGGCCTTCTTGAATGACCGTGACCGCTTTGCCTTTGAGAAGGGTCTCGGCCCGGTTCCAGTGGACAGTCAGCCATTCGAGTCCTGTCAGGAAAGCGACGAAAACCGCGACGGCGGCTAAGGAATACCTCACCCCTTTGCCGCCCACTTCGGAGCCCAGAACCGTACCGATCATGAGCAGGATGGTGATTTGCGGGGGAGCCATTTGGGCAATGGATTTCCGTCCCGCCAGTCTAAGGAGAATAACGCCCGCCACAGCAAGCACCAGGGAGCTTCCGATAATCGTCCACATATCCGTTCCTCCTTTTCGATGGGGTTAGGTTCCCCGGATTCCTTTCGCCCCATCCATTTTTCCCCATGAGGTGCCGCCGCCCCATCCGCATCGCCTCTCTCTCCTTCTTACGTTAGCGTGCTATACTGGTCTTACTACCGATTAGTGGAAGGGAGTCAGTGCTTTTGTTTCGGATTATGCTGGTGGAAGACGACGAGAGAATCCGCTCCATCGCGGCGGAAACCCTTCGCAAATGGCAGTACGAGGTGATCGAGCTAACCGCCTTCGGTCAGGTCAAGGACGATTACGAACGGCATCAGCCCCATCTGGTTATTCTGGATATCAACCTGCCGGTGTACGACGGGTTTCATTGGTGCCAGCAGATCCGCTTGGTGTCGAAGGTGCCGATTCTGTTCCTGTCTTCCCGCAGCGAAAACCTGGACATCATTATGGCCATCAACATGGGCGGAGACGATTTTATCCAGAAGCCGTTCGACCTAGGGGTGCTGGTGGCGAAGGTAAGCGCCCTGCTTCGCCGCAACTATATGTATCAGGAGGAGAGCCAGAAGTGGAGCCACCGGGACTTGAGCTTCCATCTGTCCAACTCCACCGTGGAGTATGGGGGCGGACGGCCGAGCTGTCGCGCAATGAATTCATCCTTATGCAGGCGATGATGCGCCGCATCGGCCAGATCGTTTCCCGCGAGGACCTGATGCAGGCCCTGTGGAACGACGACCAGTTTGTGGACGACAACACTCTGACCGTTAATGTCAACCGCCTCCGGCGCAAGCTCTCGGACCTCGGCCTCGAGTCCTTCATTGCCACACGCAAGGGAATGGGGTATATCATCGAATGAGCATCCTCCGGTTTCTGCGTTATGAATGGCCTTATCTCTTCCTGTATGGAGGCGGCCTGTTCCTGACCGTTGCCGTGGTTTACGCGGAGTCCCCGGCCGCCATAAGCTGGACAGGCATCCCTTATCTTCTGATGCTCCATGGCTTGCTGCTAGCCGCTTTCGTAGCATTCAGGTATGGGCAAGCGGTCAAAGCGATCCGCCTGCTGGGGGAGGAAGACCACGAACCGATGTCCATGGAAGCGGAGGCATACGGGGAGGTTCTGGAGGCGCGGGAACGGGAACACATTCTGGAGCTAAACGAGATGCAGGAGAAGCAAAGGGAATACCACGATTTCATTGTCTCCTGGTTTCATGAGATCAAGACCCCCATTTCCGTTCTCCGCCTTATGCAGCAAACCGAGGTGGACAAGGCCGGCTTGGAGCAGGAGCTGTCGCGCATCGAGCATTATGTGGACCAGGCACTCTATTATGCGAAGCTCGACAGCTTCAGCCAGGACTACCGGATCGTTCCCTGCGAGTTGGAGCCGCTTGTGAAAGAGATCGTGAAAGCCCGCGCGACCGCCTTTATTTCCCGCCGGATCCGGCTTCAGCTGGACGTAGGTGGACTAACGGTTCAAAGCGACCCCAAGTGGCTCCGGTTTATTGTGGATCAGCTCGTGTCGAACAGCCTTAAGTATACAAGTGCAGGGGGAACCGTCCGTATAACCGGTCATTCGGCATCCGACGAGAAGCAGCTTATCCTTCGCGACAGCGGAATCGGAATCGATCCGGAGGACCTGCCCCGAATCTTCAACCGGGGCTTTACGGGGGCCAACGGGCGCAGCTTCAGCCAATCCACGGGGATGGGCCTCTACCTGGCCCAAGAGCTGTCGGTTAAGCTGGGGCATTACTTGACCTGTTCCTCGGTACCGGGCGAGCATACCGAAATAAGGATTCATTTTCCTAAGAACAGTGACCGGTACTTGGACACGCTGCGAAGCGGGAAGGACGGAGGAAGGGGAGAGACCGATAAGGCCTAATCCAGCAAAGGAAGCCCCGCCTCTCCTGACGGGCGGAGATAAAGAAAGTAAACAACCCTGCGGTGCAAAGTCACGGCAGGGTTGTTTTTGGCGCATAAAGAAGGAGGGCGGCTGCCTGTGTCAAGTGGTCCGCCCGCTTGCGATTTTGTAGTACAGGCTGCTGGAGGAGAGGTAGAGCAGGGCATAGAGGAGGAAATAAGCCCCGAGAGTCCCCCAGACGAGAGCGCTTATGTTCGGATAATCCTTGACCGAATCGACAATGTAGGTTTTGATGATCAGTCCGCTGTTCATCAAACCGAGGGCGAGCGGCGGCAGGAAGACGAAAAGCAGCTGCTTGCGGATGACGCTTTTCATCTGGCGCCGCTCCACTCCCATTTTGCGCAGGATGGTGAAAGACGGCCGGGCTTCCGTGGCTTCCCGCAGCTGCTTGAAGTAGATGACGCTCGCCAGGGCGAACAGGGCGATAAGCGCGAGGAAAGCCCCGGAGAACAGCATGAGCGAGGAACCCTCGATCTGCCTGGAATAGACATCCGCAAAGGAAGAGTAGTAGGCTCCCGGGGTTTCCGTTACGGCGGCGTGCAGCTTCTCTGAAAGCTTCTCCGCTCCTTTGGCGTTCCCGATTTGGTACAGGTGAAAGGTCCGGTGGAGAGCCTGGCCCGCCAGCTCCCGGTAAGCTTCGTCGGATACGACGAGCACGGCGGGCTTCTTGAGCATGGACGAAGCCGGATCCGTAGCCCAGCCGAGAAGGGCATAGTCCTTTTTCTCGACTAAAGTGAAGGAGGTCTCCGTCTGGGCATTCACCCGGAAAGGCGGCTCCCCGCCTGAAGGATAACGCTGCGGAAAATTGGAGCCTTGGGCTAAAGCGGCCGCCTGCTTCCCTTGAAGCTGAACCGACTGGCCGTCTCCCCGCATCGCGGCGATCTCGTTGTAAGCCGACTGGCTCACGAGCAGAACCTTGGGCAGGTAATACTCCGGATTCTCGAAGGCCGTATCCAGACTCGTGACGGGTTCGGTTTCCAATGCTTCCAGGGTGCGGTGCTTCTTCACGGGATGGCCTTCTTCCTCCATGAGAAGGGCGAGCCTGTCGGGAAGGGCAGGGTCCTGCGCCTCGAAGGCGACATCATTGGGCAGGTTTTGCCCGACCGCCTGGAATTGCACCGTGTAATTGATCGAGACAAAGCACATGAGCATGATCAGGACCGTGCTGAACAGGGAAATGAAGCTAAGATTCAGCGTGTTCCCCGGATCTGGAACCGGAGGGCGGCCGTCCACAGGACAGTATTGCCCTCATGGTAGCCTTTTCTGCGGCTGACCAGCCGGAGAAGCCAGCCGGCAAACTGACGGAAGAACAAGTAAGTTCCGGCGATGATTCCAATCGTGCAGGCAATCAGACTTGCGGACGTATAGTCCTGCCACATGACCGAGCCTTTGCCGCTTGCCAAGAGGAGATAGGAGGCCGCCAGCATGGCTGCGGATAGGATAGCCCAAGGGGCCGACACGGCTACCGGCTTCTCGCTCCGGGCTTTGGCGTGAAACAGATCAATGAGCTGAACCCGGCGGACCATGAAGAAGCTTTGGATGCTTATGATCACGGCGAGCAGCAGGAAGACGCCGGCGGTGGACCCGACCGCCTCCAATGGAAAGGATAGGGAGACGGCCTGCTCGTAGTCCATCAGGTTCATCAGCAGCATCCCGAACAGCTTGGACAGAAGGCCTCCTAGCAGAATGCCGGCGGCAAGCGAAACCGCTCCGATCGTGAGCGTTTCATAGAAGATCATCAGGGTAACCTGTTTCTCGCTCATGCCGTACAGCAGGTACATGCCGAATTCCTTTTTGCGCTGCCTCATGAAGAACGAGTTGGCATACAGGATGAAGAAGACGATGAAAAGGAAGATCACCGCCGAGGCGATGGTGACGCCCGTTTGAAAGTTCTGCCGGGCCTTCAGAGCATTGAGAATATCTTCGTTGTACATCAGTGACGAGAACGTGAAATAAATAAGAACGCCCGTGATCATGGAGAACAGATAGACGGAATAGAGGCGGAAATTGCGCCGGACGTTTCTCAGCGTGAGGTCCAAGAGGTTCATCGGATCCCCCTCCAAGCAGGCTTTGGGTTTCGAGGATGCGGTCGTAGAAGGCTTTCTGGCCGATTTCGCCGGCATACAGCTCATTCACGATAACCCCGTCCCGCAGAAAAATGACGCGTTTGCAGAAGCTCGCGGCATAGACGTCATGGGTCACCATGAGGATGGTCGTCCGGAAGTTTTCGTTCAGGGCGGCAAGCTCTTCAAGCAGCTGAGTGGCGGCACGGGAGTCGAGCGCCCCGGTCGGCTCATCCGCGAAGACGACGGACGGCTTCGTGATGATGGCCCGCGCACAGGCGGTACGCTGCTTCTGGCCGCCCGACAGCTCAGCCGGGTATTGGCCAAGGAGGCCGTCGAGACCAAGCGCTTTCGCGATGGGGCCGAGCCGGGCTTCCATCTCAGTTTCCGGGACTTTCTGAAGGGAGAGGGGAAGCAGGATGTTTTCCTTGACGGTCAGAATGTCGAGCAGGTTATAGTCCTGGAAGATAAAGCCCATCCGTTCCTGGCGGAACCGGCGGAGCTCCTTCCGGCTTAAGGAAAGCAGGGACTTGTCCTCCAGCAGGACTTCTCCTCCCGACAGCCGGTCGATGGTGGAAAGGACGTTCATCAAGGTGGATTTGCCGGATCCGGACGGGCCCATGATGGCCGTGAATTCGCCGGAACGGACGGTAAGGTCGATATTTTTGAGAACCAGGGTTTTGCCGTAGCTTTTGGTCAGATGGCGTGCTTGGATAACGGGGGTTCGGGTTGTGGTCATAGCGCTTCTTCCTCCTTCTTCCTCTACTATAGAGGACAGGGGCGGATGGTTCCATCGATCGGGAAGACAGGCAGGTGACGGTTTTGTCACTTTGGCTTTTTCGGAAGTAGGGCTCTGCGCTGACATTCCGGCACGATTGCGCTAGAATAGAAGCATCCATCCCCGTACGTTAGAAGGAGAGCTTATGGACCCCAAAGACATTTTAACGACCGAAGAACTGGAAGCACTTCTGTCTCCGGAGGAACGGGCCTACTACAGAAGCCGGCGTTCCTCCGGAGCTGACGATTCGTGGGTGGGGGAGCTGCTGCTGCGACTCCGCCGGTTGGAGAACAAGGTGGAGCAGCTGACGGCCCGGGTCGAGTGGCTGGAAGCCCGAGGGGAAAGCGCCCCTGCTGGGGAGCCGGCTGCCTCGCCGGTGGAAGTGGAATCCGCTGTCGCGGAAGAGCCGGCTCCCGTTGTCCTTTCCCGGGTAGAACGTTATCGGCGGGAACGAAACAAGGGCCGGTAAGCCGGATTCCCTCCCGGGTCCACGTCCGTTCTGCCTCTGTCTGGCTTGGACCTCCCCACGTGAAAGCTAATGCCCCTAACCAAAAGAACCGGCCTGGAAGCGAACTTCCAGGCCGGTTTTGTTAATTAGATTGTATACGTGCCGATGTCCAGTCCGTCCATGATCTGCTGCCGCAGCTCCACGAAACGGGAGCCGTTGCGGTTGCGGGGACGCGGCATGTCCGCCTGCAGCGTCTGGACGATGCGGCCGGGACGCGGGCTCATCACGTAGATCGTATCGGCCAGGTAGACGGCCTCGTCGATGTCGTGGGTGATGAGGAGCATCGTCTTGCCGGTGCCCCGCCACAGCTTGATGAGCTCATTCTGCATCGTCAGCCGCGTAATTGCGTCCAGCGCGCCGTAAGGCTCGTCCAATAGAAGCACGTCGGGGTCCATGACGAGAGCCCGGGCGATGGACGCCCGCTGCTTCATTCCGCCGGACAGCTGGTGCGGATAGTACTTCTCGAAGCCGGACAGGCCCACCTTCTCCAGTATGTCCTTGATCCGGTCCTTGCGCTCCTTCTCCGGAACATCCGCCAGCTCCAAGCCGAAACCGACGTTTCTCTCCACCGTCCGCCAAGGGTACAGGGCGTGCTCCTGAAAGATCAGGATGCGCCGCGGGTCGGGCTTGGTGATGGTCTCCCCGTTAGCCGTGACCTGGCCGGAGCTCGGCGTCTCCAGACCGGCGAACATGCGCAGGGCGGTGCTTTTGCCGCAGCCGGAAGGGCCGACAATGGCGGCGAATTCCCCTGCTTGATCGTCAGGTTAATGTTCGACAGGACCTCCAGCGGTCCGAACGATTTTGTTACGTTTTTCAGTTCCAGGGTCTGCATTATTTACCACTCCTCCCGATACATAGCGCCAGTGCAGCAGCCGCCGTTTCAGCCGCTCGAGCAGCACCAGATCGATCAGGGCGGCGATCGTGCCGATCACGATGATGCTGATGAGAACGCCCTGCATGTCGGCGATTTCGGAGCGGTAGCTCAGGTAGCGGCCGAGGCCGACCGAAGCCCCGCCGAACATCTCGGCTGCGATAAGGGACCGCCAGGCGTTCCCGAAGGAAAGCTGGGCGCCGGTGACGAGGGCAGGCAGCGATTCCGGAGCGAATACCCGCGTGATCAGCTGCTTGCGGCTCGCGCCCAGTACCCGGGCGAGCTCCAGGTGCGTCTTGTTCACGCCCTCGGTTCCGTTAAGCACAGACAGGGCCATCGGGAAGAAGCTCGCGATAGTGATGATCGTGATGATCGTCTGGCTGCCGAAGCCGAGTAGAATCATGAAGAACGGAACCCAGGTGATGGGCGGGATCGACTGCAGGATGGAGATGAGGCTCCGCAGGTAGACGGCGAAGGTTCTCGAGATTCCCCCGAGCAGCCCAAGCAGCGCTCCGAACAGACAAGCAGTGGGATAGCCGATGGCCAGGCTGTACAGCGAGCTCCACAAGCCTTTGGTGAATTCCGGGTTGGAGAACACCTTCAAGAGCCGGGGGAGAACGGCGGGAATGCCCGGCAGCAGAAAGGGTTTATCCAGCGCCAGGGAGGTTAGCTCCCAAATGGCGAGCAGGGTGCAGACGGCGGCCAGATAGGGCCAGGTTTTGCCGAAGCCCCGGGTGAACGCGTTTCCTTGAGGCTTCTTCGGGGCAGGTATCGAATTGGGTTGTCCAGTATCTTTACTCACGGCGTTAGCTCCCTTTTAGAGATAGGGCCCGCTGACCCGGATTGGGAATCAGCAGGCCCTGATTAGGTTTAATGGATTAGCGCGGCAAACCGGTTACTTCTTAACGGACTGCTGCCAGCTCAGATCGAGGATGTCCTCCACCTTCATAGGCTTGTCAAGGGCTCCCTGCTTCTGCATGATATCGGCCATTTCCTGCATGCGCTTGACCTGATCCGGGTTGATCTCCCAGTTAAACGTCTGGGAAGCAATGGATTCCTTGATGACTTCCTTCGCGGAAACCTTGCCGTTAGGCGTGTCCAGCGAATCGCCTTCAATAAAATGCTTCGTGATCTTATCGGCCGCGGCTTGAGGATCCTTCTGCAGCATCTCGATTGCCTCTTTTTGGGCGTCGAGGGCACGGTTGATCAAGTCGCGGTCTTTCTTCAGCACGCTGTTAGAGGTGATCATCACCATGCAAGGGAACGGCCATTCCTTGCCTACTTCATAGATCGGCTTCGCCCCAAATTGCTTCTGGGCGATCTTGTCGAACGGCTCGAAGACGAAGGCGGCGTCCACCTGGCCGGCTTGAAGCGCCTGAATAGCGGCTGCCGGCTCGACATATTTCATGTCGAGGTCCTTGTTCGTCAGGTTGGCCTTCGCGAGGGCGACCCCGTTCAGAACCACGTCCGCGGTGCTGCCCGGCTTCTGCGAAGCGAGCTTCTTGCCCTTCAGGTCGGCTACGCTCTTAATGGAGCTGTCCTTGCCGACGAGAATGCTGTGGAAGCCCATCTGGGCGCCGCCCACTACCTTCAGGTCGGCTCCCTGCGCCGACCAGGTCAGGGCATTGGTGAAGCCGAGGACGCCCGCATCCAGCTGGCCGCCGGCGATGGCCTTGATAAGGTCCGTACCGCTGTTGAATTTCGTCATTTCGGCCTTCAGCCCCTGCTTCTCGTACAGTCCCGCCTCATAGGCCAGAATGGCTTGGGCGTCATCCATAACGGCGAGGTAGCCGATCTTGATCGTCTTCGTTTCTTTCTTGGCCGGTGCGGAGGCGCCGGGAGCGGCCGAACCGGCCGGAGCCGGCGAACCGGAGGAGCCGGTGCTCTCGTTATTGCCGCAGGCGGCGAGAGCGGCAGAAAGCGTAACGGCAAGAGCAATCGTTCCGAGACGGCGGCGTCCGGATTTGTTGGTATTCACGTATGAGTCCCCCTAGACTAAATTCCATAATTCCTACTATTTTAATAGGAATATTATAAGTAGAAAGAAGGAGACCGTCAAGTCTTTTCTGGATGGCTGTCCCGATCTATGGAAGGTTTTGTCGAATGGAAGACTTGCCGGTAACGAGCGAATGGGCTCTATTCTCCCGGGGTACGCCGAGGGTTTGCTCAACCGGAACGAGCTTCGGCGTCTACGGTCCGCGAACCGGCCTTCCGGTGCAAGGAAGGGGGCGTTGGTTGAGTTGCCTGAGCCGGACGATTATAATGAAACCACCAACGACTATAGAAAATGGAGCATATTCTAATGGAAGAAATCGAAACGCTTGTTAACCGGCTGATCGGCGACGGGCAGCTGCTGCAGGCCGTTCTAAGCGGCCCCCGGCACAAAGCCCCGGACCAGGCATCCAAAATAAAGGTGAAGCCCGTCCTGCTGAAGGAAAGCTTCACTACCAGTTCGCGAGCACCGTGGGGCAGAAGGAGCTGCATGACAACCTGGAGCCGGCTCCTGCGGCCTTGAAGCTTGCGGAGCTTCTTCGGGAGGGGTTCAAGCAGGGGCTTCTTCAGTCGGCGGAGGCGGATTACCAGGTCCTTGTAAGCAAGAAAGGGAAGGCGGCCCTTCTCCGGAAGCCCGCCACGAGGAAGCCGGAAGAGGCGGGTCTCTCCCACAACCGGCGCAAAAACTACCTGCTGGAGGAAGGCGTCCCGGTTCCCTTCCTGGTCGAGCTCGGCGTAATGACGCGCGAGGGGAAGGTGGCGGCCGCCAAATACGACAAGTTCCGGCAGATCAACCGCTTCCTCGAAATGATCGACGATGTCATGCCCGCCCTGGCGGACAAGGAGCAGATCCGTATCATCGATTTTGGCTGCGGCAAATCTTACCTGACCTTCGCCCTGTACCACTACCTCGTGCAGCTTCAGGGGAAAAAGGTGACGGTCACCGGCCTTGACCTCAAGGAGGATGTCATCCGTCACTGCAGCGCTCTGGCCGCCCGGCTCGATTACAGCGGGCTGAGGTTCGAGATCGGCGACATCGCTGATTATTCGGACGCGGGACGGGTCGACATGGTCGTCACGCTTCATGCGTGCGACACCGCGACCGACGCGGCGCTCGATAAGGCCGTGCGCTGGGGGCCGAGGTAATCCTCTCTGTGCCGTGCTGCCAGCATGAGCTGTTCGGCCAGGTCAAGAGCGAAACGCTGGCCCCGATGCTGGCGCACGGCATCATCAAGGAGCGGTTCTCGGCGCTCGCCACGGATTCCGTACGGGCCCGGCTGCTGGAGCTGGTCGGCTACCGGACCCAGCTGCTCGAATTCATCGACCTGGAGCACACGCCCAAGAATCTCCTCATCCGTGCGGTTAAGCAGGGCCCGCCCGATAAGGAAACGCTGGCCCGTTTGGCGGCCGAATACAAGACTTTCCGGTCCTTTCTCGCCATTGATCCTTATCTGGAGCGGGCGCTGGCCGACCGGTTGGGGGACGTTCTTGCCGGCCGGCAGGACCAAGACGCAGATCGGCCCTAAGGCCCGGAGGTAGCTGCAGCGCTAGCCACTCTTCCCTCTCAGCAAGAAAGCCCGCCCGGTCGGCGACCAGGGCGGGCTTTCTTTCATGTATCCTTCCAATTATCCTCGAAGCGGCTCTCCAACTCAGCCAACACCCACGCCCGGAAGGAGGCGAAAGCCGTTTCCCGTTCGATTGGATTACCCGGCTTTCTTTAAGTCCATCGCGGGGAAGGCGAACTGAGGCTACAGCATGCCTTCCTGCCGGGCTTTTTCGCGGCCTGGATGCGGTCCCGCACGTCCATTTTGGAGTAGATGCTGGAGATGTAATTCTTAACGGTTCCCTCCGACAGATAAAGCTTCTCAGCGATTTCCCGGTTGTTCAGGCCGTCGGCGATGCAATGAAGCACCTGCAGTTCCCGCTCGCTCAGGCCGTAGGTTTCGGGCGGGGCACCCGAGGGTGCTCCACCCGCTTCGCCCGGCGAACCGGCTTGTCCGGTCCCGGGCTCGGCCGCGGCGGCTCCAGCCCCTGCGCCTTCGCCACCAGCATCCTCGCGATGTCCTGGGGAATCAGAGTGCCTCCCCGGCTGACCCACTTGATGCCGTCGGCCAGCTCGCGCGGGTGAATGGCTTTCAGCAGGTAGCCCTCCGCGCCGGCTGCCAGGGCATCGACCACATAGTCCACCTCCTGGAAGGTGGTCAGAATAATGACGCGGATCTGGGGCCAGCGGGCCTTGATCCGGCGCGTCGCCTCCACCCCGTCCATCTCGGGCATATGGATATCCATCAGCACGATGCCGGGAGCGGCGCTTTCGCAAAGCTCCAGCGCCACACGGCCGTTCTCGGCCATCCCGACCACTTCTATCTCCGGATCCATATCCAGCACGATGTGGAGGCTTTCCCGGATCAAATCCTGGTCGTCCACGAGCAGCAGTTTGATGTCTTTCATTCCCATCCTCCTTATCGTAAAACGGTTAACAAGAACGGTCCCGTCTTCCCTTTTCTATTGTTAACCTCCGCTCCCAGCACCTGCCGCAGCCGGCCGGACAGGCACCGTGCAGACGACCGTGGTTCCTCCGTCCGGCTGGGAGCGGATGTCGAGCGAGCCGTTCAGAGAAGCCAGCCGTTCCTTCATCGCGCCAAGGCCGAAGCCCGCCACGAGCTCGCCGGTGCCTGTGCCGTTGTCCACGACATACAGCTGCAGCTGGGCGGGCTGGTAGGCCAGCACGATCTCGACCGAGCTCGCCTCCCCGTGCCTCTTGGCGTTGGTGAGGGACTCCTGCAGGCAGCGGACCATCGTCAGAACGGCTGTTTGAGGGAGATCGGTCTCTACGCCCACGGTCTCTATCCGGATCCGCGTCCCCGTATGAGCGCTGAACTCCCGGGCCAGCTTTTCCAGCTGCTCGTAAAGGGTTCCTTCCTCGGGCGGGGCAATCTGATGGATGCTTTTCCGGACTTCCTCCAAACCGCGGCGGGTGACGTTCCGAAGCACTTCCAGCTTGGCGGCCGCCTTGTCGGGAGCGGAAGCCAACAAATACGAGACGGCATCCATCCCCATGATAACGGAGGTGAACGTATGGCCTACCGTATCATGAAGCTCCCGGGCCAGCCGGTTCCGCTCCTCCAGAAGCGTCAGCTTCTCCACCTGCCCGGCATATTGGGCAAGAGCGGCATTCTGCTCCCGGATCAGCTCATACTGGCGGAGGTTCTCCTCGTAGAGCCGTTTGGTTCTCAGGTGGGTCCGCCAGATCCGCTGAATGGCATAGCCGATTCCATACAGGAGTCCATGGTTGAGCGTTTGCCCGATCATGTCTCCGACATAGGGATAGTCGCCGACCAGGAGCCAGTCCGCCAAGGGAATTCCCAGCACGAACACGGGTGCGGTCCACCAGGGCGAACGCCCGCGGGAGAAGAACCCGATGACGAGGCAGGGAAGCGTAAGGATGCCCGCGGCTTTCCCGGTCTGTAAGCTCAGGTACAGCTCCGCCGGCCCGCTTGTCAGGAGCAGAGCGAGCAGGAACCACCGGCGGCGGATATAGCCTGGGCGCCAGAACACGAAGGGAAGGTAGCAGAGAAGCATCAAGCTTCCCGTGACCGGCCAGGAAGCCCGCTCGGCAAGCTCGGGATCCAGAATCGTTTTGATAAAGGCAAGTCCGTACCAGGAGGCCAATACCCCGTAGAGGGCCCAGTCCAGCCACTGCCATTTGGTTTTCTCCGTCATGGGACCAACCGCTCCCGTCATTTAAGGCACTTGTTACCCTACAGTTTACTTGACCCCGGGGAAGACTCCAGTGAAATCGGTCATATGACTTAGTCATGACGGAGGGCACTAGCTTTTTGGATAGGCGAAAGCTTATGATGAAGCGGACAGAGCTGATCTTATGGATAACCCGGCCGCTTTGGGGGCCGACAGATAGGGAGGAAACCATGAACGAACCGATTGTACAGCTGCGCGGCGTGACCAAGCGCATTGGGTCCAAAACCATTGTCGACGGCTTAAGCTTCGATGTCCCGAAAGGGAGGTATTCGGCTTTCTGGGACCGAACGGAGCGGGCAAAACCACCACCATCCGGATGATGGTCGGGCTGATGAACATTACGGAAGGGGAAGTGCTGATCGAGGGCCACAGCATCGCCAAAGACTTCGAGAAGGCCATCCGGCACGTGGGGGCGATTGTCGAGAACCCCGAAATGTACAAATATTTGACCGGGTACCAGAACCTCGTCCATTTTGCCCGGATGGTGCCGGGGGTGACCAAGCACCGCATCCAGGAGGTGGTCTCGCTGGTCGGCTTGAACAACCGCATTCACGACAAGGTGAAGACGTATTCGCTTGGGATGAGGCAGAGGCTGGGCGTCGCCCAGGCTCTTCTTCATAAGCCGTCGCTGCTTATTCTCGATGAGCCGACGAACGGGCTCGATCCGGCGGGAATCCGCGAGCTGAGGGACTACTTGCGCCAGCTGACGAAGGAAGAAGGCATCTCGGTCGTCGTATCGAGCCATCTTCTTTCGGAGATGCAGCTGATGTGCGACCGGGTCGCGATCATCCAGCAGGGCCGGCTGATTGACGTCCGGCTGGTGAACGAATATACCGACGAAGTGGGCAAGCGTTCCGTGCTTTTCGAGGTGGATGATGCGGAGCGTGCGCTGGCGGTGCTAACGGAAGCGCGCGAAGACCTTAAGGCCAATACCGGCCAGGGCGGCATCGAGGTTTCCCTGGACCGGGAGGAGACTGCCGAGATCAACTCCATGCTGGTGGGAGCCGGAGTCAAGGTCTATGGCATCCGGGCGCTCACCAAGACGCTGGAGGATAAATTCCTGGAGATTACGGGGGTGATCAGATTGCTTAACCTGGTCCGCAACGAAAATATGAAAATTTACCGCCGTCTCCGCACCTGGATTCTCGTCGGTATTCTGATGGCCATTACCGTGGCCGCCGCGATTCTCATCGAGCGCAACAGCCCGAGGGCGGATAACGCCGACTGGCGTGCGGAGACTTCCCGGCATATCGAGGAGAACAAACGGAATACGGCTCAGCCGGGCGTTCCGGATTCGTATAAGCAGATGCTGGAGCGCGACACCAAGGTAATGGAGTACCGGCTTCAGAACGACCTCCCGCCGGCGGATAAGAATACCCTCTGGAAAGGGGTGCTGGATTCCGCGAACCTGATTTCGCTCGTTACGATTTTCACGGTGATCATTGCCGCGGATATAGTAGCGGCTGAGTTCGCCACGGGGACGATCAAGATGCTGCTCATCCGTCCGGCCAGCCGGGCCAAAATCCTGCTTTCCAAGTATGCGGCGACCCTGGCCTTTTCGATCCTGCTGCTGGTCATCCTGTTTGCGACGTCGTTCGTCATCAACGGCATCCTGTACGGCTTCGGCGGGGCGGACCTGCCCTATCTGTACGCGTCGAAGGACGGCGCCGTTCACCAGACGGGCATGCTGGTTCACGCGCTTCAGACGTACGGGCTTAACTGCGCCGGACTGGTGATGATCGTGACCCTGGCGTTTATGGTTTCGACCATCTTCCGGAGCTCGTCCATGGCCATCGGCCTATCGCTCGGGGTCATGTTCCTCGGCCAGCTCATTCTCGGCTTCTTCAGCAAATACAATTGGATCAAGTATTACTTGTTCGCGAACACGGACCTGACGGTTTATCTGACGGGAATGCCTCCGAAGGAAGGCATGTCCATGGGGTTCTCGCTTACGGTTCTCGCGGTCTATTTCCTGATCTTCAACATCCTGTCCTGGTCCATCTTCATGAAAAGGGACGTGGCGGCCTGACCGGCTGCCATCCGGGACCGGCCGGACACGCCACAAAAAAGCAGGGAGCCTACGGGCTCCCTGCTTTTTGGATTCCATATAGGTGGTCAGGACAGCCAGCGTCAGGCAGACCGCGTAGCCGATGGCACAGAGAAGACCCACCCATTGATGATTGAGACCGAAGCCATGGCCGGCGGCGATCAGGACGATGCCAAGGCCGAGCAGCAGATGGGTAACCCGCCTCCACGCCGGGAGGGACCATCGCTTCTTCAGCTTCTTGGCGGCAGAGCCGGGCGTATGGCGGGAGGTCGGTTGGTCAGCTCCACCGTGGTTCCTGGAGGCGGAAACCGCATCTTCCCGGCCGGACCGTCCTTTGCCGGTTTCCGATCCTTCCCGAAGGACCCGCTCCCGGTCCCCGGCTCCGCCTTCCTTATTTTCGCGCTCCCGGTTAGGGGCCTGGGAGTCCTCGTCTCCTTGGGCGGAATGAGCGATCCGGGATTCTTTTCCATCGTCAGCTTGCTGAGGGGTTGGGATTCCCCTCCTCCGTGGGCATGATGAGAGACCCTGGATTCCTCCCCCTTGGGCCTGCTCCTCCTGCCCTTCCTTCTGCATCTTCCGGGCTTCCCTTTCTTCCCGGGAACCGTCCCGTTCTTCTTCCTTGCCGTTTGCTCCCTCTTCTTCCTCCTGCTGACCCTTCTCGTGCCCGGATCGGGTTGTCTTTTTCCAAAGGGCCAGCATCAGCAGGACAAGAAACAGCACGGGCTGAACGGTCAGGACGAAGGGAGGGAAGCTGTAGGTGGCAAAGGTACGGGTCTCGGGCCCCCGGGAAGGCCAAGTAGACGGCGAGGAGCATGAGCCATCCCATGGAGCGGCTGTAGAAGGTATAGTCCCGCGTCTTGGTAAAGCTCGCCACTCCGATCAGAAGGGCGAGGAAGGCGGTCATGATGCTGACCAGGAAGGTCGGGAAATAAATGCTGAACAGGATGAGCTCCACCCGGTCCAAAAAATCGGAAATGTGAATCTGCTCGGCGAGCACATAGGACGGGTAATTCTCTTTGCCTAACGTATTCGCTCCGAGCACGGCGATGCCGACGATGCACAGAATCGTAAGGCCGAAGACGGACAGCAGAATTCCGTGCCTCATCGCGCTGTACAGCTGCTTGGAATTATAGATCGTATGCAGGAAGGCTCCTACCACGATAACATCCCCATACCAGGAGGAGGCGATCAACCCGCTAAGCGTCAGATCGGCAGCCGGCTTGACGAGAACCGGCTCCAGCTGGTAGATCGAAAGCTCATTGCTCAGCAGGAGAGGGAGCAGTAAGGTAATCAGAAACAAGAAAGGGAAGAACAGCTCGTTTACCCGGGCGGTGACCTCGATGCTGGTGGATCCGTAGTAGATCAGAACCACCACCAGAAGAAGGAGCAGGATTTCCTCCGGCGTCGAGGGCAGCAGGTTCAGCTTGACGAAGTTGATGAACAGGCGGGCGTTTCGAACGAAAACCAGCCAGATGTTAAAGAGTATGATGATATTCAAGAGACTCCCGATCCATTTGCCGGCAAGCAGCTTGGTGATCTGAAAAATCGTCTGTCCCGGATAGCGCTTGGCCAGCCGGTAGAAGACGTAGCAGGCGAGAAGCGCATAAATGGCGCAGAAAATGGGCGCGAACCACGCGTCGTTGCCGGAATACAGGGCGAGCTGCTGGGGCAGCAGAATGGTGGTGGAGGTCATGAACCCGGCGGCGATCAGCCAGGCCAGCTGGCGATGGCTAATGGTTTGATTTCTCACGCTGGTACCCTCCTACGATGGATTCTCCGGTGGGCCCCAGCAGCTGGTTAAGCCAACGGGTGGGCATAGGGGGCCTCACATGCAGGAACAGGCTGACCAGAAGAACAATAGTGATCCCGTTGATCGTTAGGTAAAGAGGAAGGTTGATCTTCCTCTTGTTCCCCCGCGCAGAATCATCAAATCCCGCAGCAGGTAGTACACGAAAATCACCACGAACGCGAACAGGAAGATCGGACTCATCGAGGCACCTTCTCCGCAATGTTTTGGGTAATGAGGCCGATTTGCGTAATGGAGGTCTTGATCTGAAGATCAAACTCCGCCTTGCTCAAAATATCCGGCCAGTCTTTCTCATACTGCTCTTTCCATTCTCGGGGAAACTTATGCCATATGAACCTTCCCAGTCCAGCCGGATCGGCTTTATGTCTCTGCATCAGCGCGATGGTTTGAGTGATTTCCCGGCGGATGGCATTATTCGCTTTGTCCTCCAGCTCCTGGGAGATTTCCTTAGAGGACATGTTGAAGTCCGACAGGTTCTCCTGGACCGTGAGCAGGGCTTTCACCTTTATGGTGAATTTTCCTTTGCCGTTCTTCTTCTCCGCGGAAACAAAGTCGGCCGTTCCTTCCGACATGATTAGGGCCACCTTCCGGCCTTCCAGCTCCACCTGAAAATTGTAAGGCTTCACCTTCTTCTGAAGCCAGAAAAGTCCCTGGGCAGCCTCCTGCTGAATGGAATCGACCATCTTGTCGTCCTTGAACATGGCATAGCCGAGAATATCGACCTCGCTTGAGCGGGCTTCGCTTTTCTCGGTTTTCTTCGTACCCACGTAAGCGAGAACGGGGTCGATCCCGTAGGAGCTGAGGGCGCTTGCCGCCGATTTGATATTGATGATTATCCGCCCTTCGGATTTGACAAGCTCCCGGATCGCCTCGCCCGAGAACCGCTCCAGCTTGGGCTGGGCGTTAAGCAGGTCATAGCCCTTTCCCTTGGCCACAATCATATAGCCGGAAAGGCGGTTCTCCGGGGTGCGGGCCACCACGTCGAACAAAGGCCGTATTCCTTTGCGGGCTAAGTCTTCTCCGATGATGAGAACGCGGCGGTGGGCAAAAACAAGGGTGCGGGCCATCCGCAGCTGCAACTTATTGGCCGCCTCGGTTATCGTGGTGCCGGACTCGGAATCAACATAGTAGGTTTTGCTTCCTCCCGTGCCGCCTCCGCCTCCGCTAGTTCCGCCGAGCTGCCCGGCCAGCGGCACCTGGACGGAGACCCGATACTGGCCGTTTTCGTCGAGATCGATGGCGGAGGCGATGACGAAGGCGGAGTCGTTAATTTCCCGGCGGTCCCAGCAGCCGCTTAGAACAAACGGGACAAGCAGGAGAAGCAGCATTCTAGGAAGGTTCTTTCCCGACAGGATGATCATGCTCGGCCTCCTTACCGTTTTCGTCCCCGCGGTCCAAGGACTGGGCATCCCGGAAGCCACCTTGGGCCTTGATAATAGACTTAAGCTCGGTTCCCTGCCGGGTAATGTCCGGCACGTCCAGGAAGGAGGGCCGCTTGGTCATGGCCCAGATGGGAGCTCTCCACAGAACGTCCTTTAAGTCGCTTAGCGACATAGGGCCCACGGGGGCAAGATAAGGCACCCCAAAGGAGCGGAGATTGGCCATATGGCCGACGATGATCATGCCGCCGATCAGAATCCCATACACGCCGAAAAGGGAGGCGGCGATGATGATCGGAAAGCGCAGCATGCGCAGGGCGATGGCGCCGTTATAATGCGGGATGGTGAAGGACGCGATTCCGGTTATCGAAACGACGATGACCATCGGAGCGGACACGATCCCCGCCTGGACGGCGGCCTGGCCCACGACAAGCGCGCCGAGAATGCTGACAGCGGAGCCGACCGCCTTCGGAAGGCGGATTCCGGCTTCCCGCAGCGCCTCGAAGATGATCTCCATGATGAGCGCCTCCACGACGGCGGGGAAGGGAATCGCCTCCCGGGCCGCGGCAATGCTTAGCAGCAGCGTGGTCGGGAGCAGCTCCTGGTGAAAGGTCGAGATGGCCACATAAAGGCCCGGCGTCAGAATCGACAGCAGCAGGAAGAGGTAGCGCAGCCAGCGGATGAGCGTCCCCATCTGGAACCGCTCGTAGTAATCCTCGGTCGCTTGCAGCAGGTGGGAAAAGGTGGTCGGAACCAGCAGGACCATCGGCGTTCCATCCGTAAAGATAGCGATCCTTCCCTGGGCCAGGGCCGCCGCCACCGCATCCGGCCTTTCCGTATACTGCACCTGGGGAAAAGGGGAGAAGGCGCTGTCCTGAATGTATTCCTCCAGGTAGCCGGACTCGAGAACCGTATCAATATTGATTTTCTTCAGCCGGGCAACCGTCTCTTTCACCAGCTCGGGATCGGAGATTCCTCCAGGTAAGCGACGACCACGTTCGTGTTGCTGTGCTTGCCGATAACAAGCGGCTTCATCTTGAGCCGCGGGGTTTTGATCTTGCGCCGGACGAGGGACGTGTTCGTTCGCAGATTCTCGATGAAGCCTTCCCGCGGACCGCGGATGACCGTCTCGGTCTCCGGCTCTCCCACGCTCCGGGTTTGGGCTCCCCGCAGCCCAAGCAGGAGGGCCTTGGTGTTGCCCTCGACCAACAACGCCGTATCGCCGCTCAGCATGCTGTTCAGGAGGTCCCCGTAATTATCCACCGCTTTGATTTGCGAGACGGACAGATTGCGGAGCTGGATCCGCTCGATATCCACCTCGCCCCCTTCGAAAACCATAATGTTCTCCAGGGCATTCTCCAAGAGCTCCGTGTTGACCAGCCCGTCCACGAAGACCGCCACGGCCGGAATCCCCGTTTCCAGCTGAAAGGAGCGGATGACGACGTCGGAGCAGTCCGTGAACATCTGCTTGAAGTATTGCTGGTTAACTTTCAAATCGGCCGGAATCGGGACGGATTTCAGATCGTCGATATACTCGAATTCCAGATACTCCTGAACCTTATTAGGTTTGTTCTTTTTTGGGTACACTGAATAATCACCTGGTTCCAATTATGACGTAGGGGCCGGCAGCTGCCTCAAAAGGAGGAAGACACCTTGTACTGGGCAATCGGCGCGTTAGCGATCTGGATCCTTCTGCTGCTCACAGTGCTCGTAGTGGAATTCCGCCACCCGTCAAAAAGCGTGGCTTGGCTCCTCGTTCTGTTTATTTTCCCCATACTTGGATTCGTTATGTATTATTTCATGGCCCAGGAATTCCGGCATAAGCGGATGATCGGCGGGAGGGAGCGGGGTCAGGCGGAAGGGGGCACGGGGAGGAAACGGGGATTCCTTGGAAGGGGAACGGGATTCACGAAAAAGAAGCTATGGCTATCCGGCACCTTCCCGTCCTTATGACCGGTGGGCATTTCCGGAGCTGCCGGCACCAGGCGTGGAGGTCTCCGCCGAACTGACGCCTCCCGACGCAAACGTACCTTCACGGTCTGGGGACGAGGGGCTTACCGGGGGCGACAGCCGGCTGGCCTCGTTTCTGGTGCGGCTGCCCGAAAGTCCGGTTACCGATGGCAACGAGGTGGAGGTCTACACCGGCGCCGAAACGGCGTACCCCGCGATCCAGGAAGCGATGGAGGGGCGAAGCATCATATCCATTTTCAGTTCTATACCATCCGGGATGACGAAGCGGGAAGGGACTTTCAGAAGCTGCTCATCCGCAAAGCGATGGAAGGGGTCCGCGTCAGGGTTCTCTATGACGGCATAGGAAGCTACAAGCTCACCAAAGCATATCTGCAGGAATTAATAGAAGCGGGGGTGGAGACCGCCTGCTTCCTCCCGCCGCTGATTGCTTTTCTCGATAAACGAATCAACTACCGCAATCACCGCAAGATTGTCGTGGTGGACGGGACGACCGGCTTCCTCGGGGGAATTAACATTGGCAACGAGTATCTCGGACGAAATCCCCGGCTCGGCCACTGGCGGGATACGCACCTGAGAATGCGCGGTCCGGCCGTCCACGGCCTCCAGCGTCTTTTTTGTCGGACTGGCGTTTTGCCGCCCGGACACGAATCGACGCATCCGCCTATTATCCCATACAGCCGCCGGGGAAGGGGAGAAGCTGCAGATCGTCTGCAGCGGGCCGGACGGCCACTCGGATCGTCTGCTGGAGGTATGCTTCTCCGCCATTTCCACCGCTAAGAAGAAGGTTTACTTGGCTTCCCCGTATTTCATCCCCGATGCCAGTCTGATCATGGCGCTTAAGACGGCGGCGCTCAGCGGAGTGGACGTTAGGATTCTCGTCCCGTCCGTCCCGGATTCCCGGCTCATCCAGCTGGCCTCGTTCTCCTATCTGGAGGAGCTCATGCAAACGGGGATCCGTTTCTACCGGTACAAGAAGGGCTTCCTCCACAGCAAAATCATGCTGGTTGACGATGCCGTCGCCACCGTTGGGACGATGAACCTCGACATGCGGAGCTTCTTCTGCAATTTTGAGCTGAGTGCGGTGCTTTATGGACGCGGGACGCTGGACAGGCTGGCAGAGGATTTTGACAGGGACCTGGCGGCAAGCGAGGAGCTGCAGCTGGATTCGTTCGCCCGTCGTCCGGCCGCCCAGAAGGCAGGGGAAATCGTGCTCCGCATCCTCTCGCCCCTCTTGTAGGGGTCAGCGGAGGAAGGAGAGCACGTGATCGAGGGACTGGGGCTTGACCCGGTCGATGAGATCGCCGAACTTGTTCAGGCGCTCCTCGATGGTGAGCAGGTTATAGTCGCGGGGATCGACCCGGCGGTGCACCTCGTCCCAGAACAGGGGGTGGACACGGTGGCATGCGCGCGGGCGCGGGGGGTGTAGGGGGCGGAAAGCGTTTTGCCGTAATAATGCTGAAGGTAATCGACGTAAATAAGGTCGCCGCGGTTCTTCTTCAGCCTCTCGATCGTGAACAGCTTGGGGTATTTCTCCACGAGAAAGTTCCCCAGAAAAAGCCCGATGCTTCGCAGCTGGTCGAACGTATACCCGCGCTCGATCGGAATGAAGAGCTGAACGCCGGTCGCTCCGGACGTCTTGGGAACCGCCTGGATCTTCATCCCGTCCAGGGCGTCCCCGATTTTATCGACCGCGTCCATGATTCTCGGCTCGACTTCAAGGGTGGGATCAATGTCGATGACCCACTCGGCCGGCAGCTCATCGTCTACATAGTGGAAGGACGGATGAAATTCCAGGCAGGCCAGATTGCCGAGCCAGATCAGGGTAGGAACCGAATCCAGCACGACATAATTAATGCCCTGAAGCTCAGCCGTCCGGACGAAGGAGGGCACCGGCTCCGGGGCGTTTTTCTGATAGAAGGACTTCTCGTCGCCCGCCCCGTGGGGGAAGCGGATCGTCGTCAGGTAGCGGTTCGCGGTGTACTTCAGCAGGTAGGGAGCAAGCCGGATAAGCTTCTGCAGGTACATCAGCTTGGTGATCTTCATCTCCGGCCACAGGGGCTTGTCCGGATTCGTAATCGTCAGTTCGTGGCCTTCGATCGTGACGGTGCCTTTGACGGTCTTCATGGATGGATGCCTCCCGGGTTAACCAGTTTCGGGTGCCGGAGCTGGCCGGCTTCCGTTATTTCGAGGCCTGTGACGGTCACGGGGAAGGGGACGGATAGCCACAGAAGCGTCTCCTTCCGGAGATCGGCGGGCAGCGGGGACCAGAGGGCCGGACCGGGGGTGAGCCGGGCGGCGTAGTCGAGAAGCTCCCGCTTCTTCGCGGTATCGAGCCCGAGCGAGACGCGGCCGAAGTATGCCCCGTCCCGGAGCATGACCAGGCTCGAAAGCACCCCCACCTTCATCGTGTAGGCGACGATAGAGACGTCGAGCACCAGGGCGGTCTTCTTCTTGAACCAGTCGCCATGCTTCTTGCCGGAGCGGTATTTGCTCGCGAGACGCTTGCTTACGACGCCTTCCCAGCCGTTCGTTTCCACCCAGGTCCACAGCGCCTGTCCGTCCGGAAACAGGTCCGTCACGAACAGCCCCGGCTTCTTCTCGGGAAAGAGCTCCAGCAGCCGTTCATGCCGCTCCCGGAAGGGCTGATCCCGTAGATCCTTCCCGTTCTGCTCCAGCACATCAAACAGCACGTAAGCGACCGGTTCCCGGGCAATCGCCTCGCGGATGCCCGCCGGCTGCTTCAGCCGTTCCCGCTGGAGAACTTTCTGGAATACCGGCCGGCCCTTGACCGGATCAAACACCACCGCCTCTCCATCGAGCACCAGCCGGCCCTTCACCCGGGACAGGGTCTCCACCAGCTCGGGGAACACGGTGTTCTTCGGCAGCTGCCGCTTGGAGTAGAGCTGAACGCTCCCGTTATCGAGGCTCGTGAGGAGGCGGACGCCGTCCCATTTCAGCTGGTAGCCCCATTCGGGACCGGCGGGAAGACGTTCGTCCAGAATCGGGGACATGGGCTCAAGCGGCAGCATCAGGAAACGGAGTCCTTTGCTTTTTTGCCCTTCCGTTTGCCTGCGGCCGGCTTCTCCGGCTTCACGGCATCGAGGCTCGCCTGCAGGGCGGACATGAGGTCGATGACGTTCGCCCGCTGCTGCTCCGGAGCCACGCGGATTTCTTCGCCCGAAATCTTTTGCTGGATCGCGTCCATAAGGGCGGACCGGTACTCGTCCTTGTATTTCTCAGGCTCGAACGGTGTGGAGAGCTGCTCGATGAGCATTTTGGCCATGGTCAGCTCCTTGTCGTTGACCTGACTCGCCTCGGGAAGATTAGGAACCTGGCCCACAGGCCGGATTTCATCCGGGTAGAAAATCGTGTTCATCGCGATGCAGCGGTCGATAACGCGGATGGCGGCAAGTGAGCTCTTGGACCGGAGGGAGACGGAAGCGATTCCGATCTTGTTCGTCTGCTTGATGGACTCGAGCAGCAGGCTGTAAGCGTTCGAGCCCGTGTCGCCCGGGGAGAGGTAGTAGGTTTTCTGAAAATAAATCGGGTCGATCTCTTCCAGGTCCACAAAATCGAGGATTTTGATCTCGCGGTTCACTTCCTGGTTCAGCTTCTCCAGCTCGTCCTTCTCGAACAGCACGAAGCGGCCCTTCTCATATTCATAGCCCTTCGAGATCTCGTCCCAGCCGACCTCGCGGTCGCAGCTTTGGCATTTGCGGACATACGAGAGGGGGTGCTGCACTCCTTGTGGACATAACGCATGGAGATGTCCTTGTCTTCCGTGGCGGCGAACATTTTGACGGGCACATGGACAAGCCCGAACGAGATGGCGCCTTTCCAAATGGTATGCATGAACGATTCCTCCTGGCGCCTTATCCGGTCCATCTTTCGGTCGAATAAGGCTGTTGGCCCGGCAGTCGGGCAGATTGTTATCTCCTAGTCTATCCCGATTTCACCAATTTTATGAATGAAGCCGGCCCAATCCGGATAAGCTATTCCCGCTTAGGCTGATGACATAAGCCGCTGAGAGGAGGATTTCCATGGCAGAACGTACCGATGAGCACGGGGACACTACGCTCGAAGGCCGGGACGAGCATTTTATGGACATTGACCGGATGATCAACGAAGGCTTGGGCGGAGGAGTCGTTTCCTATGAGAACGGCTGGATCAACAGCTCCACCACGGACACGATGACCTTCCCGGAATCCGTAGCGGCCGAAGAAGACCCCGAGCGTGACGGGGAATAGATCCCCACAAGATCAACAGGAAAAGGAGAACGGAGCATGGACATTACCCGCGCCCAAGAGATCTTACAGGCAAGCGAACGCATTACGGTGGAGATGAACGGCGTACCTGTCTGGATCGACAGCGTCGACCGGCAGGGAAACAAGGTGAAGGTGCACGCCGAGAGCAACCCGGCGGATACGAGAACCGTTTCGGTAGAGGAGCTGGACGAGGTTCATTGATTTGACCAACGGTTAATTAACGCGCCTCGTTTCGGTGGTAATAAAATGGAGACGCCTCCCTTTTCGGGCGAGGCGATTTTTATAAAGGTGCAGGAAGAGGAGGAGGAAGCCGAATGGCTGTAAACGGAGCAGGACCCAAAGGCCGGCCGATTACCGGCAATTTGCTGGAATTCCGCAAGGACCCGCTCGCTTTTTTGCAGAAGGCTTATATGGAATACGGGGATTTCGTGCCGATCCGGTTCGGGCCGACCCGCCATGTCTACCTGATCAGCGACCCCGATTCGATCAAGGAGGTTCTATTGACGAAGCAGGCGAGCTTCCGCAAGGCCAAAGGCCTTCAGACGGCTAAGGCCGTCATCGGGGAAGGCGTGCTTACGAGCGAAGGCGAACAGCACATGAGGCAGCGCCGCATGCTGCAGCCGGCCTTCAAGAAGACGACCATCAGCCGCTACGGGGACACGATGGTGCGGTATTCCGAGGAGCTGATTTCGGAATGGCGCAGCGGCGAAGAGCGGGTGATCACGAACGACATGATGCGCCTTACCCTGAACATTATCACCCAAACCATGTTCGGCATGAATCTGTCGGAAGGGTACGGGGATGTGAGCCATGCGCTGGAGGTCGGGATGAAATATGTCTCGAGGCGGGCGAGCTCCTTTATCGACCTTCCGTTCGAGCTTCCGACCAAGAACAACAAGGAATTCAAGGAATCGGCGGAAATGCTCGACAAAATTATTTATGGCATCATCCAGGAGCGCCGGGCCAAAGGAGACGAGGACCGGGAGGACCTGCTCGCTATGCTTCTGGCTGCACGCGATGACGAGGATGGGACCGGCATGACCGACAAGCAGGTACGCGACGAGGTCATGACAATCTTCCTGGCGGGGCATGAAACGACGGCTAACACGCTCGCCTGGACGTTCTACCTGCTGTCGCAAAATCCGGACGCGCGCGCCAAGCTCGAGGAGGAGCTGGACCGGGTGCTGCCGGACCGCCTGCCGACGGTGGCCGATCTGGAGAAGCTTCCTTACACCGGCAATGTGATATGGGAAGCGCTGCGCATCTATCCTCCCGTATGGGCGGTCAACCGCGAAGTGTCGGAGGAGGTGGAGATCGGAGGCCACCTGCTGAAGCCGGGCGACACCGTGATGATGAGCCAATATGTCATTCACCGGTCCGACCGCTACTTCGAAGACCCGGAGGTCTTCCGGCCCGAACGGTTCGAGGGCGATCTGCTGAAGCGCATCCCGGGTTTCGCCTACTTCCCGTTCGGAGGAGGCCCTCGCATCTGCATCGGCAACCACTTCGCCTTTATGGAGGCGAGCCTGGTGCTGGCTACGATCGCCCGCCGGTTCCGGCTGGATCTGGCGGAGGATCACCATAAGGTGGAAGGCGAGCCGCTCGTGACGCTGAGACCGAAGCATGGGCTGCGGATGGTGGCTGAGAAGCGCAGGTAGCTAAGCGACCTATTTTAACGAATGATAGGCGAAGGCCATGTGCGTTTCGACGATGCCGGTAAGGCAGAAAGAGCGGATTTTTCCCGAGCCAGGTTCTGACTATTTAAAGCCCCTCCCCATGAGAAAACTGTACTCTATGTAAAGGACAGTTTAGAGAATGGGCGGGCTTTTTTCTTTCACCGGCCCCTACCCTCACCTGCTGCCCTTGCAGTGAGGTAACCTTAACGGGAGCCTTCCCGCAAGGGACATTCCCAACCGAAAGGTGCCGGGTCTATGCCTTGCTTGCGTAATTCGGTAGGGCTATAATAAAGGTCAACCATAGAGGGAAAGCGGGTTATGCCCAGTGGAAGAGTTTGCCCTGATCCGGCATTTGACGGATCGTCCGCCCGGCCGAAGGACGGTCGCGGAGACCCATCTTGTCGTCGGGATCGGCGACGACGCCGCGGTGACGGAGCTCACTCCCGGCATGCACCTGGTGCTCTCGTGCGACACGATGGTGCAGGATGTGCACTTCAACTCCAAGACGATGTCCCTATATGACATCGGCTGGAAGGCCGTGGCCTCGAACGTCAGCGATATGGCCGCCATGGGTGCCGTCCCGCGCACCGCGCTGGTCGCGCTCACCGTGCCGGCTTCCGTGCCGGCGGACCGGCTGCGCGAGCTCTACGCGGGCCTCTACGCCTGCGCGGACCGCTACGGCGTCGCCCTAGCCGGCGGGGACACGACCTCGACGCCCGGAGGGCTCACGGTCACCGTGACCGTGACCGGCGAGGTCGAGCCCGGCCGCGCGCTGCTCCGCTCCGCCGCCCGGCCCGGTGACGCGGTGTTCGTCACCGGCTGGCCGGGCCGCTCGGCGGCGGGGCTGCACGCGCTGCTTGCCGCGGGCGCCCGGCCGGAGGCAGCCGCAGACGAGCCTGTCCCGGAGGAGGAGTTCCCTCCTCCGGTGAGAGGGCTCGTGGCGGCGCACCGCCGGCCGGAGCCGAGCGTAGCGGCCGGGCGCCGGCTGCTCGCGGGCGGAGCCGCTCCCGCGCTGAACGACATCAGCGACGGCCTGTCGAGCGAGGCGTGGGAAATCGCCGAAGCGTCCGGCTGCGGCCTGCTGCTGCGGGAGGCCGATATCCCGGTCGCCCCGGAGCTTAAGGCCTATGCCGATGCCGTCGGCGCGAGCGCGCTGGAGTGGATCCTGACCGGCGGCGAGGACTACGTCCTGCTCGGCACCCTGCCGGAAGAAGCGGTGGCCGCCACAGCCGAAGCCTTCGCCGCGGAAGGGCTGCCGTTCTTCCGCATCGGCACGGCGACCTCGGCCTTTGCCGGGGTCCGGCTCGTCGGAATCGACGGGGAGGAGAGGCGGGTCGCCAAGTCGGGCTACAACCATTTCGGCTAGCCCGAAGAGACCTTACGGTGGGCCCGAAAGAAGCTTCCGGGCCCCGAACGAACGTGGGTCGGATAGGCTTCCAAGCCGCAGGCGGCTTTCTTCGTCCCCCGGCTCAAGCCGGGGGCGTCCGTATGTGCGGGCCTGATCCGCGTGCGGCTCTATTCCGATCGGTACGGTCTATCTTCAGAACATCCTATCTTCCGAATTAAGAACCCCAACTCGCAAAGGAGCTGCAGACCATGGACGAACCGCGGGTCTTCCTCTACGAATCGCACGGGCTGGAGGACACGGCACGCCTGGCCCGCGCCTTGGCGGAGCTGGCCGTCCCCGGTACGGTATGGGCGCTGGACGGAGACCTCGGCGCGGGCAAAACCGCGTTCTCGCAGGCCGCCGCCCGGGCGCTCGGCGTGACGGATACGGTAAACAGCCCGACGTTTACCATCATTAAGGAATACGAGGGAACCGAGTTTCCCTTTATCATATGGACGTCTACCGCCTCTCCTCCGAAGAAGCCGGAGAGCTCGGGCTGGACGAATATTTCTATGGAGGCGGGCTGACCGTAGTGGAATGGGCCAGCTTGATCGGCGAGTGGATGCCGGAGGATCACTTGGCCGTCTACATCGAGAACAAGGGGCCGGACGACAGGCTTTTCCGCCTGACCCCGCGGGGACTTCCCTACACGGACTGGTGCCGCCGCCTGAAGGAGAACGGATTGCTGATATGAACGACACCGTGACGACAACACAAGCACCGGCCGGCCGCTGGCTGGCCATGGATACCTCGACCGCCTGCATGACGATAGCGCTGATGGAGGGCGGCCGGCTGATCGAAGAGCGTACCGAGCAGGCGGAACGCAACCACTCGCTTTATTTGAACCCGATGATCGACGCCCTGCTCGAAACCCATGGCATGAGGCCGGCGGATTTGGCGGGCTTCGCCGCGGGGCTAGGCCCAGGCTCCTATACCGGGGTACGCATAGGGGTAACCGTAGCGAAGACGATGGCCTGGGCTTTGGGGAGGCCGGTGATCGGCGTTTCGAGCCTGGAGGCGTTGGCTTACGGGACCCCGGTGGAAGGGCAGACGGCCGGCTCCGATGCGGAACCGGAGGGGGAGCGAACGGACGAAGCCGGCGGAAAGCTGTGGATTGTTCCCCTGATGGATGCCCGCCGGGCCCAGGCGTATACGGGGCTTTTCGAGCTGGCGTATGGTCCCGGGACGCCCTTGTCCGTTTCTTCCGAAGGGGCATCGGTTGTACCGGCATCTGCCGCTGCGGCCCTACAGGCCGCGCCGGAACCGGGAGCCGTCCGCGTTTCGGATGCAGGTGACCGGGCGGCGGCCGGCGGCGGATGGACGCGGCTTGCCGAGGACGGCATCCGGCGCATGGAGGACTGGACGGAGCGGCTGCTCCGGCTCGCCGACGAACACCGTCCGGACCGGATCCTGCTGGTTTGCGAAACGGCCGGCTTCGGCACTTTCGCCGAGCGGCTTGCGGCTGGACTGTCCGCCGAGGTGCAGGCATTCGGCCAGGACATCCGTGCTTATTCCATTGGGAGGCTCGCCCGGATTAAGGAGCAGCTAGGGGATTACAGCCGCGATCCACACGGGATCGTGCCGAATTACACTCAGCTCGCGGAGGCCGAGGTTAACCTTCTGGCCAAGAGCGGCGGCGGGGAGGTGCCGGGTGGAGCAGATCGTGCCTGACGAGGGCTTTCAACTGACGTTCCGCGCCATGAAGCTGAACGACATCGACACCATATGCGAGATTGAGCAGGAGGCCTTTCCGACTCCCTGGTCGGCGGGAGCCTTCTACAATGAGCTGGTCAACAACCATTTTGCCCATTACATGGTCATGGAGGTGGACGGTGTCATCGCCGGGTATGCCGGCATGTGGCTCATCATGGATGAAGCCCACATTACGAATATCGCCGTCCGGGCCCCCTTCCGCGGCCGCAAGCTGGGGGAACGCCTCGTGGCGGAGCTTCAGAAAACGGCCAGCTTCATGGGAGCGGCCAAAATGACGCTGGAGGTCCGCGTGACGAACGTGGTCGCCCAGAACCTCTATGTCAAAATGGGTTTCCGTTCCGTAGGAGTGCGCAAAGGCTATTATACGGATAATAACGAGGATGCTTTGATCATGTGGGCGGAGCTGGAGAAGTACCATCCACAATCCTAACGGGGAGGGCCGGAGCGAACAAGACGGCCTTCCCCGGTTTCTTACAGAGAGTGAGCGATAGCCATGAGGATGAACACCCGGGACCGGTCCGGCCGGCCCTGCTATATACTGGCGCTGGAGACAAGCTGCGATGAAACCTCGGTAGCCGTCATAGAGGACGGCAAGGTCATCCGCTCCAATGTGGTCTCCAGCCAAATCGAAACCCATAAAGCCTTCGGAGGCGTCGTGCCCGAGGTCGCTTCGCGCAAGCACGTGGAGTCGATCACGCTCATTATCGAGCAGGCGGTCCGCGAGGCCGGGCTCGGGCTCGGCGACCTGTCGGCGATCGCCGTGACGCAGGGCCCCGGTCTGGTCGGAGCCCTGCTCATCGGGCTCGTGGCCGCCAAGTCGCTCGCCTCGACGCTCGGGCTGCCGCTGATCGGCGTGCATCACATTGCGGGCCACATCTACGCGAACGCTCTCGTTCACGAGCTGGAGTATCCGCTCCTCGCGCTGGTCGTCTCCGGCGGCCACACCGAGCTCGTGCACGTCGAAGCGCCGGGCCGCTTCCGCATCATCGGCCGCACACGTGACGATGCCGCCGGCGAGGCCTACGACAAGGTCGCGCGGGCGCTCGGCCTGCCGTATCCCGGCGGGCCGCATGTCGACCGGCTCGCCGCAGAGGCGGACACCGCGCTGCCGCTGCCGCGCGCCTGGCTGGAGCCGGAATCGTACGATTTCAGCTTCAGCGGGCTGAAATCGGCGGTACTGGCGGCTCTCAACACGGCGCGCATGAAGGGCGTGGAGCTGCCGGCGGACCAGGTGGCGCGGGGCTTTCAGGAGTCCGTCCTCGACGTCCTCACGGAGAAAGCGATCCGCGCCGTCCGGGAGACCGGCTCCCGGCAGCTGCTGCTGGCCGGAGGCGTGGCGGCGAACCGCGGCCTCCGTACCCGCCTGGAGGAGCGCTGCGCGGAGGGCGGGATCCCGCTTCTCGTCCCGCCGCTCAGCCTCTGCACCGACAACGCCGCCATGATCGGCGCCGCGGCTTTCCTGAAGTGGGAGCGCGGCCAATTCGCGCCCCCTTACCTGAAAGCCGAGCCGTCCCTCTCCCTGGAGGACTGGTCGGTGCAGTAGCCCATTCTTTTTGCATGTATTGACAGGCCGCAAGCGGCATATTATAATCAACAACAATTCAAATAGCCAAACGCTGGGAACGGGAGCAGTAAGGTGACAGCCTTTTGATCAGAGAGCTGCGGGAAGGTGCGACGCAGACGAAGGAACCCTGAACTCACCCGGGAGCGGCAGAACGGAACACGCGGCAGGTCCGCAAGCCACTTCGGCTTGCCGGCCGAACGACGAGCGGGCAGCCGTCCGGAATCCTCACGGATTTCGGCAGGATGGCCAGTCCAGCAGCTCGGCAAGCCGGGTCTCACGTTCTGACGGGCAGCCTCCGTAATCGGGCGGGCGAAGCTTGACGGGTAAGACAACCGCCGGCCGAGCCGATAAGGGGATCCGCCCTGGGCGGGTCAACGAGAGTGGTACCGCGATGGCTAAGCCTGTCGTCTCTTGAAGAGACGACAGGCTTTTTAATTGGGATGGGCAATGCCATCCTCGAAAAGGCCCTACCACTAGATAAAGGCTTCCCTTCCGAGGAACGTCATAGCCGGAAGTGGCTCTTCCCCTCGGCGAACATTTCCGTTCGGCGGACGGCGAAGCCGGTTATCTAGGGAAGGGAAAATAGTCAAGCAAGCGTAGAACGGGAGCAGTAGGAATGGCCTTTGCTTAAGAGAGCTGCGGGAGGGTGCGACGCAGCGCAAGGCCATACCGAATCTCGCCCGGGAGCTGGATCGCCGAAAGCCGTAAGGTGTTAAGTGATCCCGGTTTGCCGCCGTTACCAGGCATCGCCGCCGAAGCAACCTTTAAGGCTGTCAGTCCCTTTTCTGTCTATTACGAAGGGGGCGGACGCCAAAAGAGGGCCCGGCGGCGAACGAGCGGATTCAGGTTGCCCTGAATCAACGAGAGTGGTACCGCGTCGGGTTTACAGCCTGTCGTCTCTTACGAGACGGCAGGCTTTTTTGTATACCAAGCTAACCAAAAATCCCATTCGAAAGGAAGAGATGAGCATGAACCGCATCCGCATTTTTGACACGACGTTACGAGACGGAGAGCAGGCGCCGGGCGCTTCCCTGGCCCCCGAAGAGAAAGTGAGGATCGCGCTTCAGCTCGCCCGGCTTGGCGTGGACGTCATCGAGCCCGGGTTTCCGGTCTCCAGCCTTGGGGAATTCGAGGCGGTCCGGCAAATATCCCGGCTGCTGCCTGCCGTAGAAATATGCGGCTTCGCCCGCGCCGTTAAGGGAGACATTGACGCCGCCGTCCGGGCCACCGAGGACGCGGCGACCCGGCGCCTGCATATGTTTCTTTCCTCGTCGGACATCCACCTGGATTTTCAGCTGCGCAAATCCCGGGAGCAGGTGATCCGGACGGCTCGTGAGATGGTCGCTTACGCCAAGCAGTTTGTGGAACGAATCGAGTTCTCCCCGATGGACGCCACGCGGACGGGAGAGGAATTTCTGCTCGAGATGGTCGAAGCCGTCATTGCCGAAGGGGCCACCATCATCAACATCCCGGATACCGTGGGCTATGCACTGCCGGAGGAATACGGCCAAGTGTTCCGCACGGTACGGGAGAAGGTAAGGGGCGGGGAGACCGTCGAGTACAGTGCCCACTGCCACAATGACCTGGGGCTCGCGGTCGCGAACAGTCTCGCGGCGATCCGCAACGGAGCGACGCAGGTGGAGGTGACCGTGAACGGAATCGGGGAGAGAGCCGGCAACTGCTCCTCGAGGAGCTGGTGATGGCGATCGAAACGAAGGGGCGGCGCTTGGGGCGGAAACGGGCATAGCGGCGGAGGAGATTTACCGCACGTCGCGGATGGTCAGCCAGGCGATGCATTTCCCGATAGCGTTCAACAAGCCGATTGTCGGACGGAACGCCTTTCAGCACGAGGCGGGTATTCACCAGGACGGCCTGCTGAAAAACCGGAGCACCTACGAAATCATGGATCCGGAGCGGCTCGGCATTCCCCGCCAAATGATCATTCTGGGCAAGCATTCCGGCCGTCATGCCATCCGTCACCGGATCGGGGAGCTGGGGGCCCAAGTGAACGACGAGCAGATGGAGGAGATCTATCGCCGGTTCAAGGAGAAAGCCGACGCCCAGAAGGTCGTCACTGACGAAGAGCTGATGCGGCTGGCCGGAGCGGTGACGAAGGAAGCGCTGGAGAGCTTTACCCTCACCGAGGTTCAGGTCGTGTCCGGAAGCGAACGGAGCCGGATGGCTTCCGCCGTGGTCCGGTACAACGGGACCGGGCAGCAGGTGAGCTCCTCGGCCATCGGCAAAGGCCCGATTGAGGCCATCATCGGCTGCATCAAGCAGGCCGTTCCGTTCCCGGTCGAATTCGTCGACATGGAGCTTCACTCCCTATCGGCGGGAGAATCCGCCGGGGAGAAGCGGAGGTCACGATAGCGGCCGGAGGGCAGGCTTACCGGGGAACGGCGGTGCACCAGGACATTCTGCTGGCCGTGGCGCAGGCTTACCTGGCGGCCTGCAACCAGGCGGCCCGGAACCAAGGCCTCGTTCCTCACGCCAAGGCGGAGAAAGCGGGGAATCCTTTGCGGCACCGGTTCATTTCTGGCCATAACTTTTTCTTCAAAATCTGTTTCAAAAGGGTGTGGATATAGTTATCCACACCCCTGTGTATAATGTGGACAAAATGGGGAAAACCCTTTTGGGAGTAGGTCCTAAACGTTGCCGCTAGTTCGGGATAAGTTTTCCCAAGAAAAATGTTAATAATGGGGATAACTATGTGGAGAAGCGGGAAAACCTTGTCCAAAAAGGCCTAAAGACCCTGTAATTATGGGGATAACCCTGTGGATAAGGCGATGGTTTGCTTCCTGGAAGGGATTATCCAGGTAAACGTTTGCGCAACCAACATTATGGTATAACCAAGAAAGGGAGCCCCAGATCGGAGCTCCCTTTGGTACTTTATCCCGTAACCGTTATACGCAAGGGGTTCCTGTGTGTATAACGGTAATTTTAAGTGGGGAAAGATTAATGGCATTGCTTTTTTAGGCCAACAGCTGTTCCCATTCTTCATAGCCGGTCTGAAGCTCCGCCTTCTTGGCGTCGATGGCCTGGTTCTTCTCTTGTACGAGCATATAATCCTGGTACACTTCCGGTAAAGCCAGCTCTTCCTCGAGAGCGGCGATTTCACTTTCTAGCCGGGCAATGTCCTGCTCAAGCTGCTCCAGCCTCCGCTGGCGGCTGCGTTCTTCCCGCTTCGCCTTTTTGTCGGCCTCGTAGTCGGTCGGCTTCTCGACAGGAGGGGCGGTGCCTTTCTTGTCGACGGCGGCGGCTGCGGCCAGCCGGTCGGCTTCGATCGCGGCGAGCTCGGCCTTTTTCTCCAGGTAATCGTCGTAGTTGCCCAGATAGGCTTCCACGCCGTCCGGCTTCAGCTCAAGGATGCGGTCCGCCATTTTGTTCAGGAAGTACCGGTCGTGGGAGATGAAGAGCAGGGTGCCCTCGTAGTCCATAAGCGAGGCCTCCAGCACTTCCTTGCTGTACAGGTCCAAATGGTTGGTCGGCTCGTCCAGAATGAGCACGTTGGCGTTCTGAAGCATCAGCTTGGCCAGGGACACCCGGGCCTTCTCTCCGCCGCTTAGGCCGGCGATTTTCTTGAAAACGTCCTCCCCGCTGAACAGGAAGCTCCCGAGCACCGACCGGATGCGCGCTTCTTCCAGATGAGGAAAAGCGTTCCACACTTCATCCAGCACGGCCCGCTCCGGATTCAACCCGGTCTGCTCCTGGTCGTAGTAGCCGAGCTTGACGTTGGCTCCCCACTTGAAGGTCCCGGCGTCCGGCCGGCGGTCCCCGATGAGTGTCTTCAGCAGGGTGGACTTCCCGATCCCGTTCGGGCCGATGAGTGCGGCCGTGTCGCCGCGGGACAGCTGAAAAGACACATGGCGGAAAAGCGGGGTAGTGCCGTCGAAGGAAACGGACAGATTCTCGGCGTTCAGGACGTCCTTGCCCGTCGTCTGCTCGATTTCGAACGAGAAGGAGGCCCGTTTCAGCTCGCCGAGAGGCTTGTCGATGCGGTCCATCCGGTCCAGCGCCTTGCGCCGGCTCTGGGCTCTTTTCGTGGTGGAGGCACGGACGATGTTCTTCTGGATAAAATCCTCCATCTTCGCGATCTCGTCCTGCTGCTTCTCGTACTGCTTCATCTGAATCTCGTACTCGGCGGCTTTCGTTTCGACATAACGCGAGTAGTTGCCGGTGTACCGCTTGGACGTATGGCGCTCAATCTCGTAGATGGTGCCGACAAGCGCATCCAGAAAGTAACGGTCGTGGGAGACGACCAGGATGGCGCCGGGATAGCCTCGCAGGTAATCCTCCAGCCACGTCAGCGTCTGGATGTCGAGATGGTTGGTCGGCTCGTCGAGCATGAGCAGATCCGGCTCTTGAAGGAGCATTTTGGCGAGTGCTAGCCGCGTTTTCTGGCCTCCGCTCAGCGTAGAGACGACCGTGTCCGCGGGGAAGCTTCCGAAGCCCATCCCGTGCAGGATGCTGCGGATTTTGGATTCGATCTCATAGCCGCCCTGTTCCCGGAACCACTCCGAGCGGGCCGCATAGCGGTTCATCGTTTCGTTGTACTTCTTCTCGTCGGCGAGCAGGTCAGGATCCGACATCGCCTGCTCCAAGCCGCGCAGCTCCTTCTCCGCCGTGAGCAGGTGGGAGAAAACCTCGCGCATTTCCTCATAAATCGTCTTGTCGGAATCCAGTCCGCTGTTCTGGGCCAAATAACCGACACGGGTTTCTTTCGCTTTGTAAATCTCGCCGCTATCGTACGACATTTCCCCGGCAATAATTTGTAGAAACGTAGATTTTCCGGCGCCGTTTACGCCGACGAGCCCGATTTTTTCCCGTTCGTTGACTTGAATGGATATATGGGACAGCACGGGGCGGACCCCGTAGCTTTTGGTAATGTTGACAGCCTGCAGCAGCATGGTACACAAACCTCCATCATTTTTCGCCTTCTGCAATGCCCGGGCCATCTCCAGGTAAGAAGGGTAGGCGGGCGGCATGTTGATGCCTTTTTCGGGCGGTTCTTATTCTCAGTTTACATGAAACGCCGGCAAAGCAGAAGACGAAGGCCTTTAATCCCGCTGAAAAGCATGAAAACGGGTCCCCTGGTAGTCCAGGGTACCGGTATCTCCTTCGGCCAGCAGGCCGTATTCGGCTCCGCGCAGCTTCATTTCGAGACGGCTGCGGTCGGGCAGCTCGAAGGTTACATAATAGTCGGTTGACGCGCTGGTGTCCCCCGACCCTCCGTACACCTGGGTGCGTTTGGTGACCACGCGGGCCCACTCCTTCCGCCGTTCCGCCTGGTTGTTGGAGGACCATTGGGCGACTCCCTTAACGGACTTCACCAGAATCGTACCGATCACCAGTACAAAGACCGTCCCGAAAATAATCGGGAAGAGGGAAAACAGCGCATGGCTTATCCCGCCCCCGCCGAAGCCCGGATTGGTCATCATGGGGCCCCACCTCCTCGAGGATGTGATAGCAAGCTTACACTTTTAGTTTCTTGCTCATCTTTTAGTACGCAAGGAACCCCGGAATGTTTCTTCTTTAGTAGACTGCTTTTTCTTACGGACAACCTTGTGCTAAAATGAGATCAACTGCCAGTACGTGATCAAACAAGAGGAGAAGGGAATTCCCATGCAAGCGCCCCAATCGAAAAAACGGCTCCGCCGGGAGATCGAGGAGAAGCGGTCCGCGCTTCCGCCGGAAGAGAGAAGCCGGATTTCGCGCATCATTTGCGAACGGGCGGCGGAACGGCTGAGGAGTCAGCCTCTTCCTATCCGCCGGTTGTCTTCTCGTATCTTTCCTTTGGCGCGGAGGTTGACACCTATCCCCTGCTGGAGTTCTGCTGGCGTGCCGGAATTCCGACGGCCGCCCCGCGGACCCTGTCGAAGACGAAGGAAATGAAGCTTCATCTCATTTCCACCCGCGAGGATGTGCAGCAGGGGATATGGGGAATCCCGGAGCCCAAGCCGGAGTGTCCGGAGCTGCCGGACACCGCTCTTATCGGCTGGGTGGTGATGCCGGGCCTTGCTTTCGACCCGAAGGGCGGCAGGCTTGGCTACGGCGGGGGCTATTACGACCGCTTTTTATCCGAGTATGCCCGCCGTCACGGCTCGCTGCCGTTCCTGCTGGCCCTTGCATTCGAGCTTCAGCTTGTGCCGGAGGTGCCAACGGAGCCCCACGATATTCCCGTGAATGCGGTGGTGACGGAGTCCCGCTGGATATCCGCCGGAGAGCAGCCCTTTTGCTTGGGCGGGATGAAGGCTAACGGCGTTAATTTTTTTATGTTTTGCGACACCTCCATAACGATACGATTACACGATACTTATAAAGGAGGCGGATGCCTTGCCGGAGATTGAGGGGTTGACCCATTTTAATGAGCAGGGCCGGGCCCGGATGGTCGATGTGACGGAGAAGCAGGAGACCCGCCGCGAAGCGACCGCCCGGACCACGGTCCGCATGAAGCCCGGCACGCTGGAGGCGATCCGGCAGGGCCGAATCGGAAAGGGCGATGTGCTGGCCGTCGCTCAGGTGGCCGGGGTGATGGCGGCCAAGAAGACGTCCGAGTGGATTCCGATGTGCCATCCGCTCGCCTTGCGGGGAATCGACGTCCGCTTCGATGACAACGGGACAGATGAACTATATATAGAAGCAACGGTCCGGATAACGGGACCTACCGGCGTGGAGATGGAGGCGTTGACGGCGGTTTCCGCCGCGGCGCTGACCGTCTATGACATGTGCAAGGCGTTGGAGAAGGAAATGGAGATCGGCCCGACGCGTCTCCTCCACAAAACCGGCGGCAAGAGCGGAGATTTTCACAGAAACGATACGATTTCTTCCTGATTATTTGATACACTAGGAGAGAGGTGAACGGCCATGCGCTGGAAGGTAGCGATTCTAACAGCCAGTGATAAAGGCTCGAGAGGGCAAAGAGAGGATACCAGCGCCCAAGTCATCCGCGAGCTTGTCGAAGAGGAGCTCATGGGAGAAATCGTCGAGTACCGCATCGTCCCCGACGAAATGAACGAAATCATGGCCTCTCTGATTGAGATGACGGAATACTATCAGGCCGACCTGATTCTGACGACGGGAGGCACCGGCCTGGCGCCGCGGGATGTGACCCCCGAGGCCACGCTGCAGGTCGTGGAACGGCTCGTTCCCGGTCTGCCTGAAGCGATGAGGATGGCGTCCATGCAGCGCTCCCCGCGCGCGATGCTGTCCCGCGGGGTGGCGGGGATCCGCGGCAAGACGCTCATCGTCAACCTGCCGGGCAGCCCGAAGGGAGTCGCCGAGAATCTGGCGGCGATCATCGACGAGCTGCCTCACGCGCTCAGCATTCTGACGGGAAGCGGAGCGGATCATTCATGACCGCCCCCGCCGGAATGCTGCGCGAAGTGAAGGTGGAGGAAGCGGTCGGGCTGGTGCTCGCCCACGATTTAACCCAGATCCTTCCCGGGGAATTCAAGGGAAGGCTGTTCAAGAAAGGCCACGTTGTCCGGGAAGACGACATTCCCGCGCTCCTTTCCATCGGCAAGGAGCACATCTACACGCTGGAGTTGGCCGACGGCTATCTTCACGAGGATGAAGCCGCCCTGCGGATGGCGCGGGCGGCGGCGGGAGAGCATATTGTGCTGACCGACCCGCATGAGGGAAAGGTCAGCCTGAAATCCTCGATCCACGGCCTGGCCAAGATTCACCGGGACTTCGTCAACGAAGCCAACGCGCTCGAATCCGTCGTCTTCTCGACGGTTAAGAACAACACCGTCGTGAAGTCCGGACAGGCTCTCGTCGGCACGCGGGTCATTCCCCTCGTCATCGAGGAGGAGCGCATTCGGGAGGTGGAGCGGCTGGCCGAGGCTCACCGGGCAGGGAGCGGATCCGGACCGGATGAAGCAGGGCTCGTCTCGGTGAAACCTTTTCGTCCGCTGCGTGCAGGACTTATTACAACCGGCAGCGAAGTATACAAAGGACGGATCCAGGACAAGTTCGGGCCGATCGTCCGGGAGAAGCTGGCCGCCCTCGGCTCTGAGGTCGTGGAGCAGCGGCTTGCGCCCGACGAAAGCTCCCGGATTGTCGAAGACATCCGGTATTTCCGGGAGCAAGGGGTCGACCTGCTGCTCCTGACGGGCGGCATGTCCGTCGATCCGGACGACCGGACGCCGGGAGCCATCCGGCAGGCCGGAGCGGACATCGTCAGCTACGGGACCCCGATGCTGCCGGGCTCCATGCTGCTGATGGCTTACCTGGACGGCATCCCGGTTATGGGGCTTCCCGGCTGTGTCATGCATGACCCTTACACCTCGTTTGACGTGCTGCTCCCGAGAATTTGCGCCGGCGAAATCATCCGCAAGGAAGACATTGTGGAGATGGGCTACGGCGGGCTTCACGGCTGCTGATGCTTAAGGCATAACATTTAGATTAGGAGATGATTCTATGCACACACCGAGTGCGATAGGAATCCTGTTGATCGTCCTGGTGGCCCTGCTGCTGTTCGGACCGAACAAGCTTCCGGAGCTCGGAAGGGCATTCGGCAAAACGCTTAAGGAGTTCAAGAACGGGGCCAAGGACATTATGAACGATGACGACGACCAGAAACCGGTCCGCAAAGAGATTCCGGCCGAAGAAGTCCGCGTTCATGAAACCCGGTCCGAGGCCAAGCCCGAAGCGAAGAAGCCGGACAACCGCCGACTGCCCGATTAAGCCCGCCCGCGGGCCCGAACGGGCACATACAAGCATGGGGTTGGTGAATTATGGAAGAAGATCAAATGTCGCTGGTGGACCATCTGGGCGAGCTGCGCCGCCGCATTATGTGGGTGGCGGCCGTGCTTGTCGTCACGATGGTCGCCGGCTTTTTTATCGCCGTTCCGGCGCTCGACTACTTGAAAAGCATTCCTCCCGCCACCGGCATTTCCTGGCACGCCCTGGCGCCGGGTGACGGAATCCGCGTTTATTTTCAATTCGCCTTTCTTTTTGCGGTGGCGGTGACGCTGCCGTTTACGCTTTATCACCTCTGGGCGTTCGTCAAGCCGGGGCTTCGCGAAGAGGAACAGAAGGCCACGATCAAGTACATTCCGTTTTCCGTGCTGCTTTTTCTGGCCGGCTTCTCGTTTGCCTACTTTGTGGTCTTCCGGCTCGCCCTGGCTTTTACCACGAGCCTTAACGAACGAATGAGCCTTATCGAGACGTACGGGATTACGCAATATTTTACCTTTATGTTCAACATCTTGCTGCCCGTCTCCCTCGTGTTCGAGCTGCCGGTGGTGGTGATGTTTCTGACCAAGCTCCGGGTCTTGAACCCTATCCGGCTGCGGAAGCTGCGCCGGTATTCGTACCTCATTCTGGTCATTCTGTCCACCTTGATCGCGCCGCCCGATCTCTTGTCCAACCTGCTCATCGTCCTGCCGCTTATCATTCTGTACGAGATTAGCGTGGTACTGTCCGGTCGCATCTACCGCCGGCAGTTGGAGCAGGACCGGGAGTGGGAGGAGGAATACGGTCCGAAGTGATGGGGATGAGGGATAGCTTGTTCCGAGTCCGCCACCTTTCAGCCATAAGCGAGAGGCTTGTTCCGAGCCACCATCCCGCCTTCCGTCGTGTCTGACATAAACGTGCGATGCCTCTAGAAAACCCGCAAGCGTTAGCCTTTTCCGCCATATGGCCGGTCAGGTTGTCGATTGGCGGGTTCTTTTGGCGAATCGGATAAACCTTTGAAAAAATGTCCAAAAAGACTTGCAAAATCATCCCAAAATTATTATCATAAATAGTGTTGTTAGCACTAACCAGTCTTGAGTGCTAACCCAAGCTACATAAATTAAAGGAGGCAGTTTTTCCATGATCAAACCTTTGGGTGATCGCGTAGTTATCGAAGCCGTTGCTAAGGAGGAAACCACAGCAAGCGGAATCGTATTGCCGGATACGGCAAAGGAGAAGCCGCAGGAAGGTCGTGTTGTAGCTGTTGGCGCCGGAACCTTCAAGGACGGAGAACGTGTTCCTTTGGAAGTGAAAGAAGGCGACCGCATCATCTTCTCCAAATATGCCGGCACCGAAGTGAAGTTCGAAGGACGCGAACTGCTCATCATGCGTGAAAGCGACATTCTGGCCGTTCTGGGCTAATGATCATATTCGGGTTCCTCGCGAGCCCAGCTTTAAGCAAGGAAGTCCGTCCGGTTCATCCGGTCGGTTAGCAACATAACAAATCGTATTCGGGAGGTTTTCGTTAACATGGCTAAGGATATCAGATTCAGCGAAGAAGCTCGCCGCTCCATGCTGCGCGGGGTGGACGCCCTGGCTAACGCCGTTAAAGTAACTTTGGGACCTAAAGGACGCAACGTCGTTCTGGACAAAAAATTCGGAAGCCCGCTCATCACCAATGACGGTGTGACGATCGCTAAAGAAATCGAACTCGAAGACGCCTTCGAGAACATGGGCGCTCAGCTCGTTAAAGAAGTAGCGACCAAGACCAACGACGTAGCCGGTGACGGAACGACGACGGCAACGGTTCTGGCTCAAGCGATGATCCGCGAAGGCTTGAAGAACGTAACGGCCGGCGCTAACCCTATGGTCATCCGCAAAGGGATCGAGAAAGCCGTTAAAGCCGCTGTAGCCGAGCTGCAGAACATCGCCAAGCCGATCGAAGGCAAGAACTCCATCGCTCAAGTAGCGGCTATCTCCTCTGCTGACGAAGAAGTCGGCCAGCTGATCGCCGAAGCCATGGAGAAAGTCGGCAACGACGGCGTTATCACGGTAGAAGAATCCAAAGGCTTCGCTACGGAGCTTGAAGTGGTAGAAGGGATGCAGTTCGACCGCGGGTACATCTCTCCTTACATGATCACGGACACGGACAAGATGGAAGCCGTTCTCGACGAGCCTTACATCCTCATCACCGACAAGAAGATCTCCAACATCCAGGAAATCCTTCCGGTTCTGGAGAAAGTGGTTCAACAAGGACGTCCGCTCGTTATCATCGCAGAAGACGTAGAAGGCGAAGCGCTGGCTACCCTCGTGGTTAACAAGCTGCGCGGAACGTTCACTTGCGTAGCGGTTAAAGCTCCTGGCTTCGGCGACCGCCGCAAAGCCATGCTGCAGGACATCGCCGCTCTAACCGGCGCTCAAGTGATCACCGAAGAGCTGGGACTGGACCTGAAATCCGCGAAAGTGGAGCAACTGGGCCGTTCCCGTCAAGTGCGCGTAACGAAAGAAAACACCATCGTGGTCGACGGTTCCGGAGACAAGAAGGACATCGGCGCCCGCGTTCAACAAATCAGAACCCAACTGGAAGAAACCACTTCCGAATTCGACAAAGAGAAGCTGCAAGAGCGTCTGGCTAAGCTGTCCGGCGGCGTAGCCGTTATCAAAGTCGGTGCTGCAACCGAGACCGAGCTGAAAGAGCGCAAGCTTCGCATCGAAGACGCTCTGAACTCCACTCGTGCTGCTGTAGAAGAAGGAATCGTTTCCGGCGGCGGTACGGCCCTCGTTAACGTTTTCAACGCAGTAGCTGCTGTAGATGCTCAAGGCGACGAGAAAACGGGCGTTAACATCGTTCTCCGCGCTCTGGAAGAGCCGATCCGCACCATCGCTTCCAACGCCGGCCAAGAAGGTTCCGTAGTTGTAGAGCGCCTGAAGAAAGAGCAAGTAGGCGTAGGCTACAACGCCGCTTCCGGCGAATGGGTTAACATGTTCGAAGCCGGAATCGTAGACCCTGCGAAAGTAACCCGTTCCGCTCTGCAGAACGCAGCTTCCGTAGCGGCTATGTTCCTGACCACCGAAGCGGTTATCGCCGACAAGCCGGAGAAAGACAAGCCAGCTATGCCTGACATGGGCGGCATGGGTGGAATGGGCGGCATGGGCGGTATGATGTAAGTTTGGCCTTTGGGCTAAAATAGAGAAGCCTCCCGGGAGTGAACTTACCCCCGTCAAGTAGACAGTAAATATCAAGCCACTAAGCGACCTTGGTCCGGTATTCAACCTGACTAAGGTTGTTTAGTTTCTGTTGAAAACGTTCGTTATTGTAAAAGTGAATATAGCTTCCAATGGCCTCTGTTAGTTCATCTTCAGATGCAAAGGATTGTAGGCGAACACACTCCGACTTGAGGTGCCCGAAGAAGCTTTCAATGCAGGCATTGTCCCAACAGTTGCCCTTGCGCGACATACTTGGCTTTATCTTCTTGCGCTTCAACAGCGTATGGTAATGCTTGTGGGTGTATTGAAATCCTTGATCGCTGTGAAGCAAAAGCTTCTTCACATTGCGCTTGTGTACAGCTGCTTCGACGGTATCCAGTACAAGCTTTAAGTTGTTGTGGCGGCCGATTTGGTAGGACACCACTTCGTTGTTATAGAGATCAAAAATAACCGATAGGTATAGGAATCGGGAACCGATCGGCAGATAGGTAACATCGGTTGCCCACTTTTGGTTCGGGGCTGTTGCGCTGAACTTCCGGTTAAGCACGTTCTTAGACACAACGGTGGCTTCCCGGGAGCCGAAGTAGGGCTTCTTGCGCCTAATCCGCGATCGGATGCCGAGTTCCCTCATGAGCCGGTAAACTCGCTTGTGATTGACTTGGAGATTATAGGTCTTCTTCAGCCATGTGCGAACACGGGGATACCCGTAGATCCCCTTTACATGCGTGTGGCATTCCATGATCTTCACCTTCAGCTCGTCGTCCTGGATCTGTTTGGCTGTAGGGTGTTGCTTGCGCGCTGCCCACTTGTAGTAACTGCTTCGGGCTACGCCTGCCAGCCGGCAAAGCAGCGTGATCGGATAGGACGGAGCTAGTTCTTCAATGGCTTGGTACGTTTGACGTTGTTCTTCTCTTCCCCCTTTGCAGTTCGATAAGCTTTTTAGCAACGCATTCTCCGCTCGGAGCTGCAATAGTTCTTCTTCCACCGTTGCCGGTTTCTTGGGTCTCCCTGTACTTGATGTGCCTCTTTTTCCTTAAGCCCCTCGAGTCCTTCTCGTTCAAAATGTGATACCCATCTTCGAACCATTTTGTCGTTGATGCTCAAAGCCTTTGCTACGGTTTTGTAGCCCATACCCTCTACAACGAACATTTCCACTGCTCGCCGTTTGAATTCTATGTCATACGTCTTCCGAATTTCGCCCAAGAAAAATCCCCTCCAAGTAAACCATAGTGTGCTTTTTCCACACTGTCTACTTAAAGGGGATAATATCAGAGACCGGGAGGCTTTTTTTGATTCTGTATCTCCTATATTAAGAAAACCTTCCTTTTTCTAAAGTAGTCTACTACTAATCTTGCAACCATGCTGTCTTTTTGGAATAATATTGCCATTATATCAAAATGTCGTATAATAAACAGTAGAGCCACCATCCATAGGATGTAGTGGCTTTGTTCGTTTATTAACCATTTGGTGTAGGTTAGAGTAGAGGTTTGATGGAGAAGGATTAGAAAAATAAGGATGTGTTCAGGTATGAAGTTAATTCTTCTTTCCGGAGGTTCGGGAAAAAGATTGTGGCCACTATCAAATGATTCAAGGTCTAAACAATTTATTAAGGTTTTAAGTAAAAATAGCAATGAGATGGAGTCGATGGTTCAGCGGGTTTGGAAGCAGCTTGATTCCGTTGGATTGGCTTCTTCCTCATATATAGCAACTAGTAAGTCACAATCAGAATTGATCCAGAGTCAATTAGGAGAAGATGTTCCTGTAATAATAGAACCATCTCGTCGAGATACGTTTCCTGCTATAGCGTTAGCTTCAACTTACTTATATTCCCATGTGGGGATAGGCTTAAATGAAGTTGTAGCCGTCCTTCCCGTAGATCCTTTTGTAGAAGATAGTTTTTTTAATGAAGTTAAGGAACTTGAAAAAATATTACTTCATTCTAAAGCAGATATTGCGTTAATTGGAGTAAAACCGACTTATCCGTCTGAAAAGTATGGATATATTGTTCCAGAAGATCAAACCAGATCTTCTGCTACGTACTTAACAGTTAAGAGGTTCGCAGAAAAGCCCGATCAGGCTGGTGCTAAAAGATTAATAGAACAAAATGCCTTTTGGAACTGTGGAGTGTTTGCTTTTCGGCTCGGTTTTCTTATCTCCTTGCTTGAGAGTAAGAGATTGCCTGTCCAGTACGAGGAGCTAACTAAGCAATATGGGTTACTTGATAAAATAAGTTTTGATTATGAAGTGGTTGAAAAATGTGAAAAGATCGTTATGCTTCCTTACTCTGGATGTTGGAAAGATTTAGGGACATGGAATACTCTTACAGAAGAGATGAAATCTCGTCAAATTGGAAAAGGAAGTATATCCAATGATTCGACAAATACTCACTTGGTCAACGAGCTGGATATTCCCGTAACTATTATTGGAATGACTAATGCCATAATTGCGGCTAGCCCCGACGGAATCTTGGTGGCAGACAAGCAAGCCAGTCCCCGGATAAAAGATTTTATCAAAGACACGCTACCTATAAGGTATGAAGAGAGATTATGGGGATGGTATCGGGTACTGGATTATACGAAAACCGGTGAAGGAAGTGAAGTGTTAACCAAGAGAATTTGTATCTCGGCCAATAGTAATATAAGTTATCACTTTCATAGACTAAGAAAAGAAACATGGAACGTAATTTCAGGAAGAGGACTGGTGAAATTAGAAAACAACATCGTTTCCGTTTCAGCGGGAGATGTTATCCAAATACCTGCAGGCTTAAAACATGCTATAAAAGCTTTAACGGACCTTGAGATTATTGAAATACAAAACGGACAGTTATTGGAGGAAGACATCCATCGGCTTCAAAGAAGCTGGGAAGAAATAGCGGATCAAAGCATAGTAAACTAAAAGACTTGGTGCCTTGGCACCAAGTCTTTTGAGTAGAATTAGTTGATGAAGTCTGTTTTCTCCAAGAAGCGCTTCAGCATCGTGGCCGATTGAGCCCTAGTAGCATCCGAACGAATGCTCAGGGTCGTATCGGTCATACCATCCACGATACCGGATTTAATGGCAGCAGCCACTTCGGCTTGTCCCCATACGATTTGCTTCGCGTCGGTAAATTTAGTCAACAGAGAAGCTTGCTCTGTAGCATCCACCGTTACTTCTTTACCTGCATATTTCATAGCGCGAACAACAAGAGCAGCCAATTCTTCACGGTTGATTTTTGCATTTGGTTGGAAAGTACGGTCAGCATAACCATCAATCAAACCAGCGCTAGCAGCCGTATTAACAATATTGGTGTACCATTGTCCTGGGGCTACATCAGTAAAGTACGTGTTCGAAGTTACCGTAGGGGTAATACCCAGTGCACGTACGATCAAAGCAGCAAATTCAGCGCGAGTAATGCTACGCTCAGCACCAAACGATCCATCTTCATAACCATCCACAACAAGCTTATTGGCAAGCAGCTCGATGTTGCCTTTAGCCCAGTGAGTGGCAATGTCGGTGAAGCTGTTGTTGCTTTCAAGTACAGTATAAACGGAGTTACCTACACGCCAGATAACAACTTCAGCTTTTTCACCCTTAGCACCAAAGGTGGAAGGAACAAAGCCAAAGGATTGAGTGGCAGGATCATAAACAGCTGCAGTGGTCGTGTTGGTATTAATAGTAGTGTAGCCTTTGTCAATGTTAATTGTACGCTTTACGTACGTTTGACCGAAGGATACATCAATCGCAGTTTTACCAGCAGCTTCAGCCGTTACCTGAAAGTCAACGGAATCCCCGATTACCGTTCCATTTACTTGTTTAGCGGCACTTTGCACGGCTGTCAGAGCATCCCCGGAAACTTTTGCGATTTGCACGCGGATCCACAGGTCTTTTGCATCAACACCAAGTGCTTTAGCGTGAGCATCAATATCGAGCTTATCCAGTGGAAGGGTATAAGAGCCAGTATCATTATAGATAGTTAGATTCTTACCAGCTGCCAATGCTGTTGCAGGCAACAACACAAATTCTCCGGAGATTTTCAGTTCAGCGTTAGTGTTGTTCTTAACAAGTGCTTCCAATAATGCGGCATTGGCACGACCGTCACTGTTTACAATATTGCTTCCAGGGAACAATCCGCCACCATAACCGGCTGGTGGTGCAGGAGTTACATAAACGGCATCGGTTACTCCATCAGCCCACAGCTTCAAAGAACTGTAAGTGTTTGCCGTAACGGAGCCAGTAACATCATAGTAGTAGTATGTAGCCCCATTCACAGATTCATATCTTTCATAAGTAGCGTCGTTAACAGTTGTAATATAATTACCGTTTTGGTCATATACTTTTACGGAAACTCCAGCAGGGCTATAAACATCAGTGGATACCGTTGTGGCAAATTTACCAGTACTGGATTCATAGGAGCTGTTATTCAACCAACTTCCCGCGAATGCAATTACTGGAGATAGTACAGAAGCAACTAATGCTGTAGTTAAAATAGCAGAAGTTTTTTTCATTACAGGCTTCTTAAACAAGTTTTTCTCCCTCTTTTCTCTTTTTTGGTTTGCAATACTTTGTCTAGGTTGCATTGGATTTCACCTCCTTTACCTAGAAATACTTAAAATAATTGTCGCATGATGAAACATATGGAAACAACTTTTTAAGTTTATCACTTTTAATTGGAAAAATCTATTCGCAAACATAGACTAGTTAATTTTTATCAAATCACTGATTTCTTGCCTTTCATTTGGATCTTTTTCAATTAATTCTTTATACATTGACTCATTGTTTTTGTTCAGCTTTAGGAGTGAGGAGATATACCATCTTGCAATAATTCTGTTCTCAGGAACATCAAGATTTATATTAGTAGCCGCTTTTTCTAACAAATCACTTGCCTCTGCATACCTATTGTCTAAATAATATATTTGGCCAACTGCTAAATAAACATTTTTGGAAATAAAGAAGTCTCTTCCTTTGAACTGTTCTTTTGGTAGAGTATCTAAATATGCAATTTTGCTTTTAAACTGTTCATAGATCTGTATGCTTCTAGTACTATATTTTTTATAAGATTCGACATCACCAGAGGTTTTAGCTTTAAGAGCAAGTTGATTGTTGAATAAAATGCTTCTCTCGTATAAGCTCATATCCCAAGGATAGTTAGTTAAAGCTCTTTCTAACACATATAGGGAGTCTGTTAGTTGTTGATTAAGTTGAAACATGGAAAATTCTGATTCAATGATTATACGACTGTTAGGCTCTTTTTGTTTCGCTTGTAAAATAACTTTTTTAAATTCTTCATAAAAAGTTTTATTGTGGGTTTGTTGGTAGGCCTGTACTAAGAGGTTTGCCTTAGTTCCAAGGTAGTCAACATTATTAGATTGAAGTTTTATTGATTGATTAAGTGAATCCATTACCTCTTGAAAAGGCTGTTGTTTTTGTAATTTGTCAATAGCAATAAGATAGTTTGAATTAGCTTTATGAGTAATAATCGATGCGAGAAATAAAGCGACTGAAGATATAATAAGACAAATAGGATAAATGTAACCCAACGATCTTCCTATTTGTTTTCCTGTTTGCTTGAGCAGAGGGGTTAAAGTGGTTGTCGAAGCCATTCCTCCAAGACATAAGAACAGTAGGCATCCTAAGTATAAGAAACTCATATCAAAATCGATAGAGCTGTGAACTAGCAAAGTAACAGAAGGGATATAAAACAAATACCCATTTTCTGACTCATCCCGAAATATAGAAGATAAATATTTAAAGAAGACGAATAGGACCAAAGCCAGAAACAAAAGTAATCCGATTAAACCGGCTTCAATCCAATATTGAAGAAAGAAACTATGTGCCTGTCTGCTCGTATAAGGATTATTCTGATATTTCTCATATAATGTGGCCCAACCTCCCCCACCTGCACCAAAAAAGAAGTGTTCTTTAATCAGCTTATATCCATCTTTATAAAATGTGCCCCGTTCCAGCACACTGTGTTGGGTCAGATTGATGTTTTCAATTCTGTCTCTTAATGTAGTTGGAAGCAGGCTTCTAATACCGGTTTCTGCAAAAATAAGAAATGTAATTATTAACCCTAAAAAAACGGAAGCAAATGGGATAATTAATTTGGCAAATCTTAGTTTGTTGATATTACCTAATTTTTCCTCCAGATGAGAAAATACATACTTTTGGAATAGAGTGATCAGGAGAGCAGTTACTAAGGATGCTATAGTAAGAATGAGCCATCCTTTGATAGAAAAAGGGGAAGAAAAGCCGACAGTTTTCTCTGTTCCTGCCTGAACCAACTTACTTATTTCCAAAGCTATTTCTGTGATTCGTCCATTTATTATTAATGCACTTGCCACCCCGATAAAAAGATAAAATATTAAAATTAATTGACGAGCCAATGGCAAAATAATAATTGATAGTAACAAGATAGCAGGAAACAACACCAAAGCACCTCGAGAAAGTGTCATAAAGAATGACAAAATAGTACCGGTAAGCACTAGTGAGTGGAAGAAAACAATTTGAGTCTTTTTTGAATTAACAATTTTGAAAAGGCAGCATATTGTAACGCTTATTAAGAAAGCGGCATAGGAATTGGCATATTGAAAGACGGAAGTTAAGCGAATTCCATCCGACGGCATAACAGCATCTTTATAATATAAATTGCCAAAGAGATTGCCTATACCAAATAGCATAATGAGATAACCACTGTATAGGATGCTTTCTTGGATAACGCTCGACCCTTCTTTTATCCTTGACAAGTATAGACCTGCTATGAAAAAAATAGTATAAAGCGACTGTATGTATACTCCAATCAAGGCTAAGTGGGGAGAGGCAGCAAAAAGATAAGATAAATAATAACTTAAGGGGATAAGCCATACTGCTAAACCAAGCAAGTCACCTTGATCGTGGAGGCTCCACTTACCTATAAATAAAATGGAAATAATTAATAATATTATAGAGCCTACCGATATAGCGGAAGATATGGGAAGTTCAAACTGAGGGCTATAACCATTGAACAACGCTTTATAAAAAGGAGTGATAAATATAAAGCTTACAGTTGCTATTGCGCTTAACCAAAAAGTAATTGAAGTTCTATCCGGAACTGTCGACGGGGTGTTGTCATTCTTTAACGTCATATTCTTATGGTCTCCTTTGAATTCTAATCCTTGCAGAGAATTTATTTTAACACATAGATTATGTATAAGGTAAGATTTAGCTATTCTGTTTTTAGAAGAAGCATAAATACGATGAAATTAAGTTTAAAATTAAACGGGTAGTTTTATTAGATGCATTTTGATAATATTAACCATAGTTCTTCTCAAGTGTGTTGAAAAGCATAAAATGTAAGGGAGATATTATTATGCAAGATGAGATCAGTTTGCGAGAAATTGTAGAGGTTTTTTGGGGAGGAAAGAAAGTTATTTTAATATTGATTGCCGCATGTTTACTGCTAGCCACCATTGTTGTTAGTTTCACGGCTCCAATATATGAAGCAACTACAACGGTTTTGATCAATACTACCAACGAAAAACAAAATAACCTGGATCTTACCGCCTTTTCAAAACAGATGGAAAGTAATTATGAAATTAATAAAGTTATTGAAAGCAGCAAATTAGATCCCAATAATTACAATTTAAATAAGGTAAGAAGTATGATTGAGGTGGATGCGTCCAAAGATTCTAACCTCATTAAAATTACTGCCAAGGGAAACAATTCAGCAGAAATAGTAACTATTTCGAACGTTTTTGCATTTGAATTGGGCTCTATTGTTGAGGTTGCTTCTAGACTAGCAACCATATCGGATCTAAAGAAATCCTTAATTGTAACAGAAAATGAAATAAAACTGAACCAGAGCCAATTAGAAAATGCACACACATTGCTTCAAGCTACTCCTGAAAAAATTAAGACTCAACGAGTTTTGGCGGACGACCCATACCTACAATCGTTAGTGAGGGATCAAGGAACTCAAAGCAACAAAAATTTAAGTTCGCTTGAACTTAATCTAGAGGAATTAAACCCTGCTTATACGGATATTAAAAAGAAGTACTCAGAAATTTCAATTGAATTATCCAAAAATCAATCAAAAAAGCAAACCTTGGAACAAGAAATAGTTAATAATCAAGGGATTATCACAGATCTCCAAAAACCTCTTAATGTAGAGGAACTGAAAAAGACCAATTATAATCTCTCTGAAAATAGGTTTAATGCTATGTTGCTTATTCCAGCAGTTGATTCAGGTGAGCCTGTAGGCCCAAATAAGTTGCTTTATTACCTTGTAGCCATAGTAGTTGGTCTTATTTTTAGTACAGTGATTGTTTTTATTCGGGACTATTGGAAGAAGAGCAAAAAGCCTGTTGAACCAAGAGTGGAAAAAAATTTATTGGAGCAGTAACTTACATGAAAATATTAATGATTGCTAATAGTTTTTTCCAAATGTAGGTGGGGTTGAGAAGCATGTGTATAAATTGTCAGAGGCACTAGTCAATAGAGGACATGAGGTTTGTGTATTAACCAGTAACAGTAAAGGGGACAGACATTCGTATATTGCAGGAATGGAAGTTCAAAGTGTTTTGAAAAAAAGAATCCAATGGGACTTTTCTTTCAACAATTTTCTCTATTGAATAAATATCGCAAATACGATGTTATACACGTCCATGATTTCATCCCATACATTAAGTGGGTTTCGCTGGTACATGCACTTATGTTTCGCAAGAAGGTTGTTATTACTTTTCACGGTTATGAGGGTTATCCCATAGAGAAAAAGAATATATTCCTAAGAAAATATGTCGAAAAGGTTTGTTTTCCTCGAATTGCGGTTGGTGATTTTATAAAAAAATGGTATGGAAGCCTGCCAACAAAAGTTATTTATGGGGCAGTGGATATACCAAGAGAAAAGATATCAGCAAAACTTGACAGGGCAATATTTGTGGGAAGGATTGAAAAAGACACTTCTATAGAGAAGTATATTGACGCGTTGTGTTGCTTGCAGCAAAATGGTACTACCATTCCCTTAGATATTTATGGAGAAGGCACATTGAAGCCTGCCCTCATGGAACATACCAAAAAAAAGGTCTTGATGTTCGTTGGCTTGGCTGGGACTCAGAAGCATCTAGTTATCTTAGCTACTATAAATATTCTTTTGCTTCAGGCTACTTGTCTATTCTTGAAGCGCTTGCAGCTGGGGTTTTTGTTATCTCAACTTATGATAATGAATTAAAACATGATTATCTGAGTCTGTGGAAAGATGTTTCAGGACTCATATCAATTGCTGAATCTAAAGAAGATATCATAAAAGAGCTGATTATTTACAATAGTTTTACTCCGGGTCAAACCAAAGAATATAAAGATCTTGCAAGGGAAATTATCGGAAAATACTCTTGGGAAAATTTGGCTAAAATTCATGAGACATTATATACAATGAAGAAAAGGTGAAGAGTGTGGAAGTTTCCGTGGTGGTGACTATGAAAGATGATGAAAAAGGGGTTAAGGAGTTAGTTGCCTCTCTAGAAAACCAAAGCAAACTTCCAGATGAACTTATGGTTGTCGATGGCGGTTCTGCGGAAGATGTTGTCCGGAGATTAAATCTACTCTTTAAAGATAAAGCATGGATTAAATTAATCGTGGCCGGAAAAGTTAATATTTCACAAGGTAGAAATATTGGAATTAGAGAAGCCAAAAATGAAATTATTGCCACCACAGACTGCGGATGTACTCTCCATAAGGACTGGCTAATGAGAATAACAGAGCCGTTCTATTCTGGCAAGACAGAAGTAGTTTCCGGTTGGTATATGCCCGATAATAAAACGAATTTTGAAGAAGTGTTATCTTCTATAACCGTACCTACCATGAGACATATGCCAGACGAAGAGTTTATCCCATCCAGCCGTTCTTTAGCGTTCAAAAAGAAAGCGTGGGCAACGGTGGGGGGATATCCAGAAGATTTATTTACTGCTGAAGATACAAAGTTTTTTTGGAACTTAAAAAAAGTGGATTCAACATTAAAGTGGCTCGAGAAGCACTAGTGTTCTGGCGACCGCGTGAGAACCTAAAAAAAGTATTTAGACAGTTCTTTTCTTATTCACGTGGGGACGGAAACATTCTCCTATTTTTCAAAAGATATTTTTTAAGATTTTTTTCTATTTGGGTTTTCTTCTTTTACTCCTGGATAATCTATATGTCAGAATGGTTTACGCATGTGTAATTGCTTGTTATTTTGTAAGGTATATAGGAAGGTCCACAAAAGTGAATGTCCCTTTTTTTGAGAAGCTGTATTTGTCTTTATTAATCATTTTAACTATTGATGCTGCTGCACTAACAGGCTATATCACAGGCATATGGGATAGGATTTCGGGGAAAGTGAGAAAAGGAAGGGTTTTCTGATGAGAAGTGAAAACAGAAGCATCGTATGTTTCTCTCTTGTGGATTGGGATGGCCTTAAACAGCGTCCTCAGTATTTAATGCAGTATCTTTCTGAGAGTCATAAAGTGATTTATGTGGATAACATAGGATTACGTAAAGTTACAATTCGTGATCTCCCCTTATTATTACAAAGTTTAAAAAATTCATATTAAAAAAATCAATAAGTAAAGAAGAAACAAAAAATCGTAACCTTGCTGTCCTTACGCCGTTAATTATACCCTTTTTCCGTAATTCAAAGATATTTAAGATTATGAATTCTTATTTATTGCTCTATCAGATTAAACGCAAATTAAAGAAAGAATGCGTAAGCAATTATGATATTTGGGTCTATTCTCCATCGGATATTATCTTTTATACAATAAAGAAGCTTAATTACCAAAATTTGGTTTATGATTGTGTTGATGAAATGGCTCATTTCTCTCATCTAAACAAACAGCAGATAATAGAAACGGAATTAAAAATAATTCATTCGGCTAATACAGTCATTACGACTAGTCAGAAGCTTTATGAAAGAATATCAATGATAAATGCTAATACTTATTTGTTTGGAAATGGCGTAGAATTGTCGAGTTTTAATAAATCAGGAACGGAAAAATCGCAAGAACTAAAGTCACTGAAAACACCAATTATTGGTTTTGTCGGAGCTATACATGACTGGGTGGATATTGAATTAATTGAAGAAGTAGCGAAATACTACACGGATTATTCGGTTGTGCTTGTGGGACCGGTAGGTAACAATGTGGATGTATCCAATTTGCTAATTAGGAGTAATGTGCATTTTTTAGGAAAGAGAAAGAGTGACGAGGTACCTGGATTGTTAAAAGGATTCGACGTAGCTATTATACCTTTTAGATTAAATGAATTGACGCATTCTGTAAATCCTTTAAAGTTATATGAATATTGGTCTGCAGGATTACCAGTAGTCTCTACCAATATGTTTGAACTGCGCAAATTAATAATGGTTGGCCCATTGCTACTTTCCAATCAAACAAGCGATTTTATTGAAAACATAAGATTGGCTATAGAGGGTGAGACCAATTATGATAAAGAGAAATTGGCCGAATTTTTGACCAAGAACTCATGGAAATCTATAAGTTCTGAGATAAATAAAACAGTCTATGAGAAGATACTAGGGAAGGACTCGCGGTGACCGATAAAAAACGTTTTTAAAGAACTCAATGATTGTAACTATTATTTTAGGGCTTGGCACCATGTTGGCATTATTTAGAGAGATGGTGATTGCATATCAATTTGGAGCATCCTCTACTACTGATGCTTATTTGGTTGCGATGATTATTCCGACTCTATTTATCGAGTCAATAAAGGGGTCCTTCACAAAAACGTTTATCACTGTTTTCGTATATTACCGCGCTCAGCATAAGAAAAAAGAATCATGGATTATGACAAATGTTGTTTTATCTTTTTTTATTTTAGGTCTTACTCTTTTAACTTTAATCGCAATCATTTTTACTCCTGCTATAGTTGGGACTATAGCTCCTAATTATTTTGGTGAATTACAAGAACTTACAATTAATCTGACAAGATATCTTTTGCCGACTCTTTTTTTGGAGGGATACTTGGTCTTTTGGTTGGGATCAACAATGCGAATCAATCTTTTATTATACCGTCTGCTATTGGGCTTGTTTATAATGGAACAATTATCTTAGGTGTTATTTTTTTAGGTAGCGTATGGGGAATCTATGGTTTGGCTGTTGGCAGCTTAATCGGAGTCATTCTTCAATTCCTTATGCAACTTCCGTCCGCTTATAAAGCCGGATTGAGATTCAAATTCAATTTTGATTACAAGAACGAAGGTTTGCGAGAAGTATTGAAATTGGTTTTACCATTTACCTTGTTGGGTGCAATCGAGCAGATAAATCTTGTGGTAGACAGAACTTTGGCAACCAGTCTGCCCACAGGATCTGTTTCCGCCCTCTATTTTTCTAACAAATTAATCTATTTGCCTTATGGAGTCATCATCACAGCGGTAGCGACAGTCATTTACCCAGTACTTGTGGAGGCGGCATCAAAGTTTAATTATACAAATTTGATTGAACAGGTCATCAGAGCTTTTAGGCTTACATCGATACTCTTGATTCCTTCGTTGGTCGGTATCATTGTGCTAAAGGAACCTTTGGTAAAACTAATCTTTCAACGAGGAGAATTTACTTATGAGGACACGATTCTAACAGCAGGTACCCTTCCGTATTTTCTCGGAGCTGTTTATTTTGGGGCTATCATTGCTATTGTACTTAATGCTTTTTTTGCTATGAAGATGATGAAAGTAGCTGTGGTTACGGGGATTATTACGGTAGTATCTAACATCTTGCTGAGCTTATACTTGGTAAATATATTTCACCATAAAGGACTTGCTTTGGCAAACTCACTTGCCAATTTAATAAATCTAACATTATTACTTGCGGTGTTCTATTATTTGGTAAGAGGATATTGCAAAGTTTCTCAATCGAGGTCAATCATGATGTTTTCAATTAAAATATCGGTTGCCTCTGCTATTATGGGGTTAGTCGTGTGGTATATTAATAAAGCCTTTACCGGATTGGGAATAAACGAAGTTATTCTAATGGGATTTAATGTTATTATAGGATTGATAGTGTACCTTTTTCTAAGCTCATATTTAAAGGTGGAGGAGATTAGGGATGATTTTTTCGGCCTCATAATAAAAATTATACATAAAATGACAACAGTTATCAGGAAGCGGTGAATTTTAATGAGTTTTGCCTTCAGAGCAGTGAAAAAGATTCCTTTATTTCATACATGGATAAGAAAAATAAAAAAATCACCGGAGTTTATAAAATTTAAGGCTAAAGGTGAATGTGTATCCTTGTCATCCGGACAATTTGGCGATCCTGACCAAATTGAAATCGGAGATTTCGTATATATTGGTCCAGACGCTTATTTTTGGGGAAGAGGAGGACTTAAGATTGGAAACAACATTGCCATCGGTCCTAAAGTAAGTATTCACACTACAAATCATAGATATGAGAATGCCACAGAACTTCCTTTTGACGATCATAGCATCCTGGAGCCGGTAACAATAGAGGATAACGTATGGATTGGCGGCCATAGTCTAATCCTCCCCGGAGTATCTATTGGGGAGGGCTCAGTTATAGCTGCGGGGTCAGTAGTGACGAAGAATGTTCCACCCTGTGCTATTGTTGGAGGCAATCCTGCAAAAATAATTAAGTTTAGAGATGAAGAAACATATAATATACTAAAAAACAACAAGAAATTTCATTTGAAAAGATTTTTAACAGAAGGTGTGGATTACCAGTATGATTACTATCAAAAAAGGAATGATACCCCACACAAAAAAAATAACATATTTAACAAGATCATTTTAGGAGTCAGCCTAATAAGTCTTGCATCCACTGTAACAAATCTAGTGCCTTTCAGCGCTTCTATGGCTGTGTTTATAATAACGATCCCTTTACTACTACTTAAAATTAGAAAATATAATAAATTGTTTCTATATTTGTTTTTAATGTTGAGTTATTTCAGTATACACATTTTGTCATATTACCCCAAGTCGCTTACACTATACGAATTCTTTAGAAGAGACGGAAATGTTTTCATTACGTTCGCCCCTCTTCTATTATTATCTTTAGTGAAAATCAGATTAGATATCGAAAAAGTATTTCAATGGTTTATCATTTTAGCAAGCTTGTTGAATATTATTTTTCTAATGATATATTTTGCCACAGGTGGAACCATCTTTTTTTATGAACCGGGTTTGTATCATTTTTTATTTTATGCACATAATGCCGCAGGCGGCTTTCTTGCTATGCTTACATCATTCAGTATAGGATATTTTATACAAACAAGAAGAAAGCTATATTTGCTTCTAACAGTTGCAAACAGTGTAGGATTATATGCTTCCGATTCAAGAGGAAGCATTTTAGCTATTGTCATTGCTATTATTATTGTAATCATTCTACGTAATAAGCTAGCTTTGCCCATTACCATCGCTTTGATTGTTTTTCAAGTGGGAATGATGGCTTTCTTTTATCAGAATTCGCATCCTGAAGACTTCCTACACCCAGAAGCATCTGACATACAGAAGTACAGTATCGAAGGAATAAAAAGAAGCAATACAGTAATAGAAAGAGGTTTTTTTATTTGGCCTAAGGCAATTTACTTGTTCCTTCATTCTCCTATTTTTGGTACTGGGTTCGGGAGTTTCAACGATACTCCGTATGAGTTGAATGGAGGGATTCCATACGTTTTTCAATTTAATAACACTAGCAATCATTATTTTAACGACGGACATGCACATCATACATTCTTGCATGTCTTAGCTGAAACTGGATTGGTGGGGTTGGGGTTGTTGTTGCTTTTGCTATTTCAAATAAAAAAAGTATTGATCAAATAGAGAGCCGTTCCTTAAAGATTGCATTAAGTTTGGCTTTCTGGGTTGCCATAATTGCTTCATTCACTGAACATAGATTGTTTACTCCATCTCAAATGATGCCTTTTACGATCATGCTCGGATTGACTATTTCTTATTATCGAAGTATTAGAACGTCAATATAAAGTTTGTACTTCGCCATATACCAATAATAAAAAGCAGGGGATAGAATGAAGGTTGCACTTGTTCATGAATGGCTTGTGACTTATGCGGGATCGGAAAGGGTTATAGAACAGATCTTAGAATTGTTCCCAGAATCAGACGTATTTACAGTGGTAAACTACCTTCCGAAAGAAGAAGGCTCCTTTCTGGCTAATAAAAAAGTAACAACCTCTTTTATTCAAAAGCTTCCCTTGTCTAAGAGGAAATATAGACAATATTTGCCGTTAATGCCTTTGGCGATAGAACAATTTGATTTATCCTCCTACGATTTGGTGATATCCAGTTCCCATGCTGTAGCCAAGGGTGTTATCACTGGACCTAATCAGCTTCATATTTCTTACGTACACTCTCCTATCCGTTATGCGTGGGACCTGCAACATCAATACTTAAAAGAATCTCAATTAACAAAAGGATTGAAAAGTTGGGTGGCTAGGTGGATCCTTCATAAAGTCAGATTATGGGATACCAGGACTTCTAATGGAGTAGATTTTTTTATTGCCAATTCCCGATTTATTGCCAAACGAATTCAGAAAGTCTATCGCAGGGACTCCAAGGTCATCTATCCTCCTGTTGATGTCGACTTATTCACCTTTTGCTCTAATAAGGAAGATTTTTATTTAACAGCATCTCGCATGGTTCCTTATAAAAAAATTGATATAATTGTTGAAGCATTTTCGCAACTATCCGATAAAAAATTAGTAGTAATAGGAGATGGTCCTGATTTCGACAAAATTAAAGCTAAGGCTGGAAATAATGTTTTATTGCTTGGCTACCAGCATTTCGAAGTTTTGAAGGATTATATGCAACGAGCCAAGGCATTTGTCTTCGCCGCGGAAGAGGATTTTGGGATAATGCCAGTCGAAGCTCAAGCATGTGGAACCCCTGTTATCGCCTATGGTAAGGGGGCGCGAAGGAGACTATTCTGGGTCTAGAACATGGTACTCCAACTGGTGTTTTTTTTGAAGAGCAGTCAGTGGACAGTATTATAGAAGCCATAACTAGATTCGAGGCAAATGTAGAGAATATCAAGTACCAGACATGCAGAGATAACGCTCTTCGTTTTTCCCTCAAAGGTTCAAGGAAGAAATGCTAGATTTCATTCGAGAGAAAGCCAATAGCTTCTGGGTTTAAGTGAGTTATCAAAGATAACAGTTTTAGTGGAGGGCATTATGGTAAGGGGAAATGATAGGTTTTTATCACAAGTAAATGCATTGGTTGATTTTATTGTTATTGAGTTTTCTTTTATTTTTTCTTGGTGGCTCAAATTTAAGATTGATAAATTCTCCTTTGTTCCCTCCTTCAGCTTATACTTGCCATGGGGGTTCGTTTACGCTTTTCTGGCAGTAGCAATTGGCTTTTTTATGGGCCTATATTCCCCAAATAGATTTAATATTCCTTTAAAATTTTTTAAATTATGCCAAGTTCATTTTCTAAGCCTGTTTGCTCTAATAAGCATTTTATATATCATTCGAGTTGTTGATATTTCTCGATATTTTCTTGCCTTGTTTTTGTTTATAACGATATTAATGCTAATAATAAGCAGAATGCTAGTGCAAAAGATAATGGAACGTGCTAGAAGAAAGGGCTTCGATAAACAATATGTCCTGATTTTAGGGGCAGGTAGTTTAGGTAGACAGTTCTATGATAACTTGATGTTATCTCCAGAACTTGGATTTGAAATTGTGGGTTTTCTGGACGACTTTAATAGAACACATATCAAATCTTATCAAAATTACAAGCCTATTTTAGGAACAACTGATGAATTAGAAAGAGTAATCAATGATATATTGATAGATGAAGTCATTATAGCTCTTCCGATGACTGCGCACACAAAGTTGGATAAAATTATAGGTACTTGTGAGAAGGCTGGAGTAAGAGTATTAATTATACCAGATTATTATGACTATCTTCCGGCCAAACCTTATTTTGATAATTTTGCCGGAATGCCACTTATTAATGTTCGAGACATTCCTTTAGATGAATACGGGAATAAGATATTGAAACGGGCTTTTGACATAGTTTTTTCTTTAATAGCTATTACTTTAGTCTCCCCATTATTAATTTTGATTGCGATTGGAGTTAAACTTACTTCACCTGGCCCGGTTATTTTTAAACAAGAAAGAGTTGGTCTTAATAGAAGAGTTTTCCCAATGTATAAATTTCGTTCCATGAGAACCTTACCACCAGGAACCATTGATACTGGATGGACCACCAAAAATGATCCGAGAAAAACAAAGTTCGGAGCATTTTTAAGAAAGACAAGTTTGGATGAATTGCCCCAATTCTTTAATGTTTTGTTTGGCCATATGAGCGTAGTAGGACCCAGACCCGAGAGACCTTTTTTGTAGATCAGTTTAAAGAAGAAATCCCAAAGTATATGGTCAAACATCACATTAGGCCAGGAATAACCGGATGGGCACAAGCCAGCGGATTAAGAGGAGATACTTCGATCGAGGATCGCATTAATCATGATATTTATTATATTGAAAACTGGTCATTCCTATTTGATGTAAAGATTATTATTAAAACAATTTGGAATGGATTTGTAAACAGGAATGCATATTGAAATTAGTAACCCTGTATAACGGTGTGATCCTTCTCTGTCTAAAACAGTTGTGGTTCAATCCCTATTATACAAACTGCCCCTGAACCTGCGTGATATTGGGGCAGTATTAATTAAGCTGTATTATGTTTCTTAGAACTTTCATAATTTCACTTTTAAAACCGTCTTGGATTTTTTATAAACTTACTTTTTTGCTAAGACGATTTTCCCAACGTCTGCTTCTCCATTACACTATGCAAATAGTTCAATAGCTCATATTTCAGGTCTTCCCGCTCCAATGCAAAATCGATGGTGGTTTTCAAGAAGCCCATCTTCTCCCCGACATCATACCGGGTCCCGTCGAAGTGGTAGGCGAGGACCTTTTCTTTGCGATTAAGCTTGGAAATGGCGTCGGTCAGTTGGATTTCCCCGCCGGTTCCTTTTTCCTGGTTCGCTAAGAAATCAAAAATCCCCGGAGCCAAAATGTACCTTCCCAAAATCGCCAAATTGGATGGCGCTTCTTCCTTCTTAGGCTTCTCTACCAGGTGGTTAACACCGTATAGTCGTTCCTGAAGAGCTTGGGCATCCACGATTCCGTAACGGGAGACTTCGTCATCCCCAACCGGCTGGACCCCGATGATGGAGCATTGATGCTCATCGTAGAGCTCCATCATTTGCTCGATGCAGGGCTTCTCGGCCTGAACGATATCATCCCCGAGCAGGACGGCAAACGGTTCCTGGCCGATAAATTTACGGGCGCACCAGATGGCGTGTCCTAGCCCGAGGGTTCTTTTTGCCGGATGTAGTGGATTTCCACCTTGGCGGACTTTTGGACCTCGTCCAGCAAATCCAGCTTTCCTTTGGCCAGCAAATTCTGTTCGAGTTCGAAATAGTTATCAAAATGATCTTCGATGGCCCGTTTGCCTTTGCCGGTCACGATAATAATATCTTCAATCCCCGAATTGACCGCTTCTTCCACAATGTACTGAATGGTCGGCTTATCAACGATTGGCAGCATTTCTTTGGGCATGGCCTTGGTCGCAGGTAAGAACCTGGTCCCTAACCCGGCTGCCGGTATTATGGCTTTTCTAACCTTCATCTTTCATCCTCCCTTGCCTGTCTTATCCATTTTACAATAGTTTAGAGGATAAATGAATAAGAGGCTAAGAGACTGATGATGGTAATCGGTTCTGCCTAGTTCCTCAACCCCCAAACAAACCGTCCCCCGCTGCCTTCTCCTTAAGATCCGGGCAGTTGCTCTCCGGGGACTCGATCGTCCAGCCGGCGACCTTGGTGCCGGCGATGACGGCCTTCTCGAGCGGCAGGCCGCGGATGAGCCCGGTCACGGTGCCGGAGATGAACGCGTCGCCCGCGCCACTGGAGTCGACCATCCGGACCGGGAAGACCGGCTGGTGGCCCGACACCCCGGTGGCGGAGTCGTAGAAGATGGAGCCGTTAGCGCCCAAGGTTACGACCATGGAACGCAGCGGGCGGGCGTCTACGAACGTGCGTAGGGGAGCGAGGCAGGCCTCCGGTTCCAGACCGGTAAATGGCGTCTGCAGCAGCTTCTCCGCCTCTACGTCGTTGCAGATGAAGCACTGGAGGTCATCCAGCATCTCCATATGCGGAAGGATAACGGACAGGTTTCCGGGGATGCCGTAGACCGGCTTGCCGTGCTTGCGCGCGAAAGTCAGTATGTCCCGGGAAATGGCCGCGTTCAAATCGATCTCGAGAATCAGGTGGTCGGAGGAGCGAACCATCTCCTCCCTTTCTCGGCCACCAGCCGCTCAAAATGCTCGAGCTCCGGCATCTGCGAGATGGAGCCCGCCAGGTTGCCGTTCTCGTCGAGAATGGCCAGCCACAGGCCCATTCCGCCACTGGCGGTCTCGCCGAGGTACTCGGTGCGGACGCCTTTTGCTGCAGATGGGCGGTGACTTCTTTCCCGATGCCGGATGTATCTACGGTGCTGACTAGGGCGGTGTTGAGCCCCAGGTCGGCCAGATTCTCCGCAACGTTCCGGCCGACGCCGCCGTGAACGAACGAGATTTGGCCCAGGTTGGTTCCGTTGGGCTGGTAGGCTTGATGGGGAAAGCCTTTGCAATCCACAAAAATGGTTCCGATGACGGATACGGAAGGATTCATAAAGGAACACTCCTTGTTTATAGTAGAATGGAAGCAGAGGGTAAGCTGACCGGGCTTAAACCGGCCGAAAAAGCATAGACATGAGAGTATATCGGCTTCCGTTCGTTGGTATACATTCAGGCTCATTCATTATAGGCAAAAAAAGCTTCCTAATAAAGAGCGCTGTTTATTTTAGCAGGCAAAGCCGATACTGGTAGTAACGTTGAGTTTCGGGAGGGAGTCCGATGGTGGATCGGGAGGAAGAGGAGAAGGACGGCCTCCGTCCGGCAAGAGGCTTGGTGCTCGGGCTGGTGATCGGGGCCCTGATGTGGGGAGTCATACTGATGGTCGTTTGGCTGTGGCTTTGGCCGAATTCCTAGATAGGCCCTCTAGAATTAATGAATAAGCGGGAAAGGCCTTTTCTGGACTGATAATCTCGTTCTTATAAAGGAAGGGCCTCTTCGGATTGCCCTGCTCACTCGCAGCGTGCTGATAAAAGAGGACAGCCCTCCGAGTACCCCTTGAGGCTGGAGGTTTGAAGGGCTATGCTCTAAGGCTGGCGGATTAAGGATAATACTTAAATAGGTTCCCTAGTCTCTAGGACCCTCCTTCTTCCTAGTCCCGAACCCCGCCTCGAGGGATCGGGGCTTTTTGTCATGAACTCCTTTTGTGACTTGAATGAAAGGAGATGGCTTATTCGGCTTTGGCAACTTAGTTTTGGTGATCTACTAATGAGTCTGCCTTTCCAGGCGGGAAGAAAAAGGCCTATCCGCGTTTTCCGGCCAAGCCGGGGCTAGTCTGCATAATCGTCCAAGTTCCCTCATAGACATGTTATCAGTTGGATAAGCCTAAGCGAAAAGAGAGGATGGATGGGAATGCGTCGGATCACATGGATGATGACATCCCTGATGCTTGTGCTGGCCCTGGCGCTGGCGGGCTGCGGGAAGAAGGATGCGGGCTCGCTGTCAAAGGACCTTGACCAGAAGGTCAGCAAGCTGGAAAGCTATCAGGGGTCGGGCAAAATGGTGCTGTATACGGGACAGCAGCCCCAGGAATACGCGGTGGACGTATCGTATAAGAATCCTCATTACTACCGGATTTCGCTCACGAACGAGAAGAAGGACATTGAGCAGATCGTGCTCCGCAACGATGAGGGGTTTTCGTTCTGACTCCCCACCTGAACAAAAGCTTCCGCTTCCAGAGCGACTGGCCGAACAACCAGGGGCAGGTTTACCTGTACCACTCCCTTGTTCAAAGCATTGTAGCCGACAAGGATCGCAAAATGACCACGGACGGCAAAGATGTCGTGTTCGATGTGCTGGCCAACTATGGCAATCCGACGCTGGTTCGCCAGAAGATTTGGCTGGACAGCAAAAGCTATACCCCCGCCACGTAGAGGTGCTCGATGCCAACACGAACATTATGGTGACGGTGGATTTTGACACCTTTAAATTCGATGCGTCGTTCGATAAGGATTCGTTCGACACTCAGCGGAACCTGACCGGATCGCTGTCGTCCATGCCGACTGTGGCGGGGACGGATGGCAAGGCAGCGGGCACCGACGCCAAAGCTACGGGTACGGACGCGAAAGCCAGCGGCACAGATGCGAAAGCTGCCGGCACGGACAGCAAAGCAACGGGCACAGATGCTAAGGCTACTGGCACGGACGCTAAGGCTTCGGGTACCGATGCTAAAGCCACTGGCACGGACGCTAAGTCCACCGGCACGGACAGCAAAGCTGCAGGCACCGACGCTAAAGCTACTGGCACGGATGGCAAGGCAACAGGTACCGATGCGAAAGCCACCGGAACCGACGGCAAAGCAGCCGGAGCGGCAGCTCCATCCGCTGCAGCCAAGACGGTTACGGCCGTGGATCCGTGGTACCTGCCGAAGGGCGTCGCCCTGAAGGGCTCGAGCGACATCACGCTCGGCGGCAACCCGGCCGTCATGCTCCGCTATGGCGGCACCTACAACTACACGCTGGTCGAGTCCCAGCCTGCGGACAAAGCGGTAGCGGCCCTCCCCGGCAAAATGGTCAGCCTCGGCTACACCCTCGGTCTCCTGACCGGCGACCAGCAGAAGACGCTGACGTGGACGTATGACGGCATGGAGTACCGCTTGTCCTCGGGAGACCTGCCGTTTGACGAGATGGTGAACATTGCCCAGGCGGTCCAAGGCGATTCCATGAAATAAAGGACCGTTCCGACGGGTCCTTCATTGACAGCCTTCCCCTCTTCCGTTTACGATAATAGTTAGCCATTTGGCTTTACAATTGAACATAAACCATAACAAGGGGTTCCCCGTCAGCCGTGAGGCAGGCGGGGACCCTCTACTTGCAGAAGAAGGTGGATGGACGTGGATTCCTTTTACCGTCCGACCTGGGTGGAGGTTTCCTTGGACGCGCTGCGCCATAACCTCTATGCCTTTCGGCGGAAGCTACCCGATGAAATTGAAATGATGGCCGTGGTCAAGGCCGATGCTTACGGGCATGGCGCCGTCCAGGTGGCCAAGGAAGCGCTGGCGTGCGGGGTGAGCTACCTGGCGGTGGCCTTTCTCGACGAGGCGCTGGAGCTGAGAAGGGCGGGCATTGACGCCCCTATTCTGGTGCTCGGCTATACCCCGGTTCAGGGAGTCGCCCTTGCGCTTCCTCATGACATTACCCTTAACGTGTATGACGAAGAAGTCCTCGAGGCGGTAAACGCCTGGGGACAAGAAGGCCGGCGCCGGGGCAAAATCCACATCAAGCTTGACACCGGCATGGGCCGGGTCGGTTTGACGGACCATCACGAAGCCGTCACCTTTATTGAGAAGGCGCTCGCTCTTCCGGGCGTGGAGGTGGAGGGGCTTTTTACCCATTATGCCAGTGCGGATGAGGCCGACAAAACCTACACCCGGGAGCAGTACGCCCGGTTTAAGCAGGTGGTGGATCACTTTGCCGCGAAGGAAGTGGGCTTCCGGCATCTGCATGCCGGCAACAGCGCAGCGGCCATCGACACGCCTGAGCTGACCTGTTCGATGGTGCGTCTCGGCGTCAGCATGTACGGCCTTTATCCCTCCGCCGAGGTTGACCGCAGCCGAATCGAGCTGCAGCCGGTCATGAGTCTGAAGACGGGGATCGTCATGCTCAAAAGCATGCCGGCCGGAGCCGGGATCAGCTACGGCTCCACCTACCATACGGAGAGGGACGGCGAGCTGATCGCGACCCTTCCGGTCGGGTATGCCGACGGCTTCTCGCGTATGCTGACCCGCAAGGCCCATGCGCTCGTTCGGGGGAAGAGGGTGCCGGTCGTGGGCAACATCTGCATGGACCAGTGCATGATCCGCGTCTCGGAAGTGCCCGGGGTACGCATGGGCGATGAGGTCGTGCTGTTCGGAGTCCAGGGGGACTATGCGATTCCGGTTGAAGAGCTTGCCGACGAGCTCGGGACCATCAACTACGAGATCACGTGCATGATTTCGCACCGGGTGCCGCGGGTCTATGTGTCCGAAGGGAAAATCGTGAACACGGTGAACCTTTTGCAGCACTATTCTTAACCGCAGGTGCCCGGGCGTGAGGGTGGACGGTCTTTGAGCAGCAAGGCCGTCTACCCTTCGTGTGCCTGATCCTTGAGTAGTCTTCTGCTTCCTTTAAGATTATCGTGCGCTTACGAGGTCTCCCGCAACAAAAGTAACCGGGTAGGGTATTGGCTATGCCGAAGATGGAAGGAACTGGATCGGTTGCCCTTTTGGCGTGACCCTAAGGAGAAGTCCCTGCTGAAGAAGGTGACGGGGACTTCTTTTTCTTGGGGAATGAGGGGGCTTACCCGCCGGTTGGGCACAAGTTCAGTCGGGAAGCGGAAAAATCTGCAGGGAGGGCCTCTCCGGGGAATGCCATTTCACGCTAAAAAACGCCATTAAAGGATAAAAAGTTTCCCCGGGCCCTTGCCTATTTGGAAATTACGGTATAACATACATGATATACAACGTGCATATATTAGTTTTTGTATGAAATGGCTTGGATCACATCATAATGGTAATATTGTCTTCGCTAACGTCACTTGGGGGTGCTAAACCTGTGTCAAACATGAACACGAAAAGGATCATGATCAGTCTGCCCGACAATCTGCTGCAGGAAGTAGACGGGATTGTAGAAATGGAAAATTCGAACCGCAGTGAATTTATCCGTCAGGCCATGAAGCTGTACCTCATGGAACGCAAAAAGAGGCATCTCCGCGAATCCATGCAAAGAGGCTATATGGAAATGGCCAAAATCAATCTCCACATCGCTTCGGAAGCATTTCAGGCGGAAGAAGACGCAGGAAGTACCGTAAGCCGCTTGGTTAGCGGGGTGTAGTCCTTGATAGTCAAACGCGGCGATGTTTTTTGCTGAACTGTCCCCTGTCGTCGGTTCGGAGCAGGGAGGGGTAAGGCCGGTGCTCGTCATTCAGAACGATATCGGCAACCGCTTCAGCCCGACCGTCATCATTGCGGCCATCACGGCCCAAATCCAGAAGGCCAAGCTGCCGACTCATGTCGAAATCGATGCCAAGACGCACGGCTTCGACCGGGACTCGGTGATCCTGCTCGAGCAGATCCGGACCATCGACAAGCAGCGCCTCACGGACAAAATCACGCACCTGGACGACGAAACCATGCGCAAGGTGGACGAATCGCTTCAGATCAGCGTGGGCTTGATTGATTTCTAGAAGAATAGAGCCACAAATCATGAGAGCTCCACGCGGTGGGGCTATTTTGATGCCCATAAACAGGGATTCGCCGACGCCGTGCCGAAGAAAACCCTACATAGAAGAACGCAAGTAAGCAGCAAGTAAGCAAAGGAACCAAGGAGGACAACGAATGGCAAACGAAACCGGCCGGGAGGCCGTAAAGACCGTTCCGGAGACGGCAGGGGATGACCAGCAGGTCCAAGAGCGGATTCGGAGACAGATCGCCTCGGAGCTTAACCTGCCGCAGGCGAAGGTTAAAACCACGGTCAGCCTGCTCGATGAGGGGAACACCATTCCGTTCATCGCGCGGTACCGCAAGGAAATGACCGGGGAGCTTGACGAGAACGAGCTTCGGTCGATTGAAGAACGGCTTCAGTACCTGCGCAGCCTGGAGGACCGGAAGAAGGAAGTCCTCCGGCTGATCGACGAGCAGGGCAAGCTGACGGCGGACCTGAAGGCGTCCATCGAGAAGGCGGGGAAGCTGCAGGAGGTCGAGGACCTGTACCGGCCGTACCGCCAGAAGCGCAAGACACGGGCAAGCGTGGCCAAGGAAAGAGGGCTGGAGCCGCTCGCCGGGTGGATTCTATCGCAGCCGCGCCGCGGCTCGGTGCTGGAGGAGGCGGCGAAGTATGTGAACGCCGCCAAGGAGGTGCCGACGGCCGAGGATGCCGTGCAGGGGGCGATGGATATTCTGGCGGAGAGCATCGCCGATGATCCGAAGGTACGCGCCTGGGTCCGCCGGCATACGCAGGACCACGGCATCGTGGTGACGGCGGCAAAGAACAAGGAGCAGGAATCCGTATACGAGATGTATTACGAATACAGCGAGCCGGTCAAGCGGCTTCCTCCGCACCGGACGCTCGCGATCAACCGAGGGGAGCGCGAGGATGTGCTGAAGGTGAATCTGGACGTCCCGGCGGACAAGATTCACGAGTTCATCGCGCGGCAGTATATCCGCGGAGACTCCGCCGCGAAGGAAACGCTGCAGGCGGTCATCGCGGACGCCTACAAGCGGCTGATCGCTCCGGCAGTGGAGCGCGAGGTGCGCGGCCTTCTGACGGAGCAGGCGGAGGAGCACGCGATCCGGATCTTTGCGGAGAACCTCCGCAACCTGCTTCTGCAACCTCCGGTGAAGGGCAAGGTGGCACTCGGGGTCGATCCGGCTTACCGGACAGGCTGCAAGCTTGCCGTCGTGGACGAGACGGGCAAGCTGCTGGAGATCGCCGTCACTTACCCGACACCGCCGAACAACAAGGTGGCGGAGGCAAAGGCGAAGTTCCGGCAGCTGATCGACAAGTACCGCGTCGAGCTGATCGTGATCGGCAACGGGACGGCCTCCCGCGAGACGGAGCAGTTCGTGGCCGACCTGCTTAAGGAGCTGGGCCGGTCGGAGCTGCAGTACATCATTGTGAGCGAGGCGGGGGCCAGCGTGTATTCGGCGTCCAAGCTCGCCCAGGGAGAGTTCCCGGACCTAGACGTGGCGGAACGGAGCGCCATCTCGATCGCCCGCCGCATGCAGGACCCGCTCGCCGAGCTCGTCAAGATCGACCCGAAATCAATCGGGGTCGGGCAGTACCAGCACGACGTAACCCAGAAGCGGCTCGAAGAAAGCCTGGGCGCCGTCGTCGAGTCGGCCGTTAACCATGTCGGCGTGGACCTGAACACGGCGTCCCCGTCGCTTCTCGGCTATGTCGCCGGCGTGAACGGCACCATCGCGAAGAACATCGTGGCTTACCGGGAGGAGAACGGCAAGTTCACCGACCGCAAGCAATTGCTCAAAGTCCCGCGCCTCGGCGCGAAGGCGTATGAGCAGTGCGTCGGGTTCCTGCGGATCAGCGGGGGAAGAACCCGCTGGACGGCACCCCCATCCACCCCGAGTCGTACGGGGTGGTGGACAGCCTGTTCCAGGAGCTTCGCCTGGAACGGGAGCAGCTGGGCACGGCCCAGCTGAAGGCGCGGCTGCAGGAGCAGCAGCCGGAGGAGCTCGCGCCGCAGCTCGGCGTCGGGGTCCCGACACTGCGGGACATCCTCGACAGCCTTCAGCGGCCCGGCCGTGACCCGCGCGAGGAGCTTCCACCTCCGATCTTCCGCACGGACGTGCTGAAGCTCGAGGACCTCGCGCCCGGCATGGAGCTGCACGGCACCGTGCGCAACGTGATTGACTTCGGCGCCTTCGTGGACATCGGCATCAAGAACGACGGCCTCGTCCACATTTCGCAGCTGAGCGACCGCTACGTGAAGCACCCGATGGACGTGGTGTCCGTCGGGGATACGGTGACGGTCTGGGTGCTCGGCGTGGACGAGAAGAAGGGCCGCGTCAGCCTGACGATGAAGAAGCCTTAGCCGGCTTTGGTTACATCCCGTAGTGTGTTTTTCGTGAATAGCCGGAGTACGGCGCGATGAGTCCTCAGGAGCAGCCGGCATCGCCGCTTTCGTCCCCGCTAAATCCAAAAAGAGCAGAACCGGTCGAATTTCTTCGATCGATTCCGCTCTTTTTTGCACGCCTACTTAAGCTATTTGACCTGTTCCGTCTGCCCGGTCTCCCGGGTACGGTAGAAAAACCAGCAATCGTTCAGCAAACGGATTTTACGGCGGTTCTTCGCATGAAAGGCCCGCATCAGCTGATTGGAAAGCCATTGAGGCATCCGTTTCGCTCCTTCCCGGCATCGGCCCGCAGCCTGGAAACCCCATCAAGCGGCAGATGGCGCCCGCAGGCCCCGTTACCCTTTTTAACAGTCTATGGGGAGCTGGGCGTTTTGGTGCAGGTCCGAGCGGAACCCGCCGGATGTCCAGGAACGGAAGCCCGGCCGGCTTAGGAGACGAGGGAGAGCTTGCCGGTTCCTTCGCGTTTAGTCCGATCTGTTCTTGCGGAGAATCAGGACAGCTCGGCTTCTTCCTCGTACCATTGCTCCAGCTGGGCCTGAAGGGCGCGGATTTCGGTCAGCAGGGACACGAGAGGGTACTCTTTCTCGGGGATGGCGGCGAACGCCTCCTCCAGCCGGTTGATATACTCCAAGCCGTTCGTTACCGGGTAAACCTGGTCGATGACCTCGAGGTTGTCGCATTCCGCCGCCATGCGGGGCAGCGCCGGAACCCGGTCGGCCGTCAGTTTCTCGATTTCCTTGTGCAGGCGGCGGTTCAAGGCGGTCAGCTGGTACATGTGGGTAGCGGGCATTTCCACAAATTCCAGCGATTCTCCAAGCTGAAGCAGTCCATATCTCATCTGTGCCATAGCCTATCGTTTCTCCTCTTCTAAGAGCCGGACAGCCGGCATCGTTTCTCTTGACAGTGTAGCCCAACCTACGGTACAAATTCAAGAGAGGAGCTAGTGCCTTATCCCGTATCTGGGTTGGTGAGAAAACCTGTGAATGCTCACGAAGACCACTAGGAAAGCCGAACATACTGACGGATAAGGCATAAAGGTTGACTGCTCTTCGGAATGCAGCCGAAAGACCGCTTTCTCTTCCTCCATAAGGGAATAAAATCTTTCCAGGTAAGGGAGTCTATAACCATGAACGACCAACAGCTGCAGGAGTGGGTGGAGCGGGTTTCCCTTCATTCGTTCGGGCGGCCGTTTCGCCACCAGGCGACCTTCAACAGCAGGCTTCGGTCCACCGGCGGCCGCTACTTTACGAAATCCCATAACATCGAGATCAGCACGCGCCAGTTCGAGGTGTTCGGGACCGAAGAGGTCGAGAAGATCATCAAGCATGAGCTGTGCCACTATCATCTCCACTTGGAGCGTAAAGGGTACAAGCACCAGGATGCCGATTTCAAAACCTTGCTCCGCCAGGTAGGCGGCTCCCGGTTCTGCTCCGCACTGCCTCAGGCCAAAACGAGGAGACGGACAAATACCGCCTGCGCTGCACGGCCTGCGCGATGGAATATTTGCGCAAAAGAAGGGTGGATCCCGGCCGCTACGTATGCGGCAAATGCCGCGGTAGGCTGATTCTGGAACCGCTTGACTTGGCCGCCAAACCATGATAATTTAGTAGTACTGTTCCCTGATAGCTCAGTTGGTAGAGCACTCGACTGTTAATCGAGTTGTCACAGGTTCGAGTCCTGTTCGGGGAGCCAGCGTTTCTTGGAGAGATACCCAAGTGGCTCAAGGGGACCCTCTGCTAAGGGGTTAGACTGCGCAAGTGGTGCGAGGGTTCGAATCCCTCTCTCTCCGCCATACATACCAGTAAAAAGCCGCGATTCCGCGGCTTTTTTGCTTTTGGCTCCTTTTTTACTTTTTTGGGTTTTCGAGCCTTTTGGGGTGAGGTATTCCTGGTTTTCCGGGGTCCCCGAAAAGTAATCGGACTAACCTTCGAAGCGTCGGCTTCACTTTTTTGGGGCGATGTGTTTGTTTATGGTTTTTTCCGGGGCCCCCAAAAAGTATTAGGACCAACCTTCGAAGCGTCGGCTTCACTTTTTTGGGCGATGTGTTAGTTTCCTGGTTTTCCGGGGTCCCCAAAAAGTATTAGGACTAACCCTCGGAGCATCCGCTTCACTTTTTGGGGTATTTACAGCCATTTTTTCCGCTTGTAGAAGATCCACATCGCGGCGGCGACCGCGGCCATGATGACCACGACGTAGGCGTAGCCGTATTTCCACTCGAGTTCCGGCATATGCTTGAAGTTCATCCCGTACAGGCCGACGATAAACGTCAGCGGCAGGAAAATCGAGGAGATGATCGTGAGGGTCTTCATGATCTCATTCATCCGGTCCGACTTCATGGCCATCTGCAGATCCAGCAGGCCGGATGTCGATTCGCGGTAAATGTCGACCGTGTCGATGACACGGGAAATATGATCGTAAATGTCGATGAAGTAGACGTCGGTTTCCTGGCGGGTAAACGACAAATTCTGATGGCTGATCGTGCTGAGGATCGTTTTCTCCTCGACCAGGATGCGCCTTGCCTTCTGCAGGTGCCGTTTCTGCCGGAAAATGTCCTGGGCGATCCGTACGTTCGGGTTGCGGTAAATGGCCCGCTCGAGCCTTTCCGCATCCTCCTGAATCTCGGTGGTGAGTTCGCTGTATTCGTCCACGCAGTGATCGAGAATGTGATAGAGAATATCGCCGGCGTGCTTCATCCGGTCTTCGACCTGCTCGAATTCCCGGTAAAGCTTCTCGAGAAAGGGCAGCTCTTCTTTGTAGATGGTGATAACGTAATTGCTTCCTAGCACATGGGCCATCTCCACCGGCTTCAGCTCCTTGCGGCGGAAGGAGTAGAAGGTAAGGAACACGTTCGTTTTGTACCGGTCGAGCTTGGGCCGCTGGTTGAACTTGATGCAGTCCTCCACGAGCAGGGGATGGCAGTGGAAGAGCTCCTCCAGCACGTACTGGATTTCCTTCTCATCGGGCCGGTACAGCCGGATCCAGGCCACTTCCCCTTCAGCGGGAACGCGGACCTTCTCGTTGGTAACCTGGCCAGTGGATGTATGATAAACGAGCATGCCGGACCTCCTATCGTCATGGCCTAAGCATAGCACAAAACGGGCCAGGCCAGCTTCCCGGGACTTCAACATATTGGCAGAAAACTTTTTTGAAAAAGGGCTTGTCTTCTTCAAAAGAATCATATATAATCAATTTTGTTGTCACGGAGACAGCAGCCAAGAAGCGAAGCAAGGCCCGTTGGTCAAGGGGTTAAGACACCTCCCTTTCACGGAGGTAACAGGGGTTCGAATCCCCTACGGGTCACCATTTCAACTTGAACCAGCTTCCGCTGCGAGCCATTAGCTCAGTTGGTAGAGCACCTGACTTTTAATCAGGGTGTCGAAGGTTCGAGTCCTTCATGGCTCACCACTCTATCCTCAAGAGGGAAGGCTGAATCCGGTAAACAAATCCTCGTTTTTCTTACTTGCGGTCGTGGTGGAACGGCAGACACGCTATCTTGAGGGGGTAGTGCCCACTGGGCGTGAGGGTTCAAATCCCTCCGACCGCACCATACATACCAACCGAAGTCCGGGAGACCGGACTTTTTTTATTTCCTTAGTTTTTGATGAAAAAGCCTGGCGCTAGCCAGGCTTTTGCCGTTTGGGAAGGGACGCCCCGCTTCCCTGCATAGAGAGCCGTTCGAGGGAGCGCCGCCTTCCCGATTCGGCCGGCACCGATCGGAGGGAATCCTAAACGGCTGCCGTCCCTCTTAAGGAATACGGTCCGGCCGTCCTGACAGCCCTCCTCCCCGGGCTGGAGCATGGCCCGCAGCCTTATCCCAGCTTTAATCGGCCCCCATCTTCTGTTTAATCGATTGAATGGATTCTCCGGTGCGTTTAATCGTGATGTCCACCTTGACCCGGACGGGAAGCTCCGGAAATTCCTTCTCCCACTGATCCTTGACTCCCTTCCAGTAGGCGGGATGGGAGCGGTGGATGGCCTCCCCGAAGCCGAAAATGTCGGTATGCAGCTTCCGGGCGCGGGTCAGAGCCTTCACGATTTTCTCGTTGATGTCCTTCTCGGTTTCCTGTTCAAGAGTGGCGAGGGTCTCCAGCTTGGACAAATCCGCCTCGCAGCCGGACTCGGCAACGATAGCATCTCCCTTGATGGCCAGGTCGATGACGGGGCGGCCGTTCTCCATCCGGGCTTTGAGCTTGCGCTTCGTCCCGACAAGCTCGATGCCGATGTTATCTTTCGTTTTGCCGCCGGATGGGCAGGAGACGGTTACGAGCGTACTTCTCACCTTGCCTTGGCTATAGTTATAGCCCTTGCTCTCACTCTCGTTCAGCCAACCGACAAGCTTATCTCTCCGGAAAGCAGCCATTCCCGAATAGGCGAGGATGGCGTCGCTGTGGGCCTGCTCGGTATTTTCCTTCTTTATTCCCTTCTCCCGGTTTCCTCTTACTTGAACGCCCGTCAAGACGGGCTCCTTGCCTTTGCTGACCACATCCGACACCAGATCATCCAGCGTGATGCTCCCGGTCGCCGCCCACACCTTCTCGGACATTTCCAGGGAGGTGAACAGATCGTTGGCCGGGATCGGTTCCAGGGTGGTCATGGTCTGAAGGACTGTCTGGACGGAGACGCCCTTCGTGATAACGATATAGAAGTCTCCCCGGACCTCCTGGTCGCGAAACAGCAGATCCAAGGCTTGGGCGATCCCTTCCTTGGCGAGGCTCTCTCCGAAGACGATGGCCCGAAGGTGAGCGCCGTAAATTTTGCGGGGAGCTTCCGTGGTCATGCGGCGGATGGCTTCCAGCACCGTGCGCCCATCCGTCCGGTAGGTCACGACCGGAGCACGGCCGCTTCCGTTCTTTTTGCTCGCCACGGCACCCGGGTTGACGATCTGAACCGATACCTGGTACCGGTCTCCTCTTTGTCCAGGCCGAAAGCGGAGGAGATGGCTAGTTCGTCGAGTTCCCGGCGGCTCCAGCATCCCGCAAGCAGAGGGGCCAAGAGGCCGAGAAGAATAAGAAGCTTCAGTCCTTTTCTATTCATGCCGGCCCCTCCTTTTGGCTTTCGGGCTGCACCGTGTTCTCCTCGCGGATCAGATTGTTGTCCGTGCTCGTCCGGGGGCGGGAGAACATGGCCCAGCGGGGAAGCCGGATGAGCGAATCCTTCTGCTCCGCCGGCATAAAGGGAGCGAAGGGAGCCATGTAGGGAACCCCGAAGGAGCTCAGGCTGGTCAAATGCAGAATCATGGCAATCATGCAGATGACGAGACCGAACAGGCCGAAGGAAGCCGCAAGGCCCATGAAGACCAGGCGGAGCATCCGGATGGAGATCCCCATGCTGAACGCCGGAATGACGAAGTTCGAAATGGCGGTGATGGAGACGATGATGACCATCGCCGGAGAAACGAGTCCGGCCTCCACGGCCGCCTGTCCGATAACGAGGGTACCGACTATGGAAACGGATTGGCCGATCGTTTTGGGCATCCGGACGCTCGCCTCGCGGAGAATTTCGAAGGTGATCTCCATGGCCAGGGCTTCCACGAAGGCGGGAAAGGGGACTCCTTCCCGCTGGCCCGCAAGGCCGATTAGGAGGAGTCGGCAGCAGCTCCTGGTGAAACGTCGTGATGGCGATATACAAGGACGGTGCCAGAAGAGCGATGAAAAAGCACAGAAACCGGAGCAGCCGCAGAAGCGCCGCGAAGTCCGCCCGCTGGTACGAATCCTCCGGTGCGTGAAAATACTGGTTGAACAAAGCCGGAGCAAGCAGAATAAAAGGCGTTCCGTCCACAAAGACGGCCACATGCCCTTCGAGAAGCCAGGCTGCCGCCGTATCGGGGCGTTCCGTGTTGAAAAGCGTAGGAAAGGGGCTGAAGGGCTCGTCCTGAATCATTTCCTCGATATACCCGCTTTCCAGGATGCCGTCGATGTCGATACGGCTTAGCCGGTGGCGGACTTCTTTAAGCACGCCTTCATCGGCAAGCCCTTTGATATACATAAGCGCTATCCGGGTATGGGTGATTTTTCCGATCCTTTGGGTCTCGATCCACAAGCGGGGATCCCGGATTTTACGCCGGACCATGGCGGTATTGACATCGATCGTCTCAGTAAACCCCTCACGGGGCCCCCGGATGACCGACTGCGTGCTCGGCTCCTCCACCCCTCTGCGTTCCCCTCCCTGGGTGGAGACGGCCAAGGCCCGGTTATGGCCCTCAACCAGCAGAATCGTTTCTCCGGAGAAAAGCGCATGCTGCAGCGCTTGATAATCACTGATTTCCTGAACCTCGGAAACCGTAATGACGACGTGTTTCAGATAGGAAAGAGCCCGGGCGGGGGACAGGGCTTCTCCCCGTCCCACACAACCCGGTCGGCGATCAGGGATTGGAGGAGCTGGGTGGCCTCTGTCAGGCCTTTGATGTACAGAATGCCGACCGGAATGCCGGGGGCTTCTCCGAGATAGATGCGGCGCGACACGATGTCCGGGCTGTTTCCGAAACGGCGCACCACCTCCTGAAAGACGGTTTCTATGCGGTCATCGAGAGGCACGGGCGGCTCCGGTTGGGGACGCTTCGCCGAAGGCTCGGTGCCCGGCACTCTTTTTTGACCTTCTGGAAAAGAGAGAACAGCTTGTTCATGAAGGGAACCTCCCTTGGCGTTTGCCTGCGATTTGCTTACGGACATAGAGGGTAAGGAGCAGCAGAACAGGGAGGATCATTTGCATAGGGATATGCACATAACGCGGCACGACGTCGAGCCCGATTTTAGCATGCTCCGGAAAGCTCCGTGCCATGAGAAGGGAAACCGACCAAACGGCCAGAGCCAGCACCCCGTACATTCCCTTGAGGGAATGGCCCGGCTTACCGCCAAAAAGGAGCTCGCTAAGTCCGATTCCTCCTCCCAGAAAGAATAGTACCGTTTTAAAATAGCCTCCCACAATGAGCAGAAGAATGGTAAAGGCCTCCAGCCTCTGCAGAAAATTGCCGACTTTCATGAGGGCGGACGTTTTGAGAAGAGGAAAGACGGCGTTGGTTAATCCGTAAGTGCCGAGGGCGGCAATGTTAAGGGCGGTCACAAAGGCCAGAATTAGTCCGCTTATGATCATCGCCCGGTAGGCCGTCCGAATGGCTCCAGAGGTATGGACCAGGTACGGAGTAAACATGGTGAACACAATAACCTCGCCGAAGGGAAAAGTGACCGTTTGGGGAAAGGCCGTTGACAAGACCGGACCCCAGCCGTTCTCCAGGATAGGAAGGAAGTTTTCCGGTTTGACCACATGGGAGAAGAAGAGCACGATCACGCCAAGCACAGCCACAAGTATACAGATAAACAGAAAAATTTCTCCCGTACGGGCAAGGGTCCCTATTCCTAGAACCGCTCCGTAAAGAATGACGATAATCATGATCAGGTTAACGGCGGACATGGGCGTATTCGGCAGGGCGGAGGTGAGCAGCAGGGCCCCGAAGTCCCGCAGCACCCGTGCCGAGAGATAGAGAAAATAAACACAATACGCAAAAGCAAGAGGCCGCCCGATGTAGCCTCCAAAGGCTTTCACGAAGCATTGGGTCAGGGTCATGCCGGGACAAAGCTTCTGAATACAGACATAGAGCGTCAGAAGCGCGAGTCCGCCCAGCAGGCCGACAAGAATGGCCAGCCAGGCATCCTGCTTGGCTTGTACGGCCAGGCCAAGGACAATGGAGCTCCCCATCTCAAACAGAATGATGAGGGATAACAACTGATGGTTGGTCATTCTTGTGATGGTCATAGGGCTTCCTTTCCTGTTTGCGAAAAGGCAAAGTGTCATTGGGAAACGGTAATGGTTAGCTTGTTCACTTTTCCGCCAACTCATCCGAAGAATAGGCGTTTAGAATAAGCCCGGGGTGAGAATGTTAACAACAGGAAGGAAGAAGGGAGAGGCGGCATGAAAGCGGATGGGCAGATCTCGACCCGGCAGCTGTTTATTTTGACGTTGATTTTTGTGATCGGAACCTCCATTCTGGTGGCGCCGCCGATTCTTATAACGTTTGCCCGGCAGGATGCCTGGCTGGCCGCCGTGCTGGGAGGAACAGTAGGAACGGGAACGACTCTGCTGTACGGTTGGCTGGGAATGAGGATGAAGGGAAGCACCTTGATGGAATTTACGGGGCGGCTCCTGGGGCGCTGGACGGCCAAAGGTATGGCCGTGCTGATCTTCATCTATATCTTTTTCACCTGCGCCTTCATCCTGCACAACACCGCGGACTTTGTTATAGGGGAGATTCTGCCCGAAACGCCGGACTGGGCGGTAGAGGTGATTTTCATGTCCGTTGTGGGGATGGCGGTCTGGCTTGGCCTCCAGCCGTTAGCCCGGACGGCGGAAATTTTCTTTCCATGGATTCTGCTCCTTATCCTGATCATTTATGTTCTTCTGTTGCCCAACGTAGACCCTCAGAAAATCAGGCCGTTTTTGGAGGAAGGAATCTTTCCGGTTGCCAAAGCGTCGGCCTTGTTATGGGCGTTTCCTTATCTCCAGTTGTTCCTGTTTCTGATCTTTTACGGGCAGGTGGCGGATGCCCGAAAGGGGAGAAATGCGATGCTTGCGGGTGCGGCCGGAGGAAGTGTCGTTCTTGTCCTCCTCTTGTTTCTAAGCATTGCCGTCATGGGGGCCCCCTTGATGGAAATGAGGCTGTACCCGACATTTACGCTGGCACGGAAAATCAACATCGGCAACTTCCTGACGCGAATTGAGGTCATCTTGGCCGGTGCCTGGTTTCTTTCGAGCTTTCTCAAGCTTTCGATTACGTACTATGCGGGAATCAAGGTATTGACCTCCCTGTTCACTACGGCCAACGTACGCTGGCTTGTGTTTCCGTTGGCCGCTCTGATGATCTTCCTGTCTAACCTCACCAATCCCAACATTATCGTCAGCCTGAAAGTGAACCCCCAGCTGTTGTTTTACCCGAGCCTCCTTCTCGGGCTGGTCTATCCGCTTCTTCTTTTCGTGGTATCTCTCTTCCGTCGGGAGGATAGGAAAGGAAAAGGCAGAGGCGTTGCGGAAGAGGGGGCGGGGGGACCTGACCGCTACCCGGCGGATGGGGACCGAGGGGTTCCGGAAGAAGCTCGGGCCCGTTGCTTTGGTCCCTAATCTGTGTTACCTTGTCTGGGAGATAGGCGGTATTAATCCCTGACAGGAGGATGACGGATGGACAAAGTGATCTTCATTGAGCTAGGCACGGGCATTGATCTGCATGGGCAGGATGTGACGAAAGCGGCCGTTCGGGCCGTGAAGAACGCGATTCATCACAACTCCATGCCCGGCCTGCGGGCGATGCTCCCCGGCAACAGCCTTCATAATATGAAGGTTCGGGTAAAGCTGGCGGTTCCCTGCGACAAGGAGCAGCTGGATGTGGAGCGGGTGAAGGCGGTTCTCCCTTACGGGGAGGTAACCGTAGAGCTGTTGGACGGCGGCATGCTCACGACAAGCGGAGTGGTTCTCGAAGACAAGAACGACAAGAACGATCTGATTTATGTGGTCAACGCCTCCGTGGAGGTCGGCTATTGATCATACGGGAAACCCGCAGGCTCTTTTAGGAGCTTGCGGGTTTTCTTATCGGTTTAGACACTTATTGTCAGGTTTCGTCACATTTCTGTAACCTACTCCCGGCTAACTTCCGGTACAATTAGGGGCGGCTTACCCTAATACTTTATCAGGAGGAGATCATGAGGAACCGAAGACAGCCCCGAAAAACCTTACGCAAAGTAATCATTACGTTATTCATAGGGATGGCGCTGGCAGCCGGAGGCGCGGCCGCATACGCTGGCTATCTGTATACGAAGGCTAACGACGCGCTGGATAAAATGTCCGGCAGCCAACCGAGCGGCGGTGCGGAGGAGAAGGCGGACGACTCCCGGAAGTGGAGGCCGATGACCTTTTTGCTAACCGGAATTGACAGCCGGGAAGGAAGCGGAGGGACCATGAACATGGACGTCATGATGCTCGCCGCGCTTAATCCCGAGACGCATAAAATGACCGTTGTCTCCCTGCCCCGCGACATGCTGCTGAAATCCAAGCATCACGGTCGGCACAAGGCCAACTATTTCTTTCCTTACTTCTATAACCAGGACAAGAACACCGCTCTCCAGGAAACCAAGCGCTTCTTCAGCGACATGTTTGAGGTCCCCATCGATTATATGGCGGTGATCGACTTTGACGGCTTCAGCCGGACGGTCGACGAGTTGGGAGGCCTGAAGCTGGACGTCGACATGGACATGCGGTATACCGACCGCGCGGACGGAACGGATATCAACCTGCGCAAAGGTTTGCAGGAGCTGGACGGCAAACAGACGCTGGACTTCGTCCGGTACCGCAAGTCCAATAACGGGACGGAAGAATCGTCCGATCTGGAACGAAACGCCCGCCAGCAGCAGGTGCTGACGGGGCTTCTCGATAAGCTGACTTCCTCGGAGGCATTTCGAAATGGGGCGGCGTTCTCGATATTGCCGGGGAAAGCGTGCAAACCGATATTCCTGCCAATGAGCTGAAGCAATGGATTCTGTCCTTCAAGAAGCTTAAGCCGGAGCAAATCCAGTTTGAGCATCCCGGCGGGATATGGGACAGCCCCTACCTGCTCATGCACCAGAACGAGCTGGAGGATGCGCTGCGCGCTTACAGGGCGGAGCTTGGGCTGCCGGCGGAAAGTTCCTCGACCGGAGACCTCTCCAAGGCGGTTGGCGTGAGCGGCATGAACACCGGGTCTGACGAGTCGGATGGAGAGAACGGCGGAGCCTCTTCGGGAGCGGGAGAGGACAACGGGTCCGGCCAGAAGACGGATGCGGACGAGTCTGGAAGCCGCTCCTAAAACCCCTGATCGAGTCCCGCTTCTTCACCCGGCTACCGGTAAGAAGGGGGAGGCGGAACAAGGGGGATACCGGAAAGGTGTCCGGGCGGGACGGAACCTCCCGCTTCCTGCGCAAGAAAGACCTCGGTCTCCACATAAGGGAGACCGAGGTCTTTCTTTTTGACACAGGTGCCTTATCCGGTAACTTGGGTGGCAATTTGCGGATAGGGCATCCACGACGTTAGGCCGGGGGCTTACGGCTCCCAGCCTAATGAGGCTGGTAGACCCCGCCCTGGTTATGCTCGGTGCCGCACGGACCCGAGGTGGGATTCGCGTCCCGGTCGATCGGCTGTCCCGACGCTTCATAGAGAGGAGTATAGTACTGTCCGATCCGGGTGGTGGAGATTCCCGTGTAGTGGCAGATGAACGCCCGGCGAAAACGGTCCTCCGAGGTATTGGGATAAGAGCCGTGAATCATGCTCCCGTTGAAGAAGAGCACGTCACCGGCTTTCATCCGGGCGGGAACGGGATGCAGACCGTCCGGAACATCGACTTCATCCCGGGTGAAGGATACGGCCGGGTCCGCCAAATGAGGGCAGAGCACCTCCAAGGCGTTCGATTTCGGAACGAGGAACATTCCTCCGTTCTCCTCGTCGGCATCATCCACCGCGATCCAGGCGGCGATGCAGGTGCCCGGCTCCACCTTCAAGTAGAAGTTGTCCTGGTGCAGCGCCTGTCCCTTCGCTCCGGGCGGTTTGAAGTAGAACATGCTCTGGGCGGCAAGGGGCTCCTCCTCCAGGAGTTCCCTTAATACGTCCAGAATCCGGCCGTCCAGCATCATCTTCATCGAAAGCTCATCCACCTTGTGGGGATGCATCATCCTCGGATAACGCTGCAGAATATCCTTGGCTTCTTCCTCGGGAACGGGGCTGAAGCATCCGGGAATCGGGCCTCCCGCTTGGAGCTTCATAAAATGCTCCCGCAGCCCTTCCGCTTCCTCCGCGGACACGAGCCCTTTTACAACCAGGAAACCTTCTTCGTCGTAATGCCTTTTATCCTCAACGGTAATTTTGGTGCTTGCCGCCATGATCCCTTCCTCCTTGTTTTCCCGCTTATGGCTTTATAATAAAATAGAGAAAACGAAAAAGGGATGAAGCATATGGTCGATAACCATAACGATCCTGCTGCGACTCACGCCGCCCCCAATCCGGGTGTGCTGATCGCCGATCATTATAACCGGGCCTTCGGGTACACGACCCGCAGGCCCAGGGGACCCGGGATTGGCTGATCACCTGCACCATCGCCGGGGAAGGCCGCTTCCGCCTGAACGGAAGGCTGTTCTCCTGCCGGAGCGGGGACATCGCCATCCTTAAGCCGGGAACTCCCCACGATTACGAAGCGGCCGAGGGAGAAGGCTGGGAGTTTGTGTGGGCCCACTTTGTTCCCCCGCCTTATTGGGGAAGAGCCGTTCAGCTGCCGGAGGAGGAGAATGGGCTTATCTTTCTGGCGCTGGAGGACGAGGCCCTTCACCGGCGGATTCTGCAGGCATTCGAGAGGCTTATTCTTGATGCGAGAACATGGAAAGGCGGTGAGGAGCTTGCCATGAACGGTCTCCATGAAGTCTTCCTTCTCCTCTCACGGAAATTCTCCGCCCGGGAAGGGCCGGTACTGGACGAACGGGTGGAGAAGGTGCTTCAGCGGATGACCGAAAGCCTACAGGAACCGCATTCGGTAGCCTCCTTGGCGGAAGAGGTTCATCTCTCGGCATCCCGGCTCGCTCACTTGTTCAAGGAGCAAATGGGCGACTCCCTTATGGAAACCCTGCTGCAGCTCCGTCTCCGCCACGCCGCCAAGCTGCTTGCGTTCACCCGCCGGCCGGTTTCGGAGATTGCGGAGAGCGTCGGCTTCGCAAGCCCTTTTACTTCACCAAGCAGTTCCGGGCCTTCTACGGCTGCCCCCGACCCGCTACCGCAGGGAACAGTCTTTATGAGAGAAGCCCGGTTAAAAACCGGCCGGAAGAGACATGTTAGAACCAAAAGAAAGGACAGGTGACAGCATGTCGAGAAGAAGCCGAAGAAGACACGTGGTCGAAGGGGCCGAGAAGGGACTGGAGGCCTTCAAAACGGAGGTGATGCGCCGCGAGGGCTACTCCGTCGATCCGGACAGGCCGGATGACGTCAAATACGAGGTGGCCCAGTCGCTGGGCGTCCCGCTGAAGGCAGGGAACAACGGAAGGCTGACCACCGAGGAAGCCGGCCGGGTAGGAGGGCCGATCGGGGGGCGATGGTAAGGGAAATGGTGAAGATGGCCAAGGAGCAGCTGGTCCGCAACCGCCCCCGGTAAGGGATTTAGGAAATTAAGGATGGCGCCGGCGCCGGACTCCTTTTATAATAAAGGTAGATCTTACTCCCGGGGATGTGGATCGTTTGAACCAAATGGAAGGAAGTTACAACCTGCTGCTCGTCTTCCTGTCGGTCCTCTTAGCCGTCCTCTCGTCCTATACCGCTATCGATATCGTCAAGCGGGGCTCGCTTCCCGCACGCGGGGTGGACTGGCCTGGATGGCGGCCGGCTCCTGTGTGATGGGCATCGGCTTCTGGTCGATGCATTTTGTCGGGATGCTCGCCTATCATATGCCGATTCCCGTCACCTATGAGTTTCGTATCATTTTCCTATCCATTCTCTTTCCTGTGGTTGCCTCATTCGCGGCTCTTTACATATCCAGCCGCCCCCGTATGGGATGGGGGCTTTTACAGCCGGGGAGTCTTCATGGGATTGGCCATCGTGGTCATGCATTTTGCAGGAATGTCCGCTATCCGGCTGGACGCCCAGCTGTCGTACAACCCGTATTTATTCTCTCTCTCCTCCTTGATCGCCCTGACGCTGTCCTTTGTGGCTCTGCGTATTTTTTATCGTTTTGTTCAGGGAACGCTTTCTTTTCACTTTCAGATAAAATTACAGGTCGCTTTGCTGCTTGGCGTTGCGGCCGCCGCCATGCACTATATCGGCATGCAGGCGGCCCGGTTCACCCCGCTCGCCGGCCCTAATCTGGATCCGCCCGGCCGCATCGTAGGTCCGTATACCATCGCCCTGCTGACCGGAGGGGCGACGCTGCTCGTTCTGGCGCTGGCGGCGTTAAGTCTATACCTCGACAAGATATGGGCCCTTCGCGCCTCTTACCTCAACGAGCTCCGCTACAACTCGATTTTCGAGAATAATCCCGACATGGTCTGCCTGTTCAACCTGGAGGGCCGCCTTCTTAGGGCGAACCCGGCCGCGGAGAACCTAACGGGCTATTCCATTCTGAAGTATCTTAACAAGCCGTTTACGACGTTCGTGATGAAGCGGGATATCCCTAAGGCAATGGCGGCCTTTAGCAAAGCGGCTCAAGGAAGCCCGCAGACCGTGGAGTTTTCCATACGCCACCACAACGGGACCCCCTTCTGCTCAGCACCACGATGGTCCCCATGATGGTGGACGGCCAAACTGTGGATGTCTATACCATTTCGAAGGACATCACCGACAGCCGGAAGGCCGAGCGCGAGCTGCTTCAAGCGAAGGAGGAGGCGGAGTCTGCCGTTCGGGTCAAAAGTGAGTTCCTGGCCATGATGAGCCATGAAATCCGGACACCGCTCAACGGAGTCATCGGAATGAGCAACCTGATGCTCGACACCGGGCTTGACGACGAACAGCGGGAATACGCGGAGATGATCCAGAAGAGCGGCACCGCGCTGCTCAGCGTCATCAACGACATTCTCGATTTCTCCAAGATGGAGGCCGGCAAAATGCAGCTCGAAGAACAGCCATTCGAGCTCCAGGCGTGCATTGACGAAACCTTCTCCCTGTTCAAGGCCACCACCAAAGAGAAGGGGCTGGAGCTCCGCTGCAAGCTCGACCCCGAGCTTCCCCGTTATCTCGTCGGGGATGTGAACCGGGTCCGGCAAATTCTCATCAACCTGGTCGGCAACTCTGTGAAGTTTACGCAGAAGGGCGGCATTTACTTGACGGCTGACTGCGGCAAAAAGGACGGAGAGACGCTTCAGGTCCACTTTCGGGTCCGGGACACCGGGATCGGAATTCCCCGGATAAGCTCGGGCAGCTGTTTCAGCCCTTCTCTCAGCTGGATACCTCCATGGCCCGCAAATACGGGGGAACCGGCCTCGGTCTCGTGATTTGCCGGTCCCTCGTCGAGCTGATGGGCGGCGAAATAGAGGCCGATCCGGATGTGCGGGAGGGGGCCGCCTTCCGCTTCTCTATCCGAACCCGCCTTCCCGAGGATGCCCGCTTGAGGCCGCCCCGTCCGGTCAATCGCTCGGGATAATGAGGGAAAGCTCTGTCCCCTGGTTTTAACGCCGATCTCATGGCATATATATGTACTCACAAACCATGAGAAGGTGGGGATATCCGCATGAAACGGAACGGTCTTACGAGCTGTGCCAGTCTGGAGCTGCTGGTTTCGATGCTTGTTGAGGCGCAGCACAAAATCCATGCCAAAGACCTGGCCGAGTTCAAGCTAAACAGCCGGACCATCCAATGGAACGTCTTGGAGCTGGTCGACCGCGAACGGATCCGGCATTCTTTTCATGTGGACGAAGTGAGGCATCTGGAATGGTTTCATGTGGAGCCGGCCGAATACAGCCAGCGGTACCGCGTGGGCGGCCGGATGGAGCTCTCCCTTTCCCGGCTGCCGGGAGACGATAGGGTGGTGGAGCCGTGGGTAGGCGCAGAACTCTTCCTCCCCCGATCGATTCTGAATACACGGCCCGTCCTGACGATCCCGACCAGCCGGGAGCAAGTGTTGATTCAAGTCCGCCGGCAGCTGCTGAAATGGGTGCCGGAAAGATCGAGAGACATCTTGCCCGTCAGCGCCTTATACTAGTGCTTGGCTTCCGCCGTTGGCGGAAGTCTTTTTTTATGGGGAGAAGAACGGAATAGGACGGGCCGGCCGTTCAAGATCGGACGGATGGAAGCCGGCGGGGGTGTCCGGGAGCGGTTTCAGGCAGGGGTTTTTGGGGAAGGTAGTAAAAAGAACCGTCAAACCAAGGAGGGACCTTCATGAAAAAGATCTGCCTGGTCCTGTCGCTCCTGCTGGCCACCGTTCCTTTGAGTGCGTGCGGCAGCAGCGACCCGACCTCCAATTCCGATAACGGAACGACGCTCGGCGAAGGCTCCGGCAAAACGATCGATTCCGGTGCGACTTCTCCCGATCCGGGTTCCGGCAAGCCGACCCCTACGCCGAAGCGCCAGGAAGGAACCGCTGATAATCCCCTGACCGGGACGACACCCAAAGCTTCCGGCAGCCCGGGTGGGGCAAGCGCTTCTCCTTCTCCTGCCGGCAAGAGTGTCTCGGCGGACCTGCTGAACACGAAGGGGAGAAAATGGGACTGGCCATTCTCACCCAGGAGGGGGACGGCCTCAAGATTAAGGTAGAAGCGGGCGGCCTGACAGCCGGCAAGCATGGAATCCACCTTCATCAAGTCGGCAAATGCGAAGCGCCCGATTTCAAGTCGGCGGGCGACCATCTGAACCCGGAGAAGAAGCAGCACGGAACCGATAATCCTAACGGTCACCATGTGGGCGATTTGCCGAATCTGGAGGTAGGGGCGGACGGCAAGGTTTCCGTCGAGCTGAAGGCGATGCACACCACCCTGGAGAAGGGAGCGGTCAACTCGCTCTTCGACGGGGACGGAACGGCTCTGGTCATTCACGAGGGGCCGGACGACATGAAGTCGGATCCTGCCGGAAATTCCGGCGGCCGTGTTCTGTGCGGTGTCGTAAAATAAGAGGAAGAACGGCCCGGCTGCCCGGGCCTTTTTTCTGGGCGGGAAGCAGGAAGAACCCTCCGCTTTTCTTTGCAGGTGATTTTCGTTAAACTATCAACAAGGGCGGGCCCCCTCAAAGTCGAAGCCCGCTGTCGAATTACTATACAAATTCTGCGTAAAAGAGGTATCAATTCACATGGACAAAAATTTGGATAAAATCAAAGGTTACATGGAGAAGCTGAAAGCCTCGGCCTCTAACCTGGTCACCGAGCGCCAGGGACAGGAGGAAAGAGACGAAGAGGACACGTCCGTCATCCTCGACCGGAGGGTTTACACTATGCTGAGGCAGCGGGCGGAGCACCGGCACACCACCGTGGAGGCTTTGGTGGAGCGGGCCGTGCAGCAGTACATAGCGGCTCAGGCCGCCGAGAAGACCTTGCAGGTAAGCGTCGAGCGCAAGGAGAACAATCCTCTGCTTTATTTGGACGGCTTGACCAAAAACCTGGACTAACGAAGGAAAGGAGCCTCGAATCATGAATGTTACCGAGAATTCGGCCGTCACTTCGGCCCCTTGGGATTTTGAACAGTCCGTGTTTCTGGACGACACATCCTTGAAATCCTTTATGAACCCTGATCATGAGCACTATGTCAAGGCGCGTTCTTTCTTTCTGGACCTGGACGACTTGGACCGTACGTTCGTGACGACGAGCTACATTGTATTCGATACGCACGACTGGCTGCGCAACAATTTCGGCTACACCCAGGCGGAATTCTTCCTGAACACGATCGAGAAGGCCATCTCCCGCGGAAAGATCGAAGTCATCTCCGGCAATGAGCGATTGGAGCAGGAGGCGAAGAAGCTGCTGCTTCAATTCCCCGACTGCCAGTTTTCGCTGGGCGAAGCGGTGACGGCGGTGGTCATGCTGACGTACCGGATCAAGCGTATTTTCACGTTCAACCGTAATTTCCAGTCCCTGACCAACCTGTACGACCAGATCAAGATCATCCCATCCACCACATCGGCCTGATTTCCTTTCTTATTTGAATAACAAAATGGACAAAACCGCTTCCTTCCTGCCTTAGGCAGGGAAAGAAGCGGTTTTTGTTGTTATTCATAGGCGAGCACATCCCGGATCTCGAGCCGTGCCGCTTTCCAGGCGGGGAGCAGGCTGGCCGCCGCGGCGACGACCAGGCTTCCCGCCAGCCAGAGCAGCACCCCGCTCAAGGGAAAGCGGTAGTCGAGCGGCTGCTCGAAGAGGGAATGACCCACAGCGGCGCTTAGCTGCCGGGAGACGGGATAGGCGAGGAGGGAGCCGACGGCCCAGGACACGAGGCCGAGCACCAGACCTTCGCCGATGATGAGGCCCAGCATGCTGCGGTCGGATGCCCCAATGCTTCGCATAATGCCGAATTCGCGCGTCCGCTCCAGCACACTCAAGCTCATCGTGCCCGTCAGGCCAAGGGCGGCGACGATCACGAGCAGCACGGACATGACCGCAAGAAAGGCAAGCACCGTTTGGAAGCGGTTCTCCTGAACCTTGCGAAGATCGTCCGTGATCAGCGTGCTGGCGGACCCGTATCCCTTCTCCTTGAAGCGGGTCTGCAAAGCGGCGGCGGTTTGGGCCTGCCCCTCCCGGGAATGATCCTTCGTGACGGTCTGGACGGTCATCGCCTTCCCGGCCTCTCCGGCCGCTTCGGAGAGGGCCTCGAAGGGGGCATAGGAGACGACGTCCCCGGACACTTTCCGGGTGATGCCGATGACGGTCCAGGTGTCCTTGCGCCCGTTAACGGCCAGGGTGACTTCCGAACCGGCATGGAGATCCGGATTATCCTGCAGCAGGAAGGAATCGAGCACAACCGCCTTCCGGTCGCCCGGTTGGAGCCACCGCCCCTCGAGGAGAACCGGCTCGATTAGGGCGGTGCCCGGGGAATCCCGGCGAAGGCAAGGTCCTTGCTCTCGCTGCCATCGGCACCGACCCGGTTGGCCGTCTTCCACGTCCAAGCCTCCGCCGTCTCCACCCCGGTCACCGTCTGCGCCTCGGCGACGAGATCGGAGGCCGTGCGGGATTCCGGGAAGCTGAGCTGGACGTCATAGTGGGTATAGCGGAGCGAATTGGCCTTTGTCAGCTCCATGGAGGCCTGAACGGCGATGACCGAGATGACGATCGCCCCGCCGAGGCTCATGGTCGCCAAGGTCAGCGTCAGGCGCACGCGGCTGCGGAAGGCGTTGCGGATCGGCAGGAGCAGGGGGCCGGGCAGCCCCTTGATGGCCTCAAGCATAGCCGCGAGCCATCCTCGGGAGCCTCCGCTTCGCGCGGCCGGACCGCCAATGGCTTCCCGGATCGTGATCCGGGTTCCGGCGGCAAGCGGATATAGGGCGGCGAGTATGGGAATCAGGAGCCCGACGATAAGCTCCAGCCCGAGAACGGGAAGGGTTAGCCCGTAGCCGGAGCTGTCGAAATTAAGCAGCCGGATCGATTGGGATGCCATGGCCCGCGCTCCGAGCATCCCGAGGGGAATGCCGAGAAGTGAGGCCAGCAGGCAGTAAAGCAGGACCGTGCCGAGGTACAGCCGGAAGAGGCTGCCCCTCGTGGCGCCGAGCACCTGCATGACACCGATCTGGCGGAGCTGCCCGGCCAGCATGCTGAAGATCGTGTTCATGACGAGGCACGCGCCGAGGGCCAGAGCCAATCCCCCATCGTCTGGAGAATAAGGGCGAAGGACTGCACGATGTCCTCCGCCCAGTGCTTCCCGGGCTTCGGGATTCGGGTCGACACCGGGGTCAGGCCCTCGGCCGTCATCACTTGCCGGACATCGCCCGCAAGCCTCTCCAGCTTCGCGGAATCGGCCTCGGGATCGGAAGCCTTCACCGAAAGCGTGTTGAAGGCTTCAGGGCGGCCGAGCTCTCCTAGCGTTGCCATGGACAAATAGCCGTAGCTGATGCCGGTCATGGAGGAGGTTTCCCGGAGAGGGTCCCGAACGATTCCGCCGAGTTTAAGCTGCCGGAGGGTTCCGTCGGGCAGTTCCACTTCCAGCTTGTCTCCGATACGGACCCCGAGGTAATCCACGGAGGTCCGTTCCATAAGGAGCTCCCCCTGGGCGGGCGGCCAGGCTCCTTCGACGGGCAGCATTTTGTCCATGGAGATGTGGTTATAATCCTCTAGGGCAAACAGCCGGATGGTCCGCCAATCGCCTGCCTTAACCGGCCCGTCTTCCGCCCGGACCGGATGAGCCCGGAGCTCGAAGGAGGCACGCCCATCCACGGCGCTTACTCCCGGCACCGCGGCCGCCTTGTCCATCACCCGATGATCGAACGGCTGCAGCGTGGTAACCGAGAAGGCGGAGGCCTCCGCCGACCGATGGCTGTCGTTCATCCCCCGCTGCATCATCTCCAGGGTCTGGGAGATCATTCCGACTCCGACAATGCCGACGGCAATGGACAACGAGACAAGCACGGTCCTGGCTTTATTAGAGGACAAGTCGCGGAGGACCTTTCTCCAGCGGGGGCTAAGCATGACGGCCCCGGAGCCCGTGAAGGGCCAGCTCCTCCATCCGCTGGCGGATGAGCCGGTCCATATCTTCGCGGGTCGGATCCGACTGGCCGAGAATGTCCCGCAGGGCACTGCGGCCGAGCGCCGCCAGCTCAACCGGCTCCGTCCCGGCGGCCCGGACCGTCGCCGTTCGCCTTACCTGCCGGATGAGGGCGATTTCACCGAAATACTGGCCGGCGCCGAGCCGGTTCACGAGCGTCTCCCGTCCATCGGCACCCCGGACGGATACCTCCACCTCGCCCCGGGTGATGATGAAGGCCTCTTCCCCCTCGTCGCCTTCGCGGATAATGACCGCGCCCGGCGGATACTCCCGCCTGCCGAGAAGCGGCTGCAGCTGGGAGAGCTGGTCGATGTCGAGACGGGGAAAGCCTGAAGGACCGACTCGCTCACGACCTCTCCATCGGCTACCACCACGGTGCGGCGCACCTTCTGGGCGAGGTCGTTGTCATGGGTGACCATGACCACCGTCTTGCCCGAGTCGGCCAGCGTGCGGAACAACCCGAATACGGATTCCGCCGTCTTCGAGTCGAGGCTGCCGGTCGGCTCATCGGCGACGAGGATCGGCGGATCGTTCGCCAGCGCCCGCGCGATGGCCACCCTCTGCTGCTGCCCGCCGGAAACGGCCGAAGGCATTTTGCCGGCCTGCTCGGCCATGCCCACCCGATCCAGCAGCTCCAGCGCGCGGCGCTTGCGGTCGCGGGAAGGGTAGGTGCCGCAGAAGTCCATCGGCAGCATGACATTCTCCACCAGGCTGAGGGTCGGAATCAGCTGAAAGAATTGAAAGATGATGCCGAGGTTCTTCCCCGCCAAACGGCCATGCGGCTTCGTTTAAGGGCGTGTACGTCCTGCCCGGCCACTATGACCTTCCCCGACGTGGGACGGTCAATTCCCGTGATCATATTGATAAGCGTCGATTTGCCGCTCCCCGATTTTCCGATGACCGCGACAAACTCCCCGGCGCCGATTTCCAGATCGATTCCTTTCAGGGCGGTATAAGCCCCTCCTTCGCTTTGGAAGGTTTTAACCACCTGCTCCAGCCGGATATTCAACTTGCTTCTCTCCTTTGACCCCGTCTCTTTATGGAAAAAGTCCGGCAGGTCTCGATTCTCCGAAACGAATGGAGGACCCGATGCCCTCCTGAACGACGTTCATCGCGGGGATGAATCCTTCCGGTCGGACGATTGGTTTTTCCTGCTCCTTCCATTGTAATACAGGACCCTTGGGCCCAACAGCCCACCCGCCAAAAAAATCATGCCTGGCTGTATTGGCCTCGCCCTTCCCTTGTTTCTTATCCTGCCCAGCCTGACCGATGACAAAAGCGGGCACAAAAAAACGCCGGCCCGAAGGCGCGGCGGAATAGCGGCGGTACTATGGCTGCTGCAGAAGGTGGCGGAAGCGGCTGTAATCGATGCCGTTCTTGTCGAGAAAGGATTCCAGGCTTCTGTAATCCCGCGGGGGTCGCCAGAATATAGCCTTCGAGGCAATGATCCCGCGTCACTTCCTCCGCTCCTTGTTCAAGAGCGACCTGCCCGATACGGGCGGCAATGGAATGGCGGGCGATATCCCGGAAAGGGCCAGGTACGGGAGAGACCAGCGTCTCGAGAAAAGCCTTGGAGTCTTCCGTCCACAGATGCCGGGAGGAATCCACATAATGGTTCTGCCAGTCCAGCTTGGACTTGCCGTCCGACATCGGCAGCACCTTCATGAATTTGCGGAACATAAAAAATCCGCCTACCGATAATAGGAAAATAAGCAGGATCGCCCAAAGTACGGCGAAGGTGCCCAGTGTGCTCGATACCATGTAAAGAATTCACCTCTAATTAATTAAACTCCTAACCGAATTATACCTTATTCGCCCATAGAATTCGAGGGAGCGGGAAGAATAAGAAATCCCCGTTGACAGAAATCCTTTCACTATTTATAATTTAACTTGTTGAAATAATAAGTTATGAAAATAATTAATGGTGAAAGGTTGAATGCTAAAAGGAGGAAGAATCATAGATAAATTGAAGCAATTGGTGGACCGTTATGACAAAGCCGTAGCTCTTCTCATGCGTACCCTTTGGCCCGAGATGACCCAGTTCAAGGAATTCGGATTGACCATGCCGCAGTTCTCTCTCTTGCGCATGATTCATAAGATCGGGAACGCCAAAATTACCGATCTTGCCGACTCGATGGAGGTCAAGCCGAGTGCGATTACGGTCATGATCGACCGGCTGGAGGCGGGTGGCTTCGTGGAGCGCAGACATGGAGAGAAGGACCGCCGGGTCGTTCTGGTCGGCATCACGAAGGAAGGGGAGGCCATTCTCGGGAAGGCCCAGGAGAAGTCCAAGCAGGTGCTCGCCAAATATTTTGCCGGCCTGGAGCCGGAGGAACTGGAGCAGCTCGTCGTCATTAATGAGAAGCTGGCCGTTATAGCAGAGAAGATTAAGAAGGATTCGGAGACTAGAGAGGAAATGGAGAGTTGTTGTACTCATGAGTGAGAATTTGAAATTGGCCGAGGATTCCCAGACGGTGACGTCCCACCGGGGAATGCTGATTGCCGGTCTGATTATTGCCATGCTGTTCGCCGCCCTGGACGGGACCATCGTCGGAACGGCCATGCCGCGGATCGTAGGGGAGCTGGGCGGGCTGAGCCTGATGACGTGGCTAACCACTGCGTATATGCTGACGTCCACGACCGTGGTTCCCATCGCCGGTAAGCTCGCGGACCTTCTTGGACGCCGTGTGGTTTACGTGACCGGGTTGATTATCTTTATGGTGGGTTCCGCGCTTTGCGGCGTGACCCAGAACATGACGGAGCTTATCATTTACCGCGGCGTTCAAGGCTTGGGCGGCGGGATCATGATGCCGATGGCGATGATTATCATCGGGGACCTGTTCACGGGTAAGGAACGGGCCAAATGGCAAGGGATCTTCGGCGGCCTGTACGGTCTGTCGTCCGTCATTGGCCCGCAGGTAGGCGGCTGGATCGTCGACAGCCTGAACTGGCGCTGGGTGTTCTACATCAACCTGCCGGTCGGCATTATAGCCGTTATCTTTATCTCCCTTGGTCTAGGCAAGCATGTGAACAAGGGACCGGTCAAGATTGACATGGTGGGGATCTTTACCATGGTGGTAGGGGTCGTCAGCCTGCTTCTCGCCCTCACGTTCGGAGGCAGTGAGTACGCTTGGGATTCCTGGCAGATCATCGGGCTGTTCGCCCTGGCCCTCATCTTTATTATCGCCTTTATCCGGATCGAATCGCGGGTGCCGGATCCCATCCTGCCGGTAAGGCTGTTCAAGAACCGCACGTTCAGTGTCCTGAACGGAATCGGCTTCCTGATGGCGGTCGGCATGTTCGGAGCCATTATGTTCGTGCCCTTGTTCATGCAGGGCGTGGTAGGGGTCAGCGCTTCCCAGTCGGGAACCATTATGACTCCGCTGATGATTACCATGATTATTTTCAGCATTGCCGGGGGCCAGCTTGTCTACAAGCTCGGTGTGAAGGTCCAGATGATCGCCGGTATGCTCGTGATGGCGTCGGGCTTCTGGATGATGACGACCATGACGCTGGAGACGACGAAGCTGCAGGCTTCCTCCTATATGGTGCTGCTCGGGGCGGGCATGGGGCTGGTTATGCCGATCCTCACCTTGGCCCTTCAGGAAAGCTTCCCGAAATCGGAGCTCGGCGTCGTGACGTCCTCCTCGCAGTTCTTCCGTTCGATCGGAGGCACCTTCGGGATGACCATCCTTGGGGCGATCATGAACCACCGCTCGGGCCAGCTGTTGAACGAGAACCTGGTGCCCGTGCTGCAGAAAATGCCGGCCGAAGCGAAGGGCTTCGTGGAGGCAACCTTAACGACCATCCAGGATAAACCGCAAAATGTTTATTCGTACCTGTACAGTCCGGAAGCCCAGAAGGCTCTTCCCGACGCGATCAAGCAGTTGATTTTTCCGATCCTGAAAACCGACATGGTGGACGCCCTTCAACAGGTGTTCGTCTGGGGTCTGGTGTTCGTCATTCTGGGGGCGGTTCTCTGCTTGGCCCTTCCTCAGATCAAGCTGACCTCCCGCAAAAAGGGGAAACGCCTGCCGTCCAGAAGGAAGAATCCCTTAGGGGACAGCCGGAAGGGGCTTAAAGCAAGAAAGAGCCGGATTCCCGATAGTCCGAAGCCAAGAGCTGGTGCCTAGCGGTGCCGGCTCTTTTCTATGGAAAGGGATTCGCTGTCCCCGGGGAAGAAAAGCTGAAAATGGACCCGGTTTTATGGTAAAATAGGTGGCAGTGTTTCCATAAACGGTTAATAGAATGCGAGGGAACGATATGCTCAAAATAGGATCGCACGTCTCCTCCGGAGGCAAAGGGCTGCTGACATCGGCCCAGGAAGCCGTCACCTACGGCTCGAGTACCTTCATGCTGTACACGGGGGCTCCCCAGAATACGAAACGGAAGCCGATCGAAGACTTCTATGTCGAAGAAGGCAAGGCCGTCATCCAAGAGAACGCGATGGAGGACATTGTCGTTCACGCTCCCTATATCATCAACCTCGGGTCCTACAAGGATTGGACCTATGAGCTCGCCGTCGATTTTCTGCAGGCGGAGATTCACCGCACCCATTACCTCGGGGTCCGCAACATCGTGCTGCATCCTGGCGCTTATACCGATAAGGATGCGGAGTACGGCATCAAGCGGATTGCCGAAGGGCTGAACCAGGTTCTCCATGGGGTTAGGGAAACCGACGTCAACATCGCGCTGGAGACGATGGCAGGCAAAGGCTCCGAGATCGGCCGCAGCTTCGAAGAAATCGCCGCCATCCTCGACAACGTCGCGGACAACGACCGCCTGACCGTCTGCCTCGATACGTGCCACGTCCATGACGCCGGCTACGATATCGTGAACGACCTGGACGGGGTGCTCGACCGCTTCGACAAGATCGTCGGGCTTGACCGGCTGGCGGTGGTTCACCTTAACGACAGCAAGAACCCGTGCGGAGCCGGCAAAGACCGCCACGCTCCGATCGGCGCGGGCTACCTCGGCTTCAAGACGATCCAGTCGGTTGTCCGCCATGAGAAGCTGCGGCATCTGCCGATGATTCTCGAAACGCCGTGGATCGGCGAGACGGATGCTCCAATGTACGAGGCCGAGATCGCCCTGCTGCGCGGGAACGCCGGAGAGCGCTTCGGAACGGACTACCTCGAGGACGTGGCGAAGCTCGAGAGCTTCTTCGCGGGCAAAGAGATCGACCACCGCCAGTTCGTGCTGGACACGTGGGAGCTGCTCCGAACCGACGCCAAAGCGAAGAAAGCGGACAAGCGCGAGCCGATCGAGCGGCTCTATGCCATGGTCGCCGAAGCCGGGCTGTTACCCGAGCTTACTGAGCAGCAAATCAACCACAGGCTGATCGGCTGGTTCAGCGGCAAAGAGATCTTCTCGGCCGTTTAACCCGCCTGCACGCTTCCCGTTCTGCCTGCCGTCTGATTCCTTTTCGAAGGGAGGCGGCAGGTGTTTTGCCGAAAAAGGGCTTTACAGGTTTAAAGCTTTAACAGACATTAGGGGGATAACCATGAGTAAAGAGGGAATAGCCAAGAACGCGGATTTGAAAAAGAACCGGGCGCGCATGCTCATCTCCTGCCCGGACCAGCCGGGGATTGTGGCTGCGGTATCGCGGTTTCTGCACGAGCATGGGGCGAACATCGTCCAGTCGGACCAGTACACGATGGATCCGGAGGGCGGCATGTTCTTCATCCGTATCGAATTTGACTTGAACGAGCTCAGCCGGCGGCTGGAAACGCTGGAACTGGATTTCGAGGAAGTGGTGGCCCGCAAATTCCAGATGGACTGGAGTATTTCGAAAGCGGCCGAGAAGAAGAAGCTCGCGGTGTTCGTTTCGAAGGAGGATCACTGCCTGCTTGAGCTGCTGTGGCAGTGGCAGGCGGGGGACTTGGACGCCGATATCGCCATGGTGGTCAGCAACCACCCCGATTTGCGGGACCGGGTCGAGCCTTTCGGCATCCCGTATCATCATATTCCGGTAACGGCGGATACGAAGCGGGAAGCGGAAGAGAAGCAGCTGGAGCTGATCTCGGGGCAGGCCGACACCATCATTCTCGCCCGCTATATGCAGATCATTTCGCCGCAGTTCATCGAGCATTACCATAACCGCATCATCAACATCCACCACTCCTTCCTCCCGGCCTTCGTCGGAGGCAAGCCTTACGCCCAAGCCTACCAGCGCGGGGTCAAGCTCATCGGCGCAACGGCCCATTACGTGACGCAGGAGCTTGACGGGGGGCCGATCATCGAGCAGGACGTCCAGCGGGTCAGCCACCGCGACAATGTCGAGAACCTGAAGCGCATCGGCCGCCATATCGAGCGGATCGTGCTGGCGCGCGCCGTGTCCTGGCATGTGGAAGACCGCATCCTCACCCATCATAACAAAACGGTCGTCTTCAATTAGGAAGCCGGCCGTTTGGCATCGAAAGAAGCCAAGTGGTAGAATGGAAAGAATGAAGCCAGCAATAAGCTTTGCCTAAATAGATAAGGAGGAAACACCTAATGGTAGTAGCCAATAATCTGATCGAGAAGCTTGCCGTTAACACCATCCGCACCCTGACCATCGATGCGGTCGAGAAAGCCAACTCGGGGCATCCCGGGATGCCGATGGGAGCGGCTCCCATGGCTTACGAGCTGTGGACCAAATTTCTTGCCCACAACCCGTCCAATCCCAAATGGTTCAACCGCGACCGTTTCGTCCTGTCGGCCGGCCACGGATCCATGCTGCTTTACAGCCTTCTGCACCTGACCGGGTACGATCTGCCGATCGAGGAGCTGAAGAATTTCCGCCAATGGGGCAGCAAAACCCCGGGGCATCCCGAATACGGCCATACGGCTGGCGTGGATGCGACCACGGGACCGCTCGGACAAGGCTTTGCCATGGCGGTCGGAATGGCGATGGCGGAAGAACACCTTGCGGATACCTACAACAAGGATGATTTCCGCGTCATCGATCACTATACATACGTGATCTGCGGCGACGGGGACCTGATGGAAGGCGTAAGCGGCGAGGCGGCTTCCTGGCGGGCCACCTGAAGCTCGGCAAGCTGATTGTCCTGTACGATTCCAACGACATCTCCCTGGACGGCGAGCTGAGCATGTCGTTTTCCGAGAACGTGGCCAAGCGTTTTGAAGGGTACGGCTGGCAGGTGCTGCGCGTGGAAGATGGCAATAACCTGCCGGAAATTCACGGAGCCATCGCCGAAGCCCGTGCGGACTACCGTCCTACGCTGATTGAAGTGAAGACGATGATCGGCTACGGAAGCCCGAACAAGGGCGGCAAGGGCGGCCATCTCGGCACGCACGGTTCTCCGCTCGGCGCCGAGGAAGCTCTGCTTACCAAGGAATTCTACGAGTGGCCGGGCAAGGAAGACTTCTTCGTGCCGGAGGAAGTGCGCGAGCATTTTACGGCGGTGAAGAAGCGCGGGGTTCAAGCGGAGGCCGATTGGCAGAAGGTGTTCGACGAGTACACCAAGGCTTATCCGGAGCTGGCCGCCCAGCTGAAGCTGGCGATCGAGGGCGGACTTCCGGAAGGCTGGGACAGCGAGCTTCCGGAGTACAAGCCGGAAGACAAGGGACTGGCAAGCCGCGACTCGTCCGGAAAGGCATTGAACGCCATCGCAAAGAAGGTGCCTAACCTTGTAGGCGGATCGGCGGACCTCGAGTCCTCGACGAAAACCGGCATGTCTGTTTCGGGGCGGATGACGGCGCATGACTACAGCGGCCGCAACATTTTCTTCGGCGTGCGCGAGTTCGCCATGACGGCGGCGGTCAACGGCATGCTGCTTCACGGCGGGCTGCGGGCTTACGCGGGAACGTTCTTCGTCTTCTCGGACTACATGCGTCCGGCCATCCGGCTTGCGGCCATTCAGAACCTGCCGGCCATCTATGTCCTGACCCACGACAGCATTGCGGTCGGGGAGGACGGGCCTACGCATGAGCCGATCGAACAGCTGGCCGCTCTCCGCTGCATGCCGAACGTGACGGTGCTTCGTCCGGCCGACGCGAACGAAACGACCCAGGCTTGGCGCTATGCCGTGGCGAATACGGACGGGCCGGTTGCCCTCGTGCTTACCCGCCAGGCGCTTCCTAACCTGGAAGGAACGGTGGACAAGGCCAAGGACGGCCTGACCAAAGGCGCTTATGTCGTTTCGGACGCAGCAGACGGAAAGCCTCAGGCGCAGATTCTGGCCACCGGCTCCGAAGTCGGTCTCGCCGTGGAAGCCCAGAAGAAGCTGGCCGAAGAAGGCATCTCGGTTCGCGTCATCAGCATGCCGAGCTGGGAGCTGTTCGAGAAGCAGTCCCAGGAGTACAAAGACTCCGTCATTCTTCCCGAGGTGAAAGCCCGTCTTGCGGTCGAAATGGGCTCTCCGATGGGCTGGGACCGTTATGTGGGAGAGAAGGGCGGCAAGCTCTGCATCGATATTTTCGGCGCTTCCGCTCCGGCCGGCCGCGTGCTGAAGGAATACGGGTTCTCGCCTGAGAACGTGGCGGCTCGTGTGAAAGAGCTGTTAAACTAGGAGACAAAGGGGAAACAGAAGGCTATGGCGGAATTCAACAACGTAACGGTGGTCAAGAAAGCGAACATTTACTTTGACGGCAAGGTCACGAGCCGCATTGTTCAATTCGCGGACGGAACGAAGAAAACACTCGGCATCATGCTGCCGGGGGAGTACGAGTTCGGAACGGATTCGAAGGAGATTATGGAAATCCTTGCAGGCGAGCTGAAGGTGCTGCTTCCCGGGGAAACCGAGTGGCTTGAAATTAACGGGTCCGGGGAATTTACCGTACCGGCGAACGCCAAGTTCAAGCTCCAGGTGAGCAGCGTGACGGATTACTGCTGTTCGTATATCCACGAATAAACAAGAGCACGTTAAAGAGCGCCCGGTCACCCGGGCGCTCTTTGGCGTCTTTTTTCGAAGTGTTTTATTAACGTATGAGCGTTCCTATGCGGGCCTGCTCCGTCAAGAGGACCGGCCGTCCGATTGGGCAGACGGGGTACCGCCGGAGGAAATCTTCAGATCCAGCCATTCCTCGTAGCACTCCACAATGGAGCACAGGTCCTGCTGGCCCAGGCCCTTGGCCAAGCCCATCTGGTACAGGCTGGTGGCGCTGTGGAGCATAGGGGAAGGCATCTGGAAGCGGGCGGTTTCCCGGGCGGCAAGCAGCATGTCCTTCAGCATAAGCCCTAGCGAGAACTGAACGCTGAAGTCATGCTCGATGATCTTGCGGCCCTTCAGCTCGGCTTGCTTGCTGCCCGCTCCACCGTTCAGAATGATCGTGAGCAGCTTGTCCGGATCGACCCCCGCCTTGGCGGCGAAGGACATCCCTTCCACAAGCGCAGCGGCGTTGATGCCTACGATCGTGTTATGGGCCAGCTTCGTGTAGGAGCCGGCACCGCTCGGGCCCATGTGCAGAATCCGGCTGCCGAGCGTCTCGAACAGGTCCATATGCCGGTTCAGGAGCTCCTCGCTGCCGCCCACCATGAAGACGAGCGTTCCGTTCTCCGCGCCGGGCCGGCTTCCCGTCACGGGAGCATCAAGAAACCCCGCTCCCCGCTTGGCCAGCTCCTGCGCCGCGGTACGGCTCGTTTCGGGCGCTACGGTGCTGCAGTCCACCACAGTCAGTCCGGTCCGGGCGCCCTCCAGAATTCCGCCTTCCCGCTGCAGAAGCTCAAGCAGGGCGGCATCGTCGCTAACGTTGGTGAACAGCACCTCGGCCGCCCTTGCGGCTTCAGCCGGGGTGTCCACCTGTACGGCTCCCAAGGCCACGAGCTCGGCGGCTTTCTCCGGTGTCCGGTTGTAGACCGTCAGCGGGTAGCCTTTCTTGATCAAGTTTCGTGCCATGGGAAAGCCCATCGTGCCCAGTCCGATAAATCCTACCGATTTCACGTCGTTCGCCTCCATTTGATTTAAGTCTCTTAGTGCCTTATCCGAGAATGTTGTTCGGTTACGGGATAAGGCACCAGGCCTGCTGTCACACCCGCCGGAGGACGGCCTCTGTCTTTCTAGAGCTCCAGGTTCTATTCTAGCATTAGGCCGGCAAAGGGGAAACCGGCCGCTTGATTTTCTGGCCGGAGATCAGTATCCTTAGCATAGGCTTTACTTAAAGATCGGAAAGTAACAACTTTCACAAGGAGCCGGAGCCCCGTTCCGCTGGGATCCCGCACCGGTAACGGCCGCCGTTATCATCCATTTCCGTAAGGAGGACAAGCAATGAACAAGAAGCTGAATTTCGATTACAGCAAGGCGCTTTCGTTCGTAAACCGTCATGAAATCGAGTATTTCGAAGGAGCCGTGCGCCTGGCGCACGAGCAGCTGCACAACCGGACAGGAGCGGGCTCGGATTACCTCGGCTGGATCAACCTGCCCTTGAACTATGACAAGGAAGAATTCGGCCGCATTCAGGAAGCAGCCAAGCGCATTCAGTCGGATTCCGACGCGCTCGTCGTCATCGGGATCGGCGGCTCCTACCTGGGCGCACGCGCGGCGATTGAAATGCTCACGCACTCGTTCTACAACCTGCTGCCGAAAGGCTCCCGGAAGACGCCGGAAGTCTACTTCGTCGGCAACAACATCAGCTCGACGTACGTTTCCCACCTGCTGCAATTGCTCGAAGGCAAGGACGTTTCCGTCAATGTCATCTCGAAGTCCGGAACCACCACGGAGCCGGCCATCGCCTTCCGCATCTTCCGCGAGCTGCTGGAGAAGAAATACGGCAAGGAGGGCGCCCGCAAGCGCATCTATGCCACCACCGACAAGGAAAAAGGCGCTCTCAAGAAGCTGGCCTCGGAAGAAGGCTATGAAACCTTCGTTATCCCCGATGATGTGGGAGGCCGTTATTCCGTGCTGACCGCGGTAGGGCTGCTTCCGATTGCGGCGGCGGGAGTCGATATCGACGCGATGATGCAGGGGGCGTCCGACGCGATGATGGAATACGCCAACCCTAATCTGGCCGACAACCAGGCCTACCAATATGCGGCGGTCCGCAACGCCCTGTACCGGAAAGGGAAGACGACCGAAATTCTGGTCAACTACGAGCCGTCCCTTCATTTCGTTTCGGAGTGGTGGAAGCAGCTGTTCGGCGAAAGCGAGGGTAAGGACAACAAAGGGATTTACCCGGCCTCCGTCGATTTCTCCACCGATCTGCACTCCATGGGGCAGTTCATTCAAGAAGGCACCCGCAACTTGTTTGAAACGGTTATTCAAGTGGAGAAGGTGGCGGAAGAGATTGTCATCGGCACCGATCCGGACGACCTGGACGGCTTGAATTTCCTGAGCGGCCAAACGATGGACTTCGTCAACAAAAAAGCGTTCCAGGGTACGATGCTGGCCCACACCGACGGGGAGTGCCTAACCTGATCGTCACCATTCCCGATCTGTCTCCTTACACATTCGGCTATCTCGTCTATTTCTTCGAGAAGGCGTGCGGCTTGAGCGGCTACCTGCTTGGGGTCAACCCGTTCGACCAGCCGGGCGTGGAAGCCTACAAGAAGAACATGTTCGCCCTGCTGGGCAAGCCAGGCTATGAAGAAGAGAAGGCCCGTCTGGAAGCCCGCTTGAATTCGTAAGCGTGTCACCCATCCACAGAATAAATCAGCGATTCATCTTCCCGATGGATCGCTTTCTTTATCTTAAGTGAGCCGGTTGGCTGCTGTTCGCTATAGCGATGGAGGAGGAATAATGCTAGAATATTACAAAACGGTAAGCCGCCCGGGGGCGGCCGAGCTCGTCATCAAGAAGTCGCGGTTTATCGGCTTCGCCAAGCCGGTATCCACCGAAGAGGAAGCCGTCCGGTTTATTGCGGAGATCAAGAAGGAGCATAGCGCGGCGACCCACAACTGCTCGGCCTACCGGATCGGGGAACGGGACGAATGCCAGAAGCAGTCGGATGACGGGGAGCCGAGCGGAACGGCAGGAAAGCCGATTCTGGAAGTGATCAAGAACCAGGGCTTGAAGAACACGGTCGTGGTGGTGACCCGTTACTTTGGGGGCATCATGCTGGGAGCGGGGGATTGATCCGGGCTTACACGGACGGGGCGGCAGCGGGGATTGCGGCGGCGGAGCCCATCTACCAGGTGCTTCACCGGGAAGTGATGGTGGAACTGGACTATACCTGGCTTGGCAAAGTGGAGCATGAGCTTCGCCTCCGGGGGACCCTCTTGGGAGAAACCCAGTTCACAGATAAGGTTACCTTGAGATGCCTTCCTCTTAACTCGGAAGCGGAAGAGTTCGTCTCCTGGATGACGGAGGTCACCCAGGGGCAGGGAACCATCGCGGCCGGAAAGGCGGAGTATATCGGGCATAAGACCTTTCCTTAAAACCCGGTTATCGCAGGAAGCCGGCCGTTCATGACAGCGGAGGACCGAAAACGTAAAGGGAGCGGGGGCTGGGCGATGTCACCTAGAAAAGCGGTTGTCCATGAGTTGAGCAGAGAGAGAATTTTAGCCGAGGCCCAAGAGCTGTTCGCTACGCAGGGATATCGGAATTTGACGATGAGGAGCATCGCGAAAGGAATGGGGTACAGCCATGGGGCGCTCTATTACCATTTCAAGGACAAAGGGGAATTGTTCTATACGCTCGTCAAAGAGAACTTCAACCTGCTCCTGGAGATGCAGAGGGCGTGGGTCGTCCAGGCCCCGCCGGGGGACTTGGCCAATTTGGAGCAGATGATGCTGGAATTTATCCGCTTCGGCCTGGAGCATCCTCACCATTACGAAATCATGTTCGTGATTACCGATCCCGAGCTCCGCAAGTATTCGCGGACCGAGCAGGCCGAGTGTCTCGATCTGTTTGCCGAGGCGGTCCATTCCGTTCTGGCGGGCAGGCCGGATGAGAAGCTGAAGGCATTCTCGCTGCCTTGGAGCCTGTTTATGTCCATGCACGGATTCATTACCTACTGCATCTCCTTCGGCCAAACCTTTGAAGATGCGGAGAAGCTTGCCCAAGATCACGTCCGATATTTATGCCGCGGAATTCTTTAATGGAGCTTCTCTTGCCAGCCGCAAGATTCGACTCCTGCGAGACGGGCCGGCCTCCTCTGTTCCATCGTAAGAAGGATAGATGAAGCCGGCCGCTTCGTGTATCATGAAGATAATGGTGAAGCCCAATTCGAAAGCGAAAAGGGGTAGGAGTCTATGTCTACTGCAGAACCACGGAGGAGCCGGCAGCTCTCCGGGATTGTGGGCATCTCAGTATCGGCAGACGGGAGGAATGCCCTGGAGGCATTCATGAACCGGGTTCCGACGGACAGCGAAATGGCGTTCGTGGCCGTTCCTTGCCTGCCCGCCGATTCCCGGAGCTTGGAGCCGGACGGATGGGCCGGGCATTCGTCTAGGGAAGCCCTTCCCGTCCGGAACGGGACCCAGGTGGAGCCAAACCGGCTGTACTTGAACCTGACGGGAAAGGACATGACTCTGTCGGGAGGCCGCCTATGGCTCGAGGAGCACCCCTTACCGGGACCCCGCCGACCGGTGGACCTTTTCTTGACGAGCCTGGCCCAGGAATGCGGGCCGAAGGCGGCGGCCATTCTGCTTTCAGAGGCGGGAGAGGACGGGAAAGCGGGAGCCGCTGCGGTGAAGAAAGCCGGAGGGCTCGTTCTGGTACCGGCCGGAGAAGCGCCGGGTGACGGGAACGCCGGTTTGCCGATTAATCTTGCGGAGGGATCAGTGGATGCCGTGCTCCCCCGGCCGAAATGGCCTCGTTTCTCGGGAAGCGACTAGACGCCGGGGAAAGGGAAGCCCAGGGCCAAGCCACCCCGGAATCCGAAACGGATGCTGAGGAAAGGCAGAAGGAGAAGGTGCTGAAGAAGCTCGAGCTCGAGACCGGCATCGACTTTTCCTCTTATAAAAGGAACGGAGTGAGCCGGCGGCTGGAACGCCGCATGAAGCTTCATGGGATAGGGAACACGGCGGATTACATGGCTTTTTTGGAAGCCTTTCCAGACGAGGCAGCCGCTCTTCAGAAGGACCTGCTTATCGGAGTGACCAAGTTCTACCGGGATCCGCAAGCCTTCGAGGTGATACGGTCTACGGTGATTCCCGAGCTGGTGGACGCGCTGCCCGATCACAGGGAGCTGCGTGTCTGGGTCGCCGGCTGCTCGACAGGAGAGGAAGCCTATTCCCTCGCCATCCTGTTCAAAAGCTATCTGGACGAGCAGGGAAGGGACCTTAGTGTCAAAATTTTCGCCACGGATTTGGACAAAGGATCGATTGATTTTGCCGGTCAGGGGATTTACCGGGAAGACATCAGCCGGTATTTGCCCCGGCGGGAGCTGGACCGGTTTTTCGTCCGTAAGGGCTCGTCGTATCAGATCGGCAAGGAAATTCGCCGGATGGTCGTTTTTGCCGTACATAACTTGATCAAGGATCCCCCTTCATCAACCTGGACCTGGTCAGCTGCCGAAACATGCTTATCTACCTGCAGCCGGCCATGCAGCATAAGGTACTCTCCATGTTTCATTTTTCCCTTAAGCCGAACGGGTTCCTGTTCCTGGGTCCGAGTGAATCGCTCGGCAAGCTGGCCGAGCATTTCACGGTGCAGGACCGGCGGTGGAACGTTTACCGGCGGAAGCCGGCGGGTCCTCTCTCCCGGGTCAACGGACGTCCAGGCCCTCTTCCTACTCCCCTGCCGGTCCGTTCGAAGGGGGAGAGACCCTTCCCCCGCCTGCCGGAGGGCCATCCGGTACAGCCCTCCAACGGAGTGGCCGAAACGCTTATGGAGCAATACCTGCCTCCTTGCCTCGTGGTGAACGAGAACAACCAGGTCGTCCACCTGGGCGGGCCGGTTAACCGGTTTCTGCTTCCCGGCCGGGCCCGAACCGGCAGCTTTCTCTACCAGATGACTTCTTCCCGGCTCTCGGCGCTGATGGCAACGGGGCTTCATAAAGCCCGCCGGGAAAAAGGGAGGTCCGCTTGACGGGCGTCCGCCTACCAACCGGAGAGGAAGAGCGGGCGGTGAGCCTGGTCATCAAGCCCTTTATGGACAAGCCGTCCGGTGACCTGTTCCTTCTTCTTTTCGAAGAAGCGCCCCAGGGCTTGGAGAACGCGGTGGAGCCGGAAGGGTTCGTCAGCGAGGGACAGGCCGACATGAACCACCGGATCGTCGAGCTCGGGCACGAGCTTCAGATGGCACAGGACAGTCTGGAGGATACGGTTGAGAAGCTCGAGGCTTCTAACGAAGAACTGCTGGCTGCCAACGAAGAGCTCGTTATATCCAATGAGGAGCTGCAATGCACGAACGAAGAGCTCCAGTCCGCGAACGAAGAGCTCCTAACGGTCAATACCGAGTACCAGCTGAAAATAGCGGAGCTGTCCGATCTCACTAACGATATGGACAACCTGCTCAGCAGCACGAAAATCGGGACGATTTTTCTCGATAACGACATGTGCATCAAACGGTTTACGCCGGTGGTGACCAAGGAGATCAACCTGATGGCCGTGGACATCGGACGCCCCCTGGGACACATCTCCCACAACCTGAAATACGACGGGCTGGTGAAAGACGCGCAGGAGGTATTCCGGACGCTGATTCCTCTCGAAAGGGAGGTTCAGAGCCGAAGCGGCAGCTGGTACAGCATGAACATTCTGCCTTACCGCACGAAGGATCAGGTAATCAAGGGCATTATTCTTACGTTTGTTGACATTTCGGAAATCAAATCCGCTGCCGAAGAGCTCCGGACGCTGTCCTATGCCATTGAACAAAGCCCAAGCATTGTCGTCATTGCGGATACGACCGGCGCCATCGAGTACGTGAACCTACGCTTTACCGAGCAGACGGGTTACCCTCCTCATGAGGTGATCGGCCGCAGCCTGCGGGATTTGCATGCCCCCGGGGGAGCCGGCAGCTGTACGAGGAAATCTGGGAGGTCGTGAACAGCGGCAGCAAATGGACCGGAGAGATGGAAACCGTGCGCAAGAACGGGGACACTTTCTGGGAAGGGGTCTCCATTCTGCCGATCACGAACCCGGAAGGAGAGATCATTCACGTTCTCCGGGTGTCGCAGGATATTACGGAGCGCAAGAACACCGAGGAGCTTCTGCGCAAATCCGAAATGCTGTCGGCTGTCGGGCAGCTGGCCGCGGGCATTGCCCACGAAATCCGCAATCCGCTGACGGCGCTTAAAGGATTCACCAAGCTGCTGGACGCGGGTACGAATAACAAAACCTATACGCAGATCATGACGGCCGAGCTGGACCGGATCGAGTCCATTATCAGCGAGCTGCTGGTTCTGGCCAAGCCCCAGGTCTGGAATTTCCATCGCAAGGACGTCGTTCTCATTCTGCAGGATGTCATCATGCTCCTGGATACGCAGGCCATCATGAACAAGGTGGAGATCGACGTCTCGTTTGCGCCGGATATTCCACCCATTCAATGCGTGGAGAACCAGCTGAAGCAGGTGTTCATCAACCTCCTCAAGAACGGAATTGAGGCCATGCCGGAAGGGGGACGTCTGCAGGTCAAGGTAGAGCGGGCGGACGGGAACCGGCTTAGGATTCTCTTCATCGACGAGGGAATGGGGATCCCCGAAGAGAAGATCCCCAAGCTGGGGAGCCCTTCTACTCCACGAAGGAAAAAGGGACGGGCCTCGGCCTCATGGTCAGCTTCAAAATCATCGAGAACCATCAGGGCCAAATGCAGATCACCAGCGAACTGGGCAAAGGAACGACGGTTCAAATTGTGCTGCCTCTTTCATAGAGGTTACGTGGGGCGGGGAGCAGAAGCTTAGGGACGGAGCACGGGCGCTTCCGCGTCGGCGTCCCAGCGCCACAGCGGCCCGGAGGCCGGCTGGAGGACGCCGCCCAGCCAGTGCCCGCGGGCGAGCGTCTCCGCCGCATCGGCAACGCCTGCGAGCACCCGGCGCGCCTGCGGCGTCAGCGCGAGCTTCGCCTCGCGGAAGGCCGCCGGCGGCGGGCTGCCGAAGCGCAGCGGCGCGACGGGGCGGTCCCAGGAAAGGAGCGGGGCCGGGCCGCCGCTCATTCTTTCCAGGTACGCCCCATAGGACAGATCGCCGAGCCCATAGCCGGGCTCGGCTTCTGTCACTCGCCGGAACAGCTCCGCCGGCGCCGCCGGACCGGGCTCCAGCGCTTCGAGCGTTAGCCGCTCGGGGAGCCCGAGCCCGTCCCGCACGGCCGGGAAGCGCTGCAGGTGCAGCCGCATCGCCTCGGCCGTGTAGGGCAGCGCACCCAGGGCGTCCTGCCGCAGCAGGCCGGCGAGGCCGCGCGGGTCCGGCGCCGCGAAGGCCGCCCATGCCCGGCGGGCGGCGTCGAGCTGAGCGGCCGTGACCGCGAAGCCGTTCGGCCGCAGGCCGGCGAGCTGGCCTGCGCTCAGCTGGCCCATGCCGAGGAAAGGGAGAGACCCGGGTACGCGTTCAGCGTCACCAGGGTCAGCTTTCCGGGCAAGGCCGGGCAGGCGGCTAGGCGGGCCAGCAGGTAGACGAGAATGGCTTGGTCGAACAGGTCATGCTCGAACCAGAGCACCGTTTCGTCATAGGCCTCGGCCCGCCCAAGCCCGGTCTCCTGCTCCTGCCAGCCGGCGAGGAAGAGGGAGGACGGAATGCCGAAGGCTTCTTCCAAATACCGGGCTCGGTCCCGGAGGAAGGCCGGATCCTCCAACCGGAGGGCGACGGGGCCATCGGTCAATATTTCCCTCCAGACAAGGACCGTTTCTTCCGGATACACGCTCTTTAGCTTATCTCCAACCGAATCGCCGTTAACGATATGAAGGACCTTTGGGTTCATCGCTCCTACCCCTCCAGCAGCTTCACATGAAAGGTGCGGTCCCGGGGGCCGTCAAATTCGCAGAAATAAATCCCCTGCCATCTTCCCAGAACGAGCCGGCCTCCTTGGATGAGGACGGTTTGGGAGGTGCCGGTCGTAATGGCTTTCAGGTGGGAAGCGGAATTGCCTTCGGCGTGCCGGTACTTCGGGTGCTCCCACGGATAGATTTCATCAAGCCGCATGAGCACGTCATGCTTGACGTCCGGGTCCGCGTTCTCGTTGATGCAGATGCCGGCCGTCGTGTGGGGGCAGTAAACGACCGCAAGCCCTTCCGCGATGCCGGACTCCCGGACGGCGGCGGCCGCCTTGGCGGTGATGTCGATCATTTCATCACGCCGGGTGGTGCGCAGAGTAAAGGTTGGCATGAACATTCCCTCCTGGTCATCGGTTTTCCCCTATTATACCAGGCGGAAACGGGGGGACCCAAACGGTCGGACTTTCGGCGGAGCGGCGGGAGTGCTACAATGGAACCCAGAACAAGTGGGGAAAGGGGTACAAGGATGGACCTGTCCGTTAAATCTTTGGAGAACGTAGACTATATGATAGAGGCGATCAAAACAAAGCTTCGCGTCGCGTCCGGCGCCGCCATCAAAGCCGAGCATTTCGATTATGAGAAATACGAAGACCTCCTGGACATCTACGAGCACGTCCAAAGCAAAAACCAATTCAGCGTAAGCGAGATGGACGCTTTGGTGGTCGAGCTGGGCCGCTTGAGAAAAGGCTGAGCCTTTCGCGGCCATGGCTAGACGAAGGCAGCAAATAAGCCCGTCCGGCAAGGGACGGGCCACAGAATGAACACCGGGCGGCTGCGCCCGGTGTTTTTTATGGTTGAGCTTAAAGTCGACCCGATTATCCGGCTTCCTTAGCGCTGCTCGGCCAAGTAAGCGTCCAGCTGGTCGAAGGTTCCCTTGAAGCCTTCCTGCACCATCGGCTTCATGCCTTCGAAGGCTTGCAGCTCTTCCGGGCTGGCGTTGACCGGGCCGCCCTTGAACGTAACGGTGGTCTTCCCTTCGTGCTCGATCAGCGTCAGGTCGTTCAGAATTTCAAGCGGCCAAACGGGACTGAACGGGGCGCGGATCGTGTTGCCTTCTTCATCGGAGAAGGATTGGATATAGACAAGCTTCTCGGGCGGCGTAATTTCCTGATAGACGAATTTGCCCCACATGACATGGCCTTCGGGGGAGCGCTGGCTGCCCAAGAACATCCCGCCGGGGCGAAGATCGAGCTGCTTCACTTCCAGGGTAAAGCCTTTCGGGCCCCACCATTTGGCCAGACGCTCCGGCTCGGTCCAGGCTTTGAAAACAAGATCACGGGGGGCAGCGAATTCGCGGGTAATCTCAAGAGCATAGGTTACGGACATGGATAATTCCTCCTTAAAGGGATCGTAGAATGGGCGGAGCAGGATGAGAGCATACGTGTTGTCATAGGAGTGAATCTGGGGAAGGGAAGGACGGCAGCACCATCCCGTAACTTCCATGGCTGGTAACGTTATCCTGATTTGAATATACCATTAATGGAATATACCTGTAAAGGAATTTTTATAAAAAGAAAACAGAAAAATGGTTCCACACGATTACACCTGGAAAGGCCGGGCGGGGGCATCCGAACGGCAAAAGGATTGAAAAGGTTCTCCTCCGGGCGAGGACCCTGCCTGTTCCATTGACAGTCCTTAACGGGACAGGTACCATACGGGTGTAACGCCGTGCGGTTGGGGCGGAAAGGAGATGGGGTATGACGGAACGATTGGAATGCTTGGGAATCCCGGTGCGGGCCGATGAAACCCGCTCGGGCGCTGTCTGCCGGAACGGCAGCGGGGAAGAAAGGGTAGTGCTGGCGGCCCGCGGTTACGTGCTGATCGTGAATCCGGAGACGGGGGAATGCCGGCAGGTTCCTTTCCCGGAAGGACTTTGCGATTATCCCTTTGCTTCTCACAGCACGGAATCCGGGCTCTTCCTGACGGGAGCGGGGCCCCTGCTGATGATTCTCGATCCTTGGCAGGGAGAGTTTCTAGCCTGGTTCCGGCCGGAGCCGGAAGAGGAAATCGTTGGCTTCGCCTTTGCCGAGGGACCGGATGGCACCGTGTACGCCACGACTTACCCGGGGTGCCGGCTGATCGGCTGGAACCCAAAGACGGGAACCTGTCTTCGGGTGGGGCGGCTGGACGACCGTTCCCGGTATGCCATGACGTTGGCGGCGGGGGCGGATGGCTGGCTTTATGCGGGACTGGGAACCGAAACCGCCGGATTGGCGGCTTATAGGCCCGCAGATGGAGCCCGGTCCACATTCCGGGGCGGGACGCCGTGCCGGGGAAGCGGCCAGGTTCACCTGGGAGCCGACGGAGCGGTCTATGGCTCCCTGCCCGCAGGCGAAGCGGAGATGGAGGCGGCCTCAGAGCCGAAGCGATGGTTCCGGCTGGCCGAAGGAAAGGCGGTCCCGGTGAGCGAAGCGGAGGTTTCCCCGTCCGCCTATGGTGGAACGGGCTACAACAAGCTGCACCGCCCGCGGACCGGCGGCCGCCGGATCCTGGACTGGCAGCTGGCCGACAACCGGCTGGTGATCGAAGGGGAGGGAGAGGCCCGGACGGTTCCCCTTGTCTACGAAGGGAACGGCACGGCTCTCTCCCTCTTGCCCTGGGCCCGGACGGCTGCCTGTACGGCACCTCCAATCATCCGATGCATCTCTTTCGGTATCGACCCAAGGAGGGCCTTCTGGAATCCTTCGGCGGCCGGGTGCTGGAGAAGGGGGCGGGGGCAACATTTGCGCCTATGCCGCCCAAGGTCCTGTCCTCCTCGGGGCCGCCTATGCGGGCGGGAAGCTGTATAAGCTGGATACCCGCCTGCCGGTCGGCCCGGAGCCGGGGAGAGGGCCGGGAGAAAGCCCGCGGCTTTTCTATGAGAATGATGCCATTCACCGCCCCCGGGCGGCGCTTGCCCATCCGGACGGCCGGCATGTTCTTTACGGCGGATTTCCCGGATATGGAGCGGTAGGCGGATCGCTTGGGATCGTCCAGGTGGAGGAGGAGAGGGTGGAGCTTCTGCCGCATACGGACCTGGTTCCCCATCAAAGCACCGTCGCGCTGGCCGCTCTGTCGAACGGGGATGTGATCGGGGGGACCAGCATCGAGACGCCCGGCGGCGGGGTCCCGGCCGCCCGGCAGGGAGCCGTTTACCGGCTCGATTGGAGAAGCCGGAAGACGGCTGCCGTCTGGTACCCCGTGCCGGGGGCAAGGGAGGTTTCCCAGCTGGTTACGGATTCCCGCGACCTTGTTCATGGGCTTACCTCGGACTCCGTCTATTTCGTGATGGAAGCGGATACGGGACGGGTTCGGCAGCAGACGGATCTTTCCGCATGGGGAGGCGTCGTGAGACAGGGCCTTGTGGCGGCTGAGCTTTCCGGGCGTCCGGTTATTCTGGGCCTTCTCAGCGGGGGATCTTTGCGGCGGAGCCCGAAACCGGGATGGTTAAGTTTCTGGCGTCTTTGCCGGCTCCGGCCACCTGCGGAATGGCCGTTCATAACGGCTATGTGTATTACGGCTCGGGAAGCGAGCTTTGGAGATACCGATTGGAACAAGGAGGAACAGAGAGATGAGCTACCGGTTATCGGAGCTGAAGGTGGATCAGCCCCCTCAGCTGCTGGAAGGGATCGAAACGGACGAGCAGTGGTCCGCGAAGAGGGAAAGGATTAAGCGGGCCTGGTTGGAGCTGTTGGGGGAGGAACCGGAAATTGCCCCTTCTGCCGGCACCAGTCCAAAGCCCTACGAAGTGATCGGGAAGGTCGAGGAGGCCGACCACACCCGCTTGGACATCCGGTATCCGGCGAACGACGGAGATACCATAGGCGCTTATCTTCTGCTCCCTCGGGATTCATCGGGAGAAAAGACGAAGCGGCCGGCCGTTCTGGCGCTCCACCCGACGGCCGAATCCGGGCGCCGCGATACGGCGACGAAGGAAGGGAGAGACAACCGGCGTTACGGCCTGGAGCTCGTTTCGCGGGGCTACGTGGTACTCGCTCCCGATTCCATCGGCTTCGGCAGCCGGATTTACCCGGGAGCCGAGCCTTTTCAGACGGCTCCCTTTTATGAGCGGTATCCCAAGTGGACGGCCGTCGGCAGAATGCTGTCCGATCACCGGCGGGCGCTGGATGTGCTCGGGGCGGTGGAGGAGGCCGATCCCGCCCGGATCGGAGTCATCGGACATTCCCTTGGCGGCTACAACGGGTGGTTCCTGGCCGGACTTGATGAGAGGGTCCGGGCGGTTGTTTCCTCCTGCGGTTTCGCTATGTTCGCAGGCGACCCGGAGCCGAACCGCTGGGGGCAGCGGGAGTGGTTTTCCCATTTTCCGGCTGTCACCATAGGGCTTCAGAAGGACACGGTTCCCTTCGAATGGCACGAAATTGCGGCACTGGCGGCCCCCGTTCCGCTGTTCATGTGGAGCGGAATGGACGACCGCATCTTTCCTAACGCGGAAGCGATCGTTTCCGGAATGAAGGATCTGGGTACGCTGTATAAGCGGGCGGGAGCATCGGAAGCGTTCCAATTCTGGCTGGGGGCGGCGGGGCATGACTTTCCCGGACAGGCCCGCGAGCTCGCTTATACGTTCCTGGACCGCTGGCTAGGTCATCAATAAATACCTGTATACAACTTGTCTATTTCATCCCCCTGTGCTACAATCCTAATCGACCGGAATGGCGCAAGAAAGCCGCCGGTCGAGCATCCGCGCGAAATGTAAGCGCTATCTATGACTTGCCCGGCCGCCTTGTTCGCAGGAAAACCTGCACAGGCTATAAGGACCAGGGGAAGCGGAGCAGCCTAGCGGATATGGCACCACTTACATGGGAGGAGAGATGGACATGAAAGGAAGAAGAGGAAGCTGGAAGTCCGTGTTGAGGTCAGCCTCATTGGCGGCGGTTCTGCTGGCTGGGGCTTTGCCGGTGAATGCGGGCCTTCCGGTGGCGAATGCCGCCGCTTCGGATTCCCTCGTGAACGGGGGATTTGAGGTGGATGGGGTGAACGGGCAGGCGGCTGGCTGGACACCGGAAGGCGGGGCATCGTCGGTCACGGTAAGCACCTCCGTCTATGCCGAGGGCAAACGGAGCCTGCGGGTAGAGGATGCATCTCCTACGGTCAGCTACGGGGCGGTCAGCGACGCGGTTCCGGTTACCCCGTTTGTGAATGTCGAGCTGACGGCCAAGGTCAAGAGTGAAAGCGGGGAGGGCGGCAAGGCGGACCTCCGGTTCTATAACGGGGAAGGCAAGCTGGTCTCCGTGGTCAGCGGGCTCGTTCCGGGTGGAGCCGGCGAGTGGACCGATCTCCGGGTGGCCGCTTCCGCTCCCAAGGACGGCGCCAGTGTAACGGTATCCTTTTATTATCCTAATGAGAAAACCGGGGTTTACTATGCGGATGCGGCCTCGCTGAAGCTGGGCAAAGAGCAGACCTACATAACGAATCTCGGGCCGCAGTCCACCTCCCTTACGCTTATGACCGGCGCCTACGGCACCGATAAGGACGGACGGGCCAGCATGTACACGGTAATCCAAGGGGATCCGGCCCAGTTCGTCGTTTCGGATGTCGTGACGAAGGAAGTAAAGGCCCAGCATCCTCTCGTGGCGCTGGACGGCAGTCCCGTAACGGCTGCTTGGGCGATCACCACGGCATCGGACGGGAAGGTGTACATCGGGAGCACCCCGAACGGCACGCTGTTCCAGTACGATCCGGTGAAGGATACGATGCGCACGATCGGCAAGCCGGTGCCGACCGATACGGTCATCTGGGTGCTGGTGCCCGGCGAGAACGGCAAGGTATACGGGGGAACGGGCTACTCGCAGACGCTGTTCGAATATGATCCCGCGACGGACAAATCGAGAATTTTGACCTCTTTTAAATCGTCTTCGAAGGAGAGTCATCTCCGGAGTCTCGCTTATGATCCCGACCACAAGGTGCTGTACGCCGGCGGGGCGGATGTGGCGAAGCTGTACCGCTATGACCTGGCCACCGGCAAGAAGACGGCTCTGACTCCTCCCGAATTTGCCGGCAAAACGTCCGTCTACGATCTTCAGTTTACGGCAGGCAAGCTGTTCGTCAGGGTCGACCCGGGTCCGGTAATGTTCGTCTATGATCCCGCTGCGAACAGCTGGATTGTCAAGAACAACGCGCAATACAACACGCGCGGCTTCTCCCCGGTTTCGCCGGACGGAAGAGTGTTCTACACGTATTACGAGACGCTACCCGACGGGCGCCAGCAGTGGTCGCTCCATGCGTATAATACAGCCACCGACACGTATTCCTCTCTTGGCCTTGACGTCAAAGGAGCAGGAGTCGCCTTCGGATACGTTAAGCTGAATACGCCGGACTATCCGGGTGTGACGCTGGTGGGTCTCGCCGGCAACGGCGGCCGGGCCTTCTACTACAACCTGGAGACCGGAAAGCTCGAGACGCCGGAACTGCCGCTGCCTCCTCAATTCGTAGAGCTGTTCAACATTGCCAAAAGCGTGGACGGCCAGATGCTCTCCTCCGGATTCATTTCGGGCGGCGGGATGGGGATCTATTCCCCGACCAAGGACGAGACCAAGCTGTATCCCTCGATCGGCCAGGTGGAAGGCTTCGGCTCCCTGAACGGCAAAATGTACTTAGGCGTTTATCCCCGCGCCACGATTTTTGAATACGATCCGAAAGAGCCCTGGAACCGGACCGACCCGTCGGCTCCCCAAAATCCGCTTAGGCTGGGCCAGCTGGGCGACGAGCAGGATCGTCCCGTCTCCATGGTAGGGGTGGAAGAGCTGAACAAGCTGTTCATCGCCTCTTATCCCATTGCGGGCAAAATCGGCGGGGCCTTAACGGTCTACGACCCGGTTACGAAAACCTTCGACGTGAAGCGCAACCTCGTCCCCGACCATTCCATCAACAGCCTGGTTTACCGGGACGGCTTGCTCTACATGGGCACGGGGGCGATGAACGGGGGAGAAGGCAAGCTCGTAACGTATGATCCGTCCACGGGGCAGATCCTTTCGGAACGGGTTCCGGTCAGCGGCAAGAAAGCGGTCACTTCCCTGTTCTGGGGTCCGGACGGTAACCTGTGGGGCATGGCTCTAGGAGCCCTGTTCGTCTATGACCCGGCAGCAGACCGAATCATCTACAGCAACGACCTGTTCCCGACGGCCGACTACTCGCACAGCAACCCTAGGCTGATGACCGGCACGGACGGGAATGTATACGGAACCATCTATACCGGCTATGTCGCCGACAAAACGTACACCTCGAAAATGATCAAAATCGACGCCGTGACCAAGGAAATGACCGTGCTGCTTGAAAGCAACGCCGAGAAGCTAGCTCAAGATGACTTCGGCAACTTCTACTTCAAATACGGCAGCGAGCTGATGAAATACAGCGACCCGAGCTTAGTGGTGGGGCTCGAGAAGGTGACCCTCTCCACCGATGCTCCTTCCCTTCTTCATCCGGGGGATGAGGCCAAGGTGAGCTTTGACGTCCTGCTGCAAAAAGGGCGCACCACGAATGAGCTGTCCGGGGCAAAAATCGAATACGTAAGCTCGCGTCCCAAATCGGCTGAGGTGACGCCGGACGGAAAGGTCATAGCCAAGCATCCGGGAAGGACGGAAATCTCCGTCCGGGTTACCTTGAACGGAGTGACAGTGGAGTCGGCTCCCATTGCCTTTCTCGTGACTGGCCCCTTCTAAAAGAGAAGGGGAAGGAAAGCGGGGTTGTCGGCCCGGGGCATAGCGGCTATAATGGGGAAAAAGTCGGTTTAAAGTCCCTGTCTCTAAATCGGGAAAGGATTTCTCTACTGACCCCAGGAGGTTTATCCATGCCGCCCGATAATTTGATTCCTATCGGCGTCCTAGGTCCCGAGCCCATGGTAAGCAAGGTGCTGAAGGTCATTTCGGCCTCGTTTCCTTCCTTCCGTCCGCTGGCCCTGCCCTACTCCTCGGAAGAGGAGGCCGTCCGGATTGCCCAGGAAGCCCTTCCGGACATTGAAGTGCTTCTGCTTACCAATCCGGGGCTGTACCGCCGGCTGAAGGAGGAGCTTCCTCCGGCGAAGCCGATTCAATACCTGCCGTTGACGGATACGGCGCTTTACCGGGCCCTGTACCGGGTAAGGTCCCGTCTGCCGGCCGGGGAACTGCTGCTCTCCGTAGACTCCTTCACGCCGCAGGCGATATCCCGGCTGAAGGGGAGATCGGGGAGAAGGAGCTGCGCTTCGTACTCTTCGAAGGAGAGGCGCATCCTTCGGCCTCCGAACTGGCGGGCTTCCATGCGGAGGCCTGCCGGTCCGGGGGGCCCATGCCGCCTTGACGACCGAGCCGGAGGTGGCGCGGGCGCTCCAAGAGCAAAATGTCCCTCATGAATGGGTCGTCCCGACCGATTCCAACATCGTGGTCGCCCTGGAGCGGGCCCTGCTCTCCACCGAGACCCGCCGCAGCAAGGAGGCTCAGATCGTCGTCGGCATGGTCAATGTCGACGACTTCAGCAAGCAGATCCGCCTGCGCAGCTCCGAGCACGACATCCAGCGCTTCAAGCTGGATATTCACCGGATGCTTATCGATTATGCCGAGTCGCTGGAAGGCTACCTGACCCACGTAGGCGGCGATGAATATCTGTTTTTTACAACGCGGGGCATCTTCGAGCGGGAAACGGGGGCTACAAAACGATCCCGCTGGCCCGGGAGGTCGGCAAAGCGCTGGGCCTCTCGCTCAGCATGGGCATCGGCTTCGGCCGCTCGGCCAACGAAGCGGGAACGCATGCCCGAACCGCCCTCCGCAAGGCGAAGGAAGCGGGAGGCAGCTCCTGCTTCATCGTCCGCGAGGACCGGACGCTTATCGGTCCGCTCGAGATGGCCGACCCGCTCAACCATGACCTGTCCGTCACGGACGGGGCTCTCTTGAAGGCGGCCGAAGAGGCGGGGATGACCTCGGCTTATTTAAGCCGGCTGATGGCAAGCGTAGCCCGCACCGGCAAGCTGGAGTACGAGGTCCAGGAGCTGGCCGCGGTGCTCGACATCACGGTCCGTTCCACCCACCGCCTGCTCACGCAGTGGATCGACCACGGCCTGGTGGAGGTGTCCGGCTATGTGAAGGTGCCTAAGGGCCGTCCCAAGCAGACGTTCCGGCTCCGGTTTCTGGAGGACCATGCGGCGGCCCGGCTGGAGGAATCCTTCCGGTAAACCGGTCCACAACTCCCTAGATAGGGTTGCCGTGCTGCCGAGTTACCGCCTTATCAAGTGATCCGCTTAGAAAAAGCCCTGCGTCCAAGCCGGAATTCCGGCCGGGCGCAGGGCTTTTGGTTTTGACGGCGAGGGGGACTTAGCAGGCGTTCCGGCTCAGTGCTTCAGGCCGGAGGCTTCGGGATCAGCGGTTCCAAACCGATTCCGCTGATGAGCATGCGTTCCTTGCGGTTGGAGAGCAGCTGCTGGCTCCAATCCACCAGACCGCCGTCTCCGACCGTAAGCACTTCGCCGTGAAGGCGGATCTCCACTTTAAACTGGATGCCCCGGTAATAGGAGTTGGGCTCCGGATCCTCCCGGACGGATAGGTCGTAGGGTCGGCCCTCCTGCGAGGCGATCAGCTTAGGCACCAGCCCATCGGATTCCTTATAGCCCCCGCGGGGAATCAGAACGATTTGGAAATGGTCGGCCCCTAAAGCAGGAAAGAGCTCCCGGTATAGGTCTATATGTTCTTGGAAGGCTGCTGTTTCGAAGGAGCAGGAGCCTTTGTCTTTTCCGGAAGTGACCATGGCAAAAAGCGGGAAGTGAGGCAGCATGCCGGCGGCGTTATTCCAGAACTGGGTCCTTACATGCCGGTGGACGGCCGAGAAGCGGACGAAGGCTTCCCGGTTGTCGATCCTGCCGGATTTGAGCAGGCTGCTGATGTGAAGGGCGAGCGTGTTGGTGGCGTCCGCCACCACTTCCGTTCCCCTTAATGCCGAGAGCACCTTGTTCTGATCGGCCGACGCTACAAGGGAGCAGGTGCCGAGAGGGGTCACAGGGGAGAGCTCGACCGGAAGGTAGTCGTGTCGGGCGGCAAGCTCCAGGCAGTCCAGCTCCAGCCTCCTCAGAGCAATCGGATCGGCGCCGGCCGGTTGGACGAAGCGGTTGGCGTCGTAACGCTTTAGCAGGTCACCGGGTGAGGAGCGGCGGGTTTTCCGGCGGAACAGCTCCAGCAGCAGGGTGTTAAAATCGGATGGCGAAAGGGAATCGGTTAACCGGTCGAGAAGACCGGGGATGCCCAGCCGTTCGGCTATACGTTCAATGGGAGAAGAGGAGCGATTCATAAATAAGACCTCCTTTACGGGTCGGATGGATAACGGAAGCATATAAAGACAGAGGTGAATTGTCGATTTAAAGACAATTTAAAGATTTGTCTTTAATGACGTGGGCAGAGTAGAATGGAGATATAGAACGGCCATTCGTTCCCCGGTCCTGCCGGAACGAAAACGCATGAAGGATCCCGGCGTTGCCCGAAAGGGGACCGGAAAGCCGCTGCAGGCCGTAATCGTTGTAACCACCGAAGGGAGCTGGATTTGCGAAATGAGAACATTGGAGCAGCTGGAACAGGTCATGGCGAAGCCGTCGGCCCGCTTGATCGAAGATATGAAGAACCTGGAAGGGGATATCATGCTCCTTGGGGTCGGCGGCAAAATGGGCCCGAGCCTCGCGAAGCTGATCATGAACGCGCTTAAGGAAGCCGGTGTCGAGAAGACGGTCTACGGGGTATCCCGTTTCTCCGAAGCGGGACTGAAGGACGAGCTGGAAGCCTACGGGCTGAAGACGATCGCCTGCGACCTGCTCGACGAAGCTTCTCTGCAGGCTCTGCCGGAAGTAAAGAACGTCATTTACATGGCGGGAACGAAATTCGGAACGACCGGACGCGAATATTTCACATGGGCGATGAATGCTTATCTTCCCGGCCGGGTAGCGGAGAAGTTCAAGAACTCCCGCATCGTGGTCTTCTCCTCGGGCAATGTTTATCCTCATTCCCCGGTCGCGCTTGGCGGGACGTCGGAGGCTGTTACCCCGAACCCTGTCGGAGAGTACGGGCAATCCTGTCTTGGCCGCGAGCGGGTTTTCGAATACTTCAGCCACCGTTACGAAACGCCGGTCCTCATCTATCGTTTGAACTACGCGATCGACATGCGCTACGGGGTTCTTCTCGAGCTCGCCAAATCCGTTAAAGAAGGCAAGCCGATTGAGCTCGCTATGGGTCATTTCAACTGCATCTGGCAGGGCGACGCCAACGAGATTGCGATCCGTTCCCTGCTTCACTGCGAGAGCCCGGCGAACAAGCTGAACGTAACCGGTCCGGAGACCATCTCGGTCCGCTATGCGGCAACGGAGCTCGGCAAACGCCTCGGCATCGAGCCGAAGTTCACCGGCCAGGAAGCCGAAACGGCTCTTCTCAGCAATGCCTCGAAATGCATGCAGCTGTTCGGCTACCCGTCGGTATCGCTTCTGCAGATGATCGATTGGATGGCGGAATGGGTGGAGCATGAAGGCGTGACGATCAACAAGCCGACTCATTTCCAGCAAAGAGAGGGGAAATACTAAATCATGGCAGCCAAACGCAACCTTAGTGAAGCTCAGCTTCGGGCGCTGCACGACGGAGTCGTGATTCCTGCGCATCCTCTCGCTCTTAACGAGGACCGCACGCTGGATGAACGGAGCCAGCGCGCCCTTTCCCGTTATTATATCGCTTCCGGCGCAGGCGGCGTAGCCGTCGGCGTGCACTCCACCCAGTTTGAAATCCGCGATCCGAAGATCAACCTGTTCGAGAAAGTTCTCCGCCTTGCGGCGGAGGAAGTCGACAAGGCGCAGATCGACCGCCCTTTCCTTAAAGTAGCGGGGATTTGCGGCCCGACGGAGCAGGCTCTCGCCGAAACCGAAACGGCCCGTGGCCTTGGCTATGATGCAGGGCTGCTCAGCATGGGCGGCCTCGGCGATTGGACCGAAGCGCAGATTCTGGAGCGGACGGCGCGGATCGCCGAACAGATCCCGGTCATCGGCTTCTACCTGCAGCCGTCGGTCGGAGGGAAGATTTTCAGCTTCGATTTCTGGAAGGAATTCGCGAATATCCCGGGAATCGTGGCGATCAAGATGGCGCCGTTCAACCGGTACCAGACGATCGATGTCGTACGTGCCGTTTGCTATTCCGACCGGCGCGACGAAATCGCCCTCTATACGGGCAATGACGATAACATCGTGAACGATCTGCTGACCGTATACCGCTTCCAGGTAAACGGGGAGCCGGTTGAGAAGCGGATTGTCGGCGGTCTGCTCGGCCACTGGGCCGTTTGGACCCGTAAAGCGGTCGAGCTGCTTGAGGAGATCAAGACCGCCCGCAGCGCTGGCAAGCTGGATCCCGAATGGCTGACGCGGAATGTGGAAGTGACAGACACGAATGCGGCCTTCTTCGATCCGGCCCACGGTTTCGCCGGCTGTATCCCGGGCATTCATGAAGTGCTGCGCCGTCAGGGTCTCATGAAGGGAACCTGGTGCCTGAATCCTCATGAGGAGCTGTCGCCGGGCCAGAAGGAAGAAATCGACCGGATGTACCGCGATTATCCTCATTTGAACGACGACGAGTTTGTGAAAGCGGGCTTGGCCGAGTGGCTGGCTTAATTCGATAAGAAAGACCGGTGGTTCGTATGCGGTTTAAAGATGTGTTCTCGATTATAGGGCCGGATATGGTCGGCCCTTCCAGCTCGCATACGGCCGGCGCCGTCCGGATCGGAAGAGCGGCCCGGCAGTTTTTCGGGCCGCTGCCGGAGAGGGTGGAAATCACCCTCTTTCGCTCGTTTGCCGAGACCTACCGGGGACACGGAACCGATGTCGCGCTTGCGGCCGGGCTGCTGGACTGGGATACGCAGGACGAACGGATCCCGGAGGCGCTGCAGCATGCCGCCGGGCTTGGGGTGAACATAGAATTCATCCCTGCCCACGGCGACTTCGCCGAGGCTCCTCATCCGAATACCGCCCGGCTTAAAATGACGGCGGGGGACCGGACGATGACCGTGACGGGAACGTCGATCGGAGGCGGGAACATTGAGATCGTCGGAGTGGACGGCTTCGATGTCCGCTGCTCCTGTTCTTATCCCACGCTTGCCATTTATCACGACGACCGGGTCGGGATGCTTGCGGATATCACCCGGCTGATCTCCCAATGCTCGCTCAACATCGGGCACATGGATGTGGACCGCGCCTCCCGGAGCGGCAAGGCGCTGACGCTGATCGAGGCCGACGGGCGATTTGAGAAGGAGCTCGTGGAAGCCCTGCGGGCTCTGCCGGGCGTGACATCGATAAGAACCGTCGACCTGACCGGATGACCCTCTCGGACGGACGGCGGTAAGACGGAAGAACAAACGGGGGATGACGAATGAGGTTTACAAGCCTGGAGGAGCTGATCGGGCTCTGCGAGCAGGAGGGCAAGCCGATTCACCGCCTCATGCTCGAGGAGCAGGCCAAGGAGAGCGGTCGGTCGGAAGACGAAGAGTTTGCGAAGATGGCCAGCTACTATGCCGTCATGAAGGAAGCTGTAAGCCGGGGGCTGACGCAGGATACATCCTCCCGAAGCGGATTGACGGGCAATGACGCCAAGAAGGTGCGTTCCCTGGTCGAAGGCGATGCCTCCTCCCTGGGAGGACCGGCCGGGAAAGCGATGGCGTATGCCCTATCCGTTTCGGAGGTCAACGCCAGCATGGGGAGAATCGTCGCGACCCCGACGGCCGGCTCCTGCGGAGTGATTCCGGGTGTGTTCGTCAGCATGCAGGAGCAGTACGGCTGGGACGACACGCATATGACGGAAGGGCTGTTTACCGCAGGCGCCTTAGGCTACGTCATCGCCAACCGCTCCTTCGTTTCGGGAGCGGAGGGAGGCTGCCAGGCCGAGATCGGCTCGGCTATCGCCATGGCGGCCGGTGCTCTCGTCGAGCTGCGCGGAGGCACGCCCCGGCAGGCCCTGCACGCCGTCGGGCTTGCTCTGAAGAATTCCCTCGGCTTGATCTGCGATCCCGTCGGAGGGCTGGTCGAGATCCCGTGCATCGTCCGCAACGGCTTCGGCTCGGTAACGGCGCTTGCCGCTTCCGACATGGCTTTAGCCGGCATCCGCAGCGCCATCCCGTCCGACGAGGTGATCGGGGTGATGCTGGAGGTCGGCGCCAACATGCCGGAGCGCTACCGTGAAACGGCCAAGGGCGGGCTTGCCGCCACGCCGACCGGCCGGCGCATCATGTCGGACCTGTACGGGAAACCAAAGAAACCCGGGGAGGAACCAAACGATGAACACAGTGGAGGATAAACTTCGGGCGGAGCTCCTGGAGGAAGCGGAAGCCCTAAGCGGAGAGCTGACGGCTTTCCGCCGGGAACTTCACGAGAATCCGGAGCTCAGTCTGGAGGAGTCGGAGACGGCGGAGAAGGTGGCGGAGCGTCTGCGCGCCTTAGGGTTAACGGTACGGACGGGCGTCGGCGGGCACGGGATGATCGCGGATCTGGAAGGGTCCCTTCCGGGACCTACCGTCGCCCTCCGGGCCGACATGGATGCCCTTCCGATCCAGGAGGAAACGGACCTGCCCTTCGCTTCCCGTGTCGCCGGGAAAATGCACGCCTGCGGCCATGACGCTCACACGTCCATGCTGCTTGGCGCGGTCCGCCTGCTCGTCAGCCGGCGGGACCGCCTGGCGGGACGGGTGCGCTTCCTGTTCCAGGCGGCGGAGGAAATCAACGCCGGGGCCAAGGCGATGATCCGCGACGGCGCCCTGGACGGCGTGGATGAGATCTACGGCCTGCACAACCTGCCGACGCTGGCGGCCGGCCTGACGGCGACCCGCCGCGGGGCGCTCATGGGCTCGGTCGACCGGCTCGAGATCGAGCTGGAGGGACGCGGGGGCCACGGCGCCATTCCGGATCAAAGCATTGATCCGCTGGTGGCTGCCTCGACCATCGTGATGTCCCTCCAGACGGCGGTGAGCCGGGAGATCTCGCCCTTCGCGCCCGCGGTCGTCACCATCGGCAGCTTCCAGGCTGGCGAGGCGAACAACGTCATCCCTCACCGGGCCCGGCTGACCGGGACGGTGAGGACGTTCTCGCCGGACGTTCAGGCCGGCATGGAGGAGCGCTTGCGCCGGCTCGTGGCCGGCACGGCGGAGGCTTACCGGTGCCGCGACGAGCTGCGGTATATCCGGCAGACGCCGGTGCTCGTGAGCGACGACCGCTGCCTCGGGCATGCGGAGGCATCGCTGGACCGGCTGCTCGGGCCGGAGCGGCGCGTGGAAGCCGACCCGACCATGGCGGGCGAGGATTTCTCGCTCTTCCTGGAGCAGGTGCCCGGCTGCTTCTTCTGGCTCGGCTCCGGCCCGCAGGAGAACGCGAAGGAAGCCTACGGCCTGCATCATCCGAAATTCCGGCTGCACGAGGAATGCCTGCCGGTCGGAGCCGCCGCTCTCGCCGCCATTGCGCTGGACCGGTTGTCCGGCCGTGCGGACGGCTAACCCTCGCTTGGAAGACCGCTCCGTTCCTATGCACAAATTAGCCATAATTGACAAGAAGACAGTCCCCTGCGGGCTGTCTTTTTCTTTAGAGAAGCGGGGTTTTATAGTAACATAAAAGGGAACGAGCCGTTTTGGTTTACAGGCTGATCGGCTTCTCCCGAAACGGAAAAGCTATTCATAGAGAGGGGTAGCGTTCGGCTTCCCTTATTGACTTTAGAGGAGGTGGGCACATGTCTTCCGGTATGGCATTATTCTGGGGATTGTTTCTGGCCGGGATTATTCTCGCGATCACGATCTGGGTGACGAACAAGGCGTATTCCAAAAAGTGGGAGGAGCCCGATGAATGAGGGGAATCGGTAGCCGCGAATGCCGGGAAGGGAAGGGATTCCGATGACGGACCGAAACGGATCCTCCGGGAAGGAAGACCACCGGTCTTCAGGGGAAAGCGTCCCGGCCGAAGGCCGGCTTCCTGGGGGGAACGCTGTTGGAGCGCCTCTTGTTTCCACCGGCACCCTTGAACAGCGACAGGCTTTCCAGCGCCCTGCATGGCAAAAGGGTGCTGATCACCGGCGCCAGCTCCGGAATCGGTGAAGCCCTGACCCGTCTGCTCGCCGGCAGAGGGGCTCATCTGATTCTAGTCGCCCGGCGGGAGGGTGTCCTTCTGGGTTTGCAGCAGGAGCTCGGGACCGACTCCTCCCCCATAAGCGTGTACCCGGCGGATCTCCGGGATCCCGCTGCGCTTGCCGGCCTCCTCGCCTACCTTCACGAGCTGCCGGGAGGACTGGATATCGTCGTGAGCAACGCCGGTCATTCCATCCGCCGGCCGATCCGGGAGTCGCTCGACCGCTACCATGATTTCACCCGCACGATGGCCCTTCATTACCTGGCGCCGGTCCGGCTCCTGCTCTCGGTTCTTCCGCTGCTTGAGAGGAACAGGGGGCAGGTCGTCAGCGTCTCGACGGTTAACGTCCTGCTGCTTCCCGTTCCCCATTGGGCGGCTTACCAGGCATCGAAGGCGGCCTTTGACACTTGGCTGCGGTCGGCCGGTCCGGAGCTCGCCCGGATGGGAGTGGCCGCCACCTCGCTCTATTTTCCGCTGGTGCGGACGCCGATGATCCTGCCTACGAAGGCCTATCGGAAATGGCCGGCGATGTCTTCCCGGCAGGCGGCCCGGCTCATCGGACGGTGTCTTTATACGCGGAGGCGGGTCTGGAAGCCGTGGTGGTTGTTTCCGGGACAGCTGGCCTCCGTGCTGTTCCGCTGGGCGTGGGAAGCCTTCGCCGCCCGCAAGCGGAAGGAAAGGGGGCCGCCATGAAGGCCATTAGGCTGCTTCGGGTCATGGCCGCGATCGGCCTGCTTACTCCGCGGGCCCTGCTCCGGCTGGTCGCGGCTCTTCTCACTCATGGCGCAAACCTGATGACGCTGCTGAATTTCTCGGCCCGGACCTACGGGGAGAGGACTGCCTTAACGGATGAGAGGGAAACGCTTACTTACGACGAGTGGTACCGGCAGTCGGTGGGGCTGTCGCAGGAGCTGAGAGCCAGGTATGGACTGGGAAACGGCAACAAAGTGGGGCTCATGGGGAAGAATCACGCTTCCTTGGCAAAGGCCCTTTTTGCCGTTTCCTCGACGGGGGCGGACCTCTATCTGCTTAACGCGGAGATGAGTCCAAAGCAGCTGGCGGACCTGCTCGGGAGCCGGGAACTGGACCTGCTTATCCATGATGAAGAGCAGGAAGCCCTCATCGGACTGTCCTCTTACCAGGGATCCCGGCTGCTCAGCTATCACGAAACCTTACCGGCGGTCAACCGGCTGGCGGCCTCTTCTCCTAAGAGAACGAAACACTTCAAGTCTTCCACCGGCAAGCTAATTCTCCTGACCGGCGGAACGACCGGAAAAGCGAAGGAGGCGCCGCATCGGCCTTCTTTGTTTGCTTATCTCGCTCCCTTCGAAGCCCTGCTGTCCCGGCTAAAGCTGGCCGACCGGCACACGGTCTATGTTGCGACACCGATGTATCATGGGTATGGGGTCGCCGTGCTGCTGCTCTTCTGCGCCTTGGGCAAAAAGGTGCTCCTGCACCGCGGGTTCGAGGCGGAGGCGGCCTGCCGGCTCATCCGTGATCACCAGGCGGATGCCGTGTCGGTGGTCCCCTTGATGCTGCGGCGGATGCTGCAGGCCGATCCCGGGGCGTTGAAGTCTCTGCGCTGTGTGGCCTCGGGCGGGGCCGAGCTCAGCCCCAAGCTGGCGGAGGAGACCCGAAGAAGGCTCGGGAACGTGCTCTACAATCTTTACGGCACGTCCGAGGCCGGGCTGGCTGTGATCGCTACGCCGCAGGATTTGGAGTGCTCTCCCGGTACCATAGGAAGAGCCATGGAAGGGGTCGGCTTGACGGTGCTTACAGATGCCTCGACCGAGGCGGCTCCAGGCGCGGCGGGCCGGCTGTGCGTCCGCAGCCCGAGGTCCGGAAGAGGAGGGGGCCTCGGTGGATCGAAACCGGCGATTGGGGCTGGCGGGATGAGGAGGGCCGTTATTTTCTGTCTGGCCGGACAGACAGCATGATCGTCTCCGGGGAGAGAATGTTTATCCGTTCGAGGTGGAGCAGGTGCTTCTGGCCCATCCCCAGGTTGAGGATGCGGCCGTCGCCGGCATAGCGGATGAGCTGTACGGCCAGCGGCTGAAGGCGTATGTCCAGCTTGTCCCCGGCGGGCGGCTGTCCGCCGAGGAGCTGAAGGAATGGCTGCGTTCCCGGCTGGCCCGCTACCAGCAGCCGAAAGAAATCGTCTTCGTCCGGCGGCTGCCTTACACCCCGCTCGGAAAGCTCGACCGAAAGCGCCTTACCCAACAATAAAGCCGTCTTCTGCCAGCGGGCGGAGGACGGCTTTCGATCATATGCGGGCCATAACGGATTTGGCATATTCCGATGGAGACATGCCGGTCAGCTTGCGGAAATCCCGCGAGAAGTAGTGGATGCTGCCGTAGCCCAGCTCCTGGGCGATTTCCGTGAAATTGGACTGCCTCTCCCGGATAAGTAGCTTGGCCTGCTCGATCCGCAGCCCCCGGTAGTATTCAAGGACGCCGGTGCCCGTCTGCGACTGGAAGAGCTCCTTGAGCCGCGTTTTGCCGAGATGAAATTCTTTGGCGAGCTGCTCTAGCGAAAGGGGCGGGACAAATCACGCCGCATAAAGTCCGTGATCTGCTGGACGAGCTGTTCCTCGCTCCGTTCCTTCGGAAGGAGACTCAGCTTCGGTTCCCGGCTGTCGGCGGATGCTTCGCTGCGGCACAGGTGAATGAGCAGCGCTTCCAGGTACAGCTTGATCAGATGCTCGCTCCCGAACGCCGCTTCCTTCCGCCGCACCAGGGTATGGTCATTGGGCTTGTCGAACGGGGCCTTGAACGCCTGGAAGCCTTCCTGGAGCAGCAGGGAAAGCCAATTCCTCTCCCGGTCCCCGACGTTCATTACGCGCCCGCCCAACGCCTTTAGGGCGGGGGAGGAGCATTCGAAGGAAATGACGATCAGGTTGGGTGGCTTGTGCTCCTGGCGGACACGGACGGTGTGGAACTCGTTCGGCTTGTGCACGATGAGACTTCCCTGCTTGAGCTCCAGCGTCCGTTCGTCCGCCCGGACCTCGACTTCTCCTTTGTCTACATAGAGAAATTCCCAGAAGTCATGCTGCTCCCCTTCAAAGACAAAGCCTTTGGCATATTCAAAATAATGGAAGGAAATCAAGTGCTTGACGGTGATGGTTTCCTGCAGGGAGTATCTTGAGAAATTCATTGACCCGCCATCCTTTGAACCCGTTTCGAACCTTTATTTTACCACAAGGGAGGTCCTTCCGTTAACCTCGGCGGCAGGGACACGTTACGCGGCTCTCCCGACCCGCCGGGAAGCATAAGCTTTTGGCGAAACCGGTACAGGGCTTGTCTCCCGTGCAAAAAAAACGGCTTTTTGGATAAATTCGCTTCTTCCGGAGGGAGCTATAATGGACTCAAATGAAGAAAGAGGGTGCTTCCATGAAGAAAGGGATTAACGTCTGGTCCTTTCCGGCCGGGATGAAGGCGGCCGACTGCATGGCTTTGGCCAAGGAGGCCGGCTTCGACGGAATCGAGCTGGCGCTGAACGAAACAGGAGAGCTCAGCCTCGAAAGCACGGAGGCGGACATCCGCCAAATCAGGCAAACAGCCGATGACATCGGCATCGAGCTCTCCAGCTTCGCTACAGGCTTGTTCTGGTCTTACTCACTGACGAGCTCGAATGCCGAGACGCGGGAGAAGGCAAAGGGCATCGTGCGCAAGCAGCTCGAAGTTGCCTCGATTCTCGGAGTGGATACGATTCTCGTCGTCCCGGGTGCGGTAGGCGTGGATTTCATTCCGGATGCCGAAGTGGTTCCCTATGACCAGGCTTACGATTATTCGTTGGAAGCGTTTAAAGAGCTCGCGGCTGACGCCGAGGCCCGGCAGGTGAACATCGGGATCGAGAACGTTTGGAACAAGTTCCTGTTGTCCCCGCTCGAGATGAAAGGCTTCATCGATGCCGTCGGCTCGGATTATGTCGGATCTTACTTTGATGTGGGCAACGTCTTGTATTCCGGCTACCCCGAGCACTGGATTTCGATTCTCGGCAGCCGGATCAAGAAGGTGCATTTCAAGGATTACCGGCGGCAGCCCGGCGGGATTAACGGGTTCGTGGACCTGCTCGCAGGCGACGTGGATTACCCGGCTGTGATGAAGGCACTCGAAGCGGCCGGATACTCGGATTATGTGACGGCTGAGATGATCCCGCCTTACACTCACCACACGACCCAAATCGTCTTCAACACTTCCGCCTCTATGGATGCCATTCTGGGCCGAAAGGAGATCCGCTAATGATCAGAATAGGATTGGTCGGATTAGGTTTTATGGGAAGGACGCACCTGGAGACGTATCTACGCCTCGAGAAGGAAGGGCAGCCCATCCAGGTTGTGGCCATTTGTGATATTAACCCTGCCAAATGGGAAGGACAGGCCACCGCAGGCAACTTCGATACGAAGAGCGAGAGTATCGACTTCAGCCGGTTTGCCAAGTATACGGACATGGCGGAAATGCTGGAGAAGGAAGAGCTGGATGCGGTTGACCTCTGTCTCCCCACTTACCTTCACAAGGACATGTCCGTTCTCGCCCTGAACCGCGGCAAGCATGTTATGTGCGAGAAGCCGATGGCGATGAATGCGGCGGAATGCTCCGAAATGGTGGAGGCGGCGGACCAGAACGGCAAGCTGCTTATGATCGGCCAATGCCTCCGCTTCTGGCCCGCTTATGTATACCTGAAGGAGCAGGTGGACAGCGGCAAGCTGGGCAAGGTGCGGGGAGCCTACTTCTTCCGCGGGGGCGGTACTCCCGACTGGGCCGAATGGCTGACACAGAAGGACAAGAGCGGGGGCGCTCTGCTCGACATGCACGTTCACGACATCGACACGGTGAACTGGCTGTTCGGCATGCCGAAGGCCGTCTCCTGCCTTGCCCTTAACGCAGTGGAGGGAAGCGGGTATGACATCGTCTCCACTCACTATGCCTACGAGGACGGCAAGGTAATCAACGCCCAAGTGGACTGGACCCTTCAAGGGGATTTTGGCTTCGACATGACCTACCGGGTCAACTTTGAAAAAGGAAACATTGTCTTCCAGAACGGGACGGTGAAGGTCAACCCTTCCGATGGCCCCGGCTTCGAGGCGGAGCTGTCCGAGAATTTCGGCTACTATTATGAGATGAAGTACTTCCTGGAGGCCATCACTAATGGAACGCCGGTCGATAAGGCACCTCCTCTCAGCACCAAAGGCAGCATTGAGATCGCCGAGGCGGAGATCGCATCGGCAGACCGGCAAGGAGCCTGGATCGAACTGAGCAGCCGCTAAAGCCTATAGAAGCGCATCCTGCCTAGGGCACCTCACGACAACAGAGAAGAACCCGGACCTTACTCGGTCCGGGTTCTTCTCCTTGCGGCCGTGGCCGAACGGATTCCTGTTCCGCCGGGGGAACCCGGGCAGGGGAGCCCCGCCTGCCTTCCCCGTTTGTCAGAAGCAGGTAAACTGCTCGATCTGCCGGGTATCGATGCCGAAATACTGCCAGAATCCGACCCAGCGGAAGCCGGCCACGGATCTCCTCCCGACGAACGTAAGGTAGGCCCAGTACGAGAAGCCGTTGCGCTGCCAAATGTAGGTGTAACGGAAAAGGCAGCGTGAGATGGCTCCCGGGTCTACCGCGAGTGCCGAGGGACCGCCGATCGGCTTGGGCGGAATGAAAGCCGGAGGCGGAGCCGCGGGAGGCCCTCCCGCCTGCGGTCCTCCCGGGAAAGGCTGCCCGGGAACCCCTCCCGGCCCAAAGCCTCCTCCGGGTCCGAACCCTCCTCCCGGTCCAAAGCCCCCGCCGGGGAACATGCCGGGCCCGTAGGCGCCCGGCTGGTATGGCAGCTGTCTGTACACGCTCATCATCCTTTCCTTCTTATCCCGACTGCCCACAGTATATGAGGCGGGAGTCCAGAAAGGATGGGCGGCGGCCCGGACTGCGCAAATATTTCAAAGGCTTGGCTCAGCCCTTTCCTTCCTGGAAGACCTTCAGAAAAGGCTTGGGGATGTCCGTACGGAAACGGAGCCTTTCCCCGGTAACCGGATGCAGGAAAGCAAGGACGCGTGCGTGCAGCCCTAGCCGGCCGATGGCCGACGAACGGGCTCCGTACTTCTTATCTCCAACAATGGGATGCCCGATATCCTGCATATGAACGCGGATCTGGTTCTTGCGGCCGGTCTCGAGCCGGACCTCGAGCAGGGAGAAGCCGTTTCCCGATTGAAGCACCTTGTAATGGGTGACGGCATGCTGGCCGTCTCCGGCGTAAGGACTGGAGTACATGCGGAGCGTCTTGCTCTCCTTGAGCCACGAAGAGACCGTTCCTTCCGGCTTCCGGACGATTCCTTCCACAAGGGCCGTGTACACCCGCTCCTCCACGGATTCCCTCCACGCCGTCTGCAGCGCCTGTTGAACCTCCTCGCTTTTGGCGAACATCATCACCCCGGATGTGTCCCGGTCCAGCCGGTGGACGACGAAGATACGGTTCTTCGGGTGCGCGCGCTTCACGTGCTCCATGAGCTGGTTGTACGCCGTGATCTCGTTCTCTTCATGGCGGGCGGCGATCGAGAGCAGGCCGGCTTCCTTCCGGATGACGATCAAATGCTCGTCCTCATGGAGGATGGCAAGGCCCACGAACGGCGGAGCGTCATCGATTCTCTCCTTGCTGACCGTTACCGTTTGACCGGGGGTCAGCGGATGGTTGTAGGCGGTTTGGGCCCGGCCGTCGACGGAAATCTGCCCCCGGGCGAGCATCGCCTTGATGGCGTTGCGGCCGGAACCGGTTACGTGCTCGAGCAGGAACGCCAGAAGCTCGCCTTCCTGAGCCACCGGATAGGTTCTGGCTTTCGGTGCGGTCTTGCCGGCCTGTCCGGTTTTGGCGGCGGGTTTATTACGGGAATGGCCCGTTGTCTGGTTTTTGGGTCTGGGGTCGCGTTTCAATAGGTTCACTCCTGAGTGAGAATGGTCTCTATACTATACCACAGGAGCCCCATCGGATTCCTCCCGGCAGGTATGAATAAGAGCCCAAACGATCATGCTGATGGTAACCGGGGCTATGCGGGTGCGTCACAGAACCGTAACGAAATTTTCATCTTCGGTTAATCTTTTCCTAATCCCGGTTTAATGCAAACCCGTTATGCTGGTAAGGAAATCACATAAGGAGGACAAATCGGTGATCCTGTATCAATTGTCGAAATGGATGGAAGAGCGGACGCGGCTTAGGAAGCGCATTCTGGAGACATCAGGAGATGCAAGCGATTTGTTACATAGAAAAGAACAGGTGGAAGAAACGATGATGCGGCAGGCGAACCGGTGGCTCGAAGGCAGCCTGGAACCGGTTTCCCTTCCGGAATGGGAGGGCGAGGCCGCCGAGCGTTACGAAGAGCAGATGTCCCCGCCCCTGGTCTAACCAATGCCCAACTCCAAAAACCCCGAGGCCTTGAGAAGGCCCTCGGGGTTTTTGCCTATGCGGGAGAAAAGATGGATTCCTGAAGCCGGGGGCAGCAGGAGCGTTTTCTTGATGAAGCGGATTTGATCCAGGCGGTAAGCCTTTCCTGCTTGTTTTTTTGATATTTCCGCGGGGCCTCTGTAGAATATAGACAGGCCCGAACTAAACATGCAAAAGAGGTTATGATATGAAAGTCGTCCTGTCGACGCTTAACGCCAAATACATCCATACTTCTCTCGCGCTCCGATGCCTGAAGGCCTTCTGCCGGGACGAGTACGAGGTGGAGATGGCGGAATATACCATCAAGGATCCGGTCATGAACGTAGTGGCCGATCTCTTTCAGAGGAAGCCTTCCGTCCTGGGGTTCTCCTGCTACATCTGGAATATCGAAGAGACGATCACGATCATCCGGATGGTTAAGAAAATCATGCCCGAAACGGTCATCGTCCTCGGAGGACCGGAGGTTTCCTACGATACCGATTATTGGATGAACCGCCTGCCGGAGGTCGATTTCATCGTCATGGGGGAAGGGGAGGAGACATTCCTTCATCTTCTGCGAACCATCACCGGGGACCGGAAATATCATTTCGTTTACGGGCTGGCTTACCGCAAGAACGGCGAGGCGGTGCTAAATCCGGGACGCCCCAAGCTCGATCTGAACGAGCTCCCGACGCCTTACCGGTTTCCGGAGGATGAGGCGGCGCTTGCGAACCGGGTCGTCTATTTCGAAACGAGCCGCGGCTGCCCGTTCTCCTGCCAATTTTGCCTGTCCAGTATAGAAGTAGGCGTACGTTATTTCGACATGGAACGGACGAAGTCCGATCTTCTCTATCTGATCGGGGCGGGGGCGAAGCTGATCAAGTTCGTGGACCGCACGTTCAATATCAAGAGGGACTATGCCCTCGAGATCTTCGAGTTTCTCATCAAGAATCACGGGGGCTGCGTCTTTCAGTTCGAGATTACGGCGGACATCATGCGTCCCGAAGTGCTGCAGTATCTCTCCGAGAATGCCCCTCCCGGCATCTTCCGCTTCGAGATCGGCGTGCAGTCCACCAATGATCTGACGAACGACCTGGTCAAGCGCCGTCAGAACTTTGCGAAGCTGTCCCGGACGGTGACGACGGTCAAGAACAGCGGGAAGATCGATCAGCATCTCGATCTCATTGCGGGCCTTCCGCAGGAGGACTACTCGTCCTTCCGCAAGACGTTCAACGATGTCTTCGCCCTCGGCCCGGAAGAGCTTCAGCTCGGGTTTCTCAAGATGCTTAGAGGGACGGGCATGAGGCAGGATGCCGGCCAATACGGGTATGTGTATATGGATAACGCCCCTTACGAAATCCTGGGCAACGACATCCTGCCGTTCTCCGACCTGATCCGCATCAAACGGGTGGAGGACGTCCTAGAGAAATACTGGAATGCCCACCGGATGGACCACACCGTCTCCTACCTCATCCGGGAGGAATTTGCTTCGGCGTTCGATTTCTTTCAGGAGTTTGGGGATTACTGGGAGGAACGGGGCTGGCAGAAGATCGGCCACCAGCTCGAGGACCTGTTTACCCGCCTGCACGCCTTTCTCCGGCATAGGGGAACGGAGCGCATGGAGGTGGCGGAAGGGCTGATGAAGCTCGACTATTTCCTCAACCATAAGTACAAGCCTCGCAAAATCTGGTGGGATTTCACCCTCGACAAAACGCGGCAGGCCTCCATCCTGCGACTGGCCGCCGACCAGCCGGAGGTCTTCTCAGCCGGGCTTGCTTCCCGCGGCCTGAGCGAGAAGGAGCTCCACAAGCATGCGGTGGTCGAGCTGCTTCCTTATGACCTGCAGGCTTATCTGCAGGACGGAAGGGTGGAAGCCGCCGATACGCTTCTACTGGTTTATTACCCGCCGGACGGCGAAGGGCGGCCGGACGTTTATACCGCCGGTGCCGACCGGCTCGCCATACCACGCGTTACCCCATAACAGGAGGTTGGAGGTTGTCATGCGCAGAGATTCGGATATCCCTTTGGATGTAAGGATCCGTAATAAATATTTGGGGCTTAGCCTGGTGGCCGGCATCGTTCTCGGATCGGTGATCGGCTACATCGCCGGACAGGCCTCGATCGGCATCATCATCGGCGTTACGCTCGGCGTGGTCGTGGGTATCATCACCGGAGCCGCCCGGGCCCGCTCGGTCACCCGCGGTCAGCCCGATTCCCCGGACGAACCGGACCGGTGATTTCCGGCCGGAAGGCCGGTTGACGGGGGCTTCATCTCGGGATGCCTTCTTGGAACAAAAGCAAAACAAAGCCTCAGCCGGCAAGAAAGCGGCTGAGGCTTTTTGGGATTCTCTTGGGTGAGGAGGCGAAGCGTTAAGGGTTAGGTTCCCGCGACCGCCCGCCTTACGGCAGGTAGCTGCGAAGAACGGTTACCTCGCCCTCGAGGGAATAGGACCCGAGGCCGGCGGGAAGCAGGAAGGCATCGCCCGGCTTGAGATCGAGCGCGCCGTCCGCCCAGACGAGCTGCCCGGCGCCTTCGCAGACGATGTGAATGACGAAGCTCTCCGGGGAAGTCTGGAGCGTCCAGCTTTGCTCCACCCGGCCCTTCTCCACGACAAAATAAGGCGATCGGGCCAGCGTAAGCCAGCGGTTAGGCGCTTCGAGCTCCGTTGTCATCCGGGTGGCCCCGGCGCCTTCGTAGGCGATGACATTCAGCGAGTCCTCGATATGCAGCTCACGCGGCTTCCCGTCCAAACCCGGACGGTCGTAATCGTACAGCCGGTAGGTGGTATCCGAGTTCTGCTGAATCTCGGCGGCAAGGACGCCCGCGCATAGAGCGTGGACCGTTCCGGCGGGGATGTAAAAGGAATCCCCTGCCTTCACCGGCACCTCCTGGAGGCTGTCCATAATCCGGCCGCCTTGGATCGCCTCCTCAAGGCTTTCCCGTGTTACTCCTGGTTTCAAGCCGTACAGGATTCGGGCTCCCGGCTTGGCGTCGAGAATGTACCACATCTCCGTCTTGCCAAGCTCTCCGGCCGGCAGTTTCTCATAGGAGTCATTGGGATGAACCTGGACGGACAGGTCGTCCTGGCAGTCCAACAGCTTGATAAGGAGCGGGAAGCGTCCCCCGTTCGTATGCCCCTTCGTTCCGAACAGCTCCTGGCCGTATTTCTCACGGATTTCGTCCAGGCCGAGGCCGGCCAGCTCCCCGTTCATCGCTTTGGTCGTTCCGTTCGGGTGGTCGCCGATCATCCAGCCTTCCCCGATGTGGCCGTCCGGCAGCTCCAGGCCGAAGCGCTCCAGCGCCCGTCCTCCCCAGACGCGTTCCTTCATTTCCGGTTTGAATTGCAGAGGATACAGATTCAAGGAATTCTCCACTTCCTTCTATATAATATAGGGTTCCCTAGTGCCGGGCACTATTATCTATAAGATTATAGCAAATGCCAAGGGCGGAAAGAATCATTTTCGAACGACGGCCATGGCGTACGGGGACGTCTCCGCCCGATTGAGGAAGCGATAGCTGACGGCCTGCCATTCTTCCTGGGGCAGCGCGGCGGCCCACCGTTCCACCTCCCGGCACTCCTCCGCTCCACCTTCATGTCCGGGGTACAGGAGCACCGTCACGATCCCGCCGGGGCGCAGAAGGGAGAGAGCTCCGTTCAGGGCGGGCAGGGTCGAATCCGGGCGGGTGATGATGCGTTCGTCTCCCGATCCGGGAAGGTAGCCCAGGTTGAACATGACGGCGGCGAGACATCCGGCATGCTCGTCGGGGATGACCTCCGCCAGACGGGCATGGGACAGCTTGAACAGGTGCACCGGAGCCTGTCCTTCCGGCTCGGCGGCGAGCCTCTGCCGCGTGTTGGCGAGCGCCTGCTCCTGCACATCAAAGCCGTATATGCAGCCCTTAGGCCCGCTCAGGCGGGCGAGGAAGAGAGTATCCACCCCATTGCCCGTCGTGGCATCGACGGCCGGTTCACCCGGACGCATCCGTTCGGAGACGAGCTTGTGGGCGAAGCTCAGCACGGACAAGAATCCCATCGTCAGGCATCCTCCCGCCATTTTTTGCCCTGCCAGGTGTTCCGTCTGGTGAGCTCGGCATCGAAGGCATTCAGCACTTCCCATTTCTTCAGGCTCCACATGGGGCCGATCAGAAGATCGCGCGGCGCGTCCCCCGTCAGACGGTGAACGATCATCTCCGGCGGCAGAAGCTCCAGCGTATCGACCACCAGGTTCACGTACTCGTCCTTCTCCAGGAAGCGGAGGAGCCCCGCCTCATACTGCTTTACCATCGGGGTCTTGCGCATGAGATGGAGAAGGTGAATTTTGATGCCCTGGACGTCCATCTTGGAGACGGCCCGCCCGGTTTCGAGCATCATGTCGTGCGTCTCCCCGGGAAGGCCGTAGATGATGTGGGCGCAGGTCCGGATGTTGTGCCTGCGCAGCTTCGCTACGGCGTCGAGGTAACACTGGGTATCATGAGCCCGGTTGATGAGCGTGGAGGTCGACTCGTGGACGGTCTGAAGGCCCATTTCCACCCACAGGTAGGTCCTTTGGTTCAATTCGGCGAGATACTCGACGACATCGTCGGGCAGGCAGTCGGGTCTTGTGGCAATCGAGAGGCCGACGACTCCGGGCTGCTGCAGGATCACCTCGAAATATTCCCGGAGCTCCTCGACGGGAGCATACGTATTGGTGTACGCCTGAAAATATCCGATGTACTTGGCTTCGGGCCATTTGAGGTGCTGCCGGTCCCGGACTTTATTGAACTGTGTGACGAGATCGTCCCGGCGGCTTCCGGCGAAGTCGCCCGAGCCCCTTGCACTGCAGAACGTGCATCCGCCCGTGGCGATCTTCCCGTCCCGGTTCGGGCACGTAAAGCCGGCGTCAAGCATGACCTTGAAGACCTTGGTGCCGAACTGACCGCGCATTTCGTGATTCCAGGTATGAAACCGTTTGTCGCCCCAGTGAAGGGGCTTATCTATAGAAAGCTGATTCATCGCGAATACTCCTTTTGTTGAAGGCATTAGTCCTTATTTTAGCCCAAAAAACGCGGAAAAGCGACCCGGAAAGGGGATTGGAGGAAGGAGCATAATCAGCGGCCCTCAGGACCAAACTAACGAAGTCACCCATCATCCCATCCTACACCAAGAAAGGGGCATCATCTTGAAAAAGAGCGGTATTATCTCCATGGTTATGACGACGGCTATCGTTTTTGGCGCAAGCGGAGCTTCCGCCGCAGGCGTAATGAGCACGAACAATGCGGGTACGGGCGGTGCGGCCTCTACGGGCATTACGACGGGCACCATGACCGGTACCGGCACCACGACGGGGAATACGACGGGCCTCGGGACGCTGGCCAATTCGCCAAGCCCAAGCGCCATCGGCAACACGGGAACTTATGGCAACTACGGAACGACCGGTATGGGCACGACGGGAACCGGCACCTATGGAGCCCGCGGCAACTACGGAACGTATGGAAACGGGACGACCGGGAACTACAACATGAACACGTACCGGACACGCGCCGTTGATACGAACCGCGGCAGCAACTGGGGATGGCTCGGTCTTCTCGGCCTTCTAGGTCTGGCGGGTCTGAGAAATCAGAACCGTACCGAGACGAGAGACAAATTCTAAGCAGAACTCTAGGAAAGCCCTTCTTAATTGGAGGGCTTTTTTCTGCCGCCGGGAAGATTCGGTGCGCACGGGAAGAGCGGAACAGAGCTTCCGTCTGCTCTTCCTTTCCGGACGGGAGCGGAAATATTCACAAAACGGACAAAAACTTAAGCGTTCCCATTGCAAAACCTTACACCATGTGTTATATTAAAAGCAAGCAAAATCAATGCTTTTTCTGCTTCCACCGCATAGACGCAGGCCGTTCAGGAAACGATATTATTAGTCTAAGGAGTGAGCCCACATGAATTCTCAAGTTACCATCCCTCAAGGCGAGCAGAAGGTCACGGTAGAACTGACGGTTAAACAGGCGATGGCTTTAACAGGGCTAAGGTTCAACCAGAACCCGGATCTTGCGGCAGATGCCCGCAGGCAGCTGAAGAAGTCACTCGAACGCACGCTTCTCCACTCCGACAACAACAAGGTTCATTATCACGAGCTGAATTTGTAAGATAGTCCAATAGGTACGGAGGCTGATTCCGCTGGGGCGGGGAGGCCTCTTTTTTAATGGCGTTCGCCTTTGATTTTTGGCGGGGGATCGTCTATTCTTTATATGACAATCATGGTGTATGGAGGAACGGAAATGCGTTTAAGAGGCAGGAAGGGGATCCGGGAGGAACTGGAACGGCAGAGCGATCTGGTGATCCTGGATCCGAAGCAGTACAAAGGACGCTGGAGCGAATTCTTCGGCAACGACCATCCGATTCATGTGGAGCTTGGGATGGGGAAGGGCAAATTCATCAGCGAGCTTAGCTTCCGCAACCCGGAAGTGAATTATATCGGAGTGGACATGTATGATGAGCTTATCCGCCGGGGAGCCGAGAAAGCACGCAAATTCCGCGTGGAGAACGGGCAGCCGGAGGAGCCGGAGAACCTGGCTTTGGCTCTACTTAATATAGAGCACATCAGCGAGGTATTCGCCGAAGGGGAAGTGGAGCGCATCTATTTGAACTTCAGCGACCCATGGCCGAAGAAGAAGCATGCCCGCCGCCGGCTGACCCACAGAGGCTTTCTGTTGAAATACAAGGGCTTTTTGAACGAGTGGGGGCAGATTCACCTCAAAACCGATTCCCGGTCGCTTTTTGAGTTTTCCTTGAACTCTTTTGCGGATATGGGTCTTTGGATGCGGAATATTTCGCTCGATCTGCACGGGGAGGGTCTTAGGGAGGATCTGGTGCTTACGGAATACGAATCTAAATTTGTCGAGCAGGGCATCAACATTCACCGGTGCGAAGTGCTGATAGGAGACCGTGCCTTGGAGGAACACCGCCGCAGCCTGCAGGAACAGTCCGTCTAGAACGGGCTGTTTTTTTTTTTTTTTGCCGGGCTTTTGGATAAGCCGGCCGGCCGCAAGCCGCATGTCGGATCCGGCCTTCTGGCTTCTTATCATTCCATGGAAGAATTACCGTTTGAAACCGGGTCTACTATGACAAAATATAAACGATGACGGCAGTCATGGTGCCGAGCAGCGCCCCCGCGAGGCAGTCCGACGGGTAATGAAGGCCCAGGTACATGCGGGAATAGGCGACAAGAAGGGCGAGCGGGATCAGCAGAAAGCCGAGCGCCGGGCTGACCAGCACGAAAGGGATGACGGCCGCGAAAATGGCGGTGGAATGCCCGGAGGGGAAGGAATGGTCGGTCAGCGGGTTCTCTCCGGTGGCCGTCCCCGGCAGGACCAGATAGGGCCGGAGACGCGGGTATTTCTTCTTAATGGCGGCGACGGGCAGATGGCTGACGGCTAGCGCGATCAAGCTGATCAGACCGGCCTTGCGCCAAGGCTGCTCCGCGAAAAGGACGAGAGCCAGCGTAACCAATATCGTGGCGGTCGCCCCGCCCAAGTGGGTGATCTTACTAAAAAAGATGTCGATGAACGGGACCTGCCGGCGCCGGTTGACCCAGCGGAAGACGGCCTGTTCCTGTCCTAGAAGCCATTGCAGCATACGACCCATGGCGTCTGTACCTCCTTGCCGAATGTCGGAATAAAAACAGGGTAAGGGTTGGGTGTTAAGGCCGTGTCAAGGCGGTGTTAAACGTTGAACAATTATTACCCGGCGAAGGCGGCCCTGACCCAGCTGTTCGAAGGCTAACCAATTATTTCCTGTTTCAAGACCGTCGGAAAGGGTTAGATAGTTTTAGAAGTCTGCATTCCTTTAGGGATGCATCACAAAACGCCGTTCAGATTTTCTTAAGTTGTTTTTGCCCGATGGGGTCGCTTATAATGGAACGGTCAGAAAAGGGAACAAGCCTTTTTGACCCGGATTCTACCGGCTCCAGTGCTGGAATGCGGCGCAAATCGGGTGCAAAACGGTGAAAATCGCAGCTGCGGCGAAGAGGCGGATTGGATTTACCGGCGAATTCCCTTTATATTCTGGAATTGAACGCGAGCGGGAGATTAGGAGCTTTTGACAAATCCCCCTCGGCGGGAGAAAATCAGAATCGATGCTTTGCTTAAAGGGTTTACGCCAAGCACATACACACAGAGAGAAAAATATTAAAAAAGGCGACAACTAAAAAAAGGGGGTTAATTGATGCTGGACAATTTTTTACTGGTTTTGCAGGTTGTACTGGCGTTGATCGGAGGCTACCAGCTTCTTCTCAGCTTTTTCGGCTGGTACCGACGCAAAACGAATGTACAGCACGCTCCGCAAAAGACTTTTGCCGTCCTGGTAGCCGCGCATAACGAGGAACAGGTCGTAGGGGCGCTGATTGAGAACCTCAAAAACCTGGATTATCCGAAAGAACTTTACGATGTATTCGTGATTTGCGATAACTGCACCGACAACACCGCCGATATTGTAAGGCAGCACGGGGTGTATGCCTTTGAACGTCATAACGCGAGCCTTCGCGGGAAGGGCTACGCCATCGAATGGATGCTGAAGGAGCTCTGGAAGCTTCCGAAATCCTATGACGCCGTCGTGATGTTCGATGCCGACAACCTGGTGGACGTCGATTATCTCCGCCACATGAACAATGATCTCTGTTCGGGCTCCAAGGTTATCCAGGCTTACCTCGATACCAAGAACCCGCATGATTCCTGGATCACTTCCGCTTACGCGATTACTTACTGGTACTGCAACCGTCTTTGGCAGCTGCCCCGCACCAATCTCGGGCTGGCCAACTACCTGGGCGGAACCGGCATGTGCTTCGATACGCAGCTCCTGAAGGAAATGGGCTGGGGGCGACAAGCCTCGTCGAGGACTTGGAGTTCACCATGCGCTGTGTTATGAGAGGCGTGAAGCCGACCTTCAACTACGAGGCCAAAGTGTACGACGAGAAGCCGCTGTCCTTCAAGGCATCCGCCAAGCAGCGTCTGCGCTGGATGCAGGGGCACTTCGATGTGGCACGCCGCTACTTCTTCCCGCTGTTCTGGCAGGGCCTGAAAGAACGCAACTGGTCCAAGATCGATACGGCCGTGTATGCCTTGAACGTATACAACGTCCTTCTCGGCTCCCTGTGCAGCATTGTGCTGTGGATCAACAAATCGATTCCGGGGATTACCCCGTTCAAGTCCCTGTTCGAAATGGCGCCGCTGGTTTTCATTTTCGTGACCATTGCGAGTGTGGTCCAGTTCCCGATTGCGCTTATCATCGAGAAAGCACCGGCCCGGGTCTGGAAGTCGCTTATTACCTTCCCGGTGTTCATGCTTTCGTGGTGGCCGGTTACCCTTTACGCTTTCTTTACCCAGAACAACAAGCAATGGAGCCACACCGAGCATACGCGTGTCATTCGCCTCGAAGAGGTACAGAGCAAACAAGCCAGTTAATCAGGAGTTGACACGTTACATCCCGCGTGGTATAGTAAACCAGTATGTTTTATCTGCAAAGAAGAAGCGCCCGCTTCTCACCTGACCGACACCCTTGTTGGCTGGTTATCAGATCATCGGTTATACTACTAACCCTGTGATTGAGATTGAAGATGTGGGCATTCGTTTGCCCGCATCTTTTTTATTTTGTAGGGCGGCTTTAACTTATTTTGGAGGTGGAGGATTATCAGTAAAGATCATATGATCAACGACGAGATTCGCGCTAAGGAAGTTAGGCTTATTGGGGCTGACAGTGAACAGCATGGAATCGTACCGATTCGCGAAGCGCTTCAGATGGCGGCCGATGCCAATCTCGACTTGGTGAATGTAGCTCCGACGGCCAAACCGCCTGTATGCCGGATTATGGATTACGGAAAGTACCGTTACGAGATGCAGAAGAAAGAGAAGGAAGCCCGCAAGAATCAGAAGATCGTGGAGATCAAGGAAGTCCGCTTCAGCGCGACGATTGACGAACACGATTTTCAGACGAAGCTGCGTAACGTGCTCAAGTTTCTGAACGAAGGCGACAAGGTGAAATGCTCCGTGCGTTTCCGCGGACGGGAGATCACCCATGCCTCCATCGGGCAGAAGGTTCTGGAACGTGTAGCGGCGGAAGCGGAGTCCATCTGCAACGTGGAGCGCCGGCCTAAGCTCGAAGGGCGCAGCATGATCATGATCCTTTCTCCAAAGGCGTAACACCGAATACCATCAGGTAGAAATCAAGGAGGATAAATACGATGCCTAAAATGAAAACTCACCGTGGCGCCGCTAAGCGCTTCAGCAAGACGGGTACCGGTAAACTGAAAATCAACCGTGCCAACAGACGCCACCTGCTCGAAAGCAAATCCCCGGGAAGCAAACGCAGCAAGCGCAGAGGCGTTCTCATGGCCTCCGGAGACGTTAAGCGCGTAAGCCAACTGCTCGTTTACATGAAGTAATTCAAGCTTTCCATCTTTGAACAAATCTAGGAGGTAGAACACTATGGCAAGAGTTAAGGGCGGGTTCGTCACTCGTCGTCGTCATAAAAAAGTATTGAAACTGGCAAGAGGATATTTCGGATCGAAGCACAGACTGTTTAGAACCGCTAAGCAGCAAGTGATGAAATCCCTGCTGTACGCTTACCGCGACCGCCGCACGAAGAAGCGCGACTTCCGCAGACTGTGGGTTACCCGCATCAACGCGGCTGCACGCGTGAACGGCTTGTCCTACAGCAAATTCATGTACGGCTTGAAGCTCGCCGGCGTGAACGTAAACCGCAAAATCCTCGCGGATCTGGCGGTTTCCGATGCGAAGGCCTTCACCGACCTGGCCAACGCCGCTAAGCAAAAAATCAACGCGTAATGCTCCAAAGACCGGGATTCCCGGTCTTTTTTTGTTGCAGGGGAATCAAACAATCATTGACTTCCACTCCTCTTCATGGCATAGTTGTATATGCAAATGATAATTTGTATATACAAACGAAAAGAGGGGAAAGCCATGCAGGAGGAAGAAAGCATCCTGACGTTCTGTCTATATTTCACAGCCAACCGGTTTGCCCGGGATATTACGAAGCTGGCGGAGAAGAATTATGAATTCAGCGACCTTTCCCCGTCCTATCTGTACCTGCTCATGGTCGTCCATTTTAAGCCGGACATTACCCAGAAAGAAATCTGCCATAAGCTCTCAATCGCTCCCTCAACCAGTACCCGGTTTATCGACAAGCTGGTGAAAGAGGGTCTGGTGCTCCGGCGGATGAAAGGCAAGGAGAGCTTCATCTCCCTGACCGAGGAAGGGAGAAGACGTACCAGGCATTCCGTTCTTCGCTTAAGAAGTTGTTCGACGACTACTCCGAGGTGCTGGGCAGGGAGTTCAGCCTGAAGCTCAGTGAAATGCTGCACGAGGCTAGCTTGAAGCTGGAGAAATAGATGGCTTTCTTTTTTGAGTATTCATTTGCATATACAAATAAAATAAATTTTAGAGAATGGAAGGTATCCAAAAATGAAAAGAACCCTAGTACTGGCCGCTCATCCGAACATGCGGGAATCCAAAATCAATAAAGCTTGGCTGGAACGACTGGCCGGCGAGGAGCAAGTCACGATCCGCGACCTATACGACGAATATCCGGATTTCCGCATCAACGTGGAAAAGGAACAGGAGCTGGCGGCCTCCCATGATCGGCTCGTGTTTCAGTTTCCGTTCTACTGGTACAGCAGCCCGGCGATACTGAAGGAGTGGCAGGATGCTGTACTGACCTACGGATGGGCCTACGGGTCCGCCGGAAAGGCCCTTCATGGAAAAGAGTTTATGCTGGCTCTCTCGACAGGCGGGCCTGAGGAGGCCTACGGAGAGGGCGGCTACAACCGGTATCCGATCGGTGAGCTGCTTCGTCCCTTCCAGGCGATGGCCAACCTGACCGGTATGACCTTCCTGCCTCCGTTTCTGCTCCATGGGGTTCGGACTCTGTCGGACGAGCAGATCCGGGCCAGTGCCGAAGCTCTTGCCGCCCGGCTAAGCGAGTAAAAGAGCAGGCCAATCCGCTGCTTTATGTCTTTTACGCAATAAAGTGTTGACTATTTACGGCGGGATGCCTATAATAAACTTTAAATCAGTTGCAAGGTTTACCGTTGAACAATGCGATCGGCTGTGAAGAGGACGAAGTGATAAGGGCTCTTATGAACCAGAGAGCACAGGATTAGCTGAAACCTATGCCTTAATCCCTTATTAACGAGCTCACCTCGGAGCTGTTTTCCTGAAAAGCAGGCCATCCTGGCTAGTAGGGAGAATCGGAGTGGCACACGTTACCGTGCTGAAGGTATCGAGCAGGCTTACCTGGCGATACCCGTTAAGGTTACAGGCTGTGAGGCCTATAACAAATTTGGGTGGTACCGCGGAAGATAACCCCTTTCGTCCCGTCGAATGCTCTCGCAATGAGCGTTTGGGATGAGAGGGGTTTTTGATTTCTTTGAAGATTCGAAGGGAGGGTTTAGGATGAGTATTCAAAGTCCTACCAAAGTGTTAAAGGAAGAGCTGAGGGCCCGGCTGGTGAAACCCGACACGATTTCGGGGTCCGAAATTCTGCTTCGCAGCCTGCTTCTGGAGGGTGTCGAATGCGTATTCGGTTACCCGGGCGGTGCGGTTCTCTATATTTATGATGCCATGCACGGCAATCCCGATTTCCACCATCTCCTGACCCGCCATGAGCAGGGGGCCATCCACGCCGCGGACGGCTATGCACGGTCCACCGGCAAGGTGGGGTTTGTATCGCCACCTCGGGTCCCGGAGCCACGAACCTCGTAACGGGCATTGCCACGGCTTATATGGATTCTGTCCCTCTGGTTGTCATCACGGGGAACGTCGCCACCTCGGCGATCGGAACGGATGCTTTCCAGGAAGCGGACATTACGGGAATCACGATGCCCATCACGAAGCACAGCTACCTGGTGCGGAAGGTCGAAGACCTGTCCCGCATCATCCACGAAGCGTTCCACATCGCCAACACCGGACGCAAGGGGCCGGTTCTGATCGATATTCCGAAGGACGTTTCGGCCCAGCTGACGGAATTCAAGCCGGTGGACTCGGTAAGCATCCGGGGCTACAACCCGACAACGGATCCGAACAAGCTTCAGGTCGACAAAATGATCAAGGCGATCAAGAAAGCGGAGCGCCCAGTCATTCTTGCGGGCGGCGGAATCGTCTATGCCGATGCTTCGGCGGAGCTGATCGAGTTCGTGGGCAAGACAAGAATTCCGGTTACGACGACACTTCTCGGACTTGGGGGCTTCCCGAGCGCCCACGAGCTGTGGATGGGCATGCCGGGGATGCACGGAACCTACACGGCGAACACGGCGATTCAGAACGCCGACCTGCTGATCGCCATCGGGGCGCGCTTCGACGACCGGGTGACGATGAAGCTGGACGGTTTTGCCCCGAAAGCCAAAATCGTTCACATCGATGTAGATCCCGCCGAGATCGGCAAGAACGTGAAGACGGATATTCCGGTTGTCGGCAACGTTAAGAACGTGCTCCAGTACGCCAACACGAAGGCGGAGCAGGCCCCGGCCGAGGAGTGGATCGCCCAGGTTCAAACCTGGAAGGAGCAGTACCCGCTCCGGTACAAGGATTCCGACACCGAGCTGAAGCCGCAGTATGTTATCCAAATGATCAGCGACACCACGGACGGCGAAGCCATCGTCACGACGGACGTAGGCCAGCATCAGATGTGGACGGCCCAGTATTACAAATTCAAGAACCCGCGTTCCTGGATCACCTCCGGCGGACTTGGAACGATGGGCTTCGGCTTCCCTTCGGCGATCGGCGCCCAGATGGGTAACCCGGATAAGCTGGTTGTCTCGGTCAACGGGGACGGCGGGATGCAGATGTGCTCGCAGGAGCTTGCGATCTGCGCGATCAACAACATTCCGGTGAAGATCGTGGTCATCAACAACCAGGTGCTCGGCATGGTGCGCCAGTGGCAGGAGATCATCTACGATAACCGTTACAGCCACATCGATCTGGCCGGCAGCCCGGATTTCGTTAAGCTGGCTGAAGCCTACGGAGTGAAGGGCTTGCGGGCAACGAACAAGGAAGAGGCCCAGCAGGCTTGGAAGGAAGCCTTGGACACCCCGGGACCGGTTCTCGTGGAGTTCGTGGTCCGTAAACACGAGAACGTCTATCCGATGGTCACGCAGGGCAATACGATAGGCGAAATGATAATGGGGGATTCGGAATGACAACACAGCGGCATACGATTTCCGTCTTGGTGAACAACCAGCCCGGCGTGCTGCAGCGGGTTTCCGGCCTGTTCGGACGCCGCGGGTTCAATATCGAAAGCATTACCGTAGGAGCTTCCGAGGAACAGGGGCTTTCCCGGATGATCATTGTCACAACCGGAGACGACAACATGCTGGAGCAGGTCTCCAAGCAGCTCTATAAGCTGGTGGATGTCATTAAGGTCATCGACTTGAGCTCGAATCCGATGGTGGCCCGCGAGGTGGCGCTGATTAAAATCAGCGCCGAACCTTCCCTCCGGCCTGAGGTGCTGGGAATCGTCGAGACGTTCCGTGCCTCGGTTGTCGACATCGGCCCGAACTCCCTGATCGTACAAGCCGTCGGCGATACCGACAAGATCGACGCCATCGTCGAGCTGCTCAAGCCGTACGGCATCCGGGAGCTGTCCCGGACCGGCGTCACCGCCATGATCCGCGGCAGCGTCCGTTAATTACACGCTCTATTTCTTCGCTCATTCCGTACGGCCCGTTTGAGCGGGGGTTTAAGGGGACGAGGCTCGCCCCGTTAAACACCCGCTCAAAGGGTTTTCAAAATCAAAGGAGGCAATCATTTCATGGCAGTTACGATGTTTTATGAGAAAGATGCAGACTTCGGCGTTCTTCAAGGCAAAACCATCGCGGTTATCGGGTACGGAAGCCAGGGCCATGCCCAAGCTCAGAACCTGCGTGACAGCGGACTTAACGTAATCATCGGTTTGCGGGAAGGCAAATCGTTCGAGCAGGCCAAAAACGACGGCTTCGAAGTGCTGCCGGTAAGTGAAGCGGCAAGCCGCGCCGACATCGTGCAAATCCTGATGCCGGACGAAACGCAGGCCAAAGTATACAACGAAGAAATCGCCGGCAACCTGAAGAAAGGCGCTGCGCTTCTGTTCTCCCACGGCTTCAACATTCACTTCGGCCAGATCGTACCTTCGAAGGACATCGACGTGCTCTTGGTGGCTCCTAAATCCCCTGGACATCTCGTTCGCCGTACGTACGTGGAAGGCTTCGGAGTTCCCGGCCTGATCGCCATTCACCAGGATGCAACGGGCAACGCTCAAGCCATCGGTCTTGCGTACGCCAAAGGAATCGGCTGTACCCGCGCCGGCGTTATTGAAACGTCGTTCCGCGAAGAAACCGAAACCGACCTGTTCGGCGAGCAAGCGGTTCTATGCGGCGGCGTAAGCGCGCTGATCAAAGCCGGATTCGAAACGCTGACGGAAGCCGGCTACGCTCCGGAAATGGCTTACTTCGAGTGCCTGCATGAGCTGAAGCTGATCGTCGACCTGATCTATGAAGGCGGACTGGCTACGATGCGCCACTCCATCTCCAACACGGCGGAATACGGGGACTATGTTACCGGACCTCGGATCGTAACGGAAGAAACGAAGAAAGAAATGAAGCGTGTGCTTTCCGATATCCAGCAGGGCAAATTCGCCCGCGACTTCATCCTCGAGAACCAGTCGAACCGCGCCTTCCTTACGGCTACCCGCCGCAACGAAGCCGAGCATGAAATCGAAGTGGTCGGCGGCCAGCTGCGCGAAATGATGCACTGGATCAAAAAGTAAGCTTTTCACGCATTCCTTTACGTATTTATCCATATAGTTAGACGACAGAAAAGCTCCCTCCGGAGTTTTTCTGTTTATAACAGGGCTTGAGTGGAAAGGATTCTCAATCCGACCGCTCGTTAGGCCGTATCCCGCATCACAAGCCGTGAAAGACGGAAGTTTACCAGGAGGTGAATGGACATGAGGAAAATTTACTTGTTTGATACGACTCTCCGCGACGGAGAGCAGTCCCCCGGCGTCAACCTCAATACGCAGGAGAAGGTGGAAATCGCCCTCCAGCTGGAGAAGCTCGGGATTGACCGGATCGAAGCGGGCTTTCCGGCGGCATCGCCCGGCGACCTGGCCGGTGTCAACGCCGTCGCCCGCGCGGTAAAGAATGCGACCATTATCGGCCTGGCCCGCTCCCGGGAAAAGGACATCGACGCCGTATGGGAAGCGGTCAAGGATGCGCAGGACCCTTGCCTGCACGTCTTCATCGCCACCTCGCCGATTCACCGCAAGCATAAGCTGCGCATGGAGAAGCATCAGGTGCTCGAAGCCGCGGAAGCCGCGATCAAATACGCGAAAAAGTATTTCAGCAAGATTGAGTTTTCCGCCGAAGATGCGGGCCGTACGGAACTGGATTTCCTGTGCGAGGTCACCGAGCTGGCCATCCGGACCGGAGCCACGGTGGTGAACATACCGGACACGGTAGGATACATGACCCCGCTCGAGTACGGAAACATTTTCAAGACGCTGAAGGAGAACGTGCCCGGGATCGAGAAGATCCAGCTGAGTGCGCACTGCCACGATGACCTGGGCCTGGCTACGGCCAATGCGCTCGCGGCCATCGCGAACGGGGCGGACCAGATCGAGGGGACGATCAACGGCATCGGGGAACGCGCCGGAAACACTTCGCTCGAAGAAGTGGCCATGGCCCTCGAGACCCGCAAAGAGCTCTTCCAAGCCAAGACGACGATCACGTACGGGGAAATCTACCGCACGAGCCGTCTCGTCAGCAAGCTGACCGGAATGGTCGTGCCGGGCAACAAGGCGATTGTAGGCGCGAATGCTTTCGCTCACGAATCGGGCATTCACCAGGACGGCATGCTGAAGGAGAAGACGACGTACGAGATCATGTCCCCCGAGATGATCGGGGTGAAGGAGAGCAAGCTCGTGCTCGGCAAGCACTCCGGCCGCCATGCGTTCCGCGAGAAGCTGTCCGACCTCGGTTACGAGCTGTCCGAGGAGCAGGTGAACACGGCCTTCGGCAAGTTCAAAGAGCTGGCGGATAAGAAGAAGGACGTGTCCGACGAGGATCTCATGGCCCTGATCGAGGAGAAGCTGATCACGACGCCGGAGGTGTTCGTGCTCGATACGATCCAGGTTGCCTACGGCAACCAGTCGGTGCCGTCGGCTACGATCCGCCTTCACACGATCGAAGGCGGCGTTCTCGAAGAAGCCGCCATCGGCAACGGCTCGGTAGATGCGATCTACAAGGCGATCGACAAGGCGACGAAGGAAGAGGTCGAGCTTGACGATTACTCGATCAAGTCCGTCAGCCACGGCAAAGATGCCCTGGGAGAAGTCCACGTCGTTCTGAAGCAGGGGATTTCTCCGTTCAGGGACGCGGCATCTCCACCGACATCCTGGAGGCGAGCGCCAAAGCCTACCTCGATGCCGTAAACCGGCTGATCGACAAGCGCAAGACCGGCCCGAGCCGCCGCGACAACCTGTCGCTGATCTAGTGCCTTATCCGCAAAACAAAGTTACCGGATAAGGCACAAGGCCGTGAACGAAAGAAGCCCTCTCTTTCCCTGTATAGGGTAGGAGAGGGCTATTTTTACGAAAAGCAAAGACGAAAGGAGCCTGGCTTAAGCCGCCAGGCTCCTTTTGCTGCGGATCGGGCCGCAGGGACCATTCCCCGCTGCAAGCGGGGAAGGCCCGGTTTGAGTTCCCGCCTATCCGGCCATTTTCTATGCCCGCACGCGAACCTCTTCCAAGGCTGCGGCAAACCGCTCCATGCCGGTAATCATCGTTTCCCGGTCGGAGTGGGTGAAGTTCAGCCGGATCGTGTTGTGCTTCGGCCGCTCCGCGTAGAAGGAGGAGCCGGGCACGAAGGCCACGCCTTTCTCTACGGCCAGGGGAAGAAGATGCTCGGCATGCAGCGTCTCCGGCAGCTCCAGCCAGAGGAACATGCCGCCCTTCGGCTCGTTCCAGCGCAGATCGTCGCGGCCGAGTCCTTCCAGCAGGGAAACCATGAGCCGCATCCGTTCTTCATAATTGGCCCGGATAAGCGCAATATGGCCGTCCAGGTCGAAGTCGCGCAGCAGGTAGTAAAGCGCCTGCTGGTCCATGGTGCTCGACTGGAGGTCGGCGGCCTGCTTCGCCTGGGCCATGCTGCGGATGATGGTCGGATCACCGATTACCCAGCCGGTGCGGAGCCCGGGAGCCGCGATCTTCGAGAAGGTGCTCGTGTAGACCACCGCGCTGCCTTCAGGATGCTGATCGAGCGAGAAGATGGAAGGGTAAGTCTCATCCGATCCGTACTGCAGCTCGCCGTAGGGATCGTCCTCGAGAATGAGGACATTGTTCCGGCGGCAGCTGTCGAGAAGGGCTTGCCGGCGCTCCAACGACCAGACATAGCCCGTCGGGTTCGAGAAGGTCGGGCTTACGTAGACCATCTTGGGCCGGTGCTCCGCTATTTTGGCCTCGAGCTGTTCGGGGTCCATTCCGCTCGGGTCCCCGGCTACCGAGATGACCTTGGCCCCGTGGGACTGGAACACCTGGAGGGCGGCCAGGTAGGTTGGCTCCTGAACGAGTACCGTATCACCCGGATCCAGGTAGACCTTCGCCAGAAGATCTATGGCCTGCTGGGAGCCGGTGGTGACGAGCATGTCCCGCGGGGGGACCCGCATGTTCTTGCGCGCCATACGGGCGCAGAGTGCTTCACGAAGCGGAAGGAAGCCTTCGGTCAGCCCGTACTGAAGAGCCGAATTCCCCTGCTCGAAGATGCGGTTGAACGCTTCGCGAATGGCCGCCGCCGGGAACAGCTCCTCGGCCGGAAGCCCTCCGGCGAATGAGATGACCGATTTGCCCTGGGTCAGCTTCAAAATCTCCCGAACGGCACTCGATTGAAAATGTTTCATCGTATCTGCAAATCTATAGTCCATGGTTCATCCTCCTGGTTGAAAAAACAACTATATTTTAACCAGTTTATTGGTTTTCCCTTGGACTGACAATGATCTTTTTTCTATAAGAATGATAGGTTTAGGCTATGGTAAGGGCTTCCAATGGTCTGCCAATATTTTATTTATAATAATTCTAATTTAATAATTGTTTTAATATTGACAATCAAATATTGGAATGTTAGGATTTATCATGTGATCACAACAATAACCACGGCCTGCTGAAGAAAGCAGCGTACATAAGGCATCGGCGCTTCAGGGGGCTTTATTTTACTAAAGGAGGATATTATTCATGGCAGAGCGTTTGGTAGGTAAACAAGCACCATTCTTCAAGATGGAAACGGCACTAGGAAACGGACAGGATTTCGGTACCGCCTCCTTGTCCGATTACAAAGGCAAATGGCTCGTTCTGTTCTTCTATCCGCTGGATTTCACCTTCGTATGTCCGACGGAAATCACGGCTCTGAGCGACGCCGCTTCCCAGTTCAAAGAGCTTAACTGCGAAATTCTCGGTGTAAGCACGGACAGCATCCACACTCATAAAGCATGGATCAATACTCCTAAGAACGACAACGGTCTCGGCCAGCTGAACTTCCCGCTCGGCGCCGACCTGACTCATGCGGTATCCCGCGATTACGGCGTTCTGATCGAAGAAGAAGGGATTGCTCTGCGCGGTCTGTTCATCATCAATCCGGAAGGCGAGCTGAAATACCAAGTCGTTAACCACAACGACGTAGGCCGCAGCGTGGAAGAAACGCTCCGCGTTCTGCAAGCTCTGCAAACCGGCGGCCTGTGCCCGATGAACTGGAAGCCTGGTCAAAGCACCCTGAAAGTATAATTCACTCCAATAAGAAGGCCTTTCCGTCGGCCCCGGCCGGCGGGAGGGCTTTTGCCCATCAAGGCTCGATTTAAGGAGGAAGGGAGGGATTACCGTGAATCAAGGCGAGGAAATCCGTTACAGCGAAGAGCATACCTGGGTCCGCCAGGAAGGCAAGCGGGTGCGGCTCGGGATGACCGATTTTGCCCAGAATGAGCTGGGGGACATCGTCTTCGTCGAGCTTCCGGAGACGGGAGATGCGCTGAAGGCGGGGGAGCCGTTCGGCAGCGTGGAGTCCATCAAATCCGTGACGGAGCTTTATTCTCCCGTGTCCGGCAAAGTGGTGGAGACGAACCGGGCGCTGCTGGAGCTGCCCGGGCAGGTTAACCTGACGCCCTATGCCAGCTGGATGGTCGTGGTCGAGCTGGCCGATCCGTCGGAATTGGACAAGCTGTGGAGCAAGGCAAAGTACGAAGAAACGTTCGGCACGGAAGAACAGTAGAAAGCACCGGGTTGTCTGGTCCGATCAGACAGCCGGTGCTTTTTGCATAGGGAAAGGGGTTGCCATAGGGAGCCGGTTGGACCATACAATGTAACCGTTTGCAAGGCGGGTTAGGAGAAAGGCTCAGCGGCTTTCCCCATCATCCGTGCTGGAGCTCCATCGTAACAGCGGGTGTCCGCATCTGCGAAAGGTAAAGAACCTGGCCCAAGTGCTCGGAGAAATGGGAGGCACACTGGTGAAGCACTTCCGGGTTGATGGCTTCTTCCGTTCCGGCCGCCTCCGTAAGGAAATCCCGTTCTCCCAGGCGGCGGACGGCTTCGTCCAGCCTTTGGAACGAGTCCTCGATGATCTCGAGCAGCTCTTCCTTGCTTTTCCACTGCATGGGGTTGAAGCCTGTCCAGGCGCCCGGCTCGGGCTCTCCGTGAAAATCGTTCTCGATACGGTATTGGATCGTTCCCGCCAGATACAGAATAAGGTTCGCTATGCTGCTGCTGTTCTCGTTAGGTCGCCAGTTGAGGCTGATCTCATCCAACGGTTCGATGGCCGACTTTAACCGCACTTGGATCTGGGCATACTTGGCGGCAAGCATGGCGATAAACAGCTTGCTGTTCATATCCTCACTCCTTTTGATCGGGTTTGGGCAGAGGGCCTGGGCCAATGAGAGAATCTCGTTCCGGGTTGCATTCATATACTACTTAGACAAGTTCCCTCTTCTCTAAGCAGCTTTTGCTATAAAAATTACCGCTTGTTTTCAAAAAGGCCGAAGTTGGATAATAGTAACTAACATACCCCCTCAAATGGAACAAGGTCTTCGAAAAATGTTAATTCTGCCTAAAGAAGTGTCCTCTGGGAATTCGGAGGAAAAAGAGGAATTTTCCGCCTTCGGGGCGAATAGGAAAAAGGAACAAGGGAGGGATCACCATGAGTTTTTGCTGCGGAGCCAGCATGATTGGAACCAAGGGAACCTTGAAGCACATCCGGACGCACATTCACAATGTGCCTATCTTATTCTGCCCGGTATGCCATCGGGTGGAGGTACACCATCTGGCCCAGAACGAATATGAAATTCTGGCGGAATATGCTCATGGGGACGGAGCCCCGGAAATCGATTTTATGGAATACGTGGAAAGCGGCAGTGGAGATGAGCTCTTCGAGAACTGCGTCAACCATGAGAACGAGGACCCGCTCGATATCGTCCTGAGCCAGATCGACATGGCTTTGGATTTGATGACGGTAGCCAAGCAGCTGCAGGATTCCGAATGGGAGGACCAGCTCAAGAAAAGGCTGCAAATGCTGAGCAAAAGGCGGGCCAAGCTTCGCCAGCGGAATGCGGCGGCCGGGTGATCCGGCGGTTGAATGCCTTACCATAATCTTTAGCGCCTCCCTGCGGGAGGCTTTTTTAATGGAATTCCAGAAAGAACGATAGATAAGGAGATTTTGGAAGCGCATTCTATGGGACCCCTCCTCTACGGAAAACTGTGGTATACTGTTAGAAGTTTTCTGCGGGAGACCAGCCTTAGTACATAAGGTCCGAAAATCTGTTAGTTTTGACTATAAATACCCCCGCAATCGCTGCCCGCGCGGCGAAATCTTTAGCGTGAGGTGGAATCTTTGATACTGGTGCTTTTTAAAAAGTTTTTAGGAAGAAGCCTCTCTCCCCGTTCCCGCATCCAGCAGGACTCCACTCCGGAGGAGGTTGTGGAGCGGATTCAACAAGGTGATCTGCGGCTGCGAAACCAATTCATTACGGACTACCAGCCCTACATCGCTAAGGTGACCAGCCGCTTCAGCAAACGATACATCGATCCTTCCAAGGACGACGAGTTTAGCATAGCGCTAACCGCCTTCAATGAAGCGATCAACCAGTTTTCCCCGACGGCGGGCAGGTCGTTCCTCGGCTTTGCCGAAACCGTCATCCGCCGTAGGCTTATCGATTACGTACGCAAAGAGCAGCGGTTCACGAAGCTTGTGCCGTACAGCTCTTTTGAAATGGAGGATGAGGAAGAGAACACCGTCAACCCTGTCGAGGTCCATCAGGCGTTGGAAGCCTTCGAGAGGCAGAAGGATACGGAGGAGCGGAGCAGCGAAATCATCGATCTGAACCGGTGTCTGCAGGATTTCGAAATCACGTTCGCCGATCTGATCAAGGCCGCGCCCAAGCATACGGATTCCCGCGAAGCAATGCTCGCCGTAGGCGTCCTCCTGGCCCAGGATCCGCAGCTGATGAAGGCGTTGCTAGAACGCCGGCTGCTTCCGATCAAGGAGCTGATGGACCGGGTGGGCTGTTCGCGCAAAACGTTGGAACGGAACCGGAAATACATCATTTCGATAGCTTTGATATACAACGGGCCTTATCCCTACTTAAGGGATTTTCTGAAGCCCGCGCTTCACCACCCTACAGAAAAGAGTGAAATAGATGAGTAAAGGGATCGTAATGGAGCTCACCGCCAAAACAGCTATTGTTTTGACACCCCAAGGCTCTTTTGAGGAGATTCCAAAACCAAGCCGGGATTGCCGGGTAGGGGAAGAAATTGAATTCTATACCGGGCGTGCCCGTAAAGGGAACCGGTGGCTGGCTGCCACTTCTTCGTTGGTGGCCGCGGTGGTGTTTGGGGTTATTCTATTGGGGGGCTTAACAGGGGTATTCGCCGATAAGAAAGTCGTCGCTTATGTCTCGATCGACATTAACCCGAGTGTAGAGCTTGGCGTCGATTCGAAGGAAAAGGTGAGGGAGCTTCGGGCTTTGAATCCGGACGCCGCTTCGCTGATTCAAGGAGTTTCCTACGCCGGGAAGCCTCTTTCCGAGGTGACGGAGGATCTTCTCGCTCAGGCGGAAGCCCGGTACTTGAACAAAGGGGAAGCGGATATCGTCATTTCCAGCACCTTGGTTTCCCCATCCGCCCGGTTGAACGATACGTCGCTCAGCCAGGAAGTGAAGGAGCTGGTCAGCCGCCATGTGCAAGAGACGCATCCCGAGAACGCCCAGGCCTATGTGGTCACGGCCTTTGCCGCTCCTAAGGAAGTAAGAGACGTCGCGCTAGACAACGGGTTGTCCACCGGGAAATATATCGTTTATCTGAACGCCAAAAGCAGCGGAGCGGAAGTGGGGATCGAGGATTTCAAGGAGCAGTCGGTTCACCAAATCGCCCGGGAGCAGGGCGGAATTCGCCAATGGATTCAGCCGGGTAAGGTGACGAAAGAATCCCTCCAGGAGCTGTTGAAGCAGGAGAAAAGCGGAGAGCTGGACCGCAAGCTTCAGGAACAGAAGGACAGCAAGAAGGACGAATCCGGCAAACCGTCGGCCAAGCCATCCGATACGCCTTCTGCGAAGCCTTCCAGCGATCCTTCTTCCAAGCCGGCCGTAACGCCGGGCAAGCCGTCGCCTAAGCCTGCCGTCTCCACGACTCCGGGACGCACCCCCGAGCCATCCAAGCCGGGGAAAGCCAAAGAGGAAGACAAGGACAAGCCCGGCAGCGGCAATAAGGACGAGAACCAGAACCGTCAGGACGAGAAGAAGAAGGAAGACAACGAAAAAAAGCAGCAGGAGAATAAAAAGCAGGGGGAGGACCGGAAGCAAGAGCAAAAGGATCAAGAGGGTAAAGGCAAAAAGGACGAGGAAGACGGCGGCAAGAAGGCCGAGTCAGCCGCGACCGCCAATAAGGGAAGTGACGAGGGGACGACCGATCGTCCTCTTGTTCCCGTCAGTCCGAAGCCGGATGACCCCGACAAGGGAAACGGCGGCAAGGACAATCCGGAAAATCCAGGACAAGCCAAGCAGAAGGACAAGCCGGATGACAAGAAGAACGGAGATTCTAAAGATGCCGGCGGCCCAAAGGAAGACAAGGCCTCTTAACTTACCAGGCGGGAAAACAGCCTTTCCCCCGTATAAAATTCCACTCCGACCGGGTGGGATTTTTTCTTTTGCCGGGAATAAATATCGGATAAAGGAGATTTATGCTTTAACACGTTCCAGCGGTTGTGTTACTATGAAAACGTACCTATCAAAAAAGCGAGACCATTACACAGCGGGAGAGAGATGCCATGCGCTACACCCCATTTGGAAAAATCAGTTACGAGGTGTCTTCGCTAGGATTCGGGGCGATGAATTTGCCGGGCGTGCCCCTGGAGCAAGCCCGGGCTGCCCTCAATTATGCGCTAGATCACGGAATTAATTATATCGATACGGCGGCGGGCTACCGCAACAGCGAGGAAATTATCGGCGAAAGCATCTCGCATCGGCGGCAGGAGTATTTCCTCGCCACCAAGACGAACAAACGCGATTATGCCACGGCGAAGGAAGAAATTAACCGCAGCCTGATGCGGATGAAAACGGATCATGTCGATCTGCTGCAGATTCATTATGTGAATTACGTGACGGAATACCAGAAGGCAATGGATGAAGGCGGGGCTTATGAAGCGGCCCTCGAAGCCCAGCGGGAAGGGAAGGTGCGCCACATCGGCATAACCGGACACCGGCCTGAGCTGCTCGCCAAGTGGGTAAGAAGCGGCAAGTTCGATCAGGTGCTTTTTCACCTGAACCTGGCCCAGCCGTTTGCCAAGGAAGAGCTGATTCCCGTCCTGAACGAACTGAATATGGGCCGGGTGGCCATGAAGCCGCTATCGGGCGGGTTCATCCAGCCGGTGGAGAAAGCGGTGCGCTATCCTTACAGCCAGGATGTGCACGTGACCATTTCCGGAATGGTCAGCGTGGACGAGGTGAGGGAAAATATCGCCGCACAGGAAAGGGAAGTCGGGGAGGAAGAACGGCAGGAGCTGCACGGACTCGCCCTCGAGCTCGGAACGCACAACTGCCGGCGCTGCAACTACTGCTCCTGCCCGCTCGAGATTCCTATTCCGGATGTCATGATTTCAAGCGTCGTCCGCGACAAATTCGGGCTTCTTCCGAAAGGAAACGGCTTCTACGACAAGCACCGGGAAAAGCTGCTGTCCTGCGCGGATTACGAGCCGTGCAGGGAAAAGCCGCTTTGCGAGCAAAAATGCCCTTATCATCTTCCTATGCGCCGGGTGATCATGGAGTCGGCCGCCGCCCTTGTCTAACTACCCGGTCCTCGCCAGGCGAGAACCTTCTCCAAACGAAAATCAGCAAGAAAGGCCCCGGCGGGAACGCCGGGGCCTGTATGGTTTAATTAGGGAATTCAAGCCTGAAGGTTTCGTCCGGTGGAGGCGGGTCTGGAAGGTGCAGCGTGAGCATGCCGGACATCCTCCATCCGGATGACGATCCGGTTTACCTCCGTCAACGGAAAGGGTAAGCCGACGCTTCGCTGAATCACGTTGGGCAGCCGGATGCCGATGTAATTCTTGCGTCGTTTGGGGACCACAAGATCGTAGGCAAGCGCCGTGATCGTCGTCGCGTCCGCATCGCCGCCCTCGGCCGATTCGCGCTCATGAGCGGCCGGTATGGGAACGTATAGAATATGACGCTTCCACCGGATGGAGCCCTTCGGAAACCGGACCACCATCAGATCAGCCTCCGGCGAATCATGGATAGAGGTATACGCCTTAACGCCGCTTGCCCCCTGCTTAAGCCATTGGTTGGAGCGGATATCGGGCATCAAGGGCACGACGAGGATCGGCACGACACTGGCTGCGTAAAGCAGGTAAGCGGATTGCTGGAGAATGGCCACGGCAATCAGCAGTCCGAAAAGGATAATGCCGCATACGAGCAGCCATACGTTTTTGTTTTTCATAGAAGGCGGTTCCCCTTACCTATTGATTGAGCGCATAACACCCCTATTCTAGCATATGGGGGCGGTTTCTGGGTATAGGGTCCTGTATTTTTTACCAGGAACGCATCCATTTGGTGGAACGGCGTTCTCTTTGTTATAATCGGGGGTAAACCGAAGATTCTAACGGGCGGTGCCCAAGGAGGAATAGAACAACCATGTCAATTGACAAGGGTAAGGACATCGCAGAACGCGTCCCTCCCGGCCAGAAGCTGACCGACGGGTTCCCGGTGCTTCATTACGGGGACGTGCCTTACTACCGGGACATGAGCCAGTGGGATTTTCGCGTGTTCGGACTGGTGGAGGAGGAGCTGACCGTTCCCTACAAGGAATTCATGGCCCTTCCCCGGCAGGAATTCCGCAACGACATCCACTGCGTCACCACGTGGTCGAAGCTCGACAATACATGGGAAGGCGTGGCGGTCTCTACGATCATGGATCGGGTCAAGCTGAAGCCCGAGGCCAAATTCGTCATGCTGCACGCCGAGCACGGCTGGTCGACGAACCTGCCGCTGGAAGATTTTCTTAAGGAAACGAGCTTCTTCGGCATCAAGCATAACGGAGAGCTGCTCACCCCGGAGCACGGGTATCCCGTCCGGATGGTCGTTCCTCATTTGTACTTCTGGAAGAGCGCCAAGTGGCTGCGCGGGATTGAATTCCTGGCGAAGGACAAGCCGGGCTTCTGGGAACGGAATGGATATCACATGTACGGCGATCCTTGGAAAGAGCAGAGGTACGATTGGGATTAGAACCGATAGATGGATAGAGGAATCAGGAAGTCACTGATACTCTATCCATTTTTTTCTTTGGACGGCTCAGGTCCCAATCGATATAATGAACCATACCGACCGTAAGCGGTTTCATGATTAGCTGGAGAGGAAGAGACGGTATGTTTTACACCCTGCGAAACCGATTGATTGCCTTTTTCATCGTCCTGCTCGCTCTATCCTTCGGGTCGATGAGCTACCTGCTTTTCAAAGAATCCCGGGAAATCATCCGGGCTTATATCGAATCCTCCGCGCTGGAGAAGATGGACGAATACGGCTCGTTCATCGATTCGGCTCTCCGCCAGATGTACGATGCTTCCTCCCTCGTTTTCAACAGCCCCACCACGAAGAACTGGGACCTCACCTTATCCGACCCCGCCATGCCGGACGGAGAAAAAATGCTCGCGAATATCTCCATGAGCCAATTCCTCACGCAGGCCACGAATAATTATTCCGGACTCTCCTCCATTACCGTATACCGCCGGGGGGACTGCGCATAAGCGGGGAGAATCAGAAGAGAGAGACGGCAGGCTGACGGTGCGGGAACAATAAAGGATTTGGGCAAAAACCCTGCTGGCTAACGGCGGGGTTTTTCTTTTACCCCGACAGGGGGATGCCGTGGATGGTTTAGGAGAAACTAGTAAATAAATCCGATTGCGGCCGGGCGGCATGCGGATTTTTGACAGGGTTCCGGATAATGTCTATGATGGGTTCATGTCATTTTGGGGAATCCCCTGTGACAGGCTCCATCATCTAGAGGCCACCACCCATAAAGGAGTAATCATTTTGACAAATCCACGTCCCCCTGTACGCAGAGCGTTCTCTCTCTTCTCGACGGTTTATTCCATCATTGCCGCCATTGGCGGTTTTTTGTTCGGGTATGATACCGCGGTTATTTCCGGCGCCGTCGGTTTTATTCAAGAACGATTCGATCTGAACCCGGGCATGCTCGGGTGGATGGTGTCCAGTCTGATCGTGGGCGCCGCCGCCGGGGCCGCTTCCTCCGGAGTGCTGAGCGATAAGTTCGGCCGCAAAAAGATGCTGATCGCCTCAGCGCTTATCTTCGTCGCCGGTTCCATAGGCTCCGCCATTCCGAGCACGGTAACCGGGCTTATCGTCGCCCGGATTATCGGGGGATCGGCGTGGGGATGGCTTCGACGCTGGCCCCTCTGTACATTTCGGAAATCGCCCCTGCCCGGATTCGGGGCCGCCTGGTCTCCATTTATCAATTTGCGGTCGTGACCGGCATCTTCGTCACCTTCTTCATCAACGCCCAGATTGCCGGCTTCGGGGACAACGCCTGGGATGTTTCCACCGCCTGGCGGTGGATGTTGGGCTTCGGCATAGCGCCGGGAATTCTGTATATGCTGCTGCTGTTATTTATTCCGGAAACCCCCGCTGGCTTATGAAGAATAAACAGGAAGTCCGCGCCCTGGAGGTTCTGGAACGCATGAACGGCAAGGAGGCGGCGAAGGCGGACCTGCATGAAATCATGAACCTGAAGGAAAGCGACGAAGGGTCCTTCAAGGATCTGTTCCGCCGCGCTCTCCGGCAGCCGCTACTGGTGGGAGTCGCTTTGGCCGTTCTTCAGCAGATCACCGGGATAAACGCGATCATGTACTATGCCCCGGAAATCTTTAAACAAACGGGGGCCGGTACCAATGCCGCCCTGACGCAGACGATTCTGGTCGGGCTCGTGAATTTTGCCTTTACTCTGGTCGCCTTATGGCTTATTGATAAAGCGGGGCGAAAGGCGCTCCTTCTGGTGGGTTCCATCCTGATGACGGTTTGTTTGGCCGTTGTGGGGTATGGTTTCCATTCCCCGGATATGCCGGGCTCCTGGATCCTCTTCTTTATTCTGCTGTATGTAGCGGCGTTTGCCGTTTCCCTCGGGCCGGTCGTGTGGGTCATGATTTCGGAAATCTTCCCTACCCGGGTCAGAGGCCGGGCCACGGCCTTCGCGGCGTTATGCTTATGGCTGGCGGATTACCTGGTTTCCCAGACGTTCCCCATGCTCTTGGACGGCATCGGCACCGCGGCCACGTTCTGGTTGTTCGGCGCTATTTCTCTTGTCGGGGTCTTCTTCTGCGCGAAGGCGGTCCCCGAAACGAAGGGCAAATCGCTGGAGGAAATCGAGCAGTATTGGGCCGACCGGTCGTAAGACGGATCAGGCTCGCGTGATTCCCATAGGCTTGACAATCATCAAGGCACCCGGCCTCGGCCGGGTGTCTTTTTCTATCGGGAAGGATCCGCCTGTATCCCCTCCGCTCCCCCAAGTTCTGTGTTGGTTTTCAATCCGGTCCGCACCGGGTAGAAGATAGAAAACGGAACACGGGACGGGCCGTGTCCGGGAACAAACCGGAGTAAGGACGGAGGGATGAACGTTGACGGCCTATCAGTATGCCTTCCGAACCATTTGGGAGGTGGAAGCGGATCTCTCCCGCGTATGGGAGCTTCTCAGCGATTACCAGTACGGGCAGTGGTGGAAAGGGGTCTCGGCCTATAAGGTGAGGGAGGGCAGCCCGGGCAATGGAATCGGAAGCGTGTATGCCTCCATCTTTCGGACGAAGCTACCTTACCGGCTTATCTTCTTGTCCGAGCTCGTCCACTGTGAGCCGATGCGGGCTCTGGAATTCAAGGCCTACGGGGAGTTGGAGGGAAGAGGGGCCTGGAAGCTGACCCAGCACGGGACCATTACCCGGATCGAATACCGCTGGCAGGTGAACACCAACAAGTCGTGGATGAACAGGCTTGCTCCGCTTCTGCGGCCGCTCTACCGGTGGAACCACCGCAAGGTGATGGACGAAGGGGCCAGAGGATTTGCCAAAAAATTGGGGGCCCGTCTTGTCTCCTGTTGACTACTGAACGGTCCTTTTCCGTGCTATGATAGAAGCATAATTCCAGGGAAAAGGTACCTTCATGAATGTGATCAAAGACTTCTTGCTGCAGTTGGCCCTTTCGGCCATCCCCATGTTTACCTACCAGCCGTTCTTCGAGGAGAGAGGGAAGCAGGGCTGGCGGGAAAAAGCCGTCATGGCCGCCCTGTGGTGCTTGGCCGTCATGCTTTGCATGACCTTCCCGGCCCATTTCGGAGAGGGCTACCGGCTCGATGTCCGGGTGGTTCCTCTTGTGCTCGGCACCTTGTACGGAGGCCCCACAACTGGCCTGTTTCTCGCCGTTTTCACGGTGGGGTACCGGCTTGCCGGCGGGCTCGATCCCGGCTTCTATAATACGCTGGGCGCTCTGCTGACGGCTTTTCCGGTTGTGCTGGGGAACGTCCGCCGCTTTCAGGCGGCCGATAAGCCGAAGCGAATCCGTCTTGCGGCCAGCCTGACCCTGCTCTACGCCTTAGTCGGGCTGGTGTGGTTTCAGGTGCTCAATGGGGGAGAGCTGGGAACTCTTCCGGTCCAAGGCCTCCACCTGCTTTTTGTTACGGTGGTCGGAGGGCTCCTTACGGCCTTTTATGAGCATTTGCGAGAGATCCGGCGGCTGCGCAGCGAGATGCTGGAAGCGGAGAAATTCCGGGCGATCCGCGACTTGACGGGGATTTTTGCCCACGAGATCCGGAATCCGATGCAGGTGGTGCGGGGATTTCTGCAGCTCTTGGACGACCCCGCTCTTCCTCCCCGGAAGAAGGAATTCATCCAGCTTTCCATTGAGGAGCTGGACCGGGCCAACGAGACCATCAACGAGCTGCTCGATTTCGGCAAACCGGCTGCCGGGGACAACGAAGAGGTGGAGGCGGGCTTCCAGCTGCAGAGGGTGGCCAACCTGCTGCACTCGTACGCGGAGCTCCGCAGCGTCACGATCCATACCGAGAGAGATGCAGATTGCTGGATTCGGGCCAATCCCCGCAAGCTCAGCCAGTGCCTCGTCAATATCCTGAAAAATGCGGTGGAATCCATGCCGGAGGGAGGAAGCATTCGGGCCGCCTGCTCGGCCGAAGGGGATTCCCGGGTCCTCTTGACGATTGAAGACCAGGGGGTGGGCATGACCCGGGAGCAGCTGGACCGGCTGGGGTCGCCGTTCTATTCCTTGAAGGAAAGCGGGACGGGCCTCGGCATGACGGTCAGCTTCCAGATCATCCGCTCCCTTGGCGGCAAAGTAAGGGTGACCAGCGAGAGGGGAAAGGAACGCGGTTTGCCATTTCCTTCCCCAAGTCCGACCGGTAGACCCGAAGGCCGGGTTTATCAACCCTCCCGCACCTTATCGGAGGAAGGGGCTTTGAGCCTTTTTTTGTTCTGGTACATCTCGGCGTCAGCCCGTTCGATTAACTCCTCGGGGCTGAGCTTACTTCCGGGCAGGCTGCGGGTCAACCCGCAGCTTGCCCTTGTTTCGTAGGGCTTGCCGGCGGTGCGATTAGCCTCCAGAAGGCCGTACTGCATATGTTCCCACCTTTGGCCGGCTTCTTTCAGTCCGCCTCGAAGGACCATTACGAATTCATCCCCTCCAAAGCGGAACAGAAACTCGCCGGGACGCAGATGCTGCTGAACTACCCCGCTCGCCGTGGCGATCAGGTCATCGCCTTCGGCATGACCGTACCGGTCATTGACCTGCTTTAACCCATTTATGTCCACGAAGCCTAGCACGAAGCCGCGGCGGGTCCGTTCCGACTCCTCCATTTCCTTCTGCAGAAGAAGCATGCCCTGCCGGCGGTTCAGCACCCCGGTCAATTCATCCGTGGTGGCATGGCGGGTGAGCTCGTCCTCCAGCCGCTTGAGTTCCGAGATGTCCGTCATGCCGATCAGCACGCAGGCTTCCCCCGCATAGTCCATCCGCTCGTAGTTGACGATCACCCATCTTGTCTCCCCGGAAGGCAGCGTTACCGGAAGCATCCGGTTCGGGATGCGCCCGTTCTGTTCCAGGCCGGCGGCAATCTCCAGACGGTCCGTCTCATCCCGGTACAAAAGGGAGGAGACGGGAGCCTCGCGGCCCTCCTCATAGAGCCCCAGCCAATCCTTCGCTTTGTCATTGTGCAGGATCACTCTTTCTCCGTCCATGCTGGTGAGCACGAGGGGAAGGGGATTGATCATGAACAGCCGGCGGAGGTGCTCCTCCTTCTCTTCGAGCATAACCCGGTGTCTGAAATTATTGAACCGCAGGCGGTCGAACGTGAAAACCGCGACCACGCTCATCAAGGCGGCAGCCGATGTGTTGATCTGCTTGGAGACGAGGGCAAAGGGGTCCCGGCTGACGTGCGCCAGCAGAAGGAGAAACAGGGCGTGCCCCGCTGCCACTATAACAAGGAAGGGAACAGGCCGGTAGGGGAGCAGCACGGCTACGGCAAAGAGGATGACCACATAGGCATCGACGTTCCCGGTCAGGCTTTGGCTGTTAAGCGACGCTAGAATCCCTCCTCCGAGATATAAGCAGGAATATGCAGTAATCACGACAGAAGGGGAAAGGCCGAACCGGTGACCGGTCATCCTTTTATGCGGATAGAGCATCAGGTACAGCAGGGAAAGCAGCAGTCCAATGACATGAATGGCAAGAAGGATGTAACGAAAGGAAGCGGGAGACGCGTCCCGGTACAGGAAGAAATCGGCATAAAGCTGAAAAGGAGCCAGAGCCAAAACGAGAAAAGAGGAGTAACGGAGCCTCTGAAGCATCTGGAGATCCCGTTCCTGTTGGTACCGTCCAAGATCGAGAGACTGAGGGGAGCGGCGGGCGGTGGTTGGCAAAGAAGTCACTCCTCGGTTGCTTAAGTAGATAAGGGTATTTTACCATATTTTGTCGAAAGATAGACGGGTTCGGTAGAAAAAGCAGGAAAAAAGTCCTTTCTACTTACGTGCCGGTGCGGGGGCCTTGCTTAGTTCCAGGGGCAATCGGGTAAAAAAGGGTAACGAGATTGCCGGGGAGGGACAAGGATGCGTACCATTAGAAGCTTCCTGCTTGTGCTCGGGCTTATGCTCAGCCTGGTAATGCCGGCTTACGCCGCGACTACAGGCCTGGTGCATGACGAGGCCGGAATGTTTCCTGCAGGAAATAGTAAGCCCTTAGAAGAGACCGCACAAAAGGGCGCTTATACCTTTCATATTCTGACCGTTACCAGTTTAAAAGGAGAGGAACCGCAGGCCTATGCAGACCGGGTGTACCGGGAGTGGGGGCTCGGCCCTGAAGATATTCTGCTGCTCCTTTCCCGGACGGACCGGCGGGTGGAGTTGAACTTTCGCAATCCGGAGCTGCTGCGGAAGCTCGAAGCGCGCATGGGGCGCTCCCAGCCGATCGACGCTTTTGTGGCGGAAGAATTCATTCCCTATGCCCAAGCGGGGGATTTCACCGGCGGGGCGGTTAATTTAATGCGGGCGGTTCAAGAGCTTCCGGCTGCCCCGGCCGCCGGGACCGGGTCGGCTCCCGAAGGTATTCCGTCGACGAACCGGACAGGGAGCTCCGGCTTGCCTGTCGGCCCGCTCGTGCTTGGCCTGGCCGCAGCTGCTCTAGCCATGTATCTTATGTACAGCTGGCGGATGCGGGGCCGGCTGGTCCGCCTGCGCGGCGAGGCGGAGTCCACGTTCGTGGCGATCACCCGCACGTCCGAGGAACTGAGGGAGTACATCGGACTCGTGCAGGGCGAGACGGAGAAGCTGGTTCAGGCCGCCGACGGGAAGTTGACGGATTTGACCGTAAGGGCGAATGAGCTGGTGTCTGCCTTGAAGGAGCATGGCGGTTCTTTCCTGAACGCAGCCGGTCTAGGACGGTTTCTGGGAGAGATGGAAGCCCGCCATGCTTCGTTGAAGTCGGAATACGATGAGGTCCATAAGGAAGTCGAGCATCTGGAGAAGGTCGACAAGTCCGTTAAGAGCAAGGTGACCGACCTGTCTTCCCGGCTGCAATCCCTGAAAGCCGAAACGGACAAGCTGGCGCAGGAAAAAGCTTCCCGTTAACGGAGCTTTACAGCCGGCTGGACGAACTGGAGAAGGCCATCGCCCAAGCGGGGGAGCTCGTCCCCTTTGATCCGGTGGAGGCCGAGAAGGCGGGCGGGGAGGCGGAAGCGGTCCTGACGATGCTTGTGACCGATGTGCAGGACGTCGGCCGGTATGAGAAAGACCGCCGTGCGTTTCCGGTTTCGGTGGGCCGGATCCGGGAAGAGGTCGGCCGCCTTATCGCCGAAGAGCGGCTGAAGCTGCCGGACTTCGATCCTTATGCCCGCCTCGAGCGGGCGGAGAAGCTGTCGGGAGAGCTCCTTGCCGCGCTGCAGGCCGGAAGGATGGAGGAGGTCCGCCGGCTGGCGGAGGAGCGGGACGGGCTTGCCCGGGAGGCGCTCGACCGGACGAAGAGACAGGGCGAGCTTCGGGAGCGCAACCGCGCCGATCTGGCCGGGCTCGAGGAAAGGATCCGGAGGATCCGGCAGGAGGACAACGGTCTTCAGGCGGAGCTTAGCCGGGTGAGGGCCGAGTATGACGAGACGCATTGGCGGGAGCTGCTAAACCGGGAGAGTGTGGTGGAGCAGACTCTGAGCGAAATCGACCGGGGGCTGCCGTCGATCCGGACCGAAACGGACGAGGAGCACCAAGCGTTCGAGGCGGCCCGGGAGAAGCTCGATGCCCTGCTTGCAAAAGCTTCCTCGGCCGAAAGCTGGCTCGAGGAAGCCGGCCGTCTCGGCCGGGAGCTCGACCGGACGCTTCAGAGCCTGAGGCTCCGGAAGCAGGAGGCTTGGCAGACGTACAATGGGCTGCTGGAAGCCGTCCCAAGCCGGGGCCTCAGCCTGGCGAGCTCCTCCGGACTCGGCGGACTAGCCGGGCAGCTCGCAGCCTGGAACAGCCGCTCGGAAGGCGCGCTGGCTTCCGCCCCGTACAACCTGGCGGAGGCCGACCGGCAGGTGTCCGGGCTGACGGAAGCGGTACGAAGCTTCGCCGAGCTGGCGAACCGGCTGGCTTCCCAGAAGGAGGCGGCCGAGCGCGCGCTGCTGGAAGCGGATGCCCGCTACCGGTCGGTGCAGGGCCCCTTCGGGTCCTCCTCCTACGGGCGGTCCTACGCCTCCATGAGGCAGCAGGCCAGACAGCTTCTCGAGGCCGGCGCCTATGAAGAGGCCTACCGGCAAGGGAGCGAGCTCCTTCAGCTGGTCGCGGCGCTGGAGCTGCAGAACCGGCCGGCCGCCAGCCCGGCAGGCTTCGGCTATCCCCGCTCCCGCGGGGGAGGCGGGTACTCGGGCGGCGGATCCTGGGGCCAAGGCTCGTCGGGACGTTCCTCCGGCGGAGGAAACTGGGGCGGGGGCTCATCCGGTAACCAATCCGGCGGCTCCAAGTGGTAGGCATGGTGGGACGCATCCCAAGCGTGAGCGCGGGACGCGTCTTTTTTATTGATGAGAAAGCTAATGGGTGATAATCTGTTAGCAATGTTTTCCTGGAATACTTTTTACAGCAGGTGCGGCTTTCAGAAAGGGATAAAGACAGGTTTTCTTATGTTAAGTCCGAGCCGAACCTTAAAGTGTGCCTTCGATGGGTTCTCTTGTGACCTTCTGATACTCTCTCATTTCGTTCCTCTCCGATGTCACAAATCGGAGCCTTGCGTTGTTATATGGGCAAAACGCAAAAGGAGCTGGGGAAAGATGAACGACTTGACCTGTATAGTTATCGGAGGCGGCCATGTAGGGCTCGGAGCGCTCAAAGCAATAAGGGAAGAGACCCGGGACATGGCGGACGGTCGGCGGATTCGGTTTATTCTGATCGACAAGCAGCCCGGTCATGTGCGCAAAATTCTTCTGTTCCGTCCGGCCGTGGGCGAGGAGCAGATTATGATTCCCTGGACGCACTATTCGTTTTGCGAAGGGGTTGAATTCATCCAAGGTACGGTTACGTCCGTGGACAGCAGGGGAAAACAGCTTCACTATGAGGATGGGCAAGGGAAGGAGGCCCGCCTGGATTATGACCTTTTGGTCGTAGCGATCGGCAGCATCGTTCGGCAGCCGGATCCCGAACAGGGCGGCATCGCTTTGACCGACCTGGAAGCTGCGGCGGACATCCGGAGGCGCTGGCACGCCAACCTGCGGAGAGCTGCCGGCGAGACGAACCCTGAGGAACGAAAGCGGCTGATGTCCATAGCGGTTGCGGGAGCGGGCATCAGCGGTGTGGAGACCTCCGCCGAGCTGGCCCTTGAGATGCGGAAGGAAGCCTCGTCTCTAGGGCTTAACCCATCCGAAATCTCGGTCTATTTGCTGAGTGGAGAGAAACGCTTATTCCTGGAAGGATCCGAGAAGGTTGGACGTAAATTGGATCAGATCCTCAGAGAATGCGGCGTAACCGTCCTTTACAACCGTAAGGTGATGCAGGAGGAAGCAGGAGGGGTGACGCTTAGCAATGGGGATCGTCTGCCGGTTGGTCTATGCATATGGACGATTGGTCTGATTCCGAATCCGGCCCTACGCCATATGGGCTTGCCCCTTACGCCTGATGGCCAGGTGCTGGTGGATGAATGCTATCGGGTCCAAGGGGCGCCTGGCGTCTACAGCATTGGAGACTGCGCGAGAATCGTTGATCCGAGAAACGGCAAGGCGGATCTGATGAGGTGCGGGGAAGGTGGGCTGCAGGCAGATCGACTGGGGAAAATCCTGTTGTCCGATCTGGAGGGCCGCCCCGCGCCGGTTCACAAATCTCCCAGCTCGATATTGGAATTCTTCTGCATCGGCCTGGGGGAAAACCGCGGATTGGTGTGGGGACGCAAATGGGGTCTGGATATGATCATAACGGGAAAGCTGGCGTGGAAAATCAGGAATTTTGCATGGGATGCAGGCAGTAAGCTTCGATAAAAACAAGAGACCAAGCTTGCCCTGCCCAACAGCCCGGAGAAGGGGAGACGGCGAATGGAGGAACTGTACGATCAATATAAAGCGCTGCTGTTTACGCTGGCGTATCAACTGACTGGCTCGGCGGCAGACGCGGAAGATGCGGTACAGGACGTGTTTGTTAAGGCCTGCGACGTGCATCCCGAACGATTGGAGGAGCCGAAGGCGTATTTGTGCAAGATGGTAACCAACCACTGCCTTAATCAGCAGAAGTCGGCGCGGAAGAAGAGGGAGATGTATGTAGGGCCTTGGCTGCCCGAACCGATTCGGACACAGGAGACGGATACGCTCGAGATGACGGTCGTCCGCCGCGATCTGCTGTCTTACGCCATGCTGGTTCTGTTGGAGCGGCTGACGCCGACAGAGCGGACGGTTTTCGTCCTGCGTGAGGGGCTGGGCTTCGATTATCCCGATATTGCGGAACTGCTCGGCAAGCAGGAAGCGAATTGCCGCAAGCTGTTAAGCCGGGCAAGAGGCAAGATGGGAATATCCGAAGAGGAGCCGGTTGCGGCGGAAGCGGTGGAAATGGAATGGGTAAGCCGGTTCCTTTCCTCTCTCGAGCAAGGGAACGTCGATCATATGATGTCCCTGTTGACTGAAGACGTCATGCTCGTCTCCGATGGAGGCGGCAAAGTAACCGCGTCGACGCGTCCTCTGCAAGAGCGCGATCGCGTGGCTCGGTTCCTGCTCGGCGTGTTTAAGAACGCCCAGGCCTTTTATCCGAATAGTCTTCAATTCAAGAGGGTCTCTCTGAACGGGGAGGCCGGTATCGTCTTTCGTTCGGGGAATGAAACGCTTGGCGCCATGTCTATCCACCACCGGCAAGGTAAGCTTGCCAGAATCTATTTGGTAGTGAACCCGGATAAGCTTGCCCGGGTTTAGGCAATCGGCTGGAGACCCCATCCTTCGCTGCTATGACCAATCGAAAGAACAGACAGCCTGTAAACGAGCGCGTACGCAAATAAACAGGCAGCCGCCCCGGCTGCCTGTTTTGCTCTTCCGCTGCTAGTGCCTTATCCGCAAATGAAGTTCTGCTTTTCAACTGGTTTTCGTGTGCATTAAGTGGTTTTCTCGCCAACAAAGTTACCGGATAAGGCACTAGCTTTGCTGGTTCTCCTGCGTCTTCAAATACTCCCTCATTTTGTGGAGATAGGCCGGCGCGTCCATCGGGTCGGCGATTAGCTCGATAATGCTCATGCTTTCCGCGTTCCGCCGGGCTGCCTCTTCCATGGCGTCATCCAACTCGCCGTTGGTCTTTACTTGGACGGTGTAGGCGTCACCGCCAAAGGCTTCGACCAGCTTCGTATACGACCACTGGGGAATCTCGTTGTACTTCTGATTCCGGGTTTTGACATTCAAGTATTTCTCGATCGTATACCCGCTGTTGTTTAAAACAAAAATGATGGGGTGGTACCCGCCAGCCAACAGGGAGCTTATTTCCTGAACCGTCAGCTGCAGCGCCCTTCCCCGGTAAACAACAGAACGCGGCGTTGGCCGCCCGCTACACTGGCCCCGAAGGCAGCCGGAGTGGCGTAGCCGATGCTTTCCCAGCCGGCCTGCGCGATGTAATCGACTCCTGGGGAAGCCGGACCTGGGACAGGCCGTAGGTCAACGTGCCCGTGTCGACCACCACGATGTCGTCTTCCTTCAGCATCCGCTGGAACCGCGGATAATAGGAGGCCGAGGTGAGCGGCTCATCGGCTCCGCCGGTGACCGTGTCATACGGAAAAGAAACCTGCGGAATGCCCGCTTTCGGTTGAAACCCGATAGCCTGAAGGGCGGACAGCATGTCTTCCGCTTTAATGTTCCGGTAGGCGGCTTCCCCTATTTGCACATGATCCGGCTGGATCCGGATCATGCGGGAGGATTCCAGCTTGGCGGTAAAGTTAGCGGTGTTGCTGTCCGACCAGACGACCCCGACGGCTAGGACACAATCCGCCTCTTCCACCACGGCGCTAACCTCCTGGCTGCCAAACGCCCCGCCATACATTCCGATGTAGTTAGCATGGCTTTCATCCAAAGAGCTCTTGCCGAGCATCATGGAGGCGGCCGGAATTTTCATGATTTCCGACAGCTTCTGAACCTGGGGGCCGAGCCCGTACCTCTGCACCGGATGATCCGCAAGAATCACCGCGCTCTTGGCGTTATCCAGCAGCCGGCGGGCATGAGCCGTAGCCGCTTCCAGCGAGCTGGCGTTCGTTTGCTTTGGCTCAGCTTGAAAAGAACGCGGCACAATGGGTTGCGTCACCTGATCGATCGCGACGACGAGATAAACCGGTTTTTGGTATTCCTTAGCGATTCGGATAGCGGCCGGAATTTCGATGGCGGCGTTCTGCGGGGTGACCACCGCGGTGTAGGCGGTGATCGGCTCATACACTTGGCGGAAAGCGTCGTAGTTGCCGTCATGCAGAGTATGATGAAGCAGCTTATGCTCCTGCTGGAGCATGGATTTGGGCGAACCGACGATGTGAATGACCGGTACGCTCTCACTGTAAGAACCGGCGATGGCATTGCACGCGCTAAGCTCCCCGACGCCGAAAGTCGTAATGAGGGCCGCCATTCCTTTTATCCTGGCGTAGCCGTCGGCTGCGTATCCGGCGTTAAGCTCGTTGCGGCCGTTAATGAAATCGATGCCTTCGTACCGCTCCAGAGCATCGAGCAGAGTAAAATTATAGTCTCCCGGGATGCCGAAAATCTCGCGGATACCCTCCTTTTTAAGGCAATCCAGCAGAAAAACTCCCAGTGTGACGGGGGATCTATCTTGTTCCTCGGTCATGTCCACTTCTCCTTTCCCTTCGGTCTCCTTACTTATTACCCTTGTTATTCGGCTTTATCCAAAAAACCAGAGTAACCGGGAACCGGTTCCCCTCTGGGGTTCATTCTGTGTTAGGTAGGATAAGGATTCGCTCTCAAGCGGAGGAAGAAATGTTATAATATGGATAATGGGGATATAGGAACCCCTAGCATGGTCACAGAACAAGGGAGGTACGTTGTTGAAGAAGGACGGGAAGCCGGACTACATGCGAGAAAATTTGGTGATCGCCATTCCGATTCATTTTGCAGCGTGGGTGATGATCCTTTTATTCTGGAGCTTTGAGCCGTTAAATGGGTTCTTACTCCCCAATGTCAACAACACGCCTGCCTTTTTGACGCTGTCCCAATGGGCGGCACAGTCTTTACTGGTCATGAATTTAGTTGGTTGCCTGATCCAGAAGGTCGTAAGGAAGTTCAATGGATCGGTCACGGAATGGAAATTCTCTGCTCACCTTATTTTCACTATTGTTCATATCCTGGCTGTCGGGGCTCTGACGGCTGCCCTCTTAGGGTTCGAGGATTTGTAGGAATAGACCGACGAAGGAGGCTCGGGATGAGAGCATTTCCGATTGTTATGTTATTTAGCTTTTTGTTGACGGGCTGCACCACTGCTGAAGAGAAATTTAGTTCGAAATGGGTTTCGAGGGATGAAGGACTATACCAGGTCTATTTGGTTTACGCCGACAGCGCACAAATGAAGCTTTCTTTTAACAAAGCACTGCTCGATCTGACCCCCTACCAATCGAAAATAGAGAATATTAGCGGGATGTACGACATGCCGGAGGCAAAGGAGGCATTCGGGCTTAAACAATTCCCTGCAGCCTTGGTTTTCGATTCGGAAAAGCTGCTCCTTAAGACGTCCAGCTACGCGGAACTGCAGAGGTTTTTTAGGAAGGCGGAATAGAAGGCTGGATGGCTATGATCCTTGCCTAAAAAAAGATTGCGAAGGAAAGGGGTTTCATGATATCGTGAGAATAAGCGCTTAACCTCATCTTAAAACCCAAGGCCATTTCTTTATTCGGCCAGTGTAGAAACAGAAAAAGTTGCCTCCGGCAAGCCTAACTTTATATATAAGCAGGCCGGTAAACGGCAGGGGCAGCAAAGTCCTAAATAAATTAGTAAAAAGACAAACGCTTTTTTTACGGACAAGATTAAGCGCTTAATCCATTTGAAGGAGGACGCTCATGGGAACCATTAGGCTGACGATGGCTCAGGCTCTGCTGAAGTTTCTGGATCAGCAGTACCTGTCGGTCGATGGCAGGGAAACGAAGTTCGTGCATGGAGTGATGGGCATTTTTGGCCACGGGAATGTGACCGGGATAGGAGAGGCGCTGGAGCGCAGCCCGGGGAGCCTCGTGTACATCCAGGGAAAAATGAGCAGGGAATGGTGCACGCGGCGGCGGCCTTCGCCAAGCAGAGCGCCCGCCGCCGGATCATGGCCTGCACCACCTCCATCGGCCCCGGCGCGCTTAACATGGTGACCGCGGCGGCCACCGCCACCGTCAACCGCATTCCCGTGCTCCTGCTTCCGGGCGATAACTTCGCTTCCCGGCAGCCGGATCCGGTTTTGCAGCAGCTTGAGGTGCCGGGGGACTATACGGTCTCTGCGAACGACCCGTTCAAGGCCGTCAGCCGGTATTGGGACCGGATCGTCCGCCCGGAGCAGCTTATGTCCGCCGCCCTGCAGGCGATGAGGGTTCTGACGAACCCGGCGGAGACCGGAGCCGTTACCCTTGCGCTTCCGCAGGATGTGCAGGCGGAAGCTTACGACTACCCGGAGGAGTTCTTCACCCGGCGGGTTCATTATGTGGACCGGCAGCCGGCTTCTAAGGAAGCGGTAAAGCGCGCAGCGGACCTGCTTCGCGGGAAGAAGAGACCGCTCCTGATCGCGGGAGGCGGGGTTCTCTACTCCGGAGCGATGGACCAGCTGAAGGAATTTGCCGAGGAGTTCCACATCCCGCTAGCGGAAACCCAGGCGGGCAAAAGCTCCCTGCCGTGGAACCATCCCCTGAATACAGGAGGGATTGGGGTAACCGGCACGAGCGCCGCGAACCGGCTCGCCCGGGAGGCCGACCTCATCATCGGCGTCGGGACGCGCTACTCCGATTTTACGACCGCGTCGAAATCGGCGTTCGGGCATCCGGAGGTTCAGTTCCTGAACCTCAATGTAAGCGCCTTCGACTCCGCCAAGTGGGGAGGGGCCGCCATTCAGGCCGATGCCGTCGAAGGCTTGGCCGCCTTGCACGGCGCGTTAACCGGGGAAGGCGGTTCCCCTTACCGTTCCGGGTATGCCGAAGGGGAAATCGCGGCCTTGAAGCGGGAATGGGAAGCGGAAGTGGACCGGCTGTATGCGCTGGAGCATGAAGAAGGACTCGCGCAGTCCCGCGCCCTCGGCGTCATCCAGGAATCCATCGGGGCCGGCTCCGTCATCGTATGCGCGGCGGGAAGCCTTCCGGGGGACCTGCACCGGCTCTGGAGGCCGGAAGAACCGCGCACCTACCACATGGAATACGGCTTCTCCTGTATGGGCTATGAGGTAAGCGGAGCCTTCGGCGCCGCACTCGCCGATCCGGATCGGGAAGTCTATGCCCTCGTCGGAGACGGCAGCTACCTGATGCTGCATTCCGAGCTGATCACGAGCCTGCAGGAAGGCCGCAAAATCACCGTGCTGCTGTTCGACAACCACGGCTTTCAATGCATCCACAACCTGCAGCGCGGGCACGGAAGCGACGGCTTCGGCAACGAATTCCGCTACCGTGAGAAGGAAACGGGCCGCCTGACGGGCGGGTACCTGCCGATCGATTTCGCGGCGCATGCCCGAAGCCTGGGGGCCGCATCCTACAAGGCCAGTACCGCCGAGGAGCTGCGCCAGGCCATCGCCGATGCCAAGAAGGAGAACCGGACGACGCTGATCGAGATTCCGGTCGTTCCGGGAACCAACACGGACGGCTATGAGTCGTGGTGGAATGTGGGCGTGCCGGAGGTGTCGGAAAGCGGGAAGGTCGTCGAAGCCCACCAGGAAATGAAGAAACGGATTCAAGCCGCTAAACCATTCTGAATGAGAGGAAGATTCCATTTATGGCAATGCCGAATTGGCCTTTCCGGCTGGGGGCGCATCCGATCAACTGGGTCGGCGAGGACGTTAAGGAGCACGGGGAAAGCACCCCTTTGAGCAGATCGTCGACGAGATGCAGGCGCTCGGGCTGCGCGGAACCGAGATGGGCCGCAAGTATCCGGCGGATCCGGCCATCCTCAAACAGGAGCTCGCCCGCCGGAACCTGCAGCTCGTTTCCCAGTGGAAGTCCGTGCTGTTCTCGGACCCCTCTTACCGGGAGGAGGAACTGGAAGCATACCGGAAGCATGTGCTGTTCCTGAAGGAGATGGGCAGCGAAGTGATCAGCACGTGCGAGGTCGGCGGGTCGCTGCATTTTGATCCCCGGCGCACGCCCAATGAGAAGGAGGTCCTTCGTCTCGACGAGGAGGGCTGGGCGAGTCTCGCCGAAGGCTTGAATGCCGCGGGAGCGATCGCCCGGGAGCACGGGCTGAAGCTCACATACCACCATCATGGAGGCACGGCGGTCGAGCGTCCCGAAGAGATCGACCGCCTGATGGAAATCACCGATCCCCAATTGGTCTATCTTCTGTTCGACACGGGCCATGCCTATTACGGAGGAGCGGATCCGCTGGACGTGCTGCGCAAGCATTACGACCGGATCGCGTACATCCATTTGAAGGATATCCGCCGCTCCGTTCTGGAGCAGGCGAGGGCCGAAAACGCCGATTTCATCACGTGCATCCGCCGGGGAGTTTTCACCGTGCCGGGTGACGGCGATCTCGACTTCCGGCCAGTCGTGGCGGAACTGCTCGAACGCGGCTACAGCGGCTGGGCGATGCTCGAAGGAGAACAGGACCCGGCGGAGCATCCGGCCTATGAGCTGGCGCAGAAAGCGATCAAGTATTTGGAATCCCTAACTCCGGCAAAGGCGGGTGACTAACCGATGACTTATGTAGCTTTTCCTTCTTCCAAAGAGCTGGATTTTACGGCCATCGGCCGATTGTGCATCGATCTGAACGCGAATGAAATCAACCGTCCCATGGAACAGACGAGCACGTTTACCAAGTACGTGGGGGCTCCCCCGCCAATATCACCATCGGGCTGTCGAGGCTCGGGCTCAAGACGGCCTTTATCGGCAAAATCGCCGACGACCAGATGGGCCGGTTCATTGAAGACTATTTAACCCGCAACGGGATTGAGACGGGGAATGTCGTGACGGACAGGACGGGTGCCGTGACCGGGCTGGCTTTTACCGAGATCAAAAGCCCGACGGACTGCAGCATCCTCATGTACCGGGATAACGCGGCGGACCTCAAGCTAACGCCGGGAGAAGTCCGCGAGGACGTCATCGCCCGTTCGAAAATGCTTCTCATCTCCGGCACAGCGCTTGCCGCAAGCCCTTCCCGGGAAGCGGTGTTCCTTGCCCTCGATTATGCCAAAAAGCATGGCTGCGTCATCGCCTTCGATCTGGACTTCCGGCCTTATACTTGGACCTCGGCGGAAGAAACCGCCGTGTACTACAACCTGGCGGCGGAGAAATGCGACATTATCCTCGGCACGCGCGAGGAGTTTGACATGATGGAACGCTTCGAGCAGAACCCGGAGCGGAGCGATCAGGTGACGGCGTCCAAATGGTTCCGCCACTCGGCGCAGATCGTGATCATCAAGCACGGCAAGGACGGCTCCATCGCCTACACGAAGGACGGGCAGGAGCACCGCGCCCAGACGTTCCCCGCCAAGGTGGTCAAAACTTTCGGAGCCGGGGATTCCTATGCGGCCGGCTTCCTGTACGGCCTGATGCAGGGATGGACGCTGGAGAAGAGCATGGAGTACGGAAGTGCCGCGGCCTGCATCGTCATCTCGAGCCACAGCTGCTCGGACGCCATGCCGACGTCCGCCCAGGTGGACGACTATATCGCCCGCTGCGAACGTGGGGAAATTACCGCCAATTAAGGAATGAGGAAAGGGGTACATCACGATGGCAGAACAGTTGAAGAATTGGATCGGCGGCGAATGGGTCGAATCCGCAGCACAGGAGACGGAGGCCGTCTATAACCCGGCGACGGAGGAGATTCTGGCCCAGGTCCCCCTATCTACTAAGGAGGACGTGGACCGCGCGGTGCAGGCGGCGGAGAAGGCTTTCGCGGGCTGGAGCCGTACGCCGGTTCCGAAGAGGGCGCGGGTACTGTTCAAGTACCAGCAGCTGCTCGTTGAGCACTGGGAAGAGCTGGCCCGGCTCGTGACGCTGGAGAACGGCAAGAGCTACGGCGAAGCGTACGGCGAAGTGCAGCGCGGCATCGAATGCGTGGAGTTCGCCGCCGGAGCCCCCAATCTCATGATGGGCAAGCAGCTGCCGGACATTGCGACGAACCTCGAATCGGGCATGTACCGCTACCCCGTGGGAGTCGTCGGCGGCATTACGCCGTTCAACTTCCCGATGATGGTGCCGTGCTGGATGTTTCCGCTTGCGATCGCCTGCGGGAACACATTCGTGCTGAAGCCGTCCGAGCGCACCCCGCTGCTTGCGAACCGGCTCGCCGAGCTCTTCCAGGAAGCCGGTCTTCCGGAAGGAGTGTTCAATATCGTCCATGGGGCCCGCGATGTGGTGAACGGGATTCTGGAGCACCCGGGCATCCGGGCCGTCTCCTTCGTCGGCTCCCAGCCGGTGGCGGAGTATGTGTACAAGACGGCCTCAGCGAACGGCAAAAGGGTTCAGGCTCTCGCGGGAGCGAAGAACCATTCGATCGTCATGCCGGATGCCGACCTCGACCTGGCCGTGAAGGAGATCATCAACGCCGCCTTCGGCTCGGCCGGGGAACGCTGCATGGCCTGCTCCGTGGTGGTGGCCGTCGGAGAGATCGGCGAGGAGCTCGTCAGCCGGCTGAAGGAAGCGTCGGATAAGCTTACGATCGGTAACGGCATGGAGGAGGGGACCTTCCTCGGCCCCGTTATCCGCGGTCCTCACAAGGAGCGGACGCTTTCCTACATCGAGAATGGAGAGAAGGAAGGGGCGCAGCTGGTCCGGGACGGACGCAGCGACGAGGCGGTGTCCGGCCAAGGCTATTTTGTCGGGCCCACGCTGTTTGACGGGGTTCAAACCGGCATGAAGCTGTGGGAGGACGAAATCTTCGCTCCGGTGCTTTCGATCATGAGGGCGGAAAGCTTGAAGAGGCCATTGCTTACGCCAATCAGTCCGACTTTGCGAACGGGGCGTGCCTCTTTACCCGCAGCGGGGCGAACATGCGCCAGTTCCGCGAAACGATCGACGCGGGAATGCTGGGCGTCAACCTGGGAGTCCCGGCTCCGATGGCGTTCTTCCCCTTCTCGGGCTGGAAGAAGTCGTTCTACGGCGATCTTCATGCCAACGGCATGGACGGAGTCGAGTTCTATACCCGCAAGAAAATGGTCACCACCCGCTGGTAAGCTAACGGATGGCCGTCGTTAGGCCATGGGAAAGGAAGTTGACGATGAAGCTGGTTTCCATGACATCCATGCTCCGGCAGGCCTTGGAAGGAGGCTATGCCGTCGGGCAGTTCAATTTAAACAACCTGGAGTTCACCCAGGCCATTCTGCTGGCGGCGGAGGAAGAGAAGACCCCCGTGATCCTTGGAGTCAGCGAAGCGTATATCCCTTACATGGGAGGCCTGCCCTGCATCGCGGGCATGGTCCGGTCGCTCATGGAGCATTACGGCACAACCGTTCCGGTCGCCCTTCACCTGGATCACGGCTCCTCCTACGAGGTGTGCCTCCGGGCGCTCCACGCGGGCTTCACTTCCGTCATGATCGATGCGTCGCATCATGAGCTGGACCGCAATATCGACATCACGGCCCGCGTGACGGAAGCCGCACACGCCCTGGGAGCCTCGGTAGAGGCGGAGCTCGGGCGGATTACCGGCCGGGAAGACGACCTCGTCGTGGACGAGGCGGAGGCGATGTACGCCGTCACGGAAGAGTGCGTCCGGATGGTCCGCGAAACGGGCATCGACTGTCTCGCCCCCGCCCTCGGCTCCGTGCACGGCCCGTACCGGGGCCAGCCGAAGCTCGGCTTCGAGCGGATGGGCGAAATCCGGCGCCTGACCGGCCTGCCTCTCGTGCTTCACGGGGGAAGCGGCCTTCCGGAAGAGGAGATCCGTCTGGCCATCTCGCTCGGAACGGCCAAAATCAACGTGAACACCGACAACCAGGCCGCCTGCACGGCCGTTATCCGCGCCTATCTGGCGGAGCACCCGGAGGCTTATGATCCGCGGTCTTACCTTATTCCGGCCCGTCAGGCCATCCAGTCGGCGGTGCAGGCCAAAATTCGTCTGTTTCAAAGCTCGGGAAAAGCAGGAGGAAGCCTATCATGACGAAGATCAGAATTGGAATCATCGGCGCCGGACGGATCGGCAAAATTCATACGGAGAACCTCCTCCGCCTGCCGGAGGTCGAAGTGAAGGCGGTAAGCGATTTGTTCGCCGGACCCGAGCTGAAGGCCTGGGCGGACGAACGCGGCATCCGCACCCTGACGACAGACAGCGCGGACCTGATCAACGATCCGGAGATCGATGCGCTGTTCATCTGCTCGTCGACGGACACGCATGTTCCGTTGATCAAACAGGCCGCGGAGGCCGGCAAGCATGTTTTCTGCGAGAAGCCGGTCAGCATGGACATCGACCAGACGGAGGAAGCGATTGAAGCCGTCCGCAAAGCGGGGGTCAAGCTGCAGATCGGCTTCAACCGCCGGTTTGACCACAATTTCAAAAGAGTCCGGGAGCACATTGCCGGGGGAACGATCGGGGAGCCCCATCTCGTGAAAATAACGTCCCGGGACCCGAATCCCCCTCACCGGGATTATATCCGGGTTTCCGGAGGGCTTTTTATGGATATGGCGATTCATGACTTCGACATGGCCCGCTTCCTGACGGGGAGCGAGGTATCCGAGGTGTACGCCCAGGGAAGCGTGATGATCGATCAGGCGTTCGCCGAGTTCGGCGATATCGACACGGCCGTGACGTTCCTCCGCTTCGAGAACGACGTCCTCGGCATGATCGACAATAGCCGCAAGGCGGTGTACGGGTACGACCAGCGGGTGGAGGTTTTCGGCTCGGGCGGCAGCGTAAGCGTAGCGAACGATCATCCCAATACGGCGGTCGTTAGCACCTCGGAAGGGATCCTAAGCGACAAGCCTCTTCATTTCTTCCTGGAGCGCTACAACGAGGCTTATATCGAAGAGACCAAGCGGTTTATCGACTCCCTCGTCCACGGGACGCCGCTTGCAGTGGAAGGCACCGATGCCCTGCAGGCGGAACGGATTGCGCTTGCCGCCAAGCTGTCCCAGAAGCTGAACCGTCCGGTGAAGCTGTCCGAAATCAGCGAGCTGAGAAAGCAAGTAACCTTCGCCCATTAGAAGGCATCCGGCCTGACCGCCGGAATACTACCGAAACGAGGTGCGCACCATGTCCAACCTGATCGTATCGCCGGCCCAACAGCCCGGTCCGGAAGGAAGGCTGATGAACATTACCCCCGAATCCGCCGGGTGGGAGTATGTGGGCTTCGAGGTGCTCCGGCTTTCCCCGGAGAGACCATACGCCGGGAAACCGGGGACCGGGAGGTTTGCCTGGTTCTGCTGAGCGGCCGGGCGGATGTCGCGACGGCCCGGGAAGCTTGGGAGAACGTGGGCGACCGGATGAGCATTTTCGAGAAAAAGCCCCCTGCTCCGTCTACGTTCCGAACGGGGACCATTACCGCGTGACGGCGGTTACGGAGCTGGAGCTCGCGGTTTGTTCCGCGCCGGGGAAGGGAACGCATGCCGCCCGGCTCATTTCGCCGGGAGACGTAGGGACCGAAACGCGCGGCTACAGCAACCTGGAGCGGCAGATTCATAACATTCTGCCGGAGGGCGAGCCGGCGGACAGCCTGCTCGTGGTCGAGGTGTTCACCCCGAACGGCCACTGGTCGAGCTACCCGCCTCACAAGCACGACCGGGATGCCCTTCCGGACGAATCTTTCCTGGAGGAAACCTATTATTTCCGGGTGGATCCCGGCCAAGGCTTTGCCATCCAGCGGGTGTATACGGATGACCGCTCGCTCGATGAAACACTGGTGGTGCGTGACGGGGAAGCCGTCCTCGTGCCGCGCGGGTACCATCCAGTCGGGGCGCCTCCGGGCTATGATGTCTACTATTTGAATGTGATGGCGGGCCCGCACCGGACCTGGAAGTTCCATAACGACCCGGATCACAGCTGGATTATGACGCCTCCTGGTGTCTTATCCGGCAACTCTGCTGGCGAGTAAAGGTTTGCAACTTCCTCTCTCTATCGGCATAATAGCAGTAGGAGATAACCGGGAGAACAGCCCCTTGGACGGGCGGAAGAAAGTCGGGCCGCTTCCCATTCCGGAGGCGGCCCGACCGCCGTTTAGGCCAGGGACAGAGGCAAAGGAGATTTCGGACAAGAGCGATGAAAGCAACCATTTACGATGTAGCCAAAGAGGCCGGGGTATCGATTGCGACCGTGTCGAACGCCATTAACGGCAAGGGCAAGGTCAGCCGGAAGCGGCGGGAGCAAATATTAGAAATTATGGAAAGGCTGCAGTACCAGCCGAGTGTCATCGCCTCCGCCTTGATGGGGAAGCAGACTTATACGGTAGGCATGCTCATTCCGGACATCTCCAACCCCTTTTTGCGGAGATCGCGAGGGCGGTGGAGGACCGGGCGCATCAGGAGGGCTACAGCGTCATTATTTGCAGCACCGACAACCGGGATGAGCGGGTGGAGCGGTATTTAACCCTGCTTCAGCAAAAAAGCGTCGACGGCATCATCATCGGTACGGGAGTCGAGGATCTCGACATCCTTCGCCGTCTTCAGGCCAATGGCGTTCCGCTCACCATGATTGCGCGCGAGGCGCCGGCGCTATCCGTCGACACGGTCGTGACGGATGACGAGACCGGCGGCCGGCTGGCCGCGGAGCATCTCGTTTCGCTTGGCCACCGGAGATTGGCGGTGCTGGCCGAAAGCCGCAAGGTCAGCTCTTCCCGGGAGCGGATCCGGGGCTTCCGGGAAGGCTTGTCCGCGGCCGGGATCGCCCTGGAGGAGGAACGAATTGCCGTCTGCGAGTACAAGGTGGAGGATGGCAAGCGGCGGGCATTGGAGCTGCTCGCCCTGCCGCCGGAGGAGCGCCCGACGGGGATCTTCTGCTGTAACGACCTGCTGGCGATCGGAGCGCTTCAAGCGGCCAAGGAGACAGGAGTTGCAGTGCCGGAGGAGCTGTCGATCGTCGGCTTCGACGACACGATTCTGGCCTCGGTCACCGACCCGCCGCTTACGACAGTGGCCCAGCCGATGGAAGAGATGGGCCGGCTCGCGTTTGACCGGCTGGCGGCCTGCCTGCAGAGCCGGGAGGCCGCGAGGCAGCGGGTGGTCCTGAAGCCGGAGCTGAAGGCCCGCCGCTCCACCGCCTCCGCCCCGCATTAGTCCAAAGTAGAGAACCCCTTCAAAAGAGAGGCTGAACGGCCCGCATGAAGGGGTTTTTTACGTTTTATTCCAGAAAAGGATAAGCTGATGCTGATAAAGATTGCCAGGGTAAGAATACTTTAGTGTATAATAGGGCAGGAAATTTATTCTTTAGCCTTATACCCGACTAGAGGAGGACAAAGAGATGGAAATCACGCCGCTTCAGCCGGCAGGCATCGGCAAGCTGCTGGACCGGAGCTTCCAGCTGTACCGTAAGCATTTCGTTACCTTATTTATGATCGGCCTTATTTTGTTCGGACCGTTCTACCTGCTATACCATCTGCTCCTGGGCACGTCCGTCGCCGGGGACTCGGCTTCCTGGATAAGCGAGATCCAGTCGGGGGCGTCCGTCGAGGACATTTTGAGCCGAGGGGCGGCGAACCAGGTTGTGGCTCCGGAGGCCATCGGCCGGGTGCTGCTGTTTACCTTTTGGCGCTGCCCCTCTTCATGTTCGGCTTGATGCCGGTCGCCGTTTCCTCGGTCGTGCACCTCGTACGGGCGGTCCTTTACGGAGAGGAAGGGACCTCCATCGGGGAGCTGTTGAAAAAATCCTTCCGCCGATTCGGCGCCCTGCTCGGGAGCAGCCTTCTCTTCGGGTTATGCATGCTGGGCATCTACCTAGCGGTTGTGATCGGGATCGTGATTGTGGCCGTCGTCTTGGGAACCGCCGGCAATCTGCTCGGAAGCTCGGGCGGAATAGGGGCGGCCGTTCTGTTTATGTTTCTTATCTTTGCGGCACTTTCTATCGGCATCTTCTTCTTTACGATCCGTTGGGGCTATTACCTTCCTTCCGTGGCACTGGGGAAGAAGCGCCCGGACTCGGCCGGAGCTGGAGACTGACGCGCGGGAGCTTCTGGCGCCTGTTCTTCATGTATTTTGTACTGGGGATTATCATGTATGTCTTTACGCTGGTGTTCGGTCTGGTGATCGGAGCGGCGGTCGGCGGCGGGCTGGCCGGTCAGCTGCTGCAGACGCTCTTAACCCTGGTTCTCTTCCCGCTGTGGCTAGTTCCTTATGCGGTCAGTTATTTCGACTTGACCGTACGGTCGGACGGAGCCGGTCTGGAAAGGCTTATCCAGAGTACGGTTTATGGAGGAGGCGCAGGAGCTCCCTACGGAGACCGGGAGCCTGCGGACCCGTTCGGGGTAAGCCGCGGGGAAGGGGAACAGGCACGTCCGGTCGAGGATTCCTATAGAGAGCGACAATTGGAACGACCCCTTTCGGATTCCCTAGGAGACAGCCCAAACGGGCGCCCTGGCGAGCCGGAAGCGGAGCCGGAACGCAAGGACGGCCGGGAACCGGAAGCCGGCCGCCGGCCGGATGAGGAGAAATGATCCAGCCGGATTCCGCAGCCCCAGACCGGGAGCGGTTGGAAGAGATTTTGGCGGGGAAGGAATACCGGGCGTATGAGCAGGGGGACGGAGGCTCCTTCCTGCTGGACGGACTGAAGCCGGTTGTCCGGTGGCTGCGCAAGCACTTTCCGGACGTCACCCTGCCGCAGGGCACCGCTTCTTTCCTGAATGATATCCTGCTGGTCCTCTTGGTGGCCCTGGCAGGCTATGCCGTTTATTGGTTCTCCAGGCAGCTTGTGCGAAAGGGCGCCTGGCCGGGCTACTCTTATTTTCCGGCGGATGGCGAAGACCGGTCGTACCGGCATTACTGGAAGCTGGCGGAGGAGAAGGAGAGAGCCGGCGAGTGGAGAGAAGGGGTGAGGGCTTTCTATTTGGCCCTGCTGTTCTATCTGAACGAGAAGGAGCTAATCCGGGTAGAGAAATGGAAAACGAATTGGGATTACGCCGGGGAGCTGGAGGAGACCGCTCCTTCGCTCTCCCCGCTCTACCGGGACTGCTCCCGCCTATTTGAGAGAGTCTGGTACGGACGGGAGGAGGCCGGCCCTGACAGCTGCGCCTCCATCCGCGAATGGGCGGAGCAAGCCGTCGGCCGGAAGGAGGACGCCTATGCGAAGGTTCCCTAAGCTGTATGCGGGGCTTGCGGCCAGTGCTGCTCGGCTTCTGGGTAGTCCAGCCGGCCACGCGCAATCTTCCGGCCTACCTGTCCTTCTCGGCCGATGCCGACGGGATCAAGGCCTGGAGAGAGCTGCTGCAGGAGCGGGGGCCCCAGGTGAAGGAATGGAGGCTCGGCTGGGACCGGCTTCCCGAGGGAACCGGCCATCTGTTGGTCGCCGTTCAGCCGGCCGGGGTGACGAAGGAGGAGAAGGAGCGCCTGCTCCGCTGGGTAGAGCGGGGGAACGGCTTCCTTCTCTTCCACCGGTCCCCCGACGGCTGGTCCACCTGGAGTGTCGCGAAGGTAGCGGCTTCCGGCATCAGCCGGTCCGCTCCGGGTGAGCTCCGACGGGTGACCGGCCCCGGAGTGCCGGCCGGAACGGACGCCGAAGCCCGGGTCGAGACGGCGGACCGGCTCCTCCCGGCCCGGGAGGCGGAAGTGCTGCTGAGCGACGAGGCGGGCGTGCTCGCGAGCCGTCAGCCGGCCGGCCGCGGCAGCCTGACGGTGGTGCTCGCCCCCGAGTGGCTGACCAACGGCCAAATTGCGAAGGAATCGCATTTTGACCTGGTCTGGCCGCTGATGGCCGGGGGCTGGTCCACCGTCCTGGTGGACGAAGCCCACCACGGCTACCGCACGAAGCCCGGCCTGCTCGCCGTCTATCCGGCCTGGCTGGTGCTGGCCGGTCTGCAGCTCGCCGCGGCGCTCCTGCTCTGGCTCTGGCTGCGCGGCAAGCGCTTCGGCCCGGTCTACACGCCCCGCGAGTGGACCGTCCGCCGCAGCGACGAGACGCTGCTGGCCGCAGCCGGCTGGTACGAGCGCCTCGGGTCACGGGCCGAGGCGCTCGGGCACCAGCAGCGCTTTCTGCGCCAGCTGCTCGACGAGCGCTGGGGCCTGCGCCCGGGCGCGACGCCGCAGGAAGCGGCGGAGGCCGCCCGCCTGCGCTGGTCGGAGCCCGAAGCGGAGCGGCTCGCGCGGCTGCTGCAGGAGCCCGGCCCCGACAGGGGCGTCCAGGCGTTCGTGGAGCGGACGCGGGAGGCCGGCGAGCTGATCCGCCGAATCGAGAAGGAGGGAAGGGACGAATGAAGAAGCTGCTGGAAGCGATGGAGGAGAAGCTGTACGGGCAGAAGCGCAACGTCCGCCTGCTGGCGGCCGCGATGCTGGCCGGCGGTCACGTCCTGCTCGAAGGCGTGCCGGGCCTCGGCAAAACGCGCATGGCCCGGACGCTCGCCGGTCTTACCGGAGGCGATTACCGGCGCATCCAGTTTACCCCGGATCTGATGCCGGGGGATATTACGGGCAGCGTCATTTTTAACCTGAGGGACAATGCGTTCACGACGGTCCGCGGACCGGTGTTCGCCAACATTCTGCTGGCGGACGAAATCAACCGCTCGGGCCCGAAGACACAGGCCGCTTTGCTGGAGGCGATGGAGGAGAGGCAGGTGACCATCCAGGGAACCACCTACGGGCTTCCCGATCCGTTCTTTGTTATCGCCACTCAGAATCCGGTGGAATACGAAGGGACGTATCCGCTGCCGGAGGCCCAGCTCGACCGGTTTCTGTTCAAGCTTGTGCTGGACTACCCCGGAGAAGAGGCGGAGAAGCAAATTTTACGCGGGCATGTTCCGTTCCATGAAGAGCGGGAGGAACCGGTCCAACAGGTGCTGAGCCTGGAGGAGATCCGGGCGCTGCGGAAGGAGCTGTCCGGGGTGATCGTCGAGGACTCGCTGATCGGGTACATCACGGCCATCATCCGGCGGACCCGGGAGTCGAAACGGGTCCAGCTCGGGGCGAGTCCCCGGGCAGGCATTGCCGTGATGATGGCGGCCAAGGCGTGGGCCCTTATGGAAGGCCGAACCTACGTCACGCCGGACGACATCAAGCTCGTGGCCCTGCCGGCGCTTAGGCACCGCCTCCTGCTTAATCCCCAGACGGAACTGGAGGGAGGGACCAGTGACCACATCATCCAGGAAACGCTTGCCGCTGTACCGGTTCCTCGATAGAGCGTTCGGGTCGCACTCGATTGTTCCGACTCCCCGGCTCGCTCTTCTCGCCGCACTCGGAAGCGCGGCCCTGGCGGCGGGTTATGCCGCTGGCCTCGGCATGACCGTTTTCTGGCTGTACAACGGCCTTCTTCTCCTGGCCGGGGGATCGACCTTGCCCTGCTGCCGGCAAGAAGGGAGTGGACAGTGAAGCGGGAGATCCCGGAGAAGGCCGAGGTGGGGGAGGACCTGGAGATCCGCCTCGTGGTCATGACGGAGAAGCCCCGGCGGCTTCAGGTGGAGGTGGCTGACGACCTTCCCGTTATCTTTGCGGGAGCGCCGGAAGGACCGGACAGAGTGGACAGAACGGACAGAACGGCCGGGAAAAACTCCCGGGAGGCGGAGGGCTTCCCGGTGGTGAGAGGACGGCTGGAAGGAAGGCACCTGGTTCTACCCTATTCGACCCGGGCGGGGGAGCGGGGTCGCTATCTTTTCCGCTGCGTTTCCATCCGCTACGGGGGCGGCTTGGGACTGTGGAAGAAGCAGACGGTGCTCGAGCATCGGAGTGAGCTCCGCATCTACCCCGACCTTTCGAACGTGCGCGGGGTGCTCGGGTCCATGCAGAATGCTCTCATCCTGGAAGGAACCCGGCTATTCCGCAAGCACCGCGGGGGCTCGGATTTCTCCCAGGTGAGGGAGTACGTGCAGGGGATGAGCCCCGCCACATCAACTGGAAGGCGTCGGCCCGCACGGCCAAGCTCATGACGAACCTCTACCAGCCGGAGAAGGGCAAAATCGTCACGCTGCTCATCGATTGCGGCAGAAGAATGGGAGTCGAGCTGGAAGGACAGGTGAAGCTCGACCGCACCCTCGAAGCCGCCCTTGCGCTGGCGGCTGTCGCCCTTAAGCAGGGCGACCAGGTGGCGCTTCTCGCTTTCTCGAGCCGGGTGAAGGCCTTCGTTCCTCCCGGCCGCGGGCTCGCTCACCTGCAGATGCTGACGGAAGCGGTATACGACCTGAAGCCCGAGTTTGTGGAAACGAGCTTCGGAACGGCTCTCGGGCAATTGCTTCTCCGCCTGAAGAAGCGCACCTTCGCGGTGCTCTTCTCCGACATGGAGAACTACTTGACCGACCGGGAGCTCCCTTTTATGCAGGGCGGCTGAAGGGGAACCTGCTGCTCCTTTCCCTGCAGGATCCGCTCCTTCACCGGTGGAGCCGGATTGCGGCGGAGGACGGCCGGACGGCCTATATCCAGAGCTTGGCGCACAAGTTCTCGGCGGACCGCCGCGAGTACCGGCAGAGGATGACGGCCCGCGGCATCACCGTGCTGGACGTCCCGGCCGACCGGCTCGCATTGGAAGCTGTTACCTTCTACCTGGAGAAGAAAGCGCGGGACGCGCTTTAGTGCATTATCCGGTGCTGAACTTCCTTTCGCGGATCAGGCACTAGCGGCGGCGCTCTTATCGAGCCGGTACCGGCCGTAGAGATAATAGACGGCGAGCAGCAGAAGGGTGACCCCGGCCACCAGATACTTTCCTTCCAGGGAAAGGGTCGACGGGGTCAGGTAGCCTTCAATGACGCCCGCCGCCACAAACAGAGGAAGGGTGCCGAGCAGGAGCAGGGCCGATTCCTTGGCCGTTTGCTGAAACCGGTATTTGCGGGAGTAAGGACCTGGAACGAACATCCGGTAGCCCATGAACAAGCCTGATCCTCCCGCGATAAAAATCGCCGTAAGCTCGATAACCCCGTGAGGGAGAATGTAAGCCCAGAATACATAGCTTCGCCCCGCCTGCAGGAACACGGCCGCGAGCGCCCCGACCAGCACCCCGTTGTAGACGAGCAGATACACCGTGCCGATCCCGAGTGTCACTCCGCTCAGGAAGGCCAGGACGGCGACCCGGATATTGTTCGTCATGATCTGGGTGGACACCAGTGGGCTGTGCAGGTCGCCGCGCGGTTGATCGGTCTCTTCCGGATGGATGCCTTCCGCGATGGACGGAGGGAGGATACTGTTCAGATTAAGGGGATCCGCCTGCACGGCGAGAAACCCCGATAAGCCTCCAAGAACGAAGAGGAAGAGCGCCAGGAGGACAAAAGGCCCTCTCTCCCCGATCATTTGAGGGAACCGGTGGAGGTAGAAGGCCGACAGCCGTCCGCGGCTTCTCGCGCTTTCCTGGTAAACGGCGTTGTGGGCGCGGCCTACCAGGTGATTCAGGTAAGCGGTGCGCTCGTCCCCGGGATGGGTGGCCTGCATCGCGGCCAGATGAGACGAGGCGGTCTGATAAAGCTCCGTCAGGCGGTCGATATCCGCCGCTTTCATGCGGCTTCGTTTTTCGGCAAGCGGGAGAAGCTCCTCAAGCTCTCTCCAGAGCGGTCTATTCCGTTTGACGAAGGATGGAATATCCAAAAAATACGCCTCCTTTGACTAAAGCTAAGGTTACCATATTTTCGGAAAGGCGGGGAGGCGATTGTACGATTCCCTTCAGAAAGAACAAACCATTCTAACCCCGGAACAGGTCCGGGTCCATTACCAGACGGCGGGAGTGGGCAGCCGCGCCATGGCCCAGGTGGTGGACGCCGGCCTTCTCCTTGCCGCGAACCTGATTATCGTCGCCGCCCTTGGCGGGCTGGGGTGGAGGAGCGGCTTCGGATCGACCGCCGATTATGCGCTGGCCATCGCGATTCTGCTTGTGGCGGTGCTGAATGCCGGTTATTTCATCGTCATGGAATATTACATGGGCGGCCAGACTGTCGGCAAGCGAATCATGGGCCTGCGCGTTCTGCAGGAAGACGGCCGTTCCGCCGGACTGCTTCCCATCATTATCCGCAACCTGTTCCGGCTTCTCGATTTTCTGCCGTTCGGGTATTTCCTCGGGGCGGCGGTTATGCTCTTCAGCTCCCGGGATAAGCGCCTCGGGGATATGGTGGCCGGTACGATGGTGGTCGCCGAGCAGCAGAAGGAACGGCTGAGAAACCGCAAGCGGACCGACACCGTTCTGCAGCAGTGGGAGAGCCGCATTCCTCATGTCGTGCTCTATGATTCGGACCGGCAGGCTTTTACCCGGGAGGACTGGGTGCTTTTGAGCGCTTGGATCGACAGCCTTTCCTCGGGAATGAGTCCCCTGCGGCTGTCCGAGCTTGCCCTTCCTATAGCCCGCTATCTCGCGGAGAAGCTGCAGCATCACGAACGTCTGTTTCAAGACCCATCCGCCTATCTGGTGGCCGTTTATCTTCAGCTGCGCGAAGACTGGGAGCTGTAACGGGACAGCCCTTTAGGGTTGCCCCTTTCGGACGGGTTGGATTATGATAGACAAGAAGGTGTAAGCGGTTTACTTTTTCCCCTAATTCTTATTAATCCAATGTCAGGGAGGACTACAGATGCAAAAGTCGACCATCGGCGCCCAGCTCTACACGTTAAGGGACTATGCCAAAACCCCGGAGGACCTGCGTACGACCCTGCGGAAGGTTAGAGAGATCGGATACGAGACGGTTCAAGTGTCGGGGATCGGCCCCATTGAGCCCGAGAAGCTCAAGGAGCTTGTCCAGGAAGCGGATTTATCGGTTTGCGCCACCCATATTTCGTTTGACCGGCTTAAGGAAGATCTGGACGGGGTGATCCGGGATCATAAGCTGTGGGACTGCCGGTATGTGGGAGTAGGCTCCATGCCGTCGCCTTACCGGGCGGATGCGGACGGATACCGCCGGTTTGCGGCGGAGGCCTCGGATGCGGCGAAGAAGCTGTCGGAGGCCGGGCTTCAGTTAATCTACCATAACCACAAATTCGAGTTCGAGAAATTTGACGGAAGCCGGACGGGGATGGATATTCTGCTGGAGGAGTCCGATCCGTCCCTGGGCTTTGAGCTCGACATGTACTGGGTTCAGGCGGGCGGCGCGAATCCGGTGAACTGGATCCACAAGGTCAAGGGACGCATGGCCGTAGTCCACTTGAAGGATATGGCGATCGTTCAGGACCAGCAGGTGTTTGCAGAGCTTGGGGAAGGGAACATGAATTGGTACGAAATCATCGCCGCCTGCCGGGAAACTTCGGTGGAATGGTATGTGGTGGAGCAGGATGTATGCCGGCGGGATCCGTTTGAAAGCCTGGACATCAGCCTGCGTCACCTGCATACCCTGCTGTAAGCAGCAGAGGAAGCTGGTTAGGAAGGGAACAGGAGGGACGAAAGCGGCTGCGCCGGCGGGAGCTCCCTCCCGATTTTTCTCGTTTCGATAAGGCCCGGACGTTCTCCTGATGGGGAAGGTTCGGGTCTTTTTTGATGAAAAAGGGGAAATAGGTCTTTAGATGGAGGATATTGTAAAATTTTTGAAGAAATTTTTATTGAAATAAAAGGGAATTTTTCATGATTGTAGAAATAGTAACTAACCAACTAATAAGGAGGGTTCAGGTGGAGGCGTCTTACGTCACGGAGTCCAAAGCCAGATGCCTGGCCGCCGGGATGGACCCGGCAAGCATTCCTGTTCCCGTAACGGTGTTAAGCGAAGCGGAATTGATGCAGCGCAAGATTAAATACAGTGAGGTTATCTCCGTTGTCAGCTTTTTGGAACCCGTGTACTGGACCTATTGAGGGGGATGGAAGTCCTGATTCTTCTGGCCGATCAGAACGGCTTCATCCTCGAAATTTTTGGCGATCCCACCATGAAGGATGTCATTCACCAGCTGGGGATGAGAGAGGGCATCCTTCTGTCGGAGCAGGAGATGGGAACGAACGCCGTCCATTTGGCCCTGAAGCAGGGACACCCGGTTGAGGTCGTGGGAGAGGAGCATTTTCATCATAAGCTGAGTCTATCCGCCTGCTGCTGCGTGCCGTTTCATTTTCGCGAGATTAACAACCTGGTCGGCACGGTGGGCATTATGAATGCGGCCGCGGATTACAGCGTCTTTCAGCTGGCGCTGCTGGAGAACATGGTGGATTCGATGGAAAGGGAGCTGCTTCTTAGAAGAAACAACCGCAATCAGTACCTGCTTAATCATCTGATGATCAACACAATCAAGAACGGGGTCATCGTCACCGATAACTTCGGCAACATCACGGAATTCAACTCGTTCGCGGAGAAGATTACCAAACGGCGCCGGGAGGATGCCGTGGGCAATTCGATCTTCAGCTTCGAGCAGTTCGGCAATTACCTCTACGAGGTGTTGAAGAACGGGCGGCACTACGAGGATGTGGAGCTGGTGTTTACGATTTCGCTCGACCGGCGGATCATCTGCCTCTTCGACGCCATTCCGATCTATGACGATAACCGGACGCTGATCGGGGCCTATGCCCAGCTGAGAGACATCACGGAACGGTTCGAGCTGGAGCAGCAGATCATCAATTCGGAGAAATTCTCAGCCATCGGCCGCCTTGCCGCGGGGCTTGCCCACGAAATCCGCAATCCGCTTACTTCCATCATGGGTTTCATTCAGCTGCTCCTCGAAAGGTTCCGTGATCAGGAAAGTGAACGGAAGTACCTCGATCTTGTCCATAAGGAACTGAAGAACGTCAACAAGCTTGTATCGGATTTCGTCGTCATGGCCAAGCCCAGCACGCCGGACCGCCGGGAGTGCATCCTTCAGGAGCTTATTCTCGATACGGTCAACTTGATGAAGAGCCAGGCCATTCTGAACGATACCCAGCTGATTCCCGAGCTTCGCCCCTTTCCGGTCAAGGTGTTCGTGGATCCGATTCAAATCAAGCAGGTGTTCGTCAACGTGATCCAGAACGCTTTGGATGCCATGCCCCGGGGAGGAACGATCACCGTGCAAGTGAAGGATTACCAGGACAAGGTCAAGATCAGCATCACCGACACCGGGATCGGCATGACGGAGGAGGAGCGCAACAAGGTGCTCAATCCGTTCTTCAGCACGAAGGAGAACGGCCTTGGCCTCGGCCTGTCGGTCTGCTACCGGATCGTCGAGAACCATAAAGGAATGATGATCATCCACTCGCAAAAGGGAGTCGGCACCCGATTCGACATCATACTGCCGATCTGTGAGGACTGCTGAAGTCCGTTTATCCCGATAAGGATGGTGGAGCCTGTGAAGCGTGTAGTCACCGTACTGATGGAGCATTTCAAAAGATGGGGGGTCGATCATATTTTTGGGGTTCCGGGCAAAGCCGTCGTCCCGCTTGTGCTGGAGGCGGGCAACCAGGGCATCGACTATGTTCTCGCCCGTCATGAAGCCGGAGCAGGGTACGAGGCGGGAGGATACGCTTGGCGAAGAGGCCTCGGGGTGGCAGCGGGAACCTCCGGTCCCGGGGGGACCAATATGATTACGGCGGCCGGCCAGGCCAAGGTGTTCCATCAGCCGGTTTTCTTCCTGACGGGGCATCCGTCGATGAAGGAAACGGGCAAGCCCCTCGGCCAGGATTCGACCTTCTTCGGAACGGATCTGGTGCAGATGTTCCAGTCGGTGACGCTCTTCAGCGCCAGAGTGGAAAGAGGGGAGGTGCTGAAGAGCTACCTCGCCCATGCCGTAGAGAAGGCGGTAACAGGCCGTAGGGGGCCGGTTCATCTGGCGATTGCGTACGATGTGCTGACGGAGCCGATTGAGCCGTTCGAGCTGCCGTTTCCCGAGAGGGAGCCGGGAACGGTCTCCTCGCGCCTCGACCGGGTGTTCCCGCTTCTCTCCGGAGCGCAGCGCCCTCTGCTCTTCCTCGGCAAGGGCGTCCACCTCTCCGGGGCCTACGAAGAGGTCCGGGCGCTGGCCGAAGGCTGGGGCCTGCCCGTGGCGACGACGCCCGGAGGCAAGGGGACGTTCCCCACGGCTCACCCGCTGTCTCTCGGCAGCTATGGACTGGGGGCGGCCCGGAAGCGGAGGAGTATATCCGGAACGGCGTGGACCTGCTGATCGTCATCGGCACTTCGCTCAGCGACATGTCGCTGCCCGCCCTGAAGCCCGCGGAGTATCCCCGCCACGTCATTCAATTCGACGTGGAGCCGGCCTTCGTCGGCAAATCCCTTCCGGCTCCCACCTTGTATATCCAAGGCTGTGCCAGAACGAACCTGCAGGCCCTTCTGAAGGAAATGAGGACCTTCGCCGGAACGGGGGTCGCGCTGGCGGCCGCCGCGATCGACAGCCCGGCTGAGCACGCCGGCCTGCAGCCCGCCGCCGGTGAAGCGGCGCTGGCGGAGAGCGGGCAGGAGAAGGCTCCGGCCGCTGACGCGCCGGCCCTCACGGCCCGCGAGACGATGGGCATCCTGGGAGAGGTGCTGCCGGAGGAAGCCACTGTGATCGGGGACGACGGGAGCCACAGCTATTATGCCGTCCGGCATCTGCCGATCAAGCGGGCGGGCAGCTTCCTGTTCGACGACGTGTTTGCCTCCATGGGGCACGCGATCGGCTACTCCATCGGGGCCCAGCTTGCCTCTCCGAAGGAGCGCTTCGTCTGTCTGACAGGGGACGGTTGTCTCTTCATGAACGGCTCCGAGCTTTCCACGGCGGTCAACAGCGGGGCGAACGTGATCTTCGTGGTGTTGAACAACGGCCGTCTGGATATGGTGAACAAAGGAATGAGAGCCCATGTCGGAAGGACGGACGGCACCGTGTTTGAGATTCCCTTGAACGTGAAGGGCTATGCGGAGGCAATGGGCTGCCGGGCATTTCGCTGCGGGACGGGGGATGAGCTCCGCCGGGCGCTGACCGCCGCCTTGGCCTTGGAGGAAACGGTGGTCATCGAAGCGATGGTCGATCCGGAGGAGCTTCCGCCTACTTTAGCGAGGGGATAAGGCCTTACCCGGTAATTTTGTTAGCAAGAAGGCAGCTGCAGGTGCGCGAAATCATAAGGGAAACAGAACAATACTCACGGATAAGGCACGAATAAAGAGAATGGGGTGGGGTTATGAACAGCAGCGAGCATTTTGAGACAGGGCTTAAGACGGTGGAAGCCATCGGCGGGACAAAAGGCTACGAGGCGGTACAGGCTGTTCTCCGGGATATGCCCGAGCTCGGCCGGTATGTGGTGGAATTCGGGTTCGGCGGCATTTATGCCCGCTCGGGCCTCGATTTGAAACAGCGGGAAATCGCCTCGATCTCCTCTCTGATTTCCCAAGGGGATTCGGCCGACCAGCTCCGGTTTCACTTCCACGCGGCTCTTCACGTGGGGCTGACCCGTGAAGAAGTGGTGGAGGTCATCCTCCACTGCCTTCCGCATGTGGGCATACCGAAGGTCATGAACGCCATGCGCGTCTTTCAGACGATCGCCGACGGTCAAGAGTAATCATACCCTTCTTGTCTTTCGGTAAACGGAAGGCCGGACGCCCACGCGCTCCAGGAACACCCGGCTCAAATAAAAGCCGTTCTCATACCCGCACTGCCGGGCCACGCTATCGAGAGGAAGGTTCGTTTCGGTCAGCAGCCTGCATGCCCGGTTCATCCGGAGCTCCGTTACATAGGCCGAGGGCGTCATGCCCGCATGCTTATAAAACCGGCGGGTGAACGGGACGGGACGCAGGCCGAGCGATTCGGCCAGCTCTCTCATGCTGAAGGGCTCATAGGCTTGACGGCTTAACGCTTTCTCCGCCTTCTCCATAAGCGGATCGGCCGGGATTCCGTCCCGGCCCCCGTTTCGGGCTTCCTCTGCTTTCTCGGCGGCAAGCAGCCGCCACAAGTCGTTCAGAAGGTGATCCTTCCATTTCCGGTCGGCTTCGTCCCAGGACTCGGCCCTCCGGACCCAATGGCGGTAAGTGGAGGTCAGCCGAGCCAGGTCGGCCACCGGCCTCTTGGCTTCCCCCAATCGGCCGCCGGGTCTATTCCCGCAGCCTCCTCCCCGGGATCCTCCCAAGCAAATTCCAGGTAATGAAAGGTCAGGGGCTCCAAGGTTCGTCTATGAAAGTCGAGCCCGGGCGGACAGACGACCAGATCCCCGAAGCCCGCTTCCCCCGGCTTTCTCCAATCTCATAGGCAAACCGCCCTTCCTCCACGGCAAACATTGTCCAATTCCGGTAAACGTCGCTCTCCAGCATAAACTGCTTCTTGGCCCGCCAGTATACATGATTCAGGATCCGCAGCGGCATAAGATGATTCCCCTCATGGTATGAAATAATGGATATGCCCATTGTAATGCATAACATGTTATTTGGAAACCTGCTGGTTTATGATGAAACCAAGGATATTATTAAGCTTATTATCGGAGGGTGAGCCATGAGGCAGGAAACGGTAAAGACGGATATTGCGGTAATCGGCGGAGGATTGGCGGGGGTTTGCGCAGCGGTGGCCGCCGCCCGTTTGGGCCAGACGGTAGCGCTTGTCAACAACCGTCCCGTGCTCGGAGGAAATTCCTCCAGCGAGGTCCGGGTGTGGGTGTGCGGGGCGACGGCGCACGGCGCCCAGCGCTATGCCCGGGAAACCGGCATCATGGGAGAGATGTTCGTGGAGAACCAGTACCGCAACATTGACGGGAACCCCTACTTCTGGGACCTCGTCGTTCTGGAAACGGTACGCGCGGAAAAGAACATTCAGCTGTTCCTCAATACGGATGTGCATGAGGTGGAAGCCGAAGGTGGGGAGGAGGAGCGCACGATCCGTTCCGTAACCGGCTGGATGATGGGCTCCGAAAGGGAGATCCGCTTCGAGAGCGACTATTTCCTCGACTGCACCGGAGACGGGCTGGTCGGGTTCCTGGCGGGGGCGAAACACCGGATCGGCCGGGAAGCGCGCCACGAGTACAACGAGGAATGGGCGCCGGAGGAAGCGGACGGCATTACGCTCGGAAGCACCCTGCTCTTCTATACGAAGGATGCGGGACGCCCGGTTAAGTACATCGCCCCGGATTTTGCCGTGGATATCAGCCAGACGTCCATTCCCCTCAAGAGAGTCATCCGCAGCGGCGACAATGGATGCGCTTACTGGTGGATCGAATGGGGCGGGGAGCTTGACACCGTCCATGATAACGAGCGGATCCGCGATGAGCTATGGGCGGTCATCTACGGAATCTGGGATTATATCAAAAATTCCGGCCAGTTCGATTCTGAGAACATGACCTTGGAATGGGTCGGCTCCATCCCGGGCAAACGGGAGTACCGCCGGTTTGTGGGCGACTACGTGCTGAACCAGAACGATATTCTAGCCCAGACTCCGTTCGAGGACCGGGTGGCCTTCGGGGGCTGGTCGATCGATCTCCATCCCCCTCAAGGGGTTTACTCGCAGGAGAGCGGGTCCAAGCATCTGCATGCGGACGGCAATTACCACATCCCGTTCCGCTCTCTCTATTCCGTTAACGTACGCAACCTTCTCTTCGCGGGCCGGGATATCAGCGCCACGCACGTGGCCTTCGGGACCACCCGCGTCATGGCTACCTGTGCCGTCATGGGGGAAGCGGCCGGAACGGGCGCCGCCCTCTGCGTGCAGAAGGGAGTCACCCCGCGGGAGCTCGCCGGGAACCATCTGCTCGACCTTCGGGAGACGCTTCTTCGGCAGGATGCTTCGCTCATCGGCGTGCGAAGCGAAGATCCCCGCGACCTGGCCCTGAAGGGAACGGCTGCGGCATCCAGCACCCTTACCCGGCTTGCTGTCGAAAGACCGGAGGGAACGCATCCGCTTCAGTCGGACGTCGGCCTGCTGGTTCCCGTGGCGGGCGCCTTCCAAGGGCTGGAGCTCCTGCTTGATGCCTCGGAGGCTACAACGCTTGAGGTTGAGCTGTGGAGCACCGGGAAGAGGGAAAATTACGTTCCCCATACGCGGCAGGCCCAGGGAGAAGCCTCTGTTCCCCAAGGAAGCAGGCAGTGGGTGAGCGTGCCGCTTTCCTGGGAGCCGGAGCTCGAGCAGAATGCTTTCTTGATTATCCGCCAGAATGAGGCGGTGACGCTGCACACTTCGGCCGAGCCCCAAACCGGTGTTCTCTGCTTCGTCAAGGGTTCAAAGCCTGTCGTCTCCTCGGATCTCGAGGATCACCAGCCGGAGCAGCCGCTAGTGCAGTGGAGCAAGCGGAGCTTCGAGCGGCGCCCGATCTGCTTCCGGCTTAGCGGCGAGTCAGCGGCCTTCGCTCCGGAGAAGGCCGTGGACGGGTACCTGCGTCCGTATGGAGGCCCTCACCTGTGGGCCTCGGAGGACCTCACCTCCGGACGGGAGGAATGGCTCTCCGTTCAGTGGGAGCAGCCGGTGCAGGTGGGAACGGTGCAGGTGGTGTTCCATGACGACGTGAACGAGGACCTGATCAACCTGCATCATCACCGTACCCCATTCGAGATCCTGCCCGAGCTTGTGAAAGATTACCGGATTGAGGTTAAGCGGAACGGGGAATGGACGACGGCGGCGGAGGAGCACGGCAACCGCAGGCGCAGGCGCGTCCATGCGCTGCCCGCTCCGGTGAGCGCCGAAGCCGTTCGGGTTGTGGTGGAAGCCACCAACGGATGCCGCCGGGCCGAAATCGTCGAGCTGCGCGTGTACGAATAAGCGGAAGCGGCCCGTCCTTTCCGATCGATCGTTCCCCCATGGCATGACTCCATCCCTTCTCTTTAGGAGAGGGGATGGAGTTTTTTCTGCCTATTGGGGGAAGGGAACCGGGAGCGTACTATTGACATGGAGATAAGGAGAAGGAAAAAATTTGTAGATAGGCGGGCGAAGTGTCTGGTAAAATCATCCTATGCGGAATTTCTGGCGATAGGCTGGAAGGCCTACCCTGGTTGAAATTCAGATTAGGAGCAGTAAGGATGAAATGGTGGATGGCCCTGATGGGCCTGCTTCTTTGGCTGACGGTCTGCCCCGGTCTTGTACACGCGGAGCCGGCCGTCAAGGCCGCCGCGGTCCTGACGGAGGCGGAGTTAAACGAAGGAAGGCCGCTTTCCCTGTCGGGAGAGTGGGAATTTTATTGGAAAGCCCTGTATACCCCGGAAGATTTGCATAACGGCGGATGGAAGAGAACCCCCGGTTATTTGACGGCTCCTTCCGAGTGGGAGGGCAAGACGGTCAACGGGGAGAAGCTGTCGAATCGGGGATACGGGACCTACCGGCTGACGGTCCGCCTGCCTGAAGCTTATGTCGGCCGGACGCTTGCCCTGTACATGCCTCCGGTAGCGACTTCCTACCGGTTGTGGATAGACGGCACGGAATTCGCCTCCAACGGCGTGCCCGGAACCTCGGCGGACACCATGGTTCCCGTCAACCATCCCAAGGTCGTCCCCTTTACTCCCCGGATGGAGAACGTAGAGCTGGTGATTCAGGTGGCCAATTTCGTTCAGCGCAAAGGGGGCTTGTGGAGTCCGGTCAAGATCGGGGAAGCCCAGATGATCCTGTTTGAGCGGACCCGGAACGTCGTGAAGGAGATTTTTGTTTCGGGCTGTCTCGCTTTTATGGGCTTGTACCATTTCGGCTTGTATGTGTTCCGGCGCAAGGAACGGTATCCCGTCTATTTTGCAGGCATCTGCCTGTCGGTCTTTGTCCGCAGCCTGTTTGTTGGCGAGACCCTCGGCACTTACCTGTTTCCCGGCATTCCGTGGCAGGCGGCGACCAAGCTGGAATACCTCGGAGGCATCGGGGCCCTCGTCAGTCTGGTGCTCTTCGTCCATTCCCAGTACCCCGCCGAGTCCCATAAAGGCTTCCGCACGTGGATGCTGTTTAACGGAGTGCTTGGCGGATTGACGATTTTGGTGACGCCCGGATCGTTCTATACGGAGTTTCTTCTGATCTTTCAGCTGCTGATGGCGGTGCCTTCCCTATTCTATACACTGTACGTGTACTTGGCGGCGGTCCGGCGGCGAAGGGAAGGCTCGCTGCTTAACTGCATCGGATTCTTGTTCTTTGCTTATGCGATCCTGACCGATATGCTGTTCTACCGCCATATGGTGTCGTTCGGCGATATCATGCCGTTCGGGTTCATGCTGTTTCTCTTCACGCAATCCCTGAATCTGTCGGGTAAGTTCTCCCGGGCGTTCCATCACGTGGAGGTCTTGTCCGGGGAATTGCAGGACAGCAACAAGGACCTCGAATGGAAGGTGGCGGCGAGGACGGCCGAGCTTCAGGGCATCAACCACAAGCTGGAAGAGGCTAACCGGGAGCTGTCCCGGGTGGCCGAGAACCGCCGGATCTTCTTCGCGAACGTTTCCCATGAGGTCGGGACCCCGCTGACCTCCCTGAAGGGATACGTCAAAGCCATGATTGACGGCATCGTCACGCCGGGCGATCTGAAATATACGGAACTGATCTACGACAAAATCCTTTTCCTCGAGCGGATGGTGGATGATTTCATGGAGTTGGCGAGGCTTGAAACCGGCCAGGCCCGCTTCCGGCATACCGTGGAGCCGGCCGTCCCCTTCTTCCACTGGCTGTACGTCAAATATGAGACGGAGATGGCCCAGAAGGGGCTTAAGCTGGTCTGGCTCGAACCGGCCCCCGGCCGGCTGCCGATCCGTGACGCCATGATTTCGGCGGATGCCATCCGGCTGGAGCAGGTTTTCTCGAACCTCCTGTCCAATGCCGCAAAGTTCACCCCGGCCGGCGGGGAGGTACGGGTAAGGGTGGGCCTGGACGAGGAAAGGGAGGGGCCGCCGCATTTTGTGGTCCGGATCACGGATACGGGCGAAGGGGTGCCGGAGTCCGAGCGGGGCCGGCTGTTCGACCGTTACTACCAGGGGGCTTCCGGCCGGCAGCGGGGAAGCAGCGGAGGGCTTGGCCTGGGGCTCGCCATCTGCCGCGAAATCATTTCCAGCCACGGTGGGGACATCGGGGTGGCTTCACCCGGGGAAGAGGGGAGCACGTTTTATTTTACTTTGCCGGTGCATTCCTTTCAGCAGGATCTCCCTTAGTCTCCGTCCATCTATTGGTGGCGAATAAGCGGATAGGATCCGTCATGTACCTGTCCAAAGATAAGTTAGCCGACAAGAAACCGGAGGGGGAGCAAGGTAATGACAGGCAGCAAATTGTTGATTGTGGAGGACGATGCCGGAATCCGGGAGCTGGTCTGTCTCTACTTGAAGGCCAAGGGGTATGAGCCGATTACGGCGGAGAACGGGCACCGCGCTTTAAGCTTGTTCCAGAGCGAGAAGCCCGCATTGGTGGTAATGGATGTCCTTCTGCCGGACATGAGCGGCCTGCAGCTGTGCCGAACCATAAGAGAGGAGTCGGATGTCCCGGTTCTGTTCATGAGCTGCCGAAGGGAATCCGAGGATATTGTGAACGGTCTCGGATCGGGAGGGGACGATTATATCACGAAGCCCTTTGATCCCGCCGTACTGGTGGCCCGGGTGGAAGCCCAGCTTCGCCGCTACTCCATGCCGAGAAACGGGGAGGACAGCCCTCAGGTGTGGAAGGACGGCTACCTGGAAATTGATCCTCTAAGCTGTGAGGTTAGAATTCAGGGCAAGGAGGTTCCTCTGTTCGCCAAGGAGCGGCAGCTGCTTCTGTTTCTGTTCCATCATCCAAACCGTATCTTTAGCACGGTGCAGCTGTACAATGAAATTTGGGGATGGGACAGCACAACCGATGAAAGAACCGTCATGGTGCACATTCATCACCTGCGAAAGAAGATTGAAGAGGAACCGGCACGGCCCAAGTACATCTTGACGGTTCGCGGCTTCGGTTACAAATTCGCCGAAGTGGCGGGAAGGTGATTTCTTTCGCGGATAAGGCTCTAGGCGAATTTGGAAATTTTTTATAAAAATTATCTTTTGTTTAAACCAGTTTTAAACTTGTCCCTTTATAATGAAGAGGTACATAGCACAAGAAGATGAGTCGTCCGTCCTTTTTGTTTCGGATTGGCCACCTAATTTTCGGGAACGATGAAGTATGCTCCCTATCTGGGCACCTGGGGCATACGGAGTTAGTGGTGCAACCGCCCCGTGGCTAACTGCCATTGGAGGAGATAATGATGAATAATCAAGTATCGAAACAGGCCGCGCTGGATCCCGATTGGATGGATCTTATGGTGCTGGCCAAGCGTGCCGGCTTTACCCCAGACGAAGTAAGAGCGTTTCTGCAATCGGCTAACGCACCGGCTGAAAAGAGGCTTCACAAGGATTTCCGGTTTCCGGGAACCTGGCAGGAAGACAACCGGGAAACCGAAGGAAACCCTTTTGCCGGGTTGAATCGGTAGCCCAGACGGTTTACCTATTAGAACTGCCCTTTGCGGCAGTTTTTTTTGTGTCTTGGACCTGGACCGGCGGCGGGTTATACTTAGAGTAAGGTTACAGAAGCTTTCCTCCGCCGTTTCTGGCGGAAGGGAACAGGAAAGGTTGGAAGGAAATGAGCCGCAGCGAACACATGTATTTGGATCTGATGAAACATATCCGCGATCACGGAGTAAGGAAGGAGGACCGTACGGGAACGGGGACCCTTTCGGTTTTCGGCCACCAGATGAGGTTTGATCTGGCGGAAGGCTTCCCGCTGCTCACCACGAAGAAGATCCCCTTCAGTCTTATCAAGAGCGAGCTTCTCTGGTTTATTAAAGGGGATACCAATATCCGTTACCTGCTTCAGCACAAGAACAACATCTGGAACGAGTGGGCGTTCAAGAAGTGGGTGGAGCATCCATCTTATACGGGGCCGGATATGACCAACTTCGGGATCCGGTCGGAGAAAGATGAGGCGTTCCGCAAGGTGTATGAGGACCAGATGGAGCTCTACAAGCGGCGGATGCTGGAGGACGACGCCTTTGCGGAGCAGTTCGGCGAGCTGGGAGACGTATACGGCAAGCAGTGGAGGCAGTGGAAGACCTCCCGCGGGGAAACGATTGACCAGCTGAAGGACGTCATCGGCATGATTCAGACCAATCCGGATTCCCGCCGGCTGATCGTCACCGCCTGGAACCCCGAGGATGTGCCTTCGATGGCCCTTCCGCCGTGCCACACCCTGTTCCAGTTCTACGTAGCGGAAGGCCGTCTGTCGTGCCAGCTGTACCAGCGGAGCGCGGATACTTTCCTTGGCGTGCCGTTTAACATCGCGAGTTACGCCCTGCTTACTCACCTGATCGCCGGGGAATGCGGCCTTCAGCCGGGGAGTTCGTTCATACGCTCGGGGATGCGCATCTCTACGTGAACCATCTGGAGCAGGTGGACATCCAGCTTAGCCGAGAGCCGCGGGAGCTGCCTGTCCTGAAGCTGAACCCGGAGGTTCGTTCGGTTTTTGACTATGAGGTGCAGGACATTAAGCTGGAAGGCTACAATCCCCATCCGTCCATTTCGGCGCCTATCGCCGTCTAGTGCCTTAACCGCAAAGGAAGTTCCGCTTGCCTGTGGATTATCGTGCGCCTACGGAAGCTTCCATGCCAACAAAGTTACCGTTTAAGGCACTAGGCATTCAAACAGAGGAGGATGACCATGATTTCTTTTATTGTGGCGATGGACGACAACCGGGGCATAGGGAAGAACAACGACCTGCCCTGGAGGCTTCCCGCCGATCTGGCTTACGTCAAGAAAGTGACGCTCGGCAAGACGCTCATCATGGGACGCAAAACCTTTGATTCGATGGGCAAGCCGCTGCCCGGCCGAAGGAACGTCGTGCTGACGCGCAGCGAAGATTTTCAGGCGGAGGGAACCGAGGTCGTTCATTCGGTGGACGAAGCCCTGCAGAAGTATGCCGGAGGGGAAGACGAGGTCATTATCTTTGGCGGCTCCGATATTTTCAAGCTGTTTCTCCCGCATGCCGACCGGATGTACATTACCCGGATCCATGATACCTTCGATGCCGACACCTTTTTTCCGGAGGTGGACGAATCGGAATGGATGATCGTCTCCCAAAAGCAGGGAGTCCGGGACGAGAAGAATCCTTACGATTACGAGTTCTACGTCTATGAGCGTGCGGCTGCACCGGCAGATGACGCAGGCTCCGCCATACTCTAAGACAACATGAGAAAACTTTACAGGTTGGGGCTATTGTTCCTACTTTCCTGGGCTTTCTTCGTGGCCTTTGGGTTTATGGCGTTGAGCTACAAGGAAGAAGCCTTGCTAGCTTTTCTGATTAACCTTGGTTATGCTGGAATCCTGATCTTTCCGCTATACTTCATTTTCGCCTTTGTTTACTACAAGAGTAGAAAGCCATGACCTGGACCCTCTAACCAAAAAAGCAAAACAAAAGAGGAGAGCCTCCGGCAAACGGAGCTCTCCTCTTTGATTATGGCTGACCGAAGGCCGTTTAGCCGGCGATGTAGGAGGTGATGATGTCGCCCATCTCCACCGTTCCGACCAGCTTCGACGCATCATCATGCGCTTCCTGGTACAGATCCTTCGTGCGGTAGCCTTCCGCGAGGGCGCGGGCCACAGCGGCTTCCACTTCGTCCGCCTGCTCGGGCTTGTCGAGCGAGAAGCGGAGAAGCAGGGCGATGCACAGAATGGAAGAGATAGGGTTCGCGATGTTCTGCCCAGCGATGCTTGGGGCGGAGCCGTGAATAGGCTCGTACAGCCCGAACTTCGATTCCCCGAGGCTCGCCGACGGCAGCAGCCCGATGGAGCCGAGCAACACGGAAGCTTCGTCGGAGAGGATGTCGCCGAACATGTTGCTCGTCAGGATGACATCGAACTGGCCCGGATTCAGAATAAGCTGCATGGCCGCATTGTCCACGTGCATATAGTCGAGCGTTACGCCCGGATAGTCCTTGGCTACCTTGTTAACCACTTCGCGCCACAGAACGCTGCTCTTCAGAACGTTCGATTTTGCAACCAGGGTCACTTTGTTTCTTCTTTGCTGGGCGTATTCGAAGGACTTGATGGCGATCCGCTCGATCTCCGACTCCTTGTACGCCTCCACATCGAAGTATTCGCGTTCTCCGTCAACGGTACGCTCGCCCTTCTCGCCGAAGTAAATACCGGAGGTCAGCTCGCGCACGATCAGGATATCGATGCCGGCTACCACTTCCTTCTTGATAGGGGACAAATGAATGAGTGAATCGAATACTTTGGATTCCCGCAGGTTGGTAAACAGGTTGAAGTGCTTGCGCAGCGGAAGAATGGCTCCCTGCTCCACGCCGGACCACTTGGGATGGTTCAGCTCCTCGGGAGGTCCGCCAAAAGGACCCTTCAGAAGGGCTGCGCATTCCGCCGCCTTGCGGAGCGTTTCCTCCGGCAGGTGGACGCCGTATTTGTCATAAGCTTCCCCGCTTGCCTCCAGATGAACGATGTCGAACTGCCAATCGTATTTCTTCTCGAGCGCGTTCAGCACTTTCAACGCTTCTTTCGTAATTTCAGGGCCTATGTAATCGCCCGGAAGCACGCCGATCTTGATTTCTTTCATGGGTTCGTTCCTTCCTACATTGGTATAGAATAAAAGACTCCCACCATTATACATGGCACGCGTTAAAGGAGTAAAGTTGATCATCCAGTAAGAAGCATACCACCCCAGACCTCTATCATTGAAATATATAAAAGCTATATAGCTAATAGCCCGTGACTATAAAACGATCCCAGCATAAGAAAACGCCAAAAGTAACTCTTTTCTAAACGACTGAAAAGGGTTACATTAAAAAAGACTATTTACCATAAGTTGGGTGGGTGAAAGATGGAATGCATGGTAAGGGCCCAGGAAGTAACGAGGACGTTCGGGAGCGGAAGCGGCGCCGTGCATGCGCTGAAGGGAACCGACCTGGCCGTTCCCAGCGGGAAGCTGGTGGCGCTGAGGGGCCGCTCCGGCTCGGGCAAGACAACCCTGATCAACCTGCTCGGTGCCCTGGACCGTCCCACCGGCGGCAAGGTGTTCTTCCGGGACCAGGAGCTTTCCGCCTTGTCCGAGAAGGAGCGGAGCCGGCTGAGAAGCAGGGAGATGGGCCTGATCTTCCAATCCTTCGCGCTGCTTCCGCTGATGTCGGCTTTCGAGAATGTGGAGTTCGGCCTCCGGATCGCGGGTGTTCCCCGGGCTCATTACCGGGACTATACGGAAGGGGCGCTCGAAGCGGTCGGCATGAAGGCCCGGATGAAGCACCGGCCCTTCGAACTGTCCGGCGGAGAGCAGCAGCGCGTGGCGATCGCCCGGGCGATTGCGCACCGGCCCTCTCTGATTCTCGCCGACGAGCCCACCGCCGAGCTCGACAGCCGGATGGGGCTGCAGGTGATGAAGGTGTTTCGGGACTTGGTACAGGATTTCGGCATGACGGTCATTCTGACGACTCACGACCCGGCGATCATGGAGATCGTGGATAAGGTTTATGCATTGGAGGATGGAAGAATTGTGGAAGAGGCTTAAGCCCGTAAGGGCGGTATGGATCGCCGTTTGCGGCGGCACGGTGCTGTTAACAGGATGCTCCCTGCTCCCCCAGGAGGAGGCTCCTTTGGCGCCTCCGCTCGTCAAACCGGTTAAGGAGAGCATGGACCTTTACGAGGTCAAGCCGGGCACGATCGTCAAGTCCGTAAGCGGGGTGGCGACGTTTGCCTCCCAGCAGATCCAGTATTTGTTCTTTCGCGACTCCGGAGGACGGCTCCAGTCGGTGGATGTTAACCTGGGGGATACGATAAAGCGGGGCACCACCGTGGCCAAGCTTGAAAGAGGCGACCTGGAGACCAAGATCAAGCTGCAGAGGCTGGCCGTGGAGAAGGCGCAGATCGCTCTGGAGCAGACGAGGCAGGACAAAAGCGGCGATTCGGCGGCGATCCGGCTGAAGCAGATTGATGTCGAGACGGTTCAGATTCAGCTGAATCAACTGACGGAGCAGCTAAACAAAGCGAACCTGGTTTCGGACATTGAAGGGGTGGTTACCTATGTCGACTCCATCAAGCAGGGAGACGTCGTAACGGCGTACAAGCCGGTGGTGACCGTGGCCGATCCGAAGCAGATGAAGCTGGTCTACGAATTCTCCAACCCTAACGATTTGACCGGGATTCAGGTCGGCATGGAGGTGGAGTTGAAGATCGCGTCCAAGCCGTATAAAGGAAAAATCGTGCAGACGCCGTCCTCCGTTCCTCCGACGACGGACAAGGCCCAGGCCGAGAAGAATGCCAAGACGATCGTCATCGTCCCCGACGAGCTTCCGGATAATGTCGCCTTGGGCTCTACGGCGGACTTCGTGGTGACCACGGAGAAGAAGGAGAATGTTCTCGTCATTCCGCGGGCCGGCCTGCGTTCTTATTTGGGACGCGAATACGTACAGGTGCTCGAAGGGGAGAGCCGCAAAGAGGTGGATGTGGAGAAGGGTCTGGCTTCCTCCACCCAGGTGGAAATCCGCAAAGGGCTGAAGGAAGGCCAGAAGGTCATTCTTAATAACTAACCGGGAGGCTCGGCAGCGTGGCTTTGTTCGTCATGATTTTGCGCAAAATGGCAAAAAACCGCTGGCTGGAGCTCAGCCTGCTTGGTGGGCTGATCCTCTCGGTGGCTCTTGTGAGCTCCATGCCCGTTTACATCAATGCCGTCCTCCAGAGGATGCTGGTCAAGGACCTGGAGATCCGGCAGCAGGCGGCAGGAGAATACCAGGGGAAGCTGTGGTCCTCGGTTTACCTGACCGATGAAGGGAAGCCGGAGGACGGGGGACGGCTGCTGCAGGAGGTCGACTCCTTTCTGGCAAAGAAGCAGGACGATTTCCGGCTGCCCGTTAAGGAATATGTACGGGAACGGTATACCGAGACGTACCGCTTGCAGCCGGCGGACCCTATGAAAGCGGATCCCTCGGTGGAGCGCAACGCGGCGTTGACGGCGCTGAGCGGCATGGAGGATCACATCCGGCTGTTGGACGGGCGTCTCCCGTCCCAGGAGCCGGTCGAGGGTGTGTACGAGACGCTGGTTACCGAGAAGACTCTGCTTAAGTTCAAGATGGTGCTGGGGGTGGAATTCCGGGTGACGGATGACAAGGACCGCACCATCCTCCGGATTAAGCCCGTCGGGGTATTTGACCGCAAGGATTACGCGGATCTGTACTGGGCGAGCAGCATGAGCAGCTACGAGTCCTCGTTCTTTCTCCCGTTTTCCTTATTCGAGCGGGATTTAACGGAGGGGCGTAAGCTGGTCCTCCGGGGAGGCGTCTGGTATTACGCGCTTGATTATACCAAGCTTAAGCTTGGCAATATCGACGCGTTTACCGGAACGGCGAAGGACGTGCAGGCCTACCTGGCCGGCCGTTTCTCCAGCCAATCGGTCAGTGCTCCCGCCCTTGCCATCATCGAAGGGTATTTCGAGAAAGAAAAAGGCTGCGCCTGATGCTCTGGTCCCTTAACGTGCCGGTGATGCTGATGCTCGCCTTCTACCTGTATATGGTCGCGAACCTCATTACCGAGAGGCAGAAGACGGAGATCGCGGTGCTTCGCAGCCGGGGAGCCGGCCGCTGGCAGATTATGGCCGGCGGCCTGATCGAAGGGCTCGTGCTCGGGGCGGTCGCGCTTGCCGCAGGTCCCTACGCCGGGCTCCTTCTGACCAAAGCGCTGGGGGCCTCGAACGGCTTCCTGGAATTCGTCCAACGGGCGCCTCTTGACGTAGAGCTGAACGCCTCCGCTTACCGGTATGCCCTGGGGACGGTGGCCTGCTCCATCCTCATGACCCTGATTCCGATGTTCCTGGCCACCCGGGCTTCCATTGTCGGGCATAAGCGGCAGATGAGCCGGCTGGATAAGCCGTCATTCTGGCACCGGTATTTCCTCGACGTCTTTCTGATCGCCTTCTCCGTCTACCAGCTTCAGAGCTTCCGCCGGAGAATGGACGACTTGGCCTCGATGGGACTCGATTCCCTCGATTTCAAGGTCGATCCGCTTCTGTTCTTCGTGCCGGCGCTTTTCATGCTTGGAACCGGGCTGCTGCTGCTCCGCCTGTACCCGTGGTTTATCCGGGCCGTCTACTGGAGCGGCCGGACCTTCTGGTCGCCGGCGCTTTATTCCACGCTGATCCAGGTCGGACGCTCGTCCACCCAGTACCTGTTCATCATGGTCTTCCTGATCATGACGCTGGCGATGGGGGCCTTCAGCGCAAGCGCAGCCCGCACCATTAACCAGAATTCCGATAACCAGATCCGTTATGCGGCGGGGGCGGACGTGACCATGAAGACGAACTGGGAGAACGATGCCCCGCCGCCCGCTGCAACGGAGGCAGGAGGGGAGGAGCGGCTCCGCCGGCACAGGCTCCCGCGCCGGCCAAACGGATCCAGTACACGGAGCCGCCTTTCGCTCCGTTCGGAGAGCTGGAGGGGTGGCGCAAACGGCCAAGGTGTTCGTTAAGAAGAATGCATTCGCGAACGCCGGCAAAGCCCAGGCCGGGGTCCAGCTTATGGGGATCGATACGGATGAATTCGGCCGGACGGCGTGGCTGCGGGATAACCTGCTCGATCACTCCTTCTACGATTATCTTAATTTGATTGCGTCGGACCCTTCCGCCGTCCTTATCTCACGGTCGCTTGCCGAGGAGGCGAATCTCAAGCCGGGGGATACCCTCCGGGTCGGCTGGGCCGGCCTGGAAGGAGCCTCCTTCCTTGTGTACGGCATCATTGACTATTGGCCGGGCTGGAATCCGAACGGGGCTTCCCAAGCCTCCGGCGGCACGACGGCCAAAGCGGGGAACGCCAAGAAGCGGGATTTGCCCAAGCTCGTCGTCGGGCACCTTTCTTATATCCAGAACAACCTGGCGCTGGAGCCTTATGAAGTATGGCTCAAGCTTAAGCCAGGAACGACCAGCGCGGAGCTCTACCGGCAGCTGGAGGAGAAGGAGCTTCATCCGGTCGAGCTGACCGATACCAAGCAGCTGCTTATCCGGCAGAAGAATGATCCCTTTCAGCTCGCGATCAACGGAGTGTTGACGCTGGGCTTCCTGATTTCCATTCTCATCAGCTTCTTCGGCTTTTTGCTGTACTGGCTACTTTCGCTCTCGGCAAGAACGCTGCAGATCGGGATATTGCGGGCCATGGGCTTGTCGTTTCCGCAGCTGGCGGGCATGCTGGCGGCCGAACAGCTTCTGACCTCCGGTGCCGCCGTTCTGATCGGGCTGTTCACAGGAACGCTGGCGAGCCGCTTGTTCGTGCCTATTTTCAAAATCTCCTTCAACACCGCCCAGCAGATGCTTCCGTTCCAGGTGGTCTTCGATCCGCGGGATCAGCTCCAGCTGTATCTCATCACCGGCGCCATGATCCTGATCGGTCTTGTCCTGCTCGGGTATATGCTGTCCCGCATCAAGATCCACCAAGCCGTCAAACTCGGGGAGGATTGACCATGAGCATGATTGAATGCGAGAACCTCGTCAAAATCTACAAGGCCGCCGAGCTAGAGGTGGTCGCCCTGCAGGGACTGGACCTTCAGGTCGAGGAGGGGAGCTCATGGCCATCATCGGCAACAGCGGAAGCGGCAAATCAACGCTTCTGAACATGCTGGGAGGCTTGGACCGCCCTTCGGCCGGGCGGCTCATGGTGGACGGGCGGGACCTGCTGAAATTCACCGAAAGGGACCTCGTCCGGTATAAAAGGGAAAGCGTGGGCTTCGTCTGGCAGAACAACGCGCGCAACCTGATCCCTTATTTGACGGCCCAGGAGAACGTTGAGCTGCCGATACTGCTGCAGGGCAGACGCAAGCGCCAGCGGGCGTTGGAGCTGCTCGAAGCCGTCGGCTTGTCCCACCGGACGAAGAACCGGCTGAACGAGCTGTCGGGCGGGGAGCAGCAGCGGGTGGCCATCGCCATTGCCTTGGCGAACCGCCCGCGCCTTCTGCTGGCGGACGAACCGACCGGCTCCGTCGATTCCCGGATGGCCGACCAGATTCTCGACCTGTTCCGCGAGCTGAACCGGAGCATGGGGCTGACGGTGGTCATCGTCACTCACGACCCGAAGCTCGCGCGGAAGGTGGACCGCGTGGTGGCGATCCGGGACGGACGAACCTCCTCCGAGATGATCCGGCGCAAATCATACGCTGACGAGCTGGCGGAGCTGGAGCGGGGAGAAGCCGAGGCGGCGACCGGGGAAGAGGAATCCCATATCGAGTATGCCGTCATGGACAAGGCGGGCCGCCTGCAGATCCCGGCTTCCTACCTGGAAGCCTTGGGCATCGCCAAGGCCAACAAGGTCAAGGTGGCTCTGGAAGACGGCCGGATTGTGCTCCTGCCACCGGATCATCCGAACGGAGCGGCGGGTAAGTCAAACTCCAGCCCCAGCGGATAGGCGAATAAAATCAAACCCCTGGGACGAGGCGTCCCAGGGGTCCTTTAGGCGCGGTTACCAGCCCATACTTTCGCGCAGGGCAGCAATATGCGCGGTATGATGGCGCCCGTGCCAGGCATAGAGGCCGGTAGTCCGGGCGAGAGTGACCGGCCCCGAATCCGGATGCACGAAGAGGCGGGCATAGTCCCCTTCCGTCATCGAACGGAGGAGCAGGACCCATCGCTCGTGCAGCTGCTGCAGCAGTTCGAGCGAAAGCCCGATGGGAGCCCGCGAAGTGTCGGGAAGCTCCGCCCACCGTTCTTCCCGGTAAGGCTTGATGACTGGTTCCAGCTCGGTCAGGGCCAGCTTGAAGCGGATGAAGCTGTTCATATGGCTGTCCGCGACATGATGGATGACTTGGCGGACCGTCCAGCCGCCCGGGCGGTAAGGCGTATCGAGCTGCTCCTCGCTCAAGCCGGCGGCCGCCTCTCTGAGCCGGTTGGGAAGGCTCTCGATGTCGGAGATCCAGGCTTGGAGCTGTTCCGGAGGAATAGGCTCCTCCTGCTGAAAACGGCCGATGGGATACCGCAAATCGCTCATGGTTCTCTCTCCTTAAGGGAGAAACTAGTTCTCCTCTGCTTGGTAGGGTTCCCGGAAGACGGGAACGCCGGTTCTTTTTGCATTGTAAGGCTTTATCGGCAGAGCGGGAAGGACCAATTTTCCGGGAAACCGGTGGACCGCTTACGGAGAGGAGAGCGGAATCAGCGGGGAACATCGCAGCGGGGAAGGAGACGGGCCGGGAAGCGCCGAAGCAGATAGAAGGGAAGAAAGCGAACGCGAAAGAAGATAGGGCAATAGAAGGATAGCAGAATCGGAGGAGAAGATATGATGGAACCATTATGGCCGCAAGGGGCACCGCTTGCGGCAGGCAGTGACATAGAGGACAGGCCCCGGCTGACGCCCTATTTGATCGACGCACAAGGGCCATCCGCCGCCGTAATCGTCCTGCCCGGCGGCGGCTATGCCCACCGCGCCGCCCATGAAGGGGAGCCGGTGGCCCGCTGGCTGAATACAATAGGAATCCACGCCTTCGTGCTGGATTACCGCATCAAGCCGTATCGGCATCCGGCTCCCCTGCTCGATGCGCAGAGGGCCATCCGGACCCTGAGGGCCCGGGCAGAGGAGTGGAGAGTCGATCCGGACCGGATCGGCATTCTCGGCTTCTCGGCCGGCGGGCACCTGGCGGCGAGCGCCGGTACCCATTATGATGCAGGGAACCGGGAGGCGGAGGACCCCATCGAGCGGCAGGGCTGCCGGCCCGATGCCATGATTTTATGCTACCCGGTCGTTACGATGGAGTCGTTCACCCATCAAGGCTCCAGGGAGAATCTGCTCGGGCCGTCCCCCGACCCGGCTCTTGTCTCCTCCTTGTCTATCGAGACAAGAGTGACGGAGGACACGCCTCCCGCCTTTGTCTGGCACACATCCGACGATGCTGCGGTTCCGGTGGAGAACAGCCTGCAGCTGGCGGAGGCGTTAAGCCGCTGCCGGGTTCCTTTTGAACTGCACAGCTTCGAAAGCGGAAGACATGGAATCGGGCTCGCCGAGGATCATCCGGAGGCTTATGCCTGGACCTCCCTTTGCGCCCGCTGGCTCCGCCGCCGGGGGTTCTGTACGCTTTGACAAGAAAGAATGGTTTAAGCGATTCTTTCCCTGTACCCCCGTCCGGAAATATGAGTTAATATAGGAGCCGGCAAATCTTTCGGAAAGGAGCGTGATCGATTTGATTACTTTACCTGAGGTGGTTTCCGCCTAAAGCGGAAACCGGAAGGTTACGGGAGGCCCCGGAAGGGGTCTCCCCATATTCCTTTCGAAAGAAGAAGAGGAACGGCCATTTTATGGAATCGAAGCTTGATAGGCCCTATCGGTATCGGGTATACTGGATGAGGGAGCAGAAACTGCCCTATACATATTATTCAGGAAGGAGTGTTTTACAATGTTGATGATTTCCGTTACTTTTGCCGAGGTGCCGAATAACTGAATAGCTTTGTAACTATCCGATCCCTGAGCTTTTTACAATCTAGAGCAACGAGCAGGCACGATCGCGATATCGTGTTTTTTTATTTCCCAAAAAGCCAAAATTAACCAATTATTCCCATAAGGGAGCCCATTAAACGAAAGGAGTGTGCGTAAGATGAACTTGCCATTTGCAGGAAAGTCGGCCGGCCAAATCAGAGAAATGAACACAAACAAGGAGGAACTCAAGAATGAGTTACAAAAACGGAAAGGATATTCTTCCCCCTAGCCTGCTGAAACAGCTGCAGGACTACATCCAGGGAGAAATCGTTTATATCCCCAAGAAGGAACAGAAACGAGCGGGATGGGGAGAAAATAACGGAACCCGGCAGATTATGGAACGGAGAAACCGGGAGATTTACAATATGTACAAAAGCGGCTCTACGATGATGGAGCTGATTCAGAAATTCCACCTGTCCGAGGACAGCATCCGCAAAATCATTGTGAAGACGCGGGTACTCGTTTCGGAAGCGGCCCGTTAAGACCATGCGGTTTCCCGATAAGCTAGTCCGGCGGAAGCCCAAGATCCCCCTAAGCGGCGAAAGCAGGCTTAGCGGGGATTTTCTTTGCCCGCGCACAGCAAGACCCCGCTTATTTATCGTGAAATAAGCGGGGTCTAGTCTTCATTTGACCTATTCAATTTTTAGAATAACCTCCTGCCGATCACATGCTTCGCATGCTGATAATAAACCTTTTGAAACCAATGGGCCTTCTAAGGCATGCGCTGCATGCTTGTCCAGCATATGTCCGGTTCCCCGCATGTCCGCCCTCTACAGAGAAAGCTGTCACTTACCTTCTCTAACCGTAAAGAGTTTACAACATGCTTCGCTATCGCTGTTCCATCGGTCTATCCCCTTTCCTTCGTTAAGATGGGCCGTTTGGAAACCACATTTGGGAAATTTTCTTTTGGTTGGTGCGTGAGCCGCTGGGGGCTGCACTTTTAACACCCGAACTTCCCAAATCGGTCCAACCCGGCGGAGATAAAGGTTGACCGGAAAGCTTACCATTGTTGCATTTGTTATCGCTTTCCTTGTCTTAAATAATAGCTTAATATTGGAATATTGTAAATGTTCTGATAATTCTAAATATTGTGATTTGGGCGTATTTTCCTTAGGAAATCGGTGGAAATCCCTTTGACTCTGCTTTTTTGGGCTTTTTTCTCATTTTTAGACGGTTTTCGACTTCCGTAAGGAAACGGTACCGTGGAAAAAATGCCTAAAAAAAGAGTTGACGGGGACAAATCCGGGATGCTATAGTCACTTTAATCCACACTAAAACCATCGGAATAATTAAATAAAAGTCGACCGGACCGCCGGAGACACTGAAACCTGACGATGGGATTTCTGTGTCTTTTTTTATACTCACGATTAGCCTAAGGAAGGGGAAAGAGACAAATGGCACTATTTCTTAAGAAGGCGGCGGCCGGACGGCCTTACAAAAGAGGGGCGGCTCTGTTGACCGCATTGGCTTTAGCCTGGAGCTTGGCGGGCTGCGGGAGCTCCGATACCCCCACCAATGCCTCCGCCACCGGGGGCGGATCCTCTCAGGCTTCGGCTCCGAAGGACGTTAAGCTGACGAACGTGTCGTACGACCCGACCCGGGAGCTGTACGACGCCTACAACAAAGCGTTCGCCAAGTACTGGAAGGACAAAACGGGCCAGAACGTAACCGTGGAGCAGTCTCACGGAGGGTCGGGCGCTCAGGCGAGGGCGGTCATCGACGGCCTGGAGGCGGATGTCACGACGCTGGCGCTCGCTTACGACATCGATTCCATCAGCGAGAAAGGCCTGATCAACAAGGACTGGCAGACGAAGCTGAAGGACAACAGCTCGCCTTACACCTCCACGATCGTGTTCCTCGTGCGCAAAGGCAACCCGAAGGGGATCAAGGATTGGGAGGATTTGATCAAGCCGGACGTGAAGGTCATCACGCCGAATCCAAAGACCTCGGGCGGCGCCCGCTGGAGCTACCTGGCGGCTTGGGGCTATGCGCTCAAGAAGAATAACAACGACGAGGCCAAAGCCAAGGAGTACGTAGGCAAGCTGTTCAAGAACGTGCCCGTCCTCGATACCGGGGCGCGCGGCTCCACGACCACCTTCGTCGAGAAGGGAATCGGCGATGTCCTGCTCTCCTGGGAGAACGAAGCCTACCTGTCCCTGAACCAGCTGGGCAAGGATAAATTCGAAATCATCAATCCGTCGGTCAGCATTCTGGCGGAGCCTCCGGTTGCCGTTGTTGACAAGGTGGCCGACAAGCGGGGGACGCGGGAAGTGGCGCAGGCTTATCTGGAATATCTCTATTCGCAAGAGGGCCAGAAAATCGCGGCCGAGAATTACTACCGCCCCCGTCTGCAATCGATTGCCGACCAGTTCAAAGACAAATTCCCTAAGATCGAACTGTTCGACATCAGCCTGTTCGGCGGATGGGCGAAAGCGCAGCAGACGCATTTCAGTGACGGAGGCGTCTTTGACCAGATCTATATCCCATCCAAATAAGCGGGGGCTTTCCGATGACTCGAGTCAGGAAAAACGCAGCGTGCTGCCGGGGTTCGGCCTTTCCATGGGCTTCACCCTGCTTTATCTAAGCTTGATTGTACTGGTTCCTCTGTCGGCCGCCTTCCTCAAGACGTCGGCCCTTTCCTGGGACCAGTTCTGGAAAATCATTCTCAACCCCCGCGTTATCGCTTCCTATAAGCTGAGCTTCTACACCAGCTTTGCAGCGGCACTGATCAATGCGGTGTTCGGCCTGCTGATCGCTTGGGTTCTGGTCCGGTACCGGTTTCCGGGCCGGCGGATCATCGACGGGATGATTGACATTCCGTTCGCTCTCCCAACGGCTGTGGCGGGGATTGCGCTGACGACCATTTACGCGGAGAAAGGCTGGATGGGGGCCTTCTGAAAGAGCTCGGCATCAAGGTGGCCTTTACCCCGCTTGGCATTATGGTCGCCCTCACGTTCATCGGCCTTCCCTTCGTCGTCCGGACGCTGCAGCCGGTCATCGAGGAGATGGAGAAGGATGTGGAGGAGGCCGCCGCGAGCCTGGGGGCCTACCGCTGGACGACTTTCCGGCGGGTCATTCTCCCGGAGCTGCTCCCGCCGCTGCTGACCGGGTTCGCGCTTGCCTTCGCCAGGGGAATCGGGGAATACGGCTCTGTCGTCTTCATCTCGGGGAACATGCCTATGAAGACGGAAATCGCCCCGCTTCTGATCATGACGAAGCTGGAGCAGTTCGATTATACGGGAGCGACCGCCATTGCCGTCGTCATGCTCCTCATTTCGTTCCTCCTGCTGCTCGCCATTAACTTCATTCAATGGAAATCCAGCCGGGGGCTGCTGCCCCGTTAGCTGCTGCTGGTTCCTTGCTGCTGCGGCAGCCGATCCCACCCCATACAAGGAGGAATCTCTATATGTCAGCTAACGTGGCGTCCCCGGCCGCCGCACGGGTTAAGGCCCGCCGGCCCCGCCATTTGACGGAGCCGGGCTGGGTCCGGTGGACGCTGATCGGTCTCACCCTGCTCTTTCTCGGCGTTGTCCTGGTTCTGCCGCTGGTTTCGGTCTTCCTCGAAGGCTTCAAGAAGGGAGCCGACGTCTACTTCGCTTCCTGGTCAAAAAGGACGCCCTGGCCGCAATCCGTCTGACGCTTCAGATAGCCGCCATCGCCGTGCCGTGCAACCTTGTTTTCGGCATAGCGGCCGCCTGGGCGATAACGAAATTCACCTTCCGCGGGAAGAATGTGCTGATCACGCTGATCGATCTGCCCTTTGCCGTTTCCCCGGTTATTGCCGGTCTCGTATTCGTGCTGCTGTTCGGAGCCCGCGGCTGGTTCGGCCCGTTCCTTGCAGAGCATGACCTGAAGATCATCTTCGCCGTTCCGGGTATCGCGCTCTCCACCATCTTCGTCACCTTCCCGTTCATCGCCCGCGAGCTGATTCCGCTCATGCAAGCGCAGGGCACGGGGAGGAGGAAGCGGCGGCCAGCCTGGGGGCGAGCGGATGGCAAATGTTCCGCCGGATCACGCTCCCGAATATCAAGTGGGGGCTCTTGTACGGCGTCATTCTCTGCAACGCCCGCGCCATGGGGGAGTTCGGCGCCGTTTCGGTCGTCTCCGGTCACATCCGCGGGAAGACGAACACCCTTCCGCTGTATGTGGAGATTCTGTACAACGAATACAATTTTGCCGCTTCTTATGCCGCTGCTTCCCTGCTCGTTCTGCTCGCCTTCGTGACGCTCGTCGCGAAGAGCGCCATCGAATGGAAGCATCTGAAGAAGCATACTACGTGACGGAGGGAACGCGATGAACCATATAACCGTTAACCGGCTGACCCGGCACTTCGGCAGGCAGGCCGCCGTAGATGACGTGAGCTTCAAAATCGAATCCGGCAAGCTCATCGGCCTGCTCGGCCCAAGCGGCGGCGGCAAGACGACGATCCTGCGGATGCTGGCCGGCCTGGAGCAGCCCGATTCGGGCGAGATCCGGTTCCACGGCCGGCGGGTAAACGAGGCTCCGCCGCAGGAGCGGGGCATCGGCTTTGTTTTTCAGAATTATGCCCTGTTCAAGCACATGTCCGTCTATGACAACATCGCCTTCGGGCTGACCCTGCGCAAGAAAGCGCGCAAGGAGATAGCGGCGCGCGTCGAGGAGCTCATCGAGCTGACGGGGCTCAGCGGCCTCGGCAAGCGGCTGCCGCACCAGCTGTCGGGCGGCCAGCGGCAGCGGGTGGCCTTCGCCCGCGCGATCGCCCCCGAGCCTCAGCTTCTGCTGCTCGACGAGCCCTTCGCGGCGATCGACGCCAAGGTGCGCAAGGAGCTGCGCACGTGGCTGAAGGAGATGATCGACCGCGTCAAGATCACGACCATCTTCGTTACCCATGACCAGGAGGAAGCCGTAGAGGTGGCTGACGAGATCATGGTCATCAACCAGGGAAGCTGGAGCAGAAGGGCACCCCCTGGGAGATCTACAAGGAGCCCCAGTCCCCGTTCGTGGCGGCCTTCATCGGCGAATCGAGCGTCGTGGACGACGTCAGCCGGCTGAAGGGCTTCGAGATGGGGGCCCCGGGCAGCAAGGGCATGATCCGACCGGAATTCATCGACATCACGAAGGAGGGCGAGCCCGCCTATTCCTCCGCCGCCGGCCGCGGCGTGGTGCGGAGCCTTTACTTCCGGGGAACGTCCTGGCAGGTGGAGGTCGATACCGGCTCCCACCGGCTGCTGGCCTACCGGTCTCTGGAGCAGCCGACGGTGGCCGTAGGCGAAGAGGTAGGGGTGCTCATCCACCGCATCTATGTGTTTGACGGCGAGACCGGGGCCATGCTGGAGAACGCGCTGAAGGCCGATCCCATGCCTATCTTTATTTAATCACCACCCGTGGAGGAGGATGCCATTATGAGCAAAGCCTTGGAGCTTGACGAGCTGTGGATCAGCCGTCTCTTGGAACAGCTGAACGGTTTGGAGTACGGATCGCTTAACGTCATTGTGCATGACGGCCGGATCGTTCAGCTGGAGAAGACCGAGCGCAAGCGGTTCGACCCCCGCGCAGCGGGGAAAAGGCACGCAGGACTAGGGTCTGTCCGGCCCCTTTGTGGCGGGGATTCTAACGTGTATGCACGAAGCTCAATAGGAAATTGCAGCACGGGAGCCGAAGGGCATGAACCAAGCGGTCGGTACGGGCAGCGGGATTCGGGCGGCCGCCGTCAATAAGAGACAAGAGCTTCGACAGGAAGCCTCAACACGAGGCTTTTTTGTCGTGGCGGCCGGGTGAGCCGTTCTGACAAATTTTACGTATACAAGAAAGAGATTCTACCCTACAATGAAATACTGAGAAATTCGTCGAATTTGTATATAAACGTAACCTTTTGTCTGCAAAAGCTGTCTACAAATTGTATCCTTCTTCAGGTGCAGGGTCGGAGCCTTATCCGGTCTCTGTCGTCAAGAAGGCACTGGACTAGAGAACAGGAGGAAAAGAATGGATACCATTGTCACGACAAGGACGCTGACACCGTCACGTTACCTGCTGACCGTTAAACACGAAACCGACGATAATAGCTTTATCAGCCATATTCTGAAGCTGGAGGAGGGAGAGGGCGGAGAAGGGGAAACGATCTACACCTCTTACCCCAAGGAAACGCCGGAGGAAGCCGAGAAAGCGGCGATGGATTATTTCGCCCAGCTGCGCAAATAAAGACAACCTGCCGGCTGCGGACAAGCGGACGGAGGACGACCCTACGAAAGGCGGGTGAATCATGACTAAAATTTTGTTGGCGGACGATGAAGCGGCGCTTCGCTTTCTCCTGACGGAAACGCTGGCCGACGAAGGCTTTGAGCTGACGGAGGCGGCGGATGGGAACGAGGCGGTGCGGGAGCTGCAGGCCCAGGCGTTCGGGCTGGTTATTCTGGATTACATGATGCCGGAGAAAACGGGCGTCGAGGTGTGCGAATGGCTGCGGGGCTCCGGATCGGCCAACCGGGAGGCACCGGTCGTTCTTCTGACGGCCAAAGCGCTCGATAAGGACAAGGAACGGGCCAAGGCGGCAGGCGTGACGGCTTACATCGTGAAGCCTTTCAGCCCCATGCATTTGATCGATGTGGTCAACGGGCTTCTGGAAAGCCGGGAAAGCTGAACAAAGTAGGTGGGTAAGTTGAACGGAACCAATGATCAGCGGGAAACGGAGCGCTCCCGCCGCAGCCGGAAGCTGATGGAGGAGGGCCGGAGGCTGTATTTGGACGATCTGGCCAAGCAGCTGGACAGGCTCGGGGAGCTTCTGAAGGAGGAGGGGATGAGGAGGCGCCGGCGGAAATTTACCGCATCCTTCATACGATGAAGGGGAGTGCCCCGATCTTTGGCTTCCGCCAGGCGGGGAAGGTGGCCGAGGAATGGCTTCCCCTGTGGGAATGGGCGGCCCCTGACCCGGACGATCCCCTTCCTCCCGATAAGCCGCAGGAGCGGAGCCTGCCCTTTCTGGAGCGGCTCGGCCTGGAGCTAGCGTATCACCGCCAGCAGCTGGAGCTGGGACGGCTCGAGACGTCAAGCCCCCACCCGGCGCCCCCTTCCCAGGGCCGTCTGCTGGTCGTGGACGACGATCCGTTCCTTCGGTCCTATCTGGCCCGGAGGCTCCGGCTCGCCGGTTACGAGGTGGACGAAGCCGCCAATGTGGAAACGGCCACGCGGCTCCTCCGGGAGAGGGCCTACGACCTGATCACGCTTGACCTGATCATGGATCCCCAATCCGGATACGATTTGTTTCATTACTTGAAAGCCGATCCGACCTTGAAGTGGATTCCCCTTATCGTGCTTTCGGGCCGGGGGAGCTTGGCGACAAAGTCCGCTGCTTCGAGCTCGGAGCGGATGATTATATCACGAAGCCTTTTCAATTTGAGGAAATGGCCGCAAGGCTCTCCCGGCTGCTCGCGCGGACGAAGAGCTTCGAGCACCTGGCGTTTCGCGATCCGCTGACGGGCGTCTACAACCGGCGCTATTTCGAGAGCCGGCTGCACCAGGAGCTGCGCCGTCTGGAATCCGAGCCGGGCCCGCTCAGTCTGGCGTTTCTCGATCTGGACCGCTTTAAGAGCATCAATGACACCTACGGTCATCCCATCGGGGACTTGATCCTGCAGGGAATGGCTTACCTGCTCCAGCAGAACGGGGGCCCCGGCGACCTCGTCGCCCGCTTCGGCGGAGAGGAATTCGTCGTGCTCTTTCCGGGACTCGGACGGAAGGAAGCCCATGAACGGATCGAAGCGGTCCGTCGGCGCGTCCATGGCCAGCCGGTTTACCGGGACAAGGAGGGCCGTTCCCATTCCGTCACCTTTTCCGCGGGAATTGCGGAATGGAAGCCCGGCATGGGGGCGACCGGCTTGTCCGCCTGGCGGACGAAGCCATGTACCGGGCCAAGGAAACGGGGCGGGACCGGATTATCGAAGCCGGTGACGCCGAAAACGTGACCGAGGCCGCAGCGGAAGCCGTCCAGCGTCGTAAACGGATCCTGATAGCAGATGATGACGAGCTGCTGCGATCCATTATCCGTTCCGAGCTCGAGGAGCTGGGGGCGGATCTGATCGAGGCCCGGGACGGCGAGGAAGCGTTCGCTCTGCTGCGCGACGAGAACCCGGATCTGTGCATCCTGGACGGGCTTATGCCGAGGCTGGACGGCTTCGGGCTCCTTGCCCGAATGAAGGCCGAGCTTCCCGTACAGGCAGAGCGGACACGAATTCTGATGCTGACCGGCCGCTCCCAGGAGAAAGACCGGGCGGGGGGCTTCGGTTAGGTGTCCATGATTACATGACGAAGCCGTTCTCCCTCGTAGAATTGGAAATGAGGGTGAAAAGGCTGCTCCAGCTCGAAGAAGGCCCTCTTTCGATTCGTCCATAACTGTATCCAACAGAAGGAGATCCGAATGAATGTTTTGGTAACCGGCGGTGCCGGCTTTATTGCTTCCCATCTTGTAGACGAGCTCATCGCGCTTGGGCACGCCGTCCATGTGGTGGACAACCTGTCGACCGGACGGGAAGAGAACCTGAACCCCCATGCCGTGCTTCATTGCATGGACATCCGGGACGACCGGCTGGCGGACGTCTTCCGTGAGGTGAAGCCGGAGGTGGTGTTCCATCATGCCGCTCAAATCGACGTCCAGACCTCGCTCAAGCAGCCGCTCCTCGATGCCGAGATCAACATTCTCGGAACGATCGCGATTCTTGAGCAGTGCAGGGATTACGGGGTCCGCAAGCTGATCTATGCCTCCTCGGCCGCCGTCTACGGAACGCCGGATTATTTGGGGGTCGACGAGAAGCACCCGGTACGGCCTCTTTCCTTCTATGGCATTTCCAAGCATACGCCGGAGCATTACATCCAGGCCTTTGCCGCCCTTTGCGGCTTGGATTATACGATTTTGCGCTATGCCAATGTGTACGGAATCCGCCAGGATCCGAAGGGGAGGGCGGCGTCATCTCCATCTTCGTGGACAAGCTTTTGCGGGGGAACGCCCCCTTATCTTCGGAAACGGGGAGCAGACGAGGGATTTTATTTATGTAAAAGATATCGTGCGCGCCAATCTCACGGCCTTAACCCAAGGAAGCGGCGGCCTTTATAACGTCAGCTGGAACGAGCAGACGAGCGTGAACCGGCTTCTCGACGTTATGTGCGGGCTGAGCGGGCGTGACTTTAACCCGGTTTACGGCCCGGCCCGTCCAGGGGACATCGAACACAGCCGGCTCGACAACCAGGCCGCCTTGGACGGCCTGGGCTGGAAACCGGTGTATCCGCTGGAGGAGGGACTCAAGGAAACCCTGGCTTACTACGAACGCTTGTACTCCCGCCAGGCGATGTAAGACCCGCGTACTGAGAAGATACGTTTTGTAGCAAGTTGGTTAATTAATTTTATTGAGGTAACCGCCTGCGGCATCGAGGTGTACGTAGTTCAGCTGCGAGGCCGCCTTGGCCGCTCCGGCATCCTTGCGGGTGCTGACCGAGAACACCTTCAGGCCTCCTTGCTGGGCGAGCTGAAGCTGTTGAACCCGCTGCTTCATCCATACGTTCTGCTTCCAGGTGGACCTCCAGTCCTCCCACAGGAAACCGTCCAGATAGGGCAGCGAGTATGGCAAGGTATCGAAGCCCCGGTTCTGGATCAGGGTAAGCGCGGGAAACTTCGCGGACGTCTCCTGGAGGAAGCCCCGGTAAGCCTGGCGGATTTCGGTCTGCACCTTTTGGTCAGTCAGGCGGTCGTCCATGTCCCCCACCGTATCGAGAAAAATCCCGTCCAAGCCTTTACCGGCGATCGAGCTCCGGATTTCCTCAAGCAGGACGGTGCGGTAATGGCGGCTTCGCAGGTCCATCAGATAGGAGTTCCACTCCGCGAATCGGATTCTTTGGCCGTTGTTGAGCAAATAATCGCCGGCTTGGAGCTTGGTCATGCGGGCTTGGTTCCACACGGGGGACTCCATCACGGAAAGATAGCCGATCACGAGGGTGCCGGCCTTCCGGATTTCCTGGATTTGGCCGGCGGTAAATTGATGAGGCTCGATAATGACGAGATTTTTACGCTTTAACTGGGCCATTCGCTCCGGGGTAGCCTCGCCGTAGTAGATGGTATAGGAGTTCACCTGCTGAAAAGGGCCGGAGCCGTAGGTTTTGCCCTCTCCGAGGGCCAAGGCGGCAAGCAGGGAGGAGATCAACAGGGCCGTTTTTAATCGTCTTGGGGTCATCCTGTCACGGGCCTTTCGCAATAGTTTAAGAAACCTGTAAAGAGATTATCGGCATTCCGATACTTATCATGTAGTCCATTCGAAACGCGATTGAATAAAAGGAGGAACACCATGAAGCGACTGGCGATTGTAGACGACGACGTCATCCTCCTGACCTTTCTTCAAAGCCTTTTTGAAGAGAGAGGGTATGAGGTAACGGTCTTTAGCGATTCCGAAGAGGCTCTGCAGTCCTTGGAGGACAACTGTCCTGATGCGGTCCTGAGCGATGTGCTCATGCCGAAGCTGAGCGGCTTCGAGCTCTGCCGGAAGCTGAGGGCGGCGGAAGCCTTCGGCAAGGTGCCCATCTTCCTGATGAGTGCCAAGCATTCCATAGGCGAGCTGTCCAAATCGATGATGGCGGGGGCGGACGAGTATATCATCAAGCCCTTTCAGCCGGAGGAGCTCTGCCTCAAGCTGGAACAGGTCTATAAGCGAAAGAACAACCCGATCAGAATCAAGCCGAACGAAGGATAAGAGGTGGAGGGAGTTCATTGATTTACCGGCAGAACCGCAAATGGCTGGCCTGGGTCGAGGCTGCCGTTATTTACGGGGCGGCAGCCTTCTGGCTGATTACGTACGACGTGCCCTGGCTGCTCTGGTCGCCCAATCCGTTTCTCTTCGTCGTCCTCTACTTTGCGCTTCGTTACGGGAACCGGGTCGGCATCGCCGCCGCCGCAGGAGCTTCCGCCCTGCACCTGGCCTCCTTTCTCCAGGAAAACGGGGACTGGTACGGCCTGTTCGACCGCTGGGAGAACAGCAAATGGTTCATCTCCTACTGGGGGATTGCCTTGTTTGTGGGACACGTAGCGTCCGATCTGAGGTTCCGCTATGCGGTCCTCGCCGACGAGCAGGAGGAAACCAAGGAGCACCTCGCCAAGGTGGAAGAGAGCTATGGAGACCTGATGAAGGTCAAAGCGGCGCTCGAAAACAAGGTCGTCGGCGCCCAGGAAAGCTTGTTTACCCTTTACAAAATAGCCAGAGCTCTCGATTCCGACAACTCCGAGATTATCTTCACCGATGCGGTCCGGTTGTTTAAGGATTTGATCAAAGCCGCCTCGATCGTCATCTACCGCATGAGTCCTTCCGGGGATATCCTGAGGCGTAAAGTATATTTTGGCGGTGAGATTACGTATCCCGCCACCGTCTTCCTGGACCGTCCTTCCGTCTATGCTCGTGTATGCTCGGAGCGAACGATTCAGCTCCGCATGGAGAACGAGCCCGCCGATTCCCCTATGCTCGCCGGACCGCTTCTGGACGAAGAGGGGAAGGTGATTGCTGTGATCGGGTTGAACGGCCTCGATTTCGCGGCGATGAACCGGCATACCGTGGATTTGTTTCGCCTTATCCTGGTGTGGATGGGGAAAGCTGCGTCAAAGCGTTCCGCCACGAGCAGCTGGGCCATGGCGACCGGTATTTCCCCGGTACTCATGTCATGAGGCCGGAAGCCTTCTATGCGAAGCTTAACGAGGAAACGCTCAGGGCCGAGGACTTTGACCAGGAGTTCCTGCTGCTGCAAATCCCGGTTGATTTCGGTGCCATGGAGGAAATAGCGGCGGTCCGTGAAGTGGACCACCTGATGAAGCAGACGCTTCGCAGCGGGGATGAAATGGCGTACGACGCCTTTCGCCGGGAGCTGCTTTATTTGCTGCCCGCCACTTCTCCCGAGCTCGCCTCGCGGATTGAGGAGCGGATCCGCAGCCGGTTGAGCGTTGGAGGGCTTGCCCCATGAGGAGCTCCCGAAGGGAACGCTACCGCGAGCTCCCGAAGCGGAAATGGGCTCTGCCGGCAGCCGGCCTCGCGCTCGGCCTGCTGGACGGAGGACAGCTGGTCTTTTTCCTGAACCGCTGGGACGGGGGGCCGGATTGGCATTCGGACTGGCCGTTCATCTTCTGCTCAGCGGGCTGCATGTGGCGATCTATCGTTCCTTTAAACTCAAGCTCGCCGACCGGATCAGCTCTTCCTGGCTGCATACGATCGTACTGTTTCTCCCGGCGGCGGGATTTCTGGTCGCGGCTCTCCTCCTTGCTCTTCTGTTTCTTACCCGCTACCGGGAGGATTTCTACGAGGAATACAAGGAGTACGTCTACCAGGAGGCGCATTCTCTTGAGACTTATTCCGTCAATGTAGAGAAGGAGTCCAACCGGGTTCCGTTCCGGGAGATTCTAATGAGCGGGGAGCATACAGGGAAGAAAGAAGCCCTCTTCTCGCTGCTCCAATACGAGGGCGAGAACAAGGTGCAGCTGATTCAGGAAGCGCTTCGTGACGACGATGCCGAGGTGGTCCATTATGCCGCCACCGGGTTGAATTACATGAACGAACAATTTGTCCGCCGGATCAAAACCGGCATCCGGCAGGTTCAAGGGCCGGTCGGAGGCTCCTTGGAAAGCTGGAAGGAGCTTCTGCAGACGTACCGGCAGTATCTTGAAAGCCGGCTTCTGACAGAGGAGCTGGCGCTGGAGGTCCGGGAGGCTTACCGCCAATGGATCCGGCTCGCCCGGGAGAAATACCCGCAGGAGTCTTCCTTCCTGGCGGAGCAGTGTTATCTGCACCGCTCGGAGGGGCACTTCTCCGAGGCCGCCCGGGAAGCCGCCAAGCTCGCGGACTCCAAGGAATACAGCTACCTGGCCCGGCTGACTAAGGCCGAGCAGCTGTTTGCCGAGGGCCGGTGGGAGGCTTTGAGGGAATTCTGTAGCGGCTGGTGGGAGTCCGGAGCGTTCATTCCGGAGGAACATGGCTCCGCCGTGGAATTTTGGAAGGAGTTGACCGATCAAGGTGTCCCGCAAAACGATTACCTTCTTAAGCGTTACCGTTAGCTTTCTTCTGCTCGGCATCTTGCTGCAGGCCGCCCGCATCTCGGACCTTCCCCATCTTTCCAAGGCCAAGCTGGTTTACAAGGAGACGGCGTTCCCGGTAACGGATGCGGTTTACGGGAGCCTTCCCGCCGGAAGTTCGCTGGGTCTGTACTTATACGGAGATCCGTCCGATGCGGAAGGCAGGAAGGCGAAGGCCAACCTGGAAACGGCACTTTCCCTGGCCAAGCTGGACCACCAGGAGATCGGAGCGGAGGGAATCCGGGAGCTGAAGCCGGACCCTTGGACGGTGCTTCTGCTTATGGGCGAAGACATTTCCCGGGTGGACCGGGCCGCGGTTGAGTCCTTTGTACGGCAAGGGGGCGTCTTGTGGTCGGCACCCGCTTCTATGCGCCGGAGTGGGACCGTATGCTCGGTATCGCGGATAACCGCGGATTCCGGGAGGGGGCCATGCACGGCATCCGATTCGACAAGCCCCTGTTCCCCGGCTATTTGGACCTTCCGTCCAACAATGTCGTCTTCTCCAACAGCGTGCTGGATTTGCAACTGGCGCCGGAGTCGGTTCCCTACCTCTCGTCCGAGGGGACTCCTCTTCTTTGGACGCACGTTTACGGACAGGGCAAGGTGGTCTTCTGGAACTGGACGAGCAGCACCCAGAAGCTGGGACGGGGGCTTCTCGTCCAGTCAATCGGCCTGGCATCGGAGAGCTTTGTGTCGGCCCAGGTGGCTTCGCGCAGCTTGAACATCGACGACTTTCCTTCTCCGGTTCCGGACAGCGACAACCCTTTGGTCCGTCAGGAATACGGCCTGAGCACCCAGGATTTCTACGAACGGGTGTGGTGGGAGGACATGACCCGGTTTGCCAAAGTATACGGCTGGAAATACACGGGGCTGCTCATTGGCAACTACCAGAACCAGACGGACTCTCCACTGCATGCTCTAACAGATGATTACGCAGAAACCATTCCTTACTTCGGAACGAAACTGATCGGAATGGGCGGGGAGCTCGGGCTGCACGGGTACAACCATCAATCCTTGGTTACCCGTGGGGAGCCGGTCGATCCCGACCTGGGCTACCGGCCCTGGCAGAGCGAGCCGGCCATGGAAGAGGGGCTCGTTCACTTGAACGACCTGGCCAAGAAGCTGTTCCCGGGGCACGAGCTCAAAACCTACGTTCCCCCTCCAATGTCTTGAACCGGACCGGTAAGGAGGCGTTGGCCCGTGCCGTGCCGTCGCTTGCCATTCTAAGCTCCCTGTACGATGCGGACGGTCAGCCGGGCTACCTGGAGCAGGAGTTCGGAAGAGATGCCGAATTTCCCCAATTGTTCAACTTTCCCCGGGTATCCTCGGGATATGCCATGGACCCCGCCATCCGGTTCTATATTGCCGATGTGGTCGCGAATTTCGGACTGGTGAATCATTTCGTCCATCCGGATGACGTCCTCGATGCCCATCGTTCCCAAGGCAAAGGGTGGAAGGCTTTGAGCGAGCCGTTCGAGAAATGGATGGCCACGCTAAACCAAACCTATCCTTATTTGCAGCCGCTCACGGTGAGGGACGCGGTCAAAAAATTTTCCCTGTACCAGAATGGCCGCGTAGAGGTCCGGTACAGTAACGGCACCATCGCCATCCAGACGCGTCAAGAGCTTGTCCCCATGCATTATACCGTTCGGATCCCGGAAGGAAAGCGTCCCGAGGTGGCCAAAGAAGACGGCGTGCTGACCCGGCTCGAAGCCGGCAACGGCCTGTGGCATCTCGAAGCCCGCAAGCCTGCCGTGACCATTGCCTTAAAGGAAGGAAAGCCATGAAAATCGTTTTGTTGGTCGAAGGAAGCTACCCTTACGTATCGGGAGGAGTCGCAAGCTGGATCCAGATGCTGGTCTCCTCCATGCCGGAGCATGAATTCGAAATCGTAGCCGTTTCTTCTTCCCGCAAAGAGGTCTCGGGCTACAAATACAAGCTGCCCGGCAACCTGACACGGATTCACGATACCTTTCTGATGGATTACCTGGAGCTGGAAGAAGGGAAGCGGCCCGGCCTGACCAAGGAGGAAGCGCGCGCCTGTCTGGATTGGTTCGCTTTCCGGGAGGGATCCGAGGCGGCGCTTCCTCTGATCGGCGATCCCTCCCGTCTGGGAAGCCCGATAGCCTTCATGAAGAGCGAGATTTTCTGGGAATTTCTCGTGGATTCCTATACGAAAGAGATGCCCGGCTATTCCTTCAACGCTTATTTCTGGGCGTGGCGGTCCATGTATCTGCCCGCCGTCTTTCTTCTGCAGCAGGCTTACCCGACGGCTGATCTGTACCACTCCGTTTCCACCGGCTATGCCGGGCTGATTGCGTCAAGCCTTAGGATGAAGCACGGCACTCCGTTTCTGCTGACCGAGCACGGGGTCTATGCGAGGGAGAGAGAGGAAGAAATTCTGCAGTCGGCCTGGGTCGACCCGCCGTTCAAAAAAGATGGATCGACTACTTCTATCATTTGTCCAAAGGGGCTTACCGGGCCGCCGATCGGACCATCTCCCTGTATGGCGGAACCCACCGGATCCAGAGGGAGCTTGGCGTGCCGGAGGAGCGGGCTCTCGTCATCCCGAACGGCATCGATTACGACCGGCTCTCCCGGCTGCCCCGTGAGACCGGTGAGAGCGGGAGGATAATCTTCGGGGCTCTGGTGAGGCTCGTGCCGATCAAAGACATCAAGACGCTTCTGTATGCGGCCCGTCTCGCCTGCCAAGAAATCCCGCATATGCAGCTGTGGATTATGGGGCCGACGGACGAGGATCCGGATTATTACCAGGAATGCCTGGCACTCACGAGGAATCTGGGCCTCGAAGGAGTGGTCACCTATACGGGGAAGGTTCCGATCGACGAGTACCTGCCGAAGATCGACGTCCTCATCCTGAGCAGCATTAGCGAAGGGCAGCCGCTTGCCGTGCTGGAAGGCATGGCGGCGGGCGTTCCGTGGATCTGCACGGATGTCGGCAGCTGCCGGGAGCTCCTCGAGGGACGGGACGAGCACGATGCGGGCATCGCCGGCTACGTCGTACCTCCCGTTAACCCCGAAGCGATGGCCCGCATGATGATCAAGATGGAGAAATATCCGCAGGAGCGCCTCTACATGGGGCAGGCGGGCCGCCGCCGGGTCTCGTCCTTCTACCGGATCGATCAATTTATCGAGGCATATCGAATGCTGTACAGCGAGGTGGTGACCTGATGGCGGGAATCGGCTTTACCCTTCAGAAGCTGTTCCGGGAGGATTATTTATCCCTCCGGGTTCGCGCATATGCACATGCCTCCTTTATTGCGGCGGGCCCTTGGATTCTGTCCGTCGGAAGCATCGCCCTGATCAATTTCCTGCTGCAGCGGCTTGGAGGCGTAGACGATGCCGAGCGGCAGCTTTTTGTCGTAACGGTGTCGTACTGCTTCATCTTCTCCCAGATTTTGTCCGGGGGATGGCAGCTCAGTGTCATCCGGTATTTGGCGGATCATTTCTACCTCAACCGGCTCGAGGTGGTGACCCCGACCTTCACGGGCATCTCCCGGCTGGTGCTGGCGCTGTCTGCCGTGGCTTCCGTCCTATTCTTCTGGAATTCTCCGCTGCCGATGCTGTATAAGCTGGGAAGCGCAGCGGTTTTTATGCTGATCGGGCAAATATGGCTCGCGATGATCTTCCTGACGGCGGCCAAGAACTACAAGATCATCTCCCTCGCCTTTCTGGCGGGAGGAGCGGTTTCCGTCGGAGGGGTGCTCCTGCTTCTTCATCATCCCCTTCCTTTTGCCAGTCATGGACAAGCCACGAATCTTCTTCTCGGCTTCGGTCTCGGAATCGGCGTAACGGCCACCATGCTGGCGGTGGTGCTGCTTCGTTCCTTTCCGGCCCGGGAGGAGTCCAATCCGTACGGCTTTCTGCATTATGTCGACAAGTACCCTTCCTTGCTCGCCGTCGGCTTTTTCTATAACCTGGGGGTTTGGATGCACAACCTGATCATCTGGCTTGGGCCGTCGGGCGTGCGGATCGAGCAGACGTTCACTTACAGTCCCCTGTACGACAGCTCCGTTTTCCTGGCGAACCTGACGATCATCCCGTCCCTTGTCCTGTTTGTCGTTTCCGTGGAGACCCAATTTTATGACAAATACAAGGTGTTCTACGGCTACGTTACGAACGGAGGGACGCTCGACATGATCAAACGGGCCAAAACCCGCATGACCGAGGTACTGTGGAGGGAACTGTACCGGGTGACCAAAATCCAGGGCATCCTCACGCTATTCTTCCTCATCGCCTGCCAGGCTCTGCTGGAACGGCTCGGGCTGCAGAAAACGATGATCGACATCGTCCGGATGTCCGCCCTGGGGGCGCTGCTCGGCTCCCTGATGCTCATCAACATCCTCATCATGCTCTATTTTGAAGACCGCAAGGGAGCGGCCTGGACGGGCGGGATCTATTTCGCACTCATAAGTGTCCTTACCATCACCCTGCTTCCGCTCGGCATCGATTATTACGGCTTCAGCTATTTCCTCGGCGGGGCCGGGGCGTACGCGTGGAGCGGACTCCGGCTGTTGACCTTTCTCGAGCGGATTGAGGTGCACACCTTCATCTCCCAAAGCATCCTGTACCGGGAGGTCCGGGGTGGTTCACCCGGCTCGGCGAGAAGACTTACCGCTGGTTCTAGACTCGAAGAGGAGAGAAAGCGCCTTGTCCGTTACCGATTGGAAAACGGGGGCGCTTTTTAGTACACTTTGAGAAAAGGAGGGATGCCGCATGACCCGCAAATATTTTACGCCCGAAGAGGCCAACGCTCTGCTCCCGTCCGTCAAGCAGGATTTGGAGAAGCTTCAGCAGACGAAACGGGAGTTCGAGCTTAAATACCGCGAGCTGCAGCAGCTGAAGGAGAACACGACCTACGCTTCGGTGACCGGCGAGGATTCGTTTTTCGAGCAGGAATGCGAGCTTGAGTTTATGCAGATCGAGGCGAAGAGCCTAATCGACAGCCTGGGGATGAAGGGGGCGGAGATCAAGGACATCGACCGCGGGTTGATTGATTTTCCGGCCCGGATCGGCGGAGAGGAAGTCCTTCTGTGCTGGATGCAGGGAGAGGAAAGCATCCGCTACTATCATGGGGTAAGCGACGGATTCGCGGGCCGGAAAAGGCTTGATGCCTGACGGCCGCGCTCGTTGGGACGGGAAAGGAAGTGCAGGGTTGTCTAGGAAATTCGGGATTCGGAGCCGGATCCTTGGTCTAGTTGTGCTGCTCTTAAGTATAACGTTGGGGGCGTTTGCGTCCGGAGTGTCCGCCCATGCCGGGCTCACCAAGGCGGTTCCCGAGGCGGACAGCCAGATGGAGGAATCGCCGCCGCGGGTAGAGCTTACCTTTAACGAACGAATCGAAGAGAAGCTGTTTACCCTGAAGGTGATTGACGAGATAGGGCGATCGGTCACGCCGAACAAGCCGGTTATCAACTCCACGCATACTTCCCTTACGCTGGATCTGCCCCAGCTGCACAAGGGCATCTATGTGGTGAGCTATCACGTGATCTCGGCGGACGGGCACCCGGTGGACGGCAGCTACGTGATCACCGTCGGCCCGCCGCGGGGGCTTCCTCTCCGGACCATGCGGCTCACGAAGCCCACGAATTGAGCTGGTCCATGTCCCCCGGCGAGTTCTTCAAGATGGCTTCTCGCTTCCTTTACTACGCGGCCTTGCTTGCGATGACCGGATTCGTGCTGTGGATGACTCGGTTCCGCGAAGGAATCCGGGAAATCCGGGACCGGATGCGGCAGTGGTCGCTTGGCCTGCAGCGCGTTCATTTGATTTCGCTTATGCTGCTCATCTATACCCACTATGCCGATCTGCTTGGGGAGGATGGAGGGCTTCAGGATCTTCTGGGTCTCTTTACCGGAACGACGGTAGGGCTGTCCTGGCTGGCCTCGCTTACCCTGTCTCTTCTGGGATTCGTGCTCCTTCACCGGAAGCCTTGGCTGAATTTATTGTGGGTGGCCGCCCTCATCGGAGTCAAAAGCGTCAACGGCCACGCCATGGCGTTCGAGCCGCAAGGCGTACTGGTGCTTCTGGACGCGGTGCACCTGGCGGCGGCCGCTCTTTGGGCGGGCGGACTCGTGGTCACGTTGGCCTTCTGGAAGCAGAAGGGGTTCCTGCTTCTGTTTCTGAAGCGGTTCTCCCGGGCCGCACTGGGATCCATTCTGCTGCTGGCCCTTTCGGGCATTCTGTCGACGTTCCTGTTCCTGCCGAAGATCAGCTACGTGCTTTACTCGCAGTGGGGCATCCTGCTGCTGGTCAAAGCAGGGCTCGTGGTGATGATTGCCGTTACCGGTGCGCTGATCCGTTCCTCTCTTCGCAAGAGAGGAGTGAATGGGGCGGGGGTCTTGCTGAAGGTGGATCTTTCCTTGATGGCCGTCATTCTGGGAGTGGTCGCCCTGCTGACGTATCTCGCCCCCGTGCCGCCCAATGAACCGTTAGCGTGGCACGTAATGGGCACGAAGCAGCACATGAGCGCCAAGATCACGCCTAATATCCCGGGCACCAACACCTTCACGGTGAAGGTATGGCTTCCCGAGCAGATGGGCCCGCCCAAGCAGGTTATCCTGAGAATGATCAACAACGACGATCCTTCCATCGCCCCGATTGAAGTGCCGGTAAAGCCCTATGACGACAAGGAAATCGACACCTCCTTCGATATGAAGCGTTACAGCTACAAAGCCGAAGGTCCCTATCTTCCCTTCGCGGGAAGCTGGACCGTGCAGGTCCGCGTGCTCGACAGCCAGGACGACGAGATCCCCTACGAGAAGATTATGAGGGTCTATTGATTGCCATTGACAGAGTCACCAACGCGTTATATACTGCTAAGCAGGTAGAAGTGAATCGGTTAGGCGGAGCCCAAGAGAAAGCCCTTACCCGTACTCGCAATTCTCCTTACCTGGGAGAAGTGTGTTTACAGCGGTGGAGGGCTTTTTGTATTCCGTCCGGCCGGCGCTGGAGGAAGCCGGGAAAGTGGAGCGGCGTTCTGCAGCGGCTATTGGGTGACGATTTATAATGTTGGAAGCAGGCGGAGACGAGGAGAGCTTGCTTTGAAGCGGGGGTCCCTTTGGATAAGGGGGCTTCTGATTCAAGGCAGGCTTTTTCCTTTTTCATTTTAACTAGTGAAGGAAAGAGGGAGAATCATGACAGCAGCATTTTCAGCAGAAAGCAGGGCCGTTAAGCTAAGAGAGATGGCGGCGGAGCCCCTTGACCTGTTGGTTATCGGCGGGGGAATCACCGGGGCGGGCATCGCCCTGGACGCCGCCGAGCGCGGACTCCGGATCGGGCTTATCGAGAAGAACGATTTCGGATCGGGCACGAGCAGCCGTTCCACGAAGCTGATACACGGAGGATTGAGGTACCTGAAGCAGGGCGAGGTCAAGCTCGTCCAGGAGGTGGGACGGGAACGGACCATCCTCTACAAGAACGCCCCGCATCTTGTCATTCCCGCCCCGATGCTTCTTCCCATCTACAAAGGGGGAACCTACGGCTATTTTATGTCGTCCATCGGGCTGTACATTTATGACTGGCTGGCGGGAGTGGCCCGCAAGGAACGCCGCAAGATGCTCAACCGCAGCGAAACGATCAAGAGCGAGCCGCTTCTCAAAACGGAAGGGTTAAAGGGCGGCGGCCTGTACTTCGAGTACCGGACCGATGATGCCCGGCTTACTCTCGAAATCATGAAAACGGCAACCCGGCGCGGAGCCCAAGCCGTCAATCACACGGAAGCGGTCCAGTTTCTTTACAAGGACGGCAAGGTGGTGGGAGTTGAGGTGCGGGACCGCATCAGCGGGGAAACCTGCGAGCTTTATGCCAAGCAAATCGTCAACGCCGCCGGTCCTTGGGTCGACGATGTCCGCCGGCTGGACGGCTCCATGCAGGGCAAACGCCTGTTCCTGACAAAAGGCGTCCATTTGGTCATCGATCAGGCCAAGCTTCCGGTTAAGCAGGCGGCCTACTTCGATACGCCGGACGGCCGGATGGTCTTCGTCATCCCACGCGGGACAAGCACCTATGTGGGAACGACGGATACCGCTTATGACAAAACCATCGAAACCCCAAGAACGACCGAAGAAGACAGGGATTACCTGCTCCGCGCCGTCAACAGCATGTTCCCGTCCGTAAAGCTGACGGTTAAGGACGTCGTCTCGCACTGGGCCGGCCTGCGTCCGTTAATTTACGAGGAAGGCAAAGGCCCTTCGGAGCTTTCGCGCAAGGATGAGATCTTCCATTCGCCTACCGGGCTGATTACCATTGCGGGCGGTAAGCTGACCGGCTTCCGCAAGATGGCCGAGAAAGTGGTCGATCTGGTGGGAGAGAGATTGTATGCGGCCGAAGGGAAACGGCTGCCGGGCTGCTCCACCGATAAGATCGTTATCAGCGGAGGAGAGAACCGGGGCCAAGGGACTTTTGCCGACTGGAAGAAAGAAATGCTGGCCGTCGGGACCGGGAAAGGTGTCAGCCGGGAGACGATGCAGGAATGGATTGATACGTACGGAACCGGTGCTATGACGATCGTCGACAACTTTTCCGCGGATGCCCCGAACGGCCGGTCCCAGGCCCAGCGCGAGCTGTACGCGCTGATCAAGTACGCCATTGAGTGCGAAATGACGGTTACGGCTGTTGATTTTGTCCGGCTTCGAACCGGCTGGTCCTACTTCAAGCTTCCTAAGGCACAGAAGCTGCGCGGGGAGGTAGTCGCCATCATGACGGAGCAGCTCGGCTGGAGTGAGGCTCAAGCGGCGGAGCAGGAGCAGGAGCTGGATACCCTTTTCGGGAATATTCAAGAGCTGCCGGCCAGTGATAAGGAATTGGAAATGCACCGCGTGCCGGAGGCCAAGCAAGCTGGAAGAAGGAAACCGGCTGCATCGGCCAAAAGAGCCTAAACAAGACGAGAACGACCAAACCCAGCCGTTATACGCATGGGATCCCCAGGTGTATAACGGTAATTCGGTCGGAAATTTCATGAATTTGTAAAATAAGTTAACGATATGGTATAATTATTAATTTTTCTTGACAGAAAAAGGACCATGTGTAATACTTGGAAGAAGAAAGCGCTTCATTTGCAACCATTGATATAGGCCAAGTACCGGGTGGAGACTATGAGAAAACCCTGGAACACGGCAAAGCATCGCCTCCTGTAGGCTTGTTTTGCTTACGTTTCTCGGCTTTTTCCTAGTCTCCTTTTTGATGTGCGCAGGCAAGGAATGGCAGGCGGATGAGCTGCTGGGGCTTACTAAGAGAGGGGAAAAGGAAATGGCAATGAAGAAATGGTTTGCCGGCATGACGGCGGCCGCACTAGTGATGGTAACGGCCGGCTGCGGCGGCGGAGGAACGAAGGATACGGCAGCGGAGCCGTCTGCGGCTCCCGTTGTAGAAGATACGACACCGGTTACCATCCAATATTGGCACGCGCATGCGGAAGCCCAAATGGCCGGACTGAACTACATGATTGACGAGTTCCAGAAGAAATATCCTTACATCAAGGTAGAGCCGGTGTTCCAGGGGGCCTATACCGATCTGCAGAAGAAGCTGCAAGCGGCTATTGCGGCTAAAGATGTTCCTGCGGTCACCAACGTCGAGGTTTCGGCGGTAGCGAATTTTGCGGACAGCGGAGCGTTTGAGGAGCTCACGCCTTACATCAAGCGTGACAAAATCGATATGAACGACTTCTCCAAAGGAATGCTTCAAGCTTACGCTTATAACAACAAGCAGTACGGATTCCCGCTTATCGTGAGCACGAGTGTAATGGTTTACAACAAGACGCTCTTTGACAAGCTCGGCGTCAAGCCGCCGGAGAAATGGAGCGATATCGAAGATTTCAACAAGAAGGTTACCGTAAAAGAAGGCGGCAAAACGACTCGTTACGCTTTCTCCGTTCCGGGTTGGGATACCTGGTACTACGATCCTTGGATTTCGAACGGCGGCGGAGCCATTCTTACGCCGGACGGCGAGAAGACCGCTCTTGACCAGCCGGACAGCCAGCGCTGGATCCAGAACTTCAAGAAGTGGATCGACGACGGTTCGCTTATGATGGGCTACGGCAAAGGGGCATCGGACACGATGCGCCAAATGTTCCTCGAAGAGAAGATCGGAATGGTCCAGCATACTTCCGCGGTTATCAAAACCTATTTGGAAAATGCGAAATTCGAAGTCGGCGTCTCCTTCATTCCCGGCGACAAAGAACGCAAGTCCCACATCGGCGGAGCGGGAATTGTCATGATGAGCGGGGCCAAGAAAGAGCAGAAGGAAGCCGCTTGGAAGTTTATCCAGTTTATGACCGAAGCCAAGAACAACGTAAAATGGGCCGAATCGACCGGCTACCTGCCGACTCATAAGTCCGTCGTGACGTCCGAAGAGGGCAAAGCTTTCTTCCAGAAATATCCGCAGTACAAAGCCGTATTCGACAACTTCGATAACGTAGGACCTCGTCCTCAGCATCCGGGTTATCCGGAGATGAGCGCCGTCTACAAGGAAGTTGTTGGAGAGATGGCTTTGAACGGCAAAGACCCTGTTCCGCTTCTTAAAGATTCCATCAAGAAGATGAACGATATTCTGTCCGAGTACTAATCTTTTGACCAAAGGAGAATGGGAATGAATCAACCTGCAGCCAAGACTATTCCGGCGGTACGGACCTCCGGGAGCCTGCGCCGCCGCCTCGAAGGTTTTAAGGACTTCGCATTCGCGCTGCCGGCTTTGGCCTTCCTGTTCGCGTTCGTGTATTATCCGCTTGTCTATTCCGGGTACCTCAGCTTTACCAACTGGAACATGACCAAACCGACGAAGAAATTCGTCGGTTTGGAAAATTACACGAAGCTTCTTACGGATGAGCTGTTTTACAAGGTTTTGCGCATCACCTTCACGTATACGATCCTGGATGTTGCCTTGACCCTGATTCTGGGTTTGGCGCTGGCCCTCTTGTTCAATGTGGCTAGCCGAACCTTCAACTTCATGAGAGCCGTTATTTTTATGCCTTATTACATCTCTATGGTTATCGTCTCGATGGTCTTTCTATGGATCTTTAACACCCGGTACGGGCTTCTGAACGTGCTGGTGACGAAACTCGGCTTCGAACCGGTGCAGTGGCTCCAAAATCCGAAAACCGCCATGTGGGCGCTTGTCGTAGTAGCCGTGTGGAAAGGACTCGGATTCGCCATGCTGATTTTCGTGGCCGGCCTTAGAAGCATTCCTCTTGAATATTACGAGGCGTCGAGTATTGACGGGGCGAGCAAGTTCCGCCAGTTCCTGCAAATCACCCTGCCGCTTCTTTCGCCGACTACGCTGTTCCTTGTGGTGACTCATTTTATCTCGTCCATGCAGGTGTTCCAGTCAGTCGACATTCTGACCAACGGCGGACCTCTCGAGTCCACGAAAGCGATGGTTTACTGGATTTACGAAATGGCGTTCGTCAACTTCAAGACCGGCCGCGCTTCGGCGCTGGTTATCATTTTCTTCTTTATCATTGTCGTGCTTACGATGCTGCAGATGTACGTATCCAACAAGAAAGTTCATTACGAAGGGTAGGGGAGACAGGTTGAATGCAAAATCGTTAGGAAAATCGACCCGTCTGCTCGCAGCCGCCATCGTGACGCTCATCATGTTCTTCCCGGTTTATTGGATGCTGGTGACTTCACTGAAAACCTCGGCGGAGCTGAGGCTTGCGGTGCCTACGTTCTGGCCGGAACAATTCATGTGGGGCAACTATCTGGACGCCTTGAAGGCGGCTCCCTTCGGACGGTATGCCGTAAACACCATTGTCCAAACCGCGGGCATTCTTCTCCTGCAGATCAATATTGCGATTCTTGCGGCTTACGCTTTTGCGAAGGGCCAGTTCTGGGGCCGCGACAAGCTGTTCATTCTGGTTCTGGCCGCGCTCATTGTGCCGGACCAAGTGACCTTCGTTCCGATTTACGTCATGATGTCGAAGCTGGGCTGGATCGATTCGTTTTACGCCCTGATCATTCCTCACGCGGCTTCCGCCTATGGCATTTTTCTGTTAAGGCAGACCTTCAAATCGTTGAATAACGACGTGCTCGAGGCGGCACGCGTGGATGGAGCCAACCGGCTTCAGTCGCTGTACCGCATTCTGGTGCCGATGGCCATGCCTACGGTATCCACTCTTGTCGTGCTGAGCTTCATTCACAGCTGGAATTCTTACTTCTGGCCGCTGATCATGACGAATTCGAACGACATGCGCGTCCTGACAGTCGGGATTGCCATGATGAGAGACTCGATGGCGGGCAACGAAGCCCTTAATTTCCATCTTCTGATGGCGGCCAGTGTCATGATCATCAGCCCGATCGTTCTGGTTTTCATTTTCGCCCAGAAATACATTGTTGCCGCTATGGCCAACTCGACGTTCAAATAGGAGGATTTACGGATCATGAGCAAGACGAAACCACTCGTCATCGCCCACCGGGGTGCGGCCGGCGAAGCGCCGGAGAATACGCTGGCGTCCTTCAAGCTGGCGTTGGAGCAAGGATGCGACGGATTTGAGCTGGATGTTCACTTGTCGAAGGACGGGCAGATCGTCGTGATCCATGACGGCACGATCAAGCGCACCACGAACGGTCAAGGAGCGGTAGCCTCCTGACCTTGGAAGAGCTCCGGCAGGTTGACGCAGGCTCCTGGTACGGAGAAGCGTTCACCGGAGAACGGATTCCCACCCTGGAAGAAGTCTTTGATCTGGCGCCAAGCGATCTTCTGATCAACGTAGAAATCAAAGGGGGAATCGGGGAAGGCATGGAGGAAGCTCTTATAGAGCTGATGCGTCGCAAGAACCGGGTGGAAACGGTTGTGGTATCCTCCTTTGATTTCAAGACGCTGGCCGCTCTTAAACGGCTGGAGCCGGCGGTTCGGGTCGGGCTGCTGTACAACAACCGGCTGAGCCATCATTGGAAGCTTCCGGAAGCGGCCGGAGTAGAGGCTTACTCTCTGCACATGCACCTGCGCGGGCTGGATGCCGAGGATGCGCGGGATGCCCAGGAGCATGGCTACGCGCTTTACCCATGGACCGTGAACGAGGAAGAGAAAATGCGCAAGGCGGTTTCCTACGGAGTGGATGCCATCATTACCGACTTTCCGGGAAGGCTTCGCGCCATTCTGGAGGAGCAGGGATGAGACAATCGGTGAGAAGAGTCCGGAGTCAGGTCTTGGCGATAACCGCTGCTTTGATGGCGTTGGCAGCCGGATGCGCATCGCAGCCCTCCGCTCCTGCGGGTTCTGCTGCACCATCCGCCAAGGCAGCGGCCGCCACTCCGTCGGCGGCCGTCTCCCCAAGCCCGGGAAGCGACGCCATTACCCAGCAGGAGACGGGCATCAAGCTCCGGGTGGAGATGAAGGAGATCGCTTCCTTTCTCTCCATGAGCAAAGAAGGGCCTATCATCCCGGGGTTGATGCAGAATGCCGTTCCTCAAGGATTGGCGTACGTGCCTGCCCAGAAATGGCTGGTCGTTTCGTATTACCGGGACAAATCAAAGCCGAGCTTCTTGTCGATCTTGGATGAGACGACCGGCAAGCTGATTAAGTCCGTCATGCTCCAAACGGAACCGGGCAAGGCTTATACCGGCCACGCCGGAGGGGTAACGTTCAGCGGGAAGCATCTATGGATCTCCTCCGACGGGTATCTGTATCAGCTTAAGCTCGAGGACGTCGTTAACGCGAAGGACGGCGATGCCGTTGTGTTTGCGGGAACGGTTAAAACGGAAGTTCGTTCGTCCTTCTCCGCTTATTCGGACGGCATTCTCTGGGCCGGGGAATTCGCTTATGGCAAGGATTATCCGACGAGCGAGACGCATTATATGGACAATCGAGAAGGGAAGCAGCATAAAGCCTGGGTCGTCGGCTACAAGCTCGATCCCGCCACGGACCTGCTCCCGGCAGGGAAGAAGGCGGAGGCGAACGGAGTCATGACGCCCGACTACATTCTGTCGATCCCGGATGCGGTTCAGGGAATGGAGATCAACAAGGACCGCGTGATTCTCAGCAGCTCCTATAACCGGAATAACCCGGGGGTGCTGCTGAAGTATGCGAATCCGCTAAGCGGCACTCCGCAAAAGAAGGTCAAAATCGGATCCGCCGAAGTTCCCGTATGGTTGTTGGACGGCCAAGCGAAGCAGGCGGAGCTGATTTCCCCGCCGATGACGGAAGGAGTGGCCGATACTCCGGCCGGCCTCTATGTCTTGTTTGAGTCGGGGGCGGCCGCTTACCGGTCGAACGGGGCTTACCCGTTGGATCATTTGTATCTTCTCAACTGGAAATGATTATTGGAATGGGAGCCGGCGGCTCCCCTTTTGCGTTTTATTGGAGCCCGTCATGTAAACGTCGGGTTTATTGGTGCAGCTATCCCTTTAGCAAGCAGGATATCGAGAGTTGAGGTCGAATAGGATTCTACTTAACTATGACTTACCCGGGGGAATTACATAAACGGTGGCGACATTAAAAGAACTCTTACTTCAGCTGTTTATTATGCTAATACCTTATGTTGCTTTTAACACTTTTTATCTAAGTAGTAACCAAGCGGATTTACGAAGGTTTGTCACCGTGATAAGTGTTCTTTGCTTATTTCTGTCGATGAGCATGCACAGTACCATCGATGACGGCATCTATTTGGATGGAAGATATGTGCTCATGTATTTCGGTCTTGTTTTTGGCGGGATACCGACCGGATTCATTCTGCTTTTGGAATTTTTGGTTTTTCGCTTTTCCCTTGGTGGATCAGGTTTGTTGTCCGCCTTAATCTCCACAGCACTAACATTTCCGCTCTCGATCTATTCAAGCCATCTCTACCACAAGATAAAGAACAAAGCCATTATTACAGTTACCACTGGTATACTTTGTTGTTTTATACCTACTTGTGTTCTTATCTCCATTTACCCCACGGTTGTTAAAGAAAACTTTCTCATTAAAATAGTATTTGTTGCTGTTCAAAATGGAGTGGGAATCTGGCTTCTAACGAGTCTGTTTGCAAAGTCCATATCCGATAGGGAAATGTCCTTTCGGTACGCCCAGACCGAAAAGATTGAAGCGGTCAGCCAGGTTGCCGCATCTTTGGTTCATGAAGTTCGTAACCCGCTAACAGCGGTTAAAGGCTTTTAAAATTAATCTATGAGGCCCTCTCCCGAGAGAGAAGGTGATGCAGTATATTGACATAAGCATGGAGGAGATTGCTCGTACGGAAGCTATTTTATCCGATTACCTTTCGTTATCGAAGCCTCTCTCCCAAAATGCAGAAAAGTTTGACCTATCCTCCCATCTTCAATCGGTTATCGAAGTGCTTACGCCTTTTGCCAATATGAATAATGTTGTTTTGAAAATGGAAATTCATATAAATGGCGTATGGATAAACGCAAAAGGGGATAAGGTCAAACAGGCACTTCTTAATTTAATTAAAAACGCCATTGAAGCGTGTACACCTAATGGAGACGGGGTGGTCACCATAAAGCTTACCGTGCAAAACGGAGAAGCCATATTAATCGTTAGCGATAACGGAGTGGGAATGACAAAGGAAGCGGTAGAACGGCTAGGATCGATCTATTATTCCACCAAATCAAACGGTACGGGACTCGGCTTAACCTTTTCCTATCAGGTTATTTACGACCTCGAAGGTACTATCAAGGTAAACAGCGTGCTTGGCGTTGGCACGTCATTTATCATTACCATACCGCTTAATTCACACATAAACGACTAAGCATTAAAACCATCGAAACCTTGGGGAATCCATAGCTTTCGATGGTTTTTGTTTTTGCCAAATCACGTATGTCCACGTGAAGAACGCCTGTAGGCGCCGGACCGGTCGCTACCAAAACCATGATGCCGTTAGTGATTGTTGCTTGCCCAAAAGAGTATGATAAAATAGACAATACAATAAGGAGATGGTCAAGATGACGTTGGGAAAAGCATTCCGATGCATGGTTGTCGGTTTTCTCTTTGCGGTGCTTGCCTTGGGTTTATTGCCTTTCCTTGCGGCTTATGAATTGTTTCAGCCTATTGGGTTAGGGGAAGGATTTCACGAGTATGTGCTTTCGCCATTGTATCAATTTGCAATTAATTTCATTGAACAGAGTAAGAACTGATGTCAATACAAAACGCCTGTAATCCTTAAACGGATTACAGGCGTTTGTCTTTATTGAGCCGGTTTCCTGTTAATGCTTCGTCGCCGCTTCCTTCCGCCCGGAGTTGACCCCGTACCCCAGCACAAAAAACGCCGTCCGAACCGGACGGCGTTTTCCTATTCTTCCTTCCAAGCTTGCGGATGATTGTCGCTTAGAAGCTCTACGGCGCTGGCATTGGCCTCGACCTGCGCCTCGTCCTTGCAGCCCGGAATGACCGCGGTGACCGCGTCATGCTTCAGGCACCAGGCGAGCGCCCACTGCGCCATGTTCGTGCCCTCCGGCACTTCGTTGCGCTGGATGTCCTCGACCTCCCGAAGCTTCTTGTCCACCTGCTCCGGATCATGCCGGTGGCGGACGTCGCCCTCGCCGAATTTGGCGCCCGGCTTATACTTGCCGCTCAAGTAGCCGCTTGCGAGAGGGACGCGGGCGAGAACCCCCAGATGCTGCTCGATGCAGGAAGGGAAGACCCGTTCCTCCGGCTTGCGGTCCAACCGGTTGTAAACCACCTGAATGGACTCGGAGCCGATCTTCGAGGAAGCGGCGGTTTGATGCAAATTGTCGTTGCTGCCGATGGATGTGCCGAGGTGGCGGATTTTGCCCGCCTGCACCTGCTTGTCCAGTAGCGTCCACAGCTCGTCGTTGTCAAAGGCGGCGTCCGGTCCCGAATGGAACTGATAGAGGTCGATGTAATCGGTCTGCAGCGCTTTCAAGGAGCCGTCGAGCTGCTTCAGCACCTGCTCGGGGGAATATTCATCGGTTCGCTTGAATTTGTCGTGAAAGTGATGCCCGAACTTCGTGGCCACTACCCAATCCTCGCGCTTGTCCTTCTGAAGGAAACCGCCGATCAGCGATTCGGACAGATGGTCCCCGTAGCATTCCGCCGTATCGATCAGGTTGATCCCGAGTTCCTTGGCGCGCCGGAGCACCCGGTCCGCCTCCTCCTGGGTAAAGGCCTTGCCCCATTCTCCTCCGAACTGCCAGGTGCCTACGCCTACAACCGACACCTTCATACCCGTTTTGCCAAGCCTGCGGTATTTCATGGATAGTCCCTCCTAGAAATATGGTTATGGTGATGGCATTTCCCTTTAACTTTAAACCTCGCGTCCCACCGGTGTCAAAAGGACTCATAGCCTTGTCTTGCCGCCGCCAGGCGGATGCCTTACAATGAGCCTGAGGAGAGTGAGGGAAGTGGCGGTTTGGATATGGGGGTACTTGGGCATACTGAATGCCGTGGCCTTCCTGATGATGTACAGCGATAAAAAGCGGGCCAAGCGCAAACGGCGCCGCATCCCCGAAGCGAGACTGTTTCTGACGGCCGCCCTGGGCGGGGCGCTCGGGATCCTGCTCGGCATGAAGCAGTTCCGGCACAAAACGCTCCATGCTTCTTTCACGATAGGGGTGCCCCTGCTGTTATTCGTGAACGGGGTCGTCTTCGGTTATCTGCTCATGAAGCTGGCGGGCTGAGCGGCAGAAATTTCCGTTCAAATAAAGATTGCTTTTATAAAGAGAACGTGATATATTATCACTTGTCGCTAAAAGCCGTCGGGACGTAGCTCAGCTTGGTAGAGCACCTGGTTTGGGACCAGGGGGTCGCATGTTCAAATCGTGTCGTCCCGACCATTTTCAAGCCCTAGGCACATGCGGGTGTAGTTCAATGGTAGAACTCCAGCCTTCCAAGCTGGTAGCGTGGGTTCGATTCCCATCACCCGCTCCACTTTAAACTTAATAGCTCTACATACGGAAGCTCCCTTCAGGGAGCTTTTTTGCTGTTTCCGGATTAATCTCCCGAGGCTTAGGAAACGAAGAGACAGGCCCATGTACCCATTCAACGGCAGGAAAATACAACTATAATACAACTAGACTCGCATAATTTGCAAACGCTTACCAATAGACGATAAAAGGAGGAAGAAGAGGGTGCGAAAAAGATTGCTTGGCCGCTCGCGGCCAGCCTGGCGGCCGCCTTGCTTGTCCAGGGTCCGTTCGACGTGACTTATGCCGGTTTAACGGGAGCCCCCGCAGTCTCGGCTCAGGGGCAGGAGACGGGCAGTGCGCCGGACATCCGTCACTGGCTGAACCGGACGGCGGTGGTGCCGGAGGTGTCCGGCCCCCGAAGGTCGACGGAAGGCTCGAGGAAGCGGTTTGGCAAACGGCGCCGGCGCTGGGGGATTTCGTCACGTTCTATGACAACCGTCCCGCCGATCCCACTACCCAGGTTCAGGTCGCTTACGATTCCGGGAATCTGTATCTCGCGATAAGGGGGCAGGTATCCCCGGATTCCACTCCCACACTTCTGGAGGAGATAGACGTCGTGGTTAAGCCCAGCGGCGATTCGGCGGACCTCTATCAAATCCCCATTCGATTGGAGACCCAAAGCGGGAAAAATTACCTGACCGAGCTAGGGCCGGGAGTATCCGTTCTGAATGAGGAGGAGTTCTCCTGGGCGAAGGGCCAATCCGATAAAGAATGGACGGTGGAGGCCCGAATTCCGCTGTCCTCGCTCGGCACTTCCGCCATTCAGCCCGGGGACGAATGGGGGTTCAATGTCCTCCGGTACCGCCATGGCTCCGAACCGGCCAGCTCCTGGGTCCCCGTGCGGCAGTCCTTCTTCGATGACCTGCCGGCCCGTTTTAAGCTCCAAGCGGCCGTCGGTGGCGAGAACCGGCTCGGCAGCCTGTCCTTCCGGGAGCTTCCGAAGCCAACTTCCTTCCTGCCGGAGCGAAAGAACGGCCCCTGGAAAGTAAGCCCCTGGAAGATGAGCAGCCTCCGCGTCCAGTATGACGGCTTCGCGGAGAAAACCTTGACGCTGCGCAAGGAGGAGGGAATCACCCCGGATTCCCTGGTTAAGATTCTTTGGCAGACCCCGAGCGGGAAAAGGACTGTTCTGGATACGCAGACAGAATTTTCTCAAGGGGAATGGGCCGTGCATTTCATTCATCCCGGAATGCTCGAGGCTGGGTTGTACCGGCTCGAAATATGGGGAATCAACGAGACAAGCGGGCAGCTGCGCCGCGCCGTCCTGCTGCTTGACCGGGAGGATGCGATTGCCGCCGGGGAGAAGGCGGCGCGCCATCCGGAGCCCGACAAGCAGGTAACGGAGGTGGTCTACGCGCCGGCCTCCGAGCCGGTTCAGAAGCTGATCGACCTTATTCCGGATAAGGTCGGGTTTATTTGGGCGGGCCTGCCCGACCATCCGGAGCTGCGTCCCTACCAGCTGTTCAATTGGAGCCCGGATAAACCGGATCAGCTGACGAGTCCCAAGAGTCCCCTTACTTACCCGAATCCGCTGTATCCGGAGGACAAGGTGTTAACCGCGGTGAACGCCCTTGGGCAAACCGTCGAGTATCCCTACTACGAGGATTCGGAAGGAAGACGGTATTTTCACACGGCCCACGTCTGGTTCAAGCAGAAGGAATATACGATGACCCAGACCAAGGTCGTCGCGGCCAGCGATCCGCTTGGAGCCGCGCGCATGCTGTACCGGTTCGCCCAGGTTTATCCCGGCTATGTGCCGGTTCAGGACTATACCTGGTACAACTACCCCCTCGATGCCAAAGCGGGTCCTCCGAATCCGTATTGGGGAGGAGTGTGGACCCGCTGGTTCTACAATGATCTGGCCGCCTTGAGCAGCCTTTCGAACGCCTTCGCGGCCGTGGACCAAACGAATGCGTTTGACCTTCTGTCCAAGGAGGTGCGAACGGATGTCCGGAAGCTGATTGTGGACAGCGTCTTCAAGCCCTCGGTTGATTTCAACCGGTCTTATGCCGTTCTGAATTCCAACGTCGATTACAACGTCTGGAAAGGGCTTATTCAGATCGGCAACGACATCGGGGAGCCGGATTACGTTCACGACGCCATCGAGCGTCTGGAAACCTATACCGCCAATAACCATTTGTTTGACGGGTTCTGGAAGGAAGTGACCGTTTCCTACCATAACCAAAGCACAAACGGGCTTCTCGCCAACCTTCAGCTGCTAGACGGGTGGAGCGATCCCGCCGGGTATGTTCCTCCGAGAACCGGAACCGCGCTCAGCGAACTGGACGAAGCTTCCCGCTTCCCTATCCTCAACCGGTCGCGGGAGATCCCGAGGCTGACCGCCTACCCGAATGGCAGCACGCTTCCGATCCAGGACACGTGGGCTTCGGAGAAGGTCGCGAATCCCAATACGGGAGCCGGCTCGTTCCTGCTTCCGGCCTCCGGAATAGCCAGGCTGACGGCCGGCGAGGGAGTGAAGCAGTCGCAGCTCTATATGATGTTCGAGCCGAAGTACGGGCACGTACATCACGATCCGCTGAACCTGGCTCTCTTCGCGAACGGTCAGGAGCTGCTTCCGGATCTGGGGTATACCCATACGAAGTACCGGCAGTGGGCCACGTCGACCCTGTCCCATAACACGGTGGTGGTCGATGGCAAGGATGCGGTTTCCACCGATGCGGCCAAGCACGGCGGCAGCATCCGGACCTTCGCGGATTCGAAGGACGGGGTTCAAGTGATGCAGGCCAGTCAGGAGCCGGCGTACCCCGGGGTTTCGCAGTACATGCGGGAGCCCTGGTTCATTCCTTTCGCTAATGCCCCTGTCGGACAAGGATATGTTCTCGACCTGTTCCGGGTAAAAGGCGGCTCCCGCCACGAATACACGCTTCAGGGGGATGCCACGCGGGATGGCGAATTCACCACCTCCTTGCCCTTGAAGCCGTACGGCCCGTATCTGCTGCCTCCGGGAACCCCGGTCGTCGAACCGGAGCTCGAAACGGACAAAGGCTCGGCAGGCGGCGAGTATTACGGCTATCTATACGTGCGGGACGTCCAGAGTGCCAAGGTAGAAGACGGCCGATACGAGGTGGCGCTGAAGACGACGGCCAGCGGGCAGGAGACCGGGAGTCTGTTTATTCACGGGCTGACCGAGCCCGGGGAGAATGAACTCTTCCTCGGCCGTTCTCCCGACATTCGGAGCACCCGGCAGGATACGAAGAAAGACAGCAACGACCTCGTGGATAAGACCACCATGCCGAAGCTCGTGCTTCGTCGAGAGGGAACGAATCTGACCAGCACCTTCATCACGGCGCTGGAGCCGGCGGCGGCAGGCGTCCAAGGACGCATTGAGAGCGTCGAACGCCTCCAGGCGTCTCCTTCCGCGGAAGGGGATACCGCGGTAGCCGTTCATTACGGTAACACAACGGATATTATCCTTAGCTCGCCTCTTAATAACGGGAAACCTTTTGTCGTCGGCGATATGGAACTGACCGGTAAGCTGGGCTTCGTCCGCCTGGTGAACGGAGCCGTTACCGAGATGAAGCTCTTGGCTGGAACCACACTGAAGAAGGGCAGCCGGATCGTGGAAGGCCAAGCCGCCAGCGGAACGATAGATGATGTCTGGCGGGCGGTGGAAGGAAAGCCCTATGACGCCTTTGTGACGAAGACGGCGGTACCATCGACCTTGGCGGGCCGTACAGTCATCGTAACCCATCCTGACGGCACGGCACACGGCTACCGGGTGAAGGAAATCCGTAAGGAAGGGAGGATTCGCATCTGGTGCTCGACAACACGGATCCCGGCTTTACGATCACCAGCGAATCGGCCTCCCGCATGGTGTTCTATCCCTTTACCTCCTGGTCCGGCGAAACCCGTTTTGCCTTAACCGGACCTGCCGCACCATAAGCGAAAGCGGCTGCTATTTGCGGCGTGGTGTCACTCGCCAATTGGATCAGGTATCTGATTATCGCTTTTCCCAAGACGAGGGGCGTTCTTCCTCAAGCAGGCGGCGGGTACCCCCGCCGCTTTATGCTTGAAGAGTGGCGGGGAATCCCGTTCCTCCCAACCGCCTCTTTTTTTCACCAAATTTTCAGAAGCGGACCCGGTCATATTCGGAGGCGTCTCTCCGTACAATACAGAAGAGTGCGGTTCACCGGTGAGGAACACACCGAAAAAGACCGCAGAGGAAGGAAACCCGCGGTCACTCCGAAAAGGAACAGTGATCGGCAATACGGGTACCGACCAGATAGCCCTCCCGGCTCGGCCAAAAGCGCAGGGGAGGCTATTTCTGTTTATGGAACGAAAGAATCATCAGCACCAATGTCGCGAAAGAGATCATCAGTGTCAGAGCGTCTTTCACTTCCATCGGGCATCACCTCCTAGCGGAGAGGCTGACCGATCACCGTTTGGGAAATAGAGGGAGTAGTATAGTATATCCGGGGGTTATGACGTATAGTATATATCTTTAGATATATATTTTGATGGATCTTGTCCGCTGATGAGTCTATTTTGCGGAAGGGACAAACCGTGGTTATTCGACAGAGAGCGCCCGTATTTGCAGCTCCTGAACGAAGAGGGAAGGGGGCGGCTTCGCTGTTTTCTTTGCAGAAAGGGAGTGCGTGTTGCATCCCGCGTCTATTTCTCCTATAATAACGGATAACAACCAAGCCTCATGCAAGCTGACAACCAGCCAAATGCTTAGACGGAGATAAGTAAGCAGTGCTTCCTTACAGGGAAGGGACGCCGGAGATTGAGAGCGTTCCTACGGAACCAGGCTGCCGAAGTTCCCTCCCGAGCAGTCCCTTGAACCCGCGTGGCATGGAGCCGCACGACAGTAGGGGGCACCGGTTATCGAACCGTTATTCGACAGAGTGAAGCCAGGCGTGTGACCTTTAGTCATGCGACTATAGGCTTAACAAGGGTGGTACCACGGCGCGTCTTCGTCCCTTACGGGGGATGGGAGGCGCCTTTTTTGGTTTCGGCTTGAAGCTTCGAGCACTTATAAACGGAGGGAAAACGATGAAAGAACGTTTGGAAGCATTGAAGGAAGAGGCCCTGCGCGAGTTGTCCCAGGTGGAGAGCAGCCAGCAGCTCAACGACCTCCGGGTCAAATATCTCGGAAAAAAAGGCCCTCTCACCGAAATTTTGCGCGGCATGGGAGCCCTGAGCGCCGAAGAGCGGCCGGTGATCGGGCAGGTGGCGAACGAGGTTCGGTCCGCCATTGAAGAGGTCATCGAGGCGAAGCAGGCCGACTACCAGCGGAAGGAAACGGAGGAGCGCCTGCGCGGGGAAACGATCGACGTGACGCTGCCCGGCCGCCCGTCTCCGCAAGGAGCGGTTCATCCGCTGAGCAAGGTCATCCAGGAGATCGAGGATATTTTTGTCGGCATGGGCTACACCGTTGAAGAGGGTCCGGAGGTCGAACAGGATTATTATAACTTCGAAGCGCTGAACCTGCCGAAGGACCACCCGGCGCGCGACATGCAGGATTCCTTCTACATTACGGACGAGATTCTCATGCGCACCCATACGTCGCCGGTTCAGGTCCGGACGATGCAGCGGATGAAGGGCGAGGTGCCGGTCAAGATCATCTGCCCGGGTAAGGTGTACCGCCGTGATGACGACGACGCCACCCATTCCCATCTGTTTACGCAGATTGAAGGCCTGGTCATCGACCGCAACATCCGCATGAGCGACCTGAAAGGAACGCTGCTGCAATTCGTGCAGGAGATGTTCGGCAAGGAGACCGAGATCCGGCTTCGTCCGAGCTTCTTCCCGTTCACGGAGCCCAGTGCGGAGGTGGACGTCACGTGCGTCATGTGCGGCGGCAGCGGCTGCCGGGTGTGCAAGCAGACGGGCTGGCTCGAGATTCTCGGCTCCGGGATGGTGCATCCCCGGGTGCTGGAGATGGCCGGCTACGATCCGGAGGAGTACAGCGGGTTCGCCTTCGGAATGGGCGTGGAGCGCATCGCCATGCTGAAATACGGCGTGGACGACATCCGGCACTTCTACACGAACGACCTCCGGTTCCTGAAGCAGTTCGTTCATATCTAAACCATAGACTAGTAAAAGGACGTGTAAAATAGATGAAAGTCTCTTACCAATGGCTGTCCGATTATGTGGACGTATCCGGCTTCAGCGCGGCCGATCTGGCGGAGAAGCTGACCAGGAGCGGCATTGAGGTCGACACGGTCGAGGACCGCAACAAAGGCGTGGAGAAGGTGGTTGCGGGCTACGTCAAGTCGAAGGAGAAGCACCCGGATGCGGATAAGCTGAACGTATGTATCGTGGATGCGGGACAGGGCGAAGACCTGCAAATCGTCTGCGGGGCCAAAAATGTGGCGGCCGGGCAAAAGGTTCCCGTGGCCCTCGTGGGCGCGAAGCTGCCGGACGGCCTCCAGATTAAGCGCGCGAAGCTGCGCGGCGTGGAGTCGCAGGGCATGATCTGCTCGGCGAAGGAGCTTGGCTTGAACGACCGCCTGCTGCCGAAGGAAATCCAGGAGGGCATCCTCGTCCTGCCGGAGGACGTTCAAGTGGGCGAAAGCATCCTGGACGTGCTCGCCATCGGCGACCGCGTGCTGGAGCTGGACCTGACGCCGAACCGTTCGGACGCCCTCAGCATGCTGGGAACGGCCTATGAGATCGCCGCCATTCTCGGCCGTGAGGTTAAGCTTCCTTCTCCGGAGGAAGGGCTTGTCTCTTCCTCCGAACCGGCCGTCGACCGGCTGAGCGTCTCGATCACCGCTCAAGAGCAGTGCACGCACTACGCCGCACGCGTGATCGAGAACGTGCAGATCGGCCCGGCGCCGCTCCGGATCCAGAACCGGCTTATGGCCGCCGGCATCCGGCCGATTAACAACATCGTCGACATCACGAACTACGTGATGCTCGAATACGGGCAGCCGCTGCACGCGTTCGACGCGGACCGCCTCGAAGGCGGGCGCATCGACGTGCGGCTCGCGAACGAGGGCGAGACCATCGTGACGCTCGACGATGTGGAGCGCAAGCTGGAGCCGCATATGCTGCTTGTCACAGACGGCGCGAAGCCGATCGCCATTGCCGGCGTCATGGGCGGCGCGAACTCGGAGGTAACCGCCGGGACGAAGCGGATCGTGCTCGAATCCGCGAAGTTCTCCGGTTCCTCCGTGCGGCGCACGTCCCGGCAGCTGGGGCTCCGCTCGGAGGCGAGCCTGCGCTTCGAAAAAGAGGTCAATCCCGAAGCGGTGATCGACGCTTTGAACCGTGCTGCCTCTCTCATCTGCCGTTATGCCGGCGGACGCTCGGCCGAAGGCATCGTGGAGGCCGTTACGGCTGGCCGCGAGCCGGTCGACATCCGGCTCACCCTTGCCAAAGTAAACGGCTATCTCGGCACAGAGCTTGCCCTAGACGAGGTGAAAGCGATCCTCGACCGGCTGCACTTCACCTACGGGGAAGCGTCCGATGCCGAGGAAGCGCTGGATGTGCGCGTGCCGAGCCGGCGCGGGGACATTACCCGCAGCGTCGACCTGATTGAAGAGATCGCCCGTCTGCACGGGTACGACAAAATTCCGACAACCTTGATGACAGGAATTACCACACCGGGTTCCTTGACCCGCGGTCAGCAAATCCGCCGCAGCCTTCGAACGTTATTAACGGGCAGCGGTTTGCACGAGGTCATCTCTTACTCCTTCACCCATCCCGGCCAAATCGCCGCCTTCCCGGGCGCTTATACGGACTCCCGGCCGGTGAAGCTGGCCATGCCGATGAGCGAGGAACGCAGCACGCTTCGGACGAGCCTTATTCCGCATCTGCTCGAAACGGCTGTCTACAATCGTAACCGCAACAATGAGGACGTGGCGGTATTCGAGATCGGCAAGGTGTTCCTCACGAAGGAGGAGCAGCTGACGAAGCTTCCGGAGGAGAAGATGATGCTCGGGATGCTTCTTACCGGTTCGAGGCAGCCGATCCACTGGACGGGCAAGCCGGCGAAGGCCGACTTCTATGACCTGAAGGGTGTTTTGGAGAAGGTCACGTCCTTCCTGGACATCCAGGAGGTCCGGTACGAAGCTTCCCAGCCGGAGGGCTTCCATCCGGGAAGAACCGCCGACATCACCTTGATCACGAAGGACGGGGAGAAGTGGGCCGGCCGAATCGGCCAGCTTCATCCGGAGCTGCAGCGGGAGCATGATCTCGAGGAGACTTACCTGCTCGAGGTTGAGCTCGAAACGCTGGCGGGGGCGGCCGATTTGACCATCGACTATGCCTCCCTGCCGCGTTACCCGGCCATGACCCGCGATATCGCGGTGGTGGTCCGCCAGGAAACCCCGGTAGGCGCTCTTCAAGCGAAGGTGCGCGAGGTGGCGGGGTCCCTTCTCGAGTCCATCCAGGTGTTCGACATCTACACCGGCGAGCGGCTGGGAGCCGGGCGCAAGAGTGCGGCATTGTCGCTCGTGTACCGTCATCCCGAGCGCACGCTTACAGATGAAGAGGTAACGGAGCTTCATGGCAAGGTTGTGACAGCGCTCGAACAAACTTTTGAAGCGGAATTAAGAAAATAGCAGGAAACCGGGCCGGTTTTGCCGAAGTGGATACGTAAGGCTTTTTCCGACTGCTTTCGAAGAGTGATTCTTCCTTCCTTCTGGACCGAACGGTCGGGGAGAGACGGGAAGCGGCTTAACGAATGGGCGGCAGGGCCGATGTGTGCCGGTGAAACCGGCCTTTACGCATGGGAAGGAGGCACAGTAGAGTGAACTCTGAAGAAAGAACACGTCTAACGGTTGACATATACGGAACGAGCTATCGCCTTATGGGCAATCACAGCATCGGCTATATGAAGCGGGTGGCGGCCCATGTTAACGATCATATGCACCAGATTGCGAACCGCGACGGGCGCCTGGACACGACGAAAATTGCGGTTCTGGCGGCCGTAAACATGGCGGACGACCATTTGAAAATAAAAAACGACCTGGATCAGGCCATCGACGAGCTGATTGCCCTCCGGGAAATGGAAGAAAAACATATCAAGCTTACCGAAGAGCAGGAAAAGCTCAAGGAAACGGCCCGCGGACTCCGCGAGGAGATAGAGAAGTACCGCAAGGAGCAGGGGCGCTGGGCCGAAGAACGCAAGCTTCTGGAGCAGCAGACGCAGGCCAAGGAAGCGGAGCTGGACCGGTCGATCGAGCGCGAGAAGGAAACGGAGCGCAAGCTGCGGATGCAGCTGGACGAACAGGCGAAGCTGAACCAGCAGCTGACCGCCGTCCGGCAGGAGCTGACCCAGCTGCAGAACGCCCGCAAGGCCGAGCAGGCCCGCTGGACGGAGGAAAGGGCGAAGCTCGAGAAGCAGCACGCGGAGGGCTTGTCGGAGCTCGAACGCCGTCACGAGGAAGTGCTGGCCGAGCGGGACAAGGTGATCCACGAGCGTACCGAAGAGATGGAAGTGCTGCGCGAGCTGGAGCAGGAGAAATCCCGCGAGTACTCCGAGCTGACAGAGGAGCTGCACCGCCTGCAGGCGGAAACGACGACGGCGCGGGAGAAGCTCGAGCAGGAGCAGGTGCGCCTCGTGGAGGAGCTCGCGAAGGAGCGGGCGGCCAGGGAAGAGGAACGCCGGGCGGCCCTTGTCCGTCTGGACGAGCTGCATGCCGAAGCGAGAGCCCGCGTGGACGAGGCCGTCCGCCAGGAGCAGGAGCGGTCGCAGCAGCTGCGGCTCGAGGACCAGACGCGGTTCGAGGACGAACTCGAGATGGAGCGTCTGCGTCTAGCCGAGGAGCAGGAGATGCAGCTGAAGCTGGCCGCTGAGGAGAAGGAGCGCATGCGCCTGCAGCTGACCGACGGCTTCGAGCAGCAGCAGGGTAAGCTGATGGAGCAGCTTATGCAAGCGGAAGCCCGCCTTAACGAGGTGCGCCGGGAGACAGAGGCCCGCATCGCCGAGCTGCAAAGCCAGGCGGCCGCCCGTCTCGAGGAAGCGCTGAAGGGGAGCGGGCAAGCCTCGCTAAGGAGCAGGAAGAGAAGCTCCGCGAGGCGGAGACGGTCCGCCTCCAGGAGAAGAAGCGGCTTATGGGCGAGCGCGAGCATGCCCTTCAAGTGCTTCGGGAGGAGCAGGCCCAGGTGCTGCAGCGTCTTAGCGACGAGCATGCCGAGGCCCTTCGCCGTGCCAAAGAGGGGCAGGAAGACGCTCTCCGCCGTCTGAAGGACGAGCAGGAGCTGGCCCAGCTCGCCCTCATGGAAGAGGCGGAGGAGGAGCAGAAGCGCCTCGTGGCCGAGAAGGAGCAGGCGCTGAAGGAACGGGAGGAGCAGCTGGCCCGCGTTCAGGCGGAGGCGGCCCAAGCCAAGGCGGCGCTGGAGTCGAGACTGGCGCAGGCGACGGCGGACGGCGACCGGGCGCGGCGGCTCCATCAGGAGCAGCTGGCCCAGGTGCAGGCGGAGGCGGAAGACGCCCGCAAGGCTCTCGAAGCGAGGCTGTCGCAAGCCACAGCGGAGGGAGAAAAGGCCCGGGAGGCCTACGAGAAGCAGCTGGCTCTCGTGGAGGCCGAAGGGGAACAGACCCGCCGGGCTCTGCAGGACAAGCTGTCCCGCGTAGAGGCGGAAGCCGCCGAGCGGTCCGCCCGGGAGGCGGCAGCTTCGGCCGAAGCGCTGCGTCATGCAGAAGCGAAGGCGACCGAGCGGGTCACTCAGCTTGAAGCGGCTGCTGCCCGGGAGCTGGAGCAGGTGAAGGCCGAAGCGGCGGAGAAGGTCGCTCAGGCCGAGGCGGCCGCGACCGAGATGCTGACGCTCGCCGAGGAAGAAGCGGACGGCCGGCTGGCGGCGGAGGAAGCCCGCCGCCGTGCCGAGCTGGACCGCGTGAATGCGGAGCTTGAGCGCCGGGAGGAGCAGCTGCGTGAGGAGAAGCGTCGCTGGACGGAGGAGAAGGAGAGCATGGAATACGTCCTGCTCTCCCTCCGCTCCGAGCGCGACCAAGCTCTGCAGCGGGAAGCGGCATCCGCTTCCCGTCTAGCCGAGGCGGCCGAGAAGGAAGAGACGCACGTGGCTCTTCTAACGGAGGCCGCTGAGCGGGAGCGCGCACACGCTGAGGAAAGCCGAAAGCTCCAAGCGCTCGAGCGGAGTCTTAAGGAAGAGCGGGAGAAGAACGAACGCCTCGCCCGGGAGCGGGAGGAAGAGCTCCGGACGGCGAAGCACCGGCTCAGCGAGCTGTCCGATCAGCTGGAAGCCGCAGCAGGCCGCGCGGATTCGCTGGACAGCGAGTACCGCACCTTGCAGGAGCTGTACAGCGAACAGCAGGAGGAGCTGGAACGGCGGGAGCGTGAGGCCGAGCGGCTGGAGCTTGCGCTGCATCAGGAGAAGGAACGATTCGATAGCCGGGAGCAGGCAGAGATGGGACTGGCGGAGAAATACAGCCGGCTGCAGAACGAATATGAGCTTCTGAAGAAGGAATATAACGAATGGATCGAGCTTGTCATGGAAAGTGAAGAGCCGAGCCCCAAATAGATGCCGGCGATGACTACCCTTGATGTAGCCGTGACCGCGGGCTTCCTGTTCGCCCTCGTTGTCGGCTACAGGCGGGGACTGATCGGCCAGTTGGTTTCGCTGGCCGGTCTGATCCTGGCCTATTTGGCCGCCTACAAGTATGCCGGGGCCCTGGCGCCGGTGCTGGCGAAGTGGCTTCCTCTCGAAGCCTTCTTCTCCTACAAGAAGTACGAGTATGCCGTTCAGAGCCTGCGGCTCGAAGATTACATTCTGCGGGCGCTGGCCTTCGCCCTTATCTTCTTTGCGGTCAAAATCGCCCTGTCCGTCATCGGTCACGTTCTGAACGTGATCGCCCAAGTCCCCGGCCTGAACAGCTTGAACCGCTGGGGAGGCGCCGCGCTTTCCTTTCTGGAAGCCGCCCTGCTGTTCTGGGTGCTGGTGCACGTCTTGTCGGTCGTGCCCTCGGACCCGATCCAGCAGGCCATGGCCCGCTCCCGTCTGGCCACTTTTGTGATGGACAGCCTGCCGGGGATATTGGATACTCTTCCTTTCTGGCCGGGGAAGAACCCTTGACCGAACTGCAATCCGAAAGATCGTCTGCAAGCCAAAACGCCCCCTCTCTCGATAGGCATCTGATGCCATGTCGGGAGAAGGGGCGTTTTTGGATTCCGCGAAAAGCCCTCAAGTCGGCTGGTGCCTTATTCGTTAGAAAGCATTCGCATGCCTTTTAGGGGATCCTTACTGCGGCAAGAACATGCGCTCTTCCGCCTTGGCTTTCGATCCGGTCCCGGACCGCCTCCAGCCGGTCTTTTCTTCGTCCGCACAGCAGGATAACCGCTCCTTTGGCCGCCAGGGTTATCGCCGCCGCTTCCCCAAGCCCGCTTCCCGCTCCGCTGATCAGTACCACTTTATCGAAAACCCATCATTCCTACCCCCTTGCTAAGATTACCTTCAGCATACCAAATCCAGGGAAGCAGCGAGAACCCGCCGGCCCATAACCCTATTTGAAGGTCCTTCCAAGAAATCCTTATAATAGCCCCCAAAGACCAAAAGCCCTCCGGAAGAGCCGGAAGGCTAATCAATCCCCGTGGTCTTATTCCACGATAATTTTTGAAACCATGTTCCCATGGCCGGCTCCGCATATGATGGAGCACTTCAGGTTGAACGTTCCCGTTTTGTCGGCGGTAATGGTTTGACTCGATCCGCCTTTTACGTTCAGGCCGAGCTCCCTGGCCTCCATGCCGTGCATGCCTTCCTTGTTCTCCAGGGTGAATTTGACCGTTTCGCCCTTCTTAATGCGGATTTCCTTCTGGTCAAAATCGAAATTTTGAGCGGTGATCTTGATCTCCCGCGCGTTGGCGCTTGCCGCCGTATCCACGGCTTTCGGCTCTTCCTTGCCGCATGCCGCCAATGCGAGCATAAGCATGATCGCGGCCATGGCCAATCCCACTTTACGCATACCTTTTTCCCTCCAGCTGGTTAATGGTTCCGTTTCCGACGGCGGTAACTATCATGATGCTTCGGCCGTCTGCGGACCTCTTTGATTACCATTCTAAGGGAAAAAGGGCGTGCCGTGTGGTGACAATCCGGTGAAGGATTTTGGACCTTTTCCCGGAGAAAAAGCATCCCCGCTGCTGAAAAAGCACCGGGGGTGTGAGGATGATCATAGACGCCTGCGGTCGTCAGGACACAGCTCTTTTAAGGGCCGTGTCAAGCCTGATTTTTCGGTTGCGGCAGCATGAGCTTTCTTAAGTGCGGGCGTGCTCTTCGCCTTCTCCGTTCCGCCGTCCTATTCCCGATACCGGGATGAAAAGGTCAATGATTCCGATAACGAGAGCGGCCAGAATGGCCCCGATCAGCGTGGCGCGGACTCCGCCTACAATGAACTGGGACAGCCAGATAATAAAAGCACTGGAGAGAAAGCCGATAATTCCACGGCCGAACGGAGTGATCCTTCTTCCGAAAATGCCTTCCAGGATCCAGCCGAGCACCGCAATGACAAGGGCGAGAAGAAGGGCACTGCCGAAGCCTCCCACTCTAAAGCCCGGTACGAGCCATCCGGTAACCAGAAGCACCAGGGCGGAAACGATAAAGCGGACGATATGACCCAGAATGTGCACGTTTGATCCTCCTAAACGGTATTTTGGCCACGCCAGTACGAATTAGGTTGCCCCTCGGTCAAAGTTATATGAGGGAAGGGGGAGGTGGAATTTTTAGGTATAACCCAACTCGCCGAATAGCGTATCCTGCAGGGGTTAGCTATAATAGAGGTAGCCTGCCCTATACACGCCCCCGGTCTGCAGGACCGAGGAGGCTTTGACCGATTTGGCTGGACAGGGCTTGCCGTAACCTGGAGAAGATTTCCGGGTGCCGCATTCATCAGGAATGAACGAAGGCGGACTATAGCTGGGAGAAGGTTGGAACGTTGGACGCGAAACTGTTGAAAACTTTGGAATTCACGAAAATTTTAAATACATTGGAAGGCTTGGCCGAAACCTCCCTTGGCAAAAGGAGAGCGGCCGCTCTCCAGCCTCATAGCGACCTCGAGGAAGTCAAGCGGAGACTTCAGGCTACGGATGAAGCCTTTAAGGTCGACCGGCTGAAGGGAGGGGCTCCCTTCGGAGGAATCCGCGATGTGGAACCGGGGCTCCGGCGCTCCAAAATCGGGGGGATGCTGAATCCGGCGGAGCTTCTGGACATTGCCAACACGATGTACGGGGCCCGGAGGCTGAAGCGCTTTCTTCTCGTCCTACACGAGGATGAGCCCATTCCGCTGCTGGCCGCTCTGGCCGAGGGATTGAACGAGGAACGCCAGACCGAGGAAAGAATCAAAGCCTGCATCGACGATAACGGCATGGTCGTGGACCAGGCGAGTCCGGAGCTGGCGCGGATCCGCCTGGAATTGAGAACCGGTGAAGCGCGCGTGAGGGAACGGCTCGAGCAGATGATCCGGAATCCTTCCACTCAGAAGATGCTCCAGGATAACCTGATCACGATCCGCAACGATCGGTATGTCATCCCGGTTAAGCAGGAGTACCGGTCGCACTTCGGCGGGATGATCCACGACCAATCCACCTCCGGGGCCACGCTCTTCATCGAGCCGGAGGTGATCGTGCAGATGAACAACCGGCTCCGGGAGCTGAAGCTGAAGGAAGAAACGGAGATCGAGAAAATTCTTCGGGAATTAACGGCGCTGGTGGCGGAAATTGCGGATTTCCTGCTGAGCGACCTGGATATTCTGGGGGAGTTGGATTTTGCCTTTGCCAAGGCGGGGCTCGCCCGGGAATGGAAGGGAACCCTGCCGATGATGAACGACCGCGGGTTCCTCAAGCTGAAGAAGGGGCGTCACCCCCTCATTCCCCGGGACAAAGTGGTTCCCCTCGACGTGGAGCTCGGCAACCACTTCAGCAGCATCATTGTGACCGGACCGAACACCGGAGGAAAAACGGTTTCGCTCAAAACCATCGGGCTGCTCAGCCTGATGGCGATGTCCGGCTTGTTCGTGCCCGCTGAGGAGGGCAGCCAGCTTTGCGTGTTTGATTCCATCTACGCGGACATCGGCGACGAGCAGAGCATCGAGCAGAACCTCAGTACCTTCTCGAGCCATATGACGAACATCATCCGCATTCTCCGGGACATGACGCCGAAGAGCCTGGTCCTTCTGGATGAAGTGGGGGCGGGGACGGATCCGGCCGAGGGCTCGGCTCTGGCCATTGCCATTCTCGAGCATATTCACGCCAAAGGCTGCCGCATGGTGGCGACCACCCACTACAGCGAGCTGAAGGCGTACGCCTATGAACGGAGCGGCGTCATCAACGCCAGCATGGAGTTCGACGTGAATACGCTCAGCCCGACCTACCGGCTGCTTGTCGGGGTGCCGGGGCGAAGCAATGCGTTCGCCATCGCCGAGCGGCTCGGGTTAGCTAAGCCGATCATCGAGCACGCGCGCGGCCAGGTCACCGAGGAGGACCAGCGCGTGGAAACGATGATCGCGACGCTCGAGGAGAACCGGCTCACGGCGGAGGCGGAGCGCCAGAGCGCCGAGCAGCTGCACCGCGAGGTCGAAGAGCTGAAGCGGCAGCTCGACGACCAGCAGCGGCGCTTCGAGGAGCAGCGCGGGCGGCTCCTGGCGAAGGCGGAGCAGGAGGCGGCCGACGCGGTGGCGAAGGCCCGCCGCGAAGCCGATGCGATCGTCGCCGACCTGCGGCGGATGGCGCTCGAGGAGCGGTCGTCGATCAAGGAGCATCAGCTGATCGACGCGAAGCGCCGGCTGGACGAGGCGGCTCCGAAGCTGCGCAAGCTGGGAACCGGCGCCTCCCGCCAGCTTCCGCCAAAGAAGGAACGGGCGATCCGTGCGGGCGATGAGGTTCGCGTAGGCAGCCTCGGCCAGAAGGGCCATGTCGTCGACCTGGCCGGAACGGAGGCCACCGTCCAGCTCGGCATCCTGAAGATGAAGGTCCCCGTGAGCGACCTGGAGCTGCTGAAATCGGCTCCCGAGAACCAGAAGCCTCAGCAGCAGGTCGTTACGGGCGTCAAGCGTTCGCGGGACGAGAACGCGCGGACGGAGCTGGATCTCCGCGGCTCCAACATTGAAGAAGCGATTATCGAGATCGACCGGTTCTTGGACGAATCTTTCCTCGCCAACTTCAGCCAGGTTTACTTGATCCATGGCAAGGGAACCGGGGCGCTCCGGACCGGCGTACAGGATTTTCTGCGCCGGCATAAGCACGTGAAGAGTTACCGGATCGGCAATTACGGGGAAGGCGGAACCGGTGTTACCGTGGTGGAACTGAAATAACCCAGGCGGGGTTTCAGAACCCCAGAGAAACGGGTAATTCCCCGGATAAAGAATTTTTTGTGGAAAGTGAAACTCTGTTTATCGTGGCACGTAGAAATAGGTGTGAAACGCTCGAGCCAATCCAACCCCAACCAAATAAATTACCTTTCCAGGGAGGAACCATTCAATGGGAATTTTTAAAAGACTGCGTGATCTGACGGCGGCTTCGATTAACGATCTGCTCGACAAAGCGGAAGACCCGGTTAAGATGCTGAACCAGTTCCTGAGGGATATGGAGCAGGACATTATGGATGCCGAAGCGGCTGTCGCCAAGCAGATTGCCGTAGAGAAGAAGTTCAAGCAGCAGTATGAAGAAGCCGAAGAGATGGTGCAGAAGCGTCAGACCCAAGCCGAGAAGGCTCTGGAGCAGGGCAACGAAGATCTGGCCCGCCGCGCCCTGCAGGACAAGAAAGAGCACCAGACCCGCTATGATGAAATGAAGAACCAATACGCCATCGCTAAGGAGAACGCCGACCGTCTTCGCAGCCAGCTGTCTGAGATGAAGGACGAGTTCAACAAGATGAAGAACAAGAAGGATCTTCTGGTGGCCCGCGCCGAGGCGGCCAAAGCCCAGAAGTCCATCAACCAGGCGATGTCCGGCTTCGGGACCGACAACGCGGCCCGCGGCTTCGACCGCATGAGCGACAAGGTGGCCCAGCTGGAAGCGGAAGCCCAGGCGAGCAACGAGCTCCGCAGCTCCAACCGCTCCCTGGACGACGAGCTTTCGAAGCTGGATCAGAACGACGGGGTCGAAGATGAGCTCGCTGCACTGAAAGCCAAAGTCGCGAACAAGAATCAGCAACAGTAAACATTTTTGTGGTAAACTCACCATAAAGGACCGAAGAGACTGGAGGTAGCTTCAGTCTCTTCCAACGTTCATACATACCTTTTGAAGGGCGTGTATTTCTATGAATGAAGAGGTGGATCAATTAATGGCTAACCCGTACCTGGAAACACTCGCGTTCTTCTCGGTCGCGGCCGTGGCACTCATCGTGTTTATGGTTATCTTCAACTATGTCACCCGCTATAACGACTGGGAAGAAATCAAGAATGGAAATGTCGCCGTGGCGATGGCCACCGGGGGCAAAATTTTTGGAATCTGCAACATTTTCCGCTTTGCCATTCTGAATAACGATACGCTGCTCGAATCGGTGATCTGGTCCTGCTATGGGTTTGTCCTGCTCTTGGTCGCTTATTTCGTCTTTGAAATGCTTACCCCGTATTTTAAAATCGACGAGCAGGTCAAGAATGATAATAAAGCGGTCGGCCTCATATCGATGATCATCTCGATTTCCGTCTCGTACGTCATTGGAGCGAGTGTGACATGAAGTATTTGTGGGGAACGCTGTTTGCGGTGGCTTTTGTCTTTCTGGCCATCGGGCTATATTACTTATCGACAACCTGGTAACGGGGGGATAGACATTGGAATCGGAAGAGAAGCAAGTATGCCCGTGGTGCCATACGGAGATTGTCTGGGACCCCGAGCTTGGACCCGAAGAAGAGTGCCCGCATTGCTTCAATGAGCTGGGATCCTACCGCAGCGTAACGTTCGGAGCGCCTACGGAGGAGGAAGACGAGGAGGAGCTGGATGCCGCCCCGGTCGGGGAGCTGGACGATCTGGATGAGCTCGAGGAAGAGTACCGGGACGAATACAGCGAGAAGGTGGAGCAGGTGATCGACGGCCAGGAGGAAGCCCCGGAATGCACGAACTGCCGCGAGCTGATGCTGTTGGCCGGACAGAGGACCACCGGGAAGGAAGCCTGGAGCCCGCTTGTGCCGGAGGCTGTCGGAAAGCCTTTGATCGCCGCGCTGGAAGAGAACGTCTATGTATGCCCTTCCTGCTTCAAGACGGAAAGCTATTTGACAGAGAAAGCCCGCCTAGCGCTCATAAAGGCGGTTAAAGATTAAGGCAAACGGAGAAACCCCTGGCCCCGGGCCCGGGGTTCTTTGCCGTTGTCTTACTTTTTGAGTATAGCGATTGTGTCCGTGGTGGAGCGGGCTTGTTTCCGTTAGGATGGAAGAAAGCCCTAGCCGGTAACTTGGTTGGCGGTAAGACGCGTATGCGCGGTTGGGCTATAGATTAAAGATATAACATGGGCCGATAAGACAGGGAAGCAGGTAGAGAATTCATGACAAAAGGGCATTGGGAAGAAGCGGGCGTTACCGAGATCCATGCAGCCTACCGGGACGGCTCGCTGACGGCGGTAAAGCTGGTGATGTATTATTTGGACCGGATCGCCCGGCTCGATAAGGACGGGCCCGGTATTCAGTCGGTCCTGGAGGTGAACCAGGATGCGCTGTTTCAAGCGGAGGCGCTTGACCGGGCTTATCGAGACAGGGGCTTAACGGGGCCTCTTCACGGAATTCCTCTTCTCTTGAAGGACAATATCGATACCGGGGACCGTATGCCCACCAGCGCCGGATCGCTTGCGCTTAAGCATTCGTTTGCATTGGAAGATGCCGCCTTGGCCACCCGGCTGAGAAAGGCGGGTGCCATCCTGCTCGGCAAAGCCAACATGACCGAATTCGCCAACTTCATGACGGAAGGAATGCCGGCAGGCTACAGCTCGCGGGGAGGCCAGGTTCAGAATCCGTACAAGAGGGGGCGCATCCGGGAGGCTCCAGCACCGGTTCGGCAGCCGCCGCGGCATCCGGCTTCTGCACGGCGGCCGTCGGTACGGAAACCTCCGGATCGATTCTCAGTCCGGCCAGCAAGCAGGCGTTGGTGGGCATCAAGCCGACAGTGGGGCTGATCAGCCGAAGGGGCATCATCCCCATCACCTATTCCCAGGACACGGCCGGTCCATTGGCCCGTTCGGTGGAGGATGCCGCCATTCTGCTCGGGGTTATGGCGGGCGAGGATGAGCGCGATCCGGCCACCCTCCACGTCAAACGCCCCGCCGATTACACCTCATTTTTGGACCGGGACGGAATAAAGGAGTCCGCCTCGGCATTCCGCGCCAGTCCTTCTGCGAAGGACTGACGGAGGAACAGCTCAACCTGTTCGAGCAGGCGATTGAGGAGCTGCGCCGCCAAGGGGCCGTTATCGTCGATCCGGCCGATCTGCCGTCCGCGGCGGAGATTGGACACTCTTCCGTCCTTATGCATGAGTTTAAATCGGCGCTTCAGAGCTACCTGGCGGGTCTTGGTCCCGGTGCTCCCGTCCGGACCCTGGCAGAGATCATTGCCTTCAACCGGGCGCATCCGGACGAAACGCTGCGGTACGGGCAGACGCTTCTGGAGCATGCCGAAGAGAGGACGAGCGGCACCTTAACGGAACCGGCTTATTTGGCCGACCGGGCCCGGGATTTACGCCTTTGCCGGGAGGAAGGAATCGATGCCGTGTTGAAGGAGCACGGCCTGGATGCCCTCCTATTTCCGGGAGACGAGGGGAAGCCGTCGGGGCAAGAGCCGGGTATCCCTCCGTTACGGTCCCGGGCGGTTTCACCTCAGAAGGGCTGCCTTACGGAATCACCTTCACGTCGACCGCCTTTAGCGAGCCTGTTCTGCTGAAGATGGCCTATGCCTTCGAACAGGCAACGCGGCACCGGAAGCCGCCCCGTCTTAAACCTTGATGGCAGGTGATGGCTGCCTTCATGCGGGCGTCCCCGGCAGGATGGGGAGGTGGCCCGGGGAAGGACGATTGTTTCCTTTTCCGGATAATCCGGTAAGGGGAGGGAAAGGTAAACAGGCTGTTTTCTATTTCCCTTAACGGGTAACCGGGTGAGTGAATGAACGAATCGATACAAGACCGCAAAGCCCGGCGCATTGTCTTTGTGCCGGGCTTTGGCCGCCATCGGGAACATTCGTCCGAGGACGAAGAAGAACGGGAAGGACGGGAAGGGGCCGGTCTGACTCCCCAGACGCGTCTTCTGCTTCTCGTGAATGCTTTGTTCGGAACGGCCAATGCCTTGTCCGGCACGTTCGTGAGCATCTATTTGTGGAAGGCTCGAAACGATTTTGCCATGATTGCCTGGTTTGCCGTTTACCAGCAGGTATTCATGGCGCTGACCTTCTGGATTGCAGGAAAGTGGGTCAAGGAACACAACAAAATGAATTCGCTCCGTCTCGGCATCGCCCTCTCCGCCTTGTTCTACGTGCTGGTGCTCCTTCTTGGGGTACGCTCGGTGGATTACATTTTTTGGCTGGGGAGTGTGCAGGGCTTGGCCTCGGGATTCTTCTGGCTGGCCTTCAATGTCGTTTATTTCGAAGTCACCAATCCGGACAACCGGGACCGCTTTAACGGCTGGGCGGGCTTATGGGGATCGGTAGCCGGGATGGTGGCCCCCTGGGTTTCGGGCTTTCTTATCACGCACTGGAAAGGGACAGGGGGTTACCGTCTGATCTTTACGCTGTCGCTGGTGATCTTCCTGGTCGGCGTGGTCCTGAGCTTCTGGCTTCGCAAGCGTAAAGTTCAAACGTGCTATGACTGGTGGTTCCCCTTCCGCAAAATGGCCGACCGGAGCAGCCGGCGCGTCTTGTGGGGGCTGGCCGCCCAAGGAATCCGGGAAGGGGTGTACTCGTTCCTTATCGGCCTTCTGGTCTACCTTGCGACGAAGAACGAAATGAAGCTCGGGAACTTCTCCCTGATCACCTCAGGGGTTGCCCTCGTCAGCTTCTGGGCGGCTGGCCGCTGGTTTCGGCCCCGCTTCCGGAAGTGGGGCATGCTGCTTGGCATCCTTGCCATGATGGGGGTGGTCCTTCCGCTCTTCTGGCGGGTCAGCTATGGAACCCTCCTCTTGTTCGGTATCGGCACCGCTCTGTTCATTCCGCTCTATACCCTGCCGGGAACCTCGGTGGTGTTCGATTGGATTGGCCGCCAGGAGGACGGGGGGGCCGGCGAGTGGAATATGTGGCCACCCGGGAGATGGCCATCAACGCCGGACGTTTATTCGGGACGCTGCTATTTATTGCGGTAATCTCCTGGAGCCGCTCGCCCCTCGTGATCAACAGCCTCCTCCTGTTTATCGGCAGCACCCCGCTGATCATGTGGGCATGTCTTCTGCCGCTTCTGGAGCGGCAGGCGCACACGGGGTCGGGTGGCGGCGGTAAGCCCTAGCCGACGGGAAAGGGCGCCCTCCCTTGCTTTATTGCATCCTGACCTGCTAGAGAGATCCGGATGAGTTGAACCATGGACTCATTCGAGAATACAGCAGGCAGCTAAGAACAAGGACCGGACAAGGATGGCCCCCCGTTTGGTAGAAACCCCTAACCTGGGGGTGCCATCCAACAACCGGTCCTTTGTCATGGAGGCTCCAATTCACCTGGAAAAGACCGATTTGCTTCAATGGGAACCGTTTTGCCCGCTGCTCCCCTCGGGTGCCGAAAAAAATAGCGGAACGGAGGGGCGTTAATGCCCCTTTTTTCGATATTCCTCAAAATAATAGAGGAACGCAGGTTCGCTATTTTTGGCGCCAACCATCAAAAACGGCCTATTTTCGCCGCTCTGACGAATAATAGAGGAGTATAGTTCCTCTATTAAAACGCTAGGGCTCGAATTCTGACGAATAAGGTATCTCCGTTCCGCTAATTTTGGGGACTTCCCGGCTTCCCCGCGATTTCCACCGGATGTCTATGTCTAGGTGTCCAGAGGCATTCAATGGGTAAGCGTCGGGTTCTAAGGTGTCCCACGGCGTCCGTTGGGTAACCGTTGGGTTCTCAGGTATCCCTCGGCGTTTCGTTATGTAATCGTTGGGTTCTAAGCTTTCCCGCGGCGTTTCGTCAGCTGGTGGTTCCCATCGGTCTTCCTGCCGATCCTGTTGAGGCGGCAGTCTCTCCTCCAGAGGAGAAGAGAGCCCACCGCGGCTACCTTTCCGCGATGGCGGTTCCACAGGGATTCAGCGCGATGGATGAGTAAAGGAAAAGGGGGCCCGAGGGCCTCCTTTTTCTGAACCGCGAATCTGATCCTGGACAGCCTTACACCGGAAGGCGCACGATCCGGAGGGTGTACGTGCTGCCGGCCCGGCCATCGTCCTCGTTCACCACGACTAGGATGGTGTTCAAGCCTGGTGCCAGGCTGACTTCGAACGGCTTCCCGCTAGCGGTTGCCGTCCCGTTGACCGTTAGGCTCGCCCGGCTGTCCGCTGCGACGGAGATGATCTCCAGCCGGGTTACGTCATGACGGACCGTTCCGGCATACGATGTCTTTTCCGGCTGAAACGCCGGGACCAGCGAAGCCTCACTCACCAGCAGACTGGTGAGTTGGCCGGTGCTAGGGACACGACCGCCGGTATAGACCAGGTAACGGAAGGTGCGCTCCGAACCGTCTGGGGCTGTTACCGTCAGGTCCAGAATGCCCTCAGCCGCGGTGCTTCCGGTCAAGACGGTATACCGCTTGCCGGTAACGGCTGCCCCTTGACTTACCACGGCATTCAGCTTATCCGGTTCGAACGTCTTCGGATGAATCACAATCGTTCCGATCCCGAACCGTCCCGCCGTGTCGGCTAAGGGGGCCTGGTTGTAAGACAAAGACTCAACCGCGGCGGCATTGCTCTTGCCAGTCCCGGGGACCTCCACCCAGACTGGGTTAGAGAAAGCGAAGCCCGTGCCGGTCAGCGGTCCGATGCCGGAGCTGTTCGGGTTCGATTTCTCGCTCATAACCTCCATCCGGTAAAATTCCTTGCCGCTAACCGGCAGATTTAAGGTTTTGCTGTACCGGCTAATGCCTTGCCCGGCGAGATCTTCATCCAAGACAACTTCGCGGCGGGAATAATCCGCCATGTTGCCCGTGATGTAGTATTTGATGACCCGGACGCCGGTCAAAGAGGAATTGGGATCGTACGCTTCGACCTGAACGGGTACCTTCCCGGCCTCTTCCAGCTTCAGCGTTCCGCCCATCTCCACCCCGCCCACGCGGAAACGGAGATCGGGGCCGTTGGAGCCGTAATATCCCCCGCTCCGGAGAAGCTCCAGTACGTTCCCTTCGGTCAAGCTTTTCATCCAGCCTTTGCTGTACGTGTCACCTACCTTGTCTTTCGTGTGACCGTCCGTGTTGGTGAGGCCATAATACTTGCCGTCTCCGCGGATGTTGATTTCGTCCCAGAAGCGGAAAGCGCGTTCGTTGACGTTGTTGTCAAGGGCATGCCACGTTCCGTTCCACACCTCGACACCGGTGAAACCGGTCCATTCATAAGGCGTCTGGAAAGCATAGGTGCTCTCGAACGGATGAGCGATGTACAGAAGACCTCCCTGGCCCGTCACCTCGTTGATGCTGTTCTGCCAGGTGTAAGGAGTCCCGATATCGTACCGGGGAACATTATCGAGACCGTATACGAGTGCGTGGCCAACCGGGGTGGTGATCTCCGTACCCGACAAGCTGAGAAAACGTCCTCCGTAGCCCGCGGTGACGGCATCGGCGTCGGCCTGCTGGGAGGTCTTGTTATGCTCCTCGCTCCATACCCAAGAGAGCATCCGCCGGGTGTAGGCGCTGTCCGAGTTTTCCGCTACCGTATTGACTCCGTCGCTGTGCTTCGTATGGGAGTGATTGTCTCCGGCATAATAACCCTGTCCCTGGACATCGAAGTTTACACTGGCAGCGAGACGGAACAGGCTTGACGAAGCCGTGGCTTTGATTGCCGAGCGGCCCCCTTCAAGGGCGACGGCTTTGACGGTCAGCACCTTTTGCGTGTTCGCCCCGAGCACGGGAAGAACGAAGGAGGATTCGCCCAACAGCTGGATGAGGGGAGGAGGGGTCACTTCAACCGCCACATCCCTTATCGGGCTGCCGGTGACATTCCGCAGGGTAACTGTCAGGTCAAAAGGCGTGTCTGCCGTCAGGACGGAGGGAAGGGCGGCTTCCAGCTCGGCATATTTCTTCATGACGAAATCGGCCGTTATCCGGTCCCCACCCGCCACCGTCACGGATCGGGCCTCCACGGAGTAGGCGTCATTCACCGGCGCTATGGTATAGTCGCCTTTTGGCAAGTAAAGCTGGAACTTACCCGCAGGGGTCGTGACGGCTCTCGCCCGGACGGCTCCGCTTCCGTCTTTCGCGACCACTTCCGTTTGAGGCAGGGTCTTGCCGGTCTCATCCTTCACCGAACCGGTCAGGCTGCCGTAATCCTTTGCTTCGGCATGGGTTTTGATGAAGTGGGCCCATAATTCCGCATTGGCATAAGGCTTATCCGCCGGTCCGGCGACATGGGGAAGATGATACAGAACATAGCTGCGGCTCTGTCCGCTTGGAATCGACGCCTCGAACCAGGCTCCGGCAAAAATGCCTTCGTGAATAAGACTCTTCGGCTGCTGCTCCTCGGGCCAGATGATCGCATGCGCGGTTTTGCCCGTAAAAGCGTTGTTGACGCCGGTGAACAGGTAATTCTCCGTCCAGCCTTCCCGGATCGGGTTCTTCTCCTGGCTGTAGACCCAGTTTCGTCCCGGCAGGTACGTATGCTGCTCGCCCGGCTGGTCTGAGTCGAGGACATAGCCGAAGCTGCCGTTGAAGTCGGCTCCCGTTCCGTTGTTCAGGGTGATGTCCATCCGGATGAGAGGAGTTCCTTCCACAATGGAATAGCGGACGGACGACTTCATTTTCTCGTTGCGATCCCAGTCTCCGGCCGCCGCTATCGTGTCCCCCTCCAGCTGAATGGAAGGGAACTTCAGCTTATCCAGCGGATGAAACCATGACCATTCCATATGCATTCCCGCCGCTTCGTCCTCGGGCGTTACCCCCAGATTATCGCTCAGAACGAATTCCGAAAAGTCGAGGTTCTCCTCCATGGTCAGCTTGGGGGCGGCGTCCATCATATGGCCCGGTGTCAAGGTTCCCCATTTGTTGTTTCCGGAGGCGTCATTGCTCCAGTCTACCGGATCCTTGCCTGCCGTTCGAACCGTGCCTACCGTGAATTTGATATCCGGGCTCTCCAGATAATAATAATCATTGGCGGGCCACCAGTCCCGGGACGTTCCCTCATAAACATAACCGGGATCCCCCTTCGTGACACCGGAGGTCACGGCTTTCAGAGGAGGCGGATCCAAGGTGAAATTCACCACTGTCTCCCTGTCCGGAGGCTCCGGCGGAAGTAGCTGTTCATACCTATCCGTTCCATTAGAAGCCGTTAGTCCATAGACCGAGCCGGTAACGGAATTCAGGCTGTAGCGGCCTCGGCTGTCCGTTGTGGCTTTCGCTACGGAGTCCCCGGAGGAAGAGGTCAGGTCCACATCGATTCCGCCTGCCGGCTGGCCGGACGAATCGGTCACGGTTCCGGACACCGTTCGAATCGAGGTCACGTCCGTTCCGTTTCGAATCACATCCGCCCAGAATTCCGCGGTCCGGTATGCTTCGTTAGCCGGACCCGGCTGATGGGGAAGATGGTACAGGATCAGTTCCTTGGTTCCTCCCGGAGCAAGCGCTACGGGAAACCAGGCTCCGGTTATGTATCCTTCGGGAATAAGAGCGGAAGGCTTCTGGGCATCGGGCCAGATGAGGGCATGGGCCGTATTCCCCGTGAACTTATCCTGGATTCCATTGAAGATATAGTTCCGGTTCCAGCCGGAAGTAATGTACTCACTCACTTGTCCGCCTCTCCAGCCCCAGCCGGGGACGTAGCTCTGCTGCTCGAGCGTCTCCTCCGGATCGATGACATAGGCCAGGTTACCGGTGAAGCCGGCCGTTCCCTCATTCTTCAGCTTCACCTTCATTTTAATAAGTGGGGAATTCTCTACAATCGAATAGGTCACCTGGGCCTTGATGCTGCCGTCCTTGTCCCAAGCTCCCTTGGCGGTAAGGAAGCGGTCGCCGGGCTCGATGTCAGGCAGGCTCAGCTTCTCAGTCGGATACCACCACGTTCGGCCCAAGCCCTTGCTCAGCACAAATTCCGTATAATCCAGGTTGTCCCGCATTGTCGTCTTCGGTACCGCATCCATGATATGTCCCGGCGTCAGTGACCCGGGCTTGTTGTTGCCGGAGGCGTTGTCGCTGTAATCGGACGTGCTGCCCGTCTCAAGCCTGGTGGTGCCGATCGTCAAGCTGATTTTGTCGTTCTCCATGGAATAATAAGGGGTTCCGCTGACCACGTCCCGTGATGCGGGGGCATAGGTGTAGCCGGGATCCCCGGTCTTCGCGGCTATGGTCACCGACGAATCGGGGGCTCCGGCTGTGCGGCAGCAAGGGACGTTACCACCCTCGTCCCCCATAATAAGCTGGAATCCGGCCCTGCTGCTGCTTCCTCCGCCGTAGCAACGGCACCGGCCCGCTGCCCGGGACCACCGGTCCATCCCCGAGAAGCACCACGGCCGCGGCGGCTATCCGCCACCATCGTTTACCCATCGCTTTCCCTCCCTGCTCTTAGTCAGACAGGGTCCGTTAAACGATAGCAGGCCCTGTTGCTTTTAATGATAAGCGAGGCGCTGGACGGGTAAAAGGATGCTTTATTAACCTTCCGATAGCGTTTTGTTAACATGACCGGTCTTTTTCTAAGGAGAGAGGGATAATAAACGGGAGCCGATGGAGGGCTCCTAATTGTCCGCTTTCAGAAGGGAACATACCGGTTGGGGACGAGCCTGCGCTCCGGCGGGTTGACGTTAATTCCCATATACCGATAAAATAAATAGGTATAGACGGAAAGGGGAATGCAGCATGACGGCTAGACTGGTAAACAGCATAACCGAATTGATTGGAAACACGCCCGCTGTTAAACTAAACCGCCTAACGGCGGCAGGAGACGCGGAGGTTTATGTCAAGCTCGAATACTTTAATCCGAGCGGCAGCGTGAAGGACCGCGCCGCCTATAATCTCATCGCCCAGGCGGAGAAGGACGGAGTGCTTCAGCCGGGAGCTACGATCATTGAGCCGACCAGCGGCAACACAGGGATCGGACTTGCCATGAATGCCGCCGCCAAAGGCTACCGCGCGATTATGGTCATGCCCGACAACATGACCAAGGAACGCATTAATATTCTTAAAGCGTACGGGGCGGAGGTGGTCTTGACCCCTGCGGCCGAACGAATGCCGGGTGCCATCCGCAAGGCGAAGGAGCTGCAGGAGCAGATTCCCGGCAGCTTCATCCCTCAGCAGTTCGAGAACCGCGCCAATCCGGATATCCACCGCGTGACGACCGCACTGGAAATCGTGGAGCAGACGGGCGGCCGGCTGGATGCGTTCGTGGCTTCCTCGGGAACCGGGGGAACAATCACCGGGACCGGCGAGGTGCTCCGGGAGAAAATCCCGGGCATCGAAATTCTCGTCGTGGAGCCGAAGGGCTCTCCGGTGCTGTCCGGCGGGCAGCCGGGTCCCCATAAGCTGGTGGGGACAAGCCCGGGCTTCGTTCCGCCCATTCTGAACACCGGTGTATACGACCGGATCGTTCAGGTGGCGGACGAGGACGCCATCCGGACGACCCGGGAACTGGCGGCCCGCGAAGGCATTCTCGTCGGTCCGTCGGCCGGAGCGACCGTTTGGGCTGCGCTGCAGGAGGCCCGCCGACTCGGGGCCGGCAAGCGCGTGCTGTGTATAGCTCCCGATACCGGGGAACGCTACCTCAGCATGGACATTTTTTAAGCTTCACGTGTAAGGAAAAATAAGGGGACGGCGCCCGTCCCAAACTTAAGACCCCTGAGAAAGTCCCTTTGGACGTGATCCGGGGGTTATTGTTTTGGTTCTGATAATCACAATGGATGAACGGCCCGTTGGACAGGTTGCCGTTAGGAAAACGGACAGGTGCATTCCTTTCTTCAAGCGGCAGCTTGCATTATCCTTTATTATCGAGATCCGTTATTTCGTTGAAATTAGTTTGAATAATTATACACAATGATGTATAATTATAATTATTAAACGAATCAAGCGGAGGGATAGCGATGAAAGTGGCGTTTCAGCTCGGCATGCCAGAGGCGCACATGCTGGAAGGGTTTTGGAAGACGGCAGGCCTTTCGGGGGAGACGGCTGTTCCCATCCGGGAAAGCGCGGGCCGTGCGGGCCTCCTGGATCAAGTGGTCGGGGTCTACGACCGTGACCGGCTGGTGGGCCTGGGAAGCCGCATTGGCCTGGAGGCGGAGAATCCCGCCGCCTATGCCATCCTGCTCGATCCCGGCTACGAGAGCAAGGAAATCCGGGAGAACATTTGCAAGCTGCTTAAGCCAAGCGCAAGAGCCTCGGATATTAACCGCATCTATACCCGGCAGCCGTCTGTTTAAATCATATAAGCAGGAAGCGGTGTTCTAATAGGAGAAGCCAGACCCTTGGCCGGCCACCTGAATACCGGAAACGGCAGCCAGTCCTCGTACGAGGAAGTTCCGTCCCGCCGTTCGTAGATCCCATACCTGATAACCGTCCCGCCTCAGGCGGGTTTTTTGCTGCTTATGCCGGGTCTTTACCGCTTCGCATCTTTGCAGGATGCTTGTATTCGTTGTATAGTGGAATTATCGTGTTCTGCGATGCCAATCATCCCTTAGGAGGTTCTCCCATGAGTGAACTGAAGTTAAAAATCCTTGATCTGCTGAAGGAAGACGCCAGAAGAAGCGCGGAATTGATCGCGACGATGGTAGGCGCGGCCCAGGCGGAGGTGGAAGCGGCGATCGCGGAGCTGGAAGCGGACCATATCATTGTGAAATATGCGACGGTGGTGAACTGGAGCAAGGTGGACGACAAGGTGACGGCGCTGATCGAGGTGCAGATTACCCCCGAACGCGTGCACGGCTTCGATGCCATTGCCGAACGCATTTATTTATATCCCGAAGTGAAATCGGTGTATCTGATGTCCGGTGCCTATGACCTTCTTGTTGAGATCGAAGGGCGTACCTTGAAGGAAGTCGCCTCTTTCGTCTCCAACAAGCTCTCCTCGATTGACCGGGTGCTTTCGACCAAGACTCATTTTATTCTCAAAAAATACAAGCAGGACGGCATCATCTTCGAAGAGCATGAAGAAGACCACCGCCTCCTGATTTCTCCGTAAGAGGTGGCGGCCATGATTAACCAGAAAACGATGCAGGATTACTTGTCGCCGCGGGTGCGCTCCATTCCCCCTTCGGGCATCCGTAAGTTTTTTGATTTGGTGAGCGGAAGCAAGGACGTCATTTCCCTCGGGGTGGGCGAACCGGATTTTGTCACGCCGTGGCACGTCCGCGAAGCCTGCGTTTATTCGCTGGAGCGGGGGCACACGCAGTATACGTCCAATGCGGGCCTTCCGGAACTGCGGGAGGAAATCGCCGCTTATTTGAGCCGCAGCTTCCGTACCGATTACGATCCGGCTAACGAGATTCTGGTCACGGTCGGAGGCAGCGAAGCCATCGACCTGGCCCTGCGCGCCTTGATTGAGCCCGGGGATGAAATTCTCATTCCCGAGCCGTGCTATATTTCGTATTCCCCGATCGCTTCCATCGGAGGGGGCGTTCCGGTCGGCATCGAAACCTTCGCAAAGGATCAGTTCAAGCTGACGGCCGAAGCGCTTAAGAGCAAAATTACGCCGAAGTCCAAGCTGCTCATTCTCTGCTACCCGAGCAATCCCACGGGCGGGATTATGACGTATGAAGACTGGCTGCCCATTGCGAAGCTGGTGGAAGAGAACGACCTGATCGTCATTTCCGATGAGATTTACGCTGAGTTGACCTATGGAAGCAAGCATGTCAGTTTCCCGTCACTGCCGAAGATGAAGGACCGGACCATTCTGGTGAGCGGCTTCTCCAAGGCTTTTGCCATGACGGGCTGGAGAATGGGCTATGCGTGCGGGCACCGGGAGCTGATTTCGGCCATGCTCAAGATCCACCAATATACGGTAATGTGCGCACCTGTGATGGGCCAGATCGCGGCTCTGGAGGCGCTGAAAAACGGCATGGAAGAGAAGGACCGGATGGTGGAGTCCTACAACCAGCGCCGCCGGCTGGTCGTGAAAGGCTTCCGGGAGATAGGCCTCGATTGTCATGAGCCTCAAGGCGCATTTTATGCGTTCCCCTCCATCACGTCGACCGGGATGACTTCGGAGGAATTTGCCCAGGGGCTGCTGACCGAAGGCAAGGTGGCTGCCGTCCCCGGAAACGTATTCGGGCTGGGGGAGAGGGCTTCATCCGATGCTCTTACGCGACCTCGGTCACCCAGCTGAATGAGGCGCTGGACCGGATCGGCAAATTCGTTTTTGCCCGGAAGGGTTGAGAACGCAAGGGACTTTTCTATCAATCTAGCAAAAAAAGATTTCTTTTTATGTAAAATAATGTTATTGTATTATTAAGGTAGTGTAACTCTTACCAATATTACATTTTTTACCTTTTAACTGAGGGAGGGATGGACGTGGCACTGGGGCACTTCGCTTTAGCTTCAACAGGCAAAAAGCTTATGCTTCGCGAGAAGGAATCGGGCAAGCGGTGGAAGTATCAGACGGCCAAGAACACCAGCCCTGCCGGCGGTTCCCTGGAAGAGGAAATCCGAATGCTGCGCATGCGGATGGAGCAGCTCTTCATCAAAGAACAGTCGTTAACGTCCCCCCGGTTATCGAAGCCAGCTCCCTGCTGGACCTCAAAATAAACGAATATATGCTAATGATCAAGGGCCGCTGATGCGGCCCTTTTTTCGGAGCGGTCATATTAGGAGGGAACTCGAAAAAAGCTGTCGGAATCGGGTGAATGGTCACGAAGGTTTCACTTCACTTTCAACCGATTTTTTTGCTATAGTGGAACAGACAAGAGAGCGAGAAAGGAACGGTTGGAGAGATGAAATGGAAGTGGCTGCTGTCCCTCGTCGTGCTGGTGGTTTTAGCGGGCTGCGGCGGAGGGCCCAAGAAGGATGTGTCGATCTTTATCCTGCCGTCGACCGGTCTGCCTCAGAATATAACCGAGAAGATGGAGACGGATCTGCAAGCGAAGGTGGGCGAAAGTCCTACCGTGGCTGTACACAGCTCGCCTATCTATAATGATGAGAAGCTGCTCGTGGAGATAGCGGCGGGCGATCACAGCCTTGTGATTCTGCCGAAGAAGAATTTCGAGGCCTTCGCCAGGCAGGGAAGCTTCGTGAGCCTGGACGATCTGTTTAAACCGGAGGATTATCCGAGCGGGGTGGTGGAAGCGCCGGTTGGCGACGAGAAGAACCCCAAGATGGAAAAGCATCTCTACGGCATTCCGCTCGGAGAGTCGAAATGGCTGAAGGACAGCGGGTACAAAGGAGAAGAGCTGTATGCCTTCGTGCATCCGCGGGCTCCGCAGATGGACAAGGCTAAGCAGGTTCTCCAAGTCATTGCCTCCAAATAAGAAAACAGGGGAGCGGACCGGTTTCGGACGAAATTCCTTGTCAACCGCTTGGAATTGCCCTATAATCATGTGAGAGATTGGCAGCTTGATAGAATTGAATAGCCTTCTACCGATAGGTGCCCGCTGGCCGAATTCGTTCGCGCCCGGGTTAAAAGGGAAGCCGGTGCAAGTCCGGCACGGTCCCGCCACTGTAAATTGGGGAGCGCCTCATACGCCACTGTTCGTCAGACGAATGGGAAGGCGAGGCGGTCAGTCAACCCATAAGTCAGGAGACCTGCCTAACGGAAGTAGCTGACGAAATCCTTCGCGGAAAAGGATCCGGCTGATCGGGACGGTACCCCCTGTGTGTGCCTATCACCCTGTATGCTGTACCCTCTGTCCGTTCTATAGGACAGGGGGTTTTTCGTTTGTGGCGTTCGAGAGGTCAAGCTCCATTCCGAAGCTACCTTAAAAGGAGAGAATGGAATTGGCAAAGACAGCGAAGTGGTTTAAGAGAATGGGAACGGGAGCGTTGGGACTGGTTCTGGCGGCCAGCCTGGCGGCTTGCGGAGCAGGCAAGGAAGGAACGGGAGCGGGCGCTTCAAGTGCCCAGCCGACGGCGCAAAGCTCGGCCTCTCCGGGTGCATCAAGCCCGGCGGCTTCTCCGAAGACCGGCCAGACGGCTTACCCGCTGACGATCAAGGATGCGACCGGAACGGACGTCGTGTTCGAGAAAGCCCCGGAGAGGGTGACGACGCTGGTTCCGAGCGAAACCGAGATCGTATTTGCCATCGGTGCCGGGGATAAAATCGAGGGCGTCGACAAATTCAGCGATTATCCCGCCGAAGCGAAAAGCAAGCCTCAGATCGGCGACATGAACGCCAACCTGGAGGCGCTTCTCGCCACCAAGCCGGATCTCGTGCTTGCCTCGGCCTCCATGAACAAGAAGACAGTCGATCAGCTCCGGGAGCTGAAGATCAAAGTCTTCGCGACGGATCCCAAGACAGTGGACGAGGTCATGGACAAGATCACGACGGTAGGCAAAATCATGAACATGGCCGACGGAGCCAAGAAGGTAACCGATAAGATGCGCGAGGAGAAGCAGAAGGTAACGGACGCCGTGAAGAACGCTCCGAAGAAGAAGGTCTACATGGAATTCTCTCCGGGCTGGACGGTAGGCAAGGGAGAGTTCATGGATGAGCTTGTGACGCTGGCGGGCGGGGACAACGTGGCCCATGAGCAGGCGGGCTGGAACAAGATCGACCCCGAGAAGATCATCAAATCGAATCCCGAGGTCATTCTGTACGCCAAAGGGGAGTCCGGCATGAGCTCCATTCTGGACGAGATCAAGAAGCGTCCGGGCTTTGAGGCGATCGATGCCATGAAGAACAACAAAGTCTATGCCATTGATTCGAACAAAGTGGCCCGTGTGGGCCCCCGGTTGACGGAAGCCCTGACCGACATGGCCAAGGCGATCCACCCGGATCTGGTCAAATAAATGAAACGGAAGCTGATTCTATACGGAGGAGGAGCCCTGCTGCTCCTTCTTTTTTCCATCGTGGTCAGCTTGTCGCTAGGAGCCGGGGCCGTGGCACTTCCGGACGTCTGGCGGATTCTGGTCCATCATGTTCCCGGTTTGAACGGGTTCGTAACCCCGGACTGGGCGCCGGCCGAGGAAGTCATCATATGGAAGGTCCGCTTCTCCCGGGTCGTGCTGGCCATTCTCGTGGGGGCCTCTCTCGCTCTCGCGGGAGCGGGCTTTCAAGGAGTGCTCCGCAATCCGCTGGCTGATCCCTACACGCTTGGGGTTGCCTCGGGGGCGTCGGTCGGAGCCGCCTTCCTTATTCTGTTCGGGCTGCAAATGGCCATCGGCGCTTTCACCGTACCGGCGGTTGCTTTCCTAACGGGGATTCTGACCTTGGCCGTGGTCTACCGGCTCGCGAGCCGGGAAGGGAAAGCCCAGACGGAAACCTTGATCCTGGCGGGGGTGGTGGTCCAGTCCTTTCTTGGGGCCTTCGTGTCATTCATGGTCTCTCTATCCGAGAAGGTCATCAACGAGATTGTGTACTGGCTGATGGGGAGCTTGTCGATGAGGGGCTGGGACTACTCTCTCATTCTGACTCCGTATCTCCTCGTTGGCGCGGTGGTGCTGATCGGCTACGGGCGGTCTCTCAATTTGTTTGCGCTCGGCGAAAGGCAGGCTTCGCACATGGGAGTCCACGTGGAGCGGACGAAGCTGATCGTGCTGTCGGTCTCCACCCTGCTGACGGCGGCGGCCGTCTCCGTCTCCGGTGTCATCGGTTTCGTGGGACTGGTGGTTCCCCATCTCGTGCGGCTCGTGGTCGGTCCGGATTACCGGCTGATCCTCCCCATTTCGGTTCTGACGGGCGGTATTTACGTGCTGTGGGCGGATACGATTGCGCGTCTGGCGCTCAGCCCGAAGGAGATTCCCTTGGCGTGGTAACGGCTTTAATCGGGGCGCCGTTCTTTGCTTACTTACTGAACAAACGCAAGAAAGCGGGGAGGGGCTGAAGGCATGATCCAGGTGGAAGAGGCAAGCAAAGCGTACCAGGGCCAAGTCGTGCTTGACCGCGTAAGCCTGCACGTGGAAGCCGGATGCTTCTACGGCATCATCGGCCCGAACGGCAGCGGCAAATCGACGCTTCTCAAGCTCATTTCCGGCGTGGAAAAGGTGGACGGCGGAAGCCTGCGGCTGGATGGCCGCGAACCGGGCGCCTACTCGCGCAAGGAGCTGGCCCGCTGGATGGCCGTGCTGCAGCAGGATGCGCCGGCTCCGGCCGGCTTTACGGTACGGGAGGTCATCGAAATGGGACGCTACCCTTACCAGAACTGGCTTGGCGAGGAGAACCGGGATCCGGCTCCGCTCATCGACCGGATTATGAGCCGGCTTGAGCTGGAGCCGTTCGCCGGCCGGCCGGTGGAGCATCTGAGCGGCGGGGAGAGGCAGCGGGTCGCGCTCGGCAAAACGATGGCCCAGGAGCCGCGGCTCCTGCTTTTGGATGAGCCGACGACCTTCCTCGACATCGGCCATCAAATCCAGATGATGAATTTCGTCCGCACCTGGCAGCAGGAGTGCGGCCTGACGGTCGTAGCCGTGCTGCACGACCTCAACCTGGCGGCCCAGTACTGCGAGCGGCTGCTCGTTCTTCACGAGGGAAGGATGGCGGGCACCGGCTCGCCAGCGGAGATTCTGACGGGCGAGCTCGTGGCCCGGGTGTACGGCACGGAGCCGATCGTGCTGCCGCATCCGGTCAGCGGAGTGCCGCAGATCCTGCTTCAGCCTTGAGCAAGCGGCTTGCCTGCCCCCATAACGTATTAGACGAGGAGAGATCAGCATGAAACAGATAACCGAGACCATCCGCCGGATTAGACCGCTTGATCCAGAAGCGGTAGAAGCGGCAGAGAAGCATCTCGACCGCCTCACGAAGCCCCCGGGCAGCCTGGGCCGGCTTGAGGAGATCGCGAAGCAGGCCGCCGGCATAACCGGGGAGACGATTCCCGATCTTACGCGCAAGGCCGTCCTGGTCATGGCCGGCGATCATGGCGTGTGCGAGGAAGGAATCAGCGCCTTTCCGGCGGAGGTGACGCCGCAGATGGTGATGAACTTCCTGCAGGGCGGCGCTGCCGTGAATGTGCTGGCCCGGCAGGCCGGGGCCGACGTCATCTGCGTCGACATGGGCGTAAACGCCGAGCTGGCCCATCCCGGCCTCGTATCACGCAAGGTGCGCTACGGCACCGGCAACATCGCCAAAGGGCCGGCCATGACGCGGGAAGAGGCCGAGGCGGCGGTGCTGGCCGGCATCGCGCTGGTGGAGGAGCTCGCGGCCGAGGGCTGCCGCGTGTTCGCCACCGGCGAGATGGGCATCGGCAACACGACGCCGAGCGCCGCGCTCGCCGTCGCGCTGGCCGGGCTCGACGCCGAGGAGGCGGTCGGCCGCGGCACGGGCATCGACGAAGCCCGCCGGCTCCACAAGATCGGCGTCGTGCGCCGGGCCATCGAGGCGAATGCGCCGGATGCGCTTGACCCGCTCGGCGTGCTGGCGAAGCTCGGCGGCCTGGAGATCGCGGGCCTCGCCGGCGTCATTCTCGGCGCGGCCGCATGCCGCTGCCTCGTCGTCATCGACGGCTTCATCTCAACCGCCGCCGCGCTCGTCGCCGTTCGCCTTGCCCCGGAGAGCGCCGGGTATCTCGTCGCTTCCCATCTATCGCAGGAGAAGGGGCATGCAGCGCTGCTCGAAGCTCTTCGGTTGAAGCCGGTCATCCAGCTTGACATGAGGCTTGGAGAAGGAACCGGCGCGGTGCTTGCGTTTCATTTTATCGATGCGGCGCTTAACGTGATGAAGGAAATGGCTACGTTTGAGAGCGCGGGAGTTTCCCGCGGGTAGTGCCTTATCCGCAAATGAAGTCCGGCTTACATAATGAGTTTCGCGCGCTTCCGGAGGCTGTCTCACGAGCTAAGTTTCCGGATAAGGCACTAGACCAGGAGGGAACGGAATGCGGATCATGATAACCGGAGGAGCGAGGAGCGGCAAAAGCTCCTTCGCGGAGCAATATGCCGCCGCCCTGGGACAGGAGGGGTGTACGTCGCCACCTCCCAGCTGTACGACGAGGAGATGAGGGAGCGGGCGGCCCTGCACCGGGAGCAGCGGGAAGCCTCCGGCTTCCGCTGGACCACAGTGGAAGAGCCTTACGATTTGGCCGGTGTGTTGAGACGCGGGGGCCGTCCCGAGGCGGAGCCGCTGGCCCCGTCTGCAGACGGACATACGCCGGCGGTCCTTCCAAGCCGCCCGAAAGGGCTGCCCGGTGAACCTGCCGAGGATCGCGACAGTCGGCGCCCTGTCATCCTGGTGGACTGCCTGACGCTTTGGCTGTCCAACCAGATGCTGAAGGCGGGCGCCCCGGAGCCGGGCTGGGAAGAGGCGGTCCGACGGGAAACGGAAGACCTGCTGGATGCCTTCTCCGCCTGCCGGGGGACGGTCCTCCTCGTGACCAACGAAGTGGGCGGCGGGATCGTTCCGGAGTACCCGCTCGGCCGTCGTTTCCGGGATGAAGCGGGAAGGCTGAACCGGCAGGTGGCCGAGCGGTGCGACCAGGTGTTCCTGGTTACCGCGGGGATTCCGGTGGAGCTGAAGAGCCTGGCTTTCCGGCTGCCCGGTTCCGATGGGCAGACAGCTCGGTAAAGCTTCGGCGGCTGTCCGGCTGACTAGCCTAACGCCCGGTGAAAGCGGGGCCCGCCCATCGGCCAGGATCCTATTGCCTATTTAAGCTCCGACCCTGGGCTCCTAACAACCCTAGCGCCGTTTCATCGGACGGCCTAATGCTTAACCGGTAGTTTAGTTGACGGAAAACCCTCTTTACGCGCATGTTAAATCAATAGAGAAGCAGCAGAGAAGCAGAACCTCATTACAGATAAGGCACCAGAGAGGAAGGAAGCGGAAAGTGCTGTTTTACACATGGCAGGAAACGTTGGCGATGCTTATAGCCGCCATCTTGCTTGATCTGGTGATCGGGGACCCCCGCCGGCCGGTCCATCCGGTCATCCGCATCGGCGGCTTGATCCGGCGGCTGGAGGCCCGGCTGTATCCTTTGCCGCCGGCAGAGGGAAACGGCCAGGGCCATCATGGGCTTCCCGCTTCATCATCCGCCCCTATGCCCCCAGCCGTTCTAAGAAGGCACGGGGTGCTGCTGACGCTGGTGACCTTGGCGGTATCTTTTCTGATCATGCTGGCGATGCTGGCGGTCAGCCGCTGGGTGCACCCTTGGCTCGGGTATGCGGTGAATACCTGGTTCATCTCCACCACAATCGCCATCAAAGGCTTGAAGGACGCCGCCCTGCAGGTATACCGCCCGCTTACGGAAGGCAACCTGCCGGAGGCCCGCCGCTACACCGGCTACATTGTCGGCCGGGATACGGCCGGGCTGGAAGAGCCTGAGCTTACCCGCGCGGCGGTAGAGACGGTGGCGGAGAACACGGTGGACGCCGTGGTCTCCCCGCTTTTACGCCTTGCTGGGCGGGGCCGCCTTGGCCATGCTGTACCGGGCGGCCAATACGCTGGATTCGATGGTGGGCTACCGGAACGAGCGCTATGCCTACTTCGGCTGGGCCTCGGCCCGCCTGGACGACGGGCTGAACTGGCTTCCGGCCCGCCTCACGGGGCTGCTGCTCATAGCGGCGGCGGCCTTATCGCCCGGTCTTTCCGGCCGGAGGGCGTTCCGCTCCGTGAGGGCCTTTGCGGACAAGCACCCGAGCCCGAACAGCGGCATCCCGGAATCGGCTGCCGCCGGAGCGATGGGCATCGAGCTCGGGGGACGCAACGTCTATGGAGGCAAGGTGAGCGAACGGGCCAGGATGGGCTGGCCTATGCGGCCGCTTCAAGCCGGAGATATCCGAACGGCGGTCAGCCTGCTCTACAAGGCAAGCCTGGGACTAGGAGGAATCATGCTATGCGTGCTCATTGTGTTCGGGAGCGGTTGACCGGGGGCATCCGGTCGCTGGCCGCGGCCTTCCAGTTTCTCACCCGCTTTCCGGTTCCTTATTCCTTTGAGTATACGGAACGGATCTTCCGGGGCAGCACCGTGTTCTACCCGATGGCCGGAGCGGCCATCGGGTTCGTGCTGTATGGGGGCGGCCTCTGGCTGCCGTCCGTCCTGCCGGGGCTTCCGGCCGCCGCGCTTCTGCTTGCCCTATGGGTGGCGCTCACGGGAGCGCTTCACCTGGACGGGCTGATGGACACGGCGGACGGCGTGCTGAGCGGCCGGCCCCGGGAGCAGATGCTGGAGATTATGAAAGACAGCCGCGTAGGAGCGATGGGCGTCCTGGTTTGTGTAATTGCCATGCTCCTTAAGTTTGCGCTGCTCGACAGCCTGCTCGGGCAGGGGAAGCCGGCGGGAGCTTTCTGCTCTTTATCCCCATCTGGAGCCGCTGGTTCATGACGGCCGCCATGGCCGGCTGGCCGTATGCCCGCCCGGGTCCCGGACTCGGCGCTTATTTCCGGGGAGTGGGGCCCCGCCACACCGCCGGAGGCTGGCTCCTGGCCGGCTTCCTGACTGTCTCTGCCGCCCTTCTAACCGGCTCGTCCTGGACGGGAGCCGTCGGGCTCTTCGGCGCCTTCACGATCGGGACCGCCGCCGCCGGCTGGGCGGGGGCCGCGTACTTGAACCGGAAGCTGGGCGGGCTTACGGGTGATACCTACGGAGCTTTAAATGAAGGAATCGAACTGATCGGGCTTATGGCCGTAATCATTTGGCTGCAGATCGGTTAAATAAGAAGGGAGGACATCTTATGCTGGAGCGTTACGGACATGGAGGAGATCTCCTTACAGCGGAGGAAACGTTCGGCCGGCCGGCGGCAGCGTTTCTGGATTTCAGCTCGAATATGAACCCGTTCGGTCCTCCGGAAGCGGTCAAAACCTGCTGCTCCCGGTTTGCGGAGCAGATTCACCGCTATCCAGACCCGGCGGTCCGCGGGCTGAGGCGTAAGCTCTCGGGCCTGCACCGCATTCCGGAGGAAAGCCTGCTGGTCGGCAACGGAGCGGCCGAGCTGATCGAGCTTGCCGTCCGAGTCTTGCAGCCGGCTAGGACGGCGCTTGCCCGGCCTTCCTTCTCGGAATACGAGGAGGCGGTGGAGAAAGCGGGCGGACGTCTTCTCGAGCTCCCCTGCTGGCGGAACGGGGATTCGTTCTGGGCCGCGAGGAAGCGGAGGCGGCCTTGCCGTATGCCGACGTTTTTTTCCTTGGGCATCCCAACAACCCGACGGGCCGCCTGCTCGATTCTGGCGTCATCCGGAGCTTGCTGGAAGGGGGCGCCACGGTAATCCTGGACGAAGCCTTTATCGATTTTCATCCGCGGCAGGAGGAGCTGACGTGGATCCGGGAAGCGGTGGAGTCCCGGAACCTCTTCGTCATCCGCTCGATGACGAAATTTTATGCCATTCCGGGCATCCGGCTCGGTTATATCGCTGCCCATCCGGATTGGATAGCCGCCATGAAACGGCTCCAGGTGCAGTGGAGTGTCAACGGGCTAGCTCAGGACATCGGAGAGGCGGTGCTCGAAGACCGGGAATATGCCCGCAGAACCCTCGCTTGGCTGGCCAGAGAGCGCCCGCGGTTTATCCGGCGCCTTGAGGAAGCCGGCCTCTCGGTCATTCCGAGCGATACCAATTTTGTGCTCTTCTCCCTTGGACGGGAGCCGGGAACACCGGACATTCAAGAGCTGCAAACCCGTTTAGGGAAAGAAGGGATTCTCATCCGGGACGCCTCTCTGTTCCCGGGGCTCGACCGTTCTTACGGCCGTCTCGCCGTGAGACGCAAGGAAGACAATGACCGGCTGGCCGACACGCTGCAGCACTGTCTTTCATACTGACTATAGGGAAAGGAGAGGCTTATGGCCCAACAACCGTACCATCCGGATTTGGCTCCGGCTCCAGCCCGGACGCTTATGCTGCAAGGAACCGCCTCTGATGTGGGCAAAAGCCTTCTGACCGCCGCGCTGTGCCGCATTTTCATGCAGGACGGGCTGCGTGTGGCTCCTTTTAAATCGCAGAACATGTCCCTTAACTCCTATGTGACCCCGGACGGAAAGGAAATCGGCCGAGCCCAGGGGATGCAGGCCGATGCGTGCCGCATACCGGCGACGACGAACATGAACCCCATCCTGCTGAAGCCGAGCCGGGATATGGAGGCGCAGGTCGTCGTGCACGGCAAGCCGTTTCGCACGCTGGACGCCCGGACCTACCGGGAAAGCTATCTTCCGCAGGCGGAGCGGATTGTGAAGGAAGCCTTGCATCAGCTGAGAAGCGAATACGAGCTGGTGGTACTTGAAGGGGCGGGCAGCCCGGCGGAGGTGAACCTGAAGGACCGCGATATCGTGAACATGCGGCTCGCCGGCTGGGCGGACGCTCCCGTTCTGCTGGTCGCGGATATCGACCGGGGCGGGGTATTTGCCTCTCTGGTCGGGACGATGGAGATTCTGACACCGGAAGAAAGGGACCGGGTGGCGGGCTTCGTCATCAACAAGTTCCGCGGAGACGTCTCCCTTCTTCAGCCGGGCCTCGATTGGCTGGAGGAGCGGACGGGCAAACCGGTGCTCGGCGTCATCCCCTATCTTCCCAACCTGGCCCTGGAAGACGAGGACTCCGCTTCGCTTGACGCAATCCGAAGCCGCGGACGCCGCGGGAGGAAGGGAGACCCGGCTTTGGAAATTGCCGTCATCCGGCTGCCGAGAATCTCTAATTTCACGGACTTCGACCCGCTCTGGGAGGAAGAGGACGTCCAGGTGCGATACATAAGCCGGGTAGAGGAATTCGGTTCGCCGGATGCCGTTCTTCTGCCGGGCAGCAAGAATACGGCCGAGGACCTGAGGTTTTTGCGGGAATCGGGTCTGGAGGAGGAACTGCGCCGCTATGTGGCCGACGGGGGACGGCTCACCGGCCTATGCGGCGGGTACCAGATGATGGGCACACGGCTGGTCGATACCGACTTCGTCGAATCGGAACACCGGGAAACCGAGGGACTCGGCTATTTTCCGATGGAGACCCATTTTGCCCTGGAGAAGAGAACTGAACGGGTCGTAGGCTTCGCCGAATGCTGGGACAGCGAGGCGGCTCTTCCGGTGGAAGGCTACGAGATTCATATGGGGGTTTCCCGGTTTATGGAAGCGGTGGAGCATCCTTTTATGATCCGCAACGAGCGCAACGGGGTGCTGCAGGACGATTTCTACCCCGAGGGGGCGATAACGCCTGACGGCAAGCTGTGGGGAACCTACATCCACGGCATTCTGCACAATGACGAATTCCGCCGCTGCTGGCTGAACGGCATCCGGGAGGAGAAGGGCTGGGTGCGCCGGGAGGGCACGCTGTTCTTCCGGCACCGCCGCGAATCGGCCTTCGACCGTCTGGCGGACCATGTCCGCGCGCACTTGGATATGCAAAGAATCTATGAGATGATAGGAACGACGAAACCAGAGGCAAGGAGAATGCCCTTATGAAAATCTATACGAGAACCGGAGACGCCGGTCAGACGGGAGTCATCGGCGGCCGCGTGGATAAAGACGATGCCCGGGTCGAGGCTTACGGTACCGTGGACGAGCTTAACTGCTTTGTGGGTCAGGCCATGAGCTTCCTGAACGGAAAAAGAGATAAGGACCTGCTCGCGGATCTGCTTCAGGTGCAGCACGAGCTGTTTGACTGCGGACATGACCTGGCCATTCACAAGCCGGGCATCCGCGAGTTCAAGGTGACGGCCGACATGGCCGTCAACCTGGAGACGTGGATCGATAAATACGATGCGGAAACCCCCGACTTGACGCGGTTTATTCTACCGGGAGGAAGCGCCGCCTCCGCCGCTCTGCATGTGTGCCGGACGGTATGCCGCCGCGCCGAGCGCCGGGTCGTGACGCTGGCCCGGTCCCAGGAGATCAACGAAGAGGTGCGCAAGTACTTAAATCGTTTGTCCGATCTGTTCTTCACCGTCGCCCGGACCGCCAATCACCGGGAAGGGATCCCGGATGTGGAGTACGTGCGCAGTGCCGAGGTGTTCCGCAACCGCAAATGAGCTACTACGATCCGCTGGTTTATGTGGTCCCTCCCGAAGAGGAGGGAATGCTTCTGAAGACGATTCTCCAGAATCGTCTTCAGGTTTCCCGCAAGCTGCTTTCCCGTCTCAAGCTGACGGAGGAGGGCATAACGGTCAACGGCCGACGGGAGTACATCAGCATAAAGGTCCGGGCCGGCGACCGGGTGGAGGTAAGAATGGCGCAGGAGGAGTCCGACGATATTCTTCCGGAGAAGCTTCCGCTCGCCGTTCTCCACGAGGATGCCCATGTTCTCGTCGTTAACAAGCCGGCGGGGATGATCGTGCATCCTACCCACGGGCATTATACGGGAACGCTAGCTAATGCCGTCGTCCACCATTGGAAAGAGTTGGGGAAACCGTCCGGTTTCGTCCCGTCCACCGGTTGGATCAGGAGACGTCGGGCGTACTCTGCATCGCCAAAAATCCATACGTCCATCAGAACATCTCCGAGCAGATGAAGGCCAACCAGGTCAAAAAGAATACCTCGCCCTCGTCTACGGCCTTATGAAAGAGGACGAGGGGACGGTGGACGCGCCGATTGACCGGAATCCGGAAGCCCCTCACATCCGCATCGTAACGCCGGCCGGCTACCGGGCGGTCACCCATTACCGGACGGAGCGGAGGTATGCGGGGGCTTCCTTGGTCCGTTTGTGGCTGGAGACCGGCCGGACGCATCAGATTCGCGTGCACATGAAGCATATCGGCCACGCGCTGCTCGGTGACAAAATGTATCTTTCGGAGCATGCGAAAGATGAAAGGCTGACGCCGGAAGCATACATGGGCGAAGCCGCGGGGGGCGAGGCGTCTCAAGCGGGGCTCTCGGAAGCCTTCCCGGCACAGCGGGCCGGCTTGGCCGTCCCGGCAAGCCTGCCGGAGCTGCCTCTGGCGCGGCAGGCGCTGCACGCCGCCAAGCTGGGCTTCTATCACCCCGGCACCCGCCAATGGGTGGAATATGAAGCGCCCCTGCCCGAAGACATGACGGAAACGATCCGCCTCTTGGAGCGGCAAACATAGAATTAGGGGAAGAAATCACCATGGGGCTGACCTTGTATGGATATGCCAAATGCGGCACGTGCCGAGAGGCCAAAAAGGAGCTGAAAGCGAAGGGGTACGACGTTCATTTCCACGATATCGTGGAAAGCCCGCCTCCGGTGGAAGAAATCCGCCGGCTGGTGGAGGCGAGCGGCCTTCCGCTAGCGAAGTTTTTCAATGTATCCGGCGAGGTTTACCGGGAGTGGAAGCTGAAGGACCGGCTTCCCGGGATGAACGAGGAGGAGAAGCTGGAGCTCCTCGCCTCGAACGGCAAGCTGATCAAGCGCCCGATCGTTACGGACGGCAAGAGGGTGACCGTCGGCTTCAAGAAACCCGACTTCGGGCAAGCCTGGGCCCCATGAAGCCTTCCGGCGCAGCCGGCCGCAAAGGCCCTTGGTGGATCGTGGGCGCCGCGGGCGCCTTCTTTCTGACGAAGCTTAAAGCGCTGGTCCCGCTTCTTAAGATGGGGTCCGTCGGCGGAGCCGTTCTTACGATGCTCGTCTCCGTCTGGGCCTATGCCTTGGTTGCCCCGCTGGAGCTTGCGGTCGGGGTCGTGATTCTCGTGCTCGTTCACGAGATGGGGCATGTGGCGGCGGCCCGGATCAAGAAGCTGCCTACGTCGGCGCCTATTTTCATCCCGCTCGTCGGCGCGATCGTGAACATGAAGCGGCATCCCCGCGATGCGGCGACCGAGGCGTATATCGCCCTTGGGGGACCTCTCCTCGGGTCCGCCGGTGCCGCCTTGGTTTTCCTGCTTGGGGAGAAGACGGGAAGTCCTCTGCTTCTGGCGGTTGCCTATATCGGCTTTCTGTTTAACCTGGTTAACCTGCTTCCCGTTTTTCCGCTGGACGGAGGCAAAATTACAGGCGCTCTCAGCCGAAAGCTGTGGCCGGCGGGCCTGCTGCTGAGCCTGCTGCTGATCGTGATCTTCCGCTGGTACTGGTTTCTGGCCCCTTGGGGATGGCTGGCCTGGGACTGGTACAGCAAGTGGCGGGCTTCTAAAGGGAACAGGCCGATCCGTTCCACTTGGGCGACCTTTGAGGTGCCGGTTCCCGAAGGAGCTTCATTCGCGCCGGGAAGCGAGGAGGGGCTTCGGGACGTCCGCTGAACTACACGACCTATTCCGAGCTGGACGGCAAGCAGAAGGTGTACCTGCAGTGGGCGGAGGTCGGCCTGAAAGGACGGATGGCTCTTCCCGGACAGGGGCTGATCGCCGGTGTTCAAATTGTCCGAATGGACCGGCTCCGGAAATTCACCGGCTTGTATCGGGTTATCCGCTGCCGGGTGGATTATACGGAATACGAGAACGATGAATATTACACCATTCCGGTCCGTTCCCGGCGGGGGATCTCGATCCTCTACGCCCTGTTAGTCCTATGTCTGGCTTTGCTGGTCTATACCTCTTCGCGGCAAGGGCTGTCCGGGTAGAATTCCATAAATGAACATTCTTATCAACACGGGGGAAACAAAAATGAAGATTCAACCATCGTCCCGGCTTAAACGAATGGGATCGGCCATTTTCTCCGAAGTGGCAGAGTGGAAGGAAGAATCGCGCCGGAGGGGAAAGGACCTCATCGACCTGGGCATCGGAAGCCCGGACCGTCCACCTTCTCCCGTGATTCTGGAGGCTATAAGCCGGGCCGTCGCCAACCCCTCCCATTACGCCTATCCTTCCTCGGAAGGAACCCCCGCTTTTCGCGGGGCGGTAGCCCGCTGGTACAAGCACCGGTTCGGCGTGGAGCTTGCTCCGGACCGTGAGGTGCTCGCCTTGATGGGCTCCCAGGATGGGCTGGCCCATCTGGCGCTCGCTCTCACCGATCCGGGGGACCTGGCACTCGTTCCCGATCCCGGCTATCCGATCTACGCCGCTGGGCTGGTGCTCGCCGGGGTAGAGGCCTATCCGATGCCTCTTACCGCCGCCAACGGCTTCCTGCCCGAACTGAAGGCCATCCCGGCAGACATCGCCAAGCGGGCGAAGTTCATGCTGTTGAACTTTCCCAGCAACCCGCTGGCGGCCACCGCCGATGAAGGCTTCCTCCGGGAAGCCGTCGAATTTGCGAAGCAGCACGACCTGCTGCTGGTGCATGATTTTGCCTATTCGGAAATGGCGTTTGACGGCTACCGGCCGGTCAGCATTCTGCAGATTCCGGGAGCGAAGGAAACGGCCGTCGAATTTCACTCCTTGTCGAAGAGCTTTAACATGGCCGGCTGCCGGATTGCCTTTCTGGTCGGCCATGAAGAAGCGGTGGGGGCGCTGCGCACCTTGAAGGCCAACATCGACTACGGGGTTTTCCTCGCCGTCCAGGAAGCCGGAACAGCAGCTCTGGAAGAGGACATCCGGAACCCGAACTCAACGGGCGACCTGTACGAGAGGCGCAGAGACGTCTTTCTGGAAGCGCTAGAGCGGTTCGGCTGGAACATTCCCAAACCGAAAGCCACAATGTTTCTATGGGCGCCCATTCCGCAGGGGTGGACGTCTCGACAAATTTCCCGGGAAATTTTGCTGGAAACGGGGGTCGTGGTTATACCCGGTGACGCGTTCGGACGTCAAGGGGAAGGGTATGTACGCATCGCGCTCGTCCAGGAGGAGGACCGCCTGGTAGAAGCGGCGGAACGGATCGGACGATTCCTGGAGCAAGCGGGAGAACGCTGAAGGAACCGCACAAGAGAATGGCCAAAAGGACTTCGAAAGCCGACACGGGTAAGTGTCGGAGCCGAAGTCCTTTTTTATTGATCTATGCGGCCTCCAAGAGACTAAGTGGGCCGTGCTTTCAGGGAGTGCTCCTCCGCTTGCCGCCGGAACTGCATCAAGGTCACGCCCATCCGCTTCTTGAATACATAGTGAAGGTAATTGGGGCTCGAGAAGCCGTGCCGGCCGGCAATCTGCTCGATGGTCCGGGTTCCCTGCTTCAGCTCCGTACAGACCTGGGCCAGCCGGCAGTTCTCCACATATTCACTGAAGGAGACCCCCGCCTGATCGAGAAAGATACGCTGAAGGTGCCGTCCGCTGATGGACAGCCTGGCCGCCACTTCCTCCAGGGTCAGCGAACGGGAGTAATTGTCCTGGATGTACTGGGCCGCCAATGTGAACCGGTAATGGTTCATATTCCGGGCGGGCAGCGGGGTCGGCAGGCTGTCGGTCGAATAGGTGCGTGAGGCCCGCAGCAGAATCTGGATGATCGCCTGCTTGATGGACGAGTATTGACCAAGCTGGTTCTCGGACCAAGACCGGTAAGCGGTCAGGAACCAGCTCATGGCGTTAAACCGGTCCAGCGCCGGAACCGCCGGCATCTCCTCAAGACGCTTGACGCACTGCTCCGCCTCCGCATCTTCCCACGAACCGCCCCACTGGTCTCCTTCCGGCGCTTCCTTCAGATCGACGATGTCGATATGGAGACAGAGCTCGTCCATTCCTTCTTCGGCATCGGCCGTCTGCTGATGAACGACCTGGGGACCGGTCAGGTAGAACATCCCCTCGCTGACTTCATAATCCCCGTCCTCAAGCGAGAGGAGGCCTTTGCCCCGGGGGATAAAATGAAATTCAAATTCGGAATGCTTATGAAACCCGACCACCTTCCCCGGAGAGAAGCTGGTCCAATGACAGCGGAGGACCCGAAATCCATATCCGCCCCAGCGGAATTTCAGATCGAGCCGGTCCAGAGCATGCGGATTGACTTTCATGGCTTCAAAGGCGAAGGCCTTCTTAACCGGCTTAGGGAAGCCGGAAAGAGGCCGCTTGAATCGCCGCTCATTCGGACTCCCCTTGAGAAAAAGGATTAGATTAAGACGTAAGCTGGCTCAAGCGAACGGCCTGTCCACGCGCCGCGGAGAGGTTCGAGGCCTCCATCAGCTTCGTCAGGTCAACGGCCAGCTGGATGTTTTCCGTCGCCACGGTGTCGTTCTTGATGTGGTCGACCCATTGGGAGAACGCGGAAGGGCGATTTTCAGACAGCTCGGTGTCCACCTGCCACTCCTTCGCTTTCTCTTCCCCGAGCTTCTTGGTGCGCAGGAAAATTTTGCTTTCCGGCGTTCCGTAGAGCAGGCTTCCTTCCGTTCCGTGAATTTCGATGGTGAACGGGGAGAAGGAATTAACGAAGCCGGCTTCCACGACACCGATGGCACCGTTCGAATAATTCAGGACGGATACCGCATTGTCCTCCACTTCCTTGCCGGTCACATAGCCGAAGGTGGCTTGCACGCTCTCCGGAAGCCCGAGGAACAGGCGGGCCAGGTACATCGGATGGCAGCCCAGGTCAATCAGAGCTCCGCCGCCGCCCTGCTCCTTGTTGAAGAAATGCCCGGGCAGCCAGCCGGCCGTCGCCCCGTTATGGGAGAGGCGGGTTCTAACCAGCGTAAGGTCGCCGAGCAGGCCTTCCTTCAGGATCTTCTGGATGGCCAGCGTATAGCCGTCGTTCAGTCGCGGCAGGGAGACGGTCAGCTTAACGCCTGCTTCCTCTACCGCGCGGATAATTTCATTTACTTCCGCAAGGGTGGGAGCGATTACTTTTTCGGTGAAGATGTGCTTGCCCGCGCGCGCGGCCGCTACCATAACGTCGCGGTGCTGGTTCGTCGGCGTGTCGATGATAACGCCTTCAATCTCTTGGTCGGCAAGAAGCTCGTCCAGGTTGTCATAAAAACGGACATTGCGCTCTTCGGCTTCCTTCTTCCCGCGCTCGGGAATTTCGTCCCACACGGCCACGATTTCGGTGTCGGGGTGCTCGGTTGCCTGCTTCGCATAATCTCTTGCATGGACGTGCCAAAAGCTGATCATCGCTACTTTAATCATCAAGGATTCATCCCTTCGATATGAAATGGGGAAAAGCCGTCACGTACCATCTTAACACTTCGTCTCCTCTTTTGTAATCCAATTTAACGACATGGGAGGTATGAAATGACGACATTCATGCAAGGAAACGAAAGAGCCCGGCCGGTCTACGGAAGGTTTCCCCAAGATTCTCCATAGGAGGGGGCTCCGTCCTATTTCACGTTTCTATGGTATAATGGATGAGATAAATTATAGATTTGGGAGAGATTTCTTTTGATAGAAGATAGGATGGAAGAGAAGAAGGAAAGCGTCCTGCTGGTGGACGGGATGGCTCTTTTGTTCCGGGCCTACTACGCGTCCGCCGTCACCGGCTATATCAAACGGACAAGCGCGGGAGTACCGGTCAACGCGGTATACGGCTTCGTCCGTTATTTCTGGGACGCGGTCCAAACCTTCGGGCCGTCTCACGTCATCTGCTGCTGGGACATGGGAAGCCGGACGTTTCGTACAGAGCAGTTCGTCCACTACAAGGCCAACCGTTCGGAGCCGCCGCTCGAGATGCTTCCCCAGTTCGACCTCGTCAAGGAAGTGGTGAGCTCCTTCGGCGTGCCGAATGTGGGCATTCCCGGCTATGAGGCGGATGATTGCATCGGAACGCTGGCCCGCACCTTCAGCCCCGAACTGGACGTCTATGTCCTGACCGGGGACCACGATCTGCTGCAGCTGGTGGACGAACGGGTGAAGGTCGCCATTCTTAAGAAGGGCCACGGAAACTATGCCGTCTACGACGGTGCCCTGCTACTGGAAGAGAAGAAGCTAACGCCAAAGCAGATCATCGACCTGAAGGGGCTGATCGGGGACACGAGCGACAATTACCCGGGCGTCAAGGGAATAGGTGAGAAGACGGCGGTTAAGCTGCTCAGCGAGTACGGATCGATCGAAGGCATTCTCGAGAATCTGGACAAGCTTCCGAAGGGCGTACGGGCGAAAATCGAGCAGGATCTCGAGATGCTGCACTTGTGCCGGGACCTAGCCACCATCCGCTGCGACGTTCCGCTTTCCTGTCTCCTGGAGGAATGCGTATGGGTTCCGGACCCGCATCTGGTCCGCAGCAAATTCGAGGAGCTCGAGTTCAAGGGCTTGATGAAGTTGATCGGCTGAGAAAGTTTGGCAGCTGATTCAGCGGGGAATGCTAAGGGGAAGTAAGGGAGAGAGGAACCTTAGGAGATGATCCCCATCGGATTTCTATTTATATGCATTTATTTCGTGATTATTTTCATCGTGCTGGAAATCATGGTCACGCTCCTGATTATCACGGGCCTGGATAAAGAGATCGCCCGTTTTCAGGTCGTTTCCATGCTCACGGGGACCGGGTTCACCACAAAGGAATCGGAGCTTATCCTCCGGCACCCGGTTCGCCGCAAAATAGGGGTATTCCTTATTCTGTTCGGCGCCTTCTCTCTCGCCGTTATCATTTCGTCCATGTCCAACATCCTGGCGGAGAGCTTCCGGATTAAGCAGCTGTCCATCACGACCGGCGTTCTTGCGCTTATTCTGCTTGTGGTCAAATATCCCGGCTTCTCCCGAAGGATGTCCGCCCGATATGAAGATCACCTGCAGAAGGAATTCGAGCTTCATGAGCTCCCGATCCAGGAAGTGCTTTACTTGGAGGAAGGAGATCTCATCACAGCCGTCGAAATTTTCGATGATTCGGAGTACCTCGGGCACAAGGTGTGCGATGTCTTTGAGTCCGAGGAGGACATCAACCTTCTCTTTCTTCATCGGGGAGATATCAAAATCCGCGGAAAGCGCTGGGACTGTGAAGTACAGGAAGGCGATATCCTGTACCTCTATGGCAGCAAGGAAGCGATCGAAAAGAAGTTCGCCAAGGAGCTCGAAAGGCTTCAGGAAATCACAATCGACGAGAAGAAAGCGGCTGCGCTCTAAGCACGGAAAGATCCTGCTGCCTTTTGATTGAAGGGGGCGGCTGGGAAAAGAGGACAGCCACATCCAAAAAGCAGCCCGGAGCATCGAGAGATGCCCCGGGCTGCTTTTTCTGACGCGCCCGCCTTAACCGGGGGTTACTGCCAGCCTTCCTTGGCATCCTTGATTTTGATGCCGGCGTTCGTTTCCTTGATAAGGGCTTCTCCGCCCTTCGCTTTCCATTCGTCGACCATCTTATCCCAATCCGCAATCGGGCGCTGCCCGGCGATCATTTTGCTCTGCTCGTCGAGGAGGTACTTCTTCAGCTCGGCTCCTTTGGCGAGCTCCGTGTCGGAGACGACCGCATAATTCGGATTGCTGTAATATTTCATCGTAGAGTAGGTCTTGGAGATGCGGTCCGCGAGCTGAACCAGCTTCGGCAGGCTGTAATTCTTCGTGTAATCCACGTCGGAGTCCTTCTCCGGCCAGGCGGTCGTGTCGGTCAGATAGGTGCCGGGGGCGACGCCCAGCTGGGCGGCGTTGGATTTCAGCACCCCGATTCCATCCTTGATGTCGTACCCTTGGTTAACATTGCCGTTCAGCCAGTCGAAGTCCGGGTTCTTGTCGTTCTTCTGGTCGTTCGGGAAGAACTTGCGGCCGTAATCCAGCAGGTCGAGGATCCGCTTCACCTTGGCCGGATCCTTGCCCGCCTCCGCCGAGATGGCCGTCATGCCGAGAAAGCCTCTTCCGGCCGTCATGCCTTGGGACCCGTCGGGCGCCTTGAACGGCTCCAGATGAACGAACTCGGCGTTCGGGTTAATCTGAAGCAGGCCTTCCATGTACAGCTGCGACATTCCCCTCGGGGTGCCGATGAAGATACCGGCCTTGCCGGAATAGAACTCTTTGTTCGTGGCCGTCCAGTCCAGGGAGGCGAAATCCCGGGTCAGGGCGCCTTCCTTATACAGATCGGCGAACCACTGGATCATTTCCTTCCGGGCGTTCGAAACGATGCCCGGGATGAAGCGTCCCTGGGCATCCTTGTGGTACCAGGCGTCGGGGTCCCAGTAACTTCCCATCGGAATGGGATGGTTGATGTCCTTGCCGATGGCGAGTCCGTACGTATCGTTCTTGCCGTTGCGGTCGGGGTCGTTCTTCGTAAACGCCAGCGCCACCTGCTTAAGCTCGTCGTAGCTGGTCGGAACCTTCAGCCCGAGGGCATCCAGCCAATCCTTGCGGAGAATGACCGTGAAGCCGAATTTCGGGTAATAGCCGGGAATGGCATAGAGCTTCCCGTTAACCTTGAACTGGTCGAGCACGTAGGAAGGGATACGCTGGAAGGACGGATACTGCTTGACGTAATCGTCGAGCGGAAAGAAGGCCCCTGCTTCGCGAATTTGTTGTAACGGTTCGTCAGGTCGCCGGACTGGAACATCACCATATCCGGGATTTTGCCGGAAGCGAGCACCGCGGTCAGCTTCTCGTCGTACGTGGCCTGGGGAACGATGTTGACCGAATAATCCACGTTGAACTTCTCGTTGATCATCTTGAGCCCGCGGCCGTCGGGCGGCGGGACGTCTCCGTAGATATACTTCATCGCCGAGATGCTGACCTTCTTGTTCGCGTCCGCCGTCTTATCTCCTCCTGCCGACGGAGCGGCGGAAGGCGAGCCTGCTTTGGAGCCCGAGCATCCGACCGCGCTTCCCGCCAGCACCCCGGTCAACAGAATGTTCACCATCAGCTTTTTCCTCATGGGATCCCCTCTTTTCTTAGAAATGGACTTCTGCTTTCCCCTGCCATCAGCGAATAACCGGTTATCCTTTGACCGAGCCGACCATCACCCCTTTCACAAAATGCTTCTGCAGAAAAGGATAAACAAGAAGAATCGGCAGCGTGGCCAGGAGGATGGCGGCCATCTGAACCGTTTCCGGAGGCGGCGGATTCTCGAGCATCGCCATGACGTCGGAGGAGCCGAACGCTTTGGAATCGTTCTGGACGACGATCTGACGCAGGATAACCTGGATCGGCCACATGCGCGGATCGTTCAGATAGAGAATGCCGGCGAAATAGGTATTCCAATGGCCGACGGCATAGAAGAGGGCAAAGGCGGCGAGCACCGGTTTTGATAGCGGCAGAATGAGCTTCCAGAAGATGACCAGGTCGTTCGCTCCGTCGACAATGGCCGCTTCGTACAGCTCGCCGGGGATGTTTAGAAAGAACTGCCGGACGATGATCAAGTTAAACGGGGCGATGGCAACGGGCAGGATTAGCGCCCAGATGGAATCGATCAGGCCCGTGGCTTGAACGATCAGGTAGGTCGGGACCATACCGGCGGAGAACAGCAGCGTGAACAGCACCGCAAACAGCAGGACCCGGGTTCCGTAGATCCGGCGGGAGAGCGAGAAGGCGAAGGTCGTCGTGAAGAAGAGATTGACGAGCGTGCCGGCCACCGTCAAATAGACGGTCATCCCCATGGACCGGAGAAAGGTCGGGGAACCGAGAATATACAGGTAGGCGTCGGCCACCCATTTCTTCGGCCAGAGCAGAAGCTCGCTGTGGAGAAATTCGTCCAGTGTCGTGAACGAGACTGCAAAGATATACAGGAAAGGAAAGAGCATCGAGGCCGCCAGCAGCGCTAGCAAAATGGCATTCGTCCAATCGAACCACCGGTCGGACGCCGTTTTATATTTCATGGGAGGTTCCTCCTTTGAGCTCAATAAATGCCTTCTTCTCCGAAGCGCTTCGCGAGCCGGTTTGCCCCCAGGACGAGGACCAGGCCGATCAGCCCTTTAAAAAGCCCCACCGCCGTCGCAAAGCTGAAGTCGGACTGCTCAATGCCCTTGTAGTAGACGTAGGTATCCAGGACGTTCGAGATTTCCTTGTTGAAGGAGTTCTGCATGAGGAAAATATGCTCGAAGCCGCTGTCCAGCACGTTCCCGAGGCGCAGAATGAGCAGGATGACGATGGTGCTGCGGATGCCCGGCAGGCTGACGTGCCAAATTTGGCGCCAGCGTCCCGCCCCGTCGACGATCGAGGCTTCATACAGGTCCGGATTGATCCCGGCCAGGGCGGCAAGGAAGAGGATGGTTCCCCAGCCGACTTCCTTCCAGAGCACCTGAAGAATGATGAGTGGACGGAAGAAGGAAAGGTTAGTTAGAAAATCTACCGGCTGCCAGCCGAGCACGACCTCCAGGAAGTGGTTGATGAGTCCTTCTCCGCGCAGGAAAATGATGAAAATGCCGACCACGATGACCCACGACAGAAAGTGGGGGAGATACACGACCGTTTGAATGAGGCGCTTGTACAGCTCGCTGCGGACTTCGTTAAGCATTAGGGCAAGCACGATAGGAGCGGGAAAGGCAAAGACGATCTGCAGGAAGGAGAGGTAAAGCGTGTTCCATAACACTTGAATGACTTCGGGAGCGGAGAGAATGGTCCGGAAATGCTTCCAGCCCACCCAGGGGCTGTCGCTGAAGCCCAGGAAGGGACTGTAATCCTGGAAGGCGATAACGGTTCCCAGCATGGGAATATACCGGTACACGAGGAAATATAGAATACCGGGGATGGCCAGGAGGTACAGATACTTATCCCGGCTCAGCTTCATGGCGATTCGGCTGCTAACCTTGGCGGGGGCCCGAGAGACATTCGGATCGGCAGCGGTTTGGTTCATGCACATGCCTCCGTTTCATAAAAGGGGATTAAGTTAGTTTCATTATACATACAGGTCGTAGACATGTATATAATCGTATTTGCTTTTGAAAGCGTTGTCAATCCTTCTCTGTCATTTTTACCAAAGGGAGGAGAAGAGGGAAACCGTCATTTTGGCGGCATTTCAAGGAAAATATTATTTTTAGTGTGAATTCTCCCGTGAAAAATGATAGAATTTAATACATTGAGGCCCTAAAGCGTTCCGTAATTGAACTTGTCTATATCTGGGAGGAGTAAGTGCAATGGCAAATGCAAAGAAGAGAAGCGACATGATCACGAAGGGCTTTGACCGGGCCCCTCACCGCAGTCTGCTGCGTGCGGCAGGCGTTAAGGAAGAAGATTTCGGCAAACCGTTCATCGCGGTCTGCAATTCCTATATCGATATCGTTCCGGGTCACGTGCACCTTCAGGAATTCGGTAAAATCGTCAAGGAAGCCATCCGCGAGGCGGGCGGCGTACCGTTCGAGTTCAATACGATCGGTGTCGACGACGGAATCGCCATGGGCCACATCGGCATGCGCTACTCGCTGCCGAGCCGCGAAATCATTGCCGACTCGCTCGAGACGGTCGTGAACGCTCACTGGTTCGACGGCATGGTCTGCATTCCGAACTGCGACAAGATCACCCCGGGCATGATGATGGGCGCTCTGCGCGTCAACATTCCGACCATGTTCGTCAGCGGCGGGCCGATGAAAGCGGGCAAGGACAAGAACGGCCGTTCCATCTCCCTGACCTCCGTCTTCGAAGGTGTGGGCGCCTACCAAGCCGGCAAAATCGACGAGAAGAGCCTTGAGGAGCTGGAGCAGTACGGCTGCCCGACCTGCGGCTCGTGCTCCGGTATGTTTACCGCCAACTCGATGAACTGCCTCGCCGAGGTGCTCGGCCTAGCCCTGCCGGGCAACGGCACGATTCTCGCGATCTGGGAAGAGCGCAAGGAGTTCGTCCGCCAGTCCGCCAAGCAGCTGATGGAGCTGATCAAGGCCGACATCAAGCCGCGCGACATCGTGACGGCCGAAACGATCGACAACGCCTTCGCCCTCGACATGGCCATGGGCGGTTCGACGAATACGGTGCTCCACACGCTGGCTCTTGCCCATGAAGCGGAGATCGACTACCCGATCGAGCGCATCAACGAGGTGGCGAAGCGGGTGCCTTACCTGACGAAGCTCGCTCCGGCCTCCGACCATCATATCGAAGACCTTCATCATGCCGGCGGCGTCAGCGCGGTTATCAACGAGCTCTTCAAGAAAGAAGGGGCCCTTCATGGGGACCTGATCACCGTTTCCGGCAAGACGCTCCGCGAGAACGTGGCGGGCCGCGAGATTCTCGATACGAACGTCATCCGTCCTATCGACAACCCGCACACCCCGGAGGGCGGCCTGTCCGTTCTGTTCGGCAACCTGGCGCCTAACGGAAGCATCATCAAGGTCGGCGCGGTCGACAAGGCCGTCGGCGACTTCTTCTCCGGCGAGGCTATCTGCTTCGATTCGCAGGAAGAGGCTCTGTCCGGTATCGCGAACGGCAAGGTCAAAGAAGGCCACGTGGTGGTTATCCGCTACGAAGGACCGAAGGGCGGACCGGGCATGCCGGAAATGCTCGCTCCGACTTCGCAGATCGTGGGAATGGGCCTCGGCACCAAGGTCGGCCTGATTACCGACGGCCGCTTCTCGGGAGCTTCCCGCGGAATCAGCATCGGCCACATCTCGCCGGAGGCGGCAGAGGGCGGCCCGATCGCCTTCGTTCAGAACGGCGACATCATCGAGCTCGACCTGAAGAACCGTACGATCGAGCTGAAGATCAGCGACGAAGAGATGGCGAAGCGCCGCTCCGAGTGGAAAGGCTTCGAGCCGAAGATCAAGACCGGCTACCTGGCCCGCTATTCCAAGCTGGTGACCTCGGCCAGCACCGGCGGGGTTATGAAAATCTAAGACGGCATGCCAAAAACCGCTTGTTCCCGAGCCTAAGCTTCGGAGCAAGCGGTTTTTAGGTTGGCGGAAGCTTGGGGGCAATCCGCTGGTGCGATGCCGGTCTGCCGCTGACGCGGGGCCTGCTACGGCGGAACACCTTCCGCAGCCCAGCTTCCCGAGCGGAACACGGCCTGGTTACACGCCGGCTTCTCGGCCCGGCAGCGGAAGCCATTCCAGCACGCGCTGGATTTTGCGGTCCCAGTAGCCCCACTCGTGGCTTCCCGGCTCTTCCTCGTACGTAACAGGCAGCTGAAGCTCCTTCAGGTGATCGCGGAGGCGAAGATTCTCCTGGTATAAGAAATCCTCGGTTCCGCAGCATTGGAAGAGCTGCGGGGAAGCCTGGGAGGAGCCGGCCAACTCCGACGCCAGGGCAAACAGATCGTGGCGGCTTCCTTCGACCGGCTCCAAGCCGAAGATGGCCTCGAAATCTTGCGGAAACCGGGTCTTGCCTCCCGCCACATCGGCGACGCCGGACAGGCTGGCCGCGGCGGCGAACCGGTCGGGGCAGCTCAGCCCGAGCTTGAACGCGCCGTACCCGCCCATGGACAAGCCGGCGACGTAGTTGTCCTCTCGGCGGGCGGACAGCGGGAAGAAAGAGCGGGCGAGAGCCGGAAGCTCCTCGCTGACGAACGTCCAGTATTTGCCGCCGTGGGCCATGTCCGTATAGAAGCTGCGGTGAACGGCCGGCATGACGACGGCCAGCCCGAGCGGCGCCACGTAGCGTTCGACGGAGGTGCGCCGCAGCCAGATCGTATGGTCGTCGGACAGCCCGTGAAGCAAATACAGCGTCGGATGCTTGCTTCCGCCGGATACGGTGTCCATGCCGATCTGCGCCCGAGTGGTCTGGGGCAGGATAACAGTCATGGAAGTGGTAAGGCCAAGGGCCTCAGAGAAGAAATTGCATGAGAACAATGCCAAAGGAAACGCCTCCTGGAATCGGCCTGCGTCAACAGGCACAAAAAGTGACAGCAGTGGCCTTGGCCCGCTTTCCATTCCATGGAGAAACAGGGTCAGGCTTCCGTTCCCAGTATAGCACAACGCAGCCGGCCTCTTCGCTTCTAACGCCCGCGCCATGGGGCACAAAAAAAGAGGCCGGGGGTAATCCCCCGCCCGTCTGGTGCTTCTCCGGTACGCTTACGTCAAATCGGCTTCATTCGGTTCATGATCCGGCGGATAAGCCCGGTTGATTCCGTCGTGCAGCTCGCGGTTCTCATACGAGAACCGGTTCTGCGGGCGCTGATCGACCCTCCATGGGGTGCTTTTGCCCAAGGATTCGACCGGCAGGCTGGACCCGTAAGGTCCTTCCGGGAATTCCTCGGGAATGAGATCGTTACGCTGGGACTCTACCGTGGCCACATCCGTGTACTTTCGACGCTTCTCCCTGATAAACCCAAACATGGCTCCGACCTCCTTGAGCGTTATCCCGGTCCGGGCCATCCAAGGCAAGCTCCGGCCGCGGCCGGGGCGGTTTTACCGTGAATCCGACACGGCAGCCGCTTCCCTAGCGTGTCCCGACAAGGGCTGCGGCATGCGCCGCGGAAGCCTTTTTGCCTAAATGTCCGTAAAGTTCACGCTGCCGATAATGTTGACGAGAAAAGAGCCAAGTTCTTCGGCTTCCTCTTCCGTGAGCTTGTAAACATGCTCGAGGTATCCCTCGGCCTCCAGATCGTCCGGTCCGAGAATGGCGGTTTTGCCTCCTTGCAGGTCGGTCACCAGCTTCTTGCCGTAAAACCGGTTGGAGGAGGTGATGGCGAGGTCAAAGCGCCTCATCGATTCCCCCACGAAACAAACGAAGCGGGTCGTGGTGTCCTCCGACATATCATATAAATAATCAAATTCCTGTGCAGACATCCTTTTCTTCCTTTCCCTTAAGGCATCGCGCCTCTTTCCTGCTAGTGTAACAAATCTCCCGGACCCTGTAAAAAAGATGTTGCCCGTTCTCGGACGGGCATGGTAAACTATGGGTAATTTCAGGAAAAGACGGGGAAGCACCTCTCTTGCTGCGGCAGGAGAGGTGCTTTTTTGCTTTTCCCGAAAGGCGAGTCCATTCAGAAGAAGGAGTGAGTTAATGAATTTGATTTTCTTGAACAGCCTGGAATGGAAGACCGGGGACAACCGGGTGCGCACCGCCCAAGTGATGATTTCCGAGGAGAAGGGAACGTGGCGGGTAGCGTGGAACGATCCCGGAGAGGAAGGAAAGCCGCAGGTGCAGGCGTGGTACGAAGGGATGGACTGGAACGAAATGCTGGAGATATTTCGTCTGAACATCAAGGAGAAGCTCCGTGAAGGCTACGTTCCCTTAATCGACGGGTTTACGGAGAAGGCCCGGCCGCTGGTGTCTCCAGGAGGGGCTACCCAGCTCCTGCATTATTACAGCGAAACGTCCGCCCATGCGGAAACACTGAGCCGGCTGAAGCAGTGGAGAAGGGAGCAGGCCGCCCAGGAAGGGCGATCGGCCTTTATCCTGGCGTCTAACCGGATTTTGCAGATGATCAGTGCATACCTTCCGCATACGCTGGAGGAGCTGGCCGAAATTCCGGGAATGGGCGAGAACCGCATTCGGGCTTACGGCGACAGCATTCTGGCCATCACACGGGAGACGGAAAGGGAAACGCCATTCCCGTTGGAATGGGTGAAGGAGGCGGTCGACCGCGACGAATTCGAGCTCTGGCTTGTCCAGCAGCACCTGGCAAAGGAGCAGTCGGAGCAGGAGAAGCAGCTGGTCAAGAAGCGCGTGCTGGAAGCCATCCCGCAGACGGGAAGCCTCGAAGCCCTTCAGCAGCACTTGTCCATCAACCGCAGGGAACTGGTCCTGACGCTGGAAGAGCTGGACCGGGAGGGCTATGACATGAATGCCCTCATTGACGCCGAGCTGAGCGAGGTAAACGCCGAGGAGCGCGAGGAGGTGGAGCGCTTGTTCCGGGAGCTCGGGGACCGCTACCTGAAGCCGGTCGTGAACAAGCTGTACAGCGAGGAGGAGCTGAAGGAGAAGGACCTGAACCGAGTCTATGAGTGGCTCCGTCTCTACCGTCTGAAGTTCCGCCGGCAGGCGGGATAGCTTTATCCGATTTTGCCCCATTTTAACGTGTATTAGAGCCAACCGGTACCGAGCAGGTGCCGGTTTTTTCTTTATTTTTGCGGGCAACGAAAGGGGAATGTCATCCGCTGCACAATCGGCTACAGCTGCACCATGGGCCTGATCAAGCAAGGGAGAGCCGAATCATGAATATCCCCTTTACCCCGCTCTGGCCCGGTTCTACTATAAAGAAGCGCAAAAGCAAATGATCAGGAATCCTTCGAATCTTACGTAAGACCGGCTGCCGATTCTTGAAGAAAGGAGCATAAAGGATGCAGACCTCTCTGGCTCTCGCCGTGAGGCGAATCAGCAAAGGCTGGCAGTTGTACGTCTTGATTTTGCTGCCGCTTGTTTATCTCATTGTGTTTCGATATGTCCCCATGTATGGAGCCCAGATCGCCTTCAAAAAATTTGTCCTGACCAAGGGAATATGGGAAAGCGACTGGGTCGGCCTTCGGCATTTCAAGCGCTTCTGGAACACACCCGGCTTCTGGAGCATTCTTCGGAATACCCTGTGGCTCAGCCTGTACCAGCTTATCGTTTCCTTTCCCTGTCCGATTCTGCTCGCCTTGGGGCTGAATTACGTCAGAGGGAAGACCTTTAAGCGAACGGTGCAGATGGTCACCTACGCCCCTCATTTTATATCCGTGGTGGTAGTGGCGGGTATTACCATGCAGATGCTGGCCCCCGGACGGGAGCGGTGAATAACGTGCTCGCCCTGCTCGGGTTCGAACGCATTAATTTTATGGGAGAGCCCGGCTATTTCATGTCCATCTTCGTCTGGTCGGACGTTTGGCAAAATATCGGCTTCGGCTGCATCGTTTATTTGGCAGCGCTTGCAGGAATCGATCCTACTCTTCACGAAGCCGCTATGATCGACGGCGCCTCCAAACGACAGCGGATGCTGAATATCGACCTCCCGGGCATTATGCCGGTGGCCATGATCATTCTCATCCTGAACATGGGCCATATCCTCGACCTCGGCTTCGAGAAAGCGCTGCTGCTGCAGAACCCGCTCAATATCGGGACTTCCGAGATCATTGACACCTATGTATACAAAATCGGGCTGCAGTCCCAGGTGCCGAACTTTGATTACGCGGCCGCCATCGGCCTGTTCAAAAACGGAATCGCCTTCGTGCTGCTGCTGACGGCCAACAAGCTGGCCAAAACCTTTACCCGATCCAGTCTTTGGTAAACCAACGACGAAAGAAAGGAGGGGATCCGCCGTGGAAACTTCGCTGCTTTCCCGGTCGAAGGGAGACCGCGTGTTCGACGCGGTCAACTATTCATTCCTGACGCTGGTTCTGCTCGCTTCCCTTTATCCTCTGGTCAACATCATAAGCTCGTCGTTCAGCTCCAGCGATGCGGTGATTGCCGGGCGGGTGTGGCTGCTTCCGGTTGATCCTACGCTGGAAGGTTATGCTGCCGTTTTCAAGAATAAGGAGATCTGGCGGGGCTTCTCCAACTCCTTGTTCTATATGATCGTCGGCACGGTTATCAATGTCATCATCACGCTGATGGCTGCTTATCCTTTGTCGCGGCCCGACTTCTACGGCCGGAATCCGCTTATGTTTCTGTTCGTGTTCACCATGATGTTCAGCGGGGGCTTATCCCGACTTATTTGGTGGTCCGGGACTTGGGGCTGCTCGATTCCCGATGGGCGATGATTCTGCCCGGGGCGCTCAGCATCTGGAACATGATCATCACCCGCACCTACTTCCAGACGACGATTCCCCAAGAGCTGCTGGAAGCGGCCCAGATGGACGGAAGCGACGATTTCACCTTCGTGCGGAAGGTGGTCCTGCCCGTTTCCGGTCCCATTATCGCGGTCATCTCGCTCTTCTACGCCGTCGGCCACTGGAACTCATTCTTCAACGCGCTCCTGTATTTGAAGAGCGAGGACTTGTTTCCGCTGCAGCTCGTGCTGCGCAAAATCCTGATTCAGAATGAGATCAGCGGGGAGATGATCGACGCCGAGCAGGCGGCCGCCCTGGTGGGGCTCCGGGACTTGCTGAAATACTCCCTGATCGTGGTGGCCATTACCCCGATGCTCGTGGTGTATCCTTTTGTCCAGAAGTACTTTGTCAAAGGCATGATGATCGGTTCCTTGAAAGGCTAAGCTTAAACATTCAGGAGGGGTACGATGAGAAAGGCAATAACGATCCAACTGACCGCTGTCCTCGCGGCAGCGGCGGTCCTTAACGGATGCTCCAAGGAGTCCGCGGATACGCCGGCGGCCAAGCCCAAAGGAACGGAAGTAAGCGCGGCCGGCCAGCTGCCCATCACGAAAGAGAAGACCACCTTGCGCATCATGGTGGCGGCCAAGAACGGCGTCGAGGATTACAAGACGAACGAGTTCACCAAATGGCTCGAGGAGAAAACGAACGTTCATATCGAATGGGAGATCGTTCAGCCCAAGGAGGCGGCGGAGAAGCTCAATTTGTCTCTTGCCAGCGGCACCTACCCCGATGTGTACATGGGTTTCGCGATTTCTCCGACGAAGCAGATGGTATACGGCAGCCAGGGGGTCTTCCTTCCCTTGAACGGGATGATTGATCAATACGGCAGCGGGGCCAAGTGGATGTTCGATAACGTGGAAGGCGTCAAAGCGAACATTACCGCGCCGGACGGGAAAATTTACGGCCTTCCCCAGGTCGACCTCAATCCGCATTCCCTGCTTCCGCAAAGAATGTGGATCTACCAGCCTTGGCTCGATAAGCTGGGGCTGAAGATGCCGACGACGACCGACGAGTTCTACCAGGTGATGAAGGCCTTCAAAACCCAGGATCCTAACGGCAACGGCAAGCCTGACGAAATCCCGCTCGCCGGGGCGATTACGGGCTGGCATATGTCCATCGATAACTTCCTGATGAACTCCTTTATCTTGAACGATAAAGAGTCGGGCATCGATCATCTTCTGCTGAAGGACGGCAAGATCGACGTGGCCTTCAACAAGCCGGAATGGAAGGAAGGCCTGAAGTACCTGAACAAGCTGTACAGCGAAGGACTGATCGCCCCGGAAACCTTTACCCAGGACGTTAACCAGATGAAGCAGATGGGAGAGAACCCGGAGGTTCCGATTCTCGGAGCGGCGGCGGGCGGTGTCCCGACCGATTTTACGAACATTGCCGGCAAGCGTTGGAACCAGTATGTCGCCGTGCCTCCGCTGAAAGGGCCGAATGGTCTGCAGATTACGCCTTACAAGCCGTATAACCTGGGGCAGGGGCAGTATGTCGTCACGAGCGCGGCCAAGGATCCCGAGGTGGCATTCCGGCTGGGGGATTACCTGCTGACCGAGGAGGCGACCCTGCGCAACGTCAACGGCCGCCAGGATGTGGAATGGCGTTTTGCCAAGGATGACGAGAAAGGTGTCGACGGCAACAAAGGCATCTGGGCCAAAATCGTCGTTCCTCCGGTCCCGCAGAACGTTCACTGGGGCCAGACGGGACCGTCCATCCAAACGGCCAAGCTCCGCGGAGGCCTGGTGGTTAAGCCCGGCGAGCTGGCGGACATTCTCTTTAAGGAAACCAAAACCAAATACGACCCTTACAAGCAGCCGCTTGACACGGTGATCCCGCCGTTATTCTTCTCGGAAGCGCAGGCAAGCGAACTGGCCGACTTGCAGAAATCGATCTATGACTATGTCAAACAGTCCGTTGCCACCTTCACCATTAAGAACGGGGCCCTTAACACCGAGTGGGACGCCTACCTGAAGCAGCTCGACAACCTGAACCTCAAGCGCTTTATCCAGCTGAACCAGGAAGCGTACGATGCCAAGTACAAGAAGAAGTAAGAATAGGGGGATAGGGAATGAACCGATGGCTTGGTAAGTCACTGTCTTTCGCGCTCGTCCTGTCCTGCCTGGCGGGGCCCTTTCCGTCTGCCGGTCCCGCGCACGCCTCCCCGAAGGAAGAGGTGCTGCTTCAAGAGGGCTTCGACAGTCTCCAATTCACGGCTTTGGAGAGGATCGGCCAGGATGCCGCCGATCCCTCCAACAGCAAGCAGATCAGCGTCACCCCGTCTAGTATCGCTCTGACCGATAGGCGGAGCGCCGGCAATCAGCCCAGCACTTATGTGCAGCTGAAGATGAATGATGCCGTTTCTTTCAAGCCCGCTATCCGGGCCAGCAACTATACCCTGAACGTGGATCTGGTGGACGACCCGGTCCCCGCCTCCCGGCCCAATAAAGTGCTCTGGGTCCGCAGCTCCAATAACGATGTTAACCGTCTGGTCGGCTTTGTTTTCAAGGATCCGCAGAAGGGACGTATCGTCTACGAAGCGGACGTGTACAACCCCGGGAAGCAGGAAGTGAAGCTGTACCTGGAGGCCAACAGCCCCATCGCCCTCAGGGACGATATCCAGCAGGTCATCAGCGGGGTGGAGCCCTCCCTGAGGATTCAGCCGAACGGTAATGTCCGGCTTCCTAACGATCAGAGCATCGGGCAGGTGGAAAGCAGCCGCTGGTACCGGGTAAGGCTGACCGTGAATACAGAAACGGGGCTGTTCAAGACCCAGGTGTACGACAAAGAGACCGAGGTGCTGACGGCAAGCTATGAGTACAATGTGCCCGGGAAGCTGAGGGTTGACTTTGCCGAGAATGGCTTGCTGCACGTGGGGCTGGCCAATAAAATCTACGGACCTGAGGGCTTGTACCTCGATAACGTCAAGATCTACAAGGATTTGTCCGAGTCGAGTACCTTGGCAGCCAAGGAAGCGAGCTTCTACCTGGATTCCCCGGAGGATACTCCTGTGGAATTTAATTCTAACGGCAACCGGGTGACCGCCATCCGGCATGGGAACGAGAAGCTGCAGGAGGGAGTGGATTATACGGTCGAGGGCAGCCGGGTCGTTCTGCATAAGGAAGCTCTGCAGGCCATCGAGCAGGCCGTGAGCGGAGATGTCGAGGACCTCTTCTACTCCAATGCCCATCCCTCGAGCTTCTCGGCCGATCCCTCCGTTCTGAAAGCATCCGACGGACAATACTATCTGTATCCGACGTCCGGCTTCAAAGTGTGGTCCTCCACCGATCTCTTTCATTGGGAGCTCGCCGGAAGCGTCTGGCCGGAGGGCACCTGGGGGAAATCCGCCTATTGGGCGCCCGAGGTGGTGGAGCATGACGGCAAGTATTACATGTATTACACGGCCAGCATCGGAGATTCTGCAGACAAAAAGTACGTCGGCGTCGCCATAGGCGATTCCCCGACAGGGCCTTTTAAAGATATCGGGCATCCCATTCATCAGCAGTTTCCGCATATCGACGGCCATCTCTTCCAGGATGATGACGGCCGGAAGTACCTGTACTTCTCGAGGGCGGCCTCCCACAACGAAGTCGACGGCTTGAAGCAGAGCTGGACCTATGTGGCGGAGCTGAACGACGACATGATCTCGCTGAAGAGCGATCCTGTCTTCCTGATCAAAGCGGAGCAGGACTGGGAGCTTCAATCGCTGCCGGAGAACATGATATGGAACGAAGGCCCGGAGATGATCAAGCACAACGGGCTCTATTACCTCATGTACTCCGCCAACAGCTACGCAAGGCCGCAGTACTCCGTCGGGTATGCGACCTCCACGAGCCCCATGGGGCCATTCGTGAAGTACGAGAACAACCCCATCCTAAGCCGAGAGGAATGGGTGGGGACCATCTCGGGGCCGGGGCATCACCATTTTGCCAAATCGCCGGACGGTCAAGAGCTGATCATGGTGTACCACACGCATGTCGATCCCATCCTGGCCGGAGGGAACCGGCAGATCTACATCGACCGCATGGGCTTCCGGGAGGACGGGACGATCTATGTCAACGGACCGACGCTGACGGATCAGCCGATGCCCTCAGGAGTAAGGGGATTGCCAACATTGCCCCGCAAGCGGCGGTAACGGTCAGCTCGACCCAGGCGCCATACCGGCCGGACGCGTTGACGGACGGGGAAATCGGCGTTTACCAGCGGTTCGAGCAGTACGAATGGGCAAGCGGGGAAGGACCGGGCGCCTGGGCGAAGCTGGAGTGGCAGCAGGCCCAGCCCATTTACGGCGTCAGCGTGTATGACAGCGCCGTCCCCAACCGCCGGATTCGTTCGGGCCACTTGTTGTTCGACGACGGGCAGGTTCTTCCGCTCACCTTCCCTTCGGAGCCCGGAGCGGCGGCCATCGCCACCTTCCCGGAGAAGAAAGTGAAATGGGTGAAAGTGATCGCTGACGAGCTTGAGGAAGCGGGAGGGACAACAGGCCTTTCGGAGATTATCGTTCTCTCCAAAAACCCGAACGCTCAGCTGAATACCCAAACGGCCCTCACGTTCGAATTTGATGCGGGGGACGATGCTATCCTGACGCTTAATCTCACGAAGACGAGACCCGCCGTCCGGCTGACGGGCAGCGGAACGGTGGACGAAGGGCAGCCGCTTGAGGTAGGGGTTCAGCTAAGCAACCCGACAACCGGCTCCACTCAAAGCATCCATTCGGCGGAGATGACGCTTCGGTATGACCCGGCATGGCTGGAATACGATTCCTTTCAAAATTTGCACGGCGATACGGTGAGCGCTGCGGTTTACCGCATGACTCCGGGAGAGCTGCGGCTTCAGGCATCCAGCCCCACCGGCCTGCTGGGATTGTCCGATCTGCTGAAGCTTCGCTTCCAAGCAAAAGACGTGGCTCACAGCCAGTCCGGCTCGATCCGCCTTGAAGAAGCAAGGCTCGTGACGGCTCAAGGAACAGCCATCCATGCGGCAGACTTTCTCCTGCCGATGGAGGTAAGGAATGTACCGAAGCTCGTGCAGGCCATAACCGTGACAGGGAAGAATGGGGCCTCCGTGATCAGCGGCGAGCGAAGAACCCTGCAGATGCAGGCGGCGGTTCTGCCGGAGGAGGCGGACGACAAGCGGGTCGCCTGGAGCGTGAGCGACCCTGATGGCGGAGAGACGGGCCTGGCGGTCATCGATGAAGCGGGCCTTCTGACCGGGCTTCGAGACGGGAAAGTGAAGGTGACCGCCCGGGCGCTGGACGGCTCGGGAATAACCGGCACAGCGGAGGTGACGATCGACCGGACGCCGCCTGTTACCAGAGGGGCAACCAGCCCTTCGGAGCCTGACGGCAAGAATGGCTGGTACACGTCGGAGGTCACCGTTACCTTATCAGCCGAGGACGGCCTTTCCGGTGTGGCCAAGACCGAGTACCAGGTGAACGGCGGGGAATGGAAGGAATGGACCGGCTCTCTTCCGGCGTTCGGAGAAGGGCGGTATACGCTCCGTTACAGCAGCACCGACCTCGCCGGCAACGTGGAGCCGGAGCAGACTATGGCCTTCCAGGTGGATCTAACGGCACCGACGCTTGCTCTTCAGCTGGACACCACCCGGCTGTGGCCGGCTAATCACAAGTTGGTCACCGTCCGTGCCGTGCCGGCTGCCGAAGATTCCCTGTCGGGAGTCGAGTCGGTTAAGCTGACCTCGATCACAAGCAGCGAGCCGGACAGCGGGGAGGGAGATATCCGGGCGGAGTTGGATACGCCGGCAACAGAATTCCAGCTTCGCGCGGAAAGACAAGGCACGGGTACGGGACGAATCTATACCGTCACCTACACGGTCACCGATGCCGCCGGCCATTCCGCGACGGCGGAAGCGATTGTGACCGTCCCGCATAACCCGTAAGCTCGTGCATGTGGGAGAGAAGGAGGAAAAAGGTTGAGCAGGAAACCTAACATATTATGGATTTGTACCGATCAGCAGCGCTTTGATACCTTGGGCTGCTACGGAAATGAGGCGGTCCGCACGCCGAATATCGATCGTCTCGCCCAGCAGGGCGTGCTGTTCGAGCAGGCGTACTGCCAATCCACCGTTTGCGCACCGAGCCGGGGAAGCTTCCTGACCGGCCGCTACCCGCGGACGGTGGGGCTGCGAAAGAACGGGGCCAATATTCCGGAGACGGAGGTGCTGGTCACCAAGCTTCTTCATGATGGGGGCTATACGTGCGGGCTGGCCGGCAAGCTTCACTTGTCGACCTGCTTTCCGAAGCACTGCCACGGGACCGAACGGCGGATCGAGGATGGCTACGACCAGTTCCACTGGTCCCATCATCCCGCCGATGACTGGCCGACCAATGCCTACAGCCAATGGCTGCGGTCAAAAGGAAAGGCTTATTCGACCCGGCCGGTGGAAGGCTGCGAATACGTGGTGTACGGGCCGGATGCCGAGGACCATCAGGCGGCATGGTGCGCGGAGAAGGCGATCGAGTTCATCGACGCCCACGCGGGGAAGGAGCAGCCTTGGCTGTTCTCGGTCAATATCTTCGCTCCCCACCATCCGTTCGACCCGCCGGAAGCTTATCTCCGGAAGTACCTGGATAAGCTCGACCAGATTCCTTCTCCCCGTTACGAAGACGGGGAGCTGGCTTCGAAGACGAGCTACCAGCGCCTCGACCATGAGGGGGCTTACGGCAATCCCAAGCTGTATCCGTTTGTCCGCATGGCCCCTTCCGATCACGCCTTCTTGACGGCGGCGTACTGGGCGATGGTGGAGTTAATCGACGACCAGGTCGGGCGCATGCTGGAAGCCCTCGAACGCTCCGGGCAGCTGGAGGAGACGATCGTCATTTTCATGTCCGATCACGGGGAGCTGCTAGGAGACCACGGCGTCTACCTGAAAGGACCGCATTTCTACGACCCTTCCGTCCGCGTTCCGCTCATCGTTTCCTGGCCTGGTCATTTTCCGGCTTCCACACGGAAACGGACGATGGTGGAGCTGATCGATCTGGCTCCGACCTTGCTGGAGGCGGCCGGTCTGCCGGTTTACCCCGGCATGCAGGGAAAATCGATGCTCGACCTGCTTAGCGGCCGAACCGAGGTGCACCGCGAGGATGTTTACTGCGAAGCTTATGAAACCGTCAAGGATTTTGCCGGACGGGGGTACAGCCTCATGGTGCGCAGTTCCTCCGCCAAAATCGTGCTGTACGACGGAGCCGGGGAAGGGGAGCTGTACGACCTGGAGAACGATCCGGGGAGTTCGTCAACCTGTGGCATTCCCCTGACCGCTCGGCCCTTAAGCTCGACATGATGGAACGGCTGTGCCATCGGTTGGCCGAGACGATGGATCCGCTGCCCCTGCGGATCGCCCCATGGTGACGTTCTCGGCCCTAGAATTCGGCAGCTCGGCGGGCGGCGGGAAAGCCCGCCGCTCTTATCTACAGCAAGCCCTGCCTCCTTCGGGAGCGGGGCTTGCTTCTTCCAGGAGGTACTTATGAAACAACCTAACATTCTATGGATATGTACGGACCAGCAGCGGACCGATACGCTAGGCTGCTATGGGAATAAAGACATTTCCACGCCCCATATCGACGGGCTGGCGGAGAAGGGCGTGCGGATGGAGAACGCCTTCTGCCAGTCGCCCGTCTGCACCCCGAGCAGGGCTTCCTTTCTGACTGGGCGTTATCCGCGAACGACGCGATGCCGCCAGAACGGCCAGAACATTCCCGAAGACGAGAAGCTGGTGACCCGCCTTCTGGCGGACGCGGGCTATGTCTGCGGGCTGGCGGGAAAGCTCCATCTCTCCGCGTGCCATCCTTCCGCCGCGCCGGTGACTGAGCGCCGGATCGACGACGGTTACGTTCAGTTCCACTGGTCGCACGACCCTTTTCCGCAGTGGCCGATGAATGAATACCAGGCTTGGCTGAAAGCAAAGGGAAGGAAGTATGGCACCGTTCCTTCCGACGAGTCCGCTTATGTCCATTACGGCATGGATGCCGAAGACCACCAGACGGCCTGGTGCGCGGACAAGACGATCGAATTTATCAAGACGATGCAGGACAGCGGCCGGCCTTGGCTGTTCTCGCTCAATCTGTTCGATCCTCACCATCCGTTCGACCCGCCGAAGGAGGCTATGAAGCGGTATGTCAACCGGCTGAAGGACATGCCGCTGCCGAATTACCGGGAAGGGGAGCTAGCGGAGAAGAGCTATTTTCAGCAGTACGATCACAAAGGCGCCTACGGCAATCCGAGGGAATATCCGTATGCGGAGATGAAGGCGGAGGACCACCGGGCGATCCGGGCCGCGTATTGGGCGATGGTGGAGCTGATTGACGAGCAGGTCGGGCGCATCCTCGAGGCGCTGGAACAGACAGGTCAAGCCGAGGATACGCTGGTGATCTTCATGTCCGATCACGGGGAGCTGCTGGGGGATCACGGAATGTACCTGAAAGGGCCGCACTTCTATGAGCCGTCGGTGAAGGTTCCTCTTATCGTGTCCATGCCCGGTCTAGTCCGGGAGAACGTCCGCGTCCCCGCTTTGGCGGAGCTCGTCGATCTGGCCCCTACCTTGATGGAAGCGGCCGGCCTGCCGGTATACCCGGGGATGCAGGGGCGGTCCTTATGGCCTCTATTGACCGACCGGCAGGACGGGGAAGAGCACCGCAAGAGCGTTTATTGCGAATACTATAACGCCAATTTCAAGCAGGGCGGCATCGGGGCGTTCGCGACGATGGTCCGAACCGAAACCCATAAGCTCGTGAAGTACCACCGGCGCGGGGAAGGAGAGCTGTATGACCTGATCCGCGATCCGCAGGAAACGGTCAACCGCTGGAAGGACCCGGCTTACCGTGAGACCAAAACGGAGCTGCTGGATCTGCTGTGCGACCGCATGGCCGAAACGGTAGACCCTCTCCCGGAGCGGATAGCTCCCTGGTAAGAAGGTTAAGTTATAGTAACCCGATCGTAATGATCGGGTTTTTTTGTCGGTACCAATTGACACCCAAAAAATGGGCCATTACTATTAAGGTACCTGCAAGCGCTTAACGGAGGTTGGAATGGCACGTTTAATGGTACGCAAGGGGAATCCTTCCGAAAGAGTCCGTCTGCTTCTCTCCTTCTTTTTCCTTATTTCCTCATTCTTCTTTTCTCCCTGCTTGTCGGCTCCTTTATCTACCACCGGACGGTCACCATGCTGGAGACCGATTCGCGCAAATCGAACATGAGGCTGCTGGAGCAGAGCAAAGCCACGCTGGATATGCGTCTTACGGAAGTGCTCTCCATCGTCCGGCAGCTCGAAGAAAACCCCGAGGTGGCCCGCTTTCAGCATCTCGACCATCCTCTTCAAGGGGAGGACACGCTGAAGACCATCGAGCTGCGCAACCAGCTCTACAGCTTCGGCATCACCAACAATTTCATCCTGGGGTACTACGTCTTCTTCCACAAAAGCGGCATCGTCATGAACAACCAGCTGACGGCCACGGTAAAGGACTTCTACGCTCATACGCTTACCTATTCGGGGCAGACGTTCGAGCAATGGGAAGCGGGCTACCTGCGGACTTTCCGGCAGCAGCAATTCCTTCCGGCAGCCGAAGCGCTGTACAACGGAAGGCAGACCTCCGTCGTCACCTTGATGCATTCCTTGGGCTATCCCAAGAACAGTCTCGCTTCCCTGGCCATCCTCATCGACCATGCCGAATTTCAAAAATTCTGTCCGCCTTTGATCTCTCCAACGGCGGCTATGCGTATATCTCCAATCCTTTCGGGGAGATCATCAGCTACGTATCCAACAGCGGGACGCGCCCCGACTCCACCTTGACCCTTCCGTCGCCGGAAGGCGTGATGGAACGGTTCATCGACGGCCAGCCGATGATGGTTACGTATACGACGTCCTCCCGGAACGGCTGGTCCTACGTGGTGATCCAGCCGGAGCGCACTGTTCTCGAGAAGGTCTATTACATCAAACGGATGCAGTACCTCGTGGCGGGCATCACCTTGCTGATCGGCTGCCTGATCTCCCTGTTCCTGGCCTACCGCAACGCCAGGCCGATCCGGAGGCTGGTGGCGACGATCACCGAGCGCTTCGGAACGTCTCGGCCGGAGGCGTCCGATGCGTTCAGCCTGATTCATACCTCCTTCGCGCGTCTGTTTGACCGCAATGAGGAGCTGCAGGTCAAGCTCCAGCAGCAGATCCCTTTTCTCCAGGCCTCGTTCTTCAGCCGGCTGCTTAAGGGGAATTCCTTAGCCCGGAGGAGATCGAAAGCGTTATGGAGCCTATCGGCATCCGGTTATCCGGAGATACCTATGCCGTTGCCGTTCTCCAGTTTCAGGAGCCGGACAAGGATTCCGGCCGGGACCGGTATGAGAAGCTCGGCATGGAAAGCCTGATTACGACGGAAACGATGCGGGGGATGCTTAACGGCACGGGCCATGTCCACCAGCTCGATGAACGGCATATGGCGGTTCTGTTTGCCCTGCCGGGGCGGGAGCTGTCCGCCTGCAAGGACCGGTTAAGCTTCTTTGTCGTCCGTCTGCTGGTGGAACTGAACAAAACCTTCTCCATCCATCCGGTGGTCGGGATCGGTCAGTTCGCCGAATCGCTGATGGAGGCTGCCCGGTCACGGGAGGAAGCGATGCAGGCCCTGACTTACTATGCCTGGAATCCGAGCTCTCCGGTTATCTGGTTCGAGCAGGTGCCGAAGTCCAACGACAGCTTCTCTTATCCGGCCGAAACGGAGCTGCGCCTCATGAACCTCGTGAAGGCGGGAGGAGAGGAGCCGTTGAAGGAGCTGCTGAGGGAGCTGTACGAGGAGAATTTTCGCGGCCGCAAGCTGGCCCAGCCTATGCTGCGGCTGTTCGTCTATGAGCTCTGGAGCACGACGGTCAAAATCCGGGACCAGATCGCCGCCGTGGAGGAGGCGGACGGCTTCGAATTCATTCAGTTCGACCGGATCGAAGCCTCGGTTCAGCAAGACCTCAAAGGAAGCTACTCTCACCTGGAGGACACGCTGGGACGCATGGCCGCGGCGGTTAACAAGCGGAAGAAGAGCGGCAACAACGAGCTGATTCAGCTCATCCTCGAGCACATTCAGCAGGCTTATGTCCAGCCTGACTTGTCCCTCGCGGGCATCTCGGACCGGTTTGAGCTGTCGGAAGCTTACCTGTCCCGGTTTTTCAAGGAGCAGACCGGGGTGACCTTCTCCGATTATCTTGAATCCCTCCGCATGCAGAAGGCCAAAGAGCTGCTGTGCGAAGGGGATATGCCGGTCAGCGATATCGTGCAGGCGATCGGCTACCATTCCGCCAACACGTTCGGCCGGGCGTTCAAGCGCGTTCACGGCATCAGCGCGACGGCCTACCGGAGCTCATTCCGTGCCTAATCCCGGACGCAAAAAGCAGCCGGCCTCTCGGTGAGGCGGGCTGCTTCTACTGCCTTATCCGCAAAGGAAGTTCTGCTTTCCTAGTGAAATTCGTGCGCATAAAGTGGGTTTCTCACCAACAGAGTTGCCGGATAAGGCACTATATACACCGCGGCAAGGACCGCGTCTTCGCCATGGTCACAGCCACTCCTTCTTCTTGAAGAAGAAGTACATGGCCGCTCCGAGGAAGAGCATCCCGCCCAGCACGAGATAGTCGCCTCCGGGTAGATGCTTGCCGGGCAGGTCATCGAAGTTCATCCCGTAGATCCCGGTGATGAACGTCAAGGGCATGAAGATGGTGGTCAGCGCGGTAAAGATCCGCATGATTTCGTTCGCGCGGTTGGACAGGGAGGACTGGTAAGCCTCTCGAAGGTTCGCCATCAGGTCGCGGAACGTATCGAACGTTTCGGAGATTTTGACCGCATTCTCGTAAATGTCCCCGAAGTACTTCTGGAGCTGATCATGGATAAGCCGGAGCTCCTTGCGGTTCAAGGTCGCGATCAGCTCTCTTTGGGGGCCGAGCGACTTTTTCAGCCACAGAATTTCACTCCGCAGCCCGATGATCTCATTCAAGTGGGACTTCTTCGTGTTCATGAGGATGTCTTCCTCAAGCTTCTCGATCCGCGCTTCGATCCGGTCGCCGACAATAAAATAATTGTCGACCACCAAGTCCACCAAGTGGTACATGAAGCGGTCGGGCGAGTTGACTTCCTCTTCCCACAGAACGGGCTTCAGCTTGCGGATTTCATTTATCTTCTGCTTCGTTACCGTAATGATGAAATGCTTCCCGAGGAACATGTTAAGCGAGCGGAGAAAGATTTCCTCGTCGTCGAAGCGGATGCTGTTGATAACAATAAAATAGTGCGAGTCGTAGAGCTCGATCTTCGGCCGCTGCTCCTCTTCGGTCAGGCAGTCCTCGACCGCCAGGTCGTGAAGATGGAACAACGGCTGGAGCACCTCGAGGTCCTCCACCTCGGCATCGATCCAGTAAAACCCGTTCTCCGGCGGGGTAACCGCCACGGTCACATCGTCGATAACCGTAAAAATTCCGTTCTGTACCAAACGTGCCTTCATCTGTTTCACTCTCCTTTTGTGCACAAGGATAAAAGCGCCCTCAACTCCTAAGCGAGTGGGCGTTTACCGTTGGAATCGCGAAGAAAGACCCTTTCTTCAGTCATCAAAGGGAAGAAACAGCCGGCGCGCACGGGATTCTACAGCATGTGCGGGTACCGGCTGTATTCGGTTTCTCGGTGATGGCTTGCGGAGCAGGTACTCCTCGGTCGGTCCCCTTCCATGTGTTAGCACCCCTTTTTGGCCAAGTTGTCAATACTGTCTAAGTATAACGTGCCTCCCTGTTCCCTGCAAGATGGGCCGCGGCGGGCCTTTACAGGTTCTCCAAGGGGAGGAAAACCGGCCCGAACGGTCCCCCAAAAAGTAGGACGGCCCTATACCATATGGCGAAACCTCTCCGAACGTTACTCTTGACGTGTCTATATTTTTCTTATACAGTAAAGATATTATCCGGGATCCAGACTGCAGCTGGTCCCGCCAATTGAATACTACGACTTTTCTTATCAAGAGTAGGTGGAGGGACTGGCCCGATGACACCCGGCAACCGGCAAACCTTGTTCGCAAGGGGCGCACGGTGCTAATTCTTGCAGGATGATTTCCTGAGAGATGAGAGAGGACATCGCTTTGTTTGCTATGACCTTTCTCGTCCGGGAAAGGTCTTTTCTATATTTCCCCCGCCAGGCAAGCCCTGGCCCAACTTAAACGACTCCCTCCGGCCTGAGCCCGCGAGGAGAATGGAGAGTGACTTCGATGCCGATCAAAATACCGGATTCCCTGCCGGCCAAAGAAATTCTCAACAACGAGAACATCTTCGTAATGGACGAAACCGTGGCGTTCCATCAGGACATCCGCCCGCTCAAAATAGCCATCATGAACCTCATGCCGACGAAGGAGACGACGGAAACGCAAATTTTGCGTCTGATCGGAAATACGCCCCTCCAGGTGGAATTCGTGCTGCTGCACCCGAAAACCCACACGTCCAAGAACACCTCTCCGGAGCATCTGGCCGCCTTCTACAAAACGTTCGACGACATCCGCGACCAGCATTTCGACGGGATGATCATTACCGGAGCGCCAGTAGAGACCTACGAATTCGAGGATGTAACCTACTGGGAAGAGCTGAAGGACATCATGAGCTGGTCTCGCAGCAACGTAACCTCGACGCTGCATATCTGTTGGGCGGCCCAGGCCGGACTTTATCACCATTTTGGAGTGCGCAAGCAGCTGCTTGATCATAAGGTTTTCGGGGTATTCCCTCATTCGGTGTCCAAAAATAACGTCAAGCTGCTGAGAGGCTTCGACGACGTGTTCTACGTTCCGCAGTCCCGCCATACGGACATTGTCCGCGAGGACCTCGAGAAGTGCGGGGACCTGGAGATTCTCTCCGAGTCCGAGGAGTCCGGCGTCTACCTGGTCGCCTCGAAGGACGGCCGGCAGATCTTCGCCACAGGGCATGCCGAATACGATCCGAACACGCTTAAATGGGAGTACGACCGCGACATCAACAAAGGCATGGACATCGCGATTCCCAAAAACTATTACCCGAACGACGATCCGTCCAAGCCGCCGATGACCCTATGGAGGGGACATGGGAATCTGCTGTTCTCCAACTGGCTGAACTACTACGTCTACCAAGCTACGCCGTTTGACTGGAGCATCTAAATTAACCCACGTTCAGGAGGATCCCATCCCTATGAAAATCGAAAGCCGTTTAGCCCAGATCGGCTCCGTCTCGGAGCCGGTCACGGGAGCTGTAAGCTTCCCGGTCTACCAAGCCACCGCCTTCCGTCACCCGAAGCTCGGCCAAAGCACCGGCTTCGACTATGCCCGGACCAAAAGCCCGACCCGTGCGGTTCTCGAAGAGGCCGCTGCCGGGCTTGAATCGGGGGACGCGGGGTTTGCCTGCAGCACGGGAATGGCCGCCCTTCAGGTCATTTTCGCTCTGTTCTCGCAAGGAGACCATCTTATCGTTTCCCTCGATCTGTATGGGGGAACCTACCGCCTGCTGGAGAAAATCATGAGCCGGTTCGGGGTTACGGCCTCTTATGTGGACACGAACGATCTGGAAGGGCTGGAGGCCAAGCGCCAGCCGAACACCAAGGCGGTGCTGATTGAGACACCGACGAATCCCTTAATGATGATCACGGATATTGCGCAGACCGCGGAGTGGGCGAAGAAGCATAACCTGCTCACGATCGTGGACAATACCCTCCTCACGCCGTTCTTCCAGCGTCCGCTGGAGCTTGGGGCGGATATCGTCATTCACAGCGCCACCAAATATTTGGGAGGACACAATGACGTCCTCGCGGGGCTTATTGTTACGAAGGGCAAGGAGCTGTCCGAGCAGATCGGCTTCCTGCACAACTCCATCGGTGCGGTGCTAGGTCCGCAGGATTCATGGCTCCTCATGAGAGGCATGAAGACCCTCGCTCTCCGTATGGAGCGCCACCAGGAGAACGCGCTTCGCATCGCGTCCCATCTGGAGTCGCACCCGCTTGTGGCCGAAGTGTTCTATCCGGGGCTTGAGAGTCATCCGGCGTATAGCATCCAGCGCAAGCAGTCCTCCGGGAATACCGGCATTTTTTCCTTCAAAATGAAGAAGGCCGAGTACATAGAGCCGATTCTGCGCCACATCCAGCTGATCGCATTTGCCGAGAGCCTGGGCGGCGTGGAGTCGCTGATGACGTATCCGGCGGTGCAGACGCATGCGGATATTCCGGAGGAAATCCGCCGGGAAGTGGGCGTGGATGACCGGCTTCTCCGCTTCTCCGTCGGGATCGAGCATGCGGATGACCTTATTGCCGATCTGGAGCAGGCCTTCGAGGCGGCCCGTCAAGAGATCGACGGGGGAAGCGTAATGGCCGGAAACGAAAAGGGAAGCGGGAACGGGGCAGGTTCCGGTAACCATAGGAAATTCGGCACCCGTCTCCTTCACTTCGGAGGAGAGATCGACAAGACCACGGGGGCGGCCAGCGTGCCGATCTATCAGGCTTCGACGTTCCATCACTTCTCGCTCGACAACCCTCCGGAATATGACTATACCCGGTCGGGCAATCCGACCCGCCAGGCGCTGGAGGACTACATCGCCGAGCTGGAGGGCGGGGCGAGAGGGTTTGCTTTTGCCTCGGGCATGGCGGCCATTTCGTCGGCATTCATGCTCCTGTCGGCGGGCGATCATGTCATCTGCACGGAGGACGTCTATGGGGGCACCTACCGGCTGCTCACGACGATCATGAACCGGATGAACGTGGAGACCACGTTCGTGGACATGACGGACTTCGAAGCGGTGAAGGCGGCGCTTAAGCCTAACACCAAGGCAGTGTTCATGGAAACGCCATCCAATCCGACTTTGAAAATAACGGATATCGCCGAGATCACGGAATGGGCGAAAGCCCATCAGCTTCTCACGATGCTCGACAATACGTTCATGACTCCTTATCACCAGCGTCCGCTGGAGCTTGGAGTGGACATCGTGCTGCACAGCGCCACGAAATTCCTCGGGGGGCACAGCGACGTGCTGGCCGGACTCGCCGTAACGGCCGATGAAAGCCTAGGCCTCCGGATGAAGCAGATCCAGAACGGCCTGGGGAATGTGCTCGGCATGCAGGATTCCTGGCTGCTCATCCGCGGGATGAAGACGCTGCAGGCCCGGATGGAATTTTCGGAGAAGGGCGCCCGCCGGCTGGCCGATTGGCTGTCGTCGCATCCCGCTGTGGAGAAGGTTTATTATCCGGGACTCGAGGGACATCCCCGCCGCGAGATTCATGAGAAGCAATCCCAGGGTTATGGGGCGGTCGTGTCCTTCGACGTGGGCTCCGAGGAAAGGGCGAAACAGCTGCTCGGCAAGGTAACCATCCCGCTGGTGGCGGTAAGCTTGGGAGCGGTGGAGAGCATTCTGTCTTACCCGGCCAAAATGTCCCACGCCGCCATGCCGAAGGAAGTCCGGCACGAGAGAGGCATAGGAGACGGACTGCTTCGCTATTCCGTCGGCCTGGAGGATATCGAAGACATCATCGCCGACCTGGACCAGGCGCTCCGTTAGGAGCCGGCTGGACGGAGAGGCGGGGCACAAGGGCTTCCTTGTGCCTTTTTCCGTTCGCAAAGATGTCATGACGGCCGGCTTCATTCTATGATACGATGAGAGAAAGCTGCGGACTTGTAAACGTAAAGGATTAAAGACAGGAGGGAACGCTTTGAGTACGATCGACGGTATTTTGGACAAAGCGCTGGCCGGCCGGCGGGTGGACCTGGAGGAAGGGATCCGCCTGCTGGAATCGGATGAGATTGAGAAAATGGGCGATACCGCCAACCGGATTATGCAGAAGTGGCACCCGGAGCCGGTTACGACCTTCGTCATCGGACGAAACATCAACTATACGAACGTGTGCGACGTATACTGTCGGTTCTGCGCCTTTTACCGGGCACCCGGCTCCAAAGAGGGCTACGTTCTGGAGGACGAGGCCATCTTCCGCAAAATCCAGGAGACGCTGGACGTAGGCGGCACGGAGATTCTCATGCAGGGGGACGAATCCGGACCTGCCGTTCTCCTACTACACGAACTTGCTTCGCGAAATCAAGAAACGCTTCGATATTATCATGCATTCCTTCTCTCCGGCGGAGATCATGAAGATGGTGGACGTGTCGGGCCTAACGCTTGAGGAAGTGGTGCGCCAGCTGCACGAAGCGGGGCTCGATTCCCTGCCGGGCGGCGGGGCCGAGATTCTCGACGACCGCACCCGCTCCAAGGTGAGCAAGCTGAAGGGCTCGTGGCGCCAATGGATGGACGTCATGGAGACGGCCCACCGAGCCGGCATGAACACGACGGCGACCATGGTGTACGGCTTCGGCGAATCAATGGAGGAGCGGGCGCTGCATATGATCCGGGTGCGCGAGTCCCAGGACAAGTGCCTCGCGGCGGGCTATCCGTCGAAAGGCTTCCTGGCGAATGCCCTGTGGCCGCTGCAGCCGGACAACACGAACATGCGCGTGGAGAAGACGGGGCCTGAGGAATACCTCAAGATGCTGGCTGTCAGCCGGATCATGCTCGACAACGTGCCGAACTTCCAGTCCTCGTGGGTCACGATGGGGCCGGAGATCGGCAAGCTCTCGCTGCAGTACGGCTGCAACGATTTCGGCAGCACGATGATCGAGGAGAACGTCGTCTCGGCCGCCGGCACCACGCATAAGGTCAACATCGGCACGACGCTACAGATGATCCGCGAAGCCGGCAAAATCCCGGCCCAGCGCAACACGCGCTACGAAATTCTGCGGGTTTTCGACGACGAGTCGGAAGCCGTCGACAAGGATTTCGTCATGCAGAACTAGCAGAACCAGGCCATCCGCCGGATCCCGAACCTCGGGGTCCGGTTTTTTGTGCGGTCGTCCTCCTGGATTTGCTTCGATATGGTTTTTTACCGCAGCGGATGCCCGTCACTCTCGGGAAGGTCTCGACATCCGCTCGGCATAAAAAACAACCGCTAACCGCGGTCGCTCCTCCTGGATTTGCTTCGATATGGTTTTTTTACGTCGTATATCCTCCTAACCCCGGCCATATACTTTATAAGAATAAAGGAATGGGGCTTTATAACAAGGGAGAGGAGTGAGGGGCATGAAATCCATAACAATCGTCCAGATGGCCGGGTCCTACGACGCAGCCGATAGGCTTTATGAGAGACTGGAGGAGCAGGCCAAAGCCGAAGCTTCCGGGTTCTCGGTTATCCGGCGGCCCTATTCCCGGTACCGGGAGCTGGTTTGTTTCCAGCCGGAAGGCTTGACCTGGCCCCAGGGCGACAAAAGAAAAATTATAAAAGCGGTTAGCTCCAGCCTGGCCAAATACATAGTCCAAGAGAAGGAGGACGGGCTGCTGCGGATGATGCTCACCCGTCTGTACAAGTATAAGGAAGCGGACGAGCATGAGCGGATCGTGGCCTACTGCCGGGAAATCCCGGATTTTCAGCCGGAGCCGGCGAAGGGCAAGGCCGAAGCGGTGACCCGTCGGGAAAAAGCTCTTGCAGCCGAGCTGGAGAAGCATATGAAAAAGAATCCGGACTTCAACCTGGACGGCCTTCTGCAGTTCCGGCTGGCGGAGTACCGGGAAGAGCTTCAGGAAATGCTGGAGTATGCGGTCGATGAGTATATGATGGATAAGCAGTACCAGGAATTCATTTCGCTGTTGAAGTATTTTGTGTTCATCCAGCAGGCCAAAATCATGTCCGTTCACTTGGTGCATACGGAAGGCAATGAGTTTACCCTCTACAACGAAGAGATGGAGCCGATCCAGGCCGATCTCGAGGATTCGGGCATTACGATCGAGACGCCGGACCGGGAGTTCAATTTTGAAGACTTGATCGTCAGTACCCTAATCACGGTAGCGCCCCGCAGCATTCTGATCCATACCCTTAACCCGGATTTCCAGGTGATCCAGACGATCCTGCAAATTTTTGACGAGAAAGCCAAGGTATGCGACCAATGTGCAGCGGGAAAGTCCTGCCTGGACAACCGGCCGGTAAAATCCGGAAAGCTATCCCCTTGACCGGAACCCGCCGGATCATTATAATAGAACAAAATCCTTAATAACCTGACTATGGCGATGACCAAAGACATGGATCCCCTGTGAAACGGCCCAGAGAGAGGAGCACCCGGTGCAAGCTCCTTGCGGATAGCAGCGGATTTACCCCTTTGCAGCCGCGGTCTGAACCCCGCCCTTCGCGGGAAAGTAAGAACCGCCGGTTCATTCCCGATACCGAATGCCTGAGGATTCGCATGGTGTGCCCTGCGGATCGAACAAGGGTGGAACCACGAGCCGAACGCACTCGTCCCTTTGAGGAGAGATGCGTTTTTTTGCGTTCAATAAAACTTAACGGAGGTAAGGAATATGGTGATCAAAGTAACGCTACCGGATGGAGCGGTAAGAGAGTACGCCCAAGGGACGTCCATCGACCGGGTGGCGGAGTCCATCTCCCGGGACTGAAGAAGAACGCGGTGGCCGGTAAAGTTAACGGCAAAGTAGTGGATCTCAGCACGGAGCTTTATGAAGACGCCCAGGTGGCGATTGTGACCCTCGACAGCGACGAAGGCCTCGAGGTCTACCGCCACAGCACGGCTCACCTGATGGCGCAGGCCATCAAGCGCCTCTACGGAGAGAAGGCCGTCAAGCTCGGGATCGGACCGGTCATCGAGGACGGCTTCTACTACGACATCGATCTGGAAACGCCGGTGTCTTCCGAGGATCTGGCCAAGATCGAGAAGGAAATGGAGAAGATCACGCAGGAGAATCTCCCTATCACGCGCCGCGTGGTAAGCCGGGAGGAAGCCATCCGTATCTTCACGCATATGGAAGACCCGCTGAAGCTGGAGCTCATCCGGGACCTGCCGGAGGAGGCCGTCATCACGATCTACGACCAGGGCGAATTCTTCGACCTGTGCCGGGGGCCGCATCTTCCGTCGACGGGCCGCATCAAGGCGTTTAAGCTGCTTAGTGTCGCCGGTGCCTACTGGCGGGGAGACTCGAAGAACAAAATGCTGCAGCGCATTTACGGAACGGCTTTCCCTAAAAAGCCCAGCTGGACGAGCACCTGCACCTGCTCGAAGAGGCGAAGAAGCGGGACCACCGCAAGCTGGGGCGTGAGCTCAAAATCTTCGCATTCTCCCGGGAAGTGGGCCAAGGCCTGCCGATCTGGCTGCCGGCCGGAGCGAAGCTCCGCCGCACGATGGAACGGTACATCGTCGACTTGAAGAGAAGCTCGGCTACAGCCACGTTTATACGCCGGTTCTTGCGAACGTCGATCTGTACAAAATTTCCGGCCACTGGGACCACTACCACGAGGACATGTTCCCCAAGATGGTGATGGACAATGAGGAGCTCGTGCTTCGCCCGATGAACTGCCCGCACCACATGATGGTGTATAAGAGCGACATGCGCAGCTACCGTGACCTGCCTCTGCGGATCGCCGAGCTCGGCCAGATGCACCGCTACGAAATGTCGGGCGCCCTGACGGGGCTTCACCGGGTACGGGCGATGACGCTGAACGACGCTCATATCTTCTGCCGCCCGGATCAGATCAAGGAGGAGTTCAGCCGCGTTATTGCCCTGATCCGCAAGGTGTACGAGGACTTCGGCATCAAGGACTACCGGTTCCGCTTGTCCTACCGGGATCCTAAGGATACGGAGAAATACTTCCCGAACGACGAGATGTGGGAAATGTCCCAGCGCATGCTGCGTGAGGTTGTGGAGGAGCTCGGCCTGCCTTACTACGAAGCCGAAGGAGAAGCCGCATTCTATGGACCGAAGCTCGACGTTCAGATCAAGACGGCCCTGAAGAAAGAAGAGACGCTGTCCACGGCTCAGCTCGATTTCCTTCTGCCGGAGCGCTTCGAGCTCGAGTATGTCGGAGAAGACGGACAGAAGCACCGCCCGGTTGTCATTCACCGCGGCATCATCTCCACGATGGAGCGCATGACGGCTTACCTGCTGGAGAACTTCGCCGGGGCTCTGCCGACTTGGCTAGCGCCCGTTCAGGCCCGCGTCATCCCGGTTTCAACGGCGTTCGAGGAGTATGTCTCGAAGGTGACGGAGAAGCTTCAGGAGGCGGGAATCCGCGCCGAAGCGGATCAGCGCAACGAGAAGCTCGGCTATAAGATCCGCGAGGCCCAGCTCGAGAAGATCCCTTATATGCTGGTCGTGGGCGAGAATGAAGTGAAGGCGGAAGCCTTCTCGGTCCGCAAACGCGGCGAGGGTGACATCGGGGTGAAGAGCGTGGAGGACACGATCGCCTTGATCAGCGAGGATATTCGCAGCAAAAGCCATTAAACGGAGCAGCTTCCGCCGTTTGCATGAAATGGGCCGGATTTGGAAACCTTACCCTGTAGAAGCGCCGGCCGGTGACCCCTAAGGCATCGGCGGCTCTACCTGCAAGGGGAGGTTATATCCGACAATGAAAAAAGCAACACGTCCGTCCCGACCGGGAAGGCATCTGCTTCTGGCTGCGGCCATAGGCGCGGCCGTTCTGGCCGGCTGGTACGGGAAGGACTCCCAGGACCGCCCGGTATGGGCCGTTCCCCAGGACCGTCCCCCGGCCGGAGAAGGGCAGCTGGACCCGGACATCTACGCGCTGCTTGACTTGAAACAGCTCGATTCGGTCGAGGTGGTCGCGACCGGCTATTATGCGGGCAAGGAGTCGACAGGCAAATCCCCGGGTCACCCGGAGTACGGCATCACGTTCTCGGGCGTTAAAGTCCGGAAGGATCTGTTCTCGACGATTGCAGCCGATCCGAGAGTCTTCCCGCTGGGGACCGTTCTGTACATTCCCGGTTACGGCTACGGCGTTGTGGCGGATACGGGCAATCTGATCAAAGGCTACAAGATCGATCTCTACTTCGATACCAAGCAGCAGGTATACGACCTGTGGGGCAAGAAGAAGGTCAAGGTTTCCGTGCTGAAGCGGGGAGACGGCAAAGTGACCGAAGCGATGATGGACCGGCTGAATGCCGTCAAAAAAGTCGTGAAACCGGAAGGCAAAGCCTCTCCGCTGTAAGAAGAACCTCCGTTGGAGTCTATCTCCGGCGGAGGTTTTTTGATATCAGACGGGCCTTTGGGGTTTTCAAGAGGGGGAAAGTGTAGTACACTTTTGTAGTGTGAATATAGATAACATTACAAGACAGGTGATGTGTCATGGAGTATGCATTTCTTGCCGGGGGTTCGATGCCAATGGGAAAGAGAAAGGCCGCCGACGTGTATCCCTTCTTGGAAGCCTACCTGGCCCGCAAAGAAGAGCAGATAACCGAAATTTTGCAAATTGTGGAACGCTACGAGAAGAAGCGGATGATGGAAGAGCGTGCTTACCAGACCATGTCGCCTATCAAGCGGCTACTGTCCGGCAAGAAGCCAGATCATCATTTGGCGGTCGAATACATTCATTATGTGAAGAAGCCGATGGAGCAGGTCAAGAGGCTCCGCAGAGAAATGGAGGAAGCGCGGGCTGTGCTGCTCCGTTCCCGTACGGAGGATTGGGTCGAGCTGCCGGAGGACATCGAGAAGGAGCTCCCTTAGCATCCAAAGGATAGAACAATAAGGAAGGAGCCGCACCGGAACAGGCCGGGCTCCTGCCGCGAAGAAGGCCCCGATCAAGGAATCGGGGCCTTCTTCGTTATTCTTGAAGGCAGGCTTCGGGGATTTTCCGGCCGCTGTTAGCCTTTTACATCCTTGCGGAACTCATGCACTTCAATAAAATCATGCTCCTGGCTGTAGGCCGGCACCCCGTGAATGCCGACGTCGAGGCCGACCAACTCCTCATCCCGGCTCACTCTCACCTTGACGATCCGGTTGATTCCCTTAAGGAACAGCCAGGTGACGGCAAAGCCCCATACGCAGACCACCGCCAGGCCAAGCGCTTGAACCCCAAGAAGCTGCCAGCCCCTCCGTAGAACAAGCCGTAATAGCCCTGTCCCGTCTCCGAGGCCAGCTCCTTCGTCGCGAACAGCCCGACGGCTAATGTTCCCAGGCTGCCGCTAACCCCGTGAACGGCGAACGCTCCGACCGGATCATCCACTCCGCGGGCTTCCAGAAGCTCGGTGACGAGAACCATCATGATACCGCAAACCGCGCCAATCAGAATAGCGGCCACGTCCGAGACGAAGGCGCATCCAGCCGTAATACCCACGAGCCCCGCCAGCGAACCGTTGATGACCATAGGGGGTCGGCCTTGTGGTAGCGGAACATGGTAAACAGGATGCAGGCCGCGCCTCCCGCCGCCGCGGACAGCATGGTGGTGACGGCTATGTGCCCGATCGATCCGTTCGTAGCGCTTAGGGTGCTCCCCGAGTTGAAGCCAAACCAACCGAACCAGAGCACGAAAGCGCCTACAGACGCGAGCGGCAAATTAGATGGGGGAACGATATTGGGTCTTCCGTCCGCAGAGAATTTGCCGATGCGGGGCCCGATGAACAGGGCGGCAGCGAGCGCCGCGAAGCCTCCCAGCCCGTGGATCGCGGCAGAGCCCGCAAAATCAATCATGCCAAGCTTGCCGAGCCATCCCCCGGTGCTCCAAATCCAATGCCCGGCAATGGGGTAAATGAGACCGGTCATGGCAATCGTGTACAAGATATAGGCCCGGAAATTGATCCGCTCGGCAACCGCTCCGGATACAATCGAAATGACGGCGATGACGAAGGCGCACTGAAAGAGCCAATACGTTTCGTGGGTAATGGAAAGCTGAATATGTCCAAGGTCCCCGCCCAGCATAAAGCCGGAGGTCCCGATTAAGCCGCCGGCATCCTTGCCGTACATAAGACCGAAGCCGATCAAATAAAATACAAGGGCGCCGAAGGCAATGTCGACGAACACTTTCATAATAATGCTTACCGCATTCTTCTGCCGGACGAACCCGGCCTCCAGCAGCGCAAAGCCGCCTTCCATCAGCAGGATCATCGCCGCGGTCAGCACAACCCAAACGGTGTCCAATCCTTGAGAAAGCTGGTTAATATCCACCTCTTCATCTCCTCCATGAGTAAGATTATAAGTATCCCGTGTCAACAATGTCAATCTTTGATGTCAGGTATTGTCACACCTTTTTGGCCGCTCCAAAGCCTAGATCCTTCTGGAATGCAATCGCATTCAAAGCAGCCCACTGGCACAGGATGAGCGGCGGAGGTGGGCAGACCCGGGGAGTCATGCATTCACAGCTTGGTAACACGGAGTCCATAGGAGATCAGCTGCCGGGAGGGAAGTTTACCGCCGCCTGACTAAGGGTAATGTAAGGTATGTATTGTGGGGATTTAACCCAAACTAGTTTCTAACTATAGATGAGGAGTGACGGACCATGATTACCTTGACTTCAGCTCTCGAGAACAAGCAAGCGGCTTATGTCAATATTCAAAGCTACCTGGAAGACTACGGCTTCACCATCGGGGGAACTGGGAATACGATCACGGGTATTTTGACGCCAATCTGGATGAAGCCCAGAAGATTTGGGTCCGGATTCCTTTTACGGTTATCCACGGCACGTTCGACGGGGACACCAAGGAGTCGGACGCCGTCATCCGGCTTGGCAAGCCTTTTGCCCTTAAGCATCTTTATGAGGAAGGGCTCGACAACGAGGCGCGCCCTATGGTTTCCGCTGCTCTCGTCAACCAGTTTCAGGATCCCGTAGATAAAGATGCGGAAATCGAGCAGAAATGGCTGGATGAAGCGGAGAACCTGCTGAAGCGTGTCGAGCAGGGCTTTCCCTTGAATAGGAGAAAGAGGACAAGCAAATGAATTTAGCTTCCTTTTAGCTGAAATTAAGGTTGATTTAAGGTTCGTGGTGCTAAATAGAGATAACGGGAGTTACCCCAATGCCATGGAAGAATTCCATGAACCCGAATCTGTCAGCTAAACATAAGGAGGACTTTTCCTATGGACGATAATAAACGAGACTATGACGACTTCTTCCGTTCTTCCGACAACCGCAGCGAGCAGGACCGCAGCGAGCAGGACGGAGACCGGCGCGACGAAACGGCAGGCAAGGAACAAACCGGCGAAAAGCCGTCCTACTATTATTCGTATGGCCCTTATAAATCCCAGGAGAACACTTCGATTACCCCGTCCGACGGGGTCGAGATGACTCCGCCGCGGCCGGTTAGACCGCTGGACGGGCAGACGGACGCCAAGGTGCAGCAGCCGCTTGCCACTTGGTCGGCGAATCCCTCCAAGCCGCGCTCCCGCTTCCGCAGTACCTTCGCGGCTTTCATGGCTGGCGCCGTGCTGGTAGGTGGGTTGATGTTCGCTTCCGACAAGAGCAACCTCTTCACGGGCTCGCAAGGGGTTATGGGCGGAACCGGAGGAAGCTCCTCCGCGGCTGCCTCCAATAACAGCAGCGTGAAGGGAGCCGCTCTCGATATCGCGAGACCGAACAATATCGCGCAGATTGTGCAGAACTCGAGTCCCGCGGTCGTGAAAATCGAAACCTTCGTGAAGCCGAAGGCTTCCTCGGGACGGGGGCGGTCGCTTCTCGACGATCCTTTCTTCCGGCAGTTTTTCGGTGACGGCTCCGGCGGTTCGGAAAGCCAGCCGAATACCGCCCAGCCGGTCGGCATGGGGTCCGGGTTTATTTTTGAGAAATCGGGCTATATCCTGACCAACCAGCACGTGGTGGACGGAGCGGATGAAATCCAGGTGACCATCGAGGGGAACGACAAGCCTTACACCGCCAAGCTGCTTGGCAACAGCGCCGATCTCGACCTCGCCGTCATCAAGATCGAAGGCGACAATTTCCCGGTTCTGCCTATGGCCGCCAATACGGATCAGATTAACGTGGGCGACTGGGTAGTGGCCATCGGGAACCCTTACGGCTTCGACCATACGGTAACGGTGGGTGTATTGAGCGCGAAGGAAAGAGAAATTCCGATTTCGGAGGGCCAAACCTCCCGTACCTATAAGCATCTGATGCAGACGGATGCCTCGATTAACCCCGGCAACTCGGGCGGACCGCTTCTCAACCTGAACGGGGAAGTCGTCGGCATCAACACGGCCGTCAGTGCGCAGGCTCAGGGCATCGGCTTTGCCATTCCGATCAACACGATTCAGGAAGTGGTCGACAAGCTGAAGAACAACGTCAAAATTCCTAAAGAGCCCGCTCCTTACGTAGGGGTTTCCTTAGGCAACATCGACCAGAACGCCCAGAAGCAGCTTGGCCTGAGCAGCACGGATGGGGCGTATGCGGCGGACGTGGTTCTCGGAAGCCCGGCTTTCAAGGCGGGAATCAAGAAGTATGACGTCATTACGGGCATCAACGGTACGCCGGTGAAGAACAGCGAGGAGCTGGTCAAGAAGATCCAGGCTTCCAAGGTCGGCGACAAGATTACCCTTAACCTCATCCGGGACGGCAAGAAAGTCGACGTGGAGGTTACCGTCGGAGACCGGAACAACGATGAGAATCTTCAGCAGCAGCAACAGCAGCAGTAAGCCGGATAACCGGCTTGCCGGCTGGAGGAGCTTCGGGGCCCCTGTACCGGGGGCGGGCCGGATGCTCCTCCGCCGGGATGACCGGCGGAGGAAGAAGCGTAACGGGCAAAGACCGCCGTTCCGCTTCTTTTTGTGCCCCGGGCTTGATGGCGCCTAGGCTCGGATCCGCTTGTCCGACAGTCGTTAATCCCAGCGGGATTTGATACACTATAACCAAAGAATGAAGGGGGAACGGCCATGAGAGAAGAGATCCTGGTGATCGATGACGATGAGAAAATCACCTCCATGCTGAGGAGGAGCCTGACCTTCGAAGGGTACTCGGTGACGACGGCGAACGACGGACTGGAAGGGCTTCGGCGCATTCTGGAGCAGGAGCCGCGCCTGATTGTCCTCGACGTCATGATGCCGAAGCTGGACGGCTGGGAAGTATGCCGGAGGATCCGCGAAAGCGGCATCGACGTGCCGGTGCTCATGCTGACGGCAAAGGACGAGGTGGCGGACCGGGTGAAGGGACTGGACATCGGCGCGGATGATTACCTTGTTAAGCCCTTTGCGCTAGAGGAGCTGCTGGCCCGGGTCCGGGTGCTGCTGCGCCGCCGGGTGGAGAAGGCTCCCCAGCCCACCAGCCGGGTCGAATACGAGGACATTGTGATGGACCACGATACGCGGGAAGTGTTCCGGGGCGGCAAAAGGGTTGAGCTGACGACGAAGGAGTTTGAGCTGCTCAACCTCTTTATGCAGAATCCCAAGCGGGTGCTCTCCCGGGATCTCATCATGGAGAAAATTTGGGGCTACGACTACAGCGGAGAATCGAACGTTCTGGAGGTCTATATCGCCCTGCTCCGGCAGAAGACCGAGGAGCACGGGGGCAAACGGATCATTCAGACGGTCCGCGGAGCGGGCTACGTCCTGAGAGGGGATAGCTAGCATGTCCATCCGTACACGCCTGACCCTTTGGTACTCAGGGGTTCTGGGGGTGACTCTGCTTGTGTTCGGCATCGTGCTTTACGGCTTCTTGTATTTCCAGTTATTTGCCAACCAAAGGTCGGTTATGGAGGATCTCGTCCGGCAGGTGAATTCCCAGCTTTCCGACAGCACGTTTACGATCAACGGCGAGACCATCGTGCAGATTCCCCAGCTGTCGGATTTCCGTTCGGTCGGTTATTTCATTCAGATCACCACCGCCGGCGAGCTGTACTCTAAAAATTTCCCGAGCCAGCAAATTTCCCGCGAAATGCGCGTCCGGATTGCCAAGAACAAGCCGTACGTGGAGTTCGTCTACCAGGGCGTTCCCTTCTATCTCTATACCCAAAAGACCCAGCTGACGGACAAATACGGACAGCCGGTCTTCCTGCAAATCGGCGTCCTCGTCGATGATATCCGGAACCTGCTTCGCGCGGTTTCTTATTTCCTGATCGCTTTCTCCCTGCTTGTTATTCTGATCGCCGCTACGCTGGGCTGGTACCTGTCCCGGAAGGCTCTCCGGCCGATCGAGCAGGTGACGGAGGCGGCCGCCCAAATCCAGAAGGGCGTTGATCTTAACCGCCGTATCGGCTATGAGGGCCCGCCCGATGAAATCGGCAGGCTGACCAACACGGTGAACGAGATGCTGTCCCGCATTCAAGGAGCGTACGAGGAACTGGAGGAAACGAACCGGACCCAGCGGCGCTTCGTCTCGGATGCGTCCCACGAGCTGAGAACGCCGCTGACCACGATCCGGGGCAACGTCGACCTGCTCGAGAAGATGTGGAAGAGAACCGGGGGCGATTCCGGCTTCACCGAAGAGGAGAAGAAGGAAATGTCGCTCGAGGCGATGCAGGACATTGCGGGGGAAGCGGCCCGGATGAGCCGGCTCGTCAATGATCTGCTTGCCCTGGCCCGCGCCGATGCGGGCGTGGAGATGAGCAAGCAGGTCGTGGAGCTGCGTCCGCTCGTGGAGGAAGTGATCCGCAAGGCGGGCCTGCTGCCGAAGACGGTGGAGTGGCGCACGGGCAATCTGTCTCCCCTGGAAGGGGCTTTTGTTAATGGAAGCCCGGACCATTTGCAGCAAATGCTGTTTATTTTTATCGAAAATGCGTTCAAATACACCATAGAGGGTTATGTGCTTATTGATGCCATCCGGACCTCCGAGCAGATCGGAATCCGCATCAGCGATACGGGAATGGGCATGGACAGCAGGGAAATTCCGCATATTTTCGACCGGTTTTACCGCGCCGATGTGTCGAGGGGCCAAACCTCCGGAACCGGCCTCGGGCTGTCCATCGCCAAATGGATCATCGACGAGCACCGGGGCTCCATCGAGGTTACCACGCGCGAAGGGGAAGGGTCGACTTTTGTCGTGTGGCTCCCGCTTTGCTTTCCACCGACTCTGGAATAGGCTATACTAGATAAGAAGGGCATTAAGGCCTATTTCAACGACACAAAGGATGGTTGCAGGATGGAAGTTGTCAAAATATCGCCCAGGGGCTATTGCTACGGGGTTGTGGATGCGATGGCGCTCGCGCGGTCTACCGCTGAGAATTTGAACCTGCCCCGTCCCGTCTATATATTAGGAATGATTGTGCACAATGCGCATGTGACGGACTTTTTCGAGAAGGAAGGAATCATTACGCTGGACGGAGCCAACCGTCTCGAGATTCTGGAGAAGATCGAGAAGGGCACCGTGATCTTCACCGCCCACGGGGTATCCCCCGAAGTCAGACGACGCGCTCGGGACAAGGGCTTGACGGTGGTCGACGCTACCTGCCCCGACGTAACGCGTACTCATGACCTGATCCGGGAGAAAACCGCGGAAGGCTATGAGATTATCTATATCGGCAAGAAGGGGCATCCGGAGCCGGAAGGGGCCATCGGAATCGCCCCCGACCGCGTTCACCTCATTGAGAAGGTCGAAGAGATCGACCGTCTGAATATCGACCATTCCCGCATCGTGATCACCAATCAGACGACTATGAGCCAGTGGGACATCAAGGATATCGTCAACCGTCTCATCGAGAAGTTTCCGCAGGCGGAGATTCACAATGAAATCTGCCTGGCAACCCAGGTCCGGCAGGAGGCGGTGGCCGAGCAGGCGAAGGAAACGGACCTCGTGATCGTGGTCGGGGATCCGCGAAGCAACAACTCGAACCGGCTCGCCCAAGTGTCTGAGGAAATCGCCGGGGTGAAGGCTTACCGGATTGCGGACATTACGGAGCTTAACCTCGATTGGCTGAAGCATCCCCGGAAGGTGGGCGTCACCTCCGGTGCCTCCACGCCGACACCGATTACGAAGGAAGTCATCACTTTCTTGGAGCAGTACGATCCGGTTGACCCTTCGACCTGGATTATCCAACGGACGATCAACATGAAGAAACTCATTCCGGCGGCGAAATCTAAAGGGTAAGATAGGAAGAGGATAATGGTACAAGGGACTTTCACCAAGCAAAGGCTGCAGCCGGGCCGGATCGAGAAGGCCAGGCGCTGGCTTAAACTTAAATATTTGCTGCTGCTAAGAGCCAAGGGCGGTCCCGCCAAAGTAGCGAAAGGGTTCGGAATCGGCTTGTTCGTCGAGATGTTCACCCTTCCCACCGGAGGGCTGGCGGCGGTTCTCATCCTGCCGCTGGTGTATTTGTTCCGTGCCAGTCTGCCGGGGGCCCTGATCGGCTTCCTGTTCGGCAAGATCATCTACGTGCCCATGATGTTTCTGAACAAAAAGGTAGGGAGTCTTGTGGTTCCCAAAGGCTTCGTTCATCATATCCATTTTCAGCCGCATTGGCTGGAGAAGCTCCTGAAGGGAGCCATGGATCTGATTGTCGGCGGGATGATTGTGGGTGCGGTGCTGGGGGTGCTTGTTTACTTCCCGATCAAGCTCCTGCTGGGATTGTATACGGCCCGGCGCAAAGAGAAGAGGCTGAAGCGCAAAGCCCAGCTTCTCTCGGTCGAGAAGGGCAAGCTCTGATTCTCCTAAATGGTCTTGGGATCTCCTGCCTGACCGGCAGGGGATTTTTTTGTTTTCCGGGCCAGTACTTGGCGAGAGAAGGAGAAAGTGCAACCTTTTCCTCCTCCTTAACGTTCATAGTAGGGATGTACCCAATACAGAACGGCGGTCGAATGGCCGGTAATGGAAGGAGAATCACGACGGATGCTGAAGAAAATCGCGGTGTCGGCAGGTCTTCTGCTGGCTCTAAGCGGGAGCCGGGACGCGCTGGCTTACGAGGCTCAGCTGGAGCCTTTCCAGGATGTAGGAGAGAAGGCCTGGTATGCGGATTATGTCTATACCCTGAATGCGTTGGGGGTAATTGATGGAGCGGGAGAAGGCATCTTCCTCCCCGAGGAGACGCTGACGCGCGAAGCTTTTATCAAAATGCTCGTGACTACAGCGGGGATCGAGGGAGAGGAGGGGAAGCCGTCCTGCCCGCCGATGCGGCCGGCCGCTGGTCCACCCCTATCTGGCTGTAGCGCTGAAGCGGGATTGGATCGACTTCCTGGTGGACGGTAAGGGAGACCTCAAGCCGGGGCAGCCCATCACCCGGGAAGAGGTGGCGTCGGTTATGGGGCGTTACCTTCTCGATCAGGCCGGGACGGAGGTGTCCTCTGCCTGGCTGCAGGGCGGATGGAACGCCGGGAAAACGAAGCACCCGTTCCCCGACGATTCAGCCATCGCCCCGTCGCTTGCCCCCACCGTTTACTATACGGTTAACCAGGGCGTGATGGAGGGAGATGATGGATTTCGTCCCCGGGCGCTTCTGAAGCGCAGCGAGGCCGCGGCGGTTGTCAACCGCATGATGGACAAGCGGGCGGGGCAGCATCCGCTTCAGATGACGGGCTTCTACGCCATCCAATCCTTTCAGGCGGCTAACCGCATGACGGCCTTGGATCAGGTCGTGTTCGGCTGGTCGAGCCTGAAATACGAAGGGGCCGCAAAGGGCGGCCTGGAGACGCGAACGGGAGACTACAAACTCCCGGACGGAGCGGAGCTTGCGGTACAGGCGGCGGACAAGGCCGGGCTCGCCAAGGACCTCATGGTCTATGCGGCCGACCGGGCCAAGCTTTCCGCCTTCCTGAAGGATGCGGCCGCCAAGGAAAGCTTTCTTAAGGAGCTGAAGGCGCAGCTGGACGATCCCCGTTTCGGGTATACGGGAGTATGTATCGATTTTGAGGATTTGAGAAACGGGGAAGAGGCACCCGGGTTCGTCCGGTTCCTGGAGGAGCTGAAGGCGGGCTTGCCCGGCAAGTCGCTCTCCGTGGCGGTTCCCCCGGCTATTACTACAAAGGGTATGATCTGAAAGGGATTGCCGCTTCGGCGGATACGATTATTCTGATGGCTTATGACTTCGACCACGAAGCCTCGGGTCTTCCCTCGGCTCCGCTGCCTCTCGTTAACGAAACCGTGCAAGAGGCGCTGAAGGCCGTCCCGGCGGGCAAGCTCGTGCTCGGGATTTCCAAGCAGGCCAACCAATGGCTCACGGAACAGGGAGTTACCCGGCTCTTGGAGCCGGCCATTGACGCCGTCGAGCGCCGGAAGGCCGATCCCGCTACGGTGAGCAGCTTTGCGCTTCCGTTCTTCCTGAACCGGCTGCACGACGAGACCGGAGGAAGGATCAGCGACATCTACTATGAAGACACGGCGAGCATCGCCAAAAAATATGGCTGGCCAAGTACTACGGACTGAAGGGAGTCTCCCTGTGGTATATGGGGAACTTAACCGAATCGGATTGGGAGCTGGTTTCCCGAAAGTAAAAAGGGCCTCATCTATTTCTTTCCTTTATAAGGGCTCAGGACGGGTTGTCCGGTAAAAGGCCGGCCAGGCTCGCCAAGCACAGCGCCATCTCCGGCAGAGATGGCGCTTTTTATATTATGGGGGCTCATTCCAGACAGAAGGTACGCTGCTCATCCCGGTGGACCGGTAAGGCGGCCTCATGCGGAAATCGCTATTGACGAAGAATCCGTCCATCCTGTATAGTTGCTTTAACGATTAAAAGCGTATAAGCGTTGAAGCGCGAAAATATCCATTCATTCGGAGGAGGAACCGATCATGATCGTCATCACATCCAATAAAATCGGGCAAGAACGGATTGCCGAGATCGTGGCCTATATCGAGAGGCACGAGGTGAAGGCTCATGTGTCGCGGGAGAGGACCGGACGGTCATCGGAATCATCGGGAAGGCCGATCCGGTGCTGGCGGAGCATCTTCGGCAGATGTCCGGGGTGGAGCAGGTTATCAAGATTTCGAAATCCTACAAGCTCGCTAGCCGCGATTTCCATCCGTCCGACACGGTGATCAAGATCAAGGATGTCGAGATCGGAGGAGACCAGCTTGTCATCATGGGCGGCCCCTGCGCGGTGGAATCTCCCGAGCAGATCGATGAAATCGCCCGGCTGGTGAAGATGTCCGGCGGCCAGGTGCTGAGAGGCGGAGCGTTCAAGCCCCGCACGGGACCGTACAGCTTCCAGGGTATCGGGGTGGAAGGGCTCGAGATGATGGCGGAGGCGGGACGCAAGCACGGCCTGCTGACCATTACCGAGGTCATGACGCCGGAGTACGTGGACATCTGTGCGGAGCACGCGGACATCCTGCAGGTCGGAACGCGCAACATGCAGAACTTCGATCTCCTGCGCAAGCTCGGCACGATCCAGACGCCGGTTCTGCTGAAGAGAGGCTTCAGCTCCACGTACGATGAATTTCTGAACGCGGCCGAATATATTCTGGCTGGGGAAACCCGAACGTTATGCTCTGCGAACGCGGCATCCGAACGTTCGAAAGCTACACCCGCAACACGCTCGATCTTGCCGCCATTCCGGCCCTGCAGCAGCTCAGCCACCTGCCGGTCATTTCCGATCCGAGCCACGGGACCGGCCGGCGCGAGCTCGTGGAGCCCATGTGCAAAGCTTCGGTGGCGGCCGGAGCGAACGGTCTGATCGTCGAGATGCATACCGATCCCGATAATTCCATGACGGGAGACGGGGTGCAGTCTCTCTTCCCGATCAGTTCGCCCGTCTGCTCCAGGATTTGGAAAGTCTGGCTCCCCTGTGCGGCAAGCGGTTCGAAACGCCGAAGGAGCCCGTTACGGCGGGGTCCTGGAGAATCTGAGCTGCACGAGGAAATGACAAAAGAACGGTGCCGTTATCCGACAAAGTTCGGGAAACGGGCCGTTTCTTTTTCGTGGAAAAGCGATTTATGTCCAAATTGTGACGGCCCTCCGTCCATAGTGTGAGAATACCTCACACAAATCTAAAAAATAGCTGACATAAGTATTGACGACAAAAACCGAACGTTTTATAATTACAGCAAGATTATCATAAAACTTGAACAATGATCGCCTTTAGCACGATGAATGTTCGGAATTTGGGAGGGTTTTGCATGTCAGCTGCGAACGTAATGAGCATTATCAAAGAGAAAAACATCGAGTGGGTTGATTTCCGCTTCGTGGATCTTTCCGGTAAAGGCCACCACATTTCTCTTCCGGCTTCGGAAGTGGAAGAAGAAACGTTTGAGAACGGCGTTGCTTTTGACGGTTCCTCCATCCCGGGCTTCCGCGGAATCGAAGAGTCCGACATGGTTATGATGCCGGATACCGAAACGGTATATGTCGATCCTTTCACCGCTCATCCGACATTGATCGTTATGTGTAATATCCATACGCCGGACGGCGAGCGCTATGACCGCGACCCGCGCAGCATCGCCCAGAAGGCGGAAGAATTCCTGCAGCAATCCGGCGTGGGTACTGCTGCTTTCTTCGCACCGGAATCCGAATTCTTCATCTTCGACGATGTGCGTTATGAGAACGGCATGAACAAATCGTATTTCGAAGTGGACTCCGAGGAAGCAGGCTGGAACTCCGGACGCAAGGAAGAAGGCGGCAACCTGGGCTTCAAGGTGCCGGTTAAAGGCGGATACGTGCCGGTTGCTCCTGTCGACACCCAGCAGGACATCCGCAGTGAAATGTGCCGTCTCATGCAGGAAGCCGGTCTTCGCATCGAGCGCCATCACCATGAAGTGGCAACGGCCGGACAAGGCGAAATCAACTTCCGCTTCGACACGCTGACCAAGACGGCCGACAACCTGATGAAATACAAATACATCGTGCACAACACCGCAAGACAATGGGGCAAGGTAGCGACCTTCATGCCTAAGCCGCTCTTCGGCGACAACGGAAGCGGAATGCACGTTCACCAAAGCATCTTCAACGGCGACAGCCCTATGTTCTATGAGAAGGGCGGATATGCCAACCTGAGCGAAATCGCTCTGCACTACATCGGCGGAATCCTGCATCACGCGCCGGCTCTGATCGCCTTGACGAACCCGAGCACGAACTCCTTCAAGCGTCTCGTTCCCGGCTACGAAGCACCGGTTAACCTGGTCTTCTCGAAAGGCAACCGTTCGGCAGCCGTCCGGATCCCGGTTGCGGCTGTTACGCCAAAAGGCTGCCGCATCGAGTTCCGTACGCCGGATTCCACGGCTAACCCTTACCTGGCCTTCGCGGCTATGCTGCTTGCCGGTCTCGACGGAATCGAGAAGAAGATCGATCCGCGTGAACTGGGCTACGGGCCTTTTGACAAGAACATCTACGAACTGCCGGAAGAAGAGCTGAAAGAAATCCGCAGCGTACCGGCTTCCCTGGACGAGGCGTTGGACGCTCTTGCGGCCGACAGCGAGTTCCTAACTCAAGGCGGCGTGTTCTCGCAGGACTTCATTACCAACTACATCGAATTCAAGCGCGGCGAAGCCAAATCGGTTGCCATCCGGATTCATCCGCAAGAGTACGCTTTGTACTTCGGCTGCTAATTCATCCGCTTTAATCCGTTTGACCCCCGGGCTCTGCCTGGGGGTTCTTTATATGAGGCGGAATTCTCCGATCTCTTCATACATGGGGGATCTCCCCATATGGGTCTGGTAAAGGACGAACCGGGTTACCGTCCATTCGGCCGCGGCTAGGGGAACCTCTTCTAGTCGGACGGGCCCTTCCGCCTTGCGGGCGAGGGTGATGTGCGGCTTGAACGGGCGGTCCTCCGGCGGGTAGCCGAAGGGCGTCATGAGGGTGGTGACCGTCTGCTGAAGGCGGGCTAGAGACGGTAAATCGCCCTGAAGCCCGGCCCATAGCACGCGGGGGCGGAGGAGGCGCCGAAGGTGCCGAGCCGGCTCAGCGCGAGTCGGAACGGTTCACCCAAGGGCTCCCGGACCAAGGCTTCTTTGATCGTCTCGATTTGAGAGGAGGGAACTCCTCCCAGAAACTGAAGCGTAATATGATAATCCGCCGGATGCACCCATTTGCGGAAGGGAGCCGACGGCTTCAGGCGGGAGCAGGTTTCGCGGAGGGCGGCGCGGCTCTCGTCTCCGGCGGGAATGGCCAGGAACAGGCGGGGGATGCTGGTTTCCATAGGCTTCTCTCCTTGTCACGGGGCTTGATGCCCCTAGGGAATATTGCTATCATTACCATATCAAAAGAAGGAGCAGGTGTGGAGGAATGAATAAGAGAGCGTACAATTTCAATGCCGGCCCGGCGGCACTGCCTCTAGAGGTGCTGCAGCAGGCTCAAGAGCAATTCGTGGATTACAAGGGAATCGGCATGTCGATCATGGAAATTTCCCACCGCAGCAAGGAATACGAGCAGGTGAACGACGAAACGCAGCAGCTGATGGCGGAGCTTCTCGGCCTGCCGGAAGGCTACAAGGTTCTCTTCCTTCAGGGAGGAGCGAGCACCCAATTCGCCATGATCCCGATGAACTTCGCGGCGGGCGGCCGTTCCGGAAGCTATGTGATGACGGGAAGCTGGTCGGAGAAGGCTTACCAGGAGGCTCAGCTTCTGGGGAGGCTTCCATCGCCGCTTCGACCGATAAGGAGAAGCCGCTGCGCATGCCGGCTCCTTCGGAGATTCAGGTTCCGGCGGATGCCGCCTATGTCCATCTGACCTCCAACGAAACGATCGCCGGCACGCAGTTCGCCGAGTTCCCGGATACGGGGAGGTTCCGCTGATTGGGGACATGTCGAGCGACATCCTGTCCCGGGAGTTCGACGCCTCGAAATTTGCCATGATTTATGCCGGCGCCCAGAAGAATCTCGGCCCGTCGGGGGTGACGGTAGTCATCCTTCGGGAAGACTTCGCCAAGCAGGCGGCGAAGGGCATTCCGACGATGCTTCGTTACGAAACGTACCTTAAGAACAATTCTCTCTATAATACCCCGCCGGTATACTCGGTCTATATGGTTAACCTGGTTCTGAAATGGATCAAAGAGAAGGGCGGACTCGCCGCCATGGAACGCAGCAACCGGGAAAAAACCGGGCTGATCTATTCCGCTATCGACAACAGCGGCGGCTTCTACGAAGGCCTGGCCGCCCGGGACAGCCGGTCGATTATGAACCTCACCTTCAAGCTCTCCAATGAAGAGCTGGAGAAAGCCTTCGTGGCCGAGGCCAAGGCGAACGGCTTCGTCGGACTGCCCGGTCACCGCAGCGTAGGCCACCTGCGCGCCTCGACCTATAATGCCGTTCCTTACGAAAGCTGCAAAGCCCTTGCCGAATTCATGGACGAGTTCCGCCGGAAGAACGGATAAGAGGCAAGCCAATTAGGAAATTACAGGGGAAAGGGATCATTCCGGTCAACCCCTGAGACGACCATGCCCCGCTGGAGGAGAACCTCCGCGGGGCATGGTCGTTAACGGGCAAGGAAGGATGCCTGAAGCTGAGGCTATCACAGGATAAGCCGGCCGCCTCACCAAAGAGGATCCGGGGAGCGCATGGCCGCCACAGCCCGTTTTCTTGAAGGGAAAGGGTTCGGTACGGTCCCTTCCCGCGGGGAGGCGCTGTCTCAGCCTGATACAGGCCGCATAGGCGGGTGAGGACGCTCCTCTAGGCGAGCGTCCGTCTCGCGGCCGTCCCGTCCGCAAGCTTGTAGCCGACACTGCGAATCGTCATGATATATTCGGGAGTGCGGGGGTTTCGTTCCATTTTGTCACGAAGATGAGAGATGTGGACATCCACGATGCGGGTGTCCCCGAGGAAATGATAGTCCCACACTCCGTGCAGAAGCTGCTGGCGGCTCAGCACCTTTCCTTTGTGCCGGCACAGGAAGAGAAGCAGGTCAAACTCCCGGGGAGTCAGGTCCACCGGCCGGTCCTCTACTGTGACCTCCCGCTGGGACGGATGGATGCGGATGCTGCCGATTTCGATCGATTCGGCTTCTTCCTCCTCCGGAAGACCCTGCATCCGCCTCAGGATGGCTTGAATCCGGGAGATCAGCTCCTGGGGGCTGAACGGTTTGGTCATATAATCATCGGCTCCGTTATCAAGGCCGGCTATTTTGTCGTTAAGCTCCTGCATGGCCGTCAGCATGATAATCGGAACCCGGTTACCCATATCCCGGAGCCGGCGGCAAACCTGAATGCCGTCCATCTTGGGGAGCATGAGATCCAGGACGATCAGATCCGGCCGGAACGCGGGAATGGCCTCGAATACGGCTTCCCCGTCGTATACACAAAGAACGTCGAAGCCGACCAGCTTCAAATTGAAATCAAGCAGCATGGAGATGGAAGGCTCATCGTCGACAACGAGAATTTTTTCTTCAGCATAACATGGATTCTCCTTTACCCGGAACTTGATGGAAACGTTGGTTTCTTTCGACTCTTCTATTATTTCGTTCCTGCGTCAGGGCGGTATTAAAAAGATGTAATCCCATTGTTAAAATTTTTGAACCATAGACAAGATGATGTATAATAGGTAATGTTGCGAGGTGAACTACATAATGGCTTTTCACATTGTCCTGGTAGAGCCCGAAATCCCAGCAAACACGGGGAATATTTCCCGTACGTGCGCCGCGACAGGGACGTTCCTCCATCTGGTTAAACCTCTAGGTTTTTCCACGGATGACAGAACCTTGAAACGGGCCGGGCTGGACTACTGGCCTTCCGTCAAACTGGAGTACCATGATTCCTTCGAGGAGCTTCAAAAGCTTTATCCGGCCGGCCGGTATTATTATGCGACGACCAAGGCGGAGCGGCGGTATACCGACTTCTCGTTTGCCGATGGGGATTTTTTTGTTTTTGGTAAAGAAACGAAAGGCCTTCCGGAGGAGCTGCTGCGGGCCCATCCGGAAACCTGCATGCGAATTCCTATGGGGGAGGCGGTCCGTTCCCTGAACTTGTCCAATTCCGCGGCGGTCGTTCTTTATGAAGGGCTGCGGCAGACGGGCTTTACCGGCCTGTTCTAAAGCAATATCCTTTGGGTAAGAGGCACGAAGCTGAATGTGGGAGGGCCATCACTAGCGCTAAAGGCAGCATGAAATCACATACTATGGGAAGAGTGAGGGGAAGATTATGAAACCGGCGGGAGTCGTGCGTAAGGTAGATCAGCTGGGCCGTATCGTACTGCCCAAGTCGCTGCGCAAGCGGTATCAGATGAACGAGGGGGATCCCATCGAAATCCTCGTTCAAGGGGATCAAATCCTTCTGGAGCGCTACCGCCCCAGATGCGTGTTCTGCACCTCGATGGAGGAAGTAACGGAGTTCAAGGACAAGTACGTTTGCGGGCAATGCCTGCGGGAAATGGACCAGATGAAGGGCTGACGGGAACCCGTCCGCCGCTGGCCGGAAGCATCCTCTCTCTTGGTAGAGAAGGGTGCTTTTTTTGTTTGGGCCAAGCCAAGACCGGAACAATGCCGCCCCAATAAACAAAGCCGCCCCTAAGGGACGGCTTTGGGTTCTTCGGACCCCTCTCCTAAATCAGCGAACGGTCCGAAACGGAGCTGCCTGGAAAAGGCTCAAGCCAGGCCTGTCCTGCCGGAATAGGCAGGGGAGGGAAGGCTTACAAGCCTTCGGTCTTGTCATCATTGTAAGCGGCGGTCAGCATCGCTGCGATAAAGAGCAGAAACACGACGATGGTGATCCAAAAGGTCGTGGACGTTAACATGAAGAGCACCTCCCGGGACTGGCGTCACGATACACAATTATTTTCTATTATACCTAAAAGCCCGGCAAATGAAAACGTCCGAATCTGTGAACAAATTGTCAGTTTACGCCTTCCGGGCCAGCTGCTTCCGGTAATCGTTCGGAGAAGAGCCGGTCAGCTTCTTGAACACCTTGCTGAAATATTTCTCATCCGAATAGCCGACCATATCGGCCACCTGGGAAATGCGCAAACCGGGATCGACCAGCAGCTGCTTTGCCTTCTCGATCCGGATCCGCCCCACGTAGTCGGACAGGTTCTCGTTGAACTCCTGCTTGAACTTGCGGGAAATGTATTCCCGGCTCAAGTGGTATTTATCCGCCATATCCTGCAGCGCGATATCCTGGTGATAGTGGGTCCGCAAATATTTCTCGATGTCGTAAATGACATGGTGCCCCTCCCGACCTTGGCTCTGCCGCACAAGACGGGCCAGCTCCAGTAGGCTGGCGGTGAGCTCCTGCTCCCATTTCTCCATGGAAAGGGTTCCGCTGTCGTTAAGAGGAACGATGTAGGGACGGGTCTCCTCCTGAAGCGGGCCCAGCTCGCTGTCCGTCATGCCGGGGAGCAGTTCTTTGATCCAGATGGCTTTCAGCACGTGATATTCGTCCCGCCAAAGCTCCGACTGCTCGGGGCTAATGTAGGAGAGCTTGCGAACCTCCCGGAACCATTGGCCCAGTGCTTCCCGGATCTGCTCATCGCTTCCGCTCCGGACGGCGAACCGGACCGGTTCCTCATAATCGGTAAAATGAAGAACCGGCCCGCGGAAGGCTTCCGCGCCCGGACGTTTCTCGTGGATCCAACTGCTCAGCTGCAGCAGGTTGCGCCTATCGAGAGCTTCGGCCGCCTCGCGGTAGGAATGCTGAAGGCCGGGAGGGAGAGGCTTTTCGGAGCCGAGGCCGAACTCGAACCGCCCGCCAAGCGTTCGAAAAATTCCTTCGTTGATATGGCCGAGGAGGGCGCTGGCCGTTGTCAAATCCCTCCACAAGATCAGAATGATCTCCCTTGTCGAATTCCAATGGCGGAAGGCGAAGCCCCGGTTGGTCCGCCGCAAGTACTCGTTGCAGATGTTGAGGAGCGAGAAGAAGAGCAGGTCCATCGCGGAAGCGAATTTGTCCCTCACCTTTCGATCCATGCGGTCCAGGCTCAGAATGGCCACCCGGCAGGTTTCATCCCCGGGGCGAAGGCCGAATTCCTGGTGGACGCTATCCCGGATAGAGTGATAATAAGAAGGGTCGTCAATGCATTGAGAGAACATTTTATCCCAGTATACGGGTTTGATCTGGTTGATTTCCATGCCCCTCTGCTGATTCCGCTTCCGTTCCTCGTCTTCCTTCGTCCTAGCCTCTACGGCACGCTTAACCGCCTCTTGAAGCTGATCCGGGTCCACCGGCTTCAGGATATAATCGAGCCCACCGAACTTTACCGTATTGCGGACAAAGTCGAAATCGTCGTGACCGCTGATGACAACGGCTTTGGTTCGCGGCGCGTTCTCCTGAATCCATTCCAAGAGACCGACTCCATTCATGCCCGGCATCATCATATCGGTAAACACGATCTCGGGGCTGTGCTCCTGCAGAAGCTCCACAGCCGCCTGGCCGTCGGAAGCCTCCAGAATGTCGGATATGCCATACCGATCCCAATCCACCAGCAGACGGATGGCATCCCGGACATGCAACTCATCATCAACAATCAAAATCTTCATACATCTTCCTCCTCGAGGGTCAGGGGAATTTCAATTCAATGCCCAAGCCTCCGCCTGCGGCCTCGGTCAGCCTCATGCCGGCCCCTTCCCCAAAAAACAGCTGAAGCCGGGAATTGACGTTAATCAAGCCGATGCTGTCCGGCGGATTCGCTCTTCCAAGAGCCCGGCCCAGCCTTTCGTTCCACGCTTCCAGCTCCTCCGGCGTCATACCCGGTCCATTATCCGTTACCTCGATTCGCAGCCGGCTGCCTTCCCGGATCCCGCAGCGGATTCCGATCTTCTTGCCCGGGACGGGAGAAGGGAAGCCGTGCTTGAAATAATTCTCGACGAGGGGCTGCAGGATCATTTTGGGAAGCCGCGCTTTCAGCGCCTCCCGCTCTACTTCAAAGGACACCTGCAGGTCCTCCCCGAAGCGCTGCTGCTGCAGGTCGAGGTAAGCCTTCACGTAGTCGATTTCCTGAGCCAGGGTAACGACGGAATCGCTTGTGTTCATGCTGTACCTCATCATCTTGGCCAGAGAATGGATGAGGGAGTACATCTTGCGGTCGCCGTTATGAAGCGCCAGGGTTCCGATCGACTGCAGGGCGTTGTTCAAGAAATGTGGATTGATCTGCGCCTGAAGGGCTTTCAGCTCATTCGTCTTGTTCGCGATCTCAAGCCGGTATTCCCGCAGGATCAAATTGTTGATGGTCTCCATCATCGTACGGAAGCTTTGGCCCATCCTCGCGATTTCATCCGTTCCCTGGATATCGATGTCCACCTGCAGCTGCCCGGTCTTGATCCGGTTCATATACGCCGTCAGCCGGCGGATCGGAGCGGTGAACCGGAAGGAGATGAGAATGGTGAAGGCTACGGCCACCACCAGGAACAAAACAAACACATAGGTATTGATTTGTGTTAACTGCCGTGCACTGCGGTTTAAATAGTCGTAAGGGATTCTCTTCACAAGCGTCCAATGGAAATCGGGGGCCTGCATCTTCTCGTAGATGACCATGCCCGAAAAGTCCCTGCTGCGGATGTCGAAGGATCCGGACGGAGCATCGGCCTGCTCGATCTTCTGTTCCCAATCCGGGCGGAGGACCTGGCCTTCCTGAGAGGAATCATGGCTGTAGAGCACCGTCCCCTGATCGTCCAGCAGGTACAGCTCCTCGCGGCCTTTCTCATAAAGCTGTCCGCATATTTGACGCAGCGCCTCCAGATCGAAGTCGATGGCCAGGGTGCCGAGACGTTCCGCCGAAATGGCGTTGTAGATCGTCCGGTACAAGGTGATGACCTTCTGCTTTGGAATCTCAATATTGGGAGAGAGCCCGTAGCTGTGAAGCGGATGCGGGGCCTGCAGGTACACCTCCCGGCTCTGCTGGGGCATGGAATAGTCGGCCTTGCGAAAGGGGACGAAATTCTCGTTCAGCACGGCGAAGGACCACCGGTTTTTCTCCAGGAAGAGATAGACCTGGCGGATCTCCCGGCTCGAATGGGCCATCGTCTGCAGGGCGCGGTAGATTTCGTTGCGGGAGGTCAGGATGAGCTCATCGCTCTGGAGCCAGCTGTGATCGAGAATATCGAACAGCTCGAAATCGTTATAGACGGAAAGGGAGGACTGGTTCATTCTCTCCAAATAGTTTCCGATGTTCGTTCTCCCTTGGTAGAGCAGATGGGAGCTGGTCGCCACTGTTTCTTTGGAGACGGTCTCCCGGGTGTATAAATACGTAATCAGGATGGAAATCGTAATAGGGATCAACGTGGCGGCAAGCAGGAACACGATCAGCTTGCTGCGGATGCTGTTCTGGAACATGCTTTGGATCTTCCTTTGCGCGTAAGGTTTTAACCGTCTCTCCATCATAACAGGGGAGATCAATATATTCCACCTGTTACGTCACCATCGTCTGTGTCGGCGCCGCTCGGATCTTTCTATACTTGGGTAAGATAAAAGAATTGTCTAATTCACTTAAAAGGAGGGTTCCCATGAAAACCAAAAAATCTTGGATCCAGCAGTGGGTTTTTGTAGGACCTGCACTGCTGTTCTTTACCCTAATCGTAGTCATTCCGTTTCTAATGAGCATTTATTATTCTTTCACCGAATGGAACGGGGTAGCCGCGGAAGTCAAGTGGACGGGGCTCGACAACTTCAAGGCCATTATTTTTGACGATAAGGATTTTCACCGCTCCTTCTGGTTCACGGTCCGCTTCTCCGTGGCGGAAATCATCTTCACCAACCTGCTGGGCTTTCTGCTAGCCCTTCTCCTGACCCAGCACCTCAAAACGAGGAACGTTCTTCGTACCGTCTTCTTCATGCCGAACGTCATCGGGGGCTGCTGCTCGGCTTTATTTGGCAGTTCGTGTTCGTCAAAGGCTTCGCCACGCTGGGCGAGCTGACGAATATAGGCTTCTTCCAGCTTCCTTGGCTCGGGGATGAACCGACCGCCTTCTGGGGGATCGTCATCGTGTCCGTCTGGCAGGGGGCCGGGTACCTGATGGTCATCTACATCGCCGGTCTCGCCAACGTTCCGAAGGAACTGATCGAAGCGGCGAGAATCGACGGGGCGACCCGCTGGGACATGCTGAAGAGCGTCACCATTCCGCTCATTATGCCTTCGGTCACCGTCTGTTTGTTCCTGACCATCTCCTGGGCGTTCAAAATGTTCGACCTTAACCTGTCGCTGACCAAGGGCGGTCCGTTCGGAGCGACCGAATCGGTGGCGATGAACATTTACCAGGAGGCGTTCCGCAACAACCGGTATGGGCTCGGAACGGCTAAGGCGCTGCTGTTCTTTATCATCGTCGCCCTCATTACCATTGTTCAAGTAAGCATCACGAAGAAGAGGAGGTGGAGGTGTAATGGAAAACACCCGATCCTATAACGGCCGCACTCTTCTGCTGGAGGTTGTCGGCATTATCGTCGCCCTGTTGTTCCTGGTTCCTTTCTACTTCGTCATCGTGAACTCCATGAAGAACTTCGCGGAAATTGTGGCGAACACCGCTAACCTGCCGTCGTCGTTCTATCTGGACAATTACACGAAGGTATGGAAAATCATGAACTACCCGAAGGCGTTCACCAACTCGCTGCTCATTACGGTGTTTGCGAACATCGGGCTTGTGATCATCAGCTCCATGGCGGCTTACCGTCTGGTGCGGTCCCCGTCCAAGTTCAACAACCTGCTGTTTGCCGCCTTTGTCGCGGCGATGGTTATTCCGTTTCAGTCGATCATGATCCCGCTCGTCAAGGTGGCGGATAAGGCCGGTCTGATGGACAGCATCCCGGGCCTCGTCATCTGTTACTTCGGCTTCGGGGTATCGCTCAACCTGTTCCTGTACCACGGCTTCATCAAGTCGATTCCGCGTGAGATCGAGGAATCCGCCACGGTGGACGGCTCGTCTCCTTACGGAGTTTTCTGGAGAATCATTTTCCCTCTGCTGAAGCCGATGACCGTCACGATCATTCTGCTCAACACCCTGTGGATATGGAACGATTATCTGCTTCCGTCCCTCGTGCTGACCAGCCCGGGACACCGGACCATTCCGCTTTCGACCTTCTCCTTCTTCGGGCAGTACACGAAGCAGTGGGATTTGGCTCTGGCGGGTCTCGTGCTTGGGGTTATCCCGGTTGTCCTTTTCTTCCTGGCTCTGCAGCGCCATATTATTGAGGGGATTACGGCGGGATCGGTTAAAGGCTAACAGAATTTGGGTAATAAAAAGACGAATGTGGGGGATACTACCCCCAGCCGTCAAAAAATTACACCTGAAGCATCAATATCTTCGGTGTAAGAGTAAGAAAACGTTTTCTACAATGTAGATAGCCTTAACAGGGTGATCACAAAAGGGAGGAACTACAATGAACAAAAAGCTTGGGTTGGTCGGAATGTCCCTCGTGCTGATGGGCGGGGTGCTGGCCGGCTGCGGAAACAAAGACAATGCGGGGCCTGCGAATACCGGCGGCGGCAAGAACGTTACCTTGAAGATGTTCCAGTTTAAAGTCGAAATCGCCGATCCGCTTAACAAGCTGGTCGAAGAATACCAGAAGGAAACCGGCGTCAAAATTCAAGTGGAAACGGTTGGCGGCGGCTCCGACTACGGCGCGGCGTTGAAGGCCAAGTTCAACTCGGGCGACAAGCCGGATATTTTCAACGTTGGGGGCTTCTCTGATCTTGACCTGTGGCAGGAGAATCTGGAGGATCTGTCCGGCGAGCCTTGGGTGAAGAACCTGGCAAAGGGCGCGGAAGAGCCGATGACCAAAGGCGGCAAGCTGTACGGCATGCCGGTCGGGATTGAAGGCTACGGCTTCCAGTACAACAAAGACCTGTTCGCCAAGGCCGGGATCACCGAGCTGCCTAAGACGTTGACCCAGCTTGAGGAAGCCGCCAAGAAGCTTCAAGCGGCCGGCATCACTCCATTCGAGAACGGTTACGGCGAGTGGTGGGTCCTCGGGAACCACTTCGTAAACCTGCCGTTTGCCTTCCAGCCGGATCCGAACAAATTTATCGAGGGCCTGAACAAAGGCACCGAGAAATTTGCCGGCAACGCCCAGTTCGAGAACTGGATGAAGCTGTTTGACTTGACCCTGAAGTACGGCAACAAGAACCCGCTGCAAACCGACTACAAAACACAGGTCACCGAATTTGCCACCGGCAAAGCGGCTATGACGCAGCAGGGCAACTGGACGCAGCTGCAGCTCACGCAGACGAATCCCGATCTGAAGGTCGGCTTCCTGCCGATGCCGATCAGCGATGATCCTGCCGCCAATGACAAGCTGTTTGTCGGCGTACCGAACAACTGGGTCGTGAACAAGAATTCGGCAAACAAGGAAGAAGCGAAGAAGTTCCTAAACTGGCTCGCCACTTCCGAAACGGGTAAGAAATACATCACCAACGAATTCAAGTTCATTCCGGCCTTCACCAACATTCCGGTAGACGAGAAGGTTCTCGGACCGCTTGCGGCCGACATCAACAAATATGTGAAGGACGGCAAAGTCCTCAGCTGGAACTGGTTCAAGTTCCCTGGCGGCGAAGCTTCCAGTAAGAAATTCGGAGATTCCATGCAGGCTTATGTAGCCCAGAAGAAGAACAAGGACCAGCTCCTGGCGGATTTCCAAGCCACTTGGGACGGTCTCAAAAGAAATAACGCTTGACGCTAAAAGCACCCGGGAAGACGGTCCCGGGTGCTTTTTTATTGGGAACCGTTGGAAACAGCCGGTCAAGAGAGAAGCTTGCGGAACCAGCCGGCCGCCGGCCGGAGAATCTCACGGTGAGCCCACCGGAGGGGCGGCTGCACGAGCGCGCGCCAGATCCAGCGGACCGGATAGTAGACCGCATGAAGCCAGATCCAGCGGACCGGATAGTAGAACAAATGCAGCCACAGCCAGCGGATCCCGCGGAAAAGCTGAAGGACGGCCATCCGGCTGAAACGGGCAACCGGCAGAATCACTTCATAGTAAAGCCAACGGAGGACGTGCTTCCACAGAAAGCAAATAGGAAGATAAAAGCCGTAATACAAGAAGGGATAAAGTACCCGCCCCCACAGAAAAACCGCCAGCAGGACCGCGAGCTCTTTCCATACCCAGGACAGGACGGGCTGCAGGACATGGCGCCAAACCCATTCGGCGGGTACGGCAACCGTATAATGCCAGATCGGCTTCAGGATATAGCGGCCGATGAACTCCGCTACAGGAAGCAGGACGTTCCGGCCGAGCCAGGACAAGGGGATGGCCAGCAGGTAGGTCCATAGAAGAAGGGCGGCCCGGTATATCAGATAGAAAGGAAAGTATACCAAGAAGAATAAGCCTCGGAACAAGTACTTGATGCCTGACTCGATTGCCGTCACAAGGGAGTCTCCTTTCGGTTGAAATTCGGTACCCTTCTATACTCTTCGTGCCGGCAAAAGGTTTCATTCTCAGCCGTCCGATGGATGGACGAAGCCGTACCCGTCTATGGTAAAATGAGGGAAAATGGCGGAGCCCGGAGCAAGGGCTGTCCCCGGAAAGAAACCGGCGGATGGTCTCTTGACCCTTCCCTAAGGGCAAAGGCTATCTTGAAACAAAGGAGTGATGAAGGTTGTTCAAGCTTTTTCGGTTTGCGAAGACGTACCGGTATGGGATTGCCGTGACGGTTGTCCTGATGTTTCTCCAGTCGATCGCCCAACTGTATCTGCCTACCCTTATGGCGGATATCGTGGATGTCGGGATCGTGAATGGCGACAGCGGCTATATCTGGGAGACGGGCGCCTGGATGCTTCTCATCGCGGCTGCCGGAACCGCCTGCAATGTGACCGCGGGCCTGCTTTCGGCCAAGACGGCGACCGGGTTCGGGCAGATTGTCCGAAGCCGGGTTTTCGGTCAGGTCGAGCGGTTCTCCCTGCAGGAATTCGATACGTTCGGGACGGCCTCCTGATTACCCGGACGACGAACGACATTACCCAGGTGCAGCAGGTGCTGTTCATGATGCTCCGGATGTTTCTGAGCGCTCCGCTGATGATCGTGGGAGGCTTGGTCATGGCCTTCTCGAAGGACGCCAGACTGGCGCTTATCCTGGTCACCGTCATCCCTCTTCTTGTCGGGGTCATAGTCTTTGTGGCGGCCAAAGGAATTCCGTTATTCCGGGCCATGCAGCAGAAGCTGGACCGGCTGAATCTCGTTCTGAGGGAGAATCTGACGGGGATCCGCGTCATCCGCGCCTTCAACCGCACGGAGCAGGAGCGGGACCGCTTTGCCGCGGCGAATGCCGATCTGACGGCCACCGCCATGCGGGTGACGCGGATCATGTCGACGATCTTTCCGGTCATGCTCCTGCTGCTTAACCTGTCGATCGTGGCGATCATGTGGTTCGGGAGCATCCGGGTGGACAGCGGAAGCATCCAGGTCGGCGATCTGATTGCTTTTATTCAGTACGCCTCGCAAATCCTTTTCTCGCTGACGATGGTTTCGATGATGTTCATGATGATTCCCCGCGCCTCCGCCTCCGCCGTCCGGATTCAGGAGGTGTTGGAGGTGAAACCGGCGATATTCGATGCTCCGGACGCCGGCTCCGCGGACGGGCTTGAAGGCCGGGTGGAATTCGAGGAGGTCACCTTCCGTTATCCGGGAGCGGAGCAGCCGGCCGTCCGCGCCCTCTCCTTCACCGCACGGCCTGGAGAAGTGACCGCGATCATCGGAGGAACGGGCTCAGGCAAATCGACGATCCTTCACCTGCTCATGCGCTTCTATGAGGCCGATGCCGGCACGATTAAGATCGGAGGAAGGGACATCCGCAAGCTGTCCCAGGAAGAGCTGAGAGGGATGATCGGCTTCGTTCCCCAGAAGGCGGTTCTGTTCTCGGGAACGGTGGAAGGCAACATCCGTTTCGGCCGGGAGAACGCCGGGCCGGATGAAATCGAACAGGCGGCGGAGGTGGCCCAGGCCCAAGAGTTCGTGGAGGGACTCGAGGGGCGGTTCGAGGCGGCCGTCTCGCAGGGGGCGCCAACTTATCGGGCGGCCAGAAGCAGCGGCTGTCTATAGCCCGCGCTTTGATCCGCAAGCCTTCCGTGTATGTCTTTGACGACAGCTTCTCGGCGCTTGACTTTCGAACGGACGCGAAGCTGAGAGCCGCCCTCCAGGAGGAGACCGCCGAGGCGGCGGTGATGATCGTCGCCCAGCGGGTGAGCACCATCATGAAGGCCGACCGCATTCTGGTGCTGGACGAGGGCGAGCTGGCCGGCTCCGGCACTCATGAGGAGCTTATGAGAACCTGCCGGGTTTACCGGGAGATCGTCCAATCCCAGCTGTCGGAGGAGGAGAGCGCATGAGCGGACATCCGCAAGGACAAGGAAGCCGGCCGGGAGGCACTCCGGCGCAGCCGCAGGCGGGGGCCCGGGGCCGGGCTTCGGACGGGGACCGATGGGTTTCGGCATGCCCGTGCAGAAGGCGAAGGACGCCAAAGGGGCGATGCGGCGGCTTCTCGGGTATTTGAAGGAACGGCGGACCCAGCTGCTGATCGTTCTGGGCGCAGCTGTTCTGAGCACGGTCTTCGGCATTGTGAGCCCGAAGATTATGGGAAAGGTCACCACCCGGCTTTTTGAAGGAGCCATGCTGGGCCGGCTGGGGGCGGCGATCGATTTCGACTACATAGCGCGGATTCTGCTGCTCCTCGTCGGTCTATACGCTCTGAGCGCCCTATTTACCTTCGTTCAGCAATATATGGTGGCGGGAATCGCCCAGAAGGTGGTCTTCGCCATGCGCCGCGATGTGCAGGAGAAGCTGGCCCGGCTGCCGCTGAATTATTTTGATAATCGGACCCATGGGGAGATTCTCTCCCGGGCGACCAATGACGTGGATAACATCGGCAATACGCTCCAGCAGGTGCTGTCGCAGTTCATCTCTTCCCTTGTGCTGCTGGTCGGGGTTCTGGTCATGATGCTGACGATCAGTCCGCTGCTCACCCTCATCACGCTCGTCACCCTTCCCCTCAGCGTGCTGGTGACGAAGAAAATCGCTTCCCGATCCCAGCGATATTTTGCCGAGCAGCAGAAGACGATCGGGGAATTGAACGGACACGTGGAAGAAATGTATTCCGGACATACCATCGTCAAAGCCTTCGGCTATGAGAAGCGCTCGGTGGAGCGTTTCGACGCCATCAACGGGAAGCTGTACGACGCCGGCTGGCGGGCCCAGTTCGTGTCCGGGATCATCATGCCGCTCATGATGTTCATCGGAAACATCGGCTATGTCCTCGTGGCGGTGGTCGGGGGAATCATGGTCACCCGGCAGGCGGTGGCGATCGGGGATGTGCAGGCCTTCATCCAGTACTCCCAGCAGTTCACGATGCCGATCACGCAGGTGGCGAACATTGCGAACCTGATCCAGTCGGCGCTTGCCTCGGCGGAGCGGGTGTTCGAGCTCCTAGACGAGAAGGAAGAGCGGCCGGAGCCGGCTGCGGCTCCTCTCTGCCGAAGCCGCAGGGCCGGGTCGCCTTCCGCGACGTATCCTTCGGTTATAAGGAAGACGCGCCCCTTATCGAAGGGATGAACCTTGAGATTGCTCCGGGCCAAACGGTTGCCATCGTCGGACCGACCGGGGCCGGCAAGACGACGCTCGTCAACCTGCTGATGCGCTTCTATGAGCTGGACGGGGGCTCGATCGCCATTGACGGCGTCGATATCCGCGAGCTTAAGCGCAGCCAGCTCCGCGGGCTGTTCGGCATGGTGCTGCAGGACACGTGGCTGTTCAACGGGACGATCCGGGACAACATTGCCTTCGGGCGGACCGGCGCGACCGAAAGCGAAGTCGTCTTGGCCGCGAAGGCGGCGTATGCGGATCATTTTATCCGCACGCTCCCGGACGGCTATGACACGGTGCTGAACGAGGAGGCGACCAACCTGTCCCAGGGCCAGAAGCAGCTGCTCACCATCGCGCGCGCCATTCTTGCCGACCCGGCCATCCTCATTCTCGATGAGGCGACAAGCAGTGTCGATACGCGGACGGAGGCGCATATCCAGCAGGCGATGACCGAGCTTAGGAGGGGCCGCACGAGCTTCGTCATCGCCCACCGGCTGTCCACGATCCGGGATGCGGATCTCATCCTGGTGATGAACCACGGCCGGGTGATCGAGCGCGGGACCCATGAAGAGCTGCTGGCCCGCGGCGGGTTCTATACGGAGCTGTATGAAAGCCAATTTACGGGAGGCAGACGGAACAAAGCCGTGTAAGCCTTTTGGTTCGTCCCTCTCCCTCTCCCTCCTCCTTCCCGATAAGCCGTCCGGCATTCCGCCGGACGGCTTTTTGCCAAGTGCAGACACCTATCCGCATGCCCGGCTATACACTATAAAAAAAACAAATGGAGTCCATAAGAAAAGTCTTTACAAAACCTTTCCAATCGTCATATAATTCCTATATACTTACTCGGGATTATGGGGTGTTAACGTTTATGGAAATTCATATTGTCCTCATCGGTTTACTGGTTGGGCTTCTCGTCGGCTTAACCGGGGTAGGCGGCGCTTCTTTGTTAACTCCCATTCTGATTCTGGCCAACGTCAATCCAACCATCGCCGTAGGAACCGATCTCTTCTACAATTCGATCACGAAGCTGTTTGGAACCTACCAGCACTTCAAGCAGAAATCGGTCAATCTCCGACTGGTCAAATATTTGGCCATGGGCAGCATTCCCGGTGCCGTCATCGCCATTACCCTGCTTAAGGTGTTCGAATCGTTCTATCATAACCAGGAAAGCATCATCAAGCATGCCCTTGGCGTGGTCCTGATCATCGTCGCGCTGGCCACCATCTTCCGTCAGTTGTTCCAGCATAAAATCAAGGAAAGCTCCATCCAGGCGAAGCCGATCGAGGAAAAAAGCTGCTGACCATCCTTACCGGGGCGCTCCTAGGCTTTATCGTCGGCTTGACCTCCATCGGCTCGGGCTCCCTCTTCGCCATTCTGATGATCTATTTCTTCCGCATGACCGCGGCCGAAGTGGTAGGCACGGATATCGCCCACGCGTTTCTGCTTGTGACCGTGGCGGGGCTGCTTCATGCGGGACTGGGGCACGTTGACTACGGGCTCGCCCTCAACCTTCTCGTCGGTTCCATCCCGGGCGTGCTGGCGGGCAGCTACTTCTCCGCCAAGGTCCCTCCCCGCCCGCTCCGAACGATTATGGCCGGACTGATCTTCATCAGCGGGCTGAAGCTCATTTAATAGAAACACCTCCGAAGCCGCTGAATCCGGGATTCAGCGGCTTTCGGTTGGGTATAGTATGATGTTGGGCAAAATAAGCTTACGCTTAAATAAGAGCGCGCAAAAAGAGATGCGCCCAAAAATAGGCCGTGACCGCACAAGGGGTTCTACTTCATGCAGTATGATTGCATCATTGTCGGCGGAGGGATTGCCGGGCTCCAGGCGGCGGTTCAGCTCGGGCGCTACACGAAGCACAAGGTGCTCGTCATTGACTCGGGCTACGGCCGCTCTACCCTGTGCCGCCGCTATCACAATGTGCTGGGCTGGCCCGATGGGGTTTCGGGAGAGCAACTGCGGGAAACCGGACGCAAGCAGGCAGGCAGTCTCGGGGTCCAGTTCGCGGAGGATACCGTCGTATCCGCCAGCCGCGAGGACACCGGCTTCTCCCTCGCCGGCCGCTCCGGCGGCGCCTACTCGGCCCGCACGCTCCTGCTCGCCACGGGCTTGCTGGACCGGTTCCCGGAACTGCCCGGACTCGTCCCCTGCTTCGGCCGGACGGTCTATGTCTGCCCGGACTGTGACAGCTTCGAGGTCCGCCACCGGAGGACCGTGGTGCTCGGGGCCGGAGACGTCGGGGCCAACATGGCGTTTACCCTGTCGGAGCGGACTAGCGAGCTGACCTACATCAACCATGACGGCACGACGGTCTCCGAAGAAGCGCTCGGCCGCCTGAAGGAGCTCGGGATCGGGTACCGCGAGGAGCCGATCAGCCGAATCGAGACGAAGGGCGACGGCGAAATCACCGCGGCGGTGCTCGAATCGGGCGAAAGGATCGAGGCGGAGCGCGGGTTCATAGCCTTCGGCGGCAACGAGGTCAAGTCGGAGCTCGCCAAGCAGCTCGGCGTCGAAAGGCTCGAGAACAAGCATGTTCCGGCTGATCCCCGCACGAAGATGACCAACGTGCCGAACGTATGGGTCGCGGGAGATTTGGGCGTCCATGCCGAGCAGCTCACCATCGCCATGGGCGAAGGGGCCCTGGCCGCGATCTGGATTCACAAAACCCTCTGCCAGATGGATGGGCAGTAGTGCCTTATCCGGTCACTTAATTATGGATAAGCACTGAGGAATCTATAAGTCTATTCTATGGGGGAAGGAAGCCTTTTATTCCTTCCTTTTTTGCTTTTCGCTAGAACCGGTTCGGTAAGAGCGGGAGGGGCGGGCAGGGCGGAAACCCCGCCTCTGCGCTGAAGCACCTGCCTAAGCACTTCCTCGTATTGCACCAGAGCTTCTTCTCCTAGTGGCGTCAGCTCATAGATTCCCCGGCTGACCCTCCGGAACCAAAGGTAGTAGTTGTCCTGCAGCAGGAGGGTGATCTTCGGATTGCCCGTCCACTCCCGGAGAAGCTTCGTGGAGCTGGGACCGTTCACCTTCAGGTGATGGGCGCAGTGGAGTGCCTTCTCCCGGTACGCCGTCATCAGCTTGCGCCGGGTGCTGCCCCCTGTATTGTAATCCCCGCTGCGTTCCTTGAACTCGAGCAGCAGGCGTTCCGTGCTCTTCTTGCGGAGGGCGGGCGTATAAGGCACCGGGTCGCACAGCACCTCAACGGCCGGCTTCCGGCGGATGTAGAACCGGACGGTGATCAGCCCGAGCCCGAGCATCCGGCACAGCCGCTGAAGGTCATTCCACTTAAGGTTATGGGGAGCCCGTCCCTTGGCGTTCTGCTCCACGGCCACATAGACGCGGGTGGACTGCTTCAGCCGGTCGATTCCCTGGATCAGCAGGGGAAGGGTGAAGGTGCGCTTCAGCTCCACCAGCACCGGCTCCTCCTCGCCCCGCAGGGCGACCAGATCGCAGTGCCGGACCTCGCTCTTGACCTCATAGCCCATCCGTTCGAAAAATTCCTTCACCGGTCCGTACAGCTCGGTTTCGCTCTTGATGGCCACTTACGGACTCTCCTTTCGTCATGTTTGTCCTTTCCATTATAGCACAGGAACAGGAGTTCCCGGGCTGGCTCGCGGGACTCGGCCTTTCGGGATCCGCCCGTTTCGTCCTCCTACCGTGTATTCCTCGAGCGGCTTGTCTGGCATTCCCGCTTGTCCGCGGGAACAAGGCGGCACGCCCTCAGCTTGTCCGCCTGGTTGGAGACAAGACTTTTTCTGAAGGATGCCCAACCCCGCATCAGGCTTGGCTTTCGGGGAAATTGGGAACAGCGGAAAGGGAAAAAGAAGGGCCCGGGCATGATTTAAGGTCAACATCTGCCTACGGGCTGCATAGGTATTAATACGTTGACTTATCTTGAGCAGGACGAGAGGAGGCTACCATGGACATTTTCCAGAAGATTGCCGAGCATCGGTCGGAAAATGCCAGGCTGGCGTGGAATGGGACCTTTGCGGAATATATCGAGAAGGTCAGAAAGCAGCCGGGTTTGGCAATGACCGCACATTCACGCGTTTATCAGATGATCGCTTCCCAGGGCTTTGAAGAGGAACATGGACAAACCAAATATAAGTTCTTCGAGAAGGAAATCTTCGGGCTTGACCGAGCCATCGAGAAGCTGGTCGAAGAATACTTCCACTCGGCGGCACGCCGGTTGGACGTCCGTAAACGCATCCTGCTGCTGATGGGTCCGGTCAGCGGGGGAAATCCACCATTGTTACGCTGCTGAAGAGGGGCTTGAGCAGTTTTCGCGTACCGACGAAGGGGCCGTCTATGCCATCCAGGGCTGCCCGATGCACGAGGAGCCGCTGCATCTTATTCCGGATGATCTGCGTCCCGAGATCGAGCGGGAGCTCGGGGTAAAGATCGAGGGAACGCTATGCCCCTCCTGCCAGATGAGGCTCCGAACGGAGTACGACAACCGGATCGAGCTCGTGCCGGTCGAGAGGGTGGTCATTTCCGAAGGGAACCGCATCGGGATCGGTACCTTCAGCCCGTCGGACCCGAAATCCCAGGATATCGCCGACCTGACGGGAAGCATCGACTTCTCGACCATTACCGAATTCGGCTCGGAATCCGATCCGCGCGCTTACCGGTTCGATGGGGAGCTGAACAAGGCGAACCGGGGGATTATGGAGTTCCAGGAGATGCTGAAGTGCGACGAGAAGTTTCTGTGGAACCTGCTGTCTCTCACGCAGGAAGGCAACTTCAAGGCCGGGCGCTTTGCCCTGATTTCCGCCGACGAGCTCATTATCGCTCACACGAACGAATCCGAGTACAAGTCGTTTATTGCGAACAAGAAGAACGAAGCGCTGCAGTCCCGGATGATCGTTATGCCGATTCCGTACAACCTGAAGGTATCCGACGAAGAGAAGATTTACACGAAGCTGATCGGGCAGAGCGACATGGGGTACATTCATATGGCTCCGCATGCGCTAAAGGCGGCCTCCATCTTCTCCATTCTGACGAGGCTGAAGGAAACGAAGAAGCAGGGCATGGATCTGGTCAAAAAGATGCGCATGTACGACGGGGAAGCGATCGAGGGCTACAAGGAAGCGGACCTGAAGGAAATGCAGAACGAATACCTTGAGGAAGGGATGTCGGGCATCGACCCGCGGTATGTCATCAACCGCATCTCAAGCGCCCTGATCCGCCAGGACGTGGAGTGCATGAACGCCCTGGACGTCCTCCGCGCCATCAAGGACGGCCTTGACCAGCACCCGTCCATCACGAAGGACGAGCGCGAGCGGTACTTGAATTTCATCTCTATCGCCCGTAAGGAATACGACGAGCTCGCCAAGAAGGAAATCCAGAAGGCCTTCGTTTATTCCTTCGAAGAGTCGGCCAAAACATTGTTCGAGAACTACCTCGACAATATTGAGGCTTACTGCAACTGGGGCAAAATCAAGGACCCGCTCACCGGCGAAACCATGGACCCGGATGAGCGCCTCATGCGCTCGATCGAGGAGCAGATCGGCGTGTCGGAGAACGCCAAGAAAGCTTTCCGCGAAGAGATTCTCATCCGCATGTCCTCGTACTCCCGCAAGGGCAAGAAGTTCGACTACAGCACCCACGAGCGTCTGCGGGAGGCGATCGAGAAGAAGCTGTTCGCCGATCTGAAGGACATCGTGAAGATCACCACGTCCACGAAGACGCCGGATGAGCGGCAGCTGAAGCGGATCAACGAAGTGACCGCCCGCCTCATCGAGAATCACGGCTACTGCCCGGTGTGCGCGAACGAGCTGCTGCGGTATGTGGGGAGTTTGTTGAATAGGTAAGAACACGGACCGCTTATCCTACGTTAAAGCATGCCCGAAGGGAAACCCGGAAGGCATGCTTTTTGGGTGCGGCCGATCCTGCTCCCGTAGGATTTCCTTACCAAGCTTCAGCGCCATGGTGTGGCATGGAGGGACGGATGACTCGGCAGCCGCGAAGAGGACGGACATGCTATTGTTTCAAAAGGGCCGATTGATCGCCCAGTCTCACCTAACTTACTTATCGCCCTGTACCTTCTTACGATAATCGTTTGGCGTCATGCCGGTTTCCCGCTTGAACAGAACGCTCATGTACTCCGCATGCTTAAAACCGATCCTCTCGGCAATAGAGGGGAGGGTGAGTTCCGTATCGGTTAGAAATTGCTTGATCAGCTTGATCCTCATCTCCAGAAGCATGCGATGCGGAGTTCGACCCAGGGCGCGCTGGAACCGCGTTTCCAAAGCGCGGCGTGAGGCAGGCAGTTCCGACAGCAGCTTCTCCATGCTTATATTCTCGTAGAGGTGGCTGCGAATGAGCCGGACCGTATCCGCTACGAGCGGGTCTTTTACGGCAATGACATCGGTAGAGACGCGCAGCGCCACATCCAGCGGCGGGATCGAGGTGATGCCAGGTTGGTGGGGTTCCCCCTTCATCATACGGTCCAGCAGAGCGGCAGCCTGATAACCTGTGGCCAGGGTGTCGGGAATAATACTGCTGAGTGGAGGAGCCGATAAGCTGCACAGAAGTTCATCATTATCGACGCTGATCACCGCCGCCTGGTCAGGAACGAACACACGGGCCTGTCTGCATACGTCCAGCAGCTTTTGTCCTAACATGTCGTAACTGACGAGTATGCCGACCGGCTTAGGTAATTCCCGGATCCACGAGATCATCGCTTGATGCTCCTTATTCCAACCCTCCTGGGCCTCCACCTCATAGACATGGCAAGGATATCCCGCGTGCTGAGCCTCTTGGATAAAATGCTCTCTCCTATGGACAGACCAGGGGAACCGCGGATCTCCGCAAAAGGCGAATTGCTTAAACCCTCGTTCCTGCAGATGGGAGAAGGCCATCCTGGCAATGGCGAGATCATCCGTCTCCAGGCAAGGCAGCTCAGGCAGGAGACGGTGAGAGCTTAGATCGACCGTTGGCACAGCGGTTTGGCGTACGTATTCCGCCACGGCTTCATTCTCAATACGCGCGATGATCCCGTCGCCTTGCCAATTCGTTGCCCATGGCATGACGCCCTGTCCTCGGCTGTGCTCATGCAGGTACAGAGACCAGGAGTGATGCTCACCGATATAGGAGCGGATTCCCCGCAGCAGCCCCCGGGCGTATTCATTGGACGTCTCGATCAACAGGGCAACATGGCGCTTCGGCGTTCGCTTCCCTGGAGACTCAACTAATAATCGCAATAGAAACCCCCACGCTTTCAAATGAAATCCATTACTGTGATTATAAACGGTAACTATTTTGACGAACAGCCATGGTGAAAAATCTCAATATGTTTGCAAGAATGCTCATTTTCAATCGGCAGCCATTGCCTTATAGTGAGGCTAATAGAGCAGCTGCAGGAGGTAGAAGGCCTTGATCGATAAAATTAGAATAGCCCTTGTAGGACTCGGATTTGGAGCAGAATTCATTCCCATCTATCAGAATCATCCTCATACCGAGCTGTATGCCATAGCCCAGCGATCCGCTGACAGCTTGCACCGGATCGGCGAGCACTTCGGCGTTCCCCTCCGCTATACAAGCTATGAAGAGCTCCTGCAGGATCCGAACATTGATGCGGTTCATCTTAACTCGCCTATCTCCCTTCATGCTGAACAATCGATCGCAGCGCTCCTTGCGGGCAAGCATGTAGCCTGTACCGTGCCCATGGCCACCTCTATCGAAGATTGCCGGCGTATCCTAGAGGCGCAGCAGGCATCCGGAAAGAAGTATATGATGATGGAAACGGCTGTATTTACAAGGGAGTTTCTCTTCCTTAAGCACCTTCGCGACCATGGGGAATTGGGACGGATCCAGTTCATGCGGGGGCCCATCAGCAGGAAATGGCCGGCTGGCCCGGGTACTGGGAGGGCCTGCCGCCTATGCACTACGCCACCCATGCCGTCAGTCCGCTGCTCGCTCTTGCCAATAAGGAAGCGGAGCTGGTCTATTGTCTCGGCTCCGGCAGGATTGCCGAGCGGTTGGCTGCTAAGTATCAATCGCCCTTCGCCGTAGAGACGGCGCTGTTCCGGCTTCGGGATTCCGATCTCGCGGTAGAGGTAACCCGTTCCCTATTCGAGACATCGCGTGAATATATCGAGAGCTTCGATGTGTATGCCGATCAGGCAAGCTTCGAATGGCAGCAGCTTGAGGGGGAGCAGCCGATTTTCTTCCATGGGGAAGAGGGAAGCGCATTGTCATTCCCGACTTTGCGCACCTGCTCCCGGAAAACATCCGCCGATTCACAACCCAAGGGGTCTATGATGCGGACACTAACCAGCATCTGTCCTTTAAACAGGGCAGCGGCCATGGCGGCTCCCATCCGCATCTTGCCCATGAGTTTATCATGAGCATCGTGGAGGATAGGGCGCCTTTCCCGGATGTATACACATCCGCTAACTGGACCTGTGCAGGATTGTGTGCCCATGAATCGGCCTTAAGGAACGGCGAACCCGTCAGGCTTCCGGAATTCCGATAATAGAGAGGGGTAACCTGATGACTTCTATCCAAGAGAAAACGGTAGAGAACAAGCAAATCATTGTCCGCTATTCGCAGCACAGGCTTTCTATTTACCGCCGGGGGCCGAAGCACCTTTGCTTACCCAGCATGCTCATCCTAACCGCCGTCCGTACCTTCACCCGATCGTTGCACCGGATGGAAGAGGAGTGCTTACAGAGGACGCCCCCGCTCACCATCCCTGGCAGCATGGCTTGTATGTGGGTCTGAATCAAGTCAATAACTGGGGCTTCTGGACAGAGGGAGTAACGAATTCGCCGAACGACGGCACTTTTCACCCCGAGGGGATCTCGGATATTCAGCTGGCTGACGACGAAGCCGGCTGGGTTGTGAAGACGGCGTTGTGTGAACCGGCGGGCGATCGCCTGCTTACCGAGCGCCAGAGCTGGAGCCTGCGTGATCGGAACACGGTATACGAGCTTGACCTCGAGTGGACTCTTACTGCAGAGAAAGCCATCACGTTCGGGTCTTATTCGTATGGAGGCTTATTCCTCCGGATGCCTTACCGGCAGGACCAAGGCGGAAGCTTCTTGAGCAGCAACGGATTGAGCAAGGAAGAAGCGGACGGTCAGCGTGCCAGATGGGCGGCTGTCAGCATGCCCGTGGAAGGGCGTGGCGATTACGCTGGCATGGCTATCCTGGATCATGCGGAGAACGAGGAGCATCCTTCCCCTGGAGAGTGGATGGGGAGCTGGGCCTCTCACCAAGCCGATGCATAGCGGGTGCCTGGAGCTTGGCAAAGGGAGAGAGCAAGCGGTCCCGATATCGGGTGTATATATTCTGTGGAGCTAGGGAAGCAGCGGAGATGGAAGCCAATTGGAGAAGGTATACAGGAGGAGAGCATAAATGAGAAGCGTTATCGTGGTTCATCCCGATTTTGACGGAACGTGGCCTTTCGTCGCGGATCATTTCCATAAGCTGCTGGTGCAGGACGGCGGAGCGGAGCTGATCCGATTGTCCGTAGACGAAACGAGGGGAGTTAGTGAAATCATTCCGGATCCCGCCAGTGTAGTCCGGCTCATTTCGCTGAAGGCGCGGGTAGACCTGACTTGTCTGGAGGCGCTTACGTGGCTGGAGGAGGTCGTGTTCACGACCGAGTATGGCACCACGCCGGAACCGCAGATGAGCGAACGGCTGAAGGAACGGGGGATCCGGTGCTACAGCCAGCCCACGGAGGGCTTCTGGGGCCAGTCCGTCAGCGAATTTGCTCTGGCGCTTACCCTCTGCGGACTGCGAAGAATCCCTCAAACTCATCATGAGATCATCACGAGCTTGCAGCCGTGGGATTATGATCCGCCGGAGGGAGTGGGCAAGCCAGGGGCCAGGGGGTACAGTTCGGAGACGATACCCGCTTCGCCAACGGCACCGTAGAGGGCAAGCGCATACGGATTGTTGGGGCGGGGAATATTGCAAGCCGTTACGCCAGCTTCGTCCATATGCTTGGTGCCGATGTCGCCATGTGGGATCCCTATGCAAGTGAGCCATGCTTTCACCGGGCCGGCGCCCGCAAGGAGTGGCATCTGGACCGGCTGGTCCGGGATGCGGAGATTTTTGTTCCGATGGTCCCGCTGACCGATCAGACGAGAGGACTGGTCACCGCGGAGCTGATCCGCGCGCTGCCGCAGGGAGCGTTGGTGGTACTTGCGACCCGGGCGAACATTTGCGATATGGAGGAGCTGCGCCGAAGGGTTCTTGCCGATGAGCTCAGTTTAGCGGCTGACGTTTTTGATATCGAGCCCCTGCCGCTGAATGATCCGCTGCTTGGCCGGCACAATGTGGTGCATACCCCCATAATGCAGGCAGAACGAAGGAAGCCAATGAACAGTTTGCCCTAAAGCTTTATGAGCAATTTATGCCGCGACAGTCAACTAAATAGGTGACTATCGTCAAACAGCTCTCATCTTGTAATCAAGATGGGGGTTTTTTGGCGATTGCTGGGCAAGAAGCTTCCCATCCCAGCCGCATACGGGTCGGAAGCTCCGCTTAGAGCTTCTCATCCGCCTGCTGGGGGCGGAAAGCCGATCTTTTTCTACCCTGCTCCAGATGGGATTCCCCTTACCGAAAGCGGTTGCCCCCTATAGAATGAAGACAGATCAAACAAACAACACTAGAGACTAACCAGGGAGGTTACACCTTATGAATAAAGTGGTGAAATGGGGGCGCCCGTCCTTCTTACCGCATCCTTGCTGACCGCCTGCGGCAGCGGAGCGGCCGACACGGAGCAGGGAGCTTCGGGTAACGGAGCCGGAGAGAAAGTAAAGCTGACCGTCTGGCATAACTGGACCGGACAAGACGCCAAGGCGATCGCCATGAGAGGCATCCTGGATGATTTCAAAGCCAAGCATCCCAACGTTGACCTGGAAGTGGAAGGACTGCCGACCGACGGCTTGAAGACAAGACTCCGCACGGTAGCCGCGGCGGATGAAATGCCGGACCTCTTCGTCATGTGGCCGGATGCGATGACCAAGGAGTTCGTGAGCGGCGGTCTGCTGCAGCCTATCGACGATTACCTGAACAGCAAGCCGGACTGGAAGAACAACTTCATTCCGAACGCGCTAGACGGCTACACGGTGGACGGCAAGACGTATTCCGTTCCGATGAACCTGGCTCCAAGCTCCTTCATTTATTACAACCAGGCCATTTTCGACAAGTACGGGGTTAAGGTACCGAAGACATGGGACGAGCTTAAAGCCGCCATCGATACGTTCAACAAGAACAACGTTATCCCTGTTGCGCTCGGCAACAAAGCCAACTGGGTCGTGCAATCCACCATCTTCAGCACCATTGCCGACCGCGTGACCGGAACGGACTGGTTCCTGAAGGCCGCCAAGCAGGACGGGGCGAAATTCACCGATCCGGAATTCGTGAAGGCCCTCACAGTGCTTCAGGATCTGGGCAAGTCCAAAGCCTTCCAGGACGGCTTCAACAGCATCGACGAGAACCAGATGATCCAGCTCTACAACCAGGGCAAAGCCGCGATGTTCATGGACGGCGGCTGGGCTCTCGCGAACCTCGTGAAGACGGCGCCTAAGGAAGTGCTCGACACGACGCACATCACCATCCTGCCTGCCGTGGACGGCGGCAAAGGAAACGCGCAAAGCACCTCCGGCGTGGTCGGGACGGGGATGGGCATGAGCAAGAAGGTGAAGGGCGCCCAGAAGGAAGCCGCACAGGAATTGCTCTATGCCCTGGCCGGCCCGGACGGACAGAAGGCGACGCTCGACAGCTCCACGCTGGTCAGCTACAAAATCGACGTCGACAAAACCAAAGCCAATCCTTTGTTCATCGAGCTGAACGAGCTCATGAAGAACACGAAGATCAGCCCGGTCTATGACTCCAAGCTGAGCTCCGCCGCGGTGGAGGTCACGAACAACAGCCTCCAGGAGCTGCTCATGGGCGGCAATCCGGAAGCGATCGCGAAGAAAATTCAGGATGCCCAGGCGGGGGCTATCGGCAAATAAGCCGGACCGCTTAACCCAAGGCCCTCCCGAGCGGAGGGCCGATTCATTAGCAGAGGAAGTGATTGGTTATGAACACGTTGCGCATCCGGCGGTTTATCGTCCTCGGCCTGCTGCCGTCCGTCGTGATCTATGCTTTGTTTGTTTTCGTGCCGGTGATCTGGTCGGCTTACTACGGATTCTTCAACTGGAAAGGGATCGGGGCCGCCAAATTCATAGGCTTCAACAACTATGTGGAAGTGTTCAAGGATCCGATCTTCTGGCGGGCGCTCAAGAACAACATTATTTTCGTTCTGGCTTCGGTGCTCGGACAGGTTCCCCTGGCGCTGATTCTCGCCATCCTGCTGCACAAGAACAGCCTGCTTCAACGTTTTCTGCGCTCGGCCGTGTTTATGCCCATGGTCTTGTCCGCGGTCGTCATCGGCATGATCTGGCAGTACATTTATCATCCGCAGATCGGGATTCTTAACTTTCTTCTGGACCGTCTCGGGCTGGCCAGCTGGAAGCTTCAGTGGCTTTCCGATTCCAAGATTGCGATTTTCTCGCTTATTCCGCCTCTTATTTGGAGCTTTGTCGGGCTCTATCTCATTATTTTCATCTCCGCCTTTCAGAATATTCCCGGTGACATTCACGATGCCGCCAAGATCGACGGGGCAACCGGGGCGCGTAAAATGGTATCGATTATTCTGCCGATGATCTGGAGCACGGTGCAGGTGGCCATTGTCCTCTGCATCTCGGGAAGCCTGAAGTCCTTCGACCTGGTGTATATCATGACGAAGGGCGGGCCGGCCCATTCCACCGAGCTTCTGGCTACCTATATGTACAATTCGACCTTCACTTCCTACCGTTACGGGTACGGAAGCGCCATTTCCACTTCCATTATCGCCATCAGCCTGCTCTTTATCGGCGTCAGCCAATGGCTGATGAGCCGCAAAACCAAGACCGCCTAGAAAGGGGAGGAACCCATGAGCAACACCGCCGCTGCTTATTCACCGGCTGCAACACATAAAGCGGGGAGATCCGGGAGAAAATGGAGAGGAGCCATTTTTTGGACGGGCCTTACCGTGTATGGGGTGCTGACGCTGTATCCCCTCTTCTGGCTGTTCATCTCCGCGTTCAAAACCAACATGGAATTCATCAACCGTCCGTTCTCCCTGCCGGAAACGTGGCAGTTTGAGAATTTTAGCCGGGCCTGGACCAGCTCCCACATGGGGAGAGCCTTCGGAAATTCCGTTATCGTGTCCTTGACCTCGCTTGCTCTGACGCTGTTCATCTCGGCCCTGGCCTCCTTCGTGCTGGCCCGGTTCCGGTTCCGCTTCAAGGCCTGGATCATGGGCTTCTTCGTGGTCGGCATGCTTATTCCGATCCACAGCACGCTGGTGCCGCTGTTCATCCTAATGAAGCAGCTGTCTCTTCTGAACACGTATTGGGCGCTCATTCTGCCCTACGTAGCGTTCGCTCTGCCGACGGCCATCTTCGTGCTTACCGCCTACCTGGCTTCCATTCCGAAGGAAATGGAGGAGGCGGCCTTTATCGACGGCACCGGCTTGTGGGGCGTGTTCCTTCGCATCATGCTGCCGATTTCCCTGCCGGCTCTGTCGACGGTAACGATTCTCAGCTTCCTGCACTTCTGGAACGATTTCTCATTCGCACTTGTGTTCATAAGCAAGTCATCTCTCAAAACGCTCCCGCTCAGCATCGCGACGTTTGCCGACGGTTACCAGACGGATTACAGCCTGACGCTTGCGGCGATGTCCATCGCGGTCATCCCGACGATCGTGGTGTACCTTCTGTTCCAGGAGCAGGTCATGAAAGGCATGACCGCAGGGGCAGTCAAGGGCTGATCCTGAGGGCATGAGGTATACTGAGAGTAAAAAGGAAGGGGAGGACATCATGTGGCGTTGGCTGGCAGGTTCCCTGCGGCGCCGGCTGTCCTTCCTTCTGCTCGTTTCGATCCTGATCCCCCTGTTGTTTCTGGGGGATTCTCTTATGTCACCTCCTCGAGGGCGGCGGAGGCAAAAACGAAGCAGGCCGGAATCGATACCCTGCATCAAATGGAAGCCAAATTAAAGTTCATTCTGAGCGATGTGGAGAACATGTCGCTTTTTATGATCGGCCAGCGGGACATTCAGCAGTATTTGGCCAAGCCCGGGGAGGATCCGGTGGAACGGGAACGCGTTCTCGGGCTTATGACCAACCTGGCCGGCTACAAGGACTACCTGACGGCCATTACCCTTTATCCGTCAGGGACCAAAGCTCCGCTCTCCACGGCTACTATTTATGAATCGGACCTGACCCGTATCGTGGATATCCAGCGGTTGACGGGCAAACGCTGGACCGACCCGTACCGGATCGTGAATTACTCCGGAAGCCACACGGTCCTTTCCTTTATCCGGCCGATGCGGGGGATCGGCACTTACACGGATTTGGGGTCGATCTCCATCACCTTAAACGAACAGGCCCTTATCCGGCTCTGGAACGAGCCGCAGCTAGGTGATGGGCAAGGCAGTGTCATGCTGGTCAATGACAAGGGATTGGTCGTATCGGCTGCGGACGAAAGCCGGGTGTCCCATCCCTTGGACGCCCTGTTTCCCGGTCTTTCTTCCTCGCTAACCGGCAAGGTGTCGGGCGCGGTGACCTACGGCAGCGGGCCGGATAAGAAAACCGTCCTGTACTACAAGGAGCCTATGGTTGGCTGGACGCTGGTCGGCCTGATTCCTTATGAGCTGTACAGCGCGTCCAGCCGCTATATCGTAACGCTTACGGCCGCCGCGGTCGCCCTGGCGGTTATCGCCGCTGCGGGACTCGTCCTCTTCCTCGTCCGGCGGGTGACGAATCCGCTGCAGACGCTGACCCGGCTTCTATCGAAGGTGGACCCGAACGAACCGCTTCCGCGTTATCCGGCGGGCTCCCCGGATGAGATCGGCCGCCTTGCGGAGAGCTACAACCGGCTCGGCCGGCATATCGAAATGCTGAAGAAAGAGCTGATCCGCAACGAAACGCGCAAGAAGGAAGCGGACCTCCGGGCTCTTCAGGCTCAGATCAACCCGCATTTTCTGTATAACACCCTGTCCTCCATTCACTGGATCGCCTTGATGAACGAGGAGAAGAGGATTGCGGATATGGTGGGTGCCTTGAGCGATTTTCTGCGGTTCAGTCTGAACAAAGGAAAGGACTATTGTCCGGTTCACCAGGAAATCGCCCATATCCGCAACTATGCGCAGGTCCAGTCCATCCGGTTCCCGGACAAGTTTACGGTCGACTGCTCGGTGGATCCGGACTTAACGGAGAAGATTATGCTCAAGCTGCTGCTGCAGCCGCTCGTTGAGAATGCCATGCTCCACGGGGTTCAGAGGAAGGAAGGACGGGGGACGATTACCGTGATGGTCGAGAGGAAGCAGAGCCGGATGGCCTTTCTCGTGCTGGACGATGGAGTGGGAATGTGTGAGGAGCAGGTCAGCTCCTTGAGGGCCCGCCTGGAGCAGGCAGGCTCACCGGAAGGATACCCCGAGGAAGAGCTGCCGTTATCGCTCGAAGGGAGCTACGGGCTGAGAAATGTTCATGAACGGCTTCTGCTGCATTACGGGCCGGAGGCGGGGCTGACGATCGAAAGCCGGCCGGGCGCAGGCACCCGAGTCTCGTTTAGCATTCCCATCCGAGAGGAGGTGCGTCATGAGAATCATGATCGTGGATGACGAGGTGATTATCCGTACGGGTCTTGCCCGTGTCATTAACTGGGAGGAGCTGGGGCTTACCCTGCTTGAACCCGCCGCTTCCGCGGAGGAGGCCTTAAGCCGGCTGCCGGAGGAGAGGCCGAACATTGTGCTGACCGACATCCGCATGACGGGCCAAACAGGGCTGCATCTCGCAAAGGAAACCAAGCGCCTCTTCCCCGATACGGAGGTGATCATCCTGTCGGGCTATGATGACTTTACCTACATGCAGCAGGCGATCCGGCAGGAGGTCAGCGATTATATACTGAAGACCAGCCGGCCTGAGGAAATCATCCAGACGGTGCTGAGGGCAAAGGCCCGCATCGAGTCCAAATGGGCGGCCCACAGCCAGGACCGCTTCCGAAGCACGGAAGCCCGGAACCGGCTGCTGGAGAGGCTGTTTTCCGGCTCTACGGAAGGCGTGGAATGGGGAGCGATTTCCGACGACTTGCCCGGCCTGTTTCGGGAGAGGGAGAATCGTCACCGCTCCAGGTTGTTCTTCTCGGGGCAGAAGGCTGGGGGAAACACCCTCTTCGCGTTCCCTGCTCCTTTTTGCCGTGGAGAATACGCTGAAGGATTCCTTGAACGCGGAAACCCTGGTCGAGCCGGACCGGGTGGCGGCGGTGATCCGCCAGGATGGGGAGGTAATCTGGAGACGGTCATGGGACGCATCGAGCGTCTTCTGAAGGCCAGGCTTTACGGGGGAGCGGGCCCGGTGGTACAGGGTCCGCGCGAGCTTCCCTTTTCGTACGCGGGAGCCGTCAGCGCCTTCCGGTATCCCCTTCTGCTGGGCAGGAGGCTGGTTGGGGCCTCGGACATCCGGGACCGGAAGGGTGGGCGGACGGTCTGCTCCCATGCGGAGGAGCTGTCACTCTCGTCCATTCTGCTTGAGGACGATCCGGTCGCGCTTAAATCCTGGGTGCAGCAGTACGTCGAGGAGCGGATCGCGGATCCCGACATGACCGTCGAATCGCTGGAGGCGTCGGTCCGTTCGGCCGGCCTGTCCGCCCACCGCTGGCTGGAAAGGGTGATGGAAGCGACCGGCCGTGACGCAACGGGCAGCATGCCTCCTTCCCTGCCGGGAACAAGCGGCGCCGCGCCGAAGGAAGAGCTGTTCCATTCTCTCTATACTTTAATAAAGCATTACCACAGCCGGCTTGCGGAGGGACAGGCGTCGCACGTCCAGCGGGCGATGGCCTATATCGAAGAGAACCTGGGGGAGACGTCCGGCTTCAGCAGGTGGCGAAGCACGTGCATTTGAACCCGAGCCACCTAAGCGAAGTCTTTAAGAAAGAAACCGGCCAAACCTTCGGAGATTTCGTTACCGGCCAGAAAATCCGCCGGGCGATGGAAATATTGGCTGTTTCGCCGGCGAAAATCAGCGAGGTGGCGGGAATAGTGGGATATGAGGATGTCAAATATTTCAGCCAGCTGTTCAAGAAATTCACGGGCCAAACGCCCAGCGAATACCGGGAGTCCCGCATCCCGGATCGCAACGGTTTATGGCAGCAAAGAGAACGATAACGGCGCCGTGGAGCGCCTTCATGGGAGAGATCAACGATGGAATTGTCAGGATTATGGAGGCTGCAATCTTATGAGGTGGGAGACATTCGGCCGCTGGAGGCGGCGGCTCCGGGGCTCGACGACCGGTTCTGGATCACGGCCCGGGTGCCGGGCGACGTTCATTCCGCATTGATCGAGAGAAAGCTGATCGACGATCCTTATTTCGGGCATAACGACGCCAAGAGCCGCTGGATCGAGCGCAAAGAATGGTGGTACCGGTATACGTTTGACTATTCGCTAGGAGAGGACAAGGAAGAAAGGCACGAGCTTGTGTTCGAAGGACTGGATACGTTCGCCGCCGTCTTCGTCAACGGCCACGAAATCGGCACGACCGCCAATATGCTGATGGGCCACCGCTTTGACGTGTCCCGGGTGCTGCGGAACGGGAAGAACACGATCGCCGTCCGCTTCGATCCGCTGTACCTGCACAACCGGGAGAAGGAACAGTTCCAATGGTCCTCCTATACGAAGGAACGGCCGTGGCTCCGCAAGGCGGCCATGAATTTCGGCTGGGACTGGGGGCCGCGGATGGTGACGACCGGCATTTGGGGAAAGGTTCGAATCGAGCGGAAGAGGCTTGCGAAGCTGGAGAGCGTCTTTGCCCGGACGGTGCAGAGGAACGGCACGGAAGCCGTCATCCGGGTGGACGCTGAAGCCGCCCGGATCCGCCGGGGGACGGCTCTCGAAGCCTCGGTACGGCTGTGGGATGCTGACGGCCGGGTGGCGGCGGAGGGGAGCTTCCCGCTGGGCGGGAGAACCGGTTCCCTCGAGCTTACGGTAGCCAATCCCCGGCTGTGGTGGACGCACGACCTCGGAGAGCCTTATCTGTACGAGCTTGAGGTTACGCTTCAAGCGGATGGGGAGCCGGTGGACCGGTACCGGAAGCCGTTCGGCATCCGGACGATTGAGCTGCAGCTCGAGGATGAGCAGGGACGGAAGGCGTTTGCCTTCGTGCTGAACGGCGTGAAGCTGTTCGCCAAGGAGCGAACTGGATTCCCGTGGATCATTTTATCGGCGCGGCTCCCGATGACCGCTACCGAGATCTCATCACCCTCTCCGCGGAGGCGAACATGAACATGCTCCGGGTATGGGCCGGCGGCATCTATGAGAAGGACATCTTCTTCGAGGAATGCGACCGGCAGGGAGTGCTCGTGTGGCAGGATTTTGCCTTCGCGAATGCGTTGTTCCCGGATTTCAACCGCGATTTCATGAAAAATGTCCGCCAGGAAGTCGTGTACAACGTCAAGAGGCTGCGCAACCATGCCTCGCTCGCGCTCTGGTGCGGCAACAACGAGATTGACTGGCTCTATGACATGAAGACGGCGGGCGGAGACCTCACCTGCCCCTTCTACGGCGAGGCCATCTACCACGAGCTGATTCCCGAGGTGCTGGAGGAGCTGGACGACAGCCGGGCTTACTGGCCTTCCTCGCCTTACGGCGGAAACGACGCCAACGATCCCGAGGAGGGGACCGCCATAACTGGCAGGTGTGGCACGGCTCCGTCTACCCGCGGAAATTCGGGGAGCCGCCGCTTCTCGACTACAGCGTGGAGGGCGTGACCTTCAAAAACTACAAGAAGGATTTCACCCTCTTCAGCAGCGAGTTCGGGATGCACGCCTCCGCCAACCGGTACACGCTGGAGAAAAACATTCCCGAGGGCGAATTCTACTGGAACAGTGCCGAGATGGCATACCGCAACAAGGATACGAACCACCAGAAGGGCATTCTGCTCATGGAAGGCTTCACCGGTGTTCCGAAGGATATCGAGGAGTACATGAACTTCTCCATGCTGACCCAGGCGGAGGGGCTGAAATACGGCATCGAGCATTACCGCCGCCATAAGGAACGGACGAGCGGAGCGCTTGTCTGGCAGCTTAACGACAGCTGGCCCGGAACCAGCTGGTCGATGATCGACTATGAGCTGCTGCCCAAAGCTTCCTATCATTACGCCCGGCATTTCTATCATCCGCTGCTGCTCTCGCTCGACCATGAGCCGGGAGGGGAGCTCGCCGTGTGGGTGGTCAACGACACCCTTCAGACTTATGAAGGGCAAGTCCGGCTCACCGTTTATGATTTCCGGGGAGCGGAGGTTTCGTCCTTCCGGCTTGCGGCGAAGCTGCCGGCGAACGGGGCCGTCGAGCTCGGGCGCCTGCCGGAGGCGGAGGTGCTGAACGGCAGGCAGGCGGAGGAGGTCGTCGTCGAGCTGACGGCCGAAGGCTGGGAGGCTCCGGCCAACCGGTACTTCCTCCGCGATCCGAAGGACCTGCGTCTGCCGGCGGCCGTCCTGAAGGTGGAGAAAGGCGGGGAGGAAGGAACAGTGCGCATCACGGCGGAGGGTGTCCTCGCCCGGATGGTGAAGCTGGAGCTTCCTCAGGGCAACGTCCGCTTCAGCGACGACTTCTTCGACCTGCTGCCGGGGAAACCCGGACGGTCTCTGTCACGGATGCGGCGGGAAATCCGGTGCCGCTGGATAAGCTTAAGGTTTCGGCCCTAAACGAATAGCTTCGATGCCTTTAACGGACAAGCCTCCGGAAAAGGAGCCTGTCTACTGTAAGCCCCGCCTTTATCGGCGGTTTTTTTTGAGTGAGGAGAAGGAAAAAAGGAGAGGGACGGGGAAAGCTTCTCCCAGACCATCCAGGCTTACTTGCGAGATGCGGATTAGCGGAAGGACGCCTGCCTGAATAAGCTGTGAGGAGATACCGAAAGGCAGGCGCTGGAGGATCGCGAGAGGCGGGAAAGCGGGGGAGCCTATGAGGCCGGTAATCGGCTTGACCATGTATGAACAAGAGGATCGTTACGTTCTCCGAAGAACGTATACGGAAGCGGTGGAGCAGGCGGGAGGGATTCCGCTGCTGCTCCCTATCCGAAGGACGCGGGAGACGCGGCGGAGCTCGCGAAGCGGACCGACGGGCTCATCCTGAGCGGCGGAACGGACCTGGACCCCGCCTATTTCGGGGAGGAGCCTCACCCGAAGCTGGGGGAGGTGGTGCCGGACCGGGACCGCGCCGAGCTCCTGCTGCTGGACGCTTACCTTCAGGCACGCAAGCCGGTTCTCGGGATTTGCCGGGGCTGCCAGGTGATGAACGCCGCGCTCGGAGGGACGCTCCTCCAGGATATCCCCTCCCAATGTCCCGATGCGCTGCAGCATACCCAGAAGGCCCCGCGTTCCCACGGCTCCCATTTGGTCCGGATCCGGGAGGGGTCCCGGCTGCATGGAATCCTAGGAGCGCTGGAAATCCGGGTCAACAGCTTTCACCACCAAGCCGTCCGACGGGCCGCCCCCGGCTTAACGGTGACGGCCCATGCGCTGGACGGGATCGTGGAGGCAGTCGAGCGGCCCGGGCCTCCGTTCTTCGTCGGGGTGCAGTGGCACCCGGAAGATATGGCCGGCGGGGACCGCTATGCGGCCGCTTTGTTCCAGAGTCTTGTGGAGGCCTGCTTTTCCGATGCAAGAAACAAGAAGACGAGGGAAAGCTAATAGAGGCACGGAACAACAGGAGAAGGGGAAGAACCCATGGACCATCGAGAGCTTGCAGGCGGCATGGATGAAAGGCAGCCGGAGAACGGAAAGCGGGAAGAGAGCGATCTCATGCAGCTTGTGGAAATCATGAACAACCCTCAGCATGAGGCGGACGGGGGCTTCCCGGTACGGAAACCGGTGCGGATGCGGAAGAAACCGGCCGGGAGGATAAGCATTCCTTTTAAGGAAAGCTGGGTGGAAGGACGCCCTTGATGCACATGCAGCATGAATCACAAGCATTGCAAGGAAAAAGGGACCTGCCGGAGCCAAGAACGATTGGCTTATGGCAGGTCCTTTTTTAGGCGGGGTCCACCAAGTTTCCTCATTTAGTAAGCTGCAGCGTCCTTAAGCAAGCTTAAGATGAGGGCTTTGCCGTCTTCCGTCAGTGTACAATAAAGATCGTTCACCTCCAGTATTCCCCTGCCACCCGTCCAGAGATGGACAGCCGTAAGCTCCTCTCCCACACGATCCACTGGGATCAGCTTGAAATCGGGAGCGATCGCTTTCGGTTGTCCTATCATAATTTCCGCCGTTCGCACGGCCTCTTCAAACCGGGCCAGCTGTTCGGCGTTAGTCAAGGGAATGCCGGCCTCCTGCCAGATCAGGGAGCTTGCGGTAAGGGAGGATGTTCTTTTTTCTATCCGAATTTCATGAATAAAAGGAAAAGACACCCGATTCCCGAGGGGAACTCCAGAATGCGGTTCAGGAACCGGACCGGGGGAGAGCGGGGCTAGGGCCTTCCCCTGAGTAACCACAGCCGCTATAAGAAACACGGTGAACCATAAAGCGATTTTCTTGATCCGTTGAGTCAAGGCGGGTCTCCTTTCCCTTCTCTTACCTCAATTGTAAACGACAGCAAGCCCTGCAAAGTTGCTTCCTGCCCCACAACGGCAAAGCCGGATCTCTCACCTTGTGTCAGCCCCAAAAGGGATAAGTCCCTATGGCCTGATAAGTACTGCCTGTCCAAACAACACCTCACGGTTTTTTTGGCCGCTGCTTTTCTCGCTCCAGGCAAATTTGTTTAGAAAAAACGTAAGGAGTGAAATGATCTTTCGTTAATAGGAATAAGCTTTGATATTCATTATGGGAACGGAGGCCGCCATGGAGAAGAAGATCCGAACGCACCGGACCGGACTATTCTGGACATTTTTCACGAAATACTTCGCGCTTATCCTCATTCCGGTTATAGCCGCGAGCCTATTGACGAATAGTTTCATCGTAAAATTAATCGAGAGCGATGCGGAGAATATCAACAATATCGTCATGCAGGGCTACTCGGAGCAAACGGACAGCCTGTTTAGCTCACTGGAATCGGACATGGTGAACATGCTTTCGACCTCTAATATCAAGAGCATTTTCAGCGACGGCACAAGCGATAGTACGCAGAGGCTGGAAGGGATCCATTCGTTGATGGGGCAGCTGGCCAAATTGCAGTCTCATCGGTTCGTCTACAATGCTTTCCTTTATTTTGCCAAAGCGGATCTTATTATCGATGGCCGTACGTATAAAAGCAAACGGGATTACTTCCAGGAAAATTATCCGCTTGACGATCAAGACCGGGCTGCTTATTTGGCGAGTTTTACGGATAAAAAATCGATGCAGTTTACCGGGCTCCATACCGTTATGGAAAAGCCGCCGTTCACGGAGGATGCCATCCAAGAGCACTCCAATTTATCCGTCCTTCTCAGTTATCCGTTCAACAGCAGCGACCCGGACGTCTATTTGGCCGTGAATGTGAGCCAGGACAAGACCAGTGAGCAGCTCGGCATTCCGAGAAAATGGGTGACGGATACCGCTCTCCTCGATTCGGGCGGCCATGTCCTGATTCATAACGGCTCTACGGAGCTGAAGCCCGATATGTTCCTGCCGATGCTGGAATCGAACCGGGAGCAGGAGCTCTTGGTGAAGCAGCAAAAGAAAGGATTCTCTTACCGAAAGTCCCGCTTCAACGATTCCTGGTCCTATGTGAGCATCATCGATAGGCAGACCCTTCTCAAGCCGGCGCGGATGGTCCAAACGTACACGATCGTGTTCCTTGGCTTGTTCGTGGTGGCGGGAGCCGTGATTTCCTATTATTTGAGCCGCAGGCTGTATAATCCCATTCAGGAGATCCGAACGGGCTTGGAGGCCCATCGAATCGACGGTTTGCCGATCCAAGACGGCGGGAACGAATTCGATGTCATCAAGCGATGCTCCCATACGATCGTTTCCAGGAACAAAGAGCTCTCCCAGAGGGTCGGGGGCATGTACCCGATTGTCGAAGAGCATTTTATTAGCAAAATCCTGCTTGGGGAATACCGCGACACCCTGTCCATCGATTACTACGCCAAGGAAATCGACTTCCGCTACCGCCCGATCACTTCCGCAACGGTGCTTGTTATCGAATTCCAATTCTACTCGCACCCGGCGGAGCCCTTGTCCGAGACAACCAAATCCTTCATGCTCACCGAGCTTAAGGAAAAAATACATAAGCTGTCTTCCGGCGACATCTGGGTATGTCTTACCCATGCCGAACGGCTGGCCTGTGTACTTCTCCACGACAGCGAGACGCTTCCCGATGCGCGCGATACGGCGGAAAGGATCAAGCTCCTGCTGCAGCAGCCGCACTATAAGGCGACGATCGGGCTCGGAACCACCGTTCAGGGGATTGAGCAGCTTCATTCCTCTTACCGTCAGGCCGACGCGATGCTCAAGCATAAGAGCCTCGAGCCGGGGGCGGAAATATGCGGCGAGAGCGGCAAACGCCCGGCCGGGGACGGATTCCTGTCCGTCGACGAGGTCAACCGTATCTTCAACCGGTTTAGGGCGAAGGATTACGACAGCCTGCTCCAAGCCGCCTCCGAATTGCTTGACGCAGGGATGAGACATAACACGAACGCCCATCAGATGAAGAATATGGGCGTAGACATGCTGAACACCTGGATACGCGCCGTTGAGAGCGAGCGCGGCGAATTCAATATCTCGTTCTACTCGGAGCTCTTGGCATCGTTAACCCGCTGTGTGACCTGGGAGGAGCTGAGGCAGTGCTTCCATGACATTCATTCCTTGCTGTTCCGCGCCATTCAGCCTTCCGACCGAAAGCAGCAGTTTGCGGAGATCCTTGCTTATATCGAGGAACATTATCATGAAGAGCTTTCCATGGAGCAGTTTGCCGAGAGGATGAACATGTCGGTGGGGCATTTCAGCCGCCTGTTCAAAGAGGAGGTGGGCGAGAAGTATGTGGAGTATATCGCCAAGCTGCGGATCCATAGGTCGAAGACTTACTTATTGCAGACCGATATGAAAATCGACGACATTGCCGAGCAAGTCGGCTATTGGGGCCGCAACTCGTTCATCCGCAATTTCCGCCGGTACGAAGGGATAACCCCCGCCAAATTCCGGGAGATCCATCAAGCCTGAGACTTCTTTTTTGCGAAGTCTCATTTTTTTCGCATTCCCTCCCGTCATCCCTTACCGAAGTCCGTCATGCAAAAAGGAGACTTGCGGAAAAGACGATGCTTTACCCGGGGCTACGCCATTCGTATAGTGGAGGCCAAGGCAGCTTTTGAGGCGCAATATGCTCGTTCAGGGAGGGAGGCCATTGTCCATGCAGCAGCCGAATTTGACGAAGACGCATACCGCCGCCGTCGCGGGCAGAAAAGGATTCCACCGCGTCCTCTATATGGTTAGAAAGCATAAGGTACTGTATTTGCTTATGCTTCCCGGCATTCTGTACTACGTGATTTTTAAATACGTGCCGATGTACGGGATTATCATCGCTTTTCAGAACTTCTCGATCGGGCGCGGCATTACCGGAAGTAAATTTGTCGGCTTTAAGCATTTCGTGGATTTCTTCTACAATACCCCGGATGCCTGGAAGCTCATCCGTAACACGATATTGCTGAACGTATACGATCTGCTGTTTCGGTTTCCGGTGCCCATCCTTCTGGCTCTGCTGTTTCACGAAATCCGGAATCGGCGCTTTAAAGGACTCGTGCAAAGCGTAAGCTATATGCCTCATTTCCTGTCCACTGTCGTCATCGCCGGAATTATGGTCACCTTCCTGTCCCAGCAGACTGGAATTGTCAACCACCTGCTCGGATGGTTCGGGATCGAACCGATTTTGTTTCTCGGGCTGCCGGAGTGGTTCCGGACCATCTATGTCGGCTCGGAAATTTGGCAGACGGCGGGCTGGGGCACGATTCTCTATTTGGCGGCGATCGCGGGCGTAGATCCGACTCTGTACGAAGCGGCCAAGATGGACGGGGCCAACCGGTTTCAGCAAATGCGGCACGTTACACTCGTCGGCATGTATCCGGTTATGATCGTTCTGTTCGTGCTGACGCTGGGACATTTTATGGAAACGGGCTTTCAAAAAATCATCCTGCTCTACAATCCGATGACCTACGAGACGGCAGACGTCCTGAACACATTCGTGTACCGCCGGGGCATCCTGTCCGCCGATTTCAGCTTTGCCACAGCCGTCGGCTTGTTCCAAGCGGCGATCGGGTTCCTGCTCGTCGTCACGGCAAACCGGATTGTCCGCAAATATTCGGAATCGAGCCTTTGGTAAAGGAGGGGCGCCGTTATGAAAATTAAATCGAGCTTTGGTTCCAAGCTGTTCGACGTCCTTAATACCGTTTTCATGCTGCTGCTTGTGGTGATCATGGTGTATCCGCTGGTCTACGTGTTCTCCGCCTCGATCAGCGATAATGCCATGGTGGTGAGCGGACAGGTCGTCCTGTGGCCGAAATCGATCAACCTGGAAGCGTATAACCGGCTTGTCGTCAATCCCGATATTTGGATCAGCTACTGGAATACGATTCGGTATACCGCTGTTCAGACGTTCTTCTCGCTCCTCGTAACGGGCTGCATGGCGTATCCGCTGGCCAAAAGCTGGCTGCCCGGCCGCAAGTGGATCCTGCTGATGGCCGCGTTCACGCTGCTGTTCAGCGGCGGGATGATCCCGACCTTTCTCGTGGTGCAGCATTTGGGCTTATTGAACTCGATCTGGGCGATCGTGCTTCCCTCGCTGGTCAGCACCTGGTATTTGTTCATCATGCGCACGTTCTTCGCGGCGCTTCCGGCGGAGCTCGAGGATTCGGCCACCATCGACGGCTGCGGCTCGCTCCAGGTCTTTCTCCGCATCGTCCTGCCGCTGTCGGTTCCGGTGCTCGTTTCGATCGGCCTGTTCACGGCCGTCAACCAGTGGAATTCCTTCTTCGACGCCCTTATTTACTTGAACGACCGGAGCCTGTATCCGCTGCAGATCGTAATCCGCAACATTATCATTTCGAGCTCCAACGTTCAGGGAGAAGGCAATACGTCTTACATCGAAACGCTGAAGTACGCCATGATCATGATCGCCACCGTGCCGATTTTGTGCGTGTATCCGTTTGTCCAGAAATATTTCGTGCAGGGCGCTATGATCGGTGGAATCAAAGGGTAGGCGAACAAGAAGGGCTTGTCGGCGATAGGCTAGATCCTCCAAGGATCTATTTCTATAGAAGGTTATCTATTCTGTTTCACGGGAGGGTACGCAGGTGAAGAAGAGAACGAGAAGAACGATGGCCGTCACCATGGCAACTGTCATTCTAGGCGGACTTGCGGCGGGCTGCACCGGCAAGGATAATGCGGCGGGTAAGGGGAAGGGAACGGATTCGGGGCCAGCCAAGCCGATTACGTTCACCTGGCTCGTGTACGATCGTCCGGAAGGCAAGGTGAAGACGGACTGGGAAATTTTCAAGGAAATCGAAGCGAAGACGGGAGTCAAGGTGGATTGGCAGGTGGTCAGCCAGGAGGGGCTTACGGAGAAGCGGCAAATTATGATTGCGACGAATACCGTAACCGATTTCATTCAGCCGTCGAACCAGGAGGCGCGGGAGAACGGGCCCGAGAAGGTGTTTCTGAACCTGAAGGATTATTTGAATATCGCTCCCAATTTGAAAAAGTTTTACGACACGTATCCGGAAGCGAAGGCGCTCGCGACCGGCGCGGACGGGGGCCTTTACGACGTGCCCGTGCTGGAAGGAGATGCGGCCGGCAAAGGCTTCAACTATATTTGGATGGCGCGCAAGGATTTGATGGATAAATATAGCCTGAAGGCGCCAGCCAATCTGGATGAATTCTACCAATTCCTGAAAGCGCTGAAGGCAAAGGAGCCGGACAGCTATCCGCTCAGCTTCAATACACCGGCCACCAGCGATGTGGGGATGTATACCGTTTTCGGTAAAATGTTTACCGGCATAGCCGGATTTTTCAACAAAACTCCTACAGCCGAGCAATACGAATTCGCCCCCTACCAGAAGGGCTATAAAGACGCGCTCGTCTATATGAACAAGCTGTACAGCGAGAAGCTGCTGGATCCTGAATTTTACCTGCTCACCGGTGCCCAATGGGAAGAACGGTTCTTGAAAGGGAAGTCATCCGTCACTTATTGGTGGAAAGCGGAAGTGAACCCGCTGCTGGATAAAGCGAAGAAGGCCGGGGCGGCTCCCGATTTCAATCTGGATGCGCTGCCGGAGATCGCCGCGGGCGGCATCAAGCCTTACCAGTTCTCGAGACCGGTCGTGGGCTCGTCGGGCCGCGCCATCTCGGCCAAGGTCAAGGACAAGGAAAGAGCCGTCAAGTTCCTGGATTACCTCGTTAGCGAAGAGGGCACCAACTATTTGTCCCTCGGCATCGAGGGCAAATCGTATACGGTAGAGAACGGCAAACCCGTTTATATGAAGGAGTTCGGGGCGAGCCCGTACGTCGCGCTTCGGCGGGACTTCGGGGTCTGGTACGACAACATTTCCTTGAACAACGCACTGGCGAGGGAAACGTGGGAGAGAAGCCTGGACGACAAGAGCAAGGCGATCAATAAGAGCTACGAACCGTTCATTATTCCGGCTCCGAAAGCGATGGTCAAGACGACGGAGGAGTTGGATCTCGAGAAGTCGAAGCTGACACCGCTGACCAAATATCTGGAGCAGCAAATTACGGAATTTGTTGTAGGCAAAACCCCGATCAACGACACGACCTTCCAGCAATTTTTGGATCAGGCCAAGAAGCTCGGCGCCGACGATCTGCTCAAGATGTACAATACCGCCTATAAGCGCACCTATAATATCAAATAAAGAACGGGCACCTTACGAAAGGAGGGCATCCGGATGCGGGCGGACCCATTCATTATCGATGCCGACGTCCATAATACGCTGGGACGGCTGAAGGATTTGGTGCCGTACTTGCCGAAAGTATGGCACCAGCAGTGGCTGGAAAGCGGAATCGGCGTCCACGGCCAGTATTATTCGCCTGTCGGCGTGCTGCGGCAGGACGCCGTTCCCGATAGCGGCGGTCCGGCCGGCAGCGACCCCCGTTTTGTCCTGAAGCATTATATGGAGCCGAATGCCATCGACTTTGCCGTATTGACGGGGAGGAGAACAGGGCCTCTCGCTTCACGCCGACCCGGATTACGCCACGGCCGTAGCCGCCGCCTTCAACGATTGGCTGACGGATACGTGGCTGAAGGCAAGTCCGAAATTCAAGGGCTCCGTCCAAATTAATCATTCGGATCCGGCCGAGGCCGCCAAGGAGATCGACCGGATGGCCCGGCATCCGGATATGGTGCAGGTCGTCATGGGCAGCGGAGCCCGAATGCCTTACGGCAACCGCTTTTACCATCCGATCTATGAGGCGGCCGAACGGAACGGGTTACCCGTCGCCATACATCCGGGAACCGAAGGGAAGGGGATCGCCGGCGCTCCTACCCCTTCCGGCTATCCGACACGCTATATGGAGTGGCACAATATTTTGCCGGCTAATTTTATGACTCATATCAACAGTCTGGTGTGCGAAGGCGTCTTTGAGAAATACCCTAAGCTGAAATTCGTTGCCATCGAAGGAGGCATCGCCTGGCTTCCCCATCTGATGTGGAGAATGAACAAAAACTACAAGGCGCTGCGCGACACGACACCATGGCTCAAGAGACTGCCGTCGGAATACATTCTGGAGCATGTGCGGCTGACGACCCAGCCGATCGAGGAGCCGGATAAGCCGGAGCATCTGGTGCAAATTTTTGAGATGATGCAGGCGGAGCGGATCGCGATGTTCTCGTCCGATTACCCGCACTGGGACTTCGATAATCCGAAGATCGTGCTGAACGGCTTGCCCCGGGAGATGCGCCGCCGTATTCTCGGTCTCAATGCGGCGGAGCTGTACCATCTCCCGCTGCCGGAGGGAAAGGGGCTGCTCCCGCATGCGAATAAAAGTGGCGGAACCGGATGCTTTGCCCGACGGCGGCAAGCTCATCGTGAAGGTGAAGGAAATGGAGGTCGGCCTGTTTCGGGTGGACGGGGTCTATTACGCTTGGCGCAACGTCTGCCCGCATGCGGCGGCTCCGGTTTGTGCAGGTCCCATCCGCGGGACCAAGCTGCCGTCCGCGGTGTATGCCTACGAGTACGGCATGGAGAATCAGGTGCTGCGCTGTCCTTGGCACGGCTGGGAATTCGATCTGGTGAGCGGGCGTCACCTGGCGGCCGGCAGCAAAGCCAAGCTGCGGGGATTTCCGGTGGAGACGGACGAGGAAGGAATCTATGTTCGGGTGGGAGACCAGTAAGCGGCGACCTGGATCCGGTCTTAAAGGAGCGGAATAATTGGGGCTGCGGCCAGTAAGATGCTGGAGAAAAGAGGAAGGGGAGAACAGGCCGGAAGGCCTGTTTTTCATTTCACCCGATTCCCGGCGGGAACTCCGGAATGCGGGGCAACCCCTAAAGGTTGCTCCCTCTAGGTTCCATCGGCAGCAAATTTGGAACATTTTTGTAAATCCGGTGCATATTCCTGAACCCGCTTCCTATGGTATGATGAAAGGTAAGCGCTTTCTTCAGTGGAGAGGCAAGCCCAAATGCAAAGGAGGAAGGACCATGGACCAGGATGTCCGGACGGTGCTGATCGTAGACGATGAGCTTCCCCTTCGGCAGGAGCTCCGGCTTTTTCCTTGGGAGGAGCACGGCATGGAGCTGATCGGGGAGGCGGAGAACGGAGAGGAAGCCCTTCGGTTCTGCCGGAGCTTCTCGCCGGATATCGTCCTGACGGATATTACCATGCCGGTCATGGACGGATTGGAATTCTTCCGATTTCTGCGCCGGGAGTTTCCGAACACCCAGGTCATTCTGCTTACCTGTCATTCCGAGTTTGCCTATGCCCGGGAGGCGGTAAAGCTCGGAGCCGTTGATTATTTGGTCAAGGTCATGATGGAGGATTCGGATCTCGTAAGGGCGCTGGGGCAGGCAAAGGAAGCCTGGCTCCGGAACCGGTCGCTGCAGCGCAAGGAGGCCGAGGACCGCCGGTGGGCGCAATCGGAGAAGCTTGCCCGGCTGCTTCATTCGGCCGACAGCCCGACACAGGGGCTGGAAAGGCAGCTCCTTGAGCTGTATCCGGGAGGGCTCCCCCTCTGCCTAACGGTCCTGCATGTGGAAGCGGGACGCGACAACGCCGTGCTGGTCAAGAGAGAGACCGAGGAGGAGCTGTCGGAGCTGGAGCAGCGGCAGGCTCCCGCTCCGTTCGCCTGGATCCCGGCCCGGGACGGGGTGTATGTGCTCTTGTTCGGGCAGGCCGGTCCGCTTCCGGCCGCCCAGCTGCGGAGCCGGCTTGACCAGCTCGCTTCCACGCTTCAGGATGCGATTGCCGCTAGGCTGCCTTTCCTGGGCGATCCGGTACGCTTCTACGGGTTGGTCAGCGAACCGGTCCGGACGGCCGAAGACTTTCTCGCGAGCTACCAGGCGATGCTGGCCGAGCCGGCCGGTCCCTTCTATGATTCCGCAAGCCGCGTCTTTATCGCGCAGCCGCCGGCTTCTCCGGAAGCAGGCGAAGCGGCTTCCCGGGAGATGGAGGAGAGGCTTCGCAAGACGAGCTGGAACCGGGAGAAGCTGATCGAATGCCTCCGCAGCGATTTTCCGCGGTGGGCGGCGAGGCACCGGCTCCCTCCGGATATGCTGAAGGGGCTTGCGGCCGAGTGGCGGAGGGAGTGGCTGAAGGAAGCCGCGGGCATGCAGCGGCTGTCCGGTACCGGCCGTTCCGTTCAGCAGGCGAGAACGTTGAACGAGCTGACGGCGGTGCTTGTGCTGGAGCTGGAGTCGGGAGAGGCCCGGCGTAAGCCGCGGAAGGAGATCAGCGATGCCATGGCTTACCTGGACACCCATCTGGATAAGCCCGTCACCCTCAGCCTGGTGGCGGCCCAGGTCGGCCTCAGCCCTTATTACCTGAGCCGGCTGTTCCGGGAGGAGGCAGGCGTAACCTTCCATGATTACATGACCCGCAAAAGAATGGAGAAAGCCGCCGAGCTTCTCCAGACCACAACGATGAGGGTGTACGAGATTGCCGAAGCCGTCGGCATTCCGAGCTACCGCTATTTCACTTCCATGTTCCGGGAATGGACGGGCGTGTCCCCAACCGAATACAAAAAAGGGTGAGACCGAATGAAGATGACGCTGCACCGCTACCGGAATTGGAGTCTGGCCACCCGGCAGTTCCTTTTTCTGTTTCTGGTGACCTCGGCCATGCTGGGGCTGCTGGTCTACAACAATTACACGCGCGCCGCCGGCCTGTTCAAGGAACAGATGCTGACGGATGCGTGGAAGCTGTCCGGCCGGACCAACCAGTTTCTCGATACCTACCTCGACAACAGCCAGAACATCCTTCAGCTTCTTTCCGAGAGCACGCCTTTGCTCTCAACCGGGAATGAGGTGTCTATCGAGAAATATTTGCGGAGCCTTACCGAAAGCAACAGCACCCTGGTGAAGCATCTGTACCTGCTGCGTTCCGACGGCCGGGTCTTCTGCGATTCCCAGCTCACCTATGAAATAATCGGAAATCCGAAATTACAAGAGCATGAGGCTATGGCGCGGCAAAATTGGGGCTCCATCATCTCCCAGCCCTACGTGTCTCCTCTCTCCGGGCGTACCGTCGCCATCTTCCGGTCCATCCGCGATAAGCAGGGGAGGCTGTAGGCGTAGCCGTGATTGAGCTTGACATGGAGAAGCTGAACCGCAAAATCGCCGAGCTGACGGCGGACAGCTACCAAACCTTCGTGGTGCTCTCCGACAAAGGGGCCGTGGTAACCTTTGACCAGGAAAGCGAGATCCTCCCTCATAAGCCGCGGACCTACAGCCCCGAGCTTCCGGATGCCTTTGTAAGCAAATTGGCGGAGAGGTCCGCCGGTTATTCGGAGGAGACGGGACCGTCAGGGGACATGACCGTGGTCACCTACCGCCAGAACCGGCTCGGGTGGTCGCTCTATGTCTTCATTAAGGAACAATATTTTTACCAGAGCACGGCCAAGCTCTACAGCAATTACCAGACGATCGCGCTGATATGGATCGGGGTGCTGCTGTTTATTACGTTCACGATGTCCCGGTATATGACGCGTCCGATCCGGGTGCTCGCGGCCAAGATGGACCGGGTGCGGGACATGGAGGTCGTGCCCAACATCACCGTAACCCGGGGGACGAAATCGGCCGGCTGACCCAGAGCTACAATGCGATGATGGAGCGCGTCCGCAATCTCCTGCTCGAGACGAAACAGATGGAGGAACGGAAGAAGGAGCTGGAGCTGAAGATGCTTCAAAGCCAGATCGCCCCGCATTTTCTGTACAATACGCTGGCCTGCATCGGCAGCCTGGCCCGGCAGCACCGGACCGAGGAGGTGAAGGAAACCATCCGCTCCCTGGTGGGCGTTCTCTCCTTCTCCTTCGACAAATCGTCCGAGTTCGTCACGGTGGAAGAGGAGCTGGCCGGCCTTCACCAGTACATGCAGATTCAGAAAACAAGATATGGGGAAAAGTTCGAATTCGTCTCCGAAGTTGACCCGGATGTTCTGTCCTCCCCGATTCTGAAGCTGACCCTGCAGCCGATCGTGGAGAATGCCATCTTCCATGGCATTGTGCCCAATACGCAGACGCCTAATGGCCGCATTACACTTCGGGCATCGGTCCGGCGGGGGAGGCTGCGGTTCCTTATCCGGGATAACGGAGTAGGCATAGAGCCGGAGAGGCTTGCCCGGGTGCTGACGGAACGGACGGGAAGAGCCTCGAAGGAACGGTTTACCGGAATCGGGATGGCGAACGTGCATGACCGACTCCGCCTGCACTACGGTGCCCCTTACGGACTACGCATCGGAAGCGTCAAAGGGTGCGGTACGGTCGTAAGCATCACCATTCCCGCGGAAAGCCCGGCCGCTGAATCCCGGAAACAGCCTGCCTCCTGAGAAGGGAGGCTGTTTTTCGTCGTTCTGATTTTTAAAGTTTCGGAATTTTCGTACAGATTCGCAAGCTTTGAGTATATTGTATGCGCTTCCAACTTTGCTATACTGCGGATACGCCGCCAAGAACAAGGGAGCCGGCGGCCATCTACCATCCCAAAGAAAGAGGTGTTACGCGCATGGAGCAGCCTGCTGCCGTATCCGCCCGGCGGATTCCCCATAAGGTTCCTCTGCTTCTTATGCTGGCCAGGCGCATCTGGCTGTACCGGGCCTTTTATCTCATGCTGCTGCCCGGGGTCCTGTACTATATCGTGTTCAAATACGTGCCGATGTACGGAGTTGTGATCGCCTTCAAAAATTTCAACATCAACGACGGCATCCTGGGAAGCCCGTGGGCGGATCCGTGGAACAAGCATTTCCTGCAATTTTTTCAATCGCCTTACTTCGGTCAGCTGCTTACCAATACCTTTCTGATCAGCCTCTACAAGCTGGCCTTCGGGGTCGTTCCTCCCATTGCCATGGCTCTTCTTTTGAACGAATGCCGGATCAAATGGTTCAAGTCTCTCATCCAGACGCTGACGTACATGCCGCATTTTCTGTCCTGGGTGATCATCTACGGCATTCTGCTTGCCCTGCTCTCGCAAAATTCCGGGCTGGTCAACTACTGGATCAAGGACGCGGGGGAGATACCGTGGCTTTCCTGACCTCCACCTCGTATTTCCGCTCCATCCTGGTGGGGTCGGAAATCTGGCAGAACCTCGGCTGGGGAGCCATCATCTACCTGGCGGCTATGGCGGGCATCGATCCGACGCTGTATGAGGCTTCGCGGGTGGACGGGGCGAACCGGCTGCGCATGATCTGGCACATAACCCTGCCCGGCATCCGGAATGTGATCGTCATGCTGCTTATTCTCCGCTTGGGGCATATGCTGGATGCCGGCTTCGAGCAGATCTACATCATGTACAACATTCAGGTTTATCCGGTGGCCGATATTATCGACACCTGGGTGTTCCGCACGGGGCTTCAGCAGCTTAACTTCAGTCTCGCGGCCGCCGTCGGCTTGTTCAAAGCGGGGATCGGGCTGATCCTGGTGCTTGCTTCGAACCGGATCGCCAAACGATGGGGGAAGGGATATGGTAAGAGGAATCGAAGACCGTCTGTTTCATGGAATCGTTATCGCCATTCTCGTCCTGTGCGGAGCGGCGGCGGTCTTTCCGCTGCTGTACGTGCTGTCCGTCTCGCTGACGCCTTTTAGCGAAGTGCTGAAAAACGGGGGTTTATCCTTATCCCGCGATCGATTACGTTCGACGCTTATCATAAGCTGCTGACCGAATCGAATCTCCCCGGGCGTTCTGGGTCACGATCTACATCACCGTAGTGGGGACAGCGCTCAATCTGGCGGTGACCGTGCTCATGGCGTATCCGCTCAGCCGGAAGGTGCTTCCGGGCCGAAGCCTGTTTCTGTTCCTGGTCGTTTTCACGCTGCTGTTCGGAGGCGGGATTATCCCGACGTACCTGGTCGTCAAGTCCGTCGGCCTCCTGAATTCCACCTGGGCGCTCATCCTGCCCAATCTCGTGTGGAGTTTTAACGTGCTCATCATGAAAAGCTTCTTCGAAAGCCTTCCCGAGGAGCTGTTCGAATCCGCCCGGATGGACGGAGCCCGGGAGTTCCGCATCCTCTGGCAGATGGTGCTCCCCCTGTCGCTGCCCGTCACCATGACAATAGGCTTGTTCTACGCCGTCGGCCACTGGAATGAATTCTTCCAGGCCATTATGTACGTAACCGACCGCAGCCTGTTTCCGCTGCAGGTTATCGTCCGGGAGCTGCTCGTTCAGACCCAGGCCCCGCTCGAGAATGTCGAGAACATGACGCCGACCGAAACGCTGCAGATGGCCTCTGTCGTCATGGCAAGTCTGCCGATTATCATCGTCTATCCGTTTCTCCAGAAGCATTTCACGAAGGGCATGCTGCTCGGCTCCATCAAAGGGTAAGCCCGGCCCGTCCGCCGGAAGCGGCGGGAACCGGTTCCTATACCGTTACTAACGCTTTGCTCATTTATAAGAAGAAGGGGTTGGTTAGGATGCATTACCGTAAAATGTCCGCCGTACTCACCGCCTTGCTGGCGGCGGGAAGCCTACTGTCCGCCTGCGGTTCAGGAAGCGGGGAGAAGCCCGCGGAAGGGGCAAGCTCGTCTCCGGCCGGGGATCCGAACAAAGTCATCAAACTCGAAATCATCGAGACGGGGAACAACCTGCCTTCTCCGGACAAGGACTTCGTCAAGCAGGAGATCGACAAAGCCCTGAAGACGGATCTGAATCTGACGGTGTACGCTTCCGGCGACGACTACAAGAACCAGCTTAACGTACGCATGGCTTCCGGCAATTTTCCGGATTTGTTTCAGGTGACCGACCGGTCCGCGCTGAAGCAGTACGCCCAGCAGGGGCTTCTTCTCGACCTGACCCCTTACATGGATAAGCTGGCCAAGACGAAAGCCTTCATCGGGGAGGAGAGCCTGAAGAAGACGACCATCGACGGCAAAATTTACGCCATCTCGAAAGCGCCGAATATCCCGTACAATACGTACTGGATTCGCAAGGACTGGCTCGATAAGCTCGGGCTGCAGCCGCCTAAGACCACCGATGAATTTCTGACGGTGATCAAAGCGTTCGCCGAGCAGGATCCCGACGGCAACGGCAAGAAGGATACGATAGGGCTGACGGGCGGCAAGCTGGGCGCCTTCTACCCCATCTTCGGCGCTTACGGGGTCGGGGAACCCAATACGTTCTATGTGAAGGACGGCAAGGTCGTCAATTCGCTGTACGATCCGGCGATGAAGGATGCCCTTGGCTTTATTAACAAGCTGATCGCCTCGGGAGCGGTCGATCCGGAGATTATGGCCAACACGGGGCTGCAGCACCAGGAAAAGGCGATCAAGGGGCAGGCGGGAGTCATCTGGATCGACTGGCCGAACATTACCAAGGAGCAGTTTGCGGACCAGATCAAGAAGGTGAACCCGAATGCCGACTGGATTCAGCTGGCTCCTCCGAAGGGACCGGGGGCCAGAACGACGGGGCTTACGACATCGGCGGCAGCTCCGGCATCTATGCCATCCCGAAATCGCTGGAGAAGGATAAGGAGAAGCTTCAGCGGGTGCTCGACCTGCTTAACTATGTCTCGGATAAGGAGACAGGTTCCAAGCTTGTCCAGTTCGGGGTGAAGGGCAAGCATTATAACGAAACGGACGGCAAAGTGGTTCCGACGGAGCTCATGGGCAAGGAAGCCAGCTTCACCTGGCTCTATCAGTTCACGGGCCGGCCGGAAATGGACTACCTGAAGGTGAAATTTGCTCCGCAGGCCAAGTTCATCGAGTTCGCGAACAACCAGCCCCGGATCAAAACGCTGGGAGGATTCGTGATGGCGCCCGAAGGCTACAACCCGGCGGACGCGAGCCGGTTTATCGAGGAGGAGATCGTCAAATTCGTCTATGGCAAAAGGCCTCTGACGGAATACGATGCCTTCCTCAAAACACTGGAAACGTCGATGAACTTCAAGCCTTATCTGGATTCGGCTATGAAACAGCTGAACGAGCTGGGCTACGGCAAGTAAGGACTCCAAAGGAATCGATAAAGGATGAGAGACAGGCCGAAAGGCCTGTTTTTCTTTTGGGAAAGATCTAATGCCTTATCCGGTAACTTTGTTGGCGAGAAAACCTCCGTATGCGCACAAAATTCAATAGGAAAGCAGAACTTTATTTGCGGATAAGGCACTAGTTAAAAAGTCCCATTTGCATTAAAATGGTAGCATATCCCAAGAAACGAGGCTTCGCATGCTATCCTTTTTCCCTTCCGCCCTTCATCCGGCCGGCTTCCTCGGAGCGGCTGTGTTTTCCGTCGCGAGCTGTTTTCTCATCGCCCGCTTCTCCCGAATGAACCCGGCTCTGTCGGTCCGCCGCCGGCTGCTTGGCTCGCTGGGTCTCGGGCTCACCTTTTGGCTGACTCACCTTCTGATTACCATGTCCGTTCCATTTCGCTTTTCCCTTTATGAGTACGGGCTTCATTTCGTGTTCTCCCTTGTCACCAGCACGGCGGGCAGCTATTTGGCTGTGGGTTATGCCACACGGCAATGGGTGAGCACGAGACGCTTTCTTATAGGCGGGGTGATCCTCGCGGCGATCATCCTGCTGTTTGATATCCTGAACGCCGTTCAGCTGTTCGGCACGTTCCTGGAATGGAAGCCCGAGCTGCTCCTGCTTACGTTCGGTCTTACGCTCGGGGTTTCTTTCTCCGTCCTGAGAATGCTCACGATCGCGAGTCAGGATAAGCCCGATCAATCGTTCCGCCTCCTGGTGATTCTCGGAGTGGGGACGGCGGGAGTCGCTCTATCGGGCATTCCGGTGCTCAGCATGATGGCCGTTCTCCGCCTCGACGCCTTCTACCCGACGGCCTCCTCCCCTACAGCTTTCTTGGGCTGTATGCGGTGGAGCTCGTGCTTCTTCTCGCCTTGTTCCTCATCCCCGACCGGTATGGGGAGAGCCGGCGGCTGGAGCAGACCGAGAGGCTTCTCGAGACGGAACAGCAGTATGCCTCGCTCTATGAAGCCAACCCGGACGGGGTGTTCGCGGCCGATATTCACGGCTGCTTCACGCGGATCAACAAGCAGGCCGAAGCCTTGACCGGCTATACGTCCGAAGAGCTTAAAGGAATTCCGTTCACCTGCCTGTTTCCGGAACGGGTGCAAACGGCCGAGAGTATCTTCAGCCAGGTTATACAAGGCAAGCCGATTACGAAGGAAAGCCGGATCTGCCGCAAGGACGGAACGTACGCGGCGGTATTGATCACGGCCCTTCCCATTATCGTAAGGGACAAGCAGCTAGGGGTGTACGGCATCATCAAGGATATTACCGAGAAGACCAAAACCCAGGAGCTGATTCAGCATCTGGCCTATCAAGATGAATTGACGGGCCTTCCCAACCGTCGGGCGTTTCACCTGCTTGTGGAGGAGCGTCTTGCCCAGGTCGGGCCGGCCTCTGCCTTTGCCCTGTTCTTTCTGGATCTCGACCGCTTCAAGAAAGTGAATGATTTGTTCGGGCACGGCTTCGGCGATCTCGTCATCCGGGAAGCGGCTGCGAAGCTGAGGGCTTGTGTGCCGGCGGCGTGCTCCATCTCCCGTATGGGAGGAGATGAATTTACCGTTTTCGTGCCGCTGGACGGCGGGGTGTCCTGGCAGGACATCGCCGCGGGCATTGCCTCCGAATTCTCCCGGCCTTTCCCGGTCCGCCGCCAGGAGGTCAAGCTGACCACAAGCATCGGGATTTCCTTCTGGCCGAAGGACGGCGAGACCGCCGAAACCTTAATCCGGCATGCCGACATGGCCATGTACGAGGCGAAGGCGGACGGGGCGAACGGATACCGTACCTATGAACGGAAGATGGAGAAGACGGATCTGGAGCAAATCCTTCTGGAGAATGACCTCCAGCAGGCCATTGAAGACGGGGAACTGACGGTTTATTACCAGCCCAAGATGGATACGTCGCAGGGCATCCGAATCGGCTGGGAGGCGCTTGTCCGATGGAACCATCCGAAGAGGGGCTTGATCCCTCCTGGGAAATTCATCCCGCTTGCCGAGGAGACCGGACTGATCGTCGCTCTCGAGAGAGAGGTTCTCCGCCAGGTATGCCGGCAGCTGAGCCTCTGGTCGGACGGTGAGAAGCCTGTCCTTCCGGTCTCGATTAACTTCTCCCAGCTTCATCTGATCCAGTCGGACCTTTATGAATCCGTTGTTTCCGTTGTAAAGGAGCATGGGGTGGATCCCCGGCTGCTAGAGATCGAAATTACGGAAAGTGCGGCCATGCACAAGGAAGAGGAAGTCATCCGGGTGCTGATGAGATTCAAGGAGGAAGGAATCGCGGTCAGCCTGGACGATTTCGGAACCGGCTACAGCTCGCTCAGCTATTTGAAGCGGCTGCCGGTCGACTGCCTCAAGATCGACTGCTCGTTCATCCGGGACATCGCCACCAACGCGGACAGCCGCGCGATCGTCCGGATGATGGTGACGCTGGCCGCCCAGCTCGGGTTTCAGGTGGTGGCCGAGGGAGTGGAGACGGAGGAGCAGGTCAAGCTGCTGGCCGAGCTCGACTGCGTCCGGGTGCAGGGCTATTTGTACGGAAAGCCGGCTCCGCCGGAGTTCTGGCAGCCCGGTCATGACGCGGAATGCCGGCAAGCGGGCTAGGAGGAGGGCGCCGCGGCCCGATGCGGTTGAAAGCGGCTCTTGGCTGCCAGTCCGGCCCGCTTATAAGGATGGGCCCTCGGATGGCAGGAGTAACCCGCGGCGGATGCCGGCGGGTTACTTTTTTGCCGGTTAGCGCGTTTGGCTGATTCTTCCCCCGCCCAGCCGTTTATATTAAATCTACCGACAGATATAGAACAACCGGAGGTGCGCGTATGCGGGTTCATGAATTCGAAATTCGTGCCGATGTCGACCACAAAGCTCTGCTGGCGGTTTCCTGTCAAACCTCTCGCTTCCTCTCCGACGTGAACTTTATAACGATGAGGGATGAAGACGAGCATACCATCGATGCCAAAAACCTGCTGGCCATCCTTAAGCTGTCCTGGAGGGCGGGAACCCGAATCCGCCTCATCTCTAGAGGCAAGGACGAGGAAGAGGCCTTGAACTATGTCTTCGGCTTCTTTGAGAGCTACGTCTAACAAATATAGGACGGATCTGAATAGAACCGGTCCTTTCCTCCCATAGTAAAGAAGAATATCCCAACGACCAAGGAGGAAAGAGACATGACGAATAATTTTCAATCCCCGACCCGGGACAAGCAGGCGATGAACTCCGTTCACTCCGCCCACGATGCCGTGGTGCAGGCCCAGTCCCATCCGGATGAGAACATGATCGGCCAGGCCGAGCGGGCCATCCGGCATGCGGACGCGGCGGTGGCTCAGGCGATGGACGGTGAGAATACGCAGGGGGCGGAGCTTGCGGCCGAGCGTCTGGAGGAAGACCGCCGCGCGCTGGAGGAGCTGTAAGCAAGCCTAACGGCAGAAAGGGCAGCCGAAGAGCGGACCGGGTGATGGCTTCGCTACTCTCTGCCTGCAAGAAACGGATGGGCCGTTCCCCGCTGAAGAGCAGGAGGACGGCCTTCCTTCTTCTACGGTATAATAGCGGGAGGGGCCTCACGGCCTCCTATATCGGATGGAGAGAGGGATGGAAGTGGCGGTTAGACGAATCGAGCATGTGGGCCTTATGGTGAAGGATTTGGAGGCTTCGGTCGCCTTCTATAAGGAGACGGCCGGCCTGGAGCTGAAAGGAACGCTGGAGCATACGAACGGCGTGATCCGGCTTGCCTTTCTCGGCTATGGGGAATCGGGCGAGACCGAGCTGGAGCTGATCCAGGGCTACAACGACCGGCTGCCGGCGGAAGGCAAGGTTCACCATATCGCGTTTAAGGTGGACCGGCTGGAGCCCGAGATCGAGAGGCTTCGCGAGCTCAACGTTACCTTCATCGATAAAGAAATCACGACCCTTCCGAACGGCTCGAGGTATATTTTCTTCGAGGGCCCGGACGGGGAATGGATCGAATTCTTCGAATCTACCCGTTAAAGGTCGAGCTTGCATGGAGAATAACATAAAAGCTGCCTGGCTAATGGCCAAGCAGCTTTTTTCAGGTAGAGGTTGTTCTTATCGGCAGACAGCCGGATTATTGGTTCTTGAACGCGTCGGTCAGAACCGGAACGATCTGGGATTTGCGCGAAACGACGCCCTTCAGTACGGCTTTGTTGTTCTCGAGCTTCACGTTGTAGGCTTTCTCCACGGCGGAAGCGGATTGGCCGAGCGCGATTCCGACGGAATCGTTGTTCAGAATATCCGTTACCACGAAGAGGAACAGGTCCAGCCCTTTCGTCGAGATGACATCGTTCAAGGCCGCTTCCACTTCGGATTGGCGGGACAGCACGTCGTTAACGTCGACGGCGTTAACCTGGGCGATTTCCACCTTCGCGCTGCCCATCTGGAATTCCTTCGAGTCAAGCGAGATAAGCTGGGCGACCGATTTGTCGCTCAGATCGGCACCGGCCTTCAGCATCTCCAAGCCGTAGCTGTCGGCATCGACGCCGGCGATTTCGGCCAGCTCGCGGGCCGCTTGAACGTCTTCCTCCGTGCAGGTGGGGGATTTGAACAGCAGGGAGTCGGAAATAATGGCGGACAGCATCAGCCCGGCGATGTTAGGCTCGATGGAGACTCCGTTCTCCTTGTACATCTTCTTCAGGATGGTAGCGGTGCAGCCAACCGGCTCGGCACGATAATAGAGGGGCCGCTCGTCTCGAAGTTGGCGATGCGGTGATGGTCGATAACTTCCTTGACGGTCACTTGATCGATATCGGACACGCTCTGTTGGCGCTCGTTATGGTCGACCAGAATCACGTTCTTGACTTCGTTCGCTACCGTTTCCACCAGGCGGGGAGCGGAGGCGCCAAAGCGGTCGAGGGCAAACTGGGTTTCCCCGTTCACGCTGCCGAGACGGACGGCTTCCACATCAAAGCCCAGCTTGCTCTTCAGGTCGTCATATACCAGAGCGGAACAAATGGTATCCGTATCCGGGTTTTTGTGTCCGAAAATCAATGTTTTTTCCATGGTTTGTGCTCCTTTTTTCGATTTAGTGATCATCCATAAACGATTATAGCGCAAAAGCCTGTTCATTCCTACTCTTTTACTTGGTTTTGAAAAAGGAGCTCCCGAACAAGTCTTTCAGCGGTTCAACGACGCTTCCCTCTCCCGGATGTCGTGGGCCGCCCGGTACATGTCGGCAATGTCGGAGCGGCGCTGGCTCTCAAACCGGCGGACCGCTTCCTCGATCGGAACCGTCTCGACCAGAGCAACCTGCTCGCCGTCCGGAGGGTTCAAGGGCCGCCCCGTCAGCCGGACTTCTCCATATCCGAGGAGACGGATAAAACGGGGATGGGGGATATGCGGCTTGTAAGGCCCGGCGGCCACCGACTCGCAATGAAACTGCCCGAAAATCCGGTACGTGACGAGCTCCGCTCCGAGCTCCTCCGCCATCTCCCGCCTTAAGGTCTGAAGATAGGTCTCCCCCGGCTCCATCGTCCCCCCGGGCAGCTCCCAGCGTCCGTTCTCCAGCTGAAACACGACATATCCCTCCGGGGTGTAGGGAATAATGCTCACATTACTTACCAGAGCTTCGTCCAGAGAGGAGGCATCCGCCCACCCGAAGCGCCCTTTCACGGGTCCCCAGTCGATCCGACTCGACAAGGCCCGGTAGCTCTCCAGTCCGGTTAAAGCCTTCTCGTAGCACAGGCTCGTTTCGAAGCCGGCGTAAGGCCCGAACGCCGCGATAGGATGGTAGCCGTGCTTCTCATAGAAGCGAAGCGATTCCTGCTGCTCCGGACCGGTCTCGAGCCGAAGCGACAGGGCTCCAAGCTCCCGCGCCCGGTCCTCCAAATAGGCGAGCAGGGCGGCCGCCATCCCCTGACGGCGGAAGGGCTTGGCCACATAGAACCGCTTCAGCTCGGCGAAGGGGCCGGGCAGCCGGCGGATTCCCCGCAAGCAGCCGGAACCCCGTCCGCAAACGCCACGGCGAACACCATCTCGCGCACCCCGGATCGCCGAAATCCACTCCGTGAATATCCTCGGCCGGGTATCTCTCCAGCAACTCCTCATCGAGCTCCCCAATCAGCTTATGCAGGCTGCGGTCATTCGCCGGGACAGCCTGTATCTTCAAGTCCGGCAATACGATCACCTCGATTTTCTCTTTACCTGTACCTACATTCGACCCGGAATCGGTTATTTCCTTTTGCGGGCTTTTTCCTATTCAAAAAAGACCCGGATTTGTCGAATAAAGAAGGAGTGGGAACATAGAAGAGGGGGACTAACATGATCAGACGGTGGAAAGCCAGCATTATCGCCAAGCTGCTCAGCATTCTTTCGCTGTGCATCATCCTGTTGGCGGGGGTGCTGACAACAGGAGCTTACATTCAGGAGAAAGATCAGTTTTACAACCGTCTGGAATCCTTTCAGGATATAGCGAAGGATCTGGTGGATGACCAGGTTCCGTTTCTGGAGCTGATGAAGCCGGCGCTTCGCAAGGACCCGGCCGCCTGGAAGGGCAGCCAGGAATGGGTGAACCTGCAGGGAGTGTTCGACCGGTTAACCGAGAGCGACTTGATTTCCAATGTGTATTTGTTCTATCCGGAATCGGCGGATCCCAATTCTCTGGATATGCTGATCGCAAACCAGGAGCTGTATGATGCGGGCCTCACGCCGACCAAGCCTTACAGCCTGACGCCGGAATTCCGTGCGGCGGTCGATACGGCCCATGGCGGCAAGCCGGGCACCACGGAAGTATACCGCGACCAATCGGGGCAGTGGGTCAGCATTGTCAGCGCTATTCCGGGTCCCGACGGTAAAGAGAGCGTCCTCATCGGAATGGATTTCGACTATTCCAAGGTCGAGGCCTCGCTTATGGATAAGCTCAGGGCCAATCTGTGGGTCGGGGGAATCGGCACGGCGGCTGCTCTTTTCGTGGTTTATTGGGCTCTCCGTGCCCTGCTGAGACCGGTGTCCGAGCTCGCCCGGATGACCCAGCGTGCGTCACAGGGGACCTCACCGTCCAGGCGGCCGTCAACCAAACCGATGAGCTCGGCCAGCTCGCCCATCACTTTAACGGCATGATCCGTAACCTCCGGGATGTAGTCGGCCGGGTTGCGGAATCGTCCGCTCAAGTCGCGTCTTCCTCCGAAGCGTTGAAGCTCGGAGCCCGTCAGACGACGGAGGCCACGCATCAGATCACCCAGTCGATTGAGCAGGTGGCCGCCGGAACGGAGCAGCAGATGCAGGGCTCGCTCGAGAGCAGCCGCGCCATGGAGGAGATGGCGTCCGGCATTCAGCGCATCGCCGAGTCCGCCAGCCTCGCGGCGGAGTCCTCGGGCGTCGCCGTGGAGCAGGCGGAGGCGGGCGCCCGCGAAATGTCCGTGAACCGGCAGCGGATGGAGACGATCCAGCAGACGGTGCAGGGAGCCGCCGGCAAGATCGAGCGGCTCGGGGAGCTGTCCAGCCGGATCAGCAGCATCACCGCCCTCATCTCGGACATCTCGGCGCAGACGAACCTGCTCGCCTTGAACGCCGCCATCGAAGCGGCCCGCGCGGGGGAACACGGACGGGGATTCTCCGTCGTATCGGATCAGATCCGCAAGCTCGCGGAGCAGTCCCGGCAGTCGACCGGGGAGATTACGGAGCTTGTGGAGCAGATCCAGACGGAAACGCAGGCGGCCATCACCGCGATGAAGGACGGCTCGATCCGGGTGGAGGAGCTTTCCGAGGTCATTGAGGGGGCCAACTCCGCGTTCTCCACCATCGTGGACTCCGTGAAGGATGTCATGCAGCAGATGATGGAGGTATCCGCCTCGTCCGAGGAGATGTCCGCCGGATCCGAACAGGTGAACGCCGCTATAGCGGAGCTCTCCACCATTTCCGCCCGGTCTTCGGACTATGCCCAGAGCGTAGCGGCCTCTTCCGAGGAGCAGCTCGCGTCCATGGAGGACATTTCCGGTTCCGCCGAATCCTTGAACGAAATGGCGACACGGCTGAGAGCCCTGTTTGCCGATTTCAAGCTGTGAGACCACCGGACGCCTACGGGCGTCTTTTTGTTTGGGGGCGAGGGAGACGGAGCTTTTTTCCGCCGGGGGAATTTGGAGCCGCGCTTGACTATCGGTATAATGGAGGGGAAAAGAACCGATGGAAAGGTGGAGGTAACGTGATCAATCTTTATCCCGCTTCATCCCGCTACAGTGCGGATCACGGATGGCTGAAGAGCAATTTCAGCTTTTCCTTTGCGGATTATTATGACCCGTCCAATACGGAGTTCGGGCCGATGAGGGTGCTGAACGACGACGAAATCGCGGGACACCGCGGCTTTGGCGCTCACCCTCACAGGGAGATGGAAATCGTCTCCATCGTGCTGCAGGGGAAGCTCAAGCATGAGGACAGCACCGGACGCACGGCCATAACCGGCTTCGGGGAGGTGCAGCGCATGTCCGCGGGAACGGGCATCATCCACTCCGAAACGAATCCGGGGAGGAGGAGGTCCATCTTATGCAGATGTGGTTTACTCCGGAGGAGAAAGGACTGGAGCCCTCCTACGAAACGACCCGGTATGACGTGGAGGCGATGAAGAATGCGCTGCTTCCGGTCGTGTCCAAAAACCCCGGCGAAAACGTGGCCCGCATTCACCAGGACATGACGATCTATCTGTCCGATCTGGAGGCCCGCCAGTCGATCGGCTTCCAGCAGCCCGCCGGCCGGAGAATTTTCGTCTTTGTGATCGAAGGCACGCTCGCGATTAACGAGCAGCATGTGCTGGGCCGGCGGGATTCGGCGCGCATCACCGAGACGCCGGAGCTTACGCTGTCGAGTGAGGGCGGAGCCCGTTTTATGCTGATCGATCTGCCGTAATGGGGAAGCGGCGCCTGCCGCCGCATGCTTGAACGAACAGGGAGGATGGACATGGGAGGATCCCGCACGAAGAGACTGCTGATCAAGCAGGCAACCGGACGTCTGCTCCTGGAAGGGGAGAAGCTGGAGGGTGGCTTCGATCTGGAGGAAGGGAACAAGGGATGGAAGATAACGCTGCGCGGAGTGGAACCGGCCCTCGCCGGGGAAATCGGCCGGCTTCTCGATGAGCTGAACGTGTTTTATTTCGAGGAGGGCCCGGACGGACAGCTGAGCAAGTGGTGGCTCTACGACAAGGACAGGCCGGACCTCCAGTACGCTCAGGAGGCCCGAACGCTCCAGCTTTCCGTGGATTCCCGCCAGGCCTATACGAATCAGGGCGTCTAGCGGGAAGGCGGTAACTTGGAGTCTGCAGCTAAACAGCATTTAAAAGGATGGCTGGCAAGGGAAGGTTCCTTGCCGGCTTTTTTATTTGCTTCAAGGAAGGAATGCAGCAAGAAAGGATGGCCCGAAACGAAAGATTGACAAAAGGAAGGAAAGCGGATTATGCTTGTTTCAGATTAATTTAAACGTTTCAATTGAGGGTGCACACGATGAATAACAAGCAGATCACCATTGTGGAGGTGGCCCGGGAAGCCGGGGTTTCCATTGCCACTGTCTCGAACGTGCTGAACAAGCGGAATGTTCCGATGGCTCCTGAAACCGCTGCCAAAGTCGAGGAGGCGGCGGCCCGCCTCGGCTACCGCCGCAATACGGTCGCGGCCAGCCTGAGCCGCCGGAAAACCAACGAGCTCGGCCTCCTTCTTCCGGGCTTCGGGGGCTATTACGGCCAGTTTGCGGAGGCCATGGAGCTTACCGCACACCGCCACGGCTACCATCTTTCCGTCTATGCCACCGGCTCCGATCCCGAAAGAGAGCAGCGTCATCTCGAAACCCTGCTGGAGCGCCGGGTGGACGGCCTGTTCTGCCACGGGATGGCGATGAAGCCCGAATCGGTGGGCCGGATCGTGCGGGGAGGCTCGCCGCTCGTTCTGTTCAACGCCTGGGAGTGGCCGGAGGATCTGGCGGTAGCGGCGGTCAACCTTGATTTTGCCGGCGCGAGCGCAGAGGCCGTCCGCCATCTGGTGGAGCGCGGCTGCCAGACGGTCTACTATGCCGGGACCTCCAAGGCTCTCATGATCGACAGGCAGCGCAGGCTGGGCTTCCGTCGGGAAGCGGACCGGCTCGGGGCCGAGGTGCGGACCGGCATGATCCAGAGCGTTGCCGGGGATCCGGAAGAGCGGGTGACCGCCGCAGCGGCCGGGGCTCTCGCCGAGGGAGGCCCCGTCGGGATTCTCGCCTTTGACGACCGTGTGGCCCTCCGGATTCTGGGCCGGCTTCTTGAAGCCGGTATCCGGGTTCCGGAAGAGGTCAAGCTTCTCGGAATCAACAACGAATGGTTCAGTGCCGCCGCCTATCCGGCGCTGACGAGCATGAGCATCCCGTATGAGAAACAAGCGGAGCTGGCCATCCACCGGCTGCTGTCGCATTTGGGTGAGGCCGAGGACGGGAAGGACCTGCCACAGGCAAAAGGGGAGGTTACCGTTCCTCTTGAACTGACTCCCCGGCGCTCTACCGAAGCCTAAGCCAAGGCCCTTTGCCCCACTCTGGCAGTAGAGGGGGCGTGTGATGAGGATTCACCCGGGTAACCGGATAATCTATACAGCCACAAAGGAGAGATTCGAGCATGTGGACAAAAGCGATTGAGCACGCGGTTGAGCAGACGAGGAAGAATATCGGCCGGTTCGGGGACCAGTTCCCGCATGTAAGCGAGAATGACAAGTACCGGCTGAACCCGAATACGGATTGGACGGACGGCTTCTGGTCAGGCATCCTCTGGCTGAGCTACGAGTATACAAAGGATGGGGTTTTCCGGGAAGCTGCCCTTCGTACGGTCCAAAGTTTCAAAGACCGGCTGGAGCAGAACCGGAATCTGGATCACCATGACATCGGCTTCCTTTATTCCCTTTCGACCAAGGCCCAGTGGATCATCGAGAAGGACGAGGAGGCCAAAAAGCTGACCCTCCAAGCGGCGGATGTCCTGATGAACCGGTGGCGCGAGAACCTTCAAATCATTCAAGCCTGGGGTCCCAAAGGAGACAAAGAGAACGGGGGCCGGATCATCATCGACTGCCTCATGAACCTTCCTCTTCTCTACTGGGCCTATGAGCAGACGGGAGACAGCCGGTACCGCGACGTGGCGGTGATCCATGCGGATCAGAGCCGCCGGTTTCTGGTCCGCGGGGACGATTCCTCTTACCATACCTTTTATTTCGACCAGGAAACGGGCGATGCGCTTCGCGGGGGAACCGCTCAAGGGTATCGCGACGGGTCGACCTGGACTCGCGGACAAGCTTGGGGGATTTACGGCTTCGCGCTTTCCTACCACTACACGAAGAATCCTCTCTATCTGGAAACGTCGAAGCGCCTCGCCCGATACTTCTTCGAAAGACTGCCGGAGGACAACGTTGTCTATTGGGATTTCAATGTGGAGGTCGATGCGGACACGAAGCGGGACAGCTCGGCCTCGGCTATCGTGGCGGCCGGGGTTCAGGAGCTTCTCCATCATCTGGATGTGAGCGATCCGGACCGGGCCTTCCTGCAAGACGGCCTTCAGCGATCGATGGAAGGGTTGGTGAACAGTTATGCCACGCTGGAGGACCCGGAGGCGGAAGGCTTTCTGAAGCGGGGCTCTTACAGCGTGCGCGGCGGTGCCGCTCCGGATGATTATGTCATCTGGGGGGATTATTACTACCTGGAGGCCTTGATGCGCCTGGAGAAAGGAACCCCTGGCTACTGGTACGACCGATAGGCTCTCCTTCGCAGGGAGGCCCGGATTTGAGTCCGTAGCTGTTTAGGCTGTCCCATTAGGGGTTATTGGTATATAAGCGGACAAAGAAGTCAAAACCGCTTAGAAAAGCCTCTGGATTCGAACGAGGTCCCGCCTGCACAAAGGAGGAATGGCCAATGACCTACACCGTGGTATGGCTGCTAAGCCTGATCCTGCTTGCTTTGGGCAACCTGCTTATCGTCCTTTCGCCTCAGATCGAGACCCACAGCTCCTTTATGAGCTCTTACAGCCGTTTTGCAGGGATGGTCATCAGTATCGTCTCGGGTATTTTCCTGGTGGCTGCTGTTTTCCGGTACTTCGGGTTCTGGATGGATTCTTCGGTGGAATAATGGCACGGGGGCCGTACCTTTAGGGGACGGTCCTTTTTAAAGGGACATATATAGTTAAAAACTATTACACAAATAGATTTTATATATTTCACCTATTTTATTACCGGATGTATGCTTTTTTCTAGAGGAGGCGACGAATAGGATGGAACGAAACCAGGTATGGAATGCGGGTCATTATGACGAACGGCTGGGGTTTGTGAGCAAGCTTGGAGCGGGAGTGGTGGAACTTTTGAATCCCCGTCCGGGGGAGCGGGTGCTGGATGTTGGCTGCGGAACGGGCGACTTGACGAAGAAGCTCGCGGACGAAGGGTGCCGGGTGGAGGGAATCGATCGGTCTCGGGAGATGATCGAGCAGGCCCGGCTGAAGTATCCGGAGCTGAGCTTTCGGGTTGAGGATGCAGAGGAACCGGCTTCCTATTCAAAAGAATGCTTCGACGCCGTCTTCTCCAACGCGGCCCTGCACTGGATGAAGCAGCCGTCCCGGGTCCTGGAGGGCGTCTGGTCCTCGCTTAAGCCGGGCGGGCGGTTCGCGGCCGAATTCGGCGGCCGGGGCAATGTAGCCGGCATCTATAAGGCAATCCAGGAGGCGCTCGAATCCTTCGGAATCCGGGCCGAAGAACGGAATCCGTGGTATTTTCCCAGTCTCGGCGAGTACGCCTGTCTGCTGGAGAGTCATGGCTTTCACGTGGAGGCGGCGGTTCATTTTGCCAGACCCACTCCGCTGAACGGCGGAGAGAAGGGACTGGAGCACTGGCTCGAGATGTTCGGCGGGCCGTTCTTTGAAGGGATGACGCCGGCCGAGAAGGAGAAGGCTTACCGGTTGATCGAAGAAATCGCCCGTCCCTCTCTTTACCAGGAGGAGACATCCGGCTGGGAGGGCGATTATGTGAGGCTGCGTCTGCTGGCGGTTAAGCCCCGGTAGCTTGGGGAACCTGCCTGGGGAATCGGACCGGACAAACAAGGGGTGTCCGGTTCTCCCGGGCAGCGCCTTATCCGCGAATGCCGTTCCGCTTCCGCCGTGCCCTTGCCAATCAAACGCAGCCTCTTTTGCAAAGTTACCGGCTTAAAGATCAGGTCTAGTTCCCGCCGATCCTGCATAAAATTTTGTCGAATGCCTACTTTATGACTAGACGCCAGCATGCTATACTTGAGAAAAAATGTAAGCGTTTTACTGATAAGGCAGAGTACATCATGAGGGGACGACAGGCTGGATGGGGCGTAGGAAGAAATGGGCAAGGTATCTGGCGGCGGGATTGATCGTCATGCTGATCTTGAGTCTGCACGAGAGGCTGACGGTTTTGGGGGAGCAGAGCGATCCTAAGTTCGTCCTGCTGCGCCTGGAAGACATTGGGCCCGGCGGGCAGTATGAATCGCTGGAAGGGCTTGGCAAGCTCCGCACGGTGATGGAATATTTGGAGGAGCGGCACATCCGTTTTCAGGTCGGGGTCATCCCCCGATGGATCAACTATTTGCCCGACGGGACCGTGTACAACCGGCAGCTCGATCAGCAGGAGGATCCTTATATTCTCGCTTTTAACCGGATTCTGAAGAAAGCCGAGGCTTCGGGCGCCGTTCTGGGGATGCATGGATACACCCACCAGACGGGCGACAAGCGCCGGGAGGACGGTCATCAAGAGTCGGGGATCGGCAATGAATTCAACGTCCTGGGCTCTCCGGAGACGGCTACGCCCGAATTCGCCCGGACCCGGGTGGAGGAAGGGCTCAAGGTGATGAGAGCGGCCCAGCTTCACCCGGATTTCTGGGAGGCTCCGCATTATCACATTAGCGCTGATCAGGAGGCCGTGTTCCGCTCCTATTTCGGCATCGTCTATGAGAATGCGTTCGGTGCCCCAGGGCAGTCCGATGCCTTGTACCGCAACCGCGAGAACACCGGCTACGGAAGCCCCAGCTGGGGAGCGGTGTACGTTCCGACTCCTTTTTCTTACATCCCATACAACAAGGATGAGAAGCTGATTATGAACCAGCTCGCCAAAAGCAGCAAGCTGCCGTCCTTCTTCTACCATTCTTTCCTGGAGTTCAAGCATTTGATCCCGGTTATGGACGATCAGGGTGACCCGGTTTACCGGGACGGACTCCCGGAATACCGTTACCCGGAACGGGACCGGACCAACCTCCAGAAGCTGATTACCGCTCTGCGGAGCAAAGGCTATACCTTCTATTCGCTTCACGACTATGTGCCGTTTACCCCCGCTAACCGCGTTACGCTAAGTACGGTTAAGGATGGTGCGGTAAGAACGGGCGACGTGACCGGAGACGGGCAGGCCGATGCGGTGGTGTGGGATGACCGGACCGGGCAGGTGACGGTAACGGAAGGCCGCTTCCGCGGGATGCGCAACGAGGTCCAGCCGGCCTCCGCCGCCTGGGCCACCATAAGCCGGCGCAAGGGCGACCAGTTCCTGCTGCACGATGATGACGGTGACCGGCGCCAGGATCTGTGGGTCATCCGCGCCTTGGGACGGCTGGAGCTGTACCGCTCAACCGGAAGCGCGTTCCGGTATGCCGGCGCTTGGAGCGTAGACACGGGAGGGGATTGGGCGGATGCTTATCCGGTCAAGCAGAGGAACGGCGAGTGGATCGCGGCCGGGACGTCCCCAGAGGGCAACCGCTTGTTCGGTCTCTCCATTTCCTCTAACGGAGTCCGGGCGTTGGAGCCCCTCAAGTGGAAAACGAATACGCTCAAAGGATTGGCGGTCCGGGTTAACCCGGATGAGTCCGAGAGCTTGTGGCTCTCCCGCGGTCATTCCTTAAGCGGCGTCCGGATTGGCTGCGAAACGGGCCAGTACAAATGGAAGACGGGGAAGGAGACGGTCGACCTTTCCTCCAATAAGGGCTCTCTGCGTTTCGGGGACTTCAACGGCGACAAGCGCGAGGATGTTCTCCAGTGGAACGAGGAGGAGAACCGGTACACCGTCTATCTGCAGGACCCGGACGGCCGTTATCGCCTTCTTTCGGCCTTCGGTCCGTGGGGCCGACCGAACGCCCGCCTTCTGATCGGGGACTTTGACGGAAGCGGCACGTCCGACCTCGGCCTCCTCGGCGGCACGTCGGCTTCTCTCGACTTGGCGTTGTCTTACCAGCGTCCTTCGTTCTAGGCGGATGCCGAGTTCCGGCCAAGCTGGAAGGAGAGAGGCATCTCTCTCCGGTGGAGAAAGACCATGACCCGCACAACCCGCCCCCCAGGCGGGTTTTTGCTAGGGTCATTTCTTTTGCCGGCATTCTTTGGCATAATGAAGAAAACATCGACAGGCAGGTGGAAACCCGTTGGTTAAGAAATGGACCGCCCTGCTCCTGGTGAGCCTCTGGCTGTGCCTGGCAGGAGCCGTGCTTCCGTGCGCGGCGGCAGAAAACCTTCTTCAGAACAGGGGTTCGAAGAAAATAGCGGGGGCAGCCCGGCGGCTGGCAGCAGGATGTATGGACGCCGGGCTCGGAAGCGACCCAATTCTCCATAGAGACAAGCCAAGCCCACACAGGGTCCGGCGCCGTCAAAATAGAGAACAAGCAGCCGAACGACGCGAAGCTTGTCCAGACGGTGGCCGTGAAGCCGAATACAACCTACCGGCTGTCAGGCTTCCTCCGGGCCGAGCAGGCCGACCCGTCCGCCAAGGGGGCGAACCTGTCGGTCATCGGCCCGCTGGAGACGTCAGCCGATTACAAGGACACGAAGGGAGAATGGCAGTACGTCGAGCTCTACGGACGGACGGGACCCGAGCAGAACGAGCTCAAGGTGGCCGTCCGCCTCGGGGGCTACGGCAGCCTGACCAAGGGCACGGCCTACTTCGATGACATAGCGTTCGAAGAGGTAAGCCAGGTGCCGGCAGGCGTGAAGGCCATCTCCTTTCTTCCCCAGCAGGCGGCACCCGCCGGGGATCCGGCCACCTCGGGGGATCCGGTGTCTCCGATGAAGGTGATGCTGTTCACGGTTCTTTTCGGGGCTCTCTTCGTAGTGGTTTACCAGAGCCTGATCCGCTCCCCTCTGCAGGCAAGAGGGGAATCCCGGTACGGTCCCGCGGCCATGGCAAGTGTCCTGGGGCTTGGTCTTTTTCTCCGCCTCTACATAGGCCAGCACATCGTTGGACACCCGACGGACGTCAATACGTTCACCGCCTGGGCGAAGCACGCGGCGGAAGCCGGCCTGATGCGGTTCTACGACGGCATCTGGGCGGACTACCCGCCCGGCTACATCTATGTGCTCTATGCCATCGGCAAGCTCGCCGGATGGATGCACCTCGAGGCTTCCTCGAAGGCCTTCCTGGTGCTGCTTAAGCTTCCCGCGATTCTAGCCGATTTGGCGGCGGCATGGCTAGTATACCGTCTGGCTCAGCCGAGGTTCGGGGACCGAGCGGCGCTCGGCTTGTCCCTGCTGTATGCATTCAACCCGGCCGTTATAGCCGATTCGGCGGCATGGGGGCAGGTGGATTCCGTCTTTACCCTTCTTCTCCTCGCCACACTGCTTCAGGTGGTGCGCGGCCGGATCGAATGGGCGTGCGTTCTGTTCGCCTTGACCGTGCTTATCAAGCCGCAGGCGCTTATCTTTACTCCTGCCCTGCTGTATGCGTTCATCCGGGCCGGAAGCTGGAAGCGGTTCGGCGTAGGGGCCTTGTGGGGCTTGGCCGGATTGGTGATTCCCCTTGTGCCTTTTTCCTTGAACCAGGGAAGTCTGCTTTGGGTGGTTGACCTGTATAAAACGACTCTGAAATCCTATCCTTATGCCACCTTGAACGCGTTCAACCTGTATTCGCTTGTGGGGGCAAACTGGAAGCCTACCACCGAGAAGCTGCTGTTCCTTCCTTATTCGGTTTGGGGGAACCTGTTCATTGTGGCGGCTGTCGGCCTATCCGCGTATCTATTTTTCCGGCGGAAGGAGGATTCGCCGGCCAAGGTGCTGTACACGGCTCTTATCTTAATTGCGGTGGTCTTCCTCCTCGCGGCCAAAATGCACGAGCGTTACCTATATCCCGCCGTGGCGCTGGTTCTGGTAGCTTATGTCTACGCCCGGGACCGCAGGCTCTTGTGGCTCTTCCTCGGCTTCAGCCTGACGGCTTTTATTAACATCGGTTATGTGCTGGCCTTCAGCCTGAAGGGGATCACGAATGTACCGGCCTTTGACGGGATCATGCTTATCACGTCACTCGCCAATCTGGTCCTGCTCGGCTGGCTTATCCAGGTGGGAGTCGATCTGTTCGTGCGAGGCCGTATCCAGCGGGTGGAGCCGGTGACTCCGCTCACGGCCGTTCCGGCGGAGGCGGAGGCTTCGGGCCTGCTGCACAGCACCGAATCGGCAGCCAAGGGGAGGAAATTCACCCGGCGCGATTGGATCGGCATGGGCGCCGTCACCGCTATCTATGCTGTGGTGGCGTTGTACAACCTCGGCTCGTTCAGCGCACCGCAGACGTTCTGGCAGCCGGCGCGAACCGGCGACAGCTTCTATGTGGACCTCGGAGAGAGCCGGACGATCGAGCGGATCAACACGTTCAGCGAGATCGGGGAGGGCAAGTTCAAGCTGGAGTTCGGCGACACACCGACCGCCTGGACGAACCCGCTTATCGTGGACAACACCTACGTGAAGGTGTTCCTGTGGAACGTCCAGCCGGTTAACGTGAAGGCCCGGTATGTGAAGGTGACCGTCGACTCGCCGGGCTTTACCCTCGATGAGATGGCGCTGTTCGAGAAGGATAACGAGGAGCCGCTTCCCTCAAGGTAGCGGCGGTGGAGGCGGCGGACCCCGTCAGGGGAACGGTGGCGAATCTGTTCGACGAGCAGGATAAGGCCAAATACAAGCCGACCTATCTGGACGGCACGTATTTCGACGAGATTTATCATGCCCGGACCGCCTATGAGCATCTTCATCTTATGAAGCCTTACGAGAACACGCACCCGCCGCTCGGCAAAGAGCTGATCCTGATCGGGATCAAGCTGTTCGGCATGACTCCGTTCGGCTGGAGAATCGTCGGCACGCTGTTCGGCATCGGCATGATTCCGATTATCTACGTTTTTGCCCTAAGGCTGTTCGGAAAGTCCGAGTATGCGCTGTTCGCCGCTTTCCTGATGGCGGTGGATTTCATGCATTTTGCCCAGACGCGCATCGCGACCATCGATGTGTACGGGGTCTTTTTCATCATGCTGATGTATTATTTCATGTACCGGTACTACAGCCTGAGCTTCTACCAGGTTCCGCTCAAGAAAACGCTCGTTCCCTTGTTCCTGTCCGGGCTTTTCTTCGGAATTGGAGCGGCGAGCAAGTGGATCGTGCTGTACGGCGGGGCGGGGCTGGCGCTTCTCTTCTTCCTGTCCTTGTACGAAAGGTACCGGCAGTATGCCGCGGCGGGGCAGATGCTCCGGCTCGAGAAGGGCAAGCCCGGACCGGAGCTGACCTCTTATCTGGTTAACGTACGACGCGTCTTCGTGAAATACACGGCCCAGACGGTCGCCTGGTGCACGCTCTTCTTCGTCGTTATTCCGGCCGTCATCTACAGCCTGTCCTTCGTTCCGATCATGAGCGTGCCCGGCGAGAAGCATACAGTCGAGCAGCTTGTTCAATACCAGAAGGACATGTACAATTACCACAGCAAGCTGAAGGCGACCCATTCGTTCGGCTCCCCTTGGTACGAGTGGCCGTTCATGGTGAGGCCGATCTGGTATTACACCGGCCAGTCGCAGCTTCCGCCCGATCAGGTGTCGAGCATCGTGTCCATGGGGAACCCCGCGGTCTGGTGGGTAGGCCTGCTCGCGTTTCTCGCCACGCTGGTGCTGGCCCGCAGGCAGAGACACCGGGGAATGCTCGTGGTGATCGTGGCGTTCTTCTCGCAGTATGTTCCGTGGATGCTGGTCACGCGGCTCACGTTTATTTATCATTATTTTGCGATGGTGCCGTTCCTCATTCTGAGCATCGTCTATGCCGCCAAGCTTCTCGTGGAAGCTAAGCCGGCGTGGCGCAAGGCCGTTTATGCATATTCGGCCGTGTGTCTCCTGTTGTTCATCATGTTCTATCCGGTTCTATCCGGTGCGGTGGTCAGCAAGACTTATGTGGAACAGTTCCTGCGCTGGTTCCCGACCTGGTACTTCAACAGCTAAGCCCAGTGCTAGTGCCTTATCCGGTAACAATGTTAGCAAGAAAGCCTCGGTATGCGCACAAGATTCAATAGGAAAGCAGGAACTTTATTTGCGGATAAGGCACTAGATTCATCAAGGAGGATAATATGCACGAGCACAGCAAGTATTCCATAGTAGTTCCGATGTACAACGAAGAAGCGGTCATCGAGGAGACCTACCGGAGGCTGAAGGAAGTGATGGACAGCCAGCCGGAGACGTACGAGCTCGTCTTCGTCAACGACGGGAGCCGGGACCGGACGGTCGAGATCGTGGAAGGCCTGTGCCGGCGGGACGGAAACGTGCGGCTCGTCAACTTCTCGCGCAATTTCGGGCATCAGATTGCGATCAGCGCCGGCATGGATTATGCGTCCGGAGACGCGGTCGTCGTCATTGATGCCGATCTGCAGGATCCGCCCCAGGTGATTCTGGCGATGATCGACAAATGGCGGCAGGGCTACGACGTGGTGTACGGCAAGCGCCTGAAGCGCAAGGGGAAACCCTGTTCAAAAAAGTGACCGCTCTGATGTTCTACCGTTTGCTGCGAAGCATGACAAATGTGGAGATCCCCGTGGATACGGGGGATTTCCGCCTGATCGACCGGAAGGTGTGCGAAGTGCTCCGGAACCTCAAGGAGAAAAACCGCTTCGTCCGCGGCCTCGTCTCCTGGGTCGGCTTCAAGCAGACCTCGGTGGAGTACGTGAGGGACGAGAGGTGGGCGGGAGAGACGAAGTATCCGCTGAAGAAGATGATCCGGTTCGCCCTCGACGGCATCACTTCCTTCTCGTACAAGCCGCTTAAGCTGGCCACCTACATCGGGTTTGCCATGTCGGCGGCGAGCTTCCTCTACCTGCTTGTTGTACTGTACGAGAAGCTTTTCACAGAAGCATATGTCGTTCCTGGCTGGTCCTCGCTTCTCGCCACCAACCTGTTCTTCAACGGCATCATGCTCATCCTGCTCGGCATCATCGGAGAGTACATCGGCCGGATCTACGACGAGTCCAAAGGGCGCCCGCTGTACATCGTGAAGGAGACGAAGGGCTTCCAGGCGGAGGGAGCCGCCGAGCCGGGAGAGAAGCAATATGTCCGCTAAAGCCCTGCTCGCCCGCTACGGCCAGTTCATCAAGTTCAACCTTGTGGGTCTGTTGAATACGGCCATCGATTTCGTGGTCTTCTCCCTCTTGGTCGGGCTGGGCGTTCCCTATTTGGCGTCCCAGTGCGTGTCCTACGGTGCGGGCATCGTGAACAGCTTCCTGCTCAACCGCAGCTGGACGTTCCGGGAGCGGCAGGGGGCGAGAGGGGCTCAGGCGGTCCGCTTCCTGCTGCTGAACGCCGTCACCCTCGGGCTTTCCCTTCTTCTGCTGTACGCGTTCAAAACCGGCCTCGGGCTTCACCCGATGGCCGCGAAGGTCATCGTGACCATCTTCACGACGCTCGTGAACTTTGCGGGCAGCAAGCTATGGGTTTTCCGTGCGGAGAGCAGGAGGGGCGGGTAAACGCAGGCCTGCCAGCAGATGAGGCCAGCCTCGGCTGTTTGCCTGCAAACGGACCGTTCGTTCGTTAGTTAGTTAGTTAGTTCCCGCTTGGAGGCTGCGATTTCCCGGCGGATAGGGCATCATCAAGACGTATCGACATAGGGCCGAAAGGCCCTATTTTTTATTGTCCTACGAATTCGGACCTCGTTTCCCCGGAGACCTCCCAGGCTCCCTTTTTTCCTTGCAGGGAGTGCCCTTTTTTGGTACTCATCCATTCCTTCTCCGTCCTAGCTTCTCTTTTTCTCGTAAACAGGTGCAGGGGATCCGCCTCCAAGGCCCGTCTATTGAAAAAGAACCGTAGATAGGCAACTTATCCGGGACTACAATCGTTTAGGGATTGACAGGTGTGGTTCCTAAGCGTCCACCCGATAAATACCCGGGTGCGGGATCAAGTACATAGCCAGGAGGTAGCTTTATGAATGCGGTGCTGTCAGTCCGGGGAATCAGCAAAACCATCGGCGGAAAAACGCTGGTGGAGGGGATTTCCTTTGAAATAGGAAAGGGAGAGATTTTCGGTCTGTTGGGTCCGAACGGGGCGGGGAAGACGACGACGATCCGCATGCTGGTCGGCCTGATCGAACCGTCGTTGGGAAGCATTGCCATCTGCGGGCATGATGTCCGCAAGGCCCGTCGCGAGGCAATGCGCGGTGTCGGCGCCATAGTCGAGAATCCGGAGCTCTACGGGTACTTGAGCGGAGAGGAGAACCTGAGGCAGTTTGCCCGGCTGTCCCGCTTGGAGGGAGCCGACGAACGCATCCGCGAGGTGGCCCGGCTGGTCGGCCTGGAGGAGCGCCTGCAGGAGAAGGTCAAGCGTTATTCCCTCGGGATGCGGCAGCGGCTGGGACTTGCCCAGGCCCTGTTTCACCGGCCTTCCCTGCTCATCTTGGACGAACCGACGAACGGGCTGGACCCGGCCGGCATGAGGGAGTTCCGCCAGCTGCTCCGGACGCTGGCTTCCGAGGGAACAGCGATCCTCCTTTCGTCGCACCTGTTGGGCGAGATTGAGCAGGTGTGCGACCGGGTCGGCGTCATTCAGAACGGCCGTTGGGTGCTCACCTCCGCGGTTGGAGAGCTCGGCGACCCGTCGCAGGGCCGGCGCCTGCTGATCCACGTAGATTCGGCCGAGAAAGCGTTGGCCTGCCTGGATGCGGAAGGGATCGAGGTGCGGGCCCGGCTCGTGAGCCCTGCCGTGATTTCCCTGGTGCCGCCTGCGGAATCGCTGAACCCGCTGCTCAAGACCTTGCTGAGCGGGGGCATTACGATTCACCGGCTGGAAGAGCAGAATACGTCGCTGGAGGACAAGTTTCTGGAAATTACCGGAGGGAACCAAGGATGAGCGAATGCCTGGATGTAGTCCGCAACGAATGGATCAAGCTTCTCCGAAGAAAAAGATTTCTGATCGTGCTGCTGCTGGGACTCGGCATAGCCGCCTTCTTCCTGGCGGTGGAATACAGGCACGCGAGGCAGCTCAGCCTTTATAACAGCCCGGAATACCAGAGGCAGCAGCTGGAACGATGGATTCAAGACACGGAGCGGGCATTGGCCGAAGACAAGAAGCTGGCAGGAGCAGAACGCCAATCGATGGAGGAGTCCCTGACCGCCAGGAAGAAGGAGCTCGAGGAGCTCGCTAACGCCTCGAACGAGCCTGCGGCCTTCAATGAGGAGAAGGCGAAGAGCCGGGTCGCCCAGCTGAAGGAATCCCTGGCTTCCCTGCCGCCCGAGCAGAAGAATTCTCACGGAAGCCTGGAGCTCGAACTTAAGAAGGCCTACTACCTACTCGAGAACCGGGTGGCGGTCAACGATACCCGCTTTGGGGAAGGAATGACGATGTGGCGGGCCATGAAGGATTTCATGGAGATCGGTCCGATCCTGTTCATCCCCATGCTCTGCGTTCTCCTCGTCTCTGACATCATTTCCGGGGAAATGACCTCGGGGACGGTGAAGCTGCTGCTGATCCGCCCGGTTTCCCGAGGAGGATTTACCTGGGCAAATTCCTCACCTCCGTAACAGCGTCCGCCGTGGTCGTAACGATCCTGCTAGCTGTCATTGCAGGCTTGTCCTACGTCTTGTTCGGGGCAGATGGAGCGGATAACCCTGAAGCGGTAGGGGTCAATTATTACAAAGTCCAGGAAATAATGGATGGCCGTATGGTGGACGTGACGGTGATTGACCCGAGCCTCGCGTACATCGTGTCCGCCAGCACCTACTTCCTGGTCAGTCTGCTCTTGACCGTATTGGCAACGGTCGTGATGACCGGCCTCGGCTTCTTCGCCTCGGTGCTCGTCCGGTCGGCTGCCGTCAGTACCGGACTGGCCATGGGCGTTGTCGTCATGGGACTGGTCATCCAAGGCACGGCCCGGGGGATGGGCTTCCTGAAGGGACTGGCGACGACTCATTTTGACCTCGGCCGCGTCTGGTCCGGAGAGGTTTACCAGAGCTTCGGCGTGTCGACCACGCTTTCCGAAAGCCTCCTCATCCTCCTGGCCTGGTCGGCGGGGATGTACCTTCTGGGCTATTATCTGTTCACGCGGCGGGACATCCTGGCTTAACCTGAAAGGCAATGTTCCCACCGGGCATGAGAAAAAACGAAGCCGTACCCTCTAGAGGGCCGGCTTCGTTTTTTAATAGGGAAGAGCTCTAACGGTTCTTGGAGGAGGTTCGGCGAGCCCGTCTCCGGTCGATCTCCTCGGTTACGACGAAAGCCAAGTCCTCGTTCCCGAACAGGCCGATGACGCTGAGCACCGTCTCATCCTCTAGCACGCCGGCTTCTTCCTTGGGAACGGTCAGGGAAAGGGCATGCTGCAGGGCCGGATTCGCTCCCTGGTCCGGATAGGCTCGCAGGTAGAGTTCCTCCGGATCCAGGCCGTGGTTGACGCACCATTGGGCGAAGACCAGGATCATCATCTCCTCGTCCTGCCGGTAGCTGCGGATTATGGCTTCTTCTCTTTCTTTGGCGTTCATGGGGCTCCCACTCCTCTATCCATCTCTCGCTGCCCATTATAACGGAAGGAAGCGGGGTGGACAAATCGGCCTGAACGGCCATTTTTATACCTAAACCTTCTCTTGCAAAACGCCGCCGCTGTGCTACCCTGTATAGAGACAGGAGGGACGGACTTGAAGACGGTATTGGTAACCGGATATAAGGCGGCGGAGCTCGGCATTTATTCCCTCAAGCACGAAGGCATCCCCATTATCAAAAAAGCGCTTCGCAAGCGCATCGAAGCCCTGCTCGACGAAGGCCTGGAATGGGTAATCGTAAGCGGGCAGTGGGGCGTGGAGCTTTGGGCGGCAGAGGCCGTTCTCGAGCTTAAGGAGGACTATCCCGAGCTCCGGCTTGCGGTCATCACGCCTTTTCTGGAGCAGGAGGAAAGATGGAAGGATGACAAAAAGGAGTGCTACCAGGAAATGCTGAGAAAGGCCGATTACGTGAACAGCGTTTCCCATAAAAAATACGAAGGGCCGTGGCAGTTCAAGGAAACGAACAAATTCCTCCTCCGGAACTCCGACGGGCTTCTTCTGGTATATGACGAAGACATGGAAGGGTCCCCGCGTTTTCTGAAGGAGCTGGCCCGGTCGCATGCCGAGCATTATGAATACCCGATTCTTACGATCACGGCGGAGGACTTGCAGAGTACGGCGGAGGAACAGCTCCCCGATTTCGACGGACAGGAAGGTTAGCTTATGTGGAGAAACCGCAACGTGTGGATTATATGGTCGGGTGAAATGGTGGCCGGCCTCGGGCTATGGATGTCCATCATCGCCAATTTGGAATTTATGCAGCGGTATGTGCCGTCGGACTTTATGAAGTCCCTTATCTTATTTGCCGGGCTGCTGGCGGGGGTGCTGGTGGGTCCTCTGGCGGGAAGAGTGATTGATGCGAGCCGCAAAAAGACGGTGCTCCTCTACGCAGGATTGGGCCGGATGCTGAGCGTGGCGTTCATGTTTCTGGCGCTTCACTATTCCTCCGTAGGCTGGATGGTGGTCTTTGCGGTGGTTCTGCAAATCTCGGCCGCCTTCTACTTTCCGGCGCTGCAGGCACTGGTGCCGATGGTCGTGAAGGAGGAAGAGCTTCTCGCCATGAACGGCGTGCACATGAACGTGGGCACCGTTTCTCGGATTCTCGGCACCGCTCTCGGAGGGGCGATGCTCGCCGTGATGAGCCTGTATACGCTGTACATGGCTTCTCTTGTGGCCTACGTTCTGCTCCAGATCGCCACCTGGTTCCTAAGCGTACGGGAACCGGCTTCACTCTCCGGGATGGAGGTCCCTTCCGTTGAAGAGACAGGCAAGAAGCTGGAGGAGCCGGCAAGCGGCCGGAAGGGCAGGGCAAGCAAGCGCAGAACGGGCGGCTTCGCCGAGATCTTGCCTCTGTTGAAGACGATGCCTGTCGTGAAGTCGGCGCTCCTGCTGACGATCGTACCCACCCTGTTCATCGGCGGCTTCAACCTGATGGTCATCAACATCAGCGAGCTGCAGAACAACGTGCAGATCAAGGGCCTGCTGTACACGGTGGAGGGAACCTGCTTTATCCTCGGGGCCCTGCTCGTCAAGCGCTTCTTCAGCCAGGGCAGTATGCTACGGAGGCTGCTCGTTTTCTCCCTCCTGATTGCCGTTGCCCAGTTGTCCCTCTTCTTCGGGGACCAACGGATCCTGTCTATGGTCTCCTTCGGCTTGTTCGGGCTTTGTGCGGGGGCTTCTTCCCGGTAGTCGCGACTATCTTTCAGACGGGAATCCCGAAGGAGTACCATGGGCGGTTCTTCTCCTTCCGGGCGATGTTCGACCGGGTCCTGTTCCAGGTGGTGCTGCTAGGCACCGGGTTTCTGCTCGACACCATCGGGTTTAAGCACATGGTGCTCGTCTTCGGAGCACTTTCCCTGCTGCTGACCGCCTACTATACCGTGCAGGAAAGACGGCTGGCGGCGGGAACGCGGCCGGTCAAAGGGCTGGGGGAGCCGGTTTTGCCGGCGGGAAAAGGCTCCGCTTAATGGGGTCCACAGCGGCCGCCTGATTCGTTCGTATGGTGCGTAAGCAGCGATACGAACCGATCTGGCTGCCTTTTGGCATACCCAGACCCGGAAGGCAGCGGGAGGTCATCGCCTTTTCGGGTCGGGTACCCTGGGTGGGGCCGCGCCTGGTGCCTTATCCGCCAATGAAGCTCAGGTCTCGTTCCAGGAAATAGGCCTGGTTTTTTGACGTCGGCTTCGCTATGATAGGTTTAAATGCTTAAACGTTTAAAACTTTAAACCTATTGACATAGAGGAGTGTGGCAGTGTGAAGGAAACCGTCCTGATTACCGGTGCGTCCGGAGGAATTGGTATGGAGCTGGCGGGGCTATTTGCTAAAGATGGGTACGACCTGGTTCTGGCGGCAAGAAGCGCGGACAAGCTGGAGGAGATCAAGCGCGATCTTGAGAAGCGGCACGGCATCTCGGTTACGGTGCTGCCGCAAAACGTAGCGGGCCGGGAGAACGTCGAGGCTTTGTGGAACGCCGTGGAAGCCCTAGGCTTGACCATTGACATTCTCGTCAACAATGCGGGGTACGGGCTGTACGGCCCCTTTGCAGAGACGGACCTGACCGACGAGCTGAATATGATCGACCTGAACGTCTCCGCCCTGACTCATCTGACGAAGCTCGCCGTCCGCGGGATGGTTTCGCGGGGAAGGGGACGTATTCTTAATGTTGCATCTCTCGCGGCTTTTCAACCTGGTCCGCTCATGGCCGTCTACTATGCCACCAAGGCCTATGTGCTGTCCTTCAGTGAAGCGCTGGCCAATGAGCTTCAAGGGACCGGTGTGACCGTCACCGCCCTTTGTCCGGGGGCGACGGCTACCGGGTTCGAGAAGAGAGCCAACCTGGAGTCCTCCAAGCTGTTCAAGATGGGGGTTATGGATGTCGGCACCGTCTCGCGGGCCGGCTACCACGGGCTGCTGAAAGGCAAACGGATTGTCATTCCCGGCCTCCGGAATAGAATGATGGTCAAGGCCTCCCGGTTCCTGCCGAGGCGCGTGGTGACGGCCTTCGTCCGCCAGCTTCAAGCGGAGAGCCGGTAGCCCGTGGAAAGGAGGCGACCGCTATGGGCCAAAGGGCCATGGAGACGTTCCGCTCCTGCATTCCTCTGTTCCAGGCGCTGAGCGACCCGGCACGGCAGGACATCATCCTGCTTCTGGTGGAGAAGGAGCGGCTCAGTGTGAACGAAATTGCGGAGCATTCCCGGCTGTCCCGGCCTGCCATCTCCCATCATCTCAAGATCATGAGGGAGACCGGCCTGGTGGCCGTGGAGCAGCTGGGCACCCAGCGCTACTATTTCCTGTCGCTGGTTCCTTCCGTGGAGAAGATGAAGGAGCTCATCCGCCTGGTGGAGGAAGAGTGTCTTTTATAAGCAGTATCGGTGAGATCCGAGGTCAAGGAAGGGATGCCGGCGGACCGCCGGCGGGGATGCTTCCCCGCTTTCCACACAGTAGCCCGGGGCTCTTCGGAGCCGCCGGGCTTCCTTTGTTCCAGGATGAAAATGCGAAGCAAAAGGGACAATTCCCTCACCGTTCCTGTGAAGCGGATTTCCCTTTCGAAAACGCGGATGTTACACTTTAGTGGATCTGCCTTGCAAGATAAAAGGACCCGGGCAGGAAGGAAGTAGCGGTCCTTCAACCGAAAACAGGTGTGGTGATTTCTTTGTTCCAATTGCTGCTTATTGAAGACGATGCGACTTTGTTCGCCGAAATCCAAAAACGTCTCTCTCATTGGGAGTACGAAGTGCATGGCATTAAAGATTTCCGTACGGTCCTCCGGGAATTCTCAGCGGTCCAGCCGGATCTTGTCATCATCGACATCCAGCTTCCAAAGTTTGACGGATTCCATTGGTGCCGGATGATCCGGTCGGTGTCGAATGTTCCGATCCTTTTCCTATCCTCCCGCGATCATCCGACCGACATTGTGATGTCCATGCAGCTCGGAGCGGACGATTACATCCGGAAGCCGTTCCATTTTGAGGTGCTGGTTGCAAAGATCCAAGCAACCCTGCGCCGTGTCTATAACTATAATACCGGACCCGTTCAACTCAAAACCTGGTGCGGGGCCGCCGTCGACTACGAAAAAAACACCGTTACCAACGATCGGGGATCCATTGAGCTGACCCGCAATGAAATCTTCATCTTGAAGCTCCTCCTGGAGCAGAAGAACCGGATCGTTTCGCGCGATCACCTCATTCACAGCCTGTGGGAGGATAAGCGGTTCATCAGCGACAATACGTTGACCGTGAACGTAAACCGGCTGCGCAAACGGCTGGAAGAGCTGGGACTGGAGTCTTTTATTGAGACCAAAATCGGGCAAGGCTATCGGGCGGTAGACCAGGAGACCTTGTATGATTAAACGATTCGTGCGGGAAAGGCTAAGTTGGATCGTGCTAGTTCTGGCCGTTCAGCTTCTGTTTCTTTTCCTGGCCTGTCTGGACCCAGCCGTCTCTCTTGCTTCCGCGAGCTACTTCGTATTTCTCTCCCTTCTCTTCTTCGCTGGCTTTCTCCTGCTCCGCTATCCCAAGGAGACCCGATTCTATCGAAGCTTGGCAGATCGGGAAAACAATTGGGATCCTGCCACAATCGCAAAGCCGTCCAGTCCCTTTGAAGAACTTGCGGCCGGGACGATCACCGATCAGGCTGACCGCCTAAGACAGCTGGCTTCCCGCCACCTTACGGCCGTGGAACGGGAGAAGGACGAGCTGCTTTCCTGGATTCACGAGGTCAAAACCCCGCTGACGGCTATGCATCTCATGATCGGACGTATGGAATCCGGACCCTTAAAAAGCCAGCTCACCTATGAATGGCTGCGTATCCATTTGCTGCTGGACCAGCAGCTGCACCAGAAACGGATCACGTTTATCGAGAACGATCTGTATATCGAGAAGGTACACCTGGAAACGATTCTCCATCACGAGATCAGGACCCTGCAGGCATGGTGCATGGCGAAAGGAATCGGCTTCGATCTGCAGCTGGAGGTAACCGAGGTATGGAGCGACGCCAAATGGCTCGCCTTCATCCTCCGCCAGCTGCTGTCGAACGCGGTCAAATACAGCGAAGCCTCGGACATTGTCATCCGAAGCTGCTGGAGGGAGGAGCGTCACGTAATACAAATAACGGATCACGGGAGGGGAATCGACCCGAGGGACCTTACGCGTATCTTCGACAAGGGCTTCACCTCGACGACCCGGCACGACGGGACCGCGGCCACAGGAATGGGACTGTATTTGTCCCGACAAGCGGCCGAGCCTCTCGGGATCACCCTTCAGTCCGTGTCCCGGCTGGGGGAAGGGTCCACCTTCACGCTGCTTTTTGCCCGCCGCAATGCTTACAGCGAAATCACCGGCATGTGACAACAATGTCACATGCTTCTCTTATTTGTTAGGCCGATCGAAGGAGATGGCCCCGCTCTCCCTCTATAATGGAGTCTATCAAGCCAAAGGAGTCGACAACCATGCCTATTCTCGAAGCCGTTAAGATTCATAAAAGCTTCGGCACCAAGTACAACAAGCAGGAGGTTCTGAAGGGGATCGACCTGCGAATGGACGAAGGAGAGTTCGTGAGCATTATGGGGGCGTCAGGATCGGGCAAATCCACGCTGCTTAATGTTCTTTCCTCCATTGATATGGCCAGCCTGGGAACCGTTACGATACAAGGAACCGAAATGACGGCCATGAAGGAGAAGCAGCTCGCTGAATTCCGCAAGAGGCACCTCGGCTTCATTTTTCAGGAGTATCATCTTCTCGACACGCTGACCGTAAAGGAGAACGTGCTCCTGCCGCTCTCTCTCGCGTTTGCCTAGAAAGCAGGCTCTTATGAAATTCGAGGAAATAGCGGAGGAGCTCGGTATTCTGGAGGTACAGGACAAATACCCGAACGAAATTTCAGGTGGACAGAAGCAGCGGACGTCCGCTGCGCGAGCCTTCATTCATGAACCAAGTCTGATCTTCGCCGACGAGCCTACGGGAGCCCTCGATTCCAAGTCCGCCTCCGATTTGCTTCACAAGCTGAGCCTACTGAACCGGGACCGCTGCGCCACCATCGTCATGGTGACCCACGACCCCGTTGCGGCTTCCTACAGCGGGCGGGTTGTCTTCATTAAGGACGGGCTGGTGTATACGCAGCTGAACAAAGGAGATCAGACCCGGCAGCAATTTTTTCAGGATATCATGAAAACCCAGGGCGTGTTAGGCGGTGTTACAGTTGAACCGAACTGATTTCATCCTCCGGAGCCTGAAGAAGAATTTCTCCAGTTATTCTTTGTACGTTTTCGCACTTGTCTTCAGCGCTGCCTTATATTTCGCCTTCGTCACGCTTCAGTATGACCCGGCTCTGGATATTACCGAGGGCTCTGTGAAAGGGACGGCTGCGATCCGTACAGGATCCGTGCTTCTGGTGGTGATTGTAAGTATTTTCCTGCTATACGCTAACCGGTTGTTTATCAAAAGGCGAAGCAAGGAGATCGGACTGTTTCAGCTCATCGGCATGACCAAGAGCGACATTTTCCGAATGATCGGCCTGGAGAGCTTTCTCCTCTATTTCAGCTCGCTTCTGGCCGGGATCGGACTCGGCTTCGCCGTCTCTAAGCTGGTGCTCCTGCTTCTGTTCCGCATTTCGGGAATCGAGGGCGTCGCCGCCCTGCACTTCTCTGTTCCGGCCCTGTACCAAACGGCCGCCGTCTTCAGCGGAATCTTTCTGCTAATGCTGCTGACTAACTACGTATTCATAAGGCGGCAGACGATTCTTTCCTTGTTCCGTGCCGTTTCTTCCACGGAGGACAGGGCAAGAAGGCTGTCCCGGCTGGAGATGGGGCTTGGACCGGCCGGCCTTGTTTTGATCATCTTCGGCTACTCCCTGTCGGACCGCCTATTCGACGGCGGCTTTACAACGATCAACACCCTGTTTATGGCCATGCTGGCCATACTCGGTTCTGTCATATTGGGTACCTATCTGTTCTACAAGACGTCGGTCAGCTTTATGACCAATTTTCTGCGGAAGAGGAAAAAAGGATATCTGACCCTTAACGAAGTGCTATCGCTTTGCTCCATTATGTTCCGCATGAAATCGAACTCGCTTCTCCTGACGATCATTACCACCGTGTCGGCACTGGCTATCGGTCTGCTCTGTCTAAGCTACATTACATACTATTCCGCCGAGAAAATCGGCATGCAGCAATCGCCGGCGCACTTTTCATTTACCTCGCCGGAATCAGCGGAGACGTTCAAGAACACCTTGAAGGCAGCCGGCATCGCTTATGAAGAGAGAAGAATCGAGGTGATGACAACGGAATGGGACCTTCGCTCCATTCTCGATCTCAACATGCCCCGAACCGACGGGACATCGGAAACCATGAGTCTATCGGTCATCAGCGACCGGTCCGTGAAGGGACCGGACCTCGCTCCGGATGAGCTCAAATTGAGCGGCTACAACGACCTGATGCAGAAATTTATGACCTTTCACAAGTCGGGCACCGCCCAACTGAAGGACGGGACCTCCTCGATTCCATTAAGATACACCGGTCTGGAGCGAAATTTCTACATTCCTTATACCTTCATCGGCGGGGACTTCCGACCGCCATCATTGACGAGACGCTGTTCGCCAAGCTGAAGAGCTCCGGCCGGAAGGTAGACTTGTCCATCGGACTGGATATTTCGGATGACGCTAAGCTTGATGAGGCCAACCGCTTCTTCCAAGCCACTTCCTTCAAGAAGGGAGAGACAGCCGAATCCCGGTTGGACATTGTCCTCTCCCAGAGGAACCAGACTGGGCTCATCCTCTTCATTGTCGGCTTCCTCGGGCTCGCCTTTCTGGTCACCTCCGGCTGCATCCTTTATTTCAAGCAGATGGAAGAGAGCGAGAGCGAAGCTCCGAACTACACGATTTTGCGAAAGCTTGGCTACACATCAGGCGATATGACTAGAGGCATTGCCATCAAGCAGCTGTACCAGTTCGGCATTCCTCTGGCCGTGGGCCTGCTTCACAGCTACTTTGCCGTTCAATCCGGCTGGTTTCTGTTCGGCGCGGAAATGTGGACGCCGATGCTTGTCGTTATGGCTCTCTATACGGCCTTGTACTCCGTCTTCGGCTTCCTTTCTCTGCGCTATTACGGGAAGGTGATCCAGCAGGCCTTGTAGGAAGGAATTGGTGGAGAGCATCGCTTCTGTCTTCCGAACCGAAAAAACCGCTGTCTCCGCGATAGAATGTCGGCCTTAGATGGACATGGGAAAAACCCCCACGGGGAATCCGATGAAGAGATAGGGGGAATTTTTGTGTGGAAATTGAAGGGTAAACCGGAGGCAAGATAAGCCCCGATTCGGGAGGCTGTGGGCTGGCGCCTCATAAGCCACTAGGACAATCCCGCCGCCTGCCCCACCTTCCGGTCGTACTGCTCCTTCAAGCGCTGCATGACCGGCTCGGGCTCCTCCAGGCCGGACCAGAACAGGTTCAGCTCGTTGCGGAGGCGGCTCAGCTCGGTTACGGGGAGATTCAAGTCCTCGAACCGGCTGAAGGTGGGGATGATCTCCCGGTACAGGTGAAAGCGGGAAGGCCGTTCGAATTCCTCCGGTCCCGTCCATTCCGCCGAAGCCTTGTGCGCCGGCAAAGTCATGGTATGCTTCCTAATGTCCAGCTGGGATTCTTCCGAGGTCAGGAAGTCCACGAGCAGACGGGCCGCGTCCTTATGAGCCGACTGCCGGCTGACCGCGAGCCCCGTTACCAGAAGCAGCGTCTTCGCGTTCTTGTTATAGGGAAGAGGGGCGAGGTCATAGGCAAAGGGCAGGTCGCGCAAATATTTCAAGCCGTAGTAGGTCGTCATGATCATGGCGGCCTTCTCCCGGGCGAACAGCTTCTCCGCATCCGCGTTCGTCTCGGACAGGAACGAAGGGAACAGCCCCTGGCTGTAAATCAGGTCGCGGAAGCCCCGCAGGCTTTCCCACATCCGGGGATCCTCGTAGGGGGATTCGGAGCCTGCGGAGGAGAACCGGAACTCCTCCTGCAGAAGGACGATCGGAAAGCGGTTGGTGGAGGAAATGTGGGCGTAGAAGCCGAATCGCTCCGTCTCGTGGCGTATGCGGGAGGAAGAGGCCCTCAGGTCGTCCCACGACCAGCTGCTGTCCGGCTCTGCGATCCCCAGCTGGCGGAGCAGGCTTTTGTTATAGCATAGGATGACGGGAGAGAAAATAAAGGGCTGGGCGTACATCCGGCCTCCCTCGGTAAAAACCGGGGGAAGAAACGGGTAATGGCCCGGTCTGGGCTCCTGGGGCTCAAAGTAGTCGAGGGCCTCATTCTCCAGCGTCTCAAGGAAATTCCAATTGTTGAGGGAGATCACATCCAGCCACTGGTTATCCAGGTAGCCCTTCACCGAATGAGGATAATGGGTATAAGGAAGCGCTACCGTTTCGACTTGAATATAGGGGTAGGCGGCCCGGAACCGGTCCAGCAGCTCGGTGATTCTCGTTTCTCCTCGAGAGAAGGGTACAGGCCCAGCTTAAGCGAAACGGTCTGGCGGGAATCGGGAGGGGTGATCCGGTTGCCCACCCGGGGAACCTTGGTGATCAAGCCTTCCTCGACGAGAATATCCAAAGCCTTGCGTACGGACTTCTTGCTCAGCTTGTATTGGTCGGCTAAAGTCAGCTCAGAAGGAAGATAGTCTCCTTTGGGGCGGATACCGGTTACAATTTCCCGGCGCAGCTCGGCGACCATTTCCGTAAAGCGCGTTTGAAAGGTGATCCGATCAGGTTTATGGCTCATCTGGTTTCTCCTTGTTTAAGACCAAAAGGGATTTTGCTGGGATAAGTATAGCATACCCCCCGCCGCTTGAGAAAGGCAGGACGAAGGAATAGATACCAGATGGGTACCAGGTAGGACGGACTTGTGGCTATTCCTCGTCAACGGGAAGCGCGACAGCCGGAGATTCGCCGGGGATTTCCTGCAGCGTAACCAGCGGAAGCCGGATGATGAAGACCGAACCTTCTCCCAGCTTGCTGCGCACGGTCAAGGAGCCTCCGTGATCCTGGATAATTTTGTAACAGACGGAGAGGCCGAGGCCGGTTCCATTTTCCTTGGTGGTATAGAACGGGGTAAAGATGTCGCCGAGCTCACTGTCCGGTATGCCGCTTCCCGTATCCTCGATGGCAATCACAATGTCGCTACCTTCGGCCCGTGCCTCCATATAAATATGACCGGGCTCGTCCATGGCCTCAACGGCGTTGCGGATCAGGTTGAGCAGCACCTGGATGATTTTGTCCCGGTCCATGTGCACGAGGACGGTGTCGTCTACGTTGGCAAGATGAATAAGGTGCCCCTTGGAAACAGCCTGGGATTCCGTCAGGAACCACGCCCGTTCCAGGCAGCCGTTCACCGCCTCCGGTTTCATGTTGCTGATATGGGGCTTCGAGAACTGCAGAAATTCCGCCGTCAGCTCGCTCATCCGGCGAATTTCGTTCATGATGATATCGAACCAGGGCTGGATGTTGTAATTCTGGCTTTTGGCAAGCTGAATGAAGCCCTTCATCGTCGTGAGGGGATTGCGGATTTCGTGCGCCATTCCCGCGGCGAGCTCACCCACAATCTTCAGCTTCTCCGTCCGGAACCGGTCTTCCTCCCGCTTCAGCCACAGCTTCCTTTTCTCCTGGAACAGGCGGTCCTCCGCAAGGGAAATCATGGACTGGGGAGACGACGCCTCCCGGGGGTAATGGGTTAGGCTGTACGTGACCTCGTAGCCGAGCGTTTTGGAATCCAGCAGCTCGCGGATCCAGACGGCTGTGTTCTCCTTCTCCGGCAGGACGAGCGCGAACCGGTCGCCGGCATAGCGGGAGATGGACACCGCGTTCGGAAAATAAGTCTGCAGCAGGAGCGCCGTATTCATCAAAAGCTCGTTCCCGCTGCTGATGCTGACGTGATTGACGCTGCGGAAATCCTGAAAGTCCAGCAGAAGAAGGATGAACGGGGAATTCTTTTTGCGGATGAGCTGATTGACGGAATGCACGAAGCCGTCGTAATTGTAGAGCCGGGTGAGAGGGTCGTGATTGGTGAGAAACTGGTTTCTTTTCTGAAGCTGCCTCTTCTGCCATTCGGTATTGAAGACGTACTGGACGAACAGCACGATGATCACGAAGGACAGCATGTCATAGAAGGAGACGAGGAGGTTGTACTTCGTCAGTGGAACGTAGGAGAGACGGATAAAAGTATACAGCAGAGTAAACCCGAGGGCATACGGAATCACCTTCAGGAAGGTCGGCTTCTTCTGCATGTTGAGGATAATGAGAAGAAAATAGAGGGACTCCGACCAGTTTAGCTTCGAGGCCCAATGAAAAAGTGCAAGAAACAGCAGCTGGAAGCAGAAAGCATAAGGAATCCGCTTGTGATAAATGACAGCCGTTGACAAAAGAACCACGGAGGCGGAGAGCAGCCACAGCCTCGGGCTCTTATCCAGAATTAAGGAAGCGAGGCTCACGAAGACGCAAATAAAGGGAATCAGTACGGTTCTTATCACTTTTATGTCCACAAAAACACTCCCGGCCGAGTCCTGATAAACTTACTTGTTCTTCCATTGTACGATGCTCTCCGTAAAAATAATATCGAAATCTGTCAGTTAGCTGGGAAGGTTAGGAAACGGCGTCAGGTCAGGGCAGCTGGTTCAGGGGGGGTGTAGGGGAGATCGGAGGCTTACGGCCGGGGGAATGTCCATGTTTCATTTCTAAGACCCGGATGGAAACCGTTTCAATGTCAGCTGTTTTGTGTAAAATAGAAGCTTTCAAGCAGAGCCTCCTTCTCCATTATTCAGCGGCGGAGAGGCTTTTTCGGCTTGCCATCTCCACAAAAACTCCAGCCCCCTCCGGTAGAGAGGGCTGGAGTTGGAACACGCGTGAGGGGGACGCCTTTCGACGCCTTCTTGCGGGGTCAGCCGGAGGCGGACCAATAGCCGTTCGCCGGCCGGCTCAAGCCTAGGTGGTCGCGCAGGGTCCGGCCTTCGTATTCCGTCCGGAACAGGCCGCGGCGCTGAAGCTCGGGCACGACCTTCTGAACGAAGTCGATCAGGCTTCCCGGCAGATGGGGAGGCATGATGTTGAAGCCGTCGGCCGCTCCGTTCGTGAACCATTCCTCGATCAGGTCGGCGGCCTGCCCGGCCGTTCCCGCGAAAGTCAGGTGACCTCTTCCGCCGGCTGTGCGGAGAATCACTTCGCGGATGGTCAGGTTCTCCCGGGAGGCCATGTCCACGACGAGCTGGAACCGGCTTTTGTTCCCGTTAATGGAGTCGACGGTGGGGATCTTGTCGTACGGCAGCGGACCGTCCAGCGGGTACTCGAACAGGTCCACCTTCAGCAGCTCAGACAGGCGGGTCAAGCCGTATTCCGGGATGGTGAGCCGGTGCAGCTCGGCCTCCTTCTCCTGGGCTTCCCACTCGGAATCGGCAATGACTGGACTCAGCCCCGGCAACACCTTGAGCTGCTCCGGCGACCGCCCGTACTGCAGCATCCGGGCCTTCACATCCGCGTAGAACGCCTGAGCGTCTTCGATCGTCTGCTGGGCGGTAAAGATGGCCTCGGCGACCCGGGCGGCAAAATCCTTGCCGTTCTCGGAGGAGCCGGCCTGAACGAGAACCGGGTACCCCTGCGGCGGCCTCGGGATGTTAAGCGGGCCCTTGACGGAGAAGGTGTCTCCTTTGAAGTGGATCGGCCGGACCTTCTCCGTATCCGCGAAAATGCCCGCTTGCCGGTCGATCACGAGGGCGTCGTCCGCCCAGCTGTCCCAGAGGCTGGTGGTGACGTCAAGGAACTCTCTCGCCCGGCGGTAGCGCGAGCTGTGCTCGGGGTGGGCCTCCAGGCTGAAGTTCTGGGCGGTGGCGTCTCCGGAGGACGTGACGATGTTCCACCCCGCTCTTCCGCCGCTGATATGGTCCAGGGAGGCGAACATGCGCGCGACGTGAAACGGCTCGTTATACGTCGTGGACACCGTGGCGATGAGCCCGATCCGCTCCGTTACGGAGGCGAGAGCCGACAGCATGGTGAACGGCTCGAGTCCCGCGGAGGCCCGGTATTTCACATTGCCCATCAGCACGTAGCCGTCCGCGAGAAACAGCGAGTCCAGCTTGGCCTCCTCGGCGATGCGGGCGAGCTGCTGGTAGTAGCGGATGTCCGTCGTACGCTGCGGCTCCGTTTCCGGATGGCGCCAGGAGGCCTCGTGGTGGCCCGTGTTCATCAGGAAGGCGTTCAGGTGTAGCTTTCTCGAACTGCTCATTGGTTGCACCTCTTTTCAAGTAATGGGGAAGAAGAAGCAGTGGATCGGAATCGGAAGGGGGTCTCGTATGCACCGGCCGGGCAAACAAAAAAGGAGACACAGCGCCGTCAGGCGAGGTCTCCGGTTGACCGGTAGATAGTATGTAATTCCGATGCGATTACTATGTATTTAGCATAACAGCGGCTTCCTTTCTTGTCAACACTGGAATTTTCCGGAGAAGGGCTGCAGGCTCTGACGGGCAGGGGCAGAGTACCAGGATTGTTCAATTTTTCCTTTAAGCCTGGAGTCAGACAAGGTATACTGGGGGATGGCGGTCTTGCTTTTCTGCTACACAGCAGGAAAGCAAAGAAGAGACTTGGAAAGGAAGACACGGCATGAGCATCAAGGAATGGAAGGATGTGGCCTACGGGCCCTATGAACGCAACGTGCTGGACGCTTATTTGGCGGACCGGGGAGGGGAGCGTACGCCTGTCTTGATCTATTTTCACGGGGGAGGGTATTTGGGCGGAGACAAGTCGGAGATTCTCTCCCATGACTACATGAGCGGAGCGCTGGAGGCGGGCATCTCCGTGATCACCTGCCACTACCGTTTCATCTCGCAGGAGCCGTACCCGGCGCCGATGAACGACGGGACCCGGGCCATTCAGTTCGTCCGTTACATGGCGGACGAATGGGGATTGGATCCCGACCGGGTCGCATCGGCCGGTACTTCCGCCGGCGGGCATATCGCGCTGTGGAACGCGCTTCGGGGCAATCTGGCCAATCCGGACAGCCCGGATCCGGTGGAACGGATGGCGTCGCAGGTGTCGGCCTTTCTGGGCAACGGCACCCAGGTGTCCAAGGACCAGCGCTTCTATGAAGGAATCTACGAAGGGCCGCATATTCAGCCTAACCTGCCTCTTTACTACGGGATTCCTTCGGTTGAAGACCTCAGCCGTCCGGACATCCTTAAGCTGGCGGAGGAGGCATCGGCCATTACGTACATGTCGGAGAACGCCCCGCCCGCTTTCATGGATTATGTGTTCCCCTTAACCGGAACGATGATTCCAGCCGATGCTCCGGTCGGTGAAGTCATCCATCATCCGATGCACGGGTACGTGCTCCAGAAAAGGTACGAGGAATACGGCATCCCTTATGTGCTGAGGCACAGCGGAGATCCGGCCAAGCCCGGGGAGAAGCTTCAGTTCCTTCTCGACCACATTGGATAAGAAGCCAGCTTCATCCGGTTGGGTTCTCACTGCCCGAAGAGGGAGATGGGGAGCCTGAATCGGGAGAAGAGCCGCTCGGCTTCGCCGGCTCCCAGACCTTGGCGATCCGCAGGCCGCGCTCCGTCCGCGCCCGGTCGACGACCTCCTGGATAAAGGACGTTTTGGCAAGGGTGTAGGCTTCCGGGTCGTCCGGGAACTCGGCGGCGAGCCTCCGCTTTACCTCCGCGTACTCCGGGACCCATTCGGGATGGGCCAGCAGGAAATCGCGGAAGAGCAGCTCGTTTCGCTCGTAGAACCCCTCGAAGGGCAGCAGGTGGAGGTGATGGGAGGGAGCCCCTTGGCTCGTCCTCCGGAACAAATGCCGGTTGGCCATTCCCGTGGAGATCGGACGGTAGCCGAGGGGGCGAGGAGATCCCGGTAGAGGGCTTCCTCTCCGAACGGCAGAAGGGCGGCAAACAGATCAATAATCGGCTTGGCGGCGAGCCCGGGGATGGAGGTGCTTCCCCCGTGCTCGATCGTAACGAGATGAGGGAGAGGCAGGTTGATGAGCCGGACTCTCTCTTTTTCGTATTCGCGGGGCCATTCGTTTCGGTACGGAACCACGGTAACGGGATAAGGCTGATCGTCCGGCATGCCGGCCTCCTCCTTCATCATAAGTAGCTTGTTATTGTAAACTTGCTGCTTCCCATTATACGTCAAATGCTCCAGCCGGAAAAGCTGGGGCTTGGGCAGGGAGGCGGTCAGTTGGACTCGACAGACGGCAGCCGGGCTGCCCTAAATCAATAAGAGGGAGAAATCGAATGATTGGAATACTGTTTCTTCTGGTACCTGTCACGGGAGCCATCACTTACGGGATAGCGAGAGGCTTTAGGCTTTCCAGCATCAAGACCATGCTCTTCGGCCTGGGGCTGATCGGCTTCGGGAATATACGGGAGCTGGACGGCGGCTTGCTCGCGTTAGCGGGGTTCGGGGTTGTGCTCGGCGGGGCGTTGTGGAAGGAGCGGCGCCCCGCCCACCCCGCCGATCAGGATACCACCCGGATGCCGGAAGCCGAGCCTCCGAGCTCCCCTTCGAATCGGTGAACCCAAAAACCGGCCCTGGGCAGCTGCCCGGAAGCCGGTTTTTGTTTTGCCCGTGGGGCCGGGCGTTATTCGGTTTCCGACTTGTCCAATTCCTCGCCCGCTTGGTCCATCCGGGTCTTCACGTCCTCCTGGTTGACGAGGGCCTCGTCTCCGGAGGTTCCGTTTCCACCGTATAGAATCCCTTCGGTAGGGGTGTTCAAGTCCTTGGAGGACATTTTCGAAATAGGGGCGCTTGCTTTCGGCTTGCGGCTGCTCGGTTCGCTCATGATTTCCTGCCTCCTCTTGTGGTTACGACCGATTGCCCGTAGAAGGGCTGCTATTTTTTACCCATTTTCTAGTGTGGCTTACCATTCCGGTCTTTAACCCTCCCTGTGCTAAAATGGATTTTACGAAAATAGGGATTGACCTTTACGCAGCGTAAAGGTGTAGCGTAATAGATGTCGGGAGGGAAATCACATGGAATATACCGTACAGAAGCTGGGGCGGCTGGCAGGGGTAAGCACGAGAACGCTCCGGTACTACGACGAGATCGGCATTCTCAAGCCGGCGAGAATGAATTCGTCCGGGTACCGGATCTATGGAGGGGCCGAGGTGGATAAGCTGCAGCAGATTCTGTTTTACCGGGAGCTGGGCTTTCCCTTGGAACAGATCCAGGAGATTGTGAACGCCCCGTCGTTCGATGCGGCCTCAGCGTTAAGGGAACACCGTGAGCAGCTCCTCGACAGAAGAAAGCAGCTGGATCAACTCATCGCCAATGTTGAGAAGACTCTAGCGCAGAAGGAAGGGAGAACGGTCATGAGCGACAAGGAAAAATTCGAGGGCTTCAAGCAGAAGCTGATTGACGACAACGAGAAAGCGTACGGCAGCGAAATCCGGGAAAAGTACGGGGACGACAAGGTCAACCGCTCCAACGAGAAGGTGAAGAACATGACGCAGGAGGAGAATGCCGAGCTAAACCGGCTCACGGAGGAGCTGAGAGAGACGCTGGCGGAAGCGGTAGCCGCCGGCGACCCGGCCGGTGAAAAGGCCCAGAAGGCCGCGGCCCTTCACAAGAAGTGGCTGACCTTCTACTGGCCCGAATATACGAAGGAAGCCCATGCCGGCGTTGCCCAGATGTATGTGGACGACGAGCGGTTCAAGGCCTACTATGACCGGGACCAGCCGGGGACGGCGGAGTTTCTCCGCGATGCGGTTCATATTTTTACGGGAATCCGGCCCTAGAAAAGGGCAGCCCGCCAAGAACAGGCTTTCTGTCTTCGGACAGGCGCCTGTTTTTTGGGTTTCCGGGGGCAGCTCTTAAAAAATATTTTTGGAGGTTATAAATTGTTTAGAAATGTCCTCTACTATAAAGGACAGGAGGGATAAGCCATGAACATACTGGAAGTAAACCACATTAGCAAAAAAGCCGGGCGGAGAACGCTGGTGAACGATATATCCTTTACGGTCGGGGAAGGTGACGTTTGCGGGTTCATAGGGCCGAACGGCGCCGGCAAAACGACCCTTATCCGCATGATGACGGGGCTGATCCGGCCGGATAACGGGACGATCCGCCTGAACGGCTTCGATATCCGGCGGGACCGGATCCAGGCGATGAACGGAGCGGGAGCGATTGTCGAATCCCCGATCTTCTTCCCCTATATGTCGGGGAGGGACAATCTGCTCAACCTGGCCAAGCTGCATGCCGACCTGCCCAAGGACAAGCGGGCCGCCCGTGTGGAGGAGGTACTCGGCATCGTGGGCCTGGACGGGCGAGGCGGGGATAAAGTCAAGACTTACTCGCTCGGCATGAAGCAGCGCCTGGGGATCGCGCAGGCTCTTCTCGGGAATCCCCGGCTGATTATACTGGACGAGCCGGCGAACGGGCTCGATCCGATGGGCATCCGCGAGCTGCGCCGGCTTATTTCCGAGCTGAACGAGAAGAACGGCATCACCTTCTTCGTGTCCAGCCATTTGCTGGACGAGCTTCAGCGCGTCTGCACCCGCTTTGTCATGATCCGGGAAGGCCGTCTCCTCTGGCAGGGAAGCCGGGAGGAATGGCAGCGAGCGGCAGGCGAACGGAGCCTGGAGGATTACTTCGTGGAGATGATGACATCATGATGAGGCTACTAAGCAGCGAATGGGAAAGGCTCTGGAAGAGAAAGACGGCCTGGCTCTTCCTGATCGGCATTCCGGTCATTCTTGCCGGTACGGCCAAATATTACCTGGGGCACAACACAGGCTTGACGCCAAGCAGTCCGGAGTACGCAACGGCGGAAAACTTCCCGGTGATGGCCATGATCGAGCAGCTGATCGTGGTGTTCAACGTTTGGGCGCTGGTCCTGCTGACCCTGTCGTTTACCGAAGAATACCGGTCGGGGCAGCTACGGATGGTGATGCTGCGGGCTTACAGCCGAACGCAGCTGTTTGCGGCCAAATGGCTGGCCTTTGCCCTGATGACGGCGCTGTTCTTCCTCGTTTATCTGCTTGCGGCAGCTGTCGTCGGAAGGTTTGTTTTCCCCCATCGTCCGAGCGGATCCTGTTCTATCACGATCAGGCGGTGAGAAGCGGAGACATGCTCCGGTACACGCTAGGCTATTACGGCCTAGCCTACGCAACTATTCTCGGCACGTCCTCCGTTTTTCTGGCGGTGGCCGTCGTCTCCCGCACCTCGACCGCCGCCATCGGCCTCGGGATGGGCTACCTGCTGGTTTCCCTGGCTTATCCGGTGCTGTTCGAGCTGGCGAACCGTGTGCTCGCCTGGGATCTGCCCAGTAAGCTTAAGTTTCTCTCGCTTACCGAAATTCAGCACAGCGGCATCGCCGTGATGCTGGGGGATGCGCAGGCGCTGCCGAGCGGGGACCTTGGCCTGTGGATGACCGGCATTCTGGCCGGAAGTACGGCCGTTTTCCTGGCGGGAGCCGGCCTGTTATTTACCAAACCGGACCGTTGGACTTAGTGGCTTATCCGGTAACTTTGCCGGCGGGAAAGCCTTGGATAAGGCACAAATGGAGGATGACTACTATGATAAACCTTATGCTTAACGATTGGCAGCGCATCTGGAAACGGCGCAAAACGATGATCAGTCTGCTTATTTTTGCCGCCATCGTCGGCCTGGACAGCCTGTTTCTTAACATGCAGCAGATGGGGGCGTTCGACAGCGTGAGTGGCGTGCCGCTGACCGCCGAGAACATTCCGTTGTTCCTGCTGAAGGAAGTGTCCTTCTTTCTGTCGCTGATTATCGGGCCTATGCTCATCATCGACAGCTTCAACGGAGAGGCCCACAGCGGGCAGCTGAGGCTCGTGCTGATCCGGCCGATCTCGTTCGGCAAGCTGTTTGCGGCCAAATGGCTGAATTTGTCCATCCTTCTCACCCTATTCCTGGCCGTGACCTTCGCGATCGGAGTAATCGCAGGCTATGCGTTCAAGCCCAGCTTAGATTGGCAGGTATTCCGGAATCCGGAACAGACGTACGATCAAGCCGGGGCGTTCCTCTACTGCCTGAAGGCGTACGGCTTCTTTCTGCTCATCCTGTTGGCCCAGCTCAGCGTAATGGCGCTCCTCTGCTTCCTGCTGCCGAATCCCGTTCTGTGCTACCTCGGCTGGATCGGTGTGGCGGTCGGCTCCTTGTACGCGACGGACGCCTTAAGCTTCCTGCTGTACGGCATCGGCTCCGTGTTCGATTGGTTGGAGGAAAGCGGCCCGGCCGTCCGGCTGGTTCCCGTTATCATTTGTATGGGGATCGGCTTTGCCGTTACAATGGTGGGATGGAGACGAAGAAATTGGGTGAACTGATGCCCGCATCAGGAGAGTGACCATGCAGGAAAGAATATTGATTGCCGATGACGAAGCGGACATTGTGTCCTTAATGGAGCAGGCCTTGACGGCGGAAGGCTATGAGGTGCTGACCGCCTCCGGCGGCAGAGAAGCATTGACCCTTCTCTCCCGCAAGCCCGACTTGATCATTCTGGATGTGATGATGCCGGGATTGGGCGGCTTCGAGCTCTGCCAGATGATTCGGGACGAGGTAAGCTGCCCCATCCTGTTCGTCAGTGCACGGCAGGCGGAGGCCGACCGCATTCAAGGCTTGGCCATCGGGGGAGATGATTATATCACGAAGCCGTTCAGTCTGCGTGAGCTGAAGGCCCGGGTGGCGGCGCATCTGCGGGGCAGCCGGAGAAGGCAGGAGGGTACACCGGAACGTTCCCTGCTTCGGTACGGCCTGCTTCGCATCGATCTGAAGGGGCGGGAGCTTCAGGTGAACCAAACCGAGGTTCCCCTGGCGGCCAAGGAATTCGAGATTGTGAAGCTGCTTGCGCTGCACCCGGGGCAGGTGTTCTCGAAGGAGCAGATCTACGACCGGATCTGGGGGCTCGAAGCAGCAGGAGACTCGAGCACCGTAACGGAGCATATTAAGAAAATCCGGGCCAAGCTCGCCGCAGCGGATCCGGAAGGCAGCTACATCCAGACCATATGGGGAGTCGGATACAAATGGGTCAAATCGGACTGATCGAACGCCAGCCTCTCAAAAGGCAGCTGATCCTTACCTTTGTCTGGATCCTCCTGCTCAGTGCCGTGTGTTCGGCTGCCGCCATGGTTTCGGGCTTCTGGTGGCTCACCCGGAGCAGCTGGTTCCAGCCGGCCAACGCTTACGAGAACCAGCTTCCCGCCATCAAGGATTATGTCCGCTCGCAGCACGACCGGATTCTGGATCCCGCGAGCCGGCCGGAGCTCGAGAAACGAATCCCGTCCGAGGGCATTCAATACCAGGTGACGGACACCACCGGCCGGCCGATCTACGGAACGCTGGCGGAGCGGGCCATCCCCGGCCAGGCAGCCCTGCTGGAACAGCTGAACCGGACGGCTGCGGCCGATCCTTCGTTCGGCTTCGGAGGAAGGTTTAGGGAAGTAATGCCCCTTTCTTCCGCCGGAGGGGAATGGAAGGGGGCGATCCTGCTTCAATACAAGCTGGAGGCGACGGCTAGCGGCGGAAGCGTCCTCTGGGCAAAAGCGGCGCTGGCGCTTCTCTTCCTCGTCTCGCCCTTTCTCTTCATCACCCTCTTCACTTATCTGTTTGCGGGACGATTCGGCAGGCGGCTCGCGAGACCCGTTCAGGAGCTGATCGAAGCGTCGAAGCGGATCCGGGACCAGGACCTGGATTTTACGGTTACGTATAAGGTCGACAACGAGCTGGGGCTGCTGACGGAATCGTTCGAGAACATGCGAAGCGCCCTCAAAAGCTCCCTGCTCCGGGAGTGGAGACTGGAGCAGGAGCGCCGGGATATGATGGACGCCATCGCCCACGATTTCCGGACGCCGATGACGATTATCCAGGGCAACGTCGAGCTGCTCTCCGATATGCCGGAGCTTACGCGGGAGAAGGCGGCGGGCCATCTGCGCGTGCTCGAGGACAACATCCGCCGCGTCAACCGGCTGATCCAGGACGTGGAGATCGCTTCCGAGAAGGATATCGACTATTTTCCGCTCCGGGTCGAGAAGGTCTCTCTACCCGAGTTTCTTGCGGACAAGGAACGGGAACTCAACTTCTTATGCCGCTCCCGCGGAATCGGCTGTACCTTTGCCTTCGAGGATGAGGCTCCGGAGGAGGGGCCGCGGCTTAATCTGGATGTGGAGCGGATCAGCCAAGTGCTCGACAACCTGATGGCAAACGCCATCCGGTATGTGCCGACCGTGGACGCCCGGATTGACATGCGGGTCCGCCGGCGGACCGGGACCCTCGAGATCGAGCTGTGCGACAATGGCCCCGGCTTCCGGGACCAGGATCTGCCACAACTCTTCGATAAGTTCTATACCGGTGATAAGGGGCAGACGGGGCTCGGGCTGTATACGGCCAAGCTGATTGCCGAGAAGCACGGGGGAGGCATCGTGGCCGGCAACGGCCCCGAAGGGGGAGCTTGTCTCCGTTTCTGGGTCCGAACGAAGGGGGAAGTGAGCCCCTTTATGCGATTCCCTAAAGAAGCTGGGAGAGGCGTGCTGCCTAAACACGAAAAACAGCCCCACTGGACGTTCGAGTCCCGGGGGCTGTTTTTCGTTATGACCATAGGGCGGCCCACTAAGCTTCTGATGCGGAAGCCTGCCGACATGGCGCCTACAAGGAGCTTTTCGCCTGAAAATGAACCACGGCGGTGTAAAGCAGCCGGCTCCGGTTGGGATCGAACGTCACCTGATGCTGAACGGATCGTACGTCGAGCAGCAGGGCTTTGTTTTTGTCGATCTGCTCCTCAATTTGCTTCTCCAGCGACTTAAGGTCATACGCTTCAAAGAATTCAACTTTGCTTTCCAGCTTGTCCAATAGAAAATCCATGCCGATGCTCCTTTGCCTTTCGGATCTAGGTTGATTATAGCATTTCTCCTTGTCAGAATCTCCGCTCCGCATTAAAGTGGAATACAGCAAATAGGTGAAGATCGGCCTAACGGTTACCAGATTTTTGGCAAGGGGAGTGCGAGTGAATGAAGATCAGAGTGCTGATCGCCGATGACAATTCCTTCATTCGGGAAGGGATGAAGATTATTTTGACCACGTTTGGTGATTTCGAGGTGGTCGGGACCGTGGAGGACGGCTTGGAGGCGGTGGAGTTCTGCCGGCGGCAGGAGGTCGACGTGGCTCTCCTGGATGTCCGCATGCCGAGGATGAACGGGGTGGAGGCGTCCCGGATCCTTTCCAGCGAAACCGGGACGCGCCCGCTCATCCTGACGACGTTCGACGACGATGAATACATCCTCGACGCCATCCGAAGCGGGGCGAAGGGCTACCTGCTGAAGAACAACGACCCGGAGCGTATCCGCGACGCGATCAAGAGTGTTTATAACGGAAACAATGTGCTTCAGGACAGCGTGCTTGATAAGCTGAAGACGAACATGGAAGCGTGGAAGCCGACGGGAACCGGCAAGGAGAACGGGCTGGAAGAACGGAAGGCTGGTACGGGAAGCGTGGAGCCGCCGCGTGCGGAGCCGGCGGGAACGCAGGGCGCCGCTCCTGCCCCGGATGCCTGTCCCTTTGACCGCAGCCCCTTCACGGAGAGGGAGCTGGAGGTCATGTCGCGGATTGCAAAGGGGCTTTCAAATAAGGAAATCTCGAAGGAACTCTTCATCGCCGAGGGAACGACGGCCAACTACATCACTTCCATCCTGAACAAGACGGGGCTCGATCACCGGACCCAGATCGCCATCTTCTATTTAACAGGCAAGGCACGCTGATGAGAAAAGGATCCTCCCTGGAGTTATGGATGGTGGGCAGCAAAGCCCTCGTCCTCCTGTATGTCATAGCGGCCACGTATTTCGAATCGCCGGGGGAACGCTCTCCCTGGGTCATTCTGTATGTCCTCGCCTACCTTTCTTTCAATCTGCTTGTCCTGGTGCTTCCTTACGACCGGATTCGGCAGGGGTTCTCTTCCTTCTATGCGCCGGGCTGGCGGTCTGCTCAGCCTATGCTTATCCTTATTTTCTGCTCCTGCTTCCCTTTAACGCCATCGAGTTAACTTCCTTCTCCGAGAGCAGGCGCCGGCTGGTCCTCCCGGCCGTGCTTCTTCCGGTTCTTTTTATAAGAGGCGACCTGCTTGTCCAATACACCTTCGTCGCGCTGTTCGGCTTCTTCCACTTCGCCTTCGTCCGGTATTGGCAGGAGAAGGCCGAAGGCCACGCCGTCCGTATCGAGGATTTGCGCTCGGAGCGGGAGCGTCTGGCCAAGGGGCTCGCGGACAACCGGGAGTATTTGCGGGTTTCGGAATACATGAGCAAGCTGGAGGAGCGCAACCGGCTGTCCCAGGCCATCCATGACGGAATCGGCCATTCGATGACAGGGGCTCTCATTCAGCTGGAGGCGGCCAAGCGGCTGCTGGTCTCGGATCCGGAGACGGCCGGGCGCCTGCTGCAGAACGCCATCGACATCTCGAAGGAAGGGATCGAGGAGATCCGGGTGACGCTGAAGAATACGAAGCCGCCGGCCGAGCAGCTCGGGCTAGTCCGGCTGAAGGCGGCGGCGGAAGCCTTCGGGGCCCGGACCGGCCTCCTGGTTACGCTCGTGCATGAAGGAGAGATGGAAATCCTCTCTCCGCGGCAGTGGAAAGTCATCCATGAGAATGTCCTGGAGGCCCTCACCAACTGCGGCAAATATGCCCAAGCCTCAGCGGTCCATGTAGAGGTTCGGGTGCTGAACCGGTTCATCCAGGCCGTTGTGGCCGACAATGGCCAGGGGGCGGCAAAATGGGCGAAGGGGCTCGGCTTGATCGGCATGGAGGAAAGAGCGGCGGCTCTTAACGGGACGGTCGTCTGCGATGGAACCCGGGGCTTCCGGGTGACAACGCTTCTGCCTCGCTCGGTTCCGGAGGAGCAGCCCGGGTGATGGGATAAATTTCATGGCCGCTCCTGCCCGGCCGTGTTATTCATACAGGAGATTTCTCATGCCAAAAGGATGAACTTATGCACTGACATAAGGGCATCCTTTTCTTTTAGAATAAAGGCATATCAAAGGAAACACGGAGGGACGGCCATGAATGTACTGCATGTGAAAGAGTTGACTAAGAAATTCGGCGATTTTGCAGCCGTGGATAAATTGTCGCTGACGGTGGGGGAAGGAGAAATCTTCGGTCTCCTAGGCTCGAACGGAGCGGGCAAGAGCACCACGATTCATATGATCGCCTCGCTGCTGCTGCCGACGAAAGGGGAGATCCGCATTCTCGAGAAGGACATCGCCAAGAACCGGAGCTTCGCCAAGCGGAACCTAGGCATCGTTCCCCAGGACCTCGCCATCTACGAGGACATGAGCGCTTACGAGAATGTGAGCTTCTTTGCCGGCCTGTATGGGCTGAGAGGAAGCGAACTGCGCGCCAAAACGGAGGAGGCTCTGGAGTTCGTCGGTCTAAGCGACAAGGCCAAGCATTATCCCAAAACCTTCTCCGGGGGCATGAAGCGGCGCCTGAACATCGCCTGCGCCATCGCCCACAAGCCGAAGCTGATCATCATGGACGAACCGACGGTCGGCATCGATCCCCAGTCCCGGAATTATATTCTCGCTTCCGTCTTGAAGCTGAACGAGATGGGCTGCACCATCATTTACACGAGCCACTATATGGAGGAAGTCGAAGAGATCTGCACCCGAATCGCCATCATGGATCACGGCAAGGTGATTGCGGAAGGAACGAAGGAGCAGCTTAAAGCGACGATTACGGACGTCAAGGACATCCGGATCGAGCTGAGGGCTCTCGTCCAAGGGGAATCCCGGGCGTGGAAGGCGATTCCCGGCGTCCGTTCCGTTGTAACCGAAGAGAACCTGCTTCGTATCCAGAGCGACGCTTCAGTGGATAACTTGAACCGCATTCTCAGGCTCTTGATGGAGGAAGGCAACGAGATCCGGGCCGTCGAGGAGCTGGAGCCGAATCTGGAAACGGTCTTCCTGACGCTGACCGGACGCACGCTGAGGGATTAGTGAAGGAGAGGAGGCAAACATGACTACGCTATGGATAGCCCTAAAAGAATTCAAGCAGGATTTCCGCGACCGCCGTACCCTGCTGTTCATGCTGCTCTTTCCGGTCGTCCTTATGCTCATCCTCGGGATGGCGCTCAGCAATGCCTTCAACAGCCAGTCGAGCCTGGGAGAGATCAAGATTCTGGTGAAGAATGAGACGGGGAAAGGGCCGCTGGCCGATGCCTTCGGTTCCTTCACGAAGCAGATAAAGGAGATGGGAATCGAGGTCGATTCCTGGAAGGAAGGAATCGACGGCAAGGAAGAGGTCGAAAGCAACCATTATGCCGACTATGTGGAAGTAAATACCAGTGGCATCTCCCTGTACGGCAGCAGCCGGAGCACCTTGGAGAGCAGCGTAGTGCAGGGCATGCTGACGGCTTTCACGGACAAATATAAGGCCGCGGCCGCCGTGGCGGCGGTCGATCCGTCCCAGGTGGAGGCAGTGTTTGCCATGGCGGGTGCCGGCCATGGCAAGGGCTATATCGAAGAAACCTCGCTTACCGCCGACCGCAAGCCGGGTTCGCTGGATTACTACGCTTTGGCCATGTCCATCATGGTGGCCATGTGGGCGGCCATGCCGGCGGGAGGGCTCATCCGCAGCGAGATGGTGCGCGGCACGGCTCCCCGGCTGGTGGCGGCACCGGTAAGCAAAGGGCAAATCATTGGCGGAAAGCTGCTCGGCAGTCTCGTGGTGAACGTGCTGTGCGTATCGGTTCTGGTTTTCTTCAGCATGCTCGCCTTCGGCGCCTACTGGGGGACCACCTCGGGATCGTCTTTCTGGTGCTGGTCTCCTTGGTCATCCTCGCTATGAGCTTGGGGTTATCCCTTAGTTATATGCTAAAGGGCAGCGCTTCAAGAGGAGTCATTAATATGTTTGTCCAGCTGGCCGCCTTCTTCGGCGGAGCTTACTTTCCGCTTGGGGAGGACGACGGGACGGGGGTCATGAGCTTTATCGTCAAGCTATCCCCCATTCGCTGGGCCAACCGTGCCCTGACCGAAGTCATCTATGGAGGGACCGTTTCCGCGGCCTGGCCGGTCATCGGGTTGAACCTCGCCGTGACGGCCGCCCTGCTTATCGTTTCGGTTTTCATCATGCGCCGCAAGGAGGGACTGTAATATGTCAAATCTTTGGTTGCTTGTCAGAACGACCCTGCGGATGACCTTCCGCAAACGCTCCAGCCTGTTTCTGTACTTCGGCTTGCCCATGATCGGCATTCTGCTGTCAAGCCTCCTGTATGGCAATATTGGAACTACGCCCTTGCGGATCGGGGTGGTGAACGCCGATGGAACCCAGGCTTTGGCGAAGGAGACGATCGGCTTCGTTAAGGGGATGGGCAATGTCACGCTGGTGGAGCTGAACGGGGAAGACCTTCGTTCCCAGCTTGCCGCCGGCAAGCTGGACGTCGGCCTATTGATCGGCGAGGGCTATTCGGACAGCCTGCGGAAGGGAAACCCCGGAAGCCTTACCATCCAATCCGTAAAGGGTGCCCAGGTAACAACCTATGTGAAAGCGATGCTGAACGGTTACCTGGAGAATGTGGCGGCTATGGGCAAGCTGGCGGGACCGGATCAGGCCAAGTTTCAGCTTCTCTACGATCAGTACCGGAACGGAGACTTTAAGCTGACGGCCCAGTCCGTCAATGACACCTCGGTGGTGAAGGGCATGTCTTACCAGTCGATCGGCTTCCTGATCATGTTCATGATGATGTCGGCGATCAGCCTGTCCGACATCATGCTGAAGAACCGGGAGAACCGGACGTACTTCCGCATCCTGTCCTCCCCGGTGAGTGCCCGGGTATACGTCGCTTCCAACATTATCGTTAACCTGTTTATCATGCTGCTGCAGATTTCCGTCGCCCTGCTTCTGATGAAATTCGTGTTCCATATGGACGCCGGCATCCCGATGGCGGAAATGGTAGGACTTCTGGTCTTGTTCGGCCTTGTCGCCGTCAGCCTTTCCCTCGTCATTGTAACCTTCGCCAAAAGCTCCGCCTCGGTCGGAGCCATGCAGAGCTTGATCGTCACGCCGACCTGCTTATTGTCCGGCTGCTTCTTCCCGATCAGCATCATGCCGGACACGATCCGCCGCCTTTCGGATTTCATGCCGCAAAGCTGGGTGCTGCAGACGATTACGAGCCTTCAGGAGGGCGAGAGCCTGTCCGGTCTCTGGTTTAACCTGTCGGTGCTCGCCGCCTTCGCTCTCGTGTTCTTCCTGGTGGCGGTTTACCGGTTCGGACGGAACAACACCACCCGGAATTTCGTATAAAAGAGACCGGCGTTTAGGGCCGACAGCGTCAAAAGAGCATTCCCCAAGCTTCAAGGGAAGGCTCTTTTGCCTTTGTAGAAGGCGGTGCCGCCGGTCATCATAGCCCAGCGCTGGTTGCCGTAATCGAAATGCCACCATTCGTTACCGTAAGGCGCGAAGCCGGCGGACGTCATGGCGTGGTACAGCATCCGCCGGTTGTGCCGGATGCGCTGCTCCTGCATGGTCGGCTGGGGCAGAAGCTCGAACCAGGCGGACGCGGCCCGGTCGGTCAGGTCATCGAAGGGGTCCCCATGTCCAGCCAACCGGCTTCATCCGCCACGGTTAGATCCACCGCTCCGCCCGTCATATGCGGTGACGGGGCCTCCACATCAGGCGTTGGGTAGGCCACGAACCGGGCGGTTTCCTTCTCCACTTCCTCTTCGGTCGCGAAGCGGTTCGACGAGGCGATCTCCTCCCGGAACCGGCGGTACAGCTCGAGCTGGACCTCGTAAGGGCGGAAGCCGTCCAGCACGACGAACCGGAAGCCCGGCGGCAGGTGCGAGGCCGCAGCCAGAAGCCGGGCGGCGGCTCCCTCCCGGAGCCAGCAGTCCGGGATCGCCCCGGGAATCCCCATCTCCCGGTAGACAGGGTGCACCTCCACCCTCGGAGAGAGACCCGTAAGCGAAAGCAGGGGCTCCCCATTCTCGGCTATCGGGAGGGTCCGGTAATTCACAGCAGGAGGAGCGGCAGCGGGAATGGGCGGATAGGCGGTCATCTACAGCTTATCCAGGTCATTCATCAGCTTGCGGACCGATTCCTCGTCCAGTTGGCCCGATTTTTGAACTCCGCCAGCTTCTTCATCACTTCATGGCCGAGCTGCTCGTACTTGTCATAGGATTCCACGTTGGCCGGATCGAACCAGACGTAGGCGTCCCCCTGCCCGCCGTTGCGCAAATATGGCTTCGTCCACTGCTCCGGGTAGCGGTAGGACTGCTCGCCGAAGAGAAGGCTCAGCACCTCGTCGCTGTCCACGGGCATGAGGTGATGGTAATTCTCTTCTTCTCCTCCCTGCGCTATGTCCCGGTGAATATACCGGTAAACCAGGTAATGCTCGCCGGTTCCCTTATCTTTCATGACTTCATAGCTTTCGAGCGCGCCTGCCTTGAGCTCCCGTACGGTCTCCAGCCGCTCGGCCAAAAGATGGTGGGGGACGAGTTTCAGGCCGCTTAACGATTCTTCCATGGAGGTCTTCCTTTCTTAATGGAGGGGAAAAGGCCCTCGGGGTTTCCTTTCAGTATACCAAACGGGCCGAACGGAAGTAAGCCGGAGGCCTTTTGCTTTCCTTGTCCCGGCACGTTAGAATGAAGCGATATCAGACAACAGGGGATGAAGAGTTGACTAGACATTGGGGACTCATCCTGCGGCTTGCACTGCCTTCCATCATTTCCTTCGCTACGATTACCTTGACGGGTACGATCAATCTTATTCTGGTCGGGCACATGGGAGCACTTGTGATCGCAGCGGTAGGCGTATCGAATATTATTATGTACAACGCCTGGGCCCTCTGCTCCGGCTTCGGACTGACGGTGAATTACCTGGTCGCGCAAAATTACGGGGCCGGGGATATGAAAAAGGGGTCGCCCGCACCTATCTCGCCTTGTATATGTGCCTGGGGCTGGGCGTCCTCCTTCATCTGATCGGATGGCTCGCCCCCGCCTCCATCCTGAGGCTGATGGGCGGATCGCCGGAGCTTGTCGAGACCGGTACGGCTTATCTCGAGATCCGCTTCTATGCGATGGCCTTCGCCACGCTCAGCTTTATCTTTCACGGCTTCTTCCGCGGAGTCGGCGATACGAAAACCCCGATGATCCTGTCCATCGCCTCGAACATCCTTATGGTGTTCTTCACGTACGGGCTGACCTACGGCCATTGGGGCTTTCCGGAGCTTGGACTCCCGGGCGCCGCCTGGGGGATATGGATTGGGGAAGCCGTGGGGCTGCTCGGCAGCGCGTATGTGTTCTTCGTCCGCCTGCACAAGCGGTTCGAGACGCGCATCCGCGCCGTGATCGACCGGGCGGAGTCCCGGCTGATCCTCGCGGAGAGCGGCAAGCTAGGCGTGCAGGAGTTCGCGATGAGCCTCGCCATGTTCGTGTTCACGATGTTCGTGACACGGCTTGGCGACGAGGCGCTGGCGGCGAATGAAGTGGCGCTGAACGTCATGAGCCTGGGCTTCATGCCGGCCTTTGCGTTTAGCGCCACCGCGACGATTCTCGTCGGCCGGGAAGTCGGCCGCGGCAATCCGCTCCTCGCGAAGCGCTACCAGACCGACACGGCCGTGCTCGGCTCGCTCTTCCTGCTCGTCCTTGGCGCGGTGGAGTTCGTATTCGCCGCCCAGATCGCGGGCATCTACACGGCCGATCCGGCGGTTAGCGAGCTGGCGGAGAAGCTGATCCGCATCTCCGCCTTCCTGCAGCTGTTCGACGGGCTGTTCAACTTCTACGCGGGCGGCATGCGCGGCCTCGGGGAAACGTCCTTCCTCGTCAAAGCCTCCTTTCTGCTCAGCTGGCTCGTCTTCGTGCCGCTCGCTTACCTGCTTACCTTTGTATGGGGGCTCGACAGCGTAGGCGCCTGGATTTCCTTGTACACCTTCCTGACGGCCTATGGGGTAACGGTCCTTATCCGGTTCTACCGGACGGACTGGAGTCAGGTAACCGTCAAGGAAGCCGGTTGAGCCCGGCAAGACGAATAAGCCATAGCTAAAAAAGCTGCCTTCCGGGTAACCAACACCGGCAGGCAGCTTTTTTAGCGGCCGGCCCTCGCTCTTGTCAGTCGGCCGCGGCCTTCGCTCCGGATAGCTGGCCGCAGCCATCCCACTCCGGCATCAGTCCGCCGTGGGACCGGGCTCGGCTTGCGGAGAAGAGCCGGCCGTCAATCGGTCCAGGAGGCGCCGCCCGGTCACAAGCTCGATCGTCCTCAGGAAGAACCAGGAGAAGCCCGCATAGAAGCCGATCCATGGGGAACGGAAGGAGGCGGGACGGTTGCGCTCGAATCCGTAATGGCCGATCCATGACAGGACATAATGGACAAACGCGAGGACCGCGGTCCAAGTGAGGTCCACCCAGACGGTTCCCCAGGCGAGGAAAGCGAGCAAAAACGCAGCGTAATGAAGGGCGCGGTTCACCGGATGCCGGTGGGCGCTCATGTACCGCAGCAGATCGCGGCGGAACCGTTCTTTCATCCAGAATCCCTCCTTTTTACTTCCAGTATAAACCAGAAGGGGGGCGGGGTCTTTCTTTGACGGTCGGTTTATGCTTTTGGGAATTCGGACTTTTCTTTTGGCCGGGGATTCGGTATGATTAGATTCCTTGACTTCAGAGGAATTACATCTGCTCTTTCTTAAGATGCAGGTCATATGGAGGTAACTGATCTTGGACGAAAAGACTCAAAGTGCCTATCAAGAAGAACAGCAGAGGCTCGAAGCCGCCAAAAAAGAAATCGACCGCCAGCTGGAAAGGCTGCGGAAGGTTCCCGTGTATCATGGGACCGACTTGACCGAGCAGGCGCTCGAAAGCGTGCGGGAATCCTCCCGCCGGAGCCTAGGGAGGGCCCAGGCCGAGCCTTACTTCGGCCGGCTGGATTTTCATGAAGCGGGGCAAGGAGAACCGGCAGCGCTCTACATCGGCAAAGTCGGGGTGGAAGAGGAGAAGACCGGCAAGCTGATGGTGATCGACTGGCGCGCTCCGGTGGCGAGCCTGTTCTACTCCTTCTCCGGCGGCCGGGATGCCGCAGCGTACGAATCCCCCGAGGGGATCATCGAAGGGCTGGTTTATTTGAAGCGGAATCTCGTGATCCGCGAGCGGATCCTGCAGCGGGTGGTGGATACGTACGACCGGGAAACCGACACGGCCTCGGCGGGAGACGAATTCCTCGTCTACCGGCTTGGGGAGAACAAGGACAACAAGCTGCGCGACATCGTGTCGACCATCCAGGCGGAGCAGGACCGGATCATCCGCTCGGCGCGGAATACGGCTCTCATCATCCAAGGGGTGGCGGGCAGCGGGAAGACGACCGTCGCCCTGCACCGGCTGGCGTATCTTCTGTACCAGTACCGGGAGAACGTGCGCGCGGAGCGGATGATCATTTTTGCCCCTAATGCCATGTTTCTCGATTATATCTCTCAAGTGCTGCCCGAGCTCGGGGTCGGGAACATCCAGCAGAGCACCTTCGGCGAATGGGCGCTGGACCTGCTCGGGCATGAGGTTCAGCTGGAGGAGCCCGCGGGCCGCCTGGAGCAGTGGTTCGGCCTCGGGCCGGACCGTCCGGCAATGGACGACCGGGCGCCGGGCCGGATCAAAGGCTCGGACGCCTTCCGGCTGTGGCTGGACCGCTGTCTCGCGGTCTACGAGCAGGGCTGCGTCCCGGAAGCCGGCTTTGCGCCGTGGGAGGGTCTGGTCCTCCCGGCGCGGAAGGTGCACGAATGGTATCATGTCGAGAACAAGCACTACCCGCTGTTGAAGCGCAGGGAGCGGGTGGTGGCCCGCATCAAGCGCTGGCTCGAGATGGAGGTGGACAAACGGCTTCCCCACGAGCGCAAGGAGCTGAAGAAGAAGGCGTCGCAGAAGCTGCGCACGTATCTCGCCGGCTGGCCGGAGTACACGCCGTTTACCTTCTACAAGGAGCTGTTTCAGCAGGAATCGCCCTTCTTCCTGGCCGGTGTACCGCAGGAGCTGTCCGCCGGAGGGTGGCCGGGCATCGCCGGCCTGGCGGAGGAATCCCGCAAACTCTTCCGCCGGAAGAAGGTTCAGCCGGAGGACTTGGCGCCTCTTGTGCATCTCCACGCGGCGTTCTACGGCATAGCCGGGGACCGGCTGTTTGACCATACGGTGCTCGACGAGGCGCAGGATTTCTCCCCTTCCAGGTAGCGCTTCTCGACCGGTTTACGAAGAATCATTCCTTCACCATTCTCGGCGATCTGTCCCAGGGGATTCATGCTTATCAGGGCATCTCCACCTGGGAGGAATTCAGCCGTCTGTTCGGGGAGGGACACACGGCATATTTCCAGCTCGAGCGGAGCTACCGTTCGACGATGGAAATTATTCATTTCGCGAACGTCGTACTCAGCCGCGGAGTGGCGGGCAGCTTGCTCGCCGTTCCCGTCTTTCGCAGCGGCAGCCCTGTCCGGGTCATCGGCACCCCGAAGGGGGACCGGGAGGAGGCAATTCTCGGAGCGGTCCGCAGGCTGACCGGGAGCGGGTACCAGACGGTCGCCCTCATCGGGCGGACGGAGAAGGAGTGCGCCGGGCTGGAGAAGCTGCTCGACCGGGAGGGCATCGCGGCGAACCGCATCGTGGCGGGACAGAGCCGGTACGGCGGAGGGCTGTCCATCGTCCCGGCTTACCTGGCCAAGGGACTCGAATTCGACGCCGTGCTCGTCCTTGATGCGGACGAAACGCACTACTCCGCCACCGCGCCGGACGCCAAGCTGCTCTACGTGGCCTGCACCCGCGCCCTGCATGAGCTGTGGGTGCTGTACACCGGGAACCCCTCGCCGCTGCTCGAAACAGAGGATCCGGAGTTCGTCAGCACCGAGCAGCCGGGCTAAGGCGGCCAGTCCTGTCCACGACAATGGGGGAAGGGCAGCGACGGATCCCGCCCACGAAGACATCGGATCAGGCGCCATACCTTCCAATGTCAAACCGGGTCCGCACCAGGCTCTCCGACTAGCTCCACAGCAGGCCCCGCAAGAGGCTCCATATCAGGCTCCGAACGAGGTTCTACACCAGGCTCCACAGCAGGCTCCGTACGAGGCTCTACACTAGGCTCCGCTTCAAGCCGCCAAGAGGCTCCGATTCAGGCTTCGCCCCAGGCGGAGCCTTTTTGCGGTGAGCAGGCATTCCGACTATCCTTCTTCACCTGCCGAGCGCATCATCCGGCTCCGGTTAGCCGGGGAGGGGCTGTTCGGGGTATCCTGGCATGCCGGGGTTGCTCCCGCCGCCGGGCCCTTGTACACTAAGAGAAAACGCTTTAAAGGGTGGTACCCTTCCTATGAAGAAGCTTCTTCTTCGTCATTTTCCCTTTCTGTACAAGTGGCGCGTCCGGCAGCTTTGCCTGAAGAGGCATCTTCAGAATCTGGACCCCCGCCTTCGCTTTGCCCGAAAGCGGTCTCCGGTTTCCCTCCCACATGTGGCCCACAAGCACAAATCCGTGCTGAGAAGGGTGCTCGCCGGAACGGATCCTCAGCTGCAGGAGAACAAAATCACGAACCTGCAGATCTGTCTTAAGACCCTGGACGGCATTCAGATCGCTCCGGGGAAACCTTCTCGTTCTGGAGGCTGACGGGGCAGCCAACGGCGGCCAAAGGGTATATCGAAGGCCTTCAGCTTGCCAACGGCCGAGTAACGACAGGAACCGGGGGCGGGCTGTGCCAGATGGCAAACCTGCTGTTCTGGCTCGCGCTGCACACCCCGCTCGAAATCCGCGAACGCCACCATCACAGCTTCGATCTCTTCCCGGACGACCGGAGGGTGATCCCATTCGGCAGCGGGACCAGCGTGGCTTATAACTATGTGGATCTAAGGCTGTACAATCCGACCGAGTTTACTTTCCAATACCGGCTCTGGCTGAGCGAGGAATTTCTCGAGGGAACGATCCATACGGACCGGGCGCTTGCCTTCCGTTACCGGATCGAGGAAAGGAACCACCGGTTTTATGAAGAGAAAGGCCGCTCGTACCGGGAGAATGAAATCTGGAGGCTGACACTTGACCCTCAGAACGGGGACCTCTTGTCTTCCACGCTCCTCCTCCGCAACAAGGCGGAGGTCCGATACCAGGTTAGCGCGGCTGCTGGGGCGGGGTAAGCGGCGGAATGCCAGCGTCGGGCGGATGGCCCCCGCCGGGGCTATACGTTGCCGCGAAGACAAGGACGGAACCAAGGGCCGCTTCTTCTCCGCCATAGCTCTCTTTACAACAAAACAATGTTATGTTACGATTCATCTAACGGAAGACGGAACAATGTTACGCTATACATCAGGAGGGCACCCGCTATGGAGCAGGAGTTGATATCCAAAAAGAGCTGCTGCAGCTGACCGGCATTTCCTACGGCCAGCTCTACCGCTGGAAGCGGCAGAACTTGATCCCCGAATCCTGGTTTATCAAGCAGTCCAGCTTCACGGGGCAGGAAACGTTCTTTCACCGCGACAAAATATTAACCCGGGTAAGGGGCATTCTGGAGCTGAAGGACAGCCACTCCCTCGAGGAATTGGCCGAGCTGCTTTCCCCTGAGCTCACGAACAAGAGCTTCGCCCTTTCCCGCCTGCAGGAAAAAGGATTGTGGGATCCCGATCTGCTGGTGAGGCTCGCCAGGCGGCTGAATAAGCTGGAGCTGACCTTTATGGAGGCGGTGCTTGCTTATGTGGCGGGCCGTCTTCGGGAGGAGCACGAATTGGCCGACGGAAGGCTGGAAGAGCTGCTGGAGGGCATGGAAGGATGGATCCCGCAGCTCGGGGATACCTCTTACCGGCTGTACTATTGCGTCAGGGATGGAACGGGTATGGCTGCCGTTGTGCCGAAAGACAGTCCCTTTCTTACCGACGCCAAGGTGAAGCAGGTCTATGACCTGGAGGAAATCGCCCGTCTCTTGAAAGCGGAACTGGAGGAGGAGTAAGGCATGGACAGGAACAAGGAGGGCACGGAAACGATGATTAACAAAGCGGCGGGGACGGCCCCGAACGGGGACCTGATCATATCGGGAAGCGGGTCAGCGGGGGAGGGCATTTTGATGAGGTGCGCATTTCGGGCTCCGGGAAAATTACCGGTAACGTCATCGCCCGGCTTTTTAAAGTATCCGGTTCCGGGCACGCACGGGGAAATGTTTCGGCTGAGCGGATCAAAATCAGCGGAAGCTGCGCTGTCGAAGGAGCGGTGGAAAGTGGGGAGCTGTCGATATCCGGCTCCTTTAAAGCCGATGACACCATCCGCGCTTCCGAGATCGAGATTAGCGGCAGCCTGAAGACCAGGGAGGCCTTGAAGGCCGTCCGGCTTCAGGTGAAGGGAGACATCCAGGCGGGAAAGGATCTCGAAGCGGAGGAGGTCAAGGTGACCGGGGGCCTCTCGGTCGGCGGTCTGCTTAACGCCAACCGGGTTCAGGTGGACATGTACGGAACGAGCTACGCCAAAGAAATTGGAGGAAGAGATTACGGTCCGCAAGGCGGCGGTCCTTTCCATCTTCACCGATCTTCTGCACTCTATCGCCGGCCTGTTCCGCGGCAGGGACCTGAGGCCGAATATGTTGAATGCCGACCTGATCGAGGGAACGCTCGTGAACGTGGAATATACAAGGGCCCGGCTCATCCGGGGAAACCGTGTCGTGATCGGTCCCCACTGCGAGGTGGAGCGGGTGGAGTATACCGAGTCGCTTACCGTGGATCCGTCGGCCTCCGTCGGCTCCAGCACCGAGACCTAAAGGGCTTCCAATTTCCGGCTCCCGGCAGGACCAGGCGGAGAAAGGATGCGCTTCATGCAAGCGATAGGCTGCCGGGAAGCTCCGGCAGCCTTGTGCTTTGTGATAGGGTTATATCCCTGCCAGGGCGTCTCTGGTCCTGCCGTCCTGCTGCTGCCTTCCTCCCAACGCGTGGTTTTGCTGGAAATTATTGTTGATCGTTCGTTTGACCTATGGTTAACTTAACTTGAAGTATGGGCCGGGAGCTGGAGGGATGATGTTGTCCGATCAGGAATTCGAGCTGTTTCGCGTAAATATCCATTCCCTGAACCATGAAGCGCAGCGCAGGCTATTCCTTGCCTACCGGCAGTGGGTGTACCGGGACATTTATTTTCTTCTGAACGATCATGCCTTAACCGAGGACTGCATCCAGGAAACCTTCATGAAAGCGGTCCGAAGCGGTCCCAAGACACGCTCCGATTCCCGAATGGGGGCCTGGCTGAAGAAGCTGGCGCGCAACGGGGCTTATGATTTATTGAGAAAGCTGAAAAAATATCGTCAGATGTCCGGCCTGGACGACGTTATCGATAAGGAAGAGGCGTTCTATTCCCTGCCGGTGGAGAAGGTGGAGGATATGGTGGAACGCATGCAGCGCAACGAAATTCTTCACGCCACGATCCAAGAGCTGAAGCCTGACTACCGGGTGGTTCTCTTTCTCCATTACATAGCGGAATTGTCCTACTCTGAAATATCGGCGGAGCTCGGGATTACCGAGCAGGTGCTTACCCAGAGGCTGGCCAGAGCGCGCAAGAAGCTGGCGGGTCACTTTATGCGTAAATGGGGGGATGACCGGTGAACGGACCGGGCCGGGAAAGAACGGCTGGCGGGCAGGTGTCCCTGGCCGTCAGAAGGATTCACCACGGGCTTGCGGTTCCGGATGGGGAGGAGGCCTGGGTGCGGATGCAGGAGAGGCTGGCCAGGGAAAGGCGGGGAAGCCGTCTCCGCCCCGTCTTCTCCCAAGCTCTTGCGGCCGCGAGCCTGGCGGCCCTCCTGATCGGGGCGGCGGCAGGATCTTTCGCGCTCGGTCCGGCTGCCGCCGAAACCTTCTGGTTCCATGTGGGCCGGAAGGTCCAAGACGGGGCCGTTCACCTCTGGTACGGCCGGGACGGGGACCGCGAAACCGCCCGGGCCAAGACGGCTGCTCCCCCTGCGCAGGGGGAGGGCGAAGCGGCATCCACCGGAGCGGGCCAGCCGGCGGTTCAGCGGTCCGTCGTGCCGGCGCGGCCCGTGGAGATGAGCGTTCCGGAAGCCGTCGAACGGTGGAAGCTGCCGGCCCCCGCCCGGCTCCCCGAAGGCTTCGCACCGGATACAGCGCAGCTAACCCCGGACGGAGAAGAAGGGCTTAAGCAGGCGCTTCTGCTCTACCGAAACGGGGACCGGGCCGTTCTATTCCTCTATACCCGGACGGCTTCCGGGCAGCCGGAAGGCGTGTATTCCTTCGGAGGCAAGGCGCAAGCGCGGGAGATCGAGATCAACGGAAGCCCGGGCACTCTTCTTCCAGGAGACGGCTATGTTACGGTTCAGTGGCCGTCCGCTTACGCGGTCCTGCAGGTGTCGGGGCCGCTTACGGAAGAGGAGGCGGTGGAAGTCGCCCGTTCGGTCCGCTAATCTCCCCAATCCCCATAATGCAAAGGAGGGTGTGTCATGAGCCCGCGGCTTCAGAACAAAGCAGCGGTCCTGAGAAAGTTCGAAGGCTATTGCTACCAGATTGCTTATTATGTTCTCGAGAAGGAGCAGGAGGCGGTTCAGGCCGCCCGCGAGACCTTGCTGGAGCTTGGAACGGATGATTCGTTCTTTGAGCAGGAGGAGCCCGAGCAGCAGCGGCGGGTGCGCGTCCTGACCATGAAGCAGTCCCTTGCAGCCCGGAAAACGGCTTATTCCGCCGTTATCGTATAAAGGTGAGGTACGGCCCGGCTGACGCTTCGGTTATCCGGGCTTTTGCCATGCCCGATATGGCGGTTTTCTTGACAAAAAGTTTACTTTTTATGGAAGAAACTGCTTGGTTCGTGTATACTGATCTTATATGGATAGACAGATTCGGCTGAACTGCCTTGTAAGAAGCAGCGAAAGGCCGGACTGCAGCAAGAGAAGACGGACCCTGCAGCCACATTAAAAACAGAGGGGCTTAGGCGTCATCGTTCCCCACCAGAGGATGCCTAATCAAAGTGATGGGGAGATGATAGAATGAAGAACAGCACGAATGGCTCCACGGAACACCGCAAACCGTTATACGTGGTAGGAATTGGTGCTTCGGCTGGCGGAATGGAAGCTCTCCATTCTTTTTTACGCACCTTGACCCGGATAGCGGAGCTTCTTATGTCGTTGTCCCGCACCTGTCCCCCGATTACCGCAGCCTGATGGCGGATATATTGTCCAAGGTTACGTCCATGCCTGTTGTGCAGGCCGCCGAAGGAAACAAAGTGAAGGCGGACCACGTGTATGTCCTTCCTCCCGGCAAGCTCATGACGATAGAGAATGACGTTCTTCACCTCGAATCGATTACGCCGGGAAGTCCTCTGGTGTTTCCCATCGATGTCTTTTTCCGGTCGCTTGCCAAAAACTCCGGGGAACATTCGGTTTCCATCGTTCTGTCCGGAACCGGAAGCGACGGGTCGCGGGGCATCAAGGCGATCAAAGATGCGGGGGCCTGATTCTTGTTCAGGAAGCGGGCTCGGCCCAATTCGACGGGATGCCGAACTGCGCCATTTCCACAGGGCTCGTGGACTGCATCCTCCCCCTCAGCAGATGGGCGGCGAGCTGGTCCGGTTCATGAACTACTGCCAGTCGGCCGGACCGAACCAGCTGGTCACGAGAGCGCAGACGAGCGAAGAAACCATTCAGAAGATATTCCGGCTTCTGCATCAGAAATTCCATATTGACTTCACCCAATATAAACAGAATAGTATTCTTCGTCGAATTGAACGGAGGATGGCCATTCATCACATCGGCGACCTACACGATTACTACCAGATGCTGCTTGGCGATGTTTCGGAAGCATCCGTACTGTGGAAGGAGATGCTGATTAACGTGACCCGGTTTTTCCGCGACAAAGAGGCTTTCGAGGTTTTGAAGGAAGAGGTGATGCCCCGGATCTTTCACAAGGAGAACCAGGAGATCCGCATATGGGTGGCCGGCTGCTCGACCGGAGAGGAAACCTATTCCATCGCCATTCTGCTCAGGGAATACATGGAATCGATCGGCCGGAAGCCGGCGATCAAAATTTTTGCCACCGACCTGGACAAGGATGCGCTCGATTTGGCGAGCCTTGGCATGTATCCCGCCGGCATCGCGGCCGATGTGTCGCCGGACCGGTTGGAGAAATATTTTGTCAAGGTAGGGGACCGCTATCAGGTCTCCAAGGAACTCCGCAAAATGATTGTGTTCGCGCACCATAATCTCGTGAAGGATCCTCCGTTTCTCTCGATCGATCTGGTCACCTGCCGGAATGTGCTGATCTATTTTCAGCCCATTCTGCAGAAGAAGGTGCTTTCGCTGTTTCATTTTTCACTCGCCACCGGCGGCTTTCTGTTTCTTGGAGCAAGTGAAACGATCGGAGAACTCGGGAAGCTTTACGCTCCGCTACACAACAAGTGGAACATTTTCTCGAAGCGGAACGTCATCCAGCGCAGGCCGCTCAACATGGTGGAGATCAGCGAACCGGTCACCCTTCCGGGGCAGACGCTGCAGGGCTCGCAGATTATGGAGGATTCCAAGCTGTTCCGCAAGCTGGACGATCTTTCCCAATCGTTGATCGAGGAGTTCGTTCCTCCCTGTATCATTATCGACGACAATCACGATGTCGTGCATACGACCGGAGATGTGAATGCCTTCCTGAACGTGCCGCGCGGGAAATTCTCCCACAACCTGTTCAAGATGGTTCCCCAAAGCCTATCCGTTGCGCTCAGCACGGCCGTTCACAAAGCCCGCAAGGAGAAGTCGGAGGTCATCTACAAGAACATCGTCATGGAGCAGAACGGGGCTTCTCGGCGCATCTTGTTGAAGGTCAAACTGTTCCGGACGGAAAAGACGAACGACAAGTACATCCTGATCGCCTTTCTGCCGGACAGGGAGCTGGAGAAGCTGGCACCTGCCTCCTCCCCCTCCCGATCTCGACTTGAAGGAGAAGCAGTTCATTCTGGATCTGGAGCAGGAGCTGGTTACGACGCAGGAAACGCTGCAGACGGTGATCGAGCAGCTGGAGACGTCCAACGAAGAGCTCCAGGCCACGAACGAAGAACTGATTGCGTCGAACGAGGAGCTGCAGAGCACGAACGAGGAATTGAGCTCGGTTAACGAGGAGCTCGTGACCGTCAATTCGGAGTTCCAGTCCAAGATTCACGAGCTGATCGAAGTCAACAGCGACATGAACAATTTCCTGAGTGCCTCCAACATCGGAACCATCTTCCTGGATATCGATCTGAGCGTGCGGCGGTTTACCCCGAACGTCATGGATGTCATCAACCTGATGGAGGTCGACGTAGGACGGCCGATCATGCATATCTCGCATAATCTGGTTTACGATCGCATGGTGCCCGATATCGAGGAAGTGCTGCGCACCCTGGTGCCCATTGAGCGGGAGGTGCAGAGCAATCAGAAGAACTGGTACCTGCTCAAAATTTCTCCTTACCGGACTGTGGATCACTACATCAAAGGCATCATCATGACCCTCGTCAACATTACCGAGCTGAAGTCGATCAACAGCCAGCTGAGCAAGCTTTCACTCGCCATCGAGCAGAGCCCGTCCGTGGTCATGATTACGGACAAGCAGATGAAGATCGAATACGTCAACCCCGCCTTCACGGATATTACCGGCTATTCCCGGGAGGAAGTCATCGGAACGGAGGCCCGGGCGCTGGAGCGCGGGGAGGGGGGACGGAGGTCTATGACATCCTTTGGGAAAAGGTGGGCTCGGGCAGCAAGTGGAAGGGAGAGCTGCAGGGCCGGCACAAGGAAGGAAGAATTTACTGGGAATCGGCCACCGTTCTTCCCGTCATCAACGAGAAGAAAGAAGTGGTGCATTACCTTAAGGTAGCGGAGGACATCACGAAGAAGAAGCATACGGAGGGGCTGCTGAGAAAATCCGAAATGCTGTCCGTGGCCGGCCAGCTGGCCTCGGGAATCGCCCACGAAATCCGCAACCCGTTGACCTCGGTCAAGGGCTTTCTCAAGCTTCTTAACACGAAGCAGGGCGATCAGGAGAAATACATGGAGATTCTTTCCGCTGAGGTGGATTCCATGGAGCTGATCATCAACGAGCTGCTCCTGCTCGCCAAAACCCAAATTTTCGAATTCGCGACGAAGGACCTTCGGGTTATTCTCCAGAACGTCGTGATGCTGCTCAGCTCCCAGGCTATCCTCAAAAATATAGAATTCGTGGTGGAGTGTGAACTCGAGAGCGTGCACATGAACTGCGTCGAGAACCAGATCAAGCAGATGTTCGTCAACCTGCTGAAGAACGCGATCGAGGCGACTCCGTACGGGGGCCAAATCTTCATTCAGATCCGCAATGCGGTTTACGGCAAGGTCATGATCCGCCTTGTCGACAAAGGCTGCGGCATTCCGAAGGAGCAGCTGGACCGGATTGGCGAGCCGTTCTATACCACGAAGCAGAAAGGCACCGGCCTCGGCCTCATGATCTGTCACCAGATCATCGAGAATCATCAGGGCCAGATGCGTTTTCAGAGCGAGGTCAACAAGGGAACGACCATCGACATCCTGCTTCCCCTGCACATCGAAGGCGGGCACCGCTCCTTGGCCCAGCCGGGTTCGGAACTGTTCCAATCCATTCTCAAGTAACGCCAATAGGCCTGTCCGGTCGAAGAAATGCCGGACAGGCCTTTGCTGTTTGAACTTAAGTTACAAGTACTGCTCAAGCGCCCGGCACGCGGCTTCGTAATCATCCCAGAGGCTGGCCAGCAGCGCTTCGGCTTCGGGCGTAACCGCTCCGGCTACCCCCATGCTTTCAAGCTGGGAGAAGGTGGCCGACAAGCTGACGAGTCCCAAGCCGAGCGCACTCGATTTCAGCGTGTAGGCCGTTTTTTGCAGCTCACCGGCATTTTTGTCCCGGACCGAGTGCTTCATCCGGTCCATAAGCCCGGGAGCCATTTGCTTGAACTGGTCGAGAAGGCTGTGGAGAAGAACGCCGGATTCGTCGAGCTTCTTCAGGTCCTGGATAATCGGCAGGCTAAGCACACGGGAAGGTGCCGGCCCTTCCGCCGGAAGCCAGCGCAGGAGCACCGCTTCCAGCTGTTCCAGCGTAATCGGCAGCGCCATGCAATCGTCAAAGCCGCTTTCCCGGTAGTGGGCGGTGAAATCGGGGCCGGGGTTGGCGCTGATGCACACCATCGGAGCGAGTGGCTGCTTCCGGCGTGCGCCTTCCTCCCGGATGAGCTTGGCGGGCTCCAGGCCGTGCGCCGCTGGGAGAAGGTGGTCCATTAGGATAAGCGAATAGGTCCGGCGGGCACTTCGCTGGACGGCGGACTCCCCGTCTTGGACGACGTCCACCTGGGAGAAGCCCATCCGGGTCAGCTGCATATGAACGACCTGCCGGTTGATGGCATTGTCCACCGCAAGAAGAATGGGAAGGGACCGCGTCTCTTCGTCGAACCAGTCGGTCAGCCGGAGCGCAAAAGGGGATGTTTCTTCCGGACCCTCCCCGTAGAGGCCGGTCCGGCTGCCCTCGGCCCGGGCTTCGGGCAGGGTCAGTTGAAAGGACACCAGAGGGCCTTTCCCGTCCTCTCCATGCACGGTCAGGGAACCGCCCATCAGCTGCAGGAGCCGGGAAGCAATGCGCATCCCGAGATGGCTGCCTTCGTGCTCAGGGGGAGCCGGAAGGGGACGGCGTTCTCCTGCGGGCTCCGACACCTCGACGCGGATGGCCTGTTTGCCTTTCTCAGCCCGCTCCAGCAGAGCCCGGACCGTAAGGGTCCCACTGCCCGACAGGCGGGTGGAATGAATGATCACATTGAGCAGAATCTGCCGGATGCGCACGGCATCGCCCAATAGAAACGGGTGAATTCGGCTGTCCCAGACGGGAAGAAGGAGGGTCCGGGAAGCGGCGTTCGGCTTCATCAGCTCCACCATATGATGAAGCAGCTTGCGAAGATCGAAGGGCTCCTCATTCAGCTTCACTTCTCCGGTTTCGATCTTGGTGATGTCGAGAATATCGTTAACGATCGTCAGCAGAAGCTTGGCGGATTCCTCGATCAGCATCACTTTCTTGCGGTGCTCGGCATGGAGCTCCGCATGCATGAGCAGCTCGGTCATCCCCAGGATGCCGTTCATAGGGGAACGGACCTCGTGGCTCATCATCGACAGGAACGATCCCTTGGCAAGCTCCGCTTCCTCCGCTTTCTTCTGGGATTTTTTAAGATCCAGATTGGTTTTGGCGAGCATTCTCTGGACGGTAATCAATTCGTTGTTCATTTCCGAAAGCTCCGAAAGCAGCCGGTCCTCCTGTTCCTGAAACCGGATGACCCGGTCGGACAGCTGACGGACGGTTTCCCTCAGCTTGGCTATTTCCGAATGCCACTCGGCATGAGACTCCATGTTCTTAGCTCCTTTAGTCGGTCGCGTTATTCCGTTTGAGCCGTCTGGCCTTGAAGCAGGCTTTCCGCTACCCGGACCGCTTCTTCCGCATCCGAGGCCCACCCGTCGGCTCTCACCCTTTTCCATAGCTTGGAATCGATGTTGAAGGGCAGGCCGCCAACGATAATTCGGACTCCCGAACATTCCGGGTTTCCCCGGATTTGGGAAATGAGCTCTTCCACGAGATGGACGTGGTAGGTCATGGTAGCGGAGATAGCGATCACGTCCGCCTTATGGTGGATAAGCGAATGAATCACGCTTCGAGCAGGCACGTTCGCGCCGAGGTAGTACGTATCCCAGCCCTCCAGCTCGAACAGGTCCGTCAGCACCCGCAGGCCGACCTCATGCATTTCCTTGCCGACGCAGGCGGAGACGAGCGTATAGCTTTTGCGGGGGCTTGTGAACAAATAGGGATACAGCTGAGACATGATCATCTGGGTGGCGGCCGTACAGAAATGCTCTTGGGCTACTTGGATGCGGTTGGTTTGCCACAGGCGGCCGATCTCATGCTGGGTGGTCTGGAAAATATACAAATACAAGTCTCTCAGCGGGACCTTGTCCTCGACCAACCGGGTGATCAGCTGACTTGCGGACCGGCGGTCCCCGTTAAGCAGGGCTTGGAGGTAAAGCTTGGCCTCCTCCGCGAGGGGCTGGTCCTCCTTAAGAAAGGAGGAGGGAGTCTCCGCCGCCGTCAACTGCTGGCGTCCCAGCCGCAAGTAATCCAGCAGGGTCTCTCGTTCGGGTTCCTTCACGTGGGCCTGAATGACCTCCTCCATGCATTGGAGGTTAACCCGCAGCTCCTCCACGGAAACCTGGTACCCGTCCAGAAGCGTTTTGAGCCAGGCGATATAATGGACGAACAAGGAGGGGCTGTCGACCAGGACGCTTTCGGCCAAATACTGCAGGTTATAAACGGAGTCCTGCCTGGTTCTTATCCGTCCGGAGGCTCCGAAGCGGGCCGTCAGATCAGGCTGCCGGGAATATTGCCGGGCGGTCACTTCCTCCGCAAGCTCATCGGCTTGGGACATCAGGAGCATGCCGGCCTGCCGGGTGATGGACTTCATTCGAATCCCTCCTCGGTGTAGGGTGTAGATAAATCCGGAAGCGTCCTCTTCGTTGCCGTCTACCATATTATACTATAAAAGGGTTTGGGAAGCTTCCCTGTGTTCCCCACCGATGCAAAACAGCCCGAACCAGAGGTCGGGCTGCTAGGCCGGTCATGCTTATTTTACTTCAGTTCTTTATTCAGCTGGCTTACCCGGCCTTGGGTAATGCCAAGGATTTCGGCAAGCTGCTTCTGGGAGGCGTCGGGATATTTCTCCTTCGCTTCCCGGAAACGGTCCAGCGCGGTAGGCTTGGACGACGGACGGGAGGAGACGGGTTTTCCGGGCGCCTCGGAGGGCCGGATCTGCCTAAGGCAGGAGGCGCAAATGAAATACGATTTGAAATAGATGTTGTTGTCATAATTTTCACAGAAGATGCAATCCGTCGACCGGTACTTCCGCAGGGCGATCCGCTTGTCATCCGTGAAAATTTCCAAAGGATCCCGGATACGGATATCATGAATCTCCAGCAATTCTTTCGGAATAACAATGCGGCCCAGCCGGTCCAATTTTCTCACTATGCCAAGACTTTTCACAGAGATCCCCCAAGAAGTTTTTAACATATTATACCATATTTATTGGGTTAAATTATAGATCTTAAGTCCTGGGAAGCCCGCCAATCTTGAGGTTTTATCTGTTATTTTTTTACAGATTTTCGTGCAAGTGCTTTAGTCGTGATCGGTTTTTTGCTTACCTTGACCCGGCCCTTTGTTTTGGCTTTCTTGAAGATCGTAAACGGCGGGAAGATGCGGACCAGCTGATGCTGAAGAACCGTGTTGTTCTCGACGGTAAAGGTATCGCTGTCTACGGCAAAGGTGTTGACGATCAGGTTGCGGGTCGTGGGAACCGTTACCCGGATTTCGTAGTGGAAGGAGACATCGCGAACACTTCTTGTGATCGCAAAGTTAGTGGAAGGATCTACGTTGACGGTTTGATCCAGAAGGATTGTCTTGCTGTCCCAGTTGATGACCTGCACCCGCACCGTTCTAAAGAAACTGCTAAGGTTAAGAAGCTCGATGTGTGCATTTACCGTGGAACGGGTTTTGTTAATGGTACCTGTCGATAAGACGATAGCCAAATCTACCAACTCCTTTTCTTGTTTTCGCTCTATTCTATGTAACGGAATGGAAGGGTGACTCCGGTATTCGTGGAAGTTTACTAGAGAAGGGCGACGGGAGGGGCACAAAAAAACACCGGGCAGGCGGAGCGGTCCGCAACCCGGCGTTTAACCCTAAATAAACTGGCGGTGGTGCTTCTTCCCGTCGTATGTGAATACCACTTTCTTATCCTCGACGATCGTTTCCAGGTGAACCGGCTTGCCCCAAAGCTTTTGAACCGAGGGGAGGGTGCGCTCCAGGTATTTCAGGTCAAGCTCCATCCCCTCGAAGGAGTGCTTCAGGTACAGCTCCCCGAGCCGCTTGTAGTCCCCGTTGTCCACCACCAGGTAAGGGAAGCCCCCGTTGACGCGGGAGTACACCAGCTGGTCGCGGATGTTCATCCAGGTTTTGTCGGTGATTTTCCAGTCGGTGCCCTTCTTCTCGAAAATATACAGATCGAGGTCCTCCACCAGCTCCTTCGTCAGGTAGCTGCGGATGAACGAGGTATCCGAGTCGAATTCGCGGACCTCGAACATCTTCTCGCGGCCCTGGCCGGGCCTGCGGCCGAACCGCTCCTGCTCTTCCTGCGTGGGCTTATCCCAACGCTTCTCGATGTCCTCGAAGATTTTCAAGCCAAGGTAATAGGGATTGAGGCTGCTTTTGGACGGCTGGACGACCGAGGAATTCAGCTTGGAGAACTCCACCGTCTCCTCCGGCGTCAGGTCGAGCTCGCGCATAATGCGGATGTGCCAGTACGAAGCCCAGCCCTCGTTCATGATCTTGGTCTCCATCTGCGGCCAGAAATACAGCATCTCGTCGCGCATCATCGTCAGGATGTCCCGCTGCCAGTCCTCCAGCTCGGGGGAATGCATTTCGAGAAACCACAGCAGGTCCTTCTCCGGCTGGGAGGAAATTTACGCACGGTGATCGGCTCGGGCTTGGAGTGGGTATCGCGTTCGAGGGACCACAGGTCCTCGTAGCCGGTCTGCGGCTCGCTGCCGGTCTCGGCGGCCGCCTCCCGGCCCTTTATCCGGTCGGGAGTCGTGCGTTCGCCGCGGCGGTACGGCCGGATGAGGCCGGGGTCGACATGCTCCTGGATGGCGAGCACGGCATCGAGAAACTGCTCGACCTTCTCCGTGCCGTGCTCGATTTCATATTGGCGGATGCGCTCGGCGGTTGCCGACATGCTCTCCACCATGTTGCGGTTCGTATTGGAGAAGCGCATGTTGTTCTTGAAGAAATCGCAGTGGGCGAGGACATGCGCGACAATCAGCTTGTTCTGGATAAGCGAATTGCCGTCCAGAAGAAACGCGTAGCACGGGTTCGAGTTGATGACGAGCTCATAAATTTTGCTCAGACCAAAATCGTACTGGGTCTTCATCTTGTGGAAGGTTTTTCCAAAGCTCCAGTGGCTGAAGCGGGTGGGCATTCCGTAGGCGCCGAAGGTGTAGATGATGTCTGAGGGGCAGATTTCGTAGCGCATCTCGTAATAGTCCAGCCCGAAGCCTTGGGCGATCTCCGTTATTTCCTCGATGGCCCGCTCCAGCTCTTTGATTTCATGGGACTGCATAGGCTCACCCCGCCTCCGGTTTATAGAAAAAGGCCTTCAAGGCGTCATACACTTCCCCTTTTTCCCGGATGATGCAGTACTGGAATTTGGGGTTCTTGATATGCTTGAACGCCGACATGAGCGTGCTGCTCCGGTTGTACTGGTTGACCTCCCCGTAGCCGAACATGTTGGTGCGCTCCATCAGCTGCCCGATCAGCTTGACGCAGCGCTCGTTGTCGGAGGTGAGGTTGTCTCCGTCCGAGAAATGAAACGGGTAGATGTTGTACATGGCAGGGGAGTACCGGGAGTCGATGATATCGATCGCCTTCTGGTAAGCCGAGGAGCAGATCGTTCCGCCGCTTTCCCCTTTGTTGAAGAATTCCTCTTCCGTCACTTCCTTCGCTTCCGTATGGTGCGCGATGAAAACGATCTCGACGTTCTCGTACTTCGTGCGGAGGAAGCGGGTCATCCAGAAGAAGAACGAGCGGGCGATGTATTTCTCGAAGCTTCCCATGGAGCCGGACGTATCCATCATGGCGATGATGACCGCATTGGAATGAGGCTTATGGATCTCTTCCCACGTCTTGAAGCGCAGATCGTCGGGGGAAATGCCGTGAATCCCCGGCTGGCCTGCGTTGGCATTGCGTTTCAGGTTCTCGAGAATCGTCCGCTTCTTGTCGATGTTCGACATGATTCCCTTCTTGCGGATGTCTGTGAACACCACCTCGGAGGTGTGCAGCTGCTTCTTGTCCTTCTCCTGGAGATTCGGAAGCTCCAGCTCATCGAAGAGCATCGCCTGAAGCTCTTCCACGCTTACTTCCGTGTCCAGGTAATCCTCTCCGGGCTGGCTGCCCGCGCCTTCGCCTTTGCCGGGACCTTTGGCCGGCTCGCTGCCCAGCACGTCGCCTACCTGGGAGTCTCCGTCTCCCTGGCCGACGTGCTTCGACTTGCTGTAGTTATAGCGGAACCGGTATTCGTCGAGGGAGCGGATCGGAATTTTGATAATCTGCCGTCCGTTGGAGAGGATGATGCTTTCGTCGGTGACGAGATCAGGAAGATTCTGTTTGATCGCTTCGCGCACTTTTTCCTGATGGCGGGTTTGGTCCTGGTAACCTTTACGGTGCAGGGACCAGTCCTCGCGGGATACGATAAATACGGGTTTCGTCATGGCTACACCTCCTGAAGAATGGCGCTGACGCTAAGGGACACCGGACCCGTCCGCCGGGCCGGAGGAAAGTCGGATAGCTTGTTATCAAATATATTCACGAGAACGGGGGATATGTGATTGGGTTACAAGCCCATTTGGAGGGGGAGGGGCGATAGCCCGAACCCTTTTGTTAAGCGTTAAGAGGGGAGCGGCCTCTTGACCACTGTCCGGAGAAAAATTCCGCCCATATATTTATTTGTGGAGAATCATTCCTCTTCGTGCTAGAATGGCGGTAAAGAGATTGCCTTTTTCCCCATTCTAATAGAAGGAGGCCGGAGCCTTACGAGGCTGATGAGAGGCGGAACCCTGCCGCCTGCTCCCGGATATCCCGCATGCCGAAAATTATCTACATCCCGCTCGACGAGCGGCCCTGCAATTATGACTTTCCCCCGCTGCTTGCCGCAGGCACGGACCTTCATCTGGTTCGCCCCGGTATGGAGCTGATGGGCCGTAAAAAACAGCCCGGCGACACCAAAGGTTTATGGGATTGGTTTCTGGAGGAAGCGAAGGAGGCGGACGGTGCCATTGTCGCGCTGGATACCCTTCTGTACGGGGGAATTATTCCTTCCCGTCTTCACCACGACACGGTAGAGGAAGCGGCCGCACGGCTCGAAGGACTCCGCCGGGTGAAGGAGGAGAACCCGCGTTTAATCCTGTACGCGTTCCAGCTTATCATGCGCTGCCCGCAATACTCCTCGAACGACGAGGAGCCGGATTATTACGGTGATTGGGGGCGGGAGATTTTCCGGACCGGCTTCCTCCGTCACAAGAAAGAGCTCGGCCTCGCTTCCGGCGAGGAGCTGACGGAGCTGGCCGGCCACGACCAGCGGCTGCCCGGTCCCGGCGTACTGGATGATTACTTGGATCGCCGCGCGGTCAACCGGGAAGTGAACCGCCTGGCGCTCGACTATGCGGCCGACGGTACGATCGATTTCCTCATCGTGCCCCAGGACGATTCCGCTCCTTACGGCTGGACGGCCCTCGATCAGCAGGAGGTCCGCCAGCGCATCAGGGAACTGGATGTGGAGCAGAAGGTCTACATGTACCCGGGGGCCGACGAGGTCGGCTGCACGCTTCTGTCGCGCATGGTGAACCGGATGCATAACCGGACGCCGCTTCTTTATCCGAAATTCGCGGGGGTCCAAGGCCCGTTCCTTACCCCGCTCTATGAAGACCGCCCGTTCTCTGAAAGCCTGAAGTATCAAATTCTTGCGGCCGGGGGAATGCTGGCCTCCTCGCTCGGAGAAGCGGATGCCGTCATTCTCTGCAACACGCCGGGGGACGTCATGAGGGAAGCCGTGGTGCAGCATGAGCCTAATCCGGGCTACGATGCCTTCCGCAATCTCGTGGAGCTGGTCGAATACGCGGATATGGCCATGCGCCGCTTCAGCAAGCCGTGCATCGTTGCCGATATTGCCTATGCGAACGGCTCGGATCTGCAGCTGGTGAAGCTGCTCCGCCAGAAGGACATGCTGTTCCGGCTGGCTGGATATGCCGGCTGGAACACGAGCTCGAACACGCTCGGCACCTGCATTGCTCAAGGTATGCTCTTTTTGGTTTACGGCGATACGGTCGTTCACCGCGATTTTCTGGCTCTGCGCTATGTGGAGGATGCCGGCTACTGCTCCTCCGTCCGCCGCCGGGTAAGCAATGAAGCCGTCAAGGAGCTAGGGCATACCTATTTCTCCATCGACGGCAGCCGCGGGAAATCTCCCGGATCGTCCGCCGGGAGCTGGAGCAGTTTGCGGAGGAGCACTTGGCCGACCAGCGGTACCGGATCGAAATCGAAGACTGCTGGATGCCGTGGAGCCGGATGTTTGAGGTCGGACTGACGGTCCGGGCGGTTCCGATTGGGCAGCCGCTGAAGCCGGAAGATCCGGCATATGCCAGCCAGGCTGGTCGGGCAGACGGGGCCAGGCAAGCCGGAGGGGCAGACAGGGAAGACGGGGCTGACAGGGTCGGGCAAAACAGCGTGACGCCCGCCGAAAGAGACTCGCTGTTCGAACAACTCCGGGGCCGGCTGATTGTGTCCTGCCAGGCGCTGGCTGACGAGCCTCTGCACGGAGCCTCCACGATGGCCCAAATGGCCAAGGCCGCCAAGCAGGGAGGAGCGTCCGCCATCCGGGCCAACGGGCCGGAGGACGTCCGAGCCATCAAGGCGGCAACCGGGCTGCCGGTGATCGGCATCATCAAGAGGGACTACGACGGATGCGAGGTCTATATTACGCCGACGAGCCGGGAGGTCGACGAGCTGGCCGAGGCCGGAGCCGACATGATCGCCTTCGACGCCACCCGCCGGCCACGGCCGTGCGGGGAGACGCTGGAAGGGCTGACGGCTTACATGAAGAGCCGGGGCATCCGGATGATGGCCGACATCTCCACCCTGGAGGAAGCGGAATACGCCGCCTCCTGGGAGTGGACTGTGTGTCGACCACGCTGTCCGGCTATACGCCGTATTCTCCTCAGCAGGAGGAGCCCGATTTCGCCCTGATCCGGCAGGCGGCGGATCGACTTACCCTTCCGGTACTGGCCGAAGGGCGGATCTTTTCTCCCGAGGAGGCGGTACAGGCTCTTGCCGAAGGCGCCTACGCCGTTGTCGTCGGCTCGGCGATCACGCGGCCCCAGGTGGTGACGGCCCGGTATGCGGAGCTAATTCGAAAGGCGGGGAATGCGGATGGACGTGAGGGCTCGGATTTATAGCTATTATCCTTCTCTGACGAAGTCGGAGCAGAAGGTGGCCGACGCCGTTCTCGAGCGGAACGTAGACCTCATCTACCATTCGGTCACGGAGCTGTCCGAATTCGCGGAGGTCGGGGAAACAACCATTATGCGGTTCTGCCGCAAAATCGGCTTCAAGGGCTATCAGGACTTCAAACTCGCCCTCGCCCAGGACAAGGCGTACCAGAATCCGGATCAGCCGGACTCCGGAAACGGGGAAGAGGAAACGGCCCGGGGCGTTTACCGTCACGCGGTTCAAGCCCTCGACACCTGCCTCAGCCTGCTCGACAAGGACAAGTTGCAGAAGGCAGTCGACTTGATCGATGTGGCGGGCCACGTCCAATTTTTGGGGTGGGGGCATCGGGGATTACCGCGTTGGACGCCAAAAACCGGTTCATGCGGATCGGGCGGCGCGCCGAAGCGGTGGCGGACAGCCATATGCAGATGATGGCCGCGATGTCCATGCGCCCCGGGGACGTGGCTGTCGGCTTCAGCGTGTCGGGAAGCACGCTCGACACGAACGATATGCTCGCCAAGGCGAAGCAGAGCGGAGCGTCGGTAATCGCCATCACGAACTTCGCCAAGTCTCCGATTACGGGTGTGGCGGATGTCGTTCTCTTGACGGCGGGTAAAGAGTCGCCCTTAGAAGGAGGCTCGATGGCCGCCAAAATCGCCCAGCTGTTCGTGCTGGACCTGCTCTGCCAGGGCTTGGCCGAGAAGAGGCCGGAGTGGACGAAGGAAATGAAGGAACGGACGGCGAAGGCCGTAATTGAACGAATCTATTAACCGAAGGTAGACGTCTGCAAGGGAGCGGGGCCGGATTTTCCTTCCGTATGAAAAAATTTAGTAATGGACGATGGGGAAGGGACTATTCGTCAGAAACTATTTCGTAAGGAACCGTATGGAGGGTAACTCATGTTTGCCATTGAACGGTTAAGGCACGAGATTTACTAATCAGTTGCAGGAGGGAAACCGAATGGAGAAACGGAAGGCGGATGTGATCGTGATCGGCGGGGGCTGGGAGGCACCGCCTCGGCTCTGGCGGCCGCGAAGGCCGGCATGAAGGTGATTCTAACCGAAGAGACCGACTGGCTGGGAGGCCAGCTGACGAGCCAGGGGGTGCCGCCCGATGAGCATAGATGGATCGAGTCGTTCGGCTGCACGGCCGGCTACCGGGAATTCCGGGAGAGGGTCCGGGCCTACTACCGCGACCATTATCCGCTTACGGAAGAAGCCCGGAACAATCCCCACCTGAACCCTGGCAAAGGCTGGGTGAGCCGGCTCGCCCACGAGCCGCGCGTCGCGCTCCAGGTGCTGGAGGACATGCTGGCACCCTATGTCAATTCCGGGAGAATCACCGTGCTTTATGAATACAAGCCGGTTGCGGCGGAGACGGAAGGGGACTCGGTACGGTCCGTCACTGTCGAGCAGCGGGGCACCGGCAGGAGGCTGGAGCTGACGGGCGCCTATTTCCTCGATGCGACGGAATGCGGGGATGTGCTTCCCTTGGCAGGAGTCGAGTTCATCATGGGCGCCGAAGCGTCCAGCGAAACAGGGAGCTTCATGCCGCCCGGGAGGCGGATCCTTTGGACATGCAGTCCATCACCCATGTCTTTGCCGCCGATTATGTTGAGGGCGGAGATTTCACCATCGAGCGGCCGGAGATGTACGACTACTGGAAGGCTTACATCCCTTCCTTCTCCACGCTGCCTCTGCTTAACTGGAACGCGATCGATCCTCATGATTCCACCCGGCTGAAGGAATACACGATGTTTCCGAACGACCGGGGCGTCGTCTCCTTGTGGGACTACCGGCAGATTGTGGATCCCTCGATCTACACGGAGCCTTTGTACGAAGGCCCGGTGACCCTGGTCAACTGGCCGCAGAATGATTATTACGTCGGCCCGATCTACGGGGTGTCCGAGGAGGAGAGGGAGAAGCATCTGCATGGAGCCCGGCAGCTGAGCCTGTCGCTTCTGTACTGGCTGCAAACGGAGGCCCCGCGCCCCGACGGCGGCCGCGGCTATCCCGGGGTCCGGCCGAGAGGAGACGTGCTGGGCACGGAGGACGGACTCGCCAAGGCGCCTTATATCCGGGAATCCCGGCGGATCAAGGCCGTGTATACGATTACCGAGAACGACGTCAGCATGGAGGTACGGGGGAAGCCGGAACGCTCCGGTACGAGGACAGCGTCGGAGTGGGCAGCTATGCGCTTGACCTGCATCCGACGACCGTTACCCAGCGGGCGATCTATATCCCGGTCTATCCTTACGAAATCCCGCTTGGGGCGCTGCTGCCCATCCGCGTCAAGAATCTTCTGCCGGCCTGCAAAAACATCGGAACGACCCAGGTCACCAACGGCTGCTACCGTCTTCATCCGACTGAATGGAACATCGGGGAAGCCGCGGGTTATCTGGCAGCCTATGCCGTCTTGAACGACTGCCGGCCTCATGACGTCCGGGAAGAGGCGAACCACCTCCGTGCGTACCAGGAGCTCCTCCTCCGGCATGGAGTGGAGCTTCACTGGCCCGAGGAGAAATAAACGGTATTCCGTCTTTCTCGAATCGCTCGAAATCTTCCAGGTGGACGTATCGAATGAAGGGGGCAGGTTCCTGTGCCGTCCGTCCACCTATCCTTACATTAAAAGCCATGTGCCCCGGCACATGGCTTTTTGTATAGGGGCGCCCCGGAAGGCTGCGTCTTCCATTTTACCGGGAGCATGTTGGGGCAGGCATGTGCTGCCCACCCTGGTTTATAAACATGCTGACTTCCATTAACGGAACTCCAGGTAGATGCGTTAAGGAACGTTTCCCCGAGCGGAAAAGGAACCCCGCGAATAGAGGAACGCCGGTATCCTATTGCCCGGCAACGGAGCGTTTCTTCGGCCTAGAGGAACTACAGTATCTTATAGCCAGGGAAAAAGAGCGCTTCGCCGGGCATAAAGGAACTAGGGTTTCCTTGTCCCTTTCCAGGAGGGACCCCGCCGGATCGTTACCAGATCCCCTTCTTCCGTGAATAGGTGATCAGGTCCTCCGCATAGCGAAGCTGATCCTGCAGGCGCCGCTCCGCCGCCGTGTGTAGGCCGCCTTCCGCCTTGCCGGAAGCGACGGCACGGTGCACTCCGCCGAGACAGCCGAGAAGCCGGTCGTGAGCATCAGGGGCCATGACCGGACCGAAGGACGCTTCCCGGAGGCTATCGTACTCCGCCGTGAAGGCCTCCATTGCCGCGAGCAGGGCACCGCCGATGCGGTCCGCAGCGGCTCCCCGCGGCAGGTAGACCTCACGGAGGTCGCGGACCATCTCCGAGATGAGGCGGCTCGCGGCTTCGATCGGATGAAGGCCGGGGGAAACGGCGTTCTCCCGCCATGGTCCCTGGCGCAAGGCCTTCACGTGTGGAGGCCCGGCCTGCCCGAAGGAGAAGAGACTCGCTCCCTGGTCCAGATCACGGACAGCAAGCAGCTGGGTGACCGTCGAGAAGGCATCCAAATGGATGTAGAGCGGATAAAGGCCGCTGTAGACGAGGCAGCCCTCTGCCAGCTTCTCTTTATGCTTTATGACGGATTCCCTGGCCCGCCCGGCTTCAGCGTAATAAGCCTGGGGGATGACGACATCCACATACTCCGCCCATTCGCCGATCCGGTCGGCCTCCGGTCCCGGCTCCGGAGCGGCCGAGACAACGGTCTGCGGGGCTAGAGCTTTGAGCTCCCGGTAAACCGCCTTCATCCCTTCATTTTCGGCTTGGTGGAGCCACGCCGTCCAATGCTCCCACCCGGCGGGATCGTTGTCGGTCCGGAGGTAGTAGGGGTCCGTCCCCGTTTCTTCGGCGTAAGCGGAACGGGCGTACGGGGAATAGCTGAAGCCGTCGGAGGGAAACCTCATGTAATCCAGGTTCACGCCGGCTGCTCCGTAGCGGCCGACCATTTCCTTCATGAGGCCGATCAGGTAATCCCGCGGCTCCGGATTCACGATGTCCATCCAGAAGTACCCCGTGCTCGGATCGGGAGCAGGCTGGTCCCGGCCGACGCTGTCCCGGGGCACCGCCGCCCATTCCGGATGAATGCGGAGGATGGGGCCTCCGGACGGGTCGATCCCGACCATAAAGCCGTTGATCCAGGCATGCACGGCAATGCCCCGCTTAGCGGCTTCCTTAACAAAGACGTCGAGCGGGTCCCAGCCGGCAAAAACCGGGTTCTGCCCGGCAATTCCATGGGCGCAGGCGGTCCGGCTGGGGAAAATGGTATAACCTTGGAAGAAAGTTTCCAGGTAAAGCTCGTTAAGGCCCGAAGCCGCCATCCGGTCCAGCGTCACGCCGACCTCTTCCGCGTTCCGTTCCACCGGCCGGTACCAGACGCCCCGTGCCTCTGCCGTCCGGCTCGGAAGCGACAGGCAGTAGCCCTCCAGGGCCCAGGCCTCCGCCTGCCGGGAGCAGTGGACGCTTTCGGCGGGAGAGGCGGCGGCCAGGCGCCGGGCTTGCTCCCGCCTTTCCCGGGCTGAGGAAAGGCGGGAGTCGGCTTCGCGGAACGGAACGTTCGCGTACTCCTCCCGCGCCAGGTCCAGGCTGGCTTCCGCGGTCCGGATGCTATCCTCCGCCCGGTTCAGCCCTTGCTCGGCGGCCGGCCGGCTTGTTCCGCCGTCGTTCCCCCGCAGGTCCGCTTCCGCCGGTGTCCGTTCGTGCCGGGTCACCCAATCGCCGACCCGGAAGTGAGCGAGCAGCCACTCATCACGGTCCGTCGTTCTGCCCGGGACGGCGGAGAGGACAAAACCGTTAGCGGGAATGGTGCTTCCTTTTCGGGGACCGGACGGGGGATGTACCTCCATAACCCGGTAACAAGCCGGACTGCCGGTTTCGATCAGCACCACCTCGGCGCCGGTGACCTTCGTTCCCGTATAATAGCCCCACACCGGCGTATATTCTATAATCCCTTCCGCCCCGCCGGGCACGCTGACCGGGGAAACCGGAACGTTCCGGCCGTCTGCCAAAGTATAGTAAATCAAGGTTGGAGAAGAATACAGCTTCATGAGACAGCCTCCTGGAAGAGTCGGATGATTTTCCACTATCTTACTACTATTTATAGCCAGTATAGCGGAGGAGGAGGAAAAGGGCATTAGGAGAGGCCAGAAAAGCAAGAACCCGGTCCCTTCAGCTTAAAAGGGAAACAGGGGAAGAAGCCCAAAAAACCGTTCCCGGAAAGGGAACGGCTCGAAGCGGAAGGCCCGGGCCTTCCGTGACTATTACTTAACGTGGGTGCCTTTGACGAAGCGGTTCTTCCAGTAGCCGGAATAGAGATCCGATACCACGCTTCCGCTTTGGATGGCATGAACGAACTTGCCGTTTCCGATGTAGATGCCGACATGGCCGATCTTACCCGGACGGTTCGTGCTCAGCATCACGAGGTCGCCCTTCTGCAGCTTGGATTTGCTGTAGACGGATTTTCCGTACTTTGTTTGCGCGTTGGCTCCCCAGCCGATGTGGACGCCGTTTCGCTGGTAGATGAATTGGGTAAAAGAAGAGCAGTCGAAGATAAGATGTCGAGGATCGCGGACTCCCCAGCGGTATTTTACTTTTCCGACGTAGGATTTGGCTGTAGAAGCGATCTTATCCCCGGTGGGAGAAGCGCTGGCCATTCCGGTTGCTGAGAAGAGCAGCGAGAGGGCTAATATGGACGCGGTCATCAGTTTTTTCATAATAAAGGACAAGTCCCCTTTCCTAAAGTTTGGCTGTAAAGCGGCTTCAACGGAACAGGGCCATTGTAACATTCCCATCCGCCCTGCTTCTTTAGTGGGTTAATGGGAAAACAACCAACCTTCTCCAGAGGCTGGAATACAAAAGCAGGCGCAGGCACCCCGAAGGATGCTCTGCGCCTGCTTTTTTGGTAATAGTTGAAGGTACGGTCCGGGAGGGCGTGGCCTCCCCGGATTCCGCTCTCTTAAGCGGGTGCCGCCATTTGCGCCAGCAGAAGGAACAAAAGCACAAAGACCGGAATAACCCCGTTAAGCGCCGTTCCGGCAACCGCCAAGGCTTTCCGGCGGTCCCTCTGCAGCAGGCCGATGAGGCCAAGCACGAAGCCGGCCAGAAAGCCGGCGACCGTCCCCATTAAGCCGATGCTGACAAAGACAAGCGTTGCTTTGAGCCTACCGCTCATAACCAGCTGGCGGGGGTCGATGGGGCTCCCTGCGGGAAGCTCGCTGCTGATCAGCGTCCCCATGTACACCAGGAGGGTAAAGAACCCGGCCATCATCACGGAGCCTACAATCAGCGAAGCGAGTCCGGGACCCGAGTGTTTCCGTCCCTCGTCCCCGGCCGGTCCCGAGTGTCCTCCGTTCCCGCCCCACGGGCTCTTGGAATCGACCCGGCCGCTCGGTTCGTTGTGCATAGTATCACCTCGTTTTGAACTCGGTTTAAGCTCTTCTTATCATAATGGGGTAAGATGGCTTTTGCAAAGCGGCTGTCTCGCCGGGCGGCATTCTGGTATGATAAGGATATCAAGGGGGGAATCCCCGCTTCCCGCTATCGGAGCCACGGTGATCAACCACGCGCTCGGATTGAAACCATTCGATGTGGTTTATGATAGAAGGGAAGGACGGATCAGCCGTTCCAAAATCATGGACATGGAAATAGACCTGCTTGGCGACGGAACGGCCGTGCGTGTCTTTCTGGAGCCGGTCACCCTTATTGTCGGACAGCATGATGTAGGACAACAGTAAAGGAGCGGAAGTAGACGTGAGAACTTACCTGCTGTGGGGCAGCGTGCTTGCCCTGCTTGGAGTGGCGCTGGGGGCATTCGGCGCCCACGCCCTGAAGGACCGGCTGACGGAGGATATGCTGGCCATCTATCACACCGGGGTGCAGTATCAGATGTACCATGCGCTCGGCCTCCTCGGAATCGCCCTCTTGCATGACCGGCTGGAGGCGAAGAAGCTGGTCGCACGGGCGGGTCTTCTGCTCGTAATTGGGGTCATAATCTTCTCAGGCAGCTTGTACCTTCTCGCTTTGAGCGGGATCAAGGTGCTCGGTGCCATTACGCCGATCGGCGGGGTGGCTTTTATCGCCGGCTGGGCCTGCCTGGCGGCGGCCGCCTGGAAAGAGCGTCGGCTGTAGGATTATCTGTCATAAGGCGCCGACGTCATCAGTTCCCGGCTTCCGGCGCGATTCAGCCGGGGTAACCGGATAGGGCGCCGGGCCCGCGAAGACCGAAGGAACAATCTGCCTTAGCAGGTTGTTTTTTGAAGTTAATGACCTTTTTATTTAGGAGGAGGCCTCCGGCTCCCCGTTCTCCTTGGGAGAAAGAGGCCGTCCATGAAGGAAAGAGAGAGGGTAAGCTTTGATTGGTTCCTGGCTTGGGTACGCCTTTGCCGCTCTGCAGCTGTTGGTTGGCGGCATCGGGGTTTATCAGATTCTGCTTGGCTTTGCCGGATACATTCGCAAAGAGAAACCTATGAACGGCAACCGGAGCACTCCTTCGCCATCCTGGTGGCCGCCCACAACGAAGAGGCGGTGCTCGGCTCTTTGCTGGACAATATCCACAAGCTAGATTATCCGAAAGCGCTTTACGAGGTCTTCGTCATTTGCGACAACTGTACGGACCGGACGGCCAGGATCGCGAAAGCCGGCGGGGGAAAGCCGATGGTGAGGGAGCACCCGACGCTGCGAGGCAAAGGCCACGCCGTGGAATGGATGCTTCAGCGGCTGTGGGAGCAGGACCGGAGCTTCGATGCCGTGATTATTCTCGATGCGGACAATTTGATCAGCCCGAACTTTCTGACCGTTATGAATAACAAGCTGGGCCGGGGAGACCGGGTGATCCAAGCCTATCTGGAAACGAAAAATCCATTCGACTCCTGGGTGAGCGTCTCCTACGCCATCATGTACTGGTTCATGAACCGGAACTGGCAGCTCGCCCGCCACAATCTCGGGATGGGCAGTGTTCTGGGAGGGACGGGGATCTGCATCGAATCCGGTCTGCTGAAGGAAATCGGCTGGGGAGCGCGGTCACTGACCGAGGATGTGGAGTTCACGGCCCGCTGCGTGGAAAGAGGGATTTTCCCGACGTGGGCCCATGACGCGCTTGTTTACGACGAGAAGCCGATCGGGCTGTGGAGCTCCATGCGCCAACGGCTTAGGTGGATGCAGGGGCATTTCTTCTGTGCGAGGCGGTATTTCTGGAGAATTCTGCGCGCGGCGCTCGCGAACCGGAGCCTGTCGCAGCTCGATGCGGCGCTGTATCTGTTCCAGCCGTTCCGGTTCCTCCTCTATATCATCTACAGCGTGATGCTGTGGCTCCAGCTGACCGGCGGGGAGGAGAAGGCTTCCGGTCGCTTCTGCCGGCCTGGTTCTGGTACAGCAGCAGCCTGCTCCTCTACCTGCAGCCGGCGGCCGTCCTGCTGATCGAGCGAAGGTCTTGGAAGGCGTTTGTCGGCCTTATCCCCTATAATCTTTTTCTGCTGAGCTGGATACCGGTGACGGTTTGGGCTTTTTTACAAGCAACAACCAGAAATGGAGCCATACGAAGCACACCCGCGCGATCAAAATCGAAGAAATATCGTAAGGAGACGAAAGGCAGTATGTGGATCAGCCCCCGCTGGAGAAAAATAGGGAGGGACCTGGTGGTCCAGAAGGTCCGGACGCTGCTGGTCGTACTGTCCATTTCCCTTGGGGTGACCGGGGTGGGAATGATCGGACAGTCCCGCATGGTGTTCGTCCAGGGAATGGAGGACAGCTACCGCGCCTCTTCCCCTTCGCATTTTACGCTGCTGGCCGAGCCTTTCGGCGAGAAGGAACTGGCGGCTCTAGCTGCTGTTCCCGGCTTGGGACAGGTGGAAGCGCGAAGAACCGTTTATGGGCGGATCAGCCCGTCAACCGAAGCGCCGGCTGCCGGAGCGGACGGCTGGAAGAACGTAAACCTGCAGGTGGTGAAGGATTTCGGCGGCATCGTCATGGACCGTTTTTATCCGGAGGAAGGGGAGTGGCCCCCTCCGGGAGAAGGCCTGCTGCTCGAACGGACCGCGCTTGCTTACCTGGGCCTTTCCATAGGGGATGAGGTATGGCTGGATTTATCGGACGGAGAGAAGCATAGGTTTACCGTCGCCGGGACCGTCAAAGATCCTCTCCGCAATTCGGCCGAGGTGTCGGGCCTGTGCTTCGGTTATTTGACGGAAGAGGGGGCCGCGGCTCTCGGGCTGCAAGAGACCTATAACACACTGTCCGGCAAGGCGGAAACCTCCTCCGCCGATAAGAAGCTTCTTAAGGATCTGGCCGTCCGGGTACGGGATGCTCTTAATGCGGAAGGGAAAGCGGTCTTCTCTTTATCGGTCCCCGAGCCGGGCAAGCATTGGGCCTATGACCTGATCACGTCGATGGCCTTCATCCTGCTCGCCTTTGGTGCGCTGGCCCTTCTTCTCGGCTCCGGTCTCGTGGTCAACACGATGACCGCCCTCATTCACGGACAGCTGAGACAGATCGGAGTCATGAAGGTGATGGGGGCGGGGGACGGCAGCCTGTTCCGTCTCTATTTGGGGATGGTGCTGATCCTGGGAGGGATAGGAGCCGCCGTCGGCATCCCGCTCGGCTGGGGGCCGCTTTCCTGATCACCCGCCGGGCGGCCGGTCTTCTCAATCTGGATGTATCCGGCTACGGCCTGTCTCCTTCCGTGGTGGGGCTTCAAGCGGCGGTAGGCTTGCTTATTCCGGCCCTGTCGGCGTTCCTTCCGGTTTACCGCGGCACCCGCATGCCCGAAAGAGAGGCGATTGGAGGACCGGATCCGGGAAGAGAGGCCCGGGCGGGGAGACGATCATGGGGCTGAAAGGGCTGCCCCGGCCCCTGCTGCTGGCCATACGCAATACCTTCCGCCGCAAGGGCAGACTGGCCTTGGCGACAGCCGTGCTCGGCATCGGAGGAGCGGTGGTGCTTTCCGTATTCAGCCTGCAGGCCTCGATCGGCCGCACACTGGACCGCTCCTTCGGCTTTATGGGCTATGATATCCGGTTCACCTTTCCGGTTCCGCAGCCTGGAGAAGCCCTGGAGAAGCTCGCCCTCGGGCTCCCCGGCGTGAAGAAGGCGGAAAGCTGGTACTCCGCTACCGGCACCCTCCTCCGCCGGGACGGCACCAAAAGCCGCGATCTGGCGATAGCCGCTCCACCGGAAGATTCCGGTTTGCTTACCCCTATGATGAGCGAAGGACGCTGGCTCCGGAAGGACCAAGCCGACATCGTACTGACCTCCTCCTTCGCAGGAGAAGAGCCGGACCTTCGGATTGGCGATTCCGTCACCCTCACGGTTCAAGGGGTGAAGCAGACGTGGCGGGTAGCGGGCATCGTCCCGGCCCCGAAGGAAGTGGACGCGTATGTTGGCTACGGCTCCCTTACCCGTTCCGTTGGGGCGGATGGAACCGCCAGCCTGCTTCAGCTTGGAATGGACGGCCTTGACTTGGAGGAGCAGAGGAGCACCGCGGCCGAGCTTCGCCGGCTGGCGGAAGAGAAGGGCTGGAAGCTCAATGCTCCGTCTTTTACCGCGGAGGCACGGGAGGTTCAGGAGAAGCGGCTCGGGATTCTTATCGGGTTTCTTGCGGCGATGGCCGTTCTGCTCACCGTAATCGCTTCCCTCGGGCTCATGGGCATGATGAGTCTTAATGTCCTCGAGCGGTCCAAGGAAATCGGAATCCTGCGGAGCATAGGTGCCGCAGATTCGGCGGTATGGGCCATGGTGACGGTAGAGGGGATGTGTGCCGCCCTGCTCGGCTGGGGCGTGTCCGCCGGCTTGGCGTATCCGATCAGCCGGATTCTCGGCAGCCAAGTGGGCCAGAGCCTGTTTCAAGCTCCGCTCGATTACCGTTATTCGTTCTTGGGGCTTGCTCTGTGGCTGGGGGTGTTCTGGTCTTGGCCGCCGTGGCAACCTATCTTCCCTCCCGCAAAGCTTCCCGGATGGACATCCGGGACGTGCTGAATTATGAATAGGGTCAGGAGTATCGGCTTAACCAGAAAAGGTTGCGAAAGGGGTGACGCGTATGAAGGGAACGGAGGACTTTCATCCGGTTCTGAGAAGCTGGTTCGCCAAAGAGGTGGGGAACCCGACCGATGTTCAACTGCAGGCGTGGCCGTCCATAAGCTCCGGCCGCCATACTTTGATAGCCGCCCCGACCGGCTCCGGCAAAACGCTGGCGGCGCTGCTCCCGTGCCTGGACCGGGTCGTCAAAGGCAAGCTGGCAGGAAGCTATAGCGAAGCCGGGGTCCGCATTCTCTATGTAACCCCGCTCAAGGCGCTCAATAACGACATTCATCACCATGCCGTACGCTTTGTCGAGGAGATGGAGGCGGAAGCAGAGAGGTCGGGAACCGGTTGGCCGGGAATCCGCGTCGGCGTTCGCACCGGGGACACGTCGCAAAGCACGCGGACCTCGATGCTGCGCACCCCGCCCGACCTGCTCGTCACGACCCCCGAATCGCTGTATATCCTGCTGACCTCCCGGAAGGGAAGGGAGATGCTGAAGACAGTGGAGCAGGTCATCGTCGACGAAATTCATGATCTCGCGGCGGACAAGCGGGGGCTTCATCTCACGGTGACGCTTGAGCGGCTGGTCGACTGGTGCGGCCGTTCTCCCCAGCGGATCGGCGTGTCCGCCACCCAGAAGCCGATGGAGCGCGTGGCGCGGTTTCTCGGGGGCTGGGAAGACCCCGCTGCCGGAGAGACGGAAGCGTCGACGGAACCCGCAGGGAAATCGGGAGCGGAAGAGGACAGCCGGGGCAGCGAAGCCGAAGCCGCCGGGAGCGGGTTGAACGCACGGGCTTCCCATGGGGAAGAGAGCGCCGCCCTTCCCGGGAGCCGTGAGGAAAGGGGAGGCCTCCCGCCGGCTGCGGAAGAGAGGGAGCCGGAAGAAGCGCTTGGCAGCGGCTACACTCCCCGGCCGGTCCACATCATCGAAAGCCGGATGAACAAGGAGCTCCGGGTCACGGTGACGATGCCCGAGCGGGCTTCCGGCGGGAAAGAGCGCGACATGTGGAAGCCGATCCTCGACCGGATCACGGGGCTCATGACGGGCAGCCGGACGACGCTCGTGTTCGTCAACAGCCGGAGGCTGTGCGAGCGCTTGACCTTGCGGCTGAACGATCATGCGGGCTACGAGATGGCCCGGTCGCATCACGGCAGCGTGTCCCGCGAGAAGCGCCTCGAGGTGGAGCGGATGCTGAAGGACGGCGAGCTGCGCTGCCTGGTGGCGACCTCCTCCCTGGAGCTCGGCATCGACGTCGGCCACGTCGATCTTGTGATCCAGGTCGACTCGCCCAAGACGGCCGCCGCGGGCATCCAGCGCTTCGGCCGCGCGGGCCACGCCGTGGGAGGTATCTCCCGCGGCGTGATCCTCGTGCGCACCCGCAGCGAGCTGCCCGAGGCCGCCGTGCTTGCGCGCGCCATCGCCGCCCGGGACATCGAGGAAATCCGCGTCCCGCGGCATTCCCTCGATGTCCTCTCCCAGCAGATCGTGGCCATGACGGCCACGGAGGACTGGGAGCTTGGGCGGCTCGCCCGCACGCTCGCGCGCAGCGACGGCTTCCGCGGCCTGCCGCGAGCGCGGCTCGAGGCGGTGCTGCAGGTGCTGGCCGGGCTGTACCCGTTCGCACGCCCGCTGCTCGAGTGGGACCGCGGCGCCGGGGTGCTCCGCCGCCGGGCGAACACGCCCATGGCGGCGGTCATGGGCGCCGGCACGATTCCTCAGAGCTCGGGGTATCCCGTGCATCATGCGGAATCGAAGCTGCACCTGGGCGAGCTGGACGAAGAATTCGTCCACGAAACGCGCGTGGGCGACACCTTCCAGCTCGGGACGAGCTCCTGGAGGGTACAGGCGATCCGCCACGACCGGATCTATGTAACGGAGAGCGCCAATGCCTACAGCGAGATCCCGTTCTGGAGGGCGGAAGCGTTGGGCAGAAGCCGGGAGATGGGAGAAGCGGTCGGCCGGTTCGTGGAGGAGCTGGACCGGAGGGAGCGGGATTCCCGGCTGCTCGCCGAGGAATGGCTCATGGAGGAATTCCGCATGGAAGCGGGCGCGGCGGACAGCCTGCTGTCCCTTATCGCTTCCCAGCGGGCCTCCACCCCGTTGCCTACCTCCCGGCGGCTCGTCCTGGAGCATTTCACAGACGATGCCTCGCAGCATCATCTTGTTCTTCACAGCTGGTTCGGCCGCCGGTTCAACCGGACCTGGCAGCTTGCCCTTCAGGCGAAGCTGGAGAAGAAGGGAACCGGGCGGTTGTATGCCAATGCCCGGGACAACGGCATTGAATTTGTCTTCACCGAATGGGACCCGGCGTGGCCTCTGCTGATCCGGCAGCTGGGGAGCCGCGAGCTCGAAACGCTCCTCCTTCAAGCGATCCCCTCCTCGCCCCTGCTCGGCATCAACTTTCGGCGCATTGCCGAGGTGTCGCTTCTCCTTTCCCGCAGCTTCACCCGTATGCCGGCCTGGAAGAAGAGGCTGAGGAGCGAAGAGCTTCTTAAGGAGGCGCTGCCCTACGCCGAGGATTTCCCTTTCCTGCGGGAAGCCTTCGAGGAGTCGCTCCGGGAGTCGCTGGACACCGGACCGGTTCAGGAGATGCTCCAGGCCATGGAGAGGGAGAGATAGAGCTCGCTTACCGGGATTCCCGCTTCCCGTCGCCTATGGCGGCCCAGTTTCTTTTTGATTACGTCAACGCTTCCTTCTATGAATCGGATGCCTTAAGCAAGGATCTGCAGGTTCGTCTGCTCGGCGTAAACAAGGGCTTGGCCGCTGAAATGTTCGGACAGGACGCCCTCCGGGAAAGCATTTCCCAGGAAATCGTCGAGGAGGAAAAGCGGCGGCTGGAGGAGGGAGAAGGGCTCGACATCCGAGGCCGGGAGGATCTGTACCGGTTGCTGAAGGAGCGGGGGATATGACGCGGGAGGAGCTCATCCGTCTGGCTGGTCGGGCTTCCGCGGAATGGGTAGACTCTCTAATCGAGGAGGACAAGGTAGCCGTCGCCGGCGTTGGCGGGGAACCGCGCTATATTTGCTCCGACGAAGCGGAGCTCTACGCGGCCTTCCCCGGGAGCAGCCGATCGGCTGCCTTGATCGGCAAACGGTTCATGGAGCACCGGCTCGCCTTCACCACGGAGGAGCTGGCGGAGCGGTATGCCATTCCCCGGCCGGAGGCGGAGCGGCTGGTTCAGGAAGCCCGGGGACAAGGAACGGTGGAGACGGCTCCCTTTGCCGAGCCCGGCCGGGAAGAGCTGTGGACGAGCGCCAAGGTGGCTTCGCGCATCATCCGTTTCTCCATCCGGGATTTCCGGAGGGCAAGCGAGGGGTTCCCGCCGACCGGTATGCCGCCTATTTGGCTGAGCTTCAAGGGGTGACGCTGGGGACGGCTTCGGGTGGCGCCAAACTGCGCGAGGTGATCGGCCGGCTTCAGGGGCTTTTTCTTCCCTTGAGCCACTGGGAGAAGTTTATTTTCCCGGCGAGGGTTCCCGGCTACCGGCCGGACGAGCTCGATCTGCTCTGCGCCTCGGGCGAGCTCTTCTGGATGGGCCGCAAGGAAGAGGGAGAGAAGGAGGGGAGGGTCGCCTTCTTCCTGATGGAGGCCGCCGAGCTGTACGGTCCCCTTGCGGCCAGGACCGGCGATACCAAGCATCCCGCCCTCCTGGAGCGGCTGAGGACAAAAGGGGCGAGCTTCCTCTCGTCGCTGAGCCGGGAAACCGGCGAGCTGCCCTCAGAGGTGCTCGAGCAGCTGATGGACCTTGTCTGGGAGGGCCATGCCGCGAACGACCAGTTCGCTCCGCTGCGGCTTCACCTGGGTGGTAACCGGGCCAAGGCCGGGAAATTTCAGTCCGGCCTCGGCCGCTGGTACGCCCTCTCGGGGCTTGCCGGAGAACCGGTTGACCCCGGGGAGTCCGCCGTGCGGTGGACCCGCCACCTTCTGCAGCAGTTCGGACTGGTGACGAGAGAGCTGGCGTCCCAGTCGTCCCCCTACGCCTGGGACGTTCATTACGGGGTTCTCAAGCAGCTCGAGGAATGGGGAATGGTTACCCGCGGCTTCTTCATCAAGGGTGTGGCTTCCCTTCAGTACTCGACCCGGGAAACCGTCGAGGGGCTGCGAAAGCCGGCTGGCCGGGAACCCGGCCTCACCCTGCTCTCCGCGGTGGACCCCGCCAATCCTTACGGAGCGGCGGCCCCTTGGCCGGTTCGTCCGGGAGCAGCGTTTGCCCGCAAGCCCGGGAATTTCCTTGTTTTCCGTGAGGGCCGCTGGGTGATGTGGATCGAGAACAACGGGCGCCGGCTGGTCAGCATGGGGGATGCCGAAGAGGAATGGGGCCGGGAGCTCTCCGGCCTGTTCCGTACGCTGCTCCGCCAGAACGGCATCCGCAAAATCGTGGTGGAATCGTGGAACGGCCGCGAGGCGGCGGAATCCGAAGCGGCCGGGCTTCTCGAGGAAATCGGCGCCGAGCGGGACCGCAAGCATTATGTGCTGTGGCCGAGCAGCCTGCGGGACTAGTGCCGTAGCCGAGAGTGTTGTTCTGCTTTCCCATTGATTTTCGTGCGCATACGGAGGATTGCTCGCCAACAAAGTTACCGGTTAAGGCATTGGCCCGGCCGGTGCCTGACCGCATAAAGAAACGACCGGGATCGGAATCCCGGTCGTTTCTTTTAGTGAGCGGCGAGGTCTTCCACTTCGCTCAGATGAAATTGGTAGACCTTCTTCTCGTCCACGTGGTACACCGTCAGCATTTCCGTATCGTAATCGAAGTTGAGAATCCGGCAGGGAATGCTTAGTTTGCCTTCCTTGGCGCTCGGGACGGTGAGCCGAATCAAGGCATTGCTGCTCTTGATTTTTTCCACCTCGTCCGTAACCTGCTTCTTGTTCTTGGAGGGCGGAGCGGCAGGCGGCCTGGCCATCGCCGAAGAGGACGGCTGCGTGTCTGCCATAAGGGGAGGAGACGAGTTCTTTCCTTTCTCGAGGAGGAACTCGATCTGCTTGCCGAGCTCTATTCCTTTACGGATCTGGTAATCCTTGATCTTGTCCTGGTTCAGCAGGTGAAGCAAACTTTCAAGAGCAATGCCGTTGCTGTAGCCTTCCACTAGGATGTCCACGGTGAAGAGATAATTTTTTTCCCGCTCTTTGGTTCGGTATTCATCTTCATCCACCCTCTTCTCCCTATCACTATATCACGATCTATTACCCGAAAATAGGCCCATTTTACCATTGCCAAGCGAAAGACGGCTTCCGGGAGCACGCTTGTCGGAGGACAGACATACAATGGCAAAAAACGGATGGGGGCGGTGCCATGATCCGGATGATTCCGGTTGAGGTGGATGGCGGAACGGCGATCGGTGTGGAGGTCAAGCTGCCCAAAACGACCCTGCTGTCGGTCTCCACAGAGAAAGGTTATATCATGTGCGGGGCGCTGGACGTCGGTCTTCTGAACGAGAAGCTCAAGGAAAGAGGGATCATCGCCGGAAGAGCGGTTGGAGTCCGGACCTTGGAGGAGCTGCTGGACGCGCCCCTGGAATCAGTCACGACGGCGGCGGAGGCGCTTGGGATCGTTCCCGGGATGAAAGGGATGGACGCGCTGGCCCGCATGCTTTGAGAGAAGCGCGAAGAGGACGGCGTCAGGCCGCCCGTCCAGGCTCCTCGGCTAGAGGCGACGCCGGCTCCTTCCGCTCGGCGCGGATGAACAGCCAGACGCCGAAGAGCAGCAGGCCGGCGGCGGCCGCCTGAAGACCCGTCACGGCTTCGTTAAGCAGCAGGTACGCGAGCAGGCCGGCCCCAAGGGGCTCGCCCAGGACCGTCATGGAGACGGAGGTGGCGTTCATGTATTGGAGCAGCCAGTTGAACAGGTAATGGCCGAAGAGCGTGGGAACGACGGCGAGCAGAAGAAAGATTCCCCATTCCTTCGGCGCGTACACCGTAAAGGAATAGCCGGCGCTTGCGTTATAGACGGCGAGGACGCCGGCGGCCGAGGCAAACACCGTGAAGCTGTAGACATAGGCGTTGATGCGGCTTCTTAAGCTTTTGCCGATGAGCATATGCAGGGCCACGGCGACCGTTCCGAGGAAGGACAGCAGGTCGCCCTTCAGGGCCTGTACGGACAAGCCGAAGTCTCCCCAGCCGATCAGGGCGGCTCCGGCGATGGCGATCATCATGCCCGCCGCGGCGAGGGATGGGTCCGGTGGCGGTACAGCCAGAACGAGCCCACCATCACCAGTATCGGTTCCAAGGCCATGATGGCGGTTGAGCTGGCCACCGTCGTGGCCCGCAGCGAACCCATCCAGAATAGAAAATGAAGGCCGAGCATCAGGCCGGAAAGAGCAAGGCGCAGGCCGTCCCGGGCCGAAATCGAGCGGATCTCGGGCCAGTTGCGTCCAAGGAAAGGAAGCATCAGCAGATTGGTCAGCAGCAGCCGGTACATGGCGATGACCGATACAGGGGCGTCCGACCAGCGGATGAAGATGGAAGAGAAGGAAATGGCGACGATGCCGATCAGCAGCAGCAGCCACAGCGGAATGGGAAAACGTCGGGTGTCGGTCATGGGGCAAAATCTCCTGTTGTCATAGTGAATGGGCTTGGCCCATTCTTACTATACTCCCTTAGCCCCTTCCCGCCAACCGAAAAAAGAGGCGGGAGCCCGCTTGCGTTCAGCAGGGTCCCGCCCCTTACGGAATAAAGGATGCCTTTCTCCGTCGTTCCCGTTGGGTTTAGCTCCAATAGTCCATTCTCAAAACGGTAAGTCCCGCATCGGGATCGACCGATCGGACAAGCTCCATAATGGTCATGAGCTCCAACCGGTAGCAGGCCTCCCGCCTTCGCCAAATTCGCCATAATAATAGAGAACTCGCCGCGGGCCATAATGATCAGCCCGATGGAGACGGACGCTTTGGGCGGCAGGCCGACCGTCCGGCCCATAAGCCGGCGGTAAAATTGCCGATAAGGGTCAGCACGACGGCGCCAAGCGAAAGCCAGACCGCCCCTCCGATCGTCAGCGGATCATAAAGGCTGCCGCGGGAAAGAACGCCGATTTGGGCGGTTATCTTTCTTGAGAGCGGTTAAGATAACAACGTTTACCTTCCCCAGAATTTGTTCTATAATGGAATTGTTAACGTGTGCACAACCAAAGGAGGAATCCGAACATGACCATTACCCATTATGAGGAGCTCGCCCAAACCGTTAAAGAAGTTGTCGCCAAGCAAAAGGTAACCGACATGCATACCCATCTGTACTCGCCGAATTTCGGAGGCTTGCTCTTGTGGGGCGTGGATGAGCTGCTGACCTATCATTATCTGGTGGCCGAGGTCATGCGCTGGAGCCCGATCGGCTATGAGGAGTTCTGGGCCCTGTCGAAGCAGGAGCAGGCCGAGCATATTTGGAAGACGCTCTTTCTGGAGCACTCTCCGGTGAGCGAATCGTGCCGCGGGGTTCTGACCTCGCTCGAAGGTTTCGGCGTCGATGTGAAGACAAGGGATCTTCACCAGTTCCGTGAGATCTACGCCCGATACGACGAATACCGCCAGGTGGACCGTGTCCTGGAGCTTGCGAACGTGGATCACGTCGTCATGACGAATGATCCGTTCGACGACGAGGAGCGTCCGTTCTGGCTGAACGGAACGGCGCCGGACAGCCGCTTCCATGCCGCGTTGCGCATCGATCCGCTTCTGAACGATTATGCCCGCAGCCGGGAACGGCTCCGCGAGTGGGGATACGCGGTGGAGGAGGAGTGGACGGAGCAGTCGGTGAAGGAGGTCAGCCGCTTCCTTACGGATTGGATCGGCCGGATGAAGCCCTTGTACATGGCCGTCTCGCTGCCTCCAAGCTTCGCCTATCCGGAGGATTCCGACCGCGGCCGGATTATCCGGGACTGCATCCTTCCGGTCTCAAGGGAGAGGAGCGTCCCGTTCGCCATGATGATCGGTGTCAAACGGGGGTTAACCCGGCGCTGCAATCGGCAAGCGACAGCGTGGACAAAGCGAGCCTGGAGCCGCTTGAGTACATGCTCAAGCATCATCCCGACAACAAATTCATCACGACGTTCCTTTCCCGGGAAAACCAGCATGAGCTGGCGGTGCTTGCCCGCAAATTCCGTAACCTCATGGTATTCGGCTGCTGGTGGTTCCTGAACAATCCGGTGCTGATCGAAGAGATGACCCGCATGCGCGTGGAGCTGCTGGGACTCAGCGTCATTCCTCAGCATTCCGATGCCCGTGTTCTTGACCAGCTCATTTACAAGTGGAAGCACTCGAAGGAGATTCTGGAGAAGGTGCTTATCGAGAAATATCACGATGTCCTGCGCACGGGATGGACGCTCGAGCGCTCGGAGATCGAACGGGACGTCGCGGATCTTCTGCGTAACAATTTCTGGAGATTTATTGGCCGGGAGGATATGATCGAGACGGCCGGAAACTAAGGAGGGCGAAAGACAGATACCGGAATCCTTTTTGAAACTTTCCCAGGCGGCTGTGTTTCAACCGGGCGGGTACAGGGTAAATAAATCAGGTAAACCTAAATAAAGGAGCCGACCCGGATGGTATTCAAAAAAGAGACCTGTACCGTTACCTGACTTTAACGACTTCGTTTTCTTTCCTGATCGAAGCACGCAGCAAGAGAGAAGCCGCGGAGGCCTTCCCATACAAGTTTAATCCGAACAGCCTTGATTTTTCGACGGTTGTCTTAATCAATCACAAGGGCGACAAAAAGCTTTTTCATACGGAAAGGGTAGAGGACCTTTCCTTTGCCCGAGTGGAGTTCGCGGAACATAGCGGACAGTTCCGGGTTTATGGCAAGATGAGCGTGGTGCTTTGCTCTTCGAATCTGGACGAGGTAAGCGATCATCTGTTCCAGAAATGCTCTTACCGGATTCCCGGTTCCCTTTATGCGGACAAGACCGTATGGGCCCTTTCGTCAGGCCAGCAGCCCTTGATCCTTCAAGTGCACTCCCAAACGGCGGAGTGGGGAGCACCCGTCCGGGAGGATGTGCCGGCTCTGGTCCCCATCGCTCAATAAGGAACCCATTCAAACCAGCGGCGCTGATCGGAGGATCAGCGCTTTTTTTGCGCTCAGCCCTTTGGAAGAGCCGGTCCTGGAAGGGCCTGTCCGGTCCGTCTGTATTTCTCCCTACCGTTAGCCTATAATGAAGGGAACGAGAGAGGCAGCGGAAGAGGGGGCCGGGATGCATAACCAGGAACTGACCACGAAGCACGAGAACATTACCAAATACATCGAAACGCTGGAGGTAGGGACACGCCTTTCGGTGCGGGGGATTGCCCAGGAGCTGAATGTGAGCGAGGGGACGGCCTACCGGGCCATCAAGGAGGCCGAGAATCTGGGCTTGGTGAGCACCAAACGACGCATAGGGACGGTCCGCGTGGAGAAGAAGGAGGAGGAAGCTTCGAGAAGCTGACCTTCGCCGAAATTGTCCCTATGGTGGAAGGGACCGTTCTGGCGGGTTCGGAGGGCTTGGAGAAGTCGCTCAGCAAGTTCGTCATCGGAGCCATGGAGCTGGATGCCATGCTGAAGTACGTGGAGGCGGGGAATCTGCTGATTGTCGGCAACCGGGCGGAGGCCCACCGCTGCGCCCTCGGCTTGGGAGCGGGCGTTCTCATCACGGGAGGCTTCGACACCGCTCCCGAGGTGAAGGAGCTGGCCGGCCGGTTGTCCCTGCCGGTCATCGGAACCTCTTATGATACGTTCACGGCCGCCATTATGATTAACCGGGCCATCGAAGACCGCCTCATCCGGAAGAAGATTCTCCTGGTGGAGGACCTGCTCCCGGCGGACGCCCCGGTCTATTCCCTACCCGAGCAGGCGGAGGTTAGAGATATGCTCGAGCTCGTCGAGCGGACCACGCATACCCGCTATCCGGTCATAGACGAGGAAGGAGACCAAGCGGCATCATCACGACCAAGGATGTGATCGGAGCGAAGCCGGAGGAAACCGTCGGCAGCCGGATGACCCCCGAGCCTCTCGTCATCGGCCGCCGGGCTTCCGTCGCTTCCGCAGGCCATACCATGGTATGGGAGGGCATCGACCTGCTTCCGGTCGTGGATGACCGGCGCGTACTGGTCGGGGTTCTCTCCCGCAAGGATGTCATGAAGGCGATGCAGTCGATCCAGAAGCAGCCCCAGAATACGGAAACGTTCGAGGCCCAGATCTGGTCGGGCATGGAAGAGGTGCGCGGCGATGATGGAAGCCTGTCTTTTCAAGGACGAATTACTCCTCAGCTGACCAGCCTGGAAGGGATGGTCTCGGAAGGTATTCTGACGACCTTGATGACCCGGGCCGCCTACCGGACGGTTCAGGACCGCAAGAAAGGGGATCTGATGATCGACAGCTCCGCCCACTACTACCTGATCCCCCTGCAGGTGGACGATCCGATCGAGATCGTGCCGGTCATTGTCGAACTGAGCCGAAGGTTTTGCAAAATCGACATGGAGGTGCTCTGCCGGGGAAACCGGGTGGCCCGCTCCATGTTTACGGCGCGGGTGCTGTAGGGCGCGGGAAGGAAAGTAATCCGCCGCCATGGCAGGGCCGGATCGTCCGCCGTTTCTCCGGCTCCCGACCCCAAGACGGTGAGGGAAAGGGCTATGGCGGCCGATTTCAACGTCAAAAGGAGCAGCCTAGGTGCTGCTCCTTTTGATGGGAAGCTCCAGCCGGGAGTAGGCCGGCGGAAGAAGCTCGGCTTACTCCACGGTGGGAAGCTTCGTCACAGCCGATCCGGCCGGCGAAATGTCGTAGAACGTATGTCCCCGGCAGGTGTGGCAGGTGGTGAGATGACAGTCGAACAGGTCTTCCATCGGGGCTCCGCATTGGGAGCAGGCCTTGGCCGCGTTTTCCGTTAGGGGCAGTTCATTCTCCATCTTAAACATTCCTCCCCGGGCCGCTTTCACCCAATCTGTATTATTACAGGAAATCTTGATGCTTACATTGTATTACATTGCTATTATTTATACAACAGGACAAAAGTCTTTTATATTGTATTATTACAGAGAAAACGACAAAAAGACCTCCTTCCGAAGAAGGAGGACGAGATTCCGAATGAGGAGAGAATGCCTACATCTCCAAGCGGCTGTATGGCTTCAGGCAGCCAAATAAGAAGGCCAGCCTATTCCGGCCGGCCTTCTGCTGCTATAGTAATCCTACCTGCTTAAGTCCGTGCCATATCCCGTCATCGTCAACGGCGCGTGTGACCACCTTGGCGATTTTCTTGACGGAATCGAGGGCATTGCCCATGGCCACTCCCGTACCTGCAAACTGCAGCATTTCCAAATCATTCAGATGGTCTCCGAAGGCGTAGACGTCGCTGCGGTCGATGCCAAGCTTCTCGATCATCTTCTCGATGCCCTTTGCCTTGGAGCCGCCGGCTGGGAGGATGTCCATCGAGAACTGATGCCAACGGATGAAATCCAGCTCTCCGAACGTATCCTTGTAAGCCTGCTCCTCCCCGATCGTACAGAACAGCAGGCACTGATAAATTTCCCGGCCGAGGTGATACTTCGGGTCGAAGGAAGGCTGGGCCACCTTCAAGGTGCCGATGCTTTCCTCCACATAGGCATGATATTCCGTGTTGGACCTCATCGTATCGTGGTCCATATAAACAATGGGATGATTATGCCGGACGGCATACTCCGTTACCGAATCGAGAAGTTCGGGCCGGATGGGATTCGTGTAAAGGGGCTTTCCCTGCCAGACCACGTACTGTCCGTTATAGCTTACATAGGAGTCGATTCCTAGCTCTTCCCGGAGCTCCTTGTACATAAAAGGCCCCCGTCCGGTGGCGATGGCCACGGAGTGCCCCTTCTCCTTAAGCTCGCGCACTGCCTGCCGGGTGGAATCCGGAAGCCGTTTGTCATGATCGAGCAGCGTACCGTCAATGTCGAAAAAATCATCTTGCCCTTCATCTGAATCACCTGGTTTCTCTATTTGTCATTAGCTTGCTTCAGTTTACCAAAAGTTTCGAAGTTCGCCAAAGCACAATTCATCCTGAGCGCCCGCCCTGAGTCCCATACTTGCGCCGCCGCACCCTTTCGTTTGGGGAAGGTCCCCGTACCTAGTCCCCAGAAAAAGAGCAGAGCCGGCCTCTTCAGACGCCGGCACCCGGGCCGGAACATGCCAAAAACGGGCGGCTCGTGCGAACCGTCCGTCCGTATGGCCCGGCCCGGCGATAAGCCTTTTCAGGCTGGCGCCGCACCGTTCAGCAGACAAGTTTATGCTTGTCCGCTAGGATTTTTAAAGGCCGCGTTAAGCGCGGAGCGGTTCTCCCACATGAAGGAAACGACACTGCTGCGCTCCTCAAAAAACATCTCATCTTCGTCATGGTAGTCTTCCCCGAGGCCGTGTATGCTGAAGCGGTCCTCGCCGTCCTTCATCAAGGTCCACTGGCCCCCGCGCTTGCGGTCGGCAAAAACAAAATAATGCTTTTCCCCATCGGAATCCCAATGGGCCACGGTGTTGAATCGGTCGATCACGAATTCGGCGTCGGCTTTCTTCTTGATTTGCATGGGTATTCATCCTTTCCGAGGAAATGAGGGACGAGCCGCCTTCGGCGGACACTCCCTTAAGCATTAACGCATGAACGAGACAAGACTATAGTAGGGGATAAGCTATGAAAAAGGTGTCGAACCGTCTGGTCGAGTAAACGGAAAATTTGTCGAATGGCAAGTGAGTGCGGTCCGTCGGAGCCCTTTCCGCAGCAGGCTGAGAGGGGATCTGCCGGAACCCGTCCCGTTTCGGAACCCGCGTCACCGGTTCCATCGAAGCACGGAGTCGGCCTTACGGAGATGGCTGGCCATCCGGGCGGCCGCGGCTTCCCCGTCCCCGTCGCGGATCGCCTCATAGATCATCCGGTGCTCCTCCAAAAGCCGCTCGGCCGACGAACGCTCCGCGAAGAACCAGAGCCGCCGGGATTCCTTCATGCTCTCATGAAGCCTTCCCGTCAGCGTCTCCATCAGCTGAATCAGGAGCTTGTTATGGCTAGCTGCGGCGATCTGGCGGTGAAAGCCGACGTCGGCCCGCTCACTCTCCTCTTCATCGCCCAGCACCCTCTCCATATGAGCAAGGATGTCCTCCAGCCGGGCGAGATCCTCTTCCGTTCTTCTCGAAGCGGCGAGGGTGACGCTGCCCGTTTCGACGAAGCGTCTGACCTCCAGAACCTCCTGCAGCGATTCCGCCGAATCGATAAGCTCCGGTTCCGGCGGTTCCTCCGCGGGAAGCTCCTTGCTGACGAATGTGCCGCCGCCGTGCCGGATCTCGATCCAGCCCATCGCCTTCAAGCCGCTTAACGCTTCCCGGATGGTGGAACGACCGACCTCGAAGCTGTCCGCCAGGCTTACGACGGTTGGCAGCCGCGAGCCCGGCGGATAGTGGCCCGAGGAGATCTCCCGCTTGAGATGCTCTCGGACGATGTCCGAGCCTTTCTGGGGCTTTACTTGATTAGGGGGCATGGGCTTCCTCCGAAAAAATTCAATATACACTCATTCAAGCATACGCTATACTAAAAGAAAAGTCATCAGATCACCTGATCTTTAAACAACGGAGGGTTCCCATGCTGGACGACAACATCCGCCGCGAGCTGCGCGGCATTGTGGGCGAGGCCCATTTCAAGGACGATATGGAGGCGCGCGTCACCCATTCCTATGACGCTACGCCGATGCTGCAGACGCTGCCGGACGGCGTGGTTTATCCCGGCTCGAAGGAAGAAGTGGCGGCTGTTCTGAAGCTGGCCAACGCCAACCGGATTCCCATTGTGGGCCGGGGCGCCGGAAGCAACCTATGCGGAGGAACGGTTCCGCTCGAAGGCGGCCTCGTCATGGTCATGAACCGCATGAACCGGCTGCTGGAGATTGACACGGACAACCTGACTGCCACGTTCCAGCCCGGCTTGAACACGAAGGAGTTTCATCTCGCGGTGGAGCGGCTAGGCCTGTTCTATCCGCCGGATCCGAGCAGCATGGTCATCTCCACGCTCGGCGGCAACATCATGGAATGCGCCGGAGGCCTTCGCGGCCTGAAGTATGGAACGACCAAGGACTACGTGATCGGCCTAGAGTTCGTGCTGCCGAACGGCGATATCGTCCGGACGGGCGGGAAGCTGTACAAGGATGTGGCAGGGTACGACCTGACGAAGCTGCTCGTCGGCTCGGAAGGTACGCTGGCCATTATCACGGAGGCGACCGTGAAGCTGCTGCCCGCCCCGACGCACAAGAAGACGATGCTCGCGATGTACCGGGACATCGAAGCGGCCGCGCGCACCGTATCGAGCATCGTTGGCTCGCGGATCATTCCGGCCACCCTCGAATTCATCGATAACCCGACGCTTCGGGTCGTGGAGGAATTCAACCGGATCGGCCTGCCGCTCGACATGGAGGCGGTGCTGCTGATCGAGCAGGACGGGTTCGACGAGGCTTCCATCGCCGCCGACATCGAAGCGATCCGCCGCATCTGCCTCGAGGAGAACGCCGCCGAGGTGAAGCTCGCCGGAAGCGCCGAGGAGGCGGAGGGACTCATGAAGGCAAGGCGGAGCGCCCTGTCGACGCTCGCGCGGATCAGCCCGACCACCATCCTCGAGGATGCGACCGTGCCGAGGTCGAAGATCGCCGAGATGGTGCAGGAGATCAACCGGATCGCGCTTAAGTACGGGGTGCACATCTGCACCTTCGGTCATGCGGGAGACGGCAACCTGCACCCGACGTGCACGACCGACGCCCGCAACCCGGAGGAGATTCACCGGGTGGAGCAGGCGTTCGAGGAGATTTTTGAGGCGGCGATCCGGCTTGGGGGCACCATTACCGGCGAGCACGGCGTGGGCTCCGTGAAATCCCCTTCCTCGAGTGGAAGGTCGGGGCGGAGGGAATCGCCATTATGAAAGCCGTGAAGCAGGCTTTTGACCCGAACAACATCATGAACCCGGGCAAGATTTTTGCCAAGGAATCCCGCAAAAGGGTGGTGCTGCAGCGATGAGTGGAAATACGTCCATCAAGCCCCTGATCGTGAAGGAGAGCGGAAGCCCGCTCGCCGAGCGCATGAAGCTGACACTGAATTACGACGAGCTGACCAACTGCATGAGGTGCGGGTTCTGCCAGCCGTCCTGCCCGACCTTCAAGGAATCGGGGCTCGAGGCGGCTTCCCCGAGGGGAGGATCGCGCTGATGAAAGCGGTCGTCGACGGGGTGATGGAGCCGGATGACTCGTTCAGCCGGCAGATGGACCTCTGCCTCGGCTGCCGGGCGTGCGAACCGGTCTGTCCGGCCGATGTGAAGTACGGCCAGCTGCTCGAGCAGACAAGAGACGCCATCGAAGACCACTCCGAGCACTCCTGGTGGGTCAAGGGCTGCGCAGCCTGACCTTCCGGCACATGTTCCCGCACCAGAAGCGGATGCGGCTCCTGGGCTCCGGACTCCGGCTGTACCAGAGGTCGGGAGCGGCGAAGCTCGTCCGCTCGGCGGGCGTGATGAAGCTCTTCCCGGAGACGATGCGCCAGATGGAGCGGATCCTCCCCGAAGCCTCCGGCGACGGAGTGGTGGAGCGGCTAGGGACGTTCTACCCGGCCAAGGGCACAGCCGTGGCGAAGGTAGGGCTGTTCCGCGGCTGCATCATGGATGTGCTCTTCACGGAAACGAACGTCAACACCGCCAAGCTGCTTGCGGAAGCGGGCTTTGATGTAGTCATTCCCGACACGCAGAACTGCTGCGGCGCTCTTCACGCCCACAGCGGGGAGCTTGACCAGGCAAGAGACCTCGCCCGCCGCAACATCCGTGCTTTCCGCGAGGCCGGTGTGGATTACATCATCTCGAATGCCGGAGGCTGCGGCGCCCTGCTCGTGGAATATCATCATCTGCTGCATGAAGATCCCGTAATGGCCGAGGAGGCCCGCTGGTTTGCCGAGCGGGTGAAGGACGTAACCCAGGTCATTCTCGAGCGCGGCCATGTTCCCGCCTTGACGGAGAGGCTGCGCGAAGGCAGGCCTTCCGGAGACCAAACCGAGACGGTCATCACGTACCAGGACTCGTGCCACCTGCGCAACGTCATGAAAGCGGGCAATGCACCCCGCAACCTGATGAGCCGCATCCCGGGCGTCCGTTTCCGCGAGCTCCAGGGGGCCGACCGCTGCTGCGGATCGGCGGGCATCTACAACCTCGTGCAGCCGGAGATGTCCATGCAGGTGCTCGATCACAAGATGGAGCACGTGAAGGAAACGGAAGCACAGTACTTGCTGACGAGCAATCCGGGCTGTCTGCTGCAGATGAAGCTCGGCATCGAGAGAGAGGGCCTGACGGGACGGATGGAAGCCGTCCATTTGGTCGATTTCCTCTATGAGCGGATGAAGCCGTCCCCTTAATCCCGAGTTCGCTCACAACTCAAAAAGGCCTGCTAACCGGAATCCGGCAGCAGGCCTTTTGATCGTTCCCTGTCCTTTTATGAGGAAATAGGGTTAGCAGGCTTAGCGGATGACCCGGGTTCCTTTTACGAACCGGTCCTTCCAGTAGCCGGAGTTCAAGTCGCTGATGACGACATCATCCGTCGGGTTCACGTTATGGATGAACTTGCCGCCTCCAATGTAAATGCCGACATGACCGATCCTGGTGCTGTTCTTGCTGAAGCTCATCATGACAAGGTCGCCCATTTGCAGGGAGGACTTATACTTGATGGTGGTGCCGTACTTCGTCTGGGCGTTGGCTCCCCATGGAATGTAGATGCCCTGCTTCTTGTAAACATATTGGGTGAAAGAGGAGCAGTCGAACAGCAGACGGGCCTCATCGCGCGCGCCATACTTGTAGTTAACGCGGTCTTGCAGGGATTTGGCATAGTTCACCAGATTGGAGCGTTGGGTGGCGATGCTTGGCATGCTGAAAGTGGAATATTTTGGGAGAGACGACATATAGCCGGTGCGCCCCTCTTTTGTTTGAATTTTGATCCAGCCTGGCTTCTCCAGGTGAATGACGTGCACATATTCATTGACTTTAAGAGAACGGTATACCTTGGAGGACAGATTCGGCTGGGAACGAAAGTTAACGCCGCGTTCGATCTTGGTTTCGTATTTGGTGGCGGCGAAGACGGACGGGCTGAAGGCAAAGAGCATGACGACAGCGAGCAGCAGGGCAATTTGTTTCTTGATGGTTCTTCACTCCTTTTGTATAGATAAGAGGACGGCATGGAAGCGCCACCCGCTTGAGGTAAAGTTACCAAGAAAACGTTCTCTATGGTAGGCAAAAATGTTGGAAGCCGGGGAATAAGTTTCCATCGGGAGAGCCGCCAGCCCTACTTCCGTCCCTTGTCCATTCGATGCCTTATATCTATTAATCCACTAAAAACGACTGAGGATAGAAATGACTAAGAAGAAGATAATTCAATCTAATGGCGAACGAGCGCGGTCTATGTCAATCTGAGAGGGAAGCGAAAGGGCCCGGCAGATCAGACAGCGCATGTGAAAGCGCTTCATATTTGATAGACGCCAGTGGAAGGGAGGATCGAGTTCAGGAATTGAGGATGACACAAGTGGCAAGCAGATGCAACGCCGGCACCTAATTAGGAGAGGAAGTGTCAATATTGGTTTTGCCTCTTGTAAAAAAGTCGGGAATAACGATGCTCATGACCACCGTGCTTTCCACACAGCTTCTGTTTACGGCTGCTCCAGTGGCTTTCGCGGCCGCTGAGACCAACGTAGCTCTGGGCCATGCGAAGGTAACCACCAACGGCATCGTGAACAACGCCGTATCGCTTGACCGGTTGGTCGACGGCGACCGCCAGTCGAGCAGCTACGCCCTGATCAATGCCTCCACAGGACCTAAGTGGGTACAGTACGACTTAGGGGAATCTCATGCCATTACCCGCATTAATGTGCTGAATGATTATAACCCGCAGGCGACGAGAACCGGCCGGGATATCATTGTCCAGCTCTCCAACGATCCTGCCTTCTCCACTGGCGTGACGACTGTTTTTAACAATGATTCCGACAATACGGCGGGACAGGGAGCGGGCTCTGATCCGACTTATTTGGAACCGGTCGACGGCAGCGGCCGAACGATCACCTTAAGCACGCCGGTTAGCGCCCGTTATGTCCGCTCGTGGGCGAATGGCCACACCCGTACTTCCGACGGCTCGATTCAGACGGTGAACACCCCGGTCGAGCTGGAAGTCTACTCCGAAATTCCGACGGTCAATGCCTCACTGCCAAGCTCGGTCAGCTTATCGGCCGGCAGTCCTACCGTAAACAGCGCTGTCCTTACCTGGAACAGTCCGGGCAGCTCGATAACCGGCTACGACATCCGGTATTCGACCACGCCGATCACCAGCGCCAACTGGGATAACGGAGCGGTCGTGAAACGGATCACTGGCGAGCCGCTCCCCGCTTCTTCGGGTTCGCAATCGTTCACGGTGAAGGGTCTGCCGTCCGGGAAAACAGTGTATTTTGCCATGAAAACGGTCGGATCGAACGGGAATGTCTCCAATCTCTCGAATGTTGCAACCGCTTCCACCTTGCCGGTGGCGAATGTGGCGCTCGGAAAATCGGTCACGACGAATGCGGGCAGTGTGACCAACCGGCCGATCTCCGAGCTGACGGACGGCGTCGTAACGCGCGATAAGTACGCCCTCTACAGCGTAGCGGACGGCCCCAAGTGGGCCCAGATCGATCTGGGCCAGGCTTATGATATCTCCCGGATCAATCTCCGCAACGATTGGGGCTCGGATAGCTCCGCTTACCGGTACGCCAAGGATATCGTCGTGCAAGTATCGAACGACTCCACGTTCACAAGCGGCGTAACGACCGTGTTCAACAATGACAACGACAACAGCTCGGGTCTCGGGGCTGGAACCGACGCGGAGTATATGGAGCTGGCAGACGGCAGCGGGAAAGATATCAACCTGACCGACACCGTGAATGCCCGTTATGTCCGATACTGGGCCAACGGTCATGTTAGGGTTAACGGTCAAACCAATACCGTGAACACGCCCGTCGAAGTGGAGGTTTATGCGGATCCGCAAGACTACTCGCCGCCGGCGGCTGTCACGAATCTTTCCAGCGCCTACACGAGTTGGAAAGCGGTTCAGCTGAGCTGGACGGCCCCCGGAGACAACGGCACAACCGGCACAGCCACTTCCTATGATATCCGCTACTCGACCTCGCCGATCACTTCCGCGAACTGGGCGAACGCGACAAGCGCCGTAGGCGAGCCGGCTCCTCAGTTGGCGGGAACAACCCAGACGTTTACGCTCGAAGGGCTTACGCCGAACACGACTTATTACATCGCGATGAAGACGAAGGATATCGTGAATGAATCGCCGCTGTCGAGCGTCCTGACGGTCACGACGCCGGCGTCCGATACCCAGGCGCCTGCGGCCATAGCCGATCTGCAGGTGACGCAGGCGATGTTCAAGTCGGCAAAGCTGACCTGGACGGCACCGGGCAATGACGGCAATACCGGCAATGCCGCATTTTATGACGTCCGTTACTCGACCTCCCCCATTACAGCGGCAAACTGGGCTTCGGCTGCGCAGGCGGTCGACGAGCTTCCTCAGCCTCCGGTCGGATCAACAGCCAATTTCAAGGTCAAAGAATTGTCGCCGGGCACGACCTACTACTTTGCCGTCCGCACTTTAGACGAAGTAGGCAACTTGTCGGATTTGTCCAACGTGGTGAGCGCAACCATCGCTGCGCCGACGCCGGACTCCGTTACGGTCAATTCGATCGGCGCCCTCCAGACGGCCATTGACAGCGCACCTGCCAACGGACGTGTCATCACCTTGGCGGCCGGAACTTATACCCAATCTACCCCGATCAACATCACCGGCAAGAACAACATCACGATTCAGGGCGCGACGGCCAACTTCAATGACACGGTGGTCAAAGGGCTGGGCATCGACGTCAGCTCGATGGACATCAACTTCAAGGTTAACAATTCCGACTACGTCACGATCAAGAATATGACGATTCAGGACTCGTATTACCATGCCATTCAGATCAACGAAGGATCCAATTATTTCCACGCTGACCATGTGAAAACGTGGGATAACGGGGAAGGGGCTTCAAGACGACTTTCAACTTGAACTCCGGCAACGGCTACAACGACTTCGGACTAATTGAGAATTCCCTGATCGGCTATACCGTTAGCGGTAAACGGGGTGTCGTGGAAGGAATCGACCTGATTGCCTCCCGGGGCTGGGTCATCCGCGGCAACACCGTGGAGAACGCCAAGAGAGCCGACGGCGGCACCGCTTATGGGATTTTTGCCAAGGCCAACTCAATCGACACGATTATGGAGAACAACGTCATTAAAAACAGCTTTATCGCCCTGTCGTTCGGCGGCGGCGGTTCGGGTGCTGCCTTCTTCCGCAACCAGGACCAAACCTACGAGCACCGCGGCGGCATCATGCGCAACAATGTCATCTACGGCATGCAGGATGCCGGCATTTATTTGAACAAGGCAACCGGCTACAAAATTTACAACAACACGATTCTGAATATAGGCTCCGGCGTAGGCGCGATCGAACCGCGTTATTCGCAGACAAGCGGAGAGGTCCGCAACAACTTGCTGAGCGGGAGTGTGAAGCTGCGCGATGGCGGAACCGCTGTCCAAAGCAACAACATTACGAATGCCGCCCCAACCTGGCTGGTGGATCCGGCGAACGGCGATTACCATCTCCATCCGTTCTACGGCGCTGCGGCCCGTGACGCGGGCATTACCCTTCCGGAAGTGCCGACCGACCGGGACGGCGAGGCGAGGACTTACGGCGGAGCGCCGGATGTCGGAGCCGACGAGTTTGTCCCTAACGAAACGATTGCGCCGGCGGCCGTATCCAATTTGGCGGCAAGCAGCGTGACCTCACGTTCCTTACAGCTTACCTGGAATGCCCCGGGCGATGACGGCAGCACGGGGACGGCTTACGCTTACGACATTCGTTATTCCAACGCTGCGATAACGGAAGCGAACTGGGCCAGTGCGCAAAAGATCGAGACGTCGGTCCTTCCGCAAGCGGCCGGTACGCAGCAATCGATTAAGGTATACGGCCCGACGGCCGGTGCCACGGTGTATGCGGCCATGAAGACGATCGACGATCAAGGCAACGTGTCGGCGCTGTCGAACGTTCCTTCGATTGCGATGCTGGCTTCTTCGGCCGGGGAGTATACACCGGCGGATGACGTTAATGTTGTGAATAACGGCTCTTTTTATGGTTCTTCCACAGGGCTGACCGTTCAAAACAACGGAAACAGCATCTATTACGGCTATATCAAGGCTAACTTCTCGGCTTACTCCGGTTCGTCGGCGGAGCGTGCGGTCCTCATGCTGTACGCGCCGAACAAACCGAACAAATCCTGGTCGCTAACGGTAACCGGTCTCCAGGATGATGCCTGGACGGAATCCACCATGACCACTACCACTTTCCCGAGCGAAACGGGCAGCGTGACGGTAGGTGCGATTCCGGTCAGCGCGGCTGGCTGGTATGCTTTTGATGTCACGGATTTCGTCAACAGCCAGATGAGCGACAAAACCGTGTCGTTTAAGCTGCACGATCCGCAAGCCATTGGGGGAACGGTGACGTTCAATACCTCCGAGAATGCCTATAACCGCCCTATTCTGCTCGTGGACGGAACGGACGTGCTGGCTCCGGCCGCCATTACGGATTTGACGGCGGGAACCCGGACGCTCAGCACGGTTGACCTGAGCTGGACAGCACCGGGCGACGACGGCAGCGACCGGACGGCAAGCGAGTACGACCTTCGTTATTCCACGTCGGCCATCACCGATGCGAACTGGGCCTCCGCCACGCCTGTCGTAGGGGAACCCGCACCGCAAGCGTCCGGAACCAAGCAGCAATTTACGGTGCTTGGCCTGACGGCAGGGACGACGTACTATTTTGCCATGAAAACCCGTGACAATGCCAATAACGAATCCGCGCTGTCCAACGTGCTGCAGGTCGTGATGGAAACGTCCATCAACGTGGCTCCGGGCAAAACGGTGACGTCGAACGGCACGGTTTCGAACGGAGTTCCGCTTTCCATCTTGACCGATAGGGCGACGGATTCCTATGTTTTAATCAGCGTCGCCGACGGACCGAAGTGGGTTCAAGTCGATTTGACGCAGGCTTATCCGGTCAGCAAAATCAACATCCGCAACGACTGGGGCGCAAGCTCGGGCACGGCGCGGACCGGCAGAGACATCATCGTGCAGCTGTCGAACAGTCCGACCTTCTCCAGCGGTGTAACGACGGTGTTCAACAACGACGCCGACAATACGGCAGGTCAAGGCGCGGGTACGGATGCCCCTTACCTGGAGCCCGTGGACGGATCCGGTAAAGACATCGTGCTCTCGACCCCGATCAGCGCCCGTTATGTTCGCTACTGGGCTAACGGCCACATCCGGGTCAACCAGGACGTCCACCTGGTGAATACGCCGATCGAGATCGAGGTGTATGCAAATCCGGGGGACAGCACCCCTCCAGCGGCTGTAAGCAACCTGGCTGCCGGATTGACGACCTGGAAGTCGACCCGCTTGTCCTGGAGCGCTCCGGGTGACGACGGAACAACGGGGACCGCGCAATCCTACGATATTCGTTACCATACGGTACCGATTACGGAGAACAATTGGAATGACGCCGTCCAACTGACGAATGAACCGCAGCCGCAAGCCGCCAATACGGCACAGTCGGTTGACGTAAGCGGATTGACGCCGGGGACAACGTATTATTTTGCCCTGCGTTCTTTCGACGAAGCGGTTAACGCCTCCGCGCTTTCCAACATAGTCACGGTGACGACGCCGGCTGGAGATCCGACGCCTCCGGCGGCCATTGCGGATCTGCAGGCCGTAAGCCCGAACATCCGCAGCGTGCAGCTGACCTGGACGGCGCCGGGCAACGATGGCAACACCGGTAAAGCGGCCGGTTACGACGTTCGTTATTCGACCTCGCCGATTACGGAAGCGAACTGGGCCTCCGCCGCGCAAGCGCCGGATGAACTGGGCCAGCGCGATCCGGGACTTGCGATGAAGTTCCAGGTGAACCAGCTGGCTACGGGGCAGACCTATTATTTTGCCGTCAAAACCTATGACGATGCGGGCAGCTATTCCGCCCTGTCGAACGTGGTGAACGCCGCTACTTTCACACCGGTTCCGGACAGCGTCACGGTCAGCTCCCTGGCGCAGCTGCAGCAGGCCATCGACGGGGCTCCCGCCAACGGCCGAACCATTACGCTGGCGGCCGGCACCTACAGCCAGACGTCCACGATTACCATCAACGGCAAAAACAACATCACGATTCAGGGCGCGACCTCGAATTACAACGATACGGCCATTGTGGGACCGGGCATCAACAGCACAACACTCGATATCAACTTCAAAGTAAATGACTCGGATTATGTGACCTTCCGGAATCTGACGATCCGCGATTCGTACTACCACTCGATTCAAGTCAACAGCGGGTCGGATTATTTCCATGCCGATCATGTAAAAACATGGGATAATGGCGAAGGTGGTTTCAAGGCGACGTCCGCCGGCGATGTGGAGCTTCCTTATGCCGATTACGGCATCATCGAGAACTCGTTGATCGGTTACACCACAACGGGCATGAGGGGCAGCGTGGAAGGCATCGATCTGATCGCCTCCAAAGGCTGGATCATCCGCAGCAACACGATCGAGAATACGAAAAAAGCGGATGGCAGCCCAGCCTATGGCTTCTTCGCCAAAGGCAACTCGATGGATACGGTGGTCGAGAACAACGTATTCAAGAACAGCTCCATCGCCATGTCGTTCGGCGGCGGCGGCACGGCAGTTCAATATTTCCGCAACGGAGATACCGTCTATGAGCACCGCGGCGGCATTATGCGCAACAACGTGGTCATGGGCACGCAGGATACGGCCGTGTACATGAACAAGGCGAACGGATTCAAAGTTTATAACAACACGATGCTCGACATTGCGCCAAGCGCCAGCGTCGGCGGAATCGAATCCCGTTTTGCGGGCAGCAGCGGCGAGATCCGCAACAATCTGATGGATAAGGCGGTTAAGCTTCGCGACGGCGGAACGGCCATCTCCAGCAACAACATTACGAACGCCACCACAGGCTGGCTCGTGAATGCTGCCGCGGGCGACTACCATCTTAATCCGTCAACCGCCCAAGCGGCGATCGATACCGGTTATTCGCTGCCGACCGACGTTCCGGCGGATAGGGATGGACAGCTTCGTACTACGGGTACAGCTTACGACATCGGAGCGGACGAATTAAGCAGCGCGCCTCAAGCTCCGACCGGCGTAACGGCCGGCCTGAGCAATGGAGCGGCACAGCTTAGCTGGACCGCATCGTCGGGCGCAACGAGCTATCAAGTGAAACGTGCGACCACAAGCGGCGGGCCGTACTCGGTTTTGGCGTCGAACGTGACGACCACCACGTATACGGACAATACCCTTGCTGCCGGCACGACCTACTATTATGTCGTCACGGCTTCGAACAATGACGGTTCCAGCCCGAATTCGGCTGAAGCTTCCGTAACGGCTCCGCTTCCGGCTCCGACAGGCCTTTCGGCTGCCGCCGGCAATGCATCGGTCAGCCTAAGCTGGACGGGGGTCACCGGAGCGGCCAGCTACAATGTGAAGCGCAGTACGACGAACGGTGGACCTTATACGACGATCGCCACCGTCACGTCGGCGGCTTACGCCGACTCCGGCTTAGCGAACGGAACTCCGTACTATTACGTCGTCAGTGCGCTCGCAGGCAGCAACGAAAGTGCAGACTCCTCCCCTGCGTCCGCCACGCCTACCAGCGGCGCAGCCCTGAGCCGCACCGGTTGGACGGCGACGGCGTCGAATACGACCGGAACCGCCAATGCCCTGGACGGCGTCCTGTCGACGCGCTGGACAACAAGCCGTACCCAAATAGCGGGACTGTACTATCAACTGAATATGGGCTCCGCAAAGACATTCAACAAGATTACGCTGGACGCCAACAGCACGAACGACTATCCGAGAGGCTACGAAGTGTACGTTTCCTCGAACGGCACGACGTGGGGAACGGCTGTCGCGACCGGCACCGGCACCGGCTCGATCACGACCGTCACCTTCCCGGTCCAGACCGCACAGTATATTAAGGTGGTCCTTACGGCGACGGCTTCGCCTTGGTGGAGTATCCACGAATTCAACGTATATGAGCCGTAATAAGGAAGGTAAGCAAGTAAGAGCATAAGAAAAGGAAGCGTTACATGCCGAGCCTGCGGCCGGCGGTAACGCTTCCTTTTTCTATTTAGTTGAGGGAGGTGCTTAATGTTGGGAATACGCGAATAAGTTTCCATCATCCAAGGGAAAGTAGTAGAGTTGAACGACTGTACCGAAGGGGGCGGCTCTATTGAAATATCACTTGTACTCTCATAACGATTTGGATGGGGTAGGCTGCGGAATCGTCGCCAAATGCGCGTTTGGAACGGGGGTGGAGATCCGTTATTTATCCGTTTCCGGCTTGAATGCCCAGGTGGAACGTTATCTGGAGCGGGCCGGGAATAAAGGCTTCAAGGACGCGTTTCTGTTTATTACCGACTTGTCCGTTCACGAGAAGAATGAGCAAGGGATCGAGGAGCTGGTAAGAGAAGGAGGACGCGTGAGGCTGATCGACCATCACAAATCCGCGCTTTCCCTTAACCGCTACGAATGGGCCTCCGTGAAGGTGGAGGAAGAGGACGGGAGGCTTGCCTCCGCCACCTCTTTGTTCTACGACTATCTGGTGCGAAACGGACTCCTCGCTCCGACCCAGGCTCTGGATGAATTCGTCGAACTGGTAAGGCTGTACGACACCTGGGAGTGGGACCGGCTGGGCAAGCTGGAGGCGAAGCGGCTGAACGACCTCTTCTACATGATCTCGATTGACGAGTTCGAAGAGAAAATGGTGGAACGTCTCGGTTCCGGCAGCGGGTTTACGTTTGACGAGTTTGAAGAGAAGATTCTGGATATGGAAGATGAAAAGATTGAACGCTATGTCCGCCGGAAGAGAAGAGAGACCGTTCAACTGTTCCTGAATGGGGAGTATGCCGGGGTCGTCCACGCGGAGAATTATCATTCGGAGCTCGGCAATGAGCTTGGGAAAGAGTACCCTCATCTCGACTACATAGCCATTCTCAACATGGGTGGACGCCGCATGAGCCTGCGCACCATTCATGATGAGGTGGACGTGTCCGAGATTGCGGGACGCTACGGGGGCGGAGGGCATGCCAAAGCGGCCGGCTGTGCCATGACGGAAGAGGCGTACCGGCAATTTGTTGCCGGCACGTTTCCGCTGGAGCCGATCCGGCCGGATGCGTTCCGGAACATCTATAACCTGAAGGAGTCCCCGTCCGGATGCGTGTATGAGAGCAGGGAGGGCGAGCTGCTGTATTTGTTCCCCTTGGAGAAGGAATGGAGGGTGGAGATCAACGGCGCCGTAAGGGAAGAGGCTTTTGGATCCTTTGCCCAGGCGGAGCGGTACGTGAAGCGCCATCACGGAGCGTGGCTGGCGAAGGATGACGCTTTCGTTAAGCATCTGATGGAGTTCCGCCGGGAAGCGGCGGCCCCCAGCCCCGTCGAGAGAGTCCTATAAAAAACGACGCAGCCTTCGGTTAAAGAACCGGGGCTGCGTCGTTTTTAGTTTCTCTTTAGTGGCCCATCATCATGGCCGGATCCGGCATTTCGGCGGAGGGGCTTCGGCTTTCTTAGGCCGGCGCAGAACCAATCCGACGACGGCGCCGATGACGGCGATCCCCGCTACGAAGAGGAACGTGTCCCCGAAGGATTGGCTGAAGGCCTGGAGGGGATTCGCGGTTCCCGCTTCCGTGTAGTGGGTCATCCGGCTCGTCAGGATGGTCGACAGACCGGCGACGGCGAAGGAGGTCATGACCTGCTGGGCGGCGCCGGTCAGTGAGGTTACCCGGTTGACGAGATGCAGAGGAGCCGACTGGATGATGTGGGTATTGAGCGGCATCATCGAGAAGCCCATGCCCGCGCCGATCATCGCCAGCGGGATCATGATGGCTACGGTGCTGGAATCGGCGTTGATCCCGGAAAGCAGGAAGGCGGCGACGGTGACGAGTCCCATGCCGGTCATGACGAGCGGGCGCGCCCCGACCTTATCGAACAGGCGTCCGCCAAGCGGCATGAAGATCCCCGAAGCCAGCGCCTGCGGCAGCATGATCAGTCCCGAGTCAAAGGCGGAGTAGCCCTTCGCCTGCTGAAGGAACATGGGCACGAGGAAGAATGAGCCGAAGAGCGCAATCTGCGAAATCCACTGCACAACGATGCCGCGGGTGAAGTCCGGGGAGCGGAAGACACGCAGCTCAAGCAGCGGCTGCTCGCGGCGGAGTTCCACGATAATGAAAAGGATCAGGGCGATTCCGCCTACCGCAAGACCGGTCAAGGTCTTCGTGGACGTCCAGCTGACGCCCCCTTCGCTTACCCCGTAGGCGAGTGAGGCAAAAGCGATCGGCGCGAGCACCATGCCAAGGGTATCCAGCCCGGGTACGCGCGAGCGGTCCAGCTTCGGCAGGGTGCGCAGGCCGAGAAGAACGCCGATTACGCCGATCGGCAGATTGATCAGGAAGATCCACTTCCAGCTGGCATAATCGACGAGCCAGCCGGCTACGATAGGCCCGAGCGCCGGGGCGAGCAGCATGGGGATGCCGATCATGCCCATGATCGTGCCTACCTTGCCCGGAGGGCTAAGCCGGTAGGTGAAAGCCATGGCGATCGGAGCAACCATTCCGCCGCCGAGTCCTTGAAGGACGCGGAAGGCGATGAGCTGCTCGGCCGTTCCGGCCAAAGCGCAAAGGCCCGAGCCGATGGTGAACATAATGATCGAGAACAGAAAAACCTGCTTGGCGCCGAAACGCTCGGACAGCCAACCGGCGAGCGGGATGACGGCGGCCTGGGCGAGGGCATACCCGGTAACACTCCAGCTTAAGGTGGACAGCGGACTGTTCAGGTCCTTGACCAAGCCGGGCAGGGCGACGTTCATGGCGGTTCCGTCCAGAATAACCATGAACATGCCGACGATGATCGATACGAGCGGAGCGATGATCGTTTTGATGGAAAAAGCTTCTTCCGAAACGGCTCCTTGGGGTGTTGCTGACATACGGTTCTTCCTCCTCCTGGGGCGTCGGCTCTGCCGGGACCGCTATCGTTGACGCGCAAGGACGCAAGCGGATAGAATAAAGACAAACCTGCGGCCGGCAGGCCGAATCGTCTCTCTTAAGGACAATTGTCCTTTTGCTCTAAGGTAAGGGACAATTGTCCCTTTGTCAATAACCGAACTTGTAAATTTTCGTAAAATCTTTTGCGCAAAGCGGGGAATCAGCCATGCACGACAACGGCAAACGCAAAAATACGAGAGAAATCTCCGAAAACATTATCGAGAACGCCAAATGCCTTTTTCGGGAGCATGGGGTGGATCAGGTCAGCATGCATCAAATCGCCCAGTCGGCCGGGATCGGTCAAGCCTCTCTCTACCGGAGATACGCGAACAAGGGCGACCTGTGCTTCGAGCTCATCAAAGAGAATTTCTCCTGCTTCACCGTCGACATCAAGGCGTATTTGGCGGAATCCGAGGAGGAGCCGATTCGTGACCGGCTGGAGAATGTTATCCTCTGTGCCATTCCTTTTCTAGAGAAGCAGGGGCCGTTCATAGAAGAAATCAAGAAATCTCACGTCGAGATGGGGCGTAAATCTTTCTACCAGTCCCCGCCCTATATGTTTCTGCATGAAACGATCCGGGGCCTGCTGATGAAAGGAATCGAAAGCGGCGAGCTTGCTCCGCTCGATCCTGTGCTTGCGGCCCATATGGTGCTTGGGGTGCTGGCGCCGGAGCTGTATTTGCACCTGCGGGACAGCGGGCATTCGCCGGAGGATATTTTCCGCGAGGGGCCGGTCCGGTTCATTCAATCGCTTCCGGGTCCGGTTTCAAAAGAGGATTCGAAAGGGGAAGAGGCGGAGAAGGCTGGCGACTAGGCACGGGTTCTTCATCAAACCTTCATGTAAGCGGTAGGGGAGGGAGTATACTTTCCTTATCAACGAGAAATCGGTAAGCATTCAAGGAGGAATGAAGGATGTACAAATCCATTATTATCGGAACCGGCCCTGCCGGTCTTACCGCCGCCATTTACATGGCGCGCGCCAACCTTTCGCCACTCGTCATCGAGGGACCGGAGCCGGGCGGACAGCTGACCACGACGACAGAAGTCGAGAACTTCCCCGGCTTCCCGCAGGGCATCCTGGGACCGGAGCTTATGGATAACATGCGCAAGCAGGCCGAGCGGTTCGGTGCGGAATTCAAGACGGGCTGGGTAAACCGCGTAGACCTGTCGAAGCGGCCGTTCCGCCTAACGGTGGAAGGGATGGGCGAGCTGGAGGCGGAGACGCTCATTATCTCCACCGGGGCGTCCGCCAAGTATTTGGGCATCCCCGGCGAGCGGGAGAACGTGGGCCGTGGAGTAAGCACTTGCGCCACATGCGACGGCTTCTTCTTTCGGGGCAAAAAAATCATCGTCATCGGCGGTGGAGACTCGGCGATGGAGGAAGCGAACTTCCTGACGCGCTTCGCTTCCGAGGTAGTGCTCGTGAACCGGCGCACCGAGCTTCGCGCCTCGAAGATCATGCAGGACCGCGCCAGGGCCAACGGGAAAATTTCGTGGAGCCTGAACCGGACTCCGCTTGAGGTGCTGGCCGGCGAACGGGGCGTGACCGGACTCAAGGTCCGGAACAACGAAACCGGTGCCGAGGAAGTCATCGAGACCGACGGCGTGTTCGTAGCGATCGGGCACACCCCTAACACGAAGTTCCTCGACGGCCAGCTGGCGGCGGATGAACACGGCTATCTGCTCGTCACTCCCGGAACGACGGAGACGGCCGTACCGGGAGTTTTCGCCTGTGGAGACGTGCAGGACAACCGCTACCGCCAGGCCATCAGCGCCGCCGGAACCGGCTGCATGGCCGCGATCGACGCCGAACGGTTCCTCGAAGAGAACCAACTTCCAGCTGAGGAGGCCGCGGTGAACTAACGGCTGCGGGAATCCTCCTGCCGCTGCAGCCGTTCCCGCGTTTCCTCATCCACCGCTTCGCGCAGCCGGGCCAGAACGGGATGAGCGGATGCGTGCTCCCGGCCGTACGCGAGATTAAAGCGGTAATCGAAATCCCGCGGATTGCGGCCCTGGTTATGGGTGACGATGGTTTCCATTTTGTCCAGCGCCTTTACCCACCTGGCTTCGGCCGTTACCCCTTCATTATATTCCCGCCACAGAGAGTACAGCTCCCGGCGGACTCCATCCGGAAGAGGCGAGAGAAGCCGCGCCATGGCGCGCTCCTCCGCCTCTTCTTTGGCGTCCGGGTCCGGATTGGCTTTGGCGGAGATGTCTCCTTCGTAAGCTTCTCCCAAGTCGTGCACGAGACACATTTTCAGGATCTTGGCTCCGTCGAGCTCCGGTGCCTGCTCTTGAAGCGCCATGGCGAGCAGAGCAAGCCTCCAGGAATGCTCGGCCGTGCTTTCCCTTCTTCCGCCCGGGGTCCAGGCGGTGCGTTCGGTATCCTTCAGACGTCCCGCTTCGCGCAGGAAGGCAAGGACGGCGGTTGTATCGTCGATCATCGGCAAATCCTCCGTTTCGAATGGCTTCTAAGTTCCTCTTCATCATACCGTCTTTTGGTCCCCGCCGGAATAAAAGAAGGTTGGCTGTTCCTTTACGAATGGGAGAAAGAGTACAATATAGAAGCCTAAGAAGAGAAAGGGAGAGATAGAGTGGAAGCTCAATTTTATTACCGCAATCCGGCGGCCCCGGCGCCCAATAAGCCGCCGAGTATCGGAGTGACGGCTCTAATCCGCGACGGCAGCGGCAGCCTCCTGCTGGAGAAGCGGGCAGATAGCGAAAGGTGGGCCTTTATCGGGGGGGCCACGCTTACCGGAACCGGGAGAAGGAAACCCTTGTATTGGAATAAACAGAAAGCGGGGAGAGTATGAACCAATCCATTGTCCATGTCGCCTTGGTCGTTAAAGATTACGACGAGGCCATCGCTTTTACACGCAAAAGCTTAATTTTCGCCTGGTCGAGGACAGTTACCAGCCGGAGCAGGACAAACGGTGGGTGGTGGTGGCTCCTCCGGGCCCGGCTGGCGGAACAAACCTCCTGCTCGCCAAAGCCTCCAAGCCGGAGCAGGAGCCGTTCATTGGCAACCAGGCGGGCGGCCGCGTGTTCCTGTTCCTGCGGACCGACGATTTCTGGAGAGATTACCGGGCCATGGCGGCCAAAGGAATCGAATTTGTCCGGGAGCCCCAGGAGCAGCCCTATGGGACCGTCGCCGTCTTCAAGGATTTGTACGGTACCCTGTGGGACCTGATTGAATTTAAGGAAGATCATCCATTAGCCTAAAGGAAGGGCCTCCCGCCTCCCCGCAGGCGGCATCCAACAAGAAGAAGGCCAGGGCTTGAATGCCCCGGCCTTCTTCCTTCTTGTTTCATACCCTGCCCGATCAATACCCTTCCGGCTGCTTGCCTTCGTTGATCTGCCGGATGATCTCAAGCGGCACCTTCGGCTTGCGGTCGTAGGTCAACAGCCCGTTGATTTCCTGCTCGACGTCCGTCAGCTGGGTGTAGCAGAAGCCCTGCACGATCGGGGACTGCAGCAGAGGCTGGGTGACGGCCATGTACCGCTCGATGAAATCCTTATCGTCCTTGGCGGCGGAATAGCCCCAGCCTTCCCAGTCGCTTTTCTTGAAGGAGATGCCTCCGTATTCGGAAATGTGGATGGGCTCGCCTCCGTAGGCGAAGCCGGGCACATGAATCCATCGGCTTGCCGGCTTGCCGGTGACCGCCTTCTCGGCTGTGCTGTAACGCTCGGTGAGCACCTCCCGGCGGCTTTCGTAGTCATGGATGGTGCAGATGTCCGACTTCACATGCTCCCAGCCGTCGTTCGAGATGACAAGACGCGTATCGTCGAGCGACTTGGTCAAATGGTACATGGTTAAGGCATGCTGCTGCTGCTTCCGGTTGACGAGAATCTGGTTCACGCCCCAGCTTTCGTTCAGCGGAACCCAGGCGACGATGCAGGGATGATTGTAATCCCGTTCGATGGCCTCCTGCCATTCCCGGGTCATCCGGTTTACATATTCCTCCGAATAGGCTTGCGAGTTGGCCATTTCTCCCCAGACGAGCAGACCGAGCTTGTCGCACCAATAGAGGTAGCGGGGGTCCTCGATCTTCTGATGCTTGCGGGCTCCGTTGAAGCCCATCGCTTTGGTGAGCTCGACATCCTGCCGGATGGCTTCATCGGAAGGGGGCGTAAGCAGGCCTTCCGGAAAATAACCCTGATCCAGGACGAGCTTCATCTTGTACGGATAATTGTTCAGGCAGATTTTGCCGTCCTCTATCGAGATTTTGCGCATGCCGAAATAGCTTTCCGCCAGGTCCGTTTCCACTCCGTCTACGAGAAGCCGGTAGCGGACATCATAGAGGCGGGGATTGCGCGGCGACCACCACCGGCCCATGCTGTGGTCGTTGAAATCATGCAGGCCGATCCGGAAGGAGGTTTCGGGACGCAGGAGGCGGGCGGAGTGCTCGGCCACCGGTTCTCCTTGGAAGGTGACGCTCGTCTTAAGCACAACCTCGCGGCCGTTCAAGTTACCGTCGACCATAGCCCGGATCCGGATTTCGTTCGTGTCGATATCCGGAGTGTATTTAATCTTCTGCAGGTAAACCTCGGGAACCGCTTCCAGCCAGACGGTCTGCCAGATGCCGGTCGTGCGCGTATACCAGATCGATTCGGATTTCTCCTTCCAGTACTGCTTTCCTCTAGGCAGGGTAACGTCCTCGTCGAAATCCCGGGCTTTCACGACGATCTCGTTCGTCCCTTTGCGGATCAGATCGGTGATCTCCGCGGCAAAAGGCGTATGTCCTCCTTCATGAAAGGCGGCCAATTGGCCGTTCACCCATACCCAAGCTTGGTAATCCACCGCGCCAAAACGGAGAATGAGCCGCTTGCCGGCCATCCCTTCCGGCAGGGTGACCTGCCTGCGGTACCAGACCTGCTCATGAAAGCCCGTATCCTCTATTCCGCTCAGCTTGCTCTGAAAGCAGTAGGGAACTTGAATGCGGCGGGAAAAAGCATGCTCCCGGTACCACTGCTCCCGGTCGCCGAGCCGGGCGTCGTCGAATTCGAATTCCCATTCTCCGTTCAGATTAAGCCAGGTGTCGTTCTCACGTTGAAGCTGCGGCCGCGGATATTCGGGCCGGGGAAGACTTGCCTTGGACATGTCGGAACACGCTCCCATTTTATAATTGTGTTTATGTAATGTATATTGTAATTTTACAATGTTGGTGAAGGCCTGTAAACTAAAAATATCTGAAATGGAAGAAAGGAAGGCCTCCATGAGTCAACTCTCGGATCGAGTGAAACGAATTCCGCCGGCCCGTTTGCAGGAAACGGCCAAAGCCCTGTCGGGTGATCTCCGGCTGCGCATTCTGGAGACGCTTGGCGATCAGACCATGAGCGTGACCGAGCTGATGGCGGCGCTCGGGGCCGCCCAGCCTACCGTTTCCATCAATGTTCAAATCCTGGAGCAGGCAGGACTGGTGACCACCACTCCCGGCTCCAACCGGGAGAAGCGGTGCACCCGCACCTACGACAGCCTGCTGCTTGAGCTGCCTCGTTCTCCGGGAGAAGCGCTGCATGAACGGGAAGAGATCTCCATGCCGGTAGGGCTGTATACGGATTGCTCCGTTCTTCCGCCGTGCGGTCTGGCAGGAAAGGAAGGCCTGCTCGGCTGTCCCGACGATCCCCGCTCCTTCTTCCTTCCGGAGCGTTCCGAAGCGGAGCTGCTCTGGTTCAGCGAGTCGGGCTATGTGGAATACCGTTTCCCTAATCCCGTTCCTCCGGAAGTGGAGTTGAAAGGGCTGAGGGTCAGCGCGGAGATGTGCTCGGAAGCGATGGGCTTTCACGAGGATTGGCCCTCCGACATCACCCTTTACGTGAATGGCTGCCGGATCGGCACCGTGACGCCTTCGGGGGATTACGGCGAAGAAAAGGGCAAGCTCACCCCGTCCTGGTGGCTGTACGGCACCCAGTATGGAAATCTGTATGAATGGGACATCGGCCCGGATACGGTTCGGATTAACGGGGAAGAGGCGGATGGGCCCGTTCTGTCCTCTCTTGGGCTTCATTATCATAAGCCGATCTTGATCCGGTTTGAAGTGGAGAGCGACGCGGGTAACCGCAGGGGCTCAACCTTTTCGGACAGGGCTTCGGCAACCACGCCCAGGGAATCAAGCTAACCTTTGTGAAGTAGCTTCCGCCTGCTGCTCCCAATCCGGCAGCTTCGCAGGCGGGCAAGAACGCGGGTTGAGTGAATGGGAATAACAGGGTAAGCCAAGTTAAATCGTCCCTCCCGCACCTGCGGTTGCGGATGGGGCACCGGCTGTCCGCTTCGTGAGGCCGTTTTCGTCCGCTTTTCGGACGAAGGCGGCTTTTTGGCTATGGCGAATTTCAGGCTGTCCGTCTTAGGGGACGCTTCCTAAATAAGGTTTTGCCCAATATCCTTGTTCCGGGTGATCAAGAACGTCAGATTAGGTTAATAATTGTAAGACAGTCGTAAAACTGCAAGGAGGAGTGGCTTGTGAAAGGTCGGTCGGATTGGGACCCGGTAATTTATGATCATCTATTTGCCCGTTCGCCCATCGGAATCGCCGTTTACTCATCAGAGAGCGGGAAATGGCTGAGGATTAGCCCCTCCTTTTGCCGCATGCTGGGTTATACCGAACAAGAGTTGATAAATACCACGTTTCAGAGCTTGAGCGCTCCCGTTCAGCCGGCGGGGGAGGATCAGGGCCATGCTTATAAATCGCTTAAACCCGGGGAAAGCCTGGAAACCCAAAGACTATTCGTTCACAGGGAAGGAAGAGCCGTTAGGGTTACCTTGCATCTGACTTTGATCGAAGGGCCGGAGGAGTCCCCTGCATTCTTTTTCAGGCTGTGGAAAGAGGAGCCGGTGCATACGAGGAGAACCTGGCGGAAGCCCAGCGGGTGGCCCAGATCGGTTCCTGGACCTTGAGCCTTGAGGATGACCGGATGGTGTGTACGGACGAGCTTTTCCGAATCTTCGGCATGCCGCCCGAAAGACCGGATGTCCGGCTGGACATGTTCCTGAAGGCCATCCATCCGGAGGATGTAGAGAGAGTGAAGCAGGAGCTGAAGGAGGCAATTCAGGGAAACAAGCCCTATAATTCCGAGCACCGCATTTTTCCGGAGGACGGGGGCATGCGAATCATTCACGCCCAGGCCCGGGTTCACATCGACGAAGAAGGCCGGGCGGTGAAGATGGTAGGGACCGCGCAGGATATTACGGAGCGCAAGCTGATGGAGGAGAGGCTGCGGGAGAGCGAGAAGCAGTACCGGCTCATCTCCGAGAATTCCTTGGACTTCATCTCCCGCCATTCCGCGGACGAGCTGGCGACTTACCGGTATGCCTCTCCGGCGTGCCGTTCCTTCTCGGCTACGAGCCGGAGGAACTGCTCGGGACCCGGGCTTACGACTATTTTCATCCGGACGATGTGGACAAGGTGAATGACTACCTCCAGGCGAGCCTCAATGCCCGGGGAGGTATACGGTAACCTACCGGATCCGCCGCAAGGACGGGCATTATATTTGGTTCGAAAGCACAGGACGCTACCGCTATGACGAGAAGACAGGACGCATCAAGGAAATCATTGCCATTTCGCGTGACATTACGAGCCGCAAGGAAGCCGAGAAGCTGCTGCAGGAGAGCGAACAGCGATACAAATCGTTATTCGAATACAATCCTTCGAGCGTCTATTCCTTCGACCTGGACGGCCGGTACCTGTCGGTGAATTCTCATTTGGAAGAGCTGAGCGGATACACCCGTGAAGAGCTTCTCGGGATGTCTTACGAGAACCTTGTGGCGGAGAAGGATCTGGAGAAGGTCAGGTATTACTTTGAGAAAGCGGCCCGGGGGAGCCGCAAAATTATGAATGCAGCCTCATCCGCCCGACAGGCGAAAGCCGTGTCATCAGTGTAACGAATGTGCCGATTGTCGTCGACGAGCAGGTGGTCGGGGTATACGGAATAGCCGTGGACATCACCGAACGCAGGCGCTATGTGGAGCAGATCGAGAAGCTGAGCTATGAGCATTCCCTTATCCTGGATTCGGTATCGGAGGGGATCTATGGGATCGACCGGAACGGCACCGGCATGTTCATTAACCCGGCAGGGGCGGAAATGCTCGGGTATACTCCGGGGAATTCATCGGACAGAGCAGCCGCGGGACCATTCAGCATTCGAGGGCCGATGGAACCAGCTACCCTCCGGAGGAATCCCCCGTCTTCCGTACCATGCAGGATGGATTTCCCCGTTCGGTCCAGGAAGAAATCTTCTGGCGCAAGGACGGATCCAGCTTCCTTGTCGAATACCGGGTGACTCCTTTGTATGACAAAGGGGAAATCAAAGGCGCCGTCGTAGTGTTCAACGACATCACCTCCGAGCGGGAGATCATCAAGGCGAAGGAATCGGCGGAGCGCGCCGACCATGCCAAGTCCGAATTTTTGGCCATCATGAGCCATGAGCTCCGAACGCCCATGAACGGGATTATGGGGATGACCAGCCTTCTTTTGGATACGGATCTGGATGACCAGCAGAGAGAGTTTGCGGGAATTATTCAGGACAGCAGCAATGCCCTGCTTACCATTCTCAACGATATTCTCGACTTGAGCAAAATCGAGTCGGGGAAGCTGTCCATCACCCAGGAGTCTGTCAAAGTGGGGCAGATGCTGACAAGCGTGGTGGAGCTTTTCGCTCAGAAGGCCAAGGATAAAGGGCTGACTCTGGCTTATGCTCTCGATCCGTCCCTGCCGGGGAAATCCTCACGGATGGAATGCGCCTCCGTCAAGTGTTAGTCAACCTGGTCGGCAATTCGCTCAAATTTACCGAAAAGGGAGAGATTCTGGTTACGGTGGAGTGCCGGGAGCCCGAGGAGAAGGGCTCCGTTCTGCTGGAATTCACCGTCAAGGATACCGGAATCGGCATTCCGGAGGACAAGCTTGACCATCTCTTCCAAACCTTCTCCCAGCTTCATCCGGCCATCAACCGGAAATACGGGGGAACGGGGCTTGGCCTCGCCATCTGCAAAAGGCTCGTGGAGCTCATGGGAGGCACGATCTCCGTGGAAAGCACTGAGCACGTGGGCTCGACCTTCCGGTTCTCGATACCGGCCGGCTCTCCTCCGGATGATTCTGCTGCGGGTAACCCGAATGAGGCTGTCACGGGCATGGGGAACGACGCCATCTCCAGCGATAAGGAGCTGGCCATTCTTATTGCCGAAGACCACCCGGTCAACCGGCAGCTGCTCCTCCGCATGCTCGAAAGGATGGGGTATCCGGCGGATGCGGTCGGAGACGGGCAGGAGGCGCTCGAGGCGGTCCTGCGGAAGCGCTACGACCTGATCTTGATGGATGTTCAAATGCCCCGGATGACCGGTCTTCAGGCAGCGGAGGCCATAGGGGAGCAGGTAAGAAAAGGTGGAGGACCTTTCCCGGTAATCGTCGGGGTGACGGCCTTTGCCCGTGAGGAAGACAAAGAAGCGTGTCTGGCGGCGGGCATGAAGGACTTCATCAGCAAGCCCATCGTTCCGGGGAAATGGAACGGGTCCTGGCCCGCTGGGGCTGGCATGTGCCCGGCTGATCCCGGCTCCCGCCGGCAGACGTCGTCCGGTTGTCCGAGTAGCCCCCGTTCCCGCGTTAGCGGGACGGGGGTATTTGCGGTGGGTCCGCTGTGGATTAAGTTGTACAGACAACCGGACGGGATGGTATACTACCTCTACAATCGGATCGACAGGAACGGACGGGAGGCGCCCGAATGAACGACAAACCGCTACCTAAATATTTGCAGCTGAAGGGCGAAATTCTGTCCTGGCTGGCCGCCGGCCGGATGAAGCCCCACGAGCGGATGCCGTCGGAAAACGAGATTTCGGCCATGTTCGGCATGAGCCGGCAAACCGTCCGGCAGGCGCTCGGGGAGCTCGAGCAGGAGGGGAAGCTGTACCGCAAGCAGGGGAGAGGAACGTTCGTCTCCGAGCCGGCGGCAACCGGCGGACGCGGAGCTTTTACGGTCGGGATTCTGACCACTTATATTTCGGACTATATCTTCCCTCATATCGTGCGGGGAGCGGAAGCCTCCCTAAGGAGGCGGGGCTACCGTCTCCTGCTCGCGAGCACGGACAACGACAAAGCGCGGGAAAGAGAACGCCTCGACGAGATGATGAGGGAACCGCTCAGCGGGCTGATCATCGAGCCGACGAAAAGCGCCGAGGGCAACCCTAACCTCGATCGCTACCTGTCGCTGGATTACCGCAACATTCCCTATCTCATGATCAATGAGCGGTATCCGGAAATGACCTGTCCGTGCCTGAAGTCCGACGACGAGGGCGGAGGATTTGCCGCCGCGTCGCATCTGATCGGGCTCGGCCACACGCGCATCGCCGGCTTCTTCAAGACGGACGATCTGCAGGGGTGAACCGGCTGAAGGGCTTCGTCCGCGGGCATCGGGAGAACGGCCTTCCCCTGCAGCCCGACCTGGTGGCCGCCTACTCGACCGAGGAGAAGAACGGCAAGCCGTTCGAGCTGGCCCTGGCCCTGCTGCGCCGGGAAGAAGAGAGCAGGCCGACTGCCTTCGTCTGCTACAACGACGAGCTGGCCGTTCACCTCCTGGAGGCCGTCCGGCAAACCGGCCTCCGCGTTCCCGAGGATCTGTCGATCGTCGGCTTCGACGATTCCCTCTCGCCACGGCGACCGAGGTGAAGCTGACGACTCTCGCTCATCCGAAGTACCGGCTGGGAGAGGAGGCGGCCGCCATGCTGATGGCCATGATCGAGAACGGCCTCCCGGATGGAGACACCGCCGGAAACGCCGGGATGCGGCTTTACCCGCCGGAGCTCATCATCCGGGAGTCGACGCGCCGCATCCCCTGAGGAAGAAAAAACAATGGCCTACTTGTACGTACAAGTGTATAATGGCGGTAGACGAACCTAGCATACCGAAGCCATGCCAGAGAGGAGCTTGTACGATGTCTTTGGAACAGTTGAAGCAGGAAGTGCTGGAGGCCAACCTGGACCTCCCGAAATATGGACTGGTTACGTTTACATGGGGAAATGTAAGCGGAATCGACCGCGAGCGCGGACTTGTCGTGATCAAGCCGAGCGGCGTAGCCTATGACAAGCTGAAGAAGGAAGATCTGGTCGTGCTTGATCTGGAGGGCCGCATAGTGGAGGGCTCGTTACGGCCTTCCTCCGATACGCCTACCCACCTGGTGCTGTACCGGGCATTCCCGCATATTGGAGGAATCGTCCATACCCATTCTTCCTGGGCGACGAGCTGGGCTCAGGCGGGCAGGGGCATTCCGGCTCTTGGAACGACGCATGCGGACTATTTCTACGGCACCATTCCTTGCACCCGTCCCATGACGGCGGAGGAAATCAACGGAGCCTACGAGAAAGAGACGGGGAATGTGATCGCCGAAACGTTCGCCCACCTAGACCCTATGCAGATTCCAGGCGTCCTCGTTCACAACCATGCCCCTTTCAACTGGGGAAAGACACCCCATGATGCTGTTCACAATGCAGTCGTGCTGGAGGAAGTGGCCAAAATCGCCGCCCGTTCCTTCCGCTTGAACCCGGACCTGGAATCGATGGACCAGACGCTGCTCGACAAGCATTTTCTCCGCAAGCACGGAGTGAACGCTTATTATGGGCAGAGCAGGTAACCGCTTTCTTGACGAAGGCTTTAAACCATTACTATGAAATAAACCATTACTTTGAAAAGACCCGATCAACAAGGAGGACTTATACGTGAATCACAAATATGCCATCGGCTTAGACTATGGGACCGAGTCCGGCCGCGCCGTTCTCGTGAACCTCGCGGACGGTACTGAGGTGGCCGAGCATGTCACCCCGTATCCCCACAGCGTCATCGATGAGGAGCTGCCCGAGTCGGGAATCCGCCTCGGCTATGAATGGGCGCTCCAGCATCCTTCGGATTACCTGGAGGTGCTGAAGCGTTCCGTGCCTGAGGTGATGAGGGCGTCCGGCGTTAATCCGGCTGACGTTATCGGCATCGGGATCGATTTTACGGCGTGTACCATCCTGCCGGTCGATGGCGAAGGCAAGCCGCTCTGCTGGCACCCGGAGCTGAAGGACAACCCCCACAGCTGGGTGAAGCTGTGGAAGCATCACGCCGCCCAGGAAGAAGCGAACCGGCTGAATGAGATCGCGGAGGAAAGAGGAGAAACGTTCCTTCCCCGCTACGGAGGCAAAATTTCCTCGGAGTGGATGATCGCGAAGGTCTGGCAGGTTCTTAACGAGGCTCCCGAGATTTACGAGCGGACCGACCGGTTTGTGGAAGCGACCGATTGGGTCGTTTCCCAGCTGACGGGGAGCATCCGGCGCAACTCCTGCACGGCCGGGTACAAGTCCATCTGGCACAAGCAGGAAGGCTATCCGAGTCCCGACTTCTTCCGGGCGCTCGACCCGCGGCTGGAGGATCTGACGGAGACGAAGCTGCGCGGAGAGGTTGTCCCCCTCGGCTCCAGAGCAGGCGGGCTGACGGAGGAAATGGCCGAGGCGCTTGGCCTGCAGGCGGGGACGGCCGTGGCGGTCGGCAACGTCGATGCGCACGCGGCCGTGGCCGGCGTAGGCGTCGTTACCCCTGGCAAGCTCGTCATGGCGATGGGCACGTCCATCTGCCACATGCTGCTTGCTTCCGAGGAGAAGAGCGTCGAGGGCATGTGCGGAGTGGTCGAGGACGGCATCATCCCGGGCTTCTATGGGTACGAGGCGGGCCAGTCGGCAGTTGGGGATATTTTTGCCTGGTTTGTGGAGCAGGGGTTCCGGCTTATGTGCTGGAGGCGGCCGCCAAGGAGAACATCAGCGTCCATGAATGGCTGGAGAAGCGGGCTTCCGCGTACCGGCCGGGGAAACCGGACTTCTCGCGCTCGATTGGTGGAACGGGAACCGTTCCGTCCTTGTCGATACGGAGCTGAGCGGGCTGATCGTCGGCTACTCCCTTCTGACCAAGCCCGAGGAAGTTTACCGGACGCTGCTCGAGGCGACGGCCTTCGGCACCCGCAAAATCGTGGAAGCCTTCCACGACAACGGGCTGGAAGTGCAGGAGCTGTATGCATGCGGCGGGCTTCCGCAGAGGAACCGGCTGCTTATGCAGATCTACGCCGATGTGACGAACCGCGAGATCAAGATTGCGGATTCGAAGCAGACACCGGCCCTCGGCGCCGCGATGTTCGGGGCGGTGGCCGCTGGAGCGGAGAAAGGCGGATACGACAGCCTGGTCGAGGCGGCGCACAACATGGCCCGGGTCCGGGAGGAGACGTTCAAGCCCATTCCCGAGAATGTGGCGGTTTACAACCGGCTGTACGAGGAATATAACCGGCTGCACGATTATTTCGGCCGTGGGGCGAACGATGTGATGAAACGGCTGAAAGCCATCCGCGAAGAGGCAAGGCACTAATCATTCCTACAAGAGGAGGAACAGGGAGCATGCTGAAAATAAAAAACTATCGGTTCTGGTTTGTGACCGGAAGCCAGCATTTGTATGGACCGGAGACGATCAAGGAAGTCGAACGCCATTCCCGGGAAATGACGGAAGGACTGGACGGGGATCAGGCGCTTACGTTTCCTCTCGAATTCCGATCGGTTCTGACCACCCCCGAAGCCATCCGCAGCCTCTGTCTGGAGGCCAACGCCGATGAGTCCTGTGCCGGGATTATTACCTGGATGCATACCTTCTCCCCTGCCAAAATGTGGATTGCCGGCCTCTCCGAGCTGCGCAAGCCCCTTCTGCATCTTCATACGCAGTATAACCGGGACATTCCTTGGGACAGCATCGACATGGATTTCATGAATACGAACCAGGCGGCTCACGGTGACCGGGAATACGGGTTTATCGGAGCGCGCATGGGAATCAGCCGCAAGGTTGTGGTCGGCTACTGGGAGGACCCGGAGGTCCGCTCCCGGATCGGAGGCTGGATGAAGACCGCCGTCGCCTATTCGGAAGGGCGTCAGCTTAAGGTGGCCCGCTTCGGGGACAACATGAGGCAAGTAGCCGTCACCGAAGGAGACAAGGTGGAGGCGCAAATCCAGTTTGGCTGGTCCGTCAACGGATACGGCGTAGGGGACCTGGCGGAACGCGTCAATGCCGTGACCGATGCCCAGCTGAAGGAGCTCTATGAGGAATACTCGGAGCTCTACGAGCTTGCTCCCGAGGCCAGGGAGGAAGGGGCGGTTCGCGACGCCATTCTCTACCAGGGCCGACTGGAGCTTGGGCTTAGGAGCTTTCTGGAAGAGGAGGCTTCGGCGCCTTCACGACCACCTTCGAGGACCTGCACGGGCTCCAGCAGCTTCCAGGCCTTGCCGTTCAGCGCCTGATGGCGGAAGGCTATGGCTTCGGCGGCGAGGGCGACTGGAAGACGGCCGCTCTCGTCCGCATCATGAAGATCATGGCGGGTGGCATCGGCACCTCGTTCATGGAGGACTATACGTATCACATGGAGCCGGGCAACGAGCTCGTGCTCGGGGCCCATATGCTCGAGGTCTGCCCGACGATCGCCGCGGACAAGCCGAGGATCGAGGTTCATCCGCTCGGCATCGGCGGGAAGGCCGATCCGGCCCGCATGATCTTCAACGGCCGGTCCGGCGCGGCGCTCAATGCTTCCGTGATCGACCTGGGCAAGCGGTTCCGCCTGCTCGTGAACACGGTGGAGGCCGTTCCTCCGCAGCAGGAGATGCCGAAGCTGCCCGTTGCCCGCGTGCTGTGGAAGCCCGAGCCGTCGCTCCGGGATTCCGCCGAGGCGTGGATTCTGGCGGGCGGAGCGCACCACACCGGCTTCTCCTACGAGGTAACGGCCGAGCAGCTGGCCGACTGGGCGGAGATGACGGGAATCGAGTTCGCGCTCATCGGCAGGAACACGACCCCGGCAACGTTTCGCCAGGAGCTGCGCTGGAGCGATATCGCCTGGCGTCTGCGCTAAGGCGGGGCAAGACCGGGCGTCCGGCAGGGGATTTTTACCCGCTTCGCCGACCGCTCCCATGGAACTTATCCTTAAGCCGTGCCGCCACAGGCACGGCTTTTTTCATTCGCGTTCCGGCAGGACTCTTCCGTCAAACTTCCACCATTTTCACCGAATGGAGCGGGTTGACGCCTGCCTGTCGTAACACTACAATGGGTAGTGTGAGGTGGGGACATGAAGATCAACAGCTTCAAGACGAACGAGAGGGGCTGAACCGGTTTTTCGGCCCGCTGGAGTCGCGCATCATGAGCATTCTATGGAATGGGCCCGAGATGTCGATCAAGGATGTCCAGAGAGGCCTGGAGCATGACAAGAGTGCCAATTTCAACACGGTCATGACCGTCATGAACCGCCTGGTGGACAAGGGAATCCTGTCCAAGCGGACGGCGGGCCGGGGAGCCTTGTACCGCCCGGTCCAGACCATGGACGAATTCATCGAGAACCAGTCCAAGGAATTGACACAGGACCTGCTGGAGGAATTCGGGCTTCGTGCGGTCAACCACATGCTCGATGCTTTGGAGGAAGCCGACCGCGATCTCCTGGACAAGCTGGAGCGCAAAATCAAAGAACTCAAGAAGGAAGGCTGATCATGTGGAGCAAACGATCCCGTAACCTGTTTCTGCTGGGTACGCTGACGGCCGGAATGATCTTACTGGAAATGGCTCTCTACCTGACGGGAGATCTGCTTAACCGGGAGTGGAAATTCAATCTGTTTCAGTTCTGCCAGAGTGTGTTCCAGAAGCTCGGCTGGACGGTGGTCGGCTATGTTCTGGACGGCCTTGTGGTGCTTACGTTAGCGGCGGCCGCCGGCATGCTTGCAAGCGAGGCGATCCGGTCCTTCCGGTTTCGCCGGCGGCTCAAGGAAATCGAGCTGGAACCGCTGACCTCGGAGATCAACCATCGGTACGGCAAGATCGGGGCTGCGGTACACGTGGTGGAAAGCGGGGAGCCGCTCGCCTGTACGGTCGGGCTGTGGAAGCCGCAGATCGTTCTTTCCACAGGCCTGATCCGCCTGCTGGACAGCCGGGAGCTGGAGGCGGTCCTGCATCATGAGCACTACCATCAGAAACACGGGGATCCATTTAAAACCTTCCTGCTTTCGCTGTTCGCGTCGGTGTTCCGCTACATTCCGCTTCTCCGGTGGCTTGAGCTCCCGTACCGGACGGCTAGGGAAATTTTGGCCGACCGGTACGCGATGGAACGAATGGGCTCTCCCGAAGCTTTAGGCAGTGCTCTCTTGAAGCTGCTCAAGCGGGACAAGCCATCCCGTCTCCCGCTGTCCTATGTGTCCTTCGCCGAAACCTCGGTCAACGACCGGATCCGGCATATTCTCGATCCGGCGAAACAGCTGCCGCTAAACCTTCCCGTTCGCGCGGCGCTCGTATCGGCATCCACGTTTCTGCTGATCGGTTCCGCCCTGTTGTTCATGCTTTAATTGCTTAACCGTTCGAAGCCGGCCCGCCTTGCCATAAGAAGGGCCGGTTGCCTGACACCCATAAACACTACATAGTGTAGTTCTCATTCAAGAGGAGGAGATTTTATAATGAATAGAAAAATGGAGATAGGGATTTTGCTATCCCGCATCATACTGGGCCTTGTTTTTGCCGTGCACGGGTATTTGAAATTTCAGGGAGGACTGGATAAAACGGCCGGGTTCTTCAGCTCACTCGGTCTTCCCGGCTTTATGGCCTATGGGGTTGCGGTCGTCGAATTGGCAGGAGGCCTCTGCCTGATTCTGGGACTCGGAACCCGCGTGATCGGCGCCCTCTTTGCCGTCATTATGCTGGGAGCCATCATCAAGGTGAAGCTGGCCAAAGGGTTCTCCGGCTACGAGCTGGAGCTGGCTCTCTTCAGCATGGCCGTTTCGCTCGTGCTGACGGGCAGCCGTTACCTGGCTCTCGACAGTCTTCTTCCCGAGCGCGAAGCCGCCCCCAAGGCGGCGTAACCGCCTCAACCCGTAAGCGAAGGGCCCGTTTGTTATAACGGGTTCTTTTCTTTTGCCGTTCCTGCCCGCCGGGGGCTTTTTAAAAGAAAGGAAAGCGGGTAAGGATAAGTAAGGAAGATGGCTTGTTCCGGTAAAGGAGTGGCGGTCATAACAAACGATTTTATTATTGTGCTGTTTGCCTCATTGTTGTTGTTCGGGGTTCTGGCGACGAAATTTACCGCACGGTTCAACCTGCCTTCCCTTGTCTTCTACATAGCGGTCGGGATGCTCATCGGGCATTACTTCTTCTACGACAACGCCAGCCTGACCCAGATATTCGGGATCTTTGCGCTTATCGTCATCCTGTTTGACGGGGGATTGCAGACGAAATGGAAGGATATCCGGCCGGTGGCCGGGCCCGCTCTTTCCCTCGCCACGGTAGGGGTTCTCCTGACCGCGGGCATTATCGGCGTGGCGGCGAAATTCCTGCTCGGGGTCGGGTGGCTGGAGGCGCTTCTCTTCGGCTCCATCGTCGGGTCGACGGACGCCGCGGCCGTGTTCGCCGTTCTGGGAAACAAGAATGTCAAAAGAAGCGTCTCTAGCACGCTGGAAGCGGAATCGGGGACCAACGATCCCATGGCGGTGTTTCTAACGGTTTCGCTGATCGAGCTTATTCACGCTCCCAATACGAGTCTTCTCGTTCTGGCTCTGCTTTTTCTGTGGGAGATGGGAGCCGGGCTGCTGCTCGGGCTGTTGTTCGGCAAGCTGGCCGTGTGGGTTATCAACCGCATCAACCTGGAATCGTCGGGCCTCTATCCGATCCTCGCCCTTTCCTTCGCGATTCTCTGCTACGGATGCTCGGTTATGCTTCATGCAAGCGGCCTGCTGGCCGTTTACGTCGCGGCAGTGGCCATCGGCAATTCCGAGTTCGTTTACCGGCATGCCATTGTCCGCTTCAACGAGGGCTTTGTCTGGCTGATGCAGATTCTCATGTTCACGCTGCTCGGCATGCTCGTGTTTCCCGAACAGCTGAGAGGAATCATCCTGGAAGGAGTAGCCTTGTCCCTCATTCTGATGTTCGTCGCCCGTCCCGTCGGGGTCTACATAAGCACCCTCTTCACCCGGTTCACGGGAAAGGAGAAGCTTCTGCTCTCGTGGGCGGGGCTTAGAGGGGCCGTCCCCATCGTGCTCGCCACTTATCCGGTTATGGCGCAGCTCAACATCGGGGTCAAATTCTTCAATGTCGTCTTCTTCGTCGTCTTTACCTCCGCCCTTATACAAGGTTCTACCATCTCCTGGCTGGCGGAAAGGCTTGGCCTGTCGAGCGGGAAGAAGCAGTCCGCCCCACACAGCCTGGAGCTCGTCTCCACCGAGGAGACCGATATGGAGATGCGGGAGGTGACCGTGAGTGCCGGCTCCGAAGCAGCGGAGCATCCCCTTCACCGGCTGGAGCTTCCTTCGGGCACGGTGATATCGGCGATCGTCCGGAACGGGGAAATGGTCGCTCCAACGGGCAGCTCCGAGCTGGTGCCGGGGGATATGGTCTACGTTCTCGGTCCCAAAGAGAACAAGGAACAGGTTAAAGGGATGTTCGGGCATAAAGAGAAGGAGGCGGTGTTGACCGGAGGGCGGGAAGAGCTAGAATGAGGAAGAGGCCTTCCCCAGCGGAAGCGCCTAGACTTCAAGAACCAAGCAAGCGGAAGGATGGGGAGCATGTACGAGCATTTGGTGGTTTTCCGGTTTAATGATTTGCTCACGGCGGAGAAGGAGGACGAGCTGCTCGGAATGCTTCTCGGCCTAAAAGGCGAGATTCCCGGAATCGCGGAACTGACGGCGGGGCGCAATGTGACCGAGGAGACCGATAATCGTCGCGGTTATGCCATCGGGCTGCGGGTTACGTTCGAAAGCAAGGAGGCGCTGCAGGCGTACGGGCCCCACCCGGCTCACCAGCGTTTCGTCCGGGCGCTGGACGGCCTGCTCGATAATGTCGTCGTGGTGGACTACCCGATCGTTTAGGGCAGGGGCACAAGCAATTGGCGGGCAGAAAGCAAGATGACCCGCATGGTAAAATTTCATTAAAACCGCAAGAAACCCGGTTCCGCCTAACGGCTGGACCGGGTTTCTTGCGGTTTCGGTGCTGGGTGCGATCCTCGGAGATAAAAGGGTAAGGCCTTCCGCCTAAGCGGCCGGCTCAACCGTCAGCCGCCCTTGCGGACGGGGGCGGAGCCCGATTCCGCTTCCCACTGCTCACGGATCAGATCGGCCGTCAGCTGCCCGGACAGGGTTACCATCGGTACCCCTCCGCCCGGATGGGTGGAGCCGCCGACGAAGTACAGGTTGTCGAGCAGCTCGCTCCTGCTCGGAACCTTGAAGCCGCCGTTCAGCTTGCGGTCCGTGACCACGCCGTAAATGGAGCCGCCGTTAGCCCCATACAGTTCCCGGAGGTCGTCGGGGGTAAAGACGTATTCGAACTCAATCCGGATGCGCAGGCCGGTCAGTCCGTTGCGCTCCAGCTTGTCTAGTACCAGCTCACGGTACCGGTCGCGGTGGCCTTCCCACGTTTCCCCGTCCTTCAGGGGAGGAACATGCGTCAGGACGAACAGATTGTCCTTGCCAGCGGGAGCCTGGGTAGGGTCCGATTTCGAAGAAACCCCGACGTACACCGTCGGATCCTCCGTCGGGATGCCTTTGTCGAACATGTCTCCGAATTCTCTTTCCGGGCTGTGGGAGAAGAAGAAGTTATGATGGGCCAGCTGGTCGTACTTGCCGTCCAGGCCGAGCAGCAGGACGAGCCCCGATACCGCTGGGGCGTATTTGCTCAGCTTGTCCGCCGTCTCCGCCGCTTTCGGCTCATTCTTAAGAATAGACTTGTGCGCAGGGATCGCCTCGAGGTTGCACACGATGAGATCCGCTTCCACGGTCTCCCCCGACGCAAGCCGGACGCCGGTCGCCCGTCTCCCGTCCGCAAGGACCTGTTCGACGGGAGTGGAGGTCCTCACGGTCACGCCAAGCTCTCCGAGAAGCTTCAGCATGGCTTCCGCAATGCGGTACATGCCGCCTTCCACGTAGTAAATGCCTAGGCCGAGCTGCACGTAGGCCAGCTGGGACAGAATGGCCGGAGCGGCGTAAGGGGAGGAGCCGATATACATGATGAAGAAGTCGAAAAGCTGCCGCAGGTGGGGGTCCTTGATGTATTTGGCCGTGCTCTGGTGCATCGATTTCAGCGGATCCATCGAGATAAGCTCCGGCATCGTATGACGGCTTCTCAAATCGGTCAGGCCGGACAAGCTGCGCCGGTAGAACCCTTTCATCGTCAGATCATACATCTTCTGGGCGTATTGCAAATAGGAGAGGAAGCCGGAAGCATCAGCGGGAGAAACCCGTTTGATCTTCTCCAGCATGGAAGGGAAATCCCCCACCAGATCAAGCTTAACCCCATCCTCGAAAAACGTTCTCCATTGAGGCTCGACCCGGACGACGGTCAGGTAATCCTCAAGCCGCCTACCGGCGCTTTCGAACAGCTGCTCCAGCACCCACGGCATCGTCAGAATCGAAGGCCCCGTATCAAACGTGAATCCCCTTCCTGACCGGACGTTAAGCTTTCCTCCCGCTCGTTCGTTCTTCTCCAGCACCGTTACCCGGTGGCCGTCGGCTGCTAACCGGATCGCGGCGGACAAGCCGCCCAGACCTCCTCCAACCACAACTGCCTCATAGCCCATCACTGACTCTCCTTTCCGTAGATGACAAATGATCCTCTTCATTGTATAATCACTGTACATATTGTGTCAAATGTTTGAATAATGATTGTCTAGGCTTTGCCAAAGGAGGCTGCCGCATGAATTTCCCCGCTTTTTATCAACTTGAACAGCCGGCAAGTAAACCTACCGGGCCGGATCATCCGGAAAAAGCGCCGTACGTGCGGATGATGGAAGCGGCCCGGAACGCCCAGCCGGACTGGAGGAGGCTGTCTTTCCGGGAACGGGCGGACTACGTGCGCCGGCTCCGCAAGCTCCTCATCCGCGATAGGGAGGAGTGGATCGGCCTGCTGGGCGAGGAGGGGGCCAAGACTCCGATGGACGCCCTCTTCACCGATCTGGTTACGGCGGCTCAAGGGTTGAAGCATTACGAGAAGAAAGCCGCCCGGATGCTGCGGCCCCGCCGTTACCGCAGGCTTGGCTTTCTGTCCGAGCGGGCCCGGGTGCTCCAGGAGCCGGTCGGCACCGTGCTCCTGGTGGCGCCGTGGAATTTCCCGCTTCAGCTGGCGCTTGTCCCGGCCGCTGCCGCCTTAATGGCGGGCTGCACGGTTCTGCTGAAGCCGTCGGAACGGCTTCCCCGGCTGAACGCCAAGCTCCGCCGGCTGCTGGCCGAGACGGGATTCCCCACCGGAGTCGTCCAGCTGGCGGAAGGAGCGAGGGAGGCCGTGGAAGGGCTGATTGACGCCGGACCGGACAAGGTGCTCTTCACCGGAGGGACCGAGGCGGGAAGAAGCGTTTACCGGCGGGCGGCGGGCCGGCTGATCCCCTGCGAGCTGGAGCTTGGCGGCAAGGACGCCATGATCGTGTGTGCGGACGCTCATGTGAAGCGGGCCGCGCAGGCCGCGGTATGGGGAGCTTTTCTCCATGCGGGCCAAGCCTGCCTGAGCGTCGAACGGGTGCTCGTCCACGAGAGCGTCTTCGCCGAATTCACGGAGGAGGCCGTCCGGCTGACGAATTCGCTCCGTTACGGAGACAGGGGATGGCGGGATGTCGGTCCTATGGCCACCCGGGACGGGTGGGAGAAGGCGAAGGCCCAGCTGGACGAAGCCGTCCGCCTCGGAGCGGTGGTTCAGACGAAAGGCTGGGAGGAAGGAGTCGATTCTCCCTTGTTCCCGCCAACGGTCCTGACAGGCGTGACTCCCGGAATGAAGGTCATGCAGGAGGAGACGTTCGCTCCCGTGCTTCCGGTTATGACCTTCCGGGAGGAGGGGAGGCGGTCCGTCTTGCCAATGCCGTCCCCTACGGCCTCTCGGCCAGCGTCTTTACGAAGGACCGGAAGAGGGCCCTCCGGCTGGCCCGGGAGCTGGAAACGGGAAGCTGCAGCATCAACAACGTCATTGTGCCGGTCAGCGACGTCCGGCTTCCCTTCGGAGGGATGAAAGGAAGCGGGTTCGGGCGCATCCGCGGGCGGGAAGGGCTGCTTGCCTTCTGCCGGACGAAAACGATTACCCGGGAGCGCGGTTTGGCCAAGAGTGCCGTCAATTGGTTTCCTTACCGGGAAACCGCATTCCCCTATATGAAAGCCTGGTTGAGCCGATGGTACGGATAACTCGCCGAAAGGAGGGCGTCTAATGGAGTGGTCATGGGGAGTGGCAGCAGCCGGCTGGCTGTGCGGCTGGGTTCTTCTTGCCCGGCAGCCGGTGATGGAGGAGGAGGTCGCGGCCCGGCCGGCGGAACCCGCTGACGGGCGGGAAGCGGGCGCTGCGGCGCGCGTGACGGTTATCATCCCGGCGCGAAATGAAGAAGGCAGGATCGGGGAACTGCTAGCTTCCCTTGCTTCTCAACCCGATCCTCCCTACGAAGTTCTCGTGGCGGACGATGATTCGGAGGACCGGACGGCGGACCTTTCTGCGGCGGCCGGCGCCCGGGTCATTCGCAGCGGTCCGCTCCCGGAGGGTTGGCTCGGCAAAAGCTGGGGCTGCTGGAACGGAGCTCGGGCGGCGAAGGGCGATCTGCTTCTCTTCCTGGACGCGGACACGGCCCTGGCCCCCGGCGGGCTGGCGAAGCTGACGGCCTCGCACCGGCGGCACGGCGGGGTGCTGACCGTCCAGCCGTACCACCGCATGAAGAGGCCGGACGAGAGGCTGTCCGCCTTCTTCAATCTGGTGGTGACCGCTTCGGTGCTCGCCCCGTTCGGCCGCGGAAGGGCAGGAGGCTTCGGCCCGGCTCTGCTATGCCGGAGGGACGATTATTTCCGCGCAGGCGGCCATTCCTCCGTTATCGGCCGGGTGCTGGAGAATTACGCTCTGGCGGGTGTGTTCCGGCGGATGGGGATCCCGGTCGCCTCTATTTTGGGAAAAGGCGCGGTTTCCTTCCGCATGTATCCGGGAGGCTGGTGGGAGCTGACTGCCGGATGGGGCAAGAGCTTCGCCACGGGAGCAGCCTCGGCCCGGCCTGTTGTGCTGGCCGCCGTCGTGCTGTGGCTGTCGGGAGCGGCAACGGCGGCAGCCGCGCTGCCGGCGGCTGCAGGACAACCGGCCGGCCTTCGGGCAGCGGCGCTGGCGGTCTACCTGCTGTATGCCATCCAGCTGCAGCCGGCGCTCAAACGGGCCGGTCAATTCGGCTGGGGGACAGCCCTCTTCTATCCCGTTTCCCTTTTTGTCTTCTTCGCCGTGTTTGCCCGCTCCGCCGTCCAGACCTTTCTTGGCGGCCGGGTGAGCTGGAAGGGCCGCTCCGTCAGCACGCGGAGGAAGGGGCGGGCTCATGAGAGTGCTGGAGCTCCCCGCCCTGTGGACGCTCGTGCTGGACATCGCGGCATGGCTTGTCATCCAGATGGCCGCCGCCTATGGGTGCCTAAAGGCCCCCGACCGCTGGTTCGGGGAAACGCGGTGGCTCCGACCCTGGAGGCTGGAGCGCTGCGGCCTCCTGTATGAGCGCGGCCTGGCCATCAAGCGGTGGAAAGGCTGGCTGCCGGACGGAGGCTCCTGGTTCAAGGGGGCTTCTCCAAGAAGAAGCTTCGTTCCGCCGACAGAGGCTACCTGAACCGCTTTCTTCTCGAAACCCGGCGGGCCGAGGTGACCCATTGGCTCGCGATGGCGCCGGCCCCCTGTTCTTCCTGTGGAACGACCGGGTTTCGGGGTGGATCCTGATAGGTTATGCGCTCGCCGCCAATCTCCCCTGCATTTGGGTTCAACGGTACAACCGGATCCGCTTAGGCAGGATCGGCAGCAAAACGGAAAGAGAGGGAAGCAGGTGTATACGATCCGACAAGCGTCTGCCCTTACCGGCATCCCGCCGGTCACGATAAGAGCGTGGGAGCAGCGGTACGGCGTCATTCAACCGGACCGGAGTCCGACGGGGTACCGGCTTTTTAAAGATAAGGACATAGAGGATCTGCTCTGGCTGAAGCGCTGTCTGGAGGAGGAGGGAATCAGCATCTCCCAGGCCGCCCGCCTTCTCCGGCATCAGCGCAAAAAGAACGGATCGCCGAGCACCCGGCGGAAGCCGGCAGGGATGAGGGTTTGGACGATCTGTCCGAAAGTCTTTACTCGGCTCTGCTGGAATTCCGGACGGAGAGCGCCCGCTCCCTTACCGAGCTCGCGTTTACCATGCTGGGGTATGAGAAAACGCTGTACCGGCTCCTCGTCCCTCTTCTGATCCGGGTAGGGGACGAGTGGGAGGAGGGAAGCGCGACCGTGGCCCAGGAGCATTTCATCACCCAGTTCATTACCCAGAAATGCCTGAGCTTCTTCCCGGTCTTTCCGGTGGACCCCGCGATGCCTTCCGTGATCGCGCTGAGTCCGGCCGGAGAACAGCATCAGGTGGGACTGCTTCTGTTCGCTCTCTATTTGCGGCAGAAGGGATGCGAGGTGATCTACCTCGGGCCCGATACTCCGGAGGATGGGCTGGAGGCCATGCTCAAGGAGAAGAAAGCGGACTATGTCTGCCTGTCCCTCACGAACCCGCAGCATCTTCCGGGTGCCCTCAAGCTCGTCGATTTCCTTCGGAACCGCTTTCCCCATCTGAAGCTCCTATTGGGCGGGCAGGGGTTTGCCGAAGCTCCCGCTTCTTACCGGCAGTGGATTCTGCCGGGGGATACCGAGGGCTGGAGCCGATGGGCAGACGAGGAATTTCGATAAGGAGCCGAGTAGCAAAAGGAACCCCCCCCCTCGAAAGGGCTATTCTTCGCAAAAGCCTTTACAACTTTGTATAATGTGTGTAGACTGATTTGTATAATGTTTGTTGAACTTAGGGATGCAGGAAGGACCGGACTTACCGGAATACGATCTCAAGGAGGGAACGAGAATGACCGAACAGCGCGCAGCTGTCGTCGGCGCGGGGCCCGGAGGCTTGGCGGCAGGGATGCTTCTTGCCTCCCAAGGCTACGAAGTGACCGTCTATGAGAAGCAGCCCTTTGTGGGAGGCCGCACCTCCCGCGTTCAGCTGGGGGACTATCGGTTCGACTGCGGCCCCACTTTTCTGATGATGCCTTACCTTCTGGAGGAACTGTTTGCCTCCGCCGGCCGTTCGGTTCACGATTATGTCAAGCTGGTGGAGCTCGACACCCTGTACCGGCTTCGCTTTGGGGAAACGGATTTCGAGCCGGTTCGGGAGCCGGACCGGATGGTAGAACGGATTGAAGCGCTGTTCCCGGGGAACGGGAAAGGTTATCTCCGCTTCATGAAAGAAGAGGAGGAAAAGTTCAGGCGGGTGGGTCCCCTGCTTCAGCGGCCTTTTGCCCGGCTGACGGATTATCTGACCTCTCCCGTGTTTGCCGCTCTTTCCCGTCTGCACGCCTTGGATACGGTGCATGGACGGCTGTCGCGCTATTTTACGGACGAGAGGCTGAAACTGGCCTTCACCTTCCAGGCCAAATATTTGGGGATGTCCCCTTGGGCCTGCCCGGGAACGTTTACCATCCTCTCCTATCTGGAGCACGCCTACGGTCTCTATCATCCGATCGGGGGGTTAACCGGATCTGCGAGGCGATGGCCGAAGTCATTAAGGAATACGGGGGCCGTGTTTTGACTTCGTCACCCGTTGAACGGGTGCTGCTGGAGAAGGGCAGAGCCGTCGGCCTGCGGCTTGCCGGGGAGAAGAGGTTCGGGCTTCCCACGTGATCCTGAATGCCGATTTCGGTACGGCCATGACGTCGCTTTTTGAGCCCGGGCAACTGAAACGATACACCCCACGGAAGCTTGAGGCCAAAAATACTCCTGCTCCACCTACATGCTCTACCTGGGCGTAAACCGGCGTGTCGAGCTTCCCCATCACACCATTATGTTCGCGGAGGACTACCGGGCTAACGTCCGGGACATTACGGAAACGCTGGTCCTCTCGGAGGACGCCTCCGTGTACGTCTGCAACCCGGGGGTTACCGATCCGACGCTGGCACCGGAAGGCAAGTCCGCTCTGTACGTGCTCATGCCCGTTCCGAATCTGTCCGGAGGCATCGATTGGGAGAAGGAGAAGACGCTTGTGAGGGACGCCATCATCCGCCGCCTGGAAAGGGAGCCGGAGCTCGCCGGCTTGTCCGCCTGTATCGAGGAGGAGAGGATCACGACCCCGCTCGATTGGCAGGACGATTACGGGGTCTACCGGGGCGCCACCTTCAATCTGGCGCATTCGCTAGACCAGATGATGCACCTTCGTCCGCACAACCGGTTTCAGGAGGCGGCCAACTGTTGGCTGGTCGGCGGGGAACCCACCCGGGAAGCGGGCTGCCGACGATTATCGAATCGGCTCGGATCAGCACCCGGCTGCTTATGGAGCAGGATGCCCGTGCGGGAGTCTCCCCGGTCTCTCCCAAGAGCAACGTCCGTCAGGTCCCGGCAAAGGAGGCCGTGTTATGGAAGTAGGGATCATTGGGGGCGGGGTAGGCGGCATGCTGACGGCTCTCCTGCTTGCCCGCCGCGGGGCCCGGGTTACGCTCTACGAAGGAGCCGGTCAGCTTGGCGGCCGGCTGGCGTTCCAGGAAGGAAAGGGATTCCGGATTGACCGCGGCCCTACCATCGTGCTGCTGCCGGAAATGCTTGCCGGGCTTCTGGAGGAAGCCGGGATCGACCGGTCCCGCATGCCGCTGCTCGAGTGCGACCCGCTCTACGATATTCATTATGCGGATGGCCGGGTGTTCACCAAATGGCGGAGAACGGACCGCCAGGCAGCCGAGATCGAGAGGCTGTTTCCCGGAGAAAGCGCAGGGTTCCGCCGGTATATGGAGGACATGGCCCCGGCTTTCTCCGAGGGAAGGAGGCGGTGCTGGAGCGGCCCTTCCTCCGCCGGTCCGAATTCTTCACGCCGCGCATCCTGCGCCTTCTTCTGCAGCTGAAGGCGTACCGGAGCGTGAAAGGGCTCGCAGCCCGTTATTTCCGCAGCGAAGAGCTGCAGGACGCTTTCTCGCTGCAGTCGCTGTACATAGGAGGGGCGCCTTTCCAATCTCCGTCGCTTTACACGCTCCTGCCTTACGCCGAGCATGCCTTCGGGGTGTGGTATTGGAAAGGAGGCTATGCGGCCCTCTCCGCCCTTCTCGCCGAAGAGCTGGAGAAGCAGGGCGTCACGGTGCGCCTAAACACACCGGTCCGGGAAATCCTCCGGGAAGGGAAACGCTGCACGGGGGTTAAGCTCCACGACGGCCGGACAGCGGAGCATGAGGCGATCGTTTATAACGGTGATTTTCCTCATCTCCCTTCGCTTCTTCCCGGCTTCGAGGCTTCTCGCCGCAAGTTCACCCCTTCCGGCGGGAATGTTCTCGTTTATCTCGGGGTCAACAAGCGTTGGCCGCAGGCCAAGGCCCACCAGTTCTTCCTTCCGAAGTCCCTCACGGCCGGCCTGAAGCAAAGCTTCCTGGAACGCCTTCTGCCCGATGATCCTTCCTTCTATATATTCAATCCGGTGGCGGTGGACAGCGGGGCGGCTGCCGAAACGGACAGTGTGCTATATCTTCTGTCGCCGGTGCCGTCCACAGGCACCGTGAACTGGGAGAAGGAGAAAGAAGCTTATGTCGACCGCCTGCTGACCGAGGCGGAACGGAGGGGCTTTCCCGGGTTAAAGGAGGCGATCCGCTGGATTGACGTCCGGACGCCGGACGACGCTGAACGGGACGGCCTGTTTCAGGGAGGAAGCTTCGGGATTGCCCCCACGCTGCTCCAATCCGGCGCCTTCCGTCCGCAGTTCGTGCCTTATCCCTCGCTCGCCAATCTTTACGCAGTCGGAGCCTCCATTCATCCGGGAGGAGGAATTCCCATCGTGATGCAGGGTGCCCGCCTGCTGGCCCACCATATGACAAAGGAGATGGCGTTATGGAAATCGGAACCTGCCTGGCAGCCTGCGAAGCCATGATACGCAAAGGATCGGCAACTTTTTACAACGCTTTTCGTTCCCTCCCGAGTCCCCGCCGGGAAGCGGTGTACGTCATCTATGCTTTCTGCCGGCTGATCGACGACGCGGTGGATGAGCCGGAAAGCTCTCCCTTTACCCTGGAGGAGCTGGAGGGCAAGTTTATCCGGCTGGATACGGCCGAAGGGCACTTCATTTGGCCGTCGCTTCGTTGGCTGTTTGCCAGGTTTCCTTTGACCCTAACCCCTTTCCTCCGGCAAATGGAAGGACAGCGGAGGGATCTCGTTCTGACCCGGTACGACACGATGGAGCAGCTGGAGGAATACTGCTACCTCGTGGCCGGAACGGTCGGGGAGATGCTGCTTCCCGTCCTGCACGGGCATCCGGACGAACGCATTGTGGAATCGGGCATCTCGCTTGGCAAAGCAATGCAGATCGTCAATATCGTCCGGGACGTAGGCGAGGACCGGGGTCGGGGCAGGAGGTATCTTCCCTCGACCTGCTTGCGCGTCATGGCTGCCCGCCGGAAGATATCGAGAATGGTGCGGTTACGCCGGCCTTCATCTCCGCGGTTCGCGAGCTCGATGGCTTGGCCCGCCGCTGGTTTGCAGCCGGGCTTCGGGACTTGGAGGCTTATCCGCCGGAGAGCGCTTTCTCGGTTGAGCTTGCGGCACTCTTCTACCAGGCGATCCTGGATGAGGTCGAAGGAAACGGATATGAGGTGTTCCGCAAGCGGGCCTACGTCGGCAGCCTCCGCAAGCTCGCCATCTACCGAGAGGTGAGCAGCCGCCGGAGCGAAAGGGCGTCCGCCGAAGCAGCGGCGGTGCCCGGATGAGGCGGGAGGCGGGGCCGTGGGGACCGGCCGGCCGGAGCCTGCGGAAACGAGAGACTAGGCTCGGCGTTGAAGATACGCGGCGGAGCGCGGTGGCAGCCGTCTCCAGGGCCCCTGCCCCTACGGCCGGAAGGCCGGAGTCTGGCGGGCAGCGGGGCGGTGGGGAACCGGCCGGCAAAGCGTCCTTTCGCCCGGGCTTTACGAAAGCGGGGCTTGCGGCAAGGCTGATCCGGCCGGTTTTCTGGTTCTGGTATGCGGCCGGGCTGCTCCTGATGCTTTTCTACAAGGTGCCGGAGATGCTTGGCTTCTCGAACGGGCTGTTCCTGCTGTTCTTTGCCTCCTATGCGGTCTTTCTGGAAACGAGAACGGGGAGAGGGATCCCGGGGATCGTCTTCCGCACAACGCTCGTGGCCGCGGTTACCTTCGGGGTGGAAGCCATGGGAGTGGCGACCGGGTTCCCGTTCGGATCGTATGCCTACACGCATGTTCTCGGCATAGCCGCGGGGGTGTCCCGCTCGCCATAGCCTGCGCCTGGATCGGCGTGATGGTGACGATGCTGCTGCTCGCCGAAGGCGGGCCGCGCTGGGTTCGCGCCCTGCAGGTGGGGGAGGTCTGCTTCTCTTTGATCTGGTGCTCGATCCGGTCGCCTACGCCAGAGGCTTCTGGGTATGGGAAGTTCCGGGGGTATATGCGGGCATTCCCTGGACGAATTTTGCTTCGTGGTTCCTGATTGCGGCCCTGCTCTCCTTTGTCTATCCGCGGAGGACCGTACCGGGTCCTGTCCGCCGGGAGGCAGGCCTGCTATATGGCCTGATGCTTGTTATGTTCGCCCTTCTCGGGATAAAAGAAGGGATGCTGCTTCCGGCGGGATTCGCCGCCGCAGGATTGCTGCTGGTGTATGGGAGGGTCCAGAGGAAGGAGGGGAGCGCCCGATGATCGAAGCCGCCAAAAGCCTCTGGTTCGAGCGTCTGTTTGACCGCTACAACCGGCATTATTTGCTGCCCCGCCACTTTCACTCCGTAAGCCTGTCGGGGGATCCGGACACCGGCTCTCGAGGCCCCCTTGTCTATATGGCCAACCATTGCTCCTGGTGGGATGGCCTTCTTGTCCATTATGCCGTCCGCCGGTCCTCGAGGGGGATCACTACGTCATGATGGAGGAGAAGCAGCTAGAGCGCTATCCCTTCTTCCGCAAAATCGGCGCCTTCTCCATTAACCGAACGAGCCCCCGCTCCATCCGCGACTCTCTCCGGTATGCGGAAACCCGGCTTAGGCACGGGGGAAGCATCTGGCTCTTCCCGCAGGGAGAGATCCGGCACCTCGAGGAGAGGCCGCTTGCATTCCAGGGAGGGATCGGCAGCCTGCTCGAAAGGGTTCCGGAGGCGGCGGCCGTCCCGGTTACCCTGTACTATTCGCTCGCCGGCCATCAGAAGGCGGACGCTTCCCTCCTCTTCGGAACGCCCGTGATGGAGGATTGGCGCCGGCTCGGCAGAAGGGCGGCAGCGGAGGAGCTGCGCCGCCTGCTGCAAAGCCAGCTCGACGGCCACCGGGAGCTGGCCCTGCGGGCCGTTGCCGCGGAAGACGGGGGCGCGCCTTGCGGCTTCCGTCCCCTCATGAAGCCCGGTGTCTCGACCAGCGACGCCTTCGATTCCTTCAAGAAGAGGGTGGGCCTATGACAGCCCTGCTCTGGATAACCGCCGGCCTGCTGGCCGCCCAGCTGCTGTTCGTCTGGTGGAACCTGACGCAGCTTCCGAGCCTTGGAAACGGCCGGTCCTCCTCCGACGGGGAGAGGCCGGGCACGGCTGAAGGAGGCTACTCGGCGGGAAAAGGTTCGTCGAGGGAGGCTCCCTTCCTGTCGGTGCTGATCCCTGCCCGGAATGAAGAAGGCAATATCGGGGACTGCCTCCGGTCCGTGCTCTCGCAGAGCGGCGTCCCTCTGGAGGTGCTCGTGCTGGACGACGGCTCGACCGACGGCACGGCGGAAGCGGTCCGGGAGGCGGCGAAGGGCGATCCGCGCCTGCGGCTGCTGCATGGGCTGCCGAAGCCGGACGGCTGGGTCGGGAAATGCTTCGCCTGCCACCAGCTTTCGCTTGAGGCGAAGGGAGACTGGTGGCTCTTCCTGGACGCGGACGCCAGGCTCGGCCCGGGCGCATTGGAGCGGTCGAGGGGGACAGCCGAGGGTCAGGGAAGCGGCCTCATTACCGGCTTCCCCGCCAGGAGGTCGGCTCCTGGCTGGAAAAGCTGGTGGTGCCGCTCATGATCTTCACGGTGGCGTGCCACCTCCCCGTTCGCTTGGTGCGCACGTCCCCCGATCCCCGCTTCACCGCCGCCCACGGGGCGTTCCTTCTCATCGAAGCGGAGAGCTACCGGGCCGCAGGAGGCCATGCCGGCTGCCGGAACGAGCTCGTCGACGACATAAGCCTCGCGCGTGCGGTCAAGCGGGCGGGACGGCCGGTTCTGCTGGCCGACGTGACCCGTGAGGTCTCGATGCGTATGTACCATGACGCGCGAGGGGTATGGAACGGCTACAAGAAGAATATTTACGCCGGCGTTGGGCGGAGCAAGCTCCTGCTGGCGGGAATTCTTCTCCTGTACGGAGGGATGTACCTCTTTCCTCCGGCTTCGGCTCTCTTTGTCTGGGCAAGCGGAGGAGACGGGCTTGTTCCTGCCCTGATCGGCTGGGGGCTCGGGACGGCCGTCAAGCTTTCGGTCGACTTGCGGAACGGACAGCCGTTCTGGCTTTCCTTCCTGCTTCCGGCCAGCATCGTCTGCCTGACCGGCATTGCGCTTTCTTCTTGGAGGGCTGGAGCAGGAGGCCAAGGGTACGTATGGAAAGGGAGGCGTTATTCATGAAGAAGGTCATCGTCATCGGCGCCGGACTCGGCGGGCTGTCGTGTGCGATCCGGCTCGCCCACGCGGGGTACCGGGTCACGGTAGTGGAGGCGCAGGAGACGGCTGGCGGCAAGCTCCAGCGGGTCCGGATGGGAGAGTATTCGTTCGACCGGGGCCCGAGCACGATCACCATGCCGCATCTCTTTGAACGGGTGTTCACCTCGGTCGGCCGAAGAATGGAGGATTATTTGACCCTCCGCCGGCTGGAGCCTGCCGCCCGCAATATCTTTCCGGACGGCAGCCGGGTGGACCTGACGGAGGACCGGGAGGCCATGCAGGAGCAGATCGCCCGCTACAGCTCCGAGGATGCGCTACGCTACCCGGCCTTCATGAAAGAGGCGGAGGTTTTGTACCGGGAGGCGGAAAAGCATTTTCTGAGCCGGATGCTTCTGACCTGGAAGGATAAGCTGAGTGCCCGCCTGGCGGCCGGATTCCTGAGAATCCGGCCGCTCACGACGCTGCAGGAGAGATTAGAGAAGCACTTCCGTCATCCCTACACACTTGGCTTGTTTGGCCGGTACGCGACATATGTAGGGTCGTCCCCCTACCGCGCACCGGCCATCTTTGCGATGCTGGCCCATGTGGAAGCCGCTCTCGGCATTTATGCCGTGAAGGGAGGAACGTATGCCATTCCGGAAGCGTTCGGAAGGCTCGCCCGCGAGCTTGGAGTGGAGATCCGGACTGGGGTTAAGGTCAAACGGATTCTTGTCCGCAGCGGAAGGGCAGCCGGCGTGGAGCTGCAGGAGCGGACGGAGCCGCAGGGGGACCCCGCGATTCGGCGGATGCAGGGTACGGCGCCCGGACGACGCCGCAAGGAGAGCGGCTCGAGGCCGATCTCGTGGTGGCGAACGGGGACGTCCTGACTGTCTGCCGCGAGCTCCTGGACGAAGAGGACCGGCCGGCCATGCCCGACAAGCGAATCGACCGCTATGAGCCCTCCTTGTCCGGCTTTGTCCTATTGGCCGGGGTACGGAAGCGGTATGAGGAGCTGCTTCATCATACCGTTTACTTCCCGGAAGGCTACGGGTCGGAATTCCGTGAGATCTTTGACAGCCGGACGGCTCCCCGCAGCCCCGCCATCTACTTGTGCCACAGCGGACATAGCGAGCCGGGACTCGCCCCGGAAGGCGGGAGCAATCTTTTTATTCTCGTGAACGCTCCCTATACCTCGGAAGCCTGGGACTGGGAGGAACACGGCGGGCGGTACCGGGATTTCATCCTCCACCGGCTTGCGGAGGCGGGGCTGAAAGGGATTGACCGGCCGGAGGTGTCATCCCTTTATACCCCGGAGCAATTGAAGCGGGACACCGGCGCCTTCCGCGGAGCGATCTACGGCATCTCCTCGAATTCCGCCCGCCAAACGTTTTTCCGGCCCACCAACCGGGCGGCGAATCTCCGTGGTCTCTGGTTCACCGGAGGCACCACGCATCCCGGCGGCGGAACGCCTATGGTGACCCTGTCCGGGCAGCTGGTGGCCGAGCGCATTTTGGAGGAAGACAGGGGCGCGCTGCGGCCTTTCGTCAAGCGCGGTTGTGAAGGCAGGGGAAAACGCGCTATACTAATACCGCTATTAAAGTGGACGGCGGCATAAGTGCCTTATCCGGTAACGAGGGTCCGCCATCCTAGAGTTGGGGAAGCGCGAGACACAGACTTTCTTGCCAACCAAGGGTACGGATAAGGCACGAGAACACAACGGGAGGTTACAGCAGTGGGGACGGAGCGACGCAAGAACGAGCACATCGGCATCTGCCTGAACGAGACGGTGGAAGGAACGGGGATTACGACGGGTTTGGAGGAGTACCGGTTTCTTCACAATGCCCTTCCTGAGCTGGACTTCGCCGCGGTTTCCCTCGAAACGGAGTTCCTCGGCCGGAAGCTGAAAGCCCCGCTGCTCGTTAGCTCCATGACCGGAGGGACAGTAGAGGGCGGAGCGATCAACCGGAGGCTTGCCGAGGCGGCCGAGCGGCATGGCTGGGCGATGGGGCTCGGCTCGGTGCGGGCGGCGATCGAGAATCCGGCCGCAGCGGAGACGTTCCGGGTGCGCGATGCCGCACCGTCGATTCCGCTGCTCGCGAATCTTGGCGCGGTCCAGCTGAATTACGGCGTCTCGGTGGAGGACTGCCGCCGGGTGATCGAACGCGTGGACGCCGACGGCCTGATTCTCCACCTGAACAGCCTTCAGGAGGTGTTTCAGCCGGAAGGCGACGTCAACTTTGCGGGGCTGCTGCCGAAGATCGAGCGGCTGGCCCGGGAGCTCGGCGTGCCGGTCGGCGTGAAGGAGGTCGGCTGGGGCATCGACGGCGGCACCGCCCGGCGGCTGTTCGACGCCGGGGTGAGCTTCGTCGACGTCGCGGGAGCTGGCGGCACTTCGTGGAGCCAGGTGGAGAAGCACCGCTCCCGCAACGACGTCCTCCGGGCGGCGGCCGACGCCTTCGCCGGCTGGGGCACGCCGACGGCCGAATGCCTGCGCCGCGTGCGCGAGGCCGCGCCGGACGGCACCGTCGTCGCGAGCGGCGGGCTCGCCACCGGCGTCGACGCCGCGAAGGCGCTGGCGCTGGGTGCCAGCCTGGCCGGCTTCGGCCGGTCGCTGCTTGCGCCCGCGGTCGACTCCGCCGAACGGCTCGATGCGCTGTTCGCGCGCATCACGCTCGAGCTGCGGGCAGCGATGTTCGGCATCGGCGCCCGGGACGTGACGGCGCTTCGGGCGACAAACCGGCTCGTCCGTGTTTAGTGCCTTATCCGCAAGTGTCGATCCGCTTCCTAAGGCAGCGGGTGAACGGAATAGGCTGGGCCTCTGACCGGCTCTCCTTGGTGTTTTGGTTTCCTCCCGCTAAGCTGGACTTCGTCTCCTCCTCCATACCGCAACCTTCAGTCCCTTCCTCCGGAAGGGTTTTTTGCATTTGTTCCGTTTTGGGTTGAACGGTGTGGTATGTTGGCAGATAATGAAGGAAGTTGACTAGTCCTCCAGCCGCTGCTGCCGGTACTCCGTTGGGGAGAAGCCGGAATGCCCGCGAAAGGCGCGGGAGAAATAATGAAGCTGAAGGCCGACCTCTTCGGCAATCTCCGAAATGCTTTTGTCGGTCGTGACGAGAAGGGTTTTGGCCTTCTCCATCCGCCTTTTGGTGATATAGAGGATGGGCGGGGAGCCGAGCATCGTTTTGAAGAAGCGGATGAAATAATTCGGATGAAAATGCACGAGCTTCGCCAGCTCCTCGACGGTCACGGTTTCGGCCAGATGGCTGTCGATGTACTGCAGCACCCGGTTGATCTTCTCCATGGAGGAGCCTCCGGTCCGGATGGTGTCGACGGACGTATGCTCGATATAGAGGCAGATGATGTCCAGCAGGACCGCTTTGCTCCGGAGGGCCGAGGTAAACTCCCCGCTTTCCGTCAGGTCCATCAGCCGGCGGAAGCATCCCTCCAGGTAAGCCTCGTCCCGGACATCGATGACGGAAGGCAGAACAAGAAGATCGAACAGGCTCACATCGCCGATCTCGGCCGTAAAATGGCACCAGTATTTCAGGTAAGTGTCGGCAGGCTCCGTACCGTAGGAATACACCGTGCCCGCCGGAATCAGGACAAGCTGGCCCGGGACCGGACGGTAGACCTTTCCGCCGATTTCGATTCGTCCCTTGCCCTGCCGGATGAAGTAAAACCGGTTGTAAGGGGATACATTGTTCGTGTCCTTCCAGCTCTCGGATACTTTGGTATGGGCCACCACTTCCAGGTTGACCTGGGTGTTGGACAAGTAGCTGTGGATGAATGCTTGGTTGGATTCCTTCATGGTTCACCTCGATGTCAGGATGGACAGAGCTGCAAGTAAAGCTTGTTTCCATTATAAAAGGCGTAAGCCCTCATGAGAATGCCCGAATGAGTGGCTTGACCCAAAGGAGCAGAAAATCATGCCGAATTCGATTCCGCAAGCCCTGCAAGGGGCTAAAAACGTCATTTGGATCTTCGGAGATCAGCAACGCGCCCAGGCCATGAGCTGCAACGGAGATCCCAACGTCTCCACTCCCCAGATGGACATTCTGGCCGCGACCGGCGTTCATTTCACTTCCGCCGTAGCGGGCTTCCCGCTGTGCTGCCCTTACCGGGGCTCGCTGCTGACAAGCAAATACCCTCACGAGGCCGTCCCCGGGCACCAGAAGCAGCTGCCGCCGGAAATGCCGACCGTCGCCCATGTCTTCAACGATCATGGATATGATACTGCTTATTTCGGCAAATGGCATCTCGACGGCTTCCAGGAGGACAAGGGCAGAGCCGCCATGCACATCGTGCCGCCGGAACGCCGGGGAGGCTTCTCCCGCTGGGTCGGGTACGAGAACAATAACAGTCCCTGGGACTGCTGGGTCCACGGAGGCGAAGGAGAAGAGGCCTTTCATTACCGGCTGCCCGGCTTCGAAACCGATGCCCTGACGGACCTGCTGATCGATTATATACGGGAAAAAGGGGGCGCACGCCGGGAAGGGCGAAGCCAGCCGTTCTTCGCCGTGCTGTCGGTACAGCCGCCCCATGACCCTTATGCGGGCCCTGAACCGTTCATGGGGCGGCGCCGCCCCGCGGAGATCCGGCTCCGGCCGAACGTCCCGGCCGTGGAGAGAGTAACCGCGAGAGCCCGAAGAGAGCTGGCGGGCTACTACGCCATGATCGAGAATCTGGACTGGAACCTGGGCCGCCTGCGGGAGGCGCTGGAGAGCGCGGGACTTGCCCGCGATACCCACCTGGTCTTCTTCAGCGATCACGGGGATATGCACGGGTCCCACGGGCAGATCCGCAAAACGACCGCGTACGAAGAGGCGATCCGGGTGCCTTTTATCATGAGCGGGGCCCAGCCTTATTACGATGAATACCGCAACGGCTTGTTTCCCGTGCCTTTGAATCACGTCGATATCGCCCCGACGACCTTGGGGTTGTGCGGAATCGAACCCCCGAATGGATGGACGGGACGGATTATTCCCATTACCGGCTTTCGACGCGTCCGAAGAAGGAGGAACCCGATTCCGCCTATTTGCAGTGCGTCGTTCCGACGGGGCACCATAACAGCGTAGACCGGGCTTGGCGCGGAATCGTTACCCGTGACGGATGGAAGTACGTTTGCTTTGAGGAAGTGCCGTGGCTCTTGTTCAACCTCAACGAAGACCCGTTCGAGCAGGTCAACCTGGCCCATAACCCGCTTTACCGGGAGGAACGGCGGAGGCTTGGCCTTAAGCTGCAGGAATGGATCGACCGGACGGCGGATTCCTTCCGCCTGCCGCTGCCCTAGGGCCCTCCGGATACCGTAACCGCATTGGCGGATAAACCGGCCCATCCGCAGCAGGATCATAAGAGGGGGCGACTTTCCATTGCGGCTAAGGCACGGGGAGTCCCCCAGTAAGTAACCCATGTTAAACCCGCTTCGTGCTCCTGGTTCCAGGAAAACGACGGGTTTTCTTGCGGGGATGGGAGAAAAGCTAACGTTAGTAGGCCATAAGTCACGGAATAGGGTAAAGTAGAACGGCCAAATCCAAAAACCGGGTTCCTAATCACCCGGGCTTGGGTTATAATATTTGTAAAAGTTTGTCTAATTTTGGCGATTTCTTATGCGTAATTCGGGAAGGGGATCCATTTGCTCCGCGATTTTATTATCAATATCAGCCTCCTCATCTCCTGCTTCGTTATTTTGGGCGAAGTCTTCAAAAGCCGGCCCTTGTCCCCGCATTTATCGTGGCCCCTTCGGGCGGGCTGGGCCGTCGGATACGGAATCGTGGGGATTATCCTCATGCAGTTCTCCCTTCATTTGAAGTTCGGCGTTATTGCCGATCTGCGCCATCTGGCCATTGTCATTCCCGCCGTCTACGGAGGCATGGGGGCCGCTCTGGCAGCGGCGGGAATCATGGCGGCCGCCCGCCTGGTCATGTTCGGCGTGACCCCCACTTCAATTTATGCCGCGGCAGGTATCCTTCTGATCGGGCTGATCTGCGGCCTCCTGTTTCGCCTCAGGCTTGGGTTTGCGCTCAAAGCCTTTCTTATGAACGTGTTCAGTCTGGCTGCGATTATTGTGTTGTTCTATCTGCACCTTGAGGAGCGGGAGCTTCTCTGCCTGGTGCTTTCCTACCATATTCCCATTTCGCTCCTTGGCGGGGCCGTCGCCTTCTATGTCACCCACTTTATCCGGTACAGCAATGAAGCCCGCCGGCGTGTGGCGGAGAACGAAGGGAAATTCCGCCAGCTTACCGAGAGGTATGAATCGGTTGTCAACAATGTCCAGGAGATTATCTTCCAGACCGACTGGAAAGGACGCTGGACCTTTCTTAATCCGGCGTGGGAGCACCTGACCGGCTACCCGGTGAAAGAGAGCCTCGGTACACCGTTCACCCGGTACCTGCATCCCGACGATCTGGCGGGCAAGGAAGAGCGTTATTCGGCTGTCACTTCCGAATGGAAGGAGTCCCTGCATCTCATCACCCGGTACGAGACACGGGAGAAGGAAACCCGCTGGATGGAGATCAGGGCCAAGGTTCTAAAGGATGAGAACGGCCTCGTGACGGGGACCTCCGGCACCATGAATGACATTACCGTCCGGAAAGAAGCGGAGGATGCCCTTCAGGAGGCGAACCGCAAGCTGCAGGTGCTCTCCTCCATGGACGGTCTGACCAACATTGCGAACCGGCGGTTCTTTAACGAAAGACTGGAGCACGAGTGCCGGGTGGCGGGGGCAGCGGCCCGGCACCCGCCCTTATTATCTTTGATATTGACTGCTTCAAGGCTTACAACGACAACTATGGGCACCTGGCCGGCGACGATTGCCTGAAGCTCGTCGCATCAACTGCAGAAGCCCTTCTGCGGGACCGGGAGGCGGTTGTGGCCCGCTACGGCGGAGAGGAATTCGCCGTCATCCTGACCGGATCGGATGCCGGAAGGGCGTTGGAATGGGCCGAACGGATTCGATGTGGAATCGAGCAACTGGCGATCCGCCACGAGCACTCCCAGGCAGCGCCCTGGGTGACGATTAGCGCGGGGGTGGCCGCCGCTGTCGGCAATCCATACCCCAATGAATTGATTGATGCCGCCGACCGGGCTCTGTACCGCTCCAAGCATGCGGGACGCAACCGCTGCTCCACCGCGGAAGCGGTAGTCGGGCGTCGCCAAATTGACAGGCCCCGGAAGGTACCGTCATAATCGAAGGAACAAGGAGGCGGTTGTTCTTGAAGACGAATCCAAACAAGGAAAGCTTGCTGTTTGTCGGAACCTATGCGCAGAAAGAATCGGAAGGCATTTATGTATGCACGTTGGACGGGGATTCCGGTGAAATCCGGACGAAAGGCTCCATTTCCGGGATCGAAAATCCTTCGTTCCTGACAGTGGACAGCGAGAAGGCTGTCCTGTACGCCGTCAGCGAGGCTTCTTTCTTCGGGGAGATCCCGGGCGGATCGGTGAGCTCCTATTCCATCTCTCCTGATGACGGCAGCCTCATAGGGCTTCAAAGCGTTCCCGCCCACGGCGAGGCGACCTGCTATGTCAGCTTGGATCCCCATCGGCGATGGCTCCTCGTTTCCAATTATTCCGGGGGAGCATCTCCGTTCACCCGCTGGATGAGAACGGGGCGGCAGGCGAGAGCGCGGATCTCGTCCGGCATGAGGGTTCTTCCGTGAACAAGGACCGCCAGGGGAGCCTCATCCGCATTCCATCCTGACGAGCCCCTCCGGGGAGTTTGCGTTCGTCCCGGACCTCGGAACGGACAAGGTGGAAATCTACAAGCTGGACGGGTCATCCGGGAAGCTCACGCCGCATGGAAGCGTCGCGCTGGTGCCGGGCGCCGGTCCGCGCCATATGGCTTTTCATCCGACGGGCCGATGGGCGTATGTCATCAATGAACTGGATTCCACGATCACGGCTTTCCGGTATGACGCCGGGGAAGGCAGGCTCGAAGAGGTCGGAACGGTCTCCACGCTCCCGGACGGATTCAGGGGAACGAGCTATGCGGCGGATCTCCATGTTCATCCTTCGGGACGCTTTCTGTACGGCTCCAACCGGGGGCATGACAGCATTGCCGTCTTTCGGATAGACGGGGAAACGGGAAGGCCGGAGCCGCTCGGGCATACCCCGACCGGCGGGAAGACGCCGCGCAACTTCGCTTTGTCCCCCGAGGGGCACCTGCTGCTAGCCGCTAATCAGGATTCCGATACGGTCGTCTCCTTCCATTTGGACGGGGAGACGGGGCTTCTTAAGGAGACCGGCTACACGGTCCGTATTCCTAAGCCGGTTTGCCTTGTTTTTCGGTGAGGTAAGCTTCCGGCCATAAGGTTTCTCTTACGCCGCTCAGAGAGTCTGGGCGGTATTTTTGTGTGCTGGTGGCGGAAGGGAAGGTTTGGCTTTCGGGAAGCTGGCGTCACCCTCTCTTCGATGCTTGATCAGGGTTCGGAACAGTCCTGACACGGCCGGGCCGGTCCGATGCCTTGAGAACCATTGGGCGATTGTCACATATACTGTAGCAACTACGGGATAAAGGATGTCTGTTTATGCCCTCCATTGTAGGCAACATCAAAATATTGACGGTCGGTCCCAGCTCCATCGTGCATATCGGGGATTCGCTCGTACTGAACCCGGTCAGCTCCTCCAAAACCTATGCCGGTTCAGGATCATTCAATACTGGTGATTTGCCGGTAACCAACAACGGAGTCAACAACACCAACACCTATGACCCCGATGGCGTTGACGGGTCCGTCGGAGGAGGAGTGGTATGAACCTCACCGTTCACCAAAGCATCGTCATCCACACCTTGAAGGTAGATACCGTCACCAACTCCTCCGTGCTGCAGATCGGAACGGCGGGAACGGTACGGGCGCTTTCCAATCTTTATAACACCGGGGGTTCACGGGCCCGGCTCCGGTGCCGGGCCAGCCCCCAAGCTTCCGCCCATCGTGGTCCCCCTTCCTTCTCCCCGCAAATGGTGACATGAACGGACGGAGCCCGGGCATAAGATGTAAGAGCCGTTATCCGTGCGGTCCCGGCTTACCGGCATAAGCCGGTTGGCCGAAGACTAGGAAGGCGGGGAGGCGGGCTATGGACTGGTACGGACTGCTGTGTCAAATCAAGGGTCATCTGGAGTGGCAGAGCCGAAAGCTGCTGGAGGTGGAAGCGCGTCTTGCCAAGCTGGAATCCTCCGTGGCTTCCCTGCAGGATAAGCCCCAAACCCGGATCGATAAAATCGATTACCATTTTGACCAGCTGAAGGTAGAACGCTTGGACGGTACCTTGAATATCGGCATCACGCCCGGTAAGGACGGGGCTGATTCGATAGAGGAATTTGCGGTAAACCAAAGGAAGCCGGTACAGGCGGAGGGCCAGCCGGCGGAAGCGGGCGTCCCCCGGAGGAGCTCGTCCGGGAGGCTGGAAAAGCGGTGGAGGGCTATCTGCGGCAGGAGCTTCCGGGAGTTATCCGCGCTTTGGAGGAATGCCACCGGCTTTCGCTTGGCGAGAGGTACCGGGAATGGATGGTGGAGGACCTGCGCAAGCAGCTTAAGCCCCGGGTGGAGCATTACGCCCGCGGAATCGGGAAAGCGGAAGACGGAGAAGGAGCTTCTCCTGCCGAACGGATAGCCGATCAGGTGAAGCAGGATATCGAGGCGGCGCTGCAAAGCCATTTTGAACGTTTGCTCGAACAGGGAGGAGAACGGAATGAATCTGACGGTTTACAATGACGAGGTGGCGGTGGGGTATATCCGGATCATTGCGGTAGCGAGCTCCTCGGTCTTTCTGCTCGGGGATACGGCGGAGGTTAACCTCTCATCCTTTGCGGATACTCCCCGGAATCGGTCCAGATCGGCCCGCTCGTTCCTCTTCCCCCTCGAGAGAGCTATAAATGAGCCGGCCGGTTTTCCTTGGTTTCCTTAAAGTCCGGACCGTTCTCTTCTCGTCTACGGTGTTCGTAGGGGACAACCGGGCGGTGATTCCGCAGACGCTGGCAATTGCCGTGCTAAGGGAGGTACCGGATTTCCTTGGCCGGGAAGGAGACTACCGGGATTACCCGATCTTCGGTCTTCCCGTTCTCCGTCTTGGGGCTGAGGAAACCGATGCGGTTCCCCGGCTTCCCTGCAACCAGTCCGCACCGATTAAAGTGGGGGTCATTAACATTACGAGTATTTCCACGTCGGGCGTGGTTCAAGTCGGCTCGACCCGCGTGATTGACAGCGAGTACCGGGTCAAGCAGTTCCGCCAGCTTCTCCCCTGCCGGAGCCGCAGGCGCCGACGACCTCCTGAGCCTTGCCGACTTGCCGGCAAGGTTATTCGGCGCATGGGGATGGCCGTTTAACCTTCGGGCGAAGGGATATGGAAATCTTTCTTCGGAAATAGGAAAAAGTCTCACTCGGCCATTTTCCTCCATCGGTGTTCTTCCCTACTGGCTGTTTCTTCCCGCCCTCCATTGGGGTAAGAAGAACTAAACATCCAAAGAACGGGAGGGAAGCCGTATGTGGGGAAGCCGTCAATTTACGATGGGGTTTGTCAACGGGCTGCTATTCAGCCTGTGCGCGTGGATCCTTCTTGGATCGCTTTATCTTCTTCTTCGTTAGCCCGGTTACGAATGCGCTTACATAGAATCCGTTTAACCCAGCCTCTCGGTTCTTCCCGATGGAAAGAACGGGGGCTTTTGTCATTTGAAAGAGAAGGAGGCCTGGAAGGAAGGGGAAGGACAAGCCTTTAATTCCTATGGCTTAACTGGGTTTATGTCATAAAGATAAGAAGTTTAAGATGTTGATCGTTAAATTCAATTTATATCCGTCTATTTTATGGTTTTCCTGTTAGTTGGGTAAAATGTTTATTCCAATTTGAAATTAAGTCAAGTATACTTAATGGACAGTATCTTCTATGGAGTTGAACCGGTGTGAGTCCAAAAAGGAATATGTAAGGCAGCTGGGGTCTATCTTCTGGTCCTTTTGCAAAATCTCCCCCGTTACCTTCGGCGGAGGCTACGCCATGATCCCGGTTATCGAGCGCGAGGTAGTCCAGAACCGGAAATGGATCACATCCAAGGAGATGGCGGATGTGTTATCCGTATCGGGTTCCACCCCCGGCGGGATCGGGGTTAACGCGGCGGTGTTCGTCGGTTACCGGCTGGGCGGGATTCCGGGGCCGCTTCCGCGGTAACGGGAATTACGCTGCCGACCTTTGCGATCGTGATTGCCCTGAGCTATATGTATGTAACGCTGAGCGGGATTCCTAAGGTTGCCGCCGCCTTTCAGGGCATCCAATGCGCCATTGTGGCGATGATCGCCCTGGCCGGCTACCGGATGGGCAAGCAGGCGCTGCGGGATAAAACGACCGTCGGGCTTTTTGTCTTGGCGATCGCGCTGCTCCTCTTTTCCAATCTGCATCCTATGTTCTTTATTGCAGGCGGCGCCCTGGCCGGCTGGGGAGCCGCCAGGCTGAAGGCGGCGAAGGGAGAGCCGATTGACTTTGAGGAACAGTCATCGGGGTACGTCGATGAATACGGCAATCATTATAAATATTCGGATTATTTTATAGGCGACGGCATCTAGAGATATAAGGGGGAGAGCTGTGCTGTGGGACCTGTTCTGGACATTCACCAAGGTGGGGGTAATCTCTTTTGGCGGAGGCTACGCCATGATCCCGGTCATCGAGCATGAGGTGCAGGCTCATCAATGGATGACCTCGCAGCAGTTCAGCCAGGCGGTCTCCGCGGCGGGCATGGCTCCGGGGCCGATCGCGACGAACAGCGCCATTTTCGTAGGCTACCAAACGGCGGGGGTGGCGGGAGCCGCCGTTTCGGCGGCGGGCATTATACTTCCTTCCTTTCTGCTGATCATCCTGGCGGCCGCCTTCTTCCGCAAGGTTTACAAGCACCGGACGACCAAATCGGTCTTCTATGGGCTCCGGCCGGTCGTAACCGGGCTTATTCTCTATGCGGCGGTTCATTTTGCCGTGCTTAACGGTTTGTTGGGAGGGAAGGTCGTGTCGATCCTCTGGTCGGTTGTCATCATGGCGAGCGCTCTTGTCGCTCTCGGCAAATACAAGGTGCATCCGCTTGTCGTGCTCCTCGTCTCGGGTCTGGCGGGCGCCGCGTTCTTTACCGTATAATGGCGTTATCCGATTAAAGCAGGGAATGGTGCACCTTGATGAGGGGAAAGGCTTGGTCTTTGAGTGGTAAGGCCAAGGAAATCTATGACTGTATCCGTAAAAAAGGAACCGTCTCCAAGCAGGATCTCGTGGACGTGAGCCGGATTACCGGCAGCACGGTGACCCGCCTGCTCGAGGAGCTTCTTTCCCAGGAGCTCATCCGGGAAGTGGGCCTTGGCGATTCGACCGGCGGGCGGAAGCCGATTCTCTACCGCATCAATCCGCTTTATGCGTATGCCTTCGGGCTGGAGATTTCGCGCATCCACTGCCGTCTCGTGCTGTGCGATCTGCAGATGGACAAGCTCGAGTCCCGCAGCTGGAACATGACGGAAAGCATGACGCCGGAGGTGCTGACCGAGACGGTCGGACGGGAAGCCGAAGACATGCTGGAGAAGCTCGGGCTGGCCTGGTCCTCCGTCCTCGGGCTCGGGATCGGCTCAGTCGGTCCGGTCGACCGCCAGCGGGGCATTATTCTCGAGCCGCTCTACTTCCCCGCCCCGGGGTGGAGGAATGTGGACATAGGCACGGCACTCTCCCGGCGTCTCGGAATTCCGGTGTGGCTCGACAACGGAGCCAATACGGCCCTGCTGGGGAATTCTGGGCCGATTCCTTCCAGTCCTACCGCCATATGCTGTACCTTCATGCGGGGGTAGGCATCCGCTCCGCGATGATGTCGAACGGCCATCTGGTGTACGGGGCGGTGGACATGGAAGGGGCCGTCGGCCAGATGATTATCCAGACGGACGGCCTTCCGCACCGGGAGAAGCAGGGCAACTACGGCGCCCTGGAATCTTATGCCTCCCTGTATGCGATGGAGCGCAACATGCGTTCGGCTCTTAAGCAGGGCAGGGAGAGCACCGTCCGGTCCCGGGTGTCCGATCCGGAGGAGGTCAAGTACCCGGACCTGCTGCAGGGGCTGGCGGAGCGGGACCCGCTGACCGTCGAACTGTTCACCCAGGCCGCCGTCCAATTCGGGATCGGCCTGTCCAATCTGCTCAATATTCTGCATCCGGAGAAGGTCATTCTGGGGGGCCGCTTATCGCCAGCAACGATCTGTTCTTCCGGGTGGCGACCCAAACGGCCGTCCGCAAAACGTATTACTACCCCGAGTATCAGGTGATGTTCTCCAGAGGCAAGCTCGGGGACGACGCGCTGGCGGCCGGAGCCGCCGTGATGGTGCTGGAGCGTCTGCTGGAGGCATAGAACCGGCCGGGATCGGCGGTCGTCGCTAAGCGGCCGCACCGCAGCCGTCCTATGCTAGTGCCTTATCCGGCAACCTTGATGGCGGGTAAGCCTTCGCCGTATACTGCGATCATGGGCAGGAAAGCGGAGCAGGACTCACAGATAAACCACAAGCAGCAAGAAGCGGCCTTCCTTTTGGGAAAGACCGCTTCTTTTGGCATCTAGTCTTCCTGTTCCTCGTCGGCCAGGGGCAGCCGGAATTCGTCGACCTGCTGGCCGTCCTCCCAAATCTCCACGAACAGGGCCGAGGAGTTCTCATAATCCTCCGGCTTCATGGCGAGCACCTGGTCTTTATCCGTGCCGACGAATACATTTCGCGTTTCTTCGCCTTCGAGGGATACTACTACATAAATGGGCATACGGATTCCCCCTCTGTTATTTTCGCTATCGTTATCTTACCCATAAATGACCCGGAGCGGCAACCGGAAGGAACAGAATTTACATCCTTAACGTTAACGTCAGATGTGATATAATAGCGAGTAGAAGAAAGGAGCGAGAACCGTGACTGCCACTTACACCGTCGAGGAAGTTTGCCAGCGTCTCGGGATAACCGAGAGCCAGCTTCATGAATATGAGGAAATGCACTTGATCCGGGATGTGCCCCTTCTTTCCGGTAACCAGCGGTATTATGATGAGGAGACGGTAAACCGAATCGAGCATGCCATCAAAATGAAAGAGCTGCTCGGAAGCTCCCTTCCGGAAATTTTGAGCGTGCTGGAGGCCGAGGAGGACCTGGAAAGACTGAAGGCTTCCTACCGGGAAAAGGCGACCGAGGAGGAGCGGCGAAGCGTCATCGCGGACGTAACCACGCTGCTTCAAAGCCAGGTTCACCGGATTGACGACCGGATCGACAAGCTGATCAAGCTAAGGGAGAACTTCGACCGCAAGCTTATGCGGATACGGGAGATGAATCTGCCTTCTGACCAGCCGCATTCTGAGATAGCAGACGGGCAGGCGGAACAACGCTGACCATCACCGTAAAAGTTTCCCTTGACAAAAAAACTTTCGCCAGTACAATCTGAAATAGAATCCTTTTTACGGGGCTCGCATATAATTCCTTTCAAGAGCTTCTTTTTTGGATTAAAAGTTTCCCTCGAACAACTTTTATAGGATAAGGCAAATGAGTTAGATAAGACAAACTTTACGTGAGATAGGAGGCCTGAACGGCATGAACACCAAAGCCATTTCTTCGGAAACAGGGCCAGGCTGGAAAAGACAAAGGACCCAAGGAAGTCTGCCAGAGGTGCACCGGTCGCTGGCCGTTCCCCTTAAGGGATCGTGGCTCAAAAAATTTCTCGCTTTCTTCGGTCCCGGCTATCTCGTGGCGGTAGGCTACATGGATCCCGGAAACTGGGCCACGGATATAGCGGGCGGCTCGAAGTTCGGCTACACGCTGCTGTCCGTCATCCTCGTTTCGAACCTGATGGCCATCCTGCTTCAGGCTCTCTCCGGCAAGCTCGGCATTGTAACGGGACGGGACTTGGCCCAGGCGTGCCGCGACCATTACCGCAAGCCGGTGGCGATTGTCCTGTGGGTTCTCTGCGAGCTGGCCATTGCCGCGTGCGACCTGGCGGAGGTTATCGGCTCGGCGATCGCCCTGCAGCTCTTGTTCGGATTGCCTCTGCTGTGGGGGTCATTATCACCGCGCTGGACGTCATTGTGATTCTGCTGCTGCAGAACAAGGGCTTCCGTTTTATCGAGTCGCTTGTCATCGTCCTCATGCTTACGATCGGAGGCTGCTTTGCGGTCGAGCTGTTCCTTTCCAAGCCGGACACCACCGGCATTCTGACGGGATTCGTCCCAAGCTCCGAGATCGTAACGAATCCCGCCATGCTGTACATTGCCATAGGGATTCTCGGGGCAACCGTTATGCCGCATAATCTGTATCTGCATTCCTCCATCGTCCAGACCCGGCGTTTCGACCTGTCGAAGGAAGGGAAGAAATCGGCTATCCGGTATGCGACGGCGGATTCGACCATTGCCTTGTTCTTTGCCCTATTCATCAATGCTTCCATTCTGATTCTTTCGGCCGCGACCTTCCACAAAGCCGGCTTAACGGAGGTGGCGGAGATCCAGGACGCTTATCACATGCTCACTCCGCTCTTAGGCACGACGGTGGGCAGCATCCTGTTCGCCGTGGCACTGCTCGCCTCCGGACAGAACTCCACCTTAACGGGGACTCTCGCCGGCCAGATTGTGATGGAGGGCTTCCTGAACATCCGGCTATCCCCGTGGCTCCGCCGGCTAATCACCCGTCTCATTGCCGTCATTCCGGCCGTCATCGTGACGGCGGTCGCGGGCGAGAAGGGAACGGTCGATCTGCTGATCCTGAGCCAGGTCATTCTTTCGCTGCAGCTGTCCTTTGCGGTTGTGCCCCTGGTCCAGTTTACCTCGGACCGCCGCAAGATGGGCGAGTTCGTTAACCCCTTGTGGGTTAAGATTCTAGCCTGGACGGTCACCGCCGTCATCATCCTGCTGAATGCTTACCTGCTTTATCAAACGTTCTTTGGTTGAGGCCTGACCGGTTCGGCTTAGGGGAACCGATAGAAAACCGTTCTTTCCCGCGTCTCGCGGAGGAGGAGCGGTTTTTTGAATGGGGAGAGAGGGCGTTTGTGCTGCCGGGAGATAGTGCCTCGTTAGGTCTTCTTCCGGAGAGAACAGAGGGGGCGGATGGTTGCATTTTCGGACGGGTGCCTTCACAATGAATCTTATACCATATGGGAGTTGATCCAACGTGTACGGAGCGCCTTATTCCGCCAATAGCAAGAAAATGATGCTGCTCGGCTCGGGAGAGCTGGGCAAGGAAGTGATTATCGAAGCCCAAAGGCTCGGGGTGGAGACCGTGGCGGTGGACCGATACGAGAACGCCCCGGCCATGCAGGTGGCCCACCGGTCCTACTGCATTAACATGCTCGACCGCTCCGAACTGCGCCGGGTGATCGAAGCCGAGCGGCCCGATTACATCGTCCCGGAGATCGAGGCGATTGCCACGGACGAGCTCGTGGAGCTGGAGAAGGAAGGCTACCGGGTTATCCCGACGGCGAATGCCTCCCGGTTGACGATGGACCGCGAGGGAATCCGCCGACTCGCCTCCGAAACGCTCGGCCTTCCGACCGCAGCCTATGCGTTCGCCGACAGCCTGGACGAGCTCCGGGAAGCGGTGGCCCGCATCGGCACGCCATGCGTCATCAAGCCGATCATGAGCTCCTCCGGCAAAGGCCAGAGCGTCTGCCGGACTCCGGAGGATGCCGGCACGTGCTGGGAGTATGCCATGGAGGGGGACGGGCGAAGAACACCAGGGTGATCGTCGAGGAGTTCGTCTCGTTTGAATCCGAAATTACGCTGCTGACCGTCCGCTCGGTCTCCGGAACCACCTTCTGTCAACCGATCGGCCACGTCCAGAAGGACGGTGATTACATAGAATCGTGGCAGCCTCACGGCATGACGGAAGAGCAGATCGCCGAAGCCCGCCATATCGCCAAGACGGTGACCGATGCCCTGGGCGGATACGGGATCTACGGCGTGGAGCTGTTTCTCGGCAAGGATAAAGTATATTTCAGCGAGGTTTCCCCGCGGCCGCATGATACGGGGCTCGTTACCCTCGTTACGCAGGACTTGTCGGAGTTCGCCCTGCACGTCCGCGCCATTCTGGGCTTCCCGATTCCCGGCATCCGCCTTCTGACGCCGGGAGCTACTCACACGCTGAAGGCGTGGGAGGAGAAGGCGGACTACCAAATTTCGGGGATGGAAGAAGCGCTGGCCGTTCCCCATACGCAGCTCCGCCTGTTCGGCAAGCCCGAAACGCGCCACGGCCGCCGTATGGCGGTGGCGCTGAGCTCCGCGGATACCGTGGAGGAAGCAAGGAAGCGGGCGGCCGAAGCCGCGGGCCGGCTCTCCATTCACTAAGGAGCAAGAGCTTGAAGGAATGGCTGGACGTCTTACCATTTTCATCAGCAAGCTAGCGGATCAGACACTACCTAGTGCCCATCCGCTTGTTTTGTTGGGAAAGCTCCGGATGCGCACCAGAGCAATCGGGCTACTGACGTACCCAGGGGAATGGGGTATAATGGAAGCGGTTAACACGCTAAATGCCTTTAACCGAAGGCTGGAGGAGGAGAACATGGGATCGCTTATTAAAGAAGGAGCAAGGGTGCTCCTGATCGGGGACAGCATTACCGATGCGGGACGCAACCGGGAGAACGGGGACGACCTCGGCAAAGGCTATGCTTTCCTGGTGGCCGCTCTCTACGGGGCCCAACACCCGGGGCAGGGAGTGAAATTCTACAACCGCGGCATCGGAGGAAACCGCGTCAAGGACCTGCAGGAGCGGTGGGACCGGGACTGCCTGGAGCTGAAGCCGGACCTCGTTTCCATCTACATAGGCATCAACGATACGTGGAGAAAATATGACCGCCAGGATCCGACGTCGGCGGAGGCATTTGAGGCCGGCTACCGGGACATCCTGAACCGCACGAAGGAGAACCTGACGGCCGGGCTCGTCCTGATAGAGCCTTTCGTCCTTCCCGTTCCGCAGGACCGCGAATCCTGGCGCGAAGACCTGGATCCCAAGATCCAAGTCGTCCGCAAGCTGGCGAGGGAGTACGGGGCCCGGCTCGTCCCGCTGGACGGGCTGTTCGCCCAAGGCTCTATGCAGGCGGAGCCCGCTTACTGGGCGCCTGACGGGGTTCACCCGTCGCCGGCAGGGCATGCCCTGATCGCCGATGCGTGGCTGCGCACGGTCACCAACTAACCCTGCACGCCTAGGGGTGGCTAGCCCCAAGAGCCCCTATGCTGAACGGCACTAACCAAAAAAACCTGGAAGCGAGCCTCGCGGCGGCTTTCAGGTTTTTTGGCGTTCCGTTTTACTCCTCAAACAGCTTGGGGAGATTCTCCTTATAGTTGGGATATACAATCCCCTTCTCGGTAATAATGGCCGTGACGTACTCGTTCGGGGTAACATCGAAAGCCGGGTTGTACACCTTGACGCCCTGGGGGCCGTACGCTTGCCGAAGCCGATGGTGATCTCGTCCTCATGCCGCTCTTCAATCGGAATCTCCTCGCCCGTCGGGGTCTGGAGGTCAATGGTGGATAACGGGCAGGCTACATAGAACGGAATGCCGTGCGCCTTGGCCAGCACGGCTACGCTGTACGTGCCGATTTTGTTTGCCACGTCGCCGTTTGCGGCCACCCGGTCGGTGCCGACGATGATGGCCTGCACCCAGCCCTTCGCCATGACCATTCCGGCCATGTTGTCACAGATCAGGGTGACGTCCACGCCGGCCTGCTGCAGCTCGAATGCGGTCAGCCGCGCTCCTTGAAGGACAGGGCGGGTCTCATCGGCGAACACCTTGATGTCCCAGCCCTTCTCCTTCGCCAGGTAGAACGGGGCAAGCGCCGTCCCGTACTTCGCGGTGGCGAGGCCGCCCGCATTGCAGTGCGTAAGGACGCCGATGCCGTCATGCAGCAGCGTCAGCGCGTTCTCGCCGATCAGCCGGCACGTTTCCTCGTCCTCGGCCTGAATCTGGCGGGCTTCCTCCAGCAGAGCGCCCTTCAGCTCGTCGGCCGTCATCACGCCTTCGGCTGCCAGCGCCTTGGCCGTCGCCCGCATCCGGTCCAGCGCCCAGAAAAGGTTGACGGCGGTCGGCCGGGACGTCGCCAGGTAGTCGGCGATGCGGCCGGCCTCGGCGGACAGCTCCTCCAGCGCTTCCCGTCCGCTTCCGGCCGGCTCGAAGCCGCGGATGCCGAGGTAAACGCCGAAGGCGGCCGAAATGCCGATGGCCGGAGCCCCTCTGACCTTGAGGTGGCGGATGCCCTCCCATACCTCCTCGGCCGTATTCAGTTCGAGGAAGACGATCTCCTCGGGAAGCAGCCTCTGATCCAGCATCTCCAGATGGTCGCTGTTCCAGCGGACGGATTGCAGATGCTCCGCAGCCGCCGTTTCTTGTTGGTTTTCCATGATGAAAGCCTCCTTAGGAATGAAGCTGGACGGCCCGGCGGGCCAAGTCCGTCATTTCCTTGATGTCCGCCGCTTGGCGGTTGTGCTTGATCAATGCCGTCCCGATGTGCAGGGCGGTCCGTTCCGCCACTGCGCGGACTCCGGCATCCTCGATGCGGTTAATATCCGCCACCTGGGCGAGACCGTGAATCCGGCGGACCATTTTCGCTCCCGTAAAGCCGAACGTATCCTGGAGGAGACGGGCAAGGAAGCTGTCGAGGAAGCCGGGCGTGCGGGCCATCCGGTCCACCGTCTTCTCTTCCCACAAGGCGCGGAATTCCTGCTCAAAGCGGGTCCAAACGGCTTCCACGGTTTCGAGCAAATAGTTGCGGAAGCTTTCCAGGTCGGCTTGTTCCGACTTCCAGCCGGCTTGTCCGCAGTAGTTAAGGAGCAGGTTCGCGAGCACCGCCCCGATATCGAAGCCCATCGGTCCGTAGTAGGCGAATTCGGGATCGATGACCTTGGTCGATTCCGGAGTCACGAAGATGCTTCCCGTGTGCAGGTCGCCGTGCAACAGCGCCTGGGCGTGGGTAAGGAATTTCTCCCTTAAGAACGCCACCTCAAGCAGAAGCTCCTGATCGGCCCAAAGCTTCTCGACATCGGGACGGATCAGTTCGTGAATATTGTTCGTTTCGGCATCCCGGTACGGATCGTCGAAGATAAGGTCTTCCGTGATTTTGCACAGGTCCGGATTAATGAATCGGCCGAGCCGCTCTTTCTTCTCCTGCTGGTTCATCCCCCAGTCGGAGGTGTAAAAAAGGGTATGGGCCAGAAAATGTCCGATATGCTCCGCGAAAAGCGGATACCGGTTTCCTTCCACCAGCCCCCTTCGCATGATCACATGGTCGCTCAAATCTTCCATTACCGTCAACGCTAATTCCGTATCGTAGGTATAGACATGAGGAACAAGTCCGGGGCACAGCGCCTCCTGGACCACCAGAGCCTCGCTTTCAATTCTCGAACGGTCGAGAGACAAGGGCCACGATTCCCCCACGACTTTGGCATAAGGGAGGGCCTGCTTCAGGATGAGACTGCGGCCGCTTACCGAATCGGTTATATGAAAAACGAGATTTAAATTGCCGTCCCCGATTTCACGGGAGGACAGTTCAGCGTTAGACGGAAACACGTCCGGGAGACGGCGGGCGTAGTCGATGGCTTCCTGTTCGGTTAAAGGATGATAGTGGGACATGGGGACCCTCCTGATGGTTGGATTAAATAATACCCATCATACTATATTTTAAGACTCAATGCCTAGTGTTCCAGTTGGTTTTAGGAGACGAGGGCAAGAGCCTTCTTCATTTATCTTTTACATCGGATAAACACTTGCCGAACAATTCTCCTTTATACTTGGCCAAAAGGATAACAAGGGAGGTGCGGATGCCCCATGAAAGTAACCGGCTTGACGCTCGCGGTCGTGTTGGCAGGCTTTCTGATGGCCATGTCCGGCCGAATGCCGATAGGGGATAAAAGCTTATCGGAGTCCGTCCAAACGGGAGGGACGAATCCGAATCCGCATAACATCGACGTGGAACGCTTCGAGAGAATCCAGGCGCAAACCGGTCACTATTCGAGATTCAAATAAGGGATACAAAAAAACAGAGGCGGGGAGACCCGTCCTCTGTTTTTCCCTATTTCCGCCCCCAAGCGGGGCTGGGCGGAGAGACCTAAGCTTGGTAAGGCCGGTTGGCTTCCGCTTGCGCAGGACTATCCTTTACACCCACGGCTGGTTGCGGTGCTCCACCAAATCGATCGCTCCCAGAACGAGGTGAGCAGCTCCGAAGCCCATAACCGCCCACGCCGCCGCGGAGTTACGGTTCAACAGAGCGGCTCCTGTGGCGGTAACCGCCGTTCCGAGAATAGCAGGTATCAATCCTTCACGCATGGATCTTCCCTCCTGAGTCAATGGTTTGGACGAGCTTTTATAGAATGGAAGAGACGCCCCCTTTTTATGCGGGAAACCGGTTGTTTTGTTTTGCCATTTGTTTATATAATGGAGTAGTTTTGACGTTAGAGCCGAAAGGAGGATGTCCCTATGAGCACGGAAACCATCGCCTTGAAGGAATGGGCGGCGGCGATTAAGGCGCTGGAGGACGGCACCCAGATTCTCATCATGAGGAAGGGCGGAATCGTCGAGGAGACGAAGGCGTTCACCTTGAAAAGCCGCTCCTTTTATCTATATCCCACCTACGAGCACCAGCAAAAGGCACTCCTGCAGGATAAATACCACCCTTATTTGGAGGAAACACTAAAAGGGTGGACGCCGGACGACCGAACGGTAACCATCACTTCCCGGGCGGAAGTGGAGGAGGACCTGGAGGTGTTCGAGGCGGAGGAGCTGGAGAAGCTGAAAGGCTTTCATATCGGAACGGACCGGTTCGCCGAGGAAAGGCTGAAGTGGAAACGGAAGAACCCCCTTCACCTTCTGCTGCTGCGGGTATACAAGATGGACGAGCCCCTGGAAATTCCCGTCAAGCCGGAGTATAACGGCTGCAGGTCCTGGATAGGCTTGGACGTGGAGTTGTCGGAAAGGGCGGAGAAACCCGTCCTCGATGAAGAAGTCTTCCGCAAACGGATGGCGGAAATCCGCACGGCGATAGGCCGTTAGAATCGCTGGGGCTGACAAACAAGGATAAAGGACGAACCAGAAATAGGCTGTGACCTTTTTCACAGTAAGAGGGGTTTGGACTTTATTGTCGGAGGCAAGTGCGCTATAATAGAAATATGTCATTGAGAATCACTGATAATCATTTAATAATCATTATAAACTGATTGTCGGGATCGGACCAGGAATCAAACCAATACAATCCGGAGGGAATAGGCAAATGAGCAACTCGCTTAAATTCGTCATTGACGGCTTGAAGGCCGAGATCGAAGGAAAAGAAATATTGAAGGGCTTCAACCTCGAGATCAACAACGGGGAAATCCACGCCATCATGGGACCGAACGGTACCGGGAAGAGCACGCTCGCTTCGACCCTGATGGGCCATCCGAAATATGAAGTAACGGCCGGAAGCGTTACGCTGGACGGGGAAGACGTCCTGGATATGGCGGTAGACGAGAGAGCCCGCGCGGGTCTGTTCCTCGCCATGCAGTATCCTAGCGAAATCGCCGGGGTTACCAACTCCGACTTCCTGCGCAGCGCCATCAACGCCCGCCGCGGGGAAGGAAACGAAATCTCGCTTATCAAGTTCATCCGCCAGATGGAAGGCAAGATGAAGGAGCTCGAGATGAACCCTGAGTTCGCTCACCGCTATCTGAACGAGGGCTTCTCGGGCGGAGAGAAGAAGCGTAACGAAATCCTACAGATGCTGCTGCTTGAACCGCGTCTTGTCATTCTGGACGAAATCGACTCCGGTCTCGACATCGATGCTCTGCGTATTGTAGCTGAGGGTGTCAACGCTATGCGTAACGAAGACCGCAGCTTCCTGATCATCACCCACTACCAGCGCCTGCTGAACTACATCAAGCCGGACTTCGTCCATGTCATGATGCAGGGCCGCATCGTACGCTCCGGCGGACCGGAGCTCGCCGAGCGGCTGGAGAACGAAGGCTACGACTGGATCAAGGAAGAGCTTGGAATCGTTGATGAAACGGTCGGTCAAGAAGCCTAAGATGAGCCTATAACCACTCGGGAGGAATAGAGATGAGCACGCAAACCATTCTTCCAATCGACCGCCAATCCGTAACGGAACGATCCCAAGCCAGCCGCGAGCCCGAATGGATGACCGCTGTCCGCTTGAAAGGTCTGGAATTGGCCGGAACATTGGAACTGCCTAAATTAGAGAAAACAAGAATTGACCGCTGGAATCTGGAGGCCTATGGCACCTACCGTGCTCCGGGCCGGCTTAACGGAACGGAGGAGCTGCCGGAAGCCGTCCGCAGCCTGGCCGGAGACTCGGCGCAGGGCAACCAGCTTATTCAGAAGGATTCGGGGACCGTATGGGCCCGCGTTTCCGCAGAGCTGGCTTCCCAGGGTGTGATCTTCACCGACCTGGAGACCGCTATCCGGGAACACGGCGATCTGGTACAGAAGTACTTCCTGAAGGCGGTAGCCCAGGACGAGAACAAGCTGACGGCCCTTCATTCGGCCGTATGGAACGGCGGAATCTTCGTCTACGTTCCGAAGAACGTGACCGTGGAGCTGCCCTTGCAGGCCTTGTTCGTATCCGAGGAAGCCAACGCTTCCTTCGCGCCCCACGTACTTCTCGTGGCGGAAGCAAACAGCTCCGTTACCTACGTCGACAACTTCGTAACCGCCGGCAACGCCGAAAGCCTTGTGGCGAGCTCGATTGTCGAAGTGTTCGTTAAGCCGGGAGCCAAAGTCCGCTTCGCTTCCGTTCATAACATGAGCATGAACGTGACGGATCTTTCCTACCGCCGCGCAGTGGTAGAGAACGACGGCAGCATGGAGTGGATCATCGGCGAGATGAACGCGGGCAACGGCATGTCGGATACGACCTCGCTTCTGAAGGGCGATGGCTCTTTCTCCGATATGAAGGTCATCTGCGTCGGGAACGGCGAGCAGAAGCTTAACCTGACGACACGCAACGTTCACTTCGGAAAAATGTCCTCCTCGGACATGATCACCCGTGCGGTAATGCGCGAGAGTGCGACGGCCATTATCAACGGTGTCACGAAGATCGAGAAGGGGGCTACGGGAGCGAACGGGCAGCAGACGGAGAAGGTGCTGATGCTGAGCCCGGGCGCGCGCGGCGACGCGAACCCGATCCTGCTGATCGACGAGGACGACGTTAAAGCGGGTCACGCGGCAAGCGTCGGCCAGGTGAATCCGGATCAGGTGTACTACCTGATGTCCCGGGGAATTTCGAAGGAAGAGGCCGAACGCCTCATCATCTACGGCTTCCTGGCGCCGGTTGTGTCCGAAATTCCGCTGCCGCAGCTCGAAGAGCAGTTCCAGCGGCTCGTCGAAAGGAAGCTGGGCCAATGAAGGCGAGTGAACTCCGCCGGCATTTCCCGATTCTGGACCAGGAAATAAACGGGCATCCGCTCGTTTACCTGGACAGCGCCGCCACTTCCCAGAAGCCGGTTGCCGTTATCGAAGCGCTCAAGCATTATTACCAGTGGGAGAACGCCAACGTTCACCGGGGGTTCATACCCTGGGCTCCCGTGCCACCGATGCGTATGAAGGCGCCCGGGAGACGGTAGCGGCTTTCCTTAATGCCCGTTCTACGGAAGAGATCATCTTCACCCGGGGAACGACGACGGCGATTAACCTGGTCGCCCAGAGCTACGCCCAGTCCGTATGCCGGGAAGGCGATGAGATCGTCATCACCCCGCTGGAGCATCACAGCAATCTCATCCCGTGGCAGCAGGTGGCCAAGCGCACCGGCGCCACGTTGAAATACATTCCTCTGCAGCCGGATGGAAGCATCCGCTTGGAGGATGTGGAAGCCACCATAACGGAACGCACGAAGATGGTGGCGGTCGTCTATGTATCGAATGTTATGGCTGTCGTCAATCCTGTTAAGCAGATTGCCGAAATCGCCCATCGCCATGGAGCCAAGATCTTAGTGGACGGCGCCCAGAGCACCCCGCACCTGAAGGTCGATGTGCAGGAGCTCGACTGCGACTTCTACGCTTTCTCGGGACATAAGATGTGCGGGCCGACCGGAATCGGCGCCCTGTATGGCAAGAAGGAGCTTCTCGAGAACATGGAGCCGATCGAGTTCGGCGGCGAGATGATCGATCATGTCGGCTTGTATGAATCGACCTGGAAGGACCTGCCTTGGCGCTTCGAAGGGGAACCCCGATTATCGCCGGAGCGGTCGGCCTTGGTGCCGCGATCCGCTTCCTGGAGGAGATCGGGCTCGACGCCATTGACCGCCACGAGAAAGAGCTGACGGCTTACGCCATGGAGAGTATGTCGCAGATCGACGATCTGGTGATCTACGGACCGAAGGAAGAACGGGCCGGACTCATCACCTTCAACCTCGGGGACATTCATCCGCATGATGTGGCGACGGTCCTCGATGCGGAAGGCGTCGCGGTACGGGCCGGTCATCACTGCTGCCAGCCGCTTATGAGATGGCTGAATGTCAGTGCGACGGCAAGAGCAAGCTTTTATCTATACAATACGGAAGAAGACGTGGACCGGCTGGTTGCAGCCCTACTAAAAACAAAGGAGTACTTCGGTTATGCAGCTGGATGATTTGTACCGCAGGGTCATCATGGACCACTACAAGAACCCCCGCAACCGAGGGAAGCTGGAAGGCGAAGCCATTACCATTGACCTGAACAACCCGTCCTGCGGCGATAAAATTTCGCTGCAGATGGCAGTGGAAGACGGACGGGTAAAGGACGCCAAGTTTGAAGGGGAAGGCTGCTCGATCAGCTTATCCTCCGCCTCCATGATGACCGACGCCGTCAAAGGCAAGACGATAGAGGAAGCCCTTCGGATGGCCGAGAATTTCTCGGGCTTGATGAAAGGCGAAGAAGCCGAGTTCGACTATGAAGACATCGAAGCCCTGTCGGGAGTCAACAAGTTCCCGGCCCGCATCAAGTGCGCCACCCTTGCGTGGAACGCCATGCGTAAGGGGATCGAGAAGTCCGGCAAGTAAAATACGGCCTGAGGGAATGAAACACCGGCCGGGGGACCATCCCAGGATCCCCGGCCCGCCTCCCGTAAGGTCAAGAGGAGGGAATCCAAATGGCAAAGCAAATGCCTGAATTGGAAGATTATAAATATGGGTTTCGCGACGAGCACAAGGCCATTTTCCAAAGCGGAAAAGGGCTGACGCCCGAAATCGTAACCGAGATTTCCCGCATGAAGGGCGAGCCCGACTGGATGCTCGAGTTCCGTCTGAAGTCGCTGGAGCAGTTCTTCAAGATGCCGATGCCCAAATGGGGCGGCAACATGGACGATCTGGATTTCAACGATATCCAGTACTATGTAAAGCCTTCGGAGAAGCAGGGCAAAACCTGGGAAGAGGTTCCTTCGGAAATCAAGGAAACCTTCGATAAGCTTGGGATTCCGGAAGCGGAGCAGAAGTTCCTAGCAGGGGTATCCGCCCAGTACGAATCCGAGGTTGTTTACCACAGCATGCAGAAGGACCTCGAAGACCAAGGCGTTATCTTCACCGACACGGATACGGCTCTGCGCGAGCATCCGGAGCTGTTCCGCAAGTACTTCGGAACGGTCGTGCCTCCAAGCGATAACAAGTTTGCCGCTCTGAACAGTGCGGTCTGGTCGGGCGGAAGCTTCATCTATGTTCCGAAGGGTGTAAAATGCGAAGTGCCTCTGCAGGCGTACTTCCGCATCAACTCCGAGAACATGGGACAATTCGAGCGCACCCTGATCGTGACGGACGAAGACAGTTTCGTCCACTATGTTGAAGGCTGCACGGCTCCGATCTACAGCACGAACTCGCTGCACAGCGCGGTCGTCGAGATCATCTGCCTGAAGAACTCCCGCGCCCGCTACACGACCATTCAGAACTGGGCGCCTAACATCTACAACCTGGTTACTAAGCGGGCGGTTGCCGAAGAGAATGCCACCATGGAATGGGTGGACGGCAACATCGGCTCCAAGCTGACCATGAAATACCCGGCGGTTGTCCTGAAGGGCCGCGGCGCGAAGGGCAGCGTTCTCTCGATCGCCGTAGCCGGCAAAGGCCAGCACCAGGATGCCGGCGCGAAGATGATTCACCTCGCACCGGAAACGACCTCCACGATCGTCTCGAAGTCGATCAGTAAGCACGGCGGGAAGGTCACCTACCGCGGGCTCGCTTCCTTCGGCCGCAACTCCGAGGGCTCCAAAGCGAACATCAAGTGCGATACGCTGATCATGGATAAGGAGTCGACGTCGGATACGATTCCTTACAACGAGATCATGAACGATAACATTACGCTGGAGCACGAAGCGACCGTTTCGAAGGTGTCCGAGGATCAGCTCTTCTACCTGATGAGCCGCGGGCTGACGGAAGCCGAAGCGACCCAGATGATTGTCATGGGCTTCATCGAGCCGTTCACGAAGGAGCTGCCGATGGAGTATGCAGTCGAGATGAACCGTCTCATCAAGTTCGAGATGGAAGGCTCCATCGGGTAACTTGTTCCCATCAGCGGGGGTGGCCAAGAGCCACCTCCCTTTCTTTATTCCTAAACGTGTCCGTGGGACCTGCACGCTTGGCGTGCCGGTTGCTTTGCGGGCACGTTTTTTCTTTTGAGCGGCAAGGGGAGGAAGGGTATAATGAAGAAAGTTTGAGCATGGGCACTTATTCCCTTGAAGTTAGGAGACGATGATAATGAAAGCGCCTTTATTTCGCGACCCCCTCTTTGATGGCGCCGCCGATCCGGTGGTCGTTTGGAATCGGGCTAAGCAGGAATGGTGGATGATCTATACCAACCGGAGGGCGACGGCGGAAGGGCCGGGCTTTGCCTGGGTGCACGGAACGGATCTCGGAGTCGCCTCGTCCCGGGACGGAGGCGCCCATTGGGTATACCGCGGTACCCTGACGGGACTGGACATCGAGTGGGGACGCAATACGTTCTGGGCTCCGGAAATCTTGTGGCACGAAGGCATCTATCATATGTATGTCAGCTACATCCAGGGGGTTCCGGAGGAATGGGCCGGGCACAAGCGGGAGCTGCTCCATTACACAAGCCCGGATCTGCTGCAGTGGACCTTCCGAAGCAAGCTGGAGCTGAGCTCGGACCGGGTCATCGATGCCTGCGTTTATCCGCTTCCTTCGGGAGGCTTCCGGATGTGGTACAAGGATGAGGCGAACGGATCTTTCACCTATGGGGCGGATAGCCCGGATTTATACGAATGGAAGGTCACAGGGCCGGTCATCACCGGAAGGCCTCATGAAGGGCCGAATGTGTTCGAACTGTCTGGGCACTACTGGATGATCGTGGACGAATGGCGGGGACAGGGCGTTTACCGGTCGGACAACCTTACCGATTGGGAGCGCAGCGGCCTGATCCTGGATAAGCCGGGGATCCGGGAAGACGACGGAACGATCGGGCTGCATGCGGATGTGGTGGGGCAGGGGGAGGAGGCGTTTATCTTCTATTTCACCCACCCGGATAGGAGGGGGCGTTGAATACGGTCAATCAGCCTCAAACCTATTCCACAAGGCGCTCTTCTATCCAAGTGGCGAAGCTGAAGGTAAGGGACGGGGAGCTCCTCTGCAACCGGGATGAAGAATTTACCTTGACCCTCCGACCGTAGTAAGGGCCGGAGCCTCGTTCCACTAAAAAAGCCCCGCCACCGGCGAGGCTGCTAATGTATAGGCGGCATGGTGAATCTTTATGCGTAGATTTTCTCAATCTGGACCGTAATCTGCTGGCTGAGGTCGATGAATTCGTTCTGAACCCGAATCAACGGGCGGAAGTAATCGGTCGGGTTCGTCATGACGATGTTCCCGGTCATTCCGCTGTCCAGAACGACCTGCTTGCCGATCAGGTTGGGCAGCATTTTCTGAATGAAGAGATGAGTCAGGATGGGATCGAGCTCCGAAAAGCTGAGCCGGTGAAGCTCTTTGAGAACATGAAGCAGGTCCCGTTCCTTCTGGTAAACCCTGGAGGAAATCATGGCGCTGTAAATATCGGCAATGGCTACGATTTTGGAGAGGGGATGAATGGCGTCCCCCGAAGACCGGACGGGTATCCGCTCCCATCCAGGCGTTCATGGTGCTGAAGCGCGGCAACCGCCGGGAGGGAAGAGTCCAGAGAGCGGATCAAGATTTCATGTCCGTATACAGGATGAAGCTTGATTTCCGCGAACTCCTCCTCGGTCAGTTTGCCGGGCTTGTTCAGAATGGAATCGGGAATCCGGCTCTTGCCGATATCGTGAAGGTACCCCGCTTTGCCGGCCATGGCGGCATCCGCCTCGGACCTCCCGGACCATTTGGCTAGAAAATAGGAAATCATGCCGACCTGCACGCAATGCTGGTAGGTATACTCATCCTTTTGATTGAGGGTCAGCAGCAGGGAAACGACATCGGTTTGGCAGTTGATGTTACGGGCCAGGGGAGCATAGGCTTCCTCGATGACCGCTTCGTCCACCACGCCTTTCTCCAAAGCCTGGGCGAATAATCCCTTCACGGCTTCATATGCGGTTTCAAAAAGACGGTTCGTTTCCTCATTCCCGATAGCCGGGACGGAACCGGAGGGTAACGGGCTTCCGGATAAGGTGGCCACATAACCAATGTTATGATGAAGAAGCTTGGCGATCGCGGCCGCATCCAGTACCGTGCCTTTAGACAGAATCAACAACCCGTAATCATTGTATACATCTTTCTCCAGCTCGTCTCCAGCCTGCAGATCCATGACATGAACTCTCAATTGCCTTCACCCTTTTGTGTCGTCTTTAGCTAGCGCCCAATCTAGGCCTTTAAGACCAGCTCAGACGTATAGCTATTTTATCACAAAAGAAAATTATGGCAATACACTTAAATTTTTGTCGAACCGCCATCATACTTACATCCCGATAAAGCGGCTGTACAGGCTTTTGGCGGTGTTGATGTCTTCCGTGCCCTGAACGATGACCCGTCCGTCGGGAAAGAGCACCAATCTCCGGTCTTCGTCCAAATGGAGCTTGAGCAGGAAGGGGGTCCGCTCGACTCTTCCTACCGGCGACCAGCGTTCCTCCCATTCGGTAAGGCTGAGCTGGCGTGGGGAGACCGGAAAGATCTGGACCGAATCCCGTCCGCACATGGATTGAATCGTATCCCCTTCGATCTGCGTTTCCAAGTAATCGTAGCGGTTTTCTCCGCAAGCGGGACAGCCGGGCTTTCGGGCCTCGGCCATATCGACCGCCCCCATTTGGTTGTGCCACAGGTCAAAATGGAGCATTTTGCGGTTGACGCGCTGCCGGTCACCCACGAGAATCTTAAGGGCCTCCGCCGCCTGAAAGGAAGCGACGACGTGGATGATCGGGCCGATGACCCCGGCGGTGTCGCAGGTCTCGGCCGTTCCCTGCTCCGGAGCCTGACCGAAGATGCAGCGGAGGCAGGGCGTGTCCCGGGGCAGAATGGCGAGTGCCGTTCCGCGTGAACTGACGGCTCCTCCGTACACCCAAGGAATGCCGTGCTTCAAGCAAACATCATTGATAAGGAAGCGAACGGAGAAGTTATCGCTTCCGTCCAGAACGAGATCGACGTCGGCAAGCAGCTTTTCCGCATTGGACGGGTTAAGGTCCGTCACATGGGGTTCGATTTCAACGAGGGAATTGACCCTTCGGAGCCGTTCCGCCGCGGCAACCGCCTTCGGAGCGGAGTTCCACGCATCCTCTTCTTCGTAAAGCATCTGCCGCTGCAAATTGCTCGGCTCCACGAAGTCACGGTCGATGAGCCGCACGAACCCTGCCCCGGCGCGAACCATATGATTGGCGAGAACCGAGCCGAGGGCTCCCATTCCCACAATGGCTACGCGGGAACGGCTTAACTTAAGCTGGCCCTCCCGTCCGATCGGACCGAAGAGCAGCTGCCGGGAATAGCGGGGATCGATCCCCGGGTCTTCGGCTTGCTGACTCATGATCTATCCCTTCCTTCCTCAGGAGCGTCCGCAAGGCCGGCTATCGGGTTCCACGGTCCCTGCTGGTGGCCCTTCCATTCCGAGCCGTCCTCCCATATTTCTTTCTTCCAGATCGGAACAATCTGCTTGAGGCGCTCGATGGCATAACGGCTTGCTTCGTAGCAGGCTTCCCGGTGAGGGAGGATACGGCGATGACTACGCTGGCCTCCGCGAGATCCACCGGACCGATGCGGTGGGTAATGGCACAGCGGGTGCCCGGCCAGCGTTCGTCTAGCTCGATTCCGATCCGTTCAAGCATAGATAGGGCCATCGGAACATAGGCATCATATTCAAGGCGGATCGTCCGCTTGCCGTGAGTGAATTCCCGGGTAGTGCCGATGAACGTCAGGGCGGCTCCGTGATGGGGATGAATCACTTTAGCCGTGACGGCTTCTACGGAAATCGGGCTGGAATGCACAACGAAGAGCGGCTCTTCGGTTTCGGCCAAAGGGACGTCGGATTGACCGCCCGATACAGGGGGATCAGAGCCAATTCGTCTTCTTCGGAAAGTGCGGTATCTCCCGGAGCATACGCCTGGTTGCGCGCGACGAAAGACTGCAGGACGGCTTGGGCCGATTCGGGATAATCCCGTGCGATTAGCTGCTTTAGCCCGTCGGCCGTGACCGGCCCATCGGGGATATCGACGGTAAGATTCGGACTGCCGAGCCGCTCGGCTAACCCGGCAAATAGCTGGATCGTCAGTTTCATGGTTAACCTCTCCCGGTATATAGATAGAATTGCTTTTAAGCATATCATATTCCGCCTGAAAACGCGTTTCAAATGGACGAGTGGCGGCCGTTTCACTATACTAAAGAGCATAGACTGCCAGCAGGGAAGAAAGCCTGCCGGCTAAAGGAGTATAAGGCGATGACGATTGTGGTTTCGGAAGCGGAACGCCGGGAATCCAAGACGCTGGAACAATTGAAGGAAGAGGCACCGGATCATGTGGAGCTGGCGGAAAGAGTGCCCGGCAAGGAAGGCCGAGGCTTCGATCTTACCGCCTGGTACAAGGCATGGACGACCCGTTCGGACGGGCAGGAGCTGCCTACCCATCTGGAGGTGGAGGCGGCGGATGAATTCCGTGCGGTTATTCCCTGGCGGGAGCTGGTTTCCGCCGTTCTCGTATATGAGCAGAACGGGGAGCCGCTTAGAAGAGGAGGCCCTTTGAGGCTCTATGTCCCGGAAGGGAGCAGCGACTGCCTTCATGTGAAAAGCGTCGTGAAGCTAACCTTTTTGCATGCCCACGAGACGGAAGGGAAGGACGAGGCCCGGTTCGGCTTCGCCAACCGCGTTTCGCCCGATTCCATGCTTAAACGTTAAAAACGAATGTAGGGAAACCACACGCGTGAACTTTACTCAATCTGGAAAAGACCGGGGGATATAAGAATGAAGCAGGTGCAAAAGCTGGTCATTCTTCACACGAATGACATCCACAGCCACTTCGAAGCCATGCCCCGGATTGCAACGGTTATGCGAAAGCTGAGAAGGGAGCATGCCGGGGCCGGCTTGGTGACGGTGGACGGCGGCGACCATATGGACCGGATGCGGCAGGAGACCGAGGAAGCCTGGGTAAAGCGAATGTCGCCGTAATGAACGAGGCCGGCTACGATTTGGCGGTGCCGGGCAACAACGAGGGGCTCACCCTTTCCAAGAATGACCTGGAAACGGCTTATGGCGGGGCGCGGTTCGAAATCATCGGCAGCAATCTGTACGAGAGCGGAACGGGCCGGATTCCCTCCTGGCTTAAGCCGTATTCCATCCTAGACCGCGAAGGGGTCCGGATCGGCTTTATCGGCGTTACGGCTTACTTTCCGGCCTTTTACAATCTTCTCGGATGGGATATTCAGGAGCCGTTCGGATCGATCCGGCATTGGCTGAAGGAAGTACGGGAGCGGGCCGATGTCGTGGTGCTGATCTCTCATCTCGGAATCGCCCATGACCGCCGGATCGCCGAGGAGATAAGCGGAATCGATGTCATCCTCGGAGCCCATACCCATCATCTTCTGGAAGAGCCTTTGAGAATCGGGGGAACGGCCATTTTGGCGGCGGGAAAATGGGGACGGTATGTCGGCTGCGTCGAGATGGAGTATGACCGGGAGGCCGGCGCCCTTGTCAAGGTGGACGGACGAGTCTACCCGACGGAGGGAGAAGCGGAGGAGCCCGGGACGGTCCGAACCATCGACGCCTACGAAAGCTCCAGCCGGACGGTTCTGCAGGAGCCGGCCGCTGTGCTGAATCGGCCCCTTCCGATCCACTGGCACGAAGAATCCGAGCTCGGCAACCTGCTCGCAGCCGGACTGAGAAGCTGGGTAGGGGCCGAAATCGGGCTCGTCAATGCGGGACAGCTTCTGGAAGGCCTCCCCAAGGGGACCGTCACGAGAGGAGAGCTTCACCGGATCTGCCCTTCGCCCATTAATCCCTGCTCGGTAAACCTGAAAGGCTCCGATCTGCTGACGGCACTCGAGGAGTCCCTGCTGCCGGAATTCACGGAGAAGCCGATCATGGGCTTTGGCTTCCGGGGAAGGTTCTCGGGGCCTTATGCGTGGACGGGCTGCAGGTGGATTATGACCCCGATGGAGAGCCCTATCGCAAGATCCGGTCGGTTCTCGTCAACGGAGAGCCGCTTGACCCCGCCCGCCTGTACCGGACAGGCACGATCGACATGTTTACCTTCCGGGTCGGTTACCCGACGCTCGCGGAAGGAACGGAGGTGCGCTACTTCCTCCCGGAATTTCTTCGCGACCTTCTGGCCGGCCTCCTCTTGGACGAAGAGGAGCTGGCCCGTGCCGTTCCCAGGAGATGGCGGCCATCGTCCTCCGGCAAAGAAGACTGATCCGGTTGCCTCAGGGCTTATCGAACGATAGAATAAACAGGGTGCCTTCCCTTGGGACGATAGCACCCGGGGTACCCCTATCCCCAATCCCCAATCTTGGGATAGGCACATGGATTCAGCAAAAGAGGAGGAATAAACCCGTTTATGTATGAGTTGTGGAAATCGATTATTATTGGAATTGTGGAAGGGTTGACGGAGTTTCTTCCCGTCTCTTCTACGGGGCATATGATCCTCGTCGGACATGCCATCCAGTTTACCGGCGATAAGGCGGATACCTTCGAGGTCGTCATTCAGCTCGGAGCCATTTTGGCCATCGTCGTGCTGTACTGGCGCCGGTTTCTCGTTCTGTTCGGCTTAGGAGACAAAGGCGTCGCCAGCCCGAGCGGGCAGAGGCTCAACCTGATGCACATCTTCATCGGGATTGTGCCGGCCCTTGGAACGGCGTACGTGCTGCGCGACCAGATCAAGAAGCTGTTTATGCCGGAAACGGTAGTCATCGGTCTCGTGATTGGCGGCCTTTTCATGATTGTGGCGGAGAAATGGTCCCCGCGCATCCGCTCCGAAAAGCTGGACGACTTCACCTACAAGCAGGCGTTCTTTGTGGGAGTCGCCCAAATCCTTTCTCTATGGCCTGGCTTCTCCCGTTCCGGCTCGACGATCGCAGCCGGCATGCTGGCGGGGACGAGCCGGGCGGCGGCCGCCGATTTTACTTTCCTGATGGCCGTTCCTATCATGTGCGCCGCCTCCGGGTATGACCTGCTGAAATCGTACAAAAACTTCAGCTCGGATGATTTCGTCTTCTTTGCCGTCGGCTTCGTGGTCTCGTTCCTGGTGGCCCTGGCCGCGGTCGCCACGTTCATCAAGCTGGTCGGGAAGCTGAAGCTTACTTATTTTTCCTATTATCGTTTTGTTCTGGCCATCATCGTGCTCGTGTATATGAAAGTTGTGGGCTTCTAAAGCCTTGCGCAGCTTTCGACAAACGAAAGCCGCATATAGAAGAAACCGCTCGAATCCGGGCGGTTTTTGTATTGTTAAAAGGTAGAAAATCCATTAAAGTTAGAGAGAACAGATGACAAGCCAAACCGCAACCAAAGGACAGTGAATGCATGCGACTGCTGCCGATCGGCGCCTGTCAGCCGGGGATGAAGCTGGCAAAAAACATTTATGACGAAGACGGCCGGGTTCTTCTCGGCCAAGATGTGGAACTGACGGCGACCATCCTGGCGCGCCTGAGCCGGTATGGCATCGGCTTTCTCTATATCCGGGACCCGCTTACGGAGGATGTGCATGTCCAGGACCTGTTAAGCGACGAGACCCGGGTCCGCGCCTCCCAGACGATCCGGACTCAATTCAGCCGGCTGATGGGGAAACCTTAAAGAGCACCACCGTTTCCCGCCCCGATCTGGGCAGTGTGTTTCGCCGGCTGCTCGATCTGATCATAGACGATCTGAGCCGCAACGAGAATGCCATGTCCATGGTTTGCGACATCCAGCTGGCGGATAACTACTTATACCATCATTCCCTCAACGTATGCACGTACTCGACCATGCTGGGCATGATGAAAGGCTATACCCGCGATGAACTGTCCACCTTAGGGCTTGGGGCCCTTCTTCACGATATCGGCAAAACGAAGATCCGCCGCAGCACCCTCCTCAAGCCGGGAGAGCTGTCGGAGGAGGAATTCGAGGAAATGAAGCGCCACGCGAAGCTTGGCTACGATCTCCTCCGTGTCGAGCCCAACATTCCTCTGCTGGCCGCCCACTGTGCTTTTCAGCATCATGAGAGACTGGACGGAAGCGGATACCCGAGGGGCCTGAAGGGAGCCGAAATTCATGAATATGCGAGGCTTGTCGCTCTAATCGACAGCTACGACGCCATGACGAGCCACCGGATCTACCGGCAGGCCATGCTTCCCCATCAGGCGATGGAAATTTTGTACGGGGGAGCCGGCGGGATTTACGACAAGTCGATGATCGAGCTCTTTCGGGATAAGATCGCCATCTATCCGATCGGCGTGGAAGTGACCTTGAATACGGGGGAATCGGGGGTCGTGGTAGAGCTGAACGCCCACGTTCCCCACCGTCCGGTCATCCGGCTGTTCAAAGACAGCGAGGGCGTTCCCTATGTAGCGCCCCGGGAGTTGGACCTCTCGCAAACCTTGACGGCTCTCATTTCCTCCGTCGGGCACAGCCGAACCGAGCAAACCGTATAGTCATCTCCGGATGTTACCGTCAGCTGCGGAGCCGGAGTGCCTCCTAACCGACCGGGCCGTTTGGGCTCCGGTTTTTCTTTTGTCCCCTTCTTTGTGCCATAATAAGGGCAGAAGCAAAACGTGCAAGCGGGAGGGCGGGAGGACCACATGAGAGAAACGGAAAGCAAGGGTTGGTTCTGGCATTGGGGCATGGCCATGTACCGGTACCGGAAGGTGGTGCTGGTGGGCTGGCTGCTGCTGTTCATAGGGTTAGGGTGGTTTGCCCAGAAAGCGCCGGGGCTGATGAACGACAGCGGGTTCACCCCGAAAGGAAGCGATTCGGACAAGGGGCTCCTGAGCCTTCAGGAGAAGCTCGGGGCCGCTCCCTCCCAGCTGACTTTTGTCTATTCGCCTAAGGAAGGCACAGGGGAACAAGAGGAAAGCCAGACGGTTAAGGCGATTCTTGAATCCCTCGAGCCGGTTAAAGCTCTTCCGTATGTGTCCGGCGTTCAGCTGAATCCCGCCGCGCGGAAGGAAGGCGGGCCCCCGTTCACACGGTATTGGTGAATTTGGAGCTTGGCACGGATGCCTCCCTGGAGAAGTATCCGGACATTCGGGAGAAAACCGTTCCCCCAGCGGGGATGAAGGTGGATGTAACCGGGGGCCCTGCCATTCTCTATGACATGCAGCAGGCCTCCAAAAGCGATATCGCGAAGGCGGAGGTGATCGGGCTGCCCATTGCCCTGATCGTTCTTCTGCTGATTTTTGGAACCGTTCCGGGCGCTCTTCTTCCCATGGTGGTGGGTGTCATGAGCGTGGCCTCTACACTTGGGATCGTCTATTTCATCGCCCGCGAGCAGTCCTTATCGAATTTCCTTCCCAACATGGTTACCATGCTCGGGCTTGCGGTCGGAATCGATTACGCCCTGTTCATGGTGAGCCGGTTCCGGGAGGAGCTGAAGCGGAGGGAATCCGTTGGGGAAGCGGTGGCGATGACGAGCCAGACGGCCGGCCGGTCCATCTTCTTCTCGGGGGCCGCCGTTCTCATCGGCCTCTTCGGCATGCTGTTCATCAACCTGTCGATCTTCCAGTCGTTATGCCTCGGGGAGTACTCGTCGTCATGACGTCCGTCCTTGCGGCCAATACCCTTCTTCCCGCTTTACTGGGCCTTCTCGGCACGCGGATCAACTCCTGGCGGGTGCTGCCGGCCCGTCTGCAGGGAAGGGAGTCCCGTTTATGGGAGACAGTGTCTTATGCGGTGATGAAGCGGCCGCTGCTTCTTGTGCTCGTCATGAGCTGCGCCCTGATAGCCCTGATGCTCCCGCTCGGGGGCCTCAAGCTCGGGGTGCCGAATGCGGAGGTTCTTCCTCCCCGCTATGAATCCCGAAGCGGATCGGATCTGATCAAGCAGGCGTATGACCCGGGCCAAATGAATCCGCTGCAGGTTTATGTCGAGGCCAAGGGGAAATTTGGAGCGAGGAGGCGATCCGCCAGGTTCAAGCCTTCGCCGAGACCATCCGCAGCACCTCCGGGGTGAAGGAGATTCAGAGCTACGCCACCCTGCCGGGAAACCTTCGCGCTGAGCAGACGGCGGCCTTCTACGCCCAGGAAGCGAACCGGCGGGGCGTGGAGGAGAGGCATTTGGCGAAGGACCGTTCCGCGCTCCTTACGGTCATTCCTTCGGTCGATCCGGACGGGAAGGAGGCGGAGCAGCTCGTCAAGGAGCTTCGCAAGCTGGACGCCGGCGGGCTGAAAGCGCTCGTAACCGGGGGCCGGCCTACCGGGTGGACATGCTTGACCGGATCAACCGGGGCACCCCGTATGTCGTCGGCTTCGTGATGGTGGTGACTTATTTCGTCCTGCTCCTCGCTTTCCGTTCGGTTCTGCTTCCGCTGAAGGCCGTGCTCATGAATGTGCTGAGCCTGGGAGCCAGCCTCGGAATTGTGGTGAGCGTGTTCCAGCACGGCTATGGGGCGGACTGGCTGAACATCACCTCGACCGGCTACGTCATGGCCACGCTGCCCGTTATTATTTTCTGCGTGGTGTTCGGGATATCCATGGATTACGAGGTATTCCTCATTTCCCGCATCATGGAGGAATACGAGAAGACCGGCGATAACGAGAGAAGCACGGCGGAAGGCCTCAAGAAAACGGGAAGCCTCATTACGAGCGCGGCGTTCATTCTGGTCGTCGTGGTGGGCTCGTTTATTTTTACCGACATTGAAATCATCAAGGCGCTCGGGATCGGCCTGTCCTGTGCCGTCTTTATCGATGCTACGCTCATCCGCGTCATCATGGTGCCCGCCCTTATGAAGCTGCTCGGCCGGGCCAATTGGTGGGCGCCCCGCTGGATCAAGGGAAAGACCCCGGCGGGAGGCGGCTGAAGCAAGGTTTTTATTTTGCGGGAAGATGCGATAAAATAAAGGTCAAACCGATAAGTCAGGTGTGAAGAGTGTGAATAAAGCCGTCATGAGTCCGGTCAACGATCCGTGGGATCCGATCGGCTCCTTGCAGAAATACGGAAAGCATGTGTTAACCAGTGTGGAAATGACCGTCACCAATCTGTGCAACATGAGATGCGAGCACTGCGCGGTAGGGGATTCCCTTGTGATGACGGAAGGGGAGAAGCTGCCGCTTGCGGTTATGCTGAAGCGCCTCGATGAGGTGGAGACCCTTCAGACCATATCCCTAACCGGGGGGAACCCTCCTACCGGATGTCGACGATCAAGGACTACATCGTTCCCCTGCTGAAATACGCCCAGGACCGGGGCGTCCGCACGCAAATCAACTCCAATGTAACGCTCGACCTCGGGCGGTACGAGCTGATGGCGCCTTATCTCGACGTCATGCACATTTCCTTCAATTATTTGAACGCGGACGATTTCCACCGCGTGGGTTTCGCCAACTCCGCTCATCCCATCGGACGGGAGGCCGCCGTGAAGCTGTACGAGCGGATGGTGGAGAACACGGCGGCTCTAAGCCGGGGAGGCCTCTTCGTCTCTGCGGAATCCATGATCAATTTCCGCACACATGAGAAGATCGGGGCCATTCACCGGTTGATCCGGGACATGGGCTGCCGCCGGCACGAGGTTCATCCGATGTACCCGAGTGCTTTTGCCGCCGGGCTGCCATCGCTTACGCTCGAGCAGATCCGCCAAGCCATTCACCGGCTGCTCGATGCCCGGGACCCTGACCTGTGGATGCTGTTCGGCACGCTGCCCTTCTTCGGCTGCAGCGACAAGGAAGAGGAGCTGGAGCTGATCCGCCGGCTTCGCCGGGAGCCGGGGGTGACGGTACGCAACGACCCTGACGGACGCAACCGGTTGAACGTCAACCTGTTTACGGGGGATGTGTACGTCACCGATTTTGCCGCTATGCCTCCTCTCGGGAACATTATTCGGGACCGGCTCCCCGATGTTTTCCGTGAGTGGGAGGACCATCCGCTCAACCGCACGGTTAACTGCCACTGTCCCGAAGCGGGCTGCTGCGGGCCCAACCTGCTCGTCGCGGATTCCTATTATGCCGGCATGGATTTCAAGAAGCGGCGCGCCGCGGACCTCTAGGAATCGCCTCTGGTCGATTCAAGGAGCGGATAACGAGGGTAAAAGGGATAAACGTCACAATACGCCGGTTTCAAAGGAGACTGTCATGGAAACTGAATTCGAGCTTGGCAAAATTACCTGGAATCTGCTTATCGTTCTGGTGCTGGTCGCCCTGAACGGAATCTTCGTCGCGGCGGAATTCGCCTTCGTAAAGATCCGGCAGACCCGCCTCCAGGAGCTCGCTAACGAAGGAAAAAACGTGAAATATGCCATGACTATCACGCGCAGGCTGGATACTTATCTGTCCGCCACCCAATTGGGGATAACACTTGCTTCCCTCGGACTCGGGTGGGTGGGGGAGCCGACCATTTCGGAGCTGGTGATGGATCCGCTGCTGGAGCGGCTTAACGTACATAACGACACGCTCAGCAGCGTGCTTTCTTTCCTCGCTGCGTTTCTGACCATTACCTTCTTTCATATCGTGTTCGGGGAGCAGGCACCGAAGACGCTGGCGATCCGCAAGGCCGAAGGGACGGCGATGCTGCTGTCCGGCCCCATGATCCTGTTCAACAAGATTTTCCGTCCCCTTATTTGGGTGCTCAATGCCGCCTCGGTAGGGGTGCTTAAGCTGATCGGGATCGAGCCCGGAGGGGAGCATGAGGCCCATACGGAAGAAGAAATCCGGATCCTGATGAACCAGAGCGCCAAAAGCGGGCATATCGACCGCGACGAGCTGGTCCTGTTCGATAACATCTTCGAATTCTCCGACCGGCTCGCCCGGGAGATCATGCTTCCGCGGACGGACATCGACTGTCTGTTCACCGACGCTACCATGGATGAGAACCTTCTGATCGTCCACAACACGAGGCACACCCGTTATCCCGTGGCGGTGGAAGACAAGGATCAGATTATCGGCTTCGTGCACATTACCGATATTCTGACGGGCGGCGAGGAGCCGCCGAAGGAGCTGCGCAAGCTGGTGCGGCCGATTCTCACCGTGCCGGAATCGATGGAGATCAGCCATGTTCTGCGCCTCATGCAGAAGAGAAAATCCCAGCTTGCCATCGTGGTCGATGAATACGGCGGAACGGCGGGCCTTCTGACCGCCGAAGACATCCTGGAAGAAATCGTCGGAGAGATCCAGGATGAGTTCGACAACGAGCGCCCTGAATACGAAGTAAAGGAAAATATCGTCTCGGTGGACGGACGCATGCTCATTGAAGATGTATCGGACCTGCTTGCTCTAGACCTCCATGATGAGGAAGTGGATTCCATCGGCGGCTGGCTGTTCAAGAAGCTGGAAGGGGTTCCCGCCAAAGGCAAGAAGTTCGTCTTCGGGGGCCATACGTTCGAAGTGGCGGAGGCCGAGCGGCTGCGGATTGTCCGGGTGAACATTTACAAGCCGGAGAAGCCGTCGACTCCGCCGGCCGGCGCGGTGCCGACCTCTTGATAGGAAAGGAAAGCCCCGTAAGGCCATAGGAGGGAAAACGTGTCCATCAAATCATTGATCACCATCGTTCTGGGGCTTCTGCTCCTTTACGGTTTCTTCACCTACGGAGCTCCGTTCCTGCTCGCGTTGGTGTTCGCCATCCTGCTGGAGCCGCTCGTTCAGCTGGTCATGAGGTTCAACCGGATTAAGCGTCCGCTTGCCTCCATGCTGATCTGCACGCTTTTTACGCTGGTCCTGATCGGATTCATTTACGGCATCGGGGCCAAAATCGTGTTCGAGACGGCCAGCTTCGTCAAATCCGTCCCTACCCACTGGACCGATCCTGACGGCCTGATCCAGCAGGCGACGGACAGCATCAAATCCTTGGTCGCCTCCTTCTCTCCTCAGCTGGCGGACCAGCTCGAAACGGGACTGGGCTCAACGCTTCGTTCCCTCACCGGCATTTTCACCGGGGTAACGGGCTATTTTCTTAATTTTGCGGCCAAGGTCCCCAATCTGCTGATCGCGATGATTGTTTTCCTTCTCGCCTTCTACTTGTATTCGATCAACCTGCCCAAGGTTAAGGAATCCTTCCTGTCTCTATTCGACGAGCAGACCCGCCCGCAGATTGATTCCGTCCTCCTGGTTCTGCGCCGCGCGATTCTCGGCTTTATCATGGCCCAGCTGATCTTAAGCGCCATAACGTTTGTTCTCATGCTGGTGGGCCTGATGCTGCTTAAGACGGGCTACGCCCTGGCTCTTGCCTTTCTCGTGACAATCGTCGACCTTCTTCCCATTCTGGGGACGGGCTCCGTTCTCGTTCCCTGGGCCATCTATGAAATCGTCATGGGGAATACGTTCCTCGGCACCGGCCTTCTCATTATGTTCGCTGTGGTCACCGTCGTCCGGCGGATCGTCGAGCCGAAGGTTCTCGGCAATGCCGTGGGGATCGGTTCTCTCGCCGCTTTGGTCAGCCTTTACGTCGGATTCAAGCTGGTGGGGGTGATCGGCCTTTTTCTCGGCCCGCTGGTCATCATCATCTATACGGCGCTCCGTCAGGTCGGCCTGCTCAAGATCCGGATCAAGCTGGAATGATAACCATGTACTAAAAAACACCCTACGGGTGTTTTTTTGTTTCAGACCGGACCCAACCTCTAAGGGCTGCGGCATTTTACAACAAAAAAAGGATTAGGGCTAAACCAACGAGAAGTAAAGAACAAGACAAGCCGGGCCAGGTCATTTCCTTGGATGGGCCAGGCCACCCTTACCGGAACTTGGCCGGATGGGATCAAGACGGAAAAGAGGCGTTGAGATGGAGCATACGGTTATAAAATCCATGACAGACCGGATAAAAGAGAATCTTCAAACGGTCATGGTCGGCAAGGACGAAGTGATGGACCTTCTGCTGGTGGCGCTTTTGTCCTCCGGGCATGTTCTGCTCGAGGATGTCCCGGGCACCGGCAAGACCATGCTGGCGAAAGCGCTGGCCCGTTCCGTGGGCGGGACCTTTAAACGCATTCAGTTTACACCGGATTTGCTTCCTTCGGACTTAAGCGGTATTAATTTCTTTAATCAGAAACAGAGCGAATTCGAATTTAGGCCGGGTCCGCTTTTTGCCAATGTCGTCATTGCCGATGAGATCAACCGCGCTACCCCGCGGACCCAATCCAGCCTGCTCGAGTGCATGGAAGAAAGGCAGATCAGCATCGACGGGGTAACCCGCGAGCTGGAGAGGCCGTTTCTGGTCATGGCCACCCAGAATCCGATCGACAACCAGGGCACCTTCCCGCTTCCCGAAGCCCAGCTTGACCGGTTCCTGGTTCGCATCCGGATGGGCTATCCAAGCACGGAGGAGGCGCTTGCCATTCTTACCCGGTTCAGCGGAGCGAATCCGATGGACGGGCTGCAGCCGGCGGCGGACCGCGCCGATCTGGCGGAGGCGCAGAAGGAGATTGGGAGGATTCGGGTGGCGGAGGACCTGCTCCGATACATCGTAGCCATCGTGGAGGCCACCCGGACACATCCCGAGGTGGCACTGGGTGTCAGCCCGCGGGGCAGCCAGGCTCTCCTGAAGGCGTCGCAGGCGTACGCCGTTCTGCGGGGACGGGATTATGTCCTGCCCGACGATGTGAAGGCGGTGGCGAAGCCGGTGCTGGCCCACCGGCTCCTGTGCCGGCAGCAGATCCGCTCCGGCCCGGTGCCTGCGGAAGCCGTAGTGGATTCGGTTCTGAGGGCAACCGCCGTACCGGCGGAGGCTTTGAGCTGACGCTTTCCTTGCGGGATGGGGGAGCTTTATGGATGGAACAGGGGCCATGGATCGGCAGGAGAACCGAAAGGAGGGGACAGGGTGGGCATCGGATGGCTGCTGGTAACGGCTGCCCTGACGGTAGGAGGACAAAGCTTGATCGTGCGCCGCTGGGGCTTGTCCCGCATCCGTTATACAAGGGAATTCAGCGCGGAGACGTGCAGCGAAGGAGAACAAGTGGAGCTGGTGGAGATCATCGCCAATGCGAAGAAGCTTCCCGTCCCTTGGCTTCGGGTAGAGTCGCTTATTTCGGCGGGACTGGAATTCCAGAGCCGTTTTGAAATGGAGGTCAGCTCCGGGGAGTATTACCAGAATCATAAAAGCCTCTTCAGCCTCATGCCTAACACCAAGGTGGTGCGAAGGCATAAGGTTCATGCGGCCAAACGGGGATGCTACCGTCTTCGCTCCGCGGTGATGGAATGCGGGGACTTTCTCGGGATTCGCGCAGGGAACCGTCCCCTCTCGTTCGAAGCGGAGCTTCTCGTCTACCCGAAGCTCTATCCTTTGGACGAGCTTCCGCTTCCGAGCCGAAGCTGGCAGGGAGAACAGCTCGCGAAGCGCTGGATCGTAGACGATCCCTTCGTGACCGCCGGGGTCCGGGAATACCGGTACGGGGACGCCCTCAATTCCGTCAATTGGAAAGCGACTGCCCGGACAGGGGAGCTTCAAGTCTACAAGCGGGATTACACGACCGACCACAAGCTGATGCTCTGTGTCAATGTAGAGGAATCGGACATGATGTGGCAGGGGGTGACGGAGACCCAGCGGATCGAGCTTGGGATCTCAGTGGCGGCTTCCTTGATTGACCGTTTCGGACGGGTTGGGATGGAGGTGGGCCTCGCCTACAATGGAGCGAGTGCGGATACCCCTAAGGAATCCGTCCGGGTGGAGCCGGGAAGCGGAACGCTTCACACCCGGTTTCTGATGGATACCCTGGCCAAGCTGCTCTTGGAGAGAATCCGTCCCTTCGAGCTGTTCCTGGCGGATGAGGCGGATACGGGAATAAGCGGACGGGACTACCTCCTCATTACCCCGTATGTTTCCGATAAGGTAACGGCTGCGGCGGCCAGGCTCCGCCAGAACGGCAATACCGTCGAATTTCTGCTTACGCCGGATGTTACGCCGGGGGAGCGGAGAAAGGGGAGGATCCTTTATGAAGACAGGATGGAGGCTGGCTGCGGGACAAGCGGCAGCCGAGCTTGTGCTGTTCTTTCCCGTTCTTCTCCTTTATTGGAAATATACGCTTGGAGGAGGCTCCCTCTGGCTGTTCCTCGCGGCGGGACTTGCCGCCTATGCCGGCGGATATGGAGCCGGACATAGCGGGAAGCTGAACCGGCGCATCCTGGAGCTCCTCTTCGGTTTGGCCGCGGCAGCGGCCATCGCCGGAGTGTGGAGCGGGGGCGAGGCCTGGAGCTTCGGCTGGCTGTTCCCGTACGGCTTTCTTGCGGTGATGCGGGGGTCCCGTCTTGGCCGGTCATCGGAGGTTCTTCCGGACAGGGTTTACCTGGCGGGGTTGGGGATTTACCTGGTCTTGTCCCCTTTCTTCAGCCGAGTCCCGGAGTGGCAGGCGCATCAAGGAGCGGTTAACGTCTTCGGTCTTGCGGCGCTGCTGATCTTCCTCTTCGTGCTTAGCGGGAGGCAGCTCGAGGAGGCCGTCCGCTCCGACGTACGGCGCTCCGCCGCCGGGCGGTCGCTGCTGCGGCGGAACCGCGGGTGGACGCTTGCTGTCGCGGGACTCGCCCTGCTGGCCGCCAACCTGGGTGCCCTCCGACGGGCCGCAGACGGGCTGCTTCTTCTCATCCGAAGGGGAGTGGCTTGGCTGATCTCGCAGTTTTCGGGCGGGGAAGCTCCGGAAGCCGTCCCGCCGCCTCCACCGCCCCGCCAGCCGGAGTTCCCGTTGGGAGAGCCCGGGGAACCGTCCCGTTTGGCCAAAGCGTTGGAGGTGGTCTTCCTCTACGCCGCTTATACCGTACTCGCGGCACTGGCCGTTTGGCTCATCGTGGTCGCTTGGCGCAAGCTGCTCCCCTGATCCTTAAACTGTGGGAGCGGTACGTCCGGAGCGGCGCCCGGGAAGCCGCCGGGAACGAGGAGCTGGGCTACCGGGACGAGAAGACGCGCCTCGCCCGGGAGCCCGCCCGTAAAAGCCCGGAGGCGCCCTTCTGGAAGCGCCGGACTGCAGCAGACCGCGAGGGAAGAGATAACCGGGAACGCGTTCGCCGGCTGTACCGAGGCGCTCTACAAGCCGCCGCCCGCAAAGGCTATCGGCATGAAAGCCGCTATACCCCGTCGGAAGCAGGCAGAGAGCTGGAGAAGTGGGAAATTTACCGGGTGGAACCCCTTAAGGAGCTCATTACCCTTTACGAATCCGTCCGTTACGGGGAGCGGCAGCCGGATGACCGGGAATGGGAGCAGGTGAAGGAGAAATGGAAGCAGGCGGGTAAGGGAGATGACCCTCGGCTCCCGGTCCCAGAAATCATAAGGAGGAAGCAGGCTTGGACAAAGAAAGGATACTGGCCGCGGCGGAAGACCTGGTGAAGGACAAGCTTTCCCGCGATTCCAGCGGCCATGACTGGTGGCACATTCACCGGGTCGTCCGGATGGCCCGAACGATAGCGCGGCAGGAGAAGGCGGACGCCTTCGTATGTGAACTGGCCGCCCTGCTTCACGATTACGCGGACGAGAAGCTGAATCCGGATCCCCGGGCCGCCGAGGAGGAGCTCAGCCGGTGGATGAAGGCGAACGGAGTGGACCCGGATACGGCCGGGCATGTGGAGGAGATTATCTCCACGATGTCCTTCAAAGGCGGAGGGCGTCCTCCCATGCGTACGCTCGAGGGAGCCGTCGTCCAGGATGCGGACCGGCTCGATTCGCTCGGAGCGATCGGGATCGCCCGGACCTTCGTATATTCCGGCTGGAAGGGCCGGCCCATGCACGATCCCGGAGTGAAGCCCAGGGAAACGATGACGGCGGAAGAGTACCGCAGCGGCAACGACACGGCGGTGAATCATTTTTATGAGAAGCTGTTTAAGCTGAAGGACCGGATGAATACGGCGTATGGCCGTGAGCTGGCGGAAGAGCGCCACCGGCGGATGGAAACATTTCTTGAGCAGTTCTACAGGGAATGGGACGGAGAGGAATAACGGCTATCTCGGGTCCTATGTCCAAACAAGAAAAGAAGGAAAAAGCCCGGCGGAAGAGCCGGGCTTTTTCGTCGTTGGCAAGCAGGGCCGCCGGATAGGTATACCCCTTTTGCCCGAAATAGTACAGGACCCATCCGGGCGGAATAGGCGGGCGCCCATACCGATGATGGGCGTTTGTCATATGGTATGGAGAAAAGACTTACAGACCTTGCCAGGAGGAACCGCCATGTATACAAGTAATTTTAAAGCGTACGTCCCGTTCCGCGGGCCGTTCGACCCTTGTCCGCCCATCCCCGTCAAGTTCTATAACACTCCGCCGAATCTTTATCTCGGCTTCCAGCCGATGAATTTGCCGCAGTTCCCCCCGATGCTAGCACTGCGGCACGGCGTTCTATGGCCCTGTCTCATGAGCCCATACCCCGGACAAAAGTGCTAAGGAGGGAAACCGATGGCTATCAAACTGGATGAACAGTATTACCGGCTGCTCGAGGAGCTGCAGGCGCTCGATTTCGTGCTGGTGGAGCTGACCCTCTACCTCGACACTCACCCCCGCGATCCTCAGGCGCTCGCCCAATTCAATCAGTTCAGCCTGAAGCGGCACCAGGTGGCCGCCCAATACGAAGCGGCGTACGGTCCCCTTCTGCAGTTCGGGCACAGCCCCACCCGGGAGCCCTGGGACTGGGCCCAGGCGCCATGGCCGTGGCAGGTTTAAGGAACATACATCGGGAGGTTTACCCACATGTGGATTTATGAGAAAAAACTTCAGTATCCCGTCCGTGTGAGCAAATGCGATCCCCATATGGCTAAGCTGCTCCTGGAGCAGTACGGGGAGCCGACGGAGAGCTGGCGGCCGCTTTGCGCTATTTGAACCAGCGGTACACCATTCCGGATAAAGTCATCGGCCTGCTTACGGACATCGGAACGGAGGAGTTCGCCCATCTCGAGATGATTGCGACGATGGTCTACAAGCTGACGAAGGACGCCACCGTGGAGCAGATGAAGGCAGCGGGACTTGGCGATCAGTATTCGCAGCATGACCGGGCACTCTTCTACTCAAACTCCTCCGGCGTGCCCTGGACCGCCGCCTACATTCAGGCCAAGGGCGATCCGATCGCCGATCTGTATGAAGATATCGCCGCCGAAGAGAAGGCGAGGGCGACATACCAATGGCTCATAGACCTGACGGACGACGTGGATCTTCAGGATGGGCTGAAATTTCTCCGCGAACGGGAAATCATTCACTCCCAGCGCTTCCGGGAGGCCGTTGAAATTCTCAAATCGGAGCGGGATGCCAAGAAGGTTTTCTAAGCTCGAACTACAAAAGCGCTGCCAGGCCGGACCGGGTGTCCGGTTTTTGGCGCGTGGGAATGCCTGCACAGGGACTAATCCTCCAAAGTGAACGAAAAGGTCCTTCGGCAGCTTCGGAATTTGACTTTCGTTTTCTGGTTTGTTTTCATGAAATGGCGTTAATCTAAGAGAGATGAACCAATCGGATAGGGGGACAGGCATGATAAGACACAAGCTTCATCAGCCCGAAGCGATGATTTTCGATCTCGACGGAACACTGTTTCAATCCGAATCCATTCTGCTGCCTGCCTACCATGCCACCTTTGAGCAGCTTCGCCGGGAAGGGCTTTATGAGGGCGAGACCCCTCCCGAAGAGAGGATAACCTCCTGCCTGGGAATGGTTATTCGTGAAATCTGGCGGAAGGTCCTTCCCGAATCGCCGGCTTCCGTACACCGCCGCGCGGACGAGCTTCTCCTTCAGCATCAGCTGTCCTGTCTGAAGCGGGGCGAAGGCGCTCTGTATCCTGGCGTGGAGGACACGCTTAGGAAGCTGCAGCAGAGCGGAATACGGCTGTTCATCGCCAGTAACGGATTGGAGAATTATGTTAAACTGGTGAGTCGGCATAAAGGAGTGGCCGACCTGTTCGAGAATCTGTACACCGCAGGAGAATACCGGACCGAATCGAAGGTGGATCTCGTCAAACAGCTGCTGGACAACCACCGTGTCCAATCGGCCTGGATGGTGGGAGACCGTTCCTCCGATGTGGAGGCGGGCAAGAAGAACAGGTTGTTCGTCGTCGGCTGCGATTATGCCGGGTTCGGCAAAGCGTCGGAGCTGGACGGCGCCGATGTTAAAATACGAAGCTTCCCGGAGCTGCTGGAACTTTAGAAGGAAACAAGGGAACCCCCGTCTTAATCGACGGGGGTTCCCTTTATAGGGAGGATTCCCTCCTAGGGCGCCGTTTGGTTCGGCGCCGTTTAAACTACGGCTGCCCTAAGCCCGGTTCCGGGAAAGCCAGAGGGCGTACTCCAGCGGGCGGGTGATCGACCGCCGGTACGTTTCCTCCTCCCCGATCAGACGGAATACTTCCCGGGCCGGCTTGGGGTTGACCTCGAGAAGCCAGGTCTTTCCTTCGGGATCGACCGCAATGTCGAGCGCCATTTCGCACATGGAGCCGAAATGCTTCTCAAGCTGCCTGACCGTCGAGTGGCACAGCCGGTCCATGGAGGCCCGGATGGAAGCCGCTTTCTCGGCCGAGAACCGCGAGCGCAGCAATTGGTCGCAGGGAACCGCCCGGCCCCCGCCGTGAATGTTGGAGGTCACGCTTCTCTTCGCCCCAATGCGGCCCGCTCCACCGGTTACTTCCCATTCCCCGTTCCCGTTCTTCTGGATAAGAAGCCGGTAATCGTGAACCCTTCCGTCCTCCAGCTCCAGGTCGATTCCCTGCTGAACGAGGTATTTCTTCTGAAGCCCCCAGTCCTTGAGCCGGCCGGGGATCGAGGAGGCTCTTAGCACGGCCGGCCTAAGGATTTTCAGCCGGGGGTCCCGGCCTTGGAGAAGATAGAGGCCGTTTCCTCTCCTGCGGATGCTGGCGATTCCCCGGCCTCCCGTTCCGTCTCTCGGCTTGAGATAGACGACCGGGTATTTCTTCAGGAAATAATCCAGATCCGCCCTGCTTTGATAATGGCGCGTCTCCGGCAGATGGCGGCGGACGTGGGGATCCTTGGATAGCCGGACGTGATTGCCCCACTTGTGCGCAAGCGGCCGGTTAAGGTAAAGGATCTCGGGATACCGGGCCCGAAACTGCCTCATCAGCCGGAAGCGGGGATGGCTCTGGTAGCGGCAGCGGTCGAAGACAAGACGGGGCATAGGCACCCATTCCCGGTACCATTCCCCGGCCGGGTCGAGACGGGAGGCATGGATACGGCGCTCTTCATGCCGGACATCCTCCGGGGTAAAAAGGAACACATCCAGACCGAGCCGTCTTCCCTCCGTAATCAGCTTGCGGAAATAAGGGAGCTCTTCCCGGGAGTAGGCTCGGTCCCGGACGTAGAGCGCCATGATCCCAAGGGCGGTCGTCATGGGCTCACCTCCTCTTTCTTCCCGATATCGTGGCCGTGGACGTCACCCGCCCGTTGGATAAGTGAAGGCTGTACTGGATAATCCTTTCGAGCGACCGCCGGCGGATATCCGGCTCATCGAACTTCATGGGGCGGGAATTCGCTTCGAAGAACCACAGGCGGCCATCGGTGTCGATCCCAAGATCCATGGACATCTCGCCCAGCTTCTCTCCCGACGCCTTCTCAATCCGGGAGGCGAGCAGCAGGGCCGTTTCCTTCACCTTGTTGAGAAGATCCATACTGCGATCCCCCCGAATGCGGACGTGAGCACCTTCTCCGGAGTATCGATGCGTCCTCCCCGGGGCACGTGAGTGGTGATGCTCTGTTTACCCGCTACCCGGGCTCCGACTCCGGAGAAGCTCCAGTCGCCGTTATGGTTTTTCTGCACGAGCACCCTCAAGTCAAAGGGCCTTTTGCCGGCACGGGCGAGCTTGATGCCCTGCTGGATGATATACTCCTCGCTGCCTATTCCCTGCTTGAGGGCGGCCCACAGCTTCGAAGGGCTGTCGTAGGTCGAAACCTGGCTGTTCTTATGATCCTGGATCGTGAGCCGGCACCAGTACTTGTCGCGCGGGGTCCCGAGCTGCACCTTCATGATCCCCTTTCCGGCTTTCCCTCTCACCGGCTTCAGATAAGCGGAGTTGTGTTTCTGCAGAAAGTCTTCCAGTTCCTCCAGGCTGGCCAGCTTTTTGGTGGCCGGAATGTACCGGCGGGTGGCCTTGGATTTATGGAGCCATTCGAATAGAGACCATTTGTTGAAGAAGAAAGGATTGAACAAGGAGATCGAGGGGTTCTTCAAGCAAGCCTTGATCGTCTGCTGAACCTCCGGCTGCTGTTCATCCTTGCGTGTCGGGATCCGGTTATAGATGACCTGGGGAAGGGGAAGCAGCTGGCGGGTCCACGTTTTCTGCTCGATGTTGTAGACATAGCCGTGGACCCTTTTTGCCCGAGCTTCAAGTCGCGGGGAGTCACCACAAAGACGAACGCCCCAAGCTCCCTGCCCTTGCGGATCAGATCGATGAAGTTGATGTGATTGCCGCGAAACGGCCGGACCGAGTCCGGCATGGTGAGAATGGCCATGGACGCTTTCGGCATGGTTTCGAGAACGAAGGCACTCAATCAGGACTCCTCCTCGCCCGGAACCGGCTCAAAAACAGGCAGTGCTCCACCAGGTTGTTAAGCGATTCCTTTCCTTGGACCTTCAGGGCCGGGTGCTTAAATATCGAACGGCCGGGCTTGGCGTTGGCCTCGAACATCCAGATCGTTTCGTCCTGGTCTATGCCTAGATCGAAGCCCAGCTCCCCGAGCCGATGGGGATAATTTCGTTCAATCGCCTCCGCCAGCTTGACGGCAACCTCCTTCGCCTTGACGAGAATATCCGCTCCCCGGCTTCCATACACCGCGGAGAGCACCTGCTCCGGCGTCATCAGCATGCCGCCGGTCCGCACATGGGTCGTCACGCTTCCCCGGCCCGCCTTTTTGGCCCCAACGGCGGCCACCACCCACTCGTCTTCCCCGTTCTTCGTCATATGGAAGCGGAAGTCGATCGGGCAGTTATCCAGCTCAATCAGCCGGATTCCTTGCTGAACGACGTAATTCGGAAGCCGGATGTTCTGCCGCCTCAGCATGTTCATCAGCCCTTCGAAGCGGGGGAACCGGATAAGCACGTTGCTGCCGTCCTTCCGGTACCGGGCAAAGTACCCTTTCTCCGGATTGTAGGTAAGCCGGTAAATGCCGAAGCCGAGACTGCCCGCCGTCGGTTTCAGGTAAACGAATCGATGCTTCTCCATCATGCGGCGGATTTCTTCCGGAGAGGGTCCGCTGCTCGATTCCGGAACGTGGGAGAACGCCTGAAGATCGTCCTCCAGCAGGCGGTAAACGTCCATCTTGTCAAAGAAGCTCCAGTTGAAGATCGGAATCCGCCGGCTGACGAACCTTTCCTTGAACTCCCGGATCGACATCGTTTTCTCCGCTCCCCGGTGGCCCAGCCGGTTATACACGACATCGGGGAGGGGCACGGTCCGGCGGACCCACTTGCCGCCGGGCAGTGGGAAATACCCCGTCACGACCTCGTCCCTCCAGTTCACTCCTGACGGGGAGAAGGCAAACGTATACGAACGATCATGTCCCGCTTCCAGAAATTCACGGATGAACTGCTTCTGCTGGCCCGGCTTGCCGTCCGGAATGTTGATTCCGGTAAGGAAGCCGATCAGGGGGCCGATCTGCAGCTCGCGGTTTCCGGTTGCCTTCACCTGGCACTTGCCGGGGCTGGGGAGACGAATGGAGGTCGCAACGGAAGCGGGGATGACCAACAGATTCCCTTTGCGGTTTAACGGCTTCAGCGCTACCGTGACATTCTTCGAGCCGAGCCTCAGGTTGACGGTTTTGGCCGTGCCGAGCTGCAACGCTTTGCTTAAAGACCGGGTCAAAGCAATCGACCTGTCGGTCTGTTGGGTGATAAGGATAGTGCACGATGCTAAACTCATCAAAATATCCTCCTAAACGTATTGCGGCTGCTTCAGGCAGAGCTTCTGCCGGTCGAGAAGAAACCGCGCGTAGGCGACGGGATTATGAATAGAACCGAGCCGGGCCCTGCGGTCGCCGGTCCTATGGAACACGGCGCGTCCCGGCTTGGAATTGGCTTCCAGAATCCAAACCTTACCGCTGGTGTCGATTCCGAAGTCGAGGCCGAGCTCGGCTAATGGACCGTAATGATCTTCAAGCACAGGCGGAATGCTCCCGGAGAGGCGGTGCAGCACGGAGAGAAGGGCACGGGCCGCATCCATTCCGAACTGCGCTTTAAGAAAGGGGAGCGCTTCGGAGGCGGAGCCTCCTCCATGCAGATTGGCCGTGAGGCTGCCTGCCTGCCCATGCCTCGCTGCCATCCCCGTCAAGCTCCACTCTCCCTTGCCGTTCTTCTGCATCAAGGAGCGGATATCGTACGCCAGACCGCCACGGGTACGAAGAGTCAAGTATTCCTGAAGCAAATAGCGGCGTTCTCCGATCATTTCTTCGATCCAGTCGAAGAGCCCGGAAGAACGGGAGAAGGTCCGGTCGACCGGATGGTTCGCCGCATCGCGGCCGGAAACCCGGAAGCCTCCTTCGGGGCTTTTGGCGATAAGGAGAATTCCCTTACCCTGGGTGCCTCCATCCGGTTTGAGAATGACCCTGCCCCAGGAGGTAAGCACACGCATGAGACGGGTAGCTCCCTGATATCTCTCCGTACGGGGGAGGTGAGGAGCAAGGGAAGGGTCCTCCCGCAGCAAACGGTAAAGGCTCCATTTGCCTTCGAGGCGGCGGCCGAGAAGACGGACCCCGTTTTCCCGGATCAGCCTTTTGAGCTGCTCGCGGCTTGCCCGGTAGAGACCGGGATCGGAGTAGAACATCCGGTCGTAAAGCACGCACGGAAAGGGATAGCTCCCCGATTCCCATCCGGCGGAGTCCGGGTTGTAACGGTAGCCGTGAACCCGGCCGGTGTCCGCGTCGATTCCTTCCGGAGAGAAAACCGTAACCGCCATCCCGAGACGGGCTCCGGCCTTGGACATGCGGCGGTAGGTTTCCCGTTCGCCGAACGGCGGATCTCCTGCTGTACGGCAGGCCAGAATCCCGAGCCCGCCTGCATTTGGTTGTTTGGCCATGGCGCACCTTCATGACTTCGCCTTTAGGGGCGGTACTTGGAAATGAAAATAGGACAGGGAGGGGAATTTACTTCTATGGGGGAATGGTGTACGCTGGGTCTGTTCCTCCTGGAAGGTTCTTTCCCCGGCGAACGCCCGCCCGCTTTAACCAACTGCTTCATCATATGAGGACATATTTCCCTTGGTGATTGGGAAGCGCCCATTTCCGGGGGTGGGAAGGGCTGCCGGAACACGGACCGAATGACCAAATCGATGGCCCGGTAGAGGGCCCAAAGGAGAGGGTAACATGAACATTCACGACAAGGCGCATGAGCTCGCCAGGGCGGTTAAGGAAAGCCCCGAATACAAGGACATGCTGAGTCTCCGCTCGGAAATCGATGCCGAACCGGAAGCGAAACGGATGCTCTCCGAGTTCCGGGAGAAGAACATGGAGCTGCAGCAAAGGATGATGGCCGGCGACATGCCGGGTCAGGAAGACATGGAAAGAATGGAGAAGCTCTTCCAGGTCTTGAACCTGAATCCTTCGATTGGAAGGCTGTTTGAAGCCGAACGGCGTCTGTCCGTTGTGATGGAGGATGTCCAGAAGATTATTACGGAGCCTTTCGAGGCGGTTTTCCGCTAAGCATACTCGCTTCTTCCGGAGCATACAATGAACGGTACAAGCTTTGGGAGGAGGAGCAAGATGAAGGCGTTTCAATCGATTGGGCTGCTGAGCCTGACGCTCGGCATGATCATTTACGCGGTGCCGCAGCTTGAAATCGGGCAGGGCTGGACCCTTCCCACCATCTTTGGGGTCGTCTGGCTTTCCATGGCGCTGCTCATGGCGGCGGCCCACCTGCATGCGATTCTGGGGGTGGATGAGGAAACGGCGGAGGAGCTGAACCGAATCCGACGTATGAAGAGGCTGCAGCTGGAGAAGAGGCTTAGAGGAGACGGCAGGCTCCTGCCGTTCCGCAAGTAGGAAAACGGCAGGGCGCCTGCCGTTTTTTCTTTGGGGAGAGAACGTAAAGCATGCCGGGCGGCGGCTGAAGGAGGCTTGTCCCGAGGAACAAGAACCAACCGAGCTCATGCGCTCAGTCGGCTGGCCCCGGATGGCGGCGGTTACCGGTAGCGGACAAAAATTTCCTGCTCGCGGCCATCCGGTCTCTTCGGCATCTTGACCTCCAGCACCCCGTTGCCGTAGCGGGCCTGGCTGCCCATGATTTTAACCGGTGCGGGCAAGGAGACGGTCTTTTGCTTGCCTCCCGGGAGCCCTTCCAGCCGGAGCTCGTGCGTTCCGACGAAGATCCGCAAGCTGTCCGTCACGGTCTTCTCCGAAATCCGGAAACGGGCTGTGACGAATTTGTCGGTTTCGCGGATATAAGGAGAGACCGGTCTTACGGACCGGGCCGATGAGGTACGGTAGGTTCGTTCCTCTTTCGGTTGGGCCGTCTCGGTCTGCTGCCCGGGCATGGCCTGCTTGAAGGCATCGCGGATCACCCCTTCGAGCCAGGAGAAATCCATCCCGCCCGGGGAAGCATGCCCGTGAAGGCTGGTTGTTTTGCCATCCGCTCCCGGCTTTGGAATCGTACGCGACAGGATATCCTGGATCAGCGGCTCCACCCAATGGGTCGTATCCCCGAAAGGACCTTTTCCATCGGCAAAAGGCAGCTTAACCCCGAACAGATTGTGAAGTGTTTTCCAAGGCTCGTTTCCTCCGCTGCTGCTCATGATAGAAGCCTCCCCTTTCTTACGTAAAACAGGGTGAACCGGCTCCGGCGCCGGGTTCGTTCCTGTTAAAAGCTTATGCGGGCGTCTGCCCCGGCGTGCCCGGCTGCTCCCCTATGGCATAACCCCGACTACGCTCTCATACTATACTATTTATAAGCAGGCGCATTTAGAAACGGGGGATGAATCATGCTGCGCCACCTGGGCGTGCATATTGACCTCAACAACATCAATGTCAATTCGATCGACCGCTCCTCCGGGATCTTCATCGGCCCTAACACCCAATGGGGATGGAGCGCCCATTCCAAAAGCCTAGCCGGCTTCGGAACGATTAACGGAATGTTCAACCGCTGCTCCCACAACCTTAACGTGGTCTACGACAACGACCTTATCGATACGCCGATTGACGACCGGGATATTATGATCAGCCGGGTGATAAGAAGCGAAGGGGTGGAAATCACCTCCTGAGCCAATGGGGAATAGGCTGAAGCACAGGAGAAGGCGGCAGCCGGAAACGGAGGCGGGCCTCTGGAGGTGAAGGACGATGGCGGTAACCGTTAATCTCAATAGTGTGGTCGTCAATGCCATGCAGACCGATTCGGGAGTATTCATCGGGGAGAACACGCAGTTCGGCTGGGACAGCCATAACAAAAGGCTGGTCGGCAATGTTTCGATATTCGGCCAATACAACGTGCTGCCGAGCAATCTGGTCATTCTGAACAACAATGTCGTGATCGATACGCCTATTAACGACCAGGACATCAAGTTCGGGTTTACCAACCAGCAGGTCTGAGCCTGCTGGCGGCTTGGCATATTGAAGCAATCCCTTCATATACATTAGAAACGGGAAACGGCAGGTGATCCTTATGGTACGCATTCAACTGAACGATTGGTCCGTGGAGAAGCTGTCGGGCTCGTCCGGTCTTCATGCCGGGACCAATCTTATTCTTGGGAGAAAAAGCTCCTCTTCTTCAACCGAGGGCTTTGGCGCCGTGACCGGGAACCATAATGAAACGGCCGGAGGCCTTCATACGGTGAAGCCTTCGCCGGCGTCCGGGAAGGAGAAGAAGGATGGCTGATCCCCGTACCTGTATCCGGTGCAAGCACCAAGGCGAGCCGACCGATAAATTCTGCGTCCGGTGCGCCGCCCCCTGATCAACAACTGCACGCATAAAGGCGACATCTTTACCAAAAAGTGCGAGAGGGTTAACCGGGAAGACGCCGCCTTCTGCTCGGGGTGCGGGGCTCCGACGGTTTTTCATAAGGAAGGCTTTGTGCAAGGCTACTCCAATGTTCAAGTGACCAGTACGCGGAGGCCCTGACCGATGGAGGATTATTTGTCTCCCGCTCTATGGAAAAAATTAAGAGGACAGGCCGGCCAAATACTCGGAGAGGAATTCTGGGAGGACCTAAGCCATCTTCTTCCCCGCAAGGAGCCCCGCCTGGATCTTTATCTGCATGAAGGGGAACTGGTGGTGGCGGCGGAGCTCGCCGGGCTGAAATCGCCCGAGCATCTGAAGGTGGGGCTCGGAGGAAACTTCCTCCATCTGCACGGTGAAACGGAATATCCTTACCCGGTGCCCGAAGAGGACCTCCTCCTCGCCGAGCGCAGCCTGGGCCGGTTCAGCCGTAAAATCAAGCTGCCGGTTGCCGTCCTGCCTCAGGAAATCAAGGCTCGTTACGAGAATGGCCTGCTCGTGATCCGGCTTGCCATAGCCCCCGATCCGGGAGACGTGCCGGTGGAGGTCGATTTCGGACAACAGCCGTAAAGCGATGGGGTAATGAGCATGCTCAATCTGTTCAGAAGGAACAAGCCGCCGCCCGATAAGCTCCTGAAGGATATCGCCGCCCGGCTGGAAAGGCTGGAGAAGGGGCTGGAATCTGTTTCCGGGCGTACGGCGGAATACCGGGTAACGATTGAAAATGTCAATGTCCATCATCCCGTGCTCGAGAATCTCACCTTTAAGCTGGACAGCCTCGACATCCAGGAGCTGAGCGGCGCCCTTAATCTCGGAAACAACTTTTCCCCGAAGGTAGGGCCCCTGGAGCCTGCCCCGGAGAAAAAGAATACCCCGCCGGTTCGCCGGGAACCGGCGGAGCCTCCCTTTCGCCGCCGGCGAAGAGAAAGAACGCGCCGGGCGGGTCAGGGAATGCTGCGGGCAAGCCGGATACGAAGGAAAGGGGACTGGACCGGACGCAGACGGGATTCCGCATGAAGCTATGAGGTCAAGCGAAGGGGGAAGGACAATGGCGGCTTCCTTGCTGTCGCCGACGTTCGTTATCGGGCAGCTGCGGATTGGTAGCGTGGAAGGAGCTTCCTGTGTGAACTTCGGCAACAACCTGCCCTCGGGCTTTGCGAGCCGCAAGATGCACAACCAGGGGTTTGGTTCGGTGGGAGGGGACGGCAATACCATCCGCGGAGCGCGGTCCACGGTCCGGGAGACGGAAGGGGAAAAGAGTCAGGCGGCCGAAGACGAAGGGGAGGTGCCCGATTGGATCCGGGAGCTGATCACCGCCTCGTTCAAGGACTATGGGGGCGAAACGTCCGAAAAGGAGGGGCGTCCCAATGGCTAGGAGACCGAAACGTAACAGCGTAAGAAAGGCCCGGCAGAAGATGCCGGGCCTTTCTTTGATAAGCAGCTCAGTGGCGAAATTACCAGATGAAGCCTCCTCCATAATATCCGCCGTAGCCTCCGCCAAAAGCTCCGCCGCCGTATGGGAATCCTCCATAGGCGCCGTAGGCGTAGGGGGCCGTTCCTATCGCAAGAAGATCGAACAAGACAAGGGGAATGATGGCTTTAACCGACACCTTTTTGTCCTTACCCCTGCTTTTGCCGTTGGACAGAATCAGTTCACTGCCTTTGATGCGGACAAGTTTGCCCGACACTACGCTGCCGTCTTTCTTCAAGGCATAGATCTGCTTGCCGACAAGCTTTCGGACTTCCGCTTTCGTCACCGGTTGCTGCTTCATGGTATGCACCTCCGTTTCCAGTCTTACCCTATCCTATGAAGGGCCCGGGAAGCTTGTATGGTTATCGGTTTAGGTCAGGCAAAATGTGCTCATCGCACAGGCAAAACCCGTGCCTCCTTATAGGATAATAAGGAAGGGAGGAATGAAGTATGCTTCGCAAAAGAATGGCCGCCTCCGACGACGAAACGATTATCCGCCTGTCCCGGGAGCTGCTGCTCCCTTTGCACGCGCGACCAACCCGTCCATAACGGTCGACCGCCAGGAGATGAAGAAGCGGCTTGGCCGGGGCGTGACGTGGGTATCCGCTTCCCACGGCCGGCCGCCGGACGGGTTTATCGTCTTCCTGGTCCGGGACGGCCGCCTGTGGATTGACCTGCTGGCGGTTTCCCCGGGCAGGCAGGGCTCCGGCAGAGGCAGCGCTTTACTCGCCAAGGCGGAGGAACACGGACGGAAAAAGGGCTGCCGGGAGGTTCGCGTTTTTGTAGACGAAAGCAACACAGGGGCCGAATGGTTCTATTACCGGAAGGGCTACCGGCGGGTTTCCTATGTTCAAGGGGTCAAATGCCACATCCTCGCCAAACCCTTGAGCCAAGGGAAGCAGGCTTGGTTCGGAGGGGGCCATCCGCTTTTTCCCGCTTAAGCTTCCCATTTTTAGGGAGAACGGATAGGTGTCCAATCATACCGGTCCTTAAGGCCATAGGATAAGATGTGGATAGGGGAATCCACTTCCGAAGCTGGAGAGGAAGGGAGGAGCAGACCATGGGTTACGGATACGCTGGTTTCACCTCGGTAGGTGTCATTCTGGTGCTTTTCATTCTGCTGGTCATTGTCAGCCGCGCCATTATCATCTAATGGTACGGGAAGACCGGTTGTCCTCGGACAGCCGGTTTTTTTATGGCCGCGTGAGGCATTATGAGCGGAGGAAGGTGTCAAACGCCGCGATTGCTTCATACATAGTAGTAAAACCCACAATGGAGGGAATCATGACTTACCAAAACGTCCTGCCCAACAACAAGCTGGGGAAAACCCGATTTCTTAATGGAAACAGCGAGCTGAAAAAGCATATTCCCGAAACGGCACCGGAAACGAAGGAGGATCTCTACGAATTTCTGCAGAGGTACAAAACGGTGTACGTCAAGCCGAATCACGGGACCGGCGGCCACGGTGTCATGCGGGTAAAGCGGACTTCCGATGAAGGGTATGAGTACCAGCTGGGCGAGAAGGTTTACGCTTTCCCAACCTATGATGAAATGTACCATTCCCTTTACCGCATCACCTCCAAGAGGAGGCATCTCGTTCAAAAGGGGATTCGTCTGCTTAAATACCGGGGCAGGCCGTTCGATGTCCGGATCATGGTTCAGAAGAACCTTAAGGGAGAGTGGGAAAATACCGGCATCATCGGAAGGGTAGCTCATCCTAACAAAATCGTAACGAATTACCACAGCGGCGGCACCCCGCTTGCCATGCACACGCTTCTGAAGCCGTACCTGACCGGCAAGCAGATCGACGAATACCTGGTTCATTTGAACCGGCTGGGCCGCGAAATCGCGGAATACTTGGTGAAAGGCTATCCTTTTGTTACGGCTGTGGGCGTCGATGTCGGCCTGGATTCCAAATTCAAGCCATGGATCATTGAAGTGAATACCCGCCCCGACCCCTATATCTTCAAAAAGCTCAAGGACAAGTCCGTCTTTCGCCGCATTATCCGCTACGTGAAGGCCCATCGGAAAGCGTCACGCTTCTCGGAAGCCGCCGGGGAAGCTAGCTTCCTGCGGTTCTCCTTCGGGCGGTGCGCAAGAGCAGGGCTCCGCGCTCGCCGCGGGGCTCTGCTCTTGTCGGGTGAGAGACAAACCGGCAGCCGGGCTCTCCTCACTCCCGGCGCGACCGGCGAATACACTGTATGATTAGCAGCCCGGCCAATCGATAACCGATCACCCGGGCTGTCAACGGAGGAACGTCTATGAGCAAACCGGTTATCGGAATCATGGTCTGGAGAAACGGCAGGACCTTAAGCGAACCGGCCTATTTCCGGGGACTGGTCCGGGAAGGCCAGAAGCTTGGGGCCGTCACCTATCTCTTTACCCTGACGGATATCGAAGACAGAAAGAAGAAGATTAACGGCCTTACCCTTTCTCCCGAAGGAGAATGGCAGGAACGGGAGTTTGGCTGGCCCGATGTGGTTATTGACCGTTACCGGAGGGGGCTCCCTGTATACCGGTATTCGCAATTCGAGTCTTTTCGTCTATGCCAACAATAAATTTACCAACAAGTGGACGGCCACCCAGCTCTTTTTAAAGGAGGACCGGCTCAAACGCTGGATGCCCGAGACGCTGGAATACAATCATTACAACCTGCGCCGTATGCTGAACCGGCATTCCCTTCTCTACATCAAGCCGGGGAACGGCACGGCGGGCAGCAGCATCGTCAAGCTTAAGGTTCTTTCGAACGGCTATGAGGTGCTCGGCCGCAGCCGCAATCTGGTCAGGCGCAAAGCGGTCCTTCCCTCCTCATCCTCGCTGCGGAACTGGCTTGACCAGTGGACCGTGAAAGAAAGGATCCACAACGGCAATTTCATGGTCCAGCAGGGGTTGGATCTGGAATTGGTACCGGGCCGTGTGGTCGACACCCGTCTTCTGATTCAGAAGAACGAGAAGGGGGTCTGGGAGGTCACCGGCCTTGGGATGAGGGTCGGCGCCCCCGCAGCTCCACCTCCAACCTGCATGGAGGCGGTAAGGCCCTGCCCTTTCATGTGCTCCTTCATAAACGCTTTGGGAAGACCCGGACCGAGAGCATCCGCCAGGAATGCGAGGAGCTGGCCCAGGAAGTGGTGAGGACCATCGAACGCCATTTCGGCTCCATGATGGAGTTCGGGCTCGATATCGGCATCGATGTCGACGGCAAAGTGTGGCTCATTGAGGTGAATCCTAAGCCGGGCCGGGAAATCTTCCGGGAGATGGGGGATAAGACCCTCTACCGCAAAGCCGTCCGCCGTCCGCTGGAGTACGCCGTTCACCTGGCTCAAGCCCTGGCCAAAACTTCGGCCGCCTTGGATGAGGAAGCTCTGGAGCCGAAGGCGGCGGGCGAACCGGATGAAGATGTCGAGGTAGAATCATGACCAGAATGAAAGTAAGGATTGCGGTCAGCAGAGACCGGGACGAAACCTTCGTTTACCTTCCCCGCACGCTGATCAAGAAGCTGAAGCTGCCGGAGGGGCTGCCCATCCGGCTGAAAGCAGGGGCATACGAGCAGTACGTCCGGGTAATGAGCGCCCCTCGCCTGACGGATATGCGTTTGTCGGAAGGGCTGCTGGACCGGGCGGGCTTGGAAGCCGGATCCCAGCTCTGCATCCGTTACAAGGATCGCACCCTTGCCTTGGGGCCGCTCATCGGTGTTCTCCTGAGGGGCGTTCCGTCCAAGAATCCGGAGCGGCCCTTCGGCAACATCACGTCCTTTTGCCAGGAGCTGATCCAGGCGGGCGAGCAGTATGGGGCCCAGGTGTTCTTCTTTACCCCGTCCGGCGCCGCCGATACGGCATCCCTTCGCGGCTGGACCTTCTCGGGGCGGTGGAAGCAGAGGAGGTTTCCGCTTCCCGACGTCGTTTACAACCGGCTGACCTCCCGGATCATTGAGGGCAGCGAAGCCATCCAGAGCTTTATGAGGGAGGCCAAGAGCCAAGGGGTCCATATCTTCAACGAGAGATACCTGAACAAGGCAGAGGTTTTTGAAGCACTGGGCAAGGAACGGGGCTCTCTCCTTATTTGCCGGAATCCTACCTGTACAAAAATCCCGGCATGATGAAAGCGATGTTCAACCGCCATCCGGTGCTTTTCCTGAAGCCCATCATGAGCTCACTCGGCAAGGGGATTATCCGGATCCGCAAGCATGCGGGGGAACGTTCACCTGCCACTTCGCCAGTCCGTCCGGTCCTCCCCGCGAAGCCGCTTATCCAAGCTTTGCCAAGCTGATCTCCGGTCTCTCCGGCAAGCTGAAGTCGAACAAATATCTCTTGCAGGAGGGGCTTGACCTCATCACCGTAAAAGGCTCTCCCGTGGACTTTCGGGCGCTCGTCCAGCGAAACGGGGACGGCCAGTGGAGCATCACTTCCATTGTGGCCCGAATAGCGGGCAGCCAAAATTTCGTGTCCAATCTTGCCCGCGGCGGACGGCTTAGCCCGGTACCGGAAGCTCTGGCTCAATCGAACCTGAACGGAATGCTTCAGAAGAAGGTAAGAGCGGAGCTCAGCAAAGGAGCTCTGGAGATTGCCAAGGGCATCGAAACGCAGATTGAGGCGCATTTCGCCGAGCTCGGCATTGACTTGGCGGCGGATACCCGCGGACGGGTTCTGCTCCTGGAGATCAATTCCAAGCCTTCCAAGGAAGACAACACTCCGCTTGCCCCCTCGGACGAACCCAAAATCCGTCCCTCGGTAAGGCGCGTCGTCCAATATGCCCGCTTCCTTGGCCAGTTTTGATGCAGGCCCTCCCGAACGAAGGGAATTCCAAAACCCGCTTCACCGGTCCCCGGTGGCGGGATTCTTACATAGAAGGGCTAGGGCATGAGCACAAATTTAACATAAAGGTAAATAGGGCTTAACATTTCCCGCTTACAATGGGAGGAGGCAGGCCTCCGGGCTTGCCGTCAATCCAACGCGGGAAGGAGTCTGTTTAATGAAGAAGTGGTTATGCGGCGTGATGAGCTTAGCCCTGGCCGGTTCCCTTGCCGTACCGGCAGGAACGAGTGCAGAACCGTCCGTCCAGCCGGTCCGGGTCCAGCTTCTTGGGATCAATGATTTTCACGGGCAGCTCGACACGGTAGCGGACGTGAAGGATTCGTCCGGTCAAGTGGTCGACCAGCGGGGAGGGGCGGAGTACCTCGCCTCCTATTTGAAGACGAGGAGACAGGAGAACCCGAATACCCTGCTCGTTCATGCCGGAGATGCGGTAGGCGCAAGCGCCCCTTTGTCCGCCTTGTCCCAGGACGAGCCTACCCTGACCTTCCTTAAAGGGCTCGGGTTCTCGGTCGGAACGCTCGGCAATCATGAATTCGATCACGGGGTGGGGGAACTGAAGCGCCAGATCTATGGCGGAGTGAATCCCGCTACGGGACAAGTCTGGGAGGGAACGGCCCCGGACCTTTCCTATGTGATCGCCAACGTGGTGGACGAGAAGACCGGGGAGACGCTGTTCCCCTCCTACACCATTAAGGAAACCGGCGGGGTCAAAATCGGCTTTACCGGTGTGGTGACGATGGAAACCCCCAACATCGTCAACCCGTCCGGTATCAAGGGCTACAAGTTCATCGACCAGGCGGAGTCCTTGAACAAAGCGGTAGCCGAGATGAAAAAGCAAGGAGTCCAAACCATCGTCGTCCTGGCTCATGATCCCGGATTCGGCAAAACCGAGCAGGACGCGAACGGCGAAGTGGTGGAGCTGGCGAAGAAGCTCGACGACGAAGTGGATGTCATTTTTGCCGGGCATAATCATGGTCTTCTTAATGTTAACGTAAACGGGAAATTGATCGTTCAGGCTTACTCATACGGCACCGCCTTCTCGGATGTCGATTTGGAGATCGATCCCGCCACCGGTCAGGTCATGGCGAAGCGTGCGGAAGTCGTCAGCACCAACCACAAAGGCGTTACCCCGGATGCCGAGACGGTCCGCTTCCTGGAGCAGCTTAAGGCCGGAACGCCCAAGCTGTATGAATCGGTCGGAACGTCAGGCGAGGCGATCACGCGTACCGCTTCCCCAGCGGGGAAAACGCCCTCGGAAATCTCATTGCCGACGGCATGCGCGCCGCCATGAAGACGGATTTTGCTTTCATGAACTCGGGCGGGATCCGCAACGATCTTCCCGCCGGAAAAGTGACGTATGGCGACCTGTTCAAGGTCCAGCCCTTCGGCAACGTGCTCATCAAGATGACCTTGACGGGCGCCCAGTTCCGCGAGCTGCTCAACCAGCAGTGGAAAGGACAGGATCCGGGCCGGCCGCGCATCGGTCAAATTTCCGGGTTTGCCTACCGATGGGACGACAGCAAGCCGGACGGGGAGAAGGTGCTGGACATCCGGAAGGAGGACGGAACTGCCGTAACGGACGAGGCCTCTTATACCATCACGGTGAATGATTTTATGGCAAACGGCGGCGACAAGTATGTTCTGCTTAAGGAAGGAGCCGAGCGTACGGCAGGACCGCTGGACCTCGATGCCACCCTTCAGTACATACAAGACCGCTATACCTCGCAGGGGAAACCGTTAGCAGCGTCCATCGAAGGGCGGATCACGAGGGTCCCATCCCAGCCGGTTTCCGCTTTTGAGGATGTTCTGCCCGGGTTCTGGGCTTATGATGCCATAGCCGCGCTGGCGGAACGCCGCATCATCAGCGGAGTAAGCTCCACCCGCTTTGAACCGGAGCGAAAGGTGACGAGGGCGGAGGTCACGGCGCTGCTCGTGCGGGCGCTTGGCCTCAAGGGGACGGCAGGCTTGCCGTTCACGGACGTTCCGGCTTCTTACGGGCTGGCTCCGGAGCTGTCCGCCGCCTTCCAGGCCGGTCTCATCGACGGAGTGAGCGCTTCTCAGTTCGCCCCCGACCGTCCGGTGCGCCGGGAGGAGATCGCCGCTTTAGCCGTGCGCGCTCATCAAATTAAAACCGGCCAAAAGGCGGAAGAAGCCGGCGATGCTTCTTTCCCGGACGGTAAGGAGGCCAGTGCTTGGGCCAAGCCGTATGTGAACGAAGCCGCCCGGCTCGGGCTTATGGAGGGGCGCGCGGAAGGAATCTTCGCTCCTCAGGCGCCGGCCACGCGAGCCGAAAGCGCCAAGCTGGTTTATACGCTTATCCGGTAAGGAGTGTGCCCCTGTACGGGAAGAGAATAGAAAAAAGGCCTGCATGCGAGCATGCGGGCCTTTTTTCCGTACATCTATTTATATGAAATAAAGGGGGTATCTATACCTTACCCGCGGAAGATTAAAGGAAGCTGAAAAGAAAGTGACGATTATGTTACAAAGAGGAGCAGCCCGGACACGCCAAGCCTATGCTTTTATTTTGAAGGACGGGGGGACTATAATGAGAGATAGGATTTCCCAGAAAGCAAAAGAGGTGCAGCCGGATGGCCAATGTCATACCCGACGGGAACTTGACCAAGCATGAGCAAATATTGAAGCATATCGAGGGGCTTAAGGTAGGAAGCAAAATCTCCGTCCGCAAAATCGCCCGCGACATTCAGGTCAGCGAGGGCACGGCCTACCGGGCCATCAAGGATGCGGAGAACCAGGGGCTCGTCAGCACAAAGGAACGGATCGGGACGGTCCGGGTGGAGAAGAAGCTCCGGCGGAGCATCGACCGGCTGACGTTCGCCGAGGTCGTCAACATTGTCGACGGCGAGGTTCTGGGAGGTTCCGACGGACTGGACAAGGGCTTGAGCAAATTCGTCATCGGCGCCATGGAGCATGAGGCGATGCTGCGGTATATCGATGCCGGCAGCCTGCTCATCGTGGGCAACCGGGAAAGCGCACACCTCCTTGCCCTGAAGCAAGGAGCATCCGTTCTGATCACGGGGGCTTCGACACGAGTCCTGAAGCGAAAGCCCTTGCGAACGAAAAGGGGCTTCCCATTATTTCCAGCTCCTATGACACGTTTACCGTCGCTTCCATGATCAACCGGGCCATTTATGACCGTCTCATCAAGAAGAAAATCATGCTGGTGGAGGATATCCTATCGGCCCCTGCCTCCGTTTATGCCTTGAAGGCCAGCCAGAAGACGGAGGATTGGAGGAAGCTTCTCGAAGAGACGGGGCATAACCGCTTCCCGGTCGTAGACGAATGGAACCGGGTTATCGGGATGGTCACCTCGAAGGATATGGTTGGAGCGGAGCCGGAGCAGACGATCGAGAAGCGGATGACGCGCCACCCGATTACCGTTAACCTTCAAACGTCGGTCGCCTCCGCCGCCCACCTCATGGTTTGGGAAGGAATCGAGCTTCTGCCCGTTGTCGACGAGGGAAGGAAGATGATCGGCGTCATTTCCCGCAAGGATGTCCTGAAAGTGCTCCAATACATTCAGCGGCAGCCGCAAATTGGAGAGACGTTCGAAGATCTGGCCTGGTCGGCCTTCAGCGAGGAGCGGGACGGGGAGGGACAGCTTGTTTTCCGCGGCCGCGTCACCCCGCAGATGACCAATCACCTCGGCGCCGTTTCGGCCGGCGTGCTGACGACGGTCATGACCCAGGCGGCCTACCGGGCTGTCCAGGAGCATAGAAAAGGAGATCTTGTCATCGACAACATCTCCACGTATTTTCTCCGGCCGGTCCAGATGGAAAGCGAGATCGAGATCCGCCCCCGGCTTATCGAGGTCAGCCGCAAATTCGGCAAGATCGATATTGAAATCCACTCCGGCGGCCAAACGGTATGCAAGGCCATGCTGACGGCGCATATGTTCGATCCGACTTGACGTTAAGCCTTCCTTGAGCTGTAGAACGAGTGGTTCCGAAGCCCGGCGAACAGGTTGAAGAAGCCGAGAAGCAGGAACAGCACGCCGAGGACGACCCGGACCTTGCTTACTTCAAACAGCAGAAATTGCACGAGGGCAAAAGAATCAGCATGGCGCCCATGCAGAGGTTCATCCGTGCGGCGAGCAGGCCGCGCCGGACCGGATCCTTCTGCACCCGGTAGCGGTAGCTGTAGACGACGGTTCCGAGCAGCGCAAGCAGGATCAGCGCAAAGAAAAGATAATGGTACCAGGCGATCATGGTTCTCATCCTTTTATAACGTTTTGTCCTTACTGTACGTGTTTTGGGCCGGGAAAGCAATGGGTCAGGCGTGCTTGCGGGCGGTGGTCCACACGATCAGCTCGTTTTGGATGACGGCCATGGTTTTGACCCGGATCTCGTAGTTTTTATCCCGGACAGCTTGGTAGATATTGCCGTTGACGATCTCCATGAAGACGCCCGGTGCCTGCTTGACGGCTGAAACCGGTTTGCCGCTTGCGACGAGCAGGTCTTTGTGAATGCGGGTCTTCAGCTCCGTAAGCGACAGGTCGTCGATCGGATCGTTCGGGCTGTACGGCTCCACGTTCACCGTTATTTTGCTGATGACGGTCGGCTTCTGCTTGCTTCCCGTCTGCTGCTTGATCTCGTTGTTCAGCTTCTCCATTTCTTCTTTAAGCTTGTGATTCTGGATGGAGAGGACGCTGAAGTTGTGATGCATCAGACTCAGGAAGACCGCCGCTCCCACGATCGCCCCTGACATAAACAGCCCCGCTCCCATCACCCATTTCCGGTAAAGAGCGGACGGGGGACCCTCACGGCTCCCCACCTCCCTTGCATATCCACTGAATGAGCGAGAATCCCACCTGGGCTCCGATAAACGCCGTTATGATGTAGACGATCTGCTTGATCGCCGGTGACAGGTAACCCTCCTGGATGTTCGTTTCGATCAAACGTAGAGGGTCTATGGTCCCTCCCACGGCCGCCACCATCGCCCAGATTTTGATATTGGACGCGATGGATTCCATCACCAGGGACGGAGGCTGGAGCATCAGCACCGCCCCGATTCCCCCGAGCAGGCTTCCCCCGAGCACGATGCCGAACGCCACACAGAAATCGATGACCAGCTTGGTCGCAACCGCCATTGACATCCCATCCGTTCCCGATTTATTGGTAACTGCTTCATTTATATGAGAAGAAGGACAAACCTAGACGCCTCAATTTGCGTAGGGGTCCCGCCAAAAAGGCGAATGTGGGTTCGCACCGCCGGGTGCATTATGGTAAAATAGATAGAGTGACTAAACCGGATAGGAGCCTTGCCATGAGCCCATTTGTCCATCTTCACGTGCACAGCGAATACAGCCTCCTCGACGGCGCGGCCCGCATCGACGATCTTGTCGCCCGCGCGGCCGAATTGGGCATGACTTCGCTCGCCTTAACGGATCATGGCGTCATGTACGGCGCCATTCCTTTCTATAAAGCCTGTATAAGCCGCGGAATCAAGCCGATCATCGGCTGCGAGTTCTACTATACGAGCGGCTCCCTTCATGGGAAGGGCTCCCGGCAGGAGCAGCCGATCTACCATCTTATTCTTCTGGCGAAGAACCAGACGGGCTACGAGAACCTGATGAAGCTGACGTCGATCGCTCACCTGCAGGGCTTTCATTACAAGCCGCGCATCGACCGTCAGCATCTGGCCCTTCATGCAGAAGGGATCGTGTGCCTGAGCTCCTGCCTCAAGGGGAGATCTCCCAGCTGCTTCTCGCCGACCGCAAGGAAGAGGCGAGGAGAGCGGCGGAGCATTACCGGGAGCTCTTCGGGGACGATTATTACCTTGAAATCCAGGATCACGGCATGATAGAACAGAAGAAGGTCATGCAGGGCATGATCGAGCTCAGCCGGGAAACCGGCATCCCGCTGGCAGCCACGAACGACGTTCACTATATCCATCCGGGAGACCATGAGGTTCAGGATATCCTTCTCTGCATCGGAACGGGCAAAACCATGGATGATCCCGAACGTTTCAAGATTCAAACCACCGCTCTTTATTTAAAGAGCGGGGAAGAGATGAGCCGGCTGTTTCCCCATGTTCCCCAAGCGATCGACAATACGGGGAAGATTGCCGAAAAATGCTCCCTCGAGCTCGAATTCGGCCGGTCGATTCTGCCCGCATTCGAGCCGATTCCCGACGGTCTGCAGGCGGACGGCTATCTTCGCCGGCTCTGTGAAGAGGGCCTGCGGGAACGGTACTCGGCTCAGCCGGAATGGAAGAGCGCGGAGTACCGCAAGGAGCTCGAGGAACGGCTTGATTACGAGCTGGGCGTTATCGGAAAGATGGGCTTCTCCGACTATTTCCTGATCGTCTGGGACTTTATCCGGTTCGCCCATAAGAAAGGAATTGCCACCGGCCCGGGACGGGGATCCTCGGCGGGAAGCCTGGTCGCCTACGTTCTCCGCATTACCGACGTGGACCCTCTCCGCCACCGGCTGCTCTTCGAGCGCTTCCTGAATCCGGAGCGGATCAGCATGCCGGACATCGACATTGACTTCAGCGACGAGCGCCGGGAAGAAGTGATCGATTACGTCGTGGCCAAGTACGGCGAGGCGCATGTCGCCCAGATCATCACCTTCGGAACCCTGGCCGCGAAGGGAGCGGTCCGGGATGTGGGCCGCGTCATGAACCTTCCTTACGGTGAGGTCGACCGTGCCGCCAAGCTGATCCCGAATCGGCTCGGCATCACCTTGAAGAACGCCCTGACGCTTAATCCCGATCTGAAGGCACTCGCGGACAAGCAGCCCTCCACCGCCCGGCTCCTCGAGATGGCGATGAAGGTGGAGGGATGCCCCGGCACGCCTCGACCCACGCCGCCGGCGTGGTCATCTCGCGTGAACCGCTGACCCGCTACGTTCCTCTCCAGGAGGGAACCGAGAAGACCGCTCTTACCCAGTACACGATGGAAAATCTGGAAGCGATCGGGCTCTTGAAGATGGACTTCCTGGGTCTCCGCACCTTGTCCATCATCGAACGGACGCTCCGGTGGATCCAAGAGCGCCGCGGGGTGGAAGTGAATTTCCAGCGAATCGACGAGGGGATCCCTTGACCTACGAGCTTCTGGGCAGAGGGGAAACCACCGGAATCTTCCAGCTGGAGTCACCCGGCATGAGGCGGGTACTGAAAGACCTGAAGCCGAGTGTCTTCGGGGATATCGTCTCGGTTCTCGCGCTTTACCGGCCGGGCCCAATGGAATTCATCCCGAAGTATATCCAATGCAAGCACGGCCTGGCGGAGGTGGACTATCCCCATCCCGATCTTGCCCCCATTCTCGGGGATACGTACGGAATCATCGTTTATCAGGAGCAGATCATGCAGATAGCCTCCGCTATGGCTGGCTTCTCGCTGGGAGAGGCCGATCTGCTGCGGCGCGCGGTCAGCAAGAAGAAGCGGGAAGTGTTGGACGAACAGCGGGCTCACTTCGTAAAAGGCTGCCTCACCCAAGGGTACGGGGAAGAAGAAGCGCGGCGCGTATACGAAATGATTCTCCGGTTCGCCGATTACGGGTTCCCGCGGGCTCATGCTACGGCCTACGGAGTGCTGTCCTTCCAAACGGCATATCTTAAAGCTCATTACCCGGTCGAATTTATGTCCGCCATGCTGACCGCCGTAATGGGCAGCCACCGCAAGGTGGCGGAATATGTCGATGAATGCCGCAGGATGGGTATCGAGGTGCTGCCTCCCGATGTGAACGAAAGCGGAGTGGTCTTTACCCCGGCTGGGGAACATGCGGCTCCCGCCGGTCATAAAAGCGTGGCCGGCGAGGAACCGGACGAGGAAGCGGAGAAGAGGGCGAGCGCGGATGGCAGGGAGCCTTCAGGAGAAGGGGAGAAGAAAGCCGCTCGGGGGCGGATCCGCTTTGGCCTTGCCGCCATCAAGAACGTCGGCACGCATGCCATTGAAACGATCCGCAAGGAGAGGCAGGACGAGCCCTATGAGAATCTGCTCGATTTCTGCCGGAGGGTGGATCTGCGCGTCTGCAACAAGCGGGTGATTGAATCGCTTATTCAGGGAGGAGCCATGGATTCGCTTCCGGGGCACCGTGCCCAGCTTCTGGCGGTGCTTGACGAAACGGTGGAAGCCGCCGTGAAGTGGAAGAAGGAGCGGGACGATCTCCAGCTTCACCTGTTCGGCTTCACGGAGGAAGTGAACTGGACGATCGATTACCCCGAGGTCAAGCCCTATACCCGCATGCAGAAGCTGGATATGGAGAGGAGCTTCTCGGGCTCTTCCTGTCCGGTCATCCGCTCGATGATTACGAGGACGAGCTCCGGGAGCTGGAGATCGACCCTATCCAATATTTACCAGATATGCCCGATCAGAGCGATGTCGCGGTGGCCGGGATGGTCGTTTCGATGAAGCTCATCGTCACGAAGAAGGGCCAGCAGATGGCCTTCGTCGAGCTCGAGGACCGCATCGACAAGGTCGAGGTCGTTCTCTTTCCCGAGCTGTGGAAAGAGTGCCGGGAGCGGGTCGACAAGGGCCGGCTGCTCGTGGTGAGGGCGCGGCTGCAGCTCGACGAGGAGAGCGGCAAGCTGCTCGCCGAGCAGGTGCTGCCGCTCGGCGAGCCGGGCCTGCGCGAGCGGCTGCAGGCCGCGCGCAGCGGCGGGCGCCGCTCAGGCGCTGCTGCCACGCCTCGCGGCAGCAGCGCCGGCACACCCGCAGCAGCCACGCCTCGCGGCAGCAGCGCCAGCCCGCCCGCAGCGGCCACGCCCCGCGGCGGCAGCGCCAGCCCGCCCGCAGCGGCCACGCCCCGCGGCGGCAGCGCCGGCTCGCCTGCGGCGGCCACGCCCCGCGGCGGCAGCGCCAGCCCGCCTGCGGCGGCTTCGCCCCGCGGCGGCAGCGCCAGCCCGCCTGCGGCGGCTTCGCCCCGCGGCAGCAGCTCCGGCTCGCCCGCGGCAGCTTCGCCTGCGCGCTCGCAGAAGGTCTACGTCAAAATCGCGGCTTCCAAGGAGCAGCCGCCGGTTTTGACCCGCCTTCAGGCGCTGCTGCAGGCCCACGCGGGCCCTCTGCCGGTGCTGCTCTTCTACGAGCGGCAGCAGAAGACGCTCGCGCTGAGCGAGCAGTACCGCGTGAAGCCTTCACCGGAGCTGTTCGCGGAGATCGCGGAGTTGCTCGGCCCCGACACCGTGCGGGTAAAATAGCTCGCCCTGCGGCTCGCAAGACCGCCGGAAGGCCGGCCGGCTGGAGCCGCGCTGTCCCTCCCCGTGACGCACGGCGCGGCTCTTCTTCTCCGCTGCCAGCCGAACGCGAGAATGGCCCGCTTCCACAAGATTCGGGGCCGTTTCTCGCGTTTTCTTCTTGTTTAGCTTTGTTGCTATAAAAAGTGTAGTTGTGCTATCATTATTCCATTGTGTTTGTTTCGATGAAGAGCGGGTTAGGGAGGGTATTGCTCATGTGGACGGTGATTTATATTGCTCCGACAGCGAAGATCGCCGAGCGTATAAAGCAGAAACTGACGGAAGAAGGCTTTCTTGTCCAAGTCCGGGCAATCGACCTTTCCAAAAATCAATTTGAAATTCGGGTCCCGGAAGGGGAGCTCGAAGAGGTCCAGGAAGTGCTCAATTCGATTTTGCACAGGTAATGTCTACCTGCAGAATAACGCCTGGTGAGGTGTCTATGTGTTAAAGGATTTGTTCCAAAAGAAGAAGAAATATGCAACGATTCCTTCCGAGAAGGCGAAACGCGATATTCCCGAAGGATTGATGAACAAATGCCCGAAGTGCGGAGCCATCCAATTCAGCATGGAGCTGGAGAAGAACCTGAAAGTGTGCTCGACCTGCGGCTATCACTTCATTCTGGGCGCTTGGGAACGGCTTTCCATGACGCTCGATGATGGAAGGCTGTTTGAATATGACCGGGATCTGATCTCGGAGGATCCGCTCGGCTTCCCGGGCTATGTGGAGAAGACGGCGCAGATGATCGAGAAAACGGGCCTTATGGACGCCGTGGTCACCGGGGAAGGGACGATCGGCGGGTTTCCGGTGGTCGTTTGCGTGATGAGCTTTGAATTTTTACGGCAACGCTAGGAAGCGTTGTGGGAGAGAAGATCGCACGCGCGGCCGAAAAGGCGATGCAGAAGGGGTATCCCCTTATCATCTTCTCCACCTCGGGCGGGGCCCGGATGCAGGAGAGCATTCTAGCCCTAATGCAGATGGCCAAAACAAGCGCTGTTCTGAACAAGTTTCATGAGAACGGCGGCTTGTTCATTTCCGTCTTAACCGACCCTACCCTGGGCGGGGTAAGCGCAAGCTTCGCCAATTTGGGCGACTTTATTTTGGCCGAGCCCGGGGCGGTCATCGGCTTTGCCGGACGCCGGGTTATCGAGCAGACGATCCGCCAGAAGCTGCCGGATAACTTCCAGACGGCGGAGTTTAACTTAAAGCATGGTCAGCTTGACAAGGTGGTCCACCGGAAAGACATGAGAGCGACCTTAACCAAAATTCTCGACATGCACACGGTAAAGGAGGTTAGTTCCTGATGGCGGGTGAATTGCCTTTTGAACAGCCTCTACTTGAGTTTCGCGCCAAGATTGATGAGCTGCGCAAGCTCGGAGCGGACAAGAAGATCGACTTCAGCGACGAGATCGGCCGGCTCGAAGAACGGTACAATGTCCTTGAGGAAGAGATCTATGCCAACCTGACGGTCCAGCACAAAATGCAGATCGCCAAGTCCCCGATGCGTCCGACCACGCTCGATTATATCCAGGCGGTCTGCACGGATTTCCTCGAGCTGCATGGAGATCGGATGTTTGCCGACGATCTGGCCATCGTAGGCGGAATCGCCAAGCTGAACGGGCTGCCGGTTACCGTCGTCGGCCACCAGAAGGGCAAGGACACCAAGGATAACATTGCCCGCAACTTCGGCATGCCGCATCCCGAGGGATTCCGCAAAGCCCTCCGGCTCATGCAGCAGGCGGATAAATTCAACCGTCCGATCATTACCTTCATCGACGTTCCGGGTGCCTACCCGGGCGGAGCCGCGGAGGAGCGGGGACAGGCGGAAGCCATAGCCCGCAACCTGAGGGAGATGGCCTCCTTCGGAGTGCCGGTGATTTGTGTCGTGATCGGAGAAGGCGGAAGCGGCGGGGCATTGGCCTTGGGTGTCGGCAACCGCGTTCTCATGCTCGAGCACGCCATCTATTCCGTCATTTCGCCGGAAGGAGCGGCGTCCATTCTGTTCAAGGACGCCTCCCGTTCCCTCGAAGCGGCCGAGAAGATGAAGATAACGGCCCAGGACATCCTGGAGCTCGGCGTGATCGACGATATCGTACCGGAGCCAAAGGGCGGTGCCCACAAGGACAAGAGCCTGCAGGCCGATGCGATCAGGGAGAAGCTGTGGCAGCATTTGCAGGAGCTTCTTCCGATGTCCCGGGAAGAGCTGAAGGAAGACCGCTTCAACAAATTCCGAGCCCTTGGCCGGGTCAGCCATTATCAGCACCTCGGGTAGAGGAGCTTGCGAGCCGGCGGCCCTAAGGGCTTTCTCGCGTCAACGTTTATCCCTGGAGTCGGCTGTTAAGACTTCATGCTAGATAGAAATGCGTTCCAAACAGGAGGAAAAAGAAACCATGCGCAAAACAAAGATTGTATGTACCATCGGACCGGCCAGCGAACATCCGGATATGCTGAAGAAGCTCATCACGGCCGGGATGAACGTGGCCCGTCTGAATTTTTCCCACGGAGATTTTGATGAGCATGGAGGACGGATCACGAACATCCGTAAGGTATGCCAGGAGCTCGGCAGGAATGTCGCGATCCTTCTCGATACCAAAGGACCCGAAATCCGCACCGGCAAATTAAAGGAAGAGCCGCTTGAGCTCGTGCAGGACGAGACCCTCGTGCTGACCACCGAAGAGATTCTTGGGGACAAGAACCGCATTTCCGTCACCTACGCGGAGCTTCCGCAGGACGTTCACGTCGGCTCTACCATCCTGATCGACGACGGCCTCATCGGCTTGACGGTAGAAGATGTGCAGGGAACGGAAATCACCTGCCGCATCGTTAACGGCGGACCGATCAAAAGCAAGAAAGGCGTCAACGTGCCGGGCGTCAAGATCTCCCTGCCCGGGATTACCGAGAAGGATGCGAACGATATTCTGTTCGGAATCGAGCAAGGCGTGGACTTCATCGCCGCTTCTTTCGTACGCAAAGCAAGCGACGTGCTTGAAATCCGCGATCTGCTGGAGAAGAACGACGCTTCCCACATTCAGATCATTTCCAAGATCGAGAACCAGGAAGGCGTGGACAACCTCGACGAGATCCTTCAGGTGTCGGACGGTCTAATGGTAGCCCGCGGAGACCTCGGCGTAGAGATTCCGGCGGAAGAAGTGCCGCTCGTCCAGAAGAAGATCATCCAGAAGTGCAACGTAGCCGGCAAGCCGGTTATCACGGCGACCCAGATGCTCGATTCCATGCAGCGCAACCCGCGCCCGACCCGGGCGGAAGCCAACGACGTGGCGAACGCCATCTTTGATGGAACGGACGCCGTTATGCTGTCAGGGGAATCGGCTGCCGGGAAGTATCCGGTGGAGTCCGTTACGACCATGGCCCGGATCGCCGAGCGTGCCGAATCCGCTCTAGAGCACCGGGAAATCTTCATCAAGCAGAGCCAGCAGCAGCAGGTGACGGTGACGGAAGCCATTTCCCAGGCTGTCGCTAACTCGGCTCTTGACCTTCATGCCCAGGCGATCATTACCTCGACGGAAAGCGGCTATACGGCGCGCATGGTGTCCAAGTACCGTCCGGCCGCTCCGATTATCGCGTTCACGACGAACGAGGGAGTCATGCGCCGCCTGGCTTTGGTGTGGGGCGTTATCCCGATTATGGGAGAGAAGGCCAAGACGACGGACGAAATGATCGAGATGGCGGTGGACAACAGCATCAAGAAGGGGCTGATCCGGCTTGGCGATCTCGTGGTCATTACAGCCGGCGTACCGGTGGGCCGTTCCGGCTCCACGAACCTGATCAAGGTTCACCTTGTCGGTGAAATGGTCGCGAAGGGCCAAGGCATTGGAAGCCAAAGCATCACCGGCAAAATTTGTGTGGCCCGCACACCGGAAGAAGCCCTCAAAAATGTATCCGAGGGCTGCATTCTCGTAACCGCGGCGACGGACAAGGAATTCATGCCTGCGCTCGAGAAGGCGGCCGGCATCATTACCGAAACCGGCGGGATTACATCCCATGCGGCCATCATCGGCCTTAACCTGGGCATCCCGGTTATCGTAGGCGTGAAGGATGCCATGACGCTGCTGGAGGACGGGATGGAAGTATCCCTCTATGCCGAGGTCGGCGTGGTCTACTCCGGCAAAGCCAAAGTCCTGTAACGTATACCAAATCATTCAAAGTGGAGCGGGGTTTCCTGCTTCACTTTTTACCAGAAGGAAGATTACCGGAAGGAAGATTACCGGAAGCGGTGTCGGATTAACACCGTTACAGCCGGTTAAGGAGGGGACCTCATGGCTGCACCCTGGCACAAGCTTGAACTTCGCGTCCGCTATCAGGAAACCGATCAGATGGGAGTCGTGTATCACGCCAATTATTTGAATTGGTTCGAAATCGGACGCACGGAAATGATCCGGGCCCTCGGGATGACTTATAAGGACCTCGAGGAGCGGGGGCTTCTGCTTCCGGTTCTGGAGGCGGAGCTCAAATTCCGGAAGCCGGCCCGCTACGACGACCGGATCACGGTCTATACCCGGGTGACCGCGCATTCCCCCATCCGGATCCAGTTTGATTGCGAGATCCGGCGGATCGAAGAGAAAGAGGACCGGGGAGCCCGTTCCTTGGACGAGGAGACGGTGGAGCCGGCCGGGGAGCTGCTGGTGGAAGGAAACACCAAGCACGTTTGGCTGAACCGGGACTGGAAGCCCGTCCGGATCGACCGGGAAGTCCCCGGCTTGTACCGGCTGCTGCAGCAGCGCATGCTCCTGGAGGAGGAATAGCCCATGTTCCGTTGGCTGGTGGCTTTATTCATTCTTGTCCCGGCATTGGAAATCTGGGGATTGATCTCCATCGGACGGCTGATCGGAGGGTGGCCCACCTTTCTCCTCGTCCTGCTGACCGGCTTTCTGGGAGCGTACCTCGCCAAGCGGGAAGCCCAGAGGGTGTGGCGGTACGCGAACGACCAGATGGCAAGGGGACAGGTTCCCACGGCTTCGATTCTAGATGCCATCTGTATTTTCGCAGGTGGCCTCCTTCTGCTTCTGCCCGGGTTCCTCACCGATATCGCCGGTCTCGTGCTGCTCCTTCCTGTGACCCGTTCCGCCTGCAAGGCAGGCATCCTGTACCTCCTGCAGAAGCAGCTGGCCAAAGGCAGCATCCGGTTCTTCCGGCGCTGGTAAGGAGCGGCCCTCCGCTTAAGGCTGAGCATTTCCCAATGGGATGAGTCCCAAAAGCCGTACGGTTTCCAACCGTACGGCTTTTTTGTACGCCTAGCAGGGAGTCCTCTTTAAGGGAAAGTCCTCTGCGTCTATGAATGAGCTCACCCGTCAGCGGTAGACCGAGCCTCCGGTTTGCTGAAAGGCTTCCGCCTTTTCCTGAAGACCGGCTTGAATGGCCGTTTCCTCGGATATCCCTTTCGTCCGGGCATACTCCCGGATATCCTGCGTGATTCGCATGCTGCAGAACTTCGGCCCGCACATCGAGCAGAAATGGGCGGTCTTGGCTCCCTCGGCCGGCAGCGTTTCATCATGATACTCGAGCGCCCGCTCGGGATCGAGGAGAGATGAAACTGGTCGCGCCACCGGAATTCGAAGCGTGCCTTAGACAGTGCGTCGTCCCTTTCCCGGGCGCCCGGATGGCCTTTGGCCAAATCGGCGGCGTGGGCGGCGATTTTGTAGGCGATGACCCCTTCCCGCACATCGTCCTTGTTCGGAAGACCCAGATGCTCCTTCGGTGTGACGTAACAGAGCATAGCCGTTCCGAACCAGCCGATCATGGCGGCTCCGATGGCGGACGTGATATGGTCGTAGCCGGGAGCAATGTCGGTCGTTAGCGGACCGAGGGTATAGAACGGCGCGTCCTTGCATAGGTCCGCCTGGCGTTCCACGTTCTCCTGGATTTGGTGCAGGGGAACATGCCCGGGGCCTTCGATCATCACCTGCACGTCATGCTTCCAGGCGATGTCCGTCAATTCGCCCAGCGTCTCCAGCTCGGCGAATTGGGCTTCGTCATTGGCGTCGGCAATGGAGCCCGGACGCAAGCCGTCTCCCAGGGAGAACGTCACGTCGTAGGCTTTCATAATTTCGCAGATCTCCTCGAAATGGGTATAGAGGAAGTTCTCCTGATGGTGGGCGAGGCACCAGGCCGCCATAATCGACCCGCCGCGTGAAACGATCCCCGTCACCCGTTTGGCGGTCAGGGGAATATAGCGGAGCCGGACGCCGGCATGAATGGTGAAGTAATCCACCCCCTGCTCCGCCTGCTCGATGAGGGTATCCCGGTACAGCTCCCAGGTGAGGTCCTCGGCCCGGCCCCCGACCTTCTCCAGAGCCTGATAGAGAGGAACCGTGCCGATCGGCACCGGGGAATTGCGGAGGATCCATTCCCGGGTCGTATGGATATTCCGGCCGGTGGAGAGGTCCATGACCGTATCGGCCCCCAGCGGATGGCCCATCTCATCTTATCGACCTCCTCCTCTATGGAGGAAGCGACGGCGGAATTTCCGATGTTGGCGTTGATCTTCACGAGAAACCGCCGGCCGATGATCATAGGCTCGCTCTCGGGGTGGTTGATGTTGGCGGGAATGACCGCTCTTCCGGCCGCTACCTCATTTAGCACAAGCTCCGGCGAGACGTTCTCCCGGATGGAGATATACTCCATCTCCGGGGTGAGGATGCCTCGGCGGGCATAGTGAAGCTGGGTCACGCTGCTTCCCGGTCGGGCTCGCAGAGGGTACCGTTTCATGCCGGGCGCCGCCTCCATCCGGTTCTCCATGCTTTCGCCGGCGGGGAAAGGGAAGGCCCCTAAACCACGTGGGTTTCCATTGTCCTCGGCTTTAAGGGGACGTCCTTCATACGATTCGGTGTCCCCGCGCTCCCGGATCCATTCCAGCCGGTTGGATGGGAGCCCCTGGCGGATATCCGTCACCTCGGACTCGTCGGTATAGAGCCCGCTTGTGTCGTACACCCGAATCGGGGGATTGGGGGTTTCCCCTCCGGCCCCGTCGTGGGGGATTGGGCGATCTCCCTCATGGGGACCCGCAGATCGGGGCGGGAACCCTGTACATACACCTTGCGGCTTCCGGGCAGACGCATAGGCTCCCCGGCTTGGATTGGGTTGATTTTTCGCTTGTCATGTTCATTTCCTCCTCATGGAAAGTTGTGATCAAGCGGAGAATCTTTCTGCATAGCAAAAAGACCGCCACGGCAAAGAAGCGGTCTTTGTATACACAAAGGCTTACTTATTCCTCCGCTGGCATTACCCAGATCAGGTCTCACGGTCGACGGCGTAACGGCCATCCTCTCAGCCCGGCTGTCCCGAGCTCCCGTTTGTATTCGGTTACCAACCCAGCATACCCAACCGGCCCCGGGATGACAATCCCTTCCGGCAAAAATGCGCCCAAAGGACCAGCCCGGCTGCTGGCAGCATTCCCCCGCCCTGCTATAATGGGATTGGGCAAGACAACGCGTAACGGACAGCATTGAAAGGAGGAGGTTTCCATTGGCTGAAAAACCTAATGTCATTCTGATCACGACGGACCAGCAGCGTTATGACAGTGTAGGAATGAGCGGCAGCTCATTCGTGAAGACGCCCAACATGGACCGGCTGGGAAGGGAGGGGGCTTTTTTCCGGAGGGCCTATTGCCCCAATACCGTCTGCTCTCCCTCAAGGGCTTCCATCATGACGGGCCTGCATTTGTCCCGCCACGGGGCGTACAACATCGGCACCGCGGCCCTAGACCCTTCCCGGTTTCTCAGCCATGAGCTGAGGAGAGCGGGGTACCGGACTTACCATGTCGGCAAAGCCCATTGGTACCCTTGGGGAACGGTGAATCCGGAAACGGCCCCGATTGGAGAAGACGGCGCCCCGCTGCGGGATTTTGTCGGGTTCGACGCGGCCGAGGTCAGCATAGGGCATGCCGGGCCGGGAGGCATTACGGGTCATTATGCCTATTGGATGCGCAGCAAGGGTTACGACCCGGTGGTGTTCCAAGCCCACAAAAGATTCGATAAGGACGACAACGGCACGTCGGATTACGAGCTGCCCGTTTCGCTTCACAGCGGGACATGGGTTGCCGAGCGGGCGGTTCATTATCTCGAGAAGCACGACCGCACGCAGCCCTTTTATTTGAACCTGGGCTTTCCCGATCCCCACCATCCCCACATGGTCCCTATGGATTTCAAGGACCGGGTGGATCCCGAGGCCATTCCTTACCCGGATATCCCCGAACCCGTTGGGGAAGAAGATCCCCGTCTGCCGGAGCATATCCCCCATTTTCGCAAGGGGACCATCAACGACAGCCGTTTCCGGGGAGATTCGGGATGGCGGGCAACCAGAATACCGCTTGGGCCGATTATTTCCGCGACCGGGAGAAAGGCATGGGAACCCGGGCCTACTACTATACTCTCGTTCAGTTAATCGACAAACAGCTTGGCATCCTTCTAGACGCCTTGGACCGTCTCAAGCTGGCGGAGGACACGATCGTTATTTTTACGTCGGATCACGGGGAAATGCTCGGTGACCACGGCATCGGCCAGAAGGGCCCCTTGTGTATGAAGGGGTTACCCGTGTGCCTCTCCTTGTCCAATATCCGAATTCCTTCCGGGGACGAACGGTGGAAGATTGCGTGTCGCTGGTCGACCTTCTGCCCACGGTGCTCGATTATGCCGGGATTCCCGACACCCTGCGACGGGACGGGATCAGCCTTAAGCCTCTTCTGGAAGAAGAAAGGAAGCTTAGGCGGCCGGGTGTGCGCATCGAGTACAAGGAGGAGCCGGACCGGATCCGCTACAAAGCCTGGGTAACCCCCGAGTGGAAGCTGGCCGTTTACTTGGGGGAATCGTTCGGGGAACTCTATGACCTTAAGAACGACCCGGAGGAGAAGATTAACCGGTTCGGAGACCCGAATTACGGAGCCGTTCAGCTGCGCCTTATGACCGAGCTGCTGAATGATCTTGAGCGTAGCGAGCCGGTGAGCGGGCGGGAATCCAGGGTATAAGGGCGAATTCGGCCCCTCCTGCCCCGGTCTGGTCGGGATTTCCAGCTTAGGCCGCTTTGGAGACGGGTAAGGGAAAGGAGACATCTCGAAGAGGCAGGAGGTTCTCCTTAGTGAAAACGGAACAGATGACGTTGGAAAATTGTGAAGAAATGCTTCTTCGTGAATTGGAAAAATACCCGAATCAGAAGCTCGAGAAGGACGATGTGTACCGGGTGGCCGAAATGGTAAGAGAATACCAAGGACGGATCAAGGCCTATCTTCACGAGCAGCAGGAGAAGAAAGTGACCAGCTTAGACAGGCTGGCTGACAAGGTCGCCCGCTTCGGCGGCAGCTGGGGCTTTATCGCGATCCTGGCTTTTATCATCGCCAGCTGGGTGGTGCTCAACTTTTTTGCCTCGTGGAACACGCTGTTTATCTTGAGCTTCTGCATGTCCTGCATGTCGGTCTTCACCGCCCCCTTCATTCTCATGAGCCAGAACCGGCAGGCGGTCAAAAACAAGCAGGAGCAGATGCTCGACATCGCGATCAATTTCAAGGCGGAGCAAGAGAATATGGAAATCCAGAGCCATCTGAAGCAGATCCTGGAGCGCATGGACCGTTTGGAGGAACTTCAGAGCGGGAGGGGAAGGGAGACCCAAAGGGAAGGGAATGTGCAGGAGAAGCTGACCGTTTCCTGATGCTTTGAAAGCCGCTGCTTAGGGATCACCCTCTTGTCTATAAAAACAGCCGGAATCTTTCTGCAGGAAGCAGGGAGTCCGGCTGTTTTCGGTGGGGTTTTATTCGGGAGCGGATCCGTGAAGGATATACCGGTAGATATCCCGAAACACGTTGGCCCGATGAAAAGCGGAGAGGATGACCAGGGTGACCGGACCGATGATAAGGCCAAATACGCCGAAAAGCTTGAGGCCGACGAACATGGCGATTAAGGTGACGAGGGGATCCAGGCCGATGCTGGAGGCCAGCACCTTCGGCTCGATGATTTGGCGGTTGATGAGAATGATGCCGTACAGAATGCTGAGGCCGACCCCCAGGTAGAGGTTTCCCTGCAGAAAGATGAACAGGATCCAGGGCACGAGCACCGCTCCGGGGCCGAGATAAGGGAGAAGATCGAAGAATCCGGTCAGAAGCCCGATGGCGAAGGCATATTTTACCCTTAGGATGAGAAGGCCGATAATCACGACAATGGTCGTCACGGTAATCAAGATGAGCTGAGCGCGTATATAGCCGAAGAGGGCGGTCTGAAGGTCGGACCAAATAGCGCTTGTCGACTTGCGGGTACGCTCGGGGAACCAGGAGGCCAACCGGGTGGTCACCTTGTACCAGTCCTTGCTGATGAAGAAGGCCGCGAGCAGGACGATGACTGTAATGGTAGCCGCGCTCGGAAGAGCGGAAATAACGGATACAATGCCGTTCAGGATGCCTGTTATGAAGCTTGAGCCGGTATCCGCGAGGCTCTTCGCCGTTGAGGTCAGGTTTGAATTAATGGTATTCTGGTATTGAGGATTTTCCTCATAGAACCGGTTTAGCTGGCTGACGATTCCCTGTATGTATTCGGAATTAAGGAAGAGAGTAAGCTCGCTGATCCAGGTGTTCATGCTGCGCTGCAGGGATTCGGTAAGGGAGCTGATTTCCACGACGATGTTCGTAACAAGCAGGGTCAGGAATCCCGTAGCCGCCCCTAGAAAAAGAATCAGCACGATGAGGACCACGGCCCATCGGGGCATATGGGTTTTGCGCTGGAAGTAGGTTACGGCAGGATTGAGCAGATAGGCCAGGGCAAATCCGATCAGAAAAGGATAAATTAACGGAACGGCGTAGTAGAGGAACAGCACACCGGCCGTCAGAATAAGCACAACCTTAAGTCCTCTCAGGACTTGTTTTTGTAAGAGGGAATCCAGAGTGACCACCCTTTCCTTGCTTGCCGACTGTCTTTATTGTATCACGAACGCTATCTAGCGGGTAATAGCCGGAAGAGTTAACATCCGCTTAACGTTTTCTTAACATAGGGCTGACAACTTGGCTTGATAATAGAAGAATATCGACAGATCTCCCCTGAACCATACGGAATTCGACAAGGAAGTCGTTAAATACTGGAGGCCCTATGACCCGAACGGAACGAGGAGAAGTGTCCCGCTATTTGAACCGCGATTTAAGCTGGGTGGAATTTAACAAAAGAGTGCTGGAGGAGGCGCAGGATCCGGCTACTCCCCTGCTGGAAAGGGCCAAGTTTCTTGCCATCGTCTCGACCAATCTGGACGAATTCATGAGCGTCCGGGTGGCCGGGCTGCAGGATCAGCAGAAGGCGGGGTACACGCGTAAGGATTTTACCGGCTACACGCCGTCCGGTCTGTTAAAGCGAATCATGAAGCGGACCTCCCGTATGGTAAACGATCAATACAAGGCTTACCGGGAAGCGGTTCGCTTCTTGGGGCGCGAAGGAATATACATAAGCCGTTACGACGATTTGACCGCCAGCCAGAAAAAAGCGATGGACCAGTATTACACCGACAATGTCTTTCCCGTGCTAACCCCCATGGGAGTGGATCAGAGCCGGCCCTTTCCGCTCGTCAACAGCCTCTCGCTCTATCTGGCGGTTGTCCTTCTTAAGGAAGGGGACGATCCGGAGGAGGAGCCTTATTTTGCAATTGTCCGGGTCCCTTCGAATCTGTCCCGGCTTGTCCGGGTGCCGGCACGCGGGAACAGCAAGAAGCAGGAATTCGTCCTGCTGGACGATCTGATCAAGCAGCACATCCGCAGCCTGTTCGCCGGGTATGTCCCGCTTGCCGTCGATCCTTTCCGGCTGACCCGCAACGCGGACCTGACCTTGAACGAAGAAGGGGCGGAGGACCTTCTCGAGGAAATCGAGAAGGAGCTGCGGCGAAGGCGCTGGGGAGTGCCGGTCCGGCTGGAGGTGCACAAGGGCATTCATGCCTACGCGCTTGAAATGCTGAAGGAAGAATTCGAAATTGAAGACAATGTGTTCGTCATCGACGGCCCGATCGATCTCAGCTTTCTTATGAAGCTTCCGTCTCTTGTCGAGGGCTTTCCCCAGCTGAGGTACCCGGAGCTTATTCCGGTCTACCCCGAAGAGCTGGAAGAAAGCGAGAGCCTGTTCGAGGTGCTCGGGCAGCGGGATGTCCTTCTCTACCATCCTTATGAATCGTTCGATGCGGTCAATGATTTCCTGATGGAGGCGGCGGAGGATCCGTACGTTCTCGCGGTCAAAATCACCCTGTACCGGGTAAGCGGCCATTCGGTGCTTATCCAGGCCTTGTCCAAAGCGGCGGAATCCGGCAAGCAGGTCACCGTTGTCGTGGAGCTGAAGGCCCGGTTCGACGAGGAGCGGAACATCGCGTGGGCCAGGCAGCTGGAGAAGGCGGGCTGTCATGTCGTGTACGGCCTGGTGGGACTGAAGACGCATGCCAAAATTACCCTGGTCGTCCGCCAGGAGCAGGAAACCCTCCGCCGGTATGTTCATGTGGGCACCGGGAACTATAACGAGAATTCCGCCCGGCTTTATACGGATCTGGGCCTGTTCACCTCCGATCCCTTGATCGGGGAAGACGCCTCCTCGCTGTTCAATGAGATTACGGGCTTCTCCGCTCCTTCCGACCTGCATACCTTTGCGGTCGCGCCAACGGACCTGCTTCCGGTGCTGCAGCAGCTGATCCGCCGTGAAGCGGAGCATGCCGCCGCCGGCCGTCCGGCCCGCATCATCGCCAAAATGAACTCGCTGTCCAACCAGGAAATGGTCGACGCCCTATACGAGGCTTCCCAAGCGGGGGTTCCAATCGATTTGATAGTCAGAGGGGTTTGCTGCCTGCGTCCGGGAGTGGAGGGATTAAGCGAAACCATCACGGTCCGGAGCATTGTGGACCGCTTCCTGGAGCATTCCCGCGTGGTATATTTCGAGAACGGCGGGGAGCCGGATGTGAGGATTTCCAGCGCGGATTGGATGACCCGGAACCTGACAAGGCGGATTGAGCTTATGTGTCCCGTCCGGGACGAGGGGCTTAAGCAGGACCTTATCCGCATCCTCCATATGAGCCTGGAGGATAACGTCAAAGCCCGCCATCTGCAGCAGAACGGCTTGTATTCCCGCCCGGAGGGGAAGACAAGCCGTTCCGGAGCCAGTTCGAAGCCGCTAAGATCAGATCGTGGAAAAAACGACCGCCCGGCAGCGGGGAGTCAGTCCCCACACCTTCTTGAATTCCTTCTCGACCGTTTCGACCTCCGCCGTTTCCAGCTGCGGCAGGCGGCTGCATTGGAGATGGAGATCCAGCGTTTTGCGTCCGGCCGTGGCGGTCAGCTCCGCTACCGGCTGGGTTTCGCTGCGGTCGAGAGCGGCGGCAAGCCGGAGCAGGGTACCCAGGGTAACCGCAAGGGAGCAGTCGGGCTCGCTCAGTATGTCCTTGTGGGCGAGATAGGCGTGCCGGGTCCGGTTCTTTGTTTTGTACGAGGCGATAAGCCCGCACAGCAGAATCTCCCGGTGGGTCAAGCCGTCCATACGCGAATGGGCCATCAGGTAGAAGGTATGCTTCGAATAGGAGTAGAAGTTGACGGCCACCCCTATGCGGTAGAGCAGGGAAGCGGTATGCAGGCAGCGCCGCTCGGATTCCCCAAGGCCGTGGACCGGGGCCAGATCGTCAAACAGCTTCAGGGCGAGGCGGTTGACCTGCTCCACGTGGGCCAGGGGAACGGACGGGTACAAGCTCAGCATATGGCGGACACTGTATTCGGCCACGTCGGAGATGACGGGCTGGCCGGGGAAAGCCGCCTCGAAGAGCAGCCCGTCTCTAAGCCCGGCGCCGCTGATCTTGTAATGCGCCGCCCGCATCTGCCGGAACAGGGTCTGCAGGATAACCAGACCGGGTACGATGATGTCGGCGCGGTCCTTCGACACCCCGTCCAGCTTGTTGCGTTTCTCCAGGGAGAGGGCGGTGAGCCTGTCCAGCACGGATTCGACGCGCGGGGGCGCGATATCGAAGTTATGCGTCATGGGCAGGGAGTACTTCGTCTGCCGCTGAACCAGCTTGCCGAGGGTCCGGATCGTGCCGCCGAGCCCGATGAGGGGCAGACCCGGCTGGCTGCGGATCCAGGGCTCCCGGCGCACCGCCTCCTCGACCATCCGGCGGATCAAGGCGAGGTCGGACGGCTCCAGGAGGCCGCCGCGGCTGAACCGCTTGGCCGTATTGACCGAGCCGAAGGGGAAGGAGACGCTGTTCACGATCTTCCGGTTCCGGAACAGGGTCACCTCCGTGCTGCCGCCCCCGATGTCAACCAGAAAGCCGTCCTCGACGGAAAGCGAGTTGATCATCCCGACGAAGCCGAGACGGGCTTCTTCCTTTCCGGACAGCACCTCGATGTCGAGACCGGTCAACCGGATCAGCTTGGTGACAATTTCGGCGGAATTCGCCGCGTTGCGGATGGCGGCCGTCGCCACCGCCCGGATCTGGGCCGTCCGGTTAGCCGAGCAGAGCAGCTTGAACTGCTCAAGCGTTTCGGCCAGGGCGAGGATATCCTTCTCCCCCAGCCGGCCGTCGCTTCCGATCCGCTCGCTTAAGCGTGCCGCCTTCTTGCTTTCGTCGATAACCCGGTGGGACAGCCTTCCCGTCTGCTCATAGATGCCGAGGCGCACCGAGTTGGAGCCGATGTCGATGATGCCTATCCGCTTGTTCGGTTTCATGGGTCCAGGCCTCCTTCGGGTGGAATTTTCTTATATTCTACCAATATTTCCGGCCGGATCAAAACTTACGCCGGAGCTCTTGAAATTTTTATCCTGGAGAAAATTGAGGTATAATAGTCCGGGGCAAGAAAAAACGTTTATGGTGTCGATAATGAAGTTTTATGCCGGTTTGGTTCACATCCTTGTAAAAATACTTTATTATTAAGATTAGATCATGTGATAAATGTTATTTATGCCTCAATTTCTATACAAAGGAGAGATGAACATGACAGCAACGAAAGGCTTGGAAGGCATCGTCGCCACCACTTCCTCCGTCAGCTCTATTGTGGACGGCGTGCTGACTTACCGCGGGTACGACATCGACGACCTGGCGGAGAACGCTTCTTTGAAGAAGTCGCCTATTTGCTGTGGTTCGGCAAGCTTCCTAACGCTTCCGAGCTTGAGCAGCTGAAGAAGGACCTGAATGCGAACGCCTCCGTCCCGGATGCCGTTATTCAGCAGCTGAAGCTGTATCCGAAGAACACCAATTCGATGGCTGCCCTTCGCACGGCTGTTTCGAGCCTGGCCCTCTACGACGAGGAAGCCAACGACATGAGCCGCGAGAGCAATGTCCGCAAGGCGATCAAGCTACAGGCCCAGCTGCCTGCGATTGTTGCCGCTTTCGCCCGCATCCGCGAGGGCAAAGAGCCGGTGGCTCCGAAAGCCGACGCCGGGTCCATCGCCGAGAATTTCCTCTACATGCTGACCGGTGAGCAGCCGAATAAGATTGCGATCGAAGCGCTGGAGAAAGCCCTCGTGCTTCACGCCGATCATGAGCTGAACGCTTCCACCTTCGCAGCCCGGGTTACCGTGGCTACCCTGTCCGATATCTACTCCGGCGTAACGTCCGCGATAGGCGCTCTGAAAGGGCCCCTGCACGGCGGTGCGAACGAAGCGGTTATGGCCATGCTCGAGGAGATCGGCACGATCGACAACGTGGAGAGCTACGTGCAGAACAAGCTCGCCAACAAAGAGAAGCTGATGGGCTTCGGTCACCGCGTTTACAAGAACGGCGACCCTCGCGCCAAGCATCTTCAGAAAATGTCCCAGGAGCTCGGCAAAATTACGGGCAACCTGAACTGGTACGAAATGTCCATCAAAATCGAAGACATCGTGACCGGACAGAAGGGCCTGAAGCCGAATGTCGACTTCTACTCGGCGTCCGTATACACATCGCTCGAGATTCCGCGCGACCTGTTCACGCCGATCTTTGCGATTTCCCGTACCTCCGGCTGGACGGCTCACATTCTCGAGCAGTACGAGAACAACCGCCTGATCCGTCCGCGTGCGGAATACACCGGCCCGGCCACCCAGAAATACGTTCCGATCGAGAAGCGCTAATCCGCAGCTTCCCGATCTTGGTTCAAGCGCCGTCCTTACTGGACGGCTTAGCCGTGTGAACGGCTGTACTTACCTATCATTCTTAAGGAGGATACTTACCATGCCACAATTCGAGAACTACTCCCTGCCAACGGAAGGCGAGAAAATTACGATCGACAACGGCCAGTTGAATGTTCCCAACAACCCAATTATTCCTTTCATCGAAGGGGACGGAACGGGTCCCGACATTTGGGCCGCCTCCCAGCGCGTTCTGGACGCAGCTGTAGAGAAAGCCTATAACGGCGAGAAGAAAATCGCCTGGTACGAAGTGTATGCTGGCGAGAAGGCCTTCAACAAATACAACAACTGGCTGCCTAACGACACGCTGACCGCTATGCGCGAATACACGGTTGCCATCAAAGGACCTCTGACGACTCCTATCGGCGGCGGGATCCGTTCCCTGAACGTGGCCCTTCGTCAAGAGCTGGACCTGTACGTCTGCCTGCGTCCGGTTCGTTACTTCGACGGCGTTCCTTCTCCGGTTAAGCGCCCTGAGCTCGTCGACATGGTCATCTTCCGCGAGAACACGGAAGACATCTATGCCGGGATCGAGTACAAGGAAGGCTCCGCCGAAGTAAAGAAAGTGATCGAGTTCCTGCAGCAGGAAATGGGCGCGAACAAAATCCGTTTCCCGGAAACGTCCGGTATCGGCATCAAGCCGGTATCCCGCGAAGGCTCCGAGCGTCTGATCCGCGCGGCGATCGAATATGCGATCAGCCACGGACGCAAGAGCGTAACGCTGGTGCACAAAGGAAACATCATGAAGTTCACCGAAGGAGCGTTCAAGAACTGGGGTTACGAGCTGGCGGAGCGCGAGTTCGGAGACAAGGTGTTCACTTGGGCGCAGTATGACCGCATAAAGGAAGAGCAAGGCACCGAAGCCGCTAACCAGGCTCAGAAGGTGGCCGAAGAAGCCGGCAAAATCGTCGTGAAAGACGCCATCGCAGACATCGCCCTGCAGCAGGTTCTGACCCGTCCGACGGACTTCGACGTTATCGCTACGCTGAACCTGAACGGCGATTACCTGTCCGATGCCCTGGCTGCCCAAGTTGGCGGTATTGGAATCGCACCAGGTGCTAATATTAACTACGTAACCGGCCATGCCATTTTCGAAGCCACCCACGGAACGGCTCCTAAATACGCTGGCAAAGACGTCGTGAATCCGGGATCGGTTATCCTGTCCGGCGTTATGATGCTGGAGCACCTGGGCTGGCAGGAAGCGGCCGACCTCATCTACAAAGGCATGGAAACCGCCATCAACAACAAAACGGTCACTTACGACTTCGCCCGCCTGATGGAAGGCGCAACGGAAGTGAAGTGCTCCGAGTTCGCTAACCAGGTCATCCAAAATATGTAATCCACCATACAGGAGGAGACCCGCCATGGCCATTCGCCGCAAAAAGATTACCGTGGTCGGCGCCGGATTCACCGGTGCCACGACCGCTCTGATGCTTGCCCAGAAGGAACTGGGAGACGTTGTTCTGGTTGATATTCCGCAGCTTGAGAACCCAACCAAAGGGAAGGCTCTCGACATGCTGGAAGCAAGTCCGGTCCAAGGCTTCGACAGCAACATCATCGGGACGTCCAACTACGAAGACACCGCCGGTTCGGACATCGTGATCATCACCGCCGGGATCGCCCGGAAGCCGGGGATGAGCCGCGACGATCTGGTGAACACCAACGCCGGCATCATGAAATCGGTTTGCGGAAACATCGCCAAATACTGCCCGGAGTCCATCGTCATCATCCTCTCCAATCCGGTGGATGCGATGACTTATGTGGCCTTCCAGGCACTGGGCTTCCCGAAGAACCGCGTCATCGGACAATCCGGCGTACTGGATACGGCCCGCTACTGCACGTTCATCGCGCAGGAGCTTAACGTATCCGTCGAGGATGTGCGCGGCTTCGTTCTGGGCGGCCACGGCGACGATATGGTTCCCTTGGTGCGTTACTCCAACGTGGGCGGCATTCCGATCGAGAAGCTGATCCCGGCGGACCGCATTGACGCCATCGTGAAGCGGACCCGTACGGGCGGCGGTGAAATCGTCAACCTGCTCGGAAACGGCAGTGCGTACTATGCTCCGGCGGCGTCCCTTGTTCAGATGACGGAAGCCATCTTGAAGGACAAGAAGCGGATCATCCCTTCGATCGCTCTTCTCCAAGGCGAGTATGGCTACGACAACCTGTTCATGGGGGTGCCGACTCTTCTCGGCGGCGACGGCATCGAGAAAATTTTCGAGCTGGAGCTGACGGCTGAAGAGAAAGCCGCTTTGGACAAGTCCGCGGAATCCGTCCGCAATGTCATCCAAGTGGTGCAGGGCTAACCCCTGCGCCGACAGAAAAAGCTTTCCCCGCGGGGAAAGCTTTTTGGTTGCTATAAAGTAGCCCGAGGTGTTCTGACCCCATTCTATGGCTTCTGCTCCACGGCCTCGAAGAAGACGAGCCGGTTGCCGAACGGGTCGTGGATGGACATCTCCGATGTGTTCCACGGAGTCTTATGGATGCCGGGACGCGCGTACTTGTAAGCTTTGCCGAGCAGCCGCTTCTGGTAGTCCTCCAGCTTCTCCGTATGGATCCGGACGGCCGCTCCCGGGCAGGCGTCCCCATGATGCTCCGACAGATGAAGCACGCAATCCCCGCGGGACACTTGCCTATACAGCGGCAGTCCCTCTTCAAATCGGTGCTCCCAATCGAGCTGAAATTCCAGGAAGTCGAGATAGAATTCTTTGGCTTTCTCCTCTTGAAACACGCGCAGAATAGGGATGACCGGCGGATAAGCAGCAGGGGAAGAAGACATGGACAACCTCCTAAAATGTGGATAAGCCTATTATAAAACAAGCCCGGCAAAATTGTCCTTTACATGCCGTGTGAGCTTGTGATAGGATAAACGAATTAAGTGGAAGGGCTTCTAGGGAGCCGACGGATCAAGGCGTTACCCCGATGCCGGTAGAGCAGGGGACGCGGTCCGGTCGAACCGAGCGAAGCCGGGCCGTGAGCAACAGCCGCGCCTACACCGTAGGGATAAAAGACCTTCGGCAAGTTCCGCCTTTAACCGGGCGAGCTTGACGGAGGTCTTTTTTGCTTTACCTAAATAAAGGATGGAAAGGAAGGGAAATCCAGTGCAAACCATACGAGTGGAGGCACTATCCAAGGCGTTTCAAGTGAAACTCAAAACCCCGGGTTTGAGCGGAAGCCTCCGCTCCCTGTTCAAGCCGGTCTACACCGTCAAGACGGCGGTGGAGCCGATCGATTTCCGTGTGGAACAGGGGAGGCGTTGGCTTTCCTTGGCCCGAACGGCGCAGGCAAATCGACGACGATCAAAATGCTCACCGGCATTCTGCACCCGTCCGGCGGAACGGCCGAGGTGCTGGGCTTCTGCCCCTGGAAGGAGCGGAAGCGGCTCGCGTTTCACGTCGGCTCGGTGTTCGGACAGAAGTCGCAGCTGTGGTACCACCTGCCGCCGGTCGACACCTTTGAGCTCATGAGCCGCATTTATGAGCTGGGGCGGGAGGATTTCCGGAAGCGGCGGGACGATCTAATCGAGAGATTCGACCTGGGGCCGTATTTGGCCACTCCTGTTCGGAAGCTCTCCCTGGGCGAACGGATGCGCTGCGAGATCGCAGCGGCTCTTCTTCACCGGCCCAAGGTCGTGTTCCTGGATGAACCGACGATCGGGCTCGACGTCGTGGTGAAGCAGCGGATTCGCGAGTTAATCCGGGAGATGAACCGGGAGGAAGGCGTTACCGTCTTCTTAACGTCCCACGATGCGGGGGATATCGAGCAGCTGTGCAGGCGGGCGATCGTCATCAATCACGGAAGGATTATCCTGGATGACACCGTATCCGGCATGAAGAGGATTTCCTGACCCGCAAGACTGTTCAGCTTAAGCTGAAAACCGAGCCAGAGCCTTTTTCCTTCGAGGGGGTCGAAGTGTTGAAACAGAAGGGAACGGGGCTGAAGCTGTCCGTGGATACGTCCTGTACCCCGATTGAGACGGTACTGGCCCACTTCGTCCGCACCTACCGGCTCGAAGACGTGACGATCGAGAACCCGCCTATGGAGGAAATCATTACGCAGATCTATGCCCGTACCGGGCAGGCAGGTCGGGAACAGCCGGACCCTCAGACGGCCGGGGGACGGGGACAGGAGAGGGAATGGCCCGCGGGGAAGGGGAGGAAGGAGGCATGACCATAATCGCGCGTAAGGCCGGCAAATATGCCGCCATCGGCAAAATCACCGTCAGAAGCCATCTCGCCTACGTGACGGACTTTCTCGTCCGCTCCCTTTTTCTGCTCATCATCCTGTATATTTTCAGCCAGCTGTGGGGAACGACGTTCGCCGGGGAAGGCTCCTCCACCATTGCGGGGTACAGCTTCAAGCAGATCCTCTGGTACCTGATCCTGACGGAATCCATGACCATGGCGTTCCCCAGTCTGGCGAGCCGGATGGAGGAAGAGGTCAAAAGCGGGGATATCGGCTACAAGCTCACCCGCCCGGTCAGCTACCTATCCTTTCAGTACGTGAGCTACCTGGGAGAGGTCTATGTGCGGCTCTTGGTCAACCTGGCCGTTGCAGGACTGCTTGGCTTATTCCTCCTGGGGCCCCCGAGCTTTGGTTGGGGCTGGGCCGGGTTCTTCGCCGCTTCGATCGGAGCGGTCACCGTTAACTTTATGCTTACCCTTATTCTGGCGCTGAGTTCCTTCTGGGTCGAAGAAACGCGGGGACTGGAATTCGTCTACAACAAAATTCTGTTCACCATCGGTGGAATGCTGATGCCGCTCGAGATCTATCCCGAGACGCTCCAGCGGGTATGCGGATGGCTGCCGTTTCAGACGATCCTGTATTTCCCGGCCCGGACCGCAGTGGCGTTCGACGGGAACGTCCTGGTTAAAATGATCGGCATTCAGGCGGCTTGGATTGCGGGTCTCGGATTGGCAGCCGCCTGGGTTTATGCCAGAGGAGGGAGGAAGCTTCATGTCAACGGCGGGTAACCTGTTACGTTTCGTAAGCACGTGCTGGAAGCTTAATTTGGCGGGGGCTATGGAATTCCGGATGAGCTTCCTGCTGACAGCCGGGATGATGATGATTAACAACGCTGTCTGGATTTTCTACTGGAGTGTGTATTTCCGCCGGTTCCCGGTCGTGAACGGCTGGGAAATGAACGACGTCATGATGATGTGGGCGGTTAGCGCCGGAGGCTTCGGATTGATGGCAGTGTTCTTCGGCAATGTAAACCGGATCTCCGCCATGGTAGCGAACGGACAGCTGGACACTTATCTGGCCCAGCCGAAGCCCGTTCTGCTGCACGTGCTGATCAGCCGCATGTCGGTAGCGGCCATTGGAGACGTCCTCTTCGCGCTTATTCTTTTTGCCTTGTTTGGGGACTTGTCCTTGTGGGGGATCGCCAAGTTCGCGCTGGCCCTGCTGATCGCCATGCTGATTTTTCTCTTTTTCTCGCTGGCAGCCAATTCCCTGGCTTTCTACATCGGCAGCGCGGATGGACTAAGCTTTCAGCTCTTCCAGGCGTTGCTCGCCTTCTCGACCTATCCGACGGGGATTTTTAAAGGTTGGGGGCGGCTCGTTCTATTCAGCGTCATTCCGGCGGGCTTCATCAGCTATCTTCCCATTGGGCTTATCCGTTCGGTGGATGTAACGTTCCTTACAGGAGCTGCTGCCGTTTCCTTGGGGCTGGCTGTAGGGGGCACTTGGTTCTTTTATCGCGGGCTGAGAAGGTACAGCTCCGGGAACATGATGGGGATGAGGGCTTAAATTAAGAAAAGAGACAGGAGGAAGGACCATGTTCAAGTACAAAGTGGATGACCGGCTTTATCTCGCCCAGCTGGAGAGCGGGCATGCGGAGGAGCTGTTTCAGCTGACGGTCCGCAACCGGGAGCATTTGGGGGAATGGCTTCCCTTCGCCCATGCAACCCACCGGGTGGAGGATACGCTTGCCTATCTGGAAAGCTGCCGGGTTCGGCACGAAGCCCAGGACGGCTTGTCGGCAGGGATCTGGCGGGAGGGCCAATTGGTGGGCACCATCGGGCTTCACGATTATAACCGGGACAACAGGCGGGTGGAAATCGGGTACTGGCTCAGCGAGGATTGCTGCGGGCAGGGGATCATGACCCGGGCGTGCCGGGTTCTCATCAATTATGTGTTCAGCGACCTGGAGTTTAACCGGGTTCAGATTAAGGCGGCGGTGGGGAACCTTCCCAGCCGGGCGGTTCCCGAGCGTCTCGGCTTTACGCAGGAAGGGACTCTGCGGGACTATTCCTTCCTGAACGGGCAATACGTCGACATGGCCGTCTACGGGATGCTGAGAAGAGAATGGACCAAGGGAATCTACAGCGGACGTCCGGTCAGCGGGGCGGGAGAAGGGGAGGCCGTTTGATTCGTTAAGGAGGGAAAGGGAATGGAAGGCGAGAAGGAACTAAGGCTGATCGAGCCGTCGGCGGACTGGGAGAAGGAATACAAGGAGATGCTGGAGGATTGGCAGCGATCCGGGGAGAAACGCGTTCCGTTCGTTCTCGACATGGACGCCCGGGATTTCCCCGGCTGATCCGGGAGCTTACGAACTGCAGCAGAGGAATCGGGCTTCCTCCGGTTTTGTCGAGCACTCCACTTATTGGCTCGTACGAGGGAGCCGGATCGTGGGCGTCGTCAATCTGCGGCACCGGTTGAACGAGAAGCTGCTTCGAATCGGGGGACATATCGGCTACGGAATCCGTCCGGGGGAACGGCGCAAGGGCTATGCGACCGCCATCCTCGCCATGGCCCTGCAGAAGGCCGGGGAACGGGGGATCCAGCGGGTGCTGGTTACGTGCGACAAGGACAATACCGGTTCGGCCCGTACCATTCAGAAGAACGGCGGCGTTCTGGAGTCGGAGGCTTGGGAAGGCGAGACCTGCGTGCAAAGGTATTGGATTGAGGTTACCTAGTAGGAGGACGAAGAAACTTGAAAAAGACATGGGGAGACTATGTAATCAGCACGGACAAAGGACGTCTTGACCTGGAGGTGATCCGGGGCTTCCTCGGCCGAAGCTACTGGGCGGCGCATCGACCGGAGGAAACCATCCGGAAATCGATAGAGGCTTCGTTATGCTACGGGGTGTACGAAGGCTCCCGGCAGGTGGCGTTTGCCCGGGTGGTCACGGACGGGGCGACGATGTACTGGCTGTGCGACGTCTACGTAGATGAGGAATACCGCGGAAAGGGGATCGGCAAGAGGCTGGTGGAGGCGGTCGTCGCGGATGACCGGCTGGCGGGCTTGAGCGGCTTCCTTGGGACGAGGGACGCTCACGGGCTGTATGAAGCGTACGGCTTCCGCTCCGATCCCGAGAAGCTGATGAGAAGGCGCCCGGAGGCAACGATTCCAACAACTTTGTGAACCGGCGTCTCCTGCTCCTGGAAAGATTGTTTATCGCTTTCTCCTTACGGTATACTGAGAGGGATTAGACAACCTTTTCAACGAATAGGGGAAAACCGTGAATCAATTTATTCTGTTTCTGCATTTGCTTAGTGCCGTCGGAATGGGCTTCTATCTGCTGTTTCCGTTCCTGTACGGCCGTGTGGCTTCGCTGTCCGCTGCCGCTAAGGAAGGCTACACGAGCCTGCTCACCGGCGCGAACCGGATCGGCCAGATTCTGCTTGTCGTCCAGTTCCTGACAGGAGGGTACTTGGTCAGCAAGGGGGAATATTCGGTTCTGTGGATGATTTTGGCCATTGTGCTTCTGCTCGCCATTGGCGGCATGACCGGCGTGCTGGGGGCGAACCTGAAAAAGCTGAACGCCGCCGTCAAGGGAGGCCAGTCGGCCGGTGCCTACGAAGGCAAGGTCAAAACGTTCGGAGCCTTGAACGCCGTTCTGCTTCTGGCCGTTCTGTTCGTCATGAACTACCCGAACTTGTTCTGATCTTAGATTGTTTTAGCTTGGAAAACACCAAAAACCGGAGGGAAGATCCCTCCGGTTTTTGGTGTTGGTTGTTGGAGAATAAGGGAGCCGGTAACCGGCCGTTATTTGTCTTGGGTGGGCCAGGGCTAGTTATTGAGGACAGCCGTAAGGGGGCTTGGGCAGGCCCAGGCCGTCCAGGTGTGCCGCAGACCGTTCTCTGCCAGTAGGCGGGCTGATCATCGTGATCCTTGGCGGCATGCTGCTGAATGATCTCGAGCGACGTCGTGGCGGCGACCTGCGGCAGTCCGTGCGGCTGATGCGAGAGTAACGGCCATAACGACCATTTTCACAGCTTTCAGAGAGCGTTTCGTTTTCATTAGGGTTTTCCTCCATTAATGAGTTGAGTGGGGCCTGGCTGCGCGTGCACTCGCAGTCAAGCGATTCCTACCTTTCCTCTTGGAAAGCTGCAGGTTTCGGTACCAGTAACCTCATTATGGAATATTTCGGAAAAGCCGGACAGTACTATCTTTATTTAGTACCTCCCCGGAATAAGCTCATTCCGCCAGCTCATCCAGCGTCTTCTCCAGACTCGGGGCGAGATGCTCCAGGAAGTAGCGGACCTCCTCCAGGTTCAGCTTCTTCAAGGCCTGCTCAATCTGCCCCTTGGCGACAGCGAATTCCCGGTTGCCCGCCGACAGCTCCGTCACGCACTTCAGGTAGGCGTCGAGCAAGTCGGCTGCTTTCACGAGCTTCTGAAGCTCCCCATCCGGGGAGCTTTTGGAGCCGAGCAGAGGGCGGTAGCTTTCCTTCAAAGACTCAGGTACCATGGCCAGGAGCCGCTCGGCGGCCAGCTGCTCGATTCCGCGGAAGCTCGAAAGGATGGTCGGGTTCTGATGCTTAACCGGGGTGGGGATGTCTCCCGTGAACACTTCGGTGGCATCGTGAAAGAGCGCCAGGGTCACGGCTTTATCCGCATCAAGCTTCCGGCCGAACAGGTCGTTGCCAATTGTGCAGAGCACGTGGGCCAGCAGGGCGACATGATAAGAGTGCTCCGCGACATTCTCTTCTACCACGTTGCGCATCAGGCTCCAGCGTTTGATATATCTCAACCGGTACATATAAGCAAAAAAGTGATGATCCATACCAACCTCCGAGAGATAGAATGGGCGGGCGGCGATTAGCCCGCCAAGCCGCATCGCCAAACCGGGATACGGCTAAACAGAGCTACCGGATAAGGCGGTCCTGCCTTATCCGGTAGCGTTAACGGTCTATGCGATTTAGCGCTGCCCCTTAAGGCCTTCCGCGTCGGAATCGCTTGCGTCCGGAAGCCGGGCCGTGTACAACCGGGTATGGGGATCGGACGAAATGTCGATGCCGAGCAGCTTCTCCAGATCTTCCAGCAGAATGTAGGAACGGCTGCCGACAATCGTCACCGGCTTATCCAGCGTCAAGACACGTTCCCCGCTGATGGCTTCTTGGCTGCCCGGGCGGACCTTCCATTGGATTCCGTTGTAGTGGATAACGGTGCTGCCGTCCGCTTTGTCCTTCGTCAGCTCCCCTCCGACCTGCTCGAGGGTATCCTCAGCCCGACCATGCTCTTGGCGGGCCGGGGGCGGTCACCCGCCGCATGATCATGTTATGAAGAGCAAGGGGAGTGATATAGGGACTTCCCGCGTTAATGCGCGGTATTCTAAGCGGGTCCATTCCTTGAGTGGCCATCCGGGGAAGGATGGTGAAGGCGTATTGGATTCCGCCTTCTTTTACCAGCGAGGCGGCGAGTGGATTATAGATCCCGTACGGGTAGGCCATCGCGTCCACCTGATGCGGCGTCAGATCCTTCAGCCGGCCTGTGCAGGCGCGGGTATCGTCCACGATCCGTTTCTTGTATTCGTCCTCCGTCTCCGTCCGGCCGTCCTTCGGCAGCCGGGCGACCAGAAGAGCTTTGCCCTGGTCACCTTCCGTTTTGCCGTGAAGGCTGTCCGTGTGGCATTGAACCTCGATTCCCGGGGAATGCGAGGTCATGATCCGGATTTCGTCGCGGTTCAGGAAAGGGATGTTGCCGGCCAGCGGATGATCCAGCGTGCCCGTGATGATGAAATTGACCGCAGGAATGTTCAGCTTGGTCAGAACGGGATAGGCGTTCTGGTAAAATCCCTCGTAGCCGTCGTCAAAGGTAACGAGGACGGCGTTATCCGGCACCGCGGCCCCATTCATGAAATCCTTGAATTCTTGAAGTGAGATGAAATGATAGCCGCGCCCCTTCAAATACGAGAGCTGGCTGCGAAAAAGCTCGGTAGTGATCGTGGCTCCGCTTTGGTCCGTGTCGTGAATGTGATGATACATGAGAACCGCCACCTGGCTGCGGTAAAGCGTTTCGGGCTTAAAAGCACTCAGGCTCGAAACGAGAAAGGTAAGACCGGCGATTGCGATAACCGCGGTTCTCAACAAAAACTTGATCATGCGTAACTGTTCCTCTCCATCCTGCGTTTTGCATTTTCAAACGACGCCGATATGCTATAATTATAGGGATGCGTATCCCGGTATTAGCTTCTAAACGGAACCTAAGCACCGGCGGATTACTAGATTACAGATTGCTGAGCCAATCGAGAGGAGAAGCCCGTTCCATGAAGCATTTTCAAGAGAGCGTTTATAGACTGATCGTGGAAACATCCACTAATCTTCCTGGCGATGTCAGGGAAGCCATTAACCGTGCCAAAGCGCAGGAGGACAGCGGAACCCGTGCCGCCTTATCCCTTTCTACCATTGCCGATAATATCGAAATGGCGGAATGCAACGTGTCCCCGATTTGCCAGGACACCGGCATGCCTACCTTTATTATACATGTCCCGGTTGGTGCTAACCAGATTGTTATGAAAAAACAAATCTTAGAAGCCGTCAGCCAGGCTACGAAGGACAGCAAGCTGCGTCCGAACTCCGTGGACTCCCTGACAGGGGCCAACAGCGGCGACAACCTCGGACCGGGTACCCCCGTTATCCATTTCGAGCAGTGGGAACGCAACGAAGTCGACGTCCGCCTCATACTGAAGGGCGGCGGCTGCGAGAACAAGAACATCCAGTACAGCCTGCCTGCAGAGCTTGAAGGCCTGGGCAAAGCCGGCCGTGACCTGGACGGCATCCGCAAATGCATTCTGCATGCGGTCTACCAAGCCCAGGGGCAGGGTTGCAGTGCCGGCTTCATTGGGGTAGGCATCGGCGGGGACCGCACAACGGGCTACGAGCTCGCCAAGCACCAGCTGTTCCGCCGCACCGACGACGTGAACCCGAACGAGGAGCTTCGCCAGCTCGAGGAGTACGTGCTCGAGAACGCCAACAAGCTAGGCATCGGCACGATGGGCTTCGGCGGGCAAGTGACGCTCCTCGGCTGCAAGGTCGGCGTGATGAACCGCCTGCCGGCCAGCTTCTTCGTCTCCGTCGCTTACAACTGCTGGGCATACCGCCGGCAGGGAGTTCTTCTAGATCCGGAGACCGGGGAAATCCGGGAATGGATCTACAACAGCAGCACCGGGGAGAAGGTAGCCGTTAGGGACGAAGCGGAAGTGGCGGCTGCCGCCGGCCAGCCTGAGCGCCGCGAGATCGTGCTTCAGACGCCGATTACGGAAGAGCAGGTCCGCGAGCTTCGCGTCGGGGACGTCGTCGTCATCAACGGGATGATGCACACCGGACGCGATGCGCTGCACAAGTATTTGATGGACCACGATTCGCCCGTGGACCTGAACGGCTCGGTCATTTATCACTGCGGACCGGTCATGAGCAAGGACGAGCAGGGAGAATGGCACGTCAAGGCGGCCGGCCCGACGACGAGCATCCGGGAGGAGCCTTACCAAGGCGACATCCTGAAGAAATTCGGCATCCGCGCGGTCATCGGCAAGGGGGCATGGGCGCCAAAACGCTTAAAGCCCTGCAGGAGCATGGAGCCGTTTATCTGAACGCTATCGGCGGCGCCGCCCAGTACTATGCCCGCTGCCTGAAGAAGGTCGAGGGAGTGGACTTCATGGAATTTGGGGTGCCGGAAGCGATGTGGCACCTTCAGACGGAAGGCTTCGCCGCGATCGTGACCATGGATTCCCATGGCAACAGCCTTCACGCCGACGTGGAGAAGCATTCGCTTGAGAAGCTCTCCGAGCTTAAGGAGCCGGTTTTCCAGTAATAAGAATTGGTAGAGACCATCTGCGCGGCAGATGGTTTTTTTATCATTGGAGGATCCCTCTTCGCTATCAAGGGTGTCGACGGTTCTGAATAAGGTAGATAAGGCGCGAAATCGGGAGAGAAAAGACGGATTAGCTATCCTGTTCTCTAGTAAATCCATAATTTGTAGGATGATAGACAGGAAGGGATTATGGTAACCTGATGGGGCTTACAAATTTAGGCCGAAGCCCCTTAAGGGGCGCGGGGGAACCACAACTGGGGTGAAACCACGTCAAGTGGTCGGGCAACTCTCTGATCCCGAACCCGACAGCTAACCTCGCAGGCTGCAAAGGGAGGATTATTGCATTGAAGCATGTTTTTAAGAAAGCGGTCATGACAGGTGTTATTGCTCTTACGCCTCTTCTCTCGGTAGGGGCTGCACATGCCGAAGGGACTACCCCGGCGGGTAACGATTATCAATCGTTATATACATTTCTTCAGAAAAGCGGGTTTACGTTTAAAGGGGTGGAACAGCTTAAGCCGCTGTTTGACAACGGCCAAGCCTTCTGGCAAGGCTACGTCGTAACCGTACCCGGCGTTCCGTCCGCTCCGGCAGCCCCAACGCCAGAACCGGTTAAGCCAACACCAGCTCCGGCAGCCCCAACGCCAGAACCGGTTAAGCCGACACCGGCACCGGCTGCTCCTACACCGGCACCAGCCGCACCGACAACGGCTTCCCAGTTTGCCTCCGAAGTCGTCAATCTGGTGAACCAAGAACGGGCCAAAGCCGGGCTTAAGCCGCTTTCCGTAAGCAGCGCTCTATCGGCCATGGCGAAGGATAAAGCGGTCGACATGTACAACAAAAATTACTTCGACCACAACTCGCCGACCTACGGTTCGCCTTTTGACATGATGCGCAGCTACGGCATTTCTTACTCCTATGCCGGAGAGAATATCGCCAAAGGGCAGCGTACTCCGCAAGAGGTGATGAACGCGTGGATGAACAGCGACGGTCACCGCAAGAACATTCTCAACCCTAACTTCACGACGATCGGCGTCGCGTACTATAACGGGGAATGGGTACAGGAATTTATCGGCTAAGGTTAATCTTCATGGACTTATCGGGCTCTCCAGCCGCCATCGGCGGCTTGGGGGCTTTTTTATTGGACAGGGGTTCTTCCGGTAGGATTCCCTTGTGCCGAAGAGGTATCCCTTCTGGTACCTTCTTTACATAATCTTTAGAAAGCGGGCACACGATAGACGAACGAACGCCTTTCTTTTCACGGAAAACCGTATTACCATGGGTAGTGACACGCGCAAGAGGCGCCAACGGCCTCCTGCGTCGAAGGAAGGGGAACCCCATTGGAGAAATTTCGCGTTAGGCTTACTCTGCTATTCGTTGCTTTGATCGGGATGTCCGTGCTCGTCGCCGGATTGTTTACGGGACAGCTGCTGAAAAGAAGCTACATCGATGCCCTGCAGACGAATATGGAACGGGAAATCGCCGTCATTCTGGCTTCCGGGGAATGGACAAGAACGGGAAGCATACCCGACTTAATGAAGGTTTACAGCGACAAAGTTCACTATTACAAGGAAGCCGCGGGGGCACGAATAACGTATATAGCGGCCGATGGAACGGTCCTGGGCGATTCGGATCACGCCCCCGCCACGATGGACAACCATTTGGGGCGCGAAGAGATCCAGGATGCCGCCAGGGGGACCATCGGGTTCTCCACGCGGCACAGCGATACGATTGGACAAAATATGCTCTACGCCGCTAAGGCCGTCAAGCAGAACGGGCAGACGATCGCCTATATCCGGCTTGCCATGTCGCTGGAGCAGGTGGAGGAGTCCATCGATAAGCTTTGGCGCTTCCTGCTGTTCGGACTCGCCATTCTGTTCCTGATCGCGGTCATGGTCAGCTTCCGGATCGCTTATAACCTCACGCGGCCGCTCGAAACGATCGCCCAGGTGGCACAGCAGATCACGAACCGCAATTACAAGTACCGGGTGAGCGCATCACGGCGGGACGAAGTCGGCCGGCTGGGAGAGGCGATCAACACGATGGCCGACAGCCTCGAGGTCCAGATGAAGCAAATCTCGGAGAACGAACGAAGGCTGAAGAACGTTCTGGATAACATGATGAGCGGAGTGCTCATGATCGACCGCAGCCATACAATTGTTCTGCTTAACCGGGCGGCGGAGGATTTACTGGGCTTCACCTCGGAAGAACTGCTCGGCAAGCCTTACGAGGCCGCTAACCGGCAGGTTGAATTTTCCCAGATGATCCGCGAATGCATGGAGACCCGGGAGTACGTCCGGGATGAAGTGGTGTTCTATTATCCCGAGGAGCGAATTCTGGAGATTAACCTTAATCCGCTGTATGGGGCAAACGGAGAATGGTCCGGCGTCCTGATCGTGCTGCACAACATAACGGCGGTTCGCCGTCTCGAACGGATGAGAAGCGAGTTCGTGGCCAATGTCTCGCATGAGCTGAAGACACCGGTAACGGCCGTCAAAGGCTTTGCCGAAACGCTGCTTGCCGGCGCCATGAACGATCCCGAAACCGCAAAGTCCTTCCTGCAGATCATCTATGAAGAGAGTGACCGTTTGAACCGGCTGATCGGGGATATTCTGGAGCTTTCCAAAATCGAATCGAAACGGATCCCGCTTCATTTCTCTCCGGTCGAACTGAAGGAGTTTCTCGAGAAGACGGTGCATGTCATGAAAGCCCAGGCGGACAAGAAGAAGATCACCCTGGAGCTCGAAGCTGGGGAGGATCTGTATCTGGAAGCCGACGAGGACCGGCTTCGCCAGATCGTCATCAACCTGCTTTCCAATGGAATCGCTTATACACCGGAAGGCGGCAGGGTGAAGGTCAGCGTGGAACCGCTTGTGGCCGCCTCAGGGGAAGAAGAGAAGATCCGCCTGACCATCTCCGATACCGGAATGGGCATCCCGAAGAAAGACCTCCCCGGATCTTTGAACGCTTCTACCGGGTGGACAAAGCCAGATCCCGCAGCTCGGGCGGAACGGGGCTGGGGCTGTCCATCGTGAAACATCTGGTGGAGCTTCACCACGGCACCATTGCCGTAGAAAGTGAAGTCGGCTTGGGCTCGCGGTTTATCATTGAAATCCCGGTTCTTCACCCTTAACCGGGTTTGGGACGGCCCGGCCGGTTTTAACATTCCGTTAACATTTGCTTTACATGATCTTTACGCATACGTGCTAGAATAGAGAGGCCGGACCTTTGACTTTCTTATCAACTGGGGGATGCCCATGCCGCATACCATTCTAATTATCGAAGACGAGCCGACGCTTGCCCGTCTTCTGTCCTATAACTTGACGCAGGAGGGCTATGAGATTCAAGTGGCCGAGCATGGGGGAGACGGGCTTCAGACAGCCCTCCAGCAGCCTTTTGACCTGATCATTCTCGACATCATGCTTCCGGGGATGAACGGCTTCGAAATTTTGGCGAAGCTCCGCCAGAAGGGCGTGAAGACGCCTGTCATCATCCTGACGGCACGGAATGCCGAGGAAGAGGTTGTTCAAGGGCTCAAATACGGGGCCGACGATTACATGACGAAGCCTTTCGGGGTAGCGGAGCTGCTCGCCCGCGTGACAGCCGTGTTAAGGCGGACCCAGCCCGGCGAGGCGATGACCGACCGGAGCCCGGAGGGCGAGAAGGTCTTTACGGTCGGGGATCTGAGAATCTACCCGGACAAGTATGAAGTTCTTCTGAACGGAGAGTCCATTCCCCTGCGGCCGAAGGAATTCGAGGTGCTTCTCTACCTCGTCCAACGACCGGGAGTGGTGGTGACGAGGGACGACCTGATGAATGTCGTATGGGGCTTTGATTACATAGGCGGCCAGAGAACCGTTGACGTTCATGTCAGCTCCTTCGCAAGAAGCTGGAGATGAACCAGGATACCGTTCAGATCGACTCGATCCGGGGGTCGGCTACAAGCTGGTTTCGACCCAGCGGACCAAATAAGCCCTTACCCGGCCGGAGAGGGCAGGTAAGGGCTTGACAGTCGGGGGCAGGAGGGCTGGTCCTCGGCCGGCACTTAAGAGGGCTCCTGCGACCATTCCAGCATCTTCTTGCGGTATTCGTTCGGAGAGCAGTCGTTGTATTTCTTGAACAGCTTGTAGAAGTGAGCCATATTGGGCATTCCGATTTCTTCGCCGATCTGGGCGACACTCATATCCTTCGTCAGCAGAAAACGCTCCGCGCGTTTTATTTTTTTGTAATTGACATATTCGAGAAACGACATGCCGATCGCTTTTTTGAAATATTTCACGAAGTAGTAGTAGCTGATGTTCGCGACCTTGCTTGCCTCTTCGACCTGAATCTTATGGGAAAGGTTCTCGTCGATATAATCGAGCACCGGCTTCAGCCGGATAAGGTCCGCGTTGTCCCGCCTGTGCATCAGCTTCCGGGAATCGTGGCGGATCAGGCACAGGATGATCTTCTTGATCAGCATGCTGACCGCGATCTCGTAGCCCTCCTGCTTGGCTTGGGACTCCCGGAAGATCTCCTGAACACAGTCGTACACTTCGCGGCGGACGGCTTCATTTTCCTTGAAAATATAGTTTAACCGGCTGAGGGGAAAGCCCGGTTCGAAGAAAAAGCGGAAGTATGGAAGGACGCTCTGGTCCATGTAGTGCTGGATGTCAAACTGAAACACATAATACTTCGAAGCTTCGGATAGCGTGCGGTCCCGGTGAAGCTGCGAGGAGCCGACCAGAGCCAGCTCGCCCGGCTTCAGCTGATAGAATTCGTCCTCGACATGGACCTCGATGTGGCCTTCCTGAACGGCGTAAAACTCCAGCTCTTTATGATAATGCCAGCGTCCGAGCTGCTCTTCCCGGTGCCGGTGAGCTTCGAATATTTTGAGGGACAATAAAGGGTTTTCATATTGAATGTTCTCATTGAAGAATTCCACGGAAGGCTTCCTCCCAAATGCCAAAATTACATACAAGGACAACCAGAATAAACATTTCCTTTTGGAATACGTAGGTCTATACTATATTCTAGTATCATTTGCTCCATAATTCAAAGGAGGATTTATTCCATGTCGAAGAAGCTTAAAATCGCAATCATTGGCTGCGGAGGCATCGCCAATGGAAAGCACATGCCGAGCTTGTCCAAATTGGACAATATCGAGCTCGTTGCTTTCTGCGATATCATCGTAGAAAAAGCTCAAGCTGCTGCAGAGAAATATGGTGCAGAAGGCGCTAAAGTGTACGAAGACTACAAAGAGCTTCTGCAGGACAAATCCATTGATGTCGTTCACGTTTGTACGCCGAACGATTCCCATGCCGAGATCTCCATCGCTGCCCTGGAATCCGACAAGCATGTTATGTGTGAGAAGCCGATGGCCAAAACGGCTGCCGACGCCCGCCGCATGCTCGAAGCAGCCAAGCGCTCCGGCAAGAAGCTGACGATCGGCTACAACAACCGCTTCCGTAACGATTCCCAGCATCTTAAGAAGGTTTGCGAAAGCGGAGACCTGGGTGAAATTTACTTCGCCAAGGCTCACGCCATCCGCCGCCGCGCCGTTCCGACCTGGGGCGTATTCCTCGATGAAGAGAAGCAGGGCGGAGGTCCGCTCATCGACATCGGAACCCATGCCCTTGACCTGGCTTTGTGGATGGTTGACAACTACAAGCCGAAGGTCGTTCTGGGAACCTCCTACCATAAGCTGTCCCAGCGCGAGAACGCGGCCAACGCTTGGGGTCCTTGGGATCCGAAGAAGTTTACGGTTGAGGATTCCGCTTTCGGGATGATCACCATGGAGAACGGGGCGACCATTATCCTCGAATCCTCCTGGGCCCTGAACACCCTCGATGTGAAAGAAGCCAAGGTTACGCTTTGCGGAACCGAAGGCGGCGCAGACATGGAGAACAACTCCCTGCGCTTCAACGGGGAAGAGCACAGCCGTCTGTATTCCCGTGAAGTGAACCTGAAGTCCGGCGGAGTAGCCTTCTACAGCGGCAAAACCGAGAGCGATGCCGACCTGGAAGCCCGTCTGTGGATCGAAGCGATTCTGAACGACACCGATCCGGTTGTTCTTCCGGAGCAGGCTCTGGTCGTTTCTGAAATTCTCGAAGCCATTTACGAGTCCAGCCGTACCGGCAAGGCCGTATACTTCAGCTAATTGTAAGACCAACTAATCAAAGGCAGCCCTCCGTCATCTGGTATGACGAGGAGGCTGCCTTTTTTGTTCGTGGTAAGAGCGGGCGGTTTTCAATCGACATGGCACCGGCCGGCCCGCCGGTTCAGGCGATCCTTTAGCGGGAGCCGTTATCGCTCTTCCGGCGGCCCGTCAAGAAGAACAGGACGGCGATCGAGAAGATGACGATAAGGGAGGGGCGATCATAATCAGAAAATGCTCCATGGGACGTCATCCTTTCTTATTTGTTCCTTGCACATACCGGCTGTCGAAGAGGAACAGGCGCATAAGCAGGTAGAGCGACGGAATCAGAAGGAGCAGGCCCGCCACAAAAGCAACGATCAGGGCGATGGCCATCGTTTCGCTCGTAAAGCTGTCGTACAGCTGAACATAAGGGTACAGAATGTAGGGCAGGTGAGCCGCCCCGTAGCCGAAGAAGGCAAAAGCGAACTGCAGCATGACACAGAGAAAGGCAAGGCCGTAATGCCGGTTCCGCCAAATCAGGTACAGCCCGATGAGGAAGAACAGGAACGAAAGCACGAACATCCAGCTCAAGTCAACCATCCGGTTGAAGTGGACCGGATTGTGATGATCGATGGCGAAGAATACCAGCAGGGAAGCGAGAATCGTCGGGCCGCTCCAAGCGAGCGCATATCGCCGCACTATCCTCAGGGCGGGGCGATCGCCGGCGCGGTTCGCATAGAAGGCGAGGAACGCAGCCGAGATGTATAGCACGCTGACCAGCGCCAGAAGAACGACGGCCCAGGAATAAGGGCTGCGGAACAGCTCGCCGTACAGGAAATGAACCTTGCCGCCGGTCACTTCGATGAAGCCGCCTTCGGATATGGTCAGCACCGTGGAAAGGGCTGCCGGGATGAGGAGGCCGCTTGCTCCGTACAGAAGCAGATACAGCCTGCTGTCCTTGCTGCCGTAGTTGCCGAAGGCATAGTACGAGCCGCGGATGGCGAGAAGGATCACGGCGATGCTGCCCGGGATGAGCAGGGCCGTTCCAAAATAATAGGCCGAATCCGGGAAGAAGCCGACCAGCCCCACGAAGAAGAAGACGAGGAAGACGTTCGTCACTTCCCAGACGGGGGAAAGGTAACGCTCGATGATGCCCTGGATGAGATGCCTTTTGCCGGTGAGGACACTGTAGTAGCTGAAGAAGCCCGCCCCAAAATCGATAGAGGCCACAATGACATACCCGTACAGAAAAATCCAAAGCACCGTAATGCCCAGCAGTTCGTAGCTCATCGGTTATTCGCTCCTTTCCATGTCGGCGAGCTCCTGCTCGGCCGGTTTGTTGCGGAACAAGCGGCCGAGCACCTTGGTGCAGGTGAAGGCGAGAAGGGCGTACAACAGCAGGAACAGCACCAGCATAAGGCCTACATGCTCCGAGGTGGTGGCTCCCTCCGCCGTTTTCATATAGCCGCGAAGAATCCAGGGCTGCCGCCCGATTTCGGCGTAGATCCAGCCGAATTCAATGGCGAGCAGGAAAGCGGACCGCCGGCCGCTATCAGCCTCAGGAGCAGCCGGTTGTGGGGATTCCCGCGCTTGCGCCAGACGGCGAGCCAGTACCAGCCGGAGACGACAATGAGCAGAATGCCGATGGAAACCATCCCGTCAAACAGGTAATGAACGAAGAGCGGGGGACGTTCGTCCTCGGGAATGTCATTCAGCCCCTTCACCTCGCTGCCGGGTGTTCCATGGGCCAGGATGCTTAAGGCGTACGGGATTTTGATGCCGAAGCGGACCTCGTTGTTCTCATCGAGAAAGCCGCCCAATATAAGAGGAGCATGCGTCTGCGTTTCAAAATGCCATTCGGCCGCCGCCAGCTTCTCCGGCTGGTACTTGGCCAGGAATTTCCCCGACAGATCGCCCACCAAAGCGGTGGCGAGCGAGAAGACTAGCGCCGCCGTCATCGTCAGCTTGAGGGCTTTATAATAGTAGACGTGCGTCCGTTTCTTCAGAAGCGAGAAGGCGGCGATCGCAGCCAGAACGAAGGCGCAGGTCATGTACGCTGAAGTGAGTACATGGGAAACCTCGGTCGGTGTGGCCGGATTAAACATGGCCTTGATCGGATCGATATCGGTAATCCGGTTTCCCTCAAGGGTAAATCCTTGCGGGGTATTCATAAACGCATTGACCATCGTAATGAAAACGGCGGAGAAGGAAGATCCGATCACGACCGGTATGACTAGCAGAAAATGGGTATACCGGGAGCGGAACCGGTCCCAGGTGTACAGGTAGATGCCGAGAAAGATGGCTTCGAAGAAGAAGGCGAAGGTCTCCATAAACAGCGGCAGGGAGATCGCTTGACCAGCGACCCGCATGAAGCTGGGCCAAAGCAGGCTGAGCTGAACGCCGATGCTCGTTCCGGTCACTACCCCGACGGCAACGGTAATGACGAAGCCGCGCGCCCACCGCCGGGCGAGCAGGAAGTAGTGGGGGTCCTTCCGGCGGATACCGGTCCATTCGGCCAGGGCAATCATCAGCGGAACGCCGACCCCGATCGTCGCGAAGATGATGTGAAAGCCTAGCGTCAGCGCCGTCAGGATACGGCTGAAAAGCACGGGATCATTCGGAAACATAGGACGACCTCCAACCTTATGGATTCTCTAATTCTAGCGCGCAAAAAAAGCCTAACGTAAACCATTAACCTTAAGGATACCGGAATAAACTTCCTGTCTTCATTATATCGCAAGGTATGTGATTAATTTCACATAATTGTGATCGATCGGTGGCGATTGTATGACGGAATGATGGAAGGGTGAAAGGCGGATCACAGGAGAGTGAGATTCCGTAAGGTTGAAATGCAGATTCCGTAAGAAAGGTGGAGCGTGGTACGGCTTTCCCTTTACCTTTCAGGGTGAGCTCCTGTTCACCAGACGGGTCCTTGGATATGGCGGAAGCCAAGAATCTAAACATCGTAGGACACGCCGAGTTCCGCTTGCTAATGAGGTGGTAAATCTTAAAAAGAAACTAAAAATTTAGTTGTGATTTAGGTTTCTATTTTTAAGTTGTATTGGAAAAGAGAGTTTGTATTTGACCATAGGAGAATAATATTAGCTATTTTAATGAATGGATAAAAAAAGTTTAGTTTATAATCCGCTTACAATCAATAATTTTTTAATAAAATTTATTGACTAGTTTATCTCTTCGATGATATGATCACGAAAAAGAGGAAGGATCCGGTAGGGGGTCTACTGAAGGTCCCTTATAAGGTGATTTTTGTTGGCGGGAGCAAAGCTCGGCACAATTTTAAAGGAACAAGAAGGACCTTATTGTTGAGGAAACTAGACAAAAGTGGGCTTTTTGAGGCTATTTTGGACAAATAGCTTGCTATTGTTCCTTTATTTTTTGAGCCGCATGCCAAGAACACCGAATTGGGCATCCTAGTTCCTCTAAACGTGTCTCCTCGTTTGGGAAAGATGTCGTGAACCCGGATCGCGGGTTAACCTGGTCCTGCCCCGGCATCCGCAAAGACGCATCTGGACCACCTGGTCCAGCAGGCCTTGCTGCCGACGCAAAAGCGACAACTGGCCCAACCGCAAGGCTGCCACCCGCAAAAGCGACGAAATGGTTTGGCTTTTCATTTTAGCTGAGGAGGAAGGAAAAGTCATGAAAAGAAAAGGTTCGGTTCTCAGTCTCGCCGCGATGAGTGTTTGGATGTTGGCTGCGTGTACCCCGGGCGGAGGTGGAAGCGGTTCCACTCCCACTGCTGCATCTGCAAACGGCACCAATCCCCAGCCCGTTCAGCTGCGAATGTCGTGGTGGGGATCCCAGGTACGGCATGATGCCACAATGAAGGTTATCGACCTTTTTCAAAAGAAGTACCCGAACATTAAGGTGAACGCGGAATATATGGGAAGCGAAGGCTACTGGGATAAGCTGAATACACAGGTCGCCGGCGGCAATGCCCCCGATCTTATACAGGTCGGCAACAACTATCCGGATTATGTGGCGAAAGGCGCTCTGCTCGACATCAGCTCCTATCTGGGGAAAGAAATCAATATGGATGATTTCAGCAAAGCATCGATTGACAGCGGCAGGCTGGACGGCAAGCTTTATGGCGTGGTCTTGGGCATGAATGCTTTTGGAGTCGCTTACAACACGGAGCTGGTCAAGAAGGCGGGCCTTCAGCCGCCGACCGATAAGTGGACCTGGGAGGAATTTGGCAAATACGCCGCTGATTTGACCAAAGCTCTCGGCAAGGGGAGCTACGGGTCGGTCGACGAATCCTGGCTTAACACCCTATACCTAACCTACTTTGCCCGCCAGGACAACAAGACCTTGTACAAAGACGGCAAGGTAGGCCTCGATAAAGCCGAACTGGAAAAATGGTTTACGATGTGGGAGAACTTCCGCAAGGCGGGCGCCGTCGGGCCGGCTTCGTTCAGCGCAGGTTATACCGAATCCCCCGACAATTCCTCTTTTGTCCAAGGCAAGACGGCCTTGAAGGTCATTTGGTCGAACCAGGTGAGCGCGTACCAGAAAGTGATGAAGGATGAAATCAAGCTGGTCATGCCGCCGGGGGAGGTTCCGGAGCGGCTCAGGGTTTATGGCTGCAGCCGAGTCAATTCATGAGCGTGAGTGCCAAGACGCAGCATCCGAAGGAAGCCGCCATGTTCATCAGCTTCATGGTCAATGACCCCGAAGCGACGGCCATCCTGGGCAGTGAACGCGGCGTTTCGGGTTCCTCCAAAGTGCGCGACGCCCAGAAAGCGAAAGCCACGCCGGAGGACAAGAAGGTTTTCGATTATGTGGATCTGGTCAGCGGGAATTCCCGCGTCAACGATCGGGAAATTCCAAACGGCGGGGAATTCCAATCGGCCCTCACCAACCTGGGGCAGCAAATCGCTTTCAGCAAAAAAGCATTTCCGACGCGTCCCAAGAGCTTTACGACACGGCTGTCAAAATCATCAACAAGTAAGAAGTTCGGTGGAAGACTCGGATGGTCGTCATTCGGGTCTTTCCTTTCCTGACAATCTTCGAGAGCAAGAGGAGGGCAAGCATGGAGCGAAACGGAACAGCGGTGTTGGTTCGGGATTCAGGATCGTTCTCTCACACATTAAAAAAGCTTTGGAGGCGGAACCGGGTTGCTTATTTATTCCTGCTCCCCTGGTTCGCGGGTTTGCTGGTATTCACCATCGGCCCCATGATGACTTCCTTCTATTATTCGCTCACCCGGTTCGATCTCATGACGCCTCCGCGTTACATCGGGCTGCAAAACTACATAACGATGTTTACGGCCGACCCGCGGTATATGGCTTCGCTGAAGGTAACGATCACGTACGTCTTGGTATCGGTTCCGCTGAAGCTCACCATCGCGCTGCTCATCGCGGCTCTTATGAACCGCGGCTTGAGAGGACTGGCCTTTTACCGGACTCTGTACTATTTGCCGACTCTTCTCGGCGGAAGCGTGGCCATCGCCGTGATGTGGCGTAAAATTTTCGGAAATTCCGGAGTGCTCAACCAGTTTCTTGCGGATGCGTTCGGCATTCAAGCACCCAACTGGGTGGCCGACCCGAGCTATGCGCTGTACTCCATTGTGGCTTTGTCGGTTTGGCAGTTTGGGTCATCCATGATTATCTTCCTCGCCGGCTTGAAGCAGATCCCGCAAGACTATTACGAGGCTTCCCAGGTGGACGGCGCCCGCAAGCTGCGGCAGTTTTTTCGATCACGCTTCCGCTACTTTCGCCGGTGATTTTCTTTAATCTCGTCATTCAGCTCATCGGTTCGTTCCAATCGTTCACCCAAGCCTTCATTATTAGTGGTGGCCAAGGCGGGCCGATGGATTCCACCTTGTTCTACACCTTGTATTTGTACATGAAGGGCTTCGGCTTCTACGAAATGGGTTACGCATCTGCCATGGCATGGGTGCTGCTGGTGATCATCGGTATCTTCACCGCGATCATTTTCGGAACATCAAAATATTGGGTTCATTATGGGGACGGGGGAAATGAGATGCAGATATCGCCAAGAAAGCTCTCTATGCACCTAGTCATTCTGGCGCTCGGCCTTTTCATGCTCTACCCGATTCTGTGGCTGATCTCCAGCTCGTTTAAGCCATCGGGAATGATCTTCACCGATACAAGCCTGTGGCCGAAGGCGGTAACGCTCAGCAACTATGTTCAAGGGTGGGCGGGCATTGCGGGGACGCGGTTTTCCAGCTTTTTTGTCAACTCCTTTATCATTGCGTTGGCTTGTGTAGCGGGCAATGTCCTGACCTGTTCCCTGGCGGCCTACGCGTTCGGACGGCTTGATTTCAGCCTGAAAAAAATATGGTTCGCCATCATGATGGTGACGATCATGCTGCCCCATCATGTCACGATCATTCCCCAATATATTTTGTTCAAGCATTTGAACTGGATCAATACCTATTATCCGCTTACCATTCCCAAATGGCTGTCGACCGACGCTTTCTTCATTTTCCTCATGGTGCAGTTCATTCGCGGCCTTCCGCGCGAGCTGGACGAATCGGCCACGATCGACGGCTGCGGCCAAATTCAAATCTATTGGCGGATCGTGCTGCCGCTCGCCATGCCCGCTCTGATCACGACGGCTATTTTCACGTTTATCTGGACGTGGGACGATTTTTTCGGCGCGCTGCTCTACTTGAATTCGGCTAATTTGTACACCGTGCCGCTCGGCTTGCGCCTGTTCATGGACTCGACGGGAGATTCCGCATGGGGACCGCTGCTCGCCATGTCGGCCTTGTCGCTCGTGCCGAGTATGATCATTTTCTTCAGCTGCCAGAAGTATTTCGTCGAAGGCATCTCTACGTCCGGTATTAAAGGATAGCAGGAGGAAGAGAAAGGATGATAAGCACAATGACCAGCAGGGAGATGGAACGCTGGGGCCTCTTCGAGATTACGCTCGAGGGCCCGGCGGAGGGGAATCCTTTCAAGGAGGTATCGCTCGAAGCGAGTTTTCGGTATGGCCACCGGACGATAACGGTTTCGGGCTTTTACGACGGCGAGGGAATCTATAAAATACGTTTCATGCCGGATACGGAGGGGGAATGGCACTACGAAACGAAGAGCGGCACCGCTGAACTGAACGGGCATTCCGGCCGTTTCGTCTGCTCCAAGCCCGGCAGCGGCAATCACGGACCGGTACGGGTGAAGGACTCGCTCCGGTTTCAATACGAAGACGGGACGCCTTACCGCCCCTTCGGCACCACCTGCTACGTCTGGACGCACCAGGACGAGGCTCTGCAGCAGCAGACGCTGAGCAGCCTGGCGCAATCGCCCTTCAACAAAATCCGGATGTGTCTCTTCCCGAAACGATACAGCTTTAACTTGAACGATCCGGAGCATTATCCGTTTGTCGGCTCGCGGGAAGGCGGGTGGGATAGGGAACGGTTCAACCCTGTTTATTTTGCCGGACTGGAAGCCCGTATAGAAGAGCTGCAGCGGCTCGGCATCGAGGCCGATCTCATCTTGTTCCATCCGTATGACAAGGGGCATTGGGGCTTTGACCGGATGAGTGCGGCCGCGGACGATTATTATTTGCGCTACGTGATGGCCCGTCTGAGCGCCTACCGCAACGTATGGTGGTCGCTTGCCAACGAGTTTGATTTCATGAAGGAGAAGACGATGGCCGACTGGGACCGGCTATTCCGAATCGTGCAGGAAGAAGACCCCTACCAGCACCTGCGGTCGATCCATAACGGGACGAAGATGTACGATCCATCCGAATTGTCGATTTACGACCACAGCAAGCCTTGGGTTACTCATGTCAGTCTGCAGTATTGGGAGCTGACGCCGACAACGGCCTGGCGCAAGCTGTACAAGAAGCCGATTGTCGTGGACGAATGCTGCTACGAAGGCAATTTGCCGCAGCGGTGGGGCAACATTACGGGTGAGGAAATGACTGCCCGTTTCTGGGACGGCTTTATGCGGGGCGGGTATGTCGGGCATGGGGAAACCTATCTGAACGATGAGGAGATCGTCTGGTGGTCCAAGGGGGCCGGCTGGTCGGCGAAAGCCCGGAACGGATCGCTTTCCTGCGTTCGGTGCTGGAAGAAGCCCCGGCGGAGCTCGAGCCGCTCGAAGGCTTCCGCGACGCGCCGACCGTTGGCGTAGAGGGCCGTTACTATTTGCAGTATTACGGCATTCATCGTCCGGCCTATCGTGAGCTTCCGCTTCCGGAGGAAGCAAGCTTCCGAATCGAGATCATCGATACGTGGAACAGGACCGTTACGCCTCTTGAGGGGCTGTTCTCGGGAAAGACCAAGGTCGTCCTGCCTGCCAGACCGTATATGGCGATACGGGCTCAGGCGGTCGAGTAAACGGGGTTAACGAGTGGAAAATAACGGCTGCAGGAGGAGCGCTGTACGGGTAGGAATCCTCGTACCGCCGGTTTCGAACATCCTCACTGAAAGAACGGACTTGTCCGTTCTTTTTTGTTTCCCAAAAAAATGTTGACGCTTTCATCCTTTTGGAATAAAATTCATGTAACGGGTAAATAGGAACGTTCCCAAATGGAATGATTAACGAATTACCTGGAGTTTGTCTACATATCCAAATCAAATTTTCATTTTTTTCAACAAAAATGGGAACGTTCCCAAAATAGGAACCGAATTATATGAAGCTAAGGGGGAAGAAGCCATGAATCCGACCATCCATGACGTCGCCCGCCTGGCGAATACCTCCAAAAGCACCGTGTCCCGCTTTCTAAACGGGCAGAAGGTGAAGAAGAAGACGGAGGAAGCCCTGAAGCAGGCGATCGAGGAGCTCAATTTTCATCGCAACGCGAACGCGAGAAGGCTCGTTCTGAACCGGACGCAGACGATTGCAGTTGTCGTCGATGATATTTCCAACCATTTCTACTCTCTCTTGATCCGCGGGATTGAGCAGGTGGTGGAGCAGAAGGAATACAACTGCATCTACTTAAGCTGGAGGACCAATTACCGCGATGAAGCCTCCTTCTTGAATCTGTTCCGGGAAGGCCAGGTTGACGGGCTCATCTTCCTCAGCTTCCGGAAACGTACGCCGGAGATCGTGAAGACCATCCGGGACTCCGGTTATCCGGTGGCAATGATCGGGGATATCGCGGAGCAGGACGATCTGTATGCGGTCGATGTGGATAATTCGGCCGGCATCCGGGAGCTTGTTGCGTATTTGCACCGTCTGGGGCACCGCCAGATTGCCTATCTTACCGGACCGGATCACACGGCGGCCAGCCTGTTCCGCTATCAAGGCTACCGGAAGGCGATTGAGGAGCTGCAGCTCGATTACCGGGAAGACTGGGTGGTGGAAACGGATTGGACGAACGAAGGAGGCTACCGCTCCATGCAGACGCTGCTTGGCCGAAGCGGATTTACCGCCGTCGTCGCCTCGAGCGATGCCACGGCCGTGGGAGCGCTTCGGGCTATTCAGGAAAGAGGATTTCAAGTCCCCCGCGATTACTCGGTGGTGGGATTCGATGACATTCCCATCGCCGGCTGGGTCTTTCCTCCCTTGACCACGGTCCGGCAGCCTTTCAAGGAAATGGGCATAAGGGCAGCCGAAGGGCTGCTGAAGAAGCTCGATAACGAGGATCCGGAGGAACGGCTGAGCCTGCTTAAGCCGGAGCTCGTCATCCGGCAGTCCTGCGGGCCATTATAGAAGGAGGGCGTTCCCATGCTGGGAAAACGGAATCGAATCGACAAGTCTTATTATGGCTATCTGTTTATCAGTCCCTTCTTTATCTCCTTCCTGTTTTTTGATATGTCCTCCATTGTGTACACCTTCTCCCTGAGCTTGCACAAATGGGACGGCTTTACCGATCCCGTATTCATCGGAATGGCCAATTATGCGAGACTGATCCGGGATCATATGTTTATTCAGACGATCGGCAATACGTTGATCATATGGATCCTGTCCATTGTTCCCCAGCTGACGATCGCCTTGCTGACCGCCCTGCTCCTGAACGAAAAATTCATCAGAGGCAAGCATTTTTTCCGGGCGGTGTTCTATTTCCCGCATATCATTACCCCGGTTACGCTTGGGGTGATGTTCAGTCTGATGTTCGACTGGCAGACCGGAAGCGTTAACAAGGTTCTGTTGTTCTTAGGCTGGGTGAACGAGCCGGTCTATTGGTTCGGGGACCCCTGGCTTTCCCGATTGATAGTGGCAAGTGTCATCTGCTGGCAGTACTTCGGGCTGAATATGCTTATCTTTATCGCCGGCCTGCAATCCATCCCGTTGGAACTGTACGAGGCGGCGGAGCTGGACGGGGCGACCCGGCCTCAAATCGCAAGATACATAACCCTTCCTCTGCTGAGACCGGTCTTCCTCTTCACCTTGATTACATCGGTCATCGGCGGACTGAAGCTGTTCGATGCGCCGCTTATGCTGGGGGACGGTCCGCGAAACGCGACGCGTACGATGTCTATGTTTCTGTATCAGACCTCGTTCCTGCAATTCGATTACAGCTATGGAGCCACAATCGCCTACGGCATATTTGTTATCATTATCTTCTTTACGCTGATCACCATGGGACTGACCCGAATCCTGAAGCGGGAGGGGCAGGGAGTATGAAACCGGAGAAAGCCCGTCCGTTCGGACGCCTGATTCTGCATCCTCTTCTTTATTTTCTTCTGATTGCCCTGGCCTTTGTCTGCCTGCTGCCTTTCTACAGCATGCTCATTACGTCCACGCACGCCGACTCCGAGATCGCCCGGAAGCTGCTCCTCCTGCCGGGTACCCACTTCCTGGATAATTACGAGCGCTTGTTCCATACGGTAAACATCTGGCGGGGGCTCGTTAACAGCCTGATTCTGTCGGTGACCTCGACGGCCATCACGTTATACTTCTCGGCTCTCGGCGGTTACGGCTTCTCCAAATTCCCGTTCCGGGGACGGGGACCGCTTCTCCTGATCGTGCTTGGGACCATGATGATTCCCGGCCAGCTGGGCATTATCGGTTTTTTAAGCTCATGGATTTCTTTCATCTGCTTAACACGTATTGGCCTTTGATTTTGCCTTCGGTGGCGAGCGCCTTCGGCATTTTCTTCATGAAGCAGTTTGCCGATTCGTCGATCTCCACCGAGCTCATAGAAGCGGGGCGCATAGACGGATGCGGGGAGTGGCAAATCTACCATCGCCTGGTTCTCCCGCTGCTGGTTCCCGCCATCGCGACTTTGGGGATCTTCACCTTCATCGGAAACTGGAACGAGTTCCTTAACCCGATGATCATCTTGTTCGATAACGAGAAACAGCCGCTCCCCGTCATGATTGCGAGTGTGCGGTCACAGTTCTTTTCGGACTTTGGGGCCCAGTACGTAGGCATCGTCATCTCGATCATGCCTGTGCTTGTCTTCTTCTCCGCCGCTTCCAAACGGATCATCAGCGGAGTAACCGCGGGTGCTCTGAAAGGATAGAATTCTTCTGATGCCGTAAAGGAGGAGGATGGGATCGTATAAGGATAGGTTGAAGCAAGGGATGAGGGTTCGTTAATCTGAAAGGGGAGAATCGCATTGAAGCCATGGAGAACGCTGCACGTATTGGTTATCTTTCTGCTGGCCTTCGCCTTAACCGCGGGATGCTCAGGAGGAAAGCAGGGAGCAGGCTCATCGAATGAACAAAAGTCCGGGACGACTCCAAATTCAAGCAACCAGCCTGCTGCTACTAATAATACCAATCCGGCGAAGAAATGGGAAGGCAAGCTGACGATCTGGACCTTCGCCGGCCAGGTCGAGGACATGAAGAACAAATTCATGGAGAAGTACCCGGGGGTAACCGTCGATCTGAAAATTTTCCCGGGCGACCAATACCAAATGAAGCTGCTGGCGGCCATGCAGACCGGGCAGGATGCGCCGGATATTTTTGACCTGGAGAGAGGGTATATCGGCAAGTTTATCGATGCGCCTTTTGCGGCGGACCTGTCGGCCATGGGGGCGGAAGAGCTTGTCAAGGATTACGTTCCTTATGTCCAGGCGATGGGACGCGACAAGAGCGGCAAGCTTAAGGGGATATCGGACCATTCTTCCCCGGGCGGCTTCTGGTACATCAAAGAGAACGCCAAGAAATACTTGGGAACCGACGATCCGGCCAAAATCAGCGAAATGGTGAACAGCTGGGACAAAGTGCTGGAGCTCGGCAAGAAGGTCTCGGCGGAAAGCGGAGGCAAGGTTAAGCTGATTTCGCATTACAGCGATATTTTCGGCATCGAGTACTACAACATGCAGCCGTTTGTGAAAGACGGGGCATTGGTCATCGATCCGAAATGGAAGGATACGTACGAAAACCAGAAGAAAATCCGCGAAGCGGACGTCGATGCTAAGCTCGGCTTTCTGTCAGCGGGCTGGACCACCGCTCTGAATGACGGCGGCGTTGTGCTGGTCGCCATGCCGGCCTGGGCGGGGAACAATGTGGACAACAAGGACAACAAAGCCAATGACAAGTATGGGGTGGCCAAAACGCCAAAGGGCTGGTACAAAGGCGGAACCTACCGGAGCATTTACGAGAAGTCGAAGAACAAGGAGCTGGCGTACGAGTTTATCAAATTCATCGCAAGCTCCGAGTGGCAGTCGTACAACCTGGAGAAAACGGGCAATATGCCGAGCAGCCTGAAGGTTTATGATGAGAACTTAACGAAGACCAAGTCTCCTTTCTTTGGAAGCCAGAACATTCTGCAGCCGTATTACGAAATGATGAAGACGATCCCGGCGATTCAGCCGGATAAGTACGGCGAGGATGTGTTCAGCAAGTTCAAGAAAGCGGCGAATGACGGAATCGCCAACAAGGAAACGTTCGAGCAGGTAACCGCCAATTTCAAAAAAGAGGTAAAGAATGCCTATCCGGAGCTGAAAGTCGAGTAGGAGAGGGCGGGCGGCTGTTTTCCGTAAAGGAAGCAGCCGCTTTCTTAAACGGAGGAGATTATTGGATTCGGAGGGAAGGTTCATGCTAGATCTGCATACCCACCATAGACGCTGCGGCCATGCGGCCGGAGAAATCAAGCATTACATTGAAGCGGCCATTGCCGGGGGCTTGAGATTCATCGGGATATCGGATCATTCCCCTTACTTTGCCAGCTCCCTGGATCAGCTTCATCCTGACACGGCCATGGCCAAAAGCGAGTTTCCGCACTATATCCGCGAAATCCGGGAGCTGAAGGAGGAATATAAGGATAAAATTGAGGTGCTGGTGGGAATCGAGTCCGATTTCTTTGCGGAGCATCAGGAGTTGTACCGCTCCATTTACAGCCAGACCCCCTTGGATTATGTGATCGGCTCGGTTCATCATTCGAACGGCACCCCCATTTTTCGTCAAAGCCGTTGGGAGGGACTGGCGGAGGAGGAGATTTTGCGGGAAAAAGAAATTTTTCTGGAAACGACCCAGCAAGCGGCGCGAAGCGGCCTGTTCGACATCCTGGGGCATCTCGACGGGCTGAAACGGAACCAGCCGTTGTTCAATGGTCTGAAAACGGAACGGACGGAGCAAACCATGAAGGTGCTTGGCGAGTGCGGAGTAGCCATCGAATTGAATTCGTCTGGAGCCCACCAGTGGTGCGAGGAGTGGTACCCATCGGCGGAGCTCCTCGAGCTGGCGCTGCATTACGGAGTGCCGGTCACTTTCGGCTCCGACGCCCACCAGCCGGAGCAGGTGGGGCGGGATTATGAGGAAGCCAGCAGCTTCCTGCGGCAGCTGGGCTTCCGGCAGTGGGCGCTTTTCCGGAACCGCCGGCGTTTCCTAATCGACATGTAAAGAGGAAAGATGAAGGATCAGCCTTGCCCTGGATAGGGCAGGCTGTTTTTTGTGCTGACCTTTATTCGATCCAATCGCAGTGCTTACTATACGACCTAAAAAAAACACAAGCCCAAGCCAAGAGAGTCCATAGCCTGATCCTTCGTATGCGCTTACACTCAAAGTACACTTGAGGACCTCTTGGGAAAGGAGAACAGACATGCCGCAAATTAGCATTCGAATGTACGAAGGCCGCACCCGCCGGCAGAAGGAAGAAATCGTGAAGGTGTTTACCCGGGAGCTGTCCCGGATTATCGACCGGGAGCCGGAATTCATCTCTATTGAATTTAACGAGATTCCCCTTGACGAAGGGGCTCCTGCGAATTTGAGGCAGGCCGTGAAGCAGGGAGGAATCGCCCGTGGCTAAGCCGCTGGAAGCGGGCCGGGCCCGGCTTGCAAGCCGGTCACAGCGCCAGCTCGCCTCCTATATGTGGAAGTACAAGGCGCTGTATGTGATGGCCCTGCCCGGAATCCTGTATTTCCTGCTATTTAAATATGTCCCGCTTGCCGGCTCCATCATCGCTTTTCAGAACTACAACATCTTTAATGGAATAACGGGGAGCGAATGGGTGGGGCTGGAGCATTTCCGAAAAATGTTCGAGCACTATGACTTCCTTCGAATTCTAAAGAATACGCTGCTTATCGGATTGTACGATACGGTCATCGCGTTTCCCGCCCCCATCGTTCTGGCCCTGCTCCTGAATGAGCTCCGGCTCGTGTTCTACAAGCGGGTACTGCAGACCATCGTCTACATGCCTCACTTTCTGTCCTGGGTCGTCGTAAGCGGAATCGCGATCGGCATTCTTTCGCCTTCCGCCGGTGCCGTCAATCATTTTCTGGGATGGTTGGGAATCGAACCGGTCTATTTCCTCGGAGAGGAATCATACATCCGGTCGATCTTGATTTCCTCCGGCATTTGGCGCGACAGCGGCTACGGCACCATCATATACCTGGCCGCTCTGGCAGGAATTAACCCGGACCTCTATGAAGCGGCCGAAGTGGACGGGGCGGGGCGGTTGAGGCAGACGTTGGCGATTACGCTGCCCTCGCTCCTGCCGACCATCATGATTCTTTTCCTGCTTCATATCGGGAAATTTCTCGATTTCGGGTTCGAGCGGGTCATTGTCTTTCTGAATCCGTTGAACACCGAGAACGGGGAGATTCTGGATACGTACATTTACAAGGCCGGTCTGCTTCAGCAGCAGTACAGCTACACCACCGCCATGGGCCTGTTCAAATCGGTGGTCGGCCTCGTTCTCGTCTTGATCGGGAATTTCTTCAGCCGCAAAACAACCGGCGAAAGCTTGTATTAGGAGGGAACCCTGTGCACCAAGTCACTTCCGGCCAGAAGGCTTTTCAACTGGTTAACCTGAGCCTGCTGTCCCTAATCGCTTTAGGCATGCTGCTGCCTTTCATCAACGTTCTGGCCCAGTCATTCAGCTCGTCTACGGCCGTCACAACAGGGAAGGTCACCTTCTGGCCGGTCGAGTTTACGTGGATTAACTACCAATATGTATTCAGCGATGCCTCCATCTGGCGGTCCTTCGCGGTGACGGTTTACATTACCGTTCTCGGCACCTTGATCAACCTGGCCGCCACCGCCTCGATGGCTTATCCCGTTTCGCGGCAGGAATTTGCCGGCCGCAGGTATGTCGTGCTTCTGGTGCTGGTTACGATGGTGTTCAGCGCCCCGCTTATTCCCAATTTTATTCTCATTAAAGAGCTGGGGATGATGAATTCGCTATGGTCCTTGATGATTCCGGGAGCCATTTCCGCTTTTAACTTCTTCGTCATGCGCTCCTTCTTCATGCAGATCCCCGGCGAGCTCATCGATTCCTCCCGGATCGACGGCTGCGGGGAAACGAGAATATTATGGAATCTGGTGCTTCCCTTGTCCAAGCCGGTGATGGCGTCACTGGGAATCTTCTACGCCGTCGGGCACTGGAATACGTTTCAATCGGCGCTTTACTACATCAACAAGCCCAATCTGTGGCCACTTCAAGTGAAGCTTCGCCAATTGATCACCACCGACGATATCTCGATCGATCCATCCTCTTCGCAATTCAGCGATCTGGCGCATTCTTCTCCGGAAGGAATCAAAATGGCGGTCATCATCATCGCCACCGTGCCGATTATTATGATCTACCCGTTTCTGCAGCGTCATTTTGTTAAAGGACTGATGATCGGATCGGTTAAAGCCTGACGGGGAGCCATCCGGCATCCTAAAGAAAACACAAGCCGATACAAAGCCCCTCCATTGTTGGAGAAAACGGCAGGTTCTACAATGAGGCTAATGGTGTAAGCGCTATATTTATAAGAGCTTACCCTTTATAATGAACTTTAGGAAAAGAGGGGACCCGCATGAGGAAATGGGCAGCAGCAACAATGGCAGGAGCGCTTGCCGTCGGTACCTTGGCCGGCTGCGGTAAAGAGGCCGAGAAGCCGGCGGGAGCGGAAGGCTCCAAGCAGGGGAGACCACGAAATTTTCCATCTCCATGCGTACGCTGGCTTTCAACTATGTGGAGAAGTCGCCGGACATCAACCAGGACAAATGGGTCAAGCTGGTCGAGGAGAAAACCCATACCGATCTGGACATCGTGCTTGTCCCTCATAAGGATTTTGAGCAGAAGATGATCCAGATGTTCGCGACGAACGACATTCCGGATGTTGTACAGGGAAGCGGAGGCGTAAACGGCAAGGAGCTGGGAGGCTCGGTACAGGCGGGCGTGTTCCAGCCGCTTGATGAGCTGCTTCAGAAATACGGCCAGAACCTGCTGAAGAAAATTCCTAAGGACGCCTGGGACAACGTATCCTACAAAGGCAAAATATACGCCATCCCGGAGTGGCTCTCCAATCCGTCCCGCCGGGCCACCTGGATCCGGCAGGATCTGCTGGAGAAGGCGGGGCTGCCGGTACCTAAGACGGTGGACGATTATATGGCCGTCATGCGCAAGTTCAAGGAAATGGGGATAGAGAACCCCTATATGGGAAGGGAAAATTTCCGTTATGCGGATACTTTCTTCGGAGCCTATGACGTCTTCCCGTATCTTTCGATGTTCGAGAAGCAGGGGGATCAGATCCTGCCGAAATTCATGGACAACGAGAACATGATGAAAGCACTTACCACTTACAAAACGATGTACGACGAGGGGCTCATCAATAAAGAATTTGCGACGATCAATCCGACGAAATTCAAGGAAACGATCCTTGCCGGCAAAGCGGGCATCTGGACCATGAACGCGAATGAGCTTCTTCAGTGGGAGCAGCAGCTGAAGGCCGCCGTCCCGACAGCCAAGCTTGCCATTATTCCTTCCCCTACAGGACCGGACGGCTCAGGCGGCCATTACTTGTATGGTTCCGTCTCGCGGGCCTACTTCATTAACAAGAAGGCGCCTAATCCGGAGCAGATCGTCAAGTTCTTCGATTGGATGGTCAGCGACGAGGCGGAGAAGTTCTTTACCTTCGGGGTGGAAGGAGAAAATTATTCCGTGGAGAATGGCGCCGTGAAATACAAGGCACCGCAAACTCCGCAGGAGGTGGATGAGGAGCGTTACCGGCAAGCCTTCTTGTGGATGGTGCAGGATACGACCTATAACAAAGGAACCCTCAGCCTGACGGAAGAAGGAAAGAAGCTCATCCGCCTGTATGATGAAGTTCTGGCCAAAGAGGGGCGTGACGGCATCTCGTTCGAGCCCCGTCTGGAAGCCCTCCAGAAGAATCCGGACGTGTCCCCGATTTCCGATCAGGCTCCGCCGGTTCTCCTGAATCATATGGTTAAGATGGTTTACGGAAAAGAACCGATCAGCGACTGGCCGAAAGCGGTAGAGGAATGGAAAGCCAAGGGAGGCAGCGAGGTCATCAAGGAAGCCACCGAGAAATACAACAAGAAGGATGGCGTCACGGAATCCAGGCGCAAATAATCCGAAAGGGACCGGTTGACCTGGGGCACTTATCTGACAAGGGCGGCGGCTCCCTTTCGCGAGGAGGAGGGACCGATGTACCGGGTATTGATAGCAGACGACGAACCGATGATCCGGCAGGGGCTCGCCAAACTGATCGGGGAGAGGACCGATCTTGTGGCGGATATCCATACGGCCCGAAACGGCCAGGAGGCGCTGGAGCGGATAAGCGAGGATCCCCGGATTTTCTGTTCACGGACATCCGCATGCCGAGAATGGATGGAATTGAGCTGTGCCGCCGTCTGAACGGGATGGAGAGCCGGATGCAAATGGTCGTGGTGTCCGGCTACGGGGATTTCGATTATGCGCAGCAGTGCATGTCGTTTGGGGTGAAGGAATACCTCTTAAAGCCCGTTTCCCGGGAGCAGGTCTATCACGTGCTCGAGAAACTGGCGGCCTGCCGGCGCCGGGAGGACCAGGGTTCCTATCTCTCCATCACCCGTGTGGAGGAAGTGGCGGAGCAGCTGGAGGAGGCGGTCTGGTCGCTGCACCGGAACATGCTGGCCGAACTGCTCGATGGCTGGGAGTCTGAGCTTATGACCTACGATTGGAAGCCGAAGCAGCTGGAGGATCTGCTAGGAGACCTGTTTCGGCTCCTGCTGAAAAGGCTGAACGCCCGGGATGTCTATCCGTTCGAAGGGAAAGAAGTTTTTGGGCAAGGGGCGGGGAAGGAAGAGGGTTTCCCCGTTTTCCGGGAAGCCGTTCTGGAACTCTTGTCTATCCTTGGGGCAAAGCGGAAAGGGCAGGCGAAGGATCCGGTGGAAGAAGCGAAACGTTACATCGAATCCCACCTGGCGCAGGAGGCCTCCTTAGAAGAGGTGGCGGAGATGCTCGGGCTCAATTCCTCCTATTTCTCCCAGTTATTTAAGCAGTCAACGGGGGAAACGTTCGTGCAGTACCGCATCCGCCGCCGGATGGAGAAAGCGAAGAAGCTTCTGCAGCTGCCCCACTACCGGATAACGGATATCACCTATGAGGTGGGGTATTCGGATCATCCGCATTTTACGAAGACGTTCAAGAAATACACCGGCCTGTCCCCTTCGGATTACCGCCAGAGTCTGGGGATGAACGGATGAGAAGCTCTCTTTCCCGTCAGGTGTTCGTTTATTTCTTAATCGTCATTGTGCTCTCCCTGGCCAGCGTCGGAATCGTGTCGTACCTGCAGTCCTCCCGGGCCCTGGACCGGCAGATGGAGAAATATATCGCCCAGATGATCACCAATGCTTCCTATCAGACCGACCTGTATTTGGAAACCTATAAAGACGTGAGCAGCTCGATCCTGTCCAGCTGGGATGTGAAGTATTTTCTCGATATGGCGCCGGATGACAGTTACGCCTATTTCTACTATTCGTCCCAGATCAAGCGATACGCGGTCGGGCCGGTCTTCATCCAATATCCCCAGATCAACCAGATTTACTTGATCGGCCAGAACGGCCGTGCCGTTCTAAACGACAATTCCGTCGACTTGGAGAGCCGGCTTCAATGGCTGTGGGACAACACGCCGGTTAACGGCGAAGTGGCGGTCTTGAACAACCGGCTCCGCGCGGACCAATCCAACGTTATTACACTTGCCCGCCGGATCCGGGGCTTCTCCTCCTATGAGCCGAGCGGAGTACTGGCCATTGAATTGAAGGTGCAGGAGCTGTCGAGGATCTGGCAGCATATGGATCTGGGAGAGAACGGCTACTTCTTCATTCTCGATGCCGACGGGCGTTATGTGTATCATCCTGACGACAGCCGGATCGGATCCTCCCCGGAGGAGGATATCCGGACAAAGCTGATGGAGGGCGACGGGAGCTTCGTCGAGAAGGCGGATGGGGAGAGGCGCTTGTTCGTAACCCGTTCCTCAGGGGAGTCCGGGTGGCGCCTGACGGTATCCATGCCCGTTCAGGAGTTGAGGGCTCCCGTCCTTACCATCCGGACGACTACGTTTACCGTCGGCCTTCTGACGCTGGGCGCCGCCCTCTGGCTCGCTTACCGGTTCGGGGACTCCATCGTGGCTCCGATCCGCCGGCTGAAGGAAGGCATGCGGGAGACGGAGAAAGGCAACTGGAGCCGGATCGAGGAAGTGGAACGGAGCGACGAGATCGGAGGGCTGGTGCACAGCTACAACGTCATGGTCACCCGGCTCTCCCAGATGATCGAGAAGGTCTATGAAGCGGAGCTTGCCAATCAGAAGGCGGCCCTGGTTCTCCAGGAAACCGAGTTGGAGCGGCAGCAGGCGGAATTCCAGGCGCTGCAGCTGCAGATCAATCCGCATTTTCTGTACAATACGCTCGCTACGGTAAACGGATATGCGATTGTTCAGCACTCGATTGAAATCTCGGAAATGGTGGAAGCGATGGCTTTCATGCTCCGGTACTCCATCCAGACCAACCTTGAGCAGATTACCATAGCGAATGAATTGAATCACGTCCGAAACTATCTCATCATCCTGAAGCATCGGATCGGCCGCGAGTTTGAGTTGGATGTGGCGATTCCGCCGGAGCTGCTCTTGGAAAAATGCGTCCGGCTGACCCTCCAGCCTCTCGTGGAAAATGCTTTTCAGCATGCCTTTCCCGATGGGATCGAGGAAGGGCATTATATCCGGATCGACGCCAGAACGGCGGATGGACGCTTCCAGGTCATGGTGGAGGACAATGGAGCGGGAATGGCACCGGAGCGGCTCCGGAACCTGCAGGAGCGGCTCAGCCAGAACCGGCTCGCCGAGCCCCCGCCGATACGGTTTATCACCGGGGCGGTATCGGGCTGATGAACGTGCACCGGCGCATTCAGCTTGTTTTTGGTGAGCAGTACGGCCTGTCCTTGGAGAGCAAGGAAGGACAAGGAACGCGAATGACGATGACGATGCCGGAGCAAATACTGTCTAGGAGGAAATTAGCATGATCGCGATTGACTTTACGGGAAGAATTGCCCTGGTGACGGGCTCCAGCGGAGGGATAGGCAGGGCTTGCGCCCTCATGCTGGCCAAAGCGGGAGCCAAGGTGGCGGTGAACGGCCTGACGAGCATGGTCCAGGCGGAGGAGGTTGCCGAGGAGATCCGCAGCGCCGGCGGAGAGGCGGCCGTCTTCCAGGCCGATGTAACGAAGCCGGACCAGATCGAGGCTATGATCGAGGGCATCCGGGAACGCCTCGGAGGGACGGTGGACATTCTAGTGAACAATGCCGGCCACCTGATCAAGAGGGTACCGAACGCCGAAATGACCGAAGAGCATTATACCCGGGTGATGGACGTTAACCTGAAAAGCACCGCATTTGTTACCAAGGCGGTGCTGGCCGGAATGAAAGCGAAGGGCGGAGGAAGGATCATCAACATGACCTCCGTGGCGGCCCATAACGGCGGAGGAGCGGGCGCCGCCCTCTATGCGGCAGGCAAGGCGGCGGTGATCGCCTACTCGAAAGGCCTCGCCAAGGAGGTGGCGGGAGACGGCATCACCGTGAACTGCGTTTCTCCGGGCTTCATCGGAAATACCGCCTTTCACTCCACCTTCACCCCGGATGCCGCCCGGCAGGCCACGATTAACGGCATTCCCCTCGGAAGAGAGGGCCATCCGGACGATGTGGCAGGAGCCGTCGTTTACCTGGCCTCCGATCTTGCCTCGTATTTGACCGGCGAGACGATTGAGGTCAACGGAGGCATGTTCATGCGATGAAAATCTGCGATAAGGTTAAGCGGTATCAATGGGCCGAAGAAGCCTTGCAGGAGCTGAGGGAGGAGCTGGACCGGCTGGTGCGGAACGGCTATTCCATCCCGGTTGAGCCGGGGGCTGGTGGCACCAGTATGTATGCCCGTCCCACCATACCGAACTGCTGTTTGATCCTTATGAGCGGCAGGAGGAAGCTTTCCTCTGCCCTCATGGCTGCCGGCTGACCGGGGAGCCTTACCGGGGGCCTGGCTGGTATTTAAACATCAGTCGCTGGCCCGGTTCGCTCTTCAAGCGGCGGCGGTCTACGCGGCAACGCGGGAGAAGCGTTACGGGGAGCTCGGCCGGGACCTGATCGTCCGCTATGCCGGCCAGTTCCCCCATTATCCCGTTCATCCCGATGCCCAGCCGTGGATGCTGAAGGGGCGTGCCTTTCACCAGGCGTTGACGGAGGCCGTATGGGCCACGTCGCTTCTGAGGGCTTATGGGCTTCTGCAGGAGGAAGGGGTTTCTTTTGAGGACGACGCGCCCGTGCTGGATCGTTTTTTCTCCCTGCTGGAAGAAAGCATGGTTCAATACAGACGGATTCTGATCGAAGAGAAACGCAACCCGGAGAACAATTACACCGCTTGGCTGAACGCCGCTTTGTCCTGCATTTATGCCATTCGAGGCGATAGAAAGAAGCTGGACGCCCTTGTGGAAGGGGAAGGCGGCATCCTGCATCACCTCAGCATCGGAGTGAAAGCTGATGGCTTTGAATTCGAAGGAGCAACCTATTATCATGTGTTCGTCCTGCGCGCCTATCTGATTGCCGCGGAGATGGCGGAAAAGCTGGGGCGGAACCTCTATGAAGCCGCTGGCTCCGAAGGACAATCGTTCCGTTTCATGCTCGAGGTTCTAATAGGTCTAGCGGACGACCAGGGGGATCTGCCCGCCCTGCACGACGGACCTTACCGGCGGGTTCCTTATTCCAGAGAAATTGCGGAAGTGATGGAAATCGGCCTGGCCCGCTATGGAATGACGTCTTGTGGTAGTGTGCTTGGCGCGGTCTACCAAGACCTGTACGGCACCCGCCGGCAGAGAGGTCTGGAAGCTCTCCTGTTCGGAACGGGGGCCGTGGATTTGTCGGCTCCTCCGGATGCCGCTAGGGAGGGTCTCCTTCTGAAGGAGTCGGGATTTGCTGTTCTTCGTTATCCGGGTTCTCCGATCTCCGTACTGGCGGATTTCGGTCCCCATGGCGGTTCGCATGGACATTATGACAAGCTGCATATCAGCTTAAGCCATGCCAAGGGGAAACTTACGCCCGAACTCGGCATGGTACCCTATGGGTCGGCTCTGCGCCGGGAATGGTACGCCGAAACGGCAAGCCATAATACCGTTTCGGTTAACGGCGCTTCCCAGGCTCCCCACACGGGAGATTGCGTCAGGTATGAGCAGAGGGAGGACGGAACCTACCTGCACATCCGGTCGAAAGACGCCTACCCGGGCTGTGTGATGGACCGGCACCTGCTCCTGACCTCACACTGGATGCTGGATTGGTTTGAGATCACCCTCGAGGAGGCTAGTACCGTGGATTGGCACTGCTACGGAGCGGCCGGATTCCAGCCGGTGAACCGAGACGGGCGGGAAGATGGGCCCGCTGAGGATCCGGCTCAGCTTCTCGTGGGAATGCTGGGAAACCCGCATGTTCAACCGGCAGGCCGAGTGGGTGGCGGAGCTTCGGCGGCATCCGGCGGCAAATGGCAAAGCTTTCGGATCCCCGTCGCTTCAAGCGGGGACAAGGGAACAGCAGGGAGATCGCCATGGCCACGCTTATGTTCCCGGATTCGATCCTGCTTGCCGTAAAGGCTCCGGGAACGGCCGACGATCCTGCCAGAATCGCCGAAGGCCTGCTCCACCGCCGGTTCGGAACATCCATCCGCTTTATCACTATCTGCTGCGATGGAACGACGACGCCCGACTTGGAATGGCGTGAGTCTCCTGGCGGGGAGGACCCATACGTTCTCATCGGGACGAGGGGAAGAACGTCGACCATCACCTTTGATCGGGAGCAGGGGATAGGGCATTCCATCGGAACGGAACAGGAGGAAGGGAACCATGAATAATGTTGTCGCCTTGTACCAGCCGAAGACCGGAAAGCTGACGGTGGCCTACTCCCCAGACGGGAAAACACGGCTGCTGGAGAACCCACCGCGTTTCACCTGGATGCCCGCCCGGCTGGAGGAGGAAAGGTATGGGCTTCAGCTTTCTTCCTCTCCGGATTTTGGGGAGGGGAAACCGAAACCTTCGGTCCGCTGTCCTGCAATTTCTATACGCCGGACCGTGCTCTTGCCCCCGGCCGTTATTATTGGAGATATGCCCTGCTTAAGCCGGGGACGGACGATCCCATGGAACGGGATTCCGAATGGGGAGCGGTCCGTTCCTTTGAGGTTCCCGAAGGGCTGCCGGAAACGCCGCTGCCCAGCCGTAAGACCCGCTATGCTGAGGCCGCGGCGGGCCGCCCGAGGCTGTGGCTTGGCGAGGATCGGCTAACCGCCTTCCGCGAGAAGGTCAAGTCGGACCCAGGAGGAACGGGCTGGGACGAGTTTTATGAGAAGTCGGTGCTTCCCTGGCTGGAGAAACCGCTCATCGCGGAGCCTTCTCCTTATCCGGACAACCGGCGCGTGGCGGCGCTGTGGCGGAGAATGTATATGGACTGCCAGGAGGTCCTCTATGCGATCCGGCATATGAGCGTTGCCGGTGTTGTGCTTGAGGACGGGGAGCTGTTGCAGCAGGCGAAGGAATGGCTGCTTCACGCCGCCCGCTGGAATCCGGAGGGGACCACTTCCCGGGACTACAACGATGAAGCGGCCTTCCGGATAGCCGGCGCTTTGGCTTGGGGCTATGACTGGCTGCACGATGTCCTTTCGGAGGCAGAACGGGCGGAGGTGCGCCGCAGTCTCTTCCGTCGGACCGAGCAGGTGGCCTTCCATGTGATGGAACGCTCGAAGATTAGCCACGTGCCGTATGACAGCCATGCCGTGCGTTCCCTGTCCTCCGTTCTCGTGCCCTGCTGCCTGGCGCTTCTGGAAGAGGAATCAGAGGCCCGGGAGTGGCTTGATTACACCATCGAGTATTATTCAGCCCTCTATACCCCATGGGGAGGAGAAGACGGCGGCTGGGCGGAGGGTCCGATGTATTGGACCACGGGGATGGCGTTCGTCACGGAAGCCATGAACCTGCTTCGCAATTACACGGGAATCGACCTGTACAAGCGTCCCTTTTTCCGCAAAACGGGTGACTTTCCCTTGTATGTGTTCTCCCCCGACACGATCCGGACCAGCTTCTGTGATATGTCCAACCTGGGGGAGCCCCCAGCTTGAAAACCGGGTTCAACATCCGTCAATTTGCCGGCATTACGGGCAATCCTTATTACCAGTGGTACTATGAGCAGGTAAAGGCTCGCGATACGGAGGCCGACGGGAAGTTCTACAATTACGGGTGGTGGGATTTCCGCTTTGACGAAATGATGTACCGGTTCGATTACCCGCAGGTGGAAGCGAAGCCGCCTTCCGACCTGGCCCCGCTGAAGTGGTTTCGCGACGTCGGATGGGTAGCCATGCACAGCCGGATGGAAGATCCCTCCGAGCATATCATGCTTCTGGCCAAAAGCTCCCCGTACGGCTCGATTTCCCACAGCCACGGGGACCAGAATGCCTTTGTGCTCCATGCCTATGGGGAGCCTCTCGCCATCGAGAGCGGATACTACGGGGCTTTTGGCAGTACCCTTCATACGCAGTGGCGGCGGCAGACCCGGTCGAAGAACACCCTGCTGATCGACGGAAAAGGGCAGTATGCGGGTACCGACAAGAGAAAAAACATGGAAGCGTCGGGGACCATTCTCGAGGCCGCCAATCGCGGAGAGTATCTATACACCAGGATGGACGCAACCCCGGCTTACCGGGAAGAGGTTCCCTATCTGCGGCGGTTCGAGCGGGAAATTTATTTCGTCCGGTCCTCGTATTTCATCCTGGTGGACCACATCGATCTGGATCGTCCCGGCCGGGTGGACTGGCTGTTCCATACACTGCGTCCTATGAAGCTGGGCCGGCAGGCCTTTGCCGTGAGGGGAGAGAAGGCCGACATGGACGTCCGCTTCGTTTATTGCTCGTCAGGAGAGCTCCAATTGTCGCAGAGCGATACCTTTGAAGGGGTGGATCCTGAGGAGCTGGAAGGGCTGGATAACCATTGGCACCTGAAGGCCGTCACCCGCGAAGCGGCAGGGCACCGGATCGTAACCCTTCTTGTCCCCATGAAGAAGAGCGCGCCCAAGTATGTGTCGCATTTTATGGACGACCAGGATCACGGGGTTCATTTGTATTTCACCGAGGAGGGGAGACCCACAAGGTGGAAGTGCCCAAAGTATACAGCACGTAACTTACGCAGCTGCTGGACTCCATCAAAAAGCCGCCGGGTTTTCGTCCCGGCGGCTTTTTCGAGTGGGTTTAGGAAGGCTTTCTGCTTATGGGCGGCCGGTTACGGCTGCACTTCGCGAAGCTCGATATCGTCGATCCAGGCCGCTCCGTTAGCGGCTGGATCCAGTTTGAAATAAATCCAGGCCGTCTGGGCTTGCGGCAGTGCTGTGAAAGAAACCTCATACAAGGTCCAGTCCGAATTCCGTTCGGCATCCTTCCAAGTATACGTAAGGGTGCCGCCGCTTGCATTCGCCTGTCGTACGCCAAGGGAGACCGCACCGGCCGTCGCCGAGTTCTTGATCCAGGCTTTCCCCACATACTTCTTGCCCGGAGTAACCGGGATCGCCTTAGGCACATCCGTGTTGACCACGTTAAAAAGGTTGGCGGAATCGGGGGTTAGACGCACGGAAGCCTGCCCGGTGTGAGAAACCGATTGGTCCCAAGCACTCGCTCTCATCTGCCATCCGTCCGGCTGCTTGGAGGCGGCCGCCTGCTTCTCGAAGCCTCCGTTGTATACCAGATTAGTATCTACCTTCACGGTTAAAGGAAGGGAGGTGAGAACGGCCTCTCCCCGTTTGGCCTCGATGGTCACGCTGAACTCGCCCTCCTTAAGCGGAGAAGGAACCGTCACCTGCCCTTGAACTACCTTTGTTCCCAAGGGGGCCAAGGTTACCGTGGAAGGCAGATCAACCGTGATGCCGTCCGGTACGGACAGCCCCCATTCGATGGCAATCGAGCGGTTCGACTTGTTGGTCAGCTCGACCGAAAACGGATAGGTTCCCGCTTTATTCACCTCAAGCCGGCCGGGCGAAAGCTTGGCATCCAGCAGAGGAGTGACGGTTAGGCTTGCAGCGGAAGAAGCCGACAGCTGGAAGCCTTTGTAGGTATAGCTCATGGTAGTCTGGATGGAATAGTCACCGGGCTTAACGGTTTCGGGGACGATCACGCTCTCTTCCCAGGTTGCCCCCTGTCCGCTCGGCAGCTCTCCGATCGTTTTGACAGCAGGAGGAAGTCCGAAGGACTCCGGCCAATCGATGCGGAGCTGGACATCGGAGATGGTTTTTTCACTCGCATTTTGCCAGGATACTGTAACCCGCTTCTCATCACCGGGGGTAACCGCGCTATTCGGGGATTCGAGCTCCAACCGAACGATCGACTGCACGATCGGAAGCACGAGCGCTTTCACACGGGCTAAGCTGGAAGAAAGGACCTGTTTCTTCCCATTCAGAGCCTCGTCGGTTTGCCCGTCAACCCAGGCTTGCAAGTGGGAAAGCTCCCGTAACCCGTTCGTGGCCCTGTCCAGGGTTTGCTTGACGGGTACCGGTTCTTCCTTCAGCAGAGCCGACAGCTTGTTCAGTTCCTGCAGGAGATGGTTGATCTGAGCCGGCCCATATCCGTTCGGAAGGATTCCAGCGTCCGTTTGAAGCTCTAGACTGGCGTCCGTTACCATTTCCGCAAAGGGAGTGATTTGGTAAACGAACGTCTGCTCCGGATTAAGGCGGACCGTCAGCCCGTTGTCCCAGCTATCCTGCCGGGCAGGGGTCGAGCCATAGAGAAGCTCGATCCGGTTCCCGCCTTGCCCAAGCGGCAGGGTTGCGGTCTGGGGCTCCTTGGAGACGTTGACCGCCACGGCATACCGGTCGGTTCCTTTTTGCCAGATGCCCCATTGGACCGGGCCATCTATGCTCTGGGATACTTGGTGTCCGTTAACCAGCAAATCGCCCATCAAGCTTATCTCGTCCTTGAAGGCAACCATACCCGGCCACAACGCGGACTCCTGCAGCTTCCAGCCCGGATCGTTAACCGAATAGAAGCCGAGCCCTTTGCTGCCGGCCAAGAAAGACTGGTAGGCCATATTGCGCACCTGATCGATGGTGGGGAGGACGTTCCAGTTCGTGTTGGGCATCTGGAACGTTTGCAGCACCGTCCATACCGGTTTCTTGTCATCAACGGCAGCAATGGCGCCACGGACACTGTCTCCAACGGCTGAGATCGGCAGCGTGCTGTTTTTATAGAAGGGATACACGTCCGTGACGAGCAAGTCCGTCGCCTGGCCGGTTGAGCGGTAGGCGGCTTGGTCGGCTTCTACCATATACGTGGGATGCTCCGGATCGATGGAACGAATCAACCGGTACGCCTCCAGCAATTCCGACTGGGGAATTCCGTTAGTCGTCGGCTCGTCCATGATCATATATCCGAGAAGGGCAGGATGATTCTTGAAGGTCGTTACCATCTGGCGGGTTAATTCGAAATTCTCCTTTACCTTCATGTTGTAATACAGCGTCATCAGCATCTTCATGCCGCCCGCTTGGGCCGTATCCAGTAAGGTCTTCATGGTGGCTATGCTGTTCGTATTGGCCCCCTGAACCGTATTGACGCCGATTTCCTTCAGGGACGCATAATCCTGCGCATAAGCATGATAGGCGACGACGGGAAAGAACGGCTTGCCGTCAACCTGAAGGGGGCCGTTCTCGGGCAGCATGCCCGGGCGATTCCACCGGTAAATCGTCTTCTCCACGCTCTCCAGCACTTGCTGAGTGTTATCCTTTAAATCGACGATTACTTGATAAGGCTCCTCGAACTCCATCCGGGTTGGATCAAAGTCAGCGCTTACATTAGCCGCCGCCGGGAGACCGATTTGGGTAAACAACGGAGTGCCGTCCGACTTTTTGACAAGACGAATGTCCGCCGATTTGCCGGCCAGTATGCCGTCCTCCGGGGTAATCTCCACCGATACCCGGCCTTCCCGCATATCAGGGTAATAATAAACCTGATCGGTTTCAACGGCCAGCTGAGGCTTGCCCTTCTTCTTAACCATCTTGACGTCATCGAAATAGACCGTACCTTTGCCGTATAGACGTAAATACACATACAAATAGGTCGATTCGGGAGGCGCGACCGTCTCGTATTTCAGCTCATGCCATTGGCCGTCATTAAGCCCCGCGGCCGTTGTCGGACTAAATCCGGTTACCCAATTGGCAGCGGTTTTGTCGATGCCTTTGAAATATTCCAGCTTATAGCCGACACTACCGATCACCGCCGTTGTTTTATACCAGGAGCTGATCTCATAAGTAACGCCGGCTTCTACCGGTACCGGAATGGCTACCCAAGGGTTGTTAGAGGTGTCGGTGTGAATCGAGAGACCGTAGGAACCGGTCATGGCCGCAGCGGTTGTGGCGTGGATGTCGCCGTTCCATTGGTCTCCCATGGCTTGCCATTCCGAGGGAATGCCGTTCTCTGTCGCTTCGAACCCGGGATTTCCGATCAGATTGACCGCTGCTGCGGCATCAGCCGGCTTCACTCCAACGATGAGCAGCTGTACGAGCATACAAGCGATCAGGAACGCACCTGTTAAGGTTCTGAATCTGAGTGCCATTGTCAAACTCCTCTCTTCCTATAGATGCTTTTTTGAATCTAAATCTTATGCCTTTTAACGGAGTACGGATCAGCTGGTTAAGAAGCAGGGCATCCTCCTTTCATAGTAATCGATTTCTTTTCTCTTAAAAAGGAAATCCCACCCAAAACTTAGCACGCATTTTCGCCCTTCGTCAAGAGAATTACTTCCTGTTTGTGAAATAATTTTATTTTTGTGAAAAAGTTGTTGACTAAAAAATACCAGCCTTATACTATGAAGAAGAAAGAAGAAATCGATTTCTGAGGTTGGGTCGCAACTTACCAAACAGGAGGGAAAGAATATGAAAAAGAGCTTGATGACGGCAGCAGCATCGTTATTGGTTGTTTCCTTAACGGCTTGCAGTACAGGCAAAACAGGGGAATCCCCGACGAATCCGGCGGCTTCCGGCACCCCGCAGGCTTCGAAAGCCCCGAAAGAAATGAAGCTGAAGATCGGACTCCCGGGTTCGTATGATGTAACCAAGAAAGAGATCATTGATGGATTTATCGCTAAGTTCCCGAACATCAAGACCGAGATTGTAGAAGCGCCGTGGGGTGATTTCACTACCAAAATTACAACGGAAATCGCCGGCGGCACGGCTCCTGATGTATGGTTTCAAGAAAACGCTGTCATTCTAGGTTACGGAAGCCGGGGCGTGGCGGAGGATTTGACCCCCTACATCAAGAAGGATATTAAAGATGCGGACTACATATCCGGCTTGTACGCGGCCAAAGCTTCCAACGGCAAGGTGTACGGCATCCCCCATGGGATCAATCCAGTAGCGCTGGCTTATAACAAGAAAATGTTTACGGATGCGGGTGTTCCGCTCCCTACCGACAACTGGACCTACCAGGACATGATCGACACGGCCAAGAAACTGACGAAGGACACGAATGGTGACGGCAAGCCGGATCAGTATGGTTTTGCCGCTTCCGCGGCCATTACCCAAGGCTGGTACCCGTGGGCACGGTCGCAAGGCGGCCAAGTGCTGGATGAAGCCAAAACGAAGGCGATGTTTACCGACCCCAAGACGATTGCCGGCATCAAGGCATGGGCGGATCTGGTGAAAACCGGCATCAGTCCGGACGCTGACTTCCTCAAGGTGGCGGGAGGGAGTGGAAGGCGTTTGCTTCCAACAAGGTGGCCATGTACTTCATGCAGTACAGCAACCAGGCGCTTATCAACAAAGAGTTTGCCTCCCTGGATTACGATACGGTTATGATGCCAAAAGGAGCGGATGGCAAACGGATCGTGCCGATCGTAACGAACAGCTGGGTGATCTTCTCCAAGGCCAAGCAAGACTCCAAAGACGCGGCGTGGGAATTCCTTAAATACTACTTGAGCGAGGAAGCCCAGACCGTGCTGGCCAAGAGCGGTGCGTCCATTCCGGTCCAGAAGAATGCGATTACCAAGCTGGATACCAATGCCAATCCTAAGAATAAGAAGGCGTTCAGCGAGGGGATCGCACAGGCGGGCGTAACCACGGACGAGAACCCGTCTTGGCAGGAATGGCGCTTGGCCGCTCAGCCGATCTTTACGGATATTATCGGTCAGAAGCTGGCCCCGGAAGAGGGATTGAAGCAGATTCAAGATAAAGTCCAGAAGGTGCTGGATCAAAACAAATAAGGCAGGGAAGAGATGGCGTAGGGGCTTTCGGACCTCGCCATCTATCCTTTTGTTCCAGAGGAGGAAGCAGCTTGCGAAATGAAGCTCGCTGGGGCTATCTATTGACCTTGCCCTTCAGTTTGAATTTGTTGGTTTTTTTCGCTTTCCCGTTCTTCTTTTCCTTTTATTTAACCTTTACCCGGTGGGATATGTTTAATGCGCCGGAATGGATTGGAGGCCGGAACTGGAGCCAGTTGCTTCAGGACGCCGCCTTCTGGTTATCCTTAAGAAACATCCTGCTGTTTGCCGCCATTTTCGTCCCGCTGCAGACGATCTTGGCGCTTGTGCTGGCATATTTCCTGAACCAGTCGATCCGGGGCAAATCCTTCTACCGTATGCTGTACTTCCTGCCTGTGGTCACTCCTTGGCTGGCCGGCGGCACCATGTGGGGATGGCTGCTGAACAAGACCTACGGGTTGGTCAACTACCTGCTTACCTCCGTATCCCTTTCCCCTGTCGATTGGCTGGACAGCAAGCAATGGTGGCTTCCCATCACGAGTGTCGCTCTAGTGAACGTATGGAAGGGTGTCGGCTCCTCGATGGTCATCCTCTTGGCGGCCATTCAGGGGTGCCGAAGGATCTTTATGAAGCGGCTTCCATGGAAGGGGCGAACCGGTGGTCGGTGTTCTGGAGGATTGTATTCCCCTTGTGTCGCCGATGATTTTCCTGGTTCTGGTGTTATCGACGATTTCGGCCTTTCAAGCCTTTGATGTTTTTCTGGTGATGTTCGATTCCCCGAACGTGGTTCCCGATTCCAAAGTCACCCCGAACATTTTGATTTACAAGGATGCTTTTCTGACCACCAAAATGGGCTATGCGTCTGCCATGTCCTGGGCTCTGTTTCTTGTGATTCTAGCGGTTACCCTGATACAGAAGCGCTTTGAGAAGAGGTGGGTTCATTATGAGTAACCGTTACTCCATGAAGAATGCGGTCATTCATCTCCTGCTGCTCGCGGGGGGATCGTTACGCTGATCCCGTTTTACTGGATGCTCTCGACCTCCTTGAAAGCGGGCATGAACGTATCGAAGCTGCCGCCGCAATGGGTTCCGAGCCCGGTCGTCTGGAGCAACTATGCGGATGTATGGGTGAAGGTTGATTTTGCGCGATACACGTTCAACAGCTTTGTTATCGTGATCGCCGATGTGATCGGCACCCTGCTTTCCTGTTCGATGGTGGCCTTCGGGATGGCGATGTTTACCTTCCGGCTGAAGAAGGTTCTGTATCTGGGGATGCTCGCCACCCTCATGCTGCCCTTTCAGATCACCATGATTCCGAGTTATTTCATCTGGAAATCGTTCGGTGCCTTGGATACGTATTACCCTCTCATCGTTCCCAGCTTTTTGGGCGGCTCCTTCGGCATCTTTCTGCTTCATCAATTCTATAAGAGCACGACGAAGGAGCTTTATGAAGCTTCCAAGATAGACGGGTGCGGACCCTGGACTGCGCTTTGGCGGATTTATTTCCCGCTTTCGCGTGCCGTGCTGTCCGCGCTAGCCGTTTTTACGTTCATGGGGGCGTGGAGCAATACGATCGGGCCGCTCTTGTACCTGCATGATAAGGAAATGTTTACCCTTCCGCTTGGACTCCTCTTCCTGAGAAGCGATGTCGGCCTGGAGCAGCAGATCCTGATGGCGGCCGCCGTCATTGTCACCCTGCCGGTTGTCGTTGTGTTCTTGTTCGCCCAGAAACAATTCGTCGAAGGAATCGCTTCGACCGGTTTGAAGGGGTGATGGACAATGTCAGGGAATGGAGTCGGGCAAATGCGGATTGAATGGTTTACGGACCGAAAGATTACCGGGTTGAAAGTAACCACTTCCTCCCAATCCCCTTACGGGCTCCGGATTGAGCCGGGAGAAGTCATGTTCGCGAATGGGATCCGCATAACCCTGCAGGAAGCGGTTGAAGTGGAGCTGACGCCTCCCGGATCCCGGACCCTAACAAACCAGCGATATACCCTCCATGGGGAAGCCCGTACCGTACCGGGCGGCTGGAACGGGGAGGGCATCCGGGGAGCGGAGGGGAGCCGTACCAGCGGATAGTTCCGGGTTCGCTTCGGGTATACGGAGAAGACAACCGTCAACCATGCTACCGGGAGAATGTAGACTATGTAGTGGATTGGTACATGGGAACGATCAAAAGACACCCGGAGGGAAGCCTCCTGGATGGACAGCGGCTCTCGCTTGATTACCAGGTGTGGCTGTGCCGGTATGACACCATTGTTATCCTCGAGAATGGAGGGATCCAAGTCATCGAGGGAATGACGGAGCCCTATGAATCCAGGGAGCTGCTGCTGCCGGATCCTCCGGTTGTTGCGGAGGGGTTCCTCTCGCCAACGTGTTTCTGGGCTGGGGCCAGAGCGAGATCCATGAAGGACAAGTAAGCGTAGAGCTTTATGCGGCAGGAAGCCAAAGCCGGAAGCTTCCGGAGCTATCGGGCCGGTTTGAGGATATGACGCCGCGTGACTATTACGTGGAGATTCTGGACGTATCTTCCGAGGATCATACCTTTTCCGTTCGTATGGCGATGTCCGGAGAGGACTACGGTACGGGCGTACAGCTGGAAGGAACGAGCATGCGGTGGTCCGAACCGGTTCTGGCCGGCTTGGAGGATCCTATCCCCTTGAAGGTGCCGTCGGCCTATGGTAAAGGAGTTGACTGGGGGCTGGCTATTTCGTTCGCTTCCCTCGGGGATCTCCCCGATAGAGGGGCATGCTACAAGATTTCGGCCAAGCCGCACATGCTCATGGATAGGAGAACAAGCCCCCGGGATCCTCTACATTTTGTAGAACGGGAAAGGTTCGGCCACCTCGAACCGGTCATGGAACGCATGCGAAACGGCCAGCCGGTTCGGATAGCTTTTTATGGGGAAAGCACGACCCGTTCCGGCCGCTGGCCTTACGAAGTCGCTAATGCTTTAAGAACCCGATTTCCGGCATGCACTCTCTATACCTCCAATGTTGCGGTGTCGGGAGAATCCAGTATGAGGGGAATCGCCAGGCTGCAGGATGAGGTGCTGAACCTGAAGCCGGATCTGGTCATCATCGAATACTTTATCAATGACGGGTATTCAGGCGAGGCGGAGGCCAGCGAACGGAGCTTGCGTGCCATCATCGAAGACTGCCGAAGGGCAGGAGCCTGCTGCTTGCTGCTGACCAACAACGGCCGAAACCCGATTTTCTCCGAAAGCGGCAGCCGCCGGGAAACCTGCCGGGTTCATGAACAGATGAAGCGGATTGCACAGGAAACCCAGATCGCTTTTGTCGGAGGATACTCTTACTTCTTCCAGCTGCACCTATACGGCCGGTATTTTCTTACGGAGCTCAAAGGGAATATGCTGAACCATCCATACGGCAATGTCGATCCCGGGTGGGGAAGCTTCGACCGCGTGCTGGCGGATGCCATTCTTAAAGGCATGGATTCGTGCTGAAAACGGACGGTAAGGGAAGGGTATCAATAGCAGCAAAAGAGCCCTGCGGGCGGACTTAAGGGTCCGGTCTGCAGGGCTTTTTACTATATTGATTAGGGCAAACTTCATCGACTTCTACTGCTTTCCTTGAGGAGCGATCCCTTCCGGCCAAGTCATGTCGCTATGAAGCCCTTGGGGAGTCGCCTCCCACTTCACGCTGATCGGTCCATAAGGGGTCGGGACGACGCCGGAGGCTTGATGACAAACCGAACGAACCGGTTCAAAGCGAAACACTTTGAACCCGGGCTCTACCGGGGTAATTCCCAATAGGTAGGCGTAATAAAAATAAACGGGAATCGCCGACCAGCCATGGCACAGGCTTCCCGCCCGGTCAAAAGCATCGGCGCCTTCTTTCGTTTCCCAGAAGCTGGTCGCTCCTTTATACAGCATCCCGCCCCAATCATCCGCAATGGAATGGAAGACCAGCGGACCGTACCGCTCGGGATCCTCCAGCAAAGCCTTGAACTTGAATAGAGAATAGCTGAGCGTGACCGGAACCCATCCGTTATCCTGCGTAGCCAGCCGTTCCCTCAGTCCGCCTGCCAGCGGTTCCGGGCAGACTTTCGTGCACAAGGCCAACGCCTGCGTCAATTCCGCATAATGATCGACGCCGTTTTCCCGCCGATAGGTCCGGTAAGCGGATTCGGCCGGATCCCAGAACCGATCCTGAATCGCCGCCTTAACCTTGGCGGAGATGGAGGAGTAGTGCTCAGAGGCTTCGGGTCTGCCGCATAGTTTCAGGAGGCTCGCCGCAGCATCTAGAGCCATCACGAAGAACAAGTTGAGCGGAGCGTCGTAGTCTATCCGATCCGTTGATGCCCCGGGAGGAAGAATGGCACCCCAGTTGTCCATCCCCGAAGCCCAGTCATAGAAATTCCAAAAGCGGGAACCGGCGGGATTGGCTAACAAGCCGTCCCGCAGCCGGCCGATGTGTGTATCCATCATGCGCTGTACCGCAGGCAAATGGGCTTCGGCCAGTTCGAATCTACCGCTGTAGAGGAGGTGCTCCTCGAGCTCCACCACCCACAGAAAACTGAACGAAGGAATGGTGATGACATTCTCGGCCGGAGCGCAAATTTCCAGAAACCCGTCTTCCTTCAGCCCCTCCTCCAGAAGCTGGAAGGAGGCTCCGGGAAGCTCATACTCCCCGAAGCTGTAATATCCGCATAGGGCCTGGTTCCGGGCATCCATGGCATAGAGGGCCTGTTCCCTCCATGGGGTATCTTCATAATGCTCATGCATACACAGATGCAGGGTACGAACGGCCACCTTCTCGATCTGCTGATGAAGACGGTCCGGACAGTGGAATTCCCCTTGGCTTGGACGGGATATTCCACTGCTCTCATGCCGGCATAATAGAGGACGAACCGTTCCGTCCCCCGCTGATGTGCACCTGCAGGTAGCGGCCCGCCCACCTTTTGAGGTAATGGGTAAACGTTTGGCGCCCTTCCCCGCATTGGTACCGGGTGGCAAAATGCTTGCCCCGCACTTCCGCGCGTACCCGCAAATCCTCCAGATGTTCGCCGTAGGCAATGTCCACAAGGACGCCCGCATCCGCCTCCAGCTCCAAGTCCAACAGCCCGCATTCCTCACGGCCCAGATCCAATAGAAGGTATACCCCACCGTTCTCGCGAAAGACCGATGGCCGGAGGGAAAGACCGGCTGGGGAAGGAGAGAGAAATCCCCGGCCGTTTCCATAAGAGATTCCGGTAAGCGGTAAGATAGATAATCGTGCTGCATGAGCTCGGCTACGGAGGTGTTCGGTTCCGCCTGCCGAAGGAACAAGCCTTGGCTGAGCAGCTTCGCCTCACACCGATCCTGAATGACAAGCTTCGGAACCGGCCGCTTGTACAGCCGGGGGCTCGTTCCGGCTTCCCGGCCATCCCCAAACCGCTTCCAGTCTTCGCCCATTTGATAGGCTTCCGTCAGCCAGCCATCGTCTCGTCCGCCGTCGTATTCGAACGTGAATCCGAGCTGATTGGTGCTGACCGGGACAGGACCGCTCCTATAGGCCGGGGATGGACGGAAGGACGTATCGGGGCCGCTCCTAACCGTAAGAGAGTCGGTTTCCAGTGAGTAGATAAGCCCGGGGCTGCCTTTGATATATTGAAAGCTGTTCTGTCCCTGGTAATAGGCCAGGATGCACAGAACGTTTTTCCCTTCGCGGAGCCAAGGTCCGACGGGTAACTCGTCGTAAGCTTTGTTCTGCGGGAAATCATCATACTGCCCGGTGTCGGCGAAGGTTCCATTGATCCAAACGGCATACTCCGAATCAACGGACAGGTACAGCCTTGCGGAAGCCGGAGCTTCCGGAAGATGAAATTCCTGCCGGAACTCTACATACTGATTGACCTCATCCCGGCTGCCTTCATTCCATATCCATTTAGATGGTTCGAGCGGGTTCATAAGCCCTCCTGATATTAACGCTTCATACATTCATCTCGGCCGCCTTCTCATTGGGGCGGATCCACACAGGCATTCCGGTTTCGGACGACTCGCTGGCCGCAATGGCAATGGCCGCACTGTCACGGGCCCCTTTAATCCCTTGGAAGACGGGCTCCCCTTTCTGCACCAGGCGGACGAATTCGTTCACAATTCCCGTATCTCCGCCACCGTGTCCGCCCTCCCGTTTCTCGGGATAGTAGACCTGCTCTTCCTCTGTAAACCGCTTCAATACTCGGATCTTGAAATCCTGCTCGTTGTTGTAGAAGCCCCAAATTTTCCCTTTGGTACCGACAAACATAAATTCCCGTGTGTATTCCGGCGTAAAATGACACTCCATATACGAAATACGGGCTCCGTTATCATAGTCGATAAGCACGAAGGCATTGTCGGGAACATCGCATTCCTCCGCGTATACACACAGGTCATGGCTTAACTTGACATCGCCGTAGTCCATCTTGTAACCGCTCACGGTATCCAGATAATAAGGGCATGTGCCGGCATCCGAGCAGTCGCGGCAGCGTTTATCGTTCGGGGCGCTGCCGCCGAATACATCCAGACCGCCGCTGCAGTATACCTTCACCGGCGTCGCATCGACCAGCCAATTCGCCAGGTCAAGGGAATGCGTCCCTTTCTCCAGGATGAGGCTTTTCACGTAATCCTTGCGCCGTCTAGCCCCATGGTAATAATAGTGGCCCCCCACCGAAACGTTGTCGGTTACCGTGCCGAGCTTAATCTCTCCGATCTCCCCGAGGAGATGATGCGCTTCATATCGATCATCAGGGAACAGTACCGCAGCTCCAGGCCCACCATAAAAACACGGCCCGATCGGGCGGCGGCTTCGATGATCCGGTCACAATCCTCGATCGTCTGGGCCATAGGCTTTTCGAGATAGACATGCTTGCCGGCCTCAAGAGCAGCAACGGCATTATCGGCATGGGCGTGGTCATTGCTGCAGATCACCACGGCATCCAGATGGGGCAATTGCAGAAAGTCATCGATCGAGGTCGTAGCCGGAAGATCCCCCAGCTCGCTCTTGGCAAATTCCAGGCTTTCCGGGCGTACGTCGCATAGACCGGTTAACACGCAGTCCGGGTGCTTGCTGAAGTATTCGCCGGCAAAATAGACCCCGCGGCTTCCCGTTCCCAGTATTCCAATTCCTAGTTTCTTTTGAATCGCAGTTTCCGTCATAAGATAAATAATCCCTTCTTTAGTTAGACTCGCCAGATCCAGATGATCCGGCAGATGGTTGCTTTATGGGGTCAGCTTGTAAATGTGAACCATGTAAGGGGAGAAGGTATCGCTGAAGCTTCCCCGCTTACCGGTTTCGTTCTGGATTCGTATATGGCTTCGGCGGATGTTTTGCCGGTTAATCCCGACCCGCTGAAGGTGGAAGTAAGGTTATCCCGCGTGGTGTTAACGGCGAACAGATAACGGGTTCCGCTGAATTCCCGGACCTTGATATCAAGAGCAGAAGAGGAAGAAGTAATCGTCTGGGCAACCGGTGCCGCAGCGATAACGGACTTCAACGTTTCCAGCTCTTGGTTCAGGATTTTGTACTGGGCCCAAATCTGGGGAGCGTCCCGTTTAAGCAGGAAGCCGGCGGGATAATCGTCATTAACGTACGTACCGATGGCCTTCGTTCCATGGTTCACGGCGAGGTAAGTCATGGCTCGTACTTGCTCGGCCGTCGGAATCGTCCAGGTGCCGTAGTTTCCGAAAGCCTGCAGCACAGTAGCAATCGGTTTATTCGTGGCGGCTTGATCGTCCACGACTTCGCTCACATCCGTCACTTTATCGCTTCCCCGAAAGGGTACGGATCATGACTCGTCACATCGAGGCCGGACAGATAAGTGCCGTTCACCAGCGACTTCTTATAAGCCGTGTTCAAGAAAACGGGATGATTCGGATCGATGGCCTTGATCGCATTGTAGGCCTCTGTGATCGGGGTTGCGCTCATATTGGTAAGATCCGGTTCATCGTTGAGCAGCCAGGCATAGACAGCAGGATGGTCCTTATATTTGGTTACTTGCTCCTGTATATAGGAAAGGTCCACTTGGGAGGAACGATACAGCATCACCATTCCCTTAAGACCGGCATACTGCAGCGCATCCAGATTGGAGCCGCGGGCCTGAACGGCATTGAAGCCGCGCTCCTTAAGAGAGGCGTAATCATAAGGATCCACATGATACATGTAACGCGGATTAAAGGTCGCGCCGTTCAAGGTAAAGGCTTTATTCGCATCCACTCCGGAAGCGGCCGTGTCCGGCAGAGCGGGATAGGCGAATTTGTCCGCCTTCAAGACTTCCTGAACCACCGTTTGAAGGACGGAGGAGTCGCTTTTTTGATAAGATGGGCTTTGTAGATGGAATAGCCTGTAGGAAGAGTGGAGACGTCGAAATAATCCGCAAAGCTTGGCGACAGGGTTAAATATTCTTTGCTGGTAACCGGTGTCGAGCTTCCGAAGGTGTACCGTTCCAGCTTTACTTTATAGTCCGACAGGCTTCCTTTGGACAGATTAATCTCGAAGTTGGTCATGACCTTGGAATCCGTGCTCCACACATGTTTTTCCGGCAGGGTCAGCTTAAGGGATTGGGGGACTTGGCTAAGTAGCGTATCGTCCACCCACACGTTCCCGACGGCATCCTGGCTCAACATCAAATAGGGCTGTACGTAATAGGTTCCCTCCGGTACTACAAAAACATCGTTATTCTCCACCCAGTTTGTGGACAAGACAGCCGTAGACCAGGTATATCCGTTTGAGGTTAACCGGTCTGCTTTAACGAACCGCAGGCCGATCTGGAAGCTGCCGGCGGTCAGATTGCTTTTGACATAGGATTTCAGCATGAAATTGTCACCGGGAGCGGCAGGCAGCAGGTTCACATACTCCATAACGTTAAAGGCATTAGCCGGATCGCCGGTAAATTTGACCGCCTTGGTTCCTCTATGAGCAGCAGCGGGATCAAGGGAAGTGGCGCGTTGATTCCAAGAGGCATAGCCGTCTTCGAAGCCGGGGTTCAGCAAAATATTTTGCGAGTACAGGACGACATCATCGATCCAAGCGGTCCCGGCCGCATTCTGGCTGATCCAGAAATAAGCTTTGACATACTGGGTTCCGGCAGGAGACTGGGCGGAGTAAGTGGTCGGGGCCCACGAGCCGCTGTTTACCACACGGTCCGACCAAGAGTAGGACAGCAGGTTTTGCGAGGCATCGTAGAAGGCGAACCCGATTTTCAAAGTTTCGTTATACGCCAGCGTACTCTTCGCATTGGCCATCAAGGTTACATATTGATTCTCATCGATGGGGATAAAGGAAGCGGAGTGGAATTCGTTGAAGCTGCCGGCATTCCCGATGATCTGGGCGGAGGCGTTCCCCGTCCGAACATTCGCTGCCGTGGTGCTGTAGGTCAGATTGCCCGCCCAGCTGGAATTGTTCAGCTCAAAGCCGGGATCGCTTTGGAGATTGTCGGTGGTTAGGGAGACATCATCGATCCAGACGCTTCCGGCGGCGCTCTCCTGAATCTGGATATAAAGGGTAGCCCTCATGGAATACTTCACGGGATTGAGCTTCGAGGTGTTTTTGGGGGTGATAATGGTTTGTTCCTGATTGATCCAATTGCTGGAGGATGGAAGCGGAAAGAAATCATAGGAGATCGTCGTTCCGTTCTCATCCCAGAACCGGATGCCGACGGTGGTTGTCCCGGCGGTCAGCGTGTCCTTGGAATAGAGCCGGATCCGAATCGGTTGACCTTCCGTTACATTGATGTAAGAAGCGGAGGCGACTTTGTTGTTCAAGTTGTTCATATTGCCGACAAACTTCAAGCTTTTGGACCCGCTGTGGGCGGTTGTGGTATCGATCGAATCATCGCCGCCTAAGCTGGACCAGTTTGTCCAATCACTTTCAAACCCCGGGTTTACCAGCAGGTTCTCGTTAGATTGAGCAGATGCCGGCTGAAGAACGTGAGGAGGCACCCCAACCACCTGCAAAACCAACGCCAGCATCAAGCCTATCCACCATACCTTCTTAGCTTGAACCATCTTCCATACCCTCCTTGCGTTATGAATGGGTCATTCCATGAGTCCGGTGCTTTACAGCGCCACTCACGGCTCCTTCATGCTACTATCCTCGGGGGTAAATTTTCTATATAAGTTATTGCGGAATATAGGTAAAATTTTGCTTTTAGACCGTCCCCTTATGCTTACCTTCTGCGGTGCGGTGGTATAATGGACTTACTTATGGAGTTAGGAGGGGGAGTGTGCCCGATCTCAAACAGAGAATCGTTCCCGCTGTCGGAAAGCGGTTTCCCTTTCGTACGAGCGATGTGTCGGACATCATAGACGGGTACCTGGTCTGTCCACACTGGCATGATCAGCTCGAAATCATCAAAGTCATGAAAGGCCGTGTCCTTGTCACGCTGGACAATCAGACTTTTGCGGCTGCCGAGGAGGACATCTTCTATGTGAACAGCGGACAGATCCATTCGGTTAAACCTCTGTCGGATGACGCAAGAATTATAGGATTAATTTTCGATGAATTCTTCGTGACGAGCTTTCTGGAGGGGTTCGAAACGAAGGAGATTTACAACCTCTTCATCAAGATCAGGCACCGGCTATGCTTGTTTACTCCAACCCATCCCCTGTGGGAGGAATTAAACGGATCCATCACGACTTGTTACGAGGAGAACAGAAAGAGAAACGTATGTTACGAAATGGCTATCAAATCTCACATTTACCGCATCATGACCGCCTTGGTTCGCTACTTCGATAAGCAGCATTACTCATCAGCAAGACGAGATGACCTATCGTTCCTTGCCTTTGCTTCGATTCGCCCCGTTCTGGAGTACATTGAAGAGCACTTCGCTGAATCGATCTATTTAGAGGAGTTAGGCCGGCTGGTGAACAAAAGCCCCTATCATTTCAGCCGCCTCTTCAAGAAGAGCACCGGCATGACCATCCCCGATTACATCAACATGACGAGAATCAACATGGCGAAGAAATGGTTGATGGATAATGATCTTTCCATTACGGAGGTGGCGGAGAAAACCGGCTTCTGCAACCCTAATTATTTCGGCAAAGTATTTAAGAATATCACGGGGTTCAGTCCGATGGATTTCCGGAATGAAATGAGCAAGCCATCTCCATCTGTCTCTTCCTGAACGGGTAACCAAAGGAGGGAATATCGATTTTGAACTGTTTTATAGATGGGAAATAAATTCATTTATATGAAGGAGGAATTGTTGTAAACTAATCTCACGAGGAGGAGAAAAGGATGGATTATTCGTTGAAATGCTTCTATGAAAACGGGGAAGAGAAGGATTGGGAACGCCTGCCGGCCGTTCAGCTGGTGGATGTCGTGACGGGAGGGCCGGTTATCGAAGAGACGCAGGTGAAGGTATGCTGGGACGCGGAGGCTTTATACATACGGTTCGATGGCCGGGACGATTACGTCGTTTCCCAGTACACCAACCGAGATGATCCTCTTTATGAGCAGGACGTGGTGGAGATCTTTATCGACGTGGAAGGGACCGGCCGCCATTACCTGGAATTTGAGCTCAGCCCGCACAATGTTCTTTTTGATGCCCGGATTGATAACGAGGGAGGAAAGATCGCCGTTCATACGGATTGGGATGCCGAGGGGATTGTCACGAGCGTCCGAACCAACGGAGATCGAATAGTTTACGATTGGAAGCTTCCGTTCGCGGATATTGGGCAGGTACCGGAAGAAGGCACGGCATGGAGGGCGAACTTTTACCGGATCGACGATGATCGGGAAGGGAAGAGGCATTACCAGGCCTGGTCTCCGACGAGGGTGGCCAATTACCATATCCCTTCGCGATTCGGGACGCTGCTGTTTACAACCGAAACCCCATAACGGGAGGAGCGCTTCCATGATTTCCAGTACAGCATTTACTTCTCCTTCCGGTTTTACAAGGGGAATTGAAGGTCCGGCGTGCGACAGGGAAGGAAACGTGTATGCCGTCAATTACGCCAGGGCGTCGACAATCGGGAAGGCCACTCCAACAGGGGAAGTAAGTGTTTTCCTGGATTTGCCCGAGGGCAGCGTCGCGAGCGGGATTCGGTTCAACCGGCAGGGAGACATGTTCCTGGCGGACTACGCGAAGCACAATATCTTCAGGGTGGACAAAGGGACGCAGGAGCTTTCGGTCTTTGCCCATGAGCCCCGTATGAATCAGCCGAACGATCTGGCCATTACGAGAGGCGGGGTTCTCTTTGCGAGTGATCCCAACTGGAAGGATTCGACAGGCAACTTGTGGCGTATCGATCCGGATGGAAGCATCACGCTTCTGGAAGTGGGGATGGGGACAACGAACGGAATCGAAGTCAGTCCCGATGAAAAGACGTTATACGTCAACGAAACGGTCCAGCGCAAAATATGGGCGTATGACCTGAGCGCAAACGGGGAGATCAGCAACAAGCGGCTGCTGGCGGAGTTCGACGATCATCTGCTGGATGGCATGCGCTGCGATATGGCGGGGAACCTGTACGTCACCCGCTACGGCAAAGGGGTAATCGCGAAGCTTTCCCCGCAGGGCGAGCTGCTGCTGGAGGTCCAGCTGGAGGGGACAGACTGCACGAACCTTACCTTTGGAGGTCCGGAAGGCCGCCACGGGTATGTGACGGTTGCCGATACCGGAAACCTTCAGGTCTTTCTCGCCGATCAGCCCGGAAGGTGCTGGGGGATGTGGCAGGACTAAGGCGGATGCGCCGATCGCAGGACCGCCTGCCGCTATAGGAGGAAACGGCCCCTTCATGATAAAATGAAAGGAACGCAGCCATCGATACAGCAGAAAGCGGTGAATAGGACGATGACCACACCCAAACCGGCAACCATCCATGACATCGCACGGTTGGCCGGGGTTTCTTCCGCGACCGTTTCGCGGGTGCTCAGCAACAGCGGGTACCCGGTCAGCGCCAAGCTGCGGGAGAAAATCCTGCGGACGGCCAAGGAAGTCCATTACGTCCCGAATCTTTTGGGCAAGCAATTAAAGACGAACATCAACACGACAATCGGGGTTATCGTTCCGAGCATAACGAATCCCTTTTATTCCTCGGTACTGCTCGGGATAGAGGAGACGGCCCGTAAGAACAATTATAATGTGCTGCTCTGCAATTCGATGCACGACCCGGTGCTGGAGGAGACTTATCTCCGAACGACGTTCGAGAAGCAGATCCGCGGGCTGATCCTTTCGTCCATTACGGAGGACAAAAAGGCCATCCAGGATTATATCCGCATGGGGCAGCGCATCATTGCCATCGACCAGAAAATCGATGACGCCGGCATCAGCCAGGTGGAATTTGATTACCATAAGGGCGGGCTGCTGGCTACCCGCCATTTAATAGCAAACGGACACAGGCGGATTGCGTTCGTCACCGCACCGCTTGACCGGCCGAGCCGTATCGGCATCCATTCGGGCTATCTTGAAGCCATGCGGGAAGCCGGCCTGGAGCTCCTCGTCAAGGAAACGGCGCGCGATCATAAGTACGACGGGATTTATGAATTTGAGAACGGCAAAGCGTTAACCTCCATGCTGCTGGAGGAAGAGGACAAGCCTACGGCGGTATTTGCCTGCAACGACATGACGGCCTTCGGAGTCATCCACCAGCTGGACGCTTCCGGTTTCCGGGTGCCGGACGACATTTCCGTCATCGGTTTTGACGGGATTGACTTCGGAGAAATCGTAAGGCCCGCCTTGACGACCATCAAGCAGCCGAATGCCGAGATGGGGCGCCTCGCCTGTTCCATGCTGATGGAAGCGATGCAGAGCGATGGCTTCGAGCCGGTTCATCTCCTGCTGCAGCCGAAGCTCATCGAGCGTCAGTCCGTAGCCCCGATCGCCATAGAAGCTTAATGGCAGCATCACTTGCCCGGCCCCAGCTCCTTAAGGGCCTGCTCTACGAACTTGCTCTCCAGCACCTTAGACGTATCCAGCTTCTTGTTGATGGCTCCCGCCGAATAGAGGAAGTCGGCCTGCTCCTGATGGGCTTTGGCGAACTCGGGGGTGATCGGTGAGAGCAGCGGAGAAGCATTTTTCAGGACGGTGGAGATGATTTCGCGGTCCAGCTTCTGGGACTTTACGATATCGTCGGTGACCTCATCCAGATGGGTTAAATAATAGCGGCGTGCTTCTTCGTATGTCTTCAGGAACAGCACCGTGAGATCCGGATGGTCCTCGGTAAACTTCGTTCTGGCGATCAGGAAGCCGGGGGCGTTGATGTTCAGGTCTTCTCCTGAAACGAGGATTCGGGCTCCGGTCTGAAAGACAGCTGTGGTCGCGTAGGGATCCCAGATCGACCAGGCGTCCACGGCACCGGTGTCAAGGGCGGGTCTCGCTTCATCCGGCTGAAGCTGAATGACCTTAATATCCTCTCCCTTCAGGCCGGCTTTGTCGATGGCCATGTACAGGAAGTTATAAGCGCTGCTGCCCTTGGCAACGGCGATTTTTTTGCCCTTGAGGTCCTTAAGCTCCTTAATGGGGCTATTTTTGGGAATGACAATCATGTTGCCTTTCTTGCCGTCTCCCGTCACCGCAATGGCTTTGAAATCCACCCCGCCCACTTGGCCGGAAACGACCGGTGTTCCTCCTACCGTACCGAAATCAAGTCTCCCCGAGGCCAGAGCCTCAAAATGGGGAGGACCGCTTGCGAATTCGTTCCATTTGACCTCGACCCCTGCGGCGCTGAAGGCCTTCTCGAAGAAGCCTTTCTCCCTGGCGTACACGAGAATCCCCGTCTTGCCCTGAACCCCGATATGGACCGTGATTTTTTCTTTGGGCTTGGTTCCCGCACTAGAAGAAGTGGAGTCGGTGGAAGCCGCCGCTGAAGCGGAGGAATCTTGGCCGGAGGAGCGTGCATGGCCGCAGCCTGCAGCAGCTAAGGACAATAGCAGGATAAGCGTGATCGACAACAACCGGCGGTTACGAAAGGATTTCATGACAGTTCCCCCTAAACAAAAATTAATGGTAACGCAAAAACGGAGACGCCCCCGTCTAGAACAGGGATGTCTCCGTTGATACGGTCAACATGAGCGGAACTTTATTCCGACAAAAACAATTGGTTTTATTGGATTTATATTACCAAGGGAACTGGCAGCCGTCAAGAACCGATTTAAACTTTAGGGTCTATTCTCCTTGAACGTTTCCCTCCTCCTTCTCCTCCAGGTGAAAGCGGCTGATCTCCTCGAACAGCCGGGCGGAGAGGTAGCGGATATCATCGGCTTGTCCGGTCATGCGGTTCAGCGAGCGGTTCTGCTCCTCCGAGGTGGAGCTGACCTGCTCTGCTCCCGCCGCTGCCTCTTGAGCGACCGCGGCCACGTAGCGGACCGAGTCGGACAACCGGCTATTTTTGGCGTGGGCGGCCTGCAGCCTTCCGTAATGTCCCTCATCCGGCCGTCGACATCTTCCATGGACAGGCGGATTCCTTCGAAGGAGCCCAGGGTGACGGCTACTTGGCGGTTCTGGGCATAAAGCCCCTCTCTTACCTCTGCCAGGTTGGAATCCGTTTTCCGGGTTTGGGTCTGAAGGCTCTCCACCATCTCCCCGATCCGGCGGGAGGACTGCTCGGTTTCGAGGGAAAGCTTGCGTACTTCTTCGGCAATCACCGAGAAGCCCCGGCCCTGCTCGCCCGCACGAGACGCCTCAATGGCTGCATTCAACGCAAGGATATGAGTCTGTTTGGAAACCTCGCTTATCGTCTTGGTGATCGTTCCGATTTCAGCCGAATGAAGCGCTAGCTCGTTCATGTCCCTTACGGCTTGTTCCAGGAGTTCTTCCGAATGGGAGGCGGCTTCACCGAGTGCCTGCATGGACAGAGAGCCCATCCTCAGTTGGCCCGAAGTCCCGCCGACGGCGTTTCTCATCCCTTCCGTCGAAGAACGGATGCCCTCCATTTCTTCCTCCAAGCCCGCAATTAGACTGGCGCTGGTTTCCGCTTGTCCGGCCTGCTGAGCGGTGCCTGAGGAAATCTCCTCGATGGCCCGCTGAATATCGGCGTTGGCGGCGGACGTCTGCTCGGAAAAGGCATGAAGCGAACGGGAATGCCCGGCCAGGGTGGAGGCGATTTCCCGGGATTGGCCGAGCATGGCCTGAACCCGTTCCGTCATCCGGTCGAAGCTTTGACTCAATTGCCCCAGCTCGTCCCGGGACGCCGAACCGATCCTCTGCCTCAGGTCCCCTTCGGCGAGACGGGCCACAGCGGCCTGCAGAACGCGGATCGGACGGGAGAAGGAACGGGTCAAAAGAAACGAGACGGCAAGGGTAAACACCACAGCCGCGGCGGAGGACGCGGTTAATACCCGGGAGCTCTCCTCCATGGTTCGGGAGGCGGCCTGGACCGCTTCTTCGGAGTCTCGAAGATAATCCTGATAGAAGCCGTCCACCAGCTCGAAAATACGGTCCCGCTGCTCCTGCGCCTGTTTATACATCGACTCAATATTGGTCTGGACATCGACGGGAGTGAGACCGGGGTCCTGGATGACCTTCACGGCGCGGTCGAAGGTTTCGAGGTACTCCACGGAAGCCGTAATCAGCAGGCTTCTGCGAAGCATCTGTTCTTCCGTTTCGGCGCTGTCGCCGATTCGGCGGATGGTTTCGGTAAAGCTGGGCCGCTGGTCCCTATACTTTTCTATGTAGATAGCCTGACGGGAAATCATGAGACCGGAGGAGAGATCCTTCATCTCCTGAACCTGTACCTTGAGCTCCATCGCCATCTGCTTGAGCGATAGCTTAGCGGTTTGGACATCCTGCAGCTCCGCCATCCGGTTAAGTTGGCAGGAGTTGAAGACAGCCGCCCCGACAAAGACGGCCACAATGGCGGCAAAGCTGCCAACCAGCCGGGCTTTAAGGGTAATTGAACGAATGATTCCCATACGATCGCCTCCATAATCTTCCTTTGAGGCCAGTATACAAACCAACTATTAAAAGAAAGAGAGCGTTTTGTTATACGGATGTTAATTCGATAAAATCCGACAGGTTTAACCGGTCGTCCAGGGCTTTGGACCCAGACAGAACTCTTTGTCAAAAGTTTTAACACTCCCTTAACGTTTCTTGGGTTCTGCTTTAACAATCGGCTGTTATCCTAAATCTCGTAAACAAAATATAGAGGATTGATAGGAGGACATGGAATCATGTCGAAAAAGTGGTTTGGCTTAGCAGCATCCGTAGTATTAGCAGCGGGGGTCCTTTCGGCTTGCGGAAACAAAGACGAGAACGCAGGCGCCGGTTCTTCTCCATCGACGGCACCGACGGCTGCCGCATCCAACCAGCCTTCCCAAGGCCCTGAAGTAACCGGTACGGTGACGGCTTCCGGATCGACGGCTCTTCAGCCGCTGGTTCAGCTGGCCGCTCAAGATTTCATGGCCAAGAACAAAGGCGCGAACATTCAAGTAACCGGCGGCGGATCGGGCACGGGAGTTAAGAACGTGGCCGACGGCGTATCCAACATCGGGAACTCCGACGTGGAAGCAGCCGCTGAATACAAAGATAAATTGGTAGACCATATCGTCTGCATCGCCCCGTTTGCCCTTATCGTGAACAACGATGTTACGATCGATTCCGTCACGAAGCAGCAAGCGGCCGACATCTTCTCCGGCAAAATCACGAACTGGAAAGAGGTAGGCGGCAAGGACGCCAAGATCAACCTGGTGCACCGTCCGGACAGCTCCGGTTCCCGTAAGCTCGTTCAGAAGATTATCCTGGACGGCAAAGACTTCTCCAAGGAAGGCGTAACGCAGGATTCCAGCAAAACGGTAGCCGAAGCAGTTACCCAAGGAGCCGGCTCCATTGGCTACGTCGATGTTCCTTACATCACGGATAAAGTAAAAGCCCTAAAAATCGATGGCGTGGCTTATTCCAAAGATACCATCAAAGAAGGCAAATACCCGCTGTACGGGGTCGAGCACATGTACACGAAGGGTGAAGCTACAGGCGCCACCAAGGCTTTCCTCGACTTCATCATGAGCAAGGAATTCTTCGAGAAGCCGGAAGTACAGAAAATGGGCTTCCTGCCGGCCGATCTTGTTAAAAAATAAGCTTGGTTCTAAACCCATTTTCTTCTAAGTTGCAAAAAAGACCGGGAAACCGGTCTTTTTTGCGTTGGTTCCGTCATGGGACTTCGCGCGCATAACAACAGGGAATTTACACTGCCTTAACAATTCATTTATTTTCTCCTAACATACACTGCCTATTATTAAGGACATACACCATTACTTCCTGGAGGTTATCGCCTTGTCTATTGCAGCTAAAGACCTAAATGGCAGAGCCAAGCCGGCCGCCGGCGGTCAATCGCCCAAATGGACGAAGGCCCAGCACCGCTACGATCATACGATGCGCTGGGTGTTTGTCGGAAGCGCGATTCTGGTGGCCGCCGTTATCTTTTCGATTATTCTGTTCGTAGGCTTCCAGGGAACCCAAACGTTCAAGGACCTGTCCTTTGCGGAGTTCTTCCTGTCGACCGACTGGAGCCCTTCCTCAGAGCAGCCGCGTTACGGTGCCTTTCCGTTCTTATACAGCACCCTGCTTATGACGTTACTAGCGGTCATACTGTCCGTTCCACTCGCTTTATCGGGGGCGGTGTTCATGGCCAAGATCGCACCGAAATGGATGCGGGAAATTTTGCGTCCGGCCGCCGATCTGTTCGTCGGGATCCCATCCGTTGTCTACGGCCTGATCGGGCTTACGGTCATCGTTCCGTTTCTCGGTAAAACGTTCGGCGGAGGGCTCGGCTACGGCATCCTGCCGGCCTCGATTATTCTGGCCGTCATGATTCTTCCGACTATCATGTCCATCTCAGAGGATGCACTCCGTTCACTTCCCGGGCGGCTGGAGGAAGCCTCGCTTGCCCTCGGGGCCACCCGGTGGCAGACCATCTGGCGGGTGCTCCTGCCTGCTGCAAGACCGGGGATTCTGACAGGAGTTATCCTCGGCATGGGCCGGGCGATTGGGGAGACAATGGCCGTCTTCATGGTCATCGGGAACTCTCCTAAAATTCCCGGCTCGCTGCTGGATTCGACGACGGTTCTGACGACCGCCATCGTCAAAGACATGCCGAATACCTTCTACGGCACGACGTGGAACAACGCGCTTTACTTGATGGCGCTTGTTCTGCTGGTTATTTCCCTGGGCCTGATCCTCTTGATCCGCATCATCGCCAAAAGGAGTGAGCTGAAATGAAACGCAACAAAGCGGCGGACCGGCTGGCCACTCTGTACTTTTGGGCGGCGGGCATTGCCATAATCGTTATTCTGGCCTGGTTTCTCATTCGTATTCTAGGCAGCGGACTGTCTCACCTGTCCTGGAGCTTTCTGACCGGCAAACCGAACGAGGTTCTGGCCGGCGGGGGAGTAGGCCCGATGCTGTTCAACTCCTTTTACATTCTGTTTCTCTCGCTGCTTTTCTCTCTTCCGATCGGAATCGGAGCGGGGATTTATCTGGCCGTTTACGCCAAAAGGAACAAGTTCACGGAACTGATCCGCATTTCCGTAGAGGCTTTGTCCTCCGTGCCCTCCATCGTCTTCGGTTTGTTCGGAGCCCTTCTGTTCGTTAACTGGATGGGCTTGAAGTTCTCGATTCTTGGCGGAGCCGCCACGCTTTCCTGCTCAATCTTCCCGTTCTGGTGAGGGTGACGGAGGAGTCGATCCGTACCGTACCGGAATCTTACTGGGAAGCGTCGCTTGCCCTCGGCTCGACCCGGTGGCAGGCGGTCCGCAAGGTTCTGCTGCCGTCTGCACTGCCCGGACTCATTACCGGAATCACCCTTGTTTCCGGGCGCGCGCTCGGGGAAACCGCCGTTCTGATCTACACAGCCGGAACGTCCGTTTCGCGGCATTTTCCCGACTTTAACCTGCTGGAGATGGGGGAAACGCTGGCCGTCCATCTGTGGTATTCGGGCTCGACCTCCCTTGCGCCGGATGCGAAAGAGATCGCCCAGGCGAGCGGGGCCCTGCTTGTTCTTATCGTCTTGATTTTCAACTTGCTCATAGCCATTCCGAGCCGAATCATCCAGAAACGATTAACCGGGGGAAATCCTAATGGCCGTTAAACATAAAATTCAAGTTGACCAACTAAATTTATCCTATGGGGATAACAAAGCCCTTCACGATATCCAGCTGGACATTCCCGAGAATTCCATTTCGGCTCTAATCGGGCCCTCGGGATGCGGCAAATCGACCTTCCTGCGCACCTTGAACCGGATGAACGATCTTATCGAAGGAGTTCGTATTAACGGAAAAATCCTCGTCGACGGCCAGGACATTTATGGGCCCGACGCCGATGTGGCTTCCTTGCGCAAACGGGTGGGGATGGTGTTCCAGCGCCCCAATCCGTTTCCGATGAGCATTTACGACAACATTGCCTACGGGCCGCGCATTCACGGCATCAAGAAGAAAGCGGTGCTGGACGAGATTGTCGAGAGGAGCCTCGAACAGGCGGCCCTCTGGGACGAGGTCAAGGACCGTCTCAACAAGTCGGCCCTCGGGCTGTCCGGAGGACAGCAGCAGCGCCTGTGCATTGCCCGCCTGCTGGCCGTAGAGCCGGACGTACTGCTCATGGATGAGCCGACCTCCGCCCTCGACCCGATCTCCACCTTGAAAGTGGAGGAACTGACCCAGAAGCTGAAGGAACGCTATACGATTATCATTGTGACCCACAATATGCAGCAGGCCGCCCGGATATCGGACCACACTTCCTTTTTCTTAACGGATTCCTGGTGGAGTCGAACAAGACGGACAAGATCTTTACGACGCCCGGCGACCAGCGGACGGAAGACTATATTACCGGGAGATTCGGATAACAGAAGGGATGAGACGCATTGGATACAAGACCGAAATACCATCAAGCCTTGAATGAGCTTCAACAGCAGCTGCTTGTCATGGGGGAGCTGGTGGAGCGCCAAATCCAGAGCGCCGTGGATTCCCTCAAGAACCTCGACGAGCAGAAGGCGAGAGACACCGTAGAGAAGGACGATCAGGTCGATGACCTGATGTCCCGGATCGAGGAGCGCTGCCTAAGGCTGATCGCCCTGCAGCAGCCGATGGCAAGCGATCTGCGGATTATCGGGATGACCCTTAAAATTGCCATAGACCTGGAACGGATCGCCGACCATGCGGTCGATATCGCGAAGGTGACGATCCGGATGACCGGCGAGAATCTGGTTAAGCCCTTGATCGACATCCCCCGCATGGCGGACCTTGCCATGGGCATGCTGCGCGAAAGCCTGCTCTCCTTTACGGAGAAGGACATCAACCGGGCCGCATCGCTCGCGGAGAAGGACGACGAAGTCGACAAGCTTTACAGTACCGTGCTCATGGACGTGACGGCTCTGATGGGAACCGATCTGGCGGTGAACCGTCAGCTCACGCATCTGATCATGGTGGCCAATCATCTGGAGCGGGTCGCCGATCATACGACGAACATCGGGGAAGGCGTCATCTTCCTCGTGACCGGCAAGCGCAAGGATTTGAACGTATAAGGTTGTCACAAGAAAGGGATGCCCCGCACGGAGCATCCCTTTCGGCATCGTTATGGGCGAAGAGGCGGAACCAAGCTTCTTACGGCCTTAAGGCAGGAGAATCGGAACGAGCTGGTCCATCCGCCGGATGATATAGACTTTACGGCTCCCCAGCTTTCGCAGGGAGCTCTTTTGGCGTGGCCGGGATGAAGCCAGACGGCGTCGATGCCGGCCGCCACCGCTCCGGCGATGTCCTTCTCCCACGAATCACCGACCATGACGGCCTGGGGGCCGGAGATGCCCATCCCCTTCAGCGCATGCGCGAAGATGAGGGGCTTGGCTTCCGGCGGGCGCTCGCGGCGGCCGTGAACACATGCTCCGGCGGGATCAGCCTGCCGAGCCCGAGCCGCTGCAGCTGGCTGAGCCGCTTCTCGGCGGAGCCGTTGCTGATCACGGCCAGCCGGTACCGCGGCGCGAGCCGCTCCAGCGCCTCCCGGGCGCCCGGCATCAGGCGGGGATGCAGCTCCGCGTTCTCGCGGATCTTCGCATCGACCGCCTTCAGGAAGACTCCGCCGGGAGGCACGGGCAGCCCTTGCAGCGCCGCCGCAAGGCAGGCCAGCCGCAGGCCGGAAGACGACTGGTCCCACCCGGCCGTCCCTTTCGCCCGGCGCCTTCCGGGCGGGCTGACCGGCTTCCGGGCCTGACGCACGGCAGCGCCCTTGCGGGCAGCGGTTTCCCGGCCGGCCGGACTCCGTCTTTTCCATTCCTCCCAGTAAACGTCCAGCATCCGCTCCGGGTCGGCCCCGGGTCCCTCCCAGCGTCCGGTGTATTCCCGGACCGTTTCCTTGAACGCCTGGTTGAAGCTCTGCTTCAAATCGACGAGCGTGTGGCTCATGTCAAAGTAAATGACCTTTTTCAGCTCCGGTGAAAAATGATTCTTCATCCGTTCCTTCCCTCCCGGCGGATTCCCGAGGCCTAGGGCCTTTTTCCATGTTTATGCGGCCCCGGAAGGTTTTATCCGGCGGTTTCGGTATGCTATGATGGCAGTAGTTATTTCAAACGATAGAGGTGCTATCCCATTGAGTAAATTAATTCTCATCGACGGCAACAGCATTGCCAACCGGGCCTTCTACGCCCTGCCTCTGCTCAGCAATTCGAGCGGGCTTCACACCAATGCGGTTTTCGGGTTTACCACCATGCTTCTTAAGCTGATCGAAGAGCAGAAGCCTACCCATTTTCTTGTGGCCTTCGACGCGGGCAAAATTACTTTCCGGCATACCGACTATAAGGAATACAAGGGGGCGGGCCAAAACGCCTCCCGAGCTTTCGGAGCAGTTTCCGCTCATCAAGGACCTTATCCGGGCCTTTACCATTTCCCAGTTTGAGCTCGAGGGCTATGAAGCGGATGATATCATCGGGACGATGACGCGGGCGGCGGACGAACAGGGGATGGACGTGCTGGTGGTCACCGGCGACAAGGACATGCTTCAGCTGGCTTCCGACCGCGTGACGATTGCCATCACCCGCAAAGGGATCAGCGAGATTGAGCTGTACGATCCGGCTCAGCTTAAAGAACGCTATGGCCTCACCCCCGATCAGATCCGCGATCTGAAGGGGCTCATGGGAGACAGCTCGGACAACATACCGGGAATACCCGGAGTAGGAGAGAAGACGGCGCTCAAGCTGCTGCACGAATATGGGTCGGTAGAAGAGGTGCTCGCCAACGCCGGCTCCATTAAAGGGAAGATGGGCGAGAAGATCCAAGCCCATGCCGACGACGCCCGGATGAGTAAAGAGCTTGCGACTATTTTCCGGGACGTGCCGATGAGCATTTCCTGGGAAGAGCAGGCTTATAACGGCTATGACAAGCAGGCGCTCGGGTCCGTTTTCCGCAAGCTGGAGTTCAAATCCCTGCTAGAGAAGATGGACTTCTCCGGTGCGGAAGAAACGGATGAGGAGCCGGCGGTGCTGGAAGAGCTCAACACCCGCATTCTTACGGAGGAATCGGTGGGGGATTTCGCGGAGAAACTTCCCCAGGTATTGTCCCTTCATGTGGAAGTGATTGGAGATAATCCGCACAACGCGGTCGTCCTGGGAGCGGCTTTCTATACCGAGGATGCCACTTATTATGCTCCTCTTGACGTCCTGAAGGCGGAGGCCGCGGAGCCGGTCCGCCGCTGGCTGGCCGATCCGGACAAGCCGAAGAAGATGTGTGACCTGCACCGGGCCCTGGTTGCGCTGGCCTGGGAGGGGATTCCGCTCGAGGGCTGCGTTTTCGATGTTATGCTAGCCACTTATCTGCTGGATCCGACGGAATCGACCCTTACGCTGAATGCCCTTGCCTCGAAGTATAAGCTTTCGGGTGTGAAGGATGATGCCGAAGTGTTCGGCAAAGGGGCCAAGTTCAAGGTTCCCGAGGTGGACCAGGTCAGCGAGCATCTATGCCGCAAGGCCGCGGCCATTTACCAGATTGCTTCCATTCAGGAGAAAGAGCTGGAAGACAATGGAATGAACCGGCTGTACCACGAGCTGGAGCTTCCTCTTTCCAATGTCCTGGGCGACATGGAGAAGCAGGGAATCAAGGTCAACAAGCAGGAGCTTGAGGACATCGGCCGGGAGCTCTCCGAACGGATCGCGCAGCTCATCGGGCACATTTACGAGCATGCGGGCGGGGAATTCAACATTAATTCGCCGAAGCAGCTCGGGGAAATCCTATTCGACCGCTTGAATCTGCCTGTTTACAAGAAGACCAAGACCGGTCCTTCCACGGACGCCGAGGTGCTCGAGCGGCTAAGAACCAAGCACGAGATCGTTTCCCACATTCTCGATTACCGGACGCTGGCCAAGCTTCAGTCCACTTATATCGAAGGGCTGCTGAAGGAAATCCGGCCGAGCGACGGCAAAATCCATACGGTGTACAAGCAGACCATTGCGGCTACGGGTCGGTTGAGCTCGCAATACCCGAACCTGCAGAACATTCCGATCCGGCTAGAAGAAGGTCGCAAAATCCGCAAAGCCTTTGTTCCCTCCGAACCGGGCTGGCGGATTCTGGCGGCGGATTATTCCCAGATTGAGCTTCGGGTGCTGGCGCATATCTCTCATGACGAGAGATTGATGGAAGCTTTTCATGAGAACATGGATATTCATACGAAAACCGCCATGGATGTCTTTGGGGTGTCCGAAGCGGAGGTGGACAAGAACATGCGCCGGTCCGCGAAGGCGGTTAACTTTGGTATCGTCTACGGGATCAGCGACTACGGCCTCTCCCAGAACCTGGACATCACCCGGGCGGAGGCGGCGAAGTTCATCGAGCAGTATTTTGCCGTGTTCCAGGGAGTCCGCCGGTATATGGACGATATCATCAAGAAGGCGAGAGAAGACGGGTATGTGACTACTCTGCTGCAGAGAAGAAGATACCTGCCGGAAATCAAAGCCTCCAACTATAACCTGCGTTCCTTTGCCGAGCGCACGGCCATGAATACGCCGATTCAAGGAACCGCGGCGGATATCATCAAGCTTGCTATGGTTCAGATGGCGGAACGGCTGGCTGATGAGAAGCTGAAGAGCCGGATGCTTCTTCAGGTTCATGATGAATTGGTGTTCGAAGTGCCCGAGGAGGAACTCGAAACGATGAGCCGCCTCGTGCCGGAGGTTATGGAGAACGCCCTACCGCTGGACGTGCCGCTTAAGGTGGACGTGGAACATGGAATCAACTGGTACGAGGCCAAGTAACGAGGGCCCGATTGAAGTCTAGATAAACGAGGTGACCGACATGCCGGAGCTTCCTGAGGTGGAGACGGTAGTCCGAACATTAAACCGGCTGGTAGTCGGCAAACAAATTGACGATGTCCGCGTTCTGTTGAACCGGATTATCCAGGCTCCCCGGGAGCCGGAGCAGTTCAGCGGCGCCTTGAAGGGCCAGACGATCCGCGGGATCGAGCGGCGGGGCAAATTTATCCGGTTTCTGCTCGATGACCTGGTGCTCGTTTCCCATCTGCGGATGGAAGGAAGATACGGGGTGTACCAAGAGGACGAGCCTCTTGAGAAGCATACCCACGTCATCTTTCATTTCACGGACGGAACGGAGCTTCGTTACCGTGATGTAAGGCAGTTCGGAACGATGCATATTTTTGCGGCAGGGGAGGAATGGAGCCAGCCCCCTTGCATAAGCTGGGGTTGGAGCCCTTGGACGAGTCGTTTACGTTGAAGGCTTTCCGGGAACGGATCGCCGGGAGGACGACCAAAATCAAGCCGCTCCTTCTGAACCAGGAGTACGTGGCCGGTCTTGGCAACATTTATGTGGACGAGGCTCTGTTTCGGGCAGGGATTCATCCCGAGCGGACGGCCGAATCCCTGACACGCAAAGAAATGGAGCGGCTTCATGAGGCCATTGTCCATACCCTTCGGGAAGCGGTCGAGGCCGGCGGCTCCTCCATCAAGTCCTACGTAAACGGGCAGGGAGAGATGGGGATGTTCCAGCAGCAGCTGAGCGCCTACGGCCGCAAAGGCATCCCTTGCCCCCAATGCGGCACCCTGATTGAGAAAACGGTGCTGGGAGGCCGCGGCACCCACTTCTGCCCCCGCTGCCAGAAGCCCAAGCGGGTCAGGCGCCGGGTTCCTTCCGGCCCCCGTCGAACGGACCTGTAGGACGGAACCGCTGACCGGTTTCCGGTCCCTTGCTGCCGTTTCCTCCTGGGCATTCACCCCTTTCCTCCACGGAACATAGGTTAGTTTAGGCTGGAGTAGGCCGTTGCTACGCGTGCAGAGGAACGCGAGGCAGCCCGCTCGGCCTTCTATCCTAGGGAGGAGGGGTTCCTTTGCCCGCACTGGTTTCGCTTTTCTTGCTGGCCTTTGCCGTTAGCCTGGACGGCTTTGGTGTAGGAACGATGTATGGATTGCGCCGGATCCGTATTCCACTGCTATCCGTTGCCATCATTTCTTTTTCTCGGGCCTCGTGATTCTTCTTTCGATGCAAATCGGAGTGCTGATGGCGGCTTTTCTTTCTCCGGGGCTCGCCCGAAGTGTCGGGGAGTTATTCTCGTGGGGATCGGAATATGGGCGGTGTACCAGTCCCGAACCTCCGAGACCGCAAACCCGCAGGCCGAAGAGCAAGGTGAGGAAGGAGAAGCTTCCTTCCGGACGGAGGGGAAAACGGCTGCCCGTACCGGCAAGTCCAGTCAGGCGCTGCTTTCCATAGAGCTGAAGCAATGGGGAATCGTCATCCAGATTCTAAAGACGCCATCGATGGCGGATATCGACCGTTCGGGGATCATTTCGCCATCGGAGGCGGCTCTTCTCGGCCTGGCTCTATCTTTGGATGCCTTTGGCGCCGGGATCGGTGCGGCCCTGATCGGGTTCCCCCTTGCTGACGGCCGCCGTCATCGCCTTTTCGAGCGGGGCGTTCATTACAGCGGGGCTGCGCATGGGTCTACGTTTTGCCGGAAAGGCCTGGCTCCACCGCTTCTCCATTTTGCCCGGGTTTATTCTCGTGCTGATGGGAATCCTTAAATTATTCTAGGAGATATGCCCATGAATATAGGTTTAACAGGAGGAATCGCCTGCGGCAAAAGCACGGTATCCCAGATGCTTGTGCGCCGCGGAGCGGTTCTCATCGATGCCGACCGCATCGCCCGAGAAGTCGTGCTTCCGGGCAGTGCCGGCCTGGCCCTTGTGGCGGAACGTTTCGGACAAGCCGTCTTGGATGGTGACGGATCGCTTAACCGGCGCAAGCTGGGAGAGATAGTGTTTAAGGACGAAGCCGCCCGCAAAGACCTGGAGGGCATTCTTCATCCGCTGATCCGTCAGGAAATGTGGTCCCGCATGAGCCGTTACGAACAAGAGGATCCTTCGCGCCTTGTTGTCGTGGACATCCCGCTTCTCTATGAATCGGGCTTGCAGGAGCAGGTGCAAGAGGTGATGGTCGTTTACATTCCGCGGGAGCTGCAGAAAGAACGGCTGATGAAGCGGGATGGCCTCGGTTCGGAGGAAGCGGACAGACGGCTGAATGCCCAACTGTCCATCGAAGACAAAAAAGCGTTAGCGGATTATGTTATCGACAACAGCGGAACGCAGGAGGATACCGAGAGGCAGGTGGACCGGTTCTGGCAGGAAAAGGGGCTGCGATGACTTTTATAAGGAAAAAAGGTTTTTCGGCCTGTTGTTTCTGTTTATTCTGCTGCTTCTGTTCTTCAAATCGGCTTGGATGGGCCGGATGCTCTATCCGATTCGTTACCAGGACGAGATTACAGCGGCGGCGGACCAGAACAACGTCGATCCTCTTCTCATAGCGGCCATTATCCGGGTGGAAAGCAATTACCGTCATGACGTGGTTTCTCATAAGGGGGCCTACGGAATCATGCAAGTGATGCCGGATACGGCACAATGGATTTTCGAGATGGAAGGCTTCCATCAGTACAAGCTATCCGACCTGGAAAATCCGGGTATTAACATTCTGGTGGGAAGCAAGTATTTGAATTTTCTCAACAAGCAGCTGGGTAACAATCCTTACGCGGTGATGGCGGCCTACAATGCCGGCCAGGGGAAAGTCGCCAAATGGCGGGAGGAGAAGATATGGGACGGCTCCTACGCAACCGTGGACCGTATTCCTTTCATGGAAACGCGCAAATACGTCCGCTCCGTTACGTACTATTACGACAAATATGTTAAACTTTATTCGGGCGACTTCGAAAATATAAGGAAAGAAGCACCGGGCCGCTCTTAGGGGCCCAATACCTCTTTCCGTCTTACATAGAAGATTGCTTGGGGGTCAATAATTAGCGGTTGCCGCCGAATTGACCAGCCAGTTGTTGTTCAGCGATTTGCACCAGGCGGCGGGTGATGTGTCCCCCGATCGCACCAGTGTCACGAGTAGCCATGTTACCGTAGTAACCGTCTTGAGGAATTTGAATTCCCAGTTCTTGAGCTACTTCGTATTTCAGTTGTTCCAAAGCTTGGTTAGCTTGAGGAACTACCAATACGTTGCTGTTGCTGGATTGTCCTTGTCCCATGTCTTTCACCTCCTCGTCGGTTGGTAATTGTATTATGTCTCGATTATAGAATGGTATTCAGGTAAGCTTTGGGAATTAGAATAAGCGCCGGGCTTGACCCGTCGTCCGGCCGAAAGGAGGCCCCCGCCATGAAATGCCCCTATTGTGACCACAATGGAACGAAGGTTCTCGATTCTCGGTCCGCCAACGAGAACAAGTCGATCCGCCGCCGGCGGGAATGCGAGAAGTGCGCCCGAAGGTTTACCACCTTCGAGATGGTGGAGGAAACTCCCCTTATGGTGATCAAAAAAGACGGAAGCCGCGAGGAATTCTCCCGCGATAAAATCCTTCGCGGCCTGATCCGGGCGTGCGAGAAGCGTCCGGTCTCGATAGAAGCGATGGAAGCCATGGTCTCGGAGGTCGAACAACAGATCCGCAATACCGCTCATGCGGAAGTCGAGAGCCGGCAGATCGGGGAGCTTCTGATGGAGCAGCTTTATCCCATCGATGAGGTAGCGTACGTTCGGTTTGCTTCCGTTTACCGCCAGTTCAAAGACATCAACATGTTCATGAAGGAGCTTACCCAGATCCTGGTCAAGAACCAGGAGGAAGGGCCGAAGAATGGATAGCAAGTTTGGGGTTTTTTACAAGAAAAATCCCTCTTGCATGTCCTGTGAAGATAGTGTATATTAGTACAAGTGACCGGGACGAACGGGAACAAAACGAAAGAGAAAAGCCATAAGAACGGGGCCTTAGCTCAGCTGGGAGAGCGCATCGCTGGCAGCGATGAGGTCAGGGGTTCGATCCCCCTAGGCTCCACCATAAAGACATCAACCGCATGAGGTTGGTGTCTTTTTCTATGTGGAGGCGGGGATGCTTCGAACCCCGGGGGTCGTTCCGCGCGGACGAAGCAACGGTCTTCCCGGTCCATGGCCGGGAAAGGGCGGAGGAGCCCGGCATCGGAATTATACCGCCAGGCTCTGCTTCATCGATTGGTCCTCGGGAGCAGGTTAAATGAGAATTCCGTTATCCCCCTAGGCTCCACCATAAAGACATCAACCGCATGAGGTTGGTGTCTTTTTCTATGTGGAGGCGGGGATGCTTCGAACCCCGGAGTCATATCCATAAAGAAAAAACCTCTTCCCCCGTTTTCGGGAGAAGAGGCAAAGAGCTAGGTTAATCGGTTCCGCGGCAGGTTAGATGCCTTGGGCGAGCATGGCATCGGCAACCTTGACGAACCCTGCAATGTTGGCGCCGATCACGAGGTTCCCCGGAATGCCGTAGGCTTCCGAGGCATCCATGCATTCCTTATAAATATTGTTCATGATCTGTTGAAGCTTAGCATCGACTTCTTCCATGGTCCAAGACAGCCTTGCGCTATTTTGGGCCATTTCCAATGCGGAAACGGAAACCCCGCCTGCATTGGCCGCCTTCGCGGGAGCGAACAGCACCTTATTCTCCAAGAAGACATCTACCGCTTCCAGAGTGGAAGGCATGTTGGCCCCTTCGCCAACGGCTTTTACTCCATTGCGGACAAGCAGCTCGGCGGAGGCTTTGTCGATTTCGTTCTGGGTGGCGCACGGCAAGGCGATATCACAAGGAATCGTCCAGATGCCGGAGCAGCCTTCTACATAGAGGGCATCGGGATGCTCTAGCACATAGTCCTCGCATCTTTTGTTTTCGACTTCCTTTAAACGTTTGATCGTCGATAGATTAATGCCATCCCGGTGATACAGATAGCCGCTGGAATCGCTGCAGGCCACTACCTTCGCACCTAACTGCATCGCTTTTTCGATAGCATAAATCGAGACGTTCCCCGACCCCGATACGACGACCGTGCTTCCCTCAAAGCTTAATCCCTTATGCCGGAGCATCTGGTCCACAAAGTAAACTGCTCCATAGCCGGTGGCCTCTTTTCGGACAAGGCTACCCCCGTAACCGATGCCTTTTCCCGTCAGAACTCCTGCCTCATAGGCGCCAACGAGCTTTTTGTACTGCCCGAACATATAGCCGATTTCTCTTGCGCCTACTCCGATATCACCGGCGGGAACATCCGTATCCGCTCCGATATGTTTGCTCAGCTCGGTCATAAAGCTTTGGCAGAAGCGCATAATTTCCATATCGGATTTCCCTTTGGGATCAAAATCGGAGCCGCCTTTGCCCCCGCCGATCGCCTGCCCCGTTAACGAGTTTTTGAAAATTTGTTCAAATCCCAGGAATTTGACGATACTGGCGTTTACGGAAGGGTGAAATCTTAATCCTCCCTTATAGGGGCCGATGGCATTACTGAATTGAACGCGGAAGCCGCGGTTTACTTGTACCTGACCCTGGTCATCCAGCCAAGGAACCCGGAAGGAAATGAGCCGGTCGGGCTCGACCAAACGGTCCAGAACGGCAAGCTTGATGTAGGCTGGGTTTTGAGCGAGAACAGGAATTAACGAGAGGAAGACTTCTTTAACGGCCTGATGAAATTCCACTTCGCCCGGATTGCGTTTTACAACGGTTTCGAATAAAGCATTGACGTATTCTTGGGCATGCTGGGTATGCGCTTGCTCTACTTCCTGTACCAAACTCAATGTAACCACTCCTTGATTGGGAATAAGGCAAATTGCCATTTCTCTTTTTTTATCGTAGGTTAATATTAATAGTTAGGGATTCATCGCTTCAATATTCAAATAAGATGAAGTTGATGCATTTTGCGCATGAAGGGGTGGGAGTGTCTTGGAAATTAGACAGATGCGCTACTTTTTGGAGGTTGCCAAGAGAGAACATGTGACGGAAGCGGCCAATGCCCTTCATGTGGCCCAATCCTCGGTTAGCCGCCAGCTGGCTAACTTGGAAAGCGAACTGGGTGTTGATCTTTTCAACCGCAGAGGACGGAAAGTAAAGCTAACCCCGATCGGTAAGATTCTCCTGGAGCGGGTGGAGCAGGTGATGAACATGATTCAGGAGGCGGAACAGGAAGTAAAAGAATACTTGGATCCGGAAAAGGGAGTCGTCCGTATTGCGTTTCCCATCAGTTTGGCCGCCCATGTGTTACCAACCGCTATCTATGCCTTCCGCAAAAAATACCCGGAAGCCAAGTTTCAGATGAGACAAGCTCTTTACCATGATTTGATTGAAGGCGTGATTAATGGGGAATTTAACCTGGCCATGATTGCCCCGTTACCCGAAGAAGAAAATAAGATTATTCCCAAACATCTGTTTACCGAAAAAGTGGTAGCGCTTCTGCCGATCCATCATCGTCTCGCCAAACGCACCAGCATTCAGCTGTCCGAGATGAAGGAGGATTCCTTCGTGACACTGCCGGAAGGAACGATATTTCGGGAAATCGTGTTAAAGGCTTGTGGGGAAATCGGATTCGTTCCGCATATTGCTTTCGAAGGGGACGATATCGATGCCTTGAAAGGGCTGGTCTCGGCCGGGCTTGGAGTCGCGTTAATGCCCGAGGTCACCTTGGTGGACAACATTCCGCACTCCACCGTCAAAATTCCATTAGTGGATCCCCCGGTAACCCGTACGATAGGGGTCATTTGTCCGACCAACCGCAAGCTGCTTCCCACGGAGCAATTGTTTTATCAATTTCTTTCGGACTTTTATTCGCCGGTATGACTACCATTCGGTTTACCGTTATGCCCCCTCCTGAAGCATTGATCCAGGATATGGAGTGCGTCCGCCTGGCGAGCCATTCGGGCTATCAGCCGCTGGAGGTTAAGGTGTGTCCGGGCGGGTACCCGGGCCTCGTTTTCCAGGTTGCCGCCGACCGCAAAGCCGCCATTGAGAGCATAGCGATTCGGTCCGGCCAGACTTCCGATATCCCTCTATTGTTTCTTCATGGACAAGGCTCACAACCAAGCATTATGCGTTTCAGGGTGCTCCTTACACGACGATTCAAGTGGTGTTCAAGCCTCATGCCCTTTATTCCGTGTTCGGATGGGATGCCAGCCTCTTCAATCAGGCGCTTTCGCCACCCGATCGGTTTGGGGCGCTGGACCTCCAAAATCAGCTCGAGAAGCTGTCTTCCGATGAAGAGCGAATAAACCGGCTTCTTCATTTTCTTATGGTGACCAAGCAGCAATACGGCAAGCAGGATGAGCTTATCGAGCGGACACTTGGTTATATTCGAGAAGAGATCGCATCCGTTTCGGTGAAAGAGCTGATAGCTGCTTTTTCCATTTCCGAACGCCAGTTTCAGAAGCGGTTTCTCCGCGCGGTGGGGATGACACCTCAGTTGTTCATAAGAATAAGAAGGGTCAATGAAGCTTTGCGAATGATGCATTCCGGGGAGTATGAGAGATTGTCGGACGTTGCCTATGCCCTGAATTATTACGATCAATCTCATTTTATCCGCGAAATGAAGTCCTTCTCTTGGGTGAGTCCCAAGCACATCACGATGAAGGTCAGTGAATTTCACAGCGATTTGGCGGGCTCCTCCTACCTGTAGATTGGACGGTTTTATCCAATTAGTGCTTGGACGGATCCGGTATCCTATCCTTATTCCCTGCAGGTTAAGGAGGAGGATATATGCGTAAACTTAAAATGCTCAACCGGATTTCGATTGACGGGTATTTTGCGAGCCCGAATGAGGCCAATTTTGGGATGGACTGGTTCCTTCATGATCCGCAAGTAGACCAGGCAGCGCATGAAATCGGAGGATCCCTGGGCACGTTAATTTTGGGGGGACGACGTATCGTGGGTTTGAACGCTCTTGGACACCTATTCTTCAGAATCCGCAGGCACCCGCCCATCTAAAAGAGATCGCTGTGGAACTGACCAACATGGATAAGGTGGTCTTCTCCCGAAGGATGAAGGAGTCAACTTGGTCGAACACCCGGTTTTATGACGGGAATTCGGCGGAAATCGTGAGGCAAACCAAGCAGAGCGCGAGCTCGGATATTCTGATTCTCGGCAGCGGCTCCATTGTTCAGCAGCTGGTGCAGGAAGAATTAATTGATGAGTTTATTTTGATTGTCACGCCGGTAGTGGCAGGGGAAGGCAAGCCGTTGTTTCCGCATGGGAAACCGATTAATCTTTCCTTGGTTCAAACACGAGCTTTCGATTCGGGGAATTTGATTGTTCATTACGTACTCAAGTGATACACATCGCTGTATAGTAATCCAAAGACATTGGCCGCTAAGGTGGTCGGTGTCTATTTGTTTTAAGGTGCCCTTTTGCCGGCTCCGTAATTTTCCTGTTGCTAACTGGCCCAGTGCGTGGTATATTCTTATTCCGGTCATTTTTCCACAGAGAAAACCGATCGGAAATATCGTAAATATCAGTCGAATTGGTAAAAAGTAATGCTTGCCAAATCGCTGCGAATTATGATATATTCTAATTCCGGCCGAAAAACATGTCGGATTATGTAGCACAAGGAATTGCCCTTTGAAAACTGAACAACGAGTGAGTTAAGCAATAGCGGATTTATCCGCAAAACGTTAGCTTTATCATGAGCAAGTCAAACACCTTTAATG
>CP106741.1:0-2500 GCA_030323305.1 Paenibacillus sp. CC-CFT747 | reverse complement strand
TGCGGTAACACGCACTGGAGGCCCGAACCCACGAATGTTGAAAAATTCGGGGATGAGGTGGGGGTAGCGGAGAAATTCCAATCGAACTCGGAAATAGCTGGTTCTCCCCGAAATAGCTTTAGGGCTAGCCTCGGGGGTTGAGTCGTGGAGGTAGAGCACTGATTGGGTGCGGGGCCCGCCAAGGGTTACCAAGTCCAGTCAAACTCCGAATGCCATGAACTTGGACCCCGGGAGTCAGACGGTGAGTGCTAAGATCCATCGTCAAGAGGGAAACAGCCCAGACCATCAGCTAAGGTCCCCAAGTGTGTGTTAAGTGGGAAAGGATGTGGAGTTGCCCAGACAACCAGGATGTTGGCTTAGAAGCAGCCACCATTGAAAGAGTGCGTAATAGCTCACTGGTCGAGTGACTCTGCGCCGAAAATGTAACGGGGCTAAACACGCCACCGAAGCTATGGCTACGACATCTAAAGATGTCTTGGGGTAGGGGAGCGTTGTGTGTACGTGGAAGGTGTACCGTAAGGAGCGCTGGAGAGCACACAAGTGAGAATGCCGGTATAAGTAACGAAAAGACAAGTGAGAATCTTGTCCGCCGAAAACCTAAGGGTTCCTGAGGAAGGCTCGTCCGCTCAGGGTAAGTCGGGACCTAAGGCGAGGCCGAAAGGCGTAGTCGAAGGACAACAGGTTGACATTCCTGTACCACCGTAAGCCGCTACGAGCGATGGGGTGACGCAGAAGGGAAGAGACGCAGACGGATGGAAGAGTCTGTCCAAGCAGCAAGGCTGGTGTGTAGGCAAATCCGCACACTGTAAGGCTGAGCTGTGACGGGGAGGGAAAATTACAGTACCGAAGGTCTTGTACTCATGCTGCCAAGAAAAGCCTCTAGCCAGGTGAAGGTGCCCGTACCGCAAACCGACACAGGTAGGTAAGAAGAGAATTCTAAGGCGCGCGGAAGAACTCTCGTTAAGGAACTCGGCAAAATGACCCCGTAACTTCGGGAGAAGGGGTGCCTCGGTAGGGTGAATAGCCCGAGGGGGCCGCAGTGAAAAGGCCCAAGCGACTGTTTAGCAAAAACACAGGTCTGTGCGAAGCCGCAAGGCGAAGTATACGGGCTGACGCCTGCCCGGTGCTGGAAGGTTAAGGGGAGCGGTTAGCGCAAGCGAAGCTGTGAACCGAAGCCCCAGTAAACGGCGGCCGTAACTATAACGGTCCTAAGGTAGCGAAATTCCTTGTCAGGTAAATTCTGACCCGCACGAATGGCGTAACGACTTGGGCGCTGTCTCAACGAGAGATCCGGTGAAATTTTAATACCTGTGAAGATGCAGGTTACCCGCGACAAGACGGAAAGACCCCATGGAGCTTTACTGCAGCTTGATATTGGACTTGGGTACGATCTGTACAGGATAGGTGGGAGCCAGAGAGTCATGAGCGCCAGCTTGTGAGGAGGCGACGTTGGGATACCACCCTGATCGTATCTAGGTTCTAACCTCCTCCCGTGAATCCGGGAGAGGGACCGTGTCAGGCGGGCAGTTTGACTGGGGCGGTCGCCTCCTAAAGCGTAACGGAGGCGCCCCAAGGTTCCCTCAGAATGGTTGGAAATCATTCGCAGAGTGCAAAGGCAGAAGGGAGCTTGACTGCAAGACGTACAGGTCGAGCAGGGACGAAAGTCGGGCTTAGTGATCCGGTGGTACCGAATGGAAGGGCCATCGCTCAACGGATAAAAGCTACCCTGGGGATAACAGGCTTATCTCCCCCAAGAGTCCACATCGACGGGGAGGTTTGGCACCTCGATGTCGGCTCATCGCATCCTGGGGCTGAAGTAGGTCCCAAGGGTTGGGCTGTTCGCCCATTAAAGCGGTACGCGAGCTGGGTTCAGAACGTCGTGAGACAGTTCGGTCCCTATCTGTCGCGGGCGCAGGAAATTTGAGAGGAGCTGTCCTTAGTACGAGAGGACCGGGATGGACGTACCGCTGGTGTACCAGTTGTTCCGCCAGGAGCACCGCTGGGTAGCCAAGTACGGACGGGATAAGCGCTGAAAGCATCTAAGCGTGAAGCCCCCTCAAGATGAGATTTCCCAATTAGTAAGACCCCTTGTAGACGACGAGGTAGATAGGTTCGGCGTGGAAGTGCTGTAAGGCATGCAGCGGACGAATACTAATCGGTCGAGGGCTTAATCTAGGCCCCAAAAAGTGAAGCAGAGGCTTCGAAGGTGATTCCGATTACTTTTCGGGGACCCCGAGAGCACGAAGTAGGGGAGCAAAGGATGAACAAACGTAAGCTTCGATTCCAGTTTTCAGGGTGCAAACCCTGAACATGCGGGCCTTTTACAAGGTAACGTATTTTGCTGAAGCGAAAGCGGGAAGCAGAATCAACCGCAAAAACGTTTGGTGATGATGGCGGAGGGGAACCACGCGTTCCCATCTCGAACACGACCGTTAAGCCCTCCAGCGCCAATGGTACTTAGATCGCAGGATCTTGGGAGAGTAGGACGTTGCCAAGCGGA